>CAWCBE010000001.1:0-239287 GCA_963793825.1 uncultured Actinomycetes bacterium
TCCGAGCGCCGCCACCCGGCCAATGCCACTGTTGGCCCCAGTGACGATGGCGGTGCGGCCGTGCAGGCCGGGCAGGTCGGCTGCGGTCCAGCGAGAAGCGTCCATGATGGCAATGAAGGCGGGTGGCCCTATGCGGGCGGCGCGAAGAACTCCAACGCGATGTTGTCCGGATCACGGAAGGACAGTCCAGAACCGTAAGCAGCATCGACAACGCCGCCATTGGTGATACCGAGCCCGTCTAGCCGGGCCTCCCATGCTTCAAGTTCACTGCGGGTACTACAGGCAAAGGCCAGGTGGTCCAGGCCGACCCGGCGCTCGTTGAAGGGAAGGGTGTCAGCCGGATCGGGAAACTGGTGAAATCCGACGAGGGTTTGACCTCCGACGAGCCAGACAGCGCGTCGAAATGGACCGGGCGCTTCGTCCAGGACTAGGTGGGTGTCGAAGACTCGCTCGTACCACAGGACGCTGCGGTTGAGATCGCTGACGGTCAGAGTCACGTGGGCGATTGTCGGGAGTTCGGGCATGTGAGCCTCCTAATAGGGCGGCCGCGTGACGACCATAATGCCTGGGGAGCGGGCCGGGGTGAGGACGAGAGCCAGCTCCCGTGGGCTGGACGCTATTCCAGGGCCGTGCATCCGTGGCCAGCGTTGTCCGCCGTCCTGGCAGCATGGGCAGCCGGATCATCGCCTGCGGCTAGGGCAGGTCGGCCAGGACACGACGCAGGTCACCGGTAGTCCTGGCGGTCAGGATGGCGATGATCCGTTCGTCCAGCTCGTCACGGGTCAGGCGGCCCTCGGCGAAGTGGTCACGCAACTGGGCGGCGGCGTGTTCCCGGTCGGCATCGGAGACCCGGATGCGATCATCCAAGGCCCGGCCCGCCCCCTGGTGAGGCATCCTGCTTGGCGCCCCCGCGACTGTCACGCGTGGCCCCGGCGACCTCGGCGGGCCGGGCGGAGGCTCGCTGGCGGCCCACTCGATCCGGCCGTCGGCGGTGTCCAGCCACCGGATCACCGAGTCCAGCCGGACCAGCTTGGCGTCAACAGCCAGTGCCAGGCCCAGATCGTGCCCGGTCTTGCCCTTCTTGATCAGGGTCCACTGCTGCATCCGCTCCAGTAGGTACCGGCGGTGTACCTGGACCACGTCATGCACGTCGGTGCAGGGTGCCCAAAGTGCCATCAGGATCTTCTCCGCCAGCTCATCATGGAGTGGGGCGGCCAGATCGGGCGGCGTGCGCAGCCACCTGGCCAGCTCCCTTTTCCCCTCGGCGGTGATCCGGAATCCCTTCCGCGGGGCGTCCGCCCCAGCATCGCCGGATTCCACCAGCCTGTCCCGCTCAAGCCGCAGCAGCGTCGTGAACACCTGGCCCACGTCCAGCGACAGCATCTCGCCGGTTCTCGCCTCGACCTCACCGCGGAGCTGAAGGCCGTCCTTGGGACCCGCACTCAACAGCGCGAGCAGGGCATGCCTGAGGGTCATGGCCGACCGCATCCCGACTCCATACGGAATACGATACTGAGTATGTAAAGGTCTGGCCGCCCGTCCTGGTCCCTCGCGATCCCGCAGGCGCCGCAACGTCGGGAGTGTCGCCGGGTCAAGCACTGAACGCTGGTTCAGCGGAGGGTGTGGGATTCGAACCCACGGAGACGCTTGCGCGCCTCAGCGGTTTTCAAGACCGCCGCCATCGGCCACTAGGCGAACCCTCCGCGGACCACCATAGCGCCGCGAGTCGGGACGGCCTCACGGCTTGAGCATGATCGCGGTGCTAGCGGCCGGGCCGCAGGTTACCCCTACATGCCGTAGTGAGTAGGCTCACCAGCGAAGAGGAGGTTCCGATGCTGCCCCGGTTCGGCTGGCAGGCGGCCCTGACGCACTGGGAGTTCGCCCCGGTCGTCACGGCCATCACCGCGGTCATCGCCGCCCTGTACCTGTGGGGTGCCTGGCGGGTCGCGCGCCGTCATCCGGCCCGGCCCTGGCCGTGGTGGCGGACCGCCTTCTTCCTGGGCGGCCTGCTCGTCATCGTGCTGGCCACCGAAAGCGGCATCGGCGCCTACGACGAGCTGTTCTGGGTGCACATGATCCAGCACCTGATGCTGATCATGATCGCCCCGCCGCTGCTGGTGCTCGGGCAGCCGGTCACCCTCCTGCTGCACGCCAGCCGGAACCCACTGCACACCTGGACCAAACGGGTGATCCGTTCCCGGGCCGTCACCATCGTGACCTGGCCCCCGGTCGGCTTCGCCGCCTACGCGGCGGTCATCGTGGCCACGCACCTGACCGGGCTGACGACCCTGGTCCTGACCAATCAGTCGGTGCACGACGCCGAGCACGCCCTGTACCTGGTGGCCGGGTACCTGTTCTTCCTGCCGATCTTCGGCCGGGAGCCGATCCGGTGGCGGATCTCCTACCCGGTGCGGTTCATGCTCCTGGTGCTGATCATGCCGGTGGACACGTTCACCGGGCTGGTGCTCGGCAGCGCGAGCACCCCGATCCAGGGGCTGACCACGCAGCGTCCGCCCGGGTCGCCCAGCCCGCTGCAGGACGTGCACTGGGCCGGGGCGATCATGTGGGTCGGCGGCGACGCGATCATGCTCGGCTTCATGATGCTGGTCTTCCTGATGTGGGCGCACTCTGACGGGATCGGCGCCCGCAGCAGCGGCGGCTGGCTGGAAGCCGTCCGGACGTCGAGCTTCGAGACGCTGGTGAGGCAGGCCGGCCCCGGCCCGGCCAGTCCGGCCACGTCAACCGCCCCGGCCCCGGCCAGCGATGCGGGCCGGGCCGCCGGCCCAGCGGTCCCGGCCCCGGCCGCCGCGGTGCCGCCCCAGGGCGCCGAGCGGGCCTCAGCCGGCACCATCGATGACGACGAGCATCTCGACGCCTACAACGCCTACCTGGCCCGGCTCAATCAGCCCGGCCACGGCCCGGCCCGCTGACCGGCGCTCAGCCCTCGGCCGGGGTATCCGGCCGGCCAGTTTCGGCTGCCCGGCTGAACCCATCCCGGCCCGCGGCCGTGAGTAGGGGTGCGGCACGCGGAGCGGGGCGTTCGCTGCACACTCCCTCCTGCTCTCAGGCCGCCCAGGGCGCCCAACGACGGGCCGTCCTGGCATCCAGGGGAAAGGGGAGCGGGACATGTCCGTCATTCACCGGGCCGCCACGTCTGCCGCCTCGGTCGCGGCCGTCGCGGCGGCCGCGCTCGTGCTAGCGCCTGCCGCGGGGGCGCAGGCGCACGCACCAGGGTCGTTCATCGGCCATTTCCACAAGATCTCCACGATCGCCTCGACCGTGCCAGGGAACGGCGACGTCAACCCGTACGGGGTGGCCGTGGTCCGGCACAGCACCGGGGCGCTGCACCGCGGGAACGTCCTGATCAGCAACTTCAACAACAAGAAGAACCTGCAGGGCACCGGGACCACCATCGTCGCGGTGTCGCCGGGCGGGGCGGTGAGCACATTCGCCCGGATCAGCGCCAAGGGCCTGCCCGGCCGGTGCCCGGGCGGGATCGGCCTCACCACGGCGCTCACGATCCTGCCCGGCGGCTGGGTCGTGGTCGGCAGCCTGCCCACCACCAACGGTATGTCGCCCACGGCCAAGGCGGGCTGCCTGCTGGTGCTGGACAACCAGGGCCAGGTGCGGGAGACCCTGGCCGGTGCCGGAATCAACGGCCCGTGGGACATGACTTCGCTCAGCTCCGGGCGCACCGCGCAACTGTTCGTCACCAACGTGCTCAACGGCACCGTCGCGGCTAAGGGCAGGACGGTCCACCGGGGCACCGTCCTGCGCATCACCCTGGCGCTGCACGGCCAGCGGGCGCCCGCCGTGCGCAGCATCACCACCATCGGGTCCGGCTTCGCCGAGCGGACCGACCCCGCGGCCCTGGTGGTCGGCCCGACCGGGGTGGGCCTGAACGCCCATGGCACCCTCTTCGTCGCGGACAGCGTCCCGAACCGGATCACCGCCATCCCGAACGCGCCGTTGCGTAGTAATAGTGCCGGGACGGGCCTGGTGCTCACCGCGGGCGGCCAGCTCAGCACGCCGCTGGGCCTGACGGTCGCGCCGAACGGGCATGTGCTGACGGTCAACGGGGGCAACGGGAAGATCGTGGAGACGACCCCGGGCGGGGCCCAGATCGCCAGCCGGTTCCTCGACAAGTCCGGCAGCCCGGCGGGCGCCGGGGCGCTGTTCGGCCTGGCCGTCGCCCCGCGCGGGGCGGGCCTGTACTACGTGGACGACGCGGTGAACACGCTGCGCCTGCTGCACTGACCGCCGGTCCGGCCGGAGAGGGGGACGGTGGTCGGCTGGCCTGCGGAGCGGGCAGGCCGCCGGCCACCGCCGAGGGGTGTGGCCAGAAACCGCTGCGCGCACAGCGGTTCTGGCCACAACGTCCTTGTGCGACACGCCGGCAGCACTTTCTACGTCAATCTACGGTTCCTGCTAGACGCGGCCATACGCTGCTAGGCGTGGACCCCGTACGCAACCCCTACGCACCCGGTGCCGGGCAGCGGCCGCCGGAACTGGCCGGCCGGGACCACGAGCTGAGCCAGTTCGAGGTGGTGCTGGAGCGGATCGCCCGGGGCCGGCCGGAGCGCAGCATGGTGCTCACCGGGCTGCGCGGGGTGGGCAAGACCGTCCTGCTGAACTCGTTCCGTTCGATGGCGCTGCAACGGCTGTGGGGCACCGGGAAGATCGAGGCCCGCCCGGACCAGTCGATCCGGCGGCCGGTGGCCGGTGCACTGCACATGGCGGTCCGCGAGCTGGCCCCCCGGCACCGCGCCCCGGACCGGATCGATCAGTTCCTCGGCGTGCTCAAGGCGTTCGCCTCCCGTGACCCGAAGGCCCCCAAGGGCAGTTTCACCCCGCACCTGGGCATCGACGTGCCGGCCGCGCGCGGCCGGGCCGACTCCGGTGACCTGGAGATCGACCTGATGGAGCTGCTCACCGACGCGGCCTCGGTGGCCGCCGACCTCAGCGTCGGGATCGCGCTGTTCATCGACGAGATGCAGGACGTGCCGCCGCCGGACATCTCCGCGCTGTGCGCCGCCACCCACGAGCTGTCCCAGACCGGCGGCCCGCTGATCGTGGTCGGCGCGGGCCTGCCCCACCTGCCGTCGGTGCTGTCCGCCAGCAAGAGCTACTCCGAGCGGCTGTTCCGCTACTCCTCCATCGACCGGCTGGACCGGGCCGCCGCGGACCAGGCGCTGCTCGCCCCGGCGCAGCGGGAGGGGGCCGACTTCGAGCCGGACGCGCTGGACGCGCTGTACCAGGCGGCGGACGGGTACCCCTACTTCGTCCAGGCGTACGGGAAGGTCACCTGGGACGTCGCGGCGGCCAGCCCGGTCACCGCGAAGGATGTCCGGGTGGCCAGCCCGCAGGCCGAGGGGGAGCTGGCCGTCGGTTTCTTCGGCAGCCGCTACGAGCGGGCCACCCCGGCGGAACGTGAGTACATGCGGGCCATGGCCCAGCTCGGTGACGAGCCGGTGCCCACCGCCCAGGTCGCCGAGGAACTGGGCCGTAAGCCGTCCAGCGTGTCCCCGGCCCGGGACGGCCTGATCAAGAAGGGGCTGATCTACAGCTCCGAGCGCGGCCTGATCGCCTTCACCGTGCCCCATTTCGGCCGGTTCCTGCGCGCCCAGCCAGTGTGACGCCCGGGCGCGCCGCCCCCTGGTTCCCGGTCTCTCCGGCTGTATGCGGCCCTCTAGCGCTAAGGCTAGATTCCGGTAGAGGACCGGATACCACGGCCGGCCGGCCAGCGCCCGGGACGCGCGGTACCACCGCGGCCCGGACCGCCGGACGGCGCCGCTTCACCTCTACCGCGAACACGATGTCGGCGTCGGGCCCGGCGTCACCCCCGTGCTGCCGGTAGGGGAACGCCAGGTAGCGCCAGCACAGCTCGCGCCACACGTCGGCCGGCTCGGCGGTGATGATCCCGCTGCGGTAGCGCCGCCACGGGCGGCTGCGGTGCAGCGCCGCCAGGGTACGCGCCGCGGGCAGGGAGCGCCGCTCGCACGGGTCGGCGTAACCCAGCCGGACCAGGGTCTCGCCCACCTCCGGGGACAGCGCGACGAGCAGCGCCACCTCGCCGGCGACGAGGCCGAGGAAGAGCACCGCGCCCTGCCCGCGCGGCGGCAGGTACAGCGCCGGGGTGTTCACCGAGATCAGCGCGGCCACGGTGAGCGCCGCGGCCCGGGCGATGGACCGCAGCCCGGGCGGCCGGGTGCTCAGGTCGCCGAAGCAGCCGCAGCCCAGGTTGGGGCGGCGCCCCCGGAGCTCGATCAGCGCCGATCCGGCGACCAGGAAGAACGCGGCCGCGGCGACCCGCGCCCCGGTCGCGGCCCGGGGCGCGAACAGCGGCGTGCCCGGGTGCGTGCTGGCGGGCATCATCGTCACCAGCAGCGCCAGCGCCAGGCTGAGTTCTGCCGCGTACATCAGCATGGCCAGCGGCTTGCGGAGCCGGAGCGGGAACAGCTGGGTGGGCCCCAGCCCGGCGTCCAGCGAATGGCTGCGGATCACCCGGCTCAGCTTCGCGGCGCACCCGCCGATGAGCAGCGCGGCGATGAACGGCGGCTGCATGTCACGCACGTCGGCCAGCACGGTGCCGGCCAGGCCCGGCGTGATCATGGTTCTCCTCCGGGTGCTGAGCCCACCGAGATAGTCGTGTTGAAGCAGCCCCGTTCCAGCTCGCCGCCAAGCGCCACGAAGCTGGCCATCGGTAGCTCGGCGACCCGGCCGCGGGGAGAGGTGCCGCAGGTCACGCAGCGGTCGTGGAGCAGCCGGGCGGCGGGCGCGCAGCCGGATACCGGCAGCACCTGTGCACGCCCGGTGCACTCGTTGCGGATGCCCAGCAGGCTGCCGACTGACAGGTACGGCAGCGGCGGGCATGCCTGCCCGGCCAGTGGCTGCTCCCGGCAGGGGCCCGCCGGGTCGAGGGCGGGATACCTGACGCCGGGCGCATCATCCGGGCTGGCCGGCTCATACCAGGTCGCCGACCCGGTGATGGGCCCCTGGGCCAGGTGCCGGCCCGCGGTGGCCGCGGCCGCCGGGCCGCCGGCCCGGTAAGCCGGCTGCGAGGTGGCCGGGACTAAGGCCTCGAGGTAGCCGGGGTGGCGCAGGCCGATCACGTCGATCAGGTAGCCGGGTTCCAGCCGGGGGAACCGGACCTGCAGCCGCGCGGCGGCCCAGCCGGGGATCAGCACCGCCTGCCGCGGCGTGGTCCGGCCCTCGTCCACCAGCACGCCGCCGGCGTCCCGGCCGACGATCACCCCGGTCACCCGCCCGGTGTTGGCCCAGATCCGGTCGGCCACGTTGCACTGGCCGGACAGCAGCCGGACCAGCACGCTGTCGCCCGGTTCCAGGGCGGTGGGCTCGGCCGCGGCCCCTCCAGACCCCGGTGGCCGGCGGCAGCACCAGCCGGTGCTCGCCCTCGGCGTCGTTGAGGATCAGGATCTGCGGGCTGGCGTCGAGCACCGTCCCGGTCATGACGGGCAGCGGGCCGGTGCCGTGCTGGACGGTGCCGTCTTGGGCTGTGCTGTCCTGGGCCGTGTCATCGTGGGTTGTCCCGCCCGGGCGCCCGGGGGCCAGCGGGGGGTGCAGCGCCGCGCGCAGCACCGCCCGGCGGGCCAGGCGCCCGGCAGTCACTGGCCCGCTGCAACGGACGCAGCACTCTAAGTCACCACGTTGGACACCCATCGACCCTCCACGGCCAGAACAACCCAGGTCATGACGATGGGGGCGGGGACGGCCCCACGTCAAGCGGTTCCGCCAACACCGCCTCGCCGGCGCTCCGCGGGAACCGTGGGCAGAGGGGGCTAGCTGGGTACCGTGGGGGTGTGAGCGTCGGGGGCGATCACGTCGTGGCTGGTGCGCGGGGGGACGGGGTCACTCCGCGGGCGGGTCACGCCGGGACTGAGGGTCAGGCCAGCCAGGGGGGCGATGGCGACGCCGTGCGCCCGGCCGCGCCCCGGGCGGAGATGGCGTTCCGTGAGTACGTCACCAGCCGGAGCGGGTCGCTGCTGCGGATGGCGTACCTGCTCACCCGCAACCGCGCGGACGCCGAGGACCTCGTGCAGGCGGCGCTGGCCAAGACCTACATGGCGTGGGACCGGATCGAGGATCATGGCGCAGTGGACGGCTACGTCCGCCGCGCCATGGTCAACACGCACATCTCCTGGTGGCGGCGGCGCCGGGTAGAGGAGTACCCGACCGATGAGATCCCGGACCGGCCGGTCGGGGACCACGCCGGGGACAGCGAGATGCACGACGCGCTGCGCCGGGCCATCGAGCGGCTGCCGCAGCGGATGCGGGCCGCCGTGGTGCTGCGGTACTACGAGGACATGAGCGAGGCGGAGATCGCGGACGTGCTCGGGGTCAGCCTGGGTACCGTCAAGAGCACGGTGTCCCGGGCGGTCGCCAAGCTGAGAATCGATGCGGACCTGCTCCAAGGGTGACGTTTCGGCCCCTGGCGTGGCACGATCCGAGCAGGGTTACGCGGGACCGCCCCGGCCTCCGCCGGGGCGATTCACAAGGAGGTGGGTCGTGCTCAGCACGATGATGGACGTGCCGCTGACCGTGACCGCGCTGATGCGGTACGGCACGACGGTATACGGCGACAGCGAGGTCGTCACGTTCACCGGGGACGGCGTGCGCCGCCAGTCCTACGCGCAGACCGGTGCCCGCGTGGCGAGGTTGGCCAATGCCCTGCGCGAGCTAGACGTGGATAGTGACCAGCGGGTGGCCACGCTGCTCTGGAACAACGCCGAGCACCTGGAGGCGTACCTGGCGGTGCCCTCCATGGGGGCCGTGCTGCACACGCTCAACCTCCGGCTCGACCCGGCGCAGATCGGCTACATCGCCAACCACGCCGCGGACCACGTGATCATCACCGATCCGACCCTGGCGCCCCTGCTGGCCCAGGTGCTGCCGCACCTCAAGACGGTCCGGCACATCGTGCTGACCGGGTCGCCGGCCGGGCCGGAGACAGCCGCCGCCGACATGCTGGTTGGCGCCGGCCACGAAGTGCACCTCTACGAGGAGCTGCTCAGTGCCGGCCAGGAGGCGTTCAGCTGGCCAGATCTTGATGAACGGTCGGCCGCGGCCATGTGCTACACCAGCGGCACGACCGGGATGCCGAAGGGGGTCGTGTACAGCCACCGGTCCACCTACCTGCACTCGCTGGGCGTGTGCCTGGGCAACGTGTTCGGCCTGAACGACACCGACCGGGTGCTGCCGGTCGTGCCCATGTTCCACGCCAATGCCTGGGGCCTGGCCTACGCGTCCGTGCTGGCTGGGGCGGACCTCATCATGCCGGACCGGTTCCTGCAGCCCGAGCCGCTGGTCCGGCTGATCGAGGCGGAGCGCCCGACGATCGCCGGGGCGGTCCCGACGATCTGGAACGGCCTGCTGCAGTACATCCGGGCTCACGGCGGGGACGTGTCGTCGCTGCGCCTGGTGCCGTGCGGCGGGTCGGCGGTCCCGCATGCGCTGATGGAGGCCTTCGAGAAGGAACTCGGGGTGGAGATCCTGCACGCCTGGGGGATGACTGAGACCTCGCCGCTGGGCAGCGTGGCCCGGCCACCGCGCGGGGTGACCGGGGACGATGCCTGGAAGTACCGGGACACCCAGGGACGGCTGTTCTGCACCGTCGAGGGGCGCCTGGTCGGGGACGAGGGCACCGTGCTGCGCAACGACGGGGTGGCCGTCGGCGAGGTCGAGGTGCGCGGCCCGTGGATCACCGGTTCCTACTACAAGGACGACGACCCGGGGAAGTTCCACGACGGCTGGCTGCGCACCGGCGACGTGGGCACCATCGACCGCCTGGGCTATGTCACCCTCACCGACCGGGCCAAGGACGTGATCAAGTCCGGCGGCGAGTGGATCTCCTCGATGGAGCTGGAGAACTGCCTGATGGCCCACCCGGACGTCGCGGAGGCGGCGGTCATCGGGGTGCCGGACGAGAAGTGGGGTGAGCGCCCGCTGGCCGCCATCGTGGTCCGGGACGGCTCCTCGGTCACCCCCGAGGAGCTGAAGGCCTTCCTCGGTGACCGGATGCCGCGCTGGCAGCTGCCGGAGCGCTGGGCGTTCATCGACGAGGTGCCCAAGACCAGCGTGGGCAAGTTCGCCAAGATCCGGATCAGGGAGGCTTACGCCCGCGGCGACTACAAGGTGATCGAGGTCCGCTGAGATTCCCGGCCTACCATGGCGACTGCTTTGGCACCGCCGGGCCCGCCCCGGTACGCTGATCCGGACCGAGAGGTCACCAGGAGGCTTCGCCTAGTCCGGTCTATGGCGCCGCACTGCTAATGCGGTTAGGGTCTACAGCCCTTCCGGGGTTCAAATCCCCGAGCCTCCGCCCCCTGAGCAGCGGCTTTCCCTGTGGTCAGCCACCGGGGGAGCCGCTGCTCCCGTGTTGCCGGGTCACGGCGCGCGCATCAGGATCCGGTCGTCATCATCCAGCACCGGGGTGCGCACGCGATCTGGCCTGGGTGCCCCCGGCTGCCCCGGGCGGGCTACGTGGCCGCGCGCTGCGTGATCCGGGTGATCGTGGTGCTGGCCACGCCGGTGATCTGCTGGATCCGGCGCGTGTCTACCCCGGCCGCTACCGCCAGGCGGATCAGTTCGTCCCGCTTCTGCTGGGCCGTCGCCCACTTCTGCAGCGCCCACTCTGCCGCAGCCTGCTCTGGGAACGATCCTGACCTGGCGCTCACAGCAGTGAACGCTACCGAAGTACGAACCTGCGCGGTCACGTTTTGGCATCATCTGCGGCCGGGAATCCGTGCTGACCGGCCTGCGCCGCGGGCCGCTGTTCCGGATCGGGGCCGGGCCGCGGTCGCCGGCAGGCCCGGCTGGGCCCGCCTCGGCGGCTTGTGCGGCCCAGGCACCCTATACCAGGGGATCGCCCCTTGTCCGGTTTCCCAGGTTTTGCCCCATCCTGCTAGGCCAACCGCGTAAGTTCTCCCGAGACAGGCGTTTCTCGTGCCGCCTGGCGTCCTGGACGCCAGCCCGCCGGGTGACGCGGGGCCCCGGGGACAGGAGGGTGATGCCCGAAGCAGCCCGTCATTCCAAACCTAAGGCCCCAGCCAGGCGGCTGGGAGTACCGGTGCTGGCCGCAGCGACGCTCGCAGGCGTGGCTGCGGCTTTCGTGTTTTTGCACATCGGGTCCGCGGCGGCCAGCCACGCCGGCCAGGCGCAGGCGGCGACCACGGCGGCGACCGGCCTGACCAGCGCCGAGATGACGGTGGATGCCCACTACGCGGTCACGGCCCACATACTCGGCGGGAACGGCCAGGGCCTGCGGCACCGCTACCTCGCCTCGCTGGCCGCGGCCCAGAGCGCGCGGCAGCAGGCCGCTGCCCGGCGGGCCGCGGCGCGGCATGCCGCCGCGCGGCGGCATGCCGCCGCGCGGCGCGCGGCCCGGGCACAGGCGGTGGCGCAGCAGGCGGCCGCCCAGCAGCCGACCGCGCAGCCGAGCCCGAGCCCGTCGCCGGCCGCCACCGTGTCCAGTAGCGGCTCGGACGCCGCCCATTCCGCGCTGGGGGTCTGCATCCGCAACGCCGAGGAGGGCGGGAGTTACGCCTGGGGCCCAGGGAACGGCGGTGGGGCCTATCAGTTCGCGCTGGGCACCTGGGAAACTTACGGTGGCGCGGCCAGCGAGTTCGGCGTGGCCGGCCCCGCCTACCAGGACCATATCTTCGACAACGCCATCGCCGCCGGCGGCGCATCGAACTGGACCGCCTACGACGGCTGCTGACCCGCCGGCCCCCGGCCAGCGGCGCCTCCCGGCCCGGCCGTGAGCCGGCCGGCCTCAGCGGACGTGACCCGGCCAGGGGCATTCGCCCGTTTCCCGCTGAATCCCGCTGAATCCCGGTAAACCGTGGCTGGCTGCCGTCCGTCTACTGACGGACGGCCCATCGCAGTGCCCGTGCCGTATCCACTGAGCACCACCAGATCCACTGAGCACCACCCAGCAAAGGAGAAGAAAGGACCCATGGCAGCCACGCTTGAGGAGATCCTGCTCGCGCCAGGCACCCAGCCGAAGGTGATTGCCGACTGCTTCACGCTGATCGAGCAGGAACTCGCGGACAAGTCAGGGGTCTCCGGCACCGCGGTCAAGCTCGCCTACAAGACGGCGAACAGCTTCGCCCCCGGTTATCTGCACGACCGGATGGAGGAGATGCTTCCGCAGATCGTGGACAAGCTCGAGCCGTTCTGGGCGGACTTCAATGTCGCAGGCGGCGGCTCGTTCGGCGACTACCTGGCCAAGCGGCCTGACGAGGTCTCGGAGGCGATGCTCTCGGTGACCGACGCCATGGCGGGGAAGTCCACGCGGCCCACTGTCCTCAAGGCCTACCGCGCCGTCCGGGGGGGCGCGGTGAAGCACGTCGAGGCCGCGCTCCCGCGCGTCGGCGACATGGTGCAGCGGTACGCGGTCTGACCCACCAGGCTGGCATCGCGGCCCCGGGCGCACTGCGCCCGGGGCCGCGGCCATCCGCAGCCGGTCACACCGGCCAGGCGTGCTGGTGGTAGCCCATGTCCCAGAACATCCACTCGTACCGGCTGGTGGTGCGGAAGTGCTGGTCCACCCGGGTGCGCTGCGCCGCGGACAGCTCCGGGCCGAGGCGGTCGGTGATGTCCAGCACCTTCTGGACGACCGAGCCGAACTCCTCGCTGCCGTACATGCCGATCCAGCGCTGGTAGCGCGGGTCCGGCGAGCCACGGTGCGCCAGTTCCTGGCCGACTTCCCAGTAGATCCAGTAACAGGGCAGCACCGCGCCGACGCCCTCGGCGTAGGAGCCGCCCAGCGTGGTGGCCATCAGGTAGCTGGTGTAGGCGAGGGTGGTGGGGGCCGGCTCGGCCGCGGCGATCGACTCCGGGGCGATGCCCAGGTCGGCGAGGAGCGTGCCGTGCATTTCCCGCTCCACGGCGATGATGTCGGCGGCGTCCCGGGCGAACGTCTCTGTCGCCCCGGTGTCCGGCGCCCGGCTGGCCACCGCGGCCAGCGCGTTCGCGTACTTCTGCAGGTACAGCGCATCCTGGACGACGAAGAAGGCGAATGCGTCGTGCGCCAGGCTGCCGTCGGCCAGCCCGGCGAGGAACGGGTGGGCCAGGATGGCGTCGTAGATGTCCTTGCTGCCTTCCCACAACTGCGCGGTGAAGCGGTCACTCATCAGGCTGCTCCCTGCTGACGTCGGCGGCTGATGGCGGACGGCACATCGTGCAGCGCGTGCACCAGGCCGCCGCCGCCGAGCCTAGCGAGCCCGGGCGCTACCGCGTCGCCCGCGATAGCCGCGGCCACAGCCCGGCCCAGGCCGCCGCCGCGCGGGCCTTCGCCACCCGCCTTCGCCAGGTGGCCGGAATGACGCTCGGTGGCCTCACCGGGGCGCCGGCCTGTGCACCGTTCCGGGTGCACAGGCGTCTGTCATGCATAACCGCTGAGAGGAGCGCGCTGATGCGACCTCGGGTCACCACCGCCGCCGCGGCCTTCGCCGCCCTGGCCTTAGCGGCCTGCTCGGCGGCCGGGCCAGCCCGGCCAGCGGCCGGCCCGGGCGGCCCCCGGCCGGGTGCCCGGGCCGGCCAGGCCGAACCGAGGACCGTCGCGGCGGTCCGGGCCGACACCGGCGACTACCTGACGCTGGACTCGGCCGGCCAGTTCACCGTCACCTACCAGATGCTGAGTCCCGCGGCACGGCGGGCGATCAGCGAGCGGGCCTGGATCGCGGTGCACCGCGGCTGCCCGGGGCTGCTCTACCGGATCGGCCGGGTCCGCGTGGCCGGCAGCACCGCCTGGGTGACGGTCTCGCCGCCCGGGTCCGCGCGGACGGGCCGGATGATGACCGAGACGCTCAGCTACGCCGGCGGTCACTGGTCGATCTCCCCTGACCTGTCCGCCTACCAGCAGGCCAGGCGGGCGATGGACGCCGCGCTCCGGGCACGGGGCTGCCCCGGCTAGCGGCAGCTCCCCGGACTGCCCCGGCTAGCCCTCGGCTAGCCCCCGCGGGGCGCCCGCATCCAGCCGGCCCAGGATCTCAACGGCCTCGGCGCGCACGTCCCCGGCCAGGCCATCCAGCACGGTCTCCCGGAAGATCCGCGGCAGCACGGTGTCCCGGAAGCCCGCCGGGTACGGCCGCCCGGCCGCGTCCAGGCCGGCCAGGACCTCCCGGGCCGGCCGCCCGGCAAAATGAGCCGGGACGGCGCCGCTGAAGGCGGCGGAGGACGCCTCGGGGGCGCTGGCCACGATGCTGGCCAGCCGGCGCAGGTCAGCCCGCGGGCCCGCCCCGCCGCCCCCGCCCGGCTCGCGGGCCGTCAGCGCCCAGGCCCACAGCTCATGCGGCGTGGCCGCGTCGCAGCGGGCAGTCTCCTCGTCGTCGAGCGGCTCGCCGTCCCAGGTCAGGTAGCGGCCCGCGGCGTGGCTGGCCGCGGGGTCGATGGTGAGCAGCACATTGACGACGCCGGCTTCCATCGCCTCGGGCTCAGCCATCCCGGCTCCTTCGGTCGCGGTGTCCGTCCGCACGTTACCCGGGGCCCGTCAGGCCACCGCGTCCGGCTCGGCGGTCGCGCCGGGGGCGTCGTCGCTGAGCAGTTCCGGCACCCGGGGCAGCACCGTCTGGAAGTAGGAGCGCGCGGCCGCGGCCGTCCCCACGTCCGTCCCGGCGGCCTCGGACATGTACCAGCGGTGCTCGAGGATCTCGTGGAATATCTCCGCGGGAGCCAGCCGCCCGCGCAGTTCCCCGGGGATGGCGCTGAGCACCGGGTCGTACACCTCGGCCAGCCACTGGTTGGCCGCCACGATCTCGGAGACCGGCCGGCCCGTCTTCTGCTCCAGGTAGGCCCGGAAGCTGGCGATGTCGTTGAGCAGCCGCCGCGCCTGGTTTTCCTCGGCCGAGACCCCGGTGCGCAGGAACAGCTGCCGGCTGTGGTGCCCGGATTCAGCCACCTTGGTGCGCACCCGGAGCCGGTTCCCGTCTGGCGTGCTGATCAGTTCCACTTCGTCGGCGTCGAAGCCAAGCTGGTTGAGCCGGCGCAGCCGCTGCGCGATCCGGAACCGCTGGTCGTCCGGCTTGAGCAGCTCTTCCCTGGTCAGCTCGTGCCACAGCCGCTCGTAGCGCCGGGGCAGCTCGGCCGCGATCTCCAGCGGGTCGAGCTGCGGGCTGAGCATCTCGCCCGCCTGCAGGTCGAGCAGCTCACCGTAGACCCGTTCCTCCGCCAGCTCGACGTCGTAACGGCGCTGACCGGGGGTGAGCGTGGGGTGCCGTTCGCTGGTCTCCGCGTCGACCAGGTACGCCTCCAGGGTGCCCGCGTCGTAGCGGAACAGCGTGTTGGACAGCGAGCAGTCCCCCCAGAAGAACCCGGACAGGTGCAGCCGCACCAGCAGTTCCACGAGGGCGTCGAGCAGCCGGTAGGTCGGCTGGCCGCCGCGCGGGCTGGAGAACACGGCCCGGTAGGTAGTCGAGTAGTCGAGGAACCGGGTGACCAGGATGGCGTCGGTGTCGGGCCCGCGGTCGACCACGATGCCCACCACGCTGACCGCGGGCACGCTGAGCTCGGCCAGCGTGCGCAGCAGCCGGTACTCGCGCCGGGCCAGGTTCTCGTTGATCGACTTAAGGGCGTAGAGCTCGCCGTCGTCCTCGACGAACCGGACGATGTGCCGGGAGATCCCGCGCTGCCGGATCTCGACCAGCCGGGGATCCTGCCATTCCTCCAGGGGCTCGGCCCACGGGAGGCTCAGCAGGCCGGCCGCCTCCTCGGTGGGCGGCCTGAAGACGAAACGCATCCCATGATTATCGCGGCTGGACCAGCCGATCTCCGCCGTGCCCGTCCATCGCTGATCCCGGCCGTGCCGGGGAACCACCGGTCCCGGCGCGTACGGCGGCTCCCCGCGGCGGATCGCGGCGGCCGGGGAAGGCGCCTCCTGGTAGCGGGCTGAAGTTCACTTTGGCCAGGTAGTCCGCGCTGCCGGCGTCCTCATAGCCTGTGGCTGGCCGAGACCGTACCCGCCGAACGCGAGGTGGCCGCCGACGTGCGCATCACGGTGATAGGGACCGGGTATCTGGGCGCGGTGCACGCCGCGTGCCTGGCCGAGATCGGCCATCATGTGCTCGGGGTGGACACGGACGCCCAGAAGGTGGCTGCGCTGCGGGACGGCCGGGCCCCGTTCTACGAGCCCGGCCTGGAGGAGATCCTGCTCCGGGTGGTGCGCTCGGGGCGGCTGCGCTTCGGCATGTCCCTCGAGGAGGCAGCCTGCTTCGGTGACGTCCACTTCATCTGCGTCGGGACCCCGCAACTGCCGGGCGCGGCCGGGGCCGACCTGGGCAGCATCAACGCCGTGATCGACGGGCTGGCACCGCACCTGGCCCGGTCCTGCCTGGTCGTCGGGAAGTCCACCGTGCCGGTGGGCACCGCCGCTCGGCTGGGTGCCCGGATGGCCGCGCTGGCGCCGGCCGGCGCGGCCGCCGAGATGGCGTGGAACCCCGAATTCCTGCGCGAGGGCCATGCCGTCCGGGACACGCTCCGCCCCGACCGGCTGGTGGCCGGCGTGGTGTCCGCCGCGGCCGATGCCACGCTCCGGGCCGTGTACGCCCCGCTGCTCGACGCGGGCACCCCCTACATCGCCACCGACCTGCCCACCGCGGAGCTGGTCAAGGTGGCGGCCAATGCCTTCCTGGCCACCAAGATCTCGTTCATCAACGCGGTGTCGGACGTGTGCGCGGCGGCCGGGGCCGATGTGGTCACCCTGGCCGATGCCCTCGGCCATGACGGCCGGATCGGGCGCCGCTTCCTGTCCCCGGGGCTTGGCTTCGGCGGTGGCTGCCTGCCCAAGGACGTCCAGGCGTTCCTGGCCAGCGCGGCCGACCTGGGAGTGGGGGAGTCGCTGCGGTTCCTCCGGGAAGTGGACGCCGTCAACCGGTCCCGGCGCCGGCTCGCGGTCAGTGCCGCGCGGGAACTGGCCGGCGGCAGCTTCGCCGGGAGCAACGCGGCCGTCCTCGGGGCGGCCTTCAAGCCCGGCACCGATGACGTCCGGGATTCACCCGCCCTGAGCGTGGCCGACGCCATCCGCCGGGAAGGGGCCACCGTCACCGTGCACGATCCGCGTGCGTCCTACAACGCGCGCCGGATCTACCCCGACCTGGACTACGCCGAGGAGCCAGCCAAGGCGTGCGAAGCCGCCGATGTGGTGCTGCATCTCACTGAATGGGATGAATACGCCCAGATTGACCCCGCGGAACTGCTGCCCGTGGTGCGGTCGCCCACGATCCTCGACGCGCGCAACGTGCTGCCGCTGGACCGGTGGCGGGCCGCGGGCTGGACCGCGAGGTCGCTCGGCAGCGCCCGCCCGGCCCGCCCGGCCGCTTAGCGGGCAGCCACCGCGCTGAGCTCACCGGGCCGGGCGAGGAACCATTCGGCCGTCCTGCGCACGCCCTCCTCGGGACCGATCCGGGGCGCCCAGCCGAGGGCGGTGCCCGCCCGGGTGATGACCGGGCAGCGCCGGGCCGGATCGTCAACCGGGAGCGGGTGGTGCTCGACCCGCGACGGGGACCCGGTCACCCGGAGCACGAGGCGGGCGAACTCGGCCACGGTGAATTCTGCCGGGTTGCCCAGGTTGATCGGGCCGGGCTCGGCTGAGTCGATCATCGCCATGATGCCCCGGATAAGGTCATCCACGTAGCAGAAGCTCCGGGTCTGGCTGCCATCCCCGTAAATGGTCAGCGGATCCCCGTTGAGGGCCTGGGTAATGAAGTTCGTGACAATCCGCCCGTCGCAGGCGCTCATCCGCGGGCCGTATGTGTTGAAAATCCGGATAATGCCGGTGTCAAGGCCCCGGGACTCCCGGTAAGCAGTGGTCAGGGCTTCCGCGAACCTTTTTGACTCGTCGTAGACGCTCCTGGGTCCGATGGGGTTGACATTGCCCCAGTAATCCTCGGGCTGCGGGTGCACGGCCGGGTCGCCGTACACTTCGCTGGTCAACGCCAGGACGAACCGGGCGCCGCTGCGCTCGGCCAGCCGGGCCGCGTTCTCCGTGCCCCGGCTGCCGACGGCCAGGGTCTCCAGCGGCAGCCGCAGGTAATCCGGCGGGGATGCCGGGCTGGCCAGGTGGGCGAGCACGTCGGCGGGACCGGGCACGTCCAGGCCTGCGCTGACGTCGGCCTCGATGAAGCCGAAGCCGGGCCGGCCGATCAGGTGCGCGATGTTCTCCATGCGGCCGGTCGCGAGGTTATCGACGCATACGACAGTGTCGCCCCGGGCCATGAGCGCATCACACAGATGGGAGCCAAGGAAACCGGCCCCGCCCGTCACGACCACCCGCATTTATCCCCCAGCCGGCGTTTTGCCCTGCAGTCCCGACGGCCACTGCCCCGCGGGGCCCGGCTTATTCTCCCGGGCAGCGGCCCGGATTCAGGTTAGCGCGGGCGGCACGACCACGATCATCGTCAGTGATACCGGGACGGTCCCGTCATTACGG
Organism: uncultured Actinomycetes bacterium; assembly: GCA_963793825.1. GTDB lineage: Bacteria > Actinomycetota > Actinomycetes > Streptosporangiales > Streptosporangiaceae > RYN-230. Next base: position 18,446 of record CAWCBE010000001.1, read on the forward strand.
TAAGTGTGCGGCAGCCCGCCGGGGAACCGGGCGCATTGACCCGGGCCGATCTCGTACCGGACTCCGGAGACGGTCAGCGACAGCGTGCCCGCCTGGACCCACACCAGCTCACGGGTGGCCGGAGTGTGCGCCTCCCCGCCCCAGCCCTCGCCCGGCTGCACGGTCCAGTGCCACAGTTCCGCCGCCCACGGCGGCTCAGTGGCGGCCAGGATGGTGCCGGTCCCGCCGTTCGGCCCGCGCCACAGCATCCGGGCCTCCCCGGGCCCGGTGATCTGCACCCCGGTGTCATCCGCCCGCTCGAGCAGGCGGGTCAGCGGAATGCCGAACGCATCGGCCACCTTGGCCAGCGTGGCCAGGTTCGGGTTGGACCGGCCCTGTTCCAGGGCGACCAGGACGCCCTTGCTCACGCCGGAGCGCGCCGCCAGCTGGTCCAGGGACCAGCCCCGCTCCGTCCGGAGGGACTGCATGGTGCGGGCCAGAGCCCCGGTGATGTCCGCAGAAGTCATCCGGCCTCCGTTCCGGCCGCCACGATCGGTCGGTATAGTGAACTACACAGTTCATTAAAACGACCGAACTTGCTGCGGCCCAGTCCCCAGGGAGCACCCCCGTGCTTATCGCCTTCGCGCTGGCAGCCGCGGTGCTCTACGGGAGCGCGGACTTCCTCGGCGGGGCGGCGTCCCGGCACAGGCCAACCCTCTCTGTCCTGGCGGTCTCGGCTCCCGTGGGCACCCTGCCGCTGCTCGCGGCGGCCCTGGCCACCGGTGCCCCGTTGCGGGGGCCGGCCTGCCCTGGGCCGCCGCCGCCGGGGTGGCCGGCGGGATCGGTCTCATCATCTTCTACCGGGGCCTGGCCGTGGGGCCGATGCGACTGGTCGCGCCGGTCGCCGCGCTCGTGTCCACGGTCCTGCCGGTAGGCGTGGCGATCGCCGGGGGCGAGCGGCCCGGGCCGCTGGTCTACGCCGGCGGCGGCATCTGCCTGCTGGCCACCGTGCTCGTCAGCGTGGAGGGGGATGAGGCGGGCCGCCCGGCCGGCCAGCCCCGCACGGCCCGGGGGCTGCTGTACGGGATCGGGGCCGGCCTGGCGTTCGGCTTCTTCTACCTGTGCTTGCGCTATGCGGGAGCGGCCGGAGTGCTGTGGCCCAGCGCGGTATCGCGGCTCACCGGCGCCGCCATCCTGCTCGCGGCGGCCGTCTGGGCCGGGGCGCCGCCCGCCTGGCGCGGCGCCAGCCGCATGGTGCTGGCGGCGGCGGTCGCGTCCGGCCTGCTCGACGCCACGGCCAACACCTGCTACATCCTGGCCACCCGCGCGGGACTGTTCGGAATCGCGGTCGTGCTGACCTCCCTGTACCCGGGGGTGACCGTTCTGCTGGCCAGGTTCGTCCTGGGCGAGCGGATCCGGCCGGTTCAGCTGGCCGGGCTGGTGCTGGCCATCGCGGGGATCGCGGCGGTCAGCACCTGAGGGACCGGGTCGTCCGGAGCAGGCACCAGCCGGGTAGCGGCCTGGCTCAGACTCGTGCTGCCGGACGATCACGGATGATCGTCCGGCAGCACGAACCCCGGGGAAGGGGCGGGGGGAAGCCTGCCGGAAGCTCAGTCGTCGCCCAGGTCCCGGTTCTCGACCAGGGTGTCGCCGGACACGGTCTTCCGCCCGCCGCAGAGCGGGCACAGCCGGGTCACTTCCTGGCCGTCCTCATTGCGCATGGTGAGCACGCCCTGGCCATCGCACTGCGGGCAGGGGATCTTCTCCGCAGGGAAGATCAGCGCGCATATCTCCAGGTAGAGCTGCTCGGGGTAGGGCACGTGGTCAATTCTGCGCAGCGCCTGGTCCTGGCCCGCTGATTCCAGGATGAAGGTGCCGTACCCGAGCAGGCGCCCTCCCGCAGATCGCTGGAAGCTCATGTCCGTGACCTTGACCAGCGGCATCATCGCGATCTTGCGGACGAAGACGCCGCTGGCCTGGAGCATCCGCTCCGACGTGACCACGAAGTAGTCCTCGGACCACTCCCAGGTCCGGTAACCCAGGTTGAGCAGCAGGATGACGCAGCCGATGAACAGGATCCAGAAGGCATGCGGCACGTGCAGCAGGACCGTGGTGCCCAGCACCAGCGCCAGCAGGATCCCGCCGAGCGCGAACGCGATCGGCCGCATCAGCACCGCGGGGTGCTTGCGCACCGTGATCACCTGGTTCTCACGGGGCAGCAGGTACTTGTTGACAGAGGCGGGACCCGCATTACGCGGCGCGATAAGCCTCATGGCCGTCTCACAGGGAGTTGAAGAAGACAGCGATGGAGTTGCCGGCCGACTTCAGCCCATTGAGGAGGTTGTGTACCGCGTGACCTGCCGCTGCCGGTTGTGTCACCAGGTAGAACGCAATAAAAATCACGATCGCCCAAGTAATGATCGGCTTGAGCTTCATGGTCAACTCCCAGGTCGCCGCGCGCCAGTCTGTTAGCTCAGTTTAGCCCAGCGTAATTGCTTTACCAATCCTCACGATCGGCAAGCAGCTACCGTACCTTGATCCCCGGCCGCGGCAGGACTCACGCGCCGGGGCGGCCGGAAAATTGGTGACGTACCGCTCACGCAGGTCCCGGGGACTCAAGCTACTATAAGTGTTCATATGACTACATCGAGTAATTACGTCTCCCCGCAGGTCACAGCCGATCGCTGACGATCAGGATTGGCGTGCAGGCAGGCTGCCGATCTGACACCATTCCTGCTGGGACGGCGCTGGGTGAGGTGACGATGACGGATGTGAATGGCGGCAACGTCGCCGTGATCGTCTACCGCGAGGACGAAGCGTGGGACACCGAGATCTTGCCGGTGGCCCTCACCGAGGACCTGGCCGGCCTGCTCCAGGCCCTGCGGCAGCAGCCCAGCATCGGCGGCACGATCGGGCTGGTGGCGGTCGGGGATGACTTCTTCCTGGCGTTGCGCCTGCTCGGCGGCCAGGTCTCCGTCTTCCTGTCCGACCTGACGGCCGCGGTGGACTGGCCGCTGGCCCGCCAGGTACTCGAATACCTGGACATCCCGATCCCCGGCGAGGACGACCTGGACCAGGTGCTGCCCGCCGGGGACATGTCCATCTTCGCGGACCTGGGCGTGGACGAGATGGACCTGGGCGCGCTCTCCGGCGACCTCGACCTGTTCCCGGACGAGGCGCTGGCCAGCATCGCGCGGCGGCTCGGTTTCGGCCACGCGCTGGACCGGGCGCTGGACGCCGTCCTGGGGCCGTGACGCCGCACTGCCGCCGGCCTTCCGGGTGAGCACCGGCTACGCGGCCAGTTTCGAGCCGGCCATGCGGGCCGCGCTCGCGGAGGCCGCCGCGGCGGCCCGTCCGGCCCGTCCGGGGCGGCCGGACGTCCCGGTCGGCGCGGTCGTGCTGGACCCGGCGGGTGCCGTGGCCGGGCGCGGGCGCAACGAGCGGGAAGCGACCGGGGACCCCACCGCGCACGCCGAGATCGTGGCCATCCGTGCTGCGGCCCGGGCGCTGGGCGGCTGGCGGCTCGGCGACTGCACCCTGGTCGTGACCCTCGAGCCCTGCACCATGTGCGCGGGCGCCGTGCTCGCGGCGAGGATGGCCCGGCTGGTGTACGGCGCCGCCGATCCGCGGGCGGGTGCCGCCGGGTCGCTGTGGGACGTGCTGCGGGACCGGCGGACCGGGCAGCAGACCGAGGTGATCGGCGGCGTGCTGGCCGGTGACTGCGCCGCCATGCTCCGCGAGTTCTTCGCGGGGCGGCGGCATCCGGAGTAAGCGCGCGCACTGCCCGTGGTCAGGTAGGCTCTGCCGCGGTGGAGTCGCCTAGTGGCCGAGGGCGCACGCCTCGAAAGCGTGTGAGGGGGCAACCCCTCCGTGGGTTCAAATCCCACCTCCACCGCCCGTGCGGGACCTGCCTGGCCCGGTTCTGCCTGTCGTTCCCCATTTGATGCGTGCCGTTGCCGATCGTGGCCGCTGCGGACCGCCGCGGCCGAGGGGGTGAAGTGCTAGAGCCGCAAAGCACCGCGCTGTTTCTCCTCCTGATGGTGGTGTTCTGCGCCCTGGTCTGCTGGATGGCCCTGGCCCGGCAGCCGGTCTTCCGCGTCTTCGCGGGTTGCCTGGCCTTCGTCCCGGCGATGCTGTTCGGGGTGGCGGGGGTCAACAAGTATTACGACTACTACCAGACCTGGACCGCGGCCGCCGCCGACCTCGGCGGCCAGGGCACCAGCCAGGTGGCGGCCGCGCCCGCGGTGAACGGCGCTTCGGCCCGGCAGGTCAGCGCCCTGCTGGGCACCAAGGTCAACCTCAAGGTCGCGGCGGCGCACGGCCAGACAGTCCGCCTCACCGTCAAGGGCAGGCTGAGCAAGCTCCGCCGGACGGTCTACGTGTACCTGCCGCCGGAGTATTTCCGGGGTTCCTACCGTCACTACCGGTTCCCGGTCGTCGAGTTGCTGCCCGGATACCCCGGCAGCCCGGCGGACTGGATCAACGTGGTCGGCATCACCGCGGCCTACGGCACGCTGCTGACCGACGGGGTGGTCAAGCCCGCCGTGCTGGTCATGCCGGACGCCAATGGCGCCCGCCGGACCTCCCTGCAGTGCCTGAACGTGGTGCATGGCCCGCAGGACGCCACCTTCCTCTCCCTCGACCTGCCCGAGTACCTGCCGCACCTGCTGCGGGTGCAGCCGCCGGGGCACGCCTGGGGCATCGGCGGCTATTCCGAGGGCGGCTACTGCGCCGCCAACCTGGCGCTCGTTTACCGGCTCCGGTACGGCGCGGCCGGGGTGCTCAGCGGCTACTTCAGCCCGGACCGGGACCAGCTGGGCAACCCGCCGAAGCAGATCGACCCGTTCGGCGGCAGCCTGGCGCTGCGGCACATGAACACGCCGCAGCTGCGGGTGACCGCCCTGCCGGTCAGTGCCACGATCCCGCAGTTCTGGCTGGGGGTGGGCAGCAAGGACCCGGCCGGTCTCAACCAGTCACGCCGTTTCCAGCAGGTGCTGCTGACCCGCCAGCCGAGCGTCCGGCTCGACGTGGTACCGGGCGGCGGGCACACCATGGCGACCTGGCGCGACCTGGTGCCGCCGATGCTGGAGTGGATGACCCCGCTGCTCCAGCAGGCCGCCCTGCACCCGGTGCCGCTCAAGCCGGCGGCCTCCCCCAAGGGGGCCAGGCCCGGCACGGGTGCCCGGAAGCGGGCCAGGGACGGCGCGGGCGCCCGGGCCAGAGCCGGGGCGCACCCATCGCGGCCCGGGTCAGTCCGCGAGACTCCCGCCGCGCTCCGATCTCCGGCGTGAGTGCTTCGGGCGGTGCGGCCCGGAATACTGTGTCCCGGCGCGTGCCCGGCTGTCCCGCGGCGGGCTGTCCTGGTGATCTTCGTCGCGCAGCGGGCTGCCGCTGGCCTGGCCTTCGCGCGGTGGGCCCGCCGCGTCCAGGTCGAGGACCCGGGCATGCAGGACGGAGCGCTGGTGCAGGGCGGCGCCCAGCGCCCGGTGCAGCCCATCCTCCAGGTACAGCTCGCCCTGCCACTGGATGACGTGCGGGAACAGGTCCCCGTAGAACGTGGACTCCTTCGACAGCAGCAGCCGGAGGTCGAGCACCGCCTTAGTCGTGATCAGCTGGTCGAGCCGGACCGGCCGGGGCGGGACGTCCGCCCACTCCCGCGTCGTCCGGGCGTGGTCCGGGTAGGGCCGCTCGTCCCCGACCTGCTTAAAGATCACAGCCTGAGTCTAGTTGAGTGCGGGCCGAGACGGCGGTCGCTGCGGACCGCCGGGGTGGTCAGCGTCTGCGGCCTGCGGCCCGCGTCGCCCAGAGCAGGCCGGCCAGCGCGAGCACTGCCCCGGCCCCCTCGGCGACGGCGGACACGGCTTTGCCCGGGGGGCCCCAGGACGGCTCGTACATGTTGGGCAGCCCGGCCACCGGGCCGACGTTGACGTAGGTATAAAGGAGCACGGCCCCGAACGCGCTCGCGGTCACCAGGAAGGCCACCACCCAGATCAGCCGCCACGGTAGCCGTGCGGGCAGCAATAGCACCGCGACGGCCACCACGAACGCGAGCACGCCCTGGACCCGGAACAACTGGCCCTGACTGAGCAGTGACCCGGTGTTGGCATCGTAGAAGTACGCGTCCTTGATGTGCACGACGCCGTCGATGGCCAGCGCCGCCGCCGTGCCCGCCCGCAGCAGCATCCCGGCCAGCAGCAGCGGCAGCGCCGCGCGGGTCCCGGTTCGGCCGGCCATCCGGGCCGGTGCGTTGAGGTTCATGTCCTACTCCCCGTCCTGCCTGTCAGCTCACCGCGTAGCTGTCCACTGCCTGCTCCAGCAGCTCGCCATACCGTGCCCAGTCCGTAGCGGGCGTGGCGGCGACGAGCACGGTGGAGGCGTGCGCGCCCTGCACGTAACAGGCGATTTCCCGGTACGGGTGGGCGCCCGCCTTGGTGATGTAGTCGTCGATCACGCACGACCCGGGGCCGCCGCGGAAGGTGAGCCCGGCCGCCTCGCTGTCCAGGCGGGCCGAGCGGGCGTCGTCGTCACGCAGGTGCTCCAGCCGGAACCCGGCCCAGCCGCGCAGCGTCTCGCCGCCCTGACGCGGGGTCACGTTGAGGTAGACGAGAACCGAGCCCGACCGGGTCAGCCCTCTGGTTACCGTGCCGGCGTCGCCGGGCAGGGCGCTCAGCGAGGGCGGGAAGGACAGCACCGCGCCGCCCGAGGCCAGTGTGGCCTGCCGCCACCCGGGCGGCACAGGCCGCGCCCGGAACCAGCCGAACCCGGGCGGCACAGGCCGCGCCCGGAACCAGCCGAACCCGGGCGCCCCGGCGGCCAGGCCCGTTTCAGGCCCGCCCCGCCCGGCCTGCGTGCTGGCACGGCCGGGCCCGCCGGACGCGGACGCGACCGTGAGGGCGATAGCCGCCGCTGCGGCGGCCGCCGCCACGCCGATCGCGGTCCTGCTCTGCTTCCAGCCCATCGGTGGTGACTCCTGCCTGCCCGCTCGTCCGTTCCTGCCTGCCCGCTCGCCCGTTCGTCCCCGGCTCGCTCGCGCTCAGATGTTGCCGTCGCCGTCGCTCGGGCCGCCGCTGTTGTCTGAGTCGTGGTCACCGCCGCCGTTCTGCGGGATGCTGCCGGAGCCGGACGCGCTGCCGCCCGACCCGCTGCCGCTGGACGCCTTGCTGCTCTGCGCCGGCGAAGGGTCCGGTGACGAAGGGGCCGGTGCTGAGGCGGCCGGTGCTGAGGCGGCCGGTGACCGCGAGCCGGAGTGGCCCTGCGCTGCGTGCGACGAGCCCCCGCAGGCGGTCACCAGCGCGATGACCGCGCCAAACATAAGCGCCAGAAGGCGTCGTGATGTCATGGATCTGCTCCCCGTGGAGGTGGTGTGTCCGCTCTCGGCAGCTTTCACGGACGCTGTCCCTGTCCGGTTCACCGCGGCCGGTCCCGGCCAGGGTCAGCGGCGGTCCAGCTCGGCGGTGCCCATGGCCGCCTGCATCTCGTCGGGGCTCAGCGCGGGCTCGGGCAGCGCCGTGGTGCCCGCCCGCTCCGGGCGCAGGCCGTCCAGGATGAGGGCCAGGTAGCGGCGCCACACCTCGGGCCGGGTGTGCTGGGCATAACCGGCCACCGAGGCGAGCATGAACTCGATCACCGGGATGTCGGTCGGGCGCAGGTCGCTGCGCACCGCCCCGGCCGCCTGGGCCCGGGTGATCAGCCGGTTGACCAGGGGCTTCAGGCAGGACCGGGCCTCGCCAGACCGGTTGCGGCCGTAGGTGGTGAACATGACCATCTGCCGCAGGCCGCGGTCGGCGGCGAGCAGCACGCCCGCCTGCTCCAGGAACCAGGTCAGGCCCGCCCACTCGTCGGGCTCGCGGAGCGCCTGCTCGCCCAGGGCGACCAGCGCGCCGATGCGCTGCTCGAACAGCGCGTCAACCAGCGCCTCCTTATCGGGGAACCGGCGGTAGACCGTGCCGACCCCGACGCCCGCCTGCCGGGCGACGTCATCCAGGGTGGCGGCCAGCCCGCGCTCGGTGAAGACCTCGGCGGCCGCCTGCAGGATGCGCCGCCGGTTCCGCTCGGCGTCCCGGCGCAGGGGGCGCCCCCCGCAGCCCTCGCCGGGGCTGGTGGCAGGCTGGTCAGGGACAGGGGCCATAACGCAACTTTACCTTTCAACCGGAGGACTGCCCTCCGGTTCGTGCTAATGTCGGACCGGTAAGCGGAGAAGATGCCTCCAGACTGGCTGGGCTGATGTCAGCAACGAACCCGCCGGCCGGCGGACTGCCGGCCATCCCGCCCGACGCCGATGCCCTGGACCCGCGCCGCTGGATGATCCTCGGCGTCATCGGCATTGCCCAGCTCATGGTGGTGCTGGATGCCACCGTCGTGAACATCGCGCTGCCGTCCGCACAGCGCGCCCTGCACTTTTCCACGGTGGACCGGCAGTGGGTGGTGACCGCCTATGCGCTGGCGTTCGGCAGCCTGCTGCTGCTCGGCGGCCGGCTCGCCGACCTGATCGGCCGCAAGGTCACGTTCCTCACCGGGCTGGTCGGATTCGCCGCGGCCTCCGCGGCGGGCGGCGCGTCGGTCAACTTCGGCATGCTGGTGGCCTGCCGGGCCGCCCAGGGGGCGTTCGGCGCGCTGATGGCGCCGGCCGCACTGTCCCTGCTGACCACCACGTTCGCTGCGTCCCGGGACCGCGGCAAGGCGTTCGGCGTGTTCGGCGCCATCGCCGGGGCCGGCGGCGCGATCGGCCTGCTGCTGGGCGGGGTGCTCACCGAGTACCTGTCCTGGCGCTGGTGCCTGTACATCAACCTGTTCTTCGCGGCGGCCGCCTTCATCGGCGGCGTGGTGCTGCTGCGCCCCCAGCCGGCCACCAGCCATCCGCGGCTGGACATCCCCGGGGTGCTGGCCGTCTCCTCCGGGATGTTCTGCATCGTTTACGGGCTGGCCAACGCCGCCACCCACAACTGGCACACGCCATCCACCTGGGGATTCCTCGCCGCCGGCGGGCTGCTGCTGGCCGTGTTCACCTGGTGGGAGACCCGCGCCCCGCAGCCGCTGCTGCCGCTGCGCATCGTGCTGGACCGCAACCGGGGGGCGGCCTACCTGTCCATCCTCATCGCGGGCAGCGGCATGTTCGGCATCTTCCTGTTCCTGACCTACTACATGCAGCAGACCCTGGGCTACTCGCCCGTCGCGACCGGGCTCGCGTTCCTGCCCATGGTCGCGATGATCATGACCTTCTCGAACATATCCAACATCGTCCTGATGCCGAGGTTCGGGCCGAAGCCGCTGGTCGCGGTGGGGATGCTGCTGGCCGCCGTGGGGATGGCCTGGCTGACCCGGATCGGCGTGCACTCCAGCTATGTGGGCGCGATCCTCCCGCCGCTGCTCGTAGACGGGGCGGGCCTCGGCCTGGTCATCGCGCCGTCCATCAACACCGGGACGTTTGGCGTCGGGCCGGCCGACGCGGGCGTGGCCTCCGCCACCGTGAACACCGGGCAGCAACTGGGCGGCTCGATCGGGACCGCCCTGCTCAACACCATGGCCGCCAGTGCGACCGTGGCTTACCTCACCGCGCACCTCAGCCCGGCCACGGCGCCCGGTGGCCGGCCAAGTCCGGGGCTGCTCGGCCTGGCCCTGGTTCACGGCTACACAACGGCCTTCTGGTGGGCGGCCGGCATCTTCGCCGGCGGGGCGGTGCTGGCCGGTGCCCTGTACCGGCCCGGGCCGCTGGCCCGGCAGGAAGCGCGGCAGAAGACGGCAGCCCGGGAAGGGACATTCGAGGTCCGCGCGGTCCCGGACTAGCACGGTGCTTCCGGTCAGCACGGTGCTTCCGGTCAGCGCTGGTGCTTCCGGTCAGCGCGGTGCTTCCGGTCAGCGCGGTGCTTCCGGTCAGCGCGGTGCGCCACGGGCCGCCGGGGGCACCCAATGCACCGCGCTGACCAGGCGACCGGGCCAGGCGGCCTGGACCGCGGCGAGTGCGTCCCGCCGCGGTCCGGGCCGCTCCGGGCAGGCTCAGCAGCGTCCCGCGTAGGCGCCGCTGGTGTAGGTGGTCCAGGGGGACCAGTTGGCGCCGTCGCCGGACATGATCACTGCGGCGCGTGCGTTGCCGTACGGGTCGTAGGTGGACAGCGACCCGTTGACCGGGTTGATCTGCCAGTAGCCGCGCTCCCCGACGGTGCCGGTGGCGTACTGGTTCCCGCCGGACTCGGCCATGGCGATGGACGCTGCGGTAACCGCGACCGCCGGCGAGCCGCCGGCCGACTCCCACAGTTGCTCCAGGCCGGTGCAGCCGAGCGTTCCGGACAGGCCGGTGCTGGAGGTACTGGCCACCGTGGTGGTGGCGGTCGTCTGGCCGCTGCCGGCCGGAGCCCGGCTGGCGTGCCGCGGCTGGTACGCGGTGGTGCTCGCCATGGTCCCGGTGGCCGCGGGCAGGTGATCCGGCAGGCGGAGGACCTGGCCCACGAAGATCAGCCCAGGGTTGCTGATCTCGGAATCGTTGGCCGTGTACAGCCCGCGCCAGTCATCCGCTACGCCGTAAAAGCGCTGGGCAATCCCGGACAGGGTGTCGCCGACCTGCACGGTGTACGTGCGGGCGCCCGCCTGCGCCGGGTGGGTGGCCTGCGCGGATCGGGTGGCCTGCGCGGATCGGGCGGCCCGCGACGGGAGCACGGCTGCGTCCAGGCGGGCCCGGACCACATGCTGGGCCGTCGCCGCGGTCGAGGCCATTGCGGATCCGTCGATCTGCGGGACCGCGGCGGCAAGTGCGCCGACCGCGACAACAGCGGGCGCGGCCTTTCCCGCGGTCTGCGCGACCTTTTCCACCTGTGAGGGTGCGGTGTGCTGGCCGGTCCGCCTGATCTTCCGTTTCCTGCGATGCCTGGGTACTGAGCTCACAAGGCTCCTCACGCCGGGGGACGCCCGGCTACCGGGCCACCCTGCGCCTTTTGCCGGACCTGACGATCGCACTTCCTCCGGCAGCATGCCAGGGCCCCGGCGCCGTTCGCAGTGGAATCGTGCAGAGAGCGCATCGGGTCGATGCGGAGTACAAATAGGTACGATTCACCTGTAACACCGGCATTCAGCACCCACTGTGCCGCACTCACACCGCAGAACGGCCGGCCAGAATGGGGCGGTGGACCCTGCTGACCTACCGCCCGCTGCCGCCCGACCGGAGCGCACCCGGGGGCGGCTGCGGCTGCGGCCGCTCACCCCGGCGGTGGTACGGGCCCTGGTCGGCGGGCGGCGGCTGGATGGCTGGGCGGCGGACTACCCCAGCGACGGAGATGTGGTGATCGCCGGCCTCCTGGACCGGGCGGGCGCGGCGGCCTGGTCCGGCCCCGATGCCGGCTGGGGGCACCGGCAGGTGGTCGAGCGGCGGGGCGGGCTCGTCGTGGGCGGTATCGGCTTCGCCGGGCCGCCGGCCCATGGCCAGGTGGAGGTGGGGTACGGCATCGTGCCATCCCGGCAGGGTCGTGGCTACGCCACCGAGGCGGTCCAGATGATGGTCGCCCTGGCCTGGCAGGATCCCGCGGTCACGGCGGTGATCGCGCATACCGCATCGGGCAACGCGGCCTCCCGCCGGGTCCTGGAGAAAGCAGGGTTCCGGCAGGTCACCGCCGCCGAGGAGATCACCTACCAGCTTGCCCGCCCGCCCTGCTCCCGCCCGCCCTGACCCGCCCACGCTGACCCGCCCACGCTGACCCGCCCGCCCTGACCCCGCCCGCCCTGACCCCGCCCAGCCTGGCCCCGCCCAGCCCCGGCCCCGCCCCGGCCCCGCCTCCGGCTAACTCCTCCCATGTGATCCGCAAACACTGACAAATATCGACATGGCACTCGAGCGGTACGGGCAATGTCCGTTTTGTAATGATTCCCGCGTGCCAGATGAGTGCTATGTCAGTGTTTGGCGGTGATCAGTCGCGGAATGACGTTCCCCGGAGCGGGGCCCTGACTTAGGCCACGATTTGGCCTTCACCTGTTCTTCAACGCGCTGACCTGCGGGTTGGCTGTTCGGGCTCGCCGAAGGTGCGCACTAATTCAGTCGGCAGGCAAGGCGTCTTCACATCCCATGATGATGACGCAACGAGCTCCAATGGATGGCCACGTGCTGGTCACGACTGCGGCGTATGCTCCGCGCCATGACTGTTGAGGTGACCGTGAAGACCGTCGAGCCGACGCCGGCAGCGGTGGTAGCGGCGGCGGCGACGTGGGCGGAGTTCCCGAAGATGTGGGGGCCGATGCTGGACAAGGCATGGAGCTTTCTCCGGGGCGAGGCTCCGGAGGGGCTCTACAAGCAGGGCCACAACATCATGCTCTACAAGGACGATGTCCCCAACGTTGAAGTCGGCGTTCAGGTAAGCGGCTCATTCGAGCCGGTCGGTCATGTTGTCCCGTCAGCGCTACCGGGCGGGCTCGTCGCCACCGCAGCCCACACCGGCCCGATCGCCAGGATCGGCGGCACTCATCAGGCGGTGTGCGAGTGGAGCAAGGCGAACGGGTACCGGCTGGCCGGCCCTCGCTGGGAGATCTACGGCGATCCCGACCCGTCGAGCGGCGACTTCGATGTAGACGTGTTCTGGTTGCTGGTGGCGCCGTAATCCGGACAAGCCGCTGCCGTGACCCCGCTACCCGGCGCGCGATGCCCCTTGACAGCATGCACAGCCGTTCAGGTGCGCACTAACTTGGCCCAACTCGGGCCCCATGTGATCCGCAAACACTGACAAATATCGACATGCACTCGGGCGGTACGGGGCAGTGTCCGTTTTGTAATGATTCCCGCGTGCCAGATGAGTGCTATGTCAGTGTTTGGCGGTGATCAGTCGCGGAATGACGTTCCCCGGAGCGGGGCCCTGACTTAGGCCACGATTTGGCCTTCACCTGTTCTTCAACGCGCTGACCTGCGGGTTGGCTGTTCGGGCTCGCCGAAGGTGCGCACTAATTCAGTCGGCAGGCAAGGCGTCTTCACATCCCATGATGATGACGCAACGAGCTCCAATGGATGGCCACGTGCTGGTCACGACCGCGGCGTATGCTCCGCGCCATGACTGTTGAGGTGACCGTGAAGACCGTCGAGCCGACGCCGGCAGCGGTGGTAGCGGCGGCGGCGACGTGGGCGGAGTTCCCGAAGATGTGGGGGCCGATGCTGGACAAGGCATGGAGCTTTCTCCGGGGCGAGGCTCCGGAGGGGCTCTACAAGCAGGGCCACAACATCATGCTCTACAAGGACGATGTCCCCAACGTTGAAGTCGGCGTTCAGGTAAGCGGCTCATTCGAGCCGGTCGGTCATGTTGTCCCGTCAGCGCTACCGGGCGGGCTCGTCGCCACCGCAGCCCACACCGGCCCGATCGCCAGGATCGGCGGCACTCATCAGGCGGTGTGCGAGTGGAGCAAGGCGAACGGGTACCGGCTGGCCGGCCCTCGCTGGGAGATCTACGGCGATCCCGACCCGTCGAGCGGCGACTTCGATGTAGACGTGTTCTGGTTGCTGGTGGCGCCGTAATCCGGACAAGCCGCTGCCGTGACCCCGCTACCCGGCGCGCGATGCCCCTTGACAGCATGCACAGCCGTTCAGGTGCGCACTAACTTGGCCCAACTCGGGCCCCATGTGATCCGCAAACACTGACAAATATCGACATAGCACTCGGGCGGTACGGGGCAGTGTCCGTTTTGTAATGATTCCCGCGTGCCAGATGAGTGCTATGTCAGTGTTTGGCGGTGATCAGTCGCGGAATGACGTTCCCCGGAGCGGGGCCGTTGGAGGCCCAGGCCGGGAGGCGACGGAGAGTCACGTTGAGACCCGGCCTGCGGCGGATCGCGAGGGAGCGGAGCAGATGCCTGGGAGCGAGAACCACGTGGTGCGAGCACATCCGCAGGGATAGCCTGCCAGCTATGCGCCGGACCAGCCAGGTTGTCGGCGCCGTGGTGCTGCTCCTCGGCGTCTTCTGGACCGGGCGTGAGACCGGCCATGGTCTTACTGCTCTGTGGGATCACTGGTGGTGCCCGACTCCGCTGGTATTGGTCCTACTGGGTCTGGCCGCTGTAATGGTGACCCGGCGCCACACCCGGCGCCCTCGCCAAATCAGTGACTGAAGCGGCATGCCAGAAAGCCTGCGCAGCAGAAGCGCTTCGGGTTGCTGCTGGTCCGCATGGCGGAGGGCAGGAGATTCGAGCTCCTGACGGGTTGCCCCCAACACGCTTTCCAAGTCTGTGGACCGGTGTTCACCGCGGACCGTCCCCCGTCTGTCATCTGGGCTGGCAGTGTCGAGAGTGCCCAGCTGAACCGGGTCGCACACGGCTGAATGAGACTAAGAATGAGACCGGTCCCCACGAGCTACACGCCCCGGCGGACCGGGCCAGACCGGCCAAGCCGTCCGGGAGCTGACGCCGGGCCTTGGGCGCCGGGCTGACGGCCTGCGCTCGTGCGGGTGGATAACGAGTCGGGAAGCTGACTGAGGCCAACCTGCCGCGACACCCACCTTTCCGCGACGAAGATTCGTTGCGCGGCCGCGCGGATTTCCGGGTCTTGCGCTCGCGTTACGAACTCTTCCGGTGATCTTCCGCATAGCTCCCGGAGGCGCGCGGATGCGTCAAGAAGCTCTTGGATGAGGATTCGCTGGTCAGTCACTCGCCTGGGCTTCCCGTCCGCATTCACGAGACAGCCATGCTTGCCGACATATAGGAAGCACCCCGAGTGTGTGACCCCGGATTCCAGCCTGACTGAGAAAGATTCGGCGGGCAGCCTGCGCCGCCAGTAGTTCGGCTCTGTCTCATCGAGGATATGAAGCTGTGCGCTGTCCAGCCAGAGTACGAATAGGCGCGATACTACGCCCGGAAGTCTCACGGGCACTGCTGGAATGTACCCTGGTTTGCTCACATGCGCGGATACACCGGGCAGGAGATTTGACACCGCGGCGAGCGTGACCGGGACCACCGGGCGGGCGGATCGGGTGGAAAACTTGCGCAGGATCTGGCTCGGGGCCGCGTTTGATCCAACGGCTACCACCGGTACGCGCTCGCTAAACGGGGATCCGCCGTGTTGTTCCATCACCACGCGAAGCGGCGTTGATGACACCTGCCAGCGTTCCGGCTCCGCGCCGGTCACTGGCCGGAGAGGCCGGAAGCTCGTGTCTATCAGGACACCGGACGTATCCGGTATTCTTCCCGGGTATGTCAGCGGCTCGGCGATCGGATTATCCGTGAATAGATCGGCCGCTGGCTCGTCCGTCACGTCGCATCCAGCTCGTAAATGAGGGTATGACGGTCGCCTGGCACTATGGTGACCATCACCCGCAGCGGGGTCCCGTCGTTGGCGAGTCCTGTGCGCATATGTTCGGCCACTGGCGTACCCGTTGGCAGCCCCAGCCGCGAGGACTCCACTTTGGTTGGCATCCTTATCTGGATCTCGTCTATGAGCCGGGCCTGCGGATGCCCGATCGACGCGAGCAACCCGCCTGGCGCGGAGACGTCTTTCGGCAGCATGAGCTGGGTTCCCCTGACCAGAGTTTCGGGGAAGTAGCTGTCCGCAAGCTGGAATGGCATGTCATCCACGTACCGGACCCGCCGCCGCACCACTACCAAATCTTTGTCCGGGTCAAGGTGGAGGCGTTCGGCTATGGCCGGTGAGGGCGTGTCGATGCTGACGGCCACTTCCTGCCGGGCCTCGTGTCCTTGCTCGCTCACCTCGTGAGCCCATGCGTCCGCATCCTGCCCGTGGCGGCTTCGGTCCTCAAAGTGGGAGAGCTGCCAGCGCAACCGCGTCTGTGATCGGACGATCCGTCCCCGGCCGCGCCCGCTGACGAGCAAGCCCTCGTTGGTGAGCTGCTGCAGTGCCTGCCGCACGGTCTGCCGGGCCACGCCATGCCGAGTGGCTAGCTCTTGTTCAGGCGGCACCGTCTGCCCTGGCCTCAGCTCGCCTCGCTCGATGGATGCCCGTAGATCGTCGGCCACGCGCTCGTACAGCGCTCGCGCATCCGAACCTGCCGCCATCCCGCCTCCTTGACCAGTGTGTACGTACTCACCGTACCGAACCTCTTGACAGTGCGACCACCGTTCGGTCAAAGTACGTACACAACATGAAGTACAGAGAGTGCGTACATCCTCTGCATTCTCCAGGTGGTTGATGCCGCCGAGCATGACCACCGGGGGCTTCCGTCCGGTCAAGGAAGGCATTCGGAGCATGGCACGAAACAAACGGGACGAGACCGGGCCGATCGTGGCTGACCTGGCCACGACTGAGGCTGAATGGCCGCTGATGGATGCGGACCTGGCGGTGGTGAATGCGGCAATCCGCCTGCTGCCGGCTGTGGGCGGCCCGTCACCGCTGGACTGGCGCAGGCTGCGGCGGGCTAGGCGGCGGGTGCTGTCGGCCCGGCTGCGGCTGGCTGCCCCGGTTCCTGCTGATGTGGCTGCGGGGGGTGCGTCGTGACCCGGGCAGCGGTGGCGGGGATGGCTGACCACGATCCCCGGTTCACTTGGGGCCTGATCATCGGCGTGTTCGGCCTGCTGGAGCGCCACGGCTATCGTCAGGGCGGCGATCAGCACACCGGCCGCGCGATCGGGATGCTGCTGACCCTGGCTCAGGCCTATGAGCAGGCCGGCGGCAAAACGACCGGCCCGGCCGGTGGCCACCCGGCTGGTCTCGACAGCTGGCCGTGGACCTGCCGGGGTTGCGGCGGGCCGAGGATCGGCCGCCGCCCCCCAGATGACCGCTGCCGCGAACTCGCCCGTATGTGGCCCGGCGGCCGCCCCCGTGAACGCCAGGTCAAGCGCCAAGGCGGGCACGCCCAGCGCTGCCCCCTGTGCGGGGTCACCCCGCGCCGCCCGCCCGTCAGCGCGGACGGCTGCATCTCGCGCTTCCGGGCCACCGGTGCGCAGAAGCTCACCGCGGGGGTGATGACCGCCGTCCAGCTCGCGGAGCACACGGCGCTGGGCCACGGCGCGGTGACCGGCAAACCAGCCCGGGCCGGCGACCGCGCGCCGCTGGCCGACGGCCGCTGCACCTTCCCCTTCCCGCCTGCCAGCGCCCCGGCCGCGCTGGCCGCGGCCCCACTGCCGGCCGTTCCCTGGACAGGAGTACCCGGATGAACCGCGTTCTGTTCTGCGCCCCGCTGGCGCTGTGCGGCATCACGCCCGCCATGCTCAGCGCCTCATTCACCGCCCCCCGACCGGTGGCCACGTTCCTCGTCGCCCACCTGGTGCTGTTCGCGGGCGGCCCCGCCGCCGTCGTGGCCCTTACCGCAGGCGCGGTGCTGTGGCTGCGCCGCTTCGCCGCCCCGGAGGGCAGGGCGCGGCTGGCCGACCCGGCGGCCCGCCGCCCCTCCCGCGCCGCCGCCCGCCCGCTGCGTGCGCTGCCCGCCCGGCCGCGCCGCGCGATCGAAGCCCCGCACTACACCGACGGGGGTGCCCGGTGAGCGGGCCTGGCAGTATGTGGCTGGCCGCTGGTCCTGATCGCCGCCCTCGCGGTCTGATCGGGATGGGTCGGGGCCGGCCTGACCCGGCCCGATACCGGGGAGACCAAGTGCCGGGCCGGTATGCGCACGGCCGGGCTGCCCGATCCGCTGATAGCGCTGTTCAAGACGCACAACCGGAAGCAGGCCACCGAGCGGCAGATAGATACGCGGGGATGTTGCCAGGCTAGTAAGTGGGTTGCTACGGGATGCGGCCGACAGCGACCCGGACGACGATGAGGACGGGACGACCAGGGTGCTCATTCCGGCCTGATCCGGGCCCGAATGAGACTAATGCGGGCTCGGTCTTCGCTGGTGATGGGAGCCACGATGAGTCCACCCTGGCGTGAGCGTTGTCCTGGACGGGTCTGTTGGCGGCTGCTCGGGGGCGCGGCAGCCAAGTCCCACCCCACCCTGTCATCGGCCTTGCGGGCCATCAGCTGCCTGGCCTAGGGCGGGCAGGTCGAGGGCGAGGTCATGCGCGGACTTGAGGGTGTCGGGGTGATCGTGGCCGAGGACGTGGCGGCGGCGCTCCAGCGTGTCCTGGTCCAGGTCGCAGGCGGCCTGCGCCTCGCCAAGCGCGCGCAGGTCGGCGGCCAGGTTGCTCGCGGATTTGAGGGTCTCGGGGTGATCGTGGCCGAGGACGTGGCGGCGGCGCTCCAGCGTGTCCCGGTCCAAGTCGCGGGCCGCCCGCGCCTCGCCTAGCATTCGCAGATCCATGGCTAGGTTATGGGCGGAGTTCAGGGTGTCGGGGTGATCGTGGCCGAGGACGTGGCGGCGGCGCTCCAGCGTGTCCCGGTCCAGGTCGCGGGCGGCCTGCGCCTCGCCAAGCGCGCGCAGGTCGGCGGCCAGGTTGCTGGCGGAGCGCAGTGTGCTGAGGTGACCCCGGCCCAGCGAGCGGCGATAGCGGCGTAGGGTGTCGTGGTCCAGGTCGCGGGCCGCCTGCGCGTCGCCCAGCATTCGCAGATCCATGGCTAGGTTGTGGGCGGAGTTCAGGGTGTCGGGGTGGTCTTCACCGAAGATGCTGCGATGGCGCTCCAGTGTGTCCCGGTTCAGGTCGCGAGATTCGGCGTAGCGGCCCAGTTCCCAGAGCGCCCAGGCGAGATAGTGCGCGGCCATCAGCGTGTGCTGATGATCCGCGCCAAGCCGGTCGCGCCACTGCTGCCTCAGATTGCTCATGAGATCCCGCGCGGTACGGGCATCGCCACGCTCGATCAGATACCAGCACGCACGACGAACTAGCTCGCGCAATGCCGGGCTATCGGTGGCGGCCAGGTCGGCGGCAAGTACGTGCGGCATCAGCTGTGCCCACCGGGCCCAGGTGCCGGGATCCGGCGGGTCGCCGGGCTCGCTGCCCACCAGGATCGCCTCGGTGCACCGGCGCGTGGCGGCGGCGCACGCCGGGGTGAGCCGGTCGCGGAGGATGGCTTGGGTGAGCCGGTGCATCTGCAGCCCGCGGTGATCGACGCGAGCCAGCGACTGTCTTGACACGTTGGCCAGGGTCTGCCGCCAGGCGAGCGGGTCGGCAGCCCGCGCCGCTAGCTTTCCGGGCAACACGACGGCGGCGCCGGTGAACAGGTATTCAGGAATCGGCTCGGGTGCCAGGAATGCGCACAGGCTGGCCAGCTCCGCGGCGGCCGGGTCGTGGCCGGTCAGCCGGTCTGCTATCAACGCGGTGGCGGCCGCCAGCGACCGCGGGTAGGAGCCCGGCGCGCCCTGGTCGAGCAGCTGCCCGGCCCGCGTCTGCAGCAAGCCTAGGTACTGACTCACCAGTGTCCCGGTGTCGGCGATGAACCCGGCGGTCTGGGCGATGGCCAGCGGCAGGTCGCCGAGCTCGGCGGCGAGCCTGTTCGCGTCGGTCTCGGTGAGCCGGGGAACCCGGCGCCGCAGCAGCTCGATCGATTCGGCCCGGGTGAGCACGTCGACCTCGATCGGCGTGGCGACCTCATCCCAGCCATGCTGGCGGGACGTGATCAGCGCGTGCCCGCCGCCCCCCGGCAGCCATGGCGCCACATCCGCGGGCGCCTGCGCATTGTCGAAGATCAGCAGCCATCGGTCACGCTGCCGTAGCTCGGCCAGCACGGCGGCCCGCACCGTCTCGGTCCCGGCTCCGGCCGGAACGCATCCGAGTACCAGCCCGAGGTTTATGACCTGGTCCCCGATCAGCCCATCTTGCTCGGCGTCGATCCACCAGGTCAGGTCATAACTTGAAGCGAAACGGTGCGCGTACTCGGCCGCCAGTTGGGTTTTGCCCACCCCGCCCATCCCGTACAGCGCCTGCACGACCGCCGTATGCCCGGTCTGCAGCCTCGCATGTACCGCGGCCAGCAGGTCGTCGCGGCCGGTGAAGGCCGGATTACGGGCCGGGATGTTCCATACCCGGGGCGTCATGCCGGTCGGTCGCCGCCCGGAGCCTCGCAGGACGGCCAGCGCGTCCGCGGCCGGGGTGCGCCCGCGGGCGGCCGCCACGAACAACGCTGCCGCCGACTCAGTCATACCCAGCGCCCTGGCCAGCAGCAGCGCGGTGTCCTTGCGGGCGGTGCGGTGGATACCGCGCTCCAGGTCACTGACCGCCCGCAAGGAAAGGCCCGCCGTCTCGGCCAATTCCTCCTGCGTCAGCTTCGCCTCGCCCCGAAGCCGCCGCAGCAGCCGGGCAAAAGAAAGGGGACCCTGCTCCTGCTGCGTCAAGGCCCACGCCCTTCGCAAGCCGACAGACTGCGCCTCGCACGGCCGATGAAGTAGAGCACGCTGCGGCAACAGTACCTCGGACCTGCGCTGCGCGTCATGATGTGGGCGGTCATGTGGGCGGCTGCGTATGGTGCACGATCCGGCTGCCCGCGAGCCTGGGATCTGAAGCCGGCGAAGGGGCCACCGTGTCCTTGCGGCTACTCCTACGTCCAGCCTTCGCAAGGTTCGTACCTATTTGGGGGAAGGGTGGTTCATGTCATGAGCAAAAGTTCTGCGTCGTACTTCCTCAAAGTGCTCAGCGTGCTGGTGACGCCCCTGGTCATGGTGGGCCTGACCGCGTCATCGGGGAGTGCGGCCACCGCGACGACTCCGACATTCTTCGGGGCCAAGCTGACCAGCCAGAGCCAGCCTTCCAACGCCGAGAACGGCCAGTCGTGCGATGAGAACGCCGGAATCCGGCACGGTTCCACCTGCACCTGGGTGGCCATCAGCGCATTCGAGAACGGCAGCCATTTCACGGCCCCGAAGACGGGAACCGTCAAGCACGTGAAGCTGGTCTCGTGTGAGGCCGGCAGTTTCCGGCTCCAGCTGGCCAAGGCCAGCCCGAGCGCACGCAACGCCAGGATCGTGGTCAACGGCCCCGAGATCACCTACCGCGGCCAGAGCCCGTGTGGGGGTGCCAGCGGCGATCACTACGTCGTCCAGAGCTTCCGGGTCAATTTGCATGTCGCCAAGGGTGACTACATTGCCATCAAGGCACGATCCACCGGAACGTTGTCGTGCTCGGGTGGCGACGGCTTCCTCCTGTACGCCCCGCCGCTGCCCGTGGGTGGTTCGCTCAAGAAGTCACAATCGGGGGCCAGCTGCGACCTCTTGGTCCAGCTCAGCTACAGGTAGGCGAGGGCAGCCGCTCCCTCAAGCGCGTCCAGGGGACGCCTGCAGATGACGGGACACCTGCAGCGAAGGTTGCACCGGTTGGGCCGGCAGGTCATGCACCTGCGCATCTGACAGCTGCTGATCGTCGTCGCGCCTCGGCGCCTGGTGGCCACGAAGCGGGCGCACGCTTTCGCGGCGTGCGCCACGGTGTTCACCACCGTCCGCGAGAGCCGTGACCTGGGGAAACATGCGGCATCGAACCGGATGAAGTCCGCCCGAGGTGCCGTCTTAGCCACGCAAGTGAGACTAAGAAATGAGACTAAGCGCGCAGATTCCAGAAGCGAGGCAAGCCGGCTGCGGCGTTTGCGCACGTCATCCTGGCGGAGGATGCGAGATTCGAACTCGCGAGGGGTTGCCCCCAACACGCTTTCCAAGCGTGCGCCCTAGGCCACTAGGCGAATCCTCCGGGGCAAGCTTACCGGTGCCGCGGACCGGCTGCGGCGCCCAGCCGGGACGGGACTGCGGCACTGTCGCGGCAGGAGTGCGCCCCCCGGCCCGGGCCGGGGGCCGGGGGCCCGGAGGGGCGGGATGCGCACGGCATGGTCGCGGGCGTGGCTAGACTGGTCCGCGACCCCCCGCACGGCGCTTATCCCGCCAACTCCCCCAGGGCTGGAAGGCAGCAAGGGTACGCGGGCTCTGGCGGGTGTGCGGGGGGTCCTTACCGGTACCGCGAGGGTCCGGCCCCGCTAGTCCGGCACCCCTAGTCCCGGACCGCGAGGGTGAAGTCATGACAGCCGAGGTGCCCAGCTCCGTCCCGGCCAGCCCGGTTACGGCCAGCACCGTTCCGGTGGACCCGGAGCGGCCCGGCGGGCCAACGCCCCGCCTGGCGCTCTACCGCCGGTACCGCCCCGCGACGTTCGCCGAAGTGCGCGGGCAGGACCACGTCACTGAGCCCCTCCGCCAGGCCCTGCGCACCGGCCGGGTGAATCATGCTTACCTGTTCAGCGGGCCGCGCGGCTGCGGCAAGACCTCCAGCGCACGGATCCTGGCCCGCTCGCTGAACTGCGCGGAGGGCCCGACCCCGGATCCGTGCGGGAAGTGCGAATCGTGTATCGCTCTGGCGCCCGACGGGGCGGGCAGCCTCGACGTGATCGAGATCGACGCCGCCTCGCACGGCGGGGTGGATGACGCGAGGGATCTGCGCGAGCGGGCGTTCTATGCGCCGGTCTCCGGGCGCTTCAAGATCTACATCATCGACGAGGCGCATATGGTCACCCGGGAGGGTTTCAACGCCCTCCTCAAGCTGGTCGAGGAACCCCCGCCGCACCTCAAGTTCGTCTTCGCCACAACCGAGCCGGAGAAAGTGATCGCGACCATCAGGTCGCGCACCCACCACTACCCGTTCCGCCTGGTGCCCCCGGCGATCCTGCGTGACCTGCTGGAGCAGATCCTGGCCGCCGAGCAGATCCCGTTCGAGCCTTCCGTGCTGCCGCTCGTGGTCCGCGCGGGTGCCGGCTCGGTACGGGACTCGCTGTCGGTCCTGGACCAACTGCTGGCCGGAGCCGGTGAGGAGGGGCTGCGCTACGACCGGACCGTGGCCCTGCTCGGGTACACCGACGACACCCTGCTAGACGAGGTGGCTGACGCCTTCGCCGATGGGGACGGCGCGGCGGTGTTCCGCGCCGTCAACCGGGTGGCGGAAGGCGGTCACGACCCGCGCCGCTTCGCGGCTGACCTGCTCGACCGGTTTCGCGACCTCATCGTGCTGGCGGCCGTGCCGGGGGCGGGCCAGACGGGGCTGCTGGACATCCCCGCGGACCGGCTGGACCGGATGACCGAGCAAGCGGGCCGGTTCGGGCAGGCGGAACTGACCCGCGCGGCGGAGATCGTCAGTGAGGGTCTCATCCAGATGCGCGGCGCGACTTCGCCGCGGCTGCTCCTGGAACTCATGTGCGCGCAGATCCTGCTGCCCGGGGCGGGCACGGGCGAGAAGGCTCTGCTGGCCCGGCTGGAACGGCTGGAACGGCGGCTGGAGGAGGGCAGCCCGGCCACCACCCGCAGTGGCGGGAGTGCCGCGGGTGGCGGGAGTGCCGCGGGTGGCGGGAGTGCGGGGAGCGCCCGGCCTGACCAGCGTGCGGCGACGCCAGCTGCGCCTGCCGCCGGGCCTCCGCCTGCCGAGGCTCCGCCTGCCGGGCTCCCGCCCGCCCAGGCTGTGCCCGCCGCCCACGCCCAGCCACCCCGTGCGCCCGGCTCCGGGCCGGCGGCGGCCCGGGCCGCCCTAGCTGGCCGGACATCGCCTGCGGCGGCCCCGGCCCCGGCCGGTACTAGCCCGGCGCCTGCTGCCCCGACCCGGGCCAGCCAGGCCCCCGCCGTCCCGGACCGGCCGGGCCAGCCGTCATCCGGCCAGTCCGCGTCCGGCCAGTCCGCGTCCGGCCAGTCCGCGTCCGGCCAGTCCGCGTCCGGCCAGTCCGCGTCCGGCCAGTCCGCGTCCGGCCAGTCCGCGTCCGGCCAGTCCGCGTCCGGCCAGTCCGCGTCCGGCCAGTCCGCGTCCGGCCAGTCCGCGTCCGGTCGAGCCGGCGGCGCAGGCCCGGCGCCCAGACACGCAAGACCGGCCGTCCGCACCGGCCAGCGCGCCCCAGGCTGCCGGACCGACCACCGACCTGCTCCGGCAGCGCTGGCCGGAGATCCTGGAGGCGGTCAAGAACCACCGCCGGCTGGCGTGGATGCTGCTCAGCAACGCCACCGTGCACTCCGTGGAGGACGGTGCCCTTACCGTCCTGTTCGCCCGGGAGGGCGAGGCCAAGGCCTTTGGCGCCAACGGCACCGACCAGGCCCTGGCTACCGTGCTGCCAGCACTGCTCGGCGTGCCGCTGCGGGTCAGGGCCATGTCGGCGCCCCAGCTGGCCGCCACGCCCGGTGCGCCCCGCGGCGACCACCGCGGCCCGGACGAGCTGAGCGCGAAGGCGCCCGCCGCGGTCCAGCCCGCCAGCCCGCCGCCCGGGCCCGACCGGGAGCCGCCAGGCACGCTGTCCGACGAGGCGCAGCACGACAGCACGCCCGCCGAACCGGCTCATAACGGCCTGACCGGCATGGACCTCATCAAGCGTGAACTCGGCGGCCAGGTCATCGCCGAGATCGACGAACCCTGACCCGGCGGCCCGGCCTGGCCCGCTCCGGTTCCATCCGCCGCCTCGCCGCGGTGCAGTGCGCCCGGCATGGCCGGCAGGCCGTAGGCTCGACAGAGACAGGCTCCGCAGGCCGCCCGACCGGGCGCCGGCGGGCACCTCCCAGCCGCGCAGGCGGCGCGAGATGACGGTTTTCGGGTGAGGGCAGCGTGGACCCTGGCGGCCAGATCGACATGCAGCAACTGCTCGCCGCGGCGCAGCAGATGCAGGACCAGCTCATGAATGCGCAGCAGGAACTCGCTGACGCCGTCGTCGAGGGCAGCGCGGGCGGCGGCCTGGTGAAGGCCAAGGTCAACGGGCAGGGTGACCTGGTGGACCTCACGATCAGCCCGGCTGCCATCGAGGTCACCGACCCGGCGGAAACGGCACAGACGGTCGCGGATCTGGTCCTGGCCGCCGTCCGGGACGCCTACCGGGCCGCGTCCGAGCTGCAGCAGGAGAAGATGGGCCCGCTCGCGTCCGGCATCGGCGGCCTGGGCGGGGCGGTCGGGGACGCGACCGGGCTGCCCAGCATCCCTGGTATCGGCGACTTCCCTAGCCAGCCCCACGGTGGCGAACCGCGCGGCGGTGCCCTGCCTGGCGGCGGGTGACCTGCGAGGCTGGGTCCCGTGTATGAGGGAATCGTCCAGAGCCTGATCGACGAACTCGGCCGGCTGCCGGGCGTCGGGCCTAAGAGCGCCCAGCGGATCGCGTTCTACCTGCTCGCCGCGGACGCCACCGACGTGCGGCGACTGGCGGCTGTGCTGGTCGAAGTGACCGAGAAGGTCCGCTTCTGCCGGGTCTGCGGCAACGTGGCCGAGGAAGATGAGTGCCGGATCTGCCGCGACCCGCGGCGGGACCTGTCGGTCATCTGCGTGGTCGAGGAGCCCAAGGACGTCGCCGCCATCGAGAAGATCCGCGAGTTCCGCGGCCGCTACCACGTGCTGGGCGGCGCGATCAGCCCGATCGACGGGATCGGCCCCGAGGACCTGCGGATCAGGGAACTCATGGCGCGGCTGGCCGACGGCACCGTCACCGAGCTGATCCTGGCCATGGACCCGAACCTGGAGGGCGAGGCCACCGCGACCTACCTAGCCCGCCTGGTGAAGCCGCTGGAGATCCGGGTGACCAGGCCGGCCAGCGGGCTGCCGGTCGGGGGGGACCTGGAGTACGCCGACGAGGTCACCCTGGGCCGGGCGTTCGAGGGACGGCGGCTGCTCGATGTCTGAGATGCCCGGACAAGCCCTGGCCACGGTCCGCGCGCGCTTCCGGCGCCCCGGCGTGTCCCATGAAACTCCCGGCTGGGCCGGGCAGGCTGGGACCCCGACCGGGGCCTGGAAGGCCGCCGCGCGGTACCCGCACCGCGCGCGGTACCCTCACTGCGAGGACATTGATGAGCACAGCTAGCAACGGCCCGGCCGCCGCACCTCCGGTCAGCGAAGGGTGGAACCCGCTCGCCGACCGGATTGCCGTGCAGGCCCGGGACTTCCTGGACGGCATCATGGCCCTGGCCCGAGGCCAGGGCGGCGACGAGACCGTGCCTCTCCTGCTGCTGGAGGTCTCCCAGATCCTGCTGGCCGGGGCGCAGCTGGGCGCCAGCAAGGACGTGATCCTGCCGGATAACTGGGAACCGGACGTGGGTGCCGACCCGGACCTTGACGTGCTCCGGTCCGGCCTGGCAGAGCGGCTGGCCGACTGCGACGAGTACGCCGAACTGTTCGACCCCTACGCGGACACCGGGCCCACTCCGTTCCGGCTCTCTGATGACCTGGCGGCCGTGGCGGCGGACCTGATCCACGGCCTGCAGCACTACCAGACCGGGCGTTCCCTGGAAGCGCTCTGGTGGTGGCAGTACTCCTATGTGAACCACTGGGGCACGCACGGCACCGCCGCCCTGCGCGCGCTGCACGCGGTGCTGGCGCACGCCATGCTGGACGTCAACGAGGAGACCCGGCTGCCCTGACCAGCCGGGGTCCTCGGCTTGCGCCGGTACCTGCCGGTTCCTGCGCGGCCGGGCCGCCGGGCGGAAAACCAGGACGGCGTCCCCAGTCCGGGTAGGTACACTCAAGCCGCCAGCAGCCGGAACGCGGGAGGAGCGGCTCATCCGTGGCGCTTGTCGTGCAGAAGTACGGTGGATCCTCGGTGGCCGATGCCGACGGCGTCAAGCGGGTGGCGCAGCGCATCGTGGCCACCCGGAAGGCCGGGCACTCCGTGGTCGTCGTGGTCTCGGCCATGGGTGACACCACGGACGAGCTGCACGACCTGGCCAAGCAGGTCAGCCCGTTCCCGCCGGGGCGGGAACTCGACATGCTGCTGACCGCGGGCGAGCGGATCTCGATGGCCCTGCTGGCCATGGCGATCGCCAACCTCGGCCTGGAAGCCCGCTCGTTCACCGGCTCGCAGGCCGGGGTGATCACCGATTCGGCGCACGGCAAGGCCCGGATCATCGACGTGACGCCGGGCCGGATCAGCCTCGCGCTGGACGAGGGGGCGATCCCCATCGTGGCCGGCTTCCAGGGCGTGTCCCAGGAGGGCAAGGACATCACCACGCTGGGCCGGGGCGGCTCGGACACGACCGCGGTGGCTCTCGCGGCCGCCCTGCAGGCTGACGTCTGCGAGATCTACACCGACGTGGACGGGGTGTTCACCGCCGATCCGCGGATCGTGCGCACCGCGCGGCGCATCCCCTGGATCAGCTACGAGGAGATGCTCGAGATGGCCGCCTGCGGGGCCAAGGTCCTCCAGTTGCGCTGCGTGGAGTACGCGCGGCGGTACGGCATGCCTATTCATGTGCGGTCGTCGTTCAGTAACCGGACGGGTACCAGGATCAGCGAGACGGACGAGATGGCGGAGGGAGCCACGGTGGAGCAGGCGATCATCTCCGGGGTGGCACACGACCGGAGCGAAGCGAAGGTCACTGTCGCCGGGGTTCCCGACAAGGTGGGCGTGGCCGCGCAGATCTTCCGCACCGTGGCCGCGGCCGGCATCAACATCGACATGATCGTGCAGAACATCTCCGCCGCCACCACCGGGCTGACCGACATCTCGTTCACCCTGCCGCGCGATGACGGCGAGGCAGCGATGGCGGCGCTGCGGGACCTCCAGCCGGACATCGGCTTCGCCACGCTGCTCTACGACGACCGGATCGGGAAGGTCTCGCTGATCGGGGCGGGGATGCGGTCCCACCCGGGGGTCAGCGCCACGTTCTTTGGCGCGCTCGCGGACGCGGCGGTCAACATCGAGATGATCTCCACCTCGGAGATCAGGATCTCCGTCGTGGTGAACGAGAAGGACGTGGACGTCGCGGTGACCGCCGCGCACCGCGCGTTCGACCTGGACGCCAGCGAGGTGGAGGCCGTGGTGTACGGGGGGACCGGCCGGTGAGCGCGAAGCCGGCGGTGGCCGTGGTCGGCGCGACCGGCGCGGTGGGCACCGTGATGCTCGACCTGCTGTCCACCCGCAACGACATATGGGGCGAGGTCCGGCTGGTCGCCTCGCCCCGGTCGGCCGGGCGGCACCTGCGGGTCCGCGGCGTGGACACGGTGGTGCACGCGCTCACCGCCGACGTGTTCGACGGCGTGGACGTGGCCATGTTCGATGTCCCGGACCAGGTTTCCGCCGAGTGGGGCCCCGTCGCCGCGGAACGGGGCGCGGTCGTGGTGGACAACTCCGGCGCGTTCCGGATGGACCCTGAGGTGCCGCTGGTGGTGCCCGAGGTGAACCCGCGGGACGCCGCGCGGCGGCCGAAGGGCATCATCGCCAACCCCAACTGCACCACGCTGTCCCTGATCGTGGTCATTGCCGCGCTGCACCGCGCCTTCGGCCTGGAAGAGATGGTGGTCGCCTCCTACCAAGCCGCGTCTGGGGCCGGCCAGGCGGGCATCGACACGCTCTACGCCCAGCTGGACAAGACGGCCGGGTCCCGGGCACTGGGCCAGCGGGCCGGGGACCTGCGGGCCGCGGTGGGGGACTTCGGGCCGTTCCCCGCGCCGCTCGCACTCAACGTGGTCCCGTGGGCCGGCTCGCTCAAGGACGACGGCTGGTCCTCCGAGGAGCTCAAAGTACGCAACGAGTCACGCAAGATCCTCGGCCTGCCGGAGCTCCGGGTGTCCGCCACCTGTGTCCGGGTTCCCGTGGTAACCACCCACTCAGTGGCCGTGCATGCGGTGTTCAGCCGGGAGGTGACCCGGTCCGGTGCGCAGCGGGTGCTCAGCGACGCGCCCGGGGTGGTGCTGAACGACGACCCGGAGCGCGGCGAGTTCCCCACCCCCGCTGACGTGGTGGGCACCGACCCGACCTGGGTCGGCCGGGTCCGCCGGTCGCTGGACGACCCGCGGGCCATCGACCTGTTCGTCTGCGGCGACAACCTGCGCAAGGGGGCCGCCCTGAACACGGCCCAGATCGCGGAGCTGGTGGCCGGTCAGCTCACCCGCTGACGCGGCCCCCGGCCCCGCGGCCGCTTATACCCCTGTGCTGAAGCCCGGCCACGGTGCGCGGGTGCGGTGTAGACCGGGCCGACCCGGAGCTGCCCGGCGGCCGGCCGGGTCAGCCGGCCATGGACACTGGCTCGCCCCCGGTCTCCCACAGCGTGAACCCGCCGCAGCTGAGCCGGTCGTCGACCATCAGCGACACGTCCGGCGGGCCCCCGGCCTGCGCTTCGTCGTGGAAGGCCGCGCTCCAGGCCAGCAGCAGTCTGTGGTCTTCCTTCGCGGCCACCCGGGCCTGGCCGGGCGGCGGCGGGTGCGGCAGGCGGAGCTGGCCGAGCCGGTACAGCCGTGACTTCATGTCCACCCTGACGGCGTCCCCGGTCAGTTCCTGCCAGGCGGCGGCGAACGCCGCCGCGGCGGGCGCGTCGCCGTTCACCCCGAGGGACGGCCCGGTCCGGGGTGGCCAGCGCCTGGGCCGGGGCTGCCGCTCGGCCGCGCCGAGCAGGATGGTGTTCCGGGCCGGGCGGCCACGCAGCAGCCCGGCCGCGCTGGCTGCGTACTCCCCCAGCCTGTCGCTCAGGAACCAGGGCATATCCCATGGTGACCGGTGCGCCAGGCCACCCGCACCGGGTTCCGCCGGGTCTCCAGGGCCCGTCCGCCGCGGGAGGGCCCGCGACGCCACCCGAAAGCCCACGCTGACGTGCGCTTACGCCCACCCAGGGGTACTTTCTATATCGTTTCGTTGCGAAGCCGGAATCGGCCGCGATAGCATCCTGATGCCCGGTAGAGAAGCGGGATCTCCCGGGTTTTGGCGGTGCTAGCCAGGCGATGCGGCCAGGCAGGCGGGCCAAAGCATGAGCTATTCAGTGTTCAGTATCCATCATTGGTAGGCAGCTGAGTCGCTCCTCCCGGGAGGTATTGTGGCGGCGAAGGGTGACGGTTCCACTGGGCGTTCGATGACCTTCACGGTTGGTAACGGAAGGCGCGGATACCAGGTGGCTCGGCCCAGGTCCAACACGTGGCTGTGGATTCTCAACGCCGTCGTCATAGGCTTCGTGATCATCGCCGCCGCGGCGTCCTCGACCCCCGTCGGGCACACGGTCGTCCAGGCAACCTACCATTTTCTGCTTTACTACGTAGGCGTGCTCGCGCTCATTGCGCTGACCGCAGAAGTGGCAATTGGCCTGGTCGCCACGGACCGGATCTTCATGAAGCCCGCGGGCCGCGTTACAATGCAGGCGATTCACCGGGCGACCGGGTTCGGCGCCATTGCCTTTCTGGTTGTTCACATCATTTTTGAGATAATTGCGGGCCGGTCCACGGTACTGGACGCGGTCATTCCCTTCCTCTACACGCACAAGACGTTCTATCTGGGGATAGGCACACTAGCCTCAGACATGTTCATCTTCATCATGATGCTCGGGATCTACCGGGCCCGCCTGGCCACCCGCATGTCCCCGCTGACCTGGCGGCTGCTGCACGCCACCGCCTACGTCGCGTGGCTCTTCGGCCTCATTCACGGGCTGCTCGGCGGCCGCCCAGCCAAGCCCTTCTTCGGCTACGAGGGCTTCGTGTACTGGTGCTACGGCGGCTGCGTGGCGGCGGTGGTGCTCGCCCTGCTGGTCCGGTTCGTGGCCAGGGACCGGGCCCGCAGCCACATGGTCGACCAGCCGGTGGCCGAGGCGCCGGCCGGTGCTTCCATGGCGGCAGCCGCCGTGATGGCCGGGGCCGGGCTGGGCGGTGGTGCCGCCCTGCCCGGGGCCGCCATCTCGCCCGCGCCATCCGCCCGGCAGCTGGCGCTGGACGGCCGGTCGTCCCCGCAGGGCCAGCCGGGCCGGCGGCAGCTGGCGCTGCCCGCAGGCTCCTCGGACACGGCCGCCGGGCGCACCGGCCAGTACCAGCGCACGGCGCGTTATGACCGCACGGCGCGTTATGACCGCAGTGGCCCGTTCGACCAGCTCGAGCCGGTTTACCCCTCGGGCCCGCTCGGCCAGTTCGGCCCGGACCACCCGTCCGCCCCGCTGCCCCGGGTGACCGGCTACGAGGGGACGGGGCAGCTGGCCACCGCAGGCCGCGCCGAGCGGCCCCGGCCGCGCGGGCAAGGTGACTGGGCCGCCGCGTACGAGCGCCCGATGGGCGTGCGCCGTGACGCCCCCCCGGCTCCCCGGTATGAGCGGACTGGGGAGATTGATCGCTCGGGCTCGTATGAGCGGCCGCAGCCCAATCAGTCTGGGCCGCTGAGCGCGCCGCTGGCCTACCCGGATGACCGGCCTGGATCCTATGACGAGCCCGGGACGGGCGGCCGCTGGGAGCGGGGCCCGCGCTACGAGCGGACCGGCGAGATCGACCACTCCGGCGCGTATCAGCAGCAGGCCGGGTACGGCCCCGGCGCCCAGGCTGGCCCGGGCGACGGCCTGCTGGCTCAGGCGGCCCAGTACAGTCGGCCCGGCCAGTACGAGCGGCCAGACGGTGACTACGGGCCGGTCCAGCACCAGTACGGTGGCGAGGCTCCGGACTACGGGGCGCCCCCCGCTCACGCCCGGCCGGACCAGCCAGCCGGCTACAGCCGGCCGGACCAGCCGGCCGCCTACGCCCGGCCCGCGCCATACGGGCAGTCGGCCTCGTATGACGGCCAGCACCAGGCGCGCCCGGCCCAGCACGCCAGGTACGCCGAGCCCGCTCCGTACCGCGAGGCCGCGGGGTACGCTCACGCCGCGCCGTATGGGCCCGGGACCGGGCCGTCCGGCGGCTACCGCCCGCCCGCCGGGGGCGGCCAGCACGGGCCGCCCGCCGGGTACGCCGCACCGGCTCAGTACGGGCCGCTCGGCAGGTCCGCTACGCCGGATGAATATCGCCTCCCCTCCGGGTACGCTCCCGCTCACTACGGCCCTCCGTCCGGGCCCGCGCCGGCCCAGTACGGCCTGCCATCCGGCGGCGACCCGGCCCAGTACGGCCCGCCATCCGGCGCGGACCCAGCCCAGTACGGGCCGCGCGGAGGTTACGACGAGGCGGCGCATTACGGCCGGTCCAACCAGTTCGACCAGGACCGGGCCGCGCACTATGCCTCCTTCGCCGACCAGGACGCGTCGTACACCCGGCCCCGGCCGCCGGGGGCACGTGATCATTTCGACCCGCAAGATGAGACGGATCCGCTCAATATCGTGACGCTGAATACCGGGAATCGCTGGTGAACTCGATTGCTATCCCTGAGGCGATGCGGATTGGCCGGGCCCGGCTGACGGCGGGCCTGGATCGCTTCGAACGCATCGATCTCCCGACCCACCAGGAGATCTTCGGGCCGATGCGGCGGGTCACCGCCCGCCAGTTGATCGAAATGGTGGAAAGCGTCAACATGCGCGGGCGTGGCGGTGCCGCGTTCCCTTTCGCCCGAAAGATCCGGGCGGTCGCGGACGCGTGCGCGCAGCGCAGGTGCAAGCCGATGATCCTGATCAACGGCACCGAGGGCGAGCCGGGCAGCTTCAAGGACAAGATGCTGCTGGTCAGGTCCCCGTACCTGGTGCTGGGTGGGGCCCTGCTGGCGGCCCGGGCGCTCAGCGCCAAGATGATCATCATTGGCGTGACCAACCCGGCCGCGGCGGCCTCGATGGCCGAGGCGGCCCGGGCTGAGCCGGACCTCAAGAAGATCGTCCGGGTCGTCGAGGTGCCGGAGCGGTTCGTCTCCGGCGAGGGCAGCGCGCTGGTCAACGCGGTCAACGGCAAGGTCCCGCTGCCGTCCGGCAAGCGGAAGCACGCTGCCGAGAGCGGGGTGGACGGGCTGCCTACCCTGCTGTCCAACGCGGAGACGTTCGCCCAGCTGGCCGTGCTGGCCATGCTGGGTGAGGACGGGTACGCGTCGGACGGGACACCGGACGAGCCCGGCACCCTGCTGCTCACCGTGGGAGGGTCGGCCGGGCGGCCCGCCGTGGTCGAGGTCCCCGCCGGGATCCCGCTCGGCACGGTCCTGGACATCTGCGAGGCGACCGCCCGGGACGGCGTGCTGGTCGGCGGCTACCACGGGATGTGGCTGCCCGGCGAGGTGGCCGACGACGTGCCCGTGTCCCGGGCCGGGCTGGACGCCTCGGGCGGCACGTTCGGGGCCGGTGTCGTGCTGCCCATCGGCGGCGCGACCTGCCCGCTGGGCGAGGTGGCGCGGGTGGTGCGCTACATGGCCAAGGAATCGTCTGGGCAATGCGGGCCCTGCAAGCTCGGGCTGCCCGGGCTGGCGCGGTCCATGTCCGCGCTCGCGGACGGCTCCGGCGGGATGGACACCCTGGACACGGCCCGCCGCGCCGCGTCGGTGGTCCGCGGCCGCGGGGCCTGCTCCCACCCGGACGGCGTCTCCCGGTTCGTGCTGTCCGCCCTGGACGTGTTCAGTGACGACCTGACCATGCACCTGTTCCGCGGCTCGTGTGGCCGTCCGGTCCGCGGCCTGCTGCCGCTCGGGCCGGAGGAGGAATCCCAGGTCCGGCTCAAGGTCAACTGGTCCCGCTGTCAGGGGCACGGGCTGTGCGCGAAGATCGCGCCGGAGATGGTGCAGCTGGACAACCAGGGCTACCCGATGTTCCTGGACATGCCGGTGCCCTTCTGGCTGGAGAAGGAAGCGACGCAGGCGGTGGAGATGTGCCCCGCCCTGGCGCTCAGCCTGGCCACCAGCGGTACCCGGGGCCGTGAGGCGGCCCGGCCTAAGGCCGCCATCCCTCGCGCCCAGCAGACCTCACTGCTGGTCTCCGGGCCGCCCCGGGAACAGCGGCAGCTGCCCGGCCCGCGCCGCTAGCCCGCCGCGCCCTGGCTAGCCCGCTGCGTCCCGGCTTCGCCGCGGTTCCGTAGCCTGGTCCCGGGTACGGCGCCGGCGGCGGGAGGAGTCGCGTAGTGAACGATCCGGACGAGGCCGCCCCCGGTCTCCGGGTTGAGTATGTCCCGGTCGGGCTGGACGCTACCGGCGCCCGGACGGAGACGGATTCGCTCGGCGCGGTACAGGTGCCCGCCGATCACTACTGGGGCGCCCAGACGCAGCGCTCGCTCATCCACTTCAGCATCGGCGAGGACATGATGCCGACTGCGGTCTACCGCGCGTACGGCTACCTGAAGAAGGCGTGCGCCCTGGTGAACGGCCGCGGCGGCCGGCTGCCGGGCTGGAAGGCCGACCTGATCAGCCAGGTCGCCGACGAGATCATCGCGGGCACGATGGATGGTGAGTTCCCGCTGCACGTCTGGCAGACCGGGTCCGGCACCCAGTCCAACATGAACGTGAACGAGGTGATCGCCAACCGGGCCAGCCAGCTGACCGGCCAGCCGCTCGGCAGCAAGCGGCCGGTCCACCCGAACGATGACGTGAACGCCGCCCAGTCGTCCAACGACACATTCCCCACGGCCATGCACGTCGCCGCGGTGCTCGCGGTGACGCGGACGGTGCTGCCTAGCATCCGGCGCCTCCGCGATGCCGCCGCGGTGAAGAGCGCGCAGTGGGCCGGGGTGGTCAAGGTGGGCCGGACCCACCTGGCCGACGCCACCCCGCTCACCGTGGGGCAGGAATGGTCGGCCTACGTCAGCCAGCTGGATGACGCCATGGAGAACATCGCCGCCGCCCTGCCCGGGCTCAGGCGGCTCGCCATCGGCGGCACGGCGGTCGGCACCGGGCTGAACGCGCCTCCCGGTTTCGGCGACGAAGTGGCCGCCGAGCTGTCCGCCAGCACCGGGGAGGAGTTCACCAGCGCGCCGAATAAGTTCGCCGCCCAGTCCTCCATCGACGACCTGGTACGCGCCTCGGCGACGTTGCGGAACCTGAGCGTCGTGCTGTTCAAGTTCGCCAACGACATGCGCTGGCTCGGCTCGGGACCGCGGGCCGGACTGGCGGAGCTGCTGCTGCCGGCCAACGAGCCTGGGTCCTCGATCATGCCGGGCAAGGTCAACCCGACCCAGGCCGAGGCGATGCTGATGGTCTGCCTGCAGGCCATGGGCAACGACAGCGTGGTGGCGATGGCCGGCGCCGAGGGTAACTTCCAGCTCAACACGTTCCGCCCGGTGGCCATCAGCAACTTCCTGCACTCGGCTACGATCCTGGCCGATGCCGCGGACTCGTTCCGGGAGTTCCTGGTCGAGGGGGCCGCGCTCAACGAGGCCCGGCTGGCCGAGAACGTGGCGCGGTCCGTCATGATGGTGACCGCGCTGAGTCCGGTCATCGGTTACGACGCGGCGGCAAAGATCGCCCATCTGGCCGTGGCCGAGGACCTGGCGCTCAAGGAGGCAGCGCTGCGGTCCGGTGTCAGCGAGGAGTTGTACGACCGGGTGGTGGTGCCGGAACGGCTGACCCGGCCAGGATCGGCCCAGGACGGAGTGGCGGATGAGGGCAGCCCGGCTGCACGGGGTGGGTGACCTGCGGGTCGCGGACGAGCCGGAGCCGGTCCCCGGCGACGGGCAGAGCCTGGTCCAGGTGACCGCGGTGGGCATCTGCGGCTCGGATCTGCACTGGTGGGGCGAGGCGGGCATTGGCGACGCGGTCCTCGCCCACCCGCTGGTGCTCGGGCATGAGGCGGCCGGCGTCATCGCCGACGGTCCGCGCCGCGGTGAGCGGGTGGCCATCGACCCGGCCATCCCGTGCGGGACCTGCCGTCCATGCCGCGATGGCTACCGGAACCTGTGCATCCGGATCCGGTTCTCCGGGCACGGCGGGACCGATGGGGCGATGCGCGAGTTCCTGGCCTGGCCCGTGGACCTGCTGCACCCGCTGCCAGATTCGCTGAGCGACGCGGACGGAGCCGTCCTGGAACCGCTCGGCGTCGCCATTCACGCCCTCGACCTGGGGCACCTGCACCTGGGCGGGACCGCGGCCGTGGTCGGCTGCGGTCCCATCGGGCTCCTGCTCATCCAGCTGCTGCAGGTGGCGGGGGCGCAGACCGTCATCGCCCTCGAGCCGCTCGCGCACCGCCGCGCGGCCGCCGCGGCCCTCGGCGCTGTCACCGCGGACCCGGCCGAGGTGGCCGACCAGGCGGCACTGTCCGAGCTGACCGGGGACGGGGTGGACGTGGCGTTCGAGATGGCGGGTACCGACCAGGCCGTACAGCTGACCATGGCAGCGGCCCGCCCCGGCGGCCGGGTGGTGCTGGGCGGGATCCCGGGCAGCGATGCCACGACCTTCCGGGCCTCGTTGGCCCGCCGTAAGGGCCTCACCATCGCCATGGTCCGCCGGATGAACGAGGTCTACCCTCGGGCCATCAGCCTGGCTGCGGCCAAGCGGGTCGATCTGCCCACGCTGATCAGCGACCGGTATCCGCTGGACGAGGCGCCCGCCGCGTTCGCCGCGGCCGCCGCCCGGACCGGCCTCAAGGTTGTCATCGAGCCGTCCCCCGCATCCTGAGCACTGCCCGACCGACCGGTAACATCCACCAGGTGGCGGATAGCTTCTATGTTCCCCTGGGCGACGGTGCGTGGCGTGCCACTGCCCACACGACTGGCCCGTGGGATGAGCGAGCCCAGCATGGCGGGCCGCCCAGCGCCTTGCTCGGCCGGGCGATCCAGCACTACGCTCCGCGCGATGACATGATCATCACGCGGTTCACTTGCGAGATCCTGAGCGCCATTCCCGTAGGTGAGCTGCGGGTCGAGGCCCGGCTGGTCCGGGCGGGCCGCAGCGTGGAATTCCTGGAGGCGGTGGCCAGGGCGGCAGACCGGGAGGTGGCCCGGGCCAGCGCCTGGCGGGTGCTGCGTACCTCCAGTGACCCAGTGGCGCCGCGCGGCGGCCCGCCGCCACTGCCCGCCGACGCGTCCGCGGCGGCACCAGACGGCTGGATCGACGGGTACCTGTCGGCCATCGAATGGCGGCCGGTCCGCGGCCACTTCGCCGAGCCCGGGCCTGCCACCGTCTGGGCCCGGCTGCGGTATCCCCTGGTTGCAGACGAGGAGACCGGCCCGCTGGAGCGGGTGCTCGCCGTGGCGGACAGTGGCAACGGGCTGTCCGGCGAACTGGACATCACCAGGTGGCACTTCATCAACCCCGAGCTCACCGTGCACCTGCACCGGGAGGCGGCCGGGGAGTGGATCTGCCTGGACGCGCAGACCGCGATCTCGGCCGGGGGCGCTGGCCTGGCGACCAGCGTTCTGTCTGATCAGACCGGCCAGATTGGTGTGGGGGCGCAATCGCTGCTGGTCAGCCCGCGCAGGCCCGGGCCCCGCCCAGCGGAGCCCGCAGCCGGCTGACCGCAGGCCGTGCCGCCGGCCTGATCCAGGGCGCGGCCGCCGGCCGTCGGCTGCAGGCCCCGGCCCGCTCGCCCGCCCCAGCGTGGGCCGCCCTCTTACCCGGCGCGATAGCCAGTGACACAATGTCGGTCGGGGGGGTGCGAGGCGCTTGAACGCGGAGGTCACGGAACCGGGCCGGCAGGATGCCGAGACGCGGGCTGCCCTGCGCACGCCGCGGTCAGCCGCAGTCGCGGGGATCGTCTTCTCGGTCCTGCTCATATGCTCGCTGGTGCTGCTCAGGTTGTCCGCTCCCAGTAACCCCGCGGTACCTGGCGGCTGGCTGGCCGACCCAGCCCGGCGCCGTGCCGTGGCGATCGCGCTCAACCTGGTCCCGTTCGCGGGCATCGCCTTTCTCTGGTTCATCGGGGTGATCCGGGACCGCATCGGCGCCCGGGAGGACCGCTTCTTCGCCACCGTGTTCCTGGGCAGCGGCCTGCTGTTCGTGGGCATGCTCTTCGTGGCGGCCGCCGTGGCAGGGGGGCTGATAGCGGGCGCCTCGGCAGGGCACGCCACCGCATCCGGGGCCAGCACGCTGGCGCTGGGGCGGCACGTGACCTCGCTGCTGCTGAACGTGTACGCGATGCGGATGGCGGCGGTCTTCTCGCTGAGCCTGGTGACAATCGCGCGGCGGACCAGGATCGTCTCGGGCTGGCTTGTGCCCGCTGGGCTGGTGACCGCGCTCATTCTGGCCGTGGCCGTAGGTTTCACCGACTGGGTGGAATTGCTCTTCCCGGCCTGGATCCTCGCGCTGAGCGTGGACATCCTCCTGGCCACCCGGCGATCGCGGCCTGCAGACGCGCCCTGACGGTTCCCAGGCGGCCTGGATGGGCACGATGACCTGCGTGTTTGCCGATCCGTCCCGCGAGCCCGCCCTGGAGCGGGCCATGCCAGCCGACGCTGTCCCGGGCTCTACCATCCCGGAGGATACCGAGGCTGAGATCCTGCTCCGGGACGGGACCTGGGCCTGGGCGCAGGTGATCGGGCAGCGCAAGGACCGGCACGGGCGATGGTGCGTGGGACTGCGCTGGTACGCCAGCTCTGCCGTCGGGGGCCGGGAAGGCTGGTACCTCTACGACCCCCGGCTGATCAGGCGCCCGCCGTTAGCGGTGGCCGCGGACGGCCGTCCACTCCCCGGCCGTTCGCCGGTGCCGCGGCACTGCGGTGTATTCGTTCGGGCTTTCCCCGGGCAGCTCCCAGCGCAGCGGGTATTCCTTGCGGTCCTCGAACAGGTGCCAGGCCCTCAGTTCTTCCACTAGCCGCTCGAATATGGTGCGCATGAAGTGACCCTGGCACGCAGGCGTGGCATGAGTCCAGGAAATGACCAATCTGGCCCCAGGCTATTCAGTAAACGCCCTGATATATGTCCTACCGGAAGAATCGGGATAAAAGCGCTTAAGTCACCCGGGCGGGTAGCGGGGCTACTGCCAGCGACGTCGTACCAGGTAGCCGGTGGTTACCGGGGCAGTTGCTCGGCAGCCAGAGACGCTCTTGACAGGTTCCTGGTAGTCACGGATAAGCCTACGGCGGGTTCGGGGAGGACACCTACACTACCGTCCGCATGCTGACCGTCCGCGCCTAATCCTGGCAAACCCTCCGGTACGTCGCGCCTTTCTGCGGTCCGCGGGTTCGCGACTAGGCGCGCCGCGGCTTGCCTCTTCCGGCGGCACGTAGTTCCTCTCCCGGGTCCTGTTCTTTCCCGTCCTGGGTGACGGCTCCAGCGAATCTTCAGGTGCCGTTCGGGCCCCGGGCCTCAGCCGGTGGTTCGAGACGCACCGTGCCATGACGGCCGTGCGCACCGGGTGTCAGACGCCCAGCTGCTCCAGCTGCTCCAGCGCCTTGTTCGTCGCCGACCGGGAACCGGGTGAGGTGCGGGCGCTGACGGCGCTGCTGGACAAGCTCAGGACATCCATGGCCGCCGTCGGCGAGCGCGAGCAGCGACCGCCCGCCCGCCGCCGAACGGCCAGGGGCCGCCGGCCGGGGCCGCCGGGCCGGCCGTCACGAGACAGGGCGCCAGGCATGACCGGCGTCCCGGGCGTCGTCACCGCCAGCAGCGTGCCCGACCGGCCGTGCGACGGCCGCATGCTTGGTTCCCCACCGCCTGCTTCGCTCTAGGCGGGCTGGGTACCTTCGGATTCGCGGTGTTCGGGCTGCGCCTGGCCCTGGCCGGGGCCGGGCAGGAAGGGTATGCGCCGTGGGTGCTGGCCTGCGCCGCGCTGGCCCTGGGTAATTCGTTTCCGCTGATTCCCTGCCAGCTCACCACCCCGGTGCGCAGGGCGGGCGCCGGGCTCGTCCGGGGTTACTGGCCGACGCGGCCGTCGATCCGCTCGCGGAGCAGGTCGGCGTGGCCGAGGTGGCGGGCGTACTCCTCGACCATGTGGAGTATCACCTCGCGCAGCGCGACGGTGGTGCCGTCTCGCATGGGGCTGCGGATGGCGAGGTCAGGCGCGCCGGCGACGAACTGCTCCGCGAAGGCGACCTCCTCACGCCAGGCCCGCCAGGCGTCGGCCACCACCGCCGGATCAGCCACCGCCCCCGCCCAGTCAGCGTCCTCGGCATCATCAGACCAGTACAGCGGGGGCGCGTCGGCCCGGGCCATCACCCGCCGGAACCAGTTGCGCTCCACGTCGGCCATATGGCGGACCAGGCCGAGCAGGGACATGGTGGAGGGCGGCACCGAGCGCCGGGCCAACTGCTCCGCGTCGAGGCCTGCGCACTTCAGTTCCAGTGCCAGCCGGTAGGCGCGCAGGTAGTCCAGCAGCGTCACCCGCTCGCCTTCCAGCTCTGCGCCTGCCGTGAACCTCGGGTCTTGCGCCGGATCCATCCACATGTTGGACTTCGGGCCAACCGCATTCCAGCGTCCGGGTACCACGTCCCCAGTGCTCTGCTCCGTCACGGCGACCAGCCTGTCATCCCGTGCCCGGGGTGGCCAGCAGAAAACCCCGCAATACGAACCCCGGGTTCTGGCGCTGGCCCGCGGGCCGTGACCGGGGAGACTGCCCGCCGAGTCCAGACAGCTAAGTTAGCTCCCATGCCGACGGCACCCGAGCGCTGGCTCGGCGCGGCCTCATATCGGCGCCGGTGGTGTGAGTCGGCCGCCGATCGCCAGGTGCCAGGCGGGCTTGCCGTTGCTATTGCGGAAGGCCTGGATGGCCGCGGCCGGGACGAAGATGGTGCTGCCGGGGCCCGCAGTGATCCATGTGGTGCTGGTGAGGCAGTCCTCGCCGGGCTGCAGCACCACGCCGTACGGCCGGCTGCTCATGGCGAAACGGCGGGTGCAGGGCTGGCTGCGGGAATGGCGTCAATGAACCCGGTGATGAGGCGGGCGAGCGCCGCCGGCTGTTCCAGCGGCAGCAAATGGCTGCAACCAGACAGCGTCTCGGTACGTGCGTTAGGGAGCAGCGCCGACAGCCGCCGCACGGTCTCGACGGTCAGCGGGGTGAGCCGGGCGCTGTCCGCGCCGAGCACGATCAGCGCGGGCTGGGTGATCCGGGCCGCCTGGGCCGGCCCGAAAGCCCATTCCTGGACGGCTTGGAGCTCGTCGGCGAAGAAGAATGCCGATTCAGCCTGCGCAATGCCCAGCGCACCGGGCCCGAGCGGCTGGTCACCACCGCCGGATAGCCAAGGCCGCCGATCCCGCGCATGAACCGGTCGAACGCGCCAGCGGGATCGCCCGCGAAAAACGCCTCCACCGCCGGGCGCACCGTCGCAGTCACGAACTGCTCGTCGGAGGGGCCGTGCAAGTCTCCGCCAGGTGCGGGCTCCAGCAGACTCAGGCTGGCCACCAGGCCAGGCCGGTCTTGGGCCAGTTGCAGCCCGATCAAGCAGCTGGAGGAGTGCCCGACCCAGTGCACCGCGCCGGTCCCGAGTGCGTCCAGCAGGCGTGCGGCGTGCCGTAGCCAGGCCGAGCGCATCAGGGCTGACCGGAACGCGTTGGTATAGCCGTCACGCCGGCGACGGAGAGCTCCAGAACTCGTCCTCTGTCTGCTGGTCTCCCTGGAACTCCCGGAATGCGACCGCGCGGTCGCCGGCTACCCGCCAGACATGAACTTCCGGCGAGGACCATGACTGGCCATTACGCTCAGCCGCGACCGTGCACAGCACGATCACCTGGTCCTGGTGGTCAAGAATGTCCTGGATGTCAATCGCGAACGTCCCGCCGGACAACGCCATGGTGGTGGCGATGAACCCACCCACTTGCTCATGGCCCGTGAAGTCGCCGGACAGCGGACTGCGGCCGGGAACATGCCAGGTGATGTCCTCGTCGAGGATCTGGAAGACGGTGCCGATGTCTCCGCGGGCGAAGGCGTCATAGCCGCGCCGGATCAGCTCAGCGTTATGTGCGCTCATGCCGGATCTCCATTCTCAGGTGGCTAATCCGACTGTGCGCTAACGGTCGTCCGCTCGCCTCCGGGTAGGCACCCTGAGGTTTTGCCCAGCGAGCGCATCGGGGAGCTCGCCCCGCTGCGCGATCCCGAGCTTGGCGTACGCGTGGGCGAGATGAGTCTCGACGGTCTTTAGGGTGACGTAGAGCGACTGGGCTATCTGCCGGTTGGTGCGGCCGTCCGCGGCCAGCCGGGCGACGCGCCACTCGCTCGGGGTGAGGGCCTCCGCTCCGTGCAGGCGTTCGCGGCGCGGGCGGCCGCCCGCGGCGGTCAGCTCGGCACGCGCCCGGTCGGCCAGCGGCCAGGCGCCACAGTCTGCGGCTTGATCAAGCGCCTCCGTTAGCGGAGGCCTGGCGGCGCGCCGTTGCCCGGCACGGCGCAGCGCTGCGCCCAATTCCGCCAGGGACTTCGCCCGCTCCAGGACGGCCGGAGACTCGCGCAGCACGTCGGCTGATTCCTCGATCAAGCGGACCCCCGCCGTCCCGCCGCGTGCCAGGCCGGCTACACGCAGCGCGATCCCCAGCGCCCTGCGCCGGGCGAACCTGCGCGCATCGGCTAGCTCCGATTCTGCCAGCGCGCGGGCCCGTGCTCGGTCACCTAGCAGCAGCAGAGCCTGGGCCGCACCGGAACGGGCGTGCAGGTATCCGGCGTCAGTGACCGGCATTCCCCACAGGTCCGGGCTGAACATGGCCAGGCACGACTCGAAACATGTCAGCGCATGCTCGCCGTCCCCTCGCGCCAGGGCCAGGCGGCCCGTCGCGGCCGGGGCCAG
This sequence comes from uncultured Actinomycetes bacterium, assembly GCA_963793825.1. GTDB lineage: Bacteria > Actinomycetota > Actinomycetes > Streptosporangiales > Streptosporangiaceae > RYN-230. The sequence continues at coordinate 60,389 of CAWCBE010000001.1, forward strand.
CACGCTGACTACCCCCGCCGGCGCCGGCGGGATCAAGCTGAGGAATGCCTGCGCCTGCTCCAGCTCGCCAGCCTCGACTGCTACCTCGGCCGCGATTCCCGCCACGCCCATGCCGGCGGTGAAATCGCCTTCCTGCAGTACGCGCAGCGCCACCCGCGCGGCCGTGTCGGCCTCGGGCAGGGCACCCAGCCGCAGTTTCAGGAAGCCAAGCGAACTGTAGGCCGCGATCAGCCCGCGCGCGCTGCCGCTCTGGCCGGCGGCCTCGATCATCGCTGGCAGCGCCGCCTCGACAGCCGCGAACCGCTCAGCCACGATGAGCGTCCACAGCAACGCCGCGCGGGTGTCCCAGCTGCTCGCCGAGGGTGCTGCGACGCGCAGGACGTCAACGAGAGGACCGGCATCGGCGGCCGGCTGGCCGCTGAGCACGCTCGCCATCACCCGCGCGACGGCCAGCGGCTCGGCGGTTTCCGCGGACGGAGCGCGGCGCATCAGCCGGCTGATCACCGGAGCGACCCTTGACGCGCGGCTGGCGTCGTGCCGGGCAGCCACGGCCAGTTCCGCCTGCAGCACCGCGGTCAGCCCCGGATCGCGGCCACCAAGCTCATCCAGCGCGCGGTCGGTCGCGTCCACGGCCTCGGCCCATCGGAACATCGCCGCGTAGGCGTGTGCCACTTCCTGCGCGATCTCGGCCCGCTCCCGTGGGTCGCTGGACAGCACGAGCGCTTCGTCCAGCCAATCGAAGGCTGTCTTCCGGCCCGCGTTCGCGTCGGCCGATGCCAGCTCACGGAGAATCTCAGCCCGCTCAGCCAGGGGCGCCGCCTCGGCCAGGGCCCGGCGCAGCAGCAGCCCGGCCTCGCCTGGCGCACCAGCGTTCATCTCAGCCCTGGCCGCCTGCCGGAGCCGGTCAGCGACCCACGGATCGCCTACCGGCTGGACGTGCATCAGATGAGCAGCGACCTGACCAGGCGCACCGCCGTCACGGTCGAGCTCGCGGGCGGCGGACCGGTGGGCGGCGTGGCGCTCATCGCTCGCCATCGAGGCCTCGACCGCTGCCCGCACGATCGGATGGAGAAAGCACGGCGGATCGGCGCTCGCGAGGACCTCCACCCGAACCAGCCCGGCGGCCAGCCGGATGGCTGCTCCGCCGCCCAGCCTGGCCATGGCGGCGCCGTACCGGAGTCTTCCGCCGTCCCCGAGCACTGCCAGCGCCTGCGCCAGGCCGAGCGCGTCCGGGCCCAGCCGCCGGATCCGTTCCTCCACGCGCCTGGCGACGATGTCGCCCGCCGAGGCGCCGGCGGCTCACCCGTGGCGCGCCCAGCGACCGGCCCTGCCTCCCGGGCGCGCAGCAGCTCGCCGAGGTAGAACGGGTTCCCGCCGGACGCCGCCCACACCTCATCACAGCGCGCATCGGGCGTCTGCTCGCCGATCGCGGTCCGGACGATCTTTGCGACCGCGCCCGCGCTGAGCAGCGCCGGGCGAACGGCAGGAGCCGCCGCCCTGATCGCCAGCAGCGGACCCTGCCCGCTCACCGGCTCAGCCGGCCGTAGCGCCACCAGGGCAGCGGCGCACAGGCCATCCAGCCGCGCGGCCAGGTAGGCCAGCCAGCGCAGCGACGCGCCGTCGGCCCAGTGAGCATCATCTACGGCGACCAGGACCGGCTGGCGCTCGGCCATGTTCACAGTCAGCCAGTACAAGCCATGCACCATGCCAAACGAGGCATCACGGGCACCGCTCTCGCCGCCCCGCCCAGCCTGGCCGGCGGCCAGCAGGTCACCGGCGGCACCAGCAGGGCCGGCTAGCAGCTCGGCGCGCTTCCGCGGATCCGCCGCGGCCAGCTCCCGCTCGAACAACTGACGGACCACACCGAACGCGAAGCCAGTCTCCAGCTGCGAGCCCCATCCGCGCAGTACCCGCCAGCCGCGCCCTGGCCTGCGCGCAGCCCGCCTCCAGCAGCGACGTCTTCCCGATCCCTGCGCCGCCTTCCACGACCAGCACGCCACCGCTGTCGATCAGCTCAGCAACGGCTGCCAGCTCCTGCTCCCTTTCCAGCAGCACACACCAACGGTAGAGCCTGCGCGAGCCGGCGCACCGCACAGCAGCGACTCCGGACTACCTGCTACAGCCGGTCTTGCCGCAACCGCCCCAGCAAACGACAAGAACCCCACGGTAAGACGGCCACGCCAGGTCACCGCCCTGTCCCCTCGCACCACCACGTCGCCAGTCCCGGGGGGACTGTGGGGGACTGTGTGGATCCAGCCGACTGGGCTTCGGCGGCAAACCAGGGCTGGTCCGGGCCATCGTCCAGGAAGGCCTGGCCGGAGAAGGCCCCATACCGGCCGAACGACCTGCTTGTCCGCCAGCGCGGCTGGCCAGCGGAGCACTACGGTCCTTTCATCGGGCAGGCCCTCGTCGCCGCCCTGCTCCCCCCAAAGCAACCTGGATAGATCCAACGGCCGTTGCCCATAGGCTGACTTCGTGAAACCGTTCCTGCTGCTGGCCATCCGGGCCGAGGACGCCGCCGCGGGCAACGAGTACGAATCGTTCCTGGCCTACACCGGGCTGGACGAGCAGCACCTGCGCCGGACCCGGCTCGAGCGGCGGCCGCTGGGGAACGTCGATCTGCAGGAATGGTCGGGGATCCTCCTTGGCGGCGGGCTGTTTAACTCCAGCGATCCGGAGGCCTTGAAGTCGCCGGTCCAGCGGCGCGTCGAGGCAGACCTGCGTTGCCTGCTCGACCGGGTGATCAGCGCGGATTTCCCGTTTCTCGGTGCTTGCTACGGCATCGGGGCGCTGGGCGGCCACCAGGGGGCGGTGGTCGACCGGCAGTTCGCCGAGCCCATCGGCTCCGTCCCGGTCACCCTAACCAGTGCGGGCCGGCGCGACCCCCTGCTGCGCGGGCTGCCGGCCACCTTCGACGCGTTTGTCGGCCATAAGGAGGCGATCAGCCGGCTGCCGCACCACGCCGTCCTGCTCGCCCGGTCCGCTACGTGCCCGGTGCAGGCGTTCAGGATCGGCTCAAGGGTCTATGCCACCCAGTTCCATCCCGAACTGGACGCGGCCGGCCTGTGTACCCGGATCGATGTCTACAAACACGCCGGTTACTTCGAAGCCGGGCAGGCCGGGGAACTCATGGCGCTGGCCCGGCGCAGCAGCGTCACCCACCCGCCCGAGATCCTGCGCCGGTTCGTCCAGCGCTACGCCGACAGCCGACCAGCCCAGGCCGAACCGGAGCCGTTGCCGCCGCCCGCCGTTTCCCCGGTCATCCAGCCCTCCGGATAGCCCCAGACGATCATCCGGATGTGCCCGGCGGCGAGAGCAGCAGAATGACTGCGTGCAGGGCTGGCTGACCAGGGACCAGCTGAGGGTGCGAGCGGGCCAGGCGCTGGTGTCGCGGACCTATGCGGAGCTGGCGGCAGTCACCGACGGCATCCCGGCCAGGCTGGCCGGCGTCGCAGGGCCATCCGCGCTCCCCGTAGGACGCGTCCGGAAGCCGGTGAGCAAGAAGGTGGCTGCGTGGGCCGCGTGCGTGCTCATCCCGGCAGCACTGGGAGCTGCTTTCCTCACCTATTACGGCGGATTCTTCGCCCTGTTCTTGCTCGCCTTTACCGGATTGACGGTGACAGCTAAACGCTGATCGCCGAGCTCGGGACCGCGAGCGCTCCCGAGCTCGGCCTCAGCGTGACTGGAACGTCCATAGCCGTCAGTCCCCAGCGGACGACAAAAGCAAAGGCAAGGAGATCTCACTCCTTGCCACTCTTAACCTATAGCAGACCGGGGGGCTTGCGGCAAGACCCGGGTCGTGCTGCAGAATCGGCGGCCGGACCAAGAACGGACGAAGACACGGGGGCACGACGTGTGCCTCGGAGGTAATGCGGTGAGCGAGCAGCACGTGTTGGGTCTTCAAGAGGTTGACGAGATGCAGGTCGCGGTCGTTGGCGGCAAGGGCGCGCACCTGGGGGCACTGTCGCGGATCGACGGCATCCGCGTGCCGGCTGGCTTTTGCGTGACGACAGACGCCTTCCGGCAGATCATGGCCGAAGCGCCCTCGATCGACGATCGGCTCGAACAGCTGTCGCGCCTGAACCCGGACGACCGGGAGGCGATCCGCACGCTCAGCGCGGAGATCCGCCGGACCATCGAAGGGATCGCCATCCCGGGTGATCTCGCGGCGGCGATCACCCGGGCTCTCGCCCAGCTCGGCGAGCAAGCCGCGTACGCCGTCCGATCCAGCGCCACGGCAGAGGACCTGCCGGCGGCCTCCTTCGCCGGCCAGCAGGACACGTACCTGAACGTCGTGGGGCCGACGGCGATCCTCCAGGACGTCAGCCGGTGCTGGGCGTCGCTGTTCACCGAGCGGGCCGTGACCTATCGCCTGCGGAACGGCTTCGACCACCGGAAGGTCCACATGGCCGTGGTCGTGCAGCAGATGGTCTTCCCGGATGCGGCCGGCATCCTGTTCACGGCCGACCCCGTCACGGGCAACCGGAAGGTCGCCTCCGTGGAGGCCAGCTTCGGCCTCGGTGAGGCCCTGGTCTCCGGCCTGGTGAACCCGGATGTCTTCAAGGTGCGCCACGGCGAGGTCGTCGCCAAGGCGATCGCCGCCAAGCAGCGTGCGGTTCACGCCTCGCCGGCGGGCGGGACGCAGGAACAGGCGATCGACCCGCAGCGGCAGGAACAGCCGGCGTTGACGGATGCGCAGGTTGTGCGGCTCGCCCGGCTCGGCCGGCGGATCGAAGCGCACTTCGGCCGTCCGCAGGACATCGAATGGTGCCTGGCCGATGATGGCTTCCAGATCGTCCAGAGCCGGCCGATCACCACGCTGTTCCCCATCCCCGAGTCCGGCGACCGGGAGAACCACGTCTATGTCTCCGTCGGTCATCAGCAGATGATGACCGACCCCATGAAGCCCCTCGGGCTGTCCTTCTGGCAGATGACGACCCCCGCGCCCATGGCCGAGGCCGGCGGCCGCCTGTTCGTCAACGTCACCCAAAGACTGGCCTCGCCGGCCAGCCGCGCCGGCCTCCTGGAGGCCCTGGGGAGATCCGATCCACTGACCGGGGACGCGCTGCACACCATCATCGAGCGCGACGGCTTCATCCGGCCGCTGCCTGACGAGGATCCCCCCGGGCCACTGTTTGGCGGCGCGCCAGCTCCGATCGAGACCGATCCGGCCATCGTCACCGAGCTGATCGGGCGCAGCCAGGCATCAATCGCCGCCTCGGAACGCGACATCCGGACGAAGTCCGGAGAGGCGCTGCTCGACTTCATCCAGGCGGACATCCAGGAGCTGAGGCGGATCTTGTTCGATCCGCGGAGCCATCAGGTGTTCATGTCGGCGATGGAGGCCGCGTGGTGGCTCAACGATCAGCTGCAGGCGTGGCTGGGCGAGAAGAACGCGGCCGACACGCTCACGCAGTCCGTTCCCCATAACGTCACATCGGAGATGGGGCTGGCGCTCTTGGGCGTCGCGGACGTGATCCGCCCGCATCCGGACGTGGTGGCGTTTCTGCACCACGTCGAGGACGAGGGTTTCCTGGACGAGATGGCCAAGCTCTCGGGCGGGCGGGAAGCGCGAGACGCCATCGAGGCGTGGCTCGAAAAGTACGGCATGCGCTGCGTCGGCGAGATCGACATCACCCGGCCGCGTTGGAGCGCGCGCCCCTCCACACTGGTGCCCGTGATCCTCGGCAACATCAAGAACTTCGAGCCGGGCGCCGGCGCGCGGCGCTTCGAGCAAGGGCGGCAGGAGGCATGGGCGAAGGAACAGGACGTGCTGGAGCGCTTGCGGGCCCTGCCGGACGGCGAGCGGAAGTCCGAAGAGGCCAAGCGGATGATCGACCGGGTGCGGACCTTCATCGGGTACCGGGAGTACCCGAAGTACGGCATGGTCAGCCGCTACTTCGTATACAAGCAGGCCCTGCTGAAAGAGGCTGAGCGCCTCGTGCAGGCCCACGTGCTTCGTGAGAAAGAAGACATCTTCTACTTGAGGTTCCCAGAGCTCCACGACGTCGCGCGCACGAATCACGTGGATGACCAGCTCATCTGCCGGCGCAAGGACGCGTTCAGGTCGTATCAAGCGCTCACGCCGCCCCGGGTGCTCACATCGGACGGCGAGGTCATCACCGGGGCGTACCGACGCGACGACGCGCCGACCGGTGCCCTGGTCGGCCTGCCGGTCTCCGCCGGGGTCATCGAAGGGCGGGCCCGCGTCATCCTGGATATGGCGCAGGCCGATCTCGAAGCGGGCGACATCCTGGTCACGGCCTACACGGACCCCAGCTGGACGCCGCTGTTCGTGGCGATCACGGGCCTGGTCACGGAGGTGGGAGGCCTGATGACGCACGGCGCGGTGATCGCACGGGAGTACGGCTTGCCGGCCGTCGTCGGTGTGGTAGATGCCACCCGGCTGATCCCCGATGGGCAGCGGATCCGCGTGCACGGAACCGACGGGTACGTCGAGATTCTGCCTTGACCGAGCACACCGAGAAGGCTGATCCGTAGCGTCCGGCCAAAACAATGCTAAGCAGTTGATCTTTCTAGCCGCATGTAGCCTGTCTTGGCCTCATGTGCCAGGCGGGAGGGGTGCCTCGGTCAGGGTGATAGGGCCAGCATGCGCAATTGGTAGTCCTTGGTCCTCGTACCCAGTCCCGCCTGGGAATCCTCAGGGTCAGGAACCCAGGGCGTCGCCATGTCCGGAAGACGCCCGCAGCGTATCGGTCAGCAATGCGACCAGCGCCTCGAGCTGCACGTCGGCCGAGAAGGAGACCTCCTCGTCCGACCCGTCCAGCGCCCGGGCGGCGAGCCCTGCCTTGCTGTCGATCAACCCGGCGATCCGGGCGTCGATGGTCTGCGCGGCGATGATGCGCCACGCGGTCACCGGTTCGGCCTGCCCGATACGGTGGCTGCGGTCGATGGCCTGGGTCTGCTCCGCGTCGGTCCAGGACATCTCGGCCAGCACGATGTTCGAGGCGACCTGCAGGTTCAGGCCCACGCCAGCCGCGGTCAGCGAGCACACCGCAACCGCGACGTCCGGGTCGTTCACGAAGGCTTCGACATTCGCCTGCCGCACTTTGGGCGTCTGGCCGCCACGGATCGACGAGAAGCGCACCCCTTGCCGGGCGAAGATCTCTTCGGCGGCATCCATCACGTCGACGTGCTTGGCGAAGAAGACGACCTTGCCGGCGCTGCGGGCCAGCTGAGCCGCGTAGTCCGCGGCCAGTCCGGCCTTCGCCTGGCCGATGCGCCGCATCATGGTGAACACGTTCTCGCCGGACTGCGCGCCCGCCGCCTCCTTCAGCTCCGACCGGGCCACCCGGCGGACGAGCTCGTGGTCGATGCCCTCGACGCCGATGCCGGGGGATCGGCTCGCGAGCGCGGTCTTGTACCGTGCCACCATCCGGCCAGCGAGGTCCCGTTCAGCCGCCTGGATCGACCGTCCGGCCCGTTCGTCCAGCTCAACGGGGAGGTCGGCGATGCGGCGGGCGGGGATGTCGGCGGCCACGTCGAGCTTGCGCCGGCGCACGATGCCCAGGTCGATCACGCACTGGCGCGCCGCGGCGTAGAAGCTTCGGTCGGCGGGCGTCAGGCCGGTGTCCTCAAGCGCATGCATTAGCTCGTCGAGGGGCTTGCTTTCGTCGATCCAGCCGAGGAACTGCCAGATTGCCCGGAAGTCCTCGATGTCGTTGATCAGCGGGGTGCCGGTCAGCGCCATCAGCAGGGGCCGGTCCGTGCGGGACCGGATGCGGTCGGAGAGCGCGAGGACGTTCTGCGAGCGCTGCGAGGTTTTGTTCTTCATGAAGTGAGCCTCGTCCACGACCATGCCGCGGAAGCTGAAGTCACCGAGCCAGCCCATGTGGCGGTCGAGAACCTCGTAGTTAAGCACGACGATATCGGCGAAGCCGTCGACAGCCTCGCCGTCGCCCTGCACCACGGTGGCCGGGCGGTGCGGAGCCCAGCGGGCCGCCTCACGGGCCCAGTTGGTCTTGACGACGTTCGGCACGACGACGAGCAGCGGGTAGGCGTTCGCCGCCTCCGCGGCGAGCAGCGCCTGGGCCGTCTTGCCCAGACCTGGCTCATCGGCGAGCAGGAACGTCCGGTGACCGGCAGCGGCCGCGGCGACCAGCTGCCCCTGGTGCGGCATCAGTTCCAGGCCCGCCGGGGTGAAACGTGCCGTCGGCGCCGGGAGTGCCATGCACGCCGGGGCACCTCCGCCGGCACGCTCGAAGGAACTCAGCAGCGGGCCGAGCAGCTCCCAGCCGGCCAGGCGGCGCGGACGGGAGGTGCGTTGCGGAACGGCGGAGAAGTCGGGGGCGAGAAAGGGGTTCGCCAGTTGCCGGGAGACCACCGACTGCGGCACGACCCGCCGCTCCGAGCCGGCGGAAGCCGTAGCGGTCTGCGTAGGCGCGATCTCTTCGGGCGCCGGCTCGATGCCAAGGTCCCGCAGCATCTCCCCCTTCAGCGACCGGGCCGCGTCGGAGATGCCGGAGCCCTCGGCGAGCAGCGCCAGTAGCCCGGCGTCCTGGACGGCGGTCGCCGCGAGGATGGCCGCGACGCCGTCCAGGCGCTTGAGCTGCTCGGCCCGATGACTGTCGCTTCCGGCCGCCGCCCGGACGCGGGCACGCTCGTCCCGCAGCAGCAGGGCGACGGCCTGGAACTTCGTGCGCATAGCAGGCGTCACGCGGCCGCGCCGGGCAGCCGCCTCGACCTCACGGACGGTTCGGGCGAGCACCGAGACGACATCGCCGCGGTGGTGGACGCGTCGCTGCTTCCGCGGGGCGGTACGGCGAGCGCCCGTCTGGCGCTGGCCTGGTCGAGCCACAGACTTCTCCTCTGGAATGCCGGGACACGGTGGCCACGGCAGCATGCCGCACAGTCCCGCGGCCGGGGCGAGGAACGTCCCGGGCAGCGGGCCTGGTGCTGTGAACGCCGAGCCGACTTGCGGATCTCCGACGATCGACACAGGCGGGCCTCGGCAGGCCTTCTACACGAACCCTGAGCCGCCGGTGAGTGGGCTGGTGACCACGGCACGGAGAAGTCGTCGGACGGACGGCTGGGTTCTCGGTACCACTCATCTTAACGCGTGCGAGAGCGCATAATTCCCGGCCGCACTGTGGGTAGACATCCTCAATTGCGCGCGTTACGGGTGCCCAGACTCATCGAGCACTGGCGCGGCGCGGGCTTCGCTGTGAGCCGCGCCCCCGCGCGGCGATGGCTGGGGTCGCGCCCCTATGGTGGACTGATGGCGTCGGTCAAGCAGATCCAAGTCACCTTCGACTGCGCAGAACCTGAGCGCGTCGCTCGCTTCTGGTGCGAGGTGCTGGGGTACGTCGTGCCACCGCCACCGGAGGGGTTTGCTACTTGGGACGATTTCGATCGCGCGCTGCCGCCTGAGCGTCAGGGTTCAGCGTTCGCATGCAGTGATCCCTCAGGTGCAGGCCCGCGACTGTTCTTCCAGCGCGTTCCCGAAGGCAAGGCCGTCAAGAATCGGCTGCATCTTGACGTGCGGGTCGGCACCGGGCTCGTGGGTGAAGAGCGCCTGGCCGCACTGGAGGCCGAGTGTGCACGACTGGTCGCGCTCGGCGCGGTACGCGTGCGGCTACTGCGTGCCGATGGCGACAACGAGTCGTGCCTCGTGATGCAGGACATCGAGGGCAACGAGTTCTGTCTCGACTGAGTGGCCGCGAACGTGAACATGCCGTCGGACTTCCGCGCCACCACCGCTCCACCTCGCCGGATCGCGCCGAGGTGCCGGGCGCCAGGAACCACTGGCCCCCGGGCCACGGGAATCGCCCCCTGCCGCTCGGCGGATATCCTGGATGACATGGACAGCCGGGCGAGTGACAAGATCCCCGGAGCCAGGGTGCGCGTCAAACGGCACGTACCAGCCTGGTCCTCATCAGATGCCAGACCACGGGAGTGGCTGGCGCTAGCTGACGGAGCTGTCCAGGAGGCCAGGACCGAGGGGCCTGCCCTTGCCCTCGTCGGAGCGCCGCTGCCGTACCGGCCAGGTCGCACCGAGCGGCGTAGCGGTGTGCCTGCCGAGGTCATAACTTCCGATCACGTACCTAATTCCTGTACCTGCTCGTGGGCGTATTCCCAGGGAAAACTGACCTTGAAGCACTACAACGCAGCCTGCCCGGTGCACCTGGCGGCCCTTGGGGGCTAATGCCGCGAACGCCCGCATCTGCCAGTTCTGGCGTGCGCCTGGAGCATGCTCACGGAACTCATCTCAGCGGGTCTTTCGTGCTTCAACGGCTACTTCAGCTCAGCTGAAGGACGGTGACTGAGCCTACGAGGCCGTCTCGCTGCAGTTCGTCGAGCACATCATCAATCGTCACGGGGTGCCTGGTGCGGGAGTCCACGATCTGCTGGAGGCATGCCCACACGGCTTGCTGGTCGATATCTATCTGGTCGCGGACGAAGCTGTCCGGGGACTTCGCCTTGGGTGCTGGACCTCGGTTTTCGCCGGATGCCCGCTCTGAGCAGGACGACGGCGCCACCTCGCTGCATCTCGCGGCCAGCGCCGGCAGCGTCCCGACAGTGCGGCTGCTGGTGGACCGCGGTGCTGACATCGAGGCCCGGGACACCACCTGGGACAGCATCCCGCTGGAATGGGCCATCGTGGGCAGCGGCATGCGGCTCGGGGGCGCGCTGGACGCCGACTGGCCCGGGACCGTCCGCGCCCTCCTCGACGCCGGCGCCTCTGCCGACGGGATCGTCCTGTCACCCGATGACCAGAAACCCCTGGCTGGGCGGGTTGACATGAGCCGTGCGCCGACCGTTAAACTGACTGGGTGGTCAGTCATTATGCTGAGAAGCTGCGTCAGTGAGCTGGAAGGATCAAGGCCCGGACCTGGTCCGGGCGGAGGCCCGGAACTCGACGGTACTGGCTTCTGACGGTGAACGTGATGCTGCTGCCTGGGTGCTGAACGAAGCGTTCGCGGAGGGCAGGCTGACGGCGGACGAACACGGCGAGCGGGTCCGTGCCGCGTATGCCGCGCGGACCTGGCGAGACCTGGGCCGGGTCACCGCCGACCTGCCCGGCCCGCCGGATGTCCCCGGGCAGGCGGCTCAAGGCGTGCCCGGCGACCTGGACCAGTGCCTGCTGTGCGCGCTGATCTGCTGGCCGCACACCAGGATCGCCTGGCTGCTGACGGCTCGGCGCCACGCACGCGCCGCCCGGCGCCACGCTCTCGCCGCTACCCGGCCCTCTGCCGCTGGCGGTACCGCGGCCCAGCTTGGGGCGGGACCACATGCCGAAAATCGCTGAGCAGACGCGGGCGGCGCGGCGGGAGCAGATCATCGCCGCCGGGCTGGCGTGCTTCGCCCGCTCGGGCTACCACGCTGCCACCATGGCCGATGTCGCCGCGCAGGCCGGGGTATCCAAGGGAACCCCCTACCTGTACTTCGATAGCAAAGAGGCGCTGTTCCTGTCGCTGCACGAGGAATGGGACTGCGGCGCTGCCCGGCGGATTGACGCAGCGCTAGCCGCATTGGCCGAGGGGGAGCGCGGGTCGCCGCGGAAGGTCCTGCACGCTGTCGCTGGCGCTATCGCCACGCACGTGATGGCCGAGCCGCAGACCTGCCGGGTGCTTATGGAAGCCCGGGCCCTCGCCGCCCATGAGCCCGCCATCGCCGATGCGGTCCGGGCCAGCGACGCCCGGGCTCACCAGCAACTGGAGGAACTGATCGCGGCGGGCATCAGCGCCGGGGAATGGCCGCAGGAGACGGACCCGGCGCTGGCCGCACGGCTTTTCACCGCCGGCCTGTACGGGCTGATGGCCCAGTGGCACCTGGCACCCGGCTCCTTCTCCTGGGATGACGCCGCGGCCGCCCTGGCCGGCAACCCGGCAGCTGCCAGCGACGGCAACAACGCCGTCGCTCCGCCGGACCGGACACGGCCGCCCGCAGTTCCTCTCGCGTGAGGGCCTGCTGCAGGCTGTACCACCATCTGCCCGGCTAGATCAGGTGACGGCCGACCCGAAGGACAAATGATCTGGCGTCCTGTGCGCGAGAACCGGGCCTGTGACCTGACCTAGTTGGCGCTAAGGGCCTGTCGATTATTAACGCGCTGGTTTGGTCTTGGCCGTGAGCGTTATGCCCTGAGCTGTTGCGTAAGCGGTGAGATCAGCCAGGGTGGTGAGCGGGGCCGTGGCGGGCTCGATGATGTGGCCAGCCCGTGCTAGCAGCGGCTTGACCTGCCGTTCGGCTGTGCCGATGGTATTGGGCGCGACGCCGAAGAGTGCGGCGAGGACCGCCCGGGGCACGCCCAGGTGCTGCCGCATGATGGTGACCAGGGTTTTCTCGGCGAGGGTCATTGCCTGGGGATGGCGACGCCTGCGGGTTGCCGGGCCGCCGCGTGCGACGTGGCGGTCGGCTTCGCGCTGGGCCTGGTAAGGGACGGCCAGCGCACCGATGAGCCGGTCCCAGTTGCTGGCCGTCATCCCGGTCAGGGCCGGATGCGCCCAGCCCGGGCGTTCACCGCGACCGGGCCGGGGCGCTGGAGCTGCCGCCGGGGCAGGCGGCGCGGGAGACAAGGTGTAGTTCCAGTCGCCGTGCCAGTCGTGGCGGTGCAGGGGTAGCGCTGCCATCTGCTCGTTGCTGATCTTTACTCCGGACGGGTATGTCGCGGTGTCCAGTTCAGCGTGGACGCGTAACCCGGCGCAGGTGGTGGTGGCAGCGATCGCTTGCACGATGATCTCGTGGCTGGTCAGGGGCCTGCCCCGCCAGTTCATGGTGATGTGGGCGAACAGCCGGTGCTCGATCTGGGGTGAAATACGGCTGGGTCGTGGGCAGGCGTCAGCTGGCCAGGTCGAGGCACTGGCCGAAGGGGCTGCGGCCTGTGGGTTAGGCGGCAGCGTTGAGCTGGACGGTGTAGCCGAGTTTCTCCAGCTGGCTGATCAGGCGGCGGGCCTGGTGCTCGGCGTCCTGACGGGAAGTGAAGTAGTCCGCGCCGAGGTCGGCGAAGACCTCCCCGGTGGTGAGCAGGTGCCAGATCACGTCGAGGAGGCTGTGGGCGACCGCGACGGCGGCCTTGTTCGGGCCCCGGCGACGGGCTATCTGCCGGTACTGGGCGCCGAAGTAGGTGTTCTTGGTCCGCGCTGCCGCCCGGGCCGACTCGATCAAGGTGCGCCGCAGCCACGGGTTGCCTGGCGTTGTAGCCACCCGGCGGCGCTTGCCGGCCGACTCGTGGTTGCCCGGGCAGAGCCCCGCCCACGAGGCCAGGTGCGCCGGGCTGGGGAAGCAGCTCATGTCGGCGCCGGTCTCGGCGATGATGACCTCCACGCTCCTGCGGTCCAGCCCGGGAACCTCAGCCAGCAGCCTGGCCGCTGACGGGTAGCGCCCGGCAACCCGCGCGGCGATCTGGCGGTCAAGCGCCTCGATCGTCGCATCCAGGAAGTCGAGGTGGGCCAGGATACGAGCCGCGACAATGGCGTGATGGCCGCCGAAGTGGCCGTCCATTGCGGCGGTCAGCTGCGGGATCTTCGGCCGCAGCTTGCCTTTGGCCAGATCGGCCAGCGCCGCCGGGTCGCGCTGTCCGGCGATCAGCGCCTCGACCATCGCCCGCCCGGACTGGGTCAGCACCTTCGAGGCGACGGAGGTGAGCTTGATCCCGGCGTCCTGAAGCACCTTCTCCAGCCTGGCAATCTCGGCGGCCCGGGCGTCGACCTGCTTCTTGCGGTAGCGCGTCAGCTCCCGCAGCTCCCGGATCGGCGGCGGCGGCACGAAGCTGGGCCGTACCATCCCGTGCGCGGCCACGTCGGCCAGCCACTCAGCATCGGACATATCGGTCTTGCGGCCCGGGACGTTCTTGACGTGGTAGGCGTTGCACAACCACACCAGGAACCGGTCTTCCAGCGCGTAGTAGACGGGCTTCCAGTACACGCCGGTCGCCTCCATCGCGGCCAGCGTGACCTCCCGCCCGGCCAGCCACCCGGCCAGGGCAGCCAGCCCGCCGGTGGTCGTGTCGAACCGGGCCTTCTCCGTCCGCACGCCGCCGCGCGGCCCCGGCGTCCGCACGCTCACCGTCACCTGGTCGCGGTGCACATCCAGGCCGGCCACCCGGTCGTGGATCTGTTCCATGGCTTCCTCCTCGCTCGAGTCGATGGGACAACCCACCGGGGAGGACCTGGCAGTTAACCGAATCTGGGGTTCGTGCTCGCAGCGACAATCCCAGGCCCCGCGGGCCCTGCGCCACACTTGTTACGGACTCTCAGCGCTCCACTATCGAGACGGCGACCGCGCCCGGCAGGCATCGTGAGCATTTCATCGCTCCGGGGCGGCCACCAGGCCATACCCGCTTGTTCCACTTCGAGGTGCCGGGCCAATGCCGTTGCTTGTCAGCTGCAAACTATCGCTGCGCGGGTAGGCAGCCGTGGGTGCATGATGCCGGGTATGCATCCGTGGACCGGGTTATCTGATGATGTGCGGCTGGGTGTGCTCACCGAGTGGGTGACCGCCGATCTGGTGGATGAGGTCCTGGCTGAGTGCGGCAAGCGGGACAAGAAGCCCGGGGCGCTCCCTGCCCGGTTCATGGTCTACTACGTGCTCGCTCTTGCCCTGTTCCAGCAGGACTCCTATGACGATGTCGCGGAGAACCTGGTGGGAGCACTGGAGGGGATGGACGAGGCGATTCCGGACAAGTCCTCATTCACCCGGGCCCGGCAGCGGCTGGGTGCGGGGGTGATCGAGGGGGTGTTCCGCAGGCTGGCCGGGCCGGTGGCCCCGGCCAGCCTGGACGGCGCGTTCTGGCGGGGGATGCGGGTCGCGGCGGTGGATGGGTTCGTGCTTGACGTGCCGGACACGCCGGCCAACCGGACCGCGTTCGGCGGGCCGGTGGACGCCAGAGGCCAGCCAGCGGGGTTCCCCCAGGCCAGGGTGGTGACGTTGACCGAGACCGGGACGCACTCGTCGGTCGACGCCAGCGTGGGCGGGTTCCGCGGCGGGGAGCCGGAACTGGCGATCGCGATGGCCGGCAGCGCGGCCGGGATGCTGGTGATCATGGACCGGGGCTTTCCCGGGGTGGCACTGTGGAAGGCGTATACGCAGGCCGGGGCGCATCTGCTGATCCGGGCACGGTCGAGCGTGGCCCGCCGCCCGGTGAAGGTCCTGGACGACGGAACGTACCTGGCGCGGATGAACCTGGCCGGGCAGAAGGGCGCGCATCCCGGCGGGGTCCTGGTGAGGGTGATCGAATACCGCGTCGACGGGGGCGAGGTCGTCAGGCTGCTGACCGATCTGATGGACCCCGTGGCCTTCCCCGCCGGTGAACTCGCCGCCCTCTACCATCAGCGCTGGGAAAGCGAATCTTCATTCCGGCAGATAAAGACGTTCCAGCGCGGCCCGCAGGAAATCTTGCGGTCAGCGGACCCGGAGCTGGTGCGCCAGGAGGCCTGGGCGCATCTCGCGGTGCACCACTGCATGACCCGGATCATCATGCGGCTGGCCGGCGAGGAGCGGATCGACCCGGACCGCATCTCCTTCGTCAAGGTCCTCAAGCACGTGCGGCGCAGCGTCATCCGTCAATGCGCACAGACATCCGTGCAGATCAAGCAGGTCATAGCGACGATGGCCGCGAAGGTCTGCCGCAAGCTCGACAACGGCGCCAGGCGGTTGCGGGAGGCCGACCGGTTCCTCAAGCGCCCGGCCTCGAAGTACTCCTTCCGCAAGGCAGGCCAGGCCCGCCGTCCTACCCGCCGGGTGCCCGCCAAGGTGCTCACACTCCATCCCGCGATAGTTCAGTAAGTCAAGCAACGGCATTGGGTGCCGGGCGGGAAGTGGCACGCGGTGATCTCCAGTCCGGTTTCCAGAGCGAGCGCGGCCAGCTCGGTCTTCCAGGCGCGGGTCCGGGTGCTGTTGGAGCCGCCTGAGTCGGCGGTGATCAGCAGCCGCCGGGCACGAGGATAGGTGAACCGGCCCGCGTCGTTCCACCAGCGGCGGATCGACTCGGCAGCGAACTGCGCGGTGTCGTGGTCGGTACCGACGTTCACCCAGCCGGTGTTCGCGGCCAGGTCGTAGACCCCGTACGGGATGGCCTTGCCCAGCTCGGCATCCGGGAAGTCATGGTCATTGACCCGGACGGGGTCACCCGCTGGCCGCCACTCACGGCCGCCATTGTGATAATTGCCGACCAGCTCTTTCTTCTTGGTGTCCACGCTGACGACTGGTTCCCCGGCGTCCTGGTGGTCCCTGGCCTGCTCATTGATGTAACGGAACTGGGCATCCCGGTCCGGGCTCTGCTTCCCCTCCAGGGCCTTAGCGTTGCCCTGCAGGCTGAAGCCCTCCTCGTGCAGCAGGTCCGCCACCGTATCCGCGCCCGCGCGGTGGCCCTGCCGGGTGAGCTCGGCGGCCAGTGCGCGAAGCGACTTCGTCGTCCACCGCAGCGGCGACATCGGGTCCCCGCGCTCATCTGGCTCCACCAGCGTCAGCAGCGCCGGCCGCAGCCCCGGGTCCAGGTCAGCCAGGCGCTTGCGGCCCCCACCGGCCTTACGGGCCCGGCCCAGCGGGGCAGCGCCGGAGTCCAGCTCACCGACACCCAGCGACACCGTAGCCTCGCGGACCCCGGCAGCGAGCGCCACCACACGGATTCCCCCATGACCCAGGGCCCGGGCCTCGGCCCCCATCAGCAGCCGCCGCTGCCGCTCATCCAGGTGCGGGAAGATCGCCTCGAACTTCGCCGCCAGCGTCTCCCTGGTTCCCTCCGCCACGCTCATAGCACATCATGAACCCGGATCCCCAGAAACTACGGGTTAATCGGAGACAAGCCCTAATGGCACGGCGATCTTTGGAACGTACCCGCTTCGGTGGACACCCGGCTTAGCTGCCCGATTCGTCGGGAGAGCGAGAAATGGGTTCGACACGCCGCTCATATACGCCGGAGTACAAGGGTAACCAGTCACGGGTGCTCTGGTTAGTTGATCATGCTGGTTTGGGGCATCCAGCAGTTCCCGTTGAGGGCGTCGCGGATGGCGGCGAGGGGGTGGTGGCCGTGGCTGCGGGCGGTGGTGAGGTAGGAGCGGATGCGGCAGTGGCGCCGCAGGGTCGTCAGGGTGCGCCAGCAGCCGCTGATTTTCGCGGCGAGCTTGTAGCCGCGGACGGCGTTCTCCGATCCGTTGTTCGTGGCGGGGACGTCGAAGCGGGTGGTGAATAGCCACACCTGGGCGGCTTTGCGTTTCAGCCGCCGGGCCAGGACCAGCCCGGGGTGTTTCCCCTTGTGCCAGGGCCGGGACAAGTTGACGGAAATCCCGCAGGCAACGGCCTGGTCGTAGCGGTGACGCAGCCGGGCTAGCAGGCCAGGATCCAGGCTGGCGATGCCGGTGCCGCGGGCGGCCTTGACCGCGGCAGCGGCCTCGCTGAGGGCGTCGCCGGCCTGCCGGGTCCAGGCCTGGGCATCCGGGCTGGTGGCGTAGGCGTCGTCGAGGTATCGGTACAGGTGGGCCAGGCACTGCTGGACTCCGGCCAGCCGGCCGTCGTAGCTGAGGTAGCCGCCGTAATCATCGCGGACCAGGACCCCGGCGAAGCCGTCCAGGATCTCAAACCCGGTGATCGAGGCCTTCGTCCGGTTCCCGGCCGCGCCGTACCAGATCAGGTCCGGCCCGCCGCCGGTATAGGCGTTCATCGTCCGCACCGTGTAGACATGCGGGTTCCCGCAGCCGTCCGCGCTGGCCGCCGCGGTGGCCAGCGGCGCGGGGGTCTCGTCGGTGCCGAGCACGTCCGCCGCCCGCAGCGCGTCCTTGAGCGCGTCCTCGAACCCGGCGGCGGTTAACGCCGCGTCGAGGCGGACCAGGCACCGCGACACGAACCCGGTGGAGACCGGCGCCTTGAGCAGGGCGCCCATCAGGTCCGCGGCCCGCTCGACGCCGATCACGTCCGTGCTGGCCAGCAGCGTCGCCGCGCCGGTCACGTTCGGGCCGTAGCAGACCGGGCCCCCGGTTACCCCGGCCGGTGCCGGGGCGGTCGTGACCTGCCCGCACCCGCAGGTGCGGCGCATCATCTGGTACTCCGTCACCGTCAGCGCGGCCGGCGGCATATCAAGCACCTGCACCGCGGAAGCGACCCGCCCCGGCGCGGCGGCCAGGCCCGCGCCGCACCCGCCGCACATGCCCGGCTCGACGGCCAGAGTCTCATCCGGCCGGGCGGACCACGCCAGGCCCGCCCCCGGATGGCCTTTCTGGCCGCCCTGCGCCCGGCCTGGCCGCGCCTGCCGGCCGCGCGCCCTTGCTTTCGCCTTTGCCACCGGCCCATCCTGGCCCGGCGGCTGCGAAGAGTTCGAGGAGTCCCGGCCCGCCTGCCGCCGCAGCGCCGCGACCTCGGCCCGCAGCGACTCGATCAGAGCGGCCTGCTCGGCCACAATCCCCTTCAACGCCGCGACCTGGGCAGCCAGCTCCTCATACGAGGGCTGCTCCGAACGCGGCATCCCCGAACCCAACCATGATCACAAAACGGACGCCAGCACCGACACGCCGCAGATCAATAGGGGGCCTGACTGGTTACGTACAAGGCGCAGTCGGTAGCTTTCGTCCTTGACGGCGGCCGCCCGGTCGCTGAGGTCGCCCGTAACATCGGCGTCCACGAGATGACTTTGGGCAAGTGGGTGAAGGTGGCACGAGATGCCGCGGAATCCGGGAAGAACCCGGATGCCCCGCTGGGCGAGTCCGAGCGGGCCGAGCTGATCCGGCTGCGGGCTGAGTCCAGGGACGACAAATCGGCGATCGCCGAGCTGCGGATGCAGGTGGAGTTCGCAAAAAAAGTAGCGACCTGGTTCGCGAAAGGCAATCAGTAAGATTCGCTGCCATCGCGGGCTGGGCTGATTCGGGCGCCTACCCGGTGTCATTCATGTGTGCCTGGCTGGGAGTCTCACGTTCCGGCTATTACGCCTGGCGGGGCGCGGAGCCATCCCAGCGGTCGAAAGACGACTCCGCGCTTATCGCGGTCATGAGGAAGGTTTACGATGAGGCGCGCGGCAATCCTGGGGTGCGCCGGATGCGCGCGGGCCTGGCGGCGCTGGGCCAGATGGTGTCGCACAAGCGCGTCCACCGGCTGATGCAGGCCGCTGGCCTGCGGGGGCGCCACCCGAAGGCGTGGAAGCGGACCACCATCGGCGGGGACCAGCCGGTCCCGGCCCCGGACCTGATCGGCCGGGACTTCACGGCCGCGCTCCCTGACACGCGCTGGTGCGGTGACGTCACCTACATAAAGACGTGGGACGGATGGGCCTATCTCGCGACCGTCATCGACCTTTACTCGCGCAAAGTAGTCGGCTGGGCTATCGCCGCGCATATGCGGACCAGCCTGATCATCGCCGCTCTCGACATGGCCATTGCTGCCCGGAAGCCGCCGGCCGGTGTGATATTTCATTCCGACCGCGGCTGCCAGTACACGTCCTCCGTATTCGATGAGTACTGCACGCAGAATAATATCAGGCGTTCCCTCGGAAGGACAGGGATCTGTTACGATAATGCCGTATCGGAATCGTTCTTCGCGACGTATAAGAAGGAGCTGATCCATACCCGCCCGTGGCCTACGCTCGGGAACCTGGAAAAGGAGACGTCGGACTGGATTGCCAACTACTATAATCCAGTCCGGAGACATTCAACGCTCGGGTACTTGACACCCCAAGAATACGAACTAGGATATAGGCAACTCAGTCAATTGGCAGCCTAAATCTGGTGTCCAAAAAAGCGGGAACACTCCCTTGCCGCTCATCAGACCGGGGAGGCCGATTCGCGATCCCGGAGCGGGGATCCGACTCGAACCTCGTTCCCGTCAGGGTCGATCAGTCTTGCCTCGCGCATCCCCCACGGGCAATCCTCTGCGACCGCCCCATCACGGTCGGCGCCGCCGCCGTGGTGCGGCGAGTGCGACCAGGTCACGCGGATGCTGAATTACCACGGCGATGCCCCGCGCCCATGCCCGAAGTGCAAAGCACCGCGGCTCCGGCAACCCAATGTGGCAGAGCGCTCCGTGTCCCACGCCTTCGAGACGGCGCAGCATCGCGCGCGACGCTGAGAGCATGTAACGGATGCTGCGTCCGCGCCTTCGTAAAAGCTGTCGGTGCTTTCGGTACAGTCCCCCCGGACCGGGCGGGTGCCTCCGGCGACTGGAATGCCATCCCGAGCCGTGAGCCCGGGCAGCAGCTGGCCAAATGCGCGGCCAGGCGTCAACCGTCCGTTGCATTCATCCAGGTCACAGTGTTTTTGGCGGCGGTCTTGAGAACTGCCACGGCGCAGCCGAGCCCGCCTTTCGATCTCGTCCACGAATGACGGCATGGCCTCCTCAGGGCCATCGTTGTGCCGGGCACCTGAGAGGTAATTGGGCCGGTTCTGGTCCGATCCACGGGAGGTGGCGGCCTGGGGTGGACTTGTGCTAACACCGGGTGGTGGTGGGTGTGCTCTGGTTGTGTTAGTCAGGCGTCGTAGCTGTAGGCGGCTGGGTGCTGGTCTGGCGGCGGGGCGGGTTGGCGGGGGTGGGTTTTGTGGGTGTGACGTTACGGCTGGCGGTCCGGGCTGAGGGTGGGGGCCGGGTGGCGGATCTGGTGCTGGAGGGGGCGGGTGCGCGGCGGACGGCGTCGGCGCGGGTCGGGTTCGGGCTGAGCGACCGGGACCGGGAGGATGTCCGCTGGTATCTGGAGGATTACCTGCAGTACCCGGTTGATCCTGCCCCGGACATCGCCCGGGAGGTGGAGGCGCGGCTGGCTGCGCTGGGGGAGGACCTGTTCCGGCAGGTGTTCCAGGCCAGCCCGGGCACGATGCGGGTCTGGGATGCGGTGGCGCCGGACCTGGCGGGGGCGCGGGTGGAGGTGGCGACCGGGGCCGAGGGAACGGGGATCCCGTGGGAGCTGCTGCGTGACCCGGCCACCGGCGGGGTGGTCTCGGTGCGGGCGGGCGCGTTTGTCCGCACCCTGGCCGAGACCACCGCCGAGGTGCCGGTCCCGGAGGCTGCGCAGCGGTTGCGGGTGCTGCTGGTGATCTGCCGGCCGGGGGGCCGGGCTGATGTGCCGTTCCGGTCGGTGGCCAGCCACCTGGTCCGGCTCAGCCGCCGGGCGCGGGAGGTGCTGGAGGTGGATGTGCTGCGGCCGCCGACCTTCGCCCGGCTGGCCACCGTGCTGGAGGCGGCGCGGGACCGGGGCAGGCCGTATCAGGTGGTGCATTTCGACGGGCACGGCGCCTGGCTCGATGATGAGACGCTGGCGGCCGGGAGCGTCGAGACGCTGGGCCGGGAGCAGTTCTCGGTGCTGTCGGAGCCCCGGCCGGGCTCGCATGGGTACCTGGTGTTCGAGGATCCGGCCACGAGGAGTAATCAGCTGCTGGTGGACGGCCCGGCGCTGGGGCAGCTGCTGGCCGACACCGGGGTGCCGGTGCTGGTGCTGAACGCGTGCCGCAGCGCCCACGCCGGCCTGGCCACCCAGCCCAGCCACGACGGCGGCACCGAACAGGATGCGCAGGGGCGGGTGCGGGCGTATGGGTCGCTGGCCCAGGAGGTGATGGACACCGGGGTGGCCGGGGTGGTCGCGATGGCCTACAACGTTTATGTCGTGACCGCCGCGCAGTTCATCGGCGGTGTCTACGCCAGCCTGCTGGAGGGCCGCCAGCTGGGCCAGGCGGTCACCACCGCCCGCCGGCAGCTGGCCGCCTCCCCGCTGCGCCAGGTCGCCTTGCAGCCGCGGCCGTTGCAGGACTGGCTGGTGCCGGTGGTGTTCGAGGCCGCCCCCCTCACCCTCCGCACTGCCGCGCCCGCCCAGCAACAGCCGGGGCTGAGGGTCAGCCTGGACCAGGCCGAGGCGGGGCGGGAGCGGGCCAGCCTGGACCCGGGCCTGCCGGCCAGCCCGGATGCCGGGTTCTACGGCCGCGATGAGACCCTGCTGGCCCTGGACCGGGCGTTCGACACGCACCGGATCGTGGTGCTGCACGCCTGGGCGGGCGGCGGGAAGACCACCACCGCGGCGGAGTTCGCCCGCTGGTATGTCCTGACCGGCGCCGCCCAGGACCTGCTGTTCACCTCGTTCACCCGCCACCTTCCGCTGGCCCGGCTGCTGGACCAGATCGGCGACCACTACGGCCCCGCCCTGGCCCGCGGCGGGCTGGACTGGGCCACCCTCACCGGCACCCAGCGGCGGGACGTGGCGCTGGAGGTGCTGGGGCAGGTGGGCTTGCTGTGGATCTGGGACAACGTCGAACCCGTCGCCGGGTTCCCGGCCGGCACCCCCAGCACCTGGACACAGCAAGAACAGCACGAGCTCGCCGCGTTCCTCCGCGACCTCGACCAGCAGGCCACCGGGACCGGGGCTGGGACCGGGTGCAAGGTGCTGCTCACCTCCCGCCGCGACGAGCAGGGCTGGCTGGGTGACCTGCCCGCCCGCATCCCGCTGCCGCCCATGCCGATGCTGGAACGCCTCGAGCTCGCCAAAGCGGTCGCCAGCCGGCAAGACGGCGGGCAGCAGTTCCTGGACGTCGAAGACTGGCGGCCGCTGCTGGAATTCACCCAGGGCAACCCGCTGACCGTCACCGTGCTGGCCCGCCAGGCCCTCCGCGACCACCGGACCAGCAAGGCGCAGATCCAGGACTTCGTGGGCCAGCTGCGGGCCGGCGCCGCGACCATCACCGACGACCAGGCGCAGGGCCGCAGCACATCCCTGGCCGCCTCCCTCGACTACGGCTTCACCAACGCCTTCACCGAGGATCAGCGTGCCCAGCTCGCCCTCCTCGCCTTGTTCCAGGGGTTCATCGACGTCGACGCCCTCCGCGCCATGGGCGACCCCGGCCAGGACCGTGGCCCGGTGCCCGCCCTCACCGGGCTCGGGCGCGAGGCAGGGGTCGCGCTGCTGGACCGGGCCGCCGAAACCGGCCTCCTCACCCCCTACGGCGGCGGGTACTACGCCGTCCACCCCGCCGTCCCCTGGCACCTGCACCGCCTTTTCCAGCAGCACTACGGCCCCCCGGACGCCCCCGCCGCCCGCCACGCCCTCCACGCCTGGACCACCGCCATCCGTGACCTCGGCAACTACTGGCACGACCGGTACGGGCAGGGTCACGCCGGGACCATCGATGTGCTGGGGGCGGAGGAGGATAACCTGCTGCGGGCCCGCCACCTGGCCCGCCAGAACGGCTGGTGGGACCTGGTCATCGGCCCCATGCAAGGCCTGCGCGTCCTCTACGCACACACCGGGCGGACCGTGGAATGGCAGCGGCTCGTCGACGAGCTCACCCCCGACCTCACCGACCCCGCCACCGGCGCCCCCATCCCCGGCCGCGAACAGCAATGGGCCATCCACACCGAATACCGCGTCCGCATCGCCCGGGAGGCCCGGGACTGGCCCGCCGCCCAACACCTCCAAGACGCCCTCATCAGCTGGGAGCGCCAGCAAGTCACGGAGTTCCTCACCCTCCCCCCAGAAACCCTCAACAGCAGCCAGCGCAACACCATCCGAAGCCTCGCGGTCGCCATCGAGAGTCTCGGCCACCTCCAGCGTGACCAGGACCAGCCCGGGTGCGTGGACCACTTCCTCGAGGCCATCGAGCTGTACCAGCGGATCGGCGCCGGTTACGAGGAAGGCGTGATCGCGTTCAACCTCGGCCACGCCTACAAAAACATCCCTGCCCTGCGGGACCTCGGCCAAGCCGAGCACTGGTACCGGCGAGGTCTGGAGCTAACCGAAGACCACGACACTCTCGGCCGGGCACGGGCCATCATGCAACTCGGCGCCGTCGCCTACGAGCGGCTCCGCGACGCCCAGCGGGCCGGGGAACCGGCCGGGCAGCAAGCCCGCCACCTCACCGACGCCGCCACCGCCTACCAGCAGGCACTCGGCATGCTCCCTCCCGACGCGATCGACGATCTTGCCGTGGCCCACAACCAGCTCGGCAGCATCTACTGCTATGCCGGGGATACCGACGGGGGACTCCGCCACTACCAGCAGGCCATCCAGTACCAGGAACGGCAGGCCAACAATTATGGCGCCGGAGTGGTCCGCTTCAATGCCGCCGTCGCCCTGACCGACGCCGGGCGGAACCGGGACGCCCTTCTCTACGCCGAGGCCGCCCTCCGCGACTACCAGGCTGTCGGCCCCGGCGCCGCCGCAAACGCCGAACAGGCACGCCAGCTCATCAACCGGCTCGGACAGCAACCACCAGGCCAGCCCAGCTCCAAATGATGCGCAGCGAGGGGTCTATCTCACGAACAGCGTCGAGTCGCTGGGGTCTGTCAAGTAAACGGTGTAACTTCCGTCTCTTTTGTTTACTTCCGTCCCGCACTGAGGCGGCCGTCGAAGGTGATGTCGAACGCGTTGAGGGCGGCCTTCCACCGGTTGGTCCACCGCTTACGGCCGCGGCCGGTGGGGTCCAGGCTCATGATCGCCATGTAGAGGCACTTGAGCGCGGCCTGCTCGGTCGGGAAATGCCCGCGGGCATTCACCGCTCTGCGGAGCCGAGCATTAATCGACTCGATCGCATTCGTGGTGCAGATCACCGTCCTTATTTCACGGTCGAACTGCAGGAACGGCACGAATTCCGCCCACGCGTTCTCCCACAGCCGGATGATCGCGGGGTAGCGTTTCTCCCACTTCCCGGAGAACTCTGCGAACCGGTCCAGCGCCTCTGATTCCGACGCCGCGGTGTACACGGGCTTGAGGTCTTTCGCGATCTGCGCCCAGTCCCTTTTCGATGCATACTTGAACGAGTTCCGCAGGAGGTGGACAATGCAGGTCTGCACGATGGTCTTCTCCCAGACCGCGCTGACCGCATCAGGCAGGCCTTTCAGCCCGTCGCAGACCAGCATGCACACGTCCCGCACCCCGCGGTTCTTGATTTCCGACAAGACCCGCAGCCAGTACTTGGCCCCCTCCCCGTCGCCATGCTCGCCGGCCCACAGGCCCAGCACGTCACGCTCGCCGTCCACGGTGACGCCCAGGGCCAGGTAGATAGGCCGGTTGGCGACCTGCCCCTCCCGGATCTTCACATTAATCGCGTCGATGAACAGCACCGCATAGACTGGATCTAGGGGGCGGCGGTTCTGCCATTCCGCCATGCCGTCCATGACCCGGTCGGTGATCGCGCTGATCGTCTGCTTCGAGACCTCCGCGCCATACACCTCGGCCAGGTGCGCGCAGATCTCCCCGTGCGTCAGCCCTTTCGCCGACAGGGAAATCACCATCTCATCGACACCGGTCAGCCGCCGCTGCCTTTTCGCGACGATCCTCGGCTCGAAACTGGCATCCCGGTCCCGCGGCACGCTGATGTCCACCGGCCCCGCATCGGTGAGCACGGTCTTCGCCCGGTAGCCATTACGGGAATTACCGCCATCACGGCCCGCCGGGTCGTGCTTGCCATAGCCAAGGTGATCATCCAGCTCGCCTTCCAGGGCGCCCTCGATCACCATCTTGGTGAGGCGGCCGAGCAGGCCGCCCTCGCCGGTGAGCTTCAGCCCGCCCTCGCGGGCCCGCTCGGTCAGCTCCCGCAGCAGCTGCTCATCAGCCGCCGGCAGCTCCGGGCCGTCCTGGTCCCAGCTGGTCGTCACGTCTGTCACTGGTGTCTCCCTGTTTGTCAGGAGTTACACCGTTGAAACTACAGTCCCAGTCGCTGAACTACCAGCTGCGCAAGGTGACCACCAGGGCCCGCCGGGAGCGGCGGGAGACTGGGCGAAACTTGGGGTGGACGGGTGGGTGGTGGTGGGTGTGCTCTGGTTGTGTTAGTCAGGCGTCGTAGCTGTAGGCGGCTGGGTGCTGGTCTGGCGGCGGGGCGGGTTGGCGGGGGTGGGTTTTGTGGGTGTGACGTTACGGCTGGCGGTCCGGGCTGAGGGTGGGGGCCGGGTGGCGGATCTGGTGCTGGAGGGGGCGGGTGCGCGGCGGACGGCGTCGGCGCGGGTCGGGTTCGGGCTGAGCGACCGGGACCGGGAGGATGTCCGCTGGTATCTGGAGGATTACCTGCAGTACCCGGTTAATCCTGCCCCGGACATCGCCCGGGAGGTGGAGGCGCGGCTGGCTGCGCTGGGGGAGGACCTGTTCCGGGAGGTGTTCCAGGCCAGCCCGGGCACGATGCGGGTCTGGGATGCGGTGGCGCCGGACCTGGCGGGGGCGCGGGTGGAGGTGGCGACCGGGGCCGAGGGAACGGGGATCCCGTGGGAGCTGCTGCGTGACCCGGCCACCGGCGGGGTGGTCTCGGTGCGGGCGGGCGCGTTTGTCCGCACCCTGGCCGAGACCACCGCCGAGGTGCCGGTCCCGGAGGCTGCGCAGCGGTTGCGGGTGCTGCTGGTGATCTGCCGGCCGGGGGGCCGGGCTGATGTGCCGTTCCGGTCGGTGGCCAGCCACCTGGTCCGGCTCAGCCGCCGGGCGCGGGAGGTGCTCGAGGTGGATGTGCTCCGGCCGCCGACCTTCGCCCGGCTGGCCACCGTGCTGAGGCGGCGCGGGACCGGGGCGGGCCGTATCAGGTGGTGCATTTCGACGGGCACGGCGCCTGGCTCGATGATGAGACGCTGGCGGCCGGGAGCGTCGAGACGCTGGGCCGGGAGCAGTTCTCGGTGCTGTCGGAGCCCCGGCCGGGCTCGCATGGGTACCTGGTGTTCGAGGATCCGGCACGATGAGTAATCAGCTGCTGGCGGACGGCCCGGCGCTGGGGCAGCTGCTGGCCGACACCGGGGTGCCGGTGCTGGTGCTGAACGCGTGCCGCAGCGCCCACGCCGGCCTGATCACCGAGCCCAGCCACGACGGCGGCACCGAACAGGATGCGCAGGGGCGGGTGCGGGCGTATGGGTCGCTGGCCCAGGAGGTGATGGACACCGGGGTGGCCGGGGTGGTCGCGATGGCCTAGAACGTTTATGTCTGACCGCCGCGCAGTTCATCGGCGATGTCT
This sequence comes from uncultured Actinomycetes bacterium, assembly GCA_963793825.1. Classification (GTDB taxonomy): domain Bacteria; phylum Actinomycetota; class Actinomycetes; order Streptosporangiales; family Streptosporangiaceae; genus RYN-230. Next base: position 87,229 of record CAWCBE010000001.1, read on the forward strand.
ACGCAGCCTGCTGAAGGGCCGGGAGCTGGGCCAGGCGGTCACCACCGCCCGCCGGCAGCTGGCCGCCTCCCCCTGCGCCAGGTCACCTTGGAGCGGCGGGCGTGCAGGACTGGCTGGTGCCGGTGGTGTTCGAGGCCGCCCCCCTCACCCTCCGCACTGCCGCGCCCGCCCAGCAACAGCCGGGGCTGAGGGTCAGCCTGGACCAGGCCGAGGCGGGGCGGGAGCGGGCCAGCCTGGACCCGGGCCTGCCGGCGAGCCCGGATGCCGGGTTCTACGGCCGCGATGAGACCCTGCTGGCCCTGGACCGGGCGTTCGACACGCACCGGATCGTGGTGCTGCACGCCTGGGCGGGCGGCGGGAAGACCACCACCGCGGCGGAGTTCGCCCGCTGGTATGTCCTGACCGGCGCCGCCCAGGACCTGCTGTTCACCTCGTTCACCCGCCACCTTCCGCTGGCCCGGCTGCTGGACCAGATCGGCGACCACTACGGCCCCGCCCTGGCCCGCGGCGGGCTGGACTGGGCCACCCTCACCGGCACCCAGCGGCGGGACGTGGCGCTGGAGGTGCTGGGCCAGGTGGACTGGCTGTGGGTCTGCGGACAACGTCGAACCCGTCGCCGGGTTCCCGGCCGGCACCCCCAGCACCTGGACACAGCAAGAACAGCACGAGCTCGCCGCGTTCCTCCGCGACCTCGACCAGCAGGCCACCGGGACCGGGGCTGGGACCGGGTGCAAGGTGCTGCTGACCTCCCGCCGCGACGAGCAGGGCTGGCTGGGTGACCTGCCCGCCCGCATCCCGCTGCCGCCCATGCCGATGCTGGAACGCCTCGAGCTCGCCAAAGCGGTCGCCAGCCGGCAAGACGGCGGGCAGCAGTTCCTGGACGTCGAAGACTGGCGGCCGCTGCTGGAATTCACCGAGGGCAACCCGCTGACCGTCACCGTGCTGGCCCGCCAGGCCCTCCGCGACCACCGGACCAGCAAGGCGCAGATCCAGGACTTCGTGGGCCAGCTGCGGGCCGGCGCCGCGACCATCACCGACGACCAGGCGCAGGGCCGCAGCACATCCCTGGCCGCCTCCCTCGACTACGGCTTCACCAACGCCTTCACCGAGGATCAGCGTGCCCAGCTCGCCCTCCTCGCCTTGTTCCAGGGGTTCATCGACGTCGACGCCCTCCGCGCCATGGGCGACCCCGGCCAGGACCGTGGCCCGGTGCCCGCCCTCACCGGGCTCGGGCGCGAGGCAGGGGTCGCGCTGCTGGACCGGGCCGCCGAAACCGGCCTCCTCACCCCCTACGGCGGCGGGTACTACGCCGTCCACCCCGCCGTCCCCTGGCACCTGCACCGCCTTTTCCAGCAGCACTACGGCCCCCCGGACGCCCCCGCCGCCCGCCACGCCCTCCACGCCTGGACCATTGCGGAGCAGCGACCTCGGCAACTACTGGCGCCGACCAGTACGCACAAGGCCGCGTCGACCGTCATCAGCTGTCCTGGGGGCGGAGGAGGATAACCTGCTGCGGGCCCGCGACCTGGCCCGCCAGAACGGCTGGTGGGACCTGGTCATCGGCCCCATGCAAGGCCTGCGCGTCCTCTACGCAGCGCACCGGGCGGACCGTGGAATGGCAGCGGCTCGTCGAAGACCTCACCCCCGACCTCACCGACCCCGCCACCGGCGCCCCCATCCCCGGCCGCGAAGAGCAATGGTCCGTGCTCATCGAATACGGCGTCGGAATCGCCGGAGGCGCTGGACCGGCCCGCCGCCCAATTCTCCAGGAAGCCCTCATCACCTGGGACCGCCAGCAAGCCGCCGGCGTCCTCTCCCAGCCACCGGAAACACTCAACGGCGACCCGCGCCACATCATCCGAGCCTCGCGGTCGCCATCGGAGAACCTCGGCCACACCCAGCGTGGGCCAGGACAGCCTGGCTGCGTGACCATTCCTGAAGCTTGGAGCCGTGAAAAAGGACCGTCATCCGCCACCAGGAATGCTCGATCGAGTATTAACCTCGGCCCCGCAGACGAGGACATGCCCGCCCTGGGCGATTTCCCAGGCCGAGCACTGGTACCAGCCAGCGCCTCGAGCTGCCTCGAAGACCATGACATCCTCGGCCTGGCACAACCAGCGCGCCGCTCGGCGCCGTCGCCTACAAGCGGTTCGTCGACGCCCGGTGGGCCGGCGAACCGGCCGAGCAGCAAGCCCGCCACCTCGCTGACGCCGACAACCGCCTACCTGCAGGCACTCGACAAGTTCCCCTCGGACGCTGTCAGCGAACTGGCTGTGACCCACCATCAACTCGGCAGTCATTTACCGCGACGCCGGGGACACCGATGCCGCCCTGGGCCACTACCAACAGTCGATCCATTACGAGGAGCGGCAGGACAACCACTACGGCGCCGGGCAGAGCCGCCTCAACGCCGCCTTCGCTCTCGCCGACACTGGATGGAACCGGGAAGCTCTCCTCTACGCCAAGGCCGCCCTCAACGCGACTTCGAAGCCATCGGCCCCGGCGCCGCCGCAAACGCAGTGCAGGGACGGAAGCTAAACAGGTACGGAAGAGCAGGAAGTACGACCGTTCTGACACCCGTTGATGCCGCGTGGGCCGCTGTGGGCGGCCCGTGCGGTCTTGTCGGATTGCGGGGGCAGGACGGGACCGCGGGGCGGCTGCCAGCCTTGTCCAGACCCGGTTGTTAGAGCCGGGTCAATGCCTGTCCTGGGCTGACATGACTGGTCAGCCCCTAAAATCAGCGACACCGCTCTGCCCTGGTCCTGGATGTGGTGGATTCGAGACTGTGCATGAGCCGCACTAGTCCGGTGACAAAGGCCCCGCCAGTTCTGGGCTAATAAGGGATGGGTGGCAATTGCGCATACGCATTCACACGCGGGTGAACATAACCCACATCTAGTCCGTGACCTGGCGAGATGCACCTATCAGGCCCTGCGTCCGGCTACCCCGGGAAAATCCGGAAAGTTGCGGGACCTGCCTGACCATTCAAGGGGTAGGTTCCGTGTGGCCGGTGTCCGTGCCGGGATCGCTGTCGGGGGACGGGGGTGGCGTCCGGGTGGTGGTGGCCTGGGCCAGGAAGGTGACGAGTTCGGTGGTTGTGGTGCATCCGGCGCGGAGTGCTTGTTCGGTGAGGCCGATGATGGTGCGGGGGTTGCCGCCGATGGCGCGCAGTGCGGGTGAGGCGGGGCCGGGACCGGTGACCTGAATGTGGCAGGTGGCGGCGACGGCTCGCAGGAGGAGGCTGCGGTCTGCGGGCGGCAGGGGAGGCAGGGGCAGCCGCGCTGGGAGGTCCCCGAGCCAGGCTTGCTCGTCGTGGCGGGACAGCAGCAGCAGCCTGGTTTGGGTGTCACGGGCGGCGCGCAGGAAGGTGAGCAGGTCCTGCCGCTGTTGCGGGGCCCAGGCGGATGGCTGGTCCCGGTGACCGGAGACAGCGTGGAGGTCGTCGAGGATCCACAGCCCCGGTGCCTGGCGCATGACCTGGCCGATCGCCTGGAGATGCTGGTCACCCCCCTGGTCGTCCGACGAGTGGGTTGGTGGCCCGGCGGGGCCCCCGGCGAGGAGTGCGGCCAGGGCGGTGACCAGCCCGGTCATGGTGGCGTGCCCGGTCAGTGAGATGTAGACGGCGGGCGGGCAGGCGCCGCCGGTGCGGGTGTACCAGCGGGCGAATTCGGCGGCGGTGGCCGTTTTGCCGATCCCGGCTTCGCCGTGCAGCAGCACGATCGGCTGGGTGTCGAAGGTGCGGTCGAGGGCCAGCAGCGTAGCGTCACGACCGTAAAAACCCGCAGCGGGCGGAGCGGGCAACCTATCGGCGGGGAGGCTGAGGGTGGCCGGCCGGGCCGGGGACGCGGGCGCGGTCTGCTGGTTGGTGCCGGGGGGCAGGGTGGTCAGGTGGAGGGGGGCGGCTTCGTAGGCGACGGGGACCATCCAGTCCTGGATCGCGGCGTCGGTCCCGCCCGGCGCGCTGGCAGCCAGGCTGATGCGGGCGGCCCGGACCGAGGCGCCGAACGACTGGCCGGCCAGCAGGCCGGCATAGACGCCGGCGACCAGGCGGGCGGCGGTCGCCACGTAGATGTTGTAGCGCATGGCCAGCACCCCGGCGGCGCCGGCGTCCATCACCTCCTGGGCCAGCGACCCGAACGCCCGGACCTCCACGTGAGGATCGCCTAGGCCATCCGCAGGCCGGGTTGGGGGCTCGGCGAGGGCGGAGCGGCACGCGTTGAGGGTCAGCAGAGACACGCCGGTGCCGGTGAGCAGGCCCGCGAGGGCAGGCCCGTCGACCAGCTGGGCATTACCGGGCAGCGCGGGGTTTTCGAACAGCAGGTAACCGTGGGCGCCGGGCCGGGCGGGAGAGGCCAGCCACACATCAGCCGGCCCGCGGTCCGCGCCGGGGATCACTCCTGCTAGCCATTGCCTTTCGGCGGGGTCGCCCCACACGCCGTGCCCGTCGAAGTGCACCACCCGGTAGGGCACGCCGCGCTCCCAGGCGGCCTGCAGCACCCGGGTCAGCTCGGTGAAGGCAGGCGGGCGCAGCACATCGAGATGGAGGGCCTGGCTGCCAGCCTCCTGCAGGCGGGCCAGGTGATGGGCCACCGACCGGAACGCCACGTCGGTCTCGTGGGGGCGGGCGATCACCACCAGCACCCGTACCACCGCGCCGGCTTCCGGCAGTACGGGGGGAAGGGCGGCCTGGGGCTGGGCGCGGACCATCGCCCCGGCCCCCAGGGCCAGCGGCTGGCCGGTGCCGGGGCCGGTCATGGCCTCCCACGGCAGCGACGTCGCCCCGGCCACATCGCTGACCACCTCCACCCGGAACTCGGCGAGCCGGGGCTGGACCGCCGCCCACAGGCGGCGGGCCGCCGGGCTGGCCTCAAACACCGCCGCGGACAGCTCACCGCCCAGCTCGGCGAGCCGCCGTCCGGCCCGCCCGGCGCGGAGCCGGGTCACCGCGTCGGCGGGCCCTTCCCGGTAGTCCTCGAAGTACCAGCGGATCAGCTCCTGCTCTTTCGCCGGGACGGCGAACGGGAACCGGGCGGTCGCGGTCCGCCGCGCCATCCCCGGCACCTCCACCTCGATGTCCACCCGGTGAGCATCAGCACTCCCAGAATGGGTCAGCCGCAGCACCCGCACCGATTCCTCCTCACCCGCCGCAGCCACTGTGCAGGCCCCTAAGGCCTGCCGGGCCGCTGCCAGACGAGCGCGGTCAGGGGCCGCTGTAGCGGCTGATGCCGACCACGAAATAGTTGTAGGGAATCAGCAGGCCCGGGTCATCGGCGCTGACCAGGTGGCCCTTGGCCGGGTCATAACGCCAGTCCTCCCATTCCCACACGGTGCGCAGGCTCTGCGGGATCTGCACCGCGATGTAGGAGCCCTCAGCCAGCTTGGGCCGCACCGGTATCTGGCTGAAATCCAGGCCCAGGTCCACCGCCTGCACCGGCACGTTGCGGTTGCGCTTGGCGATCGTCTGGGTCAGGCCGAGGGTGAGGGCCACGAACGGGCCCAGCGCCGGCTGCGCGGTGGTCAGCAGCTGCAGCCCGCTGGTGAACGCGTCACCTTCCAGGAATCGCAGCAGCGCCTCATCCCCCTCATTCAGCACGTTCACCGTCAGGCATTGCAGGAACAAGCCCTCCGTCCCGGCCTGCAGGCCGGTGAAGATGGGCCGGCCCAGCACCGCCGCCTCCTCACCCTCTGCCACTCGGTAGGCGGTACTGAAGTGCAGCTGCTCGGCGCCCTGATCGGTCTGGTTGCGGGCCGCGAAGTCAAACAGCACCCGGTGCATCCCCCGGCCCGGGTAATCCGCCACCCGCAGCCCATCCAGGGTCAGCTTCACCCGGGCACCCCTCAGCCCCTCGTCCGCGGCGATGTTCCCGGCCTGCTGGATCTCCAGCAGGCCCGTTTGCGGGCCGGCCGCGGGCGCCAGGTACCCGACCGCGTGCGCCGTATGCGCCCACGCCCGGTCCCTGCCGATCCCCAGCCGCGACAGCACGCCAAACGCCTCCGGGGCCGCCTCCGGCGCGTCATCCAGAGCCTGGGCGAGCTCATCCTCACCCACCTCCCGCAGCTTCACCGCCGCCACCTCCGGCGACAGCTCACCAATCACCGGCAACCCATCGAGCCAGTCACTATCAGTCATAGGGCAATCCCTCGTGAGTCAAGCTGTTCCACTTGCATTGAGTTCCCCCAGGGAATTAACTCGCGTTTGGCTGGCCTGGTGCTTGCTGTCCGAGCTGGGTGATGAGCTGGCGTGCCTGCTCGGCGTCCCCGGCGGCGCCGGGGCCGACGGCCTGGAAGTCACGGAGGGCGGCCTCGGCGTAGAGAAGGGCGTCCCGGTTCCGCCCGGCGTCAGCGAGAGTGATGGCGGCATTGAAGCGGGTCTGCCCGGCACCGTAGCGGTTGTCCTGCCGCTCGCGGTACTGGATGGCCTGCTGGAGGTGGCGCAGCGCGGCGTCGGTGTCCCTGGCGTAGCGGTAGACGTTCCCGAGCTGATGGTGGGCCACGGCAAGGTCGCCTACCGCGTCGGGAGGGATCAGGTCGAGTGCCTGCTGGTAGGCGTTGGCGGCGTCGGTGAGGTGGCGGGCTTGCTGCCTGACAGGTTCCCCGGCCCGCCGGGCGTCGATGAACCGCCTGTAGGCGAGGCCACCAAGCTCGCCGGTGGTCCGTGCCCGGCCGAGGGTGTCATGGTCTTCCATCAGCTCAAGGGCTCGCCGGTACCAGTGCTCGGCCTGGCCGAGGTCGCGCAGGGCGAGGATGTCACTGTAGGTGTGGCCGAGGTTCATCGCGACCGAGGCTTCGTCGCGGCGGCCGCCGATCCGCTGAAGTAGCTCTATGGCTTCGAGGTAGTGGTCTACGCAGCCTGGCTGGTCCTGTTCCCGCAGGATGTGGCCAAGGTCCTGGATGTCCACTACGAGGTTGCGGACGGTGTTGCGCTGGTCCTCGCTGAGGGTTTCCGGGGGGAGGGTGAGAAGGCCGGCGGCTTGCTGGCGGTCCCAGGCGATGACAGCTTCCTGGAGGTGTTGGGCGGCGGGCCAGTCCCGGGCCTCCCGGGCGATGCGGACGCGGTAGCTGGTGAGGATGGCCCATTGCTGTTCGCGGCCGGGGATGGGGGCGCCGGTGGCGGGGTCGGTGAGGTCGGGGGTGAGCTCGTCGACGAGCCGCTGCCATTCCACGGTCCGCCCGGTGTGCTCGTAGAGGACGCGCAGGCCTTGCATGGGGCCGATGACCAGGTCCCACCAGCCGTTCTGGCGGGCCAGGTGGCGGGCCCGCAGCAGGTTATCCTCCTCCGCCCCCAGGAAGCTGATGACGGTGACGCGGCCTTGTGCGTACTGGCGGCGCCAGTAGTTGCCGAGGTCGCTCTCCGCAATGGTCCAGGCGTGGAGGGCGTGGCGGGCGGCGGGGGCGTCCGGGGGGCCGTAGTGCTGCTGGAAAAGGCGGTGCAGGTGCCAGGGGACGGCGGGGTGGACGGCGTAGTACCCGCCGCCGTAGGGGGTGAGGAGGCCGGTTTCGGCGGCCCGGTCCAGCAGCGCGACCCCTGCCTCGCGCCCGAGCCCGGTGAGGGCGGGCACCGGGCCACGGTCCTGGCCGGGGTCGCCCATGGCGCGGAGGGCGTCGACGTCGATGAACCCCTGGAACAAGGCGAGGAGGGCGAGCTGGGCACGCTGATCCTCGGTGAAGGCGTTGGTGAAGCCGTAGTCGAGGGAGGCGGCCAGGGATGTGCTGCGGCCCTGCGCCTGGTCGTCGGTGATGGTCGCGGCGCCGGCCCGCAGCTGGCCCACGAAGTCCTGGATCTGCGCCTTGCTGGTCCGGTGGTCGCGGAGGGCCTGGCGGGCCAGCACGGTGACGGTCAGCGGGTTGCCCTGGGTGAATTCCAGCAGCGGCCGCCAGTCTTCGACGTCCAGGAACTGCTGCCCGCCGTCTTGCCGGCTGGCGACCGCTTTGGCGAGCTCGAGGCGTTCCAGCATCGGCATGGGCGGCAGCGGGATGCGGGCGGGCAGGTCACCCAGCCAGCCCTGCTCGTCGCGGCGGGAGGTGAGCAGCACCTTGCACCCGGTCCCAGCCCCGGTCCCGGTGGCCTGCTGGTCGAGGTCGCGGAGGAACGCGGCGAGCTCGTGCTGTTCTTGCTGTGTCCAGGTGCTGGGGGTGCCGGCCGGGAACCCGGCGACGGGTTCGACGTTGTCCCAGATCCACAGCAAGCCCACCTGCCCCAGCACCTCCAGCGCCACGTCCCGCCGCTGGGTGCCGGTGAGGGTGGCCCAGTCCAGCCCGCCGCGGGCCAGGGCGGGGCCGTAGTGGTCGCCGATCTGGTCCAGCAGCCGGGCCAGCGGAAGGTGGCGGGTGAACGAGGTGAACAGCAGGTCCTGGGCGGCGCCGGTCAGGACATACCAGCGGGCGAACTCCGCCGCGGTGGTGGTCTTCCCGCCGCCCGCCCAGGCGTGCAGCACCACGATCCGGTGCGTGTCGAACGCCCGGTCCAGGGCCAGCAGGGTCTCATCGCGGCCGTAGAACCCGGCATCCGGGCTGGCCGGCAGGCCCGGGTCCAGGCTGGCCCGCTCCCGCCCCGCCTCGGCCTGGTCCAGGCTGACCCTCAGCCCCGGCTGTTGCTGGGCGGGCGCGGCAGTGCGGAGGGTGAGGGGGGCGGCCTCGAACACCACCGGCACCAGCCAGTCCTGCAACGGCCGCGGCTGCAAGGCGACCTGGCGCAGCGGGGAGGCGGCCAGCTGCCGGCGGGCGGTGGTGACCGCCTGGCCCAGCTGGCGGCCCTCCAGCAGGCTGGCGTAGACACCGCCGATGAACTGCGCGGCGGTCACGACATAAACGTTGTAGGCCATCGCGACCACCCCGGCCACCCCGGTGTCCATCACCTCCTGGGCCAGCGACCCATACGCCCGCACCCGCCCCTGCGCATCCTGTTCGGTGCCGCCGTCGTGGCTGGGCTGGGTGGCCAGGCCGGCGTGGGCGCTGCGGCACGCGTTCAGCACCAGCACCGGCACCCCGGTGTCGGCCAGCAGCTGCCCCAGCGCCGGGCCGTCCACCAGCAGCTGATTACTCCTCGTGGCCGGATCCTCGAACACCAGGTACCCATGCGAGCCCGGCCGGGGCTCCGACAGCACCGAGAACTGCTCCCGGCCCAGCGTCTCGACGCTCCCGGCCGCCAGCGTCTCATCATCGAGCCAGGCGCCGTGCCCGTCGAAATGCACCACCTGATACGGCCTGCCCCGGTCCCGCGCCGCCTCCAGCACGGTGGCCAGCCGGGCGAAGGTCGGCGGCCGCAGCACATCCACCTCCAGCACCTCCCGCGCCCGGCGGCTGAGCCGGACCAGGTGGCTGGCCACCGACCGGAACGGCACATCAGCCCGGCCCCCCGGCCGGCAGATCACCAGCAGCACCCGCAACCGCTGCGCAGCCTCCGGGACCGGCACCTCGGCGGTGGTCTCGGCCAGGGTGCGGACAAACGCGCCCGCCCGCACCGAGACCACCCCGCCGGTGGCCGGGTCACGCAGCAGCTCCCACGGGATCCCCGTTCCCTCGGCCCCGGTCGCCACCTCCACCCGCGCCCCCGCCAGGTCCGGCGCCACCGCATCCCAGACCCGCATCGTGCCCGGGCTGGCCTGGAACACCTGCCGGAACAGGTCCTCCCCCAGCGCAGCCAGCCGCGCCTCCACCTCCCGGGCGATGTCCGGGGCAGGATCAACCGGGTACTGCAGGTAATCCTCCAGATACCAGCGGACATCCTCCCGGTCCCGGTCGCTCAGCCCGAACCCGACCCGCGCCGACGCCGTCCGCCGCGCACCCGCCCCCTCCAGCACCAGATCCGCCACCCGGCCCCCACCCTCAGCCCGGACCGCCAGCCGTAACGTCACACCCACAAAACCCACCCCCGCCAACCCGCCCCGCCGCCAGACCAGCACCCAGCCGCCTACAGCTACGACGCCTGACTAACACAACCAGAGCACACACACCACCACCCCACCCAGGTATGGCCGCCACCTCCTGTTGACCGGACCCCATGCGCCAGCAAGGGAGCCGACCCGGATGCGGCATGGCAAATGCACGGCTAAATGCTAACCGCAGTGATCGTTGGCGCAGGTCACGGCGATTTGGGCGCGAGTCTTGAAAGCGCTAGGGCGCTGACGCATCCATCCAGACCCGGATCCCCCACCGTGCGCTCGCCCGCCAGCGAGAAGCTGCCCGGAACCTGCCTGGTGGTGCAGATCAGCCCCTCCCCGCCCCCCGTTGACCGGGGCGGCTGCGATTGCGCGGTTCATGGCAGTTCCGCTGCGGCTGGGCGTGCTGGATGTGCCCCGAAGATCATGTCCAGCGGCCGGCGGGCGGCAGGACCGAACGTCACAGCGGCGCGGTGAGTGCCTCCGGCGTCGGTGGCGGTGGCAGTCCGGCGAACGCGGCGGGCGTGTCAACGGAGTGCTTCCGCGGTGGGTCCGTCCAAGATCTAGCCCGGGCTGAAGCGGCGTCATAGCGCTCGACAGCGCGCTCGCTGATGCGCACCGAGATGCCCCCGCCAGCGCCCCTTTGCCCGGTATCCGCGTCCGCACCTCGCTCCAGCCTGCCGTTAATGATCTTGCTGTCTGCACGATTTCACTGCTAATGCCATTCTCGGTGCCATCCCAACCCTAGAACTACACACCTATCCATCAAGATGATCAAGGTCGACCCCCCAGTTGATCGGCGAGCTTGGGTGGCGGCGTGAACTAGGACGGTGTAGTCGGCGGCAGTGAGGGCTCCCTGATCGTAGGCGTGGACGACGTCGTCGAAGGTGCCGGCGATCGCGCCGTCGGGAGTGTCGGCGAGAGCCTGGATCGCGTCCGCAGGAATGTACCGCCCACCGTAGCCGCGGCCGCGGCGCAGCTCCTCCTCGCCGTGGCGGTGCGCGGCGTCGCAGCGGCCGATCGACTCGGCAATGCTGATCTCTGCGAAGACGGCGCTGATCTCTGCGAAGACGGCTTCGACGGGGTACCCGGCGGCGTGCAGCGTAGCGATCCAGTTCTGGGTGGCTGCGCGGGAGGTGGAACGTACCCGCTTCGGTGGACACCCGGCTTAGCTGCCCGATTCGTCGGGAGAGCGAGAAATGGGTTCGACACGCCGCTCATATACGCCGGAGTACAAGGCGCAGTCGGTAGCTTTCGTCCTTGACGGCGGCCGCCCGGTCGCTGAGGTCGCCCGTAACATCGGCGTCCACGAGATGACTTTGGGCAAGTGGGTGAAGGTGGCACGAGATGCCGCGGAATCCGGGAAGAACCCGGATGCCCCGCTGGGCGAGTCCGAGCGGGCCGAGCTGATCCGGCTGCGGGCTGAGTCCAGGGACGACAAATCGGCGATCGCCGAGCTGCGGATGCAGGTGGAGTTCGCAAAAAAAGTAGCGACCTGGTTCGCGAAAGGCAATCAGTAAGATTCGCTGCCATCGCGGGCTGGGCTGATTCGGGCGCCTACCCGGTGTCATTCATGTGTGCCTGGCTGGGAGTCTCACGTTCCGGCTATTACGCCTGGCGGGGCGCGGAGCCATCCCAGCGGTCGAAAGACGACTCCGCGCTTATCGCGGTCATGAGGAAGGTTTACGATGAGGCGCGCGGCAATCCTGGGGTGCGCCGGATGCGCGCGGGCCTGGCGGCGCTGGGCCAGATGGTGTCGCACAAGCGCGTCCACCGGCTGATGCAGGCCGCTGGCCTGCGGGGGCGCCACCCGAAGGCGTGGAAGCGGACCACCATCGGCGGGGACCAGCCGGTCCCGGCCCCGGACCTGATCGGCCGGGACTTCACGGCCGCGCTCCCTGACACGCGCTGGTGCGGTGACGTCACCTACATAAAGACGTGGGACGGATGGGCCTATCTCGCGACCGTCATCGACCTTTACTCGCGCAAAGTAGTCGGCTGGGCTATCGCCGCGCATATGCGGACCAGCCTGATCATCGCCGCTCTCGACATGGCCATTGCTGCCCGGAAGCCGCCGGCCGGTGTGATATTTCATTCCGACCGCGGCTGCCAGTACACGTCCTCCGTATTCGATGAGTACTGCACGCAGAATAATATCAGGCGTTCCCTCGGAAGGACAGGGATCTGTTACGATAATGCCGTATCGGAATCGTTCTTCGCGACGTATAAGAAGGAGCTGATCCATACCCGCCCGTGGCCTACGCTCGGGAACCTGGAAAAGGAGACGTCGGACTGGATTGCCAACTACTATAATCCAGTCCGGAGACATTCAACGCTCGGGTACTTGACACCCCAAGAATACGAACTAGGATATAGGCAACTCAGTCAATTGGCAGCCTAAATCTGGTGTCCAAAAAAGCGGGAACACTCCAAGGCCATGGAGACTTCCAGCAGCAGGTTCGGTCCGTCGGCCAGGCCGAGCATGGCCACCCGCTTGCCGATGAACTGTGCCTCGGCGTGGGCCAGGCTGGAGGCTTCCATAGGGGACAGGCCCGTCACCGCCGGGATGAGCCCGCAGGCGGCCATCTCCTGCAGGACACCTTCGATGCTGACGGTGAAGTAGCGGGACAGGTCCGCGCCGGACTCCGCTGCGGCGCCGCGCCGGTTGGAGCCGGGCAGGCCGCCGGTGACGATCGCTTGTCGCTGGCACGGCACCTCAGCCGCGGCCGCGTACAGGCGTGCTACGACCGTGCTCTGCCCGGCGTTGCGCTCGGGAGTCGAGATCATCGGTCACCTCCTGCTGTCTCCCCTCAGCGTGACCCGCGGTTATTGCCGGTACCTTGACGATCTGGTTGCCAAATCACCAACCAGGCCGGGAGAGCGTCTGCCGCGGTCATGAGTCTCATGGACTCCGCCCCGGAGTGAGGTGCCGCCGTGGCTAAGAGGCGCCGGAGGCGCGGTGAGACGCCGTCTACTTCGCGCACCGGCCGGGATTAGCGCGCCGGGTAGTGCTTGGCATTCAGAGCGGCCCCGCCGCGATTGCCTTGCCCCATGCTTCCGGCCCAGAGGCCGAGCTGCAACGTCCGGTGCCTTCCGCTGGGGTCCTGGAGGCTATCTCACCAGTCCTTTGACGGCCTGTAGAGGTAGTCACCGATCTTGTGCCGGAACTCGTCCGCTACTCCTCCGGCTCCGGCCAGCCCGCCTCGACGAGGACCCTCCGGGCTGCGCTATCTTGAGACGCTCACCTCGCGCACCGCCCGCGACAATCACCGGGTGGCTGCCTGGAACCCGGACCCCGACCCCCGCTGGTTCACCCGGTTCAAACTCGCCGCGATCATTGCAGTTCCCGCGCTGATCGTCATCCTGGCGTTGTGTACCTAACTGTGGGTGATCACCGATAGGTCACCGGGGCGGCGGTTGTCGTGGGCGACGTAAATGTCACGGTTGTCAGGGCTGACCGTCACGTATGCGGGATGGCATTCGACAATGACGGTGCCGGTGACGCGGCGGGCGCCGGTGCTGATCACTGACACGTAATGGTTGTAGCCGACGACGTACAGGTCTTTCCCGTCGGGGGCTCCCATTCCGCTCCCAGAATTGGACACCAGCGAGCCGTCCGGCTCGCAGAGGACTACAAATGGGCGTTGACCTGAGCAAACTCTGGTCGGGGTGGCCGGATTTGAACCGGCGGCCTCTTCGTCCCGAACGAAGCGCGCTGCCAAGCTGCGCCACACCCCGGTGGCCATCTGGGGACGAGCCCCCAGGGTGGCCGAACCTGAAACCTCCGGCAGTCTAGCCGATCCGGGGGACCAGCGTGAGCAGGGTTGCCTCCGGGCGGCAGGCGAACCGGGCCGGCGCCCACGGCGACGTGCCCAGCCCGGCGGACACGTGCAGCCAGGGCTGCGGCTGGCCGGTCTTGGGTGGCCCGGCCGGGTGCCGGTGCAGTCCACTGACCCGCTCGCGGTCGATGCCGCAATTGGTCACCAGCGCCCCGTACAGCGGCACGCGGAGCTGGCCACCGTGCGTGTGGCCGGCCAGCAGCAGGTCGAACCCATCCGCGGTGAACTGATCCAGCACCCGGGGCTCGGGCGAGTGCATCACGCCCAGCCGCAGGTCCGCCGCGGGGTCGGCCGCCCCGGCGATCTTGTCGTAGCGTTCCCGGTTGGTGTGCGAGTCATGCACCCCGCCGACCTCGATGTCCAGGTCGCCTGCCTTGACCCGGCCGCGCTTGTTGTTGGCGTCCAGCCAGCCCGCTGCCGCCATCCCGGCGCCGAGTTCGGCCCACGGCAGATCCGGGACATGCCGCAGGTGCTCGTGGCTGCTGTCCCGCCACAGGTAGCGCAGCGGGTTCTTGGGGACGGGTGAGTAGAGATCATTAGATCCGTACACGAATACGCCGGGCCGGTCCAGCAGCGGCCCGAGCGAGTCCAGGAACGGCTGAACGGCCCGAGCGTGGGCAATGGAATCGCCCGTGTTCACCACGAGATCGGGGTCGAGCGCGTCGAGGGACCGGACCCAGGACATCAGCCGGTGCCGCCCCGGGGTGAGGTGCACGTCGGAGATGTGCAGCACCCGGAGCGGGGCTGCGCCCGGCGGGAGCACCGGGACCTCGTGGCGGCGCAGGGCGAACCAGTTCCGCTCGATCACCGAGCCGTAGACGAGGACGGCCCCGCCTGCCACGGCCGCGGTCCCGAGTGCCTGGAGGGCTCGTGATCGCATCCCCCTATGGTGCCATGTCCCTTCCGCCTCCGCGCCGGGCCCCGGAACCGGGCAGGATGGGCCTATGGCAGCACTCAAGGACCAGTTGCGGTCGGACCTGACCGCGGCCATGAAGGCGCGCGATGAGGTACGCACCCGCACCATCCGGATGGCCCTGACCGCGGTGTCCACCGCGGAAGTGGCCGGGCCGGCGTCTCGTGAGCTCAGCGACGACGAGGTCATCACGGTGCTGACCCGCGAGGCCAAGCGGCGCCGGGAGGCGGCCGAGGCGTTCGCCGCCGCGGGCCGCACTGAGCAGGCGTCCGCGGAGCGCGCCGAAGGCGAGATCCTCGACGCCTACCTGCCCGCCCAGCTCAGCGACGAGGAGGTCGCTGCAATCGTCACCGCCGAGATCGAGGGGTCTGGCGCCTCGGGCATGGGGGCTATGGGACAGGTGATGAAGGCGGTCACCCCGAAGATCGCCGGCCGCGCGGCCGGCGCCCGGGTCGCCACCGAGGTCCGCCGCCAGCTCGCCGCTCAGGCTTGAGTTCCGGGCGCGATCTGCGGACGGACGCGCACCCGGTAGCCAGCGGCTGCCCCGGACCGGGGTACCTTACGGCGAGCGGTTCGGGCGTCCTGGGAGGCCAGGCGCCGATCGCGAGGAGCCCGCTGGCGTAGGCCGGGGCGATGAGTTCCGCCCGCACTCAGGCCAGGAACCTGGGGCGCTTGCTCGCCCGGTACGGAGGCTGGCGCTGGCCGCCACTGGCCTGGTCACCAGAAGCACCGGTGCGACACTCACCGGCCCACCGCACCTGGGCCTGCTCTGATGCCGGGTCAGCCGTGGGTTGGCGGGCCACCGCCGGTGCCGCCACCACCGCCGTTACCGCCGCCGCCACCGTTACCGCCGCCGCCACCACCGCCGTTACCGCCACCACCGCCGCCGCCACCGTTACCGCCGCCACCGCCGTTACCGCCGTGGCCGGGCTTCTTCTGCGCCGGGTTGGACTGGCCGGTGCCCATCGACCACAGGATCGGGTTGATGTCGGACATCACGAAGTTGAGCGGCGGGTTGGCCAATGCCGCGTGCAGGAACGTCATCTGCCACGTGTGGGCGGGCGCGTCCGCGCCGAACATGCCGCCCGGGTCGCAGCCGAGCCGGTAGCACGAGCCGTACCCGCCCGACATCGGGTGGCCGGTCGCGCTGACCGGGTTGAATACCGAGACGTAACCGGTCAGGTCGGGGGTGTAGCCGCCGAAGGCGGCGTAGTCGAAGTTGTCGGAGGTCCCGGTCTTGCCGGCGGCGGGGCGGCCTACGCCCAGGCCAGACGCCGTCCCGGTCGGGCCGTTCAGCACGCTCTGCAGCACGTAACTGGCCGCATCTGCGACCGAGGCCGGGATGGCCTGGTGGCAGCCGGCCGACTCGACCGGCAGCTTGCTGCCGCTCCGGGTGAGAATGGCGTCGATGGCGATCGGGTGGCAGTACATGCCGCGGGCCGCCACCGTCGCGTAGGCCGCGGCCATGCTCATCGGGGAAACCGCGACTGAGCCCAGCGTGAAGGACGGCGTGTTGTCCGCGGATGACTGCGGACCACCCTGGCCTATCGTGGCCTGGTCGAAGAGCGATTTGCCGTTTACCCAGGTCAGGCCGAGGTTAGCCGCTGTCTTGACCACGTTGCACAGCCCGACCTTGCTTTCCAGCATGGCAAAGTAGACGTTCACCGAAGCCTCGGTCGCGGTGTAGAGCGTGAAGGCGCCCTTCTCGCCCGGGGAGTCATTTACCAGCTGGTAAGGCGCTAGCGGCTGGCCCGCGCAGTTGGTGAAGCCACCCACCGACGCCGGCGTGTTCACCGTCTGCGGATAGCCGAACGGTACCCCCTGCTCCAGCGCCGTGAGCAGGGTGAACAGCTTGGACGAGGAACCGGTCTGCACGCCGTCGGGGCTGCCGTCGTATTCGGTGTTCACCGCGTAGTTAACGGTGGTCTGGCCCGGCCCGGTGCCGTACGGGAGGCTGTTGGCGATGGCCAGCACGTGCCCGGTGCCGGGCTGGATCAGGACCTCGGACGCGATGTTCGCGTTCGGGTTGGCGCCGTTCGGCGGCGGCGGCACCATGTAGCTCGTCGCTGACGTGGCGGCCGCCTGGTCCTGGCCGTTGAGCGTGCTCTCGATGGTCAGCCCGCCCGTCGTGTTCAGCGCGTTCCACGCTTTCGCATAGGCCTTATCGTGCTGCATCACCGCGACCACGTAGTCGCAGAAGAACGCCGCCTGGCTGGCACTGCTCGCGGTGCAGCCGGTCTGCAGCGCCGTCAGGTGCAGGCCGAGCGGCTGCGTGCCCACCGCGACCGCATGCGCCTCGGTGATGTAGTGCAGCTGGGCCAGCCGGGCCAGCACGGTGTTCCGCCGTTTCAGCGCCTGCGACGGGTTGGCGATGGGGTCATACCGGGCCGGGTTCTCCACCATCCCGGCCAGCATGGCCGCCTGCGGCAGGGTCAGCTGGGCGGCCGTGGTGCCGAAATACCGTTGCGCGGCCGCCTCGATGCCGACCGCCTGGTTCCCGGCGAACGTGCCGAAGAATGCGGCGTTCAGGTAGTCAGCCAGGATCTCGTTCTTGCTCTGCTGCTTCTCCACCTCGATGGCCAGCCGCAGTTCCTTGATCTTCCGGCTGATCGTGTCGGTGCTGGCCTGCTCGGCCATCTGGGTGTTCGGCGCGGTCAGGATCAGCGCGTTCTTCACGTACTGCTGGGTGAGCGTGGAGCCGCCCTGCACCGACTTGTGTTCCAGGTCGTTGACCAGGGCGCGGAACGTGCCCTTGATGTCGATGGCGCCGTGCTGGTAGAACCGCGAATCCTCGATGGCCACGATCGAGTCCCGCATCACCGGGGAGATCTCGTTGTAGCTGACCGGCTCGCGGTCGATGCCCTTCGGGTAGAAGTAGGCGATCACGTGACCGCCGGCTCCCACCAGCTGGGAGCGGATCGGCAGGGAGCCGATGCTGCCTGCATTCAGGTTGTTGAACTTGTCGGCCCCGCTTTTGACGGTCAGCCCGAGCGCGCCCACCGCGGGCAGCGCCAGGCCGCCGGCCAGCAGGCCCGCCACCACGGCCAGGCCCGCGATTCGCCCGGCGATGCTGGCTTTGCCCATCACCTGTGAAGTCCGCACGGTGCACAGGTTACGCGCTGCGTGTTGGCCGCGATGTCAGGTCGGCGGACGCGTAAGATGTCCACTGGCGGGGCATTGGTGCCCTGCGCGGGCGAGGAACGATCCAGCAAGCTCGGGGATCGCCCGGCCAGCATGGCCTCGGGGACCGCTCGGCAAGCATGGCATAGCCCAGCCGGGCTATGTGGGAAATGGGCCCAACGGGTCTGGCGCTAACCCCCCCGTGTTCCGTAAGTTACTTTTCCGCAACGACGACAACGACGGCAGGCGTTTACCGGCCTGTCCCCTGGACCGCAGGTGAAACGCCACCCGGCGTGACGACCTTCCGGGCCGTGACGATCAGGAGGAGTGGGCCACATGTGGATCACTGACTGGACCGCCCGCGCCGCATGCAAGGGAACGGACCCTGACGAGCTCTTCGTCCAGGGTGCGGCGCAGAACCGGGCCAAGCTGATCTGCCGCGGCTGCACCGTCCGCACCGAGTGCCTGGCCGATGCGCTGGACAACCGCATCGAGTTCGGCGTCTGGGGCGGCATGACCGAGCGTGAGCGCCGGGCCTTGCTGCGCCGCCGCCCCGACGTGACGTCGTGGCGTGAGCTGCTGGAGCACGCCCGTAACCAGTACGAGCGCACCTCGGACGACGAGCTCGTCGCCAGCTGACCGCTGGCGTCAGCCGCGGCGCATCGCCGCGCAGTGCAGTGCAGGCGTGACGGGACCTCAGCCAGCAGCGTCGCTGCTGAGTACCCCGCCTGCTGGGATTACCCAGCCATCGGGCTGGCCCGCAGCCCGGCCAGATCGGGAGTCCGATCAGATAGCCCGGCCAGATCGGGAGTCCGATCAGATCCGGCCCCGGCTAGCCCCCGGCCCCGTTCAGCGCATTCCCGATGGCACGCAGCCCTTCCAGGTCATGCACGTCCTCAGGCTGCGCGGGCACCTCTGTGACCGGGATCACCGGGTGAGCGGCGGTGAAGCTTTCCTTCAGCCGCTTCTCCCGCGCGGCTAGCTGCATCCGCTCCGCGTGCAGCCGCAACGCCGTGGCGGTCAGCGGATAGCGCGATGCGGTGGCCGCCGGGGCGGCGGTGCCGTTGCGCCGGGATCGCCCCGCGCGCGGGGTGGCCGGCCCGGGCGCGGCCGGTACCGCCTGCAGCGCTTCCGCCGCGGCCATGCTGCGCGCGGCGGACAGCTGCGGGGCGGCCGGCCGGTGCACCCGGTTGACGATGAGCCCGGCCAGCGGCATCTGATCCGAGGACAGCCGTTCCACGAAGTAGGACGCCTCGCGCAGCGCATCCGGCTCCGGGGTGGCGATGACCAGGAATGCGGTGCCGGGGGCCTGCAGCAGCCGGTAGGTGTCCTCGGCCCGCTCCCGGAAACCGCCGAACATCGTGTCGAACGCGGCCACGAACGTCTGCACGTCCCGTAGCAGCTGGGTGCCGATCACCTTGGTGATCACCCCGGTGACCATGGTGAACCCAGCGGTCACGAACTTCAGGTAGGCCCGCCCGCCGACTTTGGTGGGCACGGTCAGCAGCCGGATCAGCCGGCCGTCCAGGAAGCGGCCCAGCCGCTGCGGGGCATCCAGGAAGTCCAGCGCGTTGCGGCTCGGCGGGGTGTCCACCACGATCAGGTCCCACTCGTCGGCCCGGCGCAGCTGGCCGAGCTTCTCCATCGCCATGTACTCCTGGGTGCCGGCGAAGCTGGAGGACAGCGACTGGTAGAACGGGTTGGCCAGGATCTGCTCGGCCCGGTCCGGGTCGGAGTGCCCCTCGACGATCTCGTCGAAGGTCCGCTTCATGTCCAGCATCATCGCGTGCAGGCTGCCGCCGGCCTCCGCGGCGCGGCTGCCGGGCACCGGCCGCGGCGTGTTGTCCAGCGAGGACAGGCCCATCGACTGGGCCAGCCGCCGGGCCGGGTCCACCGTGAGCACCACCACGTGCCGGCCCCGCTCCGCCGCCCGCAGGCCAAGGGCCGCGGCCGTGGTCGTCTTGCCCACCCCGCCCGACCCGCAGCACACGATGATCCGGGTCCGCGGATCATCCAGCAGCCGGTCCACGTCCAGGGCGGGCGGGCGCCGGGGGGCCATCAGGCCGCCCCCTGCTCACGCAGCGCGGCGGACAGCCGGTACAGCCCGGCCAGGTCCATCGGGCCGTTGATCAGCGGCAGTTCGTACCGCGGCTGACCGCCCTCGGCCAGCCGGGCCCGCTGCTCCCGCTGTGCCAGCGCCTCCCGCCCGTGCTGGGTCAGCTCACTGAGCAGGCTGGCGGCCAGGCCGCGCCGGTCCTCGATCCCGGCCGCCTTGAGCCCCACTTCCAGCTCATGCTCGTCCAGCGTCCCGTCCGCGGCGGCCCGCAGCTGGTCGTCGGCCAGCTCCTCCGGCCGCACCATGTTGATCATGATGCCGCCGAGCTGCAGCCCGCCCTGGGCCAGGCCGCGCAGTTCCGCGATGCCGTCCAGGGTCTCCTGCACCGGCATCTCCTCCAGGACCGTGACGAAGTGCACCGCCGTCTGCGGTGATTTGATGAAGCTCTGCACGGTGTCCGCGTGCCCGCGGATGGGACCCACCTTGGCCAGGCCCGATATCTCGGTGGCCACGTTGAGGAAATTGCCGATCCGGCCGGTCGGCGGGGCATCCATGATCACCGCGTCGTAGTGCAGGCGGCCCCCGGTCCGGCGGCGCGCGGCCTCCACGGCCTTCCCGGTAAGCAGCACATCGCGCAGTCCCGGGGCGATGGTGGTGGCGAAATCCACCACCCCGAGCCGGGTGAGCGCGGTCCCGGCGTGCCGGAGGTTGTAGAACATCTCCAGGTACTCGATCAGGGCCGCCTCGGGATCCGCGGCGAGCGCGAACACGTCGCCCCCCGGCTCCCCGGACGTGGCCGGTGCGACGGCGACCCGGCGCTCCTCGTAGGGCAGCGGCGGGCTGTCGAACAGCCGCGCGATGCCCTGGCGGCCCTCCATCTCGATGAGCAGCACCCGGCGCCCGCCCGAGGCGAGCGCGATGGCCAGGGCCCCGGCCACGGTCGTCTTGCCGGTCCCGCCTTTGCCGGTAACGACGTGCAGCCGGACGCCCTCCCAGTCCGTGTCCCGCCTCACCTCAAGGAGGCTACCGAAGCCGGAGGACCACATCTCACCTTGGCGGCTTCGCCGCGGGCGGCCGGGACAGTAGCGGGCGGCTGCCGAATCACTAGGCTGAGACCGGGCGGAACGGCCCGGCCGAAGGGAAAGAGGTGGGTCCGATGTTGGCAGCCCTGGTGGTCATCCTTGTGCTGATCATCGTGGGGGGGCTGACGGTGGTTGGCCGCTCGCTGCGGGTGGTCCAGCAGTACGAGCAGGGAATCGTGTTCCGGTTCGGGAAGGTGCTGCCCGGGGTCCGGGGGCCGGGACTGACCATCCTGCGGCCGGTCGGCGACCGGATGCAGAAAGTGAACATGCAGATCATCGCCATGGCGGTGCCCGCGCAGGAGGGCATCACCCGGGACAACGTCAGCGTGCGCGTGGACGCCGTCGTCTACTTCCGGGTGGTTGACCCGATCAAGGCGGTCGTCAACGTGCAGAACTACATGTTCGCCGTCTCCCAGCAAGCGCAGACTTCGCTGCGCTCGATCATCGGCCAGTCCGAGATGGACCAGTTGCTGGCCGAGCGGGACGTGGTCAACCGGGAGCTGCGCCGGATCATCGACGAGCCGACCGAGGGACCGTGGGGCATCCGGGTCGAGCGGGTCGAGATCAAGGACGTCAACCTGCCCGAGGGCATGAAGCGCTCGATGTCCCGGCAGGCCGAGGCGGAGCGGGAACGGCGGGCCCGGATCATCTCCGCCGACGGGGAGTACCAGGCCTCCAAGCGGCTGGCCGCGGCGGCGAACGTCATGGCCCGCGACCCGGCCGCGCTGCAGCTCCGGCTGCTGCAGACCGTCGTCGAGGTGGCCGCCGAGCGGAACAGCACGCTGGTCATGCCGGTCCCGGTGGAACTGCTCCGGTTCTTCGAGAAGTACGCGCCCGCGCCCACCCCGCCTGCCAACATGGAGCCGCCACCGGCGGACACCGGCGACGCCGAGCTGGCCGCCGCGGAGGCCGCGGCCGAAGTGGGAGGCGCGGCCGTGCCGGAGATCGCCGACGCGCCGCTGCCGGAGATCCCCGAGGCACCCGTCCCCGAGCTGGATGAATCGGCCATCCCGCCCACTCCCGAGGTCCCCGAGGTCCCCGAGATCGCGGACGGCCCCGCCGGGGGCGCCCCCGGCGGGTCGGTTCCCGAGGCGCCGGACGGCGCGGCCCCGCCCGCCCGGCCTTAGCCGCCGGGGAAGCGGCCCGGCCTCGCCGGCGCCCCGGCCGGCCAGGTCGCTAAGGTGTCGCCATGCAGAAATGGGAGTACGCGACGGTGCCTTTGCTCGTGCACGCGACCAAGCAGATCCTGGACAACTGGGGCGAGGACGGCTGGGAGCTGGTAGCACTCGTGCCCGGGCCGAACTCCGAGCAGCTCGTTGCCTACATGAAGCGGCCCAAGGACGGCTCGTGACGGGGGTGGCCGAGGGCGCCACGCCGGAAGAACGGCTCGCCGCGCTGAACCTCGAGCTCCCGGTGGTCACCCCGCCGCTGGCCGCCTACGTGCCGGCCGTGCGCACCGGCCGCCACGTCTACACGGCGGGCCAGCTCCCGCTGGTGGACGGCAGCCTGCTGATGACCGGCAAGGTCGGGGCGGCCGTCTCGGCGGACGAGGGTGCCGCCCTGGCCCGGGTCTGCGCGCTGAACGCGCTCGCCGCGGTGGCCTCGGTGACCGGCAGCCTGTCCGCGGTGACCCGGATCGTCAAGGTCACCGGCTTCGTGGCCAGCGCCGCCGACTTCACCGGGCAGGCGCAGGTCGTCAACGGGGCCAGTGAGCTGCTGCTGGAGGTGTTCGGCGAGGCGGGCAGGCACGCGCGCAGCGCCGTCGGCATGGCCGTGCTGCCGCTGGACGCCCCCGTCGAGGTCGAGCTGATCGCCGAGGTGCGTGAGCCGGCCGGTGGCTGAGCGGCCCGCCGGGGCCGTGCTGCGGCTGCCCGCTGCGCTGGCCGGGCAGTTCAGCGACGTGCTGGCCGGCCGGAAGAGCCGGCCGCGGCCCGGGACGCGGCCACCGTGCTGTTGCTCCGCCCCGCGGGCGGGGACCCGCCCGGCTCCGACCCGCCCGGCTCCGACCCGCCCGGCTCCGACCCGCCCGGCTCCGTCGCGCCCGGCTCCGTCGCGCCCGGTGGTCACGGCCTGCAGGTGTTCCTGTTGCGGCGGGCCCGGTCCATGGCGTTCGCGCCCGGCGCGTCCGTGTTCCCGGGCGGGTCGGTCGACCCCCGGGACGCCGAGGAGCAGGTGGCCTGGGCCGGCCCGGACGCCGCCGCGTGGGGCGCCAGCATGGACGCGCCACCCGCGCTGGCCCGGGCGCTGGTCTGCGCCGCGGTCCGGGAAACGTTCGAGGAGACCGGCGTGCTGCTGGCCGGGCCCACCGACGCCGCCCTGGTCGCCGACACCAGCGCCGCGGACTGGGAGGCCGACCGCCAGGCCCTGCTGGACCACACGCTGTCCCTGGCCGGCCTGCTGAACCGCCGTGGCCTGGTGCTGCGGTCGGACCTGCTGCGGCCGTGGGCGCGGTGGATCACCCCGGAAGTGGAGCCGCGCCGCTACGACACCCGGTTCTTCGCCGCGATCCTGCCGCCCGGCCAGCGGACCCGGCATGTCGGCGGCGAGGCGGACGAGGTGGCCTGGTGGCCGCCGGAGGCGGCCATCCAGGCGGCCCGGGACGGGACGCTGCGGCTGTTCCCGCCGACCGCCGTGTGCCTGGCCCAGCTGGCGGCCAGCGGCGGGGCGGCCGCCGCGCTCGACTCGCCGCGTGACCTCAGCCCGGTAACCCCGGGGGTGGCCGAGTCCGGCGGTGAGTTCTGGCTGTTCCTCCCCCCAGACCTGGAGTACCCGCTGTGACCGCGGCGGACGGCCAGCAGCGGGTGGACGGCGCGGGCACCCCCCGGGCCCGGTGCGTGCTCGCCCCCAACCCGGGACCCATGACGCTCAACGGAACCAATACGTGGCTGATCGCCGAGCCCGGCTCGGCCACGGCCTTCGTGGTCAACCCGGGGCCCGATGACCAGGCCCACCTGGCCCGGGTGTGTGAGCTGGCCGCCGCGGCCGGGCAGCTGGTGACCCGCATCCTGCTCACCCACCGGCATCTCGACCACTCCGCCGGGGCGGCCCGGCTCGCCGGGCTGACCGGGGCCCCGGTGTCCGCCGCCGACCCGGCGCAGCGCCGCGGCGCAGGCGACGGCGGCGGACACGGCCCGGGCGACGGCGGCCTCGGCCCGGGCGACGTGCTGACCGGCGCGGGCTGCGAGCTCCGGGTGGTGCCGAGCCCCGGGCACACCGCGGACTCGGTCTGCCTGCTGCTCCCGGCCGACGGCGCGCTGCTGACCGGGGACACCGTGCTGGGCCAGGGCACCACCGTCATCGCCGGGGACGGCAGCCTGGCCGACTACCTGGCCAGCCTGGACCGGCTGCGGGCGCTGGCCGACGCGGAGCGGCTGCGGACCCTGCTGCCCGGGCACGGGCCGGTGCTCGGCGACCCGGCGGGGGTGCTCGACTTCTACCTCGCGCACCGCCGGGAACGGCTCGCCGAGGTGCGGGCGGCGCTGGCCGCCGGGGACCGGACCGAGGACGAGGTCCTGGCCCGGGTGTACGCCGACGTGGACCGGTCGCTGTGGCCGTTCGCCCGCTGGTCGGTCCGGGCCCAGCTCACCTACCTGGCCGACCGGGGCGAGCTTCCGCCCGGGATGTCCCCCGGCGCGGCGGGTTAGTGGGCCCGCTTGGCCCGCCGCTCGGGTTAGTGGGCCCGCTTGGCCCGCCGCTCGGGTTAGTGGGCCCGCTTGGCCCGCCGCGCCGGTTAGTGGGCCCGCTTGGCCAGCCGCGCCGGTTAGTGGGCCCGCTTGGCCAGCCGCTCCGGGTCGATGATCAGCACCGACTTGGCCGACAAGGTCAGCCAGCCGCGCGCCGCGAAATCGGCCAGGGCCTTGTTCACCGTCTCCCGGGAGGCGCCAACCAGCTGGGCCAGCTCTTCCTGAGTCAGGTCGTGGTGCACCTGAAGGCCTTCCGGAGTGGTCTCGCCGAACCGGCCGGCCAGGTCCAGCAGGGCCTTGGCCACCCGGCCTGGCACGTCGGTGAAGACCAGGTCAGCCATCACGTCGTTGGCCCGGCGCAGCCGCTGCGCCAGTGCCCGCAGTAGGTGCAGCGACACTTCGGCCGGCCGGTCAGCCAGTCCAGCAGTTCCTCATGGGCGAGTGCGGCCAGCCGGCTCTCCGTGACGGCCACTGCGCTCGACGTCCGGGGCCGCGGGTCGAACAGCGACAGCTCGCCGAACATCTCGCCCGGCCCGAGCACGCTCAGCAGGTTCTCGCGGCCGTCGGGCGCGGCGCGGGTCAGCTTGATCTTGCCGTCGAGTACCACGTAGAGCCGGTCACCCTCATCACCCTCGTCGAACAGCCGCTGGCCGCGGACGAGGGTAACGTCGGTCATCAGCGACCGCAGTGCCTTGGCGCCTTCCTCGTCGAGCGCTTCGAACAGCGGCGCCCGGCTCAGCACGTCATCCGCGTGATCCACGGGAGCCTCCTTCTACCTGTGCTACGCACAGTGTCGCGCATCTGACCAAGTGATCGCGAGCATGGCTTTTAGTGGGCGGACTCCGCCAGCCGCCGTCGGCAGGCCTCGATCTCCTTCTCGGCGTCGGCGCGGCCCACCCAGCCGCCGATCACGACTTCCTTGCCGGGTTCCAGGGCCTTGTACACCTCGAAGAAGTGCTGGATCTCCAGCCGGTCGAACTCCGCGACATCGGCGATGTCGGTCAGGATGGCCATCCGGGGATCGGTGGCCGCCACGCAGAGCACCTTGTCGTCCAGGCCCTTCTCGTCCCGCATCCGGAACATGCCGATGGCCCGGCACCGGATCAGGCAGCCGGGGAACGTGGGCTCCTCGAGCAGCACCAGCGCGTCCAGCGGGTCCCCGTCATCGGCCAGGGTGTCCTCGACATAGCCGTAGTCCGAGGGGTAGCGGGTCGAGGTGAACAGCATCCGGTCCAGCCGGATCCTGCCAGTCTCATGATCCATCTCGTACTTGTTGCGCTGCCCTTTGGGTATCTCGATGAGCACGTCGAATTGCACGATGTCACTCCCTGGCCGCGAAGGTGGTTGACTCCGGTGCCTGGAGGTGCCCAGGCCGCCCTTCCTGGTAAACAGAGCCGGGCCGCCGGCGACATGGCACCGGCCAGGCCCCGCATCCGGCATCTAAGCATCTCGTGAAGGGACTGGCGTTGGCGAACCGGGCGCTGCGCAGCCGGCTCCGGGCCACCACGGTGGCCACGATGGCCATGGTCAACCTCTTCACGCTGGGCGCCGGGGTGGCGGTGGCCGTGCTGCTGCCCGCGCGGCTCGCGCGGTGGGACATCCCCCGGGTCGCGGCCCACCCGCTCGCGGTGGCCGGCCCGGTGCTGCCCGGCCTGTCAGCCGCCGCGCCGCTGCCCGCCGGCGCCGGCCTGGCCTCTGCCCTGTCCCGGAAGCTGGCCTCCGGCGCTCTCGGTAACCGCGCCGGCGCGGTGGTCACCGACGCGCTGACCGGCCGCGTGCTCTGGTCCAGCGCCACCACGGCGACCTTCGAGCCCGCGTCCACCGCCAAGCTGACCACTGCGGTCGCCGCCCTGAATGTGCTGGGGCCGGCCGCCCGGCTCACCACCCGGGTCGTGCTGGGGGCCTCGCCCGGCTCGGTCGTGCTGGTCGGCGGCGGCGATCCCACCCTGGCCGCCGGGCCGCCGCCCGCCTCCGATTACCCGCAGCCGGCCACGCTCGCGTCGCTGGCCTCGGCCACGGCCCGGGCGCTCCGGGCCCGCGGGGTGCGGACGGCCCGGCTGGGCTACGACATCTCGCTGTTCTCCGGGCCGCAGCTGGCACCGGGCTGGCCGATGGCCTACATCAGCACCGGCAACGTCACCCCGATCACCGCGCTGGAAGTTGACCAGGGCCGGCTGACGCGCTCGGGCGCCCCGGAGGACGCCGACGATCCGGGTAACTTCCGGCCGCGGTCCACCGACCCGGCGGGCCAGGCGGCCGCCGCCTTCGCGGGGTTCCTGCGGGCAGACGGGATCCGGCTGGCCGGCCCGGTGTCCGGGCAGCGGGCCCCAGCGCACGCGGCCACCCTGGCGGCGGTGTCCTCCCCGCCGGTCTCGGCCATGGTCAGCCAGATGCTGCGGGAGAGCAACAACGTGATGGCGGAGGACCTGGCCCGGCAGGTCGCGCTGCGCGAGGGCCGCCCCGGCTCGTTCAGCGGCGCCGTGGCCGCCGTCGCCAGCGTGCTGCGCCGGCTCGGCGTGGCCGGCGGCCTTCACATGGTGGACGGCTCGGGCCTGTCCCCGCAGGACCGGATCGCGCCCGGCACGCTGGCCCGGGTGATCGGGCTGGCTGCCGGGGCGGCGCATCCCGGGCTCCGGGCCGCCATCACCGGGATGCCAGTGGCCGGCTTCTCCGGCACCCTGGCCCCCGGGGGCAGCGTCTTCGGCAGCTTCACCGGCCCGGGGCTGGGCCTGGTGCAGGCCAAGACCGGGAACCTGGACACGGTGGCGGCCCTGGCCGGGCTGGCCTATGACGCCAGCGGGCGGCTGCTGGCCTTCGCCTTCATGGCCAATGGCGTGCCCGCGGGCGCCCTGGGCCAGGCCGGCACCGCCCTCGACGGGATGGCCTCAGCCCTGGCGGCCTGCGGCTGCGCCCGCTGACCCCTGGCCGGCCGCCGGCGACCCGCTGGCGGCCCGCCGAACCGACTTTTCACCCCAGCCTTGCGGTGATTTGCCGGATCTGCCGGGTTCGATGGGCAACGCTGGAGTGAAAAGTGGCCGGGCGGGAGTGAGGGCCGCCACGCTGGAGTGAAAAGTGGCCGGGCGGGCGAGGTCCGCCCGGCTGGACAGCGTCCGGAATCTCCGGGCATTCGCTGGCCCGGACCGGCGGGCGGAGGGCCTCCTGGGGCCGGCAACCACGTACGGTGGAGGGGTGAGCAGCAGCGGGCAGATGATCGATTGGGACGTGGCCATCTCGACGGGGGTCCGGTGGGCAAGGCCAGGGCCGCAGGTCAGCCTGGGTGAGGCCCGGGCGGTAGTCGCGGAACTCCGCGCGCTCGCCGCCACGGTGTCCGAGCCGGTCCGGGCCCTGACCGGTATGTCCGGCCCGGACGATGGCGGCTGGGTGGCCGTCGTGGACCGTCCGGGATGGATCCGGGCGAACGTGGACGGGTTCCGCGTGGTCCTCGATCCACTCGCCGAGCATCTGCGCGAGAAGGGCAACGCCCCGGCGCCTGGCTCGGTGGTCGGCACGGTCGGCTCCCGGGTCACCGGGGTGCAGGCCGGCCTCATCCTCGCCTACCTGGCCAGCCGGGTGCTGGGCCAGTACGAGCTGTTCCTGCCGCCCGACCCCGCGGCGCACAACGGGGTCGCGCCCGCCGGGCGGCTCACCCTGGTGGCGCCGAACATCCTGATGGTGGAACGGGACCTCGGCGTTGACCCGCACGACTTCCGGCGCTGGGTCTGCCTGCACGAGGAGACGCACCGTACCCAGTTCACCGCGGTGCCGTGGCTGCGCGGCTACGTGCAGGAGCAGATGACGGAGTTCCTGCTCGCCTCCGACCTCGATCCGGCCACCGTCCTGGAGCGGCTGCGCTCGGCCGCGGGTGCGGTCGCCGGCGCGGTCCGCGATAATGGCGGGGAGAGCGTCATCGAGGCCATCCAGAGCCCCCGCCAGCGGGAGATCCTGGACCGGCTGACCAGCGTCATGACCCTCGTCGAAGGGCACGGCGACTACGTGATGGACGCGGTCGGGCCGCAGGTGGTCCCGTCGGTGGCGCAGATCAGGGAACGGTTCAACGCCCGGCGCGGGTCGGGGGCCGGCTGGAGCAGGCGCTGCGCCGCCTTCTCGGCATCGACCTCAAGATGAAGCAGTACGCGCAGGGCTCGCGGTTCGTCAAGATCGTCGTTGAGGAAGCGGGCATGGCCACGTTCAACCGGGTGTGGACCTCGCCCGAGACACTTCCGACCAAGGACGAGTTCGTCGCGCCCCGGCTGTGGCTGGACCGGGTGGGCCGCGGGGGCGCGCTGGCCGCAGGCGGCTGACCGGTCGTGGGCCCGCACCCGGCCGTCGCTGCGGTCCGGGGCTGCCTCCGGCGCGGCCTGGCCGACCTGAAGCCCGGGGACCTGGTGCTGGCCGCCTGCTCGGGGGGCGCCGACTCTCTCGCGCTGGCCGCCGCCCTGGCCCATGAGGCACCCCGGCTCGGGCTGCGGGGCGGCGGCGTGACCGTGGATCACGGGCTCCAGCCGGGCTCGGCGGAGCGTGCCGTCCAGGTGACCGCCATCCTCGGCCGGCTCGGGCTGGAGCCGGCCGCCCAGGTGCGGGTGACCGTGGCCGGCGGCCCGGGCTCCGGTGGCCCGGAGGGCGCCGCGCGCACCGCCCGCTACGCCGCCCTGGACCAGGCCGCCCGCCGGTCCAGCGCGGCCGCCGTGCTGCTCGGGCACAGCCGGGATGACCAGGCGGAGACCGTCCTGCTCGGGCTGGCCCGGGGGGCGGGCGGGCGCGCCCTGGCCGGCATGCCCGCCCGGCGCGGCCTCTTCCGCCGCCCGCTGCTCGGGGTGCCCCGGGCCACGCTGCGGCAGGCCTGCCTGGCCGCCGGCCTGGAGCCGTGGGATGACCCGCACAACGCCGACCCGGCCTACGCCCGGTCCCGGGTGCGGCACCAGGCGTTGCCCGCCCTGGAGGCGGCCCTCGGCCCCGGCGTCGCCGCGGCCCTGGCCCGCACCGCCGCCCAGGTCAGCGCGGACTGTGACGCGCTGGACGCGCTGGCCCGCGGCGAGGCCTGGCGGATCGAGGCCGTCCCGCCGGCCGGGCCCCCGGTCACGGGCAGCGGTGCAGTGGCCGCGGGACCGGCCGTCCTGGAGGCCAGCCAGCCCGGGCTGACCGGCCTGGCCGCCCTGGACCCGGGGGCGGGGAGTGCCGGGGCACGGGCCGTTGTGGAGCTGGAAGGGCTGGGCGCGCTGGCGCCGGCCATCCGGACCCGGGTGCTGCACGCCGCGGCGCTGGCGGCCGGCTGCCCGGGCGGCGCGCTGTCCGCCGCGCACATCGCGGCCCTGGACCGGCTGGTGACCGACTGGCATGGCCAGCAGGGCGCAGACCTGCCCGGCGGCATCCGGGCCCAGCGCCGGTATGGGAAGCTGCTCTTCGTCGGGGGCAGGCCAGCCGGGGCGGCGCCACCCCAACGGACTGAGGCGGAGGTGGCCGGTGGACGCGAATGACGTGGGCACCGATCTCAAGGAGGTGCTGATCCCCGCCGAGCGGCTGCAGGCCCGGGTCACGGAGCTGGCGGACCAGATCGATGCGGATTACGCCGGCCGCGAACTCCTCCTGGTCGGCGTGCTCAAGGGAGCGGTCATGGTGATGGCCGACCTGGCCCGCGCCATGCACCTGCCAGTGCAGATGGACTGGATGGCGGTCTCCTCCTACGGCTCGGGCACCCGGTCCTCCGGCGTGGTCCGCATCCTCAAGGACCTGGACACCGACATCACCGGCAAGGACGTGCTGGTGGTCGAGGACATCGTGGACTCCGGGCTCACCCTGTCCTGGCTGGTCGGCAACCTGCGCTCACGCGGGCCGGCCTCGGTGCGGGTGTGCGTGATGCTGCGCAAGCCCGCTGCGGTGCGGATGGACGTGGACGTGGCCTACACCGGCTTCGACATCGAGGACGAGTTCGTCATCGGCTACGGTCTGGACTACGCCGAGAAGTACCGCAATCTGCCGTTCATCGGGACCCTCGCCCCGCATGTGTACAAGGGGGCCGAGCAGCCGGCCCCGGCCCCGGCGGCCAGCGGCGGCGCGCCCGGCGGGCCGCCACCCGGCGACGGCGCTGCCGAGGGGAACAGGATCAGCGATCAGGAGCGTTGAGGTCTCCGAAGGCTCGCTGGAGCCAGGGCGGCAGTGTCTGCGTGCCGGCGGTGCCGGCCGGGGTGTACCGTCGGGTATTCCCGGCGGCGCTGCCGGGAATGACAGCGCTGCCGGTCACGACAAGGAAGCCGGGCATGCACACTCAAGCTCAAGGCCGTTCCGCCGGCGGCGGGACATGAAGCTGATCAGGAGGAACCCGCGCGAAACGGGCGGGGCCGTGCACCGATGGATCTGAAGCGCTATTTCCGCGGGCCGTTCGTGGCGGTCCTCGTCATGCTGCTGGTCTTCTTCGTCGTCTACGAATATGCCAGCTCGGGCAGCTCGTACACGCAGGCTGACACCTCTAAAGTGGTCTCGCTCATCGAGCAGGGCAAGGTGAAGTCCGCGCTGCTCATCGACAAGGATCAGACGATCCAGGTCACCACCGACTCGGGGCAGAAGTACGAGGCCTCGTGGGTGGGCAACGAGAGCACGCAGCTGGTTCAGCAGCTCCAGAAGACTCCGCCGCCGCAGGGCTGGAACGTCGAGGTGCCCAAGAGCAGCTCGGTGTGGAGCCTCATCCTGGGCTGGCTGCCGTTCCTGGTCATCATCCTGATCTTCTTCCTGATGCTGAACCAGATGCAGGGTGGCGGTTCCCGGGTAATGAACTTCGGGAAGTCCAAGGCCAAGCTCATCACCAAGGACACGCCCAAGACCACCTTCGCTGACGTGGCCGGCGCGGACGAGGCCATCGAGGAACTCCAGGAGATCAAGGAGTTCCTGCAGAACCCGGCCAAGTTCCAGGCTATCGGGGCCAAGATCCCCAAGGGCGTGCTGCTGTACGGCCCGCCTGGCACCGGCAAGACCCTGCTGGCCCGGGCGGTGGCCGGCGAGGCGGGCGTGCCCTTCTACTCCATCTCCGGGTCGGACTTCGTCGAGATGTTCGTCGGCGTCGGCGCGTCCCGGGTCCGCGACCTGTTCGAGCAGGCCAAGGCGAACGCCCCGGCCATCGTGTTCGTGGACGAGATCGACGCGGTCGGCCGGCACCGCGGGGCCGGCTTCGGCGGCGGCCACGACGAGCGTGAGCAGACCCTGAACCAGCTGCTGGTCGAGCTGGACGGCTTCGACGTCAAGGGCGGCGTCATCGTCATCGCCGCCACCAACCGGCCGGACATCCTGGACCCGGCGCTGCTCCGGCCGGGCCGGTTCGACCGGCAGATCGTGGTGGCCCAGCCGGACCTGGCTGGCCGGCGCGGCATCCTCAAGGTGCACGCGCGTGGCAAGCCGTTCGCGCCCGACGTGGACCTCGACGTGATTGCCCGCCGGACGGCCGGCTTCACCGGTGCCGACCTGGCCAACGTCATCAACGAGGGTGCGCTGCTGACGGCGCGGCACAACGGCACGCTGATCACCATGGCGGCCCTGGAGGAATCCATCGACCGGGTGATGGCCGGACCGGAGCGCAAGAGCGTGCTGCTGTCGGAGAAGGAGCGCAAGCTCATCGCCTACCACGAGGGCGGTCACGCCCTGGTCGGGCACGCGCTGCCGAACGCCGACCCGGTGCACAAGATCACGATCATCCCGCGCGGCCGGGCGCTCGGCTACACCGCGTCCGCCCCGCAGGAGGACAAGTTCCTGGTCACCCGCTCGGAGATGATGGACCAGCTGGCCATGCTGCTCGGCGGCCGGACCGCGGAGGAGCTCGTGTTCCACGAGCCGACCACCGGCGCGGCCAACGACATCGAGAAGGCCAGCTCGATCGCGCGCGGGATGATCACCGAGTACGGGATGAGCGAGCGGCTGGGCGCCCGGAAGTTCGGCACCGGCGACGGCGAGCCGTTCCTGGGCCGGGAGATGTCGCACACCCGGGACTACTCGGAGGAGATCGCCTCCACCATCGACGAGGAGGTGCGCCGGCTCATCGAGTCCGCGCACGACGAGGCGTGGGAGATCCTGGTCACTTACCGGGAAGTCCTGGACGACCTCGTGCTGAAGCTGATGGACAAGGAGACGCTGAGCCGCAAAGAGGTGCTGTCGATCTTCGCGCCGGTGCAGAAGCGGCCGTCGCGCGGCTCCTACACCGGGTACGGCAAGCGGCTGCCCTCCGACCGGCCGCCGGTGCTGACCCCCAAGGAGCTGGCGCTGACCGCGGCGGCCGAGGTGAACGACCACCCGGCGGCCGGGAATGGCCAGGCCGGCGGCTCCCTGGGCGGCCCGGGCGCGGCCGGCGGCCAGCAGCCTGGCGGCCAGGGCACCGGCTCCGCCGGCGATAGCCGGTGAGCACCGACTTCGACACTGCGCGCATCGAGTGCGCGGTGCGTGAGATCCTGCTCGCCATCGGGGAGGACCCGGAACGGGACGGGCTCCGGGACACCCCGGCGCGGGTGGCCCGGGCCTACACCGAGCAGTTCTCGGGGCTGGGGCAGCGCCCCGAGGACGTGCTGACCACGGTGTTCGACGCGGACCACGATGAGCTGGTGCTGGTCCGGGACATCGAGGTGTACAGCACCTGCGAGCACCATTTGGTACCTTTCTTTGGTGCTGCGCATATCGGCTATATACCAAATGAAAAGGGTCAGATTACCGGGCTGTCCAAGCTGGCCCGGCTGGTTGATGTTTACGCGCGCCGTCCGCAGGTACAGGAACGGATGACGAGTCAGATTGCGGACGGACTGATGAACGTGCTTGAGCCGCGAGGTGTCCTGGTGGTGATCGAGGCAGAGCATCTGTGCATGTCGATGCGGGGCGTCCGGAAGCCGGGGGCCAAGACCGTCACCTCAGCGGTACGGGGTGTCATCCGTGACAGCAGCCGCACCCGGATGGAAGCAATGAGCCTGCTATTCGGAAGACGCGCCAGCGGGTAACGTTCATTATCGGGCGTAATGACCGCGTTGAGTGCTAGCTATGGCTACGCTGGTGGTCTGTGATTCAGGGCGTGACCCACATGGCAAAGACAGCAGCAAGGCCCGCAAACGGGGGCGAAACGGCGGACCTGACCGGGCCGCCGGCCACGGCCGGCGGTCCGGTCAGCACGCCACCGGACCAGCCGGCCACCAGGCTGCCGGACCGGCGGAACCAGCGCCGCTGGGTACCGGTGACGGCTGGCTGGCTAGCCCTGCTGATCGGGCTGGCCGACATCATCCAGATCGTCCGGCCCGCGCTGTACCAGTCCAAGCTGCACCGGATCAACACGTTCGTGCCGGGCACGCTGACCAACGTCACCCGCACGGTCGAGGTCATCATCGGCCTCCTCCTGCTGCTGCTCTCGCACGGCCTCAAGCGCCGGAAACGGCGGGCGTGGGAACTGGTCTGCGCGCTGCTGGCGGTCAGCGTGGTAGTCCACCTCATCCACCCGGTGCACGACCGGGTCATCACCGCCGTCGTCTCCGCGGTGCTGCTGGCCGCGCTGCTGTACTTCCGGGCCGAGTTCTACGCGGTCGGCGACCCGCGGACCCGGTGGCGGGCGCTGTGGGTCTTCCTCGGGCTGTTCGCCGCCGACGTGGTCATCGGCGTCAGCTACATCCTGCTCGCCAAGCACCTGGCCCAGAGCTACTCGCTGTGGCAGATGGTGGTGCACACGGTGTACGGGCTGGTCGGCGTGTCCGGGCCGGTCCGGTTCGTCCCGGAGGGGCGCGCCGACCTGTTCACCCTGCTGACCGGGGCGCTCGGGCTGTTCACCCTGGCGGTCACGGCCTTCCTGTTCTTCCGGCCGGCCCGGGCCGCCGGGCGGCTCGGGCCGCAGGACGCGCAGCGGGTCCGGGACCTGCTGGCCCGGCACGGTGACCGGGACTCGCTCGGCTACTTCACGCTGCGCAGCGACAAGAGCCTCATCTGGTCCCCGACCGGCAAGTCCTGCATCGGCTACCGGGTAGTGTCCGGGGTCATGCTGGCCGGCGGTGACCCGCTGGGCGACCCGGAGGCGTGGCCCGGCGCGATCCACGCGTTCCTCGACGAGGCGGCCCGGCACGCGTGGGTCCCCGCCGTGATGGGCTGCGGAGAACTCGCTGCCGAGGTGTGGTGCCGCGAAGCGGGCCTGACCGCGCTGGAACTGGGTGACGAGGCCGTCGTGGAAGTAGCCGATTTCAGCCTCAAGGGCCGGGCCATGCGGAACGTCCGGCAGATGGTGTCCCGGGTCGAGCGGGCCGGCTACGTGGTCGAGGTACGCCGGGCCGGGGACCTCCCGCGGGGGCAGGTCGCGAGCCTGGTGCGGCAGGCTAACTCGTGGCGGGGCAGCCCGACCGAGCGGGGTTTCTCCATGGCGCTGGGCCGGATCGGCGCTCCCGGTGACGAGAACTGCGTGATCGCCACTGCGACCGAGAACGGAGTGCTCCGCGGCCTGCTGCACTTCGTGCCATGGGGCAGTGACGGGCTGTCCCTGGACCTGATGCGGCGAGACCGCGGGGCCCAGGCCGGGGTTAACGACTTCCTCATCGTGGAGACCATCAAGGCCGCCGAGGAGCTGGGGATCAAGCGGCTCTCACTGAACTTCGCGGTGTTCCGGTCCGCGCTGGAACGGGGCGAGCGGATCGGGGCCGGGCCGGTGCTGCGGGCCTGGCGGCGGATCCTGCTGTTCGCCTCGCGGTGGTTCCAGATCGAGTCGCTGTACAAGTTCAACGCGAAGTTCGCGCCCCAGTGGGTGCCCCGGTTCTTCGTGTTCCCCGGCGCGTCCGACGCGCCCCGGGTCGCGCTGGCCGCCCTGGAGGCGGAGGCGTTCCTGGTCTGGCCCAAGCTTGAGCTGCGCAGGCTGGCCGGGCGGCTCGGCCTCGGCGGCCGCCGCCGGGCCGAATTACCGGCTCCGGCGGCCCCAGACTCCGCAGCGGGCTAGTCCTCCGGCTGACGCCAGCCGCGTAGGGTAACCCCCGTGATCAGTGACGCGGGCCGACCAGCCAGCCCGCCCGGGCTGCCCGACCCGGGCCGCTGCCTGGTCATGGGCGTGGTCAACGTCACGCCAGACTCGTTCTCTGACGGCGGCGCGTGGTTTGGGGCGCAGGCCGCGATCGAGCACGGCACCGACCTCGCCGCCCAGGGCGCGGACATCGTGGACGTGGGCGGGGAATCTACCCGCCCGGGCGCCCAGCGGGTTAGCACGGCCGAGGAGTTGCGCCGGGTGCGGCCGGTCATCGAGGGCCTCGTGACAGCGGGCTTGCCGGTCAGCGTGGACACCATGCGGGCTGAGGTGGCGGAGCAGGCGCTGGCCGCGGGCGCGCGGCTGGTGAACGACGTCAGCGGCGGCCTGGCTGATCCCCACATGCCCCGGCTCGTTGCGGCGGCCGGCGTGCCCTACGTGGTCATGCACTGGCGCGGGCACAGCCACAGCATGGATGCCAGGGCCGTTTACCGCGATGTGGTGCGTGAGGTCGCCGAGGAGCTGAGCCGGCGGGTGGACACCGTGACCGCGGCCGGGGTGGACCCTTCCATGATCATCCTGGATCCGGGGCTGGGCTTCGCCAAGCGCCCGGAGCACAACTGGGCCCTGCTCACCAGCCTGCACCGGATCAGCGTGCTGGACGGCCGGTCACCGGCGTTCCCGGTACTGATCGGTGCGTCACGCAAGCGGTTCCTGGGCCGGCTGCTGGCCGCCGATGACGGCACCCCGCGCCCATTCGCGGCCGCCGATGACGCGACGATCGCGGTGACCGCCCTGGCCGCCGCGGCCGGGGCGTGGTGCGCCCGGGTGCACCGGGTGCCCGGCAATGCGGACGCGGTGCGGGTCGCGGCGGCCTGGCAGCAGGCCGCACCGCCCGCCGAGGAGGACGAATGACCCCGGCCCGCCCGCCGCTGGACCGGATCACGCTGCGCGGGCTGCGCGTGTTCGGCTATCACGGGGTGCTCGACACCGAACGCCGCGACGGCCAGGAGTTCGTCATCGACGCGACCCTGTGGGTGCCCACCGCCCCCGCCGCGGCCGGCGATGACCTGTCCCGGACCGCGGATTACGCGGCACTGGCCGACCGGCTGGCCGCCGTCGCGGCCGGGCCCCCGGTCCGGCTGATCGAGACGCTGGCCCAGCGGCTGGCCGAGGCGGCGCTGGCCGAGCCGCTGGCCCGCGAGGTGGAGATCACCGTGCACAAGCCGTTCGCCCCGATTGACCACCACTACGAGGATGTCTCGGTCACCATCCGCCGTGCCGCGCCGCCGCCAGAGGCGGCCCGGTGACCGGCCCCGCCGGCGGCGTCCCGTGACCCGCACCGTCCTGGCCCTCGGCAGCAACCTGGGCGACCGGCTGGCCAACCTTCAGGGCGGCCTCGACGCGCTGGCCGGCCCGGGCCTCACGCCGGTATCGGTGTCCGGGGTCTACGAGACAGAGCCGGTCGGCGGCCCGGAGCAGCCGGACTACCTGAACGCCGTGCTCATCGCGGAGACCACGCTGCCCGCCGCCGCACTGCTGCGCCGGTGCCAGCAGGCGGAGGCCGCCTTGCACCGGGTCCGCGAGGTGGTCTGGGGTCCGCGGACCCTGGACGTCGACATCATCGTTTACGGTGACGTGGTGAGCGATGATGCGGACCTGACGCTGCCGCATCCGCGCGCAGCCGAGCGGGCCTTCGTGCTCGCGCCCTGGCTGGATGCCGACCCGGGCGCCGCCATCCCCGGCCAGGGCCCGGCGGCCGGGCTGCTGACCCGGGCCAGGCGGTCCGGGGTGCGGCGCCGGGACGACCTCACCCTGCGGCTGCCGGCATGACCCCGACCCGCCCCTGGGTGCTGGCCGTCCTCGCGATCATCTGCGCGGCCATTGCCTGGGCCGTGGTGCGGACGGTATACGCCTCGCTGCCCACGCTGCCGTGGACGGCCGCCCTGGCGATGCTGGTGCTCGGCGTGGCCGAGGCGCTCAGCGGACGGAACCTGCGGGCCAGGCTCCGCGGCGGCCCCGGGGTCAAGCCGGTCCCGCCGCTGGCCGCGGTGCGGATGGCCGCACTGGCCAAGGCGAGCTCCCACGCGGCCGCGATCATCGGCGGGCTGGCGGCCGGCTTCCTCATCTACCTGGCCGGCTCACTCGGCAAGTCGGTGCCGCGCAGCGATGCGTTCGCCGCGGCTGGCACCCTCCTCGCGGCTGCCGTGCTGCTGCTTGGCGCGCTCTACCTGGAACAGAGCTGCCGGCTGCCGGACGACGACGACGAGGACACCGAGCGCAGCAGCCAGTCCCGCTACTGACCCGGCTTCCGCTGCGGGCGCCGGTCAGACCGAACGCAGCAGTTCCTCGCGGCGGATCGCGTCGCGCAGGTCGACGACGTCCTCGCCGCGGACCACCAAGGGTGGCGAGGTGTTCAGCCGGCGGCCGTAGAGCAGCCCATTGACTCCCCGCCAGACGTGCCAGGCCGGCAGTTCGGCGGCGTACGGCCACCAGCCGGGGACCGCCGAAGCGGAACCATCATCAGCATCCGTTACCATGGGAGCAATGTATAGCATCTAGAGCACTAAGAGCTAGCCAACGTCTAGGCTGCTTGAAGAGGTACGTACCTTGATCACGTGGGTGCGTCACCGGTGGATCCGCTCGCCGCCGACTTCGCTTATGTGCAGGTCGCGGACAATATTGCGGTGCGCATCGAGGCCGGCGAGATCACCCACCGGCTGCCCTCGGAGCGCGACCTGGCCGAGGAGTACGGAGTGGCTTACCAGACGGTCCGGCACGCCATGAAGCTGCTCCGGGAACGGGGGCTCATCATCACCCGTCAGGGGCGGGGCACCTTCGTGACCCAGGCCCAGGGAACCCGGCCGGGCAGCACGCCGGAGTAGCGGGGCTAAGCCGGAGTAAGACGCGTGAGGCCGGATCAGGACGGGCCAGGGCGGTCAGCGGTCCATGTCGCCAGTGACGAAGAACAGCGACCCCAGGATGGCGGTCAGGTCACCGACCCGGTGACCCGGCACCAGCTCACCGAGCACCTGCACGTTGCTGAACGAGGCAGACCGTATCTTGAGCCGCCACGGCGTCTTGCCGCCCCGGGACACCAGGTAGTAGCCGTTCAGCCCGAGCGGCCCCTCGGTCCAGGCGTACAACTCGCCCTCCGGTACCCGGAGCACCTTCGGCAGCCGGGCGCTGAGCGGCCCGGGCGGCAGGCTGGCCAGCCGGCTGGCGCACGCGTCCACCAGGTCCAGCGCCACCTCGACCTGGCCGAGCAGGCATTCATACCGGGCCAGGCAGTCGCCCTCCGCCCTGGTCACCACGCGCAGCACGCCGGCCAGGTCGGGGTAAGCCAGGTACGGCTCATCCCGGCGGAGGTCCAAATCGACCCCCGAGGCGCGGGCCGCGGGCCCGCTCACCCCGTACTGCCTGACCTGCTCCGCGCTGAGCACGCCGATCCCCCGGGTCCGGCGGCGGAACTCGCCGCTGGCCGCGACGATCGCGCCGATCTCCGGCAGGCCGCCGCGGACCTGCGCCGCCCCGGCCTGCACCCGGCCCAGCCAGCCGGCCGGAAGCTCCTCCTTCAGGCCGCCGACCCGGTTGAACATGTAGTGCATCCGGCCGCCGGAGGCCTCCTCCATGACCGACTGCAGCAGTTCCCGGGCCGCTATCGCCGCCGTGGCCCCGGCGTCCGGCGGCACCCCGGCGATCTCCGGTGGGTAGCTGGCCAGGAAGGCCAGGTGGCTGAGCACCCGGTTCAGCTCGGCCAGCAGGGTCCGCGCCCAGACGCCCCGGGGCGGGACCTCGATGCCCGCCAGCCGTTCCGCGGCGAGGACCACGCCCAGCTCGCTGGCGAACGCCCCCAGCCAGTCATGCCGGTTGGCCAGCACGATGATCTGCCGGTAGTCGCGCGCCTCGAACAGCTTCTCAGCGCCGCGATGCACGTACCCGATCACCGGTTCCGCGGTGACGACCCGGTCGCCGTCCAGGACCAGCCGCAGCCGCAGCAGGCCGTGCCCGGAGGGATGCCCGGGACCGAGGTTGAGCACCAGCTCCGGGCCTTCCCCGGCCGGGCCGCCGCCGGCCGGGCCGGTACCCGCTGCGCCGGGCGCGTGCCCGGTCCCGGCCGCCCATGGGCTGGTGACCGCCTCCGCCCGGCGCAGCTGCCCCGTCATCGGCGTCCTTGTGCTATCAGCACTGCGTCCCCGGCCGCCCAGCCGGCCCGCTCGCCGGACGCCAGCGGCTGCAGCGGACCGGGCAGCGGCATGCCTACCGCCTGCACCAGCCAGCTGAACGCGCCCAGCCCGGCCGGGTCGGTCAGCTCCGCCTCCTCCGCGGCCTGGCGCAGCCCGACCAGGTAGCCGACCGGGTCGGCGGAGGCCTGGCTCAGCGGGGGGCGGCATCCGGTCAGGCCGAGGCCGCGGAGCGCGGCACGCTGCGTGGTCAGCACCGTCTGGGCCGCCCCGGCCGCGATCCCGGCCGCGGCGCAGGCGTCGATGGCCACGTGCGCGGTGATGTCCCGTGAGCCGTCCGGGATCGGCCGGACCGGGCGGCCGTCCAGGTAGCCGGCGATGGTCCCGCAGGCCGGCCTGCCGCCCAGCCGGTGGCCGTAATCGGCGGCCAGCGCCAGGCCACGGTCCAGCCGGCCGATGACATCGGCCCACGCCGCGCAGCGCGGATGGCCCAGTTCCGCACGCTCGCCCGCCCGGCCCAGTGGCCACCAGCGGCGCTGCCAGGCCAGGTCGGTGCCGCCGACCGGCGGGCCGGCGCGCTCCGCCCCGGTGCCGGGGTTCACCAGCACCAGGCGCGGCCCGTCGGTGCCCAGCTCGGCGACGTCCAGCGGGATGTTGTCCAGCCATTCACTGGCCACGACCAGCCCGGTGATCCGGGTCGGCGGGGCCGCCGCCCAGGTGATCCGGTCATCCGCGCCGGACGGCCGCGGTGCTACCTCGGCCGCGTGGGCGGTGAGGCGTTCGGCTAGCGAAAGCCCGGTGCCGGCGCGAGCTGGGCCGCCGGGCGCTCGCTGCGCGGCGGGCGGGAGCCGCCCGCCCGCCGGCACCCGCCCGGCCTGCGGTAGCTCCTCGGCCAGCGCGAGCACCTGCCCGAGCAGCTCACCCTGGCCCGCGCCGATGTCCACCAGGTCGAGCCGGGGCGGGTAACCCAGGGCCGCATCGGTATGGCAGAGCAGCGCGAGCACCGCGGCGGCATACCGGGCGGAGGTATGCACCGAGGTACGGAAGTGTGCGGCCGGGCGCTCTCCGCGCTGGTAGAAGCCGCCACTGCCGTAGAGCGCCTGTTGCATGGCCGCCCGCCACGTCATCCACACCCAGCAGACTCTAGTGGCGCCGCGCGGCAGGCGCCGTCCGGTGGCCAGCAGGCCCGCTTCGGACCCCGGTTATGCTGATCACGGCCTGCCGGTACCCGGGCGGCCGTGATCAGCAGCGACACCGAGCGGGAGGACCGTGGCGGCTATGCGGGACCCAGCCAGCGAGCCGGTCCCAGCCCTGGAGCCGGACCCGTTCAGCGAGCCAGCCGCGACCAGCGAGGGGGCCCAGGCGGCCGCCGAGCGCCCGGCCCGGCTCCGGGTCGGCGTGATCGGAGCCGGACGGGTGGGCACCGTTCTCGGGGCCGCCCTGGCCCGGGCCGGCCACCGGCTGACCGCCGTCTCCGCCGTCTCCCAGCGGTCGCTGGCTGGCACGGCGCGGATGCTGCCCGGCGTGCCGGTCCGGCGGCCGCCCGAGGTGATGGAGGCGGCCGACCTGGTGCTGCTCACCGTCCCCGACGACGTGCTGCCCGGGCTGGTGGCCGGGCTGGCCGCCACCGGCGCCGACGTGGCGGGCCGGCTGCTCGTGCATACCAGCGGGCGGCACGGCCTGGCCGTGCTGGACCCGGCCACCCGGCAGGGTGCGCTCCCGATGGCCCTGCACCCGGTGATGACGTTCACCGGGCGGCCCGACGACCTCGACCGGCTGGCCGGGACCAGTTTCGGGGTGACCGCGCCCGGCCCGCTCCGGGCACCCGCCGAGGCACTGGTGATCGAGATGGGCGGCGAGCCCGTGTTCATCGAGGAGGCCGCCCGCGGCCTGTACCATGCCGCGCTGGCCAGCGCGGCCAACCATCTCGTTGCGCTGGTCGCGCAGTCCGCGGACCTGCTCCGCGACGCCGGGGTGGCCGAGCCGTCCCGGATGCTCAGCCCGCTGCTGTACGCCGCACTGGACAATGCGCTGCGGCTGGGTGACGCCGGCCTCACCGGCCCGGTCGCCCGCGGTGACGCCGACACGGTTGCCGCGCACGTCGCGGCGCTCCGGGACGCCTCCCCGGAGGCGCTGCGCGCCTATGTGGCGCTGGCCCGGCTCACCGCGGACCGGGCGCTGGCGGCCGGCATCCTCACCGCGCCGGATGCCCAGCGCCTGCTCGACGTGCTGGCCGGGGCGCCGCGATGATGCCCATGCTGGCCCGGACCCGGGCCGGCCTGGCTGCCTCGCGCCGGGCCTTCGGCGGCGCCGTGGTGCTCGTGCCGACCATGGGGGCGCTGCATGACGGGCACCGGGCTCTGATCCGCCGGGCCCGTGAGCTGGCACCGCCGGGGGGCGGGGTGGTCGTCTCCATCTTCGTCAACCCCCTGCAGTTCGGCGCGGGCGAGGATCTGGACCGCTATCCGCGCACCCTGGAGGCTGACCTGGCGGTGTGCGCGGCCGAGGGCGTGGACGTCATCTTCGCGCCGGACCGCAGCCAGGTCTACCCGCGGCCCCAGCTGATCACGGTGGATCCGGGGCCGATGGGCCGGGTGCTGGAGGGAGAATCGCGGCCGGGGCACTTCACCGGCGTGCTGACCGTGGTGAGCAAGCTGCTGCACCTGGCCGCCCCGGTGGCCGCCGTGTTCGGGGAGAAGGACGCCCAGCAACTGGCGCTGGTCCGCCGGATGGTGGCCGACCTCGATCTCGACGTCGAGATCGCGGGCGTGCGCACCGTCCGCGACCCGGACGGGCTGGCCACCTCCAGCCGCAACCGTTTCCTGTCCGCCGCGGAGCGGCGTACCG
The DNA here is from genome assembly GCA_963793825.1 of uncultured Actinomycetes bacterium. Taxonomy (GTDB): domain Bacteria; phylum Actinomycetota; class Actinomycetes; order Streptosporangiales; family Streptosporangiaceae; genus RYN-230. The sequence continues at coordinate 129,776 of CAWCBE010000001.1, forward strand.
CGCTGCTCATCCCGGCCGCACTGCGGGCCGGCCGGGAGACAGCCCACGCCGGGCCGGCCGGGGTGCTCAAGGCCGCGGCTGAGGTGCTGGCCACCCCGGCTGAGCCGCCGCTCGCCCTGGACTACCTGGCGCTGGTGGACCCGGGCACCTTTGAGCCGGCCGGCGGTGATTTCACCGGCGAGGGCCGCCTGCTGGTGGCGGCCCGGGTCGGCGCTACCCGGCTGATCGATAACGTAGCGGTGCGCTTCGCCCGCAGCGCGGACTGAGCAACGCCAGGAGTGCCATGCTGCTGACCATTGACGTCGGGAACACCAACACCGTGCTCGGTATCTTCGACGGCGAGGAGATCGTCGAGCACTGGCGGATCGCCACCAGCCCGGACCGCACCGCCGACGAGATCGCCGTGCTGCTGCACGGCCTGCTCGGGCACAGCTCGCTGATCAAGGACACGGACGTGACCGGGATCGCGCTGTGCTCCACGGTGCCGTCCGTGCTGCACGAGATGCGCGAGATGTTCCGCCGGTACTACGGCGAGATCCCGGCGCTGATCGTGGAGCCAGGCGTGCGCACCGGGGTGTCGATCCGGATGGACAACCCGAAGGAGGTGGGCAGCGACCGGATCATGAACACGGTCGCGGCGGTCCACCTGTTCGGCGGGCCCGCCATCGTGGTGGACTTCGGCACCTCCACCAACTTCGACGCGGTCAGCGAGCGCGGCGAGTTCGTCGGCGGAGCACTCGCCCCCGGCATCGAGATCTCAGTGGACGCGCTGACCCGGCGCGCCGCGCAACTGCTCAAGGTCGAACTGGCCCGGCCGCACCGGGTGGTCGGGAAGAACACGGTCGAGGCCCTGCAGTCCGGCATCATCTTCGGCTTCGCGGGGCAGGTCGAGGGGATTGCCCGGCGGATGGCCGCGGAACTGGCGCCCGGCGACCCCGAGTCGGTCACCATCATCGCCACCGGTGGCCTCGCCCCGCTGTTGATCGACGAGGTGGGCCTGATCGACGCCCACGAGCCGTGGCTCACCCTGATCGGGCTGCGCCTGGTCTTCGAGCGCAACCACCTCAGCCAGCAGGCGGGCGCGTGGCCGGCCGCTCCAGGTAGGTCCGGTCTGGCCGGGTGAACCCGAACCGCTCGTACAGCCCGTGCGCATCTGCGGTGTGCAGGGTCCACCGGAACGAGGCGCCCGGGCCCCGGTCAATCATCGTGGCCACCAGTTCGGCGCCGAGGCCCTGGCCGCGGAACCGCTTGTCCACGTAGACGTCGGCCAGGTAGGCGAAACCCGCCCCGTCCGAGACGGCGCGGGCGAAGCCGATCATCGCCCCGGTCGCGGACTCGTAGAGGCCCACGACGCGCCAGGCATTGTCGAGTTGCTGCTCGACCACGGTCCGGGTCCGCCACCGTCCCCAGTACGCCTCGGCGGACAGGAACGCCCACAGCGCGTCCCGGTCCACCCGGGCCGGATCGTCGTCCAGTTCGTAATTGCCTGCGGCGATGCGCACGGATGGACTTTATCCGGTGCCGGCCTGACGGTGCCGGCCTGACGGTGCCGGCCTGACGGTGCCGGCCTGACGGTGCCGGCCTGACGGCGGCGGCCTGATGACGCCGGCCTGACGGCGGCGGCTGACGGCGGCGGGCTCGGCGGTACCCTCGGCTGGGTGCAGGATGATCAGGCCACGCCCAGCCCGGCCGGAACCAGCCCGGCCGGAACCAGCCCGGCCGGAACCAGCCCGGCCGGAACCAGCCCCGCCACGGCCGCGGCAACCGGGCCGGAACAGATGCAGGTGCGGCTGGACAAGCGCCAGCGGATGCTGGACGAGGGACTGGACCCCTATCCGGTCGGCTATCCCCGCACCGCCACCATCGCCGAGGTGCGGGCCGGCCATGACGGCCTGCCGCCGGATGCCCGCACCGGGGACGTGGCCGGCGTCACCGGGCGGGTCATGCTGTCCCGGCCGGGCGGGAAGCTGAGCTTCGCCACCATCCGTGACGGCACCGGCGACATCCAGGTGATGATCTCGCTGGACCGGGTCGGCCCGGACGCGCTGGCCGCCTGGAAGCGGGACGTGGACCTCGGCGACCATGTCGGCGTGACGGGGGAGGTGATCACGTCCCGCCGGGGGGAGCTGTCCATCCTCGCGGACAGCTACGCCATCACCGCTAAGGGCCTGCGGCCACTGCCGGACAAGCACCACGGGCTGACCGACCCGGAGTCCCGGGTACGACGGCGTTATGTAGACCTGATCGTGAACCCGGGGGCCCGCCGGGCCGCCGAAGTCCGCGCCGCGGTGCTCCGGTCAGCCCGTGAGGACCTGAACGCCCGTGGCTTCCTGGAAGTGGAGACCCCGGTACTGCAGACCGTGCACGGCGGCGCCAACGCCCGCCCGTTCCGCACCCACATCAACGCCTACAACATCGACGCCTACCTGCGCATCGCGCTGGAACTGCACCTCAAGCGGCTGGTCGTGGGCGGCATCGAGAAGGTGTACGAGATCGGGCGCATCTTCCGCAACGAGGGCGTGGACGCCACGCACAACCCCGAGTTCACCATGCTGGAGGCGTATGAGGCCTACGGCGACTACGACACCGTGGCGGAACTCACCCAGGAACTGATCCAGCACGCGGCGGCGGCGGTGTTCGGCGCCCCGGTGGCCCGCCGTGGCGGCGAGGAATATGACCTCAGTGGCGACTGGCCCGCCGTGAGTGTCTACGCGGCGATCTCGGCGGCGCTCGGCGAGGAGGTGGAGCCCGGCACGCCGGAGAGCCGCCTGCGCGCGCTGTGCGCCCGGGCCGGGGTGCCCGCCGAACCCGGCTGGGCCCACGGCCAGATCGTGCTGGAGATGTACGAGCGCCTGGTCGAGGAGCGCACCGGCCCGCCCACCTTCTACCGGGACTTCCCGGTGGAGGTGTCCCCGCTGACCCGGGCGCACCGCAACGATCCGCGGCTGGCCGAGCGCTGGGACCTGGTGGCCTTCGGCACCGAGATCGGCACCGGTTACTCCGAGCTGGTCAACCCGGTGGAAGAACGGGCCCGGCTGACGGCGCAGTCACTGCTGGCTGCCGGGGGCGACCCGGAGGCCATGCAGCTGGACGAGGACTTCCTGCGGGCCCTGGAGTACGGCATGCCGCCCACCGGCGGGGTGGGGGTCGGGATCGACCGGGTGCAGATCATGCTGACCGGCGAGAGCATCCGGGACACGATCCTGTTCCCGCTCGTCCGGCCGGAGTAGCGGGGCCGGACGGGCCGCCCCGCCCGGAGTCCCCGCCGGACCGCCCGGACGTTCCCCGTCCGGACGTTCCCCGTCCGGGGGCGGAGTCAGGCCACGATGCGGACGGCGCCCACGTAGTCGCTCCAGAAGACCGGCTGCACCTGGACGACCTGGCCGGTGGCCGGCGCGTCCAGCATCAGGCCGTCGCCCAGGTACAGGCCTACGTGGCTGATGTCCGCGAAGAAGAACACCAGGTCGCCGGGCTCCAGCTGGCTCCGCGAGATGTGCTCGCCCATGTTCCACTGGGATCCGGTGTAGTGCGGCAGGCTAATGCCCACCTGCGCGTACGCCCACATGACCAGGCCGGAGCAGTCGAACTGGCCGGGGCCCGCAGCGCCCCAGACGTAAGGGTCACCGCGCCGGGTCATCGCGTACCGCAGTGCCTCCGCGCCGACCGTGTTTGCGGTGGGCAGGTTGATGTTCGGGTAGTTCCCGGTCTGCTGGAAGATGGTCATCGCCCGGGCGAAGGCGGCGCTGTTCAGCTTGTTGACCTTGTCCTGGATGACCTGCTTCTTGGCGGCCATCGTGGAGGCCAGGCCGGCCACTCGCTTGGCCTGCTGGATCGCCGTGTCGTGCGCCCGCTGCGCGGCCGCGACCGCCGTGGCCAGCTGGCTGACCCGGTCGCCGTTCTCCTGCTGGATCTGCTGCAGGATGGACACCCGGCTGAGCATCGACGCGGTGTTGTTCGAGGTGAGCACCTGCAGCGGGGAGGCGAGCCCGCCGCTCATGTAACTCGCCGCGGCCAGCTCCCCGATCGCGGCCTGGCCGGTGCCGAGGCGCGTGAGGTCCTGCCGGTAGGCGGTCTGCGCCGTCAGGGCCTCGGCGCGGGCCTCGCCGAGCTGGATGCGCAGCCCGTCGTACTGCTCGCTGAGCACGTCGATCTGGTGCGCCAGGGCCCGCGCCTGGGCCACCAGGCTGGACAGGCCGGGCTGCGGGTCACCCGCCGCCGCCACGGCGCCCGTGGCGGGCAGGATGCCGCAGGCCAGGGCGGCGATGCCGCCCGCCAGTGCTGCCTGCCACGCCAGACGGCGGCCGGCCGCAGCGGCCCGGTCACGCCGGGCACCTCGCGCTGCTGGCCTGCACGAGGGCAAGCGCTTCACGTGCTCTCCTCTCCTCGTCCGCCTACCGGGTTAGCTGACGGGTTCGGGCCGGAGGATCGCCCTACCGTTCCGCGGCGCCGGCGCCGGGCACGGATTCACCCCGGGAACGATGGATCCCCGGCTCCGTGTGCCGCAGCTGAGGCACCGGAATTCGGCGGCCCGTGCCGCCGCTCTTGGGGGTGGAGCGCAGCACGGTGACAGCGATGCAGATTAATGGATCACGGGTGGCCCGGGGGCCGGAACGGCAGAATCTTCTGCCCGCTTATCCGCCGATACCCGGGCGATTGGTGGGCAGGCGGTGCGTGCTATTGGCCGGTTGCGCGCCATCGGGGCGGACGTGCCGCGGACCCGGCTGAGCCGTCGCGGGCAGGGAAAGTTCTGGCAGGTCAGGGACTTGTGGGCGAGCGCCTGTGCCCGGTGGCCAGGCTCCGGCCGGGCCGTGATTGGGCTGTGATGGGTGCCGGCTGCGGCGCGCGCCGGATTGGCGCTTCCGGTGATTATTAGATAACGCTCAGTGTGTAATCCTCGGCTGGTGGTTACCGTGCGCGGTGACCAGCCGCTGATCGGCCGTGCTGATCGGCCGCGCTGACCAAGTCTCGCTGGCCGGCCGCGGCCACCAGTTGCAGTCACCAGCCGCGGTCACCAGCCGCGGTCACCAGCCGCGGTCACCAGCTGCGGTCACCAGCTGCGGTCACCAGCTGCGGTCACCAGCCGGGAGCCGGGGGCGGCCGCGGCACCGGCTAAGGTGTGCGGGCCATGGAGCACACCATCCGGCGGGCGCGCACCAGCGACATCCGGGCGATCGCGGACCTGGTCGCGGGCAATGTCTCGTCCGGCCGGCTGCTGCGCAAAGCCACCGTCACCCTGTATGAGGACGTCCAGGAGTTCTGGGTGGCCGAGCGGCTGGCCGATCACGAGGTGGTCGGCTGCGGTGCGCTGCACGTCATGTGGGAGGACCTGGCGGAGATCCGGACCGTCGTGGTGGACGACAGCTGCCAGGGCCTCGGCATCGGCCACCGGCTGGTCGAGGCGCTGCTGGACAGCGCCAGGGAACTGGGGGTCCGCCGGGTGTTCGTGCTGACGTTCGCCGTCGGCTTCTTCGCCCGGCACGGTTTCGAGGAGATCGAGGGCACCCCCGTCGCCCCGGAGGTGTACGCGGAACTGCTCCGGTCCTACGACGAGGGCGTGGCCGAGTTCCTCGATCTCGGCCGGGTGAAGCCCAACACCCTCGGCAACACCCGGATGCTGCTGCACCTGAAGGACTTCCACCCGTAAGGCAGTGCCCGCGGCCGGGCGCCCGGGCCGGCCGGGTTTACAGCAGGCGGAGCTGCCGGCTGGCAGGCCGCCGGGCCCGAGGTGGTGCCGGCCGGTCGAGCAGCGCCGGGTCGAGGGCGGCCAGGAACGGGGACGGCCCGGCTGGCCCGGTGCGGCCCGGCCGGCTGCGCTGCGCCGCGCAGCTGAGCAGCAGGTGGCGGCGCGCCCGGGTCAGGCCGACGAACAGCAGCCGCCGTTCCTCCGCCTGGTCAGGGCCGGCTCCCGGGGGCGCCCCCGGCAGCCACAGCGGGAGCAGCCCGCGTTCGCAGCCAGCCAGGAACACCACCTCGAACTCCAGTCCCTTGGCGGCGTGCAGGGTCAGCAGGCTGATGGCATCAGCCCGGAGATCGAGCGCATCCACCTCCGCGCCCAGTGCGATGTCCGCGCAGAACCGGTCCAGGTCAGCCCCGCACTGGCGGGCGAGCGGAGCCAGCACCTCGCCCGCGGTGCGCAGGTCGGCCGCGGTCAGCCGGCCGGGCCCGGCGGCGGCCGCCAGCCGGTGCACCGCCGCGCGCAGCTGCGCCGGCACCTCGGGGCCGCCCGGGCCCGGCGGCCCGGAGGTGCCGCGCAGCCGCAGCTCATGCACGATCTCAGGCACCCCGGGGCGGCGCGCCAGCAGGTCATGCGTCCGCTTCTGGAAGGGCAGCCCGGCCCGGGCCAGCCCCTGGCCCAGCGCCGCCGCCTGGGCATCCGCCCGGTAGAGCACCGCGATGTCGGCCAGGCCGATGCCCGGCTCCGCGTGGCCGTCGGCCCGCCCGCTGTCCAGGGAGTGAAACGATGACCCGCCGAGCAGCTGGTCGATGGACTCGGCGATCCAGGCCGCCTCGCTGGCCGGGTCCGCCGCCTCGTGGAAGATGATCGTCCCGCCGCCGGGCCGGCCCGTGACGGTGGCCGGGGCCGGGGTGGCCGCGCGGAGCACGCGGCCGGGCAGCAGTGTGGATGGCGCGATGGCCTGGGCGGCGGCGGCGACGATGACCGGGCTCGACCGGTAGTTGGTGCCGAGCGTCACGGTGGCCGCGGCCGGGTAGTCCGCGGTGAACCGCAGGAAGAACTCCACGTCCGCGCCCCGGAAGCCGTAGATGGCCTGGTCCGGGTCCCCGATCACGGTGAGCCCGGCGCCATCCCCGGCGAGCAGCCGCAGCAGCGCGTACTGGGTGGCGTCGATGTCCTGGTACTCGTCCACGCTCAGCTGCGGCCAGCGCCCCCGGAGCCTGGCGGCCAGCGCGGGCTGCCCGGCCAGCAGCGCGGCCGGCAGTTCCACCAGCCCGGCCAGGTCCACCAGGCCGCGCTCGGCCAGCACCCGGCGGACCGGCCGCCTGTCCTGCCCGGCGGCGAGCAGCGCCCGGCCGGCCCGCGGCGAGCCGGCCAGTTCGGTGGCGACCTGTGCCACTGTCGCCTCGTCCGCGACGGCGACACCGGCGGGCAGCCCGGCCAGCTCATGGTGCTCGCGGAGCAGGAGCAGCCCCAGGCCGTGGAAGGTGGTCACGGTGATCCGCGCGGCCCGCCGCCCCAGCGTGCCGGCCAGCCGGGCCTGCATCTCCTCCGCTGCGCGCCGGGTGAAGGTCAGCGCCAGGCACGACTGCGGCCCGACCTCCCCGCTGGCCACCGAGGCCGCGATCCGGCTGGTCAGCGTCCGGGTCTTACCGGTCCCCGGGCCAGCAATGATCATCAGCGGCGAGGGGGCGGTGGCCGCCGCCCGCTGCTCAGGGTCGAGGCCGTCGAGCGGCGCGCGGCCCGGCCGCATCCCCCGAGCCCGTTCCTTCCCAACGCCCCGCCGCCCCGGCTCACCCGCCCCGGCCGCCTCACCCGGTGCCCGCCCGGCCAGATCGTGCCGGACCATTACGGCCGGCTCGTCTCTCGCCGGGATGGCCGGGTCGTGCCGCGCCGTGGCGGCATCCGGCGGCTCGGCCGGGCGCGGGGCCGGCACCGGGACGGAAACCTCGAACAGGGTGCCGCCAGCGGCGAGTTCGCCGGGCCCGAACAGCCGGACGACGCCGTACTCGCCGTCGTAACCCGGGTCCCTGTGCACCGTCCCGGCCCGGAGCCGGGTCACCGCCTCGGCCAGCGGGCTGCCGCCGGCCCGGCCGATATCGGCCAGCGGGACGTCCATCAGGATGCCCAGTTCCGGGCCGAGCGCGGCGACCAGCCGGCTCACTTCGGCGCCGACTTTCTTGCTCTTCGGCCCGGCGCCCAGGATCTCGCCGACTACTTCGGGCAGCGCGACCAGATTGACCGAGGCGGCCGCCCCTTCGGGCCGGTAACCTTCCGGCCGGTCAGCAAGTTCGGTCACCCGGTTCAGCACGCCAATGGTCAGCGGCCGGTCACATTCGGGGCAGATGCCGTCGCTGGCCGCTGATTCGCGTGGTTCGAGCCGGACCCCGCACTTGCGGTGCCCGTCCAGGTGGTAGCGGCCGCCCTCCGGGAAGAAATTGACCGTCCCGGCCAGGCCCGTGCCGGTGCGCAGGGCGCGCTCGATCGCAAAGTAGTCCAGTTCTGTGTCCAGAGTGGTTGCTTCCCGGCCGAGCATCGGCGGTGAGTGCGCGTCAGAATTGCTGACCAGGCGATAACCATCCAGCGACGAGCACATCCAGTTCATCGGCGGATCGGAGGACAGGCCGGTCTCGACCGCAAACACATGCCCGGCCAGGTCGCCGTAGCAGTCGGCGATGGCATCGAAGCCGGATTTCGACCCTAGTACGGCGAACCAAGGCGTCCAGATATGTGCCGGGATCAGATAGCACCCGGGCCCTGCGTTGAGCGTGATGTCCAGCAGGTGCCGGGAGTCGAGGCCAAGAATGGGACGGCCATCTGAGGCAAGGTTCCCCACCTTGGCCAGGGCGGCCGTGATAGCGGCGGCCGCATCAAGCGTGGGGGCGTAGAGCAGGTGATGAACCTTCCGGGTCCGGTCGCCGGCGCGGTAGATCGTGGATATCTCGGCGGACAGCAAGAAACGCACCGGCTGGCGGCAACTCGGTGGACAGCCGCGCCGTAGCCGCTCGGCCAGGTCGGGCCGCAGTTGCAGCAGGCCCGGCTCCGCGGGCACCAGGGTCTCGCGTATCTCTTCCGCCCAACCCGGATGGGTGAAGTCCCCGGTGCCGACGACGGTCACGCCTTTCCGCCGCGCCCACCACGCGAGGCCGGGAAGGTCGCAGTTCTTGCTGCAGGCGCGGGAGAACCGGGAGTGAACGTGCAGGTCCGCGTGGAACATTGAGGTCACGGGCTCTTTCTTGGTCGGGTGACCTGCTACCGGCCGCGCTTCCCGGCCGGATGACCCGCTGGTGGCCGGCCCGCCATAGGCGGGTCATGCCGTGATCCTTTCATCGCCGCGGGCCATTCCGGGCGTGCTTCCCGGCACTCCGGGGGACGCGGCACCGCGTGGCCGCCGGGACGGCGCCACGGCGGTCATCCCGGCCTGCCCGCGGGCGCGGGCGCCGCGACGGACCGGGGCGGGCCGCCACGCGGGCCCGGGCCTGGCTCGGGCCGTAACCGGGGAGGGGCGGCGCGGCACCCATTGGCCGTGCGCCACAATGTATATAGCGGAGGTTCGCTCTGGTGGCGAAAGCAGCTTCAGCGGAGCGGGAACTCCGCGCCGTGACGTCACCGGCAGCCCCACTGGGAGATGAGTGAGCCGGCGGAAAGGAGAGCGTTGTGCTGAGCGACCTGGCCGCGCTGACGCCGCCGGCGGTTGTCTGCGTGGCCTTCCTGATCGGCCTGGGGATCTTCCTGCGTCATCAGCTGGGTCCCAAGGGAGAGTCTGCTGAGGACGAGGTCGCGGAGGATATTTCCGGTGACAGCGGGATTCCTCATAGTGAGCGTTCCGGGTCGGCCAGAACACCGGACGGCACCGGGCGCTAGTTGGATGTGCTCAAGCCCGGCATGGTTGCGCGCGGGCCGGCTTGTTAGATCAGTGCCTCACTTTGCCAAGTTCCTATCCATGCGCGATTACTGTGAGTTACAGCAATCTTCCGGCTAGTCCACCCGCCCTTGCTGCGTATCGAAGTCCGGCCCGGGATTCCCGGGGTAGAATTGGCAAACGCGCGCAACGCGTGGTATATGTTTGGCAACCTAAAAAACTTGCTCCAGCGGAAGGGTCTGGCACCCATGGCACAAAAGGTTCAGGTGCTCCTCGTCGACGACCTCGATGGGGGTGAGGCAACCGAGACTGTGGCCTTCAGTCTTGATGGCAACAGCTACGAGATCGACCTCAGTCTCGACAACGCGAGCAAGCTCCGTAAAGAGTTTGCGCCGTATGTTGACCACGCGCGCAAGGCGAGCGGTGGCGGTGGCGGTGGCGGCAGTGCCCGGCGGCGTCGCGCCCGGACCGGCCCTGGCCGTGAGCGCAGCTCGGAAATCCGCGCCTGGGCGAAGCAGCGCGGCTACAAGGTCAGCGAGCGCGGCCGTATTCCGGCCACGATCATCCAGGAGTACGACGCCGCGCACTAGTTCCACGCGCCCGTTACGGGCAGCGCGAGGGGCCCGCAGGTGCCTCATGGCGCACCCGGTGCTCCGGACGGCGGCCGTCGTCAGTCTGGAGCAGCGCCGTGGGGCTCGTGCGGGCCCCCGCTCCGCCTCTCGGTACCCTTCCCGCGGCTGCGATGACGTGATCTCAGCCGCCGCGTACCCGAGCTTCCGTGCTCTCTCCTGCCTGGCGCCCCCGATCGCCTGTGCGCCCGGCGCCTCCGCCCGTGCCGGACTCTGCGCCCCGCGGCTCCGGCACCGGGCCCCCCGCGGCTCCGGCACCGGGCCCCCCGCGGCTCCGGCACCGGGCTCCGCACCGGGCCCCCCGCGGCTCCGGCACCCGGCCCGGCGTGTTGGGCTCGGCGCCCGCTCCACTCCCAGGGCCCCCACGGTGAACGCCACCGCGCCTCATCCCGTTTAACTGGTAGGTGCGCTGGCCGCGATGGCGCGGCCCGCGTTCGCTTGCGGCGTACTAGGGAACACCCCCGGCACCGCCGGGGGTTGGATGGGATGAAGGCGCTCCTGCCGGGGAACTCTCTACTTATGTGCGGCATATCGCGCGGCACATCGTCCGGCTGGCGGGCTACCATGCGGAAGGGACGGGCCCCGGAATCCGGACATCTGGGTCCCCCCGACCGCTCTGTGAGGAGCGAGGCGATGTTCGAAAGGTTTACCGACCGGGCGCGGAGAGTTGTGGTGCTGGCTCAGGAAGAAGCCAGGATGCTCAACCACAACTACATCGGCACCGAGCACATCCTGCTTGGCCTGATCCACGAGGGCGAGGGCGTGGCGGCCAAGGCGCTGGAATCCCTGGGGATCAGCCTGGAGGCCGTGCGCCAGCAGGTCGAGGAGATAATCGGCCAGGGCCAGCAGGCACCTTCCGGGCATATCCCGTTCACGCCGCGCGCGAAGAAGGTGCTTGAGCTGTCGCTGCGCGAGGCGCTGCAGCTCGGGCACAACTACATCGGCACCGAGCACATCCTGCTCGGCCTCATCCGTGAGGGTGAGGGCGTGGCCGCCCAGGTGCTGGTCAAGCTGGGCGCCGACCTGAACCGGGTGCGCCAGCAGGTCATCCAGCTGCTGCACGGCTACCAGGGCAAGGAGCCCGCCGCGGCCGGTGCGCCGTCAGAGTCGGCGCCGTCCACCTCCCTGGTGCTCGACCAGTTCGGCCGGAACCTCACTCAGGGCGCTAGAGAAGGCAAGCTCGATCCGGTGATTGGCCGGGAGAAAGAGATCGAGCGGGTCATGCAGGTGCTCTCCCGCCGCACCAAGAACAACCCGGTGCTGGTGGGCGAGCCGGGCGTCGGCAAGACCGCCGTCGTCGAGGGGCTGGCCCAGAAGATCGTCAAGGGCGAGGTGCCGGAGACGCTCAAGGACAAGCAGCTGTACACGCTGGACCTGGGCGCCCTGGTGGCCGGGTCCCGGTACCGCGGCGACTTCGAGGAGCGGCTCAAGAAGGTCCTCAAGGAGATCCGCACCCGCGGCGACATCATCCTGTTCATCGACGAGCTGCACACGCTGGTCGGGGCGGGTGCTGCCGAGGGAGCGATCGATGCTGCCTCGATCCTGAAGCCGATGCTGGCTCGCGGCGAGCTTCAGACCATCGGCGCCACCACGCTGGATGAGTACCGCAAGCACCTGGAGAAGGACGCCGCCCTCGAGCGGCGGTTCCAGCCCATCCAGGTGGCCGAGCCGACGATCTCGCACACCATCGAGATCCTCAAGGGCCTGCGGGACCGCTACGAGGCGCACCACCGGGTGTCCATCACCGATGGCGCGCTGGTCGCCTCGGCGCAGCTGGCGGACCGCTACATCAGTGACCGGTTCCTGCCCGACAAGGCGATCGACCTGATCGACGAGGCGGGCTCGCGGATGCGGATCCGCCGGATGACCGCGCCGCCGGACCTGCGTGAGTACGACGAGAAGATCGCCCAGGTGCGCCGGGAGAAGGAGTCGGCCATCGACTCCCAGGACTTCGAGAAGGCGGCTGCGCTCCGGGATAACGAGAAGCAGCTGATCGCGAAGAAGGAGGCCCGGGAGAAGGAGTGGAAGGCCGGCGACATGGATGTCGTCGCCGAGGTGAACGAGGAGCTCATCGCTGAGGTCCTGGCCACCGCCACCGGCATCCCGGTGTTCAAGCTGACCGAGGAGGAGTCGCAGCGCCTGCTCCGCATGGAGGATGAGCTGCACCGGCGGGTCATCGGCCAGAACGATGCCATCCGGGCGCTGTCCCAGGCCATCCGGCGCACCCGCGCCGGGCTGAAGGACCCGAAGCGCCCCGGCGGGTCGTTCATCTTTGCCGGGCCCTCGGGCGTCGGCAAGACGGAGCTGTCCAAGACCCTGGCGGAATTCCTGTTCGGCGAAGAGGATGCGCTGATCCAGCTCGACATGAGCGAGTACATGGAGAAGCACACCGTGTCGCGGCTGTTCGGCTCGCCTCCCGGCTACGTCGGCTACGAGGAAGGCGGCCAGCTGACCGAGAAGGTGCGCCGCAGGCCGTTCTCGGTGGTCCTCTTCGACGAGATCGAGAAGGCCCACCCGGACATCTTCAACTCGCTGCTGCAGATCCTGGAGGACGGGCGGCTGACCGACGCTCAGGGCCGGCTGGTCGACTTCAAGAACACGGTGATCATCATGACCACCAACCTGGGCACCCGGGATATCTCCAAGGGCGTCTCGGTCGGGTTCTCCCGGGCCGGCGAGTCGAAGGGCTCCTACGACCGGATGAAGGCCAAGGTCCAGGAGGAGCTCAAGCACCACTTCCGGCCTGAGTTCCTCAACCGGGTGGACGACACCATCGTGTTCCACCAGCTGACCGAGGCCGAGATCGTGGAGATCGTCGATCTGATGATCGCCAAGGTGGACGAGCGGCTCCGGGACCGGGACATGGGCCTGGAGCTCCGGCCGGCGGCCAAGGCGCTGCTGGCGGTGCGCGGCTACGACCCGGTGCTCGGCGCCCGGCCGCTGCGCCGCACCATCCAGCGGTCGATCGAGGACGCCCTGTCCGAGAAGATCCTGTTCGGTGAGCTCAAGGCGGGCCAGATCGTCATCGTGGACGCCACCGGCGCCGGCGAGGAGGCCGAGTTCACCTTCAAGGGCGTGGCCAAGCCGGACGCGGTTCCGGACGTGCCGCCGGAGGAGATCGGGAGCGGTGCTGCTGTCGAGCGCGGGGCCACCGCGCAGCAGCAGGACTGAGCGAGGCGATTGAGGTACGGTGCGGGGCGGGCCCCTCCGGGCCCGCCCCGCACGTCGTTGTGCCAGCTCTTACGGCCCGGCGCTGACGCGCCCGGCTGGGTCCCGCCCGTGCAGGCCGGGCAGCGCGAACCGGCCATCCGGGAGCGGGTCGACCAGGCCGTCCGCGACCAGGCCGTCCAGGGCCCGGGCCCGTTGCCGGGGCTCGGCCCAGGCCGCGCCGAGCGCCGCGCCAGGCACCGGGCCGTCCGCCTCGCGGAGCACCGCGAGCAGCCGCCCCCGGCACTGCCGGTCGGTGCCCTCGTAGCCCTGGCTGCGCCGCGGGGCGTCGCCGGGCGGGTGGCCCGCCCCGCGCCAGGTGCACTGATCGGCGACCGGGCAACGTGGGCACAGTGGCCGGGCCGCGGTGCAGACCAGGGCGCCGAGTTCCATGACCGCGACGGACCACCGCGCGGCCACCGCGGGAGTTTCCGGCAGCAGTGACTCGGCCAGCCGCCGCTCGGCCACCGAGGGGCTGGGCGGCGGCAGTTCCCGGCCGGCCGCCACACGCCCCAGCACCCGGCGTACGTTCGTGTCCAGGACCGCGTGCCGCTGCCCGAACGCGAAGCTGGCCACGGCGGCGGCGGTGTAGGCGCCGATGCCGGGCAGCGCCCGGAGCGCTTCCAGTGACGCCGGTACCCGGCCGTCGTGCCGGTCCACCAGCGCCTGCGCGGTGAGGTGCAGGCGGATGGCCCGCCGCGGGTAGCCCAGCCGCCCCCAGGCCCGCACGGCCTCACCCGCCGGGGCGGCGGCCAGGCCGGCCGGACGTGGCCAGCGGGCCAGCCACTCGCCGTAGACCGGCAGCACCCGGGAGACCGGGGTCTGCTGCAGCATGACCTCGCTGACCAGCACGGCCCACGGCGTCGCCTCCGGACGGCGCCAGGGCAGGTCCCGCTGGTGAGTGGCGTACCAGTCCAGGATCGGGCTGGCCAGGGGCTGGGTCATGACCTCCCGATCCTCGCACGGCGCCGCAGGGCCGGCCGGCCAACCCGCGGATCCGCCGTCCGGCGACGCGAAAGGCCACGAAAGGGGCGCTGGCCGGCCAGCATGCGCGCCGCTCCGGCGAGTCGCCGAGGCCGGCCGGGACCGCCAGCGCATACTGCACGCATGTCTGGCATTACCCCTGGTAACCAGCAAAGCCCAGGTCAGAGCGATGTCTACTGGCGCCGGAGGGTGATCGCGCTCGCTGCGGGCATCGCGGCGGTCGGCCTCGTCGCCTGGACCGTGAACGGGGCGCTCGGCGGCGGGGCGGCCCGCCCGCCCGCGCCGGTCGCTCAGGTCAACGCGAGCAGCGCCGGGTACCCGGCCGCGACCGGCAGCCCGGCCGCCTCGGCCGCCGGGCCGACGCCCGCGGCCACGCCTGATCCGTCACCCAGGGCGGGGCGCAACGCCAGCTCGCCGCCTGCCCGCGGGCACCAGGGCACCGGAGCGCCAGGCCCAGGGCACCGCGGGCGGGCGGCCCGCAGGGCGCAGGCGTCACGGACCGTGGGCACGTGTCCTCATGGCGACGTCGTGCTCAGCCTCTTCGCCGCCCGGTACAGCTATCCAGCGCACGCCGTGCCGCAGTTCCAGCTGGATGTGGTGTCCACCGCGCCGGGGACGTGCACCTTCGCGCTGGGCGCCGGGCACGTGCAGTTGCTCGTCAGGGCAGGCGGCATCCGCCGGGTCTGGGACTCCGCGGACTGCGCGCGCCCGGCCGGGCCGCAGGCCGCCCGGCTGGCCAAGGGCGTCCCGGCCGTGCTGAACTTCACCTGGGACCGGAAGACCTCGGCGCCGGGATGCCGGCTGCCGCGCCGGCCGGCCCGGCCCGGGACGTATACCGCGACCGCCTACGGCGGGCGGCTGAGCAGCCAGCCCCTGATCTTCGTGCTGCGGGCCCCCGGTATCGGGGTGCCCTGACCGGCACCCCTGGGGCCCGCGCTGCGGCGGTCAGGAGTACCGCTCGAGCAGTGTCACCTCGGCCAGCCGGGACAGTCCCTCCCGGGCCCGCCGGGCGTCCGGCTCGGTGACGCCCTCGACGCTCTGCAGCTCGGCCACGCTGGCCGCGAGCAGCTTCTGCAGACCGCCGAAGTGCGCGACGAGGCGGCTGGCCACCGGCGCGGGCAGCCGCGGGATCTTGGCCAGCAGGCGGTATCCGCGCGGCTCGGCCGGCTCGTCGAGCATGCCCGAGCCACCCAGCCCCAGCACGGCGGCCACCCGCTCCGCCTCCAGCAGTTCCTCCGGGGACAGGGCGGCCAGCTCGGCCAGCACGGCCGCGCTGCGCTCGGGCAGGCCGCCGCCCGGCCCGGGCGGCAGGTAGTCGGCTACGAGCAGTTGCCGTTCGAAGTCGCTGCCCGCGATGAGCTCGTCGAACTGCAGCGCCAGCAGCCGCCCGTCGGTGCCCAGCTCCACCTGGTAGCCCTCGATCTCGCGGGCGATCCGCCGGACCATCTCGAGGCGCTGGGCGGCCACGGTCACGTCCCGGACGGAGGCCAGGTCCTCGATCTCGTGCGCGGTCAGCGTCCTGGATACCTCATCCAGGCGGAGCTTGTACCGCTCCAGGGTGGCCAGCGCCTGGTTGGCCCGGGACAGGATGGCGGCCGAGCCTTCCAGCACATAACGGCAGCCGTCGAGGTACAGGCTGATGATCCGCATCGACTTGCTCACCGAGATGACCGGGCAGCCGGTCTGCCGGGCCACCCGTTCCGCGGTCCGGTGCCGGGTGCCTGACTCGTCGGTCGGCAGCGAGGGGTCCGGCACCAGGTGCACGGCCGCCCGGACGATGTAGTCGGCGCCGGAGTCCAGCACGATGGCCCCGTCCATCTTGGCCAGCTCCCGCAGCCGGGTGGCGGAGAACGGCACCCGCAGCTCGAAGCCCCCGGTGCAGACTTCGTCCACGGCCGGCCCGTCGCCGACGACGACAAGCGCGCCGGTGTTGCCGCGCAGGATCCGTTCCAGGCCATCACGCAGCGCCGTGCCCGGCGCGAGTGCGGCCAGGGCGGCCATCCGGCGCTCGTCCTGGCCGGGCGGGCCGGGCGCGGCGATGGGCCGGCCCGCCCGCCCGTGCCGGGCCGCGCCCTCACCGGGCTGCCCCTGGCGAGCCGGGCCCTGCTCAGCTGGCGGCACAGCACCCCCGCAGGTTCTGGACGGGCCTCAGTGTACCGGCGCCAGCCGCACCACGTCTGCCGACCGTAAGCCGCCGAAGGCGGCCGCCATCGCCGCGCGGATGTCGGCTGCCTCACGCACCTCGATGGCCCCACGCTCCGTCCCGCTGACGCCGCAGCCCTCGGGCACGATGGCCAGCCGGAAACCCATCCGCTCCGCTTCGGACAGCCGGCGTGGCACGCCACTGACCCGGCGGACCTCCCCGGCCAGGCCGACCTCGCCCATGGCCACCACCGTGCCGGGAACGCTCAGGTTGGCCAGGCCGCTGGCCAGGGCCAGCGCCACGGCCAGGTCCACCGAGGGCTCGGTGATCCGCACCCCGCCGACGGTCGCCGCGTACACATCCTGCTTGCCGATCTTGAGGTCGGTACGCCTCGTGAGCACCGCGAGGACCATGCCGACCCGCGAGGCGTCCAGGCCCGAGGTGACCCGGCGGGGCACGTCCAGCGGGGAGGGCGCGACCAGCGTCTGCACCTCGGCCAGCAGCGGTCGGCGGCCCTCCAGGGTCACCGTGACGCAGGTGCCCGGGACCGGTTCGCGGTGCCGGGACAGGAACATCCCGCTCGGGTCGGCCAGCCCGACGATCCCCTGCTCGCCGAGGTCGAAGCAGCCGATCTCATCGGTCGGGCCGTACCGGTTCTTGACCGCGCGGACCATCCGGAACTGAGCGTGCCGGTCGCCCTCGAAGTGCAGCACCACATCGACCAGGTGCTCCAGGGCACGCGGTCCGGCGATCGAGCCGTCCTTGGTGACGTGGCCGACCAGCACCGTGGTCAGCTGCTGCTGCTTGGCCACCGCCATCAGGGCCGCGGTGACCTCGCGGATCTGGGTGACGCCGCCGGGCGTGCCGTCCACCCGGTCGGCCGTGATGGTCTGGACCGAGTCCACGATCAGCAACTGGGGCCGGACCACGGCCACGTGCCCGAGCAGCGCCCCGAGATCTGTCTCGGCCGCGAGGTAGAGGTTCTCCGCGACCGCGCCGATCCGGTCCGCGCGCAGCCGCACCTGGGCGGCCGACTCCTCACCGGTGACGTACAGCACCGGCCCAGACTGGGCCGCGAACGTCCCCGCCTCCAGCAGCAAGGTCGACTTGCCCACCCCCGGCTCGCCCGCCAGCAGCACGACCGCGCCCGGCACCAGGCCGCCGCCCAGCACCCGGTCCAGCTCGTCCAGCCCGGTCGGCCGGGCCCCGGCCGCGGTGGCGTCCACCGACGCGATCGAGATAGCCGGGACGGACGGGGCCACCGCCGCCCGCTCCGCCGCGGAGGCGGGGCCCGGCCGCAGCTGCCGGGGCGCGGCGGCCGGCTCCATGGACCCCCAGGACTGGCACTCGCCGCAGCGCCCGGACCATTTGGTGGTCCGCCATCCGCACTCCGCGCACTGGAAGGCCGCGGCCGCTGTCTTCGCCATGGGCAGGACGCTACCGGCGGCTGCCGACACTGCGCCGGGTCCGGCCCGGGCGCCGACACTCCTGTCCCGCCCGTGGTGCACGAGCGGCTGCCTGCCGCCGCATAAGCTGGCCAGGGCAGCCTGGTACGCGCCGGGCCGCCCCAGTTGCGGAAGGAGACATGGTGAGTCATCCGGATCCGGAACCGCGACGCCTGGTGGCGCTGTCCACCGCGTCCGTCTACCCGGACCGCACGCCAGACGCGTTCGAGGTCGCGGCCCGCCTCGGGTATGACGGGGTCGAGGTGATGGTCACCCCGGACGCGGTCAGCCAGGACGTGGATGTGCTCCGGCGCCTGGCTGAGTACCACAGCATGCCGGTGCTCGCCGTGCACGCGCCCTGCCTGCTGGTCACCCAGCGGGTCTGGGGCCGCGACCCGTGGGGGAAACTGATCAAGGCCAAGGACCTGGCGGAACAGCTGGGCGCCGGGGTCGTGGTGGTGCACCCGCCGTTCCGCTGGCAGCGGGACTACGCCCGTGACTTCGGCGCCGGGCTGGCCCGGATGCAGAACGAGACCGACGTGATCTTCACCGTCGAGAACATGTTCCCGCTGCGGGCCCGCGGAGCCGAGGTGGCGCCCTACGCGCCGACCTGGAATCCGGTCGTCATGGACTACCCGCACGTCACGCTCGACCTGTCGCACACCGCGGTGTCCGGCTCGGATGCGCTGGCCATGGCGGACGAGCTCGGCGGCCGGCTGGCCCACGTGCACCTGGCCGACGGGACGGGACTGGCCAACCGGGACGAGCACCTCGTGCCGGGGCGCGGCACCCAGCCCTGCGCCCCGCTGCTGCGCAAGCTGGCGGCCGAGGATTACCCCGGCACCGTGGTGCTGGAGGTGAAGACGTTCCGCGCGGCCACCCAGGAGGCCCGGCTGGCCGACCTGGCCGAGGCGCTGGAGTTCACCCGCGCCCACCTGGCCGGGCGGCCAGCCCCGGACGGGTCGCCGGTGAACGGCACCACGGCCCCCGGGACGGCGGCGAGCGGGACGGCCACGAGCGGGACCCGCGCCAACGGGGCCGCCGCCGGAACCGCCGCGAACGTGCTGATCACGCCCGCCTAAGCGCTGCCACGCCCAGCACCCCTGCCGAACCACCACGCCACCCGGACCCGTGCCGCGCCGGGCTGGACGTGAACTCCACCGAGGATGCAAGCTGCCCGACATGACATCGACTAGCTCCGCTGCCCGGCCCGCCGACGCGCCGCCGCAGCCTGCCCGCCCGGGCGCGGCCACGCTGATCACGGTCGCGCCCACCGGCGCGGAGTCGGACAAGGCCGCCGTCCCTGCTCTGCCGGTCACCCTGGACGAGCTGGTGACCACCGCGGTGGACTGCCGCGCGGCCGGGGCGGCCGTGATCCATGTGCACATCCGGGATGAGGCGGCCCGGCCCACCCTGGACCTGGGCCGGCTCAAGGAAACCGTGCGCGCGCTGCGCGAGCACACTGACCTCATCGTCCAGCTGTCCACCGGCGGCGCGGTCACCGACAGCCTCAGCGACCGGCTCGCCGTGCTGGAGGCCGCCCCGGACGCCTGCTCGCTGACCTGCGGCACGGTCAACTTCGGCGACGAGGTGTTCGCCAACCCGTGGCCGTTCATCCGGGAGCTGTACGCGCGCACCCAGGCCGCCGGCGTGGTGCCCGAGTTCGAGCTGTTCGATCTCGGCCAGGTCGCCACGCTGCACCGGCTGCTCGACGAGCTCGGCCCGCCGCACGGCGGGCACGTGCATTGCGACCTGGTGATGGGTGTCCCGGGCGGCATGCCCGGCACGGTGGCGGCGCTGGTGGCCGCCGTCGGTGCGCTGCCGGCCGGGACGACCTGGTCCGCCACCGGGATAGGCCGGACCGCGCTGCCCGTGCTGCTGGGCGCGCTCGCGGCCGGCGGCCACCTGCGGGTCGGCATGGAAGACACCACGTCGTTCGCCCGGGGCCGGCCGGTCACCGGCAACGCGGAGCTCGTTGAGCGGGCGTCGGCCCTGGCCACCTGGGCGCAGCGGCCGCCGATGCAGCCGGCGGAGGCGCGGGCGCTGCTGGGGGTGAGCGGCCGTTCCTGAGCTGACAAGTCCCGGCGCGGCGGCCGGGATGGCGGCGGCCGATGCCGCGCCCCCGGTGCTCGCCGAGGTCATCCGGTCCGGGTTCGCTGAGTCCCGCCATCGGGGTTCGGCGGTGCTGCTCGGGGCGGACGGCCGCCGGCGCAGGCCGCCGGGCTGGTGACCGAGCCGGTCTTCCCGCGCTCGGTGAACAAGCCGATGCAGGCCGCCGCCATGCTCCGGGCCGGCCTGCGCCTGGATGGCACGCTGCTCGCGCTGGCCGCGGCCAGTCACTCCGGCGAGGACTTCCACGTGGCCGGGGTGCGCGAGATCCTGGCCGGGGCCGGGCTGACCGAGAATGACCTGCAGTGCCCGCCCGCCCTGCCCATGGATGAGCAGGCCGCCTGGGGCCTGCTGCGCCGGGGCGGCGGCCCGGGCCGGCTCCAGATGAACTGCTCCGGGAAGCACGCCGCCATGCTCGCCACCTGCGTCCAGGCCGGCTGGCCGACGGCCAGCTATCTCGACCCGGCTCATCCGCTGCAGCAGGCGATCCGCACCGCCGTGGCCGAGCTGGCCGGTGAGCCGGTGACCGCGGCCGGCGTGGATGGCTGCGGGGCGCCGCTGTTCGCGCTGTCCCTGGCCGGCGTGGCCCGCGCGTTCCAGACCCTGGTCAGCGCGCCGCCGCTTTCTCCCGAGCGCACCGTTGCCGACGCGATGCGCGCCCACCCGGCATGGACTTCGGGGAGCCGGCGCCCGGAGCGTGCGCTGATGGCCGCGGTGCCTGGCTTGCTGCTCAAGTCCGGGGCGGAAGGGGTGGAGGGGTTCGCCCTGGCCGATGGCCGCGCCGCCGCCTACAAGTTCGAGGACGGGGCGGCCCGGGCCCGTCCCGCCCTGACCGCGGAACTGCTCCGCTGGCTGGGCGCGGGCGGCCCGGAGGCCGCCACGGCGCTGGCCCGGATCGGCCAGGTCCCGGTGACCGGCGGGGGCCGCCCGGTCGGCTCGATCCGGATCACGCTGCCCTGGTAGGGACCGGCGCTGGCCTGCGTGCTTGCAGGGCGTTTGCAAGTGCAAGCAGGATTTGATTCACTGGAGAGGTGAGTCCTATGCGAGTCAGTTCAATCGGCGAGTACATCAAGGAGCAGCGGGAGCAGGCGAAGATCTCGATGCGCCAGCTGGCCGCCGCCGCGGGCGTGTCCAACCCCTATCTCAGCCAGATCGAGCGCGGCCTGCGCAGGCCCAGCGCGGAGATCCTGCAGCAGATCGCCAAGGGGCTGCGGATCTCCGCTGAGGCGCTGTATGTCCAGGCCGGCATCCTGGAGGACCGGCCCTCCGACTCCGGGGTGCGGGCGGCGGTACTGGCCGAGCCCGAGCTCACCGAGCGGCAGAAGCAGGTCCTGCTGGAGATCTACGAGTCCTTCCGCAAGGAAGCCGCCGCGCTCCGGGAGCAGGCGGCCGCGGAGGCGCAGGGCGGCCCGGGTGAGGTGCTCCCGGCACCGGGCGCCCCGCCCGCCGGGGCCTGGGCCACGGTCGCAGCGGAGTCCGCGGCCGGGGACTCCGGCCTGGCGCAGGCCGGCCTGGCGGAGGCCGGCGGAGCGGCGACGGCGCCGCCCGGGCCCGAGGAGGAGATCGATGATCCCCTCGCGGCCCCCGCATTGCTCAATACCGAGGAGGCATCTGGCGGGCTGCCGCCGGCGCCTGGAATGCCGGCCCGCCATCGGCGGGCCAGGAAGGATGAGAGATGAACAAGAGCATTGCCGTCCGGACCGAAGCCGTCCGGACCGAGGTGCGGAAGCTCACCACCAGCAAGCCGGTGGCTGCGGCCGCGGGTGCGGGCGTGCTGGCCTCCGCGGCGCTGCGTGAGCTGCCGGCCCTGATCGCCCGCTGGCGCACCGAGATGCCGGCCTACATGACGACCGCGCGGACCAAGGCCATCCAGGAGTACGACAAGCTGGCCGTTCAGGGCGGCCGGGTGCTGGGCGCGAAGGCCGCCGGCAAGGGCGGCTCCGCGAAGAGCTGACCGGCCCATGAAGGCGTGGCCGCCGAGGGTGAGGGCGGGGGAGGCCGGAGTTGTTACCGGTCCCCGCCCGAACCGGATAGTCTAGCGTTGTGTTGCTGAACGCGGGAGCGATGACCCCGCTCTACTGGTTCCTCGAGATACTGGCGATCGCGGCCCTGGTGGTCGAGGTATGGGCGTTCGCAGACGCGGTGCGGCGGCCAACGAAGTCGTTCGTGGCCGCCGGGAAGCAGACCAAGCCGCTCTGGCTGATCATCCTGGGCGTCGCCGTCGTGCTGGGCCTGTACCTGGGCGTGCTGCAAGGCGGGATGAGCGCGCTGGGCATCTTCCCCATCGCCGCATTCGTCGCCGCCGCCATCTACCTCACCGACGTGCGCCCCAAGGTCCGCGAGTTCCGCGGTAACGACAGCAGCAGTTCCGGTCCGTACGGGCCCTGGTGAGGTCCCGGCCCGGGGATGCTGGTCGTTAGGCGCGGCGGCTGATGAGCGAGGCACAGTGGCGGACGCACCGGCTGGAGCTGGCCGACCAGTCCCTCCGGGACTGGGGTGCGGCCGTGCTGGAGTCCGGCCCGGACGGGATCGTGCTTGACGCGTCCGCGTTCTACCCGGGCGGTGGCGGCCAGCCGGCGGATCATGGGGTGCTGCTCTGGGGCGGGGTGCAGACCCGCATCGTGGGCGCCCGCAAGGGAGATGACCTCTACCTCATCCCGGCCGAGGGTGACCCGGTCCCGCCGCCAGGCACGGCCGTCCGGGGGGCGGTCGAGGATGCCCGGCGCACCGCGCTGATGCGCACCCACTCGGCCCTGCACGTCCTCGGCGGGGTGGTGTTCCGCGACTTCGGCGCGCTGGTCACCGGGGGCAACATGGAGCCGCTGACGGCCCGGATGGACTTCAACCTCACCGAGGTCCCGCCCGGTTTCCGGGACACGGTCGAGTCGGCGTGCAATGCGGAACTGTCCGCGGACCGGCGGATCGACGTCCGGGTGCTGCCCCGCGATGAGGCCTTCGCCATCCCGGACATCATCCGGACCGCCACCAACCTGGTGCCGCCGGACGTCAAGGACGTCCGGATCATCGACATCGTGGGCCTGGACCAGCAGGCGGACGGCGGCACGCACGTGGCCTCCACCCGGCAGGTGGGCGGAATCCAGGTGGTCAAGATCGAGAACAAGGGCAAGGGGTTCCGCCGGGTGCGGATCCAGGTCACTGACCGGCCCTAGCCAGGCCCGCCGTGGCCAGGCCCGCCGTAGCCAGAGCGGCCACCGTCAGAGCGGCATGACCAGCAGCGCCGAGGGGACCAGCACCAGTGCCGCGGCGGCCCCGCCGACCAGGACCCGGGCTGGCAGCGACAGTCCCGGTGCCGGGGCAAGCAGCCGCTCCACCCGCGCGGTGACCGCGTTCTCGCCGGTCACCGCCAGTGTGCCGGCCGGGGTGCCCGCCGGGCCGGCCGCTCCGACCCGGATCAGCGCGGTCACCAGTTCCCGGGCCGGGCGATGCCGCAGCGCGTGGTCGTCCGCGAGCATCTCGATGAGCAGGGCCACGGCCATGCGGGCCCGGCGCACCGAGGCGGACCAGGGGAAGGCACGGCCGAGTGCGGTGAACGGGAGCAGCACCAGATCATGCCGTTCCCGGACATGGGCCCGCTCGTGGGCCAGCACGGCCGCCAGTTCGTCCTGATCCAGCAGGTCCAGGGCGCCGGCGCTGATCACGATCTTGGACCGCAGCCCCGGCACGCAGTACGCGGCCGCCGCCGGGTGGTCCACCACGAGGGCTCCGGGCACCTTGGGGTCACCGTGGGCGAGCAGGCTGAGCAGCGCGCGGTGCCGCCGCCGGTCCCGCAGCACCGCGCCGGACACGGCGAGCAGCACCCAGCACAGCAGGATCAGAAGCGCGGTGGCGGCCGCGAGGCAGAGCAGCCGCATCGCCCCCAGCAGGCCCAGGGGGTGAACTTCTCCCAGCACATCGCGGGGCGCCCGGGCCATGACGTTGAGCGCCCCCCCGGCCAGCCCGGATTGCCCCGGCTCCGCGCCCAGCCCGGCCAGCGACCCGACCGCAGCCAGGCCCCAGCCCAGGCCCATCGCCTGCCAGAGCAGGATCGCGGCCGCAGGGGAGCGATGCGGCCAGCGCGCGGCCGCCAGCCCGGTGGCCGCGGGCGCCAGGCCGATAGCCACGGGCGCCAGAACCAGGACGGGGGGCAGCACGGAAGGTCAACTCCTGGCGGGATCTCCGCCTGTCTCCAGGGCTCGCCGCAGCACGAGTGCCTCGTTATCCGAGACGCGCCGGGCGAAACTCGCGAGCGCAGCTGATCTGTCGCCGGTCTGGTCGAGCGCGTGAAGCATAAGTTCGGTGACGTATGCTTCCCTGCTCGCCGCAGCCCGGTACAGCCAGGCACGCCCGTCTCGTTCGCGCCGGACGAAGCCCTTCTTGGCCAATCGGTCCAGGACGGTCATCACCGTGGTGTGAGCCAGGTCCCGGTCGGTAAGCCTACTGCCTACCTGACGGACCGTGAGCTGATCTTCGCTCTCCCACAGAACGTCCATGATGGCTCGCTCTAGTTCGCCCAGACGGTTCACGTCGTCACTCTACCCAGCGGTAGGACGGCGGCATAGGGCCGCCCCGCCGGGGCCGCCGCCGGGGCCGGCCGCCGGGGCCGGCCCATACGGCGTGGCTCAGGTGATCCAGTAGACGTTGTAGTGCTGGTGGTGCATCCGGGCGACGGGGATGAGCTGGACCGTCCGGCCGCTCGCGGCCGCGCTGAACTCGATCGGGCCGGCCGAGGTCTGGGCGAGCGTGGCCGGGTCCAGCCGGGGCATCTCCGGGCTGGATTGCGCGCCGTAGCCGCCGCTGAGTACCACTGGGCCGAAGGTGACGGCCTGCACCCGCGGCTGGTCCGGGGTCGGGCTGGTGCCCAGCGTCATCGGCAGGCCGACCGTGAGCCGGTCACCCGGGCGCCAGGTGCGGTCCAGGGCCAGCCAGCTCCCTGGCGCCGCGCGCCCGGCCAGTTCCCGGCCGTTCAGCCAGGCCCGGGCGCCCCCGGCCACCCAGGACGGGACGCGGACCCGCAGCGCCAGGCGGGCCGTCCCGCACAGGACCGTCAGGTGGGTGGCGGGCTCGTCCGGGAAGCCGGTGTCCTGCCGGATCGTCAGCGCCTTGTCCTGCCAGGTCACCTCGGAGGGGACGAAGAGGTTGACGTATAGTCCCGCCGCGTCCCGGGAGTAGACGGTGTCGGCCAGCTTGGCCTGGGTCTCCATGCCGGTGCCGTCGTCGCAGGAGAAGTTGTGGTAGTCCGTCGAGTAGGCGCCCGGGTCACCCCCCGGGAAGTAGTTCAGCGGCTGCTGCTTGAACGCGCCGGGCGACAAGCCGGTGTAGTAGATGTTGAACCCGTGCCGGGACCGCGGGTCCTGCTCGCCCAGCATCTGGTTGAACAGGGCCCGCTCGTAGTGGTCCAGCAGGTCGGTCCGGCCCGGCTGGTGGAAGTGCAGCAGCCGGGTCAGCTTGAGCATGTTGTAGCTGCAGCAGTTCTCGCAGGTCCGGTTGGTCAGCTGGCCGGCGATGACATCGGGGGCGTGCCAGTGCTCGTAGTTGCTGGTACCGCCGATCACGTAGCTGTGGTGCCGGGTGACGATCCGCCAGAAGTTCGCCGCGATGGCGTGGTAGCGCTCGTCGCCGGTCTCCTCCCAGATCCGCAGGCAGGCGATCATCTTCGGGATGTTGGTGTTCGCGTGCAGCCCGCGCAGTTCATCCCGGCCGGCGGCCAGCGGGTCGAAGACCCGGGCGTGGTAGAAGCGCTCGGCCGTGGCCAGGTACGCCTCGTTCCAGGTGAGCCGGTACAGGTTGGCCAGCGACTCGGCCAGGCCGCCATGCTCTACTTCCAGGATCCGCTGCATGTGCGCGTAGGACAGCCGGGACGTCCGCCAGCTCACCCAGTCACCCAGCCGCGCCGCCAGTTCCAGGGCCTGGCCGTTGCCGGTGAGCTCGTGCTGGTCGATCAGGCCCGCCATGATCTTGTGGATCATGTAGTACGGCGACCAGACCGGCAGGCCCGCTTCCAGCCGGTCGAAGAAGCTCTCCGGGAAGGCGGACAGGTAGCCGTCGTGGAAACCGGCCGCCCGGGCCCGGGACTGGCAGCGGCCCAGCTCGGCCACCAGGTAGCGGCCCTTCTCCGCCGCCCCCGGGTGGCCGGTGCTGGCGTAGGTCAGGGCCAGGCCCGACAGCAGGTGCCCGGTGCAGTGGCCGCGGACCAGCGATTGCGGCGCCTCCCAGCCGCCGACCGGCCGGGCCGCCGAGGGCAGCCCGTAGTTGCGCCGGAAGGTGTGCAGCATCCGGTCCGGATCCAGGAACATCAGGTAATTCGTGTTGCGCGCCTGGTTGGCCCGCACCGGGCTGTCGAGCAGCCGGACCGTGGGCAGCGGGAAGGCGGCGGCCAGCCCGGCGGTGCCGTCCGGGACATAACCGCTGGTCCAGTCGGCTGCGGCGGCGCGCAGCTTGCCCGGGATGACGCCGGCCAGTGCGGCACCGGCCGCCGCACCGCCCAGGGCGGTGAGCACCATCCGCCTGCTGACCGGGTGGGAGGTCATCGCGCCATCCCTCGGGGGCCCGCCGTCCCCCGGCGGCTCACGGGACCCCCCGGCTGCTCACGGGACACTCATTGATCACAGCCCACGTCCGGCCACGCCGTCAATGGCGAGCCGGGGGATCAGCGCCCGGACTCGCCCCGGTCGCGGCCCTGGTCCCCGCCCCAGTCCCGGCCCCGGCCCCGGCCGCGGTGAGCGCCCGCGCGGTGCGCGCCGCGCTGGCCACCGCCTCGTCCGGCGACAGGCCGCACAGGTCGGTGAGGATGAACAGCGCCTCCGCGCTCATCACGACGGCCAGGCCGTTCTTGAGCTGCCGCAGCGCCTGCGGGTCGGTCTGAGCCAGCGTCGCGGACCACGGCGCGAGGGCCTGGTCGATCAGGCCGAACCGGTGCCCGGGCCGCTGGGCGGCGAGATCCGGCCGGGTGATGGAGCCTGAGATGGCCGCGCGGACCATGCTCTGGTGGGCCAGCACACCGCGCAGCAGGACCTCAGTGGCGTAGCCGATCCGCTCGACCGGGTCGTCGGAGTGCGCGACTGGCCGCAGCGCCTCAGCAGGGTCCGGCCAGATCCCGGTGTCCGCTTCGAGTAGCAGCGACACCAGGTCCGGGAAATAGCGGTAGGCGGTGGCCTCTGACACGAGCGCCGCCCGGGCCACCGTGGGCATGTCGATCTCAGCCCCGCTGCGGGCCAGATCACGCGCGGCCTGGACGATCGCGGCCCGGGTGCGTGCCTTCTGGTTGACCCGGCCGCCTCCCGTCCCGGCCGCTGGCGCGTGCCCCCGACCGCCTGCGGTCCCGGCCGGCCGCGGCGATGCCTCCCCGCCTGCGCTCCCGGTCCCGGCCGCCCTGCTCATCTGCCCAGGATGGAAGGTGTTCTCGCGTTAGTCAAGTGCTGTCTATTTATGAGAGTTGACTTGCATAAGTAGCCGCAGTGCCCTATCTTTATGAGAGTTAGCTCTTACGAAGGAGAACGCGCCTCATGACGACGACGAGCACCGCCACCACGACCGTGACTGTGGACGGCATCGGCCCCGTCCCGCTCACCGTAACCGAGCGCGGCGGAGGGCGGCCTTTCCTGGTGCTGCACGGCGGGGCCGGGCCCCAGTCGGTGGACGGTTTCGCGGAGCTGCTGGCTACGTCCGGCCCGGCCCAGGTCCTGGTCCCGGTGCACCCGGGATTCGGCGGGACGGAGCGGCCGCCGGGCCTGGACAGCATGAAAGGCCTGGCCCGGCTCTACGCGGGCCTGCTCGAGGAGCGTGACCTGACCGGCGTGACGGTGATCGGCAACTCGATCGGCGGCTGGATCGCCGCGGAGATTGCCCTGCTGGGCAGTCCCCGGGTCAGCGGTGTCGTCCTCGTGGACGCCGCCGGGCTGCAGATCCAGTCCCACCCGAGCGCGGATTTCTTCTCGCTCACCATGGGCCAGGTCGCCGCGCTGAGCTACTACCGGCCGGACGACTTCCGCATCGATGTGGCCAGCCTGCCCGAACCGGCCAAGGCGATGATGGCTGGCAACCGGGCCGCGTTGCAGTGCTATGGCGGGGCGGGCATAGCCGACCCGGGCCTGCTCGGCCGCCTGCCCGCGGTCACCGTGCCCACCCTGGTGGTCTGGGGCGAGGCGGACCGCATGATCCCGATCCAGCACGGCCAGGCTTACGCGGCCGGCATCCCCGGGGCCCAGTTCCGGCTCATCCGGGAGGCCGGTCACCTGCCCCAGCTGGAAACCCCGGATCAGCTGGTCCAGGCCGTCCGGGAGTTCAGCCAGGCCCGCGTGGCGGGCTGACCGCTGGCGCCGGGCCTGCACCAGCGGGCCACCCCAGCAGCAGGCAACCTCAGAAAGCAGGCCGCCCCATGTCAGACGTTTCCATCGTGGGCCCGGAGGACGGCGAGCTGGCGCTGCCGGGGCCGATCGAGCTGCGCATCCTGGAGGACCGCAGTACCACGGCCCACCGGCTGGGGATGGCCGAGATCACCGTCGCCCCGCATACCGCGGGGCCGCCGCAGCACCGGCACGCCCGCCACGATGAGGGCTTCTTCGTGGTGGCGGGCACCGTTCGGTTCACCGTCGGCGAGAAGTCCTACGATGCCCCGCCGCGCACCCTGGTGATGATCCCGCCGGGCGCGCCGCACACGTTCGCCAACCCCGGCGACGAGCCCGCCGTGATCCTCAACACGTTCACGCCCGACCTCTACCTGCAGTACTTCCGTGACCTGCGCGACATGGCCGCCTCGGGGCAGCCGCCCCCGGCCGGGGCGATCGAGAGCGTGATGGCCCGGTACGCCACCGTCCCGGCGACCGGCTTCGCGCCCTGACCGGCGGCGGATGAACGGCGCCGCGGCGGCCGGCCGCGGCGCCGCGAACCGCGGCTAGGATGTGCTGGTCGCCGCCGAGGGGAGGACACCGGTGTCCCCGCAATCGCCCCGTTTCCGCAGCGTGCTCGACCAGTTCGCCCCCTACCAGCCCGGCCGCCAGGTGCCCGGGCCGGATGGCCGTTCGCACAAGCTGTCCTCCAACGAGTCGCCGTTCGGGCCGCTGCCTTCGGTGGTCGAGGTGATCACGGCGGCCGCCCAGGGGGTGCACCGGTACCCCGATAACGGCGCGGTCGCGCTGACGACGGCGATCGGGGACCGGTTCGGGCTCGCGCCGGAGCACATCGCAGTGGGCTGCGGGTCGGTGGGGGTGACCCAGCAACTGCTGGCGGCGGCGGCCGAGCCAGCCGCGGAGGTACTGTACGCCTGGCGCTCCTTCGAGGCCTACCCGACGCTGGTGTCCCTGTCCGGGGCCGATCCGGTGACCGTCCCGCTGCGCGGCGAGGTGCACGACCTGGCGGCCATGGCGGACGCGGTCACCAGCCGCACCCGGGTGATCTTCGTGTGCAACCCGAACAACCCCACCGGGACCGTGGTGCACGCCGAGGATCTCGGCCGGTTCCTCCGGCGGGTGCCCGAGGACTGCCTGGTGGTGCTGGACGAGGCGTACGCCGAGTACGTCCGCGACCCCGAGGTGCCGGACGGCCTCCGGCTTTACCGCCAGCACCCCAACCTGGCCGTGCTGCGCACGTTCTCCAAGGCGTACGGCCTGGCCGGGCTGCGCACCGGGTTCCTGGTGGCGCAGCAGCCGGTGGCCGAGGCGGTCAGGAAGACCATGCTGCCGTTCACCGTGAACGCGGTGGCCCAGGCCGCGGCGATCGCGTCCCTGGCCGCCGAGGCGGAACTGCTGGAGCGGGTGGACCAGGTCGTCAAGGAGCGGTCCCGGGTCCGCGCTGAGCTGGCCGCGCAGGGCTGGACCGTGCCGCCCACCGAGGCCAACTTCGTCTGGCTCCGGCTGGGCGCCGACACCGGCGACTTCGCCGCCGCCTGCGAGCGGGCCGGGGTCAGCATCCGGCCGTTCGGTGCCGAGGGCGCCCGGGTCTCGATCGGCGACCACGAGGCGAACGACGCGTTCCTCGCCGCAGCCCGCGCCTATCCCCGCCGTCACTGAGCCGGCCGGTCCGCGGTCATCAGTACCGCGGGCCCGGTCGCCGCGATGCTCTCGGTGAGCACGCCCAGCGGGCTGGCCGCGCCGCTCAGCGCGCCGTGCGGCGCTCCAGCTTCTCGGTCACCAGCCGGTAGAACTGCCGTGGGCGACCCGGCTGGGGCGCCCGGCTCGGCGGCAGCGGCCAGGCGAGCCCCTCCTCGACCAGGCCGTGCAGCAGCCGGCGTGCGGTCCGTGCGGTAACCCCCAGGACGCGCCCGGCCGTTTCCGCGTCCACCACCAGGGCGCTGTCGCTGCCGGCCAGCTTGTCGGCCAGCCGGGACAGTGTCTCCAGGCCCCGGGGCCGGGTGGGTTCCACCGGCCCCGCCGCCGGGTGCCGGGGCGCGGGCACCAGCGCGATGCCCTCCCGGTCCAGGGCGAACCCGCGGCTGCCCGCGGCAACCTGCGACCGGGACAGCGCGGCCTGGGCGTGCCCCTCGGCGTCCTGCGCGGTGCGGCCCATCCCGATGCCGACTTCCACCGCGATGCCGAGCTCGGTGCGGGCGCGCTCGCTGAACGGGGGCACCCGGAATCCGTCGGTCGCCGAGGCCAGCGAGCCCCGGGTCGCGGTGACCAGGAAGCAGTGATCGCTCACCGGGCTGACCGAGGCGTGCATCCGCTGTGCCTCCTGGACCAGGAAGCGGTGCACGGTGAGCCGCAGTTCCTCCCGGGCGTGCCGCGGGGAGGACCGCCGCGCGGTGTCCCGCAGGGTCGGTACCTCCACCAGCGCCACCGCGAGCTGAGCTTCCTCCAGCCGCCGGTTCCCGGCCAGCAGGGTGGCGGTGCGCAGCGCGGCCCGGATCGCGCTGCTGGTCGGGCGGAGGATGTGCACCGGCACGTCGGCCGCGGCCAGCCGCTGGGCCACCGACTGCAGGCAGGTGAACGCGACGGTGATCTCCTCGCGCCGCCACAGCCGCTCGTGGAAGGCGGCCAGCGTGGCCGCGTTGGCCGCGTCCTCGCGGACGTGCACCCGGTCCGCGGGCAGGTCCAGCTCGGCGAACGCGTCCTCGACGTCAGTGCGGCTCAGCACGTCCACGCTGATCCGGCTGAGATCCTCGCTCCGGTCCCGGCTGGCCCGGAGCAGAGCCGCGTACAGGGCGCTCCCGGACAGGGGCACGTAGGTGGCGGGCACCCGGAGGGTCCCGGCCCGCCGCGCGTACTCGTAGGGCACCTGGCTGGCGAACAGGCAGGCGTCGACCCCGGGGCCGAGGCGGAGCACCCTGTCGGCCGCTTCCTGCTCGGTGCGGTAGGCGGCCGCGACGAGCCGCCGGCCCGGCCCGGCCGCCGATCCGCTGGCGGCCGGCAGCGGCGCGTTCCCGGGGTGCCCGGCAGCACCGCTGAGCATGCCCGGCTGGGTGGTGCCGGACAGCATGATCCGCTCGACCAGGTCGTGCGGCCCGACAACGCCGACGGTCAGCTCGCCTGCGGGCTGGCGCTGGCCGGTCATGGCTGCCCGCCACCCCCGGCCGGCGGGCCAGCGGGCGCGGCGCGCCGCACCCATGCCCGCGGCATCGGCCGCGGGCCAGGCGGCGGGCTGGTCGCTAAGGTGCTGCCGGCCGCGCGGTATGGCGGGAGAGGAATCACAGTCAGACCCTTACGCTGCAACGATGGCACGTTCGTATATTTCGTAACCTGCGGAGGGCCTGCGGGGAAGGAAATCTGACGACTGTTTCTTGCTACGTCACATTTTCCGGCCGGGAATGCGGGACGGTGGCCGCCGCCGCGCGGCCAGCCACCGTCCCCAGTCAGTCACCCGTTCCTGGTCAGGCGCTTTCCTCGGCGGTGATGTCAGCGCCCAGCGTGGTGAGCCGCTCGGCGACGGCCGCGTGGCCGCGGTCGATCAGGTAGCCGGGGGCCACCACGGTCTCGCCCTCCGCGCCCAGCCCGGCCAGGATCAGCGCGATCCCGGTACGCAGGTCGTGGGCGACCACCTTGGTCCCCCGGAGCGCGGACGGCCCGTGCACGATGACCACGTTGCCGCTGTCCACCTCGACCTTCGCGCCCATCTTGTTCAGCTCGCTGACCAGCCCGTACCGCCCGTCGAAGATCGTTTCGCGGATGTAGCTGGTCCCGTCGGCCAGGCAGCTCAGCGCCATGATCGGGGACTGCAGGTCGGTGGCGAAACCGGGATACGGGCTGGTGATCACGTTGATCGGGCGCAGCGGGCGCTCCCGCCGGACCTGGAGGACCGCCCCCTTGGCGGAAAACTCCACGCCCATCTGCTCCAGCTTCCACCGCACCACGCCGAAATGCTCCAGGGAGGCACCGACCAGGTTCAGTTCCCCGCCGGTGATGGCGGCGGCCATCGCGAAGACGCCCGCGTCGATCCGGTCCGGCATCACCGTGTGCTCGGTGGCGGTGAGCTCGCTGACGCCGCGGACCGTCACGAACCCGGTGCCGCCCCCGCTGATGTCGGCGCCCATCTTGGTCAGGAACGCGATGACGTCGAGGACCTCCGGCTCCAGCGCGCAGTTGTCGATCACGGTCGTGCCGGGCGCCAGGCTGGCCGCCATGATCAGGTTCTCGGTGCCGGTGTGCGAGGGAGTGTCCAGGTAGAGGTGGGCCCCGCGCATCTGCCCGGCCTTGATGTGAATCCGGTCCTCGCCCTCTTCCACCTGCGCGCCGAGACGGGCGAAACCGCGGTAATGGAAGTCGAGGCTCCGGCTGCCCAGGTTGCAGCCGCCAATGCCCTCGATGACTGCCTCGCCAAGGCGGTGCAGCAGGGCGGGGACGAACAGCACCGAGCCGCGGAACCGGCGGGCGATCTCGGCCGGCAGCACGCAACTGGTCAGGTTGGAGGCATCCACCACCAGGGTGCGCTCGGACTCATGGAACTTCACGACTGCGCCCACCGCCTGCGCCAGTTCCACCGCCCGGCGGACGTCCTCGATGGGCGGGACGTTGCGCAGCACCGTCCGTCCTTCGCCGGTCAGCAGCGATGCGGCGATCATCTTGAGCGCGGCGTTCTTGGCGCCCTGGACGAAGACCGTGCCCTGGAGCGGTGTCCCACCGCGTACGCGGTAACAGGTCTCGGGGCCAGTGGTCATGGGGCAAAAGCTCCTGTCCTTCGGAAACGCGACGTGGCGGCGTGCCGCCTGTCCCGGCAAAGTGCTGCCCAGTGCCCAGCCAGCTTCTGGCCAGCGGGCCGACGGGAAGCCTGGTGCATCGTCCAGGCCAGTATTCCACCGGCCTGCCCAGCTCTCGGCCTGAGCCGGAGACGGGTCCGCCGCGCTGTGTGAAGCTAGCTGCGCGGGGCCGCCGCCGGCAGTGCCACGGCAGTCATACCCACTGCCGCCCAGTGATGCGCTCATATGCCTCGATGTAGCTTGCGCGAGTCTGCTCGACGATATGGCCTGGCAAAGGTGGGGGCTGCTCACGGTCGCGGTGCTCCCAGCCGGCCTCGGGCGAGTCTAGCCAGTCCCGGACGATCTGCTTGTCGAATGACACTTGCGACTTACCAGGCTGCCACTGACCCGCAGGCCAGAGCCGGGATGAATCCGGAGTGAGAATCTCGTCACCCAGCAGCAGCCGGCCGCCGGCGTCGAAGCCGAGCTCTATCTTCGTGTCAGCGACCAGGATGCCCTGCCGCGCGGCGATCTCCGCCCCCCGCCGGTAGACCAGCAGGGTGATCCGGCGCAGCTCGGCGGCGGTGGCATCGCCAACCGCCGCGGCCACCGCCTCGAACGGCACATTCTCGTCATGCTGGCCGCGCGGTGCCTTGGTGGCCGGGGTGAAGATGGGCTCCGGCAGCCGTGATCCCTCGGTCAGCCCGGCCGGCAGCGGCACCCCGCATACCGCCCCGTTCTGCCGGTATTCCCGCCATCCGGACCCGGCCAGGTAGCCGCGGGCGACGCATTCGAACGGGACCATGGACAGGCGGCGGCAGGCCATCGCGCGCCCGGCGAACTCCGCTGGGATGTCGGTGTCCACCAGGTGGTTGGGCACGTCGCCGGCGAGCTGCTCGAACCACCACAACGACAGCCGAGTGAGGATCTTCCCCTTGTCCGGGATCGGGGTCTGCAGCACGTGGTCGAAGGCGGAGATGCGGTCGGAGGCCACGATCAGCAGCACCCCGTCGTCGCGCTCGTAGACGTCGCGGACCTTGCCCGAGTACAGCAGGGTAAGCGGCCGGGTCACGTGAGGCGCTCCAGCCGCTCGAAGACCGGCCCGAGCCGCGCCACGTACCGTTCCGGGCGGCTCACCTCCTCCAGCCGGTCCTCGTCCAGCGTGTGGCCGCTGGCGGCCGCCTGGGCGCGGAGCGCCTCGCGCAGCGGCGTGCCGCCCAGCCAGGTCTCCATCGCCGCGGCCTGGACCAGGGCGTAGGCGTCCTCACGGGACAGCCCGCTGTCAACCAGCGCGAGCAGGATGCTGGAGGTGTAGATGAGGCCGCCGGTGGACTCCAGGTTGGCCCGCATCCGGGCGGTGTCCACCACCAGCCCCTCGACCAGGCCAGTGGTCAGGTGCAGCAGGTAGTCCGTGGCGATGGCCGCATCGGGCAGCGCGACCCGCTCCACGCTGGAGTGTGAGATGTCGCGTTCATGCCATAGCGGGATGCCCTCAACCACCGGCGTGACGTAGCCGCGGACGATCCGGGCCAGGCCGCAGATCCGCTCGGAGCGGATCGGGTTCTTCTTGTGCGGCATCGACGACGAGCCCTTCTGGCCGGCCCGGAACGGCTCGGCGAGCTCGCGCACCTCGGTCCGCTGCCCGTGCCTGACCTCCAGCGCGATCGCCTCGCACACGGTGGCGGTCACCGCGAGCGCGTTGATCCATTCGGCGATGCCGTCCCGGAACACCACCTGGGTGGCCACGTCGGCCGGGCACAGCCCCAGTTCCGGCATGACGGTCGCCTCGATGGCCGGGTCGATGTTGGAGTAGGTGCCGACCGGGCCGGACAGCTTGCCCACCGACACGGCATCGCGGGCCCGGGCCAGCCGGTCCCGGCTGCGCGCCATGGCGAAGGCGAAGTCCGCCACCCGGTGCCCCCAGACGTCCGGCTCCGCGTGGATGCCGTGCGTGCGGCCCACCCGCAGCGTGCCGCGGTGGGCCAGGCCGTGCTCCCGGAGCGCGGCGACCAGCCGGGTGGCCCCGGCCACCAGCAGGTCGGTGGCCTCACCCAGCTGCACCGCCAGCGCCGTGTCCAGCAGGTCAGACGAGGTCATCCCGTAGTGCACCCACGCAGCGGCCTCACGCGGGGTGGTGTTGTCCGCCCACGCGGTCAGGAACGCGATCACGTCGTGCTCGGTGACCGCTTCCACCGCGGCCACCGCCTCGGGCGTGGGCGGCGCTGCGGACCGGACCGCGTCCACCGACTCGGCCGGCACCGTCCCGGCCTTCGCGTGGGCCTCCAGGACCAGGGTCTCCACCCGGCACCAGAGCTCGTACTTGTGGGCTTCGCTCCAGACCCGGCCCATCTCGGGCCGCGTATACCGTTCGATCACGTGCTCTATCTTCGCCTACCGGGGCTGATGGGCCGTCCGCCCGGCACCCGGCTGTCCCGCCCCTGGGCTGCCCGGCCCGGCAGTCCCGCCCCTGGGCTGCCCGGCCCAGCTGTCCCGCCCCTGGGCTGCCCGGCCCAGCAGCCGGCCCGGCTACCCGGCCTGGCTACCCGGCCCGGCGGGCATCCAGCGGCGTTCCGCGGCCAGCAGCCCCACCAGCCCGGCCAGCAGCACGACCAGCTGGGCCTCCACCGCCACCAGGGCCCCCAGGGCCGCGGTGGCCAGGGCGAAACCGGCCGTGACCAGCCGGGGCCACGCTGGGCCGGTACGCAGCACCCAGCGGAAGGCGGCGTGCCCGGCCAGGAACAGCGCCACGCCCGCACCGAGGGCCACCGCCCGGCCGGGCACCGTCGGCTGGGCCGCCTGGCCGATGGTCAGCCTCACCCCGGCGGCCAGCGCCACGATCCCGAGCAGCATCGGGATGTGCGCCCAGAAGTAGGCGGCCAGGGCCAGCCCGGGCCGGGCCTCCCGGGGGGCCGCGGACATGGCACGCTCGGCCCGGCCGTCGTCGTCGTCACCGAAGTAGACCCACCACAGCCCGGCCGACACGGCCAGGCCGAGCACGGCGGCCACGATGGCCTGGGCGGTCAGCCCCTTCCCGGCGGTGGCGATGGCCACCGATGCGACCGACTCACCCAGCGCCACGATGACCAGGGCGCCGTGCCGCTCGGCGAAGTGGGACGGCTGGATGTCGAACCGGCCGCCCAGTCCCGAGATCAGCGGCCCGATGACCTGGAGGGCCAGCGCCGCCGCGATCAGCAGGTAGGCGGCCGGGCCGCCGACCACCCCGGCCGCCAGGACCAGCAGCGCTGAGGACAGGTTGAACGGCGCGATCCGGACGATGTTCCGGTTGGCCCGGTAGTACAGCGTGGTGTGCACGGCCACCACGACCAGGTAGCCCAGGCCGAGGGCGATGCCGCTGGCCGAAGAGCCGGAAGCGCTGAACCCGACCCGGATGGCCAGCCCGGTGACCAGGAAGCCGGCCATCCCCACCAGCAGCAGCAGCCGCTCGGGCGTCCGGTCGGGAGCCCGGGTGTTGGTCAGCCAGGCGTAGCCGCCGTACATCCACCACAGCACGCCGAAGACCAGCAGTACCTGCAGGATGGCCAGGCCGGTGATGCCCGGCGGGTTCCGGTCGGTGCCCGCGAGCAGCGACGCCAGCTGGGTCAGGGTGAACGCGAAGACCAGGTCGAAGAACAGCTCCAGCGTGCTGACCCGCAACGGCAGGTCCAGGGAGGGCCGGGACGGCAGGACCGCTGGCTGGCCGGCGCTGGCCGATGGCTGCGCTGGCCGGGCCCCCGCTGCATGCGGGGTGGCTGGCGTGGGCGGCGTTACGCCTGCGGTCCCGCCGTCCTGGCCCCCGGGCGAGTCCGGCAATTCCCGGGCCGGCGGGTCGTCCTGGCCGGGCGGCCGATCCTGGCCGGGGGGCATGGTTCAGCGGGCGGGGGCCTGGGCGGCGGCCTGGGCGGCGATGTCGGAGCGGTACCAGGCACCGCGCATCTCGACCTGGCCGGCCGCCTGGTAGGCCACCTCCCGGGCAGTGGCCAGGTCGGGCCCGGTGCCCACCACGTTGAGCACCCGCCCGCCGGACGACACCAGGTGACCGGCGCCGTCGGTTGCGGTACCGGCGTGCAGCAGGTAAGCGCCGGGGGTGCGTTGGGCCTGATCGAGACCGGTGATCCGGTCGCCGCGGGCCGGCTGGGCCGGATAGTTCTCGGCCGCGATCACGACCGTGACCGCGGCGCCGGGCGCCCACTCCAGGGCCGGGGCACCGGCCAGCGAGCCGG
Source organism: uncultured Actinomycetes bacterium (assembly GCA_963793825.1). Classification (GTDB taxonomy): domain Bacteria; phylum Actinomycetota; class Actinomycetes; order Streptosporangiales; family Streptosporangiaceae; genus RYN-230. The sequence goes on from CAWCBE010000001.1 coordinate 167,151, forward strand.
AGGCCGCCGCGGCCAGCAGCCCGGCCAGGGGCGTGGCCAGGCGGTCCAGCACCACCTGGGTCTCCGGGTCACCGAACCGGGCGTTGAACTCCACGACCCGCAGGCCGGCCGCGGTCAGGCTCAGGCCTGCGTAAAGCAGGCCACGGTACGGCGTGCCGCGGCGGCGGAGTTCGTCCACGGCCGGCTGGAGCACGGTGCGCCGCACCTCCTCGCCGAGGCTGGCCGGGGCCCAGGGCAGCGGGGCATAAGCGCCCATCCCGCCGGTGTTCGGCCCGAGATCCCCGTCCTGGGCCCGCTTGAAGTCCTGCGCAGCCAGCAGCGGGACGGCAGTCGCCCCGTCCGCCAGCGCGAACAGCGACACCTCCGGGCCGTCCAGGTACTCCTCGATGACCACGGTGCCGCACGCCGCCGCGTGCTCCTGGGCGGCGGCCAGGTCCGTGGTCACCACCACGCCCTTGCCGGCGGCCAGGCCGTCCGCCTTCACCACGTACGGCGGCCCGAACTCGGCCAGCGCGGCGGCGGCCTCGGCCGGACTGGTGCTGGTGCGGGCCCGGGCGGTCGGGATCCGGGCCGCCTGCATGATCTGCTTCGCATACGACTTGGACCCCTCGATCGCGGCTGCCCGGCGGCTCGGGCCGAAGCAGGAGATCCCGGAGGCCCGCAACGCGTCCGCCACCCCGGCGACCAGTGGTGCCTCGGGGCCGATCACCACCAGGTCAGCCCGGACCGCCCGGGCCAGCCCGGTCACCTGGCCCGGATCGGTGAGCTCGGCCGGGTGCAGGTGGGCCAGCGCCGCGATGCCCGGGTTGCCGGGCGCCGCGTGCAGGGCGGTGACGTCCGGGTCAGCGGCCAGCGCGCGGGCCAGCGCATGCTCACGGCCACCGGATCCGAGGATGAGAACTCGCACGCGGTGAGCCTACCGGCGACGACCCGGCGGCTGGCGGCCCGTGGTGCCGGCCGGGCCAGCGCGGAGCCGGTCAGCCCAGGCCGCGAGCGCAGCTCTTTAGGCGCAACCCTCAGGCCAGGGCCCACCGGGGGCGCAGTCTTTCAGGCCAGGGGCGCAGTCTTTCAGGCCAGGGGGCGCAACTGCAGGGTCTGGTCGCGCCGCGCCCCGGTGCCCACGGCGGCCACCGGGGCGCCGATCATGTCCTCCAGGGCCCGCACGTACGCCCGCGCGTTGCGCGGCAGGTCCGCGAAGTCGCGCGCCGTCGAGATGTCCTCCCACCAGCCATCCAGGTACTCATACACCGGGATGGCGTGATGGAAGTCGGTCTGCGTCATCGGGATCTCGTCGTACCGGGCGCCGCCCACTTCGTAGGCCACGCAGACCGGGACCTTCTCCAGGCCGGACAGCACGTCGAGCTTGGTGATGAAGTAGTCGGTGATCCCGTTCACCCGGGTCGAGTAGCGGGCGATCACGGCGTCGAACCAGCCGGTGCGCCGGGCCCGGCCGGTCGTCACCCCGTACTCGCCGCCCGCCTTGCGCAGCCACTCACCCTGCTTGTCGGCCAGTTCGGTGGGGAACGGCCCGGCACCGACCCGGGTGGTGTACGCCTTGAGGATCCCGATCACCTTGGTGATCCGGGTCGGGCCGATGCCCGCTCCCGCGCAGGCGCCGCCGGCCGTGGGCGAGGACGAGGTGACGAATGGGTAGCTGCCGTGGTCCACGTCGAGCAGGGTGGCCTGCGCGCCCTCCAGCAGTACGGTCTCGCCCTTGTCCAGGGCCTTGTTCAGCACCAGGCCGGTGTCGGCCACGTAGGGCCGGATCTGGTCCGCGTAGCCCAGGTACTCCTGGGCGATGGCGTCGGCCTCGATGCCCCGGCGGTTGTACACCTTGGTCAGCACCTGGTTCCGCTCGCGCAGCACGAGTTCCAGCTTCTGGCCGAGGATGCCCGGGTCGAGCAGGTCCTGGACCCGGATGCCGGTACGGGCCACCTTGTCCGCGTAGGTCGGCCCGATGCCCCGCCCGGTAGTGCCGATCCGCGCGCTGCCCAGGTAACGCTCGGTGACCTTATCCAGGGCCCGGTGGTAGGGCATGATCAGGTGTGCGTTGGCCGAGATGAGCAGCCGCTCGCAGGACACGCCCCGCTCACGGAGGCCGGCCATCTCGCGCAGCAGGACCTCGGGATCGATCACCACGCCGTTGCCGATGACCGGGGTGACCTGGGGTGACAGTACTCCGGAGGGCAGCAGGTGCAGGGCGTAGCTCTCGTCGCCGATGACCACCGTGTGGCCGGCGTTGTTCCCGCCCTGGTAGCGGACCACGTACTGGACGCGATCGCCGAGCAGGTCAGTCGCCTTGCCCTTGCCCTCGTCACCCCACTGTGCGCCCACGAGCACAATGGCCGGCATCTGACCAGCCCCTTCCAGGCTTCGCACCAGGCGGCCGTGGCCGGTCTTACCCGGGCTGTCCCCGGTGCCTCATCCGGGCCTCACCCCGCTTGCGGAGTCTGAGGTTACTCCACGTCCCCGGCGGCCGATCCCGGCAGCCGCGCCGACGTGCGGGAACCGGGGCCGGGGTGAGGCCAGCGGACGGCCGGGATGCCTGCCGGGGCCGGGCTGGCGTGCGCGGTCGGGTGCTAGCCCGTGGGCGGGTGGCCGGGCCGGTGGGCGGGTGGCCGGGCCGGTGGGCAGTGGGCCGGTGGGCCGCGGTGCCGGGCCGGTGGCAGAGGCGCCAGGCCGGTGGCAGGGTCAGGTATCTCCCAGGGCGTCCGCGGCCGTGCTGCTGCTGTCGCGGAGGAACTCCGCGCAGCGCTGCTCCTCATCGGCCTCGCCAATGGCCCCGGCCGCCCGGCCCAGGGCGTGCAGCGAGCGGAGGAAGCCCCGGTTCGGCTCGTGTTCCCAGGGGATCGGGCCATGCCCCTTCCACCCCGACCGGCGGAGCTGGTCCAGGCCACGGTGGTATCCGGTCCGGGCGAACGCGTACGCGGTGACCCAGTCCTGCCGGTCCAGGGCCCGTTCGGCCAGGGTGGCCCAGGCGGCCAGGCAGGCGGGGTTCTCGGCGGCCACGGTGGCGGGGTCGGCCCCCGACTCGAGCCGCTCGGCCGAGGGGTCGGCGGGCAGGTACGTAGCGGGCGGCCCGCCCAGCAGGTTCGGATGCTCCATCCCCCCATCCTGCCGTGTTCCCACCCCCGCCGCGTCCCGCCTCCCGCTCCCGCGCCCCCCGGGCGGCCCGCCGTAGGGCCCCGGGTGACATATCACCCCAGCGTTTCGCCAGGTTCCGACAAAACCGACATATCACCGCAACGCTGGGGTGAACAGTGAGCAGGCACCGCCGTAATGGTGCGGGTGAAGTCCGTGCACGCCCTCGGGAAATGTCAGGGGCGGGGGCCAGGGTGGCGATGTGGAATACCAGATTGGGCCGATACGGGTTCGTGGAGTGATGACCGCCGCAGGGCTGCGGGCCACCGGCTTATCGCCTGGCCAGATTCACCGGCTCACCCGTAACGGGGGCTTGCGCCCGCTGCGTGGTGCGGTCTACGCACCCACGGCCCTGGTCGAATCCGTGGCCGGAGGTGAGCCGGGCGAGCACCTCCTCCGGGTGGCCGCTGCGACGATCAGCTCCGGGGCTCACGCGGCTGGCAGCCATCGCTCAGCAGCAACCGTCTATGGCCTGGGTTGGCCCGGTCCGCGGCTCGGCGCTCAGGTCGAGTTAACCCGGGCGCCTGATAGCCGTGGAAGCAGGACCAGGCGTCCGGGCATCGTCCTGCATGTGGCCGCCCTACCAGGGGACCAGGTGGCTACGCTGCGCGGCGTTCGGCTCACGACCGTGGCCAGGACCGTCATCGATCTCGCTCGCTGCCTGCCATTCGACGAGGCGGTGGCGGTCGCCGATTCGGCGCTGTACGGGGGGAAGACAACACGCGGCGAACTTGACGTGGTCCTCGCCCGGTGTGTCCGCTGGCCGGGTGTGCAGCAAGCGCGCCGGGTGGCGGTGTTCGCTGATCCGCGGGCTGAGTCGGTGCTGGAGTCGCTGGGCCGGGTTGCGTTCCATCAGGCGGGCCTGCCGCCGCCTGACCTGCAGGTCTGGGTGGGGGATCAGGGTGAGGTCATCGGCCGGGTGGATTTCCTGTGGCGGCGGTACGCCACGATCGCCGAGGCGGACGGGGCGATCAAGTACCGGAACCCGCAGCAGGCGCAGGCCCAGCTGGCCCGGGATGCCAGGCTGCGCGGGGCGGGCTACGAGGTGGTGCACTTCACCTGGCCGGAGATCACCCGGGTACCCGGGCAGGTGGCGTCGGCGGTCGCCGCGGCGTTCCAGGCTTCCGCCGGTCGCCAGCCCGCCCGGGGCTGAGTCACGCCCGGGGCCGAGTCACGCCCGGGGCCGAGTCACGCCCGGGGCCGAGTCACGCCCGGGGCCGAGTCACGCCCGGAGCCGAGCCACGCCCGAGGCCGAGCCACGCCCGCCCGCGCCCAGGGCCCGGCCAGCACGGGCCACGGCCACGGCCCCCGCCCCGGGCGGGCACGGCGTAAACCGAAGCGCAGGCTCAGGTCATCCGGTGGCCGGCGGCCATCAGGTCCTCGCAGGCGTGGGTCACCCGGGCGGTCATCCCGGCCTCGCCTGCCTTGCCCCAGGCCCGGGGGTCATACAGCTTCTTGCTGCCGACCTCCCCGTCGATCTTCAGGACGCCGTCGTAGTTGCGGAACATGTGGTCCGCAACCGGCCGGGTGAACGCGTACTGGGTGTCGGTGTCCACGTTCATCTTGACCACGCCGTAGGAGATGGCCTCCCGGATCTCCTCCAGGGCAGAACCCGACCCTCCGTGGAACACCAGGTTGAACGGCTTCTCCTCGCCGTACTTGCGGCCTACGGCGTCCTGGATGTCGCGCAGGATGGACGGCCTGAGCGTGACATGCCCAGGCTTGTAGACGCCGTGCACGTTGCCGAAGGTGGCGGCCAGCAGGTAGCGGCCCCGCTCACCGAGCCCGAGTGCCTCCGCGGTGGCCAGCGCGTCTTCCGGGGTGCTGTAGAGCTTCTCGTTCATCTCGCCGGTGACGCCGTCCTCCTCACCGCCGACCACGCCGATCTCCAGCTCCATGATGGTGCGCGCCTTGGCGCACTCGTCGAGCAGTTCCGAGGCGATGGCGAGGTTCTCATCCAGGGGGACCGCGGACCCGTCCCACATGTGCGAGTTGAACAGCGGCTCCTCGCCGCGGGTCACCCGCTCCTGGGACAGCTTGACCAGCGGGCGCATGAAGCCATCGAGCTTGTTCTTGGGGCAGTGGTCGGTGTGCAGGGCGATCTGCATCGGGTACTTGTCGGCGACCTCCCGGGCGAAGCTGGCGAGCGCGGCGGAACCGATCACCATGTTCTTGACCGCCGAGCCGGACAGGTACTCAGCGCCGCCGGTGGAGACCTGGATGATCCCGTCGCTCTCCGCGTCGGCAAACCCGCGCAGCGCCGCATTGAGCGTCTGGCTGGAGGTTACGTTGATGGCCGGGTAGGCAAAGCCGCGTTCCTTGGCCCGGTCGAGCATCTGCGCGTAGACCTCTGGGGTGGCTATAGGCATAACGATCGGCTCCCTGTGTAGTACGTGCTGTCTAGTATCCGTGAAATGGGTCCGGGCTCGGCAGTGCCGGAAGGCCCATGATGATGGAAATCTGGCTGGTTAAGGGTCCCCTAACCTGGCCCGCTGCGCACCGCAGTGCTCCCCGGATGCGGTACAACAGTGAGCTATGGAGAGCTTTCTCAGCCAGTGGGGCCTGGCCGCCGTCTTCCTGTTCGGCTTCCTCGAGGCGTGCTGCATCCCCATCCCGTCGGAGATCACCTTCGGCTTCGCCGGGGTACTGGCCGGCGAGGGACGGCTGAACATCGTCGCGGTGATCATCGTTGGGACGCTGGCCGAGCTCATCGGCTCGTTCGTCTCCTACACCGTGGGCCGGGTGGCTGAGCGGCCGCTGGTCTCCCGGTTCGGCCGCTACCTGCTGATCACCGAGCGGGACATCGACCGCGCGGAACACTTCCTCGCCGGGCGCGGCGTGTGGGCGGTGCCGGTCGGCCGGGCGCTGCCGGTGGTGCGCACGTTCATCTCGATCGTGGCCGGCTTCACCAAGATGCCCGCGCTGCTGTTCGGCGTGCTCAGCCTCATCGGCACGGCGATCTGGGTGACCGCGATCTCGCTGGTCGGCTACGCGCTCAGTAGCACCTGGCAGAGCATCGCGCACGGCATCGCGCTGGCCGGGTACCTGATCGCGGCGGCCGCGGTCGTCGCCATCGCCGCCCTCGTGATGTACCGGCTGCGTGAGGTGCGCAAGGAGAACGCCGCGGCGGCCGCCGCCGCTGGCCCGCCGCACAGCCACCGGGCCGACCGTCAGTCCAAGCCCAGGTCCCCGATGTCGTAAGCCGCGAGGAATGGCAGCCCGTGCGCGGTGACCGGGCCCCGGGCGCCGCGTTCCACGATCACGGCCACGCCCACCACCTGCGCCCCGGCCTCGCGGAGCGCGTCCACCGCGGTGAGCACGGACGCCCCCGTCGTCGAGGTGTCCTCGACGGCGAGCACCCGGCGCCCGGCGACGTCGGGACCCTCGATACGCCGCTGCAGGCCGTGCGCCTTCCCTTCCTTCCGCACAACGAAAGCGTCCAGCGACTGCCCAGCCGCGCTGGCGGCATGCAGCATGGCGGTGGCAACCGGGTCGGCGCCCAGGGTGAGGCCGCCGACCGCGTCGAAGTCCAGGCCGGCCGTGAGATCGAGCATTACCCGCCCGGCCAGCGGGCCGCCCGCCCCGCTGAGCAGCACCCGGCGCAGGTCGATGTACCAGGTCGCCTGCTGGCCGGAGGAGAGCACGAAGTCGCCGTGCACGACGGCCTTGTCCTTGATTATCTGCAGCAGGTCATCGCGGTCGGTCACGGCTGAGCAGCCTACCGAGTGCCGCGGGGTGCCCGGCCCCGGCGGCCACCGAGACGGCGGTGTGGCGCACGGCTGGCAGGCCAGTGGGGCGGCCCGGGCCGCCGGTGATGGCGAGCCCGGCTGCCCCACCGGGCCAGCAGCGGCCCAGCATGCTGGAAGGCCGGCTCGGCCGGGCTACTCCAGGCCGCCCAGGATGGCCTGCTCCTTGGCTGGGTCCAGGCCCAGCCCGGGCTGCCGGGGGAAGCCGTCCGGGACGCCCCCGGCGGCCGCGAAGTCCCGGCGCAGCCAGGTCCAGGTGTCCCGGACGGTGTCGGTGAGCGGCCGGTACCTGATGCCGGTCCGCAGCGCGCGGTCGCCGCTGACCTCCCACGCCCCCGCCAGTTCCGGGATCGCCGGAGTCCACATGGGCAGTTCCATCCAGGGCCCGGCCCCGGCGGCCAGCAGCGCCTCGTCCGGTACCCAGCGCAGCCGCACGGGAGCGCGGCGTTCCGCCTTGGTCACCTCGCCGCAGGCGGCCAGCAGGTCGCCGAGGGTCACCCCGGCCGGCCCGGGCACGTTCACCTCTCCCGGGATGCCGCGCCGGGTGTTGTCCACTACCCACGCGGCGAGGTCGCGCGCGTCGGTGACCCGCAGCGGCTGGCTAGGCCGGCCCGGCGCCAGCACCGTCCCGCCGCGCGCGATCCGGGCCAGCCACCACGGCAGGCGGCCGACGTTCTCGTGCGGGCCGACGATCAGCCCGGGCCGGACGATCAGGTGGCGCCCCGGCATCGCCTCCGCGACGGCGCGCTCCGAGCCGGCCTTGAGCCGGCCGTACCCGAACTCCTCGGCGCTGCCCGCCGCGTCGCCCGGGCAGTCCAGCACCGCGGAGTCCTCGGTGACCGGCGCCAGGCCCTGATCCCGGTACACGGACACCGTCGATATATAGGTGTAATGCCGCACCCGCCCGGCCAGCAGGCGGGCCGCGGCCGCCACGTGCACCGGCGCGATGGACGAGGTGTCCACGACCACATCGAAATCTCGCTCAGCCACCCTGAGCAGGTCCGGGTAGCTGGTACGGTCTCCGTGCAACGCCTCGGCACCCGGCCGGGGCTCGCCGCTCAGCCCCCGCGAGAAGGTCGTGACGTCATAGCCACGCCGGACCGCTTCGTCCACGATGGCACGCCCGAGGAACCGGGTTCCCCCGAGAACCAGAAGTCGCATGGCGGATGATTCTGCCGGGCCAGGAGCAGTCACCGGGGGAGCTTTTGCTGAGAGCGGACTTCTCCGGCAAGGGCGCCCGCGACCTGCGTGCGATCGACCACAATGGCGGCTGGGCGCTGGTAACGTCTCGCGTCGAGGGAAGGACGGTGTCGCGTGGATCGGTGCGCGCTGTTCGTGGACGCGGGCTACGTGCTGGCGGATGGCGCGATGGCCGTCCACGGAACCCGCCACCGAGAGTCCGTATCCTGGGATTACGCCGGCCTTCTCCAGTTCCTGGGGAACATTGCCCGGGAGCGGACGAGCCTCCCGTTGCTGCGTTGCTACTGGTACGAGGCAACGGTTGAGGGACGCCGCACATCCGAGCATGACGCCCTCGCCGACCTGCCCGGGCTGAAGCTGCGGCTGGGCCGGATGCGCCCGGGCCGGCGGGAGGGCGTGGAGGGCGAGATCCGCCGCGACCTGACCACCCTGGCGCGGAACAACGCGATCAGCGACGCACTGCTGGTCAGCGCCGAGGAGGACCTGGCCCAGGTCGTCGCGGACGTGCAGGACCTGGGCATCCGGGTGCTCATCGTGCACATCACCGTCGGCGGCAACTGGACCATCTCCCGCAGCCTCCGGCAGGAATGTGACGACATCATCGAGATCGGCGAAGCGCACCTGCGGCCGTACACCGAGCTGGTGTCCGGGCCCGAGGCGCTCACCGCGGGGGAGCCCTACCAGCTGGCGGTGACCGCTGGCCGGGCGCTGACCAACGGGCACGGGCCGGTCGTTGGCCCGCTCGGTAACCAGGCCCTGGCGGCGGGGGCGCCGCCCGCCCCGCCGGCCATCTACACCGCGCCCGTGGTAGCCGAGTACCAGCGCGCGGCACAGCCGATGGCCAGTGCCCCGCAGGCGCCCCCGCTGCCCCGGCGGGAACACTCCGGATCCATCGGGCGCCCGGACATGCCCAGCGCCCGCGGCCGTGGCGAGCGGTCAGGTGCCGCTGCCCTGCCGGCCGCCTCCGGCGGCCTGGCAGACCCGCTCGGCCAGGCGGGGATGACGCCGCAGCGGGGGCAGGACCAGGCGGCCCCGGTGCGCGGGCAGCAGGATGCCGCCGGCCAGCAGCGGATGCCCGCTGCGCAGCCGCCCGGGCAGCAGCAGGACGGGCCGGGTCAGCAGCCGCCCATGAATCCTCAGGGCCTGGCGGGCCAGCCACGCATGGCGGATACCTTCCCGGCTGCGGCCATGCCATCTCAGCAGCAGGTGCCGGGACAGCCCAGCATGCCGGGACAGCCCGCCGCCGGGCACCCGGGGATGACCAGCCAGCCGCCGATGCCGGGCCAGCAGTTGCCGGGGCAGCCGGGCATGCCCGGGCCGGCCCAGCCGCCCATGCCCGCCCAGCCGCCCGTGCCCGGCCAGCAGGGCATGGGCGGGCAGCAGGGCATGCCGGGCCCGCCGAGCCTCAGCGGCCAGCCCAGCCCGGGCCTGCACGCCGCCCCGGGCATGCACGCCGCCCCGGGCATGCAGTCGGGACCGCCGTCGCCCGGGCTGCCCGATCCGCGGGTGCGCGGGGCCCATGCTCAGCAGCCCGGGGGGGATCAAGGCGCCAGCCCGTACCAGGCTCCGCCGGCCGGCCCAGCAGGGTCGTTCCGCGGCCCGGCGCAGGACATGCCCGCGGCCAACGGGGTGCCGCGGCAGCCGGTGCCCAGCTCTCCGGGCCTGCCGGGCGGGCAGCCGGGCCTGCCGGGCTCTTCCCGTCCGTACCAGCCGGGCCCGTACGGTGCGGTGCCCCCCGAACAGCTCATGCCCGGGCAGTTCCCGTCCTCCCCCGCCGCGGGCCCGGCCGGCGGCCCCGCCTACGTGCCCCCCCAGGGGTCTTACAACGGGCCGCAACCCGCCACCCCCGGGGCTCCTGTCCCCCCGGGCCAGGCACTCCCCCTCGCCGACGCGGTCCAGGCCGCTCACGCCGAGGGATTTGAATTTGGTCAGTCGGTGGCTCGCGAAGCCCCGGCGCTCTGGCTGGAGGCCGTACTTGCCCGTAAGCCGCGCATGCCCTCAGATCTGGAAGCAAGGCTGCTGCAGGACTCAGCGCTGCCCATCGACTCGCTCCTGCACGACGAGACCCGGCATGCGCTCCGGCGCGGCTTCTGGGATGCCTTGGAGCGTTCGCGCCGATAGCATGGTTTCCCCGTGACTGAGTTCGTTCGCGGCGTTGGAACCGGTCCCTGGCTGGGTACGTCCGGTGACGTGGTGCTGCTGACTCGTGACCTCTTCGATGCGATTGAGTTCGACGCTGCTTTCACCGGCGATCACCGGGCGGCCGCCGAGCAGATGATCAGTCTGGCCGTTACGGGCACGCAGACGCACGAGTTTCCCCGGGCCGAGGCGTACCTGCGGGCCGGGGAGCAGTGGCTGCTCGCGGACAACCCGGCCGCGGCGGCGGAGGGGTTCCAGCGCGCTCTGGACGACGGGGGCCCCGTCTTCGTTGATCCGCGGGTACCGCTCGCCCGTGCCCTGTTCATGATGGACCGGCCGTCCGAGGCGGAAGCGCTCATCCGGCAGCTCGAGCGGGAGCAGCCCGCCGATCCCCGCATCTACGACCTGGTGGCCGAGCTCCTGATGGAGCGGTCCGACCTGACTAGCGCGCTGCGCTGGGTGACGACCGGGGTCGGGCTGTGCCTGGGCCGGCTGGGCGCGGGCTGGGATGCCGGGATGGCTGTCCCGGCCCCCGGCCGCGCGCAGTCCTCAGCCAGGGGCGACCCCAGCGAGCTGCGGCTCCTGCTGACCTTGCGGTTCCGGATCCGCAACGACCTGGGGCTGCCCGAGGACGATTACGACAAGCTGCTCGACGAGCTCCCGTCCGGGCCGCCGACCCCGGCCGGGGACAGCTGACCCCGGCGCACCGTCAGCGCATCCGAGGCGGTATCGAGGTCCACCACGACCTGGTCCCCATCGCTCACCGCGCCGGACAGCAGGGCCCGGGCGAGCTGGTCACCGATGGCCGACTGGATGAGCCGGCGCAGCGGCCGGGCGCCGTAGATCGGGTCGAACCCGGTCAGCGCCAGCCATTCCCGGGCCGCCGGCGAGACGGACAGGGTGAGCCGGCGGTCGGCCAGCCGCCTGGCCAGGCGTGCGACCTGCAAATCGACGATCCTGCTCAGTTCCTCGGTGGACAGCGCGTCGAACAGGATGACGTCGTCCAGCCGGTTCAGGAACTCAGGCTTGAACGTCGCCTGGACCACCTTCATCACCGCGTCCCGCTTCGCCGCCTCGCTGAGCGCCGGGTCGGCGATGAACTGCGAGCCCAGGTTCGAGGTGAGGATCAGGATCGTGTTCCGGAAGTCCACCGTCCGGCCCTGCCCGTCGGTGAGCCGGCCGTCATCCAGCACCTGGAGCAGGATGTCGAAAACCTCCGGGTGTGCCTTCTCCACCTCGTCCAGCAGCACCACGCAGTACGGGCGCCGCCGGACAACCTCGGTCAGCTGCCCGCCCTCCTCATACCCCACGTAGCCGGGCGGGGCGCCGACGAGCCGGGCCACGGAATGCTTCTCGCTGTACTCGCTCATGTCGATGCGGACCATGGCCCGCTCGTCGTCGAACAGGAACTCGGCCAGCGCCTTGGCCAGCTCGGTCTTGCCAACCCCGGTCGGGCCGAGGAACAGGAAGGAGCCAGTCGGCCGGTCCGGGTCGGCCACGCCCGCCCGTGATCGCCGGACGGCGTCGGACACGGCCTGGACGGCCCGGCCCTGGCCAATGATGCGGCCGGCCAGCTCCTCCTCCATCCGCAGCAGCTTGCCGGTCTCGCCTTCCAGCAGCCGTCCGGCTGGGATGCCGGTCCACGCGGAGACCACGTCGGCCACGTCGTCCGGGCCGACCTCCTCCTTCACCATCGGGGCCTCGGTGCCGCCGGCCCCGGCCGGGCCGGTGCCCGGTTCCGCGGCGGCCGCACTGGCCGCCGCGGCCAGCTCCGCCTCCACCGCCGGGACCTCGCCGTACATGATCCGCGAGGCGGTGGCAAAATCGGCATCCCGCTGGGCCCGCTCGGCCTGCCCCCGGAGGTCATCGATCCGCTGCTTCAGCTCGCCGACCCGGTTCAGGCTGGACTTCTCCCGGTCCCACCGGGCCAGCAGGGCGGTCAGCTGCTCCTGCCGGTCGGCCAGGTCAGCCCGGAGCCGCTCCAGCCGCTCCTTGCTGGCCGGGTCGCCTTCCCGGGCCAGGGCCATTTCCTGCATCTTCATCCGGTCCACCGACCGCTGCAGCTCATCGATCTCCTCCGGCCGGGAGTCGATCTCCATCCGCAGCCGGGAGGCCGCCTCGTCGATGAGGTCGATGGCCTTGTCCGGCAGGAACCGGGCGGTGATGTAGCGGTCCGACAAGGCCGCCGCGGCGACCAGGGCAGCGTCCGATATCTGCACCTTGTGGTGCGCCTCGTACCGGCCCTTGAGCCCGCGGAGGATGGCAATCGTGTCCTCCACCGACGGCTCGCCGACGAAGACCTGCTGGAACCGGCGCTCCAGGGCCGCGTCCTTCTCGATCCGCTCGCGGAACTCATCCATAGTGGTGGCGCCCACCATGCGCAGCTCGCCGCGGGCCAGCATCGGCTTGAGCATGTTGCCCGCGTCCATGGCGCCCTCCGCGGCGCCGGCCCCGACCACCGTATGCAGCTCGTCGATGAACGTGATGACCTGGCCCTCGCTCTGCCGGATCTCGTTGAGCACGGCCTTGAGGCGTTCCTCGAATTCGCCGCGGTACTTCGCGCCGGCCACCATGGCCCCCAGGTCGAGGGCGACCAGCCGCTTGCCGCGCAGCGACTCGGGCACGTCATCATCCACGATGCGCTGGGCCAGCCCCTCGACCACCGCGGTCTTGCCCACGCCGGGCTCGCCGATCAGCACGGGGTTGTTCTTGGTCCGGCGGGAGAGCACCTGGATCACCCGGCGGATCTCCGCGTCACGGCCGATCACCGGGTCGAGTGCGCCGTCCCGGGCCAGCTGGGTGAGGTCGATGCCGTACTTTTCCAGCGCCTGGTAGGTCCCCTCCGGGTCTTCCGTGGTGACCCGCGCGTGCCCGCGGACCTTCTCGAACGCGCCCAGCAGCTCGTCCGGGCCGGCCCCGGCCCGGCGCAGCAAGTCGGCCGCCTGGCCCCCGTCGGCGGCCAGGCCGACCAGCAGGTGCTCGGTGGACACGTACTCGTCGTCTAGTTCGCGGGCCCGCTTCGCCGCGGTGGCCAGGGTGGCCAGCAGCGGGCGCGCCATGTCAGGGGCGCTGACCGTGGTGCCCGCCGCCTTGGGCAGCCGGGAGATCAGCGTGTCGGCGCTGCTCAGGATGGCCTGCGGGTCGGCTCCGACGGCACGCAGCAGCGGTGCCGCGGTGCCGCCCTCCTGGCCGACCAGGGCGGCCAGCAGGTGCAGTGGCTCGACGTGCGGGTTGCCGCCGGTCGTCGCCCGCCGCACGGCGGCGGAGAGCGCGTCCTGGCTCTTACGGGTGAGCTTGTCGTCCATGATTGCTTTCTGGATCGTCGGGATCCGGTGTTATTCGGTTGGTGCCGCCCGGGTCAGCCCCGGTGGCTACGTGGTGGATGCCGCCCGGGTCAGGCCGGGCGGCCAGGTCGCGGGCGATCAGGCCCGGGGAGCTCACGGTCGGCCCGGGCCGCCTTGGCGTCCGCCGGCTCGAGGCGCCCGGCGCTGGCGGCGGCCTCACCGCCATCACGGGACCGCCCGGTCAACGGGATGGCCGGGCGGTGCACCGTCTCCTGCCCCGGCCCGGCCGCCTGGCCGCCCGGGCTGGCGGCCGCCTGCCGGCGGACCGGCACGAGCTGGGCGCTGCCCGCCCGGCTGCGGAGCAGCCCGGCCAGCCGGGCCGCTACCGCACGAGTCGATTCCAGCTCCATCCGCAGCTGGGCCACTTCGGCGCTGGCCTCGGCGAGGCGCTGCTGGTGGTGCCGCAGCTGTTCGTCGAGTTCCAGGATCCGCTTGATCCCGGACAGGTTCACGCCCTCCTCCTGGGAGAGCCGCTGCACTTCGCGCAGGGCCAGCACGTCGCGGAGCGAGTACCGGCGGCCGCGGCCGGTGGACCGTCCCGGCGACACCAGGCCGAGCCGGTCATACGCCCGGAGCGTCTGCGGATGCAGGCCGGCCAGCTGGGCCGCCACGGAGATGACGTATACGGGCGTGTCGTCGGAAACGTCGAACGGGCTGCTCATCGGGTCACCTCCGCATCCCCGCTCGAGGCGTGCCGGGCCGGCATGTCAACTACTCCTCGCCCGCTGCAGCAGGTCATCGCGCGGGTCCTGGCCGGCGGTCGCCTCCCGGAACGCCTCCAGCGCGGTCCTGGCCTGGCTGCTCACATGCTGCGGCACCTGAACCTGCACGGTGACCAGCAGATCCCCGTTGGTCCCGTCCGTTCTCCGCACGCCCTTGCCGCGGACCCGGAAGGTACGGCCGTTCGGGGTGCCGGCCGGGATCCGGACACTGACCGGGGCGCCGCGGTGTGCCGGCACCTTGATCTCCGCACCCAGTGTCGCCTCCGGGAACGTCACCGGCACGGTGACGGTGAGGTTGTGCCCGGACCGGCCGAAGACCGGGTGCGGGGTGACGTGCACCCGCACGTAGAGGTCTCCGGCGGGCCCGCCCCGCTCGCCGGGAGCGCCCTTTCCCTTGAGCTTGATCCGCTGGCCGTCGGCCACGCCCGCCGGGATCCGAGCCTGGATGGTACGGGTGCTCATCGCCCGGCCACTGCCCGAGCACACCGGGCACGGGTCATCGACCACCAGCCCGCGGCCGCGGCATTCATGGCACGGCTCAGAGAACGCGAAGCTGCCCAGGTTCTTGCTCTCCTGGCCGGTGCCCTCGCAGTTCGGGCACACCCGGGGCACGGTGCCTGCCTTGGCGCCGGTGCCCCGGCAGGTCGGGCACGGTCCCTCCCCGGCCAGCCGGAGGCTGACCGTGACGCCTTCCAGCGCGTCACTGAATGACAGGGAGGTCTCGGTCTCGACATCGGCGCCGCGCCGTGGGCGGGCGGTGGCGGTCCGGCCGCCACCGCGGCCGAACACGCCCCCGAGTATGTCCCCCAGACCGCCACCTGCGTTGCCGCCGGCGGTGTTGCCGGCGCCGAACAGGTCGCCAAGGTCGAAGCCGCCGAACCCGCCGCCGGCCTGGTCGCCCGGGCCGGGGCGCCGGAACCCGCCGCCGAACATCGAGCGCGCGTCGTCGTATTCCTTGCGCCGCTTGCTGTCAGACAGCGTGTTGTAAGCCTCGGAGATCTCCTTGAACCGCTCCTCGGCCTTGCTGTCACCCTTGTTCGCATCCGGGTGGAACTGGCGGGCCAGCTTGCGGTACGACTTCTTGATCTCGTCGGCGCTGGCCGTCTTGGAGACGCCCAGGACCTTGTAGTAGTCCTTCTCGAGGAAGTCCTTCGTGCTCACTTACTACCTCTCCCCGGGGGTTAGTTGTTTCCCGCCGGAGTTCCCCGTGACTGGCCTGGGCCGGTGCCGTGGTCAGCAGGCGATGGCTCGCCCGGGCCGCCCGGCCCATCGCCGGGCTCGGCCACCGCTACCCTGGCCGGCCGGACGATCCGGTCGCCCACCCGGTACCCGGGCTGCAGGATCTGGACAGCCGTCGGCTCGGTCACGTCGGGCGAATAGGAGTGCATGAGCGCCTCGTGCACCCGGGGATCGAATGGCTCCCCGGCGTCACCGAAGCTCTCCAGCCCCAGCTTGGCGGCGATCGCCTCCAGCGATTCCCCGACGGACTTGAACCCGCCGGTGAGCTCGCCGTGCTCCCGGGCCCGGCCGATGTCGTCCAGTACCGGCAGCAGCGCGCTGAGCACGTTGGCCAGGGCCTGCTCCCGCACCGCCAGCCGGTCCCGCTCGACGCGCTTGCGGTAGTTGGCGTACTCGGCCTGCAGCCGCTGCAGGTCAGCGGTGCGCTCCGCGAGCCGGGCGGCGAGCCCGGTGCCGTCCGGGCCATCCGGCGCGCCCGGGCCGCCCAGCGGCCCGGGCGGGACCGGAGTGGCGGCCCCCGGTCCCTGGCCAGGCTGCGCGGGACCTGCCGGTTCCCCGGCGGCCGGCCCTGGCCCGCCCGGGGGCGGTCCCGCCGGAGCCGGGGTCTGCGGGCCGCCCGGGGGCGGGCCGCCCGGCGCCGGGGGCGGGCCGCCGGCAGCGCCGCCTGCCGGCTGCGCTGCCGCGGGCCGTCCCCCGGTGCCGCCCGGCTTGGACGCCGCGTGCCGGCCCGGCCGGGGCTTCCCGGGCACGCGGGAGTCCGGCTCACGCCGGCCCTGCTGGCCTGGATCCCTGACCTGGCCCGTCACCGGGTCGATGCGCCTGAGGTCACGGATCACCGGCCCTGCATTGGTGTCCTCTGGCGAGTTCATCAGGCGGCGCCACCTTCACCTGGGTGCCTGTCCTCGTCCACGATCTCGGCCTCGACGACTTCGTCGTCATCCGCGGGGGTCTCGGCCGTGCCGGCCCCGGTCGTGTCCTCGGCCGCGCTGGCCTGGGCCTGCGCGTAGATGGCGGTGCCCATCTTCTGGCTGGCCTGGGCCGCCTTGTCGGTGGCGTCCTTGATCGCCTCGGTGTCGGTGCCCTCCAGGGCCTTCTTGAGGTCAGCGATCGCCGACTCCACCTCGGACTTGATGTCCGAGGGCACCTTCTCGGAGTTCTCCGCGAGGAACTTCTCCGTCTGGTATGCCAGCGAGTCCGCGCGGTTGCGGACCTCCGCCTCCTCGCGGCGGGCGGCGTCCTCGGCGGCGAACTTCTCCGCCTCGGCCATCATCCGGTTGATCTCATCCTTGCCCAGCGCGGAGCCGCCGGAGATGGTGACCCGCTGCTCCTTGCCGGTGCCCAGGTCCTTGGCCGAGACGTTGACGATCCCGTTGGCGTCGATGTCGAAGGCGACCTCGATCTGCGGGATGCCCCGTGGCGCCGGGGCCAGGCCGGACAGCTCGAACATGCCGAGCTTCTTGTTGTAGGCCGCAATCTCGCGCTCACCCTGGAACACCTGGATCTGCACGGACGGCTGGTTGTCATCGGCCGTGGTGAAGATCTCGGACCGCTTGGTCGGGATGGTGGTGTTGCGCTCGATCAGCTTGGTGAAGATGCCGCCCTTGGTCTCGATGCCCAGCGACAGCGGGGTCACGTCCAGCAGCAGGACGTCCTTGACCTCGCCCTTGAGCACGCCGGCCTGCAGGCAGGCACCCACGGCGACGACCTCGTCCGGGTTGACGCCCTTGTTCGGCTCCTTGCCGCCGAGCAGTTCCTTGACCAGGTCGACCACGGCCGGCATCCGGGTGGAGCCGCCGACCAGCACCACGTGCTGGATGTCGCTGAGCTTGGTGTTGCCGTCCTTGATGACCTGCTGGAACGGGCCCTTGCAGCGGTCGAGCAGGTCGCTGGTCATCCGCTGGAACTCGGCGCGGGTCAGCTTGCTGTCCAGGTGCAGCGGGCCCTGCTCGGAGTGGGTGATGTAGGGCAGGTTGATCGTGGTCTCGGCGGAGCCGGACAGCTCGATCTTGGCCTTCTCCGCGGACTCGCGCAGCCGCTGCAGCGCCATCTTGTCCTTGGACAGGTCGGTGCCGTAATTGTTCTTGAAGTCCTGCACCAGCCAGTCCACGATGCGCTGGTCCCAGTCGTCACCACCGAGGTGGTTGTCGCCGCTGGTGGCCTTCACCTCGACCACGCCGTCGCCGACTTCCAGCAGCGAGACGTCGAAGGTGCCGCCGCCCAGGTCGAAGACCAGGATGGTGGCCTCGCCCTCCTTTTCCAGGTGGTAGGCCAGGGCCGCGGAGGTGGGCTCGTTGATAATGCGCAGCACGTTGAGCCCGGCGATCTGGCCGGCCTCCTTGGTCGCCTGCCGCTGGGCGTCGCTGAAGTAGGCGGGAACGGTGATCACCGCGTCGGTGATGGTCTCGCCGAGGTAGGACTCCGCGTCCCTCTTGAGCTTCTGCAGGATGAACGCGCTGATCTGCTGGGCGGTGAACTTCTTGTCGTCGATCTTGACGGTCCAGTCGGTGCCCATCTGGCGCTTGACCGAGCGGATCGTGCGGTTGACGTTGGTCACCGCCTGGCGCTTGGCGACCTCGCCGACCAGCACCTCACCGTTCTTGGCGAAGGCCACCACGGACGGCGTGGTCCGCGACCCCTCCGCGTTGGCGATGACCGTCGGCTCGCCGCCCTCGAGCACTGCGACGACGGAGTTGGTGGTCCCGAGGTCGATTCCTACCGCACGTGCCATGTGTAATCCCTGTGTGGTCGTAGTCTTGGACTTGAGTCTTACGGGCTCAAGCCTGCCAGGGAGCGGTCTCCCGTGGCAAGTGAGTTGAGTCTACTGTGCTCAACTTCTCTGCGCGCTAAAAGATTCCGCGACGTGGCGTGCCCCGTCAGGCGGGGATTCATGCCCCCGCCGCGGCCGGGTGAGTGCTGGCGGTGCCGCTGAAGCCTGATGGTCAGCGCGGCGCGGCCTGCACCGTCCAGGTGGAGCCGTTCCAGGACTCGACCAGCGGGGTAGCGGCCCCGGAAGCGGTGGCGCTGCGGCCTCCGACGGCGACGCAGTGCGCCATGGAGGTGCAGGAGACGGACACGAGCCCGCTGAACCTGGCCGGGCTGGGCGTGGGCTCGAACGTCCAGACGGTGCCATCCCAGCGGGCGGCCAGCGTCATGTCGGTGGTCCCGGCCGCGTTCGCGTAGTCGCCGACGGCCAGGCAGTTCGTCGCCGACGGGCAGGACACGGAGCTGAACTCCGCGATGCTGCCCGCCGGGGCCGGGTCCGGCACGGGCACCGCGGACCAGGTCGTCCCGGTCCACTGCTCGGCGAGCGGAGTACCCGACGTGGCGCCGGCTGTGCCTACCGCCATGCACACCCTGGTGCCGCGGCAGGACACGCTCAGCAACTGGCTGAACGGCTCGGGGTTGGCCGTGGGCTGGGCGGCCCAGGTCGTCCCGTTCCAGCGCTCGGCCAGGCTGTGACCCCGGCGAGTGAACCCTACGGCCGCGCAGTCCTTGCTGGCCGGGCAGGACACGCCGAGCAGCGCGCCCTGGCGCCTGGTGGCCTGGGGCGACCAGGTCCGGCCATTCCAGTGCTCAGCCAGGATGCGGCCGGCCTGCCGCAGGCCCACGACCATGCAGTCGATGCGCCAGGTGCAGGAGATCCGGTAGGGCAGGACGGTGCGGGCCGGGCCCGAGGTCGGCTGCACCGTCCACTTCGTTCCGTTCCAGCCCTCACCGAGCAGCCTGATCCCGCGCTTGCTGGGGGAGCTGCCCGCGGCCACGCAGGCGGTGGGCGAGAGGCAGGACACGCCGGCGGTGAGGGCCCCGCCCCGCGGTCCGGCGGAGTGCAGCGTGGGAGTGGGCTGGATGGACCACGCCTTACCGTTCCACCACTCGGCCAGGGTCCCGACGGTTTTCCCGCCGTGCGTGACGAGCATCCCGGTGGCTATGCACCACCGCCGGGAGGTGCAGGACACGCCCTCCAGGACGGCTCCGTTGATGCCGGCGGCCACCCCCGCCGCCCGGGGGGCGGGGGTCACCGGCCGCCCGTCCGGCGCCATCCGCCGCCGCCCGGTGCTGAACCACCGGACGGGCAGCCAGCCTGGCCGGCCAGGCCCGCCGCTGGCGGCCGCCGCAGCCTGCGCCCGCCGGGTCCCGGCCGCCGTGGCGCCCGCGGCCGGGCCGGCCACGGTCAGCGCGCCGGCCAGGGTGCAGGCGGCGAGCGCTGCGCTGGCGCTGCAGGCCGCCGCCCGGCCCGGCCGCGTCCGGGTGCGGGCCCGCGGCCGCCGCTGGCCCGGCGGCGCGCCCGGTCCCCGCGAAACCGCCTGGTGTACTGGCCATGCCATGACGTCCTCCGTGGGATCAGGCCCCCCGATCGCCGCAACACATCAAGGACGCCCCACTGGTCCCGGTGGTTTGCCTGGTGTGCGGCTTCACTGGCTCCGCGGCCCGGCCACCCGGCGGGGCTTTAAGTTACCCATCGGTAAGATAACCCGGGGCCCTGCCGCTGCCCGTGCTCGCGATCACCAGGCGAGGGGGCCGCGGCGTACGCTGGCAGCCGGCGCGGCGCGCAGCATGCTGCCCGGTGCCCCATGAGGAGGCTTTCGTGGTTGTGCGGATCGTGGTCGGGCTGGTGCTGACGGTGCTGGCCTTTGCCTTGGCGGGGCAGCGGCTGTGGTGGCTGGTCCGGGTGGGCCGTACCGGGCAGCCGGCCCCGGAGCGGATCGCGGCGGTGCGCTCGCATCCCGGCCGGGATGCAGAGGTCGAGGCCACCGAGGTGATCGGGCAGCGCAAGCTGCTGAGGTGGACGGTGCCCGGGACGGCGCACGCGCTGACATTCTGGGGCTTCATCGTGCTGCTGCTGACCATCATCGAGGCGTACGGCGACCTGTTCTCCAAGACCTTCGCGATCCCCGGCATCGGCCACTGGGCCTTCATCGGCTTCATCGAGGACCTGTTCGCCGTGGGCGTGCTGGCCGGCATCATCACCTTCGCGGTCATCCGGCTGCGCAACAACCCGCACCGCGAAGGCCGCGCGTCCCGGTTCGCGGGCAGCCACACCGGCGCCGCCTGGCTGGTCCTGGCGGCCATCTTCCTGGTCATCGCCACGCTGCTGATCTATCGCGGCGCGCAGATCAACACCGGCGACTTCCCCTACGCCCACGGCGCGTTCGCCTCCCAGATCGTGGGCCACTGGCTGCACCCGCTGGGCGTGGGCGCGAACAAGGTGATCGAGACCACCTTCCTGCTGCTGCAGCTGGCGGTGGTGCTGGGGTTCCTGGTATTCGTGACCTACTCCAAGCACCTGCACATCATCACCGCCCCGGTCAACGTGCTGTTCTCCCGCCGGCCCAACGCGCTGCGGGGCCTGGAGCCGATGCGCAGCGGCGGGAAGGTGCTGGACTTCGAGGAGGCCGACCCGGACACTGACGTGTTCGGGCTGGGGAAGATCGAGGACTTCACCTGGAAGGGCCTGCTGGACATGGCCACCTGCACCGAGTGCGGGCGGTGCCAGTCCCAGTGCCCGGCGTGGGCGACGGGCAAGCCGCTGTCCCCCAAGCAGGTCATCCTGGACCTGCGCGATCATGCTCTGGCCAAGGCGCCGTACCTGCTGGCCGGCAGCGAGGAGGCCCGGGAGGCGCTGCCGGACGCGGTGAAGTTCGAGGCGGGCCGCCCGCTGGTCGGCGGCGCGGACGTGAACGGCGTGATCGACCCGGACGTGATCTGGTCCTGTACCAACTGCGGGGCGTGTGTCGAGGAATGCCCGGTGGACATCGAGCACATCGACCACATCGACGGCATGCGCCGGTACCAGGTGCTCATCGAGTCGGCGTTCCCCCAGGAAGCCTCGGGGATGCTGAAGAACCTGGAGAACAAGGGCGACCCGTGGGGCATGGGGAGCGCACGGCGCCTCGGCTGGGCGCAGGAGCTCGACTTCGAGGTCCCGGTGGCCGACGGCAAGCTGGGCGCCGGGGTGGAGTACCTGTTCTGGGTGGGCTGCGCCGGGGCGCTGGAGGACCGGGCCAAGAAGACCACCAAGGCCATCGCGACCCTGCTGCACCAGGCCGGGGTGAACTTCGCGGTGCTCGGGCCGGCCGAGACCTGCACCGGCGATCCGGCGCGGCGGATGGGCAACGAGTTCGTCTACTCCATGCTGGCCCAGCAGAACATCGAGACGCTGAATGAGGCCGCGCCCAAGACGATCGTGGCGTCCTGCCCGCACTGCTTCAACACGATCGCGAACGAATACCCCCAGCTCGGCGGGAACTATGAGGTGATCCATCACACCCAGCTGCTCGCGAAACTGGTTGAGCAGGGGAAGATCACCCCGGTCACCGCGGTGGAGGAGAAGATCACCTACCACGACCCGTGCTTCCTCGGCCGGCACAACAAGGTGTTCACCCCGCCGCGGGAGATCATGGAGCAGGTGCCCGGCGTGCAGCCGCAGGAAATGCACCGGTGCAAGAACCGCGGGTTCTGCTGCGGCGCGGGCGGCGCCCGGATGTGGATGGAAGAGCGGACCGGCAAGCGGATCAACACCGAGCGCATCGACGAGGCGCTGGGTACCGACCCGGACACCATCTCCACCGCCTGCCCCTACTGCCTGGTCATGCTCGGCGACGCGGTCAGCGCCAAGCAAGCCAGCGGCGAGGCCAAGGAAACCCTCCAGGTCATCGACGTCGCCCAGCTGCTGGTCAGGTCGGCCACCGTGCCCGCCGCCATCGGCGCCGCCGGGAACGGCAGCGCCGCCGCGGCCGACACCGCGGCAGCGCCGGACGGGAACCCGGCGGCCGGGAATGGCAGCGGGGCGGGTGCCGGGGGAACGCCACCGCGTACCGACAGCTGAGCTCAGGGGATGGAGAGCAGGCGCGCGGAGGCGTTCAGCGACGGTATTTTCGCCGTGGCCATCACCGTGCTGGTCTTCAACCTGCTGTCCCTCAACCCGCACAGCGGCCAGGTCCTCACCTATGCCGCCCTGCGGGGGGCATGGTCGAGCTACTTCGCCTATGTGGTGAGCTTCCTCACCATCGGCATCATGTGGATGAACCACCACACGATCATGGGGCACATCACCCGGGTGGACCGCCCGCTGCTGGTGCTCAACCTGTTCCTGCTCATGGGCGTGGTGGCCATCCCGTTCCCGACCGCCCTGGTGGCCTCGCAGTTGACCACCCCCGGCGGCGGGCCGGCCGCGGTGACCTACGGCCTGGTCATGATCCTGATCTCGTTCGGCTTCGCCGGGCTGTGGCTGTACGTGATCAGCCACGCGGGCCAGCTGGGCGGCCGCGCGGAACCGGAGGCGCTGCGCCGGTCGGTACCGGGCTTCACCGGCGGGCTGCTGGCCTACGTGGCAGGCACCCTGCTCGCGGCGTTCGGCCAGCCGGTGGCCGCGCTCATCCTCTACGGCCTGCTGGCCGTCTACTACCTGTTCGACCACCTGCCCAGCCCGTCGGCCCCGGCGGAGTCATCCTGAGCCTGGCCGCGCTGAGCGGCCACCGGCCCGGGCCGCGCTGAGATTCCGCCGGCCCCGGCGGGGCGGGTGGGGCGGGCACGTCACGATCCGGGGTGACCGGGAGCCAGACCCGCACCCGGGTGCCGCCGCCGGGCCATGACTCCAGCACGGCCTGGCCGCCGTGCGCCGCGGCGATGGCCTGGACGATGGACAGGCCCAGGCCGCTGCCGCCGGCCTCGCTGGACCGCCCGTCCGGCCGGTCGGTGCCGCGGTGGAACCGGTCGAAGGCCCGCGCCGCATCCTGCGGCGACATCCCCGGGCCGGCGTCAGCCACCTCCAGCACGGCGCCGCCCTGGACCGGGACCAGGCGGACCGCGGCCGGCGTCCCGGCGGGCGTGTGCTCCCGCACGTTGCCCAGGAGGTTAGCCAGCACCTGCCTGATCCTGGCCTCATCCACGGTGGCGATCAGCCGCTCCGGTGCCTGGACCGTGACCCTCCGCCCCGGTTCCACCGCCGACGCGTCCGCGGCCGCGTCCCGGACCAGCCCGGCCAGGTCGGTCTCGGCCAGGTCCAGCGACGAGGTGCGGTCCAGCCGGGCCAGTTCCAGCAGCTCGGCGACCATCGTGCTCATCCGGTTCGCCTCCTGCTCGATCCGGCGCATCGCGCTGGGCAGCTGGTCGGGACCGAGTGCCCCCTGCCGGTACAGCTCGGCATAGCCCCGGATCGTGGTGAGCGGGGTGCGCAGCTCATGCGAGGCGTCCGCGGCGAACTCGCGGACCTTCTGCTCCGAGCGCAGCCGGGCGCCGAACGCATGCTGGATCCGGTCCAGCATGGTGTTGATCGCCCCGCCGAGCCGGCCCGCCTCGGTCTGGTCGTCGGCATCCGGCATCCGGGTGGTGAGATCGCCGCGCGAGGTGATCTCCTGCGCGGTGCGGGCCATCCGGTCCAGCGGGGCCAGCCCGCGGCCGATCAGCCAGCGGCCGCCCGCCGCGAGCAAGAGGATCAGCACGCCCCCGGTGATCAGCTCGACGATGACGATCCCGCCGACCTGGGCGGTGACCACACCGACCGGGCGGGCGACGACCAGGACGGCCCGCCGGCCCAGCCTGGTGCCGCCGCGGGGCATCCTCCGGACCACCGCCCGAAGCCGCGGCCCGGACGAGTGCGGCACCTCGAACGGCGGCCCACCCAGATAATCGCGCACGGCATGGGAGGCGACGATCTGCCGCACCGCGGTGACGAGTTCGGCGGTGGCGGTGGTGTTGCCGGTCAGCGGCTGGATGCTCAGCGGCGGGAAGGTGATCTCCACGGCCGCATAATCACCCGGGTTGCTGGCGATCTGCTGCGGGGTCCGGCGCGCCACGGCGGCCAGCTCGGCGTTGAACTGGCCGCCCAGCCGTTTGCTCAGCACCACGCTGCTGACCACGCCCATGATCAGCAGGAACGCCGCGGTGACCGCGATGAGCAGCACCAGCAGGCGGGAGCGCAGCGACAGCCGCCCGGGGCCGTTCATCCCCCCGGCCCGGCCGCGCCGCCCGGCCCGGCGGCCCCGCCCGGGCCGGGCGGCGCGGCCGGGCGCAGGCTGTAGCCCACTCCCCGCTGGGTGTGGATCAGCGGCGGCCCCAGGGGGTCGAGCTTGTGCCGCAGGTAGCTGACGTAGGTCTCGACGATCTGGGACTGCCCGGCGTAGTCCCAGCCCCATACGTTCTCCAGCAGCTGGCCCCGGGTCAGCACCCGGCCCTGGTGCCGCATCAGGCAGGCCAGCAGCCGGAACTCGGTCGGCGACAGCTCCATCGGCACGCCGGCCCGGTGCACCGTCCACCGCGACTCGTCCAGTTCCAGGTCGCCCGCCCGGAGCATCTCCTGGTCCGCGCCGGGGGCATCGCCCCCCCGGGTGGCGCGGCGCAGCACCGCCCGGACCCGGGCCACCAGCGCCTCCACCGAGAACGGCTTCGTGACGTAATCATCGCCGCCCAGGGCCAGGCCGGTCACCGTGTCCGAGGAGGTGTCCCGGGCGGTCAGGAAGATCACCGGCACGTCATTACCGGCGGCGCGGAGCCGCCGGCACACCTCGAATCCGTCCAGGTCAGGCAGCATCACATCGAGCACGATGAGATCAGGCTGGGCCGCCTCCGCCTGCCGTAGCGCATCCTGGCCGCTGGCCGCGGTGCTCACCGCGCAGCCGTGGAACTTGAGCGCCACCTGCACCAGCTCACGGATGTTCGGCTCGTCGTCCACGACGAGCACCTGCGGGATCTGGTCACCCACTGTCATCCCCTGGGCAGCACGGTACGGAGCGGCGAGGAAAGGCTACCGGCTCCCGCAGCACGCCTGCTGCGGGAGCCGGGAGCCGCGACACGGCCGGGCTCAGCTGCTCGACGCGGACGGGCTGGGTGCCGGGCTCGGCGCCGCCCCCGCCGCCCCGCCGGGCGGCGCGATCACGATCAGCCTGGCGTCCTTGGCCCCGGAGACGACCGGGCCGCCGACCCAGACGCTCTGCCCGGTGGCCAGCGTGCTGCGCTGCGACTTGGTGCCGTGCTCACGGACGACGGTGTTGCTCACCAGGTCCCAGGTCCAGGTCGTTCCGTCGGTGGCGCGCACGACCAGGGTGCTGCCGCTGGCCGACTGCACCGTGCCGCGCTCGAAGGCCAGCGTCCGGACGCCGTGCGCGGTGCGGACGGTGACCTGGCCGTCGATGCCGCGCAGCAGCGTCGCCCGGAACAGGCGGTACCGGAATCCGCGGCAGCCGGCGATGGCCAGGCGGGCCGCCTGGGGCCGCCCCGCCCGCCAGTCGGCCCGCGCCGCCGCCCGCGCTGCGGCGCAGGGATGGGCCGCCGCCGCGCCGGTGGCCGACGACGAGGTCAGCGCGAGGGTGCCGGGAGCGTCAGCGGAGTTCAGGGTGCTGTTCAGCGCCGCGGCCTGGCTGGCAGGCAGGGCCGCCGCCGCGCCGGACGCGCCCGGCGAGCGGCCCCCCAGGGACAGCCCGAGGAACACCGCGCCCACCGCCACCGCCAGGGCCGCGGTCAGCCCGATGCTCCAGTGCACGGCGCGGCGCTTGTCCCGCTCGTGCTGGGCACCAGGGCCAGCCGGCGGCTGGCCGGCCCCCGGTCCGCCGGGGGGTGCTGGGTTCATCGGCCAGAACTGCTCGGTGGGCCGGGAGTCCTGCGGATCGCCGCCAGGGGGCTGGTTCATGTTGTCCATGCCGCCAAGCATTCCGCGGCGTCCTGGGACGGGGGCGGGCGGAAGCTGGGATTTCGCTGGGACGCGGCTGCGGGCTCGCCCTGGGAGGCGGCTACATCCGGTCGGGGACCGGGATGCCGAGCAGCCCCAGCCCGGCCAGCAGCACGCGCAGGGTCAGCGCCGACAACGCGAGCCTGCTCTCCTTAACGCCCGCTGCGGGCGCACTGAGCACCGGGCATTGCTCGTAGAACGTGGTGAACGCACTGGCCACCTCGAACAGGCAGCTGGCCAGCAGGTGCGGTTCCGCGTGCTCCCCGGCCTGCCAGGCCGCGGCGCCGAAACCCAGCAGCCGTAGCGCCAGGGCCCGCTCGGACGGCTCGGCCAGCCGGATCGGTCCGGCGGCCGCCTCCGGGTCGATCCGGGCCTTGCGGAAGATGGACCGGATCCGCGCCGTGGCGTACTGCAGGTACGGCCCGGTGTTCCCCTTGAAGGAGATCATGCGGTCCCAGTCGAACACATACTCGCTGTCCCGGGCGGTGGACAGGTCGGCGTACTTGATGGCGCCGATGCCGACCGCCTCGGCGATCGCCGCCCGCTCCTGCTCGTCCAGGTCAGGGCTGGGGTTCAGCTCGTCGAACACGGCCCGGGCCCGCTCGACGCCCTCTTCCAGCAGGTCGGTCAGCTTGATCGTGTCCCCGGCCCGGGTGCGCAGGATCTTCCCGTCGGTGCCGAGCACGTTGCCGATCTGGGCGTGCTCGAACTGCGCTCCCGGCGGGATCCAGCCCGCCTGCCGGGCGACCGCGAAGACCATCTGGAAGTGCAGCGCCTGGGCCGCCCCGACCACGTAGATGGCCCGGTCGATCTGCAGCTCCCGGATCCGGTACCGGATGGTGGCCAGGTCGGTGGTGGCGTAGTTGTACCCGCCGTCCCGCTTGCGGATGATGAGCGGGAGCGGCTCGCCGTCCCGGCCGGTGAAGCCGGGCGGGAACGCGCAGAGCGCCCCGTTGCTGATGACCGCGACGCCGCTGGCCTCCAGCTCCGCGCAGACCTCGGCCAGCATGTCGTTGTAGAAGCTCTCGCCGTGGATGTCCGCATCGGTCAGCGTCACGCCCAGCCGCGCGTAGACCCGGTGCAGGTAGTCCAGGGACAGGTCAACCACGTGGTGCCAGAGGCGGAGCGTCTCCGGGTCGCCGCCCTGCAACCGCACCACCCGCTGCCGGGCCCGCTCGGCGACCGCTGGGTCGGTGTCGAACCGGCGCCGGGCCGACTGGTAGAAGGCGTTCGGGTCGGTGGCCAGCCGTCCCGCCTCGGCGGAGTCCTCGCCCACATCGAGCAGGTACTCGATCAGCATGCCGAACTGGGTGCCCCAGTCGCCGAGGTGGTTGTCGCGGAGCACCTGCTGCCCGGTGAACTCCAGTATCCGGGCCAGGGCATCCCCGACGATCGTGGTGCGCAGGTGCCCGACGTGCATCTCCTTGGCCACGTTGGGCGAGGAGTACTCCACCACGACCCGCTGCGGCGGGCTGGCCTGGGGTGCGCCGAGGGCCGGGTCGGCGAGCTGTCCGGTGGCCTGGTCGGCGATCCACTCATCGGTGAGGGTGATGTTGATGAATCCGGGGCCGCTCACCTCGGGCGGCTCGGCCACCCCGGTCAGGTCGAGGTGACGGACCACGTCCGCGGCGATGTCCCGGGGGGGGCGGCCCACCTTCCGCGCCAGCGGCAGCGCCACGTTGGACTGGAAGTCGGCGAACTGCGACGGGCGGATCACCGGATCGGCGCTCGCGTATTCCGTGCCGAACGCGGCGCCGAGCGCATCTTGCACCCGCTGCGCCAGAACCTCCCGGGGATCAGCCATGCATCCAGCCTAGCGACCTGCCCGAGCGAACCGCCTCCGGATGACCGCGCCGTGCCAGCCGGGGGGCGGCCCCGGAGCCCGCGCCATTCGCGGGTCAGGGGCGTCGCAGGAAGTGACCGCCCCGGCCATGCCCGAGCCGTTCCCGGATCTTCTCGGTGATCTGGCCCTTGGCCAGGTCGGAAGCGAGCAGGCAGGCCGAGGTGATGCCCCGCGCGGTGGACGCCCCATGCGCGATCACGATGGTGCCCTCCAGGCCGAGCAGGGCCGCGCCGCCGTAGCTTTCCGCGTCCATCCGGCTGCGCAGCGCCTGCAGCTGCCGCCACTGCAGCGTGGCCCCCAGCCGGGCGGGCAGTGAGCCCCGCAGCACGGCGCGGAACTGCCCGGCGGTGAACCGGCTCGCGCCCTCCAGCGTCTTCAGCGCCACGTTGCCGCTGAAGCCGTCCGCCACGATGACGTCGACCTGGCCGGCCAGCAGGTCGCCTCCCTCGACGTTGCCGGCGAAGCGGATCGGCGGCACGCCGTGCTGGGGTGGCGCGGTGAGCAGCTCGTGGGCCCGCTTGATCAGCTTGTTGCCCTTGCCGGGCTCGGTGCCGATGTTGAGCAGCCCGACCGCCGGATCGGCGATCCCGTGCGCGATCTGCGCGTAGGCCACGCCGAGCTGGGCGAACTGCACCAGCATCTCCGGCTTGGGATCGGCGATAGCCCCGGCGTCGAGCAGCAGCGTGGGCGTGGGCGTGGTGGGCAGCGCGACGGCCAGGGCGGGCCGGAGCACGCCAGGCACGGAACGCAGCCGCAGCCGGGCGGTGGCCACGATGCCGCCGGTGGATCCGGCGGATACCACCGCCGTGGCCTGGCCGCGGCGGACCAGCTGGCAGGCGACGGCGACGCTGGAGCGCGGGCGGCGCCAGCTGGCCAGCGCGCCTTCCTCCATGGTGATGGCGTCGTCGGCCGGCACGATGCGGAGCAGCCCGGCCACGCCTGAATGCTCGGCGAGCAGCGGGTTCAGCTCCGCGGGCCGGCCGGTCAGGATGATCTCGGAGCGCAGAGCCGTGGCGGCCGCTGCGGCGCCCGCCACCACTTCCGCCGGCCCGTGATCGCCGCCCATGGCATCGACCACGATCGGAGGCCGGTCCCGGAGGGCGGGTGGCGCCGGCTCGGCAAGCACGAGGACAAGCCTCTCACTGGCTGGCACCGCTTTCGCCGTGGGCGCCGGGACCAGGCCGGGCCGGGCCGTCCAGATAACCGGGCATATCCCCGTGAATCACGACGAGCCGGCTCGTATTCAGGATTGATCATCAGTCCTGCTGGGTAACCATCTGTCACGATCTGGGCCGGGCAAGCGCCACCGGGACCGGTGTGGCGTCGAGGTAGAACGGCTTGGGGCCCAGGTGGCACCGGGAGGGCGCCCGCTGGCGGGCTCACCGCGAGCGGGTGGCTGACGGGGCGCAGGGGAGCGAACCGTCAACGCTAGTTCAGTGTTCCTGCAGTGTGACGTTCTTGACTGGAGCAGAGATCGCTCCGCCCTGCCCGGGGCCGGAAGGGGTGACTACGCCCGGGCACATCACAGCCGCCGGCTGGCACGACCCGCAACCTGGCCAGGCCGCCAGGAGCGCGACCCGATGGAGGGAGACGCGTGAGCAGGATTCGGCTGACAGTGCCCGCAGAGCCTGGTGGGGGACGACGGTTCCGCGCATACACCGGCAAGCACCTGGACACCCTGACGGAACGGGCCGGGCTCAGCCCGGCAGACCGGCTCGCCGTCCGCGCCGTAGGGGCCGTGCTGCCGTTCCGGACGAACTCCTATGTCGTCGAGGAACTGATCGACTGGGCCGCGGCCCCTGACGATCCCATCTACCGCCTGGTCTTCCCGCAGGCGGACATGCTGCCCCCCGCTGACGTCGAGCACCTCGCCGGGCTGCTCCGGCTCGGCGCGCCGGAGCAGGAGATCACCGCCGCCGCGCACCGGGTGCGGATGCGGTTGAACCCGCATCCGGCCGGCCAGCTGGCGCTGAACATCCCGGACTTCGGCGACGAGCCGCTGCCAGGCGTGCAGCACAAGTACCCCGAGACGGTGCTGATCTTCCCCAGGCAGGGCCAGACCTGCCACGCCTACTGCACGTACTGCTTCCGGTGGGCCCAGTTCGTGGACGAGCCCGGGCTGAGGATGGCCACCACGGACACCGGCCGGGTGCTCGACTACCTGCGGCAGCACCGGGAGGTGACGAGCGTCCTGATCACCGGCGGAGATCCGATGATCATGGGAGCGCCGGTGCTGCGCCGGTACCTCGAGCCGCTGCTCGAACCGGGCATGGAGCACATCGAGTCGATCCGGATCGGCAGCAAGGCCCTCGCCTACTGGCCGCGCCGGTTCGTCTCCGACCCGGACGCGGACGACACGCTCCGGCTGTTCGAGCGGGTCGTGGCGTCCGGGCGGGCGCTCGCCTTCATGGCGCACTTCTCGCACCCCCGGGAACTGCAGCCGCCGCTGGTGGCCGAGGCGGTCCGCCGGATCCAGGGCACCGGGGCGGTGATCCGCACCCAGGCCCCGCTGATCCGGACGATCAACGACGACCCGCGGGTATGGGCGGCCATGTGGCGGAGCCAGGTCCGGCTGGGCATGGTGCCGTACTACATGTTCGTGGAGCGGGACACCGGGCCGCAGGACTACTTCGCGGTGCCGCTCGCCGGCGGCTACGGCATCTTCCGTGACGCGTACCGGCAGGTGGCCGGGCTGTGCCGGACAGTCCGCGGCCCGTCGATGTCCGCGACGCCCGGCAAGCTGTGCGTGGACGGAATCGCCGACGTGGCCGGCCAGCGGGTGTTCGTCCTGCACATGATCCAGGCCCGGGACCCCGCGCTGGTCGGCGTGCCGTTCTTCGCCCGGTTCGACCCGGCCGCGACGTGGATCTCCGACCTGGAACCCGCGTTCGCCCCGCGGTTCCCGTTCGAGCCGCAGGCGGAGGACATGGCGGGCCTGTGGTCACCCGAGCTGTTCGAGTCGGCCAGCTAGCCGCCCGGCCTGGAGTTCCGTGTGCTGCCCCGGCCCGGGGGAGCACACGGGTCAGGCCGCGGTGCCCTGCTCTACGGCCACCTCCGGGGCGCGCGGAGCCGCGGGGGCGGCCGACTTGGGCCCGGTCAGCAGCAGGCAGCTGGCCGCGCCGACCGCGAGCAGGATGACCGGCATCAGCATGGTGGCGCGCATCGCGTCCACGTAGCCGGACGTGAAGACGTCGTGGCCGATCCGGAGCAGATCGGCGGCCAGCCGGGCGGGCAGCCCGGGCGGCAGCTTGATCCCGCCGTTCTGCCCGGCGCCTACCTGGATGCCCTTGCTGGCCGACTTCCCGATCCCGGCGACGAACGGCCCGCGCAGCGCCGCGGGCAGCGCGGACGATCGGGCCGCGGCCTGGCTGACCAGGGATGACGCCAGCTGGTTCTGCAGCAGGGCGCCCACGGCGGCAGTGCCGATGACCATGCCGACCTGGCGGACGGTGTTCAGCACGCCGGATGCGGCCCCGGCCATCCGCGGGTCGACGTTCCGCATGGCGGTGGTGACCATCGGCGCGAACGTGCAGCCCATGCCGATGCCGGCCACGATCAGCGGGGCGAGGAAGTCATACCAGGCCGAGGTGGGGCTGGCCACCAGGGCGGCCCAGCCCATCCCCACGGCGAAGAAGGTGAGCCCGGCCATCAGGATGTACTTGCCGCCGATCCGGTCGGTCATCCGGCCCGCGGCGGGTGCGACGACCATGGACAGCAGCGAGGCCGGCGCCATGGTCAGGCCGGCCTTGAGCGCGGAGAAGCCGAGCACCGACTGCAAGTAGATCGTGAACGGCAGGAAGATCCCCATCATGCCGATGGCCAGCGTGCCGGACACCCAGTTGACCACCGCGTAGTTCCGGTCTCGGAACAGCGCGAACGGCACCAGCGGCTCCTTGCTCTGGGTCAGCCCCTGCAGCAGCAGGAAGGCCAGCAGCAGCGCCACCCCTGCGCCGAGCACCAGCGGGATGGACAGGAACCCGGTGATCGTGCCCCAGTTGTACTTCTGGCCTTCGACCAGCCCATAGCAGATGGCCAGCAGGGCGGTACTGGCCAGCAGCACCCCCGGAATGTCGATCCGGTGCCGCCGCCCGGGGCGCAGGTCCGGGATGATCACGAAGGTCAGTACCAGGGCCAGGACGCCGAACGGCAGGTTCACGTAGAAGATCCACCGCCAGTCGAACGCCGTCACCAGCAGGCCGCCCAGCGTGGGCCCGGCGATGGTGGCCACCCCGGCGACGGCGCCCCAGACGCCGAACGCCGCACCCCGCCGCTCCGCCGGGAAAGTGCTGGTGATGATGGTCAGCGTCTGCGGCATCAGCATGGCCGCGCCCAGTCCCTGGACGGCGCGGAACCCGATGAGCCACCCCGCGCTCGGGGCGGCGCCGCAGGCGGCCGACGCGATCGTGAAGACGGCGACGCCCCCGGCGAACATGACCCGCGGCCCGATCAGGTCGCCCAGCCGCCCGGCCGTGATGACCAGGACCGCGAGCACCAGGGCGTAGGCGTTGATCACCCAGAGCACATCGTCCAGTGAGGCGTGCAGCCTCACGATCATGTTCGGGATCGCGATGTTCACGATGGTCAGGTCCAGCAGGGTCATGAAGAACCCGAGCGAGACGACCAGCAGCACCGCCCATGGATTCCCGCGGTATTTCGCCACCGACTCGCTCCTGTCTCCCAAGTCCCGGCCGGCGCACCGCAGTCCCGCTCGGCGCGCTGCCCGGTGCCGATGCTTACTGATCGTAGACGGCCGGGCCGACAATTCTCCCCGGCCCTCTGGCCCTGGGCCGACGCGGCTCCGAACCCGGTTCGGTCGGCGGGAGGGCGAGCGAAGTATGCTCCCGGCCATGAAACTGAACGGAACCGCAGCGATCATCTCGGGCGGCGCCAGCGGCCTGGGCGCGTCAGTGGCCCGCAGGCTCGCCGCCGCCGGTGTCACGGCGGTCCTGGCTGACCTCAACGAAGAGCAGGGCAAGGCGGTGGCCGCCGAGACCGGCGGGGTCTTCGTCAAGACGGACGTGGCCGACGAGAACTCGGTGACCGCGGCGGTAGAGGCCGCGGCGGCCCAGGCGGCGCCGCTGCGGATCGTCGTCAGCTGCGCCGGCATCGGCTGGGCCGCGCGCACCGTGGGCCGGGACGGCACGCCGCACGACCTGGCGGCCTACCGCAAGGTGATCGACGTCAACCTGATCGGCACGTTCAACCTGATGCGCATCGGCGCGGCGGCCATGGCCCGGACCGAGCCCGCCGACGCGGACGGCCAGCGCGGCGTGGTGATCAACACCTCCTCGGTGGCCGGTCTGGAAGGCCAGACGGGCCAGATCGCCTACTCCGCCTCCAAGGGCGGCATCATCGGGATGACCGTCCCTGCCGCCCGCGACCTGGCCGCCATCGGCGTCCGGGTGAACACCATCTGCCCGGGCATCATCGACACCCCGATCTACGGGTTCGCGCCGGACGCCGCGGAATTCAAGGCCAGGCTGGCCGCCCCCGTGGTGTTCCCCAAGCGGATGGGCACCTCCGCCGAGTTCGCCCACCTGGTGCAGGTGCTCATCGAGAACGATTACATGAACGCTGAGGTCATCCGGTTCGACGGCGGGATCCGCTTCCAGCCCAAGTCAGCCGGCGGCGCGCCACAGCGGTGCCGCGCGGGCGGCCCGCTCCGCGGTCACCCGGGTTACCAGCCGCGGAACTGGCCCTGTGCGGCCCAGAAGCCGGCCAGCGCGCTGATGCCCGCCAGCCCGGCCACGGCGAGCAGGAGGCGGCGGGCGGGATGGCCGGCGGACCAGCGCAGGCCGGTGGCGGCCAGGCGCCGGGCCAGCCCGGTCATGATGTAGGCCGAGCCGGCGAACGACAGGGCCAGCAGCGCGAAGCCGGCCGCGTCAACGGCGGCCATCGCGTACTGGTGGCCGCCGATCGCGGCCGACAAGAGCTGCGCCTGCCGGCTCCCGGACCGCCACAGCGCGCGGTTGATCCCGGGCAGGTGCAGCAGCAGGTACCCGAGGCTGGCCGAGAGCAGCGGGATGACGCACAGCACCCAGCCGGTCACCATCAGCCGGGCGTGGCGGCGCAGGCCGGTGACACGCGGGTCCCGGTGCTGCCGGGACACGGCGCTGCGCAGGATGGGGACGACGCGGGCAAACAGGTCCGGCACCCCAGCCAGGTCGCTCAGGATGAAGTAGCCGTCGAAGCGGACGAACGGGAGCAGTTGCTCCAGCATCTCCAGGTGCGTGATGGCAATCACGAGGAGCAGGACCTCGGCCGAGGTGGCCACGTACACGCCGGCCAGGGCCAGCATGAAGATCAGGTTGAAGTACAGGCCGCCCAGATCCGTTCTCAGCCGCCCGGCCCGGTTGAGCCGGTAGGAGTCGGTGACGTTGGTGAAGAACGAGGGCCAGATCAGGTAGAGGCCGACGCCGACCACGCCCGGCCGTGCGCCGCCGTAGCGGCAACCGGTCGCGTGCCCGCACTCGTGGAACGCGGCCGAGGCCAGGGAGAGGCCGAGCGCGATGAGCAGGTCAACCGGGTCCCGCAGGACCTGCTGGATCCCGCCGCTCAGCCCATGGACGGCGAACAGCCAGTAGTCCACGGCGAGGACACATCCGACCACGGCCACGATCACGGGCGCGCGGAACAACGGCCGCAGCAGCGCCCCGGCCGCATTCACGCCGCGATCGGGCAGCAGCGTGCCCCGGGCCCGCAGGGCCAGCAGCGGGTCGGCTTTGGCTGGCTCGGCCGGGACGCCGTCGCCGGCGACGACGCCGAGGGGAAGCAGCTTGGACGCGAGGAGATGGCGGACCTGATCGGCGTTCAGGGCCCGGCCCAGGTCGGTGCTGACCAGCCGGGCGATGGCGGCCGGGTCGCGGCAGCCATCGATCCGGCTGGTCACCCTGTACAGCAGCGGGGACATCTGGATGACCTGGCCGTCGGGCCGCCGCACGAGTGACGGCGGCTGGCAGTAGCCGGAGTCCTGGTACTCACCCAGCAGTTCGACGCCAGCGGCCAGGCGGGGAGGCGCGGCAGGGCCGGGGCCGCCGGCCGGCGGGACCGGTGCGGTGCGCCCGGTGGTCAGGCGGACGGTCATGCGGCTGCTCCTCCCTCGCGAGCGCGCCGGGGGCGGCCGGGGCGGACGGCCGGCCGGTCCGCCCCGGCGGGAGAGGCGGGCCGGCCCGCCGCGGAGGAGGACGGCACGGCGGGCAGAAGAGAAGGGCCGCCCGGGACGAGCCCGGGCGGCCCTTGCTCCCGCTGCGCAGCCCCCTCCTTGCGGTGCGCAGCAGGCCAGGATGCGATATGAGCCGGCAGGTGCTACAGGATGTTGCCGGAGCCCAGGCTGAGGATGTTGTTAAAGCTGCCGTTGGCCACGGCCACGTTGAGCACGCCCGACTGAGCCGTGTTGCCGTAGCCCACCTGGGTGAAGCTGCTGCCACCGTGGTTCGGGTGGCACACCCACAGGGTTTCCCGGCTCGGCAGCAGTTCGGCGTGCTCGAGCTCGAGGTCATCCATGGTCACGGCCGGTACATTGGACATAGAGCCTCCTTCGGCAGCGATCCGCCTCGGCCGAGGCAGATCGAGTTGGCCGCCCTCGCGGGCGGGCGGGTCTTGGGGACCGACCGGCACCCCGTGGTGCCGGGCCCGAAGCTGGTGTACGCTCCTGGGCGTACAAACTGTTCGGCTACCACCGGACAGTAGTCATTACCGACGGGTAAGGCAAGGGCTGCCGACCGGGCGTACGGAGCCCATGGACGGAGACGGCTGGGTCTGGCTATGACGGCGCATGTCACGGGGGATGAGCGGGAGCCGTCAGCAGGCCAGCCGGACGCCGCCGCCGCTGTGGCGGAACACGCGCTCAACCCGCTTCAGCGCCTGATCCAGCAGCGCCTGCAGGAGCAGGGCTGGTCCTACGGCCAGGTCGCACGGCGCGGCGGGCTGCCGCGTTCTACCGTCTACACCTTGGCGGTGACCCGTAACCTGGTCCGCCCGCCGCGGCCGGCCACGCTCGATGGGCTCGCCAAAGGCCTCGATGTGCCAGTCTCCGCGGTCCGCGCCGCCGCCGCCGAGTCCACTGGCTTGCATTACTACGACGAGGTTCCGGCCCAGCCGGAGCAACCGGGCGATCACGAGCGCGAGCTCCTGATCGCCAGCATTGACGAGCTCACGCCGGAAGACCGGCGTCATGTGGCCGTGCTCGTTGAATCGCTGCGGAAGAGGGCGTCGCGGGAGTCCCCGGGCGGCTAGCAGCGCCACGCTCGTGTGCCCCAGCCGCCCAGGAGGCGCATACCACCGGCACGCGGTCAGGCCAGGCCGCCGGGTCAGGGCCCGGCCGGGCCGAGCCCGTCACGAGGGCCCGGGTGGGCCGCGGGCGGCCGGCGCGCCTGGCCCGGCCAGTTCTGCGCGCACCGTCTAGTCCACCGGACCGATGGTTGGCACCCCGAGCTGCCGGGCCAGCTCCCCGTACGGCCCCTCGGGCACGACCAGGCGGGCCACCCGCAAGATCGCCATCGGGTCTTCACCGGGCGGTCGCAGCACATAGACCGTGTGGTCACGCTGATTGCAGGTCACGATCAGCCGGTCATGGTCGGCCAGGACGATGCAAGCCTGCTCCGTGGCAGGCTGCGAAGCGCCCGGAACCCGGTCCGAGCCGGCCTGTCCGGGCCGGGGAGGCCGGACCGCGGCCGGCCGCCGCCGGCGCCGGGCCGCCAGCACCGGCTCCATGAGGAAGGCGGCCACGATGAGCAGGCCCACCGCCAGCAGCGCGGTCTTCAGCCAGGACGGCATGCCCGTGGTGGCGGCCGGTGCTCCTTTGGCCGCCGGCTGGGAGTGCTGCCGGGCGCTGGCCGGGGACGACGGCCGTGGGGCGGCGCGCCGCCGGTGGGCCGGCTGAGGGGCGGCGCGCCGCCGGTGGGCCGGGCGCGGGGTGAGCCGTGCCCGGGGGAGCGGGACCGTGGCGGCCGGGCGCGGCACCGTGAGGACCGTCCCCGGGTGGATCGCGTTCGGATCGCGGCCGATGGCCGGCCGGTTGGCCGCGTAGAGGACCGGCCAGCCGCCAGGCACGCCGAGCCCGGCCGCGATGCCCGACAGGGTGTCCCCGGCCGTGACGGTGTACCGGGCCGGTGCCGTCGGGCCGGGCAGCACCAGGACGGTGCCGGGGTGGATGGCGTCCGGATCGCGGCCGATGGCCGGCCGGTTGGCCGCGTACAGAGCCGGCCAGCCGCCGCGCACGGCCAACCGGGCGGCGATGCCGGACAGGGTATCGCCCGGGCGCACCACGTATCTCGTGACCGGGCTGGCCGCCACCACGGTGGGCGCGGCGACGGGCAATGTGCTGGTGAGGGTGACCGGAGTGCTGCTCGCAATGCGGGTGTTCGCCGGGGCCGGGTGGACCGGCCCTCTCGTGCCGACCGCCGCCAGCGGGATCGACAGGATGCTCCCGGCGAGCACGACGCACGCGGACGTCGTCCACGCACGCATAGTGCTCTCACTTTCCTTCCGAGGAGGCCGGCGCGGGACGCTGCGGATCCGAGCGCCGGAGGGCAACTGGTTCGGGAAGGAAAGGACTTACGCGGGCGGTACCTCCGGGAGGTAGGAGCGCCAGATGGGCTTCGCGGCGGCCCCACGGGCCAGCCGCAACAAGATCAGGGTGAGGAGGGCGATCAGCGCGGCGGTAACGCCACCTTGCATCCCGCGCCCGCTGTTCCCGCTGCCAGGGCCGCTGCCGCTGCCGCCAGACCCGGCCGGCAGCCGGGGGGCCACTGGCGTTGACGGCACGGGTGCACCGCCGCCTGCCGTCCGCGCGCCCGGCACGAGGAGCAAGTGCCCAGCGGCCCCCAGTGCGGTCGTCCCGGCCACCGGTGCACTCCGGGCCGGGGTCACCGACGGGGCCGTCAGCACCCCCGGGCCGGGCGGGGTCGCCGAGCCGATCACCGGGGCGAGTGCGCCGCTGGAGCCTGGCGGCGGCGTGCCCTGAGACAGGGGAAGGCTGCCGGTGGTGGAGATGACCGGGGCCAGGGTGCCGGTGAGGCCCGGGAGGACGGTCCCGGTGACGCCGGTCACCGTGGCGGTCACGGCCGGGAGGACGGTCCCGGTCAGGGTGCCGGTGACCGTGGGGAGCAGGGTTCCGGTGACGCCGGTGAGGGTGCCGGTCACGGCCGGGAGGACGGTCCCGGTCAGGGTGCTGGTGACCGTGGTCACCGTGCCGGTCACGGCCGGGAGGGCCGTGCTGGTGACCGCGGTGAGGGTGCCGGTGACCGTGGGGACGACGGTCCCGGTGACAGCGGGGAGGACGGTGCTGGCGACCCCGCTGACGGTACTGGTCACGGCGGGGACGACGGTCCGGGTCACGGCCGGGAGAAGGGTCCCGGCGGCGCTGGTGACCGCGGGCAGGACATGTCCGGTAGCACCGGTGAGGGGCCCGGTGACGCCGGCCACGGTGCTCGTGGCGCCGGTAATGGTCCGGCCCAGGCGACCGACGGTGCCGGCCGCGCTGCTCACGATGTGGCCGAGGCCCGCGGCCCCGGCGACGGCCCCGGTCGCCGCGGGCGGGGCGCCGGTCACGGAGCTGGTAACACCGGACAGTGCGCCACCGGTCGCGCCGCTGACCGCCCTGGTGACGGTGGTGACCACGCTGGTGGCACTGCTGGCCGTGCCGGCGGCGGCCGGGGCGGCCGTCACCGGGGCGGCGGTGACGCTGGCACCTGGCCCTGAGGAGCCCGGCTGGCGGCTGGGCGCCGGGCTGGCGGCGTGGGCCGGTGAGCTTGGGGCCTGGCCGCTCCCTGGCCCAGGGGTGGCGGCCTGGATAACTCCGCTCACGGCGGCGGCCGCAGCGGCGGACCACGTGGGTAGCCGGCTGGGCAGGCCAGGACTGGAGCCTGCTGCCCACGGGGCGCTGGACGGCGGCGGGGCCGGTGCGGAGAGAGGACTCGCGGCCGGTGCCTGGCTAGCGGGCACTGGCTGGCTAGCGGGCACTGGCTGGGCCGTGCCCGGCTGGCCTGCTGGCGGCGGTCCCGAGGGCTGGCCCTGAGTGGGTGGCTGGCCTGGCCAGGGTGCCTGGCCCGGGATAGTTGGCTGGCTCTGGGACGCGGGCGGCTGGCTCTGGGCACCGCCGGGCCCCGGGACGACGCCGTGAACGGCCCCGACCACGGAACTGACCGGCGAGGCGGCACCACCGGCCGGGATGACCGCCGTCAGCCCAGTGCCGGGCGTGCTGGCGGCGGAGTCGGGGGTCGCGGCGGCGGAAGCCCGCCCCGCCGTGAGCCATGCTGCGATGAGCGCTGCGGCCAGCCCACCGCACGCATACAGGCAGACTCTCAGGACCAGGTTTAAGGCCCGTGAGAAGGTCGTGAACCCCTCCACGGGTCTGCACGGTACCCCGGATACCGATAATCATCCATAACCCCGGGCAACTGGACTGTAGCCCGCCTGCCACCCAGTCGCGCGAGTGAGCGTCTAGCTGCACGAACATCCCCCGCAGGCCAGGAAAAAGATCACCAGGAGGCAATGAGTGCCGGACAATACGAACATCCCGGATGATTCGGCGGCGGTGCAGTGTGCGGTGGAAGGGCCGGTCGCCATCCTCACGATCAACCGGCCGCAGGCCCGCAACGCGGTCAATGAGGCGGTGGCGGCCGGGATGGCCGCGGCCCTCGACGACGCCGAAGCCCGCAAGGACATTCAGGTCATCGTAGTGACTGGAGCGGGCGGGACGTTCTGCGCTGGAATGGACCTGAAAGGGTTCCTGCGCGGTGAGAACCCGCGGGCGGGCGGGCGCGGGTTCGCCGGCATCGTGGAGCGGCCGCCGGCCAAGCCGGTGATCGCCGCGGTGGAGGGCTACGCGCTGGCCGGCGGCTTCGAGATCGCGCTGAGCTGTGATCTCATCGTGGCCAGCGAGGCGGCCTGGTTCGGGCTGCCCGAGGTGACCAGAGGGCTGGTCGCGGCCGCAGGCGGCCTGCTGCGGCTGCCCCGGCGGATCCCGTACCACCTGGCCATGGAGATCGCGCTGTCCGGGCAGCGCGTGCCGGCCGCCCGGCTGCACCAGGCGGGCCTGATCAGCGCGCTGGTGCCCGAGGGCCAGGCCCTGGCCGCGGCCCGCGATCTGGCGGCCAGCTTGAGTCTCAACGCCCCGCTGGCCCTCGCGGCCACTAAGCAGATCATCACGGACTCAGCGGGCTGGCCGGCCGCCGAGGCATTCGCCCGGCAGGGCGAGATCGCCGGGCGGGTGTTCGGCTCCGGGGACGCCATGGAGGGCGCGGCCGCGTTCGCGGAGAAGAGGGCGCCGGTGTGGCGGGGCGAATGACACCAGCGGGGCTGCAGTGGCGTCCGCCGCAGGCGGAAGCCGGGGCCGGGCCACGCGAGCGGCGCCCGGCCCATAAGATCGGGGCCCATACGACCGGCTGAGTCCACCAGACACACGCTTGGGGATATCCATGTGCGGAATCGTCGGCTGCCTGGCTCTCGCTCTGGAGGCGGATCCGGACCAGGACTGGGTGCATGCCGCCACCGAGCGGATCTGCCACCGCGGTCCGGACGACGAGGGCTTCTACACCGACCCTGACGTCGCGCTCGGCTTCCGGCGCCTGGCCATCATCGACCTGTCCCCGCGCGGCCACCAGCCGATGCGGTCGGCCGACGGCCGCTACTGGATGGTCTACAACGGCGAGATCTACAACTACGTGGAACTCGGCCAGGAGCTCCGGGAGCAGGGCGTGGCGCTGCGCTCCGCCTCGGACTCCGAGGTGCTCCTGGAGATGTACGCCCTGGTCGGCAAGGACGTGGTGCACCGGCTCCGCGGCATGTTCGCGTTCGCGATCTGGGACACCTGGACGCGGGAGCTGTTCTGCGCCCGGGACCAGTTCGGCATCAAGCCCTTCTACTACACGGTGGACCCGCCGCGGGAGCTGGACTGGCTGGGCGGGGCCGGGCCCGCGGGCCCGGCCCCGGGCGACTCGGCTCAGGACCCGGGGCGCGCCGGGTCCGCGTCCGGGCGGCACGCGGCCGGCGCGGCGTGGCCGGCGGAGCGGCCCGGGCCGGCGAGTGCGCCGGGCGGCCGCGGCCGTCACGCCGCCGGCCGGACGGCCGGTCAGCCCGGCCCGGCCGGCCCGCGGGACAGCTCCGGGGGCCCCGGCGGGGACGGCTACGGTGAGGCCCCCCAGGCTGACCACGGCCTGGGCGCTGCGGCCGGCACCGGGCGGCTGCTCCGCTTCGCGTCCGAGCGCAAGGCGCTGGCGAGCCCGGGCGAGCTGAGCACGCTCGACGGGGACTCGCTGCGCCGCTACCTGGCCTTCCAGTACGTGCCGCCGCCGGCCGCGCTCACCCCGCCGATCCGGGTGCTGCCCCCCGGGCACGCGCTGATCGCCCGGCCAGGCGGCGGCGTGGACGTCTACCGTTACTGGCGGGCCGACCTCCGCCCGGCCAAGGCGCCCAGCGAGGGCAGCGCCGCGCAGATCCTGGCCGTGATGCGGGACTCGGTGGCTGTGCACCTGCGCAGTGACGCGCCGCTGGGGGCGTTCCTGTCCGGCGGGATCGACTCCGCGGCCATCTGCGCTCTCGCCGCCGAGCACCGGCCCGACCTGCTCACCTTCACCGTGGGCTTCGAGCGCGAAGGCTACAGCGAGATCGACCGGGCCCAGGAGACGGCCGCCGCGCTCGGGGTGAAGAACATCCCGTACGTGATCGGCGCGGAGGAGTTCTTCACCCACCTGCCCCGGATCATCTGGCATCTCGACGACCCGATGGCGGATGCCGCCGCGGTACCGCTCTGGTTCGTCGCCCGGGAGGCCAGCAAGCACGTCAAGGTGGTGCTGTCCGGCGAGGGCTCGGACGAGCTGTTCGGCGGGTACGCCATCTACCACCAGCCGGGCGTGGTCCGGGCCGGGGAACGGCTGCCCGGGATGGCCCGGCTGCCGCTGAAGCGGGCTGCCGCGATGATGCCGGCCGGAGTCAAGGGCAAGGGCTTCCTGGAGCGGACCTCGACCCCGCTGCGGCAGCGGTACATCGGCAACGCGCACGTGTTCTCCGGCGGGCAGGTGGACCTGGTGGCCCGGGGCCCGGGCAGCCCGGCGGCCAGCGCGTACTCGGTCACCGACCCCATCTATGACCAGGCCGCCGCGGCCGACCTGGACGACACCTCCACCATGCAGCTGGTGGACATCAACACCTGGCTGCACGGCGACATCCTGGTCAAGGCGGACCGGATGACGATGGCGCACAGCCTGGAACTGCGGGTGCCGTTCCTGGACCGCGAGGTGATGGCGGTGGCGTCCCGGCTGGCCCGCGAGGAGAAGATCGGCGCGGGCACCACCAAGCTGGCGCTGCGCGAGGCGATGGGCGCGGTGCTCCCGCAGGCCGCCGCGGAACGGGCCAAGCTGGGTTTCCCGGTGCCCATCGGGTTCTGGCTCAAGGGCGAGATGTACGGGT
This sequence comes from uncultured Actinomycetes bacterium, assembly GCA_963793825.1. GTDB lineage: Bacteria > Actinomycetota > Actinomycetes > Streptosporangiales > Streptosporangiaceae > RYN-230. The sequence goes on from CAWCBE010000001.1 coordinate 209,597, forward strand.
ACGCGGAGCGGCTGCTCAGTGAGGCGCGGACCGATCAGTGGATCGACCGGCAGGCGGCGCTGTCCCTGCTGCAGCGGTTCCAGGCGGGCGAGCCGGACGTCAGCTGGCGGCACATCTGGGTGCTGGTCGTGTTCTCCCTGTGGCACCAGATCTACGTCGAGCGGGTCTACGACCCGGCCGCGCTGGGCTGGGAACGCCTGCCCAGCGCGGGTGGCGCGTGGGATCCAGCCGCCGGCGGCGCCCGGTGACGCGGTAGGTCAGCCGGTCATCAGGTCAGCCGGTCATCGGAGCCAGGCCTGGGCCGTGGCCCGGGCCGTACGCCGACAGCTTGTCGCGCAGCCGCCCGCGGCCGCGGTGCAGCCGGGACATGACCGTGCCGATCGGGGTGCCCATGATCTCGGCGATCTCCTTGTAGGCGTACCCCTCGATGTCGGCCAGGTAGACCGCCACCCGGAACTCCTCCGGCAGGTCCCGCAGGGCCCGCAGGATCTCCGAGTCGGCCAGCCGGTCGAGCGCCTCCGCCTCCGCCGACCGGGCCTGCGCCAGCAGCGGGTCGGCCGGCAGCTGCCACTCCTGGAAATCACCGCTGGAGGCCTGGCGCGGCTCCCGGCGGCGCTTGCGGTAGCTGTTGATGAACGTGTTGGCCAGGATCCGGTGCAGCCATGCCTTCAGGTTCGTGCCCGGGCGGAACTGGTGGAAGGCGGCGTACGCCTTGGCCGAGGTCTCCTGGACCAGGTCTTCCGCGTCGGTGGGGTTGCGGGTCATCCGGAGCGCAGCGGGGTAGAGCTGACCGAGGAAGGGCACGACATCCTGCTCGAACCTCCGGTCCCGGTCCGGCGCCTGTTCGGTAGTCCCCATCGGTCACTCCTCGGTCGTTACCCTGTCAACTGTAGAGACGTATGGGAACCCACGTCTGGCTCGGTGACTCGGGTCACATTTCTTCACCCCGGTGTTGCGCTCTAGTTCTACCCGCACAAACTGAAAGATTCCTGAAAGTGCCCTGTGAGCAGCGCCTGCTCAGGTACCAGTGATTCGGTGCCACCCCGTCGCGCGGATGCCGCCGCTGGCCTGCCAATAACGGCGCTGGCCGGCGGCGGCGTCGTGGACGAGCCGGGCCTGCTGGCGGTGGCGGCCCGGCTCGGCGCGGCCAGCGTGCCCGGCTGGTCCCGGGCCGAGCAGCGGCTGGCCGCCTGGGCCCGCACCGGCTCCCCCGCGGCCTGCGGGCCGCGGGCCGCCGGGCCGGGCGCTGCCTGCGGGGGGGAGGCCCCCGGCCCGGGCGGGGCGTCGGGCCTGGCCGCGGTGCGGGAACAGGTCCAGGCAGGCGGGGACCCGCTCGGCGAGGCGTTCTGCGCGCTGCGCGGGGCGGACCGGCGGCGCGGCCTGGGCCAGACCTTCACCCCCGTGCCGGTCATCGACAGCATGATCGCCTGGGCCGCCGCCAGCGGATGCCGTCCGGCCCGGGTGGTCGACCCGGGCTGCGGGTCAGCGCGGTTCCTGCTCGCCGCAGGACGGCGCTGGCCGGATGCCGAGCTGGTCGGCGTGGAGATCGACCCGGCCGCCGCCATCCTCGGCCGGGCCAGCCTGGCCGCGGCCGGGCTGGCCGCCCGGTCCCGGGTCGTCCTGGGCGACTACCGCAGCGCGCGGCTGCCCCGGGCATGCGGCCCGACCCTGTACCTGGGCAACCCGCCCTACGTCCGGCACCACCACATCGCGGCGGGCTGGAAGGACTGGCTCCGCCGGGCCGCCGCCGACCAGGGCCTGCCCGCCAGTGCCCTGGCCGGGCTGCATGCCCACTTCTTCCTGGCCACCGCCCGGCGCGCGGTGCCCGGGGACACCGGCGTGCTGATCACCGCGGCCGAGTGGCTCGACGTAAACTACGGCAGCCTGATCCGCGGGCTGCTGCTCGGCAGCCTGGGCGGCCGCGCGCTGCACCTGATCGAGCCCGCCAGCCCGGTCTTCGCGGACGCCGCCGCCACCTCGGTGATCGCCTGTTTCCAGCCCGGCACCGCGGCCCGCACGGTGCGGCTGCGCCGGGTCGCCAGCGCCGGCCAGCTGGGCCGCCTGGACGGCGGCCGGCCCGTGCCCGCGCCGGTGCTCCGGGCCGCGGCGCGCTGGGGCCCGCTGCTGCGGGCGGCCCGGCCGGGCCGCCCGCGGCCGGCCACGTCGAGCTGGGTGAGCTGTGCCGGGTCCACCGGGGCCAGGTGACCGGCGCGAACGCGGTATGGATCAGCCAGGGACGGCATCCGCTGGTGCCGGGCCGGTTCCAGCTCCCGGCGGTGACCCAGGGCCGCGAGTTGCTGCGCGCGGGCCAGGCGCTGCCCGCCGGCGCTTCGCTGCGGCTGGTCATCGACCTGCCGGCGGACCTGGGCCAGCTGAGCGAGGCGGAGCGGGAGCCGGTGGCGTGCTTCCTGCGCTGGGCGGCGTCGGCCGGCGCGGCGGACGGCTACGTGGCCCGGCACCGCACGCCGTGGTGGCGGGTCCGCCTGGGGCCGCCTGCGCCGATCCTGGCCAGCTACATGGCCCGCCGCCCGCCCGCCTTCGTCCGCAACCTGGCGGCCGCCCGGCACCTCAACATCGCGCACGGCCTCTACCCGCGCGACCCGCTGGCCGCCCCGCTGCTCGACGCCCTGGCCGCCGTCCTGGCCGGGTCGGTGACCACCGGCCAGGGCCGGGTGTACGCGGGGGGCCTGGTCAAGTTCGAGCCGCGGGAGATGGAACGGCTGCCGGTCCCCGGGCCGGCCCTGCTGGCCGCCCTGTCCGCGGGCAGGCGGTCAGATCCAGCCGTGATACCACATGTGGGTTAGCCAGGACGAGTACGGGATGATCTGCCCCGAGATGATCGGGTACAGGTACGCGAAGTTCAGCAGCACGCCGAGCAGGTAGCCACCGGCCACCGCGGCGCCGGCCGTGCGCCGGGTGGCGGACGCCTGGGCCGGGCCGATGATCAGCCCCAGGCACAGCGTGATCGCGATGATCAGGAACGGCTCGAACTCCAGCGCGTAGAAGAAGAACTCGGTCCGGTGGTCGTGCACCGCGAACCAGAACCAGGGCAGCCACCCCACCGCCACCGCGAGCAGCACCGCGCCGGCCCGCCAGTCCCGGCGGGTCAGCCACCATACGAAGCAGACCAGCAGGGCAGCGATGGACGCCCACCAGATCAGCGGCGTCCCGATGGACAGCACCTCCTGCGCCTTCGTGCCCGCCGCGCCGCAGCTCCCGTGCGTGCCGCCGGCCGGGCACTGCCAGAAGAACGCGACCGGGCGGCTCATCACCAGCCACGTCCACGGCTGCGACTGGTACGGGTGGTGCGTGGTAAGGCCGAGGTGGAACTGCAGGATCTGCTTCTGGTACTGCACGAAGGAGGCCAGCGCCGAGATCACCGGCACGTGGATGCCGTCCTGCGCGGCCCACTGCCGGTCGTAACCGGAGCTGGTGAAGAACCAGCCGGCCCAGGTGATCACGTATACCACCAGCGGCAGCAGCCCGCACCAGGCCGGCAGCCACCGGGCGCGCCGCAGGGTGCCGCCGAGGCCGACCCGCAGCCCGGCCGCCCGCCGCGCTCCCACGTCCCAGGCGACGACCAGGGCGGCAAAGCCGAGCACGTACCAGATCGCGTCCCATTTCGAGGCCAGCGCCAGGCCCAGGCACACCCCGGCGCCCACCCGCCACCAGGGCACCTCACGCCAGCGGACCCGCCGCCAGGAACCTGGTCCGCGGACCGCTCCCGGCCCGGCCGGTTCCGGCTCGTCCCCGCGGGGCGCCTGCACCGCCGCGGCCAGCCGGGCCCGGGTCAGGTCGCGGTCCACCACCAGGCAGCCGAACGCGGCGAGCACCCAGAACATCAGGAAGATGTCCAGCAGCGCCGTCCGGCTCATCACGAATTCCAGCCCGTCCAGCGCCATCAGCAGGCCCGCGACGCAGCCGAGCAGGGTGGAGCGGGTCATCCGCCGCGTGATCCGGGCCAGCAGCAGGATGGCCAGCGACCCGATCACCGCGGTGGCGAACCGCCAGCCGAATGAGTTCAGCCCGAAGGTCCACTCACCGAACGCGATGAACAGCTTGCCCACCGGCGGGTGCACCACGAACTCGCCGCCGGTGGTGAAGATGTGCGAGTTCCCGTGCACGAGCAGCGAGTTCCGGTTGCTCACGTAGTTGTGCTCGACGCCGAAACGGAGGATGCCGAGCGCGTCCGGCACGTAGTACGTCTCATCGAAGATGGCGGCGTTCGGCACGCTGAGCCGGTTGAACCGGAGGAACGCGCCGAACGCGGTGACCAGCAGCGGCCCGGCCCAGGCCCAGAACGCGCTGCCGGGCATGGCCGGGACCATCCGGGCACGCAGCGCGGACGGCGGGTCGGCAGCGGCGGCTGGCTGGGCCGACGCCCGGGAGAGCATCATCGAAACATCGTAGGGCGGCGGCGCCGCGCGGCGGGCGCCAGATCCACCAGATCGGAGCGTACCGGTGCGCCAGCCGCGCCAGGGCGGTGGCCGGGACATACCGTGGTCCCGGCATGAATACCACTGACCAGGGCACGCTCACGGTGGCCGCCGTGCCCATCGGCCGGCCCGGTGACGCCTCCCCCCGGCTCGCGGCGGCGCTGGCCGCGTCCCCCGTGGTGGCCGCGGAGGACACCCGCCGGGTCCGGCGGCTCGCCGCCAGCCTGGGCACCGAGATCACCGGCAAGGTGGTCTCCTATTACGACGCGGTCGAGCGCAGCCGGGAAGCCGGCCTGCTGGCCGCGCTGCGGAGCGGCCAGGACGTGCTGCTGGTCACCGACGCGGGCATGCCGGCCATCAGCGACCCGGGCTACCGCCTCGTCGCGGCGGCGGCCGAGGCGGGCCTGCCGGTGACCGTGCTCCCGGGGCCGTCCGCGGTGACCGCCGCGCTGGCCGTGTCCGGGCTTCCGTCGGACCGGTTCTGCTTCGAGGGGTTCCCGCCCCGCCGGGCGGGCGAGCGGGCCCGCCGGTTCGGCAGCCTGGCCACCGAGTCCCGGACCCTGGTCTTCTACGAGTCCCCGCGGCGGCTCGCGGCCACCCTGGCGGAACTGGCGGCGGCGTTCGGCGCTGGCCGGCGCGCGGTGGTGTGCCGGGAGCTGACCAAGACCCACGAGGAGATCGTCCGCGGCACGCTCGCCGAGCTGGCGGACTGGGCCGTGCCCGGGGTCCTGGGCGAGATCACCCTGGTGGTCGGGGGAGCCGAGCCGGGGACGGGCGGAACGGCCGGGCGCGGTCCCGCCGAGGCGGCGGCCGAAGTGGCCCGCCGCGAAGCGGCCGGCGCCACCCGCCGGGACGCCATCGCCGCCGTCGCCCGGGACTGGGGCCTGCGCAAGCGGGAGGTCTACGAGGCGGTCCATCACGGCACGCCGGCTGACCCGCCCGCGACTGCAGGAGGGTCACCCCCCGGCCCCCGCTAGGCTGGGTTCCATGTCCCCGACGACCCGGCATATCCTCACCGCCCCGGCGTGGCCGTATGCGAACGGCCCCCGGCACATCGGCCATGTCTCCGGCTTCGGCCTGCCCTCGGACATGTTCAGCCGGTACCAGCGGATGGCGGGGAACCGGGTGCTGATGGTCAGCGGCACCGACGAGCACGGCACCCCGATCCAGGTCGCCGCCGACGCTGAGGGCCTCACCACCCGGCAGCTCGCCGACCGGTACAACCGGGTCATCGCCGAGGACCTGCGCGCGCTGGGCCTCTCCTACGACCTGTTCACCCGGACGACGACCCGCAACCACTACGCGGTGGTGCAGGAGATCTTCCTCGGCCTGCTCAAGAACGGCTACATCTTCCCGCAGACCACGCTGGGCGCGATCTCGCCATCCACCGGCCGGACCCTGCCGGACCGCTACATCGAGGGCACCTGCCCGATCTGCGGCTACGAGCACGCCCGCGGCGACCAGTGCGACAACTGCGGTAACCAGCTCGACCCGGTCAACCTGATCACCCCCCGCTCGAAGATCAACGGGGAGACGCCCAGGTTCGTCGAGACCGAGCAGTACTTCCTCGACCTGCCCGCGTTCACCGAGGTGCTCCGCAAGTGGCTGGAGAGCAAGACCGGCCAGTGGCGGCCGAACGTGCTCAACTTCTCGCTCAACCTGCTCGACGAGCTGCGCCCCCGGGCCATCACCCGCGACCTGGACTGGGGCGTCCCGGTCCCGCTGGACGGCTGGCGGGACCGCACGGACAAGCGGATCTACGTCTGGTTCGACGCGGTCATCGGCTACCTGTCCGCGTCGATCGAGTGGGCCCGGCGGTCCGGTGACCCGGACGCCTGGCGGCCCTGGTGGCAGTCCCCGGGGGCCGAGTCCTATTACTTCATGGGCAAGGACAACATCGTCTTCCACTCCGAGATCTGGCCCGCGATGCTATTCGGCTACAACGGCCAGGGCAGCAAGGGCGGTGCCCCGGGCGTGCTGGGCGTGCTGGGCGTGCCGACCGAGGTTGTCTCCAGCGAGTACCTGACGATGGAGGGCCGCAAGTTCTCCTCCTCCCGGTCCGTCGTGATCTACGTACGTGACTTCCTCGAGCGCTACGATGTGGACGCGCTGCGCTACTACGTGGCGGTGGCCGGGCCGGAGAATCAGGACACCGACTTCACCTGGAGCGAGTTCCTCCGCCGCAATAACGACGAGCTGGTCGCCACGTGGGGCAACCTGGTCAACCGGTCGGTGTCGTTCGCCGCCCGGAACATCGGGTCGATCCCCCCGCCCGGCCAGCTGACCGACGCGGACCGGCTGATCCTGGCCGCCTCGCGGGACTCGTTCGGGCGGGTCGGCGGCGCGCTGGGCCGGTCCCGGTTCAAGCAGGCGGTCAACGACGCCATGCGTGGCGTGGCCGAGGCCAACAAGTACATGTCCGACCAGGCGCCCTGGAAGCTGCGCGAGTCCGACCCGGAGCGGATGCGCACCATCCTGCACGTCGTGCTGCAGCTGGTGGACGACGCGAAGACACTGCTCACCCCGTTCCTGCCGGAGTCCTCGGCGAAGGTGTACCGGATGCTCGGCGGCGAGGGAGAGTGGTCCGGCACCCCGCGGATCGAGGAAGTGGACGAGGAGGGCGGCCCGTCGTACCCGGTCATCACCGGCGACTACGACGCGGCAGCGGCCCGCTGGGAGTCCCGGGCCATCAAGCCGGGGACCCCGCTCGCGCCGCCCGTCCCGCTGTTCGCCAAGCTGGACCCCTCCGTCGTGGAGGAGGAGCTGGCCCGACTGGGCCAGCCATGACCAGGGCGCACGGGTGAGCACGGGGACCCTTGACCAGTACGGCAGGCCGCCCGCAGCTGACCCGGAGCCGCTGCCGGCCAGCGCGTTCGACAGCCACTGCCACCTGGAAATGGTCCTGGGCGGGGTCCCCGAGGTGCTGCGGCGCGCCGCGGCCTGCGGTGTCACCCGGGTGGTCACGGTCGGCACCGATCTGCCGTCGTCCTACTGGGCCGTCACCTGCGCGGCCGACTATGACCCGGTGTACGCGGCGGTCGCCATCCACCCGAACGAGACGGCCCGGGCCGTCCCGCCGGGGACGCACCGGGACAGCGTGCTGGACGAGCTGGCCGAGCTGGCCCGCCAGCCCCAGGTCCGGGCGGTCGGCGAGACCGGGCTGGACTACTACTGGGACGACGCGCCGCACGACGTGCAGCAGGAGTGGTTCCGCGCGCACATCGAGATCGCCAAGCAGGCGGGCAAGCCGCTGATGATCCACGACCGGGATGCCCACCGGGACATCCTGCGCATCCTGGCCGAGGAAGGGCCACCGGACCGGGTGATCTTCCACTGCTTCTCCGGAGACGCCGAGATGGCCAAGAGCTGCGCGGACGCAGGCTACCTGCTCAGCTTCGCGGGCGTCCTCACGTTCGCCAACGCCCCGCAGCTGCGCGAAGCGGCCGCGGTGACCCCGCCCGGGCAGCTGCTGGCCGAGACCGACGCCCCGTTCCTGACCCCGGTGCCGAACCGGGGCAAGTCGAACTCACCGGCCCAGGTGGCGCACACGATCCGGGCCCTGGCGGCCATCAAGCGGCTAGACGTCGCGGAGCTGTGCGCGATCATCGAGGCGACCGGCGAGCGCGTCTTCGGCCCGTGGTAGGTGCTAGCCCGGGGGGGCGACCCCCCGGAACCCCCCGCGATTCGCCGGCTCGGCGGGACGCGCCTTCGGCGAGCCCCGCCCCGCCGGCGAGTGGCCTGCTTGGCCCGGCCGAGATCCGGTCGCTCGCGGCCCGGCTGGGGGTACGGCCGTCCAAGCGGCTGGGGCAGAACTTCGTCACCGATCCCGGCACGGTCCGGCGCATCGTGACGCTCGCCGCCCTGGCGCCCGAGGACGTGGTGCTGGAGGTCGGGCCGGGCTTTGGCTCGCTCACCCTGGCGCTGTTGCCGGCCGCCCGCCAGGTCACCGCGGTGGAGGTGGATCCCGTGCTGGCCGCCGAGCTTCCGCTGACCGCCGCCCGCCATGCCGCTGCGCTGGCTCAACGCCTCGTCGTGGTCACTGCCGACGCCGCCCGGATCGCCAGCGTGCCGCCTGACGCGCCGACCGCGCTCGTGGCCAACCTGCCCTACAACGTCGCGGTCCCGGTGGTGCTGCACCTGCTGGCGATGATCCCGTCGCTGCGCCGCGGCCTGGTCATGGTCCAGGCCGAGGTGGCGGACCGGATGACGGCGCCCCCGGGCAGCCGGGTGTACGGCGTGCCCTCGGTCAAGCTGGCCTGGTACGCCGAGGCGCGGCGAGCCGGCCCGGTGCCGCGCACCGTGTTCTGGCCGGTGCCGAACGTGGACTCCGGGCTGGTCGCGTTCACCCGGCGCGACCCGCCGCCGGTGGCCGGGGCATCCCGGGACGAGGTATTCGCCGTCGTGGACGCGGCCTTCGCGCAGCGGCGCAAGACGCTCCGGGCCGCGCTGGCCGGCTGGGCCGGCTCGGCGGCCCGGGCTGAGCAGGTGCTGCGCGCGGCCGGGGTGGATCCGCAGGCCCGCGGTGAGTCGCTGGACGTCGCCGCGTTCGCCCGGATCGCGGCGGCCGCTACGATCGGGGAATCGTGATCGCTGTGACCGCGCGGGTGCCCGCGAAGGTGAATCTCCAGCTCGCGGTGGGGCCGCTACGCGGCGATGGCTACCACGACCTGGTGACCGTGTTCCATGCCCTGGCCCTGTTCGACGAGGTCACCGTCGCGCCGGCGGAGCGGGACAGCGTCGTGGTCACCGGGGAGGGCGCCAGCTCCGTGCCGCTGGACTCCGGCAACCTGGCCGCCCGGGCCGTCAGCGCGCTGGCCGACGCGGTCGGCTCCGGGCTGCGGGACTCACCCGGGGTGGCGATCGAGATCAGGAAGCGGATCCCGGTCGCCGCCGGGCTGGCCGGCGGGAGCGCCGACGCGGCGGGCGCCCTGGTCGCCTGCAACGAGCTGTGGGGCGCCGGGCTGAGCCAGCAGGAGCTAGCCGAGGTGGCCGCGCGGATCGGCAGTGACGTGGCCTTCGCCCTGCACGGCGGGACCGCTGTCGGGCTGGGCCGGGGCGAGCAGGTCACGCCCGCCCTCGCCTCGGGCACCTACCACTGGGTGCTCGCGTTCGCCGCCGAGCAGCTGTCCACCCCCGCCGTCTACGCAGCCTGCGACCGGCTCCGGGCGCGCGAGGGCGCTGCGGAGCCCTCGCCCGAGCCAGCCCTCGCTGGCGAGGCGGGGCGCGGCGAAGCCGTGTCTGCTCCGAGCCAGCGGGGCGCGGGGGGTTCCGGGGGGCCGTCCCTCCGGGCCGGCACGGCGGGGCGCGGCGAAGCCGTGTCTGCTCCGAGCCAGCGGGGCGCGGGGGGTTCCGGGGGGCCGTCCCCCCGGCCAGCACTGAGCACGGCGCTGCTGGCTGCGCTGCGGTCAGGGGACCCGGCCGCGGTGGGCCCGCTGCTCAGCAACGACCTGCAGCCGGCGGCGATCTCGCTGCTGCCCCGGCTGCGGCAGGCGCTGGCGGCCGGCCGGGAGCACGGGGCGCTGGGCGCGATCGTGTCCGGGTCCGGGCCGACCTGTGCGTACCTGGCCCGGGACGGCGCGCATGCCCGGGACCTGGCGGTGGTCCTGACCGGGGCAGGCGTGTGCCGCTCGGTGGTCAGCGTGACCGGCCCGGCCCCCGGCGCCACCGTGATCAGCCAGTCCCGCGCCGCGCGGCCGCAGCCCGGCGGCCCACTGTGAACCTGGTCAGCCTGGAGCGGGCCGTCAAGGGGTACGGCCAGCGGCTGCTGCTGGATGAGGTGTCCGCCGGCGTCGCGGAGGGGGACCGGATCGGCGTCGTGGGGCGTAACGGGGCCGGCAAGAGCACCCTGCTGGCCGTGCTGGCCGGGGCCGAGGAGGTAGACAGCGGCCGGGTCACCCGGTCGCGGGGCCTGCGGACCGGGGTCCTGGCTCAGCGCAGCGAACTGACCGGGACGGTGGCCAACGTCGTGGTCGGGGATCTCCCCGAGCACGCCTGGGCGGCCAATCCGCGGACCAGGTCCATCCTCGGCGCGCTGCTGGCCGGGATCGCCCTGGACGCCCCGGCCGCCCGGCTGTCCGGCGGCGAGTCCCGCCGGGTGGCGCTGGCCGCCGTGCTGACCGAGGAGCATGACCTGCTGCTGCTCGACGAGCCCACCAACCACCTGGACACCGACGCGATCGACTGGCTGGCCCGGCACCTGACCGGGCGGCCCGAGGCCGTGGTGGCGGTGACGCACGATCGCTGGTTCCTGGATGCCGTGTGCAACCGGACCTGGGAGCTGGCTGACGGCCGGGTGCACGCCTACGAGGGTGGCTACGCCGCGTACGTGCTGGCCCGGGCCGAGCGCGCCCGGATCAGCGAGGCCACCGAGCGGCGGCGGCGCAACCTGCTGCGCAAGGAGCTGGCCTGGCTGCGGCGCGGGCCGCCCGCCCGGACCAGCAAGCCCCGGTTCCGGATCGAGGCGGCCAACGCGCTGATCGCCGGAGAACCGCCACCCCGCGATGACGTGGAACTGACCCGGCTGGCCACCGCCCGGCTCGGCAAGACCGTCATCGAAGCGGGAGACGTTACCGTCACCGCGGGGTCCCGGATCCTGCTGGACGACGTCACCTGGCAGCTCGCGCCCGGTGAGCGGGTCGGCCTGGTCGGGCCGAACGGCAGCGGCAAGAGCACGCTGCTGACCGTGCTGGCCGGGGACGCCGACGACGTGCTGGCCGGTGGCCCGGAGCAGCCGCCGGAGGGTGACGGGGAGGAACCTCCGCCCGGTGAGGCGGCCGCGCTCACCGTGACCGGGCAGATCACCCGCGGCCAGACGGTCCGGCTCGGCTACCTCCGGCAGAGCGACGCCGGGCTCGATCCCACGCTCACCCCGCGTGAGGCGGTCACCGAGATCCGGGGCACGCTGGACTCGGCCCAGGGCGCCGCCGCGGCCGGCCAGCTGCTGGACAGCCTCGGGCTGCGCGGCGACACCCAGTGGACCCCGGCCGGTGAGCTGTCCGGCGGTGAGCGGCGCCGCCTGCAGCTGCTGCGCATCCTGCTGGCCGAGCCGAACGTGCTGTTCCTGGACGAGCCCACGAACGACCTCGACGTGGACACGCTCACCGAGCTGGAAGACCTGCTGGACGGCTGGCCCGGGTCACTGATCCTGGTCAGCCACGACCGGTACTTCCTGGAGCGGGTCACCGACCACGTGCTCGCCCTGCTCGGCGACGGCCGCCTGGCCTTCCTCCCCGGCGGTGTCGATGAGTACCTGGACCGGCGGCGGGCGGCCATCCCCGGGAACGCGGCCCGGACGGCGGGCACCGCGGCCGGGCCGCGGGGGAACGGCAGTTCCGGCCGGCCCGGCGGAGACGGGCAGCCGGCCGCCGCCGGGGCTGGCCAGGATCCCGGGGCCGGGCCGGCCAGCCCGGGCCAGCTGAGCGCCGGCCGTCCGGCGGCGGCGGCGCAGCGGGCCGCACGCAAGGACATGCAGCGGCTGGAACGCCAGATCTCCCGGCTGGCCGGCCGGGAGGAAGAGCTGACCGTGGCGCTGGCCGAGCACGCCGCCGACTACGTCCGGCTCACTGAGCTCGGTGCCCAGCTGCGCGGCGTCCAGGAGGAGAAGGACCGCCTCGAAGAGCAGTGGCTGGAAGCCGCCGAGGCCGGTGAAGCCTGATGAGGCCCCGTCCGGGCGGGGGTTGACGGGGCGCCGCGGGCCACGCGGAGCATCAGGGCGGCGTGGCCTGCGCCGGTTCCGTGATCATGGGCAATCGCTGTGACATCTCGCGGCGGGGGTTCCGGATGCCCGGCCGGGCGCTTTGGTGGTGACCGGTGTCCCCCGGCACGGCGGACAGCCCCCTCGCGGGGGCTGTCCGGGAAGACCGGCCGGCGGGCCGTTTTATAGGCCGCCGAGCAGGTCGCGCAGTGCCTGGGTGTAGGCGCCGAGTGCTGCCCGGCCGTGGCCGGTGAGGGCGACCGTGGTGATGGACACGGTCCCGTTCTTGTTCTTCTCGCTGCTGATGTAATCGGCTTCTTCGAGCTTGCGCAGGTGGATGATCAGGTTGCCGGGGGTGAGCCCGATCATGTCCTGCAGCCGGGTGAAGGACACCGTGTCGCCGTCAGGCAGGGCCGCCAGGGTCGCGACGATCTTCAGCCGGGTGGGGACGTGGATCAGCGGATCGAGCGTGTCGTCAGTCATGGCATGCCGTCATGCGCGCTGCCGCCAGGCGATGGCGGCGGCGTTGCCCAGGAGCACGGCGCACAGGCCCACGCCAGCGACCGCCCACGCCCCGGCCGGGCTGGCGAATGCGCCCACGGCGCCGACGACGGCGACCGCGAGCCCGGTGCCGCAGCTGCGCCAGCTTGCCCGCGCCGCGTTGATGGCCGCCCAGGCCAGGCCGGGGACGATCAGCACCGTGGTGGGGTACAGGCTGTAGTTCACCCCGGCGGCGGCCAGCGCCCACATGACCCCGGCCGCGGCGGCCCAGGCCAGCACCAAGATGGTGATCTCGGCCGGGCGCAGCCGGGTCCGGCCGCGTACCCCGGCCATCGCGTGCTCGCGAACCGCGACTGTGGCGCTGAAGTTAATGACGATGAACGCGATCAGGATGGGGATGTCCGCGGCAGTCGGGCCCCGGTAGGGGTGCTGCCCACGCACTGAGAGCCAGATCGCGCCGCATGCGGCCAGGACCATGACGGCCCGGGTCGCCAGGAGCCACGGCGGGGAGGGCGCGAACTGGCGCCGCGCCTGCTGCGTGGTCTGGTCCAGCAGGGCGGCGGCCTGCTGGGGGCCGAAGTTGCCGCCGTTGCCGGCGGAGGCGGCGGTGTCGGGTACGTGGTTCATGGTGTCTTCCTCCTCCGACTCTATGTCATAAAGTAGACCCTGCTTTATGACGCAAAGTCAAGGGCTCAGGCCCTGCAACTTTATGGCGTAAAGCCGGGCGGCCAGCAGCGGCGGGATGGAGCCAGCACGAGCCCCGGGATCAATGTGGTTGGTGCGGACGATTGCCGGGGCGGTCAGGCATCGAGCGGGGCGAGCAGCACCCGGAGCAGGCCGGCCAGGGTACGGCGATCGGCCACCGAGAGGCCGTTGAGCAGCGCATGCTCGCTCTTGACCAGGTCGGCGAGCGCGGCGTCTACCCGGGCCCGGCCGGCGCCGGTGAGCGTGACCAGCACCCCGCGGCGGTCCTGCGGGTCGGGCTCGCGGCGGACCAGGCCGCCCTCGGCCAGCCGGTCCACCCGGTTGGTCATGGTGCCGGAGGTAACCAGGGTGGCGCGCAGCAGCGCCCCCGGCGTCAGCTGGTACGGCGGTCCCTGGCGGCGCAGCGCGGACAGCACGTCGAACTCCCAGGTCTCCAGGCCGTGCCCGGCGAACGCGGTACGCCGGGCCAGATCCAGGTGCCGGGCCAGCCGGGACACCCGGCTGAGCACCTGGAGCGGCTCCACGTCCAGGTCCGGGCGTTCGGCGCGCCAGGCGGCGACCAGGTCGTCCACCTCGTCGCGGGCCGCCGCCGGCCGGCCGGGCCGGGGGCGCTGCTCGTCCATGCGCGCAGCATATCTCTTGACATCAAGAGTGTCGCTGCGGGCCGCGCCGCGCTCTTGTATCTTGATGTCGAGAGAAATGGGGAAGATGCGGATGTGGGATCCGGCTACTTACCTGCGCTTCGGCAATGAGCGGGCCAGGCCGTTCTTCGACCTGCTCAGCCGGGTGAACGCCGAGGACCCCCGGTTCGTCGTGGACCTCGGCTGCGGGCCGGGCAACCTCACCGCCCTGCTCGCCGCGCGCTGGCCACAGGCCCACGTGCTCGGGGTGGACAACTCCCCGCAGATGATCGAGGCGGCCAGCGCGGAAGCCGGGCCGGCCCGTGGCCCGGCCGCCCGGCTCGCCTTCGCCCTGGCCGACATCCGGGACTGGCAGCCGCGGCGGCCGGTGGACGTGTTCATCTCCAACGCGGTGCTGCAGTGGGTTCCCGGCCACCTCACCCTGCTGACGTCGTGGGCGGCCGGGCTGGCGCCCGGCGGCTGGCTGGCCTTCCAGGTGCCGGGGAACTTCGACCAGCCCAGCCACACCATCCTGCGGGACCTGGCCTGCTCGCCGCGGTGGCAGTCCCGGCTGCGCGGCGCGGCGCTGAACCGGCAGGCCGCGGGCCCCGGGGCGTACCTGGACCTGCTGGCCTCGGCCGGCTGCGAGGTGGATGCCTGGGAGACCACCTACCTGCACGTGCTGCCGGGCGAGGACGCGGTGCTGGAGTGGTACCGGGGCAGCGGGCTGCGCCCGGTGCTGGCCGCCCTGCCCGAGGCGGAGGCGGCCGAGTTCACCGGCGAGTACGCCGCGCGGATCCGGGAGGCCTACCCGGCGGCACCGTACGGCACGGTACTGCCGTTCCGCCGGGTCTTCGTCGTGGCCCGCCACCGGTGAGCACGCCGCTCACCCGCGCCGCTCACTGCCGGGCGCGGCGGGCGACGACGCTCACTGGCGGGCGCGGCGGGCGACCGCCGGGGAGATCCGGGGGTCGGTCTCCAGGTGGGACAGCCCGTTCCAGGCCAGGTTGATCAGGTGCGCGGCGACCTCGTCGCGCCGCGGCCGCCGCGCGTCCAGCCACCACTGCCCGGTCATCGCCACCATGCCGACCAGCATCTGCGCGTACATCGGGACCAGTGCGGGGTCGTAGCCGCGGGTGGCGAAGAAGTCGCTCAGGATGTACTCCACCTGGCTGGCGATGTCGCTGATCAGGCTGCCGAAGGTGCCCGCGCCGGAGGCCGGGTGCGAATCCCGGACCAGGATCCGGAATCCGTCCGAGTCCTCCTCGATGTACTTGAGCAGGACGACCGCGGCGGCCTCGAACTTCTCCCGGGTGTGCGCGCCGCCCAGGATCTGGGTGGCCATGGTCAGCAACCGCTCCACTTCGCGGTCCACCACGACCGCGTACAGCCCTTCCTTGCCGCCGAAGTGCTCGTAGACCACGGGCTTGGACACCCCGGCCTGCGCCGCGATCTCCTCGATGGAGGTGCCTTCGAAACCGCGCTCGGCGAACAGTCGGCGGCCGATGTCCAGCAGTTGCTCGCGGCGTTGCTTCCCAGTCATCCGCCTGCGCTGCTGGGGGCCAGAATCCGAAGTGGTCACCCGCCCATCATGGCCATTACGCAGCGCGCTGGTCACCTGAGTTGACCGGCCGATCGGTGCCGGCCGCAGCTTCGTCGCGGCTGGCGGGCCTGGCCACGTGCCGGTCGGTCATCGAGCCGAGGACCTGGCCGCGCACCCCGGTCAGCCGGGCCGACAGCCGGTCCCCGTCCGGCCAGCGGACGTCCCAGGCCCAGCCGAGCCGTTCCGCCCACGCGATGACCCGGGCGCTGGTGTCGATCTGGCCCTTGAGCGCGCCGTGCCGGGCGCAGGTCGGGTCGGAGTGGTGCAGGTTGTGCCAGGACTCGCCGAAGGACGGGATGGCCAGCCAGGCCACGTTACGCGACTTGTCCCGCACCTCGAAGTCCTCGTTGCCGAACGTGTGGCAGACCGAGTTGATGGACCAGGTCACGTGGTGCAGCAGGCAGATCCGGACCAGGCTGGCCCAGAAGAACGCGGTGAGCGCGCCGGCGATGGACATCGACCACAGGCCGCCGATCAGGGCCGGGGCGAGCAGCGACACGGCGACCAGGCCGGGGAACCACCGCGAGACGCGGCTGACGTCCTTGTCGGCCAGCAGGTCCGGGCAGAACTTGGCCTGCGAGGTCCGGTTCGGGTTGAACAGCCAGCCGACGTGCGCGTACCCGAAGCCCTTGGTGAGCGCCTTCCAGTCCGTGCCGAACCGCCACGGCGAGTGCGGGTCGCCTTCCTTGTCGCTGTACTTGTGGTGCCTGCGGTGGTCAGCCACCCAGACCAGTACCGGCCCCTCGATGGCCAGGCTGCCGGCGATGGCCAGCGCGGTCTTCAGCCCCCGGTTCGCCTTGAACGATGAGTGGGTGAAGTAACGGTGGAAGCCCATG
This sequence comes from uncultured Actinomycetes bacterium, assembly GCA_963793825.1. Classification (GTDB taxonomy): domain Bacteria; phylum Actinomycetota; class Actinomycetes; order Streptosporangiales; family Streptosporangiaceae; genus RYN-230. Next base: position 225,991 of record CAWCBE010000001.1, read on the forward strand.
CTGATCCCCATCCCGGAGATCACGTAGAAGACCAGCGCAATCAGCACGTCATGCCAGCCCAGCCAGCCCAGCCCCCAGGCCAGCGGGACGGCGGCGAGCACCGCGAGGAGCGGGATGGCGACGAACAGGCCGACCAGGAAGCGGTCCAGCGCGCCGCTCGGCTCGGGTTCGATCTCCGGCAGCGGCGTCCGCCGGGTGACGGCAGGCGCCGTGTCCGGCGTGACGCCGGTCCTCACGGTCTCTGGGGAGGCAGTCATATGGGGGGAACCTCACTCTGCTCTCGGGCCCGGGGGGGCGGGCCGTCCGGCGGTGTCCGGTTCTCACTACCCTCGGCCGCCGATGTTAATGACACTTACGTCACCGTAACCTACGATACCGTAAGTTGTGCAAGTCCCGGGCAAAGATTTCACCGCTAGGTGAAGGGCCTAGTAGCTGCGCGTAGTCGTCTGGCCGATCTCGGTAAGCGAGACGGAAAAGGGCGGGAGGCGCGTCTGACCTAACGGAGACGCCGCCATCCGGCGCTGAAGGCCGAGCCCGCGCCTGCCCGCAACCGAGACCGCCCGGCACCCCGGACCGGCCGGGTCCCCGGTACAGTGACGGTGCGGATTCCTTCCCGGGTGGTCTAGTGGCATGACTGCCGGCTTTGGCCCGGCCAACGAAGGTTCGAATCCTTCCCCGGGAGCTGTCCCGCCGAGAATGGGTGCCGGGCATCCCTAACCAGGGCTGTCCTGGCAGCGCGCGCAGCGCACGGTATGAGCTCATGCGGCGGTCCTCGTTGCCGCCCGGACCCAGCCCTCGATCCGCCGGTAGAGGTCAGCACTCTGCAGCACGTCGATGCGCAGGCATCCGTGGTACTCACTGTCCACGTTCTTGCGGACGGTCTGCGGGTTGTGATGCTTGAGTACGGCCCGGTAGAAGGTTCCCGGATCCGTGTTCGTGATCCTGGCCCAGAAATCCTCCGCGGCGGCCACGTCAGCGGTCTCGTGGATGTAGACGCGGAAGCGCATCTGGGTCGGCTGGACTTCGGCGGCCGCCAGGAAGCGCAGAAAGAGCTTGATCAGCCTCGGATCACTGTTGGAGAAGATGACTCGTTCCCTGAGCTGGTGGGGCTTGCTCTTGGTGCCCTCGCACCAGTAAGCGATCGCTCCGGCGATGAGGATCTCCCGCGTGGAAAGCGCCCCGATCTGGCCAGCCGCCGCGGCCCGGACCTTCTCCCGCCGCGCCTCGCGGGCGGGCCGTTCCGCCTCCCAGTACAACCGGGACCCTTCAGCGCACCGCTTGCGGCACTCCTGGTAGCTGAGCCGCTCGGGGCGCGGCAGATCCCGGACCCACAGGGAGACGGAGCTCTTGGACACGCCTAACGCCCCGGCGATCTCCTCGTAGTCGAGGCCCTGCTCGCGCAGTTCTCGGGCCCTGGCGCGCGAGTCGTCCTTGGCCCGGGGCCGGCGGGTCCAGTCAGGCGGCGGCTCGCCGCGCAGCGCGCGGTCTAGCGTCGAGTTGCTGCCGATGCCGAGGAGGTCCTTGATCTCGCGCCGCGACCGGCCGGCCCGGCGCAGGGCGATCGCCTGCTGGCGCAGCCGGTCGAAGGACTCCCGGGGTCCGCCCGGGACCGTGGGTAAGACTGTGCCCCGAGCGGGGCGTCCGGCCGAATTCATATTCGAATGCTATGAGGGGGCACCGACAAAGCGGACGGCACCCGCCATCGCCGGCGACCTGGCGGCGGTCCGAGACGCGCCCGCGCGCCCGGGTCTGGCGGTGGGTGTGAACCTGGCTACACTCCGCTGATCAGGCGCTTTACGGGCCCAACCGGCGGCCCGCCGGCTGGCGGGACGGTATCCTGCGAGAGTCGGGCGCGTGAACTGACGGTCTGGGCGAGGCTCAGCAGATCAGCGCGTGTGCTGGCGGCGCGGCCGGGGAGGGCGATCCCGGCATCCGGGGAGCAACCGAGGAGCATCACAACGTGAGTGTGAGCCGTCCGGCTGCGGTCATAGTCCTCGCTGCGGGCGAGGGCACGCGGATGAAGTCCGACACCCCCAAGGTGCTGCACCAGATCTGCGGCGGCACCCTGCTCGGGCATGTGCTGGCCGCGGCGCGCGAGCCGGACCCGGTCCGGCTCATCGTGGTGGTGGGGCACCGCCGCCAGGAGGTCACCGCGTACCTGGCCCAGCACGACCCTGACGTGCAGACGGTGGTACAGCACCGCCAGGGCGGCACCGGCCACGCGGTACGCATGGTGATCGAGGAAGTCGGCCTGGACCACGGCACGATCCTGGTCACCTGCGCGGACACCCCGCTGCTGCGCGGCGCGACGCTGTCCGCGCTGGTCGCCGAGCACCAGGCCCGGGAGGCGGCGGCCACCGTGCTCACCGCGCGGCTGGCCAACCCGCATGGCTACGGCCGGATCATCCGGGACGCCGGCGGCGGGTTCACGGAGATCGTCGAGGAGGCGGACGCCACCCCGGAGCAGCGCGCCGTCAACGAGATCAACTCCGGCGTCTACGCCTTCGAGGCCCACCTGCTCGGCGACGCGGTCAAGCGGGTGCCCACCGACAATGCGAAGGGCGAGGAGTACCTCACTGACGTGATCGCCATCCTCCGGGCCGAGGGGCACTTTGTCGCGTCGGTTACGCTTGGGGATCCTGATGAAGTCCTAGGGGTGAACGACCGTGCACAACTCGCGCGGGCGCGGCAGATATTGAACGCAAGGCTGCTCGGCACGTGGATGCGTGCTGGCGTGACGATCGTCGATCCGGCGACCACCTGGATCGACACTGGTGTGGTTCTCGACCGCGATGTCGAGATCGGCCCCGGCAGCCAGCTCGAGGGCAGCACCACGATTGCGGTGGGAGCGCGGGTCGGACCCGGCTGCCTGCTCCGCGATACGACGGTCGGTGAGGGCGCAACCATTACCCAGGCGGTATGCCGGCAGGCCGAGATCGGCCCCGGCGCCGTGGTGGGGCCGTTCGCTTACCTCTCCCCGGGCACCAGGGTCGGCCCCGTAGACCCGGTGGCCAACCGACCGGGCGCCGCAACGAGTGAGGGAGCTCAGGACGCGTGACCGGCATCACCGCGACCGGCGAGAAGAAGCTCATGCTCTTCTCTGGCCGGGCCCACCCCGAACTGACCAGTGAGATCGCGGGCTGCCTCGGCATCGAGCCCACCCCGTCCCGCCTCTTCGACTTCGCCAACGGCGAGATCTTCGTCCGCTTCCTGGAGTCTGTCCGGGGCAGCGACGCGTTCGTGGTGCAGAGCCACACCGCGCCCATCAACCAGTGGATCATGGAACAGCTGATCATGGTGGACGCGCTGAAGCGGGCGTCCGCCAAGCGGATCACCGTGGTCGCCCCGTTCTTCGGTTACGCCCGGCAGGACAAGAAGAGCCGTGGCCGGGAGCCGATCTCGGCCCGGCTGATGGCGGACCTGTTCCTCACCGCGGGCGCCGACCGGATCATGGCCGTGGACCTGCACACCGCGCAGATCCAGGGGTTCTTCGACGGGCCGGTGGACCACCTGTTCGCGCTGCCCACGCTGGCCTCCTACATCGAGCGCAACCTGGATGTTTCCCAGGTCACCGTGGTCGCGCCGGACGCCGGCCGGGTCCGGGTCTGTGAGCGGTGGACCGACCGGCTGGGCTGCCCGCTGGCCATCATCCACAAGCGGCGCGATCCCGACGTCGCCAACAAGGTGGCCGTGTTCGAGGTGGTCGGGCAGGTGGAGGGGCGGACCTGCATCGTGGTGGACGACATGATCGACACCGGCGCCACCATCATCAAGGCTGCCGACGCGCTGTTCGAGCAGGGGGCCGCGAAGGTGATCGTGACCGCCACCCACGGGGTGCTGTCCGGCGGCGCGGTGGACGGCCTCAAGAATTCCCGGGTTAGTGAGGTAATTGTCACTAACACGCTGCCGATCCCGGCCGACAGCCGGTTCGACAAGCTCACCGTGCTGTCCATCGCCCCGCTGATCGCCCGGGCGATCACCGAGGTGTTCAGCGATGGCTCGGTGACCAGTCTGTTCGACGGCCAGAGCTGACCAGGGCCGGCTGGCCGCCGCCGCGGGCCGCAGGCCGGCCAGGCCTTCCCCCGGGCCCGGTATTACCGGCCTGCGGCGTCTGGCGATTGAAGGTGACCGCTGTCTTCGCCCCCGCAAGCGACGAAGACGGCGGCCACCGTCCAGCCGCGCCGCATGGCGGCGCGGGCCTGTTCCCCCCGCTCAATCAGGTCGGCGTCCCTGGTCAGGGCCAGGGCACGCGATCCCGGCCCTGACCAGGTGATGGTGCGGACTGCGCCCCCGCTTGGCCGTCCGCAGTGATTCCGGCCTGTCCCCGCCCTGGCTTCCCCTGCCGCTGGTTCGGTTCTCAATCACCGGCGCCTGATAAGACAATGGCAGGTGGCTCTTGCGTCACGATTGATCCGTGATTGAGCCACTGGTGCCCGGGCCGCCTGCTGTCACCCTTGGTGGGCTCCACGGGACGCATTGACTAGTGCATGATTGAGAGTGGTGGGCGCTGCCTTCCGCTCAAGTGCCTGCGGGCAGGCCGGCGCAGTTGATCGGGGCGCGATCGATGCTGTTTCGGATGCTTGGGCCGCTTGAGGTCCAGGTGGACGGGGTGTGGCGCGGCATCGGCGCAGCGAAGTGGCGCACGGTGCTGGCGGTGTTGCTGGTGAACCGCGGCCAGCTGGTCTCCACCCCTCAGCTGATCGAAGAGGTGTGGCCGTCCCACCCGCCCGCCACCGCGACCAACCTGGTCAGTGTCTACGTGCACCGGCTGCGTAAGCAGCTCGGCGGCGACGGCCAGCAGTTGCTGGTCACCCGCTCGCCTGGCTACCAGCTGCTCGCCGCGCCCGACGACATCGATGCGCAGCGGTTCGCCACCCTGGTGGCCGAGGGCCGGGCCGCGCTGGCCGGCCAGGACGCCCCGCTGGCCGCGGAGCTGCTCGGCGAGGCCGCGGGGCTGTGGCAGGGCACCAGGGCGCTGGCCGACGTGCCGGCTTCACCGCTGGTCAGCGCCGAGGCGAGCCGCCTGGAGGAGTGCCGGGTGGAAGCGCTCGATCTGCGCATCCGGGCCGACCTCGGCTGCGGCCGGCATGCCCAGGTGGTGTCCGAGCTGCGCAGGCTGCTCACCGATTACCCGCTCCGGGAGGAGCTGTGGGGCCTGCTCATGCAGGCCCTCTACACCTCGGGGCGGCAGGCGGAGGCCCTGGAGGCCTATGCGCAGGCCCGTGAGCTGATCGCGGATGAGCTGGGCGTCGATCCCGGCGCCGAGCTGCGCCAGCTGCATGAGCGTATCCTGCGGGCCGATGCGGGTGCCGGCCCCCCGCCCTTCCCAACGGATGGTGCGGCGGGCTCCCGCAACCACGGCGCGCCGACTGCCGGGCCGGGCACGCCGGCCGCGGCCGGCCCCGACCGGCGGTCCGGCGGGGACCGGCGGACCCCGGAGGACGGCCGCGCGGTGCCGGCGCCCTCGGCCCGTCACGCGGACGCCGGCCCGGCCCGCCCCGGCACCGGGGCGCTCCCGCCGCTCGCCCAGCTCCCGGCGGATATCCCCGACTTCACCGGCCGGGCCGGCCACCTGCATACCCTGCGTGACCTGCTGTCCAGCCCGGGGCGGCCGGACAGCCCGGGTGCGGTGGTGGTGGCGGCCGTGATCGGGGCGGGCGGGCTGGGCAAGACCACGCTGGCGGTGCACGCGGCGCACCTGCTGCGCCCGCACTACCCAGATGGCCAGCTGTACGCCAACCTGCAGGGCGCGTCCGCGCACCCGGCTACGCCGAGTGACGTGCTCGCCCGGTTCCTGCGCGATCTCGGCATGGACCCCGGCCGTATCCCGGCCGATCCGGAGGAGCGGGCCACGGCGTACCGGAGCCGGCTCACGGACCGGAAGCTGCTCATCGTCCTGGACGACGCCCGGGATGCCGCGCATATCCGGCCGCTGCTCCCCGGATCCGCGTCGTGCGCGGTCCTGGTGACCACCCGGAACCGGATGCCGGACCTGGCCGGCAGCCGGTTCGTCGACCTGGACGTGCTGGAGGGCGCGGAAGCCCGGGACATGTTCGCCGGCATCATCGGCGGCCGCCGCGCCGCGGCTGAGCCCGGGGCCACGGAGGAAGTCCTGGGCGCGTGCGCCGGCCTCCCGCTCGCCATCCGGATCGCCGGGGCCCGGCTGGCCGCCCGGGGCAACTGGACGGTCAGTAACCTGGCCCGGCGGCTCTCTGATCAGCGCCGGCGGCTGGATGAGCTGAAGACCGGCGACCTGGCCGTGCGGGCTTGCTTCGAAGTGAGCTTCACCAGCCTCCCGGGGCGGCCCCGGCCCGATGGGGTGGATCCGGCGCATGCATTCCGGCTGCTCGGGCTGTGGCAGGGGCCGTCCATCGGGCTGCCCGCGGCGGCTGCCCTCATCGGGCAGCCACCGGACGATGTGGCGGATGCGCTCGAGGTGCTGGTCGATGCCCAGCTGCTGCAGTCTCCGGCCCCGGACCGGTACCGGTTCCATGACCTGCTCAAGGCCTACGCGGCCGAGCGTGCACTGGCTGAGGAGCCCGGGCCGGGCCGCGAGGCGGCCGTGCGCCGGGTACTGACCTGGTACCTGCATACGGTGGTGGCCATGGCCACGCTGGTTTCGCCGCACCGGGATCAGGTTCACCTCGGGCCGCCCGGGCCGGACTGGCAGCCGCTGAGCTTCGCCACCGTGGAGGAGGCGCTGAACTGGTGCGACGGCGAACGGGGAAATCTCGTCGCCGCGCCGCAGCAGGCCGCCGACTGGGCGATGGACGAGCTCGCGTGGCAGCTGCCGGTCGCCTCGCTCAGCTTCTTCAACCGGCGGAGCTACCGGGCCGAGTGGGTCAGGACGCACGGCGTTGCCCTGGCCAGTGCCCGGCGGGCCGGCGACCGGCCCGGTGAAGCGTGGGTGCTGAACAATCTGGGCATGGTGCACGGGCAGCTCCGGATGCCCGACGCCATCGGCTATTTCGAGCAGGCCCTCGCTATCCGCCGCGAGGGCGGCGACCGGCTCGGGGAGGCGCAGGCGGCGAACAACCTTGCCAACACCTACCTGCTGCTCGGCCGGTTCGGGGCGCTGGACCCGCTGCAGGACGCACTGGACATCCAGCGGCGGACCGGGACCCGCTACGGCGAGGCCATTGCCCTGACCAACCTGGGTGAGGCCTACCTGCACCTGGGCCGGACCGACGAGGCGGTCGGCTCGCTGCAGCAGGCGCGGGAAATCTTCTCCGCGGTCGGTGATGCCCGTGGCGAAGGTTACGCCATGCATCATCTCGGCCAGGCCCTGCTCGACCGCGGCGAGATCCGCGATGCCCTCGGCCAGCTCGGCCAGGCGCTCACGATCCGCCAGGCCAGCGGGGAACGGCTGGCCGAGGCGCAAACGCTGCGGCTGCTGGGGACCGCCCAGCTCGCGGCCGGCCGGGCCGACGAGTGCAGGCGGTCCTGGACACGGGCCATCTCCTTGTTCGAGGCCCTGGAGGATCAGCCGCAGGCCGACGAGGTACGGTCCGGGCTGGCCGGGATCGAAGCCGGCGGCCCGGTTCGCAGCGGTTAGCTGCCCGGTCCGCGGACGGCTGGGGCGGCTGCCCGCGGGGGAACAGAGGTGTAGCCGTTTCATCAGCTCCGGGCGGCTTCGCCGGATACGGGCGCGTCGCTACGATGCTCCCGCATACGTCACTCATCCCGGTTCCCGGGGGTCTAGGCAGAGGAGAGTGCAGCCATGGGGAATGAGGCCGAAGACACGCCACGGATGGATCACGAGTCCCAGCCGGCCATGGACCATGAGTCCCAGCCCGCGATGGACCATGAGGCTGAGCCGGCGATGGACCATGAGTCGGATCCGGCCATGGACCATGAGGCTGAGCCGGCGATGGACCATGAGGCTGAGCCGGCGATGGACCATGAGGCTGAGCCGGCCATGGACCATGAGGCTGAGCCGGCCATGGACCATGAGTCGGATCCGGCCATGGACCATGAGTCGGATCCGGCCTGACCCAGCCGCCAGTCCCGCCCGCTGAGCGCCACACCTGGCTGACCGCCAGGCTCGGCGCGGGGGCACGCAGCCCGCGGGACGGCCAGCAGTACGGGCTCCGCCGGCACCTCGCCCGCCGCGAGGAGCCGCCGGGGCCCGCTGCGTTTCCGCGGCAGCGGTCCACCCGGCCGGAGCCACCCCTCATTCTGGGCTAGACTCCCACATGCGCGTCTGTACACAGGCGTGCCTGTCGGTCGCCCGCGCCCGTCCCGGTTTGGCCCGGGTCCCGGAGCGCCGCGGCACCGGTCCCGTTCTTCCCGAAGGAGCAAGTACCGTGCCCGAGGTCCGCATCGCGGCTGAGCCGCGCACCGAGTTCGGCAAGGGCCCGGCCCGCCGCGAGCGCCGGGCCGGCCGGGTGCCCGCCGTCGTCTACGGCCATGGCACGGACACCCGGCACATCACCCTGCCCGGGCATGACGTGATGATGGCGCTGAAGACCGCCAACGTGCTGATCCGGCTGGACGGGCTGCCCGGCGGCAACCAGCTGGTGCTGCCGAAGGCGGTGCAGCGGGACCCGATCCGGGGCTTCGTCGAGCACGTGGACCTGGTGATGGTCCGCCGCGGCGAGAAGGTGACCGTGGACATCCCGGTCCAGGTGACCGGTGAGGTGTACCCCGGCGGGCTGCTGGACCAGCAGATGGTGCAGATCTCCATCGAGGCCGAGGCCACGCACATCCCCGCCGCCATCGAGGTCAACGTGGAGGACATGCAGGTCGGTACCGCGGTGCACGCGGGCGACCTGAAGCTGCCGTCCGGGTCGTCGCTGGCGGTGGACCCGGAGGCCCTGGTCCTGCACGTGATCGCGGCGCCCACCGCCGAGCAGATGGAGGCGGAGATCGGCGTGCCCGAGGCGGCCGCGGCACCGGCCGAGCCGGCCCCGGTTCCCGAGGGTGAGGGCGGCGAGGCTGCGGACGAGTCCGCAGGCGGCCGCGAGTAGCCGGCCCGGCCGCTCCCGGCAGGCACGATGCGGTGGCCCGTGTTCCGCCGGGGGCGGTCAGCCGGGGGCGAGGACGCCATGGCTGAGGACCGCTGGCTGATCGCTGGGCTGGGGAATCCCGGGCCGCAGTACGCCGGCCACCGGCACAACGCCGGGTTCATGGTCGCGGACGAGCTCGCCGACCGGATCGGCGGCCGGTTCCGCCCGGCCCGGTACCGGGCCGTCACGGTGGACGGGCGGCTCGCCGGGGTGCCGGTCACCGTGATCAAGCCACTCACCTTCATGAACGAGTCCGGCGGCCCCGTCGCCGGACTCCGTGGCTATTACCACCTGGAGCCGGAGCAGATCGTGGTCATCCACGACGAGCTGGATCTCCCGTTCGGGACGGTCCGGCTCAAGCTGGGCGGCGGCGACAACGGGCATAACGGCCTCCGCTCGATCACGTCCGCCCTGGGCAGCCGCGACTACTACCGGGTGCGGGTGGGGATCGGCCGCCCGCCGGGACGGATGGACCCAGCCGCCTTCGTGCTCCGGGATTTCCGGCCCGAGGAACGGAAGGAACTGCCGTTCGTCCTGGCCCGGGCCGCGGACGTGGTGGAGACCCTGCTCAGCAAGGGCCTGGCCGCCGCGCAGAACGAATTCCACGCCTAGACCGGACGGGCGCCGCGGCATTCCGGGGGTTCTGGGATGCGCGGGCCCAGGCGGCCGGACCACGGACCAGCTGGCCTGGTTGCGGTGGTGCCGGTTACCGGGCGGGGCGGGCCAGCCTGGCGGCATCCGCCGTGGTGGCCGGGTGCAGGACCACGATGCGGGTCACCGGGTCGTCGGCCATGAGCAGGGACGTGCTGCCGAGGGTCAGCGGCCCGGCGCTGGGATCAGGGGCTCGCCGGGCGTGCGGCCCGCCCCGGGCCAGCCTCCCCCGCTAACGACCAGCTTCCCCCTCATGCAAGTCACCTCATCCCGGGTCAGATCGGACCGACCTGCAGGTCTAGCGCGGAACCTGGCCTCCGGTTATCCGCGGGCCTGGGGCTTACGGCAGCCGGATGCCCTACCCTGTGATGGCCGGCCCCCCCGCCGGAGTGAGGGGCAACCCCTGTATGACAACCGACGATCACCATCTCGCCCGGGACCTGGCCGCCGAGGCCGGGGACCTGCTGCTGGCGCTGCGCGCCGAGGGCGGGGACCCGGACGCGGTGCGCAAGGCGGGCGACCAGCGCTCGCATGAGCTGCTCGCCGCCCGGCTGGCCGGGCTGCGCCCGGCCGACGCGGTGCTGTCCGAGGAGGGGCGGGACGACCCGGCCCGGCTGGTGGCCGACCGGGTGTGGATCGTGGACCCGCTGGACGGCACCCGGGAGTTCGGTGAGCCGGGCCGCACCGACTGGGCCGTGCACGTGGCCCTGTGGGAGCGCGGCACGCTGACGGCCGGCGCGGTGGCGCTGCCCGCCCAGGGCCGGGTGCTCAGCACCGCCGAGCCGCCCGCGGCGTCCCCCCCGCCTGCGCCGGGTGCCCCGGTCCGGGTGGTGGTCAGCCGGACGCGGCCGCCCGCGTTCCTCACCCCGCTGGCCACCCGCGTGCCGCTGCAGCTCATCCCGCTCGGCTCGGCGGGAGCCAAGGCCGCCGCGGTCATCAGCGGGGACGCCGATGCCTACCTGCACAGCGGCGGCCAGTACGAGTGGGATTCGGCGGCCCCGGTCGCCGTCGCGGCCGCCGCTGGCCTGCACGCTTCCCGGCTGGACGGCTCCCCGCTCGCATACAATCAGGCGGACCCCTGGCTGCCGGATATCCTTATCTGCCCGGAGGGCCTGCTCGCCACGCTGCTGGAGGGCCTGCGCGCCGCTGGCAGCGGCGCTGTCCAGTAGCTGCCACCAGGCGAAACCCGCCGGGTGAGCCTGCTTCCGTGCCCCGACGATCCGGAGTCTGTTTGATGGCCGTGACGCGCTCTGAATATTCGCTATCCCAGCTCGAAGTCCTGGAGGCGGAGTCGATCCACGTGATGCGTGAGGTCGCCGCCGAATTCGAGCGGCCGGTGCTGCTGTTCTCCGGCGGCAAAGATTCGATCGTGATGCTCGCGCTGGCTGAGCGGGCATTCTGGCCGGCCCGGATCCCGTTCCCGGTCATGCACGTGGACACCGGGCACAACTTCCCCGAGGTGATCGAGTACCGGGACCGCCGGGTCGGCGAGGCCGGGGTGCAACTGGTGGTCGCCTCGGTCCAGGACTCCATCGACGCCGGGCGGGTGACCGAGGAGACCGGCCGGCGGGCCAGCCGGAACCGGCTGCAGACCACCACCCTGCTCGACGCGATCGAGGAGCACCGCTTCGACGCCGTGTTCGGCGGCGGCCGCCGGGATGAGGAGAAGGCCCGGGCCAAGGAACGGGTGTTCTCGTTCCGGGACGAGTTCGGCCAGTGGGACCCGAAGAACCAGCGCCCGGAGCTGTGGAGCATCTACAACACCCGGATCCGGATGGGCGAGCACATCCGGGTGTTCCCGCTGTCCAACTGGACCGAGCTGGACGTGTGGCAGTACATCTCCCGGGAGAAGCTGGAGATCCCGTCCATCTACTACGCGCACCAGCGCCGGGTGTTCGAGCGGGACGGCATGCTGCTCGCCGACAGCGAGGTCACCCAGCGGGGCGAGGATGCGCCGGCCTTCGAGGCCACCGTGCGGTACCGCACGGTCGGCGACATGACCTGCACCGGCGCGGTCGAGTCCGGCGCGACGACGGTGTCCGACGTGATCGCCGAGGTCGCGGCGACCAGGGTCACCGAGCGCGGCGCGACCCGCGCGGATGACCGGGCCAGCGAGGCGGCCATGGAAGACCGCAAGCGGGAGGGGTACTTCTGATGACGGCCGTGATCGATGACGTCCTCTCCCCGGATGGGAGCAGGCAGATGGACATCCTGCGGCTGGCCACGGCCGGCTCGGTGGATGACGGCAAGAGCACCCTGATCGGGCGGCTGCTGTTCGACTCGAAGGCCATCTTCGAGGACCAGCTGGCCGCCGTGGAGCGGACCAGCAAGGCGCGCGGCGAGGACTACACGAACCTGGCGCTGCTCACCGACGGGCTGCGTGCCGAGCGGGAGCAGGGCATCACGATCGACGTGGCCTACCGCTACTTCGCCACCCCGCGTCGCAAGTTCATCATCGCGGACACCCCCGGCCACATCCAGTACACCCGCAACATGGTCACCGGCGCGTCCACCGCCGACCTGGCCGTCGTGCTGGTGGACGCGCGCAACGGGCTGACCGAGCAGAGCCGGCGGCACGCCTTCCTGACCACTCTGCTGCGGGTGCCGCACCTGGTGCTGGCCGTCAACAAGATGGACCTGGTCGGCTACGAGCAGGGCGTCTTCGACCGGATCAGCGAGGAGTTCGCCGCGTTCGCCACCAAGCTGGAGATCGGCGACCTGAGCTTCATCCCCATCTCCGCGCTGCACGGGGACAACGTGGTGCAGCGGTCGGAGAAGATGCCCTGGCACGACGGGCCCTCGCTGCTGCATCACCTGGAGCACGTGCACATCGCCTCGGACCGCAACCTGATCGACGTGCGGTTCCCGGTGCAGTACGTGATCCGCCCGCACCAGGCGACCGACCCGCAGTTGCACGACTACCGGGGGTACGCCGGCCAGGTGGCCGGCGGGGTCCTCAAGCCGGGCGACGAGGTGATGCACCTGCCGTCCGGGCTGACCACCCGGATCAGCCGGATCGACACCGCGCGCGGCCCGGTCCCGGAGGCCTTCCCGCCGATGTCCGTGACCCTGGTGCTCGAGGACGACCTGGACATCTCCCGGGGCGACCTGATCTGCCGCCCGCACAACCAGCCGCTGGTCACCCAGGACGTGGAGGTCATGGTCTGCTGGATGTCGGAGGCCCGGCCGCTGGCCGCCCGGGACCGGCTGGTGGTCAAGCACACCTCGCGGACGGTCAAGGCCATCGTCCGTGACCTGCACTACCGGCTGGACGTGAACACCCTGCACCGGGACGAGGGCGCGCAGAATCTCGGGCTGAACGAGGTGGGCCGGGTGACGCTGCGGCTGACCCAGCCGCTGTTCTGCGACCCGTACAGCCGGAACCGGCAGACCGGCGGCCTCATCCTGATCGACGAGGCGACCAACGCCACCGTCGGCGCGGGCATGATCACCGAGGCGCACTGACCGGCCCCCGGCCCCGCCCCGTGATCGGGGGCCTCGCGTAGTTCCGTGTGCATGACTGTGGCTGTCGTGTAGTTGCCAGCCAGCGGCGGCCGCGGCCAGCGGCGGCGGCCAGCGGCGGGCGGCCAGCGGCCGGGGCCGGAGGCGGCCGGGGCGGGCGGCCGCGGCCGCGGGCC
>CAWCBE010000002.1:0-461629 GCA_963793825.1 uncultured Actinomycetes bacterium
GGTCGAGGATGAACACGTCGTGCTGGCGGTCGAGCGTGGGCATGGCGGCTCCCGCTACGCGGCTCGGCCCAGCGCCGGGCAGCGCGGCCAGGCCTGGTTCATCAGCCTCAGCCACCATGGCTTTACCGTACGCCGGGATCCGGCGGTCAGGCCTGGGCAGCCGCTGCGGCGGAGGACGTCACTCCAGCGTGACGGCCAGTTCTGGCGCGAGCAGGTCCTCGGCCAGCGGCTTGCAGGTGGTTTCGTAGTGATCGAGCACCTCGTCCCGGCCGTGCCTGATTGCGCTGGCCAGGCAGCCGGCGGCCACTGTCGCGTCGTGGAGGGCCAGGTTGAGGCCCATCCCGGAGACGGGGGTGAAGACATGCGCGGCGCTGCGGGTCCTGGAGGTCATGATGGCTGCTGCCTGGCGGGCCATGCTGTGCGCGCCGTCGGCGCCGAGGACATACCTGGCGCGGATGGTCTGCAGCCTGCCGTCCGTGGTGGCGGCAGTGGCCAGGACGCCATCATGGGCAGGCTGCAGGCTGGTCAGTTCCGCACGGTGGCGCAGCTGTGCGCCGGCGGCCCGGGCGCGCGCGGCGAGGATGGCCTCCAGGTCGTCCTGGGCGCAGGTCCACACGTCCGCGTCCATGGGTGTCGGCGGTCAGCGCGGTGGCCCGCGGACGGCTGGCGGCATCGGGGCGCCGTTCCAGCACCACGCGCGCGAGTCCCTGATCGGCCAGGTTGACATGTGCAGCTTCCCCAAGCCCTGGCACACCCGGACGCTCCCGGTCCATGTCGGCGGGTCAAGCCGGGCGGCGGCGCGGCGCGCCGGCCAGCGCGGAGACGGTTACTTCCCGGGCGGCGGGCTGGACGCCGAGGAGCGGGCGGCCCAGCTAGAAATCATGCGGGCCGCCGCGAGGGATGCGGGCCGGGACGCGGACGCGCTGGAGTACACGCGGTGGGAACCGATCGACATGTCCGTGGCGGATGCCGAAGCCCACGCCCGGAACGGGACGGCGAGGCTGGTGGTGGCCATCGCGCCGGGTGAGCTGCGCCAGCAACTGGATGAGATCTCAGCGTTCGCGGACCGGCTCAAGCTCGGGTGACCCGCTGCCCGGGACCTGGCCGGTGGCCGCCACCGGGCGACGGGACGTTGAGCGGGATGTTGAGGGGGACGTTGAACAGGACGTTTGACCCTATCTGATACGTCCCTGCCCGGCAGGATTGCTCATGTCTATCTGCATAGTCCGGCTCAGGGGGGTCTCAATGTTCTGGATCGTTGGCGGAGCTGTCATTTACTTCATCCTCGTGGTCACTCTTGGGGTCATGTCGATCAGGAAGGGCCATTGGGTGATGTTCATCATCGGCTTCTTCTTGCCGTTCTTCTGGCTCATCGGCGCGCTGATGCCGTCGCGGAGGCTCGCCTACTAGACTCGCCTGCTAGACCAGCCAGGTCCCGGGCGGAAGGCAGCCGATGATCCTGATGGCATCCTCGGCGGAGCCCTCGGCGGAGCCGTCGGCGGCGACGTTCACCAGCGTGATGGACCATGTCGCCCAGGGCTTCGAGGCGCTGGGCACAGTGGTCCTGGTTGTCGGCATCGTGTGGTCGTTCGTGCTGGCGCTGGTGGCGTGGCGGCGGTCCGGCCAGGCCGCCAAGGGCTATCTGGCGCTGCGCACCTCCTTCGGCGGGACATTGCTGCTCGGGCTGGAAATCCTGGTGGCCGCCGACCTCGTGCGCACCGTCGCCGTCGCGCCCACCCTCGACAATGTGCTGGTTCTCGGGCTCATCGTGCTGATCAGGACGGTCCTGAGCTTCTCGCTGGAGACCGAGATCGAGGGTGTTGCGCCGTGGAAGCGGGCCCAGATGAGCGGCGCCGGGGGCATCCGGCAGGCCTCGGCCAGCGTGTTCAAGCCCAACTCCGGTCAGTGACGTCTGCGCGGCCGCGGGGATCGCGTTCATGCCCGGCGCCCAGCGGGGGATTTGTGGCAGGCTAACGGGATGCCCACGCGCTGGGAGTACGGCTCCCTGATCACGATCGCCCTGGCCGCCAGCCAGGCCCAGCCCGCCGAGCACCTGGCCGGCATCCTGGTCACGGCCCTGCAGTCCCGCGTCGTATCCGTCGTGGAACTGGCCGACCTGGTCCCCGGGGAGCGGTACACCGCGATGAACGCGGTCGGCCAGGAAGGCTGGATCGTCACCGGCCCTCCGGCCCGGACGGAGTTCAGCCGGGGCGCGGCCGTCACGCTGGGCAGTATTGGGCTGGATCCGTGGATAGGGGTCACGCTGGCCACCAGCCCGGTGGGCACCTGGGCCCGTGGCTACCAGGAATACCCGCTGCGCCGCCCGCTGGACTGACCGGCTGGCCGCCGCCGGCGGCCGTCCCGGCCAGGCCGGCCACGCACAGCTAGCGGAGCGCCCGGCGTGCTGACGTGAGGGACGCGAATACCACCGTGGAACTGAGGTAATGGCCGGTGGCGTAGTCGAAAGCGCCGCCGCACGTTATCAGGTGCAGCGCCGCGTAACCCGCCGCGCCGTAAATGGTTTGCGCCGGGAATCTGGATTTGGCGTACTCGCGTACCCCGGTGATGCGGAAAACAGCGGTGACCCCGTCAGCCAGCGTCACGTCGATCTTCTCCCCGGGCCGGAGGGCCCCCAGGCGGAAGAAGACAGCAGGCCCCTGGGTGCTGTCGACGTGGCCTTCGATGACCGACGTCCCGATCTGGCCGGGCGTGGCCGAGTACTTGTACCAGGCCGCTTCGCCGGCCCGCGTGCGCAGCGGCGGGACCTGGATTGTGCCGCCCGCGTTGACTCCCAGGCTCAGCAGGGCCGAGTGCACGCCAATGGCCGGGATATCGACGGTCACCGGCGGTGACCGCCGCAGCCAGGGCCCGTGGCCCCTGCCCCCGAACGGCCCGATGGCGCCCGCGGCGGCCAGGGAGGGCTGCGGCGCATGCACCTGGCCGCCGATGGCGACCCCGATCGCGGCGATCCCGGTCACGATGAGAAGGACGCCGGC
The DNA here is from genome assembly GCA_963793825.1 of uncultured Actinomycetes bacterium. Lineage (GTDB taxonomy): Bacteria > Actinomycetota > Actinomycetes > Streptosporangiales > Streptosporangiaceae > RYN-230. The sequence continues at coordinate 2,997 of CAWCBE010000002.1, forward strand.
CAGTCCGGCTATGCGGGCACGCAGGCTCACGCGGGTCCGGGGCGGGGCGAAGTTCCCGGCCTGCGGCCAGGACATGACCACGCGAAACCCGGCTACGCGCCGCCACTCCGCATTGCCCAATGCCGCCGTTCCTCTCTACGTCTTCCCCAGTGTGTTCTGCTCGCGTAGCCTGATATTTCAGGGTGATCAGGTCATCGGTTGTCTGCGTTGTCCGTGGGCCTTACCTTTATGGCCGTCGCCGTTTTGGGGGAGCTGCCTTTGGTCGCGCAGCGCGGTGTCCCTTCCGGCGCCGGTTCCAGGCGCCGGGCCGGGCAGGCCGCCACCTGCGGTGACGTACGAGGAGGTTTCATGAAGGTGCGCACAACCAGCGCGGCGACGAGGCGCAGCGCGAGGTTGGCCGTCATCGGCTGCAGCACCATGACCATACTCACCTCCGCGGCCGTCTCGGCTTGCTCGGGATCCACGCCCCCGGCGGCGGCCTCGTCCTCATTCTCGCCCGCGGGAACTCCCACGCCAACCTCGACTGCCTCGCCGAGCAGCACGGAGAGCCACTCCGCGACCCCGAGTCCGTCGCCCAGCAGGTCGGTGCCGCCGTCCCCGACGCCAACACCGGCCCCCACGCCCACGGTGACGTACACGTTCCCCACCGCCGCCCCCGCCACCGGCGGGGGCGGCACGGCTGGGTTCCAGGACTCGCTGCTCCTCGCCCTGGGCGGGGCGGCCGTGCTGGCTGGCGCCGGGAGCATCGCTTACCGCCGCAGGGCCCTGCGGAATCGCTGACGCGGGTGCGCCGCCGCCCGGCTCAGGGCTGCCAGTTGAGGACCTCGCAGGACGCTACCGGGCGCTCGATTCCGGCCGTTTCGACAATCTGGCGCGACTGGCCCAGGTCCAGGGTCAGGCGGGGGCTGTTGTCCAGGCGGGTAACGTGCTGCCGGGCGAAGACGTGGTTATTGCCGTCGATCAGAATTACGGTCACGCTGCGGATATTTATGATGTCCTTGCTGGTGTTCGTGAAGGTCAATTGATAGGCATTGAATGGTGTCCCGTGCGATGCTATCTGGGTCTTGCCAGCTACGGTGCGCTGGTTGGAGAAACCGCCCACGCACGATGTGCCCAGGTTGGCGGCGTTAGCTTCCTGGGTAACGAGCTGCGGGGGTGCCGTGCTTATCTCCCGGTGCCTGGTGAAGCCCAGCATGGCATCGAGCAACAGGAAAATCGCCACCACGCCAATCAGGATATCTGCCAGCTTGAAAAGTACGCGTTTACGCTGAATATTCATAGTCGCTTCCTGCCACGAAGACAGGAAATATTGTATCATGTCCAGTAATTTCCCGACATGGGAATGCCATCCGCCACTGTCCGGCTGGCTGGCAAACAATGGCGCCGGGGTGCCTCGGGCACCGTCGGGCGCGGGATTCTTTCGGGAGCGCGGATGAGACAGGTAAACCCAGCACAGGCCGGGCAGCCGGCGTCAGTGAACCGGTATGTGCTGCCGGACGAGCGCTCAGTCATCACGGTCCGTATGCACCCGGCGGCGCTCGGCGGGCCCCTTGTCCTGGCCTGCGGCGGCCTGGTGGCGGCCAGGAAACTGGCCAGCCGCTCACCGCGCTCAGACATCGTCTGGGCAGCGTACCTGCTTGTCCCGCTGTACTTCCTGGGCCGGCTGGCCGCCTGGCCGGGCAGCTACCTCGCGGTAACCGATCGGCGGATGATGCTCATCGGCGGCCTGCTCCGCCGCACGGCCGCGGCCACGCCCTTGGATCAGGTGACGGGTCTGACGCTGCAGCGCACAGTCCTGGGCCGGCTGCTTGGCTACGGAACGCTCATCGTCATCTCCCCGAGCCGACGTCAGGCGTTTCGCAAGGTCAGATACCTGCCCTACCCCCAGCAGCTGTATCTGGAGATATCTGGCCTGCTCCGGCCGCAGGAGCAGGGTGGGACCACGAGCCAGCAGGGCGGTGAAGAGGTGACCGGGCAGGACTCCTCCGGGGCGGCGTCCGGCTGACCGGGTGCGTGCTGACACGGTGCGTGCTGACCAGCCGGGCGGAGGGCAGCGGAGTTGAAGCGCACGATCGGGGCCATCGTTCTCGGGCTCAGTGCCTGCGGGTACCCGCTCACCGAGCTCGCTATGCGCCGCGGTGGCGTGCCGGGTGCGGCCGTGGCCGAGACCGTGTGCGCCGGGCTCACCGCCCGCGACGTGGCGATGGTGGCGGATGGCGCGCCGGGCCGGCTTGGCCGGGTTCCGGCGGCGCTGCTTTACCTGGAACTCGGGGCCGGCGTCCTGGCCTCGGCAGCCGGATGCCGCACGCTGCTGAGCGCGCGGCCGGCTGGCCCGGCGGCAACCGCCAGCACCCGCGGCGCCGAGAATGTGCGGCGCGCCGCCGTCGCCGCCCTGTTCACGCTGCACACCATCCGGTTCGCGATCTACCTGAGCCCAGGTCAAGGGCGTCGCATGCCGGAATCTGCCCGCTGACCCCGATCATGGTCGCCGGGCCGGCGCCGTGATTCCGTGGCGTCGTGCGGTGAGTACCGGGCGCCCGGGCCGTCTACCCCCTGACGGCACCCACAGATACAGAACGGAGGCCGCCATGCGGCTGACCCTGCAGGCCTTCCTGAGCCTGGACGGCGTGATGCAAGGGCCCGGCGGGCCGGATGAGGATCGTGACGGCGGCTTCAGCCACGGCGGCTGGTCGTTCCGCTACGGGGACGAGGACTCCGGTGCCGCCGTGGCCGGCTGGTTCACGCAGGCCAGCGCGTTCCTGCTCGGGCGCAAGACGTACGAGATCTTCAGCGGCTACTGGCCGCGCGTGACCGACCCGGCCGACCCCATAGCCAGCAAGCTGAACGCGCTGCCCAAGTACGTCGCCTCGGCGACGCTCGCCTCGGCGGAGTGGCACAATTCCTCGGTGCTCGGCGGGGACATCGCAGCCGGCGTGGCCAAGCTGAAGGAGCAACCCGGAAACGAGCTGCAGGTCCACGGCAGCGGTGAGCTCGCCCAGGCCCTCATCGATCACGACCTCATCGACGAGTACCGCCTGTTCTTCATCCCGGTGCACCTTGGCTCGGGGAAGAAGCTGTTCCGGGACGGGGCGAAGGCGGCCGCACTGCGGCTGGCCCGGGCCACGACCACCGGAACGGGCGTCATCATCGCCAGCTACGAGCCGGCCGGGCCGGTGCGGCCCGGCTCCTACATCCGGCCCGGCCAGGCCCCTGACCGGTCACCCGCATGAAGGACGCTGACCGGCACGGCCACGGCGGCGGCCGGCCGGGGACCGCATCCCCCGGTAGCCTCACAGCCATGCCGCAGCTGGCCGGCCCGACCACGCGGGTCCGCGATTCCTTCCTGGAGGCGATGCGCGACCTCCGGGCCGAGGGGTGGCTGCCGGGTTTCCCGGTCGAGCAGGCCGCCGCGGATTTCGGCCGGTACGTCGGCCGGGTCCGCCACGAGACCCAGGCGTGGGGCGTGCCCATCTCCACGCTCTGGTACCTCGACCGGGACGTCTACCTCGGCACGGTGCTCATCCGGCACCGGCTGACCCCGGAACTGACCAGGCGCGGCGGCCATATCGGGTACCACGTCGCCCCCCGGTACCGGCGGCGGGGGCACGCCACCGCGATGCTGGCCGCCGGCCTGGCCTACTGCCGGGACAGTCTCGGCCTCACCCGGCTGCTGATCACCTGCGCCGAGTCCAACATCGCGTCGCGACGGGTCATCGAGGCCAACGGCGGCCGGCTGGACGACATCCTCGACGGCGAATGCCGGTACTGGGCCGTTCCGCCGGCGGCCCCGTTATCCCGCCTCAGTGGCCGCCGGTCTGCTCGAACACCAGCTGGGCGCGGTGCATCCAGTCCTCATGCCGGGTGACGCGGAGGTAGATAAGGATGACCACGGTCAGCGCGAGGACCACGACGAACGTCATCAGGCCCCAGAACACCGGCCCGGTGCTGGTGAACGGGGAGAAGTAGGACTTCCAGACGACGAGGATGCCCGCGGCCGAGGCGACCACCGGGACGACCAGGTGCAGCAGCACGTTGAACTGGGCGCGGCCCTCGGTCAGGTAGTACCTGACCACCCCGATGTTGCACAGCAGGTACATGAACACCAGGCCGATGGTGATCGCGTTCGCCCAGGAGAAGAACACGTTCGTCACGCCCCAGATCAGCACGCACGCGAACGCGAGGACCTGCACGCCGACCTGGAGGCTGATGGCGTTGACCGGCGTCTTGCGCGCCGGGTTGACCTTCCCGACCATCTTGGGCAGCACCCCGGACCGGCCCATCGCGTACCAGGTCCGGGTGCCGCCGTTGAAGCACGCGATGGACAGCGCGATAGCCGAGTTCAGCAGCGCGAACAGCAACAGCACCCAGGCGCCGCCCCATACCCGCTGGGCCAGCGTGGCGACCGGGAAGGCAGTGGCGCTGGGGATGCTGCCCACCTTGCTGGTGCCGATGCCGACCAGGTAACCCCAGGTCACGAACACGAAATAGACGGTCAGCACGGCGACCGAGCCGACCAGCCCGATCGGCACGTTGCGCTTCGGGTTCTTGCTCTCCTCGGCCAGCGGCCCGGTGGACTCCCAGCCGCTGAACTCGAAGATCGAGAAGACCACGCCCAGGAACAGGTTGCCCGCCAGGCCGAAGTTGGCCGGGTTGAGCGGGGCGAGGCTGAAGCCGCCCTTGCCTGGTGAGGCGAGCCCGGTGAACGCCAGTGACACCATGATCACGATCTCGATCAGGCCGGTGATGATCAGGGCCTTCTCCGAGATGGAAATCCCCTGGTAGGCGAAGAAGATCACCAGGGCCACGCCGGCCACGACCCAGATCCACCACGGATGTCCACCCCGTACTCGGCCTTGATTGACGGCTCCAGCACCGTCTTGGCCAGGTACGCCATGGTGAGGGTGGCGACCGGTGGCAGCCAGATGGAGAACAGCACCCCGGCGAAGAACCCGGCCCGCGGGTGGAAGGCCCGGGCGATCCAGGTGTACCAGCCGCCCGCGGACGGGAACACCTTGGCCAGCTGGGCCGCCGACAGGGCCTGCAGCCCCAGCAGGATGCCGCCGAACAGGAACGCCCATGGCGTCACGATCCCGGCGAAGCCCACGATGAACACGAACGACGCGAGGATCGCGAAGGACGGCCCGATGGTGGCGATGCCCTGCATCAGCATGCCGGGGAGGCCGACAGCGTTCTCCCGCAGCTCGGACCGGACGGTGCCCTTACTTGACTGACCAGCCTCGACTGCCACCGTGAGTCTCCTTCCTGCTACCCACCGGGAACAGGCTCACTCGAGCGCAGAGCATTCGCTCACGGAATGGTCATCCGTTCGCTGGAGTATCGACCCACCCGCTGGATCTTGGCAAGGGGCCCGGGCCGCAGGCCGCGGCGGGCCGCTCAGGCCAGCCCGTGATGGCCGGGCCCGCGCGGGATGACCGGCCAGATGTCGGTCACGACGCCGCCGCGCACCACGTGATAAGCGTCATACCAGTTGACCGTGCTCGGCGAGTAGCCGGGCACCAGCGCCACCGGGTCGCCGACCCGCAGCGGGGAGCCGCCGGCCGCGTCAAAGATGCCGTGCTCCTCGTCGAACCGGGCCACGGTGAGGTCGTGGCCGGCGATCGTCACATCGGCCGGGTCGGCGACCGACTTGTTGCCGGCGTCCACGATGACCTGGCCGCTCTGCCGGCTGATCACGGTGGCCGCGATGGTCAGCGAGTGCTCGAAGCCCGGCACCATCACGCCGTGGAAGTTGTCCATGACCACGTAGGTCCCGGCCTGGATCTCGGTGATGCCCGGGAAGGCCGCCGTCCAGTTCCAGGTCGCGATCCCGCCCGCCGACCGGATAGGGCAGGGAATGCCGTCCGCTTCCAGCCGCGCGGCCACCCCGATGAAGAACGTCATCGCGGTGCGCTGCCGGTCATGCCGCAGGTCATGGTCCGGGGTCAGCGAGCAGTGCCCCTCGTAGCCGGTGATCCCCTCGAAGCGCAGCCCGGGCAGCCCGGTGACCTGGCGGGCCAGCGCCAGGCAGTCAGCGGCGGAATCCACCCCGCAGCGGTCCATCCCGGTGTCCACCTCGATCATGATCCCGAGCGTGGACCCGGCCGCGACGGCCGCCACCGACAGGGCCGCGGCGTTCGCCGCCTCGTCCACCGCGACGAGGATGCGGTGGTCGCGGGCCAGCCCGGCCAGCACCCGCAGCTTGGCCGGGTGGGCCACCGTGTTGACCACGAACAGGTCATCCATCCCGGCCGCGGCGAGCACGGCGGCCTCCCACACGGTGGCCATCGACAGTCCGCCCGCCCCGGCCTGCACCTGGCGCCGTGCGATGTCCGGGTTCTTGTGCGCCTTATAGTGCGGCCGGATGGCGGCTGCTCCCATCTGCTTCAGCTCGCTGGCCATGTGCTCGATGTTGCGCTGCGCTGCGCCGCGTCGATGTCGAGGACCAGGGCGGGCGTGACCAGGTCTTCCCGGCGCTGCCCGATGGCCGCGCCGTAGTCCCGCCTGACCTGGTCATAGGCGTCCCGCAGGAACTGGGCAGGGTCGCGCACCGGACCTCCTAGAGTTCAGCGTTCACGATGAAGCCGCCATCGACCAGCAGCGTCGCGGAGGTGACGTAACTGGCGTCGGGGGACAGCAGCCAGGCGATGGCGGCGGCGAGTTCCGCGGGCTCGCCGCCCCGGTGCAGCGCGACGCGCTCGGTGTAGTAGCGCAGCACCTCCGGGTCGTCCATCATCGGCGCGCTCATGTTCGTCTTGACCCAGCCCGGCTCCACCGCGTTGACCCGGATGCCGTGCTGGCCGAGGTCCCGGCCGAGCGCCTTGGCCAGCATGCTGATGGCACCCTTGGTGCCGCAGTACGCGGTCTGGCCGGGCGCGCCCACATGGGCCGAGATCGAGCTGACGCAGCAGATCGCCCCGCCGTGCCCCTCCCGGATCATCTGCTTGGCGCCCTCGGTGCAGACCATCCAGGTGCCCCGCACGTTCGTCTCGAACAGCAGGTTGAAGTCCTCGACGGCCGTCTCGTCCCACGCCATGAACGGGTTGACCGCCGCGTTGGAGACCACGTGGTCGAGCCGGCCGGCCCCCGCGGCCACGTCCCGCACCATCGCCGTGACCTGGGCCGGGTCACGCATGTCGGCCACGGCCGGGAAGCCTTCGCCGCCGGCCTCGACGATCTGGCCGAGCGTCTCCGCCGGGTCCTGCCCCGGCAGCTGGTTCACCGCCACGACCGCGCCCTCGGCGGCGAGCCGCACCGCGGCCGCCTGCCCGATGCCGGTCGTCGCCCCGGTGACCAGCGCGACCTTGCCCTCGAAGCGCCGCTCCATGAATCCCCCTCACTCAGAAGATGGCGATCGGGTTCCACGGCGACCCGGTGCCGCCCGGCAGCCGGAGCGGCAGGCCGACGACCATGAAGTCGAACCGGCCTTCCTGCTGGCACGCCCGGGCCACGTCCTCCAGCTGCAGGCTGTCGGCGGCGAGCATGCCCATGGCGGTGACCTGGAGCGGGTGGACCGGGTAGAGGATGCCCTCGACGTTGCTCGGCACCGTCTCGCCGTCGCCGTCCGGCAGGAACGCGGCGATATGGCGCTCGTGCATCCAGCCGATCGTGTCCACGTGCAGGCCAGCTTTGCCCTCGCCGGCCGGCGGGTAGTCGTTGCTCCACGCGCCCAGCTCGCGGCGGCGCCGGTGGTGCCCGGTGCGGAACACCAGGATGTCGCCCTCGCCGAGCCGGACTCCCTGCGCCTCCTCGATGGCCTCCAGCTCGGCCCGGGTGACCGCCTCGCCGGGCTCCAGCCACGGGACCCCGCGGAAGCGTGGCACGTCCAGCAGCACGCCCCGCCCGACCAGCCCGTCGGCATAGCTGGTCACGTCGAGGGCGGTGGCGCCGCGCGAGGTCATCACCTGCTGGGCCGGCCGCCCGTTGTAGACCTGGCCCTGGTAGGCGATGTGGCAGAGCGCGTCCATGTGGGTGTGGCAGTCCCCGTGGAAGGCCAGCCCGACGTAGTCGGTGGCGAAGGTGACGCCGCTGGAGCCGATGTCGATGTCGTGGCCCTGCACCACGTGATGGGTGACCGGGCTCGGGTTGTCCGGGCCGGCCACGGTGCTCATCGGGATGGCCATCGTCGCCCGCCGCCCGGAGCGGACCAGCCCGGCCGCGGCCCGCACCGTGTCCGGGGTGATGTAGTTGAGCGTGCCCAGCTCGTCGTCGTCGCCCCAGCGGCCCCAGTTCCTGACCGCCTGGAAGATCTCGTCGAACTCCGCCAGCGTGACCGGCGCGGGCGGGGTCCGCTTCACCATTGCCCTGCTCACCTTTCCTCCTCCTGGTGGCCGTGGGCCGGACGGGGCGTCAGGCCCTCCTCGGCCCCGGCTGCTCCCGGGGACGCGGCGGGCGCCGCTCCGGGCGCCGGGCGGCCCGGCGTCACCCCCGCCGCCTGCCACAGCGGGTGGAGCAGCCCGTCCTCGGACAGGCTGAGCATGCCCTGGTAGATGTGCCGCCACCGCGCGTAGCTGTCGTCGTAGGCGGCGACGGCAGCCGGCTGGGGCTCGAAGGTGGCCGCGCGCTTGCGCAGCTCGCCCTCGAGGTCGGTGAGCCCGGCGTAGAGCCCGGCGCCGGTGCCGGCGCACAGCGCGGCACCCAGCGCGCTGCTCTCGGTCACGGCGGGCACGTGCACCGGCACGCCGAGGACGTCGGCGATGATCTGCGGCCACAGGGCGCCCTTGGCCGCCCCGCCGCTGAACGTCAGCTCGCTGACCCGCGCGCCGGTCAGCTCGGTGATGATGCCGAGGTGCCCGCGGACCACGTAGGCGGCCGCCTCCTCGACCGCGCGGATGCCGGCCGCGCGGCCGGACCCGGCCGGGTTGCCCAGGTCGAACCCGACGAACGACGGGCTGGCGTGCACCCATCTCCGTGCGTTCATCAGGTTGGACAGCACGGCGTAGACGCCGTTCGAGCCGGGCGGGATGCGCGCCGCCTGCTCCTCCATCAGCACGTACGGGTCCACGCCACGCTGCCGCGCGGCGGCCACCTCGGCGTCGCAGAAAGCGTCGCGGTACCAGCGCATCGCCATGCCGCAGTAAAACCCGATGCCTTCGAGCATCCACTCGCCCGGCGTCACGTGGCACAGGGTCCGCAGCCTGATCTGCGGGTCGATGAGCGGCTGGCTGACCAGGATGACGTTCTGCCAGAAGGTGCCGGCCAGCACGGTGAACTCACCGGCCCGTACGCCGGCGCCGAGCAGCCCGAGCTGGGTGTCGGCGCCCCCGGCGGCCACCGGGGTGCCGGGCCGCAGGCCGGTCTGCGCCGCGGCTTCCCCGGTCACCGCGCCGACCACCGTGCCCGGGTCGGCCACCTCCGGCAGGACGGCGGGGGACAGGCCGCAGATCCCGGCGATCCGCGCCGACCAGTCCCGGCGGGCCAGGCTGAACATGCCCGAGCTGGAGCCACAGGACGGCTCGGTGACCTGGACCCCGGCCAGCCGCCAGACGATCCAGTCGCTGAGCATGCCGAGGCTGTGCACCCGGCGCAGCAGGTCCGGGCGGTGCCGGGCCAGCCAGCGCAGCCGGGCCGGGGAGGTGATCGACACCCAGTCGCCGGATTCGGCGAAGATGCGCTCGGCCGCGCCCTCGCTGATCAGCGCGGCGGCCTCCCGCCCGGCGCGCTGTCCACGTTCGGGCAGGCCCAGATCTCGGTGCCGCGCGCGTCGTAGAGCACGATGCCCTCGCGCATGCTGGTCGCCGCCACCGCCGCGACCTCGTCCCCGGAGGCGCCCGTCAGCTGGAGCACGTCGCGGATGCAGGCGGTGATCGCCCGCCAGTTCGCCTCCACGTCAAAGTCCTGCCCGCCGGGGACGCCGGGCGGCTCCCGGTGCGACCACTCCCGGAGCGATACCGCCGCCTGGTCGCCCGCCTCGGTGAACAGCAGCGCCCGGCAGCTGCCGGTGCCCGCGTCCACCGCGAGCAGGTACGGCCCGCCGCGCCCCGCCCGGGCGGCGGTCACGGCCCGGCCTCCTCGCGGGCCAGTACCCCGGGGTTCACCAGGTGCTCCGGGACCTGGCCCGCAGCCAGCCGGGCCACCGCCGCCGCGGCCATCTCCGCGCCGCGGCGCAGCGTCTCGCGGGTCGCGCCGCCGACATGCGGGGTGACGATGACATTGGGCAGGTCGAGCAGGGGGTGCCGGCCCCCGGCCGGGCGGCGTTCCACCACGTCCAGCGCGGCCCCGGCCAGGCCGCCGCTGGCCAGCGCGCTGGCCAGGGCCTCCTCGTCGACCAGCGACTCGCGGGCGGTGTTGATGAAGTACGCGCCGCGCGGCATCCGGGCGAAGGCGTCGGTGCCGAGCAGGTGCCGGTTGCCCGGCGTGGCCCGGGCGTGCAGCGAGATGAGCCGCGAGCGGGTGAGCAGCTCATCGAGGCTGACCATGGCCACTCCGGCCGGGATGATGGCCGGCCGGACCGGGTCGTAGCCGAGCATCCGGAAGCCCAGCGCGCGGGCCCGGGCCGCCACCTCCCGGCCGACGTTGCCCAGGCCGACCAGCCCCAGGGTCAGGCCGGCCGCCTCGGTACCGAGGAACTGGCTGCCCTCGTAGGTGCTTTCGGCCAGCTGCCCGCCGCCGGTAAAGTAGCGGGCCGCGGCGGGCACGCCCCGGATCAGCATCAACGCGAACGCAATGGTCAGCTCGGCCACGGCCGGCGCATTCCGGCCCGGCGCGCTGGTCACCGGGATGCCGCGGCTGCTCGCCGCGGCCACGTCCACGTTCACCGGGCCGCCGCGGGCGCAGCCGACCAGCCGGAGCGGGCCGGCGTCCAGCACCTCCGCGCTGACCGGCGCGCAGTGCACCAGGAGCACGTCGTGGCCGGGCACCGCGGCGGCGACGTCGGCGGGGTCACCCGCGTACTCACGAAGCGCCCGCTCGGAGTCGGTCCGCGGCGGGGCCGCCGCCGCGCTGCTGATCTGCAGCTCCGTCACGCGGACGGCATCCCTGAGGCCGGCCAGCGCGGCGGTGAAGACGCTGGCCGGCATGTAGCTGTCCCCGACGACCAGGACCCGCAGCGGGCCGGGACGGGTCACGGGTAGACGTAGGTCGGCTTGAGGTCGATGGCGTGCCCGCTGCCCGATTCCAGGACGAACTTGAGCATCGGGGCGGTGTCCAGATAGTAGAACTCGATCGTGTCGCCGATCCGGCCGCTCATCAGGACCTCGGCGCCGTTGGCCCGCCAGTGCTCCTGCACCTGCGCGCTCTCGTCCCAGGTGTGCTTCATGCACGCGATGTGCTGCACGCCCTCGCCGTGGCGCTCCAGGAACTCCTGATAGATGCTCGGCCCGCTGACCGGCTGGATCAGCTCGAAGCCGAGGCCGTCCACCGATGTCTCCGCGCCGATCATCCGGTACTCGGCCGGCTCGCCGTGCGCCCGGGTGTCGTGCAGCAGGGGCGGCTTGTAGTCGAAAACGCTCCACGGGCCCCAGCCCAGGGTTTCCGTGTACGTCTGCAGCGCCGTCTCCATGTCACGGACCACCACGGCGATCTGGGTGATCTTCATGGGCGTGGGCGGGCTGACGATCTTCCCCATGGCCTCGACCTCCCGGAGCAGTTGCTCAGTTGACGGTCATCCGCTCAGCCGAGTATCGACCACCGGGGACGATGCCGCAAGGAGCAGACCGCGATCCCGCGCCGCGCGCCCGGCCGGGCCGGGGGGCGGCCCGGGTGTCAGCGGCGCCCGGGCGCGCGCCCGCCGGGCCGGAGGGGCGGCCCGGGTGCCAGCGGCGCCCGGGCGTGCCCGTGCTCCAGCTCGAGCAGCCGGATCGCGGCCAGCTCGTTGGTGACCAGGACGTCCAGGAACCCGCCCCGCAGCGCCCCCAGGATCGCCTCGGCCTTGTGCGTCCCGCCGGCCACGCCGACCACCTTGGGGATGTGCCGGAGATCGGACAGCTCGATCCCGATGCGGCGGTCATGGATCGGCAGGTTCACCACGTTCCCGCTGGCGTCGAAGAACTGGCCGAGGATGTCGCCGGCCACGCCCTGCTCGCGCAGCCCGCGGGCGTCCTTGGCGTTCAGGTACCCCATGTGCACGATGGTGGCGTCGGCGGTCGGCGTCCCGACCCCGACGACAGCCTGCTCCACCTGGGCGGCCTGCTTGAGCACCTGCTGGATGGTGGGCTCCGCGCGCAGCGCGGCGGCCAGCTCCGGCGTGGACGCCATGATCGGGCTGGGGATGACAGCCGCCGCGGTGACGTCCGCGGACTCGCTGGCCATCTCACCGGTGGACGACAGGATCGTCGGCAGGTAGCCCTCCACGCCGCCGGTGAGCGTCACCATGGTCACCGGCCCGGCCGCCCCGAAGTTGGTGGCCGCGATCACCTGCGAGACCGTCTCGCCCCAGCCCACCCCCAGGCTGGCACCGGGCCGCAGGTGGGTGCTCATGAACTGGGCACCGCCGAGCCCGACGCGGGCGTTCAGCGCATGATGATCCGCGGGCTCCTTCTCGTGGTCGGGTACCACCAGCGCCTCGGACAGGCCGAATGTCTTGCGCAGCTCGCCGCTCAGCTCGAACGCGTCCAGGTACTCGGTGTTCAGGCTGATCGAGACCAGGCCCACCCTCCTGGCCCGGTCGAGCAGCCGGCCCACCGACGCCCGGGACATCGACAGCCGCCGGGCGATCTCGTCCTGGGTCAGCTCGTCCTTGTAGTAGTACCAGGCCGTCCGGAGCAGCAGTTCCTCTGAGCTCCACCGTCCGGCATCGTCGCCTCGGTCTGTCTTCACTGCGCCACCTAGCTTCTCGTGCCGCGCTAACCGGCGGCCGTCCCTCGTCTCAGGCACGCGGGATCACCTATCCTCCGTCCAGTGGCAGGACCACCCCGGTCAGGAAGGATGACACGGGGCTCAGCAGCAGGGCGATCCAGCGTGCCACGTCGGCTGGGTCACCGATCCGGCCGAGCGGCACCTGGCTCGCGAGCCACCGGTAAGCCTCGTCCAGATCGTCGGCCCATGTGGCATGGATCGGGGTATCGACCGGCCCGGGCGCGATCGCGTTGACCCGGATCCCGTCCGGCGCCAGCTCTCCGGCCAGCGACTGGGTGAGGTAATCCAGCGCGCATTTGGTCATTCCGTACACGGACTGGCCGGACAGCCGCAGCGTCCCCGACGAAGAGCTGATGTTGACCACCGATTTGAACGGGGATTCCCGCAGCGCGGGCAGCGCCGCCTGGATAAGGAAGTAAGGCGCCCGGACATTGGTCGCCAGCTGCTCATCAAAGCCCGCGGTGTCCCATCCGGGCAGCGGGTGGTGCTGGCACATGGCCGCATTGTTGACCAGGCCGTCGAGCCGTCCGAGGGCGTCCAGGGCGGCGGCGACGATGCGGGGCGGGCTGGCCGGGTCAGCCAGGTCGGCTGGCACGGTGACGGCGCCGCCGCCGGCCTCCTGCACCGCCCCGGCGGCCTCCCGGAGCGGCGCCTCCCGCCGGCCGACCAGCACGACGGACGCGCCCGCCGCGCCGAGCAGCCGGGCGGTGGCCGCCCCGATCCCGCCGCCGGCGCCGGTCACCACGATCACCGCGCCCGCCAGGGCCAGGTCAATGACGTTGCCTGGGCCAGCGGATGCGGCGGCAGACATGAGGCCTCCCGGTGGGCCGGCTGGTCCGGCCTACACGATCTGAGCAGATGTTAAGACTATGAGCAAGTGCTCGGGGCGGCAAACCGCTGGGCCGGCCGCCCGCCGGGTCCAGCCATTTCCGCAGGCACGGGCACGATACTGGCCGCCGTCGCGGACAGGCTGCCGCTGCTATCCTGGCCCCCCCACCGCACACCGGGGGACGTGATGGCACAGCGGTACCGCCTCACCCAGGCGGAGATCACCATCGCCGTGCTGGACTGCGCCGTGCTGGCCGCCGCCTGCCTGCTCGCCTACTGGGTGGTCACCGACCTGCTGTCCCGGCTGTACGTCCCGTCTCACGACGACGCCTTGCTGGGCGGCATGTGGGCCGTGATCGCCACGGTGTTCGTCTTCCGGGACAGCTACCAGCAGAGCATGTCCGCCGCGCTGTCCCGGATGGCGGCCACCTCGGTCAGCTTCGTGCTGTGCCTGATCTACCTGTCCCTGCTGCCGTTCTACCCCTGGGCCCTGGCGCTGCTCGTCGGCGCCAGCGCCCTGGTGGTCACCGTGCTCGGGCGGCCGGGCGACGCGGTCACCGCCGGAATCACCACGGCCGTCATCATGGTGGTGGCGGCGGTGAGCCCGCAGCATGCCTGGCAGCAGCCCATCCTCCGGTTCGCGGACACGGTTATCGGCGTGGCCGTCGGCGTCGCGGCCGCCTGGCTGGGCCTGAGCGTCCTTCGGCCGTGGCTCCGCCGGATCCGGTACCCGCGGGGTTAGCCGTCGCGGGCCGCGGTCCCGCCCGGGACCCGGGCCAGCTCGTCAGTGGTGGATGACGCTGGTGTGGTGGCAGAAGTGCACCCGGGCCGGGCTCAGCGAGTGGATCCGGCGGAGTGAGTCCCGCCAGCTGGCCAGGTCACTCGCCTGGCCGGTCACGACCTCACCGTCCGGCGGCCCGGCGTACTGGTGCGGTGTGTAGGCCGCGTCGCCGATCAGGATGTCGGACGCGCCGTCGTCCGCGCGGACCAGCACGCACTGGTGGCCGGCGGTGTGCCCGGGCGTGGCCATGACCGAGAGGCCGGGCAGTACCTCGGCGTCCCCGTCCAGCAGCTCGAACCGCGCGCCGGCGAAGCCGAACCAGTCGCGCAGTTCCGGGGCCTCGCGCTCGGCGCGGGCCAGCTCGGCGCGCTGCACATAGAACGCGGCGTGCGGGAACACCGCGTTCTGGCCGCAGTGGTCGAAGTGCAGGTGAGTGTTGATCACCAAGTCGATGTCGCCCGGCGTCATGTCCAGCTCGGCCAGCGCGGCGGCGGCCGAGCGGTTGACCACCCGCCAGTCATGCAGCCATTCCCGCGGCCCGCCGACGCCGGTGTCCACCAGCGCCGCGCCCCGCGGGTGGGTGACGGCGAAGCCGTGCACCGGCCAGTCCCGCCCGTCCACGCCACGCAGCGTGGCCAGCTGCAGCCGCTTGACCTCAAACACGGAACCCTCCGGGCGCCAGTGCCATGACGGCGGCCGGCGGCTCGCGGTCAGGGCGGCCCGCCCGGCTCGTCATCACAGCAGGATGCTTACCCGTGGGAGGTTAACCCGTGAATACCTTCGTCCGGGCGCCGGGCTGTCGCGCTCAGGGGAGCGGCTTGCGGGCCTCGATCAGGAACCGGGTGGCGTGCGCCACGAACGGGCCGTTGCTGGTGATCTGCTCGTGCAGCGCCGCCAGCTGGTCACGGTAGCGGGGCACGCTGAATCCGGGGATCGTCCAGATCACCTTGCGCAGGAAGTAGATGACCGCGCCGATGTCGTGGAACTCCAGGCGCAGGGTGGCCTCCCGGAGGTCCGTCACGGCCAGCCCGGCCTCCTCGGCCAGGCGGCGGGACCGCTGCGCACCGCGGGTCTCACCGCCGGCCGGCAGCGGGCCGGCAATGGCCTGGTAGAGCTCGGCGTTGCTGCGCGCGCCGATCTCCTGGGCCAGGAACGCCCCGCCCGGACGTAGCACCCGGGCCACCTCCGCCCACCAGGTATCCACCGGATGGCGGCTGATGACCAGGTCGAACACGGCGGTCCGGAACGGCAGCGCCGGGCCGCCCGGGCTGGCCGCGATCAGCCACCCGCCCCGTGGCCGGAGCAACCGGGCCGCGCGGGCGGCGTTCGGCGGCCAGGATTCGGTGGCGACCATGCGCGGTGGCCATGCCGGGAGCCCGGCCAGCACCTCGCCGCCGCCGGTGTCCAGGTCGAGCGCGGTACCCGCCGCGGCCAGCCGCGCCGCGGCCAGCCGTGCATAACCCCAGGGCGGCCGCTCCTCGGTGGCCCGGCCGTCCAGCCAGGAGAAGTCCCACCCATCCACCGGCGCCGCCTCGGCCTCGGCGGCCAGGTCCTCGAATGTCCGCATCACGGACGAAAGCATGTCACCGCGGCCGGGTGGGCCTCCAGCCGGTTTCGCCGGCCCGGCCGGGCCGCCCGGTCCGCCGGCCGGCGGTCCGCGGGCCGGCGGACCGCCCAGCGAGCGGCTACTGCCAGTACCCCCGGCTGTGCCAGTGGCCCTGGTACCCCGACCGCCCGCGGCGGCGCATCCGCCGCCGGAACCGCGAGGCCAGCACCAGGCCGACGACTGCGGCCACCAGCCACAGCAGCAGCATTACCTTGACGAACGCGAACACCACGAAGCCGCCGCCGGGCAGCAGCACCGCCGCGATCAGCGCGATCAGCACCAGCGGCAGCAGCGGGGACCGGGGACGGCGGCGGGCGGCCCATAGCGGCGGTGCCTGCTGCACCCCGGGCGGGCCGGCCGAGACCACGGCCGGCTCGGGCAGGTCGGCCATCAGGCGGCGCAATTCACCGAACGTCGTGGCGCGCAGTGCCGTCGTGACCCGCTCGTCCAGCTCCTCGGAGGTGAGCCGGCCCGCGGCGAAGTGCTCGCGCAGCCGGGCGGTGACCCGGTCCCGGTCTGCGTCCGAGGCGCGGATGCGGTCATCCATGGCTGTGTTCCTCCGTGTCCTCCTCGGAGCCCGGCTCGGCGGGAAAGTCGCCGGCCAGGATCTGGTACATGCTGCGCCGGGTCTGCTCGAGCAGCTTCTCCGCCGCGCGGACCTGCCCCGGAGTCCCCGCGTGCGCCATCTGCACGATGCTGCCGCCCAGCCGGGCGGCCTGCGCGAACAGCCGGGGGACCGGCCCGGTCCCGCTGCCCGCCATGGCCTCCCAGGACGGCCGGGCCATCTCGGGGTTCTCCCCGACCTGGCGGCGGCCGGCCTCGGTCAGGCTGAACGTGCGCCGGCCGGCCGATTCCGCGCCTTCGATCAGTCCCTCGTCGGCCAGTTGCTGCAGGGCCGGGTAGACGGCGCCGGGGCTGGGCCGCCACGCGCCGCCACTGCGCTCCTCGATCTCGGACATGATCTGGTACCCATTGCGCGGGCCCTCGCGGAGCAGGGCCAGGATCGCGGCCCGCACGTCCCCGCGGCCCGCCTTCGGCCCGCGGGGCGGCCCGGGCGGCCCGGACATACCTGGCCACCACCCGGCCCCCGGCCCGCCGGCCCAGCCGCGCCGGCCTGCCGGCCCGTAGGCCCGCGCCCAGGCGCCACCGCCCGAACCGGGCGCCGACGTCCCCGGCGTCGCCCGCGCGGCCGACCGGGCCTGGCTGACCAGCCCGGCGGCGCAGCGCAGGACCCCGACCAGGCGTGGATCAAAGTCTCCCGCCACCGACCATGCACCGGGCATCCCGGCCTCCCGTAGAACTACTCACGATACGGTCCCGATATATCGTCAGAGTACGCTGACCGGCCGCCGGTGGCAACCGGAGCCGGGCCGGTGATTCAGCGGGTCGCCTGGGCCAGCGCGGCGCGGATCGCGGCGGCGCTGGCCGGCGTCCCCTTCTCATTCTCGAACGGGCCGTAGGGAGCGCCATAGGCAGGCGTGCCCGGCTCCATCCGCCAGCCCTCGGCGAGCGGCCCGGCATCCACCGTGTCATAGCCGATCGAGTCCAGGTACCGGGTGACCGCCGCCTTGGCGTCCGCGCTGTCCCCGGCGACCGGCATGGCGGTCCGGTCCGGGGCGCCCGGCGCGCGGCTGAGCGACTCCAGGTGCTTGAAGAAGATGTTGTTGAATGCCTTGACCACGGCCGAGTCCAGCAGGTGCCGCTGGATCAGCTCGCTGCTGGTCACCGACCCGCTGTCCAGCTCGGCGATCTGCCCGTCCCGCTGCGGGTAGTAGTTGCACGTGTCGATGACCACCGTGCCGGCCAGCGGCCCGGCCGGCACGCTGGGGTAGGCGCGCAGCGGGATGGAGACCACCACGAGGTCCCCGGCGGCCGCGACTTCCGCCCCGGTCGCCGCCCGGGCCCGCGGACCCAGCTCGTCTACCAGGTCTTTCAGCGTTTCCGGTCCCCGGGAGTTGCTCAGCACTACCTGATGCCCGGCCGCCACGCTGAGCCGGGCCAGCGTCCCACCGATGTGGCCGCTGCCGATGAAGCCCACAGTTGTCATGCTCGCGCCAACCCGCCCCCGGTCCCGGTCATTCCGCCGCCGCCCGCCGCGGCCCGCGCGCCGCGCCGGCGCCCCGCCGCCGTGGCCCGGCTGCCGTGGCCCGGCCGCCGCGCGCCGCGCCGGCGCCCCGCCGCCGCGTTGCGCCCCTGGCCGCTATCCTGTCCGGCGCTACCGCGTACGGGGCTGATGTAAGTGTCCGCCTCGGCGCGGAGCGGCTGGAACTCGCGGCGCGCGCCGCCCGGCCCGCCCGGGAAGCCGGGCCGGCCGGTAATCCGGCCGGCGGCGTTCTGGGTGACTACCCCGGGCGCCCGCGGAAAGGAGCGGCAGATGGACCTGGGCCTGCACGGCAGCCGCGTGCTCATCACCGGGGGGAGCAGGGGCATCGGGTTGGCGGTGGCCGATGCGCTGGCGGCCGAGGGGGCCGCCGTGGGCCTGGTCGCCCGTGATCAGGAAGGGCTGGCCCAGGCGGCCGGCCTGCTGTCCGCGCGTGGCGTCCCGGTGGCCACCGCGGCGGCGGACGTGACCGACACGCCCGCGCTGCACCAGGCGGTCGCGGACATCGCCGGGGCCCTCGGCGGCCTGGACCGGCTGGTCGCGAACGCGGGCGGCACGGTGGGCAGCGGCAACCTGACCAGCGCCCGTCCCGGCGAGTTCACCGAGACTTTCGTGCTTAACGCAGGCCATGCCGCCGAGCTGATCCAGGCGGGCCTGGGCCACCTGCGGGCGGCCGGCGGGGGCGCCGTCGTGATCATCTCCTCGATCACCGGGATGCGGCCCGCGCCGCGCAGTGCCTACGCGACCGCCAAGGCGGCGGAGATCCAGCTGGCCGCGGTGGCCGCGCAGGAACTCGCGCCG
Organism: uncultured Actinomycetes bacterium; assembly: GCA_963793825.1. Classification (GTDB taxonomy): domain Bacteria; phylum Actinomycetota; class Actinomycetes; order Streptosporangiales; family Streptosporangiaceae; genus RYN-230. The sequence goes on from CAWCBE010000002.1 coordinate 21,906, forward strand.
GCCGGCATCCGGGCCAACGCGGTCAGCCCGGGGTCCATCATGTTCCCGGGCGGCTCCTGGGACCAGTTCCGCCGCGAGCACCCCGCGGATTTCGACACCTTCCTGGGCACCCAGTTCCCGATGGGGCGCCTCGGCCGGGCCGAGGAGGTGGCCGACGTGGTGGCCTTCCTGCTGTCCCCGCGGGCGTCCTGGATCACCGGCGCGAACATCGTCGTGGACGGCGGCCAGCGTTACCCGAGTGCCCGCCGCTTCGATTAGTGCTGGCCCGGGGAGATGACCCCGGCTCGCCGAGCGAGGCCGGTCCTTCGCCGCGCCGGGGAGGGACGGCGCCACGCGTGATCCGGGGTAAAACGCGGCCGGGTGCCTGCGGCTGCCGGGGTTACCGGCCCGGGCCCGGCGGCGCCGCGGGCGCGTCCTCCACGTCGATGTACAGCTCCCGGCCGTCGGGCAGCAGCACGCCGAGTGAGTAGGTGATGGTCCCCTCGAGGAGTTCGGCCTGGCCGAGGATCTCGATGTCCACCACGTCCGGGTGTCCGATCAGCAGGCGGCACAGCACGCTGCCAGCGTGATCGGCCTGGGCGGTCCCGGGCAGGCCGGGGTCATCCGGTGCTGTCATGCAGCCCCCAGGCGGCCGGGGCCGGGCCGGGGCACCACTGCGTAAGCGGGCACAGGTACACGGTAACTCGCCGTGCACGGAAGAACCCGGAATGAGGCGCCACAGGGCACGCGGCGTGTCATATGCCTGGAGATCGGGCGAACCGGGCTGCCTGGAGATCGGGCGAACCGGGCCGGACCGGCGCGGAGCCGGATACGGAGAGCTACGGCAGCGCTAGTCAACGTCCGGGGGCCGCTGCGCGGGCCCCCAGGGCGGACCGCCGGCTACCGGGGGCCGCCAGGTGGTGTCGGGGAGGGGGGCATCCGGGCGGTCGCCCCCGGCTGCGGCCGGGGCGGCCCAGCCGGACTGGCCGGGCGCGCGCACCGGGAGCGGGGTCCGGGCGATCTGGTCGGGCTGCCCGGATGCATGCCGTCCCGGCCGGTCGGCGGGCCCCGCCGCCCGGGGGTGCGCGGCCAGCGGCTCGGCCGGCGGAGGGCGGCTGTCCCGGCCCGTCCCCCGCTGGGCGTCCCCGGGGGAGCGCGGGCCCTCTTCGGCGGGCGGCGGCGGGACCCAGGGAGGCTGCCGGATCACGGTGAGCAGTGAGGCAGCCAGCAGCACGGTGAGCGCCACGGCGAAGGCCAGCGCTGCCTCGTTGCCCTGGGCCGGGGTCATCCCCGCCGCCCCTGCCCGGCCGGCCGGCCGGACGCTAACTGGCCGGGACCAGGTGACCTGGTGAACGCCCGCATGGGGGACGCCCCCTCTCAAGTCCTCATGGTGACGGACGTGACCGATGGAGGTGATGCACGGCCCTGACGGCCGGCTCCCAGGATCTCACCTGTCCGCCCCGGCAGTGGCAGAAACGGCGTTTGCGTGCCGCCGGCCGGGACCGGGCTGCGCGCGCTGCACACCCGTAACATCACGGGCCGGCGGCCGGCCGCGGCCCAGAGATGAGGGCCTGCTCCAGGTCGGGGTAGACCGGCAGCATCCGGTCCAGGCCGGTCAGTTCCAGCACGTCCAGCACCGAGGCGCACGGCCCGGCCAGCCGCAGCTCAGCATCGATGTGGATGGCGCGCCGCTGCGCCCGCGCCAGCATCCGGGCGGCCGCCGGATCACAGAACGTGGTGCGGGTCAGGTCCGCGACGACCGTGGTCACGCCGGGCGTGAGGGCTGCCTCCAGCTCCTCGCCGATATGCGGGGCGTTGGCCGCATCGAGCACCAGGGGCATGGTGAAGACCAGCGGCGGGGACGGCGCGCGGGCCATTGGCTGGGGATCGTTCATGAACGGATGACCTCCGGGACGCCGACTGCGGTCACCGGAGGCCTGAGCGGGGGATGAGCCGCCCAGAAACCGCGGCTGGCTCAGCAGCCGTTCCCTGGGATTGTGCCTCTCCCCGGTCGCGGTAGTCCAGGGCGGAGGCGGTCCACGGCGGAGGCGGTCCAGGGCGGAGGCGGTCCAGGGCGGCCGTCCACGGCGGAGGCCGGGCGCCCGGCCAGCACCGGCCGCCGGCCCCGTGCCATCATCATTGCGGTGGAAGGAGTGATCAGGTGCAGGCGCAGGACGGCCAGGGCCGGGCGCGCGATGGCGCCGCCACGATCCGCCCGGCCCGGCCCGGTGATGAGGCCGCGATTCACCAGCTCATCTGCGAGCTGGCGGAGTATGAGCGATCGCTGGATCAAGTCGAGTCCTCCCCGGACGGCCTGCGCGCGGCGCTGTTCGGCCCGTCGGCCGCCCTGTTCGCCCATGTGGCCGAGCATGAGGGGGCGGTGGCCGGGTTCGCGCTGTGGTTCCTGAACTACTCGACCTGGACCGGGCGCCACGGCATCTACCTGGAGGACCTGTACGTGCGGCCCGGGCTGCGCGGGGCCGGCCTGGGCGCGGCACTGCTCGCCGAGCTGGCCGGCCTGTGCGTCGAGCGCGGCTACGCCCGCCTCGAGTGGGCGGTGCTGGACTGGAACGAGCCAGCCCTGGGCTTCTACCGCCGTCTCGGCGCGGAGCAGCGGGGCGACTGGCTGCCGCACCGGGTCTCCGGGGAGCGGCTGCAGCGGCTGGCGCAGCGCCGGCTCGCCGCGACCAGCGCGGAGACGGGCCGGCCCGGCCGAGCACCCCGGCCGACTGGCCCGTAGCGCGCCCCTCGCCCGTTTTGCCTGGCCGTCCCCGGGTAGCGGAGAGCCGCCAACTGCAGGCAGCGCAGGCGGCCCGGCGAGCAGGGGAGATCGAGGGGATGAGTGACAGGCACGAGAGCGTGGCCGCCCGGGTGATGGGACGCGGCCAGGAGGCGATCCCGCCGCAGCGGCAGGTGCCCGGGGGTCCCGATTCACCGCTGGAGATCGGCAAGACCGGCTGGCGCAACACGCTGAAGCGCACCGGCAAGAAGTTCGCCCGGGACCGGTGCTCGATGACCGCGGGCAGCCTGGCCTACCACTGGTTCCTCGCCCTGTTCCCGGCGATCATCGCCGCCCTCGGCCTGATCACCCTGGTGCATGTCGGGTCAGGGACCCTCAAGCACCTGATCCACGGCCTGGACAAGGCGCTGCCGCCGGGGGCCCGGGACGTGTTCGCCTCCGCCATCAACCACGCCAGCAGCCGGACCTCGGGCGGGACGCTGGCGGTCGTCATCGGCCTGGTGATCGCGGTGTGGAGCGCCTCGGGCGGGATGGCCGCCCTGCAGACCGGCCTCGACATCGCCTACGAGGTCCCCCGGGACCGCACCTTCGTGGCCAAACGGCTGAACGCCCTCCTGCTGATGGCGGCCACGGTGGTGCTGGGCGGGATCGCCTCGGCGCTCATCGTGTTCGGCGCGCCGCTCGGCTCCCTCATCGCGGGCCATGTCGGGATCAGCGGCTCAGGCTTCACGATCGCGTGGACCGTGGTCCGCTGGGTGTTTACGGTCATCATCATCTCGCTGCTGTTCTCGGTTTATTACTACGCCGGGCCGAACCGGGAGAACCCGCCCTGGCAGTGGGTCAGCCCCGGCGGCGTGGTGGGGACCGCCATCTTCCTGCTCGCCTCGCTCGGCTTCTCGTTCTACGTGGCCAGGTTCGGCAACAGCAGCTACAGCAAGACCTACGGCGCGCTCGCGGGCGTGGTCATCCTCATGGTGTGGCTGTACCTGGCCGGCCTGGCCGTACTCATCGGCGGGGAACTCAACGCCGAGACCGAGCGGGAGGCCGCCGCCGAGGCGGGCCACCCCGGCGCCCGGCGCAGCGCCCGCCAGGTGGAGGAGCGCGGGTAGCCTGGCGCGCTCCCAGCCCGCCGGGCGCACGTCCCGGGTCTCCAGCGGCGGCTTGAGGCCGGAAAGCTTGCGGCCGGAAAGCACGAGCGGCCAGCCCTGGGCGAGGCCGGCCGGATGGGACCGGCGGGGACTGAGTCAGGTGCCCGCCCGTGACCAGCGCAGCGGCGTGCGGCCGGCCGGGTGCACGGCGCGGGTGACGGCCAGGTGGTGCAGGTGGGCCACGGTCTCCGCGAGGGCCATCCGGCGCATCATTCCGTGCAGCGCGGCCCACCCGCGGGACCAGGTCAGCTGCGCCGCCACCGCCCACGCGGTGGGCCGTCCAAGCCGGTCGATGACGGTCAGCATCTCGGTGCCACGGTCGGCATGGTGGGCGGCGAGAGCGGCCGCGCGGCCGCTGATGCCGCGGAACCGGTACTCGTGCGCGGGCAGTGCCTCCTCGGCGGAAAACCAGTCTGCGGTCTGGCCGAGCGAGCGGAGGTAGGCGCTCAGCGGGTCACTGCCCGCGCCGGGCGGCCCGTCCCGGGCCGGGCCCGCCGTGCACGCCGATATTGGGGCTGATCCGGGGGAGCAGGTGGTCCCCGGTCAGCAGGATGCCTGCGGCCGCATCGTGCAGGCAGAGGTGCCCCGGCGTGCGCCCCGGCGTCCACATCGCCCGGACGTCCCGGCCGGGCACGGGGACCCGGTCGCCATTGCTGACCAGCCGGTCCGGCTCGGCCATGCGCAGCGCGTCGTCCATCAGCGCAGGGTCGAAGATCAGGGCGGCGAGATCCTCTTCCGGCTACTCCATTTATAGCGCCCGGCTGCACGCCCAGCCCGGGCCGCCCGCCGGGCCGGAGCCGGCGGGCGGCGGCCGCCCCGCCGCCTAGACTCCGGCGTTCGGCCGGGTGCCGTCCGGCCGCGGCGGCCGGGACCAACAGCCCGGCCGTACCGGGCCCGCGCCTGGGGCGCCTCCCTGGCCCGCCCGGCCGGCGTGACCGCCGGCGGCTGACCGGCCGCGGCGGCCGCTGCTGGGGCCGTCCCGGATGCAGGCCCCCCGGAGAAGATCTCGTTCGTGGGCCAGCGCTGAGTCCATGTGGATGGCGGCAACGGGCTGATCGCGGCCACCGACGACGCCGTCTGCCTGGCCATCACCCTGCGTAATGTCGGGCGCGGCCTGGCGGTCATGGACGGCTGGACGGCGCGGCCGGGCAGCTCGGCGGACGCCGGGCCGGAGCAACTCCCGGCGGGATCAGCTCGGCCGGCTCACCCGGGATCTGTGCGTAGCGGCCGGGGAGCTGGCCTGCAGGTGGCTGGCCGTGGTGTCCCGGCACTGGAACCTCGACCGCGCCGATCCGCGCTGATTCAGCGGGCTCCGGCCGGGAGCCCCAGGTCCCGGGCTATGATCATCCGCTGGACCTCCGAGGTGCCCTCGCCGATCTCCAGGATCTTCGCATCCCGGTAGAAGCGGGCCACCGGGTACTCGTTCATGAACCCGTAGCCGCCGAAGATCTGGGTGGCATCCCGCGCGTTGTCCATGGCCGCGTTGGAGGCCACCAGCTTGGCGATGGCCGCAGCCTTCTTGGCCGGCTGGCCGGCCGCCAGCCGCGCCGCGGCCGCGTACCAGGTGGCCCGGGCCGCTGCGGTGCGCGCCTCCATGTCCGCGATCATGAACTGGATGGCCTGGTATTCCCCGATCGCCCGCCCGAACGCGGAGCGCTGCGCCGCGTACCGGAGGCACTCATCGACGCAGCCCTGGGCCAGCCCGGTGGCCAGCGCGGCAATGGCCACCCGGCCCTCGTCGAGGATGGCCAGGAACTGGGCGTAGCCGCGGCCGAGCGGACCGAGCAGGCCGGCCTCCGGCACCCGGGCCTCGCTGAACGCCAGCTCCCGGGTGTCCGACGCCGCCCAGCCGACCTTGGAGTACTTCTTGCTGACATGCAGGCCGGGCGTGCCCGCCGGGACCAGGAACGTGGAGATCTCCCGCTCCCCGGTCAGGGCCGCGACCGTCACCAGCGCCGTGATGTCGGTCCCCGCGTTGGTGATGAACGCCTTCGACCCGTTCAGCACCCATTCCGCGGCACCGCCGGGTGAGCGCTCCAGCCGGGCGGTGGTCCGCATGCCGCCGGGCACGTCCGTGCCCCCGCCCGGCTCGGTCAGGCCGAACGCGGCGAGCTTTTCCCCCGAGCACAGCGCGGGCAGCCAGTGGCGCTTCTGCTCCCCGGTGCCGAACCGGAAGACCGGCGCGGCGCCCAGGCACACCGCGGCCTCCAGGGTGATCGCCACCGAGGAGTCGACCCGGGCGAGTTCCTCCAGGGCCAGGCACAGCGCCAGGTGATCTCCGCCCATCCCGCCGTACTCCTCCGGGAACGGCAGGCCGAACAGCCCCATCTTGCCCATCGCCGCAACCACCGGGTAAGGAAACGCGGCCCGCTCATAGTAGTCGCCGATCACCGGGGCAACCTCATCCCGGGCGAAGGCGGCCACGGTCTCCCGGAGCGCCTGCTGATCCTCGGTGAGGGTGAAATCGATCATCGCTGGCCCTCCGGCGCTCTGGTGGCTGACGGCGCGGGATACCCGGAATCCCGGCCCGGCCGGGCGTGGCCGGGCCTTCGGGTTAATGAGCGTTAACAGGGCAACGTTAACGCTCCCTAACACCTGTCGTCTACACTTCGGGCATGCCTGGGGCCGTCACGCCGCCCGCCACCCGCCGGGCCGCCATCCTGTCCACGGCGGCGGGCCTGTTCGCCAGACACGGCTTTCACGGGGTGTCCATCGATGACCTCGGCCGGGCGCTGGGGGTCACCGGGCCCGCGCTGTACCGGCATTTCCGCAACAAGGAGGCGCTGCTCGCCGAGATGCTGCTGGACATCAGCGAGCGCCTGCTCAGCGAGGGCCGGTGCCGGGCCGCCCGGGCGCCGGACCCGGACAGTGCGCTGAGCGCTCTGCTGCACTGGCACATCGAGTTCGCCCTGGCCGAGCCCGCCCTCATCACCGTGCACGAGCGCGAGCTCGACAACGTGCCGGAGCCTGACCGCCGCGAGATCCGGCGGCTGCAGCGCGGCTACGCGGAGGAGTGGGTCCAGGTTCTCCGGCGGCTGCATCCGGCCGTCCCCGAGGAACGGGCGCGAGCCGCCACGCACGCCACGTTCGGGTTGCTCAACTCCACGCCGCGCAGCGCGGCCGGCCTCGGCCGCCGGCCATGAGCCAGATGCTCTACATCATGGCGAGCTCCGGGCTGAGCGCCGCCCTCGGGTAGCGGGCCGTGCCCCGGGAGGGGCCCGCTACCCGGGCCACCCGCGCTACTTGGCCAGATCGGCGGCAGGCCGGTAGACCGAGACGCCATCGGCCCGGTAGTCGAAGCGGAACCCGGTACGGGCCAGGTAGTCCCGGACGCCGGGGGTCTTCTTCCAGACCAGCACCCAGCCCACGCCCATCCGCTGGGCATCCTGCCGGGCGGCGATGATCGAGGCGGCGGCCGCCTGCCCCCGCGGGCCCGGCCCCGGGTGGCCCAGGACCGCGGCCATGAGCCGCGGCGAGAACCGCTCCAGGGCCAGCAGGTCACCGTAGAACGGGTGCGCGGTGACCTGCCGCAGCACCTGCGGGGGGATCCGGGACAGGTAGGCGATCGCGCGGGGATGCCCGTCGGCGGTCGCCAGGACCTGGGCATCAGGGTTGAAGCCGCTGCCCTCGCCGGGCAGCGGCACGCCGCCCCGGATGCCGAACGGGATGTCCACCACGATCGAGGACGAGTGGTCGGCGGCGATCGGGCGGTCCAGCGTGGGCAGCGCGGTGGGCATCAGCGGGGTCGTGGAACTGCCCTGCCAGCCGAGTTCCAGGGCCGCGGCCGCCAGCAGCACCACGAACAGCACCCGGGAGTGCTTCTGCAGCCAGTACACTCCCGCCCCGGCCAGCATGGCGGCGGCCGGGAAGCCCATCATCAGGATCCGTGCCGACTCACGGAACCCGGCCATCCCGGGGAGCCGTACCCACCAGGTGAACGGCATGATGTCGGAGACCTTGACACCCTCCCATTCCTGGCCCAGGGGCAGGTAGACGTGGTTGCCGATGCGCAGCGTGGTGCCCAGGGCCAGGGCTGCGCTGCCGAGCCAGATCACGGCGAACAGCCAGGCAGTGCGCCGCCGCCAGAAGACGGCCAGCCCGAGAACAGCCAGCACGGTGACCACGAGACCGAACGTCGGGACGCCGTCCCCGGTGGAACCGGGCGAGGTGATCGGCCGCAGCGCCGAGCTCAGGCCGGCCAGCCGGGGCGAGGCCAGGAACATGCTGGGCAGGTACGCCGCCGACCGGGCGTAATAGAAGTTGACCAGATGCGGCGGGATATAGGCGCCGCCGGACCGAGTCTGGGCCACCATCGCGGCGATCTGCGGGCTGCCCACCACCACGGCCGCCACTGCGGTCATCGCGATCGCGGCCAGCCTGGTCCGCAGCGGCTGCCGCGCCGTCACGCTGGCTTTCCCGGTGCCTGCGTCCGGGGCGCCATCCGCCGGGGCGCTGCTGCCCGCGCGGTTGCCAGCCGGGCTGGCCGCAGGGGCCAGGCCCTCCCATCCCCGGGCGCCCAGCAGCCAGGGCAGCAGGATCACCGCCGCCAGGATGGCCACCAGCACGGCCGATTCCTGGTCGCTGAGCAGGCTGCACCCGATGGCGGCGCCCAGGAAGAGCGCCTGCGGCCAGCGCGGCGAGCGCCGCAGCCGGATCGCGGCCTCCAGGGCGACCGGCAGGAACAGCACGCCGGCGGCCAGGTTGAGCTGGTACCACGCGTGCCACGCCATCTCGGCAGACAGGCCGTAGAACGCCCCGGCGGCGAGCGGTGCGAGCTGGCCGGGCAGCCACAGCCGCGCCGCCCGGTACATGGCGTAGCCCATCAGGCCCGGCATGAGAATGGACAGCAGGTTGTACGAGGCGCTCGGGCCGAACAGCAACGTCACCGGCAGCATCACCACGCCGTCGAGCGGCATCAGCGCGTGGTAACCGAGCTGCGATCCGACCGGGGCGGCGATCGCCCGGGTATACCAGGGGTTGCTCAGGTGCAGGACCTGGTGGGCCATCCACCAGAAGTCCCACACGTAGACGCCGGCGTCCCGGGTGGCCTGCAGCTTGCCCTCGAAGAGGTAAGCCCCGCGCGGCCAGGTGGCCGCGATGCCGGCCAGCAGGTAGCACACGAGGATGAGCAGGTGCCGGGCGACCGGGCTGCGCTGCAGCAGGCCGTCCCGCGGGCCCGGCGGCTGGCCAGCGGCCGGCGCGGCCGGCGGCCGGCCAGTGTCCCCGCTGGCCGGAACTTCCTGGGTCGCCCCGCCCGTGGGTGACGCGACCTGTTTCGTGGATCCTGGTTCGTCGCGGGCATTGGTCATCATGCCCGTCTCGCCGCCACCGCTCAGCGCTCTGCCCCGCCTCTACTCGCTTGCTGCTGGCAAACTGTAAACGATCGGACCGGGTGCATACGGCCGCATTGCGCCATTCTAGAAGCGCATCATATGAGCAGGCATCAGCCGGTCACGGGATTCAAAAGAATAGGGATAGAAAAACCAATCGGCAGGCAAAATCACCAGGGCTGAGGGCCGCCGTCAGGGAAGTAACCCCCGGGGCCCGGCTGGGCGGCAGCTGGTGACGGCCGCGGGGCGGCCCGGTGGGCGACCGCGGCCCGCGGCTGCTGATGGAGGCCCGGGCCGCCGGGCCGGAGCTGGGATGCGCTGGACCAGGTGGAGAACCTCACCGGGCCGGCCGCAGGTGCCGCGCGACCCGGCCGCGCGCTTTCCCGGCACCTTGTCGGCGGGCCACCTTACCTGGGAGCTGAGGAGGCCAGGGTGACGAATGGTGCGGTCACGATTATCGGCGCGGCGACCAGCGCGGGGTCCCACCACGCCGGCCAGGAACACGCCCCGGCCGCGCTGCGCGCGGCCGGGTTCGCGGCCCGGCTCCGGGCCGCCGGGCTGGACGTGGCCGACCTGGGTGACGTGGCGCACGCCCCTTTCGTTCCGGATGACATCGCTGCTACCGCCCGTGGCCTGGCCACGGTGGTCCGGGTCGCCCGGGAGATCGCCGACGTGGTCGCCGCGACCGTGGCCGAGGGCCGGCTGCCGGTCGTGCTGGGCGGGGACTGCACCATCACCCTGGGCGTGGTGGCCGGCGTGCAGCGGCAGTACCCGGACGCCGCCCTGGTCTACATCGACGGTGATGCGGACCTGGCCACCCCGCAGACCACGTCCAGCGGCGTGCTGGACGCGATGGGCATCGCGCATCTGCTGGGACTGGCTGACACTCCGCTGGCCCGGCTGGACGGCCGGTCTCCCATGCTGAGCGCGGACCGCCTGGTGCTGGTCGGCTGCGACGAATCGGATCCGGAGAGCCACCCGGCTGAGGTGCTGGCCGGCCTGCCCGGGCTGGCCAGGTTCCCGGATCATGAGGTCCGCGCCGACCCGGCCGGCTGTGCCGCCGCCGCGCTGGCCGCCGTCAGCGGCACGGCGGACGGCATCATCGTCCACTTCGACGTGGATGCGGTCGAACTCCCGTGACCTGCCGCTGGCCAACTTCCCGCATTACGGGACCGGAGTCCCGCTGGCCTCGGCCGCCAAAGTGCTCACCGCCTGTTACCAGGCTCCCCGGCTGCGGGCGGCCGTGCTGACCGAGATCAATCCCAGTTACGAGCCGTCCGGCGTGGCCCTGGCCCGGTACGTGGACGCGGTCGCTGGCGCGCTCGTGGCCGGGCTGGCCGGCCGCTGACCCAGAACCGGCCGACGCGGCCCGGCCGCTTCAGGCACGCTCCCAGGGCGCGCTCTCGCCCATCTTGGCGTAGTACTTGGCCAGGTGGCTCTTCACCCGGTCGATGTCCTTCTCCGGCAGGTCGGCTCCGCCCCGCGCCCCCTCCATGACATTGCCGGCCGCCATGATGGCGCGCGGCACCGCGTGTGGCCGGCCGTCCACCACGTCCGCGATGAGCAGCTTGTAGGCAGTGAAATTGTCCTTTTTCGCGCTGTCGTACCAGACATGCGCGTCGCGGTATTTCTCGTTCGGCTCGTCGTCGGCCCCGGCCCATGCCCTGATCCGCTTCTCCGCCGCGGACCCGTCCCACTCGCGGTCCCGGTCGGCCAGCGGGTAATCCTGGAATGCGGACACCGCCATCTTCAGCCTCCTTCGCTCGCCCGGCCCCCCGGTGCCCGGCCGCCTCCTGGCTCACTCGTCCGTGTCACTTCCCCGGACGGCCCGCGTAAACGAGGCGACTCTGGCCACGGCCGGGCCCGGGCCGAGCCACCTGCGGCCGGAATATCCCGGATTCGCCCGGCCGGGTGATTCCGAATACCCGGCGGCCCTGATTTCCCGGGGTGTCATTTCACGTCCGTGGCAGCGGCCGACGATACGGTGTGGTCCATGTTAGGCAGGCGGCGGCGAAACGCTTCCCAGCGCGCCTCACGGCAGCCTGCTGACCTACTGCACTGTGCGGTCACCGGCCAGCCGCTGACCTTGTCCGGCGGTGCCGCACCAGACATCGGCCGGGTGCATGCCCTGGGCGATGACTGTGCCATCGACGCGAGCATTATCCGTAATATCCTGATTGGTATTTCCAAGCCGGATCCGCCACAGCCGTTGGACCCGCGCGGGCTGCATATGATCGGCGCCTATATCCGCGGCACGCTGGATCTGGACGGGGTGACCGTGCCGGTCGGGCTCCGGTTCACCGCGTGCCGGTTCGATCAGCCAATGACCCTGCGGGCCGCCACCTTGCCGTGGCTGCTGCTGGATACCTGCGCCAGCCCGGGCATGGTGGCCCGCGGGGCGAAGATCGGCAGGCTGCGCCTGGTGCGCTGTGAGATCACCGGAGACCACCCGCGGGGCGCGGTCCAGCTGGATGCCGCCCAGGTGACCAGCGGGGTGAACCTGACCGGGACCACCGTGGCCAGCTCGTCCGGTCCCGCGCTGAGCGCCGCCGGGCTCACGGTCGGCGACGGCGACGCCGGCCTCGGCGTCGTCCTGAACGGCCTGTCCGCCCGGGGGCGGGCCGCCGGGGCAGGCGCGGTGCGGCTGCCTGGCGCCCAGATCGGCGGCGGGCTGCAGATGCGCGGCGCCTGGCTGGCCAATGTTGGCGGCCCGGCCCTGGAGGCCGACGGCATCACGGTGCACGGCGACCTGCGGCTGGCCCGGGACGAGGGGGGCCGGCCGTTCCGGGCCACCGGGACGGCCGGGCACGGGGTGGTGCTGATCACCGGGGCCACGGTGTCCGGCCAGCTGTCCCTGGAGGGCGCGCGGGTCACCGGGGTCAGCGGCGGGAACGGCCAGGAAACGGCGGGCGGGCGCCGCCGTTCCCGGGGCGCCGTGTGCCTGTCCGGCAGCACGGTGAGCGGCGACCTGATCCTCCGGGACGCGTGCCTGGACGGCGGCCCGCTGCCCGCCCTGATGGCCGAGAACCTCACGGTCAAGGGGCACGCCGCCGCCTGCGACGCCCGCGGCACCGGCTTCCGGGCGTCCGGCGCGGGCCCGCTGGGCGCGGTGTGCCTGGCCGGAGCCAGCATCACCGGCCAGCTCGCGCTGCGCGGCACGACGCTGTCCAACGGCAGCGGCCCGGCCCTGCTGGCCGACCTGCTCTCGGTCGGCGAGGGCATGCTGCTGGACGAGGATTTCGTGGCCACCGGGTCCGGCGAGGCCGGCGCGGTCCGGCTGCCGGACGCCAAGGTCAACGGCGATTTCCGGCTCAACGGCGCTCGCCTGGCCAATGCCTGCGGCCCGGCGCTCCGGGCCGACGGGCTCACCGTGCAGGGCGACCTGGTGCTCGCGGCGGCCGCGGCCCCCGGGGGCCCGTTCACCGCGTCCGGATCGGGGCGCCTGGGCACTGTGCTGGTGCGCGGGGCCACCGTTGGCGGCCAGCTGTCCCTGGCGGGCGCGTGTGTGCAGCATGACCAGGGTCCGGCCGGACCGGACCCGGGCGCGGAGATCCGCGAGCTCGCCGCCCTGCTCACCCGCGAGATCGAGCGGAACCGCCCCGTCCGGCTGGACGCCGTCACCGGCATCCTGGGCGGCGGCGGACCGGAGGCCGTGCCGCCGGGCAGGCCCCCGGGCGCGGTCTGCCTGTCGGGCACGACGGTCGGTGGCCGGCTCGTCCTGCGCCATGCCCTGCTGCGCAACGCGGCCGGCCCCGCCCTGCTGGCCGACTACCTGACGGTCAAGTCCGATGCCGGCGGGTGTGAACAGCCTGGGGAGGGCATGGTGGCGCTCGGCGCGGGCACCCTGGGCGCGGTGTGCCTGGCCGCCGCCAGCATCAGCGGGCAGCTGGCCCTGCGCGGCTGCCTGCTGGCCAGCGGCACGGGCCCGGCGCTGGTCGCCGACTTCGCCACCATCGCCGGCGACGCCTGGCTGGACCTGGATTTCGCCGCCATCGGCAGTGGCCCGCATGGCGTGTTCACGATGGAGGACGGCAGCGTCGGCAAGATCCTCAGCTGCGCGGGAGCGTTCATCAGCCCGCAGCCGGACCGCGGGCAGGCCGACCCGGCACCTCAGGCCGACCCGGCACCTCAGGCCGGCCCGGCACCTCAGGCCAGCCCGGTACCTCAGGCCAGCCCGGTACCTCAGGCCAGCCCGGCACCTCAGGCCAGCCCGGCACCTCAGGCCAGCCCGGCGCTCAACCTCACCCGCACGAAGGCAGGCACGCTGCGGCTCGGCTCTCCCGCCCGGGCCCCGGCCCATTTCGAGAAGGCCGGAGTGCTCCGGCTGGACGGCCTGACCTACTCGGGGATGCCGGAGGCCGGCCTGCCCGCCCAGCCAGGCCGGCCGAGAGCGGGTCCGGGCTGGCTGCGGCGCAGGCTGCGCCGGGGCGACCCGGAGCGGCATGGTGAGCAGGTCAGCCAGTGGCTGTCCTGGTTCACCGAGCCGGGGACCAGCTACGCCGGGCAGCCCTATGCGGCGCTGGCCGCCGCGTACGGCGCGGCCGGGCACGATGACCTGGCCCGGGTCATCCTCGTCGCGCAGCGGGAGGACCTGCGGCGCCGCGGCCACCTGAGCCCGGTCCGGAAGGTGGCGCAGCTCGGCGCAAAGTGGCTGATCGGCTACGGGTATCACTGCTTTTACGCGTTCCTGTGGCTGGCCGGGCTGCTCGCCGTGACGGCCGCCATCGCGGTGTTCTGGCTCGGCCCGGCCCGCTACATCCAGCCGGTGACCGCGGCCGCCCCGGCGGCCGCCGGGGCCGTGCCCAGTGCCACAGCGCCCAGTGTCACGGTGCCCAGTGCCACGGCGCCCAGCGTCACCGTGCCCCGCGTGGCGGCGCGCAGCGTATCCGGGCTGAGTGCCGCGGGGCCGGAGTGCAGCGTGGCCGGCCGGGCCGGCTACGCCCTCACGCTGGCCTTCCCGGTCGTCAGCCTGACCAGCGGTTCTGCCGGGCAGTGCGACGTCCCGGCCAGCGGGGCCGCCCCCGGCGTGCTCGTCTTCGGCTGGGTGGTCCGCGCGCTGGCCGCGACGCTGTTCGTCCTGTACGGGCTGGGCCTCACCGGCCTGACCCGCAGCCCGCCCGGCGCCAGCTAGCCGGGGGCGTAGGGTCGGGTTCCGTGTCCAACCGCGAGCTGGTCGTGCTCGGCACCGCGAGCCAGGCGCCGACCCGGGCCCGCAACCACAACGGCTACCTGCTGCGCTGGGACGGCGAGGGGCTGCTGTTCGACCCGGGGGAGGGCACCCAGCGGCAGATGCTGTTCGCCGGGGTGACCGCCAGCCAGATCACCCGCATCTGCCTCACCCACTTCCACGGGGATCACTGCCTGGGCCTGCCCGGGGTGCTGCAGCGGATGGCCCTGGACGAGGTGACCCGGCCGGTGGACGTGTGCTACCCGGCCGCCAACGCGGAAGTCTTCCAGCGGCTGCGCCACGCGGCGCTGTTCCGCGACGTGCTGAACATCCGGGAGCAGCCGCTGGACCGGGGCGGGGTGATTGCCGTGGAAGGGCCGTTCAGCCTGGAGGCCATGCCGCTGGAGCACAGCGTGCCCGCCTTCGGGTACCGGCTGGCCGAACCGGACGGCCGGCGGATGCTGCCGGGCAAGCTGGCCGCGCTGGGGATCAGCGGGCCGGACGTGGGCCGCCTGCAGCGGGCCGGCCATCTGCGGGCCGGCGGCCGGGAGGTGACCCTGGCCGAGGTGAGCGAGCCCCGGGCCGGGCAGCGGTTCGCGTTCATCATGGACACCCGGCTGTGCGACGCCGCGTTCGCCCTGGCCGAGCGGGCCGACATGCTGGTCTGCGAATCGACGTTCGCGGAGGCCGACGCCGCGCTGGCCCGCGACTACGGGCACCTGACCGCCGGGCAGGCGGGCCGGATCGCCGCCGAGTCCGGGGCCCGGCTGCTCGTGCTCACCCACTTCTCCCAGCGCTACGCCGCCGAGGACGGCGACCGGCTGGCCGCCGACGCGGCCCGCGCGTTCGGCGGCGAGGTCGTCATGGCCCGTGACCTCGCCCGCATCCCCGTCCCGCGCCGCCGCCCGCCGCGCACCGGTTGGTGACGCCGTAGCGAGCGCCACGCGGAATCTGGGGAGTCGTCCAATTCACGCGCGAGCCGCGCCATCATACGATCGCACCAGCCCATTCCGCGGCCGGGGGAGGGGCCATGGGGTTGCTACGGGACTGTCGGCACCAGCTAGCGCTCCGGCTCGTCATGGCGTCCGCGCTGGCGGTCCCGGCCGCCGTCGCGGTCAGCGCGGGCGCGGCCGGCGCCGCTGCCGAGAACCCGGGCGGGACCGCGGCGGCCGCCGCCCTGGCCAGCCAGCGGAGCGTCGCGGCCAGTACCGCAGGTGGGCTGCTGGGGTGGGGCGATGGTTTTGATGGCCAGCTTGGCGACGGTCACCGCACGAATGTGCAGTCAACGCCGGTCCGGGTCCGGCTGCCCCGGGGCGTGACGGTGGTATCCGTGCGGGCGGGTGCTCGCCTGGGGCTTCAATGGGTTCGGTGAGCTGGGCACCGGCAACAAGCGCACGTCCACCCGGCCGGTCCCGGTGAAGCTTCCCCGCGGCACCAGGATCAAGGCCATCAGCGCCGCTGCGACCACAACCTGGCCCTGACCACCAGCGGTCACGTGCTGGCCTGGGGCAAGGGGCTGTACGGCCAGCTGGGCATCGGCGGTAACGGCCTCCGGACCCGTCCAGTCGCCGTGCATCTTCCGCCCCGGGCCAGGATGACGATGATCGCCGCCGGCTGCCTGCACAGCCTGGCGCTCAGTGCCAGTGGCCAGCTTTACGGCTGGGGCTTCAATGCCGCTGGCCAGATCGGTGACGGCACCACGACGCAGCGGGATAACCCAGTCAAGGTCAGCCTGGGCAGCTGGGTCCAGGGCCACCCGGCACCCGATGTGGTGTCCCTGTTCGGCGGCTACGGCCACAGCCTCGCGCTGCTGTCCGACGGCGTCCTGCTGGCCTGGGGCGACAACTCCTTCGGGCAGCTTGGCGACGGGACGGGCGAAAACAGCCACGTGCCGGTCCAGGTGGCGCTGCCCGGCGGAACCAAGGTCACCGCGATCGCCGCTGCCGCCTATAACGGCCTAGCCCTGACGAGTCAGCATCTTCTGTTCGCCTGGGGCGACGGGGCCAGCGGCGCGCTCGGCAATGGCACCACCGCCGATAGCAACGCCCCGGTCCGGGTGACGGTCGCGCCCGGCCTGCGGGTGACCGCCATCGGCGGCGGGCCGTTCGCCTACACCCTGTTCGCGATCGCGCGCTAGCCATAGCTGGACGGCGGCTGGCCCGACCCACCGTCGGGCAACCGCACCCGAACCTGACGACTGCGGGTTCGGGTGCGGTTGCTAAGCGGCGCTGATGGCCTAACCCGGCTTGGGAGGCTGCTCAGCGGCGGGCTTGCCCTCCTTCTCGGCGTGGCCACCGAACTCGCTGCGCAGCGCGGAGAGCAGCTTGTGGCTGAACTCGCCCAGCCCGCGGGACTCGAATCGCTCGAACAGCGCGGTCGTGATGACCGGGGCAGGCACGCCCTCATCCACCGCGGCGACCACCGTCCAGCGGCCCTCCCCGGAGTCGGAGACATGGCCGGCGAAGTCATCCAGCTGCGGAGAGCGGGCCAGCGCATCCGCAGTCAGGTCCATCAGCCACGAGCTGACCACCGAGCCGCGCCGCCACACCTCGGCCACCTCGGCCACGTCCATGTCGTACTGGTAGTACCGCGGGTCGCGCAGCGGGGTCGTCTCCGCGTCAGCCGAGTTCACCTCGGCCTTGCCGATGTTGGCATGCTTGATGATGGACAGGCCCTCGGCGATGGCCGCCATCATCCCGTACTCGATGCCGTTGTGGACCATCTTGACGAAGTGCCCGGCCCCGTTCGGCCCGCAGTGCAGGTACCCGTCCGCGGCCGTCCCGCTGCGCGTCCGGCCGGGCGTCGGCTCCGCGCTGCCCGAGCCGGGCGCGATGGTCTTGAAGATCGGGTCCAGCCGGCGGACCGGCTCCTCCTCGCCCCCGATCATCAGGCAGTAGCCGCGCTCCAGCCCGTAGATGCCGCCTGAGGTGCCGACGTCGATGTAGTGCAGCTGCCGCGGCTGGAGCTGCCTGGCGCGGTCGATGTCGTCGCGGTAATAGGAGTTGCCCCCGTCGATGACGATGTCGTCCGGCTCCAGCAGCCCGGCCAGCTCGTCCAGCACCGGGCCGGTGACCGCGGCCGGCAGCATCAGCCAGACCGCCCGCGGTTTCTCCAGCTTGGCGACGAAGTCGGCCAGGGACGTCCCGCCGGTCGCGCCCTCCCCCTCGAGCTGCTTCACGTGCGCCTGGGTGTGGTCGTACACGACGCACCGGTGCCCGTCGCGCATCAGCCGCCGGACGAGGTTGGCCCCCATCCGGCCCAGCCCGACCATGCCGAGCTGCATGGGACTGTCCGTGGTCATCCGGGTTCTCCTAGCTCTTGAGGCGGCGGTAGCGCCGGATCAGGGTGTTGGTGGAGGAGTCGTGGCCCAGCTCGGGCTCGGCCGCGGAGTTCAGCTCGGGGAGGATCGCGGTGGCCAGCACCTTGCCGAGTTCCACGCCCCACTGGTCGAACGAGTCAATGTCCCAGATCACCCCCTGGGTGAACACGCTGTGCTCATACAGCGCCACCAGGGTGCCGAGCAGCCGGGGGGTGAGCAGCCCGGCCAGCAGCACGTTGCTCGGCCGGTTGCCGGGCATCACGCGGTGCGGCACCACGTCGGGCGGGGTGCCCTCGGCGCGTACCTCCTCCTCGGTCTTGCCGAACGCGAGCGCCTGCGCCTGCGCGAACACGTTGGACATCAGGATGTCGTGGTGGTCGCCCAGCGGGTTGAGGGTCTGGCCGAACCCGATCAGGTCCGCCGGGATCAGTTTCGTGCCCTGGTGGATGAGCTGGTAGAAGCTGTGCTGCCCGTTGGTGCCCGGCTCGCCCCAGTACACGGCGCCGGTCTGGTAGTCCGCCGGCGTCCCGTCCAGGGTGACGCTCTTGCCGTTCGACTCCATGGTGAGCTGCTGCAGGTAGGCCGGGAACCGCTTGAGGTACTGCTCGTAGGGCAGCACGGCGCAGGTCTGCGCGTCGAAGAAGTCCCCGTACCAGACGGCCAGCAGCCCCATCAGCACCGGCAGGTTCCGGGCCAGCGGGGTGGTGCGGAAGTGCTCGTCCATCTCGTGGAAGCCGGCCAGCATCTCGGCGAAGCCCTCCGGGCCGATGGCCACCATGGTGGACAGCCCGATCGCGGAGTCCATCGAGTACCGGCCGCCGACCCAGTCCCAGAAGCCGAACATGTTCGCGGTATCGATGCCGAACGCCGCGACCCGCTCGGCGTTGGTGGACACCGCCACGAAGTGCTTGGCGATGGCGTCCTCGCTGCCGAGCTGGCTGACGACCCAGTCCCGGGCCGAGTGCGCGTTGGTCAGCGTTTCCAGGGTGCCGAACGTCTTGGACGAGATGATGAACAGGGTCTCCGCGGCGTCGAGGTCGCGGGTGGCTTCCACGAAGTCCGTCGAATCGACATTGGACACGAAACGGAACGTCAGGTCACGGCGGGCGTAGTGCCGCAGTGCCTCGTAGGCCATCACCGGGCCGAGGTCGGAGCCGCCGATGCCGACATTGACCACGTTCCTGATGGCCGCCCCGGTATAGCCTTTCCAGTCGCCGGAGCGGATCCGCTCGGCGAAGGCGGCCATCCGGTCCAGGACCTCGTGCACCTGCGCGACCACGTCGGTCCCGTCCACCACCAGCGAGCTGCCCCGGGGCATGCGCAGCGCGACATGCAGCACGGACCGGTGCTCCGAGACGTTGATCTTCTCGCCGCGGAACATGGCGTCCCGGCGCTCCTCCAGGCCGGATTCCCGGGCCAGCTCGAGGAGCAGCCCCAGGGTTTCGTCGGTGACCCGGTTCTTGGAGTAATCCAGGTACAGCCCGACGCCCTCGGCGGTGAGGCGCTCGCCGCGGCCGGGGTCGGCGGCGAACAGGTCCCGCAGGTGCCGCTGGCCGATCTCGTGGTGGTGCTGTTCCAGTGCCTTCCATGCCGGGCGCTGGCGAAGGGGAGTAGTCGGCATCTGCTCAGTCCTCCAGGCGGTCAGCGGTGGGCCGGTACGGGCTCTCCGGGATCAACGTAGCGCCCGGGCGCCGCCGGCTCCCGGCAGGCCCGCCCGCTGTCCCGCCTGGCGCCGCGGATAGCAGTCAGCGCCGTACATCCTCCCCCCGAAAGAGGGGAAAATGTACGGCGCTGGTGAATTGAGCCGCGGCCCCGGGCTCAGCCGCCGGAACCGGGCCGCACCGCGCCGATGTACAGGGTCTGCACCGGCTTCGCGCAGGCCTGCGCCTTGTACTGGACGTAGCTCGGGGTGGTCTGGTTCGGCGGGTAGATCTGCAGGTAGGTAGCGGTCACCGGGTGGCACTTGGCGGCCGGGAAGTTGGCCGCCGCCGCGATCCGCAGCAGCGCGTTGGCCACCGCCCGGGGGGCCAGGGTGACGAGCTTGACCGGCGTGTCGTTCGTCCGCGCCGCGGCCAGGCCGATCTGGGTGACCGGCTTCCCGCCGGCCAGTGACACCCCGGGGTACCCGTAGAGGGTGCAGGTCACGTTGGAGATGTTGGTGAAGTCGAGGACCTGGTAGGTGCTCCCGGCGGCGCCCTGGGCCAGCCCCGGCCGCACGCTCAGGTACCGGGTCGGGCAGGCGGTGGCCGCGGCGCCGGTGCCGCCCGGGCTGGCGCTGGCCGGGGCGGTGCTGGCCGGGGTGGCGCTGGCTGATGGGCTCGGGCTGGACGACGTGCTGGCGTGCACGGTGACGGTCTTGACCGGCGCGGCGGCCGGGCTGCCGGAGCCGCAGCCGGCCAGCAGCGCCACCGCGCCGGCCAGCGCCACGCCGGCCGTGGCCCGTGCGGCCAGTGCCCGTGCGGCCAGTGCCCGTGCGGCCAGTGCCCGTGCGGCCAGTGCCCGTGCGGCCAGTGCCCGTGCGGCCAGTGCCCGTGCGGCCAGTGCCCGTGCGGGCAGCGCGCGTGCGGCCTGCGCCCGGCAGGAGAGCGTGCGCCACCCGGCGCGGGGAGAGGTGATCATCAGGTGGTCCTTCTGCCCAGGACGACTCCGTGAGCCGTGTGTCTGATACGACGCGGTCCCGCCGGGTGCGGTTGGCATGATCATGGCCGGCGCGGCGGGTAATGTCGCATCCGTGTGCCTGCTCATCGCGCTGTCCCGGGTCATCCCGGGCATGCCGCTGCTGGTGGCGGCTAACCGCGACGAGCGCTACGACCGGCCGGCTGAGCCGGTCACCGTGCTGCGCGCCGGCGAGCCGCGGATCCTCGGCGGCCGGGACGAGATGGCCGGCGGGACCTGGCTCGCGGTCAACGAGCACGGCGTGGTGGCCGGGCTGACCAACCAGCCAGCGGGGGACCGTGACCCGTCCCGGCGGTCACGGGGGGAGCTGCCGCTCGCCTTCGCGGCCTACCCGGACGCGGCGGCCGCGGTGGCCGCGGTGTGCCCGCGGCTGCGCCCGGCCGACTACAACCCGTGCTGGCTGCTCGTCGGTGACCGGCACGCCCTGTTCTCGATCGACCTGACCGGGGGTGACCGGGCGGTGGCGCAGCAGCTGGGGCCCGGCCGGTATGTGCTGGAGAACGTGCCGCTGTCCCGCCGGTCGGCCAAGCAGCAGCGGATCGCGGCCCTGGTCAGCGAGCGGGCCGGGACGCCCGGGCAGGAGGCCGACGGGCTGGCCGCCGTGCTCCGTGACCATGAGCCCGCCAGCGGGCCGCGGCCGGGACCGGCCGGCCGGACCTGGCCGGCCGAGTTGTCGGCCGCGTGCGTGCACACGCCGGGGTACGGCACCCGGTCGGCGATGATCGTCGGCGTCACGGCGGCCGGCTGGCCGGAGGTCCGGGTGGCCTCCGGGCCGCCGTGCCGCACCCCGCTGCGGGACGTGACCGGGATGTGGCACCCCCCGCCGCCAGCTGGGGCCGCGGGGCGGGAGACGGCCGCCAGGTCCGCGGCTGACCGGGGCATCGGCGAGGATTGCTAGGATCCGGTCATGATGACATGGAGGCCGCGATGGTCAACTACGTGATAGCTGGCGCGCTCCTGGTCTTCATCGTGATCGTCCTCGTCACGCTGAAGCGGGTCGAGCGGCGCCGTGACCGCAAGCCGGGTGACTGAGCCCGGCATCCGCCGGGCCCGCCCGGAGGACTACGACGCGATCGCCGCGGCCGTGGACGCCTGGTGGGGGCGCCCGGTAGTCAGCGCGCTGCCCCGGCTGTTCCTCGATCACTTCCACCGCAGCAGCCTGCTGGTCGACGGCCCCGCCGGGCCAGTCGCCTTCCTGATCGGCATCCTGTCCCCATCTGACCCGCGCCGGGCCTACATCCATTTCGCCGGGGTGGCCCCGGAGGCCCGCCGGCAGGGACTGGCCGGCCTGCTCTACGCGGAGTTCTTCGCGCTGGCCCGGGCGGATGGACGCGACCTGGTGAGCGCGATCACCGCCCCTGGCAACGCCGGGTCCATCAGCTTCCACGAATCGCTGGGATTCACCGTGACCGGGCCGGTGCCGGACTACAACGGCCCGGGCCGGGAGAGCACCATCTTCGAGCGCAACCTGTAGCTGCCCGGGCCGCGCCCTATCACCGGACAGGCGCCTATCTCCGCCGATAACCGGAATAGCCGGGATAGGCACGGGATGCCGGGGGCCCAGCTAAATCTTTTGTAACTACTATGTGTAATCACTATGTAGCACTGGGTAGTGCATTTCCTGCCGCGCACAACCGAGACCTGCCGGACGGGGGGAGCCGGGCAGGGCGGAGCGGGGCAAGGGGGATTAACCATGCCGGAACCGGTACGGTCCGGCCAGCGCTACATGCCGGGCCTCGATGGCCTGCGCGCGCTGGCGGTCCTAGCTGTCATCGCCTACCACGAGGAACTCGGGTGGGCGCCCGGGGGCCTGCTCGGCGTCGGGGTGTTCTTCACGCTGAGCGGTTACCTGATCACCGACCTGCTGCTCGGGCAGTGGGCCGTGGACCGCCGGCTGCGGCTGGGTGACTTCTGGGTGCGCCGGGCCCGCCGGCTGCTGCCCGCCCTGTTCGTCATGCTCGCCGTGGTGACCGCCTGGGTCACCGTGGCCAGCCCGTCCCGGCTGGCCAGCCTGCGCGGCGCGGAGGCCGCGGCGGCGACCTACTGGAGCAACTGGTTCTACATCGGCACGCACAGTTCCTACTTCTCCCGGTTCGCGCCCCCCGGGCCCTTCGACCATCTCTGGTCGCTCGCCGTGGAGGAGCAGTTCTACCTGATCTGGCCGTGGCTCCTGCTGCTCGGCGTGTATTTCCTGCGCGGCCGCCGGGTCTCCGCGGTGCGCTGGCTGGCGCTGCCGACCCTGGCGCTGGCCGCCGGGTCGGCGGTGGCCATGCTCAAGATGTACCACCCGGGGCTGGACCCGACCCGGGTCTACGAGGGCTCCGACACCCGCGCCTTCGGCCTGCTCATCGGGGCTGCCCTGGCCATGCTCTGGCCCAGCCGTCGGGTGGCGGCGCCCGCCCGCTGGGTGCCCTTCGTGCTGGACGGCGCGGGGCTGGCCGGCCTGGTCGTGATCGGCCTGATGATCTGGCGGATCGGCCAGTACTCGCAGTTCACCTACCAGGGCGGCCTGGTGCTGCTCTCGGTGGCCACGGCGGGGGTGGTGGCCGCCGCCGCTTGCCCCGGCAGCCTGGTCGGCACCGCGCTCGGCTGGCGGCCGCTGCGCTGGATCGGCGTCCGCTCCTACGGCATCTACCTGTGGCATTACCCGGTGATCATCCTGACTTCGCCGGCCAACTCCGCGGAGGACCTGCCCCGGGCGGCGGTCCAGGTGGCGGCCAGCATCGGGCTCGCCGCGCTGTCCTGGCGGTATGTGGAGGAACCCGTGCGCCACGGTGCGCTCGGGCGGCTCTGGCAGCGGCTGCGTACCCGGCAGGCGGGGGTGGCCCAGCCGGCCGCGCTGCGCGGCTGGGCGGCCGTCACCGGTGGCACCGCCGTGGTCGCGCTGGCCTGCGCCGGGCTGAGCGGTGCGGTCCGGGTCCCCGCGAGCAGCGACGCGGCCACCGGCGCGCTGGCGGCCGGGTCCGTGCTGCCCCCGCCGCCGGCCGGCCAGGCGAACGCGGCCGGGTCCGGCGGTTCCGGGGCGGCCGGGAAGGCTGGCTCGGGTGCGGCCGGGAAGGCTGGCTCGGGTGCGGCGGGGGCGGCGGGCGCCAGCCCGGCACCCAGCCGATCACCAACGGCCGGCCCGCTGCGGACCTCCTGCCAGGAGGTGGCGCACATCGGCGACTCCACCTCGGAGGGCCTGATCTCCCCGGCGTACCTGCCCAATCCGGCGCTGCGGATCACCGCGCAGTACGCCGACGTGGGGGTCCGCACCGTGCGCACGGACATCTCCGGGGCCCGCTCGGTGGTCGAGGTGCTGCCGGGACAGATCAACGGGTATGACGCGGCCCGGGCGATCTACGGCAGCGGGTTCCGCGGCTGCTGGGTCATCGCGCTGGGCACCAACGACACCGCCGACGTGGCGGTGGGCTCCAACGTGGGGCTGAAGACCAGGATCGCGCGGATGATGGCCGCGGCCCACGGCGAGCCGGTGCTGTGGGTGAACCTGAGGTCCTTGCTGGCCACCGGCCCCTACTCCGAAGCGAACATGCTGACCTGGGACAACACCCTGCTGCAGATGTGTCCCAGGTACCCGAACATGCGCGTTTACAACTGGGCGGCCGTGGCCCGGCCGAAGTGGTACATCTCCGACGGGATCCACTTCACCTCGGCCGGCTATGCGGTCCGGGCCCGGCTGATCGCCCGGGCCCTGGCCGAGGCCTTCCCGGCCACCGGCCACAGCACCGGCTGCCTGGTCAACTGACCGCCCGCGGGCCGCTGCAGGGATCTGCGGCGGCTCGCGGGCTTCCATGCGGTGCTGGCCCGGGGCGGCCCCCCGGGCCCCGTGCCTCAGACCCGGGCGGTGTCCTTGCGGAACCGCCAGATCGCGCCGCCGGCGAAGATGGCCAGCCAGACCAGGGCGTTGACCGCCCACTTGAGCTGCACGCCCTGGCCGAGCAGCGGGGCATGCACCAGCTGGTTGAGCCCGTAGAGCGGGGTGTACTCGGCCAGCGTCTGGAGCGCGTGCGGGTACTGGCTCAGCGGGATGAACAGCCCGCCGCCGAAGGCGAACAGCATCAGGCCGAACCCGAGGAACTGCATGACGTTCTCGGTGGGCAGCAGGTACCCCATGAACAAGCCGAAGGCGGCGAACACCAGCGAGCCCACCCAGACGCAGATCGCGGTGACGACCCACAGGTAACCGGGCATCGACGGCTTGCCGCTGAGCATGCCGACGGCGTAGACGACGATGACCGAGGCGAGCCCGAGGACCATTGCGGTCATCACCTTGATCGCGATATAGGCGGTGGGGGACAGCGGGGTCAGCCGGAGCTGGCGGCTCCAGCCCGCGGCCCGCTCGATCGAGACCATCGCCCCGCCGCTCGTGGTGGCCAGGACGGCCCCGTACAGGGCCATGCTGATCATGATGAACGCCGAGACGTTGCCATGCCCATCCCGCACCCCGGCGTACGCCTTGTTCAGCCCGAAGAGCAGGAAGAAGACGGCCGGTATCACCATGGCGAAAATGACCGTCCGCCGGTTGCGGAGCAGGCGGCGCACTTCGAGCTTGAGCACGGTGAAGTTGAAGCCGCCCATGGCCGGCACGTTCCTGGCGCTCAGGTTGGGCACCGGGAGCGACTGGGTACTCATCGCGATTCTCCTGACTGGTTACCGGGGTCGTCATTGTCGTCGCTGGTGAGGGCGATGAAAGCGTCCTCCAGGCCGCGGGTGGTGATCTCCAGGTCCCGGGCCGCCGTCTGGGTCAGCAGGAAGCGGGCCACGGCGTCGCTGTCGCTGCAGTGCACCAGCACGGTGTCCCCGCGCACCTCCACGCTGTCCACGCCCGGGACCGCAGCCAGCGTGGCCGGGTCGGCCCCGGCCAGCGTGGCGCGTACCGTCCGGCCCGCGGCCAGTGCCTTGACCTGCGCCGCGGTGCCGTCCGCGACGATCTGCCCATGCCGGATCAAGATGATGCGGTCGGCGTAGGCGTCGGCTTCCTCCAGGTAGTGCGTGGCGAACAGCACGGTGCGGCCCTTCGCCGCGTCCTGCCGGATCGCCGCCCAGAAGCCGCGCCGGCCCTCCACGTCCATCCCGGTGGTCGGCTCGTCCAGGATCAGCAGTTCCGGGTCGGACAACAGCGCCATGGCGAAGCGCAGCCGCTGCTGCTCACCGCCGGAGCACTTACCGACCTTGCGGTCCGCGATGGACGCGATGCCAGCCCGGCTCAGCACCTCCGGAACCGGCCTGGGCTGGGCGAACAGGCTTGCCGTGTACTCGGCTGTCTCGGCCACCGTGAGGTCCTTGAGCAGCCCTCCGGTCTGCATGACCGCGGACACCAGCCCGCGGGAGATGGCCTGCCGGGGGTGCATCCCGTACACCTCGACGGTACCCGCGTTGGGCTGGGAAAGCCCCAGGATGATGTCGATGGTGGAGGTCTTCCCGGCGCCGTTCGGGCCGAGGAAGGCCACGATCTCACCTGGGGCGATGTCCAGGTCGACGCCCCGTACCGCCTGGACGGAGCCGAAGTTCTTCCGCACCCCGCGGAGCGCGACCGCGGCCAGCTGGCCGGTCGCGGCGGGCTGGCGCCCCCGTCCGTCCGCCATATCCGTGACTGTCATGAAGTCATCGTGGCACCGGCGCAGGCGCCGCCCAACCATCCGCTGTCATGACGGGCCCATGACAACTGTCATGGCCCGTCATTGGCCAGCGCTATCTTTGTCACCACGCGTGGCAGGATGGCTGCGCGCCGCGCGGATCGTCCCGGGAGGGGGCCCTGGAAATGGCGTTCAGCGGATGGCCGGAAGAAGCCCTGGAATTCTTTGACGGGCTGGCGGCCGAGAACACGAAGGCCTACTGGACCGCGCACAAGCCGGTCTACGAGAAGTACGTGCTGCGGCCGATGGCCGAGCTGGTCGAGGACCTGGCGCCGGAATTCGGACCGGGGAAGATCTTCCGCCCGTACCGGGACGTGCGCTTCAGCAAGGACAAGTCGCCCTACCAGACGCACATCGCGGCGGCCGCGGGAGGCGGCTACATCCGGCTCTCCGCGGACGGCCTGGCGGCCGGCGCCGGGATGTACGACATGCGGCCGGGCCAGCTGGACGCCTACCGCCGGGCAGTGGCCGCGGACCGCCCCGGCCGGGACCTGGAGCGGGTGATCGCGGAGATCGGCCGGCACGATATCGGCGTCTCCGCGCGCAGCGAGCTCAAGACCGCTCCCCGTGGGTATCCGGCGGATCACCCGCGGATCGGGCTGCTGCGTTACAAGAGCATCATCGCCTGGCGGCAGTGGCCGGTGGAGCCGTGGCTGGAGACCCCGGCCGCCCGCGACCGGATCGCCGGGTTCCTGCGGGCCACCCGGCCGCTGGCGGACTGGCTCTCCGCGAATGTGGGCGCGGCGGAATGAGGGCGGGGGTCATCCCCGTTACCGCTAACTGAGCCGGAGCGGACCGTCCGGCGGCCGGCGATGACGATGTCCGCCAGCCAGGGAGCCAGCGGGTCCGCGCACCGCCCGGCCAGCCCGGGCGCCCAGGCGGCGGCGCAGCCGCAGCCGGTCCACCGCGACGTCGCGGCCTGTATCCGATGACCGAATCGCCAGCTCGACCACGGGAAGAGGACTGCGATGGCTACTGACCTGAACGCGGCCCAGGCGCGGCGGATCGCCTTGATAGCACACGACAACAAGAAGCAGGACATGCTGGAATGGGCGGCTTACAACCTCCCGCGGCTCGCCCGGCACCAGTTGTTCGCCACCGCCACCACCGGCCGGCTGCTGCACGAGCGGCTCGGCCTGCCGGTCACCTGCTTCCGCAGCGGGCCGCTCGGCGGTGACCAGCAGATCGGCGCGCGGATCGCCGAAGGCGAGATAGACCTGCTGGTGTTCCTGTGGGACCCGCTGGAGCCGCAGCCGCACGACCCCGACGTCAAGGCCCTGCTGCGGGTGGCTGTGGTGTGCAACATCCCGGTCGCCTGCAACCGGTCCACCGCCGACTTCCTGATCTCCTCGCCGCTCATGGGGCCAGTGCCGGAGTCGTGGGTCGAACTGGTGCCGGCCGCGGCGGCCGCCGGGGCCGTGGCCGCCGCCGCGGCCGGATAACGGCGCGCGGCCGGGCGGCCGCGGCGTCCCCCCACTAGTCCCCGGTCGTGCCGTCGATCTGCTCCCGCAGGAGGTCGGCGTGCCCGTTGTGCCGGGCGTACTCCTCGATCATGTGCACATAGACCCAGCGCAGGTCGAAGGTGGTCCCGGTGCGGGAATGCAGGAACGTCTCGTCCAGCCCCCGCCCGGCCGCCGCCGCCCGGGCGAGCTGGCATTCGGCCTGGAAGACGGCGAAGTCAGCCTCGGCGCGGCCCGGCTCGGCCAGGTCGAAGTCGCCGTCCGGGAACTCGTCGGTGCAGTACAGGAGGCCCACTCCCGGCTCGGCCGTGAAGCGGATCCGGAACCAGGACCGCTCGACCTCGGTCATGTGCCGGACCAGGCCGAGCAGGGAGAGCGATGAGGGCGCCACGGCCCGGCGGGCCAGCTGCTCCCCGGTCAGGCCCTGGCATTTGAACAGCAGCGTGTCGCGGTGGTAGTCCAGCCAGGTCTGCAGTGACTCCCGCTCGCCCGCCACCGTGGGCGGGTCGGTGCGCGTCACCTGCGGTGCGGTCCAGGTCATCCGGCCAATCCTGGCCGCTGCGGCCGGCCCCCCGCAAACACTTTTCCGCTCGCCGCCTCGTCTACGCTGCGGGGGTGGCGGATGACCGGGTGTGGGATGTCGCGGTGGCGGGCGGGGGACCGGCGGGCCTGGCCGCCGCGCTGGCCGCCTCGGCGGCCGGGGCGCGCACCGTGGTGCTGGAGCGGGCGGAGTACCCGCGTTACAAGACCTGCGGGGGCGGCCTGATCGGCGCGTCGCTGGCGGTGGCCCGCCGTTACATCCAGATTCCGGCCCGGGACACCGTGCACGCCGTCACCACCACCCTGAACGGCCGCCGGGAGTTCACCCGCCACTACGCCGAACCGCTGCTGGCCATGGTGTCCCGCGAGGAGTTCGACGATGCGCTGCGCACCGCGGCCACCGGTGCCGGGGCGGTAGTGCGGCAGCGGGCCATGGTCCGGGCCATTGCCGAGGACAGCGGGCAGGTGACCGTGCGGCTGGCCGGCGGGGAGACCCTCCGGGCCCAGGTACTCATCGGGGCGGATGGCTCGTCCGGGGTCAGCGCCCGGTACGCGGGGGCGCGGTTCCGCCAGGTGGACCTGGGACTGGAGCTGGAGATCCCGGTGCCGCCGCCAGTGGCGGCCGGGTGGCAGGGGCGGGTGCTGCTCGACTGGGGCCCGATACCCGGCTCCTACGCCTGGGTCTTCCCCAAGGGCGACCGGCTGACCGTCGGCGTGATAGCGGCCCGTGGCCAGGGCGAACAGACCCGCGAGTACCTGCGCGACTTCACCGGCCGGCTCGGGCTGGACGGGTACCGGCCGGAGCATGATTCGGGTCACCTGACCCGCTGCCGCGCGGACGACTCACCGCTGCGCCGGGGGCGGGTGCTGCTGGCCGGCGATGCGGCTGGGCTGCTCGAGCCGTGGACCCGGGAAGGCATCAGCTTCGCGCTCCGCTCCGGCACG
Source organism: uncultured Actinomycetes bacterium (assembly GCA_963793825.1). GTDB lineage: Bacteria > Actinomycetota > Actinomycetes > Streptosporangiales > Streptosporangiaceae > RYN-230. The sequence continues at coordinate 50,846 of CAWCBE010000002.1, forward strand.
CTGGCCGGGGCGGCCGCCGCATCGGCGGCGGCCGCCGCCCCCGGTATGGCCGGGCTGGCCGCGGCGCTGGAGGGGTACCCGGCCGGCGTCGCCCGGGACCTGGTCCCCGAGATGGACGCCGGGCGGCGGCTGCTGGCCGGCTTCACCAGGCACCCGGGCGCCTTCCACACTGGGCTGGCGTCCAGGAAGGGCTCGCAGGCCTTTGCCCGGTTCTGCCGTAGCGAGCTCACCTGGGCGTCGCTGGTCAGCCGCCCCCCGGTCGCGGCCTCCCTGGCTGTGCTGGGCCGGCTGTAAGCCGGGCCCCTCAGTACCAGCCCGCCTGCAGCTCGTGCTGCCAGGCCCGCCACGGGGTGAGGTAGCGGGCCCGGATGTAGCCCATGCCCCAGAGGATCTGGGTACGGGCACTGGAGCGCCAGTCGGGTCCCGCCGTGGCCATCTTGCTGCCGGGCACGGCCTGCGGGATGCCGTAGGCGCCCGAGGCCGGGTTACAGGCGTACCGGTTCCAGCCGCTCTCCCGCATCCACAGCAGGTTGAGGTAGCGGAACTGCCATGGCCCCCAGTGGAACCCCGGCAGCATCGACCAGGCGATCTGCCATGGTGAGCGGTGGAAGCGCAGGCCGTGCGGCGCGGAGCGGGGCCGGCGGTGATGAGGATGCCACCGCGAGCGCGGCCGGGACCGGTGCCGCCCCGGCCGGTGCCTGCCCGGGTGGTGATGACCGGGCCCGTGCCGGGTGGCAGGCGCCCGGCCATGCCCGGGGCCGGGCCGCTTGGCCGTGGTCCCGTAGGCCGCCAGGGCCGCGGTCGGGGAGCCGCTGGCCGGGGCGCTGGGGCCGGTACCATCCGCCGGGGCGGCGGCCAGGCCGGCCCCCCTGGCGCCGTGCGGCCTGGTGCCGTGCGGGGCGGCGGCCGCCCCGGCCCCGGCGAAGGCGGCCACGGCGATGGCTGTCCCGCCCAGCACCAGGGCAATTCTTCCGCTCCGGCGGTAAAAGGGTTTCTTCAGTGACAAAGGGAACCTTCGGTGGGGCGCGTCAGGCGCGCTCGGTTTTCGCCCTTGGGCGCAGGCCAGCCACCTGAGAAGAAAGGATGGCGGCCGCGGCGGCGGGATGTGACGCGGGGTCAGGGCGTCGGCGTCGCCATCGGCGACCATCGCGCACGCGGGCGCTGGAATTACCTCGCTAAGCGGCCTGGGCAGCCAGTGCCTGGCCGCATGAAGAGATCGCTAGGACCAGGGCCAGACGGGCCCGGCCAGCCTGCTCGTGAATATAGCGGTCACCCCCCAGTGCGCATATTCACCTGCCCAGGGCCCACCGCGGGACAAAAGCGTTGCATACTGCCAGCGGACTGCCCAAGCATTCCGATATTTATGAGTAGCCATTTCTGCGTGCGATAAACATAGACGACTTCTGCGCGGCACGTCAGCCGATAGGAAACCGCCCGCGGGGTAATACGATTTACCCGGCTTTGCGGCACGGCGGCCGGGCAGGCCGCGGCCGGGGGAGGGGCAGGGTAGGGTCGGAGCGTGCCCGGGGCCCGCCCATGACCGCCGCCTCCGGCCGGGGACGGCCCTCCCCGGCCGACCTGGAGGCCGCCCGGCGGGGCGTGCTTCCTGACGTCACCGGCCCCGGGCTGCGGGTCCTGTTCGCCGGCATCAATCCGGGGCTGTACTCAGCCGCCACCGGCTACCATTTCGCCCGGCCGGGTAACCGATTCTGGCCCGCCCTGCATCAGTCTGGGTTTACGCCCCGCCTGTTCCGGCCGGAGGAGCAGGACCAGCTGCCCGCCCTGGGCCTGGGGATCACCAACCTGGCGGCCCGGCCGACGGCCCGGGCCGCGGAGCTGAGCAGCGCGGAGCTGCGGGCCGGCGGCGCCCTGCTGGAGGCCAAGCTGGCCCGGCTGGCCCCGCGGTGGCTCGCGGTCGTCGGGGTCACCGCCTACCGGACCGCGTTCGGCCGCCCGGGCGCGGTGGTCGGCCCGCAGGACGCCGTGATCGGGTCGGCCCGGGTCTGGGTGCTGCCCAACCCAAGCGGGCTCAATGCACATTGGAGTGCCACGTCGCTGGCCGGGGAGTTCGGCCGGCTGCGGGCCGCGGCTGGCTGACCGGGTGCGCTACTGGCAGACTGGCACGGCGCGCTGACCACGCCGCGGACCCGGGAGGCACTCATGACGATAAGGCCTGATTTCGGTCCCGAGTACGGCGAAGACGAGCGGCGCGACCAGGGAGCCCTGCCCCCGGAGCCGGAGGACCCGGCGAAACGCGAGATCACCGACCGGGAGATCGAGGAGCAGGAGATCGAGCATTTCGACCCGGAGGACAACGAGGCGCACGCCCCGGGCACCGTGTGCGAGCGGTGCGGGACGGTGATCACCGCCGGCCAGGACGTGCGGCGGCGGCTGGACGGGCAGTGGGTACATGAGGAGTGCCCCAGCTAGCGGGGCGGCGCTAGCCCGGGCGGTACTCGCCGGGGCCACGCCGGGCGGCCGTGCCGGCCGGGACCGGGCCGGCCGCGGAGCGCTTATGAGGTGGTGCCGGGCTCCGGGCCGCGCAGGTTCCATCCCGGGGTATTGACCCGCACCGAGACCGAGTGCGGATCGGGCTCGGTGCCGCAGGTGCGGCAGATCAGCCCCGGCTCCAGGTCATGGCCGTCGTGCCGCAGTGTCACCGGCGGCTCGCCGGACACCCAGCGGTCGCCCCAGGCCAGCAGGGCCCGGAGCACCGGGATCAGCTCACGGCCGGCCCTGGTCAGGTGGTAGCCCGCCCGCCGTGGCGACTCCTGGTAGACCCGCTGCTCCAGGATTCCCGCGGATACCAGGCGGTTCAGCCGTGCTGCCAGCCGGTCCCGCGGTGCACCGGTGTTCCGCGCGATCTCGTTGAACCGGTGGTTCCCGATGGAGATCTCCCGGATCGCGAGCAACGTCCATTTCTCCCCGATCAGGTCGAGCGCGCGGGCGATCGAGCACGGGCGGCCGGGCAGGGCCGCGGCGGCCAGCCGTCCTGGCCCTCCCGGCGGCTCCGCGGCCAGGGGGCCCTCGCCCGTCGCGGTGCTCAGCCCCGGTCCGATGGTCCCGTCCATCCTCCAAGGTTGCCATATCGGACCGGCAGCCGCTACCGTCTGAGCATGTCGGTTGGAATTTCAAACCAATCCAGCTCCGGGTCACGCCGCGTGTTCGCGGTGGTGGTGGCGGCCATCTTCATGTCGAACCTGGACCTGTTCATCGTGAACGTGGCGCTGCCCAGCATCGGCCGGGACTTCGGCGGCAGCTCGCTGGCCGGGCTGTCCTGGGTGCTGAACGCGTACGCCATCGTGTTCGGCGCCCTGCTCGTCCCGGCCGGGCGGCTCGGTGACCGGACCGGGCAGCGGCGGGTGTTCCTGGCCGGGATCGCCATCTTCACCGCCGCGTCGGCGGCCTGTGCGGCCGCCCCCGGGCTGCTGGTCCTGGTCGCGGCGCGGGTACTGCAGGCCGCCGGGGCGGCGGCGCTGATCCCCACCTCGCTGGCCCTGCTGCTGGCCGCCACCCCCGGGCCGCAGCGAAGCGGGCGGGTCCGGGCCTGGGCCGCGGTCGGCGGGCTTTCAGCCGCCCTCGGCCCGGTGGCCGGCGGGCTGCTGGTCCAGGCCGACTGGCGCTGGGTCTTCCTGGTCAACCTGCCGGTCGGGGTGGCCGCCCTGGTGGCCGGGGCGCGCGTGCTGCCGCACCCGCCGCCCCGGCCGGCCGAGCCGCTGCCCGACCTGGCCGGCGTCCTGCTGCTCACCGCCGCCGTCGGCGGCCTGACCGGAGGCCTGGTCGAGGGCCCGGCCCGCGGCTGGTCCTCCGCCTGGGTGATCGCCCTGCTCACCGGGTCCGCCCTGGCGCTGGCCTGGTTCCTGTGGCGCTGCGCGCACCATGAGCGGCCCCTGGTGGAGCTGTCCCTGCTGCGCATCCCGGTGTTCCGCTCGGCCAGCGCCGCGGTCTTCGTGTTCGGCATCGGGTTCGCCGCCATGCTGCTGTCCAACGTGCTGTGGTGCCAGGCCGTGTGGCATTACTCGGCGCTGCGCACCGGGCTGGCCATCGCGCCCGGGCCGGCTATGGTCCCGGCCCTCGCGCTGGGCGCCGGGCCGCTGGCCCGCCGGGTCGGCCCGGGCCCGGTGGCCGCGGCCGGGAACCTGCTGTTCGCCGCGGGCCTGCTGTGGCGGTTCGGGACAGCGGGCGTCACGCCGGATTATGCGGCCGACATGCTGCCCAGCATGCTGCTCACCGGCATGGGGGTGGGCCTGACCCTGCCCACGCTGATGAGCGCGGGCACCACCACGCTGCCGCCCGCCCGGTTCGGCACCGGCTCGGCCCTGGTCAACATGGCCCGCCAGGTGGCGGCGGCGCTGGGAGTGGCGCTGTTCGTTACGGTGCTCGGCGTCCCGGCCGGGCCGGCCGAGGCGGTGACCGCGTTCCGCCACGTCTGGCTGGGTGCCGCGGTCCTGAGCGTGCTGGCCGCGGTCGCCGCGCTGTTCGTCCGCCGCCCGGTCCAGGAGGCCGCTGGCGTCCCGGCCCCTGATCCCGGGCAGCCCGTTAGCGCGGCGTTAAAGCTGCCTCCGGCGGCGTTAAAGGCGCGTGAAGATCGGCCGCGCCGGCGCTGGCCGGGGATGCACTGGGCGGGATGAACCGGAGCCGCGCCCGTACCGGGCTGGCGGCGCACATTGCGCTGCCGGCCGGGTTCACCGCGTTCCTGGTGATTGGCGCAGTGGCCGCGGGCCTGGGCGGCCAGCTGCCCGGCACCGGGGTGCTCATCCTCGCGGGCATCGTGGTCGTCGTGCTGAGCGCCGCCGCGGAGCCGCTGGCCGGGCCGGCGCTGGGCCTGATCGGCTGGCTGACCGTGGCAGGCTTCTCCCGGCCGCCCTACGCGCAGCTCCGGATGTCCGGGCCGGACGCCCTGCGGGACGCGGTGACCATGACCGGCTGCGTGCTGCTGGGCTTGGTGACCGGCCTGATAGTGCGCGAACTGGCCCGGTCGTCCAGACTGGGGAGCGTGGACCCGCGCGGTGGCCAGCGATTCGCCGGCCTCAAGGGCCGGCGGCAGGCGGCCGGGGTGCTGCTCGCCGCTGGCCTGCCCCTGCTGACCGTCCTCCTCGCGGCCGAGCGGCCGCACCTGGACCTGTCCGACGACCTGCTCGCTTATCTGGTCGCCGTGGTGGCCGTCGCCGTCGTCGGCGGGTTCTGGCCGGCCGTGCTGGCCGCCGTTATGGCCAGCCTGCTGCTGAACTGGTATTTCACCAAGCCGCTGCACACCCTGACCATCGCCGAGCCGCGCAACGCCCTGGCCCTGCTGCTGTTCGTCACGGTGGCGGTCACGGTGAGCAGCGTGGTCCACCTGGCCGCCCGCCGCCAGGTGCAGGCCGCCCGGAGCGCGGCTGAGGCGGCGTCACTCCTGGAACTGGCGCAGACCGTGCTCGGCGGCGCGGACACGCCGGCCGCCGTCCTGGACCATCTCACCGGCACCTGCGGCGGCCGGGCCGAGCTGGCCGAGCGGATCCGCGGCCAGTGGGTGAGCGTCGCGGTCAGCGGCAGCGCCGCGCCCGGCGCCCCCGTCACCCGGGTGCCGGCCAGCGAGACGGTGGCCCTGACCATCGCGGGCCAGCCGGCGCCGGTCAGCCGGCGGCTGCTGGACGGCTTCGCCGCCCAGGCCGGGGCGGCCCTGGACCGGGACCGGCTGCGCACCCAGGCCGCCCAGGCCGAGGCCCTGGCCGAGGGGAACCGGATGCGGACCGCGCTGCTCGCCGCGGTCAGCCACGACCTGCGGACGCCGCTGGCCTCGATCAAGGCCAGCGTGAGCACGCTGCGGCAGACGGACGTGGCGTGGACCCCGGACGATGAGGCCGCCCTGCTGGCCACCATCGAGGACGCCGCGGACCGGCTCGACGCGCTGATCGGCAACCTGCTCGACATGAGCCGGCTGGCCACCGGCTCGCTGGCACCGTTCCTGCAGCCCACGTCGGTCGAGGAGGTGGCCCCGGCGGCGCTGCTGGGGCTGGCCCCGGCGAGCAGCATCCGGATGGCGGTGCCCGATGGCCTCCCGCTCGTGCGCACCGACCCGGTGCTGCTGGAACGGGTGCTGGCCAACCTGTTCTCCAACGCGCTGGCCCATTCCCCGGCCGGGCAGCCGCCTGTGCTGCGAGCGGCCCGCCACGGTGACCAGGTGCTGATCGAGGTGTGCGACCATGGCCCGGGCGTCCCAGATGGGTTCAAGGCGCGGATGTTCGAGCCGTTCGAACGGCTCGGCGAGCGTGGCTCGGGGACCGGTGTCGGGCTCGGCCTGGCGGTGGCCAGGGGCTTCCTGGAGGTGATGGGCGGCACGGTGCTGGCCGCCGACACGCCGGGTGGCGGGCTGACCGTGCAGGTGGGCCTGCCCGTGGCGGCCGCCCCGGCCGCATCGACCGCCGCGGCCGACTAGTGGCCGGGATCACCAGCCAGTGACCAGGATCCTGGTGGTCGATGACGAGGAAGCCATCCTGCGCGCCCTGCGGATCAACCTGACCGCCCGCCAGTACGAGGTCAGGACGGCCGCGGATGGCGCCTCGGGACTGGCCGCCATGGCCCGGGACCGCCCCGACGTGCTCATCCTGGACCTGGGCCTGCCCGACATGGACGGCACCGACGTGATCAGGGGCGTCCGCGGCTGGACGTCCACGCCCATCATCGTGCTGTCCGCCGCGGGGCAGGAGAGCCAGAAGGTGGCCGCGCTGGACGCCGGCGCCGACGACTACGTGACCAAGCCCTTCGGGATGAACGAGCTGCTGGCCCGGCTGCGGGCGGCGGTCCGGAGGGCCGTGCCCGCCCCGGATGAGCCGGTCCTGGCCACCCAGGACTTCACCGTGGACCTGGCGGCCAAGCGAGTTATCCGGGGCGGCGCCGACGTCCGGCTGACCCCCACCGAATGGCAGTTGCTCGAAGTGCTGGTGCGCAACTCCGGGCGGCTGGTCACCCAGCGCCAGCTACTGCGCGAGGTGTGGGGACCGCAGTACGAGACCGAGGGCAACTACCTGCGGGTCTATGTCGCGCACCTGCGCCGCAAGCTCGAGCCGGACCCCGCGCAGCCTCGTTACCTGCGCACCGAGCCGGGCATGGGGTACCGCTTCCAGCCCTGACCGGCCGGCCCCGGCCCCGGCGGCTCAGTCTGGTCCGGGCCGCAACTGGTAGCTCGGGTTGTAGATGGTGCGCTCGTCCTTGATCCAGGCCAGCCGGCCGCGCACCTCGATGCTCCGGCCGGGCCGGATGCCGGGGATGTCCCGGCGGCCCAGCCAGACCAGCGTGACGCTGCCGGTCCCGTCCCACAGGTCGGCCTCCATGGTCAGGCTGGTGCCATGGGGCCGCAGCGTGACGGTGCGCAGCGTGCCCGCCAGATCGACGTATTCATGGGCGCTGGTGTCGGCGATCGGGGTGGCGCCCTCTTCCCGGCACTCCGCTTGCAGGTCGGCGGCGTGCAGCGCGTCCGGCCCGGCGGTCAGCCGCTGCAGCGGCGGCATCGCGTCCGCCCTGGCGGCCGGCGCCGATTTCACGGTGGCCGGCAGCTGGACGCCCGCCGGGTGGCGGTGCGCCGCCGACCGGAGCTGGTAGGGCACGCTGGCCACGACGACCCCGGGCAGCAGCAGCAGCCGGGACTTGAGCCGCAGCGCGCTGTGGTTGTGCAGCAGCTGTTCCCACCAGTGCCCGAGCACGTACTCGGGCACGTACACGGTGACGATGTCGCGCGGGCTCTCCCGGCGCAGCCGCTTGACGTAGGCCAGCACCGGCCGGGTGATTTCCCGGTACGGGGAGGCCACCACGGTCAGCGGCACCGGGATGCTGGCCCGCTCCCAGTCCTCTTTCAGCCGGAGCGTCTCCGCCTCGTCCACGTCCACGGTGACCGCCTCGAGGTGGCTCGGCTGGGTGGCCCGCGCGTACGCCAGCGCCCGCAGGGTGGGCCGGTGCAGCTTGGACACCAGCACGATGGACCGGTTGCGGGCGGGCAGGGTAAGGCTGAGGTCCTCGGCCGGGGTGAGCTCGACCGTCACATTCTCGTAGTGCCGGTAGATGCCGCGCATGGTGAGCCAGATGACCGGCATGGCCACCACCACGATCCAGGCCCCGCTGGCGAACTTGCTGATCAGCACGATGACCAGCACCACCGCGGTGAAGCCCGCGCCGATCGTGTTGATCACGCGGGACCGCCTCATGCGGCGGCGGGCGCCCTTGTCGGGCTCGGTGCGCAGCAGCCGGTTCCAGTGCCGGATCATCCCGGTCTGGCTGCACACGAACGACACGAACACGCCGATGATGTAGAGCTGGATCAGCCGGGTCGGGGAGGCCTGGAACACCACGATCAGCAGGATGGCGAAGCCGGCCAGCAGCAGGATGCCGTTGCTGTAGGCCAGCCGGTCACCCCGGTTGCGCAGCTGGCGCGGCATGTTGCCGTCCCGGGACAGGATCGAGGCCAGCACCGGGAACCCGTTGAACGCGGTGTTGGCCGCCAGCACCAGGATCAGCGCCGTGACGAACTGCAGGACGTAGAACAGCGGCGAGGTGTCGCCGAACACGGCCCGGCCGACCTGGGCGATGACCGTCCGCTCGGTGTACCCGGCGGGCGCGCCGACCAGGTCCTGCGCGGCCGCATAGTGTACGCGGCTGGCCAGCGCGAGCGCGGTGACCCCGGCGAACATCGACACCGCGGTGAGGCCGAGCAGGGCCAGCGTGGTGGCGGCGTTCTTGCTCTTGGGCTTGCGGAACGCCGGGACCCCGTTGCTGATCGCCTCCACCCCGGTGAGCGCGGTGCAGCCCGAGGAGAAGGCCCGCAGCAGCAGGAACACCAGGGCGACCCCGGTGAACTCACGGCTGACCTTGATCCGGTAGCCGGCGCTGTCGGACTGCAGGTGGTGGCCCAGCCCCAGCTGGGTGAAACCCCAGATGATCAGCAGCGCGACCACGCCGATGAAGCAGTAGGTGGGGATGGCGAACGCAGTGCCCGACTCGCGGACCCCGCGCAGGTTGATCAGCGCGATCGCCGCCACCACCAGCACGGCAATCAACGTGACGTGGGCGTCCAGGACCGGGAAGGCCGAGGCCAGGTTGGCCACCCCGGCCGAGACTGACACCGCCACGGTCAGCGTGTAGTCCACCATCAGCGCGCTGGCCACCACCAGGCCCACCCGGGGCCCGAGATTGGTGGAGGCCACCTCGTAGTCCCCGCCCCCGGACGGGTAAGCGTGCACGTTCTGCCGGTACGACGCGACGACGACCAGCATGAGCACGCCGACCGCGAGCGCGATGTACGGGGTGTAGTGGAACAGCGCGATGCCGCCGACCGACAGGACGATCAGGATCTCTTCCGTCGCGTAGGCCACCGAGGACAGCGCGTCGCTGGCGAACACGGGCAGGGCGATGCGCTTCGGGAGCAGGGTGTGACCCAGGTGGTCGCTTCGCACTGGCCGGCCGAGCAGCAGCCGCTTCACGACCCCGAGCATCATCGCCACGCGGGCATGCTAGGCCGGCGCCGCGGTCTGCGCCAGAGCGCGGGCCTGCGGGGGGGGGGCTCAGCCGCCGAAAGCCACGTCGTGCCCGGTGATGTGGACCAGCACGCCCTGGGTGGTCACGCTGACGCTCTGCAGCGTCATGCCCATCGGCAGGTTGGGCAGCGGGACGGAGAAATTGCCCAGCCCGAGCTGCGAGACCGGGAGTCCCCCCGCTGACACAATGCTGACGTCGATCCGGTCCCCCACCTTGGTGACCTTGGCCACGGCGCTGGTGGAAACCAGGCCGCCGAGGGTGACCGTGAGCTTGGCCTCGTTGTTGCTGACCCGGGTGATCTTGCCGATCGACACGGGCGAGGCGTGGGCCAGGCTGCCGAACGTGATCAGCCCGGTGCCGTTGATGCTGCCCACCGTGCCGCTGGTCCACCCGGAGGTGAGCTTGATATTGCCCAGCGTCGCGTTGATGTTATCGACCGTGACCGGCCCGGCCTGCTCGTTGTTGGCGGTGATCTTGACGTCGTTGAACTGCTTGGCGGCTACCTGGGTCAGGAATGGGAAGCCCTGGATGCTGACCTGGGGCTTGCTGCTGAATCCCTGCTTCTGGATCTGGGTAGCGAACTCGTTGTTCGCGATCCGCACGGCCACCCGGTCGGCGATCACGAACAGGCCGACCAGGACGATCAGGGTCACGAGGAAGATGATGATGGCGCGGCGGCCCCGGGACCGGCGGCGTCCCCGGCCCCGGGAGGTGTCGTGATAGTCGGCGTACGGGTCGCCGTCGGGTCCGGGCTGGAACGGCAGGCGTTGCGTCGGGTAGTCGCTCACGGTGGCCGCCAGGGGTTGCTCGAGCGCCGGCCAGATGCCGGGCGTTGCGCAGATGTTATGACATGCCTGGCGAGAGCGGTGCCCGCCAGGCGGCCACACTAAACGGTTCCCGGTCCCGCGGTCCGGTATCCGCGCTGGCCAGGCCCGGGTGGCCGGGACTGGGGTGGCGGCCTCAGCCCAGGCTGGCCAGGTTTACGGCCGCCAATTGATGCGAGCCCGAATTGGTGACCCGCGCGGTCCTGCCCGCCGGCTCCAGGGCGAACTCACCGGCGGCCCGTGAGCCGGGCGGGAATGCCCCGGCCGCCCGGGGGTTCTCGTCACTCACCGCGCCTCCAGCACTCGCCTGGCGGGTCGCCTGCCGATGGCGCTCCCCCGCGGGGAGCGCGCTTTGCATTCTGTTCGCTACCGGGCGGGTACGCGGTGAGATTGAGTTCCGGGCTTTCCGGGCAAAGCACGCGCCTGCCCGCGCCGCCATCGCTGATACCTGACAGGCCCGATAGCAGGTGCGGCTATATTAGCGAGGCTTGAATCCCCTTAGACTGGGCAAATGAACGAGCGTCTCGTCTCGCCGCCGGATGCCCCGGTGCTCGTGGTGAAGACCCAGGGGTCCGACCAGACACTGCGTGCGGGCGCTCAGTACCGCATCGGCCGGGACCCTCAGTCTGACATCGTCGTCAGCGATTCCCGGGTCTCCTGGAAGCATGCGGTCCTGCGGGCCGACCGGGACTGCTGGGTCCTTGAGGACCAGAGCAGCACAAACGGCACGTTCCTCGGCGCGCAGCGGGTGAACCGGATCGAGATCACCCGCAACTGCGTGCTGCGCCTGGGTCACCCGGAGAGCGGGCCGGTCATGATGTGCACGGTCGCCGGGGCTGAGCCGAGCCTGCCGGCCGCCGGGATGAGCAGCGTGGACCGCCGCCCGTCTACGGTGATGCGCGCGCCGGCCCGCCGGCTGCGGATCGGGCGGGCGCCGGGCAATGACCTGGTGGTGCCCGACCTCAGCGTTTCCCGGGAACACGCCGAGCTCCGTAATATCGGCGGCGGCCGGTACGAAATCGTCGATTTGGACAGCCATAACGGGACCTTTGTTAATGGCCGCCGGGTCGGCCGGGCCGCCATCACCGAGCAGGACATCATCGGCATCGGGCGGGCTACCTTCCGGCTGGTCGGCGATGAGCTACGGGAGTTCATCGACGAAGGCGACGTCTCCCTGGTCGCCCAGGACCTCACCGTCCAGATCGGCGGCGGGAAGATCCTGCTCGACCATGTGACGCTGCCCGTCGGCGAGCGCAACCTGGTGGCAATCCTCGGCCCGAGCGGGGCGGGGAAGAGCACCCTGCTGGGCGCGCTGACGGGGATGCGGCCCGCCAGTGGCGGCACCGTCCTCTACGACAACCGCGACCTGTACACGCACTATGCGGAGCTGCGGCACCGGATAGGGCTGGTGCCGCAGGAGAGCATCCTGCACATGCAGCTGTCCGCGCGCCGGGCGCTGCAGTACGCGGCCGAGCTCAGGTTCCCAGGGGACACCTCGAAGGCCGAGCGGGCCCGCCGGGTGGATGAGGTGCTGGGCGAGCTCGGCCTCAAGGCCCACGCGGACACCCGGGCGTCCTCCCTGTCCGGCGGGCAGCAGAAGCGGGTCAACGTGGCCATGGAACTGCTGACCAAGCCGTCGCTGCTGTTCCTGGACGAGCCGACGTCGGGGCTGGACCCGGGCAGCACGAAGTCGGTCTGGGAGACGCTGCGCGGGCTGGCCGACGATGGCCGGACCGTCATCGTGGTCACCCACGACGTCGCCCACCTGGACCTCTGCGACCGGGTGCTCATGCTGGTGCCGTTGCTGGACCCAGACGGCAAGGTGGTCGCGGGCGGCCGGGTGGCCTACTTCGGGCCGCCGGATGAGGGGCTGCAGTTCTTCGGCAAGCCCGACTGGGCCGGCGTGTACGAGGCGTTCGACAAGGAGACGGCGCGGGACTGGGGCGCCGAGTTCGCCTGCTCGCGGTATCACACGGACTACGTCACGACCGGGCTGACGCCCCGGGGGCCGCAGCAGGCCAGGAGAGCGCCGGAGCCCGCCCCGCTGCCCCGCAGCCGCATCGGCCAGCTGTCCACCCTGGCCCGCAGGTACCTGTCGGTGATCGCCTCCGACCGGCTGTACCTGGGCTTCACCGTCGCGCTGCCGCTGATCCTGGGCCTGCTCGTCCGGTCCATGCCGGATGCGCTAGGGCTGACCGGGGCGCCGCGCAGCAACGGCAATGCCGAGGCGGTGCTGCTGATCCTGGCCGTTGCGGCCTGCCTGAACGGCGCGGCCAGCTCGGTCAGGGAGCTGGTCAAGGAAAGACCTATCTACACCCGGGAACGGGCCGCCGGGCTGTCGGCCGGCGCCTACCTGTGGTCCAAGCTGATCGTGCTCGGGGCGATCAGCGTGGTGCAGGCGGCGGTGCTGGTGGCGATCGGGCTGGCCGGCCGCCCGATGCCGCCCCACGGCGTCGTGCTGGGCTCGGCCCTGGCCGAGATCTTGCTGGCCATCGCGCTGCTGGCGCTGGCCTCCATGGCGATCGGGTTGTTCATCTCGGCCGCGGTATCGACCTCGGAGACCGCCCTCCCGCTGCTGGTGCTGCTCACCCTGGTGCAGGTCGTGATGACCGGCGGGGTGATCCCGCTGAATGGCAAGATGGGCCTGCAGCAGGTGGCCTACCTGTTCCCGTCCCGCTGGGGCTTTGCCGCCACCGCGTCCACGAGCAGGCTGGCCCTCATCGGGGGCCTGCCGCCCGACCCGCTGTGGGTGCACAAGCCGTCCACCTGGCTGCTGGACATGGGCATGCAGGCCCTGCTGGGCGTGGTGTTCGCCGTCCTGGCCTGGAGCCTGCTCGTCCGGTCGCGCCCCGGCCGGAAACGGCGCTGACCAGGACCCGCACCTGTGCGCCGGCGGCGGGGTGAAACGATCAGCGGATGACGCCACCACAGCGGACGCCGGGAGCCCGGCGCCTGTCCGGCCGCGGTGGCGAGGAGGCAGGCGGCATGCCCGGCACCGCCGGCGGCGGGGCGGCCGGTGACGGGGCCGGGCCGGCCCGCCCCGCCGTGATCGTCGAGGATCACCAGCTAAACCGCATCCGGCGCCCGGCCGACCTGCTGCGCTTCGGGGCGGGATGCGTCGGCATCGCCCTCCTGGTGGCGGCCGGGCTGCTGGCCAAGGCGACCGTCACCGGGGTGGAAACCGATGTGGTGAAGGCCAGCAAGGGGCTGCATGCCATCCTTGGCACCCTCAGCGTGCTGGCCGTCCTGGCCCTCGTCCTGCTGCCGGTGGCGCTGGCCATCCGGCAGCTGGTCCGGCACCAGGCCAGGCGGCTGGCCGAGGCGGTGGTGACCGGCGTGCTCGCCGCCCTTTTCGTCGCGCTGGCGGATGTGCTGCTGCGCACCGGGACCGCCGCGCCGCTGTACCGCGCCATCGCGCCCGCGGCCGCGAACGCCAGCAGCTTCGCCCCGCTGGACGCCCCGCTGGCCGGCCTGATCGCGTACACGACGATCATCGACCTGAGCGGGCGGCCGCGCTGGCGGGCCGCGCTGTGGGTATCGGTCATCCTGTACGCGGCCGCCAGCCTGGCCGCCTTGCACACCACGGTGCTGTCCGTGCTCATCACGGTGCTGCTGGGCTGGGTCCTGGGCCTGCTCGTGCGGTACGTCGCGGGCTCCATGTCGCAGCGCCCCCCGGCCGAGGCCATCGCGGCCGCGCTCGGCGCGGTCGGCCAGCCGGTCACCGAGCTGCGCCGGGTCCCGGAAACCGGTTCCGAGTCACGCCGCTACGCCGCGGACGGGCCAGACAGCGGGCAGCTGGACGTCACCGTGTTCGACCGCGACCAGCAGGCGGCCGGCGCGCTGTACCGGCTGTACCGTTCCCTCCGGCTCCGCGACCAGGTATCCCGCCGGGCCCCGCTGTCCACCGACCGGACCGCGGAGCGCCGGGCCCTGATGGCCTACGCCGTCGAGGACGCCGGCGTGCTCACCCCCCGGCTGCGGGCCCTGCTCCGGGTGGGCCCGGAGGCCATCGTGCTGGCCACCGACGCCGACGGCGGCACCTCGCTGGCCGAGTTGGGGGGCGGCCTGACCGACGCGCAGCTGGAGTCGGTGTGGGACGCCGTGCGCCGGCTGCACGCGCACCGGGTCACCCACCGGACGCTCACCGCGGACCGGATCGTGATCGACGGCGCCGGCCGGGTCAAGCTGCTCGACCCGGGCGGCGGCGACGTGGCCGCCAGCGACCTGCAGCGGCGGCTGGACCTGGCCCAGCTGCTCGCCGAGTTCGCCACCCTGGTCGGCCCCGAGCGGGCGGCGGCCCTCGCCGAGCGCGAGGTCGGGAGCGCCGGGCTGCTGGCCCTGGTGCCGTTGCTGCAGCCGGTGGTCCTGGCCCGGTCCACCCGGGCCTATCTGCGCCGGCACAAGGATGTGCTGCCCGCGCTCCGGCAGCGGCTGCTGGCCGAGGCCCCGGCGGACGGGGCGGCCGCCCCGCCGGTCCAGCTGGAGCGGATCCGGCTGCGCACCCTGGTCACCCTGGTGGCCAGCATCCTTGCCGCCTACCTGCTCATCGGGCAGCTGGCCCGGGTCAACATCACCAGCCTGCTGCGCGCGGCCGACCCACGCTGGATGCTGGCCGCGCTGGGCCTGTCCGCGCTGACCTACCTGGCCGCCGCCTGGTCGCTGACCGGGTTCGTGCTGGAGCGGCTGAGCTTCTCCCGCACCGTGCTGGCCCAGCTGGCCGGGTCCTTCGTCACGCTGGTCACCCCGGCCGCGGTCGGCGGTGCCGCGCTCAACGTGCGCTACCTGCAGCGCCACAAGGTGCCCGCGGCGGTCGCCGCGGCCAGCGTTGGCGTCGCCCAGGTCGTCGCGTTCGTGCTGCACGCGCTGCTGCTGGTGGTGTTCGTGGCCATCACCGGCGCGCGGAGCCATTCGCTCAGCCCGCCGCGCTGGGTTTACTTCGTCATCGCCGGCCTGGTGGTGGCGGCCCTGGTGGTGGTGGCGCTGCCCCGCGGCCGCCGCCTGCTGCGGGCCCGCCTCGCGCCGGCGCTGGGCCAGGTGCTGCCCCGGCTGCTCGAGATGGTGCAGCGGCCGGGCAAGCTGGCCGAGGGGATCGGCGGCGCGCTGCTGCTGACCGCCAGCTACATCCTCTGCCTCACCGCCTGCGTGCTGGCGCTGGGCGGGTCGATCGCGTTCACCAGTGCCGCCGTCGTCTACCTGACCGGCAGCGCCCTCGGCTCCGCGGTGCCTACCCCCGGGGGCCTCGGCGCGGTCGAGGCCGCCCTGGCGGCGGGCCTGACCGCCACCGGCATGGCCGCGGCCACCGCGGTAAGCGCCGTGCTGCTGTTCCGCCTGCTCACCTTCTGGCTGCCGGTCCCGCTCGGCTGGACCGCCTTCAGCTACCTGCGGCGGCGCCAGGAGCTCTGAGCGCCCGCGGCCCGGGCGGCACGGACCCGGAGCCGTTCGGCGGCCAGATAGGTGACTTTGGTCCCTCCTGGTTAGGCGCCCCCCAATGGCTCACTTGTGAGCATGTTCGCGAGCCACGAGGTTGCGCTGGACCTGGCCTACCCAGTGGCGCGGTTGCGGCTCGGCGGGCTGACTCGCAGCGGCTGGCTGAGCAGCCGGTCAGAGCAGGCGTACACGGATGGCCTGACCCAGATCAGGGTGGGGCCGTTCGGCAGCGTGCTGGGCGCCTCCAAGCTCGTCCGGGTCCGGCTGCTGGAGCCGTTGCCGCGTGAGGACGAGATGGTGATCCCGCTGCGCTGGGAAGCCACCGGCGCGATGGGCCGGCTGTTCCCGGTGCTGGACGCCAATCTGGTGCTGACCGCGGGAAAGCAGGACGGTGGCTGCACGCTGGCGATGATGGGCGCCTACCGGCCGCCGCTGGGCGCGGCGGGCGCCGCCCTGGACCGGGTGATGCTGAACCGCGCCGCGCTGGCCACGGTGCGCTCGCTGCTCACTGACCTGGCCGGCTCGCTGCTGTCGCCGGACGCCGCGGCCGGGCGGGCCCCCCGCGCGGCGGCCGAGCCCGAGCGCATGACGCCCCCGGTCACCTGGCGGCCCGAGCCAGGAATGCCCTGGTAGCGCTCACAGAGCCGACGGCTGCCCGGATTCCTGACCTTCCGATGGCACTGGGCGTTGCCATACCTTGCTAATCAATAGTTTCTTGATTGCCGTCGCACAGCGCACGGTCACGGAAACCCACGGCCGAGGTGCCGGTCCCCGCCCCGGCATGGCCGCCCGGCGTCCTGCGGGCAGGCCCGGGCCGGGCCGGGAAGGAGGCGCCGGTGAGTGCCGGGGTTCGCCGCATCATCCTGCTCACGCTCGGCTGGGAGGACCTGCCGAAATCCGTGTCCGTGGCAGGCGCGCCAGACACCGAGCTGCTCCGCGAGCCGGTGCCCGGGGTGCTGCTGGAATGCGATGGCGGCTGGCTGCTGCTGGACACCGGGTTCAATGCCGCGCTGATCACCGATCCGGCGCTGCGCGCCCGGTTCCACGGGGACCCGGCGATCCAGCCGGTGCTGCCCGGCCCCGGCGAGCCACTGGCCGAGGCGCTGGACACAGTCGGCGTGGACCTGGCCAGCATCTGTGCGGTCGCGGTCAGCCACCTGCACTACGACCACGCCGGCGGCCTCAAGCACTTCGCCGGCCGGGTGCCGGTGCACATCCAGCGGGCCGAGCTCGACTATGGCCTGTCCAGCCCGCCCGGGCCCGAGGAGAACGGGATCTTCCGGGTGGACTTCGACGACCCCCGGATCGACTGGCGAGCCGCCGGCGGCGACACCGAGATCGCCCCGGGGGTGACCGCGGTGCTGACCGCCGGGCACACCCCCGGCCACCAGAGCTTCGTGGTGCGGCGCGATGCGTCGGCCGGCGGCGGCGGGTTCGTGTTTGCGTTCGACGCCGCCGACCTGACCGAGAACATCGAGCGGGAGGTGGCGGTGGGCGGCCGGATCGGGGCCTCGCCGGAGCAGAGCGTGGCCCAGATCCGCAAGCTCAAGCGAATCGCCGCCGACCGCGGGTACCGGCTGGTGCCCGGGCACGACCCGGACGCCTGGCCGGCCCTGACCGCGGAGCTGGCGGGGCAGCTGGCCGGCCCGGGCTGAGCGCGGGTCAGGTTCCGCCCGCGTGCAGGTAGGCCCGGAACATGGGATGGACCTGGAAGGCCTGGGTGGCCGCGAGGTTGAGCCGCCGGGCCTGGTGCGGTCCCAGGAAGCTGCGCCCGCGCGGCCCGGCGCTGCCTGAAGTGGTGCTGCCCGGGGTGGCCTCGGCTGAGGTGGTGCCGCGTGAGACGGCACCACCGGGCTCGGCCTCGGCGCGCAGCAGGCCGACCTGCCACAGGATCTCGATCAGCTGGTCCGGCGTGCAGTCGTCCAGCCAGCCGCCGGTCCCGCCGGACTGGATGTCCCGGGTGATCAGGGCCAGGCAGAGCAGCTCGAGGTCGTCGCGGCCGATCACCGGCGGCTGGCCGCGGAAGGCGTCGATGACGCTGAGCAGCCCGGGCCACTGGAACCGGTACTCCGCGGCGATGTCCCGGGCCCGGTCCGCCGAGTACAGCGCCTCGGCCTCGGTGATGGCCCCGTGCGGCCAGGGCGGCCCCGACTGCCCGTCCGCCGCGTTCTCGATGACCTGCGTGCAGAACTGGATGATCTCCCGCGGCCGGTACAGCGTCCGCTCGATCATGTAGCCGAAGGAGCGGGCCCGTGACAGACCGGGCGGGGCCCCGAACAGGGTGCTCCAGCATTCCTGGTCATCACTGGCGGCCAGCGCGGGCAGCGTGTGCCGGATCCGGTTGGCCATCAGGGTGAGCAGTGAGCCCTCGGTCCAGTGAATGGTCTCGATCAGGTCCCGGTACTTCTGTGCGTCCTCGTACAGCGCTGGGATGTCGTCGTACAGCTCCTGCCGCAGCGAAATGTAGACGCGCAGGTTGTCGTGCAGCGAGTTGACCGACAGGCACGCCTGGAACAGCCCGGCCACGAAGGCCTGCGCGTCCTCGGAGGAATCCCAGCCCCGGTCCAGTTCGTCGACCAGCACGATGATCCGGCGCTGCTCCGCGACCTGGCGCAAGCCGGGCAGCAGGTGGTGGATCTCCTCCAGCTTGTACAGCCGCTCCAGTTCCCTGGCCCGGATGCTCGCCTCGTACTTGCCGATCTTCACCCCCTCCATCCGCTTCAGGTATGAGACCAGCGCGGACAGCTTGCTGCCGTGCGCATTGGCGTGGTTGTCCCGGACGTACTTGTAGATCTGGGCCGCCTCGCCCTTCTTCAGGTGCACCCGGCGCCGCGACACCTCTTTCATGATCAGCACGTAGAGGAGGTACTTCCAGGCCACCGCGTAGGCGCCCAGCTTGGCCCAGGAACCGTTGCGCTCCGCGGTCATCGTCTGGGTCAGCAGCTCGTAGGAGTAGTCCTCGGGGGACAGCTCGATGACGTAGCTGCCGTCCTCACGCTCGCGCCGGGCCAGCACCTGGAAGATCGCGCTCTTGCCGATGCCCCGGTTGCCCACCACGATCCGCTTGGCGCCGGAACGGACCCGGCCGTAGGCGTCCGACTCGACGAAGTACTCCTCCAGTCCCCGCTCTATGTCCCGCTCCGCGGAGGGGGCGCCGAAGTCGATGGCGGCCGTGGCGGCCCGGGGGGCGGGACGGGACAAGGTCATCACCTCGCTGCAGGCGGGCGCCTCTAGCCCGAAGTTGCCGTAGCTGTCCGTAGGCATCGCATCCTGACCTGGCATTTCAGTAGTCCCCGGTCATGGGGCGTAGTCAGAATTTGTGGCGTGTCGGAAGGACATTCCCTGGCGTATCCGCCGTAAGATCTGTGTATGATCCGAAGCGGCGGGAAGGTTCACGTAGTCAGAGTCAGGAAGACCGGGTACGTGGACCGGCAGGGCCGGGCCCGGGACTACTCCTCGGCCTACCTGCGGCGGACCTACCGGGAGGCGGGCACGGTCAAGAACGAGACCGTGGCCAACCTGTCCGCGCTGCCTGATCATGTCATCGACCTGATCGATGCCGGGCTCAAGGGCCAGCAGCTGGTGGCCGCCGGGGAGGCGGTGACCATCACATCCTCGCTGCCGCACGGGCACGTGGCCGCGGTGCACGCCATGGCCCGCCAGCTGGGCGTGCCCGCGCTGCTGGGCCCGGCAGGGCGGGCCCGGGACCTGGTGATGGCGCTGGTCATCTCCCGGGTCGTCAGGCCGGGCTCGAAGCTGTCCACCCTGGCCTGGTGGGATGACACCAGCCTGGGCGCTGACCTGGGCGTGGCCGGTGCCTCCACCGATGACATCTACGCGGCGATGGACTGGCTGGAGAACAGGCAGGACGCGATCGAGGCGGGCCTGGCGGCCCGCCACCTGGGCGTGGAGGCGAACCCGTCACGGATGGCGCTGTTCGACCTGTCCAGCTCGTGGATGGAAGGCCGGTGCTGCCCGCTGGCAGCGCGCGGCTACTCCCGCGACGGCAAAAAGGGCCGGCTGCAGATCGAGTACGGGCTGCTCACCGACCCGGCCGGCCGTCCGGTCGCGGTGCGGGTGGTGCCCGGCAACACCGGCGACCCGGCCGCGTTCACTGAGATCGTCACGGTGGTGCGGGAGAAGTTCAGCCTGGCCAGGATGGTCATGGTCGGCGACCGGGGCATGATCACTTCCGCGCGGATCGCCGCGCTGAACGCCGCCGGGGACGGCACGGCGCCGCGCGGCGGGACCTACCGGTGGATCACCGCGCTGCGTGCCCCCGCGATCAGGAAGCTGATGGCCGGCGACGGGCCGCTGCAGCTCAGCCTCTTCGACGAGCAGGATCTCGCCGAGATCACCTGCGATGACTTCCCCGGCGAGCGGCTCATCTGCTGCCGCAACCCGGTGCTGGCCGCCGAGCGGGCCCGCAAGCGCGAAGACCTCCTGGCCGCCACCGAGAAGCTGCTCGCCCCGATCCAGGCCCGGGTCGCTGCCGGGCGGCTGGCCGGCGCCGGGCCAATCGGGGTCGAGGTGGGCAAGGTGATCAGCAAATACAAGACCGCCAAGCACTTCGACGTCGCGATCACCGATACCAGCCTGGCCGTCACCCGCCGCCAGGCGCAGATCAGCGCCGAGGCCGCCCTGGACGGGTTCTACGTGCTGCGCACCCCCGTCCCCGCCACCCAGATGGACGCCCCGGCCGTGGTCACCGCCTACAAGAACCTCAAATACGTCGAACGCGACTTCCGCTCGATCAAAGCCGATGACCTGGGCCTGCGGCCCATCTACCACCGGCTGGAAGAACGCGTCCGCGCCCACGTGCTGATCTGCATGCTCGCCTGCTACCTGACCTGGCACCTGCGCCAGGCGTGGGCGCCGCTGACCTTCACCGACGAGAACCCGCCCCGCCAGGAAAATCCGGTCGCTCCTGCCCGCCGCTCACCGGCTGCGCACGCCAAAGCCTCCGCCCAGCATGATGCGGCCGGGCGGCCCTACCACAGCATCCGCGGCCTGCTGGAGCACCTGGCCACCCTCACCCGCAACCAGGTCCGCTTCGCGGGCGCCACCGCCACCGTGCCCATGCTCGCCGAGCCCACCCCCGCCCAGCGCCAGGCCTTCGACCTGCTCGGCACCCCGATCCCGATCGCCTTGAAGTAGCCAGAACAAAAACCCGCCACCCCGGGAAAACACCAGGTCAGAACCGGAACCGCCTACCGAACTAGCCGTAACTTCGGTCTAGCCGGAGCATAAGCCGGTTGGCCAGCCCGGGAAAGGCGCTGACGGGCGGATGATCTCGCGCGGTCAGTAGCCGGCCAGGTGCTCGCCGTGGTCCAGGCGGCGGGCCAGGGTGGCCGCATCCGGCGCGGTGGCCGTGACCGCCACGCCCGGGCCGGCCAGCGGCAGCACGGCCAGGCCCTCGCTGACCGCTGCGGGCGGCTGCGGGCGGCCCTCCCCGGCCAGCACAACGCCCCCTGCGGCGCGCGCGCCTCCCAGCACGGCACTGCTGCGGTCGGTGCCGGGACAGCCGACGGTGAGCTCACCCCGGTACACCGGGGAGCCGGCCAGCGTGACGTCCAGCCGGCTGCGGCACTGCCCCGGCGGCTCGCCGTGCCGGCCCAGCACGATCTCCTCCCGCCAGCGCAGCGCCGCCCCGGTGCCGAGTTCGATGACGGCGAGGGTCTGGTGATCGCAGCCCGCGGCGGCCACGGCCGGCTGGGGGCCGTAGTCGAGCCGGCCGCCCGGGCCGACCCGCGCGGTGATCCGCAGCGCCGAGGTGCCGCGGTGCGGCCCGGGGAGCAGCAGCATCCCGGCCGCCGACCGGATCACCAGCCGCGACCCCGGGCCCACGTCGATGTCCAGGGCCAGGTCGTCCCCGCCGAGGGGACCGGCTGCCGCGCCGACCAGGTACACCCCGTGCGGGGTGTCGCGTAGCGCCAGCGGGCCGTCGGAGCGCAGCACGGTGATCCGGGTCCGGCCACCGCCGCCCGCCCGGGTGGCCACTGCCGCCCGGGCCCGCACGGCCGTCCGGGCCGTCACCCCGCTGCCCGCCTGGCCGGCCCCGGCCTGACCGGTGCCCGCCTGGCCGGCCCCGGCGTGGCCGGTGCCCGCCCCGCTGGCCACGAGCTTGGCTGGGACATTCATGCCCCTGGGAGCGCATGACCAGGACCGTCATGTTGCTGCGGGTGCGGGCCGGGGGCGCCGGCGGACTGGGCGCGGACCCGGGCCCGGACCCACTCGCTGACCTCCGGCGCCCCCGGGCGCTCGCGCAGCGAGCTGAAGATCACCTGGCGGCCGTCCCGGACCTGCCCGGCATCCCGGGCCATCACCGACAGGTCGGCACCGACCTGGGCGGCCAGGTCGGTCTTGTTGATGACGAGCAGGTCGGACCGGCTGACCCCGGGGCCGCCCTTGCGCGGTACCTTGTCCCCGCCGGAGACGTCGAGCACGAAGATCTGCGCGTCGACCAGGCCCCGGCTGAACGTGGCGGTCAGGTTGTCCCCGCCGCTCTCGATGATCAGCAGGTCCAGTGGCGCGTGCCGGTGCTCCAGGTCCTCGGCCGCCTCCAGGTTGGCCGCGATGTCGTCACGGATCGCGGTGTGCGGGCAGCACCCGGTGCGGACCGCCCGGATCCGGTCGTCATCGAGCACGCCCGCCCGGCGCAGGAAGTCCGCGTCCTCGGTGGTGTAAATGTCGTTGGTCACCACGGCCAGGGCCAGTTCGTCCCGGAGCACCAGGCAGAGGGCGGCCACCAGGGCGGTCTTGCCGCTGCCGACCGGCCCCCCGACGCCGAGCCGTACGGCCCGGCCGGGGTGGCCGCCGAGGGCCTGATGGGTGTCCGTGTGGTCATGACTCAAAGAGGGCCACCTCTTCCCGCGCGTGCCGTTCAGCGAGCAGGTCCAGCCCGGGCGCGGACGGCGCTGGCAGGGCGGCCCAGCCGCCGCCGGCGGCGGCACCGGCGGCCGCCGCGGCCACGGCCGCCACGTCCGCGTCGTACCGGGCCAGCAGGCCAGTCACGCCCAGCGGGTCGAGCCCGAGCAGCCGGATGGCCGCCGAGGCCGGGCCGGTGATCGCGGCGGTCGCGGCCAGCATGGCGGCGTCCGCCGGGGTGCCGCCGGTGATCCAGGTGCAGGCACCCAGCACGACCGGGTGGAAGGGCGCAGCCGAGCCAGGGCTGGCCAGGCTGGCACCGGGCGATCCCGGTGCGGCCGGGCCAGGGCGGGCGCTGGCGGCCAGCGAGTCCAGTACCGGGTGCGGCCAGGCCGCCCGGGCCGCCCGCAGCAGTGCCCGGCCCGTCGCCTGCGCGGCGGCGCGTTGCGCGGGCGACGGGGCCCGGGCTGCCGCCTCCGCGCCCAGCACCTGCCAGCGGGCCGGCGCACCGGCGGCCACGTCGGCCGCATGGGCGCAGGCCGCGGCGGCCAGCCCGGCGGCGGCCAGGCCCGCGGTGGCCAGCCGCCCGCGGAGGAAACCGTCCAGCCCGCCCTCGCCGCCGATCAGGCCGGCCACGGTGGCCGCCTCCACCCCGCCCGAGTGCGCGTGCCCGCCGGCCGGCAACCGTGAGTCGGCCAGCAGCAGCAGCGAGGCGGTCAGCGGCATCAGAACAGGAAGTAACGCTGCGCCAGGGGGAGCGTGGTGGCCGGCGCGGGCGCGACCGGGTCACCGTTGATGCGCACGGTGAACGTGTCCGGGTCCACCTCGATCTGCGGCAGCGCGTCGTTCAGCGGCAGGTCCGCCTTGCCGCGGCCGCGCACGTCCACGACCGGGACCAGCGCCCGGCGCACCGCGATCCGCGCGGCCAGCCCGCTCTCGACCGCGGCCGGCGCGACGAAGGCCAGCGAGGTCGCGGCGGCCACCACCGGGGCCGCGCCCCACATGGGCCGGGGCAGCACCGGCTGCGGGGTGGGGATGGAGGCGTTCGGGTCGCCCATCGCGGCCCAGGCCACCATGCCGCCCTTGAGGACGGCGTGCGGCCGGACCCCGAAGAACGCCGGCTCCCAGAGCACCAGGTCGGCCAGCTTGCCCGGCTGCACCGAGCCGACCTCGCCCTCGATCCCGTGCGCCACGGCCGGGCAGATCGTGTACTTGGCCACGTAACGCTGGGCCCTCAGGTTGTCCGCCGGGAAGGCCGCCGACCCGTCACCGGGCAGCGCGCCGCGGCGCTCCTTCATGGCGTGCGCGGTCTGCCAGGTCCGGATGATGCTCTCGCCGATCCGCCCCATGGCCTGGGAATCCGACCCGATCATGGAGATCGCGCCCAGGTCGTGCAGGACGTCCTCGGCGGCCATGGTGGTCGGCCGGATGCATGACTCGGCAAACGCCAGATCCTCCGGCACCCGCGGGCTCAGGTGGTGGCAGACCATGAGCATGTCCAGGTGCTCGTCGAGCGTGTTCACAGTGTGCGGGCGGGTCGGGTTGGTCGAGGACGGGAGCACGTTCGGGTAACTGGCCACGGTGATGATGTCGGGGGCATGCCCGCCGCCCGCGCCCTCCGTGTGGTACGCGTGAATGCCCCGGCCGGCGATGGCGGCCAGCGTCGACTCCACATAGCCGGCCTCATTCAGCGTGTCGCTGTGCAGCGCCACCTGGACCTGCCCGGCGTCGGCGGCACGCAGGCAGGCGTCGATCGCGGCCGGGGTGGACCCCCAGTCCTCGTGCAGCTTGAAGCCGCCCGCCCCGGCGGCCAGCTGCTCCGCGAGCGCCTCCGCCGACACCGTGTTGCCCTTGCCGAGCAGCAGCACGTTGACCGGCCATGGGTCGGCGGCCTCCAGCATCCGGGCCAGATGCCAGGCCCCGGGAGTCACCGTGGTGGCCTTGGTGCCCTCGGCCGGCCCGGTACCGCCGCCGATCACGGTGGTGACACCCGCGCCGAGTGCCTCGTCGAGCAGTTGCGGGCAGATCAGGTGCACATGACAGTCGATGGCGCCCGCGGTGAGGATCCGCCCGTTGCCCGCCAGGACCTCGGTGGACGGGCCGATGACCAGGTCCGGGTGCACCCCGTCCATGATGTCCGGGTTCCCGGCCTTGCCCAGCGCGGTGATCCGGCCGTCCCTGATGCCGACGTCGGCCTTGATCACGCCCCAGTAGTCCAGCACCACAGCACCGGTGATGACCAGGTCAGGAGTGCCCTCGGCCCGGGTGGCCACCGCCTGTCCCATGGATTCCCTGATCACCTTGCCGCCACCGAACACCACCTCGTCACCGGCCCCGGCGGCGCCGCGGGCCCGGTCCTCGGTGATCTCGATGAACAGGTTGGTATCGGCTAGCCGGATCTGGTCCCCGGCGGTCGGCCCGACCAGGTCCGCGTAGCGGCCACGGCCGATCGACGGTGTCTCGCTCACCGGCCGCTGTCCAGGGGCCCGGCGTGCTCGGGCCGGAGCCCGGGAACGATCCGGCGACCGCCCAGCGGGACCAGCGACACCTCCCGGGTCACCCCGGGCTCGAAGCGGACCGCGGTGCCCGCCGGCACGTCCAGGCGGCGTCCCCAGGCGGCCGCCCGGTCGAAGTCCAGCGCCGGGTTAGCCGCGGCGAAGTGATAGTGCGAGCCGACCTGGACCGGCCGGTCACCGGTATTCGTCACGGCCACCACCGCCCGGTCACGTCCGGGGTTGAGCGGGACCGGGCCGGTGCCGTGCCGGACCTCGCCCGGAATCACGGGATCGGCCGGTGCACGGTCACCAGCTTGGTCCCATCCGGGAAGGTGGCCTCGACCTGGACGGACTCCAGCATTTCCGGGACTCCCTCCATGACCTCGTCGGCAGTCAGGACGCGCCGCCCGGCCTCCATGAGATCGGCGACGCTGCGGCCGTCCCGCGCTCCCTCCAGGACGTACGCGGCGATCACGGCGGTCGCCTCCGGGTAGTTCAGCCGCAGGCCCCGGGCCTGGCGCTCACGGGCCAGCCCGGCGGCTACGTGCAGCATGAGCCGCTCCTGCTCGTGAGGGGAGATCAGCACGCTCGCACGCTACTTCCTGCCCGCTCCGGGCTAAAGGGCCGCAGAACCGGTTTACCCAGAATTAACCCGGCCCATCCAGCCGCCGCGGGGGGCCTGACCAGGTACTCCGCGGTGGCCGCCGCCAGTGGCGTGACCTGGCCGGGGCGGCCCGTTGCGCCGGGCCGCCGGGGGAATCATGATTCAAGGCGGCGCAGCAAACGCTGCTAGGCTTGGCTGCCTGCTCACGGAGGCCGACGTGCCTCGGCGTCGGCCGGGCACGCAGGGGCGGGGGACACGGTGACGGAGGAGACCCCCTCATCGGGCGGGTTTGGCGTTGGTTCCCGCATTGCCAGCTACCGGCTGGATGAGGAGATCGGCCGGGGCGGCATGGCGGTGGTCTACCGCGCCTACGACACCCGGCTGGAGCGGCCCGTCGCTCTCAAGGTGCTGGCCCCCCAGCTGGCCGAGGATGAGGGCTTCCGGCAGCGGTTCATCCGCGAGTCACGGACCGCCGCCGCGGTTGACCACCCCAACATCATCCCGATCTTCGAGGCCGGTGAAGCCGGCGGGGTGCTGTTCATCGCCATGCGGTACGTCCACGGATCGGACGTGCAGACCCTGGTCAACGCGGAGGGCCCGCTCAGCGCGGCCCGGGCCTGCCACATCATCACCCAGGTGGCCGGGGCGCTGGAGGCGGCTCATGCCCACGGCCTGGTGCACCGGGACGTCAAGCCGGGCAACATGCTGCTGGACGCCTCGGCCGGCCCGGACCTCCCCGGGCACGCCTACCTGTCCGACTTCGGCCTCAGCAAGCGTGCCCTGTCGTCCAGCGCGCTGACCTCCACCGGCCAGTTCCTCGGCACGCTCGATTACATCGCGCCGGAGCAGGTCGAGGCGCGTGCCGTCGACGGGCGCACCGACGAGTACGCGCTGGCCTGCTCGGCCTACACCATGCTGACCGGCCAGCCCCCATTTGTCCGGGATGAGTCCATCGCGGTCATGTGGGCCCAGGTGTCGGCGGAGCCGCCCGCGCTGACCAGCCGCCGCCCGGACCTGCCCGCGGAAGTTGACGAGGTCCTGGCCAAGGCCCTGGCCAAGGTGCCCGCTGACCGGTACGCGACCTGCCCGCAGTTCGCGGCCGCGCTGCGCCGGGCCTGCGGGCTGGAATCCGGTCCCGGCCCGGCCCGGGCCGGCCCGCCCCGGGAGCAGACCACGCTGGTCCCGCCGGAGACGTTCGGCGCCACGGCCGCCGCGGCCGGGGCGGCCGCCGCCCCGGAGCCGCCGAGCCTGGCTGAGCGGGCCGGGGGGCAACCGCGGGCTGGTGCCGGAGATTTGCCGGGAACAGCCGCGGAGCCGCGGGCTGGAAGCGGGCAGCCTGGAGGCAGCGCCGCGGAGCCGGGGGCTGGCGCCGGAGAGCTGCCGGGAACAGCCGCGGAGCCGCCGGCTGGAGCCGGAGCACCGCGGGGCAGCGCGGGGGAGCCAGGGAAATCTGGCGGGCCGGCTACTGAGCAGGTAGCGCTCGGCATGGCAGGCGCCGACGGCCCAGCGCGCCCCGGGCCAGCGCGCCCCGGGCCAGCGCGCCCCGGGCCAGACCGCCCTCGGCCAGACCGCCCTCGGCAGCCGGGAGCCTTCTCCCGCCCGGCTGACCCGGGCCACGGGCCGTCCGGCCCCGGCCGGGTGACAGCCCGGGCGCACTGGCGGTCCCGGGCCACGATCGCGGTCGGCTGCCTGGCGGTGCTGGCCGCAGGCGGGGGCTTCTTCCTGTTCGGCCGGGGCGGCGGCGGGGCCACGGCCAGCCAGACCGCGGCGGCGCTCACGCTGCCGGTCTGCACAAAGGCGATCGCCAAGGCCCCGCAGTTGCCGCAGGTGACCAGCCAGATGGCCGGACTCGGCGGCCAGCCGTTCGACGTGGCCACCCGGCCGGGGTTCGCCTTCGTCTCCTTCACCAACGGCCGTCTCGCCGTGATGAGCACCGCGAAGTCCCCGCCCAGCACGCTGTCCACCGACCAGGTACCCGGAGGGTCACTCGGCGAGACGCTCACCCCCGACCAGAGCCATCTGGTGGTCAGCGGCGGCAGCGGGCTCACGGTCTTCCGGGTCAGCGACCTGGAGCAGGGCGGCACGGCCACCCCGCTGGGGCCCCTGTCAGCCCCTGGCCAGAAGCACGCCGTCGAGGTGGCCGTGACCCCGGACGGGCGGTTCGCCTTCGTCACCTACCAGACCACTAACCACGTCGGAGTGTTCAACCTCCAGCGTGCGCTCAGCTCCGGCGTCGGCCCGGCCGACCTGGTCGGGCTGATCCCGGTCGCCCCGCAGCCGATCGGGATCGCGCTCTCCCCCGACGGCCGCTATGCCTACGTGACCAGCGCGGGCCAGGGAAACTCCTCGGCCGGCGGGGGGTTGAGCGTCATCAACGTGCGCACCGCCGAGGCACACCCCGCGGCCGCCGCGGTCAAGACCGTGGCGGCCGGCTGCGGGCCGTCCCGGGTGATCACCTCGGCCGATGGGTCGCAGGTCTGGGTGACGGCGGCGAACTCCGATGCCCTGCTCGGCTTCTCCGCCGCCAAGCTGCTCAGCGACCCGCAGCACGCACTGGTTGCGCGTCAGGCGGTCGGCGCGGTGCCGCTCGGGCTCATCCTGGTGGATCACGGCACCCGGATCGTGGTCGCTGATTCCGACCGTGGTGAATCACCTAGTGGCGTCTCCGACCTGGCCGTCGTCAACGTCCAGGCCGCACTGGCCCGTCACCCTGCCCTGCTCGGCTTCGTGGCGGCGGGTCAGCAGCCGCGGCAGTTCGCGCTGCTGCCCGGGGGCGGCACGCTGCTGGTGACCAACACGGGTTCCCAGCAACTGCAGGCGGTCAGCCTCACTCACCTGCCGTAGTCGAGATCGGGCCCGCGGTCAGGCCCGTTGCCGGGATCGAATTCGAGGTGCCCGCCACTGGCGCCACGATGGCCTGGAGATCGCCTGCACTGGGCTGATTTAGTGGAGGTCATGGATGCTGACGGCACGATGCCCTCCGATGCTCAGGTCCAGGCGGCCGCCGAGGGGCGGCCAACTCATCCCGCCGAGCCGCATTCCGGCGGCACCGCGGGGCGCTTGAACTGGCTGCGAGCTGGGGTCCTGGGGGCTAACGACGGAATCGTGTCGGTCGCCGGCATCGTCATCGGGGTGGCGGGGGCCACATCTGCCCGGGGCCCCATTTTCACCGCCGGGCTGGCCGGGCTGGTCGCCGGGGCGGTATCGATGGCCCTGGGCGAGTACGTGTCGGTCTCCAGCCAGCGCGACAGCGAGCTCGCGGAACTTGGCCAGGAGAAACGCGAACTCGCGGACACGCCCGAGATCGAGCTGGCTGAACTGACCGCCCTATACGAGGCCAAGGGCCTGTCCGCGGCCACCGCCGCCACCGTCGCCGCCGAGCTAACCGCCCATGATGCCCTGGCCGCCCATCTCGACGCCGAGCTGCACATTGACCCCGACGACCTCGTGAGCCCCGTCCAGGCCGCGGCCGCATCGGCGCTCTCCTTCACCGCCGGCGCCTTGCTGCCGCTGCTGGCCATCCTGCTACCCCCGTCCGGGCTACGCGTACCGGTCACCTTTGTTGCTGTCCTCATCGCCCTTGGCCTGGCCGGTGCTCTCAGTGCCCGCATCGGCGGCAGCAATGTCCGCCGCGCCGTACTGCGAGTTGTTATCGGCGGGGCGCTCGGGCTGGCCTTCACTTACGGAGTTGGGCATCTGTTCGGCACCGCCATTCATTAATCAGGTAGCGCGTCTGCCCGCGATTACCGCCGCCGCACCGTCCATGCGCGTCCCCGGCTTCGCTGAGTCCGGTCCAGCACTCGAACTGGTGCGAGGCCTCGTGCACGGGCCGGATGACCATGCCGGAAAGCCTTAAGAGTCCAGCTGTAAATCGTGATCCTGGGCTGAGTACAGCCGATGAGAGCGAGCGGCTGGCGTCCCAATGGCTAATACTTCATGCCGCAAAATGATTCATGCTGACACGCTCATGTTTGCCATATAATGATGCTCGCTTTTCTGTGGCCTATCGCTCGAAAATTAAGTTCACCTGCCGATCCCGGCAGCTCGTTTATGGTGAGGGCAGTGGAGGCCGGGCCGTCTCCGGGCGTGCGGCTGCGGCCGCGGCGGGCTTGGCCTTCCCTTGACTGGCGTCTGCCCCGGCTCATAGGCTTTGTCCCGCTTCGGGGGGAAGCCGGAGGGGGGTTATAGTTCGCGCCTTTGCGCCTTTATATCTGAATTGCGCCTTCCGCCCGGTATCCGGTTATTTCCCAGGGGGAGAGATGCGCAAGATTCCTATCGCGCTGAGCGCAGTCGCAAGCCTGCTGGCGCTCGGCGCAACGGCGGCGGCAGCACAGGCGTCCACGACTGGCCATCATCGGTACGGGGCCGAGTACGTATCACCGGGCGGGGCCTCAGGCGGTGCCGACAACTCGTGTGCCACGGCCGCCTACTCCACCATCAGGGCGGCCGTCACCGCCGCCAGCCCGGGTGGCACGGTGGTGGTCTGTCCCGGCACCTACGCCGAGCAGGTTGTCATCACCAAGCCGCTGAACTTGTACGGCACGCCCGGAGCGGTCATCAATCCCAAGGGCCTGCCGCCGCTCACCATCGGAAAGACCAAGCTGCCCGGCAGCGTCGGCATCGGCATTCTCGGTACTAGCGGCGACCGGGTCAGCGGCTTCAAGGTCATCGACGCGGGCTTCGACGCCATCCTAGTCGCCGCCAGCTCGCACGTCTCGGTGACCCGGAACGTGCTGCTGCGCAACGGTGACGTTGGCGTGGACATCAACGGCTCATCCTGGTCCTCGGCCACCCGCAATTTCTCCGCGCACAACGCGGGCGGCGGGTTCCTGGTCGCGGACGACATCGGCCCCAACAGCCACAACGTAGTTGGCTGGAACGTCGCCACCCGCAACCCAGGCGGCTGCGGGGTGATCATCGCCGGGCACAGCACCGCTGGCGTCACCGACAACCTGGTGACCGGCAACTGGCTGAGCTACAACGGAACGCTGAAGTCGTCAGGCGGCGGCGCGGGTGTTGTCATTGCCTCCGAAGTTCCGCACGAGACGGTGGCGGGCAACACGGTGGCCGGCAACCACATCTGGGGCAACGGCCTGGCGGGCGTGACCCTGCATGCCCACCTGCCGGGTCAGAACTTCAACGGGAACAAGGTCATCGGCAACTGGATAGGCCGGAATAACCTGCTTGGTGACCCCATTGACCTGGTCACCTCACCCACATCGAAGACGAATATGGCGGTGCCCGACACCCGGACCACCGGCATCCTGGGGGCCACGGCCAGCGTGGTGCCCACCACGGTGATCGCCCGCAACCACATCACCGGCAACCACTTCGGGATATTCCTCGAGGCCCTGAGCAACGTGGCCAAGGAATCGCACGTGTACGGCGTGGGCAGCAACCACTTCTTCCACGTGTTCAAGCCGGTGAAGATAGTCATCGTGCGTGTGCATTAATCGTGCCCAGTTAGGCAGCGGTTCCCGGGGCGGCGTGCCAGCCCCGGGAACCGCCGGGCGCCGGTGGCAGGCTGGCGGTCCGATTGGCTGCGGCCGGACCGCTGCGCGGTCGCGGTCGATCTGCTGCGGGCACCGGCCTGCTGGCCCGTGCGCTCGCCCGCACCGTGCCGTGGGTGGCCGCGGTCGAGCCCGATGAGCGGATGGCGGCGGTCCTGGCTGAACGATCACCCGGGGCCGGGGACGTGGATGTCAGCTTCACGCGTACGCCGTCAGGCTGACCGGCCGGTGCGGCGGCCGGCCTGCACATGCCTGCGGGCACCCCGTGCCGATCCAGAATGCTGACGGCCGGGAACTGGCGTGGCCGGGGCCGCGTGCTGCCGCGCACTGCTCAGGCCCGCGCGCCCGGGCTGCTCGGCTGACACCGCCGCGCCCTGGGCCCAGCGGGCCTCGGCCATGAAGTGTGCTCGGGCCTCGGCATAATCGGGGTGCGTCTCGGGGCGAGAGAATGTCAGCCATAGCGGAATGCCAACAATGGCGGAGAAGGCCAAGACAATGAGCGGGACATTGAGCCAGACAAGGCCGGTCACTGGGCGCCTCCTTAGGGGATCGTCCGGAACCTGCGCGGGCGGACATGCTCATTATCCTGCAGGCCGGCGCTCTTGGAATGGTCGGCGGATCTTCTGATCCAGCTATGAATCCGTGGCTGACCTGCGTCCGGCCTGGTAATGCTCACGATTGCACCACCGTGACCAGGCTATCCGTTGTCAAGGCTCAGCCGGAGATTAACGGCCTTACCGGGCCGGCCTCAGCCGGGAAAATGCTCGCGCTATGATGACGCACTGACCTGCCGATCATGAATGGTGGGGACGGCGCCGGGCCGGGCTGTCATCGGTGTAGCGGCAGCCCCTTGCAGACCTTGTCCACGGCATTGCGCGGGCCGTAGACGGCCAGGCCGGCCAGGCGCAGCGCGCTGGCCGGGACGGCCTGCACCACGGCCCGGTTGGCCTCGTCGTGCCCGGTGCCGAACATCTCCTCGGTGTAGATGGCGGTGGGCAGGTCACGGCGGACCGCGCGTTCCCGGGCGGCGGACAGCGCGTCCGCCCCGCCCTCATACACCAGCACCGGCTGGCGGAACAGTTCCAGGTAGCGATGCCCGGATCCATCCTCGTAGGGCTTCCCCATGGTCTCGCCGAACGTCCCGGCGATCCCGCTGGCCAGGAAGGCGGTCACGTTCAGCTGCTGCCACACGGCCAGGTCCGCGCGGACCGCGATCGCGATCTTCGTATCGAAAGGCATGCGACCAGCCTGCTACCCGGCCCGGGGCGGGTCTTGAACGGTGGTGCGGGCGGCGGGGCATACTCGGAGGGGTGAGTGGCGAGGCGGACCGCGACTGGTGGGCGTACTGGCGCTCGGCCGATGAGCCGCTGGAAGCCATGCACGCCCGGTTCAGGGAGCACGTGTACCACCGGCACAGCCACGACAGCTACTCCTTCGGGGTGACGGAGTGGGGGGCCCAGTCGTTCCGCTGCCGGCGCGCCGCGCACACCAGCGCGGCCGGGATGGTCATGGCCTTCAACCCCGACGACCCGCACGACGGCCACGCGTCCACCGCCCGCGGCTTCAGCTACCGGATGATCCACATCGGGCCCAGCCTGGTGACCGGGGTGCTGTCCGACATGGCCGGGCGCCCCGTCGGGCCGCCGCTGTTCGCCTCACCGGTACTGTCCGACCCCCGGCTGGCCCGGGCGATCAGCCGGCTGCACGTGGCGCTGACCGGCCCGGGGTCTACGCTGGGGCGGGGCGAGCGGCTCCTGGAGGCCATCGCCGCAGCCAGCCAGTTCGCGGTGACGCCGGTGTCACCGGGCGCGCCGGGAAGTCACGCTGACCTGCTCCGCACGGCCCGCCGGGTCCGTGACTACCTGGAAGGCTCGGCCGGCCGTCCGGTTTCCGGGGCCGGCCTGGCGGCCGCGGCGGGATGCAGCCGTTACGCGGCGTACCGGGCCTTCCGTGCCGTTCACGGCCTGGCACCGGGCGAGTACCAGCGGCTGCTGCGGCTCCGGGCGGCGCGGCGGTCACTGGCCGCCGGGCTGACGCCGGCCGAGGCCGCGGCCTCGGCCGGCTTCGCGGACCAGGCGCATCTCACCCGGTGGTTCCGGCGCTGCTACGGGATCACGCCCGCCGCGTTCCAGCGGGCGGCAGGCTGACGGCCCGCGGGCCGGCCTGGCCGTCGGCCCGCGGGCCGCCTCAGGACGACGCCCCGGCCAGGTTGTACACGGTCACGCCACCCACGGTCTCCTTGCTGAAATGCGCCTCCACCCACGCGGTGATCTGCGTCGCGTCCCCGGAACCGGCGCCGAAGCTGCTGCCATTGGCGCCGATGAAGTAGTGCACCTCGTGGCCGGCCACCATGGCCTTGAACTCAGCCAGGCTCGGTACCTGGTCGGTGCCGTTGAACCCGCCGATGGCCATGATCGGCTCACCGCTGGCCAGCTGGAACGGTGCCGCGCTCTCCGCGCCCACCGTGGCCGCTGCCCACCGGTAGCCAGCGGCGCCGCTGGTCAGCAGCTTCGTTACTGCGCTGGACACCTGGGTGCGCCCGGCCAGGCCGCCGCCCAGGCCGCCCGCCCCGCCGGGGAACCGCCCGGCGCGGCCCGCCGTGCCGCCGGGCAACCGGCCCGCCCCGCTGCTCGGCAGCCGCGAGACCGAGCCGCCAGGCCGCGCTGACGTCCCGCCGGGCGCGGTGCCCCGGGTTCCGCCCGCGGCCGCCCCGCCCGCGCCTGGCTGCCCGGTCCCGCCGGGGAACCCGGTGCCGGACGGCCGGGCGCCGCCGGACCCGCCCGGGCCGCCGGCCGCGGTCACGGCCGGTCCCGCCGTGGGCAGCGCGCCGCTCTGCGCCGTGGCCACCGTGTCGATGCTGTACGCGACCGGGCCGGCCAGCCCGGCCACCAGGGCCAGCGGCGCGACGGCCAGCAGCGCCGTGCGGCCGCGCAGCCGGCCGGCGGCCAGGACCACGACGACCGCAGCCAGCCCGCAGGCCAGCACCAGCGGGCGCAGCCAGGGCAGCCAGCCGGGGGTGCGGCCCAGCAGCAGGTACGCCCAGCTGCCGGTGACGGCCAGGGCGGCGGCCAGCGCCAGCCGGGCGGCCGGCCGGTCCCGTGACCGCCAGCCGAGGACCGCGCCGATCCCGGCCAGCGCGCCGATCGCGGGAGCCAGGGCGACCGTGTAGTACGGGTGGATGATCCCGCTCATGAAGCTGAACACCAGGCCGGTGACCAGCAGCCAGCCGCCCCACAGCAGCGCGGCGGCGGCGGCCCGGTTATCCCGGGCCGGGCGGCGCGGCCCCTGGACCGCCCGTGGGCGCCGGAGCGCGACCCAGGCCAGGGCGGCCAGCGCGATCAGGGCGGCGGGCAGCAGCCAGCTGATCTGGCTGCCCATGTCACGGCCGAACAGCCGGGCCAGGCCGGCCGCGCCGCTGAACGACGGCCCGGACCCGTGCCCGGCGGTGAACCCCACCGAGCCGGTCTCGTTCCCGTCCAGCCGGCCGAGGCCGTTGTAGCCGAAGGCCAGCTGCAGCACGCTGTTGGTGGTCGACCCGCCGATGTACGGGCGGCCGGCGGCCGGGGTGAACTGGACGATCGCCACCCACCAGCCAGCCGCGGCCACCAGGGACGCGGCGCCCGCCAGCAGCTGCCGGATCCGCCGGCCCAGCCGCGGCGGCCCCGCCACCAGGTAAGCCAGCGCGAAGGCCGGCAGGACCAGGAACGCCTGCAGCATCTTGGTCAGGAAGCCGGCGCCGAGCAGCGCGCCCGCCAGCACGATCCAGCGGGTCCGCCCGGACTCGATGGCCCGGGTCATGGCGTAGGCCGCCGCCGTCATCAGGAGCACCAGCAGGGCGTCCGGGTTGTTGAAGCGGAACATCAGCGTGGCGACCGGCGTGCAGGCCAGCACCCCCGCGGCGATCAGTCCCGCGGCGGGCCCGTGCCAGCGCCGCACGGTGGCGTACAGCAAGCCAGCCGTGGCCACGCCCTCGGCGGCCTGCGGCAGCAGGAGGCTCCAGGAGTTCAGCCCGAAGATCCGCGCGGACAGCTCCATCACCCACAGCGAGCCCGGTGTCTTGTCCACCGTGATGAAGCTCGACGAGTCGAACGAGCCGAAGAAGAACGCCTTCCAGCTCTTGGTACCCGCCTGGACGGCGGCGGCGTAGAAGTCGTTGCCCCATCCGTTGCGGCTGAGCCCGGCCACGTACAGCAGGGCGGTCAGCGCGAGCAGGCCGAGCAGTGCGGGGCGGGCCCAGCGCGGGTCAGCGGCGGGGCCGCGGCGCAGCCGGCGCAGCGCGCCGGGCCGGGCATCTGCCCGCCCGGCCGCCGGGGCGGGGCCGGTGGTGACGGCGCTCATCGGCAGTATCCTTCCGGCCGGCCGATGGGGCCAGCCTGGGTCGCGGGTTCCTGGGGGCCGGGCACGGGAGCACCGGGCTCGGGGGCCACGGGCACCCCGCTGACCGGGCGCCGGAAGACCCAGGACCGGTACAGGCCGAAGCGGACGGCGGTGGCCAGCAGGTTGGCCCCCAGCAGCACGGCAACCTCGGCGGCCCGGGCCGGGCGGGCGGAGGCCGCGTGCAGGCCGGCCAGCGCCCCGGAGGTGAGCAGCAGCCCGGCGCCGGAGGCGATGAGGCCGCGGAACTGGTGCCGGGCGGTGCCGGCCGCGCTGCGGATGCCGAACGTGAACCGGCGGTTCACCGCGGTGTTCCCGATCGCGGTGGCCAGCAGGCTCAGCGCGTTGGCCGCCTGCGCGGCCAGCACGTCGCGCAGGGCCAGGTACAGCAGGAGGTAGGCCGCCGTGCTGGCCAGGCCGACCAGCGCGAACCGGGCCACCTGGCGGGGGAGTTCCGGGCGCCTGGCCGGCGCCAGTGACAGGCTGCGCAGCGCCGGCACCCGGACCGTCCCGCGGCCCAGCCCCCAGCCGAGCCGGATGATGCCGCGCAGGTCGGCGAGCGCGGTGGCCACGATGTCCACCCGGGAGTCGGCGTCATCGATCCAGTCCACCGGTACCTCGTGGATGCGCAGCCCGGCCCGCTGCGCCAGGACCAGCAGTTCGGTGTCGAAGAACCAGCCGGTGTCCCGGGTCAGCGGGAGCAGGACCCGGGCCTTGTCCGCGGTGATGGCCTTGAACCCGCATTGCGCGTCGGAGAACCGCGCCCCGAGCGCGGCGTGCAGCAGCAGGTTGTAGCCGCGGGAGATCACCTCCCGCCGCGGGCCGCGGACCACGCGCGCCCCGCGGGCCAGCCGGGTGCCGATGGCGACGTCGCTGTGCCCGGACAGCAGCGGCGCCACCAGCGGCAGCAGGGCGTTCAGGTCAGTCGACAAGTCGACATCCATGTAGGCGAGTACCTGGGCCTCGCTCGCCGCCCACTGGGCGCGCAGCGCCCGGCCGCGGCCCGGCTGGGCCAGCCGCACGGCCCGGACGCCCGGGCAGGTCCTGGTCAGTTCCGTGGCGACGGCCCAGGTCCGGTCGGTACTGCCGTTGTCCGCGATGGTCACCCGGGCGGCGAACGGAAAGCTGGCGCCCAGGTAGCTGACCAGGCGGCCGACGCTCGGGCCGAGGTCGCGCTCCTCGTTCCGAACCGGGACGATGATCTCGACCTGCGGGGCTGGCTGGGCGGCCGGGAGTGGCGGGCCGCCGGGCATGAGCAGATGCTGCGGGGAAGTCATGTCCCCACGGTGGGATCTGAGCCTGGGCCGGCTCTGCGGCCGCTTTCTGCGGCCACTATGAGGCCCGGGCCGGCCGGGCGGCGTTCAGCCGGCGTTCAGCCGGGGCAGCGTGATGGTGAAGCGGGTGTGGCCGGGTTTGGAGTCGAGGGTGACGGTGCCGTGGTGGGCGGTGGTGACGGCGTCGACGATGGCGAGGCCGAGGCCGGTGGAGGGGGGCTGGCCGGCTTGGTGGGAGCGGGTGGTGTCGCCGCGGACGAAGCGCTCGAAGAGGGTGGGCTGGAGGTCGGGGGGGATGCCGGGGCCGTTGTCGGTGACGGACAGCTCGATGGTGGCCTGGCCGCCGGGTCCGGGGGGCGGGCCGTCGGCCAGGGCGATGGTGACGGTGGTGCCGGGCGGGGTGTGCTTGGCGGCGTTGGACATGAGGTTGGCCAGGACCTGGTGCAGGCGGTGCTCGTCGCCGCGGACCAGGACGGGCTCGCCGGGCAGTTCGAGCTGCCAGCGGTGGCGGGCGGCGGCGGCGCGGGCGTCGGAGGTGGCGTCGATGGCCAGGCGGGTCAGGTCGACGGGCTCGCGGGCCAGCGGGCGGCCGGCGTCGAGCTGGGCCAGCAGCAGGAGCTCGTCGACCAGGACGCCCATCCGGGCGGATTCGGATTCGACGCGGCGCAGGGCGTGCTCGATGTCGGGGGGGACCGGCCCGGGGTGGCGCAGGGCGAGTTCGGCGTAGCCGCGGATGGCGGC
This sequence comes from uncultured Actinomycetes bacterium, assembly GCA_963793825.1. Classification (GTDB taxonomy): domain Bacteria; phylum Actinomycetota; class Actinomycetes; order Streptosporangiales; family Streptosporangiaceae; genus RYN-230. The sequence goes on from CAWCBE010000002.1 coordinate 88,469, forward strand.
CAGCGGGGTGCGCAGTTCGTGGCTGGCGTCGGCGGCGAAGCGGCGCAGCCGGGCCTCGGAGGCGGCCCGGCGGGCCAGGGCGCCCTCCACGTGGCCGAGCATCCGGTTGAACGCCGACCCGACCTGCCCGACCTCGGTCCGCGGGTTGGCGTCCGGGACCCGCTCGCTCAGCGTCACCTCCCCGCTGGCCAGCGGCAGCTGCGCCACCCGCGCCGCCGTCGCCGCCACCCGCCGCAACGGCCGCAACGACAACCGCACAAACCCCGTCCCCAGCAGGCCGGTCAGCACCAGCGCCGCTGAGAACGCCACTATCTCAGCGATCTCCACCTTCCTCAGGGTGGATTCCATGCCGGCCAGCGGCAGCCCGGTGATCAGCACGTCACCGTCATGGCCGCGGACCGCGGTGACGCGGTAGTCGCCGTGCAGCGAGTCGAGCTCCACGGTGCGGAACCCGCCGTTGGGCGGCAGCCGGCCCAGCCGTGCCGTGTCCGCGGCGGTCAGGTGGACTTTGCCGCCGATGACGGCCTGGTTGGTGACCACGCCGTCCTTGAGCCGGGCGCCGAACGTGCCGGGTCCCAGTCCCGGGGTCTGGTTGCAGTTCGCCGTGGCCGGGATGCCCGGCGGCGGCTTGGGGCCGTTGTCGTCCTGCTCCTCGATGCAGGCCACGTACCGGCTGCCGGCCGACTGCAGCTGCAGGTCCAGCTGGTTGATCAGGGTGTGGCTGAGCACCACGTAGGTCACGATGCCGACCGCGGCGCAGGCCACCGCGAGCAGCGCGAGCAGCCCGGCGATCAGCCTGCCGCGCAGCGTGCGGCTGGCCAGCCAGCGTCCCGGCGTGGTCCGGCGCCACGCGGGTGTGGTCATGCGGTGGCCTTAGCTGGCGGGTTTGAGGACGTAGCCGACGCCGCGGACGGTGTGGATGAGGGGTTCGCGGCCGGCGTCGATTTTCTTGCGGAGGTAGGAGATGTACAGCTCGACGACGTGGGCCTGGCCGCCGAAGTCGTAGTTCCAGACCCGGTCGAGGATCTGGGCCTTGGACAGTACCCGGCGGGGGTTGCGCATCAGGAACCGCAGCAGCTCGAACTCGGTGGCGGTCAGGTCGATCACCTCGTCGCCGCGGCGGACCTCGCGGGCGTCCTCGTCCATGATCAGGTCCCCGACCACCAGCTGGGTCTCGCCGCGGGAACGGGCGATCCCGGCCCGGCGCAGCAGCCCGCGCAGCCGGGCCAGCACCTCTTCCAGGGAGAACGGCTTGGTCACGTAGTCATCGCCGCCGGCGGTGATCCCGGCCACCCGGTCATCGACCGCGTCCTTGGCCGTCAGGAACAGCACGCACACGTGCGGGTTCTCGGCCCGGACCCGGCGCAGCACCTCCAGCCCGTCGAAATCGGGCAGCATGATGTCCAGCACCACCGCGTCCGGCCGGAACTCCCGCGCCGCCCGGACCGCCGACGCGCCGTCCCCGGCCGTCTGGATCGCCCAGCCCTCATACCGCAGCACGCTGGCCAGCAGCTCCGCCAGGCTCGGCTCATCATCGACGACCAGCACCCGCACCGGGCTGCCATCCACCCGCTGCACCGGCACTGACCGCCCCGCCGAAGGCCCCGCCACCTGCGCCTCACCCATCACGACCCCAGTATCCGCAGCCAACCTCCCAGCACATTCTACGAACCCTCTGAGAACCCTCTCAGGACGTTCTTGAGCGGCGGGCGCGCCTGCCCCGGGTCAGGCTCCCGGCCGCGGGCCGGCCGGAGCCGCCGGGGCCGGCCAGACGCCCGCCCGGCCTGAGCCGCCCGGCCGGAGCCGCCGGGCCGGCCGTGAGGCCGCCACCGCGGCGCCGGGCCGTCCGGGTCCCGGAGGCGGAACCAGGTCCCGGCGGGCCGATGCCACGGCCTGGCACCCGGGGGCGTGAACGCCGAGAACCGCGTAGACCTGGCTCATCACGGCCGGTCAGGAGGCCAGCCTGCGGGCTGCGCGGCGGCGCCGTCCTGCGGTGCCGCCAACGGCTCGAGCCGGGGCAGCGTGATGGTGAAGCGGGTGTGGCCGGGTTTGGAGTCGAGGGTGACGGTGCCGTGGTGGGCGGTGGTGACGGCGTCGACGATGGCGAGGCCGAGGCCGGTGGAGGGGGGCTGGCCGGCTTGGTGGGAGCGGGTGGTGTCGCCGCGGACGAAGCGCTCGAAGAGGGTGGGCTGGAGGTCGGGGGGGATGCCGGGGCCGTTGTCGGTGACGGACAGCTCGATGGTGGCCTGGCCGCCGGGTCCGGGGGGCGGGCCGTCGGCCAGGGCGATGGTGACGGTGGTGCCGGGCGGGGTGTGCTTGGCGGCGTTGGACATGAGGTTGGCCAGGACCTGGTGCAGGCGGTGCTCGTCGCCGCGGACCAGGACGGGCTCGCCGGGCAGTTCGAGCTGCCAGCGGTGGCGGGCGGCGGCGGCGCGGGCGTCGGAGGTGGCGTCGATGGCCAGGCGGGTCAGGTCGACGGGCTCGCGGGCCAGCGGGCGGCCGGCGTCGAGCTGGGCCAGCAGCAGGAGCTCGTCGACCAGGACGCCCATCCGGGCGGATTCGGATTCGACGCGGCGCAGGGCGTGCTCGATGTCGGGGGGGACCGGCCCGGGGTGGCGCAGGGCGAGTTCGGCGTAGCCGCGGATGGCGGCCAGCGGGGTGCGCAGTTCGTGGCTGGCGTCGGCGGCGAAGCGGCGCAGCCGGGCCTCGGAGGCGGCCCGGCGGGCCAGGGCGCCCTCCACGTGGCCGAGCATCCGGTTGAACGCCGACCCGACCTGCCCGACCTCGGTCCGCGGGTTGGCGTCCGGGACCCGCTCGCTCAGCGTCACCTCCCCGCTGGCCAGCGGCAGCTGCGCCACCCGCGCCGCCGTCGCCGCCACCCGCCGCAACGGCCGCAACGACAACCGCACAAACCCCGTCCCGATGACCCCGGTGAGCAGGACGGCGGCCGAGAAGACGACGATCTCGGCCAGCTCCACCTGCTGCAGGGTGGAATCGACCAGGCTCAGTGGCATTCCGGTGACCAGCACGGTCTGGTCGGGTCCCGGGGACGCCATGACCTGGTAGGGCCCCAGTGCGGACAGCGTCACGATGGTGGGGTGGTGGCTGGTCAGGGCCAGCAGCTTGGCCTTGTCGGACTGGGTCAGGTGGCAAGCGCCGTTGGCGACCGCCGGGAAGCGCACCTGGTGGTCCACGATCGCGGCGGTGAAAGTCTGCTCGCCCTGATCCTTCCCGCACTGCTGCGGGGCACCGCGGAAGTTGTCGTTGTCATGGTCGCCGTCACTGGGCGATTGAACCGGCTGGCGGCCGTGGTCCGCCTCCGGTCCCGGTGCTTCCAGGCAGCTGCTGTATCGCTGGTTGGCCTCGAAGACCTGCCGGCTGAGCTGGTTGATCAGGGTGTGGCTGAGCACCACGTAGGTGGCGGCGCCGACCCCGGCGCACGCCACGATGAGCAGCGTCACCAGCCCGGCGATGAGCCGCCCGCGCAGCGTCCGGGGCCGAAGGCGGTAACGCCGTCCAGGCGGGACCTCCGCCGCGGGGGCGGCGTCGGGTGTGGTCATGCGGTGGCCTTAGCTGGCGGGTTTGAGGACGTAGCCGACGCCGCGGACGGTGTGGATGAGGGGTTCGCGGCCGGCGTCGATTTTCTTGCGGAGGTAGGAGATGTACAGCTCGACGACGTGGGCCTGGCCGCCGAAGTCGTAGTTCCAGACCCGGTCGAGGATCTGGGCCTTGGACAGTACCCGGCGGGGGTTGCGCATCAGGAACCGCAGCAGCTCGAACTCGGTGGCGGTCAGGTCGATCACCTCGTCGCCGCGGCGGACCTCGCGGGCGTCCTCGTCCATGATCAGGTCCCCGACCACCAGCTGGGTCTCGCCGCGGGAACGGGCGATCCCGGCCCGGCGCAGCAGCCCGCGCAGCCGGGCCAGCACCTCTTCCAGGGAGAACGGCTTGGTCACGTAGTCATCGCCGCCGGCGGTGATCCCGGCCACCCGGTCATCGACCGCGTCCTTGGCCGTCAGGAACAGCACGCACACGTGCGGGTTCTCGGCCCGGACCCGGCGCAGCACCTCCAGCCCGTCGAAATCGGGCAGCATGATGTCCAGCACCACCGCGTCCGGCCGGAACTCCCGCGCCGCCCGGACCGCCGACGCGCCGTCCCCGGCCGTCTGGATCGCCCAGCCCTCATACCGCAGCACGCTGGCCAGCAGCTCCGCCAGGCTCGGCTCATCATCGACGACCAGCACCCGCACCGGGCTGCCATCCACCCGCTGCACCGGCACTGACCGCCCCGCCGAAGGCCCCGCCACCTGCGCCTCACCCATCACGACCCCAGTATCCGCAGCCAACCTCCCAGCACATTCTACGAACCCTCTGAGAACCCTCTCAGGACACGTGCTGCAGTTTCAGGGCCAGGGCCGGGCAGTCGGTGACGGCCCGGCGGACGTGCCGGTCCAGGCCCCGGGGGACTGGGCCGGCCGCGATGATGGGGTAGCCCCACTCATCGAGCGTGACCAGCTCGGGCAGTAGCTCCGCGCACAGCCCGTGCCCCGTGCAGATGGTCGGGTCCACGCGCAGTTGCTTCCTCATCTCAGCTCCAGTCGGCCGCGTCCAGCGCGGTGCCGGAAGGCAGCGGCAGGAATGGCCGCCGGGCCGGGTCCACGCACCGGCCGCGGGCATGCCGGTCGATCTCATCGGCGAATACGTGCAGCGCGCTGCGGATGAACCGCGTCGTGCCGTCCGGGTGGTGGCACGCGCCGCGGCCTTCCACCAGGCCGGCCCAGCGCAGCATGTCCGTGACGGCGCGGGGGTCAGGCTGCGGGCTGGCCACCTCGTCCATGGCGGCCGCGATCCGCGGCAGGCCGTTGAAGCATGGCCCGCACTGCCCGGCCGATTCCAGCGCCAGGTAGCGCGCCACCCGGGCCGCCTCGGCGATACCGCACCGGTCGGCCGGGAAGGCGACCAGGACGCCGGCGCCCACGAAGGCGCCGGCCGGGCGCAGCTGGGCATCGCTCAGCGTCATCGCCACGGCGTCCGCGGCGGGCAGCCAGGCTCCGTGGTAGCCGCCGCTGAGCACCGCCTGGGTGCCCTCATCGAGCAGCAGCAGGTGGCGCAGCGGGGTGCCGAGCGGGGTCTCGACCATGTCACGACGGCCGTCCGGCTGATGCAGCGTGCACAGCATGGAGCCGGGCTCTCCGGCCGTGCCCACGCTGCGGAACCACTGTGGCCCGTAGCGGGCGATAAGGGCCAGGTGGGCCAGCGTTTCCACGTTCTGAACCAGCGTCGGCCGTCCGACCACGCCGCGCTCGAAGACCCGCGGCGGCTTGAACCGGGGCATGGCGGGCTCGCCGCTGACCCGGCTGGCCAGCGCCGACTCCTCACCGGCCAGGAAGCGCGGTGGCGCATCGATGATCTCGACGGGGGCGGCGTCGAGGCCGGCCGCCGCCCGCTCCGCCACCGCCGAGCGCAGCCGCTCCTGCAGCCGGGCGTTGCGGTGCACGTACAGGCCCACCGCGGTGGAGCCCACGGCCTCGGCGGCCAGTTGCAGGCCGTCCAGCACCAGGTGCGGCGAGATCCACAGCAGCGACTTGTCCTTGTCGCTGGCGGGCTCGCCCTCGGCCCCGTTGCCGATGACTATGGGGTGGGTGGCCGCCTCGGCCACCGCGGCGAGCTTGCGGTGCACCGGGAACGCCGCACCGCCGCGGCCGGTCAGCCCGGCCGCCTTGAGCACCGGGATGAGCCGCCCGGGCTGGCCGAAATACGGGGGCGCGCCGTATCGCGCCAGGTGCGTCCGCAGGTCCACCGGGACCGCGCCGTGCGCCGGGAGCAGCCGGGGCATGTCCTCCGGCCGGCCGTGCCGCTGGCTGTCATGCTGGCCGGCCGGCGGCTCGGTGACCTGCGGGCCCGGCCTGCCCGGCCCGTCCTGGCCAGCCCCGTGCTGGCCGGGCCCGGCCCGGCGGACCTGGCCGCTATACGACCCCGCCCCGCGGTGCGGTGCGGAGCCCCGTTGCTGGCCGTGGCCGCCGTGGGCTGGGTACGGCACGGTCGTGCCCTGGGTCATCGGGTACCGGCTTTCGTGGTCGTCAGCGGATGTTCTCAGGGTCACGGCGGCGTGACCGGGCGTCGCGGATACTGCCGGGGGACATCATCTCGAGGGTCGCGGCGGCGCGCTCCTCGCGCGGCAGCTCCCGCCCGGCGTGCGTGATGCGCCAGATGACCGCGCCCGCCACCACCAGGCAGCAGGCGATGGCCAGGTCGAGCAGCACGCCGCGGTGCAGGTCGGTGCTGCTGCCGAAGCTGTGAACCACCGCCGAGCCCCAGGCCGCGTAGCTGAACCAGTGCAGACCGCGCCAGGCCCGGCGGCTCATCCGGGCCCGGGCCAGGCTGGTCACGATCAGCGCCGCCACGAGGTCAAGGGAGATCGCGCCGAGCCCCAGCCAGAACGGCTTGTAGGAGGAGGCGAACGGGATCACGACTGCGGCGATCCGGATCGTGACGTAGGGATCGGCCACCGCGGTGATCACGTGCAGCGCGACGAAGGCCACGCCCAGCAGGGACAGGTTGCGGTGCAGCCCGGTGACCACGAACCGGGGCAGGCCAGGCAGCCGGCCCTGGCGGTTCACCAGGATGCCGAGCACCATGATGGCGGTGAGCAGCAGCAGGCTCACCACCCCGGTGGCCCGGCTCGCGTACCAGAGCGCGGTGCTCTGGGTGATTCCGTTCATCTAATCCCTCGGGGAGTCGATCGCTTCGATGTAAGCATGACCGGCCGGGGTCAGGCGGTGCTATAGCCAGCCTCTCAATTCGCTCTGAACGGGGGGCTGGCTGCTCCGGCCCTGGTACCGGGATATATCCGCGGTTTCGGTATACATACGTACTCACGTTGTTCCTGTCGAGCGCGGCTGCTCCCGGCCCCCGGGCTGGCCGTGTTCCCTTCTCCCGGTGGAGGCCGCATGGCTGGTCAGCCCGGTGCCCGGCGGCGCCTGGCCGGCGGCATCCTGCTGGATGCCGGCCCGCTGCGCCGCCACCGGGATTTCCGCCGCCTGTGGGGCGGCCAGCTCGTTTCCCAGCTCGGCAGCCAGCTCACCATCGTCGGCGTCTCCTATCAGGCCTACCGCCTTTCCGGCTCAACGGCCGTCGTGGGGCTGGTGAGCCTGGGCCAGCTGATCCCGCTGCTGGCCGGCTCACTAGTGGGCGGCCCGCTGGTGGATGCCTGGGACCGGCGCCGGGTGCTGCTGTTTACCCAGCTGATGCTGGCTGTGGGGTCGGCGGGGCTGGCGGCCAACGCGCTGTCCGGGCATGCCCAGCTGTGGCCGCTGTTCGCGTGCACCGCCGAGGCGGCCGCCTTCCAGGGGCTCGACTGGTCGGCCCGGCGGGCTTCGCTGCGGCGCCTGGTGCCCCCGGCCGACCTGCCCGGGGCGGTGGCCGTGCAGTCGGCCGCCACCCAGGTGTCCTACGTGGCCGGGCCCGCGGCGGCCGGGCTGCTGATCGCGCAGACCGGGTTCGCCGTCGGCTACCTGCTCGACGTGGCCTCGTTCGCGGTGGCGTTCGGGTCGGTGCTGCTGCTCCCCGCGTTGCGCCCGGACGGCGGCGGCCAGCCCGCCAGCCTGGCCTCGCTGATCGGCGGGCTCCGCTACCTGCGGGCCAGCCAGCCGCTGGCCGGGGTGTTCCTGATCGACCTGGGGGCGATGGTGTTCGGCATGCCGCGGGCGCTGTTCCCGGCCCTGGCCACCACCGTGTACGGTGGCGGCGCGGCCACCGTCGGCTTCCTGAACGCGGCACCGGGAGCCGGGGCGCTGGCGGGCTCGCTGCTCACCGGGCGGGTCGGCCGGGTCCGCGGCGCGGGCCGGGCGGTGGTTATCTGCGTCCTGGCCTGGGGGCTGGCGATCACGGCGTTCGGCCTGGTGCGCTGGCTGCCCGCGGCGCTGGTGCTGCTCGCGGTGGCGGGCGCCGCGGACGTGATCTCCGCCGTCTTCCGGATGGTGATCGTCCAGCAGGTCACCCCGGACCGGATGCAGGGCCGGGTGAACAGCCTCATCTACGCGGGCATCCAGGGCGGCCCGCGGCTCGGCGACGCGGAGGCCGGGGCAGCGGCGGCCATCGGCGGGCCGCAGTTCGCGGCGTGGTCCGGCGGCCTGCTCAGCATCGCGGTTGGGGCGCTCACCTGCTGGCTGCTGCCCGGGATGTGGCATTACGACTCACGCCGCGCGGCGGTGCCGGAGGGTGAGGCGGCGGCAGACACGGGTGAGGAGGGCGGGGCCGCCGCGTAGCAGCCGCCGCGGCCTGCCTGCGCGGGCCGGCCGGGCAGGCACGGCGCGCCTCATCGGGACCTGCTCAGGAGCCGCCGGACACGGTCTGCGGCGGGGCGGACGACGGCACCGGCGCGGCCGCCGGGGTGCTCGGCGCGGGGGCGGCGCTGGCTGGCGCGCCGGCCGCGGCGCTCGCCGCCGAACCGGCGTGCGGCCGCCGCGCGTGGTGTGCCGTGCCGCCGCCGCCCGTGCCCGCGGTGCCCGTGCTGGGGGCGGTGCTCGGCGCCGCGCTCCCGGAGCTGGACGGGGCGCTGGCGGCCGGGCGGCCCGTCGCCGGGCGGGGACTCGCCGCGGCGTGCGTGGAGCCAGGCAGGGCGAACGCGACCGCCCCGGCGGCCGCCACCCCCGCGACCCCGACGGACACGGTCACGGTGCGGAGCTGGTCCTGGCTGCGCTGGCGCTGCGCCACGGCCGCGCGCAGGTCCGCCCGGCGGTGATTCATCGGCGTCCTTCCCGGAAAATGCACGTTCGGTGAATGGCCCGCTCGGCATGGCTGTCATGCGGCCAGGCCTTTGTCCCAGGCCTGGTAAAACGCCGGCCTGGACCGGCTGGCCGGGCTGCGGCCTGCCCGCCGCCGGTAATTTACCGCGGTTCGGCAGGCCAGCCGCACACGGTCTGCACGTTACCCGCCGCATCGACCAGCCGGGCGGGCAAGCCCATACTTACCAGCCAGTCGATGGCTTTATGGCCTTTAATGATCGCCGCGGTGCTGGCCGTGTTGGCGTCGGTGCAGCTGGCCGCCGCGACCGAAACAGTCCGCCAGTAAACCGGCGCGGGCAGCCCGGTCCGGGGGTCGAGAATGTGATGCAGCACATCGCCGCCGCGCCGCCAGCGCCGTGCGGTGGTGCTCGAGGTGGCCAGGCCGCCCTCGGTGATGGCCACGACCGCCGACGGCCCGTGCGGCGGCTCCTCCGGGCGGCCGGTCACGTCCTGCACCCGGATCCGCCAGCCGCCGGGCGGCGGGTCACCGGCCACCGCGATGTCCCCGCCGAGGCCGACCAGGACGCCGCAGCCGAGCGCCGCGGCCAGCCGGGCCGCCGAACGGTCGGCCGCCCACGCCTTGGCCGTGGCGCCCAGGTCCAGCCGCACGCCCGGGGGCAGGCTCAGCAGCCCGGTCGCCGGGTCCAGGTGCACCATGCGCCAGCCCGGAACCGCCCGCACGGTCAGCGTGACCGGCGGCCCGGTCGGCGGCACCAGCGCGAAGTCCCGGTCGTACCCGAGCGCGGACATGGCGGTGGCCACCGTCGGGTCCACATCCCCGCCGGTGAGCTCGGCCGCGCGCAGCGCCACGGTCACCGCCTCCGCGAGCAGCGCGGTGAGCTGGACCGGGGCGTCGTCGCCGCGGGCCTCCAGGGACATCAGCTCGGAGTCGGCCCGGAACCGGCTGCACGCCGCGTCAACGGCGGCCAGGTCCGCGGCGAGCAGGGGCCGGCCTTCCTCCAGCCGCGCCGGGTCGGTCACCAGCAGCCATACCTGGGTGCCCAGGGCGGTCCAGTCCGCTGACGCCGGGGCACCCAGATCACTGGTGGCGTCAGCAGACATCATGAACCTCCTGAGGTGACCCCGGCCGAGCCCGAACTGGCGGCCGGGGCGGAGGCTGAGCCGGACGAGCCCGAGTTTGAGCTCGAGCCGGTGCTGCTCCCGGAACCCGACGCGGCGGAACCCGACGAGCCGGAGTCGTCCGAGCCCGACGAGCCGGTGCCGGCCTGCGAGGACGAGCCCGCGGACCCGGACGAGGTGCCGGCCGCGCTGCTGGTGGCGGCGTGACCGGTGCCCGGCAGGTTCAGGGCCACCGTGCCTGCGACGGCCACCCCCAGGATACCGGCGCCGGCGGTCGCGCCGCGGAGACGCCGGCGAGCACGCTCACGGGCCACCACAGCGGACACGGTCCGCCCGTCGCTGGTCATGATTGAGGACCCCTTTCTGCGGAAGACTGACATGCCCAGTCTCGGCCGCCGGGATCTGCCCGGCCTTGGGGCTACCTCTGGCCCCGCTCTGAGATCCCGGGCAGGCCCGGGCCGCCAGGCTCGCCGCAGGCATCCGGCGGACGGGGCCTTTGGTCCCGGCCAGACAGGGCACACGGCACTACGGCCCCGGCCGGTGCGCCCGCACCCTGACAGGAGGCAGGGAGGGGAGATATGTCCGACATCACCCTCGGCGCGGACGGCCCGGCCGCCGGCGCGCCCCCGCTCAGCGGGGACGAGATGAGCTTCCTGATCGGGACGGCGGCGCGGGCCCCCTCCGTGCACAACACCCAGCCCTGGCGGTTCCGCCGCCGGGACGACGGCGTGGAACTCTACGCCGACCGCAGCCGGCAGCTGCAGGCGGTGGACCCCGGCGGCCGTGAGCTGATCATCAGCTGCGGTGCCGCCCTGTTCGGGCTGCGGCTCGCGGTCCGCCACCTCGGCCGCCTGCCGCTGGTCGAACTGCTGCCCGTCCCCGGCCGGCCTGACCTGCTGGCCCGGGTTCGGCCGGGCCGCGAGGAGCCGGTCAGCCCGGCCGAATGGGACCTGCTGACCGCGGTGCCGCACCGGCACACCCACCGGGGACCGTTCAGCGCTGAGCCACTGCCCGCCGGGCTGCTGCCCGCGCTGCAGCACGACGCAATGACCGAAGGTGCCACCCTGGTGCTGCTGGACGAGGTGGCCCGGGCCCGGCTGCAGCGCCTGGTCGCCGCGGCGGGGCGCTGGCAGCGCCGTGACCCCCTGGTCCGTGCCGAGCTCCGGCGCTGGACCCGGGGCCAGGAGAGCACCGCACGGGACGGGATCCCGGCCCACGCCTTCCCGGCCACGCCGGCCGGGGACACCGGGGTACCGGGAGGACGCCTGGCGCAGCGCGACTTCGATCTCGGCCGGGGCCGCGGGCTGCTCGAGGCGGGCGGCGAGCTGCCGGCGGCCACGGCGATCCTGATGACCGACGCCGATACCCCGACCGACTGGCTGCGCGCCGGGCAGGCGCTGAACCGGATCCTGGTGCACGCCGCGAGCCGGTGGGTGTTCGCGTCGCTGAACAGCCAGCCGATGGAGTCGGCGGCCATCCGTGCGCTGGTCCGGTCCCGGCTCGGCCTGCCCGGGGCGCCGCACCTGCTGCTGGAGTTCGGCCGCGCGCACACCGCGGCGGCCACTGCGCGCCGCCCGGCCAGTGAGCTGATCGCGCCGCCACCCGGGCCCCCGGCACCGCGCCGGAGCGGCTAGCGGGGGCCGGTACCCAGGACCCGGGCCAGCTTGGACGGGGAGCGTGACGGCCTGGCCCCGGCCGCGACGAGCTGGCCCGCCACCCGGGCCAGCAGCCCGCGGTCGCCGCCCACCAGTTCCACCTCGAGCTCACGCCAGGCATCGGCCTGGCGCCAGCGGGCCGGGTCGGCCGGATCCGGCCGGGAGCCGGTGACCTGGTCATCGGCGACCTCGGCCAGGATGCGCCCGTCCGGGCCGGCCAGCCGCCGCACGGCCCGCGTCGTCTCCAGCCGGGCGACCGGGCGGAGCGGCGCACCGCGGGTCCACTCCGCGACTTCGGCGGCCACCGGGGCGGGCACGCTGGCCGGGGCCTGGCCAGCCGCCTCCGCCGGGCCGGGCCCGGGTGACCCGGCGGATGGGGCGCCCGTTTCCAGCGGGAAGTGCCGTTCCCGCCGGGTATCCGCGTCCACCGGCAGCTTGATATGCCAGCCGGCGTCGGTGCCGCCGGTGCGGCGGCGCAGCGTGATGTGCGCGGCCGCCAGCCTGAGGTCCCCGGTATCGAAATAGGTGGCGGAAAGCTGCCAGATCTCGGCGGCCGCCTGCGTGACCCCGCCCGGGCCGGCTAGGTCAGGCAGCAGGAAGCCGCCGTCCACGTCGAACTTCCGCTCGATCTCGATCAGGTCGTGCTCGCCGCTGGCCATGACCCGAGGCTACGAGCTGCCGGGGCCGGCCGGCCAGATTTCTCCCCGGTGACGGCAAACGTTCGGCCGGTGATCTGCTTCCCCTGGCGTGTTTCCGCGATGCCCGTGCGGTCACGGTGACACACTGCGACATGACGCTCCGTGTTCGACCATGGCGGCGGAGCAGGGTCGGGTTGCTGGGGACGGGGGAAGTCCATGGGACTCATCACGGATATTGACGGGACGGCCGAAGGGTACGAGGCGGTCATCCTGCCGCTGGACGAGGAAACACCGGGCATCGCCGGGCTGGACGGGGCGGTACTGCGGCGGCGGAGCGCCCGCCCGACCAAGCGGGCGGTCATCTACCTGCACTGCATGGACGACCCGTTCGTGCCGCCCGACCTGGCGGGCTGGTACACCGACCGGGGTTTCCATTTCTACGCGGCGGACCTGCGGCGGCTCGGGGACCCCGGGCGCCCGCCGCAGGCCAGCCGGGCCGAGGAACTGGCCGAGTACCTGGCCTGCCTGGACTCCGCGGCCGCGCACGTGCGGGACGCCGACGGCATCGAGACCGTAGTGCTGTGCGCGCACGGCACCGGGGCGCTCATCGCCGCGCTGTGGTGCCACGCCCGGCGGGGCAGCCAGCCGGCTGACGCCCTGGTCCTGGCCGGCCCGGCGCTGCGCAGCGGGTCATGGCTGGGCCGCGTGCTGCCCGGCGGCGCGGCGGCCGGCCCGGCCAGCCGCCCGCCCGCGCTGCTCGCCGCGATCCGGCGGCGGGTCCGCCGCGGCCTGGACATCGGCTGCCCGGTGCTGGTGCTGTGCCCGGCCTCGGACTGGGATGCCCCGGGCGGGACGGGCGGCCTGCTCGCCCTGCCGGTCATCGCGGGGGGCAAGGCGACCATCCGGCTCGGGCAGCACGTCACGTGGCTGAAGGTGGACGACGCCGAGGCTGGCGAGGTGCTCCCCGGTGAGCCGGGCAGCGCCGCGCGCAAGCAGGTGTTCGACGAGCTCGGCCGCTGGCTCAGCGCCTACCTGTCCAGCCAGATCCGCGATCAGTTGCTCTGATGCCGGGGGGCGTGCCCCCGTTGCTAGGAGACCGAGACTGTGATGCTGGGGTAGCCCGAGGCGCCGTTGGGCTCCGGGGCGGCCTGCGCCGCGGTCTGCGTGTAGCCGGTCGCATCGGTCGCGCGGGCCTCGACCGTGTGCGTGCCGGAGGTCGCATCCCAGTCCCACACCCACTGCCGCCAGGTGTCGATGCCGGGGACCGCGGCCAGCCGGGCCTGCTGCCAGGGCCCGCGGTCCACCCGGACGTGCACCGCGTCGATGCCCTTGTGCTGGGCCCAGGCCACCCCGGCCACCGGGGAACGGCCGGACCGGACCGAACCGCCGGGCACGTCGATCCGGCACTCAGTCTTGATCGGCGCCTGCTGTGACCAGCCCCGCTGCGCCCAGTAGGCCACCTCGGCCTGGTACGTGGTCACCTTGATGTCGGTGACCCATTTACAGGCGGACACGTAGCCGTACAGGCCGGGCACCACCATCCGGGCCGGGAAGCCGTGCGCGACCGGCAGCGGTGCGCCGTTCATGCCCACCGCGAGCAGCGCGTCCCGGCCATCCAGCACCGTGGTGATCGGCGTGCCGGAGGTGAAGCCATCGGCGGACGTGCAGAGCAGCTGGTCGGCCCCCGCGCGCACCCGGGCGGTCCGCAGCAGGCTGGCCAGGCTGGCGCCCAGCCACTTGGCGTTCCCGATGTACGGCCCGGCCACCGGGTTCGACACGCAGGTGAGGGTGATGTAGTCCTCGACCAGCGGGCGGCGCAGCAGCTGGGCGAAGTCGATAGTGATCTCGCGCTCCACCATGCCGTGGATGCGGAGCTGCCAGCTCTTCGGGTCCACCTGGGGCAGGATCAGCGCGGTGTCCACCCGGTAGAAGGAGCCGTTCGGCGTGATGAACGGGGAGAGGCCCTTGATGCCCAGGTTGGCGCCGGGCGGCAGCGGCGGCGCCGGATGAGCGGGCCGCGGGAAGTGGACGCTGGCCAGGGCGGCGGACACGTTGGACCGCTCGGCCAGCGAGCGCCCGGCCACCGCCGAGATACCGCCAACGGCCAGGGCGGCGGTCCCGGCGGCCAGGAAGGCCCGCCGCCCCGGCGGCTGGCCGTCCGCTACCTGGCGGCCGGGCGCCGGCGGGCCGCTGCGCGCCGGTACCACCGGGCGGGGTGGATCCGCCGGCGGCCGGCCTGGGGCGGGGACGCCGGGGCCCGGGCTACGAGGCACCCAGTCGGCCGCGCCCGGGCCGCCCCGGGCCGGGCCGGGCCGGTCATCGGCTGGCCCGGCCGGGGCGGCCGCGGCGGCTCCCTGGTTGGCCGCCCGGACCAGCATGGCGAGCGTGAAGGCGCCGGCCGCCGCACCGGCCAGGGTGGGCAGCACGTCCACCCCGGCGGCGTTCGGCCGGGTCAGCGCGGCGAGCAGGCCGATGGCCGCGAACCCGGCCAGCCCGGCGAAGCCGTAGCTCAGCCGGTGCATGGCCGCCACGCCGATGCCCGCCGCGAGCAGGGCCAGCACCACCAGGATGCCGGTGACCAGCGCTGTCTTGTCGTGGGAGCCGAAGGTGGCGATGGCGAAGTTCTTGAGCACCGGGGGCGTGTGGTCGATGGCCAGGCTGCCGACGGCGGCCACCGGCGACCCCTGCGGGCGGCCGATCCCGGCGACAAGCTGGGCCACGCCGAGCGCCACGCACGCGGTCAGCAGGCCGGCCAGCACGCCGAGGGCGGTCGTGGGACGATGTGAACGGTCTCTCACAGGTGTCATTCGTAGCCGACGGCGATCTGGATTGCCTTCCATCACAACTAACGGCAAGCCAAGCGTAATCCTGTGACGAATAAAGGACATGGGGATGAGTGCGGGCCAGCCGGGGCAGCCGCCAGACGCCCAGCGTGATGGTGCTGCCGCGCCGCCGGGCAGCGGCGGGCTGGCCGTGCTGCTCGGCCGGGTGTCCCGGGGTGACGAGGCGGCGTTCGGCGCGGTCTACGACCAGGTGGCCGGGCAGGTGTTCGGCATCGCCCGCAGCGTGCTGCGTGACCCCTCCCAGGCTGAGGAGGTCACCCAGGAGGTGCTGCTCGACGTCTGGCGGCACGCGGCGCGCTACGACACCAGTCGCGGCACCGCGACGGCGTGGGTGATGACGCTGGCTCACCGGCGGGCGGTGGACCGGGTGCGGTCCGAGCAGGCGTCCATGCTGCGTGAGCAGCGTGCCGCCCGGCCCGACATCGATTACGACATGGTGGCGGACACGGTCGCCGCGCGGCTGGACGCGGAGCGGGTGCGCCGCTGCCTGGGCTCGCTCACTGAGCTGCAGCGCGAGTCCATCACGCTCGCTTACTACCAGGGCCGCACCTACCGCGAGGTGGCCGCCCTGCTGAACCTGCCCGCCGGCACGGTCAAGACGCGGATGCGGGACGGGCTCATCCGGCTCCGCGACTGCCTGGGGGTGGGCTAGCCGATGCGCCGGTTCCCGCTGCGCCGCACCGACCCGCACACGCTGGCCGGCGCCTACGCGCTCGATGCCCTCAATCTCGCGGACCGGTCCCAGTTCGAGCGGCACCTCGTCCGCTGCCCGTCGTGCCGCCAGGAGACCCAGGGGCTGCACGAGGCGACCGCGATGCTGGCCGCCACCTCGGTCACCGCGCCCCCGGACGCGCTGCGCGGCCGGGTGCTGGCCGCCGCCTCGCGGACCCGGCAGGGATCCCCGGTCGCCGGGCCGGTGCCCAGGGCCGCCCGGCCCAGGCGGCGCTGGGGGCTGGCCGCCGCCTGCGTGGCCCTGGCCGCCGCGCTGGCTTTCGGCGGGCTCGCGTACCACGACCAGCAGCAGCTCAGCCAGGAGCAGTCGCGGGCCCGTGCGGTCGCGGCGGTGCTGGGCGCGCCGGACGCGGTGATGATGACGGCCCGCGCCGCCTCCGGGGGTTCGGCCACGGTGGTGATGTCCCACCACGAGCGGACACTGGTGTTCACCGCTGCCCGGCTGCCCGCCCTGCCGTCCGCGCAGCGCTATGAGCTGTGGCTGATGGGCGGTGGCCGGGCCCGGGCCGCCGGCATGCTGCCCCCGCCGCACGCCGGGGTGACCGCCCCGGTCGTCGTATCCGGGCTGCGCTCCGGGGACACCGTCGCGGTCACCGTCGAGCCCGCCGCCGGGGCGAGCAAGCCGACCAGCCCGATGGTCGTCCACCTCGCGCTGCCCTCCTGACTACCGGGCGCACCCTGTGCTGTTTCCGCTCGCCCCGGCGGGGGGCTAACGTGGGGACCCGTGAAAGCATCTCCCGAGGCGCAGCAGCGGCTGCTCGAGTTGGCCGACGTCGATGCGGAGCTGAGCCGACTGGAGCACCGCCGGCGAACCCTCCCTGAGATCGCCGAGGCCGACCAGATCACGGCCAGGGACCGCGCACTGCACGACGAGATCGTGGCCGTGGACGCGGCGGAGAAAGACCTCGCCCGGGAGCAGGGCAAGGCCGAGGCGGACGTTGACCAGGTCCGCACCCGGATCGACCGGGACCGGGCCCGGCTGGACAGCGGCCAGGTCTCCTCGGCCCGGGACCTCGAGACGCTGCAATCGGAGATCGTCTCCCTGGCCCGCCGCCAGTCCGACCTGGAAGAGATCGTGCTGGACGTGATGGAGCGCCGCGAGGCGGCGCAGTCCCGCCACGAGGCCCTCACCGCCGAGCGTGCCGCACTGGCCGGGCAGCTGGAGGCGGTGGCCGGCCGCCGGGACGCCGCACTGGCCGAGATCGCCGAGGAAGCCGGCAAGGCCCAGGACCGCCGGGCCGGGGTTACCGCGGAAGAACCCGCCGACCTGCTGGCCCTGTACGAGAAGCTGCGGGCCCAGCACGGCGGGACCGGGGCGGCCGCACTGCGCGGCGGCCGGTGCCAGGGTTGCCATCTGTCGCTCAACACCGTGGACCTGAACCGGATCCGCGCCGCCGCCCCCGACGAGGTGCTGCGCTGCGAGGAGTGCCGCCGGATCCTGGTCCGCACCCCCGAGTCCGGGCTGTGAGCTCTGCTAGCCCGGGGGGGCGACCCCCCGGAACCCCCCGGGTTTTCGCCTCGTGGCGGCGACCCCCCGGAACCCCCCGGGTTTTCGCCTCGTGGCGGCGACCCCCCGGAACCCCCCGGGTTTTCGCCTCGTGGCGGCGACCCCCCGGAACCCCCCGGGATCACCGGTTCAGCGAGACCCTCCTGGCGTCGGTCCTCCCTTCGCCGGTCAATGGCCCCGCACGCCTGGCCCGGGCATGACCCGGTCGCTGATCGTCGAGGCGGACGGCGGCTCCCGGGGCAACCCCGGGCCGGCCGGCTACGGCGCCGTGGTCCGCGACGCCGAGTCCGGTGAGGTGCTGGCCGAGCGGTACCAGAGCCTCGGCGTCACTACTAACAACGTGGCCGAGTACTCCGGCCTGGTGGCCGGGCTGACCGCCGCCGCCGAGCTGGCCCCCGGCGCCGACGCCGACGTGCGGATGGACTCCAAGCTGGTGGTCGAGCAGATGTCGGGCCGGTGGCAGATCAAGCATCCGCTGCTCCGGCCGCTCGCCGCCCAGGCCGAGGCGGCGGCGCGCCGCCTCGGGCGGGTGTCCTATCAGTGGGTGCCCAGGGCCCGGAATGCTCACGCCGACCGGCTGGCTAACCGGGCCATGGATGAGGCCGGGTCCGAAGACGGGGAGGCGGGGCAGCCGGGGAATGGTTCTCGTTCGGGTGCGGGGGTCTCGGGCGCGGCCCAGAGCCGGCCTGGCCCCGCGGCCCGGCCCGGCCCGAGCTGGACCGGCGCGCAGCCCGAGCCGCTGACCACCGTGCTGCTCCGGCACGGTGAGACGCCGCTGTCGGCGGAACGCCGGTTCGCCGGCCGCGGCGACATCCCGCTGACCGAGACCGGCCTGGCCCAGGCCCGGGCCGCCGCCCAGCGGCTCGCCTCCCGCGGCCGGGTTGACCGGATCGTCAGCTCCCCGCTCCAGCGGGCCCGGCGGACCGCCGGCGAGGTGGCCGCGGCCACCGGGGCGCCCGTCGAAGTGGACGACGGCTGGATGGAGACCGACTTCGGGGAATGGGAGGGCCTCAGCTTCGCCGAGGCCATGGCGCGCTGGCCGGATGAGGTGTCCGCCTGGCTGAAGGACACCAGCGTGCCGCCGCCGGGCGGGGAGTCCTTCGATGCGACCGGGCACCGGGTGCTCGCCGCGCTGGACCGGGTCCTGGCAGGCGGCCCGGCCGGGACGGTCGTCGTGGTCAGCCACGTCACCCCGATGAAGACCGTGCTGCGGCACGCGCTGCTCGCCCCGCCGGAGTCGATGCGCCGGATGTACCTCAGCGTGGCCTGCCTGTGCGAGGTCGACTGGTACGCGGACGGCCCGGCGGTGGTCCGGACGCTGAACGACACCGCGCACCTTCATCCGGCCTGACGCAGGGAAACAGGCGACGGGCCCTATGCTGAGGAGCACGGCGGGCGAGCCGGCCGGGCGGCCGCGCCGGGACCGCGTCCGCGCGGCCCCGGTGAGGAAGGTCCGGGCTCCGCAGGGCAGGGTGGTCGGTAACGCCGACCCGGGGTGACCCGCGGGACAGTGCCACAGAAAGCAGACCGCCCGGTTCCGGGGCTCAGCTCCGGGGCCGGGTAAGGGTGAAACGGTGGTGTAAGAGACCACCAGCGCCGCAGGTGACTGCGGCGGCTAGGTAAACCCCACCTGGAGCAAGGTCAGAAGGGAGCCGCGTTCTTCGGAGCGTGGTGACTGCGCGAGCGTTTGAGGGTGGCCCGCCCGATGCTCGCGGGTAGACCGCATGAGGTTGTCGGCAACGGCAGCCCTAGATGGATGGCCGTCGGCCCGCTTCGGCGGGTGCACAGAACCCGGCCTACAGGTCGGCTCGCCCGCCGCCTGGTGTGGGATGGGCCGTTGGCTTCGCCGTGGCGATGCGTGGCCTCGCGTCTGGTCGCACCTGAAAAGATCACTGGCCAACTTGGCCAAACGCAACATTGCCCAGCTGACCGCCCTGGTGAAGACCCGGCTCAAGCGGATGCAGTACCGGCCCGCCCTCCTCGGCGGGTTCCTCGCCAGCACCCGCCTGGACCTCACACCTTCTGTAACCCCCACCCTTAAGGATCGTTAGCCCGAAGTTCCCCCTGATGAGCCTCTGATCGAGCAGGCGATGGTGTCGTGACCAGGTGAATTGTGCTCCCTGGCAAGAGGAAACGTAGTCATGTAGATCACGTATAGGGTCGCGTTAGCGGCGTGTCTGACTGCATAGATGTATAAATGACCAGTATCGTCGTCGTCATGTACGTGGCTAAGGTGCCGAACCGTGGGTCACCGCCCGCGATGCTGCTGCGCGAAAGCTACCGCGAAGCGGGCAAGGTCAAGAACCGCACCCTGGCCAACCTGTCGTCCTGGCCCGAGGCCAAGGTCGAGGCCCTGTCGCGGGTGCTGAAAGGCCAGCCTGCGCCGGCCGCGGCGGCCGAGGGGACGTTCGAGATCGCCCGCAGCCTGCCGCACGGGCACGTCGCCGCCGTGCTCGGCACGGCGCGCCAGCTGGGCCTGGAAGAGCTGACCGACTCCGAGCCGTCGCGGCAGCGGGATCTGGTGACCGCGATGACGGTCGCGCAGGTGATCGCGCCGGACTCCAAGCTGGGCATCGCCCGCGGGCTGCGGGAGGAGACCGCCGCCAGCTCCCTGGGCCAGATGCTGGGGGTGGCGGGCTGTGATGAGGATGACCTGTATGCCGCGATGGACTGGCTGGCCGCCCGGCAGGACCGCATCCAGGACGCGCTCGCAGCGCGGCACCTGGCCGGGGGGACCCTGGTCCTTTACGACGTCTCCAGTGCCGCGTTCGAGGGGCGGACCTGCCCGCTGGGCGCCATCGGCCACCCCAAGGACGGGGTCCGGGGCCGGCTGCAGATCGTCTACGGGCTGCTGACCAGCAAGGAGGGCATCCCGGTCGCCATCGAGGTCTTCGCCGGCAACACCGGCGACCCGAAGACCGCCGCCGCCCAGGTGGCCAAGGTCAGGGACCGGTCCGGCCTGGCCCGGGTGGTCCTGGTCGGGGACCGGGGGATGCTCACCGCCGCAAGGCTGCGCGAGGACGTCCGGCCTGCGGGCCTGGACTGGATCACCGCGCTGCGCGCCCCGCAGGTCAAGGCCCTGGTCCGCGACGGCGCACTCCAGCTGTCCCTGTTCGATGAGATGGACCTGGCTGAGATCACCTCCCCGGATTTCCCCGGTGAGCGGCTGGTCGCCTGCAAGAACCCGTTCCTGGAAGCCGGGCGGGCCCGCAAACGCGAATCGCTGCTCGCCGCCACCGAAGCCGGCCTGGAGAAGATCACCGCCGCGTGCGCGCGGGACCGGCGGCCGCTGCGCGGCAAGGAGAAGATCGCGCTGCGCGCGGACCGGGTGCTGCGCCGCCGCAAGGTCGCCAAGCACTTCACCACCAGCATCGGCGAGGACCACTTCAGCTACCACCGGAACCAGGAGTCCATCACCGCCGAAGCCGCCCTGGACGGGATCTACGTGCTGCGCACCAGCGTCAGCGCGGGCGGCCTGGGCAGCGGCGAGGTGGTCGCCTCCTACAAGGCGCTCGCCCAGGTGGAGCGGGCGTTCCGGGCCTTCAATACCGACCTGGACATCCGGCCCATCCGCCACCGCACCGAGACCCGGGTCCGCGCGCACGTGTTCTTGCGGATGCTGTCGTACTACCTCACCTGGCACTTGCACGCCCGGCTCGCGCCGCTGCTGTTCACCGACGATGACAAGCCCGCTGCCCAGGCCACCCGGCCCAGCCCGGTCGCTCCCGCTGCCCGCTCCCCCCGGGCCCTGGCCAAGGCCGCGGCCAAGCACGCTCCCGGCGGCCTTACGGTGCACAGCTTCGACACCCTGCTGCGCGATCTGGCCACCATCTGCCTCAACCAGATCCAGCCCGCCGATCCCGCGCTGCCCGCCTTCAGCCTCGTCACCCGCCCGACCACCCTGCAGCGCCAGGCCCTTGAACTGCTGGGCGTCAGCCACCGCCTCGGCACCGCGTAGTCAGGACCGAGCCCCGCGCCACCAGAAACCCCACGTAACCGGCCATGCACGCCGATCACCGGGGGGAACTTCGGGTTAGCGGTAGGGTCTGTCAACTAGACGGTGTAACTGATCTTGGTTGTTAGTTCCTGCCCGCGCTGAGGCGGCCATCGAAGGTGATGTCGAACGCGTTCAAGGCGGCTTTCCACCGGTTGGTCCACCGTTTGCGGCCCTTCCCGGTCGGGTCGAGGCTCATGATCGCGAGGTAGAGGCACTTCATCGCGGCCTGCTCCGTGGGGAAGTGGCCGCGGGCGTTCACCGCCCGCCGCAGCCGGGCGTTGATCGACTCGATCGCATTCGTCGTGCAGATCACCGTCCTTATTTCCCGGTCAAACTGCAGGAACGGCACGAATTCCGCCCACGCGTTCTCCCACAGCCGGATGATCGCGGGGTAGCGTTTCTCCCATTTACCGGAGAACTCTGCGAACCGGTCCAGCGCCTCCGCCTCGGACGCCGCGGTGTAAACAGGCTTGAGGTCTTTTGCGATTTGCGCCCAGTCCCTTTTCGATGCGTACTTGAATGAATTACGCAGGAGATGCACGATGCAGGTTTGCACGATCGTCTTCTCCCAGACGGCGTTTACAGCATCGGGCAGGCCCTTGAGGCCGTCGCAGACGAGCATGCACACATCCCGCGTGCCGCGGTTCTTGATCTCCGAGAGGACCCGCAGCCAGAACTTGGCGCCCTCGCCGTCGCCGTGCTCGCCAGCCCATAGCCCCAGGACATCCCGTTCGCCATCGACGGTGACGCCGAGGGCGAGGTAGATGGGGCGGTTGGCGACCTGGCCCTCCCGGATCTTGACGTTAATGGCATCGATGAACACGACGGCGTATACCGGGTCGAGTGGCCGGCTCTGCCATCCGGCCATGCCGTCCATGACGCGGTCGGTGATTGTGGTGATCGTCTGTTTGGAGACCTCGGCGCCGTAGACCTCGGCCAGGTGCGCGGCGATCTCCCCATGCGTCAGTCCTTTCGCGGACAGGGAAATCACGATCTCGTCGACCCCGGTCAGCCGCCGCTGCCTCTTGGCGACAATCTTTGGCTCGAAGCTGGCATCGCGATCCCGCGGCACGGTGATTTCCACCGGCCCGGTATCAGTGAGCACTGTCTTGGCCCGGTGCCCGTTGCGGGAATTGCTGCCATTACGGCCCGCCGGGTCGTGCTTGCCGTAGCCGAGATGGTCATCCATCTCGCCTTCCAGGGCACCCTCGACCACCATCTTGGTCAGCTTGCCCAGCAGCCCGCCCTCGCCGCTCAGCTTCAGCCCGCCGGTGCGGGCCCGCTCGGTAAGCTCCCGCAGCAGCTGCTCATCAGCCGCTGACAGCTCCGCCGGTTCAGGGCTCTGGCCGTCGATCACATCAGTCACTGGTGTCTCCTCAGTTCCAGGAGTTACACCGTTGAGATTACAGTCCCTGGCGGTAGTTTGTTGACTCGGGGTGAAGGTCGCGGCATGCCGGCGTAACGCGATAATGCCCTGGGGTGTGTGATGACGCGACGCGTGCCGTGTCCTGCGGCGCCGGGCCCGCTGGAGGGTTATGCGGCCCGCTTCGATGACCTGTTCAGCTCGCTGGCGCAGCGGCGGGGTTTCCGGGAGTACCAGGCGGGGCTGCCGGCGCCGCGGGACCGGAACAAGACGCTGACGGCGCTGGCCGGCGCGGAGCCGGTGACGGGGGCGCAGCATCCGGCGGTGCAGCGGCTGCAGTTCTTCCTGTCGGAGTCCCGGTGGGATCACGAGCAGGTCAATGCCCGCAGGTTAGAACTGCTGCTGGCGGGCCCGGCGACCGCACCGCACGGCGGCGGGGTGCTGGTGATCGACGACAGCGGGGACCGCAAGGACGGCACCAAGACCGCGCATGCAGGCCATCAGTGGCTGGGCCGGTATGGCAAGACCGATAACGGGGTGGTCACCGTCACCACGTTCTGGGCTGATGAGCGGGTCTATTACCTGGTCCATGCGGTGCCGTACACGCCGGCCCGGCACTTCGCCAAGGGGAAGAATGATCCGGCGTTCCGCACCAAGCTGCAGATCGGCGCGGACCTGGCGATCAGGGCCCGGGACGCGGGGTTCGTGTTCCGGGCGGTGTGCGCGGACAGCGCGAACGGCGACCAGGACGGGTTCCGCGGCGAGTTCGCCGGCGCCGGGCTGCCGTTCGTGATGGCCCTCAAGCCCCGGCGCGGCACCTGGGCCTACGGCCCGGACGCGCACACCCCGGCAGACTCCGCCCGCGCCCTGGCCTGGCACGGCCCGGACGATCCCGGCGACTGGCAGCCGGTGACCCGCGCCTTCCGCGACGGGCATGCCGAGACCTGGTTCGCGGCCGCCGCGACGCTGGGCTGGCAGGGGTCAGACGGCGCCCGGCGCCTGGTGGTAGCCACCGCCGACCCGGCCACCCTGCCGCCCAAGGCCACCTGGTACCTGGTCACGAACCTGCCCCGCCCCCGCGGCCCGCGCGAGGCGGACAGCCCGCACCCAGCCGCGGGCCTGGGCGAGATCGCGCGGATCTACGGGATCCGGCACTGGATCGAGGTGGGCCACCGCTGATGCCGGTCAAGCTGTGCTGCTTTTTCATGGTTGTGTCCCTTGTTCCTGGTCAGGTTCGTGTTGAGGGTGTGCCCAGCGGGCGCGGGTGTAGAAGCCGGGCGGGCGTGCTCTGCGTTCGCGTAGCTGCCGCATCTGCTCCTCGTCGGCGGTGATGATCCAGTTCCTCGTTCCGGGGGCGTGGCGGGCGGTGATCCAGCCGCGGTAGATCCAGTTGTAGATGCTGGCGGTAGGCATGCCCAGCTCGGCGGACAGGCCGGGGACTGACCATTTGCCTGGTGGCAGGCTTGTGAGCACAGCGGGCCGGCCTTTCCGCTGGCCTCGTATGTTGCGCTGGCTGATCAGGGTGCGGACCTGGCCGCCGGTGAACCGGCTGGTCCGCTTGGGCGGGCGGAATCCCCCGGCGTTGAGGGCGTCGGCGATCTGCTGGTTGGTGCGGCCCGCGGCGGCGAGCTCGGTGACGCGGGCGAGGAGGGCGGGGTAGTAGGACAGCTGGTCCAGGCGGCCGACGGGGCGGACGGCCTGCCCGGCGGTCTGGTGTCCGCCGGCCCAGGTGATGGTGACGTTGACCAGCTCGCTGGTCCCGGCGGTCGTGACGGTGATGTTCTCGATGAGGATGCGCAGCAGTTCCTTGCGGTCGGCCTGCGTGGTGGACGGGGCGTTCCAGACTTGCGGGAGATCAGCGGCCAGGGCCTGGATCGCCGCGCGTTCTGCTGCGCTGAGGGTCGTGGGCTGTTGTTCGGTGAACCGCTGGTAGTCCGCTTCCAGCCGGCTCGCTTCGGCGAGCGCGGCTTCCCAGTCGGCTTCCAGCTGCCGGACCACGAGCCGGTTTTCCGGTTCGGCCAGCTGGAACTGGCGGCGGGCCCGGTCGGCGGCGTAGCGGGCCCGTTCCAGCCGCTGCCGCCACAGCTTGTCCAGCATGGCCCGCTCGTTCTCGGCCTGGGCGGCGGCGGCCAGGGAGACCTCCACCGCGGCCGGCGCCACCGCCTCCAGCACCTGGCTGGTGATATAGGCGTCCAGCGCAGGACCCGCAATGTGCTGGCAGGGCCCGCCGGTCCCATAGTTGACCTGGTAGAAAGCGCACACGTAGCCGTGCACGGACCGCGCGGCGGCTGTGCTGTCGTGGTACCGCACTACCATGCGATGCCCGCCGCAGCGGCCGCAGCGCAGCAGCCCGGACAGCAGCGCCGAGCCGTCCCGCGGCGCGCCCGGCATGGCCGCGGTCTGCCGGTTGGCGGCCATCCGCGCCAGGTTGGCCTCGTACTGCTCAGGGGTGATGTAGGCGGGCAGCCGGCCCGGCAGCAGCACCAGCCATTCGCCGCTGTCTTTCACCACCCGCCCGGTGCTGGGCCGGCCCGGTATCTTCTTGCGCGGCTCGACCTGGCGGCGGCCGTAGGCGTAATACCCGGCGTAGACCGGGTTGTGCAGCATGATCTGCAGCGTCTCCCGATTCGGGCGCCGCCACTCGATCTCCCCCTTGGCCGGCCCGCTGTGCACCCTGACCGGCAGCTGCACCTGATGCCCGGCCAGGTAACGCAGCACCGCGTTGAGGGTCCCCAGCCGGGCGAAGGTGGCAAAGACCAGGCCGACCACGTGCCGGGCCTGCTCGTCCGGGTCGAGGACGACCTCACCGGACGGACGGCGGACATACCCGATCGGCAGCGGGACCGCTAGCTCGCCGCGCTCGGCCTTGGCCAGCTTGCCCGACAGCATCCGCTGCCGGATCAGGTACAGTTCGTGTTCGCTCATCGTCCCCTTCAGGCCCAGCAGCAGCCGGTCGTTGCCGGCCCCCGGGTCATAGACGCCGTCGGGATCGGCGAGCAGCACACCGGACAGGCAGCACAGCTCCAGCAGTTGGTGCCAGTCCCGCCCGGTCCGCGCCAGCCGGGACATCTCGATGCCCAGCACGACGCCTGCACGTCCCATCGTGACCTCCGTGACCAGCCTGGCAAAGCCCTTCCGGGAACCGGCTGTCGCCGCCGACACCCCCAGGTCATCGTCGATCACCATCACCTGCGACCGCGCCCAGCCCAGCGCCACGGCCCGCTCGGCCAGCGCGTACTGCAGCCGCGTTGACTCCGAATGCTCAAGCACCTGCTGCCTGCTCGACTGCCGGACATACACCACCGCCGCCCGGTCCAGGTGCTCCGGGCGGATCTTCTGCTGCGGCTGTCCCTGCCTGCGGTACCTGGCCAGGCTCATCACGACCACCTCCCGCCGAGCCGACCGTGGCCCGGGCCGCCAGCATCGCCAGCAGCGCCACCACCGCAGCCCGCCGATCCGGCGGCAGCACCGCCCAGACCAGGAGATCGGGAGTCACCACATTCCCGGCGCTCGGCCGCATCGCGCTCACCCGCTGCCGCTGACCGCAGCCGGCGAACCAGCGCCGCCGCCTGCAACAGTGCTCCCACGCTCAGTATCGGCCCGGATCCGGGCACCACGCTAGAGACGGTTCTTACTTCACCGGCATCAGCGGTGGCTGATTGAGCAGGGCTACAAGCAGGTCAAAGACGAGCTGGGCTGGGCCGACTTCCAGGTCCGCTCCGACATCGCGTTCCGCCGTCACCAGGCCCTGGTCAACTGCGCCTTCAGCTTCTGCTGGGATGCCTGGTTCGCCGATACCCAGCCGCAGCAAGATCCTGCACAACCGCGGCCAGAACCCCGCCGCGGAGAGAGGGGGCCGCGCGCCGCCTTACCCCAGCCGGCGCCGTCCTGGCCACGCGCGCTGCGCGCGATACGCGCCTGGCTAACCCCTTGGATCGTGCTGCAACGCTGGTGGCAGGCATGATCGGACAGGCCCCCGCCACCGCAGCTGCAAGCCCTGCTGAACTCGGTCGCGGCAGGCTGCGGCCTGCACCTTTACATCCCAAATTAACAAACTACCGCTAGAGCCCACGCCAACGTCACCTTTACGTGGGCCATTGCGTAACAGCGTCCCGGCCACCAGCACGGCACCCACGCGCAGGCAGGAGGCGCAAGATCGTCAGTGGCCCTGGCGCGCGCCTGCAGCGGCAAAGAGCGGTCGGCGCCCTCGCGCGTGCGGGCTCGACTCTCCTTGCGGCTTGTGCGTAAATAGGTCAAATGGGGATTATTGCGACAGGATTCGCTTCCGGAATGTGCATTGTGCCGTGTCACTACGGGCTCTTCGCTGGATCCAAATTGGGCTGCAGTCTCAGGGTGGGTGTTCCCTTAACTGGCCATCGGCCCATCGGCGCGTGGCTGGCGCTGTAGCACTTGATGAACTGGCTCAGCTGGTGCAATGTAGATTGCTAGCGATATGCCGATGGGTGCATGGTGTTCTGTAATGCCAAGGGGGGCCGATGGACGGCAGCTTGCGTGTTCAGCTTTCCGAGGAGGGGGCGGACGCTGAGCGGTTGGATGTGCTGACCGGCTCACTTCGCCGGGAGCTCTTGCAGCTTGACGTGCAGGACGTGAGCGCTTTGCGGGCCGGCAAACCGCCGCCCGGAGCCCGGGGGCTGGATACGGTCACAGCTGGCGGACTATTGGTCGCTCTTGGTAGTTGTGAACATGGCCTGAGTTCGGTCATCGCCGCGATCAACTCCTGGCTGGCGCGCCACAAGGAAGCCGGCCACTCGGTGCGGCTGGAGATCGGCGGTGACGCACTGGAGCTTTCCGACGCGGCTGCAGCCGATCAAGACCGGCTGATCGAGCTGTTCATCGCCCGACACGCCACTGAGGCGAGTCAGCCGTGACCGGCCAGCGCAAAGCTCTGATCCTCGCCAGCGGGCAGTCCCCGCATGAGGTCTGCCGCGCCTGCGGACGCCGACGCACTGAGCTGGGTGCTGGGCGACCCGCAGATCGGCGGCTTTGCTGTGCGGGTGCTGCGCAACGAGCCTCCCACTTATCCAGGCACGGATCGAGGATCTCCTGTCCGGGCACCCGCCCAGACGATCTGGTTGCCGGCAAAATGGCGTGGCGCCAGGAAAGCGGGTAACGGCACGGTGGATAAGAAACGTAGCGCCTTGATTGTCGCCAGCGGCGATTACACCGACCCGGGTCTGAAGCGGCTGCGCGCACCCGTCAACGATGCCCGGACGCTTGCGGCGGTGCTGCGGGATCCTGAGATCGGCGGTTTCGAGGTGCAGACCCTGCTCAACGAGCCTGCCCACGAGGTGAACTTGGCGTTGGAGGAGTTCTTCGCCGACCGCCAACCTGGCGATCTGCTGCTGGTGCACTTCTCCTGCCACGGGATCAAGGATGAGGACGGCGAGTTGTATTTCGCCATGGCCAACACCCTGTTGCGCCGGCTGGGGGCGACCGCGGTGGCGGCCGAGTTCGTCAACCGGCGGATGAGCCGCAGCCGCTCCCGGCGGGTGGTGCTACTGCTGGACTGCTGTTATGCGGGCGCGTTCGAGCGTGGCATGGCGCACAGGGCAGGGGAGAGTATGGAAATCGGATCGCAGTTCGGTGGCCTGGGCCGGGCGGTGATCACTGCGTCCAGCGCGATGGAATACGCCTTCGAGGGAGGAGAGCTTGCTGACACTCGCGAGCGGGCGCCCTCGGTGTTCACCAGCGCTCTGGTGGAGGGGCTGGAGACCGGGGACGCTGATCGTGACCAGGACGGCCTGGTGGCGCTGGATGAGCTGTATGACTACGTCTACGACAAGGTGCGGGCGGCCACGCCCCTTCAGACGCCGGGCAAGTGGACCTTCGGCGTGCATGGGGAGCTGGTGATCGCCCGCCGCGCCCAGCCGGTCGCGACGCCCGCCCCACTGCCACCCGAGCTGCAGGAAGCGGCTGATAGCCCGTTGGCTGGGGTTCGCGCCGCGGCGGTCCAGGAGCTGGCCCGGCTGCTGCACAGCAAGCATGCCGGGCGGGTGCTTGCCGCCCAGCTGGCCCTGAAACGGCTCACCGAAGACGACAGCCGCGCCGTCGCCGCCGCGGCCACTGCGGCGCTCAGCCCGCAGATACAGCCACCGGCACCGCCACGGCTTGAGCTATCGGCCACGGCGGTTGATTTCGGGCGGATCGCCCACCACGCCAGGTCTCCTGAGTGCAGCATCCGGCTCCGCAATGCTGGTGGAGGCAGCCTCAACGTGCGGACGGCGTCCCAGGCAAGCTGGCTCAAACTCCGCCAAAAAGACGACGAACTCGTCCTCGCCGTGGACACAACAGCGGTAGGCAGGCACGAACACACTGTCACCGTCGACAGCGACGGCGGCTCGGCCACCATCCACGTGCAGGCGCTCGTCGAGCCTGCACCGCAGCCTGCCGCCAAGGCAGCTGCCACACACCCTGAAGCGGGGGCGCCCCGGCGTGCTCGGCTGGGCGCGCAGCAGGACCCACGCCTCTCCGAGGCTTCACCGGCAGCCAGACCGGCGACTTTGGCCGGTGGGGCGGCCGCAGGGCCAGCCCTCCGGCCCACACTGCGGCACACCTGGATCGCTATCGCTGCGGCAGGCGTGGTCGTGGCCGCAGCGATAGGCGGCTACCTGCTCCTGGGGGGCGGCCACAAAACCTCACCGTCGGCCGCATGCGCGGCACACGTCGTGAGGACCGTCGCGACGGCCAAGTCGCTGCCGTGCGTGCAGACCAGTTCGGTCATCATCGGGGGTATGCCCTTTGACGTCGTCGTGTCCGGCGGCTTCGGGTTGGTCTCGACCGGCACTGGCCTTGCCGTGATGAAAACGGCCAACTTCACCCCCGCGCTTAAGCGGAAGATCACGCTCCCAACGACGGCCCAGGGCGAGGCGTTGACACCGGACAAGAAGTACCTGCTGGTCGCCGGTGGTAGTGGGGTAACCGTCTTTAAAGTCAGCGCCCTGGAACAGGGATCGTCCAAGCGGCTTTGCTCGCTGAGCAATGGCGGACGGCACGCCGTTGAGGTGACGCCGTCACCTGACGGCAAGTTTGCCTTCGTCACCCTCCAGGACAGCGGCCAAGTCGCGGTGTTCAGCCTTCAGAAGGCGAAGACGGGGGGGTGCGTCCGGTCCGATCCGATAAAGACGATCATTGTGGACCCCGCTCCGATAGGCATCGCCCTTGACGGCCAGTATCTGTATGTGACTACCAAGTTGGGAATCACCGTCGTGAGTACGGCCAAAGCGGAGAACAAGACATCTCGCGGCCGCCTCATCGTGAATACTGTTGACGCGGGCCCCGGACTGGCCCGAGTCGTCCCCCACGGGAAGTATGTGTGGGTAACCGGAGGCCACACCGTGGAGGCGTTCTCAGCTGCCCAGCTCAACAGCGACCCTAAGGCACTCCCGATCGCCACGGTCGCCGTGGGCCAGGCCCCGCTCGGGCTGGTGTTCGTCAAAAACTTCACGCGCATAGTGGTGGCCGACTCCGATCGCTACCATTTCCCCGGTGCCGCCCCGGACCTGACCGTGATCGACGAATCCAAGGCCCTGGCCGGCAAACCCGCTGTGCTTGGCATCATCAAGTCCGGACTACAGCCCCACCAGTTCGCCCTGGAGCCGAACGGGAAGACGCTGCTGGTCACCAATTTGGGCTCCGGGCAGGTGGAGGCGGTCAATGTCGGCCAGCTTCCGTGACCTGCCGGAACCCCCGGGGAGCGGCGTGTCATGTCGTAATGAGGCGACCGATTGATAAATCACCGAGCCGCCAGCCGTTGAGGCACGGCCGTTCCAAGATCATGATGTGAGTCCGAGGATGGTGAATGGGCGGCCCATGGAGCGTCCTGCCCATCGGGTGGCTTCGGTGACGTCGATGCGTCCGGCCAGGCGGAGTGCGCCGATTGCGAGGTTCCGCAGAGAAGCCATGACCCTGGGTCCGGATCGGGTTCTGACCTGGGATTTGTCCTCTTGATACAGGGTGTCGCGCAGCCAGTGAAGAGACTCGATCGACCACTGTTCCCGGACGTAGCCGGCCAGGTCGGCGGCGTTTGCCTGCCCGGGTTCCGGGCTGGCGACGCCGAGTGCGGCGACGGCCGAGATCGGCTGGCCGTGCAGGTCCGTGACGTACCGTTCGATGAGGAACACCTGGCTGACGTGCGGGAACGGCAGGTCGTCGGGGGCGGGCAAGACCTGGATGGTGCGGGTGGTGATCCGGCCGTGGCCTTTATCGGTGGCGGTATGAGCGACCGGAACCTGGCCCCAAGGCAGCGCGTTGAGAGCACCGAACAGTGCCCGCCGGTTCTCCTTCACCGGAAGCACGAACTCGCCGCCGTGCTCATGGATGTGGTTCGCGGTGGCCTTCACCGTGTGCAGCGCGTCCGCGGTCACGATCTTGTCTTCCAGGTCGATCTGGCCGAGGACCACCGGGGCCATCGGTACCTCGTTCGTCTTCTTGCCGACCTCTGCCTGGGCGGCGACCACCGAGGAGGCGGCGTCCGGGCCGACCAGGGCCGCGAGCAGCCGGACCTGGTTCCCGTCAGCGTCTTTCGCGCCCCTGACCGCCTTGCCGTCCAGCCTCACCTGCATCAACGCCGGCGAGCAGTCCTCCTCGCCGGCATCCCGGCCGGCCGTGGCCGCAGTGCTGAACCCGGCGAGATTCATCAGCCACGTACCGGCCGCCACGTCCAATGCCCCGGCGTCGGCATCGGTCAGTACCCGCCAGATCGTGGTCTTCGACGGCGGCGGCGCGGGAGCGGCACCGCTGCGCAGGTACAAATCGGCCAGGATCACCGGCGGCACGTCAGCGACCCAGCCAGTGATCGCGGTATAGCCCTTCATCCCGGCCACGACCGCCGCCGCAGCCAGCGCCAGCACGGCCGCAACAGGATGATCCCTGCCCTGGCCGACCCGGCCATCCGGCACCCCGGCGAACAGTTGCAGCAGGTCACCGCCGGCATCCGGTACCGGGACAGACACGATCGGCCCTGCCGGCGCGGACGCAGCAGCATAAATGACAGACTGACCCACGGCGAAGCTCCGGTGGCTGGGATCTGTGAGAGGACCCCTGTTCCTACCGGAGCTTCGTCACATTCCCCTGTCCGGCACGCCGCTCATGATCACATCGCAACACCCCGCCACGAATCGTGACTCAAACCCATAAAACGATCTTGGAACGGCCGTGGCCGTTGAGGTGACGGGCCATCAACGATGGCCCGGCCCTCCGGCTGCCCGCTCGCCGCTGCCCTTCCGGCCGCGGTCGGGCAGCCCACGAGGTGGGCCATGATCGCTGTACGAACAGCAACAAACCATTGCGAGGTGCTCGCTTATCGGCATTATGCGGACGTTCCAGTTTCTTGACGGATCAGCGCCGAATTGGCCTCAGGGGGTGCCGCCGATGCTGACCGCGATTTCCTGGGTCAGAGCTGGTCAGGGACAGGACCGTCGCCGGGCAGTGCCTGCTGGTGTACCTGCCGCCGTCGTGCCGCATGATCAGGCCTTTCTCCACGGACACTCGCCGGAGAACGATGAGTGGTAGGTGACATCCGCGCAGGTCACAGGGTGGTTGCTGGCGGTGTAAGAGACCATCAGCATCGCAGGTGACTGCGGTGGCTAGGTAAACCCCACTCGGAGCAAGGTCAGAAGGGATCCTCCGCGGTCTTCGGGTCGCGGGGGAGACTGCGCGAGCGTTTGAGGGTGGCCCGCCCGATGCTCGCGGGTAGACCGCATGAGGTTGTCGGCAACGGCAGCCCTAGATGGATGGCCGCGCACCCGCGTCTGACGCGGGTGCACAGAACCCGGCCTACAGGCTGGCTCGCCCGCCGCCTATGGCTCTGACGTCTGGTTCAGTCCTTCTGGCCCAGCGGTCAGCGCCGCCATTCGAGCACCCCGGAGACCGGGGATGGGCCGGACGACGAGGCATGCCTCATGCCTCCGCCGTCGTTTCCGCCGACGCGCAGCGCTCCTGGATGGCCGGGTGATGGTCCCCCCATGACGCCATCCGCCTGACGTGCCTAGGCACGGGAAGATGTGCGGAGTATGGTGATAATGTGAGTAGTACCAAACCCACCATGTGGATCGATCCGCAGAGCCCGGTGCCGCTGCATGAACAGGTCGCTGCCGCCATGCGGCGCGCGATCGCCGACGGCGAGGCCGCTGCGGGCGAACGGCTCCCCCCGGCCCGGGACCTGGCGGCCGTGCTGGGCGTCAACTCCAACACGGTGTTCCGGGCGTTGCGCACTCTCCGCGACGAAGGCCTGGTCGAGTTCCGCCGGGGCCGCGGCGTAACCGTGACCGGCGACGGCCCAGAGCGCAGCGTCATCGTCACCAAAGCGCGCGAGCTTGTCCTGCTGGCCCGCCGCTGCGGCTACCAGCCTGGCGAACTCGTCGAGATCATCGAGCAGATGTCATAGGGGCAGATATGAAGACCATCCAGGGCGGCGGCCTGCCGGGCACGGTCATGGATGAGGAAGCTCTCATCCGGGAGGCGCGGCAGCGCCAGCGGCGGCGCCGCCAGCTCACCGCCGGTGTCGCAGTCGTGCTGGCGCTGGCCGGCGGGCTGGGCACGTACGCCGCCATGAGCGCGAAGGCCCAGCCACGGCTGAAGGCCGCAGCGGTCCAGCCGGGCCACCTGCTGGCGCCGGCCACTGGCCCCTCCGGGCTGCCCCGTTACTACGCCACCGAGGAGTCGTGGCACATACTGGTCCGCAAGACGGCCACCGGCGCGGTAACCGCACGAGTCCCCAGTCCATATGCGGGCCGCGAGGGCCCGGGAATGATGGCAATGAGCGTGGCGGCCGCGGGTAGCGGCCAGGAGTTCGTCGCCGCCTACACGGGGGTACCACCGCACAGCAGCGCCTACCAGACCAGGCTGTACTCGTTCCATCTCACCAGCGCGGGCCATGCCGCCGGGATATCCCTGGTTAAGGGCGGCGTGATCGGCGGCCTCGAAGCGGGTGCCGTCATGGCCGTCTCGCCGGACGGGTCAAGGATCGCACTCGCCGTGTACCGCCCCGCGGGTCTCACCAGCCCGCCGTCCCCGGCCGGGATCGTGGTGGTGGACCTGAGGACAGGCGCGCACCGGCTGTGGGAAGGCGGCCTGCAGCGCCCGGCACTGGCGTTCAGCATCCCGAGCATCTCCTGGGGGCCCGGCGGCCGGTTCCTGGTCTTCCTCGGCCAGTGGTGCCAGACACCGGTCGCTGGCGGGTTCTGCGGCACCGGGCAGCGCGACGCCCAGGTGCGCACCCTCCGCCTGGCCGGCGACGGCGGCCGCCTGTCCCAGGGCAGCGTCCTGCTCGCGCAATCGGCACGCAATCCCGACATCGTCCAGGCGCTGCTGGCTCCCGGCGGCCAGGCCCTCACCCTCGTGGTGCTCCGCGGCCCTTTCCTGGGAATACCCCGCATACCGCAGGATCTGCGGGTGATCTTGATGCCACTGGCCAGGGGCGCCCAGCCACGGCTGCTCTATCACGGCGTGACAGGAGATCACGTCCAGGTGGCCCTGGGCTCCGACGCTTCCGGCCGCTACCTGCTCCTCGCCTGGGGGAAGAACGGCTGGATCAGCCACGGCACACTGCATCGCCTCGCACCGCAGGGCGGATATGCCTTCCTCGACGCCTGGTGACGCCGGCCAGCAGAAACCCGGCCTACAGGCCGGCTCGCGAGCCGCCTGACCAGGGGGGACCGTCCCGGGCTGCTCGCCGGGAGACGTGCCTCGGCTGGAAGGCGAAGGCCACCAGCACGAGCAGCGGGCCCGTATTGGGGTCGGTGGCCTGGCCGGTCAGGATCCCGCCGAAATTCTCGCCGATCACCCAGATGGACAAGGCGGTGACCATGCTCAGCGCCAGGGCAGGCTTCGCGGTGACGGGAAGGAATATCGCGGCCCCGATCATCGCGAACAGGCCGGCCAGCAGCACCGGGATAAGGGGCCCCGCACGCCCGGCCGCGCCGGAGGTGGCACCGTCCATGGCCGCGATCCACCGCGGCTCCCCAGGGGCCAGCCCGGCGAGGCTGGCGCGCAAGGCAGCGGGCGCCCGGCCTGGGGCCTGCAGCATCAGGTAGGCAGAACTGCCCCACAGGGCCAGCCACAGGCCTCGTGACCGGCGGGGGCCCAGCAGGCAGCCGTCGGCCACAGTGGCGCACGCGTGGCCAGTGGTTCGGGCGGGCCACGCCAGGATCGCCACCAGCGCGTACAGGATGGCCGCGCCAGGGGCGCCACTGAGCGGGCTGGCGGCCCCGCTGAAGAGGCCGCCTAAGCTCTCGCCCAGCCACCAGACCGACACGGACCAGACGACGGTGCCGGCCAGGGCGGCCCGCACAGTAGGCCGGTACAGCAGGCCCGCCGCCAGCGTCAGCTGAGCGGTGGCGAAGGCGGCATTCCAGGCCACCACGTCGTGCAGCATCAGGCGGCCCGCCGCCAGCACCGGGGCCGCGACCGGCCCTGGGCTGCCCGCGGCCGCGCCGGAAAGGATCTTGGTGGGGAACGCCTGGCTGAACATGTAGGGCTGGTACTGCAAGGCCGCATCCAGCAGCCACAGCAACCCGAGGGCGACCTGAAGCCGGCGCCGGGGGCCCGTGGACTCCCGGTCCGCGGACCATGCCGCGAAGCGGCGGACGCGGTGGGGCAGCACGCCCCAGGGGGGCGGGCTGGCCGGGCCGGGCCGGGTGATCACCGGGCTGGATGGGGTGGTCATGGCGCCTCCGGGTGGCCGGGGCCTTCCTGATGCTGGTGACCAGGCCGGGCACGGCGGCCTGCGATGGGTGACACAGCGGCCCGCCTGCCAGTCCCGGCCGCTGTGGCACCCCTCGTCAGCCGCCGGTTATTTCACGATGTGAATGACGCGTTCCATGCCGAGCAGGACGTGGTCGCGGCCGTCCTGGGTTTGCATGAAGCAGGCCAGTACGTAGTAACCGGGATGATTGTGAATGACGAACTGCTGGTAGGACCCGCGAGACAACGGCCCGGCGAAGGTCCCCTGGCCGGTGGCGAGGTGGTTAACCAGGCCATTGCGGCCTTCCCTCAGCGCCCTGGCCAGCGCGCGGGCATTGGCGGCGTTACTGGCCGTGGCGAACACGATCATGTGGACCAGGAACCCGTGGTCGGCGAAGCGGACCAGCGACCCATCGTGCAGCGTCCCCGGGCCGCGGAAGCCGAACTCGATGGCGGCGATGGTAGCGTCCGGTGCCGGGAGGCTGGCCGGGTGAGCAGCGGCGGAGATCACGAAGGTGGTGAACGGCCACTTGGCCGGGTTGTTCCGCTCGGCGTCGAAGGCCACGTACTGCCCGCTGCGCAGCCAGGCCTGGATGGTGCTGGTGCCCTTCGGAGCCGCCGCGTCGGTCACGATGGTGGCGTACCCATCGAGGTAGTTCGGGTCATTCGCAGCGGGCCCGGACAGCAGCTTGAAGAACTCAGCCACGGTGACGCCGGGATCGAGCCGGACGAAGAGCGGCTCGCCCGCAGACTCGCCGGTGACCGTGGACACGATCCGGACACCGCCGGACTGCAACGTACCGCCGACCGTGATCTTCTTGCCGGTCATGGTCACCTTGATCGCGGGCAGGCTGGCCGCCGCGTTAGCCGCGCCGGGCCCGGCGGCCGCGGCGCTGGCGATCGTGGTGGGCAGCGCCATCGCGGCGGCAGCCACGATCGCGACGCCGGACAGGGCCGTTTTGATCTTCAGCTTGGTGCGCATGGTGATTCCTCCGCTCATCGGAGCGTCCGTGGCGGCTGGCTGCTGCGCCAGCCGCCGCTCACGCAGTTCAGGGTGCCTGCGCTGGCCCGGCGCGGGCACCGGGGGGCACCCCTAGTCCGCAGAACTAGGGTGTTCGCCCGGGACATGGCCGCCCGCTGTGGGCAGCTCGTCCTCGAGCAGGCGGATGAGCTCCAGCCATCCGATGAACGCCACGGTTGGCCCGGATTCCGTGCCCAGGCGGCCGACCGGCTGTCCTTCCGGGCCGCGCTCCAGATTGATCACGATTACAGTCATCGATCTCCCCGGCTCAAGCCATTACTTGCGAGTGTCCGGGCCTGCGGGCCGGCCGCGCGCCGGTAATTGCCCCTAGCTCGCCGGGCTAGGGTGCCCGGACGCCCGGCTGAGGCAACTGAGCCGTTATTGGCTGGCCTGGATGGGTCAACGTGACCCCCTGGCATGGGCAGACTGGTGCAGACGCCACCGTAGGGGGGATCCGGTGGAAGAGCCGATGGTGGGCAGGACCGGCGAGCTGGCGGCGCTAGAGCGGCTGTTCAAGCGCGCGGGCAGTGGGGACGGCCAGGTCGTGCTGGTCGTAGGGCCGGCGGGAATCGGGAAGACCGCCTTGACCCGCCGCTGTCTCTCGTCGTGGCAGGCGCACGCCCTGTCCGCTTCCGGGGATCCCGACGAGACCCGGCTAGCTGGCGGCCTGCTGGATCAGCTGGCCCGGGCCGCGCCGGTCCCCGAGGCCAAGGAGCTGGTCGCACTGCTGGAGACAGGCAGCGGCGACCCATTGTCGGCCGGATCAGCGCTGCTCGGCATGTTCCAGGCGATGGCGGCCGCGGAGCCACTGGTCACGCTGGTCGACGACGCGCAGTGGGGCGATGAGCTGTCCCTGAGGGCGCTGGGCTTCGCGGCCCGCCGGCTGCACCGTGACCCCGTCCTGTGCATCCTGGTCACTCGTCCCGAGGACCTGCACCGGCTTCCGTCCGGGCTGGTGAGGCTGATCGAAGACCGGGGAACCCGGCTCAACCTAGGTCCACTTAACGCTGGGGACGTCGCCGAGCTGGCCGAGCTGGCCGGTGCGGGACGCCTGTCGCACCGGGCCGCGGAGCAGCTGCGGGAACACACCGCCGGCATCCCGTTGCACGTCAAGGAGCTGCTGCACGACTTGCCCGGCGATGTGCTGCGAGCCCCCGGGGCGGTGCTGCCTGCGCCGCGGTCGCTGGAAACGCTCGTGCTGTCGCGGCTGGCTGGCTGCGCGCCCGAGACCGAGCGCCTGGTCGTGGCGGCGGCGATCCTGGGCACAGATGTGCCGGTAACGGACGCTGCCGCGCTGGCCGGCCTCACCGACCCGCTGCCGGCTTTACAGGAAGCGAGCTCGCAGCGGCTGCTGGAGCGGGACGCGGCCGGCGGGCGCCGCTGCGTTTTCCCGCATTCCCTGATCCGCGCGGCCGTCTACCGGGACATCGGGGTAAGCCGCCGGGCCGAGCTGCACCGCGCGGCGGCCGCGCTGACCACCGGCCCGGCCGCGCTTGCGCACCGGGCCGCCGGTTGCCGTGGCACCGATCCAGGCCTGGCCGCGGACCTGGAAGCCCGGGCGGTCGAGGAGCTGTGCGCGGGGCGGCGGTCGGAGGCGGTCGAGCACTTGCTGGCCTCGATCCAGGTGGACGGCCCCGGGCCCGAACGTGACCAGCGGCTGCTGATGGCGGTGGGGATGCTCATCGACCTGGGGGACGCGGCCCGGGCCCGTACCCACGCCGACGAGATCATGGCCCTGCCGTCGTCCGCAGCGCGGAGCCTGGTGCTCGGGCGACTAGCCATGCTCACCGGGCGGTACCGTCCGGCGGAGGAATGGCTCGCCCGGGCGTGGGCCGCGCTGGCGGTGGCCGGGCCGCCTGAGGGCCCGGACCGGGTACGGGAAAGTGCCGCCGCTGCCGCCTGCCAGCTGGCCCTGATGCTGCTGGGCCAGCACCGCACCGATGATGCGGCCGTCTGGGCGTCGCGGGCGGGGCAGACTGCGGTTACCCGGCTCACCCATGCCTGCGCCTGCGCCGTCCACGGCGGCTCGCTGATCTCGGCCGGGCGGACGGATGAGGCCAGGGCCCTGCTCCAAGCCGAGCTGACCCCGGGCGACGAGGGCCCCGCTGGCACGATGATCCGGGTGGCCCTGGCCGCCGCGCTGCACCACGGGGACGAACTGGACGGCGCCCGCGCACTGCTGGACGCCGCGGCCGCGGGGTACTCCGGGCTGCCCATGACCCACCAGCTGGAAGCCGTCCTGCTCCGGGTGGCCGTCAGTTACCGCTCGGGCGCGTGGGACCGCGCCGCCGCAGATGCCGAGCGCCTGGTGATCCTGGTCGACGACCTGGACCAGGGGTGGCTGTACGCGCGCGCCCACCTGATGGCGGTCTACGTCGCGGCCGGCCGGGGCGAGTGGGGCTGTGCGGCCGGGCACGCCGACACCGCCGCCTCGCGCCTGCCGCCCGCACCCGGAACCAGCTCGCTGGACCTGGTCAGCGCGCGGACGGCGATCGGCGTCGCCAGCGACAACCCGGCCGCGATCGTTGCCGCCGTGAGCCAGCTCGGCGACCTCAGCCCGCTGGCCCGGCTGGAACCTACCCGGCTGATGTTCTGGCCCGCCTACGCTGGCGCGCTGGCCCGGCTGGGCAGGCCGGACGAGGCTGACCGCACGCTCCGGCCGTTCGAGAGACTCGCCCAGCTGCGCGCCAGGCGATCAGCGATGGCCGCAGCCAGCCGGGCCCGGGGCGGCCTGGAAGCCGCCCGGCAGCGGCCAGAAGCCGCGCGGGCGGCGCTTGCGTCCGGTGTGGAGTACCTGGACGGGCTGGCCATGCCCTACGAGGAGGCGCAGGCGAGGCTGGAATATGGCCGGTTCCTCAGGCACGCCGGCCAGCGGCGCCAGGCCGTCCGCGAGCTCAGCACGGCTCGATCCCTGTTCGCCGGGCTGGGCGCCCAGCCATTCCTCGACCGCTGCGACAGCGAGCTGGGCCACGACGCGCGGTCGCCGTCGCTGGCCTCCCAGCCGCCGCTGACTTCGCGCCAGCTGGCTGTCGCCCGGGCCGTCGCCAGCGGAAAATCTAATCGTGAGGTCGCCGCGGAACTCTTTATCAGCCTCAAGACCGTCGAGTTCCACGTCAATCAGATACTCGTCAGGCTCGGCGTCAACTCCCGAGCCGAGATAGCCGCGGCGCTGGCTACGGGCAGCCGCCCGGACGGGCTGTGACGGGCCGTCCGTTCGTGCCCGTTCCGCGGCATGGGCCGGGATGGCCGGAGCCGCGCCCGGGCCCGGGTGTCATAGTCCGCGGACGCTGGCTTCCAGCCTGGTCCGCGCCCGTTCGCGCCATAATTTGCGTCGGGCTTTTCCCCATCTGCCGGGTCGGGCAGGTGCACCGCTGGCGGTGCTGCCGGGGGCCCCGGTGTCGGCGTTCAGGAACGCCTCGATGATGGTGGCCATGGGCTGCGGGTGAGTGATGAGGTCGAGGTGGCCGCCGTGGTAGATGTGCAGCTCGCTGCGCGGGATCAGCCGGTGCATTATCCGCGCGTTGGCCAGCGGGCTGAGGGGATCGTCGTCGCCCGCGAGTATCAGGGTGGGCGGGCGGAGCAGGGGCAGCAGCGGGAGGCTTGTCCAGCCGGCCGCGGCCAGCAACTGGTAGTAATAGCCGCGGCCCGGCCCGGGGAGTGCCCCCGGGTCAAGCGGCTGGCTGACGGGGGCAGGCTGGCCGCGCAGGCTCCCGCCATAGATCTCACCGGCGATGCTGGCGGCGTGTCCCTGGTCGCGGTGGCGCCGCGGGGTGAGCATGTGCCGCAGGACCCGGGGGTGGCCGGGTACCATCAGCGCCCCGGTGCCCGTGGCCACCAGCACCAGGCGGTGCACCCGGGCCGGGTAGCGCAGCGCGAACTGCTGGGCGAGCCCGCCTCCCCAGGAGATGCCCAGCACATCTGCCTGCTGGTAGCCGAGCTGATCGAGAAGGTCGCTCAGCATCGGCGCCGAGGTCCACAGGTGGTAGGGGATGGTGGGCGGCGGAGACCCGCCGATGCCCGGAAGGTCGAACCGGATGACTGCCCGCTTCGGGTCGAGTGCGTCGACGAACGGCTGCAGCAGCTCCAGGCGGGCGCCGATGCCATTGCACAGCAGGAGCGGCGGCCACCGGTCGCTACCGTCGCGCACCGCGACCCGCAGGACCCGGCCAGACAGGGCTAGCGTGCGTGTCGGCTCACCCGCCGCCGCGCGCCGCCGCCAGCCATCACGAACTGTGCGGGGCCCGGCTGGCCACCAGCTGCGGCCGGCTTCGCCGGCTCAGGCCGGTCAGTGGTCATGCACGTGTACCTCCAGCTCGGCAACGCCACCCGCGCGCTGCGGGGGCCCGGGGGGTTTCGTCGCCCACGGTGCGCCCAGCCCACCATGCCACACAGCGCGCCCAGCGCACCGCAGGCGCTGGGCCCGCGGCATACCGGCTGGCTGACGGGCGAATGACCGGTTATCCCGGGCACCCCACGCCCCGCGGCGAGGGCCGGGGATCTCGCCCACGCTGCGGTGCCGGGGAAGTGCGCAACCGTGACGGTGAACGTGCATGACCACGAGCGTCACCTGGCGGCGGTTAGCGTGAGGCATGGAACTCGGGGCTGGTGGCTGGCGCGGCCGGCGGATCAGCGCGGGTCACGAAGACCTGCGGGCTGATGACGTGCAGCGCGCCGAGCAGGGTGCCCAGTGGCTCACCCTGCGCGAGCCCGATCATTACCTCACCAGTTATCTCGGCTTTGCCGGTGTTGCGGGCCAGCAGGCGGACGGCGCTCACTGCTCGGTCAGCGAGGGCCTCGTGCAACAGCGCATGACTGCGCGGATCGTCGGACAGGGTCAGCCGTATTCGCCACGTGATTTTATCCTGGTACATGGCGTCGCCTCCGCTATTCCAGTACCACTACTTGCCGGTAACAGTCGCGGAGCCAAAGCATGGGCACCAGAGGCCACAAGTCCTCACCGGCTGGGCCGAAAGGCCGTCCGTCCGCGGTGGCCCACCGCCGGCTAATCGTCGAGGCGTTCCCGCTCCACCGGGGCAGGCGGGGCCCGTGGTCCTCGACGTGAGGTGCGGGACTGGGTGGTGCTGCTGCCTGCTGCGGGAAAGGTGGGACTGCATGGCGCGAGGCTTAGGGCCAGCCACTCAACCATTAGCGCGCCGTCCTGGCGGAATTGACAGCTATCCGCATTTGGCGGGCTGGGTCACCTATGCGGCGCGGCACGGAGTGGACCTGGGGGTTCCCGGCAGGCGGCATATTCCCGCCGCTGGTCCGAACGGGCCGGTAAGCCAGTAACCGCATTGTGGCTATGTTTCATTGACCTGCCTCGCCGGCCCGGCTAGGGTCCGCTGCATGAAGATCATTATTAACGCGGCGTTCGACACTGACACGGGACAGCTTTTCGAGGCTGGCGAACATGACGGCCATGATGTGCACGCTGTCCTGACCGGCCCCTACACCATGTGGGTGGAAGGCCTCACGGATCAGCCGGCTCATCACCATGTGGAGAATGCCACCGACCTCGCCGACGCAACGCTTCGCGATATCGCCGGCCTCATCTATCTGACGATCGACAAGGGGTGATCCTGCACTGCCTCCGGTGGTGATGACTCCTCCGCGGCGCCGGCCGCAAGATCAGATCGTCATAACGCTTTGACTGCGGGCAGGAGGGTGAGGATGACCGACCGGTCGCGTCTCCGGTGCAATGCTCTCGCCGACCGGGTGATGTCGGCTGAGGAGGCGGCCGCTTTCATCGCACCGGGCGATCATCTCGGGATGAGCGGGTTCACCGGTTCCGGCCATCCGAAGGCAGTGCCAGCCGCGCTGGTCCGTCGCGTCACCGACGCGGCCGAGCGCGGTGAGCGTTTCGCGGTCAGCGTCTGGACCGGCTCGTCCACCGCGCCCGAGCTGGACGGGGCGCTGGCGGCGGCCAATGGGATCGATCTGCGCATGCCCTACCAGTCCGACCCGGTGACCCGCGCCAAGATCAACGCGGGGCTGCTCGACTACGTGGACGTGCACCTGTCGCACGTCGCGCAGATGGTGTCGGAAGGCTTGTTCGGTCATCTCAACGTCGCCCTCATCGAGGTCGCCGGAATCGCCGCGGACGGGGCGCTGATCCCGTCCTCCTCGGTCGGCAACAACGTGACGTGGATCGACATGGCCGACCGGGTCATCCTTGAGGTCAACTCCTGGCAGCCCGCCGAGCTGGACGGCATGCACGACATTTACCACGGCACCACGCTGCCCGGGCACCGCACGCCCATCCAGATCCTCCGGCCCTCCGACCGGATCGGCGTGCCCCACCTGCACTGCCCGCCGGAGAAGATCATCGCCATCGTCCCGACGCACACCCCGGATTACAGCCCGCCGTCCAGGCCGGCTGACGCCGACTCACAGCTGATCGCCGGGCATGTCGCGGACTTCCTGGCCCACGAGGTACGGCGCGGGCGGCTGCCCGCCACGCTGCCGCCGCTGCAATCCGGCGTCGGCAACATCACCAACGCCGTGCTGGCCGGGCTGGATGGCGGGCCGTTCTCGCCGCTGACTGCCTACACCGAGGTGATCCAGGACAGCATGCTGCAGCTGTTGCGCTCAGGGACGATGAGCGTCGCCTCGGCGACCGGCTTTTCGCTCAGCGAGGACGGCTTCGCCGAGCTGCACGCCCACATCGCCGACTATCACGACCGGATCATCCTGCGCCCGCAGGAGATCAGCAACCACCCGGAGGTAATACGCCGGCTCGGCTGCCTGGCGATGAACGGCATGATCGAAGCCGACATCTACGGCAACGTGAACTCTACCCACATCATGGGATCGAGCATGCAGAACGGCATCGGCGGCTCTGGCGACTTCACCCGCAACGCCTACCTCGCCATGTTCCTGTCCCCCTCGACCGCCAGGAACGGGGTGATCTCGTGCATCGTGCCGATGGCCAGCCACGTCGACCACACCGAGCACGACGTGCATGTCATCGTCACCGAGCAGGGCATCGCCGACCTGCGCGGCTTGCCGCCCCGCCGCCGCGCCCAGCAAATCATCGACCACTGCGCGCATCCCGACTACCGGCCGGCCCTGCAGGACTACCTCGACCGGGCCACCGTCACCGGACCGGGCAGGCACACCCCGCACCTGCTCGACGAGGCGTTGTCCTGGCATGTGCGGTACCTGCGCGAGGGAACCATGCGACCGCGCTGAACGCAGCGTCACAGTCGCTGGGCGGGTTCAGAACAGCCGGCGCAGGAAGGGGTCCCTGGGCTCGGCCGGGCTGACCCGCACCCGCACGCCGACGCTGTAGACGCCGTCCTCCCGGACGACGACGGGATTGAGGTCTAGCTCGCTGACCTCAGGAAGATCGTCGGCGAGCCTGGACACCCGCAGCAGCGCGTCAGCGAGCGCGGCGGTGTCTACCGGCGGGATGCCCCGGTGGCCAAACAGCAGCGGCGCGGCGCGCACGGAATTGATCATCTCGTCGGCATCGGCGTCGGTCAGCGGGGTCAGCCGGGCCACCTGATCACCGAGTACCTCGGTGGCCAGGCCGCCGAGCCCGAACACCACCAGCGGCCCGAACACGGGCTCCTGCACCACGCCGATGAGCACCTCGACCCCGCCGGCCAGCATCGGCTGGACAAGCACCCGCTGCAGCCGCGGCCCGAAGTCTGCCGCCAGCGCCCGGTACCCCTGCGCCACTTCCTCCGGAGTGCGCAGATCGACCCGGACACCCGCGGCATCTGTCCCGGGTGCCAGTCCCACCGCTTCCGCCTTGAGCGCGACGCGGCCGCCGAACTGCCCGGCGGCCTCGGCCGCTTCCTGCGCACTGGCCGCCGCCACGGCCGGAATCAGCGGGACGCCGTAGCAGGACAGCAGGTCGGCTGAGCAGGCTCCCGGCAGCCAGCCGCCGGCCGGCGAGCCGGCCAGGAAACCCGTGACCAGGGTGCGTGCCTCCGCCACGCGCAGCCCGTCCAGGTCGGGGACCTGGCCGCGCTGCCGCCGGCGCCAGGCCTGGTACCGGACTGCGTGGCCCAGCGCACTGGCCGCATTATCGGGGTCGGCGTAGCAGGGCACTCCGGTGACCGCCGCCGCCGCCACGTCGATGATGGCCGCCGCCCCATCCGCGGCTGCCGGGTCGGCGGGTGCTTCATCGCCGGGCGGGCTGGTGCCCGCGGTTGGGCCGGAGGGCGGCTGCGCCACCGGCTGGCGGTCGAGCCGCGTCACGGACTCGGCCTGGTTGAGCAGGGCCAGCACCAGCGGCTTGCTGACGACTGCGGAAGCCGCCGCGGCACTCAGATCGGAGAACGCGGTGGGCACCGCCACCGCGAGCACTGCGTCAACGCCGGCGTCGGCGGCCACTTTCTCGACGCAGGCACGGAAAGTATCAGTCGTCACCACCGGGCTGGTGTCCACCGGTCCGGTAACCACCGCCCGGGCCGGCAGCAGCGTGCGCAGCGCGCGCTGCGTGCCCGCGCCGAGCGCAGCGACCTGCAAGCCGTGGTCGGCGCAGGCGTCCGCAGCCAGCGCGCCGGCGCCGCCCGCATTGGCGACGATCCCGACCCGGTTGCCCGCCGGCTGCGGCTGGCAGGCCAGCAGCGCGATGGTATCGACAAGCTCGCCGAGACTGGTCGTGGCGATGATGCCTGCCTGGTCGAACAGGGC
Organism: uncultured Actinomycetes bacterium; assembly: GCA_963793825.1. GTDB lineage: Bacteria > Actinomycetota > Actinomycetes > Streptosporangiales > Streptosporangiaceae > RYN-230. Next base: position 133,439 of record CAWCBE010000002.1, read on the forward strand.
CTCCTGGGTGATCAGCGGCGTCGCTGCCGCCGCGGTGTGCGAGGCCGCACGGTGGCCCGCCGGGGACCGGCCGCCGACGACGGTCAGCACCGGCATCCGCCGCGCGACCCGGCGGGCCGTGCGGGCGAACTTGCGCGGGTTACCGAAGGACTCCACGTACAAGATCGCTATCTGAGTCACCTCATCCTGCGCCCACCAGGTCAGCAGGTCAGCAATGGACACGTCGTACTTGTCGCCCGCCGACGCGAACGCGGACACGCCGATACCCAGCCTGGACAGCTGCTCGAGCAGCGCGATCCCCACCCCGCCCGACTGAGTGACCAGGCCGGCCACACCGCGCCGCGGGTGGCCGGCCGCGAAGGTGGCGTCCAGCCCGATCCAGGGGATGATCACGCCGAAACAGTTTGGCCCGACCAGTCGCATGCCATACCGGCGGCACACCGCCAGCAGCTCCGCGCCTGCGGCACCCGGGCAGGGGCTTATCACGATGAGGCCCCGCACCCCGTTGCGGCCGCATTGCGCGGCCACCGCGGGCACCGCCGACGGCGGCTCTGCGATCACCGCCAGGTCCACCTGCTCGGGCAGGTCGTTCGACGGATGCCACGCACCGTACCCTGCCCATGGCCTCGGCATGCGGATCTACCACATAGACAGGGCCGGTGAAGCCGCCGGTCACGATGTTGCTCAGGATGGCCTGGCCCACTGGGCCGCGATGCCGGCTCGCGCCCACCACGGCGACCGAGCGCGGCTGCAGCAGCGGGCGCAGGCTCGCCACATCCGCGCGGCTTTCCCTGCTGGCCACCGACTCCAGGTAACTGCCCAGCCGGTACGCATCCTCGCGGCCGGGCAGGTCAAACGTCAGCTTGACCACGCCGGCGGATATCCGCCGCTTCGCGGGCAGGCCGGCGTTGGCGAATACCCTGAGCATCGCCGAGTTATCCGGCAGCGTCTCCGCGGTGAACGCACGCAGGCCACGCTGCCGTGCCTGCCAGACCAGGTGCTCGAGCAGCAGGCTGGCGATACCGCGGCCGTGCATGTCATCGGGGACGGCGAACGCGACCTCCGCGGCGCCGGGTTCCTCGGCCGGCTCGTAGGAGGCCACGCCGACCAGCCGGTCGCCCTGCCAGGCCAGCAGCGCCGCATGGCTGGAATCCGGCTCGCGGCAGACCCGCTTGGCTTCCTGCCCGGCGGCGCGCGGGCTCGTGCTGAAGAACCGCAGATAAGCGTTGTCCGGCGACATGGCAGCATGCATCGCGCGCACCGGCTCAGCGTCCTGCGGCCGGGCCGGCCTGATCTGCACCGTGCTGCCATCGGTCAGCAGCGCGTACATGGCTGCCACCGGCGTGCTCACCAGGCTGCCTGCCCTCTCAGCTGGCGGCACGACAGCCTCTCTCCCGCTAACCCGGCTCCAGCACCAATTAACCCGGCTCCATCACCATGGGCTGTATCGATGTCCCCGGGATCGAGGTGGGTGCCGCCGGCCGCTGAGGCCGCGCGCATCCGGATGAGCTTGCTGCTCGACCGGTGCTTCGCGCGGCTCAGCCGGCCAGCATGCGGTCACATGCGCTCGTAAATCGCGGCGATGCCCTGGCCGCCGCCGATGCACATGGTGACGAGCGCGTACCTCCCAGATACCCGCTTCAGTTCATAGAGCGCCTTCACGGTCAGGATGGCGCCCGTGGCGGCAACGGGGTGCCCCAGCGAGATGCCGCTGCCGTTGGGGTTGGTCCGGTCCAGCGGCAGGCCGAGCTCGCGGACAACGGCGAGGGCCTGGGCGGCGAATGCCTCGTTCACCTCGAACACGTCGATGTCATCGAGTTTCAGGCCGGTCTGATCCAGGATCTTCCTGACGGCCGGTACCGGGCCGATGCCCATGATCCTGGGCTCGACGGCGGCGTGGCTGTAGGCGACCAGGCGGCCCATCGGCTGCAGGCCGTGGCTGCTGGCGTACCTGGCGCTGGTGAGCACGACGGCGGCCGCTGCGTCGTTCATTCCTGAGGCGTTTCCGGCTGTTACCGTGCCGTCCTTGGAGAACGCCGGCCGCAGCCGGGCCATCCCCTCCAGGCTTGCGTCTGGCCGGATGTGCTCGTCGGCGGTCACCTCGACAGTGCCCTTCTTGGCGGGCGCCTGGACGGGCGTTATCTGCTCGTCGAAGTAGCCGGCCGCGACCGCCGCGGCGGCCCGGCGGTGGCTCTCGACCGCCAGCGCGTCCTGATCCTCACGCGAGATCCCGAAGTCCGTGGCCACGTTCTCAGCCGTCACGCCCATGTGGCAGCCATCCCACGGGTCGCCCAGGGCGCCGACCACCGCGTCAATGGCCTTGCCGTCACCCATCCGCTGGCCCCAGCGCATGCCCGGCAGCCAGTACGGGCCACGGCTCATCGACTCGGCACCGCCTGCCACCGCGACCTCGGCATCACCCAGCGTGATGGCCTGGGCCGCCGAGACGATAGCCTGCAGCCCGCTGCCGCAGAGCCGGTTCACGGTGAAGGCCGGCACGGTGATTGGCAGGCCGCCGTTGACGGCGGCGACCCGGCTCAGGTACATGTCCCGGGGCTCGGTGTGGATCACGTTGCCGAAGACCGCGTGGCCGAAGTCCTCCGGATCGACGCCGGACCGGCGCACCGCCTCGCGGACTACCGTCGCCGCTAGGTCGCACGGCGGCACGCCCACGAGGGCGCCGCCATACCGGCCGATGGCGGTCCGGGTGCCAGACAGCACGACAACATCGTTCAGTTCGGTCATGACGTTCCCCTCTACGTGTCCAGTCCCTCGCCGGCTGCCGGATCCGCCTGGTCAGGCAGGCAGACCGGCCGGCCGCCAGCAGGCACCCAACGCGGATAGTTCTTCAGGCTGGTCGACTCGGCCGACAGCACCCGGTGCCCTGATACGGTCCGACACCTGACCCGGGTTTCCGGCGAGCATGAGCGACAGATCCGCTGTCACTGTCATCAGCGCCGTCCCCTCGTTCGGACGGGTGCCCTGTCGCCCGCGCTGTCCTGGAGCCTCGCCTTCGATGCTGTGCTGAAAGGCCGCGCCCTGGCTAGGGACGAACGTCCCGCAATCACCGCGCCATACCTGCAGTTTCCAGCGTCGCCACTGGCGACGTTGCCCCGCCCTTGGCGGCCGCTCGACGGCCGCCAAGAGAAACTCACTACACGCGACGCACCAGTAGCACTGGCACCGACCTGCGGGACCTTCGGCCCTACGCGCCCCGGCGCCGCTCCGCCTATATTCGTCGTTATGTATTGTGGGGATGCTGGAATGTGCTGCTGATGTCCGGATCCATGCCTTCCCCAATATACAATTACTTAAGGTAGGAGAACTGCAAAGAACTTCGGTTTCGGTGGCTCTTGCCGGCGGCCTGGCCGTCCTGGAACCAGATATAAATCAGCCTGGGATGGCCGAATTTAGAGAGGTGCCCGCACATGGACTTCGAGTTGACTGACGAGCAAGAGCTGATCCGCAACACGGTAAGGGAGTTCGCCGAAGCCGAACTCGCGCCGGTCGCGGCCGAGATCGACCGTGACCACCGCTTTCCCGAGGAGGTCGTCCCGAAGATGGCGGGCCTGAGCCTCCTGGGCATGCCCTACCCCGAGGAGGTGGGTGGGGCCGGGGCGGACTACGTGAGCTACGTCATAGCTCTTGAGGAAGTGTCGAGAGCGTGCGCCACCACCGGCGTCATCATGACCGCTCACACCACGCTCGCCACCTGGCCGATCTTCAAGTTCGGAACCCAGGCCCAGCATGACAAGTACCTCTTTGATATGGCCTCGGGCCGCCGCCTGGGCGCTTTCGCCCTGACCGAGCCCGCCGCCGGGACCGACGCCGGCGCGGGCACCTGCACGGCGGTACTGGACGAAGACGAGTACGTTCTCAACGGATCGAAAATCTTCATCTCCAACGCCCCGTATGCCGACGTGTACATCGTCTTTGCCAAGACCGATCCGGAGCAAGGGACGCGCGGGATGAGCGCGTTCATCGTCGAGAAAGACACTCCGGGGTTCTCCGTCGGCGAGGCGGAGCACAAACTGGGGATTCGCGGCTCCAGCACGCCGCCCCTCTACTTCAATAACTGCCGCATTCCCAGGGATGCGCTCCTGGGCGGGGAGGGTAACGGATTCCGGGTAGCCATGCAGACGCTTGATGGCGGGCGCATCGGCATCGCGGCGCAGGCGCTGGGTATAGCCCAGGCTGCGCTCGACGCGTCGGTAGCGTATGCCAAGGAGCGGGTCCAGTTCGGCAAGCCAATCGCCAGCCTCCAGGCTATCCAGTGGATGATAGCCGACATGGCGACCGAGATCGACGCTGCCCGGCTCCTTACCTACCGCGCGGCATCGAACATCGACAATGGCCGCCCCTATTCCACCGAAGGGGCGATGGCAAAGCTGTTCGCCTCTGAGACGGCCACCCGGGTGGCGGGCAAGGCAATCCAGATCCACGGCGGATACGGATATACGGAGAGCTATCCGGTGGAGCGGAACTGGCGTGACGCCAAGATAACCGAGATTTACGAGGGAACGTCCGAGGTGCAGCGCATGGTTATCGCGAGAAGCTGCCTGCGATGAGGATAAGCGGGCTGGGAATCCCGGCCGAGCACGCGAGCGGAGGAGCGAGAAGTGGCGATTGAGCTGGCCTACGATGAGATCAAGATCGATGATAGCGCATCGCTCGCCAAGACGATCACCGAGGGTGACATTGTCAATTACGCCGGCATCACCGGAGATTTCAACCCGATTCACATCGACGCCATGTATGCGGCCCAGTCGATGTTCCAGGAGCGGGTCGCGCATGGCATGCTGGTGGCCGGGCTGATCTCCGCGGTGCTGGGCACCCTGCTTCCGGGGCCGAATTCTATTTACCTGGGGCAGGAGCTCAGGTTCACCGCCCCGGTCAAGATCGGCGACACTGTCACCGCGGTGGTGACGGTGACAGAGAAGCGCGATGACAAGAGAATCCTGAAGCTCAAGACCACGGTGTCGAATCAGCGGGGAGACGTGGTCGTGGACGGCAGCGCGGTAGTCAAGAAAATGGGTCTGTAGGGCGGTGCGCGAGGGGCGCCGCGAGTGTCTTTGAGCAGTCATCGTGTCCGCCTGCCGCGGTGGCCACTGCCAGGAGGAGCGTTATGAAAATTGTGGTCCCCTACAAGTGGACATGCGATCCGGAAGAGGCCACGGTACGCGGCGACGGCACGGTGGACTGGAGTCGCGCGAAGCCCGGCATCAGCGCCTACGACCCGGTGGCCATAGAGCTGGCCCGCCGTCTGGCCGAAGCCGCGGGTGCCGAGCTGATCGGCGTGACGGCGGGGGGCAAGGGGGTCGGTGCGGCCATCGCGTCCAAGGCCGCGCTGGCCCGTGGCCTGGACCGGGTGGTGATCATCGAGGATGAGTCCCTGCGGGAAGCCGGGCGGTCCGAGCTGGCCGCGGTGCTCGCCGCGGCGGTCCGTCACATCGGTGACGTGGACCTTGTCGTCACCGGCGACTCGTCGGTGGATGTGGCGGCCAAGATGGTGCCGACCGTGCTGGCCGGTGAGCTTGGCTGGCCGGCTGTCGCTGAGGTCACCGCGGTGACTGGCCAGGCTGGCACGCTGCGCGTGGAGCGCGCGGTGCCCGGCGGCGTGCAGGTGCTTGAGATTTCCGGCCCCGCGGTGCTGGCCGCGTCCGCGGATGCCGCGGTGCCGCGGGTACCGGGCATGAAAGACCTCCTCGCGGCGGGCAAGAAGCAGGTGGAGCACCTGGAGCTTGCGGCCCTGGACGTGGCCGCGAGGAGCGCGGTCATGACGGTCACGGGCAGGTCGCGCCCGGACCGCAAGGCCCGCAAGGGTCAGCTCCTCGACACTGGCGACCCAGCGGCTGCCGCTGCCGAACTCGTCAGCGCGCTGCGCGGAGCCGGAGCGCTGTGACCCCCCGCAGGACGAGAGAGAGGACTGGACAGTGAGCGTGAACGCCTGGATCCTGGTCGGGGACCAACCGGCGATAGGCAACCTGATCACGGTCGCGCGCTCGCTGGGCGGGCAGGTCGCGGCGGCTGTCGCCGGGCCCCGGTCGGTGGCCGAGACGGTGGCGGCGAGCGGTGTGGACAAGGTGGTCTGGTGCGGCGGGCCGGATGAGGTGCCCGCTGAGGCGTACGCCCCGGCGGTGGCCGATATCGTCGCCGCCGACCCCCCGCGTGTCGTGCTCAGCGGCCGTAACCCGGGTGACCGGGTGCTCCTGGGTGCCGCCGCGGCCCGGCTGGGGGCGGCCGTCCTGACCGGCGCCCGCTCGGTCTCAGCCGACGGCGACGATCTCATCGTGGTCAACGCGGTCTTCGGCGACATCGCCGACGAGACCGTCGCAGTCTCCGGCCCGGTAGCCCTGCTGCTGGACGGCGGCGGCGTGCCGCCGGCTGGCGGCGCCAGCGCGCCCATTGCGGAGGTCGCCGCCACGCCACTGGCCATGAAGGTGATCGAGGCCAGGACGTTCGGCTTCGACGAGGTGGACCTCAACGCCGCCCCCCGGGTGATTGGCGTCGGCCGCGGCCTCAAGGCCAAGGAGGACCTCGCCATGATCGAGGCGCTCGCCGAGGCCGCCAACGCCGAGATCGCCTGCTCCCGCCCGGTGGCCGAGGGCCTGAACTGGATGGGGAAGGACCGCTACATCGGGAGCTCTGGCGCGCACATCGCCCCCCAGCTCTACTTCGCGGTCGGGATCTCCGGCCAGTTGCAGCACATGGTCGGCGTGCAGGGGGCGGAAACGATCGTGGCGATCAACTCCGACCCCAATGCCGCCGTCTTTAAGCAAACCGACTATGGCCTCGTCGGCGACCTCTACCAGCTCGTGCCGGCGATCACCGCCGCCCTGAAATGACGGTGCCAGATGCCAGAAACGGCTGAGCCAGACTTCGAGGTCATCGTTATCGGCGCCGGTATCGCCGGCTGCGTCACGGCCTACCAGCTCGCCCGGCAGGGCCGCTCGGTCCTGCTGATCGAGCGGGGCGAGGCTCCGGGCTCAAAGAACCTCTCCGGTGGCGTGCTCTACTCCCGCGGCATCCAGCAGGTCTTCCCGGGGTTCCTCGACGAGGCGCCGGTCGAGCGCCGGATCACGCGCAATTACATCAACTTCCTCAACGCCGGGAGCTCAGTCGGCCTCGACTACCAGGACAAGCGCCTGGCCGACCCGGTCAACGCCGTCACGGTGCTGCGCGCCAAGCTGGATGCGTGGCTGGCCGAGAAGTGCGAGGAGGCGGGCGCCCTCATCATGCCCGGGGTCCGCGTGGACCGGGTGCTTACCGAGGAAGGTGCCGCCGGCCAGCGGGTGGTGGGGGTCCAGGCCGGTGAGGACGAGCTGCGTGCCCGCGTGGTCGTCGCCGCGGACGGGGTGAATTCCTTTATCGCCAAGGAGGTCGGGCTGCGCCGCAGCGAGCCGCTGAACCACCTGGCTGTTGGCGTGAAGTCCGTGGTGTCGCTGCCCAGGGAGACGATCGAGGCACGATTCAACCTGACCGGCGATGAAGGCGCAGCGATCGCCGCGGTCGGTGACTGCACCGAGGGTGTCGGGGGCGGCGGCTTTCTCTACACCAACATCGACTCCATTTCCGTTGGCGTGGTCGTGCGCCTGGACGATCTCACCGCCAAGAAGAAGGTCGTCACCGACATCTTCGACCACTTCCTCGAGCACCGGTTCATTGCCCCTTACCTTGAGGGCGGCGACCTGGCCGAGTACGGCTGCCATCTGGTCGCCGAGGGCGGCATGAAGATGATCGGCGAGATCACCATGGACGGCATGCTCGTCGTCGGGGACGCCGCCGGGCTCACTCTCAATACCGGGCTGACCGTGCGCGGCATGGACCTGGCGGTCGCCTCCGGGGTCGCCGCCGCCGAGGGCATCGGCTCAGGCCTGGAGCGGAACGACACGTCCAAGGCAGGCCTGGCCGGGTACCCGCAGCGGTTCTATGCCTCTTATGCCGGCCAGGACATGAAGACCTACGCCCGGGCACCCGCCTTTCTTGAAGCCGAGCGCATGTACAAGCAGTACGGCGAGCTTTTCGCCGACGTCCTGTACGGCGCCTTCAACCTTGACACCCAGCCCCGCCGGCATCTCCTGAGCGTCGCACGTAAGACGCTGACCCAGTCGCCGGTGAAAATAAGGCAGCTGGTCCGCGACGGCATTGCAGGAGCACGCGCACTATGAAACGACTGTCCGTCCCTGAGCGCCTGACGAAGAACCGCTTTAATCTTGACGAGCAGGAATGTCACATCGAGGTCAACCAGGAGATCGCCAGGGCCACCGGAACCGGCCAGGCCATAGTCGCCTGTTGCCCGGCCCACGTCTACACCGAGGAACCTGACGGGACCATCTCCGTCGAGTACGCCGCCTGCCTCGAGTGCGGAACCTGTCTCGCCGTCGCCGCCCCCGGCGCGCTGAAATGGCATTACCCCCGCGGGGGCTTCGGCGTCCAGTTCCGCGAGGGGTAATGCCCGGCCAGAGTTCTTACCGCTGCAGGATGTAGGTGCCTGGGGCGGGAGATAGGGGCCGGAAGTGGGTGTTGCCTAGGGTGCGTGGGGCTTGTTTCTTGTCGCCGCTTCGTTCGGCTAGCCAGGTGGTGTAGTCGGGCCACCAGCTGCCCTGGACGGTTTCGGCGTGGGCGAGCCATTGGTTGTGGTCGGGGGGGTTGGGGCCGGGGGCGAGCCGGAAGGTTGCCTTGGGGTTGGCGGGGGGGTTGACCATGGCGGCGATGTGGCCGCTGTTGGACAGGACGAACCGGATGTTGCCGCCGAGTAGCTGGGTGGCGCGGTAGGCGGAGGGCCAGGGTGAGATGTGGTCGTCGATGCCGGCTACGACGTAGGTGTCAACGTCGATTTTGGAGAGGTCGACGGGGGTGCCGAGCATGGTGGCGGCGCCGGGCTTGGTCAGTGAGTTGTCCATGGCGATCTCGATGAAGTTGCGGTGCAGCGCGGCGGGCATCCGGGTGGTGTCGGCGTTCCAGTACAGGATGTCGAACGGCGGCGGGGTTTTGCCTTGCAGGTAGTTGTTGACCCAGTAGTTCCAGATCAGGTCGTCGGGCCGGAGCCAGGCGAATACCTCGGCGAGGGTGCGGCCGTCCATGTAGCCGCGGGTGCGGGAGGCCAGGATGGACCCGGCGGCGGTGCCCTCGTCCATCAGCGAGACGGTGGTGCCGGCCTGGGTCATGTCCAGCAGGGTCACGCCCAGGCCCAGGCTGGCGAGCTGGTCGAGCTGCCCGGTGGCGGCCAGGTGCGCGCTGAGCATGGAGGACAGGATGCCGCCGGCGCACAGGCCGATGATGCTGGCCTTGGGGGCCTTGGTGATGTCGCGCAGGGTGGCGACCGAGTCGATGACGGCCTGGCCGTAGGTGTCCAGGTCCCAGTTCCTGGCGTTCTTGCCCGGGTTGGCCCAGGACAGCACGAAGACCTGGTATCCCTGGGCGACGAAGAATTCGAGCATGCTGCGGCCGGGCGCGAGGTCGGTCACGTAATACTTGTTGATCATCGGGGGGACCATGAGCAGCGGGATCTGGTAGACCGCGGGCGTGGACGGCTTGTACTGGATCAGCTCGTAGACGTCGGTGCGGGCCACCACCGCTCCCGGTGTCACGGCCAGGTCCTGGCCGACCTGGAACGCGCCGGGTTCCACCATGGTCGGGATGTGCGGGGTGGAGGACATGTCCGAGACCAGGGCACGGACCCCCCGCACGGCGCTCAGCCCGCCGGTGTCGATGAACGCCTTCCACGCCGCCGGGCTGATCAGCGGGTAGTTACTCGGCGCGGACGCGGCGATGAGGTTGGTCAGCACGAACTTCAGCCGGGTGTTGTCCCGCCAGTCCAGCTCGGCGTCGGCGAGCAGCTCCTCGGCGGTCCCGCCGATGGCCAGGTAGGCCTGCACGGTCCGCTTGAGCAGCGGGTTCTCACTCCACGCCGGGTCCGCGAACCGGCGGTCGCGGCGCTGCGGGGCGATCGCCGAACTGCCCGCCGCGATGCCGGCCAGCTCCGCGGCCAGCTGCCCGGCCCGCCGGGCCACCGTCCCCGGACGGCTGGCCAGCCGGGCCGCGTACCGCACCATGCTGGTACCCGGCCGGAACCGGCGCAGCGTGCCCAGCGCGGCATCGGGCAGCACAAGATCCAGCATGCCGACCGCGTTAGCGGCGGTGGGCTCGGCCGACTCACCCGGCGTACGCGTGGTGTTAGTGGTTCCGCGTGTATTTCCAGTGGCCGCCACGGGCGATCACGTCCTCACTTCTGATCCACAATGCAGTACTGGCCATTTCGGCAAGCCAGGCACCAGTCAAGTCACTTATTACGGGCAAGTAAACCAGGCAACCGGAAAATCCCGCAGAGCCGACCGGCCCGGAAGAGCGGGGACGTTCGCCCTCTTGACGCTGGGTCATGGCTACTCGCCCGGGCCGCAGCAAGACCGCCACGCCAGCCTGCACAGGCAGTTACCAACGGCTACGGCTAGTCGGCGAGCCGGTATTCCTCGAGGAGCCGCCGGCTTATGATCATTTTCTGGATCTCGGCGGTGCCTTCGCCGATGAGCAGCATGGGTGCTTCGCGGTAGAGGCGCTCGATTTCGTACTCTTTGGAGTAGCCGTAGCCGCCGTGGATGCGGAAGGAGTCTTCGACGACTTCTTTGCCGTATTCGGAGGCGAGGTACTTGGCCATGCCGGCTTCGAGGTCGTTGCGGTGGCCGGAGTCTTTCGTGCGGGCGGCCATCACCATCATCTGGTGCGCGGCCTCGACCTTGGTGGCCATCTCGGCCAGCTTGAAGGCGATGGCCTGGTGGGCGGCGATGGGCTGGCCGAAGGCGTGCCGCCGCTGGGCGTAGGCGATGCCCAGCTCGAAGGCGCGCAGGGCCAGCCCGCAGCCGCGGGCGGCGACGTTGACCCGGCCGACCTCGACGCCGTCCATCATCTGGTAGAAGCCCTGGCCGGTGGTGCCGCCGAGCACCCGGTCAGCCGGGATCCGGACGTCTTCGAGGATGAGCTCGGTGGTGTCGACGCCCTTGTAGCCCATCTTGTCGATTTTTCCCGGCACGGTCAGGCCGGGCACTTTGGGGTTGGCGCCGAAGCCTGGTTCTTTCTCGATCAGGAAGGTGGTCATGTTCCGGTGCGGCGCGTCGTGGCCGTCGCCGGTCCGGCACAGCACCGCCACCAGGGTGGAGGTGGCCCCGTTGGTCAGCCACATCTTCTGGCCGTTGATCACGTAGCCGCCCCCCTCGCGCACCGCCTTGGTGCGGAGCGCCGAGACGTCCGAGCCCATGCCCGGCTCGGACATGGAGAAGGCGCCGCGTATCTCGCCGGCCGCCATGCGGGGCAGGAAGTAGTCCTTCTGTTCCTGGGTGCCATGCTGGATGATCATGTGCGCGACGATGAAATGGGTGTTGACGATGCCTGACACCGACATCCAGCCCCGCGCGATCTCTTCCACCACCAGCGCGTAGGTGAGCAGCGATTCCCCCAGGCCGCCGTACTCCTCGGGGATGGTCAGCCCGAACAGGCCCAGCTGCTTCATCCCCGCCACGATCTGGGCCGGGTACTCGTCGGCGTGCTCAAGCTCGGTGGCGACCGGGATGATTTCCTTGTCGGTAAAGTCCCGGACGGTGGCCAGGATGTCCGTCTGGATCTCGGTCAGGCCGTCGGTCTGGGCCAGGCGTCCCATAGCTTTTCCTCAGCTGGCGGGCTCGGGGCGGCCGGGCTGCTCCCCGCCGCGCTCTTTGATGTAGGTGGCGGTCGGGACCATCACCTTGCGGCGGAACACGCACACCAGGGTGCCGTCCTGCTTATAGCCGCGGGTCTCGACCTCGACGATGCCCCGGTCGCTGCGCGACTTGGAGGGCCATTTGCCGAGCACGGTGGTCTCGCCGTAGATGGTGTCCCCGTGGAAGGTCGGCGCCACGTGCCGCAGCGACTCGACCTCGAGGTTGGCGATCGCCTTGCCGGAGACGTCCGGCACCGACATGCCGAGCAGCAGCGAGTAGATGTAGTTGCCGACCACCACGTTGCGGCCGAAGTCGGTGGCCTGCTCCGCGTAGTTCGCGTCCAGGTGCAGCGGGTGGTGGTTCATGGTGAGCAGGCAGAACAGGTGGTCGTCGTACTCGGTGACCGTCTTCCCGGGCCAGTGCTGGTAGACCGCCCCGGCCTCGAACTCCTCATAGGTCCGCCCGAATTGCATCGCCGTGTCCTCCTCAGCCCTGCGGGGGCTCGAACTTCGAGGTGCGCGCCATGCCCGCCGCGCGGCCCTTGCCCGCGATCACCAGGGCCATCTTCCGGGACGCCTCATCGATCATCTCCTCACCCAGCATGGCCGACCCCCGGGCCCCGCCGGCCTCCGAGGTGCACCAGTCGTAGGCGTCCAGGATCAGCTCCGCGTGGTCATAGTCCTCCTGCGCGGGGGAGAAGATCTCATTGGCCGCTGCGATCTGGTCCGGGTGCAGCACCCACTTGCCATCAAAGCCCAGCGCCGCGGCCCGCCACGCGACCTCACGGTAGCCCTCATGGTTGCGGATCTGCAGGTAAGGCCCATCGATCGCCTGCAGGTCATGGCTGCGGGCCGCCATCAAGATCCGCATCAGGATGTAGTGGTAGGCGTCCGCCGGGTAGCCGGGCGGCTGCTCGCCGACCACCAGCGACTTCATGTTGATCGAGGCCATGAAGTCGGCCGGGCCGAAGATGATGGTCTCGATCCGCGGCGAGGACGCGGCGATCGCATCCACGTTGACCAGCCCCCGGGCGTTCTCGATCTGCGCCTCGATGCCGATCCGGCCCACCTCGAAGCCCATCGTCTTCTCGATCTGGGTCAGCAGCAGGTCCAGGGCCACCACCTGCTCAGCGTCCTGCACCTTCGGCAGCATGATGCAATCCAGGCTGGCCCCCGCCCCCTCCACCACCGTGACCACATCCCGGTAAGTCCACTGCGTGGTCCAGTCGTTCACCCGCACCACCCGGGTCTTACCACCCCACTCACCATTATTGAGCGCATCCACGATCAAATGCCGGGCACCCTCCTTCACCAGCGGCGCACAAGCATCCTCAAGATCCAGGAACACCTGATCCGCGGGCAGGCTCTGCGCCTTCTCCAGGAAACGCGGACTGCTCCCCGGCACCGCCAGGCACGAACGGCGCGGGCGTAGGCGAGTCGTCGGGACATCCGGGGTGGTGGTCATGTCGGTCGTGCCATCCTCTGCAGGTTGCGGTGCTTGTCAGCGGGGTCGGTGCGGGGGTGGCCGGTATGGCTCAGGCTGCGCCTGCCGCCAGCCGGCAGCCAGGCGGCTCCCTTCCCGCGGCACATCCATACCAGCACTGTCAGGCCGTCCCGGCCAGGTGGCCAGGCTGGCTCTGCCACGGCTGGAGCTTATTGGCGAGCCGGATCTCGTCGACGATGCGGCCGATGATGGCGGTGATGCCGAAATCCTTGGGGGTGAAAACAGCGGCCACGCCCTCGGCCCGCAGGGTTTCGGCGTCGGCCGCTGGGATGATCCCGCCGACCACCACCGGGAGGTCCTCCGCCCCGGCCCGGCGCAGCCGGCCCAGCACCTCGGGCACGAGCTGGCCGTGCGAACCGGAGAGGATTGACAGCCCCACGCAGTGCACGTCCTCGGCGACCGCGGCGGCCACGATCTGCTCCGGGGTGAGCCGGATGCCCAGGTAGATCACCTCGAACCCGGCGTCGCGGGCCCGCAGCGCGATCTGCTCGGCGCCGTTGGAGTGCCCGTCCATGCCGGGCTTGCCCACGAGCAGCCGCAGCCTGGCCGTTCCGAGCTCCCCGGCGGTAGCGGCGGCAGCCGCGCGGACGGCGATCATCTCCCCGTCCGGCTCGGCGGCGGCCGCCGCTGAGCCGCTGACACCGGTGGGCGCCCGGTACTCGCCGAAGACATCCCGCAGCGCGAAGGACCATTCGCCGGTGGTCACGCCCGCCCGGGCGCAGGCCAGGCTGGCCGCCATCAGGTTGACGCCGTCCTGCGCCGCGTCAGCCCTGAGCCGGCCCAGTGCGGCACGCACCGCGGTCTCGTCGCGGTGCTCGCGCCACTGCCTCAGGTTGGCCAGTATCTCCCGCTCGGCGGCCGGGTCAACCTGCTGGACGGCGGTGTCGAGGTCGGCGGTGAGCGGGCTGGGCTCGCTGGTCGTGTAGCAGTTAACGCCTATGACCTTGTCCTCGCCGGACTCGATCCTGGCGCGCCTGGCCGCGTGCGAGGTGACCAGCTGGGCCTTGAGGTAGCCAGACTCCACCGCCGGTATCACCCCGCCCATGGCCAGCACCTTGGCCATCTCCGCTTCGGCGCCCGCCAGCAATTCCGCGGTCCTGGCCGCCACCACAAAGGAGCCATTGAACAGGTCGCCGTACTCAAGCAAGTCCGACTCGAAGGCGAGCACCTGCTGGATGCGCAGGCTCCATTGCTGGTCCCAGGGCCGCGGCAGGCCCAGTGCCTCGTTCCAGGCCGGGAGCTGCACGGCGCGGGCGCGGACGTCCCTGGACAGCGTGACGGCCAGCATCTCCAGGACGATCCGCTGGATGTTGTTCTCCGGCTGAGCCTCGGTCAGGCCCAGCGAGTTCACCTGTACGCCGTAGCGGAAGCGGCGGCTCTTGGCGTCGGCGATGCCGTACCGCTCCTTCGTAACCTGGTCCCAGAGCTGGGCGAAGGCCCGTATCTTGCACATCTCCTCGACGAACCGGACACCCGCGTTGACGAAGAAGGAGATCCGCGCGACGACGCCTCCCATCTGCTCCTTCGGGACCTGCCCGGAGTCGCGGACGGCGTCCAGGATGGAGATCGCGGTGCACATCGCGAAGGCGATCTCCTGCACCGGGGTGGCCCCGGCCTCCTGGAGGTGATAACTGCAGACATTGATCGGATTCCACTTGGGCAGCTGGGTGACCGTGTAGGCGATCACGTCGGTGGTGAGCCGAATCGACGGACCGGGCGGGAAGACATACGTCCCGCGGGACAGGTACTCCTTGACGATGTCGTTCTGGATGGTTCCGGTGAGCTTGGTGATGTCGGCGCCCTGCTCCTCAGCGACAACCTGATAGAGCGCCATCAGCCACATAGCGGTGGCGTTGATCGTCATCGAGGTGTTGGTCTGCTCCAGCGGGATTCCGTCGAAGAGGGCGCGCATGTCACCCAGGTGCCCGACCGGGACGCCGACCCGGCCGACCTCGCCGCGGGCCAGGATGTGATCGGCGTCGTACCCGGTCTGGGTGGGCAGGTCGAACGCCACCGACAGGCCAGTCTGGCCCTTGGCTATGTTGCGCCGGTAGAGCGCGTTGGACTCCCTCGCCGATGAGTGCCCGGCATAGGTCCGCATCACCCAGGGACGGTCCCGGCCGGGCCGCTCCGGCTGCTCATCCGATTCGGTCATACCAGTCCGTTCTCACACGTTCCGGAACCGGTTGATCTCCGTTAGGTGCTTGGCGCGCAGCTCGTGATCGCGCACGCCGAGGCCCTCCTGAGGGGACAGGCAGAGCACGCCAACCTTGCCATGGTGCAGGTTCCGGTGCACGTCCAGGGCGGCCTGGCCGGTCTGCTCCAGCGGGTAGACCGTGGACATGGTCGGGTGGATCATGCCCTTGGAGATCAGGCGGTTGGCCTGCCACGCCTCGCGGTAATTGGCGAAGTGCGAGCCGATGATGCGCTTGAGGCTCATCCACAGGTAGCGGTTGTCATACTCATGCATGTACCCCGAGGTGGAGGCACATGTCACGATGGTGCCGCCCTTCCGGGTCACGAACACCGAGGCGCCGAAGGTCTCCCGGCCGGGGTGCTCGAAGACGATGTCAACGTCCTCACCGCCGGTCAGCTCGCGGATCCTGGCGCCCAGGCGCTTCCATTCCTTCGGGTCCTGGGTGTGCTCGTCCTTCCAGAAGTTGTAGCCCTCGGCCTTACGGTCGATGATCAGCTCCGCGCCCATCGACCGGCACAGCTCAGCCTTCGCCTCACTGGACACGACGCAGATCGGGATGGCCCCGCCGGCCTCCGCGTACTGGGTGGCGTAGGCGCCGAGGCCACCGCTGGCACCCCAGATGAGCACGTTGTCGCCCTGCTTTAGGCCAGCTCCATTGCGCGAGACCAGCTGGCGGAAGGCGGTGGAGTTCACCAGGCCCGGCGTAGCGGCCTCTTCCCAGGTAAGGTGCCTGGGCTTGGGCATCAGCTGGTTGGTCTTGACGATGGCCAGCTCGGCCAGGCCGCCGAAGTTCGTCTCGAAACCCCAGATGCGCTGCTCCGGGTCGAGCATGGTGTCGTTGTGGCCGTCAGAACTCTCCAGCTCGACGGACAGGCAGTGCGCGACGACCTCCTCGCCGGGCTTCCAGATGTTTACCCCGGGGCCAGTGCGCAGCACCACGCCGGCCAGGTCCGAGCCGACCACCTGGTACGGCAGGTCGTGCCGCGCGGTGAGCTCAGAGAGCTTGCCGTAGCGGCGCAGGAAGGCGAAGGTGGAGATCGGCGAGAAGATAGAGCTCCACACGGTGTTGTAGTTGACCGCGCTGGCCATGACGGCGATCAGGGCTTCGCCCAGGCCGAGTTCGGGGACTGGCACCTCTTCCACGTGCAGGGACTTACGGGGATCCCGCTCGCCCGTGTCCATGCCGTCGAACATGTGCTCCTCGTCCCGGTGCAGGGTAACTGCCCGGTAGGCCTCCGGCAATGGCAGCGCGGCGAAGTCCGCGGCCTGGCCGTCGGAACTGAGGATCGCGTCGAGGATTTCCTTCAAGACTGACTCCTAAGGCGTACCTGCATGAGGAGCGCAGGGCCTCGTGGAGCCGTGCAGCGACTAGCTGGGCACAAAGTTTTCGTTCATCTGGGCCGGTAGTGCGGACCTCTGTTTCAGCCGCTTCCCGTACCCCCGGCCTGGATACGACGATGCCAGGTCATCTTCGTGATGTCTATTGAGGGTTTCGCGTGGACAATTAAGGAAAAGGTTGAGACTGAGCGAGCTTCCGAGTCGGAGCTCATCCCAGATGATGGCCGGCCCCGGCCTGAGAGTGATGTAACAATTGAGGCCATTGGTGCTTGCGCCCCGCCCCGGGAAGGCCGCTCCTTCCCCGGCAGCTGGTGTCCGGCCCCTGGCCGGCGGGCTGGTCCGGTCCTGGGTAAGGTCGCCCGCGGCCCTGGCATTTCCTTTGAGCCGGCCCCGGGGTAGCGTCTGGCAGGAGAGCACCGTGCGCTTCCGCTACGTGATGCCGGTGATCGTGTCGCTCCGGCCCCCGGCGCCATGCCCCACTCGGCGGGTGGCGGACTAGGGAGCACAGACACATGGACCAGCCCTCAGACCCCGCCGTGCCTCGGCTGCGGGATACTACGGCGCGGCCAGACCTGTGGCACGGGAGTTCTCGTGCCGGGCCGGCGCGCAAGGGATACCGGCCAGCCGGCGGCCTGCGCGGAAAGCTCGCCCGGCCCCCGGATACCGGGCAGGCGGCTTATCAGCGCGCGGGCTATGTCCGGGCCCGGCGGGCAGCCGACAGCGCCCGGAGCCCGTGGTGACCGGCGAGCCAGTCCCGGTCGTGGAGATATCAGCCGTCCTCGCCAGCGCCCACGACCGGGTAGTCGACGAAGCGGTTGCCGCGCTCGACCGGCGCGATCAGGCACATCGCCGGGCAGCCAGCGGGGCGGACCGCCGTCGCTACGTCGGGGATCTGCTCGTGCTCGTCGTTCAGTGCGTGCGTGAGGGCGGCACCGAGCCGATCATTGCGTCGTCCGGCCAGGCCGCGGCGGACCGTTTCGCGGCCGGTTCCGACATCGCCGAGATCCAGGGAGAATTCAGCGTCCTGGAGGAGGTGCTCTGGCGCCACGTCGTCGACGCCCTCGCCGGCGACCAGCGGATCGAGGCGCAGCGGCTGGTGAGCATCATCCTCGGGGCGGGCAGGGACGCGGTGGCCCAAGCCTACGTGGTCCTGGCCGGCCAGCGCGGCAGTGCGCCGGGCGAGCGGCCCGCGGTGGCCCAGGGGGGTGTCGACGCGGCTGGGGCTGCTGGCCCCGGGGGGGGCACCGTCCGGACGGAAACCCGCGGGCGAGTTGGCGTCATCTCCCTTGACGACAAGCGGACCCGCAACGCCCTCAGCGCCCAGACGTCCAACGGCATCATCGCGGCGCTCGCGAGCCTGCGAGCCGGGGGCGTGCGCGTCGTTGTGCTTCGCGCCGCGGCCGGACTGCGCGTCTGGTCCGCGGGCCATGACATTGACGAGCTTCCCCGTGGCGGGCGCGACCCGCTGGGCTACAACGACCCGCTCGAACAGCTGATCCGCGCCGTCCGCGCCTTCCCGGCCCCGGTCGTCGCCATGGTGCACGGCTCGGTATGGGGCGGCGCATTTGACCTGGTGCTCAGCTGTGACCTGGTCGTCGCCGACGAGACGGCGACGTTCGCCATCACTCCCGCGAACCTGGGACTGCCGTACAACACCGCCGGGCTGCTGCACTTCCTCGGGCGGCTGCCCATCAATCTCATCAAGGAGATGTTCTTCACCGCCGCGTCCCTCGACGCCCTGAGAGCGAGGCGATGGCTGGTGGTGAACCACGTGGTGGAGTCGGCCGATCTCGAGGAGTTCACCTTTCACCTGGCGGCCACGATGGCGTCGAAGTCGCCCATGGCCATCGCGGTCATCAAGGAACAGCTCCGTGTCCTCACCGACTACCAGCCCATTGCGGCGCAGGTGTATGAGCGCGTCCAGGGGCTGCGCCGGGAGGCTTACGACAGCCGTGACTATCTCGAAGGGCTCCAGGCCTTCGCCGAGAAGCGCCCGCCAATCTTCCGGGGCAGCTGACGCCACCAAGACCTGGCGGTCGTCCGGAGCGGCAATTCCCACGGCTTGTCCAACTTAGCCAGGCGGCCATGCCCTGGTGAGCGGAAGTGGTCCTGCAACTCCGGCGCCCGATGAATGCGCCCAGTGCCCAGGGTCACGGCCGCGGGAGCTTGATCGCGATGGGGGTGCCGGGGCTGAGCAAGTGGGAGTCGCCCCGGACGAGCACGATCAGCGGATCGCCCTTTTCCACCAGGTAACGCTCCTCATCGTGGCTGAGCTCGATCCGGAGTTGCCGTCCGCGGAATCGCAGCGAAAAGGCGAGCTCGTTCCAGACGCGCGGCAGCCTGGGATCGAAGGACAGCCGGCCCTCGAAGTCGCGGACGCCGCCGAACCCGAAGACGAGCGAGGACCATACGCCGGCGGCCGAGGCGATGTGCACCCCGTCCGAGGCGTTGCCCGCCACGTTGCCCAGGTCCATCAGCAGCGCATACTGGAAGTACTCGCAGGCCTGGCGCTCGTTGCCGATCTCGGCGGCGATGATGGCCTGCACGCACGCCGACAAGGATGAGTCGCCGGTGGTGAGCGCGTCGTAATAGTCGAAGTTGCGGCGCTTCTGCTCCTCGGAGAACTCGTTGCCGAGCAGGAACATGGCCAGCACGATGTCGGCCTGCTTGAGCACCTGGTGCCGGTAGATCACCAGCGGGTGGTAGTGCAGCAGCAGCGGGAACTTCTCCCGCGGCGTGCTGTCGAGATCCCACACCTCGCGGCCCAGGAAAGTCTCGTCCTGCGGGTGGATGCCGCGCTCACCGTCGAACGGGACGTGCATGGCGGCCGCCGCGCGCTCCCAGGACTCGATCTCGCCGGGGCGGAGTCTGACCGCGTGCACGAGCGCCTTGTAATCCGCAGGTCGCTCCTCGCGCAGCCCGCGGACGACGGCGACGGCGGAATTGAGGTTCAGCCGGGCCATGAGGTTGGTGTAGGTGTTGTCGTTGACGACGGTCGTGTATTCGTCGGGTCCGGTCACGCCATGGATGTGGAATTTCTGGTCGGCGCCGTAGAAGCCGAGGTCCTCCCAGAGCCGGGCGGTCTCGACGAGGATTTCCGCGCCGATCTCGCCGAGCACGCGTCCGCTGCCCTCCACGTGGGCGTAGCGCATGACCGCGTAAGCGATATCGGCATTGATGTGATACTGGGCGGTGCCCTGCTGGAAATTGGACGAGGCCTCCTCACCGTTGATGGTCCGCCACGGGAAGAGCGCGCCGCGCTGGCTCATCTCGGCCGCCCGTTCCCGAGCGCGGCCGAGCATGCTGTGCCGGAACCGCAGCAGGTTACGGGCGATCCTCGGCTGGGTGTAGGACAGGAACGGCAGGACGTAGACCTCGGTATCCCAGAAGTAGTGACCCTCATAGGCCTGCCCGGTCAGCCCCTTGGCCGGAACTCCGGCCCCCTCAGCCCGCCACGACGCCTGCGCGACCTGGTAGAGATTCCACCGGACCGCCTGCTGCTGCCGCACCGGATTGAGCCGGGTCCGCAGCCGCACGTCGGCGCGGTCCCAGAACTGGTCGAGATTCGCGCGCTGGCTGGTCAGGAGCGCGTCGAACCCGTCCCGGACCGCGCGGTCCAGCGTCCGGCGGCACCGGTTGACGAGCTCAGGGACCGCGATGCTGCGGGAGGCCTGATAGGTCGCGTACTTGGTGATCCGGATCGGCACGCCCGGCACCGCATCGGCCCTGACGAGCACCTCGCATGCGTCCCCGTCGAGGGACCCGGCCACCTGGGACGAGCATGCCGTTTCGATCACGTGGTCGACACCGACGCCCAGCGTCATCCCGCTGCTGGTCGTCTGGTAGCCGAACAGGGCGCGCTGTTCGGCCAGCTCAGCCGCCCGCAGGTTGAGCACCGGGTGCGGCAGCACGGTCGCCAGGCGGGGATCGCCCGGCCGCTGCTCCGGCAGGTCGCCGGCCTGGGCGTCCTGGCGGTTGAAAACCAGTGAGGAGATCACGATGGGCGCCGCCTCGTCGAGCATCGTGACCTCGTAGGTCATCGCGACCAGGTGGCGGTGCTCGAGCGAGACGATCCGGCGCGAGCAGACCCGGACGTGCTTGCCGGCGTCCGTGGCCCACACCAGCTCACGGGTCAGCGTCCCCGCCTGCATGTCCAGGATCCGCTGGTAGTCCTCGAGGCGCGCAGTGGGCAGGTAGAACGGCTCGTCGTCCACGTAGAGCTTGAGGATCGTGGTGTCGGGCACGTTCACGATCGTCTGGCCGGTCCGCGCCAGCGCATGCGCCCCTTCCGCATGCATGATCGGCCAGGTCTCGTGGAACCCGTTGACGAATGTCCCGGGGACCAGCGCCGGGCGGCCCTCCTCGAAGCTGCCGCGGACGCCGACGAAACCGTTGCCCAGCGAAAAGACGGTCTCGGTCAGACCAACAAACTCATCTGAGTACCGTGCCTCCACGATGCGCCACTCGTCGGCTGGGTACAGGTGCTCCGGCGGGAGCACGATTTTTCGCTTGAGCATGCCTCGAAGGTAATCCGGCCCGGGGTAATTCGGACAGAGCTCGCAGAGGACGATTACTTCACTTATCAGACCGGCCTGGGCATTTCACATGCTTACCAGGACAGGCGCGGCCCGCGCCCCCGTCGTGCTGGACACCCGCGCGGCCGCCGGCTCGGCCAGGCCGTGCGCCCCCGGCCGGTGCCGGGGGACTGCGCGGCGCTACAGCATCTCGGCGATCAGGGCGGCGGCGCGGGCGGCTCCGCCGGCGGCGACCGGCAGGTAGTCGACGTCGCGCCCGATCTCCCCGGCGATCGCGGCGGCGATCACCTCCGGCGGCGAATCGTCGAAGTCCATCCGCCGCCCCGCGCGGTAGCGCGCCAATCGGTGTGGGACGTGAATGTTCTGCTCGAAGTGATGCTTCAGCGGGAAGTAGAGGAACGGCCGCTGATTCGCGGTCAGCTCCATGGCGGTGGTCAGGCCGCCCTGGACGATCGCGAGGTCGCACGCGGCGAGGTGCCGGTACAGGCCGGGCACGTACCGGCGGATCTCCAGCCCCTCTGCCGCGGGCAGCGCCGCCGGGTCGATCCTGGGCCCGGCGACGACGATCATGCGCAGGCCCGGGACCAGGCCCTTCGCCTCCGGGAAGCTGGCCATGACCCGCTGCAGCAGGGCGGTGCCCACGCCCGAGCCGCCCACCGTAACGATGCAGACCCGCTCGTGCTCCCGGTAACCGAGGTCAGCCCGGAGCGCCGCCCGGTCGCGGAACGCGGCCGGGTCGAACCCGGTGACATAGCCAGCGAAGCTGTAATGCTCCTCGGTCCAGCCGCGGATCGGCGGCAGCCCGGCGCCGAAGCTGTCCAGGACGATATCCGCTGGCTCGCCGACGAACACCGCCCGGTCCCGTACCCGCGGGTAACGGGCGATCTGCTCGATCATCTCCGCGTTGTAGTCAGCGGTGAGGAAGGCTTCGCGGTCCCCGCCGTCGGCCATCGGCAGCCAGCCGACGAAGTCGGTCAGCCACGCGTAGGCGGCGGACTTGAGCTCGGGGTTCTCGTGCAGGTAGTAGTCCAGCTCCCAGGCTTCGTCGCCGATCCAGAGGTCGTACTGCTCGTCGCGGACCAGATCGTGGAAGACCATGAAGTTCGCGACCAGGATCTCGTCCATCCGCCGCCACGCGCTGAAGCAGTGCAGGTCATGCCCGGCCGACTCGGACTCAAGATGACCGGACTCGCTGGCCAGCAGCGAGCTGGCCGGGTGGATCCGCTCCCCGCACGCCTCCAGCACGCTGCTGACCGGGTGCTGGGCAAGCCAGTCGACCTCGAGGTCGGGATGGAGCTTGCGCAGCTCAGCGGCGATCGCGATGTCGCGCTGGGCGTGGCCGAGGCCGATCGGTGAGGAGACGTAAAGCGCCCGCCTCGGCCGCGAGCGGCCCCGCCGCCAGCGCGGCCGCGGGGCCGCCGGGCACGCGAAATCCCGGATGATCAGGTTCGTGCCGACCGGGTCGCGCAGATGCGGTGCGTGCCCGCTACCGTCCAGCGTGACCAGCTGCGCGCCGGGGATGGCGGCGGCCACGGCCGCGCCGCGGGCCGGTCCCACGACCGCGTCCGCCGACCCCTGGATGACCAGGACCGGGCAGCGCACCCGCGCGCAGAGCCGGCGCACGTGGCCGGCGTCGTTGAACCACTCGGCGTCGATGCCGCGGAGGATGACCTGGGGGCTGGTCTGCAGGCCCCAGCCGATCGCGTCCTCGATCTGCTTGGTCGAGTGCGGCTCGGTGAAGGTCTTCCCGAAGAAAAACTCGAGGAACCCGGGCCAGTCGCGGAGCCAGTAGTGCCGGTTCCACTTCGCCCAGCCGTCCGGCACAGCCAGCTCCTCGTCGAACGGGTAGGGGCCTTCCTGGTCGGCGGGGTCATCGGTCAGCAGCACATCGGGCGCGATCAGCACGAGGCCGCTGACCCGCTCGGGATACTCGGCGGCGAGCATCAGGTCTTCACCCGCACCGCACCAGCTCACGATGACCACCCGCCCGGCGCCGACGTGGTCCAGCACCGCCAGGGCATCGTCCACCGTTGCCCGCCGGTCGTAGGCCCGCGCCTCCGCTGGGCGGTCCGAGCGGCCGTTGCCACGCCGGTCGAACGTCACCACCCGGCTGTGCCGGGCCAAGTACGGAATCTGGCCCTTCCACGCCCGTGAGTGGACGATTTCCCAGGTGGGCAGGAGCAGGATGCCAGGCTCGCCCGAGCCGTAGACCTCGTAGCCGATCCGCACGCCAGCGCGGTCTAGGTAGCCCTCGGCGTCCGGGTAGCGGGCGCGGGTCTGCTCGCGCTGCACCGCGTCCGTGAGCCGGCTGGCGCCCGCGAGCACCGCCTCGCTCGCGGGCGCCAGCACGGGCCGTCTCACGGCCGCGCTTCGAACACCAGGTTGAACGGGGTCTCCGCGGCCCGGCGGAACTGCGTGAAGCCGCCCGCGGCAGCGACGTCCCCGATCCTCGCCTCACCGGCCTGCGCGCCGAGGGCCAGCCCGACGTTCTGCGCCAGCGAGGCGGGCGTGCACAGCAGCGTGGAGAAGGCGTAGTAGGCGCGTCCCACCGGGTTCAGGTTCTCCTCGACTCGGTCACCGGCCCGTGGCTCGACGATCATCCAGGTGCCGTCAGGCTTGAGCGTCCCCCGGACGTGCCGCGCCGCGCCGGCCGGGTCGCCCATGTCGTGCAGGCAGTCGAACATCGTCACCAGGTCGTACTCGGTCCCACTGTAGGCCGCGGCCGGCGCGACCTCGAAGCGGACCCGGTCGGCTACGCCCGCGGTCTGCGCCCGCTGGCGTGCCGTCTCGATGGAGCCCTGGTGGTAGTCCGAGCCGACGAAGGCCGAATTCGGGTAGGCCTGGGCCATCAGGATCGTGGAGGCGCCATGACCGCAGCCGACGTCGGCGACGAGCGCTCCGCGTTCCAGCTTGGCCACCACGCCGTCGAGCGCGGGCAGCCAGCCGGCGATCAGGTTCGCGTTGTAGCCGGGCCGGAAGAACCGCTCGCAGCCTTCGTGGACGTCGTGCACATGCTCGTGCCAGCCGAACCCGGCACCGGTGCGGGCCGCCTCGACGATCTTGGGCGAGTCGAGCACCGTGCCCACGGCGATCTGGAAGAACCCGGGCAGGTAGGCCGGGCTGGCCGGGTCGGTGAGCGCCACCGCCTGCTCCGGCGGCAGGGTGTAGCGGCCGCTGTCCGGGTCGTACTCGACGAAGCCGCCCGCCGCCTGGGCGTTCAGCCACTCGCGGACATACCGTTCGGCGGTCCCGGTGCGCTCGGCCAGCTCCGCGGGGGCCAGCGGGCCCGCACCGGCCAGCGCCCGGTAGAGGCCCAGCCGGTCGCCCAGCACGACCAGCGCGGCGTTCAGGGTCGCGCCGACCTCGTCGACCGCGCGGAATACGAACTGCATGAGCTTGTCCCCATCGACCTGAACGGACTGCTCAGTGCTGGTCATGATGCCCTCCCTGGGTCAGTTTCGAGCGAGCGTAGGTTCGGGGCAGCCGGTCTCGCTTCCGGGGGGCACCTAGTCCGGGGCGCCTCTGTCCGGCCTCGCATCAGGGTGCCTACAATCGCGCCATGCTCCTGGGGCGGGACCGTGAGCGAGAGGAAATCGAGCGTGCCCTCGCGCGAGCGCGATCGGGGGCGAGCGCGACCCTTGCGCTGTCCGGCGAACCAGGAATCGGCAAGACCGCGCTGCTCGACTACGCGGTCGGCCGTGCCGCAGGGATGCAACTGCTGCGCGCCCGCGGGATCGAATCGGAGGCGCAGATCCCGTTCGGGTCGCTGCTTGAGCTGCTTCGCCCGGCCTTGGCCATGGTGGAGAAGATCCCGGAGCCGCAGGCGGTCGCGCTGGAGGGCGCACTCGCGCTGCGGCCGGCCGCAGCGCAGGAGCGGTTCGCCATCGGCGCCGCCACCCTCAGCCTGCTCGCGGCCTACGCCGAGCAGGCGCCGGTGGCGGTGGTGATCGACGACGCGCACTGGCTCGACGGGTCCAGCGGCCAGGCGCTGCTGTTCGCCTTCCGCCGGCTGGTAGCCGATCCGATCGCAGTGCTCATCGCGGTGCGCGAGGGAGAGCCGTCTATGCTCGACGGCGCCGACCTGCCAACGCTGCGGATCGGCGGCCTGACCAGCGCCGAGGCAGCCGTGCTGCTGAGCGGCCTGGCGCCCGGTGCGATAACCCGGCTGTATGGCGCCACTGCCGGAAACCCCCTCGCGCTGCTCGAGCTGGCACCGGACGCGCAGGATCTGCTGCTTGCCCCGGAAGGTGCGCCGGTCCTCGTCTCCGCCACGATCTCGGGCGCGTTCCTGCGCCGGGTCGGCACCCTTGACGAGGCCGCCCGGCGAGCGCTGCTGCTGGCCGCGAGCAGCGAGAGCGGCGACCTGCAGATGCTCGGGCGGGCCGCGGCCCAGCTCCGGATCGACCTGTCCGCCCTGGTCAACGCAGAGAACGCGGGGCTGGTCACGCTGGCCGCGGGCACGGTCGAATTCCGCCATCCGCTGGCCCGGTCGGCGATCTACGCCGACGCCCCGGCCGCGGCCCGCCGCGACGCGCACCGGGCGCTGGCCGCCGCCCTGCCCGACCGGGACATAGACCGCCGTGCGTGGCACCTGGCCGTCGCAGCGGCCGGTGTGGACGAATCAGCGTCGGCCGCGCTCGAGCAGGCCGGGGTCCGGGGGCGCGAGCGAAGTGCGTACACGACCGCGGCCGCCGCGTTCGAACGGGCTGGCCGTCTCACCGCCGGCAGCGAGCGGCGGGCCCGCCTGCTGCTCGAGGCGGCCGAGGCGGCCTGGCTCGCCGGAGTGGCCGATCGCGCTGTCACGCTGCTCGATGAGGCCCGCGCGGCCACCAGCGACCCAGCGAAGCTGCTCGGGATCGACCAGCTGGCCGGGCGCATAGCGATCCGCCAGGGCCCGGTGATGCGCGGCCACGCGATTCTCACCGCAGCAGCCGGGCGGGCTGACCCCGAGCGTGCCGTCACGATGCTCGCCGAGGCCGCCTTCGCCTGCTTCTGCGCCGGGAACCCGGCCGAGATGCTGTCGGTCGTCGGCCGGGCCCGCGCGACGCTTCCCGGGGATGCCTCGGTGCGCGCCCGTTTCCTGGTGGCCACGGCCGCCGGGATGGCGCGGATTCTCGGCGGGGACGCAGCAGCCGGTGCTGACGCGATGCACGAGGCGATCGCGCTCGCCGAGAACTCGGCCGAGCTCCGTAATGATCTCCAGCTGATCCCCTGGCTGGCGGTCGTCCCGCTGTTCCTGCGCGAGGCGGACACCGGGCGCCCGCTGCTGGAGCATGCGCTGCACACCGCCCGGGCCCGCGCCGCGGTCGGCGCGCTGCCCTTCGTGCTCAACCTGATCGCCCGCGACCAGGCCACCACCGACCGGCTGGCGGTCGCCGAGGCCACCTACCGGGAGGCGATCGACCTGGCCCGGGAGAGCGGGCAGCACACCGAGCTGACGTTCGGCCTGGCCGGCCTGGCCTGGCTGCTGGCCCGCCGCGGGCGCGAGCAGGAGTGCCGGGCAAGCGCCGCCGAAGCGTTCCAGCTCTGCGCCGGGCTCGGGACACGGTTGTACGAGATCTGGGCGACAGCCGCGCTCGGTGAGCTCGAGCTCGGCCTCGGTAACGCGGCCCGCGCGGCCGAGCACTTCGAGCAGGTGCAGCAGCTGCTGCGCGACCTGGCCATCACCGACGTTGATCTCTCGCCGGGGGCCGAACTCACCGATGCCTATCTGCGACTGGGGCGCACTGACGAGGCGCAGGTGGTCGCCGCGCAGTTCCTGGCCGAGGCGAGCGCGAAGGGCCAGCCGTGGTCGCTGGCCCGCGCGCTGCGCTGCCAGGGGATGCTCGCCGACGACGCGGGATTCGCCGCGCACTTCGAGCACGCCGTCCGGCAGCACGCGCGGACAGCTGACGCGTTCGAGGCGGCGCGCACCCGGCTGGCGTACGGCGAGCGGCTGCGGCGGGCCCGGAATCGGCTGCTGGCCCGCGAGCAGCTCCGCGCCGCCGCGGATGTGTTCGAGCGGCTCGACGCCCGCCCGTGGGCCGATCGGGCCCGGACCGAGCTGGCCGCGACCGGGGAGACGCGCCAGCGGCGGGACCCGAGCACGATCGACGAGCTGACCCCGCAAGAGCTGCACATCGCGATCCTGCTCACCGGGGGGAAGACGACCCGGGAAGCCGCGGCTGCGCTATTCCTGAGCCCGAAAACCGTCGAGTACCATCTCCGCCACGTCTACCAGAAACTCGGCATCCACTCCCGCGACGAGCTGGCACGCACGCTCGCCGGGCAGGCATCCCAACCGCGCGGGCAGGCCAGCATCTCGCGCACCTGAAGGTTGCAGCAAGCCTTCCTCACCCGCTCCGCCCGCAATCGGCGGTCAGCCAGGGTTCTCGGCCCGAGCCTGACGCGGGTGCAGCAAGCCCGGCCTAGCGGCCCGCTCGCGGGCATCGGTGCCATCTGCCATTCCCGCTCCCGTACCAGTGCGGCCTCCTCCGGCCACGATTGAACGATTCACCCGTTCCTGCGCTACAAATTGTAATCCGGAAAGTACTGTGCGGTACGGATGAGGGCTGTCAAGTCGCTAAACACGGCGAATCGCCGGAATGCCGTTAGTGGGATAGGCTCAGCCGGGCCGGACGTTTCACTCCTTTACGGTCGTGGGCAGGGGGATGGCCTGGCCATGATCACGGGAGGTTCAAGCCCCATGAGTGACTTTTCTGGTCCGCGCCGGTCCCACGGCCGTTCCAAGATCGTTTTATGGGTTTGAGTCACGATTCGTGGCGGGGTGTTGCGATGTGATCATGAGCGGCGTGCCGGACAGGGGAATGTGACGAAGCTCCGGTAGGAACAGGGGTCCTCTCACAGATCCCAGCCACCGGAGCTTCGCCGTGGGTCAGTCTGTCATTTATGCTGCTGCGTCCGCGCCGGCAGGGCCGATCGTGTCTGTCCCGGTACCGGATGCCGGCGGTGACCTGCTGCAACTGTTCGCCGGGGTGCCGGATGGCCGGGTCGGCCAGGGCAGGGATCATCCTGTTGCGGCCGTGCTGGCGCTGGCTGCGGCGGCGGTCGTGGCCGGGATGAAGGGCTATACCGCGATCACTGGCTGGGTCGCTGACGTGCCGCCGGTGATCCTGGCCGATTTGTACCTGCGCAGCGGTGCCGCTCCCGCGCCGCCGCCGTCGAAGACCACGATCTGGCGGGTACTGACCGATGCCGACGCCGGGGCATTGGACGTGGCGGCCGGTACGTGGCTGATGAATCTCGCCGGGTTCAGCACTGCGGCCACGGCCGGCCGGGATGCCGGCGAGGAGGACTGCTCGCCGGCGTTGATGCAGGTGAGGCTGGACGGCAAGGCGGTCAGGGGCGCGAAAGACGCTGACGGGAACCAGGTCCGGCTGCTCGCGGCCCTGGTCGGCCCGGACGCCGCCTCCTCGGTGGTCGCCGCCCAGGCAGAGGTCGGCAAGAAGACGAACGAGGTACCGATGGCCCCGGTGGTCCTCGGCCAGATCGACCTGGAAGACAAGATCGTGACCGCGGACGCGCTGCACACGGTGAAGGCCACCGCGAACCACATCCATGAGCACGGCGGCGAGTTCGTGCTTCCGGTGAAGGAGAACCGGCGGGCACTGTTCGGTGCTCTCAACGCGCTGCCTTGGGGCCAGGTTCCGGTCGCTCATACCGCCACCGATAAAGGCCACGGCCGGATCACCACCCGCACCATCCAGGTCTTGCCCGCCCCCGACGACCTGCCGTTCCCGCACGTCAGCCAGGTGTTCCTCATCGAACGGTACGTCACGGACCTGCACGGCCAGCCGATCTCGGCCGTCGCCGCACTCGGCGTCGCCAGCCCGGAACCCGGGCAGGCAAACGCCGCCGACCTGGCCGGCTACGTCCGGGAACAGTGGTCGATCGAGTCTCTTCACTGGCTGCGCGACACCCTGTATCAAGAGGACAAATCCCAGGTCAGAACCCGATCCGGACCCAGGGTCATGGCTTCTCTGCGGAACCTCGCAATCGGCGCACTCCGCCTGGCCGGACGCATCGACGTCACCGAAGCCACCCGATGGGCAGGACGCTCCATGGGCCGCCCATTCACCATCCTCGGACTCACATCATGATCTTGGAACGGCCGTGGCGCCGGTCCCGGCGCGCAGATTATGACAACTGGCTTCGGATGACCATGCTCGCGGGCGTGGTACTGCTGGCCGTAGCTGCCTTCCTACTGTCCTATGCCGGGATCCGCGACATCGCCGTGGCCGCCAGGGTCTCCCCGGCCCACGCGGGCCTATACCCGTTTATGTTCGATGCCGCCTTGGTGGTTGCATGCCTGGCCGCGCTAGGGCTGCGCGGCGCTGACTGGTGGATGCAGAGTTTCGCCTGGATTTCCATCACGTTTTTGCTTGCTGCAGTCGCGGTGGCAGAAGCCGTGCACGCCGCCAGCATTAACCTGCCGCAGAAGCCCGCTGCCGGTGTTATGGCAGCTATCCCTTGGACGCTCCTCCTGCTCGTATTCGGGCTCTGGCTATCGATCCTGAGGCATACCCGAATGGTCCGTGTCATTACCCCCCAGGGCGATCTGGCCAACGAGCCAGTCAGCAGCGCAGGCCCGTTGGGACCGGTGGTCACGCAGCGATCCGCTGGCCGGCCGGGCGTGCCGGACGCGGACCTGGATGGGCCTGATGTGCGGCTGCTCCCGGCCCGGCCCCGGCCGAGCGTGCCGGACGCCCCTGGTGCGAGTTCCCCCTGAACGCCGGCGGGCACCAGCCCCGCAGGCTGCTCACTCGCCTGCCGCTGACCTGCGTTGCAGATGGCTTCCCCCTGGCGCTGGCATCGTGGCAGCGCAGGGCGATGCCGGTCTCCCGTCAGTTGATGTCGAACTCGTTGCCCTCGGGGTCTTTCATCGCGACCGCGTAGTGGTCGATTCCCTCATTCTCCAGGACGCCGACCATCGCGGCGCCGAGACCGGCCAGCCGCCTCGCCTCGGCGTCAACTCGCTGCCTGCGGGCTGCCATCGGCAGCGCCCGCCCGCCGCTGGCATGGATGTCGAGGTGCAGCCGGTTCTTGGCCGTCTTGGGTTCGGGTACCACCTGGAACCAGATGCGCGGGCCACGGCCGTCTGGGTCGATGATGCAGTCCTCGCCGATTCCCAGGTCCTCCTCGGGCAGTCTGGCGTCGCGCCAGTAGTCATCCCAGGTGGCGAATCCAGTCGGCGGCGGCTCTATCCGATACCTCAGAGCCGCGGCCCAGAAATGGGCCAGCCGGTCAGGATCAGTGCAGTCGATCACCAGCTGGAAGCTGACAGCCATCGGTCTCTCCTCGGCCCGCGCAGTACGTCCCCGGCAGCATGCCCGAAGCATCTGACAAGACCGCTGTGGCCAAGAACCACCGTGCGCGTCAGGTTGTAGGTGATCAAGATTGTTTAGCGGGCTGGGCTGGTCAGGCGGCTGGTGTCTGGTTGCGGGATGCGGGCCAGATCTGGTCTCCGGGCCGGCTGGCCTGCGGGCAGCGGAGGGCGGCGATGGCGTCCGCGCCGCGCACCGGCTGGAAGATTGGAGAACGGTCTCGACGGCTGCAATCTGGGCCATCGGCGCGCCGAGGGGCGAATCAGGGCAATGCTCGCCATACTTCTAATGTGAATCTTGGTAGGCAGGGCGGGGCGGAGCCCTACTGGCGGCGACGGGTTCTCGTGCTCACGGGTGTTATTGGCGTTATTGGGCTCTTGGCGTGGAGTTGCTCACCGCAAGCCCCTGGCCCCAAGCCGCCCCGGCAGGCGCCGGCCGCAGCCACGTCGAGCGCAGTTCAGCCCACTGTGACCAGGCCGACTGTGACCAGGCCGGCTACGCCGCGGCCGTCTACGTCGCGGCCGACTGCGTCCCGAGCGGCACCGACGCCGGCGCGCTCAGCGGCCAAGGCACGGCAAACCACGAGGAAGCGCGCGGACATCCGAGCACATCCGCAGGGCAGCGGCTGCACGCCCGGGGACGTGGTCATCACCCTCCTTGAGAGCCAGCAGTCCTACCAGCAGCCCGCGGAGCCGCGATTCACGATCTATGTGGTCAACACCGGAGGACGGACATGCACCTTCGATGCTGGCCCTCGCTCCCTCAGGCTGGTCGTCGAGTCCGGTCCGGTGCATGAATGGAGCCCGGCGGACTGCGCGCGTCGTGCCAATTCGGACATCGTCCGGCTGACGCACGGCGTGCCGTTCGCGGAGCATATTTCCTGGAGTCGCATGCGTTCCGATCCGGGCTGCCGGTTGCCGCAGCAGGCCGCACTGCCGGGGACTTACACGGCCACGGTCACCTATGGCGCCGCCCACAGCCGGACAGAAGTGTTCCTGCTGCACATTTAGCGGGCTATCAAGATCGTTTCCCCGATTGTCCCGCCAGAGCAACCCTGGCGACAGCGCTTGGCAGTCGAGGGGTCTGCAGGCACGGGTGATGTCCGCGTGCACTGCGCACGCGTGCCGCGTTAATTCTGCGGGCTGCACCGGAGTCGAGCCGGGGCCTGTGATATCGCCGATCGTCGTGGAGGATGCGATCGACCAGACGGGCAGCGGTTACGTTCCTCTGCATCGGTGGTGGCCTGTCCCGTTGCCGGTTGACGCGGCAGTCGCCCGACGCCTGCCGCGCAGGCAGATCTCAGGCGCGGGACCGCCACCTCACTTCGACACGACCGGGGATAACCTCTCCTGCTGGGCGGCCACCGTGGGATCGGTTCCTCAGCAACGTGGCGCGGGCCCGCTATAGGTGGTCTTGCTTGGTTTGGCTAGGTAATAGTCGGACACCCAGTGGCTGTCCTGGAGTTTGTCCCAGACCGGCGTAGTCCCGATCGCCGATCCTGCGTGCTGGCAAACCACCCAGGCGAGGGCGCCGTACGGCAGTTGGCCTGACACCGGGTACGAGCTGCCCGGCCCGTTCCGTTCGCGGACGCTGGGGGAGGCGGTCACCTGGTAGGGGTAACCGCAGCGCGGCAGGGGCGCGCTATAGCCAATCTTGGACGGGGTGCTGACATAGAGGTCGGTGACGTAGGTCCCGTCCGTGAGCTTGTCCCACACGCTGGTGGAGGCGACCGCGGAGCCGGGCGCCTGGCAGACGACCCGCAACGTGGAACCGGGGGCGTGGATCCTGGCGACCGAGTACGACTTGGATGGGCCGGTGCGTGCGTTGAGCCCGGTGATACTAGTTACCTTGTAGCCATAGGCAACGGTGGCAGCGGGCGCGTTGACGTTGTCGCTGTCGATGTTGATCGTGGCGCCACCGTAGGTCTCGTTGTGGGGGCCGCGGTATTGCTTGGCGCGCTGGTGAACCGCCCACTTGCTGCCAGAAACGCCCGCCCATCCCGTCAGCGACGGGTTCCTGTCCCAGTTGGCTGCCCATAGCGCATCCGGGCGGGCAAAGGACGTTGAGGTGTAGGCCCGCGACAGATCGTGAGCGCCGGAGCTGAGACTCACATAAACCCCGGCCAGGTACCCGAGCCGGTGCAGCTCCTTGGTCCACGCGGACACGAACGTGACAACGGCGTTACTGCAGGCCGCATTGGCGGTCGAGTAGTCAGCAATGTAGTCGTAGAAGGCGCTGCCGTTACGCATGCCGAGGGTTTTGGCCTTCGCGGCTGCGTCGTCGGCCGCAGCCGTGCCCTCGCTCGCCGCCTCGGAAGGCTTAATCTCTTGAGGGGAGGCCTTGACCGCCCGGGCCCGCCTGTTCCTGATCAGGCACGGAGGCTGCAACCCCACATAGACGGGGAGCAGCCGCCACTTCTGTGCTGACACAGCCGTGACCCAGCTGGCCGTCAGATGGGTCTGGCGGCATGCGCGATTGACCCCACCGATGTACACGCCGATGGCACGGTACGGCGATCGGTTCCATGTCGTGATCGCGTTTAGCGACGGTGCGGCGCAGGTGTCGAACGCCCGCCCCGAGTACCAGCTCGCGGTCGCCCCGGCCGGGTAGGTGACCGTGGCTGGCACCGGTGACGGACTCCCAGGCAGCAGGACGTCGAGATAATCCTGGTCGATCTGCATCCTGGTACCGCCGTAGGTCTCCGTGACATTGCCGTTGTATTGACGTATCCGGCGGTGATTGGGCCAGTCGCCAGAGCTGAGCACCGGATCGTCGGTGCTGGCCTGACCGTTCCACAGTGCATCGAAGATGACGTCAGGCATCGCATATCCGCGGCTCCCGTACTGGTGAGCAAGGTCGGCGATCCCGGATGACGAGCTGCTGTACACCCCGGAGGAGTACCCCAGCGCATGCAGCGTGGTGGTCCAGGCCGAAAGGAAACTCAGGACGCGGCCCTCCTGGCTGGGCCGATAAGCCTCCATGTCGTAATAGAGCGGGGTCAGGGGCCCGAAGCCAAGACGCTTGGCCTGTAGTGCCGCATCTGCTGCCGCCATGGCCCCCTGGCGGGCAGATGACGCGCTCAGTTCACCGAAGGCAGCCTGCGGTCCGACGTACATCGGGATGAAATGCCAGCCCACCGCGGCCTCTTGGCTGAGCCAGGATTGGGTCAGGTTGGGCTGCGCGCACCCTAGATCCGAGCCGCCGAGGTAGATCCCGACTGCCCCGTAGGGCGACTGGCGCCACCAGGCCTGCATGGTGGCTTCGCTGGCCGCAGCGCAGGTGTCGAAGCCGCGCCCGTGGTAGTTCGTGACGCTGGCGGGTAGCGCTGGCACCGTTGCCGCCGGCCGGACTTCAGCCGGGTCATGCCCAGCCCTTGAGGTCCGCACGTGTACCGCTCGCCGGGCGGGGTCGGCGGCTGCCCCGCCGGTCGCCATGGCCACCGGAAGCGGTAGTCCCGCACTCGCCAGGATCCGGTCGATCTCGGCCGGGTGGGTATCGAAGGTGGCCGTGATGCGGACCCGCCCGTCGATGACGGTGATCCGCCTGGTCACTTCGTTCTTGACGGCGACAGGTGTGGCATGGCGGGAGACAGGCTGGATGAGCATGGCCTCGGTGGTTCCGATAACCAGGCTGGGACACGCCTGATCACCCGGGGGAGCGCCAACGTAGACCACGTGGCGGTCGAAACGAACGCAGGTCCTCCGGTGATGAGCGAGGTTGATCACTCGCCAGCCGCGGGGCACCTCGAACGAGTGCCCGAGATACGTCACCCACCGGTGCCCAGGACGTGTGACCGCCGCGGCGGCCACCCCGGAGGCAACTGTTGGCAGCAGCCCAATGGCCATAACCACTGAGACGGCGAGCCTGGCTCTCGGGAGGCCGTGCCGCGCGGCGGCGGGCCCGGCCGGGCGTCGGGCGGCCGGGCCCGCCGCCTGCCGCGCCGGGTCGCTGCCGCGGATCGAAAGCACGTTTACTTCCCGGCATCCGGGCTGGGTGGCTTCGTCGCCGGCCAATCAGATCCCTGGCTCTTACTTGGGCAGGGCGCACAGAACCAGATCGGCGCGATCCGGAATGCGCTGCCCGAGCGGGCGTGGTCAATTACTGATGTGGCTGTCGCGATCACGAGGGTGAGCGTAGCTGTCCTGATATGCCCGACACGTCGCGACACGCGGAGGGCTTTCGGGCTCTTGAGGCTCGGCCCAAATGTCAGCTCAACCGTGCTCTCAGCTGGCCGTGGACGCCGGGCGAGTCGGCTTGCCGGGCTGAATTGACAGGCTTGCCGGATGAATCTGAATACATCCCGCCGTTCGGTTACTGGCAGTACTCAGATCGGTGCTCTCAGCAATCCCGGGCTAATTGCCCAGCGATTATGGCCCAGAGAAGCCTTCGTCGGCCTGCCCGTGACATGACGGCGCTCTATAGGCTGGGCTGGTGAACCCGACCGCGATCACGGCAATCCAGGCCATGGTGGCGCCGGTAGTGCTCATCACAACGGCCGCGATCCTGTCGGGTGGCCTGCTCACAATGTACGGCTCGGTCAATGACCGCATGCGGGCCATGAACCGCGAGCGCCTGGAAATCTTCACCGGCGCGGCTGGGACGCTGCGGCCGGCCGCCGATGTGCCAGCCAGTGGGCAGGAGCGGCTGACCCAGATCGACACCCAGCTGCCCATGCTCCTTCGCCGCCACCGTTTGCCTCACGACGCCGTGCTTCTCATGTATGCCGGGGTGGCCGTGCTTGTCCTGAGCGTGATAGCCATCGCGATCGCCGTGACGAACCGGTCCGGGGCGGTTGGAACCGCGGCTCTCGTTCTGGTTCTGGCCGGTACCGTGACGCTTTTAGGCGGGCTCCTGTTTGCCGCCCGGTCGATCATGATCTCTGCGGATGCGATCGACTACGAGGTGAGCCGCGCCCTGTCCGTCGGGTCCTGAGCCAGTCGGCTGCCGCCCACCAGGCCGACATCAGAGTCCATCGGCCCTTCCGGCGTGCGGGCGCGCCGTCCTAAAGTCCGCCTTGAAGGCACGGGCCTGGGAAGTCGGGCGGCTACAGCGGGCGCTGGTGGCGGGTCGCGGAATTCAGCGGGCGACGCGCAGTGGGGCGGGGCAGTATATGTCGTGATGGTGACACCCGAATGCGCGCCGGCGGCGAAGGCCGGCGGGCTCGGCGATATGGTCCCCGGTCTCAGCCGGGAACTGGAGCTCCGGGGGAACGCCGTCGAGATTATCCTGCCGAAGTATGCCAGCATGCGGTACTCCGATATCTGGGGTCTGCAGCCCAGCTACCGCGACTTGCAGGTGCCGTGGTATGGGGGAGTGGTCCGCTGCACAGTGTGGTTCGGCTACGCAAACGGGCGGAAATGCTTTTTCATTGAGCCGCACTCGGAAGCCAACTTCTTCGGCCGGGACCGCCTGTACGGGTACGGAGACGACGCAGAACGGTTCGCGTTCTTTTCCAAGGCGGCTCTCGAGTTCATGTTCCGGGCTAATAAGCGCCCGGATATCATTCACTGCCACGACTGGCAGGCCGGCCTTATCCCGGTCCTGCTGTATGAGCAGTACGGCGACGTAATGCCGGACCAGCGAGTCTGCTTTACCATACACAACTTCCGCCATCAGGGGACCAGTGACGATCGCGTGCTGTGGGCTACTCGGCTCGGCCGGCCCGACTACTTCCTTGACGCCGACCGGCTGGGTGATGACTTCCGTTACCGGGGCCTGAATCCGATGAAAGGCGGGGTGGTGTATTCAAATTTTGTTACCACCGTATCCCCCAGCCACGCCGAAGAGGCGCTGTACGGTGACGGCGCGTCCGGGCTCGGCCGCACCGTCAAGGAGCGCCAGGAGAGGTTCCGCGGCGTTCTCAATGGCGTCGACTATGACGTATGGAATCCCGAGACCGACCCGGAGCTGCCGGCCCGTTATTCCGCGTGCAGCATTGATCGCAAGCACGAGAACACGCAGGCGCTCCGGGACCGCTTCTGGCTGCGAAAGGCCCGGGGCCCGGTCGTCGGGTATGTAGGCAGGCTGGATGACCAGAAAGGCATGCACCTGGTCGACCACGCCCTTTTCTACACCCTGGACCGGGGCGGCCAGTTCGTCCTCATAGGCGACGCCCACTACGATGACAGCATCAATAATCATTTCTGGCACCTCAAGGACTACCTCAGCGGAAACCACGATTGCCACCTGGAGATCGGTTACCGTGAGGAGCTGGCTCATCTTGTCTACGCGGGCGCGGACCTCCTGGTCGTGCCCAGCATGTTCGAGCCATGCGGGCTGGCCCCCCTGATCGGGATGCGGTACGGGACGGTTCCAGTGGTGCGGGCGACCGGCGGCATGATCGACACCGTGTTTGACCGGGACAACTCGAGACGCCTCCCGGAAGAACGCAACGGGTACGTCTTCCACCACACGGATCACCAGGCCATCGAGTCTGCGCTCGGCCGCGCGCTGCGGCTGTGGTCCGCCCGGCCGCTCGAATTCCGGGAGCTCGCCGCCAACTGCATGCGCGCCGATTACTCATGGGCCCGGCCCGGGCAGGAATACCTGGAGATATACGAGTTCATCCGGCATAAATGAGACGACGGCAGTGAGCCGGGCGGAGCCGGGGCGGATCGTGGCCATCGCCTTCTCGTCCGGCCGCCCATGATCCAGACAGGCCCAGGCGCCCGCGACGGGGATGCGGTGGGCGTCGCTGGCCCGACGGGTCTTATGCCGGTGCCCGGCTCTGGTGCGGAGCAGGGTCGCTGGCCGCCGGGGGCGTCGTGGTGGGCGGGAGCAGGCCGGTCAGGATGCGGGTCATCGCCCGGCGGAAGAGGGGTTCCTGCTGGGCCGGGCCGCCGCCGGGCTGGCCGGCCAGTGCGGCCGCCAGGTGCGGGTGCTGGCCGTCTGCGGCGATCTGCGCCAGGTACCCGCCCAGGGACTCCTGCCACTGGGCGGTGTCCTGCCCGGCCCGCTGCTGGGTGATCTCCGCCTGTGCGAACAGCCGCACGGCCCCCGAGAACAGGCCGATCGTTTCGAGCTTGGCCTGTGCGGACATGGGTGTTCCGGCCAGCGCGGCCAGCGTGTGCTCGATGAAGGCGACCGCGTGCGGGCCGGGAAGGTGGCCGGTGGCCGGGATGTCGAGCAGCCACGGGTGCCGGCCGAAGATGGCCCGGCCCTGCTGGGCCAGCCCGAGCAGGTCGGCAACTGGGTCCCCGGACAGGGCCCCGGAGTACCGGAACTCGCCGTTGACCTGATCGGCCATGAGTTCCACCAGTTCCTCCCGGGTGGCCAGGTACCGGTAGAGCGAGGCGGGGGCGGTCCCGATGGCCGCCGCCACCGAGCGCATGGTCACCGCGGCGAGGCCGCGGGCGTCGGCCAGCGTCACGCCCGCCGCGGCGATCTCCGCGCGGCTGTGCTCCGGGGCCGGCCCGCGGGCCGCCCGTTCCGGGCGGGTCCAGATGCTCGCGGTGCGGCGGGGAGCCCGCGGCTGCTGCTCGTTCATTGCGAACACTGTACTCAGTGGGCTAGGCTGGGTGATATAGCGAACGTTGATCGCAATTAAAGTCCCGGTAGCCGAGCCAGGAGCAGAAATGACCGGAGCAACCGCCGCTGGCCGCTGGGCCACCACATGGACGCCGACGCGGTACGCGCGAAACGGCACGGTGGAGATCGCCTACGACAGGCTGGCCGGCTCGGAGGGTGAGCCGCTGCTGCTCGTCATGGGCCTGGCCGTGTCCCGGTTCTGGTGGCCGGCCGGGCTGGGCCAGGCGTTCGCTGACCAGGGGTTCGCGGTAGCCCGGTACGACCAGCGGGATGCGGGCCAGTCAACCCGGATGCCCGACACCGGGGGCAGTAACCCGTTCGCCGCGCTGGCCCGCAAACGGGGCCCCTACTCCGCCGAGGACATGACCGACGATGCCATCGCCGTGCTGGACGCGCTCGGCTGGGACCGGGCGCACATTTTCGGCGCCTCGCTCGGCGGGATCATCGCCCAGCGCATCGCGCTGCGCCACCCCGATCGGGTGCTCAGCGTCACGTCGGCCATGGGCATGCCCAGCGACGCGGTCGGGATCAAAGGGGGACGGTATGTGCGCTTCGGCCTGCTGGCCAAGCTCGCCCGGGCCAAGTTCCCGGAGGGCCGCGAGGGCGACATCGCGCTGTCCCTCATGCTCGCCCGCGAACTCGCCTCGCCGGCCTACCCGTTCGATGAAGATGCCGCCCGGGAATGGATCGAGCGCGAGGTCGATTCCGGTCCCCGGGACACGAAGGCGCAAAGCCGCCAGGTCGGCGCCCCATGGCACGGCCCCAAGCTGCGTGAGCTGCACAAGCCCGTCCTGGTCCTGCACGGCGACCGGGATCCCATCCTGCGGGTCGGTGCCGCCCGGGCCACCGCCCGGGCCATCGACGGCGCCCGCCTGGTGATCCTGCCGGGCGTCGGGCATGACCTTCCCGCACCCCTGTGGCCCGCCATCGCCCAGGAGGTCCGCCGGGTCGCCGACCGCGCACGTACCGCCGCGGGGTGAGCGGCCCGGGTGAGGCCCCCGTCCCGCCGCCCCGCGGCAGCGGCTCAGCGGCAGCTGCGCCACGTCCTGCGGGCCGGCTGGTCCCAGCGGCAACGGCTCCTCACTGAGCGGTCAGCGCCGGGTTGAGCCGTACCAGCCGCGCCGTGCTCGTCTCGTCGAGTTCGGCCACCGTCTCTCGTGACTTCACGAAATCCGAGAATGTGCGGTAGCCGAGAGCCCGCTCGCTGAAGGACGGGTCCATGCGCCTCATCTGGCTCTTCACCGCGGAGCTGTGCAGCCAGTCCGCGTCATCCTTTTCCTGGCCGAGCCGCAGCGCCCGTTCCAGCAGCCTGGTCGCCACCTTTTGCGGGTCCTCGGGCTCGGGCTCAGCCTCCTCGGTCACCGCGGCCGCTGGCCGCCTGGCCCGCCGGGAGGTCCGCGCGGGTGGCGCGCTGCCGGGCTCCTCCTGGTCGGGCTGCGCGCCGTCCGCCGCTGCGGCGGGCAGCGGGGTGGCGCCGGCGGGGGTAATCCCCGGAAGCGCGTCGTAGGTCACCAGCTCGTCGCACGCCGCGGCCAGCGCCCGGCTGGTCGATCCGGCCACCCCGACGCCGACGACGTAACGGCCCAGGCGCCGGCACCGCTGGGCCAGGGCGATGTAATCCGAGTCCCCGGCCACGATCACCACGTGGGTCAGGTCCGGCAGGCGGAACATGTCCTCCACCGCGTCCACGGCCAGCCTGATGTCGGCTCCGTTCTTGGCGTAGGCGGCGGTGGGGAAGAGCTGCACCAGGTCCACGGCGCGGCTGACGAGCTGCCCGCGGTATTCGGCGTTCACCGGGGCGGACCAGTCCGCATAGGCGCGGGTCAGCACGAGGGTGCCGAACGAGGAGGCGAAGTCGATGATCGCGCCGACGTCGACGGTGGCGCGCCGGAGCTTCTCCGCGAAGTCGGGATCGGCCGGCCGCCGGCGCTGCTCGGCCCGCGTGCCTTGTCCCGCTGGAACTGGCCCCGGCCGTGCACCTGGTCATAGCGTGAGATCACGATGTTGTCGAAGTCGATGTAGACGGCGACACGGGGCACGCCAGGGTCGTTCATCGCTGCTCTTCTCGTCGGGACGCCCTCGTGAGGCCAGCCTGCCCGGACACTCCAGGGTGACCTGGCTCAACATTAAGGCGCACGGGGCCGCCGGGCCGCACGGAGATCATTATTTGACGCGCCCGGGCGAGCCCGCACTGACGATCCTCCCGGGCCGGCCCGGCCGTGACCAGCGGTCCGGGGTGACCGGCCCGGCCCGGCGGGTCACTCCGGGCGGGTGATGCGCGGCGGCGCGGCCGGTTGCCAGCATGATCGGGCGGGCCGCCGTGCCCAGGCGCGGATGCCGCGTGCCGAGCGTTGCGGCCGGCTTCACCCGGACGGCGTGTCCGGGCGGGGCCAGCCAATCCCCGCGCCTAAAGGAGTGCCAGGTGAGCAAGCCCTTTCATGGGAAGATCAGCACCGACATCCGGGACTCGGTTCCCGACTGGGCGCCGTTCGAGCCGCCGAAGGCCCCCGATGGCGCCCCCAACGTGGTGTACATCGTGCTGGACGATGTCGGCTTCTCGGCGATGAGCTGCTACGGCGGCCCGATCGATACCCCGAACATTGACCGGCTCGCCGGCGAGGGGGTCCGGTACACCCAGTGGCACACCACGGCCCTGTGCTCGCCGACCCGCTCCTGCCTGCTGACCGGCCGCAACCACACGCGTAACTCGATGGCCTGCATCACCGAGGCGGCGGTCGGGTTCCCGAACGCCAGCGGGACCATCCCGCCGGAGAACGGCATGCTGCCCGAGATCCTGGCCGAGCGGGGCTGGAACACCTACATGGTCGGCAAGTGGCACCTGTGCCCGACGGTGGAGATGAATGTCGCGTCGACGCGGCGGAACTGGCCGTCCGGCCGCGGCTTCGAGCGCTGGTACGGGTTCCTCGGCGCCGAGACCAACCAGTGGTACCCGGACCTGGTCTACGACAACCACCCGGTGGACCAGCCCAAGTCGCCCGAAGAGGGTTATCACCTCACCGTGGACCTCACCGACAAGGCGATCGAGTTCATCACCGACGCGAAGGTGATCGCGCCGGACAAGCCGTTCTTCCTGTACTACGCGCCG
Organism: uncultured Actinomycetes bacterium; assembly: GCA_963793825.1. Taxonomy (GTDB): domain Bacteria; phylum Actinomycetota; class Actinomycetes; order Streptosporangiales; family Streptosporangiaceae; genus RYN-230. The sequence continues at coordinate 174,658 of CAWCBE010000002.1, forward strand.
GGTGCCGCGCACGCACCGCACCAGGTCCCCAAGGAATGGGCCGACAAGTTCAAGGGCCAGTTCGACATGGGGTACGAGGCGATGCGGGAGCGGACGCTGGCCCGGCAGAAAGAGATGGGCATCGTCCCGCCCGATACCGGGCTGCCGCCGGTCAACCCGATCGGCACGCCCGAGACCCGCCAGGGACCCGACGGCCAGCCGTTCCCGCCGCTCGACGTCACCAGGCCATGGGACTCGCTGTCCGCCGACGAGAAACGGCTGTTCGCGCGGATGGCCGAGGTCTATGCGGGGTTCCTGGCCCACGCCGACCACCACATCGGGCGGCTGGTGGACTACCTGGAGGAGTCCGGGCAGCGGGACAACACGATGATCATCGTGGTGTCGGATAACGGCGCCTCGGGGGAGGGCGGCCCCGACGGGTCAATCAACGAGATGCTGTTCGCGAACGGTATTCCGGACAACATCCAGAACAACCTGGCGATGATCGACCAGCTGGGCGGGACGAGGACCTATAACCACTACCCGAACGGGTGGGCGATGGCCTTCAACACCCCGTTCAAGATGTGGAAGCGGTACGAGTTCAACGGCGGCACCTCCGACCCGTGCATCATCTCCTGGCCCTCGACCACGGCCGGCCGGGGCGAGATAAGGCACCAGTACCACCACGCCATCGACATCGTGCCGAGCATCCTGGACGCCCTCGGCGTCGAGGCCCCGGAAACGATCAAGGGCCATGTGCAGAGCCGGATCGACGGGGTGAGCATGCGCTACAGCGTGGCCGATGCATCCGCGCCGTCCGCCCGCAGCACACAGTTCTACTCGATGCTCGGCTCGCGCGGCATCTGGCACGACGGCTGGAAGGCCGTCACCACCCACCCCACGCTCAGCGGCTGGAGTCACTTCAACGACGACACCTGGGAGCTGTACCACACCGACACCGACCGCGCCGAGCTGCACGACCTGGCCGCTGAGCACCCGGACAAACTCCGCGAACTGGTCAACCTGTGGTTCGCCGAAGCGGGCGACAACGGGGCCTTCCCGCTCGATGACCGGTCCGCACTGGAGATCATCACCACGCCGCGGCCGCAGCTGGCCTCGCCCCGCGACCGCTACGCCTACTTCCCCAATACCGCCGAGGTGCCCGAGGCGCAGGCGGTCAACGTGCGCAACCGGTCCTTCACGATCGGGGCACTGGTCGACATCCCCGCTCCCGGCGCGCAGGGCGTGCTGTTCGCGCACGGGTCCAAATTCGGCGGGCACGCCCTCTACGTGAAGGACAACCGGCTGCACTACGTGAACAACTTTGTCGGCATGGCGGAACAGAAGATCGACGGCACCCAGGACATCACGGCCGGGCCGGACCTGATCCTGTCTGCCTCATTCGACAAAGACGGGGAGGACCCGCCGCACGTGTCCACCGGGATCTTGTCCCTGTATCACGGGGACAAGAAGGTCGGCGAGGGCCGGATCAGGACCCAGCCCGGGCTGTTCAGCCTGGCCGGCGAAGGGTTGTGCGTGGGCCGGGACAGCGGCGAGCCGGTCACCGACGACTACCCGGGCCCTTACCCGCACGCCTTCACCGGCGGCACGATCAAGCGGGTCGCGGTGGACGTCAGCGGCGACCCCTACGTGGACCTCGAGCGGGAGGCTGCGGCCATGCTCGCCCGCGAGTAGGCCGGGATGGTTCTCAACCTCCTGATCATCGGGATCGCGATCGCGCTGGAGCCGATCACGCTGATCGCGTTCATCCTGATCCTCAGCGCCGACAGGGGCGTGCTGAAAGGGCTGGCGTTCATCCTCGGCTGGATGGCCTGCCTGGTGGCGGTGATCGCGGCCGTCGTCCTGCTGACCGGGGGCAAGCCGCCGGCGCCGAAGACCGCGCCCTCAACGGCCGCCCTGGTGGTCAAGGCGGCGGCCGGGGCCTTCCTGATATGGGTGGCTTTCCGGCGGCGGCGCACCATGGGCCGCCCCAGGAAGCCGCCGGCCTGGATGGCGCGTCTGGATCACCTGTCGCTCTGGACGGCAGCCGGGCTCGGCATCTTCCTGCAGCCCTGGTCACTGGTGGCCGCCGCGGCCGCCACGGTTGTCCAGGCCAAGCTGTCCACGGCCGGCGACTGGCTGACGCTCGTGCTGTTCTGCCTGCTGGCCACGTCGGCCTTCCTGACCATGGAGCTGTACGCGGCCTTCTCGCCCGAGGCGGCTGCCCAGCGACTAGACCAGATGCGGAAGTGGATCGACAGTCACACCGACCAGGCCATCGTGCTGCTTTCCCTGGGCGTGGGCGCCTGGCTGCTGGGGAACAGCATCTACGTCATCGTGTCGTAACGCCCGCGGCCGGCCCGGGCAGCTGCGGGCACTGGCCCGGGCCCCGCGCCCGCAGCTGCCCAGACCCTAGAGGACGTTGATCGCCCGGGCGATCACCAGCGCGGCCAGGACGAGCGACCCGACCGCCTCGAGCATCATGAGCAGCTTGGCCCACGGCCTGATCGCGGACACGTCGGTCGGGCTGAAGGCGGTGGCCGTCCAGAACGCTAGCGACAGGTAGTCGACGAACGTCGGCACCCAGGTCGCGGACACGTAGCTGGAGTGCTGCATCTCGGGGAAGATGAACGCCGGGTTGCGGTCCGGGTGGTGGGCCCGGGCGGCGGCGCCGCCGCGGTCCAGGTCCCAGTACCACAGCCCGAACGCGATCACGTTCGTCGCCCAGATCACCGCGCCGGCGGCCAGCAGCGCGCCCGGGTTATGCGCGAACAGCTTGTTGCTGGTGAGGATGTCGAGGACCAGCCGGAGCGCGGCCACCAGGTTGGCCAGCGTGATGAGCACGATGACGGTCCCGGTGACGACCCGCAGCCAGGTGCGCTGCCGGTCGATGCGGCCCGGGTCCCCGATGATCATGACGGCCAGCAGCGCGACCAGCACGACCGGGACCACCCAGGCCGGCTGGATGCGGTAGCGGGCGGGCAGCGCTACGTGCAGGCCCGCGACGACGAGGATCGCCATGGCCGCCGGCCACCAGTGCTCACCCCGCCGGGCCGCCGGCACTGGCTCGACAGCGGGCGGCTGGCACGGTTTCCGGCCAATAGTCACGCTCCATGGTGATCGCGGGCGCCCGGACCCGGGATCGTCCCTTGCGGATGATGTGCCGCCGCCGTGCCGCCCGCAAACTGTGGCAATCAGGGCGGGGAGATGGCCAGCACGGGAGGGCCGGATGACTGAGAGACGAACGGCAGAAAAAGAGATCGTGTACCCCACCGTTGGCGAACGCCGGGCCAAGGGAGCAGAGGCCCGCACGCGGACCCCTCCGTCGGGTCATTCGGGGTGGGAGCCGGCCGCTGACCGTCCTGATCCCGTCGCGCTGCTCTCGGGGCAGGACGTCACCCGCGAGCCGGACCTGGTGCCGGTCCGTCATGGCCGGATGATGGCCTCGCCGTTCACGTTCTACCGGGGCGCGGCCGCGGTCATGGCGGCCGACCTGAAGGACACGCCGGTCGCAGGCCTGGGCGCCCAGCTGTGCGGCGATGCGCACCTGTCGAACTTCGGCCTGTTCGCCTCGCCCGAGCGGCGGCTGCTGTTCGACCTGAACGACTTCGACGAGACGCTGCCCGGGCCGTTCGAGTTCGACGTGAAGCGGATGGCGGCCAGCTTCATGATCGCGGGCCGCCACAACGGGCTGTCCCGGGCCGACGCGCGCGCCGCGGCCCGGGCGTCCGCCACGGCCTACCGGGAGGCCATGGCCGAGTTCGCGCAGATGCCGACGATGGACATCTGGTATGCGCACCTGGACGAGGATGAGCTGATGCGCGCCATCCGGCACACGGTGGCCGGGACGAAGAAGGGGACCAAGGGCGAGAAGCAGTCCAAGGGCGAGAAGGAGTCCAAGGGAGCCAAGAAGGATTCCGGGCAGGAAGCGAAGCTGGCCAAGCTGGCCGAGAAGCGGGCCGAGAAGACCCGTGAGAAGGCGCACACGCGGGACAGCCTGCAGGCCCTGTCCAAGCTCGGCGAGCTGGTCGACGGGCGGTACCGGATCGTCAGCCAGCCGCCGGTCATCGTCCCGGCGCGGGACCTGGCCGCCACCTATGGCCTGTCCCCGGAGGAGGTCGTGCCGGTAATCCACGATCAGTTCCGGGCCTACCGGGCCACCCTGCAAGACGACCGGCGCCGCCTGCTGGAGCGCTTCCAGTTCGTGGACGTGGCCCGCAAGGTGGTCGGCGTGGGCAGCGTCGGCACCCGGGCGTTCATCGTCCTGCTGCAGGGACGGGACGCGCAGGATCCGCTGTTCCTGCAGATCAAGGAGGCGACGTCCTCGGTCCTGGAGGCCTACCTGCCCAAGAGCAAGTACCGCCAGCACGGCGAGCGGGTGGTGCACGGCCAGCGGATGATGCAGGCCGCCAGCGACATCTACCTGGGCTGGACGAAGGGGCTGGATACGCGCCGGCACTTCTACTGGCGCCAGCTGCGTGACATGAAAGGCTCGGTCCTGGTCGAGGAGATGACACCGCTGGGCCTGACCTTCTACGCCCGCACCTGCGGGTGGACGCTGGCCCGGGCCCACGCCCGGTCTGGGGACCCGGTGGCCATGGCCGAGTACCTGGGCGCCAGCGACGCGTTCGACAAGTCGATCACCGACTTCTCCGAGCGCTACGCCGACCAGAACGAGCAGGACTACGAGAACTTCGTCAAGGCCATCCGGTCCGGGCGGCTGGAAGCGGTCGAGGGCGTCTGAGGGGCCGGCCGGGGCGCATTACCGTGGGGCCGTGACCGGTACTGACGCCCTGGCCGAGCGCATCCTCCGGACCTACAGCGCGATCACCGTGGTGGGCGCCAGCGCCCACCACGCCAAGGCGGCGCACTACGTGCCCGCGCACATGCAGCGGCACGGCTGGCGCATCATCCCGGTCAACCCGCACGCCGACGTCATCCTCGGCGAGCGGGTCTACCGGGTGCTCCGCGATGTGGGCGGGCCGGCCGGCCTGGTCAACGTCTTCCGGCCGTCCGCGCAGACGCCGGACGTCGCCCGCCAGGCGGTGGCGGCCGGCGCCACCGCCCTGTGGCTGCAGCTGGGCATCACCTCGGCGGAGGCCCGCGCCATCGCTGAGCAGGCCGGCCTGCTGTACGTGGACGACCGCTGCCTGATTATTGAGCAACGGCGCCTCGGGCTGACTGCCCCCTCCCCAGCCTGAGCGGCCCGGCCAGCGGGCCGGGCGGCGGCCGGCTGGATGCCGATCCGGGCCAGGATGCGGGCGTGCCAGCGTCGTCGGTGGCCGCTGCCTGATTTACAGGAACTGCCCTGGCCTGTCGTCGTCCGGGTCGCCGCGCCAGACGATGGCCACCACCTCAGCCGGGTCGATCACCGTCCAGCCGGTCTCCCGCTCCAGCCGGACCAGCCCATCCGGCCGGATTTCCACGCCGGTCAGCTTCTTGTTCTCCGCGGCCGGGAAGCCGACCGGCCCGATCCGGCTGACCAGCATGGAGATCGCCCCTGACTTGCCGAGGAGGGGCTGGAGCAACTCGCGCATCTGGTCGCCGGTCATCGCCTGTCACCTCCGGGGCCGCGGCGGGGCGGCGGCCCCATGCCGCCGGCGCGCCGCCTCGTGCCCCGGAGGATATGTGCCCGCGCCGGGCGGCCGCTGATCCCCGGCTGGCGGGCCGGTCCCGAGCAGTCCGGCAATGTCCCGGATCGCCTGCGCGGTGCCGGTGAACAGGACGGCGTGCAGGCCGGCCGCCCGGGCTCCCGCCACGCACGCGGCGGTGTCATCGAGGAAGGCCGTCTCCGCCGCGGTGACCCCCAGCCGTGCGCAGGCCAGGGCGTAGCTGCGGGGGTCCGGTTTGGTCATCCCGGCTTCATGCGAGTAGACGATCTCGTCGACGAGGTCCCCGAAGCCGTAGGCCGCCTGCTCCCGCTCCCGGGCCCCGACGAAGCTGTTGCTCAGGATGGCGGTGCGGTACCGCGGCCGGAGCCGGCGGGCGTACTCGATCAGCGGGGTGTTCGGGGTGCCCTGGTACTCGCGCCACAGGTCGGCCATGAACTCGGTGAGCTGCCGCCCGTCCAGGCCGAGCCGGTCCCGGATGGCGCGGTGCACCTCCGGCTCGGACAGGGCGCCGATGCTCCCGCGGGCCCAGACGTCGCGCAGCCGCTCCCCGGCTTCCCCGGCCGCCAGGCCGAGCCGGGCCTCCCACCGCCGGGTGGTGCCCAGGTCGGGCGTTATCTCCAGGACGCCCCCGATGTCGAACACCACCGCGCGGATCGCCGTCATGCTGCTGTGCCTCCTCGGGCCGGCGCACCGGGCCGGCCGGTTGCCTGCCCGCCCAGGCTGGGCCCTCACCCAGCGGGAAGGTCAACCCGGCGGGGCCCGGGGCGGCGAGCGGGAGCCCGCGCTCACTGGCTTCAGCCCGCACCTGATGGCCGCCGCGGCCAGGCCATGGCGCGCCGGCCGCCCGGCCGCCTGGCCGCCCGGGCTGCGGCCGGCCAGTCCGGCCGTGAAGAGCACCAACGAGGTGCCTTGACAGGCCGCGGCGCCCGGGACGCATGATGGGCCCATGCCTGACCCGGATGGACGAGCCGAGCTCCCGGTCGCCTGCACGCTGGGGCCCGCGGACGGCGCCGGGCGGATCCGCCGCTGGCAGCGCCTGGCCGCGGCCGCCGCCCCGGCCAGTCACCTGGAGGGCGGTCGGCTGGTGGTCCGCTACCAGCCCGCGCCCGGAGTCCTGGGCGAGCTGCGGGAGCTGGCCGCGGCTGAGGCGGACTGCTGCTCCTTCGCGGAGTGGGCGGTGACCGAGCAGGACGGCCAGCCGACCCTGGTCGTGTCGGCCGCCCCGGGTGCGCCGGAGCGCATCGAGCCGATCGCCGCGCTCTTCGGCGCGGCCTAACCCCGCGGTCCGCGGGCCGGCTGGCTGACCGGGCCGGCCAGCAGCTGCCGGGAGCTGAGGACGGCCAGCGCACGGCGCCGGTCCCGGGCGCTCAGGTGGTCAAGGTAGAGCCGGCCGTCCAGGTGGTCCATCTCGTGCTGCAGGCAGCGGGCCAGTTCCCCGGTCCCCTCCACCCGGACCGGCTGGCCGTCCAGGTCGGTGCCGGCCGCCACCGCGTGCGCGGCCCGCGGCACGGGCCGGCACAGCCCGGGAACGGACAGGCAGCCCTCCGGGCCGTCCTGGCTGCCCTCGCTGCTGACCAGGCGCGGGTTGATGAGGTACCCCTCGTCCCCGTCGATGCTGAAGCAGAACACCCGCAGGCCCACCCCGATCTGGGGCGCGGCCAGCCCGGCCCGGCCGGGCAGCCGGCAGGTATCAAGCAGGTCGGTCACCAGCCGGGCCAGCCCGGCGTCGAGCCGGGTTACCGGGGCGCACCGGTCGCGGAGCACCGGGTCCCCGAGCTCGCGGATGGGCCGCACGCTCACCGCTCCAGCCCTCCGGGCGGTGACGGCCGGGCTGCGGCCCGGGCATCTGGCTCGCCGAGCTTGGGAATGGCGTCGAGCAGTTCCTCGTGCCATCGGGTCTCCGCCTCCAGGCGGACGATGGCATGCCGCAGGATCAGGGAGTCCGCCACGGTCTGCTCCGCCCAGGAACGGTCCTGCTCGTGCCGGAAGAACTCCAGGTGCGCGGTAAGGGCCCGGTGCCGGTCGGCGACCAGCGCGTGCAGCTCCTCGCGGGGCAGCTCGCCGCTCATGGCCACGGCCAGGTCCACCGGGTCCGGCCGCAGCCCGACCTGGCGGAAGGCCTCGGCGCGGAGGGCCAGGAGCTCCTTGCGGCCCTGACCCGTGATGGCGTAGACGGTCCGGGCGGGCAGGTTCCCGGCCTGCTCGCTGCGCACCGCCTCGATCAGCCCTTCGGCGGCCATCCGGTGCAGCGCCCCGTACAGCGAGCCGGGGCGCACGTCGGACCACAGCTCCGCCCGGTCGATCCGGGCGTCCCGGCGGATCTGGTGCCCGTACATCGGCCCGTGCCGGGCCAGGGCGCCGAGCACGAACAACCGGGTGGGGTTCACCGTATTAGTCAAACATGAGTACTACGATATGACAACTCACACGGCCAGATCCCGCGGCCGGCGCGGGGCGCCGGGCCGGGCCAGGCCCGGGTCAGTCCCGGGTGCGGTGGGCGCCCCACCGGCCCCAGTGCGCCACCTCCGGCACAGGACGCCGCTTGGGCTCGGCCCAGCGGCCCCGCACCGGGTAACCGAGCGGCAGCAAGCCCATGGTCAGCGCGTCCCCGGGCAGCCCGAGCAGATCCCGGACATCGTCCTCATGCCCTGCGTACAGCGTCGTCAGGGCCGTCCCGATGCCGTAGGCCCGCGCGGCCAGGATGAGCTGCTGCACCGCCCCGTAGATCGACGAGCCCAGCCGCGGGTTGCTGCTCCCGGCCGCGTTCCGCAGCACCGGGAAGATCCACACCGGCGCCTCGGCGATGTGCTCCGCCAGATGCTCGGCGGCGAGGAACGAGCGCCTGCTCAGGCCGTCCAGCCCGGCTGGCGTGGCCAGGAACTGATCGCGCCGGGCGCCGTAGGCCCGGGCCCAGCCCTCCTGGTACCAGCCGGCCACCTGCTGTTTGACTGCCGGGTCGGTGACCACGACCCAGCCCCAGGCCTGCTGGTTGCCCCCGGACGGCCCGCGCACGGCCGCGTCCAGGATGGCCCAGATGATCTCCTCGGGAATCGGCTCGGCCGACAGGTAGCGGCGCGCCGGGGTCGAGTGCAGCGCCTTCAGGACGGGCAGTGGCTCAGCGGCCGGTACGTGCACGGTCAATCCCTTCCGCGGGTCACTGGCCGCGGCGGGCCGCCCCAAGCCCGGCCGGCCCGGGCGCAGGCCGGATCCAAACCCCCGACTATAGCGGCGATGCCGGGCCTCACCCATGGCGGGTGATGCCAGCCCGCCGCGTGGGCAGAATGCTGAGCGTGCCCTGGGCGGCGGGACCGCCCGCGGGTTCGCCGCGCCCCGGCACTGCCGGGCGAATCGCAAAGGAGGAGGCATGCAACTGGCTGCCTCATCGTCGTCTTATCCGCTGCTGGACTTCTTCTGGACGATGCTCGAGTTTTTCCTGTGGGTGATCTGGATCTGGATCCTGATCATGGTGTTCATCGACATCTTCCGCAGTCACGACTTGTCCGGCTGGGGCAAGGCCGCTTGGTTCCTGTTTGTGCTGATCATTCCGCTCGTTGGGGTGCTGGTGTACCTCATCGTCCGCGGCGGCTCGATGCATGAGCGCGCGGTGGCGCGGGCCGAGCAGCAGGACGCTGCGATGCGCAGTTACGTCCAGCAGGCCGCCGCCAGCGGTAACGGCTCCGGCACGACCGCCGACCAGCTCACCAAGCTGGCCGACCTGCGTGACCGGGGCGTGATCTCTCCCGAGGAGTTCGAGCGGGAGAAGGCCAAGATCCTGGCCTGATGTCGGCGTGCCCGGCCAGCGGCGGCCCGGGCAGCTCCGGCTACGCAGCGGCTCCGGCCGGGCGGCGAGAGCCATCCGGCCGGAGCCGTTTGCGCCGCTGCTCGGGCCGGGCCGGTGCCGTACAGTTCCCGCGTGAGCACTCCCCGGCCCGAGCCCGGCCTGGCCGTCCTGTACCGGGCGGCGCGGGGGCGGATCACCGGGCTGGTCGCCGGGCTGGATGACACCGCGCTCGGGACCCGGGTGGCGGCCTGCCCGGCCTGGACGGTCCGGGATGTGGTCGCCCACCTGGCCGCGGTCGCGGAGGATGCCGTGGGCGGCCGGCTGACCGGGCCGCCCGCCGACGACGTGACCGCGGCCCAGGTCGCCCGGTTCCGGGACCGGGACCTAGCCGCCGTGCTGGCCAGCTGGGCGGCGGCCGCGCCGCAATTCGAGCGAGTGATCGGCGGCTTCAGCGTCTGGCCCGCGGTCATCGACGTGGTCAGCCACGAGCACGACATCTGCGGGGCCCTCGGCCGGCCGGGCGCCCGTGGCTCCGACGCCGTCTGGCATGCCGCGGGCTGGCTGCTGGCCGGGCTGCGTTCCCCGGTGCCGCTGCGCATCGTGGTCGAGGACGCGGAGTTCCTGGCCGGCCCGGCCGGCCAGCCGGGCCTCCAGCTCACCACCACCCGGTTCGAGGCGCTGCGCTGGCGGATGGGGCGGCGCAGCCGGGACCAGCTCGCCGCCCTCGGCTGGTCGGGTGATCCGGCGCCGGTCCTGGACCGCCTGGCCGTGTTCGGGCCGGCCGCCAGCGACGTCATCGAGTAACCGGCTCTCAGGAACCGGTGAACCAGGCGAAGCCCCAGGCCGGCACCTCGATCCGGGGCCCGCTGGCCAGCACGTCCCCCGTGGTCGCGTGCGCGAGGCGCGGGCCGGACAGCCCGGCCCGGCCCATGATGGCCGCGTCCACGGACTGCGCCACATCGCTGAAATTCGTCAGCGCCAGGAACGGGACGCTGCGCGGGTGCGCCCGGCGGTAGGCCAGCACGTGCCGGTTCTCGGTTCGCAGGATCTCGGTGGTCCCCCCGGAGCGCAGCGCCAGCAGCCGCCGGCGGGCCAGGCTGAGCCCGCGCACCGCGGCAAACACGCGGCCTTCCACACTGCCCGGGTCGTGCCGCCGCCCGGCCGCCGCCCAGTCCATGGCCGGCCGGTGCACCCACCGGTTGTCATGCGCGTGCCCGGGATCAGCCGCCCAGCAAGGGTCGTTGGGCAGCGCTATCTCGTCGCCCATGTAGAGCAGCGGGATGCCGCCGAAGGAGAACACCACCGCATACATCGATTCCAGCCGCCGGATGGCCAGGGTGAGCTCCTGCTCGTCACCGGCCGCCCGGGCGCTGGAGATCCCGCACAGCGACGCGGCCATCCCGGAGATGCGGGCATCCCCGGTCGCCGGGTTGTCCTGGAACAGCTCCCCGCGGGCGAACGAGCCGGGGAAACGCCCGGCGTAGAAGTCGTTGAGGAACCGGCGGTGCGGGAAGCCGCCGAGCCCGGCGGCCGCGGCGTCCTCGTCCGACACCGCCCAGCCGATGTCGTCGTGGCAGCGCAGGTAGGACACCCACGCGGTGGGTGCGGGCGCGGGCCGGCGCCGGCCCAGCGCCTGCTCGGCCAGGCGCACGTCCCGGGTGGCCAGCGAGGACCACAGCATCACCATGAGCTGGTTGTCGTAGGCCAGGTCGCATTCCGGGCGGTACCGGTCGTGGCCGCCCAGGTAGGCCACCAGCATGTCCGGGCTGACGATCGCCTCGGCCTTGAGCAGCAGCCCGGGCGCGGCCAGCCGGGTCAGCGCGCGGAACGCCTGGACCAGCAGGTGAGCCTCCGGCTGGTTCTGGCAGTCCGTGCCCAGCCGCTTCCACAGGAACGGGGCCGCGTCCAGCCGCAGCACATCGATGCCGCGGTTGGCCAGGCTGAGCATGATGCCCAGCATGGCCCGGAACACGGCCGGGTTGGCGTAGTTCAGGTCCCACTGGAAATCATGGAACGTGGTCCACACCCAGCCCAGCCCGCTGACCTCAGAGAAGCTGCCCGGCGCATTGTCCGGGAACACGTCCGGCAGCGTGGCCTCGAAGGCGTCCGGCGCGGTGCGGTCCGGGTAGATCAGGTACATCGCCTGGGCGTCCGGGTCGCCGGCCAGTGCCTTGCGGGCCCACTCGTGTTCCCGTGCGGTGTGGTTGAGGACCAGGTCCACGCACAGCGCGATGCCCCGCTCGTGCAGGTCGGCGGCGAGTGCCTGCAGGTCGGCCAGGCTGCCGAGCCGCGGGTCCACCGCAGCGTAGTCGGCGACCGCGTAGCCGCCGTCGTTCTCCCCGTCCCTGGGCCGCAGCAGCGGCATCAGGTGCAGGTAGCTGACACCGAGCTCGGCCAGGTAGTCGAGGTGCTGGCGGACGCCGGGCAGGGACCCCGCGAACCGGTCCGCGTAACAGACGTAGCCGATCATGCGGGAACGCTGGAACCAGGCCGGGTCGATTTCCCGGCGCCGGTCCAGCAGGCGCAGCGCCGCGGGCCGCTGTGCGGCCGCCTCCAGCGCGTCCAGCACGCAGCTGGTGGCCAGCCGCGGCACGTCGGTGGCGTGCCCGTAGACCTGCTCCAGCGGCTCGGCCAGGTCGAAGGACACCTGTTCCAGCCGGGCCAGGAACGCATCGGCCTCCAGCGGCCCGAGCCGCTGCCGCACGGTCCGCTCCGCCGCGGCGTCTAGCCTGAACACTGTCACCTGCCTCCGGGCCGCGGGGCCGGCCAGAGATCACCGGCTCCTCCTGCCGATCCTGGCATGAACTCAGCCGCCCAGCCGCTGGGCGGCGTCGCGCGCGGCCTGCCCGGCGCGCTGGGCGTCGCCGGACCTCTTCCGGGCACCGGCCAGCTGCTCCCGGGCCTCCGCCAGCCGGGCCTGCAGGCCGGCCAGCTGCGCTTCCAGCCGCTGCACCTCCTCGTCGCGCTGCCGTTCGGCCCGTGCCGCGGCGCCGGCGGCCCGCTCCGCGGCGGCGACCACCCGCTGCGCCGCCGCGAGCTGCCGCTGCCGGTCCCGTTCGGCTTGTTCCTGCTCCCGCTGCCGGTCCCGGCCGGCCTGTTCCTGCTCCCGCCGGGCGCGCTGCTCCTCGGCCCGCTCGCGGCGCCGCCCCGCCCCGGCCGGGGCTGGTTCCGGGCGCGGCCCGCTGGCCGGTTCCGGGCGCGGCCGCTGGGCCGCGGCCGCGCCCCCGCGCGGCCGGGGCCGGCTGGGTCCCAGGCTGGCGGCCGGCTCATCCCCGGCCCGGGCCGGGGGCTCCAGCTCCAGCTGCAGCCCGTCCAGGCCGCCGTGCTGCACCGCGCGGACCAGGGTCCCGGCGGCCAGCTGCCGGGCCACCTCCGGGTCGGCCACCGCCGCGCCGAAGGTGACGGTCAGCTCTTCCCGCACGCCCGCGCCGGGCGCCTGCTGACCGGGCCGCTCCAGGGCCTCCCGGACCAGGTCATCGACGAGCCTGCGGCGCGCCTGGGACAGCTCCCTGATCCTGGCCCCGTCCAGGGCGGCCGCGGCGGCACGCAGGTCCGTGCCCAGCTCCGCCAGCCGGCCCGGCGCCCCGGGATCGGCCCGGACCAGCTGGTTGATCAGCCAGGCGGCGCGGGTCGGCTTGCGCAGCCCGGCGATCTGCCGGGCCGTCTCCTGGTCGCCGCCCGCCCGGGCCCGGGACGCGAGCTCGGCTCGCCGCGCGGTGAACTCCCCGAGGTCAGCGGCGTATAGCTCGGCAGCGGCGTGAGCGAGAGGACCAGCACCGGTCATGCCGTTATGGTGCCTTACGCCTCGTCCGGCCCGCTGCCACCCGCCCGGTCCAGGGACCGCGCGGGCCGGTGCCCGGCGCCGCGCGCGCGATCACTGGGCCGGCCTAGTGCGCGCCGATGGCGGACACCACGGCCAGCGCGAACGTGGCCACCGCGCCCAGCCCGTGGCCGAAGGGGATGACCGCCACCGGGTACACCCGGCGCTTCTTGGCCGCCAGCGGCGAGCTGGCCGGCAGACTGTTGGCGATCACCTCGTCGATGAGCCGGGCGGCCAGGGCCTCGTCGGTCAGGGCGCGGGCCAGCGTGGCGTCGGTGAGCCGGCCGCGCACCGCGTCGTGCGGCGGGGCCGGCAGCAGGCCGCGGTCGCCGGTGACCTCGCCGCGGCCCCCGGGGAGCGGGCCGCCCGGGCCGGGCCCGGGCGGCGCCGCGGCGCCGGGAGCACCGGCCGGGACGGGACCAGGCTGGGCGGCGCCGGGGGAGCGCGGATACGGCGTCCACAGCGTCACCGTGCAGATGCCGAACCCGATGGCCGGCATGAGCAGGCCCACCCCCAGCCAGGCCAGCGGCACCCACCCGGTGGCCAGGTAAAAGATCCAGCTCACCAGGCCGGACAGGGCCAGGCTGAAATGCCCGACGAGAACGCCCGGCGGCAGGCCGCCGCGGACGGCGCGCTGCCGCCGCAGGCCGCCGTGGGCCGCCACCCGGCGCAGCATGTACGCCCCCACCGACGCGGTGAACACCCAGCAGAGCAGCGTGACCACCCCCAGCGCCAGGCTGTGCGTGGGTGTGGCCGCAGCGGGCATTGATGCCACCTTGTCCGTCTGCCCGTGTGCGTCGGGCCCCGATAACGAGCGTATCGGCCCCGGCCACGGCCGCGATAGTGGGCCTTCGCGAGCGGATGGCGGGAGCTGTCCCTATGGCCGGCCCGGGGCGGGCCCCGCGGTGAGCGCCAGCTATGACTTCGACGGGATCGGGGTCGGGCCCGGCGTGGCGTGCCTGGCGCGCGGGGTGGGGCTGCCGGGGGCACGGCCGGCTCGCCGCCGCGGCCGGCCTGGTCCGGGGCCGCCGCCGGGGACCTTGGCCCGGTGCCGGGGCGACGCCGAGGATCGGGCACCCGGCTGGTGCTTGGCCGCCGCCTCCTTCTTGGCCGCCTCGACCATCCGCGGCGTCATCCAGGCCAGCATGGACGGGACCTCCTTACGCCAGGTGCCCATGTTGTGCCCTTCGCCGTGGGTCAGGGCGAGCGGCACGTCCGCCTGGTGCAGCTGGAGTTCCTGCCAGAACGTCTCGGCGGCGGCCACGTCCCCCCGGTTCGCGGTGCCGGCGCCGAGCCAGAAGGACGGGATCCTGGTGGTCGGCGGGAGCACCGCGAGCTCGTGCAGCGGCGTGTTCTCCTCTTGCAGCGCGTGGTTGCCGCCGAACGGGCTGACGACGCGGTAGGGGTTCTGCAGCGTGTTCGTGAGCGGCGTGAAGTAGCCGCTCATCACCCCGGCGAAGCCGTACCGGGCGGGGAACCGCAACGCCATGTTGGCCGCGCAGAACCCGCCCTCGGAGTAGCCGGCGATGCCCCAGGACGGTCCCGGCGCCGTGACCCGCAGCTGGCGGGAGACCGCGGCCGGCAGATCCTGGGCCAGGTAGGTGAGGTCCTGCGGGCCGCCGGCCTGGTTGAGGCACTGCAGCGAGATGTTCTCGGCCCCGTTGGCATCCGGCATGAGCAGCACCACCGGCTTGGCCCGCCCGTGGGCGATGAGCTGGTCCAGGATGGCCGTCACGCCCATCAGGTTGATCCAGTCCTGCGGCACCCCGGGCTGCCCGTGGATCAGTTCCAGGACCGGGAACCGGTAGTGCCGGTAGGCCGGCTGGAAATACTGCGGCGGAAGGTAGGCGTACACCGCGCGGCTGATTTGGCTGCGCCTTCCGGCGACCGTCATCCGCACCGTATAGCCCTGCTGCCGGGCCAGCCGGAGGTCGGTGTGGCTCTTGGCCAGCTGGGCGATCTGGTTACGGGAGTCAACCGTGCTTATCGGCGAGCCGGTGACAGCGCCCTGGCCGCCGAAGTCGGCGAAGGCCGCGCTCCAGGTCTGGTAGTAGCCGTAGTACTTGTTGACGGCCACCACCCCGAACGCGACGGCCGGCAGGAAGGCCAGGCAGCCGGCCAGCAGCCGCAGCACCGGCTGCCGGGCCGTGACCATCCACCAGGCCAGCAGGCCGAATGCCGCCATGAGGAGCAGGAAAAGGGCCGTGCTCTGGGGCTCTAGCACGCGGGCCTCCGGATCGGGGTCAACTGCCTTATCCTGGCGCTCCCGCTGGTCCCGCCGCGCTACCAGCCCGTGCATCGGCTCTGCCGCACCTCGGTTATCGCCGTAGTGAGGAACGCTTGTGCGGCATGCCGGGGTTCCGCTACCCGTGGCAGGAAACGGTAAATCTTTCGCCCTGAACGGTCATGGCGTTACGGCCGGGTCCGGGGCAGCCAGGCGAACGTGAACACCCCGGCCGCGAGGACCAGGATGGCCGCCAGCACCAGCGCCGCGCGCAGGCCCGAGTAGAACGCGCTGTACGCGGCGTGGATGACCTCCTGGACCAGGGCGCCCTGGCCCGCGCCGGCCGCACCGCCCGCGCCCTGGGTCCTGCCGCTGGACGGGACCCCGCCCGTCTCCACCGCGTGGATCACGATGGACTGGAAGTTGGCCGGGATGCCCAGGTGCTTGAGCCTGCTGGTCAGGCTGGACCGCAGCTGCGCGTTGACCAGCGCGCCCAGGACGGCCACGCCGGTGACCGCGCCGATCTCCCGGCTGGTGTTGGTGGCCGACGCGGCCATGCCGGACCGGGCCGGCGGGACCGCGGACAGCGCGGCCGAGGTGATGGGCACCACGGTGGTGCCGATGCCGATGCCGGTCAGCGCGAGGGCGGCGGCCAGCGGGGCGTAGGCCGGGTCCGGGCTCAGCGTGACGGTGGTCAGCAGCAGCCCGGCGCCGAACACCAGGCAGCCGAGGAAGATCGACCAGCGGGGGGCGGTGGGGTCGGTCCACCGGCCGGCCAGCAGCGAGGCCGCGATCATCAGCACCATCATCGGCAGGAAGTCCAGCGCGATCAGATAGCCGTTGTCGCCGACCACCTCGGCCAGGTACAGCGCGGTGAAGAAGAACACCGCGAAGGTGGCGAAATACGCGCAGAAGGCCACCACGTTGGCGGTGAGGAAGCTGGGCACCCGGAGGAATTTCAGGTCCAGCAGGGGATGGGCGGCCCGGCTCTCCCACCAGAAGAACGCGGCCGCGGCGGCCATGCTCAGCCCGAGCAGCAGGAGCACGCTGGGCGCGGTGAAGCCGGAATCCTCGCCGCCGATCACCGCGAACACGAACGCGGTGAGCGCCGCGGCGCCGAGCACCGTCCCGGGGATGTCCACCCGGTGGGCGTCCGGGTCAGAGCTCTCCGGCAGCACGATCAGGCCAGCCACCAGCACGGCCAGGCCGAACGCCACGTTGAACCAGAAGATCGCGCGCCAGCTCCACACGCCGACCAGGGCGCCGCCGACCACCGGCCCGACCGCCAGGGCCAGCCCGGACACCGCGGCCCACACGCCCAGTGCGCGGGTCCGGCTACGCTCCTCGGTGTAAACGTGGCGCAGCATGGACAGGGTGCCGGGCTCGCTGGCGGCCGCCCCGAAGCCCATGACGGCCCGGCCGGCGATGACCAGCCCGATGTTGGGGGCCAGCGCGGCCAGGACCGACCCGGCACAGAAGATGGTGACGCCGATCAGCAGCACCCGCTTGCGGCCGAATTCGTCACCGACCATCCCGAACCCCAGCATGGCGCCGGCGAAGGTCAGCGCGTAGGCGCTGACCACCCACTGCAGGGCGCTGACCCCCGCGTGCAGGTCGGCCTGCACGCTGCCCAGCGCCACGCTGACGATGGTGTTGTCCAGGAAGGTGAGGAACAGCACCGCCGTGATCACGGCGAGAACGCGCCCGTGGCCACCGCGGGCGGCGGCCGGGGCCCGCCCGGCGGGCACCCCTACCGAGCGGGCCATCCGGCTAGCCCGCGGCCTTGCAGGCGGCGGGGAGCTTGGACGTGTTCCCGTTGTTCTCCAGGCCCAGCAGGCTGCAGAAGCTGGCCACGCCGACCTTCCAGGTGCCGCCGGAGTAGACAGCCACCCCGGTCTGGTTGGCCAGCGCTGTCTGCCCGCTGACCAGGATGTCGTAGTTCACCTTGGCCTTGGTGGCGGATTCCACCGTCACCTTGGTGACCTTGGCGCTCGCGGTGGAGGCCAGGCCAGAGCCGGCCTGGGCCTTGATGATCGGTGCGAATACCTGCCCGCCCTGGAGCAGGGCGATCCGCTTGGCGGTGGGCGTCTTGGCGTTGAAGAAGGCCTCCCAGTTGGCCGTGATGGTGGCGGCCGTGGCGGAGGTGCCACTGGCGGTGGCGGACGAGGCCGGTGAAGCCGCGGCGGACGTCGCCGGGCTGGATGTGCTCGGGGACGAGCTGGCCCCCGAGCTTGAATTACCACTGCTGCTGCAGGCGGCGATGCCCGCGGCGAGCGCACATGCCAGCAGGATCTGCTGGAATGTTCTAGGAGCTTTCATGCCGCCATTTTCCAACTTTCCGGCGGCTCCCGCGACTCGGCCGGCTCTTTCCCTGCCGCTTTCCCCCGCGGCGGCGGGAATGCCCGCCCGTGTCGCTGGTTCCCCCGGTCAGCCGGACAGCGCGCCGCCCTCGGCCGCCGTGACCTCGGCCTGGTCGGGCCGCCCGCGGACCAGCCCGATGAGCGCCACCGCGATGGCCGCGCCCAGGGTGTCATCAAGGTTGTGACCGCTGCATACTGCAAAGTGTACACTTTGCAGTATGCCTGATCTGTATAGCCTGACTGAAGCCCGCGCCCACCTCGGAGAGCTGGTGGCGCGGGCCAAGTACACGCACCGTCCGGTCCGGATTACCGAACACGGTAAGCCCACCGTCGCCATCGTCAACCTAGACGACCTGGCTGATCTGGAGGATCGCGCCGCGCTGGCTGCGCATTATGCGGACAAACTGGCCGGCCGCGAGGGCATCCGGCTGGCCGGCCTGGATGCAGCCCTAGACCGGATTGACGCCGAAAACGGGCGATGAGCCTTACCGTCATCGTGCAGGAGACGGCGATCCGGGCGCTGGCCCGCATCCGCTCGGAAGACAAGGATGCTTTCGCCCAGATCAGGCAGGCGATGTCAGCGCTGGCCGATCAACCGCGTCCAGATGCGGCGGTCGCATGGGGAGACAGCGGGATCTACCGCCTGCACCTTGCGGGCCTACGGATCTTGTATGAGGTTGATGATCGCGCATCAGCTGCCTACATAATCAACACCGCATCCATGTCGTAACTCCCGCCCGCCGACAGGGTCACAGGCCGCGCACGAGGAAGCCAGCAGGCGCCCCCGGCCGGGTCAGTGGGTGGCGGACAGGGCGGTGAGGACGGCCAGTGTCACCGTGGCCGCCGCGACGACGCCGTGCAGCAGGACCAGCCGGGACGGGAAGCGGGACGGGGTGGCGGCCCCGGTGCCGTGCCCCCGGGCCAGCGCGGAGCGTGCCAGCCAGCCCAGGCCGGCCAGGATCGTGACGACCAGGATGCCGAACGCGACCCAGGCCAGTGCCGCATGGCGGGTGCCGACGTAGATGAACCAGCAGCCCAGCCCGAGCAGCCCCAGTGCCGGGTGGCTGAACTCCAGCAGCGGGTGCTCGCCGGGCGCCGCATGCACGGTGACCCGGGGAATCGGCCGGAGTGCCCCGGGCCCGGCCGGGCCCGGGGCCGCCGGCGCCGGAACGGGGGCTGGGCGGGGGGCTGGAGCAGGGGCGGCGGCCGGGGCCGGGGCGGCGGCCCGCCGGGCCGCGTTCGCGGCGGTCAGCAGGGCCACGCCGGCGGCGGCGGTCAGCACCCACAAGACCAGCGCCGCGATGGCCATCAGGGCTCCTCTCCGCGGCCCCGCGGGCGGGCCTCCGGCCGCCCTGGGGCGCTGCCCCAGGCTAGCGAACCGCCGCCGCTCCCCGGGACGGCAGCCGGCCGGGCGGCGATGAGCACGGTGGCGCCCAGGTCGGCGGACCGCGCGATCCGCGGGGCCAGCCCGGCCGCGGCGGCCGCGGCCACCGCCGCATCCACCTGACGGTCACTGACCTCGGTGAGCAGCGCGGCGCCCGGGCCCAGCCAGCCCGGCGCCACGGCGGCCACCCGGCGGAAGACGGCCAGGCCGTCCGGCCCGCCGTCCAGCGCGGCCCGCGCCTCGTGCTCGCGGGCCTCGGCCGGCAGCAGTGCGATCTCGGCGCTGGGCACGTAGGGCACGTTAGCGAGCAGCACCGCCACCCGGCCGCGCAGCGCAGGCGGCAGCGGCGCGTCCAGGTCGCCCAGGTAGGCGCGGCCGCCCCCCGCGGCCAGGTTCTGCTGCGCGCAGCGGACAGCGGCCGGGTCGATGTCCACCGCGTGGACCTCAGCCGGCCCGGCCACCGCGGCCAGGGCCGCGCCGAGCGCCCCCGAGCCGCAGCACAGGTCGACCACGACCGGCAGCACCTCGAGCACGGCTGGCGGCGCCTTGACCACGGCTGGCGGCGCCTTGACCACGGCCGGCGGCGCCGCGGGGCGGCCCGCCGGCCCGGGCCCCGCCGGGGCAGGCCGGCCCGGACGGAGCAGGGCGGCGGCCTCCGCGACCAGGAACTCGGTCCGGCGGCGGGGCACGAAGACCCCGGGGCTGACCACCATCCGCAGCCCGCAGAACTCCGCCCAGCCCGCCACCTGCTCCAGCGGCTGCCCGGCGGTGCGGCGGCGCACCATCGCGGCCAGTTCCTCCGCCGATCCGGCGGCCGCGGCCAGCAGGCGCGCCTCCTCCTCGGCGTACACGCAGCCCGCGGCGCGGAGCGCGGCGGTCACCTCGGCCTCGGCCTGCCCGGACAGCGGAACCGGCATCAGTCTCCCGTGCGATGTTTGCTTAAGTGAGCTAATATCAGCTCATGCTAGCAGAGCAGCGGGCCGGGCAGCGCCGGACCTTCACCGAGCAGGGCCGCCGGGCCCAGATCACCGCGGCCGCGACCGCCACCATCGCCGAGGCCGGGTACCGGGGCGCCTCGTTCGCGCAGATCGCCCGGCGCGCGGGCCTGTCCAGCACCGGCCTGATCAGCTATCACTTCGCCGGGCGGGACGAGCTGATCGCCGAGGTGGCCGCGAAGGTCATCGGGGACATCTCCGCGTTCATGAGCGCCCGGATGGCGGGCGTGGCCGACCCGGCGGCCGCGCTGCGCACGTACATCGAGGGCACGGTCGAGTTCATCGGCACGCACCGGGACGAGATGAAGGCGCTGCTGGAGATCTTCCTGAACGGGGGGCTGCACTACGATGCCGCCGCCGATCAGGCGGCGGCGTCGCCCATCGCCGGGATCCTGCGAGCCGGGCAGCAGTCCGGGCAGTTCCGCGCCTTCGACCCGGGGATCATGGCCACCATGATCCAGCGGGCGGTGGACGGCCTGCCGTTCCTGCTGGCCGCCCACCCGGACCTGGACCTGGACGCTTACGCGGCCGAGGTCGTCACCAGCTTCGACCTGGCGACCCGGGCGCAGCCGTGAGGGCCGGCGGAGCGGGCCGGCCGCCGGGCCGCCCGGCCGGCCCGGTCCGGCAGCTGGGCCTGATGCTGTTCGACATCGGGGCACCGCTGGCGCTGTACTACGCGCTGCGCGCCGCCGGGCTGCCGCCGCTGACGGCGCTGGCTCTCAGCGCGGTGCCGCCTGCCATCGGCGCGGCCTGGCAGCTGGCGGTGCGGCGGCACGCCGACCCGGTGGCGCTGCTCGTGCTGGGCACGGTGGCGCTGTCGCTGATCCTCGCGGTGGTCGTGCACAGTCCCCGGTTCCTGCTGGCCAGGGACGGCCTGATCACCGCGCTGTGGGGAATCTGGTTCCTGGCCACCGCCGTGCCGGGCCGCGCCGCTGGCCGGCGCCCGGCCGCGTTCCTGTTCGCCCGGCCGCTGCTGGAAGGCCGCCGGATCTTCGCCCCCGTGTCCTGGGATGACCTGTGGCGGACACAGCCGCGGTTCCGCCGGATCTGGCGGGTGTCCAGCGTGATCTGGGGGGCGGGCCTGCTGGCCGACGCGGTCATCCGGGTCGTGATGGCCTATGCCCTGCCGGTCGATGTGGTGCCCGGCCTCGGCGGGGCGCTGTGGCCGGTGACGTTCGTGGTGCTGCAGGTGATCACCAACGTCTACTACCAGCTGGCCGGGCTGAACCGGCTGCTCGGCGCCCCGGCCGGCCGCCCCCGGGCGCGGGCCCGGGCCCGCGCCGCCGTCCCGGGCCCGGAAGCAGCCCCGGTCAGCGCGGCAGCACATGCGGATTCAGGATCCCGGCCGGATCGAACGCCGCCCGCAGCCGGGTGAACAGGGCCTGTTCCGCCGCCGACCGGGCCAGCGGCAGCCACCGCGCCTTCAGCGCGCCGATGCCGTGCTCCGCGGAGATCGACCCGTCCAGCGAGGCGACGAGGGAGAACACGGCGTCCTCGTGACGGCCGTCCGCCGGGGCGCCCGGGACGATGTTGACGTGCACGTTGCCGTCCGCGACGTGGCCGAACATGACGACCCGGGCGGCCGGGTCCGCCGCGGCGACGGTGCCGGGCACCTCGGTGGCCAGCCGGACCCACTGCGCGGCCGGTACCGCCACGTCCAGCTTCACCGGGACCCCGAGGAAGCCCGCCGCCTCCGGCTGGCGCTCCCGGTAAGCCCACAGCCGGGCCCGGTCCGCGGCGGACGTGGCCACCGCGGCCTCGTGCGCGCCGACGACGCCGGCCAGGTCGTCCAGCGCCCCCGGCCCGGCCGCTTCCAGCAGCAGGTAGGCGGGCGCGGGGCGGGCCAGCGGCGGCGGCAGGCCGGCCCGGCCGGCCAGCAGCTGCAGGCCGTCTGCGGTGAAGAACTCGGCCGACAGCAGCCCGGCCACCGTGCCCGCGGCCCGGCGGGCCAGGCCGTGTACCTCATCCAGGCCGTCCAGGCCGGCGAGGACGGTGACCAGGTCACGGGGCCGGGGCACCAGCCGGAGCCGGGCCGCGGTGAGCACCGCGAGCGTCCCCTCCGAGCCAGCCAGCAGCCCCGGGTAGTCGTAGCCCGTATTGTCCTTGACCAGCCCAGACAGGTGAGAGAGCACGGTGCCGTCGGCCAGCACGGCCTCGACCCCGCGCAGCTGGGCGCGCATCGGCCCGTAGCGGAGCACGCGGACGCCGCCGGCGTTGGTGGCCACCGCCCCGCCCACCGTGGCCGAGCCCCGGCTGGCGATGAGCACGCCCAGGTCCAGCTCCGGGCGGGCTGCGGAGACTTGCTCCAGGGTGACCCCGGCCCCCGCGGTGACCTGGGACGCCTCCATGTCCACGGGCCCGAGGCCGGTGAGCCGGGCCAGGCTCAGCAGGTACTCGCCGTGACGCGGCACGCCGCCGCCGACCAGCCCGGTGTTGCCGCCCTGCGGCACCACCGGGACGCCCGCCCCGGCGCACAGCGCGAGCACCGCGGCGACCTCGGCGGTGTCCCCGGGCCGCAGCACCGCCGCCGGCTGGCCGCGGAACCGCCCGGTCCAGTCGGTGCCATACCCGGCCGCCGCGCTGCCGGTCAGTACGTGCTGCGGCCCGACGATCCCCGCCAGCGACCGGAGCAGGGAGGTCATGCGGTGGGAGAGCCGGCCTGCCGGGCGCAGTCGGCGTAGCCCCGGGCGAAGGCCGCACCGCGGTCCCGGTAGTCCCGGAACCGGCCGAAGCTCGGCGCGGCGGGGGATAGTAGCACCACACCGTCCGGGCGGGCCCAGCTGAACCCGCGGGCTACCGCGGCGTCCAGCCCGTCGCACGCCACCACCTCCGCTTTGCCTGCTGGCTCCGCCTCGATGGCGGCGCGGATCCGCGGGCCGCTGTCCGGGACGGTGAGCACCAGCGTCGGCTCGTCCCGGGCGGCCAGCCCGGCCGCCAGCGGCTGGTAGTCGATGCCCCGGTCCTCGCCGCCGGCGATCAGCGCGACCCGGCGCCCCGGGAACGCGTCCAGCGCGGCCAGGGTCGGCAGCACGTTGGTGGACAGGCTGTCGTCCACGAACGTCACCCCGCCGACCGCGCCGATGACCTGCAGCCGGCTGGCCAGCGGCGGGAAGCCGGCCGCGGCGGCGGCCAGCGCGCCGTCGTCCGCCGCCTCCGGGACGCCGAGCGCGCGCAGGCAGGCCCGGGCGATCAGGGCGTTGCGCCGGCTGTGCGTGCCGAGCAGGCCGAGCGGCGCCATCCAGTCCGCCGCCGGGTCGTCGTCGGCGTGCACCCACTCCACCCGCGGCCCGAGCAGCGCGGCCCGCTCCCGGAGCAGTTCGCTGTCCCCGTTGGCGATGGTCAGGTCGGCACCCGGCTGCGAGCAGGCGGACAGCTTGTCCCGGTAGTACTGCTCGACGCCGCCGTGCCAGGGCAGGTGATCGGGGTGCAGCGAGGTCACCGCGACCACCGGCGGCGAGCAGGGCAGGTCGGTGGCCTGGTAGCTGGAGGTCTCGATCACCCAGTAGTCGTAGCCGTCGCCGGCGTCCGGGTCCCACGGCGGCCGGCCGATGTTCCCGCCGGCCAGGCACCGGTAGCCGAGCCGGGCCAGCAGGTGCCCGGCGATGGCGGTGGTGCTGCTCTTGCCCTTGGTCCCGGTGACGCACACCACGCGGTCCCGTGGTGCCTCCGCCAGCCACAGCCCCAGCCCGCCGGCCACCGGGATGCCGCGGGCTTCGAGTTGCCGGAGGTCGCCGCGGTACCGGCTGATGCCGGGGGACTTGACCACGACCGCACACCGGGCCAGCGCCTCGAGCCCGCCGCCGGCGGTGGCCAGGACCGGGTGCCCGGCCACCGGCCCCCCGGGCGGGTGGTCATCGACCAGCACCGGGGTGACCCCGAGCGCAGCCAGCTTGCGCAGGCTGGCCAGGCCCTCGACGCCGAGGCCCCACAGCCCGACCGGGCGGCCGGCCAGCTCAGACCAGGAGATCATCGGGCGCATAGTCATCCGGGATGAAGTGCTCGGACAGCGGGCGGGACAGGTCCGCCGCCGGAATCTGGCCGCCCGCGCCATCCAGTTCGGCCGCGAGCACCTGGAGCAGCTTGGTGCCGGCCCGGTCCGGCCGCTGCGCGGCCAGCAGCGCCGCCGCCCGGCACTCGTTGACCTCGCCCACGCACTCGAACGGCTTGCTGCCCGCGGACGTGCCGAGCAGGGCCCGGAACCGCTCGGCCAGGGCCGGGTCGGCGCCGGTGTCGGCCAGCGGCTCGCGCCCGGAGAAGATCGCATCCAGCTCGGCGGCGGGCAGGAACGGCGCCAGGATGAGGTCGATGAAGCAGCACTTGTCGCACCGGCCGCACCAGTGATCCAGCCGCAGCGACCGGTCGATGTGGAACGCCCGGTTACAGCTGCGGAAGGTGGCGTGATAGGCGGTCAGCCGGGCGAACCGCTCGGCCACCCACAGCTCGCTGAACGGGCGGAGCGCCGAGAAGTAGGTCACCTTGGGCCCGGACGGCCCCGACAGCACGGCGCGGAAGCCGGCCTCGAAGGCATGGCTCTTGGACCACTGGTGGTTGATGGCCCGGCCGCCGGCCTCCAGCGTCGGGATGGACGCGGACCATTCGTTGGACATCACCACCGTGTCCCGGCCCTCCAGCGCCGCCGCCATGACGGCAATGGCCGAGATAATCCCGGTGACCGGCACGTGGCCGTTGAGGAAGCCAAGCTCGCGGGACCGGAGCAGCTGCGGGTCGATCTCGCGCTCCGCGCGGACGACGGGCAGCCCGGTCACCGCGGCCGGAGCCTCGATCGCCGCGAACCGGTCGCCGGGGCGGCCCACGATGAACAGCGCGGGCTCGGCGCGCCGGCGCACCATCTCCACGGTGACGATCGAATCAATTCCCCCGCCGAACGGCACCAGCGGATGGCGGCCCGCCGCCACGGTCCTGGCGGGCCCGGCCGGGACCGTGGCGGGCGCCCCGGCCGGCCCCTCGAGGCGCAGCCCGGACAGGTCCAGGCCGTTCCGGTAGCCGAACTCACCGAGCCCATCGGTGTAGAAGGCGTGCAGGAAGCGGCGCTCGGCGTCGCTGGCCGGGGTGCTGCCCAGGTCGATGACGTCGGGCGCGGCGGTCTTGTAGTAGGACACCCCAGCCAGCAGGAAGACGAGGCGGGCTGCGGCGGCGGTCGCGGGGGAGTCCCACCGGCCGCCGGCCGGGAAGGTCACCCGCTCGGTGAAGCTGCGGCCGCCGAGTGAGTAGCGGCAGCTCAGCAGGTTCTGGGCGGGATCGGCCCGGTAGCCCTCGTAGCGGAACACGGCCGCGCTCATGGTGTGCCGTCCGCGGGACGCAGCCGGGCGACGGCCGCGAACCGGCCGCAGGGGCGTTGTTCCCGGTCACTGAAGAACAGGCCGGCCTGCCCGCCGGTGGCCACGCCCGCACCCAGGATCTGCCGGTCCGGCACCCCGGCCTCGCGGAGCACCCGCCGGTTGGCGGCGGGCAGGTCGAACAGCCAGCGCCCGGCACCGTCCGGGCGGGCGATCCCGGTCAGGTCCGGGCCGAACTGCCGGTGCGCCGCCCCGGTCACCTCCGGGCCGACCTGGTAGCGGTCCGCGGCGATGGCCGGGCCGATGGCGGCCACCATGCGGTCCGGCCGGGCGCCAAGGGACCGCATCGCGTGCAGCGCCGCCCCGGTCACCCCAGCCACCGTGCCCCGCCAGCCGGCGTGCACGCAGCCCAGCACCCGGGCCTGCGGGTCGAGCAGGACGATCGGCACGCAGTCGGCCACCAACACGACGAGCACGGTACCCGGGTCGCAGGTCACCACGGCGTCGGTGGCCAGGATCGCGTCGTCGCGGCGCAGGGTGCCGCGCCCCCGGTCGGCGGCCGACACGATCGTGACGTCGCGCCCGTGCACCTGCTCGCAGAACACCGCGTCGGCCAGGTCGGCGCCGGCCGCCGCGGCGGCCCGCCGCCGGTTCTCCAGCACGCTGGCCGGGTCGTCACCGACGTGCAGCGCCAGGTTCAGGCGGGCGTAGCTGCCCTGCGAGACGCCGCCGTGGCGCGTGCTGACGAACACGTCCGCGCCGAGCGCGTCCAGGGACGGCCAGGCCAGCACGTCCAGCGGGCCCTGCCTGCGCAGCACGGTCCCGGCCGTTGTTGCAGCGGTCATTGGCGGTGTCCAGCCTCCGGCGTGTCCAGCGTGGGTGAGCCTGCCCGGCCGCGGCGGCGCGCGGCGGCACCGGCTCGAAGCCTACGCCAGACGGCGGGCCATCCTGGCAAATCCCCGGGGGTGCCGCCCCGGCGGCCCTAAGCTCGCCGCATGCCCCGCGAAGCGATATTCCCGGCATGAGAGCCGCCGTCATCGTCAACCCGATCAAGCATCAGGATCTGCCCGGGTTCCGGGCCGAGGTGCGCGCTGCCCTGGCCGACCACGGCTGGGACGACCTGCTGTGGCTGGAAACGACGCCGGAGGAGACCGGCCGCGGGCTGGCCGAGGCTGCGGTGGCCGAGGCAGTGGACGTCGTGCTGGTCAGCGGCGGCGACGGCACCGTGACGGCGTGCGCGGAGGGCCTGGCGGGCAGCGGCGTCCCGCTTGCGGTGCTGCCGGCCGGCACCGGCAACCTGCTGGCCCGCAACCTCAGCCTGCCGCTGTCACTGCCCGAGGCCCTCGCCATCGCGGTGGGCGGCGAGGACCGGCGGCTGGATGTGGGCGTGGCCAACGGGCGCCGGTTCGTGGCCATGGCGGGCATCGGCTTCGACGCCGAGCTGCTGGACGGCGCGGGCGAGCCGCTGAAGCGGCGGCTGGGCTGGGGCGCTTACGTGCTGTCCGCGCTGCGGCACCTGCGGGACCGCCCGGCCCGGGCCCGGCTGCGGGCCGACGGCGGCCCGGTGCTGCGCCGCCGGGCGGCCGCCGTCATCGTCGGCAACGTGGGCGCGCTGCAGGGCGGGGTGGCGCTGCTGCCGGGCGCTCAGCCCGATGACGGGCAGCTGGACATGCTGGTGCTCACGGCGCGCGGCTGGGCTGGCTGGCTGGCGCTGGCCGCGGACGTGATGATGCGGCGCAGCCGGACCAGCCGGGTGGTCCGTGGCCGGGTCCGTGAGCTCCGGGTGGACCTGGACCGGCCGCAGCTGTGGGAACTGGACGGCGAGGTCATGGGCACTGCCTGCGAGCTGTTCATCAGCGTGCAGCCCGGGGCGCTGCTGGTGCGGGTGCCCAAGGGCTGAACCCCGGCTGCCGGGTGATCCGGGCGGTGCGGGGTGAATGTCCGGCGCGGCGGCGGGTACAGGAGGCGGGCTGACCCTCGCTGCCGCGGTGGCAGCGCCGCGAAGGCCACTCGCGACGGCCCGGCGGCTGCGCCACCACCGCGGCAGCCGACCCGAAGGTGGCCCCAACGTGTGGAACCGGCTCGAACAACATGAGCTGAACCGGCTCTCCCGCCGGATGGCCGGCGCGCGCCCCGGGGCGCGGCCCGCACCGGACCGCCCGGCCGGGACCGACCTGATCCCGCAGATCAAGCACATCGTCGTGCTGATGATGGAGAACCATTCCTACGACAACTACCTCGGCATGCTGGGCGGCCGGGGTGAGGGGTTCCCGCTCGGCCCGGACGGGCAGCCGGAGGTCGCCAACACCGGCATCGATGGCGAGACCGTCGCCGCGCACCACCTGCCCAGCACCGTCCAGGTGCCGGAGAACCCGTCGCAGAGCTGGCATGCCACCCACCTGCAGTGGGCGGACGGCAAGCTGGACGGCTTCGTCAGCGCGGCCCAGAAGCTGGTGCCCGGCGCCGACCCGGGCGTGGCGATGGGTTACTGGGACGAGTCGGACCTGCCTTTCTACTTCGGCCTGGCCCGGACGTTCCCGCTGGCTGACCGCTGGTTTTCCTCGTGCCTCGGGCCGACCTTCCCCAACCGCCGGTTCCTGATCTCCGGGACCGCCAACGGGCTGATCGACGACCTGCCGGTGAACCTGGCCGACTACCCGCACGGCGGGACCATCTTCGACCTGCTGACCCGGAACGGGATCTCCTGGGTCAACTACCACCCGCTGGCGGGCGGCGGGCGGAGCACGCTCGGCCGGAGCCAGCTGGGCCGGGCCGTCAGGCACCGGGCCAAGGCGGTCCGCCGGCGGCTCCGCACGGTGCGCACGCTGCGGCCCGCGGCGCTCACCGGGCTCGGCAAGGACATGCAGTTCACCGCCGACATCTACCCGCTCGGCATCGCCCGGTACATGCTGCACGTGCGGGGCGTGGACGACTTCTTCCGCGCCGCGGCCGACGGCACGCTGCCCGCGTTCAGCCTGGTCGACCCGGACTTCCAGGCCTACTCCGAGGAGAACCCGCAGGACATCCAGAAGGGCGAGAGCTTCGCCTCGGCGGTCATCAACGCGGTGATGCACGGCCAGGGCTGGATGAACACCCTGCTGATCTGGGTCTACGACGAGCACGGTGGCTACTACGACCACGTGGCACCGCCGCCCGCGGTGCCACCGGACGATGTGCCCGGGCGGAGCGTGACGGCCAGCCGGACCTGGCTCGGGAAGACGCTGCGGGGGGTGGCCCCCGGCTATGCCCGGCACGCCCAGCAGCTCGACTCCGGGCCGCAGAGCTATGACCGCTACGGCTTCCGGGTGCCCGCGGTGCTGGTGTCCCCGTACGCCCGGCCGGATTACGTCACCAGCGAGACCTACGACCACACCTCCATCCTCAAGCTGGTCGAGGAGAAGTGGAACCTGCCCGCGCTCACCGCCCGGGACTCCGCCGCGCGGTCCCCGCTCGGCGCGCTGGACTTCACCGTCCCGCCGGCCTTCGCGGAGCCGCCCGCGCTGCCCGGGCCCGCGCTGCGCTGGGGCTCGTGGACCGCGGAGACCTGAACGGTCGGAAGGGACGCTCCGAGATGGCTGTCACCATGCAGGAGGTCAGTGAGGCCCTGGCCGAGCTGGGCAAGCTGCGCTTCGGCGAGATGCGGGTAGAGGACGCGATGCATGACATCGTGCGGTCCACTCATGCGATCTTCGATGTGGACGGGGCCGGGCTGATGCTGGCCGACACCGACCACCTGCTGCGTAACGTCGCGGTTTCCGACGAGCGGTTCGCCCACCTGGAGGATCTCCAGGTCAAGCACGGTGAGGGCCCGTGCATCGCGGCCTTCACCGACAAGGAGCTGGTCGGTGCCGAGGACCTGACCACCGACACCAGGTGGCCGCTGTTCAGCCAGGCCGCGGTCGAGCGCGGGGTCCGGGCCGTGCTGGCCAGCCCGCTGCCCTACAACCAGGACGCGGTCGGCGTGGTGGCGGTGCTGTCCGAGGACCGGCACCCGTGGTCCCCCGAGGGTGAGCTGGCCCTGCTGGCCTTCACCGACCTGGCCGCGCTGCTGATCGCCAGCATGATGCAGGGCCAGCAGCAGTCCGAGCTGGCCGCCCAGCTGCAGGGCGCGCTGGACTCGCGGGCGGTCATCGAGCAGGCCAAGGGGGTGCTGATCGGCCAGCAGGGACTGTCCCCGCGGCAGGCCTACGAGAAGCTCCGGGACACCGCCCGGGCCGGCCGCCGCAAGCTGGTGGAGGTCTGCGCCGAGGTTGTCCGGGACGCGGCCCGGCCATGAGCATCCATTGTTTGAATCCCGGGCCGCCGGGCAGTTGTGCCAGTTGCCCGGCCGCCAGCCGGGATATTGGCACTGCCGTTACGAAACCGCCCAGAAGCCCGCGGTTGGCCCGGACGTCGATGCTCGTCATCGCGCTGCTCCGGCACGGTGCCGGGGCCGCGCCTCCTGGCTGCGGTCGGCTGAACCCCAGACCAGACACTGCTCACTAGGAGAGGTCCATGATTATCCTCGGCATTATCCTGCTCATCCTCGGCTTCCTGCTCAAGGTGGCCATTCTGTGGACCATCGGCATCATCGTCCTGGTCGTCGGCCTTATCCTGCTGCTGCTCGGCACCATCGGGCACGCGGTGGGCGGCCGGCGCCATTACTGGTAACCGCATCTGGCGCGGGCCCGGCGGCTGACGGCAGCGCCGGGCCCGCGGCGTGTCCGGGGTCATCCGGTCAGTCCCCCCGGTGGGTGGCGGCGACCGGCCTCTTCTGACAGGTTGGGCGCAGCAGGCTCAGCAGGGCTGCGGGCTCAGCAGAAAGGGAGGCCGGTGGGGGCGGAGCGGGACCGGGTGGCGGAATCCGGCCGGCTGGAAGACGGGCTCCGGCAGGCCGGTGAGTGGTACCAGTGGGGCCGTACGTCAGCGAGCGGCAGTGGGGCACCGTCCGGGAGGATTACAGCGCGGACGGCCAGGCCTGGGACTACCTGCCGCACGACCACGCCAGGTCCCGGGCCTACCGGTGGGGCGAGGACGGCCTGGCCGGGTTCTGCGACATCGAGCAGCGGCTGTGCCTGGGGCTGGCGCTGTGGAACGGCACCGATCCCATCCTCAAGGAGCGGGCGTTCGGGCTGACCGGGGAGCAGGGCAATCACGGCGAGGATGTCAAGGAGTACTGGTGGTACTCCGATGCGGTGCCCAGCCACGC
Source organism: uncultured Actinomycetes bacterium (assembly GCA_963793825.1). GTDB lineage: Bacteria > Actinomycetota > Actinomycetes > Streptosporangiales > Streptosporangiaceae > RYN-230. The sequence continues at coordinate 205,298 of CAWCBE010000002.1, forward strand.
CTGGAACCGGTGGCGCTACCACTACCCGCAGCGCCGCTACCCGTACGACGACCTGATCCGGACGAACGCGGCCCGCAGCCGGCATGACCCGGAGTACGAGCTCCTGGACACCGGCGTGTTCGACACCGATGAGTACTGGATCACCGAGGTCCAGTACGCCAAGGCCAGCGCGGATGACCTGCTGATCCGGATCACGGTGCGCAACGCCGGGCCCGCGCCGGCCGCCGTGCACGTGCTGCCGACCGCCTGGTTCCGCAACACCTGGTCCTGGGACCCCGGCGCGCCCCGGCCCGCGCTGGCGGCGGCCGGGGACCGGTCGGTGTCGATCGCGCACCCGTTCCTCGGCCCGCTGGAACTGCTGGCCGGCCCGGGCCCGGGCGGTACCGGCCCGGTCCCGCTGTTCTGCGAGAACGAGACCAACGTGGCGCGGCTGTTCGGTGCGGCCGCGGTGACCGCCTACCCGAAGGACGGCATCAATGATCACGTGATCAGCGGGGCGCCCACCGTCAACCCGGCGCGTACCGGCACCAAGTGCGCCTTCTGGTACCGGCTCACGGTGCCGCCGGGGGAGCAGGCTGAGCTGCGGCTGCGGCTGCGCCCGGTCACGGCGGCCAGTGCGGGCGGCGCGGGCGGCGCGGGCGGCGCGGGCGGCGCGGGCGGCGCGGGCGGCGACACTGACCCGCTCGGGTCCGACTTCACCGAGGTGCTCGCCCGGCGCGAGGCCGAGGCCGACGAGTTCTACGCGGAGCTGACCCCGCCCGGCGCGTCCGCGGACGAGGCGATGGTGCTGCGCCAGGCGTTCGCCGGGATGCTGTGGGGCAAGCAGCTGTACTACCACGACGTGGGCCGCTGGCTGGACGGCGACCCGGCCCAGCCGACCCCGCCGCCGCAGCGGCTGACCGGGCGGAACTCCCGGTGGCGGAACTTCAACGCGTTCGACATCATGTCGATGCCGGACAAGTGGGAGTACCCGTGGTTCGCCGCCTGGGACCTGGCCTTCCACTGCGTCGCGCTGGCCCACGTCGACCCGGCGTTCGCGAAATGCCAGCTGATCCTGCTGTGCCGGGAGTGGTTCCAGCACCCGGGCGGCGCGCTGCCCGCGTATGAGTGGGACTTCGGCGATGTGAACCCGCCGGTGCAGGCGTGGGCCGCACTGGAGCTGTTCGCCATCGACGGCGGCCGCGACATCGAGTTCCTCAGCCGGGTGTTCGACAAGCTGCTGGTCAACTTCACCTGGTGGGTCAACCGGGAGGATGCCGAGGGCGGCGACCTGTTCGAGGGCGGCTTCCTGGGCCTGGACAACATCGGCCCCATCGACCGGTCCCACCTGCCGGTCGGCGGCACCCTGGAGCAGTCCGACGCGACCGGCTGGATGGGGTTCTTCGCCATGGCCATGGGCTCGATCGCGACGATCCTGGGCCGGTCGCGGGAACGTCCGGCCCAGGACCTGATAATCAAGTTCCTGGAGCACTTCGGCGCGATCCGGGACGCCCTGGACGACCGGGGCCTGTGGGATGAGGCCGACGGGCTCTACTACGACCGGCTGACCACGCCGGACGGTACAGTCGTGCCGCTCCGGGTGCGGTCCATCGCCGCGATGGTCCCTGCTCTCGCGGTCGGCGTGGTCAACGAGGGCATGATGCGCCAGGCGCTTGTCGTCGGCAAGCGGTGCGCCGGGCTCATGCAGACCAGCCAGGCGATAGACGGCACCGGGCCGGCGGCGGGCGGCCGGATGCGCGGCGAGCCGGGGCAGCGGCTGCTGCTCGGCCTGTGCAGCCCGGCCCAGCTGGAACGGATGCTGGCCCGGCTCGCGGATGAGGCGGAGTTCCTGTCCCCGCACGGCCTGCGGGCCCTGTCCGCCTACCACCGGGATCACCCCTACCAGATCGAGGTGGAGGGGTACCGGGCCACCATCGACTACGAGCCCGCCGAATCGACCACGGACCTGTTCGGCGGCAACTCCAACTGGCGCGGCCCGGTCTGGTTCCCGCTGAACTACCTGGTGATCAGCGTGCTGGAGCGCTACCACCGGTTCTACGGCGACGACCTCGTCATCGAGTACCCGGCCGGCTCGGGCCGGAAGCTGACCCTGGGCCAGGTGGCCCAGGACCTGCAGGACCGGCTGATCTCGCTGTTCACCCGCGGGCCGGACGGGAAGCGGCCCATCTTCGGCGGGACCGCGCGGCTGCAGCACGATCCGGCCTGGCGGGACAACCTGGTCTTCAACGAGTACTTCCACGGGGACAACGGCGCCGGGCTCGGCGCCTCGCACCAGACTGGCTGGACCGGGGTGGTCGCCGACCTGATCCGGCGGCGGCACGGGGCGATCCCCTCCGTCGCCGACGTGCTGCGCGGCATCGCGCCCCCGGACCAGGGGTAACCGGCTCAGGGACGCCGGTCAGCGGTCCCCGGCGGCCGGTCAGGGCCCGCGCACGTACAGCCAGAGCCAGATGTCAGTGACCCGCCACTTGTGCACCAGGTGGAACGGCAGTCCCTGGAGCAGGGCGGGGCGGCCCGGCAGCGGCTTGTCCGCTTCGGCGACCCACACCCGGCTGACGTGCCCGAGCCGCCCGCGGACTACGGACGGCGCGGCGTCGGTGCCGGAGGTGGTCCGGGACGCGACCGGCGATTCGGCCACCATCAGGTCCCGGAGCCGGGCCAGGCCGTAGGGGTACGCGGCCGCGAACGACAGCATCCCCGGGCCCTGGGGGTAGATGGCGGTATCACCGGGGCGGGCGTTGCGGGCCAGGATCAGGTCAACGGCGCGGATGTTGTCCGAGTGGCCGGCCGGCCCGCGCTCACCGAGTTGCCCGGGCAGCCCCAGCACCACGATGAGGGCCAGCGCGACCGGGCCGGCCACCCGGCCCAGGGCGGCCAGCCCGGCGCCGATCAGCAGGGCCGCGGCCGGGATGCAGAACACGATGTAGCGGAACGTGTAGAGCGGGTGCACCCAGGACATCGCGATCAGCAGCGCGGCGGGCAGCAGCAGCCAGGGCAGGCACAGGGCGGCCAGCGGGCCCGGCCAGTCCGCGCGCAGCCGGGCCCGGCCGCGGAGCAGGCTCAGGGCCAGGCCGGCGCCGATGATCACGGCGGCCGCCAGGCACACCCCGGGGGAGCCGACCAGCCGCTCGGTGGCCGTGACCGCCCCGAGCAGCGGGGTGCGCACCCAGCCGACCTGGCCACGCTGCAACCAGGCCGCGGCGGCCAGCGGCGTGAGCAGCACCCCGGCCCCCGCCACCGCGGCGAGCCAGTAGCGCGGCACCGCCGGCGCGCGGCGCCGGCCCGCCGCCGCCACGGTGATCGCGTGCGCCGGCACGAGCAGCAGGCCGAACACGTTGGCCAGGCCCACGGCGGCGAGGCTGAGGGCATACCAGGCGGCCCGGCGGCGGGGGCGGTCGCCGTCGAGCAGCCGGACCAGGCAGTAGCTGGCCACGGTGGCGGCCGCTGTCTCCAGGGCGAACGGCCGCGCGTCCTGGCCGAACCAGCTGACCGCGGGAATCGCCGCGAAGGCCAGCCCCGCGGCGAGCCCGGCACCGGGCGACACGAGACGGCGGCCGAGCACCGTGACCACCCCGGCGGCGATGGCCATGGCCACCGCGGAGGGCAGCCGCACCGCCAGCTCGCCGTTGCCGGCCAGCCGGACCCACGGCCACATGAGCACGTAGTAGGCGCCGTGTACCGCGTCCATCCGGTCCAGCAGGCCAAGCATCTGCGGGAAGCTGCGATGCACCGCCGAGAGGGTGGCGCCCTCGTCCCGCCAGAACGACGGCTTCTGGATCCGCCACAGGGTCACCACCAGGGTGACCAGACCGCTGAGCCAGGGCGCCGCCCGCGCCAGCCAGCCCGCCCGCGTCGCGGCGGGCCTGGTGGCCGGCGGCCCGGGGACGGCGCCGTCCGCCGCGGGCCGTGCCGCCTGGCTCGCCGGGCCGGGCCCGGCGGCGACACCGGACTGGCGTGGATCACCCATGATTAGCACCATATGGCTGTCGGGGGGAGAGCGAGCAGGCAGGGGCACGCGCTATCCCAGATCGTGATCACCGGCCCGGCCGGGCCGTCACCCAGGGCGTCGGCCAGGACGCCGGCAGCGGCCAGGACCCGGCCCGCGGCCCGGGCACCCATGACGGCCCGGGCAACGGCAGCGGCCGGGATGCCAGCGTCCTGCGGGCCTGGCTGGCTCAGCGGCCGCGCCGCCGGGGACATGGTACGAGCCGCACTCCACAACCCGGCCAGGCCCGGCGGGGGAGGGCCTGCCCGTCGTTACCGGGTCAGCGGGACGAAAGCACCTCGGCTATCTTGGCCGCGGCCGCGGAAGGATCTTCGGCGTCGTGCAGCAATTCGCCCCAGGACCAGCGGTAATACCATCGCAGACGGCCTTTGCCATCGGTACCCGGAGTGCAGTCAATGCTCTCGGCCAGCATCGTCGCGCCAGGGATGAATATGTGCAGCGCCGCAGGGTACGTGGTCTTGACCGAGGCGTGCAGGCCCTTGGTATCCAGGGCGGTTGCCAGCCGGTGCAAATGGTAGCTACGCGCGTGATCTCGGGTTCCGTCCAGCATCTCCCCTGCCTTGCGTCGGTCGGCACATTGTCGCGGCGCGCGGGGTGGGTTTGTCAACCCTGACGAGAGTGATAGCCGCCATATCCGTCAGGGCCGTAGGGATCGGTGTGGTAACCGCCCTGGTACGGGCCGTTGTCGGCCTGATCGCCGGGGTAGCTGCCGCGTTGCTCGGGCTGACCTGGCTGGTTCCGGTAACCGCCCGGAGTGCCGTAGCCACCCGGGCCGGGCTGATGGGGGTACTGCGCCGCCGGTGGCTGCGGAGCCGCGATGGGGGCTGGGTACCAGGTGCCTGCGTCCGCCGTCGGCTGCGCGGCCGGGGCCGCATGGCCATGGCTGGGCGTCCCGTACGGGTCCGTGTAGGAGGCCGCCGGGTAACCCGTGCCGCGACCGTTGGCGGCCGGGGCCGGCGCGGCCGGATACCGCGGGGCCGGGGCGGCGGGGGCAGCGGGAGCGCTGTCCACGAAGCTGCCGTACGGGTTCGCGGCGCCGGCCTGCGGTGGCGTTCCCTCGGGCCGCCGGGGCCGGTCACCGTCCCGGGAACTGGGGGTCGCGGCCGGAGCCGGGTACCCGGCTCCGGCCGCCGGGCGGGTGCGGCCCGGGTTGGTCGTCTCAGCCGCCGCCTCCGGGTACGCATGCCGGCGTCCAGTGCCCCGCCGGGGGGCGGCCGGGTAGTCCGTGCGGCCCGGGGCCGCTGCCGGGGCCTGGTACCCGTCCGGGGTGGCCGGGTAAGCGCCCGGGGTGCGCGGGTAGCCCGGCGCGGAGTGGCTGCCGCCGGCCGCTGGCCGCAGCGCGGGCCGGCTGCCGCTCCCGTAGGACCGGCTGTCCTCGCCAGGCTGTGCTTCCCGGGAGAACGACGGGCTGGTCAGCGGGTCATCGTCAGCCGGCGGCCGGGGGGCCCGGCGGCGGGCCGGGGCGACGTCTGGCCGGGCGGCTGGGGCGGCGGGCCGCTCCGGGGCGTAGCGCGGGGCCCTCGGGCCGGACGGAGCCCGGTCGACGCCACCGACCGGGATCCGCTCAGTGCCGGCCGCCTCCAGCCGCGGGAGGCCCGGATCGGTCGGCGCGGAGCGGAGGGTGCCGGAGGAGCGGCCGCCGCGCGGCCGGTCCTCCACCGGGCGCGCCTCCACCGGGCGGTCATCATGCGGCCGCGTCGCCGACGGCGTTACGGGAGCCTGGCGGCTCTCGCCGGGCCGCCGGGAAGCCGGGGCGCCCGGCTCGGCCAGCCGCGGGCTCTCCTCCCGCGGGGCGCGCCGCAGCGCCCGTTCGGCCGTCGCGCTCCCGGCCCGGGATTCCGCGGCCATGCGGGGGGCAGGACGGCCCGGGGCGGGCCGCCCCGGGCGTCCCCCGGCTGCCGTCCCGGCCGGGGGCGGCACCGCGGCGGCCGGCTGGGCCGTGTTCGACAGCGGCTTATCCGAGGACAACTCGGCCCAGTACTGCTCATCGGACAGCTTGTCCCACTCGGTGCTGGGCCAGTCGTCGTCATCGTCGTCATGCCGGCCGCGGGCCGGCCGCCGGCCCTTGGCGGCCTGGCTGCGCTGCCGGGGCTTGCTGGGCTGGCGCGGCTTGGCCGCGGGGCGCGGGATGTCCTCCCGGACCCGGGGGAATACGTCAGAGTCCGCCAGGTCCGGGTCGGCGTCGATAGCCGGGACCCGGAAACTGGCCGCGGCTGGCCCGGTGTCATACAGCGCGGCGCCCGGTCCGGTGTCGAAGTCAGCAGCGGCGCGGCGGCCGGCGGGAACCCCCGCCCGGAGCGCCGCGGTGGCGGGCTGCGCCATGGTCTCCGTGGCGTCGTCGTAACGGCCGGCCCGGTCATCGCGGGCCCGGTCGGAGCCGCGCACTGCCGTCCGCCCGCCGTAGCCGCGCGGGGAGGGCTCATATCCGCGCATGCTGTCGAAGCCGACCCGGTCCGCCACGTCGTCCGCGGTGAACTCACGGGAGGCACGGCCCGGCCGTCGGGATGGCACCGGTTCACGGGCCCCGGCCCGGCGGGCCGGATGCGGCGCGTCCGCATCCTCCCAGCGCGCGTCACGGTCCCGGCCGCGGAACCGGACCCGGTCCCGCATAGTAAGCCGCTCCTGAGGCCCGTCTTCGTCATCCGAGCCCCGGCGCATGCTCAGAAAAGCCGCGACGAGGATCGCAATGATCACGGCGACAAGGCCGATCACGAGCAGGAACATCGCACCACCCAACAAGCGATGGCCTATGGGCGGCGCCAGCGAGGCACACGCGGCCATCACGCGGGCCTTCCCCTGTGTCGCTAGCGCCTCGAATCATCCAAGGCTGAGCTACTCACCCGTCAGTGTGGCGGACCGTATGGGTGCTGTCAGTCGTTTAAGGATTTTTTTACCGGGACCGTTTACTTGAGGTAACTATCCGATTACGATTTGGCGTTAGCTGTTGTCTCGCCACGCGCGATGGCGGCCTGGGCGATAGCCGTCCAGGCCGTTTTCAGCGCGACGCCGTTCCGCAGGGGAAGTGACCTGCTAAGTGCGTAAACAGTAAAGCGGTAAGCGTGGTTGCCATTCACCGGGCACGGCGGGTCATATCGCGGCGTGCCCTTGCTGTTGTCCGCCTGCTTCGCACCCGTGGGGACCTGCCCAACCAGCGTGGCGCTTGTCTGCGAGCCTATATCGAAGACGATCCAGTAGATAAACGGGGTAATCGGCGCGGAGGAATCATCCACGATAAGGGCCAGCGTTTTCGTCCCGGCCGGTGCCCCGGACCAGTGAATCGAGGGGCTGAGGCCGGCCCCGTGGCAGGTGAACCTGGCCGGCATCGGCTCGGTCGGGCTGAATGACTGGCTCGTCACTGTCATCCGCAACGGGACGTCGGACACGCTGGTCGTCGCCCCGCCGATGAGCCCGCACCCGCTGACCAGGGCGGCCGTGGCGGCCGTGGTCAGAGCGGCCTGGCCCGGCGGCCGGCGGCGACCGGTCATCGGGACCCCTTGTCGGCGTGGCTCACGCTGGCTGATCGTACGCGGTGACCGGCACCCGGGCAGCCGCTGCCGGTTACTCCGGCTGCCGCGACGTGCCGAACATGATCTCGTCCCAGGACGGCACCGAGGACCGCCGCGACCTGCCCCCCGCGGCCTTGCGCGCGGGCCGGCCCCGCTGCGGCGCGGGCTGCTCCCGGCCGTCATCGGCGCCCGCCGCCGAGGCCGCGGCGGCGGCGCGGTCCGGCGCGGCCGCGGGGGCCTCGCGGTCCCGTGCGGCCGCCGGGGCCTCGCGGTCCCGTGCGGCCGGCTGGTCGGCCGGGTGGGCGGCGGCGGGTGCCGCCGGTGCCTCCGCGGGAACCGGGGCAGGCACCGGCCGGGCCGCCGCCGGTGCGGGGGCGGCCGCGGCCGGCCGGGACGGCGCCGTGGGTGGGGGCGGCGGTGATTCCGCCGCATCCGGCGGCGGAACGGCGGGCGACAGCCGGCTGGCGATCGGCGTCACCGTGGCCCTGGGCTCCGGGCGGGGCGGGGGAGCGAGCGGTGACAGGTCAGCCTCGGGCAGGGACAGCCGCGCCGCCTCCTCGCTCGCCGGGCTGACATGCCTGCGCCGGGGATCGAAGGACCACTCGGCCAGCTGCGGGCGGCCGCCGACGGTGAACATGAGCTGGACCTGCCAGGTGCTGTCGCCGCGCTTCCGTGAGTCCCACTGCACATCCTCGGGGTCGATGCCGAGCATGCCGAGGCGCTCGGCGACGATGTCACCCAGCCGTGGGCCCGGCCCGGAGTCCCCCGGGCGCCGGATAGTGGCGCCCTGCGCTTCTTGTGCCCGGTAGGCACGCTCGGCCAGCACCGGTCCCTCGAACCGGCGGACACGCTCGATCGGCACCCCCGCGGCGTCGGCGATCTCCTCCGCGGTCTCTCCGGCACGGATCCGGTCCTGGATCTCCTTGGGTCGCAAGGGACTCTCCACTTCGATCTCGTACTGAGCGAGCCGGGAGAACTGCCCGCGCGCCACGATCCGCAGCCGGTCGTCGATGGGCAGCGAAAAGCGCCCGCCCCGTCCCGGCACGGCGAGCACGGCATAACTGCCGTCCTCGCTGACCGCGACGATGCGCAGTTCCTGCATCGGCGTCCCTTCTGCGCCGGCCGGAGGACCAGCCGGCGTGATGCCGCGCGAGGGCGTACTCGGACTTCCCCCGGGATACGAGTCTGTCGGGTTGCGGGCCCTCCTGCCAGTACCGGGCCGGCATGTCCCGCAGATCACCGCACACTATTTGCGTCCGGGAGGCTCGCGGAGCATAACCGCGATAGTCCGCGACCGGGGCCGCGGGGCGGCGCCGGCGGGCGTCGCTATATTCGGTGACACAACATTTCCGCCGCGGGAGCCGCCGGGGAGTTCCGGGATCGCTCATCTCTACTTTACCTGTAGCTATACTGGGCATCGACCGGTGCCGCCGCCCCTCGGGTGGCGGCTGGCCAGGCCACGCTGGCCTGGCCGGGACCGGCAGGCCAGCGCCCCGGCGCGGGACGGTCTGGCGCGCTGTCACCCCTACCGGTCCGATGAGGGGACATCTGTGGTGCATTCTGCTGATCTCGCCGACGCGGTGTCACGACTGCGCCGCGCCATGCGGCGAGCGGCCCGGGCCGCCGATCCCGGCGCCGGCCTGTCCGTCGCCCAGCTGGAAATGCTGTCCTGCCTGGCGGAGAACCCGGGATCACGGCCCGGTCAGCTGGCCCGGATGCTCCGCCTGGCGCCCAGCTCGGTAGCGACCCTCACCCAGTCGCTGCGCCAGGGCGGCCTGGTCACCAGGACCGGCGGCGCCGGCGACCGGCGCACCGCCTCGCTGGACCTGACCCCGGCCGGCGAGGCCGCCGTCACCCGCTGGAAGGCGCTCAATGAGCGGCTGCTGACCCTGGCGCTCGTCAACCTGCCGCCCGCCAGCCGGCACACCCTGGAGGACGCCCTGCCGGCCCTCGCCGACCTGGCCGGCGCGGTGGATGCGCTGGCCGATGACCCGCCCGAACCCGCCGGGGCGGTCCCGGCCGGGACGCTCGCCGCCGGTAAGTGATCATGGCAGTGTTAGTCCCGGGAGGCGTGAATAAATCCGAAAACGCCGAACCCGCCGATCAGGGCCCCCGGCCAGGCTCACCCGGCGGACTGAGCGAGCGGGGTTCCCGGCCCCGCTGGTGGCGCTCGCTCAGTCACGATTGCGGTGGATCGAGTGTGGCGTGCACCGTTTCCAGTAGCGTCTCAGCGCTGAATGGCTTCTCCAGCAGGGTGAACGTCGCGTCAGCGGTCCGCTGACGGCTCAGCGTCTCCGCGTTGTAGCCGGACATGTACAGGACTGGCACTCCGGGTTTCAGCTCGCGGATGAGCTCCGCGAGTTCCGCACCAGACATCGGGGGCATGACGGAGTCGGTCAGCAAGAGCTGGAAGTCGTGGGAGGAGGCCAGCGACAGCGCTTCCGCGCCGGTTCCGGCCTCAAGGGTGTAGTAGCCGCTGTTGCGCAGGATCTGGACCGTGCTCCGCAGCATCGCGGGCTCATCGTCGACCACCAGGATCGTCTTTGCGTGCCCGCGGCCGGCCGGCGGGGCATCCGGAGCCGGGGCCGGGCCGGCGGCGGCGGGGAGATAGACATGGAAGGTGCTGCCCGTGCCTTCCCCGGGGTCAACGCTGATGGTACCGCCGGCCTGGGTGACCACCTCCTGCACGGTGGCCAGGCCCAGGCCGGTGCCCCGGCCTGGCCGCTTGGTGGTGAAGAGGGGCTCGAAGATCCGTGCTGCGACGTCCGCGCTCATGCCGGTCCCCGTATCGCGGACGGCCAGTTCCACGTAACGGCCAGGCCGCACAACCCCGGGCCCTTCCCCCAGACTCGTGACGCCTGTGCCGATCGTCACCGTGCCGCCCGCGGGCGTCGCGTCGCGGGCGTTGGCAATCAGGTTCAGCAGCACTTGCTCCAGTTGCCCGCGGTCGGCCATCGTGGGCGGCAGCCCCGGGGCAAGCTCGAACCGCAGCCCGACTCTGCTGCCGATGCTGGCGGTGGCCAGTTCGCGGACACCGGCAATGACCTCGTTGAGGTCGACCGCGGCCAGCCGGCCGGCCTGACGCCGGCTGAAGATGAGCAATTCCCTGGTCAGCCGGCCAGCGCGCTCCGCCGCCGCACGGATCTGCTCCACGTCAGCCTGCACTGCCGGCCTGTCGGCCGTGGCCCCGGCCACCAGCCCCGCGAAGCCCATGATGGCGCCGAGCAGGTTATTGAAATCATGAGCGAGCCCGTCGGTCAGCTGGCCCACCGTTTCCATCCGCTCGCTGTGACGCAGCCTGGCCAGCATCGCCCGGTGCGCAGCCTCGGCGCGGATGCGCTCGGTCATGTCCCGGGCCACCGTGGCCGCCCCCACCACTACGCCGTCCCCGTTCCTGACCGGGGACGCCGAGATCGACACGTCGATGATGCGGCCGTCCTTGCGGACATGCTGGGTCTCGTAACGGCCGATCCGCTCGCCGCGCCGCAGCTGGCTCAGGATCGGCGCCAGCTCACCGGCCCGGTCCGGCGGCAAGAGCCCGGACACGGTGCGCCCGGCCATTTCGTCCGCGCTGTAGCCATACATGCGGGCCGCGCCCGCATTCCAGCTGGTGATGACCCCGTTCAGGGTCGCACCGACGATCGCATCGTCAGAAGACTCCACGATCGCCGCCAAGAGCGCTCTTAGCTCCCCCGCATCACCGCGGGCCCCATTCGCGGCACCCATGATCCCTTCCGGCGTTGGCAGGAGCATGCCTGCGGCAGATATGATTACTAATTGTTACTATACATCTCCGGACTGTCATCAGCCCGGGTGCCGGTGCACAGCCTCGGCCGGGCAACGCGGCCGTGGTGTCCATCAGGATGCCCAGCGACAGCCCGACGGCCAGGTTGACGAACTGGCTGCCGCCCGAGGTGCGCGCGCCCACCAGGGCGAACACGCCGAACGTGCCGGCCAGCACGAGACCGCCGAGGTGACCGTCGCCCCGGTCGCGCTCAGCGCGCGGGAGACCGCCTCGCGCAGCGGCAGCGTGCGCGCTTCCTCCCTGATCCGGGTCATCACCAGGATGTTGTAGTCCTCGCCCAGCGCGAGCAGGAAGATGAACATGAGGAACGGCAGGATGAAGGTCAGCCCGGGGCAGCAGCTTGGCCGGGCCGAGCCGGGCGTGCGGCCCCCTGGAACCCGCTCCGGACCCGGGGTGGCCGGCGGATTGGCGCTCGGCTGCGCACACCGCCCAGGGCCGGCCGGGCTAGTGCCCGGCCGGCCCCGCCGCACCACGGCGGCGCCGCCCGGTGCGGGGCGCGCGCGGCGCCCGGCAGGCGGCGCCAGAGCGCGGTGTCTCAGTGCACGGTGTCAGTGCACCGCGGTGAACTGCTCGCTCTCGGTGGAGCCGCTGAGTGCCGTGGTGGACGCCTGCGGCGAGATCGCCGAGGTGACCAGGTCGAAGTACCCGGTCCCGACCTCACGCTGGTGCCGGGTGGCGGTGTAGCCGCGGGACTCGGCGCCGAACTCGGCGTCCTGCAGCCGGACGTAGGCCGGCATCCCCTCGGCCGCGTAGCCCTGCGCCAGCTCGAACATCGAGTAGTTGAGCGCATGGAAGCCGGCCAGCGTGATGAACTGGAACTTGTAGCCCATGTGGCCCAGCTCGCGCTGGAACTTCTCGATCGTCCCGTCGTCCAGGTGGCGGCGCCAGTTGAACGACGGCGAGCAGTTGTAGGCCAGCATCTGGTCGGGGTACTGATCCTTGATCGCCTCGGCGAACTCCCGCGCCTCATCCAGGTCCGGGGTGGAGGTCTCCATCCAGAGCAGGTCGGAGTAGGGCGCGTAGGCCAGGCCGCGGGCGATGCAGGCGGCCATGCCGTTGCGCACCCGGAAGAACCCCTCCGGGGTCCGGTCGCCGGTGACGAACGCCCGGTCGCGCTCGTCCACGTCGCTGGTGATCAGCGTCGCGGCGTGCGCGTCGGTCCGCGCGATGACCAGGCTCGGGACATTGCAGACGTCAGCCGCCAGGCGGGCTGCGTTCAGGGTCCGGATGTGCTGGCCAGTCGGGATGAGTACCTTCCCGCCCAGGTGACCGCACTTCTTCTCGGACGCCAGCTGGTCCTCCCAGTGCACGCCCGCCGCGCCCGCGGCGATCATCGACTTCATCAGCTCGAACGCGTTCAGCACGCCGCCGAACCCGGCCTCCGCGTCGGCCACGATCGGCGCCAGCCAGTGCCGGTCGTCAGCGCCCCCGGACTCCGCCCAGCCGATCTGGTCCGCGCGCAGCAGCGCGTTGTTGATCCGGCGGACCACCTGGGGCACGGAGTTGGCCGGGTAGAGGCTCTGGTCCGGGTATGTCTCGCCGGCCAGGTTGGCGTCGGCGGCCACCTGCCAGCCGGACAGGTAGATGGCCTGCAGGCCGGCCCGTACCTGCTGCACTGCCTGGTTGCCGGTCAGCGCGCCGAGCGCCGCGACGTAGTCCTCCTCGTGCAGCAGGCGCCACAGCCGCTGCGCACCGAGCCAGGCCAGGGTGCGCTCTTCCTGTACCGAGCCACGCAGCCGGATCACGTCCTCGGCGGCGTAAGTCCGCTCGGTGCCCCGCCAACGCGGGTCGGTCAACCACTGCTGGCGCAGGGCCGCCGCCTGCTGGCGGGCCGGGCTGTGCCCGTTCGTTCCGTTTGGAGCACTGCCATTCGCTGTGCCCTCGAGGCGACGCTCACTCACTTGAACCTCCAACGTCCTGCCGTCCCCTGGGTTGTACTGCGAGCTTGTGCGGGCGAGCCCGGAAAGACTAGGGCCAAAGGACCTGAACATTTGAAAGATTTCACATAGGATCAAAATGTGACGGACTTGCTACCGAAAGAATCGTCTTCGTTGACGTCAAGTGGTCTAGACCTTGCGACATTCGGTCAGCGGCTGCGGCATCTGCGGCGCTCCCGCGGGCTGACCCTGGCTGAGCTGGGGGACCGGGTCGGCCGGGCCCCCTCGGCCCTCTCGCTGCTGGAGAACGGCCGCCGGGAGCCCAAGCTGTCGCTGATCGACTCGCTGGCCCGGGCGCTGTCCGTGCCCGCCGAGGAACTGCTGCGGCACCAGCCGCCGAGCCGCCGGGCCCAGCTGGAGATCGCGGTGGAGGAGGCGCAGCGCGATCCGGTCTACGCCGACCTGGGGCTGCCCTACCTCAAGGTGGGCGCCCGGGTGCCCAATGACGTGCTGGAGCACCTCGTCGGGCTGTACGGCGAGCTGCGCAGGCAGCGCACCCGGCCCACGGCCACCCCCGAAGAGGCCCGGGTGGCCAACGCCGGGCTGCGCGATGCCATGCGGGAGCGCGGCAACCACTTCCCGGAGATCGAGGAGGCGGCCGCGCAGGCCCTGGACCGGGTCGGCTACCGCGGCGGCGCGCTGTCCCAGGGCGCGCTGCTGGCCATCGTCAGCCAGCACGGCTTCACCGTGCGTTACGCCCAGGACCTGCCGCGGTCCGTGCGCTCAGTCACCGACCTGCGGCACCGGCGGATCTACCTCAAGCAGGAGTCGATCGGCATGCACTCGCCGCGAACCATCCTGCTGCAGACGCTCGGGCATTTCGTGCTCGGCCACGCGACACCGCGCGACTTCGCCGACTTCCTCCGCCAGCGGGTGGCGGCCAACTACTTCGCGGCCGCGGTGCTGGTGCCCGAGTACCCGGCATCACGGTTCCTGCTCGAGGCCAAGGAGGCGCGCGACCTGTCGGTCGAGGACCTGCGGGACGTGTTCTCGGTGTCGTATGAGATGGCCGCGCACCGGTTCACCAACCTGGTCACCCACCACCTGGGGCTGACCTGCCACTTCGTGAAGAACGACGAGGCCGGCATCATCTACAAGGCGTACGAGAACGACGGGCTGGTGCTGCCCGCCGACTCGACCGGGGCGATCGAGGGCCAGCGGATGTGCCGGAAATGGTCCGGGCGCCAGGTGTTCGGCTCCGCCGACCGGTTCTCCCCGCACGTCCAGTACTCGGATACGCCGGCCGGCACGTTCTGGTGCGTGGCGCATATCGACCCCGGGCGGGAGCGCGGCATGGCCATCACCCTGGGCACCGGGTACGAGCACGCCCGGTGGTTCCGGGGCCGGGACACCGACAAGCGGATGGTGTCGCGCTGCCCGGATGGTGACTGCTGCCAGCGGCCGCCGGCCAGCCTGGCCGCGCGCTGGGACGGGATGGCCTGGCCGTCGGCCCGGGCTCACTCGCACATCCTGTCCGCGCTGCCGACCGGGAGTTTCCCGGGAGTGGACGAATCGGATGTGTACGAGTTCCTGGACCGGCACGACGCTGACTAGCGGGCCGCGCCGGGGTGCCCGGACGGGCGCGGCCCGGCTCTTCCGGCATTTGTTACCCATTGGTAACTTATGCGTGCTACTCTGCAGTAACATCGCTGACCCGCCCGCTGTGAGGAGCCGCATGAGCACGCCTCCGGCCAGCCCCGGATTCTCCCTCGATCCCGGTCCTGAGGTGCGCGAGATGCGCGACTGGGTGCATGGTTTCGCCGCGGACGTGATCCGGCCGGCCGGCGCCGAATGGGATGAGCGGGAGGAGACGCCCTGGCCCATCGTGCAGGAGGCGGCCAAGATCGGGCTGTACTCGCTGGACTTCTTCACCGGGCAGTGGCTGGAGCCCAGCGGGCTGGGCATCCCGGTCGCCTTCGAGGAACTGTTCTGGGGCGATGCCGGCATCGCGCTGTCCCTGGTCGGCAGCACGCTGGCCGCGGTGGCGGTGGCCAGCAACGGGACCCCGGAGCAGGTAGGGGAGTGGCTGCCGGAGATGTTCGGCAGCGCGGACGGGGTGAAGCTGGGCGCGTTCTGCGCCTCCGAGCCCGAGGCCGGCAGCGACGTCGGCTCGATCCGCACCCGCGCCGAGTACCGGGAAGCCAGCGACGAGTGGGTGCTCAACGGCACCAAGTCGTGGGCCACCAACGGCGGCATCGCCAACGTGCACGTGGTGGTGGCGGCCGTCGACCCGGCGCTGGGCACCCGCGGCCAGGCCAGCTTCATCATCCCGCCCGGCAACCCGGGGCTGCGCCAGGGCCAGAAGTTCCGCAAGCACGGGGTGCGGGCCTCGCACACCGCCGAGGTGGTGCTGGACGATGTCCGCGTGCCGGGACGCTGCCTGGTCGGCGGCCGGGAACGGCTGGACGCCAGGCTGGCCCGGGTCCGGTCCGGCGGCCGGGCTGGCGAGCAGGCCGCGATGAAGACGTTCGAGGCGTCCCGGCCGAGCGTCGCAGCCATGGCGGTGGGCGTGGCCCGGGCCGCCGTGGAGTACGCCCGGGACTACTCGACCCAGCGGCAGCAGTTCGGCCGGCCCATCGGACAGAACCAGGCCATCGGCTTCATGCTGGCCGACATGCAGGCGGCGGTGGATGCGGCCCGGCTGCTGACCTGGCGGGGCGCCTGGATGGTACGGCAGGGCCTGTCGCTGGACGGCGCCGAGGGCTCGATGTCCAAGCTTGTCGCCGGGGAGACCGCGGTCCGGGTGACCGAGCAGGCCATCCAGATCCTGGGCGGCAACGGGTACACCCGCGACTTCCCGGTCGAGCGCTGGCACCGGGACGCCAAGATCTTCACCATATTCGAGGGCACGTCAGAGATTCAGCGCATGATCATCGGACGGGCGATGACTGGCTTGGACGTCCGCTAGGCATGATCTGGCGGAACTGCCCGGGCGCCGTGACACCGGCTCGGGTGCTGTGGCGGATGCGGAATAAGGCTGGTGCGCGGCCTGGGCGGACAGGCGGGCCCGCTGCGGTGCGCCATACCGCGCGGCCCGCGCTCACCCCACCGGGGCCGGGTGAGCAGGTGCTGGTGGTGCCGCTCTGGCGGAGCGCTTTTGCAGCAGGTCGGCCAGGAACATGACGATGACGGCTATCCCTACCCCGGCGAACGTGAACAGGATCCGCCGCCCCTCGTCAGTGAAGTTGGACGGGTGGGGCACGTCCATGGCGATCAGGACGGCTCCGGCCACCGCCGCGGTGTACCAGGTGTAACCCATGGTCCGGATCGCCCCCGCCAGCGCGAGCAGGACGACGACGATGACTTCCAGCGCGGTCCTGTTGTCCACCGTCACCAGGACGAGGGCCGCCACCGCGGCGCCCACTACTGTCCCGGCCACGCGCTGCGCGGCGATGAGGGTGGATTGCTGCAGGCTGGGCTTCATGGCGATGATGGCGGCGGTGGGCATCCAGTAGGCGTTGGGCAATCTCAGCCCGGACCGCGAAAAGGATAATCGGCCGGGTCAGCGGCCTCGGCGAGATATCCCCGGGAATCTCGGCGACCGGCTGGGGCTGCGGTGCCCGCCCGCGCGCCAGCCACACGACGGAGGCGTAAACGATCCACAGGGCCGATCCGGCCAGCCAGGCCAGCGCCTGCTCCCACGGTGCGGGATGGATCAGGCCGGACTGGTACAGGCCCGGCAGGTCAAAAAGCGAGGAAGGTCGGCAGGCCGAGGGCGATGATGAACCAGACGTTGAGCAGATAGGCCGCCACGAATCGGTGGGCGCCGTATTTCACCGCCAGCCCGCTCAGCACGGTGGCGACGAAGACGGCCGCTACCACCCATCCCCAGGCCCCGCCGCCGATGCCGAACCCCAGGGCCGTCAGCAGCGCACCGGCCACGGCCATCGCCGCCAGCCGGGCCACCCGGGGGCCATGTCTCCCGCCGGGGTCGCTCAGGGCCACGAGCAGCGCCCCGAAGATCGCGCTGACGAAGTACCTCCGCTCATCGGGAAGCACGCCCACGATGATCAGCAGGCCCAGTATGACCGCCAGGACGGCACCTCTGCGCAGGTTGAATTCCTGCCAGTTGAGCTGGAAGAGCTTCATCACCCGGCCCACAGCTCATCTCCCGGCACCTTGGCCCGGACCGGCATAGCGCTCTTCCCCCACGGCGGGCGGGCTGGCCAGTCTCACCGGGCGAACAAGCCAAATGTCCCTTACACCCGACCATAGGGCCAGGTGTGCCGGCTAGGGGCGAAGGGCTCATGGCGGGCCTGAACTGAGCGCGAAGGCTGAGGGTTCGAGATGGCTCCAGGAGGTCCTGGCGTGCCCGGGCGAGATGGTTCCCGCCTGACCTGCGCCTGGCCGGGGCCGTTGAGCACCACGCGGGCGACTCATATCGGGCTCTGGTCGCGGCCTTTCTAAGCGGTCCCGGCGGGCGGCGGTCCGCCAGCCACTATCGGCATCATGCCGGGAGCTGCCCGGCCGGGGCCGGGGCCGGGCCTGGGGTCGCGGGCGGGCGGGCGGCCGGGCCGGGGAGGCGGGCTGGGCGCCGTGCCCATACCCTGGGTAGGGATGACCAGCCTGATCGAGCACATACTCAGCCTCAGCGGATGGCTGGCCCTGCTCATCGTCTTCGCCGTGCCGTTCCTGGAATCGTCGGTGTTCCTGGGCTTCTTCTTCCCCGGGGAGACCGCGCTGATCCTGGGCGGGGTGCTGGCCTCCTACCACCGGGTGGCCCTGTGGCAGGTGCTGGTGGCGGGCATCAGCGGGGCCGTGCTGGGCGATTCCGTCGGCTACCTGGTCGGCCGGGACTACGGGCGGCGGCTGCTCGAGTCGAGGCCGCTGCGCCGGTTCATCAAGCCGGGGCGGATCGACCGGGGGCAGGAGTACCTCAACCAGCGGGGCGGCAAGGCCGTCTTCCTTGGCCGGTTCACGGCCGCCCTCCGGGCGCTGGTGCCGGGCCTGGCCGGGATGGCCCGGATGCCGTACCGGGTGTTCCTGCCGTGGAACTTCGCGGGCGGCGCCACCTGGGGCGCGCTGATGATAATGCTCGGCTACCTGGCCGGGGCCAGCTGGAAGCGGGTGGCCGGCTATGCCACCCAGGTCGGCATCGCCCTGTTCGTGGTCGTGCTGCTCGCGCTGGTCACCGGGCACCTGATCCGGTCGGCACGTGAGCCGGACAGCTGGGCGGGCCGCCTGGCCACGCGGCTGGCTGCCAGCCGGCCGGCCCGGTGGCTGGAACGCCGGTTCCCGGGCCAGCTCCGCTGGCTCGGCAGGCGGTTCCAGCCCGGCGTGCCGACCGGCTTCGCGATGACCGTGGCCGTGCTCACCCTGGTGGCGTGCGCCTGGTCGCTGGGCTCGCTCACCAGCAGCGTGCTGCACCACGAGAACAGCGCGCGGCTGGACCCGGGGGTGCTCCACTTCGTCATCGGGCACCGCGCCGCCTGGCTGACCAGCCTGGCCCGCGCCGTCACCTGGCTGGGATCCGGCTACCTGCTGTGGCCGGTGGCGATCGTGGCCGGGGCCGCCCTGTGGTGGTGGCGCCGCGAGTGGCTGGTAGCGGTGCTCCCGGCCGCCGCGCTGGCCGGGGCGGCGGGCTGGTCGCTGCTGGCCAAGGCCGAGGTCGCGCGGAGCCGGCCGCCCGCCGGGGACTGGCTGGTCAGCGTGGACGGGTGGTCCTATCCGTCGCAGCATGCCGCCCAGGCCCTGGCCACCTGGGGCATGCTGGCCGTCATGCTGATGGCGGGCCGCTCGCTGCGGGCCCGGACCCTGCTGATGACCGGCGCGGCCCTGATCGCGGCGGTGGTCGGGCTCAGCCGGCTTTACCTCGGCGTGCACTGGCTGACGGACGTGCTGGCCGGCTGGGCCCTGGGTGGCGCCTGGGGCTGCGTGCTGATCATCGGCTACCTGATCGCGCAGCGGGCCGCGCCAGAGCGGGTGGCCGCGGCCCCGCTGCACGCGCCCCCGGCGCGGCCCGGGATCCGCGGCAGCTGACCCCGCCGCCGCCAGCCTCCGCCCCGGCCGGGCGGCACCAGGGGCGCGCCGGACAGGTGCGGCCCGCCGACGGTGTACGGGCCAGCCGGAGCCCCCCGCGCGGAGGCCTACGGCACGTTATAGAAACGTCATCACTTCGCCGGCCCGGCCGGGGCCGGGCCCGGCCGGTGCCGCGCGGCCGCCGCCTGGCCAGGAAAGTCCGCATTCAGGCGGTCTGCGCGCCCGGCTCGGCCCGCTGCGGGCGGATGCGCCCGGCTCCGCCGGGATCTGCCGTGCTACCGGCGTGACTGCGGCGGGTTGCCGGGGTACGGCGGGTCCGGCCTCGGCCGAGTGGTCGGTCACGTTATGTAAGCAGTTGGTGTCCGATAGCATCTGCGGCGGTCAGCCCAGGGGGCGGGTTGCGCACGGCGAGAGGCACACCAGCGGTGAGCGGAACCATAACCAGGCGGGGAACAGGTGAGGCATCCAGGCGGCCGTCCCGGGGCGTCGCGGCGGTCGCGGCGCCCGGAGCGGCTTCCTGGCTGACCCCGGTCAACGTGGCCATCGCCGTCTGCACGGCGCTCGCGCTGGGCCTGCGGCTGCTGCTGCTGAGCCGCCCCGGGTACCTGATGGGGGTCACCGAGTACGACGACGGCCCGTACTTCGGCAGCGCCGTGGACCTGCTGCACGGCGTGCTGCCCTACCGCGACTTCATCTTCGTCCAGCCGCCCGGGATCACCTTGCTCATGCTGCCCGCCGCGGCGCTGTCCAAGCTGACCGGCACGGCCACCGCGATGACGGCCGGCCGGCTGCTCACCACCCTGGCCAGCGTGGCCGCCGTGGCCGGTGTCGGCCTGCTGGCCCGGCACCGGGGCCTGCTCGCGGTGATCGTGAGCTGCGGGCTGATGGCGGTCTACCCGGACAGCGTGCTCACCTCGCGCACCGTGCTGGTGGAGCCCTGGCTGGCGGTGTTCTGCCTGGCCGGGGCGCTGACCGTGGCCGAGGGGGACCGGCTTACTGCCAGCCGGCGGCGGCTGCTGGCGGGCGGGGCGGCCTTCGGCTTCGCCGGCGCGGTGGAGGTGTGGGCCATCTTCCCGGTGCTGGTCCTGCTCCTGCTGCTGCTCCCCGGGATCAGGCGGGCCGCCCTGTTCGCCGCCGGGGTGGCGGCCGGCTTCTGCGTGCCGGTGCTCCCGTTCGCCGCGCTGGACCCGCGGCGGTTCTACCAGAGCCTGTACGTGGCACAGGTCGCCCCGCGGGCCGGCTCGGGCCGGGTGCCGGCCGGTGCCCGGCTGAGCCACATGCTCGGCCTGGTCAACCTCCCGCTGCCCGCGCACCCCAAGGCGGTGCTGGTGACCGCGGCCTGCCTCCTGGTGGCCGCGGTGGCCGCCCTGGTAGCGGCCGGGTGGCTGATCAGCGCGCAGCCCCCGCCCGCCCTGGACCGGTTCGCGCTGCTGACCGCCGCGCTGGTCGGTGCGGTCTTCCTGTGGCCAGATCAGTTCCACTACCACTTCACGGTCTTCCTGGCGCCATTCCTGGCTCTGGCCGTCGCGCTGCCGGCCGCGCGGCTGGCCGAGGCGGCGGCCCAGGACGGGTGGCGGCGGCCCGTGCTGGGCGTGGCCGGCCCGCTCCGGCTGGCCGTCCCGGCGGCCGCGCTGGCCGGCCTGGCCATCGCCGCCTTCGCCCTGGACCAGGCCGGCTTCGAGTCCCACCTGACGTTGCCGTACGGCACGGTGCCCGCGCGGGTGGACCGGATCATCCCGCGCGGCGCGTGCGTCGCCACCGACCAGGTCTCCTACCTGCTGATGGCCAACCGGTTCAGTCCCGACCTGCCTGGCTGCCCGCACATGCTGGACGGGCTCGGCAGCGACCTGGCGTTCTCGGACGGGCTGAAACCGGGCACCGGGGCGGCCCTGGTGCCGGCCGTGCGGGCGCTGTGGCGCGACGAGTTCGGCCGCTCCCAGTTCGTCTGGCTGTCCTACAACGCCTACCGCCGCGTCGCGTGGACCCCGCAGCTCCGGGCCTACCTGCAGGCCGACTTCGTGCCAGTGCTCCGGCACGGCTGGCACGACACCCTGTACCGGCGCCGGGTCCAGCTGGACCGGAAGCACCGCTGAGCCTACTGCCCCTCGGGCAGGCAGCCGGTGTAGTTCTCGGCCAGGGAGGCGGCCATGGCCCGGGAACTGGTGACGTAGCGCAGCTGGGCCAGCTGGAGCTGGGCGTCTATCGGGTCGGCGCCCGGGACGGCGTGCAGCATGGACGTCATCCACCACGAGAAGTGGGTGCGCCGCCAGACCCGGCCCAGGCACCGGCCGGAGTAGCTGTCGGCCAGCGCTGGGTCGCCGTGCAGCAGCGCCACCAGCGCGTCGGCCAGCAGGGCCACGTCCCCCAGGGCCAGGTTGAGGCCCTTCGCCCCGGTCGGCGGGACGATGTGCGCGGCGTCGCCGGCCAGGAACAGCCGTCCGTAGCGCATCGGCGCGCTGACGAAGCTGCGCATCGGGATGATGCCCTTGTCCAGGATGGGGCCTTCCTTGAGCTCCCAGCCGGGCAGGGCGAAGCGCCGTTGCAGCTCCGCCCAGATCCGCTCGTCCGGCCATGCGGCGACGTCCTCATCCGGGTCGACCTGGAGGTAGAGCCGGCTGACCTGCGGGCTGCGCAGGCTGTGCAGCGCGAACCCGTCCGGGTGGTGCGCGTAGATCAGCTCGTCGGTGGACGGCGGGACGTCGGCCAGCACGCCGAGCCAGGCGTACGGGTAGTCGCGCTGCCACACGGTGAGCAGGCCGGCCGGGATGGCCGGGCGGCAGATCCCGTGGAAGCCGTCGCAGCCGGCGATCACGTCACAGCGCGCCTCGTGCCGGGTGCCGTCCGCGGCGGTGTACGACAGCACCGGCTCGTCGGTGTCCAGGCCGGACACCTCGGTCCCGGTGACCTCGAATTCCAGCCGGGCGCCGGCCGCCAGCCGGGCGGCGATCAGGTCCTTCACCACCTCGGTCTGTGCGTAGACGGTCACCGTGGCCCCGGTCAGGTCGCGGAAGTCCAGGTGGTGCCGCTCCCCGGCGAACTGCAGGTAGATGCCGCCGTGCTGCAGGCCCTCACGGTCCAGCCGGGCGCCCACCCCGGCCTCGCGGAGCAGTGCCGTGGCCCCGGCTTCCAGCACCCCGGCCCGCTGCCGTGCCTCGCAGTAAGCCCGGCTGCGGCTCTCCACCACGACCGAGTCGATCCCGCGCAGTGCCAGCAGGTGGGACAGCAGCAGCCCGGCCGGGCCGGCCCCGACGATGCCTACCTGCGTCCGCATGAACCTGCCAGTTTCCTGATCGCGCCACCCCCCGGCACGGCGGCTAGAAGGGGTACGGGGCGATCTCACTGCGCATGGTGACCCACCGCGTCTCGGTGAAGGCCTCCAGGTTCGCGGTGCCGCCGAACCGGGCCCCGGTGCCGGAGGCGCCGATCCCGCCGAACGGGGTGTTCGGCGCGTCGTCCACGGTCTGGTCGTTGATATGCACGATGCCGGTCGGTATCTTCCGGGCGAGTTCCAGGCCACGGAGCGGGTCGCGGGTCAGGATGCCCAGCGACAGCCCGTACTCGGTGTCCGCGGCCAGCTTGGCCGCCTCGTCGGCATCGGAGAACCGGATCACCGGCGCCACCGGTCCGAACACCTCGTCAGCGTACGCGGGCATGGCTGGCGCCACCTCGGCCAGCACGGTGGGCTGGTAGAAGAGCCCCTGGTAGGTGCCGCCCGCGGCCAGCCGGGCCCCCGCGTCCACGCTCGCGGTGACCAGGTGGTGGATCTTGTCCCGCTGCCGCTCGTCGATGACCGGGCCGAGCGCCACCTGGCCGCTGGCCGGGTCGCCGACCGGCAGGTGGCTGGCCTTCTCGGCCAGCGCGGCGACGTAGTCGTCGTAGACGGACTCGTGCACCAGGTGCCGGCCGGTGGTCATGCAGATCTGCCCCTGGTGCAGGAACGATCCCCACGCGCCGGCCGAGGCGGCGGCGGCCACGTCCGCGTCGTCCAGCACGATCAGCGCGGAGTTGCCGCCCAGTTCCAGGTGCACCCGCTTGAGGTGCTGCGCGGCCAGCGCGCCCACCCGGCGGCCGGCCGCGGTGGACCCGGTGAACGAGATGATCCGCACCAGCGGGTCCGTGATCAGCGTCTCCCCGGCCTCCGGGCCGCCGGGCAGCACGTGCAGCACGCCCTCGGGCAGGCCGGCCTCCTCGAGCACCCGGGCCAGCGCGACCCCGCCGCACACCGCGGTCCGCGGGTCGGGCTTCAGTACCACCGCGTTGCCCAGCGCCAGGGCGGGCGCCACCGAGCGGATGGCCAGGATCTGCGGGAAGTTGAACGGCGAGATGACCCCGACCACGCCGGCCGGGACCCGCTCGGCCCAGCTGAGATGCGGCGACTCGGTGGGCAGCAGCTCACCGTAGGGGCGCGACGGCAGCGTGGCGGCCTCATAGATCTCCTCGGTGGCCACGTGCGTCTCGAACTGCGCGGCGGGCCCGATCTTGCCGCCCTCGCGGATGCTCCACTCCTCGATCTCGGCGGCGTGCGCCTTCCAGATATCACCGGCCCGGCGCAGGATGGCGGACCGCTCGGTGTGTGGCCGCGCCGCCCAGGCCGCCTGCGCGGCGGCCGCGGCCGCCGCGGCCGCGCTGATATCGGCCGGCGAGGCGATGCCCGCGCGGCCCAGTTCCTTCCCGGTGGCCGGCTCGGTGACCGGGGCCTCGCCGCCGGACAGCGTCCTCCACCCGCCGCTGAATGCCTTGCCGCGCCATATCGCCTCGTCGAGAAATGTCACGGGAGCTCCTTGACCGCTAGTGGCGATCGCCGCGTTGAGGGACCGGATTCCGCACCTGGAGACCTTGTTCGCTCAACGAACACCAGTTCTATGCTCGAACATTGTGAATCTAGATGAGACCGCAGGCCAGTGTCAACGAGGGTGGCGGGGCGGCGGCACGCGGCGCGGTACCGGGCCGCGATCCGGTCCTGCCGCCAGGGCCCGGTCCCGCCGCCCGGGTTCTGGTCCCGCCGCCAGGGTCCTGTACCGGCCAGGGCGGCGCATGCTACCCCTAGGTCCATGACCGAGACTGCGCAACGGGCGCTGGATGAGGACGTCGCGGCACTGCCCCTGACCGACCACCACGTCCACCCGGCGCTGGCGGCCGGCCTGGCGCCGCACGAGTTCGAGGGCCTGCTCACCGAGTCCGACCGGCCGGTCCCGCCGTGGATGACCCAGTTCGACTCCCAGCTCGGGATGGCGGTCCGCCGCTGGTGCGCGCCGGTGCTCGGCCTGGACCCGTTCGCCGCGCCCGGGGACTACCTGGCCCGCCGGGCCGGCCTGGGCCGGCGGAGGTCACCCGGCGGCTGCTGCGGGCCAGCGGCATCGGCCATTACCTCCTCGACACCGGCTACCTGGCCGACGGCATGCTCGACCTGGCGGGCATGCAGGCGGCGTCCGGGGCAGCCGCCGATGAGATCGTCCGGCTGGAGAGCGTGGCCGAGGCGGCGCTGCTGGCCGGGGACGCCACCGCAGCCGGGTTCGCCGGCCGGCTGGCCGAGGCGCTGGCCGAGCGGGTCCCCCGTGCGGTCGGCCTCAAGAGCATCATCGGCTACCGGCACGGGCTGGACTTCGACCCGGAGCCCCCCGAAGCGGCCGAGGTGACCGCGGCCGCGGGCCACTGGCTGCGCCAGGCCGAGCTGACCGGTCAGCCCCGGCTGACGGACCCGGTACTGCTCCGGCACCTGCTGTGGAGCGGGCTGTCCCACGGCCTGCCGCTGCAGCTGCACACCGGCTTCGGTGACCCCGACGCGGACCTGCGCAGGAACGACCCGCTGCTGCTGCGCGGCTTCCTGGAGCGGGCCGAACCGCACGGCGTGCCCATCATGCTGCTGCACTGCTACCCCTACCATCGCGGGGCCGGGCACCTGGCCAGCGCCTACCCGCACGTGTTCCTGGACGTCGGACTGGCCATCAACCACACCGGGGCGCGGGCGGCCGCGGTCGTGGCCGAGTCGCTGGAACTGGCCCCGTTCGGCAAGGTGCTGTTCTCCTCCGACGCGTGGGGGCCGGCCGAACTGCACTACCTGGGCGCCCGGCTGTGGCGCCGGGCTACCGCCGCCGTGCTCGGCGGCTGGGTGGCCGCCGGTGACTGGAGCCGCGCCGACGCCGTCCGGGTGGCCGGAATGATCGCCAGCGGCAACGCCCGCCGCGTGTACGGACTGGATGATTAGCAGCTCATGACCGGCCCGGCGGGCACCGCCAGCACCGCGTTCCCGGAAGCCTCGCGCGAGGCGGGCGTCCGCTACGCCTTCGCCAACCTGGCGGCGGCCACACCGGGGATCATGCAGGCCCCCGCGCCTCGGCGGCGCGCTCCAGCCCGGGGCCGGCCTGGCCGGGGCGGCGGCGTCCGTCCTGTTCTACTAAGCGGATACGTATCCTAACGGCCTGTACTAAATCCCTGGTAAAACCTGGTCAATTCGCCCGGCCCGAATCGTCCCTCTCTGTCATGCTGCGGACACTTCATGTCACGCGGAGCGCTGGCCGGGAGGGCCTGGCGCAGGGGGGACATTTCCACAGCATGGTGCACATGAACGATCTCACGTACGGCCCGGTCACGCCGGTGCTCGGCTACGTCATGTCCTGCCTCGGCTGCTTCCTGGGCCTGCGATGCACCACCCGGGCCCGGGTGGTGCCGGGCGCGCAGCGGGCCCGGTGGTTACTGCTGGCCACGGTGTCGATCGCCACCACCGGCATCTGGGTGATGCACTTCGTGGCCATGCTCGGCTTCAGCATTCCCGGCCAGACCATCCGGTACAGCGTGCCCATCACGGTCGTCTCCATGCTGATCGCGGTCGCCGTGGTGGGCGTCGGGCTGCTGATCGTCGGGTTCGGGACCGCGGGGCCGCGGAACCTGCTGCTGGGCGGCCTGATCATCGGCTGCGGCGTGGCCAGCATGCACTACATCGGCATGGCCGCGATGCGGATGCCGGACACCACCCGGTACAGCCTCCCCGTGGTGCTGCTCTCGGTCATCATCGCCGTGGTGGCCGGGACGGCCGCGCTGTGGGCCGCGCTGCGGCTGACCACCGTCTGGTCCACGCTGGCCGCCTCGCTGATCATGGGCGTGGCGGTGAGCGGGATGCATTACACCGGCATGGCCGCGATGCACCTCTCGGCGGACGCGGGCCCGGCGATGCTGGCCGGGATGCGGGGCGGGGTCAGCGCGCAGGCGTTCCTGCTCCCGCTGATCATCGGCATCAGCATCCTGGCGTTCACCCTGACCGTGCTCATCTCGCTGTCCCCGACCGAGGCCGAGATCCGGGAGGACGCGGCGCTGATGGCCCGGATCAGCAGCCATGGGGGGGTGCCGGCCATGTCCGCCGCGCAGCGGCCGGCCTCCGCCGGGGGGCCGCGGGGCCGCAGCGGGCACCAGTCGGGCCAGCCGGGCGCGGGCCAGCCGGGCGCGGGCCAGCCGGGCGCGGGCCAGCCGGGCGCGGGCCAGCCGGGCGCGGGCCAGCCGGGCGCGGGCCAGCCGGGCGCGGGCCAGCCGGGCGCGGGCCAGCCCGGCGATGGCTCGGGCCGCTGGTTCTCGCCCCGCAGCTAGCCTTTCCGGCCGCCGCAGCGGCCCGCCCCCGGCCCTGGCCGGGGGCGGGCCGCTGCGGTGCTTGCCGGGCCGCCACTTTGCGGCACTCCCAGACTTGATAGCAGTCTGGGGGATGTTTTCGGCGGGGATTCAGGTTGCCCTAAGGGGGGCATGTCAGCGAAATGGGGGACACCAGGTGACAACGGTCATCGCTGTGGTCGCCGCGGTCATCGCGGCGTTCTGCTTCGCGGTGGCCTCGCTGGTGCAGCAGTCCGTGGCCAGGGCCTCCGGGGCCGACGAGGTGATGCAGCCCCGCCTGCTGCTGGACCTGGCCCGCAGGCCGCGCTGGCTGGCCGGGATCGGCCTGGATGCGCTGTCCTTCCTCATCCTGGCCCTGGCGCTCGCGTTCGGGCCGCTCGCCCTGGTCCAGCCGCTGGCCGCGCTGGACGTGCTGTTCGCGCTGCCGCTGATCGCCCGGCGGCAGCAGCGCCGGCTCACGGCGGGTGACGCGGTCGGCGCGGCGGCGGTGGCGGGCGGCATCGTCATCTTCCTCGCGGTGGCCACGCCCTCCGGTGGCGTCACCGTGCCCAGCCTGGGTGAGTGGGCACCGGTCTTCCTGGCCGCCGGCCTGCTGGCCGGGCTGGCCGCGCTGGCCGGCCTGCGAGTCCGGGGCAAGGCCCGGGTGATCTGGCTGGCCGCAGCCGCGGGCGGTATCTACGGCGTGCTCAACGCGCTGACCAAGGCCACCGTGGACCTGCTGTCCGAGCGCGGCATCGGGGTGCTGGCCACCTGGGAACCGTGGGCGCTGCTGGTGGCCGGGCTGGTCGGGGCGCTGCTCGGGCAGAGCGCCTTCTCCTCGGGGGCGCTGTCCCTGAGCCTGCCGGTGATCGACACCCTGGCGCCCCTCACCGCGGTGGTCATCGCGGTCACTGTCTTCGGCGAGCAGCTCGCCTCCGCTCCCTGGCAGCGCGGCCTGCAGCTGGCGGGCGGGACGCTCGCGGTGGCCGGCATCGCGCTGCTGAGCCGGTCCTCCATCGTGGCCGCCGAAACCCGGTCCCCCCGGCCTCGCGACGAGGCTGGCGAGACACGGCGTAGCGTGGTAATCAAGAGCCGCGATTACGCCAACTAGGCCCCCAGGACGGGTTAATTAGGCCATGAGTAAACAGCCGTCCGCGCCGCCCCCCGGCGACAAGCCCGCCCCGACCGCGCCGCCGCCCCCGCCGTCGTGGCGCCACTGGCTCTGGCCGGCCGCGCTGATGGCCGCGCTGGTCCTGTTCCTGCTGCTGCCGCGGGTCGGATCCCCGCCGGTCAACCTGACCTACTCGACGTTCGTGAGTGACGTCAACGCGCACAAGGTCAAGACGTTCACGCTGGACAACAGCACCGGCTCGACCGCGCCGGCCACCGGGACGCTGCAGAACGGGAACGACTACACCACCGTCATCCCGCTGCCGTTCGGCGGCACCCCGCTGGAGAGCACGCTGCAGAAGGCGGGCGTGCAGATCGAGGCGGCCGCGCCGAGCAGCGGGTTCGGCATCGAGCTGCTCTACTGGCTCATCCTGCTGGCCCCGTTCATCGTCGTCTTCTGGCTGATCCGGCGGATGTCCCGGGCGGGTGCCGCAGCCGGCGGCCCGCTGGGCGGCCTGATGGGCGTGGGCCGGGCCAGGGCCAAGGTGTTCGACGCCGAGCGCCCGAACACCAAGTTCAGCGACGTGGCCGGGTACGAGTCCGCCAAGCGGGAAATCAGCGAGGTCGTTGACTTCCTGAAGCATCCGGAGCGATACCAGCGGCTCGGCGCGATGGCGCCGCGCGGGGTGCTGATGGTGGGCCCGCCGGGCACGGGCAAGACGCTGCTGGCCCGCGCGGTGGCCGGGGAGGCGGAGGTGCCGTTCATCTCGGTGACCGGATCCAGTTTCGTGGAGTTGTTCGTCGGCGTGGGCGCGGCCCGGGTCCGTGACCTGTTCGCGGAGGCGCGCAAGCGGGCCCCGGCCATTATCTTCGTGGATGAGATCGACGCGATCGGCCAGCGGCGCGCGGGCAGTGGCGCGGTGGTGGCCAACGACGAACGGGAGCAGACGCTCAACCAGCTGCTGGCCGAGATGGACGGTTTCGATGTGACCCAGGGCATCGTGGTCCTCGCCGCCACTAACCGCCCGGAGGTGCTGGACCCGGCGCTGCTGCGGCCGGGCCGGTTCGACCGGCAGATCACGATCCCGCTGCCCAACCTGGCCGAGCGGACAGCCATCCTCGTCGTGCACACGCGGGGCAAGCAGCTGGCCCCCGACGTGAACCTCGACGCGGTGGCCCGGGGCACTCCCGGCTTCTCCGGCGCGGACCTGGCCAACCTGGTCAACGAGGCGGCCATCCACGCCATCCGGGCCAACCACGACAAGATCACGATGGCGGACTTCAACGACGCACGGGACCGGATCCTGCTCGGCAGCCGGGCGGACTCCAACCTGCTGCTGCCGGAGGAGAAGCGCGCCGTGGCCGTGCACGAGTCCGGGCACGCCCTGGTCGCCGCGCTGTCCCCGCACGCCGACCCGGTGGCCAAGGTCACCATCCTGCCGTCCGGGCAGGCCCTCGGGGTCACCGAGCAGCTGCCCCTGGTCGAGCGGCACCTGTACGGGGAGGACTACCTGCACGAGTCGCTGGCCGTCCGGCTGGGCGGCCGGGCCGCCGAGCTGGTCGAGATGGGGCAGGGCTCCACCGGCGCGGCCAACGACCTGGCCTCGGCGACCGACCTGGCCACCAAGATGGTCCGCGAGTTCGGGCTGTCCAGCAAGCTCGGCCCGGTCGGTTACCCGGAAGGCGGCTCGGTGTTCCTCGGCGGCGGGGGCGGCGGCCTGTCCAGCCGCCCCTACGCGGAGCAGACTCAGGCGGTGATCGACGCCGAGGTAGCCCGGCTGCTGCGGGAGGCCGAGGAAAACGCGGTCTCGCTCATCCGGGCGCACAAGGACGAGCTAGGCCGGCTGGCCGACCTGCTGCTGGAACGGGAGACGGTGGGCGGCGCGGAGGTGTACCGGCTGCTCGGCCTCCCGGTGCCGGAGCGCCACCCCGTCGCCCAGGAGATCGCCCCGGCCCGGGTGGGGGTCGCGGCCACCTCGGGCAGCCCGCACGGGGCCACCGCGAAGCCCGCGCACCCGGCCGCGGCCGCCGGCGCCAACGAGGACCACTGACGCCCGCCGGGCTAGCAGTCTCGCTGGCGAGGCGGGGCGCGGCGAAGCCGTGTCCCCTGCGAGGGAGCGAATCGCGGGGGGTTCCGGGGGGTCGCCCCCCGGGCTAGCACTGCTATGCTGCCGGGATGCGCTCCAGTGCCCCGTCACGCCAGTGGTGGCGCCGCCGTTAGGCGGTTGCTGGCTCGCGCATTCAGGCCATCCAGAAGCGACCGTCCGGGTTACGGCGGTCGCTTTTTCTGCGCCCGCCTGAGGCCGGCAGAAGGCAGGACCAGGTGGACCCGCAGCAGTTCCAGCCGACGGAATTCGTCACCGCGGGCGGGGTCAGCGTGACCCGCACCGCCGAGCCGTTCGGCCCGTCCGTGCTGGATGAGATCACCCGGCAGGTGGACGAGCGGCGCGGCGGCGTGCTCAGCTCCGGCATGGAGTACCCGGGCCGGTACAGCCGCTGGCACCTGGCCTACGTGAACCCGTGCGCCGAGATCGTCGCCCGGGGCCGGCGGATCGCGGCCCGGGCGCTGAACGCCCGCGGCCGGGTGCTGCTGCCGGTGCTGGGCGAGGCGCTGTGCCGCGCCGGCCAGCCGGTCACGGCCCCGGACGGCACCGTCGAGGTGGTCATCCCGGAGCCCGAAGGGCTGGTCGCGGAGGAGGACCGGAGCCGCCGGCCGACCGTGTTCTCCGCCCTCCGGGAGGTGATCGCCGCCTTCGCCGCCGATGATCCGCACCTGGGGCTATACGGGGCGTTCGGCTATGACCTGGCCTTCCAGTTCGAGCCGGTCCGGCAGCGCGCGGAGCGGCCCGCAGGCCAGCGCGACCTGGTCCTGCACCTGCCCGACGAGCTCTACGTGGTTGACCGCAAGCGGGAGACCGCCGCGGTCTACCGCTACGAGTTCAGCGCCGGGGGGGCCAGCACGGCCGGTCTGCCCCGCGAGACGGCCGCCGCGCCGGCCCGGGGTCAGCGGGCCGCGGGGGACGTTGCGGGGGAGACGGCGCTGAGCCAGCCGGAGCCCGGTTCCTATGCGCGCATCGTGCGGGAGGCCAAGCCGCGGTTCGCCCGCGGCGACCTGTTCGAGGTGGTGCCCAGCCATGTTTTCCACGGCCGGTGCGACTCCCCGGCCGCCTTCTATGAGCGGCTCCGGCACAGAAACCCGGCGCCGTATGAGTTTTTCTTTAACCTCGGGGAAGAAGAGTGCCTGGTCGGCGCCTCGCCGGAAATGTACGTGCGGGTCAGCGGTGACCGGGTGGAGACCTGCCCGATCGCCGGCACGATCCGGCGCGGCGCCGACCCCCTGGGGGACGCGGACAACATCCTGGAGCTGCTCAGCTCGGCCAAGGACACCTCCGAGCTGACCATGTGCACCGACGTGGACCGTAACGACAAGTCGCGGGTATGCGTGCCCGGCACCGTGCGCGTCATCGGGCGCCGCCAGATCGAGATGTACAGCCGGCTGATCCACACCGTGGACCACATCGAGGGGCGGCTCCGGCCCGGGCTGGATGCGCTGGACGCGTTCCTCACCCACATGTGGGCCGTCACCGTCACCGGGGCGCCGAAGAACTGGGCCATGCAGTTCATCGAGGACCATGAGGGCGCGCCGCGCCGCTGGTACGGCGGGGCGGTCGGGGTGATCGGCTTCGACGGCACCATGAACACCGGGCTGACCCTGCGCACCGCCCACATCACCGGCGGGGTGGCGGCCGTGCGGACCGGGGCCACCCTGCTGTTCGAGTCCGACCCGATGTCCGAGGAGCGGGAGACCGAGCTGAAGGCGCGGGCGCTGCTGGAGACGCTGGCCGACGCCCGGCCGGGGAGCGGCCCGGTGCCGGGCGCGCCAGCCCCCGCCGCCGGCCCGGGCGGGGGAGCGGCCGCCGGGGACCTGCGGCCCGGCACGGGCCTGCGGCTGCTGCTGGTAGATCACCAGGACTCCTTCGTGCACACGCTGGCCGGGTACTTCCGGGAGCAGGGCGCCGAGGTGGTCACCCTGCGGGCCGGGCTGCCCGCCGCCGCGCTGGATGCCTACGCGCCCGACCTGGTGGTCCTGTCACCCGGCCCGGGCCGGCCGTCCGACTTCGGCTGCGCTGGCCTGCTGGCCGAGCTGGACGCGCGGCGGCTGCCCGCGTTCGGCGTGTGCCTCGGGCTGCAGGCCATGGTCGAGCACGCCGGGGGAGAGCTGGGGCTGCTGCCCGAGCCCGCCCACGGCAAGCCGGGCCAGGTGCGGCGGCTGGACGCCGGCGGCCCGGGCCTGCTGGCCGGGCTGCCCGCCGAGTTCACCGCGGCCCGCTACCACTCACTGCACGCGGTGCCCGAGCAGGTCAAGGGCGGTTTCACGGTGACGGCCGCGACACCGGACGGCGTGGTCATGGCCATCGAGGATGACGCGGCCGGGCGGTGGGGAGTGCAGTTCCACCCGGAGTCCATCCTCACCGCAGCCGGCGGCGCGGGCCACCAGGTCATCGCCAACGTGCTCCGGCTGGTCCGGGCCCGGCTGGCCGCCCCGGCCGGCTGAGGCGCCGGGCGCGGACAGCTGCCCTCCCCGGGGCGGCTAGGCCCCGCTGATCGGCTTGTCCCGGCCTGCCCACTCGGCGTCGCGCAGCACGAACTTCTGGATCTTGCCGGTCGAGGTCTTCGGCAGCGGCCCGAACTCGACCGCGTCCGGGCACTTGTAGTGGGCGAGGCGCTCGCGGCAGAACGCGATGATCTCCTGCGGGGTGGCGGTCCCGGTGCCGTTCAGCGTGACGAACGCCTTGGGCCGCTCGCCCCAGAACGGGTGCGGGACGCCGATGACCGCGCATTCGAGCACGGCGGGGTGGGCGGCGATGGTCTGCTCGACTTCGATGCTGGAGATGTTCTCGCCGCCGGAGATGATGATGTCCTTGCCGCGGTCCCGGAGCTCGATGTTGCCGTCGGGATGCCATACGGCCAGGTCGCCGGAGTGGAACCAGCCACCCGCGAAGGCCCTGCTGGTGGCGGCCTCGTCGTCGAGATACCCGCTCATGACGTTGTTGCCGCGCATGATCACCTCGCCCATGGCCTGCCCGTCCTGGGGGACGTCCTGCATCTCCGCATCGACCACCCGCACCAGGTCAGCCGAGAGGTAGGCCTGTCCCTGCCGGGCCAGGTACCGGGCCCGCTGAGCGGGCGGAAGCTCGCGCCAGGCTTCCTGCTCCGGGCACACGGTGATCGGGCCGTAGGTCTCGGTCAGGCCGTACACGTGCACGACCCGGAAGTTCAGCTCGCTCATGCGGGCGAACAGCGTCGGTGACGGGGGGGCGGCGGCCACCATGGCCGTCACCGGCCGCTCCAGCCGGTGCGCCCGGGGGTGGTTGAGGATCATCAGCTGGACGGTCGGCGCGCCGTTGTAGTGCGTCACGCCCTCGGAGTCGATGAGGTCCCAGGTGAGCTCGGCGTCCACCGCGCGCATGGTCACGTGGCGCGCCGCGACCGCGGTGACGGCCCACGGGAAGCACCAGCCATTGCAGTGGAACATCGGCAGCGTCCACAGGTACACCGAATCGGCGCCCAGGCCGGCGTGGATGACCTCGCTGAGCGCGTTCAGGTACGCGCCGCGGTAGGTGTACTGGACTCCCTTGGGCCGGCCCGTGGTACCGGAGGTGTAGTTGATGGAGATCGTCTCTTCCTCGTCCTCCAGCCAGCTGGGCGGCCTGGCCGGCGACGCGCCGGCCAGCAGCTCCTCGTAGGGGTCGCCGGGGCTACCGGTACCCGCGCAGCGGATCACGGTGACGCCGGCCAGGTCGAGCGGCGCGGCCAGTGCCTCCAGGCCGGCGTCGAGCAGCAGGTAGCGCACACCGCTGTGCTGGAGGATGTATCCGACCTCGGCGCTGGCCAGGCGATGATTGACGGCCACCAGAATCCCGCCCGCGGCCGGCACGCCGAAATGCGCCTCCAGCATCGGCGCCGAGTTGAACAGCAGCGTGGCGACCCGGTCTCCCTTGCCCAGCCCCGCCGCGCGGAGCGCATTGGCGAGCCGCCATGAGCGTTCGGCGAGCTGCCGGTAGGTGTACCGCCGCCCGCCGTCCACGACCGCGGCCTGGTCCGGGTACAGGGCTGCCGCGCGGTGCAGGAAGTTGACGGGGTTCAGCTCCGTGCGGAACACCTTGCCCGGCGCCACCTCGCCCGCGGCCGGGGTGGCACCGGGAACCGCCCGGTCGGCCGGATCAGCTGCCATGACACCGTCTGCTTCCCTCACGATCACCCTGAGCGGGCGGGCGGACCAGGCTACAGCGTTCCATCGCCGCGCGGCAGCGGGCATCACCTGCGCTGGGTGATCGCGCCAGGGGGCGCGCGTCAGTAGCCGGCGGGCTGGTTCCGGATGACGACGAGGCTGACGATCTTGCCGTCGCGGACGCTGAAGTAGTTCGACAGGACGATCTCGTCGGGCAGGCCGGCCCGGTCGAAGTCGCCGTCGTAGGCGCCGCGGACGATGGTGTCGCCGTAGTGGCCGAGGACCTCGCGGACCCCGATGCGGACCTTGTCACCGACCATCTCCCTGGCCACCCAGCGCCGGATGGCGCCGAGGCCGGCGAACTCGCGGCGGGCGTCGTTCACGTAGGCGTCCTCAGCGAAGGTGGCCACGATGGCGTCAGTGTCCCCGGCATTGACGGCGTTGATGTGCTCGGCGACGACACCGGCCAGCTCCGTAGCGATCATGATGCGGTCCTCTCCTGGTGGTGGCCGCCCGGGCCGGACGGCGCGACACCAGGCAGGCTGCCGGGTCCGGTCCGGGGAGGAGCAAGGCGCCGGGGCGGGCTGGTTCCTCCCCCCGGGGGAGGTACCAGACTGGGGTCATGGCCTCTTCGCTGCCGATCGGCGATTTTTCCCGGGCGACCCACATGAGCATCAAGACGCTACGGCACTACCACCGCGTGGGGCTGCTCGAGCCTGCTGACGTGGACCGGTTCACCGGGCACCGCCGCTACACCACCGACCAGATTCCTGCCGCCCAGGTCATCCGGCGGTTCCGGGAGCTGGACATGCCGATCGAGGAGATCCGCGGCATCCTGGCCGCGCCGGACGTCGCGGCCCGCAACGAGCTGATCGCCGCGCACCTCAGCCGCCTGGAGGGGGGCCTGGCCCGCACCCAGCACGCGGTGGCCTCGCTGCGTGACCTGCTCGGCCCCCCGCAGGCCCAGGCGGGCACCGGGATCAGCCACCGCAGCGTGGCCGGGACCCCCGCGGCCGCCATCACCGCCGTCATCGACATGGAGGACGCCGGCCCCTGGTACCAGGGGGCGCTGGGCGAGCTGCAGGCCACCCTCGGCGCGCAGGCCCTGGCGGCCAGCGGCGCGCCCGGCGGCATCTACGCCACGGACCTGTTCGCCCGCGAGCGGGGCCAGGCGACGGTGTTCATTCCCTGCCCGGGGCCGGTCCGCCCGGTCGGGCGGGTGGAAGCCGTCGTCGTGCCGCCCGCCGAGCTGGCCATCATCGCCCACCAGGGGCCGCACGACGACATCGACCGCGCCTACGGCGCGCTCGCCACCCACGTGACCCAGCACGCGCTGGCCGTGGACGGGCCCATCCGCGAGTACTACCTGTCCGGCCGCCACGACACGGCCGACGAATCAGCCTGGCGGACCGAGATCGGCTGGCCGATCTTCCAGACCCGGCCCGCGCCCGGCGGGGGACTGACCGCCGTGCCGCGCGCCCTGTCCCAGGGGCCGCAGCAGGACGTATCTGCTCCGTGAGGTAGCTGCCCTCCGCAACGTCGTCGCCCCGCCCGGCGTGGCTGCGCTCATGACCGCGCGGTGGCGTGCAAGCGGAATGCAATAAAACCGTCCGGGCCGGCCTCACAAGCTAAGGGGGGCGGGGGAGGCCCCTGCCCCGGCCAGCCCGAAGGAGCCACCGTGACCGCTACCACCGCCGGCCACGCCACCGCCGGCCACGCCACTGCCGGCCACGCCACTGCCGGCCATCCGCCAATCCTCCGTTTCGATTCCCAGCCGGACGGTGGCCCGCCACCCATCCTGTGCACCAGTGGCCACGACTATGCCTTCCGTCCGGCCGGCGGCCCGCCGATGCTTATCTTGCGGCGCCGCCCCGACGTGATCCGCGCCCTCACCGACACCGGGAGCTTCGGCATGGCTGCCGTCTCCGGGACGGGTGAGTTGCTCGGCTGCCCGCTCACTGGCGCGGAAATGCAATCCCCGGACGGTGGCCTGCTGAACATGAACGGGCCGCGGCTGCGTTCTTACCGGCGGCGGATCGCCGGGCTGTTCACCCGCCGTGCCGCGGACGCGACCCGCCCGCTGGCCCGGGCGCTGGCCCGCAGCCTGGCCGACGCGCTGCACGGCCGCGCCACCGCGGACGCCCTCACCTCGTTCGCTGAGCCGTTCAGCGCCACCGCGGTCAGCACGGCCATGGGGACGCCAGTGGCGGACTCGGACCGGATCCTCGAAGCCTCCCGCATCGCGTTCGCCGTCGTCCCCGGGCCGGACGCCATCGATGACGTGACCGCGGCGTGGGATGACCTGTACAGCTACTACACCCGCGCCGCAGGTCGGCCCGGCGGGGGACTGACCACCCAGCTCGCCGGGGCGCTGGACGGGCAGACGGCCGCCCAGGTCGCGCACGTCACCGGGACCGTCTCCAACGGGTTCGGCGCGATGCTCCCCATCCTCGCCGTCGCCATCGCCGAGCTCGCCCAGCAGCCGCAGGTCATCGCCTCGTGCGCCCGGGGGGAGCGCAGCTGGGCGTCCGTCGCGCGGGAGCTGCTGAGCACGCGCGCGATATTCCCCATCGCGCTGCCGCGCATCGCCCTGGCCGACACGTGGCTCGGTGCTCGGCCCATCACCAAGGGCACGACTGTGCTGCCGTCCCTGATCGCCGCGGCGCACGACGGGCCGCCCGCGCCGGGCA
This sequence comes from uncultured Actinomycetes bacterium, assembly GCA_963793825.1. Classification (GTDB taxonomy): domain Bacteria; phylum Actinomycetota; class Actinomycetes; order Streptosporangiales; family Streptosporangiaceae; genus RYN-230. The sequence goes on from CAWCBE010000002.1 coordinate 242,138, forward strand.
TCGCATTCGGGAGAGGCCCGCACTACTGTCCCGGGGCCGCGCTCGCCCGCGTCTGGCTCTGCGTCGCCCTCGAGGCATTCTTCGGGACTTTCCCCCGGGCACGGCTGGCGGCTGACCTGGACTGGCAGCCCGGGACGCTGTCGGTTCCGCGGGAGATACCCCTGGCGCTGCGCTAATCCGGCCGCGCTCCCGGCCGGTTGTCAGTCGGCGCGGGTAGGGTGCGGGGGCATGAGAAGCGTCCAGCCTGAAGTGTTCCTCGTCGCCCGGCCCGCGATTGATTATGACCAGCTCGCGGACTACCTCCAGGAGGTCGGCGGGACCGGCTGGCTGGAGCGGCTGGACCGGGGCGAGCTGGATACCGGGGGCACCCGGGACGCGGAGAACCTGGCCGAGTTCGCCGGGAAGATGTGCTACCGGGCCTGGGAGCCGGGCCTGAACCCGAACGTCCGCCGGGTCCGCAATGACCACGACACCTACCTGCAGAACATCCTCGCGCAGGCGCACGGCTCGGTCCTGGAGCACGCCAGCTTCACGTTCGTGCTGCACAACGTCAGCCGGGTGCTCACCCACGAGCTGGTGCGGCACCGGCCGGGTACGGCCGTGTCGCAGGAGTCGCTGCGCTTCGTCCGGCTGGACGACATCCCGTTCTGGTTCCCGGACTGGGCCCGGCAGGACCCGGAGCTGATGAAGCGGGCCACCGCCCTGCTCGACCAGATGGAGGAGTTCCAGCGCTGGATGGCAGGGCACTTCGGGCTGGACGACGAGGGCGTGCCGTTCCACGAGAAGAAGCACAAGACCTCGTTCATGCGGCGGCTGGCGCCGGACGGGGTGGCCACCGGGATCGTCTGGACGGCCAACATCAGGACCTTGCGGCACACCGTCGAGGCGCGCACCGACCCGGGGGCCGAGGAGGAGATCCGCCTGGTCTTCGGCAAGATCGCGGAGCTGGCGCGGGCGGAGGCGCCCGCCCTGTTCGGGGACTACGAGGTGCGCGAGGGGGCCTGGGTGCCCCGGTGGCGGAAGGTCTGAGCCGCCGGGCGGGGCCTGACCGTCTCACCGGCGCCGCCCGGGACCGGGAGCCGGGCCGGGCCGGGCGGCCTGCTCACCCTACGATGATGCGATGACCTCAGCCGGGTACCTGCGCTCCCCGCACCTGAACGGTGATCTCCTGGCCTTCGTGGCCGAGGACGACATCTGGCTGGCCCCGGTGGCGGGCGGCCGCGGCTGGCGGCTGTCGGCGGACGGCGCCCCCGTCAGCAACCCCCGGTTCGCGCGCGACGGCGGGTCGGTGGCCTGGACCAGCTGGCGGGACGGGCCTGCCGAGGTCTACCTGGCCGGGGTGGCGGGGGAGCGCGGGCGCCGGCTGACCTACTGGGGCGAGGCCGACGCCACCGTCTGCGGCTGGACACCGGACGGCGAGATCCTCGCGCTCACCGCGAGCGGCCAGCCCTTCGAACGGCAGACCTGGGCGCATGCCGTGCCCGTGGACGGCGGCCCGCCCCGGCGGCTGCCGTTCGGCCCGGTGGCCTCGGTGGCGGTGGAGCCCACCGCGCGGGCGCTGCTGAACGGCACCTGGGGGCGGGATCCGGCCTACTGGAAGCGCTACCGCGGCGGCACCGCGGGCCGGCTCTGGACGTCCGTGGACGGCGGCCCGTTCCAGCGCATCCTGGCCACGGTGAACGGCCAGTTCGCCAGCCCGATGCTAGTTGGCGGCCGGCTCGCGTTCCTGTCCGACCATGAGGGCACCGGGAACGTCTACTCGTGCCTGCTGGACGGCTCCGACCTGCGCCGGCACACCGACCATGACGGGTTCTATGCCCGGCAGGCCAGCACCGACGGCCGCCACGTCGTCTACCAGTGCCAGGGTGAGATCTGGATCCTGGACGACCTCACGCCGGACAGCCAGCCACGGCCGGTGGCCATCACCCTCGGCTCGGCGTCAACCGCGCTGGCCCCGCGGCTGATCTCGGCCGAGGACCACCTCGGCGCGCTGTCCTGCGACCACGCCGGCCTGGCCAGTGCGGTCGAGGTACGCGGGACGGTGCACTGGCTGACCCACCGGGACGGCCCGGCCCGGGCGCTGTCCGTGGACGCGGGCGCGCGGGCCCGGCTGCCCAAGGTACTCGGCCGCACCGGGCACGTGGTGTGGGTCACCGACGCCGGCCGGGCGGACGCGCTGGAAACCGGCCCGGCCGAGGGCCCTGAGCTGGTCCCGGGCATGGCGGCCGCGCCGCCGAGGCGCCTCGCGGAAGGACAGGTCGGCCTGGCCAGCGAGCTGGCCGCGGCGCCGGACGGGTCCACGGTGGCGGTCGCGGCCCGGGACGGCAGGCTGCTGCTGGTCGAGGTGGAATCCGGCGCGGTGACCCAGCTGGCCGAGTCCACCGACGGTGAGGTATCCGGGCTGGCCTACTCGCCGGACTCGGCCTGGCTGGCGTGGTCGCACCCGGGGCCGCCGCCGCTCAGCCGGATCCGGCTGGCCCGGGTGGCCGGCGCGGCTGCCGGGGAGCTGACCGTGGTGGACGTCACCGATGGCCGGTTCATCGACTCCGAGCCGGTCTTCACCACGGACGGTAAGTTCCTGGCCTTCCTGTCGGCGCGGGTCTTCGACCCGGTCTACGACGCGCACTTCTTCGACCTGTCCTTCCCGTACGGGGCACGGCCCTACCTGGTGCCGCTGGCCGCCGCCACGCCCTCGCCATTCGGCCCGCTGCCCGGCGGGCGGCCGCCGGGCAGCGGGCCGGCCAAGCCCGGGCCGGGCGCGGGCGGCGCCGGCCTGGACGGGAGCGGCCCGGGCGTGACCGGGGACAGGGCCGCACCCGGTGCCGGGGCCGCCGGGGAAGAAGCGGCGGGCGCCCCCGGGGCACCGCGCGGCCCGGAGGGCGCGGGAAGGCCGGGCGGCCCGGCGGACGGGGACACCCCGCCCCCGGTCGAGGTGGAGGCCGGCGGCCTGGCCGCGCGGGTCATCACCGTGCCGGTAGCCGAGTCGCGCTACTCGTCGCTGCGCGCGGTATCCGGCGGCCTGGCCTGGCTCCGCGAGCCCGTCACCGGTGTCCTGGGCGAGGGTGCCGCCGTCCCGGACGAGAAGCCGCCCCGGCCGGCCCTGGAGCGGTTCGACCTGGCCGCCCGGAAGGCCACCGAACTGGTCTCCGCGCTGGACTGGTTCGCGGTCAGCGGGGACGGCGAGTGGCTGGTGGTGCGGGACGGCGGCGAGCTGCGGGTGGTCCCGGCACAGCGGAAGGCGGACCCGGATGGCGCGGACACGATCCGCGTCAACCTGGCCCGGGCCCGGTTCACCGCTGACCCGGTCCTGCAGTGGCGGCACGCCTTCACCGAGGCGGCCCGGTTCATGCGGCACGACTTCTGGGTCGCGGACATGGCCGGCGTGGACTGGGACGCGGTGGCCGAGGCCTACCGGCCGGTGCTGGACCGGATCGGCAGCTCCCTGGACTTCGCCGACCTGCTCTGGGAGGTGGTCGGCGAGCTGGGCACCTCGCACGCCTACATCCGGCCGCGGATCACGCCCGGCGAGCACGGCAAGGGGCGGCCGGGGCTGCTCGGCGCGGACCTGAGCCCGGACGGCGATGGCACCTGGCGGGTGACCCGGGTGCTGCCGGGCGAGTCCTCCGACCCGCGGGCCCTGTCCCCGCTGGAAGCCCCGGGCGCCGCGGTGCAGCCGGGCGACGCACTGCTGGCCGTGGACGGCCGCCCGGTGGACCCGCTGGCCGGCCCGGGGCCGCTGCTGGTCGGCAGCGCCGGGAAGCCGGTGGAGCTGACCGTGGCCAGCGGCCGTGGCCCGGCCCGTCGGGTGGCGGTCGTCCCGCTGGCCAGCGAGCGCCGGCTGCGCTACCAGGACTGGGTGGCCAGCCGCCGCCGGCTGGTCCGCGAGCTGTCCGGCGGCCGGGCCGGGTACCTGCACATCCCGGACATGATGGGCGAGGGCTGGGCCCACTTCCACCGCGACCTGCGGGTCGAGATGGCCTTCGACGCGCTGGTGGTCAACGTCCGGGCCAACCGGGGCGGGCACGTGTCCGAACTGGTGGTGGAGAAGCTGGCCCGGCGGATCATGGGCTGGGACATGCCCCGCGGGATGAACCCGGTGACCTACCCGCGGGACGCGCCGCGCGGCCCGGTGGTCGCGCTCGCCGACGAGAACGCCGGGTCGGACGGGGACATGGTCACCGCCGCGATCCGGATGCTCGGCCTGGGCCCGGTGGTCGGGGCCCGCACCTGGGGCGGCGTGATCGGGATCGGGTCCCCGTTCACCCTGGTCGATGGCACGGCGATGACGATCCCGCGCTACGCGATCTGGCTGAACGGATTCGGCTGGGGGGTGGAGAACCACGGCGTCGACCCGGACGTCGAGGTGCTGATCAGCCCGGCGGACTGGGCCGCCGGCCGGGATACCCAGCTGGAGGCGGGCACGGCGCTGGCCATGGAGCGGCTGGCGGTGCGGCCCGCCGTCCGGCCCCCGGACCGGTCGGACCGCCCGTCCCGGCGCCGCCCCCCGCTGCCGCCGCGGGTGACCTGACCCGGCGGGATTACAGCGGACCGGTGTAAGAGCCGATCCAGTGGAACTTGAGCCACAGCAGCATGGCGTTCCACGCCCCGGTGAGCTCCAGCACGCCCACCAGGACCAGCAGCCCGCCGCCGATCCGGGTGATCAGCTGGGCGTGCCGCCGGGCGAACCGGAACGCCGTCATGCCGCGCTGGAAGGCGAACGCCATGATGAGGAACGGGATGCCCAGCCCGAGCCCGTAGATGAAGGCGAGCACCGCGCCGCGCACCGCGCCGCCGGAGCTGAACGACAGGGACAGCACTGCGGTCAGGGTCGGCCCCACGCACGGCGTCCAGCTCAGCGCGAACAGCACCCCGAGCAGCGGCGCGCCCGCCAGCCCCGCGCGCGGCCGGACCGATGGGCGCATGATCCGGCCGGTGACCGGCAGCCGGTCGAACACCCCGGCGAACAGCAGGCCGAGCAGGATCGTCACCCCGCCGAGCACCTGGGTCACCCCGGCCGAGTGACGTTGCAGCAGCACGCCGAGGCTGCCGAAGGCCAGGCCCTCGCTGGCGAAGACGGCGGAGAAGCCGAGCACGAACAGGAACGTGCCGAGCAGCGTGCGGCCCCGGGGCGGCGCCGCGGCGGGCGGCGGCGCCGTGCGCGGGCCGGCTGTCCCGGGGTCTGACCCGGCCGGGACCGTGGCCGTGGCGGCGCCGGCCGTGGCCACCGTGGGCTGCGCGCCGCCGGCCGCCCGGGTGGCGGCCGCCTGGGCGCTGCCCGGCTGGGCCGCGGGGGACTGGGCCGAGGCCGCCAGCCGCGCATCGGCCTGCTGGGCCTCGGCGCCGGACATCCCCGTCACGTAGGACAGGTAGCCGGGCACCAGCGGCAGGCAGCAGGGTGACAGGAAGGTAATGGCCCCGGCCGCCAGCGCGATGGGCGCGGCCAGGATAAGCGGCCCGGTCAGGACCAGGTGCTCAATGCCACCGCTCATCCGCTCGCCTCCTGTCCGGCACCAAACTACCGGGCGTCGCGCTCCGGGCGGCAGCCGGCCGGATCAGGCGCCGCCGGGCCGCCGGGAAGCGGCGTATGGCCCGCCCCCCGGGCCGGGCCCTGGTGCGCGCTTGAGTCCGGCCGTGTGCGGCGCGTCCGGTCCCAGCGATCCCCGGCGACGTCCCCAGCCGTCAACTGGGCGCTCGCCGGCCTGGCCAGCGCCGCCCCCGGCGGCCAGCAACGCGCCCCGCCTGGAACGCCATCGACGGCGACGCCGGCACCATGGCCCGGGCTGGCCCAGCCAGCGAAATTGCCGTGACGCCCTGGCCCCGGCCCTGTTAGCGTGCTGCTCCCCGACCGGGAGAGTGCCCGATGAGCCGCGGCCTGCTGCGGATGGACCTGGCCCCGCTGCGGGAGTCCCGGGATTTCCGGCAGCTGCTGGCCAGCCGCAGCGTCACCTTGTTCGGCACCGACGCGGCGGCGGTGGCCCTGCTGGTCCAGGCCAAGCAGCTCACCGGGTCGGCCGTCGCGGTCGGCCTGCTCGGGGTGGCCGAGCTGCTCCCGATCATCGTGTTCGGCCTGTACGGGGGCCTGCTGGCCGACCGGTTCGACCGGGGCCGCATGCTCCGCTGGTGCGAGGCCGGGCTGGGGGGCCTGGCCGCCCTGCTCACCGTGAACGCGGCGCTGCCGCACCCGGCGATCTGGCCGCTGTACGTGCTGGCCGCGGCGATGACCATGCTCTCCTCCCTGCAGCGGCCGTCCTTCGACGCGGCGGTGCCCAGGACGGTCCGCCGGGACCGGCTGAGCGCCGCGTCCGCGCTGCTGTCCATGACCTCGAACGCGGGCGAGATCGTGGCCACCGCACTCGGCGGGGCGGTCGCGGCGGGCGCCGGGGCCGGGTTCGTCTACGGGCTGGACGCCGTGACCTTCGCACTGTCCTGGTGGCTGCTGACCAGGCTCAGCGCGCTCCCGCCGCCCGACGCGGGCGAGCACGCCCCGGCGCCGGGGGTGCGCGGCGTCATCTCCGGGCTGCGCTACGCCCGCGGCCGCCCCGACCTGATCGGTTCCTACCTGGCCGACCTGTCCGCCATGACGTTCGCCTACCCGAATGCGCTGTTCCCGTTCCTCGCCGCCGACCTGCACGCGACCTGGGGGGTAGGGCTGATGTTCGCCGCGCCCGCCGTCGGCGCCCTGGCCTGCTCCGCGCTGAGCGGCTGGACCGGCCGGGTCCGCCGGCTGGGCGTGGCCATCGCCCTGTCGGCCGCCGTATGGGGGGCGGCCGTCACCGCCCTGGGCCTGGCCCCGGACCTCGGCGTCGCCCTCGGCTGCCTGCTGGCCGCCGGGGCGGCCGACATGCTGAGCGGCATCTTCCGGGACACCCTGTGGAACCAGAGCATCCCGGACGCGCTGCGCGGCCGGATGGCCGGCGTGGAGATGCTGAGCTACGCGGCCGGGCCGTCGGCCGGGCAGGCCCGGGGTGGCGCGGTGGCCGCGCTGACCAGCGCCCGGTTTGCGCTGGCGTCCGGTGGCGTGGCCTGCGTGGCCGCGGTCGGCGCGGTGTGCCTGGCGCTGCCCGGCTTCACCCGGTACCGGGCCGCTGCGCCGGCAGTTCCCGCCGCCGCGGCCACCGTCGGCTGCCCGGACTAGACGGGACTGCTTGCCCTGCCCGGGGGCCGGGCCGCGGCCGCTCAGCGCGATCGTGATGCCGCCGAGTCGCAGTTCCACGTGCTCGGCCGGGCCGGCCCCGGGACGCCTGAAGGCGCGTCAGCCGCCCGCCGCGAGGGTCCTTTGACTCCCCGGCCCCCGGGACCAGGCGATGTCAGCCCAGGTCGCGGACGGCCGTCTCGATCGCGCGGTGGAAGGTGGGGTAGGCGTAGATCATCTCACGGAGCCGCCGCACCGGGACCCGGGCGTGCACCGCGAGCGCGAGCAGGCCGAGTACCTCACCGCCGGACGGGCCGGCCGAGGTGGCACCCACCAGCACGTCCCGCCCTGAGTCGGCGACCAGCTTGATGAACCCGTCGTTGCCGGCCTTGTGAATCCAGCCCCGGCTGGACTCCGGGAGCGTGGTGAACCCGGTGGCGACCGGGATGTCCTGCTCCCGGGCCTGCCGCTCAGACAGCCCGACCGACCCGATCTCGGGGTCGGTGAAGGTCACCCGGGGCACCGCGTGATACTCGGCGGGGGAGACCTCCCGGCCGAGGATGCCGTCGATCACGATGCCCGCCTGGTACATCGACATGTGGGTGAACGCGCCGTGGCCGGTCATGTCGCCGATGGCCCAGACGCCGGGCCGGTCCGGCCAGCCCGCCCCGGCCGGGACCCGCAGGTGATCGTCCACCGGGATGGCCCGGGCCGTCTCGTCCAGGCCCAGCACGCCCACCCCGGCCCGGGCCAGGTTGGTGCGCCGGCCGGTGGCCACCAGCAGGGCGTCCCCGGCCACGTCGGTCCCGTCGGACAGGTCCACGGTGAAGCTGATGCCGTCGTGGCGCACCGCCCGGGCCGTGGTGCCGGTGCGCACCCCGATCCCGTCCTGGTCGAACACCCCGGCCAGCAGCGCGCCGGCCTCCGGCTCCTCCATGGGCAGCAGCTGCCCAGCGCCCTCGATCACCGTGACGGTGGCCCCGAACCGGGCGAAGACCTGGGCGAGCTCGGCGCCGATCGCGCCGCCGCCCAGCACCAGCAGCGAGTCCGGCACTCCGGTGGCCTCGATGGCGTCCCGGTTGGTCCAGTAGGGGGTGCCGGCCAGGCCCTGGACCGGCGGCACGGCCGGCTCGGTCCCGGTATTCAGGATGATGGCCCGCCGGGCCCGCAGCACGTGCTCTCCCACCATCACCTGGCCGGGGGCGGCGATCCGGCCCGTGCCGCGGAAGAACAGCCCGCCGGCCTGGGTGAACCGGTCCACCGCGGCCTTGTCGTCCCAGCTGTCGGTGGCCTCTTCCCGGATCCGCTGGGCCACCGGGGCCCAGTCCGGCTCGACCTGCGAGCGACCGGCCATCCCCGGGATCCGGCGGCCCTCCGCCAGCAGGTCAGCGGCGCGGATCATCATCTTGGACGGCACGCATCCCCAGTACGGGCACTCGCCGCCGACCAGCCGGGCCTCCACGCCCGCCACCGTCAGCCCGGCCCGGGCCAGCTCCTCGGCGGCATGCTCCCCGCCGGGCCCCATGCCGACCACGACCACGTCCACGTCCCGCTCGTCGGCCATTGGCAGTCTTCCCCCCTGCGGCGCGTAGATCCGGGATCCCAGGGTATTCGCTGCGAGGCGGGGCGCCTGCCCCCGCCGAGGCGGCCCATCGCAAGGGCCCGGGGGATCGTCCCCGGGGCGGCGCGGCGGCGGCCCCGGCCGCAGGCATGCCCCTGGCCTGCACCGACAGGCGGGGGGCAGCAGAATGTCGGACCCCTCGGATATGACAGGGTTGGAATGGCAGTGCTGGAGAGGCTGTTCGTTATGCACGTGGACGGCGACAACCGACACGGACGGGGCAAGTCAACATGACCTCTGGACGCGACTGCGGTGCCCGCTCGGCTGAGCCGCCGCTCACCGAAGGTGATGCTGAGGCGCATGCTCACGGCATCTGCTTCAAGACCGGCCCGCCCGGCCGGGTGGGCGTGGAGCTGGAGTGGCTGGTCTGTGATGACCGCAGCCCGGCTCTGCCCGTCAACCAGCAGCGGGTGGCCGATGCCCTCGCCCGCCTGGACGCACCCGGATCTCTCCCCGGCCGCGGCTCGCTGACCACCGAGCCTGGCGGCCAGGTCGAGCTTAGTTCCGCGGCCGCACCGGGCCTGGGTAGCTGCATCGCAGACGCCCGTCGTGACCTGGCCGCGATCCGGCAGGCCCTGGGGGCTGCCGGGCTCCGCCTGGCCGGTCACGGAATGGACCCAATCCGCCCGCCGCGCCGGGTTCTCGACCTGCCGCGGTACGTGGCCATGGAGGAATTCTTCGACCGGGCCGGCCCCTGGGGCCGGTTCATGATGTGCAGTACCGCCTCGGTCCAGGTATGCCTGGACGCCGGGCAGGAGGCCGGCCGCGCCGGGTTCCGCTGGCGCTGGCAGGTGCTGCACGCGCTCGGCCCGGTACTGGTGGCCGCGTTCGCCAACTCCCCGCTGCACCGCGGCACGCCGACCGGCTGGAAATCCACCCGGCAGGTCGTCTGGTCCCGGCTGGACCCGAGCCGCACCCGGGCCCCGGCGGGCGCGGAGCCGCTGCCCGCGGGTGGCTGGCCTGATGACCGGGATCCCCGGGATTCCTGGACGGCCTACGTGCTGGACGCCGAGGTGATGTGCGTCCGGCGGCCCGGCTCGCCGGGCTGGACCGCCCCGCCCGGGCTCACCTTCCGGCAGTGGCTGCGCGGGCCGGCCGAGGACCGCCCAACCGCGAGCGACCTCGACTACCACCTGTCCACCCTGTTCCCGCCGGTGCGGCCGCGTGGCCACCTCGAGCTGCGGGTCATCGACGCGCAGCCGGGTGACGGCTGGATCGTGCCCGCCGCGCTGGTCACCGCCCTGATCGACGACCCCGAGGCCGCGCAGGCCGCGATGGCGGCGGCCGAGCCGCTGTGGCGCGCCGCGACGCGGCACCGCGCCGCCAACGGCCACGGGAGCGCCGGCCGGGACGGCCACGGGAACGGGAACGGCGGCGCCCACGGCGACGGCCTCAGCCCGGGGCTGCGGGCGGCACGCTACGGGCTGACCGAGCCGGGCATGGCCCGTGCCGCCCGGGAGTGCTTCGCGGTGGCGGACGGCGCCCTGGGCCGCCTGGGCGCCCCGGCCGCGGTCCGGGACGCCGTCGCCCGCTTCGCCGACCGTTATGTGCAGCGCGGCCGCTGCCCGGCCGACGACCGGCTGGACGAGGCGCGGGCCAGCCGTGCCCGGTCCGGCCCCCATCCGGACCTGCTGATGTCCGGCACCCAACCGGAGGAGTCGCCATGACCATCACCCCGCCCGGGCCGGCCGCCGGGCCGCCGCCCGCGGACGCCAGCGGCGAGGCGCTGCGCGCCGCGATCGCCGGCACCCTGCTGACGGCGCGCGAGCGCACCCGGCTGCTGACCGACGCGGTGGACGACGCCGACCTGGTCCGCCAGCACTCCCCGCTGATGTCGCCGCTGGTCTGGGACCTGGCCCACATCGCCAACCAGGAGGAGCTGTGGCTGCTCCGGGCGGTCGGCGGCCGGGAGCCGATGCACCCCGAGATTGACCCCATCTATGACGCGTTCGAGCACCCGCGGCGGGAACGTCCGACGCTCCCGCTGCTGCCGCCCGGCGAGGCCCGGGCCTACGCCCACGAGGTCCGCGGCCGGGTGCTGGACGTGCTGGAGGCCGCGCGGTTCACCGGCGGGCCCCTGGTGACCGGCGGGTTCGCGTTCGGCATGGTGGCCCAGCACGAGCAGCAGCACGACGAGACCATGCTCGCCACCCACCAGCTGCGCCAGGGGGCGGCGGTGCTCAGCGCGCCGCCCCCGGCGGCGGCACCGCCGGACGCCGCGGAGCTGCCGGCCGAGGTGCTGATCCCCGGCGGCCCGTTCACCATGGGCAGCTCGGCCGAGCCGTGGGCGCTGGACAACGAGCGGCCCGCGCACACCGTTGACGTCCCGTCCTTCTACCTGGACACCGCGCCGGTGACTAACGCCGCTTACCAGCAGTTCATCTCCGGCGGCGGGTACGCCCAGCGGCGGTGGTGGACCGCGGACGGCTGGGCGCACCGGCAGCGGGCCGGCCTGGAGGCACCGCTCTTCTGGCGCCGGGAGGGATCCGGCTGGGTGCGCCGCCGGTTCGGGATCACCGAGCCGGTGCCGCCCGCCGAGCCGGTGCTGCACGTCTGCTTCCACGAGGCCCAGGCCTACGCCCGGTGGGCGGGCCGGCGGCTGCCCACCGAGGCGGAATGGGAGAAGGCGGCCCGGTTCGACCCGGCGCCCGGCCGGACCCGGCGCTTCCCGTGGGGCGACGGGGAGCCCGCCCCGGACCTGGCCAACCTGGGCCAGCGGCACCTGCAGCCCGCCCCGGCGGGCAGTTACCCGGCCGGCGCGGCGCCGTCCGGGGCACGCCAGCTGATCGGTGACGTCTGGGAGTGGACCAGCAGCGACTTCCTGCCCTACCCGGGATTCCGGGCCTGGCCGTACCGGGAGTACTCGGAGGTCTTCTTCGGCCCCGAGTACAAGGTGCTCCGCGGCGGGTCCTTCGCGGTGGGCCCGGTGGCCTGCCGGGCCACCTTCCGCAACTGGGACTACCCGGTCCGGCGGCAGATCTTCGCCGGGTTCCGCACCGCACGGGACACCGCCCCGCAGGCGGCCGCCCGGCCGGGCCGGTGAGCCGGGCGGATGTGCCGCCACCTGGCTTATCTCGGACCGGCCGCCACGCTGCGCGCGGTACTCAGCGACCCGCCGCACGGCCTGGTCCGGCAGTCCTGGACGCCCCGCCGGCAGCGGTACGGGACGGTGAACGTGGACGGGTTCGGCGTCGGCTGGTACGCCGATTCCGACCCGGTCCCGGCCCGCTACCGCCGGGCCGGGCCCATCTGGGCCGATCCCTGCTTCGCCGACCTGTCCCGGGTGATCCGCACCCGGGCCCTGCTGGCCGCGGTCCGGTCCGCGACCGACGGGACGGCTGCCGGGGAGGCGGCCGCCGCGCCGTTCGCGGCGGGCCGCTGGCTGTTCAGTCACAACGGCACCCTCAACGGCTGGCCCGGGGCGGCCGCCAGCCTGGCCGCGACGCTGCCGCCCGGGGAACTGCTCGACCTGGAGTCCCGCACCGACTCCGCGCTGGCCTGGGCCCTGGTGCTGCACCGGCTGCGGGACGGGGAGGACATGGCCCGGGCGCTGGCCGGCACGGTCGCCGACCTGGACGCGCACGGGGTGGCCGGCCGGTTCAACTTCCTGCTCACCGACGGCGCGGCGATCGCGGCCACCGCGGCCGGGGACACGCTTTGCTTCCGCGGCACCGCGGCCAGCACCGTCGTCGCCTCCGAGCCCGCGGATGACGGGCCGGGCTGGATCGAGGTCCCGGAACGCTCGGTGCTCACCGCCCGGCCGGGCCAGGTTGATGTATCCCCGCTGAAGCCCGCGGGTTTAGCGGCCGCCATCCCCTGACCCGCCGCCGCCCCATGACCTGCTACTCACCGTTCAGTGACGATCGAGGGAAGGGAATCGCGGACCGTGAGCCGACTCCAGATCGACCGGCGCCTGCCCGAGGGCTTCGCCCGCGCCGCGCTGCGCGCCGACGCCCGGGCCGGGCTGACCGCCACGCCGAAGTGGCTGCCGCCCAAGTGGTTCTATGACGACCGGGGGAGCGAGCTGTTCGAGAAGATCACCCTGCTACCGGAGTACTACCCGACCCGGGCCGAGCGGTCCATCCTGGCGGCCGTGGCGCCGGACATCGCCGCCGCCAGCCGCGCCGCCACCCTGGTCGAGCTGGGGTCCGGCTCCTCGGACAAGACCCGGCTGCTGCTCGACGCGCTCCGCGGCCCCGGGACGCTGCGCAGCTACGTGCCGGTAGACGTCAGTGAGTCAGCGCTCACCGGGGCCGCGCGCCGGGTGCTGGCCAGTTACCCCGGGCTGGCCGTCAAGGCGGTCGTGGCCGATTTCGAGACGGACCTGGGCCTGGGCGGCACGGGCGGGCCCCGGCTGGTGGCCTTCCTGGGCAGCACCATCGGCAACCTGCTGCCCGCCGAGCGGGCCGCCTTCCTGGCCCGGCTGCGGGCCGGGCTGGGCCCGGGCGACGCCCTGCTGCTCGGCACCGACCTGGTCAAGGACCCGGCCGTGCTGCTCGCCGCCTACGATGACGCCGCCGGGGTGACGGCGGCGTTCAACAAGAACGTGCTCGCCGTGCTCAACACCGAACTGGGCGCCGACTTCGACCCGGACACCTTCGACCACGTGGCGGCCTGGGACGCCGGGCGGGAGTGGATCGAGATGCGGCTGCGCTCGGCCACCGACCAGGTGGTGGACCTGCCCGCCATCGGCCTGTCCGTGTCCTTCGCGGCCGGGGAGGAGTGGCGCACCGAGGTGTCGGCCAAGTTCCGGCGGGCGGGGGTGGCGGCGGAACTCGCCGCCGCGGGCTTCGCGATGCGCTCCTGGTGGACTGATGACCAGGGCCGGTTCGCCGTGTCGCTGTCCAGCCCGGCCTGATCTCGCCGGTGCGGAGTAGCGCCCTCCGGGGGTGCCCGTTGTGGGACAATGCCGTCTTCGACGACGGTGGCTGGGCCGCACGGTGAGCATGGGTTTACTGAACTCTTGATGACGGCCGCCCGGCCGCCGGCTACCGGGGCGGCAGTCCCGCCGGTGACCGGTAAGGTGCACGCCAGGAACCTCGGCATGCGCGTGGTGGACCGACGTTGGATGCGAGGCGACGCACATCACCATGGACCCACGGGATCTGGCAGGCTGCCCGGCAGCGGGCTGGCGCAGCCGGCGGGAGTGACGGATGTACCCAGTGCCGCCGGCCGGCTGCGCGGATGTCTGGTGGCTGGACATCACCACGGTCGCCGTGGGCCGCCCCGAGCTGGCTGAGCTCAGCCTGGACGAGCACAAGCGGGCTGCCTCTTTCGCGTTCCGGGCCGACCGGCGCCGGTACACCGCCGCGCACGTGATGCTGCGCCGGGTACTGTCCGGCTACCTGGACATCCCGCCGTCCAGCCTGCAGTTCCGCCGCGAGCCCTGTCCCCGGTGCGGCAAGCCGGCCGGCCTGGCCCTGCCGTTCGGCTACGGGCTGCATTTCTCGCTGGCGCACAATGGCGACGCAGTGGTGATCGCGGTGGCTGGCCAGCAAGTCGGCGTGGACGTGGAGCAGCAGCCGACCGGCTGCGTCTGCGCGCTGTCCGCGGACATGGACGCACGGGACGCGGAATGGGGCCGCCTGCTCAGCGAGCCCGGCCGGCACGACCTGGTCATGCGCTGGTGGGTCCGCGCCGAGGCGGTGCTCAAGTGCACCGGTGAGGGAACCGGGCACGATGGCATCGGTGACTTCCCGGTCCTGGACAGCCCGGACGGGCCGGTGGGCGTGGCCGTCCCGGGCGGCCCTGAGCAGGTGATGGCGGCGACCGGGGTGCACGGCTGCTCGCTGATCTCGCTGCCCGCCCCCCCGGGCTACCAGGCCGCGCTGGCCCTGGCCGGGCAGGCCAGCGCCGTCCGGCTGGCCATCCGGGCGCCGTGGGCGGCCGCGTCACGCCGCCCCAGCCGGACCGCGCAGTACTAGCCCGGGGGGGCGACCCCCCGGACCCCCCCGCGCATTCGCTGGCTCGGCGGGGACACGCCTGCGGCGCGCCCCGCCTGGCCGGCGAATAAGCCTGGGCTGGCGTGATACGGCGCGGACACGCCTGCGGCGCGCCCCGCCTGGCCGGCGGATAGGCCTGGGCTGGCTTGATACGGCGTGCGCTATCCGTGCGTCCGTGCGGATCGCGGGTAGTGTCGGGGCAGGCCGGCGGCAGCATGGAGGCAGACATGACAGCGGTTTTCGCGGTGGACGCATGCCGGACCCCGGTCGGCCGGATCAAGGGTGCGCTGGCCGCGGTGCGGCCGGACCACCTGACCGCCGAGGTGATCAAGGCGCTGCTGGCCCGGAACCCGTGGCTGGACCCGGCCCGCATCGACGACGTCTACTGGGGCGCCGCCAACCAGGCGGGCGAGGACAACCGCAACGTGGCCCGGATGGGCGTGCTGCTGGCCGGCCTGCCGGTGGAGGTGCCCGGGGCGACCGTCAACCGGCTGTGCGGCTCCGGGCTGGAGGCCATCGCCAGCGCGGCCCGGGCCATCGCCGCCGGCGAGGCCGACATCATGCTGGCCGGCGGGGCGGAGTCGATGACCCGGGCGCCCTTCGTGCTGCCCCGGGCCGGTGAGGCCTACCCGCGCGAGGCCGGGGTAGCCGACACCCGGCTGGGCTGGCGGCTGGTCAGCCCGCTCATGCAGGAGATGTACCCGCCGGTCAGCCTGGGGGAGACCGCGGAGAACGTGGCCGACCGGTACCGGGTGAGCCGGGAACGCCAGGACGAGTTCGCGCTGCGCAGCCACCAGCGGGCCGCGGCGGCCGAGCGGGCCGGGCGGTTCGGTGATGAGATCGTGCCGGTCACCGCGCCCGCCGGCCCGGTCACGCGGGACGAGGGCATCCGGCCGGACCTGACCCTGGGGGAGCTGGCGGCCAAGCGCCCCGCCTTCCGCGCGGGCGGTACGGTGACCGGCGGTAACTCCTCGCCGCTCAACGACGGGGCAGCCGGTGTCGTGCTGGTCAGCGCGGAGGCGGCCGAGGCGGCCGGGATCACCCCGCTGGCCCGGTACGCCGGCACCGCCACCGCCGGGGTGCACCCGGACTACATGGGCATCGGCCCGGTCCCCGCGGTCGGCAAGCTGCTGCGGCGCGCCGGCTGGGAGGCCGGCAGCCTGGATCTCGCCGAGGTCAACGAGGCCTTCGCCGCGCAGGCCGTGGCGGTGTGCGACGAGCTGAAGCTGGACCCCGACCGGGTCAACGTGAACGGCGGCGCGATCGCCATCGGCCACCCGCTGGGCTGCTCCGGCGCGCGGATCACGGCCACCCTGCTGCACGAGTTCCGGCGGCGTGGCGCCGGGCGGGCCGTGGCCAGCATGTGCATCGGGGTCGGCCAGGGCATCGCTACGGGCTGGCGGGCGCCCTGAGCGTGCCCGCGCCCGCGCCCCGGCCGCGCCGCCCGAGCAGCACCGCAATGGGCGGGAAGATAAGCACGGACAGCACGCCGGCGCCGACCATGGCCGCCGCCGTGGCCGGCAGCATGACGTGGTCCCGCAGCCCGATCTCGGCCAGTGCGATCAGCAGCGGCATCGTCGTCGCGGTGATGAACGTCATCTGGGCCCGCTGCCGCAGCGGCAGGACGCCCCGGTAGACCAGCAGCGCGGGCAGCCCGCGCACCGCCAGCAGCAGCCCGAAGAAGAGGAGCAGCCGCAGCGGGTCACCGATGATGGCCTTGACGTCTAGGGTCATCCCGGAGGCCACGAAGAAGATCGGGATGAAGATCCCGTAGCCGACCGCGTCGAACTTGTGTTCCAGCCCGGTGGTATCCATCTTCATCTCGCGGGTCCAGCCGCGGAGCACGATCCCCGCCAGCAGGGCGCCCAGCACCACGTCCAGGCCGAACTTGCTGGCCACGGTGAGCAGCAGGAACAGCAGCACGGTGGCCCAGCGCAGGGTGGTCTGGCCAGTGGCGTCCTGGCCCTCGAGCATGACCCGCTGCAGCGCCCGGCGGGCGGCCAGCCTGGGCAGGAAGGTGAGCGCCAGCGCCATGACCCCGACCAGGGCCACCGATGCGAGCGCCACGAAGTGGTCCCGCTGGGTCAGGAACACCGAGATCGCGATCGTGGGCAGCAGCTCGCCCACCGCCCCGGCGGCCAGCACGTAGCTGCCGAACCGGCCAGTGAGCATGTGGTTGTCCTGCAGGATCGGCAGCAGGGTGCCCAGCGCCGTGGTGGTCAGGGCCAGCCCCACCGGGACATAGTCATGGATATACCCGGCCGCGCCCAGGCCGGCCACCACCCCGACCGCGAGCACCGCCGCGACGAGCCAGCCGGCCAGCGCCAGCCGCCCCGGCTGCTGGCGCAGCAGCCGGGGGTCCAGCTCGTAACCGGCCAGCAGGAACAGGAAACCGAGGCCGATGTTGGACAGCAGCTGGATGCTGGCCGTGTCGGCGATGCCCAGGCCATGCGGCCCGATCAGGACGCCGCCGAGCAGGAAGATGACCACCTGCGGCACCCGCGGGCCGGGCAGCAGCGCGACGATCAGCGGGGCCAGGGCCGCGACCAGTGCGACGACCAGCAGGTCCTCCAGCCCCCTGGTCACGTCCATGCCCGCTCCGCTCCGCCTGGCCCGTGCCCCGCGGGCCCCTCGCGGAGGCGCACGCCCGGCGGCCAGGCGCTAGCGGCGCCCGCCGGGATGGTGTTCCCCGTTGCAACCCCCGGACGCCGCCCGTTGGCGTCGCCAGGGTGACAATTCCCCGCCGGGCGGAAGCTACGCCCGGCGGGGCACGCCAGTCAGGCCATCTGCTCAGCCAGCGTGAAGGCCACCGTGCCCTCGCCGTCCACCTGAGCGTCCAGCGACTTGTCGTCCAGCGCGGCCGCGGCCTCCGGCTCGAGGAACACCCGGGCGCCCTCGGTCTCGATCACCTGATCACCGTCGGCCGGGCTTTCCGCCAGGGTGACCTGGAACGCCGGGCCGCCGTCAGGCTGGGACATGATGCGCAGGCCGGTCTCCTCGGGCAGTTCCGGCTGGGCGGTCAGATTACGGATCGCCGAGACGGCGCCGTCGGTCAGTGTGAGCATGATCGCTCCGTTCCTTCTCGGGCATGTGCAGTTGGGCGACCACTACCCGGTTCCGGTCGGCTCACTCACCGTGCGCTGGGCCGATGGCGCCGCTGGTCACCGGGCCGGTCGACGGGGCGGCAGCCTGCGGGTGACGACGGAGGGGCAGCTGCCGGGTAGGGTCGGCGGCGGGTGTGTACTGCGACCGAAGGGGCCGTCGTGGAGACAGGCAGCGGCGCGGCGGGGGCGGCCCCGCATGCGGCCGGCCCGGGCGCCGCGGACGCTCCCGCCGGTGGCGGCCAGGGGAAAGGGCCCGGCGCGGGGCCGGGTGCCGCCGCGGAGCGGGGGGCCGGCGAAGGGCCGGACGGCGCCGTGGACCTGACGGCCGGGCCGCCTGTCCCGGGCGCCGGCGAGGACCGCCTCCCGGACCGCATCTGGACGGTGCCCAACCTGCTCAGCATGGCCCGCCTGGCGGGCGTCCCGGTCTTCATCTGGCTGGTGCTGGGGCCGCACGCGGACGGGTGGGCCGTCGTGCTGCTGTTCGCGGCCGCGGCCACCGACTGGCTGGACGGCAAGATCGCCCGGGCCTGGCACCAGGAGAGCCGGCTGGGCCAGGTGCTCGACCCGGCCGCCGACCGGCTCTACATCGCGGCCATGCTGATCTCGCTGGCGCTGCGCGCCATCATCCCATGGTGGCTGGTCGGCCTGCTGGTCGGGCGGGAACTGGCGCTCGGCGGCGCGCTGCTGTGGCTGCGGGCACACGGCTACGAGCCGCTGCAGGTCAGCTTCGTGGGCAAGGCGGCCACGCTGTGCCTGATGTACGCGTTCCCGCTGCTCCTGCTGGGCGCATACGGGGGGACCCTGGCGCTGGTGGCCAAGGTGGCCGGGTGGGCTTTCGCCTGCTGGGGCACCGCGCTCTACTGGTGGGCGGCCGGCCTGTACCTGGTCCAGGCGCGCCAGCTGACGGCCCGCCCGGCCCGGGACGGTGGCCGGCCCGGGAACCGGCCGTCATGATGGAGGCAGCCAGCGGCCCCGGCCCGGGGTGGCCCGGGCCGGGCGCGGATGAGAAGCACGCGCCGATGCTGTGGAAGGAGGCCGGTCAGCGGTGAAGGCCGTCGTGATGGCCGGCGGTGAGGGCACCCGGCTGCGCCCGATGACTGCCAACCAGCCCAAGCCCCTGCTGCCGGTCTGCAACAAGCCGATCATGGAGCACGTGCTCCGGCTGCTCAAGCGGCACGGCTTCTCCGAGACGATCGTGACGACGGCGTTCCTCGCCTCGCTGGTCCGGAACTATTTCGGGGACGGCGAGGACGTGGGCATGCGCCTGCAGTACGCCACCGAGGAGATGCCGCTCGGCACCGCGGGCAGCGTGAAGAACGCCGGCGACGCGCTGCGCGACGAGCCCTTCCTGGTCATCTCGGGTGACGCGCTGACCGACATCGACCTGTCCGCGATGGTCGCGGCGCACAAGGAGAACGGCGCGCTGGTCACCGTCGGGCTGACCCGGGTGCCCAACCCGCTGGAGTTCGGCATCATCATCGTCGGCGAGGACGGCCGGATCCAGCGCTTCCTGGAGAAGCCCACCTGGGGCCAGGTGTTCTCGGACACGGTCAACACCGGGATCTACGTGATGGAGCCCGAAGTGCTGGCCGAGGTGCAGGCCGGCGAGCCGGTGGACTGGTCGGGTGACGTGTTCCCGGCCCTGCTCAAGCGCGGGGCGCCGCTGTTCGGCTGGATCGCCGACGGCTACTGGGAGGACGTGGGCACCCACGAGAGCTACCTCAAGGTCCAGGCCGACGTGCTGGCCGGCCGGGTGGACACCGAGATGGACGGATTCGAGGTGTCCCCGGGGGTCTGGGTGGCCGAGGGTGCCGAGGTGGACCCGGAGGCGCTGCTCTCCGGGCCGCTCTGCATCGGCGACTACGCCAAGGTCGAGGCGGGCGCGGAACTGCGCGAGTTCACCGTGCTGGGCAGCAACGTGGTGGTCAAGGAAGGCGCCTTCCTGCACCGCGCCGTGGTGCATAACAACGTCTACGTGGGCCAGGGCGTCACCCTCCGCGGCTGCGTCATCGGCAAGAACACCGACGTCATGCCGAACGCGCGGATCGAGGAAGGCGCGGTCGTCGGCGACGAGTGCGTGATCGAGCCGGAGGCCTACCTATCGGCCGGGGTCAAGGTCTACCCGTTCAAGACGATCGAGGCCGGCGCGGTGGTGAACACCAGCGTCATCTGGGAGTCTCGCGGCCAGCGGACGCTGTTCGGCCAGCGGGGCGTGTCCGGCCTGGTCAACGTGGAGATCACCCCGGAACTGTGCGTCCGGCTGTCCAGCGCCTACGCCACCACGCTGCACAAGGGCTCCACGGTCACCACGTCCCGTGACGTGTCCCGGGCGGCGCGGGCGCTCAAGCGGGCCGTGCAGTGCGCGCTGAACGCCAGCGCCATCAACGTGGTGGACCTGGAGGCGCAGCCGCTCCCGGTGGCCAGGTTCCAGACCGCGCGCAGCTCGTGCAGCGGGGGGATCGCGCTGCGGACCACGCCCGGCGACCCGCAGTCCATCGACCTGGTGTTCCTGGACGAGCGCGGCGTCGAGCTGTCCCAGGCCGCCGCGCGCAAGCTGGAGCGGGTGTTCTCCCGGCAGGAGTACCGCCGGGCCTTCCCCGGCGAGATCGCCGAACTGTCCTATCCGTCCCGGGTGGTCGAGTCATACGCGCAGGAACTCGTCCGCAGCGTGAACATGACCGGCGTGCGCGATGCCGGGCTCAAGGTCGTGGTGGACTGCGCCGGCGGCACCGTCTCCCTGGTGCTGCCCGGCCTGCTGGGCCGCCTGGGGGTCGAGGTGCTGACCGTCAACAACCGCCTCGACGAGGCCAACCCCACGCAGAGCCTGGCCCAGGTCCGGGCCGGCCTGCAGCGGCTGTCCGAACTGGTCGCCTCGTCCCGCGCCGCCTTCGGGGTCCGCTTCGATCACGTCGGCGAGCGCATCATGCTGGTGAACGACAAGGGCGCGATGATCAGTGACGACCGGGCCCTGCTGGTCGTCCTCGACCTGATCGCGGCGGAACGGCGGTCCGGCCGGGTGGCGCTGCCGGTGACCACCACCCGGGTGGCCGAGCAGGTCTGCCGGTTCCACGGGGTGCAGGTGGACTGGACGCCCACCTCGCTGCACGGGCTCACCCAGGCCACCGCGGGCGAGGACGTGATTTTCGGCGGCGACGGCCGGGGCGGGTACGTGGTCCCGGAATTCAGCCGCACCCTGGATGGCATCGCCGCCTTCACCCGGATCCTCGGCCTGGTCGCCCGGACCCGGCTCACGCTGAGCCAGATCGATGCCCGGATCCCGGCCGCGCACCTGCTGCGGCGCTCCATGCCCACGCCCTGGGCGGCCAAGGGTGCCGTGATGCGGACCGTGGTGGAGGCGGCTGGCGACCGCGCCATCGATACCACGGACGGCGTCCGGATCGTCGAGCCGGATGGCGGCTGGGTGCTGGTGCTGCCGGATCCGGCCGACGCGGTGACCCACCTGTGGGCCGAGGGCGCCGACGCGGACACCGCGCAGGCGCTGCTGGATGAGTGGGCCGCGGTCGCGGAGAGTTCCGGCGGCTGACCTTTCCCGGCTAAGCTGGCCGGTTCAGTGTCCAGCGAGGACATTGCCACCCGTGAGACAATCCAGCCTCATCGGAGCGTGCAGGCGTCGGAGGTGCGGCCAGTATGTGGCGGAGGCGACACGATAGTGCCCCGGGCGGGTCCCGGGGCGGGGGGTCGCCGCCCGGATCAGGGCGCCGCCGGGGCTGGCGGGCCCTGTTCACCTCGGCCGGGCGACGCGCGTGGCGCATGGACCCGCCGGGTGCGCCGCAGGTAGCGTGGACGCCGTCAGCCGAGCACGGTTCGGCCGAGCACGGTTCAGCGGAGCACGGTTCAGCGGAGCACGGTTCAGCTAAGCACGGGGAACGGGCGGGGGCGGACGTCGTGCCAGCCCCGAGCCCATGGCCAGCAGAGGAGAGGCTGGGCCACGACATGCCGAGCATCTATTGCACCCGGTGCGGCCAGGCCAACCCTGACGACGCGCGCTTTTGCCTGCATTGCGGGACGATGCTCGCGCGCACGGGGGCCGACCGCCCGGGTGAGACCACGTCCATCATCACGCTGGGCGGGGATCCGGCCGAGGCGGAGTACGGCGAGGAGCCGTTCGGCGACCCGGGCTCCATGGAGTCGCTGCCCGGCGGCACGGCGCTGCTGGTGGTCAAGCGCGGGCCCAACGCCGGCAGCCGCTTCCTGCTGGACAGCGACATCACCACGGCCGGCCGCCACCGGGACAGCGACATCTTCCTGGACGACGTGACGGTCTCCCGGCGGCACGCGGAGTTCTACCGGCACGGCGACCGGTTCACCGTGCGCGATGTCGGCAGCCTCAACGGCACCTACGTCAACCAGGAGCGGATCGAGGAAGCCGCGCTGAACGGCGGCGATGAGGTCCAGATCGGCAAGTTCCGCCTGGTGTTCCTGACCGGCCGGAGGCCACAGGTGGAGCGTGGTGGCGGGGGCGCGCAGGTCGGGGCATGAGCGCACAGTCCGCGCGGGCCGGCTTCGGTATCGGTGAGGTGATTGACCAGCTCCGCGCCGAGTTTCCCGATGTGAGCGTCTCGAAGATCCGCTTCCTGGAATCCGAGGGCCTCATCCAGCCTGCCCGGTCGCCGTCCAAGTACCGGCGGTTCAGCCCCGCCGACGTGGAGCGGCTGCGCTACATCCTGACCGCCCAGCGTGACGAGTACCTGCCGCTGCGGGTGATCAGGGACCGGCTCGCCGCGGCCGACCGGGGCGCCCCGGACGGCGGCGGCCCCGCGGGCCGCCGCGGGGCCCGGCCGCTGACCAGGCGGGAACTCCTGGAACTGGCCGGGATCGAGGACCGGCACCTGGCTGAACTGGAAGATTTCGGGCTGGTTCAGGCGGCCGGGCGGCAGTACGGGCCGGAGGCCCTGGAGGCGGCGCGGATCATCGTCGCGCTGAACCGGTACGGCGTCCAGGCCCGGCACCTGCGGGCGGTCCGGGCCGCCGTCGAGCGGGAGACCTCGCTCATCGAGCAAGTAGTGGCGCCCACGCTGCGGCAGCGCAGCCCCGGCTCGCGGGACCGGGCCGGGCAGACCGCACGGGAGATCGCGGCGCTGTCCCTGCAATTGCACGCATGCCTGATGGACGGCGCGCTGGCCGAGGCCGGATTCCCCGAGACCGGGCTGGCAGAGGGCGGTTTCGACGGCGCCGGATTCCCCGGTAGCGGGTTCGGTGACGCGGGCTTCGCCGGCCCCGCCGCCGCCGGGTCCGGCGCGTGACATCGGTCATCCCGGGTGTACGTTGGCAAGGAGTGCCATCGCAGGGGTCCACGCCTGAGCCAGCGCGTCAGGCACACGTGAGGACGGAGCCGCCGTGAGGAAGATGGAGGTCGTCGGCGTCCGGGTCGAGATGCCGACGAACCAGCCCATCGTCCTGCTGAAGGAGACGCAGGGGGACAGGTACCTGCCAATCTGGATCGGGCCGGTTGAGGCTACCGCGATCGCCTTCGCCCAGCAGGGCATGGTGCCGGCCCGGCCGCTCACCCACGACCTCTTCCGTGATGTGCTGGAAGCGCTGGACGTCCAGCTCCAGACGGTGAACATCACGGCCCTGCGGGATGGCATCTTCTTCGCCGACCTGATCTTCTCCAACGGGAAAGAGGTCAGCGCGCGGCCGTCCGATTCCATCGCGCTGGCGCTGCGCACCGGGGCCGCCATCTACGCCAGCGAGGATGTCCTCGACGAGGCGGGCGTGGCCATCCCGGATGAGCAGGAGGATGAGGTCGAGAAGTTCCGCGAGTTCCTGGACACCATCACCCCCGAGGACTTCGGGCGGGCCACGTGACGCGGCGGCCTGCGCGACGCGCCGTCGCCGATCGTTGACGGGACCGGGGCGGCCAGCCTACCGTGCGAATCAAGTACCCAGGGTGGTCAGCTCCCGGGTGGAGGCAGGCGTGGCGGTAACCAAAGGTAACAGGCAGTCGCCGGGTGTGCCCGGGGCGGCGGTGCAGCAGGCCGGCCAGCAGGGCCTGCTGTTTGGTGACGATGTCGAGTCCCGGCCGGCCGGCATCGGCTACCGCGGCCCGACCGCCTGCGCGGCAGCCGGCATCACGTACCGCCAGCTCGACTACTGGGCCAGGACCGGGCTCGTCGAGCCGAGCGTCCGCGCGGCCACCGGATCCGGGTCGGCCCGGCTGTACGGCTTCCGGGACATCCTGGTGCTCAAGGTCGTCAAGCGGCTGCTGGACACCGGGATCTCACTGCAGCAGATCCGGGCCGCCGTGACCCATCTGCGCAGCCGGGGGACCGACGACCTGGCCAAGGTAACCCTGATGAGCGACGGGGTCAGCGTCTACGAGTGCACCTCCTCTGATGAGGTGGTTGACCTGCTCCAGGGGGGCCAGGGGGTGTTCGGCATCGCACTGGGCCGGATCTGGCAGGAAGTGGACGGCACGCTGGCCGAGCTGCCCGCCGAGCAGGCCGAGGGCGCGGTGCCCGCGGAGGCCGCCCCCAGCGGTTCCCGGGAGGCCGATGAGCTGGCCCGGCGGCGGGCCCGCAAGACTGGTTGACTGCCCCGTCCGTCGGCCCGCTGATGGCGCGCGGCCGGCCGCGGCGTCGGCGCCGCGGCCATCGCGGTGCTGCCCGGCTTCGCCGTCGTGCTGACCGCGGCGGCCGGGCGCTTCTTCCGCTGGGACGGGGTCCAGGCGCGGGGGCCGCGCATGGCGCGGTGCTCCGGTGGATCCCTCCCGGGCTCGGGTAAGCTCGGCAGGGCCGACTACACCGTCCGGGAGAGTTCCTGCGCAGCCAGCGCGGGGCGCCGAAGGGGCAACCTCCCCGGAACCTCTCAGGCAGCAAGGACCGGACGGGACAGGCATCTCTGGAGTTCTGCGCCCGGGCGCCGGCCAGGCCGGCCGCGGCCGGGGCGGTAACGACAGAGGGGGAGGACCAGGCAGGCACGGGCGTGCCTGGCGGCTCCCTCTGGAGGCTCCGATGAATTTCGCCGCGCGGCACATAGGACCATCCCCCGACGAGCAGCAGCGGATGCTGACCGCGATCGGCTACGCCTCGCTCGACGAGCTCACCGCCGCTGCCCTGCCTCCCGGGCTGGCCGACCCCCGGCCGCTGGACCTGCCGCCGGCCGCGTCCGAGGCGGAGGCGCTCGCCGAGCTGCGCCTGCTGGCCGCCCAGAACACCGTGGCGACCTCGATGATCGGCCTGGGATACTACGGGACCATCACCCCGGCAGTGATCCGCCGCAACGTGCTGGAGAACCCGGCCTGGTACACGGCCTACACCCCCTACCAGCCGGAAATCTCGCAAGGCCGGCTGGAGGCGCTGCTCACCTTCCAGACGGCCGTCGCCGACCTGACCGCGCTGCCGGTCGCCGGGGCGTCACTGCTGGACGAGGCGACCGCGGCCGCGGAGGCGATGACCCTGGCCCGGCGGGCAGCCGGCCGGGGCCGGGTCTTCCTGGCCGATTCCGACTGCCTGCCGCAGACGCTGGCCGTGCTGGCCACCCGGGCCGAGCCGCTCGGCATCGAGCTCGTCGTCACCGAGGTGAGCCCGGCGGTGATCGAGGCACAGCCCGAGGGGGAGCTGTTCGGCGTCCTGCTGCAGTACCCGGGGGCGAGCGGCGCGGTCCGTGACCTGCGGCCGGCGATCGACGCCGCGCACCGGGGCGGGGCGCTGGCCGCCGTCGCCGCCGACCTGCTCGCGCTGACCCTGCTGACGCCGCCGGGCGAGCTCGGCGCGGACATCGCGGTCGGCAGCTCGCAGCGGTTCGGCGTGCCGATGGGCTACGGCGGCCCGCACGCCGCCTATATCTCCGTCCGGGACGGGCTGCGCCGGCAGCTGCCCGGCCGGCTGGTCGGCGTCTCGCTGGACGCCGACGGCCAGCCCGCCTACCGGCTCGCGCTGCAGGCCCGCGAGCAGCACATCCGCCGGGAGAAGGCGACCAGCAACATCTGCACTGCCCAGGTGCTGCTGGCGGTGCTGGCCGCGATGTACGCGGTGTACCACGGCCCGGGCGGGCTGACCGCCATCGCGGCCGCCGTGCACGGCAAGGCGGCGCGGCTGGCGGCGCTGCTGCGGGCCCGCGGGGCCGGCGTCCCGGAGGGCGGCTTCTTCGACACCGTCCGGGTCACCCTGCCGGGCGGCGCGGCGGCCGCCGTGGAGCGGGCCCGGGAGGCCGGCTACAACTTGCTCCTGGTCGATGCCGACACGGTGCAGGCGGCCTGCGACGAGACCACCACCGAGGCGTGCCTGCGGGAGGTGGCCGCCGCGCTGGTCCCCGGCGGCCCGGCCGGCCCGGCGCCGACCGGGGAAGGCGATCCGGGAGCGGGCCGCCCGGGAGAGGATGACCCGGGCTCCGCGCTGCCGCCCGGGCTGCTCCGCCAGTCCGGGTTCCTGGGCCACCCGGTGTTCCATGAGCACCGCAGCGAGACCGCGCTGCTGCGCTACCTGCGCCGCCTCGCGGACTTCGACGTCGCCCTGGACCGGTCGATGATCCCGCTCGGCTCGTGCACGATGAAACTCAACGCGGCCGCCGAGATGGAGCCGGTGACCTGGCCGGAGTTCGCCGGGCTGCACCCGTTCGCCCCGGCGGAGCAGGCCCGCGGGTATGCCGCGCTGACCAGTGACCTGGAGCGGTGGCTGGCCGAGATCACCGGGTACGACGCGGTCAGCCTGCAGCCCAACGCGGGTTCCCAGGGCGAGCTGGCCGGGCTGCTCGCCATCCGCGCCTACCACACCGGCCGGGGTGACACCGGGCGGGACGTGTGCCTGATCCCGGAGTCCGCGCACGGCACCAACGCGGCCAGCGCCGTGCTGGCCGGCCTGCGGGTCGTGGTGGTCAAGTGCGGTGCCGACGGCGCCATCGACCTGGGTGACCTGGCGGCCAAGCTGGAGGCCCGGGGCGGCCAGGTGGCCGCGATCATGCTGACTTACCCGTCCACCCACGGCGTGTTCGAGGAGACGGTCAGCGCCGTGTGCGAGGCGGTGCACGCGGCGGGCGGCCAGGTGTACGTGGACGGCGCCAACCTCAACGCGCTGGTCGGCCTGGCCCGGCCGGGCCGGTTCGGCGCGGACGTGTCCCACCTGAACCTGCATAAGACGTTCTGCATCCCGCACGGCGGCGGCGGCCCCGGGGTCGGGCCGGTCGCGGTCCAGGCCCACCTGGCCGATTTCCTGCCCGGGAGGAAGGCGGGCCCGGTGGCCGCGGCGGCGTACGGGTCGGCCAGCATCCTGCCCATCTCCTGGGCGTACCTGCGGATGATGGGCCCGGACGGGCTGCGGCAGGCGTCCGGGGTGGCCATCCTGGCCGCCAACTACGTGGCCTGCCGGCTGGGCAGCCGCTACCCAGTGCTGTACACCGGCCGCGGCGGCCTGGTGGCGCACGAGTGCATCCTCGACCTCCGGCCGCTCACCCGGGAGACCGGCGTCACCGTGGAGGATGTCGCGAAGCGCCTCATCGACTATGGATTTCACGCCCCGACCATGTCCTTCCCGGTGGCCGGGACCCTGATGGTGGAGCCGACCGAGAGCGAGGACCTGGCCGAGCTGGACCGGTTCTGCGCCGCCATGCTGGCCATCCGGGACGAGATCGATAAAGTCGCCTCCGGCCAGTACGACCGCGAGGACAACCCGCTCCGGGGTGCCCCGCATACCGCATCGATGCTGCTCAGCGCGGACTGGAAGCACCCGTACGAGCGCGAGCAGGCGGCCTACCCGCTGCCCGGTGACCGGCGCGGCAAGTACTGGCCGCCGGTGCGCCGCATCGACCAGGCCTACGGCGACCGCAACCTGGTGTGCGCCTGCCCGCCGGTGGCCGCGTTCGAAGATTGACGCTTATCGGTAAGGGCTCCCAGGCGTTACGCTGCGTGCCAGTGCTCGGGCAGGAGAGGCGCAGGATGGGACATTCCCCGCAGTCGGTCATCGTCGGGCTGGACAACGGCGGCACGATGAACAACGCCACCGTGCTGGCCGAGGGCGGGCGTTTCCTGGTCGGTCACATGCTGGAGCGGCCGAGCCAGGTGCGGGACGGGCCGGAGGCGGCCATCGAGGCGCTGGCCGCATCCTTCGACCAGGTGCTCGAGATCACCGGGGTGCCGCGGGCCGTGGTGCACGGCGTCGGGCTGGACACCCCGGGCCCGGCCAGCGCCGACGGGGTGCTGTCGTCCCGGGGCGGGACCAACCTCGGGCACGCGGGCTGGGCGGGCTTCAATATCCGCGCGGCGCTGGAGGAGCGGCTGGGCCTCCCGGTGATCTATACGAACGACGCCAACGCGGCCGCGCTCTACGCCCACTACGCCCGGTTCGGCGCCGCGGCGCCGCGGCATTCCAGCGTGGCCGCCATCGTCGGCACTGGTCTCGGCGGCGGCCTGGTCGAGGCCGGGCAGGTGGTCAGCGGGGCGGCGGGGATGGCCGGCGAGCTCGGCCACGTGCAGATCCCGATGGACGGGCTGCTGGCCGACGGCCAGCCGGTGCCGGCCTGCAACTGCGGGCTCACCGGCGACGCGGAGAGCGTCGCCTCGCTCACCGGGATCGAGCGGAACCTGCTGCCGTACTGGCTCGGCCAGTTTCCCGGGCATGAGCTCGCGACGCTGCCGCTGGCCAAGGCGGCCAAGCTGGTGCGCGGCTTCGGCGAGGCGGGCGACCCGCTGGCCCGGCACATCTTCGAGCAGCAGGCCATGGCCCTGGGCCGGGTGTTCTCCATCGCGGCCATGTTCACCGACCCGGGCACCTACTTCGTCGGCGGTGGCGTGGTCGAGGCGGACCCGGTGTTCAGCGCATGGTTCCTGGACCGGGTCCAGGCGCACACGACGCTGCGCGCCGAGCAGCACGCGGTGGTGGACTTCGCGCTGGTGCCCGACCTGGACCGGGCCGGTGCCCGCGGCGCGGCCCTCGCCGCGCGCGCCGCCCTTCACACGGTCACCGGGGAGCCCGCATAGAGTTGCTGCGTGGCAGATCCGCACTCCTACCGGCCAGCGCCCGGGTCCATCCCGGAATCGCCGGGGGTGTACCGGTTCCGGGAGGAGCACGGCCGGGTCATCTACGTGGGGAAGGCTAAGAACCTCCGGTCCCGGCTGAACTCCTACTTCGCCGATTTCGCCGGGCTGCACCCGCGGACCCAGACAATGCTCCGCTCGGCCGCCAGCGTGGACTGGACCGTGGTGGCTACCGAGGTCGAGGCACTCCAGCTGGAGTACTCCTGGATCAAGGAGTTCGACCCCCGGTTCAACGTCCGCTACCGGGACGACAAGAGCTACCCCTACCTCGCCGTCACCATGAACGAGGACTACCCCCGCGTGACCGTGATGCGCGGCGCCAAGCGGCGCGGCGTCCGCTACTTCGGTCCCTACTCGCACGCGTGGGCCATCCGGGAGACGGTCAACGCGCTGCTCCGCGTGTTCCCGGTGCGGACCTGCTCAGCCGGGGTGTTCAAGCGGGCCGGCCAGATCGGGCGGCCGTGCCTGCTCGGCTACATCGGCAAGTGCTCGGCGCCGTGCGTGGGCCGGGTCAGCGGGGCCGAGCACCGGCTGCTCGCCGAGGAGTTCTGCGATTTCATGGCCGGGCAGACCGACCGGTTCATCCACCGGCTGGAAGCGGACATGCGGGAGGCGGCCCGGGCGCAGGAGTACGAGCGGGCCGCCCGGCTGCGCGATGACCTCAAGGCGCTGCAGCGGGCCCTGGAGAAGCAGACCGTGGTGCTCGGCGACGGCACCGACTGCGATGTCATCGCCCTCGCCGAGGACCAGCTGGAAGCCGCCGTCCAGGTGTTCTACGTGCGCGGCGGCCGGGTCCGCGGGCAGCGCGGCTGGGTGGTGGACAAGGTCGAGGACGTCACGCCGGGGGAGCTGGTGGAGCATTTCCTCGGCCAGGTGTACGGCGACGACGCCGTGGCCAGCGACCAGGCCGCCGCCCCGGCCGGGCGCGGCCGCCGGGGCGACGCCGGCGGCCCGCTGGACCCCCGGCACATCACCCGGCCGGCCGCGGGCCAGGGCCAGGGCAGCATCCCCCGGGAGGTGCTGGTGCCAGAGCTGCCGCCGGACGCGGCGGCAGTCGAGGAGTGGCTCAGCGGCCGCCGGGGCAGCCGGGTCCGGCTCCGGGTGCCCCGGCGCGGCGACAAGGCGGCGCTGCTGGAGACCGTCACCCGGAACGCGGCGGAGTCACTGGCCCTGCACAAGACCCGCCGGGCCAGTGACCTGACCACGCGCAGCCGCGCGCTGCAGGAGATCCAGGACGCGCTCGGCATGGACGAGGCGCCGCTGCGCATTGAGTGCTATGACGTGTCCAACCTGCAGGGCACCCACGTGGTCGCATCCATGGTGGTCTTCGAGGACGGCCTGGCCCGCAAGTCGGAGTACCGGCGCTTCGCGATCAAGGGCACCGGCGGGACAGACGACGTGGCCTCCATCTACGAGGTGATCACCCGGCGGTTCCGCCGGTACCTGGAGGAGCGCGAGGCCACCGGCGAGCTGGACTCGCTCGGTGACACCGAGGTCAGCGCGGAGGTCATCGGCCAGCCGCGCAAGTTCGCCTACCCGCCGAACCTGGTGGTCATCGACGGCGGCCAGCCCCAGGTGGCCGCGGCCGCCCGGGCGCTGGCCGAGCTCGGCATCGATGAGGTCGCGGTGTGCGGGCTGGCCAAGCGGCTGGAGGAGGTGTGGCTGCCGGGGGAGGGCGAGCCGGTGATCATGCCACGGGCCAGCGAGGGCCTGTACCTGCTGCAGCGGGTCCGGGACGAGGCGCACCGCTTCGCCATCACCTACCACCGGGCAAAACGGTCAAAGGCCATGGCGGTTAGCGAGCTTGACTCGGTCCCGGGACTCGGCCCGGCCCGGCGGGCTACGCTGCTACGGCACTTCGGCTCGGTGCGCAAGCTGGCCAGCGCGACCGAGCCGGAAATCGCCGGCCTGCCCGGCATCGGGCCGCGGATCGCCGGGGCGGTGCTGGCCGCGCTGCGGCCCGCCGGCCCGGACGGTGCGGGCCCGGACGGTGCGGGCCCGGACGGTGCGCGATGGGACGGCGGGGCCGGACCGCGCGGCGCCGCGTGGCGAGACGGCCCCGCCGGGCGGCGGGACGGACGGGGCGGCCAGCGTGGCGGATGGGGGAACGTCTTGACTGAGTCAGCCGCCGGCGGGCGGGCACGATGAGCCGGGCCGAGCCGGCCGTGGAGGCCAGGGCCGCGCCGGACATCGTGATCATCACCGGCATGTCCGGGGCCGGCCGCAGCACCGCGGCGAAGTCGCTGGAGGACCTGGACTGGTTCGTCGCCGACAACCTGCCGCCCGGCCTGCTGCCCACCATGATCGAGCTGGCCCGGCGGGCAATGGGCGCGGTGCCCCGGGTGGCGGCCGTGATGGACGTGCGCAGCCGGGCTTTCTCCACTGACCTGCAGACCGCCATCGGCGAGCTGGCCGCCCGCGGCGTCAAGCCGCGGGTGGTCTTCCTGGAGGCGGCTGACGACACGCTGGTCCGGCGGTTCGAGAGCGTCCGCCGCCCGCACCCGCTGCAGGAGAGCGGCCGGGTGGTGGAGGGCATCGCAGCGGAGCGGATGCTGCTGCGCGGCGTGCGCGAGGAGGCCGACCTGGTCATCGACACCTCGGCGCTCAACGTGCACGAGCTGCGGGCCCGGATGCACGCCGCGTTCGGCGCGGAGGCCCAGGCCGCGCTGCGGGTGAACGTGGTCTCGTTCGGCTACAAGTACGGGCTCCCGGTGGACGCGGACATGGTGGCCGACTGCCGCTTCCTGCCCAACCCGCGCTGGGTGCCCGAGCTGGCCGCGATGACCGGGCGCGACGAGCCAGTCCGGGACTACGTGCTCAGCCAGCCGGGCGCCGCGGAGTTCCTGGCCAGCTACGTGGCCTCGCTGCGGGTAGTCCTGGACGGCTACGAGCGCGAGGGCAAGCGGTTCGTCACGCTGGCCATCGGCTGCACCGGCGGCAAGCACCGCAGCGTCGCCATGGCCGAGCAGGTGGCCAGCCAGCTCACCGGCAGCGGCCCCTCGGTCCAGGTGCTGCACCGGGATCTGGGGCGCGAGTGAGCGGGCCGCCGGCCCGCGCCGCCGGCGCCGCGGTGGCCCCGTCGGTCCGGCCGCTCAACCCCAAGGTCGCGGCGCTCGGCGGCGGCCACGGCCTGTTCGCCGCCCTGTCCGCGCTGCGCCGGGTCACCCGCCAGCTGACCGCGATCGTGACCGTGGCTGATGACGGCGGCTCCAGCGGCCGGCTGCGCCGCGAGTTCGGCGTGCTGCCCCCGGGGGACCTGCGGATGGCCCTGGCCGCGCTGTGCGGCGACGACGCGTGGGGCACCACGTGGAGCCGGGTGGTGCAGCACCGGTTCACCGGGGACGCCGAGCTGGGCGGGCACGCGGTGGGCAACGTGCTCATCGTCGCCCTGTGGGAACTGCTCGGCGATACGGTGCAGGGCCTGGACTGGGTCGCCCGGCTGCTGGGCGCGCACGGCCGGGTGCTGCCGATGGCCTCGGTCCCGCTTGACCTGGCCGCCGAGGTGGCGGGGGGCGACCCGGCCCGGCCGGAGGTCCTGTCCACCGTGCGCGGCCAGGTGGCCTGCGCATCCACCACCGGCCGGGTACGCTCAGTGTCGCTGATCCCGGCGGACCCGCCCGCCTGCCCGGAAGCGGTGGCCGCGATCGGCGAGGCCGACTGGGTGGTACTCGGCCCGGGCTCATGGTTCACCAGCGTCATCCCGCACCTGCTCGTGCCGGACCTGGCCCGGGCGCTGATCGCCACCCCGGCCCGGCGCATCGTGGCGCTCAACCTGGTACCGCAGCCTGGCGAGACGGAAGGATTCTCCCCGCAGAATCACCTGGAAGTACTTGCTGATCACGCACCACAGCTCCGGGTCGACGTCGTGCTCGCGGACCGCGGGGCCGCGGGGGGCACCGCCGCCGAGCTGGACAAGGCAGCGGGCCGGCTGGGAGGCCGGCTGGTCCTGGCGGATCTGGCCATGCGGGATGGGACCCCGCGCCACGATCCGCGCCAGCTGGCGGGGGCATTCGCAGAGATTTTCGAGGGGGAGTGATGCCGGTGGCGATGACCGGCCTGGTCAAGGATGAGCTCAGCCGGGTGACCGTGCTCAAGCCGTGCTGCCGGAAGGCGGAGGTGTCCGCCCTGCTGCGCTTCGCGGGCGGCCTGCACCTGGCCAGCGGGCGCATCGTGGTCGAGGCGGAGCTGGACACCGGGGTGGCGGCCCGGCGGCTGCGCAAGGACATCGCGGAGGTGTTCGGGCACTCCTCCGACCTCATCGTGCTGGCGCCCAGCGGGCTGCGCAAGGGCAACCGGTACGTGGTCCGGGTGCGCAAGGACGGGGACGGCCTGGCCCGGCAGACGGGCCTGGTGGACAACTACGGCCGGCCGGTCCGCGGGCTGCCGAGGCAGGTGGTGGCCGGCACCACCTGCGACTGCGAGGCGGCCTGGCGGGGCGCGTTCCTGGCCCACGGCAGCCTGACCGGGCCGGGCCGCTCCATGTCGCTGGAGATCACCTGCCCGGGACCGGAGGCGGCGCTGGCGCTGGTCGGCGCGGCCCGGCGGCTCAAGATCAGCGCGAAGGCCCGCGAGGTGCGCGGCGTGGACCGGGTGGTGGTGCGGGACGGCGATGCCATCAGTGCGCTGCTAACCCGGCTCGGGGCGCACAACAGCGTGCTGGCCTGGGAGGAACGGCGGATGCGCCGCGAAGTGCGGGCCACTGCGAACCGGCTGGCCAACTTCGATGACGCCAACCTGCGGCGCAGCGCCCGGGCCGCGGTGGCGGCCGGTGCCCGGGTGGAGCGCGCGCTGGAAATCCTGGGCACCGAGGCCCCGGAGCACCTGACCCTGGCCGGCCGGATGCGGATCGAGCACCGGCAGGCCAGCCTGGAGGAACTGGGCCAGCTGGCCAGCCCCCCGCTGACCAAAGACGCCATCGCCGGCCGGATCCGGCGGCTGCTCGCCATGGCCGACAAGCGCGCCCGCGACCTCGGCGTGCCGGACACCGAGGCGAGCCTGCCCCCGGACATGCTGACCTGACCGCCCCGTGCCGCACCCGGCGACCGGCCCGGCCGGCCGCACCGGGCCGCCGTGCAGACAGCCGGCTAACCCGTGCTCCGGCGGCGCTGGCGACGGGCCGGATTCCGATAGGGTCAGAGCCGGGGACAGGTGCCGCCACAGGCCGGCGCCGCCCGCCGGGACGGCCGGAGAGCCGGCCCGCATGGAGCTAGGGACGAGGGAGACGGGCCACCGTGACTACTCGCGTGGGCATCAATGGATTCGGCCGCATCGGGCGTAACTTCTGGCGTGCGGTGCACGCGGGCGCCGGCGAGGGCATCGAGATCATTGCCGCGAACGACCTGACCGACACCGCGACACTGGCGCACCTGCTCAAGTACGACACGGTGCTCGGCACCCTGGACGCCGAGGTGACCGCCGACGGCGAGAGCATCCGGGCCGGCCGCCAGCAGATCAAGGTCCTGGCTGAACGCGATCCCGGCGCGCTGCCCTGGCGCGACCTGGGCGTGGACGTGGTGATCGAGTCCACCGGCCGGTTCACCAAGGCGGCCGACGCGGGCAAGCACCTGGAGGCCGGGGCCAGGAAGGTCATCATCTCCGCCCCGGCCTCGGGCGAGGACATCACGATCGTGATGGGCGTCAACGACGGGTCCTACGATCCGGCCAGCCACCACATCCTGTCCAACGCCTCGTGCACCACCAACTGCGTGGCCCCGCTGGCCAAGGTGCTGCACGACAGCTTCGGCGTCGTCAAGGGCCTGATGACCACCATCCACGCCTACACCAACGACCAGGTCATCCTGGACTTCCCGCACAAGGACCTGCGGCGCGCCCGGGCCGCCGCGCAGAACATCATCCCGACCAGCAGCGGCGCGGCCAAGGCCACGGCGCTGGTGCTGCCCGAGCTCAAGGGCAAGTTTGACGGGATGGCGATGCGGGTCCCGGTGATGGACGGGTCGGTGACCGACCTGGTCGTCCAGTTGACCCGGGAAGTCACCAAGGACGAGGTGAACGCCGCGTTCAAGGCGGCCGCCGAGGGCGCCCTCAAGGGGTACCTGCACTACACCGCCGACCCGATCGTGTCCTCGGACATCGTCGGCACTCCCTGGTCGTGCACCTTCGACTCCTCGCTCACCATGACCTTCGGCGACCAGGTGAAGGTGATCGGCTGGTACGACAACGAGTGGGGCTACTCCAACCGGCTCGCCGACCTCACGGCGCTCGTCGGGGCGCGGCTGTCATGAGGCGACTCGACGACCTGGACGTCGCCGGGCAGGTCGTGCTGCTCCGCTCCGACCTGAACACGCCGCTGGACGGTGCGACCATCACCGACGACGGCCGGATCCGGGCCAGCCTGCCCACCATCATCAACCTGACCGGGCGGGGCGCCCGGGTGCTCGTCTGCGCCCACCTGGGGCGGCCCAAGGGCGACGGCTACGCCGCGCGGGCGGCCGGCGGCCCGTCGCTGCGGCCGGTGGCGGCCCGGCTCGGCGAGCTTCTCGGCCAGCCGGTGGCGCTCGCCGCCGACGTGGCGGGGCCCTCGGCCCAGGCCGTGGCGGCCGGGCTGGCCGACGGCGAGGTGGCGCTGCTGGAGAACGTCCGCTTCGAGCCCGCCGAGACCAGCAAGGACGACGCCCAGCGGGGTGAGCTGGCCCGCCGGTTCGCCGCGCTGGCCTCGCTGTACGTGGGCGACGGGTTCGGCGCGCTGCATCGCAAGCACGCCAGCGTGTACGACGTGCCCGCGCTGCTGCCGCACGCCGCCGGGGAGCTGGTAATCGCCGAGATCGCGGTGCTCCGGCAGCTCACCACCGACCCGGCGCGGCCCTACGTGGTGGTGCTCGGCGGGGCCAAGCCATCGGACAAGCTGGCGGTCATCGGCAACCTGCTGGGCAAGGCCGACCGGCTGATCATCTGCGGCGGCATGTCCTACACGTTCCTGGCCGCCCAGGGTTACGAGGTCGGCAAGTCGCTGCTGGAAGCCGACCTGATCCCGCGGGTCTCCGAGGTGCTGGCCGAGGCGGAGCGGCGCGGCGTGGAGGTCGTGCTGCCCGTGGACCTGGTGGCCGCCGACCGGTTCGCGCCGGACGCGGATCATAAGGTGGTCAGGGTCGGCGAGTTCCCGGCCGACCGGGAGGGCCTGGACATGGGCCCGGCCAGCCGGGTGCTGTTCGCGCAGAAGCTGGCCGACGCCAAGACCGTGTTCTGGAACGGGCCGGCCGTGTTCGAGTTCCCGGCGTTCGCGGCGGGCACCCGGGCGCTGGCCGACGCGATCAGCGCGGTCAGCGGTCTGACCGTGGTCGGCGGGGGCGACTCCGCGGCGGCGGTCCGGCAGCTCGGCTTCCCGGCGGGCGCGTTCACGCACATCTCCACTGGCGGCGGGGCCAGCCTGGAGTACCTGGAGGGCCGCACCCTGCCCGGGCTGAGCGCGCTGGAGTCGGACGCGGGCGGGGCCGGCTGATGGCCGCGGGCCCGGTGCGCAAGCCGCTCATGGCCGGCAACTGGAAGATGCATAACACGCACTTCGAGGGGCTGGCCCTGGTCCAGAAGCTGGCCTTCACGCTGAACAACAAGGACTACGACGCGGTCGATGTGGTCGTGCTGCCGCCGTTCACCGCGCTGCGCAGCGTGCAGACGCTGGTGGCCGGGGACAAGCTGCGCATCGGCTACGGCGCCCAGGACCTCTCGCCGCACGAGGCGGGCGCCTACACCGGCGACGTGTCCGGGCCGATGCTGGCCAAGCTGGGCTGCACCTGCGTGCTGGCCGGCCACTCCGAGCGGCGGCAGTACCACAACGAGGACGACGCGCTGGTCAACGCCAAGGTGAAGGCGGCGCTGCGGTCCGGGCTGACGCCGATCCTGTGCATCGGCGAGAACCTGGACATCCGGAGGGCCGGGGAGCATCTGACCCACACCCTGGGCCAGCTCGACGGCGGCCTGGCCGGGCTCACGCCTGAGCAGGTGGCCGGGCTGGTGGTGGCGTACGAGCCGGTGTGGGCCATCGGCACCGGCGAGGTCGCCTCACCGCAGGACGCCCAGGAGGTGTGCGGCGCGATCCGGCAGCGGCTTTCCGGGGTTCACGGCGACGCCGCGGCGGCCGCAGTGCGTATCCTGTATGGCGGGTCGGTGAAAGCCGACAACGTCGCGGCCATCATGGCGCATCCGGACATTGACGGGGCGCTGGTCGGCGGGGCGAGCCTGGATGCGGGCGGGTTCGCCACGATCTGCCGGTACCGTGAACTGACGGCCGGTGCCTGACCCGGCCCCGGACAAGCGTGCCTGCGGAGAGATGAGACTGTAGCGGTGGTTATCGGGATCTCGGTCGTGCTCATCATCACCAGCTTGCTGATGATGCTGCTGGTGCTGCTGCATAAGGGCAAGGGCGGCGGCCTGTCTGACCTATTCGGTGGCGGAGTCACATCCACCCTGGGATCATCGTCAGTGGTCGAGCGTAACCTCGACCGTCTTACGGTCTTCACCGGCGTCATCTGGTTCCTCTGCATCGTCGGGCTCAATCTGCTGCTGAACCGCTGACCCGCCCGCGTCACCAGACATGCCAGCTAGCGCACGTAGCAAGGGGTGAGCAGTGAGTAGTGGCAACGCGATCAGGGGCAGCCGAGTCGGGGCCGGCCCCATGGGCGAGGCGGAGCGTGGTGAGGCAGCACCACGGATCAGGGTCGCCTTCTGGTGCGCCAACAAGCACGAGACCCGGCCCAGCTTTGCCTGCGATGCCGCGATCCCGGAGACGTGGGACTGTCCCCGGTGCGGGTATCCCGCCGGGCGCGACGAGAACAACCCGCCCGGGCCGCCGCACAGTGAGCCGTACAAGACGCACCTGGCCTACGTGAAGGAACGGCGCAACGACACCGATGGCGCGGCCATCCTGGCCGAGGCGCTGGACCGGCTGCGCCGCAACGGCTGACCGGCAGGACTGAGGCTAACCGCGGCCAGGCCCTGGCCGCGGTTAGCTGTCTTAGGGCCGGTGCTGATCCGGCTGAGGGCCCGCCCCGTCCGGCGACGCGAACCGCTCCGCCTCAGTGCGCGAACGACTCGCGGTGCCCGGGCTGAGCCAGCGGGACCGCGCTGTGCGGGTGCGCGGACAGCTGGTGCACGTGCTGCCGTATGTCGGCCAGGAGCAGGTTGGCGAGGTCCTTGCTGAACCCGTTGCGCACCACGATGCGGAGCACCGCGGTGTCGGTCAGGTTGGCCGGGAACGTGTAGGCGGGCACCAGCCAGCCCCGGGCGCGCAGCCGCTCGGACAGGTCGAAGACGGAGAAACCGGGGTCCGGGTCGGCGATCCGGAAGGCGAACACGGGCAGGTCGCTGCCGTCCGACAGCAACTCGAACACGTTCATCTGGGAGATCTCCCCGGACAGGTGCCGTGCCACGTCCTGGCACACCTGCTGGATGTGCTGGTAGCCGTCGAAGCCGAGCCGCAGGAAGTTGTAGTACTGCGCGGCCACGTTCGACCCGGACCGGGAGAAATTCAGCGCGAACGTGGGCATTTCCCCGCCCAGGTAGTTGACCTTGAAGACCAGATCGTCGGGCAGCGCCTCGCCGTCCCGCCAGACCACCCAGCCGACCCCGGGGTAGACGAGGCCGTACTTGTGCCCGCTGGCGTTGATCGACGCGACCCGCGATACCCGGAAGTCCCAGCTCAGGTCCTGGTGCAGGAACGGGGCGACGAAGCCGCCCGAGGCCGCGTCCACGTGGATCGGCACGTCCGGGCCGCCCGCCGCGTGCAGGCGCTCGAGTTCCGCGCTGATCTCGGCGACCGGCTCGTAGCTGCCGTCCATGGTGGAGCCGAGGATGGCCACCACCCCGATGGTGTTCTCGTCACACTGGGCGGCGGCCTCCGGCCCGCGCAGGTGCAGCCGGCCCGGCTCCATCGGCACCATCCGGGGCTCCACCTGCCAGTACCGGCAGAACTTGTCCCAGCACACCTGGACGTTCGTGCCCATCACCAGGTTCGGCCGGGTGCTGTCCGCACCGGCCGCCCGGCGCCGCTCCCGCCAGCGCCACAGCAGCGCCATCCCGCCCAGCATGCAGGCTTCGCTGGACCCGGTGGTCGAGGTCCCGGTGGCCGCGCCCCGCTCCGGCGCGTGCCACAGGTCGGCCAGGATGTTCACGCACCGCGACTCCAGCTCCGCGGTCTGCGGGTACTCATCCTTGTCGATCATGTTCTTGGACAGGCACTCGGTCATCAGCTGCTCGGCCTGGGGCTCCATCCAGGTGGTCACGAACGTGGCCAGGTTCAGCCGGGCATTGCCGTCCAGGGTCAGCTCGTCGCGGACCGCCTGCAGGGCGGTGTCCGGCAGCAGGCCGTGCTGGGCCAGCCGGTGCCGTGGCACCGTGAGCCGTTCCTCCCGGACGTAGACCGGGTTGATCTCGAGTTCGTCTTGCTCCCACGTGTTCCTGTGCAGCGCCATCGGGACAGGCTATCCCCGTGCCGTGAGGCGGGCGTGGCGGCCCGGCGGCCCGGGCAGGATGGTGTCATGGATCTTCCGGTCAACCCGCCGGTGGCGCCGATGCTGGCCCGCCCGGTCCCGCGGATACCCGACGGCCCGTACAGCTTCGAGCCCAAGTGGGACGGGTTCCGCTCGATCGTGTTCCGGGACGGCGCGGAGGTGGAGATCGGCAGCCGGAACGAGCGGCCGATGACCCGGTACTTCCCCGAGCTGGTGGCGGCGGTGCTGGAGCACCTGCCGGAGCGCTGCGTGATCGACGGCGAGATCATCATCCCGGATGCGTCCGGGCAGCGGCTGGACTTCGACGCGCTGCTGCAGCGGATCCACCCGGCCGCCTCCCGGGTGGCCCTGCTGGCCGGGCAGACCCCGGCCCACTTCGTCGCGTTCGACCTGCTCGCGCTGGGTGAGGCGGACCTGTGCCAGGAGCCGTTCGCCCGCCGCCGCGCCGCCCTGGAGGAGGCGCTGGCCGGGGCCGGGCCGCCGGTGCACCTGACCCCGGCCACCGTGGATCACGCGGTCGCCGGGCGGTGGTTCGAGCAGTTCGAGGGGCCGGCCTGGACGGCCTCATCGCCAAGCTGCTGGACGGCACGTACGAGCCGGACAAGCGGGTCATGCTCAAGATCAAGCACGAGCGCACCGCGGACTGCGTGGTGGCCGGCTACCGGCCGCACAAGAGCAGCCCGAGGGCCGTGGGGTCGCTGCTGCTCGGGCTGTACACCGGCCGCGGCGACCTGGCCAGCGTGGGCGTGGTGGGCGCCTTCCCGATGGCCCGCCGCCGTGAGCTGTACGACGAGCTGCAGCCGCTGGTCACCACGTTCGACGGGCACCCGTGGAAGTGGGGTGGCGGTGCTGAGCCGCCGGTGCGCAACCCGCGCTCGTCGGAGACCAGCCGGTGGAACGCCGGGAAAGACCTGTCCTTCGTACCGCTCCGCCCCGAGCGGGTGGTGGAGGTCCGGTACGACCACATGGAGGGCACCCGGTTCCGGCACACCACCCAGTTCGCCCGGTGGCGGCCGGACCGCGACCCGCGGTCGTGCACCTACGCGCAGCTGGACGAGCCGGTCAGCTTCGACCTGGCCGAGATCCTCGCCTCCCGCGGCTAGGCACCGCAGCGCCGGATCAGCCGGGCCGGCGCAGGTAGCGGCAGAGCAGGAAGTCGTCCTGGGTCAGCACATGGGCCAGCTCCAGCCGGGCTGGTCCGGCCGGCGGCCGGCGATGATCCGGCCGGCCGGCCCGGCGGCCAGCACCGGGCTGACCGTGACGCACAGTTCGTCGAGCAGCCCGGCCCCGGCCAGCTGGCCGAGCAGATGCGGGCCGCCTTCGGCGAGGATGTTCCGGTAGCCGCGGCTGGCCAGCGCGGTGATGGCGGCCGCCGGATCGGCCCGCTGCCCGCCCGCGATGATCACGTCGGCGTTCCGGGCCGCCTGAGCCCGCAACGCCGCGGGTGCCGCCTGGGTGGTCAGCACGAGGGTGCGAGCGTCCGCGGGCGCCTGGGTCAGCAGCGGGCCGTCCAGGTCCAGGTCCAGCCGGCCGGTCAGCACCGCGATGGCCGGGGTGGCCGGGCGGCCCGCGCGGAGCCCCGCCCACCGGGGCCCGACCCGGGCCGGCCCGTACTGCTCGTCGCGGACTGTGCCCGCGCCGACGAGGATCACGTCCGCGAGGGCCCGGAGCAGCCCGAAGACGGTCCGGTCGGGGGTCCCGGACAGGCCGCCGGACAGGCCGTCGACCGCGGCGGCGCCATCGGCGCTGGCGATCATGCTGGCCCGCACCCAGGGCCGGCCGGGGGCCTGGGCGCCGCTGGGGTAGGCGTACAGCGCGGGCAGGCCGGGCGCCGCGTCGCCAGCGGCAGGCGGGTAGATCTGGCGCAGCGCCGTCACTGGCCGCTCCCGGCCGGGCCGGCGATCCGGCGCAGCACGAT
Source organism: uncultured Actinomycetes bacterium (assembly GCA_963793825.1). GTDB lineage: Bacteria > Actinomycetota > Actinomycetes > Streptosporangiales > Streptosporangiaceae > RYN-230. Next base: position 283,308 of record CAWCBE010000002.1, read on the forward strand.
CATCGACCGGGCCGCGAGCTCGATCATGGCGGCGGCCGGGCGCTCACCGTCGGCGGCGCCCGCGGTGTCCAGCACCACCTCCCAGCGGCGGCCGAACTCGGGCCCGGGCAGGGTAAACCAGGCTGCCTCGCCGTCCGCGCAGAACAGCAGCAGGAAGGAGTCGTCCCGGACCGGCTCGCCGCGGGGGCCGGGCTCAGTGATGGCGTCCCCGTTGAGGAAGACACCCAGGGACTTGGCGTACCCGGTCTTCCAGTCCTCGTCCATCATCTCCCGGCCGGACGGGGTGAGCCAGGCGATGTCGCTGAGGCCGTCCTGGCTGCCGTCCGGCCCGCGGAAGAACCGGCGGCGGCGGAACACCGGGTGGTCCCGGCGCAGCCCGGCCACCGCGCGGGCGAACTCAGCGAAGTCCGCCTCCTCCCGCCCGGACCAGTCCACCCAGGACGTCTCGTTGTCCTGGCAGTAGGCGTTGTTGTTGCCCTGCTGGGTCCGGCCGATCTCGTCCCCGGCCAGCAGCATCGGGACACCCTGCGAGAACAGCAGGGTGGCCAGGAAGTTCCGCCGCTGCCGGGCCCGCAGCGCGGTGATGGCCGGGTCGGCCGACGGCCCTTCGGTGCCGCAGTTCCATGACCGGTTGTCGTTGGTCCCGTCGGCGTTGTCCTCCCCGTTGGCCTCGTTGTGCTTGCGGTTGTAAGAAACCAGGTCGGGCAGCGTGAACCCGTCGTGGCAGGTGACGAAGTTGATCGACGCGACCGGCCGCCGCCCGCTGGTCTCGTACAGGTCGCTGGAGCCGGTCAGCCGGGAGGCGAATTCAGGCAGCGTCTCCGGGTTGCCGCGCCAGAAGTCCCGGACCGTGTCCCGGTACTTGCCGTTCCATTCGGTCCACAGCGGCGGGAAGTTGCCCACCTGGTAGCCGCCCTCGCCGACATCCCACGGCTCGGCGATGAGCTTGACCTGGGACACCACCGGGTCCTGCTGGACCAGGTCGAAGAAGGCGGACAGCCGCTCCACATCGTGCAGTTCCCGGGCCAGCGCGGAGGCCAGGTCGAACCGGAACCCGTCCACGTGCATGTCCAGGATCCAGTAGCGCAGCGAGTCCAGGATCAGCTGCAGCGCGTGCGGGTGCCGCACGTTGAGGCTGTTCCCGCACCCGGTGTAGTCCAGGTAGTAGCGCGGGTCGTCGTCGCGCAGCCGGTAGTAGGCCGCGTTGTCGATGCCGCGGAAGGACAGCGTGGGCCCGCGGTGATCGGACTCGGCGGTGTGGTTGTACACCACGTCCAGGATGACCTCGATGCCCGCCGCGTGCAGGTCCCGCACCATGGCCTTGAACTCGCCGACCTGGCCGCCGCGCTGGATGGAGGACGAGTACGCCTTGTGCGGGGCGAGGAAGCCGATCGTGTTGTAGCCCCAGTAGTTGCTCAGCCCCCGGGCGACCAGCGTGTGCTCGGGCACGAACTGGTGCACCGGCATCAGCTCGACCGCGGTGACGCCGAGCCGGGCCAGGTGCTCGATGACGGCCGGGTGGGCCAGCCCCGCGTAGGTGCCGCGCAGCTCGGCCGGCACATCGGGGTGCCGGATCGTGAGCCCGCGCACGTGCGCCTCGTAAATGACGGTCTCGTGGTAGGGGATCCGCGGCGCCCGGTCATCGCCCCAGTCGAAGAACGGGTTGATGACCACGTTCTGCGGCATGTACGGCGCGCTGTCGGCCGTGTTCCACGCGGCCGGGTCGGAGAACCGGTAGCTGAACAGCGACTCGTGCCAGCGCAGTTCCCCGTTGAGCGACTTGCCGTACGGGTCGAGCAGCAGCTTGGCCGGGTTGCAGCGGTGCCCCCGGCCGGGGTCGTAGGGCCCGTGCACCCGGTAGCCGTAGCGCTGGCCGGGTCCCACGTCAGGCAGGTAGCAGTGCCAGACGAGCGCGTCCACCTCGGTGAGCGGGATCCGCGTCTCGGTCAGCGCGGCGTCGTCGTCCCCGTTCAGCAGGCACAGCTCCACCTGCTCGGCGACTTCGGAGAACAACGCGAAGTTTGTCCCGGTACCATCCCACGTGGCCCCGAGCGGATAGGGAGCTCCCGGCCACACGCGCACGATGTGACCCTACCTGGGGGCCCGCCGCGACCGGTCCAGAATCTCCTCGACCGCCGTCCGGTCAGGCAACAGGCCGAACGGCACCCCCGGTCCCAGTGCCTCCGCCCCGGAGCCGAGCCGCGAGGCGCAGAACGCGTCGGCCACGGCCGCCGGGGCGTGCCGGACGAGCAGCGAGGCCTGCAGGGTGACGGTGACCATCCCGGCCAGCCGCCGGGCGCCGAACTCCGCGTCGGCGGCGGGCTGCCCGGCCAGCGCGGCCACGGCGGTGCGCAGCCGCCCGGCCGCGGCGTCCAGCCGGGAGTCGGCCCCGGCCGAGCGGGCCAGCTCGGCGGCGAGGGCGTCAGCGGCGCCCTCCTGGCGCCGCAGCGCGCGCAGCAGGTCTAGTGCCGTCACGTTGCCGGAGCCCTCCCAGATGGAGTTGAGCGGCGCCTCGCGGTACAGCCGGGGCATCCCCGACTCCTCCACATAGCCATTGCCGCCCAGGCATTCCAGCGCCTCCGCGGCGTGCATGGGGGCCCGCTTGCAGATCCAGTGCTTGGCCGCGGGCAGCGTGACCCGCAGCAGCGCCGCCTCGGCGCCGTCCCCGCGGGCGGCCCGGTCGGCCGCGCCGGCCAGCCGGATGGCCAGCGTGGTGGCGGCCTCCGCCTCCAGGGTGAGGTCGGCGAGCACCGAGGCCATCAGCGGCTGGGCGATCAGGTCCTTGCCGAACGCCTGCCGGTGCGCGGCGTAATGCACCGCGGTGACGCAGCCGCGGCGCATCCCGGCCGCGCTGCCCAGCACGCAGTCCAGCCGGGTGGCGCTGACCATGTCGATGATGGTCCGCACCCCGCGCCCGGCCTCGCCGACCGGCCAGGCCAGCGCACCGTCGAATTCCACCTCGGCGGAGGCGTTGGACCGGTTGCCCAGCTTGTCCTTGAGCCGCTGCAGTGCCATCGCGTTGCGGCGCCCGTCGGGCAGCACCCGGGGGAGCAGGAAGCAGGTCAGCCCGGCGGGCGCCTGGGCCAGGATCAGGAAGAGATCACTCATCGGCGCGGAGCAGAACCATTTGTGCCCGGTGATCAGGTGGGCGCTGTCCCCGGCGCCGGGGACCGGCTCGGCCCGGGTCGTCCCGGCGCGCACGTCCGACCCGCCCTGCTTCTCGGTCATCGCCATCCCGGCCAGCAGCCCGGCCTTGCCCGCCGGGGGCCGCAGCCCCGGGTCGTACACCCGGGCCGCCAGCAGCGGCACGAACTGGCGGGCCAGGTCCGGCGCGTGGCGCAGCGCGGGCACCGCGGCATAGGTCATCGACACCGGGCAGCCGTGCCCGGCCTCGGCCTGCGACCACACGTAGAACTTGGCCGCCCGGGCCACCTGCGCGCCGGGCTCCGGCTCAGACCACGGGGCGGCGTGCAGGCCGGCCCGCACCGCCGTGCCCAGCAGCACATGCCAGGACGGGTGGAACTCGACCTCGTCGATACGGTTCCCCTGGGCGTCATGGCTGCGCAGCACCGGAGGGTGCTCGTTGGCCAGCCGGGCATGCTCGGCCGTGTCCGCCGCGCCCGCCGCCGTGCCCAGCTCGTGCAGGGCCGGCTCGGCCCAGCCGGCCCCCTCGCGGGCCAGCCCGGCCAGCAGCGCGGGGTCGTCGGCAACGTCGTGACCAGCCAGCGGCGGTACCTGGTTGAGCACGGCATGCGTCCGGTGCGGCCCGCCAGCCGGTGCAGGGGTCATGTGGTGACCATAACCCGCCGGGCACCGCCGGCAAAGCGACCACTACCCGCAAGTTACCTGAGGGAAACCGGGCTATCCCGGGGCAGCAACCCCCCGGGCCTCGCTGGCCCGGCGGTGACCCGCGTGCGGCGAGCCCCGCCTGGCCAGCGAGCTGGCTGGCCCTCCGGTACCGGCTGCGCCAGCGCCTCCGTGTAGCGGTCCAGCAGCACATCGGCGACCTCGGGTGCCGCCCCCAGCGGGGCGGATACCACGGCCGCGCCGGCGGCCCGGGTGGCGGCGGCGATGCGGTCGGCGAACAGGCCGGGGGCGAGCAGGTAACTGGCCACCACGACCCGGCTGGCCCTGTCCCGCAGCAGCGCCGTCACCGCTTCCTGCGGCGTCGGCCGGGCCGCGGAGGCGTACCCGGGCAGCACGGCCCGCCAGCCGCGGGCCGCCTGCCAGTCCGCGGCCAGCCGGGCGGTGACGGCGTTCGCGGCCGGCTGGCTGGACCCGGCCGACGCGAGCACCACCGCGGTATGCCGGGCGCCGTCCGCCCAGTCCTGGCCGGCCTCGGCGAGCCGCCGCTCCAGCGCCCGGAGCAGGCCCCGGTGCGGCCCGAGGGGCGTCCCGCGACTGATCCGCAGCATGGGCCACCGCGCCGCCGCGTCCTCCAGCAGCGCGGGGATGTCGGTACCACTGTGGTAGGCCGCGGTAAGCAGCAGCGGGAGGACTATCACGCGCCGCGGGCCGCCGCCGGCTGCCTCGCTGGCCAGCGCGTCCAGGACCTGGGCGGGGGCCGGCGCGGCATGGCCCAGGAAGGCCTGCCGCGCGTCCAGCCCGGCCAGCCCGCGGGTGGCGGCCCGCTCCCGGGCCGCGGCGACCAGACCGGCGACGGCAGCGCCGGCGCGCGGGTCCCGGCTGCCGTGCGCGACAGCGACCAGGGGCGGCGGCGTCAGGCGGTGTGGATGCCGCATTCGGTCTTGCCGGTCCCGGTCCACCGGCCGCTGCGCGGGTCGGCGCCGGGCGCCACCGGCAGCGTGCAGGTGGCGCAGCCGATCGACGGGTAGCCGTCGTAGACCAGCGGGTTCACCAGCACGCCCTGCTCGGCGATGAACGTGTCCACCTGCTCCTGGGTCCAGGCCACGATGGGGTTGACCTTGACCATCTGGCGCCGGGCGTCCCACTGGACGGCCTTGGTGTCGCTGCGCGCGTTGGTCTCCTCGCGGCGCACCCCGGTGAGCCACGCGTCGTAGGGGTCCAGTGCCCGCTCCAGCGGCACCACCTTGCGGAAGTAGCAGCACAGGTCCGGGTTGCGCCCGTACAGCCGGGGCCCCAGCACGGCGTCCTGCTCCTCGACGGTCCGCGACGGGGTCACGTTGACCACGTTCACCGGGTAGACCGCGGACACCGCGTCCCGGGTGCCCAGGGTCTCCGCGAAGTGGTAGCCGGTGTCCAGGAAGATGACGTCCAGCCCCGGCTTCACCTGCGAGGCGAGGTGGATGATGACCGCGTCAGTCATGGACGACGTGATGCACAGCCGATCGCCGAACTGGTCCACGGCCCACCGGATGATCTCTTCCGCTGGTGCGTCGGCCAGCGCGTCAGCGGCCTGGGCTGCGAGCCTCTCCATCCGGATTGCTTCCTCCCCGGCAGCAGGGCCAGCGGTTGCTGGCTTGGTGGCGGCGTCGCTCACCGGATCACTCCCGTTCCCGCCAAGCGTAGCTGGAAAGACCTGATGCAGCTGCGGCAACGCCAGGTGCCGTCCTGTTCCCGTGGTTCCAGGTCTTCTTCACCGCAATAGGGGCAATAAAACGGAACGGCGCGCTTTGCTTGATGTGCGGGGCTGGTCATGCGAAGTCCTCCTCGCTGGCCCGGGCGGTCCACGCGGCGAAGGTCTCGCCGTCCCCGCGGCCGGCCTCGAAGCGGCGCAGTACCCGCTCCAGGTAGTCCGGCAGGTCCTCGGCGGTGGTCTTCAGCCCGCGGATCTTCCGGCCGAACCCGGAACCGGTTCCGTCGCCGCCACCGAGGCTGCCGCCCAGGTGGATCTGGAAGCCCTCGGCCTGGGTCCCGTCCGGCCCGGTGACCAGCGAGCCCTTGAGGCCGATGTCCGCGGTCTGGATCCGCGCGCAGGAATTCGGGCAGCCGTTCACGTTGATCGTCACCGGCTCGGTGAAGTCCGGCAGCCGGCGCTCCAGCTCCGCGATGACCTGGGCGGCCCGGGCCTTGGTCTCCACGATGGCCAGCTTGCAGAACTCGATGCCGGTGCAGGCCATGGTGTGCCGCCGGAACACGCTCGGGGCGGCCGGCAGGTCGGCGGCGTCCAGCGCGGCGGTGAGCTCCGCCACGCTGGCCTCGGGCACGTCCAGGATCACCATCTTCTGCTCGGTGGTGGTGCGCACCCGCCCGCTGCCGTACCGGGCGGCCAGGTCGGCCACGTGGCCCAGGGCGGTGCCGGACATCCGGCCCACCCGGGGCGCGAACCCGACGTAGTAGCGGCCGTCACGCTGCCGGTGCGCGCCGACATGGTCGCGGCGCCCGTCCCGGGGCGGCGGAGGAACGGGCCCGTCCGGCAGCGCGTAGCCCAGGTACTCCTTCTCCAGCACCTCGAGGAACTTCTCCGGCCCCCAGTCCGCGATCAGGAACTTGAGCCGGGCGCGGTGCCGCAGCCGCCGGTAGCCGTAGTCCCGGAACACCCCGGTGACCGCGGCCCACACCTCGGGCACCTGCTCGGGCTGGACGAAGGCGCCGAGCCGCTTGGCCAGCATGGGGTTGGTGGACAGCCCGCCGCCCACCCACAGGTCATAGCCCGGCTCCCCGCCGGGCCCAGCCACGCCGACGAACGATACGTCGTTGATCTCGTGCACGGTGCACTGCGCGGCGCACCCGCTCATCACCGACTTGAACTTGCGGGGCAGGTTGGAGAACTCCGGGTTACCGACCCAGCGGGCGGTGGTCGCGTCGATCTGCGGGGTCGCGTCGATCACCTCCCCGGCGTCGATCCCGGCCAGCGGGCAGCCCAGCACCACCCGGGGGGTGTCGCCACACGCTTCCATGCTGGACAGGCCGACCGCCTCGAGGGTGTCCCAGATGGCCGGGACGTCCTCGATGCGGATCCAGTGGTACTGGATGTTCTGCCGGTCGGTGAGGTCGGCGGTGCCCCGGGCGTAGCGGCTGGAGATCAGCGCCAGTGCCCGCAGCTGGTCATTGCTCAGCTGGCCGCCGTCGATCCGGACCCGGAGCATGAAGTACTCATCGTCCAGCTCCTCCGGCTCCAGCGCGCCCGTCTTCCCGCCGTCGATGCCCGGCCGGCGCTGGGTGTACAGGCCGTACCAGCGGAACCGGCCGCGCAGGTCGGCCGGGTCGATGGAGCCGAAGCCCCGCCTGGCGTAGACGTCGATGATCCGCTGGCGGACGTTCAGCCCGTCATCGTTCTTCTTGGTTTCCTCGTTCTTATTCAGTGGCTCGCGGTACCCGAGAGCCCACTGGCCCTGGCCTTTGTGGCGGTGGGCTGGCGGCATTCTGGCGCGTCCCTTCGTGTCCTGGGGCGCTACCGCACAGGCAGCCTGGTTCAGGCTACGCCGGTGAGCTGGGCGGCCAGGGCAGGACGAAGGAGCTGCCAGGCGCCAGGCACCGGCCGCGGCACGCGCCCGTGATCGGGCGGTGGTCAGCGGCCGGGCCGACAGACTGCGCTGCGTACCCGCTGCAGGTCGACATGCCTGCGGGCAACGAGGAGGGGATCGGCAGCGCGCACCATACGAGAATCACATGAGCAGGCATTGCCTGTCGAGACAGGTTCTCCTACCGAAATAGTTCCCGGCTCAGCCGGGACGGCTAGCGGCGCGCGGTCAGTGCCCACGGGTGGAGCCAACCGCCGCGCCGGCCCGCCTATTCCCGGCTGGGCAGATAGGGGTGCGGATTGGCTTGCCGGTTACCTGGCCTGGCCCGCGCGGCTGGTCGGGCCCGGCGCGAAGCGGCGACCGGGGGCCCGTGGGGCCCGGGTCAGATCCGGAGACAGAGATCAGCCCGGCCGCACCCAGTTCGGCGGCTCCTCGCCGCCGGCCCGCTGCGGCCGGGCTGACATCGGCTTGTGCTGGCAGTCACACCAGGTACCCCCCGGGCAGTCCTGGTGGTTGCGCTCACGGCAGGGCAGGCAGATCAGCTGCCTGGCTCGCGATCAGGCCGCGTTGGCGCGGCGCATCCGGCGGCGCCGCTCGGAGGCGCGCTCGTCCTCGTTCAGCCCGCCCCACGTGCCGTACTTCTCCGGCCGGGAGATCGCGTAATCCAGGCACTCATTGCGCACCGGGCAGCTGGCGCAGAGGGCCTTGGCCTTACGCTCGCGGATCTCCCGCTCGGGCTGGCGTTCGCCATCGGGGCCGAAGAAGAGGACGACATCCGTGCCGCGGCACGCAGCGTCATCTTGCCAGCCCCAGTTCGGCCGGGGAGGCAGGGTGACCTGCCGCCGTACCTCAGACATGATTAGATCTCCTCAACAGGCTCAATGTATTTCCCGCGTCCAGCCGACCCTCTGGTTGCTACGGACGTTCGGTTCCGCGCGTGCGGCTTTTGCCCCGTCGTAGGTATGCAACGCACTGCATCACCTGCGTGTTCCCGGGGCGCGGGCAGCCACGAGGCGCCCGTGACCTCACGGGGGCGCGCTCGGGAGACAACCCTGCCGGATGAGCGAGGCCAGCGTCGTAGCGGCGCTGCCATGCTCTGCCGTAACCAGCCCAGTCCAGCGGACCGATGATCAATGATGCCATCTGCAGGGCCTGCCCCGCAGGCAGGATCGTGAATCTGGCGGCACAGATGTCCAGCCCGCCCGGCGCGGATTTGCCCCCGCCGCATAGCCGCAGGATGCGGGGCTTCCCGGTGCACCCGGGCAATATCATACGTGATCGTTAATTGGACAAACCCGTTAGTTCAGCGCCACCATGGGCAGCATGTCAGCGTCGGACGCAGCCCCGTTGCCCCGGCTCGGTGAGGTGTTCTTCGACGTACGAGGCAGCTCCCGCAGCATGCGGCTCAGCTGGTACGCCGATACGGGCGTCGCGGTCTTCTCCATCTGGCAGGGCGGTACCTGCACCGGCACGTTCCGGCTGCCCATGGACGACCTGGCCCGGATGATCGAGGCGCTGCGCCGCGGGCCCAAGGGCCAGCGCGGGCCGCGTGAGGTCCCCGGCGAGGCCGCCGGAGGCCGCGGCCTGCCCGGCGCCCCCCAGACCGGGACGCAGGACCCCGGCCAGGCCACCGTCTCCATGCGGCTGCCCGCCGCGGGGGACGGCCCCGCGGGACAGCGGCCGGAGGACCGCGGCGAGCCTGCCTACCGGCGGGACTCGGGCGGCTATCCGGTGGACCCGCTGAGCCCCGGCTACGACCCCGGTTCCGGTGAGTTCCCGGCTTCCGGTGAGTTCCCGGCGGCCGGCCCGGGCGGTTACCCGGACGTCCCGGCTACCGGGGACTACCGCCGCGGCGGCACCGGCCCGGGCGGCTACCCGAGCGAGCCGTCCGGCGGATACCGCCGTCCCGCCGCCCCGGCCGGGGGCTACCCGGCCGACCCGGGTTACCGTGCCAACCCCGGCTACCCGGACGGGCCGGCCACCGGCGACTACCGCCGCGGCGGCGCGGGGCGCCGCCCGGAGGAAGCCGGGGGATTCCCGGAGGGGAGCGGCTACCCGGACCCGGGCTACCCGGACGGGCCGGCCACCGGCGACTACCGGCCCGGGTCATCGGGGGGTCACCGGCGCGGTGACCCCGGGTACCCGGCCGATCCGGAGGAGTACCGGCGGGGGCAGGCGGGCAGTCACCGCCGCGGCCCGGGCGGCTATCCTGATGACCCGGCGTATCCGGCCGGCTCCCAGCCGCCGCGGTATTCCCGCCAGCCGGGCATTGCGGACTATCCCGGCGAACCGGGCTCCGGCGGATATCCGGCTGGGCCGGATTATGAGCCGCACGAGGACGAGTGGGACGACGACACTGCGGATCAGGCCCTGGGCGGGTACGGGGCTGCGCCGCCGCCGGAATCCCATCCCTATGGGCGGCCGCCCGCCAATCGTGACGCGCGCGATCGCGGACGCTATCCCGGCCGTCATTGACCGGCTGCCCCAGCCGGCCGTCATTCCCGGGCCATCCCGGCCCATCACCTAGCCAGCCGGGATAGCCGTGGCTGCGCCGCCCCCGTGGCGATAGGCACGGCGCAGGCCCGGCGCGGCATCGGCGGATGCGGCCGGCCCCGAATGGCGGCCCGCCGCGTTGCCGCCGGGCCCTTCTTTGAGTGTCGTTATGGTTGGGCTGCCCGTGGCGGGATATATTTGCCACAGAGGAAGGGGGGGCCTCAAGTGGCACAGAAGGTTTCCGTCACATTTGCCTGTGACTACGACCAGAAACCGATTCCCGAGGGCCAGCATCAGACCCGGCGGTTCAGCCTGGACGGCCGGGAGTATGAGATCGACCTGTGCGCCAAGCACAGCCAAAAGTTTGACGACATCGTCGGGCGGTACGCGGAGCGAGCACGCCGCGCGGCGTCCCGGGTCAGCCGGACCAAGCGGCGTACCACGGCGCACCGCCAGCACAGTGCCGCGATACGGAGCTGGGCCAAAGAATCCGGCATTGCGGTCAGCGACCGCGGCCGGATTCCGTCTGATGTCGTGGCGAGGTACGAGGCCAATCACGGCTAGCCGCCGGGATCACGGCGAGCCCTGCTCCGGCCGCCCGGCCGGCGGATCGCCGTGGCCAGGCTCGGCCGCGGGCTGCCTGCCGGATGCCTCCCTGTCCGCCGCGGCCGGGCCGGCTGGCCGGCCCGGCCGCGGGCTGCTGCGTGGCGGCGTGCTGTGCCTCGGCCGCGGCGGCCTCCCCGGCCGCGGCTGGCCCGGCTGCCGCCTGCGGGGCGGCTGCCGTGCCCGGCCGTGCCGTGGGCGCCGCGAGGGCTGCGGGCCCCCCGGCCGCGGGCGGCCGCGGAGCCTGCCCGCTGGCCGGACGGGGCCGGGTCATCGGCCCCACCGCGGCCGCCAGCACCTGGGAATTGGGCAGGTTCAGTACCCCGTCCTCGGTGTCGATCCGCATGTAGGTAATGCCGATCTCGGTGACCAGCCCCTCGGTCACCCCGCCGAGAGCGCCGGATTTCAGCCGGATATTGTCGCCGACCCTGAACGGCCGGGACAGCAGCAGCACCAGGCCGGCGAAAATGTTGGACAGCGACTGCTGCCCCGCGATGCCGAGCAGGATAGTGGTCACCGCGCCGCCGACCAGCAACTGGCCGACGGGCACCTTCATCAGGCTGATGGCGAACACCAGCGTGGCCGCACCGCCGATCAGCAGGATGGCGTAGCGCACCACCGCGGCGTGGCCGGTGCCGACCACCGGGGAAAGCACGTCCCTGGCCTTTCCGGCCAGCCCGACCACGGCCACCGTGGCGAAGACGCAGAACGCCGCGATGGACGCCGCCGCGATCACCTTCGGGGTGAAGTTGGCTTTCCCGGTCCAGTCCCGGAATTGACGGCCGGCCTGGCTGGCCACGACGGCGGCGATGGCGGCCAGCAGCAGCGCGACGATGGACCGCCACGGACGGGCATGGGCCCGGGCCCTGGCGACCTGCTCGTTCACCCGGGCCATGTGCTCGGCCCGGTCCAGTTGCCGTTTCTCGTGCAGGTCCACCTGCCCCATCCTGCCGGGGGCGCCGGCATGAATGATCCCGGGGGCCTGATCGGCCTCCCGGGATCATGCGGTGCCGCGGCACCGGTCAGTGGCGGATGAGGGTCATGCCCGCGGCCCGAGCAGCGGACGGCCGACCGGCGCGGACAGCCGGCCGCCCATCCCGTTGGCCACCCCGGCCGCCGACGCGTACCACGCCGCCACCGCGGTCACCACGCCCACGTAACCACCGAACTTGATGGTCCCGCTGCTGCCCGAGAAGTTGCCGATGAACAGGATGATCTCGGTCGCCTCCAGGGTGAGGAACACGAGGAACACCGCGATGTTGACCTGGGTGCTCCACAGCAGCATGTAGGTGTTGAAGATGGCGAACGCGAGCAGGATCCAGCCGACGTCCTTGGCGAACAGGCCGGCCGTGAGCGGGTGGGTGGCCAGCTTGGCCCCGTAGAGCTGGAAGTAGAAGAACAGGCCGATCCAGAAGCCGCCGTAGCTGGCGAACGCGGTCGCGCCGAACACGTTCCGGTTGCGGAATTCCCACATCCCGGCCAGCAGCTGGACCAGGCCGCCATAGGCGAACGCGTAGCCGACCCAGGCCAGGCCGCTGGCCTTGGTCATCCACCCGGCGTTGAACGCGGACAGCAGGAACGTGGTCAGGGCGAAGGCGGCGAGCCCGAGCGGCGCCGGGTCGGCGATGCCGGAGACGGGAGCGGCCACGCCGGTCGCAGGTAGGTCTTCATTGACACTCACGTGATTCCTCCTGACAAAACAGGATAGAACGGCCAGAAACGGCTCTTTCGTCTTCACAGCCGGCTCAGCAGAACCAGAGAGAAGACTTGTGCTGAGCGTAACTCCGGAGGCCGTCCGGGGGGAGGCCCAGGTTTTCCTGATGCTGACGATTGCATCAGGGCTGACCAGCGGCCTGGCTCTGAGTCAGTACCTGGCTCAGGCCGGTGCGGGTGGCCAGCACGTAGATGCGGTCCTGCGCGGCCAGCCGGTATCCGGGCGGCGGTGACCAGTCCACCTCGTCGGACGCGGCCCGGCGCAGTGCGATCACCCGGAGCGCGCCGGCCCGGTGCACGCTCTGCACCGCCTGGCCGTCCAGGGCTGACCCGGTGCTCACCACGACGTCCGCGATGAGCAGCACATGCCGCCCGACCGGGATGGTCCGCAGCACCTGGTGCTCCAGCATGGCGGCCGCGAAGGCCGGCGCGGCCAGGTACGGCACGCTGCGGGAGATCGTGTTCCCGACGGTCTTCTGCACCCGCTCGGCGAGATCGTCGTCGGACAGCCGCAGCACCAGGCGCAGGTCGGCGGCGAGCGCCCGGGCGTGCAGGGCGGTCTCCAGGTTGACGATGTCGCTGTCGGTCACCGAGACGAGCGCCTGGCTGGTGCCGATCCCGGCCCCCCGGAGCGTCTCCTCCCGGTATGTCTCGCCGATCACTACCCGCAGCCCGAGCCGGCGGGCCAGCCGGACTCCCGCTGCGTGCTCGTTCTTGTCCACGCACACCACGTCCACGCCCAGATCGTGCAGTTGCCCGGCGATCCGGGTGCCGACATTCCCCAGGCCAGCCACGATGACGTGGCCGGACGGCGGGCGCTCGTGCGCGCGCAGCGACCCGGTGAGCCGGGCGCCGACCACGGCCGCGGTCACCGTGGGCAGGAACGCCATGCCGTCGAACGTCAGCATGAACTGCGCGATCTTCTCCGGCGCGCTCAGCGCGGGATTGGTGACCGCCGCGCCGGCCGCGTCGAGGAACGTCAGGTACAGGGCATTGGCCGGCGAATAGCGGCCGGCGGTGGCCAGCAGCACGAACCCGGCCACCAGCACGCCGAACAGGGCGCCGAACACCATCCCGAGCTTGTGCCCGAACAGCGCCCGCGGCATCCGGGCCGCGGCCCGCAGGGTGCGGCGGCGCGGCTGGGTCAGCGGGTTGCGCGGGGTCCCGTCCGCGACCGACAGCACCAGGTCGGCCGAGTCCTCGCCGGGGGGCAGCAGCCGGGGACCGGTCACCTCGCCGGTGCTGGCCAGGCCGCAGATGAAATGCGCCGCGTCGGCATCCTCCCGGCGCGTCACGAACAGCGTGCGCCCGGCCAGCCGGACGTGGCTGGGGGCTGGCTCGCCTAAGGCGGCCGCGACGAACGACGGCGCAGCCATCGAGGAACTGGACAGCACCGCGCAGTCGGGAAAGAAACTGCGCATCCGCTCGCCCAGCCCGGTGTTGAAGATCCGCATCACCAGGCGCAGATCCGGGTTGAGCTCCTGGACCCGCAGCGCGGCGTGAAAGTTGGCCAGGTCATCCCGGCCCATCAGGGCCATGGCCCGGGCCGAGGAGACCTGGGCCGCGGTGAAGGCAGCCCCGTCGAGTTCCGGCCGCTCGATGACCCGCACGCCCGGCAGTTGCGCGATCCGCGGTCCGTAGCCTCGCTCGGCCGAGCCGAGCAGGACGGTGACCCGCTCGCCGTAGTTGGCGGTGAGCTCGTCAGCGGTGCGGTACGCGAGCGCGTCGTCCCCGCAGACGATCAGGTGGTCCCGGCGCTGGCTAAGTCGGCGTGAGACCGGGGGCACGGCGAGAGTTAACCACAGTCAGACGATCATGGCCAGCGGCGGGTCCGGACCCTCCGGCGGAGCCTGCCGGGCCGGGCGCGGGCGTGGCTCAGGGCCTGCGCGGGGGTATTCTCCGGATTAAAGGGCCGAAAATCTTGGGGAGGTCCGGTCATGATCGATGACGACGGTATCCGCGCCTCGGACTCCGACCGCGAGAACGTCGTCGAGATCCTGCGGGACGCCTACAGCGCCGGCCGCCTGACGCTCGAGGAGTTCGACGAGCGGACCACCGCCGCCTTTGCCGCCCGGACCTGGGGGGCGCTTCGCGAGCTGACCTCGGACCTGCCGCACCAGCCCCGGCTGGCCGGGGCCCCGGCCGCGTCGGTTCCCGTGCCGCCCCGGCCTGGCCATCACGACCCGGTCCGGGACGCCCCGCCGCGCCGGCTCAGCCCCATGCTGCCGGTCATGGTGCTGTGGCTGGGCATCGTGGCCACCGTCAGGGACCCACTCGCCTTCGTCCCCGTCTTTGTCTTCCTGATGGTGATGCTGCAGCTCACCGGGCGGCCGCCACGCCGCGGCCCCGGGCCACCGCACGACCGGAACCGGCCCGGCGGCCCCGGGGACTGGCCGGGATCAAGGTGAGGCGATCCGGCTGAGCTGAGGCGGCAACTGGCTGGCGGCCGCGCGGTCCAGCAGGTACAGCGTGCGCTGCTGGCCGCGGGCCCCGGCCGCGGGCACCTGCACCGGCCCGGCCCCGGACAGCGCGAGCCGCACCGCCCCGGCCTTTTCCGGCCCGGTGGCCAGTATCCACACCTCACGGGCCCGCTGGATGGCCGGCAGGGTCAGGGTGAGCCGGGTGGGCGGTGGCTTGGGCGCGCCACGGACCGCGACCACCGGCCGCTCGTCGTAGAGCGCGGGCAGGCCCGGGAACAGGGAGGCCACGTGCCCCTCCGGGCCGATGCCCAGCAACAGCACATCGAACGAGGGCACCGGGCCGTGATCCTGGGGCTGGGCGGCCCGGCGCAGCTCGGCGGCGTAGCGGGCCGCGGCGGCTTCCGGGTCGTTACCGTCCGGGCCGTCGGTGCCCGGCATGCGGTGGACCCGGGCCGGGTCCGGGTCGATGTGCCGGAGCAGGGCCTGCTCCGCCTGCGCCTCGTTCCGCTCCGGGTGCCCGGCGGGCAGGAAGCGCTCGTCACCCCACCAGAAGTCCAGCCGCCGCCAGTCCACCGCGGCCAGCGCGGGCGTGACGGCCAGTTCGTTGAGCACCGCGGTGCCGATCCCGCCGCCGGTCAGCACCAGGTGCGCGCCGCCCCCGCTGGCCTGCGCATCGACCAGCCTGGTGACCAGCCGCGCCGCCGCCGCCTTGGCCAGCAGGCCCGCGTCATGGTGCACCAGCACCTCGGGGACGCTCACTGGCCCGGGTGGCTGCCGACCGGGCGGGGCGCGGCACCGGGCCGCCCGGTGACGAACGGCTCGATCGTCTCCTCGTACACCTCGTCGGGGTCCAGCCGGCGCAGTTCCTCGGCCAGCAGCTCCGCCGTCTCCCGGCGGTGCAGTGCCACCCGCCGCTCCGGCTCCCCGGGGCGGCGCAGCATCGCGACCCGGCCGTCCGGCCGGGTCAGCGTGATCTCGCCGTCCGCCGTGCTGAACGTGACGCCGGTGACACCGGGCCCGCCGGACACCTCCCGGCTGAACGGGACGCCGAGCCGTACCGACAGCCAGGAGGCGATGAGGTCCGCGCTCGGGTTGCCCGACTCGGCTTCCACCCGGCCGCTAGTGATCACGCCGTGCGGCTGGTCGAGGGTGGCGGCGAGCAGCGACCGCCACGGCGTCGCCCGGGTCCAGCTCAGGTCGGTGTCCCCGGGCCGGTAGTGAGCCGCCAGCGCGGTCAGGCAATCGTGCGGCTCCGGCGCCGCGGCGGCGTCGGTGATCCGGCGCTGCGCGAGCGCGCCGAGCGGGTCGGCGGACGGGACCTCCGGGGGCAGGCCGGGCCACCAGGTCACCACCGGGGTGTCCGGCATCAGCAACGGGACGACCACCGAGTCGGCGTGCTTGCCCAGCGCCCCGTACATGCGCAGCAGCACGACCTCACCCGGCCCGGACTCACCGACCCGGATCTCCGCGTCCAGCCGGGAGGTGGCTTCCGGCCGCCGGGTGATGACGGTGAGCACCCGGCAGGGGTGCTCCCGGGCCGCCTCGCTGGCTGACCGGACCGCGTCGTACTGCGCGGCCTCATCGGTGACGATGACGAGGGTGAGCACCATCCCGCTGGCCGGCCCGCCGAGCCGCTGCCGGGCCTGCCGGATGGCGTCGTGGATCCGGCCGGTCGTGGTCTGGGCCAGGTCGATCATCATGAGGTTGCTGTCCTTTCGCCCGTGCTCAGAGTCGCCATGCTCAGAGCCGGCGCCAGGCCCGGCCATCCCTGGCCATCAGCTCGTCCGCGGACGGCGGGCCGGCCGACCCGGCCGGGTAGGGCTCCGGCCGCCCGTGCTCGGCCCAGAAGTCCTCGATGGGGTCGAGCACCAGCCAGGACAGCTCCACCTCGCGGTGCCGCGGGAACAGCGGCGGATCGCCGATCAGCACGTCGAGCAGCAGCCGCTCGTACGCTTCCGGGCTGCTCTCGGTGAACGACTCGCCGTAGGCGAAGTCCATGTTCACGTCGCGCACCTCCATCGCCGAGCCGGGCACCTTGGAACCGAACCGCACGGTGATGCCCTCGTCCGGCTGGACCCGGATGACCAGCGCGTTCTGGCCGAGTTCCTCGGTGTCGGTGGCGGCGAACGGCAGGTGCGGGGCACGCTGGAACATCAGCGCGATCTCCGACATCCGGCGGGGCAGCCGCTTGCCGGTGCGCAGGTAGAAGGGCACCCCCGCCCACCGCCGGGTCTCCACGTGCAGCTTGACCGCGGCGTAGGTCTCGGTGCGGGAGTCGGCCGGGATGCCTTCTTCCTCCAGGAAGCCCCGCACCGGGATGCCGCCCTGCCAGCCCGCGGTGTACTGGCCGCGCGCGGTGCCGGTGGCGATGTCCTCCGGGATCCGGACCGCCGACAGGACCTTCTCCTTCTCCGCGCGCAGCGAGTCCGCGTCGAACGAGACCGGTTCCTCCATGGCGGTCAGCGCGACCAGCTGCATCAGGTGGTTCTGGATCACGTCGCGGGCCGCGCCGATGCCGTCGTAGTAGCCGGCCCGGCCGCCGATGCCAATGTCCTCGGCCATGGTGATCTGGACGTGGTCCACGTACCCGCGGTTCCAGATCGGCTCGTACATCTCGTTGGCGAAGCGCAGGGCCAGGATGTTCTGCACCGTCTCCTTGCCCAGGTAGTGGTCGATGCGGAAGACCGAGTGCGGCGGGAACACGGCGTTCAGTATCTCGTTCAGCTCTTGCGCGCTCTCCAGGTCGTGGCCGAACGGCTTCTCGATGACCACCCGCCGCCACGGGCGCGGGTGGCCGGGCGCCGGCTGCGGCACCGACGACAGCCCGGACCGCTTGAGCTGCTGGACCACCACCGGGAAGAACTTGGGCGGCACGGACAGGTAGAACGCGTAGTTGCCGCCGGTCCCGCGGCTGGCATCCAGCTCGGCCACCGTCTCGGCCAGCCGGTCGAACGCATCGTCGTCGGTGAACTCACCGGGCACGAAGCGGACCCCCTCGGAGAGCTGCTCCCAGACGGTGTCCCGGAACGGGGTCCGCGCGTGCTCCTTCACGGCCTGGTAAGTGACCTGGGCGAAGTCCTCGTCCTCCCAGTCCCGCCGGGCGAACCCGACCAGCGAGAAGCCGGGCGGCAGCAGGCCGCGGTTGGCCAGGTCGTAGATGGCCGGCATCAGTTTCTTCCGGGCCAGGTCGCCGGTGACCCCGAAGATGACCAGCACGCACGGGCCGGCCACCCGGGGGATGCGCCGGTCCCGCGGGTCCCGGAGCGGGTTGGCCACCGGCCCGGCCACCACCGGCGCCACCGTGGTGGGCGGCACCTGGCTGGCGCCCTCGTCCGCCGGGGTGGCTGAGCCGACGGGCGCGGTGCTGGCCGGGCCCGCCGTCCCGTCCGGCCCGCCGGCCTGGGCGGCGTCGGTCGCCGATTCGGTCATGTGCATGCTCCGCTGGCGTTGGTGCCCGCCGCAGCGAGCAGCTGTGCGATGCCGCGACCCCGGTCCCGCAGGTGCAGCCGGACAATGGGCCTGCCCCGGCTGCGCAGCGCGCCGAACTCACCGGGCGCCTGCGCCAGCTGGAGCCTGCCGAGGGTGAAGGGCTGGCCCGGGACCGCGATGTCCCGCTCGATGCCTCCGGTGAGCTGCACGAAGACCCCGCCGGGGGAATCCTCACCGTCCACCACGACGGGGAGGATACCGTGACCCTGCCGGGCGGCCCCAGCGCCCGCGGTCCTGCGTGTCGCCACGGCGGCCGCGGGCGAAGGCTGGCCGCCGTCCCCGGGCGGCCCGCCGGTCATGGCTTGTCCACCGCGGCCATGTTCGCCTCGATCGTGCCCAGGAACTCGGTCCAGGACGCGGCGAACTTCTGCACGCCCTCCTCCTCGAGCACGCGCACTACGTCGTCGTAGCCGATGCCGAGCGCGGCCAGGCCGGTGAAGGTCTTCCGGGACTCGTCGTAGCTGCCGTGTACCCGGTCACCGCGCAGCTCGGCGTGGTCGGCGGTGGCCCGGAGCGTCGCTTCCGGCATGGTGTTCACGGTGTCGGGGGCGACCAGCTCGACCACGTACATGGTGTCCTCGTAGGCCGGGTCCTTGGTCGACGTGGAGGCCCACAGCGGCCGTTGCACCCGGGCGCCGGCCTCGCGCAGCGCCTGCCACCGCGGGGTGGCGAACCGCTGCTCGAACAGCTCGTAAGCGAGCCGGGCGTTGGCGATGGCGGCCTGGCCGCGCAGCGCGGCCGCCTCCGGGGTGCCGATCTTGTCCAGCCGGCGGTCCACCTCGGTGTCCACCCGGCTGACGAAGAAGGATGCCACCGAGGCCAGCCGCCGCAGGTCCCGGCCAGCCTCCCTGGCCTGCTCCAGCCCGGCCATGAACGCGTCGATGACCTGGCCGTAGCGCTCCAGGGAGAAGATCAGGGTGACGTTCACGCTGATCCCCTCGGCCAGGGCCGCGGTGATGGCCGGCAGGCCCTCCAGGGTGGCCGGGATCTTGATGAACAGGTTGGGCCGGTCCACCATCCACCACAGCGCCCGCGCCTCGGCGATGGTCTTGGCGGTGTCACGGGCGATCCGCGGGTCCACCTCGATGGACACCCGGCCGTCCACGCCGTCGGTCTCGTCGTAGACGGGGCGCAGCACGTCGCAGCCCCAGCGGATGTCGTAGGTGGTGAGCATCCGCGCCGCTTCCTCGGTCTTTACCCCGCGGATGGCCAGGTCAGCGAGCTGCTGGTCGTAGGCGTCCCCCTGGCTCACGGAGTGCGCGAAGATCGTCGGGTTGGACGTCACCCCGCGTACGTACCAGTCCCGGACCAGCGCCTCGAGGTTTCCGGTCCGCAGGCGGTCCCGGCTGATGTCATCGAGCCAGATCGACACGCCGCTGGCGGTGAGCTGGCTGAGTATCTCCTTGCCCGCTGGGGTGGGGGCTGGCTGCGAGGTCATGAGTTGCTCCTTGCGTTCGCGTTCTTGGCCGCCCGGGCCAGGCTTGTCCGGGCGGCGGCGGCCACGTTCTCCGCGGTGAACCCGAATTCCTCATACAGCTTCGTGTATGAGGCGGATGCCCCGAAATGCTCCAGGCTCACGCATTCGCCGGCGTCACCAGCGAACGCGCGCCACGGCTGGGCCACGCCTGCCTCAACGCAGACGCGGGCACGGATATGTGACGGCAGTACCTCCTCCTGATAGGAAGCATCCTGCCCGGTAAACCATTCCACGCACGGCATGGAAACAACGCGGGTCGGGATTCCGTCGCCCTGGAGAATGTCGCGGGCGGCCAGCGCGATCTGCACCTCGCTGCCGGTGCCGATGATGATCACTGACGGCTCCGCCCCGGACGCCTCGGCCAGCACGTAGCCGCCGCGGGCCGTGCCCTCGGCGCCGGCCAGGCCGGCGGGATCGCCGCGGTCCAGCACCGGGAGGTTCTGGCGGCTCAGGCACAGCCCGGCCGGGCGGCTGGTGTGCTCCAGGATGGCCCGCCAGGCCACCACGGTCTCGTTCGCGTCCCCGGGCCGGACCACGTCCAGCCCGGGAATGGCGCGCAGCGCGGCCAGGTGCTCCACCGGCTGATGGGTCGGCCCGTCCTCGCCCAGCCCGATCGAGTCGTGCGTCCAGACGTAGGTGACCGGCAGTCCCATCAGGGCGGCCAGCCGGACCGAGGGCCGCATGTAGTCGCTGAAGACGAGGAAGGTCCCGCCGTAGGGCCGGGTCAGCCCGTTCAGCGCGATGCCGTTCAGGATGCCGCCCATGGCGTGCTCGCGGATGCCGAAGTGCAGGGTGCGCCCGTACACGTTGCCGGGGAACATCTCCGTCTGGTGCTCGGCCGGGATGAACGACGGCTCGCCCTTCATCGTGGTGTTGTTGCTCCCGGCCAGGTCGGCCGAGCCGCCCCACAGTTCGGGCAGTACCGGGGCCAGGGCGTTCAGCACCTCACCGGACGCCTTGCGGGTGGCCATGCCCTTGGCGTCAGCCGGGAACGACGGGAGCGCCCCGGCCCAGCCGTCCGGCAGCCGCCGGGCCTTGAGCCGGTCCAGCAGCGTGGCCCGCTCCGGGTTGGCCGCGGCCCACGCGGCGAAGGCCTCGTCCCACTCCGCATGCAGCCGCTTGCCCCGGTCGGTCACCTGCCGGGCGTGCGCGACCAGCGCGTCCTGCGCCGGGAAGTTCACCGCGGGGTCGAAGCCGAGGACCTCCTTGGTGGCCGCGACCTCGGCCTCGCCGAGCGCGGCGCCGTGCGCCTCCCCGGTGTTCTGCGCGTGCGGGGCCGGCCAGGCGATGATCGTCCGGAGCACGATGATCGACGGCTTGTCGGTCCGCGCCCGGGCTTCCAGCAGCGCCTGGTACAGGCCGGCCGGGTCCTCGCGGTAGCCGCCCGGGTGCCGCCAGTCCACCCGCTGCACATGCCAGCCGTAGGCCTCGTAGCGGGCGGCCACGTCCTCGGACTTGGCGATGTCCGTGTTGTCCTCGATGGAGATCCGGTTGTCGTCGTAGACCACGACCAGGTTGCCCAGATCCTGGTGCGCCGCCAGCGAGGACGCCTCGTGGCTGATGCCTTCCTCGACGTCACCGTCCGAGACGAACACGTAGACGTGGTGGTCGAAGGGGCTGTCACCCTCGGGCGCGTCCGGGTCGAGCAGGCCCCGCTCCCGGCGGGCGGCCATGGCCATGCCGACCGCGTTGGCCAGGCCCTGGCCCAGCGGCCCGGTGGTGGTCTCCACGCCCGCGGTGAGGCCGTGCTCCGGGTGCCCCGGGGTCAGGCTGCCCCACTCCCGGTAGCGCTTCAGGTCGTCCAGCGTCAGCCCGTATCCGGACAGGTACAGCTCGATGTACTGGGTCAGGCTGGAATGCCCGCACGACAGGACGAAACGGTCCCGGCCGAGCCAGCCCGGGTCGGCCGGGTCGTGCCGGAGCACATGCTGGTAGAGCAGGTAGGCGACCGGGGCCAGGCTCATCGCCGTGCCCGGGTGGCCGGAACCCGCCTTCTGCACCGAGTCCATGGCCAGGACGCGGATCAGGTTGACGGTCCGGGAGTCGGCCCCGGTCCAGTCCAGCACGCCGGTTTCCGCGGCGCCGTGAGTTGAGCTGCTCACCGTGAGATCAGGGCTCCTCTCCTGGCCGGCCCTCAAGTCCGGGGCGGCACCGGCCCGCGCGATGGGGCGGAAGATCGATTGCTGGCATGACCCTATCCTCAGTCTGGCGCACGCCCCGGACTACCCCCGAGGGCGGGCCCGAAGCGGGTACCCGCGGTTCCCCGGCCCGGGACGTCCGGCCGGGACGCCCGGGCCAGCGGCCGGCGGTACGCTCCCTGGCATGGCGATCCCCGGCCCCGGCTTCGATCCGCGAGCCGTGATCGAGGGGCGCCCGGCGGGGCGGCCCCGGGCCGGGATCGTCGCCGGCATCGTCGCCGCGATCGGCTGCGCGATCGTCGTGCTCGGCGCGGACGCGCTGCAGAGCGTGGATGCCGCCGGGCACAGCGTGGCCCCCTTCCTCATCGCCCTGCCGCTGGCCCTGCTCCCGGTGCCCCTGCTGGTCGGCTGCGTGCTGCTGCTGGACCGGCTGGAACCGGAGCCCCGGGTCAACCTGGTGCTCGCGTTCGCCTGGGGCGCGGGGGTGGCCGCGCTGCTGGCCGCGGTCATCAACACCGCCGGGCTGCTCTACATCACCCAGCCGGCGCTGGGCAGCACCACCGGCGAGTACGTCTCGGCGACGTTCGGCGCGCCGGTGGTCGAGGAATCGCTCAAGGGCCTGATCCTCATCATCCTGCTCTGGCGGCGCCGCCAGGAGCTGGACGGCCCGACCGACGGCATCATCTACGCCGCCATGGTCGGCCTGGGCTTCGCCATGATGGAGAACATCGGCTATTACATTGGCGCGCTGGTCCGCCCCGAGGTGGGCGGCGTGCAGCTGCTCGGCGCCACCTTCGTGCTGCGCGGCCTGCTGTCCCCGCTGGCCCACCCGATCTTCACCTCGATGACCGGGATCGGCGTCGCCTACGCGGCCACCCACCGCAACGGCCGGTGGGCGGTGCCGGCCGGGCTGCTGGCGGCCATGCTGCTGCACGGGACATGGAACGGGCTGTCCGCGTTCGGCTTCCGCGGCCTCGCCCTGGCCTACGCCATCCTGGCCTGCGTGCTGGCCGGCCTGGTCGCCGTGATGATCGCCGACCGGCGCCGGATCGTGGGGCTGATCTGGCGGTTCCTGCCCGTCTACGAGCCGTCCGGCCTGGTCACCGAGGCGGACCTGCGGATGCTCAGCACGCTCCGCGAGCGGCAGGCGGCGCGGCGCTGGGCCCGGATGGCCGGCGGCGCCGCGGCGGCCCGGGCCATGCGGGACTACCAGCTGGCCGCGACCGAGCTGGCCCTGGTGCACCTGCGGGCGCAGCGGGGCATCATCGACCCGGGCCGCTTCGAGGCCCGGCGCCGTGAGCTGACCGGCCTGATGTCCGTAGCCCGCGGGGCGTTCTTCGCCCGCCAGCCGGAGCCGCCCCAGCCGCCCTGGGCGCCCCGGGGGCACTCAGGTTTCGGCCGGCACCGTCAGGGTCCGGGCTGGAACGTCCGGTAGCACCGCGGGCGGCCCGGCCGGGCCGCGGTCCCTGGTCGCGAACATGAGCAGCAGGGCCGCGATCCAGATCAGCACTGACCCGCTGACGTGCACCCAGACCAGGCCGGCCGGCAGGCCGCTGAAGTACTGGCTGTAGCCGATCACGCCCTGCAGCCCGACCAGGCCGAGCAGCAGCCAGCCCAGCCGCCGGGCCCGCTGCGGCGCCCCGGTCAGCTGCAGGCTCACCGCCAGCACGACGGCGAGCGTGCCGAGCGTCCAGCCGATGTCCGCGTGCAGCTGGGTCACGCCCTCCAGCGGCAGGTGATACCGCGGCACGAAGGCCGGGCCGCCGCCACCCCGGGGGACGAACGTGCTGCCGGCCAGCGGGCCGGTCCCGGTGACCACGGTGCCCGCGGCCAGCATCAGCGCGGTGACGGCCACCGTGGCCTGGGCGAAGAGCCGCAGCTCCGGCCGGACCAGCCGGGCCGGCCGGGCGTCGCCCTCGGTGCACCGGGCGTAGAGGGTCACGGCCAGCGCGAGGATGCCGCTGGACAGCAGGAAATGCAGGGAGACCGTGAACGGGTTCAGGTCGGTGAGCACCACGATGCCGCCGAGCACCGCCTGGGCCACCACGCCCAGCGGCTGCGCGGCGGCCAGCCAGACCAGGACGCGCCGCCGCGACCCGCCCGGCCGGTACCGCCAGGCCGTGATCATGACCAGGACGGCCACCACCATCAGCACGAAGGTCAGCATCCGGTTGGTGAACTCGATGTAGGTGTGGAAAATGGGCTGACCGCTGGTGCCCGCGGCCACCAGGCTGCGCGAGGTGCAGTCCGGCCAGTCCGGGCAGCCGAGGCCGGAGGCGCTCAGCCGGACCGCCGCGCCGGTCATGATGATCCCCGCGTTGGCGGCCACCCCGGCCAGGGCGACCCGGCGCATGGTGACCGGCCCCGGGTAGAACGGGGCCTGGACCCAGCGCGGCAGGCCGCGCAGCCACGCTGGCCGGGGCGCGGGCCCGGCGGTGCGGCCCGGCTCGTCGCTGCCCGGGGTGAGATCGGCTGGCACGGGCCCTCCCTCTGACACGGAAACCCCAATATAGAAGAGCGGCTAGCCTGCCGTCCGGGCCGCGCCGGCGCTGGCCACCGTGACGCAGCCGATCGCCGCCCAGTCCCGGGCGGGCAGCCCCTGCCCGAGCAGGGCCAGCCCGACCAGCGCGGCCACCGCGGGTTCCAGGCTCATCCAGATGCCGAATACCTTGGGCGGCACCCGGCGCAGCGCCTCCAGCTCCAGCGAGTACGGGATGATCGAGGACAGCAGCCCGATGGCCGCCCCGGTGCCCAGCACCGCCGGGCGGAGCAGGGCCCGGCCGCCGGCCGCGATCCCGGCCGGGGTCACGGCCAGCGCGGCCACCGCCATCGCGATGGTGAGCCCGGTGGATCCGGGGAAGCGCCGGCCGGTGGCCGCCGACAGCAGGATGTAAGCCGCCCAGCTGGCCGCGGCGACCAGGGCGAATGCCAGCCCGGCCGGGTTCAGCCCGGTGCCGTGCCGGCCGGGCACGGAACCGCCCTGGGTGAGCAGCGCCACGCCGGCCCCGGCCAGCAGCACCCACAGCGCGTCCAGGGCCCGCCGGGACGCGGCCACGGCCACCGCCAGCGGCCCGAGGAACTCCACGGTTACCGCGACGCCCAGCGGGATCCGGGCGAACGCCTGGTAGATGGAGTAGTTCATCACGGCCAGGGTGAGCCCGAAGGCGGCTACCACGGCCAGGTCCCGGCCGGCCCGGCGCCGCCACAGGTCCCGCGCGGACCGGCGCAGCCCGCGCGCCCCGGCCACCGTGAGCACGATCGCGGCCGTCCACAGCCGCAGCCCGGTGACGGCGGCCGGCGGCACCACGGCGAACAGCCGGGCGGCCAGGCCCGCCCCCAGCTGGACGGAGACGATGCCGGTCAGGACCAGCGCGGCCGGCGGGACCGTGCCGAGTAGGGCCGCCGGGCTGGTCCGGGCCAGGCCGCGGATCCAGCCGTCAGCCACCGGCGGGGCCGGACGCCGCGGCACGGCCGGTCCTCATTCCCAGCGGAATAGCCGTGCGGTCACCCCGATCGTCACGGCGGCCCAGACGACCAGCACCAGCAGGTCACGCACCGGCAGCCCCCCGCCATGCTGCAGCACCGAGTGCAGTCCGTCGGACAGCGCCCCGGAGGGCAGCAGCCGGAGCACCGGCCGGGCGCCCGGCGGGAACTTGTCCAGCGAGAAGATCACCCCGCCGATGCCCAGCAGCACCACGTAGACGAGGTTCGCCGCGGCCAGCGTCGCCTCAGCCCGCAGCGTGCCCGCCATGAGCAGGGCCAGCCCGCTGAACGCGGCCGTCCCGGCCAGCAGCAGCGCGATCACCCACACCGCGGCGTCCGCCCGGGCATCGGGATGCCAGCCCAGGGCCAGCCCGACCAGCATGATCAGCACGGCCTGGGCCAGCTCCACGACCAGCACGGTCGCGGTCTTGGCCGCGATCAGGCCGCTGCGCTGCAGTGGCGTGGACCCGAGCCGCTTGAGCACCCCGTAGCGCCGCTCGAAGCCGGTGCCGATCGCCTGGCTGGTGAAGGCGGTGGAGATGATGGCCAGGGCCAGGATGCCAGGCACCAGGAAGTTGACCCCGGTGCCCTTGATCAGCGAATCCAGGCTGAACCCGGCCAGCAGGACGACCGGGATCAGCACGGTGAGCAGCAGCTGCTCGCCGTTGCGGGCCAGGGTGCGCAGCTCCAGCCCGGCCTGCGCGGCGATCATCGCGGTCCGTGGGGCCGCCCCCGGGCCGGCGGGGGCCAGCCGCCCTCGGCCGCGGGGGCTGTCCCGGCGCTGGCTCCGGCGCCAGCCTCGGCGCGTAGCGGCGATCGGGGGGTTCCGGGGGGTCGCCCCCCCGGGCTGGCAGAGCTCATGAGCGCAGCTCCCGGCCGGTCAGCTCGAGGAAGACGTCCTCCAGCGTGCGGCTCTCGATGCGCAGGTCCTGGGCCAGCACCCCGTGGTCCGCGCACCAGGCGGTCACGGCGGCCAGCAGCTGCGGGTCCACCCGGTCGTGTACCTCCACGATGTAGTGGCCGGCCGGGGACTCCTTGGCCGCGCTGCCCCGGGGCAGCGCGGCGATCAGCGCATCGGTGTCCAGGCCCGGCTCGGCACGGAACCGCAGCTGCCCGGCGGTCCCGGTCAGCTCGGCCGGGCTGCCATCCGCCACCAGCTGGCCATGATCCACCACGCACACCCGGTCGGCCAGCCGCTGCGCCTCGTCCATGTAATGCGTGGTCAGGATGACCGAGGCACCCGAGGAGCGCAGGCCGCTGATCAGCTCCCAGGTGGCCAGCCGGGCCTGCGGGTCCAGGCCCGCGGTGGGCTCGTCCAGGAACACCAGCTCCGGCCGGCCGATCACCGCCGCGGCCAGTGACAGCCGCTGCTGCTGGCCGCCGGACAGCCGCCGGAACGTGGTGCGCAGGCTGGCGGTCAGCCCCAGCCGCTCCAGCAGCATGCCGGGGTCGAGCGGGTGCGCATAGAAAGCGGCCAGCACCCGCAGGTACTCGGCCGGCCGGGCGGACGTCGGGATGCCGCCGGACTGGAGCATCACGCCCACCCGCGGCCGCAGCCGCGCCGCGTCCCGGGCCGGGTCCAGCCCGAGTACCCGGACCGTGCCCTCATCGGCCCGCCGGTAGCCCTCGCAGATCTCGATGGTGGTGGTCTTCCCGGCCCCGTTCGGCCCGAGGATGGCCGTGACCGCGCCCCGGGCGGCCTGCAGCGAGAGCCCGTTCACCGCGGCGACCCGGCCGTAGCACTTCACCAGGTTGCTGATTTCGACAGCGGGACCGGTGCTCACGCACGCGAGTCTAGAGGCTGCCGGCCGCCGGGCTCCCCGGCGCCCGGCCGCCCCGCGTCCCGGTAGCCGCGAGCCGCGGCGGCCAGGGCCCGGAACAGCCGCGGGTCGTCGCCGGCCTCCGGGTGCCACTGCACGGCGAGCAGGAACGGCTCCCGGCCGGCCGGGACCGGGGCGGGTTCGGCGGCCTCAATTGTCCCGTCGTCGGCCCACGCGGACGCCACCAGCCCGTCCCCGAGCCGGCCGATGGCCTGGTGGTGCGAGGTCGGCACGGTGAGCCGGAGCTCACCGCCGGCCGGCGGCGGCCCGAGCAGCGCGCCCAGCCTGCTGTCCGGGGCGACCCGCACCGGGTGGGCGTCGAAGGAGCCGGGGGTCGCCCGGTGGCTGTCATTGGCCACGAGGTCAGGCAGGTGCTGATGCAGAGTCCCCCCGCGGGAGACGTTGAGGATCTGAAGTCCGCGGCAGATGGCCAGGACCGGCAGGCCGCGGCCGGTGGCCGCGGCCAGCAGGGCGAACTCGGCCGCGTCGCGGCCCGGCTCGACCGGGCCGGTGTGCGGGTGCGGCGCGGCGCCGTAGGCGGCCGGGTCGAGGTCGGCACCACCGGACAGCACCAGCGCATCCAGGCCGTCCAGCACGTCCGCGATGCCGGGCACCGGCGGCAGCAGGACCGGTACCCCGCCGGCCGCCGTCACCTGGCTGACGTAGTTCATCGCGAGCAGCGCCGCCGGGCGGTTCACCCACCGCCCCCAGCTGGCCGGCTCGGCGTAGCTGGTCAGGCCGATGACCGGCCGCCCGCCGCCGGCCCCGTTCCCGCCGGCCCCGTTCCCGGCGCTCACAGTGCCTCCTCAGACGTTCGCGCCGCCCGGCAGGAAAAGCTCCACCGGCCGCTCGGACGGGCCTGGCGGCCCGCCCTCGCGGGCCGGTGCCGGACGGCGCTCACAGTGCCTCCTCAGACGTTCGCGCCGCCCGGCAGGAAAAGCTCCACCGGCCGCTCGGACGGGCCTGGCGGCCCGCCCTCGCGGGCCGGTGCCGGACGGCGCTCACAGGGGGGTCACGTAGGCGCCGGAGATCCCGCCGTCCACCAGGAACGTGGACGCGGTGATGAACGACGCGTCGTCGCTGGCCAGGAACGCGATCGCGGCGGCGATCTCCTCCGGCTCGGCGAACCGGCCCATCGGCACGTGCACCAGGCGCCGGGCGGCCCGTTCCGGGTCCTTGGCGAACAGCTCGCGCAGCAGCGGCGTGTTCACCGGGCCGGGGCACAGCGCGTTCACCCGGATGCCCTCCCGGGCGAACTGCACGCCCAGTTCCCGGCTCAGCGCCAGCACGCCGCCCTTGGACGCGGTGTAGGAGATCTGCGAGGTGGCCGCGCCCATCACCGCCACGAACGAGGCGGTGTTGATGATGGAGCCGCCGGGCTGGCCCGCGGCCACCTGCCGCTGCATGTGCGGGATCACGTGCTTGCAGCACAGGAAGACCGAGGTGAGGTTCACCTCCTGGACCCGCTGCCAGGCGTCCAGGCCGGTGGCCAGGATGGAGTCGTCGTCGGGCGGGGAAATGCCGGCGTTGTTCACCGCGACGTGAATCCCGCCGTAGCTCTCCGCGACCAGCTGGTACAGCCCGGCGACAGCGTCCTCGCTGGTCACGTCGGCCTGCACGAACAGGCCGCCGACCTCCTCGGCGGCCAGCTTGCCGGTCTCCTCGTCCACGTCGGCCACCACCACGGTGGCGCCCTCGGCGGCCAGGCGGCGCGCGCTGGCCAGGCCGATCCCGCTGCCCGCGCCGGTGATCACGGCGACCCGGTCCTGCAGGCGCTGCGTGTGCGTGCTCACTCAGGCTCCTCTGTACCGTGCTGATCGTGCACCCTGCTGGTCTGCGGCGTGCTGGCTAGTCGGTGGCGATGAAGACGTTCTTGACCTCGGTGAAGGCGTCCAGGGCGTCCGGCCCGAGCTCCCGGCCCAGGCCGGACCGCTTGAACCCGCCGAACGGCGTCCAGTAGCGGACCGACGCGTGCGAGTTGACCGACAGGTTCCCGGTCTCCACCGCGCGGGCCACCCGGATGGCCCGGCCCACGTCCCGGGTCCAGATCGAGCCGGACAAGCCGTAGGGCGTGTCGTTGGCGATCGCGATGGCCTCCGCCTCGTCCGCCACCGGGACCACCGTGACCACCGGGCCGAATACCTCCTCGGTGAACGCGGGGTCGTCCGGGGCCACCGGGGCCAGCACGGTCGGCGGGTACCAGTAGCCGGGCCCGTCCGGCGCGCTGCCGCGGAACGCCACCGGGGCCCCGTCGGGCACGTACGAGGCGACCCGCGCGCGGTGCTCGGCGGAGATGAGCGGGCCCATCTCGGTGCCCGGGTCAGCCGGGTCGCCCACCGCCACCTGCCTGACCGCGGGCTCCAGCAGTTCCATGAACCGGCCGAATACGGAGGCCTGCACCAGGATCCGGGACCGGGCGCAGCAGTCCTGGCCGGCGTTGTCGAATACCGCGTACGGCGCGGTGGCGGCGGCCTTCTCCAGGTCGGCGTCGGCGAACACGATGTTCGCGCTCTTGCCGCCCAGTTCCAGGGTGACCCGCTTGACCTGGCGGGCGCAGTCCGCCATCAGCTGGCTGCCCACCTCGGTGGACCCGGTGAAGACGATCTTGCGGACCGCCTCGTGCTCGACCAGCCGCTGGCCGACCACCGAGCCCTTGCCCGGCAGCACCTGGAAGACCCCGTCCGGCAGCCCGGCCTCCAGGGCCAGCTCGCCGATCCGGATCGCGGTGAGCGGGGTGCGCTCCGCGGGCTTGGCGATCACCGGGTTCCCGGCGGCCAGCGCCGGGGCCAGACCCCAGCCGAGGATCGGCATCGGGAAGTTCCACGGCACGATCAGCCCCACGATGCCGACCGGTTCCTTGAACGTCACGTCCAGGCCGCCGGGCACCGGGATCTGCTGGCCGGTCAGCCGCTCCGGCGCCGCCGAGTAGTAGCGCAGCACGTCCCGGACGTTGCCCGCCTCCCAGCGGGCCTGGCCGACCGGGTGCCCGGCGCCGGCCACTTCCAGCGCGGCCAGCTCCTCGATGTGCGCGTCGACCACGTCGGCGAACCGGCGCAGCAGCGCGGCCCGGTCGGCCGGGGCGACGGCCCGCCAGCCGGGCTGGGCCGCCACGGCGCGGGCGACCGCCTCGTCAGCCTGCTCCGCGGTGGCCTGCACCACGGTGGCGGCCGCCTCCCCGGTGGCCGGGTTCAGCACGGTATAGGTGGACATGGTGGTGGTGCTCTCCAGATATCAGCGGGCGCGGAACCACGGCTCAGCGGACGCCAGGGCCGGCGGACGTCGGGTCACAGGCGCTCGAAGCCGCGGTGCAGCTCCCAGTCGGTCACCACCGCGTCGAACGCCGCGATCTCCACCCGGGCCGCGTTGCCGTAGTGCTCCACCACGTCGCTGCCGAAGGCGCCGGCGGCCAGCTCGCTCTTGCGCCACAACTCCAGGGCATCCCGGAGCGTGGCCGGCACCCGGGGGCCCGGGTCCCCGTAGGCGTTGCCCTCGAAGGCGGGCTCCAGCGGCAGCTCGTGGTCCACCCCGTACAGGCCGGCCGCGATCATCGCCGCCACCGCCAGGTAGGGGTTGACGTCGCCGCCCGGCACCCGGTTCTCCACCCGCAGCGACGGGCCGTGCCCGACGAGCCGCAGCGCGCAGGTGCGGTTGTCCACGCCCCAGCGCACCGCGGTGGGGGCGAAGCTGCCTGGCACGTACCGCTTGTAGGAGTTGATGTTCGGCGCGTAGCACAGGGTCAGCTCGGGCAGTGCGGCCAGCTGCCCGGCGATGAAGTGCTCGCCGAAGGCGGACAGCCCGTGCGGGCCGTCCCCGGCCATGACCGGCTTGCCGCTGGCGTCCCGGGCCGACAGGTGGATGTGGCAGGAGTTGCCCTCCCGCGCGTTCGGCTTGGCCATGAACGTGATGCTGGTGCCGTCGGCGTCGGCGATCTCCTTGGCCCCGGTCTTGTAGACCGAGTGGTTGTCGCAGGTGGTCACCGCGTCGGTGTAACGGAACGCCATCTCCTGCTGGCCCAGGTTGCACTCGCCCTTGACCGACTCCACCTGGAGCCCGGCACCGGCCATCCCGTTGCGCAGCTTGCGCAGCAGCGGCTCGATCTTGGCGGTGCCCAGGATGGAGTAGTCCACGTTGTAGGCGTTGGCCGGGGTCAGGTCGCGGTACCCGGACGCCTGGGCGGCGGCGTAGGAGTCGGTGTAGACGATGAACTCCAGCTCGGTGCCGGCCAGCGCGGTGAGCCCGCGCTGGGCCAGCCGGTCCGTCTGGGCTTTCAGTATCTGCCGGGGCGAGGCGACCACGGGCGTGCCGTCGTGCCAGGTGAGGTCGGCCAGCACCATCGCGGTCGCCTCGTGCCAGGGCACCCGGCGGAGCGTGGCCAGGTCCGGCACCAGGACGAAGTCGCCGTACCCGTGCTCCCAGGAGGACATCGCGTACCCGTCCACGGTGTTCATCTCCACGTCCACCGCGAGCAGGTAGTTGCAGCCCTCGATGGCGTGGCCGACGACCTCGTCGAGGAAGTAGTCGGCGGCCAGCCGCTTGCCGGCCAGGCGGCCCTGCATGTCGGTGAACGCCACCACCACGGTGTCGACAAAGCCCTCGCCCACCTCCACGCGGAGCTGCTCCAGGGTGAGCATCCCCCGGCGCTTGCTGACCGACGTGCGCCCGCGCTGCTTCTCCATGTGCCTCCAGTCCAGGTCCGTCGCCGCTCCATCGAGCCGATGTATCCGGCTCTTGTATCCGGCTCTGCCAGTCTCCGTCGCCGCGGCGGTCAGGTCGAGAGTTCTTCCTCGATCGCGGCCAGCTCCTCCGGGGTGCCCTGGACCCGCGGCCCGGTGAACCAGTTCCGGGCGGACACGAGCCACCAGATACCAGCGAAGCCGAGGACAACGAGCACCGCGACCACGGTGTAGTTGAAGTTGCCCACGGTGATCGGGCTGACCGTCGGCAACATGAACAGGATCGTGATGAAGATGACCCAGACGACCGCGATGATGCCGATCGGGGCGCTCCACCGGCCCAGGTGCCAGGGCCCGCGCTTGAAGTTGGCCCCCTGGCGCAGCCGCAGGAACGTCGGGGTGACGTACGCGATGTAGAGGCCGATGACCGCGATGGAGGTGACCGCGGCGTAGGCGGTCGGGTTCCACAGGTAGGGCAGGCCGAGTACCAGCGCGAAGCCGGCGGCCAGCCAGATCGCGTTGGTCGGCGTCCGGGTGCGGTGGTTGACCTGGTGCCAGAAGCGTGACGCGGGGAGCGCCCCGTCCCGGGAGAACGCGTAGATCATCCGGGAGTTGGCGGTCACCGACGACATGCCGCAGAACAGCTGGGCGCCGATCGCGATGAGCAGCAGCAGCTTCCCGGCGGTCACCCCGGCCGCGTCGATGAAGATCTGCGCGGGCGGGACGCCGGTGGCCGAGCCGACCTCGGCGGCGTAGTGCTGGATGGCGAAGGTGACGCCGATCAGCAGCACCCAGCCAGCGAACAGGGACACGATGATGGACATCACGATGCCGCGCGGCCCGCTGCGGGCGGCCGAGTGGGTCTCCTCGGTCATGTGCGCGGACGCGTCGTAGCCGGTGAACGTGTACTGGGCCAGCAGCAGGCCGAGCAGCAGCACGTAGAACGTGCTGTGCCAGCCGGTGTTGTTCACGATGTGGGTGAAGACGAAGCTGGCCGACTGGTGATGCGCGGGCACGATGGCCAGCACCGCGACGATGATCAGCACGCCGAGAATGTGCCACCAGACGCTGATGTCGTTCAGCAGCGCGACCAGCCGGATGCCGAACTGGTTCATGATGCCGTGCAGGAGCAGGACGCCCGCGAAGATCAGGATCGTGACCCAGTGGTAGGTCGGCACGCCCCACTGCAGGTTCAGGAAGGCGTTGATGAAGAAGGCGCAGCCGAAGTCGATGCCCGCGGTGACCGCGACCTGGCCGAGGAAGTTGAACCAGCCGGTGAACCAGGACCACGCGGCCGCGTTCTTCGGCGGGGCCAGTTTCGCGGACCAGTAGTACAGCCCGCCCGCGGTGGGGAAGCTGGAGCACACCTCGGCCATGGCCAGGCCGACGAACAGGGTCATGATCCCGACGATCGGCCAGCCCCAGACGATGATGGCCGGGCCGCCGGTGTTCATCCCGTAGCCGTAGAGGGTCAGGCAGCCGGACAGGATCGAGATGATCGTGAACGAGACGGCGAAGTTGGAGAATCCCGACATCCGCCGGCGCAGTTCCTGGGCGTAGCCCAGTTCGTGCAGCCGCGCTTCGTCCTGGCCGAGCGGCGTCGCTTGCTCATTGACCGCCATGAGTGGCTCCTTCATGGTGAAGCTTGGAAGTGATACGAAGCCTGGAAAGCCGGCCCTGCGAAGGTGAGGCCGGGCGCGGAGCGGACGCTGGTCTGCCACCCGGGAACGAATGGTCTAGTATCAGACCATTGGCGGATAGAGTGCCGGTGATGTCAAGACCCCCAGCCGGATTTACCCAGCGCAGTGACCAGCCCAGCGAGCTGAGCTCGGGCGTGGAGCTGGCCGCCCTGCTCGGCCCGGTCCGGGCGCAGAATGCCTTCGAGGAGACCGTCGAGCGGCTGCTCACCGTGATCAAGCTGGGAGTCGTCGCGCCCGGTGACCGCTTCCCGGCCGAACGCCGGCTGGCCGGGCTGCTGGGCGTCAGCCGGATCACGTTGCGGGAAGCGATCCGCGCGCTCCAGCAGGCGGGTTATGTCGAGTCACGGCGGGGGCGGTTCGGCGGCACCTTCGTCTTGTACACGCCGCCCGCGCCGAGCGCCAAGGAAGTACGCCGGATCGCCACGCAGGAGGCCGACAAGATCAGCGACGCGCTGACCTTCCGGATGGCGGTGGAGACCGGTGCCGCGCAGGTGCTGGCGGCCTCGGGCGTGGCCAGGAACGGGCCCGGAGCGGCCGGGGCGGGCGGGCGCGCGGCCGGGGCGGACGGGCGCGCGGTGCTGCTCGGCCGCCTGGCCGCGGTCAACGGCGCCGGGCCGGAGGACTACCGCCGGATGGACACCCTGTTCCACCTGTGCATCGCGGAACTCACCGGGTCCAGCCTGCTCGCGGCGGCCTGCGCGGAGGCCCGGGTCCGGCTCAACGACCTGCTCAACGCGATCCCGCTGCTGCAGCGCAACATCGATCACACGGCCGCGCAGCACACCGCGATCGTCGAGGCCATCCTGGCTGGTGACACCAGGCGGGCGCAGCAGGCCGTGGCCGAGCACCTGGACGGCACCGCCGCCCTGCTCCGCGGCTTCCTGGAATGACGCCCGGCCGGGCAGCATCCGCTGTCAAGAGGGGAACCCCGTGTCATTGCTCGTGATTCCCACGATGACCGGGCTAATCCGGAACCGCCACACTGATGGCGTGTCACCCGGGGCGGGCCGCCGACCGGACCAGGGACATGATCACTCTTAGATGACTGGGCTGGAGGCGAGGACCGGTGGGGGGAGGCCCAGTGGGGGGGACAATCACATGGCGCCGCCTCTCCTCCAGCCCTTTTTAGTGCGGCAGCCGCCGCGGCGGTTT
The DNA here is from genome assembly GCA_963793825.1 of uncultured Actinomycetes bacterium. Classification (GTDB taxonomy): domain Bacteria; phylum Actinomycetota; class Actinomycetes; order Streptosporangiales; family Streptosporangiaceae; genus RYN-230. Next base: position 317,854 of record CAWCBE010000002.1, read on the forward strand.
CATTTAGTGCGGCAGCCGCCGCGGCGGTTTCAGGTCCCGGGATCGGCGGAACGGAGGAAGGTGAGCACCGCGCGGACACGGTTGTTCTCGGTGTCGCTCTGGGCCAGTCCCAGCTTAGTGAAGACACTGGTCACGTGAGTTTCGACGGTACGGGCGCTCAGGAACAGTTCCTTTGCTATCCCCAGGTTGGAGCGGCCCTCTGCCATGTGCCGGAGCACCGCGCGTTCGCGTTCATTGAGAGTGTCGATCTTGCTTGGCTTCCGGTTCCGCTGCAGCAGGCGCCGCACGATGGTCGGGTCGATGACCGTTTCACCCGCGGCGACCCTGGCCAGGTTGTCCATGAGGCCACCCGCGTCTGTGACGTTGTCTTTCAGCAGATAGCCGACGCCGGTGCGCACCGTCTCGAGCAACTGGCTCGCGTATCCGGTTTCCGCGTAGGTGGACAGGACGAGAATGCCGACCTGCGGGTAAAGACCACGTAGCTCGCGTGCCGTGCGGATGCCCTCGTCGGTGAAGGATGGAGGCATCCGGATGTCGAGAATGACCGCATCGGGCGGGCTGGCCCTGATGGCCGCGAGCAGTTCTGTGCCTGATGGCACACTGGCGGTCACCTGGGCGCCGGATGCCTCGAGGAGGAGCGCCAGGCTGCTGCGGAACAGCCCGGAGTCCTCGGCGATCGCTAACCGCATGGGATTCTCAGCATGAGGCGCGTTCCCTGGCCGGGCGGGCTGTCGATGGTGACCTCCCCGTCGAGCGTGCTGACGCGGTCGATGATGTTGGCGAGGCCCCGGCCGGCCTCGCCGCCTGGTGTGATGCCACCGATGCCGTCGTCGGCAATCTCCATGTCCAGCCGTGAGTCCCCGATGCTGACCGTCACCGTCGCGCTGTCCGCCCTAGCGTGCTTCACAACGTTTGCCAGCGCCTCGCAGGCGACGAAGTAGAGAGTCGCCTCCACGGCAGCGCCGATCCTGGACGTGGGGGCGGTCACCCGGACCGGCAACGGAAGCCGCTCGGCGACCGCTTCCAGCGCGGCGGCCAGGCCCTCCTGGGACAGCAGCGCCGGGTGGATCCCATGCGCCAGGTCACGGAGCTCGGCCAGGACGTCCTTGAGCCCGTCACGGGCCTGGCCGAAGGCAGCGGTCGCCTGCTGGTCGGTGGTCCTCGTCATCGCGGTCGTGAGGCGGGCAGTGATGCTCAGCAGGTGCTGCTGCACGCCATCATGCAGATCGCGCTCAAGGCGCCGCCGCTCCGCCAGTTCGGCCTCGATGATGCGCGTCCGCGACGCGCGGACCTGCTCGAGCTTCTCCCGCGCCGCCTTCGCCTGGAGCTGGGCATTCTTCAGCGCCAGCCCACTGGTCTGTACTGCGGCATCGAAGAATCCCCGGTACCTGGCCAGGGCCGGATCGGCGATGACGACCGCGATCGGCATTCCTCCCTCGGTACGGATGAACTCGATCAGGCGCTCCTGCGGCCGCACGTCCAGTGCCTGCACGGCCAGGCGCGCGTCGCGGTCACTGCCAGTCACCGCCGCGGCACCGTCGCCGGCCGGCGACGGGCTGGGGGTGGACAGGTCGAGAAGGTCCAGGGTGGGGTCATGAAGGATGCTGCGCAGCGCATGGCGCACCGCGCTGACGTCAGCGCCAGCCGAGATCTGAGCGGTCAGCCCGGTGATATTCCGGAGCAGCAGCGCACGCTGTACCACCGCGGCCAGGAATGCAAGCGGTACCACCAGGTCCACCGCGCTTTCCGCCAGGTACGCGCCATTGGGGCTGGTGCTGAGGCTTACCAGCATCTGCGCCACGGCTGACGCGCTTGCTGCGATCACCGCGGTGATGCCGGCCACGATGATGGGTGCGATGACAATGCGGTCCAGGCCCCTGGTTCGCATGAGGCGCAGCACCAGGAGCACCAGCAGTGTCACGCCGAGGAGTCCCTCGCCGGCGTTGACCACGTAGTTAAAGACGTCGGTTAACCGCTGGTCGGGTATCAACGCGGGCCACCACCAGGAGGCGGGACCGCCATTCCAGTGCGCGGTTGACGTGACGGCAATCAGCGTGCGGCCGACCAGCATCCAGCCAGTCAGCACGATAAGGTAAACCCGCTGATATCTCAATAGCGCGGAATTAGGGTAGCGCAGCAGTGCCCAGGCACCGAAAAGGCGGTCCACCCCGCCGAACACGAGGCCGTAGGCTGGCCAGGGGCCATTCCAGGCATCGATGAAGTTGACCGAGCGGAATACTCCGGCGAGCATGAGCGCCCAGGCCGCGCCACGCTGGCCCGGTTCTTTGCGGAGCATCAGCCCGGTGAAGACGAAGACCAGGGAGACGGTCAGGTTAACCGTGGCGAGCGCGGCGGCGTGTATCCACAGCGGCCCCTGGACAACCGCGCAGAAGCACCCAGCAGCGACGAGAGCGGCCGCGTTCCCCAGCCACGAACGGCGGCCACGCCACGCTTGGGACGGGCCAGACTGCCACGTCGCGCCCGGGCCGCCCAGCGCGCCGCTACGCCAGATCCTGCTCGCGGGTAGTGGGAGAAGGGTAGCGCGCATCCCGATCCGAATGTCTGGAGGGTAGGTCACGGACAGTCATATGCCGAGGGCTACAGACAGGCAGCGGCAAGCGTATCAGTTGCGTCACCGAATAGGGCTGGCTGTCAAGTTCCGCCCGCTGGAGCCGCGCTAAATGTCAAGAGGAGAGTCCGGTCACCGCCTTGGTGATTCCCCCGGCGCTGGCCGGGCGCTGGCACAGCGCCACGTGCCTGCAGCCAGGCGGCACCATGGGCGGTCCCGCCAGGCGCGCCGGGAGCCGCGCCGGGCCCGATTTGCCGGGAACCGGGGGGCCGGAGTGGAGACCTGGAAGTATTTACGCCACAATGATGTTGTGAAAAGCATGGGACAGGTACGCGCCGACCCAGGCACCGCATCCGGCGCCGGCCTTGGCGTGCCCGCCCAGGCCGGGATCCAGGCGGGATCCGAGCGCGGCACGAGGGCCCAGATCGCCCGGCTGATCCTGGAGAACGGGCCGGTCACCGCGGCCGGGCTGGGTACCCGGCTGAACCTCACGCCCGCGGCGGTGCGCCGTCACCTGGACAACCTGCTGGCCGACGGGATGATCGAGACCCGCACCGCGCGCCGCCCGGCCAGCCGGGGCCGCGGCCGCCCGGCCAAGCTGTTCGCGATCACCGACGTGGGCCGGAGCGCGTTCGAGCATACCTACGACGACCTGGCCACCAGCGCGCTGCGGTTCCTGGCCGAGGTGGCCGGGCCAGGGGCGGTGGCCGAGTTCGCCCGCCGGCAGGTCGCCGACCTGGAAAAGCGGTACCGCCCGGTGGTGGCGGCCGCGGTACCAGGCGAGCAGGTCGCCGTGCTGGCCGAGGCGCTGTCCGCGGACGGCTACGCCGCATCCGCCACCCGGGCCCCCACGCGGACCCGGCGCAGGACGCGGAGCCCGGGACCGCCGGGAACCGCCCGCCGGCGAGCAGCTCTGCCAGCACCACTGCCCGGTGGCGCACGTGGCCGCCGAGTTCCCGCAGCTGTGCGAGGCGGAGACCGAGGCGTTCGCCCGGCTGCTCGGCACCCCGGTGCAGCGGCTGGCCACGATCGCCCGCGGGGACGGCATCTGTACCACCCACGTCACCGCGCCCGCCCTGCTGCACAACCCGGCCTGCACCCGGCCCAGCCAGCCAGGACACATCACGACATCACGACCGGAGGCATCTGGCGTATGACCACGACCACGCACGAAGGCATCGAGGGGCTCGACCGCTACCGGTTCGGCTGGGCCGACTCGGACGTGGCTGGTGCCGCCGCCCGCCGGGGCCTGTCCGAGGAGGTCGTCCGCGACATCTCGGCGAAGAAGAACGAGCCGGAGTGGATGCTGGACCTGCGGCTGCGGGGCCTCAAGCTGTTCCACCGCAAGCCCCTGCCGAACTGGGGCGGGGACCTGTCCGGGATCGACTTCGAGAACATCAAGTACTTCGTCCGGTCCACCGAGAAGCAGGCGGCGACCTGGGACGAACTGCCCGCGGACATCAAGAGCACCTACGACAAGCTGGGCATCCCCGAGGCCGAGAAGCAGCGGCTGATCGCGGGCGTCGCCGCGCAGTACGAGTCCGAGGTGGTCTACCACAAGATCCGCGAGGACCTCGAGGAGAAGGGCGTCATCTTCCTGGACACCGACACGGCGCTGAAGGAGCACCCGGACCTGTTCCAGGAGTACTTCGCCACCGTGATCCCGCCGGGTGACAACAAGTTCGCCGCGCTGAACACGGCCGTGTGGTCCGGCGGCAGCTTCATCTACGTGCCGAAGAACGTGCACGTGGAGATCCCGCTGCAGGCCTACTTCCGGATCAACACGGAGAACATGGGCCAGTTCGAGCGGACGCTGATCATCGTGGACGAGGGCGCCTACGTGCACTACGTCGAGGGCTGCACCGCGCCGATCTACAAGTCCGACTCGCTGCACTCCGCGGTGGTCGAGATCATCGTCAAGCCGGGCGCGCGCTGCCGGTACACCACGATCCAGAACTGGTCGGCCAACGTGTACAACCTGGTCACCAAGCGGGCGGTGGCGCAGGCCGGGGCGACCATGGAGTGGGTCGACGGCAACATCGGCTCCAAGCTGACCATGAAGTACCCGGCCGTGTACCTGATGGGCGAGCACGCCAAGGGCGAGACGCTCTCGGTGGCCTTCGCCGGCGAGGGCCAGCACCAGGACGCCGGGGCCAAGATGGTGCACATGGCGCCGAACACGTCGTCCAACATCGTGTCCAAGTCGGTGGCCCGGGCCGGCGGCCGCACCTCCTACCGCGGCCTGATCCAGGTGGCCGAGGGGGCGACGCACTCCAAGTCCACCGTCAAGTGCGACGCGCTGCTGGTGGACATGATCAGCCGGTCGGACACCTACCCGTACGTGGACGTGCGCGAGGACGACGTGGAGATGGGCCACGAGGCCAGCGTCTCCAAGATCTCCGAGGACCAGCTGTTCTACCTGATGAGCCGGGGGATGACCGAGGACGAGGCGGCGGCCACCATCGTCCGCGGCTTCGTCGAGCCGATCGCCCGTGAGCTGCCGATGGAGTACGCGCTCGAGCTGAACCGGCTGATCGAGCTCCAGATGGAGGGGGCGGTCGGCTGATGGCGGGGCTTCAGGGGGCGGTGGAGTCCGCCGCCCCGGTCTCCAGGCTGCACGAACACCGGTCGTTCGAGGTGGCCGATTCCCCGTCCCGACCGGCCGTGAGGAGGAGTGGCGGTTCACCCCGCTGCGCAGGCTGCGCTCGCTGCACGCCGATGAGCTGCCGGCCGGCAAGGTTGCGGTAGAAGTCGATGCCGCCCCGGGGGTCACCGCGGTGCGGGCGCAGCGCGGTGACCCCCGGACCGGCACCACGTTTGTGCCGCCCGACCGGGTCAGTGCCAAGGCGTTCGCTCGTTCGATGAGGCCCTCATCATCACCGTCCCCCCCGAGACTGACGTGACCGAGCCCACCGTGGTTTCCGTCCGTGGGGAGGATGCCGCTGGCGCGGCATTCGGGCACACCGTCGTCGAGATTGGCCCCAACGCACGAGCCGTGGTCGTGCTCGATCACGGCGGTTCCGCGACGTACGCCGACAACGTGGAATTCATCGTCGGCGACGGTGCTTCGCTCTCGGTGGTCAGCCTGCAGGACTGGGCGGACGATGCCGTGCACCTCTGCATCACCACCTGCAGGTGCACCGCGATGCCACGATCCGGCATGCGGTGGTGACGCTGGGCGGAAGCGTGGTGCGGCTGGCGCCGACCGTGGACTACACCGGGCCAGGCGGTAATGCGGAACTGCTCGGGCTGTACTTTGCCGACTCCGGGCAGCACCTGGAACACCGGCTGTTCGTGGATCACAGCCAGCCGCGATGCCGCAGCCGGGTCGAGTACAAAGGCGCCCTGCAGGGGGACAGCCCACTCGGTGTGGATCGGCGACGTGCTGATCCGGCCGGAGGCGCTGGCCACGGACACCTCTGAGCGGAACCGGAACCTGCTGCTCACCGACGGGGCCCGGGCCGACTCCGTGCCGAACCTGGAGATCCTCACCGGGGAAGTCGTCGGGGCGGGCCACGCCAGCGCCAGGGGCGGCTGGAAGATCAGCACCTGTTCTACCTGATGGCCCGCGGCATCCCGCTGGACGAAGCGCGGCGCCTGGTCATCCGGGGCTTCTTCGGCGAGCTGATCGCCCGGATCGAGGTCGCCGAGCTGCGCGACCGGCTCACCGCCGCGATCGACGGCGAGCTGGCGGGCGGCCATGAGCGAGACCAGCACTTTCGTCCGGGTCTGCGCGCTGGCGGACCTTCCGCCCGAAGGCGCGATCGGGGTGGAGATCGGCGACCTGCCGGTGGCCGTTATCCGGGCGGGCGGCGAGATCTTCGCGTTGCACGACGTCTGCTCGCACGAGGAAGTCCCACTGTCCGAGGGCGAGGTCTACGACCACACCGTGGAATGCTGGCTGCACGGGTCCTGCTTTGACCTGCGCACCGGCGCGCCGACCGGGCCGCCAGCCACGATCCCGGTGCCCACCTACCCGGTGAAGGTTGAGGGCGACTCGGTCTATGTCGCCGTCCCGCCGGACACGCCAACTGACGCAACTTGTTGACCAGGAGAGATTACGGATGGCCACTCTTGAGATCCGCGACCTGCACGTCAGCGTGGGCTCCGGATGCCACCGAGGGCAGTCGCGAGATCCTGCGCGGCGTCAACCTCATGGTGGAGGCCCGGGCAGACCCACGCCATCATGGGGCCGAACGGCTCCGGCAAGTCCACCCTCGCCTACGCGATCGCCGGGCACCCCAAGTACCAGGTCACCCAGGGCTCGGTGACGCTGGACGGTGAGGACGTGCTCGCCATGAGCGTGGACGCGCGGGCCCGGGCAGGCCTGTTCCTCGCCATGCAGTACCCGGTGGAGGTACCGGGGGTCACCGTGTCCAACTTCCTGCGCACCGCGGTGACCGCGGTCCGCGGTGAGCCGCCGAAGCTGCGTACCTTCCTGAAGGAGATGCGCGAGGCCATGGCAGCGTTGGCGATCGAGCCCCTTTGCCGAGCGCAACCTCAACGAGGGCTTTCCGGCGGGGAGAAGAAGCGGCACGAGATCCTCCAGCTCGAGCTGCTCGACCCGAAGATCGCCGTGCTGGACGAGACCGACTCCGGGCTGGACATCGACGCGCTCCGGGTGGTGTCCGAGGGCATCAACCGGTTCCGCGCCAAGGAGGGCCACGGGGTACTGCTGATCACGCACTACACCCGGATCCTGCGCTACGTCACCCGGACTTCGTGCACGTGTTCGTCGGCGGCCGGATCGTCGAGGAGGTGGCCCCGAACTGGCCGAGGAGCTGGAGCGGGAAGGCTACGAGAAATTTCTGAAGGCGGGTGCGCAGGCATGACGCTGGACGTGGCCCGGATCCGCAAGGACTTCCCGATCCTGGACCGGCAGGTCCGGGACGGGCGACCGCTGGCCTACCTGGACAGCGCCAACACCTCGCAGAAGCCGCGCCAGGTCATCGACGCGATGACCGAGTTCTACGAGCGGCACAACGCCAACATCCACCGGGCCAACCACCAACTCGGCGAGGAGGCCACCGCCGCCTACGAGGGTGCCCGGATAACAGTGGCCCGGTTCGTCGGCGCCGCCGACGAGACCGAGATCGTGTTCACCAAGAACATCTCTGAGGGCATCAACCTGGTCGCCTACGCGATGGGCAACGCCAGCGCTGGCCAGTCCGGCGGCAGCGGCAACAGCGGCCGGTTCCGGCTCGGCCCGGGCGACGAGATCGTGATCACCGAGATGGAGCACCACTCCAACATCGTCCCGTGGCAGCTGCTCTGCCAGCGCACCGGCGCCACGCTGCGCTGGTTCGGGGTGACCGAGGACGGCCGGCTGGACCTGGCTGACATCGATGAGCTGATCACCGAGCGGACCAGGCTGGTCGCGCTGGCGCATCAGTCGAACGTGCTCGGCACCATCAACCCGGTCGCCGACATCGCGGCCCGCGCGCACGCCGGCGGGTGCGCTGGTGCTGGTGGATGCGGCCCAGTCGGTGCCGAACATGCCGGTGGACGTGGCCGGGCTGGGGGCCGACTTCGTGGGCTTCACCGGGCACAAGATGTGTGGCCCGACGGGCATCGGGGTGCTCTGGGCCCGGCGCGAGCTGCTCGAGGAGATGCCGCCGTTCCTGGGTGGCGGCGAGATGATCGAGAGCGTGTGGATGGACCATTCCACGTTCGCGCCGCCGCCGCACAAGTTCGAGGCGGGCACGATGCCGATCGCGCAGGCCGTGGGCCTGGGCGCGGCGGTGGACTACCTCACTGAGATCGGCCCGGCCGCGATCCGCGCGCACGAGCAGGAACTGGTCGGGCAGACCCTGGCCACGCTGCAGGAGATCGACGGGCTGCGCATCCTGGGCCCGGCCGATGCGGCCCGCGGCGGCGCGCGTCTCGTTCACCGTGGACGGGGTGCACCCGCACGACCTCGGTCAGGTGCTCGACGAGCAGGGCGTGGCGGTCCGGGCCGGGCATCACTGCGCCTGGCCGCTGCATCGCCGGTACGGCATCCAGGCCAGCACCCGCGCCTCGTTCTACCTCTACAACACCGCCGCCGAGGTGGACGCGCTGGCCGGCGGGATCCGGCAGGCGCAACGTTTCTTCGCCGCCGGCCCATGGAGCAGCTGGAGTCGCTTACCAGGAAATCATCCTCGACCATTACCGGCATCCGCACCACAAGGGGCTGCGTGAGCCCTACGACGCCGAGGTCCACCACGTGAACCCGCTGTGCGGGGACGAGGTGACGCTCCGGGTGGCGCTGAAGGACGGTGCTGAGCCGATCGTGGCCGACGTGTCCTACGACGCGCTCGGCTGCTCGATCAGCCAGGCCAGTGCCTCGGTCATGACCGAGCTGGTCATCGGCAAGCCGGTGGACGAGGCGATGACGTTGGCGGCGGAGTTCCTCCGGCTCATGCAGTCCAAGGGGCAGGCCGAGCCCGACGAGGAGGTGCTGGGTGACGGGGTCGCGTTCGAGGGCGTGGCGAAATACCCGGCCCGGATCAAGTGCGCCCTGCTCGGCTGGATGGCCTGGAAGGACGCTACCGCGCAAGCGCTGAAGGAGCAGACATGACTGAGGACGCTGATACCAGCGGGAACCACTGGTATCACCCCGAGACCGAGGACCTGCTGGAGGCCCTCCGCGACGTCGTCAACCCCGAGCTGGGCGTGAACGTCGTGGACCTCGGGCTGGTCTACGGGGTGACCCTGGACGAGGACAAGATCCTGACCGTCGACATGACGCTGACCAGCGCGGCCTGCCCGCTCACCGACGTGATCGAGGACCAGGCCCGGTCGGCCCTGGACGGTCTGGTGACCGACCTGCGGATCAACTGGGTCTGGCTGCCGCCGTGGGGGCCGGACAAGATCACTGAGGACGGCCGCGAGCAGCTGCGCGCCCTCGGTTTCAACGTCTGAGACCTGGTCACCCCCCGGTGGCCGCCATCGCCGGGCGTACCGGCCTTCCAGCGCGGCGACGTTCATCGCCACCCGGTGGCCGAGGGCCCGTTGCCCAGCCGCGCATGGCGGGCCGGGTCACCGTGCCACGCGGCGAGCGCCGGGCCGGTCAGGGCCCGGCCGAAGCAGAACGTCAGCGGCCAGATGTGCGGCAGCCGCTGCATCGCGGCCAGCGTCCCGGTGGCGCGGTCCGCACGCTCGCCACCGGACGGGAACGCGACCCCGGCCAGGGTGACCGGTACCCCGCTCAGCGCCCGCACGGTCGCCTCCGCGATTTCCCCGGCGCTGGCCCGGACGCCGGCCTCCCGCCGGGCAGCGCCATGTTCGGCTTCAGCACCACGGCGGCCGGGTCCACCCCGTAATCACGCAGTTCGCTCATGACCTCCAGCAGCACCAGGGACGTCACCATCTCGCCCGCCCCGGCCAGTGGGTGCCGTCCGCGGTATCTCCCGCTGCCACCGGGACCAGGCCGGCCTCCTGGCAGGCCGCCGCAAAGCGGCCCAGGGCCTGGGCGTTGGCCCGGACCGCCACGTGGAGGGCGTGCCCGGGCCGATCCGCAGCACAGCCCGCCAGACCGCGAACGCCGCGCCGAGGCCGGCCCAGGCGTCCAGCCGGGCGGGCAGCCCGTCCAGTCCCTCGGTGATCGTCTCGGGCGCGTGCCCGGGAGCGGCTGGCGGCCGGTGTCCACCCGCACCCCGGTCAGCAGGCCGCGTCGGCGGCGCCGCCGGGAAAGGCCGGCCGTCACGAGCCGATGCCCCAATGTCTCCTCGGCCAGGATCACCCCGGTCAGCCCGGCGGCCAGCCCGGGCGTGGTGACCAGCAGTTCCCGGAAGGCCCGGCGGTGCTCCGCGGTCGGCGGAAGGCCCGCCGCGGCGAGCCGCGCGGACATGCGGCGCGCCGTGCCCGGCGGCCAGGATGCCCCTGGGCGGAGCCACCAGGGCCGCGGCCCTCGCCACCAGTGCGTCCACCTGCTACGGTAGGCCGGCGCAGGCGCGCGCATCCCCCGTGCGGGGGGCCGGCCCGGGGGGAGGCCCACCCGGTAACTCCCCAGCCCGGGGGAGGCGCGCCGGGGCGGGCCGCCTAGCCTGGCAGCCTGACCAGGAGAGCAGCGGAGGCGAGCGGGCTGATGCCCGACAAGCTGATCCGGCTGCGGCGCAGCGAGGCGGCGCCCGAGCCGCCCCGGCCGGTGATGCTGGCCATCGCCGGGGACAGCGCGGCCGGCAAGACCACGCTCACCCGGGGCATCGCCGAGGCGCTGGGGCCGGACCGGGCCACCGCGCTGTGCGTGGACGACTATCACCGTTACGACCGGGCCGAGCGGCGCGGCGTGCCGTTCACCGTGCTCGACCCGGCCTGCAACTACGTGGACATCATGGAGCAGCACCTGCAGCTGCTGGCGCTGGGGCGGCCCATCCTCAAGCCGGTCTACGACCACTCGACCGGCACGCTGACCCGGCCGGTGCTGGTCGAGCCGCGCGAGTTCGTCATCGTGGAGGGGCTGCTGCCGCTGCACACCAAGCTGGCCCGGGCCTGCTTCGACATCGCCGTGTACCTGGACCCGCCGGAAGAGATCCGCCGGGAGTGGAAGCTGCGGCGGGACTGTGCCGACCGCGGCTACACCCCGGAGCAGGTGCTCGCCGAGCTGGGCCGGCGGGAGCCGGACTCGGCCGCCTTCATCCGCCCGCAGCGGCAGTGGGCGGACATCGCGATCCGGTTCGCGCCGACGGCCAGCCACGCCGGGCCGGCCGGCACCCCGCTGTCCGCGGAGATCCTGCTCCGGCCGACCATCGGGCACCCGGAGCTGACGCACGTGCTGACCGACGACGACCGGCGGACCGTGCACCTGCGGCTCAGCCGGGACAGCGACGGCAAGCCGGTGGACGCGCTGCACGTGCACGGGTACGCGCCGCGCGAGGACAGCGCGGTCGTGGAGAAGGCGATCTGGGAGCAGCTGTCGGTGAGCGACGACGGCGGCCCGCGGCCGGGCATGCTGCCCGAGATGCTGGGCGAGTACGCGCCGGGCAAGCGCAGCGAGCCGCTGGCCATCGCCCAGCTGCTGCTGCTGTGGCACCTGCTGGAGGCGGGCCGGTGACTCCGCCAGCCCGGGGGGACGACCCCCCGGGTCGCCCCGCGCCAGCCCGGGGGGACGACCCCCCGGGTCCCCCCGCGCACCGCTGGCTCGGCGGGGACACGCCTCCGGCGCGCCCGGCCCGGCCAGCGAGCGGCCGGGTACCGTTCCGGTCATGGACAGCCTGACCCCGGGGCCGATACGCCTGGTCATCATCGATGACCACCAGATGGTGCTGGACGGCCTGAGAGCGATGCTGGCGCCGTATGCCGACCAGGTCCAGGTGGCCGGCGAGTCCAGCGACCCGGCGACCGCGCTGCGGCTGGTGGCTGACACCGAGCCGGACGCGGTGCTGCTGGACGTGCGGCTGAACGGGGCCAGCGGGCTGGACCTGTGCGCGGAGCTGCTCCGGGTCCGGCCCGGCTGCAAGGTGGTGTTCCTCACCGTCTATGACGACGAGCAGTACCTGTTCCAGGCGCTCCGGGTCGGCGCCGCGGGCTTCCTGCTCAAGCGGATCCGGGGCGGTGAGCTGGTGGACTACGTGCGCCGGATCTGCGCCGGTGAGGTGCTCATCGACCCGAGCCTGGCCGGGCGGGTGGCGCTGTCCGCCGCCCGGCTGCGTGGCGGCGAGTTCTGGCCCGGCGCCCACCTGGGCCTGACCCAGCGGGAGAGCGAGGTGCTCTCGCTGCTGGTGTCCGGGCTGTCCAACCGGGCCATCGCGATGAAGCTGGTGGTCAGCGAGGAGACGGTGAAGACCCACTCCCGGGGCATCTACCGCAAGCTCGGCGTGTCCGACCGGGCCGGGGCGGTCGCCGTGGCGCTGCGTGAGGGGGTCTTCCATTGACCGTGGGGCGGCTCGGCGGGGCCGGCCCGGAACCGGAAGCCCAGCTGCTGTCCCGGGTCATCGAGACCATCTCGGCCGGCCTGGACCTGGACCTGATGCTGGCGGGCATCGCGCGGCTGGTCACCGAGACCACGCAGACCGATGTCTGCTTCGTGCACCTGCTGGACGAGCGGGCCCGCAAGCTCGAACTGCGCGGCGCGACCCCGCCGTTCGACACCCTGGTGGGGCAGGTCGAACTGTCCGTCGGGGAAGGCGTGGCCGGCTGGGTGGCCGGCCATGGGCAGCCGGTCGTCATCGTGGACAACAAGACCGCGGACCCGCGCTACCGGTATATCCCGGCGCTGCGCGGCGAGGAGTACACGTCCATGGTCTCGGTACCGGTGGTGACCCCGCTTGGTCACCTGGTGGGCGTCCTGAACGTGCATACCCGGCAGCGCCGCGAGTTCACCCCGGCCGACGTGGAGCTGCTCCGCTCGGTGGCCGGCCTGGTGGCCGGGGCGATCGAGAACGCCCGGCTGCACCGGCGGCTGGCGGACCGGGAGGAGGCGCTGGAACGGTTCGCGGAACGGATGGTGGAGTGGTCCGAGCATGAGCGGGGCCGGCTGGCCGGGGAGATCCACGACGGGATCAGCCAGCGCATCGTGAGCCTGTTCTTCCACCTGTCGGCGGCCGCCGATGCCATCCCGGGCGCCCCGGAGGTGGCCGCCGAGCAGGTGGCCCGGGCGCAGGAACTGGCCGGGGCGGCGCTGGACGAGACCCGGTCGGCCATCGCCGGGCTGCGCCCCCCGGTGCTGGACGACCTGGGCCTGGCGGCCAGCCTGGAGAGCCTGGGCCATTCCTTCCCGACCCTGGACGTGCAGCTGGAGGTGGCCGAGCTGGGCATGGCTCCCCGCGCCGAGACCGCCGTCTACCGGACCGCCCAGGAAGCGCTGCAGAACGTGGCCAAGCACGCCGGGGCCAGCTCGGTGCGGGTCCGGCTGTTCCGGCACGGCAGCCGGGCCGTGCTGGAGGTGGCCGACGACGGCACCGGGTTCGACCTGGACGCGCCGGGCAGCCCCGGGCCGACCGGGCTGGGCCTGTCCGGGATGCGGGAACGGGCGGAACTGCTCGGCGGCCGCCTCGACCTGTCGGCCGCCCCGGGCCGCGGCACCACGGTGCGGCTGACCATTCCCTTCCTGCCCGCCGCCCAGGTGGGGTGAGGCAGCCAAAAAAAAAAAAAAAAAAAAAAAAAAAAAAAAAAAAAAAAAAAAAAAAAAGCTGGGGCGCCGACCATGAGCTGAACCCCGCCGTGACGATCCTGCCCGCCGTCGCGCAGGACTCATCTCAACTGTAGCCCGGCTACCGCAAACGTATTACCTCCCCGCTAACCATCCGCCTAATCGTAGTAAGCAGCACCGGGAAAGGTAAGGGGGACCCGCGATGACGCTGTAAAGAGCATGAAGAAAGTCGGGGAACCCGATCGCGCGAAGACGATGCCCTAGCCTCCGCCAGGGGAGGCGCGGGCGGAGTGACCGTACCGCACTGGTGCCAGCTCATAACGAGGAGCCATCCATCGCAGCGACGATCGAGTCACTGCAGAACCAGACCCGGGTCCCGGATTCGATCACGTCATGTGCGACAACTGCACCGACCGGACGGCGGAAATTGCCTGGGGATGGGCGTGAACGTCATGCAGTGGAAACACGGGCGAGCCGTGGCCATGAGGCCGGGCATCCGGATGCCTGGTCACTGGCCGAGGAAATAAGGAAATTGAGATGAAGAGGATGGAAGAGATGGGGTGTATAGGGGAAGAGAAGAGGACGTAGGCGAGGACGGCGAGCACGCGCCGGTTGTCGTCGTCGGGAGGGCTGCAGGCCCAGCATGCCGCGCTTACAAGGTGGGGCGCTGCGGGAAGTAATCGCCAGCAGTTACGGTGAGGGACAGCTAAGACCCCAGCAACTGGACGAAGACTGGAAACTGACCATGCGTGAAGCACCCGGACGAAGATGGAGGCAGTGTGCTTGGCCACGGCCCGTTCGGTGATGGACAGGCCGCTGGGCGGGCTACCTCCAGACACTGTGCCAGTTGGGCTGACCGGTGGACCGCGATCCGTGGTTTAAGCAGCTGGGACTGTTCTGGTCAATGTTCACCAGGATTCTCATCCTGGTGCTGCTGGGAATGTTATGGCAAGCGGGCACGATATCATCAGCCTCTGGATGCTCCGGTTGCGGTATCCTCGCGGCGGACAGCGTGAACACGGTGTACCCGGCCGGCTGGAAAGCTGTCGCTGTGGCCCTGATCTTCCCATAGAGATCGCATATTCGTGGCTGATAACAGCGGCCATCTGTGCCGGCTACTTCAAGCACCTTACGGGTGCTGGCGCAAACGACACATGGCAACGTGTGAGGAGGTGAATCAACATGTATGGACGGCGTTGGAGCGGCCCTCGGCCATCAGGGCGCGACCGGAAGCCTCTGGCTGATCGCGATATCAGTTCTTGTGATCAGCCTGGGTTTCGCGCTCACCGATTCATCCCGAAGCGGGTGCGCTGATCTGGGGCGCCGGTGGGCCCTTAGCCCGGCTGGCCGCCGTCTGAAGGAATGAGTGTCATGAAGAATATGCTGATTCGTACAGTGCTGGCCCTGGCTGCAGCGGCCGGCCTGGTGACGCTGTCGATCATGTCATTCATCGGCGTCGAGGCCGCCACGGCGTCAGCCCCGGTCGTCTCGACGCTCGCCGCCTCTGGCGTCACCGCTACCACCGCCACCTTCAACGGGACCGTCAACCCGAACGGGCTGGCTACCACAGCGTGGCCAGCGCGCCGTCCGCGGAGCTGCGGTCCAGCACCCGGCTCCTTGACGCAGGTAGGCCAAGGCCGCCGCTGCCATCGGCCAGCAGCCAGCGGGCGTAAGACAAGATCTGCTCGACGTACTCAAGGGGGAGAACCAGGACCTGGTGAAGCCCACGACCCTGGCCACCGCGCCGACACCACCATCACCACCAACAGCGGACAAGACTCTCTACCTGACCTTCGATGATGGCCCCACGGCGGGCTACACAACCCAGGTACTGGCGTACCTGAACGCGGCCCGAGCGCACGCGACATTCTTCGAGATCGGGCAGAGCACGTACACGAATTCGGGGATGTGCCCCGGCACCGCTTCCTACGCCACGTGCCTGGCGAATGCGGGAAACTCGTCCTATGGCAATTACGGCCTGATGAAGCAGATCGTGGCCGACGGCGACCAGGTGGGGACTCATACCTGGGATCACCCGCGTTCAACACACTGACCGACGCGCAGGCCACTGCGAGATATCGCAGGCCGGGCACCTGCAGACAGCTGTTACCGGCCGCGATGCCAAGCTGTTCCGGTCCCGTACAACATCGCACCCTCGGCGGCGAACCAGTACCTGGCCAGCCAGGGAGTGCAGCAATCGGCGCGGATCGCGACTCCCAGTGGCTGGTCTGGCGGACCGGGTCAGACACCGCCGTGACCTCCTACGTCATGTCACATGTCACGGACGGCGCGGTTGTGCAGCTCCGACGGCCAGGATGACCTGGGCCGTGACAACGGGTCCCCCGGGTACAGGCCGGGGCTCCTCGCTCAGCTGAAGGACGCTGGGTACAAGTTCGGGACGCTGACCTGGGCGGGCCGTACCCTTCCAACATCATCAAGGTCGGCCCAGCGGGCAAGGCGTGATCAGCGATGAACCAAGCTAGCGCCTGGCTCTGCATGCTGGCCGGGCTGGGCTTGCTGCCTTCACCCGGTACCGGGCCTGGGACCCGCTGGCTGGCGACCGGCAGCACGCGGCTCCGCAGCGCTGTATCACTCCTGGAGCACGCTCCAGGCATCTGCGCAGGCTCCGGCGGGCCGTGCCGGGGCATGCCAGCTGACTGGCCACCCTGTTACCGGCCAGATATTCGCGATCATCCGGATACCAGCACTGGGGCATAACTGGAAATTCACGGTTATTCAGCGCGCCGGCCTCCCGCAGCTGGCCACCGGCCCAGCGCACGTCCCCGGGGCGGCGCTGCCGGGCCAGCAGGGCAATGTCGGCATCGCGGCGCACGATGTGCCGCCGGTAATCCGTTCCTGCACCTGGCCGACCTGAAGCCGGGGGACCGGATCATCATCACCACCCGGTCCTGTGTGATTACATACCAGGTAACCCGGCCGTCCTTCCGCGTGTGGTACACGGACGTGTCCGTGCTTAACCCCACAAGAGCGCACACCATCACGCTCATAACGTGCTGGCCGGTCAATGTCCTGTATTTCGTCCCGCACGCACGATTGTCCAGGGAACCGAAGTCAGCAGCGTCGGGAGAGCGCCATGAGCATAGCGCCAGTGCGGAATTACCAGTTCCAGGATGAATTCAACGGGCCCGCCGGGGCCCCCCCTGACCCGGCTAAGTGGGTGCACGAGACTGGCCGGTGGACCGATAACAACGAACTGGAGACGTACACGTCAAGCACCAGCAACTGCTGCCTGGACGGCCAGGGGAGCCTCCGCATACGCGCGCTGAAGACCGCCAGCGGATATACCTCAGCGCGGATCACGACACAGGGCAAGTTCGCGCACTACGGGCGGACCTGGGAAGCCAGGATGAAGCTGCCGTGCGTGGCCGGCACCTGGCCCGCCTGGTGGTTCATCGGGGCCAACTACGGGCAGGTAGGCTGGCCAGCCTGTGGTGAGGTGGACGCGGTGGAGAACTACGGGGGCCGGATCATCGAGACGTCCGTGCATACCCCGAAAGGCAGCAACGACATCTACACGCGATCGCAGCAGCAGAATG
Organism: uncultured Actinomycetes bacterium; assembly: GCA_963793825.1. Taxonomy (GTDB): domain Bacteria; phylum Actinomycetota; class Actinomycetes; order Streptosporangiales; family Streptosporangiaceae; genus RYN-230. The sequence continues at coordinate 335,051 of CAWCBE010000002.1, forward strand.
TCGATACCGGCTGGCACACGTACCGGATGTTCTGGGATGAGCCAGGCAGCGGGGAATTCGTTTTCCATATGGACGATCACCTCTACCTGACGGCCCGGCCGGGTGATCTCCCGAACTGGTGCTTCGACACCGGGGTGCCGCTGTTCATCATCCTCAACCTGGCCATTGGCGGGACCGCCGCCGGGCCGGTGCCGCCATCCACGCAATTCCCCATCGACATGCTGGTGGATTACGTGCGCGTGTGGTGACGCTGCGGGCAGCGGGCCGGGCAGCGGGCCACCCTGACGCCGCCCATCCGGGCTGAACCCAGCGGGCGGGGCGGCGGCAAGCACCCCTGGCTGGAGAAGATGGCGGAACTCACCGCCCACTGACGCCGATCACGATTCTAGCGCCTCATTTCGGGACTGCGGGCCACAGCCCAGCCCGCCCTGCCCGCCGTCCGCTGCAGATTCATCTCAAGAGCCGAGCCCGGCTACCCCAAACGCATGACCTCCCATGTCAACCGCTTTCCTAGCATGTATTAAACAGCATCAGGAAAGGCGTGGGATTCGCGATGACGCCTGTTGAAAGGGCGGAAAAAGGCATGGGAAGCCGGGTCTTGATTACCGGCGCAGCCGGGTTCATCGGGTCGCACCTGACGGAATACCTGCTCGCCCAGGGATACACGGTCACCGGACTCGATGACCTGAGCACGGGGAGCATGGATAATCTCCGCACGGTGCATGAGCACCCAGAGTTCACCTTGGTCCGGGGCACCATTCTGGATGAGCGCACCGTGGATATGCTCACGGCGGGCGCGGACATGGTGTTCCACCTGGCCGCCGCGGTCGGGGTTTTCCTCATCCAGGGCCAGACCTGGCGAGCATGAAGACGAACATCCGGGGTACCGAGAACGTCGTTGAAGCCGCAGTCCGGCACGGGGCCCGGATCCTGTTCGCCTCCACCAGTGAGGTGTACGGCAAGAACACCAAGATCGGGCTCGGTGAAGACGATGACCGGATCACCGGGTCACCGCTGAAGTCCCGCTGGTCCTACGCCGAGGCCAAGGCCATTGACGAAAGCCTGGTCAGCGCCTACGTCAAGGAACGCGGGCTGCAGGCCGTGATCGTGCGGCTGTTCAACACGGTCGGGCCAAGGCAGACGGGGCACTACGGGATGGTCGTCCCCAGGTTCGTACAGCAAGCGCTGGCCGGGGAACCGCTGACCGTCTTCGGCTCGGGCGCGCAGGTGCGCTGCTTCTGCCACGTGGCGGATGTCGTGCCCGCGCTCGCCGCGCTACTCCGCAATCCCAGCGCCAACAGCCGGGCGGTCAACCTGAGCAGCGCGGTGCAGGTGTCGATCGAGCTCTGGCCCATCGGTGATCCGCCTCGCCGGGTCGGCCTCGGTCACCCAGAACGTGTCTTCCCTGGAGGTCTACGGCCCCGGTATGGGGACATGCAGCGCCGGGTCCGGACTGCTCGTTGGCGGGCGACCTGGTTGGCTTCCGCCCTCACCATTGTCTGGACGACATTATCCAGTCAGTCAGTGACTACTACAAGGCGGAAGCATGAGCACCGTCACCCAGACACCGCTTACCTCGGTGGCGATTATCGGCCTGGGGTATGTCGGCCTGCCGACGGCGCTGGCCCATCATGACCGGGCCAGCACGTCATCCGAATCGCATCAGCCGTGACCGGCTCGACGTGATTGACTCCGGGAAAGCCGACCTGAATGATGCGGACAAAGCAACGCTGGCCGAGGCCCGCGCGGACGACACATTCGAGATGTCCACCCAGCATGGAGACAGCGCAGGGACGCGGTGCTCCTGCGGGCGACCCCGTTAGCGAGGGCAGCGGGCGGATTGTCGCTCAAGGCGCCAGAGCAGGCCGTTACCTCCGCCCCGCCGGGGCAGACCGGATCCGGACGTCCACCACCCACGTCGGGACGACCAGTGAACTGCTCACCGAACCGCTGGAACGGCGGGGGCTGAACGTGGGCACCGATGTGTTCGTGGCGTTCAGCCCGGAACGTATTGACCCGGGCGAGCCCGTGCACCACCAGCGGATCACGCCCCGCGTGCCGGCGCACCTCGAACGCTGCACGGCCGGGCCGTGCGCGTACTCAGCCAGCGCACCTGCTCGGTTCACCCGGTCAGCTCGCCGGGGCGGCCGAGGCCACCAAGCTGTATGGGAACATCCAGCGCGCCGTCGGCCCCGCCCTGGCCAATGAGTCTCCGACAGCTGCCGGGCCTGGACCTCAACCCGATGGCACCAGCGCGGCAGGGACCAAGCCGTACAGCTTCCTCGCGGCCGGCCCGGCCCGGGTGTCGGCGGCCACTGCATCCCGGTGGACCCGCACTACCTGCTGTGGCAGCTGCGCCAGCACGATCACGAGAGCCCGCTCATCGCGCAGGCCATGAAGCAGATCGACGCCCGGCCAGGTCAGGTCGTCACGCGGGCCAGGGAAGAGCGGGCAGCTGCGGGCCAAAAAGGTCAGCCCGGCCAGGGTCGCCTGCAAGCCGGGCGCCCAGGACTTCGCGAGTCACCGGCCATCCCGCTCACCGAGCAGCTGACGGCCGCGGCGCTGAGGTCCGCGACCACGACCCCTGCCCGCATGGGGCTGTCCCGGCGCCCGGACCTGGCCAGCACGCCGGACCCGCAGGGGCAGGACTCCGACCTGGTCATCGTGCACACCGTGCACCCCGGCGTCCGTTACGGCTGGGTGAGCGCCTGCGCCCGGGTGCTGGACCCACCGGATCAGCGAGGGGGTGTACCTGTGAAGCCCGCCCGCGCGCTGCTCCGGGCCGGGGCACGCACGGGGATTCGCGTGCCGCGGCGCGGGACTCAGCTTGCCCGGGGCGGGCTCAGCTGGGCCGGGGCAGGCTCACGGGGCGGGCGGGCTGGCCGGCCCGGGGCCCGGCGCGGCGCCGAACACCCGGCTGGCCCGGACGTCGGTGTCGCTGATCTCCATCAGGTCGTCCCGGCCGATCCGGCCGCCCGCGGCGACCAGCCGGCGCGCCTGGCGCAGCCGCATCCGGTCGATGGCGTTGCGGATGCTGCGGGCATTGGAGAACCGCGGCTGCTCCATGCGCAGCGCCACGTACTCCCGGAACGCCTGCTCCGCGGCGGGGGACAGGCGGTACTCCTCGCGGTCCAGCATCAGGTCCGCGATCTGCATCAGCTCGTCCAGCGAGAAGTCGGGGAAGTCGATGTTGTGCGCGATCCGGGACGCCATCCCCGGGTTGGACCGGAAGAACACGTCCATCCGGTCCGCGTAGCCGGCCAGGATGACCACCAGGTCCTCCCGGTTGGCCTCCATGAACTGGAGCAGGATCTCGATGGCCTCCTGGCCGTAGTCCCGTTCGTTCTCCGGCCGGTACAGATAGTAGGCCTCGTCGATGAGCAGCACGCCGCCCATCGCCCGCTTGAGCACTTCCTTGGTCTTAGGCGCGGTGTGCCCCACATACTGGCCGACCAGGTCATCCCGGGTCACGCTGACCAGCTGGCCCTTGCGCAGGTAGCCAAGCTCGCGCAGCAGCGCGCCCATGTGCATGGCCACCGTGGTCTTCCCGGTGCCCGGGCTGCCGGTGAAGCACATGTGCAGGCTGGGCCGGGAGGAGTTCAGCCCGTAGCGCTGCCGCAGCCGGTCCACCAGCAGCAGCGCGGCGATCTCCCGGACCCGGGCCTTGACCGGGGCCAGCCCGATGAAGTCGGCGTCGAAGGCGTCCAGCATCTGCGAGATGCGCTGGGCCTGCTCTTCGCCAGACAGTTCCACGGTGGCGTCGGGCGCCAGCGGCTCGAGGCCCGCGGGCTCCGGTTCGCCGGTGCCGCCCGCCGCGGCCGCGCGGCCTGATCCCGGGCGGGGCATGCCGAAGCCGCGCGGCTCACCCCCGGTGCTCATGCCCCCTGGCTGGGGCCGTTGCCGCCGTACCGCTCACCGGACGGCCGCTCGGCCGCGTAGGCGTGCAGCGTGTACCGGATCTGCCGGTCGCTGACCTCCTGCCGGTCCAGCCGGAAGCCGGGCTCGCGGCCGGGCCGGTTCACGATGAAGCTCAGCGCGGTGGTCTGCCGCCCCAGGCTCGCGTCGTAGGCCGACACCCGGATGTACTGCTCCGGGTAGGCATCCCGGCAGGCGCGGACCTCGTACATCCCGGCGGCGGCGTCGGAGATGCCGAACATCGGCAGCCCCCACATCTCCCACAGGACGTTGCGCGGGTGCGGGTCGTCGGTGAATTCCACCGCGACCGCCCAGCCCTGGTCCACCGCGTACTGGATCTGGGCCATGATCTCGTCGTCGGTCAGGTCGGGCAGGTAGGAGAAGGTGCCCTGGGTGATCCGCATGCTGCGCTCCTCAGGAGGTCGGGGTGGCCACGACGTCCGGCGTGTCGGTGGACTCGTAGTTGAAGGTGATGTCGCCCCAGGTGTCCAGCGCCGTCTGCAGCGGCTGGCATCCCTTGGCCGCCTCGGCCAGGATCTGGTCGCCCTCGGCCACGAAATCGCGGCCCTCGTTGCGGGCCTTGATCATCACCTCGGCCGCGACCCGGTTGGCGGTGGCCCCGGCCGCGATGCCCATCGGGTGGCCGATGGTGCCGCCGCCGAACTGGAGCACCACGTCCTCGCCCAGGTAGCCGAGCAGCTGGTGCATCTGGCCGGCGTGGATGCCGCCCGAGGCCACCGGCATGGTGCCCGGCATCGACCCCCAGTCCTGGTCGAAGTACAGCCCGTGGGCCAGGTTGGCCGGCACCTGGGCGCCGCGCAGCGTGTCGTAGTAGCCGCGGACCATGGACGGGTCGCCCTCCAGCTTGCCGACCACCGTGCCGGCGTGGATGTGATCCACCCCGATCAGCCGGCACCACTTGGAGATCACCCGGAAGCTCACCCCGTGCGACTTCTGCCGGGTGTAGGTGCCGTGGCCGGCCCGGTGCAGGTGCAGCAGGACCCCGTTGTTGCGCGCCCAGTGCGACATGGACTGCAGCGCGGTGTAGCCGACCGTGAGGTCGGCCATCACGATCACGCTGCCGAGTTCCTTGGCGAACTCGGCCCGCTCGTACATGCCCTCCATGGTCGCGGCGGTCACGTTCAGGTAGTGGCCCTTGATTTCGCCGGTCCGCTCCTCGGCCCGGTTGACCGCCTCCATCGTGAACAGGAACCGGTCCCGCCAGCGCATGAACGGCTGGGAGTTGATGTTCTCGTCGTCCTTGGTGAAGTCCAGCCCGCCGCGCAGCGCCTCGTAGACCACCCGCCCGTAGTTGCGCGCGGACAGCCCCAGCTTGGGCTTGGTCGTCGCGCCGAGCAGCGGGCGGCCGTACTTGTTCAGGTACTCGCGCTCCATCACGATCCCGTGCGCGGGTCCCTGGAACGTCTTGACGTAGGCCAGCGGGATCCGCATGTCCTCCAGGCGCAGCGCCTTCAGCGCCTTGAAGCCGAACACGTTGCCGATGATCGACGAGGTCAGGTTGGCGATCGAGCCTTCCTCGAACAGGTCGATGTCGTAGGCGATGTAGGCGATATACTCGCCCTCCCGGCCCGGCACCGGGTCAACCCGGTAGCACTTGGCCTGGTAATGCTCGTAGGCGGTGAGCCGGTCGGTCCACACCACGGTCCAGGTGGCGGTGGACGACTCGCCCGCCACCGCGGCGCCCGCCTCCTCAGGCGGCACCCCGGGCTGCGGCGAGATGCGGAACGCGGCCAGCACGTCGGTGTCCTTCGGCACGTAGTCCGGTTCCCAGAAGCCCATCTGCGCGTACGGGATCACGCCCGCGTTCCAGCGTTCCTGGCCTGCGGTCATTAGTACCCCTCCGGGTTTGGGTGGCGGTGTGCCTGCCCTTTAACCTTGACAGGCGTATCACCAAGTGTCTATTGAGAGTTTCCCGTTAACCATCAACTTAAGACTTAACTGTAGGCGGCTGGAAATTGCCGTGGCCGAGCACGTAGGCCAGCAGCCGGGCCGCGGCGGGCGGCAGCGGGCCCGGCTGGGCCACCAGGTACCAGTCCCGGTGCAGCGGGGTGCCCGGCACCGGGAGCACGGTGAGCTGCCCGGCATCCAGTTCCGCCGCTACCGCTTCCCGCGAGATGAGCGTCACGCCCAGCCCCACGCGGGCCGATTCCTTGATCGCCCCATTCGAGCCGACCATCAGCGTGAGCGGTGCGATGTCCAGCTCGGTGAGCAGCGCGTCGGTGCTGGCCCGGGTGCCCGAGCCTGGCTCGCGCAGCAGCCAGGCCTGCCGGGCCAGCCAGGCCAGCAAGCTGTCTGCACTGGCCTGGGGGCCGCTGCGGCGGGGTGCCGGGCCGGGATGTGCCGCCGGCTCGCTGCCCTGGGGTGCGACGCCGGGGGGTTCCGGGGGGCCCTCCCTCCGGGTCAGCAGGGGCGCGGCCACCACGACCAGCTGGTGCGGCCGGACCGCGAGCACCTGGACATCCCAGCCCGGCTCGGGGCGGCCGCCCACCACCAGGTCCACCTGGTGCCGGTCGAGCAGGGCCCGGACCCGGTCCCGGTTGCCCGCCTCCAGCCGGATGCCCAGCGCGGGATAACGCTCATGAAAGCCGCTCAACAGCCCGGGCAGGATCTGCTCGGCCGCGGTGGTGACCGCGGCGACCCGCAGCTCACCCCGTTCCGGGTCGGCGGCGGCCATCGCGGCCAGCCCGGCCTCGTCCAGCAGGCCGAGAATGCGCCGCACGTACCCGACGTAGGCCTGGCCCGCGCCGGTCAGCCGCAGCCCGCGGCCGTCCGGGGCGAGCAGCGTGACGCCCAGCGACTTCTGCAGCGCCGACAGCGAGGCCGACACGGCCGCCTGGGTGACCACGAGCTCCTGGGCGGCCGCCCGCACCGAGCCGTGCTCGGCCACCGCGAGGAACGTCCGCAGCTGGTTCAGTGTCATGGGCGCGACTGGTCTTCGTTAAGCAGAAATATTCATTTCGGTAGATACTCTCAATATTATGCCTAACGATGGGCCGCGCTGGATCGAGGTGAGCCCGGAGCGCTTCCCCGGCTGGATCGCCGGCTTCGCCGAGCGGCATGGCCCGCTCATGGCCGAGCCGGGTCCCGAGGCCGTCGTGTTCCGGGCGGCCGACGGGGCGGAGGCCCGCTGCCATCCGCCGTTCCCGCCGCTGGCCGCGCCGGCCGGCGACGCGCCGCCCGGCACCGCGCGGGCCGCGGCGGAGCAGTCCCGGGCCATCGCGCGGCACGCGGCCGCAGACCGGGCTGTCGGCGTCCTGCTGGTCCGGCTGGGCGGGTACGCCGCCGGGGTCTTCACCGGGTCGCCGCCCCGGCTGGCCGCGTCCAAGGTCGGGTCCCGGCTGGTGCACGGGCGCAGCGCGGCCGGCGGCCAGTCCCAGCAGCGCTTCGCCCGGCGCCGGGAGAAGCAGGCCGCCGAGGCGCTGGGCGCGGCGGCGGACACCGCGGCCCGGGTCTTCGGCGGCTACCCGGGGGCGCTGGACGCGGTCGTGCTGGGCGGGGACCGGCGGGCCGTCGCCGGGCTGCGCGACGACCCGCGGCTGGCCGGCTACTTCGGCCTCGCGGCCGACCGGTTCCTGACCGTGCCCGATCCCCGGCTGCGCGTGCTGCAGGACAGCCCGCGGCTGTTCCGCGCCATCCGCGTCCAGCTCACCGGGCCACCGGGAGGACCCGGGCCGCCGGATAAGCGGTAGGGCAGCCCGGCCGGGGTTAGGTACCCTGGTAGGTGGGCCGCGGCCGTGCCGCTTATTCCTTGAAGTGCCTTTCCCCCTGTCTGGAGTGTTTCTGGTGATCGCCGCGACCGGCCTGGAACTGCGCGCGGGCGCGCAGCTGCTGCTGGCGGACACGAGTTTCCAGATCACCCCGGGCGACAAGATCGGGCTGGTGGGGCGGAACGGCGCGGGCAAGACCACGCTGGCCCGGGTGCTGGCCGGCGAGGCCCAGCCGGCCGCCGGGACGGTGCGGCGGGGCTCCAGCATCGGTTACCTGCCGCAGGACACCCGGGCGGGTGACCTGGAGGGGCTGGCCCTGGACCGGGTGCTGTCCGGCCGCGGGCTGGACGAGCTCCGCTCCGCGATGCGCACCGCCGAGCAGCAGATGTCCGACGGGGCCGGCGCCCGCCGGGACGCCGCGGTGCGCCGGTACGGCCAGCTGGAGGAGCGGCTGTCCCTGCTGGGCGGGTACGCGGCCGAGGCGGAGGCCGCCTCGATCGCGTCCAGCCTGGGCCTGCCGGACCGGGTGCTCGCGCAGCCGCTGGCCACCCTGTCCGGCGGCCAGCGGCGGCGGGTAGAGCTGGCCCGGATCCTGTTCTCCGACGCCGAGGTCCTGCTGCTCGACGAGCCCACCAACCACCTGGACGCTGACTCGGTGTCCTGGCTGCGCGACCACCTGCGGTCGTTCCGCGGCGCGGTGGTCATGATCAGCCACGACACCGGGCTGCTCGACGCGGTGGTCGGCAAGGTGTTCCACCTCGATGCGGACACCCAGCAGCTGGACATCTACAACGTGGGCTGGCAGGCCTACCTGCAGCAGCGCGAGACGGACGCCCGGCGCCGGCACCGGGAGAACGCCAACGCGACGCGCCAGGCGGCCGCCCTGCAGGCCCAGGCGGACAAGATGCGGGCCAAGGCGACCAAGGCCCGGGCGGCCCAGGGCATGCAGCGGCGGGCCGACCGGCTGCTGTCCGGCCTGGCCGCCGAGCGCGGCCCGCAGCGGGTGGCGCGGCTGCGCTTCCCCGACCCCGCGCCCTGCGGGCGCACCCCGCTGACCGCGTCCGGGCTGTCCAAGTCCTACGGCTCGCTCGAGGTGTTCACCGACGTGGACGTGGCGGTGGACCGGGGCAGCCGGATCGTCATCCTGGGCCTGAACGGGGCGGGCAAGACGACGCTGCTGCGGCTGCTGGCCGGTGTCGAGAAACCGGACACCGGCCAGGTCAGCCAGGGCCACGGGCTGCGCCTGGGCTACTACGCCCAGGAGCACGAGACCCTGGACGGCCAGGCGACCGTGCTGGAGAACATGCGCACCGCGGCGCCGCACCTGCTGGATGCCGAGCAGCGGCGCATCCTCGGCTCGTTCCTGTTCTCCGGCGACGCGGCGGACAAGCCCGCCGCGGTGCTGTCCGGCGGTGAGAAGACCCGGCTCGCGCTCGCGCTGCTGGTCGTCTCGGGTGCGAACGTGCTGCTGCTGGACGAGCCGACCAACAACCTGGACCCGGCCAGCCGCGAGGAGATCCTGGCCGCGCTGCGCCGCTACGCCGGGGCGATCGTGCTGGTCACCCACGATGAGGGGGCGGTCGCCGCGCTGGCCCCGGAACGCGTCATCCTGCTCCCCGACGGGGTCGAGGACACCTGGAACGAGGGCCTGGCCGAGCTGGTGGCCCTGGCGTGACCGGCAACCGGGGAATGGGCGAAAAAGAAGTGATCACTTACCTGGATGTAGGTAGCCGATCCGGTCCCGATGCGTGATCATGGCGGGAGACGTAACGCAGCGGTCACTTTAGTTCACGGGAGGTACGCGTGACCGAGACCCTCAAGAAAGGCACCCGGGTGACCGGTGCCGACCGCACCAAGCTGGCGTCTGACCTCAAGAAGCGATACGACGCGGGGGAGAGCATCCGGTCGCTCGCCGCCTCCACCGGCCGGTCCTACGGGTTCGTGCACCGCATCCTGTCCGAGAACGGCGTCTCGCTGCGCGGCCGCGGCGGCGCGACCCGGGGCAAGGCCCGGGCCAAGCGCTGAGGGCCGGACGCTGAGGGCCGGACGCCGGGGGAGAGCATGACCAGCGGGCTTCCCGATCTCACCGCGGCCGGCCTGCGGCTGGACATCGGCCAGCCCGGTCCCGGCGCGGCCACCATCACGCTGGACCGGGCGGCGCGGCGCAACGCCATGACGCCCTCGGTGTGGCGCGGCCTGGCCGCCATCGGCGCCGCGCTGCCGCCGGAGGTCCGGGTGGTGGTGGTGCAGGGCGCCGGCCCGTCCTTTTCCGCGGGGATCGACCTCCGCCTGTTCACCGCGGCTGGCGTGCCGGGGGAGGAGCCGCTGCCCAGCCCGGCCAGTCCCGGCTTCGAGGACTGGATCGCCTCGTGCCAGGAGGGCTACCGCTGGCTGCGGGATCCCTCGATCGTGAGCGTGGCCGCGGTCCGCGGGCACGCCATCGGCGCCGGATTCCAGCTGGCCCTCGCGTGCGACCTGCGGGTGCTCGCCGACGACGCCCAGCTGTGCATGAAGGAGCCGCTGCTCGGGCTGGTCCCGGACCTGACCGGGACGAAGCCGCTGGTCGACCTGGCCGGCCTGCCCCGGGCCCTGGAGCTGTGCCTGACCGGCCGCACCCTGACCGCGGCGCAGGCCGCCGAGCTGCGGCTGGCCGAGCTGGTGGTCCCGCCGGAGGACCTCGGCGCCGCGGTCGCGGACCTGGTCGCCGCGCTGCTCGCGGTGGACGCCCCGGTGGCCCGGGCGACCAAGGAACTGCTGCAGCAGGCACCGGGCCGCAGCCTGGATGAGCAGGCGGCCGCGGAACGCCGGGCCCAGGCCGCCCTGCAGCGGGCCCGGATGGGGGTTTAGCCTTCCCGGCCCGTCCTCCGTTCGCCCTGGGCTGAGCCGGGAAGATTACCGCCGGGCCGGTCGTTGCCCCGCTCATGTACGCAGCTAACTGGCACGCCATGCGGGGGTTCTCCCGGGACCGGTCGGTCACCCAGCAGCGGATCAAGCCGGGCACGGTACGCAGGATCGCGTCCTACGCCCGCCCCTACCGCACCCCGCTGACGGTGTTCCTGGGCATGACCGTGCTGTCCGCGGTGGCCACGGTGGCCATCCCGCTGCTGCTCAAGACCATCATCGACCGCGGCATCCTGCCCCGGAACACCGGCGTCGTCATCGCGGTGGCCGCCGTGGTGGCCGCCCTGGCCCTGGTCAGCGCGCTGCTGGCCATCGGCCAGCGCTGGTACTCCGCGCGCATCGGCGAGGGGCTCATCTACGACCTGCGCACCGAGGTGTTCGAGCACGTGCAGCGGCAGCCGATCGCGTTCTTCACCCGGGCCCAGACCGGTTCCCTGGTCAGCAGGCTGAACAGTGACGTGATCGGGGCCCAGCAGGCCATCACCTCGACGCTGTCGTCGGTGATCGCCAACGCCCTGACGCTGATCCTGGTGCTGGTCGTCATGTTCCAGCTGTCCTGGCTGGTCACCGTGGTGGCCCTGGTCCTGCTGCCGGCCTTCGTCATCCCGGCCCGGCTGGTCGGCCGGCGGCTGCAGCGCTACACCCGGGAGTCGATGCAGCTCGACGCCGAGCTGGGCTCGACGATGACCGAGCGGTTCAACGTCGCGGGCGCCATGCTGGTCAAGCTGTTCGGCCACCCGGAGCAGGAGAACGGGCTGTACCGGCAGCGGGCCGCGCGGGTCCGGGACATCGGCGTGACCACCGCCATGTACGGGAGCGCGCTGTTCATCGCGCTGAGCCTGCTGGCGTCGATGGCCACCGCCGTCGTCTACGGGCTCGGCGGCGCGCTGGTGATCCACGGCTCGTTCCAGATCGGCACGCTGGTCGCGCTGACCGCGCTGCTGGCCCGGCTGTACGGCCCGATCACCGCGCTGTCCAACGTGCAGGTGGACGTGATGACCGCGCTGGTCAGCTTCGACCGGGTGTTCGAGGTGCTGGACCTGCGGCCGCTGATCGAGGAGAAGCCGGACGCCGTCCCGCTGCTGGCGGCCGCCCCGGGTGGCGGCCCGGCCGCTCCGGCCGCGGCCACGGTGGCGGGCAACGGCCACCCGGTGACCGCCCCGGCCATCGAGTTCGACCACGTCTCGTTCCGCTACCCGAGCGCCAGTGAGGTGTCGCTGGCGTCCCTGGAGTCCATCGCGCTGCCCGCGCCCGAGCAGGCCGGGCCGCCGCCCCCGGTGCTCCGCGAGGTCACTTTCCGGGCGCCCCCGGGGCAGCTCACCGCGCTGGTCGGGCCGTCCGGCGCGGGCAAGACCACCATCACCCACCTGGTGTCCCGGCTGTATGACCCGGACGAGGGCGCGGTCCGCATCGGCGGGCAGGACCTGCGCGACGTCACGCTCGGCTCGCTGCGCGACGCGGTCGGGGTGGTGACCCAGGACGCGCACATGTTCCACGACACGGTCCGGGCCAACCTGAGCTACGCGGCACCGGACGCGGCCGAGCAGGACCTCATCGCGGCCTGCCGGGCCGCGCAGATCTGGGACCTCATCGCCGCGCTGCCGGACGGCCTGGACACCGTGGTCGGGGACCGCGGCTACCGGCTGTCCGGCGGCGAGAAGCAGCGGCTGGCCATCGCCCGGCTGCTGCTCAAGGCGCCTGCGGTGGTGGTGCTGGACGAGGCGACCGCGCACCTGGACTCCGAGTCCGAGGCCGCCGTGCAGGCCGCGCTCAAGACGGCGCTCAACGGCCGGACCTCACTGGTCATCGCGCACCGGCTGTCCACCATCCGGGAAGCGGACCAGATCCTCGTCATCGACGACGGCCGGGTGGCCGAGCGCGGCACGCACGCCGAGCTGCTGGCGGCGGGCGGCCTGTACGCGGAGCTGTACCACACGCAATTCGCCCGCCAGGAGCCCGCGAAGGCGTCCTGAGCGGGATTCGCCGGGGAGGCGGGGTGCGCCGCACGCGTGTCCCCTCCGGGCCCGCGAATGCGCGGGGGTCCCGGGGGTCACCCCCCGGGCTGGCTCAGTAGCCGACGCGGCGCAGTTCCTCGCCGGCGATCGCCTCGATCTGCGCGGTCTGGGCCGGCTGCAGCGAGCGCCGCCAGGACCCCGGTTCGGCCGGCGATGGGCGGCCCAGCGCGGGCGGCTCCAGCGCGAGCACCGCGGTGGCCAGGAAGTCGGAGATGGCCGCGGCCGCCTCCCCGGGCTGCCGGATCACCTCCTCGTAGCGGAAAGTGATCAGCTGCCCGGCCGGCAGCCGGGCGCGCAGCCGGGCCATCTGGCGCACCGTGCCCCGCCAGCGCATGGCGCACTTCCCGGTGGCGGACAGGCCGGCCCAGGCGGTCCGGTCCGCCTCGGACTCCAGGCCGAGCAGCGGGTGCGGGAACTCCGTGCCGCTGTCCACGAACCCGGGCTTGAACCAGGCGAGCACGCCGGGATCGGCCAGCATCCCGGCGACCGCGTCCCGCCCGTCCCGGATGATCTGGATGACCCGGGCGTCGGGGAACGCGTCGAGCAGCGTCTCGGCGCAGTACATCAGGTCCGGGCTGGCGTCCCCGTAGCGCAGTACGGCCCGCGGGCTGACGCACGGGCCGACCCCGTCCAGGCGGCCGGCTTCCCGGCACTCCTGCGTGCAGCCCAGGCAGCAGTCCGGGGTGACCTGCCAGGCCTGGGCGAAGGCGTCGCGCAGCACGGTGGCGGCGGCCTCCGGCCGCCCCCGGGAGATCGACGGGCGGCGGGCGAAGGCCTGCACCACCGGCAGCACCAGGCGCTGGCCCATGGTGACGTGGAAGCCAGCGGACCGCTTCAGCGAGCGGGCCAGCATCGTGGTGCCGGACGACGGCGCACCGAACACGAAGACCGGCTGCCGGACCTTGCGCCCGTTCACGACCAGGATGTGCGGCCGGGGCGCGTGGGCCGAGGCGCTGGCCGGGCTGGGCGATACCGCTCCCGGCACCGTTTCCCGGCCGCCGCGCGGCTGCGCCGCGGAACGCGGGCCGGCGGTCACCGGGCCCCCGGCCGGCCGGGCCGCGGCAGTGCGCCCCGGCGTGGCCGTCCAGGTTCAGCGCCGCCTGGATGAGCGGCACATGGCTGAACGCCTGCGGGGTGTTGCCGACCTGCCGCTTGTACCGGGGGTCGTACTCCTCGCTGAGCAGCCCGAGGTCGTTGCGCAGGGTGAGCAGGTGCTCGAACAGCTCGGCGGCCTCGTCGTCGCGGCCGATCATGTGCAGCGCGTTGGCCAGCCAGAAACTGCAGGCCAGGAAGGCGCCCTCGCTGCCGGGCAGCCCGTCCGGGCTGGTGCCCGGCATGGTGCCGGAGCCGGCCAGCTGGTACCGGCGGACCAGGCCGCCGGTCATCAGCTCCCGCTGGATCGCCTCCACGGTCGAGATGACCCGGGGGTCGGCGGCGGGCAGGAAGCCCACCTCCGGGATGAGCAGCACGGCCGCGTCGAGCTGGTCCGCGCCGTAGTACTGGGTGAAGGCGCCCCGCTCGGTGTTGAAGCCCTGCTCACAGACCTGCTGGTGGATGCGGTCGGCGATGCCCCGCCAGTGGCCGCCGGCCCGCCCGGGCCACTGGCCGCGATGCGGGCCGCCCGGTCGAACGCGACCCAGGCCATGACCTTCGAGTGCACGAAGTGCCGCCGCGGCCCGCGGACCTCCCAGATGCCCTCATCGGGCTCGTCCCAGTGCTTTTCGCAGAACCCGAGCAGCGCCCGCTGCAGCGCCCAGGAGTGCCGGTCCCCGGCCAGGCCGGAGTTGCGGCCGAGCGTGAGCGCGTCGATGACCTCTCCGTAGACGTCCAGCTGGCGCTGGTTGACCGCCGCGTTGCCGATCCGGACCGGCGCCGAGTCCTCGTACCCGGGCAGCCAGTCCGCCTCCCATTCGGCCAGCCTGCGCTCGCCCGCCACGCCGTACATGATCTGCACGTCCGCCGGGTCGCCGGCCACCGCCCGGCACAGCCAGTCCCGCCAGGCCAGCGCCTCCTCGGTGTACCCGGTCCGGAGCAGCGCCTCCAGCGTGATGGTGGCGTCCCGCAGCCAGCAGTACCGGTAGTCCCAGTTGCGCACCCCGCCGATGTCCTCGGGCAGCGAGGTGGTGACGGCGGCCACGATCCCGCCGGTGGGCTGGTAGGTGAGCGCCTTGAGGGTGATCAGCGAGCGGATCACCGCCTCGCGGTAACTGCCCTGGTAGGTGCAGCGGGAGACCCAGCCGGCCCAGAACTGCCGGGTGGCGGCCAGGGCGTGGTGCGGGTCCACCGGGGCCGGCGCCCCCCGGTGCGAGGGCAGCCAGCTGAGCCCGAACGGGACCCGCTCACCGGCCCGCACCGTGAAGGTGGCCTGGTGCGTGAATCCCCGCCCGGTCAGCGTGACCGGCGTGTCCAGCCAGAGCGCGTCCGGGCCGGCCACCCCGAGCACCCGGCCGTCCACCCGACGCATCCAGGGCATCACCTCGCCGTAGCCGAACCGGACCCGGAACTCGCAGTCAACGTCCACCGAGCCGGCCAGTCCCTCGACGATCCGCACCAGGGCGGCCGGCCTGCCGTCCCGCGGCGGCATGAAGTCGGTGACCCGCACCCGCCCCCCGGGGGCGTGCCAGTCCGTCTCCAGGACCAGCGTCTCGCCCTGGTAGCGCCGGGCCGGCCGGGCCTGCTCCCCGGCCGGGCCGGCCGGGGCGAGGCGCCAGTAGCCATTCCGGCCGGTACCGAGCAGCGCGGCGAAGCAGGCCGCCGAGTCGAACCGGGGCAGGCACAGCCAGTCCACCGATCCGTCGCGGCTGACCAGCGCCGCCGACTGCATGTCGCCGATCAGCGCGTAATCCTCGATCATCGCGGGCACGGTACCTCCCGGTGGTGGCCACGAACGCGGGTGCGGGGACGCCCCCCGCCAGCGCGGCAGCCGCCTGCCCGCGCGTGGTTCCTCCTGCCCGTACCGTACTGCGCTGCCCCGGGCCCACGCGGCCAGCCGGCGATCGTAAGCTGTGCAGCGTGCACCGACCGCACCGGCGGGACGCCGGTACCAGGAGGCGGCCGCCCCGTGCGGCGGCCCTGATCGTGGGGACCGCCCTGCTCCTCGGCGTGGTCAGCGGCTGCGCCAAGTTCGACGCCGCACTGGGCAAGCAGGAGGCGGTGGTCCAGTTCCGGGGCGGGACCCCGGCCGCCGTCCGGCTGAAGGTGCGGGCGGCCTGCTCGCACATCCCGAACGCCAAGCCGGAACCGCTGCCGACCGATCACCTGGCCTCAGACCTTCTGTACGACGTCATTTACCGGGTGGACAACGCGAGCAACGCGCAGGTCGCCGAACTCGGCCGGTGTCTGCAAAAATACCCCGCGGTACTCGGCATTGACATCCAAACGCCCGGTGACAGCTGACCGTCCGGGCCGCCGGCTGCTGGCCTGCGCCGCGCTGACGTGGGCCGCGCTGGCCCTGGCCGGCTGCGCGCCGCCCGCCGGGCACGCGCCGCCCGCCGGGCCGCTCCGCGGCACCGCCCCGGCCGCCAGCCCGGCCGCCTGGAACCCGCCGCCGGCGTCCGCCCGTGCGTCCGTGCCCACCCCGGCCGTGGCATCCTGCCGGGCCCCGGACGGGTTCAGCTGCACCATGGCGGCGCGGATCCGGCTGGTCCAGCGGTACCTGGCCGGGCGGCCCGGCCAGATCGGCATCGTGCTGCACGACCGGCAGACCGGCGCCACCTGGTCCAGCCCGGCCGCCGGCCGGGACTTCCCGGCCGCCTCCACGGTCAAGCTGGCCATGGTGACCGACCTGCTGCTGCGCAACGGGTCCGGGCAGATCCACCTGGGCGGCGGCGACTGGAGCCGGATCGGGGCGGCCCTGCACGCCAGCTCGGATCACGCCGCCGACCTCCTCTGGCAGGCCTACGAAGGGCCGGGCTTCCTGCCGCGGATCCGCGGCTTCGGGATGGCCAGCGCGTTCTTCACCACGCCGTCCGCGCCGTACTGGGGGTTCATGTACTGCTCGGCGCGCGACCTCGGCCACCTGATGAACTACGTGCTGGGCCGCATCCCCGCGGGTGCCCGGCGGTACCTGACCCGGCGCCTGCAGCACGTGGCGCCGATCCAGCAGTGGGGCGTGTGGGGAGCCGGGCCGGCCAGCCACCCGGGCAACAAGGACGGCTGGGAGGACGACGGCGGCAGCTGGATCACCGACACGGTCGGCTTCGCCGGCCCGGACGCCCGCTACACCCTCGCGATCATGTACGACACGGCGGGCGCCCGGGGCTTCCACTACGGCACGGTGACCCTCAGCCAGGTCGCGGCGCTGCTCTTCCAGGGGCACCGGGGGCCGGAACCGACGGTCAGCGCCACGCCCTGACCGCCACGCTCATCTGGTCACCTTAAGCAGTCACTAGCAGACAATCAGTAGCATCTGGCCGGTCGTGATGGCCGCCCGGTGAACGGGATGTGACGCACAGCACTTTCCGGCCGGCCCGGATTTCACCACGGCCGCGCCGGGTATGGTTTAATCGCCATTGCCTATCTAACTGATCGACATACTAAACTGATCGAAATACACTACTTACTAGGTGGTAACCCATGCGCCGAGTCTTGCTCGCTGCCGGAGCGGCAGCCGTCACCGCCCTGGCTGTGGGGTGCGGATCGTCGTCAGGCTCCTCGTCCTCCTCCGCGTCGGCCGCCAGCCACAACCAGGCCTCGGTCACCCTGCGCCTTGGCTTCCTGGCCAACATCACCCACGCCCCGGCCCTGGTCGGCCTGAACAAGGGCTTCCTGACCAAGAACCTGGGCGACGGGGTCACCCTGAAGACCTCCGTGTTCAGCTCCGGCACCCAGGAGACCACCGCGCTGCTGGCCGGCCAGCTGGACGCGGCCTACGTCGGCCCCAACCCGGCCATCAACGCCTGGCAGAAGTCCAGCGGGAAGGCCATCAAGGTCATCTCCGGGGCGGCGTCGGGCGGCGCGGCCCTCGTGGTCAAGCCCAGCATCTCCAGCGTCAGCCAGCTCAAGGGCCAGTCGCTGGCCACGCCGTCGCTGGGCAACACGCAGGACGTGGCGCTGCGCTACTACCTCAAGTCGCACGGCCTGAGCACCACCCAGACCGGCGGCGGTGACGTTCCCATCAAGCCGATCTCGCCGAACTCGGACGCGGTGCTGGAGTTCAAGTCCGGGCAGATCGCGGGCGGCTGGGAACCGGCTCCCTACGACGCCGAGATGGTCGCGGATGGCGGCAAGGAACTGGTGAACGAGGCCAGCCTGTGGCCGGGCGGCAAGTTCGTGACCACCAACCTGGTCGTCTCGCAGGCTTTCCTCGCGGCGCACCCGAGCGTGGTGAACGGCCTGCTCAAGGGCAACATTGAGTCGGTCAACTACATCAACGGCAACACCTCGGCCGCCGAGGCGGCCGCCAACGCCGAGCTGACCACGCTGCTCGGCAAGGGCCTGAAGTCCTCCGCCCTGGCGGCGTCGTTCAAGCAGATCACGTTCACCGTTGACCCGATCGCATCCTCGCTCGCCACCGACGCCCAGCACGCCGTGGCGGTCGGGCTGCTCAAGCCGGTCAACCTGAACGGCATCTACGACCTAGGTCCGCTCAACGCCCTGCTGAAAGCCGACGGACAGGCACAGGTGAGCCCATGAGCCTTGATTCACGTGGTGCTACGCCCCCGGGAGTAGTCCCGGGGGCGTCAGCCCATTCCCAGGCCGTCACCACCGGAGCCGCCATGACGACTGATCCCCGGGTCGGCGAGACCAGGGCGGGAACGGCCATCCAGATCAGCGACGTGTCCAAGACCTTCGGCCGGGGTGACACGGCGCTGCTGGCCCTGGACCGGATCTCGCTGTCCGTCGCCCCGGGCGAGTTCGTCTGCCTGATCGGCGCGTCCGGGTGCGGCAAGAGCACCCTGCTGTCCCTGGTCGCCGGGCTGGACGCGCCGACCTCGGGAGAGGTGTCCGCCGGCGGGCGCCGGGTCTCGCTGATGTTCCAGGAGTCCGCGCTGTTCCCCTGGCTGACCGCGGCGAAAAACGTGGAGATCCCGATGCGCGCCAGCGGCGTGCCGAGGGCGGAACGCCGGGAGCGGGTCGCCGAGCTGCTCGACCTGGTGCAGCTGAGCGCGTTTGGCGACAAGCGCCCGCATCAGCTGTCCGGCGGGATGCGGCAGCGCGTCGCGCTGGCCCGGGCCCTGGCCCAGGACGCGGACGTGCTGCTGATGGACGAGCCGTTCGGGGCGCTCGACGCGATGACCCGGGACCTGCTGCACGAGGTCCTGGAGGGCATCTGGCGGCGGCGCCAGCTGAGCATCCTGTTCGTCACCCACGAGGTGCGCGAGGCGGTCCGCCTGGGCGACCGGGTCGTGCTGCTGAGCAGCCGGCCCGGCCGGGTGATCGGCGAATTCGGGGTGGACTTCGAGCGCCCGCGGGGGATGGACTCCGCGCAGACCGTGGGGCTCGCGATCCAGATCAAGGACCGGCTGCGTGAGGAGATCATCCGCCATGGCCATTGAGACCCCGCACGAGCCGGCGGCGGCCCTGGCCGGCCTGGACCAGCTGGAGCTGGCCCCGCCGCAGCAGGCCAAGCGGCACGTCGCGGCCCGGGTCTGGGCGGCGGCGTGGCCTAAGCTGCTGGCCCTGGTGCTGGCCCTGGCCATCTGGCAGCTGATCTACCTGAGCGGCTTCAAGAGCGCGATCCTGCCCGGCCCGGCGGCCACCCTGCCTGACCTGTGGCGCCAGCTGCATACCGCCCAGCTGTGGTCGGCGATCGGGACGACGCTGCGCCGCGCGATCATCGGGTTCGCGCTGGCCCTCGTCATCGGCACGGTGGTGGGCGCCCTGGTCTCCAGGATCAGGCCGCTGCGGGCCGGGGTCGGCTCGCTGATCACCGCGCTGCAGACGCTGCCCTCGATCGTGTGGGTGCCGTTCGCCATCATCCTGTTCGGCGCGAACACGACCGCGATCCTGTTCGTCATCGTGATGACCGCGGCACCTGCGATCGCCAACGGCCTTATCGCGGGAGCGGACTTCCTGCCGCCGCTGCTGCTGCGGGCGGGCAAGACCATGGGGCTGCGCCGGGTCTCCCTCTACCGGCACGTGATCATGCCCGCCACCCTGCCCGCGTTCGTGGGCGGCCTCAAGCAGGGCTGGGCCTTCGGCTGGCACGGCCTTATCGCGGCCGAGATCGTGGTCATCATCCTCGGCCAGCCCTCGCTCGGGGTGCTGCTGAGCAACGACCAGGACCAGGCGGACATGGCCGGGGCGATCTCGATCATCATCGTGATCCTGGCCATCGGGATCGTGGTGGACCTGCTGTTCAACGTGGTCAACAACCGGATCCGGCGCCGCTGGGGAGTGGCCCAGAACGCCGCCTGACCGGCCCCGGCCTGGCCGGCCGCGGGCCGGTCAGGCCGCGAGCCGCTCGGGCCCGGTGTAGACGTTCAGCGACGAGTCGCGCAGGAACCCGACCAGGGTCATCCCGGACTCGTCCGCCAGCTCGGCCGCCAGCGAGGACGGCGCGGACACCGCGGCCAGCAGCGGCACGCCCGCCATCAGTGCCTTCTGCGTCAGCTCGAAGGAGGCCCGGCCGCTGACCAGCAAGACGGACCCGGCCAGCGGCAGCCGCCCGCCGCGCAGCGCCCAGCCGATGACCTTGTCCACCGCGTTGTGCCGTCCCACGTCCTCGCGCAGCACCAGCAGCGTGCCGTCCGCGCTGAATAGCCCGGCCGCGTGCAGCCCGCCGGTGCTGGCGAAGACGCGCTGCGCGGCGCGCAGCTGGCCGGGCATCCCGGCCAGTGTGGCGGGCGCGATGCGCAGCGGATCGGCCGACACGTCGTAGCGGGCCCGGACCCGGATGGCGTCGATGCTCTCCTTGCCGCATACCCCGCACGCGCTGGTGGTGACGAACTGGCGGCGCATCCGGGCGCCCGGGGCGCCGACCCCGGGGGCGAGCGTCACGTCCGCCACGTTGCCGTCGCACATCTTGATCTGGGCCAGGTCGGCGGCCGAGCCGATGACCCCCTCGGCGGCCAGGAAGCCGGCCGCCAGGTCGATGTCGTCGCCGGGTGTGCGCATAGTGACGCTGAGCGGCTGGCCGCCCACCCGGATCTCCAGTGGTTCCTCCACGGCCAGCAGGTCGGCCCGCGGGCCGGGGCCCGGCCCGTCCGGCAGCGTCACGCGCAGCACCCGCCGCCTGGCGGTCCTCCCGGTCATGCCGCCTCCCGGAGCCTGGGGGTCCCCAGCACGAGGTTACGTGACCGGGCCGCCGCGGCCAGCAGCACGGCCAGCGCCGCCAGCCCGCACAGCAGGTAGGCGTTGCCGGCCAGCAGGCCGAGCCCGTGCCAGGCGTACTCCGGGTGCGGGGAGCGGGCGGACAGGCCCGGAACGGTGCCCGGCGGATACCAGATCAGGCCGCACGGGACCAGGGCGGCGCGGCGGTTCCACAGGCTCGGCCACGCTGCGAAGGCCAGCCCGGCCGCGGCCAGCAAGGCCCAGGCCGCACAGCGGGCCCGGCCGGACACGCGCAGCGCCGCGTCGGCCCCGGCCGCCAGCCCGGGGGCGATCCACACCCAGTGATGATCCCAGCTGATCGGGGACACCAGCAGCCCGGTCAGGGCACAGCACAGCCAGCCCGCGACCGGCCGCCGGGCGGCGTGCAGCGCCGCCGCGGCGGCCATCCCGGCCAGGCCCACGGCCACCGCCAGCACCAGCCAGGCCACGGTGCCGCCGGGTGACCCGCCGGCCAGCCGGGTGAGCAGGCCGCGCAGCGACTGGTTGGCCCCGAACCCGACGAACCCGGTGCGGCCCGCGGCCAGGAAGTCCCGGCCGAGCCACCACTGGGCCGACGCGCCGGGCAGCGCCGCCCAGCCGGCCACCGCGGTGGCGGCGAACACCGCGGCGGCCACGGCGGCCTGCCGGAACCGGCGGGTGACCAGCAGGTACGGGATGAAGATCAGCGGTACCAGCTTCACCCCGGCGGCCAGCCCGATGCCCGCGCCCCGCCAGCGCCGCGCGGCCGGCTGGCCCAGGTCCCCGATCACCACGGCCATCAGCAGCAGTTCCACCTGCCCGACGTGCAGCGCGCGCTGCACCGGCTCGGTCCACAGCGCCGCGGCGGTGACCGCGCAGGCCAGCGCCGCGCGCCGCCGCCCGGTCCAGCCGAGCTGCCCGGCCGTCAGCCACACCGCGGCGGGCAGCGCGAGCAGGCTCACCGCCGCCATCAGCCACAGCGCGGCGGCGGCGGGCAGCGGGGTGGCGAGCGCGAAGAGCGCAGCCGCGAACGGGGTATAGGTGAACCGGGCGCCCGGGATCAGCTGCCAGCGGTACAGGCGGGCTTCGTCGTGCCAGGCCAGCAGGCCGGCGCCACGGTAGACGCGCAGGTCGAAACCGGTCAGCATGGCCGGCAGCGGATGGCAGGCCACCGCGGCCGCGTAGAGGCCGGCCGCGGCGGCCGCGGCCACCGCCGCGGCCAGCAGGGGGACGCCGCGGCGCCGTCCCGGCGGGGCCGGCCGGGGTGCGGCGGCCGGGCGCTCGGCGACTTCCACGACGCGATGCCTCCAGGGGTGGGGGATGCCGCGCGGCCGGCCCCGAGCATAACGGAGAGTGAGTGCTCGCGGCCTCTGTGCTGCCGGATTACCGCATCCGGCCGCAGGGTGCCGCCCGGGACGGACGAGCCGGGAAAGAGCAGCAGGCCTAGCGGAGGAAGCGGGATGTCTAGCGGAGGAGGAGGGTGGCGGGGCCGGCCGGCACCAGCTCGCCGATCACCGGCGCGCCCGGGATCTCGCCCGCGATGAGCAGCCCGCCTGAGGTCTGCGCGTCGGCCAGCAGCAGCAGGTCCTCCTCGCCCAGCCCGCCGGTGTCGGTGTGCGGGGCGACCCAGTCCAGGTTGCGGCGGCTGCCGCCGGGCACGAAACCGTCCCGCGCCGCCGCCCGCGCGCCCTCGATGAGCGGCACGGCGGCGTGGTCCAGCACGGCTGACACGCCGCTGGCCCGCGCCAGCTTGAACAGGTGGCCGAGCAACCCGAACCCGGTCACGTCGGTCGCGCAACGCACCCCGGCGGCCAGGGCCGCCCGGCTGGCCGCGGCGTTGAGCGTGGTCATCACCGTGACCGCCTGCGGGAATACCTCCCCGGTCGCCTTGTGCCGGGAGTTCAGCATCCCGCTGCCGATCGGCTTGGTCAGGCTGAGCGGCAGCCCGGCCCGGCCCGCGTCGAGGCGGAGCAGTGCGTCCGGGCGGGCCAGTCCGGTGACCGCCATGCCGTACTTGGGCTCGGGGTCATCGATGCTGTGCCCGCCGGCCAGCAGGCAGCCCGCCTCCCGGGTGGCGTCCAGGCCGCCGCGCAGCACCTCCCCGGCCAGCTCGGCCGGGAGCCGGCTGCGCGGCCAGCCCAGCAGGTTCAGCGCGACCAGCGGCTCACCGCCGACCGCGTACACGTCGGACAGCGCGTTCGTGCCCGCGATCCGGCCGAAGGTGTAAGGGTCGTCCACCACCGGGGTGAAGAAGTCCGCGGTCGCCACCACGGCGCGGTCGCCCGCGATCCGCACGACGGCCGCGTCATCGCCGTGCTCCAGGCCGATGAGCAGGTCTTCCTCGGTGGGCACCGGCGCCCGGGCGGTGCCGTGGCCAGATGCTTCGGCCAGCATCGCGGCCACCGCCGCCTCGAGCTCACCCGGCGGTATCTTGCAGGCGCAGCCGCCGCCGCTCGCATACTGGGTGAGCCGGATCGCTGTCGGGATGGCCATGGGGCCACTGTAAACGCGCCGCATCTTGCGATGCGCTCGGGGACGTGGTGGCATTCCAGGAAACCAGACTCAGGCACCGGGGCCGGGGATGGCGCAGGGATGAGCCCGGGGAAGCGGAGGTGAGCCGTGACCAGCGACGTGCTGCGGCAGCGGGCGGAGATCGAGGAGTCCATCCGGGGCAAGACGATCTGCGACCAGCTGCGGCTGACCGCGGAGCAGTCCGCGGACGAGCCCGCCATGTCTGATGGCAGCCAGGGTGACTGGCAGACCATCACCTGGGCGCAGGCCCGGCAGCAGGTGCTGGAACTGGCGGCCGGGTTCGCCGCGCTCGGCCTGGTCCCCGGGGAGCGGGTGGCTCTCATGATGGCGAACCGGGCTGAGCACGTGCTGGCCGATCTCGGCGCCGTGCATGCCGGCGGGATCCCGGTTACGTTCTACGCCACGCTGGCCGCCGAGCAGGTGGGCTACGTGGCCGGGGACTGCGACGCCCGGATCGCCGTGCTGGACGGGGCGGACCAGCTGGCCCGGTGGGCGCCGGTGCTGGACCAGCTGCCCGGGCTGGCCAAGATCATCGTGCTCGACGCCGCCGCCTGCCCGGCCGGCGACCAGTACCTGAGCTGGGCCGATTTCGCGGCGCTGGGCCGGGACCGGCTGGCCTCGCTGAGGGCCGAGGTGAGCGCGCGGGTCGCCGCCATCGGCCCGGACGACCCGGTCACCCTGCTCTACACCTCCGGCACGACCGGCAACCCCAAGGGCGTGCTGCTCACCCACCACGGCGTGCTCTACGAGGTGGCCGTGGGGGAGCGCACCGGCAACATCACCCCGGGAGTGCGCTGGGTGTCGTACCTGCCGCTGGCGCACATCGCCGAGCGCATGTTCACCATCTACCTCCCGCTCAGCACGGCCGGCCACGTCTACTTCTGCCCGGATGCCAAGCAGCTGGTCTCGGCGGTCGGCTCGGTGCGGCCGACCGCGTTCTTCGGCGTGCCCCGGGTCTGGGAGAAGATCCAGGCCGGGATCCAGGCGCTGCTCGCCGCCGAGCAGGACCCGGCCCGGCAGGCGGCGGTCGGCCAGGCCATGGACGTCGGCCGCCGGTACGTGGAGAGCTGCCAGTTCGGCCACACCACCACCGGCGAGCTGGCCGCCGCCTTCCAGCAGGCGGACCAGGCGGTGCTAGCCCCCATCCGCGCCCTGCTCGGCCTGGGCGAGGCCGCGATCGTGTCCAGCGCGGCGGCCCCGCTGCCGCCCGACGTGGCCGCCTTCTTCGCCGGGCTGGGCCTGCAGATCCTCGACATCTACGGGATGACCGAGACCACCGGGGCGTTCGCGTACAACACCGCGGCCGCGTTCAAGATGGGCACGGTGGGCCTGCCGCTGCCCGGCATCGAGGTCCGCATCGACGACGACGGCGAGATCTGCACCCGCGGCCCGCTGAACACCCCCGGCTACCTGAACCGGCCGGACCTGACCGCGGGCCTCATCGACGACGAGGGCTGGCTGCACACCGGGGACATCGGCGGGCTGGACGACGATGGCTTCCTGTCCGTGGTGGACCGCAAGAAGGAGCTGATCATCACCGCCGGCGGCGAGAACGTGCCGCCCGCGGTGATCGAGAACCTGCTCGTCGCGCACCCGCTGATCGGCCAGGCCCTGGCCTACGGGGACCGGCGCCCCTATGTGGTCGCGCTGCTCACCCTGGATGCCGAGGTGGCGCCCGCGTGGGCGGCGTCCCGGGGCATCCAGGCGGACTCGCTGGCCGCCCTGGCCGACCATCCGGCCGTGCTGGAGGCGGTGGCGGGCGCGGTGGCGGCGGCCAACCAGCATCTGGCCCGGGTCCAGCAGGTCAAGCGGTGGCGGCTGCTGCCGGTGGAGTGGACCGCGGAAAGCGAGGAGCTGACCCCCACGCTCAAGCTGAAGCGGCGCGTGGTGCACGCCAAGTACTCCGACGACATCGACACGCTCTACGCCGGATAGGGCCGGGCCCGGCTAGGCTCGTCGGCGGAGGCGTCCGGGTGCCTGGTGGCCCTCCCGGTCTTCAAAACCGGTGGACGGCGCGCCGCGTCGTCGGCGGGTTCGATTCCCGTCCGCCTCCGCCATTCACGCAGGCGCCATTCACGCAGGCGCCATTCACGCAGGCGCCATTCACGCGGGCGCCATTCACGCGTGCCGGCCGCCGGCGTGGCCGCTGTCGCTCTCCCGCTGGATCTGGAAGAACCCCGACCGCAGGATCACCCGGGCGCAGAACATCAGCACGAGCCCGGCCGCCACGATGCCGGCCAGCGACCAGACCTGCGAGGACGGGGCGATCATCACCGACTTGACGAACACCCAGCCGAGGAAGCCCGCCGCGCCCAGCGGCAGGATGCCGAGGATCAGGGCGTCCCAGGCGCTGCGCAGCACCCGGCGCCGGTAGTACACGATCATGGCCAGCGCGGTCAGGATGTAGAAGATCGAGAACAGCAGCCCGGTCACGTTGATCACGCTGCTGAACGCGTTCTGCACCGTGGTGGCCAGGAAATAGATGGTGCTCAGCACCACGATGAGCACGCCGACGATGACACTGGCCGCGACCGGGGTGGCGAACCGGCGGGACACGTTGGCCAGGAACTCCGGCAGCGCCCGGTAGCTGGCCATCCCGTAGACGATCCGGGCGCTGAGCAGGATCCCGGTGCCGGTGGTGGCGATCACCGACAGCGCGATGGCCAGCGCCATGGCCTTGGCCCAGCCGCCGCCGCCGAGCGCCTGCGCCACGGTGATCAGCGCGGTCCCGTTCTTGGCCGCGGCCTGCAGCTTGCCCGGGGACACCACGCCCTGGAAGCCGACCTGCGAGATCGTGTAGATGACGGCCAGCAGGGCCACCGCCATGATGGCGGCGCGCCCCGGGTTGGTCCGGCGGTGCTTCACTTCCTCGTTGACGTACAGCGTGCCGTCCCAGCCGCCGTACACGAACACGGCGGCCAGGAAGCCGGCCACCGCGCTGCCCTTGCCGCCCACCCCGGACAGGGTGAACCAGCCGTGCGTGATGGGGACCGTCCCCGGGTGCCGGGTCAGCACCCAGACCAGGCCCGCGATGGCCATCCCGACCAGGATCAGGTACTCCACCAGGGCCATCCCGACCTGGACCCGGGCGCTGATCCGGATGCCGACGACCGCGATGACCAGCATGACCAGGCCGACCGCCACGCCGATGGCGACGTTCGCGGCGGTGCTGGTCGAACCGGAGCCGAACACGGCCAGCACCGACGGCCCGAGCAGCAGCACCTCGGCGACGGTGCCGATGATGTAGGCCGCGATCATCAGCCACCCGGTCAGGAAGCCGAGGTAAGGGCTGATGGCCCGGCCGACCCATTCGAAGGACGCGCCGCAGTTGGCGTTCCACAGGTTCAGCCGCCGGTAGGCGTTCGCGATGATCAGCATCGGGATGGCGGTGAGCAGCAGGATCGGACCGCTGCCGTACGCGGTCGCGGCGGCCAGCGTGGCCAGCGACAGGCCGACGGTGGCGGCGGGTGCGGAGGAGGCCATCCCGATGACCGTGTCCTGCGCGACCCCGATCGCGTTCGGCTCCAGCCGGTGTGGCGTGACCGCCGGGGGGCCAGTCACAGCAGCGGCTGATTGCTCGGTCATCTGGGTTCCTCTCCTGCCGGACGGGGGATCAGAGAGTGACGCGGGCAGGCGGGGATGCCTGAGCGGATACGGGAACGCTCAGCCCCAGCGCGCAGGCGGCCTGTCCAGGGTCGGCCACCGGAAGATCATAGCGGGCAATTCTGGCGCCGGGTGATACGTTCTGACGCTAATTTGCGGGTTGGCGCGCTATGCGGCCGCCGTTGTTGCCGGGCCATTTCCGAAGCCCGGCAAAAAGGGACAATCGTGGCAATTAACCGGGGCGGCCGGCCGGATTGATAGTCTCAGGGTGTGGCACACGTGGCCGGTGACCAGGGCGGCTGGCGGGAACTGCCGCCGGCGCCCCCGGCGCACGGCAGCTTCCTGGCCTGGTACCAGGGATGTCGCTGTGATCTGTGCGAGCAGAGCGGGCAGGGTTTCCTGCGGGAACTGGCCCGCCGGTACGCCGGGCGGCGCCCGCCGGCCCCGCCGCCGTCGGCCCGGCTGAGCGCGGATGATCAGGCACACCTCGAGCCCGCGGTGCGTGACCGGGCCTGCCCGTTCTGCGGCGCGCTGCGCTACCACCGCTGCCGCGACCCGCATTTCCCGCTGCACTTTGCCGAGACCCACCCCGAGCGCCGCGTGAGCTGAGCGGCGGGGGTTGCGGAGGGTCCCCGTGCTAACCGGGAAGCGGGCCAGGCCCCGGGGGGGATCCGGGACCTGGCCCGCGGGCGGTGCGAGCCGGCCGTGGCCTTAGCTGACCGGGTGGCCCGGGGACCCGGACACCGCTGCGTCCTCCTCGGCCAGCGGGGTCCCGTCAGCGGTGCTGCCGTCCGCCGCGGCCGCCCGGCGGCGCGGCAGGACGGTCGTGGTCTCGGCGTCCTGGACAGCCACCGGCTCAGTCGCGGGGCCGGCTGCCGTCTCCTCGGCGGGCACGACCTCGTGGCGCCGGGCGTCCAGCCGGGCGTCCCGGACGCCGATCACGGCGAGCCGCCCGATGGACAGCGCGGCCAGGAACACGATGATCACGCCGAGCCCGCTGAAGTAACTGACCTCGACCAGCACCCGGGTCACCGTGCCGCCGATCGGGGTGCCGATGTCCAGGGCGCCAGCGGTCTGCCAGAGCGGGGACAGGGCCCGCCCCATCACGAACCAGGCGCCGCTGGCGGCGGCCACCCAGGCGCCGAGCATGGCCACCGGCCGGACCCGGCTGGCCAGCAGGATGAGCCCGCCGATCACGGTGCCGACCGCGGGCAGGATCTCCAGCCACAGGCGCCCGGAGGTGTAGGTCCAGGCGGTGCCCGGAGTGTAGGAAAAGTGGAAATACGATCCGACGAACGGAATCAGCCCGCCCCACAGGCCGAGCAGGACCAGCAGAACGCCGCTCAAGGCACCCCGGGTCCGGGGGACTCGCAGCATCCCGGCCATATCGATCACTCCCTCTTGCCGCGCGCGGCATATTATCCGGCCCGCGTCAGCTACCCGGGAGAGCGCCTTTCATGCGTCCGGGCCGCCGCATCCCGGCCCGGGCGGCCGGGTAATGTCACGCTCGTGGATGGCCGCCGTTTCGTGCCGCGCACCGACACGGTGCTGGCTGACCCGCGGCTGGCCGCCGCCATCCCGCGGCTGGGCCGGGCCCGGGTCAAGGCCGCGGTGTCGGCCGCCCAGCAGCAGGCCCGGTCCGGGCAGATCGCCCCGGACGCCGTGGCCGACGTGGCCGCCGCGGCGCTCCCGCCCGCCGCCACCTCGCTGCTCCCGGTGCTCAACGCCACCGGCGTGGTGCTGCACACCAACCTGGGCCGGGCCCCGCTGTCGGACGCGGCGGCGGCGGCGATGGCCGCCGCCGCGGGGTATACGGACCTGGAATTTGACCTGGAGTCCGGCACCCGGGGACGGCGCGGCCGGGGTGCGCTGGCGGCGCTGGCCGCGGCCGTGCCCGAGGCCGGGGCCGTGCACGTGGTGAACAACAACGCGGCCGCCCTGGTGCTGGTGGCCACCGCGCTGGCCGCCGGCCGGGAGATCGTCGTCAGCCGGGGCGAGATGATCGAGATAGGCGACGGTTTCCGGCTGCCCGAGCTGCTCGAGTCCACCGGTGCCCGGATCCGCGAGGTCGGCACGACCAACCGGACCACGGCGGCCGACTATGCGCGGGCCTGCGGGCCGGACACCGGCTTCATCCTCAGGGTGCACCCGTCGAACTTCCGGATCGAGGGATTCACCGCGCAGCCGGGCGTGGCCGAGCTGGCCGGGCTGGGCGTGCCGGTGGTCGGTGACATCGGCTCGGGCCTGTTGCGCCGTCACCCGCTGCTGCCCGCCGAGCCGGACGCGGCGTCCTGGCTGGAGGCGGGGGCCGCGCTGGTCACGGCGAGCGGTGACAAGCTCCTCGGCGGCCCGCAGGCCGGCCTGATCCTGGGCCGGGCCGAGCTGGTACGGCGGCTGGCCCGGCACCCGCTGGCCCGGGCCCTGCGGGTGGGCAAGACCACGATCGCGGCCCTCGAGGCGACCCTGTCCGGGCCGCCGGTCCCGCTGGAAGCCGCGCTGGCCGCCCGCCCCGAGTCGCTGACCGCGCGAGCGGGCCGGGTCGCGGCCCGGCTCACCGGGGCCGGAGTGGACGCCCGGGCGGTGCCCAGCGCGGCGGCGGTGGGCGGCGGCGGCGCCCCCGGCGTGCCGCTGCCCAGCGCGGCGGTCAGCCTGCCGGCCGCCCTCACCGTGCCGCTGCGGGCCGGGCTCCCGGTCCAGTCCGGCGCGTTCCCGGCCGTCGTCGGCCGGGTGGAGGACGGCCGCCTGCTGCTGGACCTCAGGGCGGTCCGCCCGGACGACGACGACCTGCTGGCCTCGGCGGTGCTCGCCGCGGCCGGGTCCGCGGCCCAGCTGGCCGGGCCGCCGCCCGCCGGGCCGGCCGGGCCGCCCGCCCCGGCGCCCCCCCGGCCGCCGGCGGCCGGGAGCCGGCCGCCCGCGGCGCCGGCCCAGCACGGTTACGAGTACCCGGCGGCCGCCTACCCTCCCGCCGGGACCTGACCGGCATGCAGGTCATCGCGACTGCCGGGCACGTCGATCACGGCAAGTCCACCCTCGTCCGGGCGCTGACCGGGATGGAGCCGGACCGGTGGGCCGAGGAGCGCCGCCGCGGGCTCACCATCGACCTGGGCTTCGCCTGGCTGACGCTGCCCTCCGGGCAGCAGGTCGCCTTCGTGGACGTGCCCGGGCACGAGCGGTTCGTGCCGAACATGCTGGCCGGGGTGGGGGCGGTGCCGGCCGTGCTGTTCGCCGTGGCCGCGGACGAGGGCTGGATGCCGCAGTCCGAGGAGCATCTCGCCGCGGTCGATGCCCTCGGCATCACCCACGGCCTCCTCGTCATCACCCGGGCCGACCTGGCCGACCCGTCCGCCGCGCTGCGCGCCGCCCGGGACCGGATCGCGGCGACCAGCCTGGGCCAGGTCGAGGCGGTGCCCGTCAGCGCCCGCACCGGCGAGGGCATGACCGGGCTGGTCGCCGCGCTGGAACGGCTGGCCGGCCGCCTCCCCGTGGCTGACCCGGGCGCGCCGGTGCGGCTGTGGGTGGACCGGTCGTTCAGTATCCGGGGCAGCGGAACGGTGCTGACCGGGACGCTGCCGGCCGGCACCATCAGCGAGCGGCAGGAACTGCTGCTCGCCCCGGCCGGCGAACCGGTGCGGGTGCGCGGCATCGAGTCGCTCAGGCAGCCGGCCCGCCAGGTCAGCGGGGTGGCCCGGGTGGCGGTGAACGTGCGCGGGGCGGACCGGCTGGAGCCCGCCCGCGGCATGGCGCTGATCGGGCCCGGCCAGTGGACCGTGACGTCCGTGGCGGACGTGCGGCTCGCCGCCGCCGGGCCGCGGCCGCCGCAGCGGCTCACCGTGCACATCGGCTCGGCGCGGACCCTCGCCCGGGTCCGCATGCTCGGGGAACGGATCGCCCGGCTGAGCCTGGCCGGCCCGCTCCCGCTGCACGTGGGCGACCGGCTGCTGCTGCGCGACCCGGGTTCGGCCGCGCCCCGGCCTGGTGCCGCCCCGGGGTGGCCGCCGCTGGTGGGGGCGACCGTGCTGGATCCCGCGCCGCCCGCCTTCGGCCGCCGCGGCGCGCCGTCGGCCGCCGGGCGGGAGCTGGCCGGCTGGCCCGCCATGCCGGGGGCCGCGGACCTGATCCGGCGGCATGGCCTGATCCGGGCCGGTGCGCTGCGCGCCATGGGCGTGGACGGCATGCCGGAACCGGTGGCTGGTGACTGGCTGGCCGATCCCGGGCACTGGGCCGGGCTGCGGCGGCAGCTGGCCGCCGCGGCGGCGGCGCACGCGGTCCGGGAGCCGCTCGCCCCGGGTTTTCCCGCCGAGGCGGCGCGGGCGGAGCTGGGCCTGCCGGACCGCCGGCTGGTGGCGGCGCTGGCCGCGCCCGCGCTGGCTATCCGGGCCGGCTGCCTGCAGCCGGCCGGCGCCGCCGGGCCGGGCGGCCCGGCGCTGCCCGGGCGGGTGACCGCCGCGGTCCGGATGCTGCGGGCGGACCTGGACCGGCATCCGTTCGCCGCTCCCGAGGCCGGCCGGCTGCGGGAACTCGGGCTCGACGCCCGGGCGCTGGCCGCGGCGGCCCGGGCCGGGCTGCTGCTGCGGATCACCGAGCAGGTCGTGCTGGCCCCCGGCGCCGATGCGCAGGCGGCCCGGCTGCTGGCCCGGCTGCCCGGGCCGTTCACCGCGGCGCAGGCCCGCCAGGTGCTGGGCACCACCCGGCGGGTGGCCATCCCGCTGCTGGAGTACCTGGACCGGCAGGGCACCACCCGGCGGCTGCCCGACGACCGGCGGGTGCTGGCCCGCTAGCCGCCCCCGCCCGGAGGGCGGGGCTCAGCGGCCGGACAGCCCGCGCCCGGCGAAGCGCTCGCTGCTCCACGCGGCCGCCTCGACGGGCGGCTCATCCGACCCGATCCAGCGGGCCAGCGCCTGGGCCGTCACCGGGGCCAGCAGGATGCCGGTCCGGTAGTGCCCGGAGGTGAGCCACGCGTTGCCCAGCCCCGGAATGCGGTCGATGACCGGCAGGCCGTCCGGGTGCCGCGGCCGGAAGCAGCACCACCGGTAGGCGGCGCGCAGCCCGCGCGTCCCGGGCAGCGTGGCGTACAGCCCGGCCAGGATGCCCTCGATCACCTCATCGTGGACGGCCGGTGTCTCGTCCCCGGTGTCGAAGGTGCCGCCGACCAGCAGCCGCCCGTCCTCCAGCTGGGTGGCCACCGGCGCGACGATGCCGGGCAGCGTCACCGGGGCGGGCTCGGTGACCAGCAGGTGCCCCTTGACCCGCTCCCAGGGCACGTCCAGGTCCAGCCCGTCCAGCACCGGCGGCAGGCCGGTAGCGAAGACGACCGCGCCGGGGGAGATGTCCCCGGCCGTGGTCTGCACGGTCACGACCCGGTCGCCCCGGATCTCCACGCCGGTGGCGGCCACCCCGGTCGCCACCGCGGGCAGCGCGGCGCTGAGCCGGGCCAGCGAGCGCAGCGGGTTGACCCGTCCCTGGTGGTGGATGAGGGCGCCCGCCATGGGCAGCGACAGGCCCGGGATCAGCTCCGCCACCCGGCCGGTATCGAGCCACTCCACGGCGGGCGACTGGTGCGGCGCCAGGTCGCCCGGGTCCGGTGACAGGCCGATCCAGTCCACGTCGACCAGCCCGACCCCGCCCGGCCAGGTCTCCTCCAGCTCGGCCCACCGGTGCAGGCTGGCCCGGGCCATGTCGACGAAGGGTTCCGGGTCGCTCCACTCATGGATCTCCGGGGTGAGCAGGCCGGCCGCGCCGCCGGTGGCGCCGGAGCCTAGGCGGCCCGCCTCGATGAGCAGCACCGAGCCGAGGCCGGCCTGGTGGCAGGCGGCCGCGGTCGCCACCCCGGCGATCCCGCCCCCCACGACGAGCAGATCGGGGTGCGGCTCAGCGATGCGGCCCGCGCCGCGTACCAGCTCAGCGCGCTCCGCTGCGGTGAGCTGGTCCCGCCAGATAGCAGTCTCCACGACCATGACCCTATCCCCGCATCCGCCCGTGAGGACAAACTCCTATTTTAGCTATCTGATAACCAGGTAAAAGGGTGGCCGGCCCGGCGGCCGCCGGGCATCCCGTTTAGCCCGGGCCGGGCGCGGTAGCGGGCTAGCTGACAGCCGCCTGGCCCGGGGCCTGCCGCTGGAGCGGGGCGGCACGTAGGCTGATGGACCATGCGGGCGGAGGGCCCCGGCCGCGAGGGAGGTGAGGGCTGCGTGCTGGCCGATGGTTTCGGGCGGGTGGCTACCGACCTCCGTATCTCGCTGACCGACCGGTGCAACCTGCGCTGCGCCTACTGCATGCCGCCGGAAGGGCTGGACTGGCTGCCCAGCCCGGAGCTGCTGACCGACGACGAGGTGATCCGGCTGGCCCGGATCGGCGTGGCGCAGCTCGGCATCACCGAGATCCGCTACACCGGCGGCGAGCCGCTGCTGCGCCGCGGGCTGGCCGGGATCGTCGCGCGCACCGCGGAGCTGCGGCCGCGGCCGGAGATCTCGGTGACCACCAACGGGATCGGGCTGGCCCGGCTGGCCGGGCCGCTGCGCGCGGCCGGGATGGACCGGGTCAACGTGTCACTGGACACGCTGCGTCCGGAGACCTTCCGGGCGCTGGCCCGGCGGGACCGGCTCGGTGATGTCCTGGACGGGATGGCCGCGGCGGCGGCGGCCGGGCTCCGCCCGGTCAAGGTGAACGCGGTGCTGATGCGGGGCCTGAATGAGGACGAGGCGCCTGACCTGCTCCGCTACTGCCTGGACCGGGGCTACGAGCTGCGCTTCATCGAGCAGATGCCGCTCGATGCCCAGCACGGCTGGCGGCGGCAGAACATGGTCACTGCCGACGAGATCCTCGACTCGCTGACCGCCCACGTCAAGCTGACCGCGGCCCACCCCGGGGAGCGCGGCTCGGCGCCCGCCGAGACGTTCCTGGTCAACGGCGGCCCGGCCCGGGTCGGCGTGATCGGCTCGGTCACCCGCCCGTTCTGCGGCGCCTGTGACCGGGTCCGGCTCACCGCTGACGGCCAGATCCGCAACTGCCTGTTCGCCCGGGACGAGAACAACCTGCGGGACCCGATGCGCGCCGGGGCCAGCGACGAGGAACTGGCCGGGCTGTGGCGCCGCGCCGTGGCGGCCAAGCTGCCCGGGCACGGCATCAATGATCCGGGCTTCCTGCAGCCGTCCCGGCCCATGTCCGCGATCGGCGGCTGACCGCTGGCCCGGCCCGGCTCCGGCCCGTTCGACGCGGTCATCCTGGCGGGCGGCCAGTCGGCGCGGATGGGCGCGGACAAGCCGGGGCTGGTGGTCGGCGGCGCCACCCTGCTCGGATCGGCCATCGCGGCCGCCCGCGGGGCCGGGGCGGCCCAGGTCATCGTGGTCGGCCCGGCGCGCCCGGGCCAGGGCAGCACCGGCGGGGACGGCCGGGTCCGCCGGGTCCAGGAGGATCCGCCCGCCGCCGGGCCGGTGCCGGCGCTGCGCCGCGGCCTGGCCGAGGTCACCGCGCCGGTGGTGGCGTTGCTGGCCGCCGACCTGCCGTTCCTCCAGGCCGGCCACCTCCAGGCCCTGCGCGGCACGCTGGGCGAGGGCGCGGGGCCGGGCGTGGTGCTGCTGGATGATGCGGGCCGGCCGCAGTGGCTGGCCAGCTGCTGGGATACCGCGGCACTGCGCCGGATGGCGGGCAGCTACCGGGGCAGCTCGCTGCGCGGGATGCTGGGTCCGGCCCGGCCGGCCGGGGTCCGGGGCGACCCGGCGGCCGGCGAGCCGCCGCCGTGGCTGGACTGCGACACCCCGGACGAGCTCAGCCGGGCCCGGGCCTGGAGGCAACGGGAGGTACCGCGGTGAGCACGCTGGATGCCTGGACCGAGGCGGTGTGCCGTGACCTGGGCCTCGACCCGGCCACCGTGGACAGCACGGCACTGCTGGCCGTGGCCCGGGATGTAGCGCACGGCGTGGCGCGGCCCGCCGCGCCACTCACCGCCTACCTGCTCGGGGTGGCCGTGGGCCGGGGCACCCCGGCGCCCGAGGCGGCCGCCCGGATCACGGCGCTGGCCGCGGGCTGGGCCGGCGCGCACGGACATATCGATGAGGCTGATAGATCGGCCAGCTGATTGGCATTGGCGCTGATGGGACGGAGCTGCCTACCGTAGCGGGAGCCGTCCTCAGCGAGGTGACCGATGCGAGCCGCCGCTCCCAGCGTGCCCAGCCGCTGCCCGGAAGACCTGGTCAAGGCGGTCCGCCGGGCGGTACGGCAGCGCGCGGACTGGGCGCGGACCGCGGACCGGGTGGCGGCCGCGCTGCGCGGGCACCTGCCGGGACCGGGCATCCTGACCGCCGGGGAGCGGCAGGGCGACCCGGCCGGCTACCGGCAGCACCTGCTGCACGCCGAGCCGGACGGGTCCTTCTCCGTGGTCGGCCTGGTCTGGCGGCCCGGGCAGGTGACGCCGGTGCACGACCATGTCACCTGGTGCGTGACCGGGGTGCTGCAGGGCGCGGAGTATGAGGAACTCTTCGCGGTGACGGCCGGCGGCATGGCGCTGGAGCAGGTGGGCGCGGCCGAGAACGGCCCGGGCCAGGTGACCGGCTTCGCGCCGCCGGGCGACATCCACCGGGTGCGCAACCGGGGCGCCGGCCCAGCCGTGTCCGTGCACATCTACGGGGCCGACATCGCCCGTCTGGGCACCAGCGTGCGGCGGGTCTACGACCTGCCGGCCCGCCGCCGCACGGCGCTCAGCACCCGCTGACCGGCCCGCGGGCCGGCCCGGCCAGCCACGGACCGGGGCAGCGCAGCGGGACGTCCGGTATCAGATTTCAGCGTCGCCCGGGTCCTGGCCCGCCTTCCGGATTTGCTCTCCGATGCATACCGATATATCTTTGAGCTAACCAGTAAGGCAGAGAAGCTCCTTGGGCAGTCTCCCAGGGATCTGCCGTCAAGGACAAGGGAGCAGTCAGAGATGCGACACAGTCATGGAGAAGCCTGGGAAGGGCCAGGCGACGAGGAAGAAGCCTGGGGACACCGGCACGGCGGGCCACGAGGCCGGGGACGCGGGCGCGGCCCGGGCGGCCGCGGCGGGCCGGGCATGGCGCGGGGCGGCGGTTCCGGGTTCGCGGACTTCGGTCCGTGGGTCGGCGGCCCCCGGTTCCGCGGGCCGCGGGTCAAGCGCGGTGACGTCCGGGCGGCCGCGCTGGCGCTGCTGGCCGACGGGCCGCGCAACGGTTATCAGATCATCCAGGAGATCGGCGAGCGGAGCGGGGGACTGTGGCGGCCCAGCCCGGGCTCGGTGTACCCGGCGCTGCAGCAGCTCGAGGACGAGGGCCTGATCGGCGCGACCACCGGCGAGGGCGGCCGCCGCGCCTTTGAGCTCACCGACGAGGGGCGGGCCTACGTGGCCGCGCACCCCGATGAGCTGCAGGCGCCCTGGGACCTGGTGGCCAGGTCGGTCGGGGACGATGCGGTCGAGCTGCACCGGCTGCTCGGGACCGTCGCGATGGCGGCCGTGCAGGTGGTCCGGGTGGGCAACGGCGCCCAGGTGGCGCAGGCCCAGCAGATCCTCACCGACGCCCGCCGGAAGCTGTACCAGATCCTGGCGGCCGAGGACGAGGAGCAGCCCGAAGACGGGCCGGCCGCCGGCTAGCGGCGGGTGGCCGGGATGAGACGGCTGACGACGGGCGAACCAGGCCGGGCCGGGCCGCGATGCTGCTGACCGGGATCGCGGCTAGGCTCGGACCCGACTGAGTGGGAGGCGCAGATTGACGGCACAGACTCCGCTGGGCGACGGGATGGCTGGCGCGGGGCCAGCGGTGGCCGAGGCACCCGGCCCCCGCGGGGCACGGCCCCCGGCTGTCCAGGTCACCGGGCTGGTCAAGAAGTACGGGGACATCGAGGCGGTGCGCGGCATCGACTTCGAGGTGGCCCGGGGTGAGACGTTCGGCTTCCTGGGCCCGAACGGGGCGGGCAAGTCCACCACCATCAAGATCCTCTGCACCCTGGCCCGGCCCACCGCGGGCGGCGCCCGGGTGGCCGGGCACGATGTGGTCACCGAGCGCGACGCGGTCCGGCGCAACATCGGGCTCGTCTTCCAGGACACGACGCTGGACAACTACCTGACCGGCGCGCAGAATCTGCGCTTCCACGCGGAGCTGTACGCGGTCCCCAGCGCGGCGGTGGAACCGCGGATGCACCAGGTGCTCGACATGGTCGGGCTGTGGGACCGCCGGGACAGCCTGGTCAGCACGTACTCGGGTGGCATGCAGCGGCGGCTGGAGATCGCCCGCGGCCTGCTGCACGCCCCGCACGTGCTGTTCCTCGACGAGCCGACCGTCGGGCTGGACCCGCAGACCCGCTCGTCCATCTGGGAGTACATCAACGAGCTCAAGACGCGGGAGGACATCACGATCTTCCTGACCACGCACTACATGGACGAGGCCGAGCACTGCGACCGGATCGCCATCATCGACCACGGCAAGATCGTGGCCATCGACACGCCCGAGGCGCTCAAGGCCAGCGTGGGCAAGGACCGGGTGCAGATCCAGACCGCCGATGACCCGGCGGCCATCAGGGAGCTGGCCGGCCTGTTCGGCATCGAGGCCGCCATCCACGAGGGCGCCGTCACCTTCGCGGTCGAGTCGGGGGAGCAGTTCGTGCCGCAGCTTTTCGCCCGGCTGAGCGTGCCGATCCGCTCGGTCAGCGTGTCCCGGCCCTCGCTCGACGACGTTTTCATGTCCTATACCGGCACGACCATCCGGGATGCCGAGGCCTCGGGGACCGATCACATGCGCCAGATGGCGGCGCGTTTCCGCGGGAGGCGATGAGCATGGCCACCCAGACCGCCCCGGCCGCCGCCGCGCAGGACGAGCTGGCCAGCCAGATCAGGGTGGCGGTGCCCGAGCGGAGCCTGCGCTCGGACCTGCGGGCCGTGAGCATCGTGTGGCGCCGGGAGATGATCAGGTTCCGCCGGGACCGGCTGCGCGCCGTGACCTCGCTGATCCAGCCGCTGCTCTTCCTGCTCGTCCTGGGCACCGGGCTGTCCTCGCTGGCCGGGCGCAGCCTGCCCTCGGGGGTGAACTTCAAGACGTTCATCTTCCCGGGCGTGCTGGCCATGTCGGTGCTGTTCACCGCGGTGTTCTCGGCCGCGTCGATCGTCTGGGACCGGGAGTTCGGCTTCCTCCGGGAGATGCTGGTCGCGCCGGTCAGCCGGGCCGCGATCGTGGTCGGCAAGTGCCTGGGCGGCGCCACCATCGCCACCTTCCAGGGCATCGTCATGCTGGCCCTGGCCGGGCTGGCGGGCGTGCCGTACAACCCGGTGCTGTTCGCAATCCTGATCGGCGAGCTGCTGCTGCTGTCGTTCACCATCACCGCGTTCGGGGTGATGATGGCGGCCCGGATCACCCAGTTCCAGGCGTTCATGGCGCTGACCCAGATGCTGGTCATGCCGCTGTTCTTCCTGTCCGGCGCGCTGTATCCGCTGAGCGGGCTGCCCGGCTGGCTGAGCGTGCTGACCCGGATCGACCCGCTCACCTACGTGGTCGGCCCGATGCGGCAGGCGGTGTTCTCGCACCTGAACCTCAACCCGCTGTTCGCCTCCCGGCTGTCGCCCAGCATCACCTGGCTGGGCTGGCCGGTGCCGGTCATGCTGTCCCTGGCCCTGGTCGCGGTCATGGGCCTGGCCATGCTGGGCGTGGCCATCGCCGAGTTCAGCAAGTCCGAGTAGCCGGGCCCGCCCGGCCCCCGGACGGCGGGGACCGGGCCGGCCCGCGTCAGGCGTCGCGCAGCCGCAGCATCAGGCCGCCGGCCAGCAGCGCCGCCGCCGCCCAGGCGGCCAGCACGCCGAGCCCGGCCCACGGGCTGATCGGCAGGCCGCGCAGGCCGGTGGTGGCCTGGATGGCCAGCCCGGCCGGCATCGGCCCGATCTGCTCCACATGGCGGTACCACTGCGGTCCGAGCACCTGGGCCACCACCGGGAACAGATAGAGCAGGCCGAGGACCAGGCCGATGGCCGCGGCCGCGTCCCGGACGATCGCGGCCACGCCCAGGCTGAGCAGGGCGATCAGCGCCAGGTACAGCACCGACCCGGCCGCCGCCCGCGCCACCGGCCCGTCGGCCAGCGACAGCGGCGGGAAGCCGCGGGCCGCGGTGAAGCCGTGGCCGGGCAGGATGAGCCGGCCGGCCAGCACCGACCCGAGCACGGCCAGGCTCCCGGCGGCCAGCACCGGGCCGGTGACCACGGCCGCCTTGGCGGCCAGCACGGTGATCCGCTGCGGCCGGGCCGCGAAGGTGACCCGGATCATCCCGGTGCCGTACTCGCCGCTGAGCACCAGCACGGCCAGGACGGCCACGGCGGCCTGGCCGAGCTGGACCCCGGTGAGGCTGGCCCGGCCGGTGTCCACCGGGCAGGCCAGGCCGGCCGGGCAGCGGGTCACGGCCACGGTGAGCGCGCTGAGCGCCACGGTCACGACGATGGTGGCCAGCAGCAGCCCGGCCGGCCCGGGCACGGTCCGCAGCTTGGTCCACTCCGCGTGCAGCGCGGTCATGCGTCCCGCCGGCGGAGCAGCGCCGCGGCCAGGGCCAGGGCCAGCGCGGTCCAGCCGCACAGCACGGCGAAACCTGCCCAGGGTGAGAGCGGGAAGTACCCGCTGATCGGCGTGTACAACGCGGTGACCTGCGGGTACTGCGGCAGGCTCTGCTGGATGGCGAAGGCGGCGGCCGGGGTGACCCGCAGCAGCCAGTCGGCCGCCCCCGCGGGCAGCACGGACGCGACCCCCAGGATGTATGGCAGCACGATGGCCACGATGACCACGGTGACCGCGGCCGCACTGCGGCGCAGGATGGTGCCGAGGGCCAGGGCCAGGATGGCGGCCACGGCCAGCAGCGCGGCGGTGCCGGCCACCAGGCGCAGCTCGGTCAGCCAGGTCACGTGGAACAGGTAGATGCCCTCGGACCGGGCCAGCCGGTTGCCGTAGACGACGGCGATGACGGCGGCGGCCAGCCCGGCGGCGAAACTGACCGCGCCGATCACCAGTGCCTTGGCCGCCAGCACCTGTCCCCGCCGCGGGCTGGCGGCCAGCGTGGTGCGGATCAGGCCGCGGCGGTACTCGGCCGTGATGAACAGGGCGGCCACCACGGCCACCGCGATCAGCGCGGCGAACGCGCCAACCAGGTGCTGCTCGACGGTCCCGGTGGGGCCGCCCGTACCGCCGCCGGGGGCGTTCACGACCGGGGCGATGTTGCCAGACCCGGTGATGGTGAACGTCCGGCCGGCCTGGTGGAACCCGCCGGTGATGGCGAGGTTCTGCTGGTCGATGGCCTGCCCGGCCCAGCCGCGGCCGGCCGCGCCGCCGGCCAGCCGGACGTCATCCAGGGCGGCGGTGGCCTGGCTGGGGGCCTGCTGCGCGGACTGCCCGCCAAAGGACTGCGAGGTGATGCTGGCGGCGGGCGAGGCCACGAACAGGCCGGCCTGCACCGGGCCGGCCAGCCCGGCCAGGTGTGCGGTGCCGACCCGGGCCCAGTGCGTGCCGTCGGCCGAGTCGTAGCCGGTGACCGTGTCACCGGACCGGGTCAGCCGCAGCCACTGCGGGGCGGCCGGTGATGGCAGTCCGCCCCGTCCCGCCAGGTCCTGGGTGTAGTCGTACTGCATCCGCACGCCGTGGCCGCCGGTGACCATCATGGCCGCGTACGCCGACCCGGCCCGGGTGCTCTGCTTGATGATGATCCCGGCCTTGGCCCAGGGCTGCAGGCCCTGGTGGGGCAGGGCCGGCCCCTGGCCGGGCGAGCGGCCGGGCCCGGCCGCCGGCCCGCCGCCGCCACCGTACCGCCCGGTGAACGAGGTCACCCGCGCGGTGATGCTGCCGCTGGCGGCCAGCGGCTGGTGCACGAAGTAGAAGCTGTCCTGCACCGCCTCGCCGCCCGGACCGGTGGGCAGCGGGACGACGCAGGCCGCGCCCGTGTGCACCGGGGTCCCCGGCCCGTTGCTGCAGGCGATCTGGGCGCTCCCGGCGGCGAACAGCCCGACCAGGTCCATCAGCACCGCCGCCACGACGATGCCGGTGACCCAGCCGCGGACGGTGCGGAACTTGGTCCACTCGGCGTGCAGCACCCGCCCGAACCCGGCCGGCCGGCCCGGCGCCGGAGCGGGCCGGCGTGCGGTGGTGGCGGTCATCGCGCGGTCTCCGGGGCTGGCTGGGCACGGTAGTCGGCCGCGTCGCGGGTGAGCTCCAGGTAGGCCTGTTCCAGGCTGGCGCGGTGCGCGGCCACCTCGGAGAACGGGACGCCGGCGTCGCTGAGCACGGTCACCACCCGCGCCGCGGCCAGGCCCGAGACGGCCAGCGTGCCCGGCTCCGGGGCGGTGACGGCGGCCCCCGCGGCCTGCAGCGCCGTCATCGCTGCCGCCGCCGTGGCGGTGCGCACGGTGACCCGGTCCCCGGAGGCCGCGGCCAGCAGGTCACGGATGGGGGTGTCGGCGATGACCCGGCCCCGGCCGACGATGACCAGGTGGCTGGCGGTGTCCTCCAGTTCGCTCATCAGGTGGCTGGAGATCAGCACGGCCCGGCCCTGGGCGGCGAGGGCGCGCAGGTACCCGCGCATCCACACGATGCCCTCCGGGTCCATCCCGTTGAACGGCTCGTCGAACATCAGCACCGGCGGGTCGCCGAGCATGGCCGCCGCGATGCCCAGCCGCTGCCGCATGCCGAGGGAGAACCCGCCCGCCCGGCGCCGGGCCGCGGTGGCCAGCCCGGCCTGGCGGAGGACCTCGTCTACCCGGGCCGCGCCCAGGCCCTGGGAGTGGGCCAGCCACAGCAGGTGGGCCCGGGCGCGGCGGCTGGGCTGCAGGGCGGACGCGTCGAGCAGTGAGCCGGCCCGGGTCAGCGGCCGGTCCCACTGGGCGTAGGGCCGCCCGCCGACCAGCGCGGTGCCGGTGTCGGGTGCGTCGAGGCCGAGGATGACCCGCATGGTGGTGGACTTGCCGGCGCCGTTCGGCCCGACGAACCCGGTGACGTGGCCGGGGGAGACGGTGAAGGTCATCCCGTCCAGCGCCACCGTGGCCCCGAACCGCTTGCGGAGGCCGTCTACTTCGATGGTTGCTTCCATGCCTGCTGGTTGTACGGGGCCGCCGCTAACACGGGCGGAACGGCGGCCGTTACCCCGTTGTTAGGCCAGGCCGGGCATGCTGGGGGGATGCACCTGCCGCGACGGTGCCGCACCGTGCGGATGCGGCTGACCGCCTTGTACTGCGTCCTGTTCGTGCTGTCGGCGGCCCTGATGCTGGCCATCACCAACGGCGTGGGGTCCGCCTACTCCGTCTCGCGCGCCACGGTCGCCCGGGACGGCAGCGTCGGCCCGGCGTCGCCGACGGACCAGGCCCACGCGGCCGCCTCGCACCAGTTCCTGCTGGGGTCGCTGATCGCGCTGGGCGTGGTGGCCGTGCTGTCGGTCGTGATGGGCTGGGTGGTGGCGGGCCGGGTGCTGCGCCCGCTG
Organism: uncultured Actinomycetes bacterium; assembly: GCA_963793825.1. Classification (GTDB taxonomy): domain Bacteria; phylum Actinomycetota; class Actinomycetes; order Streptosporangiales; family Streptosporangiaceae; genus RYN-230. The sequence goes on from CAWCBE010000002.1 coordinate 377,412, forward strand.
CGGGTGATGACCGCGGCCGCCCGGCGCATCTCCGCGGACAGCCTGCACGAGCGGCTGGCCATGCCCGGTCCCGGTGACGAGCTGAAGGACCTGGCCGACACGATCGACGGGCTGCTGGCCCGGCTGGAGAGCGCGTTCGCCGCGCAGCGCCGGTTCGTGGCCAACGCCTCCCACGAGCTGCGCACCCCGCTGGCCACCATGCGCGCCTCCGTCAACGTGGCCGTGGCCAAGCCCGGCCCGGTGCCGGCCCCGGTCGCCGTGCTGGCCGGGCGGCTGCGCGGGGAGCTCGACAAGGCCGACGGGCTGCTCGAGGGGCTGCTCACGCTGGCCCGCGCGCAGCACGGGGAGCTGCCCGGCCGGGATGGCGTCCCGCTGGACTACGCGGTGTCCGCGTCGCTGGCCGCCCGGGTGGGCGCCATCGGCGCGCGGAACCTCCTCGTGCACTACGACAGCGGGCCGGACGGCAGCTGGGTGCGGGGCAGCCAGCCGCTGCTCCGCCGGATGATCGACAATCTGCTCGACAACGCCATCGGCCACAACCGCCCGGGCGGCTGGATCCGGGTGGCTACCACCGTGGCCCCCAACGGGGCCGGCCGCCAGGCCCGGCTGGTGGTGGAGAACGGGGGAGCCGTCCTGGACCCGGGCCAGGTCGCCGGGCTGGGCCAGCCGTTCCGGCGGCTGGGCGCGGACCGTACCGGCTCCGGCGGAGCGGGCCTGGGGCTGTCGATCGTGGCCGCCATCGCCGAGGCGCACGGCGGTGGGCTGCGGCTGGATGCCCGGCCGGAGGGCGGTCTGCGGGCCAGCGTCGCGCTGCCGGTGACCGGGGCCGCCCCGGCCCTGGCGGGCACGCCGGCCGGGGCCGGCGGATGAGGATCCTGGTCGCCGAGGACGCCCGGCCGCTGGCCGACGTGCTGGCCGAGGGCCTGCGCGATGCGGGCATGGCCGTGGACGTGGCCCGGGACGGGCTGGAGGCCGCGGCCAAGCTGGACGCCACCGCCTACGACGTGGTCGTGCTGGACCGGGACCTGCCCGGCCTGCACGGCGACACGCTGTGCCAGATGATCACCGTGCGGGACGGGCGGGCCATGGTGCTGATGCTGACCGCGGCCAGGCGCCCCCGGGGACCGGGTCAGCGGCCTGGCCCTGGGCGCCGATGACTACCTGGGCAAGCCGTTCCACTTCCCGGAGCTGGTGCTGCGCATCCGGGCCCTGGGCCGCCGCCAGCCCGCGGCCCGGGCCCGGACGCTGCGCGCGGCCGGGATCGAGCTGGACCCGGTGCGCCGCGCGGCGGCCCGGGACGGCCGGCCCCTCGACCTGTCGGTCAAGGAGTTCGGCGTCCTGGAGGCGCTGCTGGCGGCCAGCCCCGGGTACCTCCGCGCCGAGGACCTGCTGGAGCAGGTGTGGGACGAGCACGCCGACCCGTTCACCAACACGGTGGCGGTGACCATCGGGCGGCTGCGGCGCAAGCTCGGTGACCCGCCGGTCATCACCACCCGGCCCGGCGTCGGCTACCGGGTCCCTGATCCGGGCTGATCACCGTTGCCCGGGTCAGGCGGCCGGACCAGGGACCCGGCCCAGCCGGTGCTCGCCGCCTGCGAATCCGGCCTGGTCATCCCCGGTATGCGGCCGTTACGGCCGATGTGGCGTTGCCATTACGGCCTGCGTGGCGTTAGGGAAGCGCCTGACCGTGGGAAAAGAGAAAGCGACGCCGGGTGGCTACGGGGGCAAACCACCCGGCGTCGCACTCATCGGCGTTCCGACGGGGGCCCGGAACGCCGGCAGGTGCTCCGACGGGGGACCAGAGCACCGCTATGCATGTTACACCGAAACCCCCCCTTGTGCGTCAAGACCGGATGACCGAGCGGGATCTGGTCAGGGCATCCGGTAAGCAGTGCCGTTCAGCCGTTTCGCCGCTGCCTTTCGGCTCCCGGTTCCCGGATAGGGCCGCCGGCCCGCGGTGCCGACCCGGACGGCTCGTCCGTCCCGGCACTTCCGGCCGGCCACGTGCTGGCCCCAGGCAGGCTGTAACGCTCGGGCAGCCGCGGCTCGTAAGGCTGAAAGCGCTTCGTGTCGGCCGGCTCCCGGCCGCCGTTAGCGATCACCACGGCGAAATAGGGGATGAGGATAGCGCCCGCCGCGGGAATCGCGGCCAGCCACCCGGCACCAGCCACGAACAGGGCTAGCGTCAGCCCGAAACACAGAACCCGGATACCCATCATGATCAGGTAACGGCGCTGCCGTGACGCCACGTCCGCGGTCAGCCCCGGCTGGGCCTCGGTGACGAGATAGGCACGCTCGCGGCGGCTCTTGGCGATGGGCTTCACCTTTCCAACGTACGCCGGTTTCCGGCATATGCCTGCGCCTGCCGCCGGCCAACTGCGGGCGCCGCACGCCCGGCCTGGCCGGGCTGGCCCGGCGCCCCTCGCTGCCGTATTCGGTCCTAGAGTGCCGCGCGGATGCCAGCAGCGCCGTCGGCCGAGGTCACCCCGGCCAGGGCCATCTGGTGTGCGAGGTCGTCGGTGAACCCGTCGAGCAGCGCCTGGACGCCGTCGGCGCCGCCGCAGGCCAGGGCCCACAGCACCGGCCGGCCCAGGAAGGCCAGCTGCGCGCCGAGGGCCAGCGCGGCGAGCACGTCCCCGCCGGTGCGCAGCCCGCCGTCCACGTAGGCCTGGCCGGGCAGGGCGGCCGCCACGGCGGGCAGCGCCACGGCGCTCGGCACCGCCCGGTCCAGCTGGCGCCCGCCGTGGTTGGACACGATGACCGCCGCCGCCCCGGCGGCCGCGCAGGCCGCCGCGTCATCCGGGCGGAGCACCCCCTTGACCACCACCGGAAGCCCGCTGATCGCAGCGAGCCAGCCGATGTCCGCCACCGTCGCGTCGGTGGCGGCCGTGGCGCTGGCCAGGTCGGGCAGCGGCCCGAGATTCACCAGGAAATGATCATCGGTGATCACGTCCTCCTGAGGTGTCCGTGCCTTCCGGCCGACCACCGCGGTGTCCACCGTGAGGACCAGGGCCCGCGCCCCGGCCGCCGCCGCCCGGCGGACCAGCCCGGCGGTGAGTTCCCGGTCCCGCATCAGGTACACCTGGAACCACCAGCTCCCCCCGGCCGCCGCGACCGCCGCCGCGACATCCTCGATCCGGCAGGAACTCCGGGTGGACAGCACGTACAGGGCGCCGGCCCGGGCCGCGCCGGCCGCGGACGCCACCTCCCCGGCTGGGTGCGCCAGCTGCTGGAAGGCGGCGGGCGCGACCGCCACCGGGGTGCGCAGCCGCAGGCCCAGCGGGCTGGCCAGCCGCACGCTGGTATCCACGGCCGACACGTCACGGAGCACGTACGGCAGGAACTGCACCTGCTCCCAGGCCTGGGTGTTGGCCCGCAGCGTGGCCTCCCGGCCGGCCCCGCCCGCATAGAAGTCGTAGATCTCCGGGGACAGCCGTCCCCGGGCCTGCCGTTCGAGCTCGGACACGTCAGGAGTCACACTAGGAACCCTGCCCGAAGGCCGGGCGGAGCGCCATCGGCATTTCCTGGAGGACCAATGACGGACCGTACCTACCGGGTCACCGAGATCGTCGGCACGTCGGCGGAAGGGATTGAGCCGGCCATCCGCAACGCGGTGCGCCGGGCCGGGCAGACCCTGCGGCACCTGGACTGGTTCGAGGTCACCCAGGTGCGCGGCCAGATCACCGACGGGGAAGTGGCCCACTACCAGGTCGGCCTGAAAGTGGGCTTCCGCCTGGAAGACAGTTGAGTCCGGGGGGACGACCCCCTGGGCCCCCCGCGCATTCGCCGGCTCGGAGGGGACACGCCTGCGGCCAGCCCCGCCTCGCCAGCGAATAGCCGGCTTCAGCCGTCGCTAGCTGGCCTGGCTGACCGAGGACATGTTGAAGCCCTCGACCCGCACCGGGGGCATCGCGCACCGGGTGAAGTAGTCGCCCCATTCCCGGGGCAGCGCCGGGACGGTGCCGCCCGTCTCGGCGAGCCGCCCGAGCATGCCGACCGGGCTCTCGTTGAACCGGAAGTTGTTCACCGCGCCGGTGACTTCGCCGTTCTCCACCAGGTAGATGCCGTCCCGGGTGAGCCCGGTGAGCAGCAGCGTCTGCGGGTCGACCTCGCGGATGTACCACAGGCAGGTGAGCAGCAGCCCGCGCCGCGTGCGGGCCACCATGTCCTCCAGCGAGGCGCTGGCGCCCGGCGGCCCGTCCAGCGCCAGGTTGCCGAGGGCCGGGGTGACCGGCAGGCCGGACAGCTGCGCGGTGTGCCGGGTCTGGATCAGCGCGGCCAGCTCGCCGTCGCGGATCCAGGCGGTCGGCGCCAGCGCCAGCCCGTTGTCGAACACCGAGGTGTCGCGGCCGGAGGCGTGCGCCGCCACGAACGGCGCGCAGCCCAGCCCGGGCAGCGCCGGGTCGCTGCGCAGCGTCACCGGCAGCGCGGCCAGCCGCTCGCCGACCCGGGTGCCGCCGCCCGGCTTGCTGAACACGCTCCGCCCGTCCAGCGCGTCCTTGGCCCCGGCCGACCAGTACAGGTAGACGAGCAGGTCGGCTACGGCGCCCGGCGGCAGCAGCGTCTCATACCGGCCGGCCGGCAGCTCGATCTTCCGTTTCGCCCAGTCCAGCCGCTGGGTCAGGCCGCCCTCGAGCGCGGCCACGTCCACGTCGGTGAAGTCCCGGGTGCCCTGGCCGGCCCAGGCGGACCGGGTCAGGTCGGCCGATTTGGCGTTCAGGTCGACCTTGCCGGCCGGCTGGTCGTGCCGTAGCCGCAGCCCCGTGGACGTGCCCAGGAACGTGCTGGTCATGGTGTGCTCGGCGTAGCCGTACAGCTTCCGGCCGGCCGCCTGGGCCACGCCGAACGCGGTGCCGAGCTCATCGGCGAACCGGCGGAACACGCCGACCTCCGTCCCGGTGACCGGATCATCCCAGGACGGCCCCGCACCGCCCGCCAGATCCATGCTGAACGCCAGTTCGCCGCCCGGGCCCAGCAGCGGTTCCGCGTCTTCTGCCGGGGAACCGTCGGCGGCCGCCTGCTCCGCCGCGGCCACCACCTCGCCGATCTGGCCGTCGCGCAGCCCGGCCCGGGACACCACGCCCACGCTGGTGCCGTCCGGGCGGCGGCTGATGGCGATCACGGTCAGCTGCCGGGAGCGCGCCACCCCGTTGGTGGTGAGCGTGTTCCCGGCCCAGCGCAGGTTGGCCGCCGAGGACTCGTCGGCGATGACCACGCAGTCATCGCACCGGGCCGCGGCCAGCGCGCGCTCGACGGTCTCCTGGGGACCGGCCATCATGCTCCTTCCTCCGCCGTGTTGAGCACCCGGACCCCGCGCATCAGCACCGCGGGGCAGCCGTGGCTGACCGGGGCGACCTGCCCGGGCTGCCCCTTGCCGCAGTTGAACGCGCCGCCGAGCAGGTAGGTCTGCGGGCCGCCCACCGCTTCCATCGAGTTCCAGAAGTCGGTGGTGGTGGCCTGGTAGGCGACGTCCCGCAGCTGGCCGTCCAGCCGCCCGTTCCTGATCCGGTAGAAGCGCTGGCCGGTGAACTGGAAGTTGTACCGCTGCATGTCGATGGACCAGCTCTTGTCGCCCTCGATGTAGATGCCGTCGGTCACCCCGGCGATCAGCTCGCCGACATCCGGCCCGGCCTGCGCGGGCTGCAGCGACACGTTGGCCATCCGCTGGATCGGCATGTGCGCGGGGGAGTCGGCGAAGGCGCAGCCGTTGGACCGGCCGGCGCCGGTGAGCCGGGCGATCCGCCGGTCCAGCTGGTACCCGGCCAGCACGCCGCCGGAGATGAGGTCCCAGGACTGGCCCGCCACGCCCTCGTCGTCATAGCCGACCGTGGCCAGCCCGTGCGGCACGGTCCGGTCCCCGGTCACGTGCATCGCGGGGGAGCCGTACTGCAGGCGGCCCAGCTTGTCCTGGGTGGCGAACGAGGTGCCCGCGTAGGCCGCCTCGTAGCCGAGCACCCGGTCCAGCTCGGTGGCGTGCCCGATCGACTCGTGGATGACCAGCCACAGGTTGGACGGGTGGATGACGAGGTCGTACCGGCCGGCCTGGACCGCCGGGGCGGCCAGCTTCCCGGCCAGCAGCCCGGGCAGCCGCGCCAGCTCCTCGTCGAAGTCCCAGCCGGTGCCGGTCAGGTACTCATAACCCCGGCCGGCTGGCGGGGCGAGCGTGCGCATGGTCTCGAACCGCCCGCTGGGCTCCACCGCGACCGCGGTGAGCACCGGGTGCACCCGGACCCGCTGCTGGGTGGCCGTGGTGACCCCGTCGGAGTAGAACTTGCACTCCCGGACACAGGTCAGCGAGGCGTCCACGTGGGCGATGCCGGGGGCGGCCGCCAGCCGCGCGCTCCAGCCGCCCAGCCGGGCCAGCTTGTCGGCCACGCTGACGGCCAGCGGGTTGACCTCGTAGGCCGACACCCAGCTCACGTCGCCGTAGCCAGGCTCATCGGCCAGCTCGATCCGTTCCGTGTTCATCGCGGCGGCGATCCGGGCCACTTCCACCGCTTCTTCCGCGGCGCGGACCGCCGCGGCGGCAGTCAGGTCCACCGCCGCCGCGAAACCCCAGGTGCCGTCCCGGACCACGCGGACGGCCAGCCCCAGGTCGTCCGCGTTGACCAGGGTTTCGAGGTGCCCGTCGGACAGGCTGATGTCCTGGCCCTGGATGCGCTCGGCGCGGAAGTCCGCGTGCTCGGCACCCAGCTCGCGGGCCCGCTGGATCGCGGCGGCGGCCAGCTCGCGCAGTGGGTAGCTGGTGAACTCCGGGTCGATGAGGTGAGTACTGTGCTCCACGAGTGGCAACCTATCCCACGCCTACCAGGCCGGGTACGCTCGCGGAGGCGCTGCGCCGCGCTTGCGTGCTGAGGAGGTATCCGCGCAGATGAGTCGTTCCGTGCTGGTCACCGGCGGGAACCGGGGCATCGGGCTGGCCATCGCCCGCCGCCTCGCGGCGGCCGGTGACCAGGTCACCGTGACCTCCCGGTCCGGGGAGAGCGTGGCGGGGCTGGCCACGGTGGCCTGCGACGTGCGCGACGCGGCCGCGGTGGACGAGGCCTTCGCCAAGGCCGAGGCGTCCCAGGGCCCGGTGGAGGTCCTGGTGGCGAACGCGGGAATGACCCAAGACCAGCTGCTCGCGCTGATGAGCGAGGACGACTTCACCTCGGTGATCGACACCAACCTGGCCGGCGCCTACCGGGTGGCGCGCCGCGCGGTGCGCGGCATGATGAAGCTGCGCACCGGCCGGATGATCTTCATTTCCTCGGTGGTAGGCCTGCTCGGCTCGGCCGGCCAGGCCAACTACGCGGCGTCCAAGGCCGGGCTGGTCGGCCTGGCCCGGTCACTGGCCCGAGAACTGGCCTCGCGGAACATCACCGCGAACGTGGTCGCGCCGGGTTTCGTGGACACCGACATGACCGCGGTGCTGCCCGAGGACCGGAAGGCCGCGATCCTGGCCCAGGTGCCGCTGCGCCGCCTGGCCACCGCGGACGAGGTGGCCGCCACGGTCGCCTTCCTGGCCGGCCCGGACGCGGCCTACATCACCGGGGCGGTCATCCCGGTGGACGGCGGCCTGGGCATGGGGCACTGAGGGGACTGCGATGGGAATCCTGGACGGCAAGCGGATCCTGGTGACCGGGGTCCTCACCGATGCGTCGATCGCGTTTCACGTGGCCCGGATCGCGCAGCAGGAGGGCGCCCGGCTGGTGCTCACCGGCTTCGGGCGGCTCAGCCTGGTGGAGCGGATCGCCAGGCGGCTGCCCGACCCGCCCCCGGTGATCGAGCTGGACGTGACCGACGCCGGCCAGCTGGCCTCGCTGGCCGACCGGGTGTCCGGCCACCTGGACGGGCTGGACGGGGTGGTGCACGCGGTGGGCTTCGCGCCGCAGGGCGCGCTCGGCGGCGGCTTCCTGACCGCCGAGTGGCCGGACGTGGCCACCGCGCTGCACGTCTCGACGTACTCGCTGAAGGCGCTCGCGGTGGCGGCACGGCCGCTGATGGGCGGCGGCGGCTCGATCGTCGGCTTCGACTTCGACGCGTCAGTCGCCTGGCCGTCCTACGACTGGATGGGCGTGGCCAAGGCCGGCCTGGAGTCCTGCGCCCGGTACCTGGCCAAGGAACTCGGGCCGGACGGGATCCGGGTCAACCTGGTCGCCGCTGGCCCGCTGCGCACGATGGCGGCGAAGAGCATCCCCGGGTTCAGCGCGTTCGAGGACATGTGGGACGGGCGGGCGCCGCTCGGCTGGGACCTGTCCGATCCGGGGGCTGCCGCCCGGGCCTGCGTCGCGCTGCTATCTGACTGGTTCCCCGCCACGACCGGGGAGATCGTGCACGTGGATGGCGGGGTTCATGCCGTCGGCGGCTGATGCCCCGGCCGCCCGGCCCGCTGGTTCCGGGCAGTTCGTGCTGACCCTGTCCTGCCCCGACCGGCCCGGGATCGTGCACGCGGTGGCCGCCTACCTGTATGAGTCGGGCTGCAACATCCTTGACAGCCAGCAGTTCGCCGACCTGCCGATGAACCGGTTCTTCATGCGGGTGCAGGTGGAGTCGCTGGGCGGCGCGGGCCTGCCCGCGCTGCGGGCCGGCTTCGTCCCGGTCGCCGGGGAGCTCGGCATGGACTGGGAGCTGCACGACCTGGCGGTCCACCCCCGGGTGCTGATCATGGTGTCCAGGGAGGGGCACTGCCTCAACGACCTGCTGTACCGGCGCGAGGCTGAGGCGCTGGCCATCGACATCCCGCTGGTCGTCGGGAACCATCCCGACCTGGCCCGGCTGGCCGCCGGGCACGGGGTGCCGTTCGAGCACATCCCGGTCGGGGCAGATCCCGCCGGGCGGGCCGAGGCGGAGGCCCGGCTGCTCGACCTGGTCGCCGCGCACCGCATCGATTTCGTGGTCCTGGCCCGGTACATGCGGATCCTCTCCCCGGAGGTGTGCGCCAAGCTGGCCGGCCGGATCATCAACATCCACCACTCGTTCCTGCCCAGCTTCCGCGGCGCCCGGCCATACCAGCAGGCGTACCAGTACGGGGTGAAGGTGATCGGGGCCACCGCGCACTACGTGACGGCGGAACTGGACGAGGGCCCGGTCATCGAGCAGGAGGTGGCCCGGGTTGAGCACGACGCCTCGCCGGCCCACCTGGCGGCCATCGGCCGTGACGCCGAGCGGGTCGCGCTGGCCCGGGCGGTGCGCTGGCACGCCGAGCACCGCATCCTGCTGCACGGCCGCCGGACGGTCATCTTCAAGTAGACGGCCGTTCCGGGGGGTCGCCCCCCGGGCTAACAGACCAGGCTGGCCAGCCTGGTTACCCTCGGCTGCTCGCCCACGGTGGCCACGGCCCGGGCCAGCGCCGGGCCCGCCCCGTGCACCACCGACAGGTGCCGCTGGGCGCGGGTCAGCGCGGTGTAGGCCAGCGGCCGGGACAGCAGGCCGGCTGCCTCGGCCGGGAAGACCGCGACCACGGCGGGCCATTCCGAGCCCTGCGCGCGGTGCACGGTCAGCGCCCAGCCGTGCCGCAGGTCGCCGAGCAGCCGGTCGGGCACGCACACCGGGCCGGCCGGGAAGGAGACGGTGAGGCCGCCGTCGCCCGGGCCGGTGACCGTGCCGACCTCGCCGTTGGCGAATCCCTCGTCCGGGTGGTTGGCCACGGCCACCACCCGGTCGCCGGGGTCGAACCCGCCCCGGGCGCCCGGCCCGGGGTTGAGCCGGGCCTTGAGCACCCGGTTCAGCTGCACGGTCCCCGCCGCGCCCTTGTGTACCGGCGTGATCACCTGCACCTCGGCCGCCGGGATGCCGAGCGCCCGCGGGATCGAGTCGGTGACCAGCTGGATTACCCGCCGCGCGGCCTCCGTGCTGCCCCGCACCGGCACCACGACCACCTCCCGGTCGGGCGCGTCCACCGCGGGCAGCGTGCCGCCCCGGACCGCGGTGGCCAGCCGGGCGATGATCCCGCCGTCCCGCTGCCGGTACAGCCGGGTCAGCTCGGTCACCGGGACCGCCCCCGAGTCGATGAGATCGGCGAGCACCCGGCCGGGCCCGATCGACGGCAGCTGGGCCGGGTCACCCACCAGCAGCAGCCGGGCCCCGTCCGGGCACGCCTCGACCAGGGCGGCGGCCAGTTCCGCGTCGAGCATGGAGGCCTCGTCCACCACGACCAGGTCGGCCTCGATCGGCGCCTCCTCGTTCCGGGAGAAGCTCCAGGTGAACCCGTTCGTCTGCGCGCCGAGCAGCCGGTGCACCGTGGTGGCCGGGGCACCGGCCAGCTCCTCCAGCCGCTTGGCGGCCCGCCCGGTCGGCGCGGCCAGCGCGACCCGCAGCCTGCGGGCCTGCGCCATGGCCACCACCGCGGCCACCGTGCGGCTCTTGCCGGTGCCCGGCCCGCCGCACAGCACGGACACGCCGTGCTCAGTGACCGCCTGCACCGCCTGCTGCTGCACCGCGTCCAGGGCAGTGCTGGCCCGGGGGGGCGATCCCGCGGACCGCCCCGGGCCCGGCCGGCCCGGCGGGGACACGCCTTCGGCGCGACCCGCCCCGCCCGCGAGTTCCTCCGTCCCGGCGGCCCCCGCCGCGCCGTCCGGCTCGTCCGGGGCCAGCGGCTCGGCCAGCGCGGCCAGCCGCTGTACCCCCTCGGCCACTGCCTCCTCGGCCATCGCGTACCGGGCCAGGGCCAGCAGCACGCCGCCGTCGGCGCTCCCCGGGACGTCTTCCGTGCCGTCCCCCGGGCTGTCTCCGCCGGGGCCGTCGTCCCCGGCCCCGTCTCTCCCGGCCTCGTCGTCCCCGGTGAAGCCATCCTCGGCGGCGGAGCCCGGGTCCGGCGCCTCGAACGGCAGCACGCCACCGTCGTCCACCGCGGCCGCGATGGCCGCGGCCGGGTCGCTGATCCGGAACCGGCCCAGCGCGTCCGCGATCACCGCGGCTGGCACCGCCGTGTGCCCGTCGCGCGCCGCCCGGGCCAGCAGATGGCCGGCCAGCGCCCGGCCGCGCCGCGGGTCCTCCGGCCCGGCTTCGCCGCCGAGCACCTGGCGGGCGAACCAGTCCGCCTGGTCCGGCCGGAGCTGCGGCACGGCCAGCAGCCGCCACGGGTCCTCGCGCAGCTGCTGCGGCGCGGTCGCGCCGAGCCGGGCCACCGCCGGGCCCGCCAGCCGGGCCGGCACCCGGCAGGCCACCAGCAGCCGGGCCGTCTCGTACACGGGCCGGGCGGCCTCGAACGCGGCGGCCAGGGCCACCGCCCGCCGGCCGCCGACCCCCTCGACCAGTTCCAGCCGCTGCGCGCTGACCCCGGCGGGCCCGGTGATCCCGGCCGCCGCCAGGCGGCCGGCCAGCCGGGGACCCAGGCCGGGCCACAGCCCGGCCGTGCAGAACTCGGCGAACACGTCAGGCAGGTCCTCAGGCACCGGAGTGCGACCAGCCTCGGTAACGGCGGACATCCCGCCCAGCCTAGCCGGGGCCCCCGTCAAAACCCCGCCACCACGCGTGAGGGAACTCCCCGGCGGCGTCAGGAACGCCGTCGCCGGGGGACCGCTTGTGCCGGCCGCGGGCCTCGCTGATAATCGGGGCCATGGACGGGAACCCGGGCGGCGCGGCGCCTGCGGAACGCCCTGATCCGACGCCCCGCCGGCGGCGGCCCGCCGACCGTGTGCGCGCCTCCGATGCCGACCGTGAGGCGGTGATCAGCCAGCTCAGCGAGCGGTACGCCGAGGGGCGGCTCACCCATGACACGCTGGATCAGCGGCTGGAAGCGGCGCTGAAGGCCCGCTACCGGCATGATCTGAGGGACGTGCTGGCGGACCTGCCGTCCCGGCGCCGGCTGGGTGCCGCGGTGCAGGACTACTGGCAGCGCGGCCGGGCCACGCTGGCCGGCCTGTCGACAGGCGCCTCCCGGCCGGCGTCCGCCCGGCTGCTGGTCTTCCCGTCCGGCGGGCAGCGCCGGTTCACCATCGGCCGGGACGCGGGCTGTGACATGGTGCTGCCCGACCCGACCATCTCCCGCTGGCACGCTGGGCTCAGGCGCGAGGCCAGCGGCTGGATGCTCGATGACCTGGGATCCACCAACGGCACCCGGCTCAATGGCTGGCGGGTCCGGGCCTGGGTCCCGGTCCGGGACGGCGACCTGGTCAGCTTCGGCGCGGCCAGCTTCGTCTTCGGCGCGCCGCCGGGGGGCCGCGGGGCCCCGGCCGCGGAGCCCGGGGCGCACGGCTGAGCCAGGGCCAGGCCGGCCGGCCCGGTGGTGTCCCTTCCTGCCCCGCCGACCCCGTAGAGTCATGGCGTGACCTTGGTTCTGCTGGTGCGGCACGGGATGACGGCCGGGACCGGGACCGTGCTCACCGGCCGCACCCCGGGCATTCCGCTGGATGACCGCGGCCGTGAGCAGGCGGCCGCGCTGGCCGCCCGGCTGGCCGGTGTGCCGCTGGCCGCCATCGTCAGCAGCCCGCTGGACCGCTGCCTCCAGACCGCCGAGGCGATCGCCGCGGCCCGCGACGGCGAACCGGTGCCGGTCCTCCAGGACGAGCAGTTCGCCGAGGTCGAGTACGGGGACTGGACCGGCCAGCCGCTCAAGAAGCTGGCCCGGGACCCGCTGTGGCGGGTGGTCCAGGCCCACCCGAGCGCGGTCCGGTTCCCCGGCAAGGACGCCGAGTCCATGCCCGAGGTGCAGCACCGCGCCGTGGCCGCGGTGCGGGACTGGAACGAGCGGCTCGGCCAGGACGCGGTCTACCTGATCTGCTCGCACGGTGACGTGATCAAGGCGGTCATCGCGGACAGCCTCGGCATGCACCTTGACCTCAGCCAGCGGATCCAGGTGGACCCATGCTCGCTGAGCATCATCAGGTACACCCCGCTCCGGCCATTCCTGGTACGAATGAATGACAGCGGCCGCAGTGCCGCCGGACTGGCCAGGCCGCATCGGAAGGAACCTGGGGCCGGGGCGGGTGACGCAGCCATCGGCGGGGGAGCGGGAGGATAAGGATCATGCCGGTCTACTCCTATGATCCGCCAGAGCGTTTCGTGGCGGGCACGGTCGGGCAGCCGGGGGAACGGACGTTCTACCTGCAGGCGACTTCCCGTGGCCGGGTGACTAGCGTGGCCCTGGAAAAGTTCCAGGTCAGCCTGCTCGCCGAGCGGCTGGAGGAGCTGCTGGACGAGGTGGTGCGGCGGACCGGCGGGCTGACCTCGGTGCCCGCCGCGACCCCGGCCGACCTCAGTGACGATGACCCGCTGGACCTGCCGCTCATGGAAGATTTCCGGGTCGGTGCCATCGCGCTGGCCTGGGACGGCGAGGACGAGCGGGTGGTCATCGAGGCGCAGGAGGAGTCGGAGAACCCAGTTGAGCCACTGGCCGAGGAAGTGCCGGAGAACGGGCCCGGCGTGCTCCGGGTGCGGCTCACGGCGGCGTCCGCCCGGGCGTTCTCCCAGCGTGCCCTGCGCATCCTGGGCCAGGGCCGGCCACCCTGCCCGCTGTGCGGGCTGCCGCTGGACGCCGAAGGGCACATCTGCCCGCGGCAGAACGGCCAGCGGGCCGCCAATGCCTGAAAAACCGCCCCCCCGGCGGTTGTCCCGCGCTCGATCCTCCCGCCCGGAGCCTGCCCAGGGGCAGCCGCCGGACGACCACGCGGCCGCCGTGCGGCTGCTCACCGAGGGCGAACTGGAGGTGGAGGGGCGGCTGGTGGTGGCGTCCAACGCCACCATGTACTGCAAGATCACCCACGGTGGCACCGAGGCAGCCTGCGTGTACAAGCCGGTGGCCGGGGAGCGGCCGCTGTGGGACTTCCCGCACGGCACGCTGGCCGACCGGGAGGTGGCCGCGTACGCGGTGTCCCGCGCCGCGGGCTGGGACCTGGTGCCGCCCACCGTGTACCGCGACGGGCCGTTCGGCCCCGGCATGTGCCAGCTGTGGATCGACGCCGACCCGGCGGTGGACCTGGTCGCCCTGTCCCGCAGCACGGACCACCGGCCGTTGCGCGACATGGCGGTCTTCGATGCGGTGGTGAATAACGCGGACCGCAAGATCGGCCACTTGCTGCCGACCGCGGACGGCGCGCTGTACGGCTGCGACCACGGCGTCTGCTTCGGCGAGGAGTACAAGCTGCGCACCGTGCTGTGGCAGTGGCGGGGCCGCCGGCTGCCCGGCCGGGCCGTCGAGGCGCTGCAGCGGCTGGCCGGGGCGCTGGCCGCCGGCCCGCTCGCCGACGAGATGGCCAGCAGGCTGAACGCGGACGAGGTGGCGGCCACCCGGCAGCGCGTGGACCTGCTGCTGGCGGCCCGCCAGCACCCCTACCCGCCCGAGGACTGGCCGGCCGTCCCCTGGCCGCCCTATTAGTCCGGAGGGCGACCCCCCTGGACCCCCCGCCCATTCGCTGGCCCGGCGGGGACGCGCCTGCGGCGCGCCCCGCCTCACCGGCCAATCACCCTGGCTCGCGATGACCGGCGATTACCGGCCTGGCTCTCCAGGGTGGCGGCGGCGGCGGAGGTAGCGCTCGAACTCCCGGGCGATGGCGTCACCGCTCGCCTCGGGCAGGTCGGTGGCGTCCTTGGCCTCTTCCAGCGTGCGGACGTAGTCGGCGACCTCGGTGTCGGCCTCGGCCAGCTCGTCCACGCCGCGCTCCCAGGCCCGCGCCTCCTGGGGCAGGTCGCCCAGCGGCAGCGACGCATCCAGCACGTCCTCCACGCCGCGCATCAGTGCCAGGGTGGCCTTCGGGCTGGGCGGCTGGGCCACGTAGTGCGGCACCGATGCCCACAGCGAGACCGCCGCGATCCCGGCCTGGGCGCAGGCGTGCTGCAGCACGCCCACGATGCCGGTGGGGCCCTTGTACTCGACCGGCTCGATGTGCAGGTCGGCGGCCAGGGCCGGGTCCGAGGCGGCCGCCGCGACCGGGACCGGCCGGGTGTGCGGGGAGTCCGCCAGCAGCGCGCCGAGTACCACCACCGTCTGCGCGCCGAGGTCGGTGAAGGCCTGGACCAGCTCAGCGCTGAAGGCCCGCCAGCGCATGTTGGGCTCGATCCCGTGGACCAGGACCACATCCCGGCCCAGGCCCTCGGGCGTGGCCAGGGACAGCCGCGTCGTCGGCCAGACCAGCCGCTCGGTGCGCCCCTCGGTGACCTCCATGACCGGCCGGGTCACCTGGAAGTCGTAGTAATCCTCCGGGTCGATCGCCCCGATCTGGGTGGCTTCCCAGGCGATGCCCAGATGATCCACCACCCCGCTGGCCGCCTCGCCCGCGTCGTTCCAGCCCTCAAAGGCGGCGATGACCGCTGGCGAGGTGAGCTTGCGGACACCGGACAACTCGATCACTCACCACCTCCTTCCCGGCCGCCGCCGATGGACACCAGGTTACGTGCACAGCCACGGTCACTGCGTGCCCCGGGTCGGTCGCCCAGGGCTGCCGACGGCTCCCGGGGAACGCGTCGCCTTAGAATAGGGTCCCTATGACTTCCACCGCCCGCCCGCCCCGGCCCGCGCTACCCGGCCTGGCCACCGTCCTGGGGGACCGCGTCGTCGTGGCCGACGGGGCGATGGGGACGATGCTCCAGGCCAGCGCGGCCACGCTCAGTGATTTCCGGGGGCACGAGGGCTGTAACGAAATCCTCAACGTAACCCGCCCGGATGTGGTCCGCGCGGTGCATGAGGGTTACCTCCAGGCCGGCGCGGACGCCGTCACCACCAACACATTCGGCGCGAACCGGGCGGCACTGGGTGAATACGGCCTGGCCGCCCGGATCGGTGAGCTGTCCGAGGCCGGGGCCCGGATCGCCCGGGCGGCGGCCGATGCCTGGGCCACCCCGGACCGGCCGCGGTGGGTGCTCGGCTCGATCGGGCCCGGCACCAAGCTGCCCACCCTCGGCCACGCCCGGTTCGCCGAGCTGCGGGACGCCTACCAGGAGAACGCCGCCGGGCTGCTCCGCGGCGGCGCCGACGCGCTCATCATCGAGACCTCCCAGGACCTGCTCCAGGCCAAGGCGGCGGTCATCGGGTCGCGCCGCGCGATGGCGGCGGCCGGCGGCCAGGTCCCGCTCATCGCCCAGGTGACGATCGAGACCACCGGGGCCATGCTGCTCGGCAGCGAGATCGGTGCCGCGCTGGCCGTGCTGGAGCCGCTGGGCATCACCATGATCGGGCTCAACTGCGCCACCGGGCCCGGCGAGATGAGCGAGCACCTGCGCTACCTGGCGGCCCACGCGCGCATCCCGCTGTCCTGCATGCCCAACGCCGGCCTGCCCGAGCTGACCTCGGACGGCGCCCGGTACCCGCTCACCCCGGCCCAGCTGGCCGACGCCCACGAGCGGTTCACCGACGAGTTCGGCCTGGCCCTGGTGGGCGGGTGCTGCGGCACCACCCCGGAGCATGTGGCCGTGGTGGTGGACCGGCTGCGCGGGCGGCCGGTGGCCCGCCGCCGTCCCCGGCCCGAGCCGGGCGTGGCCTCCCTGTACCAGCACGTGCCGTTCCAGCAGGACACGTCGTTCCTGGCCATCGGGGAGCGGACCAACGCGAACGGGTCCAAGGCGTTCCGCGAGGCGCTCGTCGCGGGCCGCTACGACGACTGCGTGGAGATCGCCCGGGCGCAGACGCGGGACGGTGCGCACCTGCTCGACGTATGCGTGGACTACGTCGGCCGGGACGGCGCGGCCGACATGGCCGAGGTGGCCGGGCGGCTGGCCACCGCGGCCACGCTGCCGCTCGTCCTCGACTCCACCGAGCCGGAGGTGATCCGGGCCGGCCTGGAACTGCTGGCCGGGCGCGCGGTGGTGAACTCGGTCAACTACGAGGACGGGGACGGCCCGGACTCGCGGATCGCCCGGGTCATGCCGATGATCATGGAGCACGGCGCCGCGGTGATCGCGCTGACCATCGATGAGCAGGGGCAGGCCCGCACCGCCGAGTGGAAGGTCGCGGTGGCCAGCCGGCTGATCGAGGACCTGACCCGGAACTGGGGGATGCGGACCAGCGACATCATCATGGACTGCCTCACGTTCCCGATCGCCACCGGCCAGGAGGAGACCCGGCGCGACGCGATCGAGACGATCGAGGCCATCCGCGAGGTCAAGCGCCGCTACCCGGAGGTGCAGACCACGCTCGGCGTCTCCAACGTGTCCTTCGGCCTCAACCCGGCGGCCCGGGCCGTGCTGAACTCCGTGTTCCTGGACGAGTGTGTCCGGGCCGGCCTGGACTCGGCCATCGTGCACGCGGCCCGGATCATGCCCATCAACCGGATCCCGGACGAGCAGCTGCAGACCGCGCTGGACCTGATCTACGACCGCAGGCGGGAGGGCTACGATCCGTTGTCCCGGCTGCTGGAGCTGTTCGACGGCGTGGACGCGGCCGCGGTCAAGGCGACCCGGGCCGCCGAGCTGGCCGGCCTGCCGCTCTGGGAGCGGCTCAAGCGGCGCATCATCGACGGCGAGAAGATCGGCCTGGAAGCCGACCTGGACGAGGCCCTGGCCCGGCGGCCGGCCCTGGAAATCGTCAACGACGTGCTGCTGGACGGGATGAAGACGGTCGGTGACCTGTTCGGCGCCGGCCAGATGCAGCTGCCGTTCGTGCTGCAGTCGGCCGAGGTGATGAAGCGCGCGGTCGGCTACCTCGAGCCGCATATGGAGCGGTCCGGCGAGGACGGCAAGGGCCGGATCGTGCTGGCCACGGTGCGCGGTGACGTGCACGACATCGGCAAGAACCTGGTCAACATCATCCTGTCCAACAACGGCTACGACGTGGTCAACATCGGCATCAAGCAGCCGCTGTCCGCCATCGTGGACGCGGCCACCGAGCATGACGCCGACGTGATCGGGATGTCCGGGCTGCTGGTCAAGTCCACCGTGGTCATGCGGGACAACCTGGCCGAGCTGAACACCCGCCAGCTGGCCGGGAAGTGGCCGGTGCTGCTCGGCGGGGCCGCGCTGACCCGGGCCTACGTGGAGCAGGACCTGGCCACCCTGTTCGACGGAGAGGTCCGCTACGCCCGGGACGCCTTCGAGGGCCTGCGGCTGATGGACGCGTTCATGGCCGTGCGCCGCGGCGAGGCGGGCGCGGCCCTCCCGCCGCTGCGCGAGCGCCGGGTGCGGACCGGGGCCCGGCTGGAGATCACCGAGCCCGCGGCGATGCCCGCGCGGTCCGACGTGGCCCGGGACGCCGCCGTGCCGGTACCGCCGTTCACCGGGGACCGGGTGGTCAAGGGCATCCCGCTGACCGACTATGCGGCCTTCCTGGACGAGCGGGCCACGTTCATGGGGCAGTGGGGGCTCAAGCCGTCCCGGGGCGGCGGCCCGTCGTATGAGGAGCTCGTGGAGACGCAGGGCCGGCCCCGGCTGCGCATGTGGCTGGAGCGGATCCAGACCGAGGGCCTGCTCGCGGCGGCCGTGGTGTACGGCTACTTCCCGGCCGTGAGCGAGGGCAACGACCTGGTCATCCTGGACTCCGGCGGGACGGAGCGGGAGCGGTTCCGGTTCCCGAGGCAGCGGCACGACCGGCACCTGTGCCTGGCCGACTTTTTCCGCCCCGGCGAGGACGGCCAGGCCGACGTGGCCGCCTTCCAGCTGGTCACGGTGGGCCCGGCGGTCAGCCGGGCCACCGCCGAGCTGTTCGCCAAGAACGCCTACCGGGAGTACCTGGAGCTGCACGGGCTGTCCGTCCAGCTCACCGAGGCGCTGGCCGAGTACTGGCACGGGCGGATCCGCCAGGAGACCGGCCTGGCCGCTGACGACCCGGCCGACCTGGACGGCATCCTGCGGGTCGGCTACCGCGGCTGCCGCTACTCGTTCGGCTACCCGGCCTGCCCCGACCTGGAAGACCGCGCGAAGGTGGTCCGGCTGCTCGCCCCGGACCGGATCGGGGTCGAGCTGTCCGAGGAGTTCCAGCTGGTCCCGGAACAGGCCACGGACGCGCTGATCACCTTCCACCCCGAGGCGAAGTACTTCTCCGCATGATGCTGCAGGCGGTCCTGTTCGACATGGACGGGCTCCTGGTCAACTCGGAGCCGCTCTGGTTCGAGGTCGAGGCGGGCATCATGGCCCGGATGGGCGGCGCCTGGGGGCAGGCCGACCAGGAGCACCTGATCGGCGGGTCGCTGCGCCGGTCCACCGCGTACATGCGGAGCAGGGCCACGGTGCCGGTGCCGGAAGAGACGATCGCCGAGTGGCTCACCCAGGGCATGGCCCGCCTGGTGCGCCGCCGCGGGGTGCCGATGCTGCCCGGGGCCGCCGCCCTGCTGGCCGAGATCGGCGCGGCCGGGGTGCCGCACGCCCTGGTCACCTCGGCGGAGCCGGAGATCATGGAGGCGGCGCTGGACTCCATCGGGGTCCGCTTCCCGGTCACCGTGTGCGCCGCCGACGTGATCAAGGGGAAGCCGGACCCCGAGCCCTACCTGGAGGCCGCCGCGCGGCTCGGGGTCGCGCCGGAGGGCTGCGTGGCGCTCGAGGACTCACCCACCGGGATCACCTCCGCGCACGCCGCGGGGTGCGCCGTCATCGCGGTGCCCAGCGTCCCGCCGCCGCCCGGCCTGGCCCGGCTCACCGTGCCGTCCCTGGAGGCGCTCGACCTGCCCGCGCTGCGGGCCGTTGCGGCCGGCCAGCCGCGCCGGGCCATGACCGCCGAATCGTAATTCGGTCACAATCCAGGCACGACAATGCGCTATCTCTGGCGCAGATCGGGCGAAACGGTAGATCCTCCCGGTTAGGTCCCTGGAAGGGGCTTGCCCCACGGCCCCGGGCGCGGAAGAGCAGCTGATTTTCCCGCGCGGGGGATCTTCCTCAGAGCAGGAGCAGCGCCTGATGGCAGCACCGCTGGACGTCTCGCCGTCCGGGGAACTGGCGCCGGAGGCGCCGCTGGCCGGGGTGAGCGGCACGGTCATCGAGGGCCGCTCGCTGGGCCAGATCGCCTGGATACGGCTGCGCCGGGACAAGGTGGCCATGGCCGGCGGGGTGGTCGTGCTGCTGCTCATCCTGATCGCGGTCATCGGCCCGTTCCTGGTGCAGAATCCCGACACCTACCACTCCAACCTGATCAATCCGACCCTCAGCCGGCCCAACGGCCCGCTGGGCGGGATCAGCCTGGCCCACCCGCTCGGTGTTGAGCCGGTCACCGGCCGGGATGTGCTGAGCCGGGTCGTCAACGGGGCGCGGGTATCCCTGCTCATCGCATTCCTGTCCACCGCCCTGGCGGTCGGCATCGGCGTGGTGATGGGCGTCATCGCCGGGTACTTCGGCGGCTGGGTGGACTCGGTGATCGCCCGGGCGATGGACATCTTCCTCGCCTTCCCGCTGCTGGTGTTCGCGATCGCGCTGGTCGGCGTCATCCCGTCGTCGGCGTTCGGCCTGTCCGGCAACTCGCTGCGGATCGGGCTGCTGGTCTTCGTGATCGGCTTCTTCGCCTGGCCGTACATGGGCCGGATCATCCGCGGCCAGACGCTGTCGCTGCGGGAGCGGGAGTTCGTGGACGCGGCCCGCAGCATGGGCGCGCGCGGTCCCTACATCCTGTCCCGCGAGCTGCTGCCCAACCTGGTCGCGCCGATCCTGGTCTACTCCACGCTGCTGATCCCGACCAACATCCTGTTCGAGGCCGCGCTGTCCTACCTCGGGGTCGGCATCATCCCGCCCCAGCCCAGCTGGGGCGGGATGCTGTCGGACGCGGTCAGCAACGGTTACTACTCGATCGACCCGATGTACATGATCATTCCCGGCCTGGCCATCTTCATCACGGTCATGGCCTTCAACCTGTTCGGCGACGGGCTCCGTGATGCCCTCGACCCGAGAGGCAGCCGGTAAGCCATGCGCCCCGGTTTTCGCACAACGAATCAGACAGGAG
This sequence comes from uncultured Actinomycetes bacterium, assembly GCA_963793825.1. Lineage (GTDB taxonomy): Bacteria > Actinomycetota > Actinomycetes > Streptosporangiales > Streptosporangiaceae > RYN-230. Next base: position 398,182 of record CAWCBE010000002.1, read on the forward strand.
GCGTTCATCCCATGAGGAGACGCAGGACCATGGGGCTGGCCGCGCTGGGCGCGACCGCCGCGCTGGCGCTGGCCGCCTGCAGCGGCGGCAGCACGGGCAGCAGCAGCAGTGGTGGCGGGAGCTCATCGTCCGCCGGCTTCAACGCGGCCGTGACCAGCGTGGTCAACCCATCCACGCACACCGGCGGGACCATCAACTTCGGCAACAGCAGCACGCCGGACTCGACCGACCCGGGCAACACGTACTACGCCTACATGTGGAACTTCGTCCGGCTGTACACCATGCCGCTGATGACCTACAAGTCCTGCCCCGGCTCGTGCGGCCTGCAGGTCGTCCCGGACCTGGCCACCGGCCCCGGCGTCATCGGTGACAACGGGCTGACCTGGACCTACCACCTCCAGCCGGGCGTGAAATTCGAGGATGGGACGACGGTCACCTCGGCGGACGTCAAGTACGCCGTCGAGCGCACCTACGACCGGGCGCTGTACCCGCTCGGGCCCGCGTACTTCCCGGGGCTGCTGGCGCCGCAGAGCCCGGCCTACCCCGGCCCGTACAAGGACCGGTCCAAGAACCTGATGGGCCTGAAGGCAGTCCAGACGCCCAACCCGACCACGATCGTGTTCCATCTCGCGAAGCCGTTCGCGGACTTCAACTACGTGGTGGCCATCCCGCAGACGGCCCCGGTGCCGCCGGCCAAGGACACCGGCGCCAACTACCAGCTGCACCCGTGGTCCACCGGCCCGTACAAGTTCCAGAGCTACCAGCTCAACAAGCAGCTGACGCTGGTGCCGAACACCTACTGGAAGGCGTCGACCGACCCGAACGCCAAGCAGCTGGCCAGCAAGATCACCATGACGATGAACATGAACGCGAACGACATCGACAACCGGCTCCTGGCCGGTGACCTGCAGGTCAACGCGGCCGGTACCGGCGTGCAGGCGGCGGCCCGGGCCCATATCCTCACCACGCCGTCGCTCAAGGCCTCGTCCGACAACCCGATCAGCGGGTTCCTTTGGTTCGCGGCCCTGAACACCACGGTGGCGCCGCTGAACAACCTGCACTGCCGGATAGCGGTCGAGTACGCGGCCAACAAGACCAACTACCAGGACGCCTACGGCGGCCCGGTGGCCGGCGGGGCGATCGCCAGCACGGTGGCGCCGCCGAACGTGATCGGCCAGAAGAGCTTCGACCTGTACGAGGCCACCACCAAGCCGAACGGTGACCTGACCAAGGCCAAGGAGGAGCTCAAGGCCTGCGGGCAGCCGAACGGGTTCACCACCGGGATCACCTACCGCAGCGACCGTCCCAAGGAAGTCGCAGCCGCCCAGGCGCTGCAGGCCTCCCTGGCCCAGGTCGGGATCAAGACCTCGCTGCACGGCTTCCCGACCGGCACCTACGACAGCAACTTCGCGGGCGTGCCCAAGTACGAGGCCCAGCACGACATCGGGATCTCGTTCTACGGCTGGGCGCCGGACTGGCCGGACGGCTACGGCTTCTTCTACTACATCGCGGACGGCGCGGGCATCAGCCCGGCGGGCAACACGAACCTGTCCCAGCTCAACGATCCGGCCGTGAACAGCCTGATCGCCAAGATGGCCGCCACCAACGATGCCGCCACCCGGAACTCCTACACCAGCCAGATCGACATGCAGGTCATGAAGGACGCGGCCATCCTGCCCGGGGTGTACGCGAAGTCCCTGCTCTACCGGAGCCCGTCGCTGACCAACGTCTATGTCCAGCCCTACTACGGCATGTACAACTACGCCGTGCTGGGCGTCAAGTAGCCGGCAGAAAGTGAGGATGCTGGTGCCTGGCCGGGGGAGCCCGGCCGGGCACCAGCGCCGCGCACCGTGATCACATTCATCATCCGGCGGCTGATCGCCACCGTGTTCCTGCTGATCGTGGTCAGCATGATCACGTTCGCGATCTTCTTCCTGATCCCGCGGCTGGCCGGGCAGAACGCCTACCAGCTGGCCACCGAATACGTGGGCCGTAACCCGACCCGGTCCGCCGTGCTCCAGATCGAGGCGAAGCTCGGCCTGGACAAGCCGCTCTACCTGCAGTACGGCCGGTTCCTGCGGGGAATCGTGTTCGGCGCGCACTACGACAGCGGTCCCTCCGTGACGTACTGCCCGCCGCCGTGCTTCGGCTACTCCTTCAAGACCCAGCAGCCGGTCTGGCCGCAGATGGTCAGCGACCTGCCGGTGACGATCTCGCTGGCCATCGGGGCGTCCGTGCTCTGGCTGGTCGGCGGGGTGTCCATCGGGGTTATCTCGGCCCTGCGCCGGGGCACCCTGTTCGACCGGTTCTCCATGGGCGTCGCGCTGGCCGGGGTGTCGCTGCCGATCTTCTTCACCGGGCTGATATCGCTCGAGCTGTTCAGCTACAAGTGGCCGATCTTCCCGAACGTCACGTTCGTGCCATTTACCCAGAACCCGCTGCTGTGGGCGCGCAACCTGGTGCTGCCCTGGGTCTGCCTGGCCTTCCTGTACGCCGCGCTCTACGCGCGGCTGACCCGGGCGGGCATGCTGGAGACGATGAGCGAGGACTACATCCGCACCGCCCGGGCCAAGGGGCTGCCCGAGCGGACCGTGATCTTCAAGCACGGGCTGCGCTCGGCGCTGACCCCGATCCTGACCATCTTCGGCATGGACCTGGGCCTGCTGCTGGGCGGCGCGATCATCACCGAGTACACGTTCTCGCTGCACGGCCTCGGCCTGTTCACCATCCTGGCCATCCAGAACCAGGACCTGCCGGAGATCCTGGGGGTGACCATGCTGGCCGCGTTCTTCATCGTCATCGCCAACCTGGTCGTCAACGTGCTGTATGCCTTCGTCGACCCGAGGGTGAGGCACTGATGGCGGAGCCCCTGCTCGACGTGCGGGACCTGCGCGTCCAGTTCCCCACCGACGACGGCCTGGTCAAGGCCGTGGACGGGCTCTCGTTCCGGCTGGAGAAGGGCCGGACGCTGGGCATCGTGGGCGAGTCCGGGTCGGGGAAGAGCGTCACCAGCCTGGCCATCATGGGCCTGCACCACGGCAGCAACGCCCAGATCACCGGGCACATCGAGCTCGACGGCGAGGAACTGGTCGGGGCGCCCGCGGGCCGGGTCCGTGAACTGCGCGGCAGCAAGATGGCGATGATCTTCCAGGACCCGCTGTCGTCGCTGCACCCGTACTACACCGTCGGCGCGCAGATCGCCGAGGCCTACCTGGTGCACAACCAGGTCGGCAAGAAGGCGGCCCGGCAGCACGCCATCGACATGCTGGGCCGGGTCGGCATCCCGCAGCCGGCCACCCGGGTGGACGACTACCCGCACCAGTTCTCCGGCGGGATGCGGCAGCGGGCCATGATCGCGATGGCGCTCAGCTGTGACCCGGAACTGCTCATCGCCGACGAGCCGACCACCGCGCTGGACGTGACGGTGCAGGCGCAGATCCTCGACCTCATCTGGGACCTGCAGCAGGAGTACCACTCGGCGGTCATCATCATCACCCACGACCTGGGCGTGGTGGCCGAGCTGTCCGACGACATCCTGGTCATGTACGCGGGCCGGATGGCGGAGTACGGCAGCGCCGAGGGCATCTTCGATGAGCCCGGCCACCCCTACACCTGGGGGCTGCTCGCGTCGATGCCGCGGATCGATGAGGCGCGGCTGGAGCGGCTGGTCCCGATCAAGGGCACCCCGCCCAGCCTGATCAACGTGCCGTCCGGCTGCCCGTTCCACCCCCGGTGCCGGTACGCGGACCAGACCGGGGGCCGCAGCCAGGAGGAAGTGCCTGCGCTGCGTGACATCGCGCCCGGCCACCGCGTGGCCTGCCACCTCACCGCCGACCAGCGCCGGACCATGCGGGCCGCGCTGCTGTCCGCGGACGCCAGCCGGGCGGCGGCCGGGGCGGCCGAGGCCGGGGCGGCCGCCTCGCCGATCACCGGAGGAGACGCGTGAGCACCCCCGCCGAGGCCGCCGGGCCGGCCGTATCCGAGGTGCCGGGCGCCGACGGCGCACTGCTCCAGGTCACCGGGCTGACCAAGCACTTCCCGGTGACCCGGGGCATCATCATCCGGCAGCGGGTCGGCGCGGTGCAGGCGGTCGACCAGGTCGATTTCTCGGTACCCGCCGGGCAGACGCTCGGCGTGGTCGGCGAGTCCGGCTGCGGCAAGACCACCACCGGGCGGCTGCTCACCCGGCTGCTGGAGCCCACGGCGGGCCGGATCGTGTTCGACGGGCACGACATCACCCACCTGTCGATGGGCAAGATGCGGCCGCTCCGCCGCGACATCCAGATGATCTTCCAGGATCCATACTCGTCGCTCAACCCGCGGCACACCGTCGGCGGCATCGTCGGCGCGCCGCTCCGGCTGCAGAAGGTCAAGACGGAACGGGGCGTGAAGGCCGAGGTCCAGGAGCTGCTGGAACTGGTCGGGCTGAACCCGGAGCACTACAACCGCTACCCGCACGAGTTCTCCGGCGGGCAGCGGCAGCGCATCGGCATCGCCCGCACCCTCGCGCTGCGGCCCAAGCTGATCGTCGCGGACGAGCCGGTCTCCGCGCTGGACGTGTCGATCCAGGCCCAGGTGGTCAACCTGCTGGAAGACCTGCAGAGCGAGCTGGGCCTGACCTACGTGGTGATCGCGCACGACCTGTCGGTGGTCCGGCACATCAGCGACCAGGTCGCCGTCATGTACCTGGGGAAGATCGTCGAACTGGCCGGCCGGGACCAGCTCTATGCCCAGCCCCGGCACCCCTACACAGTGGCGCTGATGTCCGCGGTGCCGGTGCCGTCGCCGGTGCGCAGCGAGGGGCTGCGGCAGCGCCGGGAACGGATCCGGCTGACCGGGGACGTGCCCAGCCCGCTCAACCCGCCGCCTGCCTGCCGGTTCCACACCCGGTGCTGGAAGGCGCAGGAGGTGTGCCGCACCCAGGAGCCGCCACTGACCGAGCTGGCCCCCGGCCACCAGGTCGCCTGTCACTTCCCGGAGAACGCTCCCGGCTGAGTCCGGCCGCCCGGGGCACTCCCGGAGATGTGCGACGATGGGGGAGAGACGCTGCCGAGGGGAGCGGCCATGACCTACAACGAGTTCCCATGGCTACCGTTGTGCGGCGGGCTGACCCTGCTTGGCCTGATCGCCAGCTGGCTGATCTGGCGCCGCCGCGGCACGGCCGCCGGGCTGCGCGCCGTGGCCTGGTCGCTGATACCGCTGGCCGCCTACCTGACTAAGGCCGTCCGGATGCTGTGGCAGATCGGCTCGGCCATCGCCAGCTTCGCTTCCGCCCTCGTGCTGTCCCCTCAGGTCTGGGCGGGCGTGGGGGTGACCGCGCTGATCGTCGTGCTGTTCGTGGTCTCGGGCACCATGCGGCGCGGCCGGGGCCGCAAGGCCGGCCCGGCCGCGGCCGGGCCAGGCCGGGCCGGGGCCAAGGGCACGAGCCAGCGGGCCCCGGGCCAGCCGGCCGCCCCGCCGCCCGGGAAGGCGCTCAAGCCGGCCAAGGGCAAGGCGGCCACCCCGGCCGATGACGACTTCGGCGAGGTCGCCGACATCCTCAAGCGGCACGGCATCAGCTGAGGTCGGCCGCGCCGGCCAGGTCCGCACCGGGCCCGTCCGCGCCGGCCAGGTCCGCCGCCACCGCGGCGGTGGCGGGGTCAGGCAACGGCGGGGGCGTGCCGCCGAAGGCCGGGCAGAGCGCCTGGTGCGCGCACCAGGCGCACAGCCGCCCGGGCCGGGGCCGCCAGTCCCCGGCGGCGCGGGCCCGCTCGATGGCCTGCCACAGCGCCTCCACCTTGCGCTCGGTGGCCCGCAGATCGGCCTCGTCCGGCTGATAGCGGACGATCTCCCCGTTGCCGAGGTAGATCAGCTGCAGCAGCCGGGGCAACTGGCCGCGGGCCCGCCACAGCACCAGCGCGTAGAACTTCATCTGGAACAGCGCGCGGGCCTCGAACTCGGCCGGCGGCGCGGTGCCGGTCTTGTAGTCCACGATGCGGATCTCGCCGCCGGGCGCGATGTCGAGCCGGTCGATGTAGCCGCGCAGCTGGAGGCCGGAGGCGAGTTCCGCCTCCACGCGCAGCTCCCGGTGGGCCGGCTCCAGCCGCCGCGGGTCCTCCAGGGTGAAGTACCTGTCCAGCATGGCGGCGGCCTCCTGGAGCCAGGCCAGCCGGTCGGCGTCCACCGCGAACAGGCCGGCCAGTGCCGGGTCGGCGTCCAGCAGCCGCTCCCATTCCGGCTGCAGCGCGGCCCGGGCCGTCTCCGGCGTCCGCTCGCCGGCCGGCGCGTCGAAGAGGCGCTCCAGCACGGCGTGCACCAGGGTGCCCCGGGTGGCCGCCGGGCTCGGCGGCTCCGGCAGCCGGTCGATCACCCGGAACCGGTACAGCAGCGGGCAGGTGAGGAAATCGCCCGCCCGGGACGGGGACAGCGCGCGCACGCCCGCATGAACGTCGGCCATGTCTGGGAGGCTAGGGCACGCATCCGACAGTTGCCCGGCTTTGCGGCCGGCTCGCGGCCGGCGCGCCGGGCGCCGCCACCGGGGTCGCGCAGCACGTAGCATCAACCTTGTGGCAGGCACACCGCCGGCGAAGAGTGCACCGCAGGGCCCGAACCCGGGAGTGCGGATCGCGCGCCCCTTCGGGATACCGGTCTATATCTCGCCGTACTGGTTCCTCATCGCCGGCGTGTTCGTCCTGCTGTACGCGAACAGCCCGGTGGTGGCGGCCTCCAGCGGGGTGCGCTACCTGGTGGCCGCCGCGTTCGTGGTGCTGCTGTACGTCTCGGTGCTGGTGCATGAGCTGAGCCATTCCCTGGTGGCCCGCGGGTTCGGGCTGCCGGTGCGCCGCATCCTGCTCTACCCGCTCGGCGGGTTCTCCGAGATCGAGCAGGAGCCGCCCACCCCGGCCCGCGAGTTCCTCGTCTCGGCGGCCGGCCCGCTGCTGTCGCTGGTACTGGCCGCGGTCGGCTACGGCATCCTGCTCACGATCTCGCTGCGCGGGCTGCCCGAGCTGCTGATCCAGCAACTGGTCTGGGCCAACCTGCTGGTCGGCCTGTTCAACCTGCTGCCCGGGCTGCCCCTGGATGGCGGCCGGATGCTGCGCGCCGGGGTGTGGAAGGTCACCCGCAGCCCGACCACGGGCACCGTGGTGGCGGCCTGGGCGGGCCGGGTACTGGCCGTCGCCGTGCTGGTGGTCCCGCTGATCATGCTGACCAGGGCGGGCGGCCGGGTACAGATCTTCGACGTGGTCTGGCTCGGGGTCATCGCCGCTTTCATGTGGACCGGGGCGACCCAGTCGCTGCGGGCCACCCGGGTCCGGGAGCGGCTGCCCCGGCTGCAGGCCAGGACGCTGGCCCGGCGCGCCATCGCCATCCCCGCGACGCTCCCGCTGGCGGAGGCAATCCGCCGGGCCGACGCGGCCGGGGCGCGGGCCCTGGTCGTGGTGGACCACGAGGACAAGCCGATCGCGATCGTGAACGAGACCGCGGTGATGGCGGTGCCGCCGCAACGGCGCCCGTGGGTGGACGCCGGGTCGCTGGCCCGGACCATCGACCCCGGCCTGGTGCTCCCGGCCGACCTGTCCGGGATGGCCCTGCTGGACGCGGTGCGCCGCACCCCGGCCACCGAGTACCTGCTGGTAGAAGCGTCTGGGCAGGTCTTCGGGGTGCTGGCGGCCAGTGATCTGGACCACGCCTTCGCGGGTGTCTGATGCCGTCAGCCCGGGGGGACGACCCCCCGGAACCCCCGGCCAGCCGCCGGCTCGGCCGGACACGCCTGCGGCGCGCTCTGCTGGCCCGGGGGGACGACCCCCCGGAACCCCCCGCCAGCCGCCGGCTCGGCCGGACACGCCTGCGGCGCGCTCTGCTGGCCCGGGGGGACGACCCCCCGGAACCCCCCGCCAGCCGCCGGCTCGGCCGGACACGCCTGCGGCGCGCTCTGCTGGCCCGGGGGGACGACCCCCGGAACCCCCCGCCAGCCGCCGGCTCGGCCGGACACGCCTGCGGCGCGCCCGGCCTCGGCGGCGGCTACCCTGTCCGGCGTGATCCGTCAGCGCCGTGGCCCGTTCGCCCCAGGAGACCTGGTCCAGCTCACCGACCCCAAGGGCCGCAAGCACCTGGTGCAGCTGGCCGAGGGCCGGACCTTCCACACCCACCGGGGCGGGGTCGCCCACGACGACCTGATCGGCCACCCGGAGGGCAGCGTGGTGCAGTCCTCGGGCGGCACCCCCTACGTGGCGCTGCGCCCGCTGTTGGCCGACTTCACGCTGTCCATGTCCCGGGGTGCGGCGGTGGTCTACCCGAAGGACGCGGCGCAGATCATCGCCCTGGCGGACGTGTTCCCCGGGGCCCGGGTGCTGGAGGCGGGCGCCGGGTCCGGCGCGCTGTCCTGCTGGCTGCTGCGCGCGGTCGGCACCGAGGGCCAGCTGGTCTCCTACGAGCGCCGGAAGGATTTCGCGGAGATCGCGGCCGCGAATGTGGAGCGATTTTTCGGCGCTCCCCATCCTGCCTGGGACCTGCGGGTAGGCGACCTGGCTGAGCTGCCGCTGGACCCCGCGGGGGAGCCCGGCGGGGAGCCTGGCGGGCCGGCGGTTAACGCAGGTGACGGACCAGCAGATAGTTTCGACAGGGTGGTACTGGACATGCTCGCGCCATGGGAGTTCGTTGCGGTGGCCGCGGCCGCGCTGATCGGCGGCGGCGTGCTGTGCTGCTACGTGGCCACGGTCACCCAGCTGTCCAGGGCCGTGGAGACGATCCGGGAGCACGGCGGCTTCGACGAGCCGGCCGCCTGGGAATCGATGGTCCGCGGCTGGCACGCCGACGGGCTGGCCGTGCGGCCCGAGCACCGCATGGTCGGGCACACCGGATTTCTGATCACCGCCCGGCGGCTCGCGCCGGGCACTGTGGCACCACCACGCCAGCGCCGGCCGGCGAAGGCTTCCCGCGGGGAGCCTGATCAGTGACAATGTCAGCGGCAGGCGGCACGAGGTTACGCCAGGGCCTCGGATAGGTAGGGTCTAAGTGAAGTCTGCTCTCGGAAGGGGGTGGGGGCGTGGCCAGTCGTGACGAAGGATCGCGCACCGCGCGGCACGACGACCAGGTTCAGGGCCTCACCACACAGATCTCCTTCCTCGAGGAGGAGGTGGCGGTGCTGCGGCGCAGGCTGGCCGACGCGCCCCGGCACGTCCGCCTGCTCGAGGAGCGGCTGCGTGAGACGGAGGCCAGCCTGGCCGCCGTGACCGGCCAGAACGAGCGGCTGGCCGACACGCTCCGCGAAGCGCGCGACCAGATCGTGGCGCTCAAGGAGGAAGTCGACCGGCTGGCCCAGCCGCCGTCCGGCTTCGGCGTGTTCCTGTCGGCCGCCGAGGACGGCACCGCCGACGTGTTCACCGGCGGGCGGAAGATGCGGGTCAGCGTCAGCCCCGCGGTCGAGCTGGACACGCTCCGGCCCGGCCAGGAGGTCGTGCTCAACGAGGCGCTCAACGTGGTGATCGCCCAGGGGTACGAGACGGTGGGCGAGGTCGTCATGCTCAAGGAGCTCCTCGAGGGCGGCGACCGGGCCCTGGTGATCTCGCATGCCGATGAGGAGCGGGTGGTCCGGCTGGCCGAGCCACTGCTCGACTCGGTGCTGCGCGCGGGCGACTCGCTGCTGCTGGAGCCGCGGTCCGGCTACGTCTACGAGCGCATCCCCAAGGCCGAGGTCGAGGAGCTCATCCTCGAGGAAGTGCCGGACATCACCTACTCCGACATCGGCGGCCTGAGCCCGCAGATCGTCCAGATCCGGGATGCGGTGGAACTGCCCTACCTGCACGCGGACCTGTTCCGGGAGCACCAGCTGCGGCCGCCCAAGGGCGTGCTGCTGTACGGGCCGCCCGGCTGCGGCAAGACGCTGATCGCCAAGGCGGTGGCCAACTCGCTGGCCAAGCAGGTGGCGGCCAGGACCGCGGCGCACCGGGCCGAGCGCGGCGAGGCCGAGGCGGAGGCGCCTAGCGCAGCCAAGCAAGGCGCGGCCAAGGACGGCGCGGCCAAGGAAGGCAAGAGCTTCTTCCTCAACATCAAGGGCCCGGAGCTGCTGAACAAGTACGTCGGCGAGACCGAGCGGCACATCCGGCTCGTCTTCCAGCGGGCCAGGGAGAAGGCCAGCGAGGGCATGCCGGTGATCGTGTTCTTCGACGAGATGGACTCGATCTTCCGCACCCGTGGCTCCGGCGTGTCCAGCGACGTGGAGAACACGATCGTGCCCCAGCTGCTGTCCGAGATCGACGGTGTGGAGGGGCTGGAGAACGTCATCGTGATCGGCGCCTCCAACCGGGAGGACATGATCGACCCGGCCATCCTGCGGCCGGGCCGGCTGGACGTCAAGATCAAGATCGAGCGCCCGGACGCGGAAGCGGCCAAGGACATCTTCTCCAAGTACGTGCTGACCGAGCTGCCGCTGCACCCCGATGACCTGACCGAGCACGGCGGGTCCCGGGCGGCGACGGTGGACGCGATGATCCAGCGCGTCGTCGAGCGGATGTACAGCGAGACCGAGGAGAACCGGTTCCTGGAGGTCACCTACGCCAACGGGGACAAGGAAGTCCTGTACTTCAAGGACTTCAACTCCGGGGCGATGATCGAGAACATCGTGGCCCGCGCGAAGAAGATGGCGATCAAGGAGTTCCTGGACACCGGGCAGAAGGGCATGCGCATCGCCCATCTGCTGACCGCCTGCGTGGACGAGTTCAGCGAGAACGAGGACCTGCCGAACACCACCAACCCGGACGACTGGGCCCGCATCTCCGGCAAGAAGGGCGAGCGGATCGTGTACATCAGGACCCTGGTCTCCGGCAAGCAGGGCACCGAGGCCGGCCGTTCCATCGACACGGTCGCCAACACCGGGCAGTACCTCTAGGCGTGTCGGGGGGAGTCGTGTCGGCCGGAGTGGCCTGCCCGAGTGCCTGCCGGGCGGCACTAGGCTCAAGCTCATGAGCGTGCGCCGCGTGATGGGAACGGAAACCGAGTACGGCATCTCGGTGCCCGGCCAGCCGGGGGCGAATGCGATGGTCACCTCGTCCCAGGTGGTCAACGCCTACCAGGCGGCGACGTCGGCGCGGACCCGGCGGGCGCGGTGGGATTTCGAGGAAGAGAACCCGCTGCGCGACGCCCGCGGCTTCGACCTGGCCCGGGAGACCGCGGACTCCACCCAGCTGACCGACGAGGACCTGGGCCTGGCTAACGTCATCCTGACCAACGGGGCGCGGCTGTACGTGGACCACGCGCACCCGGAGTACTCCGCTCCCGAGTGCACCAACCCGCTGTCCGCGGTCATCTGGGACAAGGCGGGGGAGCGGGTGATGGCGGAGGCCGCGGCCAAGGCGGCCACGGTGCCGGGTACCGCCCCCATCCAGCTGTACAAGAACAACACCGATAACAAGGGCGCCTCCTACGGCTGCCACGAGAACTACCTGATGCGCCGGGCCACGCCGTTCGCGGACATCGTCCGGCACCTCACCCCGTTCTTCGTGTCCCGGCAGGTGGTCTGCGGCGCGGGCCGGGTCGGGCTGGGCGCGGACGGCCGGGACGACGGCTTCCAGATCAGCCAGCGGGCCGACTTCTTCGAGGTCGAGGTGGGGCTGGAGACGACGCTCAAGCGGCCCATCATCAACACCCGGGACGAGCCGCATGCCGACCCGGAGAAGTACCGCCGGCTGCACGTGATCATCGGCGACGCCAACATGAGCGAGATCAGCACGTACCTCAAGCTCGGCACCACCGCCCTGGTGCTGGCGATGATCGAGGACAAGTTCCTCGGCGGTGACCTGTCCGTCGAGTCACCCGTGGCCGAGCTGCGGGCCATCTCGCATGACCCGTCCTGCCGTCATCAGCTCACGCTGCGGGACGGCCGCAAGATGACCGGCGTCCAGCTGCAGCTGGAGTACCTGGAACTGGCCCGGAAGTACACCGAGGACAAGTTCGGCTCGGACGTGGACGACATGACCGCCGACGTCCTGGACCGCTGGGAGTCGGTGCTGGCCCGGCTGGCCGAGGACCCCATGCAGCTGTCCCGGGAACTGGACTGGGTGACCAAGCTGGAACTGCTGGAGGGCTACCGCACCCGGGACGGGCTGGCCTGGGGCCATCCCCGGCTGCAACTGGTGGACCTGCAGTACTCCGACGTCCGCCCGGACCGGGGCCTGTACAACCGGCTGTCGGCGCGGGGCCGGATCACCCGGCTGGTCACCGAGGAGCAGGTGGCCGACGCCGTCGAGTCGCCGCCGGAGGACACCCGGGCCTACTTCCGGGGCCGCTGCCTGCAGCAGTACCCCGAGTCGGTCGCCGCCGCCTCCTGGGATTCCGTCATTTTCGACATCCCGGGCCGTGAATCGCTGCAGCGGGTACCCACCCTAGAGCCGCTGCGGGGCACGAAAGCGCACGTCGGCAGCCTGCTCGCCCGGTGCAGGACGGCGGCCGAACTGGTCGCCGCGCTCACCGGGCAGGACTGAGGCCGGCTGCCCGCTGCCCGGCCGCCTGCCCGCGGGCAGATGCCGATGCCCGATTCCAGGGTTGGACAGGCCATGCGCAGGCGAGGATACGGTTAAGCCGAGGACGACCCTGCAAGACGGAGGTTTCGGGCATGGCGACAAAGGACACCGGTGGCCAGCGGCAGGCTCCGAAGCGCAACGAGGAGACCGAGGAGGAAGCTCCCCAGTCCACGGCGGACGTCAAGGAGCGCCAGGAAAAGCTGGCTGACGACGTGGACGCGATCCTCGACGAGATCGACGAGGTTCTCGAGGAAAACGCAGAGGAGTTCGTCCGCTCCTACGTGCAGAAGGGCGGCCAGTGACGGCCGTTCCCGGCGCCCGCCCGCGCGGCCCGCGGCTGCGCGGCAGGGCCGGCCGCCCGGCTGCCGGGTTCGCCGTGGGCTGACACCAGGCGGCCCGCACCGGCTGCACAGGCGGCGCGGGACGGCAGTAAGGTCAGCAGGGACGGCGGGCTAACCGGGAGGACGCGGCGTGGCTGGGAGTTTCTTCGGCGGGAATTTCACCTCGATGTGCCTGAACGCGGGCACGTCGTCCTTCGCTGACCTGGTGGCCTCCTGCGCGCCGGACCTGCTGCCCGGGGCCGGCACGGCCGCTACGGCGCGGCTGGGCGCCGCCGGGCCGGATGGGGCCGGGCGGGCGGCAGGCGGAGCGGCCGGCGCGCTGCCGCACGGCACCACGATCGTGGCCGCGCGTTTCGCCGGCGGGGTGGTGATGGCAGGTGATCGCCGGGCCACCGCGGGCAACATGATCGCCCAGCGGGACATCGAGAAGGTTTTCCGCAGCGACGACTTCTCGTGCGTGGGCATCGCCGGCATGGCCGGCATCGGGCTGGAGCTGGTCCGGCTGTTCCAGCTGGAACTGGAGCATTACGAGAAGCTGGAGGGGCGCACGCTGTCCCTGGAGGGCAAGGCGAACCGGCTGTCCGCCTTCGTCCGGGGCAACCTGAGCGCCGCCATGCAGGGGCTGATGGTGGTCCCGATGTTCGCCGGCTACGACGAGGACGCCGGCCAGGGCCGGATCTTCAGCTATGACGCCACCGGCGGCCGGTACGAGGAACGCCCGTACCACGCCATCGGGTCGGGGTCGGTCTTCGCCCGCGGCGCGTTGAAGAAGCTCTACACCGAGGACCTCTCGGCCCGGGACGCGGTGCTGGTCTGCATGCACGCGCTGTACGACGCCGCTGACGACGACTCGGCCACCGGCGGGCCGGACCTGGCCCGGAAGATCTACCCAGTGATCGCCGAGGTCACCGCGGACGGGTTCCGGCGGCTGCCCGACAGCGAGGCCGGCGAGGTCGCCACGGAGGTCGTCAGCGAGCGGATGGTCTCTCCCGGCGGCCCGGTGGCACCGCTGCGGCCACCCGCCGGGTAGCGCCGGCCCCCGCCCGCAGCCCGACCAGCCATGACATGAGTAGGGGTACCGCCCGGTGAGTATGCCGTTCTACGTCTCGCCTGAACAGCAGATGAAAGACAAGGCGGACTACGCGCGGAAGGGCATCGCGCGCGGCCGCAGCGGGGTCGTGATCCAGTACGACGCCGGGATCCTGTTCGTGGCGCCGAACCCGTCCAGCGCGCTGCACAAGATCAGCGAGATCTACGACCGGATCGCGTTCGCCGCGGTCGGCCGGTACAACGAGTTCGAGAACCTGCGCAAGGCGGGCGTGCGGTACGCGGACATGACCGGCTACCAGTATGACCGCAGCGACGTTACCGCGCGCGGCCTGGCCAACTGGTATGCGCAGATCCTCGGGCAGTTCTTCACCGAGAGCAACAAGCCGTTCGAGGTGGAGCTGGTGGTGGCCGAGGTGGGCGACGTGCCCGCGGCGGACCAGATCTACCGGATCACGTTCGACGGCTCGGTGGCCGAGGAGCACGGCTTCGTGGCCATGGGCGGCCAGGCCGACCAGGTCGCCGCCGTGCTCAAGGACCATTACGCCGATGGCCTGCCGCTGGTGCGGGCGCTCGGCACCGCTATCGCGGGCCTGGCCGGCCAGGGCAACGGGGACGGCACCGACCTCAATGCCGGGCAGCTGGAGGTGGGCATCCTGGACCGCGGCCGGGTGCACCGGACGTTCCGGCGGCTGACCGGTGCCCGGCTCGAGGCCCTGCTGGCCGAGGCCAGGACCGCCCCGGCCACGACCGCCCCGGCGAGCCCGCCCAAGGACGCGCCCGCCCCCGGTGAGTCGGCCAGCCCCGACGACGGCGCGTCCGCGCCCTAGGCCCGGCCGGGCTGGGCGTGCACCACCGCCCACACCGCCCGGACCTCCCGGGCCGTGGTGTTGCCGTACTCGTGCGGGACCGCGGAGTCGAACGCGATCGAGTCGCCCGGGCCCAGCTGGTAGCTCTCGAATCCCACCCGGGCCTGCAGCGTCCCGGTCATGACCAGCCCGTACTCGTAGCCGTCGTGGCGCAGCGCGCGGCGGCCGTCGGTGGACGTTCCCTGCGGCTCGTAGACGACCTCCAGGAAGTCCACCCGGTCGTCGGCGCCCGGGGTGAGCCGCTCCCAGCGCACCCCGCTGGCCAGGTCGATGGTCCGGCGGGTGCCGGCCCGCTGCACGATCCCGTGCCCGGGCGGCAGCATCCCGGCCCCCCCGGTGCCCCCGCCGGGCACGTCGGCCGGGGACGGGACCGGCCGGGCCAGGCCGTCGCCGTGCGCGGTGCTGGCCGGCCCGGCCGGCTCGCGGCCCACGCCGAACAGGAAATCCAGCGACGTCCGCAGCTCGGTGGCCAGGGCGTACAGCATGCCCACGGACGGGGCGGAGACGCCCCGCTCGATCTGGGACACCAGGCTGGGCGAGCAGCTGATCCGGCGGGCCAGCTCGCGGGCGGACAGGCCGCGCTGCTCACGGACCTGGCGCAGCCGCGGGCCCAGTTCCGCTCCGGGATCGAACGCCGTGCCGGTCATCGCCTGCCTGTCCTCACCGCCCCCTTGACAGCCACACTGTACATACGTTGAATCGTGCTGCACGTCTGCTAACGATTGCAGGAGCCCGGCCTCGGCATCCGGCCCGCCGCCGGGCGGGGTATCCGCTGTAGTGTCGTGGATGTGCGCCTGGCTCCGTCGGTAGCGCGGATCACCGGGACGGTACGCAACACCCTGGAGGATGAGTGAGCACGACGGACCTGGCCGCCACCGTGGGCATCGAGGTGCCCACCGGGCTGTTCATCGGCGGTGAGTGGACCAAGGGCGGAGCCGGGGTGATCGGGGTCACCGACCCGGCCACCGAGGAGACCATCGCCGAGGTGGCCGACGGCACCGCCGAGGACGCGCTGGACGCGGTGGCCGCGGCGGACGCGGCCGCGGCGGGCTGGGCGGCCACGGCGCCGCGGGAGCGGGCCGAGTGCCTGCGCCGCGCCTGGGCCCTGATGATGGAGCGCGCCGAGCCGCTGGCCCGGCTGATGACGCTGGAGAACGGCAAGGCACTGCCGGACGCGCGCGGCGAGCTGGCCTACGCCGCCGAGTTCTTCCGCTGGTACGCGGAGGAGGCGGTCCGGCTGGACGGCTCGGTGCTGACCGCCCCGTCCGGGGCCAACCGGATCCTCGTGGTGCGCCAGCCGGTCGGCGTCAGCGTGCTCATCACCCCGTGGAACTTCCCGGCCGCGATGGCCACCCGCAAGATCGGCCCGGCGCTGGCGGCCGGCTGCACCGTGGTGCTCAAGCCGGCCAAGGAGACCCCGCTGACCGCGCTCGCGGTGGCGGACATCCTGCGCGAGGCCGGCCTGCCGGACGGCGTGGTCAACGTGGTCACCACCTCGTCGGCGAGCCGGTTCAGCCAGGCCGTGCTGACCGACCCGCGGGTGCGCAAGCTGTCCTTCACCGGGTCCACCGAGGTCGGCCGGGTGCTGCTGAAGGCGGCCGCGGACAACGTGATCAACTGCTCGATGGAACTGGGCGGCAACGCGCCCTTCGTGATCTTCGAGGACGCGGACATCAAGGCCGCGCTGGACGGCGCGTTCCTGGCCAAGATGCGCAACGGCGGCGAGGCGTGCACCGCCGCCAACCGGTTCTACGTGCACGAGGCGGTGGCGGACGAGTTCACTGCGGCGTTCGCGGCCCGGCTGGGCGCGCTCAAGGTCGGGCCGGGCCTGGAGCCGGGGACCGAACTGGGCCCGCTGGTCAACGAGGACACCCGGTCCAAGGTGGCCAGCCTGGTCGCCGACGCCGCCGCGGCCGGCGGCCGGGTGCTGACCGGCGGCGCCGTGCCGGACCGCCGCGGCTTCTTCTACGCCCCGACCGTGCTGGACAACGTGACCCCGGGCTCGGGCATCCTGAACGAGGAGATCTTCGGCCCGGTGGCGCCGATCGTCCGGTTCAGCGACGAGGCACAGGCCATCGCCTGGGCCAACGACACCGAGTACGGCCTGGTTTCCTACGTCTACACCCGGGACCTGCGCCGGTCGCTGCGGGTGGCCGAGGCGCTGGAGTCCGGCATGGTCGGCATCAACCGGGGCGTAGTGTCCGACCCGGCCGCGCCGTTCGGCGGGGTCAAGCAGTCGGGGCTGGGCCGGGAAGGCGGGCACGACGGGCTGCTGGAGTTCACCGAAACCAAGTACATCGCCGTCGATTGGTAAGCCCGGCCGACACGCGCGCAGCCACCCCTCCTGGTGCCCGCCCGGCCCGCCGTGACGTAGGGTCTGGTGAGCGACATGGATAGACGAATCTTCGGCCTGGAAAACGAATACGGGGTCACCTGCACCTTCCGGGGGAGCAGGCGGCTGTCGCCGGACGAGGTGGCCAGGTACCTCTTCCGCCGCGTGGTGTCCTGGGGCAGGAGCAGCAACGTGTTCCTGCGCAACGGGGCGCGGCTGTACCTGGACGTGGGCAGCCACCCCGAGTACGCCACCCCGGAATGCGACAGCATCCTCGACCTCGTCGTGCACGACAAGGCGGGCGAGCGGATCCTGGAAGGCCTGCTGGTGGACGCGGACCGGCGGCTCCGCGAGGAGGGCATCGCCGGCGACATCTACCTGTTCAAGAACAACACCGACTCGGCGGGCAACTCGTACGGCTGCCACGAGAACTACCTGGTGGGCCGGCACGGCGAGTTCGGCCGGCTGGCCGACATCCTGATCCCGTTCCTGGTCACCCGCCAGGTCATCTGCGGGGCCGGCAAGGTGCTGCAGACGCCGCGGGGCGCGGTCTACTGCGTCAGCCAGCGGGCCGAGCACATCTGGGAAGGCGTCTCGTCGGCAACGACCCGGTCCCGGCCGATCATCAACACCCGCGACGAGCCGCACGCCGACGCCGAGCGGTTCCGGCGGCTGCACGTGATCGTGGGCGACTCGAACATGAGCGAGACCACCATGCTGCTCAAGGTCGGCGCCACCGACCTGGTGCTGCGCATGGTGGAGGCGGGCACGGTGATGCGCGACCTGACCCTGGAGAACCCCATCCGGGCCATCCGGGACGTCAGCCACGACATGACCGGGCGCCGCCGGGTCCGGCTGGCCAACGGCCGGGAGGCCAGCGCCCTGGACATCCAGCGCGAGTACCTGGCCAAGGCGCGGGACTTCACCGACCGCCGCGGCGCGGACGACGTGACCCGGCGGGTGCTGGACCTGTGGGAGCGCACCCTGCACGCGGTGGACACGCAGAACTTCGGCCTGGTCAACCGCGAGATCGACTGGATCACCAAGTACCAGCTGATCGAGCGGTACCGCGGCAAGCACGACCTGCCGCTGTCCTCGCCGCGGGTAGCCCAGCTGGACCTGGCCTACCACGACGTGCACCGCGGCCGCGGCCTGTACTACCTGCTGCAGAAGCGCGGCGCGGTGGCCCGGACCGCGCGGGACATCGACATCTTCGAGGCCAAGTCGGTCCCGCCGCAGACCACCCGGGCCCGGCTGCGCGGTGAGTTCATCCGGCGCGCCCAGGAGCGGCGCCGCGACTTCACCGTGGACTGGGTGCACCTCAAGCTGAACGACCAGGCCCAGCGGACCGTGCTGTGCAAGGACCCGTTCCGTTCCGTGGATGAGCGGGTGGAGAAGCTCATCGCCGGCATGTGACCGGCCCCGGCCGGGCTAACCCGGCCCCGTTCCGCGCCTTTCCTCCCTAACGTAACCTCCGCGGCGCAGCAGCCACTAAGCTGCTGCGCGCCGCCGCGCGGCGGG
Organism: uncultured Actinomycetes bacterium; assembly: GCA_963793825.1. Lineage (GTDB taxonomy): Bacteria > Actinomycetota > Actinomycetes > Streptosporangiales > Streptosporangiaceae > RYN-230. The sequence goes on from CAWCBE010000002.1 coordinate 416,789, forward strand.
GGGAGAGGGCAGGGAGCGGATGCGGGACGCGGGCCGGGCGTCGCGCTGGCCGGTGGGGCTGGCCGTCTGCGCCGCCGCCGCCGTCCTGTTCGCCTGCTACCTGCGCGTGTCCTGGACCCAGCCGGTCAACTCGGACGGGGCGGCCAACGCGCTGCAGGCCTGGGACATGGTGCACGGCAACCTGCTGCTGCACGGATGGTCCTTGTCCGACGTGTCCTTCTACACCACCGAACTGCCGCAGTACGCCCTGCTGGAGCTCGTGCTGGGCCGCGGTCCCGGGGTGGTCCACGTGGCCGCGGCGATGACCTACACCCTGGTCGTGCTGCTGACCGCCCTGCTGGCGGCGGGGCCGAGGCGCAGTGCGGACCGCGCGGCGCCCCAGCGGCTCGGGCGCGCGGTGATCGCGGCCGGGATCATGCTCGCGCCCCAGCCGGGCAACGGGGCGTACGTGCTGCTGCTGTCGCCAGACCACGTGGGCAGCACGGTGCCGGTGCTGGCCGCGCTGCTGCTGCTCGACCGGATGACGGCCGCCCGGGGGAGCGGCCCCGCGGAACTCCCCGCCCGGCTGCCCCGCGACGGCGACGCCCCGGAAGCCCGGACCCGGGGCTGGGTCCTGCTGGCGGTGGCCGCGCTGCTGGCCATCGGGCTGGTCGCGGACCCGGTGGTGGCCTATACCGGGGTGGTCCCGCTGCTGGTGGCCTGCGCGGTGCGCAGTTACCAGGGTGCCGTCATCCGGCAGCAGCCCTGGGCCAGCCAGCGCTACCCGCTGCTGCTGGGGGCAGCCGCGATCGGCTCGGCCGGGGCGGCCGCCGTGATCAGCCACGGGCTGCGCGCGCTGGGCGGGTATCAGGTGTCGCCGGTGCACCCGTACTTCACCACCACCGCGGCGCTGTCCCGGCACCTGCCGACCGCGGCCGCGGGCACGGCCGGGCTGTTCGGCGCGGACTTCTTCGGCCAGCCGGCCGCGCTCGGCGCCGGGCTGGCCCTGGTCCACCTGGCCGGGCTGACCGCGGCCGGCGGCGCGGTGTGGCTCGGGCTGCGCCGCTACACCCGGCTGCCGGACCTGGTCACGCTCACCCTGGTCACCGCGGTGGTGCTGAACCTGGCCGGGTACGTGCTCAGCACCCGGGTGACCGACGTGCGCAGCGCCCGGGAGATGGTGGTGATCCTGCCGTTCGGCGCCGCGCTGGCCGGCCGCCTGCTGGGAGACAAGCTCACCGCGCCCCGGCTGCGCCCGCTCACCGCCATCGTGCTGGCGTGCTACCTGGTCTCGCTGGGCTACGCCATGGCGCAGCCGGCCGTGCCCGCGGCGGGCCAGCGGCTGGCTGACTGGCTGGCCGCCCGGCGGCTGGGCTCGGGCCTGGCCCCGTACTGGCAGGCTGACGTCATCACGCTGGCCAGCCACGGCACGGTCCGGGTGAGCCCGGTCTGCGTGACCGGCCACCGGGTCACCGCGGAGCACTGGGAGTCCCGGGCGGACTGGTACCGTCCCCGCCGCAGCCGGGCCACTTTCCTGATCGTAGGCGGCTCCGCTTCCTGCAACGACGTCACCGCAGCCCAGGCCCGGTCGGCATTCGGCCAGCCGGCGCACAGCTACCGGGTGGACGGATACACCGTGATGGTGTGGCCGCGGAACCTGCTCACTGTGGTCAGGTGATGCCGGTAGGCTGGCGGCGCTCATCACCTGACATGACAAGGTTCCCACCTCATGCGACGCTTCGCCGTTCTGCTGTCCGTCCCGCTGCTGGGTGCGCTTGCCCTGGCCGGCTGCGGTTCCTCGTCCGGTTCCGCCAGCTCGACCGTGGCGGTGAGCGGCAAATTCGGCACGAATCCGACGATCACCATCCCGAGCCAGTCGGCCGACAGCAAGCTCACGGTCAAGACCCTCATCGAGGGCAACGGCCCGGCGCTGACCAAGACGGACGCCTTCGTCGGCAACTACGCCGTGTACATCTGGAGCGGGAAGAGCCACAAGCTCGCCGAGAGCACGTTCAGCACCAAGAGCCCCGCGCTGTTCAGCGGGACGCTGCTGCCCGGGCTGGAGACGGCGCTGCAGGGCAAGAAGATGGGCAGCCGGGTGCTGGCCGTGGTCCCGCCCGCGGACGGTTACGGCAAGACCGGCAACTCCTCGGCGGGCGTCTCGGCCACGGACACCCTGGTGTTCGTGGTGGACATGATCAAGGAATTCCCGAACAACGCCTCGGCCGCCGGCACCCAGGTGTCCAACGGCGGCGGCTCGCTGCCCACGGTGACCGCCAAGTCCGGTGTCGCGCCCACCATCGCCATGCCGCCGGCGGGCCACCAGCCGCCGTCCTCACTGACCGTCAAGACCCTGGTCAAGGGGACGGGGGCGCCGGTCACCAAGGGCCAGACCGTGGTCGTCCAGTATGTCGGCGCCATCTGGCGGACCGGCAAGGTGTTCGACTCTTCCTGGTCGCGAGGCACGCCGTTCGGCTTCACCATCGGCGCCACGCCGAGCCAGGTCATCACCGGCTGGGATCACGGCCTGCTCGGGCAGACCGTGGGCAGCCGGGTGATGCTGGTCGTCCCGCCCGCCGACGGTTACGGCAAGACCGGCAGCACTCAGGCCGGCATCAAGGGCACCGACACCCTGGTCTTCGTGGTGGACATCCTCGGCGCCATCAGCCCGTCCTCCGCGGGCTGACGGCGGTGCTGTTCCGGGGGGCACCCCCCGGCTCAGCTGTCCTTGCCGCGCGAGCTGAGGCTGTCGGTCAGGGAGTCCATGATCAGGCCGGCGCCGATGCCGACCAGCCAGATGTCCTTGGCCAGCGCTACGCCCTGCTGGGTCGGGCGGAGGCTGCCCTCCATCCGCATCCCGGGCGTCCTGAGGTACAGGCCGATCAGGCCGCCGGAGAACGCGGTCAGGGCCAGCCCGGCCACGCCTGCGGGTACCACCGGCAGCAGCAGGGTGGTGCCGACGGCGATCTCGCCCGCCGCCAGCAGCCGGGTGAAGTCCTGCGGCTTCATCTTGCCCAGGAACGGGTACGTCGAGGCCGCCATGCCGTGCAGCCGGGCGGCGGTCTCCTCGTCGGCGGACAGCTTGCCCACGCCGGAGTTGAGGATGAACGTCCCCGCGCTGAGCCGGAGGGGCAAGGTTCGGGCTAGTGACGCGAGCCGCATGGCGGGGCTCCTTTCTGCTGCCTGCAAGCCATTTAACCGGCCGTGGCCCAGCCGTCCGCGATCAGGGTGGCAGCGTGCCGCCCGGCCGCCGCCGCGGCCAGGAAGTAAGCCAGGTCCGCGTCCAGGCTCCGGCCCATGGTGGAAAGGGGCACGGGGCAGTCCCGCAGCGCGTCCTCGAGGCCGCCGGTGCCGACGGTGACCAGCGTGTGCCGGGCGGCCAGGGCGGCGGCCTGCCCCGCGACCAGCGCGCCGAACTCCCCGGGCAGGTCCGGGAGGATGACGTCGGCGCGGGCCAGCGCCACCCGGCCGTAGCTGGTCAGGCTGTGATGGGACAGGCCGCGGTGCCGCGCCCGGGGGTCCGCGGCGCTGATCCGCAGCGCGGCCACCGGGCGGCCGCCGAGCACCGCGGCCGCGTTCACCGCCTCGCCGCAGGCCACCCCGGAGAACCCCCACCGGGTGCCGGTGCCCAGGTTGCCCGGCCCCTGGGTGACGATAATGGCCTCGGCGCCGAGCACGTGCCGGGCCGCGAGCAGCCCGGTGTGCAGGGTGACCGTCTCCAGGTCCCCGCCGAAGGACTGGCCGGTGCTGACGGTGCCGCGCAGCCAGCCGGCCTCACGCAGCCCGGCCGCGGACCGGGAGAACCAGGCGGGCAGCGCGCCGCCGTCCAGCATCACGTAAACGGCGGCCGGCGGGTCCGGGCGGCCGGCCCGCAGCCCGGCCAGCACCGCGGGCAGCGCCGAATGCAGGTCGGCCACGACCACCGGGACCCCGCCGATGTCGTCCGCGGTGCGCAGCACCTCGTGATGGGGCGAATCCTGCTCATCGGCGCCGAGCACGGTGGCCTGCTGCGGGGTGTAGCGGGCCTTGACCAGGTGCCCGGGGCCGTCCGGGTCCGGCGGCAAGCGGTCCGGCAGCGCCACCACCAGGGCGTAGCCGCCGGTGCCGAGGCCGAGAGCCAGCGCGGTGGTGTTCAGCAGCACCCGGTCGCCGGGCTCCGGGCGGCCGGTCAGCGGCGGGTAGGCCAGCGCCCGCATCCGCTCGCCACCCACAGCGACCTCGAACTCCGCCGCGCCAGGCCACTCGCGGCGGACCGCCAAAACCTCGCCACTGCGCCACCTGATCACTCCCGCAGGGTAGCGTCATGAGTTGAACGGGCGGGCGGGCGAAGGACTAGCGATGTCACGAAGGAAAACCGAACGGCTGCTGGGCCTGGTTGTCTGCCTGCTCTCCAGCGAGCGGTACCTGACCGCGCTGCAGATCCGTGACGCGGTGCCCGGCTACCCGGAGTCCTTCGAGGCGTTCAAGCGCATGTTCGAGCGGGACAAAGAGGAGCTCAGGGAACTCGGCATCCCGCTGGAGACGGGGTCCAATTCGCCGCTCGACGACGAGGCCGGGTACCGCATTCCCCGGCAGGCTTACGTTCTGCCGGAAATACGGCTGGAACCGGATGAGGCCGCGGTGCTCTCGCTGGCCGCGCGGGTCTGGCGGCAGGCCGAGCTGGCCGGGGCGGCGGCCGGCGCGCTGCTCAAGCTGCGGGCCGCCGGAGTGGACGCCGAAGAGACACCGCAGCCGGGGATCGAGCCGCGGCTGCAGGCCGGCGAGGCCGCGTTCGGCCCGCTGTGGCAGGCGGTGCGGGACGGGCGCCCGGTGAGCTTCGCTTACCGGGCCGCCGGGCGCAGCGAGCCGCAGCAGCGGCGGCTGGAGCCATGGGGAGTGGTGAACCGGCACGGCCGCTGGTACGTCGCCGGGCAGGACACCGACCGCGGGGCGGAGCGGGTCTTCCGGCTCAGCCGGATCGAGGGCCCGGTGCGGTTCACCGGCCCGGCCGGATCGGTCGCCGTGCCCGAGGGCACCGACGTGCGGGAGACCGTCCGCGAGTGGGACACCCACCCGCCGCCGCGGCGCTCGGCCGTGCTCCAGGTGCGGCAGGGGGCCGGCCACGGCGTGCGGCGCTACGCGACAGCGGTGCGCCCCGGCCCGCCCGGCTGGGACCTGGTCGAGGCACCGTTCTCTGACGTCGGCTGGTTCGCCGAACACCTGGCCTCGTTCGGTGCCGTGGTCCTGGCGCTCGAGCCGGCCGACCTGCGGGAGGCTGTCATCACCCAGCTGAAGGGAGTCCTGGCGTGATGTCCCCGGCGCCCTCGGCGAGCACCAGTTCGCTGCGGTTGCAGCGGCTGCTGGCCCTGGTGCCCTACGTGATCAGCCGGAAGGTGGTCGGCCTGGCCGAGACGGCCGAGGCGTTCGGGGTCAGCGAGCGCGAGCTGGTCGATGACCTGAACTTGCTGTGGTGCGTGGAACTGCGCTCCCCGGACCCGTACTGCCCCATCGACCTGTCCTATGAGGGCGGCGAGATCGTGGTCAGCCAGGCGGAGCTGATGGACCGGCCACTGCGGCTGGCCGTGGACGAGGCCAGCGCGCTGCTGGTCGCGCTGCGCATGCTGGCCGAGGTGGGCAATGTGGCGCCGGTGCCCGGCCTGGCCGAGGGGTCGGCACTGAGCCGGACCATCGCCAAGCTGGAGGCCGCGGCGGGCGAGGCGGCCGTGCCCAGCGCCCAGGTGGCCATCCAGGTGGACCGGACGGCCCAGCAGGCGGTGCTGGTGGCGCTGCGGGACGCGCTGGCCCGCGGCCGCCGGGTGCACCTGACCTACTACGTGCCGGGGCGGGACGAGGCCACCGAGCGCGACGTGGACCCGATGCGGCTGCTCGTCGTAGAGGGGCGCAGCTACCTGGAGGGCTGGTGCCGCCGGGCCGAGGCGGTCCGGGTTTTCCGCCTGGACCGGGTGCTGGAGCTGCGGGTTCTCGACATCGCCGCGGAGGTCCCGCCGGAGGCGGAGCCGGTGGACGTGGACCAGGGGCTGTTCCGCCCGTCCCCGGAAGACCTGCAGGTCGTCCTCGAGCTGTCCCCGCTGGGACGCTGGGTGGCCGAGTACTACCCGTGCGAGGACATCACTGAGCTGGGCGACGGCCGGCTGCGGGTCACGCTGAGCACCCCGGACAGCCGCTGGGTGCGCCGCCTGGCGCTGCGGCTGGGCGAGAATGGCCGCATCATCAGCCCGGCCGCGCTGTCCGCCCAGGTCAGTGAGGATGCCGCCGCGGCCCTGGCGCAGTATGCTTGAGGGTCACGCTTCGGTGACCAGCCGCGGCGCGTTGGTCCAATTTGAGCGTCCCAAGTGTAGGCTCGTGACAGTAGTGACCCAGCGCGGGGACACGGCGTCCCCTGGTGAAGAGGGCGGGAAATGAATATCGGTGACTTGTTCGACAGCCCGATCAAGGTTCTCATCATCGCCGTGGTGCTGATCGTGCTGTTCGGCTCGAAGAAGCTGCCGGATGCGGCCCGGTCTCTCGGCAAGTCCATGCGCATCCTGAAGCGGGAGGTGCATGACCTGCGCGAGGACGACGACGAGGAGCAGCAGCCGGCGCCGGCCCCGGCCATCGCCGCTCCCGCGCCCGCCGCCCAGCCGTCCGTGGATGAGCTGCAGCGGCAGATCCACGACCTGCAGGCCAAGGCGGCCTCGGCGGAAGCGGCGAAGCCTGCGGAGGCCCAGAGCACCCAGGCCGGCTGACCGGGCCGCGGCGTCGAGCAACGGCCATGGCGAAGCTGGAGGACACTGTCCGCGGGGCGCGCGTGCTCAGCGCGCGGGTCCGTGCGGCGGAGGCGGCTAACCCCGAGGGGCGGATGCCGCTGATGGACCACATCCGCGAGCTGCGGAACCGGCTGGTCAAGGTGTGCGTGGCGCTGCTCGTGGGCACCGGCATCGGGCTGATCACGCCGGTGTGGAACCGGGTCTGGCTGTTTGTCGAGCGCCCGTTCTGCGCGGCGGTCATCCACGGCCACCGCGGCTGCGGCGGGATCGGCCACCAGCTGGTGCTGACCGGGGTGCTCGACCCGTTCATGCTGCGGATAGAGCTTGCCTTCTTCTTCGGGCTGATCCTGACCAGCCCGGTCTGGCTGTACCAGTTGTGGGCGTTCGTCGCTCCCGGGCTGTACCGCCGGGAGAAGCGCTGGGCCTACATGTTCGTGGGCACCGCGGTCCCGCTGTTCGTCCTCGGCGCCGGCCTGGCCTACGTCGCGATGAGCCGGGGCCTGGCCTACCTGCTCGGCCTGACCCCGCACGGGGTGCTCAACCTGCCCCCGGTCTCCACCTACCTCGGCTACTTCATCGCCATGATGCTCGGCTTCGGGGTGGCCTTCGAGCTCCCGCTGCTGCTGCTGATGCTCAATGTGGCCGGCGTGCTGAGCCACCAGTTCTTCCGCAAGTGGCGGCGGGTGATGATCTTCTCGGTGTTCGTTTTCGCCGGGATCGCCTCGCCCAGCCCGGACCCGCTCACCATGCTGCTGCTCGCGGTGCCCTGCCTGGTCCTGGTCGAGGTGGCCGAGCTCATCATCTGGATGAACGACCGGCGCCGGGCCAACCGGCCCTCGCTGTATGAGGGGCTGGCCGACGACGAGCTGGCACCGCTGGACGACGAGGAGCCGGTCGACGCGGACCGCTAGCGGAACGCGGTAGCGGGCAACCCGGCCAGGCTGCGGCGCCCAGGTTGGCGGCCTCGCCTAGGCTGGGATCATGTCCACCCCGGCGCAGCGCTATGCCGCCTTCCGCCGGCAGAGCGCCGAGGGACCTGAGCTCACCGCCTTCCAGTCGCTGTACGACTTCACGTTCGACGATTTCCAGCGGCGGGCGTGCCAGGCGCTGAACGCGGGGCACGGCGTGCTGGTCGCCGCGCCGACCGGCTCGGGCAAGACCGTGGTCGGGGAGTTCGCGGTGCACCTGGCCCTGGCCGAGGGCCGCAAGTGCTTCTACACCACGCCGATCAAGGCGCTGTCCAACCAGAAGTACGGGGACCTGGTCCGCCGCTACGGCCCCGAGCAGGTGGGCCTGCTCACCGGGGACAACAGCATCAACGGGGAAGCCCCGGTGGTGGTGATGACCACCGAGGTGCTGCGCAACATGCTGTACGGCGGCTCGGCCACCCTGTCCGGGCTCAGCTACGTGGTGCTGGACGAGGTGCATTACCTGGCCGACCGGTTCCGCGGCGCGGTCTGGGAAGAAGTAATCATCCACCTGCCCGAGTCGGTGCGGGTCGTCGCGCTGTCGGCCACCGTGAGCAATGCGGAGGAGTTCGGCGACTGGCTGGCCCAGGTGCGGGGCGGCACCTCAGTGATCGTGGACGAGCACCGGCCGGTGCCGCTGTGGCCGCACATGCTGGTCGGCAGCCGGCTCTATGACCTGTTCGTCGAGTCCGGGCCGCGCCGGGAGCGGGCCGTCCGGGACGGGGCTGGCCAGGATGGGGCTGGCCAGGATGGGGCAGGCCAGGATGGGGCTGCCCGCGGCGGGGCTGGCCGGGACCGGGCGGCGCAGCGGCGGGCGCAGGTGAACCCGGAACTGCTCCGGGTCGCGCGGCGCGACGACTGGACGGCGCGCAAGGCGCCGGGCCGGCCGCCCCGGGGCGGCCGGCGGCCGCCCCGGTTCCGGGCGCCGCACCGGCCCGAGGTGATCAGCCGGCTGGACAATGCCGGGCTGCTGCCCGCCATCACGTTCATCTTCAGCCGGGCCGGCTGCGAGGCGGCGGTCCGGCAGTGCCTGGACGCCGGGCTGCGGCTGACCACCCCGGACGAGGTGGCGGCCATCACTGAGATCGCGCAGCGCCGGGTCCGGGACATCCCGGAACCAGACCTGCCGGTGCTGGGCTACGCCGAGTGGCTGGCCGGGTTGCAGCGCGGCATCGCCGCGCACCACGCCGGGATGCTGCCCACCTTCAAGGAAGTGGTGGAGGAACTGTTCGAGGCTGGCCTGGTCCGGGCGGTGTTCGCCACCGAGACGCTGGCCCTGGGCATCAACATGCCCGCCCGCACGGTCGTCATCGAGCGGCTGGATAAGTGGAACGGCGAGGCGCACGCCGACCTGACCCCGGGGGAGTACACGCAGCTCACCGGGCGGGCGGGCCGCCGGGGCATCGACGTGGAGGGGCACGCCGTGGTGCTGTGGCAGCCCGGCGTGGACCCGCTCGCGGTGGCCGGGCTGGCCGGTACCCGCACCTACCCGCTCAACTCCAGTTTCCGGCCGTCCTACAACATGGCGGTGAACCTGGTTGGCCAGGCCGGCCTGGACCAGGCCGCCGCCCTGCTGGAGTCTTCCTTCGCCCAGTTCCAGGCGGACCGCGCGGTGGTCGGCATCGCCCGGCAGGCCCGCCGCAGCCGGGCGGCGCTGGAGGAACTGGGCGTGACCTGCGAGCGCGGCGACTTCGCCGAGTATTACGCGCTGCGCCGGGAACTGTCCGAGCTGGAGACGTCGGCCGCCCGGGAACGGTCCGCCGACCGCCAGGTGCAGGCCCTGCGCTCGCTGGAACGGCTGCGCCGCGGGGACATCATCGTGGTGCCCGGCGGCCGCCGGGCTGGCCTGGCGGTGGTGCTCGACCCCGGGGTGGCCGCCGGGCCGTCTCACGGGGGGCGCCGCGGCGACGGCAACGGTCCGCTGCCGCTGGTGCTCACCGTCGGCCGGCAGGTGAAGCGGCTGTCCCTGGCGGACTTCCCGGTTCCGGTCAGCCCGGTCGAGCGGATCCGGATCCCGAGCAGCTTCAGCGCCCGGTCCCCGCAGCACCGCCGTGACCTGGCCTCGACCATGCGGAACAAGATGGCCGGGCGCGAGGTCGGCCGTCACCCCGGGAAACGGGATGCCCCGGCCGGCCGGGGTGTCCAGCAGGAGGCGGCGGCGCTGCGGCGGCGGCTGCGCCAGCACCCCTGCCACGGCTGCGCAGACCGGGAGGCGCACGCCCGCCAGGCGGAGCAACGGGCCCGGCTGGAACGTGAGGTGGCCGGGCTGGAAGCCGACGTGGCCGCCCGCTCGCACGTGATCGCCCGCACCTTCCAGCGGGTCTGCGCGGTGCTGGACCGGCTCGGCTACCTCTCCGGCGGCCAGGTCACCCCGGACGGCCGGCGGCTCGCCGACCTGTACACGGAACTGGACCTGCTCGCCGCGGAATGCGTGCGCCGCGGCCTGTGGGACGGGCTGGGCCCGGCCGAACTGGCCGCCTGCGTGTCCGTGCTGACCTTCGAGTCCCGGCAGTCCGCGGACGAAGGGCCGCCGCAGCTGCCCGGCGGCCCGGTACGCGAGGTGGTCGGCTCGATGCTGTCGGTGTGGGGTGAGCTCGACGGCCTGGAAAAGGAGAACCGCCTGTCGTTCCTGCGCGAGCCGGACGCCGGGTTCGCCTGGTCCGCGCACGCCTGGGCCCGCGGCAAGCCGCTGGAGACCGTGCTGCGCACCGGCCTGACGCCTGGCGACTTCGTCCGGGCGGTGAAGCAGCTCATGGACCTGCTCGGCCAGGTCGCAGTCGCGGCCGGGTCCGGCTCGGAGCTGGCGTCCACCGCGCACGCCGCCGTGGACGCGCTGCGCCATGGGGTCGTGGCGTACACCTCGCTGGCCTGACTGGCGTACTCCGTCCTGGCGTGGCCGGGCCGTGCCGGCCCTGGCCGCCCGGTGCCCGGCCCGAGCCGGCCAGTAGGCTCGCGCCATGGCTGACATCGCCGATTTCGCCCGGCTGGTGACCCGGGATCGGGGGCTGGCCGTGGTGGCCACGTTGCGCGCCGACCAGAGCATCCAGGCGTCCGTGGTGAACGCGGGCGTGCTCGACCATCCGGCCCGCGGCTACCCGGTGGTCGGATTCGCCACCCGCGGCGGCGCGCGCAAGCTGGCCAACCTGCGGGCCCGTCCCCGGCTGGCGGTGACGGTGCGGGCGGGCTGGGAGTGGGTCACGGTGGAGGGGACAGCCACGCTGGCGGGCCCGGACGATCCCGCGGGCGGCCTGGACGCCGAGGGCTTCCGGCTCCTGCTCCGGGCCGTGTTCACCGCCGCGGGCGGCACGCACGACGACTGGGCTGCCTACGACCGGGTGATGGCGGACGAACGGCGCACCGCGGTCCTGGTCACCCCGGAGCGGGTTTACTCCAACGGCTGACCCGCCTGAACCGCTAATCCCGCGGGGGAGGCGGCCCGGGCTTGCCGCCGTGGTGCTTGTCCCTGGCCGGCGGCGGAGGCAGCGGCGTGGCCGGCGGCGTCCCGGGCCAGACCAGCAGCACCGGGCAGGTGGCGTGATCGACGACGAACCGGGCTGCCTTGCCCAGGCTCTTCGGGCCGGCCGCGCCGCCCTCCCGGGCCAGGATGAGCAGGGCGGCGCCCCGGGCCGCCTCGGCGACCTGGTGTTCCGGGCGGCCGCGCAGCCGGAGCTGGCGTGCCGGGCGGCCCAGCTCCTCGGCCGCCGCGTCCAGGACCTGCTGAGCTGAGGATTCGGCCAGGGCCTCCAGCTGGGCACCGGGATCGGTCCGCGACCGGCCCAGCAGCGCCGTGAACGCCCCGTGCGCCGCCTCCAGGGCCGCCGTGTCGGTGACATGCAGCAGCGTCACGTCCTCGCCGGCCGGGGCCAGGGTCCGGGCCGCCTGCACGCACGCCTCCCAGCCGTCGTCGGTGATCCAGACGAGCACGGTCATCTGGCCAGTCTCCCGCGCCAGCCCGGTTCCCGCGCGCGATGACGCGGCGAGACCCGCTCCCGATGTGCTGGCGGACCGCGGCGGACGGCCTATTCACGAGTCGCCTCGCCGGGTGGCCCGTGGCTGCGCAGGGTCCGGCCGCCGTCCGGGCTGACGGCGGTGACGGTACCGTCGGGGTGCAGAGTCAGGGCCCAGCCCCACCGGTGCACGGCGATGAGATGGTGGAAGCCACAGAGCAGCATGAGGTTGGCCAGGCAAGTCGGGCCACCGCAGGACCTGGGGCGGACGTGGTGGACCTGGCAGGCCGCAGGCGGCTGCTCGCAGCCCGGAAACGCGCAGTGCCGGTCCCGGGCGATGACCGCGCGGCGCAGGTGCGCCGGGACCTGCTCGGTGGCGGCCCCGGAGTCCAGGGGCAGGCTGGCCGCCGGGAACTCGGCCCCGGTCAGCTCGGTGCGCAGGAACGCGGCCAGCCCGGCCGGACCGGACAGCACGTCGGCGGCGTTCCGCAGCAGGAGATCCTGGATCCGGGCCAACACGGCCGGCCCGAGCGACCGGGGCACCCGCCCGCCACCCGCGGCGGTGCCGGCCGGGTCTTGACCGCCGGGCCCTGAGCCGCCGGGCCCTGAGTCGCCGGGATTGGGGCAGCCTGGGAACCGGCAGCGCACGCTCGGCTCGCTGCCCAGGAAGGCGGCGGTCATCACGGCCAGCGCGACCCGGTCCACGTGCCCGGAAACCAGCGGGGTGATGGCCGCGTCGCAGGCGTACGCCGCCGCGGCCCACCTCGCCTCCGCGGCCGGGCCGCCGGGTGAGTCCCGCAGCTGGTCCAGGGTCATGTGCAGCTGGACCTGGGTCGGCTGCCCGGCCCGGTCCGGCAGGCACCGCGAGCCGACCAGCCGACGGCACGCCTCCTCCAGGGCGTCGTGCCGTCGCTGGTCCGCGGTCCGGACGTCTTCCGGCCCGGCTGACTTCCCGAGCGCGTCCAGCACCGCGGAGAGGGCGGCGGTACACGCGGGGGTCAGGTCCCCGCTGAGCCGCCCGGCCCCGCCGAACGTCACGTCCAGCCGAACGGACCGGTCATCGAAGCCGTCATCGGCGTCCTCATCCGGCCCGGCACAGCGGCGGCGCATCTCGTCCGCCAGGCTGGCCAGGTCGGCGTGGGTGCCGCCGCCCGCCGCCGCGGCTAACAGGATGTCGTCCGCGGCCAGCCGCTCGCCGTCCGGAAGCAGGTCAGTCCAGCCGCACAGGTCGCGGGCCCAGGACGGCGATATGTCGCCGGCGGCGAGCGCCACGCCGACCGCCGGGTGCCGGGCCAGCCGCTTCGCCCAGCCGACCTGCCCGGCGGCCGCGCCGGCCGTGATCCGGGTCTGCCACTTCAGCCAGGCGCGCGCCGTGTGCTGCCCGTCGTCCTCGCAGCCGCCCTGCGCGCTGAACGCGGCCAGCATGCTCGCCTGGGCCGCCGTGTGCGCGGACTCCGCCCGGGCCAGGGCCTTGAGGCAGTCCGCCTGAATGGAGGCGGGCAGGTCCGCGGCGGGCACGGCGTTCAGGAAGGCCAGCCCGGCTGATATGGCGCCCAGCGCCCCAGCGACGCTGGAGGCGTCCAGTGCCCCGCTGACGCTGGAGGCGCCCAGCGCCCCGGCGACGCTGGCTGGCTGCTGCTGCGTCACGCACATGAGCCGGTGCACTCCTCCCGCCGCCCTCAGTCCCGCATCCGCAATCCCCGCGCCTGCCCCTGCCGCCCGCCTCCCCCCTGCGGCCCGCCTCCGCCCCTGCCCTCGCCCGGTCCGGCCCGCCCGCGGCTACCTTCGAAGCTGTGTTCGATTCTATGGCCAGCCACCGACAGAATCCCGCGGATGGCGGGCGGGGATCGCCGCTACCAGCCCGCTAATCACGTTGCGGGCTGATCAGGAAGCGAACAGGCTTAGCCGGGTGCAGCTGAGTGACGTGCAGGTCCGCCGGGCGCACCCGGATGAGTGGGCGGCGGTCCGCGACGTGCGGCTCGCGGCCCTGGCCGACGCGCCGGACGCCTTCGGCTCGACGCTGGCCCGGGAACGGGACCGCGGCGAAGCGGAGTGGCGCAGCCGGATCGCCCTCATCCCGTGGATCCTGGCCTGGCACGAAGGCCGGCCCGCCGGGCTGGTGGCCGCCTTCCCGGTTACCCATCCCGGCCCGGCGGGCCCGGCTCATCCCATCGGGGAGTGGCACCTGGTCTCCATGTGGGTATCGCCCTCCGCCCGGGGCAGCGGCGTCGCCGGCCAGCTCGTCACCGCGGTCCTGGAGCACGGCCGCGCGGCCGGTGCGGAGCGGGTGACGCTATGGGTCGCCACCGGGAACCCGCGGGCGGCCGCGTTCTACCGCCGGATGGGCTTCCAGCCGACCGGGCAGCGCCAGGTCTATCACCGGGCGGACGCCGCCGACCTGGATGAGGAGGAACTGGCCCGGGACGTGGCCAGCGCGCCGGCCAGCGGACCGGGGCACGCCCGCCCGGCCACGCGTTCACAACCGGAGCGCCGCCCATAGCGCCAGCGTGGCCAGGGCCAGCCCGGCCGGCACGGTGAGCAGGCCGAGCCGGGTGAACTCGCCCAGGTCCGTGCTAGTGTTCCGCTCGGCCAGCAGCCGCCGCCACAGCAGGGTGGCCAGCGAGCCGGCGTAGGTCAGGTTCGGGCCGACGTCCACCCCGATCAGCACGGCGAGCAGCGGGCCCGGGCCGGCCAGCCCGCCCGCCCGCAGCACGGACAGCAGCACCAGAACGGCCGGCAGGTTGTTCACCACGTTGGCCAGCAGCGCGGCCAGGCCGGCCAGCGCCAGCAGGGTGAGCAGGGATGATCCCCCGGGAATGACGCGGGTGAGCGCGGCACCGAGGCCGTTGTGGACCACGGACTCCACCACGACGCCCAGGCCGAGCACGAAGAGCAGGAACTCCAGCCCGATGGCGCGGACCACCCCGGCCGGGGTCTCGGTGCGGCGGGCCAGGCCGCGGCCGGCCAGCAGCACCGCCCCCCCGAAGGCGGCCCAGGCCGGGTTCACCCCGGCGAACGAGGTGACCACGAAGCCGGCCAGCGTGAGCAGCACGACGATCAGCGGGTAGCGCGGGATGCCGGGGAGGGAAGTGCTGGCCCGGGGGGAGGGCCGCGCGGAGCTCCCCAGGCGGCGCTCCGCGCTGCGGCCCGCCGCCAGGTCCGCGGCGAAGAACACGCGGAACGCCACGTACTCGACGGCGATGGCGGCCAGCCACGGCAGCGCCATCAGCGCACCGAACCGGATCAGCGTCAGCCCGGCCACCGAGAACGCCAGCAGGTTGGTCAGGTTGGACACCGGCAGCAGCAGCGAGGCGGAGTTGGCCAGGTGCGTGCAGGCATAGACGTGTGGCTTGGGCCGGACCCGGAGCCGGACCGCGGTGTCGTGCACCACCGGGGTGAGCAGCACCACCGTGGTGTCCAGGCTGAGCACCGCCGTGGTCACCGAGGCCAGCCCGAACACCCCGTCGAGCAGCCGGACCGGTGACCCGCGGCTGGCCCGCGCGAGCCGGGCACCGGCCGCGGTGAACAGCCTGTCGCGCTGGCAGAAGTGCCCGATGATGAGGACCGCGCCGAGGAAGGCCAGGACCGGCAGCAGCAGCCGGGCCTCCGACACCGCCTGATGCACCGGCAGTGCGCCGGTCAGCATCACGATCAGCGCCGCCGGGACGGCGACGGCGGCCTCCGGCAGCCACCGGGGCCGGGTGATCGCGGTGACCAGGATCGCGGCGAGCAGCACGCAAGACAGAGCCTCGGCAGCGGGGCCATGGACCAGCCCAGCCGCTGCGGCTCCCGCGGACAGTGGGCTGGATCCTTCGCTGGCGATTGATCAACGATATCGGGGTGCCCGGCCGGGGTTACCGCCGTCCCTGCTGCCGTGCGCGGCGAAGAACGGCACGAAGCGGGGCGGCTGCCTGGCAAGATGGCCGGGGTGAGCCCGCTCATGCTGCTCGACACCGCCTCCCTGTACTACCGCGCGTTCTACGGCGTGCCGGACACGCTGACCGCGCCGGACGGGACCCCGGTCAACGCCGTCCGCGGGCTGCTGGACATGATCGCCCGGCTGGTCCGGGCGCGGACCCCGGGCAGCCTGGTCGCCTGTATGGACGCGGACTGGCGGCCGGCCTTCCGGGTGGCCGCCATCGCCTCCTACAAGGCGCACCGGGCCCGGCCGGACGGCTCCGAGGAGGCGCCCCCCGCGCTCACCGCGCAGATCCCGGTGATCGAGGAGGTGCTCGGCGCGCTCGGCGTCCCGATGGCGGCCGCGGACGGCTACGAGGCGGACGACGTCATCGGCACGCTCACCGCCCGGGCGGCCGGGCCGGTGGAGATCGTCACCGGCGACCGGGACCTGTTCCAGCTGGTGCACGACGCGCCGCCGGTCCGGGTCATCTACACGGTCCGCGGGCTGACCAAGCTCGACGTGGTGGATGAGGCCGCGGTCAGCCAGCGGTACGGCATCCCGGGCCGCAGCTACGCCGACTTCGCCGTGCTGCGCGGTGATCCGAGCGACGGACTGCCCGGCGTGCCGGGCGTAGGCGACAAGACCGCGGCGTTGCTGATCGGCGAGTTCGGCTCCGTCGAGGCCATCATCAGCGCGCTGGACCGCGGGCACGGCGGGTTCCCCAAGGGCAGCCGCCCCAAGCTGGCGGCGGCCCGGGACTACCTGGCGGCCGCGCTGCCCGTGGTGCGGGTGGCTGCCGACGCCCCGGTTCCCGAGGTCGGTGGCGCGCTCCCGCTCCGCCCGGCGGATCCGGCCCGGCTGCAGTCGCTCGGCGACCGGTGGGGCCTGGGCTCGTCGCTGCGCCGGGCGGCCAGCGTACTGGCCGAGGCGCCCGGCTAGGCCGGCGCCGGGCCCGGCGCACTCGTACACCCGCCGGGCTCGTACACGCGCCGGGCTCGGGAACGTGCCTGGTCAGAGAACGCGCAGGGCCACCAGGCAGGTGTCGTCCTCCGAGGCGCTCGAGCTGAACGCGTCCAGCACCGCGGCGATCAGCTCCTCCGGGTCGGAGATGCCGCCCGCGGCGCTGGCCAGCAGGCGCAGCCCCTCATCCAGCTGCCGGTCCCGTCGTTCCACCAGGCCGTCGCTGTAGAGCAGCAGGATGTCGCCGGGCTCCAGCGTCATCGTCATCGGCTGGTAGCTGCTGCGGCCCGCGCCGAGCAGGATCCCGGACGGCTGGGCGAGCGGCCGGGCCACCGGGCCGCGGACCAGCAACGGCGGCGGATGGCCGGCCTGGGCCCAGGTCAGCTTCCGGGTCTGCGGGTCGAAGTAGCCGGCCATGACCGAGGCCGTGTGCTCCGGGTCGACGTGATGGACCAGGTCGTTCAGCCAGCCCACCAGGCGCTCCGGCGAAGCGCCGGTGATGGCCAGGCCGGCCAGCGCACCGCGCAGCCGGGCCATCCCGGCGGCCGCGTCGAGGCCGTGCCCGGCGACGTCCCCGATCGCGACGAGCACGTGGCCACCCGGCATCTCCGCGGTGATGTACCAGTCACCGCCCACCCGGCTGTCCGCCGAGGCGGGCAGGTAACGGACCACCGCGCGCAGCCCGGGCAGGTCGAACGGCGTCTCGTGCAGCGGCAGGATGGCACGCTGCAGTTCCAGCGTGACGTGGCGTTCCTGCAGTAATGCGGCGGCCAGCGCGGTGGGATCGCCGGGAGCCCGCTCGGTGTTCCTCGGGCGCAGCGTGAACGGGCCAGACGCCGCGGCAAAGGCCGACCTGGCCGCGGCCCGTTCGGCCGCGGCGGAAGCACCTGGCTCCAGCGGAGCGGGAGAACTAACGATCTCAGGAGTCATCGCCGTTCACATCAGTAAGCTGAGGTATACCAAGAGTGAGGCATGCGGGGCACTCCTGTCTAGATGGGGACACGGTGCACCCACCAGCGAGAAAATGCGCCCCACCAGGGCGATGGGCCGTGCCGTGGTTAGATGGCCACCATGCACACCTGGGACTCGGGGGAACTATACCCGGCCGCCCGGCTGGGGCTGGCCGCCGAGGCGGCCGGCCGGGCCGGCCTGGACGCCCTGCTGCTGACGCCGGGGCCTGACCTGCGCTACGTGGCAGGCTACGACGCCCAGCAGCTGGAGCGGCTGACCTGCCTGGCCATCCCGGCCGCGGGGGAGCCCTTCCTGGTCGTGCCGCGGCTGGAGCAGCCGGCCGCGGCGGCGTCGCCGGCCGGCCGCTTCGGCCTGGAGATCATCCCCTGGAATGAGACGGATGACCCGTATGCGCTGGTGGCGAGGCGGCTCGGTGCCGTCGGCTCGGTCGGGCTGGCCGACCGGATGTGGGCCATGATGGTGCTCCGGTTCCGGGACGCGCTGCCCGCTGCCCGGCAGGGGCTGGCCAGCACAGCCCTGCGCGCCCTGCGGGAGCGCAAGACGCCGGCCGAGATCGCCGCGCTGCGGGAGGCGGGCGCCGCCATCGACCGGGTGCACGCCAGCGTGCCCCGGCTGCTCCGCGCGGGCCGCACCGAGCTGGCCGTCGCCGCGGACGTCGCCGCGGCCATCGCGGCCGAGGGCCATGCCCGGGCCGACTTCGTGATCGTCGCGTCCGGCCCGAACGCGGCCAGCCCGCACCACGAGCCGTCCGGCCGTCGGCTGCAGCCCGGGGACGCCGTCGTGGTGGACATCGGCGGCACCATGCCCAGCGGTTACTGCTCGGACTGCACCCGGATGTACGCGATCGGCGAGCCGCCGGCCGGCTTCACCGCTTACTACGACGTGCTCCGCGCGGCCCAGGAGGCGGCGTGCGCGGCGGTCCGGCCCGGAGTCCGGGCCGAGTCGGTGGACGCGGCCGCCCGCGAGCCGATCACCGCGGCCGGATACGGCGGCCAGTTCATCCACCGCACCGGGCACGGGATCGGGCTGGAGACGCACGAAGACCCCTACATCGTCACCGGCAACACCGAGCCGCTGCAGCCCGGCATGGCCTTCTCGGTGGAGCCGGGCATCTACCCGGGGCCGTCCGGGGCGAGGATCGAGGACATCATCGTGTGCACTGAGGACGGGTACGAGCGGCTGAACACCATGACCCGCGAGCTCGTCATCGCCGGCTGAGCACCGGCAGCGGGATCAGCTCGCGCCTGCCTGGGCGGTCTCCGCGGCCGCCATCTCCGCGGCCGCCGGGTGGCCGATGGACAGCGCGGTCACCGGGTCGAAGAACTGCAGGCTGGACGTGTGCACGGCCAGCTCGATCTGCTGCCCCGGGCGGACGTGGCTGCGCGCGGCCACCCGCGCGGTCCACAGCGACTTGCCGGCCGCCAGGACCACCGACGCGTCCTCGTCATCGGGGTCGCTGATCTCGCTGATGCTGGCATGACGCACCGGGGACGCGTCGATCGAGAAGATCACGTGAATCTCGCTGCCAAGTTCCTCGGTCACGTCGGCCCGCACCGAGATCCGGGCCCAGCTCGCCTCGGCCAGGGCCGCGTCCTCGAAGTCCGAGGGCCGCACGCCCATGATGACCTCGCGACCGAAGTAGGCGTCCAGCCCGGGCTTGGAGTTGACGAGCCCGGCCGGCAGGGGCAGCCGGTGCCCGGCGAACAGGACCGCCGGGCCGTCGTCACGGACCAGCTCGGCGGTGACGATGTTCATCGCCGGCGAACCGATGAACCCGCCCACGAACAGGTTGACCGGGGAGTCGAACAGCGTCTGCGGGGTGTCCACCTGCTGCAGCCGGCCGTCCCGGAGCACGCACACCCGGTGCCCGAGGGTCATCGCCTCGACCTGGTCGTGGGTGACGTACACGGTGGTGACGCCGAGCCGGTCGTGCAGCTGGGTGAGCGAGGCGCGCATCGACACCCGGAGCTTGGCGTCGAGGTTGGACAGCGGCTCGTCCATCAGGAACGCCTGCGGCTCCCGGACGATGGCCCGGCCCATGGCGACCCGCTGGCGCTGGCCGCCGGACAGCGCGGCGGGCTTGCGCTTGAGGTACTGCTCCAGGCCGAGCATCTTGGCCACCTCGGTGACCCGGCGCTTGATCTCGTCCTTCGGCGTCTTGCGCTGCTGCAGCCCGAACGCCAGGTTCTGCTCCACGGTCATGTGCGGGTAGAGAGCGTAGTTCTGGAAGACCATGGCGATGTCACGGTCCTTGGGCGGCAGGTCGTTCACCACCCGGCCGCCGATCGTGATGGTGCCGGAGCTGATCTCCTCCAGGCCGGCGATGGAGCGCAGGGCGGTGGTCTTCCCGCAGCCGGACGGGCCGACCAGGACCATGAACTCGCCGTCCCTGATCTCCAGGTTGAGGTTGTCCACCCCCTTGACCCCGCCCGGGTACACCTTGTTGACCTGGTCAAGGACGATTTCCGCCATGAGGGCTCCAGCATGTCCGGCGGTGCCGCTCCGGTGCCGCACCGCTTGCCGCGCAGCGTATCCCCGTGCCCGGGCAGCGTTAAGAGGGGCGCCACATGCTGTTACCGGAGCGTAAAGCCCGTTATCAGGCCGTTACGGTGCAGGAGACCGTGACCCCCAGTTGCGGATTACCGTGACGGGGTGGAAGACATCGACCGCAAGATCGTCTCGCTCCTGTGCCAGGACGGCCGGATCAGCTTCACCGAACTGTCCCGCCGCACCGGGCTCTCGGTGTCGGCGACGCACCAGCGGGTGCGCCGGCTGGAGCGGCGCGGGGTGATCAAGGGCTATGCCGCCATGATCGACCCGGCAGGCGCGGGGCTGCCGCTCACCGCGTTCATCTCGATCAAGCCGTTCGACCCGGCCGCCCCGGACGACGCCCCGGAGCGGCTCGCCCACCTTCCGGGCATCGAGGCGTGCCACAGCGTCGCGGGGGATGAGAACTACATCCTCAAGGTCCGGGTCGCCTCGCCGGGAGCGCTGGAGGACCTGCTGCAGCAGATCCGGGCCTGTGCCGGAGTGTCCACCCGGACCACGATCGTGCTCAGCACGCCGTACGAGAACCGGCCGCCCGACCTGGGCGGGCTCGAGGCGCCCGCGCCGGACGCCGGAGCGGACATGCCGGACATTGAGCCGGAGGCGGTGGCGGGCGGGGACTAGCCCGGGACTATCCCGCCGCGCCGGGCTCCGCGGCGCGCAGCCCGTCGAGCAGCACCTTCAGCAGCCGCTCCGGCTGGCCGGCATCCGTGGACGGCAGCTCGGAGGCCAGCGCGAGTGCGTGACAGAGGCGCAGCAGGTCGGTCGCGTCCACGTCAGGGCGGATCTCGCCCGACCGCTGGGCCTGCGCCAGCAGCCCGTCCGCCGCCTCGCGGACCATGGCGCTGCACGACACCGCCACCTCGGAGTGCTTACTGTCCGGGCCGGACATGAGGCTGCTGGTCAGGTTCCGCTTCGTCGCGGCGAACGCCATCAGGTCGCGCAGCCAGTTCGCCAGCGCCTGCGCCGGGGTGGCCGCGGCGGCCCGGTCCCGGGCTCCGGCGCAGAGGTCTTCCACCTGGTCGCGGTAGACCGCCTCGAGCAGCGCCTGGCGGCTGGGGAAATGCCGGTACAGGGTGCCGATGCCGACCCCGGCCCGGCGGGCGATCTCGTCCAGGGACGCGTCATCCGCGCCGTGCTCGGTGAACGCGGCCAGCGCCGCCGCGATCAGCAGCTGCCGGTTACGGCGGGCGTCGGCGCGCATCGTTGCGGGGGTGCCTGTCGCGCTCATCGGGACACTCTACGATCCTTAATCCAGTTGCTATCCGGAGGACGGCTCCGTATATTAAACGGAGACACTCTCCGAATGTTCCGGAGAACACCTCCGATTATCTCACGACTCTTGTCCCCTGGAGACCTCTGTGCCTGCTTCTGCCGCAACGCGGGCGGCCTCGGACCGCCGCCCAGGCACCGCTCGGCGCCATGGCCGTCCCGGCCTCGCCCTGCTCGTCATGCTCTCCGCCCAGCTCATGATCGTCCTTGACATGACCGTGGTGAACATCGCCCTGCCGCACATCCAGGCCGGGCTGCATTTCTCCACGGCCGGCCTGTCCTGGGTACTGAATGCCTACACGCTCACTTTCGGCGGCCTGCTGCTGCTCGGCGGCCGGGCCGGCGACATCATGGGCCGGCGCCGCGTGTTCCTGGCCGGGATCGCGCTGTTCACCCTGGCCTCGCTGGCCGGCGGCCTGGCCACCCAGGCCTGGTGGCTGCTGGCCGCCCGGGCGCTGCAGGGCGTCGGCGGCGCGCTGGCCTCACCCGCGGTGCTGGCGCTGGTGGTCGGCAGCTTCCCGGAAGGCCGGGAACGGACCCGGGCCCTGGGTGTCTACTCCGCGGTGCTCATGGGCGGCGCCTCGCTCGGGCTGGTGCTCGGCGGCGTCATCACCGAGTGGGCCTCGTGGCGCTGGGTGCTGTTCGTGAACGTGCCGGTCGGCGCGGCCGTCATCGTGGTGACCCCGCTGTTCATCAGTGAGTCGCCGCGCCAGCCGGGCCGGTTCGACCTGGCCGGCGCGGTGACCTCCACCGCCGGCATGACCGCACTGGTCTACGGGTTCATCCGGGCCTCCTCCAGCGGCTGGTCCGCGGCGCCCACCCTGGCCGCGTTCGCGGCGGCCGTGGCGGCGCTGGGTGCCTTCGTGGCCATCGAGCGGCACAGCCAGCAGCCGATCACCCCGCTGCGGCTGTTCGCCAGCCTCAGCCGGTCCGGGTCCTACCTGGCCCGGCTGCTCCTGGTGGCCGGCATGTTCGGGATGTTCTTCTTCCTGACCCAGTTCGTCCAGGACATCCTCGGCCTGCGCCCGCTGCTGGCCGGCGTGGCCTTCCTGCCGATGACGCTGGCCGTGTTCGGGGTGTCCCGGGCCGCGCCGCGGCTGCTGCCCCGGTTCGGGGCGGGCCGGGTGATGCTGGCCGGCATGCTGCCGGTCATCGCGGGGATGGCCTGGCTGGCCCAGGTCGGCGCGGGGACCAGCTACCTGGGCGGCATCCTCGGCCCGATGCTGCTGCTGGGCAGCGGCATGGGCCTGGTGTTCGTCCCGCTGACCACCATGTCGCTGGCCGGGGTGGCCCAGCAGGACTCCGGTGCGGCGTCCAGCATGGTGAACGTCACCCAGCAGGTCGGCGGGTCGCTGGGGCTGGCCATCCTGGTAACCGTCTTCGGCACGGCCTACCAGCACGCCCAGCACGGGGCGGCGGGCGTGAGCGCCGTGGCCACGGCGCACCACGCGCTGATCCACGGCGTCGCGGCCGTCTTCACCGCCGCGGCGGTCTTCGACGTGGCCGCGCTGGCCGTGATCCTGCTGACCGGGCAGCGGCTCGGCGCCGGGCGGGGGATCAGCGGCGGCGGGCCGCAGACCAGCGCCGGGCAGCAGGCCAGCGGGGGCGGGCAGCGGGTCAGCAGCGCGAGGTGACCGCGCGCAGCGCCAGCCCGGCCGGGATCGGTGTCCCGGGGTGCACGATCACGGCGGTGCCGCCGTGCCGCCGGGCCGCGTCGGGCAGCGCGTCGGCCCGGGCCGCGACCACGGTGGCCCCGCTGAGCAGGGCCAGATCGAGCAGCACGGTGTAGACCCGGCTGTCGTCGGCCGGCGGGGCAGTGATCACCACGTCCTCGCCGGTGAGCATGGTGCCGCCGGACAGCCGGTCCAGGTCCGCGGCGAGCTCGCCGTGCGTCACCGGCGCGGCCGACCGGCCGGCGCCGGGCCCGGGCCGGTAGGGCAGCAGCGCGAGGTCCGCCGCCGCGGCGGCGGCGGGCGGCTGGGATCCCCGGGACAGCAGCGAGCAGAACTTGGTCGTGCCAGCCACCTCGTCGAACGAGAGGACCTGGCGGACCCAGGCGGCATCCGCCGCGCTCACCGCGGCGGATGCCAGCGGTCCCGCGGTGATCAGCAGCCGGGCCCCGCAGTCGGTGAGCTGGCCGGCCAGCACGGTGGCCGGCTCCGCGTACGGCAGCGGGGAGGGCACCCCGCCGGCCGCCCGGACGGCGTGCCCGGCCAGCACGTAGCTGACCGCGTCAGGGACATGGACGCCGATCACGTCGCCGGGCCGGACGCCGCGGCGGCTCAGGCCGGCCGCAGCCATCTGGAGGATCCGCGCCACGCTCGCGTAGCTGAGGGTCCGGCCCGGCCAGGCCGCACCGCCGCCCACCAGTGCGGGCTGCTCGCCCCGGGCCGTCCCCAGGTCGACCAGCCGCTGGGTCACGCTGACGTGCCCGGCTGGCATGCCGGTGACGGTCATCCTGCCCTTCTCCCCAGGCCCCTCCGGCCATCCCCCTCCTGATGGCCGGAGGAGCCTTGGCTCTGCGTCCGGCTGCTCCGGATAGCCACGCGCGGGCCCCCGTGCCGCCCGGGACCACCGGAACTCTGCAGCCGACATTAGGCCGGGCTGGCCGTGCGCACATCCGCCGGATTATGCAGTGCCATGTGTATTTCGGAGCAGCAGCGCGACCGGATGGGTATGTAGCCAAAAAAGTCTCAGCCGGAGAGCCGGCCGATCCGGGCGGCCGCCGGGCCGGTGCGGCTCAGTCCGCCGGGGCGGTGCGGCTCAGTCCGCCGGGCCGGCCTGCCGGGCGACCCACGCCGCAATCTGCGCCCTCGTGTTGAACCCGAGCTTGGTCATCATGTTGGCCACGTGCCGGGCCACGGTGGCCGGGGTTATGTAGAGCTCGTCGCCGATGGCCCGGTTGCTGAGCCCGCGCGCGATCAGCGCGGCGATCTCCCGCTCGCGCGGGGTCAGCACGGCCGGCTCGGCCGTGGGGTCCCCGGCCGCGCGGGGCTGCGGTACCCGGGGGGTGACCGGGTCACCGGGCTGGTCACCAGCCAGCTCACCGGCCGGGCTGGTCGCGTAGCCGACCGCTTCCTCCGCCGTCATCGCGCGCCCCTCCGCGAGCAGCGCGGCGGCCCGCATTTCCCCGAGCGCGGCCCGGGCGGGCCCGAGCAGGTCCTCCAGCCGGGCCCCGGCCCCGGCCGACGGCGGATGGCCGGCCGCGGCGCGCAGCTCCAGCGCGGCCCCGGCCAGCCGGGCCGCCCGCTCCGGGTGGCCGGCCCGTGCCTCCAGTGCCGCGAACGCGCCCAGGCCACGGGCCACCGGCAGCCGCTGCCCGGTGGCCAGGCCGAGCCGCAGGCTTTCGGTCAGGCTGGCCCGGCTGAGCTCCAGGTTCCCCTGGGCCAGGGCGACCGAGGCGATGCCAGCCAGGCAGCGGGCGATCTCCGGCCGGGCGTCGATCTCCCGGTACAGCGCCAGCGCCTCCTGGAAGTGGCCGATGGCGGCCTGCGGGTCCCCGCGCTGGCGGGCCACGCCGCCCAGCCCGTAGTGCACGTGCGCGACACCCCAGCCGTTGTTGTCCCGGAGCACGTCCAGCGCGGCCTCGTACGTCTCATTCGCCTCGCGGAGGCTGCCCAGCCGGGCCAGGATCGCGGCCTTGATGGCCAGCGCCAGCCCTTCCTCCCACTCGTCGCCGAGCTTGTGCGCGGTGGCCGCCGCCTCCTCGATCCCGGACACTGCCTCGGCCAGCTGCCCGCCGCGCAGGCTGGCCAGCGCGAGCAGCCGCAGCGCGGCCGCCTCGTGCGGCACGCCCGCCTGCCGGCACAGGGCCAGGCCGTCCCGGGCGCAGCGGGCGAGGGTCTCGTAGTCCTGCTGCTCGAACGCGAGGTCGCCGCGGAACACCAGGGCGGGGCCGTGCACCTCGGGCGGCACCCCGGACGCCCGGGCCAGGAACCGGTCGAAGGCCTCGGCTCCCTCGGTCACGTCGCCATGCGTCACCCACGGGTTGCGCATCGCGCCGCACAGCCGCAGGCCCTCGGCGATGTCACCGCGTTTCAGTGAGGTCTCCAGCGCCAGCCGGTAGTTCGGCATGTCCAGGGTGATGTGCCGGTACAGCGCGACCCGCTCCGGCCAGGACGGCGCGCCGCGGACGAACGCCTGGGACACCACGTACTCGCTGAACTGCAGCAGGTAGTCGCGGTGCCGCAGCCGGACCGCCTCCTCCTCGCCGGAGGCCGTCAGCCGGCTCGCCGCGTACTCCTTGATGGTGTCCAGCATCCGGTACCGGGACTGGCCGCGGAACTCGTAGTCGAACGTGACCAGCGACTTGTCGATGAGCGCGGCCATCAGGTCCAGTACCGCGGCCGCCGGGATCCGCTCGTCGGCGCATACCTGCTCGGCCATCTCCAGGCTCCAGCCCGCGAACACCGACAGCCGCCGGAGCAGGATCTGCTCTGGCTCGCTGAGCAACTCGTAGCTCCAATCCACCGCGGCGCGCAGGGTCTGCTGCCGCGGCGGCGCGGTCCGGTCGCCCGTGGCCAGCAGCCGGAACCGGTCGTCGAGCCGGCTGGCGATCTGCTCCACCGACAGCGCCCGGACCCGCGCGGCGGCCAGCTCGATGGCGAGCGGCATGCCGTCCAGCGTGCGGCACAGCCGGGCCACCGCGTCGGCGTTGTCAATGCCCAGCTCGAAGCCGGCCCGCGCCGCGGCGGCCCGGTCGGCGAACAGCCGGATCGCCTCGTACCGCGGGTCGTCGATGGACAGCGGGTCCGCGCCGTCCGGCACCGCCAGCGGGGGGACCCGCCACACGGTCTCGCCGCGGACCCGCAGCGGCTCCCGGCTGGTCGCGATCACCCGCAGGAACGGGCAGCCGGCCAGCAGCTGGTGCACCAGTTCCGCGGACCGGTCCACCAGGTGCTCGCAGGTGTCCAGGATGAGCAGCAGGCGGCGGCCGCGGAGCACCTCGGCCAGCGTGGCGGTGAGCGGCCGGTCCGGCTCCTCGCGGACGCCGAACGTCGCGGCCACCCGCCGCGGGATCAGCTCGGGATCTCGGCAGTCGGCCAGCTCGACCAGCCAGGCACCGTCCGGGAAATCCGGCACCAGGTCGCAGGCCAGCCGGAGCGCCAGCCGCGTCTTGCCGATGCCTCCAGGACCGCACAGGGTGAGGGCGCGGACGTCGCTCAGCAAGAGCGCGAGCTCGGTGAGGTCGCGCGCTCTCCCGACGAAGCTGTTCGGCTCCGCAGGCAGGTTGCCGGAGATCGGGGCAGCGGAAGTCATGGCATGGAGACCGTCTGATTGTGGCCGGGGAGTCCCCTACCAGGCCAGGGGGATCATGCGCGGATCACAACAGGGACAGTGCTGGTGTAGCGGAGCCGACCGAAATACATCAGTTTGACCATTATCCACCATTGCGTGCTACGTCGGGTAGTAACCGGTACTCGGACATGATAACGGAGAGTGATCTCATTACCAGGGGAGACGGCGAAACCACGCGTCCAGGGCTGGACCGCCTGCCAGCTGCCGAACGGGGAGATCAGCTGGGCCTCCCCGCGGACCGCCGACGCGGTCCGGCTGGTGACCCGCACCGCCAGTTCCCCGGACCCGCCGGGCGGCAGGTCCAGCGCCGGGGTGAGCACGGCCACGTCGAGCTCGGCGGTGATCGCCGCCAGGTCGGCCTCCAGGGCCGGCAGCAGCTCCTCCAGCGGCTGGCCGGGGGAGGGGACCGGCGGGCCGCCCAGCCCGACCATGGTCACGTCCTCGCCGGCCTGGCCCAGCCCGTCGCGGATCCGGGCGGCCAGGAAGTAGTGCCCGGGCGGCGCGCCGGGGCGCCCGGCTACCGTCAGGTCCCAGGCCGCGTAGCCGAGCGGCGGCAGGTCATAGCGCAACGGCCCGGCGGGCTCGGCGGCCAGGCCGGCCGGCACGTCCAGCTCGACCGCCCCGGACGCCCCGTCCAGGCCGGCCGCCACCGTGAGCCGCACCGTCGCCGGCGGCGCGCCACCGGCGGGCAGCGCCACCCGGCCGGGGGACAGGTGCACCGCCACCGGCAGGCCGCCCGCCGGCGCGGGACCTTTCCCGTGCAGCCAGTACCGGGTGAAGACCGGCTGGGCCGGCTCAGGGTTAGCCCGGGGGGCCGGCTCCCCGGGAGCCCCCGGGATTTCTGCCCGTGGCAGCGCCCCCCCGGACCCCCCCGCGGGTCGCTGACTCGGAGCGGACGCGGCTGCACCGCGCCCTGCCTGGCCGGCGAACAGATCGCTGGCTGGCGTCAGCGCCAGCGTCACCGTGCTCGCCGGGGGGAGGACCGGCCTGGCCACGCCGCCCTCCACCGCCAGCGGTGCGGTGGCGTTCCCCGTGACGTCCTCCTCCTCGGCCAGCCCGGTGCCGTGCGCGGCCGCGATGCCGCCCCGCAGCCGAAGCTCGACCAGGGTGGCCGACCGGCCGCCCAGGTCACGCAGCCGGGCGGTCAGCCCGGCGGCCCGGTCCGGCGTCCCGGGCCGCCCGGCGGCCAGCGGGTTCCCGCGCGGCTTCAGCGCGGTCAGCATGCCCGGCCCGCTGACCGAGCCGAGGCTGGCCGAGCCGGGCAGCGGCCCGTCGTGCAGGCCGGTCCCGGAGGTCACCAGGTCGCGGTTGAACTCCTGGCCGGCCCGGGCCAGGCCCGCCGAGCGCCAGTCCCCGGGCCCGGCGGCCAGCGCGTACTCGAACGTGTGGCTCCAGTGCTGCCAGGCGAAGCTGCTGCCGTCCGGCGCCAGCTGCTTGCCGCCGTCGATCCATACCCCGGACGGCCAGGCGCTGCACGAGCGCATCAGTGCGATGTGCAGCGTGCCATCCGGACTGACCAGGCTGCCCGGCGTGCCCCGGTTGAGCAGCGCCACCGTATGCCCGGCCAGCGGGGGGTCGGGGTCCGGCCCGGCGGAGGTGACCGGGGTGACCTCCAGGACCGAGTCGGCCAGGTCGGCGGCGGCCGCCCCGGCCGCCGTGGCCAGGTCGGGGCCCGCCAGCAGCAGCACCGGCAGGTCCCGGGGCCCGCGGACGTCGGCGCCGGGGCGGAACGCGGCGGCGCGGGACTGCCGGGCGGGCAGCCACAGCGCGACGGGGCGCCCCGCGGCCAGCCGGCCGGTGACCTCCGCCGTCACCTCAGGCCCGCAGTCCGCCAGCAGCCGGGCCGTCCACGGATTGTCATCCGGGCCGCCCAGCGCGATCCGCACGTCGGGCAGGTTCGAGTCCAGGTCGATGGCCCCGTACCGGGGGCCGTCCGGCCAGCTGCAGGTGGCCGTGACGCCCTGCCCGGCCAGGGCAGCGACCAGGCGGGTGATCGCGCCGCGGGTGCCGTTGGGCAGGCTGGGCTGTGATCCGGTCCCGGCCGGCGCGGGCAGGATGATCTCGGCCACCCCGAGCGCGCGTTCGGTGCGGTCGCTGCCCGGCCCGGTCCAGGCGGCCCGGGCCGTCGCCCCGGTGCCGAACCATTCATGGGCCGGGTTGTCCAGCGTGAACGGGTGCTCCGTGACGTCCGCGTCCGGGCTGCCGAATGGCCGGCCGACCACCGCCGTCGCGGTGGCGTAGACCGGCAGGCCGCCGGGCACGTCGGCCGGGAAGCGGACCCGGAGCAGGCGGTCCTGCCCGATGGACCCGTCCACGTGGGTCCGGAAGTCGACCCGCCCGGTGCCGTCCCACAGCAGCGTCTCGGCGACGATCCGCAGGTCGCCGAGGGCCAGCTCGGCCACCAGCCGGGCGCCGAGCGGGCAGCGCTGCGCGGTGACCTTGGCGGCGGCCGTGCCGGAACCGGTGCCGGGGCCCTTGGGGGACAGCAGCCACGGTCCCTCGCCCCAGCGCGGGTGGTAGTCGTACTCCTCCTGGACGACCAGCTCGTTGCCCGGGCCGCGGAGCAGCTCGGTGCCGGCTCGCTTGTCGGTGATGCGGGTCAGCGCGCCGCCGCGGGCCGGGTCGGCCTCGACCAGGAAGTCGTCGTTCTCGATGACCGTGCCGGGCAGCGGCTCCCAGCCGCCCGGGGCCACCGTGCCCTCCGGGGCCACCGTGCCCCCCGGGGCCACCGCGCCGCCCGGCCCGCCCGGCCCCGCCCACCAGGTCCGGTACCCGAGGGCCGGCACCGCCGCGCGGAAGCACACCGTCACCGCGGCCAGCGTGCCGTCCGGGTGCCGCCGCTCGCCCTCGGCCAGGACTGGCACCGGCTCGCCCGACGCGTCGAGCACGCTCACCCGCCCGGGGCCCGGGGCCGGGAACTCCAGCGCCGCGCGGGCCAGGCCGGACCGCGGCCAGGACAGCGTGTTGAACACGGTCAGCGCGCGGCTGCCCGGCGGCGCCGCGCCCGGCCCCGGCCACCGGGTGGACGCCTGCCCCGCCAGGTGCGCGGCCGCCTCCCGGCGGGCGTCGGTGCCCCGCTGCCAGGCCTCCCGCCAGCCGCCCAGCAGGTCCAGGTACACCTGGTCGGACTCGGTGCCGGTGATCGCGTCATGGTGCGCGCCGAACACCAGCTGCCGCCACGCCTTGTCCAGCGACTCCGCCGGGTAGCCCGCCCCGGCCAGCCAGGCCAGCGTGGCCAGCGTCTCGCCGTCGGACACGGCCACCTCGGCGGCGCGCTGCGCCTGCTTGGTGTCGATGTAGGAGACGTCCTTGCCCGGGTAGACCGGGTTCATGTCCCGGGTCTGCGGGACCAGCCAGACGCGCCGCCGGGCCGCGTCCTCGCGGACCGCGGCGAAGAACTCCCGGGGCAGCGCGGTGACGAACCGCGGCCACACGTAGCGCGCGTTCCAGTCCCGGTGCACCGCGGTCACCCAGCGGCTCGGGATGACGTGGTCCGCGCCCACCGGGAGCAGCACATTGCGGGTCGCGGCGACCGGGGCCAGCGTGCGGAACTGCTCCAGCGCCGCCTGTTCCGCCGCGGCCAGGTCGGCGGCCTGATGGGTGACCCAGCCGGCCCCGTAGTGGTTGGGCATGTAGGCCGTCAGCAGGCCGCGGCCGTCGGGGGAGACCCACTCGAACTCGCTGCGCATCTGCATCCGGGTGTTGTCCCCGACGGTGCGCAGCGGGCCCCACTGGTGGTACGGGCCGCGGGCCCAGGCCGAGTCGGTCAGCCCGGCGGCGGCCATCAGCCCCGGGTACCCCGGGTCGTGGCCGAACACGTCCAGCATCCACGCGGCCCGCGGGTCGCCCCCGGCCACCTCCCGCTGGTAGGCCAGGCCGTACACCGCGTTGCGGATGGTCGACTCGGCACTGGTCAGGTTGGTGTTGGGCTCGTTGTAGTTGCCGCCGACGATCTCCACCCGGCCGTCGGCGATGAGCTGGCGCAGCTCGGCGCGGTGCTCGGGGCGGGTGTCCAGGTAGGGCTTCAGGTAGTCGATCTCGGCCAGCACGAACTTGTAGTCGGGGTCCTCCCGCGCGTGCGCCAGGTGCAGTGCGACCAGCTCGAACGCGGTGCGCACCGGGGGCAGCTCGCCGTCTTCCCCGGGCAGCAGCAGCCGGGTCTGGGTGAACTCGCCCTGGGTATCCCACCACACCGGGTCGTAGTGGAAGTGGCTGACCATCCACATGGTCCAGCCGGTGTCGGCCACCCGGATCTCGGCCGCCTGCTCGGCGCGCGCGGCGCCGGCCTCGGCGATCACCGTGACCGGCCGCGGGCTGCCGGGCTCCGCCGGGGCGGCGATGTGCACGCCCAGCTCCGCGGTGCACTCCCCGCCCGGTTCGAGCACTTCCAGCCGCAACGGCACCGGCGTGGTCACTCCCGCGCCCTCGGCCCGGAGCAGGGCGGGGGCGGTGCGCCGCGGCCCGTCGTTGTGCACCGTGACCCGGATCAGCTGCAGCGGCCGCTGCGCGGTCCCGCCGAACAACTCCGTCCCGGTGACCTCGGTGATCCGCATGGCTTCATCGTGACACGGCCCGGGCCGCCGGTCAGGTGCCACTTGTGGAAAGGGTTGTTTCGAGCGTAGTGTTTCGAAACATGTCTTCCGAAGATTCCGGCCGTCCGGAGCGCCCCAAGCTGAGGATCTCCGACCCGCGGACGATGCGGGCCATGGCCCATCCGGTCCGGGTCGCGCTGCTGGAGGCCATGGAGCACAGCGACACCAAGACGATCACCGCCACCGGCGCCAGTGAGCTGCTCGGGGAGTCGCCCGCCAACTGCGCGTTCCACCTGCGCACGCTGGCCAAGTACGGGTTCGTGGCGGAGGCGGGCGGCGGGCGCGGCCGGGAGCGGCCGTGGCGGCTGGCCTACCGCGGGCTGGAGATCGTGCCGCCCTGGACCGACGCCGAGAGCCGGCTGGCCGCCGAGGCGGTCGCCACGACGTGGATCGACCGGTGGCTGGACCGGGCCCGGGACCGGATCCGGCGGGTGCTCGGGTACCCGGGGCCGTGGCAGGAGGCCGCCCTCGCCTCGCAGCGCATGGTGTACCTGACCGCGGCCGAGGCGGTGCGGCTGGCCGGCGACCTGCATGCGGTGCTGGAGCCGTTCCGGCCCAGGGAGGACGACCCGGCGCTGCGCCCGGAGGGCAGCCTGCCGTTCGAGGTGCTCCTGTTCGGCTACCCGCTGGCCGACCCGCCGGCGGATGGCGGCGCCGGGGCCGGTGCGGACGCCGGGGCCAGCGGGGAAGGCGGCGGGACGGGAGGAGGACAGTAATGCGGCGGCTGCTGGCGCACCGGGACGCCCGGATCTACCTGGCCGGGCAGTCCCTGTCCACGCTGGGGGACAGGCGCTGATTTGTCTCATTTCTTCTTGCCCCCTCCCCCCCGCTGCAGACGCTCGCCCAGGGACTGCGCCTGATCACCCCGCTGCTCGGTGCGGGCCTGCTGGCCTGGCTCGGACCGGTCCCGGTGATCATCGGAGACGTGGCCAGCTTCCCCCGCCCACCCTCTCCCAGGCCGCCGGCAGTGGATACTGGCGGTAACCAGCAATCGACTGCAGGGATCGGTACCATGCAGCCTGGCGTGCGTTAGCCTGCGTCCGCCGGGGGACGAAACGCATCGGAAACGGGGGGGCCGCGGATGGCAGACCCGCCAGTGACCTTGAAAGACGTGGCGGCCCGCGCCCGGGTGCACCCGGCCACCGCGTCCCGTGCGCTGAACCCGGAGACCCGGCTGCTGGTCCGCGAGGATACCGCCGCGCGGGTCCTGGAGGCGGCGGCGCAGCTCGGCTACCGGCCGAACACGGTGGCCCGCAGCCTGCGCACCCGCCGCTCGCACAGTGTCGGGGTGCTCATCCCGGACCTGAACAACCCGCTGTTCCCGCCCATCGTGCGGGGCATCGAGGACCGGCTGGCCGCGGCCGGCTACGTCGCGCTGATCGGCAACACCGACGGTGACGCGGAGCGCGAGCACGTGCTGTTCGAGCAGATGCGCGCCCGGCACGTGGACGGGCTGGTGCTGGCCACCGTGCACCTCGGCGACCCGCTGCTGGCCGAGTCGGCCCGGGCCGACCTGCCGGTCGTGCTGATGAACCGGCTGGCGCAGGACTACAGCCTGCCGTCGGTCTCGGTGGACAACGAGCGTGGCGTCCGGATGGCCGTCGCGCACCTGGCCGAACTCGGCCACACCCGGATCGCGCACATCGCCGGGCCGCAGGAGGTCTCCACCGGCCTGGCCCGGTACCGCGGGTTCGTGGCGGCCATGGAGGCGCACGGGCTGTCGCCCGACCCGGACCTCATCACGGTGGCCAAGGCGTTCTCGATCGACGAGGGGCATCGCTGCGCCCAGGCCCTGATGCAGCGGGTTCCCCCGGTGACCGCGGTGGCGGCCGGCAACGACATGCTGGCCATCGGCTGTTACGCCGCGCTGGACGAGGCCGGGCTGCGCTGCCCGGAGGACGTGTCCGTGGTCGGCTTCAACGACATGCCGTTCATCGACCGGCTGCGCCCGCCGCTGACCACCATCCGCTTCCCGCACTACCAGGTCGGCACCGAGGCCGCGCAGTTGCTGCTGGAGCGGATCGCCGGGCACACCGGGCCGGTCAAGGTCCTCTTCCTCGCCCCTGAACTGGTGGTCCGCGGGTCCACCGGGCCGGTGAGCGGTCCCGGGGCGGCCGCCGGCGGCCGCGCTGCGGAGCCGGGCGATGCCACCGGGCCCGCTGCCTAGCCGCCGGGCCAAGAAATCTCCCGGCAACTAGATCATGTCGGTTGACATCCGCCTGACCCGTGCGTCAGGCTTCGTGCAAACGATTGTTGATGCAGGGGGTGACCTGATGGCAGGGCACGGTGACGAACTCCGGCTAGGCTGGCTGGGCACTGGGCGCATGGGCACGGAACTGGTGCAGCGGCTGCTCGCCGCGGGCTGTGACGTGGCCGTGTACAACCGGACCCAGGCTAAGGCCGAGCCGCTCGCCGCGCTCGGCGCCAAGGTCGTTGGCTCGCCCGCTGACCTGGGCAGCCGCGACATCGTCTTCGCCACGGTGGGAACCCCGCAGGACCTGATCGACGCGGTCCTCGGTGCGGGCGGCCTGACCTCGGGCGAGTCGGCCCCGGCCATCCTGGTGGACTGCTCGACGGTGTCGGCGGACGTATCCCGGCAGGTCCGCGAGCAGCTCGCGGCGCGGGGCACGGACCTGCTGGCCGCCCCGGTCATGGGCAACCCCAAGGTGGCCAGCGTGGGACGGCTCACCCTGGCCGTGTCCGGGCCGCAGGCCGCCTACGACCGGGCCCGGCCGTACCTGGACCTGCTGGGCGCGGGCGCCACCTACGTGGGCGAGGGCGAACTCGCCCGGATAGTAAAGCTGTGCCATAACCTGTTCCTGGGCGTGGTAACCCAATCACTGGCCGAAGTGACGATCCTGGCCCAGAAGAGCGGTGTCAGCCGGGACGCGTTCCTCACCTGCCTTAATAAGAGCGTGATGGGTTCGCCGTTTACTCGTTACAAGTCACCGGCATTCGTGAACCTGGACTTCCATCCCACCTTCACCGCCACCCTGCTGCGCAAGGACTTCGATCTCGGGCTGGCCGCGGCCCGGGAACAGGAAGTGCCGCTCCCGGTGGCCTCGCTGGTGCACCAGATCGTGCAGGCCCTTATTGGCCATGGTTATGGCGACCAGGATTTCGCTGCCTTGATCGAACTCGAGGCCCACGCAGCCGGAGTAGAGCTCGAGAGCGAGA
This sequence comes from uncultured Actinomycetes bacterium, assembly GCA_963793825.1. GTDB lineage: Bacteria > Actinomycetota > Actinomycetes > Streptosporangiales > Streptosporangiaceae > RYN-230. The sequence continues at coordinate 451,148 of CAWCBE010000002.1, forward strand.
ACTCGGACATCTCCGATGGACTGACCCCAGCCGACGCGAACAACCCCAATGCAGTAGCGTGAGCCACTGCCCCCGGCCAGCCCGGAATGCTGCCTTCCGACCCGCTACGGACGCGCCAGGCAGCGTGACGGCCGCGGCTAGCCAAATCCACCGGAGATTCCTGAACTGGAAGGAGGACCGGATGAAACCTCACCGCACCCGGTTCTTGTCTATCCCGGCCGCCGCCGCTGTCGCGGCCCTGGCCCTGGCCGCCTGCAGCAGTGGTGGCAGCGGCAGCAGCAGCAGCAGTACTGGTTCCGGCAATGCCAAGGGACCGATAACGATTGGCGCCTCGCTCTCCACGACCGGCGACTTCTCCGCCGACGGCCAGGCGTTCCAGCGTGGTTACGAGCTGTGGGCCAGCGAGGTAAACAGCGCGGGCGGGCTGCTCGGTCACAAGGTCAACCTGACCTTCCTCAATGACCAGAGCGACCCCACGACCGTGGCCACTAACTACACCAAGCTCATCGCGCAGGAGAAGGTCAACTTCGTCTTCGGGCCGTTCTCCACCCTGCTCACGGTGCCGGCCGCCAAGGTGGCCGCGCGGTATGGCTACGCGTTCCCGGAGGGCGCGGGCGGCGGCCCGGCGGTGTACCAGCTCGGCCTGCCGAACCTGTTCAACCCGAGCCCGCCGATCGCCAACCAGCTGGTGCCGTTCGCCAACTGGGTGGCCTCGCTGCCCGCCAGCGAGCGGCCCAAGACGGCCGCCTACCCGATGGTGAACGACCCGTTCGCCGACCCGATGACGATGACGGCGCAGGCCATCCTGCAGAAGGCCGGGGTCAAGACGGTCTACTCGAAGATCTTCCCGGCGGAGAACCCGGACTACAAGGCGGGCGCGGACGCGGTCGCCGCGACCGGGGCCCAGCTGGTCGTCCTGGGCACGGTGGACGTGCCCACGGTCACCGCGTTCATCCAGGCCTTCGAGCAGCAGCACTACAACCCGAAGATCCTCGCCTCGACCGGCGGCCCGGACCAGGGCGCGTCGTTCCTGAGCGCGGTGGGCGCGAAGAACGCGACCGGGATCATGGTGCCCAACGGCTGGTACCCGGGGGTGACGAACCCGCTCAGCCAGGCCATGGTCAAGGCGTACATCGCCAAGTACGGCGGCACCGCGTCGGACATCAACGCGGACGTGGCCGAGGGTTACTCCGTGGGCGAGGTGCTGGCCGCCGCGGTCAAGGGGACCAACAGCCTGGACAACAAGAAGGTCATCGCCTACCTGCACAGCGGCGTGACGCTGCAGACGGTGCAGGGCCCGGTGAAGTTCAACAGCGCCGGCGAGAACACGGTGGCGCAGACGTTCATCTTCCAGTGGCAGGACGGCGCCAAGTTCGCCCAGGTGCTGCCGACCAGCGCGAGCGGCTCGGTGGCGATCATCAACCCCAAGCCGAACTGGGCCAGCTGACCCATGCGGTGCGCGGAGCCGTGCTGGCGGTTGGCGATCCCGGGATCGGCTCAATCCGGGCCATCCAGGGACGTCAAGGGCATACGGTGCCCGTGACTGCCATGCGCGCTCCGCGCACCGAGGGCCCGGGCGCTGCGCCCGGCGGGCCGCCGCGCCCGTGCCTCGGCATGGCCCACATGAGGGGAGACACCCGATGAGGCGCGACCGCGCCCGCTTCCTGCCGCTCGCCGCCGTCAGCGCCGCCACCGCGCTGGGGCTGGCCGCCTGCGGTACCGGCACGACCAACACCAGCCTCACCGCCAATGCCAGCAAGCCGATCACGGTCGGCGTCTCGCTGCCGCTGACCGGGGCCACCTCGGCCGACGGCCAGGCCACCAGGAACGGCTACGAGCTGTGGGCCAGCGACGTGAACCGTAACGGCGGCCTGCTCGGCCGCCAGGTCAAGCTGGTCATCCTGGACGACAAGGGCAACCCCGCCGTCATCGCCAGGCAATACGACACCCTCATCCAGTCCGACCACGTGCAGCTGACGCTGGCGCCGTTCAGCACCTTGCTCACCGTCCCCGCGGAGACGGCCACCAGGCGCCTCGGTTACGCGCTGGCCGGCGGCGCGGCCACCGGGCCCCTGGTGTACGCGCAGAACGACCCCTACATGTTCAGCGTCAGCACGCCGGACAAGGAGGAGATGCAGCCGTTCGCCAACTGGGCGACCTCGCTAGCCGGCCCTAACCGGCCGAAGACGGCGGCTTATCCCATGGTGAACGACCCGTTCGCCGACCCCCCGGTGACCACCACCCAGGCGTACCTGCAGGCCCACGGGGTCAGGACCGTTTACTCCATCAACCCGAACAGCGCGCCCCAGCCAACCAGCACCGGCGCCCTGACCAGGATGGCGGACACGGTGGCCAACGCCCACCCGGACGCCGTCGTGCTCGGCTCGGTCGACCTGCCCACCCTGCTCACGTTCGTCCGCGCGTTCCAGGCCGCCAACTACACGCCGAAGATCTTCATCGCGGCGTCCGGCCCGGACCAGGGGCAGGCGTTCCTGAACACCCTCGGGCGGAACTCGGCCGAGGCGATGATGGTCCCGAACGGCTGGTACGGCGAGGAGCAGAACGCGTTCAGCCACGTCATGGTGCAGGACTACATCGCCAAGTTCGGCGGCACCGCCTCCGACATCAACGCGGACGTGGCCGAGGCCTACGCCTCGGGCGAGGTGCTGGCCGCCGCGGTGGCCGCGACGCACAGCTTCAAGGGCAGCGTGCTGGCCCAGTACCTGCACACGCACACGGTGCAGACGGCCGAGGGCCCGGCCTTCTTCAACAGCGTCGGCGAGAACACCGACGCGATCAACTCGGCGTTCATCTTCCAGTGGCAGAACGGGCACTTCTTCCAGGAGCTGCCGAAACAGGGACCGGGCGCCCCGGTGATCGAGGCCGTCAAGCCGCACTGGTGAACCGCTGAGGCGGCCGGCGCACACAGCCCGCACCGCGGGGCACCACTAACAGCAGGATGAAGGGCATGTAGGGCAGATGGGACGCGAACTCACCCAGGCCATCGTCGATGGCATCCTCGGCGGCGGTGTTTATGCGCTGATGGCCGTCGGCCTGACGCTGATCTTCGGCGTTCTCGACATCATCAACATCGCCCAGGGCATCCTGGTCGTCCTCGGCGCCTACCTGAGCTACGTGCTCTCGGTGCACCTGCACATCGACCTGTTCGTGGGCCTGCTGGTGACCGTCCCGGCGATGTTCCTCGTCGGGATCACGATCCAGTGGGCCTTCATCAGGCCGCTCCGCGGCCGGGAGCGCACCTCCATGTCGCTGCTGGCCAGCTACGCGGTGGCCATCGTGATCGAGGGGATCCTGTACCTCGCCTTCGGGGCCAACTACACCAACCTGTCCGCCAGCTACGTGACCAGCGGGCCGAAGGTATTCGGCTTCTACCTGGACTACATCTACATCTACGGGTTCATCATGGCGGTGCTCCTCGTGGTGGGCATCTACTGGACCCTGTACCGGACCCAGTTCGGCCGGACCGTCCGGGCCACCATGCAGGACCAGGTGGCGGCGCGGGTGATCGGCATCAACGTGAACCGGGTGCAGATGCTCACGTTCGGCATCGGCGTCGCGGTCACCGCCGTGGGCGGCATGGTGTTCGGGGCCACCGGCGGCGGGTTCAACCCGAATACCGGGTACGACCTCATCTCCCGGCTGCTGGCCATCATCATCCTCGGCGGCCTCGGCAGCATCGCCGGAGCCATGCTGGCCGCCATCTTCATGATCACGCTGGAGGCAGTGGTGGACGTGATCTGGTCCCCGAGCTGGTCGGTCGTGGTGTTCTACGCGGTACTGGTGCTGGTTCTGGTGCTGCGCCCGCAGGGCCTGCTCGGCCGCCGGGCGGTGCGGGCCCAGTGAGCGCGCAGCCGAGGGCCCGCAAGCCCGCCGCCTGGGAGAGTCACGGCCGGCTGATCCGGCTGGGCGGCCTGCTGGTCGCGCTGGTGATCGTGGTGGTCTTCCCGCTGGTGGTCACGAACGCGCTCGATACCCAGATCGCCGTGTACACGCTGATCTACGTGGGGGTGGTGGTCGCCTGGAACCTGTTCTCCGGCTACTCCGGCTACATCTCGCTGGGGACCGCCGTGTTCTTCGGCAGCGGCGCCTACGCGGTGGGGCTGATGACCGAGCACTGGAAGGTCGTCGGCGGTGACATCTTCTGGCTGCTGCCGCTGGGCGGGGTGGTGGCCGGGCTGATCGCGGTGCCGTTCGGGCTGATCGCGCTGCGGGTGCGGCGGCACACCTTCGTCGTGATCACCATCGCGATGTTCTTCATCTTCCAGCTGCTGGCCTTCAACCTCGCCTTCACCGGCGGGAACAACGGCCTCAGCTCGCCGTTCTTCCTGTGGAACGCGGCCGACTACAACAACCCCTTCTATTACGTCGCGCTCATCATCGCCGTCGGCACGATCGTGCTGTCCTGGCTCGTCCGGAACTCACCGTTCGGCCTGCGGCTGCTGGCCATCCGGGACGACGAGGACCGGGCCCGCGGGCTCGGCGTCCGGGCCATGCGGGTCAAGCTCACCGCGTTCGTGATCTCCGGGACCATCATCGGCATGATCGGCGGCCTGTGGTGGTTCTTCCTCGGCCAGGCGCTCCCCGAGACCGCCTTCAACCCGATTTTCGACGTGTCCGTCGCCCTGATGGCCTTCCTGGGCGGCTTCGGCACGCTCGCCGGGCCGGTCCTCGGCGCGCTGATCCTCGAGCCGCTCCTGCAGTGGGAGGCGATCACGTTCAGCGGCAAGGCGTCCTACTTCGGCGAGATCGCCCTCGGCGTGCTCTTCCTGGTGGTGATCCTGTTCATGCCGCGCGGGATCATCCCCACCGCCCGCGAGTTCCTGGCCAAGTGGCAGGCCCGGCGGGATCAGGGCCGGGAGACGGCCGCCGGCCCCCCGGCGGCCCCGCCCGGCGCTGCCGCGGTGCCCAGCACCAGCACACCGACCACGGGCGGCGTGCGATGACCGCGCTGCTGCGGACCAGCGGGGTGAGCAAGGCGTTCGGCGGGGTCCAGGCCCTCGACGGGGCCACCATCGAGGTCGAGGAAGGCAGCATCGCCGGCCTGATCGGGCCGAACGGGTCCGGCAAGACCACCCTGTTCAACGTCATCACCGGTTATGAGCGGGTGGACGCGGGCCAGGTGTGGCTGGGCGGCAAGGAAATCACCAACGCCCCGCCGGACAAGGTGTTCGCGGCCGGCATCGGCCGGACCTTCCAGCTGACCCGGGTGTTCTCCCGGCTCACCGTGATGGAGAACATGATCGTGGCCGCCCAGCACGCCGAGCGGGGCGCCGGCAGGCTGCGCAACCCGCTGGCCCGGGCGGGCGGCCCGGCCACCCGGCGGCGCGCCCAGGAGCTGCTGGAGTTCACCGGCATCGCGCATCACGCCGGGTCGCTGGCCGAGACGCTCTCCTACGGGCAGCGCAAGCTGCTGGAACTGTCCTACGTGCTGATGGCCGACCCGGCCATCGTGCTGCTCGACGAGCCGGCCGGCGGGATCAACCCGACGCTGATCAATACGCTCGCGGACCGGATCCGGGAGGTCAACTCCCGCGGCACCACGTTCCTTATCGTGGAGCACAACATGGACTTCGTGATGGGGCTGTGCCAGAACGTCACGGTCCTCGACTACGGAGCGACCGTGGTGAGCGGGCCGCCTGAGATGATCAGGACCGATCCGCGGGTGCTCGACGCCTACCTTGGGACTGCGGAGGATGACGATGACATCCCGGTCGGCTGACGGCGGCACGGCGCAGACCGCGCTGGTCGTGCAGGAGGTCACGGCAGGCTACGGCGGCGGCGACGTGCTGCACGGCGTCAGCATGGAGGTGTACGAGGGCGGTATCACCTGCGTGGTTGGGCCGAACGGGTCGGGCAAGTCCACCATGCTCAGCTGCATCAGCGGGCTGCTGCGGCCCCGGCTGGGGCAGGTCAGCCTGCGCGGCGAGCAGCTGTCCGGCCGGAGCCCGCGCCAGGTGCTGGACATGGGCGTGGTGCTGGTCCCGCAGAACCACAGCCTGTTCCGGGACATGACGGTGCGGGAGAACATCGTCCTCGGCGGCTACATCCTCCGCCAGCGCGGCCTGGCCGAGAAGCGGCTGGCCGCCGTCCTGGAGATGTTCCCGCAGGTCACCGAGTGGCTGGGGCAGAAGGCCGGCAGCCTGTCCGGCGGCCAGCAGCGGCTGGTGGAATTCGCCCGCTGCCTGATGCTGGACCCGACGCTGGTCATCCTGGACGAGCCGTCCGTGGGCCTGTCCCCGAAGGTGCTCAAGTCCGTGTTCGACGCGATCCGGATGATGCACGCCCAGGGCAAGACGATCCTGCTGGTCGAGCAGAACGCGCGGGCCGGGCTGCGGCTGTCCACCCACGGGGTGGTGCTGGAGAACGGCCAGGTCCGGCTGACCGGCACCGGCCGCGAGGTGCTGAACCACCCGGAGATCGGCGCCCTGTACCTGGGCGGCGCGGTGTCCGACGCGCAGACCCCGGAGGTGCGGGCGGCTGAGCAGCGGGCCGCCGAGCCGGACCTGGCCGGGCCGCATTCCGCCGCGAACGGGACGGCGCCCGGGACCGCTCGTTGATCATTGACGCGCACTGCCACGTCATCGTGCCGGAGATGACCGGCCCGCCGGTCCCGGACGTATGGCGGCCCGCGCTCCGCTCCGAGCACGGGCGGCACCTGGTCCGCTTCCGCGGCCGGGAGCTGAACTCGGTGGTGGCCGAGTTCAGCAACGTGGACGTGATGCTGGCCGAGGCGGCCAGCACCGGCGTGGACCACCTGCTGCTGTCGCCCTGGATCAACCTGGTCCCGGTGGACGCCGGCCAGGACGAGGCCCGGCTGGTGTGCCAGGTGCAGAACGATGCCCTGGCCGCGATGGTGGCGGCGCGGCCCGGGCGGCTGAGCGCGGTCGGCGCGGTGCCGCTGCGGTTCCCGGGCCTGGCCGCCCGGGAACTGCCCGGCCTGCTCGCCGCGGGACTGCGCGGCGTCGAGGTCCCGTCCAGCGTCGGCGGCCGGTACCTGGGCGATGACTTCTTCCTGCCATTCTGGGAGGCGGCCGCGGGCACCGGGGCGCTGGTGTTCATCCACCCGACCACCCGCGGCCTCGGCATCCCGGCCCTGGATGACTACTACCTGTGGAACTCGGTGGGCAACCCGCTGGAAACGGCGGTGGCCGCGGCGCATATCGCGCTGGCCGGCCTGCTGGAGCGGTTCGGTGGCCTGCGGGTGCTGCTGGCCCACGCGGGCGGCGCGCTGCCGGTGCTCCGCGGCCGGCTGCGGCACGCCTACACGGTGCGGCCGGAGGCCGCGGCGCGGACCGCGGAGGGGCCCGACGCCGCGCTGCGCCGGTTCTACTACGACACCGTGACCCACGATCGTGACCTGCTGGCCGACCTGGTCCGGTACGCGGGCTCGCGGCACGTGCTGCACGGCTCGGACCGCCCCTTCGACATGGGCTGCTACACGAGCGTCGACGAGGTGCGCGCGCTCGGGCTGGATGGCGGCACCGAGCTGATCCTCGGCGGGAACGCCGCGCGGCTGCTCGGCCTGGCCAGCGCCGGCTGACTCTCGACGAGCCCGGCGTCCGGCGGTACGTTCGAGCCCAGACCCCTGCCCAGCCGGCGTTCCGCGCGCCGGCCGCGGGCGCCATGTGACGAGGAGCCGGACAGCGTGGACTACACCAGGTCAGAAGCCAAGCAGGCGGCCCGGGAGGCCTTCACCGGCCTGTGGGCGGCCATCACCACCCCCTTCGATCCGGGCGGCGCGGTGGATTATGACGCGCTGGGCCGCGACCTGGACCGGCTGACCGCCGACCTGGGCGTCAACGGCATCTTCTGCGGCGGGGTGATGGGCGAGTTCTGGGCGCTGGCCGGCAGCGAGAAGCGCCGCCTGGTCGAGGTGGTGGTGGACGCGGCCCGCGGGAAGTGCCCGGTCATCGCGCACACCGGGCACACCTCACCGCGGCAGGCCATCGAGCTGACCCGGCACGCGCAGAAGGCGGGCGCGGACTTCGTGGTGCTGATCAACCCCTATTACCCGCCGGCCTCTGACGAGGGCCTGTACCGCTGGTTCGAGACCGTGTGCGCGGGCGTGGACATCGGGGTCTGGCTGTTCGACACCGCCTACTCCGGGGTCGCGCTGCCGGTGGAGCTCATCGAGCGGCTGGCCGCCATCGAGAACGTGTGCGGCATCAAGGTCGGCCGGGACCACGCGCACTACCTGGAGGTGCTGGCCCGGGTCGGGGACCAGATCCTGGTCTGCGAGCCGAACGAGGGAACCTGGCTGGAGAACATCCGCGACCACGGCCAGCGGGTGTTCATGTCCTCGGCCGCGCCGTACCTGTACCAGACCCCGGGCTGGCAGCCGATGCGCGACTACACCCGGCTGGCCCTGGCCGGGGACTTCACCGCGGCCGCGCAGGTCGCCGCCACGCTGGACCCGGTCCGGGTGCTGGCCGCGAAGTGGCTGCACGGCAGGCCCAGCCGGTTCGACTCGATCGCCTCGATCAAGGCCTGGGCCGGCCTGCTCGGCATGTCCGGCGGTCCGGTCCGGCCGCCGCTGCTGCCGCACACCGAGGCCGAGATGGCCGAGCTCGCCGCCGACCTGGAAGCGGCCGGCCTGGTCCCGGGGAGCGGCGCCGCGGCCCGCGCCCGGAGCAACGGCCACCAGCCGCCCGCACCCTGAGCTCCCCGCCCGGCGCTCCCGGGCCGGGCAGCTCCCCGGTCAGCTCGTCCCGGTCAGCTCGTCCCGGTCAGCCGGCCGCAGCCCGCTGGCCGCCCATCACCTCCGCCGGGTCGTGGCCCAGGTCACCGAGCAGCACCAGGGCCGCGTTGCGGCCGGGCGCGCCGGTGATGGACCCGCCCGGGTGCGTGGTGCCGCCGGTCTGGTACAGCCCGGGGATCGGCATCCGGTGCCCGGCCCAGCCCGGGACCGGGCGCAGCGGGCCGCTGAACGCGGGGCCGCGGTTCCCGCCGTGGAACGCGCCGTGGATCATGTGCGGGTTCATCGCCTCGATGTCCGCAGGCGACTTGACCAGGCTGGCCAGGATCACCTCGTCGGTGAAGCCGGGCGCCGCCCGGCGCACCCGGTCCAGCAGCCGGGCGGCGTGCGCGGCCTGCACGGCCGCCCAGCCGCCCATCTCCGCGGGCGGCTGGTACACCTGCGGGCTGAGGATCTTGACGGTGTGCTGGCCGGCCGGCGCCCGCCCCGGGTCGGCCAGCGTGGGGGTGGCCACCAGGACCCACGGCGGCTCGGCGATGAACCGGCCCGCCTTCAGGTCCGCGCCCATCTGGATCATGTCCTCCGGCCAGCCCGCCAGGCCGGCCGACACCGCGGTGCGCGGCCCGTCCCCGGTGTCGAACTCCGGCGGCGCCGTGGTGCAGTAGTAGGCAGCGAAGCCGGGCACGCCCACGTCGTAGGTGTCCACCCCGTAGTGGAACTCCTCCGGCCAGGCGCTGGCCGGCGCCATGTCGCGCAGCTGCTTGATGTGGATGGTGGAGACCACCGCGTGCCGCGCCCGGTACTCGGTGCCGTCCTGCGTCTGCACCCCGGCGCACCGGCCGTCTTCCAGCAGCAGCCGGGTGACCGCCTGGCCGCACCGGATCTCGCCGCCGTGATCGGCCAGGTAGCCGGTGAGGGCCGCGGTGAGCGCCCCGGAGCCGCCGACCGGGATGGACCAGCTGCGCTGCTGGCGGCCGAACGTCTGGGCGTAGGGCAGCACCCCGGAACCCGGCTCGTCCACCGGCTGGAACACCTGGAAGGCCATCCACAGCAGGAAGGCCTGGATATGCCGGCTGGTGAACTCGTGCTGGACCACCTGGACCGCGGACAGCTGCCGCCGCCGGGCCCAGATGCGGCCGCGCGGGTGCCCGGCCAGCCGCGCCTCCAGCGACGGCCCCGACCCCACCGGGGTGAACTGGGCCTCGGTGAAGATGTGCTTGACCTCGTCGTAGTCGGCCAGCAGCCGCCGGTAGGCCGCCGCGTCCGCCGCCGAGAAGCGGGCCACCTCCTCGGCGGTCCGCTCGGCGTCCAGCCACATGGTGAGCTGCCGCCCGTCCGGGAAGGCCACCTGCTCGACCGGGTCCGGCTCGGCGTAGCGCAGGCCGTAGCCGGCGGCCAGGCCGAGCTCGTCGCGGCTGAGCACCGGGTTGACCCGGATCATGGTGTGCCCGGTGGCACAGGTGTCGATGCCGAACCCGGGGAGCAGCAGCTCCTCGGTGGCGGCCCCTCCGCCCGGGATGTCCCGGGCGTCCAGCACCAGGCAGCGGTAGCCCGCCTTGGCCAGGTAGCAGGCCGTGATCAGGCTGTTGTGCCCGGCTCCGGCCACCACGATGTCGGCATCATCGGTCATCGTCGTCCGTATCCCTCCCGCGCTGCAAACCATTGCAGCCACGTCCTGATCCTGGCATCCCCGGGGCGGCCGGGGCAAGGGAGCTCACTCCCGGTGGGTGACGCGGCGGCCGGCCTGGGCCGCCTAACCTCGACAT
>CAWCBE010000003.1:0-221157 GCA_963793825.1 uncultured Actinomycetes bacterium
CTCGGGGACACCGAGAACCGTTTCCATCCCGACTGGATCGCGTCGGTCGGCGCCGCACTGGACGAGGTGGAGCAGGCGGAGGGCGCCCGCGCCCTGGTGACCGGCGCCACCGGGAAATTCTTCTCCAATGGCCTGGACCTGGAGTGGCTATTCGCCCACGGCGGCCAGGCCCGCGAATACGTCGGGGCCGTGCACGGGCTGCTGGCGCGCGTGCTGGCGCTGCCGGTGATCACGGTAGCCGCCCTCCAAGGGCACGCCTTCGCCGCCGGGGCGATGTTGTCCCTGGCCCACGACTTCCGGGTGATGCGCGCCGACCGCGGCTTCTGGTGCCTGCCCGAGGCTGAGATCCAGATCCCCTTCACTCCGGGCATGTCCGCGCTGATCCAGGCCCGGCTGACGCCGCAGGCCGCGCACGAGGCCATGACCACCGCCCGCCGCTACGGGGGCCACGATGCTCTCGCCGCCGCCATCGTTGACCACGCGGTGGTCGAGGACGCAGTGCGCCGGACCGCGATCGAGATCGCCCAGGGGCAGGCGGGTAACGCCGGTCCCACCCTCGCCACCATCAAGGCCCGGATGTACGGGCCTGCCCTGGACGCCCTGCGAGAGGAGGACATTCCCCTCGGCTGACGGACGCTCGCCTGCTACCTCGCCGCAAGGCACCAGCAGCCTGCCTCACGCTGACGGGCCCCGGGCATCATCCAGCCGCGGGATCAAGGGTGCGGCAGTACGGCCGCGGATGGCGCCGGCCCACACCCCTGCGCCGTAGGCCAGGTCATCAAGCCACCGGATCGGGAGGTAGGCCACCGGGCTCAGGTTCGTCCCGCTCCGCCGGTAGTCAACGAATCCCTCGGCCGCGGCGCTGAGGACGAGCACGTACCGCGCCCGCCGGCTCGCGGCAGCGGCGGCCACGGCGACCGGCCAGTAGTGCCGGGTGGCGCACCGCGTCAGCTGTTCCGCTGTGCCGCGCACCGCGGCCAGCGTCAGCAGCGCGCTGGCCCGTACCGGGGTATCCGCGTCGGGCATCCAGCGGGCCAGGCGTATCGCGGCCCCGGCGGTCAGGGCCACCGCCACGCCGACCGGGACCGGCCGGGCCCGGAGCGCAAGTGCGCAGGCCGCGATCGACCAGGGTGCCGCGTTCAGCGGCGGGACCTGGCCCGGATGCCGCACGGCCAGCCCGGCCGCCCCGGACCCGTACCTGACCCGCTGGGCCAGCCAGCTAGCCAGATCGGCGCGGTGGCCATGGCCCACGCGGGAGACAGGCACGTAGCGCATCCGCCAGCCGGCCTGGTGCAGTCGCAGGCACAGGTCAACGTCTTCGCCGACCCTCAGCTCCGGGGCGAACCCGGCGCCGACTGCCGCCCGGCGGACCACCAGCGTCGCGCCCGGGACATAGGACAGGGCCGACAACGGCACCACCGGGCCCTCACGTCCGCCCATGTCAAGGGCGGACCGGACGTCGTCGTACCGGTCGAGCCACCCGGGCCTGCTGGTGGGCAGGCCGACCACCCGGGGCGCGGCCAGCGCCAGGGCCGGATCGGTGAACTGGGCCAGCAGCGGCCCCAGCCAGCCGGGCTCGGGCTGGACGTCAGAGTCGCAGAAGGCGACATATCCGGTCCTGGCCTGGCGCAGGCCGGTATTGCGCGCCGCGGCCGGCCCCTGGTTATGGGAATGGAGCAGAAGGCCGGCACCGTGCCGGCGGGCCACCGAGGCGACGTCGGCACGGTTCACGGATCCGTCGTCGACCACCAGCACCGGAACGCCTGATGTCTGCGGGTCAGCCCGCAGGGATGTGAGCAGCACGTCCAGCAGGCGCGCCCGGTCCCGGGCCGGGATCACGATCGTGACATCGCGCACCGGCACGGCACGCGGGCGGGGATGTGCGGCGCCGGAATCCATGAGCCGGCGGCCCAGCGCGGCCGTCGCCGCGTCGGTCACGGTAAACCCGCCCGGATCCAGCCGCCGCGCCTCTGGCTGGCTGAGCCGCAGCAGCCTGGGGGGCGACCCGCCGAGCATCAGCCGGCCGTCACGGGATCGGTGCACGTCGTCCGCGAGCTCAACGAGCAGGCCGCCCGGCAGCATCGTGTCCCGCGGCGCTGGCAGTCCGGCGATCAGTTCCTCCCGTGTCGTGCCTTCACCCCGGCTGGCGGGCGAACCTCCTCATCCTCCCCCGTGGCCAGGACTGGCATAGCCGTGGCGGCGCAGGTAGCCGAGCAGTTCGTCAGCGGCCTCACCCGGGGAAAGGGGGCCGAGCACGGTGGGCGGGGTGCGCTCCACGAGCGCCCCGGTCAGCTCCAGGGTCCGGTGCAGCGCCGTTCCTGACGGGCCTGGGAGCTCGCGCGGCCTGGGCCGGTACGGGTGGGCGCCCAGCACCTGGACCCGGTGCGCCGCGGCTCCCGCCATGGCCGTCACCGAAATGGCAGCGTCCCTGCTGGCCAGCGTGGCGGGCAGCGCGGCCCGCCGCAGCCGCACCCCGGCCGCTTCGACGGACACGACGGCGGGGCCCCGCACCCGCAGCACCTCGCGGCGCCCTCCGTCCAGCCGGCGGTGCACCCGCAGCACGCGATCGCCTTCCGGTTCCAGGCGCACGGCGCCCAGGGCCTGGGCGGCCTGCAGCGCCGCGGCCAGGAAGGCGGGGAACGAGCCGGTGCCCCGGTCGGCCGAGCGGTCGCCGCACAGCACCAGGTGGGGGACTCCGTAGCGGTCCCGCACGGCGGCAGCGAGCGCGGCGGGCACGTCCTGCCTGCCCCCGACCAGGTCGGCTGGCCGCAGTGCCGAAGTCCGGCCCGGCGGCTCGACCCGCAGCGCCTCGGCCGCCCCGGCGGCCAGCGCGTCCCGCAGCATCGTGTCGGCTTCGGCCGGGCCGACGGTCGCCGCCACCACCCGGGCATCCCACGTCTCAGCCAGGCGCAGCGCATGCTCCAGGGCGGCGAAATCCGCCCCGGCCGGCCCGCGGTCGTGGGGGTCGGCCCTGACCGCCCCGGTCAGCGGGTCAACCGTGGCCTCCTGCCAGGACCAGCCCATCGCCGCCACGATCACGGTCATGCTCCCTCATCCCTTCCGGAACACGACGCCGTCGCCGCCCGCGGGATAGGCCCAGGAAATGGCGCCCTCGCGGTTGCATACCTGATAGCAGGTCCCGCATTCGAAGCACTGCTCGAAGTTGAACAGGATCCCGCCGTCGGTGGTGGGCACGAACAAGCCGGCCGGGCAGGCGTGCACGCACGCCTTGGTCGTGCACGAGCGGCATACCTCGGAGTCCACGGTGATGTGCGCCCGCTCCGCGACCCGGAACTCCACGGTCGCCATCCGCTCGTCGAAGGACACCTCGGGGTAGCTCATCGATGTGGTCCCTTCATCGGAAGGCCCGCAGCCCTTGCCATCCGTCCCGCGCCAGCGACCGGAGCCGGACCTTATTGACGCGAGCCGCGCGGAAGAACTCCCTGGCCATGCCGATCTTGGGCGTCGGGTTGGTGACGGTGAATACCTGCTCGACGAAATCGCAGGCCAGACCGGGGTATTCCCGCTGCATCCGGTCAGCGAGCACGATATCCGCCGCATTGCGCAGCCGCTTGTGGTCCGCGAGCACGAAACACGCCTCCAGCCGCCGCCGGTAGCCGGCCAGCCCGCGGGCGGATGTATCGCCCGCCGCGATAGCGTCCGCGGCGGTCTGGCCGGCCGCCAGCCCGGCGCCGATCGCGAAATTGACGCCTTCCAGCCACAGCCCGGCGGCCAGGCACATGGATGCGGCGTCCCCGGCGACCAGCATGCCGTCGATGGCCAGCCGTGGCATGGAGCGGTAGCCGCCCTCGGGGATCAGGTGCGCGGAGTACTCCTTCAGCTCGGCGCCGCGCAGGTACGGGGCAACGGCCGGATGGGCCTTGACCCTCGCGATCAGTTCCTCGGGCCGCGTCCCGGCCGCGGCCAGCCCGGTGAGCCCGACCACGACGCCCACGCTGACCGTGTCGAGGTTGGTGTAGAGGAAACCGCCACCAGGGATCCCGCTGGTGCAGCCGAGCATCTCAATGTCCATGCCCTGGTCGCCGGACAGCCCGAACCGCTCGTCGATCACCTCGCGCGGCAGCGCCAGGACCTCCTTGACACCCAGGGTGGTGTGCGCCGGGCTCGTGCGCGGGAGCAGCCCGGCCTCCTTGGCCAGGAAGGAGTTCACGCCGTCGCAGGCGATCACCACCTTGGCCCGGATGTCGCCCTCGGGCCGGTCGGTGCGCACTCCGGCGATCCGGCCGGAGGCATCCCGCAGCAGGCTCGTGACCACCGTCGAGGTGACCAGCCGGGCACCGGCGGCGACCGCCTTGCCGGCTAGCCAGGTGTCGAAGTCACCACGGTAAACGGTCATCCCGTTATAGGGCGGCCGGTCCCAGGCCCGGGTGCGGAAGTCGACGGTCAGCGCCTGGGTCGCCGTCATCAGCATGGTGGAGCGGCGGGTCACCCACCGCTGCACGGGGACCTCCGTCCACCACTGCGGCACGATCCCGTCGAGGATGCGCCCGTACACCACGCCGCCGTACACGTTCTTCGCGCCGGGGTAGGCGCCCCGTTCCACCAGCACCACGTCATGGCCGGCCCGGGCCAGTTCCAGCGCCGCGGCCGAGCGCCGGCCCGGCGCCGACCACCACCGCGTCGACGCTCATCGGCTCACCGGACATGGCTCACCTCCCCGGGCTGGGCGGCCGGCCCTCCGGTCACGCCCAGCCAGCCGGCCAGCGCGGCGAGGACCGACGGGGCGTCGGCGACGATCCCGAGATCGGCCATCAGCGTCATCGGGCAGGACGGGTCGGTATTCACGCTCACCACATGCTCCGGCGTGCCGAGCCCGCCGACATGCTGGGCCGCGCCGGAAATACCGAACGCCACGTAGAGCTCCGGGCCGACGGTCACGCCAGTGGTCCCGATCTGCCGGTCGTAGCTCATCCAGCCCGCATCGGTGACCACCCGGGTCGCGCCCGCGCTGGCCCCCAGGGCGCCTGCCACGTCGGCCAGGAGCCGCATCATGGCCTTCCCGTCGGTTCCGGCGGGAACCAGTCCCGCCCCGCCGCCCATGATCCTGCGGGCCTCGGCCAGGTCCACGGTGCTGGGCTCGGGCTGGAGCAGCTCGATGCTGTCGGCATCAAACCCGGTACCCGGGGCGCTGACCGGCAGCGGGGTCACCTCGGCCGGCCCGGCGGGCGCGGGGCTGCCCTGGCTTCCCGGCCACAGGGTTACCACCACCGGGCCGTCCACCGCCACCCGCAGCGCCAGGCGATCGTCGAGCCGGGTCAGCTCGACCTCGTCCGGCGCGCACCGGGCGGCGCCCGCCAGCAACGCGCGGCCCAGGGCCACGGCCAGTCTCGGCGCCAGATCACGGCCGTCCGGTGACGCCGGGAGCAGCACCATGTCCACGCCCGACAGGAGGCGCGCGAGCAGGCCGGCCAGGGCGGCCGGGGCGAATGAGGGCTGCTCGAGCAGCCACACCCGGCTGGCCGCCTGCAGCCCTCCGGCCGCCTCGCGAGTTCCTGAGCCCGCCAGGAGCACGGCCCCGCCGGCCGCGGCCGCCGTCTCGGCGGCCCCCGCGGGCAGCTGGCCGTCCCGGACCACCACGACGGCCAGGGCGCGGGTACCGGCTGGCATGGTCATAGCGCCACCGCCACCCGGTGTCCCTCGATCACGGCGGCGTGGGCCCGGCGCGGCGTGACGCAGTCGCCGATCCGGTGCACCTCGAACGGTGCCGCGCGCAGCTGCTGCCACAGGGCATCCTCGGGCGCCTGATGGACCGCGCACACCACCCAGTCGCACAGCCGGCGCGCGGGCTCGCCGGTGGGGTGGTGCAGCAGGGACAGCTCTACCCCGCCGGTGCCGTCACCGGACTCGCCATCCCGGGCGGCTGCGCCGATCACCACCAGGTCGGTGGCCTGGCTAATCCCCTTGGCATGGGCACGCACGTTGAAGGTCTCCATGTCCAGCGTGATGCCGAGATCCTGGCCCACGACCATCCCGGCAGTGATGATCTCCACCACGGCGCCCCGGTCGGCCAGCAACTCGGCCACGCTGGTCGCCTGGTGGAAGCCGAGATCATCGACCACGACGACGTGCCCGGCCGGATGGGCGCGGCCTTCCAGCACATCGCGGACGTCAACCACGCGGGGATGACCACCCGCCCAGTACGGCGCCTGCGGCCGGGCCCCGGTGGCCAGGATCACCACATCGGGCGACTCGGCACGCAGTGACCCGGCCGTGGCCGTGACGCCAGTGCGGATCTCCACGCCGTGCCGCTGGCATTCGGCGGCCAGGTTGCGCACCACGTCGAGGAACTCGGCGCGGGACGGCACCGATGCGGCCGCGGCGACCTGGCCGCCGGTGCGCAGCTCGCGTTCCTGCAGCGTGACCCGGTGGCCGCGCTGGGCGGCCGTGGCGGCGGCCTGCAGGCCGGCGGGGCCGCCGCCGACCACGATCACCCGCCTGCCCGGGCCGCGCGGCGCGGGGAGGGAGACGGATTCCCGCCCCGTGCGCGGGTTCTCTATGCAGCCGAGCCACCGGTTCAGGCCCATCCGGCCGACGCATTCCTGGTTGCAGGACAGGCAGGTACGGATGTGGGTGGCGTACCCCGCGCGGGCCTTGGCGGCGAAGTCCGGGTCCGCGATCTGGCCGCGCACCACGCCGACCAGGTCGCAGTGGCCCTCGGCCAGCGCCCGCTCGGCCTGGACCGGGTCCTTGATCCGGCCTACCCCGATCACGGGCAGCTTGACCGCCCGCCGGATGGCGTTGGCGATGAACAGGGCGTACCCGGGCGGGATGCTCATCGACGCCTCGATCATGAACAGCGTGGCGGTGGCCACGCCGATGGAGGTGTTGATGTAGTCGACCTGGCCGGTCGCCTCCACCATCCTGGCCACCTCAACCGCCTCGTCGAGCGTGCTGCCGCCCTCGATCAGCTCATCGCCGCAGATGCGCACGCCCAGCGCGCGGCCGGGCCCGATCGCCTCACGCACGGAATCGATGATCTCCAGCAGGATCCGGGCCCGGCTGCGGAGCGGGCCGCCGTAGGCGTCGGTGCGCGTGTTGGTCGCGGGCGACAGGAACCCCCGCACGATGGAGGAGTGCGAGCACTGCAGCTCGATGCCGTCGAATCCGCCGTCCGCGCAGTACCCGGCGACGGTGCCGTAGCCCGCCACGATCTCGGCGATCTCGTGCCGCTCCACGGCCTTGGGCACCTCGCGGAACATCGGATCCGGCACCGGGCTGGGTGCCCAGACCGGCAGCCGCGAGAACATCGACGAGGCCTGGCCGCCGTTGTGGTTCAGCTGGGCGAAGATCGGCACGTCGTGCGCATGCGCCGCGGCGGTCATCTTCCGGTAGCCGGGGATCACCGCGCGGTGGAAGCCGTGGATCAGTTTCTCGTAGGGCCAGTCGGTGGGGTGGGTCGAGTGTTCCTCGGTGATGATGAGCCCGACGCCGCCCGCCGCCCGGGCGGCGTAGTAGTCGGCGTGCTGCTGGGTCGGCAGGCCGTCCTCGGCGTAGTTGGTCAGGTGCGCGGAGAACACGATCCGGTTGGGGACCACCACCGGGCCGACCCGCAGTGGCGAGAACAGGTACCGGTACCGGCTGGCCCCGCTCACCGGCCGCCCCCGGTCATGCTCAGCGCCCGGCCCGCGGGCGGGGCGGCCTGCTCACCGGCTATGCCGATGGCCAGCGCGACCCGGCGCGCCTCGAGTACCGCGTCGAGCACCGTCCTGGGTGCCACGCAGTCGCCGGCCCGCAGGGTGCCCGGGCGGTGCAGGTACAGGTCCTGCTCGGGCAGCCGGTGGCCGCAGTGCACCACGAACGCGCAGTCCACCCTGCGCTGCTCTCCGGTCCACCGGTCCTCGAGCAGCACATGGCCGCTGGCTACCGTGCGGAGCAGGCTGCGCAGCTCGCGAAGCACGCCCGCCCGCTGCAGCCGCGAGTTGGCCTCGGCGAGATCGCCGGTGAGGGCCAGCTGAGTGCCGGCGATCTGGTCCTGGGTGACGATCGACGCTGGCCGGCCGTTCGCGGCGAGCAGCTCGGCGACACCGACGCCGACCGGCCCGCCGACCGGGTCGAACACCACCGCCCGCCCGGCCGGCAACTCGTCAAGGGCACCGGAGTTCACCCGGGCCAGCAGGTCGGCGGCCTCCAGCACGCGCGCGCCGGGGGCGATGTGGTAGCCGCGGGGGCCGGGTACCGAGCCCGTGGCCAGCACCACCCGGCCGCCGCTGGCCAGTTCGCTGTCCATTTCCGGCGCGCTGACCTCGTGCCCCAGCGCTACCGTCACCTCCAGCCGCCGCAGCTCCCGGCGCCACCAGTCCACCACCACGCCCAGCCGCTGCCGCCCGTGGACGAGGGCCGCGGTCCCCAGCATGCCGCCCAGTTCCGGCCCGCGCTCCGCCAGCCGCACCCGGTGCCCGCGCTCGGCCAGTACCCGGGCGCATTCCATCCCGGCCGGCCCGCCGCCGACCACCAGTACCTGGCTGGGGCTGGTGACCTGGGCCAGGCCCTGGTCCTGGCCGGTGGGCCCGCCGTCGTCGAGCTCATGGCCGCTGCTGGGCTCGATGACGCAGCTGATGACCGGATTCCGGTTGTCCCGGACCATGCAGGCCTGATTGCACAGCAGGCACGGCCGGATCCGCTCCGCCTGGCCGCTGCGCAGCCGCGCGACCAGGTCAGGATCGGTGATCTGCGCCCTGGTCATCTCGGCCAGTTCGGCGGCCCCGTCATCAAGGGCCCACTGGGCCTGGCCGGGATCCACCACGCTGCCCTGCACCACCACCGGGACCGTCCCGTTCACCGCGGCCCGGACCGTCCGGCACAGCTCGATGCCGGCCCCGGGGCCGGTATGCAGATCGGGCCGGGTAGCCGGCAGCGAGTAGATCGACCCGCGCACGACCACCAGGTAGTCCACCTGCCCGGCCAGCCGCGCGGCCTGCTCGGCGGCCATCTCCGGGGTCACCCCGGCCCACGGGGCCAGCTCGTCGCAGCACAGCCGCAGCCCGAGTACCCGCCCCGCGCCCAGCGCGTCCCGCACGGCGCGCAGCACGCGCTCGGTGAGCAGCAGCCGGTCCTGGCCGTACCCGTCACCGCGCTGGTTGGTCAGCCCGGACTGGAACTGGCGCAGCAGCGAGTGCTGGCCGGCATTGATCTCCACGCCATCCAGCCCGGCTCCGGCGGCCACGGCGGCGGCCGCGGCGAAGCCGCCGACCAGCGCGTCAATCTCCGCGTCTTCCATCTCCATGGGCAGCTCACGCGAGCCCGCGTCCGGTATCCGCGACGGTGCCCACAGCGCGGTCTGGGAGAACGCCGACGAGCCCTGCAGGCCGGCATGGCCCAGGCCGGCCAGCAGCAGCGCGCCGTGCGGCTGGCAGGCCGCGGCGGCCTGGGCCCAGCCGGGCCCGCATTCCGCGGCCAGCGGCGCGCGCTCGTAGGGCCAGTCTGACGGGTGGACGCTGGCGGTCTCGGTCACGATGACGCCGCTGCCCCCGGCCGCCCGCCGCGCATAGTAGGCGGCGTGCCGCGCCGAGATCGTCCGGTGCCGGCCGAGATTGGTCTCGTGCGGCCCGAACATCACCCGGCTGGGCGCCCGGCGCGGCCCGAGGCCGATGGGCTCGGTCAGGGTGGTGCTCACGCTCTGTCTCCCGCTCGCCTGCTGGTAGACGCCGCATATTCCGTGCCTCGGGACTTCCCCGGCCAGTGGCCGGGGACGCCCCGCGGTTCGGCGGTCAGTGCAGCACCGGCTTGCCGAGCGGGAGCGGCTTGCCGCCGGTGGCCACCGACAGGGCGCCGAAGAAGAGGTACGCGCCGACCGCCGCGAACAGGAAGACCGCGTAGCCGCCGGCCTTGGCCGAGGTTGTTGAACGCGTTGGCCGTGCCCAGCAGCACGAGCAGCAGTGCCACATCGACGAGCACGAACACCAGCGTGAAAGCCAGCGGCAGCCGCAGCGTCGCCAGCGTGAGCATCACGATGGTGATCAGCCACGACGTCAGGAACAGCTCCTGGGTGGAGGTCACCGCGGCCGCGGTGACGCCGAACCAGTTGTGGGTCAGCCCGAGCACCAGCACCGCGTAGCTCAGCCAGAATCCGCCGAAGATGGCGAACACCGAGGCCACCGCGTTCTGGCCCAGCGAGGCGCTCCAGACGGCGGCGACGAACTGGCCGACGGCCGTGGCGGCCAGGATGATGGGCAGCGAGGCG
Organism: uncultured Actinomycetes bacterium; assembly: GCA_963793825.1. GTDB lineage: Bacteria > Actinomycetota > Actinomycetes > Streptosporangiales > Streptosporangiaceae > RYN-230. Next base: position 10,202 of record CAWCBE010000003.1, read on the forward strand.
CCCACCGCGGTGGCCGGGACGAAGCCGGTGAGCACCATGCCCAGCGCTATCGATCCGACGATGAAACTGGGCAGCCCGATCACGGCCGGGTCGCCGGCCAGCGGCCCCGCGGGGGCTGCCCCGGCTTTCTCCGGGCGGGCCGGGGATGGTGCGGATTCAGCGGCGATGGCATCGGACGCGGTCATGGCTGACCCCCTCGGGGTACGTGCTGCGCAATGACGCGCTCGTTGCCGCCGCGGCCCGGGTGCCGTGCTGCATCGCGATCCTCGCCGGGGCAGGTGACGCGCCTGATATCCGAGACGGTAGGGCGCGGCGGGAATGGCGTCACCATGCTTCTGGCCGCATCGCCCCGCCCAGATGGCCAGGTAGCTGCGCTGGCCCGTCCGATCGGGCAGCCGCAGTCCTGTCCGACCGGGCGCAATGCGGTCGCTGTCGGGCGGAATCGGCGCGCACGGGTTCCGCATCGGGGCGGCGCTGCTTAGCCTCGCCGCATCAGTGCTCCGCCAGCCAGGCATGTCCGCTACCACGGCGGGCCGCTGCGCGCGGGAGCACGACCAGTGCGGAGAGGAGCCCGTGCGCCATGCAGGTTGACGAACTGCTCAAGCCCTTCCCCATCAAGGAGTTTCACCCGTTCCCCCGGGCACTGCTGGGCCCGGGTGCGCACGAGATGCTCGGGCCGGAGGCGAAGAAGCTGGGCTTCAGGAAGATCCTGGTGATGACCACCGGCCTGCGCGGCAGCGACACCGTCCACAAGATCGTCGAGTCACTGAAGTACCACGGCCTGGAGGCTGTCCTCTACGACAAGGTGGAGTCCAATCCCAAGGACTACAACGTGATGGACGCCGTGGCGCTGTACCAGGAGACGAAGTGCGACTCGTTCGTCTCGATCGGCGGCGGCTCCTCGCACGACGCGTGCAAGGGCGCCCGGATCTCGGTGGCGCACGATGGCCGCAGCGTCAACGAGTTCGAGGGCTTCAACAAGTCGGAGAACCCGAAAAACCCGCCGCACATCGCCGTGTCCACCACGGCGGGCACCGGCTCGGAGACCTCGTGGGCATACGTCATCACCGATACCACCACCGACCCGGATAACCCGCATAAGTACGTCGCGTTCGACGACGCCTGCGTGGCCACCCTGGCCGTCGATGACCCGGTGCTGTATTACGACTGCCCGCTGGACTACACCGCCCAGTGCGGCTTCGACGTGCTCGCGCATGCCTCAGAGCCGTACGTGTCCCGGCTGAACTTCCCGCCATCCCTGGGCAACGCGCTGTACGCCATCAAGCTGACCGCCGCCAGCCTGCGGTCCGCGGTGTGGAACGGCCAGGACCTGCCGGGCCGTGAGGGCATGATGTACGCCCAGTACATCGCCGCGCAGGCGTTCAATTCCGGCGGGCTGGGCATCATCCACTCCATCTCGCACGCGGTCAGTGCCTTCTACGACACCCACCACGGCCTGAACAACGCGATCGCGCTGCCGCGGGTGTGGGCCTTCAACATGCCCGTGGCCTACCAGCGGTTTGCCGACATCGCCGATGTCATGGGCGTGGACACGCACGGCATGACGGCCGTGCAGGCAGCGGAGGCCGCCCTGGACGCGGCCATCCGGCTGCTGCGGGACGTGGGCATCCCGGAGAAGTTCACGGACGTGACCCAGGACAGCTACTCCAAGAACCGGCTCGGCCAGGGGCCGACGAAGTTCTACGAGAACGCCAAGACGATCACGGGTAACGCCGCCGATGTGGACCGGATCACCAACCACGTGCTGGGCGACGCCTGCACGCCGGGCAACGCCAAGGAGTGCACCTTCGAGACCGTCCGCCCGGTCGTCGAGCACTGCATGAATGGTGACCTGGACGACCTGCTCAGCTGACCGCCCGATGCGGGCAGCACCCGTGGCCCGGACGAACCGGAGGACGCGTGCCCCAGTTGACCGATGACTTCCCTTTCCTGTCGATCGACGACGTCGTCAGCCGGTTCGCCGCGGCCGGGTACATCACCGACCGGCGGCTGGCCACCACAATTTTCCTGGTCTCGCAGCTGAACAAGCCAGTCCTGCTGGAAGGCCCGGCCGGTGTCGGCAAGACCGAGCTGGCCAAGACGCTGGCTGCCGTCACCGGCCGCAGGCTGCTCCGGCTGCAGTGCTATGAGGGGCAGGACGAGACCCGGGCGCTGTATGAGTGGGATTACGGCAAGCAGCTGCTGTACACCCAGATGCTGCGCGAGAAGATCAACGACATCATCACCGATGCCGCCGACATCCCCGCCGCCGTCGCCCGGATCGAGGCCCATGACGGCGTGTTCTTCTCCGACCACTTCCTGGTCGCCCGCCCCCTGCTGGACGCCATCCGCGGCGATGAGCCCGCCGTGCTGCTGATCGACGAGGTGGACCGGGCCGACGAGGCGCTGGAGGCGGTGTTCCTGGAATGCCTGGGTGAGTACCAGGTGTCCATCCCGGAGATTGGCACCTATACCGCGAAGACGCCGCCCTACGTGGTTCTCACCTCGAACAACACCCGCGACCTGTCGGCCGCGCTGAAACGCCGCTGCCTGCACCTGTTCCTCGATTACCCGGACGCGGAACGGGAGCTTGCCATTGTCCGGTCCAAGCAGACCGGGCTGCCCGATGCGGCCGCCCGGCAGCTGGTGCAGGTGGTGCGCGGACTGCGGGAACTGCCGCTGCGCAAGAGCCCGAGCATCTCCGAGACGATCGACTGGGCGCGCACCCTGACCGTGCTCGGCGTGGACGAGCTCGACGCGGGCGTGCTCGCCGACACCGCCAACATCGTGCTGAAGTACGAACGGGACATGCAGCGCGCAGTGGAGGCCATGCCGCGCCTGGTCAACCCGAACCGCGAGCTGCCCGCCGCACCGCATGAGCACGGGCATGAGCACGGGCATGAGCACGGGCATGAGCACGGGCATGAGCACGGGCCCGCCCCGGACCATGGGCCCGGGCCGGCCCACGAGCACGGCCCGGCCCGGCCCGGGGCCGGCCAGGATGGGGAGCCGCCCGGCCCGGAGGTCCGGGCGGCCAAGGACCAGCCGGGGCGCCACGACGAGGGCTACTACGGTGCCCCCGGCCGCGGCCCGGCCCGCCGCGCGGCGGCCGGCCAGGGCCAGGGCAGCCGGTCATTCGGGGCGTTCACCCGCCGCCGGCGCGGCTGAGCGGGGTGGCACGTGGTCGGCAGCCTGCACCGGTTCGTCCGCCTGCTGCGGCTGTTCGGCGTGCGCGTGTCGGTGGCCGAGGCGGCCGATGCCATGCTGGCCGCCGCCCAGCCCGGGGTCCTGGCCAGCCGGGATACGCTGCGCGCGGCGCTGCAGGTGTCGCTGATCAAGGACCGGCGTGACGACGAGCTGTTCGACGAGCTGTTCACCGCGTTCTTCACGCTGCGCCGGGTGCCCGGCCCCGGCGGCGGCCACAGCCACGGCCATGAGCACGACGACCTGGCCGACACCGGCGAGCTGGAGTCGTTCACGGTCTCCGACGAGCCCTCTGAGCTACCGCAGCAGGGGCATAGCCATGGCCAGCCGGCCGACATCCGGGATTTCTTCCGCCAGGAGGATCTCGCTGCGCGGTACAACCTGCACCAGGAGGCCAACAAGATCGATCTGGCGGCGGTCACGGACGAGATCGTGCTGTCCAAGGAGGGGGCCGACAGCGCCCGCGACGCCGGGGCCAGCGTGCAGCTGGAAACCGACCGGCTGCATAACCCCGGGCTGCCTGGCCAGCTCGCCCCGGCCACCGGGCACCGCGTTGACACCGAGCTGACCGTGGCCCAGCAGGAGGTGCTGCTCGGCTGGCTGGAGGCGGCGGATGAGGACGGCGACGAGCAGGCGCTGGCGCTGCTCCGCCGGCAACTGGCCGGAGTCATCAGCGACCTGCCCGAGCTGTTGCGCCGCTACCTGGACAAGCTGGCCGGGACGGACGTGGAGGGGCGGGTCGCCGGGCGCGGGCGGACCGAGTCCGTCGATGAGCGGGAGCGGGCCGAGCTGGAGGAGGCGCTGCGCAGGCTGGCCCGCCAGCTGCACGGCGCCCGGACCAGCCGGCAGCGCAGCACGCCGCGCGGGCGGGTCAACCCCGGCCGCACCATGCGGAAGAACATGCGCTATGACGGCGTCCCGTTCCAGCCGGTCACCACCAGCCGTGTCGCGGACAAGCCCCGGCTGGTGCTGCTGGCCGACGTGTCACTGTCGGTCCGGGCGACCGCGCGGTTCACGCTGCACCTGGTCTTTGGCATGCAGTCACTGTTCACGCAGGCCCGCTCCTTTGCCTTCGTTGACTCGCCGGTAGAGGTCACTGAGCTGTTCGCCGAGCACCCGCTGGAGCGGGCGCTCGGGCTGGTCTTCGACGGGCTGCCCGCGGGCGGGCTGCTCGACGTGGATGCCAGCTCCGATTACGGCACGATGTTCACCAGGCTGCTGTCGCAGAACTCCGCCGCGCTGGACCGCCGCAGTACGCTGATCGTGCTCGGGGACGGGCGCGGCAACGGCCACGACGCCCAGCTGGACACGTTCCAGGAGATCACCCGCCGGGTCCGCGAGACGATCTGGCTGACCCCGGAGCCCAGGTACTCCTGGCGGCTCGGGTCCTGCGACCTGCCGCTCTACGCGGAATTCTGCGACCGGGTCCAGGTGGTCGCCGACCTCACCGGGCTGCAGCGGGTAGCGCAGCAGATATCGGCGGAGGCGACCGGGCGGTGAGCGAACCGGCGCGGATCCGGTCGCTCCCGCAGGCCATCGATGCGCTCGCGCCGTGCCCGCACGGGCGCTACGACGACTATCTCGTCAGCGTCCAGCTGACCGAGAAGCCGGATGGCCGGGCCGGCCGTACCGCTGCCGTCGTCCGCACCGACCACTTCTGCGTGACCGAGCGCGGCCGCCGGATCGAGGTGAGCCACTGGCTGCGCCCCGACCAGATCGACAACAACGTGGCCGGGCTGCTGGCCGACGAGCTGTTCGCGCCGGGCTGGCTGTCCGGGGCGGAGATCTTCGAGCGGGTATTCACCGGCGTCGTGCGGTCCTGCATCGATGAGCCGCTGCTGGCCTGGTGCACGTTCTACGGCAATACCCTGGCCCGGATCCGCCAGTGCTGGCGGACGGCGGCCCCGCCGGACGGCCACGGGCCGATGACGATCAGCGGCCATGCCCCCGTGTACGCGCACGCGCTCCAGCTCATCCCGGCCGGCCAGGTGCTCGACGTGGGCTCCTGCTTCGGCTTCCTGCCTTTGCTGCTGGCCGAGCGGCCGGGAAACACGGTGACCGCGTCCGACCTGTCCGGCGGCACCATGGGCCTGCTGAAGGCGGTGGCCGCCGCGCGCGGGCTGCAGGTGAGCACGCTGATATGCGATGCGGCGCGGATCCCGGTCCCCGACGACTGGGCCGAGACGGTGAGCGTGATCCACCTGCTGGAGCACGTGACCCCCGAGCATGGCCGCGCCGTGCTCGGCGAGGCGCTGCGGGTGGCCCGGGGCCAGGTGGTGGTGGCCGTGCCGTTCGAGGAGGAACCCAGCGCGGTGTACGGCCATGTCCGCACCTTCGATCTCGCTGCGCTCAGCCAGCTGGGTGAGAGCACTGGCCACCGCGGCTCGGTGCACGAGGATCACGGAGGCTGGCTGGTGCTGGCCGCCGCCTAGCCGCCTGGCTCAGCCGAGGTCAGGTCCAGCCCGTTCCTGGTCGCCTTGTAGACCGCCTCGGCACGGCTGGTCGCCTCGAGCTTGCGCATGACGTTGCGGACGTGGAACTTGACCGTGGTCTCCGACAGGTGCAGCTGCGCGCCGATGCCCCGGTTGCTCAGGCCGTTGGCCACCAGCCGCAGCACGTTCAGCTCGCGGTCGGTCAGCGGGGAGCGGGCCGGGGGGGCGTGGATCGACCGCGCCATGGCCGCGGCCGACCGGGAGTCGAACGCGCTCCCCTTCTGCGCGACCAGGCGGATGGACCGCACCAGCTCCATGGTGTCCACGTCCTTGACCACGTAACCGCACGCCCCGTGCTGAATGGCGCTGACCACCAGGGCGTCGTCCACGAAGGTGGAAAGCACCAGCACGCTGAGCCCGGGGTACAGCGTGGTCAGCCGGGAGCACAGGCTCAGCCCGTCGTTGTCCGCGGCCGGGGACAGCTTCATGTCCAGCAGCACGATCGACGGGCGGGTCCGCTCGACGACGGCCAGCGCCTCGCCGGCCGAACTGGCCTCCCCCACGACCTGCAGGTCGGGCTCCCGTTCCAGCAGCGACCGCAGGCCCTGCCGGAGTATCGCGTGATCGTCGATGAGCACGATGCTGACCGCGGCCTCGGCAGCAGTGCCCGCGGGCATCGGGCGTGCCTCAGGCATCGCCGCCATCCTCCCCTGACGGCTGGCCACCGCTCTCATGGCGCCGCAGCACGGTCAGCGGGATGCCCAGGCGCAGGCAGATGCCGCCGGTCCGGGAGCGGCGGATCGACAGCCTGCCGCCCAGCTCCTCCGTCATCGCCATCATGTTCGCCAGCCCGCGGTGCCGTCCAGACAGGTCCGCCGTGCAGGTCAGCTTCAGCGCCCGGCGCAACTGCGCGGGGTCGCCGGTCCCGTTGTCGGAGACGCTGAGGTTGACCTCCTCGGCCCGGTAACACAGCCGGACCTGCGCGCGCGTGGCCTTGCCGTGCGCCGCGGCATTGAACAGGGCCTCCCCCGTCCACCGCAGCATGGACTGCTCGACCTGGGGCGGCAACGCGATGGGGGGCCCGTTGAGGGTCACGTTGACATTCAGGTTGACGGGCCGGTGCACGGTGGACAGCCGGTGCAGCAAGACCGGGAGCGGAGCGGCGGCCTCGTCGGCGGGGCGGTGCAGCGCGTAGATCGCGGTGCGCAGCTGCTCGGCCGCATGACGGGTGAGGTCCTTGGCCGGCGCCAGGCGCTCCGCGATCTTCGCCGCAGGGCCGTCCATCCCCTCCAGCTCGGCCCGGCACACCTCGATTATCATGCCCACGGACAGCACGGACTGGGTCACGCTGTCGTGCAGTTCGCGGGCGATCCGGTGCCGCTCGTCGTCCAGCGCCTGCCGCTGCATGACCGCGACGAGCTGGCGCTGGGTGTCGGCGAGCTGGGCGCTGCGCGCCGCCAGGTCCCGGGCGTGCCGCGTGGTCGCGTCGTAGAGCTGGTCGCTCTGGCCGCGCAACTGGGTCGTCGCGTGGAACAGGAATGAGTTGTGCAGCGCCACGGCGGCCTGGTTGGCCAGCACCCGCAAGATGGCGCGATCGGTGGCGGCCACCTCCAGCCCGGCGCTCGGCCGTGCTGCTATGCCGCCCACCGGCTCGTCATCCAGGGTCATCGAGACCCGCACCCATTCCTGGCCGCTGGCGTGGGACTCGACCTCCCAGGGACGGCCGCGCAGCACGGCCAGGTGCTCATGCACCTCGGCGGGCAGTCTGCTCTCGTCATCGATGAGCTCGCCGTGGGCCACCGCGAGGAACCGCGGCCGCGCGGCAGGCAGCACCCCGTCGGCCACGACGAACAGCAGCCAGTCGGCCCGCAGGTGCGCCGTCGCCGTCCGCACTACCCACTCGACCAGCGTGCGCGGCCCGGCGGCGGTGCGCACCAGCGCCCGCGAGATACCATCCAGGGCCTGCACGGCGAGTTCAAGGCGCTCCGCGGAGCGGACGTACTCGGGATAGTAGGAGCGCTTGCCGGACCGCAGGCCGGTCAGGGCCTCCAGGTTGCCGCCTGGACGGCCATCGGGTCCTGGCCCGTGCGCCGGCGAGGTGGTCACAGCGCCGCCCGGAACACTGCCTCGATATCGGCGATGCCCGCCTCGCGGGGGTTGGTGGTCAGGCAGGCGTCTTCCAGGGTGGTCCGGGCCAGCTGGGGCAGCATGTCCTCGGTGACACCGAGCGCGGCCAGGCCCTTCGGCACCCCCACCTGGTCGGCCAGCTCGCGGACCCGCTCGGCCAGCCGCGGCGCCGCGTCATCGGCGGTCAGGCCCTCGGCGGGAACGCCGCCGGCCACGGCCAGCGGGACGAACCGCTCCGGGCAGGCCTGGGCGTTGAACCTGATGACGTGGGGCAGCAGCACGCCATTCACCACGCCGTGCGGCAGGTCCAGCAGCCCGCCGACCTGATGGCTCATCGCGTGCGTCGCCCCCAGGATGGCGTTGGTGAACGCCATGCCCGCCTCCAGCGAGCCCTGGGCCATGGCCAGCCGCGGGCCGGTCTCATGCGGCCGCAGCTGAGTGGGCAGCAGGTGCCGGGTGATCCGCCCGACGGCATTCAGGGCGTGGGTGTCCGTCAGCAGGTTGTGCGCTCGGGACACGAACGCCTCGATCGCATGCGTCAGCGCGTCCAGCCCGGTAGCGGCGTTCAGCCAGTCCGGCATCGTGGTCAGCAGCCGCGGGTCGATCACGGAGATCTCCGGCACCAGGGTGCGGCTGATGATGGTGATCTTGATATGGGCGGCCGTATCGGTGATGACCGCGAACTGGGACACATCGGCGCCCGTGCCCGAGGTGGACGGCACCATCACGGTGGGCGGGATCGGGTGGACGACCTTGTCCACCCCCTCGTAGCCGAGGATCCGGCCGCCGTTGCCGGACAGGATGGCCACGCCCTTGGCCGTGTCGATGCATGAGCCGCCGCCCAGCCCGATGATCACGTCGCCGCCGCTCTCGGCGTACCGCTCGAAGGCGGCCTCGATCTCGTGATCCTTGGGATTAGGCGTGAGCCCGTACCACACGGTCGGCGCCACCCTGGTGTGCCGCAGGTACGTGAGGGCCTCGTCCACCCAGCCGGCCTCGATCAGCCCCGGGTCGGTGACCAGGAACGGCCGCCGCGCCCCGACGGCCCGCGCAGTGACCGAGTTCGGCTAGCGCGCCGGGGCCGAAGACGATCTCCGGAGCATGGAATTTGGCCAGCGCAGGTGAGGGGCGGGGACTGTAAGCCCCATGCCGTAGCGGGCCCAGCAGCCGGCCGGGGCTCTGTTCACGCCAGGTGCCGGCACCCGGCAAGCCACTCTCAATCATCACTATTTCCAGAAGATCAATATAAGGGCTCCGCCCTGTACGCCGATAATGCCCACATTACGCCGATATCAGGGATTTGTTACGCCGGCATTTCTGGCCGGGCGCGGCGGCCGGACATTTCCGGGCGGCCGGCGGCGGGCGATCGGGCAGTCCCGGCGCCCGTCCTCCTGGCGTCCGGGTCCGCCCAGTTGGGTAGCTGCCGGGGCGCCCAGGCTGTTGGACAATCGGCACTATCAGACGTGCCTCCGCTGGCAGGCCGGGGCACGGACAGTGAGTGCAGGCTGGCCGCGACCCTGTGGCTGTCGGTGCCGTACAGCAAGGGGAGATGAGCGTTCATGACAGTGACCCTGGACCGCAGCGTCGAGGCGTTCCTCGGCGTCCCGCGGCAGCTGTTCATCGACGGGCGGTGGTCGGACTCGGCATCCGGGAAGACGTTCGAGACACCCAACCCGGCGACCGGGGAGACCCTGGCCCGGGTGGCCGAAGGGGAAGCCGAGGACATCGACCGGGCGGTGAAGGCGGCGCGCCGGGCGTTCGAGACCGGGCCGTGGAGCAGGATGACCCCGTCCGAGCGGGGCCGGATCATCTGGCGCATCGGCGACCTCATCCTCGAGCACCTGGACGAGCTGGCCCAGCTGGAATCGCTGGACAACGGCAAGCCGTTCGCCGTCGCCCAGGCCGCCGACGTGCCGCTGGCCGCCGACCTGTTCCACTACATGGCCGGCTGGGCCACCAAGCTCGAGGGCAACACCATCAACATCTCGGTGCCCTACATGCCCGGCGCCAACTTCCACGCCTACACCCTGCGCGAGCCGGTCGGCGTCGTCGGCCAGATCATCCCGTGGAACTTCCCGCTGCTCATGGCGGCCTGGAAACTCGGCCCCGCGCTGGCCACCGGCAACACCGTGATCCTCAAGCCCGCCGAGCAGACCCCGCTCACCGCGCTGCGGCTCGCCGGGCTGATGGCCGAGGCGGGCCTGCCGGACGGCGTGATCAACGTGGTGCCCGGGTTCGGCGAGACGGCCGGGGCGGCGCTGGCCTCCCATCACGACGTGGACAAGATCGCGTTCACCGGGTCCACCGAGGTAGGCAGGCTGATCGCCAACGCGGCGACCGGGAACCTCAAGAAGGTCAGCCTGGAACTGGGCGGCAAGAGCCCTAACGTCGTCTTCGACGATGCCGACGACAGCGCGATCGAGGGCGCGGCTAACGCGATCTTCTTCAACCACGGCCAGTGCTGCGTGGCCGGGTCGCGGCTGTACGTGCAGCAGGGCCGGTACGACGAGGTGATCGACGGCGTGGCACAGATCGCGAAGTCCATCAAGCTCGGCCCGGGGATGGAGCAGGGCACCCAGATGGGGCCCCTGGTCTCGGACGAGCAGCTGCGCCGCGTGACCGGCTACGTCGAGTCCGGCATGGCCGAAGGGGCCACCGCGCTGTCCGGCGGCGGGCGGCACGGCACTCGCGGCTACTTCGTCGAGCCGACCGTGCTGACCAACACCCGCCCGGACATGAAGGTCGTCCGGGAGGAGATCTTCGGGCCGGTCGTGGTCGCGGCGCCGTTCAGTGATCTGGACGAGGTCGCCGCCCAGGCTAACGACACCCCGTACGGGCTCGGAGCGGGCATCTGGACCAAGGACATCTCCAAGGCGCACGCGCTGGCCAAGAAGATCAAGGCGGGCAGCGTCTGGATCAACTGCTACAACGTGTTCGACGCGGCGCTGCCGTTCGGCGGGTACAAGCAGTCCGGCTGGGGCCGCGAGATGGGCCACGAGGTGCTCAACAACTACACCGAGGTCAAGGCGGTCACTACTCTCCTGTAACTCAACTCCCTGTCACTCAACCCGGCGGACTCTTGCTGGGGTCCCGGCCAGCCAGGCCGGGGCCCCAGCCTGGCGCTTTTCTGCAGCGATCATTTGAATAACGCCCGGCCCGACCTTTCCGCCTCACCCAGAAATGATCACAGGATGACGGTGACAGCTTTCTCCCCGGCGCCGGCGACAATGCCGCTCGAGCCAGTTCCCAGCCCATCCCGCCGCGCGGCCGCGCCGGGCCGATGGCGGCCCCGCTGCTGACCCAGACCGCGCCCGCACCGACCTCATACGGTGGCTGGCATGGCATGCGCGGCGATGAAGGATGGCACCTGCCCGCCGATCCGGAAGGCAACGAGTTCTGCCTGCTGCGCAGCGGGCTCCGAGGGTAGTACGTGACTAGGGCCAGCACTCCGCCGCCACGGCGAAGTCCGCGTGAGCACCCGTTGACACCGACGATGGAGTTTCCTGATGTGCGACTCGCCAGCAGATCCGCGACACGTCGCCACGGCCGTCCCGCGCGCCGCCACCGGATCCGCGGTCGATCCGGTGCCGCTGGAGGCGGTCGACGAGATCGTGATCACGACTCTGGTCGACAACGTGTACGACGCCCTGCTCACCGGCGACGGACGCATCACGCGGGCACCCTTCAGGGCTGGCCGGGCCGAGGCCCGGCAGTTCGAGATGGGGGTGACGCCGGTCGGCCTGATGGCCGAGCACGGGTTCTCCGCGCTGGTTAGCGTGCGCCGTGGCACCACCACGACCACCCTGCTGTTCGATACCGGCCTGTCCCCGGACGCGATGGTCACCAACGCTGACCGGCTCGGCGCCGACCTGTCCCGGATCCAGGCGGTGGTCCTCAGTCACGGCCACTTCGACCACGCCGGGGGCCTGGCCGGGCTGGCCGGAAAGCGGGGCCCCCGGTCGCTGCCGATGGTGATCCATCCGAAGATCTGGACCCGCCGGCGGCTGGCGGTCCCCGGCCGCGAGCCGGAGGAAATGCCCACCCTGAGCAAGCGGGCCCTGGAAGCCGAGGGCTTCGCGGTGATAGAGCGCCGGGAGCCCTCACTGCTCGCCGACGGCTGCGTCCTGATCACCGGGGAGGTCGACCGGACCACCGAGTTCGAGCATGGCATGCCACCTGCGCACCAGGAGTGGACCGGCTCGACTTGGCAGCACGACCCGCTGGTTATCGACGATCAGGCCCTCATCGTGCACGTCAGGGGGCGCGGCCTGGTCGTGCTGACCGGCTGCGGGCACGCCGGAGCCATCAACATCGTGCGCCACGCGCAGCGGCTCACCGCCGTGCCTACACTGCACGCCCTGCTCGGCGGCCTGCACCTCAGCGGCCCCGCGTTCGAGCCCATCATTAAGCCCACCATCGACGCCCTCACCCGGATGGCTCCTGAACTCGTCGTGCCCGGGCACTGCACCGGCTGGCGCGCCCAGCACGGCCTCGCGGCAGCCATGCCGGAGGCCTGGACCGCGGGCAGCAGCGGCTCCGCATACCGGCTCACCGCAGCCTGATTCCGGCCCGGGCCACGGCCGCCGCCGGTTCCCCGGCCGGGCCGGGCCATCATGGCCCACCGGCCAGTGCGCACATCACCCAGGCTCCCAGTACCACATCGACGATCATCGCCGTAGGGTCGGTGTCGTCGCCATCGGCCACCGTCCCGGCATCGGAGGATCCGTCGCGTTGAGCAGCAACGGCGCAGTGACCGGCGGGCGGCGCGCTCGGGCCCTGTCCAGGGTGCGCACGATCGGGCATGCGTGGATACCGATGCCCGACGGGACCAGGCTGGCCGCCCGGATCTGGCTGCCGGAGGACGCCGGGGCGGCACCGGTCCCGGCGATTCTCGACTTCCTGCCCTACCGGCAGGGGGATCTGATGGCGGCGCGGGACGCGGCGATCTATCCCTATCTCGCCGCACGCGGCTACGCGTGCGCCCGGGTGGATCTTCGTGGCACCGGCAACTCCGACGGCCTCATTCTCGACGAGTACACCCCCCAGGAACTCCAGGACGGCTGCGACGTGATCGCCTGGCTGGCTGCCCAGCCGTGGTGCGACGGGAAGGTCGGCATGACCGGCATCTCGTGGGGCGGCTTCAACAGCCTCCAGGTGGCGGCCCTGCGCCCGGACGCCCTGCGGGCGGTCCTCACGATCTGCGCGAGCGATGACCGCTACGCCGACGACGTCCACTACCGGGGCGGATGCGTGCTCGCGGTCGACATGCTGCAGTGGGCGGTCTCCATGCTGGTCTGGAACGCCTTGCCACCTGACCCGGCGGTCGTCGGCGCCAGCTGGCGCGAGCGATGGCGCGAGCGCCTGACGCTGACGCCCGCGTTCATCGAGCCGTGGATGTCGCATCAGCTCCGGGACGAGTACTGGCGCCACGGCTCGGTCTGCGAGAACTACTCCGCTATCACGGTGCCGGTCTACGCGGTCGGCGGATGGTCCGACGGCTACACCGATGCCATCCCGCGCTTGCTGGCCGGCCTGACCGGGCCGCGCAAGGGCCTTATCGGCCCGTGGTCGCACGCCTTCCCGAACGACTCGGTGCCCGGGCCCGAGATCGGCTTCCTCGAGGAGTCGCTCCGGTGGTGGGACCACTGGCTCAAGGGGATCGACACCGGGATCATGGACGAGCCGATGCTGCGGGCCTGGATGCAGGAGTACACGCCGCCCGCGCCCCACCATCAGGACTGGCCGGGCCGGTGGGTGGCCGAACCGTGCTGGCCGCCGGCCGGCGGGCTGCCCCGCCCGGCGCGGCGCCTCTACCTCGTGGCCAGCGGGAACGGCCAGCTGTCGGACCGCCCCGGTGACGGCGGCGTGTGCCGCCACCGGGGCGAGGAAACCGGCGGGCTCGACGCCGGGGCGCTCACCGCGGACGGGGGTTCCGGGGACTGGCCCGGGGACCAGCGGGGCGAGGACGGCCGCTCGCTCAGCTTCACCTCCGGACCGCTCGGGGAGGCCGTCGAGATCCTGGGCAACCCGTGGGTGAGCCTGACGGCCATCAGCGATCAGCCAGCGGCGAGCGTGGTGGTCCGGCTGTGCGATGTCGCACCCACGGGGGAATCGCTGCTTGTCACTCGCGACCTGTTCAATCTCACGCACCGGGAAGGCCACGACCGCGTCGCGCCCCTGGTGCCCGGCCAGGCGGTGCGCGTGGAGCTGCCGCTGAAGGTCATCGCGCACCGTTTCGGAGCCGGTCACCGGATCCGGCTCTCGGTCTCGACCACGTACTGGCCCTGGATGTGGCCTCATCCCCGGCCAGTAACGCTGGGCCTGTGCTGCAGTGCGGGCTCCTTCGTGGAACTCCCGGTGCGGACCCCGCGAGCGCAGGACGATGCCCTGGCGCCTTTCGGGCCGCCGGAGCGGCCGGCGGGCATCGCGACCGACGTGCTTTCCCGGCGGCCAACCCAGCGGATCATCAGGCACAACCTGGTCGATGGGTCGGCCGAGGTAATCTTCGACTGGGACGTCGGCGGGAACTTCCGCCTGGTCAACGCAGGGATCGAAGCCGACGGGGCCAACATGACCACCTACCGGATCGTGGCTGGCCAGCCGGTCTCGGCCGAAGTCAGCACCCAGCAGTTCGCCTCGCTCCGCTCCGAGCACCTCAGCGTCGCCGTGGAGGCCACCGGACGCATGTCGGCCGGCCCATCGACGTTCCTGGTGACGCTCGGCCTGGACGCTCGCGAGAATGGTCACCGCGTGCACTCTCGCCAGTGGCACCTCGAGTTCCCGAGGAACGGCACCTGAGATGATGCCCGTCATCTCGTGGGACTGGTACCGCGACCCGCGCGTCCTGGAGGTCGAGGAACGGCGGCTCTTCCGGTCCAGCTGGCAGTATGTCGGGCCACTCGAGCATCTGTCACGAGCGGGCGACCATGTCGTCGGCCAGGTGTCGCGCGTTCCCGTCGTGCTGGTGCGGGGTGCCGACGGCGAGTTGCGCGGCTTCCTCAACGTCTGCCGTCACCGGGGCAGCGTTGTTGTCCCGGCCGACGGGAACGCGCCCAGGCTGCGGTGCCCCTACCATGCCTGGACCTACGAGCTGGACGGGACACTGCGCTCAGCGCCGCAGTGCGGCCCGCAGCTCCAGGCCGAGCTTCCGGCGCTCGGCCTGGTGCCGGTCCGGGTCGCGGCGTTCGGGCCGTTTGCCTTCGCCAACCTGTCCGCCGAGGGCCCGTCACTCGACGAGGTCGTCGGTGACCTGAGTGAGGTCATGGCCGGGGTCGGCGTCGACATCGGCGGGCTGCGCCTGCGGCAGCGATTCCACTACGGACTGGCGTCGAACTGGAAGATTCACCTCGAGAACTACCTCGAGTGCTACCACTGCCCGGTCGCCCACCCCGGACTGTCGTCAGTCATGGACGTGAGCCCGGACGGCTACGAGCTGACCGCCACCGCCCATCGGCTGAGCCACCGGGCACCGGTGCGCCACGGCCGCGCCACGGCCTGCTACCCCGTCGCCGGGAGCGTCACCGCAGGCAGCTATCACCTGCTGCTGCCCAATGTGAAGATCAACATTAACCCCGGCCGCCAGAACCTCTCCATCGGGCCGGTCTACCCCGATGGGGTGGGGAAGACGGCCGGGTTCCTCGACTATTACTTCGGCGCGGACGCCGACGAGGCCTGGATCGGCTCGATGATGGCCTTCGACGGTGACGTCGGCAACGAGGACGCCGCACTGGTCGCGGCCGCGCAGCGCGGCGTGGCAGGCAGCTGGATCGATCGCGGCCGGATTCTGCCCCAGGAGCGGCTGCTCGCGGACTTCCAGCGCTATGTGCACTCGGCCTGCATTGGGGAGGTTCCCCCCGGACTCGGCTAGGTTCCCGGTGCCGCGTCCTCAGCCCGCCGCGTCGAGGATGAAAGCGAGGATCTCGGCCTCGTAGCGCAGTCCTGCGTACCGCCCTGCCGGGCCCGTGTGGGCTCCGGCGCCCAGCTCGGCGCGGAACAGCACCCGCCCGCCGGCGGTGTCGCTGGCCCGCAGCCGCGCCACCCATTTCGCCGGCTCATGGATCAGCACCCTCGGATCGTGCAGGCTTCCCGTGACCAGCAGGTCGGGCCGGGGACCGGCGGGAATGTTGTCATACGGGCTGTAGGAGGCGAGGTAGGCCCGGGCCCCGGGGTCGCGGGGATCGCCCCACTCATCCCACTCGTTGATGGTGAGCGGGATGCTGGGATCCAGCATGGTGGTCACGCAGTCCACGAACGGTACCTCCGCGACGACCGCCCGCCACCGCCGCGGCGCCATCGAGAAGACCGCGCCCTGGAGCAGCCCGCCCGCTGACAGCCCGCGGGAGACGATCCGGTCAGCCGCGGCCCAGCCCTGCCCGGCCAGCATGTCCGCGGCGGCGATGAAGTCGGTGAAGGTGTTGCGCTTGCGGCGGAGGTGCCCGTCCAGCCACCAGCCCCGGCCGCCCTCACCGCCGCCCCGCACGTGTGCCACCGCGTAGACGAAGCCACGGTCCAGCAGGCTCGGCGTCCCGGCGCTGAACCCGGGCCACTCGCACGATTCGTAGGCGCCGTACCCGTACAGCAGGCAGGGCGCGGTGCCATCGGGCCGCAGCCCTTTCCGGTAGGCGATGGTGACGGGGATGAGGGTCCCGTCACCGGCGGGCGCGGCGATCCGCTCGCTGGCGTACCGCGCCGGATCGTAACCGGGCACGGCCTGGCGCTTGCGCAGCTGCCACTGGCCCGTGGCCAGGTCCACGTCGTGCCAGGACGGCGGGTCGATGAGCGACTCGGTCCGGACGGTCACCGCGGCCGCCCGGTAGTCCTGGTTCACCGCCAGGGCCAGCGAGACCTCCGGGCCGCCCGCCTCGATAAGCCGCTGGTCCCGGGACTGGCGGTCCACGATGCGCAGCTGGGTCGCCGCCCCGCGGCGCTGCTCCACCACCAGGTACCGCCCGAACACATCGCAGGAGACCAGGCGGGTGTCCGGCGACCCCGCGATGACCTCGCTCCAGCCATCGCGGCCGGGCGCGCTGGCCAGGGCCCGGACCAGCCGGAACTCCTCCGCCCCGGCGTTCGTGACCAGGAAGAATTCCCCCCGGCCGGGGCCGTCGCCGTGATCAGCGCGGTATTCGGTGCCGGGCTCTCTTTGCTGCAGGACGGCCGGCGCCCGCCCGGTGTCCTCAGCCGGCAGGACGAGCGTCTCCGTGGTGTCCCGGGAGGCGGTTTCGATGAGCACGTACGCCCCGCTGCGAGTGGCCCGCACGGTGAGGTCGAAGCGCTCGTCCTCCTCACGGAACACCAGGGCGTCCCGTTCCGGCCCGGTGCCCAGCCGGTGCCGCCAGACCTCATGCGGGCGGTACTGGGCGTCGGTGACGACGTAGAGCAGCGAGCCCGAGTCGGCCGACCAGGCCAGGCCGTAATACGTGCCGTCGATGCGCTCCGCCAGGTCCGCACCGCTGGCCAGATCGCGGATGCGCAGCTGGTAGACCTCGTCGCCGTCGAAGTCGACCGAGTAGGCGAGCAGCCGCCCGTCCGGGCTGACCTCACGCACCCCGAGGGCGACATAGCCGGCGGCACAGGCCGGGTCCTCGAGCAGGAGGTTCTCGTCCAGGAGCACCCGGGCCGCCGTCCCGCTGTCACCGGCCCGGCAGAACTGCTCGAATTCCCGGCCTGGGACGGTCCGGGTGAAGTAGGAGTGCCCGCCGCGGCGCCAGCTGGCTGACTCCTCGGCCGGGATCACCCGCGCGGCGAGTTCGCCCGCCAGCTCGTCCCGCAGCCCGTGGACGGATTCCAGCCAGCGGTCGTAGTAGGCGCGCTCGGCCGCCAGGTAGCCGCGCATGGCGGGCCGGTCGCGGTCCCGCATCCAGGCGTACGGATCAGCCCCGGCCGCGGGCCGCCGGCGGCCCCGGCCGCGGGAAGGAACCTGGGCGCTTCCGGGGCGCCCGACGGCCCGGGCCGGCGCGGGGACTGGTCACTCATCGCGGGCTGTGCTGGGTGAGCTGTCCAGGCCGGTGCCGGGGACGTCGGGAACCGGGCCAGTCGGGCCCGCTGGCAGCAGGCCGATGGTGATGCCAAGATCGGTGACACGCGGCATCCCGCGATGGTAACCGCGGCCAGGGGGGAGAGCCAGTGAGCCTGCCAGTCCCGGTGGTGTGGAGCGGGGACTGCCTCCGGCACGAGCCCGCCGGTGAAGTCTGGCTGGGGGTCCGGGAGCCGGGCACGGAGACTCCGGCCCGGGCACTGGTGCTGCGGGACGCGCTGACCGCCGCGGGTGCTCCCCTGGTGGCTGCGAAGCGGCACGGGGACGAGGCACTGCGGGCCGTCCACGACCCGCTGCTGCTTGATCACCTGGCCACGATCTGGGCGGACTGGGAAGCGGTCGGCCTGCCGGCCCAGCACGGCCGCGACCGTGTCGTCCCTTACGTGTTCCCGACGCCGGGCATGCTGGCCGGGCTGCCGATGCGCTCGCCGCCCGCCGCGCACGGCCGGGCCGGCCGGTTCTGCTACGACACGATGACGCTGATCGGCCCGGGCAGCTGGGAGGCGATCAGGGGCGCCGCCGACGCCGCGCTGACCGCGGCCGATCTCATCAGTTCCGGTGAGCGCCTGGCCTATGCGCTGTGCCGGCCACCGGGTCACCACGCGACCGCGGGCGCTTACGGCGGCTCCTGTTACCTCAACAACGCCGCGCTAGCCGCCCAGGCACTGCGGGCGGCCGGGGCGCAGCGGACCGCGGTCATCGACATCGACGCGCATCACGGCAACGGCACGCAGATGATCTTCTATGGCCGCGCCGACGTCTGGTACGGCTCACTGCACATCGACCCGGGCGCGGGCTGGTTCCCGCATTACGCCGGCTACGCCGGGGAACGCGGCTCGGGTGCGGGCGAGGGCGGCAACCGTAACCTGCCTCTGCCCCCGGGCGCCGGGGACGACGACTGGCTCGCTGCCGTCGGCATCCTGTGCGGCGAGGTGCGCGCCCGGGGCGCCGACGCCATCGTGGTATCGCTCGGCCTGGACGCGGCCGCCGCCGACCCGGAGAGCCCGCTGCGCGTCACCGAAGCCGGGTATTTTGCCGCCGGCCGCCGGATCGCGGCCCTCGGGCCAGCGGTCCTGGTCCAGGAAGGCGGATATGACCTTGCCTCGCTGGGTGCGCTGGCCGTCGCGGCGATCAGCGGCGCCGCCGCGGGCGCGCACGGCTAAGCAGGCCTAGGCCTCGGCCTGCAGCGGGAAATGACAGGCCGCGACATGCCCGGGCCCGAATGAGCGCAGCGGTGGTTCCTGCTCGGCACACAGGCCCTGCGCGAACGGGCACCGGGTCCGGAACCTGCAGCCCGACGGCGGGCTGATCGGGCTGGGCAGCTCGCCCTTGATCCCCGCTCCGTTCCGCGCCTTGGCCATCCCGGGATCCGGTACCGGGATGGTCGCGATGAGCCCGGCCGTGTAGGGATGGGCCGCACGCTGGTAGATGTCCTCCGCGGAGCCCATCTCGACCAGCTTGCCCAGGTACATGACGCCGATCCGGTCGGCCATGTACTTGACGACGGCCAGGTCGTGGGAGATGACGATATAGGTGAGGCCGTGGTCGGCCTGCAGCCGCTTCATCAGGTTGAGGACCTGGGCCCGGATGGACACGTCCAGCGCGCTGACCGGCTCATCAGCGACGATGAGCTTCGGGCTCAGGGTGAGCGCCCGGGCCAGGCCGATCCGCTGCCGCTGCCCGCCGGAGAACTCGTGCGGGTAGCGCTCGACGGCGCTGCGCGGCAGGCCAACCTCGTCGAGCAGTTCGAAGACGCGCCGCACCTGGTCCCGGCGGCTCCCGACACGCTGGATGCTGAGCGGCTCCCGGATGATCGAGCCGACCCGCATCCTCGGGTCGAGCGACGAGTACGGATCCTGGAACATCAGCTGCAGGTCACGGCGCTGCCTGCGCAGCTCACCGCCGCTGAGCGCGGAAACGTCCTGGCCGCCCAGCAGCACGGCGCCGGCGTCCGGGCGCTCCAGGGCCACCACCACCCGCCCGATGGTGGTCTTGCCGCAGCCCGACTCGCCCACCAGGCCGAACGTCTCCCCGGCCGACACGGTAAACGACACGCCGGACACCGCGTGCACGCTGGCCACCCTGCGCTGCAGGATCGCACCCGCCGTGACCGGGAACTCCTTGACCAGATCGCGCACCTCGAGCAGCGGCGTTCCCGGCGGCACCTGCCCGTTCCCGCCGCCCGGCCCGGCCGGCCCGGCGGCGGCCAGGTGCCCGGCCCCGGCGGTCGGACCATCCGCCGCCGGGCCGGCCGGACCGTCCACCGGATGCCAGCAGGCGAACAGGTGCTCCCGGGCCCCGCCGTCGAGCGGCGGCTCCTCGCTGTGGCACTTGTCGGTGGCCCGGCTGCACCTCGGCGCGAACCGGCAGCCGTCTGGCGGCTGCGCCAGATCCGGCGGCAGCCCGCTGATGCTGAACAGCCGCTGGGTGCTGCTGGAGTTCAGCCGCGGGATGGAGGCGAGCAGCGCACGCGTGTACGGATGACGCATGTGGCGGAACAGGTTCCCGGTCTCGGCGGCCTCCACCATCCGGCCCGCGTACATCACCTGGACCCGGTCCGCGTGCCCGGCGATCACCCCCATGTCGTGCGTGATCAGCAGCATGGCCATGCCGAGGCGGTCCTTGAGGTCATGCAGCAAAGACAGGATCTGCGCCTGGATGGTGACATCCAGCGCGGTCGTCGGCTCGTCGGCGATCAGCAGCTTGGGCTCGCAGCTCAGCGCCATCGCGATCATCACGCGCTGGCGCAGCCCGCCGGAGAGCTGATGGGGATAATCGCCCAGCCGCTCAGCCGGCCGCGGCAGGCCGACCAGCCCGAGCACCTCGGTCGCCCGGGCCCTGGCCGCCGCCTTGCTCGCCCCCTCGTGCAGCCGGACCGGCTCGGCTACCTGGTAGCCGATCGTCTTGGTGGGATCCAGCGAGGTGAGCGGGTCCTGGAAGATCATGGCCACGTCGTTGCCGCGGATCGTGCGCAGCTCGGCATCACCCACGCCGACCAGTTCCCTGCCGTCCAGCTTGATCGAGCCGCCGACGATCGCGCCGCCCGGGGGCAGCAGCCCCATGATGGACAGGCCCGTCATCGACTTCCCGCACCCCGACTCCCCCACCAGCCCGAGGGCCTCGCCCGGCTCGATGGACAGATCGACGTTGCCGACGGCGTGCACGACCGACTTGCTGAGCTGGATGTGCGTCGACAGGTCGCTGATCTGCAGGACTGGGGGCATCCGGGTCACTCCTGGGTCGGCGGCTGGCATCGGGCGGGCCGGCGCCGGCCCCTGGTGACTGGCACCGTGGTCACCGGCGGCGCAGCCTGACGTCCAGCGCGTCCCGCAGCGCATCCCCCAGCAGGTTGCAGGCCATCACGACCACGACGATGCAGATCCCGACGGGGTAGACCTGCCACCAGTAACCGTCCTGCAGGTAGGACACCCCGTTGTTGAGCATGTCGCCCCAGTCGAAGGTGGGGAATTGCAGGCCGAAGCCCAGGAACCCGAGGGTGGCGACGGCCAGGATCGCGTCAGCCACGCTGAACGTGGCGGTCACGATGATCACCCCGAGCGAGTTGGGCAGCAGGTGCCGGTTGATGAGCCGGATTCGCCCGGATCCCGCCGCCCGGGCGGCGGAGACGAAGTCCCGCACCCGCAGTGTCAGCACCTCGCCGCGGACCAGCCGGGCCGGGACCTGCCAGGTGAAGATCCCGATGATCACGCTGAGCCCGAGAACGGAGGAACCGTAGCGCACCGCCACGATCAGCACGACGAACAGGAACGGGATCGACAGCAGGACGTCCACGATCCGCATCAGGAACCCGTCGAGCAGGCCCCCGGCCAGGCCGGCCACCGCGCCCCAGGCCGCGCCGACGACCATCCCGATGACGGCGGAAAAGAAGCCGATCTCCAGGGCGGCACGCCCGCCCACCATGAGTTCCTCGAGCACGTCGAAGCCCTGGTTGTCGGTGCCCATCGGATGCCCGGCGGATGGCGGCACATTGGTGGCCGTGAGATCGGAGGTCAGCCCGCCGTGGTAGACGAGCGGCCCGAGGTAGCAGAAGAGCACGAAGAAGATCAGCGCGGCGAGCCCGAGGACGGCCAGCTTGTTCTGGGCGAACTCCCGTGCGGCCAGCCGCCAGCCGCTCTGCACCGGGCCGACCGCACCGCCCTCGGGCACGTGCTCCAGGCCCGGTGGCGGAAGTTCAGGGGCGATGTTACTCACGGAATCTCCCGGTGGGCGCGGCCATCAGACGAGCCGGATCCGCGGATCGGCGACCGTCAGGGCGATGTCGGCGACAAAGTTCCCCGCGATGGTCAGGGCCGCCCCCACCAGCGTGTAGGCGAGCAGGACCGGGTAGTCGGCGGTGCCCAGGCTGTCGTAGAACAGCAGCCCCAGGCCGGGGAAGTTGAAGACCGCCTCGCAGACCAGGTTGCCGGCCAGCAGGGCCGGGATTGACAGGCCGATCAGGGTGATCATCGGCAGGAAGGCGTTGCGGACCAGATGCCGCCACAGGACCAGCCGCTCGGGCAGACCCTTGGCCCGGGCCGCCTTGATGTAGTCCTGGGCCAGCGTGTCGACCGCCGCCGACCGCATGTACCGGGAGTACCCGGCCAGGTCCAGCAGCGTCAGGCAGACGATCGGCAGCGTCATGGCCCGCCAGTTCAGGATGATCGACATCATCGAGGTGGTCTGCGGGCCCTCGTAGCTGAATACCGGGAAGGTGATCGCCAGCAGCTGGATCGCGATCAGGTAGAGGAAGAAGTCCGGCATCGCATAGGTCACGAACGCCCCCGTCGTCACCACGGCGTCGCCGACCGTGTTCCGCCGGATCGCCTGGTAGATACCGAGCGGGATCGCGATCAGCACCGAGAGGAACAGCGTGATGCCGGCCAGGTAAGCACTGCGCAGCCAGCGTTCCTGGAACAGCGCGGCCACGCTCTGGTTCAGCTTGTAGGAGTAGCCGAGGTTCCCGTGCAGCAGCTGGCCGAGGTAGCGCAGGTACTGCACGATCCACGGCTTATCGAAACCGTGCTGGGAGTTCCACTGCGCGATCGAGGCCTTGTTCGCGTGCGGGCCGAGCACGTCGATGGCCGGCGTGGGGTAGATCACGTGCAGCATGAAGAAGATGAAGATCGAGACGCCCAGGAGCACCACCAGCGCGGTCGCCGCCCGGCGGATCAGGTAAGCCGTCATACCTCACCCCTTACTGGTCAGGTACATCAGCTCCGTGTTGAGGAAATACTGCGTCATCGCCTTGATCGCGGCCGGCTGACCGGAGACATTGTCCTTCCACACGACGATCTGGTCATAGTTGGGCTGGAACAGGCTGGGCTGCTGCTGGGTGAGGTACTGCGCCTCCGCCTTGACGGCGTTGGGGTTGTCGCTGGTGACCGACGCGTTGATCAGCTTGTTCGCCTCGGCGTTGTTGTAGAAACCGCCGTTGAAGGACCCGCCGGTGGTGAAGATGCCCATCGTCGTGGGGTAGTTCGCGTCGGTGTACCCGCCGTAGGCCGACATCGCCCACTGGTTGATGGTCTTCGGCGACCCCGGGTCGTTGGCCACCGTGATGACGTGGTTGAACGTGCCGCTCTGCAGCGTGATGCCGATGCCGGCCTTCTTCGCGTCCGACGCCCAGGCGGTGAGCTGCTCGCCGATGATGACCGGGTCGCTGGCGTAGAGCACGTTGAACGCCAGCTTGGTGCCGGCCGGGATCCCGGCGCCGCACTCCCCTGGCCCGGTGCCCGGCTTCGCGCAGGTGGTGGTGCCGCCGGGCACCACGGTCCAGCCATGCGACTTGAGCAGGCTGACCGCCGTGCTGACGCTGTACGGGTACGGGTTGGTCAGCGCGTTCGCCGGGGCGTACGGCGACGTGGGCACGGCGGGAATAGGCCCGTACGCGAGACCACCGGCCCCATGGAAGAACGCCTTGATGTAGCCTTCCTCATTTTCCAGGTGCGCCAGCGCCTGCCGGACGTAGAGCTGGTTGATGATGTTGTTGAAGTCACCGGTCTTGTCGGCGAAGTTGTAATTCACGTAGGCGAAGCCGAAGTCCGGGTAGCCGAAGACGTGGTAGCCAGCCGCCTTGACCGCGTTGAGCTGCGGCACGTCGGTCTGCGGCATATAGCCGATGTCGATGCTGTGCGACAGGACCGCGTTGAACTCGGCCGTGTCGGAGGTATACGGGATCGCCTGCAGGGTCGGCACCTTGGCCGAGGTCGGGCCGCCATATTTCGGGTTCGGCACCATGGTGTACGCGCCGGTGGTGTTGTTGAAGGAGGTCAGCCGGTACGGGCCGTCCACCACCTGCCACAGCGGGTTCGTCGCGTAGGTTCCCGTGGAGCCGGATTCCTTGGCCAGGAAGTCGTAGATCTTCTTCGCGTTCGCCGGGTTGGTGAAGTCCAGGATCGGGCCGCTGGCCGAGGCCTTGGCCCAGGCGTGCGCCGGCATCGGCTGAAGGTAATAGAGCTCGTCGTCGGTGAACCACACCGGGTTGACCGATTTGTTCAGCGTAAGCACCAGCGTCGTGGCGTTCGGGGCGCTGGCGCTGACCACCTGGTCGGGCAGCCCGATGCTCGGCGTGTAGTACCCCCAGTTCGCGCCGCTCTCCCGCACCGCGGCCCGCACTTCGTCCAGGTAGAAGAGCGCATCCTTGGCGGTCACCGGCTGGCCGTCCGACCACCGGTAGCTCGTCTTCATCCGAATCGTCACGGTCTTGTCGCCGTTGGAGTACGCGGGCGGGTAAGCCAGGCTCATGGCCGGCACCTCGGTCGGGCTGACCCCGTTGGGGAACCAGTACAGCGGCCGCCACATCTCGTCCTGGAAGCTGCTGGTCGTGGTGACCGAGAGGTTGGCGCCGGGCGTCACCGGGAAGATCCAGGTGGGCGCGGAGCCGGGTGACTCTGCCCAGGTGATCGTGCCAGCCTGCGGCGTGCCGCTGGCCGGCGGCACCGAGCCGAATGCGCCCGACGCGTTGGAGATTGATCCGCTGGAACTGGCCTTGCTGCAGGCGGCCAGGCCCATGGCCACGGCAACCGCGCAGGCGGCCAGCGCCGTCGCGCGACGCGGCAGGCTCATCGGCTTCACTCGTGATCGCGCTGGGCTCCGGCTGGCCGGCGAACCGGGCTGCAGTTTCCGAGCCTGAGCTGTGTGCGGTCGAGCCATCGCGGCCGCCTCCTTCACGGGGCAACTTCATGCGGCGGACGCGCAGCATGACATATGCCCTGGCTAGCGGGGCTGGGGTGAGCCTATTGAACCGCCATGTAACGCCCGATGCGATCACAAGTTGCTATCGATGCGCCGGGGGTTCCCATGTTCTTGGCCCGGCCTGGTCCCGAGGTGGCGGGCCGGCCAGGCCCGCCCGCGGCAGATCTGGTGCCGGCCGGGCAGGCCGTCACCGGCGCGTCGATCCCATCGGCCGCAGCGAGGAACCCGGCGCCGGGGCCGGGTCCGGCGCGCTCGGCGCGTCATGGATAGCTGACCACATCCACCGAGGTATCCGGGTTGGCGGCCGTCAACGACCTGCCGGTGCCGTTCACCACATGACTAATCCCGCCGGACCCAGCGGTGCTGAGGAAGATCGTCAGCAGGTCGTGAAGCTCGCTGCCGGGGGGGTGGGCGGTCTCGAACGCGTTGGTGGCAAAGACCGGCACGCCCCGGTTAAAGAAGCTGTAACTGCTCATCCCGTACCCATGGAAGCCCGCCGCCCGGTGGGTGATCAGGAACGCGGGGTAGCCGTCGATCGCGGGTTTCGCCATCCAGGCAGCCTGGCTCGGGGCGTCGTACGGCATCTCGTTCTGGAAGAAGATATCCGTGCCGTTTTTCCCGTTCCAGATCACCTCGTACTTCTCGTAGTGCTCCACGAACAGCCCGTAGGCGGTCACGTGGTCCCCGTTGACGGCAACGCCGGTATCCCCGATATTGTCGGCCCAGCCGACCCCGGTGCCGTGGTCGGCCCGCCAGGCCCAGATGTCGTCCAGGATCACCTGGGAGCTGTTGACCACGAGGCTGGTGGCCGCCCGGCCCGGCGTGGCCCCGCCGATGCGGAAGAACACGTCCTGCACCCGGGTGGGGTCCGCCGGGTCCCCGTGCCTGAGCCCGGGCTGGCTGCCCACCTGCAGCAGCACCGGGGAATTCACCGGCCCGGCCGCGAAGATCATCCCGGCCAGCTTCACGCCCCGGACGCTGGCGACCCGCATCGGGACGACGCCGTCGGCCGGCACCAAGGTGGGGAAGCCGAGGCCGAGCACCACCGTGTCCGGCCGGGTGACCTCGAGGGCCTGGTGCAGCTGGTAGACGCCGGGGGTGAGGATCAGGTCCTGGCCCCGGGCCAGCGCCGCGTTGATCACCGGTGCCGGGTCACTGGGGGTGGCGATGAAGAACCGCTGGACCGGGATGGCCGTGCCCGGGGTCGGGCCGCCGCCCCAGGACGGTCCCACCGAATCGTGCTGCACCGCCGGGACGAACACGCTGTACGTCCCGCTGGAGTCCACCTGCAGGAACGGCGCGTCCGCGGTGACGGGGCTGGCCGCCAGCGTCGTGTACTGCCCGCCCGAGCCGAAGTTCTGGGCAGGCGCCCCCACGTCACCGGAGAAGACCTGGTTCCACACGCCGTTGCTCCAGCCGTCGAGGGTGCTGTTCCGGACGAGAAACTGCTGCTGGGTGCCGTTGAGCACGGGACGGCCGGAAAACTCCGAGTCGGCAATGAAGCCGCCGCTGGAGTAGCCGGGCTTGGAGCAGTAGTCCATCAGCGAGGTGAACCCGTTGACGTCAACCCGCCGCACGGGTGACGCCTGGGACGTGGCCCAGAACTCAGCCGTTTGCCGGCATGGTGCGCCGCTCCGCGGCGCCGGGACGTTGATCGTCAGGTTGGACAGCGAGCGCCAGAAGTTATCCAGCGCGGTGCAGTTGCCGGCGGGGCGCGCTGGCGTACGGCACTGGTTGAAGGAATCGACGGCGCCGTTGATGACGACGTCGCCCGGGGAGGGTCCCAGGCCGGCCACGCTGGTGTAGTAGCCCACCTGCAGGAAGAGCGGGTGCGCGGCCGAACCGTAGCTGCCCGGCTCGAACAGCAGCGCGTAACGCTGGGTGCCGAACTGGTGGCCGGCCTGCCGGCTGGCGATCGAGTTGACCCTGGCCTGGATGCGGCTCTGCGGCATGCTCGGGCTGAAAACGTAGACGTTCGGCCCGAAATCCGGCTGGCCCGGTGCGGCCGTCCGGCTGCCCGAGCCCGGTGCGCCGCCAGCCAACGACCAGGTGGCGCCCAGCGCGAGGGCGGCGCCCAGCGCGAGGGCGACAACCAGGAGGATGGGACGGCGCCGGAGGCGGCTGACGGGGCCCGGGGTCGGTGTCATGCCTGTGCACGCCTCCTCGCGGGGCCAAGCGGTCGAGGTCCGCCTGGAACGGGCGGGCACTGTGATGGCGCTGATCTCGGTTGGCCCCGGCTGTCACTGTGCCCCATGCGACCCCCGGACCGCAGGTGCGGTCCGGGCGGAGGCCGCCGCAAGAGTCCCGATCAAACTTCCTGTGCGCCTGTGCCCTCCTCCAGCGGCCAACGTCAATTCTGTGTTAACGCCTAGTGAAGCGGGATAAAGCGGGATCGACCCGCCGAAGGCCCGTGCTAGCGTTCGCGTGCGGGCAAATGGGGAGAGTTGCCGCACGCGTGAGGGGGGCCAGTCCATGGTCGTTGTAGCCGGACGGCCATGCCCGCCGCGCGACTGCGGCGGCGCTGTGTCATGGCGCCATCACAGCCCAGCGCAGGCCCTCGTGCCGGTGTCAGCGGCCCGCCGAGGGCGGCGGTGATACCCGACACGGGCGAGGTGACGTACCTCGTGCTCGCCGACCGCGCCGCGCCCTACCTCCTCGCGCGAGTGCGCTGGCCGGACGTGGCCCAGGCGATCACCGCCGGTAGCCCCGACTGGCTCGAGGACCCGGGCCTGTTTGATCTGCCCTACGAGCCGAGTGCCGTCCGGGTCAGCTTCACCCAGGCGGCCTCGGTGGCGGCCGGCTGGGGCAGGCAACTCCGCGCCGAGGCAGCTGAGGGCGTCCCGTCGTTCATCCGGCGGATGCCGGCGAACTGGTCCGACCTGTCGCCCGTCGAGCGGCGTGCCTGGGGCCTGGAGTCCGTGGGGGGACGGCGCGTCTCGGCTCGCCGCCTCCGCCGCCTGCGATCCTCCCAAGCGAAGACCGGCGCCTCCGTACCCACCGCCGGGCCAGCGAACGGGCCCGTAGGCGCGCACGCGGGAGGCGGGCCCAGCGCGGCCGGCGGTGGGCCGGCCGCCAACGGCCGCAGCCAGGTGGCCTACATGACGGGCGGTCCCGAGAGCGCGGCAACCGAGCGCCGGCGCAATGTCCGCGTCCGCGTCGACGGCCGGGCCCACATCCGATACGGGCGCGCCACCATTTCCGCCGGCCTCGTCGATCTGAGCGAGGACGGGGTACGGTGCGTGCTGCCCGAGGCGCCCCCGGCGCTCGCACCGGGCGCGACGCTCGGCGGACCGGTCCTGCTCGAAGCCGAAGTGACCACCTCACGGATCTGCCTCGATGTGGCGGGCCGGATCAGCTGGCATCGCAGCATCAGGGCCGGCACGCACTTCGGCGTCGTCTTCGGGGAGCTAGACGACGGGGAGACCGAAGGGGTGCAGCGGTTCCTCGTGGCCGCCAACAGCAGACGAGGTTCACGATGAGCCCGCCGTCCCCAGATAACGGTGATCTCCAGGACATCATGGCCGACGGCTATCCGGGCCGCCCGGCGCCCCGCTCAGCTTCTGGTGCCGCCGCTGACTTCGGCCGGCACGGGCGCGGTGTGGCCACTCATCGAGCGACCGCCGTCCGGTCGCCGCAAGAACTCGACTACCGCCTGCGGGGTCTCAGCACCGATCCGACGGACTACGTCCCCACGGCGCCGACCCGGCCGGACCGCCGCCGGCGCCCTCGCCGCCACGGCCCGCTCCTGGCCAAGATGGCCGTCCTGCTGACCGTGGCCGCGCTCGCGGCGTGGTTCGTCCAGTCCTTCGTCGTCCAGCCGTTCTCGGTGCCCGGGGCGGCGATGGCGCCCGCCCTGCAGCCGGGGGACCGGATCCTCGTCGCTAAGTCCGGTCCCCTTGAGGGCCCTGTTCACAGCGGCCAGGTCGTCGTCTTCCGCCCCCCGCGCTTCCTGCCCTGCACAGTCGGAGGCGGCGGCGGTGACCTCGTCCTCCGGGTCGTGGCGCTGCCCGGCCAGACGATCTGGTCGATCGACCATACGATCTTCGTTGACGGACGGCCGCTTCGGGAGAGGGGATGGTACGACCCCCGCTCCGGGCCAGTCGGCTCGAGGCCGGTCCCGAGCACCAGGCTGGCCCAGAACCAGTACTTCGTGATGGGCGACAACCGGTCACACGCCTGTGACTCGCGGGTGTTCGGGCCCATCCCGAAGTCGTCCATCGTCGGCACGGGGATCGCCATCGTCGTGCGCCAGGGCCACCTGTTCTTGCGCAAGTTGTGACCCCGGTCCACGGGTCCGCCTCGCCACTGAAGCTCGCCACATAGCGCGCCAGCGCGCGGCGGTTGCCATCGAGTTGGAGTCCTCGCCGTGGCGCTGTCCTGCAGCAGCGCGACGTCGGCCCGCGACGGGCCGCCGTCGCGCTGCTGCCGGATCCGCAGGCGAGCGGTCACGTGCAGTACTCGGTGCTAATGCGACGCGCATGCTCCCCCGGCACGCCGGTCGCCCGCGTGGCGGCGTGGCGGCCTGAGGGCGTGGCGCCGTGACGGCGTGGCGCCGTGACGGCCTGGCGCCCTGACGGCCTGGCGCCGTGACGCGGACCAGCAGCTATCGCGGGTGGCCGACGAGCGTGGCGGTGCCCGACAGCGACCCCGAGAGGTTCTTCTCAGTGAAGGAGCCGACGCTCAGCGCCGAGAAGGTGTACGTGAGCGCCGTGGCGAACGGGCGGCCGCCTCCCCCGGCCCGGACGGCCAGCGTGAGCACCGGGATGCCGACGCCGGCGCCTTGGTCCCGGAATATCCCGTTGAGCAGCGGCAGCGCCGACGTGGTGAAGCTGAGGCGCAGGGGAGCATGCGGTGCCCGCTGGGAGAGCTGGACACCCGTCACGGCCGAGGAGGGCGCCCCCGTCGTCCCGGTCGCATCCCTGGTCACGCGCACCCTGGTGGCCGGCGCGGCGGCCGGACCGGCGAACGGGCCAACGCGCTGCAGCGCGCCCGGCGCGCTGACCACGTGGCTCACAGCGGGAAGCACGATCGAGACGGTGCCCGTGGGCGTGCCGGACAGATGTTCCCTGAAGGAGGTGACCGCGGCGGTGCCGAACGTGTCCACCGACTCCGTCGTCGGCCGGCCGCTCAGGCCCGGCGCACGGAAGGCCAGGCTGACGTGCGAGATCCGCCCACCAGCCGCGGCCGCCCGGAGGACCTCGCCGAGCAGCGCGAGCGAGGACGTGTGGAATCTGAGCCCGACCCGCGCCGGCGTGGTGGACAGGTGCACCGAGGTGATGGGGTAGTAAGCCCGGGCCGCCCCGGAGGCCCGCGAGCCCAGCTTCAGGTAGACCTCGGTGCTCGGGGAGCCGGCCAGCAGCGACTGCGGGGACACGGCTGGTCGCACCACCGTCGCCTGCAGCAGCGCCACAGGGGCCAGGAAAGCGCTCGCCACCCCGCCGGCGCACAGGGCGGCCACGGTGGCGCCGGCGGCGGCGGGCCGGGGAAACTGGGCCCAGGACCGCCGGGCGCGTTCCGTGCGCAGGCGCCGTGCCTCGAAGCGGCGCCAGTACTCCGGCCAGGGGACTCCCTGGGCCCACAGGTTCCACACGGACGCGATCGGGCCGCAGAGGTACACGGTGGCCTGGAGGAAGATGATGAAGACGAGTAGCCAGGGCGCGTGCCGCACGGTGGCGAGGAATCCGGCCGCGATGTACAGCGCCACGGCCAGGACCGTCTCCACCCGCGTCAGCCGGAGCGCCGCGCGGATGCGGCGGCGGCCGCCGGCCTTCGAGGTCCTGAGGAAGACCCCGTCGCGCCGGGCCAGCCCTTCGATACAGCCGAGTGCGATGACCCAGGTAACCGACAGGCTGATGACGAGCGACAGCAGCGCCCGGCGGTACGACATGGTCGTCCAAAGGCGCAGCGTCCACAACATGGTGACCGTGGCCACGATGATCAGCGACAACGGAAGGAGCGACCGGGCGCCGTCCATCGGGGAGACGACGAAGCTGGATTGCGTGACCAACAGGCCGGTGATCACGAGCAGCAGCAGGCTGAAGGCCAGCATGAGCAGATCCCGGAACCACCCCAGCGACGCCATCAGGTAGTCACGGCGCTGCGCGCTCGTCATGTGGTTACCGGGCGAGCGGTCCCACGGCATGAGGCTCCGCCAGTGCAGCCGCATGATCTGCATGGCGCCGAAGCACCAGCGGTGACGCTGGACGAGCATTCCCCGGAAGCTGGGCGGCACGACGCCCCGGCCGAAGCAGCGGGGAATGTAGAGGCCGGACCAGCCATCCCTGGTCACCCGGAGCGAAGCCTCGGTGTCCTCGCAGATGCACCACTCGTTCCACCCGCCCACCGCGGTCAGCGCACTGCGCCGGAACAGCCCCATCGTCCCGACGAATGGGACCGTGTCGCGCTCGTTACGCGAGGACATGACCGACAGGTAGAAGGCCTGGAAGGAATCCACGCAGGCGGTGTAGTAGTGGCTGCCCTGGAACTCGCGGTTGCCCTCGAAGGTCTGCACGAAGCCGAGGTTCGGGTCGGAGAAGTACGGGGCCGTCTCGCGCAGATAGTGCGGCTGGACGATGTCATCGGCGTCGACCAGGCCGATGATCTCGGCGCGCGGGTCGGTGTAGCGGCGCAAGGCCAGGTTGCAGGCGCCCGCCTTATAGCCGGGCCAGGGGGCAACGTGGACGAAGCGGACCCGCTCACGCCCCCGGCAGTACTCCTCTACCGGGCCCCACACGGCCGGATCCGAGGTGTTGTTGTCGATGACGACCACCTCGAAGTTCGGGTAGTCGATCCGCTCGACCGCCTTGATCGTCTCGATGAGCAGGTCAGGAGGCTCGTTGTAGGCCGGGACGTGCAGCGACACGAAGGGCTGATAGCTGGGATCGGCCTTGGGGAGCGGCCGCGACCGGCGTGCGCGGCACAAGACGTCGCTCACGTAGTTGATGTTCGAGATCCATACCACGAACGCGCCCAGGTCGAGCAGGATCACCAGGGAGGCCGTCAGGATCTCAAGGATCGAGTGCGTGGAGACGACGGCGATGAAGGCCGCGTAGACGATAAAGGTGAAGGCCGCTGCGAGGTACGAGGCGTAGAAGACCTGGCCGACGAAGTTGATGTCCGGCTGGAGGGCCATCACGGCGACCGAGGCGATGACGAGCAAGTAGGCGGCCGTCTCGAGGCCGCCGATCGGCCGGCCCCACAACTCGTGGGTGAGCACGCAGGCGACGGCCGAGATTGCTGCCGCCCCCACCCCGCCGACGAGGACCTCGGTGACCCTCGAGCCCGTCCAGCGAAAGCGGGTGCCGATGCCGCGCGCCGGGCTCAGCACGAGCACGGTCGACAAGATCAGCTGGACGAAGGACAAATAGAAGAGATCGAAAAGATTAAACTTCAGCAACATCCCAAGCTCCCCCTCGCGTCCCCTCCAGAAGTTGCTTTGCCCACATTAGCCTTGATGCATAGGGTCAGGGGGGGTTAACGTGGATTATCCGGCGGGCGGCGGCGCCCGGCCCGCCCTATCGGCGAGCCACGTTAACGACCTTGTAACATTGCAGAAACTAATGCCAACCGGAACGATGTGAGGTTCGTCTGCACTGCCGTGCAGCGGCCTCCGTGCCGCCGGGCAGTTTGATCGGGGCGGCCGGCAGTGCCGGCGGGGCCGGTGGCTTGCAGACGAAGCGTCCCGGGTGACGAGCCGGGCGGCCAGGACCGATGCCGGCCGGCCAGTGACCTAGCCTGTCACCAGCGTGTGCCGGTCCATGCGCCTGGGGCGGTAGTGCACTCCCGGAGCCGCGCACCGCCGGTCACGCTCACCGGCCTGAGCCGCGAGGCACGCCGCACATATATTGCCGCCGGATGCTGGCTGGCCTGATGCTGCTGGTCACGCCGCTAACATAGGTCTTGCATCAATCCATTAATGGAAATATTGGCGGCCCGCCCTTCCGGATTGAGGGCATGCGCATACCGCAGAAAAGGATCAATGTGAAGGAACTGACAACCCGCTGTTGGCAGTAGTCACGAACCTTGATACTCATCCCGGACCCATGACCTTGGGCCCAGGAGCCTTTTCATCCTGATCCTGGGCGACTCGCGACGGAGACGAACAGGGTCCTCGGTCGGGCAGCATGCGGGTGACCTCTACGGCTGGACGGTCATCGACAACTACCTGTCTGTTACTGGGGTTATTGATGATCAAGGCGACACGCCGTGGTCAAACCCGACATCACGCGCCCAGCGGGGTCCCATGATCGTGGCGGGCGACACATGTGATCCTCTATCGTCCGGAGCAATGGGGGATGCCGAAAAAGTCATGATCGTCGGTGCTGGCATTGCCGCGGATGGTCCGGGGCGGGCGGCCCGGGCGCAGCCAGCCTTCGTAGCCGCCCGAGTGACAGCGGCGGTGCGGTCGGATCGGTGGCCCTGGGTGTGCCTGCCTGGGGAAGAATAGGCGGGTTCTGGCAGCCGGGGCGAGCATCGGGCTGGCCCGCCTGCCTGGCGCCCTGGAGGATGGCCATGCGAGCAATCTGGATCACCAGGCCAGGCGGCCCTGAGGCGCTGGAATTGCGGGAAACACCCGATCCCGAGCCTGGCCCGGGCCAGGTCCGCATCCGTGTGCGCGTGTCTGGGCTGAACTTTTCTGACGTGATGGCCGCACAGGGGCTGTATCCCGACGCCCCGAAGCTACCGTGCGTGGTTGGTTATGAGGCGGCGGGGGTGGTCGACGCGCTCGGCGATGGCATCCAGGGCCCCGCGCTAGGTGCGCGGGTAATTGCCCTGACGCATTTCGGCGGGCATGCCGACGTGGTCTGCGTGCCCGCCGAGCAGGTGTTCGAGATCACGGACGGAATGAGTTTCGAAGAGGCCGCTGCGATAGCCGTCAACTATCTCACCGCGTACCACATGTTGTTCCGGGTGGCCGACGTCTGGAGTGTTCCCGCTTTTTTGGACACCAGATTTAGGCTGCCAATTGACTGAGTTGCCTATATCCTAGTTCGTATTCTTGGGGTGTCAAGTACCCGAGCGTTGAATGTCTCCGGACTGGATTATAGTAGTTGGCAATCCAGTCCGACGTCTCCTTTTCCAGGTTCCCGAGCGTAGGCCACGGGCGGGTATGGATCAGCTCCTTCTTATACGTCGCGAAGAACGATTCCGATACGGCATTATCGTAACAGATCCCTGTCCTTCCGAGGGAACGCCTGATATTATTCTGCGTGCAGTACTCATCGAATACGGAGGACGTGTACTGGCAGCCGCGGTCGGAATGAAATATCACACCGGCCGGCGGCTTCCGGGCAGCAATGGCCATGTCGAGAGCGGCGATGATCAGGCTGGTCCGCATATGCGCGGCGATAGCCCAGCCGACTACTTTGCGCGAGTAAAGGTCGATGACGGTCGCGAGATAGGCCCATCCGTCCCACGTCTTTATGTAGGTGACGTCACCGCACCAGCGCGTGTCAGGGAGCGCGGCCGTGAAGTCCCGGCCGATCAGGTCCGGGGCCGGGACCGGCTGGTCCCCGCCGATGGTGGTCCGCTTCCACGCCTTCGGGTGGCGCCCCCGCAGGCCAGCGGCCTGCATCAGCCGGTGGACGCGCTTGTGCGACACCATCTGGCCCAGCGCCGCCAGGCCCGCGCGCATCCGGCGCACCCCAGGATTGCCGCGCGCCTCATCGTAAACCTTCCTCATGACCGCGATAAGCGCGGAGTCGTCTTTCGACCGCTGGGATGGCTCCGCGCCCCGCCAGGCGTAATAGCCGGAACGTGAGACTCCCAGCCAGGCACACATGAATGACACCGGGTAGGCGCCCGAATCAGCCCAGCCCGCGATGGCAGCGAATCTTACTGATTGCCTTTCGCGAACCAGGTCGCTACTTTTTTTGCGAACTCCACCTGCATCCGCAGCTCGGCGATCGCCGATTTGTCGTCCCTGGACTCAGCCCGCAGCCGGATCAGCTCGGCCCGCTCGGACTCGCCCAGCGGGGCATCCGGGTTCTTCCCGGATTCCGCGGCATCTCGTGCCACCTTCACCCACTTGCCCAAAGTCATCTCGTGGACGCCGATGTTACGGGCGACCTCAGCGACCGGGCGGCCGCCGTCAAGGACGAAAGCTACCGACTGCGCCTTGTACTCCGGCGTATATGAGCGGCGTGTCGAACCCATTTCTCGCTCTCCCGACGAATCGGGCAGCTAAGCCGGGTGTCCACCGAAGCGGGTACGTTCCAGTCCGGCCGGGCGAGCGTGTGCTCGTTCATATGGCCGCTGGCGGGGTGGGGATGGCGGTGCTGCAGCTGTGCCGCACCGTAGAAGGGCTGGTGGTGTTCGGCACGGCCTCGGCCGCTAACTAAGCACGAGGTACTGCGGGCTGAGGGCTGCACGCACCCCATCGACTACCGCACCGTCGATTATGCGGCCGAGGTTCGCCGCCTGACCGGCGGCGAGGGTGTTGATGTGGTGCTCGACCCCCTGGGGGGCAATAACTGGAGGAAGGGACTTAAGCTGCTGCGCCCATGCGGCCGGCTGGTTGCGTTCGGGTTCGCCAGCCTGACCAGAGGCGAACGGCGTAATCCTGTCCACCTCGCAGCCCAGGCCGCTGGCATCCCGCTTCTGACACCACTGCAGCTGATGAACCACAACTGGACGGTCAGCGGTGTCAATATCGGCCGCTTGTGGGGTGAGATCGCTGTCCTGCGCGCGGCATTCCAGGAAGTCCTCGCGCTCTGGGACGCGGGCAGCATCAAGCCGCACATCGACGCGGTCTTCCCATTCACTGAGGCAGCGGCAGCTCACCGCCGGATCCTGCAACGGCAGAACATCGGCAAAGTCCTGCTCACGCCCTGAACCGGCTGCAGGCGCAGCAGCACCTGAAAGCCCCTCAACCACCAGAAGAGCCCCGGATGCGCGGGCTGTCGTTCCGGCGACCGATTTGCGGGCCGTGCTTGATGCCCCGGCTGTCCACTCGCTGCCCGCCCCATCCGGACGAGCGGACGGCTCGCTTGCCCGGTGAGTGATTGCTGAGGCTTACTGGCCTAGTCGAGTATCGTCGGATGGCTTCCAGCCGGCTTCGAGCACTCGGACGCTGATCCCAGGGGCATTCTGCCGCGCTGGCGTTCATGTCGCCGCTAAGTTAGCGTCCCTTGCCGGGGGCAGTGCATGGCTACCAGCTCCGGGGCCCGCCCGCCACGTACGCTGGAGGCCATGTCGCCGGGGCTGCGCCAGGCGCGCGTCGAGGACGTGCACGGCCTGGCCATGAGGATGCCTCATGTCAGCGTCAGCTACGGCCCGCGTGGCAATCCCATCTACCAGGTAGGCGGCAAGTCGTTTGTGTTCTTCCGCACCCCCCGCCCCGACGCCGTTGACCCTCATACTGGCGACCGCTACACCGACGTCATCGTGTTCTGGGTGCCATCGGAGTCCGACAAGCAAGCGCTGGTCCAGGAAGAGGCCTCACCCTTCTTCACCACGGAACACTTCGACGGCCACCCATCGGTCCTGGTGCGCGCGAGCCGGATCGGCGAGCTCACCCTGCAGGAACTGACCGAAGTGGTGCAAGACGCCTGGCTCACGCAGGCCTCGCCGACCCGGGCGAAGGCCTGGCTCGACGCAGCCCACAGCCGGTAACACGGCAACGCTGTCCGATCCCGCCGGCGCGGCCTAGTATCCCGAAACACGCCCAAGGCGGCATGACAGCGCACCGGTCACGGTACCCGCAATGCCCAGTCTGGTCCGCAGTGCGTTGCCGATCTCCGCGGAAGAGCGAGTCGTTCAGCCTGAAATGACGCCCCGCGTACTCTGAGCGGAGATCGACGGATTGAAAAGGTTCGGTGGATGACCGTTCCGGATGGTGACGGGTCTGGCGCCGGTGACGATGTCCTGGAACTGGGCGGCCGGCGAAGGCTGGTCCCTCGGTGGTGGCCGCCGTCGGCCGCTCTCGTCCTCGGGGCCGCGGCACTGCTGGGCGGCCTGGTCGTTGGCTACGCCGCTGGCGCCCGGCACGCCGGAGGACATGCTGCGGCGCCTTCGCCGTCCCCCGCCGCCGGGCCAGCCGCGCCGTTCTCGGCGGGCGGCTTCCCGCTGAGCCAGTCCGGCCCGCAGTGCTCCGTGCAGACCGGCCGCGAGCTGCAAGTGGGCCTGCAGATCACGAACCTGTCGCCGGTGGCGGTCAGGCTCCGCCGGGTCGAGGTCGTGCTTCCGCTGGGCGGGCTCAGGGTGACCTCGCAAGGCTGGGGACCCTGCGGGGAGCTGCCGGCCACCGGCGAAACGCCGGGCGGCATTCTCCCCCCCACCCTCGGACGGGGGGCCAGCTCCTGGATCACGGTCACCTTCCAGGTGCTGGTCAGGTGCCCGCAGCCGCTACCGGTCCAGTTCACGCTCGACTACGACCAGCAGGGCCGGCCGGCGGTGATCCGGCTGCCGGGCTTCCCTGATCTGGGCCAGGTTCCCTACTCCGGGTGTCCATAACCAGCGGACATCATCTGTGATCAGGCCCTGTGCCCCTTCACCCCGCAACGATGTGCAGCGTAATGGTCAGAGCGCTGGAGTGGTGAACGGCCCGGTTATAAGGTCACGCCGTGACGGTGTCTCGCTTCGTGGTACAGCTCCACGACGCGACGACACTGCATTTCGATCTCCGGATCCGGGCCGGTGAGGTCCTGCGGTCGTGGGCGGTTCCCAAGGGGCCGTCGCTGGATCCTCGTGTCCGGCGGCTGGCCGTGCCGGTGGAGGACCACTCCGTCTCCGCGGGCGACTATGAAGGGGTCCGGGACGGGCAGGCACGCGGTACCGGCGCGGTGATCATCTGGGATGAGGGCGCCGCTGAGATCATCCGTGATGAGCCCGGCCATCTGTCCGTCATCCTGGACGGCAGCAAACTCTCCGGAGGCTTCGCCCTAACCCGCACCGGCGAGCGCCGCTGGATTTTGGTCAAAACCCGTGATGCCCAGGCGCGGCCTGGCTCGGACATCGTGGCCGAACAGCCCAGAAGCGTGCGCAGCGGCAGGACATGGGAGGACCTAGCGAACGAGTAAACCCACAGTCGTGCACAGCGCAACGGCGTGCTCATCGTTGGCGAGCACATCATGGACATCCAGCCGGAACGTGCCACCCGCCTCTCCGGCTGCCCTGGCAAAGAAAAACACCAGGGGACGACCGGAGAGCCAAAAGCGGACGGCAGTTTCGCGTGAGTGCTGGCCGAACCGTCCTTCATCATGGGTTGGTGGACGATGACAATACGGGGGTGGTCGGCTGGGTCCGCGAGATCGTGCTGGACACGCCTGACCCGTGGGACCTGGCCCGCTTCTGGGCTGGGCTGCTGGGCGGGACGCCGGTGGAATGGTACCCGGGCTGGGTCACCCTGGAGCCGCCTCCGCACGGCCAGCGGCTTTCATTCCAGGCCACCGAGGCCGGCCATCAGGAGGCGCCCGGCACGGCGCGCCTGATGCATTTCGACGTCCTGGTTGCTGATCTCGCCGCCGCCCATGAGCGGGTCCTGGCCGCGGGCGCGACGTTCGCCGCCGAGCACACCTCATCCAAGGCCGGTCCTGGCGGCCAGCAGGTGCCGTGGCGTGTCTACCGCGACCCTGCGGGCCACCCATTCTGCCTGGTTATCCGGTGACAACACACGCTGCGGCGGCAGAACCGGGCGCTTGACCGGTCCGTCCATGGCTTCCCGGGACGATCGGGAGACTGCGCCGGAACGCGCCTCCGCGACCTGCACTGCTAACGTCACTTCATGACGACGCCGCTGCCCGACAGTGCCAGAGCTGTGCTCGATTCCCCGGCCCTGGCTCATCTGGTGACCTTGAACCCCGACGGAAGTCCCCAGGTGACCATGGTATGGGTCGGCCTTGATGGCGACGAAATCGTGGCCGCCCATCTTCCCGAGCACCGAAAGGTGCGCAATATCCGCAACGACAGCCGTGTCGCCCTCTCAATCGAAACCGACACGCGTAATGCCATGGGCCTTAACGAGTACCTCGTCGTCTATGGCACGGCTCGGATAACCGAGGGAGGAGCCGCCGAACTTCTTCAGCATCTCGCTCACACCTACCTCGGTCCCGATGTTCGCTTCCCTCCCATGGATAACCCGCCGCCTGGGTACATCACCCACATTAAGGTGGACCGCGTGGCTGGCGTGGGCCCATGGGCGGCACCGCACTGACAGCTGCGCAGGCCTCACCTTGCCGTACAAGACTGGCTCCCCGCCGAATGGGGGGAAAATAATGAAAGTTATCATGACAGGCCCGAAAGCGCGCGACGGCGGGCCGCCCCGATGGCTCGAAGTTCGGGCCGGCTGCGGGGATTGCCGAATCTAACCATGGCCGCTCTAGCCCTTCAGCAGCATCTTGGATGGGGCTGACATTAGACTGCCCGGGTCAGGCAGTACAGCGGTGCCAGGGAGCTGCTTGCTATGCTGGGCGTGGCCGTCCTCAGCACTCGCTGCGAGCACAACTCTGCGCCCGGACCTCGGTCGGGTTGACCGGGCCAGACCGCCGGGATCACCGGGAGTGGAACCCTGCAAGGACTGAGTCATGCTGCCTCGCTGGGAGAACAGTCAGCTGGTGCTGCACGCTGCGCACGGAAGCGGCAACTGGATCGGTGCTGCCAGTACCCTCATTCACCGTGACCACATCTATCTCGTCTATCGTGACAGGCACCCGTCCGACAAGGGCCGGGGTAACCGGGCGTATGTAGCCCGCTCTCCAATTGACGACGGCATCCATTTCGATACCTTGTGCGCCATCGACAAGCAGGACATGGATGCAGAGTCATTGGAACGTCCGGCCCTGGACGTGACGCCTGACGGTGACTGGGACCTGTACCTGAGCTGTGCCACGTTTAACTCCAAGCACTGGCGGATCGAGAGATTGCGGGCGGCCCTTCCACAAGATTTCAGTGCCAGGACACGCAAGACTATCTTTCCTGGCAGCGCAGCATTCGGCATCAAAGACCCCGTGCTGGTTCGCGGCCAGGATCTACGTATATGGGCAACGCTGCATCCTTTGACCAAGGGTGACGAGAATGCCGACCAGATGATTAGCGTGGATGCGTATAACTGTGAGCCTGTCATGGTGCCAGAGCCGGGGACCTGGTACAGCCGTGGCACGCGGATAACAGCAGTTGTGGGCGAGTATGCGTATTTCGATGGCCGCGCGTCTGCGGCACAGAACTATGAGGAGCGAACCGGATTCGCCAAGTGGAACGGGTCACAATACATTGCGATGGCTGGCCCGGCATCCAGCCCTTTCGGTGGTGGGGCGCTGCGTTACGTTTCAGCCATCGAGCTGCCCGACGGGCGGCTGCGTCTCTACTACGAAAGCGCGACTCGGTACGGCAGTCATGAACTGCGCACTGAGCTATGTGCCAGCCCTGAGCAGTAGGGTGAGCCGCGGCCGATGCCGACTTGAGCCAAGT
The DNA here is from genome assembly GCA_963793825.1 of uncultured Actinomycetes bacterium. Classification (GTDB taxonomy): domain Bacteria; phylum Actinomycetota; class Actinomycetes; order Streptosporangiales; family Streptosporangiaceae; genus RYN-230. Next base: position 50,600 of record CAWCBE010000003.1, read on the forward strand.
GGGGTTGGGGACCAGCCTCCGTTCGAGTCGGCGCTGGCGATCTTTATTGCCGTGTTCGTCCTGGCTAGCCGCAGCGATGGCCGGGCTTTGCGGCGGGCGCCGCGGTCGGCGACGGCGTCTTCGCCGCCGGCGAGATCCGGGGTGAGCTGGCCCAGCGAGGCGCCGGCAACGGGCTCCCGCGGTGCTGCTCTCTCCGCGCGCGCTGGGCCGGATGGTGCACGTGCACCGCAGCGCGCGTCAGGCCAGCAGGACCGGACGGAAAGGCTTGAGCGTGGCCAGGGGCCCGGGCTGACCGCGCTGCCGAGAACGAGCGGGCCCGGATCGACCGTGAGCTGCATGACGTCATCGCGCACAGCCTGAGCGTCGTTTCCGTGCAGGCCGCCGCCACGCTGAGCCCCGACCGAGCGCCAGGCGAGCGGCGCCGTCCGTGGTCAGGCGCCGAGTGCGAACAGGCAGCCGTCCCAGTACGCCTCGACCCGCGGTTGGCGCTTACCCCTCAGCCCAATCTCCAGGACATCAGGCAGGATGCCGCCCGGAATCCGGAACCACAACTCCAGCCCAGCCGCAGGATGCAAGGTGAAACCCGTCAGGCCGGACGGTGCCTCAGTGGCCGCGTGCATGTAGGCCGGGGTCCCTGAGCAGCACAAACGCGGGTGCGCGGCCCATACCCATAGCCTTCCGCCGCGAGCACTGACAAACCCGGTAGCTTCACGGCTGGCCTCCACCCGCATAGCAGCACCATAACTCCCTCCGTGGCGCTGATCGGAACGGGTCCGTGCCTCGCCGACCACCTGGCCTAACTCTCCGGATGATCTTGAGGCTGATCCATAACGATCGGGACGTCCCAGTCGATGAGCACTGTGCTGGCTCTCTCCACCGGAATCCCGGCCGCCTTCCGTGCCCGGCCGCGACGGCAGCCGGGCCCAGAAGGCCAGGTCATCCCCCTGATGAGCACTCAGGCCTGCTGGGACACGAGGAGGATGAGCAGACGGGAGTTGTAGCTGGCGCCGAAGTGGATGATGTGGCGGCAGTGGTTGCCGTCGGGCTGGTAACGCTGGGTGGGGGTTCCGGCGGGGTATTGTTGAGGCCGGTGCCCTGGATGAGCAGCGGAGCATCTCGTCGACCGTGAAAGCGTGAAAGACCGTGCCGGACGGCATGATCTCGATTCGACGGGGACGATCTCCCCGGGGTTCAGCTTTTGCGGTGGTGCAGGAGCCAGGGCTGCGGCGTGGAGCGTTCCTTGTCGTGTTCGCGGTGGGATGCCCGGAGCCAGCCGCGCCGCCGAGGCGGGGCATTGGCCCCGAGCTGAGTGCGGTCACCCAGTGCAGGACATGCTCCCCACCTTGTTGCCAATTGCGTGCCTGGCGGTGATCCTGATTGATAGATGCCTCATCCGGGACTGTGGTCACGGACTCACGCTCGGTCCCCGGGCAGGGACTGAAAGGACAACGCTATGGGGGGTTATCGTTCTGGCCGGATTACGGTTCGCTGCACGAGGGCTGGTTTACCTTTTACCGATGTAATGCTAGATCTTTCCAGACTCGTCACCCGCGCCTCCGATAAGGCCCGTCATGACCGGGGCTCGGCGCCAGCAGCACCCGCCTCCTCCTAAGATTGCCATGCCTCAACAAGGATCGCCTGATCCCAAGGTGGTATCGTACTCATGAGCACTTCGCATTTCCCCGGGCATCCCAAAGTGACTGTAGTCACTCCGGCCTACAACGTAGGCAGATACATCGGTGAGGCCGTTGACTCAGTCATGCGCCAGACATTCGCAGACTTCGAGTACATCGTGGTCGACGACGGTTCCGCCGATAATTCGGCTGACGTTGCCCGGGCTCACGCGGGTGACGATCCCCGGTTTAGGCTCGTTCCGGGAGAGCATCGTGGCCAGAGCGCCGCGAGAAATGTTGGCCTCCGTGAGTCGAAGGCTGAGTACATCGCATACCTGGATGGCGACGATCGGTGGCATCCTAAGTTCCTGGAGCGGCAGGTTGCACTGATCGAATCGCTTCCCCCGGATGTCGGAGCAGTGTTCTGCCGCTCACGGATGATACTGGAGAACGGTACCCCCTTCTTCTTTCAGTGGCAGCGCTCCGGGCGGTACGATTTCGATGATTTCCTGATCGGCGCAAACCCGGCACGTAACGGCAGTTCACTTTTGATCCGCTCCTCATGCTTTGACGATGTCGGCGGCTTTGACGAGGCCCGGAAGCGTGTCGAGGATTTTGAGATGTGGCTTCGCATCGCAAAGGGCTCGAAGACGCCCATATTCTGGGCAAGCAAGCACTTCCTCGTTGATCTGCGCCTGCGTCCCGGCTCAATGACCCGCGAAAAAGGAGGCGGCGTCACCGGGATCCGCGACTTGCTTGAAGCAGAAGTTCCTCAGCTACAACGCCTGCCGCCCGGTCTGGCCTACGTCCGGCCGGCAGTGGCGGCGCTCAAGTATGGCGGGAACGACGAGATAGCGGAGCAGATGGCGGCGCGGGCCAGGCAGGCGGGCGCGGGTCGCCTGCTCCGCAGCACCTGGGGGCTGCGACTGCTGTTCTGGCACAGCCTCTCCCCCTCCGGGCGCCGTACCGTGCGGTCGGTGCAGTCCGGTGCCCGGAATGCGGTGAAGAACGCTAACCTCCGGCTGCGGGGCCCGGCCAGCCTGATCTGAGGCTCACCCCGGGACGGCTGGGGCCGGCGGGGCAGCGGGTGGTGGTCGTGATCATGGGCGGTGCCCGCGGCCGAACAAGCGTCACCTAAAGAACCAGGCCAAGCCCCTTTCCGACCAAATCGCCTCCGCCGGGTCGCGGGGCTTCCCGGGCGATCAGCGAGTCTGAGAGCCTCGCCTGCGGAGGGCCGTGGCGCTGAAGGATCTACGCGCCGAGCACGGCGACCGCCGCTGGCTCCCCCAGCTCGGGCGAGGTGCGACGCGCGATCGCCGATGGCACCTTCACCTTCCCAACGACCCGCAGAAGATCGTGGCGGCACTGATCGACCTCGTCGATTCCGGGGCGGCGCCGTTGCGCCTTCCTCGGGTCCGACGCCTATGACGACGTGCGCGCAGCGCTCGTCGGCCGGCTCGCCGAACACGATGCGCATCGCGATGTCGCGTTCTCCGTCGTGAGCAAGCGCGGGATCCAGGCGGTCATCCCGGTCAAGGAAGGCCGGAAGAAACACCGCCGGCCGTGGCCGGCGGGCGGCCGCCGACGAGACGCGTCCCCTGATTCATGGGACACGCCTGGGACACGGGTCAATGCATCCTGTCTTATCCGCATTTCACCTCGAACGCGGCGGGGTCCTATGCGCCGGGCGGACACGATACGCGCTTCCCGCCATACTGGGCAGGTGCCGGAAATGAAAATTATCCCGGGAACAGCACCAGCGCCTGCATCAGGAGCACCTCGCTGGCGCCGCTTCCTCACGCCGTGGCGCTCGCCCGCTGATCAGCCCGCCTGGGCCCGGCCGGCGCTACTCGCCATCGCCGCCGTCGCGGCGGTCGCGTACGTCTGGGGAATGGCCGGCGCCAGCGTCGAGCCATTCTACGGCGCGGCAGCGCGCAGCATGTCGGAAAGCTGGCACGACTTCATCTTCGGGGCGTTCGATCCAGCCGGGACCGTCACTGTCGACAAGCTGCCTGGCGCGCTCTGGCTGCAGGCCCTGTCGCTGCGGGTCTTCGGCTTTCACATCTGGGCGCTGGTCCTGCCGCAGGTGGTCGAGGGCGTGCTCACTATCCTGGTGCTGTACCGGGCGGTCCGCCGGCTGGCCGGGCCTGCGGCCGGCCTGATCGCCGCGGCGGTGCTCGCGGTCACGCCCATTACCGTGCTGCTGAGCCGCGGCAACGTATCGGACTCGCTGCTGATCCTGCTGCTGGTGCTCGCGGCCGACGCCACGTCCGCCGCGCTGCTCACCGGGTCGCTGGGGCAGTTGCTGCTGGCCGGCGTCTGGGTCGGCCTGGCGTTCCAGGCGAAGATGATCCAGGCCTGGCTGGCCCTGCCCGCGCTGGCCGCCGCCTACCTGCTCGCCGCGCCCGCGGCGCGGCTGCGTACCCGGTGCGCGCACGTCGCGCTGGCCGGGCTGGTCACCGCCGTGGTCTCGCTCTCCTGGATGACCGCGGTCTCGCTGGTCCCGTCCCAGGACCGGCCTTACGTGGACGGCAGTCCGGACGACTCGGTGTACACGCAGGTCTTCGACTACAACGGCCTGGGCCGGCTCACCGGGAACTGGGTGAGAGTCGCCGGGCCGCCCTCGCCGCTGCTGGCCGCGGCCAAAGAGGGCGGGCGGCTGCTCACCGCCGAGACCATAGGCATCAAGCCAAGCTGGCACCGGCTGCTGGCCGGCCCGTTCGCGGCCGGCAGCGGCTGGCTGCTGCCGGCGGCCGTCGCCGGCGCGCTGGGCGTGCTCATCTCCCGGCGCCGCCGGGGCAGGCGCGACCCGCTGCGCGCCGCCGTCGTGCTGTGGGCCGGCTGGTGGCTGGTCCTCGCGGTCTTCTTCAGCGTCGGCACCTACCTGAACTCGTACTACGTCGCGGCGCTCATCCCCGCGGTCGCCGCGCTGTGCGGCACCGGCATCGCCGCGTGCGGACCTCGCCCTTGGCCGGCCAGGGTGCGCCTGATCGTCGCCGCGACGGTGCTCGGCTGCGTCGGCTACGGCGCCTACCTGATGTCCGGGACGGCATCCGGCCCGGTCGTGCTCACCCTGGTGGCCCTGGTCGTGGCGGCGGCCGCGGCCGCTCAGCTGCTGCTGCCTGCGTCAGGCCAGGCCGGGCACCTGACCGCGATCGCGTTCACCGCTGCCGCCGTACTCCTGCTGCCCGCGGCGGCGTCCGTGAGCAGCGTCATCCGCGGGCTGGGCCCATTTGACACCCCGTTCGAGTCGGCGGAGACCGCGCACAATAGCCACCTCCTGGCCGCCGCCGGGCCCGCCCTCACCAGGGCAGTCCAGCGGCTAGAACTCCAGACGCCACCCGCTGACGCCCTGTTCGGCGCCGACACGTCCGGGCTGGCAATGGACTACATCCTGTACGGCGGCAGGGAGGTGCTGCCGATCGGCGGCTATCTCGGCAACGTGCCGGCCCCGACGCTGGCCACGCTGCGGGCCGACATCAGCCGCGGCTATGTGCGCGGATTCGTGCTGCCGGTGTCACCGCCGGGCCCGGACCCGCGGGTGCGGTGGATCGAGTCGCACTGCACCAGACAGCCGCAGCCCCCGAACCGCCGTCCAGTCCCGTACGCGAACTTCTTCTGCGGACCCGGATCGGTCAGCCAGCCGGCGAACGCAGCGGCCGGAGCACCCGTACCACGGACAGGTCGTTCTCTTTGACCGCCACGCTGATCGCGGGCGGCTGCCGGTCGTGCCCGCCGGAAAGGCGGACGTTATCCGGGCGTGTGTGCCGGGCGGCGGGCGGTGGCGAGGATGTACCGGAGGTCGGGCAGGTCGGCCAGGAAGACCCGGGCCATGGCCGTGTAGTGGCGGCCCATGTCCGCGGTTACCTCCGCCTCGGCGGCGATGATGCCTTCCGCGAGCGCCTGCTGCTGGGGCCGCCAGCCTGGCGGTTCCTGGTATGCCTCGACGGTAAGGCCTGCTGTTTGGATGAGCTGGCGGTAGTCGGCTCGAGCGGATTGCAGCAGGGGGTGGTCGTGGAACGTGCTGGCGAGCGCGCGGCGCTGCGGGTCATCGCCGGCTGGGTGCGCGAGCCGTTCCCAGGTGGTGAAGGCCAGCCGCCCGCCCGGGCGCAGGATCCGGGCGATTTCGCGGGCGGCGGTGGCCTTGTCCGGGACGAACAGCAGCACGTCCAGGCTGATCACGGCGTCGCAGGACGCATCGGGCAGGCCGGTCGCGGTCAGGTCGCTCACCAGGAAGCGTGACTGCCCGTCCAGGCCGAGCTGCGTTGCCTGCCGCCGGGCCAGCTCGATGCCGGCCGGAGACAGGTCGATGCCGATCAGGGCCGCCCCGGTCTGCCGGGCGGCCCACAGGCCGGGCCCGCCGTGCCCGCAGCCGAGATCCGCGACGACGTTTCCTGGCCTGAGCTGCAGGGCGCTGACGGCGAGTTGCAAGGTGGTAGCGGAGTAGAAGGCGCTCGGGTGCGCGCCGGCGGGGTAGTCCGCGCCGAAGGCGGACCGGTAGATCTGCTCCACCACGGCGCTGCGCATCCGGCCCTGGTGGGACTGGTCGAAGGCGTCCGCGGTGCTAGCGGCTGGCGGCTGGTGACCATTGGCTGTTCCCTCGTTTTCCCCGGCGGGCTGCGCAGCGCTGCGCGGGCCGCCGGCGTGGTGAGTGAAAAACATGTCGAAGGCGTCGTCCTGCAGCCGCGTCCAGCGGTCGCCACCGGCGTCGTTGGCGACCTGCAGCGAGACCAGCCCGGTGATCAGCGCCCGGAACATGTCCAGGGCTGGCTCCCCGGCCACGCCCGCGGCCTGCATGTCGGCGCGGGTGCCGGCCAGGGCGGCGGCCGTGATCTGGAAGGACTCCGGCGCCGGCTCGAAGCCCGGGACCGGGCGTTCAAAAACCAACTGATACCGGGCCGGGTCCGTCACGCAGAAGGCGATGAACAGCCGCATCCGCCCGCGAAGCGTTTCGCGCGGATCATCGGCCTGCGGCCGGCCGGCCAGGGTTCCGGCTAGCTGCCGGGCCGCTTCCGTGTACATGGCGTCGTACATCGCGTTCTTGGACGGAAAGTAGGTGTATAGCGACGGGGCGCGCATGCCGACCTGGCGGGCGACCTCCCGCAGCGTGATCGCGGCCAGCCCGTCCCGGCGGGCCAGGTCCCAGGCCGCGTCCAGGATCCGCGCCCGGGTGGCATCGCGGCGCATCGCCCGGGTGTCCTCCGGGCCATCAGCGAACATGCTTCGGAATTCTAACAGCGTTAGAACTTGCTGGTAAGGGGCGCGATGGAACTCGCCCGGCCAGATCCCCGTGGCCGCCCACGCAGATACGACGGCTTTGCCTCATGATCGGTGAGACGGGACGCTCAGGCGGCATCTGACTCAGCTGGTACTGAGGTGCGGGCAGCCTGGTTCGAGAATGCCTTCCTCAGGTTCCACAGCAGCGGCCTGGCCGCGTCGCGGTCCTGCACACTGACGGCGGTGATCAGCATGGCCAGCAGCAGGCCGGTCGTGTTGACGGCGATGTGCCGCTTGCGCCCGTTGATCTTCAGCGTCGAAGCCGCGGCTGGACCGGGCGACCTCCTCAGCAGCCTTCACCGACTGGGAGCCGATGATCGCGGCGGTCGGCGCGGCCACCCGCCCGGCTACCTGACGGACTCGCTCACGGAGCTGGTCATGCACGGTCTCGGTGGAGCCGTCGGCTGCCATGCAGGACAGCCCCTAGCGATCCTTGGTCGGTAGCTTCTTTAGGTTTGTGTCAAGTTTTCACGCGGCCTTGGCGAGCCGGGCGCAGGTGATGTAGTCCTCGATGTGGTGGTCGATGGTGCGCAGGGCGGTGCGGAGTGGAACGTACCCGCTTCGGTGGACACCCGGCTTAGCTGCCCGATTCGTCGGGAGAGCGAGAAATGGGTTCGACACGCCGCTCATATACGCCGGAGTACAAGGCGCAGTCGGTAGCTTTCGTCCTTGACGGCGGCCGCCCGGTCGCTGAGGTCGCCCGTAACATCGGCGTCCACGAGATGACTTTGGGCAAGTGGGTGAAGGTGGCACGAGATGCCGCGGAATCCGGGAAGAACCCGGATGCCCCGCTGGGCGAGTCCGAGCGGGCCGAGCTGATCCGGCTGCGGGCTGAGTCCAGGGACGACAAATCGGCGATCGCCGAGCTGCGGATGCAGGTGGAGTTCGCAAAAAAAGTAGCGACCTGGTTCGCGAAAGGCAATCAGTAAGATTCGCTGCCATCGCGGGCTGGGCTGATTCGGGCGCCTACCCGGTGTCATTCATGTGTGCCTGGCTGGGAGTCTCACGTTCCGGCTATTACGCCTGGCGGGGCGCGGAGCCATCCCAGCGGTCGAAAGACGACTCCGCGCTTATCGCGGTCATGAGGAAGGTTTACGATGAGGCGCGCGGCAATCCTGGGGTGCGCCGGATGCGCGCGGGCCTGGCGGCGCTGGGCCAGATGGTGTCGCACAAGCGCGTCCACCGGCTGATGCAGGCCGCTGGCCTGCGGGGGCGCCACCCGAAGGCGTGGAAGCGGACCACCATCGGCGGGGACCAGCCGGTCCCGGCCCCGGACCTGATCGGCCGGGACTTCACGGCCGCGCTCCCTGACACGCGCTGGTGCGGTGACGTCACCTACATAAAGACGTGGGACGGATGGGCCTATCTCGCGACCGTCATCGACCTTTACTCGCGCAAAGTAGTCGGCTGGGCTATCGCCGCGCATATGCGGACCAGCCTGATCATCGCCGCTCTCGACATGGCCATTGCTGCCCGGAAGCCGCCGGCCGGTGTGATATTTCATTCCGACCGCGGCTGCCAGTACACGTCCTCCGTATTCGATGAGTACTGCACGCAGAATAATATCAGGCGTTCCCTCGGAAGGACAGGGATCTGTTACGATAATGCCGTATCGGAATCGTTCTTCGCGACGTATAAGAAGGAGCTGATCCATACCCGCCCGTGGCCTACGCTCGGGAACCTGGAAAAGGAGACGTCGGACTGGATTGCCAACTACTATAATCCAGTCCGGAGACATTCAACGCTCGGGTACTTGACACCCCAAGAATACGAACTAGGATATAGGCAACTCAGTCAATTGGCAGCCTAAATCTGGTGTCCAAAAAAGCGGGAACACTCCAGAGTTCGGCGGGGGCCTGGGGCTGGTCGGCGGCCAGGAGTGGGCGCAGCAGCCGGTTGTGCAGCTTGGTGTAGAAGATCGCGACCTTGATCCCGTCGGGGGTCAGGGCGTAGTGGTTGGTGTGCTCGATCCGGCGGATCAGTCCGGCCAGCCGCAGCCGCCGCAGGTCGTAGGTCATCTGGCCAGGGCTGTAGGGGGCGTGCAGCAGTCCGGTCATCAAGGCGCGCAGGCTCTTGTTAGTGATGCCGGTTGCGGCAAGCAGTGTCTGGCACAGGGCGCCGGCCAGGGCCTGGACCCGAGGATCGCCGAACCGCAGGGCCGGGGTCCTCCGCCCGTCCGCGTCGGCGGACGGGTGCGCGATCCGCTCAAAGGCTGGACTCGCAAGGACGGTGCCCTGGCCGGCGCGCTCAGCATCCAGTATGCGCCGGTTGCACGCACGGGCCCTGGCCTGAAGCCCGGCCAGGTTGTGGAGGCGGGCGTTGCAGCCCAGGTCGCGGGGAGCGTTGATGACGGTCTCGATCCGCATCGCCCGGCCGTCCTTGAGGTACTGCTTGACCCGCGAGTGCTTGTAAAAGACGTTCAGGACGACCCCGCCGGTGTCGGGACCGACGGCGGGCCGGTCGATGGCAGTGCGGAAGACGCCCGGGGTGTCACGGCGGATGTGACGCTTGAAGATGATCTCCACGTTAGCGGGGCGGCCGATGTCGAGGTTGTCGGCGATCAGTGCCTCGAAGAACGCGCGGGCCCGGCGCGGTGCATCCAGCACGATGGTCCGGGAGACCTCAACCTGGCGCATCGACAGTTCCCACCAGTACCCGGCCCGCTGGTCGTCCGGGCCGAAGGGCAGCGGCAGCCGGTGCAGCCACCGCTGGGCGAACACCTCGATGGTGGCTGGCCGCAGGGCATCGCAGATCTGTCGCAGGGCAGCCGGGTCGTCGCAGGCCGCGAACCCGTTGGACAGCTCGTGGTAGCCGATCCCGGCCTTGCCGCACTGCCGCTTGGCCCACTCGTGCCCGTTGACCCAGATCTTGGCCGGGTAGGGAAAGTAGGCGCAGACCTTGATGAACGCCGGGCCGGAGCCCTCATCCCACAGGTAGAAGTAGTAGCAGGTGACCCGCCGGTCAGCCTTGGCGAAGGTGAACTGCGGCGCCGCGGTGCGGGTCTCCCGCCGGTAGGCGGCCCAGACCCGCTGGAACTCCTGCGCCACCCCGATCGCCGCCACCCCCGAGCGGCCTGTCGCGGCCTGCCGGTCCAGGTACGGGCGCATCACGTCCGCCTTGCGGTCGTCCTTCGCGAACCGGACCCACGGGATGTCGTTAGCGTCGGCGAAGGAGGCCACCGCCCGGCGGAACCGCTGCCCCATCTTGTCGAAGATCGCCGGGGAGGGAATCGGCAGGCCCAGGTGCTGGGTCATGAACGCCACCACCTGCCCGCTCGATTGCAGAATGGGCACGTAAGCGTTGAGGTAGATCCGGTCCAGGCACTCGATATCCAGCGTCGCATGCCCATCCAGGATCTCGCCCACTGTCACTACGCGTGCGCCCATGACACCCTCCGCAACCATCCCTATGCACGCGAGGATGAACCAGGATGCACTGTCTGACCAGCCCCAGCCACGCAGCTAGGCGGTCAGAGGCGGAGCCTCACTGGTACTCCGGCCGTAGATCGTGATCTTGCTGGTGAGGTCGGGTGGTCGGGAGTGCTCCAGTTGGTTGTGACCGCGCTTCCGTGATGACTACGACATTCGACGTGGAGCGCTGACGGCAGGAGCCGTGGGTTTACGGGACATGGATCGAGAGAAGCATCCTGGACAACCTCGGGTTGGAGTCGTGTCGATCGCGGGCGCACGGCCGGATCGAGCCTCCGGCGTCCACTGCTGCGTGGAGGCCAGACCCGCGCGGCACCCGCCGTCCTCTATCCGAGCGTGAGCATCACCTCGGTGACCTCGCCGGCCGCCGCATCGGGGATCGCAGTGGCGGCCTCCTTGAGGACGAGCAGCCGTGCCCCGGGGATCTCGCGTGCGATCGCCTCGCCGTTGCCGACGGGGAAGAACCGGGCGCGGCGGCCGTGGACGACGAGCGTGGGGACCTCGATCTCGGGCAGGCGCTCGCGCCAGCGGGGTTTGCAGTCGAGCCTGGAAAACACCATGCCCATCTGGTTGGCCATCTGGACCGGGGGTGTGGTGCCGGGCGTGCGGTCCCAGATGCGCGCAGCGATTGCGTGCGCGGCGACGGGGTCGTCGCCGAGGATCTCCGCGCCGGCGGCGGCGAACTCCGCAACCGCCTCGCGGTCGGTCCAATCGGGCATCGGACGCGCGAACAGCCGGCTCATCGTCGCCTGGTCATGGTCGGGGAGGTCATCGTCGGGCGGGCCAGGGGCAACCGCGCGGGTGCCGACCAGGGTGAGCGCCGCGAACGCGCCCGGATGGTCGAGCACGGCCACCTGGGCGACCATCCCGCCGACGCCCATCCCCCCGAGGTGCGCGGGCCCCCCGCCGAGCGCGTCAGCAAGGGCCGCCGCGTCGGCGGCGAGGCCGCGCAGGGTGTAGGCGGGCGCCTCCGGGTCCGTCGTCGTCGACTCCCCGCTATCGCGCAGGTCGTAACGCACCACACGGCGCCCGCCAGCGGCGAGGCGCTCGCAAAGCGCGTCGGGCCAGGAGAGCATCGTCGTCCCGCCCGCGAGCAGGACGAGTGGCGCGTCGTCGTCACCGAACGACTCGATGCCCAAGGCGATCTGATTAGCGTTGGCAGTGGTCATCGGATCACCGGGAGACGTCGTAGGTCAGGTGCGTCGCGGTCGATGTCGAGATCACGCTCCGCTGCACCAGCGTGCGCGGCGCTCCGCCGGTGAACACTGGTGTCCCGGCGACCAGCACGATGGGAGCGAGGTGCAGCGTCAGCGCGTTGACCAGCCCGGCGTCGAGCGCCGAGCCGACCGTGGCGCCGCCGCCCATGAGGATGACGTCGAGGTCCTTGCCGCTGTCCGACGACGCCGCCTCGGCTCGCTCGCGCGCGGCGGTGACGGCGTCGGGCAGACCGGTGGTGACGAACGTCCAGTCGAGGTTGGTTGTCCGCACCGACTGTGGCGGCGAGCTCGTCACGACGACGAACGCGGGCTTGCCGACCTCGGCGGCACCGTTGCCGGACGTGTCGTCCCAGCCTTTCGGCCCGTCGACCACGTCGAAGAGATGGCGGCCGAGGACAACGGCGCCCGAGCGGGCGGTCCCCTCGTGCAGGAACCGGCGGTCGTCGGGGTCGTCGGAAAACGCCCACGTGTGCAGGGCCTCGCCGCCGGTGCCCAGACCGTTGTCCGGGCCGGGGTCGGGCCCGGTGACGAGGCCGTCGAGGGAGACCGAGATGGCAGCGATGATTCGGGTCATGCCAGGGCAGACCCGATCCGCCGCCCAAACTCATCGCTCACGCATGAAGCGTGTGGCGGATGCGAATTCGATGGCACGACGCGCGAGGCGGCACGTGGGACGTACAGCGGACGATCGCCCCCGAGTACCTCAGAGGCGCATATGCACAGGTCAAGGGGTATGGTCTCGTTGGTGCTCGGAATGGCCAGGTGAACGGTTGCGGCCGCGCTTCCGTGATGACTACAACGTTCGACGTGGAGCGCGGCCACAACCACTTGGAGCGCTCGACACAGGCCGGCTGATTGACGGGTACGGCCACCGCTGATCATCGGTGTGCAAAATACGATGCTGGTCGTCCAGCCCGTGCACGACGTGGCCCACTGGCTCGCCTGGCCCGCCTGGCGACGTCGCCACCAGGCCCGGGCCCAGGCCAGCCATTACCGGAGGCAAGGCGTGAATCGGACATGAAGATCACGATCTAGGAGGGTCGGGGACTGGCGCGGTTCCGCGCTGGCGGCCCGTTTCCAGTCCCCGCCCGTCAAACCGTGCATGCGGTTCTCCCGCACACGGCTTACCGACGTTCTTCACCGGCGGTATTCGGCCTTCCCGCGCCAGTCCCGGAAGGGCCTGGGCGGGATGACGATTCGATGGAGGCTGGCCAGGCCCAGGTGATCCGGTGATAGCAGCACCTGGGTCACGCCCCACCGCCAGCCGTGCCGCCGGTTGCCCTTCTTGGACAACCACAGCCCCAGCCGCCAGAGAGCGTAGTTCCCGACCTGGCCGAGGACACGAGCCGAGTTCCCGTAACGGAAGTACCCGGCCCAGCCGCGCAGGAACAAGTTCAGTTCCGTCACGATGACCTCGGCTGGCACCAGCAGCCGTTCCCGGCCGGTGATCTCCCGGATCCGGTCACGGGCATGCTGGGCCGCCTTGCGTGAGGGCCAGCGGGCAAGGAAGGTCAGGTGCGCCGACTTCGGGGTCCACCCGCGCACCAGCCGGTGATGAAACCCGAGGAAATCAAACCCCGGGTTACCCTCGGCCAGGTGCACGATGCGGGTCTTGGCCGCCTTGGGCTCCAGCCCGAGTCCGGCCAGCAGGTCCGTGAGCTGCGCAAGCGCAGCCTCGGCCTGTTCCCTGGTGTCGCACATCACCACCACGTCGTCGGCATAGCGGACCAGCACGCCATGCTCCTCGGCCCGCCATGCCCGGTCCAGCCGGTGCAGGTAGGCATTACAGAGCAACGGTGAAATCACACCGCCTTGCGGGGTGCCGGCCACGCCACGCCGCAGCGACCCGCCCTCCATCACCCCGGCCCGCAACAGCGTACGGATCAAGGCGAGAACAGCCTGGTCGCAGACGCGTTCCTCAACCGCCTGCATCAACCCGGAGTGCGGAATCGACTCGAAACAGCTCGCGATGTCGGTTTCCACCACCCAGCGGCGACCCCGCCAGGACTCATCGATGAGCACCTGAAGGGCATCGTGCGCCGACCGCCTCGGGCGGAACCCGAAGCTGCACGGCAGGAAGCCCGCCTCAAAGACCGGCTCGAGCACGATCTTCAGCGCGGCCTGCACGATCCGGTCGCGGACAGCAGGGATCGACAGCGGCCTCTTCTCCTCCGTGCCCGGCTTCGGGATGAACACCCGCCGGGCCGGCAACGGCCGGTACCGCCTCTCCCGCAGTTCCGCAGCCAGCTCGCCGAGCAGCCGGGAGACCCCGTACTCCCCGACGTCCGCCAGGCTGACACGGTCAATGCCAGCAGCGCCGCGATTGCGGCGCACGTCCTCCCACGCCCTGTCCAGCACGTCCCTGCGGTGGACCTTGTCGAACAGCGCATGAAACCGTCGGCCGGGATCGGCCTTGGCCGCCCGGTAAAGCACATGCTGCAACGCTCTGACTCTGTCCCCGCAGACAGCCGCCAGGGTGGACCTAGCCGAAACACCGGCACTCACCAGTCAGTAGCTCCCAGCTTGCGCGCGAACGAAGCAGCGGCCCTTCCCTCACCGCAGGTTGTACTGTCCTGCGGCTCGACCGGTACTACGACCGCCTCCGACTCCCTCCCGGCCGCCGCCCACTTCCCGGCTCCACACCGGTTATAGGACGACGCTTTCCCCGCCTTTCCGCAGGACGCTTCGTCCGGGGAGGGCCTCTCCAGTTCCCGCCGCCACCATCTGAACGTTCCGCGCCCTCTTACGCCGGAGAGTCCCTCGCGGCTGCATCCCAGGATCTTCGCCGCTTCCATGGCCTTCGCCGTGAGCCGCCCGGCTCGGCACTCTCTTCGGTGTCTAACGACGCGGCAGGCTTCGCTTGCGCTGCGGACCGCTCAGTTGCTCCCCCTTAAGGGCTTTCGACGCTGGGCTCCGACCCGGACCGTTTCCAGACCAGGCCGCCAGCCTGCTACCGGGCTCCCTGGCGATTACCCGGACCGGACTTCCACCGGCAGGCGACGACGAGCTTCCGATCAGGTCATGACCGCTGGACAATCACCTCCGTGATCTCTGGACGCACCAGCTGGAGTACTAACGGGGTTTCACCCCAGCCCGACGAGCCATGCCTGGCAGCTGAGCTGGGTTGTTTGAGCTCCGGCCGGCGACAGACGGTGACACGCTGTGTCCCGTAATGGACCGCCTGGGCGGTAGCTGGCCGCTTAGGGCCGAGTCGTCCGGCCGGAGCTTGCCATGACGCTACCGCGCAGTGTCGCTGATGTGCTCTCCGAGCATGTGGTGTTCGAGGTGGAGTGCATCGACCGGATGTATCTCAACGTCTATGTCCCGCAGCTGCAGCATTCCGGCGGGCTGCTGGGTTACGTGCAGCGCCAGCCCGGCCTGAGGATCGCCTCAACCGCCCCGCTGGCGCGGATCACCGATCGCTTCGCTGCGGCGGTGCACCGTTTCGCTGAGCGGGAGCGGGTCCCGTGGGTGGACTTTGCACGGGGGCAGCGCAAAGACGACGTGATGCACGAGTACCTGGCCGCTTTCGAAGCGGCCGGCCGGACCGAGGGAGTTGTGTTCATCGGGCGGGCGCAGGAGAAGACCCCGCTGTTCCGGACCGAGAAGCGCCGCGATCGCGAGGGCAAGTCCTACCCGTGGATCGTGAAGAGCACCGGGGTGGTCAACCACTTTTACTTCTACTGCGCAGACGAGGAGTTCGGCCCGTTCTTCTTGAAGTTCTGCTCCTACTTCCCCTGCAACGCCAAGCTGTGCATCAACGGAAATCACTGGGCCCAGCGGCAGGCCGCCCGGGCCGGCATCGGGTTCGAGGCGCTGGACAACGGCTTCGCCGCGGTGAGCGACCCCGCCGCCCTGCAGCAGATCTGCGGGCAGCTGGGGCCAGCGCAGATCGATGCGCTACTGCGTAAATGGCTGGCCAGGCTGCCGCACCCGTTCACCGCTGCGGACCGGGACGCCGGGTACCGCTACGACATCTCCATCTTGCAGGCGGAGTTCTCCCTGACCCAGATGCTCGACCGGCCAGTGACCGGGCGGGTGTTCTTCGAGCAGGTCATCCGCGACAACCTCGACGCCGGACGGCCAGACCAGGTCAGCCTGATCTTCGGCCGGCGGCTGATGCGCACCGGCCCCCGCGCCACCCCAGGCCGGTTCCGCACCCGGGTGATCACCAGCGGGGTCACCCCGAGCCTGCACGTGGACTACAAGCACGCCACGATCAAGCAGTACCACAAGGAAGGACGGGCGCTCCGGACCGAGACCACCATCAACGACACCCGCGACTTCCAGATCGGCAAACGGCTGACCAACCTGCCCGCCCTGCGGGAGGTCGGCTTCTCCGCCAGCCGGCGCCCGCTGCGCCTCGAACGACTCAGCCACGACCCGATCACCGGAGCTGACGCGATCGCCGCCATCACCGGCCCCGTGCTCACCGGCGGCGGAACCCGCATCCCTGGCCTGCCCCTGGCCCAGGCCCGCAGCCACGCGCTGCTGGCCGCATTACTCATCTTCCGGCTGCTACCCCGCGGCTTCACCAACCGCGACCTGCGCCAGCTCACCGCCGAACTCCGCGGCCTGCCTGCCGTCACCACCGGGCAGGTCACCTACGACCCCCGCCGGCTCCGCAGCCACCATCTCATCGAGCGCATCCCCCGCACCCACCGCTACCGCGTCACGGGCAGCGGCCTGCACACCGCGATGATCCTCACCCGCATGCACGACCGCGTTCTCCCAGCCGCACTCGCCGAACTCACCCAGACCACGGGCCCGCCCAGCAAGCTGCGCACCGCCGCGAACGCCTACCAGGCCGCCATCGACGACATCATCCGCGACGCCGGCCTCGCCGCCTGACCATCAACCCGGCACCCCACCCCGAAATTTGACTCAATCAAACCGACTTCGTCGGACCTAGCCCTCTAGGCGTGATTCTCGTGAGGGTCGTTGACAAAGTGAGCCCTCTGAGAGTGCTCAGGCGACGATCTGACCTGGGTGGCCCAACTGGGTTTGAACCAATGCCCTCTGGGTTGTAAGGGGCCTAATACGATGCGGTTTACGGTATAACCTGCGGATTTGACTGACCGCCCGGCACCGAAATTTACAACCCGATACCATGGCTCATGGCATGCTAATGACACAGCCATGCCCGCTACCTTTACGCCCTGGCCTCATCACCGGCCTCGACGCGGAATCTGCCTGCGGCGGTTCACGTCGGTTGTCGCCGCCGGCCTGCTCTGCGGACGTCGCTTGTCCCTGTCTCCGGTTTCCTCAGCCGTACACCCGCAGGGCGACCGGGAAGGCCTCCTCTATCGAGGCGACGGAGACTATCTCGATCTCGATCCAGGGCTGATACCGCAAGGCGTTCTCGTAGGCGGCCTCCGGATCCTCCTGCAGCTCCTGGATCATAAACCCGCCGCTGCCGTCGAGGCGTACATAGTGTGCGACTACGCCTGGGGGCTGTCCCACCTCGGCGAACTTCTTCGTCAGCTTCTTTAGGTCATCTTCGCCGAGGCCCCCGCGGAAGCGATACGTGATTACAAATAGTGCCTTCATGGAAGGATACCTCCTATTCGCGCCGGGGTAATACGCCGGCGCGTCGCTATTGTCTAGAGGCGAAGGTGAGAGGTTCATGGCGGATAGAGCGGCTGCTGCGCCGTGAACGATATCTAGGATCGGGTCCGCAGCGCAGACGTAATCCGGATCATCGCTCCACTCCGTTCAGAAGAAGGATTCACCACAACCGTCATCGAGGGTTCAGGACGTACTTCCCTGCCACCCCGCGTTCGCCGAATCTCTTTAGAAGCCGCCCAGCCTCGGCGAGAGGCACGGATTGCGGCGCGGGCGGGTGTATCTGGCCTCGGCTGATCTGAGCGAGTACGTCAGCGAACAGGTCACGACTGGCGTTGGGGCCTCCGCCTCCGCGCGACCAGTCCCCCCAGTTGACACCGATGATGCTGCGGTTGCGCAGCAGGACGACGTTCATGGGCAGTCGCGGGATCTCACCAGAGGCGAACCCGAGCACGCAGAGCCGTCCGCCCGCGTTGAGTGCGCGCAGGGCGGACTCGCTCGGCGGGCCGCCGACCGGATCGATGACGACATCCGCGCCGCCATCGGTCACGGAGCGGATGGCGTCCTTGAGGTGGTCGTAGTCGATGGCGATGTCAGATCCCGCGGCCAACGCAGCCGCCCTCTTCTCCTCAGAGGAAGCGACGGCCACCACCCGTGCGCCGAGGCCGTGAGCGACGTCCACGGCGGCGAGCCCGATGCTCCCGCCGGCGCCCAGAACGACGACGTTCTCGCCAGGTTCGACCGTGACCCGCTTGGTGACGGCGAAAATCAGTGTCGAGTAGTTCTCAGCTGCACTGGCGGCCACCGCCATGTTGACACCATCGGGGACGGGGACTACCGCGGCCGCGGGGCGCACGGCGTGTGAGGTGTAACAGCCGAAGTCCATGTCGATGCACGCAACGGGGGCACCGATCGCCGGCGTGTCAACAGCGGCCCCCTGCTCGATGACGTGCCCGGAGAATACCGAGCCGGGAGTGAAGGGGAGTTCGGGCCGGATTTGGTATTTCCCGTTGACGATCAGGCCATCGACGAAGGACACCCCGGCGGCCTCCACCTCGATCAGGACGTCGTTCGGTCCCACCTCGGGAGCGGGCCCGTCGACCAGTTCGAGCATGTCGGGGCTACCGAAGCCGCTACACAGGATGCGCTGCATCGATGGATCTCCTATCTGCGCAAGGCGCCGATATCAGTTTGACTGACGTGACCGCCATCAGCCGCCGGCCGGAAAATCCTGGGTGGCCAGCCAGCCACCCGGGCGCCACGCTCGGTGACGCTAGGTAATACCGGTCGCCCACTTGACCAGCCCCGGGGACACGTGGAGGACGCATCCGAGCTCAACGCGTGGTTAGCATCGCGATGGTCGTCGGCTGGGCGACGACCCGCCACGTCATAGGGCCATGTGACGGTCGCGTCCGCTACTAATCGCGCCTGGATCGGCGCGGTCGGCCTGTGTGCGCGCGTGATAAGCACCGATGGTCCCGAGCCGCCAGGGCTGCGCGGCTAACCCCGCTGCTTCGAAGATCATTTCGGGATGGGGCATGAGCTGCTCGTGCGCAGCTCCGGCGAGGCGATCAGTCACGGCCTAGCCCACGTCAGTCGCCAAGCTGAACGATCCACCAGTCGCGAGTCCGAACCCGCCGATAGCGCCCGGCATCATCGGCCACGAGTGAAGGCGGTGAAGCCGGGGGGCGGCGGCTAGCGGGCTACTGGGTCCCAGCCGCGCAGGTGCTTGACGGATTGGCGGTACTCCCACTCGATGGCGTCTTTGAGCAGGTGGGCCAGGTGCCCGCCGGTGGTGATGCCGGCGATGTCGGCGACCCCGCGACGAGTCCCGACCGAGACGACGAACCCTTTGTCGTGGAAGGTGAACGCCTCCAGCGGCCGGCCCTTCAGCTCTGCGCCCAGGTTGCGGGCCACCGTTTCGCCCTCTTCCAGCGCCACCTGCGCGAGGGAGGGCAGCACGTGCCCGGTGCGCGGGTCCACCACCGAAGCCAGGTCGCCGGCGACGTAGACCTCCGGGTGGTCCAGCACGCGCAGGTACTGGTTGACCTTGACGCGGCCGTTGTGGCCGGTCGGCAACCCCGAATCGGCCACGAGCTCGGGTGCTTTCAACCCACCCGCCCAGACGAACACGCCGCCTTCCACCAGCTGGCCGTTGGTGAGCCGGAAGCCTTCCTTGGTCGCGGCGGCGATCGCCGCGTTGGTGCGGACCTGGACCCCCAGGTCAGAAAGGATTCTGGTGGCCTTCTCGATCAGCTGCGGCGAGGAGCCGGCCAGGATGGTGGGGCCGGCCTCGACAAGCTGCACGGCGGGCCGGCCGGGCGCCAGGCCGTGACTTTGGGCCACCTCGGGCAGCACCTCGGCCAGTTCGCCGGCCAGCTCGACCCCGGTGGCGCCGCCGCCGCCGACCACCACGGTGGCCAGACGGCGCTGCCGCTCGGGGTCGGTGGCGGCCGCGGCAGCGGTGAGCGCTTTGTTGGCCGCCGCCCACACTCGCTCGGCGTCGCTGGCCGAGTACAGCGACAGGGTGCGCTGGGCCAGGCCGGGGATGGCGAAGTCGTTCGGCCGGCTGCCGAGCGCCAGCACCAGCCGCCGCCAGCCGATCGGCCCAGCCCCGGTGAGCAGCCGCCGCCCGGCCAGGTCGAAACCATTGATCTCGGTCAGGACGAAGCGGACCCGTGTGGCCAGCACGTCCTGCAGCGGGATGCGTACCGCGCCGGCGTCGCGGGTGCCGCCGGCGACCCGGGGCAGCTCGGTGAGCACCTGGTGGTAGTCATGCTGGTCGACCAGGGTTAGCTCCAGCGCGGGGTGGTTGCGCAACTCGGCCGTCAGGCGCAAGGCGACGTGCAGCCCGGCGTACCCCGCCCCGGCGACCACGATCGGGGCGCTGCCCCCGGCGGTGGGTGCATTCACAGCGTTCTCCATAGGTAGTGCCCCCTTCCCGTGGAGATGACTGCTGGGCCGCCGCCGATCGTGATGCTCCTGGCTGCCGGGCAGCCCGGGAAATATCTATCGTATGACGACAGCGGCCAGGGACAGAGTCACCCCAGCGGCTGCCGAGTGCGGGCTGCTGGGACCTGCCACCATTGCAGCCAGCAGCGCCGCCACCGGCGGCGAGATCGGTCAGCGCTGCCGGCTTTCCTGCCTCCCGTCGTGGACTGGATTCCTGCGTGGCCGGGAATGAGCAGATGGTGACAGATAACACATCACAGCTATCCGGGCTCTTCGGTGTCTATCTGCAGGTTGGTGACCTTGACCGCTCGCTGTCCTTCTACCGTGACGTGCTGGCGCTGGAGGTTGTGTGGAACGACGGCGCGCTGGCGGTCCTGCACGGCCACCGGGCTCCCGCCGACTCGCTGGTGATCCGGGAGATCGGCAAGGCCGCCCGGCCCAATGTGGGCGAAGCCGGAGTAACGCGCGTCCTCTGGCGTGCGGGGGACCCCGCCGAACTGGACAGCGCCGAGGAACTCCTGACCCGGCAGCAGGTGCCTTACCAGCGGCATCGCGACGCGGAAGTCAACGGCATCACAATGCACGATCCCGACGGGCTCGAAATCGTGCTCGTGTGGATCGGCGAGAAGGTCCCCGCCGTCGGGCCACCAGCATGGCTCTACTGGTACCACTGAACGGCAGGCCGCCTTCGCCGCGCTTCTCATGGTCATAGCTGCCGGTGTACGGCACTCGGCTCCCCGAGCCGGCGCAACGGCGCCTGCCACGTGTAGCGGCATCACCGTAGGGGGCTGGCGGACTGGGCTCTCGGCCTGTCGGGAACGGTCGTCTGCCTGGACAGACCCCGTCGCAGGAGCTCATCCTCGTCGCGCATTATCGGATCTCGTTGTGGTCAGGGTTGGTGGCCAGCTTGGCTAGCTTGGGCAGGGATCGGGCGGCTGGTCTTTTTCCCTCAGGTGCGCGGCCTGAGCGTTTAGGTAACGCTGGTGTGGCAGGCTGCCCGCGCGGCGGGCCGCCTCCAGATAGGCGTTGCGGGCGGCCGCGTGGTTCCCGGACATCTCCAGCAGATGGGCGCGGACGGCGTGGAACCGGTGCCCGGTCACGATCCGCTGGTCGGCGGCCAGGCCCTTGAGCAGGTTCAGCCCGGCGCGGGGGTCGCAGGCCATGGCTACCGCGACGGCGTGGTTCAGGGCCGTCACTGGATTGTCGGAGACCTGCAGCAGCAGCTCGTACAGGGCGACGATCTGGGGCCAGTCGGTGTCTGCGGCGGACGGCGCTTCGTCGTGGACCGCGGCGATCGCTGCCTGCAGCTGGTACGGCCCGGGCGGTCCTTGGCGGAGAGCGCTGGTGAGCAGCGTCGCGCCTTCGTCAATGAGTGCGGCGTCCCACCGGCTGCGGTCCTGCTCGGCCATGGGGATCGGTTCCCCGGTCGGCCCGGTGCGCGCCGGGCGGCGGGCGTCGGTAAGCAGCATCAGCGCCAGCAGCCCGGTCACCTCACCGTCACCGGGCAGCAGCCGGTGCAGGATCCGGGCCAGCCGGATCGCCTCGGCGGACAGGTCCGGGCGGACCAGCCCGGGTCCCGAGGTGGCGGCGTAGCCCTCGGTGAAGATCAGGTACAGCACGTGCCGGACCGCGGCCAGCCCTCGGGCCCGCTCCGGACCGGCCGGCATGGCGAACGGGATCCCGCTGTCCTTAACCGTCTGCTTGGCCCGGGTAATGCGCCGGGTCATGGTCGCCTCCGGCACCAGGAAGGCCCGGGCGATCTCAGTGGTGGACAGGCCGCCGATCGCGCGCAGGGTGAGGGCGATCTGTGATGCCGGGGACAGCACGGGGTGGCAGCACAGGAACAGCAGGATCAGCGTGTCGTCTGCTGCGCTGGCCCGGGCGTCGGCGGGCAGGTCGTGCCACTCGCGGGGCGGGATCTGGCGGGCGGCGGTTTCCTCCCGGCGCCGCCGGGCCTGCTCGGCGCGGAGCAGGTCGGTCAGCCGCCGGGAGGCCACCGTGATCAGCCAGCCGCGCGGGCTGGCGGGGATTCCCTCGGCGGGCCACTGGGTGGCCGCCGCCAGCAGTGCCTCCTGGACAGCATCCTCGGCGGTGTCGAAGTGCCCGAAGCGCCGTACCAGCGCGCCGAGGACCTGCGGTGCCAGCAAGCGCAGCAGGTCCTCGCCCTCGGGAGGCGACATGGCGTCAGATTTCCAGCTCGTCCCGGGATTCGGCGAGCGGCCGCACGTCCGCGTACGCGCGGGAGCGAAGGTGCTCCGGGCCGGGTGTGTCAGCCAGCCGGGCCGCGATCTGGGTCGCCCGGTCGAAGCTGTCGCACTCAACGATCCAGTATCCGGCCAGCACCTCCTCGGCTTCCGAGTACGGCCCGTCGGTTACCACCGGGACGCCCCCTTGCAGCTGAATCCGGCGGGCGTGTGCCGGGGCGGTCAGGCCCCGCGTGTCCACGAGCTCCCCGGACTCGGCTAGTTCCTTGTTAAAGGACTCCATAAATGCGCCCATCGCCGCGAAGTCGGCCGGTGTCCAGCCCGGCTGCTCGCTGGCGGGCCGCCCCGCCATCGCGTCGTAGCCCTGCTGGGACGCATTGATAAGGATCATGTACTTCATCGGGATCTCCTCTCGGCTGAGCACCTGCATGGTGCTTCCGCGGAGACGTCGGCGCCGCGGTCCCGGACCGGACACCATCCTGGCACGCGCCAGAATTCCCCGGTCTTGACTCTCAGCGCGCTTGCCGCAGACCCGGAACCAGCCAGCTGGCCTGATGCCATCGAGCTCGACCGCATCGTCCCGGCGTCGGGGGAACCCTGACCGTTGGGCCGCAGCAGTTCTGGCTCGGAATCGCCCGGGCCGGGCAGCAGGTCGGGTTCTGGATCGACACCGCCACCGTGCACCTGAGCATCGGGCGGGCAGCGGATCAAGTCCGTGCCTCCCGGCTGCTCGCTGAGCAGCGAGTCAACACGTTCGGCGGCTCCCTGGACACCGGCATCTTTACCGTTGACGGGCCAATGCGCTCGTCCCGGCCGAAGTCCGTTACCGGGTATACCCGGCCGCCGGGAATACCGTGGTCTGCCGCCTGATCGTTGGTTCACTGACTGTAACGTAACGTTCACAGAAAGCTTGATGCCTGCGGGTGGGGTGGCGTGGCCGGAGAAGGCTGGCCGGACAGGGGGGTTCGTCATGGGACGGTTCGGGTGGCTGGCTTCGCTGGCCCTGGCCGCGGTATTTACGGTTGGCACCTCGGTGCTGTCGCTGCCTTCGGCGGGAGCACAGACGGCGCCGGCGCCGCGGTCGGCCGCGCAGGAAGCCGGTGCCGGGGCAAAGGCGGCGGGATGCGCGCGGAACACCGGCCCGCGCAGGGCGCGCTGCTACCTGGCGGTGGAGCCGGCCAGCGCCCGCTCGGTGGCCGCCGGTGCGATCGCGGCCTGCACGGTCAACGAGTCGGCCGGTTACACGCCGTGCAACCTGCAGAGCGCATACGAGCTCACCACGCTGTCGGCCAGGGACGGCAACGGCAACACGGTCGCTGTGATCGATCCGGGCGATGACCCCAACGCGGCGTCCGACCTGGCCACCTACCGGTTGACGTACGGGCTGCCGGCGTGCACGACCGCCCACGGCTGCTTCAGGAAGGTCAACCAGGAGGGGGTCCAGGGCAGCTATCCTGCGCCGGACGCGGGCTTCGCCCAGGAGATCTCGGTCGACCTGGACATGGTCTCGGCGATCTGCCCGCACTGCCGCATACTGCTCGTGGAGGCCAGCTCCAACGGCTTTGGCGACCTCGGCACGGCCGTGAACGAGGCGGTCACGCTGGGCGCGAAGGTGGTGTCCGACAGCTGGGGCACCGGCGAGTTCAGCGGGGAGACCGGCTGGGACGGCAACGTCGACCATCCCGGCGTGGCAATCACCTTCAGCTCCGGCGACGGCGCCTACGCCGGCGGTGTGCAGTACCCCTCAGCGTCGCCGTACGTGACCTCGGTCGGGGGGACCGAGCTGGCCCCAGCGCAGAACTCACGCGGCTGGACCGAGACGGCCTGGGTGACCCCAGGAAACCCGCCGACGCAAGGCTCGGGCAGCGGGTGTTCCGCGGATGAGCCGAAACCGCCATGGCAGCACGACAGCGGCTGCGCCAACCGCACCACCGCGGACGTGAGCGCGGTGGCGGCCAATGTGCTCAGCTACGACAGCTACCAGGCCGGCGGGTGGTACTACTCATTTGGCACGAGCGTGTCCTCGCCGGTCACCGCAGGCGTCTACGGCCTCGCGGACAACCGGCCCAGCATCACAATTCCCGCCTCGGCCGCGTACAGGGCACCAGCCACCACCCTGCACGACATCACCAAGGGCAGCACCGGGACGTGCAGCCCCGCCTACCTGTGCAGGGCGGGCAAGGGCTACGACGGGCCCACCGGCCTCGGCACCCCGAACGGCATGGGCGCCTTCCAGGTGCCCGGCACCCCCGCGCCTGCCATCACCGGCGTCAGCTTCTCCGGCCCGGGAACCAGCCCCTCGATCACCGTCACCGGTACCAACTTCGGCGCCTACCCGCCGATTGGCACGCCAGAGACCTGCCAGGCCGGGGACACCGGCGACGACTACGGGTCCCGAGGGCTGTGGTTCAGCGACACCACACAGGGCTGGACCGCTGGCCAGGCCGGCGATTGCATCGGCCTGATCGTGACGTCCTGGAGCAACACGCAAGTGGTGTTCGGCTTCGGCAACGAGTACGCCAGCTACCCGCCGACCCAGTCCGGCCACCAGGTCGAAGTCGACGTTCAGGGCGCGATATTCACCGGGCCGCTGACTTAAGCGGGGCTCAGTGCCGCAGGCCGTCTCATGCGGTTAGCGCACGTCAAGCGGTTGGCTGCGGCAGCCCCGAAGGTAAAGTTCCATGCCGATCGAACGGACAGCGGAAACGACCCTGCCCGCCCGGAGAGGAGCCAGATGCGGTTGTCTCTACTGCGCTGCGGATGCCCGCATCGGTCGGATCGCCCGGCTGTCCCGCCTTGTCGAAGCACCGGCGCTCCTGCGGTTGGGGGCGAACGGCGCCGCCGAAAGACCGGTCAATGTCAGCACTTCGACGCCGACCGCTCCTAACCGATCCATACGATGTCGAAGATCCAGATCAGGTGCGCATCCTCGTCGAGGTAGAAGCCCAAGATGCCGCGGCCCGACCCGAACAGGCCTCCCGGAGACGCCGCTCCCCTAGTGCCACCAGGGCAACGGCATGCAGGCGGACCAGGGGGCTAGTCGCCTGTATTTCTTGCGGATCCATCGCACCAGGTGGGCGAGCGGAGGAGGTTTTTCACAGAGCAGTTCAAGCAGGAACCTGCGGCCGAGTGAGGTTTGGTTTGGTCAAATCGGCAGGTGGCTGCCACCATCCTTGAGCATTTCGCTGAGCTATACGTGCGGCATAGGTGTTCCGGCGCGTCTGCTGACCGTAAACATATGGCACACGCTCAGGCAGGCCATTCTGTGGTGAGGTGCGCCCTCGAGGTGCGGCGCTCACCATCTTGATCGCGGTCATGATGATCGCTTCCCGTCGCTGGACCGTCAGCCTGAGTAGGAGTCCTGCTTCTTGCCGACCATGTTCTCGGCGATCGAGCTCTTCTGTCCTTCGTCGGGAATGATGATCCACGCCACCAGATAGGCCAGGACGCCCGCGCCTCCGGTGATGACGGATACGACGGCCCAGATGACCCGGACCAGGGTCACATCGAGGCCGAAGTAATCAGCGACGCCCGCGCATACCCCGGCCAGCATCCGGCCATCCCGCGGGCGCCTCAGCACCTTGCTTTCGTTGCTGTCCCTCATGCGAACCATCCTCTGATGGCCACGGGTAGCTAGCCGCCGTCGGCGGCTGATCCCGCTGCCCCGATCCCAGGTTATGTCCGAAATACGAGACTAGCAATATATTTCTAGAATTTACGATATGCTTTTGGGGTGGTGAGTTGGAGTTTCCTGACCAACCATGCCCGGGGGCTGCTGTGTATCGCCTGCGACCCGGGCACGCGGCTGCGTGACATCCCGGCCAGCCTGAACATCACCGGGCGTTCGGCCCAGGGGATCCTCAACGATCTGGCCGACGCGGGCTACGTGGTCAAGACGCGGGCTACGTGGTCAAGCAGAGGGACAGCCGCCGCAACCGTGACCAGATCCAGGTCCACCTGCAGCTACCCGAGGCTGGCCACGGGGACCTGGCCATCGGGAGAGTCCTCGCCGTCCCGCAAACCGCTAGCAGCCGAACAGCCCGGGCAATTGACCATGGCGCCAGCGGCACAGCGTCCCCCAGGCGAGCCGGTTCTGCTTACGTTGACCAGCTCCCGATACCGCCCTGCACCAGGCCCGTGCAGGTGCACGTACGCTCGTCGCTCCGGACCCTGGCGGCACGACTCAGCAAGGCTCAGCAAAGACAAGGAGAAGCCACGATGTACCGCATACCAGGTGTTCTTTCCGCGGCGACCACAACATCAGCGCCGGCTGTCCCCCGGGTACAGCCAACCCGCGATCCCCCGCCGGGCAGCCCGCAAGCGCCAGGAGACGGCCGCGCCACCAGCCCAGCCGAAGCCTTCCCGGGCCAGGCTGGAGACCGCGAACGGATCGCCGCGGGCCTGAACGACGTCGTGGTCCGCCGACTGCTCAGCGCAGGCCAAGACCTCCAGGCAGCGCTGGAACTAATGGGCAATCACCCCGCGGACGGCAAGATCCGCCACGCCGTGGACAAGCTGGACCAGGCCATCCGGGATATCCGGGACACCATCTTCAACCCCCCCGCGGCTGAGCGGCCACCCCTGGACACCTCCACGATTACGGCCTGAACCAGGAAGGCCACGCCAGCCAGCACGGCGGGACCAGCGCCACGCCACCCGGCAAGGCCGTTTCGGGTCCGCCCGCAACGCTCCTGGTAGCTATTCACCAAGCGTCAGCGGCGTGATGTGACGTGGGCCGGGCGTTGCCTGTTATCCGGCGGGTTCGAGTCCGGGTGGTTTCCAGGTGTGGCCATTCGCAGCCGCAACCATGGATCGAGGCCGTGAGTCCTGGGTGAGGAGGGCAGGGTCGGGCGCCCGCTGGTCAAGCCGGTGATCCTCGACCATCGGACGCTTCATCGCGAAGCCACCGGTCGAACCATGCACGTGTGCGCCTGAGCAGGTCGAGCTGGTGATTGCGCTCCACGAACCCATGTCCCTCACGCGGGTAGATGACGAGTTCGTGCTCGGCCCCGTACCAGCTGAGCGCACGGTGGAAGTAGATCGCCTGGCTGACCGGCACGTTGGTGTCGTCCTCGCCGTGCACGATCAGCACCGGGGTGCGGATCTTCGACGCGAACGAGATCGGGCTGACTTGGTCGTGGGGGTGCGGGCCGGTGCCCTCCCAGCCGCAACTGCCGCTGAGCTCAGCTTCTAGGGTTCCCCCTTCGCCGGTCGCGACGAGCATCCCCCAGTCACTGATCCCAGCGGCCATCATGGCGGCCTTGAACCGGTCGGTCTGCCCGATCGCCCAGGCGGCCATGAACCCGCCATGGCTGGCACCGCCGATTCCGAGCCGGTCCGGGTCCGCGACCCCCTCGGCAATCAGCAGGTCGATCCCGCTGATGATGTCGCTCCATTCCCTGCCGCCAACGGCGCCGCCGGCCGAGCGCGCGACCGTCGCCGCGAAATCACGGCCATGACCCACCCCGCCCCGCGGGTTAGGCAGGAACACGGCGTATCCCGCGGTCGCGAGCCACTGTCCCGTAGGATGCGGGGCGAGCATGAACTGGTCGGCGTACCGGGCATCAGGGCCGCCGTGCACCAATGTGATGAGCGGGAACGGGCCGTCCGCGCGGTTGCGGCCGGGCGGCAATACGAGCAGGCCGTCGAGGCCGAGGCCGTCCGATGCCCGATAGGACAGGCGTTCTTGACTTCCCCATCTGATCGCGCGCAGGGCAGGCCGGGTGTCACTGAGCCGGATGAGCTGGCCTCCGGGCGGTCCGGCATGGACGTTCACCGGCTCATAGGAGGTGCTGGCCAGCGCCGCGATCACCTCGCCGGAACGACACGCGGTGAGCGAGTCGGCCAGGCCGTCCCGGGCGGACACGCACCCGAACCGCAGCAGGTCAGGGTCGAGCCGGAAGATCGCGGTGTCGAGCCCGTCCGCGAACAAGGCTAGCGGCGGGCCGTCCGCGACCTGCGCCAGCTCCGTCGGGCAGACAGTCATGCCCGCGGTCAGGTCACGATGCACAGCGGCAGCCGCGGAGACGGCGACATCGTAGACGGCGTCGCCGCCGTACGGTTCTGACATTGCCAGGTAGGCCAGGTGCCAGCAGCCGTCGGCCTGCCACCAGACCGGCGACCGCGCCTCGGTCCCAATCCGGCCCAGATCACGGGCCGTCCCTGTCTCCAGATCGACCACATGCAACTCGCTGGTGGTCACGCCCGGATCCTTCTCCGGACCCGCCCAGCTGATCGCCGCCAGCGCGCCCCCGTCCGGCCGCGCCGCCAGTTCCACGACGTGGCGGTTGCCGAGGCCGTCCACCGTACGCAGCTCGCCTGTGGCTAGGTCAAGCACCCGCAGCCTGCCGCAGCGCAGCTGCTGTCCCCAGACGAACGCGTCGTCGCGCTCGGCGCGCCTGCGCTTGTCCTCCTCAGTCGGCTCGTCCGTGGCCACCACGGCGACCAGCCGGGCATCCGCAAGCGGCCAGGCATCAGAGATCTCGCCGCGCCAGTCCGTCAGGACCTCGGCCTCCCCCCCACCGACCCGTACCCGGTACAGCTGACGGGAGCCGGTGCGATCTGAGAAGAAAAACACCGACGCCGAATCCGGCGCCCAGCGCGGATCAGAATCTGCCGCCATACCCGCGGTCAGCTTCCACGACGGTGAGCTGCCGTCAGCAGCGGCCACCCAGAGCGCGCACATACAACGCTCTCCCCCGCGGCCAACCGGAGCGACGACATACGCAACCCAGCACCCATCTGGCGAGATCACCGGCTGCGACGGCACGGCCCCGTCCACCACCAGCTCCGCGGTTAGCTCCGGTGCGTCTTCACTCATGCAACGCGCCTTTCCGGCAAACATCTCCGCATTCAGTAGCAGAGAGCCTGTCACAGCGGCCTTTAGCTAGTGGAGGCGTCCGCCTCGCAGGTTAGGCTGCGCTAGGCCCGCCCGCCCGGCACGGGCGCGCCGCGATGGCCGGGCTGCCGCAGGTCAATGCCAGTTGTGTCCGACGTTCCTGGCCTGCCCTCGGCTGAGGAGCTGTCCGCGCTGCCGGCCGCCGGACTGGCGGTGCGGCCGGCGGGGGCGTACCGGCTGACCGCTGAGCTGACCGGGCAGGTTGAGCGGCTGACCGCGCTGAATGAGCGGCTTTCGGCGCGGGTTGATGAGCTTGAGCGGCGGGCGCGCCAGGACTCGTCCACGTCCTCGCGCCCGCCTTCCCCGGATGGCCCGCATAAGAAGGAGAAGAGGAGCACGGATCGGTCGCTGCGGGAGCGGGGGAAGCGGCGGCCGGGTAAGCAGCCGGGTGATCCCGGGGTGACGATGTGCCTGCTCGATGACCCGGATGAGAGCTATGACTGCCCGCCGGCGGCGTGCCGCCGCTGCGGCGCAGGCCTGGCCGGGGAGCCGGTGACGGCGTCGCGGCGGCATCAGGTCACCGATATCGAGCCGGGGTGGATGGCCGGAATCCGGGCTAGGGCCGCCGCTGATCGGGGACAGCGGGTTCATGGACCGGGTCCGCGAGCTGCTGGAGGGCCGCCCCGGCGGTCCACGCCGAAGAGACGCCGGCCCGCGCCGCTGGCAGGACCAGGTACGTGCACCTGGCCTGCACCACCTACCTCACGTATAGGCACGCCGGTGACCGGTCAGCGGAGGCGGTCGACACCGGGCAGGTCCTCCCCGGCTACTCCGGCGTCATCGTGCGGGACGGATACGCCGAGTACGGGCACCTCACCGATGCCCTGCACGCCTGGTGCGGGGCCCACCTGCTCCGCGACCTGAAAGGGCTTTACGGCTTCGAGCCGCAGAAGCAGGAATGGGCCTCCCGGATGGCCGCCCTGCTGATCGAGGCCCGCGACGCTGACGCGGCCGCCCGCCTCGCCGGCCAGCCCGCCCGGGAACCGGCCGTCCTGGAAGACCTGCTCACCCGCTACCGGGCACTCACCGGCGCCGGGCTCACGGCGAACCTCTACCGGCGCACCGCCACCGCGAAAGACGCCCGCCGCCTTGTCGAGGCAGTGCTGTCAGCGTTCGAGTCGGCGCATCCGGGCCTCGGGGTGGTGGTCGCCGGTCGGCTAGTCAGTCATGGTAGTCAACTCGACCGGCTCGGCCGTGGCGAGTTGACCGCTTACGTGTCATATCCAGCCAGACGATCCAAGACTGTGGCTGAACTTGCCACGAACTTGTCCACGACCATAAAGGAATTACCTTGGCGCGCTTGCTCTGCCATTCACAAGATGGCGCTCACTGTGAGTCGCTGAGCAGTACGGGTCAACGACAAAATGACCACCGAGATGCTCGCCGGCGCCATGAATTCATGCATGGTGCATGATTGATGGTAGCCTACGGGTATGAGCGAACCTACGGATGCGCGTATTGTCCAGGTCCGCGACGTCGATCCTGCGACACTCGCGGTCCTGCGCGACCGAGCTAGATCACTCGGCCAGTCGCTGTCGGGTTACCTGCGGGACCTGATGGACGCTGATGCCGCCGCGGAGACCAACGCCGAGGTCATCGCCCGGATCGCACGTGACCGGGAACCTGTGGACCTGACCATGGACGACATTCTCATGGCGCGCGACGAGGGGCGCCGTTGAGCCTCACCTACGTGATCGACTGCTCCCTTATGGTCAATGCGCTGTCCGCGCGGGAGGGGGATGAGGTGCTGCGGCAGCGACTGTCCGCACCGCGCACGCTGCATGCCCCGCACCATCTCGACGTGGAGGTTGCGTCCACTGTCCGGGGGCTCGCGGCCGGGAAGAAGATTACCGATCACCGCGGGGAACAGATGCTCGCCGATTATTCTCGCCTGCGGATCACCCGCCATCCGGTCTGGCCATATCATCCCCGGATGTGGGAGCTGCGCCACAACCTGGGAGCGTACGATGCCGCCTACGTCGCGCTAGCTGAGGCACTCGGTTGTGCACTGCTGACAGGTGACGTCAAGCTAAAGAAAGCCGCTGGGCATCATGCGACCGTGATCGTCACCCGCTAGACATCCCACGGATGTAGATCGTGATCTTGCTGCTGTGGCGCCGCAAACTGTTGATCGTGCGGACTCGTCAGCGTGGGCGTCCCGCTCCTCGTCTGCTGCCTCAGCCACGGCTTGGCCTGCATCCATGTCCGGCTCCGCGACTGACCGACAGACGGCGCTCGTGGGAGTGCAGGACGAGAACGTCAAGCTGCCCCGAGCCGAACCAGCCTGGTCTGGATGATGAAAGACGTAGATCCTTCCCGGCTCCTGCACGTATCCGGGGTCACTCCGCGGCCTCCCAGTCCGCGCTGCGGTCCATAGAACAGGCCCGCCAGCGCGACCAAGTAGCCCAGACTCCCACCGAGCTCCGCGGGCCTCCCCCGCCGGCCCTCTCTGCCAAGCTGTCGTGAGGCGCCCGCGCCGATGACCACCACGTCGTAACGGCAGCTCGCGTGAGTACAGGAAGCCATACTGATCTGTGTCCAGCCCCGGGGCGCACCGGCCAGCATCCTTTACTCCGCGAACGCGGCGACGATCACGCGTGACGGACGATCCCCGACCTCAATCCGAGGCGCATAGGCCCCGCGTCCAGGCCCCACACGCCCAACGATGCCGGACCGGGGCGCACTGCTCCGCTGCGGCCCGAGCCATTCCCGCTAGCTCGCCGCGCAGTTGACGCTGGCGTCCTCACCCTGGCCGGGTGACGACGCCGGCGGCCGCACCCAGACACTCTTCTTGGCAGGGCCTCGATGACCTGAATAAGCGGCTCCAGGAGGATGCATGAAGGCCGTGACAGTGGCGCCGGGGACGGCGGGGTCGGTGCGGCTGGACGACGTTCCCGAGCCGGATGCCGTCCTAGGGTCGGTGGTGGTCGAGGCGCTGGCCACCGGGATCTGCGGCACAGATGCGGAGATCGCGAGCGGCAGTTACGGGTGGCCGCCCCCCGGGCGTGACCGGCTGATCCTCGGCCACGAGTCACTCGGCCGGGTCGTAGACCCCGGTCCGAGCGGCTTCCTGGCCGGTGAGCACGTCGTGGGCATCGTCCGCCGGCCCGACCCGGCGCCCTGCCCGAACTGCGCCGTTGGCGAGTGGGACATGTGCTCTAACGGCGGGTACACCGAACGGGGTATCAAGCAGGCCGACGGGTTCATGGCTGAGCGCTGGCGAATCGAACCCGACTACGCCGTGCGGGTCGACAAGGGCCTCGGGTATCTGGGCGTGCTGCTGGAACCGGCCACCGTCGTCGCCAAGGCGTGGGAGCACATAGCCGCCATCGGGCGGCGCACCTTCTGGGATCCGCACACCGTCCTGGTTATCGGCGCCGGCCCCATTGGGTTGCTAGCGGCCCTGATCGGGGTGCAGCAAGGCGCCGACGTCCATGTTCTCGACCGGGTCACCTCCGGGCCGAAACCAGCCCTGGTCAGGCAGCTGGGCGCCACGTACCACACAGGAACCATCACCGGCCTGGGGCTGCGGCCCGACATCGTGGTCGAGTGCACCGGCGTTATCGAGCTGATCCGGCAGGCTATGGAGACCATCTCGCCAGGCGGCATCATCTGCCTCACCGGGGTCGGCTCCCCCTCTGCGCCCGCCACGGTATCGGCGGCCGCGTTGGCGACCGACGTGGTGCTCAAGAACATCGTGTTGTTCGGCTCGGTGAACGCCAACCGGCGGCACTACTACCGCGCGGCCAAGGTGCTCGCCGCAGCAGACCGATCGTGGCTGGAACAGCTGGTCACCCGGCGCGTCCGCCCCGGACAGGCCGAACAGGCCCTGCAGCGAGCACCCGACGACATCAAGGTCGTCATGGAATTCGCGCAGCCGTGACCGGTTTTGAGCCAGGCTCAGTCCGCCCTGCGGAGGATTCCACCGGGCAGCGGTGGACGGTGACGCCCTGCTCCCCCGAACCAGGCCGGCTCAGCGAGGGTCCGCGCTGGGACAGAGCCCGGGACGAGCTGCTGTGGGTAGATGTCCTGGCCGGGCAACTGCACCGCGCCCGTCCCGGCGCAGACGGCCAGCTCCAGGCGCGACAGACCTTCCAGCTCCCGGGCCACGTCGGCGCTGCGGCCCCCGCAATAGGCGGCGGATACGTGCTGGCCGCCGGTCCCGGATTCCTGCACGTCGATGATGCGGGGGTGATCCGCGAGCTGGCGCAGCCCGAAGCCGGCCGCACCGACGTCCGGATGAACGACGGGGCTTGTGACCCGCAGGGCCGGTTCTGGGCCGGCACCATGGCGTATGACGAGACCCCCGGCGCCGGCTCCTTGTACCGGCTCGAACTCGACGGCCGCTGCACGCAGGTGCTGACCGGCCTGACAATCTCCAACGGGATCGGCTGGAGCCCCGACGCCACCACGATGTACCTGGCCGACAGCGGCACCGGCGACGTCAACGCATTTGATTTCGACCCGGCCACCGGCGACCTGGGCCGCCGGCGAACGATCGCGCACATCAGCACGCCGAATGCGGCACCGGACGGGCTGACTGTCGACCACCAGGGAAACATCTGGGTCGCGCTATGGAACGGCGGCGCGCTCGCCCGGTACCACCCGGGACGGGTCGCTGCTGGGCGCCATCCCGCTCCCGGTTGACCGTCCAACGTCCTGCGCGTTCGGCGATACGGGCGGGGGAACCCTGTTCGTCACCACCGCCCGGGACGGACTTGATGAAGCCGCTCTGGGCCGCCAGCCAGACGCCGGGCGCCTGCTACGGGTTAACTCACTCGGCGTCACCGGGCCACCCTGTCAGCCTTGCCGCGGCTACGCGACGGACGGCTAGGGAGCCTTCCTGGCGGGAGTTTCTGCCGGAGCACAGCCCGGGCCATCCGCCAGAACCCGCGCACCGCGGCGCGCCGCCGGCCTCTACGGCACGATCATCACCGCCGCGATCCTCGCCGCGATCGGCGACCATGTGCACGCGCTGCCGCTGACAGTCTCCATCCTGGTCACGCTGGTCGTGTACCGGCTCGCCGAGGAATACGCCCGAACTCCTGGGCGAGCAGCCGGAGGGCGGGCACCTGCCGACGTGGGACGACGCGGTTAGGGCCGCGATCAGCAGGAAAGATGTTTTGATGTTCAAAGTGTCAACACTTACGGACGTCTCAGCACCAGCGTTCGTGCCTGTGCCGGGCGCGCTGGTTGGCGCCGGTCACCCAGAGGCCGGCGGCTCGGTGCCCTTTGCCGGCCAGAGCGTCGATGGCAGCATCGCGGAGGGCGCTGCCGATGCCGCAGCCCAGGGCCTCGGGTGTCCCGCAGTGCCTGTTCCGCGCGGCGCCCGTACCCGCCCGACTCCGCCATCAGGCGGCAGCGGGCTTCGCACCCACAAGAGCGGAGACACCTTCGCCAGGTGCGGCCGCACTTGTTCCGCATCCCTAACCTTCCCCGCATGCCTGAGTGAGATCGTCTGAGAACGTCATTTCAGCTTCTCGGGGTGGTGTCGATGCGCGCCGCCTGCGCGGGTATCAGTGGTCGGGATCGGCGAAGGTGGGCTCGCGATCTTCATTGAACGCACCGATGCCTTCGGCCCGATCGGGATGGACGGCAGAGCGCCAGTGCGCCTCCATCATGATCGCGATGGCTTGCTCGATCGGTTCGCCCTGGCCCATCCGGACCGCCTGCTTGACGGCCTGTACTGCGGTGGGTGAGTTGCTCGCGATCTTCCCCGCGATCCGGTAGGCGGCATCGAGGAGCTCATCTGGAGCATAAAGCTCGTTGACCATGCCCAGCCTGTGTGCCTCTTGTGCGCTGATCGGATCGCCGGTCATCAGCATCTGCATGGCCTTGCCCGGCGGGAGCAGGCGCGGGAGCAGTGCCGGCGAGCCGCCCCCGGCCGCTAGGCCGAGCATCGCCTCAGGCTGGCCGAAGGTGGCGTGGTCGGACGCGATGATGAAATCGGTGCTCTGGGCGAGCTCGCAGCCGCCTCCATAGGCGATCCCGTTGACCGCGGTGAAGATCGGCTTCCGCAGCTGGCGCACGGTGTAGAGGGTCCGGTCGAAGTCCTGGCGCTGCCGCAGCCAGTCCTCTTTGGTCATGTTCTTGCGCTGGCGGAGGTCGCTGCCGACGGAGAAGGCCCGCTGACCAGCTCCGGTGAGGATGACGGCGCGGACCGCGGGGCGAACCGCGATCGTCTCCAGGATCTCGGTCAGCCGCGCCCCCATCGCCGTGGTGATCGCGTTGTCCGAGTGCGGCCGGTTCAGCGTGATGACCGCCACCCTCGTGTCCTGCATGTACTCGACGAGCACCGGCAGGTCGGGTTCCTCGGCATCCGGCAGCGGCGGCCCGAAGTCGAGTGCCTTCCAGCGGTCAGTGCGTGCCGGGCTCGTAGCCACGTCCCGTTCCTTTCTGTTCAGCCGTTCCGGGTGTCCAGATCAGCTAGCCAGTGCAACCCCCGGATACCCGGGGCGAAGCAGTACTCCCCGCCGCGGGTGATCACGAACGGCGGCAGGCTCTTCAGGCGCCGCCGGATCGGCAGCTGAGGGACGGTGAAGGTGCCCGATCCGTCGTTCGCTCCGGCGAGCGGATCCTTCTCAGCGGGCGTGCCGATGAAGATGCCGTCGTTCAGCCACTGTGTCTTGACGAACTCAAACTGACGCTTGGGATGGGCACCGACGAAGACGAAGATGATGCCGCGGTCCGCGCCGTCGTCCTCGAAGACGCCTTCGGGAAGCATCGGGCCGTAGCTCGTGCCGCGCCGGAACATGCGGTGGAGGCGCACGTCGGCGCTCATCTCGTGATCAAGCGCGTCCCGGGGGTTGGCCCGCCGGGCATGCGCGCCGGCCGGGCACTTGAATCCGCGCAGATCGTCACCGTACCCGAAGCGGTTGTTACGGTCGGGATCCGCGCCGAGGCCTGGATCGTCTCGCTCCGGGCAGAGCGCGAGGGGCGCACCGCTGGGCCAGCGGCCGACCATCTTCGCGCCGAGCAGCGCCTCCTCCTCGCGGCTCGCCGCCTTGGCATGGAGATACTGCCGGTAGGCGGCGACCCGGGTGTGTAGCTTACGGAAGACCAGATAGGTGCCGTTGTGCCCGAGGACCTCGGGAGTCGGCACTGGCCCTGTGCTTCCGGTCTCGTCTGGATAGCCGAGGATGAACTCGCCCGCCTTGATCGGTCGCTTGTCCGGGTCGGAGCCGGGGGTTCTGGTCCCCTCCATCGCCGGCTGCCCGATTCCGTCCTTGAAGCCGAAGGAGGTGCGTCCCGTCGGAAGCTGGTAGCAGTCCTGGCGCCAGATGACCTCGACACCGGCTAGCTCCTCGTGTGCGTGGCGCGCCTGCTCGAGCAGGCTTTCCAGCCGCGCGGCGTCGGGCGACAGCACCGACAGCGCCACGTGCACCTCGGGGCTTCCGAGTGGCTTCTCCCAATGGTCAGGGCTGCTCTCCCCGACATCGCCCAGCTCCGCCGCGCGTGCCGCCATGCCCTGCCGGAACTCAGGCGCGAAGCTGTCGAGTGAGTCCTGGGGCACACCCAGCGCCTTCAGCCCCTGATAGGTGAACGCCACCGAGACCCAGGCGTGCTGGGCCGGATCTGATGAAGACCGCGCGGACTCGATCACCGGGAGCAGCCGCTTGACGAGCTTGCGTCCCGCCTGACGGTCGTCGACGCGAAGCAGGAGGTACGCGCCGACGTAGGAGGCCGGTCTCTGGTGTATCACCCCGAACTGAATGTCGTCGAGCTCGAGAGGGGTGCTCGCGGACGCACGACCGCTACACATGCCCGGGTACCTCCGGGGGATCCGGATTCGGGGGCGCTAGGAAAGGGAACGTGCGCGACGCGGGCCAGGTCGCCTGATCGACGCCGTCGCGGATGACGGGACCGTTGCCCGCGTTCACGAGCAGCGTGAAGATCGTGTCCATCACGTCGTCGTTAAGCGCCCGGCCACCGCAGGTCTGGTGGGCCTCCCCGCGCATGGCGGCCAGCTCGATCTCGAGGAAGGAACCCAGCTCCACGTAGGGCTTGGTGACGTCGAGTACGAGGAAGTCCGCGAGGATGAGCTCGGTCAGCGGGTGCGCGTCATTCTCGCGGGCCGGCCAGTCGGTCTTGCCGTCGAGACCGTCCCAGAACGCCAGGTTCGCGTTCAGCCGGGCCCGGTACGCACCCTCGTAGGCGCGGCTGAGATGGAACGCGTCCTCCATGTTGTACAGGTCGCGGATCTCAAGGTCGCGGTTAACCGGGTCGAACTGCTTCGGCGCCAGCATCAGGTTTGGTACCTCGGGCCGCCCGACGCGCTCGAGCCGGATGTTGAACCTGCCTCGCGTCAGGGTCTCCCCGACCACGCCATAGAGCTCAGCGCGGCCAAGTACCGTGCGGTCGACCTCGACGACCAGGCTGAGGATGTTCTTGCCGTCGAGGTAGATCCCGCTCGGATCAGTGAACGCGAGCTTGCCTGTGGCGATCGTCTTCAGCGCGGCCGGCGCATCCATGATGAACGGATCCCACCGCGGGCCGGCGAACAGGCGGATGCCGTGGGCCTGATCTCCGCGCTCGTCGTTCACCCTTATCGAGACCGTCTCGCCCCGTACCGAGCACGTGCCTTCTTGCTCCGGGCCGGTCGCACCGTGTCCGTTCACGGGGGCCGAAAACACACAGTCGATCACGATCTCTTCGCCGGCCACCGTGAATGGCGTGACATCGTCCCGCGCATCCGCGGTCAGCGGCCGCAGCCGGAACCGGTAAATGAGCCCGTCAGAGAACGCCGCCGTGGGCAGCGCAAACGGCAGCGTGTTCAGCACCAGCACAAGACGTTCCGCGTGCTCGGGGCTCGGGAACGCATACAGGTCGGTGATGTCTGCTGCGGGCTCGGCCATGGCTCGCGGCCCGGAGATGTGATGTGACATCGGTCTGTGGTTGCTCGCAGCGGCCGCTCAGGCGTCCGCGGCCTCGTCCAGCAACGGCTTCAGCGCCGGGTGCCGCAGCGCCTCCGCGGCCCGCGGATCGTCGAGCACCTGCTGGAACGCCTCGTTCACGCGCCAAGCCTTCCGAACCTCCTTTACCGTGCCCGGGTAATTCCGCGCGTAGGCTCCGGCAGTAACCTGAGCGCTCAGGATAAAATCCTTCACCGCCATGAGATCGGGAAGGCCTTCGTAGCCCTCGACATGCCGGAAGATCGAGTCGAAGAGCTGCAGCGGCTTGGCCGCGAAGTCCTCCATGTAGGCGTCCCACGGGCCATCGAAGCTCGTCGCGAAGAGCAGGCGCGTGTCCTCGTCGAACAGCACGAACCTCGCTTCGTGAATCGTCGCGATCGGCAGGTCGTAGTCCCCGGGCCGGTAACCCGGACTGTCCTGCAGCGCCCGGACCGCTTCCCGCAGGTCGTTCCCGTGGCCCGGCCTGACGCGGAAGAACAAGCTGAACTCGCTCGCGGAGCCAACGCGGACCCCAGGCCTGGACGTTCCTGTCGGAGGGGTTGCCAAGATCTTTCTCCTGTCGGTAAGGGCGTCACGAGCTCAGGTCACGCCGACCTCCTCGGGCGTTACGAGATGCTCAACCGCCCACATTCCGGTGTGATCGAGTTCGATCGCGGCGACAACCGCCGCACGACCCAGGGCGTTCGCGTACGTGGGGAACGAGAACGGGACCAGCGCGAGCTGCTCGACGGGCATCTCGGAGGCCATCGCGGTCGCCGCCAGCTGTGCGAGCTCGACCGCGCGTTCCCCCACCACGTGGCAACCCAGGATCGTATGGAGCTCGCGGTCAACGACCAGCTTGCAGAACCCGGTCGGGCGGCCATCGATGATCGGTCGCGGGAGCGAGCCGAAGCGAACCGTTGCCGTAGCCACGGCATGAGTCTGGCGGGCGGCCGCCTCGGTCAGCCCGACCGAGGCGTACTCGGGGTCGGTGAAGCTGCCGATCGGACTCACCTGTGCAGGGAGGACCGTGGCCGGCCCGAGGACGGCGTTAGTCGCGGCCACCAGTCCCTCGCGGACCGCCTCGTGCACGACCATCGCGCGCCCGGTAACGTCGCCTGCGGCGAAAACGTGTGGCACGTTGGTACGCAGGTAACTGTCCACCTGAACGTACCCGTGCCGGTCCGCCTGCACGCCGGCCTGGCCAAGGTTCAGCCCGTCGGTGGCGGCGGCCCATCCCGCCGCGACCACCGCCAACGTGGCATCGACGCTCTGCCGGCCATCGTCGGCTGAACGGATGAGCCGCACGCCGGCCGCACAGCGCTCGAACCGGTCAATAGTCCCAGCGTTCTCGAGGACCTGGACGCCGGCCACGGACAGCGCGGCACGGACGGCTTCGGAGACCTCGTGGTCCTCGCTCATCAGGATGCGTGGAGCGACCTCGACGAGATGGACGTGCGAGCCGAACGCGTTGAAGATCGAAGCTACCTGCACGCCAGTCGCGCCAGCGCCGATCACGATCAACGACGGCGGCACCGAGGAAAGGTGCCATGCATCGCTGTGCGTGGCGGTCAAGTCGAATCCTGGGACCGCCAGCGGCCGCGGCGTTCCTCCGCTGCAGATGATGACCTTGCCTGCTTCAAGCCGCGGCGCGTTGCCGCTTTCCACGGTGTGGGCGTCGGCGAACCGGGCCGGTCCGGCCTGCTCGTAGATCGTTACCCCGGCCCGCTCGAGATCGTCACGCAGCAACGTGTGCCGGCGCACATCCTCGGTCACGTCACGTACCCGTGCGAGCAGCCGAGGGTAGTCGAGCGTGGGCTCGCCCCCCGCGATCCCATAGAGAGGGAGCTGCCTGGCCTCGCGGATCAGCCGCGCCGCCTGGGCGAGCGTACGGACCGGCACGGGCCCGTCGTTCGCGGCCATCCCGCCGAACTGATCGCGAGTGATCAGCGCCGTCGTGGCACCGAGGCGCGCAGCGCGAAGCGCGGCCACGACGCCGGCCGGCCCTGCGCCGATGACCACTACGTCGAACCGCTGGGGAGATGGGGGGGCCACGACCCAGATCATCCGGGGCACCGTCGCGGCTGTCATCACCCACGATGGGTGGTGAGGCGGACCCGCCCGTCCGGTGTGACGATGCGGATACGAGGCTGGCTAGATGGCACCCTAGGTCTCCGGACTCACACGGCGATTCGAGTCGATCTCACGAACGGTGTTTCCGGCGGGGTGGGTTAGTAGGTCGCGTCCGGGGCCCGGCCCGGCGATTACGCCTGCCGCCACGGCCGCTGACCATCAAGGCCCTGGCCCAGCCGCCACATCGGCGCTGCGCTGCCGCAAACTGGCAAGAAGCGCTCAGCCCGACCGGCGACTACAGAGCGCAACCAAGCCGGGTCCGGATCAATCAAGGGCGCGCCGCCGAGCGGCACTCAGCGGATCCGCTTCTGGACGACTGGTTGACTCCGTTAAGGAGCCAGCTACAGAGTGCTCTCCCGGATGGCGTTCCGGGATTGCGCTCCCAGTTGCGCTCCCACTTCCGGGAACCAGGCAACGCACGCAGGCCGCCAAACCACATCTAAGCTGGGCAAACACTTCCAGCCGCGACCTCAGAGCACTCACCCCGACGTGCTAGCGCTCAGCCACAAGGCCGTTTTAGCCCCGCCCGCAACGCTCTGACCTGGGTGGGTGGGCGCAACTGGGTT
Organism: uncultured Actinomycetes bacterium; assembly: GCA_963793825.1. Taxonomy (GTDB): domain Bacteria; phylum Actinomycetota; class Actinomycetes; order Streptosporangiales; family Streptosporangiaceae; genus RYN-230. The sequence continues at coordinate 91,344 of CAWCBE010000003.1, forward strand.
CGAACCAGTGACCCCTCGCTTGTAAGGCGAGTGCTCTACCACTGAGCTATGCGCCCGTGCCTGCGCTACAGGCAACCTGGCCTAGCGTACCGGCTCACGGGCCGCCAGGGAGATGGAGCGATGCCAGCCGGGCGACGGCCCCGCTGACCTCCATCCGGTTGCGGAGGCGGGCCCAGCGGGCGTCCATGGACTCGCCCTGCACGCCTTCTAGCAGGGCCTGTTCCAGGTGGATGGCCCCGATGTAGGCCGTGGCGAAACGGATCGCGGGCAGCAGCACATCACGCTCGGCGCGGGTCAGCACGCGCCGGGAGGAGTAACCCGAGGCGACCGCGGCGATCCGTTCCTCATCCGGCTGGACCAGCCACGCCGCTTCCCGATGCCCAGAATACCCAGCATCATCAGTACCATCAGACCCAGCATCACCAGCAACCCCTGCACCCGGCGGCACCGCATCTGGCGGCAGGACACCGGGCGGCAGCACCCCCCGCTGCGGCACATCCAGCAGGCTCTCAATCAGGCAGTGCCCCAGGTCCAGCACCGGCAGCCCGGCTCCCCCGGTTTCCCAGTCGATCAGCGTCACCCGGCCTGGGCCGGACTGGACCGCGTTGCCGGGCCAGGCGTCACCGTGCACCACGCCCCCCGGCAGTTCCCCGAGCCGCTGCCGGATGGCGAGCACCGCGTCCCGGAACTGCCCGTACAGCCGCCGCCAGCCATCCGGGACCAGGGAGGCGACCCGGTCCAGCCGCTCCAGCGTGGCCGGGATGGCGGCCGCCGGATGCCACGTAGCATGCCCCGGAACCGGCTCCCCGCCGCCCGCATCAACCGCCGACACCGGCCCGCCAGGTCCGCCAGGTCCCGCACCAGCCGCCGGCCCAGGCCAGCCAGGCCCGCCAGGTCCCACACCGGCGGCCGGCAGCGAAACCGCCAGCGCATGCAGCCGCCCCAGCGACTCCCCCAGCAGGTGCAACTCTCCCAGGGTCGGCCGCAGCACCGCCCCCTCGACGTAGCTCGTGGCCAGGGTCAACCATGCCCCGTCCAGCCCGACCGGATCGCCGGCGTGGGTCGGGATCAACCGCGGCGCCGGGTACTCATGTGCCGCCACGCACTCCAGCGTGGCGGCACGGGCCATTAGCCAGTCGAGGAGCGTTGCGGAAAAGGGGCCCCGGAACTGGACCGGAACGGGCGCGTCGGCGCGGCAGGCGCGGACGACGAGGGCCGGCCCGGCCGACGGGGTGAGCAGGTAACTGACATCCTCGCCGTGGACCGATCCGCTGAGCCGGCGGATCCCGGCCGGGTGCACGCCATGCTGGTGGTAGGTGCGGAGCAGCCGGCCCACCACCGCGGCATCGGTCACGGCATCAGCGGGAATCGGTGGTCCTGGCCCGGGGCGGGCGCTGGCTGACCAGGCCCTGGCGCAGGACCCGTTCCAGGGCCCGGGCCACCTCTTCGGACAGGCCCGGGTGGCGGCTGGTGTCGGTGAGGGTCAGGGGCGCCGGCGTGACCGCCGTCTCCCCCGCCGTGCCCTCCCTGGCCGCCGCCGCACCGCCCATGTCTTCCCCGCTGCCGCCGGCGGGCGGGACAACCGCCCCGCAATCCCGGCACTCCACTTCGCCGAGCCGCCGGACCATGTGCACGCTGGAGCAGCGGGCACACTGGTCGAGGTCGGCCATCCAGTCGGCCTCCGACTGGCAGTCCGGGCAGATGAGAACCTGGCTTTCCCGCCGCACACCGCGCTTCCACGGGCTCTGCCCGCGGCCGGGATCGGTCTGCCGCTCGCCGCATCGATAGCAGGGCATCGTTGACTGCTGCGATCCTCTCCGGGACTTCGCTCACCCCGGCGGCCGGACGCGCCCATGGTACGTGCGCGTCAGCTCAGGTCGGCGAGCGCCTTCTTGTACTCGGCGATATCACGCGCCTGGGGAATCGGGTTGATCACCATCCACCGGATCACACCCGACTTGTCGATGATGAACGTGCCGCGTGTCGCCACGCCTTTGTCAGCATCGAATACACCGTAGAGCTTCGCGACCGCGCCGTGCGGCCAGAAGTCCGACAACATGCTGAACGCGAATCCGTCACGGTCGGCCCACGTCCGGAGCACGAAGGTGGAATCCACCGAGACCGTGACGAGTGCCACGTCATCCCCGGTCACCTTGGGGAAGTCGTCGCGCAGCGTGTACAGTTCGCCGCTGCACACACCGCTGAACGCCAGCGGGTAGAAGACCAGGACCACATTCTTGCGGCCCCGGAAATCCGATAGCCGCACGGGGGTGCCGTGCTGGTCCTTGAGCACGAAATCGGGGGCCTGCTGCCCGACCTCAACCGCCATTAACCGGTTCCTTCCCGCGGGGGGACGGACCCAGTCTGCCATCCGGCCCGGTCCCGCCGCACAGCGGCGGCCGGGCTCATCCCCGTGCGGTCCCCGGGCACGGCACGCTCACCTGCGCGCCTTGGGCGCGACCAGCCGGGTGCCCAGCCAGTCCCGTGCCGCGCTCACGCTCGACGTCTGGGACAGGCCCGCCGTGGGCGCGGTCTCGCCGATGTCGCTGGGCTCCACGTGTCCCGGGCGTCCTGCCTTGGGCGTGAGCAGCCAGATCTGGCCACCATCGGCCAGCGGGGTCAGCGCATCGGCCAATGCGTCGAAGAGATCCCCGTCGCCGTCCCGCCACCAGAGCAGGACCACATCCACGACATCGTCATAGTCCTCGTCAACCAGCTCAACATCCTTAAGGTCGGCGAGTTCGGTGCGCAACTGCTCGTCGCAGTCGTCGTCATAGCCGAGTTCCTGCACCACCTGACCCGGCTTGATGCCAAGTCTCTCGGCCAGGCCGGGTTGATCCTGCGCCTGGCGCGCGGTCGCGCTCACTGACGTCCTCCTCTTATCCCTTCCCGCGGTCCCCGCATCCGTATCGGTCTGCCCCGGCATGCCGCCAGAGCTTCGCGCCGAGCGCCGCGGTTACCGCGTAGGCACCACTTGCTGGGACAGTCCACACTGGGTCGGGCCCCCGCGCAAGTGCCAAATGACCGTGGAAGCGAAAACCATGTCACAGTTTGATCTTCCCCGCCCGCCCGGGCCGCTACCCGAGGAAGGAAAGTCTTATCTGCCTGTCCGGATTATCCACATTGAGATCGATTAGGGCGATTGACTGCCATGTCCCCAGGGCCAGCCGCCCGCCGAGCACCGGCACGGTGACGAACGGCGGGACCAGGGCCGGCAGCACATGGGACCGGCCATGCCCGCGCGACCCGTGGGCGTGCACCCACCGGTCGTCGGCCGGCACCAGCCGGCCGAGCGTCTCCAGCAGGTCCTCCTCGCTGCCCGACCCCAGTTCCATCAGGGCCAGGCCGGCCGTCGCGTGCGGCACGAACACGTGCAGCAGCCCGTCCCCGCCGGCCGCGGCCTCCGCCGCGAACGAGGCACACTCGCCGGTGATATCCCGCACGGCCTCCCGCGTGCCCGTCCGCACCCGCACAACCGAGGTCTTCATACCCAACGACTGTCCCGGGGCAACTGCCCCCGCGCAAGCCGGGCCGCGCCGGCCGGTGGTCACGGGCCGGTGGTCACGGGCCGGTGGTCACGGGCCCGTGGTCACGGGCCCGCTGGCCCAAAGCCAGCCGTCCGCCTGGGATGCGCCGGTTACGCCGATCCGGCCTTCTTGCGTGAGCCGCCCCCTCGCTTCCGGGCCGGGTGTTCGATGACCGCGTCCGGCCCGGGGAAGCACAGCCCGGTGTGCCCGTCGTCGAACCGCACCAGGTAGGGCGGCGCGCCGGCCGCCCCGTGCACCTCGACGATCTCCCCGGACTTGTCCGGCTGCCCCACGGCGTTGCCGTGAACGTGCAGCCGGTCACCCTTCGCTGCCTGCAAGCCCAGCACCTCCTCGTGCCATTCGCCCCGGAGGCGGCCGAGCGCATACGCTGGAGACCGCGCCGGGGCACGCCAATGCTCACCTTGTTGTACCCAGGCTGGCACCGGAGTCCGCCGCAGGCTAGGGACGGACGTCCCGTCTAGCCGGGCAGCGCCGCAGCCCGGGCCGGCCACCCCCGAGAGCCGGGGCGGGTTACCCCCAGGTAGCCAGGTGCGCTTCCGGCGCGCAGGGACCAGAATTGGTCTGGACAACTCATGCATCCCGGCGGTCATCAGCCGGCCGGGCCCGTGCCGACACGGCGGCCACCAGCCGCCTGACCATCCGGAAGGCGAGGACATCCCGTGGCTGCCGGACGCCAGCGATTTTCCATCATCAGCGACGGGCTGCCGACGCAGCTCCCGGACATCGACCCGGACGAGACCCGGGACTGGGTCAACTCGTTCGACAGCGTCGTGCGCACCCGTGGCCGCGCCCGGGCCCGGTACGTGATGCTCCGGCTGCTGGAGCGGGCCCGTGAGCAGCAGGTCGGGGTGCCGGGCCTGCGCAGCACCGACTTCATCAACACCATCCCGCCCGAGCGCGAGCCCTGGTTCCCGGGCGACGAGTACGTCGAGCGGCGGATCCGCGCCTACATCCGCTGGAACGCCGCCGTCATGGTGTCCCGGGCCAACCGCCCCGGCCTGGGCGTCGGCGGGCACATCGCCACCTACGCCTCCGCGGCCAGCCTGTATGAGGTCGGCTTCAACCACTTCTTCCACGGCAAGGACCACGGCGAGTCCGGCGACCAGGTGTTCTTCCAGGGACACGCCGCGCCGGGGATCTACGCCCGTGCCTTCCTCGAGGGCCGACTGACCCAGGACCAGCTGGACGGGTTCCGCCAGGAGCTGTCCCACCCGGGCGGCGGGCTGCCGTCCTACCCGCACCCGCGGCTGATGCCGGACTTCTGGGAGTTCCCCACCGTCTCCATGGGCCTGGGCCCGATCAACGCGATCTACCAGGCCCGGTTCAATCGCTACCTGCTGGCCCGGGAGATCAAGGACACCAGCCGGTCACACGTATGGGCGTTCCTGGGCGACGGCGAGATGGACGAGCCGGAGGCGCTCGGCGCGATCGGCCTGGCCGCCCGCGAGGAGCTGGACAACCTCACCTTCGTGATCAACTGCAACCTGCAGCGGCTGGACGGGCCGGTGCGCGGCAACGGGAAGATCATCCAGGAGCTGGAAGCGTACTTCCGCGGGGCGGGCTGGAACGTGATCAAGGTGATCTGGGGCCGGGACTGGGACCCGCTGCTGGCCAAGGACGTGGACGGTGTCCTGGTTAACAAGATGAACAGCACCCCGGACGGCCAGTTCCAGACCTATTCGGTGGAGCCGGGCTCCTACACCCGGGAGCACTTCTTCGGCGGTGACCCCCGGCTGCGCACCATGGTGGAGCACCTGTCCGACGACGAGGTGCGCAACCTGTCCCGCGGCGGCCACGACTACCGCAAGGTCTACGCCGCGTTCAAGGCCGCGGTGGAGCACGTCGGGCAGCCGACCGTGATCCTGGCCCACACGATCAAGGGCTGGACGCTGGGCCCGGACTTCGAGGCACGCAACGCCACGCACCAGATGAAGAAGCTGACCGTGGCCGAGCTGAAGGAGTTCCGCGACCGGCTGTACCTGCCGATCCCGGACGCGGCCCTGGAGGCGGCCCTGCCGCCGTACTACCACCCGGGCCAGGAGTCGGACGAGATCCAGTACATGCAGGAGCGCCGGGCCGCGCTCGGCGGCTACCTGCCCAAGCGGGTGGTCCGGGCCAAGCCGCTCAAGCTGCCCGGGGACCCGGTCTACGCCGAGCTCCGGCGCGGCTCGGGCAAGCAGCCGGTGGCCACCACCATGGCCTTCGTCCGGCTGCTCAAGGACCTGATGAAGGACCACGAGATCGGCGCCCGGTTCGTGCCGATCATCCCGGACGAGGCGCGCACGTTCGGCATGGACTCGCTGTTCCCCACGGCCAAGATCTACTCGCCGGCCGGGCAGACCTACGAGGCCGTGGACCGGACGCTGCTGCTGTCTTACAAGGAGTCGGAGCGCGGCCAGATCCTGCATGAGGGGATCAGCGAGGCGGGCGCGATGGGCTCGGTGATCGCCGCCGGGACGTCGTATGCCACCCACGGCGCGCCGATGATCCCGGTGTACGTCTTCTACTCGATGTTCGGCTGGCAGCGCACCGGCGACGAGATGTGGGCGCTCGGCGACCAGCTGGGCCGCGGGTTCCTGCTGGGCGCGACCGCGGGCCGGACCACGCTCACCGGGGAGGGCCTGCAGCACAACGACGGGCACTCGGTGCTGCTGGCCTCGGTCAGCCCGGCCTGCGTGGCCTACGACGCGGCGTGGGCCTACGAGCTGGGCTACATCGTCAAGGACGGGCTGCGCCGGATGTACGGGTCGCCCGAGGGCCACCCGGACGGCGAGGACATCTTCTATTACCTGACCGTCTACAACGAGCCGTACCAGCAGCCGGCCGCGCCGCAGGACTACCCGGGCGGCCCCGAGGCACTGGAGCAGGGCGTGCTCCGCGGGCTGTACCGGTACGCGCGCGCCGCGGAGGCCGAAGGGCACGGCGGCGAGCACCCGCGGGCCCAGATCCTGGCTTCCGGCGTGGCCATGCGCTGGGCGCTGGAGGCGCAGCGGCTGCTCGCCGAGGACTGGGGCGTGTCCGCGGACGTGTGGTCGGCCACCTCGTGGACCGAGCTGCGCCGGGACGCGCTGGACTGCGACGAGTGGAACATGCTGCACCCGGACGTGGAGCAGCGGGTGCCCTACGTCACCCAGGTGCTGGACGGCGAGCCCGGCCCGGTGGTGGCGGTCAGCGACTGGATCCGGGCCGTCCCGGACCAGATCGCCCGCTGGGTGCCGGCCCCGTTCAGCTCGCTGGGCACCGACGGCTACGGGTTCTCCGACACCCGGGCCGCGGCGCGCCGGTTCTTCCATGTGGACGCCGAGTCGATCACCCTGTCGGTACTCACCCAGCTGGCCCGGCGCGGTGAGGTGAAGCCGGAGGCACTCGGCCAGGCGATCGAGAAATACGGTCTCGACGTCCCGGTCGCCGTCGCCCTGCCCAAGGACGGCTGACCGGTCCGTAACCGGGGTGCCCGGATGCACCGTAACAGCGGGGCTCGCGCCTGATGGCGCGGGCCCCGTTCTTCATGACTGGCGTTTACCCAGGTGAGACGAGGAAGAGCGGCCGGGAATGGCCGTGTGCTGATCATGATCACCCGTGGCCGGGACGCGCCCCCCGATCCCTTACCACGTAATGATTCGGTAAGAACCGAGGAGGGCCGTTTGGCTACATTTTGGTCACGAGGGGTCTACCGTCTCCGTCCGGGAGCGATTGAGAGCGAACTCGGAGCGGACACGGAGGCGGCGGACGATGCGACTGCGGCACGGATACGCGTGGCAGCAGAGATCCAGGACCCGGCCGGTGCTCATCACCACGCTCATCGCGATCCCGCTGGCTGTCGGCCTCATCGTGGGCGTGGTGGTGAAGAACCATTCGGCGAAGTCGGACGTGGCCCTGTCAGCCCAGGGCTTCGGGATCGGGCATCATCACCGGCACTGGCACCACCGGTGGCCCGGGAATCCCGGCACCGGCGGCGCCGGCGGCGGCAGCGGGATGAACATGGGCCAGACCCCGGCCCAGGCGGCCGCGTCGATGAACTGCACGCTGCAGGTGCCGGCCCAGCCGCTGACCGCCCGCGGCCTGGCCACCCCGTACGTGCTGGGCGACGGCTGCACGATGTCCACCGCCGACCTGCAGGCCTTCGTGGAGGCCGACATCATCAACCGGAGGACCGGCGCCATCACCGTGTACAACCCGCTGGTCATCACCCAGGGCAGCGCCCCGGCGGCCCGCCCGGTCCGGCCCCGGCTGCGGCGCGGTGACGTGGTCGGCATCATGTTCGGCTTCAACGGCAACAACCTGATGCTGACCGGCACCGGCAACTCACTGCAGCAGGGCAACTGCGTCAACGGGCCGGGCCCGTCCCTGTTCACCCAGGTCGCCTACTGCAACAGCCCGGCGTTCTACGCCGCGGCCAACCGGGACATCGCCCGCGGGCTGCTGAGGGTCCCCGGCCTGGGCACCGGCTCGGACGGCCAGGCCTGCCCCACCACCCGCAGCTTCGCCGTGGTGGACCAGGACCAGAGCGACAACGTGGTCACCACCTACCTGCTCACCCCGGGCGGCCAGACGGCCCAGGACTCGGCGGCCAACGTCAGCGCCCTGGGCGGCGCCATGCCGGTCAACAACGGCAGCGACAACGCGCTGGTCAACAAGTTCATGGACCCGGCGCTGGGCTGCGCGCCGTACCAGGTCCCGGACGCCACGGCCGCGTCCGGCGCGTCCGGCTCGCAGCTCACCGACGAGCTGCTGGCCGCGGCCGACCAGGCGCCGCCGGTCGCCCTGGTCCCGCTGAGCGACCCGATGACGCTGGTCAACGGCCAGCAGAGCGTGGCCAAGACCGACCTGTACCGGGCGGGCGTGGACCAGCCCGCGGTGGGCGGCGGGCAGGCGCCGGACAGCCCGGCGAACTACTGCCAGGACATGATGCAGACCGGCATGGCCCGGACCGCGCTGGACCAGAAGCAGTTCAGCACCTTCGCCTCGCCGGTCCCGGCCACCGGGAGCAACCTGTTCACGTTCCTGGCCGCCCGGCTGTCCGCGTCGTTCGTGAACCTGGGCTGCGGCGCCCTGCTCAACGCGCCCAACCCGGTGCAGCTCACGCTGGACAACAACGGGGTGGCGGTGGCGGCGAGCTTCAGCCCGCTGGCCATCGGCACCCTGCCCGGTGGCGTGGCCCCCACGCCCACCGCGACCGCGACGGCCACCCCGACGGCCACACCCACGGCCCCGGCCACCGCCACGGTGACGCCCACGGTCCCGACCACCGCTCCCCCGGCCGGGACGGCCACGCCCACCCCGACCCCGACCCCGACCCCGACGTCCACGTCCACGTCCACGTCCCCGTCCACCGGGGGCTGAGGCAACCGGGAGGAACCGGCATTCGTGATGTTGAGCTAGGCGACATCCCGGTGGCGGTCAGGTCAACATCATGAAGTGAGGCGGGTGTCAGGCCCCGAGCTGGGTGGCCAGGTCCAGGAAGTCCGCCGCCACGCAGCTGTAGTCGCCGGAGGGCTGCAGGTCCTGCTCGTGGCCGGGGCCGAGTTCCCTGGGCCTGCGGACGAACCCGGTCCGCAGGCCCAGGGCGGCCGCCGCGCTGAGGTCGTCGTTGTGCGCGGCGACCAGCATGACCTCGGCCGGGGCCAGGCCGAGCAGGCCCGCGGCCCCGAGGTAGGTCTGCGGATCCGGCTTGTAGTGCCGGAACAGCTCGGCGCTGGCGATGAAGTCCCACGGCAGGCCGGCCCGCCGGGCCATGTTGACCAGCAGGGCGACGTTGCCGTTGGACAACGTGGCCACGATGTACCTGCGCCGCAGCCGCTCCAGGCCGCCCGCCGCATCGGGCCACGGGTCCAGCCGGTGCCAGCAGGTGTTCAGCCAGCCCAGCTCGGCCTCGGTCAGCCTGCCCAGGCCGGCCTCCGGGGCGAGCCGGTCCAGGGTGCGCCGGTGCAGGTCATCCAGCCTGGTCCAGGGCAGGTGCCCGGACCGCACGAGGCCCATGGCCGGCCGGTACCCGGCCCGCCACTGATCGGCGAACCGCCCCGGGTCCAGGCTGGCCCCGTGCCGGGCGGCCAGCGCGGCGACGTCCCGGATCACGCCGCCCCGCCAGTCCACCACGGTGCCGAACACGTCGAACAGCAGCGCCTTCACCGGCTCCATGCCAGCCTCCTCGGCCGCGGATTGCTGCCCCCATCCTGGCCCGTGCCGCCCCGCCGCGGGCGCGCCGAGGGCACTGCAAGGCGGCTGCAAGGGACCCGGGGCAGGCTGGGGCCAGCCAACTGAGGAGGCCGCCATGCCTGGTGCATCACCGATCGACACGTTCCTCGCCGCGGTCGAGGCCGCGACCATCCCGAGCTGCGACGCGTGGGATCCTGACGCGACGCTCGATGCCACCGTGCCGGGCTGGCGGATGCGCGTCTGCGGCCCGGACGCGATCCGCGCCGAGTACGCCCGCTGGTTCGCCGACCCCGGCCGGATGGGTGAGCTGCGCCGGTTCCCGGTGGCCGGCGGCCCGGGCGAGGTGGTGGAGTACGTGCTGAGCTGGACCGAGAACGGCATCCCGCACGCCGCCCACCACATGCACCTGCTCACGGTGCGGGACGGCCTCATCACGGCCGATACTGTGTTCTGCGGGGGGCGGTGGCCGGCCAGCCTGCTCGCCGAGATGGAGGCCGCTCATGCGTGACGCACCGCAGGCCCACAGCAGCGTGCAGAGCCTCATCGCCGGAGCCGCCGGGCGGGCCGCGCTGGACGGGGCGCCGGGCAAGTCCGGGGCCCAGCTGGAGCAGCTCACCATCGGCGGGCAGCGCTACGTGCTCAAGCACATGGATCGCACCGCGGACTGGACGCTGCGTGCATCCGGCTGCCTGCCCGGGCCGCCGTTCGTGCTGTGGGAGCGGGGAATCCTGGCCCGGCTGCCGGACTGCTTCAACCAGCCGATCGTCGGCGTGGCCATGGAACCCGGCCCCGGACAGGGCTGGCCAGGCGGATGTGCCCTGCTCATGCGGGATGTCTCGGCCTGGCTGGTCCCGGCCGATGACGCGCCGATCAGCCCCACGCAGCACCGGCGCTTCCTGGGGCACATGGCCACGTTCCACGCGGCGTTCTGGGACTGCGGGCCCGAATTCGAGGTGGTCCCGCCGATGCACCGCTACCTCGAGCTGTCCCCCTGGATGGCGGAGGCCGAGGCGGCGCTGGGGTCCGCGCACCTGGTCCCCCGCCTGGTGGCCAAGGGCTGGCCGCAGCTGGCTGAGGTGGCACCGGCCGCGGCCGCCATCGTGACCCCGCTGGCCCGCGATCCGGGGCCGCTGGTGGACGCCCTGGCGGCCACGCCGCAGACGTTCGTGCACGGCAACTGGAAGCTGGACAACCTGGGCACCGACGACGCCGGGCGGACCGTCCTGCTCGACTGGGAACTGACCGGGCGCGGGGCCGCGCTCAGCGACCTGGCCTGGTACCTGGCCATCAACTGCCGCCGCCTGCCGCAGTCCAAGGAGGCCTCGATCGACACCTACCGCCAGGCGCTGGAGGCGGCCGGGGTCACGACTGGCAGCTGGTGGGATCGCCAGCTGGCGCTGTGCCTGCTGGGCGCGCTGGTCCAGTTCGGCTGGGAGAAGGCCCTGGGGGGCTACGACGAGGAGCTGGCCTGGTGGGAGAGGCAGGCGGCCCGGGCCGCGCCGCTGCTGGCCTGAGCGCCGACCTGGGGGCGGCCTACGAGGCGGCGGCCGCCGGGTGGGCGCGCGGGCCCGAGCAGGTGTACGCGCCGCTCGCCGGGGCGCTGCTGGCGGCGGCCGGGCGGCGGCCGGCCTCCGGGTGCTCGACCTGGGCGCCGGGACCGGTGCGGCCGGGCGGGCCGCGCTGGCCGCGGGCGCGCGGGCGGTGGCGTCCGTCGATCTCGCCCCCGGCATGCTTCGGCAGTGCGCCGCGGCGGCCCACCCCATGGTGGCCGATGCCGCCGCCTTGCCGTTCCGTGACGGGCGCTTCGACCTGGTGCTGGCGGCGTTCTGCCTCAATCACCTGGGGGACGGCGCGGCCGCCCTGGGCGAGGCCCGGCGGGTGGGACACCGGCTGGCCGCAAGCTTCTTCGCGCCGGGCTGGACGCACCCGGCCAAGGCGGCCGTGGACGCGGCCTTGCGCCCGTTCGGTTACCAGCCCCCGGCGTGGTACGCCGCGATGCAGCGGGACACCGCGGCGCGGGCCGCCGACCCGCGGGCGCTGGCCCGGGCGGCGGCGGCCGCGGGGTTCACCGGCGTGCGGCTGCGCACCATCACCGCCGCCACCGGGCTGTCCCGTCCGGCCGACCTGGCCGCCTGGCGGCTCGGCATGGCGCACATCGCCCCGTTCGTGCAGTCCCTGGACGCGCCGCGCCAGGCCGCGTTCCGGCAGGCCGCCGAGTCCGCGGTGGCCGGCACCGGGCCGCTGGCCGTGGCCCTGCTGGTGCTCACCGCGTGCTGAGCAGCCCCGTCCCTCAGCCCGTCGCGGCCCGCAGGCCGTACCGCCGCTGCTCCGCCGCCCGCTGGAGCCGCCCGGCGTGCGGGCCGGCCTGGCTGGCCAGCCGCCCGGCATCCGCCAGCGCGCGGTCATGCCAGGCGGTCACGGCGAAGTCCGCCGCGGCATCGCCGGTCCACCACCACGCTTCCAGCGCCACGGAGCGGTCGAGCAGGTCCAGGTCTGCGGCGACCGCGTCCAGCTCGACGGGCATGCCGAGGGCGTGGCAGGCCCGGTGCCGGAGCAGCCGGGCCACGCTGGTATAGCGGGGCACGCCGAGCGCGCGGGCGCGCGATTCCAGCTCGCCCGCCGCGGCCAGCGCGCGGTCCGGCTCACCGCGCAGCAGCGCGAGCCGGCCGGTGATGAGCTGGTGCTTGAGCTCCAGCCGCCAGCCGAACACCAGGTCGCCGTGCAGCAGCGCGCGGGCCTGGGCCAGCCGCGCCGCCGCGCCGCCGAGGTCACCGGAGTCCAGGCACTCCTCAGCCAGGTCCTCCAGGGCGGCGATGGTGACCTCGGCCGTCCCGTGCCGCTGCCCCACCTCGAGCGCCTCCAGGTGGTGGTCGTGTCCCTCCGCGGCCGCGCCCAGGTTGCGCAGCACCCAGCCGGCGAAGTTCACCGCGCGGCCGGCGAACCGCGGCACCTGGCGGCGCTGTACCTCGCCGGTGTACCGGGTGAAGGCCTCCAGCGCCGCGGCCGGCTGGCCGGCCAGGGCATGGGCATGGCCGGTGAACAGGAGGGCGTGCAACGTGGCGGAGGTGTGCTCGACGCCTTCCCGGGCGCGGGCGGCCGGGCGGAGCAGGGCCAGCGCCTCCCCGGTCCGGCTCTGATGCGCCCGCAGCACGCCCAGCCAGGCCGCCGCGGTGACCCGGGGCGTCCCCTCGGCCAGGTCGAACGCCTCGCCGAGCAGCCGCTGCGCCTGGGCCAGGTCCCCCGCCGCGTGCCGGATCCGGCCGCCCACGGCCAGGCACCGGGACCGGACCGCAGGGTCATCCGCGGCGAGGGCGCCGTCCTCGGCGAACTGCGCGGCCTGCGCGAAGCGGCGGCCGAAGTAACAGGCCCAGGCCCCCACCTCCAGCGACTCCGGCTGCGGCGCGGCCCGCTCGACGTCGGCGAGGGCCTCGTCGTAGCGGCCCCGCCGGGTGCGCACCCGGGCCCGCTCCAGCCAGCCGCCGGCCTCGGGGTGCAGCTGCAGGGCGACGTCGAGCAGCGCCTCGGCCGCCGCGTGGTCGAAGCGCTCCGCGGCCCGGGCGGCCGCCGAACGCAGCGCCCGGGAGGCCAGCTCCAGGTCGCCGCCCAGCCGGGCGTGCTCGGCCACGATGGCCGGGTCGGCGTACGTCCGCGCGGCCAGCAGCCGGCCGGCCTGGCGGTGCAGCAGCGCGGACCGGCCCGGGGTCGCGCTGGCCGCCAGCGCCTCCCGCACCAGCTCGTGCCGGAACCGGAAGGTCTCCCCGTCGTGGGCCAGCAGCTGCTTGGCGGTGGCCCGCTCGGCGTCGTCGAGCAGCGCCACGGCGGGCCGCCCGAGCAGCGCGGCCAGCAATTCGACGTCGAGGTCCGGGCCGATCACCGCGGCGGCGCGCAGCATGGCGCCGGTGGCGCCCAGCTCGTCGCACCGGGCGGACACCGACTCGACGAGGGAGGCGGGCAGCTCGGCCTGCGGCGCCTGCTGCGCCAGCTCGGTCAGGAACAGCGGGTGGCCCAGGGACCGCTCGTACAGCTCCTCGGCCCGGTCCGGCCCGACCAGCTGGGCCGCGGCCTCCCGGCCGAGCCCGTCCAGGTGCACGAACGCGGTAGCGGGCAGCGGCTCCCCCTCGCCGGAGCGGATCGCCGCGACGACCGTAACGGGCAGGTTCTCGCGCCGCGCGAAGCGGGCCCAGCCGGCCAGCGCCGCGCCGGCCAGGTGCGCGTCATCGATGAGCAGGACCAGCGGCCCGCGCGCGGCCAGGCGGGTCACCAGCCGGTCCAGCGCCGCGTAAAGCACCGCCGGCCCGAGCATGCTGTCGGGGAGGGCCGGCAGCGGCTGGTGCGCGGGCCCCGCCTCCAGCAGCGGGCCGAGCAGCGGGGCGTCCCGGCCCAGCAGCCCGGCGGCGGGCCCCGGGCCGAGGCGGCGCAGCAGGGCCGAGAACGCGCTGAGCACCGCGTCGAGCGGCATCATCCGGTCGAGCTGCCCGCACGAGGCCAGCAGCACGGTATCCCCGGCGGCACGGCGCCAGTGCGCCCAGGCGCGGAGCAGCGCGGTCTTGCCGATGCCGGCTTCCCCGTCCACCACGACCAGCTCCATGCCTCCGCCGCGGGCCCGCAGCGCGATCGCGTCGAGCGAGGCCAGCTCGTCAGCCCGGCCGATCAGGTGAGTCACGGCCGGGGGCGGCCGCAGCGGCCGGGCCGGCACCCGGCCCTGCAGCAGGTCGGTGTGCAGGGCAACCGTCTCCGGCGAGGGATCCGTGCCCAGCTCCTCGGCCAGCCGCCGCCGCATCGTAGCGTAGGCGTCCAGCGCCGCCGCGACCCGGCCGCCCGCCGCGTAGGCGCGCAGCAGCACCCGCAGCGAGGCTTCGTCGTACCCGTCCCGGTCCAGCGCCGCGCTGGCTGCGTCCGCTGCTCCCATCCAGTCCCCGGCGTCGAGCAGCGCGGCCGCCGCCACCTGCCGGGCCCGGGCCGCCAGCCGCTCCAGCCCGGCCAGCCGCAGCTGGGCCCATTCGCCCGGCCCGGGCGGCGGCCCGCTGCCGCGCAGCAGCCCGAGCGCCACCCGGGCCGCGGCCGCCGCCCCGAGCGGGTTGGCGGCGCCCCGCCGCCGCTCCACCTCGTCGGTGACCGCGGCCAGCTCGGCGGCGTCGAGCCAGTCGTACGCCAGCCGGTAGCCGCCGTCGCCGCGCTCGATGCGGTCCCGGCCGAGCACCGAGCGCAGCCGGCTGACCAGCACCGCGAGCTGGTCGTCGGGCCGGGCCGGCGGCGCGTCCGGCCACAGGGCGTCGATGAGCACGCCGGCCGGGACGGCCTGGCCGGCGCCCAGGGCGAGCAGCCACAGCACCAGGCGCCCCTTCCGGCTGCCCAGCGACTGGGGCGGGATTCCATCGACCCGGAAATCGCCCAGTACCCGCACGACCAGGGATTTCATATCGCCATCCAACCGCCCGGGCTGGCCTGCTGGCCAGCCTGCCGCTGCAAGCCAGCTGCAACCCGGATGAGCCAGGGTGGCAGCACGTAGCCACCGACCAGGCAAGGAGCGGGAAATGACAGCGAAAGCGGAAAAGAAGAGCTTCACCGCCCCCGACGAGACGCGCGGCTTCGAGCGGGGGGCGCTCGAGCTACTGCACGTAGGCGGGGCCGAGATCGGCCGGCTCGTCCTGCAGCCCGGCTGGCGCTGGTCCGAGCACGTCAAGCCGCTAGCGGGCACCGACCTGTGCGAGGCCCCGCACTTCCAGTACCACGTCCAGGGGACGGTGCACGTCGTCATGGCCGACGGCTCGGAGTTCGACGCCGGGCCGGGCGACGTGACCGTGCTCCCGGAGGGCCACGACGCCTGGGTGGTGGGCGACGAGCCGGCCATACTCGTGGACTGGCACGGGGCCCGCGACTACGCCCGGCACTGAGCCGGCCCGTGCGGCCGGGCGGCGGGCCGGCGGCCCGCGCGGGCCCGGTGCAGTGCCAGCGGCGGGGGGCCCGGCCATGCCGGCCGGGCCCCCCGCTGTCAGGCGCGGCCATGCCGGCCGGGCACCCCGCTGTCCGGCGCGGCCAGCAGGGCCCGTGACCAGCGCACCGCGGCGGGTACCGGTCCCGGCCGGGCTCCGCGGCCCGCGGCGGCCGGGCCGGGGGCCAGGAGCCGCCGGGCCCGGGCCAGCCGGGGCGGCCCGGGATACTCCCGGCGGAGTACGGCGGCGATCAACCCCGGGAGGGCGACTCAGCCCCGGGCACGTGCCTAGGCTGCAGGCATGCAACATGTCAGGGCGGCCTGGCGGCGCTGGGTCGACTCGCCTGCCCGCGATGTGATCCTCGCGCTGGGGCTCACCGTCGTCCTGGTGGGCGGCACCGCCGGCGAGGGATATCCCAAGTCGCCGTCGGACCAGATCATGTTCCCGCATCACGTGATCCCGCATCCGCCGCCCGCCGCACTGCTGCTCGTCGCGGCCGCCTGCCTGGCGCTGATCTGGCGCCGCCGGTGGCCGGTGGCCGTGCTGGTCATCTCCACTGCCCTGGTGACCGCCTACACGCTGCTCGGGTACGTCAACGGCGCGGCCCTGCTGGTCCCGGCGATCGCCCTCTACGCGGTGGCGACCCAGCTGAATGTGTGGCGGGCGGCCGGGCTGGCCCTGGCCACGGCGGCCGTGCTGATGACGGCCACCGCCGCCTTCAACCCGTTCGGCCAGATCGCCGGCGGCGGGTTCGACCTGATCCCCTTCATGATGGTGGCCGCGCTGCTGGCCGGGATCGCGGTGACGAACCGGCGCGCGTACGTGGCGTCGATCCGGGACCGGGCCCAGGAGGACGCCAGACGGCAGGTGGTGGAGGAACGGCTCCGCATCGCCCGGGAACTGCATGATGTGGTCGCGCACACCATGGCCACCATCAACGTGCAGGCCGGGTCGGCGGCGCACGTGCTGCCCACCCGGCCCGAGGTGGCCGCGGAGGCGCTGCAGGCGATCAAGGCGGCCAGCAAGGACGGCCTGCGGGAACTGCGGGCCATCCTGAACGTGCTGCGCCAGGCCGACGACGCTGACCCCACGCAGCCCACGCCCGGCCTGGCGCAGCTGGACGCCCTGATCGCCGGGGCCCGCCGGTCCGGGCTGGATACCACGCTCCAGGTGACCGGGGAGCAGGTCCCGCTGCCGGGCGCCGCGGACCTCGCCGCCTACCGGATCATCCAGGAGTCGCTGACCAACGCCATCCGGCACGCGGGCCCGGCGGCGGCCAGGGTCACGCTGGACTACGGTGACGGGGAACTCCACATCGAGGTGGCGGACACCGGGCTGGGCCAGCCCGACGGCGCGGCCGGCCAACCGGGTCACGGGCTGGCCGGGATGCGGGAACGGGCCGCCGCGGTCGGCGGGTCCGTGCGGGCCGGCCCCGCGCCCGGCCGCGGCTTCCGGGTCGCGGCCCGGCTGCCGCTGCGCGGCCAGCGCGGGCCGGATACCGCCCCGGCCGCCGCGGCCACGGCCGAGGAAGGCGGGCCGTCATGATCCGGGTGCTGCTCGCGGATGACCAGGCGCTGATCCGGGCCGGGTTCAAGGTGCTGATCGACGCCGCCGCCGACCTCGAGGTCGTCGGCGAGGCCACCGACGGCGAGCAGGCGGTCACCCTGGCCCAGCGGGAACGGGCCGACGTGGTGCTGATGGACATCCGGATGCCCGGCGTGGACGGGCTGGAGGCCACCCGGCGCATCTCGGCCGATGATGACCTGGCCGGCGTCAAGGTCATCATCCTGACCACGTTCGAGTCGGACGAGTACGTCTACCGCGCGCTGCGCGCCGGGGCCAGCGGCTTCCTGGTCAAGGACACCGAGCCGGCCGAGCTGCTCCAGGGCATCCGGGTGGTGGCCCGCGGGGATGCGCTGCTGTCGCCGGGTGTCACCCGGAGGCTGATCACTGACGTGGCCAGCCGGCCGGAGCGGCCGCCGCCCGATGGCCAGCTGCTGGCCGGGCTGACCGACCGGGAGCGGGAGGTGATGGCGCTGGTCGCCGAGGGGCTGTCCAACGACGAGATCGCCGGCCGCCTGTTCCTCAGCCCGCTGACCTCGAAGACACACGTCAGCCGGATCATGACCAAGCTCTGCGCCCGGGACCGCGCCCAGCTCGTCGTGATCGCCTACGAAAGCGGGCTGGTCACCCCCGGTGGGCACGGCATCCCGGCCTGACCATGGCAGGCTGGGGGGATGACGGCAGCGGACCCGGCGCCAGGCCTGGGGGGCGGCGTGCCCGCCGCCGGCGCTGACGCGCCCCCCGGCGGCTCCCCGGCCCCGGGTGACGCGTCCCCGCCCGGCGCCGCGCCGCCCCCCGGCCGGGTCCGGGCGGAGACGGTGCAGCGGCTGGAGCGGGCCATGGGGTCGCTCGGCACGGCCGCGATGGCGTCCATGGACCAGCGGCTGCCCTGGTTCCGGTCGATGTCCGCGGAGAACCGCTCCTGGATCGGCCTGGTCGCCCAGGCCGGCATCGCCGCCTTCGTGGACTGGGTCAAGCACCCCCGCCGCGGCCGCCCGCCGGTGGCCGTCGAGGTGTTCGGCACCGCGCCGCGGGAACTGGCGCGCGCGGTCACCCTGCAGCAGGCGGTCGAGATGGTGCGGGTCATCATCGACGTGGTCGAGGCCCGGGTGGATGAGCTCGCGGTGCCCGGCGGCGAGGCCGAGCTGCGCGAGGCGGTCCTCCGCTACACCCGCGAGGTGGCCTTCGGTGCCGCCCAGGTGTACGCGCGGACCGCGGAGGCCCGTGGCGCCTGGGACGCCCGGCTGGAGGCCCTGGTCGTGGACTCGCTGGTGCGCGGCGAGATGGGCGAGGGGCTCCAGTCCTGGGCATCGGCGCTGAACTGGTCGCATACCCCGGTGGCCGTGATCGTCGGCTACGCGGACGGCACCGAGCCGGAGGGCCTGATCTCCGAGCTCCGCGCGATCGTCCGGCGGCCCCGGCTGGACCTGCTGGCCGGCGTGCACGGCACCCGGCTGGTGGTGGTGCTCGGCGGCACCGCCGACCCGCTGGGCGCCGCCACCCAGATCGCCGGCCGGTTCGGGACCGGGCCGGTGGTGGTCGGCCCGCCCGTCCCCGACCTGCAGGCCGCCACCCGGTCGGCGGCGGCGGCCCTGGCCGGACTGCGGGCCGCCCCCGGCTGGCCCGAATCTCCGCGGCCGGTACTCGCCACTGACCTGCTCCCCGAGCGCGCCCTGGACGGGGATGAGCTGGCGCGCGCCGAACTCATCAGCGACCTGTACGAGCCGCTCCGCCGGGGCGGTGCCGCGCTGCTCGACACGCTGAGCACCTACCTGGAGCAGGGATCATCGCTGGAGGCCACGGCCCGGCTGCTGTTCGTGCATCCGAACACGGTGCGTTACCGGCTGCGCCGCGTCACCGAACTGACCGGCCTCGCCCCGTCCGAGGGGCGGGCCGGATTCACCCTCTGGGTGGCCCTTGTCCTCGGGCACCTGGCGCACAAGCGCACATAGTTTGTAGAGCATCGACAATGTCTGCGGGTCAAACTTCGTGCTCTTCTTCACCCATGTAGCGGACTTCTACAGTGCAGGGTAAATGCATGCTTGTCATCGCTGCCCCGGGCCAGGGCGCGCAAGCCCCCGGCTTCCTGTCCCCCTGGCTCGAGCTGCCCGGTTTCGCTGACCGCCTCAGGGCCTGGTCCGAGCTGGCCGGCCTCGACCTGGCCAGGTACGGGACCACGGCTGACGCAGACGAGATCCGGGACACCGCCGTCGCCCAGCCGCTGCTGGTGGCCGCGGCCATCGCCGCGGCCGAGGTGCTGTTCGGCGGCCTGGGCGCCGTCCGTGCCCAGGTGGGCGCGGTAGCCGGGCACAGCGTGGGGGAACTCGCCGCGGGTGCCATCGCGGGCGTGCTGAGCCCGGAGGACGCCATCGCGCTGGTCCGGGTCCGCGGCCAGGCCATGGCGCAGGCGTCGGCCGAGCAGCCGACCGGGATGACCGCGGTGCTGGGCGGGGACGAGGCCGCCGTGCTCGACGCGCTCGAGGCCCACGGGCTCACCCCCGCGAACATCAACGGCGCCGGCCAGGTCGTCGCCGCGGGGACCCTGGACCAGCTGGCCGCCTTCGCGGCCGACCCGCCCGCCGGGGCCCGGCTGCGGCCGCTCCAGGTGGCGGGAGCCTTCCACACCCGGCACATGGCGCCGGCGGTGGCCGCCCTGCGCGAGGCCGCGGCCTCGGTCCGCGTCCGTGACCCCCAGGTGCCGGTGCTGTCCAACCGGGACGGCGCGGTGGTCACCTCCGGCGCGGACTGGCTGGAACGGATCATCACCCAGGTCAGCACGCCGGTGCGGTGGAACCTGTGCATGACGGGCATGTCCGCTCTGGGGGTGAGCGCGTTCGTCGAGCTGCCGCCATCCGGCACCCTCACCGGGCTGGCCCGCCGCGCGCTCCCCGGCGTGTCGCTGACCAGCCTCAAGACGCCCGCCGAGCTGGACTCGGCGCGGACGGTGATCGCCGAGCACGGCGCGCATGAGCAGCAGGATGGCGGGCAGGTTCCTGAGTGGCGGCTGCTGGTGGCGCCGCTGTCCGGGACGTTCCGGACGGCGGCCGCAGGCCCGGTCACCACGACCGGCGCCGCGCTCTCCCCGGGCGCGGAGATCGGGCATGTCGAGCAGCGCGGCGGGCGGCACGTGATCACGCCCCCGTTCCCGGCCACGGTCATCGAGTGGCTGGTCGAGGACGGCGACCCGGTCAGCACGGGCCAGCCGCTGGTCCGGCTGCAGCCGGACCGGCCCGGCTGACCGGCGTCCAGGGCACGGCCGGCGGGCGGACCCGGCAACCACGGCACCGAGCGGGACGGGAAAGGAAACCATCGTGATGCGACTCCCCCAGGGCACGGCCGGCGCGCGGATCCTGGCGTTCGGCGGCTACCAGCCGGCCCGGGTGGTCACCAACGACGAGATCGCCGAGACGGTCGACACCAGCGATGAGTGGATCCGCAGCCGGGTCGGCATCGCCCAGCGCCGGATCGCCGCCCCGGAAGAGACCGTGACCGACATGGCCGTGGCGGCGGGCGGCAAGGCGCTGGCCGCCAGCGGGCTGTCCCCGGCCGACATCGACCTGGTGATCGTGGCCACCTGCACGGCCGAGGCGCCGATCCCGAACACGGCGGCCAGCGTGGCCACCCGGCTCGGCATCGTCGCGCCCGGCGCCTTCGACCTCAACGCCGCGTGCGCCGGCTTCTGCTACGCGCTGGCCGCCGCCAGCGACTCGGTACGGGCCGGCACCTCCCGCCACGTGCTGGTCATCGGGGCCGAGAAGCTGTCCCAGTGGGTGGACTGGACCGACCGGTCCACGTGCATCATTTTCGCGGACGGCGCCGGGGCGGCCGTGGTCGCCCCGGCCGCGGACGACGAGCCCCCGGGCATCGGCCCGGTGGTGTGGGGCAGCGACGGCGGGATGGCCGACAAGATCTACATCGCCGACCGCCAGTCGTTCATCGTCCAGGAGGGCCAGGCGGTCTTCCGCTGGGCCACCACCGCGCTGCACCCGGTGGCCCGGCAGGCCTGTGAGCGTGCCGGGGTGGACCCGGCCGACCTGGCCGCGTTCGTCCCGCACCAGGCCAACCTGCGCATCATCGAGGCGATCGCGAGGAAGATCGGCGCCCCGCAGGCGCGGCTGGCCACCGAGATCGTCAACTCGGGCAACACGTCCTCGGCGTCCATCCCGCTGGCCCTGTGCGCGATGATCGAGCGCGGTGAGGTGGGCTCCGGCTCCCCGGTCCTGCTGCTCGGCTTCGGCGCCGGCATCAGCTATGCGGCACAGGTCATCACGGTACCCTGACCGCGCCACGGCCCGCGGGGTCACGCCCCGCGGGCCGACCACTACACACGAAGGAGAACACGAGCAGATGGCCATGACTGAGCAGGAGATCCTGAGCGGACTGGGCGAGATCGTGGACGAGGTAGCCGGCGTCCCCGCGGACCAGGTCACCCCGGACAAGAGCTTCGTCAACGACCTGGACATCGACTCGCTGTCCATGGTGGAGATCGCCGTGGCGGCCCAGGACAAGTTCGGTGTCGAGATCCCCGACGACCAGCTGAAGAACCTGAAGACCGTGCAGGACGTCGTCGATTACGTCCGGGCCGCCGGGGTGTCGGCCTGACCCAGCGGCAGTGGATGCCGCGGCGGCGGGCCGGGTGCCCCCGGCTGGCCAGCGAGCGAAAGAGGAGCGGTTCACCGTGCAGGCAGATCAACCACGTGTCGTCGTCACCGGGCTGGGCGCGACCACGCCCCTCGGCGGGGACGTGGCGTCCACCTGGGAATCGCTGCTGGCCGGCCGGAGCGGGGCACAGCGGCTCCCGGCCGGCTTCGCCCCTGACCTGCCGGTCCAGATTGCCGCGCCTGCCGCGGTCGACCCCGCTACGGTGCTCGACCGCGTGCAGGCGCGCCTGCTGGACCGGTGCGAGCAGTTCGCCCTGGTGGCGGCGCGGGAGGCCTGGGCCGATGCGGGATCACCCGACGTGGACCCGGACCGGCTCGGCGTCGTCGTCTCCAGCGGCATCGGCGGGATAGCGTCCACCCTGAACGCGTACGACATCCTGCACGACAAGGGCTGGTCGCGGCTGTCCCCGTTCACGGTGCCGATGCTGATGCCGAACGGCTCCGCGGGCTGGATCGCCATCGAGCTGAATGCCCGCGCCGGGGTGCACACGACGGTCAGCGCCTGTGCCTCCGGGGCCGAGGCCATCGGCTACGCGATCGACATGATCCGGTCCGGCCGCGCCGACGTGGTGCTGGCCGGCGGGACCGAAGCGGCCATCCTGCCGCTGAACATCGCCGCGTTCGCGGCCATGCGCGCCCTGTCCACCCGGAACGACGAGCCAGAGCGCGCCTCCCGCCCGTTCGACAAGGGACGGGACGGGTTCCTGCTCGGCGAGGGCGCCGGCATCGTGGTCCTGGAATCGGCCGAGCATGCCGCCCGGCGCGGGGCCACGGTCCACGCCGTCGCGGCCGGCGCCGGGTACTCCGCGGATGCGCATCACATCGCCCAGCCGGATCCCGACGGCACCGGGATCGAGCGCGCCATCGAGCGGACGCTGGCCAATGCCGGGCTGGACGCCGCGCAGATCGTGCACGTCAACGCGCACGCCACCTCGACCCCGGCCGGCGATGTCGTCGAGGGGCAGTCGATCGCGCGGGCCCTGGGCGAGGCGGCCAGCGGGGTCGTGGTGTCCGCCACCAAGTCAATGACCGGTCACCTGCTCGGCGGGGCCGGGGCGGTCGAGGCGGTGGCCACCATCCTGGCGCTGCGCGAGCATGTCGCCCCGCCCACCATCAACCTCGAGGACCCGGAGGACGACACCCGGGTCGACATCGCCACCGAGCCGCGGAAGCTGAGCCCGCACGGCACCGCGCCGATGGCCGCGCTCAACAACTCGTTCGGCTTCGGCGGGGCCAACGTCGCGCTCGCCTTCACCACTGTCTAGCCCGCCGCTGGCCGGGCCGGACCTCGTCCCGCTCACCTGCATCCCCAGCAACGTCGCTCTCCCGCCACAAGCTTAGGAGGCCTCCCGTGACCGTGATCGAGAGCCAGGCCACAGCCGCCCAGAAAGACCCGGCCGGGGCACGCCCACCCGCGGCGCGGCCAGCGGCAGCCCGGACCGGATCCGGGGCCGACGGCGCGCCCGTGCTGTCCCGTGACCCGGAAGCCCGGCTCGACGCGCTCTTCGATGCGGGGTCGGTGAGCCTGCTCACGCCGCACGATGCCAGCGGGGCCGTGGCCGCGACCGGGACGATCGACGGGATGCTCGCGGTCGCCTTCGCCAGTGACCCGCGGGTGCAGGGCGGCGCGATGGGCAGCGCCGGCTGCGCCGCGATCCTCGCGGCCTACGACGAGGCCGTGGCCCGCGGCGTACCGGTCATCGGGCTGTGGCATTCCGGTGGCGCCCGGCTCCGCGAGGGGGTGGAGAGCCTGCACGCGGTGGGCATGGTCTTCGCGGCGATGACGCGCGCCTCCGGCGTCGTGCCGCAGATCTCGGTGGTGCTCGGCGCGGCGGCGGGCGGGGCCGCCTACGGGCCGGCCCTCACCGACGTGGTCATCCTGTCCAACCACGGCCGGATCTTCGTCACCGGCCCGGACGTGGTGCGCTCCGTGACCGGGGAGGACGTGGACATGGCCCGGCTCGGCGGCCCCGAGCCGCACAGCCGCCGGTCCGGCGTGGTGCACCTGGTCACGCCCACGGACTCGGACGCGCTCAGCCGGGCCCGCGACCTGGCGCTGCTGCTCGGCCGGCCGCAGCAGGTGGACCTGGGCCTGGTGACCGGCCAGCCGGCCGGCCCGGCCCTGGACACGCTGCTCCCGGAGTCGCGCCGCCGCGCCTACGACGTGCACCCGGTGCTGGCCGGACTGCTGGACGAGCCCGGCATCGAACTGCACCCGCGCTGGGCGCCGAACGTGGTGACCATGCTGGGGCGGCTGGCCGGGCGGACAGTGGGGGTGGTGGCGAACAACCCGCTGCGCCTCGGCGGCTGCCTGGACGCCACCTCGGCCGAGAAGGCGGCGCGGTTCGTCCGGATGTGCGATGCGTTCGGCGTGCCGCTGGTCGTCATCGTGGACGTGCCCGGCTACCTGCCCGGCGTCGGCCAGGAGTGGGACGGGGTGGTCCGCCGCGGGGCGAAGCTGCTGCACGCGTTCGCGGAGGCGACGGTGCCCCGGGTCACCCTGGTGACGCGCAAGGCCTACGGCGGCGCCTATATCGCGATGAACTCCCGTTCCCTCGGCGCGACCAGGGTGTTCGCCTGGCCGGGAGCGGAACTTTCGGTGATGGGCGCGGTCGCGGCCGTCCGCGTGCTGCACCGGCGCACCCTGGCCGACGTGCCGCCGGAGCAGCTGCAGGAAGTGGAGGCCAAGCTGGCCGCCGAGCATGAGCAGGAGGCCGGCGGCCTGGAGCGGGCCCGGGAACTCGGGGTGATCGACGAGGTCATCGACCCGGCCACCACCCGTGAGGCGATCGCCCGGGCCATTGCCGCCGCGCCGCAGGTGCGCGGGCAGCACGGGAATATCCCGCTCTGACCGTGGCCGCCGAGGCCAGCCGGCTGCTCATCGTCGAGCACGAACGGAACGCGCCGGCCGGGCTGCTCGGGCCCTGGGCCGCCGGGCGCGGGCTGGACTGCCGCACGGTGCGCCCGGCCGAGCAGGCCGTGCCCGCGGATGCGTCCGGGTGCGCCGGGGTTGTGGTGCTGGGCAGCGAGCAGACCGCGTTCGACGACACCGTGCCCTGGCTCGGCGCCGAGCTCAGCCTGGTCGCCGCGGCGGCCGGGGACGGCGTGCCGGTGCTGGGCATCTGCTTCGGCGGTCAGGTGCTGGCCCGGGTGCTGGGCGCCCGGCTGTACCGGCTCCCGGAACCCGAGATTGGCTGGGTCACCCTGGCCAGCACGCATCCGGGCGTGCCCCCGGGGCCGTGGCTGGCCTGGCACCAGGACGCGTTCGAGCTGCCCCCGGGGGCTCTCCCGCTGGCCAGCGGGGGTGCCTCGCTGCAGGCCTTCTCAGCCGGCCCGCACGTCGGGGTGCAGTTCCACCCGGAGGCCACCGAGCCCATCGCGGACAGCTGGGGCGAGGCCGCCGACCCGCCGCCGGCCGCCGGGCAGGCCGCCCGGCTCCGGGCCGGCTGGGCCGGGGCGGCGCAGCGCGTCGCGGCCGACGCCGCGACACTGTTCTCGGCGTGGCTGGACGGCAGCCTGGCTGCGCCGCGGGCCGCCCGGGAACCAGGGCAGCGGCTGGGCCGGTAGCGGGTCCCGGCCGCCGGGGGCCAGGAATGCCCGCGCCCCGCCGGGCTGTTGCCCGGGAGGAACGGCGCGCCACACCCCGGGCGTGCCCGGCCACCGGGAGGAACAGTGACCACCCCACTCGTCAAGCCGCTCTACACGGCCCGGGCCACCGCTACCGGGGGCCGTTCCGGTCACGCGGTCACCGATGACGGGCTCCTCGATGTGCACCTGCAGCCGCCGAAGGAGATGGGCGGCCCGGGCGGCGCGGTCAACCCCGAGCAGCTGTTCGCCGCCGGCTATGCCGCGTGCTTCCAGAGCGCGCTGGGGGTGGTCGGCCGCCGCCAGGGGGTCAGCACCGAGGACTCGCTGGTCGAGGCGGACGTCACGATCGGCACCGTGGGCGGCGGCGGTTACGGGCTGGCCGTTGTGATCAAGGTGTCCGTCCCCGGGGTTGACGCGGGCACGGTCCGCGCGCTGGCCGAGGCCGCGCACCAGGTCTGCCCGTACTCCAACGCGACCCGGGGCAACATCGAGGTGACCCTGGAGGCCAACTGACCGTCGCGGCGCTCCCCGGCGCGCGGCCGGTGCCTCGACCCGGCTCAGCAGGCAGTGGCCGGATGGTCCCCGTCGCGGAGCGGCTGCTGGCCGGGCAGCGGGGCCAGCACCCGGACCTGGGTCCCGGTCGCATCGCTGGCCAGCTCGACCAGGTCGGCGACCTGGCGGGCCAGCCACAGTCCCTGCCCGTGCAGCGCATGCGGCTCGGGGACCAGGTAGGGGGTGAGCGGGTCGTCCGGCCCGGGGCCGCCATCCTGGACATGGCTGACCAGTTTCCCGTGCTCGGAGTACACCCACAGCCGCCGCGGCGCCCGGCCATGGGCCAGCGCGTTGGCGACCACCTCGCCCACCGCGGTGACGACGACCTGGGCGGCCTCGCCGGCCAGGCCTGCGGCGGCCAGCTCGGCCCGCAGGAACCGGCGCACGCCGCTCAGTTCCCCGGGAACCTCGAAGCCGATCGACGCGGCGGTCCGCGGCGGGTCCGCGATCACTGACCGCTCGCGGACGAACTGGCCCGGGTCGGTGTACAGCGGGCTGGACGCCTCGACGCCGTCCCGCGCCAGCTCCGGATGTGTCCGCTGCGCATCGTGCAGCACGCCCTCGGGCAGCGCCGAGGCGTCGAACGGGCACAGGACCGAGACGGCATAGGACTGGTAGATCACGTTCGCCGCCGCCTCGGCGCGCAGGTAGGCCGCGATCTCGGCCTCCGCCCGCCCGGCCAGGTCCTGCTCGGCAACGATCCGGGCGGCCCGGCCCGGCCCGGTGTGCGCACGCAGCCAGTCCACCAGGGTCCGGGTGGCCCGGCCCAGGGTCTGGTAGAAGTCCCCCGCGTCGGCGACCTGGACCGCCTGGTAGTCGGCGCCGAGATCCCGCCGGATCCAGCCGAGCTGCCCGGCCGGCACCGCGACGAGTACCGGCTGGCGCGCGGCGAGCCCCGCCCGGACGAACGGCCCGATGGCGCCAGTGAACTCCCGCGGCCCGCGGTAGAGCAGCGCGCGGTGCCGGGCTGGCAGGCCGTCCGGCACGCTCATCGGCCGGCCGGCCTGCCGGGGTGCCTGCCGGACAGGGACATTATCTCCTCAGTTCACCCGTCCCGGATAGCCGCTGGTCGTCCGGGCCGCCCGCACTGTGCTGCCGCCCGTCCGAATCAGTCTCACCGCCAGGATTCCGCTGCCAGGAACGCCTCAGCTACCCGGCGGGGCGCTAGTGAAACAACCCGCTGCCCGTCCGCCGGCCGCGGAGGGCCCGCCCGCGGGTCACGCGCGGGCCGGCTGCCGGGCCGCCGGGATGCGGGCGTAGGCGCCGAGGACCAGGTCCCAGAACGCCGGCACGTCCACCGACATGGCGACCAGGGCGTTCCGCGCTCCGGGACCGGCGGTGAAGTCGGTGACGGTCATCCCGGAGGTCCACCGGCCCGCCGTTTCCACCTCCACCCGGGCCGGCTCGCAGCCGAACAGGCCCGGCTCGGCCACCAGCGCCAGGGCGCACACGTCATGCACCGGCGGCCCGGCCGCCGGGCCGGGCGGCAGCGGTTCCCCCCGGTACCCGAGCAGCCCGGGCAGCAGCAGGTCCGCGCCAAGACGTCCCAGGCCGCGCATCCTGTCCTGGATGTCGGGGGTGGCCCGGGCCTGCAGGGTCACGTCGAGGCCGACCATGGTCACCTGCCAGCCGGCCCCGAACACGATCGCGGCGGCCTCCGGATCGGCCGCGATGTTGAACTCGGCGGCCGGGGTGACGTTGCCGCGGCCGGCCGACCCTCCCATGATCACGAAGTCGCGGACCCACCCGGCCAGCCGCGGCTCGTGCCGGACGGCCAGCGCGATGTTGGTCAGCGGGCCGGTCGCCACCAGGGTGATCTCGCCGGGCGACGCACCAATCGTCTCGATCAGGAAGTCCGCGGCGTGCCCGGCGGCCGGGGCGGCCGGGGCCGGGGGCAGCCGGGCCGCACCGAGCCCCGAGTCGCCGTGCACGCTGCGTGCGTCGCGGGCGGGGCGCAGCAGCGGGCCTGGGCTGCCCGCCGCCACCGGGACGTCGCGGCGGCCGGCCAGTTCCAGGACGCTGAGCGCGTTCGCGGTGACCAGGCCGAGGTCCACGTTGCCGCTGACCGTGGTCAGCCCGGCGAGGTCCAGGCCGGGATGGCCGCAGCCGAAAATGATGGCCAGCGCGTCATCGATCCCCGGGTCGCAGTCCAGGATCACGCGGGCGGGCGTCCCCTGGCCGACCACCCCCGCGCTCACGCCGCCAGGCCGCTGTCCTGAACCAGCCCGCGGACCCGCTCATTGATGTCCGCCATCTGCTCGGGCGTCACGTCCGGGCGAAGGCAGACGATCAGCGGCCAGCCGGTGCGCACGGCGTGCTGCAGCAACTGCTCCACCGCCAGGGTCAGCCCCGGGCTCCATTCTTCAGGGACTGTGATCTCGATGTTCATCGTTCCTCCCGCGGCGAGCGGGCCCGGCCCGCGGGCCAGCCATCATGGATCCAGATTAGGCCGGGCGGCCTGGCCAGGCTAGGCGCGGACCGGCCCGGCTCCGCTCACCCGGGCCCGGATCAGCCGGTGGCGTGCAGCCAGCGGACCGGCGCGCCCTCGGCCGCGCACCGGAACGGCTCCAGTTCGGCGTCCCAGGGCCGGCCGAGCAGCCGGTCAAGCTCGCCTTCCAGGGTCACGGTGCTTACCGCGGCCACCCCGGACCGGGCGCCCGCCGCCACCGTCATGGCGGCCAGCAGCCGGTTCTCCGGGATCATGATGTCCCCGTTCGCGCCGGTGACCGCGGAGAAGGTGCCGAGCGCGGGCGTGTAGCTGTAACGCACCGCGTCACAGCCCGGGCTGGCCTCCTCGGTGACCTCGAAACGCAGCCGGTTCCAGCCGACCAGCGCCGAGGCGATGGACGCCGCGGTGCCCGGGCGGGCCTGCCAATTCAGCTCGGCCCGCACTGACCCGGGCGCAGCGGGCTGCCCCACCCAGGACAGATCCACGGGCACGCCAAGCACCCCGGCCATGGCCCACTCGATATGCGGGCACAGCGCCGGGGGCGCGGAATGAACCTGCAGCACGCCGTGAACTGACACCAGACCTCCCTGCGAGCGACCGAGGTGCGTCTTCCCCAACGACCTCGCCCGGCGCAGTGAGCAATCCGGTCATCAGCCAACAGCCTGTGCACCGTCCAGTATGGCCGGCGCATTCCGGCGGGCTGGCTGCCCCCCTGGAAGGATCCATCCCCCGCGAAGAATTGTGCCCTACCCGCGCGCGTCAGCACCAGGCCAGGAGCACAATTCCCGGTTCTTTCCGGCCGGTGCCGGGCGGTAAACCGCCCAGATAGGCCCTAACAGCACAGGGCGGCACCGTGATGTAGTGGGCGGGTGAGCGAGCATGATATCGGCGGGCTGTTATTTGCCGCCGAGATGTACGGCGTGCAAGTCGATCAGTTAGCCGCCTGGCTGGGCGTCAGCGCGGCCGGGGCGCGGTCGGCGGCGGCACGCTGGCGGCATCGCGGCCAGGCGGACTCGGCCCGGCTGGGCCCCGGGCCGCCGTGGGTCTGGCTCACCCGGGACGGCCTCGCCGCCTGCGGCCTGCCGTATGCTCCGGCCGTGCCGGCGCTGTCCCGGCTGGCGCACCTGCGCGCGGTCACCGCGGCGCGGCTGGCCCTCGAGGCGGCCCCCGGATACGCGGCGGCCGGTGGCTACTGGCGCAGCGAACGGCGGCTGCGGGCCCGGGCCGGCGGCCGGCTGCCGCTGCGCGAGCACCTCCCGGACGGCGAGGTGCACTGGCCAGAGGAAGCCGCGACGGGCGGCGAGGTGCACTGGCCAGAGGAAGCCGCGACGGGCGGCGCCCGCCGCCCGGCGGCGGGCCCCGGCTGGGCCGGGGAGTGCTGGGCCATCGAGGCCGAGCTCACCCCGAAGACGGTGCGCCGGACCGTGGCCATCATGACCGAGATCCTGACCCGGACCGGAGACTACGGCTGCCCGGCGGCCGAGGCCCAGGTGCCCGGCCGCCCGCCGAGGCACGCCCGCGTGGTGTACGTCTGCTCGGCCGCCGCCCGCCCGGCGGTGCAGCGGGCGCGTGAGGCGCTCAGCACCGGCCTGGCCGCCCGGGTCGAGATCCGCACCCTGCCCCCTGGCGCGGGACTCCGTGCGCCCCGGCCGCGCGCGGGCGGGGCGGGGCGCGCCGAGGGCGTGTCCCCGCCGGGCCAGCCATCCGCGGGCGGTCCCGGGGCCTCGTCCGCCCGGGCCAGCAGGAGTGCGGTCCAGTGATCGGCCGCTATGTGGGGTTCCTCGTGCTGCGCGGGGCGGTCAGGCTGGCGCTGCGGCTGCTGCGGTGGGCGGTCCTCGTTGGGCTGATGATTCTCGCGGCGCCGGTCACCCTGGTCGCCGGGTACGCGGCCGCGCTGGCCTGGTTACTCGGCTGGCCGCCGCGCCGGCTGTACCGCGCGGCCGGGTGGTGCCTGCCGATGGTGGTGGCGTGGCTGGCCGCGTCCGCCGCGGACGGCACGCCGTGGCCGCGGCTGGCCGCCCAGCCCTACCTGGCGTGGCTGGCCATGTGGCACGACATCGTGGCCGGGGCGTATCTCCTGGCCGCGGTCACGATCGCGCCGGCCGCGATCCCGCTCGGCCTGGCCGCCGGCGGCCTGGCCTGGTCCTGGCGGGTCTACGCGCTGGAGACCGGCAGCGGCGGGCTGACGCCGAGCGCGCCGGCCGTCTTCGACGCCCGGCAGTGGCGGCACCAGGTGCGCGCCGCCCAGGCCCGGATCGCGGCCCCCGGTTCCGTGCCGCTCCTGACCCGGAGCGGTGGCGTGGTGGCCGGTGCCACCATCCGTGCCGTGCGGCACCGGGCCCGGCCCACCGCGGTGCTCCCGTATCCGCGGCTGCGCTCGCACCAGGTGGTCATCGGCACGACCGGCACGGGCAAGACCACCCTGCTGCTGCGGCTGTGGGCCGGGTTCACCCGGCGCGGGCTGGAACTGCATGCGGCCGGCGGCGGACGGCCGCTGCTGGTCGTGATCGACTGCAAGGGCGGCGCCGACTCGCGGCGGATCGCCGACCGGGCCCGCCGGGTGCTCCGCGCGGCGGGCGCGGCGGCCACCGCCATCTGGCCGGACGAGGCCAGCCTGTCGTTGTGGGACCTGCCGCCGCACCAGCTCATCAGCACCCTGGTGGACATGATCGAGCACGGCGCCGGCGGAGCCGCGTACTACGCCGACGTGCTGGAGGAGGTGGTCCGGCTGGCGGTGGCGGCGCCGTGCGGGCCACCCCGTTCCGCGGCCGATTTCCTGGCCCGGCTGGACTCGGGCTGGCTCCGGATGGCCTACGCCGCCGCCCCGGACGCCGGCGAGCTGGCCCTGCTCGGCTCGGCGGGACGGCACGTCACCGACGTGGCCCTGCGGTACCGGGCCCTGCTGCGCCGGCTGGGCGGCGGCCTGGACGGGCCGGGAGCGTTCGGCGACGCCGACGCCTGGTACTGCATCGTGGAGGGCACCGCGGAAATCGCCGTGGCCGAGGCCCAGGCGCGGGCCCTGGTCGACCTGCTGGCCTGGTACGCCGCCGGCCCGGCGGGCGGCGCGCGGCGGGAGATCCTGCTCGCGGTGGACGAGTTCAGCGCGGTGTCCCGGCGGCTGCCGATCTGGCAGCTGTACGAACGGGCCCGCTCCCTGGGCCTCTCGGTCCAGGTGTCCGCGCAGTCGTGGCAGGGCCTGGCCGCCGACGAGGACGAGCGCTACCGGGTGGCCAGCACCGCGGACGGCGGCATCTGGCTGCTGCGCACCCCGCACCCAGAGCCGGTGGCGGCCCTGGCTGGGTCCCGGCGCGGGGTGGACACGGCCCGCCGCCTGCTCGGCGTGCCCCTGTGGGCGCACGAGGGGCTGTCCCGGGCCGAGGCCACGCCGGTGGTGGACCCGGACCTGATCCGCGGCCTCGCCGTCGGCCAGGCCGCCTACATCTACCGCGGCGGGGTCACCTACGTGCAGGTGAAGCGGCTCGTGGCGGGGCCCGCGGAACTGCCCCGCCCGCGCCCCGCAGCTGGCGGCGGCCCGGCAGCGGCGGCCCGGCAGCCGGCGGCCGGCGGCGGCCCGGCAGCCGGCGGCGGCCCGGCGCCAGGAGCGCCGCCGGACGCGAGCGAGCTGCTGGACGACGCGTTCGGGCCGGAACCGTGACCGGCCACGGTGGTGGGGCCGGCCCGTTCGCCGCCCTCGGCCTGCCCGCCCGGCCCGGCCTGACCGACGACGAAGTGCGGGCCGCCTGGCGCCGGGTCGCCGCGGCCACCCACCCGGACCGGGCCGATGGCGGCGACCCGGACCGGTTCGCCGTGGCCGCGGCCGCCTACACGGCGCTGCGTACCCGGTCCGGCCGCGGTGAGGCCCTCGCCGACCTGGCCGGCCACCCGGGACAGCGCCGCCCCGCCGCCCCGCCGCATCCTGCACCCCGGGCCGGGCAGGTCATGGCCGGCCACCGTCGCGGCACCAGCGGTTTCCGGCCTCCGCCTGGCCCGCCCGCCCGGTACACCCTGGCGCGGCTCCGCCCGGCTGCCGCCCGCCTGCTGGCCTGGTTCCCCTGGCTGGCCAGGATCCGCCGGGGCCGCCCGGCGGTGCTGGCGCTCCGGGTGCTGATCGTGGCCGCGGTCGCGGGCGCCGCGGCGGCGGTGGCCGGCTGGCAGCCCGCCACCCCGGCGCTGATCACCGGGGGGCTGACCTGGCTGCTGTGCACCGCCCGCCACGACCTGGCCCCGCCCGGCTAACCGGGCGGGCGCCACGGTCAGACACCCACCCCTCTCAGGCCATCGAGCGTGTAGCGGAAGAATTCGGCCATCTGATGCCGGGCCGAGGAATCCGGCGGCCCCGCGGGCGGCGCCGGTGGCGGCGGCGGAGGCTGCACCGGGAACTGGCCCCGGGGCGGCGGCATGGGGGGCATCCGCGGCGGAGCCGGCTTCACCGGGCAGAGGAGATAGTGCTTCATGACGGCCGGGAAGCGCTCGAAGATCAGGTTGCGCGGGCGCTCCCAGGCGATGCCGGCCGCCGCGCACACCTCCCGGACCGTGCTCTCGGCGGCCAGGTTGGCGAACCCGGACCCCTGGTATGGCAGGACGTGATGGACGCGGTGAGGGCTCAGGCCGGCACTGAGGAAAAGGTCGATCCAGCGGTTGCCGACCACGCTGAGGTCGTAGCTCAGGCAGATCTGCCGCGCCGCCCAGTCGTCCCGCAGCCGCTCGGGGATCGCCGCCAGCTCGGCCTCGGTCTCCGACTCCTCGAAGTCGTGGCTGGCGACGACCAGGAAGGTGTTGAACCACAAGGTCAGGAAGAACTGCACCAGCCAGGCCACGATGTGGCCGGTGGCCAGGCACGCGGCGAACTCGACCAGGATCCACCCGCGGATGAGCCAGAAGTCGGCCCGGACCGGGGCCTTGCCCTTGGGGCGCTCGAACCTGGCCAGCTCGCGTGCCCGCAGGGACAGGCCGCTCAGGCAGATGCCCAGCTTGTGCAGCGTGTAGCCCGGGATGCGCAGTAGCGGGTGCAGCCGGAGCATGCCATCGAAGAACGTCTTCTTCACATCGGCGCCGGAGCCCATATAGGGGTGATGCAGTAATACGTGCCCGTCCGCGCCGATCAGGCTGGTGCCGACATAGTTGATGTCGAAGAGCGACTTCCCGAGGGGCAGGGTGAAGCGGCGCTGGTCCTTCCACTTGCGGTGCAGGTGGTAATGACCCGAGCCCGCCAGCGCGGTCCGCGTCACTACCATGATGACGACGAAGGCCCAGGCGGGGATGAGCCCCGCGATCAGGAGGGCCAGCGTGGCCACGTGCATGCCCGCGATAATCCACGTCACCACGTCAAAGGCGCGGTCGTATTTCCTCAGCGCCCGCTTGGAGAACCTGGCGTTCACCTTACTGCGGATCTCCGCGAGCAAGCTCCCCGTGTCGCTGTAGTCCAGCCGCGGCAGATCCCTCGCCGCGTCGAAATCCGGCTCTAGCAGGAAGGGCGGCACCCCCAGCTTGGGGAGTATGTCCTTCTCGGTGAACCCTTCGATCTCGTACCTGGCGAGAATCTTCTGCAGCCGGGCCGGGTCCCGGTGGTAGGTATGCAGCAGGGCGCTGATATCGCGGCCCTGGCTCGGCCCGAACCAGGTGATTCCGCCGGGATGGACCTTCATCCACTCGGTGAAGTCGTAGGCGCGCCCGTCAACGATCCAGAACGGCTGACCCTGCGGCAGGACCGTCCCGGTGTGGGGTGAACTGCGAGGTGAACTGTGGCTGAGGACCTCGGCCATTGACTACTCCTTCTCGCACTGATTCTCGCCACGGCGTCTAACCGTCACGATCAGGCATTCCCACCTGGTACCGGGCCGCTTTGGCCAGCTCGGCCGCGGCCGCGGGCTCCAGCAGGTAACACTCGTCGAGGACCCGGCGGGTAAAGCACGCCGCCTCCGGCGTCACCGGGCGCATGGCCTTGATCGTGGCGTCCACCGCTGCCTCCACGGTGTCTTCGACGGCGTCCACCAGGCCGAGCTGGGCCGCGCGGGCGGCGGTCAGATCGTCGCCGAGCAGGAAAATCCGCCGCGCCTGGCCGAGGCCGACGAACTTCGGCAGCCAGTAGGCGCCCATGCCCGGGAAGCGCCCCTCGGACAGGCTGCCCAGCGAGAGCCGGGCGTGCGCTGAGGCCAGCCGCAGGTCCATGACCAGGCCGGCCTGGACCGCCGCCGCGCCGACCCGGCCGTCATAGGCCGCAAACGTCTTGGCCCGCAGCCGGGAGATCCGGGAGAGAACCTCATCCCAGCGGGCGAAATAGCGCATGTCGCCGCGGGCCGGGCCGGGCCGCCAGGAGGGGAAGTCCCCGGTGACCGAGTCCGGGGCACCAGCGAACTGGAGCACGAAGTTCTCGATGGCGTCCTGCTCGACGTCGCGCAGCACGGATTCGAGCGCGCTGATGAGGCCGGCATCCATCGTCGCCTCGTGGACCCAGGCCGTCAGCACGCGCTCGCCGTGACCTTCATCGAGCACGGTCAGCATGTCCGGGCCTGCCCGAACTGGAGCAGCGCGGTCTCAATCTGGGCCCCCGGGCCCATCGTGACCATGACGCCCCGGTCGCCAGTCGACACGCACCCCTCGGCCAGCAGGCGCTCCAGGCTGACCAGGAAGCTGCCACTGGAGATGTTCCCGTAGTCGCGCAGCACGGAGCGGGTGTGCCGGACATCGTGCTCCCCGAGGCCCAGGCTGAGCTTGACGGAGTCGATCACCGCGCCACCGCCGGTATGCAGTACCCAGTGCTTGATGGCGGAGAAATCCAGCGCGTTCCGCTCCAGCAGCCTTTCCAGCGGCTCGCGGACGTTGAAGCCTATGACATAGGGGATGTCCCGGCCGAGGTAAAAGCTCCACTTCCCGGCATCATCGTTCCAGTCGAACCGCATGGCCGCCCAGTGCTCGGGGATGCAGAAGCTCTCGAAATCGATCACGCACGGCGCCGGCCCGGCCGGCAGCGATCCGGTGCGGCTGTCGGCATAGGAGGTCACTACAGCCGCGGCCGCCCCATCACCGAAAAGGCTGTTGACGATGCCGGTGCGCGGGGTCTCATCAAGGACGTACATCGCGGAGTTAATCTCGCAGCAGACCAGGAGCGCGACCCCGCCCGGATGGTTCTTAACCCACTGCACGAGAGGGTTCAGCCCATTCAGTCCGGCGTTGCATCCCATTCCCACGACGTCCGCCCGCAAGAGCCTGCGATCGAATCCGAGTTCCCGTGAGAAGAGGGAGCTAAGCCCGGGGACCATGAAGCCGCTGGACGTGACGCACATCATGTAGTCAACGTCCGCCGCGGAGAGGGACACGGCGTCCAGTGCGTTGCGGATCGCACCCGACCCGATCTCCAGGGCCCCAGCCCGGAACTTGACGTGGAGGTCGGCGGCGGACTCGGGAAGCAGCCGCCCGGTGCGGCTGTCTTTCGCCGGGAGGTAGAGATGCCGCTTGGCGATATGCGGCGCCCGGAGCAGTTTCTGCACCACCCTGTTCTCCAGGCCGAGGAGCATCCCGATCTCATCCTGCGAATAGGCGGTGGCCGGGAATGCGCTCCCGACGGAAGCGATTGCCGCTGCCGCGTCACCGAAGATTGCCGGGGGATGAAAAGGGCGGACATCGAGGCCCTGGAGTTCGCGGACGTCCTCATTCCGAATCATCTATATGTCTTCCCCCACCGCTCGGCGCGCCCCGGACCATGGTTCAGGAATAGGCTACAGGCCCGCCGCCCACATTGGTTTACCGGAGTGGCGGGTGAGGATGATGTTATCATTTGGGGATGAAGTTGGCATAGGGATCGTGCGCCGTTCCTGGTGTACCACGTGGAGACGCACCGGCAATGGTGAGCCAGGGACGGCGGCCTGGCTCACGCCGCGGCACCGGCCTGCCACTCTGCTACGCTCGCGGCGTGGCCAGCGCCCCATTTCGCTACCAATCGGATGACGAGGACAGCGCGCGGTGGCTCAGCTTCCGCTTCCGCCCCGGCGACATCGTCATCAGTACCCGGCGCCGGAGCGGGACGACGTGGATGCAGATGATCTGCGCACTGCTGATCTTCCAGACGCCCGAGCTCCCGGCCCCGCTGTGGCACCTCTCGCCGTGGCTGGACCACATGATCATGCCGGCTGATGTGGTGTATGCCCGGCTGGACGAGCAGCCGCACCGGCGGTTCATCAAGACGCACACCCCGCTCGACGGGATTCCGCTCGACCCGCAGGTCACCTACATCGTCACCGCCCGGCACCCGCTCGACACGTTCGTGTCGCTCCGCCACCATCTCGACAACATCGAGGGGGCGCGGCTGGAGGATCTGATCGGCCAGGCCGCGCCGACCGGGCCAGGCGAACCGCTGCGTGACGGCCTGCTGCGGTGGATCGCGGATGACGGCGATCCTCGCGTGTACCCGGAGTCGCTCCCCGCCGTCATGTGGCACCTGTCCGGTGCCTGGGCCCGGCGGACCGAGCCGAATGTGCTGCTGGTGCACTACGACGACCTGCGCGCCGACCTTGAAGGCCAGATGCGCGGCATCGCCTGGCGGCTCGGGATAACGGTTCCGGAGCGGGCCTGGCCCGCGCTCACCCAGGCGGCCACGTTCGAGCACATGCGGGAGCGGTCGGACCAGCTCGTCCCTTCCGTCCGCCCGGCCCCTCTGCCTGCCCATCACCCGGCCCCTCCTCCGGCCAGCCGCCCGTTGGCTCCACCGGCCAGCCGCCCGTCGGCCCACCCGGCCCACCTCCCAGCGGCCCCTTCTCATCCCCCGGCCGCCGCTTCTCATCCCCCGGCCGCCGCTTCTCACCCCCCGGCCGCCCCGGCCCACCCCCCGGCCGCCCCGGCCCAGCAGCCGGCCGCCCCTTCTCATCCCCCGGCCGCCGCTTCTCACCCCCCGGCCGCCCCGGCCCACCCCCCGGCCGCCCCGGCCCAGCATCCATCCGCTCGCCCTTCCGAACACGGGATCTTCATGGACACGGCCTCGTTCTTCCACCGGGGCAGCTCCGGGGCGGGGCGCGGGATCCTCAGCGACGAGGAACTGGCTCGCTACCACGCACGGGCCGCCCAGCTGGCCCCCCCGGACATGCTCGAATGGCTGCACTCGCCGTCCTGCCTGAAGGGCTGACGGGCCGCTGACGATGTCCGGCGGCCAGGTCAGGGACTGCGCAGCGGGCCGGGACCGGGGCCGGGCCGCCCGCGCCAGGGTGTCCCGGGCAGGGCCAGGTCAGGACCTCCCGGCGGCGGGTGCGGCGGCGGGAAATGCTCCCCCGGCGGCCCGTGCCGCAGGCCCGCGCGGGCGGGCTCCTGACGGGCGAACTGGGTCCGGTACAGGTCGGCGTACAGCCCGCCGGCGGCCAGCAGCTCGTCGTGCTGGCCCCGCTCGCGGACCCGGCCGTCGTCGATGACCAGGATCTGGTCGGCCTCGCGGATGGTGGACAGCCGGTGGGCGATGACCAGCGAGGTGCGGCCGGACAGTGCCGTCCGCAGGGCTTGCTGGACGGCGGCCTCCGACTCGGAGTCCAGGTGCGCGGTGGCCTCGTCGAGCACCACGACGGCGGGCGCCTTCAGCAGCAGCCGGGCCAGCGCGACCCGCTGTTTCTCGCCGCCCGACAGCCGGTAGCCGCGGTCGCCCACGATGGTGTCCAGGCCGTCGGGCAGCACCGAGATCAGGTCCCAGATCTGCGCCGCCTGGCATGCCTCGATCAGGTCCGCATCGGTCGCCACGGGACGGGCGTAGGCGAGATTGGCCCGGATGGTGTCGTGGAACAGGTGCGCGTCCTGGGTCACCACGCCGACCGCGTCGTGCAGCGATTCCTGGGTCACGTCCCTGATGTCGGCCCCGCCAATGCGGACCGCGCCCTCGCCCGGGTCATACAGCCGGGACACCAGGTGGGTGATCGTCGTCTTGCCCGCGCCCGACGGCCCGACCAGCGCGGTCAGCTGCCGGGCGGGGGCGGTGAAGCTCACGTCGTGCAGCACGCCCCGGCTGGCATCGGTGCGCTCCGGGGCGGGCAGGGCAATGGACTCCAGCGACGCCAGTGAGACCTCGGACGCGGCCGGGTAGCGGAACGAGACATGGTCGAAGACGACGTCGGCTGCTGGCCCGGCGGCAGCGGACCCGTTGCCCTGCCTCGCGAGCACGAGCGGGACCGCGCCCGGGCGGTCCTCGATCAGCGGCTTCAGGTCGAGCACCTCGAACACCCGGTCAAAGCTGACCAGCGCGGTCATCACGTTGACCTGGACATTGGACAGTGCGGTGATCGGCCCGTACAGCCGGTTCAGCAGCAGGGCCAGGGCAACCAGCGTGCCGACCTGGAAGGCGCCGCGGATGACGAGGTCACCGCCTACCCCGTAGACCACCGCCAGCGACAGTGAGGCGAGCAGGGTCAGCGCGATGAACAGCGCGCTGCCGTACATGGCCTGGACCACGCCGACGTCCCTGACCTTGGCCGCACGCTCGGCAAACAGGCTGGACTCTTCTCCCGGCCGGCCGAACAGCTTGGCCAGCATGGCGCCGGCGACGTTGAACCGCTCGGTCATCGTCGATCCCATCGCCGCGTCGAGCTGCATCGACTCCCTGGTCAGCCGCTGCAGCCTGCGCCCGATTATGCGGGCCGGGATGATGAACATCGGTATCAGCACCAGCGCGATGACCGTGACCAGCCAGGAGAAGTAGAACATCGTGACCAGCACGAGGATGAGCTGCAGCGTACTGGACACCGTGGACACCAGCGTCGAGGTCAGCGCTTGCTGCGCGCCGATCACGTCGCTGTTCAGCCGGCTGACCAGCGAGCCGGTCTGGGCCCGGGTGAAGAACGCGATCGGCTGCTGCTGCACGTGGTCGAACACCTCCGTGCGCAGGTCATAGATGAGGCCCTCGCCGACACGCGCGGTATACCAGCGCTGGCCGAGGTTGAGGAACGCGTCGAAGAGGGCCAGCCCGGCGACGGCCGCGGCCACGCCCAGCACGATATCGACCCGCTTTGGCAGGATGCCACGGTCGATGACCACCGCGAGCAGCACCGGGATCGTCACCGTGATCACCGCGTCGAGCGCGGCGGCCAGCAGGAAGATCGTGAGCTCCCAGCGGTAGGGGCGCGCATAGCCCGCGATCCTGCGGACGGTCCCCCGCTTGATCTGCTGCTTGGTCACCGAGGAGTCGTCAACGAACCCGCGCATCATGCGGAGCTGGCCGGGGCCGGGGTGCATAGCGGCGGAAACCTCCTGGCGGCTGGCGTTCCTAAGGGTAACGGGGCCTGCAGGCCCATGGAAGGGAGCATTGGCTGGCACGCATTCCTGGAAATGGCCCCGCCGCCGGATATGGGCGGCCGCCCCCCCCGGCCAGCACCACCGCACCGGGGCCGTCCGGGGAGCTAACCGGTAAGGCACTGCTTACGTATCATCGGGCACCATGACGATCACAGCGGTGCGGCTTTCTCGCTGCCGGTCACCGACCAGGACCGGGCCAGGGACTTCTACGTGGATACGCTCGGATTCGAGCTCGTCGCGGACACGGCCATGAGCCCGGGCCAGCGCTGGGTGCAGGTCCGCGCGCCCGGCGCGCAGACCTCGGTCACCCTGGTCACCTGGTTCCCGACCATGCCCGCCGGCGCGGTCAAGGGCACCGTCCTGGAGACCGACGACCTGGACGGGGACGTCGCGGCGCTCCGCCAGCGCGGGGTGCGCATCGACGGCGGCATCCAGCAGGCGCCGTGGGGGCGCTTCGTGACGTTCGACGACCCGGACGGCAACGGGCTGCTG
Source organism: uncultured Actinomycetes bacterium (assembly GCA_963793825.1). GTDB lineage: Bacteria > Actinomycetota > Actinomycetes > Streptosporangiales > Streptosporangiaceae > RYN-230. The sequence continues at coordinate 131,545 of CAWCBE010000003.1, forward strand.
CTCCAGGCCACATCGGGCGGCTGAGTGCGCCGGTGCCCGACCCGGACGTGTCCGATGCCATCGCCGGCCCGGTGCGCCGCGAGATCCTGGACCTGTGGCGTTGGCCGCCCACTATGCGGAGTTCTGGCGCCGGCCCGCCCGGCGGCTCAGCGACCTGCGGGCCGGGGAGGGCTGATGGCCGCGGCCCGGTCCCGCAACAGGGCTTCAGCAGCGTGGCGCGGCGCTAGGTGATCGACGCGCAGCCGCCCCGGCTGGTCCGGTTCAGCTGGCGGTCCGGGCGCCTGGACAGCGCGGTGACCTGGCGGCTGGCCGCCGAGGGATCGGGCTCCGGCTGATCAGCCGGGAGCCGGGCCGGTCGCGACCGGGCGCGCCGGGTCGGTGATCCACTCGGACCAGGAGCCGGGGTACAGGGCGGCCGGCAGCCCGGCCAGGTGCAGCGCCAGTACCTCGTGGGCGGCCGTCACCCCGGACCCGCAGTACACGCCGGTCCCGGCCCGCTCCCCGTCCGGCGCCGGGCGCAGGCCGAGGCCCGCGAACCGGGCCCGCAGCTCGGGCGGCTGCCGGAACCGGCCACCGGGGGTGACGTTGGCCGTAGTGGGCGCGCTGATCGCGCCGGGAATGTGCCCGGCCACCGGGTCGGCCGGCTCGGTCTCACCCCGGTAGCGCTCGGCCGCCCGGGCGTCCAGCAGCACCCCCTCCCGGGCCAGCCGCCCGGCCGCCGCCGCGTCGAGGACCGGCAGCTGCCCCGGCCGGGCGGTGAATGTGCCAGCCGCCCCCTCCGCGGGGTCAGCCTCCTCCACCGGGTAGCTGGCCGCCAGCCACGCCTGGTATCCGCCGTCCAGCACCCGGGTGCCGCCGTGACCGAAGTAGCGCAGCAGCCACCAGGCCCGCGCCGCGGCGAGCGAGTCGTCCTCGTCATACACGACCACGGGCCGGCCGTCGCTGACCCCGGCCCGGCGCATCGCCGCCTGGAACGGGGCCGCGGCGGGCAGCGGATGACGCCCGCCCGGCCCCGGCGGCCCGGCCAGGTCCCGGTCCAGGCTGACGAAGCGGGCCCCGGGCAGGTGCCCGGCCCGGTACCGGTCCAGCCCAGGCGGGCCGCCGAGCCGCCACCGCACATCGAGCAGCACCGGCGGCGTGTCAGCGCCGAGTTCCCCGGCCAGCGCCGCGGCACCGATCAGTGCGTCCGCCACCATGGTCCTCCCTTACCGTGTTCCCCGCCCACCCCCCGCGGGGCTCCTCCCCCGTACCCGGCGGGATTCCTCGCCCACCCCCCGGCGGGGCTCCTCCCCCGTTCCGGGCCGGATTCCTCCCCCACCCCCGCGGGTTCCTTTTCCCATGCCCAGCGGGCCGGGCTGGGCTGGGCCGGCCCCGGCCCGGCGCAGCGGCGCCTGGGCCGGGCCCGGGCACCGGCCCAGCGGTGCGCAGGGGACCCGGCCGTCCTGTGCATAACAGGGGCCCTTCCTGTGGACAAACCGTGGCCAGCTTGTGGCCACGCGGCCGCGGAGCTGTGGATAACGGCAGCCGCAGCCGCTCACCTGGTGCTGAGGCTCAGCAACGGGACCAGCTGGTCCCGCGGGGTCAGTGAGCCGTGCATGCCGATCAGGGACGACTCCACGCGCTCCGTCTTGCTCGCCACGATCGCGAACGGGCCCGCGGGCGCCGCGACGACATCGCCGATCCGGTCGGCGAACCGCGGATCCACCAGGCCGAACCAGCCGTCCTCGACAGCCTCGTCCCGGGACAGCACCCAGGCCCGCTCGCCCAGCACCTCGCGCCAGGCGGCCAGCACATCCTCGGCGGCGCCGGGCACCGCGTAGACATGCCGGGCCCGGGGCTCCCCGCCGAGCAGCGCGACCCCCTCGCGCAGCGCCGGCTCGGTATCCACGTCGATCTTGTCGTCGGGCGAGGCGTCCACCATGCCGTGATCGGCCGTGATGTGCATCGTGGTGGCCCACGGGAGCGCCCCGGCCAGCTGCTCGGCCAGCTTGTCCGCGTAGGCCAGCTGGTAGGCCCAGGCAGCGGACTGCGAGCCGAACGCGTGCCCGGTGCCGTCCAGGTCGCCGTGGTACACGGTGACCAGGGCGCGGTCGGACTCGGCCAGCGCCTCGGCGGCCTGGGCGACCAGGGCACCAGGGCTGTCCGCCGGGCGGTAGCTGGCGCCGCGCATCGCCGCGGCGGAGAACCCGGTCTTCTCCAGCCCCGCCGCCGCCACCCGGAACGCGGCCACGCCGGCCTCAGCCGCGCGCTGGTAGATGGTGGGCGATGGCTGCCAGCTAAGCGGGTCCACCCGGTCGTCCCAGCGCAGCCCGTTGAGCAGCCGGCCGGTGCCGGGCACCATCACCTGGTAACCGAGCATGCCGTGCTGGCCCGGCGCCAGCCCGGTGCCCAGCGAGCTGAGGCTGGTCACCGTCGTGGCCGGGAACCCCGCGGTCAGGGCGCGGCCGGTGTTGGTCAGCTCGGACAGGAACGGCGCCGCCGCCTGGTGCTCGCGCAGCAGCTCCCAGCCGAGGCCGTCCACGATCAGCAGGCAGGCCCGCGTGCTGGGAGGCAGCCGGAGCGGGTTCGGCTCACCGTCCACACCCAGCGAGGCCAGCAACGAAGTGGCCAGGTCAGGCAGGCTGCCCGTGCCGTAGTTGGGGACGGTGGGCGGGGTGACAGGCTCGGTGGTCACGCCTGCCCCGTCAGTGACCCGGGTGGGTGGTCGCCTCTGTCAGCGCGGCCGCGAAGGCCAGCACCTGCCGGACCGCTTCCTCGCCGTCGGCCGCCTCGCTCACCCGCATCGTCAGGTCGTCCGCCGTGATGGTGCCGGTGTAACCGTGGTCGGCCTCGCAGTTCTCGTCACCGCAGTGGGCCGGCTCCAGTTCCACGTGGGACAGCACATTCCAGCCAATGGTCAGGACTACCTCGGTCGGCATCGTCACGCCCGGGACATAGGAGGCCGGGTCGGGCACGACCCGGGTCACGGCGATGGAGGAGATCCGCGAGAACCGCACGGCCTCGGTGCTCGTCTCCGCCTGGGGCCGGGCACCCGGCTCGTCGTCGGACGGGTTCTCGTCGGTATGCGAGTACACCAGCCGGGTCGGCGTCAGCACCAGCACCGTCATGTGCCGCCGCACTTCCATGGCCGGGTCGAAGAGCGCGTCGGCCTGCACCACATAGGAGACAACCGCCTCCGCACCCAGGGCGGAGAACACCGCATCCGCCACCAGGCCCGGATAGTAGCCACTCCGCTCGATAGCTGACCGCAGCCCGATGGCCGTGGTTCGGGTATCCCTCATACTCCCATCCTGCACTGCCGACGGACCAGTACTCACAGAACGGGCCATCAATCGCCGGAGTGATCCTTTGCGGGCCCCGCGGTCGCTGCTCACGCCAGGGCGGCGCCGGCCGTGACCGGCCCGCCGGAGGCATCAGGGGACCCCCCGGCCAGGAGCCCGATGGGCCACATGGCCATACTCGCGGCGATATGTCCCGAAAATCGCAAATGGCACCCCCCAGCGCGAAGCCATGCCAGCCTATCTGCCCGGCGCGATTTACGGCACAGCGACCGGAACCGGGGCACAGCAACCGGGGAACTAGGCATTATAGTCAACCGGGCCGCACGGATCCCTTGGGGGGAGGCCAATGATGGAGCCGCAGCCGACGCTTGCGCCGCTGCGCCGGTGGGATCCCGAGCGGATCGGGCCCTTCACACTCCTGGGACGGCTGGGCGCGGGCGCCATGGGCCAGGTGTACCTGGGCCGGTCCACGGCCGGGCGGCTGGTCGCGGTCAAGACCATCAAGGTCGAGTTCGCCGAGGAAGCCGGCTTCCGCACCCGGTTCGCCCATGAGGTTGCCGCGGCCCGGCAGGTCAGCGGGGTATTCACCGCGGCCGTGGTGGCCGCCGACCCGGAGGCCGACGTCCCCTGGCTGGCCACCGCGTACGTGCCTGCCCCGTCGCTCAGCCGGCTGGTCCGGGCCACGGGCCCGCTGCCCGTGCCCGCCGTCCGCTGGCTCGCCGCCGGCTGCGCCGAGGCGCTGGAATCGATCCACGACGCGGGCCTGGTGCACCGGGACCTCAAGCCGTCCAACGTGCTCGTGTCACCGGACGGCCCGCGGGTGATCGATTTCGGGGTGGCCAGGGCGGCCGAGCGGATCCAGCTCACGGTGACCCGCGGCGCGGTGGGGACGCCCGCCTACATGGCGCCGGAGCAGGCCCGGGACACCCGGCAGGCGTCGGTCGCCTCGGACATGTTCTCGCTGGGCGCGACCTTACTGTTCGCCGCGGCCGGGCATCCGCCGTACCGCGGCGACACAGTGATGGACGTCCTGGTCCGGCTGGCGACCGAGCCGCCCGACCTCGACGGTCTGCCAGCCGACCTGACCGCCATGGTCACCGCCTGCCTGGAACGCTCACCGCGGCAGCGGCCCACCTCGGCGGCGCTGCTGGCCGCGCTCGCGCCGTCGGTCGGCAGCCCGGCCGGGGCCGGCGCCGCCCACTCCTACCTGACCGGCCCCGCGATGGCGCTGATCGACAGCTACCGGCAGAGCCCGGACGCGCCGCTGCCCGCCGCGGGGCCGGGCGACGGGGACCAGGAGGAGAGCGAGGACATCACCGTCGGTTCCTATACCGCGCTGCCGGCGCATCCGCCGGAATCCCGCCGCTGGCGCGGCGGCCGGGGCGGGCCGCCGCGCGGCCGGCGTCGCCGGCTGGACGACAGCAGCCTCCCGTCCCGGCCCGGGCGCCGCGGCCGGCCCCGGGCGCGCACCATGGCCGCGCTGGCCGGTGCCGGGGCCGTGCTGCTCGCCGCCGGGGTGGTCATCGGGGCCAGGGACTACCCGCGGGGCAGCCCGACGCGGTCGCCCACCACCAGCCCCACGATCAGCCCGAAGCCGGCCCCGACGGCCAGCAGCACCACCCCGGGCGCGCCGTTCGATCCCGGTGGCATCCCGCCCTCCACGCTGCCGGATAACACCAGCGTCCAGCCGGAGCTGACGATGGGGCAGCCGACCGGTGACGGGTACACCGTCTTCGTGGTGCACGGCAGCGGGTTCGTCCCGCTGACCCAGGTGCGGGTCGCGCTGGTCGGCGTGGGGGTGTCCCGGTACCGGCCATTCGTGGACCGGGAGGGCACCTTCAACTACGCCATCGACCAGGGCCACGCGTTCTTCCCCGGGCAGATCCCGGCGGACCAGTACACCGTGCTGGTGACCGGGGCGCAGGGCCGCCAGGCCACGGCCAGCTTCTCGGTCGCGCCGCCGGGAACCGGGCCCCCGCCGCCGGGCTGACGGCGGGCAGCAGGCACCGGTCACGGGGCCTGGGTCCACCACAGGTCCTCCTGGCGGGAGCACCACGCCGGGTCATTCAGCCGCCCCAGGTCGGCCGAGGTGATGATCCCGTGCTCGATGAGCACCCGGACCATGACCTCGTCGGACAGGCGCATGTCCGCCCGGACCAGCCCCCGGTCGGTGATCTTGCGCCGGAGCACCTTGATGTGCTCGGCCACCCGCGCGGACAGCCGGTCGCGGAACACCGGGTCGGTGTCAAGGCGCTCCAGCTCGTGGTAGGCGCCGGTCACCTCGAGGGCCGCCTTGGCGATCTCCGGGGTCCGCGGCAGCGGGGTAGTGCCGGCCGGGTCGAGCAGCCAGGGACGGCACCACATGAGCGCGACCAGGAAGATCTTGGTCATCGGGTCGAGGTACAGCGGGAGCAGGGTAGCGTCGCCGTCCTGCCAGACCCGGGTGCCGTCCGGCACGTCTGCCCAGCCGCCGCCGCGGCCGGTCACCATGACCCGCAGCGGCTGGCCCTCGTCCAGCATGGCCCGCGACCCGACCAGGGTCGTCCCCGCGCGGAGGAACCAGCCGCCGGACGGCTCGCCCTGGTCCTCCATCCGCGGCAGCCGGATCCGGTACCCCTCCCCCTCGGTGTACAGCGCGTGGGTGCGGCTGATGTTGGCGATCCACACCCCGTCGCCCAGCGCAGTGATCACGCCGGCCCGGCGGGACAGCCCCCGGCCCACCGCGATGGGCAGGTCAGCGTCCGGACCGCGGCCGAACACCAGGCGGCCGCCCTCGGGGAGGCTCACCACCAGGCCGGACGGCGTGGCCACCCGCGCCGCCGTAGTGGGCTCTGCCGTCATGCCGTCCTGCTCCCTCGCGCTCCCTCGCGTCCGGAGCGCGCCAGTCCCGGAGCCCCGTATCTACGCCTTGCGCGCATTCTAGGGCGGGATGGGAGCGAAGCCGGATCCCGGAGTCCGGGGATACTCAACCCCGCCGCGGCGGGGTTGAGTAGGGAGAGTCCGGGGCGAGCGCGGACAAGGCCCGCACGGGTTGCCGGCCGGCTCGCCGGCTGGCGGGCCTGTGCCGTGAGGTCACGGCATGGGCGGGGGACACCGGGGGCCGCTCCCAGAGCGGCCCGGAGGCATCCTTTGGGGGACCCGTGCGGGTCCTGTCCCGCGTCCGCCCTGGACTGGGGGGAAGGGGCCAGGGGGAGGCCAGTCCGGCCGGGCCCGCGCTCAGCGCGGGCCCGCCGGGTGGCCCCGGCCGGGCACCGCGGCAGCGGGCAGGTGAGCACGAAGTTCAGCACCACCGCGGAAGGCCAGGCCGAGCAGCCACAGCCCGGTGCCAAATTTCTCAACGGCCCGTCCCCGGCTGCCCGCCACCACGGCCCGCCGCCGGCCCGTCCCCCGGCTGACCACCCGGCACGGCCCGCCGCCAGTCCGGGCCTCACCCGGGAGGATGACACCGGTCCAGCCCGCAGGATGACTCGCCGGGACGGCCGCGCCCATACGCTTGGTCCGTGGCCGCCCTGTACGCCTGGCTGCGCTGTCACCCGAGGCTGGTGGACAGCGGGCTCGCGGCTGCCCTCGGTTTCGCGGGGCTGGGGTCGTCGGTGGCCACGGGCCGGTACCTGTATATCCCGGTGGTGCTCGCGCTGACCGTGCCGATCGTGCTCCGCCGCGCCCACCCGGTGGGTGCCTTCGCGGCCGGCCTCACGGTCGGTGCCCTGCAGGTCCTGACCGGGATCGGCACCAACCTGGCCGACGCGGCCATCGTGATCCTGCTCTACACGCTGGCGGCCTACTGCCCGCGGCGGCAGTCGGTGGCCGGGCTGGCCATCTGCCTGGCCGGCTCGGCGGTGGCCATGGCGCGGTGGCAGCCGCCCGGGATGGGCCTGCTGCACTGGCTCATGGTCGGGTCCATCGGGTTCGCCGGGTCCTCCGTGATCGCCTGGGTGCTCGGCGACTCGATGCGCTATCGCCGCGGCTACTACGCCGCGCTGGAGGACCGGGCCGCCCGGCTGGAAGCCGAACGTGACGCCCAGGCGCAGGTCTCGGCGGCCGCCGAGCGGGCCAGGATCGCCCGGGAGCTGCACGACGTCATCGCGCACCACGTGAGCGTGATGGTGGTCCAGGCGGACGGGGCCTCGTACGCGCTGAACAGCTCGCCGGACCGGGCCCGCCAGGCCCTGGTGGCCATCGCGGGCACCGGGCGGCAGGCACTGGCCGAGATGCGCCGCATGCTCGGCGTGCTGCGCAGCGGCGATGGCACCCCAGACGTGGTCCCGCTGCCCGGCATAGAACAGCTGGGCGAGCTGCTGGAACAGACCCGGGCCAGCGGCCTGGCCGTGTCGTTCACCGTCGAGGGGGTGCCCGCGCCGCTGCCCGGCGGGCTGGCGCTGGCCGCCTTCCGGATCGTGCAGGAGTCCCTGACCAACACCCGCAAGCACGGTGGCCCGGGGGCACGCGCCACGCTGCTGCTGCGCTATTGCGAGGACATGCTGGTGCTCCAGATCACCGACGACGGGGCCGCCCCGGCGGCGGCCAAGGACGGGGCCGGGCACGGGCTGACCGGGATGCGGGAGCGGGTCGCGCTGTACAGCGGCACGCTGCATGCCGGGCCGCGGCCGGGAGGCGGCTACCAGGTCATGGCCCGGCTCCCGCTGAACCCGGCGGCCGCCACGGCGGACCGCCCGCCCGCCGGGGCTGGGCAGGCCGCCCTCCGGCTCGCTGGCCAGGCCACCGCGCCGCCCGCCGGCACCGGCCAGGCCGAGGTGGCGTGAGCATCGAGATCTTGCTGGTCGATGACCAGGAGCTGGTCCGGGCCGGGTTCCGGATGGTGCTCGACGCCCAGGACGACATGTCGGTGGTGGGCGAGGCCGGTGACGGCCTGGCCGCTATCCAGCTGCTCGCGTCCCGGCCCGCGGACGTCGTGGTGATGGACGTGCGGATGCCCCGGCTGGACGGGATCGAGGCCACCCGGCGCATCTGCCAGGCCGGTGACCGGCCCCGCGTGCTCATGCTCACCACCTTCGACCTCGATGAATACGCCTACGCGGCGCTCAAGGCGGGGGCCAGCGGGTTCCTGCTCAAGGACGTCCCGCCGGAGGAACTGCTGTTCGCCATCCGGGCGGTGCATTCCGGGGACGCCGTGGTCGCGCCGTCCACCACCCGGCGGCTGATCGACCGGTTCGCGCCGCTGTTCCCGGCGGGGGACTCCCCCGCGCCTCCCGCGCTGGACTGCCTCACCAGCCGGGAACGCGAGGTGCTGGCGCACGTGGCCCAGGGGCTGTCCAACGCCGAGATCGCCCAGCGGCTGTTCGTGTCCGAGGCCACGGTGAAGACGCATGTGGGCCGGGTGCTGGCCAAGCTGGGCCTGCGTGACCGGGTGCAGGCCGTGGTATTCGCCTACGAGACCGGGCTGGTCCGCGCCCGCGGCCTGGCCTGAGCCGGGCCGGTCAGCGCGGCGCGCCCACCGCCTCGGACGCACGGCCGGGTCACCCCCCAGGGTGACCCGGCCGTGCCCGCCCCGCGATCAGGCCTTGCCGGCTGTCTCCCGGTATAGCGACCAGCCCAGCCCGGCGACGATGGCGAGCGGCAGCAGCCACCAGGCGTTCACCCCGGCCACGTGGACCAGCAGGGCGGTCAGCGCGAGCGCGGTCACGACGACCGCCGCGCCGCGCCAGTCGTCGCCGATGACGAAGTCGTACCAGAACGCGCCGAACGAGCGCAGCCAGCGGCTCATCGGATTCCCTCCTCAGACGTGACCGGGCTGGCCGGCCCGGTGGCCGCGGCCACCGCGGCCGGCGCCAGGGAAGCCTCCCTGGCCCGGCGCAGCAGCACGGCGTAGCCGATGGTGGCCAGCGCGATGAACGGGATGACGCCCAGCAGCGCCGCGTCGTTGCCGGGCCACTTCACCCCGGCCCCTTCGGCGCCCCAGAAGGTGCCGAACGAGGTGAGCATGATGCCCACCACCCACTTCATGGTGTTCTCCGGGACCCGGGCCAGCGGCGCCCGGGCCGCCACCCCGACCGCGGCGATGACCAGCACGGCCGCGGCCGCGCCCAGCGTGGCCAGGCCGATGTTGCCCTGGTTGTCGCCGAACGTGATGACGATGAACACCACTTCCAGGCCTTCCAGCAGGACGCCCTTGAAGGCCAGGGTGAACGCGTACCAGTCGCGGACGCCGTGCCGGCCGCCAGCCTCCGCGGCCCGGGCGGCGGCCACCTGGCGCTCATAGATGCCCGCCTCGTCATGCAGGCCCTTGTAGCCCGCGAAGCGCAGGATGGCTTTGCGCAGCCACATCATGCCGAATACGGCGAGCAGCGCGCCCACGATCAGCCGGAGCGCGCCGATCGGGAACAGGGTGAGGGCGGGCCCCACCGCGGCCACGACCACCGCGAGCACGACCAGCGCCACCGCCATGCCCTGGAAGGTGGACCGCCACTCCCTGGTCAGCCCGGCCGCGAGGATGATGGTCAGTGCCTCGACCGCCTCCACCGCGCAGGCGATGAACACGGTGAGCACGAGGGCAACGGAATTCACGTAACCTCCACGAGCGCCGCCCGTGACGGCGCTGTCCCGCATCGCCGCGCGGGTGGCGCGGGATGACACTTCTCCTCTGGCACAATGGCGCCATGGCTGATGTCGGCAGCGTGGCTGACGGCGGCTGGCTGGTTCTCATCTACCGGGTGCCGTCCGAGCCGAGCCGGCTGCGCTCCGCAGTGTGGCGGCGGCTCAAGAGCCTGGGCGCGATCTACCTGCAGAACTCTGCCGCGGCCTTGCCCGCCAGCCCCAGCGCCGAGCGCGCCCTGCGCAAGCTGCGCAGCCAGATCCTGGAGATGGGCGGCACCGCCGCGCTGCTGTCCTGCCAGGTGCTGGCGGGTGAGGCTGAGGTGCGGGCCGCGTTCCAGGCCGCGCGCGACGATGAGTACGAAGAGATCGTAGATCGCTGCGAGGACTTCCTGGCCCAGGTGCGCAAGGAATACGTGGCCAACCACTTCACCTATGCCGAACTGGAAGAGAACGAAGTCGACCTGGTGAAGCTGCGCAACTGGTTCGCGCGGGTGCGGCAGCGGGACGCCTTCGGGGCCAGCGGCCGCCCGGCGGCCGAGAAGGGCCTGGAGGCCTGCCAGCAGTCGCTCGACGACTACGCCGCCCGGGTGTACGCGGCCGAGGAAGAGGGGCACTGAGCCGCTGGCCTGCGGCGCACCCGGCCTCTTCGGGCCACCGGCCACGGCTCACCTCCTGGTTTCCGCGGCCCTGGCCACCGCGGCCCCACTACCCACCGCACCCCCCGCCATCCCGCTGCTGGACGCTCTCCCATGTCAACCCGGTCAGGATAACATTTGTCAGATCTTAAAAGTGACAGCTGTTAGATCTGTATCGTGACGAACGCTTAACCTGGCCGTCACCGACCAGACACCCGCTGTACGGACGGCTCGTGCACGCTGCCGCTCATGAAGCGCATCTCACGGCGACGCAACTTCCTCCTGATCACAGGCATCCTCGGTGCCGGCGTGGTGGCCATCGCCGGCTGTTCCTCCTCGGGCAACTCATCGGCCAGCTCGACGAGCTCCGCCAAGACGACCGCGAGCAAGACCACCCTGGTGGTGTACTCGGCCCAGGGTTACGACCATGCGATGACCGCGGCGTTCACCAAGGCCACCGGGATCCCGGTGAAGCTGGACGACAACTCCACCGGCCCGCTGCTGACCCAGATCGAGGCGTCCAAGAACAACCCGAACTGGGGCCTGCTCTGGGTGGACGGCGCCACCGCCTTCGCTGGCCTGGACCAGCAGGGCCTGCTGCAGAGGGGCTTCGAGCCCAGCGTGTCCTGGAACTCCCTGGGCCAGCAGTCGCTGCCCGCCAACAAGAGCTACACCCCGACCGGCGTGACCCTGATGGCCGCCCTGGTCTACGACAAGGCCAGGGTGAGCAGCCCGCCGTCCACCTGGCAGGAGCTGCTCCAGCCGCAGTGGAAGGGCGCGGTCGGCATGAACGACCCGTCCCAGTCCGGCCCCACCTACCCGTTCATCGCGGGCATGATGAACTCCCTGGGCGGAGTCAGCGCGGGCCAGAATTACTTCAGCCAGCTCAAGGCCAGCGGCCTGATCATCCACCCGACTAACGGGCCGACGCTGCAGGCGCTGACCAGCGGCCAGATCAAGCTCGCGCTGGTGCAGAGCTCCGCGGGCATCGGCGCGGCGCTGGGCGACAAGAAGCTTGTCGTCAAGTACCTGCCCCCGGTGACCCTGCTGCCCAGCGCGATCGGCATCGACGCCAAGGCGCCGGCCGCCGAGCGGGCCGAGGCGGAGAAGTTCATCACGTTCGTGCTCTCCCCGGCCGGCCAGAAGGTCATGCAGAGCGGCGACCCGACCGGTGACTCGCTGTACTACCCGGTGTTGCAGGGGGTCAGCCCGCTGCCCGCGCTGCCCACCCTGTCCGGCGTGCAGACGCAGTCCATCGACCCGTACGTGTGGGGCCCGAAGGAGGCCACCATCAACACCTGGTTCGACTCCAACATCGTTCGCTGATGGGCGACCGGAAGACCAGCCCGGACCGGCGCCGGGGCACGCGGGGCCTGCTCCGGTGACCGTTCCCCCCGAGGTGCTCGTGCCCGGCCCGGCTGCGGCCGGGCCGGGCACCCGGCGCTGGCGCCGCCCGGCCGCGCCCCGCGGGCTGACGGCCGCGAGCGGCCGGCTCGGCCTGCCGCTGTTCTGGGCGGCGCTCATCCTCTTCATCCTGGTGCCCTGCGCCAGCTCGCTGCTGCTGGCCATCTCGCCGCGGCTGTTCGACCAGGGCTCGCAGTGGTTCACGCTGACCTACCTGGGCCAGGCATTCACCGGGGCGACGGCCATCGCCATCACCAACTCGCTGTGGGTGAGCAGCGCCGCGGCCGTGCTGGGGCTGGCCATCGGGTTCCCGATCGCGTGGCTGGCCGGCCGCACCACCCTGCCCGGGCGCAGGTTCGTCCCGGGCAGCATGTGGCTGGTCCTGCTGCTGCCCTCCTGGCTGCCCGCGCTGGGCTGGGAGCGCCTGGTGGAGCCGGATGGCGTGATGTACCGGGTCGGGCTGGACTGGCCCTGGGGCACCCACGCCATCATGGGGCCGTTCGGCGTGGTGTTCCTGCTCGGCCTGCGCTCGGTGCCGTTCACCTACCTGGCCGTCACCGCCGCGCTGGCCGGCCTGGGCCAGGAGTTCGAGGACGCGGCCCGGGTGCACGGTGCGAACCGGGTGGGGACGCTGCGGCTGATCTGGCCGATGCTGGCCCCGGCCATCTGGTCCGCGCTGGCCATCGGGTTCGCCGAGTCGATCAGCGACTTCGGGGTGGCGGCCACGCTCGCCTACAACTCCAACTTCAGCCTGGCCACCTACCAGCTGTACGCCGCGATCGGCAACTTCCCGCCCAATTTCCCGCTCGCCTCGGCCATGGGCACGCTGCTCGTCGCGGCGGTGGCCATCCCGCTGGCCCTGCAGGCCCGGGCGCTGCGCGGCCGGTCCTACCAGTTCCTGTCCGGCCGGAACCGGCAGGTCATCCGGCGCCAGCTGAGCCGCCCGGCGGCGATCGCGGCGGCGGCCGGGGTGGGGCTGTTCTACCTGATCGCCCTGGGCGTGCCCGCCTTCGGCGCGGTCAGCGCGTCGCTGCTCGGCGATTACGGCGGGTCGTTCACGCTGACCCTGGCCAACTACCGGGCGCTACTGCACGAGGCGGGCCAGATCGGCCCGCTGGAACGCTCGCTCATCTACGCGACGATCAGCGCGTTCATCGCGGTGGTCGGCGGGTTCGTCGCCGCCTGGCTGCTCACTCAGCGGCGCAGCAGGACGAAGTCGTCCAAGGCGCTTGACTTCCTGCTGCTGGCCGCGATCGCGCTGCCCAGCGTGGTGTTCGCGGCCGGCTACATCTTCGCCTACAACCTGCCTGTCTGGTCCAGGATCGGCGTCAACCTGTACCAGACCGCCCAGCTGCTGATCATCGCGTACGCGGCGTCCAGCCTGCCGACCAACGCCCGGGTGCTGGTCGGCGCGGTCTCCCAGCTGCAGCCGTCGCTGAAGGACGCGGCCCGCGCGCACGGCGCGGGCGGGGCGGCCGCCTGGTTCCGCGGCGTGCTGCCGGTGGTGTCCCGGCCGATCACGGCGGCCTGGCTGCTGACGTTCTGCGGGGTGTTCCTGGAGCTGCCGATCTCGCAGCTGCTGTACGCGCCCGGCTCGCCGCCGGCCGCCATTGCCATCGAGGACAACCTGAGTAACTATCACTTCGGCGTCGGCATGGCCCAGGCGGTGCTCGCCGTCGGCATCGCCCTGGCCGCGGTCCTGGCCGTGCTCGGCGGCTACCGGCTGCTCGCCCCGGCCGGCTGGCGCAGGATCGGAGGAACCACCCGTGGCTGAGCAGATCTCCGTGGAGGCGGTCAGCAAGACGTACCTGGGCGGTAACCAGGCCTTGACCGACGTCTCGCTGGAGGTCGAGGCGGGCACCTTCCTGGTCCTGCTCGGCCCGTCCGGCTCGGGCAAGACCACGCTGCTGCGCTGCGTGGCCGGGATCGAGCGGCTGACCTCGGGCCGGATCGCGATCGGGGGCCGGACCGTGGCGGACGGCCGGGCGCACGTCCCGCCGGACCAGCGCGACCTGTCCATGGTGTTCCAGGACTATGCGCTGTGGCCGCACCTGACCGCGCACGACAACGTGGCGTTCGCGCTGCGCCGGCGCAAGCTGCCGCGGGCCCAGGCCCGGGAGCGGGCGGCCGCCATGCTGAACCGGGTCGGCCTGGGCGCGCTCGGCCAGCGCTACCCCAACGAGCTGTCCGGCGGCGAGCAGCAGCGGGTCGCGCTGGCCCGGGCCCTGGTCGCCGACACCGGGCTGGTGCTGTGCGACGAGCCGCTCTCCAACCTGGACGCGGACCTGCGGGAACGGATGCGGCTGGAGATCTCCGCGCTGGTCAGGGAGGCCGGCGCGACCACCGTCTACATCACCCATGACCAGGCGGAGGCGTTCGCCCTGGCCGACCGGGTCGGCATCCTGGAGAAGGGGCGGCTGGTCCAGCTGGGCACGCCGGAGGAGATCTACACCGCGCCGGCCACCCCGTTCGTGGCCCGGTTCACCGGCCTGTCCGGCGAGTTCCCGGTGCTGGTCCGGCGGGTCATCGGTGACGGGCTGTTCGAGGTCGCCCCGTCCGGCGCGGCGCAGGCACGGCCGTTCCACGCCCGCGGCAGCCATCGGCCATCCAGCGGCGCGGCCGGGCTGGTGATGATCCGGCCCACCGGGGTCCGGCTGGTCAGCAGCACCTCCGGCGAGCACCATCTGGCGGGCATCGTGGCCGACGTGGCGTTCCGTGGGAGAGGTTATGAGCACGCCATCGACATCCCCGGGCAGGGACGGCTGACCAGCGTCTTCGCCGACACCCGGACGCACCGCGGGGAGAACGTCGGGCTGCGGCTGGACCCGGCCGGGTGCCACGTCTTCGCGGCCGGCCCCGCGGGCGCCGGGGCGGACGGCCGGACGGAGCCGGGCGGCCCGCCGGTCGCCTCCGCGGCCAGCAACGGGGCGGCCCGCCCGGCCGGCTGAGGGCGGCCCGCCCGGCCGCCACCCCAGCGTTGGCCTGGCTGGCGCGCGATATTCACCCAGGTGCTCCCGGGCGCTGCATTCCCTCAGCAGGCTGCTGCGCGGGCGCGGGTACCCGCATCCGCGCCCGCGCACAGCAGGCCGCCGAGCACCACCCCGGTAGCGCAGGCCTGCGACGGCCAGCGGGCTGATTCCCCGGACGACCGGTTCCCGGCCACCCTGCCGCCGGGGCCCTTCGCCGGGTCGTACCAGAACGCGGCCGGCCACGCCGTCGCGCCACCCCAGGGCGAGATCGAGAACCCCAGCCCCACGCCGGGCACCAACAACAACTACGCACAGGACGGCTACAACATCGACGGCACGGTGAACACGTCGCCCTACACGCTGCCGCCGCAGAAGACCGGCCACCCGGGTACTCCACCCTGGCCGCCTTCGGGAATTTCACCGCGCGGGCCATCGCGGCCGTGCCGGGCAACCGCACGCCGTGGCGGTCCACCGCGCTCTTCGTCACATTCGATGAAAGCGGCGGCTACTACGACTCCGGTTACATCCAGCCGGTCAGCTTCTTCGGCGACGGTCCCCGGGTGCCGATGATCCTGGTGTCGCCGTACGCGCGCCGCGGCGCGGTCGGCCACACCTGCAACGACCACGTGTCGATCCTGAAGTTCATCGAGGCGAACTGGGGCCTCGGGCCGCTGTCGGCGCACAGCGAGGACAACCTGCCCAACGCAACACCCGAGGCCAACGCGCCGGCCGACCGGCCGGCCGGCGATCGGCAACATGATGACCATGTTCGACTTCGACCGCCCGGACTTCGCGGCCCTCCGGCTGCCGCGGTACGCGGGGCCTGCCGGCGCCCGGGCACCGGCCGTCAGCGGCCTGCTCCGCTGACCCCGCGCGGCGGTGGCTGCCCCCGGGCAGGCAGCCACCGCACCCGGCCCGCTCACCATGCCTGACGCGGGATCGGCCCGGCCGGTCAGGGGCTAGCATCGTTGCCGTGACCACGACGCTCAGCATCAGCAGTACGCCGCCCCGTTCCGCGGACGCGGACGCCGTTGTCATCGGAGTGATGAAGGGACCGGACGGCCCGGTCCTCGCGCCCGGTGCCGCGGACATCGATGAAGCGCTCGGCGGCGGGCTGGCGGCCACCCTGGCCACGCTCGGCGCCACCGGCCAGGCGGAGGAGGTCACCCGGCTGCCCGGCGGCGGCCCGGTCACCGCCCCCGTGGTGGCCGCGGTCGGGATCGGGCCGGTCCCGGACGGCGACGGCGGCAGCGCCGCGGACGGCGGTGCCCCGGACACCGAGGCGCTGCGCCGCGCGGCAGGCGCGGCGGTCCGGGCGCTGACCCGGCCGGCCGCCGCGCGGCGCGGCGCGGGTGACGGGCCGCGGATCGCGCTCGCCCTGCCCGTGCGGGATGCCGCCGAAGCCGAGGCCGTCGCGGTCGGCGCGCTGCTCGGCGGGTACGCGTTCACCCGCTACCGTGCCGACGGGGCCACCCCGTCGGCGATCACCGTGCTGGCCGGCGCGGGGGGCGGTGCCGGTGATGCCGTGGCCCGCCGGGCCCAGGCCCTGGCCGGGGCGGTGGCGCTCGCCCGGGACCTGGTCAACACCGCGCCGTCGGACCTGCCGCCCGCCGCGCTCGCGGCCGAGGCGGAGCGGGTTGCCTCGGCGGCCGGGCTCGACGCCGAGGTGCTCGACGAGAAGGCGCTGGCCGAGCAGGGCTACGGCGGCATCCTGGGCGTCGGCCAGGGCTCGGTGAACCCGCCCCGGCTGGTCCGGCTGGAGTACGCGCCACCGCTCGCCACCAGGACCGTGGTATTCGTCGGCAAGGGCATCACCTTCGACTCCGGCGGCCTGTCGCTCAAGCCGCCGAAGTCGATGGAGACGATGAAGTCCGACATGGGCGGCGCGGCCGCCATCATCGGCGCGATGCAGGCCATCGCCGCGCTCGGCCCGGAAGTCCGGGTGGTCGGCTACCTCCCGATGGCTGAGAACATGCCGAGCGGGACGGCGCAGCGCCCCTCCGACGTGCTCACCATGTACGGCGGCAAGACCGTGGAGGTGCTCAACACCGACGCGGAGGGACGCCTCGTCCTCGCCGACGCGCTGGCCCGGTCGGCGGCCGACGAGCCGGACGTGCTGGTGGACGTGGCCACCCTGACCGGCGCGCAGCTCGTCGCGCTCGGCCCGCGGATCAGCGCCGTGATGACCAACGACGACGCGCTGCGTGACGCGGTGGTGGACGCGGCGGCGCGGGCCGGCGAGGCGGCCTGGGGCATGCCGCTGCCCGCGGAGCTGCGCAAGGGACTCGACTCCACGGTCGCGGACCTGGCCAACGTGGCCCCGGACCGGTACGGCGGGATGCTGGTGGCCGGCCTGTTCCTGCGCGAGTTCGTGCCGCCGGGCGTGCGCTGGGCTCACCTGGACATCGCCGGCCCGGCGTTCAACGACGGTTCCCCGCATGGGTATACCCCCAAGGGCGGCACCGGCGCGGCGGCCAGGACACTGGTGCAGATCGCACTGGATGCCGCCGAGGGAAGGCTCTAACCGGAGCGGGTGTTAGGCGGTCGGGGACAACACTGATCGGAGCAAGGAGCGCATCTGTGACGGACAACGGGTCTTACGACATCGTCATCCTGGGCGGCGGCAGCGGCGGTTACGCCTGCGCGCTGCGCGCTGCCGAGCTCGGCAAGCGGGTCGCGCTCATCGAGAAGGACAAGGTCGGCGGCACTTGCCTGCACCGTGGCTGCATCCCCACCAAGGCGCTCCTGCACGCGGCGGAGATCGCCGATCACGCACGGGACGGCGAGGCGTTCGGCGTCCGGTCCACCCTCGAGGGCATCGACATGCCGGGCGTCAACGCCTACAAGGACAAGGTGGTGGACCGGCTCTGGAAGGGCCTGCAGAGCACCCTGGCCAGCCGGAAGGTGGAGATCATCTACGGTGACGGCCGGCTGGTCTCGCCGACCAGCGTCGGCGTGGGCGACACCGTCTACACGGGCGCGCACGTGGTGCTGTCCACCGGGTCGGAGCCGAAGAGCCTGCCCGGGCTGGAGATCGACGGCGAGCGGGTCATCAGCAGCGACCACGCGCTGCGCCTGGACCAGGTGCCGCAGTCGGCGGTCATCCTGGGCGGCGGCGTCATCGGGGTCGAGTTCGCCAGCGTGTGGCGCTCGTTCGGCGCGGACGTGACCATCGTCGAGATGCTGCCGCACCTGCTGCCCCCGGAGGAGGAGTCCAGCTCCAAGCTGCTGGAGCGGGCGTTCCGGCGCCGCGGCATCAAGTTCGAGCTGGGCGCCCGGTTCGAGTCGGTCAAGGAATCCGGCGCCGGCGTGACCGTCACCCTGGCGGGCGGCAAGACGCTCGACGCCGACCTGCTGCTGGTGGCGGTGGGCCGGGGGCCGGTGTCGGCCGGCCTCGGCTACGAGGAGAACGGGGTCGCGATGGACCGCGGCTACGTCACGGTGGACGAGCACTGCCGCACCAGCGTGCCGACCATCTCCGCGGTTGGTGACCTCATCCCCGGCCTGCAGCTGGCGCACGTCGGCTTCGCCGAGGGCATCCTCGTCGCCGAGCGGGCCGCCGGGCTGCCGGTGACCCCCATCGACTACGACGGCGTGCCGCGGATCACTTACAGCGAGCCGGAGGTCGCCTCGGTGGGCATCACCTCGGCGATCGCCGCGGAGCGCGGCATCGAGACCACCGAGTTCACCTACAACCTCGGCGGCAACGGCAAGAGCGTGATCCTGCAGACCCAGGGCGCGGCCAAGGTGATCGCCACCGCGCCCGGCGGCCCGGACGGCCAGCCGGGGCCGGTGCTCGGCGTGCACCTGGTCGGGTCCCGGGTCGGTGAGCTGATCGCCGAGGGCCAGCTGATCTACAACTGGGAAGCGCTGCCGATCGACGTCGCGCAGCTCATCCACCCGCACCCGACCCAGTCGGAGGCGATCGGCGAAGCGCACCTCGCGCTCGCCGGGAAGCCGCTCCACGTGCACGCGTAACCCAGCCCGGGCGGGCGCGCACCTCCCTGCCCACTCAAGCCGCACCTGAGGTGCCGGACAACGAACGAAGGAGTCACGGGAAGCCATGTCGGTCTCCGTATCCATGCCCCAGCTCGGCGAGAGCGTTACCGAGGGCACCGTCACGCGCTGGCTGAAGAAGGAGGGCGAGCGCGTAGAGGCGGACGAGCCGCTGCTCGAGGTCTCCACGGACAAGGTCGACACCGAGATTCCCTCTCCGGTGGCCGGGATCCTGCGCGGGATCACCGTGGCCGAGGACGAGACGGTCGCGGTCGGCGCTGAGCTCGCCGTCATCGATGAGACCGGTGCCGAGGGCGAGCCCGCCGCGGATGCGGGCCCTCCCCCGGCGGCGGAGCAGGCTCCCGCCGAGCCCGCCGCCGCGGAGGCCGCCGACGGGCCGCCCGGTGACGGCGGCCAGCCGGCCGCGCCGGCCGAGCCCGCGGAGCAGCCCGGGTACCCGTACCCGCCCGCCCCGGCCGGCCAGCCCGCGCCCTTCGCCTCCGGCGGCTACGGCCAGCCCGCCCAGTACGAGCAGCCCGCTGGCTACCCGCAAGGCGGCCAGTATGAGCAGCCCGCGGCGTACGAGCAGCCCGCCGCCTTCCAGCAGCCGGGCAGCTACCCGCCGCCCGCTGGCTACGGGCAGCCCGCCGGGTACGGGACGCCGCCGGCGCCGGCCGACCTGCCACCCGACCTCGGCGCGCCCGCTGCCCCGGCATCCGGGGCGGCCACGGACATCTGGCAGCGGGCCCAGGCCGCCCCGCCGCCCCCGCCCGCTCCCCCGGCTCCCCCGGCGCCCCCGCCAGCGCCGGCGGCGCAGCCCCCGGCGCCGGGCCCGGCCGGTGACGGCCCGCCCCGCCCCGCCTCGCCCCTCGGCACCGCGGACGGCCCGTACGTCACCCCGCTGGTCCGCAAGATGGCTGCCGACCACGGCGTGGACCTCGCCTCCGTCACCGGCACCGGGGTCGGCGGCCGGATCCGCAAGCAGGACGTGATCGACGCGTCCCGGGCCCGCCGCGAGGCGGCCGCCACCACGGCACCCCGGGACGGCCAGGCCGCCGCCGGCCCCGCGGCTGCGGGGCAGGTCCCGGCCGGCCTGCAGCCGCCCGCGGCCGCGAGCGCGCCGCGCCGGGTGATCGAGCCGTCCTCGCTGCGCGGCACCACCGAGCGGATGTCCCGGTCCCGCCAGCTCATCGCCCGGCGCATGGTGGAGTCCCTGCAGACATCCGCGCAGCTGACCACGGTGGTCGAGGTGGACGTGACCGCCATCGCCCGGCTCCGTGAGCGGGCCAAGGCGGACTTCGAGGCACGTGAGGGGGTCAAGCTCACCTTCCTGCCGTTCTTCGCGCTGGCCGCGGTGGAGGCACTCAAGGTGCACCCGCGGCTGAACGCCAGCATCGAGCCGGACGGGAACCAGGTGACCTATCACGACGCCGAGCACCTGGGCATCGCCGTGGACACCGACCGCGGCCTGATGGTCCCGGTCATCCGCAACGCAGGTGACCTGAACGTCGGCGGGCTGGCGCGCAAGATCGCCGACCTGGCCGCCCGCACCCGGGCCGGCCAGGTCAGCCCGGACGACCTCGCCGGGGGGACCTTCACGCTGACCAACACCGGCAGCCGGGGCGCGCTGTTCGACACGCCGATCATCAACCAGCCGCAGGTGGGGATCCTGGGCACCGGCACGGTGGTGCGCCGGCCGGTGGTGGTCAGCGACCCGGCGCTCGGCGAGGTGATCGCCGTCCGGTCCATGGCCTACCTCGCGCTGAGCTACGACCACCGGCTGGTCGACGGGGCCGACGCGGCGCGTTTCCTCGTCACCGTGAAGGGCCGGCTCGAAGAGGGGGCATTCGAGGCCGAGCTGGGGCTCTGACCGCAGCGGCCCGGCGGCATCCGCCGGGCCGCCGGGTCACGAACTCAGGGGGATAGCTCGGCCAGCAGGACGGGGGAAGCATGAAAGTTGCGGTGACGGGCGCGTCGGGGCTCATCGGGAGTGCCCTGGCCGCCTCCCTGCGCCAGGGCGGCGACCAGGTCCTCACGCTGGTGCGGCGGACCCCGGCGTCCCCGGAGGAGATCGCCTGGGACCCGGTGGCGCCGCACGGCGGCCTCACCCCGGCCGCGCTGGGGGGCGTGGACGTGGTGGTGCACCTGGCCGGGGCCGGTATCGCCGACCATCGGTGGACCGACTCCTACAAGGAGGAAATCCGGGCCAGCCGGGTGTCCGGCACCCGCGCCATCGCGGAGCTGCTGGCCGGCCTGGATTCCCCGCCCGCCCTGCTGTCGGGTTCCGCCGTCGGCTGGTACGGGGATACCGGCGGCCGCGAAGTGGACGAGTCGGCCCCGGCCGGCCAGGGGTTCCTGGCCGGGGTGGTCAGGGAATGGGAAGCCGCAGCCGACCCGGCCCGGGAGGCCGGGATCCGGGTGGTGACCCTGCGCACCGGTGTGATCGTGTCCCGCGGCGGCGGCGTGCTGGGCCAGGTGCTGCCGCTGTTCCGGCTCGGCCTGGGCGCCCGGCTGGGCTCCGGCGGCCAGGCCATGAGCTGGGTGGCGCTGGCCGACTGGATCGGGGCCGCCCGCTTCCTGGCCAGCCACCCGGGGGTGTCCGGGCCGGTGAACATCACGGCGCCGAACCCGGTGACCAACGCCGAGTTCACCGCGGCCCTGGCCGCGGCGCTGCACCGGCCAGCCCTGCTGTCCATCCCCACGCCGGTGCTGTCCCTCGCGCTGGGCGGCGTGACGAGCGACCTGCTGACCAGCGCGCGGGTGATGCCCCGGCGGCTGCAGCAGGCGGGCTTCGAGTTCAGCCAGCCCGTCCTGGCCGGTGCCCTCGCGGCCGAACTGGCCACCGCCGGCTCGGCCGCCTGAGCGGGCCGGGGGGCGGGCCTCAGGCCGGCGGGCCCGGCGCCCGCGCCTCAGCCCGGCGGGCCCGGCGCGCGGGCCGCTTCCCGGGCCGGGCCGGCCTCCGCCCCCACGGGCTCGCCGGCCTCCGCCCCCACGGGGTAGCACGGCTCGGCCGGGATGAGGGTGCGGAAGCCGCGGGTCTCCAGGCCGTAGAGCGGGACCTTCCACAGCGGCGGCAGCGCGGCCTCGCTGCCGCGGAACCGGGCCAGCGACCTGATGTTGAGCCGCATCAGCCGGCGTGCGCCGATCACCGCGAGCGCGGCCAGCGGCAGCTCGACGCATAGCGCCATCAGCAGGCTGACCAGGAAGCCGCTGGTCCGCACGTCCAGGGTGACGTCGAACCAGGCATCGCAGCACAGCAGCGTGGCCAGGACCACCAGGCATATGATCACCACCTGGCGGTGCCGCCAGGCCGCCCAGGCCGTCACCGCGAACGTGACCAGCAGCCCGATGTCGAAGCCCACCCAGGCGCCCCGCCAGTCGCCCGCGCGGTAGTACCGGGGCAGGGTCAGCGCCAGGACCGCGGTCCAGGCGGCCAGCACCACGCAGCAGCCGACGATGGCGGCCAGGACGATGGCCCGGCGGCGCGGCCCGCCCGGGAGGTTCGCCTCAGCCGGCGGCGCCGGATCGTCCAGCGTGGCGAGGGCCCGGGACAATTCCGCCCGCTCGCCGGGGCTCAGCTGCCGCAGCTCATCCAGACTTATCACGCCGAGTACCTCCTAACGGGATAACTACCCCGCGTGCCCGGCACTTCCCCGGCGGCTGGCTGGGCATTCGCTGGGACTTCGCTGACCAGGCGCGGCGGGCGGCGGCGGGTAAGGTGGCAGCGTGCGGAGCGAACTGGTCTACGTGCACGCGGGCTTCGGCGCTGACGCCGTCCCCTACCTGCGCGGCTGGGACCTGCAGCGGCAGGTGCACGCGCAGCGGGTGAGCGATGCCATCCCCGATACCTGCCTGCTCCTGGAGCATCAGCCGGTGTTCACCGCGGGCAAGCGGACCAGCCCGCTGGACCGGCCGGCCGGTGACGCGGGCGCCCCGGTGATCGAGGTGGACCGGGGCGGCAAGATCACCTGGCACGGTCCGGGCCAGCTCGTCGGGTACCCGATCATCGCCCTCGGCGAGCCGGTCGATGTGGTCGCCTACGTGCGGACGGTCGAGGAAGCCCTGATCCGGGCCTGCGCGGACGCGGGGCTGGACACGGCCCGGGTCGAGGGCCGCAGCGGGGTCTGGGTCCCCGGCGAGGCCGGGACCGGCGGCCAGCCCGGCCGGCCCGACCGTAAGGTCGCCGCGATCGGGATCCGGGTGTCCCGCGGGGTGACCATGCACGGCTTCGCCCTGAACTGCGATTGCGACCTGGGCTGGTTCGACCGGTTCGTGCCCTGTGGCATCCGGGACGCCGGGGTGACCAGCCTGTCCGCCGAGTGCGGCCGGCCGGTCACGGTCCAGGACATGACCGGCCTGGTGGAGAAGCACCTGGCCGGCGCGCTCGGGGCCGTCACCTGGCGGCGCGCTCCGCTGCCAGCCGCCGGGCCAGGGGCCCCGGCGGTCGCCGCGGCTTCCTGAGCGGCGTTCCCGGGCCCTTCCCGGGGCCACCGGCATCCCCCGGGTGGCCGCCCGGCCTAGCTGGCGGCGGGGCCGGCCAGCCCGGACAGGAAGGCAGGCAGCTGGCCCAGGGGGACCGCGGCCTGGTCCCCGCGGTCCATGTCCCGCACGGTGACCGTGCCCGCCTCCTGCTCGCTGTGGCCGTAGATGAGTGCCCAGCGCGCGCCCTGGTCGCTGGCCCACTTCAGCTGGCGGCCGAGCTTCCTCGACCCGCCCAGGTACACGCTCGAGCGCAGCCCGGCCTGGCGGGCGGTGGCCGCGAACCCGAACGCGGCCGCGGCGAGCTCCTCAGCCATCACGGTGACCGCCACGTCTAGCCGCCTGAGCTGCCCGGCCCGGCCACCATCCGGCAGCAGCAGGAGGATCCGCTCGATGCCCAGCGAGCCGCCGGTGCCCGGCACATCCGGGCCGCCCAGCTGCTCGATCAGGTGGTCGTAGCGCCCGCCTGAGGAGATCGACCCGGGCACTCCGTCCGCCACGACTTCCCAGATCGGCCCGGTGTAGTAGCTCAGCCCGCGGACCAGGCGCGGGGTGAACTGGACCCGCCCGGACGGCAGGCTGGTGCCGAGCAGGCGCAGCACCTCATCGACCTCATCCAGGCCGGCCGTGCCTTCCTCGCTCGGCTTGAGCGCCACCCTGATCCGCTCGGCCGCGTCCGGCGCGGTCATCGCGGCGACCAGCTCGCCCGCCAGGGCCGGCGCCAGGCCACGGCCGGCCAGCTCGGCGGCCACCTCGGGCGGCGCCAGCTTGTCCAGCTTGTCCAGGGTGATCAGCACTCCCGGGCCGAGCTCGGCCGGGACGTGAAACGCGTCGAGCAGGCCGGCCAGCACGTGCCGCGAGTTGAGCAGGAAGCGGAAGTCGTCCAGGCCAAGCTCGGTGAGCGCGTCGTGCACGGCGCAGATGACTTCCGCGTCGGCCAGGATGGAATTCGTGCCGATGGCGTCCAGGTCACACTGGACGAACTCGCGAAGCCGCCCCCGGCCCGGCCGGTCCGCCCGCCACGCCGGGCCTATCGCGTAGCGCTTGTACGGGGTGGGCAGCTGGCTGCCGTAGCCGGCCACGACCCGGGCCAGCGGCACCGTCATGTCGTACCGCAGGGCCAGGTCGGCCTCGCCGGACGCCTCGTGCTCGCCCCGCCGCAGGATCTTGAAGATGAGCTTGTCGCCCTCTTCCCCGTACTTGCCCAGCAGCACGTCGAGCCGCTCGAAGGCCGGGGTCTGCAGCGGCTCGAACCCGTAGCGCGAGAAGACGGACCGGATCACCGTGAACGCGCGCTCCCGCGCTTCGAGCTCGGCGGCCAGGAAATCACGTGTCCCCGACGGGGGATCGAACTGCATCGGCATGCGCCCATGCTCCCCGATCGGACCGCTTCCCGTCACATCGATACCGCGCCCGCGCGCCGCGCCGCCCGCTTTCTGCCGTCCGGTCCCGCTGCACGCCGGGCCTGCTGGGCACGCTGCGTGAGCGCTGCTCACGGAACGGGCATAGCGGTCCTCGTGCTACCGTGGACGCATGTCCTAGGACCAGCGGCCCTGCTAACTGTGCTTTCTTGCCGTAGACCGCCCGCATCCTAGGAGTTCCCCCCGTGTCGCCCTCACAGGTCACCGACGTCGCTGCCGCGCGCCCGGAGGACCGGGTTCTGCCCGCCACTGTCCCGGCCGCCGGGCCGCCCCGCTCGTCGCTGCCGCTGGCGGTCGTGCTGCAGGTGCTGATCTCGCTCGGGGACGGCCTGGCCATGGTCGCGCTGGCCAGCCGGGTATACCAGAGCTCGCACGCGTCCTGGGCGGTGGCGTCGGTCTTCCTCGCCATCACCGTGCCGATGACCGCGCTGGCCCCGGTGGCCGGCCTGGTGCTGGACCGGCTCCCGGTGCGTCCCGTACTGGTCGTGGCGGCCGCCGCCGAGGCGGTGGTAGCGCTGGCGCTGACCCGGCTCACCAGCACCGGGGCGATCCTCGGCCTGTCGGTCGGGTTCGGCCTGTGTGCCGCCGTGCTCCAGCCGGGGCTGGGCGCGATCGTGCCGAGAGTGGCCGGGCGGGCCGGGGCCACCAAGGCCAACGGCTACCTGCAGGCCGCTACCTGGGGTGGCTTCACCGTCGGGCCGCTGCTGGCCGGCGTGCTCACCGCGGCGGGGGGCACCAGCCTGGCGCTGGGCGCCGTCGCCATCGTCTATGGCATCGGCGCGATCGGCCTGCGCCTGCTCCGCCTGGCCCCTGCGGGCCTGGCCGGGCCCGGCACCCCGGTTCAGGCCCCGGGCCCGGCCACCGCCCCGGGCAGCCCTCCCGGCCCGGCCGCCGAGCCGCGCGGTGGCCAGATCAGCGCGGGCCTGCGGTTCCTGCGCAACGACGCCGAGGCTTCGCTGCTCGTGGTGGTAGTCGCCATCATGGTGGCGTTCGGCAACATGGCCAGCGTGGCCGAGGTGCCCTTCGCCGAGGGAGTGCTCAAGGCCGGTGCCTCCGGGTACTCGCTGCTGGTCGCCGCGTGGACCGGCGGCATGCTGGCCGGCACCCTGCTGGGCGGCCGGCTGCGGTCCCGGCGCCTGGCGCTGGCCACGCTGCTGGGCAGCCTGGCCGCCGGCACCGGCGTGGCGCTGGCGGCCGGGGCGATGACCCTCTGGCAGGCGGCCGCCGCCTACGGGATCGGCGGGCTGGCCAACGGGGTCGAGGTGGTCGCCACCCGGAGCTTCCTCAACCACCGGGTCCCGGAGGCCATCTCGGGACGGGTCTTCGCCGCGTATTCGGGCATCCTGTTCGGTGCGATGTCGCTGGGCATGGCCGCCGCGGGCGGGCTGCTCGCCCCGCTCAACCCCCGGGTCGTGCTGCTGATCGCGGGCGGCGGCGGCATCGTGGCGGGCGGGCTGGGCTGCCTGCGCTATGCCCGGCTCCGCGCCCGCGGCCGCACGGCACCCCAGCAGGCCTGACCGGGCCGCTTCCGGTCAGGTCAGCGGCCGGGCCCGGGCACCGGGGCGCCGCCCGCACCGGGCACGCGGGCCGGGACGTACGCTTGGCAGCGTGGTACTCGCACCCCAAGGACGCAAGCTGCTCCGCCTCGAAGCCCGCAACAGCCAGACCCCCATCGAGAAGAAGCCCCCGTGGATCAAGACCCGGCTGCGTACCGGGCCGGAGTACACGGCGCTGAAGGGCCTGGTCAAGCGGGAGGGCCTGCACACCGTCTGCGAAGAGGCCGGGCTGCCCGAATATCTTCGAGTGCTGGGAGGACCGCGAGGCGACCTTCCTCATCGGCGGGGACCAGTGCACCCGGCGGTGCGACTTCTGCCAGATCGCCACCGGGAAGCCGCAGCCGCTGGACACCGATGAACCGCGCCGGGTCGCGGAGTCGGTGGCCGCGATGGGCCTGCGTTATGCCACGGTGACCGGGGTGGCCCGGGATGACCTCCCCGACGGCGGGGCGTGGCTGTACGCGCAGACGGGCGTGGAGATCCACGCGGCCGTGCCCGGCTGCGGGGTGGAGCTCCTGATCCCGGACTTCAACGCGCATGACGCCAGGCTGGCGGCGGTGTTCGCGGCCCGTCCGGAGGTGCTGGCGCACAACATCGAGACCGTTCCCCGCATCTTCAGGCGGATCAGGCCGGGGTTCCGCTACGAGCGGTCGCTCGACGTCCTGGCCCGGGCCCGGGAGGCCGGCCTGGTGACCAAGTCCAACCTCATCCTCGGGCTCGGCGAGGAGCCGGCCGAGGTCACCCGGGCCATGACCGACCTGCGGGCGGTCGGCTGTGAGCTGCTCACCATCACCCAGTACCTGCGCCCGTCGCCGCTGCACCACCCGGTGGACCGGTGGGTCAAGCCGCAGGAGTTCGTGGCGCTCCGCGACGAGGCCCTGGCGCTCGGGTTCTCCGGGGTGATGTCCGGGCCGCTGGTCCGGTCGTCCTACCGTGCGGGCCGCCTCTACCGCGAGGCCCTGGATCGCCGGGCCGGCCGGACCGCCACGGCACCGGCGGCTACCGGGGCCGCGGATCAGGCGGTCACGGCCGCGGATCAGGCGGCCACGATTTCCGCCCAGGCCCGCTGACTCGTATCCTGCCCTCCATGGCGAACAAGGCCGCTGGCAAGGCGAGCAAGGACGGCGCGGACGTCCCTCCGGGCCGCATCAAGCAGATCCGCATGGTCGCGGGCATCATCCGCGAGAAGAATCCCCGGGCACTGCCGATCATCGCGCTCAGTGCCGTCGGCATCATCGCGGTCTTCGTGATCGTGGGGGTGCTGACCGGCCTGGGCGGGCTGCTCATCCCGCTCGGCGTGCTGGCCGGGCTGGCGACCGCCATGATCCTGTTCGGCCGGTTCGCCCAGTCGGCCCAGTACGCGGCGGTGGAGGGCCAGCCCGGCGCGGCCGCCGCCATCCTGCAGAGCATGCGGGGCGGCTGGACGGTGACCCCGGCGGTGGCCGCGAACCGGAACATGGACGTGGTGCACCGGGCCGTCGGCCGGCCCGGCGTGGTCCTGGTCGGCGAAGGGTCCCCGACCCGGCTGCCGGGGCTGCTCGCGGCGGAGAAGAAGCGCATCTCCCGGGTGGCCTACGAGACCCCGATCTATGACTTCCAGGTCGGCAACGAAGAAGGCCAGGTTCCGATCCGCAAGCTGCAGCGCAAGATCATGCGGCTGCCGCGCAACCTGAAGGGCGCCGAGGTCACCGAGCTGAACTACCGGCTCAAGGCACTGCCACAGTCGCTGCAGGCGCCCAAGGGCCCGATGCCCCGGTCCGGCCGGATGCCACGGCCGCCGCGGCCGCGGACGCGCTGACCGGCAGCGCGCCCTGACTGGCCGGGGGCCCGGGTCAGGTGCGCAGCACGATGGTGTTGGCCGCCCGGTCGTGCAGCCCGCGCAGGTCCCGGTCGGAGACCAGCGGCGGGATCACGGTCAGCAGCAGCAGCGTGCGGACCAGCGCCCAGAACAGGCCGACCGGCTTGCCGTCCAGGCGCGCCACCCGGATGCCGAGCACCCGCTTGCCCACGGTGAACCCGGTCAGGGCGGTCAGCACGTACACCTCGGCAGCGAAGATGGCCAGGGTGAGCACCGGGGCGGACGAGCCGTGCAGGAAAGCCCGCGCGATGATCAGGCACAGCACCCAGTCGATCAGCAGCGCGCCCAGCCGGCGCCCCATGCTGGCTACCGACCGCGGACCCTGCTCGGGTAGCCCGAACCGCTCCCCCGGGTACGTTTCGTCGGCCCCGGGCTCACGAAAGCCCGGCAGCAGGACCCCGGCCCACCGTCGCTCCGTCACCCCCCCACGGTACCGCCCTGGCGCCCCCCGGCTACCGGCCCCCGGGCTCCGGCCGGCCGCCCTGGGCTGCGCGGACGGCGGCCCGGCCCGGGCACGTCCTGGCCCCCCAGGCGTAACACGTGTGAAACACTAGAGACACGGCTCGGTAATCGCCGGGAACTAACGTCCGAATCGTTCCTGCCGCAGGCCAGACCCCCTACGCGGCCAGCTCTGCGTGGCCGCCTTCCCGCGGTCCTTCAGCCGCGGCAGCCCGGGAGGCAACCCCAGGGAGGGCAACTCAGTGCCAGCTAACAGAGCGCCAGCTCCGTTCAGGGAGGGTTGATGTTCCAGAACGCCGACGAGGTCCTGAAGTACATCGGCGATAACAAGATCGAGTTCGTTGACGTCAGGTTCTGTGACCTGCCGGGGACGATGCAGCACTTCACGGTGCCGGTCGAGACGTTCGACGAGAAGGTGTTCACCGAGGGCCGGATGTTCGACGGCTCCTCGATCCGCGGATTCCAGCAGATCCACGAGTCGGACATGCTGCTGCTGCCGGACGTGACGACCGCGGTCGCCGACCCGTTCCGCCAGCACCCCACCCTGAACATGACCTTCTTCGTGCACGACCCGCTGACCGGGGAACCGTATACCCGCGACCCGCGGAACATTGCCCGCAAGGCGGAGACCTACCTCAAGGGCACCGGGATCGCGGACACCGCGTTCTTCGGCCCGGAGGCGGAGTTCTACATCTTCGACTCGGTGCGCTACGACACCGGGGCGAACGCCGGCTACTACTACGTGGACTCGCTCGAGGGCGCGTGGAACACCGGCCGGGAGGAAGAAGGCGGCAACCTCGGCTCCAAGCCCCCGTACAAGGGCGGCTACTTCCCGGTGCCGCCGGTGGACCACTACACCGACCTGCGCTCAGCCATGGTCAGGGCGCTGATCGACGTCGGCATCACGGTCGAGATGCAGCACCACGAGGTGGGCACCGCCGGGCAGGCGGAGATCGACATCCTGTTCGGCCCGATGCTCAAGCAGGCCGACAACCTCATGCTCTACAAGTACGTGATCAAGAGCGTGGCCCGGGCGGCGGGCAAGACGGTCACGTTCATGCCCAAGCCGATCTTCGGTGACAACGGCTCCGGCATGCACTGCCACCAGAGCCTGTGGAAGGACGGCTCGCCGCTCTTCTACGACGAGGTCGGCTACGCGGGCCTGTCCGACACCGGCCGGTACTACGTGGGCGGCCTGCTCAAGCACGCGCCCACGCTGCTGGCCTTCACCAACCCGACGGTGAACTCCTACCACCGCCTGGTGCCCGGCTTCGAGGCCCCGGTCAACCTGGTCTACTCGCAGCGGAACCGGTCGGCCTGCGTGCGCATCCCGATCACCGGCTCGAACCCGAAGGCCAAGCGGCTGGAGTTCCGGGTGCCGGACCCGTCGGCCAACCCCTACCTGGCCTTCTCCGCCATGCTGATGGCCGGCCTCGACGGCATCAGGAACAAGATCGAGCCGCACGAGCCAGTGGACAAGGACCTGTACGAGCTGCCGCCGGACGAGGCATCGGCCATCCCGCAGGTGCCCGGGTCGCTGGAGGCGGTGCTCGACGCCCTCGAGGCTGACCACGACTACCTGCTGGAAGGCGGCGTGTTCACCTCGGACCTCATCGAGACCTGGATCGACTACAAGCGGACCAACGAGCTCGACCCGGTCCGGCTCCGGCCGACGCCGCACGAGTTCGCGATGTACTTCGACGTGTAAGACGGGACACCGCCCGCCTGAGCGCAGCCAGGAGGCCGCCGTGCCCACCCGCACCGGGTGGCCCGGCGGCCTCCTGCCTTTTCCCCGCCGGGTACGCGCCGGTCATGATGACGGGGCAGGATGGGAGAAGGACGGACGGACGGCCCGGGATGGGGATGAGCCACAACCTGATCACGCTGGCCAGCCTGAACCTGCACGGCGGGCTGACCAGCCGCGGCGATCCCTTCGACGTGGCGGATGCCTGTCACCAGCTCAAGGCGGACGTGATCGTGCTGCAAGAGGCGTGGCGGCCGGACGGACGGCCGGACGCGGTGACCGACGTGGCGGCCGCCCTGGGGGCGGAGGTGCGGCACCGTGGGCTGGCTACCCGCACCAGCCGGGCGTGGCTCGGCCTTGGGAACGACCAGGGGGCGGGCAGCTGGGGCCTGGCCGTGCTGAGCATGCTCCCGGTCACCGGCTACGCCGAGATCGAGCTGGGCCGGGCGCCCGGCGACCGGGTCAGCCGGGCGGCGCAGGTGGTCACGGTAACCACGCCGGGCGGCGCCCCGCTGCGCATCGTGAACACCCACCTGACCCACCGGTACACCAGCCCGGCCCAGCTCGCGCTGCTGGCCTACCGGCTGGCCGGGCGCCCTGGCCCGGCCCGGACCGGGACGCCGCCCGCGGTGCCGACGGTCATCGCCGGGGACCTGAACATGCCCCGCCCCGGCACCCTGTCCGCGCCCGGCTACGCCGCTGTGGTGCGCGGGCGGACCTTCACCGCGGACCGGCCGCTCATCCAGCTCGATCACCTGCTTATCCGGGGCCACATCACCGCGGCCGGCGGGGAGGTGCTGGACCCGGTGGGATCCGATCACCTGCCGGTCCGCGCCCAGCTCATCGTGGCCTGAGCCCCGGTCACGGTGAGCTGAACTCCGCCCCTGCGGCGGCCGGGCCCGGTCAGCGCGGCGCGTGGCCGACGGCCACCCGGCCCAGGCTGATGACGGTGGACACGGACAGCATGCGCACGGTGCGGGCCGCGGGCGACAGCCGGAGCGTGCGCCGGGGCAGCCGGACCCGCAGCGCCCCGGGGCGGGCGGCGAACCGCACCGGCGCCGGCATGGTGAGCGCCTCGCCGTCCACGCCGATCTCCACGGCGCCGGCCGACCGGATCTCCAGGTGCGGCGCCGTCCATTCCACCCAGCCGGGGAACCGGCGGGCCTGTCCCGCCGCCTGCAGGGCCAGGAAGCGGCTGGCCTCCGCGGCGTCGGCGATCGTCACCGCCACGATGCCGAGCACGCCACGGTCGAGCCGTTCCCGGGTGCCCAGGCCACCGTCGGCGGGCACCAGCTGGTAAGGGTTGTTGGACACCAGGATGAGATGGGCGGTCTCGTGCTCGGTGCCGTCGGGCCCCGTGTAGCACAGGTCGAGCGGCTCCGCCCCGGGGCCGAGCAGGCCGGGCAGCAGAGCCGCCGCGGTGCGGAGCTTGGCATCCCGGTACTCGGGGGCCTGGACCACCTTCGCGTACAGGCCCAGCGAGGCGTTGTTCACGAAGGTCCGCCCGTTCACCTCGGCCAGGTCGATCCGGCGCTCGACCCCGTCCGCGAAGGCGTCCAGGGCACCGGGCACATCCCCGCGGTCCAGGCCGAGGTCCAAGGCGAAATGGTTCCGGGTGCCCGCCGGGACGCAGACGAACGGCAGCCCGGCGCGCGCCGCTACCGAGGCGACCAGCGCCTGCGAGCCGTCGCCGCCGGCCATGCCGAGGCAGTCCGCGCCGCGCCGGACCGCGTCCTCCGCCAGTTCCAGGAGGTCGTCGCCGGGTTCCAGGACGACGGGCTCGATGCCGCGGCGGCGGCATTCGCTGGCCAGCGCGAACTTCACGGCCTTCCCGCCCCCCGACTTGGGGTTCATGATCAGAACTCCCCGCTGCGGGCGCGGCCCCTTCGCCAGCTGCGCGGCTGCCGCCCGGGCATGCTGGTCGGTACGGCCCAGGGCCTGCCGCGCCGCCGCCACCGACGCGCCGCTGAGCACCACGATCAGGACCAGGAGCGGCCAGTTGATGTGCGCGAAGACCAGGCCGATGGCCGTCCCGGCCAGCGCCGCGAGGGCCACACCGAGCGCGATCAGCCGCCGAAGGCCCGGCCGGGACACCACGTACCAGCAGCTCACTACACAGGTCAGCAGGCCGACGGTGACAATGGCGATGGCCAGCAGGTGGACGGCGATGCCGATCAGGGCCAGGCCCGCCGCGGCGATCAGCGTCAGCAGGGCCGCGGCGGCGCACAGCCGCGCCCCCGGGCCCGGCCGCCCCGCCTTCGCTGCCGTTTCCGAGGTGGCCACGGATGGCGGCCGGCCCGGCGGCGGCCCGCGCTCCGGCAACCCGGCGGCCCGCTGCCGCCCGGGCGTGGATTCTCCCCCGGCCAACGCATCCCCCCGGCCGACGATCCGCGGGCACCCGGCCGGCCCGGCGGCTCCTTGTGCTGCGGTAAGTGCCCGGTTACCCGGGTGCTAGCATACGCCCGTGACCAGACGGTGGGCGGCCGAGCAGCCCCCGGCCGAGCGGCAGTCCATTGCGGAATGGGTGGCCGGCAAGGCCGCGGAGCGCGCGGGCCCGGCCCGCCAGCAGGCGGTCGACGGGATCCGCCAGCTCGGCGAGGTCGACCGGGCCATGTACGAGGCGATCGCCGGCACGCCGACCCCGGCTCTGGACAAGCCGCTGCGCCGGCTGTCGCGGGCGGCGGACAAGTCCCGCCTCTGGCTGACCGAAGCGGGGGTACTGGCCATCGTCGGCGGCCCCCGGGGCCGCCGCGCGGCGGTCCGTGGCGTGCTGGCCATCGGCGTGACATCGGCCGTCGTCAACCTGGCCATCAAGCCGTTGTCCTACCGGGCGCGGCCGGACCGCGCCGGAGCCGGGGTACCCGGTGTCCGGCAGGTCGCGATGCCGGGCTCGACCTCGTTCCCGTCCGGGCACTCCGCGTCCGCGTTCGCCTTCGCCACCGCGCTCAGCCGCGAGTGCCCGTGGCTGGCGCTGGGCACCGGGTTCGCGGCCACCGCCGTGGCCTACTCGCGGGTGCACACTGGGGTGCACTACCCGGGCGACACCGTGATCGGCTCGCTCATCGGGGCCAGCGCCGGGCTGGCCGTGGCCGGCCTGCTCGACCGCCGGTCCCCCGCGCCCTAGCCGGCCTGCTCGACCGCCGGTCCCCCGCGCCCTAGCCTGCTCGACCGCCGGTCCCCCGCGCCCTAGCCGGCCTGCTCGACCGCCGGTCCCCCGCGCCCTGCCGCCTGCTGGGGCAGGCCAGCCGCCAGCCGCGCTCACCCGGCGGTGATCCAGCCGTCCTCCAGCCGCAGCACGTCGTCCGCC
This sequence comes from uncultured Actinomycetes bacterium, assembly GCA_963793825.1. Classification (GTDB taxonomy): domain Bacteria; phylum Actinomycetota; class Actinomycetes; order Streptosporangiales; family Streptosporangiaceae; genus RYN-230. The sequence continues at coordinate 165,209 of CAWCBE010000003.1, forward strand.
AGGTCGATGAAGGCCGGGTCCTGCGTCGCAACCAGCGCGGTGACCAGCGCTGCGCCATGCGGACACTACGGATCGGGTAAGCGCTTACCGTAAGCCGGTCGCGGGCCTATCCTGAGCCCGCCGTCCGGCGTCCGCCCGCGCTGCCGCCCCGGCCGGCAGCCGAGGCCGAACGGCCCTGGTACCCGCCGCGCCGCGTGCGCGATAGTGAGGACGGAACTGGCAGCGGGCGACGGACGGCCGGGAGCGGCGATGGCGGACGGCCTGCGGGATGGCGATGCCCGGCCTCCGGGAACATCCACGGTGGCCCGGCCGCTGGCCGTGGAGGTGCGCGGCCTGACCAAGTCCTACTCCGGTAATCCGGCCGTGCGGGGCATCGACCTGGCCATCCGGCCCGGTGAGGTGTTCGCCCTGCTCGGCCCGAACGGGGCCGGGAAGACCACCACGGTGGAGATCCTTGAGGGCTACCGCAAGCGGGACGGCGGGGAGGTCCGCGTGCTCGGCGCCGACCCGGGCCGGGAGCGGACCCGGCTCAAGAGCCGGATCGGGATCGTGCTCCAGGCCACCAGCGTGGACCGGTATCTCACGGTCCGCGAGACGATCGCCATGTACGCCGGCTTCTACCCGCACCCCCGGCCCGTGGATGAGGTGATCCACCTGGTCGGCCTGGACGCGAAACGCGATGACCGGGTGCTGCGGCTGTCCGGCGGCCAGCAGCGGCGGCTGGATGTGGCGATCGCCCTGGCGGGCAACCCGGAACTGCTGTTCCTCGACGAGCCGACCACGGGATTCGACCCGTCGGCCCGGCACGAGGCGTGGGACCTGATCAAGAACCTGGCCGCGCTGGGCATGACGGTGCTGCTGACCACCCACTACATGGATGAAGCGCAGTTCCTCGCCGACCGGGTCGCGGTGATCGCGGACGGCCGGCTCGTCGCGGAGGGACCGCCTGCCACGCTGGGCCACCGGGACCGGGACCGGGCCAGGATCCGGTTCCGGGCACCGGCGGGCGTTCCCCTGCCGGCCGGCCTGGCCGGGTCACCGGGGCCGGACGGGTTCACCGAGATCGCTACCACCGACCCGGTCCCGGACCTGCACCAGCTCACCGGCTGGGCGATCAGCGCACGCCTGGCCCTGGACGGCCTGGAAGTCATCAGGCCTTCGCTGGAGGACGTGTACCTCGCCCTCACCGGCGGTCCACCCGGCAGCAATGCCGAGGCGCCATCCGGCGGCGCGGCCCAGCCGGCCACCGCCGGGCACACGGGACCGCGGAACCAGCCATGACCGCGATGACACTGACCCTGTCCCAGGTGCGCTACGTCAATAAGGCCTTCTGGCGGAACCCGACCTCGGCCTTCTTCTCGTTCGCGTTCCCGCTGATCTTCCTGGTGATCTTCACGTCGCTGCTCGGGCATTTCACCGTGCGCATCGGCACCCGCACGCTGAACTACTCGACGTATTACGTGGCGGCCATGGCCGCGTTCGCGGTGATCACCGTTTGCTACAACAACATCGCCATCGGGGTGACCACCCAGCGGGACACCGGGGTGCTGAAGCGGGTGAACGGGACGCCGCTGCCGAGCGCCGCGTTCCTGGCCGCCCGGATGCTGCACGCACTGCTGGTGGCGGTGCTGCTGGTGGCCATCACCGCCGCGTTCGGCCGGGCGTTCTACGGCGCCGCCATCCCGTCCGGGATGTCGCTGCTGCGGCTGCTCGCCGTGCTGACGGTGGGGGCCGCGGCGTTCTGCGCGCTTGGCCTCGCGGTGACCGCGATGATTCCCAATTCCGACGCCGCGGCCGCGATCGTGAACATCACCATCCTGCCGCTGCTGTTCCTGTCCGGGATCTTCATCCCGCTCGGCAACAACGCGCCGTCGTGGATCATCTGGGTGGCCCGGGTCTTCCCGGTCAAGCACTTCGCGGACGGGATGCGGGCGGGCTTCCTCGGCACCAGCTTCGACTGGGTAGACCTGCTGGTGGTCGCCGCGTGGGGGGCCGCCGGGCTGCTGCTGGCGGTGCGCTTCTTCCGCTGGGAGCCGCGGATCAGCTGACGCGGCCCAGCTGGCCGGCAGCCGGAGCGTGTCGGCGGACGGGCTGCCCGGCTCGGCGGCGCTGCGCAGCCTGCCGGCGGCGGTACTGGGCTCGGTATTACCTGCTGCCGCTGGTCCGGCCGCGGGATCCCGGGCTTCACCCAGCCACTGGCCCGCGCGGAAGCCCCTGTACCTTACGGTGACGGTGTTCTCCGCCGTGGCCGCCGCATGACGGCCTGGCCGCGCGGGGTACGGGAGAGTACAGGCACCCATCGGGCCGTGAAGGTCCAGCCGCCTAGATAGGACGCGCCGATGCGGGACCAAACCGATCGCGAGGGTCGCGTCGGGCCCTTCGTGACCTACATCGAGCGTGTCCGCCCGGACGGTGCCGTGGCCCGCTGGGACTCGCGCCGCCACCGCAAGCACCCGGAGGGCGCCCAGACAGCCGGGACGACGTGGTGGGCACCCCAGGCGCGGGGATGGTGGATCGCGATCCTGTTCGCCGTCGGGTCACTGCTCTTCGCCATCGGGGCCATCCCCGGATACGCCAGCGCCGCCGGGACCCGCTGGGACACCGTGACCTTCTTCATCGGCTCCCTGTTCTTCACCGCGGCCGGGTTCCTGACCTACCGGGAAGCCGTCGACGCCGGCCCGCACCCGACGGGGGCCGCCCGGCGGCGGTTCTTCGTCTTCCAGCCGCACCGGATCGACTGGTGGGCCACCGCCGTGCAGCTCGCCGGGACGCTGTACTTCAACATCAGCACCGGGACGGCCATGGTGACCGACCTGTCCGCTCAGGCCGCGCATCAGCACGTGTGGCGGCCCGATGCCGTCGGCTCGGTCTGCTTCCTCGTGGCCAGCGCGCTGGCCTGGTTCGAGGCCTGCCACGGCTGGACCGCCTGGCGCCCCAGGTCCTGGGCGTGGTGGATCACCCTGCTCAACCTGACCGGGTCTATCGCCTTCGGCGTGTCCGCGGTAGCGGGCTACATCAACCCGACGACCGGCCAGCTGCACAACGCCGAGCGGTCAAACCTCGGCACCCTGGTCGGCGCGGTGTGCTTCCTCGCCGGCGCGCTGCTGCTGCTGCCCGAACGCACCGAGGCCGCCAGCTCCGCGGCGGCCGCACTCACCAGCCCTGGCCCGGAAACTCCTGCCACTTCCGGAACGGGCTAGTACTGGCGTGGTCAGGTGGCGGGCTCGTCCTCAGGCACGTCGAACTCGCCGTCCTGGACGCCGAGGGTGAACGCTTCCCACTCCGCCGGGGTGAAGTAAAGGGTGGGGCCGTCCGGGTCCTTGGAATCGCGCATGGCGATCACGTAATCGCTGCCCTCCTTGGAGCCGGGCACGATCTTGACCTCCACGCACGCCCCGCCGTTCCTGCCGCTATAGGAGGACTTGCGCCAGCCGGCGCCGGTCAGGTCCATTGTTCGATCGCCTTTCCCGCCCGTTGGATCGAGGCGCCCGGAGCCAGCGCCTCTGCTTTCAGTATGTCGTACCGGAACGCGTCCCGGGCCAGCTCCGCGGCACGCTCCAACGACCTGCCCGGCCAGCACCGGGCCGGAAGCGGCCGTTCCGTGGTTCCCCGCCCGGTACCCGCCGGGATTGGCGCTCCCCCTGCCTGCCGCCAGCCTTCTCCTTGCATCCTGCTGATCCTCAGCCTGCTTCCGGGGGGACAGGCATGCGGGAGCGGCGGATGCGGCCCGGGGTACGCGGCGGGGCTGGCGGGGCCAGCTATCGCCACCGGGTGATTGGGGGCCGTCAGAGCGGGGCGAGGATCATGAGGATCTCGTCCCGGGTGTCGTCGGGGGCGAGCCGGAGCTTGCCCGGCCAGCGGCCTGTCTCGCGCCAGCCGAGCCGGGTGTAGAAGTCCTCGAGTCCTTCGCCACCCCGGGCGGCGAGGTGCAGCTGCTCGAGGCCCATCTCGTCGCGGGCGATCCGCCGCAGCTGCCGCATCAGCTCCGAGCCGATGCCCTGATTCCGGTGTGCGGGCTGGGTCTGGAGGTGATTGACGGCGCCCCAGTGAGCGATGAGGGGGTTGGGGTCGCGGCTGAGGACGACCCATCCCGTCAGCGCGCCACCGCTGAGGGCGAGCAGCATCCGGCATCGCTGCGGGTCTAGGCGGGCCGCCAGCCCATCGACCGCGGGCGCCACCTGCTGGGCGCCGACCGGGGGAAACGGGAATCCCACCGCGCCGCCGGAGTTGGAGACCGCGATCCAGCAGCTGGCCAGCCGCTGCCTGAGCGGCGCGTCCGCGTCGTGCGGGTGCGTGAGCTGGATGACGTGGAGATCGCGGTGGCTGGTCATGCCGTCCGGGGTGGATCCAGGCGGAACGTCTGGGTGACCACCAGGGTGTCGTCGCCGACGGTGAACTCCGGGTCATCCAGCGCCGCGCGCATCTCCGCCGAGTGCCAGAACTGCACATGCCCGGCCCGCCATTCCGCGACCGAGGTGTACCCCTCACCCTCGCCCCGGGCGTGGGCCAGGTCCACATCGGCCAGCCGGACCACCCGCACCGCGGTCGTCTCGATCACCGCGACCGGGTCACCCGCGGAGTCGATCACGGCCTGCCGCAGCCCGGGAGCGGGAAGCGGCTCGCCCTCATGCTCGTAGTCGGCGACCAGCCCGCTGGTCGTCGTCTTCCGGCCCGCGAGGATCGCGGCGACCAGCTGATCACGCAGCGGCCCCGGGAACGCGAACTCCACAGCAGGCAAGTCGTCCGTCGGCATGCCAGCCAGCCTAACCGCCCTGGCCCCGGGCCCCGGGCGGGTGGCCTCAGGGCCCGAGCGCACCAGGGTCGGCGGGGACATCGACGGCGTGTTCCCTGAGCGCGGCCAGGGGCACGATGTCAAGCGCCCGCTCATGGGTGGAGGCCATGACCACGTGCGCGGCGGCGCCCTCCTGGTGCGCCCGGAGCCAGTTCCTGGCCGTCACGCACCAGCGGTCGCCGGGCGTCAGCCCCGGGAACCGGAACTCCGGAACGGGGGTCACCAGGTCGTTCCCGATGCGGCGCTGGTGCTCCAGGAACTCGGCGGTCACCACGGCGCAGATCGTGTGACTGCCCTGGTCCTCAGGGCCGGTGTTGCAGCACCCGTCCCGGTAGAAGCCGGTGACCGGGTCGGTGCCGCATGGCTCCAGCTCACCACCGAGAACATTGCGATCAGGCATGCCGCCAGTATCCGCACCCCGGGACGCGCCCGGCAACCACATAGCCGGGCTGCCGGGCCGCGGCGCCGGGGCCGGGCCCGGGCAGTCCGCTGACCACGCCGGCGTCAGCTGGTGGCACCGGGGCCTGGGGAGCCGTTGAGGGGCGTCTTCTCGGCCGGGCTGGCGGGCAGGTTCGCCGGCATGGTGGCAGGCAGTGCGGGTGGCGGCGGCAGCAGGGCGGCTGTCTCCTCGGCCACGGCGTCCGTCAGGCCCGGGATGGCGGGCAGTTGCGCGCGGTCAAAGAAGCGCAGCAGTTCCACCGGGAACGGCATCACGAGGGTGCTGTTCTTCTCGGCGGCGACCTCGACCACGGTCTGCAGCAGCCGCAGCTGCAGCGCGGCCGGGTCGGCCGCCATGACCGAGGCGGCCTGGGCCAGCTTCTTGGAGGCCTGGTACTCGCCGTCGGCCGCGATGATCCGGGCGCGGCGCTCACGCTCAGCTTCCGCCTGCCGGGACATCGAGCGCTTCATCGATTCGGGCAGGGAGATGTCCTTGACCTCGACGCGCTCCACCCGGATGCCCCACGGTCCCTCGGTGGGGGCATCGATCACTTCCTTGAGCTCAGCGTTGACATGCTCCCGCTCGGACAGCAGCTGGTCCATGTTGCTGCGCCCGGTGACCGACCGCAGCGACGTCTGGGCCACCTGGGAGACCGCGAAGTGGTAGTTCTGCACGTTGATGATCGCCTTGAGAGGGTCAACGACCCGGTAGTACACGACCGCGTCCACCTTCAGCGTGACGTTGTCCCGGGTGATGGTCTCCTGCGCGGGCACGTTCGCCACCGCGATCTGCATGTTGACCTTGGTGAGCTTGCTCGTGAACGGGTTGATCCAGGTCAGGCCGGCCGTGCGGACGCCGGGCTGGGCCTGTCCCCAACGGAACACGATGCCTTGCTCATACTGACGGATGATCCTGAAGCCGAACACCTCGGCCGTCCCATCCCCGGCGCCGAGCGCGCCGGGCTTGCTGACCCGCGGACGGCGCCGGCGCGACTGTCAGCGTTCGGAATGCCCGCGGCCTGCTTTCATCATCACATACTTATGCGACCGCGCCGGACGTCCGGGGTGCCGTGCCTGTCCCGGGTCAGCGCGACGGGAGTCAGCCCGGCCAGCCGGCCGCACTCCCGGGTCAGGTGGGCCTGGTCGGCATACCCGGCCTCTACGGCCAGGGACGCCAGGTCAGCGGCGCCCGGGGCGGCGTCGACCCGGGACACGAACCGGCGGAATCGCAGCACCCGGCGCAGCAGCGCCGGGCCGTAGCCCACCGCCGCGCCGCACCGCCTGTTCAGCTGCCGTTCGCTGATGGCAAGGTCCCCGGCCACCTGGCCGGCCTGCGCCGCCGGGTCGCCCAGCCGCTGCGCCGCGGCGATGACCAGCGGATCGGGCGGTCCCTCGGCGACCAGGCGGCCGGCCAGGTCGAGGAGCAGCCGCAGCGCGGCCGGCGGGTCCAGGTCCGGGTGCAGCCGGCTGGCCAGCCTGTGGCCGGCCCCGGCCGGGAAGCTCGGTCCGCAGGTCATCGGCGCTGAGCTGCTGGTCGAGCAGCCCGTTCAGCGGGCGGCCCAGCGCCGGGCCGCCCGCACCGGGCCGGAACCGCACCCCGGCAAGCACGGTCCCCGGCTCCGCCGCCATGATGACCGGGCCGGTGTCCGGGCCGGCCAGGAAAACGCCGGTGCCGTGCCGCCAGATGAGGTCCACGCAGGCATCGGGCAGCACCCGGGTCGGCGGCGCGCCACCCGGCGGGGTGACCCGCACCCAGGCGCAAGCCAGCGCCCCGGCCAGGGGGGCCGGAGGCCGGAATTCACGGTAGCCCGGTGCCCAGTCCACATCCCGAGTCTGGCATGCCGCCCGGGCTGGCCGGCAGGAGTCCGATTCGTTCAAGAGGCCAGCCCGCCGCGGGAGTGAGGATGGGGGCATGAAGCCAGACATCGACGCCGCCCACCGGTTCCTGGCCGACACCGGCCGGGTCCTGGACCGGCGCAGGTTCGAGCGGCTGTTCCTGGCCGGCCCGGCCGCGCCGGTGCGGGATGCCGTGGCGGCCTACCGCACCGGCGGCGGCGGGTTCGGGCACGCCCTGGAACCGGACGGACGGGGCCCGGGCAGCCAGCCACTCGCCATCCAGCTCGCCCTGCAGACCCTGCACGAGGCGGACGCCTGGGACGACGCCATCGTCCAGGGGGCCTGCCGATGGCTGGCCGCGAACGCCCCGCCGGAGGGCGGCGCCGTCTTCGTCGATCCGGGTGTCGAGGGCTGGCCGCACGCGCCCTGGTGGGTGCCGGAGCCAGGGCTGCCCGCCTCACTTATCACGACCGCCCTGCTGGCCGGCACGCTGCACGGCCGCCGGGTCCGGCATCCCTGGCTGGACCGGGCGACCGAGTGGGTCTGGGGCCGGCTGGACGACCTGGGCCGGGCCGGCCCGTACGACATGCGCGCCGTGCTGTACTTCCTGGACCGGGTGCCGGACCGGGACCGGGCGGCGTCGGCCCTGGAGTCGGCGGCCGCGGTGATCCTGGACGGCGGCCTGGTGACGCTGGACCCGGAGGCGCCCGGGGAGATCCACACCCCGCTGGACTTCGCACCGCTGCCCGGCTCGCTGGGCCGCCGGCTGTTCAGTGCCCAGGTCATCGACGCGCACCTGGACCATCTGGCCGCCGCGCAGCAGCCGGACGGCGGCTGGGCGTTCAACTGGGCGGCCTGGTCACCGGCGGCCACGGCCGACTGGCGCGGCGGGATCACCGTGGATGTGCTGGCCCTGTTGCGCGCCAACGGCCGCGGCTGAAGAACCCGGGCCCCGGTCGGGGGCGGGGGCGGGGGCGGGGGCGGCGTCGGGGGCGGGGTCAGGGGGCACCGCCGGCCCGGGCGGCCGAGCCGCGGCGGCGGAGCAGGGAGCGGCGCCGGGTCCAGGTATGCCGGATCAGGAACCCGATGAGGACCAGGCTGGACAGCCCGTGCCAGGCGATCCTGGTGCCAGGCTCCAGCCAGTCCCAGAGCCCGGTCGCCGTGACGAACAACGTCAGCGCGAGCAGCACGCTCGCCTGGGACAGGCTCCAGCGCACCGCCCGGGACAGCGACCGCCGCTGCCCGGCGCGGCGGATGGTGCCCCGGATCCAGGCCCGGCGGTGCCACAGGTGCGGGCCGACCGCCCCGGCGAAGACCAGCCCGATCACGCTGTGGATCGCTATCGACACCGGCTCCAGCAGCACGGACGCCACGCACGCCGCGATCAGCAGCAGGTCCACGGCCCAGCGGCGCGCGCTGCGCCGCCGCCTCGGCCCGCCGGCGGGCCGCGCCGCGGGCGGCCCGGGGACGGGCGCGGGCTGGGCTGTCTCCTCAATGCTCACCCTGCCACGATGGCCGGTCCCGGCCCGCGGCACATCGGCCTGCGGTGCCGTCCTCCGGGCCCCACTGCGGGCAGACGGAGGGCCGGCCCGCTACCCAGGGATGAGCCGCGCATGAGCCGCCAGGAGGAGGCGGGGCCCGCCCGGTCCAGGCCGGTGCGGGTCAGCCGTAGAACAGCCGTTCCATGACGGCGCGGGCCCGGCGCGCGGTGCGCCGGTAGTCCTCGACCAGGTCCTGGCCGCCATCGGGCGGGTAGCCGAGGATCCTGGCCACCGCGCTCAGTTCGGCCTGCTTGACCGGCAGCACGTCTGAGGGGCGGCCGCGCAGCAGCACGACTGCGTTACGGATCCTGGTGGCCAGCCGCCAGGAGGCGGCGAGCGCGGCCGCGTCATCGCCCCGGACCAGGCCCGCCTCCTCGGCCGCCGTCAGCGCCGCGAGGGTGCGGGTGGTCCGCAGCCCGGGCACCTCATAGGCGTGAGTGAGCTGCAGCAACTGGACCACCCACTCCACGTCGGACAGGCCGCCGGGGCCGAGCTTGAGATGCAGGGCCGGGTCCGTGCCGCGGGGCATCCGCTCGGCTTCCATGCGGGCCTTGAGCCGCCTGATCTCCCGCACCGAGGCCTCGGAGATGCCGCCCGCAGGGTACCGGAACTCATCGGCCATGGCCCGGAAACGGTGGCCAAGCTCCCGGTCCCCGGCGGCTGGTTCGGCCCGGAGCAGCGCCTGCGCCTCCCAGGCGAGCGACCAGCGCTCGTAGTAGGCGCGGTAGGACGCGAGCGTGCGGACCAGCGGGCCCTGCCGGCCCTCCGGCCGCAGCCCGGGATCGATCTGGAGCGGCGGATCGGGGGCGGGCTGGCCGAGCAGCCTGCGCATCTCCTCAGCCACCGCGTGCGCGGCCTGCGACGCCGCCTGCTCCGGCACGCCAGGCAGCGGGTCGTGCACGAACATCACGTCCGCGTCGCTGCCGTAACCGGTCTCCCGGCCGCCGAACCGGCCCATGCCCACCACGAGCACCCGGGTGGGCAGTGGTCCCCCCTTCTCGCGCTCGACGTGGCGGATCGCCGCGTCCAGCGCGCCCCCGATGGCCACCGCCGTGATCACGGTCAGCGCCTCGCTGGACTCCTCCACCGGGGTCAGCCCGAGCAGGTCCGCGGCCGCGGTGCGGAGCAGCTCGCGGCGGCGCAGCGCGCGGACCGCCTGAGCCGCCCCCTCGGCGGTGGCGTGCCTGCCGACGACCGCGGCCACCTCGGCGTGCAGCGCCGCGGCCGGGCGCGGGGCCAGTTGCTCGTCCGAGCCGAGCAGGGCGACCGTCTCGGGGGCACGCATCAGCAGGTCCGTCGCATAGCGGCTGGAGGCGAGCAGCCGGGCCATCCGGCGGGCCACGTTCGTGTCGTCGCGGAGCAGCCGCAGGTACCAGGGCGAGTCGCCGAGGGCGTCGCTGACCTGGCGGAACGCCAGCAGCCCGGCGTCCGGCTGGGCCGCGTCGGCGAACCATCCCAGCATCACCGGGAGCAGCGTGCGCTGGATAGCGGCCCGCCGGGACACCCCCGAGGTGAGGGCCTCGATGTGCCGCAGCGCGCCGACCGGGTCAGCGTAGCCGAGGGCCTCAAGCCGGGCCCGGGCCTCCTCCCGGGTCAGCCGGACCGCGCCGGTGGGCAGCCGGGCCACCGCATCCAGCAGCGGCCGGTAGAACAGCTTCTCGTGCAGCCGCCTGGCTTCCCGGGCGTGCTGCCGCCACTGGGCCATCAGCTCGGCGGCCGGGTCGGCGCGCGACGGCGGCCCGGGCGCGGCCGCGCCGTCCCGGGTACGGGCCCGGCGCAGCGCACGGCCCAGCCGGCGCAGCGCCGCGTCGTCCTCCGGAAGCGTGTGAGTGCGCCGCAGCTGGCGGAGCTGCAGCAGGTGCTCGACGGTGCGCAGGAAGCGGTAGGCGGAGGCCATCGTGGCCGCGTCCTCCCGGCCGACGTAGCCACCCCTGGCCAGCCCGGCCAGCGCCGGGAGGGTGCCCCGTTCCCGCAGCGCCTCATCCGTCCGGCCGTGCACCAGCTGCAGCAACTGCACGGCGAACTCAATGTCGCGCAGCCCGCCTGGTCCGAGCTTGAGCTGGCGCGCGGCTTCGCCGGGAGCCAGGTTACCGATCACCCGGCGGCGCATCGCCTGCACGTCCGCCACGAAGTGGGGCCGCCGCGAAGCCTGCCACACCATGGGGCTGAGCGCGTCGATGTAGGCCTGCCCCAGTTCCCGGTCGCCGGCCACTGGGCGGGCCTTGAGCAGGGCCTGGAACTCCCAGGTCTTGGCCCAGCGCTCGTAGTAGGCGCGGTGGCTGGCCAGGGTGCGCACCAGGGGGCCATCCCGGCCTTCCGGGCGCAGGTTCGGGTCCACCGGGAACAGCGCCCCTTCGGGGGTGGCCTGCGAGCAGACCCGGACCAGGCCGGCCGCCAGCCGGGTAGCAGTGCGCAGCGCCGCGGTCTCGTCGGCGGGCTCCCGGGGATCGCCGCCCGGGGCCGCCCCGGGGGCCCCGACGAAGATCACGTCTACGTCGCTGGCGTAGTTGAGTTCCCGGCCGCCGCACTTGCCCATGGCGATCACGGCCAGCCGGGCCGGTGCCGCGTCGTCCGGCAGCTGTGACCGGGCTATCGCCAGCGCCGCCTCCAGCGCCGCAGCGGCCAGGTCCGCGAGCTCCGCCGCGGTCTCATCCACGGTCACCGCGCCGGTCAGGTCCCGTGCGGCCAGGTGCAGCAGGCGGCGGCGGTAGGCCGCGGGCAGCGCGGTAGCCGGATCACCGCCGTGGGCGGCGGCCGGGTCCGCCGCCGGGTCGGCATCGTCGGGGCGCGCGCCGACCGCCCGCAGCAGCTCGGCCCGCAGGTCCTCCCCGGACGCCCCGCGCAGGGCATCCGGCCCGGACAGCACGTGCCAGTCCCCCGGGTGGCGGGCCAGGTGGTCGCCGAGGGCCGTGCTGGCGCCGAGTACGGCGGTGAGCCGGGCGCGCAGCCCGGCGTCCTCGCGCAGCGCTCTGGTCAGGGCGGCGTCGCGGGGCATCCGGGCCAGCGCGGCCACCGCCAGGTCCGGGTCGGCCGCGGCGGCGAGCGCGGTCAGCAGGCCTCCGTCGGCACCGTCCGCGTCCAGGGCCAGGTCGTCGCCGATGATCCGCTCGGCCCGGGCGGCGTCGGCGAAGCCCATCCGGGCCAGCCTCCCGGCCGGTGTCGTCCTCCGGCGCACGCTCACCCCTGCACCGTAACGGCATTGGGCGCAGCGGGAATCGCCGGGAGGGGACTGTGTTGCGGGCGCCGGGCCCACGGCAGGCGCGGCGCGAGGCAGTGCAGCCGGGCCGGGTGAGGCTGGCGCCCGGGATGGCTCTGCTCTGCCGGAGGGTTCCCCGGCCTAGCCGGGGGGGAGTGCTAGGCCCGGGGAACCCTCCGGCTCCCTGTCAGAAGCCGGGAGGCTCCGGCGCCGGGGCCGTCAGAGACGGCCCCGGCAGGGGGGTGCACCGGGGGGGGTAGGTGCACAACCGCTAGTGTTCGCCGGCCCGGTAACGTCCCGGTAGCGTCAGTTAGTGAAGGGATTGTCAGGCTCCGACCGCGTCGGCGCGAAGCCGGCCAGGCAGCGTGCCCCCGCCCGCGGCCACCGGGAGGGTGCCCGGCAGCGGCACCTCGCCGCGCAGCCTGGCCCGGACCTGGTCCGCGTCCGAGTGGTTCAGATCCTCCAGGATGGTCAGGGCGTCCTGCCAGGCGTGTGCGGCCGACCCCGGCTCGCCGATCGCGTGATAGGCGTCCCCGAGGTGGACCAGCATCGTGGTCTGGTAGTAGCCCGGCCGGAAGCCCTCGATGGTGCGCAGCGCGGTGCGCAGGCAGCCGATCGCCTCGTCCAGCCGGCCCAGGTGGAACAGCACGTAGCCGACGCTGTCCCAGGTGGCGGCCTGGTTGAGCGGGTCCCCGTGGCCCTGGTACATGCCGAGCGCCTGCCCGCAGTACTCCAGGGCCAGCTCGAACTCGCCGAGCTTGGCGTGTATCCAGCCGACGCCGTTGAGCATTCTGGCCTGGCCCGGCTCGTCACCTTCCGCCCGGTACAAGTCGAGGGACCGCCGGGCGTGCCCGAGCGCCTCGGCCAGCCGGCCCTGCCGCTCGGCCAGCAGCATGATCTCGTTGTGCGCGCGGGCCTCACCAAGCCGGTCGCCGGCCTGCCGGTGCAGGTCCAGCGACTGACGGCAGTAGTCGCGCGCCTCGGCGAGCAAGCCGAGCCGGCCGAAGGCCGCGCCGAGATCCCGGCAGGCGTGGGCCTGGCCGCTCAGGTCACCGAGGCGACGCGCCGCGGCCACCGCGGTCTGCTGGATGGCGACCTGGTCGTGCCAGTAGCCGGCCCGGTCGAACAGCAGCCACACCGCCCACGGCAGCTGCCACGCGTAGCTGCCGAGCCCGGCCTGGTCGGCCAGCGCGATCGCGGCCAGCAGGACCTGCCGCTCGGCGGCGAACCAGTCCCGCGCCCCGCTCACCGAGCTCAGGGTCTCCGGGGTGGCGCCCGGCTGCGGGGGCGCCAGCCGCACATGGGCCCGGGTCGGGTTGAGGGCCAGGCTGCCTGAGTAGGCGCTGTGCAGGTAGTGATCCAGGATCCGGCGTACCGCCTGCTGCTGGTCGGCCTCATCGTCCGTCGTGCGGGCCAGGTCGGCCGCGTAGGCGCGGAGCAGGTCGTGGAAGGCGTAGCGGCCCGGGGCATGCTCGGCGATCAGGTGCGCATCCGCCAGCTCGGCGACCGCGGCCGCGGCCCGGGACGGTTCCAGCGCCGCCAGGCTGGCCGCGGCCGCGACGCTGAAGTCCGGCCCGGGGTGCAGGCCGAGCAGCCGGAACAGCCGGCCCGCGGTCTCGCTGAGCTGCTCGCAGGACCAGGAGAACACGGCCCGGACGCTGGCCACCGGGTCCCCGGCGTCCAGGGCGTCCAGCCGCCCCTGCGCGTCGGCGAGCTCCCGGGCCAGCCCGGTCAGCGGCAGGAATGGCCGGGCCGCCGCCCGGGCGGCCACGATGCTCAGCGCCAGGGGCAGCCGGGAGCATGACTCGATGAGCTCGTCGGCCGCCTCCGCCTCGGCCCCGGCCCGCTCGCCCAGCCGCCCGGCCAGCAGCTCATGGGCCTCGGCCGCGGTCAGCACGTCGAGCTGGACGAGCCGGGCGCTCTCGGTCGCGGCCAGGCTGGGCAGCCGGTTCCGGCTGGTCACCAGGACCAGGCAGGCCGGGCTGCCCGGCAGCAGCGGCCGTACCTGGGCGGGATCGCGGGCGTTGTCCAGGATGACCAGCATCCGCTTATCCGCCAGCACGCTGCGGTACAGGGCCGCCTGGGCGTCGATGCTGTCCGGCATCTGCTCCTCGGTCACCCCGAACGCGCCGAGGAACCAGCGGAGCGCGTCGGCCGGGGTCACCGGCGAGCCAGAGGGGCCGAAGCCACGCAGGTTGACGTAGAGCTGGCCGTCGGGGAAGTCCGCCGCGCACTGGTGCGCCCAGTGCACCGCGAGCGCCGTCTTGCCGGCTCCGGCCGTCCCCCCGATGACGAGGATCTTGACCGCCCGGGACGCGGCGGCGTCGCGCATCCAGGTCTGCAGTTCGGCCAGTTCCGCGCTGCGCCCGGCGAAGTGGGCCACGCCGGCCGGCAGCTGGCGCGGCACGACCGCGGCCCCGCGGCCGGCCTGGCCGGCGGCAGCGCCAGGCGCGGCCGTAGCCGGGACCGTCCTGTCCGGGCTCACGGCGGGCGTCCCGGCCAGCTGCGGCCCGGCCGGCACCCGCACCCGCGGCGGGCCGCCCCGGCCCGGCCCGGCGGAGCGGATCCGGGCCTGGCCGGCCTTCGCCGGTCCCTGGCGGGCGGCCCCGGCCGCTGCTTCGCCGCCGCGGCCCGCCCGCGCGACGGTCACTGCAGTCCCGGCCGGCGCGGCACCGTCCATGGCGGCATGCTCGCGGGGCGGGCGCAGGAAGCCGGCCAGCGCCGGCCCAGGCGCGGCCAGCCCGGGGTCCGCGGCCAGGATGCCGACATGCAGGTCACGAAGCTCCTCGCCGGGCTCCACCCCGAGCTCATCCACCAGCATCCGCCGGGTCCGCTGGTAGGCGGCCAGCGCCTCCGCCTGCCGTCCGCAGCGGTACAGGGCCAGCATCAGCTGGGCGTGGAAGCGCTCCCGCCACGGGTGGTCGCGGGCCAGCTGGGTGAGCTCGGCGACCAGCTCGGCGTGACGGCCCTGGGCCAGCCCGGCGTCCATCCGCCATTCCTGGGCCTGCATCCGCAGTGCGTCGAGTCGCGGCACTTCGGCCGTGATCAGCGCGTTCGAGGGCACGTCAACCAGCGGGTTCCCGCGCCACAGGCCGAGCGCCTCGCCCAGCACCTCCCAGGTCGGCCCGGCGCTGGCCGCCGCGTCGCCCTGCCGGACCGCGTCAGCGCCCTGCGCGCACAGCGCCGTGAAGTGCAGCGCGTCCACCTCGGCGGGCGTGGCTTCCAGCGCATAACCAGGGTCACGGGTGATGATCCGGGGGCCGGCCACCGGACCGAGAACCTGGCGGAGCCGCTTCACATAGTTGCGGATCGCCACCCGGGCCCCGGACGGCGGCGCACCGTCCCAGATGACCTCGGCCAGCTCGTCGTAGGAGGCCACCTGCCCAGCACGGAGGGCCAGCGCGGCGAGGATCACCCGCTGCTTGGGCGCAGGGACGGTCACCTCGGCGCCGTCAGCCCGAACCATTAATGGCCCGAGCACTCCCACCCAGAACACCGTGCCGTAACCCCGATCCCTGTCCCCACGCGCCGCCCCGGCGCCAGTTCTCGCCACAGTTCTGGCTGACTGTCACAGCACCGGCAGGTAGCGGTCCAGCTCGAACTGGGTGACCTGGTGCCGGTACTCGCGCCACTCAGCACGCTTGTTGCGCAGGAAAAAATCGAAGACCTGCTCGCCCAGTGCCTGCGCCACCAACTCGCTGTCCTGCATCGCGGTGATCGCGTCATCCAGGCTCTGCGGCAGCGGCGAGATGCCCAGCGCCCGGCGCTCCGCCGAGGTGAGCGCCCACACATCGTCCTCTGCCCCGGGGGGCAGTTCGTAGCCGGCCTCGATTCCTTTCAGCCCTGCTTCCAGGATCACCGCGAACGCAAGGTAAGGGTTGCAAGCGGAGTCTACCGAGCGGAACTCGACACGGGTGGCATTTCCCTTCTGCGGCTTATACATGGGCACCCGGACCAGGGCGGACCGGTTGTTATGACCCCAGCAAATGTAGGCCGGCGCCTCGCCCCCCGCTCCGGCCGTGCGCTCCGCCGCGCCCCACAGCCGCTTATACGAGTTCACCCACTGGTTACACACGGCGGTGATCTCCGCGGCGTGGCGGAGCAGCCCGGCGATGAAGGCCCGGCCCAGCTTGGACAGCTGAAATTCCGCACCCGGCTCATAAAAGACATTACGGTCACCCTCAAAGAGCGACATATGCGTATGCATGCCGGACCCGGGATACTCGGTGAACGGCTTCGGCATAAAGGATGCATACACCCCCTGCTGAAGCGCGACCTCCTTCATGACCAGCCGGAACGACATGATGTTGTCCGCGGTGGTCAGCGCGTCGGCGTAGCGGAGGTCGATTTCCTGCTGCCCTGGGCCGCCCTCATGATGGCTGAATTCCACCGAGATGCCCATGCTCTCCAGCATCTGGATGGACACGTGCCGGAAATCGTGGGCGACGCTGTGCGGCGTGTGGTCGAAGTACCCGCCGGTGTCGATGGGCTGCGGCTTGGCGCCCGCGGCCGGCTTCTCCTTGAGCAGGAAGAACTCCACCTCGGGATGGGTGTAGAAGGTGAAGCCCAGGTCAGCGGCGTGGCTGAGGGCCCGCTTGAGCACGTAGCGCGGATCTGCGTAGGACGGCGAGCCGTCCGGCATCCGGATGTCGCAGAACATCCGGCCGACCCCGGAGGCCTCGCCCCGCCAGGGCAGCAACTGGAAGGTGGAGGCATCGGGCTTGGCCAGCATGTCGGCCTCGTAGACCCGGGCGAAGCCCTCGATCGCTGACCCGTCGAACCCGATGCCCTCGGCGAACGCGCCCTCCAGCTCAGCAGGGGCAACCGCCACCGACTTGAGGTAGCCCAGCACGTCGGTGAACCACAGCCGGACGAAGCGGATGTCCCGCTCCTCCAGCGTGCGGAGGACGAATTCTTCCTGCCTGTCCATGACAGCCTGTCCTTGCTGGTCAGCGGCTTTTACCTGCGTGGATGCGGGCAGCACAGCATATCGGCTGACCGAGCCTGCCCTGGGCGTCAGTGTCTCGCGACCGTGTTACCAGGACGTTACAAGGCCGCAGCGAGTCTACTCGCTGCGGCCCCGGCTGGCCTACCGCCGGACGGTAACCATGGCTGGCTGCCCGACGCGGAACTGGCCGCCCCGGCCCAGTCGGGCAGGATCGCGGCCGCCGCCCTGGCCGCCTGCCAGCGGCTGAGCGCCCGGCTGGAAGCGGAGGCGGGCGTCCGTCCGCCCCGCGGAGCCGCCCGCTGGCCAGCCGGGTCCGAGCCAGCCGGGTCCGAGCCAGCCGGGTCCGGGCCAGCCGGGTGCGGGCCGCCCCTGGGCACGCTGCTGCCGCGGATGAACCGCCCCGGCATACAGTGACAAGGTGACCAGGCTGCGGATCGCCCTTGCCCAGGTGAACTCGACCGTCGGCGACCTGGCCGGCAACGCCGCGACGGTGCTGGAGTGGACCCGCCGCGCGGCGGAGGCCGGGGCGGGCCTCGTCGTGTTCCCCGAGATGATGCTCACCGGGTACCCGGTGGAGGACCTCGCGCTGCGTACCTCGTTCGTGACCGCGTCCATGGCCACGCTGGAGGACACCGCCCGGCAGCTCGCCGCAGAGGGCCTGGGCGGCGTCGCGGTGGTCACCGGCTACCTGGGCCGGCGGGCCGGGGGCACGCCCCGCGCGGGCGAGCCGGCCGGGGCGCCGCAGAACGCCGCGGCGCTGCTGTACGGCGGCGCGGTCGCGGTGACCACGGCCAAGCACCACCTGCCGAACTACGGCGTGTTCGACGAGTACCGCTACTTCGTCCCGGGCGACCGGCTGCCGGTGGTCCGCGTCCCGGCCAGCAGCCCGGCGGGCTCCGCCTCGCCCGTGGTGGACGTGGCCGTGGCCATCTGCGAGGACCTGTGGCAGGACGGCGGCCCGGTGGCGGTCACCCGCCAGGCGGGGCCGGCCTGCTGGTGGTGCCGAATGCCTCCCCGTATGAGCGTGGCAAGCATGAGGCCAGGCGGCAGCTGGTCGCCCGCCGGGCCCGCGAGGCGGGGGCCACGCTGGCCTACGTGAACATGATGGGCGGCCAGGACGAGCTGGTCTTCGACGGGGACTCGATCATCGTCGACGCGGCCGGCGAGCTGATCGCGCGCGGGCCGCAGTTCGAGGAAGCCCTGCTGGTGGCCGACCTCGACCTGCCCGCTGCCGGGGACAGCCTCCCCGGCAGCGACACGCCCGTCGACGCGAGCGACGGCACCGTGATGACCGTGCACCGGGTCACGCTGCCCGTGCGCAGTCCTAGCCCGGGGGGGCGACCCCCCGGAACCCCCCGGCTTCCCGCCTCGTCGCGACAACCCCCCGGAACCCCCCCGCTTCCCGCCTCGTCGCGACAATCCCCCGGGACCCCCCGCGATCCGCTGGTGGCACCCCGGCTTCCGCCGCTGGCGGAGGTCTACGCCGCGTTGGTCACCGGCGTGCGCGACTACGTGCAGAAGAACGGGTTCCGTTCCGTGATCCTGGGCCTGTCCGGTGGGATCGACTCGGCCCTGGTGGCCACGATCGCCGCCGACGCGCTCGGGGCGGAACGGGTGCACGCGGTGCTGATGCCGAGCCGGTACTCCTCGGAGCACTCGGTCAGCGATGCGGAGGACCTGGCCAAGCGGCAGGGCCTGCAGGCCCGCACGGTGCCCATCGCGGCCATGGTCAACTCGTTCGAGAGCGAGCTGAGCCTGACCGGGCTGGCCGCGGAAAACCTGCAGTCCCGGGTGCGCGGGGTGATCCTGATGGGGCTGAGCAACGCCGAAGGGCACCTGGTCCTCACCACCGGCAACAAGAGCGAGATCGCCACCGGGTACTCCACCCTGTACGGGGACTCGGCGGGCGGCTTCGGCGTGATCAAGGATGTGCTCAAGACGCTGGTGTGGGACCTGGCCCGGTGGCGGAACGAGCAGGCGGAGGCCCGGGGCGAGACCCCGCCCATCCCGGAGAACTCGATCACCAAGCCGCCCAGCGCCGAGCTCGCCCCTGGGCAGCTGGACACCGACTCACTCCCCGACTACGCGACGCTGGACGCCTTGCTCGACGATTACGTGGAGAAGGACATGGGCGCGGCCGACCTCATCGCGGCCGGGCACGACCCGGACCTGGTGGACCGGGTCATCCGGCTGGTGGACCGGGCCGAATACAAGCGGCGGCAGTACCCGCCGGGCACGAAGATCACGCCACGGAACTTCGGCCGGGACCGGCGGCTGCCGATCACCAACCGGTGGCGCGAACCGCAGCCGGGCGCTCGCTGAGCAGTAGCACGGCGTAGCAGGCCAGCCAGTGCTCGACCGCGTAGTCGTCCCCGAGCACGTGCGGGAGCGCCGCCTGCGCGTGCTCGCGGGCGGCAGCCAGCGCGGCCCCGGTGCGCGGGTCACCGGCCGGCAGCACCCCGGCGATCCGGCGCCAGCACCACGCCCGGCTTGCGTTCAGGCCATGAAGGTGAGCGATATACCCGTCGCTGGAGTCGGAAACCACGGCCGGGGTGAACAGCGCCGCTGGCTGGCGGCCGGCGATGCCGGGCAGGAAGACCGACAGCCAGGTGGCGAACTCGGCCTCCGGCAGCACCTGGGCCATCAGTTCCGCCTCGGTCAGCGCGGGTGACAGGAAATCCTGCCCGGAAGGCTCCCAGCCCCCCGGGTAGAGCGTGTCACCGGCGAACCAGTCCTGCGCCTTCCCGGTGATCGCAGCCAGCAGCGACGGGTCGCCGGCGGCCGCCTGGAGCCGGGCCCAGGGCAGCGCGCGGGACAGGCCGAACGCGCTGTTGCCGTGCACCCCGTGGCGGACCGGGTAGGTAGCCTTGGGCAGCCACGCCAGGAACGCGCCGGTGACCGCCTCGGCCAGCGGCGCCAGCGCGGCCGCCCACCGCTGGCCGTCCGGGCCGCCCAGTGCCCGGGCCTCAGCGGCCAGCAGCAGCGCCCAGCCCCACCCGTACGGGCGCTCGAAAAGGCCGCCCGGGCCGCCAATGAACTCCGCCTCCGCGGCCAGCGCCACCGGGCTGAACTGGTTGTCCAGCGCGGCCGCGACCTCCGCCGCGGGCACCGCGTCGCGGGCCACCCGGAGCAGCCGGACCAGCAGCCAGTGCATCTCTACGCACGAGTGCCAGTCGTAACTGCCGTAGAACACCGGGCTGCGCGCCCGCGGCCGGTACGGGAAGTCACCCGGCGCGCTCATCGTGTGGTAAACCCCCGACGGGAACTCCCGCCGGATGTTGTCCAGCGCCACCGCCGCGTAACCGGCCGCCCCGGCGCGCAGCAGGTCAGCCCAGTCCTCCGTCAGGTCCACAGGGTGCCAGCCCTCCTTGCCGCGGTACGGGTGCGCGGGCCCAGGTACCGCGGGACCAGCGCACCCGGATGGATGCCCGGTCCAGGCTGCCTTACGCCTACAGGTCCGCGTGGCCCGACACGCAGGTGCGCGCGGCACCGCCCACCCAGACCTGGCCGGACGGGTCGGCGGAAATGTGCACCCGCCCGGCCCGGCCCAGCGCGGTGCCCTGGCTGGCCACATAGGGCGCAGTGGCCCGGCCGGAGGCTAGCAGCCACTGTCCCAGCGAGGCGTTCAGGCTGCCGGTGACCGGGTCCTCGCCGGTCCCGCCGATCAGCGGGGTGAATGCCCGGACCTCGAAGGCCTCCGGGGAGCCCGGCGGGTACGGGCCGGCCACGCCGATGTCCATCCCGACCGCTGCGGGCCGCAGCGCCAGTACCGCCGCCGCGCTGGCCAGCAGCACGGCCACCCAGCCGGGCCCGTTGTCGGCCCAGGCCAGGTCCACGATCTCGGGCCGGCCGATGCCGAGCTGCGTGGCGATGCGCCCGGCCAGCGGCTCGTCCACCGGGCCGGAGCGCAGCAGCGGCGGCGCGGCGAATGCCAGCCGCCCCGCGTCCTGGCGGATCTGGACCAGCCCGGCCCCGCATTCCTGAACGACCACTCCGGGGCGGGCGGCCACCCCGCCGGCCTCGAGCCAGGCGTGGCAGGTGCCGAGGGTCGGGTGGCCCGCGAACGGCAGCTCGCGGGCCGGGGTGAAGATGCGCACCCGGTAGTCCGCCCCGTCGCTGGCGGGCGGCAGCACGAACGTGGTCTCGGACAGGTTGGCCCAGTTCGCGAACTGCTGCATCTCGTCGCTGCTCAGGCCGCTGGCGTCGAGCACGACCGCGACCGGGTTGCCCCGGCACGGCTGCGCGCTGAACACGTCAACCTGGCTGAAGGCTCGTCGCACGAGCAGAGTCTCCCACGCCGGTGCCAGGCTCAGGGGGCGGCCGCCACGCTGCCGGGCGCCAGCGGGCCGGGACTCAGCGGGCGGCGAGGCCGCGCAGCAGCTCGTCCACCACCCGCTCGGCGTACCCGGCTGACACGGCCTCCGGCTGGAACTTGCCCCGGGCCAGCACCGCCCCGGTCAGCATGAACAGAGCCGCCTCCATGTCGGTGTCTGGGCGCAGCTCGCCGCTGGCCACGCCACGGCGCAGCACGGCCCGGATCACCTCACGCCGCGGTTCCACCACAGTCTCGGTGTACCTGCTCATCAGCCGGGGGAACTTGGTACCCTCGCCAAGAAGCAGGGCGAACTGCCGGGCGCGGCGCGGATCGGCATAATCCGCGGCCATGGCCTGCAGCACCGCGACCAGGTCGTCGCGGACAGATCCCCCGCCCGGCTCGGGCAGCGGGGCCTTCAGCGCCGCCAGGGCGTCCAGCAGCATGTCTTCCTTGCCCGGCCAGCGCCGGTAGATCGTCGCCTTGCCCACGCCGGCCCGGGCGGCCACCTTCTCGATGCACAGGCCCTCGACGCCGTGCTCGGCGAACAGGGCCAGCGCGGCGTCGATGATGGCCCGGTCGGCCCGCTCGCTGCGCGGCCGGCCCGGGCGGCGCTGCTCGGCGGCCGGGCCCGCGCTCGCGCCGTGGCCGGGGACCGGGCCGTGAGCCGGCCCGGTCCCCTCGACGACGGTGTCGTCCGCGGTGTGCATGGCCTCAGCCTTCCATGCCCGCTTCGGCACCGAGCGCAGCCGGGATCTCGGCCACCACGGTGTCCTCATGGATGTCCTGCGTCACGTCGCGCTCCGCGGCCGGCGCGCCCGCAGCGGCGGCCCGGCCCGGCATCCAGATCAGCACGACCAGGGCGCCGAGCAGCGTGATCACCGCGGAGATCAGGGTGGTGACGTGCATCGCGTGCACGAACGCGGCATTGGCGTAGCTGTCCAGCCGCGCTCCCGCGCCGCCCAGCCGGGCAGCCACCGCCTGGGTGGCGGTGATCGAGCCGGTGGCCGCGGTCCGGGCCGCGGAAGGAACCGCGGTCAGGTGCGGGGTCAGCTGGCCCCGGTACACCTGGGCCAGGATCGAGCCGAGTACCGCGACGCCCAGTGCCCCGGCGACCTGGCGGGCGGTGTTGGTCAGCGCCGATCCCGAGCCAGCCCGCTCCCGCGGCACCACGGACATGACCGCCTCAGTGGCCGGCGGCATCACCGAGCCCATGCCCGCGCCCTGGATGAAGAAGATGACGCCCAGCACCCAGATCGGGGTGCTCACCCCCAGCAGCAGGTAGCCGAAGAGCGCCACCGCCACCGTGACCAGGCCGGTCGCGGCGACGGCCTTGGTGCCGTACCGCCTGACCAGCCGGGCGCTGCGCGGCGCCATCAGCATCTGCCCCGCCGCGAACGGCAGCGTCAGCAGGCCCGCGTCCAGCGGGGTGTAACCACGCACGCTCTGCAGGTAGAAGCTGAGGAAGAAGAGCGCGCCCATCATGCCGAAGAAGACCAGCCCGAGCGCCCCGACCGCGGAGGACAGCCGCGGGTCGCGGAACAGCCTCACGTCCAGCGAGGGGTGGCTGAGCCGGCTCTCCCACCAGGCGAAGAAGGCCAGCACGGCGAATCCCAGCACGATGGTGCCGAGCACGTCCCAGTGCACCCAGGTGCCCTTCTCGCCGCCCTGGATGATGCCGTAGACCACGAGCACCAGGCCCACGATGGACAGCAGCACGCCCAGGTAGTCGATGCGGCCCGGGCTCGGGTTCCGCGATTCCGGGACAAGCAGCAGGATGGCCAGCACGCCGGCCGCGGTCAGCGGCACGTTGATCAGGAAGACCGAGCCCCACCAGAAGTGGGCTAGCAGCAGGCCGCCGACGATCGGGCCGATGGCCACGCCGATGCCCACCGCGGTCGCCCAGATGCCGATGGCGCGGGCGCGCTCCCTCGGGTCGAACACGTTGGAGATGATGGACAGGGTCTGCGGCATCACGGCCGCGGCGCCGAGGCCCATCGCGGCCCGGGCGAAGATCAGCTGGTCGGGGGTCCGCGAGTACGCGGTGAGCAGGGAGAACAGCCCGAACGCGGCCATGCCGATCATGAGCATGCGCTTGCGGCCGATCCGGTCGCCGATCACCCCGAAGGTGAACAGCAGGCCGGCGAAGACCAGGGTATAGGAGTTGATCCCCCATTCCAGCTGGCTCTGGCTGGCGTCCAGCCCCACCTTGGGCTCGGCGATGGTTTTCAGCGCGACGTTGAGCACCGTGTTATCCAGCACGATGGCGATCAGGCTGATGACCAGCACACCGAGGATGGCCCAGCGGCGGCGGTAGATCCTGTCGGCAGCGGCGGACCGGGCGGGCGAGGCAAGAGCCCCCGCGGCCGCCCCGGAACCAGCCCCGGTATTGCGGTTAACCATGGTGTCCTTCTGGGTCAGCGGTCTTAAGCCGAGGTCGCCGGGCCCGGGAAGGCCGGCGCGGCCGGCGGTGTTACCCGGGACAGGCACCCGGCGGCCGCGGCCGCCGGGAAGCTATCGATACGGAACCAACCCGTATCGAAAAAGATTCCCGCCGGCCGGGGCGATTTCCGCCGAGCCGGCCGGGCGATTTCCGCCGAGCCGCCCGGGCGATTTCCGCCGAGCCGGCCGGGCCGGACCTTCGGGCCGGCCGGCCCGGACCTTCGGGCCGGACCTTCGGGGGTTACCTCCGGCACCCGCGCATGCCATGATCGAGAGGTCCGGGGACGCCGAAGCGGCGCCACGAGACATGGAGGATCCCAGCATGAATGCCCATGCCCGGGGCCTGGGCCCGGCCGCGACCAGACCGCGGACCGGCGAGCCAGCCCCAGCCGGTGTCGCTGACCCGGCCAGCTCCGTATCCAGCTCCGTATCCACCCGCGGAACCGCCGGGCCTGACCCGGCCGGCTCCCCGGCCGGGTCAGGCCCGGCCGACTCCCCGCCGGGCGGCGCCCGGCCCGCCAGCACTTCCCCGCCCGCCACGGCCGGCGGCGCCTCCCGGGCCGAGCCGCTGTACGGCGGCCGGTCCTCCCGCCGGGTCACCGTGAACGACCTCGCGGCGGCCAAGGCCCGGGGTGAAAAGTGGCCGATGCTCACCGCCTACGACGCCCTCACCGCGCGGGTCTTCGACGAGGCCGGCATCCCGGTGCTGCTGGTCGGCGACTCGGCCGGGATGGTGGTGTTCGGGCACGAGACCACGATCCCGGTCACTGTGGACGAGCTCATCCCGCTCACCGCCGCCGTGGTACGCGGGACCCGGCGCGCGCTCATCGTCGCGGACCTGCCGTTCGGCTCGTATCAGGCGTCGCCGGAGGCGGCGCTGTCGGCCGGAATCCGGTTCCTCAAGGAGGCTGGCGCGCACGCGGTCAAGCTGGAGGGCGGCCACCGGGTGCTGCGGCAGGCCGAGGAGCTGGTAGCGGCGGGCATCCCGGTGATGGCACACCTGGGCCTCACCCCGCAGTCGGTGAACGCGTTCGGCGGGTACCGGGTGCAGGGGCGGGGCGAGGACGGCGAGCGGCTGCTGCACGACGCCAAGGCGATGGAGGCCGCGGGCGCCTTCGCCATCGTGCTGGAGTGCGTGCCCGCCGAGCTGGCCGCGCGGGTCACGGCCGCGGTGTCCATTCCGACCATCGGCATCGGCGCGGGCCCGGACTGTGACGCCCAGGTGCTGGTGTGGCAGGACATGGCCGGGCTCAGCCCCCGGACGGCGAAGTTCGTCAAGCGCTACGCCGACCTGGCCACCGTCCTGGGCGACGCCGCGCGGTCCTTCGCGGCCGACGTGACCGGGGGCGCCTTCCCCGACGAGGCTCACTCCTACCGGTAACGCCGGACGCACCGGTAGCCCCGCGCCGCTGTGCGGTGAGTTGGGACCGCGAGAGGGGTCCCAACTCACCGCGCTGCGGGCTGCGGCGCGGCGCTGCGGCGGGGCGGGGTCAGATGTCGGTGATGCGGAGGCCGGCGTGGGCCTTGTACCGGCGGTTCACCGAGACCAGGTTGGCGGTGAGCGCCTCCACCTGGCCACAGTTGCGCAGCCGCCCCGCGTAGACGCCGTGCACCCCGGGGATCCGGGCGGCCAGCGCCTGTACCAGGTCGGTGGCCTCCCGGTCATCGCCGAGCACCAGCACATCCAGGTCCACCGTGGTGACCTCCGGGTCCAGCAGCACGACCGCGGACACGTGATGGAACGCCCCGACCACGCGGCTGTCCGGGAGCACCGCGGCGGCCTGCTGCGCGGCGCTGCCCTCATCGACCGGCAGCGGGTAGGCGCCGCGCTGGTCGAAGCCGAGCGGGTTGACGCAGTCGACCACGATCTTCCCGGCCAGCGCGCCGGCTAGGGAGGTCAGCAGGTCCCGGTGACCTTCCCAGGGCACCGCCACGATGACCAGGTCCGCCTCGCGGGCCGCGTCCGGGTTGGCCATCCCGCGGATCCCCGGCGCCCCGCCGAGTTCCTCCGCCGCGGCCTGGGCCCGGTCGGTACTCCGCGACCCGATGACGACCGGGTTCCCCGCCGCGGCCAGCCGGCTGGCCAGCCCGCGTCCCTGGTCCCCGGTGCCGCCGAGGACACCGATCGTGAGCTGGGCGACGTCAGGGGATGCTTCGTGTTCGGCGGCCATAGCCTCAGATCCTGCCAGAGGCGTTCCGCGCATGGCACGATGGGCCGATGGACGCCGAGCAGGTGGCCGCGCTGCGCACGCTGCTAGCGCCAACCGGCTGGCTGGAGCAGACTGCCGCATTCGCCCGCGCACTGCGCCGGTCCCGTACTCCGGGCGGGCTGCTCGTGGTGGGCACCCCGGCCGAGGAGCCCTGGCACCTGACCGCGCACCTGGCCGAGGAGAGCCGCCTGGCTGGCCTGCCCGGCCTGGCCCCCACCCTGGTCCGCTGGGCTCCCCCGCCGGGCGCCCCGCCGCACCTGCGGACCGGCGTGCAGCGGCTGGAACAGGCGGCGCGCGGTGAGACCGTACTGGTGGTCAGCGCGGGGCCTGCCCCGGCATCGCTGCTGGAGCGGGTGGACGGCGCCCGGAAAAGGGCCACCGTGCTCGCCCTCGACCAGGATGACCCGGAACTGGACCAGCTGGCCCACGAGGTGCTGGCCGTGCCGCCCGGCACTGCCCCGGTGTCCTTCGATGGCGCCCAGCACCTGGTCAGCCTGGCGGCCGGCCAGCGCGACGCGGAGCCCCGCCGCGGGTTCCGGCAGTGGCTGAACCGTGTCCTCGACACGGTCAGCGGCCCGGCTCCCGGCTGACCGCTCCCGGCTGACACCACGCGGCTGACTGTGCCCGGCTGGCCTGCCCGGCCGACAGCGCCCGGCTGACACCACCCGGCTGACCCGCTCCCGGCTGACCGCTCCCCGCTGGCCTGCCCGGCAGGACTCCCCCAGCCGCTCTGGGCCCCCCTCCGCACTGACCCTGTGCGGCCGCTCACACTGTCTAGATTTCCTATTGACAATATAGGAAAAGTCTCTGACGATGGGCACATGGCTCACCTCCCGCTCCTGGTCTCGCGCCGCTACGTCGATCTGTGCCGGCAGCAGGGCGCGGCATGCCCCGTCGGCACTGCCGCTCCCTGCTGAGCAGCCACGGCCCCGTACCAACCGCCCGCCCGCGGGCCAGTCACGAGTTGCGCCCGCCCGGCGGTTCCCGCTACCACCAGCGAGGTCCCCTATGCCCGGAGAAACCCCGACTGGGGTGCTGCGCATCCAGCGCCGCAGCACCGCCAGCCCCGCGCCACCCAGGCCCGCACGAGAGGCGGGCGCCGGGCGGGCGCCCAGCGCCGCGCCGCCCGCCGCCCGCCCCGCACCCGCACCCGCACCCGCACCCGCCAGACGGGTACCCCGCCGGCGGCGTAACCGTGCCTGGTACCGGGTGATCAGCCCGCTGGTGTTCCTCGCGGGGTGGCAGCTTGTCAGCGCGTCCGGGCTGGTGTCGCAGCAGAAACTGCCGTCGCCCAGCACGGTGCTCCATACGGCGGTCACCCTGATCACCACCAACTCGGCCGCCTACGGCACGCTGCAGTCGGCGATGCTCGTGTCCCTGGAACGGGTGGCGATCGGCTTCGCCGTCGGCGGCGCGGCCGGCCTGATCCTCGCGGTCATCGCGGGGCTGAGCCGGCTGGGCGAGAACTCGGTCAACCCGCTCATGCAGATGCTCCGCACGCTGCCGCTGTTCGGCCTCATCCCGGTGTTCATCATCTGGTTCGGCATCGGCGACCTGCCCAAGATCCTGCTGATCGCCCTGGGCGCCGCCATCCCGCTCTACCTGAACACCTTCTCCGGCATCCGGAACGTGGACAGCAAGCTGGCCGAGGCGGGGACCACGCTCGGGCTGAGCCGCACCGAGATGATCCGGCACGTCATCCTGCCCGGCGCGCTCCCGCAGATACTGGTCGGCCTGCGGCAGAGCCTGGGCGTCGCCTGGCTCGCGCTGGTGGTCGCCGAGCAGATCAACGCGAACGCCGGCCTCGGCTTCATGATCAGCCAGGCCACCCAGTTCCTCCGCAACGACGTGATCTTCGTGGCCCTGCTCGTGTACTGCGTGCTCGGCCTGCTCACCGACGCCCTGGTGCGGCTGCTGGAAAGGAGGGCCCTGGCATGGCGCCGCGGACTGCTGGAAGCCTGAACGGGTACTCGTCGCCGGCGAGGCGGGACGCGCCGCAGGCGGGTCCCTACGAGCCGGCCACTCGCGCGGGATTCTGGGAGGTCACCCCCCCGGGCCAGCCCAGCACGGCGCGGATCCGGGGGCTGAGCCGCCGGTTCGGCGACCGCCTGGTGCTGGACAGCCTGGACCTGGATATCGCGCCGGGCGAGTTCATCGCGCTGATCGGCCGCAGCGGCAGCGGGAAATCGACCCTGCTGCGCGCGCTGGCCGGGCTGGACCGTGAGGTCACCGGGGATCTCCAGGTGAACGGCACCACCGCGGTGGCGTTCCAGGAACCCCGGCTGCTGCCCTGGCGCCGGGTACGGGACAACGTCCGCCTGGGATTGCGCGCCCCCGGCGCGGCGGCCGTGGCCCGCTCGGCGCTGGAGGAGGTCGGGCTGGCCGCCCGGGCGGATGCCTGGCCGCTGACCCTGTCCGGCGGCGAGGCGCAGCGGGCCGCGCTGGCCCGGGCCCTGGTCCGCGAGCCCAGCCTGCTGCTGCTGGACGAGCCGTTCAGCGCGCTGGACGCGCTGACCCGGATCACCATGCACCGGCTGGTGCTGCGGCTATGGGCGCACCACCAGCCCGCGGTGCTGCTGGTCACACACGACGTGGACGAGGCTCTGGCCCTGGCCGACCGGGTCCTCGTGCTGGCCGACGGCCGGATCGGCTACAGCGGCCGCATCGACGTCCCGCGGCCGCGGGACCGGGACCATCCCGATCTCAACGGACTACGGACCCGCCTGCTCACCGAGCTGGGCGTTGCCTCGGAGGGAACCTGATGACCACGACGAACACCGCCCCGGACCGCCCGGCCCTGCGCCGCGCGGCGCGTGCCGGGGGCCGCCGCGCGCTGCCGCTGGCCGCCAGCATGGCCCTGCTCGCCCTGATCGGCGCGGGCTGCTCCTCCTCCAGCGGCAGCACCTCGTCCGGCTCGACGGCCAGCACGGGGGGCACGGCCAGCGCCGGGACCACCGACATCTCCAAGGTCACCCTGCATATCGGGGACCAGGCCGGCTCCGGGGCGCAGGCGCTGCTCACCGCGTCCGGGCTGATCAGCAAGCTGCCATTCAAGGCCACCTGGTCGGACTTCACCTCCGGGCCGCCCATGCTCCAGGCGATGGCCGGCGGGGCGGTGGACATCGGCAGCGTCGGTAACGCGCCACCGGTCTTCGCCGCGGCCGGCGGGGACAACGTCGCGATCGTCGGCGCCTT
The DNA here is from genome assembly GCA_963793825.1 of uncultured Actinomycetes bacterium. Lineage (GTDB taxonomy): Bacteria > Actinomycetota > Actinomycetes > Streptosporangiales > Streptosporangiaceae > RYN-230. The sequence continues at coordinate 194,119 of CAWCBE010000003.1, forward strand.
CCAGGCCAACCCGCACGGCTCCGCACTGCTGGTGCCGAAGAGCTCGGCCATCCACACGATCGCCCAGCTCAAGGGGAAGCGGATCGCGGTCGCGCAGGGCAGCTCGGCCGATTACCACCTGCTGACCGTGCTCAACAAGGCGGGCCTGTCGGTGCACGATGTCACGCTCGTCTACCTGCAGCCGGCCGAGGGCCTGGCCGCGCTGGCCTCCGGCCACGTGGACGCCTGGGACATCTGGTCGCCGTTCGTGGAGCAGGCCCAGGCCGCCGACCATGCCCGGGAACTCGTCAGCGGCGTGGGCTACGGCAGCCCGTACTCCTTCACCGTGGCGTCCCGGGGCGCGCTGGCCGACCCGGCCAAGGCCGCTGCCATCCGCGACTACCTCAGGCTGCTCGCCCAGGCGCACGCCTGGGCCGCCACCCACCAGGCGGCCTGGGCCGCTGTCTGGGCCAAGGCCACCGGCCTGCCGTCGGCGGTCATGACCCAGGCCGCGAAGGACGACTTCGCCACGGCGGTGCCGATCACCCCCGCGGTGATCAGCTCCGAGCAGTCGGCCTCGAACGCGTTCACGTCCGCCGGGCTGATCCCCGGGCACGTGGACTTCACCAAGTACGTGGTCACCTCGTTCAACAGCACCGCCGGGGGGGCCTCATGAGCCTGACGTTTCACTGGTTCCTCCCCACCACCGGTGACGGCCGGTCGATCATGGGCCGGGGGCACAGCCTGCCCCCGGCCAGCCGGGGCGGCGGCCCGGGCTGGCGGCCGGCCACCGACGCCCCGCACATCCGCGGGGCAGCCACCCAGGAGCGGTCACCGGACATCGAGTACCTGGCCCAGGTGGCCCGGTCCGCGGAACAGCTCGGCTTCGAGGCGGTGCTGACCCCCACCGGGACCTGGTGCGAGGACGCCTGGCTGGTCACCGCCGCGCTGACCCGGGAAACCCGACGGCTCAAGTTCCTCGTCGCGTTCCGGCCCGGGCTGACCTCCCCCACCCTGGCCGCGCAGATGGCCGCCACCTACCAGCGGCTGTCCGGCGGCCGCCTGCTGCTCAACGTGGTCACTGGCGGCCAGGCCGACGAGCAGCGGCGGTTCGGTGATCATCTGTCCCATGACGAGCGTTATGCCCGGACCGGGGAGTTCCTGGACATCGTGCGCGGCGCGTGGGGCAGCCAGCCGTTCGACTTCCGTGGCCGCTACTACCAGGTCGAGGGGGCGACGGTCCTCCAGCCGCCGGAGCCGCTGCCGGGGATCTACTTCGGCGGGTCGTCCGCCGCGGCCGGCCCGGTCGCCGCCCAGCATGCCGACGTCTACCTGACCTGGGGCGAGCCGCCCGCCCAGGTGGCGGAGAAGCTGGCCTGGATCCGCGAGCTGGCCGCCGCCCAGGGCCGCACGCTGCGGTTCGGCATCCGGCTGCACGTGATTACCCGGGACACCGAGGCAGACGCCTGGGCCGAGGCCAGCAGGCTGCTGGACTACCTGGACCCAGCCGAGATCACCAAGGCACAGCAGATCCTCGGCGCCAGCGAGTCGGTCGGCCAGGACCGGATGCGCGCGCTGCACGCCGCGTACCGGCATGGCGGCTCCGCGCAGGACCTGGAGATCTACCCGAACCTGTGGGCCGGGGTCGGCCTGGTCCGCGGGGGCGCCGGGACAGCCCTGGTCGGCTCGCACGACAAAGTCGCCGACCTCATCGAGGAGTACGCCGCGCTCGGCATCTCCGAGTTCATCCTGTCCGGTTACCCGCACCTGGAAGAGGCGTACTGGTTCGGCGAGGGGGTGCTACCGGAGATCCGGCGGCGGGAGGCCGCCGCCGGGGACTCCGGCCGGCCGCCCCTGCGGGTGAGCGCATGAAGGCCCGGGGGGCCCGGGGGGCGCCCCCCCCGGGCCGACACAAAGGAGGCACCGTTGAGCTTTGTCATCCTGGCGGGCAACCCCAGGCCGCAGTCCAGGACGCTGCAGATCGCCCGGGTCGCCGCGGACGCGGTCAGCCGGGCCACCGGGCGGCCGGAGGGGCACCAGGTCGTGGACCTGTCCGGGCTGTCCCGCCGGCTGCTGCTGGATGAGCCATCCCCGGCCGTGGAGGACGCGGTCGAGCAGGTCACCTCGGCCGGCCTGCTGCTGGTGGCCAGCCCTACCTACAAGGGCACCTACACCGGGCTGCTCAAGGTCTTCCTGGACCGGCTGGACTACCAGGCACTGTCCGGGGTCACCGCGCTGCCGCTGCTGGTCATGCGGGTCCCGCAGCACGCCCTGGCCGTGGACGTGCACCTGCGGCCGCTGCTGACCGAACTCGGCGCGGCGGTGCCCGGGCCGGGCCTGGCCTTCCTCGAATCCGACCTCGACCGGGCGGCCAGCGTGCTGGACCCGTGGGCGGCCCGGGTCGCCACGGCGCTGGGCCGGGCCGCGGCCCTGGTCCAGCCGGCCGACCCGGCGCTGAGCCGCTAGCCGGCCCCGCCGCCGCACCCTAGATCCCTGGAGGTCACCGTCATGGGCAGCAACCCACGGCAGCTGCACTTCAACGCGTTCCTGATGAGCTCGGGCCATCACGAGGCCGCCTGGCGGCTGCCGCAAAGCAACCCGTTCGCCAATACCGACCTGGCCCACTGGCGGCACCTGGCCCAGACCGCCGAGCGGGCCGCGTTCGACTCGGTGTTCCTGGCCGACAGCCCGGCCCTGTGGAACAGCGCGAAGCACCGCCCGGCCGGGTCGCTGGAGCCGACCGTGCTGCTGACCGCGCTGGCCACCGCGACCACCCACATCGGGCTGATCGCCACCGCGTCAACCAGCTATAACTCGCCGTTCAACCTGGCCCGCCGGTTCGCCTCGCTGGACCACATCAGCGGCGGGCGGGCCGGGTGGAACATCGTCACCACCGCCGAGCGCAGCTCGGCGCAGAACTTCGGCCGCCGCGACCGGCCGTCGCACCACGAGCGGTACGAGCGGGCCACCGAGTTCGTCGAGGTGTCCCAGCGCCTGTGGGACAGCTGGGAGGACGACGCCGAGCTGGGCGACAAGGCGGCCGGCCTGTACGCCGACCCTGACCGCATCCACCGGGTGGACTACGCGGGGCGCTACTTCCGGGTCCGCGGCCCGCTCAACGTGCCCCGGTCCCCGCAGGGCCGCCCGCTGCTGGTCCAGGCCGGGTCGTCGGAGGACGGCCGGGAGTTCGCCGCCCGGTACGCGGAGGCGATCTTCACCGCGCAGCAGACCCTGGAGGACGGCCAGCAGTTCTACGCGGACATGAAGCGGCGGGCCCGGCGGCTCGGCCGTGACGCGGACCTGCTCAAGATCCTGCCCGGGATCGCGCCGGTGATCGGGTCCACCCCGGCCGAGGCGCAGGCGCTCAGCGACCAGCTGGAAGAGCTGATCATCCCGCAGTACGGCCTGGCCCAGCTGTCCCGCGTGCTGGAGATCCCGGCCGAGGCGCTGCACCTGGACCAGCCGCTGCCGGACGAGGTCTACCGGCGGCCGCGGGTGGAGGGCGCGCAGAGCCGCTTCGACCTCATCACCGAGCTGGGGCAGCGGGAGAACCTGACCGTCCGGCAGCTGATCGGCCGGCTCGGCGGCGGCCGCGGCCACCGCACCTTCACCGGCACCCCGGAGCAGGTAGCCGACACCATCGTGGACTGGTTCGAGCGGGGTGCGGCGGACGGGTTCAACGTGATGCCCGCCGCCCTGCCCTCCGGGCTGGAGGCCTTCGCCGATCACGTGATCCCGGTCCTGCGGCGGCGCGGGCTGTTCCGCACCGAGTACACCGGGCGGACGCTACGCGAGCACTACGGGATCCCGCGGCCAGACAGCCAGTTCGCCGCGGATCGGCAGGCCGTCCCGGAACCCGTCGGCTGAGCGGGCCCGGAACCCTGGCCACTCCCCATCCCAGCTGAAAGGCAGGCGTTCATGACCAGCTCCCCGGCCGCTCCCGTCAGCGACCCCGCCGCAGGCATGGTGGACGCGGACACCTTCCGCCAGGCCCTGGCCCGGCACGCGGCGGGCGTGGTCATCGTGACACTGCCCGGGCCGGCCGGGCTGACGGTCACCTCGTTCAGCTCGGCGAGCCTCGCCCCGCCACTGGTGTCGTTCTACATCGGCCACGGATCCTCGAACTGGCCCGCGGTGCGCGAGGCGGAGCACTTCGCGGTGAACCTGATGGGCCACGGCCAGGAGGCGGTGGCCGCGCGGTTCGCCCTTAAGGGAGCGGACCGGTTCGGGCCGCCGACGCGGTGGAATCACGGCCCGGCCGGGCTGCCGCTGCTGGCCGGCGCGACCACGCACCTGATCTGCACCCGGCACGCGCTGGTCACCGTGGGCGACCACGAGCTCGTCATCGGCCAGGTGACCCTGGCCATCCTGGGCGCGGGGGAGCTGCCGCTGCTGCACCATCAGGGCCGGTTCACCCGTCCGGAGACCGGGGGCGACGATGACCAGTAACCCCGGCGGCCCGGCCTGGGCCGCGCCGCCGGACCGCTACGGCGCGCCGGGGCCGGGCCGCCGCGGCCTGGCCGTGGCGGTGATCGGCGGCGGTGCGAGCGGCGCGCTGGCCGTCGTGCACCTGCTCCGCGCGGCGGCCGGGACCGGCTACCCGCTGCGGATCGCGCTGATCGACCGGCTCGGCCGTCACGGGCTGGGCCAGGCGTATTCCACCACCTGCCCCGAGCACCTGCTGAACGCCACCGCCGGCCGGATGAGCGCGGTGGCCGGCGACGCCGCCCACCTGAGCCGCTGGGCGGCCGCGGCCGGCCTGCCCGCCCGCGGCTTCCTGCCCCGGGCGGCCTACGGCCGCTACCTCCTCGACACGCTGGACGACGCGGAACGGCAGGCGGCGCCGCGGTCCCGGGTCACCCGGCTGACCGCCGGGGCACTGGCCATCCGGCCGAATCCGGCCGGCCGCCCGCTCCGGGTGGTGCTGGACGGCGGCTGCCTCGACGCGGACATCGCGATCCTGGCCACCGGCAACCCGCTGCCCGGGTCCCCGGTGGCGGTGCCGGACTCGCCCCGCTACATCGCGAACCCGTGGGCGCCGGGCGCCCTGGCCGCGGCCAGCGACGGCAGCCCGGTCGTCGTCCTGGGCACCGGCCTGACCATGGTGGACGTGGCCCTGGCGGTGACCCATGGCCACCCGGGCGCGACGGTGCACGCGGTCTCCCGGCACGGGCTGCTGCCGCGGACGCACAGCGGCCAGCCGGCGGCCGCCGCCCCGCTGTGGCTGCCCGCCCTGGCCGACTCCCGCGGGCCGGTCCGGCTGGCCGACCTGCTGTGGCAGGTGCGGGCCGCGATGGCCAGCCGGCCGCAGCGCTGGGAAGAGGTCGTCGATGCGCTCCGGCCCCAGGTCCCCGGGCTCTGGCAGCGGCTGCCCGACGCGGACAAGCGGCTGTTCCTGCGGCACGTGGCCCGGTACTGGGAGGTGCACCGGCACCGGATGCCGCCGGCCACCGCCCGCCAGGTCACCGCGCTGCGCTGCGCCGGCCGGCTGTCAGTGCAGGCGGGCCGGGTCACCCGGGTGACCGGGCACGGTGCCGGACTGCGGGTCAGCGTCGAGCACGACGGGCAGGTCACCGAGCACGAAGCGGGCTGGCTGGTCAACGCGACCGGCCCGGGAGCGGACGTGACCCAGACCTCCGACCCGCTGCTGCGCGACCTGCTGGCCGTCGGGCTGGCCCGCCCGGACCCGCTCCGGCTCGGCATCGAGGCCAGCCCCGAGGGCGCGGTGCTCGACGCGGGCGGCATGCCCAGCCGCACCCTGTTCACGCTCGGGCCGCCGCTGCGCGGCGCGCGCTACGAGACGACGGCCATTCCCGAGATCCGCGACCAGGCCGCCATCCTGGCCGGCCACCTGGTCGCCGCGCTGCACGCCCGCCAGCGCCCCGGCAGCGCCGCCTGACAGCGCGCGGCCCGGAGCGCCCCTACAGTGGGCGCTATGAGCATCCCAGGCGATGACGCGGCAGGCTCGCAGGCAGCCAAGGCGCGGCTGTTCCGGGTCCTGCACCAGGGGCCGGACGTGCTGCTGCTGCCGAATCCGTGGGACGCGGGCTCGGCACGGCTGCTCGCCTCGCTGGGCTTCAGGGCGCTGGCCACGACGAGCGGCGGCTACGCGGCCACCCTCGGGCGGCTGGACGGGTCGGTGACCCGGGACGAGGCCCTGGCGCACGCGGCGGCCGTGGCCGCCGCGACCAGCCTGCCGGTGTCCGCGGACCTGGAAAACGCGTTCGCTGATGATCCCGAGGGCGTGGCGGACACCGTGCGGCTGGCCGCCGCGGCCGGGCTGGCCGGCTGCTCGGTCGAGGACTACTCCGGTGCGCACATTTACCAGGCCGGGCTGGCCCGGGAGCGGATCGCGGCGGCCGCCGAGGCGGCACGAGCGGCACCCGGCCCGCTGGTGCTGACCGCCCGGGCCGAGAACTACCTGCATGAGCGGCCCGACCTGGCCGACACCATCGCCCGGCTGCAGGCCTTCCAGGAGGCTGGCGCGGACGTGCTGTACGCGCCCGGCCTGGCCCGCCTGGCCGACATCCGGGCCGTGGTCAGCTCGGTCAACCTCCCGGTCAACGTGCTGGCCGTGCCGGGCGCCCCGCTCGTGGCCGAGCTGGCCGCGGCCGGGGTGCGCCGGGTATCGGTGGGAGCGTCGTTCGCGTACGCCGCGCTGGGCGCGGCGGCCGCCGCCGCCCGCGAACTCCGCGATCAGGGCAGCTACGGCTTCCTGGACCTGGCCGCCCAGGGCCGCTCCGCGTTCCGGGCCGCCGCCACCGGCTGACCGCCGCTGTCCCGAGGTGAGACCGCCCCCGGACCGCCTGCGGGCCAAGATGGTCCCGCAGGGACCACCTTCACCCGCTGCCGATCAGACCCGCGAGGCGCCATGAATGAGACGAACGCAGCACCGGCCACGGCGCTGCCCACGGTTCCGCTGGACCTGCCGTCCGCGCAGGTCCTGGCCGACCTGGTGGCCGTCATCCAGGATCTCCAGTTCGTCATGGAGTGCTGCAAGCGCCTGCTGGCCGAGCTGGCCAGGCCGGACGAAGACCGGGATGCGGTCGTGCCGCAGGCGCTCTGGTCGGCCGCGCTGGTCGCCTATGCCCGCTGCTTCGCGAACGGCAAGCGGTTCGGGCTTGGCCCGGACGACGTGCGGTCGCTGCCGTTGCAGGGCGAGGTGATGAAGTTCCACAAGTGGGTCCTGGCCGAGCGCGCTGAGGTGACGACCCATCCCGCGGACCCCTTCCAGGCGGCCAAGGTGGGCGCCGCACTGTCCCCGCCTGGGCAGAAGCCCCGGGTGGAGGGCATCGCCATCCTCTCGTCGAGCCGCGTCCTCGTCGATCACACCGGGGTTCGGCAGCTGGGCGGGCTGGCCTCGGAACTAGCCAAGCAGACCGCGGAGAAGGCCCAGGCGCAGCAGGACACGGTGCTCGCGGAGGCGCAGCGGCTCAGCATCGACAGCCTGTACGCGCTCGACCGGCTGCAGGTGGGGCCCCCCGGGGACGCCGGGCCCGGGGACGCCGGGCCCGGCGCGGCTGATCATGCCGGCGGGTTGTCGAAGTAGTGGCCCTTGTCGAGATCATCGATGAGCCCGGGCTGCGTCGGCTGCCACCCCAGTAGCTCGCGGGTCAGCGCGCTCGACGCCGGGGAATCGAGCCCGATGAAGCTCCCCAGCCAGGAGAAGTGCTCGCCGGCGTCCTCCGGGGCCACCGAGACCAGCGGCACGTCCAGGTGGCGGCCGATCACCTCGGCGATGTCGCGGATCGGCACGCCCTCGTCGGCGACCGCGTGCAGCGTCGATCCCGCGGGGGCCCGCTCCAGCGCCAGCCGGAACAGGTGCGCGGAATCGAGCCGGTGCACGGCGGGCCAGCGGTTGGACCCGTCGCCGATGTAGCCGGCCGCGCCCTTGGCGCGGGCGATGCCGACCAGGGCGGCCATGAAGCCGTTGTCTCCATCGCCGTGATTGGTCGGCGGAAGCCGGACGACCGACGAGCGGACGCCGCGGGCGGCGAAGGAGAGCGCCAGCTCGGCCGTGGCCAGCCGGGTCTGCGGGCCGGCGCCATGAGCGGCCAGCGCCGGGTCGTCACCGTCACCGTGCCCGTCCCGTTCGGTCGCCACCCGCCCCACCGCCAGCCCGAGCGTCCCGGAGGCGATGAGGAACGGCCGGTCTGCGCCGGCCAGCGCCTCGCCGAGGGTCTGCACCGCGCGGCGGTCCGCATCGGCAGCGCCCTGGAAGTCCCCCGAGAACGCGATGTCGTGCTTGAACGCGAGGTGGATCACGCCATCCGACGCGGCCGCGGCATCCCGCAGGCTGTCCAGGTCATCAAGAGTGCCGTGACGCACCTGCGCCCCCGCGGCGGTGAGCGCAGCCGCCGAGGCTTCCGAGCGGGCCAGCCCGGTGACCTGATGGCCCGCGCCGAGAAGCTCAGGGACGACGGCGGAGCCGATCCAGCCGGACGCACCGGTGACGAATACACGCATGAGAAACCTCCAGGTCGTGGTCTGACCCCACCGCATGACGTACGCTAAGGCAGATCGATGTCAGCTACTGTCATCACAGTAGCACGCGATGTCAGTCGCTGTCATCAGATAGGATCGGGGCATGAGCCGGTGGGAGCCAGATGCGCGCGGCCGGCTGGAGCGGGCGGCGCTGGAGCTCTACAGCGAGCGCGGGTTCGAGCAGACCACGGTGGCCGAGATCGCCGCGCGGGCCGGGCTGACGGAGCGGACGTTCTTCCGGCACTTCGCCGACAAGCGTGAGGTCCTGTTCGGGGGCGCAGGCTCCCTGCAGGACCTCCTCGTGACCACCCTGGCCAGCACACCAGAGTCGGTACCGCCGATCGACGCGGTCGCCGCGGCCCTCGATGCCGCCGGCGTCCTGCTCCAGGATCGCCGCGCTTACGCCCGGCTGCGCCAGGCCGTCATTGCCGCGCACGCGGACCTGCAAGAACGTGAGCTGATCAAGCTCGCCGCATTGTCCGCGGCGCTCGCCGATACGTTGCGCCGGCGCGGAGTCAAAGACCCGGCCGCGAGCCTGACTGCCGAGGCCGGGATCGCTGTCTTCAGGATCGCGTTCGAAACCTGGGTCGGCGAAGCCGACCAGCGAGACCTGCCGCAGGTCATCCGGGAGTCGTTCGACGAGCTCAAGGCCGTGACCGGGGGCCGGTGAGACCAGCCCCGGGGCGGCACCAGGCCGCCGGCAGGCTCAGGAATCCAGGCTGAGGACCATGGTCGGGCGCTCGATGACGTGGTCCTCCCGCAGCGGCCGCACGGCCGTGCCGATCGCGAAGAACTCCGTGGTGTGCGAGCCCCAGGTGTGGCTGTGCTGCCGCAGCTGCACCCCGACGATGCCCTCGGCGTGCAGCTCTTCCGCCTCCGCCTGCATCCGCGACATGGCCAGCTCCCGGGCGTCATACAGCGCCTGGGTGAACTGCTCCAGCTCCACGTTCCGGCCGATGTTGCCGATCTTGCCGCCGAGCCGCTGATGCGCGATGTGGTAGACGCACGAGCCCATCACCATGCCCAGCGGGGCGTAGCCGGCCCGGATCAGCGTCCAGAAGTCCTGCCCGGACAGGTCCGAGGTGAACGGCTGCTTCTTGTTGTTGCGCCACTCGGTGACCCCGCCGCCGCCCGCCCCGGGCTCCGCCTTGACCGCGGTGCCTATCGCGATGAACTCGGCGATGTCGTTGCCGAACTCCTTCATCTCCACATCCAGCCGGACCCCGACGATGCCGTCCGCGCCGAGCGCGTCCGCCTCCGCCTCCATCCGGGTCATGGCCAGCTCGCGGGCGTGGTACATGGCCTGGGACAGCACGTCCAGTTCCTGGTTCTTGCCCCAGCGGCCGACCTGCAGGCCGACGTGATAAATCGAGCTGCCCAGCACCAGGCCAAGCGGGCGGAACCCCGCCTCGCGGACCAGCAGGAACTCGTTCACCGACAGGTCCGAGGTGAAGATCGAGCCGGGGCGGCCGGGCCGCAGCTCGGCCAGGCGGCGGATGGCGTCCTGGGGTACCCCCTCGGCGCTCAGCTCCGCGCCCGCGGCGGCGCCGAGCCCGGCGCCCCCCGCCGCGCCGAGCTGCGGGCTCTGCTGGTCGGTCATCCCAATCCCTCCGATGCGGTGGTGGCCGGTGAGCGTCCGAGCCGGACACGGGCGGCCTGGCGGCGCTGCGGGTCGAGCGACAGGATGGCGAGCGGCGGCGGCGGCTTCCCGGCCTGCGCGAACCGCGCGATCGCGGTCCCCACGATCGTCACCTCGATGACGTGGTCCCGGCCGTGCTCCTGCACCGGGCACTCCCGCTCGTGCACCCGCATGTCGGCGCGGGACACCACGACGCCGTCCCCGCCGATCCGGCGGACGTCCTTCTCCAGCTGCACCCGGGCGTCGTGCCGGGTGTCGTTGACAAGCTCGGTATAGCCGGTCACCTCGGCGTTCCCGGCCCCCCAGCGGGTCTGGCCCACGGTGAGCCAGTCGTCGTGCCGGGCGCCCACCGAGATGCCCAGGGCCAGCCCGGCGGGCACCCAGCCGGCCCGGAACAGCTTGGCGAAGTCCTGCCCGGACAGGTCGGAGCTGAACGGCTGGCTGAGCGGGGGCGCCCCGGGCGCCCGGACCGCGGTGCCGATGGCCTTGAACTCCAGACCGCCCGCCGGGAAGCCCCCGATCGTGAGCGAGACCCCGACAATGCCATGCCCGCCGAGCGCGGCGCACTCGGCCACCATCCGGTTGATCGCGTGGTGCCGGGCCGCGTACATGGCCTGGGTCAGCGGGCCGAACGAGCCGTAGCCGCCCTGCCCGGACACCTGGGTGACGCTGCGGTAGGCCTGGGCGTAACCGCCGTAGGCCGACCATGCTCCCGGGCAGTTGTACCCGCCGGTGAAGCCGATGTTGTACACGGCCGCCCCGAGAACCTGGCCGGCGGGCTCGAAGCCCACGCCGCGGATCGCGGCGAACTCGTCACTGGAGAGAGCCGAGCCCCACGTCCCGCTGTGCCGGATCTCGGCCATCCTCGCCCTGGCCGCTTCGGGGAGGTCACTGCCCGCACGGTCATCCGCCACCATGCGCCCCTTCCGGCGTTACCCGCCCGGGGGGACGACCCCCCCGGGTCCCCCGGCTTCGCTGGCCTGGAGGGGGCACGCCGTGGGCGCCCCGCCTCGCCAGCGGTCGCCCCCACGATACCCGGCGGAAGGGACATCACTCCCGCTCGCGGGCGGCGGTCACCCGTTCCCGGGCGGATCGCGGTCGGCTGCGTCCCAGTCCTGGTTGCGCTCCCGGACGATCTCCAGCGCCCGGGCCGCCTCCTCCTGGCTGGGATAAGGGCCGAGCCGGTCCTTACCCGCGCAGCCCGCGCCATGTTCGACGGTCCGGTGCTTGAGGCAGTACCACCAGCTCTGGTCTTCGTCCATGCCACTAGACTCCCAGATCATGGCGACTGTGCTCCATCCTGGCCGGCAATCCCCGCCACGGCAGGTCCCGGCCAGCATCCCGCGGCCGGAGTACGTGGGCCGCAAGTACCCGCGCACCGGCGAGCCTGAGGTCAAGGACGCCGAGATGATCGAGCGGATGCGGGCCGCCGGCCAGCTCGCCGCCCGCGCGCTCGCCGAGGTCGGCCGGCGTGTCGCGCCCGGAGTCAGCACCGATGAGCTGGACCGGGTGGGCCACGAGTACCTGGTCGCCCACGGCGCCTACCCGAGCACTCTCGGCTACCGGGGCTATCCGAAGTCGCTGTGCACCTCGCTGAACGAGGTCATCTGCCACGGGATCCCGGATGACACCGTGATCGCCGACGGCGACATCGTCAACGTGGACATCACCGGCTACCTGAACGGGGTACACGGTGACACCAACGCGACCTTCCTGGCTGGCAACGTGGATGAGGAGTCCCGGCTGCTGGTCGAGCGCACCCACGAGGCCATGACGCGGGGCATCCGGGCGGTCGCCCCGGGCCGCCCGCTGAACGCGATCGGCCGGGTGATCGAGTCCTACGCCCGGCGGTTCGGTTACGGCGTGGTCCGCGACTTCACCGGGCACGGCATCGGCACCACGTTCCATTCCGGGCTCATCGTGCCGCACTTCGACGACCCCGACGTGGACGTGGTCATGGAAGAGGGCATGACGTTCACCATCGAGCCGATGCTCACCCTGGGCACCATCGCTTACGACGTGTGGGACGACGGCTGGACCGCGGTCACCAAGGACCGCCAGCGGACCGCGCAGTTCGAGCACACCATCCTGGTCACCGGGGACGGCTACGAGATCCTGACGCTGCCCTGAGTCCCCGGTTCCGCCCCGGCGGAACCGGTCATGGCGGCCCCGGGCGCGTCCTGCTCGTGGCACAGCAGCCGCCGGCCGGGCAGCCAGCCCAGCCAGCGCGGCAGGTACCAGGCACGCTCGCCCAGCAGGGCCAGCGCCGCGGGCACCAGGATGCCGCGCACCACCGTCGCGTCGATGAGCACGGCGGACGCCAGGCCCACACCGATGATCTTGAGGTCGATGATGGACAGCGTGGCGAAGATCGAGAACACCGCCACCATGATCATCGCCGCGCTGGTCACCACGCCGGAGCAGCTGGCGATGCCGCCCACGATCGCGGCGCGGGGCGGCTCACCGCGGCCGCGCAGCTCCCGGATCCGGCTGAGGATGAACACGTGGTAGTCCATGCTCAGCCCGAACAGGAAGACGAACATGAACAGCGGCACCCACGGGATGATCGCGCCGAACGAGGTGAACCCGAGTAGTCCCTGCAGCAATCCCCGCTGGAAGATCAGGGTAATCAGGCCGTAGGCCGCGCCGACCGACAGCAAGTTCAGCCCGATGGACACCAGCGGGATGGCCAGTGACCGGAACGCCACCATGAGCAGCACCAGCGCCAGGGCGGCCACGACCCCGAACACGATGGGCGTGCTGGACCGCAGCGCGGCGCTGAAGTCATAACCGCCCGCCGTGTTCCCGGTGACCGCGTAACTCGTCCCGGGCACCGTCCCGATGGTGGCGGGCAGGATCTGGCTGCGCAGGTCCAGCAGGGCCGCGCGGGATACCGAGTCGGAGCCGTCGCCGGCCAGCGGGACCGAGATGACCAGCCCGCGGCCGCGGCCGACCAGCTCCGCGGTGACCGGCCGGTGGATCACACCGCGGGCAGAGGCCCGGGCCTGCAGGTCGGCGACCGCGCTGCGCATGCTGGCGCTGGATACGTCGCCGCCGGTCACCACGACCTCGGCCGGGGCCAGGCCCGGGAAGGCGTGCGCGATCTGGTCCAGGGTGCGTACCACCGGCAGCCGCGCCGGCAGGTCGATGGCCGGGCTGCCGATGCGCAGGCCGAGCGCCGGGGCGGCCAGGGCCAGCAGCGTCAGCGCGGCCGCGCCGCCCCAGATCAGCGGGCGGCGGACCACCCGGCGGACCAGGGCGGTCCACAGCCGGGACGGCCGGGCCTGGGTCCGGTGCCGGCCCAGGAACGGGATCCGGCCCCGGTCCGCCCACGGGCCGAGCAGGCTGAGCAGCGCGGGCAGGAACGTCACCGAGCCGACCACCGCGACACCGACCACCAGGATGGTGCCGACCGCGATGCCGGTGAAGAAGTTGATGCCGGTGAGCAGCAGCCCGGCCAGCGAGATCATCACGGTCAGGCCGGACACCACGATGGCCCGGCCGGAGGTGGCCGCGGCCGTGGCCAGGGCGGCCGGGAAGGAGGCCCCGGCGGCTCGCTCCTCCCGCTCGCGGCGCAGGTAGAACAGCGAGTAGTCGACCCCGACCGCCATCCCGATGATCAGCACCACCTCCGAGGTGCTGGTCCCGATCGGCAGCCAGCGGCTGGGCACGGCGAGCAGCGACACGGCCACCATGACCGAGCTGCCGGCCAGCAGCACCGGGATGCCGGCCGCGATGAGCGCGCCGAACACCGCGACCAGCAGGATGAGCGTGATCGGCACCGAGGTGAGCTCGGCCTTGCGGAAGTCCTGGCCCATCATCGTGTTGGCGGCCCGGTCGGTGCTCGCGTCCCCGGCCTCGGCGATGGTCAGGCCGGGATGGGCGGCGGCGACCCGGGCGACGGCAGCCAGGTCAGCGCCGACGGTGGTGTCGGCTTGCGCGTGCGGCCCGGCCACGTCGAACGTGACCAGCACGGTCCGGCCGTCCGCGGAGACCATGGCCTGGCCGCCCGGGCTGAGCGGGGACCGGATGCCGCGGGCCGCGGCGCGCTGCGCGCGCAGCGCGCTGACCACGTCCGCGACGGCGCCGCGCAGCGCCGGGTCATGGGCCCAGGTGGCCCCGGCGGCGGAGCCCCGGGCCTGGATGAGCACGGTCTCGGCGGGCGGGCTGACCACGCCCAGCTGGTGCAGCGCCCGCTCGGCCTGCCCGGACTGACCGGGGTCGTACTGCTGCTGGTTCTGCGTGCCCAGCAGCTGCCCGGCCACCATGGCCACCGCGGCCAGCACCAGCCAGCCGATGACGACGGCGACCCGGTGCCGCGCGCTCCAGCAGGCGATGCGCTCCACCATGGGTGACCGGGCCGGAAGGTCCCCGGCCGGCGGCCCGGCCGCCTGCCTGCGGCCTTCCGGCGCCGGGCCGGGTACCGCAGGCAGAGCGGGTAGCGGGGTAACGGCGCCGGGCGGCGCCGGGTCGAGCATGTCGCGCATCATGCCTCGCGGGGTCATAGATCGGCCGACCCGCGCGCAAGGGCTAGACGCACGCGTCATGATTCCCGTTCAGCATGCCAGATATTTATGACACTGACGTCAGTGTCTGGCGATTATGCGGAATCTCACAGGTAACGTTCAGCCTGCTGGGGGGCGGCTCCGCTGCCGCCAGGGAGCCAGCGCAGCCAGCGCGGCAGGTACCAGCTGCGCTCGCCGAGCACGGCCAGGCAGGCCGGCAGCAGGACGCCGCGGACCACGGTGGCGTCGAGCAGCACCGCCACCCCGAGGCCGACGCCGAGCATCTGCAACTGCACGAGGGACAGCGTGGCGAAGATCGAGAACACCGCCACCATGATCACCGCGGCGCTGGTGACCACCCCGGCGCTGCTGGCCACCCCGCCGACCACCGCGTCCGCCGTGCTGGCGCCCCGCCGCCGCAATTCCGTGATCCGGCTCAGGATGAACACGTGGTAGTCCATGCTCAGCCCGAACAGGAACACGAACATGAACAACGGGATCCACGGCACGATCGCGCCGTAGCTGACCAGGCCGAGTGAGCTGGCCACGCGCCCGTGCTGGAACACCAGCGTGAGCAGGCCGTAGGACGCGGCCACCGACAGCAGGTTCAGCGAGACCGACACCAGCGGGATGGCCACCGAGCGGAACGCGACGAGCAGCAGCAGGAACGCTGCCGCAGCCACCACGGCCAGCACCAGCGGGGTGCGGGCCCGCAGCACGGCCAGGTCGTCGTAGTTCGCGGCCGTGCTGCCCGCCACCGCGTAGCTGATGCCACCGGCCCGGCCCAGGGTGGCCGGCAGCACCTGATCACGCAGCGCCAGGAGAGCTTGGCCCGAAACGGAATCCACCCCGTTGCCGGCCAGCGGCACGCTGACGAGCAGTGCGCGGCCGCCGCCAGCCGGCGCCACCGTGACCGGCCCTCGCACCGGCCCGCCCGCTGACGCGTCCGCCTGCAGTGCGCGCAGCGCGCGCCGCACGGCCACCCGCCCAGGTCATGGCCGGTCACGACCACCTGGGCGGGCGCGGGACGGCCCGGGAAGGCCCGGTCGATCCGGTCCAGGGTGGCCACCACCGGCACCTTGGCCGAGAATCCGCCGTCCGGCGGGTTGCCCAGCCGCAGGCCCAGGCCGGGCGCGGCGATCGCCAGCATGGCCAGCGCCGCCACCGAGCCCCACGCCGCGGGATGCCGGACCACCCGGCGGGCCAGCGCGGCCCACAGCCGGGACGGCCGGGCCGCGGTGCGGCGCCGGCCCAGGAACGGGATCCGGCCCCGGTCGGCCCACGGGCCGAGCCAGGCCAGCAGGGCGGGCAGCATGGTGAGCGATCCGGCCACCGCCACGCCGACCACCGCGATGGTGCCGATGGCGACGCCGGTGAATACCGAGTACCCGGTGAGGAACAGGCCGCCCAGCGCGATCATCACGGTCAGCCCGGAGACCACGATGGCCCGGCCCGAGGTGCCCGCAGCCCGGCGCAGCGCCTCGGCCGTGCCCGCGCCCCGGGCCCGTTCCTCCCGCTCCCGGCGCAGGTAGAACAGCGAGTAGTCGATCCCGACCGCCATCCCGATGATCAGCACCACCTCCGACGTGCTGGACCCGACCGGCAGCCACTGCCCGGGAATGGCCAGTAGCGAGACCGCGGTGATGACCGCGGTCGCGGCCAGCAGCAGCGGGATGCCCGCCGCGATGAGCGCGCCGAACACCCCGGCCAGCAGGATCAGCGTGACCGGCACCGAGGTCACCTCGGCCTGCCGGAAATCATGGCTGATCAGCGCGTTGGCGGCCCGGTCGGTACTGGCGTCACCAGCCTCGGCGACCAGCAGGCCCGGGTGGCGGGCCGCCACCGCGGCGACCGCGCGCAGCGCCGGGGCCACCGCCTGGTCCTCGTTGCTCACGTTCCCCGGCACCGTGAAGGTGACCAGGGCGCTCCGCCTGTCCGCGGACACCAGCGCGGGGTGCCCGGGGCCCAGTGGCGAGGCGATGTCCCGCGCGGCGTGCGGCAGCGCCGCCAGCGCGGCGGTGACCTGCCGGGCGGCGGCGCGCATGGCCGGGTCGGTCGCGAACGTGGCGCCCGGCCCGCCACTCCCCCGTGGCTGGATGAGCACGCTCTCGGCGGGCGGGCTGGTCACGCCCAGCCGGTGCAGGGTCTGCTCGGCTGCGCCGGACTGCCCGGCGTCGTAGGACGGCACGTTCTTGGCCGGAAGCAGCTGCCCGGCCACGAAGACCGCGGCGACGAGCAGCAGCCAGCCGAGCACCGCCGTCTTGCGGTGCCGCGCGCTCCATCCGGCGATCCGCTCGACGACAGGCGCGCGGGATCGGCGCTGCTGCTCGCGATGCGGCTCGGTTTCGGGCAATACTGAACTAGACGGCTGGCGCATCATGGCCTCTCTCCGGGCAGTGCGTGAGTCTGTCGTGTCCCCTCGCCCATGAGCTGGACCCTCATGGGTGAGGGCGCGGCATTACTGAGCCGGGTGCATCGTCTCGGGGTACAGCGGGGTCTCGGGATGCAGCTTGCCTAGCGGTCCCGGGTGGGTCAGCACCTCCTTCGCCTCGGCCAGCGGATCTCCGGGCGCCCGCAGCAGCGCGCCCGCCACCCGCGCGTGCATTCGCGCGGTGAGCACGAGGACGTAGCTGAACAGCAGGAACAGCACCAAGAAGACAGCGGCGGCCATCAGCGCCTTGGGCATCGTGTCCACGAACACCCCCCAGGAGCCGGGCCCGTGCGGGCCGTTGGGGAAGTAACCCAGCTGCACGCCGTGCGCGCTCTGCCCGTTGTTGAACGTCTCCGGCGGGGCCCAGTACCAGGCGGGCAGGGTGATCCCGGACAGCAGCACCAGCCAGACCACGATGACTGCGAGGTCGACCGCCCACAGCAGCGGGAACAGGCCGAACAGGTAGGCGAAATCGCGCCAGGTCGCCGGGTCGCGCCAGCGGGTGCGTACCTGGTTGAGGAGGCCGGGCTGGCGGGCCACGCGGTACCCGCCGCGGACCGGCTCGGCCAGCACCCCGCGCAGCCGGCGGCGCTCCGCGTTGGCGCAGCCCCGGATCACCGCGGCCGTGCCGATCAGCAGCGGGATGCCCGCCAGCGTGATGGCCAGGATGACGGTGGTCAGCGCGGCGGCCAGGACACAGCCCCACAACAGCCAGCCGAAGACGAGGTAGGCGAGCAGGAACCAGGCCGCGCGCCAGGTGCTCCCGGCCACGAGCTGGCGCAGCGGATTGCGGTACAGCCGCAGCCGGGTGTTCATCCGACGTCTCGCATCAGCTGCTCGACCGCCTGCACGTGCTCGGACAGCTTGGCCAGCTCGGTGCGCAGTTCCTGCTGGTTGGACACCGCCTCCTCGGCCAGCTTGCGTAGTGCGCCATGGCCACCGCGTCGGCCCGGTGGCGCTGCAGCCGGAAATATGACCACACGATGATGGCGGCCGCCGCGCAGACGCAGAACGGGATGCCCAGCCCGACGGCGACCTGTCGCGGGACGTGCGAAGCGATCATCGGCTGGTTCCTTCCTGGTCGGTCTCCCGGGTATCCATGTCGTCCCCTTCCGCGCCGTCTTGGTCCAGCGCTGAGATGATCGTTTCGGCGTTGAGGCGCAGGTCGAACGGCGCCAGCTCGAAGTACTTCATCGCCTTGCCGTCCTCGGACAGCTCCAGCTTCCCGGCCACCAGGCCCGCCTTCTCCAGCTTGTCGAGGTGCATGTAGAGCAGCGGCCGGGACAGGCCCAGCCGGCGGGCCAGCTCGCTGACGTGTACCCGGCCATGCCGCAGCTCGGCCACGATCCGCATCCGGTGCGGATTGGCCACCGCGCTGAGCACGGTAAGCAGCTCGTCACTGGTCAGCGTCGCTCCTCAGTCGTTCTTTCACCTGTAATAAAAAACTTACATGTGAAAGGAAGGTGCGTCAACGCGGCCGCGGGCCGGGTGGCCGGATGCCGGGTGAGCGGGCCAGTACGCGGGGGCCGGCCGGGGCCGGATCCCGGGTCGGCGATGATGGTCGCCATGGGAGAACTGATCCTGCTTCGGCACGGCCAGACGGAGTGGAGCCGGGCCGGCCGGCACACCGGGCGCACCGACATACCGCTCACCCCGGCGGGAGAAGCCGCGGCCGAGTCACTGGCGCCGGCCCTGGCGGCCCGCAACATCGTCGCCGTGTTCACCAGCCCGGCGCAGCGCGCGGTGCGGACGGCGGAACTGGCCGGTCTGCACGGCGCGAAGCCGGATCCGGACCTGCAGGAGTGGGACTACGGCGGGTACGAGGGGATCACCACGGCGCAGGTCCGGGCGGGCCGTCCTGGCTGGTACCTCTGGCGCGACGGCGTCGTGCCCGGCGATGCGGAGCACCCCGGGGAGGCCGTTGCGGAGGTGGGAGCCCGGGCCGATGCGGTGCTGGCCCGGGTGCGGCCGCTGCTGGGCGAGGGAGACGTGGCGCTGGTCTCGCACGCGCACCTGCTGCGCGTGCTGACGGCGCGCTGGCTGGGCCTGGAGCCGGCCGGCGGCCGATTGTTCCGGCTGGACACCGGCACGCTCAGCACGCTCGGCACCGAGCACGACTACCCGGTGATCCTGACCTGGAACGTGCCGGTCAGCGCGGCCGGGTCTCCTCCTCCATCCAGCTGAGGTAGCCCGCCGAGCCCGCCACGATCGGCATGGCGATGATCTCGGGCTCGTCGTAACTGTGCCGCTGGGTCAGGAAGTCGGCCAGGTCCTGGTATCCGGCGGCGGGCAGCTTGAACAGCAGCAGCCACTCCTCGGACCGCTCCAGGTCGCCTTCCCACCAGTACGTGCTCATCACCGGCCCGGCCACCTGCACGCACGCGGCCAGCCGGGCCGCGACCGCGCTGCGGCCCAGCTCCATCGCCTCGGCCCGGGAATCGGTCGTGGTCTGCACCTGCAGGTAGGCCGGGCCGGCCCCGGCCGGAACGGCCCGTGCCTCGTCCGCCAACCGTGGCTCACCCGCCTGACCCGCCATGTCAGCGATGCTACGCCTGGCCGGGGGGGCGGCCCTGCGGGCTCGGCCAACCCGGGGGCGGCCCCGGGAACCCCCGTCCATCCGCCGGCCAGGCCTGGACACGCCGGCGGCGTCCCCCGCCCCGCCGGTGCCTGCGCACGGTCAGCGGGGTCAGGCGTCGCGGTCGGCGGCGGGCTTGGCGGCGGGCGCCGCGGCCGGCCCGCGGGCGCCGCCGCCGAGGAAGGACTCCACGAATTCCGGGCTGGCGGACAGTTCCGCGGGCGTCCCCACCATCCGCACCTCGCCGCCGCCCAGCACGTAGGTCCGGTCCGAGATGGCCAGCACCGCACGGGCCCGCTGCTCCACGATGAGCACCGCGGCCCCGCTGGCGGCCAGGTGGCGGACGTGCTCCTGCAGCAACGCGGTGGCCACGATCGGCGCCAGGTTCGCGGTCGGCTCGTCGAGCAGGAAGACGCCCGGGTCGAGCATCAGCACCCGGCCCATGGCCAGCATCTTCCGCTCCCCGCCGCTCAGCTTCCCGGCGCTGCGGGTCAGCATGTCACCGAGCCGCGGGAAGATGGCCAGCACGCGGTCGATGCGTTCCGGGATCTGGCGGCGGGGCAGCAGGTAGCCGCCCATCTCCAGGTTCTCCCGGACACTCAGCGGGCCGAATACGTCGTCCACCTGCGGCACGTAACCGACCGCCTCACGGGCGATCTGCTCCGGCGCTGAATTGGTGAGGTCGCGGTCGCCGACCCGCACCGTCCCCGACGAGATCCGGACCACCCCGACCAGCGCCTTGAGCAGGGTGCTCTTGCCCGAGCCGTTCGGCCCGACCAGCGACACCACCTCGCCGGGGGTGGTGCTCACCGTGATGTCCCGGATCACCGGGTCGCCACCGTAGCCCGCGGTGATGCCCTCGGCGTGCAGCGGCAGCCCGTGCAGCGCAAGCTCAGCCGACAAGATAGGCCTCCACCACCTCGCTGCGGCCGCGCAGCTGCTCCATGGTCCCCTCCGCCAGCACCCTGCCCTCGGCCATCACCACCACCGGGTCGCAGAATTCGTCCATGATCGCCAGTTCATGCTCCACCATCAGGATCGTCATGCCCTCGGCGCACAGCGCGACTAGTTGGGCCCCGATGCGGCGGGCCAGGTTCGGGTGCACGCCGGCCATCGGCTCGTCGAGCAGCAGCACGGTCGGGTCGGTCATCAGGGCCCGCATGATCTCCACCAGGCGGCGCTGCCCGCCGCTCAGGTCACCGGCGTAATCGTTGGCGAACCGCTCCAGGCCGAACCGTTCCAGCAGCGCCTCGGCCCGCGCGATCGCGGCAGACTCGTCGGCCCGCCAGTACCGCTTGCCGGCCAGCGCGCCGCGGAAGGAGTCCCCGCGGTTGCCCGGGACGGCGGACAGCAGGTTCTCCATGACAGTCAGCCGCTTGAACTCGCTGGCCAGCTGGAAGGTGCGGACCAGGCCGAGCCGGGCCCGCTTGTAGGCCGCCACCCCGGTGACGTCCCGGTCCTGGTAGCGAATCGTCCCCGACGTCACCGGCAGGGTGCCCGCCAGCATCGCCAGCAGCGTCGACTTCCCGGCCCCGTTCGGCCCGATGAGCCCGGTCAGCGTCCCCTGCCGGACCCCGAACGACGCCCCGTTCACCGCCTTGACCCCGCCAAACTGCTTGACGACGTCAAGGCACTCCAGCACAACGGGCCGTTGTGCCTCTTCGCCTTGCCCCTGCCCATCGTGATCTTCCGCACCCGCGCGCGCCACCGCCTGCGGGGGCGCATGCTCGCCCGGCGGCGCCGCTCCCGCCGGGGCCGGCGCTGGCGCCGCGTGGATGACACGCTTGCGCTCGGGCAGGATGCCCTGCGGGCGAACCCACAGGAAGATGACGATGAGCAGCCCGATCGCCACCCACTCCAGGGACGGGATCAGGTTGGGCGGCAGGTTGTTGGAGGTGGGAATGAAGCGGGTGATCTCCTCGAAGCCGACCGGCACGAGGATGGCGCCCAGCACGGCCCCGACATGGTTGCCCGCGCCGCCGATGATCACCGCCGCGAACAGCACCACGGTTTCCGCGTAGCCCCAGGCCGCCGGGGACCAGGTGGTGGTGTAGGAGACCAGGATGCCGCCGCTCAGCCCGGCGATGGCGCCGCCGAGGACGAGCATGGTGGCGCGCATGGAGAGCAGGTTCTTGCCCAGCGAGTCGGCCACCGTGTCGTTGTCCCGCATGGCCCGCAGTGACCGGCCGTAGGGCGACTGGGTGACCCGCCAGACCAGCCAGAACACCCCGGCCACCAGGATCACGGAACCCGCCGCGAACGCCCACTGGTAGCCGTTGGAGGTGGTGGAGAACACGTTGGGCGCTGAGCGCAGCGGCGGCGGGATGAGCGACAGCCCGGCGTCCCCGTTGAGCAGCGGCCGGTAGTTGGTCACCAGCAGGTTCAGCAGCACCGCGGTGACCAGCAGGCCGACGGCGGCGAAGTCACCGCGCAGCCGCCGGCCGACCAGGAAGGTGAACGGCAGGGCGAGCAGCCCGCCGACCACCGCGGCCCCGATCCAGGGCAGCGGGAACGGCAGGTTCCAGCCGCCGATGTAGGACTGGAAGCCGCCGTTCGCGGACTGGCTGGGCAGCGCCAGCACCGCGGCGGCGTAGCCGCCCGCGGCCTGGAAGATGATGAAGCCGAAGTTCGTCACCCCGGACACGCCGAACTGCTGGCTGAGGCCCAGGCAGGCCATCGCGTCCACCGTCGCGTAGATGACCAGGTTGAGCGCGTAGAACGCGTTCACCGCCGCTCCCCTCCGCCGGTCATGCCCGGGCTCCCAGCAATCCGGTGGGACGCAGGCCCAGCACGGCGAGCAGGGCCACGAAGGCCACCACGTACTTGTAGTCGGCCGGGATGAACGCGGCGCTCACCTCGGTGGCCAGCCCGATCAGCAGCGCGCCGAGCATGGCCCCGTAGGCCTGCCCCGGGCCGCCCAGGAAAACGGCGGCCAGGATGAGCACGAGGAACAGGTCGGTGGAGGTGGCGTCGAAGCTGCCCGAGTCGATGGCGAAGACCACGCCCGCCAGCCCGCACAGGGCCCCGGTCAGCGCCCAGGTGATGGTGATCACCCGGGCGGTGCGGATCCCGCAGTTGCGCGCCAGTGAGCCGTTGGCGGCGGTGGCCCGCATGGCCTTGCCCAGCCTGGTGTACCGCAGCAGGCCGTGCACTGCGGCCATGACCAGCACGGCCAGCACCATGATGCCGATCTGCACCCCGGTCAGGTCCAGCCCGCCGCCCTGGAGCGTCGGGCCGTTGCCCATGGAGTAGGACACCGCGGTCCCGCCGGACACCGCCTGGACCCCGAACTCGATGATCAGGGTCATCCCGAGCGACACGATCACCATGGTGATCGGGGCGGTGCCGCGCCGCTGGAACGGCGTGTACACCCCGATGTTCAGCAGCACCGAGATCAGCGAGCAGGCCACGACCGCCGCGATCAGGCCGATCCACACCGAGGCCCCGGCCGCGTTCACCGCGTAGGCGATGTACGCGCCGAAGATCATGATGGCGCCGTAGGCCAGGTTGAGCACATCGGTCACCCCGAACTGCAGGGTGAACCCGACCGACGCGATGGCCAGCACCGAGGCGGTCACCAGGCCGAACCCGATGGAGGCGACGAACAGGCTCATCCGGGCATCACCTCGGTCGGGATGGCACCGCGGGACGGCGCGGCCGTCCCAGGGTGCCGTGGCCTCCCCTGGAGGGGCAGGGAGGCCACGGCACGTGCGCCCGGGGCTGCCGTCAAGACAGCGCCCGCAGCTGGGCTGGGGTCAGGTTGCCGGTCACGTTCACCTGGCCCGACGGGCTGTAGGTGTCCACCTGGAAGATCCCGGTGGAGTCGTGGTAACTGTCGAAGTTGGTCGGCCCGCCCGGCCCTTCGTACCGGATGGACTTGCCCGCCTTGAGCGCGCTGGCGCAGGCGGCGAACGAGTAGCAGACCGTGGCACCGGGCACGCCGTTGCCGATCTTGATGATGTCCGGCCCGTACACGCTGGGGCTGGTGCTCTTGGACATGAGCATGGCCAGGGCGGCCAGGTTGATGCCGTCGTACAGGTGCACGCCGCCCGGCGCGCTCAGGTAGGTGGTGAAGTTACCGGTCGCGCCGGGCACCTTGCCCTGCTGGGACAGCAGGGCGGTCTTGAAGGCGCTGAAGGCGGGTCCGTTCGACTCCACGACCAGGTTGTCGGCGTGGAAGCTGCTGGCGAACGTGCTGGCCCCCTCGGCCGCCGCGGCCGACTTGAAGAAGGCGGGCGAGATCGCGGCCGAGGTACCGATGATCGGGATGACCTTGCCCCCGTTGAGCTGCTTGATCTCGGAGAACAAGGTCGGGTCGGCCGAGCCCAGCGCCTCGGTCATGATGGCGTCCGGGTGCGAGGCGACGATCGCCTCGGCCTCGGTGCGGAACGTGGTCGCCTTGAGGTCAAGCGACTGGTTGGTGGTCAGCGTGATGCCGGCCTTCTTGAGCGCGCTGATGGCCGGCTGGATGAACGTCTGGGACCCGATGTCGTTGCCGAAGGCCAGTGCGATCCGCTTGTAGTGCAGCTGCTGCGCGATCGCCACCATGGCGTACGACTCCTCCAGGTCCGGGGGGACCAGGCGGTAGAAGTACGGGTACTGGACGTGGTCGAATTCGGACTGGCCGGTCATGCAGAACATGGCCATCTTGCGCGCGTTGATGACCGGGACCACTGCGGCCGCCTCGTCGGACGTGCACCCGATGACCAGGGCCAGGTTGGACGTGGACGCGAACATCTGGTTGACCGCCGGGATGGCGTCCGCGGGATCGCCGCGGGTGTCCACGCTCTTGCAGGTCAGCGTGTGCCCGAGCACCCCGCCCGCCTGGTTGATGGCGGCCGTGGCACCGTAGCAGGACGCCAGGTACGTGGGGCCGAGGGCAGCATCCGCCCCGCTGAACGGGGCCACGTCGGCGACGGTGAGCGACTTGCCGGAGCTGCCGGAGCTGCTCGGGGAGGTGCTGCCGCCGGAGCCGCTGCCCGAGCTGCTGCCGCAGGCGGCCAGCCCGGCCGCCAGGACGCCAGCGGCCAGCACCGCGCCGGCCCGTGCCGCCCGGCCGTGCTGGCCTGGCCCGGACATCCGTCCGGGCCAGGCGGGTGACCAGGCGACCCGGCACAGCCGGTCAGCGGGCTGCGCTAGGCGCCTGAGAGTGGTGAACTTCATTGTCCCCCTCCGTACCTTGGTGGAGTGACGTGATGTGCTGATCGGGATTATTCGGTGAGCTGCTGGTCAGGTGCTGGCGGGTGGTGCCGGGAGCGGGGTCAGAATCCGCTGGGCAGCGGGCCGCCCGGGCGCCAGCGCCAGTCGGCGGGGGCGCCCTCCTCGGCGACCACCCGATTGCGGATGGAGCCGAGGCCTTCGACGGTGATCTGGATGACGTCTCCCGGCTGCATCCAGACGGGAGGGGTACGGGCGAAACCGACGCCACCGGGCGTGCCGGTGGCGATCACGTCCCCGGGGACGAGACGGGTGAAGGAGGAGAAGAACTCCACCGCGCTCGGCACGTCCACGAGCATGAGCGAGGTCCGCGCAGACTGCATGACCTGGCCGTTGAGCGTGGAACTGATGGCCAGGTCGCTGACGTCGAGCTCATCGGTGGTGACCACCTCGGGCCCGATGGGCATGCTGCCCTCGAAGTTCTTGCCCGCGGTCCACTGGCTGGCCGCCCGCTGCCAGTCACGGGCCGAGGCGTCGTTGAGCACCACGAAGCCCGCGATGGCGTCCAGCGCCTTGTCCGCGCTGATGTAGCGGCCCCCGCTGCCGATGACGATGCCGAGTTCCGCCTCGTAGTCGAAGCGCTCGGTCAGGGCCGGCCGGACCAGGTCGGCGTACGGGCCGAGCACGCTGTCCGCCCCGCGCACGAAGGCGTCCGGCCAGGTGGGAACCTCGCGGCCGCCTTCCAGGGCGTGCTCGCTGTAGTTCAGGCCCAGGCACAGGATCCGGGGGGGCCGCGGCACGGCCGGGCCGAATTCGGCCTCGGCCACCTCACGCCCCTCGGCGCCGGTGAGGGCCCGCACCGCATCCATGGCGGGCAGGCCAGTTTCCAGGACGTAGTTCAGCGAGCCGAACCGGGGATCACCCAACGCCTCGGCGACATCGACGTAACCGGAGCGCGCCCGGACGTGCAGCCGCAGTCCGTCGGGGGTGGCGATGGTGGCGAGCCTCACGTGCCCGATCTCCTTCGTTCGTGGTTGTGCTGGCCGGTGGGCGGCTTAGTGGCGGATGGCCGGGCCGCCTGCCGGATCGCAGCCTCCAGCGGCCGGCCGATTGGTTGAGTCGAACCAGATTGGTTGTATACCGTAGATTGGTTGAGAATAGGTCGGACTGGTTGTGGGGGTCAATAGGGTTAACAGGACTTTCTCGGCCCCCGTAGTCACAGTCTTATCTCGATTGGTACGATTGGTTGCGTGCCTCGGGAGGGCACCGTAGAAGGCGGGGTGAAGAACCCGGATGGGGTATCCAGCAAGGCCGTCCGCGCCGGTGCCTGCCCAGCTCACGCACCAGCTGGCCGAGCTGATCCTGGCTGAGTCGGCGCGGGCCGGGCTCGGGCCGGGCTCCCGGCTGCCCACCGAGCGCCAGCTCGCAGCCGACCTGGGCGCGACCCGGACTTCGATCCGGCACGCGCTGGCGATGCTGGAAGCCGAGGGGCACATCTCCCGCGAGGTCGGCCGCGGGACCTTCCTGCGCGAGTCCCTGGCTCCGCAGGCAGTGGGAGCCGGGAGCGCGCTCCTCGCCCCCCTCCGGCCGGGCGGCGCCCTGGCCGGGGCGGATGACGGTACGGCCGGGCGACGCTACCCGGATCAGGCAGGCGCGCTGCGGCTGGCCGGGGACGCCGGCCGCCCGGCGAAGCCGGCCGGCGCCGGGCCGCCGGCCGAGGGCGGCGCCGGGTTCGCCCCGGCCGACGTGATGACGATCCGGCGGCTGCTGGAGCCGCTGGCCATGCCGCTCGTGGTGGCCTGGGCCACGGCTGCCGACTTCCGCGAGATGGACCGCTGCCTGGCCGGCGGCGGCCGGGCCGGCAGCTACGACGAATTCGAGACCTGGGATCTCGCGCTGCACCGGAGCATCATGGCGGCCAGCCACAGCCCGCTGCTCGGCGAGCTGTACGCGGTCATCGAGCGGGCCCGGCACGGCCAGTCGTGGGGGGACATGAAGCGGCGCAGCGCGTCACGGGAGCGCCGGGACAAGTACCAGTCCGACCACACCGAACTCGTCGCCGGGCTGCGCGCGCGGGACAGCGACCGGGCGACCGAGGCCATGCGCACCCACCTGACCCGGGTGCACAACGACCTGTTCGGCGAGACCGCCTGACCCCGCGGCCCAGCCGTGGGGCCCGACCGCCCCTCCTCCGCCAGGCCCCACGGACTGTGCAGCCACCTGGCACCAGGTAGGACGGTCGGCACCAGCCCCTAGCGTGACTTTGGTC
>CAWCBE010000004.1:0-97439 GCA_963793825.1 uncultured Actinomycetes bacterium
CGAAGAGGCGGAGCGCTGCCTGCGCTCCCTCGCCGGGGAGTCCGCCCGGCTCCGCGACGACCAGTGGACCGCGATCCATGCCCTGGCCAGCGAGCGCCGGCGGGCGCTGGTGGTGCAGCGCACCGGGTGGGGGAAGTCAGCGGTCTACTTCGTTTCCGCGGCGCTGCTGCGGGCCCGGGGCATGGGCCCCGCGGTGATCATCTCCCCGCTGCTCGCCCTGATGCGCAACCAGATCAGCGCGGCCGCCCGGGCCGGCCTGCGGGCCGTCACGGTGAATTCGGCGAACGTGACGGAGTGGGAGGAGATCTACGCGCAGATCGCGGACGACGAAGTTGACCTGCTGCTGGTGAGCCCCGAGCGGCTGAACAACCCGGGCTTCCGTGACCTGGTACTGCCGAAGCTGGCCGCCACCGCCGGGCTGCTTGTCGTGGACGAGGCGCACTGCATCTCCGACTGGGGCCATGATTTCCGCCCGGACTACCGCCGGCTGCGCACCCTGCTGGCGGGCTTGC
The DNA here is from genome assembly GCA_963793825.1 of uncultured Actinomycetes bacterium. Taxonomy (GTDB): domain Bacteria; phylum Actinomycetota; class Actinomycetes; order Streptosporangiales; family Streptosporangiaceae; genus RYN-230. The sequence continues at coordinate 513 of CAWCBE010000004.1, forward strand.
CGCCCGGGGTCCCGGTGCTGGCCACCACGGCGACCGCGAACGCGCGGGTGACCCGGGACGTCGCCGAGCAGCTGGCCAGCGGCGCCGACGGCGAGGTGCTGGTGCTGCGCGGCGCGCTGGACCGGCGCAGCCTGCACCTCGCGGTGGTCCGGCTGCCCGGCGCCCAGCAGCGGCTCGGCTGGCTGGCCGAGCACCTGGGCGAGCTGCCGGGCTCAGGCATCGTCTACGCGCTCACCGTGGCCGCCGCCCACGAGACCGCCGCCTTCCTGCGCGAGCGTGGCTATCAGGTCGCCCCCTACACCGGGCGGGACGAGCAGGCGGACCGGCTCGCCGCCGAGGAGGCCCTGCTCGGCGGGGAGCTGAAGGCACTGATCGCCACGAGCGCCCTCGGCATGGGCTTCGACAAGCCGGACCTCGGCTTCGTGGTGCACCTGGGCGCGCCGCAGTCGCCGGTCGCCTACTACCAGCAGATCGGCCGGGCCGGCCGGGCTGTGCCGCGGGCCGAGGTGGTCCTGCTCCCGGGGGCGGAGGACCGGGATATCTGGGCCTATTTCGCGTCGCTGGCCTTCCCGCCCGAGCCGGTGGTCCGGGCTACGCTGGCCGCCCTGGAGGAGGCCGGGCGGCCGCTGTCCTCCGCTGCCCTGGAGGCCCGGGTGGACCTGAGCCGGGCCCGGCTGGAGATGATGCTCAAGGTGCTGGACGCTGACGGGGCGGTCCGGAAGGTCACCGGCGGCTGGGCGGCGACCGGCGCGGCGTGGGCCTACGACGCGGACCGCTATGCCCGGGTGGCGGCCGAGCGCACCCGGGAGCAGCAGGCGATGCTGGATTACGCCAGTACCACGCAGTGCCGCCTGGAGTACCTGCGGCAGCAGCTGGACGACCCGGAGGCGGAGCCGTGCGGCCGGTGCGACAACTGCACCGGGAAGCCCTGGCCGGCCGAGGTCTCCGCGGCCGGCGCGGCGGCGGCGCAGGCCCGGCTGCTGCGGCCCGGCCTGGACGTGGCGCCGCGCCGGATGTGGCCGACGGGCATGGCACAGCTGGGCGTGGATGTGTCCGGCAAGATCCCGGCGAGCCTGGCGGCGGAGCCCGGGCGCGCCCTCGGCCGGCTGACCGGGCTCGGCTGGGGCCCGCGGCTGCGCGCGCTGCTGGACCGCGCGGGCCCGGAGGGCCCGGCACCGGACGGCGAGGTCCCCGAGGAACTGGTGAACGCCCTGGTGGCGGTGCTCGCGGCCTGGGACTGGCCGCAGCGGCCGGCCGGCGTGGTGACGCTGCCGAGCCGGACCCGGCCGCAGCTGATCACCAGCCTCGGCGACCGGATCGCCGCGATCGGGCGGCTGCCGCTGCTCGGCTCGCTGCGCTACACGGGGGCCGGGCCCGGCCCCCGCCAGTTCAACAGCCCGCAGCGGTTGCAGGCCGTGTGGCGGGAGCTGATGCTGCCCGGGCCAGCCCGGGATGCCGTGGCCGCGGCGGGCGGCCCGGTCCTGGCCATCGACGACCAGATCGACACCGGCTGGACGATGACCGTCGCGGCGAAGCTGCTCCGGGAGGCGGGCGCGCCCGGCGTGCTGCCCCTGGTCCTCGCGGTCAACGCGGGCTGAGGCCGGCCGGGGCGGCGGGCCGCGCCCGGCCGGGATCGGCGGCGGCCCGCGCCCAGCCGGGATCGGCGGCGGCCCGCGCCCAGCCCGGTCAGGTGCGGGCCGGCTCGGCCGCCGGCCGCGGCACGCCGGCCTCCCGGATGCCGTACCGGCGGTACACGCCGCGCAGCGGCCGCGGCGCCCACCAGTTGGCCCGGCCCATCAGCCGCATCACCGCGGGCACCAGCAGCACCCGGACGACGGTGGCGTCCACCACCAGCGCGACGATCATGCCCACGCCCATCAGCTTGATGAAGGTGATGCCGGACGCGGAGAACGCGCCGACCACGATCACCAGCAGCAGCGCCAGGCTGGTGATCAGCCCGCCGGTGCGCTGCAGCCCGCTGGCCACCGCGGCCGGGTTGTCCCCGGTGACGTCGTAGCGCTCGCGGACCCGGGACAGCAGGAACACCTCATAGTCCATGGACAGCCCGAAGATGATGGCCAGCATCAGGATCGGCATGGACGGGTCGATGGTGCCGGTCGGGGTGAAGCGGAGCAGGCCGGAGAGGTGACCCTGCTGGAAGATCCAGACGACCACGCCGAACGTCGCGGTCAGCGACAGCGCGTTGGCGCCGATCGCCTTGACCGGCAGCACCACCGAGCCGAACGCGAGGAACAGCAGCACGAACGTGGCCAGGCAGATGACCAGCGCCATCCACGGCAGGGTGTGGCCCAGGCTGGCCAGCTCGTCTGCCAGCTGCGCGGTCACGCCGCCCACGTAGGCGTGACCGCCGGCCGGCACCGGGACGGCCCGCACGGCTGTCACGATGTCCCGCGCCGCGACCGAATCGGGATTGGCCGCATAACGAAGGTCCACCCGCGCGACTGCCCCGCGCACCCCGGTCACCTGCGCGGCGGAGACCCCGGGGACGCGGTCCAGGCGGCGGACGTAGGACAGCAGCGCGGCCCGCTGGGCCGGCGCCGTCGCGGGACCGCGCAGCCGGGCGATCACCTCGATGGGGCTGGCCGGGTTGCCGGGGAAGTCCCGGTTCAGCGCCTCGGTCACCATCCGGGCCGGCGCGGCCGCGGGCAGCGCCCGCGCGTCGGTGCCGCCCCAGGTGATGCCCCGGAACGGGGAGGCCAGCGCGAGCAGGGCGGCCACGATCACGCAGGCGTAGACGGCCGGCCGCCGCATCACGCTGCGGGCGATGCGGTACCAGGCGCCCGCCTGCTCATCCCGGGGCGGCCGGATCGCGGCGCGGCGCACCCGCAGCGCGTTCACCCGGGGCCCGAGCACCGCGAGCAGCGCGGGCAGCACGGTGAGCGCGGCCAGCATGTCCACCAGCACCGTAGCCACCCCGCCGTAGCCCATCGAGCGGAGGAACACCTCCGGGAACAGCATCAGGCTGGCCAGCGCCACGGCCACGGTGATCCCCGAGACCGCGACGGTGCGGCCCGCGGTGGCCACCGTGGCGGCCACCGCGTCAGCCGGGGTGTCCTGCCGGTGCAGTTCCTCGCGGAACCGGCTGACCATGAACAGCCCGTAGTCGATGGCCAGGCCGAGGCCGAGGATCGTGGTGATGTTGACCGAGTAGATGGAGACCCCGGTGACCAGGGTCAGCAGCCGCAGCGCCGCGAACGAGCCGAGGATGCCCAGGCCGCCGACGGCCAGCGGCAGGCTGGCCGCGGCCAGGCTGCCGAAGATGACCAGCAGCAGGATGAGCAGCACCGGCATGGAGATGCCCTCGGCCCGGCCGATGTCGGAGGTGACCTCGTGGTTGATGGCCGCCTCGGTCGGGATCTGCCCGCCCACCTGGGTGCGCAGCCCGGGCGCGGCCAGCCGGCCACGCACCGCGTCGTAGGTCTTGATCCGGGCCGAGTCGGTGCCGCCGGCCAGTTCCAGCACCGCGTAGCTGGCATGGCCAGCCGAGCCGGTGAACTGCGGCGACCGCGTGGTCCAGTAGTCGGCGGCGGAAATCACCTGGTCCCGGGGCAGCGCGGCCAGGGTGGCCGTCACCGCGGTGCGGAACGCGGGATCGCGCACGGTCAGCACCGGGCTGGAGTACAGCACCACGACATCCGCGGCGTCCCGGCCGAACGCCCGCGCGGCCAGGTCGCTCTCCTGCTGGCTGGGGCTGCCGGGGGCGGTGAAGCCGCCACCCGACTGCAGTGCCCCGAACACCCCGGTGCCCCACACGGCCGCGGCCGCCACCAGGACCGCCGCGATGGCCAGCACCAGGTGCCGCCGCCGGTAGACCAGCCGTCCCCAAGACTCGAACATCGGCCCTCCCCGGCCTAGACTCGGACGGTCAGCCGGATCCGCTAACACTGTAAACAGCTAACACCGTTAAGCTCGCATACGATGTTCACGAATGTCAAGGCTGTTTACCTGATGGCCACCTGCAGGAGGGCGCGCGATGACGGAGACGCTCAGCAGGCGCGACCGGGTGCGAGCCGAGACCGCGGCCGAGATCAAGCAGGCGGCCCGCCGGATTCTCATCGAGCAGGGCCCCGAGGCGGCGACCCTGCGGGCTATCGCCCGGGAGATCGGCATGACGGCGCCGGCCCTGTACCGGTACTTCGGCAGCCACGAGGACCTGCTGCGGCATGTGGTCGGGGATATCTTCACCGAGCTGGGCGCCGACATCGCCGGGGCCATCGACGCCGCCGCCAGTGACGGCATGACCGGGAAGATGGTCGCCGCCTGCCGCGAGTTCCGCCGCTGGGCGCTGAGCCACCAGGCCGAGTTCGGCCTGCTCTTCGGGACCCCGCTGCCCACCCTGGAAGCCGCGCATGACGACGTGGTCACCGAGTGCGCGGCCAAGTTCAGCGGGGTGTTCTTCTCGCTGTTCTATGAGCTGTGGCGCCAGCAGCCGTTCCCGGTGCCAGCCGACGACGAGATCGACCCGGTCCTGCGTGACCAGCTAGCCCGCTACCGGGACGCGCTGGGCGTGGACCTTCCGCTCGGCACCGGCCTGGTCTTCCTGCGCTGCTGGGTGCGGCTGTACGGGATGGTCAGCCTGGAGGTGTTCGGCCACCTGCACTTCGCGCTGGACGACTCCGCCCCCATGTTCGAGATCACCCTCAGTGAGCTGGCCGGGATGGTGGGCCTGCGGTACCCGCCACCTCAGGACGCCCGGCCCCGGCGGTGAAGCCAGGGCGCTCCGCCGCGCCCCGTGCGGCTGCTACCCCGGTTCCCAGCCCGGCGCGGCGGCGCGCGGCATGCCGCGGCCGGTTGGTGATGAGGACGTCGATCCGCGGGTCGGCCAGGAAGTGATCGATCAGCGGGCCGGCATCGACGGTCCAGACCATCACGCCGATACCGTGCCGGTGACAAGCCCCCGTCACACCCAGCCGCGCCAACCGGTAGTTGACGGCGACCGCGTCCGCGCCGCAGGCGCGGACGCGGGGCAGCGGGAAAAGCTCGCTGTGCCGCACCGCGGCCCAGCGGTACCGTGGCACGCCCCTGAGGCTGCGCCCCAGCGAGAGCGCGGTCCGGGTCTGCGGGGATGCCCGCTTGATCGCCGCGACCGAGACGTCTTCCAGGGTCGTGATGACGTAATGGCCGGCCCCGAGGATCGAGGACGCCAGCCCTGTCACTTCCTCCTCGTAACCGGCCTCTTTCAGGTCGAGGTGCCCGGTCATCCGGCCGGCCAGGACCGCCATGACCTCGTCCACCCGGGGAACGGCGTACCCCAGCCGGTCACAGAGAGCGGAGTACTCCAGCCCGGAGACCAGCGGGCCGGCCCGCCCGGCGCGGACGTCGTGGTAGGCAACCAGGACTCCGTCCGCGGTCCGGCGGATATCGAACTCGGCGTACTCGGCCCCGGAGGCCAGCATCTCCGTATACGTCTGGCAGGTGACCGGTCCGGCCTCTTCCCGGTGGTCAGCATGAGCAGAGATCTGTACCACGGTCGCTGGGCTCTCCGGTGGACGAGACGTCTGCGGGTACTCCCGCGATCGGCTCTTCCATCCTGGGCCAGGCCGGCAGCGCGAAGGTGAATCCCGGGTATCCGGCGGGAGGCATCCGCTGGAAGGCTGCACGCACGCGGTCCTGGCGGGCGGGCGGCTGGCGGCCGGAAGGCTGGCATGACCGTCGCCGAGCGCTTCACCGGGCCAGCGTGCGGCATGCCAGGCTGGCCACATGGGAGCGGAGGCCGTGGGCGGCGATGACGGGGACGGGGCACCGGTCCGGTGAGCTATGACCAGGAAGCGGCCGGGCGGGTGCGGCGCATGCTGTCCGGCCGGGACGACGTGGTGGAAAGAAAGATGGTGGGTGGCCTGTCGTTCCTGGTCAACGGGAATATGTGCTGCGGCATCACCGGCCCGGCGCTGATCGTCCGGGTCGGCGCGGAACGCCGCGACCAGGCTCTCAGCGAACCTCACGTGCGGCCCATGCAATTTGCCGGGCGGGCCATGGCCGCCTTCGTGCGTGTCGACCCGGGCGGCTTCGCGGCCGACGATGAGCTGGCCCGGTGGGTCCAGCGCGGCCTCGAGTTCGTCTCCGGCCTGCCGCCGAAGGCAGCCGACAGCCGCTGACAAGCGCCGCCAGCCACTCTGACGCTGACAGCGGAACGGGCTGGCCGGGCTGGCCTGGGCCCGCCACGCTGGCCGCGTGAGCGGGGATTTCTCTGGCGAGACGGCGGCGTTCTATGCGCGGTTCCGGCGCGGGTACCCGCCGGCGTTCACCGGGTTGCTGGCCCGGGCACTCGGCCTGGGCGCCGATGACGTGGTGGCGGACGTCGGCTGCCGTACCGGGCAGCTCACGCTGCCGCTGGCCCGCCGGGCCCGGGCGGTCGCCGGGATGGATCCAGAGCCTGACATGCTGGCGCAGGCCCGGCGGGCCGCCACGGACGAGGGCGTGCGCAACGTGGCCTGGGTCCTCGGCACGGACCGCGACCTCCCGGCGCTGGGCTCCCTGCTCGGCGCGCCCGCGCTGGCCGCGGTGACGATCGCGAACGCGATCCACCTGACCTCCGGCGAGGAGCTGTCTCCCGTCAGAGCCCGAGCAGCGAGCCGATGCCGCTGATGATCGTGCTGGCATCCTGGACCGGGTTGAGGATGGTCGGCCGCGTCCTTCGGCATCGCCGGGCCGAGAATCGGCGTGTCGAGGGGACCGCGTCGCGACCTGGCCACGGTTCCGCCGGCAGGCGTCGAGCCCAGCCACGGCGCGCTGGCCACCCCGCGCCGGTGACCGCAGCCTTCTGGTGGCGGCCTTCCGCAAGTCCGCCCAGGCCTGCCTGACCGGTCCCGCCCCGGCCGGACCGCCGGGCGTCCCTCCGGATCCGCTCAGCCGGGAGACTTGGGCTCGAGGGTGCTGGCCGGGCGGAGCCGGCCGGCGTCATCGAGATCATCCAGCACGGCAGGCAGGCCCACGGTCAGCATCTTCCGCCGGACCCGGCCCAGCAGCCTGGCCATGAACAGGCCGCCGGGGCCGGTGAAGCCGGTGTGCTCGTAGGTGAATCGCGTGCCGCCCGCCCGGGGCTCGAGCCGGTAGGCGACCTCGGTCACATCGCCTCGGCCGTCGCCGCCGGCCCACGAGTAGCGCAGCAGCGACGGCTCGCTCACCTCGAGCACCTCGCAGTCCACGACGCCGTTCCAGCCGGGCTTCGGCTTGGCGACGAGCCGGAACTTCGTGCCGACGGCGGGGGCGAATCCTTCCGTCCGGCCGCCCGCCCCGGTCGCGGTCCACAGCGGGATGAGCGCCGGGTCGGTCACCGCCCGCCACACCTTCGCGGGGGGATGGGGGTAATCACGGACGATGCGGATGACACTCACGGGAACTCCTTGCGCCGAGGGGAAGGGACGGCCAGTGCCACGTACTTACAGTTGCTAAAAAATTATAGTAGCGGAAAAATTCTGCTACTAGCCGGCCGGGATGGGTAGGGAAGCCGCATGACTGCCGATCTGGCCGTGAAGGTACGGGCGATCTGCGTGGCCCTGCCCCAGGTGACTGAGCGCCCCAGCCACGGCGCGCCAACCTGGTTCGTCCGGGACAAGAAGGCGTTCGTCACGCTGTGGGCCCAGGGCCATCACGACAATGAATTCCCGCATCTGTGGTGCGCGGGCCTGCCGGGCGCGCAGGACGGGCTCACCGCGTCCGACCCCGGCCGCTTTTTCCGGCCGCCCTACGTGGGCGGCCGGGGCTGGATCGGGATCCGGCTGGACCGCGCCCCGGACTGGGCCGAGATCGGCGAGCTGTGCCGGGAGGCGTACCGGGCCGTCGCCCCGGCCCGGCTGGCTGCCCTCCTCGACAGGTAGCGCCTGACCCAGGTCCGGCAGTTCCCCGGTGCCCGTCAGCTGGCCCCGCTGGCCGGTCGGCTGCGGCCGGCCTCCCTGGCGGCCAGCCGGGCCGAATCTGCCGCCAGGACGGACGCCCACGCCGGCTAACCTGCGAGCAGGTATTCAGTGCGCGCCGCACCCGGAGAAGCGGATGAACCTGCCCGCCCGCCAGCAGCGGATTCTTGACCAGATCGAGCAGGTTCTCCAGGCGGCCGACCCCCGGCTGAAATCGGCATTCGCGGCCTTCGCCCGGCGGGCGTCGGGCCAGGCCATGCCGGCGACCGAGGCCATCAGCACCCGGTCGGCCCGGCGGACGGTACTGATTTGCGTCGTCGTGGCCGGCCTACTGGGCGTGCTCACGCTGAGCCTGCTGGCCACGAAGGACAACTGCCCCGGTCTCTCCTCAGACCAGGTCGTGACCAGCGCCGCGGTCCGGCTCGCCGGCTGCAACTCGAGCACGGACGCCTGGAGCCGGGGCGCCCGCTGACCGGTCAGCGGCGGGCACCGGTGGCGGGCGCTGTCCCTGCGGCCCGCCCGGCTGGGCCAGCCTGGCCCGCCGTGAAGCGGCTGGCCTCGACGATGATCAGGACGCGCCGCCGCGCCCGGCTGGTCTGGGTGCGGATATCAGTGAACCCGGCGGCCACCATCTCCTCGGCGATCTGCCCGGCCTGGGCTGGGGTCAGGCCATGGGCGGCGTGCCCCCGGGCACCGGGCCTGACCAGTCGTTCGGCGATCAGGATCCGGCCGCCGGGGGTGAGCACCCGGAGCGCTTCGGCGAAGCCGGCGATGCGGTCGGCCCAGTGGTGAACCGAGCTGAGGGCCCACACGACAGTGGCGCAGTCGTCCGGAAGCGGCAGGTGCTCGGCCCGTCCCTCGAGCCAGGTAACGTTGCGGGCCCGGCGCCAGGCGCTGATCCAGCGAGCCAGCGACAGGCTGGCCGGGTCGGGATCGACCCCGGTCGCGGCGGCGGCATGGCGGGCGGCCTCCCGAACGGCGGTGCCGGGGCCGCAGCCCACATCCACCAGGCGGTCGCCAGCGGTGAGCCCGGCGCGCCCGGCCACCGTGCGGGCGGCGGCACCCCGCCCGAACACCATGGATACTGCGGCGAGTCCCGCAACGGCCCGGCTGGCCGGCCGGCGTGCGCCGTCCTGGGCTGGTTGCGTTCCGGTACGGCACATCGGTATCCCTCATTTCCGCGGCGCGCCCGCCCCGGGGAATCGATCAGCCATCGCTACTCGATCTCCCTCCGGGCAGGCACCCGTCCTGGATCCGGAGACTCGGTTCCTCCCAGATAGCTTAGCCAAAAAGTAGCTCTCTAACTAAGAAGCTTAGTGACACGCTATACTCAGGTCAAATGACTCAGCCAGCACGCGACCCTCTCGCCGGCACCCTGCAGCGCTTCGGGCTCGAACGGAACCGGATGCGGGCAGCGCTGGCCCGGCAGGCCCGCATCAGCGAAACCGACCTGGACGCCCTCGAGCATCTCGAGGCCGCGGGGCCCCTGACCCTGCGCGACCTCGGTGCCCGGCTGGCGCTCACCTCAGGAGCTGTCACCATGCTCGCCGACCGGCTCGAGCGCGCAGGATGGGTCAACCGGCGCCCCCACCCGACCGACCGCCGCTCCGTGCTCCTGGAACTGTCCGCGCGCGCGGCCGAGCGCACCCCGGCCGGGCTGGCCCGCTACCACGCGGCCATCCACGCCCTGGCGGCCAGGGTTCCCGCCGGGCACCGGGACATCCTCGGCGCGTTCCTGGCCGACGCCGCCCAGGCGGCCGGCGACGCCGCTGACGACATCAGCGGATGACCGGAGGCCGTGGCCGTAGCTCATCATGCCGGGGCAGACCCGCGAGACGCGCGGTCCGGTAGGGCCGAGGTTCACATGGTCCGTGACTCCCCGTCATCGGGGGCCTGCGGGACGCCGTGATGAGAGGGCCAGGGCCAGCACGGCGCGCTCACTCCCCCCGGCGGTGCTGCCGGGTGAGCGCGATCAGCGGGGCACAGTCAGGTACATCGTCCAGCCGGCTGATCCCGGCGAGAAGCTCCCGGGCGCGCGCCGGGCCGAGCCGGGCCGTGGCGTTGCCCGCGAATTTCTCCTCGACCTGGGCCCGGGACGCCGGGTGCTGCGGCGTGCCCAGCGCATGGTCGGCGCAAATATCGTGCCGTACGCCACCGCTGGTAGTGATCCTCAGCCGCACGCCGCCGCGGGGGATGGCCGGGTCGGCCAGCAGCGCCACCCGCTCGTCGATGAATGCCGCCAGGCCAGGATCGCCGAGGTGCGCGGGCCCGGCGAGGTCGATGCCAAACCGGCCGTGCGCGATCGTGACGGCCGCGACGTAGTGGAAGGACAGCAGCGCCTCGAAGCAGCCGGCCGGGTGGGCCAGTCCGCGGTGCGCCGCGTAGGTCGCGGGCGGGACCCTGATCTCCACGGCCGTCACGTCGGCCGCCGCGGGCGGTTGCTGCCCGCGGCCCAGCAGCGCGGTGAGCAGCGCCTGGACCGGCGTCGCGCCGGGCCACAGCCTGACCGAGATCTGTTCCAGCTCCCAGTCGGCCCCCAGGCCGGCCAGTGCTGCCGCTGGGTCGCCCGGCGAGTAGCTAGTGAACAGGCCACCGTCCGCTGCCTCGAAGGGCTCGGCCCCCGCGCTGAAGCCATCGGCGGCCAGCCGGGCGCTGAGCAGGCCCGCCATCGCCCCCCGGGCCTGGTGGAACTTCACCGCCGTGGTCGGCCACGCCGCGAAGGTCCCGGCGGCCTGGCTCATGGCCAGGCTCATCGCCGTCCGGAGCCCGCCGGTGTCCAGGCCGAGCAGCAGCCCGGCCGCGACCGCCGCCCCGGCCGGCCCGATGATCCCGGGCGAGTGCCAGCCCCGCCGCCGGAACTCCGCGTAGTCGATGGCCCGCAGCAGCCGGCTCGCGGTCTCCAGGCCGGCCGTGACCGCCGTCAGCAATGCCGCCCCGGAGGCATGCTCGAGTTCGGCGATGGCGAGCGCGGCCGGAATGACCTCCGGCGTCAGGTGGCAATGGGCGGGCGTGTAGACGTCACACGCGGTGACGGCCGTGGTCAGGTACGCGTTCGCCAGCACGGACCCGATCAGCGGCGCGGGGGCAGCAGCGCCGATGACCGTCGAATCCCCGGCACCGCCGAGGGCGCGGGCCGCGCGCAGCATCTGGGGAGTCTCCTCGGCCGCCCAGCCCGCCAGGGCGCAGCCCACGGCGTCCAGGATCAGCATCCCGGCATGAGCGGCCGCCGGTTCCCCGGCCGCCTCCCGCCGCAGGCCGGACGCGAACTCCGCGAGCGTGGTGGCGAGCCCGGCCCCGGCCACGTCCGGCCCGGCGGGAACGTGCCCGGCCACGCTCACCCGCCGCCCGGCACGATGACCATGGACTTCAGGTAGCTCATGGCTTCCGCCGCGTACCAGGGCCCTTCCCGGCCGACCCCCGATTCGCCGACGCCCCCGTAGGGAAGCTGGTCGAGCCGGAAGTTGGACGACCGGTTCACGATGACGCTGCCCGCCCTGAGCTCGGCGAAGCAGCGCGCCGCGGTGTCCAGCGACCGGGTGAAGACCGCCGCCTGCAGCGCGAATGGCGTGCTGTTGGCCGCCTCAATGGCCTCGTCGAGGCAGTCATAAGCCTCCACCAGGACCACCGGGGCGAAGACCTCGGCGCAGTACAGCGACAGGTCGTGCCCGACACCCGACAAGACCGTGGGGGCGATGACGGCGCCGTCCCGCGTGCCGCCGGTGTGCAGCGTGGCCCCCTTGGCCACGGCCTCCTCGATGGCCGCCGCCACCCGGATGGCCGCGGACTCGGCGATCAGCGGCCCGATGTCGGTGCTGTCGTCCATCGGGTCGCCCAGGCACAGCCCGGCCGCCCGGGCGGCCAGCGCCGCGGTGAAGTCGCCGGCGGCGTCCCGGTGCACCAGGATGCGCTGGACGGAGTTGCAGCTCTGCCCGTTGTTGGAGAACCCGCCGGTCACGCACTCCCGCAGGGCCAGCTCCAGATCGGCGTCGCCGCACAGCAGGTTGGCCGAGTTACCGCCCAGTTCCAGCAGCACCGGCCGGAGGCCCGCGGCGGACCGGATGGCCCGGCCGGCCTCGGTCCCCCCGGTGAAGCTCACGAGGCCGACCCGCGGGTCGGCCAGCAGCGCCGCGCCGGTATCCCGGCCGCCCGGCACCACGTTGACCGCGCCCGCCGGGAAGCCCGCCCCGGTGAGGATCTCGGCCAGCCGCAGGGCCGGCCCGGGCGCCTGCGGCGCGGGCTTGACCACCACGCAGTTCCCGGCCGCGAGGGCCGGCGCGACCTTGTGCGCCACCAGGTTGAGCGGCGCGTTGAACGGGGTGATCGCGGCGACGGTGCCTACCGGGCACCGGGTGATCACTGCGATGACGCCCGCGCCTCCCGGCATGGCATCCGGCGGGGGGCTGGGCGGCTGCAGGGCCTCCGCGGCGGAGGCCGCCGCGCGCAGCGTCCAGGGCACCCGCGAGGCCTCCCGCCGGGTATGCGTGATCACCTTGCCGGTGGCCGCGGTGATCTCCCGGGCCAGCTCGCCCGCCTGGGCCGCCACCATGTCGGCGGCCGCGCGCAGCAGCCGGGCCCGCTCGTGGACCGGCATCGCCGCCATCAGCGGCTGCGCCTGCGCCGCGGCAGCCAGCGCAGCGGCGACGACTCCCCGGTCAGCCACGCCGACCCGGGCCACCACCCGGCCGCGCCAGGGCTCGACCAGATCCGTGAACTCATCGACCGCTAGGTAGTGGCCGCCGACCCAGGGCAGCAGCCGGGCCGCCGGGCTACCAGCCATAGTCCGGCTCCGGGCCGGGCAGCGGCGGCAGATCCCAGCTGCCCGTGCCCGGCGCGGCCACGGACGCATCGACCCGCACGTCCAGGACGGTCGGCCGCTGCGACTTGATGGCGGCCTCGACCGCGTCGGCGATCTCATCAGGACTGTCTATCCGCGCTCCGTCGGCGCCCATGGCCCGGCCGATGGCGGAGATGTCGGTGCTGAAGAGCTCGCCGGTCGCGTCGTGGCGGAACCGGGTGGCGATCTCACGGTCGGCACCGAAGAACGTGGCCTGCTGGCCCCGGATCGAGCCGTAGCCGGTGTTGTTCCAGACCACCCAGACCGCGGGCACATCGTGCTCGACCGCGGTGGCCACCGCGTTCGCGTGCATCAGGAAGCAGCCGTCGCCGCAGACGGTCAGCGCCGGGCGGTCCGGCGCGGCCAGCTTGGCGCCGATCACCCCGCCGACCCCGAAGCCCATCGAGGCGAAGCCCCAGGCCTGCAGGAGCCGGCCACGCGGCGGCACGGACAGTTGCTGGAGCAGCCAGTTGTGGTGAATGCCGACGTCGGCGAGCACGTTCGCATCGTCCGGCAGGACCCGCTGGAGCTCGGCGACCAGCCGGTCGGGACGGATGGGTACCGCCGGGTCAGCCTGCCGGGGCGCCATGTCGGCCTCCCACTGGCGTTTCCAGGCGGCCGTCTCCGCCCGCCAGCCCGCCCGGCGCCCGGCGGGCACCGGGTCCTCGGCGATCAGGGCGAGCAGCCCGGCGGCCAGTTCCGCGGTATCGGCGATCACCGCCAGCGTCGGCGGGTAGTTACGGCCAAATTCGCCGGGGTCGATATCCACGTGGATCAGCCGGGCCGGCGGGATGCTGAACGTCACTCCGGGGATCCAGGAACTGGTCGACCGGTCGTCGAAGCGGGTGCCGAGGGCCAGGATGACGTCGGCCGTCCGGGCCGCCTGGTTCGCTGCGTAGGTGCCGTTGCGGCCCGTCGGCCCCAGGCACAAGTCGTCCCGCTCGTCCAGCACGCCCTTGCCCAGCGGCGTGGTGACCACGGGGATGTGCAGGGCCGCGGCGAGTTGCCGCACCAGCGCGCGGGCCCGGGGGGCCTGCGCGCCGTTACCCGCCACGATGACCGGCCGCTCGGCCTCATCGAGCAACTCCGCCACCCGGCGCAGCGTGTCGGCGGACGGCGCGGGCGCAGTCACCGCTTCCGGGCGCCACAGCGGGGCGGCCGCCTCCTCGCCCACGTCCTCGACGAAGACGTTGAGCGGGACGTCCAGGTTGACCGGGCCCGGCCGGCCCGACGTCATCAGGGCGAACGCCTGGCTGAGCATCAGCGGGAGCATCTCCGGCCGGACCGCCTGGAAGCTGCGCTTGACGTAGCTGCGGATCACGCTGGGGAAGTCACCCTGAAAGTACTTCCCGGATTCCTGGAATGGGCCGCGGTTGAATTGCGAGGTGGGCACGTTCCCGGTGATCGCGAGCATGGCCGAGGAGTCGAACATCGCCCCGGCAATGGCCATGACGATATTCACCGAGCCGGGACCGCAGGAGGTATAGGTGGCGATCGGCCGGCCCGCCACCCGGTAGTACGCGTCCGCGATGAACCCGGCCACCCGCTCATCGTGCGCGGAGATGGTCCGGATCTCCGCACGGCGGTCGTAGGCGGCATCCAGCAGCCCCAGAATCCCGTGGCCGCACACGCCGACCAGATAGGGAACCCGCTGCTGGACAAGATAGTCAACGATGACGTCGGCACCGCGACGGCCCATGTGTGTACCTCGGATGTATTTGATTGCATACCGTTGTACACAGCACAGTAGGAGTCGGCCTCCGGGGTGTCAAGGAGCACCGGTTCGCTAGCGGTGGTCCGTCTCGTCCGGCGCTTCCCGGATCATGTCGAGGCGCACATCCCGTGACGCCCACATGTGCTTTTCCGCCACCTCCGCGGCAGCATTCGGGTCCCCCTGGCGGATCGCCTCCAGCAGCAGCCGGTGCTCCTCCAGCGCTTCGTCCCACCGCCCGGACCGCAGATAGGTCGTGGCCGGGTAGCGGCGCAGGTGGACAGCGAGCCGCTCGAGCAGGTCGGTGAGCGTGCGGTTCTTGGCCGCCTGCCAGATCGCGCGGTGGAATGACCGGTTTATCGCCGCCATCTGCTGGGGGGTGGCGGTGCGCGCCTCCGCCATGCTGCGCAGGATCCGGTCCAGGGTGACCAGGTCGTACTCGGTGCGCCGGGTCGCCGCGTCCCGCGCCGCCGCCGCTTCCAGGATCGTCCGCACACCGTAGATCTCAAGCACCTCTTCGGGGCTCGTCCGGCGGACCCGCATGCCCCGGTTGACCCGCTCCAGCACGCCGTCCTGCTCGAGCATGCGCAACGCCTCACGGATCGGGGTCCTGCTCACCCCGAAGCGCTTGCCGAGAGCGGACTCGACCAGGATCTCCCCCGGCCGGAGGTCACCCTCGAGGACTTCCTCCAGCAACTGTTGGTAAAGCGATGGCACCTCGGGGCCGTCCTTCCCGCACGCTTCTGCCTGCTCCTGCCCGGCCATACCAGCCCCAGCCGACCATGGCCTGATGATAGGCGATGAGGTCTCCAAGAGGAGGCCTCCCTCATAGCACCCCGACCGAGGCCCGTCAACCCGGCGCCCGTCAGCCTGGTGCCGTCCACCTGCCATCATCTGCCCGCCGGCCTGACGCGGCGTAACAGTCCCGGAATCCGGACGTAACCCGACCCGTGCGTGGCAGCGGGACCTTGCCTGGCATCAGAGCAGCCCGGGACCGCCCTTGACGCAGTGCATACTGCGGTATACGTTCTGGACCAACGTTTCGGACGCGTTACCACATTTCGGGCCTCCCGGTGGCCTAGACATGGCTTCCCACCAGGCCCGGCAGGGAACAAGGACCGGCTTTCCCGGCCCTGCTGCGGGAGGGAGCCACATGCCACGCACCCGACAGCCTCCGCCTGACAACTCCACCGTGCCCCGTCGATCAGCCGTCAACTCCGGGTAACTGCCACCCCGCCCAGGCGCATGACTCCGGCGGCCATTAGCTGACCGTCCAGTCATCGCACCCGGACGCCCCTGGGCCCGCTTACCGGTCGCGACCAAGCAGCACGCAGGCCTCGCGCTGCCGAGTCGCATCGACCGCCCCCGCCGCGCCGCCGGCCCGATGCCACCCCGCGACGTCACTGCGGCCGACCCTGGCCGCGCACTGCTGGATGACGCGTGCCCGGCGGCCCGCCCCGGCCCGCCCGGCCGCCGACGCGTTTCCCGACGTCCCCAGTCAGAGAAGGCACAATGAGTAATTTGCTGCTCGGAATCGGATTCGGTCTGGTCACCGCGGCGATTCTCGCGCTCGCAACCGTTCCGCTATCACTCCAGATGAGCGTGGCGCGCATTCCGAACTTCGCCCACGGGGAGATCCTCACGGCGGGCGCCTATGCCGCCTACGTCGTCAACGAGCATTCTTCCAACATCTATCTCGCGGCCCTGGCCGCGGTGGCCGCCGGGGGCGCCGTTGCTTTCGGGATGAACGCGCTCCTGCTGCAGCCGTTCGCGCGGCGCAGGCCCAAGTTGCTCATCTTGTTCATCCTCACGATCGCCGCCAGCCTCATCATCCAGAACATCATCCTGCTGTTCTTCACCGGCAATAGCCTGGCCTACCGGCTGCCGGCCAGCACCCCGCACCACGTGGGGCCGTTCCTGCTCACCGGCCTGAACCTGTTCACCATTGCCGCCGCGATAGTGGTCATGCTGGCCGTGCACGTCCTGCTGAAGTACACGAAGTTCGGTAAGGCCCAGCGCGCCGTGGCCGACAGCCGGGAGCTGGCCCGGGTCACCGGCATCAACAGCGAGCGGATCGTCCGGCTCACCTGGCTGATAGACGGCCTCATCGCCGGCTTCGCCGGCTTCCTGCTGGGCATCAGCTCGGGGACGCTCACGCCCACGCTGGGGCAGGGATACCTGCTGGTCATCTTCGCGGCAGCGATCCTCGGCGGGATCGGGCGGCCCTACGGGGCGATGGCCGGGGCGCTGGTCATCGGCCTGGCCATGGAGATCAGCGCCCTGTACATCCCGGCCTCCTACAAGGAGGTCGTGGCCTTCGGGCTGCTCATCCTCACCCTGCTGCTGCGGCCCAACGGAATCTTCGCCGCCCCCCGGGCGGCCGGCGCGGCGGGAGCGACGGCATGAGCCAGTACATCATCGGGCTCGCGACCACCGGAGTCATCTTCTCGATCGTGGCGCTCGCGCTCAACATCCGGTGGGGATGGGCGGGCGAGTTCGATATCGCGCTGTTCGCCTTCGTCGCGATCGGCGCCTATATCTACTCGGTCCTCACCTTGCCACCGAACACGCTGCCGCCGCCCAGCGGATACATTCTCGGCCTGAGGGCGCCCTTCCTGATCGGCGTGATCGCCGCGATCGTGGTGTCCGGGGCGGCGTCGGCCGTGGTCGGCGCGGTCGCGCTGCGGAAGCTGCGCGACGACTACTTCGGGATCACCACGCTGGCCTTCGCGCTGATCCTGGCGCTCGTCATCGGGCAGTACACGCCGCTCTTCGACGGCTACGAGGGGCTGTTCGGGATGCCGCAGCCGCTGTCCGGCGTGGCCCCCTTCGGCCCGGACGGCGGTTACTTCCTGGGCATCTGCATCATCGCGCTGGTGCTCACGTTCCTGGTGCACCAATGGCTGTTCAAGGCCCCGTTCGGGCGGGCCGTCAAGTCGGTCCGCGAGGATGACACCGCGTCAGCGGCATTCGGCCGGAACGTCTACCTGCTCAAGCTCAAGGCGTACGTACTGGGCGGCTGCGTGGCGGGCCTGGGCGGCGCGCTGCTGGCCGCCTACATCACCGCCTTCAATCCCTACGGGTGGACGCCCCAGGAGACCTTCCTGATCTATGCCGCGCTGTTCATCGGCGGCACCGGCAATGCCCTCGGCGCCATCATCGGCACCTTCTTCGTCGAGGTCGGGGTGCAGGAGATCACCCGGTACGTGCCGCAGATCGGCAACAACGCCTCCAGCGGGGACGCGATCCGGCTGGTCCTGATCGGCCTGCTCATCGTCGGGATCCTGTGGTGGCGGCCGCAGGGCGTGCTGCCTGAGCGGCGCGGCCTGGACCTGCTGCCCGGTGAGGCGAGCGGGCGGCCCGGGCTGTGGGCCACCCTGGCTTCGACCGCGGCCGACCTCCGCCTGCCGTGGCCGCGCCCCCGGCCGGCGGCCGCGGCGCAGCCGGCCGGTCCCGGCCCGGTGACCGCGGGCCCCCAGCAGGCGGCCGGGCAGGCGGCAGCGGCGGACCCGGTGCCCGCCGCGGACGGCCCGCGGGCGGGCGCCCGGCTCACCGTCCGGACACCGGCGTCCGCCGGCTACAAGGCCAGCCCGGCCGCACTGGAAGTGAGCCACACGACCAAGGCCTACGGCGGGGTCAAGGCGGTGGACGACGCCTCGCTCACCGTCCCGGCCGGCTCGCTGACCGGGCTGATCGGCCCGAACGGGGCCGGCAAGAGCACCATGATCAACCTGATTTCGGGCTTCGTGGCACCGGACGCCGGCACCATCGTGTTCGACGGGCAGCGGATAGACGGCCGGTCCCCGCACGCCATCAGCCGGCTGGGCCTGATGCGCAGTTTCCAGAGCCCGCGCGAATGGCCGGGGCTGACGGTCATGGAGAACATGCTCCTGGCCATGCCGATCGAGGGCCGGGAAACAGTGTGGCGCGGCCTGCTGACCCCGCGCCGGCTGCACGCGGCTGAAGAACGAGATCGCGTGCAGGCCCGTGAGCTGCTCGACGAGGTTGGCCTGCTGAAGCTGAAGAACGAGCCGGCCGGGAACCTCAGCGGCGGCCAGAAGCGGCTGCTCGAATTCGCCCGGCTGGCCGCGGCCGGGCCGCGCCTGGTGCTCCTGGACGAACCGCAGGCGGGGGTTAACCCGGTGCTGCGCGAGCGGATGGCGGAACTGATCAGGGACATGGCCAGCAGCGGTGTCACTATCTTGATGGTGGAGCACAACCTGCCATTCCTGGAAAGCCTCTGCGACCACGTCATAGTCATGGCCCTCGGCAGCTGTATTGCCACCGGGTCGATGTCGGAACTCCGCGCCAATGCGAGCGTGGTGGATGCGTACTTGGGGCAGGTGGATGTCGCCGATGTCTGACGAGCCTTATCTGGTCATCAACGACCTCACCGCGGGTTATGGCGGGCCGCCTATCATCGAGTCCATCTGCCTAGAGGCCCGGCCGGGTGCCATTACCGCCATCGTGGGCCCCAACGGGGCCGGCAAATCGACCCTGATGAAGGCCATCGCCGGGGTGGTCCGCCCCACCGGCGGGGAGATCAGGGTCTGCGGGGAGGTCACCACCGGGCTGACCGCGGACAGGCTGGTCAGGCACGGGATGGCCTATGTCCCGCAGGTGGCCAACGTCTTCCCGTCGCTGACCGTCGTCGAGAACCTCGAAATGGGGGCCTACATCCGCAAATCCGGGGTGCGGGCCCGGATCGAGGAACTCTACGAGCTCTTTCCCGATCTGCGCGTCGCCGCGAAGCGGCCAGCCAGGACACTGAGCGGCGGCCAGCGCAACATGCTCGCGATGGCCCGCGGGCTGATGTCCGATCCCAAGGTCCTGCTGGTCGACGAGCCCACCGCCGGAATGGCCCCCAAATTCGAGGCCGCCGTGTGGGAGCACATCGTGCAGATCCGCCGGACCGGAGTGGCTGTAGTGGTTGTGGAGCAGAATACCCGCCGTACCCTGACCCACGCTGACTGGGCCTATGTACTCGTTCTCGGCAGGAACCGCCTTTCTGGCTCCCCCGCTCAGCTGCTCAACGATGAGGAGGTGGTGGCGCTTTATATCGGGGGAGGAGCCTGACTTCAGTGCAGGCAGCAGGAAAAGGGACTGACCGAATAGGAGACCACATAACAATGACAACACGTGCCAAGAGACCGCGGGCCTCGCGGGCGCTAGCCGGCGCCGCGATCACCGCGTCGCTGACCCTGCTGGCCGCGGCGTGCGGGTCAGGGTCGAGCGGTTCGAGCGGGGGGTCGCTGAGCTCCCCCATTACCTTCGGCGTGCTGCACCCGTTCACGGGGGCCTACGCCTCGGTTGGCGAGGCATCCCTGCAGGGCGTGACGGTCGCCGCGACCGAGATCAACGCCAACGGCGGGATCCTCGGGCACAAGCTGCAGATCGTGCACGCGGACACCCTGGGCGACCCGGTGGACGCCGTGCCCGCCGCCGAGCACATGATCGCCTCGAGCCACCCGGTGGGCATCATCGGGCCGGGCGGCCTCGAGATCGGTTCCATCCAGCGGATCCTGGACGCGGACAAGATCCCGTTCGAGTTCGAAGGCGGCGACACCGCCTTCGATAACACCACCGACCCCATGCTCTGGCGGGACAGCCCTTCTGACCTCCAGGAGGGGGTGGCCATGGCGCTGTACGCGCTGCAGCATGGCTACAAGCGGGCCGCGTTCATGATGTCGAGCATCACCACCGCGCAGGACTTCATCCCCTACATCGAAGGGGCGTACAAGGCCGGCGGCGGCACCATCGTGGCCAATGAGACCATGACCCCGGGCCTCACCTCCTACCGCACTGAGGCGCTCAAGGTCGCGCAGTCCAAGGCCCAGGTGATCTTCAGCCAGATCGAGCCGCCGACCGCGGCCGTGCTGACCCAGGACTTCAAGGAGATCAACAACCTGGCCATCCCCATCATCGCCAGCGACACCAGCGCGGCCGCCGAGTGGATCAAGGCGGTCACGCCCGCCATCGCCCACCGGGCCGTGGTCTCCTGTGAGGGCGCGACGGCCACCTCCCCGGCGACCCCGGTGTTCATGAAGTACTTCAAGGAGGATTTCAAGGGCCAGCAGCCCCTGGCCAGTGCCACGTACTCCTATGACGCGACCCTGGCCCTGGCCCTGGCCATCGACAAGGCCGGCTCCACCACGGGCACCGCCTACGCCAAGGACGTCCCGCTGGTGACCAGCCCGCCCGGCATCACGGTCTACGACTACAAGACGGCCCTGGCCGACATCAAGGCGGGCAAGAAGATCAACTACGACGGCGCGAGCGGCAACATGGATTACAACCGCTACCACAACGTCTTCGGCCCGTACCAGCTGGTCCAGTCCAACCTGTCCGGAGTCGAGCAGGTCGTCGGGACGATCAGCGCGGCTCAGCTGGAAAAGGGCACGCCCAAGGGGGCGTGACACCGCCGGGCGGCGGGCGGCCTGCCTGCCGCCGCCTGGAAGGCGCCTCCGCCAGGGTGATCGTCACGACGCAACCGTGACGATCACCCTGGACGGAGGATCGAGCCAGCCCCATCCCGGCTAAACCGGGCCGCGCAGGCATCAGGCGCGATCCAGCTGCCATCACGATAGCGGCCGCACGCCACGCCGGCGGCGAGCCACCACGCGCTCCCGGGCCATTCGCTGTCATCGGCATGATCTTCTCGGTCATCTCCGGCGGGCCCGTGCGGCCGCTGGCCTGCCCGGGTAACGCTCATGCCGCAGCCGGCCACTTACTGGTGTCACAGTGATCGAGGGGAGCCGCTCATGGGCATACGGGCCGAGCCGGCGGTGCGGTCGGTCGGGACCGATCCCGTCGCGTTCACTGAGTTCTACCGGGCGCATGTGGACGATGTGACCAAGTTCGTGGCGCGCCGGGTGGCGGACCCGCAACTGGCCGCCGACCTGACCGCGGAGGTGTTCCTCGCGGTGATCGAGGCGGCGGCGCAGTACCGGGGGTCCTTCGGTGGCCCGCGGACGTGGCTGTACGGGATCGCGCGTCATGTCATCGCCGCCGAGTTCCGCCGGTCGGCGCGGCAGCGCCGCGGTGAGGCCCTGATCGCGGGCCGCCGGCTGCTGGACGCCGACGACGTCGATCGCCTCGTGGCGAAGATCGACGCTTTCCGGCAGGTCCGGGAGCTGCGCGGGGAACTGCAGGCCCTCCCGGAGGGCGAACGGGCCGTCCTGGAGCTGGTGTCGGTGGACGGGCTGACCGTCGCCGAGGCAGCCGCGGCGCTGGGCATCCGGCCGGTGACGGCCCGGGTCCGGGTGCACCGCGCCCGCCGGGCCCTGCGGGCCGCCTCGGTTCAGTCCCTGGTTGAGGAAGAGGTCATGTCATGAACGTCAGGGAGGCACCACCGCCGCGTGGCCGATTCGAGCGCCGGCTGGAGGCGGAGCTGGTCAAGGTGGTCACGGAACGCGGTGCGGTCCCGCATGGTCGCGCACGGCGGGCGGCGTGGCGGCGGCCTGCTGTCCGCATTGGTGCCCTGGCCGGGCTCGCCACCGGGGCGGCTGTCGCCGTGGCGCTCGCCTTCGGCGGCACCCCGCAGGCCAGCGCCGGTCACCATGGCCCGGTCACGCTCGCGGCGTTCACCGTGATGCGCAACGCCGATGGGTCACTCACCGTCACCATCAATGATTTGCGCGACCCGCAGGGACTGGAGCACAGGCTGGCCGCCACCGGGGTGTCCGCCAAGGTCACGGTCTCCGACCTGGGCCCCAACTGCCGGCGGCTGTCCAGCACGCCCTGGCCGGATAGGGAGCAGGTCCAGAAGATCTTCCGCAACAACACTCTCAGCCAGGACCATGCCTTCACCTTCTATCCCGCTGAGGTACCGGCCGGGGCCACGGTGGTCGTCCAGATCCTCCGCTCAGCACAGCGGTTTGGCATCATCACCGGCGCGCGGCAGACCTCCGTCCCCGCGCACTGGATCGGCTGCGGCCCCGACCGCAGCTGACCCCGGCGGCGGAGGGGCGGGCCGCCTAGGTTGAGGCGCACCGGGGTTCCCCGGCGTACGCGGCGTCCTTGGTGCGCAGGCCGGTGCGCCTACGGCCCCCCGGGGGCCTGCACCACGTGGTTGCGGAGCGTCTTCAGGCCGCTGATCTGGCACTCGACCACATCGCCGGGGGACAGCACGACCGCGCCCGGTGTGCCGGTGCTGACGATGTCACCGGGTTCCAGTGGCATCACGCTGCTGATGAAGGCGAGCAGTTCCGCGGGACCGAACCGCATGTCAGCGACGGTGGCCGAGCGGAGGCAGGTGCCGTTGAGATGCGTGGCTACCCGTACCCCGCTGAGCGGGCCAAGCGCGCCGAGCGGTACCACCTCGGGGTGGTAGGAAAAGAAGCCGGGAAAGTTCTTCGACAGGGTGAGCATCCGGGAGTCCAGCTGCAGGATGTCCTCGGCCGTCTGGTCCAGGACGCAGCAGCCGCCTGCCACGTAGCCGAGCGCGTCCGCGGCGGCCACCTGGTACATCGGCCTGCCGATGACCAGGCCGAGCTCTGCTTCCGCGGTGACCCGCTTGCTCATCGCGGGAAGCGGGATGGCGTCCCCCGGGCCGATGATCGTGTGGCCGCCCTTGAAGAACAGGGTCGGGTACTCGGTCGGCTTGGCCTGCAGGTCAGCCGCGTGCGGCAGGAAGTTCAGGCCGACGCCCAGGATCGCGCGGGGACGGTTGACGGCCCGCATCACGCGGCCGCCTGCCGGCCGGCCCCGGTTCCCGCCAGCCGGCCGAAGACGGCCCCCGACGTGAGGCCCGATCCTCCCGGGTAATTGAAGTAGAACAATCCGCCGACCAGTTCCCCGCACGCGTACAGCCCGGGGATCTGATGCCCCTCGTCGGCCAGCACGCCGCCGGTCCGCGGGTCGACGGCCAGGCCGCCGAAGGTGAAGGTGATGCCGCAGGTGATCATGTATGCCTCGAAGGGCGGGGTGTCAAGGCGATTCGCCCAGTTCGACTTGACCGGGAAGATCCCCTCGGTGCCCCGGCCGTCCTTAACGTTGGGATTGAACGGGACCGACACCCGCACCGCTTCGTTGTAGCGTTTCACCTCGCCCAGGAACGTATCCGCGTCCACCCCGTCCAGCTTGCGGGCCAGCTCCTCGAGGGTGTCCGCGGACACCCGGGTGACCTGCTTGATCCGGTATTCGTCGCGGAGCAGCCCGGCCACCTTGGCGTCGAATATCTGCCAGGCGAACTGGCGCGGCTGGGCCAGCACCTCACGGCCGTAGCGGGCGTAGGTGAGGTTGCGGAAGTCCGCGCCCTCGTCCACGAAGCGCTTCCCGTCCGCATTGACCATGATCCCGAATGGGTAGCTGTGCTTCTGGAACCCGTCGCCGACCCGCCGGTCGCCGAAGTCGGGCGCATTGCGGTCCCAGCCGACGGCATGGCAGCCAGACCAGTTGCCGGTGGCCCGGGCCCCGATGTCCAGTGCCATCCGGATGCCGTCGCCGGTGTTGAACCGCGTTCCGCGCACCTTGGCCAGGTCCCAGCCGGGGCCGAGGTAGCGGGTGCGCCATTCGGCATTGGCCTGGAAGCCGCCGCTCGCCAGCACGACCGCGTCCGCGGGAATCACGTCCGTGCTGCCGTCCCGGCCCCGGACCTCGACGCCCGTCAGCTGGCCGGCCCGCTGCCGGAGCGCGACCGCGCGGGCCTCGTACACCAGGCTGATGCCGGCCCGCTGGGCGCTGGCCGACAGGGTGTCCACCAGGCCCAGGCCACCGCCGACCGCTTCCACGGTCAGCCCGCCCCAGAAACGGAACCGGCCATCAATCTTGAACGCCTGGCTGTGGTACATGGGGACGAACCGGACCCCCTTGGACCGCATCCATTCAGCGGTCGTCAGGCTCCTGGTGACCAGGACCTCGGTCAGGTCGGGATCGCACCGGGACTCGGTCACCCGCGCCATGTCGTCGTAGAACGACGCCGTGGGA
The DNA here is from genome assembly GCA_963793825.1 of uncultured Actinomycetes bacterium. GTDB lineage: Bacteria > Actinomycetota > Actinomycetes > Streptosporangiales > Streptosporangiaceae > RYN-230. The sequence continues at coordinate 24,859 of CAWCBE010000004.1, forward strand.
TAGGTGCCGAAATCGTTGGTCACCCATTCCGCCTCGGTGAGCTCTGGCATCAGCCGCCGCAGGTCAGCGGGGCCGTCATAGGTGATCCGCAGGGCACCGGCGGTGAACGCGCTGTTCCCGCCGCGTTCTTCGCGCGGGGCGCGCTCCAGGACGATGACGTGCGCTCCCTGCTCGGCTGCGGCCAGGGCGGCACACAGGCCGGCGTTCCCGGCCCCGACGACCACTACGGTTGGCATGGCGATCCACTTCCGCGCTGAGGGTTCATGGGGTGAGCGGCTTGCGGTCGGGCTGCAGCCCGAGGGCGCCGAGCACCTCATCGAGCTCGGCGCGGAGCTGGCCGGGCAGCGCGGTACCGATGCGGGTGAACCCGCCGGCGATCACGCCGCGGCGGCGCAGGAGTTCCTTGCGGATGCCGAGCCCGACCGCGGGCTGGCCCTCGAACGAGATGAGCGGCAGGTAGCGCGCGAACGTCTGGTAGGCCGCGGCCCGGTCGCCCGCCTCCAGCGTGATCCGCAGCTGGCGCAGCACCTCGGGGTAGGAGAACCCGGTCATCGTGCCCACCGCGCCCCGGCACAGCTCGAAGTAGCTGGCCACCCCGCCGAGGCCGCCGAACACCGACGCGCCCGGCAGGCGGTCCAGGACCGCGGAGATCTTGGCCGGGGTGGGCGGGTCCTCCAGCTTGATGGCGATGGCCTGGGCCGCCCGCTGGCACTCGGCCAGCACGCTCACCGGCACCAGCACCCCGGTGGCGGCCGGCTCGTCCTGCACGATGACGGGCAGCCCGCCCCGCCCGGCCACGTCGGCGAAGAAGCCGGGCAGCGAGTTGACCGCCCGCAGCAGCGGCGGCGGCGCGACCATGACCGCCTCCGCGCCGCACGCCGCGGCCTGCCGGGCCAGCGCGACCGAGGTGTGCCGGGCGCTGCTGGACACGCCCACGGCCACCGGCATGCCCGCGGCCGTGCCGGTCACCGCGCGGATGACCGCCGCCCGTTCCTCGGTGTCCAGCGCGGACGCCTCCCCCATCACGCCCAGGACGGTCAGCCCGTCCGCGCCCCAGCTCAGCACCGCCTCGGTGAGCGAGCGCTGGCTGGCCAGGTCGAGCGAGCCGTCGGAGGCGAATGTGGTCGGCATGACGTACCAGGTGCCCGAGCAGGGGGCGGCGGCGCTGCCCAGGCCGTGGGGCGGCCGTCCGGACGCCCCCGGCGGCGCCTCAGGCATCAGGCTCCTTCAGGGGGTGCCGCGCACACCAGCGCGCCGTCGATTCCGGGCAGTTCCTCGATCCGCTCCAGGCGCCCGAGTGCGGCGGCGGCCTGGTCGCCGGGGAGCACGTCGGCGGCCGCGGCCAGGAACTTGGCCTGGACATCGGCCAGCGTCAGCGGATCCTGCTCGTCCCCGTGCGGGACGGCGCGCCGGTCGCTCAGTGCCGTGCCGTCGGTCAGCTCGAGATCCACCACCGCGCCGGTGCCCTGCACCGAGTCGTCGATCACGACCTCGACGTTCTCCCGCGCGTACCGGTCCAGCTCCGCGTCCTTCAGGCGTTCCGGCGTGAACTGGTCCAGGCCGCAGGCCGCGTCGGCCAGGATGACGGCCGTCACGAAGGGCGCGGACAGCAGCGCGTGGAAGCGGTCGTCCCAGGGCAGCGTGCCGTGCATGTCGTACACGGTCCGGCTCAGGCCGACCCGGGCCCGGGCCACCGTGGCGGCCCGCGCCCCGGCGGTATCGACCAGGTGCAGCAGGCCGGTCGCCACCGACTGCAGCGAACTGGCCAGCGGCCAGGGCCGCAGGCTGAGGCGCTCGAGTTCCCACCGCTCACCCAGGCCGTCCAGCGCGAGGTCGGGCCGGCCGCCGTCGGAGTAGGCCCGGTAGAGCCCGCCGTCCTCGGCGGTCAGCACGTCGGCGCCCGCCTCGAACCCGGTCTCGGCCAGCGTGGCCGCCAGGTAGCCGGACAGCGCGCCACGCGACTGGTGGAACTTGATGGTGGGCGTGCCCCACTGGGCGAACGTGCCCGCCGACTGGCTGCCCGCCAGGCCGAAGGCGTTCCGCATCCGCCCCGCGTCCAGGCCGAGCAGCTTGCCGGCCGCGGCGGCGCCACCGAATGGCCCCCACACGCCCGGCGAGTGCCATCCCCTGGCGCGGAAGGCCGGGTAGTTCGAGCCCAGTCCGGCCCGCGTGGTGATCTCCAGGCCGAGCGCGAACCCGAGCAGGAAATCCTGGCCTGTGACAGCGCGCTCGCTGGCCACGGCCAGCGCGGGCGGGAACACCTCCGGGGTGACGTGGCACAGCGTGGGCCGGTGCACGTCGCACACGGTGGTCGCCGTGACCAGGTACCCGTTGACCAGTACCGCGCCGGCGTTGGCCAGCGGGCGCCGGCCCACCACCGGGGACGGCCCGCGGCCGGCCACTGCCTTAGCCAGCTGCTCGATCAGCGGCACCTCCGCGCTCCGGCTGCCCATCAGCGCGCTGGCCACCGTGTCGATCAGCACGATCCGGGCCCGGTCCCGGGCGCTGTCCGGCAGATCATCGAGCCGGGCGGCGGCGGCGAATTCAGCCAGCCGTTCAGTCAGGTTTTCCTGCACCATCACTGCCCTTCCTGCGGGATGATCGCGACCGGGCGGGTCGGCGAGCCGGTGGCCCCGACCAGCTTGAGCGGGAGGCTGACGAACAGAAATTCCGGCGTGCCCGCGGCGGCCAGGTCCTCCAGGACCAGGTTCTCGAAGATCAGGATCCCGGCCCGGGCCAGCAGCAGCGTGTGGTTGGGCAGGCTGTGCCCGAGTACCTCGTCGACGTAGCCGGGCAGGTCCCAGGACATGTTGTCGGCTCCGACCGCGTAGACACCGCGCTCAGCCGCCCACTCGCCGCAACTGCGGGCCATCCCGCCGCCGGTGATGTAGTCCGGGTCATGCCAGGCGGCACCCCACCCGGTGCGGACCAGCAGCACGTCGCCCGGCCGGACGGTGGCCCCCTGGCGCTCGGCGGTCTCCTCGAGCTCGGCCCGCTGCACCAGGTACCGGGCCGGCAGGCGGCCGCCCCGGGCCGCGGCCAGGTCGATGAGCACGCCGCGGCGGATGATCGGGGGCAGGTCCTCGGCGGACAGGGCCCCGACGCCGCCGGGTCCCTGGTTGGCCGCGGTGACCGGCACCCCGCCGAACATCTGCATGTGCTCGGCCTGATGGCACAGGGCATCGACGTGCGTCCCGGCGTGGTCCGCGGTCAGGATCATCCCGGCCGCGCTGGTCCGGGTCTCCAGCCCTTCCTCGTGCCTGCGGTGCAGCATGAACGTGTAGTTGGGCGCGTTGGCCGGGAACATCGGCATGCCCGCGAAACGCGGCTGCTCGAGATCGATCACCTGCGCGCCCGCGAGCTGCCCGATGAGGGCCGCCGTGGCCGCCGCGGTCTCCGGCGCGGACGGGTCGGCGGTCACCGGGCACCGTCCGCCGGCACCGGCGCAGCCGCGGCCCCGGCCGCTCCCGCTGCCGCTGCCGCGTGGAGGGTGATCTCCTCGTCCGCGATGCCGACCCCGGCCACCGCCCGGGCCACTCCGGCGTAGACGGCCACATGCCGCAGCACCGCGGCGATCTGCTCCGGGCTGCAGCCGTTGCGCAGTGCCCCGCGGACATGCAGCCGGACCTCGCTCAGCTGCCCGAGCACGGTTACCACCGCGATCGTCAGCAAGCTGCGGGCCTGCGGGTCGAGCGTGTCATCGAGCCACGCCTCGCCCCACGCCCAGCGGGTCACGAACTGCTGGAAGGGAGCCGTGAAGGGCGTCGCCTTGGCCATGACCGCATCGACGTAGTCGTCGCCGAGCACCGCCCGCCGGACGGACATGGCCTGTTCAAAGCGCTCATCCATGCTTTCCGCACCCTCCACGGGTCTTATGGCCCTTACGTGGCCGAGTTGGTACACTGCTGTATACATCGCACCGGGAGAACGTGTCAAGAAAGGTCAAAGTGGGTGGATCTCCACTTGTCCGACCGGGTCTACGTGGTCTCGGGCGGGACCCGCGGCCTCGGCTTCGCCGCAGCTCAGCAGCTGGTCAACGAGGGCAGCCGGGTGGTGGTCTCCGGGCGTAACGCGGATACGGTCGCGTCGGCCAGCGCCAGCCTCGGCGGCCCCTCACGCGCCGTGGGAGTGGTCGCCGACAACGCCGACCCGGCCACGGGCAGCCGGCTGGCGGAAGCGGCCGGCACGGCCTTCGGCCACCTGCACGGCGTGCTCATCAGCACCGGCGGCCCGGCGCCGGGCGCGCTGCTGGACGTTCCCGACGAGCAGTGGGTCAGCGCCTTCGAGTCGGTGTTCCTGGGCGCCATCCGGATCGCCCGGGCGGCCGCTGCGGTGCTGCCCCCGGACGGCGTGATCGCGTTCATCCTGTCGTCCTCAGTGAAATCGCCGCTGAGCCAGCTCGCGGTGTCGAACGGGCTGCGCCCCGGCCTGGCCATGGCGGCCAAGACCCTCGCCGATGAGCTGGGGCCGGGCGGCATCCGGGTGCTGGGGCTGCTGCCCGGCCGGATCGCGACGTCCCGGACTGAGGAACTCGACGCCCGTGCCCCGGGCCGCCGCGCGGCCGCCGAGGCCACTATCCCGCTGCGCCGCTACGGCGATCCCGCCGAGTTCGGGCGGGTCGCCGCGTTCCTCCTGTCACCGGCCGCCTCGTACCTGACGGGACTGGTCGTCCCGGTCAACGGGGGCGCGCTGCGATGCCTGTGACCGCCCCCCGGTGACCATGCCCGCCACCGCTGACCCGCGGCGCCCACTGCGGTTCGCCCGGGCGCTCACTCCCGCCGGGGCACCGGCCGACGGAGTGGTCGAGGCCGGCCGGTTCATCCCGCTCGGCGCCTTCCCGTCCCCCGGCGCGGCCACCATCGCCGGGCTGCTGCCGGACTGGCCGCGCAACCTGGCCCGGCTCCGCGCGGCCTGGGACGGCGGGGCGCTCCCTGGCGCCGGCCGCGGGGAGTCCTGGCCGGCCAGCCGCTGCCGCCTGCTGCCGCCGGTGACCCCGCGGCAGGTATTCCAGGTGGCCCTGAACTACGCCGATCACGCCGCCGAGATGGGCCTGCCCGTCCCAGAGCAGCCGTTCCTGTTCGCCGGGCTGCCCAGTGCCCTGTGCGGCGCGGAGGACGAGATCATCCTGCCGCCCGCCGGCCAGCACGACTGGGAACTGGAGCTGGCCGTGGTGCTCCGCTGCCGCGCCTTTCAGGTGAGCCGGGCGGAGGCGGCCGGCTGCATCGCCGGCTACACCATCGCCAACGACCTGACCACCCGGGACCGGCTGCGTGCCGTGGCCGGGCGGATGGACTACCTGGCGGCGAAGAACCCGCCCACCTTCCTTCCGGCCGGGCCGTTCCTGGTGCCGGCCGATGAGGTGGACCCCGCCGGGCTGCCGCTGACCCTGGCGGTCAATGGCCAGCTCATGCAGCACGGGTCCACGGCGGACATGATCTGTGACGTGCCGGGCCTGATCGCGGCCCTCTCCGCGCAGGTCGAGCTGCTGCCCGGTGACCTGCTGCTGACCGGCACCCCGGCCGGGACCGGGCAGGCGCGCGGCCGGTTCCTCCGGCCCGGGGACGTCATCGAGGCCGCCATCGGCCCGCTCGGGCAGCAGCGGAACCGGTGCGTCGCGCGGCCGGCCGCCACCCCCGCGCGGGCGGCCGTCACCCCCGCGCGGGCGGCCGTCACCCCCGCGCGGGCGGCGGCCCCGGCGCGGCCCGGCCGGGAGCAGCCAGCATGAGCCGGGACCAGCGCACCGTGTTCGGCACGGACGCGGACACCTACGACGAGGTCCGGCCCGGGTACCCGGACGCGATGTTCGGCACGCTGGCCGCGGTGTCCGGCCTCCGGCCCGGCGGCTCCGTCCTCGAGGTGGGCGCGGGCACCGGGAAGGCCTCCCGGGCCATGGCGCAGCGGGGCTGGCTGCTCATCTGCCTGGAGCCGAGCGCCGAGATGCGCGAGGTGCTCACGCGGTGGTCCGCTGGCCGGCCCGGTGTCGCCGTATCCGGCCATTTCCTGGAGTCCTATCCGGCCGGTGAGCGGTTCCGCCTGATCGTCGCGGCGCAGTCGTGGCACTGGACCGACCCGGACGTCCGCTACCACCGCGTCCACCAGCTGCTCGCCCCCGGCGGCTGGCTGGCCCTGGCCTGGAACACGCCGCGGCGCACCGACCACCGGCTGGATGCCGGCCTGGATGCCATCTACCAGGCTCACGCGCCGGGCCTGGCCGCCCGGGAGCCGGGGGCGGCCGGCCCGCACCGCGGCCGCTGGTCCATCGCGGACCTGACCGGCAGCCCGCTGTTCGGGGCCGTGCTGCGCTGGCGGCAGGACTGGGCGGAGAGTTACGACGCGGACGGGTACGCCCGGCTCCTCACCACCCAGTCCGACCACCTGATGCTCGCCCCGCCTGCCCTGGCCGCGCTGGCCAGCGGGGTGCGGCGGCTGGTGCGGCGGCACGGGGACCGGGTGACCCTCGGCTACTCCACCGACCTGTTCCTCGCCCAGCGGGCCCCCGGGGGCTGGGCATCACGTTACTGAGTGCAGTGGAGGGCGCATGGCACTGCCGTTGTCGGGATGCACGTTCGGATGGCTGCACGTGAGCCCGCTCGCGGATGCGCTGCGCGCGCTCGCCCGGCTGGGCTTCCGCTCGGCGGAGCTGACGACGGCGCCACCGCATGCCTTCGCGCCGGCCATGGGGTGCTACGAGCGGCACGAACTGCGCCAGATGCTCGCCGGGCTGGGCCTGGCGATCGTGTCGGTGAACCCGAGCTTCGCCGATATCAACCTGGTCAGCACCAACCCGGAGATCCGCGAGGCCAGCGTCCGCCAGCTCCTCGCGAACATCGAGCTGGCCGCCGACCTGGGGGCGCCCTACGTCGTCGTCATCCCGGGCCGCCGGCACGCCCTGGCGCCGGCCCCGGACGCGGCCGCGCAGGACGCGCTGGGCCGGGCCCTGGACCGGATGCTGCCCCGGGCCGAGGCGCTCAGCGTCACGCTCACGCTGGAGAACAGCCCGTACGGTTATCTCGGCCAGGCTTCCGACCTGCTCGGGATCGTCAACCGGTGGCGCTCACCGTGGCTGCGCATCACCTATGACGTGGCGAACGCGCTGGCCATCGAAGATCCCGCCGAAGCGGTGCGGGCCCTCGGCGAGCATCTCGCCCTGGCCCATGTCAGCGACACCTGGCGGCACCGCTGGGCGCACACCTCGATCGGCCGCGGGGAGGTTGATTTCGCCGCCTTCGCCCAGGCCCTCACGGACGCCGGCTTCGGCGGCCCGACGGTCTATGAGCTGGTGGACGGCGCAGACCCGGAACCGCGGCTGCCCGCCGACCTGGCGGCGCTCGCCGCCGCCGGGTGGGCCCGGTGACGCCGGCCCGGCCCGCCGCGGCGGACGTCGTGGTCGCCGGCAGCGGCGCGGCCGGGCTCACCGCCGCCCTGGCGGCGGCGGCCGCAGGCGCGGACGTCCTGCTCGTCGAGCGGGCCGCCCAGCTGGGCGGCACCACGGCCCTGTCCGGGGGCCGCGTCTGGATACCGGGCAATCACCTCACCGGCGGCGACCTGGCCGCCGCGGCCATGTCCTACCTGGACGGCTTCTTCGACCCCCGGTACCGCCACATGACGCGGGCATTCATCGGCACCGCGCCGGACATGGCCCGCTTCGTCGAGCGGCACAGTGCGCACCGGTTCGCCGCGTGCCCGCACTACCCGGATTACGACCTGGCCCAGCCCGGGGCCACGCTGGGCGGCCGGTCACTCGACATGCGGCCGGTCGGCCTCAGCGGGCTCACCCCGCTGGCGGCGGACATCCTGCGCCCGCCTGGGTACCTGCCGATGTCGTTCGCCGAATGGGAGACATGGCGCTATCCGGAGAATTACGACTGGACGCTGCTGGACGAACGCGAGCGGGCCGGGGTCGCGACGAACGGCATGGCGCTCGTCGCCGGGCTGCTGGACGGCGTGGTGAAGGCGGGCGCCCGGGTCGTGGCCGGGACCCGGCTGGCGGCCTTCGCGCCCGGGTCCGCCGGGCTGGAGGCCGGCGGCCAGGTGACGACGATTGGAGCGGGCGCGGTGATCCTGGCCACCGGCGGCTTCGACTGGGACCGGGACCTGCGCGCCCGGTTCCAGCCCGCCCAGCGGGCCAGCGGGGCACCCCCGACCAATACCGGCGACGGGCTGCGGATCGCCCAGGACGCCGGGGCCACGATCGACAACATGGCCGAGGGCTGGTGGATGCCGATGCTGGCCATCCCGGGCGAGACCCTGCTCGGCCAGCAGTTCTACCGGTCGCTCATCCGCGAGCGCGGGCTGCCCCGGCAGATCATGGTGGACGGCGCGGGCCGCCGCTTCGTCAACGAGGCCCTGCCCTATAACGAGATCGGCAAGGCGCTGCACCGGGCCAGCGGGCCGGTGCACCTGATCTTTGATGAGGGGTACCGGGCGCGCTACCCGGTGCCGGGAGTCCCGGGGAGCGGGCCGGTCCCGGGCTGGGTGGCGTGCGCCCGCTCACCGGGCGAGCTGGCCACCCGGATCGGCGCGGACCCGGCCACCCTGGCCGGCACCATCAGCCGGTGGAACCGGGCCTGCGGCATGGGGGACGACCCGGAATTCCGCCGGGGCGGCGACGCCTACCAGCGGTTCTGCGGGGATCCGGCGATCGCGCCGAACCCGAGCCTGGGCCCGCTCGACCAGCCGCCGTACTACGCGGTGCAGGTCCTGGCCGGGACGATCGGGACCAAAGGCGGCCCGGTGACCGACGCCGACGGGCGGGTGCTGGACCGGGCTGGCCGGCCGGTTCCCGGGTTGTACGCCGCGGGCAACGCCGCCGCGTTCTGGACGGCCGACGGCTATCCGGGCCCCGGCGCCACCCTGGCCGTCGGGATGACGATGGGTTACCGCGCCGGGCGGCACGCCGCCCGGCACCGGCGCTGAGCCCGCCGTCAGGCCTGGTCCGCCGCCGGCCGCCGGGCCGCGCCGACCAGCCTGCGGCTCACCAGCGCCACGATGGCCGCCAGCAGCGCCGCGAAACCGAGCACCGCGTACCGGGGTGACAGCAGCTGGGTGGCCAGGCCAAGTGCGACGACCGGCACCGCCAGCCCGGTGTAGGCGGCCAGGAACAGCCCGGCCAGCGCCTCGCCCCTGGCCTCCGGCGGCGCGATGCCGATCACCGTGGTGACGCTGCCCTTGAACGCGGTCCCCGCGCCGCCGCCGGCCAGCACCCCGCCGATGAGCAGCAGCGCCAGGCTGGCCAGCCACACCGCGGCGGTGATCAGCATCAGCCCGGCGACCAGCACCGCCAGCCCGGCGGCCAGCTGCCGCCGCAGCGGCACCCGGCTGACCGCGATCTGGGCCACGGCCGCCGCGCCGAACACCGCGAACGTGGCCGCGCCCGCCAGCGCGTGCGAGTGATCGTGCAGGGTGCCCGCGATGAACCCGGGCGCCAGCGATGTGAACAGGCCGAACAGGGCGAAGGTGGCCGCGGCCGCCGTCCCCGCGGCGTAGAACAGCGGGCGCTGCTCGGCGGGGACCGACACCCGCTGCGGCCGGTAGCGGGGCCGGCGCTCCAGGCGCCGCACCGTCTCCGGGACCAGGGCCAGCCCGGCCAGGCCGAGCAGCATGAGCGCCTCGAACACCAGGTAGGGGACCTGCAGCGGGTCCCCGGCGTACTGGGCCAGCAGCCCGGCGACCAGCGGTCCCAGCCCCAGCCCGCCCAGGTTGGCGGCGGTGGCCGCGATCTCCGCGCGGCGCCGCGGCGGGCGGCCGGGACCGCCCGCATCCAGCTCGCTGAGGTAGGCGGTAGCCGTGGCGGTCAGCATGCCGATGCTGATGCCCGAGATGACCCGCCCGGTCAGCAGCCCGGCCACCGTGGGCCAGCACAGGAACAGCAGGCCGGACGCCACGTTGACGACGACCGCGGCCGCCGCCATCGGCCGCCGCCCGATCCAGTCGGACAGGTGCCCGGCCAGGAACAGGCTGGCCACCACCCCGACCGCGTACGCGGCGAAGATCACGGTGACCATCAGCGGGCCGAACCCGTCCCGCGCCTCGTAGAGCACGTACAGCGGGGCCGGCACCGCGGAGAAGGCCATGGTGACCAGGAACACGAATGCCACCAGCCAGAACCGCTGGCTGCGGCGCGCGGGCGGGCTGCCGCCCGGCCGCCCCGGGCCGGCCCGCCGGTCCCGCGGGCCGCTGCCCATCCGGGCCAGCGGCGTCATTGCGCTCATCACACGACTCCTTCACAAGGTGCTGACCTTTGCTAGCTTCCGCCGAGCCGGTCATCTATGCAAACGAAAACTATTGCTAACCAGCATCTGGAAAAGAGATAATCAACGGGTGGAACTCCGGCATCTGCAGTGCTTCATCGCGGTCGCCGAGGAACTGTCGTTCACCCGGGCCTCGCGGCGGCTGCACATCGTCCAGTCCGGGGTGTCCAGCGCGATCCAGGCCCTGGAGCGGGAACTCGGCGCGGTGCTGTTCGACCGGGACCGGCACCGGGTCGCGCTGACCGACGCGGGCCAGGCCCTGCTGCCCGAGGCCCGCGCCACGCTGGCCGCGGCCCAGGCGGCCCAGGATGCGGTCGCCCAGGCCGGCGCGGGGCTGCGCGGCACCCTCACCGTCGGCACCATGACCTCCACCGGGCCGGTCGATCTGCCCCGGCTGCTCGGCCGGTTCCACGCGTCGCACCCCGAGGTCGCCGTGCACCTGCGCCAGGCCGCCTCCGGGTCCGACGGGCTGGCCCGCCAGGTCATCGCCGGCCAGCTCGACCTGGCCCTGCTGGCGCTGCCCGGCCAGCCGCCGGCCGGGCTGCGGCTGCGGCCGGTCAGCGAGGAGCGCCTGGTGCTCATCTGCGCTCCGGGCCATCCGCTGGCCGGGGAGCCGGCCCTCGAGCTGGCCCGGCTGGCCGGGGAGACTTTCGTGGACTTCCCGCCCGGCTGGGGGAACCGGACCGTGGCCGACCGCGCCTTCGCCGCGGCCGGGCTGGACCGCAACGTCCCGTTCGAGGTGGCCGACTTCGGGTCCGCGGCGGCCCTAGTCCGCTACGACCTGGGAGTGGCGTTCATCCCGGTCACGGCGGCCGGCGCATTCCCCGGGGTGTGCGCCGTGGAGCTGGCCGGCCCGGCCCTGACCTGGCGCCTGTCGGTCGCCACCCCGACTGCGCGGCGGCTGTCGGCGGCCGCCCGGGCCTTCCTGGGCGAGCTGCCTGGCGATCAGTAATCCCGATAACCGATGCACGTGATATCTATCACCAGCCGGGCATCTGGAGCCGGGCGGCACGGTTACCTCCCACGGGCCTGAACCACAGCAGGCAGCCCGAGCGGGCCTGGCCCGCACGCCGCCCCCGCGGGCACCGCCGACAACTGAGGAGTCTCAGAATGCGCACCAGGACAATCGGCAGCACCACGGTCAGCGCGATCGGGCTGGGCGGCATGCCGATGTCGATCGAGGGCCGCCCGGACGAGGAGCGGTCGATCGCCACCATCCACGCTGCGCTGGATGCCGGGGTGACCTTCATCGACACGGCCGACGCCTATCACCGCAGCGCTGGCGAGACCGGGCACAACGAGCGGCTCATCGCCAAGGCGCTGGCCAGCTACCGCGGGGACACCAGCGATGTCCTGGTCGCCACCAAGGGCGGTCATGTGCGGCCCGGTGACGGCTCGTGGACGCTGGACGGCTCCCCCGCGCACCTGCGGGAGGCCGTGGAGGCGTCCCTGAAGGCACTCGGCACCGACGCCATCGGCCTCTACCAGTTCCACCGGCCGGACCCGGACGTCTCCTATGAGGAGTCCATCGGCACGCTCCGGGAACTGCTGGAGGACGGGAAGATCCGGATGGCCGGCATCTCCAACGCGTCCGTCGAGCAGATCGACATCGCCCGCCGGGTGCTGGGCGAGGGCAACCTGGCCAGCGTGCAGAACCAGTTCTCCCCCGCGTTCCGCTCCAGCCAGGCCGAACTGCGGCACTGCGCCGCCCTGGGCATCGCGTTCCTGCCGTGGAGCCCGCTCGGCGGGATCGGCCGGGCGGGCCAGCTGGGCAGCCACCACGCGGCCTTCGCCGAGGTCGCCGGGGCGCACGGCGTCTCGCCGCAGCAGGTCACGCTGGCCTGGATGCTGGCCCTGGCGCCGGTGGTCGTCCCGATCCCGGGGGCCAGCCGCCCCGAGTCGGTCACCGACTCGGCGAAGGCCGCTGACCTGGAGCTCACCCCGGACGAGGTGCAGCGGCTCAGCAACAACTGAGCACCGGATATGGCAGGCCCCCCATGAGAACTGGGGGGCCTGCCATACGTCAGCCTGTTTGGTGTGCTGCTCAGCGGTCCATTCTGGGGTGGCGGTCATGTCGTCCACCACGAGCAGGCCATGCGGACGTTGCCACGCTGTGATTGCTCCGGCAAGAACTAGCTGAGCCCGTTTTCCGTGCTGGCCGCGAGCCGGCATCCTGCCGCTGGCTGGCCGGTCCCCCCAGAACAGCCGCGCTCGTGCGCTTACCCCAGGTCAGCGACTCGACTGGGCCGTTGAACCAGTGGCCACGCGGGCACCGGATCTTGGCGCATTCCAGCGGCGCATCGGATGACCGGACGGTATACCGGTGCTCCACCTCAGCCGGAAGCCCGCATCTCACCGCGCCATGCTTATCCATATACGCCGGGCAGTCCATGAAGATCATGTCGGCATCCATTACTATCCCCCATTCAGTCGATGCCCGCCCGCCGCGCGGGACGGGCATCTGGCCGCAGCACGCCCTGGCCCCTGCTGCCACCGGCGGCACGGCCCAGGCGGGGACCCGGGCAGGTCCATACCGCCCCTACCGCCCATGGGCAAGAGCGTGCCAAGGTCGCCTTGCGCCGCGATTAAGGCGTGATTACCGGCGCCGGGCGACGCCCGCCGACCGGACCGCCCACTACGGACGATCATGAACTGCTAGACGACTGTGGCCGGCGCCCTGCTCCCATGCCCCGCCGTGCTGCCGTCTGTTACCGCCGGCTGAGGGTGAGGTGGGTGACGCCGCTAGGGCTGCTGGCGGCCTCGATCTGGAAGCGGTCTTCGAGCGCCTCCAGCCCATCCCAGAGCCGCTCCCCGCGGCCCAGCACGATGGGCACCACGACGATGTGCAGGTAGTCGATCAGGCCGGCGGCCAGGAACTCGCGGATAGTGGACGGGCCGCCGCCGATGCGGATATCCCGGCCAGCGGCAGCCTGGCGCGCCTGCGTAAGCGCCTGGGCGGGGCTGGCGTCGAGGAAGACAAACGTGGTACCGCCGTTCATCTGGACGGAGGGCCGGGGATGGTGGGTGAGAACAAGAACCGGGGTATGGAACGGCGGGTTGTCTCCCCACCATCCGTTCCACTCCTGGTCCGGCCAGGGGCCGTGGTGGGGGCCGAACTTGCCCCGGCCCATGATCTCGGCACCGATGCCCAGGTTCCAGGCGCTGGCAAACGCGTCGTCGATGCCGGTGCTGCCGCCGGGCTGGCCTTGCATGGCGTGGAACGTATGGGTCGCGAAAAACCACTCGTGCAGCCGGACCCCCGCATGCCCGAACGGGGCATCCAGGCTTTGCCCCTCCCCGGTGCCGAACCCATCCAGCGACACCGAGAAATTGTGCACCCGGACTTGCGGCACGATGACCTCCTGACACGATGCTTCACGGCGACCGGGACCATCTGGCGTGCCCGCCACCACTGACGACGATCCGCCCGGCCCAAAGTCATCGCCAGTGCCTGGCCGGTGACCGTCACCCGCTGCCGATCACCGGCGAGGGCCGCGATCGCCCGGCCGATCCCTCCGGACGATCATGAAATGCTAACCGACCTTCTTCGAGGTCGTGTATTTCCAGGCCAGTGGCGGCGGCTGCCATATCGAGGGGTGGACCACCGCGATTGAGGACGGTGATACCTGGGCCGTTGAGTACGCCATACAGCCGGACAAGGGCTGGGCAACCCGCAGCGCACGGATACGCGGCCGGTCGCCGGCCGGGTTCTGCTCGACCCTGCTCGAGGCAGACGGTGCAGGCCGCTGGCTGGTTGACGGTGACATCGCGCCGCACCTCGACGGCTGCCTGGATGTGGACTTGGAGTCCTCTGCCATGACCAATGCGCTGCCCGTGCACCGGATGAGCCTGCCAGTGGCCGCCCGTGCAGATGTTCCCGCCGCGTACGTCCGCGCTGTCGGCCGGCGGGAACCGACGCAGGCCCGGCTCTAGGAGCGATGGTAGTTGGCACCGGTGACTTTCCCGGTCTTGCTGAGTCCCTACGTGCACCAGCGCCGGGCTGGCGGCCCGGCGAGGGGAAGGAGCGCACATGGCAAGCAGTGTGATAGTCAACTTTTTCGTCTCGGTCAACGGGTGGGCCGGGTCGGACGGGCTGCCGGGATACTTCGGCTATCTGGGCCCAGAACTCCAGGAATGGATCATGGCGGAGCTGGCCGCACCACAGCTTGTGGTCATGGGGCGGCGTACCTACCAAGCTCTGGCGGGGCTCCCGGAGGAGGCGCATGGCAAGTCCTGGGGCCGGACAGCCGAGCTAGAAAAGGTCGTGTTTTCCCGTACGTTGACCCACGCGGCCTGGCCCAACACGCGGATCTGCAGCCGGGATCTTGTCGATGAGGTCCGGGAAATGAAGGTCGGCGGCCACCTTCCATTGCGCATCTGGGGAAGCCTGTCCCTGGCCCGGCAGCTCATCAGGGCGGGCCTGGTGGACCGGCTGCGACTGATGACCTTTCCGCTGATGGCCGGGCCATCCGGGCGTGAGGCGGCCTTCGCGGACATGGCGTCCGCGGATCTTGAACTGGCTGGTCACCGGGTGCTGGATGGCCGGGTGCTCCTGGTGGAGTACCGGCCAACCGGTAAAGACATTCCACGTGCCTGAGCCCGAAGCAGGTCGGCAGGATCAGGCCAGCGGTGCCTACTCGCACCGGGACGGGGGATGTTCTGCCGGTTCCCTTGGGCAGGTCTGTCCCGCCGCGGCGGGGGCCGGGGACCCGCCATCTGGCTGGGCGGGGCGCAGCCCGAGGACGAGTCCGGCCGCGACCACGGCCAGGCCTGCCCAGACCAGCGGCCGTGGCGCCGGACCGCCCAGGCCGATCCCGGCCCCGGCGGCCGCCACCGGGGCCAGCCCGGTGAGCAGGCCCGCCCGGCCCGCCCCCAGCCGGCGGACGCTGGAGTACCACAGCACGAATGCCACCGCGGTCACCGCCACCGCCAGGTAGCCGTCGGCGAGCCAGTCGGCGGGCCGGAGCCGCAGCACGGCGCCCGGGCCTTCCCGGACCACCCCGATCGCGGCGAACAGGACCGCAGCCAGCCAGGTGGCGTGCACCGAGACACCTGCCGCCCCGAGCCGGCCGAGCACCGGCACGGCCAGCAGGGTGAAGCAGGCTTCGCAGCCCAGCACGACCGCGGCCCAGCCCAGGCCTGCGGCATCGGCGCGGCCCGCGCCCTGCACCAGGACGGCGCCGCAGGTGACCATGACTGCCGCCGCCACGACGGCGGGCCGGGGCCGGCTTCCTTCCAGCAGCGGGCCGCCCACCGCCAGCAGGGCCGGGACACTGGCCACCGCAACGCCCAGCACGGCCGGCTCGGCGTGCCGGGCGCCCATGACCAGTGCGACGTTGAAGAGCACCAGCCCGGTCACGGTCACCCCGAGCAGCCACAGCCACTCCACCCCGCGAGGCCGGGCCACCCGCTGCCCGGTCAGCCGCACGCAGCCGAGGAGCAGCAGGCACGCGGCGGCGTAGCGGGCAGCCTCGGCGGTGTACATCGGCGCCCCGGCCAGCACCCCGGAAACCGCCACGCTGCCGCCCACGAAAACCTGCGCCGCGGCCCCCGCGGCCACCGCGGCCCAGGCCCGCGGCATCCTCCCCGCGGGCACCCGCCCGGGCGCCTTCTCTGTGGGCAGCATCGCCGCCGCGGACGGCATCGCCCCGGGCCGCTGGCCACGGGCCGCGCCACGAGCGGCCGGGCCAGGGACGGGCGGCGTGGTGGGGGGGACACGGGCATCGGGCACGACAGTGACGCTAAGCGCCTGGTGGTCCATCTAACAGGGCCATTAACTCAGGCCTATAGTGGACCAATGATCGCGACCGGGACCCGGCCGCCCGCGCCCGGCACCGACTTCCTCCAGCTGAGCCCGGCGGATGCGCCGTCCCGCGGGCTGACCGCGTGGCTGGCCGACGCTCTCCGGGCCGCCATCATGGACGGGCGGCTGGCGGGCGGGGCTTTCCTGCCCGCGACCCGGGTGCTCGCCGGTGACCTGGGGGTCTCCCGGGGCGTGATCGTCGAGGCGTACCAGCGGCTGCATGAGGAGGGCCTGGTCCGCGCGGACCGGGGAGCCGGCACCCGGGTGCTGCCGCGGCCTGGCCCGGGCCGCCCCGCCGCCGCCCTGCCTGCGAACGGGCCGCGGCTGCCGCGGCGCTGGCGGGCCGGGGCTGACCTCGACCTCTCCCCCGGGGTGCCGGACCTGGCCGGGTTTCCCCGGACCGCCTGGCTGCGGGCCGAACGGGCGGTACTCGCCCGGGTCACCGCGGCCGACCTGGGCTACGGCGACCCGCGTGGCAGCGGCTGGCTGCGCCAGGAGCTAGCCGGCTGGCTGGCCCGGACCCGCGGCCTGCGGGCCGCCCCGGACGACATCATCATCGTGGCCGGCGTCGCCCAGGCGCTCGCCCTGCTCGGCCAGGTACTGGGCCGCCAAGGCGGCGGACGGGTCGCGGTCGAGGACCCGGGGTCGCGCGGCGCCCGGGATCAGCTCGCCTACTGGGGCCTGGAGCCGGTCCCGGTCCCGGTCGACGAGCACGGGCTGCGGTGCGCCGAACTGGCCCGCAGTGGCGCCCTGGCGGCTCTGCTCACGCCCGCGCACCAGTTCCCCACCGGGGTGGTGCTGGCCCCGCAGCGGCGCCGCGACCTGCTCGCCTGGGCCGCCGACGGCGGGCTGGTCATCGAGGACGACTACGACGCCGAGTTCCGCTACGACCGCACCCCCGTGCCGGCGGTGCAGGCGTCCGCGCCGGACCGGGTCGCCTACCTGGGCAGCACGTCCAAGACGCTGGTTCCCGGCCTGCGGCTGGGCTGGCTGGTCCCGCCCGCCCGGCTGAGGGCGGCGCTCGCCGAAGCGAAGCACGCGAGCGACCTGGGCAACCCCGCACTGCCACAGCTGGCCCTCGCCCACCTGATCGCCACCGGCCAGCTGGCGCGGCACATCCGGCTGGCCCGGGCCCGGCAGCGGGACCGGCGCGATGCGCTGATCGCCGCGCTGCGCGAGTACCTGCCGCAGGCCCGCGTCCAGGGGGTGGCGGCCGGCCTGCACCTGCTCATCACGTTCCCGGACAGCGGCGGCCAGCCTGGTGACACGGACCTGGCCCGCCAGATCCAGCTGGCCGGGGTGCTCGTCCACCCGCTGTCCCTGCACCGGCTCAGTCCCGGGCCGCCCGGCCTGGTCCTGGGTTACGCCGCCCATCCGCCCGGCCAGCTGCGCGAGGCCGCCTGGCGGATCGCCACCGCCGTGACCGCCTGGTCCGGCCCGCGCGGCACTGGCCGCGGCGGGCGGCGTCAGGCCACGTAGGGCGGCGTGCCGCTGTCGTTGGTCATCGGGCGGCCCGCCGCGGCCCAGCCCTTCATGCCGTCGCTGATGTTGATCACCTGCCAGCCTGCGCCCGCCAGCGCGTGCGCGGCCTGGTTCGACCGGGACCCGGCCCGGCAGATCACGTAGACCTGGAGGTCCTGCGGGATCTCGGTGTACCGGGCACCCAGCTCACCGAGCGGGATGTGCACCGCGCCCGGTGCGTGGCCTGCTGCCCACTCGTCATCCTCCCGGACGTCCACCAGATGCGCGTCCGCGGGCACCTGTGCCGCGGGCACCTGAGCCGGGACCGTGTTCTCGGTCATCCTGGCAGGTTACCCGGGGGTGCCGTCCTCCGGCACCGGCTGGCCGGCCAACCGTTGATAGGCGGCGGCCAGCAGGCTGGCCAGCGGCTGGCCGCGGACCGTCACCTCTGGCGGGTCAGCCGACCGCAGCAGCAGGTCAGCGGGCGCGGGCGGGGCGGGCTGGACCGCCCGCAGCCGGGCCCGGCTCATCCCCGGCGACCAGAACTCGTTGGTGCACTGGGCCAGCGGGGCGGCCGGGCCGGCGCCGGACAGCCCGGTCCCGGGCCGTCCAGCGCCGGGCAGGCCAGTGTCAGGCAGGCTGGCCCCGGCGGGCGGCCGGGACGGCGCGGCCGGCTGCCGCCGGAGCGCGGCCAGCAGCTCATCCCGGCCCCGGCCGCGCCAGGCGAGCATGGCGAACGGGTCGTCATCGAACCGCTCGGCCAGCACGTAGCAGACCGCGGCCAGGTGCTTGCACGGCACGCCCCAGTCCGGGCAGGAGCAGAACAGGTCCAGGTCCCGGGCGGACCGCGGGAACAGCGGGGTGCCGCACGCCGCGAAGACCTCCTCGATCTCCCGCGGCATCTCCCCGGCCAGCAGCTTGGCGCGGAACAGGGCCTGCCCGCCGAGGGCCTCCTCGACCCGCCGCCACTGCGCCGTGGTCAGCGGCAGGACCCCGATGCGGACCTGGTAAGGCGCGGGCCGGGAGCCCTGCACCTGGGCGCTGACCCGGCCCTGGGTGAGCTCGAACCCGAGGACCTGCCCGCGCCGCGCGTAGTTCCGGCCGCGGGCCAGCCGGCCGCTCATCCCGAAGGACTCCAGCACCTCGACGAACCGGCGGGACCACCACTGCTCGCCGATCGCGCCGCGCTGGCTGCGGGCCTTGATGCCGCCGTTCACCCGCCGCGGCGGGCCGGCCTCGTGCCACCAGCCGGTGTCCCGGCTGCCCCGGCCGCCGCGACCCCGCCCGCCGTCGTCCCGCTCGCTCACTCCGCCACCGCCTCGGGGGCCAGCGTGAGCACGTCACGCAGCTGGCTGACCGACATGTCGGCCAGCCAGCTTTCCCCGGTGCCGACGACCCGCTCGGCGAGCGCCTTCTTCTCCTCGATCATCGCGTCGATCCGCTCCTCCAGCGTGCCCACGCAGACGAACTTGCGCACCTGGACGTCCTTGCGCTGGCCGATCCGGTAGGCCCGGTCGGTGGCCTGGTCCTCGACCGCCGGGTTCCACCACCGGTCGAAATGGATCACGTGGCTGGCGCCGGTGAGATTGAGCCCGGTACCGCCGGCCTTCAGCGAGAGCAGGAAGACGGCAGGGTGCGTAAGGCCCTGAAATTCAGTGACGAGGCTGTCTCGGGCCTTCTTGGCCGTGCCACCGTGCAGGTAAAGGACCGGGCAGCCGAGCCGGGCGGCCAGGTAAGGCTGGAGCACCCGGCCGAACTCGGCGAACTGGGTGAAGCACAGCGCCTTGTCACCGGCCGCGATGATCTCGTCGCAGATCTCCTCCAGCCGGGCCAGCTTGCCCGACCGGCCGGCCAGCCGGGAGCCGTCGCCCAGCAGGTGCGCGGGATGGTTGCAGACCTGCTTGAGCTTGGCCATGGTGGCCAGCACCAGGCCGCGGCGCTCGATGTCAGCCTCGGCCGACTCGATCCGGGCCAGCATGTCCGCGACCGTGGCCTGGTACAGGCTCGCCTGCTCGGCGGTGAGGTTGCACCACACCTTCATCTCGATCTTGTCCGGCAGGTCGGAGATGATGGACCGGTCGGTCTTGAGCCGCCGCAGGATGAACGGCCCACTGAGCCGCTTGAGCCGGCCGGCCGCCTCCTCGTCCCCGTGCCGCTCGACCGGGACGGCGAAGCTGGTGCGGAACTTCTCCGCCGCGCCGAGCAATCCCGGGTTGGTGAACTCCATGATCGACCACAGGTCGCCGAGCCGGTTTTCCACCGGCGTGCCGGTCAGCGCGATCCGGGAGCCGGCCGGCAGCCCGCGGGCGGCCCGGGCCTGCCGGGTGCCCGCGTTCTTGATGTTCTGCGCCTCGTCGCACACCACCCGCCGCCAGGCCATGGCGGCCAGGTCGTCATGGTCGCGGGCGGCGATGGCGTACGTGGTGATGACCAGGTCCGCGCCGTGCAGCGCGTCCCGCAGCGCTTCCCCGGCCAGCCGGTCCGAGCCGTGATGCACGTGCACCGACAGATCCGGCGTGAACCGCTCCGCCTCCCGCTGCCAGTTCCCGACCAGCGACATCGGGCAGACCAGCAGGGTGGGCCCGGAGGCCGGATCGCCGCCGGCCAGCCTAGCCGGGGGCTGGGCGGTGGCCGCGCTGGCTTCCTTGTCCCGGGCGAGAAGCGCCAGCATCTGAACGGTGTTGTGACAGAGCATGCCACCGGCCACGAAGTTGTGATGCTCCGCGACCTCGAAGTCGTACACCCAGCCGGTGTAGTCGATCTCTTCCACCGACACGATCCGGGCGTAGAACACATCCCGGCTGAGCCGTTCAGCCCGGATGTCCCGCATCGCGCCAACGTCGACTGGCTCGAGCTTCCCGTACGCGGCCAGGGTCTGCGCGGTCCACCTGTGCCCTGGCCCCGTCGCGTGCGCGGCTGCCGGCTGGCCAGTGCAGATGCGGTTGTTGGCGGCCACGGCCAGCGATGCGGTGGCCCGGGAAAATCGCTGGATCCCGGTGAAGTAGACCTGGCCGACCCCAAACTGGCTCACTGGCAGCCTGGTCATGTGCCGGGCGAGGCCGAGCACATCCGATCCGGGGATCCCCGCTACATCCGTGTTGTGCGGCGTGGCACACAGGGACTCCAGCTTCGCCTGCTTGACCGGGTCGGAAAACCCAACCGTGTCGCGGAACCGGCGGAGCGAGGGGCCGCCGATCAGCCCGACGTAGTAGGTGCGGTAGCTGCCTGGCCCGTTCGTGGCCCGCTTTTGCTTCCTGGTGATGCGCAGCCAGATGCCAAATCTGCGGAGCATGCACGCCAGCTGCTGCATCAGCCACCCAGACGCCGAACTGATCTCCACGCCGCGCATAGCGGCCAAGACAGCGCCCCCGGCACTGAAATACTCACGCATGAAACGGCGGACTGTGTCATCGTCACCCGCAACGATAAAGTCTGGTATCCGCTTCTCTGCTGACCGTTTACCCCACGCATAGCCGAGCCCTGCCAGGAATTGCCGGTAGGCGACGCTGGAAATCCGCAGGTACGGGGTCTTCCCGGAACCCGGTTTACAGATCGCGGGCTTGTTGATTTTCAGGTTGTGAGTCGTTCCAACCTGGCGCAGATGACCCAGTACCCGGTCCAGGACCATTGAATCCTTCTGGGTAATGGTCAAAGAGTACGGGCCCTCGTATCCTTCGGAGATCTGCCACGCCAGCAAGACGGTGAGATCCGGATCTGCGGGGGCGCCCACCCACTTCAGTTGAGCTGGGACGCAGATCTGCTCGCCCACCGCGTAATCACGTGTCCAGTCATGCAACCCGAGCAGCCGGTGCCTTCGAGTGATGAGTATCTCGCTGCCATCATCCAGATATACTTTCCTGAGTTTCTCACTGACAAACTGCCGGTAGAGCCGCATCACCGGGGCAGCAGCCATCGTCGGCCGAACACCGGACTGGCGGGTGAGAGAATTTACCATGAGCGGGCTTGACGGAACCGCCCATTCCCCCTCTCCGTCTTCAGATGTATCTCCGGCGTACCTTTGCCACGCATCCTCGGCAGTTATGAGGCTCCCATTCATAAAGATTGGCGAGTTCGCTCCCAAGCACTTGCCGAGTCCCATCGAGTCCGCGAGGATGCCGCCCAGGCCGAGGTCGGACAGGAAGGACAGCCAGGCCAGGCCGCGCTCCTGGTACGGGCGCAGTGCGCCGTGGAATGAGGCGGGCGCGGGCACCGCGGCCAGCCGTCGTTCCGCGTCTCCGGATAGCAGGTCACCGAGCCACCCGTCGGCATCGACCGCGGTTACCGGCAGTTCATCCACCGGCCCGCGCAGTCCGTCCAGCAGCACCTCGCCGGCCGGTGCCACGCCCCCCGCACTGCGCTCCAGGAACTTCAGCGCGGCCTGCAGGTTCCGCTCGTCCAGTTCCACCCACTGGCCGCGGACCCGGACCAGGGGGACCTTGAGCCGGGCTAGCTCGGCGAGTTCGGCCGGGTTCAGGGTGGTGTCGCCGACGGCTAGGTCGTAGCGGAACTGGACCAGGTCGGCCAGGCCAAGCGAGGGCTCACGGGCCGCCGCGCCGTCCGCCCCGCTGGCCGCCTGGTGAGTGCGGGAGGTGAGCTTGAGGCCGAGCCGCGCCTTGCGGGCCCAGTCCGGCAGCAGGACCCCGAACCCGGCCGCGGCCAGCATCGGCCCGGTCTCCCGCAGAAACCGGAGCGCCCCGGCGGTGTCCAGGTCCACCTGCTCGGGGGCGGCGGCCCGCAGCGCCGCCTCCACATCGGGGAACAGCCGGGCCGCGCCACCCAGCCCGGCCAGCAGCAGCTCATCGGGGTGCCCATCGCCGCCCAGCACCCCGGCCCCGGCACCGGCCCAGACGTCGGCGGCCGCCAGCATCAGGCTCGGGTCCTCGGCCGACTGCAGCGCGAACTCGACTCGCCAGTTCGCTGCGGCCGGATCGCCCGCTGGCGCCCCCTGCGCCCCCGGGCCGTCCGCGGCCACCGGATCCTCTCGGGCGCCGGGGTCTCCCGCGGTACCTGGCTCGGCCGCTCCCGGCTCGGCCGCTCCGGCTCTGCCGGGTCCGGCTCGACGAGCCGGAAGCAGGTCCGCACCGGACCCGCCGGGACCTGCACCGCCTCACGCCACCCGGCCAGGCCGGCGGCCAGGTCGGCCGCCTCGGCCTCATCTTCCGGCGTGGCCACCGCGACCCGGCCATCTGGCCCGGCCAGCGCCATCGCCCACCGTTCCGGCACCGGGACCCGGGCCGGGCGGCGGCCACGGCGGGGCGGCAGCAGTGCCCACCCCGGGTCGCCAGCGGACAGCCGGGCCCGCGCGGCGGCATCCGCCAGCGCGGCCAGCGCCGCCGCCAGGGCCGGCCCGGGCTGCTCGCCGCCCGGCTCGGCGGCCCGGCACAGCGGCGGCATGGCGCCGGCCAGCTCACCAGCCCGCCGGGCATCATGGCCGGTCAGCACCGGCTCCCAGCACGCCACCCAGTCTTCGCCGACGCGCGCCAGGGCCGGCAGAACCCGTCCCCGGGCGGCCAGGTCGGCACCGAACGACGCGACGGACGCCCAGTACGTCACGGAGCCGCCGGCCACGATCTCTCCGGGGGCGGTTCCGGCGAATGGCGGCTCCGCAGGGGGCGCCTCTCCCGGCCCCGGCTCTGCCGCGTCATCCCGGTCCAGCAAGGCGAGCAGGCCGAGCGCGGCCGCGGGGCTGAACGCCAGCGCGGGCACCCGCCAGCAGCCCAGCGCGGGCCCGCGGCCTGCCGGCCCGGCCGCACCCGCCGCGGGTCGGATCAGCTCCGGGGCGGCCAGCGGCCCGTCCGGCGCGGACGGAAGCCACAGCACCAGCTCATCCGCCTCGGCCTTGCGGGCCAGGTCACCCGCGGCACCGCCGGGGGCGGCCAGCAGGTCGGCGAGCACGTCGGGGTCGGCCGCGAACGGGTGCCACCGGGGCGCCCGCGACGGGCGCCGGCCAGCCTGCGCCGCGGCGAGCGCGGGCAGTGAGGCATCCTCAGCCCACACGCAGAGCGCGCCGCGCGCCCAGACGGCGTGGATGACCTGCATGCCCAGCACCACTCCCCGCCGGCCCGGCCGGGCGGCCCGCACGGCCGGCCCGGTTCCCGACACGTTAGCAACCGCCGGCGACGGTTCCCGCCTGTCTGGGCTCTGCGGTCCGGGCCAGCCGGCGGCAGCCTGCCCGGCCCGGCTGAGCCGGGGCAGCGCCCCCGGTCATGCCCCCGGGGCATGACCGGGGCGGCCCACTCCGCTCAGTGCGCCAGCCGGGCCGCCTGGCCGAGCACCTCCTCAACCGGCCGGATGAGCGACTGGACCTGCCATCCTCTGGCCGGCCGCCCGCCGAACGCGGCGCCATCCAGGACCGCGCGGATCTGGCCGGCCACCTCGTCCCGCGCCGCCCCGAGCGCCTGCAGCCGGGACCCGGGCCGGCGGTGACCATGTGCAGCAACCTGAGTTCGACCGGATCGGCGGGGCAGCTGGTCAGCCGGACTTTCTTGCCGGTGATCAGGTTCAGCGCCCTGAGCCGGGCCGCCGCCCGCTCCAGGGCGCGCACCCGCGCGGCCGTGCGGGCCGGCTGCCCGTGCACGTAGACCACGGGCGCGGAGTCGGCCGCCATATCGAACCGGGTCTTGATCCCGGCCTGGCCGAGCATGCCGGTCAGGTTCCCGTTCACCTCGCCGATCTTGATGTAGTGGCAGGTGACGGTGATGCCGTTGCAGCCCGCGGGTGTCGGCGCGGCGCCGGCCCGGTTACCGCCCGGCCGGGCAGCGGCGGAGAGGATGGTGCCCATGGCGGCGGGCAGCACGGATGGCACCGGAAGCGTGGACAGCGCAGGCGTGGACAGCGCGGGTGCCATCGAGGACACCGGCAGCGCGGGGCGGGCCGTGGCGGTCCTCAGCACGGCGGCCCGGCTGGCGGCCGAGGTGCTCGCGCCCGACGCGATGAGTGTCGAGGCCCTCCAGCGCATACCCGCCCCGCACCTGGACCGGCTGGCCGCCGAGGGCTTGTACGGGATCGCCGGCCCCCGGGACTCCGGCGGTCTCGCCCTGGCCTTCCCCGACATCTGCCGGGTCGTCGAGGTGCTGGCCAGCGGCTGCCTGTCCACGGCGTTCGTCTGGCTGCAGCATCACGGCGCGGTCCGGGCTGTCGCCGCGGCGCCGGACCCGCTGCGCGCCGAATTGCTGGGCCCGCTGTGCCGTGGCGAGCGCCGGGCCGGGGTGGCCCTGGGCGGGCTGCTGCCCGGGCCGCCCCGGCTGCGGGCCCGGGCCGTGCCCGGTGGCTACCTGCTTGACGGCACCTCGCCGTGGGTCACCGGCTGGGGGCTGGCCGACACGCTTTACGTGGCGGCGCGGGACGAGCACGACACGGTGATCTGGGCCGTGCTCGACGTGCCGGGCCACGGCACCATCTCGGCCGAGCCGCTGCCGCTGGTCGCGGTAATGGCCAGCAGCACCGTGGAACTGAGCTTCCAGGGGCACCCCGTTCCGGCCCGGCGGGTGACCGGCACGCTGCCCTACCGGGACTGGCCCCGGCAGGACGCCGCCGGGCTGCGGCTCAACGGATCCCTGGCCCTCGGACTCACCGCCCGGTGCTGCCAGCTGGCCGGCCCGGGACCGCTGGATGGCCGGCTGCCCGCCTGCCGGGCGGCGCTGGATGAAGCTGGCCCCGGGCAGCTGCCCGCCGCCCGGGCCGCCGCGTGCGAGCTGGCTCTCCGGGCGGCCGCCGCGCTCGTGGTCGGAGTGGGCAGCCAGGCCATCCTGACCGTGAATGACGCCCAGCGGCTGGCCCGCGAAGCGCTGTTCCTGCTTGTGTTCGGCTCCCGGCCGGCGATCAGGGAGCACCTGGCCGGCCTGCTGGCCCGGGAATGCGGCGACGGCGGCCGGACTTGCACAGCGGTGTGATCGTGCGTGACGCGCTCCCGGCCGAACTGCCCCGGATCGGCGCGCTCCGGCTGGCCGCCTACCAGGCGGGAGATTTCCTCTCCGATGAGTCCAACTACGGCGAGACCCTGCGCACCCTGGGTTTCGGCGGTACCGGCCAGATCCTGGCCGCGGTCGGTGGCGACGATGAGCTGCTCGGCACGGTGATGCTGCAGTTCTGGCCGCACGCCGAGCATGTGGTGCGCGGCCCGGACGAGGCCGAGGTCCGCGCCCTGGCGGTGGCGCCCGCGGCCCAGGGCCAGGGGGCAGGCCGTGCGCTGCTTCGCGCGTGCATCGAGATCGCCACCGCCCGCGGGATGCGGCAGCTGGTGCTCTGCACCCAGTCCGACATGGCCGCTGCCCAGCACCTCTACGCTGGCGCGGGGTTCCGCCGCCTGCCGGACCGGGACTGGTCGCCGGTTCCCGGGTTCACGCTGCTGTCTTACGGACTGACGCTGGACCCGGCCGCGCCGGTCACGTTCCCGCCGGGCCGTCTGGCCCGCTGACCGCGGCGCCGCTGGTCCCGTTCGCCTCCGGCCCTGTCTCGGGGCGCCGGGCCGTGGCACCCGCCTGGGCTCCCGGGGCACCCGGGCGCCCCGGAGTCCCCGGCCCGCCCGGGGTGATCTTCTTAAGCTGCTTGTTCATCGAGCGGAACAGGAAGTAGACCGCCACGCCCATCCCGGCGACAACGAGGAACCCGGCCAGGCCCGGGTAGACCTGGCTGGCCGTGCTCGACGTGCTCGCAGCGGCCAGGAGCATTACCGGCTCACCCTCTCCTGCACCCCGGCGAACAGGTCGTCCTCCGGGACCTCGGTGTCCACCACCGATCTAGCTAGATGGTAATCCTCGGTTGGCCAGACGGCGCGCTGCACCTCCACGGGGCAGGCGAACCAGGAGCTCTGCGGGTCGATCTGGGTAGCGTGCGCGAGCAGCGCCTGGTCCCGGAGGCCGAAATAATCCCCGCACGGCACCCGGGTGGTGATCTCCATGGGACGGCGCTCAGCCGCCCGCTCTTCCCACCGCTCGAACCATTCGGTGTAGGGGGATTCCAGGCCACGGCGCAGCATTTCCTCATGCAGCGCGGTGAACCGCTCCTTGTGGAAGGTGGCGAAGTAATAGAGCTTCAGCGGCTGCCATGGGTCCCCGGCGGCCGGATAACGGTCCGGGTCCGCAGCAGCCTCGAAAGCCTCCACGGCCACTTCGTGCGTCTTGATGTGATCCGGGTGGGGGTAACCGCCCTGCTCGTCGTACGTCAGCAGCACGTGCGGCCGGAATTCGCGGACCAGCCTGACCAGCGGCTCCGCTGCCACCGGGAGCGGCTGCAGCGCGAAGCACCCCTCGGGCAGCGGCGGCAGCGGGTCTCCCTCGGGCAGCCCGGAGTCCACGAAGCCGAGGAACTTCTGGCGGACGCCCAGGATCTCGCGGGCCCGGTCCATCTCCTCACGGCGGATGCGCGGCAGGTTGGCCCGCACGTCCGGCCGTTCCATGGCCTTGTTGAGGATGTCCCCGCGCTCCCCGCCGGTCAGCGTGGCCACCATGACCTCGGCGCCGTCCCGGACGTACCGCGCCATCGTGGCCGCGCCCTTGCTGGACTCATCGTCGGGATGCGCGTGCACCGCCATCAGGCGCAGCGGGGCGGGCTGGCCCGCACCCGCCTCGGCGGCGGCATCATTCGTGACGGCAGACAAGCGGAATCCCCTCGGGCGCCAACGGCTGCTGAATTTCGGGCCGGCCTGCCGCGCCCGGGCACTCTCATCCGGACGGCGCAGCACCAGCAGCTCATTGTGCAGCACAACACTTCAGTGCCGGGGCGGCATTCCCGTATCCTGGCGGGCCAGCGCCGTTGCTGGCGCGCCGGAAACACAACCGGCGCGACGTACTTGTCAGGTCTTGTTAGCCTCAAAGGATTACCCCCGATGAGCCGCGCATGGCTCACGCGGACCCCGGGGGTCCGCACTGCAGGCAAGGAGTACCCGTGACCGAGACGCACAACGACAGCCTTACCTGGCTCACCCAGGAGGCGTATGACCGGCTCAAGTCGGAGCTGGATCACCTCTCGGGGCCGGGGCGTGTCGATATCGCGAAGAAGATCGAGGCCGCCCGGGACGAAGGTGACCTCCGGGAGAACGGCGGGTACCACGCGGCCAAGGAGGAGCAGGGCAAGATCGAGGGCCGGATCATCCAGCTGCAGCACATCCTGCAGCACGCACGGGTCGGTGAGCCGCCGCGTACTGACGGCGTGGTCGGCCCGGGGATGACGGTCACGATCCGGTTCGCGGGTGACGACGACGAGGTGACCTTCCTGCTCGCCTCGCGTGAGGAGAGCGGCGCCCCGATCGACGTGTACTCGCCGCGCTCCCCGCTGGGGTCGGCGATCAACGGGAAGAAGATCGGCGAAAAAGCCACCTACCAGCTGCCGAACGGCCGTGCCGCCAGCGTGGAGATCCTGGAGGCTGTCCCGTACATCGGCGGCTGACGCCGGGCTGACGGCGCGCGGCGCACCCGGGCCTGGAGTCCGGGTGCGCCGCGCGCCGCCTTCAGCGGACGAGCTCGGGCGTGGCCGGCTCCTCGGCCGGGGCGCGGCCGCGCAGCGGCACTTCCCGGATGAACCAGGACACGGCGAAGGCCAGCGCGCAGGCCGGGACGGCCCACAGGAACACGCCCTGGACGGCGTGCGCGATCGCGTATAGCACGTCACCGCGGACCGCGGCAGGCAGCGCCCGGACGGTGGCCGGATTGAACTGGCCGCCGCTGGTGGACAGGTGCACGCCGGGCGAGGCCGAGGTCAGCGCGCCAGCCAGCCGCTGCGCGAAGATCGCGCCGAACGCCGACACCCCGATCGACCCGCCGACCTGCTGGAAGAACAGCCGCGAGCTGCTGGCCACCCCGATGTCCCGCGGCTCGGCGCTGTTCTGCGCGAGCAACGACGTGAGCTGCATGAGGAAGCCCATGCCGAGGCCGAGCACCACCATGAACAGCCCGGAAGTGACCCGGCTGGTGTGCACGCCCATGAGGGACAGCAGGTACATCCCCGCGGTCATCCCGGCCGCGCCAAGGATCGGCAGCGCCTTGTAGCGGCCGGTCCGGGTGGTCACCTGCCCGGCGATCAGCGAGGTGACCATCACCCCGACCATCATCGGGGTGAGCAGCAGCCCGCTCACCGTGGGCGACGCTCCCTGCACGGTCTGCTGGTACAGGGGCAGGAAGGTAATGGCACCGAACATGGCCAGCCCGGCCAGGAAGCTAAGCGCGCTGACCAGGGAGAAATTGGCGTTGCGGAAGAGGTGCAGGGGCAGGATCGGCTCGGCCGCCCGCGCCTCGATGAGGATGAACACCGCCACCGCGACGACGGCCAGCGCTCCCAGCCCCAGGATCTGCGGCGAGGACCACCGGTACTGGCTGCCGCCCCACGTGGTGAGCAGCACGATCGCGGTGGTGGCCACGGCCAGCACGGCTGCGCCCGGGTAATCCACCCGGTGCTCGACCCGGCGCCGCGGCAGGTGCAGCGTGGCGGCCAGGTAGGCCAGGGCCACCCCGCCGATCGGCAGGTTGATGTAGAAGATCCAGCGCCAGGAGAAGCTGTCGGTGATGAAGCCGCCCAGCAGTGGGCCGCCGATGGTGGCGAGCATCATCACGGCCATGATGTAGCCCATGTACTGGCCGCGCTCGCGGGGCGAGACCAGGTCCCCGATGATGGCGATGGCGCTGACCATCAGGCCGCCCGCGCCCAGGCCCTGGATGGCCCGGAACGCGATCAGCTCAGCCATGGTGTGGGACAGGCCCGCCAGGGCCGAGCCCGCCAGGAACACCACGATGGCCGTCATGAACAGCTTCTTGCGGCCGTACATGTCGCCGAGCTTCCCGTACAGCGGGGTGGTGATGGTGGAGGCCAGCACGTAGGCGGTCACCACCCAGGACAGGTGGGCCACCCCGCCCAGGCTGCCCACGATCCGCGGCAGCGCGGTGCCCACGATGAGCTGGTCCAGCATGGCCAGCATGATGGCCAGCAGCAGGCCGGGCAGCACCACCAGGACCTCGCGGCGCATCCCGAGGCTGTCCGCGTCCGTCCCGGGGGAAGCGCCCGCGGCCGCGCCCGGCGGGCCGCCCGCCGGGGACGGGGCCGCCTGTGCGTCTGGCATGAGAACTCCCCGTGGCTCGTCGCGGCGCCGCCGCCCGCGACACACTTACTTGCCGACCGGCTAGGATGACGACATCACGGTAGAGCGCTAGCTAACCGGGCGTCAAGTAAGTTTAGCGGGGAGCGTCACGGCGAGGATGCTGGACCATGGATGACCTGGCTACGCCGACCGGAGAACCGGCGGCGGCGGCCGCCGCGGCGGAACCGGCCGGGGCGGCCACTGAACCGGCCGGTGCCACAGAACCGGCCGCCGCCACAGAACCGGCCGCCGCCACAGAACCGGCCGGGGCGCGCCACAGAACCGGCCGGGGCGGCCACAGAACCGGCCGGGGCGGCCACAGAACCGGCCGCCGCCACAGGACCGGCCGGGGCAGCCGCTGGCCTGCCGCCTGCCCGGCCGGCCGGTGCGGGGCGGCCGCGCGGCGACACCCGCGAGCGGATCCAGGCGGTAGCGCTGGACCTGTTCGCGGAGCAGGGGTATGAGGCCACCTCGCTGCGCGAGATCGCCGAGCGGCTGGGGGTCACCAAGGCCGCCCTGTACTACCACTTCAAGTCCAAAGAGGACATCGTCCACAGCTTTACCGAGGACTATGTCGCGGAACTCGACGCGCTGCTGGCCTGGGGCGCTGCCCAGCCGCGCAACCCGCAGACCCGGGCCGAACTGCTCACCAGGTACGCCGACATCGTCGGTCACCGCCTGGGTGTGCTCCGTTTCCTGGAGCAGAACCGCGCGGCCCTCGATCACATGCTGAGCGAGCCGGACCGCAAGCAGTTGCACCGCACCCAGTTCGAGGCGCTCCGCAACCTGCTCGTGCCGCCGGGCGCGCCACTGCGCGACCGGGTCCGGGCGTCCATGGCCGTGGCCTCGGTGGGCATGGGCTGCATGCTCTACCGGGACGAGGCAGCCGACCCGGGCGAACTGCGCGGCATCGTGCTGGAGATCGCCCGCGACCTTACCGGCCCCGCGCCGCCAGTTCCATAACTGGGACATCCAGTCACCCTGACCACCGGAATTCTTCGCCCGGCTACTGATGATCTCCAGACGGCGGGGCTGGGGCGTGGCGGGCCGCGGAGCGGACCAGGGGGAGGACGCGGTAGGGCAGCGGGGTGGCCAGCACGATCACCGTCGAGGCCCGGACCACCCCGGCCACGTCCACGATCGCGTCGATGACCCGCTGCAGGTCGGCGTTGGTCCGGGCCACCACCCGGCAGAGCAGGTCCCCCGGGCCGGTGATGGTGTGCGCCTCCAGCACCTCCGGGATGGCCGCCAGCCGCCGGCCACCGGGTCGTGCCCGCCCGCCTGGCGGATCTCCAGGGTGATGAACGCGGACACCCCGTGGCCCAGCGCCTCCGGGTCGACATCCGGGCCGTACCCGGTGATCACCCCGCGGGCGTGCAAGCGGTCCAGCCGGGCCTGCACGGTGCCGCGGGCCACGCCGAGCCGCCGGGATGCCTCCAGCACGCCGACCCGCGGCTCGGCAGCCAGCAGCGTGATCAGCCGCGCGTCCAGGTCATCGATCATCGGGCCCCGCTCCCCGCCGCCACGCAGGCTGCACAGTTCGCCCGTACTGTTGCGTTAAGTATTGTGCAGATTGACTAGTAAATATAGACAGTGTTGCGCATCTTGCGCGCCGCGCCGATGCTGCTGGCAAGCCTGCCGCGACGAGGGAGCCCGTGATGACAGCCACCAGCCAGCCCGCGCAGTTCACCGCCACCGACGACTTCCCGGTCACCGGGATGGACGCCGTCGTCTTCGCCGTCGGCAACGCCCGGCAGGCCGCGCACTACTACTCCACGGCGTTCGGCATGCGCTGCGTCGCCTACCGCGGCCCGGAGACCGGGTGCCGCGACGAGGCCGCCTACGTGATGGAATCCGGCCAGGCCCGGTTCGTGCTGCGCGGCCCGGTGCGGCCGGGCACCGAGCTGGCCCGGCACGTCGCCGAGCATGGTGACGGGGTCGTCGACCTGGCCCTCGGGGTGGATTCCGCGGAGGCCGCCTACGCCTACGCCACCGCCCGCGGCGCCCGCGGCCTGGCCGAGCCGCACCTGGCCGAGGACGAGCAGGGCAAGGTGGTGCTGGCCGCCATCGCGACCTTCGGGGACACCCGCCACACCCTGGTCGAGCGGGCCAGCTACAGCGGTCCGTACCTGCCCGGGTACGTGGCCGCCGGGCCGGTCGCCGCCCCGCCGGCCCGGCCGTACTTCACCGAGATCGACCACTGCGTCGGCAATGTGGAACTCGGCCGGATGGACGAGTGGGTCGGCTTCTACCAGCGGGTGATGGGCTTCACCAACATGAAGGAGTTCGTCGGCGACGACATCGCCACCGAGTACTCGGCGCTGATGAGCAAGGTGGTCGCGGACGGCTCACGGAAGGTCAAGTTCCCGATCAACGAGCCGGCGGTGGGCAAGAAGAAGTCCCAGATCGATGAGTACCTGGAGTTCTACGGCGGCGCCGGGGTGCAGCACATCGCGCTGTCGACCGGCGACATCGTGGCCACGGTCCGGGCCATGCGCGCCGCGGGCGTGGAGTTCCTGAGCACCCCGGGCAGTTATTACGACGCCCTGGGCCAGTGGGTCGGCGAGACCCGGGTCGAGCTCGAGACCCTGCGCGAGCTGGGCATCCTGGCCGACCGGGATGAGGACGGCTACCTGCTGCAGATCTTCACCAAGCCCGTCCAGGACCGGCCGACGGTGTTCTTCGAGCTGATCGAGCGGCACGGCTCGGAGGGGTTCGGCAAGGGCAACTTCAAGGCGCTGTTCGAGGCGATCGAGCGGGAGCAGGCCCGGCGCGGGAACCTGTAGTCCGCGTGCTGGCCCCGGCCGGCCCGGCGGGGCCAGCTCAGCGGAACATGAGGTGGTACCCGGCCTGGCGCAGCTGGCTGGTCACCTCGTCGCAGTGCCCCGGGCCGCGCGTCTCCACCTGCAGCAGCACCTCCACCTCCCCGACCTGCAGCCGCGGCGTGACCCGCTCGTGCATCACGTCGAGCACGTTCGCGCCCAGGTCGGCCACCGCGCGCAGCAGGGCGGCCAACGCCCCGGGACGGTCCGGGATCCGGCAGCGGAACGTCAGGTAGCGGCCGGCGGCCGCCAGCCCGTGCCGGAGCACCTTGGACAGCAGCAGCGGGTCGATGTTGCCGCCGGACAGCACGGCCACCACCGGCGGCTCGAACATCCCGGCGTACTCCAGCAGCCCGGCCACCCCGGCCGCCCCGGCCGGCTCGACCACCTGCTTGGACCGCTCCAGGCAGAGCAGCAGCGCCCGGGACAGGCTCTCCTCCGACACGGTCACCACCCGGTCGGCGTAGCTGGAGATGATCGCGAACGGGATGTCGCCCGGCTGGCACACCGCGATCCCGTCGGCCATGGTGGCGGCGGCCGCGACCCGGACCGGGTGCCCGGCGGCCAGTGAGGCCGGGTAGGACGCCACCGCCTCGGCCTGCACCCCGATCACCTCGATGCCCGGGTCGGCGCCCTTGACGGCCACGGTGACGCCGGCCGCCACGCCGCCGCCGCCGACCGGGATGGCGATGGTCCGCACCCCCGGGCACTGCTCCACGATCTCCAGGCCCAGGGTGCCCTGCCCGGCCACGATGTCCGGGTGGTCGAACGGGTGGATCAGCACCGCGCCCCGCTCCGCGGCGAACTCGCGGGCGTACTCCAGTGCGTCGTCCACTGTCGCGCCGTGGAAGATGATGTCCGCCCCGTACCCCCGGGTCGCCTCGATCTTCGGCAGCGGCGCGCCCTCCGGCATCACCACGGTGGCCTTCACGCCGAGCTGCGCGGCCGCGAACGCGACCCCCTGCGCGTGGTTGCCCGCGCTCGCGGCGACCACCCCGCGGGCCCGCTCCGCCTCGCTCAGCCGGGAGATCCTCAGGTAGCCGCCGCGGGCCTTGAATGAGCCGGTGCGCTGCAGGTTCTCGCACTTGAGGTAGACCGGGCCGCCGATCCGCTCGGACAGCGCCCGGGAGTGCAGCAGCGGCGTCGGCGGCAGCACGTCGCGCAGCACGTCGCGGGCGGCGGCCACGTCATCCGGGGTCACCAGGGAGGGTGTCTTCGCCATGCTTGCATCCTCGCACCCGGGTCAACGTGTCCCGCCCGGGATGCGGAGCACTCCGGGAGGGACATAGTGTCGAATGGTGCAGTCACACAACCAGACCCCTGACGCTGACCGCATCGCGCCCCGGCCCCGCGCCGCCACCGTGGGCGAACTACGGGCCAGCGGCCACCGGTACGAGACCGTCAAATCCGAACTGCGCCGCAACCTGCTGGCCCGGATGCGGGCCGGCCAGGACCGGTTCCCCGGGATCGTCGGCTTCGACCAGACGGTGCTGCCGCACGTGGAACGGGCCATGCTGGCCGGGCACGACACGATCCTGCTCGGCGAGCGCGGCCAGGGCAAGACGCGGCTGATCCGCACGCTGCCGGTGCTCCTGGACGAGTGGACCCCGGCGGTGGACGGCTGCGAGATCAACGACCACCCCTACCAGCCGGCCTGCGCCCGGTGCCGGCGTCTCGCCGGCGAGCTGGGCGAGGGGCTGCCGATCACCTGGCGGCACCGCAGCGAGCGGTACGGCGAGAAGCTGGCCACCCCGGACACCAGCGTGGGCGACCTGATCGGCGACATCGACCCGGTCAAGGTGGCCGAGGGCCGGACCCTCGGCGACCCGGAGACGATCCACTACGGTCTGGTGCCGCGCACCAACCGCGGCATCTTCTGCCTGAACGAGCTCCCTGACCTGGCTGAGCGCATCCAGGTGGCGTTGCTCAACGTCCTCGAGGAACGCGACATCGGGGTCCGCGGCTACGCGCTGCGGCTGCCGCTGGACCTGATCCTGGTGGCCAGCGCCAACCCGGAGGACTACACCAACCGCGGCCGGATCATCACGCCGCTCAAGGACCGGTTCGGCGCGGAGGTCCGCACGCACTACCCGATGACGCTCGATGACGAGCTGACGCTGACCGAGCAGGAGGCGCTCACCGCGTGGGAGGGCGCCGACCCGGGCGCCGTGCTGCCCGAGCACCTGGTGGAGGTCCTCGCCCGGTTCACCCGGCTGGTGCGCGCCTCGCCCGCGGTGGACTCCCGGTCCGGCGTATCGGCCCGGTTCGCGATCGCCGCCGCCGAGTCGGTGTCCGCCTCGGCGGTCCGCCGGGCGGCGCTCACCGGGGAACCGCAGCCGGTCGCCCGGATCTGCGACCTGCCGCCGATCGTCGGCAGCCTGCGCGGCAAGGTCGAGTTCGAGGTCAGCGAGGAGGGCCGGGAGGCCGAGGTGCTGGAGCACCTGCTGCGCCGCGCCATCGCGGACACGTTCCGGGCCCGGCTGGGCAGCGCCGACCTGAGCGGGGTGCTGGCCACGTTCGAGGGTGGCGGCTCGGTGGAGACCGGCGAGCTGGTGCCCGCCGCCGCGCTGCTGGAGCGGACCGGCGAGGTGCCCGGGCTGGCCCGGATCATGGACCGGCTGGGCATGGACGGCGGCGAGTCGTTCGGTGAGGCCGCCGCGGCGTTGGAGTTCGCGATGGAGGGGCTCTACCTGATGCGGCGGCTGTCCAAGGACGTGATCGACGGCAGCGCCGTCTACCGGACCTGACCTGCCCGCCCCCGCCTGCTATCCCGCCTGGGAGGTGACCCGTCCCTGTGAGCGGTGCTTACCGGTACGGCGAGTACCACGACGGCCCCGACCCGCTGGCAGCGCCGTTCGACGCCCGCGGCGCGCTGGATGAGCTGGGTGACGCCGTGCTGGAGGGCGCCGACCCGTCCAGCGCCCTGCGCGACCTGCTGCGCCGCGGCACGGCTGGCCGGCGCGGGCTGGATGACCTGCTGCGCCGGGTGCGCGACCGGCAGCGGGAGATCCGCAGCCGGGGCCGCCTGGACGGCATCCTGGAGCAGGCCCGCGCGCTGCTGGACACCGCGGTCGGGCAGGAGCGGGCCGAGCTGTTCCCCGATCCCAGCGATGAGGCCCGGCTGCGCGAGGATGAGCTGGACGCGCTGCCCGCCGACACCGCGCAGGCCATCCGCCAGCTGGCCGACTACAACTGGCGCAGCGCGGCGGCCCGGCAGACCTTCGAGCAGCTCAAGGACCTGCTCCGGAGCGAGGTGCTGGACAGCCAGTTCCGTGGCATGAAGGACGTGCTGCAGCAGCCGGACCCGGAAGCCATGGAGCGGGTCAAGGACATGCTGGCCGAGCTGAACCAGATGCTCGAGGCGGACGCCCGCGGCCAGCACACCCAGGCCGACTTCGACGACTTCATGGACCGTTACGGCGAGATGTTCCCGGAGAACCCCGCCAACCTCGAGGAGCTGGTGGACTCGCTGGTCCGCCGGGCCACCGCGGCGCAGCGGCTGCTCGGCTCGCTGACCGACGAGCAGCGCGAGGAACTGGCCGCGCTGATGGAGCAGACCCTGCAGGATGCGGGGCTGGCCGCGGAGATGGCCCGGCTGTCCGACGCGCTGCGCGCCCGGCGGCCGGAGATGGACATGGCCGCCTGGGGCGGCGACCCGATGACCGGCGACGAGCCGCTCGGGCTGAGCGACGCCACCACTGCCCTGGCCGACCTGGCCGACCTGGCCGACCTGGAGTCCGAGCTGCGCCAGGACTACCCGGGCGCCCGGCTGGACGACATCGACGAGGCGGCCATCCGGCGGGCGCTGGGCCGCCAGGCCGTGGATGACATGGAGGCCCTCCGGCAGACCGAGCGCGAGCTGGAGCGCCAGGGCTACCTGCAGCGCAAGGCCGGGCAGCTGGAGCTGACCGCCAAGGCGGTGCGGCGGCTCGGCGAGACCGCGCTGCGCCGGGTGTTCGCCGACTTGCCCGAGGGCGGCTACGGGGACCACGAGCAGCGCGACGCCGGCCAGGCGGGCGAGTACACCGGCGCCACCCGGCGCTGGGAGTTCGGCGACGAGCAGGCCATCGACGCGCCCGCCACGGTGCGCAACGCGCTGCTCCGGGACGCCGCCACGTTCCGCCCGCGGGCCGGCGAGAATCCCGACCACTGGGAGGGCGAGCCGCCCCGGGTCCGGCTGACCAGCGAGGATTTCGAGGTCGGCGAGACCCAGCGGCGGGCCTCGGCCGCGGTCTGCCTGCTGGTCAACCTGTCCTACTCGATGGCGCTGCGCGGCACCTGGGGCGCGGCCAAGCAGACCGCGCTGGCCCTGCACGCCCTGGTGCGCAGCCGGTTCCCGCAGGATTCCATCGTTGTCATCGGGTTCTCCAACTACGCCAGGGAGCTGCGCGAGACCGACCTGGCCGGGCTCGGCTGGGACATGGTCCAGGGCACCAACCTGCACCACGCCCTGGTGCTGGCCGGCCGGTACCTGGACCGGCGCCCCGAGCACGACCCGGTGGTGCTGATCGTCACCGACGGCGAGCCGACCGCGCACCTGCGCCGGGATGGCCGCTCGGAGTTCGACTGGCCGCCGGCCCCGGAGACCATCCAGCTGACCCTGGCCGAGGTGGACAAGATGACCCGCCGGCACGCCTCGCTGAACGTGTTCATGCTGGCCGAGGACGAGCGGCTGACCGACTTCGTCAACGAGGTGGCCCGCCGCAATGGCGGCCGGGTGCTCCGCGCGGTCCCGGAACGGCTCGGCGAGTTCGTGGTCCGCGACTTTCTCCGGACCCGCCGGGAGACGCGGCGATAATTTTGCTTTAAGGCTTTTGCGGGCCTGCCGCAGCCGTCCCTTCCTCCGTAGTAGCGTTCGGCAGTCACAAGCGTGGCGGGCCGAGGCGGCAGCAGCTGGACCAGGCGCCGCCCATCGCCAGCCTGCCTATCACTAGGAGGAGTACGTGAGTTCTGTCACCGAATCAGGAACGCGCTCGTCGTCGGGGAAGCGCATCGGCGCCCTGATTCTCGCGATCTTGGGCGTTGTGGCGCTGATCGTCGCCGCTGTGTACCTGTCGACCGGGCACCACATCCTGCGCACCAGCGCGTCCGCGATCGCCGGCGTGGTGCTGCTGGCCGCCGCGTGGTGGGTCGGCTTCCGCAAGTCCGGCAGGTAGCCTGGCCCGCCTCGGGCGGCTGGCCAGGCCGCGCCGTCGCGTGCGGCACGCACCTGTCCAGGTGGCCCCTGATCCGGCCGCCGGGGCCACCTGGACGCGCGACGGCCGCGGCTGTGCCTCTGGGCCGCAGGGCCGATCATGACCCCCTAGGATCGAGCTCATGTCCTTTACCGACCGGCTGCTGCTGTGGTGCCACCTCGGCTTCGTCATCTTCACCATCGGGCCGGTCACCATCGCGACCATGTCCACGCCCCGCTACATCCGGGCCGGCAACGTGGGCGTGCTGCGCTACCTGTCCCGGATGACCCGGGTGTTCGGCGCGGCGTCGCTGGGCGTGCTGCTGTTCGGCATCATCGCGGGCCAGTCGCTGCACGACATGACGAAGACCTGGATCACCGCGTCGATGACACTGTTCGTGGTGGCCGCGGTGCTGCTCGTGCTCATCATGCGGGACCAGCACCGCGCCATCGTGGCGCTGGAGGGCGCCGCCGCCCCGGCGGCGGCCGCCCCGGCCGGCCAGGCGGCCGGGGCGGGCACCGGCGCGGCCCGGACGGCCACGGCGGGCGCCGCCCAGCCCGGCACCGCCCAGCCCGGCACCGCGCAGCCCGGCACCGCGCAGCCCGGCACCGGCCAGCCCGGTACCGCGCCCGCGCCCGAGCCGACCGCGGCCGACGTGGAGCCGGCCCCCGCCGCCGCGCAGCGGGCCGCCGCGGGTCATGTGGCCACCGTGGAACGGGGCCGCATCGCCTCGATGGCCGGGGTGGTCAGCCTTATCTGGCTGGTCATCCTGGTCCTGATGGTCTGGAATTCCTGAGCTCCCGGCCGGCCACTCCGGCACGCCGCGGCTAATGGCCGGCGGCCATTAGCCGCCCAGCGCCTGGCGCAGGTCTAGCCGCCCAGCGCCTGGCGCAGGTCTTCCAGCAGGTCCTCGGCGGTCTCGATGCCGACCGACAGCCGGACCAGGTCGCCCGGCACCTCCAGCGGTGAGCCGGCCACCGAGGCATGCGTCATCCGGGCCGGGTGCTCGATCAGCGACTCGACCCCGCCCAGCGACTCGCCCAGGGTGAACAGCCGGGTCCGGCCGCACACCCGGACCGCCGCCGCCTCCCCCCCGCGCACCTGGAAGGACACCATCCCGCCAAAACTCCGCATCTGCTTAACGGCCACCTCATGGCCGGGGTGCCCCGGCAGTCCCGGGTAGTAGACACGGGTCACCGCCGGGTGCGCGGCGAGCATGTCGGCTACCCGGGCCGCGTTCTGGCCGTGCCGGTCCATCCGGGGCGCGAGCGACTTCACCCCGCGCAGGGTCAGCCAGGCGTCGAACGGGCCGGCCACCGCGCCGGTCGCGTTCTGCAGGTAGCCGAGCCGCTCCCCCAGCGCCGGGTCGGCCACGACCACCGCCCCGCCGACCACGTCCGAGTGGCCGCCGAGGTACTTCGTGGTGGAGTGGACGACCGCATCCGCGCCCAGTGCGAGCGGCTGCTGCAGGTACGGCGAGGCGAACGTGTTGTCCACCACGAGCAGCGCGCCCGCCTCGTGCGCCAGGCCGGCCAGGGCGGCGATGTCCGCGATGGACAGCAGCGGGTTGGTCGGCGTCTCGGCCCACAGCACCCGGGCCGGCCGCTCGGCCAGCGCCTCCCGGACCGCACTGGGATCGCTCAGCCGGACCGGGCGGTGGCTGATCCCCCAGCCGGCCAGCACCCCGGCCATCAGCCGGAAGGTGCCGCCGTACGCGTCGTCCGGGATCAGCACGTCGTCACCGGGCGCGCAGGCCGCGCGCAGCAGGCAGTCCTCGGCCGCCATCCCGGAGGCGAAGGCGAAGCCCGCCGCGCCGCCTTCGAGCGCGGTCAGGCACTCCTCCAGGGCCCGCCGGGTGGGGTTGGCGGTCCGCGAGTACTCGTAGCCGGCCCGCAGCCCGCCCACCCCGTCCTGCTTGTAGGTGGACACCTGGTAGATCGGCGGTACCACCGCCCCGGTCACCGGGTCGGGGTCCTGGCCCGCGTGGATGGCCAGCGTCTCGAACCCGCCAGAGTTCTCCGTCACAGGTGCCACTCTGCCACGGGCCGCCACGTCACTGGCTGCCGGCCAGGAAGGTGAGCAGGTCCTGGCGGGTGATCAGCCCGGCCGGGCGCCCGTCCACCAGCACCACCGCAGCGCCGGCCTTCTCCAGCGCCGCCGCGGCCCGGCTGACCGGCTCACCGGACCCGATCATCGGCAGCGGCGCCGACATGTGCCCCTCGATCTCGTCCTGCGGCCGGGCCCGCCCGGACACCAGCGCGTCGAGCAGGTCCCGCTCCACGATCGAGCCGACCACCTCGGCCGCCATCACCGGCGGCTCCTCCTTCATCACCGGCAGCTGGGACACGTTGTACTCACGCAGCAGCTCGATGGCGGCGGACACCGTCTCCCCGGGGTGCGCGTGCACGAACTCGGGCAGCCCGGGGAGCTTGCGGCCCAGCACGTCGGTGACCCGCGGCTCGGTGGTCTCGGCGGTGAGGAACCCGTAGTCCGCCATCCACTCGTCGTTGAAGATCTTCGACAGGTACCCGCGGCCGGTGTCCGGCAGCAGCACCACGATCACGTCGTCCGGGCCGGCCGCCGCCGCGACCCGCAGCGCGGCGACCACCGCCAGCCCGCAGGAGCCGCCGGTCAGCAGCGCCTCCTCGCGGGCCAGCCGCCGGGTCATCAGGAACGACTGGGCGTCGCTGACCGCCATCACCTCGTCGCACACGGCCGGGTCGTAGTTGGCCGGCCACATGTCCTCACCGACCCCCTCGACCAGGTAGGGGCGGCCGGTCCCGCCGGAGTACACCGACCCCTCGGGGTCCGCGCCGATCACCCGGACCCGGCCGGCGGAGGCTTCCTTCAGGTACCGCCCGGTGCCGGTGATCGTGCCGCCGGTGCCGATGCCCGCCACGAAGTGGGTGACCCGGCCGTCGGTCTGCGCCCAGATCTCCGGGCCGGTGGAGTAGTAGTGCGAGGCCGGGTTCTCCGGGTTGGCGTACTGGTCCGGCTTCCAGGCGCCGGGGATGGTGCTGGCCAGCCGGCTGGACACGGAGTAGTAGGAGTCCGGGTGCTCCGGCGAGACAGTGCCGGGGCAGACCACCACCTCGGCCCCGTAGGCCCGCAGCACGCTGATCTTGTCCGGGCCGACCTTGTCCGGGCAGACGAACACGCACCGGTAGCCCTTCTGCGCCGCCACGATGGCCAGCCCCACCCCGGTGTTGCCGGAGGTGGGCTCCACGATCGTGCCGCCCGGCCGCAGCTGCCCAGACGCCTCCGCCGCCTCCACCATGCGCAGCGCGATGCGGTCCTTGACCGAACCGCCCGGATTGAAGTACTCGACCTTGGCCAGCACGGCGGGGGCGTGGCCGCCCCCCACCTCCCTGGTGACGGCGCGCAGCCGGACCAGCGGCGTGTCCCCCACCAGCTCAATCAGGGATTCGTGAACCTGCATCGCCCGACGGTATCCCACCGGCGCGCCCGGGGGATTCCAGCCGCCCGGCCCGTGCCGTAAGCTACTGGTCGGTAATCAGGCAGACTGAGGCCTACCGCGGCAGCAAGGGAGCCCGCCATGACCGAGGCAGTCATCGTCGCCACCGCACGGTCGCCGATCGGCCGCGCCTTCAAAGGATCGCTGGCTTCCATCCGGCCCGACGACCTGGCCGGCCAGCTGGTGTCCGCCGCGCTGGCCAAGGTGCCGCAACTGCGCCCGGAGGACATCGACGACCTGATGCTCGGCTGCGGCCTGCCGGGCGGCGAGCAGGGCTTCAACCTGGCCCGGGTGGTCGCCGTGCTGCTGGGCCACGACCAGCTGCCCGGGACCACGGTGACCCGGTACTGCTCCTCCTCGCTGCAGACCACCCGGATGGCCTTCCACGCCATCAAGGCCGGCGAGGGCGATGTCTTCCTCTCGGCCGGCGTGGAGTGCGTGAGCCGCTTCACCCACGGCAGCAGCGACAGCTGGCCGGACACGCACAATCCGGTATTCGCCGACGCCGAGGCCCGCACCGCGGCACTGGCCGCCGGGGGCACGCCGGCCTGGCACGACCCCCGGGAGGACGGCGCCGTCCCGGACATCTACATCGCCATGGGGCAGACGGCCGAGAACCTGGCCCAGATCCGCGGCGTGTCCCGCGCGGCGCAGGACGAGTTCGGCGTCCGGTCGCAGAACCTGGCCGAGAAGGCGCTGGCCAACGGGTTCTGGCAGCGCGACATCACCCCCGTGACGCTGCCCGACGGTACCGTGGTCAGCGGCGACGACGGGCCGCGGC
The DNA here is from genome assembly GCA_963793825.1 of uncultured Actinomycetes bacterium. GTDB lineage: Bacteria > Actinomycetota > Actinomycetes > Streptosporangiales > Streptosporangiaceae > RYN-230. The sequence goes on from CAWCBE010000004.1 coordinate 66,692, forward strand.
CGGGCACCAGCCTGGAGAAGGTGGCCACCCTGCAGCCGGTGTTCCGGCCGGACGGCACGGTCACCGCCGGGAACTGCTGCCCGCTGAACGACGGCGCGGCCGCGGTGGTGGTGATGAGCGACGTCAAGGCGGCCGAGCTGGGCATCACCCCGCTGGCCCGGATCGTCTCCACCGGGGTCACCGGGCTGTCCCCGGAGATCATGGGGCTGGGACCGGTGGAAGCGTCCCGGCAGGCGCTCAGCCGGGCCGGGATGACCATCGACGACATCGACCTGGTGGAGATGAACGAGGCGTTCGCGGCCCAGGTCATCCCCTCCTACACCGATCTCGGCATCGACATCGACATGCTCAACGTGAACGGCGGGGCGATCGCGGTCGGCCACCCGTTCGGGATGACGGGCGCCCGGATCACCACCACCCTGCTGAACAGCCTCGCGTTCCACGACAAGACGTTCGGCCTGGAGACCATGTGCGTGGGCGGCGGCCAGGGCATGGCCATGGTCGTCGAGCGATTGAGCTAGTGCCCTGCTAGCCCGGGGGCGACCCCCGGAACCCCCCGCGTCCTCGGGGGTGGCCCTTATCACACCCCGGGGCAGCCGCGCTGACCAGGGATGAACCGTACATTGCGGAACGGTTACGACGGGGGGTTGTCAGCGGCCTGCCGGTGGTGCAGTCTCAGCTGAAGAGCAGTTCGCCCCTGGAGGTGGCCATGTCACTGAATCACTCTCCGGAGATGCACAAGAACATCATCGCCCGCATCCCGTCCGTCACCGGACGCGAACTCCGTGAGTGGTTCGTGAGGCTCGAATCTGGACCCCCGTTCCTGCGCTGTGAAGAGCGCGCGCACTGGCTGTCCGACGAGCACGGCCTGTCGCACGGCTATGCCTCCGCGATCGTGCACGAGTACGAGTTCCGCCGCCGTCTCCGCCTGAACAGCGCCTGACGCATGCAGCCCGCGCAGGCCCGGGAGTTCCTCCGCGCGAACCACCGGGCCGTGCTGGCGACTGTCCGGGCCGACGGCCGTCCGCAACTGTCGCCGGTAACCGTGGCCGTGGACGCCGCGGGCCGGGTGCTGATCAGCACCCGGGAAACCGCGGTCAAGACCAGGAACCTGCGCCGTGACCCGCGTGCCTCGCTCTGCGTGTTCACCGACGGCTTCTTCGGGCCATGGGTCCAGGTCGAGGGGGACGCGGAGGTCATCTCCCTGCCCGGGGCCATGGACCAGCTAGTCGAGTACTACCGGCTGGCCGCGGGCGAGCACCCGGACTGGGATGAGTACCGCGCCGCCATGGTCGCCGACCGCCGCTGCGTGCTGCGAATCGAGATCACCCGGGCCGGGCCGGACATCAGCGGCTGACCGGATCCGCCCCTGGCTGCACTTGGCTGCCCCTGGCTGCCCCGGCCCGGGGCCGTCCGGGACGGCATGACACTTTCCTGGCCCAGTGCGGCGAATGAGATGACTGCGCCAAAACTCATTCATGGCCGGTTGCCCCCTGCGCGACCATCGTTCCGCTGCAACAACAGTCCTGCTCAGGCACGTTTGGCCAGAATGCGATTGACCCGCGATTTAGCCGCGGCCCATGATCAGCACCGCCCGGAATGGCCGTCATAGGGCGCCGAACGGTCGATATCTAAGATCTGTGCGGCAGGCGAACGACACCCAGGAGGGTGCCGCATAACCCTTCCTGCGTCGATACGCACAGGTCAGACCACTCGGCGCTGGTGCCCCCGGTCGGAGTCGAACCGACACTGGGGACCCTTTTAGGGGGCCGGCCTCTTCCCTTGGGCTACGGGGGCTGGGTAATAATACCCCGGACTGTCTGAGGGACTCTCGGGCAGTCAAATTAATACAGATTTGTTTCCGGGGCAGGGACTTATCTATTTTAACCGGCACTGTGAATGCACAGCGTAACCATTTCGATTAGGTTCGACGGCCATCCATCACTTAGAGTAACGACACGATCAGTCACGGGCGGTCACCCGTCTATCCCGGCGATGGTCCGCGCCTGCCGGAGGACCTCCTCCAGCATCGCAGGCGTGACCCGCCCGGTGAACGTGTTCTGCTGACTCGGGTGATAACAGCCGAGCAGGGTGACCGGGCCAGCCGGCCCGGCCAGCACCGCCTCGGCGCCGTGCCCGAACCGGGGCCTGGGCCGGGGCAGGGTGAACCGGGCGGCCCGCAGCGCGGGCCAGAGCGCCTGCCAGGCGAACCCGCCCAGGCAGACGATGACCCGCAGCGAGCCGGTGAGGCCGGAGATCTCCGCGGACAGCCAGGGCCGGCAGGCGTCCCGCTCGGTCACCGTGGGCTGGTTGGCTGGTGGCGCGCAGCGCACCGCCGCGGCCATCCGGGTGTGCAGCAGCCGCTGCCCGTCCCCGGCCGCGCGGCTATCCGGCTGCGCCGCCAGCCCGCACTCATGCAGCGCGGCGAACAGCACGTCGCCACTGCGGTCACCGGTGAAGATCCGCCCGGTCCGGTTGCCCCCGTGCGCCGCCGGGGCCAGCCCGACGACCAGGATGCGGGCCTGGCCGTCACCCCAGCCGGGCACGGGGCGGCCCCAGTACGGCTCGGCCGCGTGCGCCCGCCGCTTGTCCCGGGCGACCTGCTCCCGCCAGCCAACCAGTCGCGGGCAGGCCCGGCAGACCGACTGCCGCGCCACCAGTTCCGCCAGCGTGCCCGCGCTGTCCGCGAGCGCCTCCACCTGGGCGGCATCCGCGGCCACCGGGGTGGCAGGAGAGGCGGGATCCCCGGGCCATCCCGACCCGGGCGCGGCGTGGCTCACCGGCCCGGGCCGCAGGCGAGGGACCAGGCGATCCCGTCGAGGATGTCGTGCTCGCTGACCAGTACCTCGGGGAAGCCGAACCGGCGCATCACGTGGTCCAGCACGAGCGCGCCGCCGCCGATCACGTCGACCCGCCCGGGGTGCATGACCGGCAGCCGGGCCCGCTCGTCCCGGGTCTGTGCCAGCAGGCTGCGGGTCTGCGCCGCGACCTGGCCCGCGGACATGCGGGCATGGTGGATCGCAGCCGAGTCGTACCAGGGCAGCCCGAGGGCCAGGCCGGCCAGCGTGGTCACCGAGCCAGCCAGGCCGACCAGGGTCCGGGCCCGGCCTGCGGGCACGGCCGCCGCCACCACGTCCAGCGCCGCGTCGATGTCGGCCCCCGCCGCGGCGATCTCCGCCGCCTCCGGAGGGTCCGAGTGGAGATGCCGTTCAGTCAGCCGGACGCACCCGATGTCGACCGAGATGGCGCTGAGTCCGCCCGGTTCCCCCCCGCCGCCCAGCACGAACTCCGTGGAGCCACCGCCGATGTCCACCACCAGGTACGGGCCACCCGGGGCGCCAGCCAGTTCAGCGTGAGCACCGGGCAGTTCAGCAGTCGCGCCGGTGAAGGACAGCCGGGCCTCGTCGGCGCCGCTGAGCACTTCCGGCGCCCGGCCGAGCACCGCGGTCACCTCGCGGACGAAGTCGGCGGCGTTGGCGGCGTCGCGGGTGGCACTGGTGGCGACCATCCGGACCGCCTTCACCCCGGCATCCCGGATCAGCCGCGCATAACCGCTGAGAGCCCCGAGGGTGCGGGCCAGCGCCTCGGGGGCCAGCCGGCCGGTCGCGTCCACGCCCTGCCCCAGCCGGACGATCTCCATCCGCCGGTCCAGTTCGGTGAGCCGCCCGGCCGCCGGGTCGACGTCGGCGATCAGCAGGCGCAGCGAATTGGTCCCGCAGTCGATGGCCGCCACCCGCATCCTCCGGGTCACGGCACGCACCGGCCCCGGTCCCACCACGCCCCGGCCTCGTCCAGCGCCTCCCGCCCGAGCCGGTTCGCGCCGGGCACCGCGAGCTCGTGGGCGGCCAGCGCGTGCAGGCACTTGACCCGGTCCGGCATCCCGCCCGCGCTCTGCATGCCCGGCGGCAGCGGGTCCACCCCGGCCGCCGCCGCGGCCGCATCGCGGCGGGCCAGGTAGTCCTGGTGCGCCGCCTGCTGCGCGGCCCGCAGCTCCGGGTCGCCGGCCAGCCGGTCCTGCATGTCCCGCATCAGCCCGGCCGACTCCAGCGCGCTGATCGCCGCCGCCGCCCGCGGGCAGGTCAGGTAGTACAGCGTGGGAAACGGCGTCCCGTCGTCGAGCCGGGGCGCCGTCTGCACCACGTCCGGCCGCCCGCACCGGCAGTAGTGCGCCACGGCGCGCAGGGATCGCGGCGGGCGGCCGAGCTGGGCCGCCACCACCGCCACGTCGGCGGCGTCGGGCGCGTCCGGCACCGGGCTGGCCGGGCCCACGGGACTCACCAGGCTCACCGGTTCGCGGGCTGGTCCGCCTGGCGGACCGAGTGCCACAGCCGCTCGTACCACGGGATGGCCGCCAACGCCGCCGCCGCGGCGTGCCCGGCCGGCTGGCCGCCGATGATCACGTAGCAGGTCTGCCCCGGCAGGCACCAGTGCAGCCGGTCCCGGGCCTGCTGCTCGATGTAGGACGGGTCGTTCAGCCGGGCGGCCTCGGCGCGGAGCCGGCTCAGCTCCGCCGCGGTCGCCGCGGACTGCGCTTGCAGCTGGTCGATCTGCCGCCGCTGGGCAATGTACTCCCGCACCGGGTAGGCCAGGCTCAGCGCGATCGCGCAGAACACCACGGCCAGCACCGCCGCCCGGCTGGTGAACCGGGGGCGCTGCGGCAGCTCGGGCCGCCTCGGCTGCGGGCCTGGCATCACTCAGCGGGAGCGTACCGGGGGAAAGCGCTGGCTCCGGCGTAGCTGGCCGCGTCATCCAGCAGTTCCTCGATGCGCATGAGCTGGTTGTACTTGGCCACCCGCTCGCCGCGCGCGGGGGCGCCCGACTTGATCTGCCCGGCATTCACCGCCACGGCCAGGTCGGAGATCGTGGTGTCGTCCGTCTCCCCGGACCGGTGGCTGATCATGCATGCGTACCCGCTGCGCTGCGCCAGCGTGACGGCGTCCAGCGTCTCGGTAATCGACCCGATCTGGTTGACCTTGACCAGCAGCGCGTTGGCGGAGTGCTCGGCGATGCCGCGGCGGATCCGCTCCGGGTTGGTGACGAACAGGTCGTCCCCCACGACCTGCACCCGGTCCCCGACGGAGCCGGTCAGTGCCTGCCAGCCCGCCCAGTCCTCCTCGGACAGCGGGTCCTCGAGCGAGACGATCGGGTAAGCGTCCAGCCACTCGGTGTAGATGCGGATCATCTCGGCCGAGTCCTTGGCGCCGCCCTCGAACCGGTAGCGGCCGTCGGAGTAGAACTCGGTGGCCGCGGCATCGATGGCCAGCGCCACATCCAGGCCAGGGGTATAGCCGGCCTTGCTGATCGCCTCGACGATCAGGTCCAGCGCGGCGCGGTTGTGCTCCAGGTCCGGGGCGAAACCGCCCTCGTCCCCGACGCCGGTGCCCAGGCCATGCTGCTTGAGCACCGCCTTCAGCGAGTGGTAGGTCTCAGCACCCCACTGGACGGCCTCGGTGAAGGTGGGCGCGCCGATCGGCGCGATCATGAACTCCTGGATGTCCACGCTGTTGTCCGCGTGCGCGCCGCCGTTCAGGATGTTCATCATCGGCACCGGCAGCACGTGCGCGTTCGGGCCGCCCAGGTAGCGGAACAGCGGCAGGCCGGCGGACTCCGCCGCGGCCTTGGCCACCGCCATGCTGACCCCGGTGATGGCGTTGGCGCCCAGCCGGGACTTGCCCGGGGTGCGGTCCAGGTCGATCATGGCCTGGTCGATCAGCCGCTGGTCCTCGGCGTCGAAACCCAGCAGCTCCGGCTGGATCTCCTCGATGATGCCCTGGACCGCCTGGCTGACGCCCTTGCCGCCGTACTCGTCCCCGCCGTCGCGCAGCTCCACCGCCTCGAACGCACCGGTGGACGCGCCGCTCGGCGCGGCCGCCCGGCCCAGCGAGCCGTCGTCCAGGGCGACCTCGACTTCCAGGGTCGGGTTTCCGCGGGAATCCAGAATCTGCCTGGCGTGCACCGCCTCGATCGAGGCCACGGCGAACTCCTCAAAGCTTGGCTTACTTATCCGTAAAGGAGCCTAGTGGAGTGGCGGCGCACCGTCGCCCCGGCCACGCCGGGCCGGTGGTTATCCCGCAGCGCGCCCGGAACGCTCCCAGTCCCGGACGTGCTCCGCGTACCGCCGGGCGGCGGCGCGCAGCTCCAGCTCAGGATCGAGCCCCTCGGCCCGCGCCCGGGCCACCAGAGCGAACAATGCGGCCCCGATCCCGCCGCCGCCGTCCGCCGCGCCCGGGGCGGCGGCCAGGTCCGCGGGCACCCCGGCGCGCTGGGCGCGCCGCTGCAGCTGGGCGGCGAGGGCCAGCGCAGGCTGGCCCAACGGCACCCCGTCCAGCGCTGACCCGCGTGAGCCGGTCGCCGACTCGCGTTCCGCCGCCTTGATCTCGTCCCAGTTGCGGGTGACGTCGTCCGCGCCGGACACGGCCACGCCCGCGAACACGTGCGGGTGCCGCCGGACCAGCTTGGTCACGATGCCGTCCGCCACGTCGTCCACGGTGAAGCCGGTCCCGTCGGCCCGCTCCTCCGCGATGCGGGCGTGGAACATCACCTGCAGCAGCACGTCACCGAGTTCGCCGCACAGGGCCGCCCGGTCACCGCTCTCCAGGGCGTCCAGCGCCTCGTAGGCCTCCTCGATGAGGTACGGGGCCAGCGACTCGTGGGTCTGCTCCGCATCCCATGGGCACCGCCGCCGCAGCGTGTCCATCACCGCGACCAGCGTGAGCAGCTCCCCGCCGGGCAACGCGGACGAGCCGTACAGCAGTTCCACGGCGGCATCCCGCGGCCCGTCCGGCCCGCCGAGCTCGTCGGCCAGCGCGACCGGGCCCGGGGGCGCGTCGGCGGGGCGCCCGGGTGGCTCCGGCGGGCTCAGCCACACGACGTCACCCTCGGCGCCGGCCACCGCCGCCGTGAGCAGCCGGGCCAGCCCGCCCGGCCCGGAATTTTCCGCGCCGGGCAGGACCTCCCAGCCGATCCCGGCCTCCTGCAGCGCGGGCAGCAGCGGGTGGTCCCGGGCGGGGGCCAGCACCCGCCCCGCGCCGTGCAGCAGCTGCCAGGCCGGCCAGCTGAGCAGCCCCGGGCGGACCACGGGCGAGGTAACCAGCAGGACGAGCCGGGTCATCAGCAGTGCGGCGTGAGCTGCGGCGAGGCAGTCGCGGACGGGGACGGGGACGCCGCGGCCGCCAGCCTGTTCGGTGCCGGTACGACAGAGATCTGGCTGTAGTCCAGCGCGCCGTATTGCGGGTTGACCCTGATGGACAGGCTCTTCGCGGCCCGGCACTGCGCGATGCCGAACCGGGCGGACAGCCCGGCCAGCGCCGCGTTGCCGGCCGGCAGCTTCCCGCCGTCCATCCGGGCCAGCACGGCATTCTGGATCGCGAGGTAGCGGCCCAGGTTCTGGATCTGGTCCGGCGGCACCCCGTTGGCCACCGCCAGCTGGCCCAGGGTCACCCCGCTCTGCCGGGCCTGGGCAGCGGCCGAGGCGAGCGCCTGCTGCACGTCCGCGTCGCTGACGGTGATGTGGTACCGCGCGGCCATCTGGTCCCGGACCCGGAACCGGAGCAGCCAGGACAGCACCACCTGCGGCGCCTGGGACACGGCGAACTGCAGCTGCACCTTGCCCGCGTGGTCGGCGCGGGTCAGGTTGCTCACTTCCGCGGCCACCGTGGACGCGGGGATCCGGGAGTTGGTGTCCACCGCGGCCGCGCCCAGCTGCACGGTCCCGCAGGCCGACAGCGTGAGCGCCGCGGCGAGCGAGACCGCGGCCAGGGTGATGGGGGTGCGGAGCACGACGTGTCCCTTCTGTTCTACGCGGTCCCCTCGGGGGCGCCCGGTGCATCTGGTTCCAGCACAGCCGCGATCAGCTGCGCGCACCAGGTGAGGAGTTCCGTGTCCCGCAGCAGCGGGGCGCCCAGCGGCACGGAGCCGCCGCCGGAGCCCCTCCGGGGCACGGGTACGAGCATGCTACGCACCGCGGGCTTGAGCACGGTCTTCGGGTACAGCCGCTGCAGCCGGACCTGCCGGGAATCGGGCAGCTCGACGGGTGAGAACCGGATGAACGTGCCCTGCTGCACGATGTCGGTCAGCCCGGCCCGCCGGGCCCGGGCCCGCAGCCGGGCGACGTCCAGCAGGTTGGTCACCGGCTCGGGCAGCGGGCCGTACCGGTCGGCCAGCTCGTCGGCCACCGCGGCGGCGTCCTCCGGCGTGTCGATCGCCGCGATGCGGGTGTAGGCCTCCAGCCGGAGCCGCTCCCCCGGCACGTAGTCGTGCGGGATGTGCGCGTTGACCGGCAGCTCGACCCGGACCTCGGGGCGCTCCGCGGGCCCGTCGCCCTTCAGCTCGGTGACCGCCTCGCCGATCATCCGCACGTACAGGTCGAAGCCCACCCCGGCGATGTGCCCGGACTGCTCCCCGCCGAGCAGGTTGCCCGCCCCGCGGATCTCCAGGTCCTTGAGCGCCACGTACATGCCCGCGCCGGCCTCGGTGTGCTGGGCGATGGTGGCCAGCCGCTCGTGCGCGGTCTCGGTGAGCGGCTTCTCCGGCGGGAACAGGAAGTAGGCGTAGCCGCGCTCCCGGCTGCGGCCGACCCGGCCGCGCAGCTGGTGCAGCTGCGGCAGCCCGTAGGTGTCGGCCCGGTCCACGATGAGCGTGTTGGCATTCGGCACGTCCAGCCCCGACTCGATGATGGTGGTGGACACCAGCACGTCGAACTTGCGGTCCAGGAAGTCGGTCATCACGTTCTCGAGCACGTGCTCGTTCATCTGGCCGTGCCCCACCGCGACCCGGGCCTCCGGGACCAGCTCGGCCAGCCGCGCGGCGACCTTGTTGATCGAGCTGACCCGGTTGTGCACGAAGAAGGCCTGGCCATCACGGAGCAGCTCGCGCCGGATGGCCGCGGCGATCTGCTTCTCGTCGTACGGCCCGACCAGGGTCAGCACCGGGTGGCGCTCCTCCGGCGGGGTGAGGATGGTGGACATCTCCCGGATCCCGGCGATGCCCATCTCCAGCGTCCGCGGGATCGGCGTGGCCGACATGGACAGCACGTCCACCTCGGTGCGCAGCCGCTTGAGATACTCCTTGTGCTCGACGCCGAACCGCTGCTCCTCGTCCAGGATGACCAGGCCGAGCCGGGCGAACCGGGTGTCCGGGGACAGCAGCCGGTGGGTGCCGATGACCACGTCCACCTTGCCCTCGGTGAGCCCCTCCCGGGTCCGCACCACCTCGGCGTCGCTGGAGAACCGGGACAGCATCCGGACCGTCACCGGGAACGGCGCGAACCGCTCGCTGAACGTGCCGAAGTGCTGCTGGGCCAGCAGCGTGGTCGGCACCAGCACCGCCACCTGCATGCCGTCCTGGACCGCCTTGAACGCGGCCCGCACCGCGATCTCGGTCTTGCCGTAGCCCACATCGCCGCAGATCAGCCGGTCCATCGGCACGGGGCGTTCCATGTCCCGCTTGACCTCGTCGATGGCGGCCAGCTGGTCCGGCGTCTCCACGTAGGGGAAGGCGTCCTCCAGCTCGCGCTGCCACGGGGTGTCCGGGCCGAACGCGAGCCCCGGCGAGGCCATCCGCGCCGAGTAGAGCCGGATCAGCTCGGAGGCGATCTGCCGGACCGCCTTGCGGGCCCGCCCCTTGGTCTTGGCCCAGTCCGCCCCGCCCAGCCGGTGCAGGCTGGGCGCTTCCCCGCCGACGTACCGGGTGACCTGGTCGAGCTGGTCGGTGGGCACGTACAGCCGGTCCGGCGGCTGGCCCCGCTTGCTGGCCGCGTACTCGATGACCAGGTACTCGCGGATGGCGCCCTGGATGTTCCGGCTGGTCATCTCCAGGTAGCGGCCCACGCCGTGCTGCTCGTGCACGATGTAGTCGCCCGGGGTGAGCTGCAGCGGGTTGACGCCGGCCCGGCGCCGGGTGGGCATCCGCATGTCCTTGCTGGCGGTCCGCTGCCCGGCCAGGTCGGCCTCGGTGAGCACGGCCAGCCGCACCGACTCCCACACGAAGCCGTTGCTGATCAGCCCGGTGCTGACGCACGGCACGCCGGGCTCCGGCGGGACATCGAGGTCACCCAGGCGCGCGCCGAGCCCCTCGCCGCGGAGCATCTCGGTGAGCCGCTGGGCGGGCCCGTGCCCCCCGGTGACCAGCGCCACCCGCCACCCGTCGGCCAGCCATTGGCGCACGTCCGCGACGGCGCGCGCCGTATCGCCCCGATAGCCCGGCAGTGCCGACGCTTCGATACCGAACGCAACGCGCCCCGGCACCGCCTCCGGCTCCCCGGGCCCGCCGTCGAGCGAGTCCGGGTTGTCGAACGGAGTGCACGTCCACCAGCCGATGCCCAGCTCATGGGCCGCGGCCCGCACATCGGCCAGCGGCTGGAACGCGGCCGCGCCCAGGTCCACCGGCGCCTGGCCGCCGTTGGCCGCGTTCACCCACGAGGCCTCGAGGAATTCCTGGCTGGTGGCGACCAGGTCGGCGGCCCGGGCCCGGATCCGCTCGGGGTCGCAGGCCAGCACCAGGCCGCCGGGCGGTACGTGGTCCAGCAGCAACTCCATCGTGTCCGCGAGCACCGGCGCGAACGCCTCCATGCCGTCCACCGCCATGCCCTCGGCCAGCTGGCCGAGGATGTCGGCCAGCCCGGGGTACTGCGCGGCGAGCCGCGCGGCCCGCTCCCGGACGGCCGGGGTGAGCAGCAGCTCACGGCACGGAGGGGCCCACAGGCCGTCCGCCGCGACGTGCAGGCTGCGCTGGTCGGCGACCCGGAAGTACCGGATCTCCTCCACCGTGTCGCCCCAGAACTCCACCCGGACCGGGTGCTCCTCGGTGGGCGGGAACACATCCAGGATGCCGCCGCGGACCGCGATCTCGCCGCGGTGCTCCACCAGGTCGGTGCGGGCGTAGCCGATGTCCACCAGGTCCGCGATGACCTGCTCGAAGTCAGCCGCCTGGCCGGGCCGCAGCGCGACCGGGGTCAGGTCGCCGAGCCCGCTGACCATGGGCTGGAGCAGGCTGCGGACCGGGGTGACGAGCACAGTGACCGGGCCCGTCTGCGGGCGGTCCGGATCGGGATGGGCCAGCCGGCGCAGTACGGCCAGCCGCCGCCCGGAGGTGTCCGAGCGCGGCGACAGCCGCTCGTGCGGCAGCGTCTCCCAGGCCGGGAAGCAGGCCACCTGGCCGGGCGGCAGCAGTGATTCCAGCGCGCCGGTAAGATCGTCGGCCTCGCGCGCGGTCGCGGTCACGGCCAGCACGAACCGCGGCTCGGCCAGGCCTGGCGGCTGGGCCAGCGCAGCGGCCAGGAAGGGGCGCAGGGCGGGCGGGGCGACGAGGTCCGCGTCGCCGTCACCCTGGTCGAGGGCGTGGCGCAGCTTCGGGTCCTCGGCGATGACGCTGAGCAATCCGGCGAGGCTCATGGTGTCCTAGGGGAGGCAGCACGAAAGGCCCGCGAGGGCGGGCGGCAGGCCGTCCGGCACCAGGCGCGGGGTAGTTCTAGCTTACGTCCCGGGCCGGGGGGCGCGGCCCGGGGCCACCGCCCGGGACCCACCAGCGCCCGGGAAATAGCCCGCCCGTGAGCAGCGACTATTCGCATTCATACGGCTACGCTATGGCGTTGTGGCAACGAGGAGCGGTGTCCCAGGGGGCGGAGTCCCCAGCGGTGCCTGGCCAGCCGGGTACCGGCCCGCGCCGGCGCGGGCCGGCGCGGGCCGGGCCGGGCCAGGGCTGACCGCTCCGGGGCCAACCGGACCGGCACCGCCCGGACTAGAGCCGACCGGACCAGAGCCGACCGCCGAGACCACGATGTTCCGCCGCTGGGCCGGTGATTACGCCGCCCAGCGGCCGGGCCAGCCGATCGCGGTGCTGCTGACCGGGGCGGTGACCGCGGACGGGGACCTGGGACTGGGCGCGCTGGCCGGAGCGTACGCCGGCCTGGCCCTGCTCGACGACGACCAGCCGGTGACCCGGGCCGCGGCGGCGGCGCTGCCGGGGCTGAGCCGCTGCGCGCTGGGCGACCTGCGCACCGTCCCGCTGCCGCCGCGGTCGTTCGACATCGTCGGCTGCACCGCGCTGCTGGACCGGATCGAGCACGCCGAACTCGTCCTCGACCGGCTGGTCGCCGCGCTCAAGCCGGGCGGGCTGCTGTTGCTGCAGGTCCGCGACCGGGACAGCGCGGCCGGCTTCCTGGACCGGGTGCTGCCCGGCTGGCTGCGCGCGGCGATCTGGCGGCGGCACCACCCCGGCCGGCCGGGGCCGCACCCCGCGATCTATGAGCGGCTCAGCTCGGTCCGCGGCACGGCGTCCTACGCGCTGCTCCGCGGCCTGGTCGTCGCCGACCGGCAGCCGCTCGGCGGGCTGGCCGGCGGGCTGCCCCCGGCACCCCGCAGCTACCTGGCGGCGCAGCGTCTGGTGGCACGGGTCTCCGGGCAGCGGCTCACCGCGGCCCACGAGGAATTCCTCTACGTCATGCGCAAGCCCGAGAACCGGTTCGCCCGTATCCTCTGAACCGGGCTCCCGGGCCGGCGGCGCCGCGCCTGCCGCCGGCCGGCCTTGCGGCCGCCTCTTCCGGTATAGCCTCAGGATGCCGGGGATGGGGCGGGCACGGAGGTGACCATGTCGGCGGGGACTGCTGCCGGGCTGCCAGCGGAGCTGGCCGGCCTGCCGTCCGTGACCCTGGACGAGGGTCAGCTGGGCGATCTGGAACTGCTGCTGGACGGGGTATTCGCTCCGCTGCGCGGGTTCATGGCCGAAGCCGAGGTAACGTCGGTGGCCGCGCACGGAATGCTGCCGGACGGTACCCCGTGGCCGGTGCCGGTCACCCTGGAGGTGCCGGCCGCCAGCCTCAAGCCAGACACCGCCCGGCTGCTGCTGGCCGACCACGAGGGCACCCCGCTCGCCGTGCTGGATATCACCGAGCGGCTGGCCGCGGACGGTCTGGTCCGGCTGAGCGGCCCGGTGACGGCGTGCCGCCCGGCCGAGCACGGCCCGTTCCGGCACCTGCGGCGGCTGCCCGCCGAGACATCCGCCGAACTGGCGGGCGGCCCGGTGCTGGCCTACGCCACCCGGGCACCGCTGCACTGCCACGAGATCGGGCAGCTCCGGCACGCGGCCGGCCAGCTCAAGGCCCGGCTCCTGCTGCTGCCGCTGGTGGCCGGCCCGGCCGAGACGGTGAACCGGCCCGACACCCTGGTCCGCACGGTCCGCGCGGCCACCCGGCACCTGCCGCCCGGCACGATGGTGATCCCGGTCCCGCTGCGGCCCCAGCATGCTGCGCCCGGCGACGAACTCGCGCTGCGGGCGCTGGTGGCCGCCGCGTACGGCGCGACCCACCTGATGGACGGCAAGCCCGCCCGCCCCGGCGGCCCGACGGACGGCAGCGGCGACGGCCGCCGCCCCGGGCCGGTCATCCCGGTCATCTCCCCCGGCGACTGGGCCTACGACCCGGCGGCAGAGGTGTGGCGGCCGTTGTCGCTGATCGAGCCCGGCACCGAGCGCACCGGCCTGGCCGCCGGCGAGCTCGAGGACCTGCTGGACCACGGCGGGGAACTGCCCGCCTGGTTCACCCCGCCCGCGGTGGCCGCCGAGCTGCGCCGGGCCCGGCCGCCGCGCAGCGAGCGCGGCCTGGTCGTGTTCTTCACCGGGCTCTCCGGGTCGGGCAAGTCCACCCTGGCCCGCGCCCTGCGGGACGCGCTGAACGAGCGCGGTGACCGGACCGTCTCGCTGCTCGACGGGGACCTGGTCCGGGCGCTGCTGTCCGCCGGGCTCAGCTTCTCCCGCGCGGACCGCGACCTGAACATCGCCCGGATCGGCTTCGTGGCGGCGGAGATCGCCCGGCACGGCGGGATCGCCATCTGCGCGCCGATCGCGCCCTACGCCCAGGCCCGCCAGGATGTTCGGCGCGCGGTCGGTGAGGTCGGCGACTTCCTGCTGGTGTACGTGGCCACCCCCGCCGAGGTCTGCGAGGCGCGGGACCGTAAGGGCCTCTATGCCAAGGCGCGGGCCGGGCTCATCGACCATTTCACCGGGGTCTCCGACCCGTACGAGGAACCCGACGACGCGGACCTGGTCATCGACACCTCCGCGCTGACCCGGGACGAGGCCCTGCAGGCCGTGCTCGACCTGCTGGCCAAGGGCGGCTGGCTGCGCCCGGTGCCGGATCAGGGCCGGTGAGGGCCTAGGCCACCGCGAGCCGGGCTAGGCCCGCCTGGGCTCCGCAGCCGGGTCAGGCTGGGCCACCCCCGGCTGGGCAACCCGGTCCGGCCTGGGGTGCTGCTCCCGGCTGGGCCACCGCTCCGGCCTGGGCCACCGGTCCGGCCTGGGGTGCTGCTCCCGGCTGGGCCACCGCTCCGGCCTGGGCCACCGGTCCGGCCTGGGGTGCTGCTCCCGGCTGGGGCACCGCTCCGGCCTGGGCCGCACCGGCCGGCGCGGCGGGCTCGGGCCCGTCGTCGTCCTCGGCCCTGGTGCCCGCGTCCAGCCTGGTCCGGAAGTCGCTGACCCGGCCGCGGACGCCGCCCATCCGCGCGGCGAGCGCCCCGGACATCGCGTCCCGCTGCCGGGACAGCAGCACGTAACTGGCGATCCCGCTGACCAGCAGGGCCAGTCCGAGCAGCAGCAGGCCGCGGGCACCGACCACGTAGAGCACGCCGGTCGCGGCGACGAACAGCAGGATCCGGGCGGTGGTGTAGGCAATCGTGGATCGCATAGCGGGATCAGCCTACTCGGGCGCCTCAGCCAGGATCGACAGGAGCAGGGCCGGGTCGATATTGCCGCCGGACAGCACGGCCACCGTGGTCGCCGCGGGCGGCAGTTCCTTGCGCCGGAACAGGCAGGCGGCCACGGCTACCGCGCCCCCCGGTTCGGCGATCATGCGGCCTTCCAGCGCGAGCCGCCGCACGGCCGCCCGGATCTCGTCCTCGGTGACGGTGACGATGTCGTCCACGTACTCCAGCAGGTGCCGCAGGGGCAGGGCCCCGACCTGGTCCACGCGCAGCGCGTCGGCGATTGTCCGCTGGGTGGCCCCCGGCGGCCAGGCCACCTGGCGGCCCTCGTGCAGCGAGTCACGGGCGTCGGCGGCGAGTTCCGGCTCCACCCCGATCACCACCGCGGCCGGGCACAGCGCCCGGATGGCGGCGGCGATCCCGGAGATCAGGCCGCCGCCGCCGACCGGGACGACGACCAGGTCGACCCGCGGGCAGTCGGCCGCGATCTCCAGGCCCACGGTGCCCTGGCCGGCGATGACCCGGCGGTCGTCGAACGGCGGGATGGACACCGCGCCGCGCTGCATGGCCACGTCCCTGGTGGCCGCCAGCCGGGCCGTCAGGGTGGCCTCGGAGATCACGACCTCGGCGCCCAGCGCGCGGATGGCCGCCACCTTGACCGGCGCCGCGTTCTGCGGCACGACGATGACCGCGGGCATCCCGAGCAGCTTGGCCGCGTAGGCCACCGCCTGGCCGTGGTTGCCGCTGGAGTGCGCGACGACGCCGCGACGCCGCGCCGCGGCCGGGAGCGCGGCCACCGCCGCATAGGCGCCGCGCAGCTTGAACGCGCCGGTCGGCTGCAACGACTCCGGCTTGACCAGGAGCGGGGGGTCCGCGCCGGGGAAAGTGACCAGCGGCGTGCGGACCGCCACGCCGGACAGGGCCGCCGCGGCGGCCCTGATTTCGTCGATCGAGACCAGCGGCTGCACCCGAACACCCTACCGTTGACAGGTTTTACGGAAACTAAGGAGAAAAACGGCTTTAGTCGCCACACTTGGGGCAGGGCCGTGCCAGAAGCCCGGCGGTCTGCTCAGGAGGGGAACAGCGTGGAAGGCAACAATGATCGCCTCCTGACGCCAGGGGAGGTCGCCGCGCTCTTCCGGGTGGACCCGAAGACGGTGACGCGGTGGGCCGCGTCCGGCCGGATCAGCAGCATCCGCACCCCGGGCGGGCACCGCCGGTTCCGTGAGTCCGAGGTCCGCGCGCTGCTCCGTGGCGAGAGCAGCCAGGCCAGGGACGACCACCCGGCCAGCTAAGGCGGCGGCCCAGTCAGCTGACACCCGCGCTGACACCCCGCGGCTGACACCCCGCCGGCGAACCGGCCGGCCAGGCTGGCTGACTCCCGGCCCGTCCGGCTAGCCGCGCCGCCCGCCGGAGTCCGGCCCGCCGCTACCGCCGCCCTGGCTGGCCAGGAACTCCGCGAACTGGCGTTGCAGCGCCGCATCGCCTTCCTGCCAGCGCCGGCGGCGTTCCGCCATGTCTTCCTCGGTCACCGCGTGCTCGGCCAGCCGGTCGTAGTCCCGGTCACCGGGGCCGATCTCGACGTAGGCGTCGCCGGTCACCTCGCCGTCATCGGACAGCGCTGATTCGGGAACCAGCAGGTTCCCGTTCGGCAGCCGGATGACGAACATCACTGATCACTCTAAAGCCCGTAGCGCAGATTGAAGTAGAGCATCACATCAAGAGCGGTCCTGATGTTGCCGCCCAGCATGTCCACCAGGGCCGGGCGCTGCCGCGACGCGATCGCCGCGAACGCGTCCGCGAAGAACTCCCGGCGGCCCAGATCCCCCGGCTGCTTGTGGAAGTCGCTCACCAGGGTCTGCTGGCACCGCTGGTAGAGCCGCCGGAACTCCGCGGAATCGGACTGCCACCCGCCCTCGACCCGGTCGATGTCGTCCAGTGCGTGCCCGACCTCATGACACATGACATCGGGGGCGGACGACGGCCGGGTGCCGACGATGATCTTCCGTTTCCCGTAGGCGCCCGCGCAGGCGTCCCAGGTGGCCCGGCCCGAGGGCAGCGGGACGCCGCGGAGCCGTCCCATGCCGTCGAGTTCCGGCACGCCGCCCTCCCCGACGTGGATGGCCTCCAGGCCGGCGGCGAGGATGTTCTTGATCGTCATCGGCAGCCCGGCCAGCCGGTTGACCGCCAGCACCACTGGCGGGGACGGCACGACGCTGACGGGCCACTCCCGGTGCAGTACCCGCTCCAGCGGGCCGCAGTCGGCCGAGCCTTCGGCGGCCCGGCGGGCATGCGCCACCTCGTACCAGGGGAGCCGGCCCGCCACCGCGGCCGCGGCGCCGTCCGGCGGGGCCTGCCGTTCCGCCGCCCGGGTGCGGGGCTGGGCTGGCGGGGCCTGGATCGCGGGCCCTCCCGGCGCCGGCCGGATGGCCACCCTCTCCTGCCCGGACAGGCCGGCCGCCCGCCCCGCGGCAGCGCCGCGTGGTCCCCGCTGCGGCCCGGCGGCCGGCGTGCCGGGCTGCGCCGGACGTGGCCTGGGGCGCGGCAGGGTGGCCGGCTCCGCAGGCTGGCCCGGTCCGGGCGCGGCCGGACGGGCCGGCCAGCCCGGCTCCGCCCGTCCCGCAGCCGCGGACCCCTCAGCAGCCCGGGGGGATGGGCCGGGTGCACCGGGACCCGCGGGTGCACCCGGGATCCCGGGCAGATCCGGGGCCGGGGAGGAGCCGCTCGCGCTGTCCGGGAACGCGGCCGTGGCCGCCCCGCCTGCGGCCTGCTGAGTGCGCCGGTGACGGCCGGATCCGACCGAACTGACCGAGCCGACCGCGCTGCCGGTGGCGGGCGGTCCCGCCTTCGCGGTGCCGCGCGACCGTGGCCCAGCCAGCCGCGGCCGGATGTACCGGCGAACGCGATCCATAAGCCGCAGCCGCATAGTCGCACTCCCAGCGATCGCGTGCCAGGCTGCCAGGGTATGCCGAATCGTCGCGAACGTCACCTGCCGTTACCCAGCGTGATGAGTTAAGGAAGCCGATCCGTTACCGGCCGACTCGTCTCATTCACCGACGAATGTTGCCCAGGTGGGGTTAAGCTCTCGCGCATGTTGGTCGTGGGTGCGTTCGCCGCAGCGCTCACGCTGGCTTTCTGGGCCTGCTGGTCCCACTGGCCCCGCCGGCTGGACCGCCCGCCCGGCTCGGCGGCGGACGCCGCTTTCCGCAGGCATCCGGCCGGCCGGGCCAGGTTCGGATCTGATGATGACGGGCTGTCACCGGCGGCTGGCTCACCGGTGACCGACTGGGCTGTCCCCCGCGGCCCGGACGACGACCCGGAGTTCCTCGCCGAACTTGACCGCGTCATCCGCCGCGGGCCGGAGGCCGGCGAGGCGGAGTGACGGGGCGGACGGGGCGTTGGGTATCCGGGGACCCGGGCCAGGCGGAGTGACGGGCCGGACGGCCCGTTGGGTATCGGGGGGCCCGGGCGGGCCGGAGCGCGCGGGGGCAGGGTTAGTTCAGGCCGGCGTAGGAGTGCAGGCCGGTGATGAACAGGCTGACCCCCACCATGTTGAACAGCAGGCAGCCGAACCCGAGCAGGTTGATGTAGGCCGCACGGCGGCCGCGCCAGCCCGCGGTGACCCGGGCGTGCAGGAAGCAGGCGTACACCACCCAGGTGATGAAGGCCCAGGTCTCGGTGGGGTCCCAGCCCCAGTACCGGCCCCACGCCTGGTCCGCCCAGATCGCCCCGGCCATGATGCCGAAGGTCCACAACGGGAACCCGAAGACCACCGTGCGGTAGGCGAACTGGTCGATCCGCCCGGCACTGGGCAGCAGCCGGAACACCTCGCTGTTGCGCACCGGCAGCCCGGCCGCCAGCCGACGCTCGTGCCGCTCCGCGACCAGGTACACCACCGCCAGCACGGCCGCCACCACGAACGTGCCGCAGGCCAGGGTGATCGAGGTGACGTGAATGGCCAGCCAGTAGGAGTTCAGCGCGGGCACCAGCGGCCCGGCCGGGGTGTAGATGACGGTCTGGGCCAGGCCCATGATGATCACGATCGGCGCCATGAAGAACAGGCCCAGCCGGTAAGGCCGGTACCGCAGCATCAGGCCGACGAAGAACAGCACCGCCACGCAGGACACCGCGATGACGAACTCGTACATGTCGCCCCACGGCACGCGGTGCACCGCGAATCCGCGGGTGACCACGCCGGCGATGTGGATGATCAGGCCCGCGATGGTGGCCGTGAGGCCGGCCCGCACCCAGCGGCCGGCCCCGGTCCCGGTGCTCGCTCCGGCCCCGGTCCCGGGAGTCCCGGTGCCCGCCGCCGCGGCCGTGGCTCCGGGGGTTCCTGCCGCGGCACCCGCCGCGGCAGCATCCGCCGTCGCACCCTCCGCGGCCGCGGCCACGCCGGCCGGCACCCGCTCGGGCGCCAGCGCCCCGGCCGGCGCCTCGGTACTGCGCCGCCCGAAGGCGAAGTCGGCGGCGAAGGCCAGCACGGCTAGCGAGTACAGGACCACGGTGACGATCAGGAAATGATCGCTGAGGTTGGACAGGCCCTGATTAACCATCAGTCTCGCTCCCCTGGGAGGTCGTGGTGCGCGGGACGCCTTCGGGGGCGCCCGGCTCGCGGCCCTGATATGCGCCCGCCAGCGCGGTGGCCAGCCCGGCGAACTCCTCATCGAACCCGCCCGCCGGGTCCGACCGGGCCAGGCCGCCCACGTCCACCACGGTGCCGCCGGGGCCCGGGTAGGCGCGGACGAACATCCGGCGGCGCCGGATGAAGAACGACAGCAGCAGGCCGGCCAGCGCGCACAGGCCGGCGATCAGCGCGGGCAGCTGCCCCGGATCGTAGGTAATGGCCAGGCTGACCCACTGCCGGTATCCGGTGAAGGTGAGGGTGCCGGCGCCGCCCGGGAGCTTGATCGACTGGCCGACGGCCAGCGGCCGCGGCGCGACCGGCAGCTGGGTCAGGCCGGCCGGGTTCAGCGTGTACACCGACTGCGGGGGGCCGCTGTTCTCGCCCAGGTTGCCCTGGTAGGAGATCAGGCTCACCCGCGGGTCGAGCGGGGCCGGGAAGGCCGACTGGAGCTGGCCGCCGACGTCCACCGCCGTGGGCAGGAACACCCCGGCGAAGCCCAGCTGGTACGGCTGGGCGTCCGGGACCTTGATGACTCCCTCGGAGGTGAAGCCCGCGGTGTTGACCGCGATGAACGGCACCGGCTGGTCGAAGACCACCTTCCCGGTGCCGTCGGTGACCCTGAACACCGGCGCGTACCCGTGGCCGATGAGGTAGACCTTCGTGCCGTCCACGTTCAGCGGGTGGTTGACCCGGAGGTCATAGCGCTGGTTCGCGGCTCCCGGCTGGGCCGAGTAGCTGAGGTAGGCGTCGAAGTTCGCGGGCTGGCCCCGGTCCGGGCCGGAGGTCACGTACGAGGCGCTGAAGCGGTTCAGCGTGATGGTGAACGGCTGCAGGTCGGCGGCCGAGACCAGGCGGCCGGGGTGGAACTCATCCAGCGCGGTCACCGTGTTGGCGAACGAGTCCCCGGAGACGAGCAGCCGGTTCGCCTTGTAGCCGAACAGGCCGCCCAGCGCGACCGCGCCCAGGAGGGCCAGCAGCGACAGGTGGAAGAGCAGGTTGCCGAGCTCGCGGCGGTAGCCCTTCTCCGCGGACACCCATCCGTCACCGGCCCGGAGCCGGAACTTGCGGCGGCGCAGCAGCGTGCTGGCCGCCTCCAGCGCGGCGTCCGGGTCCAGGCTGGTCTGGTGCCGGGCCGACTGCGGCAGCCGGGCCAGGTTGCGCGGTGCGGGCGGCGGCAGGGCCCGGGCCGAGCGGGCCAGCCGGACGGTGCGGGGTATCACGCAGCCGGCCAGGGACACGAACAGCAGCAGGTAGATCGCGGCGAACCAGGGCGCCGCGAACACGTTGAACAGGGACAGCCGGGACAGCCAGGGCGCCAGCGCCGGATGGGAGGTGAAGTACTGCTGCACCGCGGCCGGGTCGATGCCCTGCTGCGGTACCAGTGACCCCGGCACGCTGCCCACCGCCAGCAGGAACAGCAGCACCAGCGCGGTGCGCATGGAGGTCAGCTGGCGCCAGCCCCAGCGCAGCCAGCTGGTGACCCCGAACCCCGGGCCGGCCGGGGCCGCGGGCGCCTCCGCCCGGCCCGCGTCCGCCCGGCCCACGTCCGCCTGCGCCACGTCAGCCTGCGCCGCCTCCGCCTCCGCCTGCGCCGCCTCGGCGGGCTGGGCTTCGGCCGGGGAGATCTCGGCTTTCGCCTGGGAGATGTCGGTCATCCGGGCTGCGCCACCACTCGCTGGATCACGCTCTGGAGGCCCGCGTACGTCACGCCACCGATGACCCGGGCGGCGATCCGGCCGTTCCGGGCTATCACCAGTGTGGTCGGGATCCCGGCCGGCGGGACCGTACTACGGAAATCCAGCGCGATGGTGTCGCTGGGGTCGTTCAGGCTCGGGTAACTGATCCGGAAGTCGCTCATGAACGCCTGCGCGGTGGCGGCGCTGTCCCGGATGTCCACACCCAGGAAGCGGACCCCGGACGCCTTGAACTGGCTGGCCAGCTGGGCGAGGGATGGCGCTTCGGCCCGGCACGGCGTGCACCAGGAGCCCCAGAAGTTCAGCACCACAACGTGACCGCGGTAGGCGCTCAGGCTGAGCCGCCCGCCGCCGACGAGCGGGCCGGCGACCGCGGGGGCGTACGGCCCGGTGCTGTAGACGGTGGTCCCGGGACTGCCCGCGACGAAGCTCTGCCCGTTGCTGGCCGGGCTGCTCGCCGCGATCGACCCGCTGCAGGCCGCCACCGTCAGCACCCCGGTGACCGCCAGCGCGGCCGCGACCGTCGCCCGGCGCGGCCGGGCGGGAAGGCGTGGCCATCGGGGTGGACGGGACACCAGAGAAATCTCCTACAGGGAGTAGTACCGAGCCCTATTGTGCCCGATGGGGCCGCGGCGGCCGGCAGCGGGTGCTCCCCGGCTCCGTAGCCGGGTCACGCCCCCGGCACCTGCGGCCGCCCGGCCCCGGCCGGCTCCGCGTAGCTGATGCCGGTGATCGTGTCCCCGGCATAGCTGAAGCTGGTCACGCTGGCCAGCGCGCACTGGCGATGGCGCGGGTCATGCCACAGGTGCTTGCCCTCGGCCGCCCGCCGGGCGATCCAGATCGGCAGCTGGTGGCTCACGCAGATCGCTTCATGGCCCTGGGCAGCCCGGGCCACCTCGGCCATGACCGACAGCATCCGGGCGGCGATGGCCTGGTACGGCTCACCCCAGGACGGCCGGAACGGATCCCACAGGTAGCGCCAGTTGGCCGGGTTGCGCAGCGCGCCCGAGCCGACGCCGACCGTCGTCCCCTCGAAGCGGTTGGTCGGCTCGATCAGCCGCTGGTCGGTGACCACCTCCAGGCCGAACTGCGCGGCCAGCGGGACGGCCGTCTCCAGCGTGCGGTCCAGCGGCGAGGACCGGAGGGTCACCACGTCCCGCCCGGCCAGGAACCCGGCTGCGGCCTTGGCCATCAGCCGCCCGTCCTCGGACAGGTGAAAGTCGGGCAGGCGGCCGTAGAGCACGCCCTGGGGGTTGTAGACCTCGCCGTGCCGCACCAGGTGGAGCACGGTCCGGCCGGGACCCGGGGAGAACACTCCGCCGGCCCCGGCGCTGCTGGAGCCGGATGTGTCAGTCATGGCGGCCACAGCCTACCGGCCGCCTGGCGGCCGGTAGCACCGGCCGCCAGGCCAGGTCCCGGCGGGGCCCCGGGTTACCGCACGGTGGCCGGGCGGCGAACGGCCGGCCCTTACACTGGGGCCAGCTTGTGGTTGCGCCTAGGGTTCCGCGTCCCGCCCGCGCCCTGCTCGCAGGGCAGCCCGGACGGGCTCCCATAATGAGGACGGGACGGCCCGGACCGAGCGGCGCCAGGCACGGCCGGGGTGGCGGGTCCGCCACCGGAGCCGGAGCCCACACCTGACGGGATAGAAGCCTCGAGGGCTCTGCCGTTCGCATGCCTGGATTCCGCCCCCGGCGCTCCAGGCCCGGACCTGGAGCCGCCCCCATGAGCCCCACCGCCATCACGCTGATCCTGATCGCCGCCGTCGCCCATGCCACCTGGAACCTGTTCACCAAGCAGGCGTCCGTGGCGGGCGGCACCTCGTTCGTCTGGCTGATCTCGCTGGCCGCCACCGCGGTCTACACGCCGGTGGTGGCGGTCAGCCTGGCCCTGAGCCCGCCCCGGCTGGCCACGCTCAGCTGGGTCTTCCTGGCCGGCACCGGGCTGCTCCAGGTCGGCTACTTCCTGTTCCTGCAGTCGGCCTACCGGCTCGGTGACCTGTCCCTGGTGTACCCGGTCGGCCGGGGCAGCGGTGCGCTGCTGGCCGCGCTGGCCGGGATCGTGCTGCTCGGTGAGCGGCCCGGGGCGGCCGGGGTGGCCGGCATCGTGCTCGTCGTGCTCGGGATCCTGGTCCTCGGCGTGCCCGGAGGCGGCCGCGGTGCCCCCGCCGCCCCGCGCCCGGCCAGCGGTCCCCCAGCCTCCCGCGCCGTGGTGTTCGCGCTGGTGACCGGGCTATTCATCGCCACGTACACGCTGTGGGACAAGTACGCGGTCAGCACGCTCCGGGTGCCTGCGCTGCTGCAGGGTTACGCCTCGCTGCCGGTGATGGCGCTGGTGCTGGCCCCGTTCGCGTTGCGCTCCCGGCCGCGCACCGCGCGGGTCTGGCACGACTACCCCCGCCAGGTGGCCGGGGCCGCGGTGCTCTACCCGCTGGCCTACATCCTGGTGCTGGCCGCGATGAGCTTCACCGCCGTCAGCGCGGTGGCCCCGGCCCGCGAGGTGAGCGTGCTGGCCGGGGTGCTGCTCGGCCGCCGGCTGCTGGGCGAGGGGGGCCTGGCCCGCCGCCTTACCGCCGCCGCCGCCATCGCGGCCGGCATCGTCTGCATCGCCCTCGGCTGACCTCAGCGGCAATCCGGCGCGAGTCGGCGGCCCGGACCCCAGCTACCCCAGGGCGGCCGCGGCCGCGCGGACGGCGGCGGGCAGCGCGGCCGCGATCCGCTCGACCGCCTCCTCGTCGTGCGCGGCGGACACGAACCACGCCTCGAACGGGGACGGCGGCAGGTACACCCCCCGCTCCAGCATGGCGTGGAAGAACGCCGCGTACGCCACGGCGGACTGCCCGCGGGCCTCGCCGTAGTCCCGGACGGCCTGCTCGCTGCCGAGGAACACCGAGAACAGGCTGCCCGCTTCCTGCAGCCGGAACGGCACCCCGCCCGCACCGAGGGCGTCGCTGACCAGCTTGGCGATGGTGGCGGCCACCTCGTCCACCCGCGCGTAGACCTCCGGGGTGCAGCCCCGCAGGGTGGCTAGCCCGGCCGCGGTGGCCAGCGGGTTCCCGGACAGCGTGCCCGCCTGGTAGACCGGCCCGGTCGGCGCCAGCCGGTCCATGATCTCGCTGCGGCCGCCGAACGCCGCGGCGGGCAGGCCGCCCCCCATCACCTTGCCGAACGTGGTCAGGTCGCCGGCCACTCCCTCCCGGCCGTACCAGCCGGAGGCGGTGACCCGGAACCCGGTCAGCACCTCGTCCATGATCAGCAGCGCGCCATGCTCCCGGCACAGCTCAGCGAGCAGGTCGTTGAAGCCGGCCGTCGGCGGCACCACGCCCATGTTGGCCGGGCAGGCCTCGGTGATCACGCAGGCGATCCGCGACCCGTGCTCGACGAAGGCCTGCCGCACCGCGAGCGCGTCGTTGTACGGCAGGACGAGGGTGTCCGCCGCGGCGGCACCCGTCACTCCGGGCGAGTCGGGCAGCCCGAAGGTGGCCATCCCGGACCCGGCCGCGGCCAGCAGCGCGTCCACGTGCCCGTGATAACAGCCGGCGAACTTCAGCACGACCCGGCGCCCGGTGAAGGCGCGGGCCAGCCGGACCGCGGTCATGGTGGCCTCGGTGCCCGAGTTGACCAGCCGGACCTTCTCCACCGGCGCCCGGGCCACGATCTCCTCGGCCAGCGCCACCTCGCCGGGGGTGGCGGTGCCGAACGAGGTGCCCCGGGCGGCCGCCTCGGTCACCGCGGCGATCACGTCCGGGTGGGCGTGCCCCAGGATCATCGGCCCCCAGGAGCACACCAGGTCCACGTAACGCTGGCCGTCCACGTCGGTGAGGTACGCGCCGTCGCCGGACTGCATGAACACCGGTATTCCGCCCACCGCGCCGAACGCCCGCACCGGCGAGTTCACCCCGCCCGGGATCACCGCGCTGGCCCGGCTGAACAATTCGGCGGACCGGCCCGCACCACTCACCTAGGAAGCCTCCTCATCGATCGCGTCGGCCAGGAACTCCAGCAGGCGCACCGCATCGGGGAGCGCGGCATGCTCGACCGGGGGGCACACCCACCGGGCGGCGGACCCGGCCGGGTCCCGGGACGGCGGGGCCAGCACGTAGCTGTTCCGGCAGTGCCAGCGCAGCCCGGCCACCTCGCCGACGCCCTCCGGCTCGCAGTCCAGCTGGCACGACCACCATTCGTCCTCGTCCTCGGGAGCACCTCGGGTGGCCACGAAGAACAGGGTCCGGCCGCCGCCCGAGGCCACCGGCCCGGTCGCCACGGCGGACCGGCGCATCATCTCCAGCGCCGCGGTGCCCGCCGCGGCGGGCACGTCCAGCACGTCGAACACCCGGCCGGTGGGCAGGACGATGTTCGCCTCCGGGTAGCGCGCCCACCGCTGGCGGACCTCCGCCGCCGCGCAGCTGGCCAGCATCTGCCAGGCCGGGGACATCGGGTGCGCGGCCGGGGCGGGACAGCCGACCCGGTCACAGGAGCAGGCCCGGCCCGTGCTGCGCGCGTCGGGCGGCGGGTAGGCACCCAGGCACACCGGCCAGCCGCGGGCGGCATACGCGGCGGCGGCCGCGGCCAGGCGGCTGCCTTCCCTGCGCCGGTTACGGCGCAGTACCGGTGCGACCATCAGGCTCCAGTCCGGCGTGAGTTGACAGGATTCTCCTTACCGATAATGGCCGGTCAGCAACGCTGCGCGCAGGCAAGCGCCGCAGCCAGTACCCATATGTTGCGCAACGGAAACGCGCTGAGACGATCCCGTCACCGTGGTCCCGGGCATCATCCGGGGCTCACCGCAGCGCCTGGGCTACCTCGGCCGCCCAGTAGGTCAGGATGATGCTCGCCCCGGCCCGCCGGATGGCGGTGAGCGTCTCGCCGATGACCCGGTCCCGGTCCACCCAGCCGTTCGCCGCCGCCGCCTCGACCATCGCGTACTCCCCGCTCACCTGGTAGGCGGCGACAGGTACGGGGGCACTGCTCGCGGCAGCAGCAATGATGTCCAGGTACGGCAGCGCGGGCTTGACCATCACGATGTCCGCGCCTTCGGCGACGTCCAGCGCGATCTCGCGCAGCGCGTCGCCGGCCCCCGGGTCCTGCTGGTACGCGGCCCGGTCACCGAACTGCGGGGCGCACTCGGCCGCGTCGCGGAACGGCCCGTAAAAGGCGGAGGCGTACTTGGCCGAGTAGGCGCAGATGGCCACCTCGGGGTGGCCCGACTCGTCCAGGGCGGCCCGGATCGCGGCGACCTGGCCGTCCATCATGCCGCTGGGCGCCACCATGTGCACCCCGGCCGCCGCCTGGGCCACCGCGATCGAGGCGTACCGCTCCAGCGTCGCGTCGTTGTCTACCTCGCCGGCCGGGGTCAGCAGCCCGCAGTGACCGTGATCGGTGTACTCGTCCAGGCACAGGTCGGCCATGAGCACGGTGGCGTCACCGACCTCGGCGGCCAGGTCACCGAGCGCGGCGTTGAGGATGCCCGCCGGGTCGTCGGCCGCCGACCCGCGGCCGTCCTTCACCGCGGGGACGCCGAACAGGATCAGCCCGCCGACCCCGGCCTCCACCGCCTCGACCGCGGCCTTGCGCAGGCTGTCCCGGGTGTGCTGGGTCACGCCTGGCATCGAGGAGACGGGCTGCGGCTCGGCGATGCCCTCCTTGACGAACATCGGCAACACCAGGTCCGACGGCTGCACGCTGGTCTGGGCGACCAGGCGGCGCAACGCCGGGGTACGGCGCAGCCGCCGCGGCCGGATCTGTGGATATCCGTCGGGCACCGGTCCTCCTGCGGTTAGCGCAGGCGCCGCCGCGCTCCGCGGCGCCGCTCGCTCGGCTTGCGTACCGTCTCCCCGGCCGCGATCGACGCGTCGCGCGCGCCCGCCGCATGCTCGGCGAGCGCGTCCACCAGGGCAGTCGCGGACGCCTTGGGCGCCTGCACGTCCACCCGCAGGCCGAACTCCGCGGCGGTCCGCGCGGTCTGCGGGCCGATCACCGCGATCACCGTCACGGCGTGCGGCTTGCCGGCGATGCCGATCAGGTTCCGCACCGTGGAGGACGAGGTGAACAGGACCGCGTCGAAGCCGCCGCCCTTGATCGCCTCCCGGACCGGGGCGGGCGGGGGCGCCGCGCGGACCGTCCGGTAGGCGGTCACGTCCTCCGCCTCCCAGCCCAGCTCGGTGAGCCGGGCGACCAGCGTCTCGGTGGCGATGTCGGCGCGGGGCAGCAGCACCCGGTTGATCGGGTCCAGCGCACTGTCGTACGGCTGCCAGGCCTTGGCCAGGCCCTCGCCGGACTGCTCGCCCTCGGGGATGAGGTCCGGCTTGATGCCGAACTCGGCCAGCGCCCGGCCGGTCTGCTCGCCCACCGCGGCCACCTTGACGCCCGCGAAGGCCCGCGCGTCCAGGCCGTACTCCTCCAGCTTCTCGCGCACCGCGCGGACCGCGTTCACCGAGGTGAACGCGACCCACTGGTAGCGGCCGGTGACCAGGCCCTTGACCGCCCGCTCCATCTGCTGCGGAGTCCGCGGCGGCTCCACCGCGATGGTCGGCACCTCCTCCGGCACCGCGCCGTGCGCGCGCAGCCGCTGGGAGACCGACCCGGCCTGCTCCTTGGTCCGTGGCACCAGCACCCGCCAGCCGAACAGCGGCTTGGTCTCGTACCAGGACAGCTCGTGGTGCGCGGCGGCGGCCTCGCCGACCACGGCCACCGCCGGGCCGGTCTCGGTCAGCAGGTTGACCCCGGCCGCCTTGAGGTCGGCCGTCACCGACCCCAGCGCGCAGGTCACCGTGAGCTGGTCAGTGGTGGCGCCGTTCCAGGTGATGGTGAACGGGGTGGAGTCCGGCCAGCCCGCCGCGGTCAGCATCTTGGCCAGGTCGGGCGGGCCGGCCTCGGCACCCAGGATGACCAGGGTGCGCGGTGGCGGCCCGTCCTCCGAGACCCGGCTGACGTCGGCGGCGTGCACGATCCGGACGTCCCCGCCCGCCTCGGAGGTCAGCGGGATGCCGGCGTAGGCGGGCACCGCGGTGGCGGCCGGCACCCCGGGCACGATCTCGAACCGGGCCCCGGCCCGGGCGCACGCGGTCACGTGCCCGGCGGCCGGGCCGAACAGCAGCGGGTCCCCGCTGTACAGCGCGACGGCCAGCCGCCCGGCCTGCGCGGCCGCCGCCAGCATCTCCGGCTCGGTGTCCAGGCCGGCCAGGTCACGGACGTCCGCGCCCGGCGGGATCAGGTCACGGACGCTGTCGATCACCTCGGGCCGGCCGGCCACCAGGTCGGCCCGGCCGATCAGGTAGGCCGCGCGGACGGTGAGCAGTTCCGGGCCGCCCGGGCCGATCCCCGCGAAGGCCACCATCCCGGGCTGCGCCGGGTGGCCGGCGGCGGGCGTGGCGGCCGCGGCCGCGTCCTGCGGCGGCGTGGCCGCCCCGTCATCGTTGTTCGTGGATGTCATGCTCACGATGCATCGTCCCCGTTGCTGGTCAGTTCCGAAGGCATGCCCATGTAGCGCGCCGCGCCACGGCGCAACAGGTCAGCGGCCACCTCGCGGCCGAGGCGGCCGGCCTGCGCCGCCGGGCCGCTGGCGCTGGCACGCACCGCAGACCCCCCATCGACCGCCGCGACAACCGCTCTCACCTGCAGCAACTCCGTTCCGGCAGCATACGCGCCCACCGGTGCGCTGCACCCGGCCTGCAACGCGGCCAGCACGGCGCGTTCCGCGGTGATGGCGCAGCGGCTGGCCGGGTCGTCCACGCTGGCCAGCAGCGCGGCCAGGGCGGTGTCGGCGCTGCGGCACTCGACCGCCAGCGCGCCCTGGCCCGGCGCGGGCAGCATCTCCTCCGGCTCGAACACCTGGGTCACCGCGTCCAGCCGGCCGATCCGGGCCAGCCCGGCGTGGGCCAGCAGCACCGCGTCCACCTCGCCGGAGGTCATCTTGGCCAGCCGGGTGCCCGCGTTACCGCGGACCGGGACGGGACGGATGTCCGGCCGGAGCAGCCGGAGCTGGGCGGCGCGGCGCGGTGAGCCGGTGCCGACCCGGGCGCCGGGCGGCAGGTCGGCGAACTTGGCGCCGTCCCGGCCGGCCAGGGCGTCCCGCGGGTCATCGCGGGGCGGCACGGCGGCCAGGTCGAGCCCGGGCACCGGCCCGACCGGCAGGTCCTTCAGCGAGTGCACGGCCAGGTTGACCTCACCGGCCAGCAGGCTCTCCCGGAGCGCGCTGACGAAGACCCCGGTGCCGCCGACCTGCGCCAGCTCGGCCCGGGTGACGTCGCCGAACGTGGTCAGCCCGACCAGCTCCACCTCGGCCCCGGTGCGCTCGGTGATCAGCCTGGCCACCTGGCCCGACTGGGCCAGGGCCATCGGGCTCTTGCGGGTGCCGAGCCGCAGCGGCGGCCTGCTCACGTGTCGTCCTCTCCGGCGGCGGCCGTCTCCGCCGCCGCGTTGTCGGCCACCGTCACCGCGGCAATCACGGCCGGGTCGAGGTCGAACAGCACCCGCAGGGCGTCCTCGTAGGAGTCGCCGCCCGGCGACCCGGCCAGTTCCTTGACCCGCACCGTGGGCGCGTGCAGCAGCTTGTCCACTACCCGCCGCATGGCCCGTTCTACCTCCTGCAGCGTCCGGTGATCCTCCGGCTGCAGCCGGCCGGCCAGCCGGGCCAGTTCCGCGTCGACCACGGTGGCCGCCTTGGCCCGCAGCGCGACCACGGTCGGCGCCACCCGGGCCGCGTGCACCGCGGACACCCGGGCGGCGAACTCCTCGGCCACGATGGCCCGCACGGCGCTCACATCGGCCTCGCGCAGGGCCACGCCGGGCAGCCCCGGCGCGGACCGCTGGCCCAGCGCGTCCAGCCCGAGCAGGCTCACCCCGGGCAGGCCGGCCACCTCCGGCTGCACGTCGCGGGGCAGCGCCAGGTCGAGCAGGAGCAGCGGGCGGCCGCGGCCCGGGCCCGCCGCGGCGGTGCGCGCCGCGAGCGCCCCGGCCACCAGGTCCGTGCTGATCACGGTGCCGGTCGCCCCGGTGCAGGTGATCACCAGGTCGGCGGCCGCGATGGCGCCGGCCAGCCCGGTCATGTCGATGGCGGTGCCGCCCACGTCCGCGGCCAGCTTGCCGGCCCGGCCCGGGCTGCGGTTCGCCACCACGATGCGGGCCGCGCCCATCCGGGCCGCGGTGGTGGCGGCCAGCGAGCTCATCGAGCCCGCCCCGACCACCAGCACGGCCCGCCCGGCCAGGCCCGGCTGGCCGCCCCGGCCGCCGGGCAGCGTGCCCAGCGCGGCCTCGATCCCCACGGTGACCAGGCTGGCCCCGGCCCGGTCGATGCCGGTCTCGGTGTGCGCCCGCTTGGCGGTGCGCAGCGCCAGCGTCCCCAGCTCGCCCAGCGCGCGGCTCAGCGTGCCCTGCTCCCGGGCCGCGCCCAGGGCTTTGCGCACCTGGCCGAGGATCTGGCTCTCGCCCAGCACCATGGATTCCAGCCCGCAGGCCACGGCGAGCAGGTGCTGGACCGCCCGGTCCTCGTAGTGCACGTACAGGTGCGGGGTGAGCTCGCCGAGCGCGATCCCGGAGTGCCGGGCCAGCAGGTCGCAGATGGCGGAGACGCCCGCGTGGAACTTGTCCACCTCGGCGTAGACCTCGGCCCGGTTGCAGGTGGACACCACGAACGCGCCGGCCACCGGCGGCGCCTGGGACACATCGCGCAGCAGCTTGCCGAGCGCGTCGCCGGTGACCACGGCGCGCTCCAGCACATCCAGCGAGGCGCTCTTGTGGCTC
>CAWCBE010000005.1:0-235486 GCA_963793825.1 uncultured Actinomycetes bacterium
TGAGCCACGATGAGTTCTGCGGCGTCCGGCGGTCGTAGGGTCGGACCCGTTAGCGAGGAGGACTTCTGATGCGCAGCGTGACCTATTCGATGGGCGTCTCACTTGACGGCTACATCGTCGGGCCGGACGGCGGCTTCGGCTGGACGGCGCCCGACGAGGAGGTCTTTCGCTTCGTCACCGACGAGATACGAGAGGTCGGCGTCCAC
The DNA here is from genome assembly GCA_963793825.1 of uncultured Actinomycetes bacterium. Classification (GTDB taxonomy): domain Bacteria; phylum Actinomycetota; class Actinomycetes; order Streptosporangiales; family Streptosporangiaceae; genus RYN-230. The sequence continues at coordinate 207 of CAWCBE010000005.1, forward strand.
CTGCTGGGACGAGGGCTGTACGAGACGATGCTGTACTGGGAGACCGCCGACCAGGATCCATTGCTCGACGACTCAATGCTGGAGTGGGCCGCGATCTGGAAGTCGCTCCCCAAGGTGGTGTTCTCCACCACGCTGTCGGCGGTGCAGGGCCATGCCCGCCTGGCCTCCGACGGCCTGGCGGAGGAGATCGAGCGGTTGCGAGCCGAGCCGGCGGAGGGCGACATCGCGATCGGCGGCGCGGCTCTCGCCGCCGAGGCGGCCGCGTTGGGCCTGATCGACGAGTACCGGGTCAGGGTCTACCCGGTGCTGGTTGGCGGTGGCATTCCGTACTTTCCCCAGCGTGAGCGCCGGGTGGATCTCGAACTCGTCGAGACCCGCACCTTCAGCTCGAGAGTCGTCTACCTCCGCTACCGCGTCGCGCGCTAGCCGGCTCGTCCGCCGAGCCGGGCGGCGACTCCCCTGGCCCCCCGGGATCGCTGGATGGCTGGAAGCTCAGCCGGCCAATGGCTGGCTTGATGGCTGGCCAGGTCAGCCGAACAGCGCGGGCAGCGTGCCCCGGTGCGCGGCGGCCAGCTCGCCGACCGGGATGTCGAAGTGGCCGGCCAGTTCCAGGCTGGGGCCGCCGACCGTGCCGATCACCTCGGCCGGCACCCCGTGCCGCGCGGCCAGCGCGGCGAGCTCCGGCTCCGACCCGGCCGGGACGGCCAGCACCGCGCGCGCCGCCGATTCGCTGAACAGCGCGGTGAACGGATCGCCAGGCAGGGTCACCCGGCAGCCCAGGCCGCCGGCCATGCAGCATTCGGCCAGGGCCAGGGCCAGGCCACCGTCGGACAGGTCATGGGCCGAGAGGGCCAGGCCGTCCGCCGCCGCGGCGATGAGCACCTCGGCCAGGGCCCGCTCGGCGGCCAGGTCCACCACAGGCGGGCGGCCGCCGCAGTGCCCGTGGGCCACGTGCGCCCAGGCGGAGCCGCCGAACTCGGCGGCGGTCCGGCCGAGCAGCACCACGGCGGCTCCCTCGGCGGTGAAGCCGAGCGGCACCCGCTTCGCTACCTGCGGATGCACGCCGAGTACGCCGACGACGGGAGTGGGGTGGATGGGGACCGCGTCGGTCTGGTTATAGAAGCTGACGTTCCCGCCGGTGACCGGGATGCCGAGCGTCTCGCAGGCCTCGGCGAGGCCGCGGACCGCCTCGCTGAACTGCCACATCACTTCCGGGTCCTCGGGGGAACCGAAGTTCAGGCAGTTGGTGACGGCCAGCGGCACCGCGCCGGTCACCGCCACGTTGCGGTACGCCTCGGCCAGGGCCAGCTGGGCACCGGCCCGGGGGTCGAGCAGGCAGTACCGGCCATTCCCGTCGGTGGCCAGCGCCACCCCGAGGCCGGTCTGCTCATCGATCCGGAGCACCCCCGCGTCCTGCGGCATGGCGAGCACCGTGTTGCCGCGCACGTGCCGGTCGTACTGCTCGGTGACCCAGCTCTTGTCGGCCAGGCCCGGCGAGGCGAGCAGGGACAGCAGGGTGCCCCGCAGCTGGGGGCCGCCCGCCGGGCGGGGCAGCGCGGCGGGGTCGTCCGCGGCCAGCGTGTCCTGGCCCGGCGGGCGGGCGATGGGGCGCCGGTAGACCGGGCCCTCGTCGGCAGCGGTGCCCGGCACGATGTCCACCACCTGGGTGCCGTGCCAGGTCATCTGCAGCCGCCCGGTATCGGTCACCTCGCCGATCACCGTGGCCAGCACGCCCCACCGGTCGCAGATGCCGGTGAACGCGGCGACGTTACCCGGCTCGACCACGGCCATCATGCGTTCCTGCGACTCGCTCATCAGGATCTCGGCCGGGCCCAGGGCCGGGTCACGGAGCGGCACCGCGTCTAGGTCGACCCGCATCCCGCTGCCGCCCGCCGCGGCCAGCTCGGCGGTGGCACACGAGATCCCGGCCGCGCCGAGGTCGGAGATGCCGGCCACCAGCCCGGCCGCGTACAGCTCCAGGCAGCACTCGACCAGGAGCTTCTCCATGAACGGGTCGCCCACCTGAACGCTCGGCCGCTTGGCCGCGTCGGTGCCACCGAACGTGGCGCTGGCCAGCACGGACGCCCCGCCGATCCCGTCCGGGCCGGTGCGCGAGCCGAACAGGATGACCTTGTTGCCCGCGCCGCGGGCCGCGGCCAGCTTCAGGTCGTCGTGCCGCATCACGCCCACGCACAGCGCGTTGACCAGGGGGTTGCCCCGGTAGCAGGAGTCGAAGTCCACTTCGCCGCCGATGTTGGGCAGGCCGAGGCAGTTGCCGTAGAAGGAGATCCCGGAGACCACCCCGGGCAGCACCCGGCGGGTATCCAGGGCGGTCGCCGGGCCGAACCGCAGCGAGTCCATCACCGCCACCGGCCGGGCTCCCATGGCCAGGATGTCCCGGACGATGCCGCCCACGCCGGTGGCCGCGCCCTGGAACGGCTCCACGTAGGACGGGTGGTTGTGCGACTCGATCTTGAACGTCACCGCGTAGCCCTGGCCGATGTCCACGACTCCCGCGTTCTGCCCGATCCCGGCCAGCAGGGCCGGGGCGGGCGGGGCATGCTCGGCGAAGGCGCGCAGGTGCACCTTGGACGACTTGTACGAGCAGTGCTCGCTCCACATGACCGAGTAGATGGCCAGTTCGGCGTCGGTGGGGCGGCGGCCGAGCAGGTCGCGGATCCGGGCGTACTCCGCACCGGTCAGGCCGAGTTCCGCGTACGGCTGCGGATGCTCCGGCGTGGCCGCCGCCTGCGGCACGCTGTCGGCCTGCGGGACGCGGCCGGCCGCCGCAGGGCCCGCGGTCATCCGTCCACCAGGGCCCGCAGCACCGAGGTGAAGAAGCCCAGGCCGTCCGAGCCGGGGCCGGTCAGCGGGTCGATCGCGTGCTCCGGGTGCGGCATCAGCCCGACCACGTTGCCCACCTCGTTCCGCACCCCCGCGATGTCGGCGACCGAGCCGTTCGGGTTGCCGCCCGCGTACCGGGCCACCACCTGGCCGGCCCCGATCAGCCGGGCCAGGGCGACCCGGTCGGCCACATACGCGCCCTCGCCGCTCTTGAGCACCACGGTGATCTCCTGATCCTGGGCGTAGCCCGCGGTCCACGGCGTCCTGGTGTCCTCGATCCGCACCCGGACCGGCCGGTCGATGAACCGCAACCCGGTGTTGCGGGTCAGCGCGCCCGGTAGCAGGTGCGCCTCGCAGAGGATCTGGAAGCCGTTGCAGATGCCGAGCACCGGCAGGCCACGCCGGGCCGCCGGGATCACCTCACTCATCACCGGGGCGAACCGGGCGATCGCCCCGCAGCGCAGGTAGTCACCGTAGGAGAAACCACCGGGCAGGACGACCGCGGCCAGGCCGCGCAGATCACGGTCGCCGTGCCAGAGCGGGACCGGCTCGCCGCCGGCCCGGGCTACGGCGCGGGCAGCGTTGACGTCATCGAGGGATCCGGGAAAGGTGATGACGCCCACACGAGCTGTCATGAGTGGCCTCACAGCACGGGAACGGGGGTGTCTGCCTGCAGCGTACCGTGCCGCCGGCAGCGACCGCGTCACCCCGATGTCGCGCCGCGGGATGCCTGGGACGTGCCCGGGGCCCGGTCAGCGGGCGCCCGGCCGGCCCGTCAGCCGACGTTCCTCAGCCGCCCCTCGGCCAGTTCCCCGGCCAGTTCCCCGGCGGCCGGCCGGGCGCCCGCGTCGTCCGGCAGGTCCGCGGGGCGGGAAAGCAGCGCGTCATCACGCCAGGCCATCCGCTTCTCCAGGGAGACCACGGTGCCCACTCCGGGGTCGGTACGGAGCGTCACGTCGTCCACGCAGGCCCGCATGATGGCCAGGCCGCGGCCGGACTCCGGGAGCAGGGCGATGACCTGGTCATCGGTGAGCGGCGGGCGCGCCGGGCCGCGGCGGCCTGCGGGCCGGGGCACCTTGCGCGACGCGGGCCGGGCGCCACGGCGGCGGAACCGGCTCGGCGCGTGTACGGCATCCCACATCGGCCGGCGCGGGGTGGGCACCAGGAGCGGCTCCAGGCCGCGCTCGTCGTTCAGGACCTGGATCAGGCAGCCGCGCTGGCCGATCCGGGCCACGATCTCATACCGCGGCCCGGGCGTCCCGTGCTTGAGCACGTTCGTGCACGCCTCGGTGACCGCGAGCAGCAGGTCACAAACCCCGTCTTCATCCGCACCCAGCCTGCGCAACGTGTCGCCAAGCACTCGCCGCATCACCGGCACGCTCAGCGCCTCGTGCGGGAACACCAGGCAGAACTCCACGTCCACGATCGACTCCTCGGTGCGTCTCAGCTGAGCCCGCATCCGCCTCTCAGTCCCTCACTCTCGCGTACGTGCTGGCCACCAGAAACCTTTCCCGGCCCCGGCCGGGATAATCGTGAACTCTTGGTGTTATGTTTTTGTGTTCGTCAACCCTCGTGCAGGGTGAACTCTTCGATGACCGGATTGGCCAGCAGCTCCCCAGCCAGCTCGGCCACCTTCGCCAGCGCCGCCTCGTCCGCCGGGCCGCTCAGCTCCACCTCGAACCGCTTGCCCTGCCGCACGCCGAGCACCTGAAGGAAACCAAGCCGCTGGGAGGCACTGGCGATCGCCTCGCCCTGCGGGTCGTGAATCTCCCGGCGGAGCATCACGTCAACGACTATCCGGGCCACCTGTGCCTGCCTCTCCGTGGTTGGCGGCTGTGGACGGCTCTTCCACGGCGGGTTTCCCCGGCCGCGCCCCCGTCTGTCACGATGGGCCCTAGTGAACCCCACCACCATGGGGAACAGTGAACCCCACCACCATGGGGAACAGGAACCCCACACACCAGAGGGAGTGGCACGTGGCCGTCGAAGCCGGCGGTGCGGTGACCGCACCGGGATCCCTGGCGAGCCTGGACCGGCAGCCTGGATCACGTACCGAAACTGTCCAGCTCCTCACGCCTGAGGGCGAGCGGGTGCAACATCCCGACTATCCGCTGGAGCTGACCACCGACGAGGTCAAGGACCTCTACACCGACCTGGTCCTGGTCCGCCGGATCGACACCGAGGCCATCGCCCTGCAGCGGCAGGGTGAGCTCGGCATCTGGGCCTCGCTGCTCGGCCAGGAGGCCGCACAGGTCGGCTCGGGCCGTGCGCTCGGGCCCCGGGACATGGCGTTCCCCACCTACCGCGAGCATGGCGTCGCCTGGTGCCGGGGACTGGACCCGATGCGGCTGCTCGAGCTGTTCCGCGGGGTCAGCCACGGTGGCTGGGACCCGGCCGAGCACCGGTTCCACCTCTACACGATCGTCATCGGCAGCCAGACGCTGCACGCCACCGGGTACGCCATGGGCATCCAGCGGGACGGCGCGGTCGGCGAGGACGGCGAGGCGGTCATCGTCTACTTCGGCGACGGGGCCACCAGCCAGGGCGACGTGAACGAGGCGTTCATCTGGGCGTCGGTGTTCAACGCGCCCGTGGTGTTCTTCTGCCAGAACAACCAGTGGGCTATCTCCGAGCCGCTGGAGCGGCAGAGCCGGATCCCGCTCTACCAGCGGGCCCGCGGCTTCGGCTTCCCCGGGGTCCGGGTGGACGGCAACGACGTGTTCGCCTGCCTCGCGGTGACCCGCAAGGCCATGCAGGCCGCCCGGGAAGGCCAGGGCCCCACGCTGATCGAGGCGTTCACCTACCGGATGGGCGCGCACACGACCACGGACGACCCGACCCGCTACCGGCTGGCCAGCGAGCTGGAGGCATGGAAGCTGAAGGATCCCATCGAGCGGGTCAAGGCCTACCTGGTGCGCAGCGGTGCCGCGGACGCGGGGTTCTTCGCCGGGGTGGACGCCAGCGCCGACGAGCTGGGCCGCCGGGTGCGGAAGGGCTGCCTGGAGATGCCCGACCCGCAGCCCCTGGCCATCTTCGACAACGTGTACGCGGCCCCGAACACGCTGCTCGAGGCCGAACGCGCGCAGTACGCGGCCTACCTCGAGTCGTTCGCCGAGGAGGCCGCGCGATGACCACGCTGACGTTGTCGAAGGCGCTGAACGCCGGGCTGCGCCGGGCCCTGGAGGACGACCCGAAGGTCCTGATGATGGGGGAGGACGTGGGCAAGCTCGGGGGTGTCTTCCGGGTCACCGACGGCCTGCAGAAGGACTTCGGCGAGAGCCGGGTCATCGACACCCCGCTGGCGGAGTCCGGCATCATCGGCACCGCGATCGGACTGGCGCTGCGCGGCTACCGCCCGGTCTGCGAGATCCAGTTCGACGGGTTCGTATTCCCGGCCTTCGACCAGATCGTCAGCCAGCTGGCCAAGCTGCGGATGCGCTCGCTGGGCCAGGTCACCATGCCGGTCACGATCCGGATCCCATGCGGTGGCGGCATCGGCGCGGTGGAGCATCACAGCGAGTCGCCGGAGGCGCTGTTCGCGCACACCGCCGGGCTGCGCGTGGTCGCCTGCGGCAACGCCGCGGACGCCTACACCATGGTCCAGCAATCCATCCGCTGCGACGACCCGGTGATCTTCTTCGAGCCGAAGCGGCGGTACTGGGACAAGTCCGAGGTGGACATGGCGGCCGCCCTGGAGGCGGCGCACCCGCTGGGCCGGGCGCGGACCGTGCTGGACGGCACCGACGTGACCGTGCTGTGCTACGGCCCGATGGTCCGCACCTGCCTGGAGTCGGCGGTCGCCGCCCGGGCCGACGGGCGCTCAGTGGAGGTGATCGACCTGCGCTCGCTGTCCCCGCTGGACACCGAGACGATCTTCGCCTCGGTCCGGCGCACCGGCCGCTGCGTCGTCGTGCACGAGGCATCGCTCACGGGCGGCCTCGGCGCGGAGATCGCGGCCCGGATCACTGAGGAGTGCTTCTACCGGCTCGAAGCCCCGGTGCTGCGGGTCGGCGGGTTCTCCACGCCCTACCCGCCGTCCCGGCTGGAGGATCACTACCTGCCCGACCTGGACCGGGTGCTCGATGCCGTGGACCGCACGTTCACCTACTGAGCCGAGAGAGCGCGACAGATGACACAACGACGTGAGTTCAGGCTGCCCGACGTCGGCGAGGGACTGACCGAGGCCGACATCGTCAGCTGGCGGGTACAGCCGGGCGACCCGGTGCGGATCAACCAGACGATCGTGGAGATCGAGACGGCCAAGGCGATCGTCGAGCTGCCCTGCCCGTTTGAGGGCGTGGTGGCCGGGTTGCTGGTCGGCGAGGGCCAGACGGTAGACGTGGGCACGCCGATCATCGCGGTGGACGTGGCCGCCGAGGATGGCGGGCGCGCTGAGGGCGGCGGAGGCCACCAGGGTGGCCCTGCGGTCGATCCCGCGGCCATCGCGGCGGCCGGGCCGCGGCCGTCCGTGGAGGACCTGGTTCCCCCGCGGCCACCCGCCGACGAGGGACGCCAGGCGGTCCTCGTGGGCTACGGGGTCAAGGCCTCCGCGACCACCCGGCGGGCGCGGAAGGCACCGGCCGGGAGTGATTCTCGTTCAGCGCCACAGGCCCCGGTGGCGGCCGGCGCCGCCGGAACCACCGCGAACGGGGACGCCAGGCCACCCAGCCCGCCGCCCGCGCCGCCCAGCCCGTCGGGCGGCGACGCGGCCGCGCTGGCGGGCGGGACGGCCGGCCAGGCCAGTGCGCTGGCCAAGCCGCCGGTACGCAAGCTGGCCCGCGACCTCGGGGTCGACCTGGTGGCGCTGGCCGGCACCGGGCCGGCCGGCTCGATCACCCGGGACGACGTGCAGCGGGCCGCCGCTGCCCCGGCCAGCACGGTGCCCGCCAGCACGGTGCCCGCCAGCACGGTGCCCGCCAGCACGGTGCCCGCCAGCACGGTGCCCGCCAGCACGGTGCCCGCCAGCACGGTGCCCGCCGCCAGGCCGGGGGTCCGCGAGGAGCGGATCCCCATCCGCGGGGTGCGCAAGCACACCGCGGCCGCGGTGGCCGCCAGCGCTTTCACCGCGCCGCACGTCACCGAATTCCTCCAGGTGGACGTGACCGCCAGCGTGGACGCGGTGCAGGCGCTGCGGGAGCTGCCGGAATTCGGCGGGCTCCGGGTCTCGCCGTTGCTGCTGGTGGCCCGGGCGCTGCTGACCGCCGTCCGGCGGCACCCCATGATCAACTCAACGTGGGACGAGGCGTCCCAGGAGATCGTGGTCAAGCACTACGTCAACCTGGGCATCGCGGCCGCCACCGGCCGCGGCCTGATCGTGCCGAACATCAAGGACGCGGACACGCTCACCCTGCCCGGGCTGGCCCGGGCGCTGGCCGGCCTGGCCGCGGCGGCCCGGGAGGGCAAGTCCACCCCGGCCGACCTGGCCGGCGGGACGATCACGATCACCAACGTCGGAGTGTTCGGGGTGGACGCGGGCACCCCGATCCTGACCCCGCCCGAGGCGGCCATCCTGGCGTTCGGGCAGATCAGGGAGGCGCCGTGGGTGGTGGACAGCCAGCTGGCGGTGCGCCAGGTGACGACACTGTCGCTGTCCTTCGATCACCGCATCGTGGACGGCGACCTAGGCTCGGCGGTGCTGCGCGACGTCGGCGCGATGCTGGCCGATCCGCTGCGCATGCTGGCCTGGGGCTGACCCGGGCCGGAAACGAGCCGGGAAGGAAGGGAACCGCGCATGTTCCGGCACGTCGTGCTGTTCACCTGGAAGCCGGGCACCACGCAGGGGCAGGCGGAGCAGGTCGCCGCCCAACTGCGCACGCTGCCCGGGGTCATCGAGCAGATCCGCGCCTACCGTGTCGGCCGGGACGCCGGCCTGAACCCGGGCAATTACGAGTTCGCGGTGGTGGCCGACTTCGACAGCGTGGCTGACTACCTGGTGTACCGGGACCATCCGGTGCACCGGGCCATCATCACCGAGCACATCCAGCCGCTGCTGGCCAGCCGTGCCGCCGTCCAGTACGAGATGTGAGCGGCCCCGGGGCGCCCGAGCGGGAGGGCGCTCCCGGGGGGCCCCGGGAGGCCGTCCCCCCAGGCTGCCAGTGCCCTCTAGAAGGCCTCTTCGGGCAGATCCATGAGGTCCAGCGTGGTGTTCTCTGCGATGTCCCGCTCGACCGCCAGCCGGGGCAGCACGGTCTGCGCGAAGAACCGGGCGGTGGCCAGCTTGCCCTGGTAGAACGCCTCATCCCGGCCCGCGCCGTCGTCCAGCGCGCGCAGGGCCACCTCGGCCTGCCGGGCCAGCAGCCAGCCGATGATCAGGTCGCCGAGCCCCATCAGCAGCCGGGTGGTGTTCAGCCCGGCCTTGTAGACCTCGGCAGGCTGCTCCAGCGACGCCACGGCGTACCCGGACAGCGTGTTCACGATGGCCTCCACGTCGTCCGCGGCGGCGGCCAGGGCGGCCCGCTCGGCCTTGAGGCGGCCGTTCCCGGCCTCGCTGGCGGCGAAGCCACGGACCTCGTCCAGCAGGGCCCGGAGCGCCACGCCCTGGTCCCGGACGATCTTTCGGAAGAACAGGTCCAGGCCCTGGATCGCGGTGGTGCCCTCGTACAGGCTGTCGATCTTGGCGTCCCGGATGTACTGCTCGACCGGGAAGTCCTGGACGAATCCGGAGCCGCCGAACGTCTGCAGGGACAGCGTGAGCAGCTCGTAGGCGCGTTCAGAGCCGACGCCCTTGACGATGGGCAGCAGCAGGTCATTCATCCGCACCGCGAGGTCGTCGGCCCGGCCCGCCGCCTTGGCCATCTGGATGGTGTCCTGCCAGGACGCCGCGTACAGCACCAGGGCGCGCATCCCCTCGGCGTAGGCCTTCTGCATCATCAGCATCCGGCGCACGTCCGGGTGGTGGATGATCGTGACCCGCGGCGCGGTCTTGTCCGTCATCTGGGTCAGGTCCGCGCCCTGGACCCGCTGCCGGGCGTACTCCAGCGCGTTCAGGTAGCCGGTGGACAGGGTGGCGATGGCCTTGGTGCCGACCATCATCCGGGCGTGCTCGATGATCAGGAACATCTGCCGGATGCCGTCGTGCACCCCGCCGACCAGGGTGCCCACCGCCGGGCGGTCCCCGCCGCCGAAGGCCAGCTCGCAGGTGGTGGAGGCCTTGAGGCCCATCTTGTGCTCGACCCCGGTGACGTAAGCGCCGTTCCGCTCGCCGAGCTCACCGTCCGGCCCGACCAGGTACTTGGGCACCAGGAACATGGACAGCCCCTTGGTGCCCGGGCCTGCCCCCTGCGGGCGGGCCAGCACCAGGTGGAAGATGTTCTCCGCCATGTCGTGCTCAGCGCTGGTGATGAACCGCTTGACCCCCTCGATGTGCCAGGTGCCGTCGGGCTGCTCGATCGCCCTGGTCCGGCCCGCGCCCACATCCGAGCCGGCCTCCGGCTCGGTCAGCACCATGGTGCTGCCCCACTTGCGGTCGATGGCCTGCTGCGCGAACCGCTGCTGCTCCGGGGTGCCGATGGCCCACAGCACCTGGGCGAAGTTCGGGCCGCCGGAGTACATCCAGACGGCCGGGTTGGCGCCCAGGATCAGCTCGGCCACTGACCAGGCCAGGGTGCGCGGCGCGCCGGTGCCGCCCAGCTCCGGGGGCAGATCGAGGCGGAACCACTCGGCGTCCATGAACGCGGCGAAGGACTTCTTGAAGCCCTCCGGCATCCGCACCGACGCGGTCTGGCTGTCGAACACCGGCGGATTGCGGTCCGCGTCCGCGAACGACTCCGCGATCGGCCCGATGGCCAGCCGATTCACCTCGTCGAGGATGCCGCGCGCGGTCTCCTCATCCACCTCGGGATACGGCTCGCGGCCCAGGATGTCCTGCCGCCGCAGCACCTCGAACAGGTTGAACTCGATGTCGCGAAGGTTGCTCTTGTAGTGCCCCATGGCCGCCCCCGTGGTGGTCGAGCAGGGGCCGGGAATGCCCTGCTACTGACGAGTAACAAAGCAGTATAGTACCGGCTGGTAACCAAGAACGCGAGTGCGTCCTGCGCGGCCGGGGCCGCAGCCGGGCCCTACTTGAGGATGTTGACCGCGCGGGCGATGACCAGGGCACCGAGCGCCAGCGAGACCGCCGACTGGACCAGCATGGTGAACTTGCCCCAGCGCGCCAGCGGCATCACGTCGGTGGGGCTGAACGCGGTGGCGTTGGTGAACGAGAGGTAGAGGTAGTCGGCGAACCGGGGCTCCCAGTCCGGGTGGACCAGCTCCGGGGGCATGGCCATCTGCGGGAACAGGAAGTCCAGGTAGCGGTAGGTGGCGTGGGCCCGGTGCACGGGGCCGCCACGGTCGAACTCCCAGTACCACAGGGCGAAGGCGATCACGTTGGTGGCCCAGATCGCCGCCCCGGAGGCCAGCAGCGGGCCGGCATTGCTGGTCGCCGCGGCCCCGGTCAGGATCAGCCGGATCAGGAGCACCGCGGACGCGGCGTTCGCGGCCGTGATGACCAGGATCAGGACCAGGCTGGCCACCCGGACGAACCGGGCCCGGTTCTCGATCCTGACCGGGTTGGCGATGGCCAGCCCGACCAGCAGGGCGCCCTCCAGGGCGGGCAGCAGCCACCCGGGCAGCGGCTCGAGGGACATCTGGCCGGGCAGCAGCGCCTGCAGCACAAGGGCCACGATGACGCTGATGCTCACCGGCCAGCGAGGCTCGCCGCGGGTACGGCGCCGCCAGGCGGGCAGGTGGGCGCTCTCCGCGGCTATCCGCCGCGCCGCGGCGATTTCCGCGTACTCGGCCCGGTGCAGCAGGCTGTGCCAGACGGGGTGGCGCGGGGGGAGCGGCAGCCGGGGCAGGCCGCCCGCGGCGCCCCCGCCGGTGATCCCGTCCGCGGCCCCCGGGTGCGGGTCGCTGTCGTGCGCGGCGGCGTCGCGGGCGCTGCCCTCGTGCGCGGCGCCGGCCCGGGCGCTGCCCTCGTGCGCCGCGCCGGCCCGGGCGCTGCCCTCGTGCGCCGCGCCGGCCCGGGCGCCGCCCTCGTGCGCCGCGCCGTCCCGGGCGGCACCCTCACCCGACAGCGGCTCCGGCTCCCTCATCCGCCTATTGTCGCGCCGCTCACCGCCCGCGGGCCAGCGCGCCAGGCCCGGGGGGCGGGCCGGCGCATTCCGCTGGACCGAATCTCGTTCTAGTGTGGCCAGCACGGGAAACCCGACCGGCGAGGTGACGGATGTCTTTGGCGCTCAACGGCGAGCACGTGGAACTGGCCCGGGCCGTGCGCGGCTGGGCGGCGCGGAACTGCCCGCGGGAGACCATCCGGGCGGCGGCGGACAGCCCGGGCGCCACACCAGCCGACCCGGCCCGGTACGCGGCGGTGCTCGCGCCCAGCCTGGGCGCGCAGGGGCTGCTCGGCCTGCACCTGCCGGAGCACTGCGGCGGGCAGGGCTACGGGCTTCCCGAGCTGGCCATCGCCGTCGAGCAACTCGGCCGGGCCCTGGTCCCCGGCGGCTTCCTGCCGACCGTGCTGGCCAGCGCGCTGCTCGCCGCGGCCGGAGTGGATGGGGGCGGCAAGCTGCTGGCCGCCCTGGCCGATGGGTCGCGGTCCGCCGCGGTGTCCCTGGCGCCGGGGCTGACCGCGAGCCGGGACACCGGGGGCGGCCTGATCGTGGACGGGGTGTCTTCGCCGGTAGCCGGGGCGGCGCTGGCGGACGTGCTGATCCTGCCGGTGCAGGCGCCTGACGGCGAGGCCTGGGCGGCCATCGACGCCGGGGACCTGGAGGTCACCCCGGCCGGCAGCCTGGACCTGTCCCGGCCCGCCGCGCAGGTGCGGGCGGCCGGGGTGCGCGTGCCCGCCGGCCGGGTGCTGGCCGGCCTGACCCGCGGCGACGTGACCAGCCTGGCCGCGGCCCTGTGCGCGGCGGAGGCGGCTGGCCTGGCCGACTGGGCGGTGGCGACGGCGGCCGAACACGCCCGGACCCGGTACCAGTTCGGCCGGCCGATCGGCCAGTTCCAGGCGGTCAAGCACCGCTGCGCCCGGATGCTCGCCCTGGCCGAGGAGGCGGCCGCGGCCGCCTGGGGCGCGGCCCGCGCCTTCGCCCCGGCAGGCCCCAGGGCCGACCGCGACTTCGCGGCCGCAGCGGCCGCGGTCGTGGCCCTCGACGCCGCCGTGCAGTGCACCCACGAGTGCATCCAGGTGCTCGGCGGGATGGGTTACACCTGGGAGCACGACGCGCACCTGTACTACCGGCGGGCGCTGTCCCTGCGGGCCCTGCTGGGCCCGTCGGACTGGTGGGCCCGCCGGGCGGCCCGCCTGGCCCTGGGCGGAGCGAGCCGGGCGGCCGGGGTCGACCTGCCCGCCAGGGCGGAGCCACTGCGGGCGGAGATCCGCGGCGCGCTGTCCGCCATCGCCGAGCGGCCCGCCGCGGACCGGGCCGCCGCGCTGGCCGCCGGGGGCTGGGTGATGCCGCACCTGCCACGGCCCTGGGGCCAGGAAGCCAGCCCGCTGGAACAGCTCGTGATCGCGGAGGAGCTGAAGCGGGCCGGCCTCCGGCCGCCCTCGCTGCTCATCGGCGCCTGGGTGGTGCCGGCCCTGGCCGGTCACGGCAGCGCCGCCCAGCAGGAGCGCTTCCTGCCGCCCACGCTGCGCGGCGAGATCACCTGGTGCCAGCTGTTCAGCGAACCGGGTGCCGGATCGGACCTGGCCGGGCTGACCACCCGGGCGGAGCGCGTGGACGGAGACGGGGAAGCCGGCGGGGGCTGGCGGCTGACCGGGCAGAAGATCTGGACGTCGCTGGCCAAGGAGGCTGACTGGGCGATCTGCGTGGCCCGGACCGACCCGGCCTCCCGGCGGCACGCGGGGATCAGCTACTTCCTGGTGGACATGCACTCGCCGGGGGTCACCGTCCGCCCGCTGCGCGAGATGACCGGCGACGCGCTGTTCAACGAGGTGGTCCTGGACGGGGTGCTGGTGCCGGACGAGCTGGTGGTCGGCGAGGTCGGCCACGGCTGGCGGGTGGCCCGGAGCACGCTGGCCAACGAGCGGGTCTCACTGTCGGCCTCGTGGACCTTCGGCTGCGGCACCGACGAACTGCTGGACGCCCTGCGCGGCCCGGACGAGGAGACCCGGCGGGACCGGCTCGGCGAGGCGGGCCGGCTGGTCAGCGAGGGGCACGCCATCGACCTGCTCGGCCTGCGGGTAACCCTCAAGCGGCTGTCCGGCACCGAGCCCGGCGCCACCGGGAGCGTGCGCAAGCTGGTCGGCATGCGGCACGCCCAGGAGGTCGCCGAGCTGTGCTGGTCGCTGCAGGGCGCCGCGGGCGCGCTGACCGGGAACGAGCCCGGCGGCGGCCCGGACTGGGGGCGGTCTGTCCTGCTCACCCGGGCGCTTACCATCGGCGGCGGGACCGCCGATATCCAGCTCAACATCATCGGCGAAAGGCTCCTGGGGCTGCCCCGGGACCCGGACCCGCCCGAGGCCTGACGCCGGGAGGCATGCGGTATCGATCGGCGGGTCACGGCCCGCTTCCGCGATGACGGCCGGGAACGGCGTTAGCCTGTTGGGAGCCGGCATCTGGGGGGCCGTTGACCGACCACGACGACGGGACCATGGGCGGGGCCGACCTGCCTGGGGAGCAGCCGGTCAGCACGCCGGACATGCCGGCGCCCCGGCCCGGGTTCTACCCGGCTCCCCCTCCCCCGCCTCCGCCGTCGGCCCAGTCACCCTCAGCCCAGTCACCCTCGGCCCAGTCACCCTCAGCCCAGTCACCCTCAGCCCAGCCGCCGTCAGCCCAGCCGCCGCCGGCCCAGCCGCCGCGCAGCGGGCGCCGGCGGGGTGGCCCGTCGGCGGGGCAGGAGCGGCTGATGGCCCGCATCGCGGCGGGCCGCCGGGCCCGGCAGCGCCGGGTCGCGCTCGTCGTGTGCGGCGCCGTCTCCGCGGTCGTGCTGCTGTTCGCCGGGACCGCGTGGGGCTTCACCAGCTACATCAACGACAGCATCGGCCGGGTCAACGCGGGCACGGCCGGCACGCCGTCCAGCGGCCCGCTCACCGTGCTGCTGGCCGGGGTGGACGTGCGGGCCGGGCTCACCCGCCATCAGCAGCTGGCGCTGCACGTCGGGAACAGCGTGAGCTTCAACTCCGACACGCTGATGCTGATCCACGTGTCCGGCGACCGCAGCCACGTCACCGTGGTCAGCATCCCGCGCGACTCCTGGGTGGATATCCCCGGCCACGGGATGAACAAGATCAACGCCGCGTACGGGCTGGGCGGGCCGTCCCTCGTGGTCAAGACGGTGGAACTGAACACCGGGCTGACCGTCAACGACTTCATCCAGGTCAACTTCCTGGGCTTCGTGAGGGTCATCGACGCGCTGGGCGGGGTCAACATCTGCCTGCCGTTCGCGGTGAATGACGCCTACAGCGGGCTGCACCTCACCGCGGGGATACATCATGTGGGCGGCATCACGGCGCTGTCGTACGCCCGGGACCGGCATTCGTTCGCTACCTCTGACCTGGCCCGCATCCAGGACCAGCAGCGGCTGCTGGCCTCGATGCTGAACGAGGCGATCAGCTCCGGGACGCTGGCCAACCCGCTCAAGCTGAGCCGTTTCCTGGGGGCGGCGCTGGCCGCGATCAAGGTGGATCAGGGCCTCAACGTGTCGTCCCTCGCGGACCAGTTGCGCGGGATCTCGCCGCACAACGTCCGGTTCATGACCGTGCCGCTGTCGAACTACAACTACCAGACCTCCACCGGGGAATCCGCGGTGCTGTGGGACCCCAGCGCGGCGCAGACGCTGTTCAGCGAGCTGAGGAACGACCAGCCGGCCACCGGGCCGGCCCGGCCGCATCCACGGCACTCGGCCGGGCCGCGCCGCAGCCAGGTTCCGGTGACCGTGTGGAACGGCACGCTGATCAGCGGGCTGTCCGGGAGCACCGGCACCGACCTGGGCAACCTCGGATTCCCGGTGCGGGCCGGGCTCACCTGGCCGGTGCACGACCTGAGCCAGACCGTCATCCAGTACCCGCCCGGCCACGAGGCCGGGGCCAAGCTGGTCCAGCAGGTGATGCACGGGGCGACGCTGCAGCAGGTGAAGGGGCTCGGCAAGGTCCGCGTCCTGCTCGGCTCGAGCGGGTACACGGTGACGTCGCCGTCGGCCTCGCCGGCCTCCTCACCGCCGGCCGTGCCGTCCCAGACGGCGGCCCAGGACGCCTGCCGCGGCCGCGGCTAGCCGCTAGGCCTGCGGCCCGGTCTCGTCGGCGGGCGGCGGGGCATCCGGCGCCGGGCCGTCCGGCGCCGGGCCGTCCGGGTCGCCGAGGCCCTGGCTCGCCTCCTGCCGGGACAGCGCGTCCACCAGCCGGTCGATCCGGTCCTTGGTGTCCGGGGTGGCCCGCCCGGTGCGCTCGGCGTACACGGCCGCTCCCAGGTCGCGGAACATCGCGTCGGCCCGGCGCTTCGCCTGCGCCTGGTCCAGCTTGACTTTGCCCTCACGCGCCGTTTCCTGGGCCATCTGGGCCAGTTGGGTGCCCTGCGCCCTGACCTTGTCCATGAGTCCCATGACTGCCCTCCGCAGGTTCACTCTCGGGCCAAGAATATGCCTGCGGATGCCGGCCGGGCGGCGTGCATCAGATGGCGGCCCCAGGGAAGTAAGGTGTCGGCCACGCCGCGCCCCGGCCGAGCGTGGCCAACCCGCGGAGCGTTGCCCTCCCCAGGAGCGTGGCGGATCGATGAAAACCAACCCCGGAGCCGACGACCCGGTCGCCCGTCTCGACCAGCTTGTCCAGCCCGCCCCCGAGCCGGAGAACGCGGTGCTGACCGACGACGCCCGGCTGGTGCGCTGGACCGGCCCGTCGTTCGCGCTCTTCTCGCTGATCCTGCTGCCGTGGACCATCTACATCGGCTTCAGCTTGCCAGGCCCGCCAGCTGTCCCCCAACTACGACCTGGCCTGGGCCGGATTCGACGTCCTGCTGCTCGGCATGCTCGCCACCACCGCGTACTTCGCGCTGCGCCGGTCGCGCTACCTGGCCCCGGCGGCCTCGGCGACCGCCGCGCTGCTGGTCGTGGACGCCTGGTTCGACTGCATGACGACACCATCCGCGGAGCGGTGGCAATCCATCCTGCTGTGCGCGTTCATCGAGCTTCCGCTGGCCGGGGTGTGCCTGTGGCTGAGCTACCACACGCTGCAGATCGCGGAGCGGCGGGTCATCCTGCTGCAGCGGCGGCACTGGGCCGAGTGGGCACCGCGTGTCCGGGGGCCGTGGTCACGCCACCAGCGCGGCCACGCGGTGGGAGCGGGTCAGCGAAAATGAGCGGCCGGTTCGCGTTTCGTTGTGCATAAAAATCTTTCACACGGGCACTTGAGGGCGCGGACTTTTAGGTCCATCCAAGCCGAGAGGTAGTGCCCAGGATGAGATCGGTATCGTCACCAACACGGCGCGCATCCAGCAGCGCCCGGCGCGCTTCGGACAGCAAGCCCGCGCAGTGGCTGGCCCGGGCCGGGCTGACCGCCCGCGGCATTCTCTACATTCTGATTGGCTGGGTGGCCATCCTGGTCGCCCTCGGTAACCATTCTCACCAGGCCGACCAGCAGGGCGCGCTGCAGCTGCTGGCGGCCCAGCCGTTCGGCCGGGTGCTGCTGTGGCTGGTCGGCATCGGCTTCGCCGGCTACGCACTGTGGCGGCTCAGCGAGGCCGCCTTCGGCGTCCCCGGTGAGGGCAACGGAGCCGGGCCGCGGCTCAAGTCGCTGGCCCGCGCCATCGTCTACGCCTTCTTCGCCGTCCTGACGTTCAAGGTGATCGCGGGCAAGGCCGGCAACACGACCAGCAAGCAGCAGGACGTCACGGCCAGCGTCATGCACCATGCCGGCGGCCGCTGGCTGATCGGCATCGTGGGCCTGATCATCGTGATCGTGGGTGTGGCGCTCATAATCGAGGGCATCCGGGCCAAGTTCATGAAGCACCTGGAGACCGGGCGGATGAGCCCCCGGACCCGCCAGCTGGTGCGGCGGCTCGGCATGATCGGCACCACGGCCCGCGGCCTGGTATTCGCCATCGCCGGGGTCCTGGTCATCGACGCCGCGGTGACGTACAACGCCGCCAAGGCGGGCGGCCTGGACAAGGCCCTGCTCACCCTGCGTGCCCAGCCATTCGGCGAGTTCCTGCTGATCGTGGTGGCACTCGGGCTGATCGCGTTCGGCCTCTACGGCCTCGCGGAAGCGCGCTGGCGTCGCGTCTGACCGATTACCCGGAAGGGCCGGCCCGCGGTGAGGCGGCCGGCCCTTCCGCGTGCCGGGCGGCCGGGCGCGGTGGCTCAGCGTTCCGCCCGCCGCGATTCCGGCCTCCCGGGCTGTCCTTTAAGGTGGCCATTATCTGGCACCGGCCATTCTGCGGCGGTCCGGCCGCATACTGGGTGAATGGAAACGCCAGGCAAGCGCGGTGGGCAGATCGGCTGTGCGCCCGGCCCCCGCGGCCAGGACCACCTGATACCCGACGTGCGGGCCCGGGTTGACCGGCGGGAGGCGGAACGCGCGGAACGCCGGGGCCGCCTGCTGTGTGAGGTCCTGGTGGCGGTGTACGAGCGCGATGCCGTGCCGGGCGTGCAGTTCCCGCGCGGGTCGGCACTGGACGTGGCGGACTCCGCCGGCATCGCCGCCGCGGTGACTCAGGCC
Source organism: uncultured Actinomycetes bacterium (assembly GCA_963793825.1). Lineage (GTDB taxonomy): Bacteria > Actinomycetota > Actinomycetes > Streptosporangiales > Streptosporangiaceae > RYN-230. The sequence goes on from CAWCBE010000005.1 coordinate 18,688, forward strand.
CGGGATGTTCTCGCCCAGTGGCAGTAGGCCTGCGGTGCAGTGCCGTCTCGGGTCTGCCTACCTGGGCGACCTCGGTAGCCGGTCCGGGCTGCTGACGGGAACCCCCCGGGCTGGCATGCTGGCCTGGAGGTCTTGCTGACCACGAGATCGGCCGCGGTGTCTATGACCTCGCATGGGGAGGCCGTGATGGCAATTATCGTTGTGACCCGGCTTCGGCTGAAGGATCCGGCGCTCCTGGATGAGTTCTTCACCGATGCCGTTGCCGCGGTAGAGCAGGCGCAGAAGTCAGCAGGCAACCTGGGCGCGGATGCGCTTGCTGACGCGAACAACGCATGGTGGAGCGTCAGCGCCTGGCAGGAACGCGGCCCGATGGAGGCCTTCGTGCATAGCGAACCGCACCAGGGCATCAGCGCGCGGCTGGATCACTTCTGCGACGAGGCGACGTTCGTCGACTGGGAGCAAGACCGCGCGGACCTGCCCGACTGGCAGACGAGCTGGCGCCACCTCATCACCGACGGCAAGGTGACTGAGCTGACCAACGCGTCTGCCGCGAATCAGACCCGTGCCTTCCCGCCACCGGTTGAGGCGCCGCGAGCATAGGACGGCACGCGGAGATCGCCGTGCCCAGCGAGGGAGGAGCCATGGGAGCTGATGAGAGCGAGCGGGCCCATGCCGCCAACCTCGAGAAGGTCGATCACATCGTCGTCATGATGCTGGAAAACCGCTCGTTCGATCACATGCTCGGGTATCTCTCCCTGACCGGAAGGCGCCCGGATATCGACGGCCTGCGTCCGGGGCTGGCCAACGAATATCAGGGGCGTACCTACCCGGTTCACCACCTCGGCACGACGGCCGTGGACGTGGACCCTGCCCATTCCGCCGATGCAGTCGACGAGCAGGTCGCCGGCGGCAGCATGAGCGGCTTCGTCGCGAATGCGATGCAGACCCTGGCGGCACGTGACAGGCAAGATGGCGACCCGGCATGCGTCATGGGCTACTACGACAGCACCGATGTGCCCGTCTACGATCACCTGGCGGAGGAGTTCGCGGTTTGCGACCGCTGGTTCAGCTCGGTGCCTGGCGCTACGCTGCCCAATCGCCTGTATGCCCTGTGTGGCGTGGCCGCTGGAAGCCGGGACGACAGGCCATCCCATGTGCCGCCCCTCTACAACCAGCCGTCCTTCGTCCGGCACCTCGACGCTGCCCATGTCCCCTGGCGCTGGTATTCCTTCGATCCCGGGACGCTGCGCCTGGCGGACGCCCACTACCTCCTGGGTCATCACCAGCGATTCGGTTACTTCAGCAAGACCGGCCTGCCGTGGCAGACCATTCTCGACATCAGCGTCAACCCGAGGATCCCCAGCTTCCTCGAAGACGCGGCCAACGGCACGCTGCGGCCGGTCTCCTGGATCGACCCGGCCTTCACCAACTTCAATCCGCTCGGCTTCCCCGTCAACGATGATCACCCGCCGGCCGACATCAAGGACGGCCAGGACCTCGTTCTCGCCGTCTACGACGCGCTGGCGGCAAGCCCGCAGTGGGCGAGCTCGCTCCTGATCATCGTCTACGACGAACACGGCGGCTTTTTCGATCACGTGCCGCCACCTCAGGCCGCTGACGATGAGCCTGACATGTTCGGCCGGTACGGCGTGCGCGTACCAGCCATCATCGTCTCGCCGTGGGTCGGGCCGCGCACCGTGTCGAGCACCCTTTTCGATCACACCTCGATCATCAAAACGATTCTGACGCGGTTCTGCCCGGAAGCCCTGCACGATCCGCCGCGGGCAGGCAGCAGGCCGGGGACGCTGGCTTTGGGCCGCGCGCATTTCCCCGGCGTACGCGTGGCCCAGGCCAACCATCTCGGCGAGCTCCTGACCCGCACGACGCCGCGACCCGCCCCGCCCCGGGACGCCCTCGTTCAGGGAGCCGCGGCCCGGTCCGAAGCAGCCAGGACCGCCGGAACCCACCGGCGAGGGCCCGGCAGCCATCCGCCTGACGAGCTACAGCAGAGCATCCTGGCCGCGACTCATGAGCTGGCCAGGCGCGGGCATCCACCGAACCGGCCATAGGCCTGCCTGTGCACAGCGGCTGAGCATGCCCGCCCGACGCTGGCCAGCCCGAGGGCCAGCCCGGCCGTCAACTTTGGGTTGACGTCGCCGCATACGTCAACTTAAGGTTGACATATGACGCAGCCAACCACTCTCACGTCCGCCGTCCGCCTGGGCGAACTCATCGACGCCGTCGCCCGCGCCCACGATCAGCCGCTCGATCAGCTGTCAGGCGCCGTCCTGCTCGCCGACCACCTCGGGGAGCTTGCCGACAGCCTGCTCGGCCATTTCGTTGACCAGGCCCGCCGGGCTGGCGCGTCGTGGACCGAGATCGGCCGCAGCATGGGCGTCACGAAGCAGGCCGCTCAGAAGCGATTCGTCGGCCGCCCGCCGGGCACGGCCACCTCCAGCGCCGAGGGCTTCGCCCGGTTCACGCAGCAGGCCCGTAACGCCCTGGTGGCCGCCCACAACGTAGCGCAGGAGGCGGGCAACCTGGAGGTGACGCCCACACACCTGCTACTCGGGCTGCTCACTGATCCCGGCTCATCGGCAGTCGCCGCCCTCACGGCCCAGGGCATAGCCATCGATGCCGTCGCCTCGGCAGCCCAGGCGGCTCTGTCACCTCCCACCGCGCAGCCGCCCGCGCTCATTCCCTACACCGCCGCGGCCAAGGCCGTAATCGACACTTGCGCCGCCGAGGCCGACACCATGGGGGATGCTCGGGTCAGCGGGCTGCACCTCCTGCTGGCACTGACCACGAACGAGGGCGAGGACGGAGTCCTGCGGCAGTTCGGCTTCGATGCCGACGCCGCTCGCGGAACAGCCGGACAGCCGCGGACTGCCTGACCATCCCGGGCGGCCGGGAATTGCTCGATCGCCGATGCCACGGCGCGACGCTGTTGCTGGCCTAACGTAAGGGCTGCAGGCGAGCCGCCGGGAGGAAGTGTGGAGGGTCGGCCGAGTACCGGGCCGCGCGGGACCGGCTGCTGGAGCAGGAAATCGAGGTGCGCCGGGTCATGGAAGCGGTGGCCGCCGCGAGACGGCGGCTGCCACCAGGCGGGTCGTGCCCCAGGACTGAACCGTTGACGTTGAAGTTGCGGATCACATCGCGGACCCGGTCCTCACCGGTGGGCGCGACCTTCATGATCGTCGGCGCGGCCAGGCGCTGGGCGGGCAAACAGCACCACCTGCGCCCGCCGCCAAGTCACCACCGACCCGCTGCCCCGGTCCACGATCCGCACCAGTCGCCGGCCCGCCTCATTGAGGTCACCTACCCGCAGCCGTTCCGTCACCGGCCCAGTCAGGGGATCAGCACCGGCCGGGCCGGTGCCCGGGCCGGCCCGGAGAAGTCAGTCCTTCATGACGCGAAGCAAGGGCATCGCGGTCACCAGGACGAATACGCCGAACAGCGTGATGGGCAGCAGGCCCACCGGGCGCAGCAACCGGACGGGATCCTCCCGCAGCGACGGCCAGTTCACGATCCAGTTCGCGGCGATATCCACCGCCATCACGCTAGCCGCCAGCCAGATACCGGCCCGGCGCACGAACCCGGCCAGCACCGCCACCAGCGGATCAAGGAGCACCAGGCTGACGAAGAAGACCTGGATCCAGGCCTGCGGAAATGCGGAGTAGGCATGTAGCCCCCCGCGTACCAGGTCCCGGATGTGCGCACCGGTGCCCTGGGCGAAGCCGATCAGGTACACCGCCACGACCCACCTGGCCCACCGCGGCAAATCAGCCCACGCTCTCCGCAGACGGGCGGCCACCCGCGCAGCCTATAACCGCCCGGCAGCAGGCACACCGAACGGCACCCGACCGTCGGCGATCTCGCCCAGGCCCGGCCGATGAGTTACGGGGCGCCGGGCGGTCCAACCCTCAGGACGGCATCACGATGCAAAAGAGGGGCGCCATGGCTGAATGGGAGAAGCAGATCGGTGCCATGACTCTGGTAGTCGGCGACCTTGAGCGCTCGAAGACGTTCTACCGGGAGGTCTTCGGCCTGCCTCCGCTGGACGAGGAGGAGGATTCGGCCGTGTTCGGCTTCAAGGACATGTACATCGCGTTGCGGAAGGATCCGGCCCACCAGCCCCCGGGACGCGAAGTACTCACCCTGGCACAGAAGGGTCTCGGGCAGTTCTCCATCTGGGTTGACGATGTGGATGCGGTGCGCGCTGAACTGGACGAGCACGGAGTGACATTGATCAGTGGCCCGGCGGATCGTGACTGGGGCATGCGCACGCTCACCTTCGCCGATCCGGACGGCTATATCTGGCAGATCGCGCAAGATCTGCCCTAGCGTCCCGGGCTCGTGGCGTTCACGGCTCCGGAGTCTTGTCCTTCGGCGTGGCCACCCGCGATGAGCTGGCAGCCTGGGTGGCCAGGCTCGGTGAGCGGGCGTCGCCAGAGCGGGTCACCTGGCCATAGCCGCAGCGACCGCACTGCTCACGACGGCCTCACGGCCGGCAAGCTTCCGATCAGGCCAGCACGGTCCCCGCCCGAAATGCCCGGTACCGATGAGGGCGCCCATTCAGAAGAGCCTGAATGTCGCGAAGTTATCGCCTCCGCCCGGGAAGATGAACGGGAACGCCCACACGCCTGCGTAAAGCGCGCTCGCCGTCTTGATCATTCGGCCAGCCCCGCAGAGCTGACTGCTGAGCCGGGCCCGCCCGGGCTTCCCTTCGGCGGCTGGGCCGGGTTCGGTCTGCCGGAGGATGTCGGCCAGTGACCGCGGCCAGCTCCGCGTAAGGGTGACTGTGCCCCATATCACGCTGGAAACGGGTCCATGGCCCCTAATGCCAGAACGCCCGGAGGTGTATGTGTGCAATGAGGGAAGGGAGGTCGTGATGGCCCTTCATCCGCACCGGCCGCACCGGCCGCACGTTGTCCGCCATCTTTTGGACCGGTGGCACCGCTGGTCGCCGTACGCATAGCCGCCATCGATGCGCGAGGACAGGCGAGAGCCTATGAAGCTATAGCCCGAACCTTGGCGCGCAGTAAGAGTGCCCCGGTATCCTCTTGGGCCGGGGCGCTCGCATGTCTCGGGGTGGCCAGGCTTCCCTGTCTCCCCTACCCGGCCGCGGCCAAGATCACGTCCAAGCGAGGGGGCGGACTACCTGGGCCTTTCGTGGCAGCCAGGGCTCGCTACAGCGGCGGTTTATAGATCATTACAGCTAAGTCCGGCGCGGCCGTCCTGACCAGGATTTAGCGCTTAGCCTCGATCCACCGGCCAAATAGGGCTGCTTCCGGGCGTGGCAACGTGAAAGGTGCCCTCTGAACTGGGACGATGGGAGTATCTGACGCTTCCGTCGTCTCGTTCGAGAGGACACCTTGTAGATGCAATTGTTGCATGGGCTGGCCAGGACGCACGCATCGTTCGATGACCCGAATCTCGTGTCGCGGGCCGGGCTCAGGACTCCGGACATAGGGCAAAAGATCATGCAGGGCCGGGGTGGGGCTTGACCTCGTAGCGCAGGAGGAGATCGGTGCCGGGATAGGTGCATCCGGCTTGGCTGAGCTGGTCGCAGAGGGCGGCCAGCGCCTGGGTGCGCCGGGGGGCGGTGAGCGGGTCGAGCCGGACGAGCAGCTGGCCGGGGCCGGGGCAGATGTCGCCGGAGGTGGCCAGGGCCTCGCGGATGAGCGCGTATGCCTCGTCGCCCGCGCGGGCGTAGTGGCCGTCCAGGGCGCGGGCGAGGAGGGTCTCGGCGTTATAGGCCGCCATCCGGATGGCGTGGGTGATCTGCTTGGTCTCGGCGTCCAGCCGGACCATGTCCGGGGACAGGTCGCCGAGCCGGACCCGGGCGGGGGCAGCCGCGGCGGCAGCCTGGGCCGCTTCCAGTTCGTCATAGGCGGCCCGGACGGGGGCGTTGAGCTCGTTGACCTGCTGGTTCGTGACGAGCGCGGAGTGGCCGGGGGCGGGACTGCGCAGGGCCAGCAGGCTGGCGTCCCTGCTGGCTTCGGCCGCGCCGATGGCGGCCTCAGCCCGCCGCACCCGCGCGGCGGCGGTTTTCTTCGCCGGGCTGGGGACTAGCCGGTCCGGGTCGTCGGGGACCGCGGCGTAGGAGTCAAGCGCGTCCAGGGCGAAGTGGGTGCGGGCGTAGCGGAAGTAGTTCTCCTCCCGCCACCGCGAGCTCATCCGCCAGCACACCTCACCGGCGGGCAGGTCGGTGCGGGAGGTCAGGGTGTGCACCTGCCGGATGGCGCCGCCGGAGGCAGGCTCGCGGCGGGTGACCTGCCGCAGCGTGACCTGCTCGCCCTTGCGCGGGCCCTCGCCGATCTCCAGCGCGATGGTGGTGTCGGCCAGCTCGTACTGGTGGGGCCGGCCGCGGTCATCGGTGCAGGTGACCGTGGTGAACGCCGGGCCAGGCAGGTCCGCGGCCGGGCCCTTGCGGTAGGTGAGCAGGTCGAACCCCGCGCCGGTGATGTCGGCGAACAGCGCCGGGGACCAGCCGCCGCGGTCAAAGCACACCGTCACCCGCCGTCCTTCGCCTGCGACCTGGCGCAGCTGCGGGAGCAGGCCGCGCAGCTGCCCGGCCAGCGACTGGGACGGCTCGGCGATGACCATGAACACCGGGTCGCCGGCGGCGTCGGTGACCCAGGTCTCCTCGGTCGCCGGGCCGGGGAACTTCAGCCGGGCCACGTGCATCTTCTGCACCTGCCGGGTGCCGAAGTACGCGCGGGCGTGCCCGTCGGCGTAAAGGAACCCCAGCGCGCCCGGCCGGGCGGCGGCGTGGTGGCGGGCCAGCGCCATGATCAGGTCCGCGGCTTTCCCGGCCCCTGCCAGCCCGGCGAGCTTGCGGCGGATCGTCTTGACCTCCGGCGCCCGGTCCAGGCCCAGCACCCGGCCCAGCGCGGCCGGCGAGACCCTGGTGGCGCCCTCAGCCCGCGGCTCGCGCAGCAGCGCCAGGAACACCAGCACGACCAGCATCACCTCCAGCCCGTAAAACCCGTTCCGCAGCCGGCCGTACGTAGCCCGGGCGCACTCCAGCAGCCCGGTGCCCGCCAGCGCGGGCAGCGCCAGCAGCAGCCCGGCCAGCGGATACCGGGCACCGGGGGTGAACACCGGGACGGCGCCCTCGCCCAGCAGCCCGAACCGGGCCAGCACCCGCTCGCCGTCCCGCGCCACCGGGTCAGGCAGCACCGGCAGCGTCCCCGGCGGCCCGCCCGCGGTCTCCGCCTCCTCGCCGGCAGCCGGGTCAGCGGCCGGCCCGGCGCCCGCGCCGGGAACATCGCCGCCGGCCGCCCCGGCCGGGCGCAGCACGCTGCGGACCGACGATTCCGACACCCCGGCCGCGGCGGCGATCCCGGCTTTGCCAAGGCCCTGCCGGTCCAGTTCCCGGATCCGCGCCACGACGGCGGAGGTCAGCCTGGAGGGCCGCCGCGGGCCCTTGCGGTCCGGGACCAGGCCCGCGACCCCGCCAGCCGCCAGCGCTTTCTCCCACCGCCACACGCTCACCGGGATCACCCCGAACGCCTCCGCGACCTGCGCCTGGGTCGCGGCTTTCAGCTTCCATAGCTGCACCGCCGCCAGCCGCCGCCCGGCCTCATCCCCCGCGTCCCACGCGAACGTGGCCAGCCCGTGCACCCACATCACGCCGCTGCCGTCCGGGCCGGTCACCATGCCCACGCCCGGGGCGATCTCCGCCGCGTCCCCGGGCAGCAGCGGCAACGGCACCTGGGTCAGCATCCGGGCCATCATCCCACCCCACTCAGCGGCATCGAACCTTTCATCTATTATTGCGGACCACTGCCGCCAGAACCCGCACCGACACGCCATAAATAAGGCAAAAGACCAGATCAGCAGCCCAGCAACAACCCGTAACCGAGCCGCTATGTCAGGAGCCCTGGGGCTGGTCCCGGTAATGGCGCTGGCGCAGCGGGCCGGGCTGGCCGGCCTGGTCAGTGAGCACGTCCGGCCCGGCGGGCCGTGCGGGGTTAACGCGGATCTGAAGATCCCGTGCCTGGTCGCGGGGATGGCTGCCGGGGCGGACAGCATCGATGACATGGGCCTGCTGCGGCACGGCGCAATGCCGGATCTGTTCGGCGGGATCCGGGCGCCGTCCACGCTCGGGTCGCATCTGCGCTCATTCACCTGGGGGAACGTCCGGCAGCTGGAGAAGGTGAACCGCTTGCTGCTGGCCGGGCTGGCCCGGCGGGCGCCGTTGCTGCCCGGCAAGCAGACGCTGGCGTTCATCGATATCGACGCGATGCAGAAGCGGGTCTACGGGCACCGCAAGCAGGGCGCCGCGTTCGGCCACACCAAGATCCAGGGCAAGAGCCTGCTGGTCCGCGGCCTGAACGCGCTGGCCGCCACCATCTGCACGCCGCTGGGCGCGCCGGTGATCGCCGCGACCCGGCTGCGCGGCGGGAACGCGAACTCCGCCCGCGGCGCAGCCCGGTTCGCCGCCGAGGCCATCGCCGCAGCCCGGGATACCGGGTGCAGCGGCCTGATCATCGTGCGGGCCGACTCGGCGTACTACTCCGCCGCGTTCTGCGGCGCCGTCCGCCGGGCCGGCGCCCGGTTCTCGGTCACTGTGAGCATGGACCCCAAGATCGCCGCGGCCATCGCCGCCATCCCCGCCACAGCCTGGACCGGCATCCGCTACCCGCGTGCCGTCTGGGACGATCAGCTCCGCTGCTGGGTCTCCGACGCCCAGATCGCCGAAGTGCCCTACACCGCGTTCACCTCGAAGAAGGGCCAGGCGATCACCGCCCGGCTGATCGTGCGGCGGGTCCGCGACCTGAACAAGCAGGCCGCCGCCGGGCAAGATGAGCTGTTCCCCGCCTGGCGCTGCCACGCCGTGTTCACCGACTCCCCGTTCGAGCTGGTCCAGGCCGAGGAGCAGCATCGCGACCACGCGATCGTGGAACAGGTCTTCGCCGACTGGACCGACGGGCCGCTCGCGCACCTGCCTCAGGGTCCTTCCCGGCCAACGCCGCCTGGCTGACCTGCGCGGCGATCGCGCATAACCTGCTGCGCGCCGCCGGGTCCCTGGCCAGCCTCGCCTACGGCAAGGCCCGCGGCGCCACCATCCGCCGCGACCTGATCGACGTCGCCGCGCGCACCGCCCGGCACGGCCGCGGCCACATCACCCTGCACCTGCCTGAGGGCTGGCACCGCGAACACGAATGGATGACCCTCTGCGCCGCCGCCTGCGGCCCGCCCGCAGCGGCGGCCTGACCCGCCCAGATCCGGTCACAGCACCCGCATCGCCGACACGGCCCACCCCCCAGCCACCCGACCAGGAATCACGGACAAGCCGCAGTAACAGTGAGCGGCGAGACAACCATGCCCCGCCAGCAGGCAAATAACACGAAACGGCATCAGCAGAAGCACGCCATATCGGCCGGTGGATTGAGGCTTAGTTCCAATCCCGGGCGCCCGGGATCATCCCATGTATATCCCACGCATCACTCGCCGCCCTGGCCCGTCCAGTCCCTCCCCCAACGCGGCTGCTGCCGGACCCACGGCAGGCGGGTTCTGTCCAGGGTCGGCGCAGCCGATCACGCGGTGCCGCCTAAGGCGCCCTGGACAAGGTTCCGGCTAGCGTGAATACTCCCTCAGCGGGCTCCGGGAAGGCCATCAGCACTTCCACCGTATGCCGCCTGTCACCGGGCAGCGGGGACGACGGAACCACCAGCTTCGCCGTTCGTTTCGTACTCGGGCATGACCTGCGCACGCTCGGGTCAGCGGTTGGTGGCGGCTTGCCACCCGACGCCCACACAGCCACCGCAGCCGTCTGACCTGGTCGTTCTGGCACGAATCTGCCATAATGCGCACTTCAGGTATAACAGGAAAAGATCATTGACCTTCAACCTGCGCGAGCTCTTGCTCAGCAAACACTCGATGAACGTTGCTTGCCAGCAGTAAGGGGAGTAACCAACATGAGCTCTGCACACGAATCGGACATATCGACTAACCCCGGCGGACCAGGCAACGCAACTAACTCCAGCAAATCGCCCCGGGACTGGCCGGATTTGTTTTCGAAGCTTGCTATTCCGGTCGTCGTGCTCGCCGCCACACTTTTATTTACAGGGTGGCAATCTCATCTTAGTGATCTGCAGCATCAGGACGACATCATGGAAACGTATATAGGTAACATGAAGGACTTGTTCAGCAAGGGTCAGGGGACGTCTAGTCCTAACCAGCCACAGATAGCAGAAGAGCAGACCGTCACCACGCTGCGAAGGCTGAATGCGCAGCGTAATAGAATCGTGTTGCAATTCCTGCAGGGTGCGCACCTCGTCGGCGCGCAGGATCCGCATATCGATCTGAACGGTGCTGACCTGAGTTACGATGATTTGGGTAATGCCCCCCTGAGCGGCATCGACTTGGGGAATGCCAACCTGAGCCATGCAGACCTGGCCGGCGCGGACCTGAGTGGCACCATTATGACTGGCGCCGACCTGACCGGTGCGGACCTGAGCGGTGCCACACTCACTGGTGCCTCCCTGGCCGATGCGAGCCTGGCTGGTACCAACCTAAGCAGTGCCCACTTAGGCGATGCCATCCTGACCGGTGCCGACCTGGGCGGTGCCGACCTGGGCGGTGCCGACCTGGGCGGTGCCGACCTGCCCGGTGCCGACATTACCCAGTCACAACTCAATGAAGCTGGCTCATGCGCAGACGCGGTTCTATCACGACCGTTCACCTGCGGGGCTACTGTCTGCCACTCCACGAGCGGATTCACCCTAAGCTGCCAGGCGAGGCCTCCTATTCAGCTGACCTATTGGTACACCGAATCGGGCACAGAAGTAGCAGAGGTCAAACATCTGGTCAATGAATTCAATAAGCTGCACCCTGATATCCACGTTAATGCCGTGCCGAAGGACTTCTTTCATACGCGGGCCGCATTCATAAGTGCTGTCCAACAGGACAATGCCCCTGATGTCCTCCGTTCCGACATGAGCTGGACTCCGCTTTTTGCCTCGGAGGGTTACCTGCTGAATCTCGACAAGTACGTGCCTCAGGGGAGTCTATCGGACTACGAGAACGCCCCCGTGAGTACCACTCGCGAGATCCCTCCGGGCGCAGTCTGCGGAACAGGCCCGGAGCAGAGCGCTCCCCTGTCATATGATGAGTGTAATGGGCATCTTTATGGCCTGCCACAGGAGATCGACTTCCCGGAGTTGCTGTTCAACCGGGACGAGCTGAAAAACGCTGGCATTAATTCCCCTCCTGCCACTATGGAGGAGCTCAGAAAAGACGCGGTGCGGATGGTGGAACACAAAGAGAAAACGGGGGCAAGATACGGATTTGAATTCGGTGGGACATCTTACTACGCGCTGCCGTTCCTCTATGCCTGCGGTGGTGGCATGTTCGACCAGCAAGGCAACATTCTGGTGAACAGTCCGCAATCAGTCGCCGGCCTGAACTTCCTGATGAACTTGCAGAAGGTCGGTAACCTGCGGGTGATGCCATTTCTTGCGAACTTCAGCACTCCCCCTGGGACCATGCTGCGGCACTTCGAGGATGGTACGACGGCGATGATTTTTGATGGCCCCCATGACATATCGAACATTCTAAAAAAAGGTACTTCATTCCGTCGCGACAATAGCAACCTAGGGATCGCTCCAATTCCAACGGGCGCTACCGGACAGACGGGCTCACCGCTCGGTGGCGAGTCGTATGTCATTTCTGCTAGCACAGCCCATCCTACTGAAGCGTACAAGTTCATCAGATTCATGAGCTCGACGCTCAGCCAGGTTGCCATCGCCAAGGCAAATTGGACCTTGCCAACGCGCGACTCAGCCTACACGGACCTGGCCCGGCATGATCCGTCCAGTTACCGGTTCATCTCGAAATTTGTTTCTCCGTCTATTATGCACACAGTCATCGTTCCCCCGCCCTTCCCGCAAGCCGGGTACATGTTCGACGCGGCGGATCCGTACATCTGGGACGCCCTTACTGGTGTGCAGAGCACAGAAGAGGCTCTTAATGAGATTGCCTATTCCTGGAATCAGCTCGGGGGTTGGAAACTTCTTCAGTCTTGGCCTGACGCATCGCCAGTGGCCTGCTCATGATCGGCCACGCCTCCGTCGGGTAAGAATCGGCTAGGAGCACCGGCGCCGGGCGGGCGCGAACCGGCCGCCGGAACTTTCGGGAACCGGTAGGGCGGCGTAATGACAGACCACCCAGCCGGCCCGGATCGCCTGGGGATGGCCGCGTTTGGGCCGGGCAGGCTCCTTTGCCGGGCTATTTGCGCAGTGGCCTGAAGCCCGCGCGGACCTCTTCTGAAAAGAGTTGCGGCTGTTCCCAGGCGGCGAAGTGCCCGCCCTTGTCTACCTCGTTGAAGTAGATGAGGTTGTGATACGCACGCTCTGTCCAGCTCCGCGGGGCCCGGTAGTTCTCGCCGGGGAAGACGCTGACGGCAGCCGGCACGGAGACGTCGGCGTCGTTGTAGAGGCTGAGCTTATTTTCCCAGTAGAGGCGGGCCGACGAAACCGCCGTACTTGTCACCCAGTAGAGCGTGATGTTATCCAGGACGTCGTCTCGGGTGAGGTCGCCTGCGGGATGTCCGTGGCTCGCGTGCCCGAGCACGGCGGAGGTGACCGGCGGCGCTGGCTGGCCCCAGCCGTCACCGTGGTCAAGGAGCCAGGCGGCCAGGCCGACGGGTGAATCCGCCAGTCCGTACAGCGTTTGCGGGCGCGTCCCCATGAAACTGGCGTAGGCGCGTCGCCTCGTATACAAGGTGGTCAGCTGCTCGTATGCGCGTCTTTCGTCGGCTGACAGGCCGGGTGGCGGCGGGTCGCCGGACTGGAGCGCCTTGGCGACGTCGGTCGGAACCGTGGCTGGGAAGTTGACGTGAATGCCGAGCAATTCCGGAGGCGCCTGGTGCGCCAGCACGTTCGTGATAGCCCCGCCCCAGTCGCCGCCTTGGGACACAAATTGCGTGTATCCGAGGCGCTCCATCAGCACTACCCAGGCACGGGCTCTTCTGCTCTTCCCGTGATCACCTGCATTCGTTATCGTCCGGGCAGATCGGGGCATAGGCCGCCGCAGGTGAGTTCGGCCATGGCGATGAAGGCTTCGGCGCTGTGGAATCCTCTGGCGCGGGCGGTGAGGGCGGCGAGCTGGGTGTTGATGCCTTCGGCGCGGCCGTTGCTGACGGCGTGGTCCAGGGTGTTGCAGATCAGCGCCCGGAATCGCTTCAGGGTTTTTGCCAGGGCGGTGAACTCGGGAATCCGGCAGCGCTGGCACCAGGCGATGAGCCCCGCCAGCAGCGCCTTCCCGTGCTCGCCCTTGACCCTGAACACCTCGCGGAGCTGCTCTTTCATCAGGTACGCCTTGTAGAGCTGCTTGTTGTCGGCGGCGATCTGCGCCAGCGACTGCCGCTGGCCTGGGCTGAGGCCTGCAGGGTTCTTGCGCAGCGCCCACATCGATGATCCGAGCGCGGCGGCCTGGTCGCCTTTCCCTGCGGCGCGCAGGTCAGAGGCGAGACGGCGGCGCAGTTCGTCCAGTCTCTCCCCGGCCCATTTGACGACGTGGAACGCGTCCAGGCAGATCAGCGCACCCGGTGCTTTTTCGCGGACGACGTCGTGGATCCAGCCCGCGCCGTCGCAGGACACGTGGGTCAGCAGCTCCGCGCGTTCTTCGCCGAGGTCATCGAAGAATGTCGTCAGGGTCTCCTTGTTCCGGCCCTCGGCTGCCCAGATGATCCGGCCCGCGTCGTGATCGATGACCACGGTGATGTAGCGGTGCCCCTTGCGCCAGGCTTTCTCGTCGATCCCGATCCGGCGGACACCGTCCAGCCGGTCTTTCCCGCCGCGCAGCCCGGTGACGACCCGCCCGACGACGGACTGCAATGCCCGCCACGTCACGCGCAGCAGCCGCGCTGCCTTGCTCCACGGCATCTGCGCGCACAGCCACGCCGCCTGCTCCTCGAACGCGATCGTGAAACGCGCCGCAGGCCTGGCCCATGGCACCGCCGCGGTCAGCACCCCGTGCCGCGGGCACCTCACCCGGGGCGCGTCAGCCTCCAGGTAGCAGCGCAGCACGCCCAGGTCCAGCGCCCGCCACCGCCGCCTGCCTTCCCCGGAGTCGTAGAACCGGCACTTCCCGCCGCATTCCGGGCAGCGCAGCCGGTGCCCCGAATCCGGGCGCAACCGCACCACCGCGATCTCCGGCCCGTCCAGCGTCTCCTCGATATCGCCGTCCTCGAGCACGACATGCTCGACATGCAGCAGTTTCTTCCATAGCTTTGATTTCCGCACGCCGTCCCCTGGCTGCTCTGCGTAACTGACTCTCGACAAGCCAGCACGCTAGCCAGGGACGGCGTGTCCGCTTTAGAACGACACGCCAGGCATCAACGCGAACACCCCATCACGGGAACGGCAGGAGAGCCCAGGCACGGGCGATGCGGGCGGGGTCCCAGCCGGTAGCGGTCGGCTTGCCGGAGAACCCGTAGCCCGGCATTGACGGGATCACTAGATGGAAAGCATCCGATGCGCTCGCGCCATGTGCCGTGGGGTTCGTGAGCGGGTCGATGATCTTGAGCTGCTCGATGACCGATCCGGGCCACCCGTGCGTGATGATGAGCGGCAATGCGTTTTCGTGGTCCGAGCGGACGTGAATGAAATGAATGTCTAGCCCATCGATCTCGGTCATGAACTGCGGCAGGGCGTTCAACTTCGCCTCGCACTTGCGCCAATCGTAATCTGCCGCCCAGTAGCGCGCGAGTTCCTGCATCACCGCGAGGGGCACGCCTTGCGAATCATCGGTGACCGTTTCCCGTTCAGGCCACTTTGCCGCGTTTATACGGCTGCGCAGACCGGTAAGCTCTGCTTCCGGGACATTCACATGAAACGGACGAACAGCCGTCTTATCACTGCCTGCCTGTTGCGCGCCTGCAACCATAGCTTTGGACCTCCCGCAAAACCGGTGATGGCCTGCGGCGTGCGGTCACAGCGCGCCCTGCTGCGGGTCTCCGGCCGGGTGCGGTACGTGGACCTGCGCGTCGAGACCGCTGCTCAGGTGCCGCTCCTGGCGACCCCCAAGTCCAGCGCGTATGCGGCTTCCTGCCCAGGCGTCATCTTCGGCATCAGCCACATCTCGCCCCGCTCAGGACGCTACTCTCCAGGCCGGAAGGCGTCTAGACACCGCGCGAGCTGTCATATCCGCACGGACTGCTTCCTGGTCCGGCCGCGGCAAAGCCTCCGGGTTCCGGACGGTGGGCTGCCTGGGACTCGGCCGAGATCACCGTGCAGCGTGGCGGGCGCAGCGCAAGGCCACGGATGAGCCGGTGTCGTCGTTAGTTATCGTGACGGCGGGCATAGGTAACGCATAGTATACGCTTAAGTTACTCTGGGTAGTTACCATGGGGGCGCAGCGGCGGGTGGCGAGGATTCTCGTGGTTGATGATGAGCCGGACCAGCGGTTCCTGCTCCGGAGGATCTTCGAGCGGGCTGGGCATGAGGTGAGCGATGCCGGGGATGGCGCAGCCGCGCTGCGTGCGGTGCGGGCGTCGGCACCGGATCTGGTGGTGACCGACGTGATGATGCCGGTCATGGACGGTGCGAAGCTTATCGGGTGCCTGCGGGACGACCCGGCGACGGCGCACATCCCCGTTCTGGTGGCGAGCGGGGATCCCCACCTGGCTGCTGCCGCAGACGCGGTCGTGCCCAAGCCCTATCAGTGGCATGACCTGGTGGCTGTCGCGGATGCCCTGCTGACAGAAGGACGTGGTCAGAGTTGAACCGGACGGCTACCGGAATCCCTGGGCTGGACCTGCTGCTGGGCGGCGGGCTGGTGCCGGGGGCGGTGGTAATCGTGGCAGGCGCACCTGGCACCGGGAAAACCATTCTGGCCCAGCAGATGTGCTTCGCCAGCGGCACCGCCGAGCACAAGTGCGTCTACTACACGACGGTGTCGGAGTCGCATTCCAAGCTGGTCAGTCACCTCGAGGAGTTCAGCTTCTTTGACCTGGCGGCCCTGGGAACCCGGGTCGAGTACATCCACCTGGGTGACTTCCTGCGGCCTGCCCCCCGGGACGGGCTGGAGCCCCTGGTGTCGGAGATCGTCCGGAAAACGCTGGAGGAAGCGCCCTCCATCGTGGTGGTTGACAGCGCGAAGATGCTGCGCGATTTCGCCGACGAACGCGAGTTGCGCGGCGCGCTGTACGATCTGGCCAGCCGCCTCACCGATACCCGTACCGTGCTGATTCTGGTCGGCGAGTACACGGCGGCAGAGTTGCGCAGCGGTATCGAGTTCTCGCTGGCTGATGGCATCCTCCAGCTTGAGTATGAGGCTCGCGAGCCTGTCAACCGGCGGTGGCTGCGGATCGTGAAGATGCGCGGCGGAAGCCACCGGTCGGGCAAGCACACCTTCCGGATCGGACCGGGCGGTATCCAGGTGTTCCCGCGGATAGAGACCCTCGACCCGATTGAGCCGGTGGCGGTGTCCGGCCAGATCCCCAGCGGGATCCCTGGCCTGGATGAGCTGATGGGCGGCGGGGCGAAGCAGGGTGACGCCACCTTGGTCACCGGGCCCTCAGGCGTGGGTAAGACAATCTTCGGGCTGCGCTGGCTCAGCAAGGGAGCAGAGCAAGGGGAACGCTGCACGTACGTCACGTTCCAGGACACCCCCGGGCAACTGCTCGCCGTGGCAGGCGCCTTCGGCTGGGATCTCGAGCCCGCTGGAGCTACCCGGAGCGTCTCGATCTCTTACGTGCCGTTGGGCGATCTGGACCTCGACGCCCTGGCCACTTCCGTGCGCGCCGAACTCCGCGACCACCCGGTCAGCCGGATTGTCATCGACAGCCTCTCCGAACTGGCGTTCGCCGCCCGCGAAGCGGAACGTTTCCCCGCCTACCTGCGCAGTCTCGTCGGCCTCGTCCGGGCATCGGGCAGCACCTTGCTGGTCACGAGCGAAACCGGCGCCCACGGGCTTCCCGCCAACGGGCTGGACAGGCTCCTGTTCTTGTTCGACAACGTCATCGAGCTGCGCTACATCGAAGAAGGATCCCAGGTAGGCCGGGCCGTCCACATCGCTAAAATGCGCAGCAGCCAACACCAAATGACGCTGAACAGCGTCACCATCACCGACCATGGCCTCGTGGTCGGGGACGTAATCGAAGACGTGACCGGGCGCCTCGGCTGGAGCGCGCTCCGAACACAGGGCCTGCCCGGAACCGCCGAGCCCCGGCATTAAGGCCGCCGCCGGACCTTCCTGATCCCGCCACTCTCAGCGCCGGCAATGACGGTGAGCCAGGACTAAGGCGTGAACAGAACTGGACATGCCCGCCGAGCTGGATCGCGGGACAGCCGGTTATTCCCGCACGTCCAGGCCGAGCGGCACGGCGACCAGGACGACGACGGCCAGGCGGGCGCGCTCGCCACGTGGCTCACGGGCACGGTGATCTTGCCCCTTGGCTGTGCTCGCTCCCAGCCTGCCAGCGTGTCAGCGTGGCCTGGCCCGGCCGATGAGGCCGGGCCAGGGTGGAGTGGCTGTGAGGCTATCCGGCCGGGGGCGGTCCTGCCGGGGGGGTCGAGCTGCAGGTGTGTGCGGCTGTGTAGATGAGGCTTCCGGTGAGAACGCGGTCGTGGTTGAGGTAGGTGAAGCTCAGCTCGGTCCCGGCGGGCATGGCGGCGGGATTGATCACGGTCAGGGCATCCGGCGGGACCGGCGACTGGCGACCGGTTACCGGTACCGGACTGCCATCGGGAAGCTGGATGGACACGACCCCGCTGCTGGGCGGCGCGGGAGTGGACTTGCAGAAGATGCCGATCTGGACGAGGGCGGGGATGCCGTCGCGGGCGAGGGCCCGCTGGAGCGCGGCGGGGTCGAACGTCTGATCCTGATTCAGCTTCAGCGACGCCGTGCCGTTGGCGTTGCGGGCGAGGGTGAATGCCGCGGTGCGGATCGTCCCCGGTACCGGGGCGGGGCTGCCGGAGCCAACCACGGCGGCCAGGCCCAGGGCCAGACATCCGCTGGCGGCGACGCCTGCAGCCGACAACTGAACCAGCCGCCTGCGGTGCCGCCGGGACCGGCCTTTGGCCAGGATGGCCTGCACCGGAGTCTCCATGCGGGCCCCGGACAGGGCGTCGCGTGCCTGGAGCAGCACGTCATCGATGTCATTCACTGCTGACCTCCGTCATGGGTGGTAAGGGCGCGGGAAGGAGCGACCAGGCTGTGCAGGGCTGGCTCGCGCCGCAGCGCTGTCACCGCACGGGACAGGTGCGCGGTGACCGTGCCGGGGGCGATCCCGAGAACTTGGGCGGTGGCCCTGGTGTCCAGGTCCAGGAACACCCGCAGCGCGACAACCTCGCGCTGCCGGGCCGGCAGCCGCCGCAGCGCGGCGAGGACAGCGACATCCATTCCGCCGGCCGGATCGGCGAGCACGGCGGTGTCATGGCTGGCGAGCGGGATTTCCCGGCGGCGGGGCCGCCACCACGAG
This sequence comes from uncultured Actinomycetes bacterium, assembly GCA_963793825.1. Classification (GTDB taxonomy): domain Bacteria; phylum Actinomycetota; class Actinomycetes; order Streptosporangiales; family Streptosporangiaceae; genus RYN-230. The sequence goes on from CAWCBE010000005.1 coordinate 37,127, forward strand.
ACGCCGGTGTTCAGCGCGGCGCGCACGACCCATCCTCGCGGTGCGGAGTACCGGCGTACCTTGGCCCACGATGCCCATGCCCGGGCGAAGGCTTCCGCGACCATGTCCTCGGCATGCGCGGCATCACCTACAGCGGCGATTACCGCCCGCAGGCACGCATCCCTGCTGGCCGCGTAGAACTCTGCGAACTCCTGTTGTTCCTGGCTCACGCTTCTTAGAACGCAGCAGCCCCCCGATCGACTTACCTGGCGGTGGGCCTGGATTATGCACGCGGCGGCCCAGCCCCACCGTCGGAATTCTCGGCGTCATCCCGCACCCTCGCCAGCACCGCCACGCCATACGCAGACACGGCCGCTGACGCATATGGCACCCCATGGCCGCGAGCGCCGCTACCTGGCCGCCCACCCCGGCAGCAAAGTTGCCCAGCGGGCACGGAAAGGCAAGCATGCATCCTGATGCGAATGGCGGAGGCTGGAGTGTTCCCGCTTTTTTGGACACCAGATTTAGGCTGCCAATTGACTGAGTTGCCTATATCCTAGTTCGTATTCTTGGGGTGTCAAGTACCCGAGCGTTGAATGTCTCCGGACTGGATTATAGTAGTTGGCAATCCAGTCCGACGTCTCCTTTTCCAGGTTCCCGAGCGTAGGCCACGGGCGGGTATGGATCAGCTCCTTCTTATACGTCGCGAAGAACGATTCCGATACGGCATTATCGTAACAGATCCCTGTCCTTCCGAGGGAACGCCTGATATTATTCTGCGTGCAGTACTCATCGAATACGGAGGACGTGTACTGGCAGCCGCGGTCGGAATGAAATATCACACCGGCCGGCGGCTTCCGGGCAGCAATGGCCATGTCGAGAGCGGCGATGATCAGGCTGGTCCGCATATGCGCGGCGATAGCCCAGCCGACTACTTTGCGCGAGTAAAGGTCGATGACGGTCGCGAGATAGGCCCATCCGTCCCACGTCTTTATGTAGGTGACGTCACCGCACCAGCGCGTGTCAGGGAGCGCGGCCGTGAAGTCCCGGCCGATCAGGTCCGGGGCCGGGACCGGCTGGTCCCCGCCGATGGTGGTCCGCTTCCACGCCTTCGGGTGGCGCCCCCGCAGGCCAGCGGCCTGCATCAGCCGGTGGACGCGCTTGTGCGACACCATCTGGCCCAGCGCCGCCAGGCCCGCGCGCATCCGGCGCACCCCAGGATTGCCGCGCGCCTCATCGTAAACCTTCCTCATGACCGCGATAAGCGCGGAGTCGTCTTTCGACCGCTGGGATGGCTCCGCGCCCCGCCAGGCGTAATAGCCGGAACGTGAGACTCCCAGCCAGGCACACATGAATGACACCGGGTAGGCGCCCGAATCAGCCCAGCCCGCGATGGCAGCGAATCTTACTGATTGCCTTTCGCGAACCAGGTCGCTACTTTTTTTGCGAACTCCACCTGCATCCGCAGCTCGGCGATCGCCGATTTGTCGTCCCTGGACTCAGCCCGCAGCCGGATCAGCTCGGCCCGCTCGGACTCGCCCAGCGGGGCATCCGGGTTCTTCCCGGATTCCGCGGCATCTCGTGCCACCTTCACCCACTTGCCCAAAGTCATCTCGTGGACGCCGATGTTACGGGCGACCTCAGCGACCGGGCGGCCGCCGTCAAGGACGAAAGCTACCGACTGCGCCTTGTACTCCGGCGTATATGAGCGGCGTGTCGAACCCATTTCTCGCTCTCCCGACGAATCGGGCAGCTAAGCCGGGTGTCCACCGAAGCGGGTACGTTCCAGGCTGCTGATCATGCCCCTGAGCTGGGCGGAAGCTGTGGAGCGTTCCGTGAAGATGCGATCGTGAGCGAGCAGGGGGACCTGCAGCCAGATCGCCGTGGCTGCCACCCAGCGATCCGCCTCGTGTTCCTTCTGGCCCAAGCCGTGCCCAGTCCGGACGCACCAGGTGCGAAGCGAGGCGTATGACTCGACAAGGTGCGGCCCCGGCCAGACGATCTCCGCTCGGGCTATCTCATACTCCAGCCGCAGCTTTCCGGGACCCCACCCAGCCAGCCTGGCGCCATATTGCCGGACCCGATGCCGTACGTCATGCGTCGAGCACAGCAGCAATGAAAGGCGGTCCTCATCCTCAGTGAGGTCATCCATGAGCACGTCCTCATCGGGAGGCAGGGGACGCGCAGCAGCGAGCACGTCGTCCCTACTTCGCTCCCGACTCGGCCCCCGAGAGTCCGGCCTTCGTGCTTCTGGCTGCTCCTGGGAAGGGGAGCTGTTCTTCGATCCAGTTCCTGGTTGGGTGGTCATCGCTACCCGCTCGATGCGAACTGCTGTGTCGGCGGCGTGCCCGCGTCCCTGGGACCGTGCTAGCCCTACCCCAGATTTGGGTGTCCGCCCGGTGTATCTCCTGCCTGGGCCGGGCGAGTATTGACAGGTAGGTGACCGGGGTTGCCGGACACCGCAGGTTATAGGAGGAATCCCGATGAATGCACAAGATGACAACGCCGCTCCGTCGCGCACCGGCATGCGGCGCATAATCCCGCGTTTTGAGTTCCGTCGCCTCCATGCCATGGCGCGCGTGCGCATTGTCGTTGGTACCGTCCTGGTCGGCCTTGGCGGCATTACGCTCGTGGGAGGTTCCTTCACACCGAAGGCGATCGTCTGGGCAGCGTTCTTCCTGGTGCTGGCGGCGCTGCAGTTGTCGGTCGGCTACTGGTACCTGACCATCGTCCGCTCCGCACCTCCCCGGACCTGAGCCTGGTCTGCTCGCACTGGCCTGGCGGTGCTAGACGAACTGGCAGGCTCTTGCTGGCACAGCTCATCCGCCCTTCGGCTGGGGTTCCGGTTGCTGATCTTCCTCGGTCTTCTCGCAGGCGCCAAGATCCGCGGAGTAGACCGCTGGCTCTAGGCCGGTGCAAGCCATCGCGAAGCGACGTCTTGGCAGGGCGGTCTAGACTCAGCGGCCACGAGCGGGCCAATCGGGAGCGAGAAGATGGCTGCACTACAGGTCACAGGAGGCATCCGGATGCGCGCATCGGATGACTATGTCCCTCCCCAGCGGTCCGTTCTCGAAAGAATTCTGATCAGGTCATGGGAGTACCGCCGCCTGCGCTTCTTGGCGGGCGTGCGCATTGGCGCCGGTATCGTCTTGGTCGGCCTTGGCTTCATTACGCTCGTGGGAGGTTCCTTCACGCCGAAGGCGATCGCATGGGCAGCGTTCTTCCTGGTGCTGGCGGCGCTGCAGTTCTCGGTCGGCTACTGGTACCTGGCTATCGCCCACCGCCCGTTTGCGCGGCGGGTTCGTGAGCTGGAACGGTCCCGGGCCCACTTGGTGGACGACTCGGCCGCAAGGCTGCGCCAGATCGAGCGGGACCTGCACGACGGCGCGCAGGCGCAGATGGTCGCCGTCGCCATGAAGCTGGGGCTGGCCACCAAGAAGCTCGGCCGCATGGTCGATGGGTCCGGGCAGACCGACCTGGAGCGGGTCTTGGAGCTGGTCGCCGCCGCCCACCGCGGCGCCAAGGAGGCCATCACCGAGCTGCGCGACCTGGCCCGCGGCATCCACCCGCCGGTCCTCGACCAGGGCCTGGGCATCGCGCTCACTACTCTCGCCGCGCGCAGCGACCTGCCCGTTAAGCTAGTCGTAGACCTGCCCGAGCGCCCGTCGGCCGCGATCGAGACCATCGCCTACTTCTGCGCCGCCGAGCTGCTCACCAACGTGACCAAGCACAGCGGCGCCCGGCAGGCCACGCTGGAAGTGGCCCACCTGCCCGGGCTGGTCCGGGTGCGGGTCAGCGACGACGGCTGCGGCGGCGCCCGCATCGAGGCCCGCGGCGGCCTGGCCGGGCTGGCCGAGCGAGTCGGGACCGTGGACGGCAGGCTGCAAGTCGCCAGCCCGCCCGGGGGACCCACCGTGGTCACCGTAGAGCTGCCGTCCCACGCCTGACCGGACCGGAGCCCCGATGCGGATTGTGATCGCCGAAGACTCGGCCGTAATGCGAGCAGGCCTGGCCGAAATCCTGGCCGACAGTGACCACGAGGTGGTGGCCGCCGTCGGCAACGCCGAGGACCTGCTAGCCGCGGTGGACGAGCACCACCCAGACGCCGCCGTGGTGGACGTGCGGATGCCGCCCGGCTACACCGACGAGGGCCTGCGCGCCGCGATCGCCATCCGCCGCGACCACCCCACGACCGGCGTGCTGGTGTTCTCCCAGTACATCGAGACCCGCTATACCGCTGACCTGCTCGGCGCGGCGTCCGGCGGCGGCGCCGCAGGCGTCGGGTACCTGCTCAAGGACCGGGTCGCCGACGTCGAGGAGTTCGTCGAAGCGCTGAGCCGGGTGGCGGCCGGCGGCACCGCCCTCGACCCCGAGGTCGTCACGCAACTTCTGCGCGCCAGCCGCCGCACCGACGGGCTCGGCGCGCTCACCGCCCGGGAACGCGATGTGCTCGCGCTGATGGCCGAGGGCCGCTCCAACACCGCGATCGGCGGGATCTTGGTGGTTTCCGAGAAGTCCGTCGAAAAACACGTCGGGAACATCTTCAGCAAACTCGGCCTGGCGCCCTCAGACGCCGACCACCGCCGGGTGCTCGCCGTCCTCCGCTACCTGGAGTCCTGACCGGGGCGCTTGCCTCACATGATCGCTGCCAACAAGACCACCGCTCGCTCGGCCTGCCCCGGCCTGCGGGTTTCTGGTGTGGGCGGGCGGAGCATGAGAGGGGTTCGGGCTTTCAGTCCTCTCCGTCTTTCCCGCAGGCGCCAACCCCGGCGAGCGGGTGCGGTGTCCAGGTTCGGCGAAGCCGATCTCCTGCGACGCGACCGGAGGAGCGACCTAATGACTGTTACAGAGCCTGAAAGGCCAGGGCCTGGCTCTATGGTGGTTCGGGTTCGAGACTGAGTCCGGTCTGGGCGGGGAAGCCCTCGATGAGGGCGGCCCGGTACTGGATGCGCTTGAGCCGGTTCTTCATGATCGCGGCCAGATGGTCCGGGGTGCTGCAGCCGGTTTTTCATGTTGGCCCAGGCGCCCTCGACCGGGTTGAGGTCGGGGCGTAAGCCGGGAGCTGGACGACGGTCAGCCAGCCCGGGTGCGTGCTGGTGAAGGTGCGCATCACCGTGCTGAGGTGGGTGTTCAGATTGTCCCAGACGAGGGATGACCGGGGCTTTGAGCTGATTGTGCGCGGCGGTGACCAGTTCTGCGTAGTCCGCTTCGGACATGCTGCGGCGCTCGCGGCGGCCGCGCTGGATGCGGATACGGTAGAAGAACCGGCCCCGGCTGCCGGGCCTGAGGCACACCAGCGCGGCGGCGGATACCCGCCCGGAGCCCTTCCCGGACACCACGGCCACCGGGGTGCGGCCACGGCGGGCCCAGGTGCGGGCTTTAGGGGCCGCAAGGTCCTGCCCGGCCTCATCCTCGAAGCAGAGGTACGCCCCGGTCGCCGCCGCTAGCCTCGAAGCTTGACCCAGGTCACATCGCGCCACGCCCCGTTCAGATCAGTTCGTGACCTCGGGCTTGTCTCTCCCGGTTGTCCACATGGGTCCGGAGCATCCCAAGGTTGTTCATCCGTGTGGCTCCCAGCCCGACGCGCTGCGGGGGCACTGCTAATGGTATTCAAGAGCATCCGTGGCTCATAGTCTGCCATCGCTGCGACCTGCATTGTTGACGCTCGTGGCTGGCTCGCCGAGCAAGATCATCCCGCGTATATCCCGTGGTTGCTGTCAGCCGTTACCGGGAGAGCGGGGCGTCCGATGGTTTGCGCGGCCCTCGACCCGTTGCTGAGGAGGATGTGGGCGGCCGGACCGGGACGCTCGTGCGCAGCAGCGGTATGGTCAAGGGGTGAGCTTATGGTCAAGTTCTGGCGGCGGAGAGTGCAGCCAGGCCCGGCGCATGCCCAGCCAGCGGTCCCGGCAGACCTTGTCGTCTGGGCGGGGGAGGTGGATGTGTCGCGGCTGTCGAACAGGACCTTCCAGGACGCCGAAGACTACCTAAAGGGGTACCGGCACATGAACCTGGACCTCAGCCAGCAAATGGGCTGGCGCCTGATCGCGGCCGTCGAGACCCAGGTAACTCCCTCGCCGCCAGCCGACGCCCAGCCGCTGGATGTTCTCGCGACAGTCGTTGCGCTGCGGCGCAAGCAGCTCGGCATTGACTGATCGTCGCCGTCGGCTCTCGCCTGACAGGAAATGCCGCTCCAGCGTGGCGATCATGTCGCGACCACGATGTTGACGACCGTCAGGTTGAGCAGTGTCAGGAAAATCCTGATAACACGACTGGCCCGCGTGACCTTGCATCGCCCTGCCAGCAGCTCCCTCCGATTGCAGCAGAGTAGACGTACCCGGCCTGTCCCTGCACCTGGTGGTCATCCACCGGATCCCGTCCCCGGCCTGACGACCCGCTGGCTGCGGCCCGGCGGCGAGCGGTGGCCGCGCACGGCGGCAGCGGATTCATGGCTGTCACCGTGTCGCACGCCACGCTGCTGCTCGTCCAGGGAGCGGGCCGGCTACTGCGCACCATGGACGGCCGGGGGATGGTGGCGGTCCCCGACCCGCGGCCGGCCACCGCCCGGTACGGCGGGTTCCTGCGCGGCTCGCTCCCGCCGTTCTGGGTCACCGCCGACCCGACGTGGTCCAGGCCGCGTTCCACGAGCTTCACGAACTTCTGCAGGATCTCGGTGCTGTTGCAGTCGAGGCGCGCGTCCATGGTTATTTCCTTTGCCGCGCTTTTCTGTACGCCCTAAAGACAAGGCCGCCCTGGCCGATGTGACACGCGCACGCGGTTGGTATCCGGAATAGCCAGCCGCCCGCCCGGCGGCCGGTCTGGGTGAAAACCGGCATCTCAAGTTGGGTGATGGCTCGCTGCCGCTGAGCGCGCCGCCTCCGTAGCGTGACTGCTGAGACAAACACGCTGACCAGGGAGATGCGCCCGATGATCGAAGTCCGTAGGCTTACCAAGCGCTACGGCTCCACTCGCGCGTTGACGACCTCAGCTTCACCATCCGCCCCGGCGTGGTGACCGGCTTTCTCGGCCCGAATGGCGCGGGCAAGACCACGGCCATGCGGCTGATCCTCGGCCTGGACTACCCCACCGCGGGCCGCGTCACCATCAACGGCAAGCCGTACGCTCAGCTGGCCAGCCCGATGCACGAGGTCGGCGCGCTGCTGGAAGCCCGGGCCGTGCACGGCGGCCGCAGCGCCCGCAGCCACCTGCGCTGCCTGGCGCAGACCAATGGCATCCCGGAGCGCCGGGTGGATGAGGTGCTCGGCCTCACCGGGCTGACCGAGGTGGCCGGGAAACGGTCCAAGGGGTTCTCGCTCGGCATGAGCCAGCGGCTGGGCATCGCCGCGGCGCTGCTCGGCGACCCGGGGATCGTGATGTTCGACGAACCGGTCAACGGGCTGGATCCGGAAGGCATCGTGTGGATCCGCACCCTGATGAAATCGCTGGCCGCCGAGGGCCGGGCGGTGTTCGTGTCCAGCCACCTGATGTCGGAGATGGAGAACACCGCCGATCACCTGATTGTCATCGGGCGCGGCCGGCTCATCGCGGACTGCGGCATGGCCGAGTTCATCGCCCGCGGCGCCGGCCAGGCGGTGCTGGTCCGGACCCCGCAGCCGGACGTACTGGCCCGGATGGTCAGGGCGGCGGGCGGCACGGTGGCCCCGGCCGGCCAGGACGAGCTGGAAGTACGGGGTGTGCCCGAGGCCGGGATCGGCGACATCGCGCTGGCCCATGGCATCCCGGTGCACCACCTGGCCCCGGCGCGGGCCTCGCTGGAGGAGGCCTTCATGGAGCTGACTGCGGCCTCCTGATCGGCGCCAACCTGACCGGCTTCCACTTCCATGATCTGCGCCATACCGGCAACACCCTGGCCGGTGGGCCGTGCCAGCCTGCGGGAACTGATGGAGCGCATGGGCCGCAGCACCTCCCGCGCCGCACTCATCTACCAGCACCGCACCTGCGAGCGCGACAAGCTCATCGCCGACGCAATAGGCAAGCAGGCCAAGGCAGAGCTACGGCAACGCGGGAGGCCATCGGGCACACAGCAGGCACGGAAAGGCAAGCGTGCATCATGACGCCAACGGTGGAGACTGCTGATCATGACCCTGAGCTGGAAGGAAGCTGTTGAGCGGGTGACGAGAATCGAACTCGCACTATCAGCTTGGGAAGTTCAGCGGTTACGGCTGTCAGGGGCGCTGACCAGGCGTTCCTGGCGGTCCCAAGTGACTGTGGCTGCCCCCTCGTCACCGTGGCTAATGGCCCACTAAGGGCTTGTCTCCGATTAACCCGTAGTTTCTGGGGATCCGGGTTCATGATGTGCTATGAGCGTGGCGGAGGGAACCAGGGAGACGCTGGCGGCGAAGTTCGAGGCGATCTTCCCGCACCTGGATGAGCGGCAGCGGCGGCTGCTGATGGGGGCCGAGGCCCGGGCCCTGGGTCATGGGGGAATCCGTGTGGTGGCGCTCGCTGCCGGGGTCCGCGAGGCTACGGTGTCGCTGGGTGTCGGTGAGCTGGACTCCGGCGCTGCCCCGCTGGGCCGGGCCCGTAAGGCCGGTGGGGGCCGCAAGCGCCTGGCTGACCTGGACCCGGGGCTGCGGCCGGCGCTGCTGACGCTGGTGGAGCCAGATGAGCGCGGGGACCCGATGTCGCCGCTGCGGTGGACGACGAAGTCGCTTCGCGCACTGGCCGCCGAGCTCACCCGGCAGGGCCACCGCGCGGGCGCGGATACGGTGGCGGACCTGCTGCACGAGGAGGGCTTCAGCCTGCAGGGCAACGCTAAGGCCCTGGAGGGGAAGCAGAGCCCGGACCGGGATGCCCAGTTCCGTTACATCAATGAGCAGGCCAGGGACCACCAGGACGCCGGGGAACCAGTCGTCAGCGTGGACACCAAGAAGAAAGAGCTGGTCGGCAATTATCACAATGGCGGCCGTGAGTGGCGGCCAGCGGGTGACCCCGTCCGGGTCAATGACCATGACTTCCCGGATGCCGAGCTGGGCAAGGCCATCCCGTACGGGGTCTACGACCTGGCCGCGAACACCGGCTGGGTGAACGTCGGTACCGACCACGACACCGCGCAGTTCGCTGCCGAGTCGATCCGCCGCTGGTGGAACGACGCGGGCCGGTTCACCTATCCTCGTGCCCGGCGGCTGCTGATCACCGCCGACTCAGGCGGCTCCAACAGCACCCGGACCCGCGCCTGGAAGACCGAGCTGGCCGCGCTCGCTCTGGAAACCGGACTGGAGATCACCGCGTGCCACTTCCCGCCCGGCACCCAATGCCGTTGCTTGTCAGCTGCAAACTATCGCTGCGCGGGTAGGCAGCCGTGGGTGCATGATGCCGGGTATGCATCCGTGGACCGGGTTATCTGATGATGTGCGGCTGGGTGTGCTCACCGAGTGGGTGACCGCCGATCTGGTGGATGAGGTCCTGGCTGAGTGCGGCAAGCGGGACAAGAAGCCCGGGGCGCTCCCTGCCCGGTTCATGGTCTACTACGTGCTCGCTCTTGCCCTGTTCCAGCAGGACTCCTATGACGATGTCGCGGAGAACCTGGTGGGAGCACTGGAGGGGATGGACGAGGCGATTCCGGACAAGTCCTCATTCACCCGGGCCCGGCAGCGGCTGGGTGCGGGGGTGATCGAGGGGGTGTTCCGCAGGCTGGCCGGGCCGGTGGCCCCGGCCAGCCTGGACGGCGCGTTCTGGCGGGGGATGCGGGTCGCGGCGGTGGATGGGTTCGTGCTTGACGTGCCGGACACGCCGGCCAACCGGACCGCGTTCGGCGGGCCGGTGGACGCCAGAGGCCAGCCAGCGGGGTTCCCCCAGGCCAGGGTGGTGACGTTGACCGAGACCGGGACGCACTCGTCGGTCAACGCCAGCGTGGGCGGGTTCCGCGGCGGGGAGCCGGAACTGGCGATCGCGATGGCCGGCAGCGCGGCCGGGATGCTGGTGATCATGGACCGGGGCTTTCCCGGGGTGGCACTGTGGAAGGCGTATACGCAGGCCGGGGCGCATCTGCTGATCCGGGCACGGTCGAGCGTGGCCCGCCGCCCGGTGAAGGTCCTGGACGACGGAACGTACCTGGCGCGGATGAACCTGGCCGGGCAGAAGGGCGCGCATCCGGGCGGGGTCCTGGTGAGGGTGATCGAATACCGCGTCGACGGGGGCGAGGTCGTCAGGCTGCTGACCGATCTGATGGACCCCGTGGCCTTCCCCGCCGGTGAACTCGCCGCCCTCTACCATCAGCGCTGGGAAAGCGAATCTTCATTCCGGCAGATAAAGACGTTCCAGCGCGGCCCGCAGGAAATCTTGCGGTCAGCGGACCCGGAGCTGGTGCGCCAGGAGGCCTGGGCGCATCTCGCGGTGCACCACTGCATGACCCGGATCATCATGCGGCTGGCCGGCGAGGAGCGGATCGACCCGGACCGCATCTCCTTCGTCAAGGTCCTCAAGCACGTGCGGCGCAGCGTCATCCGTCAATGCGCACAGACATCCGTGCAGATCAAGCAGGTCATAGCCACGATGGCCGCGAAGGTCTGCCGCAAGCTCGACAACGGCGCCAGGCGGTTGCGGGAGGCCGACCGGTTCCTCAAGCGCCCGGCCTCGAAGTACTCCTTCCGCAAGGCAGGCCAGGCCCGCCGTCCTACCCGCCGGGTGCCCATCAAGGTGCTCACACTCCATCCCGCGATAGTTCAGTAAGTCAAGCAACGGCATTGGCCCGGCACCTCGAAGTGGAACAAGCGGGTATGGCCTGGTGGCCGCCCCGGAGCGATGAAATGCTCACGATGCCTGCCGGGCGCGGTCGCCGTCTCGATAGTGGAGCGCTGAGAGTCCGTAACAAGTGTGGCGCAGGGCCCGCGGGGCCTGGGATTGTCGCTGCGAGCACGAACCCCAGATTCGGTTAACTGCCAGGTCCTCCCCGGTGGGTTGTCCCATCGACTCGAGCGAGGAGGAAGCCATGGAACAGATCCACGACCGGGTGGCCGGCCTGGATGTGCACCGCGACCAGGTGACGGTGAGCGTGCGGACGCCGGGGCCGCGCGGCGGCGTGCGGACGGAGAAGGCCCGGTTCGACACGACCACCGGCGGGCTGGCTGCCCTGGCCGGGTGGCTGGCCGGGCGGGAGGTCACGCTGGCCGCGATGGAGGCGACCGGCGTGTACTGGAAGCCCGTCTACTACGCGCTGGAAGACCGGTTCCTGGTGTGGTTGTGCAACGCCTACCACGTCAAGAACGTCCCGGGCCGCAAGACCGATATGTCCGATGCTGAGTGGCTGGCCGACGTGGCCGCGCACGGGATGGTACGGCCCAGCTTCGTGCCGCCGCCGCCGATCCGGGAGCTGCGGGAGCTGACGCGCTACCGCAAGAAGCAGGTCAACGCCCGGGCCGCCGAGATTGCCAGGCTGGAGAAGGTGCTTCAGGACGCCGGGATCAAGCTCACCTCCGTCGCCTCGAAGGTGCTGACCCAGTCCGGGCGGGCGATGGTCGAGGCGCTGATCGCCGGACAGCGCGACCCGGCGGCGCTGGCCGATCTGGCCAAAGGCAAGCTGCGGCCGAAGATCCCGCAGCTGACCGCCGCAATGGACGGCCACTTCGGCGGCCATCACGCCATTGTCGCGGCTCGTATCCTGGCCCACCTCGACTTCCTGGATGCGACGATCGAGGCGCTTGACCGCCAGATCGCCGCGCGGGTTGCCGGGCGCTACCGGGATTCCCCTCAAACCGTGGAGACTTCGGTTGTGGTGATCATGGCTAGCATGGCTGGCCTTCTTGCGCCGGTGCCCGGGCGGGGCAGGCTCGTGGCCTGCCCGCTTTTCCTGCTCCCAGGGGCCGCAGTGGTCTCCGGGGTCAAGGGCGGCCCGCAAGGGCCGTCGCCCGCAGGGCGATGCGGAGCACCCTTGAGGCCGGAGGGGCGGCCCCGTACCCTTAGCGGGCGCAAGAAGGCCAGCGGCGGCGCAGCCGCCTCCTTTTCCCGGCCCGCGCGGCGGGCCCGCCGCGCTCACGCGGCGTCCTTTCCCGCCAGGGACCGTTCGTAATCCACCGGGCTGCGCATTCCCAGCGCCGAGTGCCTGCGCTCGTGGTTGTAGTCCTCGATCCACGCGGCGATCGCGGCCCGCGCCTCGGCCCTGGTCGCGAACTTGCGCAGGGACCGCAGCTCCCATTCCAGCGTGGAGTGCCAGGACTCGATGACCGCGTTGTCCAGCGCCGAGCCGGGCCGGCCCATCGACTGGCGGACGCCCAGCCGGCCGCACGCGCTGCGGTACCGGGCCGCGGTGTACTCGCTGCCCTGGTCGCTGTGGAAGATCACCCCGGCCGTCCTGCCGCCGCGGACCGCGGCCGCCATCGCCAGCGCGCCGTACGCCAGGTCCGCGTCGTGGTGCTCGCCGAGTGCGTGCCCGAGGATCCGGCGTGAGCCCATGTCAAGGACGGAATCGAGGTAGAGCTTGCCTTCCCCGGTGGGGATCTCGGTGCCGTCGCCATACCATTTGCGGTTGATCCCGGCGGCCGGGAAGTCCCGCTTCACCAGGTCCGGTGCCCGCCACCGGCCTTTCCCCTGCCGTGTCGTGTGCTTGCGGCCCTTCCGGCCGGGGCGGGCGGCCAGGCCCTGCTCGCGCATCAGGCCCGCCACGGTGTTCTCGCTCACCCGCCAGCCCGCATCACGCAGCGCGGCGGTGACCCGCGGCGCCCCGTCCTTGCCCTCGCGCGCCGCGAACAGCCGCGCGACCTCGGCTTTGAGCCGCTGCCGCCGCGCGGCCCGCGGCGGCAGCTCCCCGCCCTCCCACTTGTAAAACCAGGCCTGGGACACCCCCAGCGCCCGGCAGGACACCGCCTGCGGGACGCCGTGCTGTTCCCTCTGGGAAGCGATGAACGCGGCCACGGCTACCTGCTGCCCATCGCGTCGGAAACCCAGAGGGCCACGCTGCGCTTGAGGACATCACACCGCATCTGCAGCTCCGCGTTCTCCTTGCGCAGCCGCGCCAGCTCCGCGCGCTCGCCCTCGCTCAGCTGCCCGTCCCCGCCCTCCCGGCGGCGCCGGTCAGCATCGACCCAGTTGCCCAGGGTTCCCGCGTTGATTCCCAGATCCCGGGCCACCTGCGCGATCGGCTTGCCCGTCTCGCGGACAAGCCGCACCGCGCCCTCCCGGAAGTCCTTATCGAACTTCCTGCGTGTCTCTCCCATCGGAGAACCTCCCTCTAAGAGGATCTCTCCACGCTGGGAGGGGAAACCCACTACCCGTCAGCGGCCAGGCTGCTGGCTGAGGTTCCCGGGCTGGACCGCAGGAGCGTGGAGGTCATCATTGCCGAGACCGGCGCCGACATGAGCTGCTTCCCCAGCCCGGCGCACCTGGCCTCGTGGGCGGGGCTCTGCCCGGGCAACCACGAGTCGGCCGGCAAGCGCCGCCGGGTGGCTACAACGCCAGGCAACCCGTGGCTGCGGCGCACCTTGATCGAGTCGGCCCGGGCGGCAGCGCGGACCAAGAACACCTACTTCGGCGCCCAGTACCGGCAGATAGCCCGTCGCCGGGGCCCGAACAAGGCCGCCGTCGCGGTCGCCCACAGCCTCCTCGACGTGATCTGGCACCTGCTCACCACCGGGGAGGTCTTCGCCGACCTCGGCGCGGACTACTTCACTTCCCGTCAGGACGCCGAGCACCAGGCCCGCCGCCTGATCAGCCAGCTGGAGAAACTCGGCTACACCGTCCAGCTCAACGCTGCCGCCTAACCCACAGGCCGCAGCCCCTTCGGCCAGTGCCTCGACCTGGCCAGCTGACGCCTGCCCACGACCCAGCCGTATTTCACCCCAGATCGAGCACCGGCTGTTCGCCCACATCACCATGAACTGGCGGGGCAGGCCCCTGACCAGCCACGAGATCATCGTGCAAGCGATCGCTGCCACCACCACCTGCGCCGGGTTACGCGTCCACGCTGAACTGGACACCGCGACATACCCGTCCGGAGTAAAGATCAGCAACGAGCAGATGGCAGCGCTACCCCTGCACCGCCACGACTGGCACGGCGACTGGAACTACACCTTGTCTCCCGCGCCGCCTGCCCCGGCGGCAGCTCCAGCGCCCCGGCCCGGTCGCGGTGAACGCCCGGGCTGGGCGCATCCGGCCCTGACCGGGATGACGGCCAGCAACTGGGACCGGCTCATCGGTGCGCTGGCCGTCCCTTACCAGGCCCAGCGCGAAGCCGACCGCCACGTCGCACGCGGCGGCCCGGCAACCCGCAGGCGGCCATCCCCAGGCAATGACCCTCGCCGAGAAAACCCTGGTCACCATCATGCGGCAGCACCTGGGCGTGCCCCGGGCGGTCCTCGCCGCACTCTTCGGCGTCGCGCCCAATACCATCGGCACAGCCGAACGGCAGGTCAAGCCGCTGCTAGCACGGGCTGGCCACATCATCGAGCCCGCCACGGCCCCGCTCACCACCCTGGCTGATCTCACCGCTTACGCAACAGCTCAGGGCATAACGCTCACGGCCAAGACCAAACCAGCGCGTTAATAATCGACAGGCCCTAATGGCTCGGCGATCATGCTCTGACTGGTGGGCCCCCTGGACGTGCCGGGCTGCCGCTCTGGGGTACGGTGGCAGCCGAGCAGGCTGGGCTTGAGGGGAGCTTCCCAGGAACGCCTTCTCGCGCGACTCGTCAGGGCTCGAGATCGACCGCTCCTTTTCCGCTCCGAATATCGAGTGGCACAGAGACCTGGTCGTGCGAAATCAGCCAATTGCCGCCGATCTTCTGGAAGCACAAAGTGACCCGGACCCACATTCCGCTCGTCTCCGTTCCGTTGCTCAGCGTGCCACTGAGCCGACCGAAGAAGTGCCCGAATGCCACATCAGCGCCCACGGTGAGCGCTAGGTCGCGAACCTCATAAGTCACATCACGAAAGAACGTGAACGCATTCGCCCAGTTCTTCAATTTCGCCTCTATCCCTACATGCTGCAGGGGAGGCTCGACGTCGAAGGAGACGATGTCCGTTGCGTAAAGTCGCTTCAGACCCTCGAGGTCCTTGGCTCGGAGTCCTTCAACTATCTTGCCGACTTGCTGCCGAATCGTAGCTTCGTCTACCTCGCGTTGCGTAGGCATCGCTACCCCATCCCTCCGTTCGGTGTGGAATCTTGGCTTCTCACCAATACGACGCCACAGCACCCCGGGATGTCACGCCCGCAAGCTCCCGCACTGACTTCGGAATCGTTCGAGGTTCACGTCCAGGCCGAGCAGTGCGACGACGAGGGCGACGGCCAGGCGGGCGCGCTCGCCTCGGCGGGCTAACGCCGGAAGATCCACAACCACCTAGAAACGATAAGGGCCCAGGACCCAGAGTCGCCGCCCTGCCCTGGGCCTTCGTGCTCGGAGTGGGTGACGAGAATCGAACTCGCACTATCAGCTTGGGAATCCCACCGATCCGGGCTGATAGGGCGGCTGGCCAGCCAGGACCGGGCACCGCCAGTAGCCGTGACTGACACTGTTTACCGGGGCTAATTGCACGCTAATTGCACGGTGATCATGCCCCGGACCTCCGGCCGACCGAAGTTCACCGGGCGGGTTGGTGGGTGCCCAGCCGTGACGGCGTTGGCTCGCCAGGGCAAAGACACAGCATGATCCTGCTACCCCACAAGACTCTCCGCCGGGCAGTCGGCCGGGCGGAGACAAACCGTCTGCGTTCTGGTCTAGCGTGGAACTGGTGCAACTGTTCCACGCAGGCATGAGGAAGGAGCAACCCGGTGACTGCGCATCCTGCCTATGACAGCGATCCCGATGATCCGGTTGAGATCCTGGATGCCCTTCCTGAGGAGCACCGCGGGCAGTTCCGTGCCGAGTATGCCGCTGCTGTGGAGGACGCGCGACGGCCTGAGCAGTTCCGTGAACTCCACGCCATGTTGCGCCTGTGGCGCCTGCGGGCAGTCGCCTACTCCAGCCCTGGCTATGACGGGAGGGTCGCAGCCGCACGGGATCCACGTCAGGCGGATTCCGCTCCGGCCGAGCGGGTAATCTCCGGCTGGCCCAGCGGTCATCACCACGGGTGAGCTACCGAGTTGAGTTTGGTGGGGGCGCCCAGGTCCAGTTCCACTCTCTGCCAGGGGATGCACGGGACGCGTTAGTCGAACGAGCAGTTGAACTTGCCGACGAACCCTGGGATGCAACCGTACGCCCACCCGGCGTGGACACGAGGTTCCGTGAGACTGTCTTCGGCGTGGGCCACGGATTATTGGGGTTCTACATAGATGAGGACGCCCAGTTGATCCGCATCTTCGACATCGTGTGGATCGACTAGCGAAACCGACTGGGTCGTGGAAGTGATCGACGCCGACCCGGCCGCCCGGACAATGATCTGCGGCATACGGCCAACACGTTCGCGGCGTCCAGCGGCGCGACTGCGGGATCTCATGGCCCGGATGGCGCACGACGGCGACCGAGCGGCCATGATCTACCAGCACGAGGCCCGCGGCGCGGACCAGGCCATCACGAGTGCGATCGACCATCACGTCCAGGCCGAGCAGCAGCAGCCCGGCGACGAAGCCGACGGCCAGGCTGGCGCGCTCGCGCCCGGCGGCTAATGGCACGGAAGATCAACAACTGCCCGGCCGGGGGAACTGGCCGCACTCGGGATACCGTCGCTGACCTGCAAGAACGAAGCTGGAGCGGGTGACGAGAATCGAACTCGCACTATCAGCTTGGGAAGCTGACGTTCTACCATTGAACTACACCCGCGGGCGCCCGCCCGGCCACTCGGGCCACGCTGGCGTCGTCTCGACATCGTACCGGAAGGCACGCTCCGGGGGCGCCACGCCGGGCTCTTCGCGTAGGTTGCCAGGGTGCTGCTCTCTGATAGAGACATCCGGGCCGAGATCGAGTCTGGCCGCGTCAAGCTCGACCCGTACGAGCCAGAACTGATCCAGCCGTCCAGCATCGATGTCCGGCTGGACCGGTACTTCCGTGTCTTCGAGAACCACCGGTACCCGCACATCGACCCGGCCGTCGAGCAACCCGACCTGACCCGGCTGGTGGAGACGACCGGAGCGGAGCCCTTCGTGCTGCATCCGGGCGAGTTCGTGCTGGCCTCCACCTACGAGGTGGTGTCGCTGCCCGACGACGTGGCCGGACGGCTGGAGGGCAAGAGCTCGCTGGGCCGCCTCGGGCTGCTCACCCACTCCACGGCAGGCTGGATCGACCCCGGGTTCTCCGGGCACGTGACGCTGGAACTGTCCAACGTGGCGACGCTGCCGATCAAGCTGTGGCCGGGGATGAAAATCGGCCAGCTGTGCCTGTTCCGGACCAGTTCGCCCGCCGAGCACCCGTACGGCTCCAGGATCTACGGCTCGCGCTACCAGGACCAGCGCGGCCCGACGCCGTCCCGTTCGTACCTGAACTTCTACCGAGCGGACGTGTGACGGCTGACTGGCGTGCCGTCCGGGGATGCGCCGGCAGCCACCAGCGCGCAGTCAGGGATACTCCCGCACCAGCCGGCCATCATGCTGCGTGTCGGCTGACCCGCCCAGGTAGACGGCCTGGTAGCCAGGAAAGCCGTGTCGGCCACGGCCAGCCCCGGCATGAAGGTACGGCCAGGCAAAGGCGCTTACCCGGAAGGCTTCGCCGCCCATCGGCAGGGTCACCGAGCTGCCGTTGTCAAGGATGCTGGCCATGTAGCGGAAGCTGCACGCCACGGATGACGCCTCGGCCCGAATGTTGAACACCCCTGTGGCATGCGGCCCGATCCTGACCGGATACCGGAAGTAGTCCGGCGTCCAGCGCCGGACGTCGGCTCCCGGCGCCTGCATGACACTAAGGCCGTTCGCGTCAAGGTTGACTCCCAATTCGCTGCCAGGCTCGTTCCTGTCTCCATCGGGCGCGTCAATGAGCGTTCCCGTCAGCGGCGCCTGGCATGACTTATCGACGATCTGTATCTGGTTAATCCAGATTGCGTGAGGACGGTTATTCGCGAAAGTAAAGCTCGTATAGGCTGAAGATATGTATCCCCCCAGCGTGTACAGGTAATCATTGAGCTGAACGTAGTCGCCGAATAGAAGGTAAGTGTCGATACGGGAAAGCTGCACCCGGCTCAGGATGAGTTCCCCGGGAAGCATCCATACCATGTTGCCCCCGGGATTGATGGGCGCTTCCGTCACCGTTACCGCAGGTCCAAGACGGCCGGCCCGGTGGGTCTGTACCTGGCCGTGACCATGCCCGGATCCGGGCCGGCCAGCCTGATCCGCGGACCGGGACGCTGCAGGAGCAGAACCGGGTGGGACCAGCTTGGCGGCTCCGTTCTGCGCCAGGGTCACCAGGAAAGCCGTGATCGCCGTGATGACCGCTGATGCGACTGACAGCAAGACCCGGTGCCTGGCCCAGAAGGACTTCTCCGGTGCCGGTGACGCCGCTGCACGGGCCCGGCCCGACGGTACCTTCTTATGTTTACCTGCAGGATTCTTCGATTTCCGGCCCATATCAAGCTCTTTGATTCAGGCTGAAGGCAAGCGGGCCACATTGATTACCCGCCTGCGGTCTGCCGGCTGCGATGGTTACGCACGAACCAGTGACGCCACGCGTTGGTCACAAATTTGTCACGGCCATACAGAGTCCCCGGATGTCACTTCCACTACGAGGGTCACCCTGTGTACCACACAGCCGGGGCGTAACGCAGGGGGATACCCAAAGACGGCGGCTAATGTGTGGACACGCACCCGGGCCGATCGGTCCGGCGCCCGCCGGGTCAGCCGCAGAGGCCTCGGCGCGCCCTCCTGACCTGGATGGAGACAGCCTTAGCGCAGGTCGAACGCGCCGTTCTTGGCCGCCGCCAGAAACATCTGCCACTAGGCAGGCGGCAGCGTCAAGATGTCACCATGCGGATTCTTAGAGTCGCGGACAGCGACAACGTCCGCCGTGGCCGCGACTTCTACACATGCACCATGACCAGTGCTGCGCCGGGCCTTGCGCCAGTGCAGTTCGGCAGCCCCGGACTCCCTCGACGGCATCGGGTCTCACTCAATCCTCTCGCATACAGGGCTCGACGCCATCTCAGAGCACCAGCACGGAAGCACAGCCAAGGCCACCGGAGGCCACTGGCTTACACCACCGGCAGCTTCCCTTGCCTCAATACGCGCTGTGCACGCGTGCTATCAGTTCCGCGGAGTCTTGCGCACTTAGTGAAAGAGTTCGCAATTGGTCAATTACCTGCTCATACCGTTGAACGTCCGGCTGGTGCTCCAGGTAGATCTGGCCAACCAAGCCATCAACATACACCACTGCAGACACGGGGGCCTCAAACTCCAGGAAGGCAAACGTGCTGTCGAGCGCGGAATGGGCCCCGGCTCGGTATGGAAGTACATGAATCGTCACGTTGGGCCATTCCGAGACTTCGAGCAGCCGCCCGAGCTGCGCCCGCATGACCGCTTCGCCCCCGACCAGCCGGTGCAGGACCGCTTCGTCCATGATCGCGGTGAGCCGGGGCGCTGCGTCCCCGGAGAGGACCCGCTGCCGGATCATCCGGGCTTCGATCCGCTGATCGATGAGCTCGCGGCTCAGTTCGGGGACGATCGCCTCGTGCAGTGCCTGTGCGTACTCGCGCGTCTGCAACAACCCGGGGACCACCCCGGATTCGAAGTCGGTGATGCTGTGCGCCTCGGCTTCGAGACCCACATACGTGGCGTAGGGCAGGTCGAACGGCTGCCACCAAGCCTGCCTCTTGCCCTCGCGGGCGAGCCTGGATAGATGGTCTCGCTCGGCAGGATCATCGACGCCGTAGATTCCGCATAGATCCCGGATATCCCGCGCGCTGGCCCCACGCTGGCCGGTCTCCAGGCGGCTCACCTTCGACGGCGAGCACAGCAACTCCGTAGCTACCTGGTCCACGCTGAGGCCGGCCCCTTGCCGGAGCGCGCGGAGCAGGGCGCCGAGCTCCCGGCGGCGCACCGTAGGGCTATTCGCACCGGCCACTCCAGTCACGCTCCTCTCGGTGAGCGTCACCTGTAGCGCTTCCAGGCCAGGACCGCGGAGAATGTTACTGGCAAGTGAAATGGCACTTGCCAACGGCGCTTGCCGCAGCGACCATTGAACCAGACGCAGGAAGCATCCTCAACAAGCGACTCGCCGACAAAGGGGTCGATAGGTGGCCAGGGGCTGCCACATAGATCGTCGCCAGGCCGCGGGGGCCCGGGCGGCGGAGAGGAGGTGCTGCTGGCTCGACTCTCTCACCCAGCCTGGCTCGGCCAGGCCCCTCCGGTCCCGGGATCACCCACACACGCGGCCGCAACAGCCAGGGGCTACGACCCACCAGAGCGACTGCGCCACCGGCAGCGACCGCCGGGGCATCACACGGGACAGCATCACACGGGACATACGCGGCCTGTGCGGCTCCTAAGGCAGTAGCCACCGCAGAACAGAAGCGGGACCGACGCCGTCAACGTCGGTCCCGCTGCCAACACCGCCTCGCGACTCCACCAGAGCGAAAGGATCAGTGCTTTGTCTCAGGCTAGCAGCCGTATGCCCAGAAACAAGGTCTGGGTCATCCCTATCATCTGGCTGGCCCTAACACAAGCCGCCCAGCGCCTGTTTGCCCGGCCGGACGCACGGGCCCGCCAGCACGGCTGGGAAGTCACCGTGATCCAGCACGGCTGGGGCCGGCGCTACCGGGACCCGCGCTTCGCCGCGTTGTCCAGGAGACGGGACCTGGCGTCCCAGAACCCGGACGTGCCCGCCCGGGGAGGTGGGAGCTGTGCGTAGGACGCGGGCACACCGGCGCAGTGAGGCACGGCTGCTGGCCGAGCTGGAAACGGCAGTGCGCCCCGGGCGGCGCGCCACGCTGGCGGGGTACGCTTGGTGGTGGCGTTATGAACTCGGCCTGCTCGGGGGCCTGACCGCCGCCGCGGTGCTGGGCGTGCAGGTACTGGGCGCGGCCCGGACGCTGGCGTGCGCCCTGTTCATCACGGCGGCCTGCGCGCTGTGGCCATCGTGGCGGGCGGCCTGCCTGGCGCAGGCCTGGCGGATCATCACCCCGCACCGGCTGCGGGCCGGCTGCGCGGCGGCCCGTATCCAGTCCCGGAACGGGCGGCTGCCGGCCATCCTGCGCACCAGCCGGCAGCCGTTCGGCGAACGGGTGCGGGTGTGGTGCCCGGCGGGCATCACGGCGGCCGACTTCCGGTCGGCTAGCCGCGTGCTCGCCGTCGCCTGCTGGGCGGCTGACGTCCGGGTCATCCCGGACGCCCGGCACGCTCACCTGGTCACGATCGACGTGATCAGGCGCCGGGCCGATCCGCCGCCGGACCCGGGCGGGGCACTGGAGCAGCAGCCCGCCCCATGGCCGTTCGGCACGCACGGCTGACGGTCCGGTGAGCCGCCGTCGGCCACGCCACGGCCGGCGGCGGCTCTGGGCAGGAAAGCCGCCGCCCCTGCGCCTGGCCTGTGCCGGGCGGGCCCGGGCCCCGGTGGGCGCGCTAGCCGACGCCCCGCGGTGTGCCGTTAAGCCTGGTCTTCGCGCAGCCAGCCGAGCAGCAGCTCGTTCAGCCGGTCCGGGGCATCGAGCGGGATCCAGTGACTCGCCCCGTCGATCTCCTCATACCGCCACGGCCCCTGCACCAGGTCACCCGAGGCGCGCATCCGCTCGCCGTCCAGGTAGTGATCGCCGGTAGACCAGATGCCGAGCGTGGGCGCGGTGACCGGGGGCAGCGCGGGCGGCGGCCCCGGCGGGCGCGGCGCCAGGTTGGCCCGGTACCAGTTGAGCGAGGCGGTGAGCGCCCCGGGCCGGGACAGGTCCGCGAGAGACCGCTCCTGGTCCCCGTTCCCTCGGCTCAGGGCCCGCAGCAGCGCCCAGTCATCGGCCCGCAGCGATTCCTCGGCCACCCCTTCGAACTGGAAGAACAGCTGGTACCAGCCCATCTCCCGCTGCCGCATGGTGAGCGGGGCGAGCAGGTGGGGGACGGAGATCGCCACCAGCCGGCGGACCCGGTCCGGGGCGAGCATGGCGGTCAGCCAGGCCACCGCCGCGCCCCAGTCATGCCCCACCACATGCGCGGACCCGATGCCGAACTCGTCCATCAGCCCGGTCACGTCCGCCACCGCATGGGGCAGCGCGTACCCGGCCACGCCCTCCGGGCGGTCAGAACGGCCGAAGCCGCGCATGTCCGGGACGATGACCCGGAACCCGGCGGCCACCAGGGCCGGCACCTGATGCCGCCACAGCTCACCTGAATCGGGCCAGCCGTGGAGGAGCAGCACCGGATCCCCGGTGCCGTGCTCCGCCACGTACAGCGACAGGCCATTGACGCTGACCATCTGGCCGGCGGCGCTCATCCGACCAGGCTCAGCACGTCGGCGCGGGACGGACCGGGCATGGCGAACTCCTCGTGATCGGCGGCCACGGCCATGACCTTGTCGGCCAGGCCGGAACGGGACAGCGCGTCAGCGGGCGTCGCCAGCATCGCGACCATCTCGATGAACGCGCGGAACAGGTCGGCGTCGTACAGCATCGGCTGCGGGAAGGCCCGCCGGAGCCGGG
This sequence comes from uncultured Actinomycetes bacterium, assembly GCA_963793825.1. Classification (GTDB taxonomy): domain Bacteria; phylum Actinomycetota; class Actinomycetes; order Streptosporangiales; family Streptosporangiaceae; genus RYN-230. Next base: position 59,591 of record CAWCBE010000005.1, read on the forward strand.
CCGCGGCATCCGGCGGGCCGCTCCCTGTCCCGATCCGGCTCAACGGCCCGTCCGGTCAGCGGCCCCGCCACCCCTCCGGCCGCCCGGGGCACTGACGGACGGGCCCGGTGAACCGTCCCTGGCCGCGCGGAGCGCCGCGCGGAGCGCCTCGCACTCCGCCTCCAGTTCGCTGACCCGCTGCTCCAGCTGCAGGATGCGGCGGATGGCGGGCAGCGTCATGCCCTCGTCGGCCAGCCGGACCACGTACTGCACCACGGTGATCTCGTTCCGGGTGTAGCGGCGCTGGCCGCCGCCGGACCGGGTCGGCCGGACCACGCCGAACTCGTCAAGCCGCCGCAGGAACGCCTGCTGGATTTCCAGCAGGGCGGATACCTGCCCCACGGTGAACAGGGGCAGGTTCTCATCATCCAGGGGCAGCGACGGCATGGCTCTCTCCATGATTATCCGCCCCCTCAGCGGGCCGGGCCCGGACAGGCTCGCTGTCCAGGCCCGGGAACGTGTCCTCGGTGGCGGTGGCCGGCCGCTCACGGCCGGCCACCGGGCACGATCATCGTCAGGCGGTCAGCCCCTGCGGGGCCTCGGTGTGGATCTCGACCTTACGCGGCTTCGCCGCCTCGGCGAACGGGACCTTGACGGTCAGCACGCCCGCGTCGTACCCGGCCTCGATCGCCTCGGCGTCGATCGTGTCGCCGAGCTGGATCCGGCGGGTGTAGCTGCCGGTGAAGCGCTCGCGGACGAAGTGCTTCTCGCCCTCCGCCAGCTCCTCGGTCCGCTGGGCGGCGACGGTGAGCACGCCGCGGTCCACGGTCACCTCGATGCTGTCCGGGTCAATCCCGGGCAGGTCGAACCGCAGGACCAGGCCGTTCTCGGTGCGGACGGCGTCCATCGGCATGGCCGGCCGCGCACCCGCGCGCCGCGCCGGGGACCAGGCCGGGCCGAACGCCCGCTGGATCATCCGGTCGAAATCCCCGGTGAAGGGGTCAAAGGTGGTCAGCAACATAAAGCTCGCCTCCAGGTGATAACGAGAATCCACTCTTGGATTCAAGTTACTATATCTCTCACCTACAGGATACCTCAAACTTCAAGTTGCATGTTCCTTCGGCGCCGGTCGCGCGGCCTGCCCCGCCTCAGCCGACCCGCTCGAAGATCGTCGCGTTGGCCTGGCCGCCGCCCTCGCACATCGTCTGCAGCCCGTACCGTCCGCCGCTGCGCTCCAGTTCGTGCAGCAGCTTGGTGGTGATGATGGCGCCGCTGGCGCCCAGTGCGTGCCCCAGGGCGATCGCCCCGCCGTTCGGGTTGGCCCGCTCCAGCGGCGCCCCGGTCTCCGCCGACCAGGCCAGCAGCACCGGCGCGAACGCCTCGTTGACCTCGAACACGTCGATGTCCGTCACGCTCAGGCCGGCCCGGGCCAGCACCTGCTCGGTAGCGGGCATCACCCCGGTCAGCATGTACACCGGGTCAGCGCCCGCCACGGCCAGTGCGGTGACCCGGGCCCGCGGGGTAAGCCCGTGCCGCTCGATGGCCGCCTCCGACGCGATGAGCAGCGCCGCCGCGCCATCGGACATCTGGGACGCGGTGGCGGCGGTGAGCTCCCAGCCCTCGCGGAGCGGCTTGAGCTGCGCCATCTTCTCCAGCGTGGTGTCCCGGCGCGGGCCCTCGTCCGTGGTCACCCCGGCGACGGGGGTGATCTGACGGTCGAACCGCCCCTCGTCAATGGCCCGCAGGGCGCGCCGGTGGCTCTCCAGCGCGAACTCCTCCAGCTGGCGCCGGGTCAGGCCCCACTTCTCGCAGATCAGCTGGGCGCCACGGAACTGGGAGATCTCCTGCTGGCCGTACCTCTCCTCCCAGCCCTGCCCGAACGGCAGCGGCATGCCCGCCTCCATGGCCAGCGTCACCGTCGAGCCCATCGGCACCATGCTCATGCTCTCCACGCCCGCGGCGACCACGAGGTCCTGGGTCCCCGACAGCACGCCCTGCGCGGCGAAGTGCACCGCCTGCTGCGAGGACCCGCACTGCCGGTCGATGGTGACCCCGGGCACGCTCTCCGGCAGCCCGGCCGACAGCCACGCCTGGCGGGCGATGTCCATGGTCTGCGGCCCGATCTGGGAGACGCACCCCATGATCACGTCATCCACCGCGGCCGGGTCCACGCCGGTCCGCCGGACCAGCTCGCCCAGCACATGCGCGGCCAGGTCCACCGGGTGCACGCCGGACAGGCCGCCCTTGCGCCTGCCGACCGGAGTCCGGACCGCACCCACGATGTAAGCCTCAGCCACGATGCCCCTCCAGCATGTCCGCGCGGCCTGCCGTCCGCCTCCCAGGCGCTCCGGCCGCGTCCTGCCACGAGATTACCTTCCGGTAGCCCGGCGTCCACCTGGCCTGTTGATCGCAGAATCCGCACGTCGTGCGATGCAGTCGCTACTATCCGTGATTACTGATCACTCAACGCATTCACGGGCGCCGCGGGAATCCGGCGCCCGCTGGGCAGAACCGGGGGCACGCAGCAGCCATGGACTCCACCGACGACCTCGCTGGCCTGGTCAGCATCGGCCAGCTGGCCAAGGCGGCCGGGGTGAGCAGCCGCACCATCCGCTACTACGAGGAGCTTGGCATCCTGCCGGAGCCCCGCCGGACCAGCGGCGGCACGCGGAAGTACCCGCGGGAGTACTGCGGGTACATCGAGACCGCGCTGGCCCTCAAGGACCTGGGCTTCCGGCTGGAGGAGGTGAAGCCGCTGGCCCGCCTGGCGCTGGGCGACACGGTCGGCCCCGGGCAGCGGGCCCTGGCCGCGCAGCTGGTAGAGGACCGGATCCAGGCGCTGGACAAGCAGGCCGCCGTGCTGCGCAGGCTCCGTGACCGCGTGCACGACCCGGACGGGCTCGCACCCGTCCCGCTCGGGCTGGCCGCCATGGGCGGCTGAGCCGCGGGACGCGGCCCGGTCGCCAGCGCCGGCCCGCAGCCGGCCGTATCCTCGTAGTGAGCGGCCGTCCCGTGATCCGGGACGCCCCGCCGCCTGCGAGCCCCCGGAGGCCGGATGACGACTGGGCTGATCCTGCTGGTGTTCATTGCCGTCCTGGTGACCTTCTTCGTGGTCAGGCCTATCCGGCGCCGGATGGGGCTGGGCGCGACCCACCGCACCTGGGTCATCAGCATGACCGTGGTGGCTCTGGCCATCCTGCTGTTCTGGGTGTACCAGACGCAGAATTGACGGCGGGGCGCGGTCAGCGCAGCGGGTCGCTGCGCAGCGGCATCTCGAACCAGACCGCCTTGCCGTCCGGCGTCGGCCGTGAGCCCCACCGCGTCGCGAGCTGGTCGACCAGGTAGAGCCCCCGGCCGCCCTCGTCGGTCTCTGCGGCCGTGCGGATGCGCGGCAGCCGCAGGTCACTATCGAGCACCTCGACCCACACCGACGCCGCACCGCGCCGCAGCCGCAGGATGAACGTCTTCGCCGAGGTGGCGCCGCCCTCCTCGCTGAACGGCCCGGGCGCCCACCCGGCCACCAGCCCCGGCGTGCCCTGCGGCGCGGCACCGGCCACCTCGAGGGCGAGCGTGCGGCGCGTGGCGCGGGCGGGGGCGCTGTGCAGGACCGCGTTGGTGACCACCTCGGAGACCAGCAAGCAGGTCAGCTCGATCTGCTCCCGGTCCATCCCCCAGGATCCGAAGGTGGCCTCGGCCAGCCGGCGGGCCTCAGACACCATGATCGCCTCAGCCGGGAAGGTGCTCTCCCAGGAGGCCAGGTCCACCGGGGAGGTACGGATCGCCACGATGGCCATGTCATCGTCGATGTCCCCGGGCACCGCCTCCTGGGCCGCCTGCGCGATCAGCTCCACGTCGCCGTGCGCCACCCGGCGGACCGCCTGGTGCAGCATGAGCCGGGCATCGTCCTCGGAGTAGTGGCCCAGCCCGTCCGCGCGGTGCCGCCGGTCGGTGAGCCCGTCGGTGTAGAGCACGAGGGCCGAGCCGGCGGGCAGGTAGCGGGTCTCCTCACGGTAGGTCGGCAGCGCCGGCAGACCCCGGCCGCGCACCCCGAGCAGCACCCCCTTGTGCTCCATCTCCAGCTCGCCCACCTCACCGCCGGAGATCAGCAACGGCGCGTCGTGGCCGGCGTTGGCGAAAGTCAGCGTGCGCGACCAGGGGTCGTACACCAGGTAGGTGCAGCTGACCGTGGGCGGGTCCAGCGGCTCGGCGCCATCCCCGGGCGCCCGGCCCGAGCCCAGCGTCCGGCACCAGTCGTCGAGCTTGCGCAGGATCTCCTCGGGCGACTTGTCATCCTGGGCGAACGCGCGCAGCGCGGCCCGCAGCTGGCCCATGACGGCCGCCGCCCGGGCGCCACGGCCCTCGACGTCACCGATGACGATGCCGACCCGCCCGGCCGACAGCGGGATGATGTCGTACCAGTCCCCGCCCACCTGGGTCTGGATCCCCTGGCCATGCGTCTCCAGCGGCTTGGCCGGAATGTACCGGCAGGCCACCTCCAGGCCGTCCAGCCTGGGCATCTGCTGCGGCAGCAGGCTGGTCTGGAAGGCCAGCGCGGTGCGCCGCTCCTCCTCGAACAGCAGCGCGTTGTCGATCGCGACCGCGACCCGGCTGGCCACCGCGCCGAAGAAGTCCCGGTCGTCCGGGTCGTAGTACTGCTCCTCGCGGCGGGTCAGCCGGAACAGCGCCAGGCTCATCACCCCGAGCGCCTGCCCGCGGGCGACCAGCGGCGCGGCCACGACCGAGGCCAGCCCGACCTCCTGGGCGGCCGCCAGGCTGCCCGGGCTGGGTGCCCGCGGCGGCTGCACGTCGGCCAGGTTCTCCACCAGGACCGTGTCCAACCGGGACAGTGCCTCCCGGCAGAAGTGCCCGTCGGGGTAGGCCACCGGGTCGCCGACCCGGGCCCAGCTGCCAGGCGGCGGCGTCCACCCCCCGGCGTGGAACTGGACCCGGCGGATCAGCTTGTCCCCCTGGACCAGGTCGATGATGCAGTGGTCGGCGAACTGCGGGACCAGCGTCTCGGCGACGTGCCGGAGCGTCATGCTCAGCTCCAGCGAGCCGGACAGCTGGTCACCAACCCGCTCCAGGAGCGCGATCCGGTCCCGCTCCCGGCGGCTGCTGCGCCGGGTGGCCTCCCGCGCGATGATGACGATCCCGTCGATGGACCCCGACGGGTGCCGCAGCGGCATCGCCTGGGCCCGCACGAACACCCGGGACGCGTCGGCGCGGATCACTGCGAAGGTGCCGTCCCCCGCGCTGCCGCGGAGCACCTGCCGGGCCAGCTCGGCGACCTTCCCGGCGTCGCCGCCGGTGAAGCCGAGGGTGAGGATGGGGCGGCCGAGCAGTTTCCCGGGGTCGGCCGGGAAGCCGAACAGCGTGACCGCGAACGGGTTGGCGTACAGCAGGTGGCCCTGCCGGTCGGTCACCACCACGGCCGCGCCCATCTGGGCCAGGATGGCACCAGCGGGCAGGTGGGCTTCGTAGCCCGCCGTAACCTGCTCAATCACCGGGCGCACCCCCTCCCGGCGCTGGCCGGCACCGCATGGGGACAACCAGGGCCGCAGCCGCCCTCAGCGCCGCGAAACGAAGACATGCGCGGCAACAAGGCGGGGCAGTTCCGCCGTGACACTGCCGACCCTGTCGTCACTGGTCACCCGTACACCGTCGTCGCTGGACGCGAGCGTGACCTCGCGTCCGGGTTGTATCCCGATCCGCTTGAGTTTAAGCATGAGCACGGGATCGCTTTGGACTTGTTCGCTGATCCTGCGCACCGTGACCGGCGCCGCGAGCCCGTCCGCGACGGCGGTCATGGCCTCGTCGTGCTCCTCGAGGGCGGCCAGCGCGCGCTCCCGGGCGTCGTCCGGGATCCCGAGCTCGTCCAGACCGGGAATGAGGTTCCCGTGCGGGCAGCTGACCGGGTAGCTGAGCAGCTCCACCAGGCGGCGCTCCACGTTCTCCGAGATGACATGCTCCCAGCGGCACGCCTCGACGTGGACCTCTTCCCAGGGCAGCCCGATCACATCGACCAGCAGGCACTCGGCCAGCCGGTGCTTGCGCATCACCCGCATGGCCAGGGTGCGGCCCGCGCCGGTGAGCATCAGCTGCCGGTCACCTTCCACGGTGAGCAGCCCGGCCCGCTCCATCCGCGCCACGGTCTGGCTGACCGTCGGCCCGCTCTGGGTCAGCCGCTCGGCGATCCGCGCGCGGAGCGGGACGATGCCCTCCTCCTCCAACTCGAAGATGGTCCGGAGGTACATCTCCGTGGTGTCGATGAGCCCGTGCACCGTGTCCAGGCCTCCCTCCTCACCTGATGTTATGCGCCCGCGGCACGCTTGCGGGGCAGTGCTTTCACGGGGACAGGCGCTCGATCACCCAGGCCTGGCCGTCCCGCCGGTAGCGGAGCCGGTCGTGCAGCCGGCTCGGCCGCCCCTGCCAGAACTCGACGATCTCCGGGCGGACCCGGTACCCGCCCCAGAAGTCGGGCATCGGCACCTCGGTCCCGTCCGGCCACCGCTGCTCCAGCTCGCGGTACCGGCCGTCCAGGTGGGCACGGTCCGGCAGCACCGCAGACTGCCGGCTGGCCCACGCCCCCACCTGGGAGCCGTGCGGCCGCGAGTGGAAATACGGCTCGCTCTCGGCGGCCGACATCGCCTCGGCGCTGCCCTCCACGATCACCTGCCGCTGCACCGGGTGCCACGGGAATAGCAGGCAGGCCCGCGGCTCGGCGGCGAGGTGCCGGCCCTTGGCCGAGGTCCGGTTGGTGTAGAAGACGAAGCCGGCTGGCCCGTAGTCCTTGAGCAGCACGGTGCGGGCCCGCGGCTGCCCGTCGGGGGAGACGGTGGCCAGCACCATGGCGGTGGGCTCGGCCAGCCGCGCCGCGACCACGGCGTCCATCCACTCGCCGAACAGGACGAGCGGGTCCGCCGGGACGGCGGCCTCGTCCAGCGGCGGGTGGTCCGGCGGGCTGGGCTGATAGATGGGTTCCACGGGAAGATCCTCACATGCCAGCGGCCCGGCGCGGGGGCCGCCGGGCCGCTGGCGGCGGCATAGAGCACCCCGCCCCCGGCAGAGCGTGGCGTGCGTCACGCCGCAATGCGTAGCGAATATGGTTCGGAGAAGGTTGACTTAATCCGGGTTGACACCGGGTGCCGCGACGGCGGCGCCATCGCGGGTCCGTGCCATCACCCCGGCACGAACTCGATACAGCTCCCGAGGACACGGAGGTCCGGCAGATGTCCGATTTCGTACCTGGTCTGGAAGGTGTCGTCGCCTTCGAGACCACCATCGCGGAGCCGGACCGCGAGGGCGGCTCACTCCGCTACCGCGGCGTCGACATCGAGGAACTCGTGGGTCACGTGTCCTTCGGGCACGTGTGGGGCCTCCTGGTGGACAACAAGTTCGCCCCCGGGCTGCCACCCGCCGAGCCGTACCCGATCCCGGTGCACTCCGGAGACATCCGGGTGGACGTGCAGAGCGCGCTGGCCATGCTGGCGCCCGCCTGGGGCATGCACCAGCTGCTCGACATCTCCGACGAGCAGGCCCGCGATGACCTGGCCCGCGCCTCCGTCATGGCGCTGTCCTTCGTGGCGCAGTCGGCCCGCGGGCAGGGCCTGCCCCCGGTCCCGCAGTACCGGGTGGACGAGGCGCGCAGCATCGTCGAGCGGTTCATGATCCGCTGGCGCGGCGAGCCGGACCCCCGGCACGTCAAGGCGGTCGACGCCTACTGGACCTCCGCGGCCGAGCACGGGATGAACGCGTCGACGTTCACCGCCCGGGTGATCGCCTCGACCGGCGCGGACGTGGCCGCGGCGCTGTCCGGCGCGGTCGGCGCCATGTCCGGGCCGCTGCACGGGGGCGCCCCGGCCCGGGTACTCGGCATGATCGAGGAAGTGGAGCGGACCGGCGACGCGGTCAAGTACGTCAAGGCGGCACTGGACCGCGGTGACCGGCTGATGGGCTTCGGCCACCGGGTGTACCGGGCCGAGGACCCGCGGGCGCGGGTGCTCCGCCGCACGGCCCGGGAGCTGGGCGCGCCGCGCTATGAGGTCGCCGTGGCCCTGGAGGATGCGGCCCTGAACGAGCTGCACGCCCGCCGGCCGGACCGGGTGCTCGCCACCAACGTGGAGTTCTGGGCGGCCATCACGCTGGACTTCGCCGAGGTCCCGGCGCACATGTTCACCTCCATGTTCACCTGCGCGCGGACCGCGGGCTGGGCGGCGCACATCCTGGAGCAGAAGCAGACCGGCAGGCTGGTCCGGCCGAGCGCCCGGTACGTGGGCCCGAAGTCCCGCCCAGTCAGCGACGTGCCCGGCGCCGACCAGGTTCTCGACGAGGTCTAGCCGTGTTACCCCCCGGGGGCGACCCCGGCCGCCCGGAACCCCCGGGCATTCCGCCACGCGGCACGATCCCCCGGACCCCGGGGGCGTCTCGCCGCGCGGCACGATCCCCGGACCCCCGGGGCGTCTCGCCGCCCGGCACGATCCCCGGACCCCCGCACCGCGGGGACGACCCCATAGGGTGGCTCCGTGACCGACATCCTCCTCCCTGCCGGGCTCAGGCCCGCCGACGGGCGGTTCGGCTGCGGACCGTCCCGGGTGCGGCCAGAACAGCTGGCCGCGCTAGCCGCCTCCGGTGACCGCTACCTCGGCACGTCGCACCGGCAGGCCCCGGTCCGGTCGCTGGTGCAGCGCGTCCGGGAAGGCCTGGCCGCACTGTTCGGCGTGCCCGAGGGCTACCAGGTGGTCCTGGGCAACGGCGGCACCACCGCGTTCTGGGAGATCGCCGCGTTCGGCCTGATCCGGCAGAAGTCGCAGCACCTGGCGTTCGGTGAGTTCTCGGCGAAATTCGCCCAGGCCGCGACGGCCGCCCCGTGGCTGGACGGCCCGACGGTGATCGCGTCGCCGCCCGGGACCCACCCGGTGCCCAGCGGCGAGACCGGCGTGGACGCCTACGCGCTGACCCACAACGAGACGTCCACCGGGGTGGCCATGCCAGTCCGGCGGGTGCCGGGCTCGGATCCCGGGTCGCTGATCCTGGTGGACGCGACCAGCGCCGCGGGCGGCCTGCCGGTCGACGTGGCCGACTGCGACGTGTACTACTTCGCGCCGCAGAAATGCCTCGGCTCCGATGGCGGCCTCTGGCTGGCGCTGATGTCCCCCGCGGCCCTGGACCGGGCGGCCGCGATCGCGGCCAGCGGCCGCTACATTCCGGAGTTCTTCTCGCTGCCGGTGGCCATCGACAACTCGGCCAAGCAGCAGACCTACAACACGCCCGCGGTGGCCACCTTGTTCCTGCTGGCCGAGCAGGTTGAGTGGCTGCTGGCGCAGGGCGGCCTGAGCTGGGCCACCAGCCGCACGGCCGAGTCCGCGGCGCGGCTGTACACCTGGGCGGAGAAGGCACCGTACGCGGTACCGTTCGTCGCCGACCCGGCCCAGCGGTCCCAGGTGGTCGGGACGATCGACTTCACCGGCGGGGTGGACGCGGCCGCGGTGGCCGCCGCCCTCCGGTCCAACGGGATCGTGGACACCGAGCCCTACCGCAAGCTGGGCCGCAACCAGCTGCGCATCGGGATGTTCCCGTCGGTGGACCCGGCGGACGTGGAGGCGCTGACCGCCTGCATCGACTATGTGATCGAGCGGCTCTAAGCCCCGCGCCCGGCCGCAAGCCGTGGGCCCGGGCCCCGGTCAGCGGATGGCGGCGCCGATGACGGCCCCGGCCACCAGGATGGCCAGCACGAGGGGCAGCAGCCACCGGTTAGCTCGGATCACAGCAGGCAGCCTATCCCCGGCCGCCCGGTCACCGGTCCCGCGAGCCGCCCGCCGGCGCCCGCAGCGGCCAGCTGCCGAGCGTCTCGTACCGGGGCCGTTCCTGCGGGCGGCCGCCGGGCAGGTGGCTGCGGATCAGGTGGATCTGGCCGGCGTCCCAGGACGGCCCGGCGTAGCCGGCCAGGCTGGCCACCAGATCCCGGGCGTCCACCGGCTCCCGGCAGCGGGCCAGCGTCAGGTGCGGCCGGTACCGCCGGTTCTCCTCGGCTCCCGGTGCTCCGGCCCGCCGCGCCCCGGCGGCCACCGAGGCGGCCAGGGCACTCAGCGCGGCCTGCTCCCCGCGTACCCCGGTCCAGAGCACCCGGGCCCGGGGCGGCGCCGGGAACGCGCCGGCCCCGCCCAGTGACAGCGACATCAGCGGGTGCCGGGCCGCGGCCCGCTCCAGCCGGGGCAGCAGGCGCGAGGTGGCAGCGTCCGGCATCTCGCCGAGGAAGGCCAGCGTGACGTGCCAGGCGTCGCGCCCGGTCCAGCGCAGCGCCGGCCAGGTGCCGCGGAGCGGGGCGACCGCGCCGTCCAGGTCGGCCGCGACCACCTCCGGGATGCCCACCGCCACGAACAGCCGCATAGCTCATTGGTAGCACCGCTGCGCGGGGGCCCGGGGGTTCCGGGGGGCGCCCCGCAGGGCTAGCACAGCTCAGGCGACCAGCCGGGCCAGTTCGCGGGGGCGGACGGCGTCGCGGACGGTCACGCCGCGGCGGTGGGCCAGCAGCAGGCCGACCACCGCGGCGGCCAGCGCGGAGATGACCCCGCCCGCCACCAGGCTCATCCGGGGGCCGAACTGCTCGGCCACCCAGCCGACGAGCGGCGAGCCGAGCGGCGCGCCGCCCAGGAAGACCAGCATGTACAGGCCCATGACCCGGCCGCGCATGTCCTCCGCGCTGCCCAGCTGGACCGCCGAATTGGCCGCCGTGTTCAGCGTCAGCAGCAGCAGCCCGGTCGGCACCAGCAAGGCCAGGAACAGCCAGAACGACGGCATCAGGGCGGTGACCGCCTCCAGCACGCCGAAGCCGAACGCGGCGGTCACCAGCAGCCGCAGCCCGGGCTTGCTGCGCCTCGCGGCGAGCAGCGCCCCGGCCAGCGCGCCTGCGGCGAAGACCGCCGAGGCGACACCAAACGCGGTAGCGCCGGTGTGGAACACCTGCCGCGACATCAGCGCGTTGGTCACCTGGAAGTTCATCCCGAAGGTGGCGACGAAGAAAATCAGCACCATCGGCATCAGCAGGGCCGGCCGGTTCCGCACGTAGCGCAGCCCCTCGCGGAGCTGGCCACTGGCCCGCGGCACCGCCCGCGCCGGGTAAAGCTCGCCTGGACGCATCAGCTTCAGCGCGACGAGTACCGCGCCGTAGGACGCCGCGTTGAGGAAGAATGCTACCGGGGTGCCCACCGCGCCGATCACCAGTCCGGCCGCGGCCGGACCCGCGATCCGGGCCAGGTTGAAGATGGCGCTGTTCAGCGCGATGGCATTCGGCATGTCGGCCCGGCCGACCATCTCGGTGACGAACGCCTGGCGGGTCGGGTTGTCCACCACCGTGGCCAGGCCCAGCCCGAAGGCGAGGCCGTACACCTGCCAGATCCGCACCGTGCCGGTCATCGCGAGCAGGCCGAGGGTGAACGCGAGCAGGCCCATGGCGGTCTGGGTCAGCATCAGGATGCGCCGCTTAGGATACCGGTCCGCGATGGCCCCGCCCCACAGGCTGAACAGCAGCATGGGCAGGAACTGCAGCCCGGTCGCGATCCCCAGCGCGGTGCCGCTGCCGTGGGTGAGCTGGAGGACCAGCCAGTCCTGCGCCACCCGCTGCATCCAGGTGCCGCTGTTCGAGATCACCTGCCCGGTCGCGAACAGCCGGTAATTGCGGGTCCGCAGCGAGCGGAAGGTCCGCAGCCGGGGCCGGCCGGTCAGGCCTGGCTGAGCTTCTCCAGGATCGGTGCGGCCGCCCGCAGCGTCGCCCGTTCCTGCGCAGTCAGCTCGGTCAGCCGTTTCGCCAGCCAGGCGTCCCGGCGGCGCCTGGCCCGGGCTACCAGGTCGCGGCCCTGCGGCGTCACGGTCAGCACCACCTGGCGCCGGTCCGACGCGTGAGCTTCCCGGGTAACCAGCTGCCAGGCTTCCAGCGCGGCGATGACCCGGGTCATCGAGGGCGGCTGCACCCGCTCGTGGCCGGCCAGCTCGCCCGGGCTCATCGGGCCGTGCCGTTCCAGCGTCGCCAGCGCGGCGAACTGGGTATCCGAGAGCACCGGCTCCGCCAGGCCCTCGGCGGTCCGCTCGACCCGGACCCGCCGGGCGAGGCGGCTGACGGAGATCCGTAGCGTGGTGGCCAGGCCCGCGTCGGACCTGGTCTGCGAGGATGTCATTATCATTAGCCTGAGTCATTACTTTTGCTAACGGTATGCGGGTACGCGGCATTCCGTCAAACCGTTAGCAAGGCGAACGGGTCAGCCCCCGGGCGGGGTGTGCGTCCAGTACACCACGCGGAACCCGGTTAGCCTGATCAAGTGACCAGGAAACTTCGTGCCGCGCCGCCTCCGCTCGAGGCCAGCGACCGGCTGGTGACCGGCGTCCTCACCGGGGCCTGGGCGGTCGCCCTGATCGTCATGGCGGCGCTGCGGCCCAGCCTGCCGGCCGCCGACCGCTGGTGGCTCTGGCCCTGCGCGGCCGGCCTGGGCATGGGCTTGTTCGCGCTGTGGTACGTGCCCCGGCTGAAGCGGTCCCGGGCCCGCGCGGCGCAGCGCCGCGCGACGGCCCGCCGACCTGAGGAGGCGGCCGGACAGCCGGACAGCCGGACGGGCTAGCGGACAGCCGGACGGCTAGTTGTGGTCGAGGGGCTCGAACACGGTCTCCTCGACCGAGACACCCGGCATGTCGACCAGGTCGTAGCCGAGTTCGTCGATCACCGGGCGCAGCGGCTGCTCGGCCAGAGGCGGGAACACCGCCTCGGAGTGCGCCCCGCAGCCATGGTCCACCGACACCACGCGGCCATCGTCGGGCGCGTACTCGTTCGCGCACGCGCCGAACACCCGGCCCAGCGGGCCGGCCAGCCGGACGAAGAAGCCGCACCCCGCGCACAGCCCCGGAGCCGCATGGGCCAGGGGCGACTTCGGCCCGTGCTCGCTGGTGTACCAGCGCAGGGCCGCGTCGTCGCGCCCGGCGGCGGACATGACCCGGGCCCGGACCGGCACGCTGCTGACCGGGCCGCCGCCGGTCACGCTATCGCCGGCCGGGGGAGCCTGCATGCCCGGCTCGGCCCCGGTGTTCACGGCCACGGTGCCACCAGCAGCGCCGGCGTCCGGGTCGCCGGCGCCCGGTGCCGTTTCCGCACCGGCGGCAGCGGCGTCGCCGGAATCTGCCGCAGCGCCGCCCGCGCCTGGCTCGGCGGGTCCCCCGGCCGCCATGTCCGCCTGGACCGGGACCAGGTCCTCCGGCTCGGCCCCGGGCAGCGCCCAGGCCGTCTCGCCCCAGTCGGCCAGGCCGTCGTCGCCGTCCAGGGCCACGGCGGGGACGAGCCGGGGGTCGTCCGGGGGCGCGGGCAGCAGGTCGCCCACGCCCAGATCGCCGGGCAGCAGCCGTTCCCGCCACGGCACCCAGTCGGGCGCCAGGATCGCTTCCGGCCCGGGGATCAGCAGGCTCTCGCTGACGGTGACATTCTTGGCGCGGGACGCACGGGCCACCGTGACCGCCCAGCACCAGCCCCGGTAGGCGGGGTCGAGGCAGCGGAACGTATGCGTGACCACCCGGTCGCCGTCCGCCGTGACCGACAGGTGATCCCCGACCATGGCCGCGCCACCCAGGTCCTCGGCCGCGCGCCGCGCCAGCTCGACAGCCTGGGCGCAGGCCTCGTCGGGTTCCTTCGTCCTCCCGCGCAGTGGGCTCACGAAGAGCAATTGTCCCCCATCCTGGAAGTGCCGTGTACCGGGGCGCGGCGCACCCGGCTCCGCAGCGCTGCGCTGCACCGTCGCCGGCACCCCGAGAAAGCAGAATACTGGGAGCATGGGAGTGTCCGGTGCTGGGCCGCATGCGCGGCGGGCGGCCCGCGGGCTCGGTACCGGGCTCAGCTCAGCCGGCCGGGCCGGCGCCTCCGCCGCCCGTGGCACGGGACGGGGCATCCGCCGGATGACGCAGGCCTCCGGGGCCGACCGCACCGGCCTGGACCGGCTCATCGAGCTGACCGCGGCCGGCGCGGCGGCGGATGCGTTCGTGGCCGTGGCGCTGGCCGGCACGCTGTTCTTCAGCACCTCGGTTGACCAGGCCCGGGGCCGGATCGCCCTCACCCTACTCATCACGATGGCACCGTTCGCCGTGCTGGCCCCGTTCATCGGGCCGATGCTGGACCGGGTCCGGGACGGCCGCCGGTACATCATGATCGGCACCCTGCTGGCCCGTGGCCTGCTCTGCTGGGGCATGGCCGGCGCGGCCATGCACAATGACACGCTGACCCTGCTCCCGGCGGCGTTCGGGGTGCTGGTGCTGCAGAAGGCTTACGGGGTCACCCGGAGCGCGGTGACCCCGCGCCTGCTCCCGGCCAAGATCACGCTGGTGTCGGCGAACGCGCGGATCTCGCTCGCGGCGCTGATCGCCTCGACGCTCGGCGCGGCCAGCGCGGCCGGGGTGTCGTTCGCCGCGGGTGGCGGATCGACCGGCGCGGGCTGGGTGCTCCGGGCCGGCACCCTGCTCTACCTGGCCGCGATCGCCCTCGGCATCAGGCTGCCGGACCGGGTGGACCAGCGCGGGCCGCAACCGGCGGGCCCGGCCGAAGGCGGCCCCGCCGGGAGCCGGGCCGCCGGGAGGCCCGCCGCGGGGGCGCCTGGCCGCGGACGGCCCGGCCCGCACCCGGCCGCTGCCGCGCCCGGGCCCCCGGCAGGCCCGGTGGGCGGCCACGCTGCGGAGCGTCGGCCCGGTCGTCGGCGAGGCGATGCGGGGCAACGCGGCGCTGCGCGCCTTCTCCGGCTACATGATCTTCTTCCTGGCCTTCCTGCTGCGCATCGTGCACTTCCCGGGCGTCAGCGACAAGGTGGCCCTGGCCGAGATGATCGTGGCGGCCGGCGCGGGCGGGTTCATCGGCACCGCCGTCGGCGCGGCGCTGCGGGCCCGCGCGCCGTACGTCATCATGTTCACGATGTTGTCCGTCTCCACCGTGATCACCGCGGTGTGTGCGGCCTACTTCGGTCTGTGGGCCGCGCTCGTCGTGGCCCTCGTCGCCGCGTTCGGGCAGGTGCTGGCCAAGCTCGCGCTGGACTCCATCGTGCAGCGCGAGATCAGCGAGGAGATCAGGTCCTCGGTGCTGGCCGCCTCGGAGACCATCCACCAGCTCGCCTGGGTGGCGGGCGGGCTGGCCGGGCTGGCCATGTCCTTCACCTCGAGCGGGGTGGCCGGGCTGGCGGTAGCCGCGGGCGGGCTGGCCGCCACCACGGCGTACCTGGTAGCCAGCCGCCGCCGGCGCATCCTGGCCGCCCGCCGCCTGGCCCCGGAGCCGGCCAGATAGCCGACGGGCGGCCCGTCGGGACCGCAACGCCCCGGCTACGACCGCGCCGACAACGCGGTCCGGCCCAACCACGAGGGACGGATCCAGGCGGCCACCGGGATGCGCGGCGCTGCCGCCTGCCTCTCGGTCACCAACGGTGGCCCGCGGCCCGGCTCCTCAGGGGGCCGGCCCGCGGCCCGGCGGCACGCCTCCAGGCTGGCGTCACGCCTCCAGGTCGTCAGCCACGGCACGCAGCACGGCGGCGATCTTCGTCCCGTCCCGCGCGTCAGGATGCCGTCCCCGGCGGTACGCGGCGGACACCCCGTCCAGCAGCTTGATCAGGTCTTCGACGATGACGACCATCTCGTCCGGGTTCTTCCTGGCCACCTTGGCCACCGTGGGCGGCGGGTCGAGCAGCCGGACCTGGAGGGCCTGCACGCCGCGCCGCCCCTCGGCGACGCCGAACTCAACCCGCTGCCCGGGCCGCAGCGCGGTGCTGCCCGCGGGCAAGGCGGTGGAATGCACGAACACCTCACCGCCGTCATCGCGGGTGAGAAAGCCGAACCCTTTGTCGGCGTCGTACCATTTGACCTTGCCAGTGGGCACGGACCAGACCTCACGCGGGTAGAACGGGTGGGTAAGCGCAGAGGAAATGCGCCCCTAGGTTATCGGCTCATGATGCCGGTGGCAGCCCCGGGAACCCAGAAACCTGCGGGGCACCGGGAGCTCATACCCAGCCGCATCGCGGGTAATCCTGACATTGCCTTATTGCGCCCGTAGTGAGCCCGTACGGGTGGCGGGATCGCGAGCCCCGGTCAGCGGGGCCGCTGCCACGGCGGGGTCTTCCGGGCGCGCGGGCCGCGCCGCAGCCGCCACACCAGGTAGCCGGCGCACAGCAGGCAGCCCGCCCGCAGCAGCAGGCCGAACTGGTGCAGGGCGTGCCCGACGGCCTGGAAATAGCTGCCGTTCCCGGTAGCGCCCAGGATCAGCAGGCAGGCCACGGCGAACAGCGGCGGGCCGAGTAGGGCCAGCCGCTTGTCCCGGCCGTCCCAGCGCCGGGACCGTAGCGCGACCAGGCCGCCGATCAGCCACAGCGGGAACGGGAAAATCAGCCCGCCCACGCCGATGAGCAGTACGCACGCGGTCTCCAGCGGATGCTTGCGGGCCAGGGCGGCGGCCTCGGCCAGCGGGGCCGGCATGGCCGGGCGCCCGGCCAGCCGGCCGTCCGGCTCCTCCTCGGCCAGCCCCATGCCGGGGACGATCGACAGTGGCTCGGTGGGGTCAGCCGGGACTTTCCCGGGGGGCTCGGCCAGTGGCCCCGGGCCGGCATCGCCCGTGGCATTCAGGGGCCCGGCCTCCGGCCCGGGGCCCGGGGCCGGCGGCGTCACCGCGCCCGGCCGCTCGCGCCCCGGCTGGCCCGGGCCGCCCGGGGGCAGCAGCCCATCCCGGTGCGCCTGCCCGTTCGAGGGCACAGTCCCCGCAGGAGGAGCGGCCTGGGCTCCGGAGGCGGGCCCGGCGGACGTCGCAGGCCCGGGCGGCGCGGCCCCGGCGGACATCGCGGGCCCGGGCGGCGCGGCCCCGGCACCAGGCGGCCCGCCCGAGGGCTGGTCAGGCGGCGGCGCGGCCCCGGTACCGGGAGCTGCCGGGATGGCCGCGCTACCCCGGGTCGGCCACGGCCGCGGCTTCCACGGCGGGCCGTCACCGGAGCGGGGGCGGGGTGGCCGCGGCAGCGGCCGGGTCCCGCGCCTGGAATCCTTGGCCGGTTTCCACAACGCCACCGGCGGCGCAGCACCCCCGCCGTGCTTTGCGGTGTACAGGCGTTCCCGCTCCTGCTTGGCGAGTTCCTCCGGGTCGCCCAGCGCGGTCAGCGCGGCGGCCACGGCATCGGCGTCCGCCGAGGGGAGCGGGCCCACCCGGGCCTCGATCGAGGCCCGGGTGCGCCCGACGAACAGCAACCGGTCGCCCTTGGGCAGCAGGTGCTGCGCCGCGCTCGACACCTGGCCGAGATAGTCGCGGATCATCTGCTGCGCGGACGGCGGAGCGGGGCGGCGCCTCATGCCTCGATAGTCTCCCGGAACCCGGCCATTGTGGAGCCTGGCACGTTATCAGTACCCATGCACGGCCATTTCATCTGGATCTGCGTGCACCAGGCCGGAGGGCACCGCATGCGAAAGGGCGGCCCCGGTAACCCGGGACCGCCCTCTCGGACTCGCCGTGACCAGGAGCCTGAGCCCCCGCCGCGGTCAGAAGTCCATGTCGCCGCCGCCTGGCGCAGCCGGCGCCTTCTCCTTCTCCGGCTTCTCGGCCACGACTGCCTCGGTGGTGAGGAAGAGCGCCGCAATGGAGGCCGCGTTCTGCAGCGCAGAACGGGTCACCTTAGCCGGGTCGATGATGCCGGCCTTGAACATGTCAACGTACTCGCCGGTCGCGGCATTCAGCCCCTGGCCGGCAGACAGCGTCTTCACCTTCTCGACCACGACGCCACCTTCGAGGCCGGCGTTGACCGCGATCTGCTTGAGCGGCTCCTCGACGGCCCGGCGCACGATGGCCGCGCCGGTCGCCTCGTCACCGGTGAGCTCGAGCTTCTTGAAGGCGTTGGCGCCTGCCTGCAGGATGGCCACGCCGCCTCCGGCGACGACACCCTCTTCGACAGCTGCCTTGGCGTTACGCACCGCGTCCTCGATGCGGTGCTTGCGCTCCTTCAACTCGACCTCGGTCGCCGCGCCGGCCTTGATGACGGCCACGCCGCCAGCCAGCTTGGCCAGCCGCTCCTGCAGCTTCTCACGGTCGTAGTCGGAGTCGGTGTTCTCGATCTCGGCGCGGATCTGGTTGACCCGGCCGGAGATCTGCTCGGGGTCGCCAGCGCCGTCCACGATGGTCGTCTCGTCCTTGGTCACGACGACCTTACGGGCCCGCCCGAGCAGGTCCAGGTCGGCGTTCTCCAGCTTGAGGCCGACTTCCTCACTGATCACCTGGGCGCCGGTGAGGATGGCGATGTCACCGAGCATGGCCTTGCGCCGGTCACCGAAACCGGGGGCCTTCACCGCGACGGACTTGAACAGGCCGCGGATCTTGTTGACCACCAGGGTCGCGAGGGCCTCGCCCTCCACGTCCTCGGCGATGATGACCAGCGGCTTGCCCGACTGCACGACCTTGTCGAGCAGCGGGAGCAGGTCCTTGTTCGCCGACACCTTGGTGTTGGTCACCAGGATGTACGGGTCGTCCAGGACCGCTTCCATCCGCTCCGGGTCGGTCACGAAGTACGGCGAGATGTAGCCCTTGTCGAAGCGCATGCCCTCGGTGAGCTCAAGCTCGAGGCCGAAGGTGTTGCTCTCCTCGACGGTGATGACGCCTTCCTTGCCGACCTTGTCCATCGCCTCGGCGATCATCTCACCGATCGCGGGGTCGCCCGCCGAGATGGAGGCGGTCGAAGCGATCTGCTCCTTGGTCTCCACGTCCTTGGCCAGCTTGGACAGCTCCTCGCTGACCCGCTCGACGGCAGCCTCGATGCCCCGCTTGAGGGACATCGGGTTGGCGCCCGCGGCGACATTACGCAGGCCCTCGCGGACCAGCGCCTGCGCCAGCACCGTCGCCGTGGTGGTGCCGTCACCGGCCACGTCGTCGGTCTTCTTGGCGACTTCCTTGACCAGCTCCGCGCCGATCTTCTCCCACGGGTCCTCGAGCTCGATCTCCTTGGCGATGGACACGCCATCGTTGGTGATCGTGGGGGCGCCCCACTTCTTCTCGAGCACCACGTTACGGCCCTTCGGGCCGAGAGTTACCTTAACGGCGTCGGCGAGCTGGTTCATACCGCGCTCGAGGCCGCGCCTCGCGTCCTCATCGAACGCGATCATCTTGGCTGCCATAGGCTCCAGTCCTCCCGGGACTTGGTGGCTTGAGTGTGCGAACCGGGCCGATGCCCGCGACGGCCGGCCCCCCGGCGGGCAGTCCCTTCCTGCCGCCGGCGAGGCCTCATCGCCCCGATTCCCGCCGCGCTTATTGTCACTCTCACGGGGAGAGTGCCAACGCCTTGTTTAGCACTCTCGACGTGAGAGTGCAAGCCGGGCCGCCGCCACCGGGCCCGACGCCGGCCCAGGGCCGGTGCGGACGCCGGCAGCGAGGCGGCGCGCCCGGCCGCCGCCGGGCGAAGACCGGCGGCATGAGCCCGACCTGGGCCGTTACCGCGGACAGCACCGAACGCACGTTTCATCCTGCCGCCACCTGGCGGTTGCCATGGCGTCAGCGCATGGTCACCACCGCCACGGCGGGGGCATCCCGGGCCGCACACCCGGATGTCCGTTCGCCAACGGCAGAACGCCTGACGGGTCCCGCGGCGCCGCGATGGCACCCGCCTGCGCGGCGGGAGCAGCTGGGTCACCCCAGGAAAATACTCTGATGGTCCGGCACCCGGAACCCGGGTGCCGGACCATCAGCCGAACAGGGTGAGCAGAAGCTCACACAGCCCGGACGGCCTCCGCCTGCGGGCCGCGGTCACTCTGCGTGATCTCGAATTCGACCCGCTGCCCCTCTTCGAGGCTGCGGTAGCCATCCATCTGGATGGCGGAGAAGTGCACGAACACGTCCCTGCCACCGTTGACCGCGATGAAGCCGTAGCCCTTGTCCGCGTTGAACCACTTGACGGTGCCCTGAGCCATTACCCAACAACTCCCTAACTCCGCTCGGGCCTCGGGTTCCACCCTTGCCTCCGCAGAACCCGTCGATCGCGGCGGGGTTAGGCGTGTGCAAGACAGGCTTGCCAAACTCGCCGACCGACAGCGACCGGATCCGACCTTACCTCGTGCATCGAGCCTTCGTGACGCGTTACTCCCCGAATGCGGGACAGCGAGTTTCCGCGCGCGCATGGGCGGCGCGGGACAGTTGGCCCCAATCCGGGCGGTAGGGCCCTGCGCCACCCGCCACGGCCGGGATCACTGACACGTGGGCACCGGCCGGGACCGGCGTGTCGAGGCCCTGGGCGAAGCGCACGTCCTCCTCGCCCACGTAGACGTTGACGAACCGGCGCAGCTGGCCGGTGTCGTCGATGATCCGGCCGCCGATGCCCGGATAGGAGGCGTCCAGGCCGGCGAGGACCTCGCGCAGGGTGCCCGAGTCGGCGGTGACCTCGGCCGCCCCGCCGGTATAGGTGCGCAGGATGGTGGGAATGCGAACGGACACGCTCATCTCAGGCCTGCCTCTCCAGGGAATGCATGCACCGCGGCGATCACCGTGCTGGGTGGTCCTATCGTGCCGGACGGCTGGCCGCGCTCACCGGGAGCGCGGGCCGGCCTGGCCAGCCCCGGCCTCGAAGGCCAGGAAAGCGTCCAGCGTGGGCCGGATGGGGGGAACTGACGGCGCGGCGTCGGCGACCGCGTCCAGCGTCTTGAGGCCGTCCCCGGAGTTGATGATAACGGTCTCGGCCTCCGGATCCAGCTGCCCCGCGGCGAGCAGGCTGAGCAGCACGCCCAGGGTGACCCCGCCCGCCGTCTCGCCGAAGATGCCCTCCGTGGCGGCGAGCAGCCGCATCGCGGACACCACCGCGTCGTCGTCCACGTCGGCCACCGCGCCGCCGGTGCGCCGGACCACATCCAGCACGTAAGGCCCGTCAGCCGGGTTGCCGATCGCCAGCGACTTGGCGATGGTGGCCGGGCGGACTGGCTGCACGACGTCATGCCCGCTGCGGAAGGCGGCGGCTACCGGTGAGCACCCGGTGGCCTGCGCGCCGAATACCCGGTACGGCGTGTCCTCCACCAGGCCGAGCTCGATCAGCTCACGGAACGCCTTGTCGATCTTCACCAGCTGGGCGCCGGAGGCGACCGGGATCACGATCTGCGCGGGCAGGCGCCAGCCGAGCTGCTCGGCGATCTCGTACCCGATGGTCTTGGAACCCTCGGCATAGTAAGGACGGACGTTGACGTTCACGAACGCCCAGTCCTCGCGCTCGTCCGCGAGCTCGGAGGCCAGCCGGTTGACGTCGTCGTAACTGCCCAGCACGGGCACGAGCGTGCCGCCGTAGACGGCAGTGGCCACGATCTTCTGCGGCTCCAGGTCGGACGGGATGAGCACCACCGACCGGATCCCGGCCCGGGCCGCGGCGGCGGCCACGGCGTTGGCCAGGTTCCCGGTGGACGGGCAGGCCAGTACCTTGAAACCCAGCTCAATGGCGGCGGCCAGGGCCACCGCCACCACCCGGTCCTTGAAGGAGTGGGTGGGGTTGGCCCGCTCGTCCTTCACCCACAGCGCGCGCATGCCGAGCTCGCGGCCGAGCTGATCGGCCCGGACCAGCCGGGTCCAGCCGGGCTCGGTGTTGGGCGCGGCGGCCACGTCCGGGGGCACCGGCAGCAGGCTTGCGTAACGCCAGATGCTGGCCGGGCCGGCCTCGATCGCCGCCCGGGTCAGCTGCGGGTAGTCGTAGCGGACCTCGAGCGGCCCGAAACATTCCGCGCAGGCGTGCGTCGAGCCGAGCGGGTAGGTCTGGCCGCATTCCCGGCAGCCGAGGCTGCTGGCATACCCGAAGCGGGAGGGAGCGGGTGAACTGGTCGTTGCGGGCGGCGGTGTGCTCACGTGGCGAGGCCTTTCTCCTCATCTGCCCCATCGGCCGGATGGCCGCGGGCCGGACTTGGCACCTGTCACGGGAATGGCCTCGCGGGCACACCTCACCGTGATGGTTGCCGGGGCTTCACCGGGCCGTATCCCTCCACCCCTCTGGATGAGCGTTATGAAGTTGTACCTTGTACTCTAACCGATGCACCACGCGCGCCCCCGGCCGCTTCCGGCTAGCCTCACCTCATGACCGCGCATCAGCGGGTCCTCATCGCCTCCAACCGGGGACCGGTCTCGTTCAGCCTCGGCGAGGACGGCTCCCTGGTGGCCAGTCGGGGAGCGGGCGGCCTGGTCTCCGGGCTGTCCTCGGTGGGCGGCCAGGCCGACGTGCTGTGGGTGTGCGCCGCGCTCAGCGACGCCGACCGGGCCGCGGCGCGCAGTGCCCCGGACGGCCGGATCGACGCCGGCCCGGCCGCGGCCCTGCTCGGCGGCGGGCCGGCCGGGAATGGCGAGGCCGCCACCCGCGAGGCCGGGAGCAGCATCCGGCCCGCCGTGCTGATGCTGGACATCCCGCCGGTCACCTTCCAGCGCGCGTACAACTCCGTGGCCAACTCGACGCTGTGGTTCGTGCACCACATGCTGTACGACGCGCCCAACGAGCCGGCCTTCGGGCACGCGTTCCGCCGGGAGTGGGAGTCGTTCCGCAGCTACAACGCCGCCTTCGCGGCGGCGCTGGCCAAGAGCACCGGGGAGTCGGACGGGGACCCCGCCGTCCCGGTCCGGGCCATGGTCCAGGACTACCACCTGCCGCTGGTCCCGCGGATGCTCGCCGACCAGGGCACGGGCGTGCGGATCGCGCACTTCTCGCACACGCCCTGGGCGCCGCCGGACTATTACCGGCTGCTCCCCGACGAGGTGGGCCGCGAGGTGCTCGACGGCATGCTCGGCGCGGACCATGCCGGGTTCCTGTGCCGGCGCTGGGCGGAGGCGTTCCTGGCCTGCTGCGCGGAGTTCCTCGACGCCGAGGTGGACCTGCAGCGGCGGCTCGTCCGGCACCGCGGTCACCTCACCACGGTCGGCGTGCACCCGCTCGGGGTGGACGCCGCGGAACTGCGCGACCGGGCCGCGGCCGCGGACGTGCAGGCCCACGTGGTAGCGCTGGGGGAGGCCACCCGCGGTCGGCAGCTGATCGTCCGCATCGACCGGACCGAGCCGTCCAAGAACATCGTGCGCGGCCTGGCCGCCTACCGTGAGCTGCTGGTCAGGCACCCGGAATGGCGGGGCCGGGTGACCCATGTGGCCTTCGCCTACCCGTCCCGGCATGACCTGCCGGAGTACCGGGAGTACACCGCGCGGGTACAGCGGATGGCGGCCGAGATCGTGGACGAGTTCGGCACCGTCAACTGGGATCCGCTGATCCTCCAGGTCAACGACGACTACCCGCGGTCCCTGGCCGCCTATCAGCTGGCCGATGTGCTGCTGGTGAACCCGATCCGGGACGGGATGAACCTGGTCGCCAAGGAGGGTCCCATCCTGGCCGAGCGGGGCTGCGTGCTGGTCCTGTCTACCGAGGCCGGCGCGGCGGCGGAACTCGGCCCGGACGCCCTGCTGGTCAACCCGTTCGACGTGACGCGGACGGCGGAGGCGCTGCACGAAGCGCTACTCATGCCCGATACCGAGCGGTACCGGCGGCGCGCTGCCCTGGCCGCGGCAGGCGCCGCCCTCCCGCCCAGCGCCTGGCTGCACGCCCAGCTTGACGCGCTGGACCGGGTCGCGGAGCAGCCGCCACCGCCCGCCCGGCCGTCGCTGCGGTCCCGGCTGCCCGGCCGCCGCACCCGGAGCCGGCCGGAGACCGGGAACGCCGGGGCCTAGCGAGCGGCGGGCTGGGCGGCCAGCGGCCCGGACGCCGTGCGGGTCACCAGGTGCTGCCGTCCGGCCGGTCCGGTCCGGCCGTGCGCATCCGGTGCCGCCGGGCCCGCTGCCGCCGCAGCCGGGTGACCAGGGCCGGGTCGAACACGAGGGCCTCCGGGCGGTCAATGAGCTCGTTCAGCAGCTGGTAGTAGCTGGTCGCGGTCATCCCCAGGACCTCACGGATCTCCTGCTCCTTCGCCCCCGGAGACCGCCACCAGTTCCGCTCGAAGGCAAGGACCCGCGTCTCGCGTTCGGACAGCGCCGTCATCTGCCCTCCCATGCCTGTCAGAAGCCTCATCCTAGGTCGGCTCTATGCGCGGTGCCCATGCCTGCGTAGGCTCTGCCATCGTGGCTTCCTTCGACTGCATAACGTTCCTTACCGACTACGGCCTGGAGGATGGGTTCGTCGCGGCCTGCCATGGAGTGGCGGCCCGGATCGCGCCCGGGATCAGGCTGATCGACATCACCCACCTGGTACCGCCGGGTGACGTCCGCCGCGGGGCCGCGGTGCTCGCGCAGACGGTGCCGTACCTGCCACCGGGAGTGCATGTCGCCGTGGTGGACCCGGGTGTGGGCACAGCCCGGCGCGGCATTGCCGTGGCAGCCGGTCATTGCATCCTGGTCGGCCCGGACAACGGCCTGCTGTCCTGGGCCGTGGCCGCCCTGGGCGGCGCGGCCGAGGCCTGCCAGCTGACCAATGGCGAGCTGTGGCTGCACCCGGTCTCGCCGACATTCCATGGCCGGGACATCTTCACCCCCGTCGCGGCGCACCTGTCGGGCGGCGCCGAACTGGCCTCGGTCGGCACGCCGCTCGACCCGTCAGAACTGGTGACGCTGCCCGCGCCGACCAGCCGGGTGCATGACGGCGAGGCGGAAGGTGAGGTGATGTCGGTGGACCGGTTTGGCAACGTGCAGCTGTCCATCGCCGCCTCGGACGCCGACCGGCTCGGGCTGGGGTTCGGCTCACCCGTGGTGGTGCGCTGCGGGCGGCGCCAGCT
Source organism: uncultured Actinomycetes bacterium (assembly GCA_963793825.1). Classification (GTDB taxonomy): domain Bacteria; phylum Actinomycetota; class Actinomycetes; order Streptosporangiales; family Streptosporangiaceae; genus RYN-230. Next base: position 84,293 of record CAWCBE010000005.1, read on the forward strand.
GACCGTGCCATACCTGGAGACGTTCGCCGCGGTGGCTCCAGGGGAGATCGTCGCCTTCACCGACAGCGCCGGGCTGATCTCGCTGGCGGTCAACGGCGGGGACGCTGCCGAGCAGCTCGGGCTGCCCCCGGGGGCCCACGTCCGGCTGTCCGCGGCCGCCCCGGCCTGAGCCACCCGCCGCGCGGGTGGACCGGCCGGGTCATCCGCAACGCTCCCCCTCCCGAACCGGGCCGAACGTGGCACAATGCCCGAGGGCTCAACGGGAGGGCACTATGGCGCAGCGGCTCCGTGGCCGGGCGACGTCGGCTGTTGCCGCGGGTGTAGCGGCAGCGTGCCTCGCAATGGCGGCCGGGCCGGCCTTCGCGGACACGGTCCGTAACCAAGAGTGGTGGCTCCACTCCCTGCACGTGACCAAGGCCTGGCTGTCCAGCCGCGGCAACGGGGTGACCGTGGCCGTCCTGAATACCGGGGTCGACCCGGCCCAGCCGGACCTGGCCGGATCAGTCACCACCGGCCGGGACTTCACCGGCTCTGGCCGGACGCCGGGAGGCCAGTTCTGGGGGGCGAACGGCACCGCCGTGGCCAGCCTGATCGCCGGCCATGGGCACGGCCCACAGCACCAGGCCGGCATCATCGGCGTGGCACCGCAAGCCAAGATCCTCTCCATCCGGGTCACCCTGGAGGCGGGCGACCCGCTGCTGGCCAATGCAGCGACGGTGGCAGCGCTGCCCCGGGCCATCGCCCGCGGGATCAGCGCGGCGGTGCGCCAGGGCGCCCAGGTGATTGACCTGCCGCTGGACCCGGCCACGTTGGCCGGCGGAAACACCAGCGGCGGCAGCCCGCTGGAGCGCAGCGCGGTGCAGGCCGCGCTGGGCAAGGGCGTGGTCCTGGTCGCGCCGGCTGGCGACAACGGCGCCGGGACCGACAGCGTGAACTACCCGGCCGCCTACCCTGGGGTCATCTCGGTCGGCGCGTTCAACAGCACCTTCACCAGGGCGGCGTTCAGCAGCCGCCAGCCGTACGTGACGCTGACGGCCGCCGGGGACGGCGTCATCGCGGCCAGCGGGACGGCCGGCTACGCCAAGCTGGCCAGTACCACCGCCGCCAGTGCGATGGTGGCGGGCATCGCGGCCCTCATCAAGGCGCAGTTCCCCGCGCTCAGCCCGGCCCAGGTGGAGCAGGCCCTGACCGGCAGCACCGTGTTCCATCCTGCGGCCGGCCAGCAGGCCGGCTCCGGCGCGGGGACGGTGGACGCCGCCGCGGCCCTGGTCTCGGCGGCCCGGATCTACGCGACGATGACGGCGAGCCATGCGACGGCGAGCCCGGTGACGCCCACCCCCCCGGCCGCGCCGAAGGTGGCGGTGCACACCACCAGCCTGTGGACCGCGCTGCGCTACCCGGTGCTGGGCATCGCCGCGATCCTGCTGCTCGCGGTCGTGGCCCTGATCTTGGTCCGCGTCCGGCAGCGCCGGGAACTGGACGCCCGGCTGGCACCGCTGCGGGCGGCCGCCCAGGCGACCCAGGCGACCCGCGCCACCCGGCCGGGCCTGCCCGGCCGGGAGGATGAGCCGCTGCCGCCGGGGGTCCGCCGCGCGCCCTTCGATGACCCCGCCTTCGTGCCGCCCTCGTTCCGGGACCCGGCGTTCCACGCGTCACCGCTCGGCGCCCCCGCCCTCAGCAGCCCGGCCCTCAGCAGCCCGGCCCTGAGCGGCCCGGTGCTGCGCAACCCGGTGTTCGGTGATCCGGGGGAGAATGGCTCGGCCTACAGCGCCGGCCCCGGGCCCCCCCGCCCTGGAAGATCCGGCCTTCGGCACGGCCGCAACTGGCTCCCCCGCCCTCGGGAGAGCCAGCCAATCCGACATCGCGGCGGCTGAAGCGGCCTTCCTCCGGGGCGTGCCCGGGCAGGCGCCGTTCAGTAACGCCTCGTCCGACGCCCCCGCCCCGGACGAGGCGGCGGCGCCTGGCTCGCCGTTCGGCCGGCCCACGGCCGGCGACGCACCCGGGCCGCCGCTGCGCACGCTGGGATCGGCGCACCGGCTGAATGCGGTCCGGGCACCCAAGACCACCGGGCGTCCCCCGTGGGGACCAGCCGAGAAGCCAGAAGGCGAGCTGCCCTGGATGGACGCCCCGGCGCGGCCCCCGGCCGCGCGGCTGGTGCCACCGCGGCGGCCCTTCCCGGCCGGCGGTGACGCCGGGCCGGGAACCTCGCCGGCGGGCGGCACGGGCGGCCCAGGCAGCACGGCCGGCGGCCCAGGCAGCACCGCCGGCGGCCCAGGCAGCACCGGCGGCGGCCCAGGCAGCACCGCCGGCGGCCCAGGCAGCACCGCCGGCGGCCCAGGCAGCACCGGCGGCGGCCCAGGCAGCACCGGCGGCCCAGGCAGCACCGGCGGCGGCCCAGGCAGCACCGGCGGCCCAGGCAGCACCGCCGGCGGCCCAGGCAGCACCGGCGGCGGCCCAGGCAGCACCGGCGGCCCAGGCAGCACCGGCGGCCCAGGCAGCACCGGCGGCGGCCCAGGCAGCACCGGCGGCGGCCCAGGCAGCACCGGCGGCCCAGGCAGCACCGGCGGCGGCCCAGCGCGGCGGCCCAGCACGGGCCGGAGCCAGGCCCCGGACCTCGAGCCGCCCTTCCCGGGGACGGCAGGCGGCCCGCCGGGCAACCTGTTCGGCCCGGTGGATGAGCCAGAACCGGCCCCACGGCGGGTGTTTGCGTGGAACCCCTCGGACAGCACGGAGGCACTCCCCCGCATCCGACCGGACGACGCCGAGCCGAACTAGCTGTCCGGCAACCCCGCTAGCGGGGCGTGTCGCCGTTCATCTCGGCCTTGCGGACCGAGGCGTAGACCGGGACGTACTCCTGCCCGGAGAGGCCGCCGATGGCCCGGACCACCTCGTCGGTCACGGCCCGCCGGGCCTTACCCGGCGAGCGCTCATCCTGGTACGCCTCGAAGCTGAGCGGCTTGCCGATCCGGATCGACACCTGGTACATCCGGGGCACCGCATGCCCGGGCGGCAGGATCCGGTCGGTGCCCATCATGGCGACCGGGATGACCGGGAGCCCCGAGTTGAGCGCCAGCCAGCCGACCCCGGTGCGGCCGCGGTACAGCCGCCCGTCCGGGGACCGGGTGCCTTCGGGGTAGATGCCGAATAGCCCCCCGCTGCGCAGCAGGGCCAGCGCGGCGTCCAGCATGTCCTGGGCCGCCCGGGAACTGGCCCGGTCCACCGACAACTGCTTGGTGGCCCGCATGTACGCACCGGTGAGCCGCTGGGTGAAGCCGGTGCCGGTGAAGTACTCCGACTTGGCCGCGAACGTGAGCGGCCGGTCGAGCATCAGCGGCAGGAATATGGAGTCCACGATGGACAGGTGGTTGGACGCCAGGATGGCGCCCCCAGCAGGCGGGATGTGCTCCAGCCCGGTGATCTTCGGTCGCCACAGCAGATGCAGCAGCGGGCCGGCCACGATCCTGGAAAACCGGTATTGCACCCACGTACTCCCGACTCGATCCGCACTGGCTGCTCAAAGATAACCGGGTTCGGGAGTGCCCGACGAGGCGTGGCCCGACGAGGCGTGGCCCGCCGTCCCCCCGTCCGCGCCCGGCGGGCGGCCCGGTCCGGTCCCGGCGGGTGGCCGGGGTGGCGCGGCTGCACCGGGCCCGGCCACGACCCGGGCCGCGGGCGCATCCGGGACCGCGGCCACGATGGCCACCAGCAGCGGCAGGATGAGCGGCAGGCCCGCAGCGGGCACGGTGACACCGGAATCCTCAGCCAGCCAGCCCAGCAGCCCGACGAGCCAGATCGCGGCCAGCAGTGGCCGCAGCAACGGCAGGTGCTCATACCCGCGCACCAGCCGCCTGGCCCGGAACCGGCCCGGCCAGCCGATGACCGCGCCGGACAAGGCGACCACGACCGGGATGACCAGGCTGCCCGCGTTCACTGTGAGCGACCCCAGATTGGCGCGAACCTTGCGGTGCACGACCGTCCCGGCGCCGCCGTGCAGGACCTGGCCGACGAACGCGCCGATGTCCGAGTGCCCGGGGAGGAGGTAGGCAGCCACCGCGAGGGCCGCGGCCACGACGGCTCCGCCGGCCACCATGAGCACCCCGCGCCCGGGGGTGATCCGCGCGCCCGCGGCCACCGCGATCAGCAGCAGGAAACCCGGCACCATGGCGATCGTCCCGCCGACCTTGGCGCCGAACCCGGGCCAGCCCGCGGCGATGACCGCCACCGCCGCGACGGCGCTGATCCCAGCCACCGCGCGCCGCCGCGCGCCGCGGCGCAGCGCCGCCGACCCGATCCAGCCGCAGAGCAGCAGGCCGGATGCGGCATAGACCAGCACGGCGTTGTTGCCGATGCCGTAGAACCGGCCAGCAACCAGGGCGGACAGCCCGAACGGGGTGCCCAGTTGCAGGTGTGAGCCGGTCATCACGTTGACGCCGATGACCGCGAGGGTCACCGCGCCGACGAACCCGGGCGGCCCGAGCGGATCATGCCGCCACGGGCCGCCGCACGCTGCGGCCGCGATCACCGCCGCCCACGCCACGCTGAGTGCATACAGCAGCACCGCCGGGTGCGGTGCCGCCTGCCAGGGCACAAGTCCGGCCAGGAAGCTGCCCGCCGGCACCGAGCCCAGGAAGACCCCCGCCGTCCGGGCCAACATCCGCCGGCGGTGCCGGGGCAGCATGGCGATCAGCCCGAAGAGCAGACCGCCGGCCAGCCCGAACACCGTAAAGAACCACGGCATGGTGGCCCGGTACACCTGGGCGGCGGTGTCCTGGCCGGCCAGCCCGGCGATGGCCGCGGCCAGGCTGGGCCGGCCAGTGCGCCCGATCCGGGAGCCGACGGCGGTGCCGGGCACGGGCTGTCCCAGCCAGCCCGCGATCGTCGGGGTCAGGTCGGTGAGCACGACCAGCCCGGGCTGGCGGGTTGACGGGGAGGTGAGCACCCCGGCCCGGTATCCGGGCCCGGTGATCACGATCGGGTGCAGGTGCGGCACCGCACCGTCGGCCGGGGCGGTCACCATGAGCCGGGTACCGGGCGGCAGCGCGGCGCTGATCCGGCCGATCTCCCGGTCGTCGGCGCCGGCTAGGCCCGCGCGCCGCTGCGCGGCGCCCGCGGGCAGCGGTCCCAGGTCGATGACGGTGAGCGGGCACCGGGCCAGCAGGGCGCGGGTCACCCCGGCCGTCCCGGCAAGGTAGGACGTCACCCGGCCTGCCGGGCTGGCCAGGGCGAGCGCGGCGCCCGGGCCGGCCGCGGTGGCGCACCCCCGCGGGCCCGCGGTGGCACGGAGCAGCCCCCAGGAAGGGTTCTCGCTGAGCGCGGCGTTGGCGGAGATGATGGACGGCATCCGCGCGATCCGGGCGGGAGAAGCGCCGGCCGGGCTCGCGGGCGTGACCGCGGGCAGTGGCGCGCAGGCTCCCCCGGGCGGGCGCGGGGCAGCCGCCCGGTTGGCGGCGTTCAGCGTGAGCCACCCATCCGCCGGGCAGGTGAGCGGGTATACGCCGGTAACCGCGAGGGAGCCGTCCGAGCCCTGGCCGGCCAGCCGCCACAGGGCCGGCATGCGGGCGGCCGTCACGTCGGCCCACAGCAGCCCGGGCACCCCGATGAGCACGACATGCCGGGCGGCCGTGGCCGGGCCGGAGGCGGTCATCCCCGGGGGACGGAGAGACGCCATCGCCGGCGCGGCCCAGGTGCCCGGCAGCACGCCACCCGCCAGGGCCAGCAGCGCGCAGCCCGCAGCCCGCACGACGGCGGCCAGCACGGTCGCGCCCAGTGGGATGGCGGCCCCGGCCGGGCGGGCGGGGGGCACGGTCGGGTGCACGTGATCAACGGTAGCCACCAGCGTCCCGCGCCGGGCGGTACTCGGTACCCCCGCACGGCCCCGCCACGGTCACCAACCACATGGATGGCAGCCGCGCACATCGGGGCGATGCGCGCCCGGCCCGGGTTGATGGCGGACAGCACACCGGCGTGACCAGATCTTTCAGCCTGCGGCGGCCCGGCGCCGGAGGCGGCCGGGCACGGTTCCGGGCGGCTAGTTGGCGCAGATGTTCTGGGTGGCGGTCCGGGACGAGATGCTGGGGGACGGCGTCGGGGTGACGGACTGGGGCGTGCTCGCGGCCTGGGCCGTGGTTCCGTAGTTGCTGCCCAGCACCAGGGTGAGCCCGGTGCCGGTGCCGGATACCTGCCTGATGCCCGAGCCGGGCACCTTGGCTTCCAGCAGCCTGGCCTGGGTCAGGCTGCCGGCGTGGTACTGGATGACTGTCTCAGTCACGTCCTGGGTGGTGCTCTGGGTGGCACTGGCCACCTTGAACCCCTTCTGCTGCAGCACGCCGGCCACGGAGTTCTGCAGTCCGTACTGGGTGGTTGCGTTCTGCACCGTGACAGAGACGGTGCTGGGCGAGATCGCCGGCGCGCGGCCTGGCCGCAGCGAGCCGGCGTTAACCGGGACGTCATTACGGAAATCCTGGAAGATCTGGCTGTCCTCGGGCTGGGTCCAGAGCACGTTCGCGGTGTCGGTCGGCACGACCTCCTGCCGCGGGTAGGTCGGCAGCGTGAAGAACCTGACCTGGCTGGACGGCATGCTGCGGACGCTCATGGCCAGGTCATACAGGCCGTGAATGCCGCCCATCTGGCTGTCGACAGTGACCGACTTGGTCGCCGCGTCCAGGAACCGGTAGATCGCCAGCGGGTCGAGCAGCTTGCTCTTCACCTTGGTCACCAGGGACGACATGAAGGCCTGCTGGCGGCCGATCCGCTCCAGGTCACTGCCGTTGCCGAGGGTGTACCGGGCGCGCACGTAGGCGAGCGCCACCCAGCCGTGCAGCAGGTGATGGCCGGGCCGCAGGTGCAGCCCGGACTTCGGGTCGTTGATCGCTACGGTGTTGCACTCCTCCACACCGCCGACCGCGTTGACCATCTGCCGGAAGCCCCCGAAGTTGATCGACACGAAATGATCGATGTGGATCCCGGTGTCCTGCTCCAGGGTCTTGATGGTGCAGGCGATCCCCAGGTCGACGTGGTTGCCGTACAGGCTCCCCAGCGCGAAGGCTTCATTGATCTTGAACGTGGTCGGCGAGGACATCTGGCCGTTGCCCATCTTGCAGGCCGGGATGTTCACCCACGAGTCGCGCGGTATCGACATCACGTCCGCCCATTTCCGGTCGGCGGACAGGTGCAGGATCATCAGCGTGTCCGACTGGGCGGTGGTGAGCCCCTGGCCGAAGCCGCGGCCCTGGCCGGCCCGGGTGTCCGAGCCGACGATCACGATGTTCTCGGCCTGCGGGTGCAGGTCCACCGGCTGGTTGCCCAGTTCCCCGGTGATGTCCACCTGGTGCAGGTTCCCGTTCAGGTGCCGGTAGACCGCATATGCCCCGCCGAGGGCGACCAGCAGCACGACGGCGACGCCGCCGGCCGTCCAGGCCAGGATCTTCTTCGTCCGGCCGGGATGAGCCGGACGGCGGTCTGGAGTGACGGGGCCCCCCGGCGGCCCGCTCCCCGGTGGCACGCTCCCCGGCGTGCCCCCGGCCGCGCCCGCATCAGTCGCAGGCACCCAGGCCGCTGCCCCAGCGGCATCCCCGCCGGACGCAGCACCGGCCGCAGTCTCTGCCGCGCCGGGCGCAGCGCCCTCGGCGACCGCATCAGTGGCGCCCGGTACTGCGTCACCCGTGGGCGTGCTCCCAGCCTCCGGCTGCTGCCCGCCCACTGGGCCAGGCTCCTCCATGTCGGCGGGCCCCATTCGCTCTCACTCCGTACCCACGTCCGGCGGGGGGCTGCTGCGACATCCGTTCGCCCAGCACGACCGTCGCGGAGCGTCACATCCTGGTGCGCAAACCATCTCACCCGGCGCAACGTGCTAACCCGGCGGATGTTTCCCCGGCTGTGTACTTACCCACTTCCGGGCAAATAGTCCACCTCAGCAAGATAACTCTATGTAACGTCAAGGGGGCTGGCCGCCGGGACGGCCAGCCCCCGGGTGTGCCTAACCAGGGCCGGCGCACCACTGCTGCGCCGGCCCTGGGCTCTAGCTGACCTTCACGGTGTAGGTGGCGCTGCCAGTGACGCCGTAAGCGTCTTTGACGGTGAGGGTGATCGTGCGGGTTACCGAGCCGGTCGCGTAGGTGTGTCCCGCGGTGCCGGTCGTGGTGGTGGAGCGGCTTCCGTCGCCCCAGTTCCAGGTGTAGCTGGCAACCGTCCCGCCCGGGAACGGATCAGCCACGGCGGCCTTCCACGTCTGGCTGGTGCCGTGCGGCACCGACGTGGGGCCGCTGATGGTGGCGGACGGCCCGGTCTTGGTGAACATGGCGAGCCCGTCAGGCGTGCCGACGCCGGTCGGCCCGTCGTAACCGGCCAGGGCGTCGCAGGCCCGGTCGCCCACGGCAGGAGTGCCGGCGGCGGTGTAGGCACAGTCCACGGTGCCGTAACCGAGGGAGTTGGGGTCGGGGCACTGGGCGGCGCCCTGGCCCGCGCACCAGCCGTTGCCGCCGGTGGTGACGTCGTACGCCGTTCGCGGGTGCCCGTAGAGGGTGAGCGCCGGGTAGGGCACGCCGTGGGCACCACCGGCCAGCGCATAGGACGCGGCGATGATCGGGGAGGACAATGACGTACCGCCGACCGTCAACCAGCCCGGGGCCGGGCTGCACGCGCTACCGCAGTTGTAGGAGTCGTAGATATCGAAGCCGGTCAGGTAGTCCCCAACCGCCGAGACGTCCGAGACCAGCCGCTTGCTGCCACACCCGGTGCTGCCCCACACGCTGAGTGAAGTCTGCCAGTGCTGTGCGCTGAACAAGGTGCTGCAGCCACCGCCGCCGGCGCCCAGCGGGGCGGCGAAGGCCTGCTCCAGGACGTCCCGCACGCCGTTGTCGTTCCACACGGTCTCCGACTGCCGTTCCGCGCTCTGGCCGAGGTACAGCGAGGTGCCGCCCACGCTGACCGTGGTGTTGTAGGCGGCCGGGATGCCTGCCTGGTTGGTGGCGGCGAGCTGGTCGTAGGAGTAGTAGCCGGCGTCCCCGGCCGACGCGGTGATGACGACCCCGGAATGATTGAAGGCGGCCTGGAAGCTCGGGCTGGTCCCTGATTCCGGCTCGCCGAACGAGTTCGACACCTCACCGGCCCCCAGCGACACCGCGGTGTTCTCTGCCGTGGCGAGATCGGCATTGAGCGGCGAGTTGGCCTCGACCAGGATGATCTTGCAGCCCTGGCACACCGAGTGCACCGTTTCCACGTCGAGGGACTCTTCCACCGACCATCCCGAGGTGTCATCCGCGGGCGGCGTACTGCCGCCGGCCTGGTTGACCACCCGCAGGCAGCCGTTCGTGGTGCTGCACGTGGCCAGGCCGTAGTGCGTGTCGAAGGACTGCAGGTCGGCGTTGATGTTCGGGTCGTTGTACGCATCCACCACGGCCACGGTCTGCCCGCTGCCGCCGGTGGTAGTAAGCCCGTAAGCCGAGCCCAGGTCCCCGGGCGTGAGCCCGCCCGCCGGGCCGATCGTGCCCGCCGCGGTGGCGCCGGCGGCGACCTTGAACGGCCGTGCTCCCTCGGTGCCCTTCCTGACCACCTTCCGGATCTCGGCGTAACACGACGCCACGCCCGGCCGCGTCGCCGCGCAGACCCGCTTGCCCACGGCGTACAGGGTGACGCTGCGGGACGCGCCGGCCCCTGCCGCCGCGCGGGTGGCCGCGGTGGCGGCAGGCGTCATCGTGGCCACCGCGACCGCCGCGGTAGCCACGACCGCGACCGGCCAGTAGCGGGCCCCTCGTGCGCCAGCCCGTTCTCTTAAATAGTGCCGCATTGACTCTCCTGTGTCGTTGAACCAGGGCAGGCTCCGGCCGCCCGGCGATAGCGTGATTTGCGTAATGCCAAAATTGCCGGCAGGGCAGGAGGCAGCGTACAGCGCGCCACGCAGATAGAAGAAAAGTATTTCTAAGTGCCAGGCTTTGTCATGGTTCACGGCATTCGTTATGTCTGGGAGGCTATTGCGCGTGATCGCGCGGCGCGAAACACCCATCTGTAATATTCCCGGCGCGCTTACCGGCAATTAGTTCCGGGCGCCGGGTGCAGGAGCCGGTGAGCGGTGCTGGCATGGGTGACTGCCCCGTGTATCGGCGTTGACCCGCACGAAGGTACTACTCACGGTTTCCGGCAGTTACTCATTGTGGAAACGGCGGCCTCTCGCATGGGGGCCCAGCCGGATGCCAGATAGTTCGAATACTCGTTCTCCGCCAGCAGGATTAAGCCGCCGGTGAAGGGCCGGCCAGCGGCCGCCACGGCTGCCTTGTACCGGACGGCATGGATGCCGTCCATGCCCTCGACGTAGTAGCCGAGGATGAACCAGGTGTAGACCCGGCCGTCGCACGGGTCGCCGGCCGCGGCGGAGCACATCTCGCACGGCTCGGCGAGCACCGCTTCCCGGGACACGTCCGGGCGCCACCGGACCCGGGGGGCCGGAGGCAGGACCCCCGGGTCGGGCGGCTGACGTGGCGTGGTCACGATCCCATCATGCATCCACCCTGGCGCTGATCGGCCGCCCTGACCTGCGACGACTCACGGCGGATCGGCGTTGAGGTGTTCCGGGACATCGGCCTGGACCGCGCGCCTGAGCCTTGCGCTCCTGACTCCCCGTGGCAGTCTGGTCACCATGACCAAGGACGCGGTAGTCCTCGCCCTCGCAGCCTGCCTCGCGGCTGGCTGGTACGGCGCTCGCCTCCTGCAGGCTGCCCGGGACGTGACCGGGGCGAAGGCCAGGCTGGACGGCGCTAAGCGCGTCGCCGGGAGAGCCCGGGTAGTCGCGGCAGTGGCCGGGTTGCTGCTCGCGGCCATCGTCTACATCTGGATCCACCAGCACGGCGGGTGAGCTGCCGCCGCCCGGCCCTGAAATCCGGCGCAAGACGCTGGACCACACTGACCTGACTATGACGTCGCACTACACGCACATTGAGGCGGAGGCAACACCGTGCTGCGGCTGACGCAGTCGCGAAGCTGGTGGTAGGAAGCGGCTCATGAGTTCATGAGTTACGACGCTCACGCTCATCGGGACTGCCCAAGCCGCCTGTGGTTTCGCTGGGAACCACAGCACGGGAATCCCGCAGGTAGCCGGCACTTCTAGAGGAGCCGGTGAGCGGGATCGAACCGCTGACCTGCCGCTTACAAGGAGGTCTGCCCCCGCCGGGACTCTCATCCTCAGCTTGCCCATAAGCTCAGCTCACCGGCGTTTCCGCTGGTCAGTGAACGGATGTCCTTATAATACCGCCGTCCGCCTGGTTCCGCCCAGGTCCGTATCGGCTGTGGATTCTGTGTGGTGCCTCCTCCCCCGAGAGCGCGTTGTGGGGATTCTGTGGGCCTGCAGATGATCATGAAACCCGGGAGAGCCAAGGATGAGTGTCCACCTGCACCGGCGGGCGACACGGCCCAGGCCGGACCACCCCCCAGCAAGCCGGGCTTCTATACGTATGAACGGAGCCGCCCGACACCCAGCGTCGGTGGCCCAGGAGACAACCCTGAAGACGCCCAGCCCCGACAACCGCGATCTGGAAGCCTCGCCCGACGTGTGCTCACCTACACCGGCACGCTACTGAACCGCGACCCGGCCTCAGCCGGGTTCCGTCTCGTCTTACGCAGCGTGACGGGGCGTGGCGGTCTGGAGGTGCGCATCGACGCCGGTTACGAGTGATCAGCGTCCCACTCGATGATGATCACCTAAGGCACACAGATCAGGCCGATCCTGCGCGCTAGGGTCTACCGCGAGATGCCTTGGAGTCGCCCGATTCTGCATGTGAGTGTGGTTCTTTGCGCATTACATTTCGTCAGGATTAGAGAAGTCTATAGGAGTTTGGGTGGGTATGGCAAATTAAGCGTTCTTCGCGACCATCCATCTTGCTCCGCGTGAAAGCACAATCTTCAGGGGTTCCCATTATCTTGCACAAGAGATACATTTAGGGGCGTAACGGTAACCGGACTCTACTTGCGGTCAATCCGACGCTCTGGGGGAGCGGCAATGGGGCAGAAACCGCTGTCACTTGACCAGGAAATCATTGAGGCTGCGGCCGCCGGGAAGTTGGTTGACCGGGGTGAAGGACCCTTTAGCCTCGCCGAGATGCGGTCGTGGGGAGATGACCGGACTGTCCGGGCGGAGGTGTTGCGCTGCTTGCTCACCGAGACCGGCCGAGTAGATGCAAAGGGCGTGCAGTTGCGCGGCATCAAGATCAAAGGGAAACTTGATCTGCAGGCGGCCACAGTGCCTTACCCGCTGCGCATGGAAAGCTGCTACCTGGAGGACATGCAGCCGGACTTCAGTTTCGCCACTGTTTCGCTGCTTGAGCTAAAGCACTGTCACCTGGCGGGGCTGGCGGCCGAATCTCTCGTTGTCCACAAAGACCTCGACCTGACCGGTTCCACGCTGACCAGGCCAATCCAGTTGGAGGGAGCCGAAATCACGGGGTGGCTAGAGTGCACGAATACTCAGCTAGAGGGCAGAAACAAGGACGGATTTGCACTGGTCGCCTTCGGACTGAAGGTCGGCGGTAGCGTGGACCTCGATAAGGATTTCAAGTCGGCGGGGGCCATTGACTTGATGGGGGCGGACATCACAGGCCAGCTCAACTGTACCGGCGCTCACCTAGAAGGCAAGGACAGTCAAGGCCGTGCACTTGTCGCGGACCGAATCAAGGTGGGCCGGGGCGTGCAACTCTCGGACGGATTCACCGCGTCCGGCGCGATCAGGATTCCTGGGGCAAGCATAACCAGTAGGCTCACCCTGGCGGGTGCACAACTGAAGGGCAAGGACGACAACGGCAACGCCCTCATCGCTTTTGCCATGAGTGTTGGCGATGACGTGGTCCTTGAAGAGCTATTCGTAGCCACCGGCGGAGTCGAAATACGTGGATCGAAAATTGCCGGTAGGCTCAGGTGCACAGGTGCCAATCTGAACGGGAGAGACGAAGAGCATAATAACGCGCTAACAGCTCTCAGAATGAAGATCGGCAGTGATGCGAACTTCGACGGTATGTCCACGAAGAAGGGCGGTATCCAGCTGATCGGTACCGACATCGCAGGTGAGCTTAGCTTCCGTGGTGCCAATCTGACCGGAACGGACATCGATGGCAACGCACTTTACGCCGACTCTGTAAGGGTCGGCAGCCGTGTGATCATCGGAGATGAATTCACCGCTGCTGGAACCGTGCGGCTGCCAGGCGCCAACATAGTAGGACGGCTTCGCTGCTCCGGCGCCAAGTTCAAGGGAAGCGACAAGCATGGCTGCGCACTGCTCGCCGACCAAATGACAGTCGGCGGCGGTGCGGCTCTGGACGACGTCCGCACCGAGAACGGTGCCATCCGCATGGTCGGTGCAGATATCACGGGCCATCTTGACTGTAAGAGCGTCTGCCTAGATGGCGCAGACAGCGATGGCAACGCATTGGTCGCCGACTCGCTAAAAGTCCGCGACCGTCTGAGCGTCAACACCCTCTCTGCTTCGACCGGCGCCATCCGGCTGCCAGGGGCGACGATCCAGGGGCGGCTTCAGCTCGGCAGCGTCGAACTCAGAGGCAAGGACAACAACGGCAGGGCATTGCTTGCCGATGGCATCACCGTAGGCGGCGGCATGTGGTTCGGCGGCGTTCGTACCGCGAGTGGCGGCATCCGCCTCGTCAGCGCGAATATCACGGGGGATCTCCTCTATCGCGCTGTACACCTGACGGGGACCGATGAGCAGGGCAGAGCATTGGTCGCCGACCGGATCAAGGTGAGCGGTAGCATTATCATTGGCCCTGGCAAGGAGTGTTACGGCAACCCGGAGTCTATTGCTGAGGGCACCGTTTCACTCCGATCTGCACACATGGGCGGTTCGTTCGAGCTTAAGACTGCGAGGCTCGCCGAAGGAACAGATGCCTGCGGTAAACAGAAAATCGCGCTCGACCTAGCGGGGGCACAGATCACAGATGACCTCGTCTGGGAGCCGCGCCAAGCGGTATCTGGGAGAGTGAACCTCGAAGATGCGAAAGCAGGTCGACTCAAAGACGATCTCCAATGCGCTAATGGGAACTGGCCGTCAGCTTGTGCTGGGCTGCTTCTCCTTGATGGCTTCACCTACGGCAGAATCTGCTGGACACCCGGAGCCACGCTGGACAAGCGACTGGAGTGGATCGGAAGTCCTTACAGACGCGCCAAAGCAAATGAGCAACGAGTCTTCGCCACGCAACCGTACGAACAGCTAGCTGCGGTCTACCGGAAATCTGGGCAAGACACAGAAGCGCGGAGAGTTGCCATCGCCCGCCGCCGAGACCTGCGCCGGTACGGAGAACTCACCACATACCGCAAAGTCCTGAACTGGCTACTGGACAACACCATCCGGTACGGCTACCGGACCTGGCATGCCGTGGTGGCTCTTGCCGCCCTTTACGCCGCAGCAGTCGTGATCTATTTTATTGCGCAGCATTCTGGACTAATGATTCCGATTTCCCCGCCGAAAGGCGCCCATCCAACCGCTATACGATGCACTAATAATTACCCTTGCTTCTATCCCGCTGCCTACGCTATCGACACCGTCATTCCACTCATCAATGTCCGCCAAGCCGCCTACTGGACTTCCAATGGTCAGGACTCCTGGGGGCACGCCGTAGGGGTTTTCACCTGGATCAGCATCGTCTTTGGCTGGGCGCTGGCCACGCTCACCGTCGCGGGTTATACGGGGCTGGTCCGCCGCGATTGATCAGTAATAGGAGGCAAGGCGTCGCCGTCACGCCAGAAGATATCCGCAGACGTTGGCCGTGTGATGCTACTTCTGCGGCGAGCGCAGTGCACTCATTTGCCGCGCGGAGTGTGTCACGGCTGGGTGGCGTACCCGGGTGCCGGTGACCTCGTAGAGATGATGGACCGGGTCGTGGATGAAGTACCGCGCGAAGGACTCGACGGTGAAGTGGGCTCCGTCACTGCGGCTGCCAGTGCGCTGCCATTGGCGGCGGTGGCTAGGTCCCGGGCCACCGCCGCGGGGTCCTGCTCGCTGTAGCGGTCCGCGACCGCGGTAGTGTCCTGGTCCCAGTTGGGGAACCGCGGCCCGTCCTGGGTGAGCATCAACGTGAGCCGCTGCTCATACAGCCGCAGGACATCGCGGACGTGGCAGCCATACTCAAGGGCCGACCATTTCGCAGGTGATGGACGGAGGCGGGGATCACCGGGGCTGGTCAGCAGTCGCTGCCACGCCGCAGCATTGGCCCGGATCATGCCGCCGATCTCGTCGCCGGAGAAGTTCTGGGTGTCCAGGCCGCATTCCGGGCAGCGCTGCCGCAGCACCCAGGTCCAGTCCTTGGTGTCAGGCTCGATGGTCATGACCCGAACGGTACCGATCTGACTGTCATGCCGCTGGTGGCGCGGTTGCGGGTCGTGATGGATGGCGGTTTGTGGCTGCGCCGGGGCTGAGCCTGGACTTGTCAGTGGGCGGTCCAGCCGCCGTCAACGGGCAGGATGGCGCCGGTGAGGTAGCTGGACTGGGGATCGGTGAGCAGCAGCGCGGCACCGGTGAGTTCCCCGGGTTCGGCCCAGCGGCCGAGCGGGATTTCGGCCGCGAGGAACCGCTGGACCTGCGGATCATCGTCCACGGCAGTGTTCAGCGGGGTGCGGAACGGGCCCGGGGCGAGCGCGTTGACCGTGATCCCGGTCCCGGCGAGCTCGACGGCGAGGCAGCGCGTGAGCTGGACGACGGCCCCCTTGCTCGCCGCGTAACCGGACCTGGCCGCAGCGCCAGCCAGGCCGAGCGCACTGGCAAGAGTCACGATGCGGCCGTACCCGGCACCGCGCATCGGCCGGGCTGCCGCACGACAGGCCAGCCAGGTCCCGATGACGTTGACCTCCAGGCACCGGCGCAGGTCCGCGGTGCCGAGCTGATCCAGGGTGCCGCGGGCCTGCACACCCGCACTGGTCACGAGCACGTCGAGGCGGCCGTGGTCGCTCAGCACCCGGTCCACGAGGCCGCTGACGGCGCGTTCGTCGGTCACGTCGCATCCATGGCCTTGCACAATGCGCCCGGTCCCGGCGGACAGCCGGCCAGCAGCGTCCTGGCAGCGGGCAGCTGACCGGCTGGCCAGCACGACGTCGGTGCCGGCGTGCGCTAGAGCGGTCGCGATCGCCAGCCCGAGCCCGGACGAGCCCCCAGTCACCACCGCTACCTGCCCAGCCCGGGATAGCTGCGGCCGCGACGCCGCAGCGAGGGCCGCCCCGTCATCACGATGACGTCCATCAGCCATCCACGCATGATCCCAGGGCAGAGGAACCCTGGCCCGCCGATATCCGGTTCATCCGAGCGCCAGATCGCGCATGCAAACTTGAGCAACATCCGGATCTGCATGATATGCGGGTGATCTTCATAAGGATCTTGGCAGGCTGACAGGCCTGTCCTTGTGGAGATGGGGGGCCTGCGTGCCTGTGACTGCTGTGCGGCTGGTCCGGTCGCGGAATGCGGCCGGTGACGTTGTGGTGCGGCTGGGCGTCCGGCTGCTGGATGAGTATCTGGAGTTCCTGGCTGGGCGGTGCCGGCCGAATACGGTCCTGGCCGTGGCCTATGACCTGAAGGTGTTCTTCACCGTGGTCGGCAAGCCTCCGCGGCGGGTCCGGCCGGCCGATGTGCTGGCGTTCATGACCGCGCAGCGCACCGGTGGCGAGGGCCGGCTGCAGGTCGCCGGGCCGGGTGCCGCAGGGGTGTCGGCGCGGACGCTGCGGCGGCGGCTGTCGAGCGTGTCGGGGCTTTACGGGTTCCTGCTAGCCCGCGGCGACGTGAGCGCCAACCCGGTGCCGCGGGGCCTGCCGACCCGCCGCGAGCGGCAGCGCCCAGGCCAGGGTGTCCCGCTGGTCCGCTCTCCCCGGACGCTGCCGCGGATCCTGGACCCAGGTGACGTTGACGCGCTGACCGCCGCGCTGCGGACGCACCGGGACCGGGCGATGGTCGCGGCGATGGTGCTGGGCGGGCTGCGCCGCTGCGAGGTCCTCGGGCTGCGGCTAGGCGATCTGCGGTTCGGGGAACGGCGGGTGTTCATCGCCGAGGGCAAAGGCGGCCACCAGCGGCTGATCCCGGTCTCGGCCCGGTTCTTCACCGAGGTCAGTACCTATCTCGAAGCTGAGCGTCCCGCCGGGACGGCCACGGATGTGGTGTTCACCGTGCTGAAAGGCCCGCGCCGCGGCCTGCCGCTGACTGCGGCCGGGCTCGATGAGATCCTCGACGGCGCCCGCCGCCGGGCCGGGCTGGCCCATGCGACCTGCCATCAGCTGCGGCATACCTGCCTGACCCAGCTCCGCAAGGCCGGGATGACGCTGGAGGCGGTGCAGGCCCAGGCCGGGCACGCCTCGATCGAGTCGACCCGCATCTACCTGCATCTGGGCGATGACTGGCTGGCGGGCCAGTACCGCCGGGCCGCCGAGGCTATCGACGCCCAGGCCCTGGCCACCGTGCCTGCCTTGCCGGGCGCCCGGTGACCGGGCCGGCGCTGCTGCCGGACTGGCAGCAGCTGGAGAAGGCGATCCCGCAGATCACCGGCCCGATGCGCCGTTACCTGGAGCAGGTCGCCTGCGTGCTGCGGCCCGGCAGCGTCAGCGGCGCCGACCTGGCACTCCGCTCGTTCGCCGCCTTCCTCGCTGAGGCCCCGTCACCGGTGAGCTCGCTGGCCCAGGTCACCCGGCGTCATGTCGAGGCGTTCAAGCCCTGGCTGGCTGCCCGCCCCGGGCAGAACAAGCCCCGGCTGACCACCGCCACCATCGCGCACCGCCTCGGCACCCTGCGGATGTTCTTCGTCCGCATCACCGAATGGGGCTGGGACGAAGCACCTGCCCGGGTGCCGATGTTCCCCGGCGACCTGCCCCGCCAGGACCACCCGCTGCCCAAGGCTCTCGACGACGCCGCGGCCGCCAAGCTGCTGCGCACCGCCCAGGGTGATCGCCGGCTGCTGGTCCGCGTCACCGTGGAGATGCTGCTGCGCACTGGACTGCGGGTCAGCGAATACACCGGCCTGCACGCCGATGCCATCGTGCTCATCGGTGCCGGGCCCTGGCTGCATGTCCCGGTCGGCAAGCTCCACGAAGACCGCTACCTGCCCCTGCACCCCCAGCTGGTCACCCTCATCGATGCCTACCGGGCCAGGCACGTCCCCGCAGATCACCCGCTGCTGCTGCCCCGCGAAAACGGCCGCCCGCTCGACCGGCATACCGTCACCCGGATGATCAACCGGGCCGGCGCCGCCGCCGGCCTGCCCCACATCCACCCCCACCAGCTCAGGCACACCCTCGCCACGCAGGCGATCAACCGCGGGATGAGCCTGGAAGCGATCGCCGCCCTGCTGGGCCACCGCAGCCTGGACATGACCCTGCGCTACGCCAAGATCGCCAGCCGCACCGTCGCTGATGAGTACTTCGCCGTCAGTGAGAAGGTCGAGGCGCTCTACGGCCAGCCAGCCCAGCTCCCTGCCGACGCCGCCGGCCCGAAGATGACCCGGCTGCGCCGCGAGCACCACCGCCTCCTCGGCAACGGCTGGTGCACCCGCCCACCCCAGCTCGACTGCGCCTTCGAGTCCATCTGCGAAACCTGCAGCTACTTCCAGACCAGCATCGAGTTCCGGCCCGCCCTGGCCGCCCAGCATGACCACGCAGCCGCCCACGACCAGACCGGCCGCCAGGAACTCTTCGCCCGGCTCATCCGCAAGATCGACGACAACCAAGCATCATGATCAGCTTGACAACGATCACCCGCATAATGCCGCCGACAGAGCGGTCCGCCTGGAACCTGCCCTCGCCCGTCCCGTCGACCGCCGCCCGTCCCGGCCGTCCCGACGAGTTCTCCCTCAGCGTGGGCCACGTGGCCAAAAGCAACAGAGAGTGACGCGAGGGCTGGGTGAGAACGCGCGCTGAGCCGTTATGGGCGGCAGCTCGGTAGCCAAGATGACCGCCCAATGCCACGCTGAACCGGGTGATCTGTGTCCGGCCGTCCGGGCTGTCCGGCAGCAGCGAATCTGGCGCATTGCCGTCACCCGCGTCGACCGGCCGGGGACCGTCTAGTCTGATGGCGGTGACCGTTGAGCTGGCCCTGCTGTCGCGGGTTAGTTATGGCGGCCTGGAGATTACCGGCTCCCGGCTGCGGGGCCTGCTTGCGCTCCTGGCCGAGGACCCGCACGTGGGGTGCACCACCTCCCGGCTGGTGGACGGGCTGTGGCCAGACGAGCAACCCGAGCACCCGGTCAAGGCCCTCCAGGTCCTTGTGTCACGGGCCCGGGCCCGGCTCGGCCCCGGGGTCATCGTCAGCACGCCGGGCGGATACCGCCTCTCGCTGCGCGAGGACCAGATCGATGCCTCCGCGGTCCTGCTCAGCGCGGCCGAGAGTGAGAAGCGGTCCCGGGCCGGCGACCACCTCGCGGCGCTGCGGCACGCCGAGGCCGGGCTCGCGCTGTGCGAGGGCGCGGAGGGCTGGGACTCCAGGGACGGCCACCCGCTGCCTGCGCTGCGTGCGGCACGGGTTCCGGTCTACCGGTCGCTGCTGCGGGCCCGCGCGCTGGCGCTGTCGCGGCTCGGGCGGCGGGCCGAGGCGGCCGCACCGCTCGGCGAGCTGATCCTGCGCTTCCCGCGGGACGAGGAGGTCCTGGCCGAACTGCTGCGCTGCGAGGCGGCGACGGCGGGGCCCGCGGCGGCTCTTGCCAGGTACGCGGCCTACCGGCAGCGGCTGCGCGACGAGCTCGGCAGCGACCCGGGCCCCGCGCTGCAGGGCGTGCACCAGGAGCTGCTGCAGGCCGACGTGCCCGTGATCCGCCGCGGCGTCCGGCACGAGCCCAACCCGCTGCTCGGCCGGGACGACGACATCGCCGCCGTGGCGGGCCTGCTGCGCACGTCCCGGGTCACGTCGATCGTGGGCACCGGCGGCCTGGGCAAGACCCGTCTCGCGCACGCGGTCAGCGCCCAGGCGGAGCAGCGCGTGGTGCACGTCGTCGAGCTCGCGGGCGTCGCCGCCGGCGGCGACGTGACGGCCGAGGTCGCATCCGCCCTCGGCGTCGGCGAGGATGACGGCAACCCGGTCGGCCGCCGCGGCGGCCCGCCGGGCCTGCCCGCCGGGATCGCGACTGCCCTGGGTCCCGGCCCGGTGCTGCTAGTGCTGGACAACTGCGAGCATGTCGTACGCGGCGCCGCAGACCTGGTGCACGCCCTGGTGTGGCTGAGCAAGAACCTTCGCGTGCTTACCACCAGCCGTACCCCGCTCGGCCTGTCGTCGGAATCGGTGTTCCTGCTGCCCGAGCTGGACCTGCCCACGACGGCCGAGCTGTTCGAGCAGCGGGCGCGGGCGGCGCGGCCCGATGCTGACCTGCCCGCGCAGGCCGTGCGGGAGCTGTGCGGCCGCCTGGACGGGCTGCCGCTCGCTGCGGAACTGGCCGGCGCGCGGGTCCGGGTCATGTCGGTGGCCGAGATAGCCCGCCGCCTCGACGACAGGTTCGCCGTGCTGCGCGGCGGCGGACGGGACGCGCCGCAGCGCCATCGCACGCTGCACGCCGTGATCGACTGGAGCTGGAACCTCCTCGAGCCGGCCGGGCAGGCGGCCATGCGCGCCCTGTCGGTGTTCCCCGGCGGGTTCACTGGCGATGCCGCCCGGCACCTGCTCGGTGCCGACGTCCTGCCGGTCCTGGAGCAGCTCGCCGATCAGTCGCTGCTCAAGGTCGCCGACACCGCGTCGGGTACCCGGTACCGGATGCTGGAGACCGTCCGGGAGTTCGCTGCGGCGCGCCGGGAGGACGCTGGCGAGACGGACCGCGTGACCGGCCGGTTCCTCGCCTGGGCCCGTGACTTCGGCGTGGCCCACCACGACTCGGTCCTCACTGGCGACGACCTCCCGGGCTTGGAGCTGGTCCGGGCCGAGCAGGACAATCTGGTCCAGGCGCTGGGGCACGGGCTGGGCCGTAAGGACGGGGCAACGGTCGCGGCGGTGTCGGCCGTGCTGGGCGGGCTGTGGGCGGTCGAGTCGAGTTTTGCCCGCCTGAGTGTCCTGGCGGGAGACACGGCGGGGATCCTGCCGCCGTTCCGGCCGGAACCCGCCTTCGTCGAGGCCACCCGGACCAGCCTGGTGCTCGGCGCGGTGACCGGGTTCCTGCTGAGGGGGCCGAGCCCGGCGCGGTTCCTGGTGGGCCTGCGCCGGCTCCCGGCGGCTCCGCCGGACACCTTTGCCCGGGCCGCGCAGGCCGTGCTGAACGCGCTGGATGGGTCACCCGAGGCGGACTTCGCGACCCTGCACGCGCTGGGCCAGAGCGACCAGCCGCTGCTCGCGGGCATGGCCAACTACATGGCCAGCTACGTCTGGGAGGGGGCGGGCGACCTGGACCGCGCGCTGACGGCGGCGCGGCGGTCGCTCGCCGCGTGGGAGCGCCGTGGCAGCGCCTGGCTCCGGGCCGCCGCGCACGCCCGGATCGGCGAACTGTGCCTCCGGGTGGACGAGGCCGGTTCGGACGACGAGGCGTTGCGTCACCTGAGCGCGGCGCTATCGGTGATCGAGGCGTTCGGGGCGTGGTCCACCGCGAACCGGGTGCGCGAGGCAATCGTGGGGGCCAACCTGCAGCGGGGCGCCTACGACGAGGCGGAACGCGAGCTGAGGCTGACAACGCCGCACGGCGCGGACGAGCCCGGGGATATGTCGATGTTCGACACCGCGATGCGCGCGGAGATCGCGCTCGGCCGCGGCGACGCCGATACCGGCCTGCACCTGTGGCGTACGGCCGCGGCGGCGCTGCGGGACACGCAGCGCCCCGGACCCGGCAGCGACCTGTCCCGCCTGGATCCCTGGGCACTGCAGGTTCAGGCCGTCGCCGTGGTGGCCCACGCGCACCACAGCCGGCTCGGCCTGGTTGCGGAGATCACCGGGGCGCTGCCGGCCGCGCTGTCAGCGCTGACCGCGGACCCTGGGCCGCCACCCGGGACGCTCGCCGCCTCCTATGGCCTCGCCGTCTGCGGCTCGCTGCTGCTGGCCCTGGCCATGACCGACATCGACCGGGGCCAGCGCGCGGCGGACGCCGGCTTTGTGGGGTCGGGAGCGAGGATGATCGCGCTGGCCGAGCGCTTCGGCCTCAAGAACGGGCTCCAGCCGACCATGTCCGCCGCGCGCGCCCGGTGGGCCGCGCAGGACGCCGACGGGCCGGCCTACGCCGAGGCCGTGTCGGCGTACGCGGGCCTGGACCCGGAGGGCCTGCGCGCCGCCGCCCGCGCCGCCCTGCGGGAACGGGCCCGGGTCAGCGGTTGAGGTCCCGCCGGACCAAACCCCGCGCCCACAGGGACCCGGCCACCGCGAGGTGCTGTGGTTGTTCATCTGCAGGTCGGCGAAGCCTGAGGGGACACATCGTTAGGCGGTCTTGCGGTGGTAGGTGGCCATGGCGAGGGCGTACCCGACGATGAGGACGCCGAGGCACCAGGCGAGGGCGGTCCAGATGCTGGTGCTGACTGGCTGTCGTGCGAGCAGGTCTCGGATCGTGTTGATGATGGATGTCATGGGCTGATTGTCGGCGAAGGCGCGCACCGGGCCGGGCATAGTGCGGGTGGGCACGAATGCCGAGCTGATGAACGGCAGGAAGATGATCGGGTAGGCGAAGGCACCCGCGCCGTCCACGGTCTTCGCGGAGAGGCCGGCGATGACGGCGATCCAGGTCAATGCCAGGGTGAGCAGGACGATGATTCCGGCGACGGCAAGCCATGCCAGCACTCCCGCCGGTGAGCGGAATCCCATGAGGAGGGCGATGAGCACGACGATCACGAGAGAGGTCAGGGTGGAGACCACTGAGGTCAGCACGTGCGCCCACAGCACGCTCGAGCGTGCGATCGGCATGGACTGGAACCGCTCGAAGATTCCGGTTTGCATGTCCGTGAAGAGCCGGAGCGCGGTGTAGGAGATGCCCGTCGCGATCGTGATGAGCAGGATTCCGGGCAGCAGGTAGTTCACGTAATGCCCGGGCCCCTGCCCGGTGTTGATCGCGCCGCCGAACACGTAGACGAACAGCAGCATGAGGGCGATCGGCATGATCGTGACCGTGATGATGGTGTCCGGGCTGCGCGTGATGTGGCGCATGGTCCGGCCCAGCAAGACGGTGGTGTCGCCGTAGAAGTGCGTGGTCATCGTCGTTCCTTAGTTGCCTGTGCCGTTGTTGCCAGCCGCGGTGCCGTTGCTGCCGGTGCCGGTAATGGCGAGGAAGATGTCTTCGAGGGTCGGCTGTTTCTCGACGTACTCGACTTTGGCGGGCGGGAAGAGCTGTTTCAGTTCGGCGAGGGTGCCGTTGGCGATGATCCGCCCCTGGTGCAGGATCGCGATCCGGTCGGCGAGCTGTTCGGCCTCGTCCAGATACTGCGTGGTGAGCAGCACCGTGGTGCCGTGCCCGGCGAGCTGTCTGACGCTGTTCCACACTTCGACGCGAGATTGAGGGTCGAGCCCGGCGGTCGGCTCGTCCAGGAAGATCACCGGCGCATTCCCGATGAGGCTCATGGCGATGTCCAGGCGGCGACGCATGCCTCCCGAATACGTCGACGCCCTTCGGTCCGCCGCGTCGCTGAGCTGGAAGCGGGCCAGCAGGTCATCCGCGATCTGGCCGACGCCCTTCAGGTGCCGCAGCCGGGCCACCAGCACCAGGTTCTCCCGCCCGGTGAGGATTTCGTCCACGGCCGCGAACTGCCCGGTGAGGCTGATGGACTCCCGCACGTCCGCCGGCTGCGCGGCGACGTCGAATCCATCGACGCTGGCCGTCCCCGCGTCGGGCTTGAGCAGCGTGGACAGGATCTTCACGACCGTGGTCTTGCCCGCGCCGTTGGAGCCGAGCAGGGCGAAGATGCTGCCCCGCGCCACGTCGAAGTCCACGCCGCGCAGCACACGCAACTCCTTGTACGACTTCTCAAGACCCTGCACGTGGATCGCCTGGACCGGTTGTGCCGTCATCGGGATGCCCCTTCACTTCCGGTGTCTTCGCCGCCGGCGCACTCGATGGCGCTGGCCAGCCGTCGTAGCCCGGCCGCGGCGATCACCGGCCGGGATTGGTTGATGATCATGGTTGCCCTTCTTCTCCAGTGCCAGAAGCGAGTCGGGAGCGGCGGATGGTGATGTCGCCGTAGGAGGTGTGGCCGCGCACCTCGACGGTCTCGCCGCCGTCCGCGTGCACCAGCGTGGACATGATCTGAACGGTGGTGGTCCTTTCGGCGCCGTTGGGACTCAGCAGCGAGAACGTCGTTCCCGCGCCGACCTCCAGGTCGATGCCGTCGAGGACGGCCCTGCCGCCGAATGACTTGCGCAGCCCGGTGGCCGTGATCGCGCTCGTCATGCTGCTCCTTTCGCCATCACCGCGGCCCGGCGGCCGCAACCACGTCCGAAGATGCACGCAGCGGGATTCATCGCGGTTTCACGGCGGTTTCATTCGCTGGCCCTGGGTGCTCGGCGATCCATACCGCACGAATAGTGGCCACGCCAGGTGCCTCATCCCTGGCCCGTGGCAGGCTGACGCCACAGGGCCAGCTACCCGCCGGGTTGCCGGCAGCGACGCGGTCCATCGCCGACTACGACGCCAAGGCGCTGTGACGCTCACGATGGACACGATCGACCCGATGTGCTTCCTCATCCCCCTTGCACTCATCGCCGAGCCACCCCGGCAAGGAGCCGCATTGGAGTAAGCAACGCGCGCCACGCTTGGGATCAGGACACGCAACCATGCCTCACCCCGAGTACGAACGCGCAGAGCTGGTCCATCTGTGCACAGTCATCACCCGATCGAACCGTCCCCCGAGCCATGCGGAATCGGCGTTATGGGATCTGATCGCAGGGAATACACCCTGTACATGTCCATCGTCACCCGGTAGCTGGAGTGGCCGGCCAGCCGGGAGACGTCGGTAGCGTCCATGTTCCAGGTGAAGAGCGCGGTCGTGCAGAACACGTGCCGCAGGCTGTGCCAGGTCCACTCGCCGTGGCCATCAGCGTCCCGCCACCCGGCCGCACGGAAAGCGGCTTTGAGGACGCGACGGTTGAAGTTCGATGAGCGCAGGCATCCCCCAGCAGGAGCCGGAAACATCAAGCCCTGCCGATTCAGCCCTGCCGCCTGCTCCTGCTCGACCGCCGCTACCCGGGCCGCCACTAGCTCGGCCAGCGGATACCCCCTTGGCGTAAGCCGCGGGTAGATGGTGCGCCGCCACTTCCGGTTCTTGGGCGCTTCCAAGAACAGGTGACCGCGAATCTCAACAAGCTTGCGATTCACCAGGACTACCCGAGTGGCCTGGTTGATCTGGTCGGCGGTCAGTGCCGCCAGCTCTCCCCATCGCAGGCCGTGTAGGCGGCGAAGTTGACCATCAGCTCGTACAGGACGCGTGTCAGTGCCACCGCCTGGCCGAGACTGGTCACGTCTTCGGCTGCGGGGATCTCGCCGGAGTCCACGAAGAGCGCCGATTCTCCCGCCAGCTGCGGCCGCGGCATAGGTATCCCCCGGCCGCGGGCCTGCCAGTGCACCTCTTTCAGCCGCGCGTTAGCGAGGTAACCGTCCGCGAGGCCGGCGCTGACCAGCGCCGAGATACATCGGAGGAGCCGTGCACCCTCCCCCGCTGTCGGCGCCGCAATCACTGCCGCCTGCAGGTGAGCGATCTTGATGTCCTGGCACGTAAGGTGTCCGATTACCGGTTCCAGGTAACGGGCGCACAACCACTGCTGTGCATCGGCATGCTTACGCGACCACTGCCTTTCCGGCAGATGCCGGTCCGGCGACGCCTGCCCAGCGGGGTGCCGCTCGGGTGACAGATACCAGGCGATCAGGTCAGCGGCCGGGCGCAGCAGATTGGGCGCATCGGTTGTCAGCCGTTCCGCGACCTTCTCCAGCTTGGCCACCAGCCGCTCCTCGG
This sequence comes from uncultured Actinomycetes bacterium, assembly GCA_963793825.1. Lineage (GTDB taxonomy): Bacteria > Actinomycetota > Actinomycetes > Streptosporangiales > Streptosporangiaceae > RYN-230. The sequence goes on from CAWCBE010000005.1 coordinate 110,141, forward strand.
AGGCGGCCTGGCACTGCTGCCGGGTCCCGTTCTCGTACCACACCGCCCGCCACCGGTCCCCCGGCGAGCGGGCCGGGTACACGGTGATGCCCTCGGCCGTCTCCATCACGACCCGGCCCTGGGCCCGGGTGCACGGGCGCGGCACCCCCGTCACGACAGCGGCACTGCCCGCGGCGGCTCGCTTTCCGCCAGCGGCCACGCTGGTCCGCCGACGTCCGGCAGGCACAGGTTGTGGGATTTTTGTGGGGATCTTGGGACGGGCGCCTGCGCTGGAAGCCATGGAAGCCTCTCTTCCTGCGCGGAAACGCAGGTGAGAGGGCCCATGGACACCCGGGACCGTGGAGCCGGTGAGCGGGATCGAACCGCTGACCTGCCGCTTACAAGGCGGCTGCTCTGCCATCTGAGCTACACCGGCGGGAGAACTGGCTGCATGGTAGCCGACCCGGGCCGGCCGCGGGCTCAGCCAGGTGATCAGCTCTGGCGGCCGGTTACCGCCACGGTGACGCCCACGCCGATCATGGCCAGGCCGCCAGCCCCGCCGACCAGGGCGAACCGCCGGGGAGAACGGGCGAACCAGGAGCGGAGCCTGCTAGCCGCCATCCCCCACATGCTGTCAGAGACTAGCCCGATCCCGATCGACACCAGGCTGAGCAGCAGCATCTGCACCGGCACGTGCCCGGCGGCACGGTCCACGAACTGCGGCAGCACGGCGCCGAACAGGATCAGCGCCTTGGGGTTGGTCACCCCGACCAGGAAGCCCTCCCGCACCGCCCGCTGGTCGCTACGGGCCGGGGCGGCCTCGCCGAAGGCCGCGGCCAGCGCCCCGCGGCGCCGGAAGACCTGGATGCCCAGCCAGGTCAGGTACAGCGCGCCGGCCAGCTTGACCGCCGTGAACAGCTCGGCAGAACGCTGGACCAGCGTGCCGATGCCCACCGCCACGCATACCGCCACCACGTAGTTCCCCGCGGAGTTCCCGCACACCGTCGCCAGCGCGGTGCGGCGCCCGTAGGCCAGCGCCCGGCCCACCACGAACAGCACGCTGGGGCCCGGGATCACGATCAGGATGAACGAGGCCACCGCATATCCGGAGAGGTTCGCCGCCGAGATCACGCTCCCGACCCTAACCCGGCTCCCGGGCGGCCGCCGGACCGCGCGGGCCGGCCGTTCCGCCGATGTCCAGCTGCCAGGACGGCCACCGGTCCAGGACCGTGAAGCCGAGCGCGTCGTTGATAGCGATCATGTACTGGTTCACGTCCGCGTTGCCGGTGATGATCTTGGTGAGCTTCGGCTCACGCTCGGCCAGCAGCTCCAGCATGGCCACTTTCATGAGCAGGCCGAGCCGGTGCCCGCGGTCCGCCCGGGCCACCACGGTCAGCTCCTGGAATCCCCAGCCCGGGTCGGCTGGGTCCACGGCCAGCTGGGTGAGCCCGGCCAGCCGGCCGTCACCCGGCCGGATGGCGGCCATCGTGTAATTCCGCAGCCCCTGCACGACCGCGCGGTGCTCGTCCATCCGCACCCGTGCCACGTCCCAGCGCTGCGGCTCGCACCCCTCCTCGTGCGGCATGTCCTCGGCTTCGGCGTAAATCTCGGCCATCGCGCTCTGCAGGCCAGCCGGGGCCGGCCCGACCCAGTTTCGCAGCGGGTAGCCGGCCGCGGACGGCTCGGCCCGGGCGCGGAGGGACGGGAGCCAGCCGGGGGGAGTTTCGTTCAGCATGAGAAGGCGGCGGACCTCGGTGATCTCCTGACGGGCGCCGACCGCGCGGGCGAAGGCGGATCCCGGGGCATCCTCCCGGGCGTCCCCGGCGAGCAAGGTCCGGCCGTGCTGGCGGGCCCGGCCGGCCGCATGGCGGAGCAGCTCGCGGCCCCGTCCGGCGCGCCGGGCATCCGGGTGGACCACCACCTCGATCATGGCGAGGTGCCGGTTTTCCCGCTGGGGCAGGCGGAGCACGTACCACCCGGCACAGCCGTCCCGGCCGGCGCGGGACAGCCACGTCTCCGAGGGGTCTTCGGTCCAGCCCAGCGCCAGCCAGCCGGCGAAGACGCGGGGTGACATGGCCGGCCCGCACGGGTCGTCGTGCGGCAGCCCGGCCAGGTAGCTCCGGTAGCAGGCCCGCACCGGCTCGCCGCCCGCCGCCGGGTCGAATCGCTGGAGCTCCATGTCCCCAGCTAACTCAGGCCAGCGGCGGGACCGCCAGTCATTTTCCGTCCTGCCGGCCCGGACGGTGTCCCTGCGCCGCCGGGCGCGGGCGGGCGGCGGGGCGGCCGCTGCGCTCAGTGGGCCGCGCCGCTCGCCGCGACGAGGACGGTGACCCGAAACGCGAGCAGGGCGTCACAGCGGACCGGGCCGGACGAGCAGACGGGCCGGTCCGACGTCAGGTGGGCGGTGCCGGGCCGGGCCGCGAGGAAGGACGCCCCGGTCACCCCGACGGGGAGCGACAGGAGGCCAGAGGGGACGGCGACCAGGACGGCGGAATCGGACCGGATCGGGGCCCACTCCCGGGCCGGCGTGCCGCGCAGGTACACCATCACCCGCTCGCCGGGGCGCACGCAGAACGTGCCGCCATTGTCCTGGTTGCCGAGGGTCAGCACCCCGGACACCGGTTGGGCGGCGCCGCCCGTGCCGGGCATCGGACGCATGCCGCAGGACGCCCGGCCCGGCGGGCTGGCGGAGCCGGACGCCGGGGTGCCGGGTGCCGGGGTGCCGGGTACGGCGCTGCCGGTCCCGGTGCTGCCCGGCGAGCCGGGCGCGGCCGGGCCGCTGGTCACCGGGGCAGGCGGCACGGGCGTCGCGCTGGGCCCGGAACCGCACGCGGTCAGCAGGCCGGCCAGCGCGGCCAGGGCCGCCAGGCGCGGCAGCACCCCGGACCGCCCGGCACCGGGTGCCCTCGGGGCACTGAGTGCCTGGAGAGTGCGGGGTGCCCGGAGAGTGCGGGGTGCCGGGGCGGGGCCAGGAGCCTTCGCGGGACGGGACGGCGATCGGGCAGGCATGACTCTCCCAGCCAGCGGCGGGGACCGCCGCCGGAACGGCGCTGCGGCCTGCCGATTAGACGCGGAACGGGGCGTGACGGTTCCGTTCCGGTGAATCGGCACCTTCCCGGGCGGTCATATTCCAGTTCCCGGGCGGCCATATTCCAGTCAGCGTGACGGCGTCGGCGGCCCGGTTTCTCCGGCATTACGCCGGGCCGGGAAATGGACGCGGATATGGTCATTGCGTCACGTGCCCGGCGGCCGCAGTCTCCTGGCTTAATGCCGCTTTGGCTAAGTTGATCATGACTGTGGCGGGGAGATTGACGAGCCTGATGGTAGGCGGCCCGTGGTAGCGGGTGCCGGTGTCGCCTGGCTGTGTGACTCGGGAGGAGCTGTGGCGGGCTCGGCGGAAGTCGCGGGCAGAGCCGGAACTGCGGGGGGTACAGGACCGGGCCTGCTCCGTCCTGAATCTTTGGGTTGCGAGAGTCAGGGCCCGGTGAGGTGGACGAATCTTGGTCCTCATGCGTGTATAGAGCGTGGAAGAGGACCAGCGCGAATTCGCGGAGTTCTACGCCGCGGCCTGGGGTGACTGCCTGCGGATCGTCATGGTCAGCGTGGCTGACCGGCCGCTGGCCGAGGACCTGGTGGCAGAGGCCTTCACCAAGACTGGGCGTCGTGGCAGAAAGTACGCGGGCTGGCCGAGCCACGAGCGTGGGTCATCCGTACCGCGATGAACGCGCGCGTGTCCTGGTGGCGGCGGCACCGCCTGGAGGTCACGCTGGACAACCAGCCCACCATGGCGGCCACCAGTCAGGACCTGGCCCTGGATAGCTCCCTGGTGGCCGCGTTGCGGCGGCTGCCGGTCCGGCAGCGCGAGGTGATCGCGCTGCGGCTACTGCTGGACCTGGACACCAGCACCACCGCCGCGATGCTCGGCATTTCCAGCAGCACTGTCACCACCCACCTGCACCGGGCCATCGACGCGCTGCGCCGCGATATCCCCGCCCGCGACGATCAGGAGCTGACGCGGTGAACAACCACCACACCCTTACCGCAATCAAGGACCGTCTCGCCGAGGTGCGCGACTCCCTTGGGGAGGCACACCCGAGCATCCCGGCGGGCGAGATTATCGCCAGAGCCCGCCGGCGCCGGGTGCGCCGCCGCCTGCTCCCCGGCATGACCGGAGTGCTGGCCCTGGCGGCCGGGGCGGCAGTTGCCGTAGCCGCCCTGCTGCCAGCCAGTCATCCGGCCGGGCACCGGCCTGGCTCCCAGCTGACGGCCTGGACGGTAGTCAAGCAGCCCGGCGGCAATATCAAAGTCACCATCCACGAGCTGCGCGATCCGGCCGGGCTGCAACGCAGGCTCCGCGCCGACGGGGTACCGGCCACGATCACTTTCATCGACCGGCAGAACCCGGCGTGCCGCCCGTGGCCGGGCGCCGGTGTAACCGGAATGCATACCCCCGCAGGCAATACCCTGTTCAGCAAGGTCTTCCCGGCGCCTCCGGGACCACCGTCCGGCGTCATAGTGATCCACCCCTCGGCCCTTCCAAGCCGCGGCGGAGTCCAGCTGGAGGCCGGCTTCCACGGGCATCGGCCGGGCGCGTTCATAGAAATCGGGGCCGGCTTGGTGCAGGCCAGCCAGCGGTGCACCGGCAGCTGAGCGCTCTACGGCCGAATTACCCGGTGACTCCAGCCGAAAGGCCACGCATCAAGCGTGGCGCCTCATGACCCAGCGACGGCAGGATGAGCGGCCCCCAGGGTCAAGGCCACCAGCCGTTGATGAGGCGGTTGCGGCGGCGCGAGGCAGTCGGATGGGGAGCCGCCGCCTGTGATGGTGTGCTTCGCGATGGCGCTGGCGCTGTTCGCGGAGGAGGACTATGAGGAGGTCGCCGCCCGGCTGGCCGAGACCTTGGCGTCGCGCAGGCCGGATCAGCGGGTGTAGACCCCGACATACTTGATGCTCATCGTGCCGCCGGATGCGGTCTGGGCGGTCGGGGTGGTGCAGCCGCACCGCGTGTCCGGGTAGGACCCGCCCATAGCCAGGTCGAAGATGATCGAGAAGCCGTGGTCAACCGCGTCCGCCCACACCTGCGTGCCCACTTGCGGCTCGCTCACCGAGAAGAACCGCCGTCCATCCAGATACCAGGTGATGTGCTCGTCGGACGGGTCCCGACGGTCGATGATCATGCTGTAGGTGTGGTAGCCGACCTGGCAGCCCGGGCAAGGCTGCATCCCGCTGGACAGGCCGGTGTGCTCATGGCACGGCCCGAAGGTGCCGTCGGAGTTGCGGTCGGTAAGGTTGCCACAGTGGAAGGCGGCCGAATGGTCGCTCAGCGTGTTGACGTCCTCCAGGATGTCGATCTCCCCTGTCTGCGGCCACGAGCCGGGCCCCAGCAGCCAGAACGCGGGCCAGTAGCCCAGGCCACCGGCCGGGTTCGGCTGCTGGATAGCGGCGATCACACGCAGTTCGCCACCGGTCGGCGCGCTAAAGAGGCTGGTCGTCTGGATTCGTCCGGAAGTCCAAGAATTGCCCTGGCCAAGCGCGGTGATATCCAGCTCACCGGCCCCGTTCAGGTAGACATTGCTGGGCGAGTCGGTCATAGTCTCGATCTCGCCGTTGCCGAACCCGCCCTGCCCGGTGTCATATTTCCAGTATCTCGTATTAATGCCCTGCCCGGCGGGCCCAGCGAAGTGCTCATACCATTGCGTCTTCCACGACCCGAGCGGATTGAGGATCAGGCTGGGCCCGTAGGTGAGGCCGGTAATAGCCAGCACCGCACATAGGCCCGCGAGAAGTGATCGACCCGAGCATATCCGTCCTACCCGCACAATGCTCCCCTCGACGCGTAGGCGGGAAAGCCCATCATGACACATTCCCGGCTGGCTGCCGTGCAGCTTTCCCGTCGCCCGTGATGTCGGCGCCCAGTGCCATTCGGTACCCTTCCGCATAACGCCCTACCCAGGCCCGGATAAAGCAACCCGGGATGCCTGGCGCTGACCGGTCCCGCGGACGGCCGATTACCGGCGGTAAACCGCGACCCGGTGAAGCTGGATAGTCCCGCCGGAGGTGGTCTGCACCGCCGGCGTGCGGCAGTCGCACCGGGCGTCCGGGTACGAGCCGCCGATGGCCAGGTCGAAGATGATGGAAAAGCCGTGATCGACGGCCTCGGCCCAGGCCCGGCCGCCCACCCGGCTTTCCGGGATCGTGAAGAACTGTCGCCCGTCCAGGTACCACGTGATCCGCTCCGCCCCCGGCTGCCGCCGGTCAATGATCACGCTGTAGGTGTGGTAGCCCTGCTGGCAGCCCGGGCAGGGCCGCATCCCGCTGGACAGGCCGTTGTGTTCATGGCACGGGCCGAACGTGCCGTCCGGGTTCGGCTGGTCCAGGTTGCCGCAGTGCAGCGCGGCCGAGTGAGCGCTGAGCGCGTCGACGTCCTCCATGATGTCGATCTCGCCATGGGCGGGCCAGTGGCCCCGGCCAAGCATCCAGAAGGCCGGCCAGTAACCCAGGCCGTCCGCTACCCGGGGCTGCACCAGCGAGGCGGTGACCATCAGCTCACCGCCGGGCGGCGGGGTGAACACCGCCCGGGTCTGGATCCGTCCCGACGTCCAGATCCCGCCCTGCCACCGGGCCGTGATGTCCAGCCCACCATCACCGTTGAGATGGATATTGGCCGGCGAGGTGGTCATGGTCTGAACCTCGCCATTACCGAAATCCCCGGTGCCGGTCTGGTACCGCCAGTAACGCGTGTCCACGCCCTGGCCGGCCGGCCCGCTGAAGGTGTCCGCCCACAATTTCATCCATTGCGGGCGGAGATGTCCAGCCCGTGCCGGGGTGGCCCCGGGGCGGATGAAGGACAGGCCGGTCAGGGCGGCCACCGCGCAGAACCCCACAATGAGGAGCCAGTTCGGGACCGAGGGCTTTGCGGGCACGGCAATCCCCCTTATCCTGCCGCCAGTTCACCATACCCGCAAATTTCAGACATTCCAGCCGCTACAGCAATGGAGGGCAGGCCTTCCATCCGGGTTTAGCCGAGCATACCAATAGGTGCATGCCCCCTGCTGGCGCATGGCGTCGCTACCCCGCCATTCATGGTGCGATTCCCGGGGTTATGAGGAGATTAGTCGCACTTGCTCGGCCTGGGTCAGCCGGGATCTCCGGTGCGGCAACGCGGCGATCATCCGCCGGCCTACCTGCCCGGCGGAGAACGCCGCCATGAGTGACGCGGTGACGCATCCCCAGGCCAGGAAGACCCAGGCGGTATGCCCCAGCGCCAGCGCGCCGCCCATCCCAGCCAGGATGAGCATGCTCAGCCCGAGGTGCGGGGCGAACACCTTGAGGTTGTCCTCCTCCCGCTCACCGGCCTCCCCTTTCGGAGTCGTCTTCCAGGTGACCCGCTTGTTGCGCAGGACGCCCACGAGGGCCAGGAAGTAGATCGGAATCGCTGCGATCGTGAGCACCCGGCCCGCCCACATCAGCCCGCTTTCCTCGGCGGGCCGGACGTTGAAGCGCTGCAGCCACACCAGCACGGCCTGGCGCCAGGCCAGCAGCGGGACGTACCAGCTCACCAGTTGCGCCACGTCGAAGTTGGCCGGCGCCCAGCCGAAAAGGTAATACAGCAGCAGGAGCACGACGGCCGCGGCCATGGTGAGACCGCTGAAGTAGAACTGTTCCAGCAGGAAGTAGTAGAGGGCGTGGCGACCGCGCATCTTCAGGTTCAGCCGTGGTGAATGGGCGAAGAAGATGTTCAGGCAGCCGAAGGCCCACCGGTACTGCTGGTTGAAGTAGGCCGTCCAGGTGGTCGGCCCCTCGCCGACCGCCAGCGGCTCGGCCACGTAGACGCTCTCCCAGCGGCCCGCGTGGAATCTCATCCCGGTGGCCAGGTCCTCGGTGAGATGGCCCTGGTACCAGCCGATGTCCTGCAGCGCAGCGACCCGCACGATGTGGTTGGCGCCGATCAGCAGGGTCATCCGGCGGCGGCTGAGGGCCCGCATGAGCGGGCCGTAGAACAGGTAGGTCTGCTGGGCCGCCCCGCGGGCGATCAGGTTGCGCATGTTCCCGTAGATCTGCGGGGTGCCGACGAACGCGACCCGGGAGTCACGGAAGTGCCCGAGTGTCCGGGTCAGGAAGTCCCGCCTGACCTGGAAGTCGCTGTCGATCTGGGCGACGATGTCGTAGCGCTCGGCCTGCCCCGCGTACCAGGCGTTATGGTTCCCCGCTTTGGTCCTGGCCAGGAAGCGCCCGCGGGCCGTGTTGTACTCGGCGATCCCGTGCCGGCTGAAGTGCCGGACACCGAGGCTGCGGCACAGCGCGCGGACCTCCGGGCTGTCCCCCTCGTCCAGCAGCCAGGTGTCGTGCGGGTAGTCCGCGGCGAGCATGGCGCGCAGCGTGCGACCGAGCATATCGAGGGACTCGCTGGCCGGGACAAACGTGGTGATGAAGGCTACCCGCAGCCCGCTGGCGGGGCGGGGCGGCTCGCGGTGCGGATCCATCCGGCGGCAGACCAGCCAGCTGACGATGTCCATCAGCTGGCGGTGCCAGATCACGAACGTCAGCCCGCCGAACAGCGCCACGTCGCCCAGCCCGAGGTGGCGGCCGAAGTCGCGCGGCAGCCGCTGCGGGTTGAACCAGAACAACGCGAACCGAGCCGCCAGGAACAAGCCGACGGCCAGGAAGCCACCGTAGGTGAGGCGCTGGCGCAGGGGTATCGTCCCGGCCGGCCGCCGTGAGTGCCGGCCTGGGCGGCTCACCGCGGCGTGCTGCCATGCGGCGTGCCGTTCGGTGTCCAGCAGCCCCACCTGGTCGTTCATCCGACTGCTCCTCAATGCATAGGCACTTTTGTGTTCAAATTCGAACGGAAGGTAACGGACATGGGCGCGCCGGGTCAGCGAGGCTGCGCCACCGCGGGCCTCGCTAGGCAAGGCTCATGCGGCATTCCTCCCGGGGAAGACCACCCGGGCCACGGCGGCCAGGTTGACCAGGCCGAGCACGGCGACCACAGCGAACCGCGGCGATATGGTCTGCGCGATCCGCCACCCGGCCAGGCCGACCCAGGCCAGCGCCAGGCTGCCGTTCCAGGCGCACACGGCCTTGCGGAACCGGCGCGAGGCGTCCTTCGGGCCACGCGACGGATCCCAGGACATGACCCGGCCCCAGGCGTAGTCCCAGATCGCGAGGACCTGCGCCCAGCCGACGGCGATGCCCAGCGGCCAGGCGTGCGCCGACCACCGGGCGTTGTGCCACAGCGGGTACAGGACGGTCCCGGTCAGGACGGCCGGGATCAGCACCAGCCCGTTGCGCAACTGCACCTCGCCGGGCAGCAGGGCCAGCAGGGTGATGGGCATTAAGGGCAGTGTGACGGTACGTATCCCCGCGGTGAGGTTCCACAGCCACCCGGCCAGGTAGGGCAGCCGGGCCCGCCGCGGCATCGGGACCCGCCACATGTGGTGCGTCCAGATCAGCGAGGTGGCGCCGCAGCACCACCGGTACTGCTGGCGCATGAACGGGTCGACGGCGGACGGGCAGACGCCGGCGGCCAGCACCACCGGGAGGTAGACCAGCCGGTAGCCGGCGTACCGCATGTCCAGGCCGGTATGGGAATCCTCGGCGTACGGGATCTGGGTGAAGCCGCCGGCCGCATCGAGCGCGGCCCGCCGGTACACGGCATTGGAGCCCACGCACAATGCCGACCCGAAGCGGTCCCGGGCCACCTGGACCGCCCGATAGAAGACTTCCAGCGTGGCCCCGGCCGAGCGTTCCACCCAGGTCTGCTGCTTGCTGACCCGGAAGTACTGCGGGGTCTGGACCAGCCCGCTGCCCGGGTCGTCCATGTACGGCAGCGTCTCGGCCAGGAAGTCGGCGCGCGGCCGGAAGTCGGCGTCGAAGATGACGACCTGCTCCCCCTCCGTGCGCCCCAGCGCGTACTGCAGGTTTCCCGACTTCTTGTGGTGGCCGGGATTAGGCCGGCGAACGTAGGTGAAGCCGAAGGATTCCACTGTGTCGCTGATGTCCCCGCCGCCCGGGCCGTCGTCCAGCACGAAAGCGCGGGCCAGCCCCGGGTAGGCATGAATCAGGTCGAGCACGCCCGCCCAGGTATTGACCAGCACCTCTATCGGCTCGCCGCAGACCGGCAGGAAGATGTCGACGGACGGGTACCTCGCGGGCTGCCAGGTCACCACCCGGGCCACGTGGGCCGGCAGGTCGAACCCCCGGCCGGAGAAGTTCACGGGGATACTCAGCGCCTGATAGCAGAAATACAGCGAGGTGTAGATGATGAATGGCCAGGCGACCGCCAGGTTGTGGAGCTCGAAAAGGGCCTGGGCCAGCACGATGAAGATGAGGCTGATGACCAGTGCAATGGTCAGGTAGGGCAGTGACCGGCTCGCGTAGGAGTGTTTTTCGGTATCGCTGGGGGAGGCAGGCAGCACGAGCGCCGACCGGCGGTGCCGTCCGGGCGCTATGAGCGCGGTCACCGCGGCACCTCGTGGATCGCGGCGACGGCCCGGCCGTGATGCCTGCGGTGATGACGACTGACCCGCCCGTCCGGCGCATGGCGCCAGGCCGGTTTCCGGGCTGGCGGCGCGTACTCCCAGATGACGTAGCTGCCCGTGCCGTAGGGTACCCGTGCCGCCACCCGGTAGGCCGGGTTGCGGACCAGGTCCGCGGCGATGTCCTGGTCGAGTGGCCGGGTGGCGAGGAAGTCGAGGGCTACCCAGCGGAAGTAGTCCGCCCGGATGTACCGGGCGTACGCGGCCGGGCTGCCCGCCGCGCCCACCACGTCGCTGATGCTGTGACCGGAAGGCAACACGATACTGCGCGTGCTGGACCACAGCTTCCAATGGGTGCCGAGCGGCCCGAGATAGTACTCGGCCAGTGACGGTGTCTCCACCAGGGCCCGGCCGGGATGGTGCCCGACGAGGCGGCCCAGTGCGGCGTTGAACCTGGCCGCGTTCGGCCAGTCCTGCGCCAACTGGAGGCTCTGCGCGCTGCCTACCTGGGCCAGGATCAGCAGCAGCAGCACGCAGGCCCCGGTACCGGCGACGCGCAGCCCGGCCGGGCGGAGCCAGCCGATCGCCCGATCCACCGCGTAGCCCGCCACGATCGCGGCGAACCAGGCACCGAAGTCCACGTGCTTGACTAGCGAGGTAAGCGTGTGGAGGCGGGCCTGCTCGAGGGGGACCAGGGCCGCCGCGCCGGCCAGCACGATGAGCAGCAGCCTGCCATGACGCGACCGCTCGGCGAGCAGGCCGGCCAGCACCCCGGCCAGCGCCACCACCAGCACCGGGGCGGTGACGACCCAGGATTCCTGCAGCACGGCGAGCGCGGCGTCGCTGCCCGGCATCCTGGTCAGCGTGGTCTGGCCGATCCCTGCCTCGTAGTACCCGCCGCCGATGGTGACCAGCAGGATCACGATGGCGGAGACGTAGGCGAACAGCGCCGCGCCACGGGAGACCGCGGCCTTCACGCCCTCGGCGTGCCGCCAGGCGCGCAGCACCACGATCGCGATGATCACCGGGTCGAAGAGCGCCGAAGCGTACTTGGTCGCATTGGCTAGGGCCAGCGCCGTAGCGGCGGCCATCATCCAGCCCGTCTCGTCCTGCCGCAATCCGGCCCGGGTCGCGCACCATACGGCGAGGGTCATGAAGAACAGCGACATGGCGTCGTAGGTGGCGAAGGCCCCCAGCTGCAAGGTGGGCCCGAGCAGGGCCCAGCTCGCCGCGGCAAAGAAGGCGGCCCGCCGCCCGTACAGCCGGGAGGCCGTGCCCCATAGCAGCGCCGTCGCGCCCAGCATGAAGGCCAGCGACAGGATCCGGGCGGCCACCAGGCCACCCAGGCTGTCGGCCAGTGCGCCGAGCGGCGGGTACAGCACCGGGGCGCCGGAGAAGAACGTCGGGAACAGCGGCAGCGTTGTCCCGTGCAGCCAGTGCGACCACTCCATGTGGCCCGCCCACAGGTAAAGCGCCTCGTCCTGGAAGGCGGTGTCGGCGCGCAGCAACCGCAGCGAGCCAGCCGCCTGCACCGCCAGCACCAGGGCGAGTGGCCAGGGCAGCGCCTGGGCTCGCCGCCAGCCGACGGCCTGGACGGGCCGCCCGGGCGGGGACGGCCGGGGGCGCCCCGGCTGAGGGCGACGGAGCGGGGGCCGGGGCAGCGACTGCGCGGAGCGCGGCCGGGGCAGGGTGGGCGGGGCGGCCGGTGGTGCCGCAGCCCGCGAGCGTGGCGCCACCAGCCCCGGTCCGGCCCGTGGCGCCGCCCCTTCGGGGGGTGGCGCCGCGGGGGGTGGCGCCGCGGGCCGGACCGGAGCGAGCGGCCGGATGTCCGTGCTGGCCAGTACGGGCGAGACACGCGCCCCGGCGATCACCTCATCCGGCTGGGCGCGCCCGCTGGGCGAGGACATCACCCGGCGGGCGGTGCCGCCGACCCGCCGGGAGCGGCGGCCTTCGCCAGTTGAGCGCCCGGATGAGGGCATGGAGCTATCGTGGGTGGTCAAGGGGTCCTCGCCTGGTCTGCACAGGTAGACGGACTTCTGGCCCTGTCCCGGGGGGCCACCCGGGACAGGGCCGCTCGCTAGCCAACTCGTTCTTACCTGGATTTGACGACTAGACGTTACCGAGAAACCACACAGAGTGCGGGCCGTTTTGGCGCCCCGGGCATGCTAAATCGCGGTAACAATTGCTATCACCCCGCTGACCAGCGCATTCATCGGCGGCCGGCGCATCACCCGGCCGCCTTTCCCGCCGAACGGCCCTGTGGTCGCCAGCACGCCGCCACCCCGCGCCACCTGGCGGGCGGCGGGCAGGATGGACCCGGGCCGCCCCGGATGTCGAGAACGGGGCCCGCGGCTCCGACTGACGGGTGAGAGCCTGCCGAGATGGCGGGCAGACCGGAAGGGATGGCGTGGTGAAGTACCTCATGCTGATCTACGGAAACCAGGAGAAGTGGGACTCGATCCCGGCCGAGTCGTGGCCGGAGGCTATCGCCAAGCAGGAGGCGTTCAACGCGAAGTACCGGGACACCGGGGAGCTGCTCGGCGCCTACGGCCTGGCCGATGCCGTCAACGCCCGGCTCGTCCGGCGGTCCGGCGGGCTGCCCGCGGTGACCGACGGGCCTTACCTGGAGACCAAGGAGTACATCGCCAGCTTCTACCTGCTGGACTGCGAGAGCGAGGAGCGTGCCTGGCAGATCGCGGCGGACATGCCGTGGGCTGACCAAGAGCCGGCGGAAGTGTGGCCGATCTTGCACGAGTCCGCCGGCCAGTAATGACCGGCGAGCGGGCCGCTGAGGACCTGCTGCGCGAACTGGCGCCGCAGGTCCTCAGCGTGCTCGTCCGCCGGTTCGGGCAATTCGGCCGGTGCGAGGACGCCACCCAGGAGGCCCTGCTGGCCGCGGCGACGCAGTGGCCAACGGAGGGCGTGCCCGCCAGCCCGCGGGGCTGGCTGGTCACCGTGGCCACCCGGCGGCTGCTCGATGCCCTGCGCAGCGAGCAGTCCCGGCGACGGCGCGAGGAACTGGCCGCCATGACCACGCCGCAGGCGGAACTGCTCAGCCCCCCGGCCGACGCCGGGCCGGGACCGGGCCGGGACGATTCGCTCGCCCTGCTGCTGACTTGCTGTCATCCGGCCCTGTCCGCACCGGGCCAGATCGCGCTGACGCTGCGCGCGGTCGGCGGCCTGACCACCGCACAGATCGCGGCCGCCTTCCTGGTTCCCGAGGCCACCATGGCCCAGCGGATCAGCCGGGCCAAGAAGACCATCCGGGACAGCGGCATCCCGCTGGCCATGCCGCCGCCGGGACGAGAGCGCGCGCGGCGGCTGGGCGCCGTGCTACACGTGCTGTACCTGATCTTCAACGAGGGTTACGCGGCAGCCGGCGGCCCCGAGCTGACCAGGCCGGAGCTGACCGGCGAGGCGATCCGGCTGGGCCGCTGGCTGCTCCGGCTGCTGCCCGGGGACCCGGAAGTCGCCGGGCTGGTCGCCCTGATGCTGCTCACCGAGGCACGCCGCCCGGCGCGGACCCGGCCCGACGGGAGCCTGGTCCCGCTGGAGGAGCAGGACCGGGGCACTTGGGACCGCGCCATGATCGCCGAGGGGACGGCGCTGCTCACCGGGGCGCTGGCCCGCGGCGAGGCCGGCCCCTACCAGGTCCAGGCGGCCATCGTGGCCGTCCACGACGAGGCGGCCCGGATGGAGGACACCGACTGGCCGCAGATCCTGGCCCTGTATGAGCTGCTGGAACGGCTGGCGCCCGGGCCCATGGTCACGCTCAACCGGGCGGTGGCGGCCGCGATGGTGCATGGCCCGGGCGCGGGGCTCAGCCTGCTGGCCGGGCTGGAGGCCGACCCCCGGATGCGGTCCCACCACCGGCTGCTGGCCACCCGGGCGCACCTGCTCAGCATGGCCGGGGATCAGGCCGCCGCGGCGGCTGGATACCGGGAGGCGGCGCGGCGGGCCCGCAGCGCCCCGGAGCGCCGTCACCTGGCCAGCATGGCCGACCGCCTGGCGGGCCGTTGGGGCGGAAAAGGCTGAGCCGGGTGGGACACGAGGCCGGCCAGCGGACGGGAGGGCGGCCCCGCGGGCTCAGGCCGGCCAGCGGACGGGAGGGCGGCCCCGCGGGCTCAGGCCGGCCGCTGGGACCGGTGCCGGAACAGCCAGGACGCTGCCGCCAGCGAGACGGCCAGGATGACGCTGCAGTAGGCGACGGCGAGCAGCGCCTCGTGGCCGGTGGACGCCCCGGTCGATGTGTGCCTCATCCACAGTCCGCGCATCGTCTCCACGATGGGGGTGAACGGCTGGTGCTCCGCGATGGCCCGCAGGACCGGCGGCAGAGTGCGCGCAGGCACGAAGGCGGTGCTCAGGTACGGGAGGAACATGAAGACGAACGTGACCGAGTTGGCCGCCTCCACGCTCGGAGTCAGCAGGCCCACGGCCGCGGCCAGCCAGGAAAGGGCCAGGATGAACAGCACGATCAGGCCTGCCGCGGCGAGCCAGCCAGCGGCCGGCGCGGTGGGCCGCCAGCCGACCCCGAAGCCCACGGCGATCACCAGCGCCGTCGCGAGCAGGTTACGGAGCAGGCTGGCCGCGATCTGGCCGGCCAGCACCGACGCCCCGCTGACTGGCATCGAGCGGAACCGGTCCACGATGCCAGTACTCATGTCGGTGGCGACGGCGACCGCCGTGGTGCCCGCGCCGAACCCGGCGCAGAGCACGATCAGGCCGGGCACGACGTAGTCCGCGTAGGAGCCGCCGGTGCGCAGCGCCCCGCCGAAGACGTAGACGAACAGCAGCATCAGCGTGACCGGCAGCATCAGCGCGGTGAAGAACGCCTCCGGGTCGCGCCGGGAGCGGCGCACGCAGCGGACCGTCATGACCCGGGAATCGGACAGGGCGGAGGGGATGCTCATCGGGCCAGCTCCTCGGATTCCCGGCGGGGCAGGCCGGCGCCGGTCAGGGACAGGAAGACGTCGTCCAGGCTGGGGCGCAGGATGGCCACCTTGGCGGCGGGTGCCCCGGCCTGCTCCAGCCCGCCGAGCAGCCTGGTGAGGCTGGCCGCGGTGCCATCGGTGGCGATGTCGGCGGTATGCCGCCGGTCATCCGCACGGGCCGGGTCAAGGAGGGCGACAGCGCGCCGGTACCCGTCCGCATCGGCGAACCGGAGCCGCACCACGTCCCGGCCCAGGCTGGCCTTCAGCTTCTCGGGACTGCCGCGGGCGATCACGGCGCCGTGGTCGAGCAGGCAGACCGTGTCGGCCAGCTGGTCCGCCTCTTCCAGGTACTGGGTGGTGAGCAGCACCGTGACGCCGCCCTCGACCAGCCGCCGCACGGCCGACCAGAGCTGCTCGCGGCTGCGCGGGTCGAGGCCGGTCGTCGGCTCGTCCAGGACCAGCAGCGCGGGCCGGGAGATCATGCTCATGGCCAGGTCGAGCCGCCGCCGCATGCCGCTGGAGTAGGCGGAGACCCGGCGCCCGGCATCGTCGCCCAGGCCGAATTCGGCGAGCAGCTCACTGGCCCGGGCCCGGGCCGCGCGCCGGGAGAAGCGGCGCAGCTCGGCCATCATGACCAGGTTCTCCGTCCCGGTCAGCATGTCGTTGACGGCCGCGAACTGGCCGGTGAGGCTGATCGACCGCTGCACCCCGGCCGGATCGGAGAGCAGGTCGCAGCCCGCGATCGTGGCTGTCCCGGCGTCCGGGCGCAGCAGGGTGGCCAGGATGCGGACCATCGTGGTCTTGCCCGCCCCGTTCGGGCCGAGCAGGGCCAGCACCGAGCCGGCCTCGATGCTCAGGTCGACACCGTCGAGCACCCGGCGGCCGCCGAAGGACTTGGAGATCCCGGCGGCCTTAACTGTGTATGACATACGCAGAACTGTATGTACCGCACGCAGTTATAGTCAAGGGGTGACCCAGGAACGCGAGGACGTGGCTCAGGAACGCGAGGACGCTGCCCCGCGCCCGCTGCCGCCCGGCCTGGACCTGCTGTGGGGCCGGCGGGAGCGGGGCCGGCGCGGGCCCCGGCCGGAACTGTCCACGGACCGCATCGTCGCGGCGGCCATCGAGATCGCCGACTCCGACAGCCTCGCCACGCTCTCGATGGCCCGGGTCGCCCAGGCGCTCGGCTTCACCACCATGTCGCTCTACCGGTACGTGGCCAGCAAGGACGAGCTGCTCCAGCTGATGTGGAACGCCAGCGCCCAGGGCGCGGAGGACCTGGTCCTGGAGGGTGACGGCTGGCGCGCCCGGCTGCGGGCGTGGGCGATGATCCAGCGGGACATGCTCGACCGGCATCCCTGGATCACCCAGATGCCGATGGCCGCCCCGCCGATGGCACCCAACTCGCTCACGTTCGTCGAGCGGGGCCTGGAAACCCTCGACGGGACCGGCCTGCCGGACGCTGACAAGCTCCGGGTGATCGGCCTGATCAGCTCATACACGCTGAGCGAGGCCAGGATGGCGCACGACGCGGCCCGGGGCGCCGCGAAGGCCCGGGCGGCTGATCCGGGGGCCGGGCCGCCGTGGTCATTCGACGAACTGCTCCGCGAGGTGGCCGACCAGCACCGCTACCCGCGGCTGCACCGGATCGCCTGGTCCGGCGGCGGGGACGGGGGGCCCGGCGGCGGGGACGGGGGGCCCGGCGGGCGGGCGGGGCGCCCGGGGGACGGCCCGCCCGGCTCCAGCGAGCAGGCCGAGTTCGCATTCGGCCTGGACTGCATCCTCGACGGCGTGCAGGCCCTGATCGGCCGTTCCGGGAGCGCGCGGCACTGACCGGGTGCCACCCGGCGGCCGGCTGGCCGGCCAGCGGCCGCTGGCCGGCCAGCCGGCCGCTGGACGGGTCAGTCCCGGGCCGGGTCTGCGTGCCAGGGCTGGTAGGCGAGCTCCGCCGCGCCCGCGGCGGACCTGGCCGCGCGGAGCTGGAAGTCGGTGATGCCGCCGGGCTGCCAGGGACCGGCCGACCCGGCCGCCACCGCCGCCGGGTCCTTTGGCACCAGGCCGATCTCGGCACGGACCACCGTGACCGGGCGGTCGGCCAGGGCGAACCAGTCGAGGTCGAGGAAGTCGTGGCTGCCCGTGGTGAGGGCACCGCGGCGCATCGCGTCCGCGAGCCGGGCCGCCATGCCGGAGGTGTGCAGGTGGCCGGCGTTAGCCTCGAACAGGCCAGCGCCCGCGGCCAGGTAGCCGGTCTCGAAGAGGGACACGACCATGGCCAGCAGGCTGAACGCGCGGGGGTCGTCGTTGGCCCGGGCCATGAACCCGAACACCTCGATCTCATTCTCCAGCGCGGTCCCGTAACCGGCCAGCACGTGCACCCAGTCGTGCTGGGCCAGTAGCGGCGGCGCGGAACCCGGCAGCCCGGGGAAGACGAAGCCGCGGTCGCGGTAGAAGTCGGCCACCCCGCGGCCCATGGTGCCGACCGGCAGCCCGGCCAGCGAGCGCCACTGCGCCGCTAGTGCCGGGTCGTCCACCACCTGGCCCCACGACGTTTCCAGGCTCGCCGTATGCAGGGCCGCCAGCCGCTCGGCGGAGACGGCGGCGAGGTAGCCGTTGCGGGCGAAATCGGCGCTGGCCACCTCCAGCGCCCCCGCGGCATACTGCTCGGCGACGTCGATCATGTCGTCACGTACCCGCAGGGCGCCGGCGAAGGCGCGGAGCTGCGCGGCGACCTCGGCGGGCAGCGGCCGGACGGCGAGCGCGCAGAGCAGCATGACCTGGACGATCCGGGTGCGGAAGATCTCGTTGCGCCGGGCCAGGGCCGCCGCGAACTCGCCCGGGCCGATCCGGTCGCAGCCCGCCGGGTCCACATCGTGGCCGGTCATCGAGTGAAATATGGTCCGGACCAGCAGGTCCTGCAGCGCCGTGAGGCCTCCCGGCCCGCTCACCGCGGTCACCACGCCGCGGGCCAGCACCGCCACCTCGGCCGCGTCCGGGGGCGTCAACAGCACATCCGGCTCGCTCACGCCCGGTCCTCCCGTCGCCTGCCCGCGGGCTGCCCCGGCTGCCCGCGGCGGCCCCGTTTCATTCTGGCGCCACATCCGCTGCCGCGGTACAGCCGGGACGGCCGGGGATGTTCGCCCTTAGCGTGCAGGCCCGGCGTACCGTCCAGGCATGCGGGTTGAGTACCACAAGCTCGTCCGGGACCGGATACCCGACCTCATCCGGGCACGCGGGGACCGGCCGGTCACCCGGGTGCTGGACGGGCCGAGCTACCACGTCGCGCTGCTGGCCAAGCTGGCCGAGGAAGCGGCCGAGGCCCGGCAGGCGGCCGACACTGACCTGCCCGGCGAGCTGGCGGACGTGCTGGAAGTGCTCCGTGCCCTCGCCGGGTCCGCCGGCCTGACCTGGGACCAGGTGGAAGCGGCCGCCGAGGCCAAACGGCACCGCCGCGGCGGATTCACCAGCCGCCTGTTCCTGGAGTACGTAGACCAGGGCGGTCAGCCGCCGTAGAGCTGATAGCCACCACCATGCTCGGCCGCGTACTCCCGGCCGACCGCCTCCGCCTGGGCGCGCGTCGCGTACCCGATGGTCCGGCTGATGTTGACCTCATGCCCGTCCGGGTGCATCCAGATGACGCCCCAGGACCCGCCCTGATGGCTGGTGAGCCGGCGGATGACCTCATCGTTGACGGCCGCCCGCAGGTCGGCCGCTTCCGTGGACCCCACCGGCAGGCTGGCCCGCCGGTAGTAATCGTTGGCGTCGACCGTCTCGTCGATCTCGTCCCAGGTGGACACGTTCCCGGGCACCTGTCCGGTCGCCTGGTCTTCCTGGATCATGGTCAGGATGACGTCGGCGTAGTGGTGGACGTCCGTTGCCTCGCTCATGAGCCTGCCTCCATCTTTGACCGGCATGACCCACTTTCTCCCGGCTGGCCCCCGGCCGGGCAGGGCACTCCGCCCGCGGGCGGCGGGACCTCCGTCACCGCCCGCCGCCCGGGACCGGCTCCGGACCGGTCAGGCGCACGGGCTCGCGGACGCCTGGTAGCCCGGCGGCGGCGGCCCGATCAGGTAGGAGTTGCCTACCGGGACCAGGTAGAAGGTGACCGCCCACGCGGTGCAGGCCGTGTGGGTGGCACTGCTAGCCGGATCCTGATGGCTGTCGAAGGTGAGCGACGCGGCCCAATCCCCGCCCGCGGTCTGGCCCAGGGCGACGAGCCGCCCCCCGGAATCCTGTGAAGTCCGGTATCCGGAACGGAACACAGCGTCCGACTGGACCGGGCTGGCCCCGGGTTCGAAGAGGCTGCTGAACGCCTGGTAGTCGTGGTCGTTGATGGCCGCGAAGTACTGGGTCAGGAAGGCCGCGACGCCGGCCGCCGCGCGCTGCCCGGCCACCCCCGGGCCGAGCGCCAGCGGCTTGCTCCCCGGGGGCGTCCCGGCCGGCCGGGACTGGCCCGCAGGCCGGCTGGAGTGGCCCGGCGATGGCTGCGTGGCCCGGGCCCGCGGGGTACCCGCCGCGCGCGCCGCGCTGCTGGCCGGACGATCGGCCGCCGACGGGCGCGGGCGGCCGAGGTAGTACCAGGCACCCAGGCCGCCCGCGAGCAGCACCAGCACCACCGCGATCTTCAGCCACGCCGGGACCCGGCCGCGGGGGTCTGGCGGCGGCTGCTGGGCCGCGGGATCGCCTGGGTAGAGATCGTCATCCCACGCCGGGCCGTAGTCCCCGGCCGGCGGCGGCAGGAGGAGCGGGCGCCGGGGCGGTGGCGGGTCGGCCCGAGCCGGGCGCGCGGGCTGGCGCAGCGCCAGCACCGGTGCCGGTGGCCGTGCGCTGAAACCCGGCAGCCATGCCGCGGTGTCCTCACCCGGGTCGCCGCCGTGCTCCAGCTCCCCGGCCGGCGTGGCCGGTCCCGGGGACGCGGGCCCGCCGTAGCTGGCCGGGGCCTCCCCGCCCGGCGTGGCCGGCCCCGCAAAGGCCGGGCCGCCGAAACTGGCCGGGGCCTCCCCGCCCGGCGTGGCCGGCCCCGCAAGGGCCGGGCCGCCATAGCTGGCCGTCGCCTCCCCACCCGGCGTGGCCGGCCCCGCAAAGGCCGGGCCGCCGAAACTGGGTGTCGCCTCGCCGCCCGCCGCGG
The DNA here is from genome assembly GCA_963793825.1 of uncultured Actinomycetes bacterium. Taxonomy (GTDB): domain Bacteria; phylum Actinomycetota; class Actinomycetes; order Streptosporangiales; family Streptosporangiaceae; genus RYN-230. The sequence goes on from CAWCBE010000005.1 coordinate 130,654, forward strand.
CCTCCCCGCCTGCCGCGGCCCCGTCGATGATCCGCACGTTGCCGGTCGGCTCCAGCGGCCTGTCGCCGAAGATCTGCGTGCCGCCCGGCTGCGGGCCGGGCGGGCCCGCCCACCCCTCGTCCTCGCCGGTGGGCAGCGGCGCACCGCAGCTGATGCAGGACGCCGAGGCGTCCCCCGCCGGATGGCCGCATCGTGTGCAGTAGTTCATGTCACTCCCCCTGGGGACCCGCCTACTAGCCGATCCGGGCCACGAGTGCCCATTCCGGTGGAATACCCGTCCGCCCATCACCAGATCTAACTCAGAGTACACGTAACTTCACCGTATGGTCCGTAACCAGTAACGACACGAACCGCGGTTACCGTGCACCGGCACGGCATTAACTAAGCAATTCCCCGCACGCCTGGAGAAAATCCCATTAAGGACGGCGAGGCCGGCTGGGACCGGCTGCCGGACCGGCTCGGCGTCGACCCGGCCGCCGCCGCCGAGCCGGGGATCTGGTGGCGGGGCGCTCCGCCAGGCGGTGGACGAGCGGCTGACGAGCGGGCAGCGGGAGGTCTTCAGCGCCGTAGTGCTGCCCGGGATTCCGCTGGACGCGCTCACCGCCGAGCTGGGCACCAGCCGTAATGCGCTCTTAAGACAATGTTCGACGCCCGGCGTAAGCTGCGTGCCGCGCTCGCCGCCATAAGCTGCGTGCCGCGCTCGCTGCTAATGGATACCTGGACTCCCGCGCCCCCGAGGCACCCATGAATGGCTGGTCCGCGCTCGACCGCCTCCTACCGACCGATCCCGGGGTCAGTCACCATGCCAGCCGGGGCCGGCCGGCGAGGGCATGGCGCTTCCTGACCAGGACGCGCACAGACTAGCCGCACTTGGTAGCGCCCTTGCTAGCCGCGCCGGGCAGTGGCCGCATTCCGCGCCCGGTTGCTCAGTCTCCGACTCCCCGGTCTCCCCGGTGCAGGCCGGCCCGCCAGCGCAGCCGCCAGCGGCGGCCGGTCGCGCGGTGCGCGCCGGCCTCCGGCGGCCCGGAATCGTCCGCCGGGCCCACCGCCGCCGTCTGCGGACGGCGCGGGTCCAGCCCGGCCGGGAGGCCGCCGGGCGAGGCCGCCGCGGGGCCGGCCGCCCGCCCGGACGCCCGCGACTCGCGCGCCCGTGCTGCGGCGGCTGAGGTCCGGGAAACGGCTGCGCTCATCAGGTGCCTCCTTGTTGGCCCATCAGCACGAGCCTCTCTCGCTACCCGGCGCCGTGGGGGCCACACGTCAAAACCGGCCAATTTCTTTGCTTAGCGCCCGGGCCGGAGCACAGCGGCCACCGGGCGGCCATCTAGTCAGCCGGGCGGCCCGACCGCTACAGTCCGGAGTGAATCAGCGATCACTTCGATGGAGCAGGCGTGGACTTCGCTGAGAGCGCCGAGCACCGCGACCTGCGGGCCGCTGTTGCCTCGATAGCCAGCGGTTTTGGGCCGCGCTACTACGCGAGCCATGCGAGTGCCGGCACGCCGTGCGATGAGCTGTGGGCCAAGCTAGGTGAAGCCGGATTCATTGGTGTGAACGTCCCGTCCGAGTACGGCGGTGGCGGTGGCGGCCTCACCGAACTGGCCCTGGTGTGCGAGGAACTCGGCGCGCAGGGCACCCCGCTGCTGCTGCTCCTGGTGTCGGCGGCCATCTCAGCCGGGGTGATCAGTGAGTTCGGCACCGACGCGCAGCGCAAGACTTGGCTGCCGGGGCTGGCCGCCGGGACCAGCAAGGTGGTGTTCGCGATCACCGAGCCGGACGCGGGCTCGAACACGCACCGGCTGTCCACCACGGCCACCCGGGACGGGGACGGCTGGGTGCTGCGCGGCACCAAGTACTACATCTCCGGGGTGGACGAGGCCGAGGCCCTGCTGGTGGTCACCCGCACCGGGGCCGGCCCCGGCGGGAACGCGGAGCTGTCCCTGTTCCTCGTGCCCGCCGACGCGCCGGGGCTGGAGGCGCGGGTGCTGCCAGTAGACCTCATGCTGCCGGAGAAGCAGTTCACGCTGCACTTCGACGATGTCCGGGTCGGGGCGGAGGCCCTGGTCGGCGCCGAAGGCCAGGGGTTCCGACAGGTGTTCCACGGGCTTAACCCGGAGCGGATCACTGGTGCCGCGGCGTGCGTGGGCATCGCCCGGTACGTGCTGGCGGCCGCCGCCCGGTACGCGACCGAGCGCCAGGTGTGGGACGCGCCGATCGGCACCCACCAGGGCGTGGCGCACCCGCTGGCCCGGGCCAAGATCGACACGGAACTAGCCGCGCTGATGACCCGCCAGGCCAGCTGGCAGCATGATCACGGCGAGCCGGCCGGCGAGGCCGCGAACATGGCCAAGTACGCGGCGGCCGAGGCGGCCATCGCCGCGGTGGACGCCGCCATGCAGACCCACGGCGGCAACGGCTTCGCCGCCGAGTACGGGCTGGTGCCCTACTGGGCCCTGGCCCGGCTGCTCCGGGTCGCCCCGGTGAACCGGGAGATGATCCTCAACTTCGTCGCCCAGCACAGCCTGGGCCTGCCCCGGTCCTACTGAGGCGGGCCGCCGGGGGCGGGACCAGGAAAAGGGGAGAACCGTGGACCTCGCGCGCAACCTCATCCAGCGGATCAACGTGGGCGACTCGCTGGCCCGCTCCGCTGCCGCCCGGCCGGCCCAGCTGGCTGTCGTGGACTCCGGCCGCCGGTGGACCTACGCCGAGTTCAACGGCTGGGTCAACCAGGTCGCGCACGGGCTGGCCGGCCGCGGCTACGCGCGGGGTGACTCACTCGGCCTCGCCTCGGGCAACAGCGCCGAGTTCCTGGCGGTCTACTACGCCTGCGCCAAGCTGGGCGTGGTGTGCGTGCCGGTCAACCTGGGCTGGCGGGCGGACGAGGTCGCCTACGTGCTGGACCACTCCGGTGCCCGCGGCCTGGCCGTGGAGGCCCAGCTGACGGGGCAGGTGCGGGACGCGATCGTCAAGGTCGCGGCGGTCGCCGACGTCATCGTCCTGCCTGGCACCGGCGCGGGCTACCAGGCCGAGCCCGCCGACCGGGCCTGGGTCACGCTGGCCGTCCTGGCCGCCACACCGGGCACGGCGGCCGAGCCGGAATGCTTCGTGGACGACCGGGACGCGCTCAGCTACCTGTACACGTCGGGTACCACGTCGTTCCCGAAGGGCGTCGTGGGCACGCACGTCGCGATCTACACCGAGTCGATGTCCAGCGCGCTGGACTCGCTGTGGAACCACACCGACCGGTTCGCGGCGATGATGCCGATGTTCCACACCGCCCAGCTGAACGCGTTCTGCACGCCCGCCATCCTGGTCGGGGCGACCATCCATGTCCTGCGGGGCTTCGACCCGGCCGCGCTGCTGGGCCTCATCGAGGCCGAGCGGATCACCCAGATCTTCGGGCTGCCGATGATGTACCGGGCCGTGCTGGACCACCCGTCCTTCGCCGACCGTGACCTGGCCAGCCTGCGCCGGGCCGTCTACGCCATGGCGCCCATGCCGGACCAGCTGATCCGGCGCTGCATCGACGGGTTCGGCTGTGACTTCGCGCTGCTGTTCGGGCAGACCGAGATGAGCCCGGTGACCACCCTGTTCCGCCCGGAGCACCAGCTATCGCACATCGGGGCGGTCGGCACCCCGATCACCGGGGTGCAGGTCGCCATCATGAGCCCGGACGGGGAACTGCTGCCGCCCGGGCAGCAGGGCGAGATCGTCTACCGCGGCCCCAGCACGATGGCCGGGTACCTGCATAACGAGGCGGCCACCGAGGCGGCCTTCGCCCGCGGCTGGTTCCACTCCGGGGATGTGGGCTGGTTCGGCGACGACGGGGTGCTCTGGTTCGCCGACCGCTACAAGGACGTGATCAAGACCGGCGGGGAGAACGTCGCGTCGATCGAGGTCGAGAAGGCGGTGTACGCGGCGGAGCCCAGGGTGGCCGAGGCCGTGGTGGTCGGGCTGCCGCACGAGCGGTGGAGTGAGGCCATCACCGCCGTGGTGGTGCCCAAGCCGGGCGAGGCGCTCGACGAGGCGGCCTTGCTCCGCGCGCTGCGCGAGCGGCTGGACGGCTACAAGGTGCCCAAGGCGGTCATCGTGGTGGACGAGCTGCCCAAGACGTCAACCGGCAAGATCCAGAAGAACGTGGTCCGGGACACGCACGCCTTGTACTACCGGGACTGAATGCCACCAGGGCTGGTGCCCGGCTACTTCGGCGGCTTCGGGCGGTAGCGCAGCCGGCGCCGGGCCTGCTCGCTCCGGCCGCTCGCCTCGTTGGCCTCGGCGGCCCGGCGGGCCTGTTCCAGGTCCATCAGCGTCAGCAGCCCGTGGCGCAGCAGGAACTCGGCCAGCTCCCGCTGGTGCCCCGCTTCCTCCCAGATGAGGCCCTGCAGCAGCTTCTTGTAGTCGGACACGGCCCCCTCGCCGGACAGGTCCAGCGCGACGACGACGTCCATCATCGGCACCGGTTGCGGGGCCGGCAGCCCCAGGATGTACTCCTGGTAGTGGTAGGCCATGGCCATCCGCGCGGTGCCGTTGCGCTGGAAATAGGCCCGGACCCGCTCGGCCGCATCCTGCCGGGGCGGGCTGCCCCGCCGGGCTGGCACGCCGTTGGGGTGGACTCGCTTCTCCTGGGTCGCGGCCTGCTGATCGGGGCCTAGCGCGCCCGGCTGGGTGACCTGCCCCGCCGCGGCCTCCAGCCGCAGCGGGACGACCCACGTCCCGATGCTCACCAGCCAGGTGCCCCGGCGCAGCACGACCGGCAGCGTCTCGTAGTGCAGCGCCGGGGCGACCGGCAGCACCTGCCGGGCCGCCTGCTGCACGGCGCCCGCGTCCAGCGCGGCGCCGTCCCCGTGCGGCGCCAGGTAGACCGGATAGCTGGTGTCCCGGCTGAACAGCTCCCACCGGCGGTGCACGTGACGCAGCCCGGCGCAGCGCGGCGCGCGGTGCAGGGTCAGGTCGGTGTTGCCGCTGAGCAGGCCCCGGTCCAGCCAGGTAATCTCCTCCGGCGGGCAGCGCAGCCACGCACTGCGGCCGGGCGGCCGGATGAAGAGCTGTCCCCCGCCCGGCGACGGCGCCGGGGTCAGCCGATCTCTACCCGGGACTCCGGGGCGTCCTGATTCCGGCCCCAGCGGATCGAGTCGCCGTCGTGCAGCGGGTGCTCCCCCGCCAGGGAGCTGCCGTTCAGCATCAGCCCGTTCAGGCCCAGGTTGGCTATCCACCACTGCCCGTCAGAGTACGTGAAGCGGGCATGCTCCCTGGACACAGTCGGTACATCGGGCAGGGCGAGTTCCACCGCGCCGCGGCCCGCCCGGGCTCCCGAGGTCCGGGTCTGCGACACGTAGTCGCCGGTGATGAGGCGGAGCTGCGGGACCGGATTGCGGGCCGGCTCGGCCACTGTGGGCAGCCCGGCCCCGGCCGCGCCCGCGGCGGGGTGAGCGGCCGCTCCGGCGGGCGCGGCCGTAGTGCTGCCGTCGTGCGCGAACGGCCAGGAGGTGCCGGACGGCGCCGGGCGGCCAGGCAGCGGCCCGGCCGGGTATGGCGCGCTGGGGGTGCCGGGGGGGCTGGCGGCGGGCCCGGGGCGGGACTGCGGAGGGCGGGCGGCGTACAGGCCTGCTGCTCCCGGGCCGCCGGCTGGCGGGCCGGTGGGAGCGTCGGCCGGGGTGCCCGCCGGCTCGAAGCGCGAGCCGCCGTACGGCGTGGCGGGCTGGAAGGCGGGCCGCGGCGTGGCCCCCAGCGGCTGCCCCTGGCGGAGCTGGTAGCGGCCGGCCGGGACCGCCGGGTCACGGAGCAAGGTCACCTCGGCCGGCCCGTACCCGGCGAAGCGGGCCTCGTGCGCGGCGGCCTGCTCGGTGTACACGTCCGCGGCGCTGGACGCGGCCAGGCCGATGTCAAGGCGCTCGGCCAGCGAGTCGTAGTCCCGCGGGTTCAGCCGCAGCTCGACCGCGGTCGGCGCCAGCAGGGCCCCGTTGGGGGTGACCACGAAGACCTCCGGGAGGTGGCGCAGCGCCAGCTGGAGTACGTCCTGGCCGTCACGCCAGGGCCGGGTGGCCATGCCCTGCACCCACGGATGCTCGCGGGTGACGCCGAGCAGCCGCAGGCCCAGCACCAGCCCCCCGCCGATTACCGCGAGGACCAGCAGCATCACGGTGCCGACCAGGAGGGACCCCGTCGCCATCCACAGCACCAGCCAGCAGGCGGCCACCCCGGCTGCTATCGCCCAGCGCCGCCGGCTGCGCCTGCGCATCGGCGAACGGGGCAGCTGCGAACGAGGTATCGGAGCACGGGGCGGGCGGCGCACTGCCTCCATGCTGTCGGCCATCAGGCACCTTCCTGCGGGAAAGCCGCTCTCGCGGCGGTGGTCCATCCTCCGTCCCACCACCATGCGGATCCGTGGCTGCCCAGGTCAACGGAATGGCCCGACGCTCCAGACATCTGGAATTTCTGGTTTCGCCCAGGTCGCACACAGCAGTGCCCGGCCGCCAAGCGGGCTACGGCCGGGCACTGCGTTCTGTGGGTCAGGCTGTCCTGGGGTCAGCCTGTGTGGGGGTCAGCCTGTGTGGGGGTCAGGCGGCCGGGCCGGTGGTCAGCGTCACAGTCGCGGTGTGCGACTGGCCGGACTGGTCGGTCCAGCTGATGCTGATCTTCTGGCCCGGGTGGTACTGCTGCAGGACCGAGGCGATCTGCGGCGAGGAGCTGACCGCGTGGCCGCCCACCGAGGTGATCTGGTCACCAGCGGCCACGCCCGCCTGGGCGGCCGCCGAGCCGGACACGGTGCCCACGACCGTGGTCCCGCTGGCGGATGAGCCGCCGCCGAAGCCCTGGCTGCCGCTCGTGCCAGCCGCCGAGACTTCCACCCCGAGGAAGGCGGTGGAACCGAGGTGCACGGTGGAGGACGCCTGGCCCGCCTCGATCTGGTCGGCGATCGCTGTCGCCTTCGCGATCGGGATCGCGAACGCCTGGGTCGCCGTCGGGGTGGACTGCTGCTGGATCCCGGTGGTGGAGATGGAGGTCGATGCGGCCGTGTTCATCCCGACGACCTCACCTGCGGTGTTCAGCAGCGGGCCGCCGGAGTCACCCGGCTGGATCGGGACGTTGGTCTGGGTCATCCCGGTCAGCCGCTCGGGGTTCGCGACACCCTCGTCGGCGGCGGTGATCGCCTGGTTCAGGCTGGTGACCTTGCCGGTCGCCACGGACGGGGTGCCGCCCTTGCCGAGGGCGTTGCCGAGGGCGGTGACCTTGTCACCAACGCTGGCGGCGCTGGAGCTGAGCGTGACGGTCTGCAGCCCGGACGCGTTCTGCAGCTGGATGACCGCGACGTCGCCGGTCTTGTCGTAACCGACGACCTTGGCCGTGTAGGTCCGCCCGTTGCCCACGTCGGTGGCCTTGATCGAGGTCGCGCCGTTGATGACGTGGTTGTTGGTCAGGACTTCACCGTTGGGGGTGAGCACCTGGCCGGTGCCGGCCGCCTCGCCGTTCTGGTAGCCCAGGTTGGTCACGATGTCGACCAGGCCCGGATCCACCTTCGCGGCGATCTGTGACGTGGTGAGCACCGTGGGGCCCATCGCGTCCGCCACGCCCAGCCCGGTGAAGGCCAGCGCGGCCGCCACCCCCACGGACGCGCCGACCACGAGGTAACGGCGCCGCCGGGACCGGCGCTGCCCGTCCCCGGGGCCGTCACCAAACCCGGCATAGCCGCCGGGGCCGGCCGGGCCGTACCAGCCGCTGCCAGGGCCACCGGGGCCTGCGGGGCCTGCGGGGCCGCCGTACCAGCCGCCGCCGGTTCCCCCGGCTCCAGCCGGGCCACCGGGGCCGTACCCAGGCGCCCCATAGCCGTATCCAGGACCGCCGTATCCAGGACCGCCGGACGCGGGACCGCCGTATCCAGGACCGCCGTATCCAGGACCGCCGGACGCGGGACCGCCGTATCCGGGACCGCCGGATGCGGGACTGCCGGATGGCGGGCCAGCGGGTGCCGGACCAGCGGCGCCAGCACCGCCAGAACCGTAAGCGCCCTGCGGGTAACCACCCTGCGGGTAACCACCCTGCGGGTAACCGCCCTGCGGGTAACCGCCCTGCGGGTAACCGCCGTGTCCGTAGCCGCCCTGCCGGTAGCCGCCCGACCCGTAGCCGCCCGGCCCATACCCGCCGGAAACAGCAGCTTCGCTGACCGCCCCGCCAGGCCCGTAGCCGCCCGGCCCGTACCCGGCAGCTCCGTAACCGCCCGGCCCGTGCCCGCCTGCCGCGGCCGCCTCGCTGTTGACCGCCGCGCCGGAGCTGGCCGGTCCCGTCACGTCCTGCTCGCCGGCCGTGGCCGGCACCGCCCGCTGCCCGTCGCCCGGATCCTGTCCCGGACCACTGCTGTCGGCGGGCTCCCCATAGACCGTGCTCATCTAGGATCGCTTCCCTCGGTACTCGTCGCCCTGTTCGCTTACACCCGATAGTCGGTCGCGAACCTGGAGGCATCCTGCAGGGAGGCTCCGCCCATCCTGGGTCATTCCTGAAGGTTTCCTGATGACGTTCAGCCGCCCGCTACCAGCCGGGACGCCGGCCATGGGCGTCCCGCCGGCCATGGGCGTCCCGCCTTGCCGTCGGCCAGGCGGACCCGGCTAACGGGCCAGGCGGTAGCTGGCTAGCCCGCCGCCAGCAGCCGCTCCGGCCGCTTCCGGGCGCGGGCCTCGGCCAGCCGGACGTGGTAGAGGTACCGCCAGCTCTTCCCGGTCAGCAGGAACTCCCCGGGCGCCGGCAGCGCGCTGACTCCGTTGAGGAGGGCCTGCGGGTCGCGGCTGTGCCGCTCCGCCGCCGCCCGGCCGTCGATGATGTCCACGACTTCCCCGCTGTGCGGGTCGATCCCGGCCAGGTAACTGGTGGGGGTGACGTTCGCCCAGACCCGGCCGCCGGCCCACTCCAGGTCGTTCAGGCCACCGACGCGCCGCCCGTCGCAAGCCACCTTGATCAGGCCGAGCGGCAGCAGGGTACGCGGGTCGCGGCGGACCAGCTCACTGCTGCCGTCACTGGTCAGCACGTAGCTGCCCGCGTTGCAGATCCCCCAGCCCTCCCGGTTGTAAGAGATCGTTTCCTGGAGTTGGAGGCTGCGCAGGTCCCAGCGCAGTGCCACGCGTTCCCGCCAGGTGAGCTGCCAGAGGTAGTCGCCGACCCGGCAGATGCCCTCGGCGAACAGCTCGGCGGGCAGCGCGGCCATTACGTCAGGCTGGTCTGCGCCGAGGCGGTAACGGCGGAGGGCCGACTGACCGTACTGGCCGGTGCTTTCCCAGACCGTGCCGCCGTCGCTGATCAGGCCCTGGGTGAAACCTTGGCCGGGATGCGTCAGGCGGCGCAGCACGGTGAGGCGGTGAAACCTCGGCAAGGCGGCGCACCTCCGTCGTGGACCCCCGGGGGCAGCAGACTACGCCGTGACACCGTCACCGCGCCTGCCCTGCCGCCGGCCTCGGCTGGCCAGCCAGGGCCGCAGCGGCCGGTCGGAGTAGCCGCCGTCGGCGAGCCCGGCCCGCCGCTCGAAGACGTTGCGCGCGCCGAAGTCACCGGTCAGCACCCAGGATGTTCCCGCGGCCAGGAAATAGAGCGGCAACATCGGCAGCCCCCCGCACCAGGCGTACTGGGTGGCATGCCGCGCCTCATGGGCCGCCAGCGCGGGCCTGTCCGCCAGCGCCGCGTGATCGCCGCGCGCCAGGATCACGTTCCCGATACAGAACGCCGGTGCCACCGGCATGGCCAGCCGGTAACCCACGCCGACGACCAGGCCGTTGCCACCGGGCGCGAACCGGGCCCGCCCGGCCGCACCGACCAGCAGGCCGGCCAGCGTTGACCCATTGACCAGGTTCGCCGCCATGCGGGCCCGGTAGGCAGGACGCACGCCGGGTCAGGGCCCGGCCGGGCCCGGGTCCGCGCCGTCCGGCGGCCCCGGCTCCGGTGGTGTCCGGGACCCGTGGGGAGCGGCGCCGTTCGGCGAGCCCGGCTCCTGGGCGCCCGGCACCCAGCTGCGGCCGGCCGCGTCGGAGCCCGTGTCCCCGGATGCGGCCGGCCCGGCAGCCCAGGCCGCCTGGCCGGCCAGCACCGGCCGCGGAACCTCGGGCATGCCCATCGCGATGGCGGCGTGGTCCTGGTGCGCCAGCGCGGCCCGCCGGTGGTACTCCTCCAGCCGCTGGACCAGACCGGGGTCGCCGTAGGCCCGCCCGTCCACCAGCGGGCCCTGCCGGGCCTCGATCACCGCGACCACGTCGTCACCGGTCAGCGTCTTGTGCGTCTCCAGCGCGTGCGCGAGGCAGAGTACCCGGTCCCGGTTCTCGGTGATGATCTCCTCGACCCGGCCGAGCAGCCCGTTCAGGTTGTCCTCGATCCGGTCGGCCAGCGCCCGGCGCATCTCGGCCTCAGGGTCCTGGCCCTTCTTGTTCCGGCCGCCCTGTCCCCCGCCGGGCGACCCGACCTCCAGCCGCTTGGCCGTCGAGTAGGACGAGACCGTGGAGCCCATCCCCCAGAAGCCCTCCATGAAGGAGGCCACGGTCGTGGCGGACTCCAGGTCACCGGACACGCCGGAGGAGGAGTCGTTGTCGAAGAACATCCGCTCGCCGGCCAGCGAGGCGAGGGACACCAGGATGTCGGTCTCGTACTCGCTGCGCCACCGGGTGAACTGGTCCTCGGGCGGGATGCTGGCGACCATGCCGAGGTAGTCGCTGCCCTTCTCGATGGTCGCGATGTCGATCTCCATGTGCTGCCGGGTGCGGTAGGCGACCAGCGCGTGGCACGCCTCATGGATGGCGACCGCGTGCCGCTCCCGCTCGATGTACTCGACATCCTCGGGCGGCCCGAGTTCCTTCAGCTGCTTGGCCTTGATCACGTCGCGCCAGCTGATGACATCCCGGCCGTCCCGGATCGCGGTGATCAGCGCCTCGTTGACCAGGTCCTTGATGGTGGCGCCGGTCGCGTAGGGGGTAATGACGGCGAGCTTGTCGATCTGCTCGGCGGTGAGCTCGTGGCGCACCTTGTTCAGGTAGCCCTCGTAGGTGCGGACCCGGCCCGCCTTGGACGGGTAGCCGACCTTGTAGATGCGGTCGATCCGGCCCGGCCGCAGCAGCGCCTCGTCCAGCGCCTCCGGCAGGTTGGTGGCCATCATGACCAGCATCCGGTACTTGGGCGGCGGCTTAGGCCGCATGCCGAGCAGCCGGCGCACGTGGCGGTTCATGAACCCGCGCGGCTTCTTCAGCCCGGACAGCTCGGTGAGCAGGGCCTCGAGCGTGCCCATGCCGCCGCCACCGCCCATGCCCATGCCCATCATCTGCTTGTTCCGCCGGGTGTCCGGCTCCTCGCCTGCCGAGGACGAGAGGGCCCGGCGGGCGAGCCGCCACTGCACATCGTCGGACAGGTAGGAGAAGCCGTGGCAGCCGCCCGCCTGCCACGCCGCGGGAGTGGCGCGGCCGCCGCCCGGGAAGTTCGGGCCGCCCTGGGCCAGCGCGCCGCGGCGGCCCAGCGAATCGGCCTCGTCGAAGAACACGATCACGCCGCCGTACCGGAGCGCGAGCTTGCGCAGCTTGCGGAACAGTGACTTGACCTTGAGGATGCCGACGCCCATGAACATGTTGATGAACGCGCCCGGGTCCACGAACACGTAAGGGCGGCCGGTCTCGCCCGCCACCGCCTCCGCCATCAGCGTCTTACCGGTACCAGGCGGGCCCCAGAGCAGAATGCCGCCCGGCACGTAGCCGCCGCGGGACTCGATCTGCCCCGGGTCCTCCAGGTAGAGGATGTTCTCTTTCACCCGCTCCAGCACGTGGTCCTGGCCCCAGACGTCGGTGAACCGGGTCTTGATGTCGTCCGGGTAGTACACGTCGACGCCGCCCCGGGACAGGAACCAGAAGATAGCGGCGAACTGCAGCACGACGACCAGCAGGATGACCACGAGCTGCAGCACGAACGGCAGCGCGTGCCAGATATAGGACGGCATGTGCAGCAGGGCCACAATCGGGTCGGTGTGCGTCACCTTCCCGGCGACCACCCCGATCACGGCGATCCAGAGCGCCCAGGTGAGCAGCCGCGAGAGGCGGAACCTGGTCCAGTCGGTCAGCCTGCGGTGGGTGCTGCGCTCGACGCCGCCGAAGAAGGTCACCGTCCAGAACCGGTGGTAAGCAGCCCAGTGCTCACTGATCAGGAAGTGGATCTGGCGCAGCAGTTCCAGGCCGATCAGGACGAACACCCACAGCCCGGACCTGGCCTCGATGCGCACCGCGTCGCTGAACCCGATCAGCGGGTTGGACGCCATCGCCGACCAGACCAGGATGAACCAGATCAGGATCAGCAGCAGCAGGAACTTGATCCGGTCCCACAGGGGCAGCGGCTTGCGCGTCGGCCGGTCGTCATCCCGCGGACGGCCGCCGGGCGGCCGCAGCCCCTCTGGAGAACCTGCCGGGGCCATCGTCATCATGGGCTCCTGACCGTGAAGGAGTTCATCACCGTGTCGATCTCGCTTTGGTGCTTGCTGTAACACGTAGCCAGGCAGTGCACGAGAAGCAGGTAGACCTCGGTGTCATCCGCGTTCGTCAGGGCGACCTGGTCGAAAGTATTGATGCCGCCGCCGGGGTAGGCGTACTGGAAGGTGACCCGCACCCCGTGCACGCCCTGTCCCGGTGTCAGCATGGTGTTCCGCAGCAACTGGAACCCGGTCAGCGGGAACCCGCTCTTGGCCGCGGCAGTCCGGGCCGCGGCGGTGACCGGCAGGAAGAAGTCCCGTAGCTCGTTGTAGGACAGCGCGTTGGTGGTGGTCTGGCTGACCGGCGCGACCACCGAGTAGGCGAACGGCTCGGTGTTGTCGGCCCCGAGCACGTGCGAGCCGTCGGGAGTCGTGCTGGCGTCGTAGCCGACCGACCACACCGTGCTGGGCGGCGCGGATCCGTTGTTCACCGCGGCGGCCAGCGCCCCGCTGCTGAGCTGGCTCCAGCCGTCCGGCACCTTGAAGTAGGTGTGCGCGGCAGAATTCGTGACGTAGGTGAATTGCGGCGCGGCGCACCCGGCGATGAGGACCGCGAGCAGGGCCATCCCTACGACGACCACCCGGCCCCGGCTCATGCGCCCTCTCCTATGTGTCCAAGGGGTCAAATATCACGACCGCATAACGCCCGTATCGTGAGTATCCCTCGTGTGCCTGGCGGTGGGTAGACGTGACCCCGGATGGCCACACGCCCGTAACACGTAATGAGCTCCCCGGCGGCTCAACGGGCGGGCCCTGACGGGTACCAGACGGCTCGCGGGAGCCAGGGAGGACCGATATGGACGGCGCTGAGTCCATCGCCCGCACACTGGCAGCCTGCCGGGTGGACACCTGCTTCGGCAACCCGGGGACCACGGAGATCCACCTCGTGGCCGCGCTGGATGCGGTGCCCGGGCTGCGCGGGGTGCTGTGCCTGTTCGAGGGCACCGCGACCGGGGCGGCCGACGGCTACGGGCGGATGCGCGGCCGGCCGGCCGCCGCCCTGCTGCACCTGGGGCCGGGCCTGGCCAACGGGCTGGCCAACCTGCACAACGCCCGCCGTGCCCGCACTCCCGTGGTCACCATCGTGGGCGAGCACGCGACGCAGCACAAGCGGCTGGACGCGCCGCTGGAGGCGGACATCGACTCGCTGGCCCGGCCGGTGTCCGCGTGGCTGCGCCGCAGCGCGCGCAGTGCCGACGCGGGCGCGGACACCGCCGACGCGGTAGCCGCGGCTCTCGGCCCTCCCGGCGGGGTCGCGACGCTGATCGTGCCCGCGGACGTGTCCTGGTCCGGCGGCGGCCAGCCGGCCGCTCCGGCGGCGGCACGGCCGGCCCCGCGGGTGGCCAGCGCCGTGATCGAGGCGGCCGCGGCGGCGCTGCGCAGTGGCGAGCCGTGCGTGCTGATGCTCGGCGGCGGCGCGCTGCGCCGCGCGGGCCTGGTGGCCGCCGGCCGGCTGGCGGCGGGCACGGGGGCCCGGCTGCTGGGTGAGACGTTCCCGGCCCGGCTGGAGCGCGGGGCCGGGCTGCCGCCGCTGGACCGGCTCGCCTACCCGCCCGAGTTCGCCGCGGCCCAGCTCAAGGGCACGAGACAGCTGATCTTGGCCGGCACGCCCGCCCCCGTCTCGTTCTTCGCCTACCCGGACCTGCCCGGGTCGTTGGTCCCGCCCGGCTGCCAGGTGCACGTACTGGCCGGGCCCGGCGACGATGCCCCGGCCGCCCTGGAGGCCCTGGCCGGTCTGGCCGCCCCGCAGTCCCGCCCGCGGCTGCAGCCGCCGCAGCGACCCGAACTGCCCGGCGGCGATCTCACCGCGGAAAGCGCGGCCTCGGTGATCGGCGCATTGCTGCCCGAGGGGGCCATCGTCTCGGACGAGGCGAACACGTCCGGGCTATGGCTGCCCGGCGCCACCGCCGGTGCCCCGCCGCACGACTGGCTCACCCTCACCGGCGGGGCCATCGGCCAGTGCCTGCCGCTGGCCACCGGCGCCGCCATCGCCTGCCCGGACCGCCGCGTGCTGGCGCTCGAATCGGACGGCAGCGCCATGTACACCATCTCGGCCCTGTGGACGCAGGCGCGGGAACAGCTGAACGTGACCACCGTGATCTTCAGCAACCGGTCTTACGCCATCCTCGGCATGGAACTGCGCCGGGCCATGGCCGCCAGCCCCGGCGCCCCCGGTCCTGGCGGGCCGGCCGCCGGGGAGGCCAGCGCGTCCGGGGCCAGGCGGCCGCCCGCCACCGGGCCCGGCGCGGCCGCCCTGGGCATGCTGGACCTGTCCCGGCCCGACCTGGACTTCACCGCGCTGGCGGCCGGCCTGGGCGTGCCGGCCAGCCGCGTCCAGACCGCGGAAGAGCTCGCGGCCGCTCTGCGCGCCGCCCTCCAGGAACCCGGCCCCCACCTCATCGAGGCCCAGGTCCCCCCCCCGTGCGCTAAGCACCCGGAACCGCGAGCGCCGTACATTTTCCACCGATTCGGGGGAAAATGTACGGCGCTGATGAATCCGTCCTTGGTCAGCCAACCGTGGCGGTGAGCCAGCCGTGGATCTTGCCGCCGTGGGCCAGCTGGGCGTCGGCCGAGGCGGTACAGGAGTCCGGGTGCGCGTAGGGCATCCCCGCCACCGCGTATGCGGCTCTTAGCATGATCACCCCGGCTCCCGTTATTGGCGCCAGGGCACGTCCTGCCCGGGAGGCAGTGCGACGTCCACGAGGTCCCAGATGTGGGCGTCCGCGGCCCGGGCGGGCCGGGAGGTGCGGCCCGGCCCGCCTGATGGGTGGCGAGCGGCCGGGCGGGCGGGGCCGCGGCGATCCCCCTCGCGCTCGGGCCGCGGGCGGCCCGGTGATGCAGGCCGGGAACGCCCGCGAGAGCCCCGCCGGGCGGCCCGGCCCTGATGACCGGCCGCGATCCGGCGGCCGCCCGGGCCGGGACGGCTGCCCCGGCCGGGACGGGACGGATGCGGGGCGCTCGGCACGCCCGGAGCCGGGCTACCCGGGCCCGCGCTGGCCCAGGCCGCGCTCTTAGCCGCGCTGTCGGTGCCCGCTGTTTCGAAGGCCGCGCTGGCACTGACCCAGGCGGGACCGCCCGCAGCCACGCTGCCCGGGGCCACGCTGCCCCCGGCCACGCTGCCCCGGGCCATGTTGTCCCCGGCCACGCTGCCCCGGGCCATGTTGTCCCCGGCCACGCTGCCCCGGGCCATGTTGTCCCCGGCCACGCTGCCCCGGGCCATGTTGTCCCCGGCCACGCTGCCCCGGGCCGGGACGGCCAGGACCGGGGTGACGGCGGGCCGGCGGCGCAGGCGGGGCAGCCGTAGGGTGCTCAGGCCGATGCCGCCCACGATGGCCGCGCCGCCCATGAACTGGCCGGCCCCGACCGGGTCGCCGAAGGCCACGACACCGGCCACCGCCCCGACCAGGGGCTCCAGGTTGAGGAATGCCCCGGCCACCTCGGCGGGCAGCGCGCGCTGCCCGAAGGCGAAGAGGGTGAAGGGCAGCACGGTCCCGCCGAGCGCCAGCACCGCGACGGCCAGCATCGGGCCCGGGCCGGGCGCGGCGGGAATCCGGCCGCTGACCAGCGCGACCGGCAGTGCGACCAGGGCGGCGGCGGCGAACTGCACCGCGGTCACGGCGATCGGGTCCTGCCCGCGCAGCAGCCTGCCCTGGCTCACCGTGAAGCCGGCTGACAGCAGCACTGACAGCAGCACCAGGCCGTCTCCGCCCAGCGTGGCCCCGCCACCGCCACCCCCCGCGACCAGGGCGACACCAGCGAGCGATACCGCGAAACCGGCCCAGGCTGCCGGGCGGGCCACGCTGCGGTGCCAGACCGCGGCGATAATGGCGACCATCACTGGCGCCGCGCCAATCAGCAGCGCCGCGTGGCTCACGCTGGTCCGGGTGATGGCCAGGTTCTGCACCAGCACCGTCCCGCCGTACCCGAGGGCGCCGGTGGCCAGCACGGCCGGGCGGCACGCCGCGCGGACGCGGAACCGGGTCACGCCGAGCAGCACCGCGGCGGCCACGGTGAACCGCACCAGGGCCAGCCAGCCCGGCGGCAGCCACTCCAGGGCTACCTTGGACAGCGGGACGGTGGTGCCCCACAGCAGGCCGGCCGCGGTGAGCGCGGCGACAGCGGTACGACGGTCGGTGTTCATTCCTCTATGGTGCAACCTGGCCGCACAGAATTCGCTTGTGAGCGCTCTCCACGAGATATTATTTGGTTCTATGGCAGTTAAACTTGATGAAGTTGACCTGCAGCTGCTCACGGCGCTGCAGGCGGACGCCGATCGCACGAACGTCGAGCTGGCCCGCATGGTCGGCCTGTCCCCGGCGGCCACGCTGCACCGGATCCGCTACCTGAAAGAGTCCGGGGTCATCCGGGTCATCACCGCGCGGATCGACCCGGCCGCGGTTGGCTTCCCGCTGCAGCTGTACGTGAGCGCCTCGCTGGGCCGGCACGACCCGCGGTCCACGAAGGTGTTCGAAGACCAGGTGCGGAGCCTGCCGCAGATCATCGCGGCGGACAACGTGGCGGGCGAGATGGACTACCTGCTGACCGTGGTCGCGCGGGATGTGGCGGAACTGCAGGAGGTGCTGGCCCGGCTGTCCACCCGCGGCGGGCAGCGCCTGGTGACCTACCTCCGGCTGGCTGAGGTCAAGCCGCCATGCGGGCTGCCGCTGATCCCGGAGCTGGCCGCCCCGGCCACGCCAGCCCGGCCGCGCCGGGGCCCGGCCGTCCGCTGACGGCCGGGCCGGCGCGGGGTCAGGCGCGGAACTGCTCGATCTTGTCCCGGAACAGGGTGCTCGCGATCGTGGCTTTGTGCGGCTGGCCGTGCAGCCAGGCCTCGGCGAACTTCTTGGCCTGGTCGTAGGTGATCTTGCCGGGCAGGGGCGGCTCGCTGGGGTTGACGTCCACGTCCACCAGGGCTGGCCCATCGTGGCTGAGCGCCTGGCCGATCGCGTTCCGCAGCTCGGCCGGGTTGGTCACCTTGATCCCCATGGCCCCGTTCGCGGTGGCCAGGGCGGTGTAGTTCACCGGCGGCTCGGGGTACCGGACCCCGTTCTCCGGGTAGCCGAGCACCATCTGCTCCCAGAGGATCTGGCCCAGCGAGTTGTTGTTGTTGATGACGACCTTGACCGGCAGCTTGTGCTGGATCGCGGTGATGAACTCGGCCATCAGCATGGAGAACCCGCCGTCCCCGACATACGCGATGACCTGGCGGCCCGGGAACGCGTGCTGGATGCCGATCGCGTAGGGCATGCCCGGCGCCATCGTGGCCAGGTTCCCGGACAGGTAGAACTGGCGCTCGCCGCGGATGTGCCAGTGCCGGGCCGCCCAGGTGGCGATGGTGCCGCTGTCGCAGGTCAGTATGGCGTCGTCGGCGGCCAGTTCGTCGAGCACGCTGACCAGGAACTGCGGTGCGATCGGGTCCCGGTCCCCGCTCTGCTGCGCGGCCATCTTCTCGCGCCACTTCTGCATCTGCTTCTGGTACTTCTCCAGGAATGACGTGTCACTGCGCTGCTTGAGCAGCGGCAGCAGGGCGGCCAGCCCTTCCCGGGCGTCCCCGACCACGGGGACCTCGGTGGGCACGCGGGACCCGGCGCGGGCCGGGTCCGCCTCGATCTGCACGATGCGGGTCTTGCCCGGCTCCGGCATGAACTTCGTGTACGGGAAGTTGGTGCCCACCATGAACAGCGTGTCGATGTCGTCCATCAGCTCTTCGGAGGGCGCGGTGCCGAGCAGGCCGATGCCGCCGGTGGTGTAGGGCGAGTCGTCCGGCACGGCCGCCTTGCCCGGCAGCGTCTTGATGATCATCGCGCCGAGCGTCTCGGCCACCGCGAGCAGTTCCTGCCGCGCGTGCAAGGCGCCCGCGCCCGCCAGGATGGCGATCTTCTCCCCGCTGTTCAGCGCGTCGGCGAGCCGCTGCACGTCCTCCTCGCGCGGGCGGCCCGGGGCGTCGAGCCGGATTGGCGCGGTGGACGGCGGCCGGGCCGGGCCGACCTCGGCGTACGGGTTCTCGCCCGCCTTGGCCACCTGGAGGTCGTTGGGCAGGGTCAGGTGGGCCACGCCGCGCCGGGCGTAGGCGGTGCGGACCGCGATGTCCACCACGGCGGGCAGCTGCGACGGGTTGTAGATCATCTGGTCGTACACCGCGACGTCGGCATACAGCTTGTCCAGGTTGACCTCCTGCTGGTAGCCGGTGCCCAGCACGGACGTCTCCTGCATGCCGGTAATGGCCAGCACCGGCATGTGATCGAGCTTGGCGTCGTACAGGCCGTTCAGCAAGTGAATGCCGCCTGGCCCGGAGGTGGCCACGCACACCCCGATCTGGCCGGTCGCCTTGGCGTGCGCGGTCGCCATGAACGCGGCCGCTTCCTCGTGATGGACCAGCACGAACTTGATCCGGTCCTGATGGCGGCGGAACGCCTCCATGATGCCGTTGATGCCGTCGCCGGGCAGGCCGAAGACGGTATCCACCCCCCAGTCGGCTAGCCGCTCGACTAGGGCCTCGGATGCGATCTCAGCCACCTGCGGACCTCCTCATGATCATGATGGGCGCAAATCTCGGATGCCCTCCCCGGCTGTCCCTAAAAGCCGGGCTCAAACATCGCCGTCCCTCCGGGTTCCGCCGAGGCAGCAAGCAGCGCGGCCCAGGGGGCCGGACGTTTGGGCGGGGCTGGATCTGGTAGCACACAAGCGGCCTGGCGGCCCCGAGGGAAAGCGGGCAGAGATGAGTGAGTGGACGGGTCCGGCCGACGGCCCGGCCGTGCAGGGGCTGGAGGCGGCGGTCTACGTGGTGCCGACCGACGCGCCGGAGGCAGACGGCACCCTGGCCTGGGACAAGACCACCCTGGTGCTGGTCACCGCGCGGGCGGCCGGGGAGCAGGGCATGGGCTGGAGCTACGCGGCCGGCGCGGCGGCGTCCGTGGTCACCAGCATGCTGTCCGGGGCGGTGGCCGGGAGGAGTGCCTTCGACGTGGCCGGCAGCAACGAGGCCATGGTGCGGGCGCTGCGCAATGTCGGCCGCCCGGGCATCGGCGCCACGGCCATCTCCGCAGCCGACATCGCGCTGTGGGACCTCAAGGCGAAACTGCTCGGCTGTGCGGTCGCTGACCTGGCCGGCCGGGCCCGCGACGACGTCCCGGTCTACGGCAGCGGCGGGTTCACCAGCTACGACGAGAAGCAGACCCGTGAGCAGCTGTCCGGCTGGGTCGAGGCGGACCGGATCCCCCGGGTGAAGATCAAGATTGGCGAGTCGTGGGGCGGCAACGAGCGGCGTGACCTGGCCCGGGTGGCGCTGGCACGCGAGGTCATCGGGCCGGACGCGGAGCTGTACGTGGACGCCAACGGCGGCTACAGCACCGGCCAGGCGGTACGGATGGCCCGGCGGATGGACGAGTTCGGCGTCATCTGGTTCGAGGAGCCGGTGTCCTCCCAGGACCTGGCCGGCCTGGCGGCGGTGCGCCGCCAGGTGCTGCCGGACGTGGCGGCCGGCGAGTACAGCTGGTCACCGGCGGACTCCTCGCGGCTGCTGGAGGCCGGGGCGGTGGACTGCCTGCAGCTGGACGTGACCCGGTGCGGCGGGATCACCGGCTTCCTGGCCGGTGCCGCCCAGGCCGCGGCGCACAATGTGCAGGTCTCCGGGCACTGCGCGCCGAACCTGCACGCGCAGGCCGGGGCGGCGGTACCCAACCTGCGCCACGTCGAGTACTTCCACGACCACCAGCGGATCGAGCAGATGTTCTTCGACGGGGCACTGAACCCCGGGGGCGGCCGGCTGACCCCCGACCCGGGGCGACCCGGGCTCGGGCTCGCGCTGCGCGCCGCGGACGCGGAGCCGTTCCGGCAGGGCTAAGTCGGCTGCCGCCGGCCTCTCACGCCCGCCCCGCCGCCCGGCCGATCTCACACCCGCCCGGCCGGCCGATCTCACACCCGCCCGGCCGGCCGATCTCACACCCGCCCGGCCGGCCGAACCGCGCCCATGTTTAGGCCTGCTGGCATGGGCACGGTCATGGGGAAGGCCCCGACCGCAGATTTAGAGGTGATTCCCGTGCAGGGTGCGGCCCGCCAGCCCGATGCCCGGCCCGCCAGCGGCCCGGCCCGCACCGACCTGACGGCGCAGCCCGACGGTGAGCTGCTCGACCTGGTGCACCAGCTGCCCGTCCGCTCCGGCCGCCGCGCGGCCGCGTGCGAGGCGCTCGTGCTCCGCTACAAGTCGATGGTCCGGGCCTGCGCCAGGCGGTACGCGGGGAGTCCCGAGCCGGAGGAAGAACTCATGCAGTCTGGGTACGTCGGGCTGCTCAAGGCGATCAACAACTTCGACCCCGCCTACGGCGGCAACCTCGCCGCCTACGCCCAGCCATGCATCAGCGGCGAGATCAAGCGGCACTTCCGGGACAAGCGGTGGCAGGTACGGGTCAAGCGGCCGGTGCAGGAGCTGCTGCTGGAAGTGCGCAAGGCGCGGAACCTGCTGGAACAGGATTTCGGTCGTGCGCCGAGCGAGGACGAGGTGGCCGGGCACCTCGGCGTGACCGCGCAGGCGGTCCGTGAGGCCGACCGGGCCGAGCTGGTCTTCCACCCTCAGTCGCTGGACGCGCCGGTGACCGGGGAATCGGAGGCGGCCACCTTCGGCGACCTGCTGGGCGAGGATGACCCGCAGGTGGAGCACACCCTCGACATGGAAGCCGTCTCGACGCACTGGAACGACCTGCCCGAGCGGGAGCGGCGCATCCTGGCCATGCGCTTCTACGGCGACATGACGCAGGCCGAGATCGGCCAGCGGCTCGGCCTCTCCCAGATGCACGTCTCCCGGCTGCTCGCCCGCGCCCTCGGTTACCTGCGCGAATGCCTGCTTGGCCCGGAACCCGGGTCAGCGGCCAGCGAAGCCGGGTGAATCGAGGATCTTGCTGGCCACCTCGGTGACCCTCAGGCCGTGCCGCTGCGACAGCTGCCGCATCCGGTCCAGCGCGTCATCGGCGGTGCAGCCCAGGGTGCTCATCAGTACCCCCTTAGCCTGATCGACCACCGCGCCGGCCTGCGCGGCCTCGCGCAGCTGCAAGACGGTGCGCTGAGCCTGCTGGTATTCCGCCACGCTGCCGAGCAGCGCGGCGCCGAACGCGGCCAGCAGCTGGGCCACCGGTACGTCACCGGCAGACAGCAGCCGCGGCCGCGCGCCGTACAGGGTAAGGGCCACGACGGCCGGGCCGGGCCGGTGCACCAGCGTGAGCGTGCAGCGCACCCCGCGAGCCAGCGCGGCGGTCGCGTACTCCGGCCACCGTTCCTCGTCGAGAAGGTCGGGGCAGCTCACCGGATGGTTCTCGTTCAGGGCGGTAAAGACCGGGCCGCGGCCGGCCTCGTACTCCAGCTCAGCCAGCTCGGAGAGGTCGGGGTGGCTCGCGCCGAGCACCGGTGCGGCTCCGTCCCGCAGCAGCACGGCGGTTGCCCCGGAGCACCCGGCCACTTGGCCAGTCGCCAGGTTGACCAGCTGGCTCAGGGCCCGGGGTGGCGACGTGGCCAGGCCGGGCAGTAGCGGGGCCGCCTCTTCCGGGAACTCTGAACCGGGCATGCGTCCCTCCGCCGTCCACGGAGCGATGGCCGCGCCGCGGGCCATACCTGGCACCATCGTCCCACCGGGCGGGCAGGCGGGCCAGCAGCGGTTTGCCGGGACCGCGGCGGGTAGGCCACCGGGCGATGAGGCATTCCCAGGATGGCTCCGGATGAGCCGGCGCGACCGGGGCTACTTCCTGCTCATGGGCACCAGCGTGACCCTGGTCGTGCTGGCCTGGTGGGTCGTGCGCCACTACTCGGTGACCGCGGCGATCGTCATGTCCGTGGTGGCGATGGCCATCCCGCCGATCGCGGTCATCGTGGCCAACGCCGGGGACGAGGCTTCCCGCCGCCAGTAATGCAGTAACGCAGTAACGCAGTAACGGCCTTGAGGGGCTGCCCTCAGTGCGGCAGTCCACCGTTCCCACACGCGGCTCCGCCGCGCTCGCAGGCCGATCGGGGGGTTCCCGGGGGCCGCCCCCGGGCTAGCAGGGCCCGGCCCGGGCGCTCAGCCGCTGACGCCCGGGCCGGGTGC
This sequence comes from uncultured Actinomycetes bacterium, assembly GCA_963793825.1. GTDB lineage: Bacteria > Actinomycetota > Actinomycetes > Streptosporangiales > Streptosporangiaceae > RYN-230. The sequence continues at coordinate 153,189 of CAWCBE010000005.1, forward strand.
TCTCAGGCGGCGGTCGTGGCCGCCGGGTGCAGCAGGACCTTGGTGTAGCCGTCGGCCCGCGTGTCGAACTTCTCGTAGGCGTCCGGCGCCCCGCTCAGGCTGACCTCGTGCGAGACCAGCAGCGACGGGACCGCCCGGCCGGCGACGATCAGGTCACGCAGGTGCTCGTTGTACCGCTTGACCGGGCACTGGCCGGTGCCCATGGACTGGCCCCGCTGGAAGAACGTGCCGTAGTCGAAGCCGACCCGGCCCTCCTTGGCCGCCTCGTTCGGCGCGCCAGGGTCGGTGGGCACGTATACGCCCACCACGCCGATCCCGCCGGTGGTCCGGACCGCGCCGACCAGGCTGTCCAGCACCATCTCGGGGTGCTCGTGGCCCGTGGCGTCGTGTGCCTGGTAGCCGACCGCCTCGATACCGCGGTCCGCGCCGAGCCCGCCCGTGGCGTCCATGATCTGCTCGACGGGGTCGCCATCGGCCAGGTTCAGCGGCGTGGCGTCGAACCGGCTGGCCAGATCCAGCCGGTCCTTGTGCATATCCACCACGAACACCCGGGCCGCCCCGCGCAGGTAGGAGCTGTGCGCGGCCAGGAGCCCCACCGGGCCCGCGCCGTAGACGACCACCGTGTCGCCCGGGCTGACGCCGGCCAGCGCGGCTCCGTGATAGCCGGTCGGGAAGATGTCCGACAACATGGTGAAGTCGCGCTCATGCTCGGTGCCGCCGGGCAGCGTCAGCAGGTTGAAGTCCGCGAACGGCACCCGCAGGTACTCGGCCTGCCCGCCGGCGTACGGGCCCATCTGGGCGTAACCGTAGGCGGCGCCGTCCACCCCGGGCGTGGGGTTGGTGCGCAGGCAGAACGAGGACCAGCCGGCCACGCAGTTGCGGCAGGTGCCGCACGCGATGTTGAACGGCACGGAAACCCGGTCGCCGGGCTTGATCCAGGTCACCCCGGGCCCGGTCTCCTCGACGATGCCCATGTTCTCGTGGCCGAGGATCTTGCCCTCTTCCACGTTCGTCCGGCCCTCGTACATGTGCAGGTCCGACCCGCAGATGTTGGTGGTGGTGATGCGCACGATGGCGTCGTTGGGCGCCTCGATCCGCGGGTCGGGCACATCCTCCACCGCGACGCTGAACGGGCCTTTATACACAACTGCCTTCACGGCACTCCCTGGGAGTCTCGGTTATCGTCACCGCCCGGCCGCCGGGCCCGGGCCAAGGCGTTCCCTCTTCCGCTACCCAGCGCTGGGCGCCGAAACAGGACGCGCCGGACTGGCCGGCCGGGGCGGCGCGACCGGCCGTTAGGCCGCCGACTCCGGGTCAGGCACGATGAGGACCGGGCACGGCGCGTTCCGCAGCACGTACTGGCTGCCGAGCAGCCAGGACAGCGCACCATCCCCTCGCGAGGACAGCACCACAGCTCGGCGTCGAGAGTACGGGCCGCGTCCACCAGGCTGCGGCCGGGCACGCCCTGGATCACCCGCAACGCCACGTGGGCGGCGTCGGGCCCGAGCGCGTCCAGCGCGGCGTCCCGGAGGGCCGCTTCCGCGGCCGACCGCTGCTCGCCGGCAGTGTGGACCGCGGCGGCCGGGCGGGCGGCCGGCGCGGCCACCGCATGCTCGCCGGTGTACGCGGTCACCGCGACCACCTGAGTCCGGCGGAACCGCGCTTCCTGCGCGGCGGCGCGGATCGCGGCCCGGGAGCCGTCCGGTCCCTGCACGCCCACCAGGACGGTCACTTCGAGCCCTGCCCGCGGCTCTTACGGGTCTCCCGGTCATTCGCCCGCTGGATGGCGCTGGCCAGTTCCTGCTTGGTCATGCCGGACCGGCCGCTCACGTTCAGCCTGCGGGCCACGTCGAGCAGGTGCGCCTTGCTCGCGTTCGCGTCCACCCCGCCGTAGCTCGCGCCGGACTGGCCGCGCGGCCGGGCAGACTGCTCGTCCGACGGGCCCTTGGCCCCGCCCGCTTTCGGCTCCCAGTGGTCACCCACCTTCTCGTGGGCGTGCTTGAGCGCGCCATAGGCGGTCCGGTGGGCCCGCTCGCCCTCGCCGTACTCCCGGACCGCGCTGTCGTGTGCCTCGCTCCACGTGTCCTGCGCCTTCTTGGGCGACCGCCGCAGCGTCGATGGCAATTCATCACGCCCAGGCATGGGCTACCTCCCTGATCCTGTGCTCGTGGCCCCGTGGCGTCACATGCTCGTGACCCGTGTCACCTGCTCGTGGCCGGGTGTCACGTCCTCGTGGCCGGTGCTCGTGACCATCACGTGCGCTTTCCGCGGCAGGCCGGTTGAACCGGTGGTCACCCGGCGCCGTTGCGGGCCCCGGCCTGGAGTAGATCGGCGGCACGGGCGGTGACCGCCATGATCGTAAGGGCCGGGTTGGCGCTGCCCTGGGTGGGCAGCACGCTGCCGTCGGTGATGTACAGGTTGGGCACCGCGAAGGTCCGGCCCGTGCCGTCCACCACGCCGTGCTGCTGGTCGGCGGCCATCCGGGCGCCGCCGACCAGGTGCGCGTAACGCTGGATGGTGATCACTTCGCCCGCGCCCGCGGCGTGCAGGATGTCCTCCATGACCTGCTGGGCGGCGCGCAGCAGTTGCTTGTCGTTGTCGCCCTGGCTGTAAGAGAACTGGGCGACCGGCAGGCCGAACCGGTCGGTCTCGCTGGCCAGCGTCACCCGGTTCTCCGGCTGGGGGAGGAACTCGCACAGCGCGCCCAGGCAGCACCAGTGCACGTAGTCGCTCATGTAGTCGCGCAGCGCGCGGCCCCAGTGGCCCTGGGCGGCCACGTGCTCGGCCCAGGTGATGGGCAGCGGAGACACGTTCTGGATGGAGAAGCCGCGCCGGTACGGCTTGACCGGGTCGGTCTCGTAGAAATCCTCCGTGCTGACCTCGGGCGGGGGCGCCTTGTACATCCGCACCTCGGTGTCGAAGCGCCCGGCGGTCTGCGGCGCGCCCTGCACCATCAGGTAGCGGCCGACCTGGTCGAAGTCGTTGCACAGTCCGTCGGGGAAACGCGGGGACGCGGAGTTCAGCAGCAGCCGCGGGGTCTCGATCGAGTAACCCGCCACCGCCACCATCCGGGCCCGCTGGAACCGCTCGACGCCGCCCCTGATGTAGTGCACCCCGGTCGCCCGGCCGGTCCGCTCGTCCACCGCGACCCGGGTGACCATGCAGTCGGCCCGCACCTCGGCCCCGTGGGCGAGCGCGTCCGGGATATGCGTGATGAGTGGCGAGGCCTTGGCGTTGACCTTGCAGCCCTGCAGGCAGAATCCGCGGTAGATGCAGTGCGGCCGGTTGCCGAACCGGCCGTTCGGGATCGCGACCGGGCCGACCTTCGCGGTGATGCCCAGTTTCCGCGCGCCGCGCAGGAACACTTCACCGTTCCCGCCGACCGGATGCGCGTGGTGCGGGTAACCGTGCGGGTCGCCCCACGGCCAGTGCTCCCCCGCGACCGGCAGTTCCTCCTCGATGGCGGCGTAGTACGGCTTCAGGTCGCCGTAGCTGACCGGCCAGTCCGCGCCCACCCCGTCGAGGGTGTAGGTCTGGAAATCACTCGGGTGGAACCGGGGGGTGTAGCCCGCGTAGTGCACCATCGAGCCGCCGACACCCCGGCCGGAGTTGTTCGAGCCGAGCGGCACCGGGTCGGCCCCGGTGATGACCCGGGGCTGGGTCCAGTACAGGTGGTGCGAGCCCGCCTCGTCGCTGACCCAGTCGCTGTCCGGGTCCCAGAACGGCCCCGCGTCCAGGGCTGCGACCCGCCAGCCGGCCCGGGCCAGGCGCTGCAGCAGCACCGAGCCGCCGGCCCCGCAGCCCACGATGACCAGGTCGATCTCGTCGGTGTCGGCGAAGCGGCGCATGTCCCGGCGGAGCCGGTGGTCGGTACGGGTCCCGTCGTTGGGCAGCAGCCAGGCCGACGCATTCCGGTCCTTGACCATCGTCATGAGTCCTCCCGGACCGGGTCATCCGCGGGCTGGGTGTCGGCCACCTCGAACGGCTCCCGGCGGCCAGTGCCCAGGTTCTTGTAGCCGCGCGGGTAGGCCGGGCCGGGGAAGCCCATCTCGTTCCAGGCCCACGGGTGGGCGTAGAAGGCGGTGCACGCATAGCGGGTCCACAGGCTCCAGACCCGGGAGGCGGGCACGCCGTGCCAGTCCCCGGATCCGGTGTCCTGGACCGCCTGGATCAGCGCCACCTGGTCAGCCGGGGTGCAGCGGGCGAACGGTGCCCCGTACTTGGCCTGGGCGTCGGCGTCCAGGCCGGCCAGGGTGTCCCGCCAGGCCTGCCCGTCCTCCGGCATGCCGGAGTACCGCCAGCCATCGGTCTGCGCCTCGGCCAGCCGGGCGTCGATCATCGCGGTGAGCGGCACGCGCCCGGACTCCTCGCTGCCCTCGCCCAGCCGCCCGTCTGCATCCGGCGGTGCGGCGGCTCCGGCCGAGGTGACCCGCGGGGTCTCCGCCGGGCTGGCCTGGCCGACCAGCAGGTCGAGCAGGGCGCTGGCCACCGCCTCCTCGGCGGGGGTGAAGAAGCGCAGCTCGGGCTGCGGCCCGAGCCGGGCGTTCACCACGGCCGCGGTGGCGAGATCCCAGCGGGGCAGTTCGCCCAGCACGTCGAAGCCGGGGAAGCGGTGCGGCCCGCCGGGCGGCGTGGCCGGCGCCGGCTCGTGGCCGGGCCGGCGCCCGCCCGGCGGCCGGGTAGCGGGCGGCCGGGCAGCGGGCGGCCGCCTCACTGTTCCCGCCGTAGCACCGCGGCCAGCAGCCCCATCCCGCCGACCATGGTCACCAGCAGCGGGGCCAGCAGCGGCGGCCCCATCTCGATGTTGTAACGGGCATTGGACCAGCCGCCCGGCTTCTGCCTGATGCCCCGGGCATGCAGGTAGGTGCCCTGCAGGCCGTTGGCCACGATGGCCGCGGAGGCCACCGGGAGCGCCGTCTTGGCCATCCGCCGGCTGAACACGCCGGCGATCCCCGCCGCCGCCCCGACCGGGCCGAGCGCCACCGGGATCCACATCATCTTGTTGCCGAAACTGGCGCTGTCATGCTCGAAGAAGATCTCCGCCGCGGTCACCAGCGCCCCGGCCGCGGTCAGGGCGGACAGGCTCCGCTCGAAGTGACCGGTGCGGATGTCCTGCACCAGGTGGTCAACGCCGTGCCTGGGCGGCCGCCCGGCACGGTTGCGCACGGCCCGCATCAGGTGCCCGGCTGCCGCCGGGCCGGGCCGCCCCCGGCCCGGGCGGGAGCGGCTGATCAGCGATGTCACGGGAACTCCTTCCACCAGCTGGGTTTCTGCTTATCCCGGTTCCCCGCGCCGTCGCCGACCCGCTGGCCGGCGTAACAGGCGCCCTACGGCCAGACGGCCCGGACCTCGCGCGGGAAGTGGCGGGCACCGGCCGGGCCGATCCGGGGGAACCCGGTCAGCAGGCCCTGGACCGCTGGCTCTGTCTGTCTGCTTGGCACCAAGCTCGGCTACCCGCGCAGCGCTGGCCTAATCAACGCGGTGCATTGTGCGCGCGTGGTGCTCTCGGACCACCCGTGACACACAATGCACGGCGCTCCTGAGTGAACTGGCGACAGGATCAGCGCGCCGGGGATCACCGCGCTGGGAGTCGCGGACCCTGGCGGCTGGCGCGCCGGCAGCCGGCCGGGGTCAGCGGGCGGAGGCACCGACCGCGGGCGGCTCTTCCGCGGTCAGCGGCATCGCGATCTCCTCCAGCCCCTTCCGCTCGGCCTTGACCCCGAGGAAGACCTCCGCCAGCCCGGCCAGGATCATCAGCACGGCGCCGATGGTGAAGGCGATCACGGTGTCGCTCACCTTGCCCGTGCTGACCAGCGAGGAGAACAGCAGCGGGCCGCTGATCCCGCCCGCGGCGGTGCCGATCGCGTAGAAGAACGCGATGGCCATGGCACGGGTCTCCAGCGGGAAGACCTCGCTGACGGTCAGGTAGGCGGAGCTGGCACCGGCCGAGGCGAAGAACAGCACGACGCACCAGCACGCCGTCATGGTGACCGCGTTCAGCGAGCCGGCGTCGAACAACCACGCGGTGACCAGCAGCAGGACACCGGACAGGATGTAGGTGCCGGCGATCATCGGCTTGCGGCCGATCGAGTCGAACAGCCGGCCGAGCACCAGCGGGCCGATCAGGTTGCCGACGGCGATGACCGCGAAGTAGTAGCCAGGGTCGGTCTTGATGTGGAAGAAGACGGTCAGGATCTGCGCGTAGCCGAACGTGATCGCGTTGTACAGGAACGCCTGGCCGATGAACAGCGAGAAGCCGAGCACAGTCCGCCGCGGGTAGCGGGTGGCCATGGTCTTGGCGATGGTGGCGAAGCCGATCGACTTGCGCTGCCGGATGGTGATGGACTGGCGCGGCTCGCTCAGCTGCTGGCCGGTCTCCTGCTCCACCTCGTGCTCGATGCCGGTCACCAGGTCTTCCGCCTCATGGCCGCGTCCGTGGATGAACAGCCAGCGCGGGCTCTCCGGCACGTTCCGCCGGACCAGCAGCACCACCAGGCCGAGCACGACCCCGAACCCGAAGCAGATCCGCCAGCCGACGGCGACCGGCAGGTCGTTGGTGGCGGGCACGGTCAGCAACGCTCCGGCCGCGGCACCCGCCCAGTAGGTGCCGTTGATGATGATGTCTATGCGGCCGCGATGCCGGCTGGGGATCAGCTCGTCGATGGCCGAGTTGATCGCCGCGTACTCGCCGCCGATGCCGAACCCGGTGAGGAACCGGAACAGGAAGAACCACCAGGGCGCGAAGGACAGCGCGGTCAGCGCGGTAGCGGCCAGGTAGACGCCCAGGGTGATCATGAACAGCCTCTTGCGCCCGAACCGGTCGGTCAGCCAGCCGAAGAACAGGGCACCCACGCAGGCGCCAGCCACGTACATCGCCGCGCCGAGCCCGGTGATCTGCCCCTGCGTGATGTCGATCCCGCTGCCTGGCTTGCTGATCTGCGCGGAGATGTTCCCGACGATGGTTACTTCCAGGCCATCCAGGATCCAGACCGTGCCCAGCCCGATGATGATCATCCAGTGCCAACGGGACCACGGCAGCCGGTCCAGCCGCGCCGGGACCTTGGTGGTGACTGTTCCCGTTTGGACGTCGTCGCTCACTCGTCGCCCTCCTTGTACGCGGCCGGCGGCGTGGCCCTCACCGTTGCCGCCGGCCGCCCGGCTTCGCTACCCGGCAGCCGTCGCCTTACTCGGCGGGAGTGATCGTTTTAGGCTGGGCCGGGAGGCTGGGCCGGGAGGCTGGGCCGGGAGGCTGGGCCGGGAGGCTGGGCCGGGAGGCTGGGCCGGGAGGCTGGGCCGGGAGGCTGGGCCGGGAGGCTGGGCCGGGAGGCTGGGCCGGGAGGCTGGGCCGGGAGGCTGGGCCGGGAGGCTGGGCCGGGAGGCTGGGCCGGGAGGCTGGGCCGGGAGGCTGGGCCGGGAGGCTGGGCCGGGAGGCTGGGCCGGGAGGCTGGGCCGGGAGGCTGGGCCGGGAGGCTGGGCCGGGAGGCTGGGCCGGGAGGCTGGGCCGGGAGGCTGGGCCGGGAGGCTGGGCCGGGAGGCTGGGCCGGGAGGCTGGGCCGGGAGGTCAGCGGGACAGCTCACGCTCCAGCGGGGTGCGGAACCGGGGCACGACCTGGCTGCCCGCCAGCCACGCGGTGAGCCGGTCCGCGGCGCCGCGGACTGCGGCCGCGGTGTCCATGCCTGCGTCCTCGAGCAGCCGCCAGGCGATCTCGCCGCCCGGGCGGCAGGCCCAGCCGCCGATCACCCGGCCATCGCTCCACACCGTCGGGCCGATGTTGCCGGACCTGTCCATCAGCGCCGGAGCATGCGGCCCCAGGTACCAGGAACGCTCGGACCAGCCCATCGCGGTGGGATCCAGGGCGGGCAGCAGCGCCACCCAGGGATCCGGTTCGGCGACCGGCCCGGCATCCTCGGGCAGCACGAGGCCCGGCTGGCCGGACAGGTCCACCTCGGCGGGCCCGATCGTGGCCAGCGCCTGCCGGACGTGACTGACCGGCCAGCCGGTCCACCAGCGCAGGTCGGCCACGGTGCCCGGCCCGAACGCGGCCAGCCAGCGCCGGGCCAGCTCCACCCGGGCCCGTTCCGGCGGCAGGTCGGGCACGCCTTCCGGCAGCCACGCCCCGGCGGGCGCCCAGCGCCACTGGGCGCTCAGCCAGGATCCGGCCGGCCTGCCCCGGACGATGCGCCCGTCCGCGGCGAGCAGCAGCAGCACCCAGCTGGTGATGGACTGCCGGGCCTCGTACGGCTTGCCCCCGGCCATCACCAGCTGGGACCGCAACCGCGGCTCGTCGGCGGCCAGTTGCGCGCCGGTCGCCTCACCGCGCGCCGCCAGCGCCCGCGCGGTGGCGTCCTCGATCTCGCGGAGCCATGGGCCGTCGCCCAGCCCGGCCTCGGCCAGCAGCCGCTCATACCGGCGGCGCTGCGCTGCCCCGACGGCCTTCGCGCAGCCGGCCTGGATCACCGGGACCAGCTCGGCCGGCACCACGAACATGGTCCGCCGCATGCCGAGCAGCCGGACCAGGGACCGCTCGGTGTACAGCGCGTGCTCGATGCGGCCGACATCGGCCGGGCTCCCGGGCGTCCCGCAGCGGGCGGCCACGGCCAGGAACACCGACGCCGGGTCGGTGGCATGCAGGGCGACCACCCCGCGGGCCGCCTCAGCCGGGGTAGCGGCCCGCGCCGTGCCCGCCAGGTGGTGCCGGAGGCCCAGCCGGGCCCGGCGCTCGCGCGGCCCGATGATGCGCATGGCGCGTTCCTACCATCCCGCCCAGCGCCCGTCAGGCACCGGCGGCGATCAGACGTCGATGGTGCTACCCGGCTCGATGATCTGGAACGTGTCCTCGTCCTTGCCGCACATCGGCAGGAAATTCCCCAGCACCATCAGCCCGACGTCGCCGAACAGCGCCTCGTGGATGACGTAACCCCGCTCGGGGGCCACCTCACGGGCGTAGTCGATCATCTCGCCGGTCTTGAGCCACGGCCCGCTGGCCGGCAGCAGCAGGGTCCGGACCGGGTCCTCCGGGACGGTGAACGAGTCACCGGGATGGAACACCGAGCCGTCGATGAGGAAGCCGGTGTTCTCGATCACCGGGATGTCCCGGTGTAGCACGGCGTGCAGGTGCCCGTACGCATGCACGTCGAACCCGGCCGCGCGGAACGCGTCACCATGGTCGACCACGTGCACCTGGTTGCCGAATCCCGCGAACTGGCTGGCGACGCCGGCATTCGTCCACAGTTCCAGGCCCTGGTGCGCGTCGAGCGCGGCACGCAGCCCGTCGGCGTCCAGGTGGTCGAAATGCTCATGCGTCACGAGCACCGCACTGGCCCCCTCGAGCGCCCGCGGCATGCTCCAGGCGGCGGGGTCGATGACCAGCACGGCGCCGTCCTTTTCCAGCCTGACGCAGGCGTGCTCCAGCTTGGTGAGGCGCATCTGTTCTCCCAACGTTAAGCCGATAAGCGCGACCTTACCGGGCGCCTGACTGCGGCCGTGGCGGACCCATGCCACGATGGTGGCCGCGCCCCGGGCCGGGCGCGGCGCCGGAGCGGCATGGCGGGTGCGTGGCGCAGGCTTGTGCCGCGCGCCGGAACGCAGCGGGCGGGAAACGCAGCGAGGGGAAACGGAGCCTGCCATGCCTGGTGAGAACAACCTGTCCGCGGTGCAGCACGTGGTCGTGTTGATGCTGGAGAACCGGTCCTTCGACCACATGCTCGGCTTCCTGTACACCGCGGCGGGCAACGTGTCACCGGGCGGCCAGCCCTACGAGGGGCTGACCGGAGCAGAGTCGAACCCCGACGCTACCGGGGCGCCGGTCACCGTCTTCAAGATCGAGCCCAGCACGCCGAACGCGTACTTCATGCCGGGCGCCGACCCCGGTGAGGGCTACATGGCCACCAATGACCAGCTGTTCGGCTCGGACACCGCGCCGGCCAGCACCACCGTGCCGGCCGTGGACGGGTATGTCAAGAACTTCGCCTACACCCTGGGGTGGCAGTCCCGGGGAAGTGGCTGGACGATCGTGCCCGGGACCACCGCCGGCGACATCATGGGCTGCTTCACCCCGGAGGCCCTGCCGGTGCTGTCCGGCCTGGCCCAGGGGTACGCCGTCTGCGATCAGTGGTTCTCCTCGGCGCCCACCGAGACCATGCCGAACCGGGCGTTCACCTGTGCGGCGACCAGCCAGGGCCACATGGATGACAAGACGCACACGTTCACCTCGCCGTCCATCTTCGGCCTGCTGGACTCCCGTGGGCTGCCCTGGGCCATCTACGGCTACGATGCACAGCCGCTGACCAAGGACACGTTCACTGACATCAGCGGCGCGGCCGCCAGCCACTTCGGCGTGTTCACCGACTTCACCGCGGCCGCGGCGGCGGGCACGCTGCCCGCGTTCACCTTCCTGGAGCCGAGCTGGAGCTCGACCGGGAACAGCCAGCACCCGAACTACGACGTTGCCCTGGGCGAGCAGCTCATCCATGACGTGTACCAGGCACTCCGCGGCGGCCCCGGCTGGGCGCAGACGCTGCTCGTGATCACCTACGACGAGCATGGCGGCCTCTACGACCACGTGCCGCCCCCGTCCGGGGCCACCCCGCCGGACGCCGACGCGGGCGAGTTCGGCTTCGATTTCACCCGGTTCGGCGTCCGGGTGCCCGCGGTGCTCGTCTCGCCGCTGATCGCGCCGGGCACCGTGTTCCGGGTGCCGCCGGGCGGCACCCCGCTGGATCACACCTCGATCCTCCAGACGGTGCAGCAGCGCTGGGGCCTGCCCTCGCTGACCAAGCGCGACGCCGCCGCGTCCGGGTTCGGTGACGTGCTCACGCTGGGTACCCCGCGGACCGACGACCCGCTCGCCGGGGTGACCGTGCCGACCGCCTCCGGGTCCGGTCCGTCCGCGGGCCTCCCTTCGCACCTCCAGGAGATCCATGCCGAACTGGTCTCCCGGCAGTTCCCGGCCGGGCAGTCGGCCGTCCCGGGCCAGACCGGCCCGGCGCCGGCCACGGACGCCGCGCTGGCCAGCTACATCCGCGCGAACGGCTGACTCAGCAGGGACATCGGCCAGGCGGCCGTCAGCGGACTACCCGGCCGCCCACCGCCATCCGGGAGGCGAGCTCGGCATCGATCTGCTCCGCGGCGTCCAGCAACCGGGGCAGGAACTGCTTCTCCAGGGTGCGCATCGGCACCCGGGCCGCGTGCGCGCTGGCGTTGATGGCGGCCACCACCCGGCCGGAACTGTCCCGGATCGGCACCGCGATGGACCGGACGCCCGCCTCCAGCTCCTGGTCCACCGCGGCCCATCCCTTGGCCCGCACGTCGGCCAGGATGGCCCGTAGCTGGCCCGGGTCGTCCACTGTGTGCTCGGTCAGCTTGCGCAGCCGGGCCCGGGACAGGTGCGCGTCGAGTTCCGCCTCGGGCAGCCCGGCCAGCAGCACCCGCCCCATCGAGGTGGGATAGGGCGGCAGCCTGGTTCCCACGGTCAGCGCGATGGTCATGATCCGGTTGGCTGAGGCCCGGGCCACGTAGACGATGTCGTCGCCGTCCAGCACGCTCACCGAGCATGACTCGTGCAGTTCCTCGGTCAGGTCCTCCAGGTGCGGCTGGGCGATCTGCGCGACGCTGAACGAGGACAGGTACGCATAGCCGAGCGCCAGGACCCGGGGCCGCAGCGAGAACTGGCGGCCGGAGCTGCCGACGTAGCCGAGTTCCTGCAAGGTCAGCAGGAACCGGCGGGCGGCGGCCCGGGTCAGCCCGGTGCGTTCCGCCACTTCCGACAGGGTCAGGGACGGGTGCTCGGAGGAGAAGCAGCGGATCACCGCCAGGCCGCGGTCCAGGGACTGGACGAAGTCCGTCCGGCGCCCGCCACTGCCCGGGGCAGCGGGTCTCGCGCCAGCCTCGTCCTCGCTGGCGCCGCCCTCGCCGGCCGCGGCTGCCGGCGTACTGCCCATGGTGTTCACATAGCGAACGATAGCGCGCTCACAGGCACCAGGGCCAGCGTGCGCGGGCTGACCCCAGCCTGGCGGCGCCGGGGGCACGCCCCCGGCGGGACACCCACTGGGGGCACCCCGAGAGGGCAGCGCCCTGGCAGCACCCGCCCCCGGCACCGCCCCTGGCAGCACCGCCCCGCCAGGGCGCCTCGCCCACGACCGCTCAACGCGTCCCGCGTGGCTTGAGGCCCGCGGCCCGGTAGACCGCGTCGATCACCACCATGTTCGCGACGGCGTCCTCCGGCGTGCTCAGCACCGGCTCACCCCGGAGCGCCGCCCCCGCGAACGCCCGCAGCTGGTAGGTGTAGCTGGACTCGCCGCTGACCCGCTCGTGCCGGGTGTACCCGTCGGCGGTCACCGTGAGCCGGTTGAACAACTGCGGGCTGACCCAGTTGAAGACACGCATCACGCCGCGGTCGCCGACCGCCTTGGCGTCCAGCCGGAGCACCTGGCCCGACCACAGCGACGCGGTCATCCGGCCCAGCACCCCGCCCGGGAAACGGAATGAGGCCGACATGGCCCGGTCCACCTGGTCCCCGTGCAGCCTGGCCCCGGCCGACACCACTTCCGGCTCGCCCGGCCCGAGCATCCGCAGCCAGTTGATGGCGTAACAGCCCGCGTCCATGGTGGCTCCGCCCGCCAGGTCCCACGAGTACCGGATGTCGCTGAACCGGGGCAGCGGGAAGCACAGCGCGGCCTCCAGGTAGCGCAGCGGGCCAATCTCCCCGGCCGGGCCGCCAGGCTGCGCCGCGGACCCGGCCACCTCCTGCATCCGCCGGGCCAGCGGATGGTAGCGGTAGTGAAAGGCTTCCATCACCACCAGCCCCGATGCCTTGGCTGCGGCGGCCACCTCGGCGGCCTCGGCCGCGTTGGCGGTGAGCGGCTTCTCGCACAGCACGTGCTTGCCCGCCTCGATAGCCCGCAGCGTCCAGTGCGCGTGCAGCGCGTTGGGCAGCGGGTTGTAGACGGCGTCGATGGCCGGGTCGGCCAGCAGGGCCTCGTAGGACTCGTGCACCCGCCGGATCCGGTGCTTGGCGGCGAATCGCCGGGCCCGCTCCGGGTCGCGCGCCGCCACCGCGGTCACGGACACCTCGGGCACCCGCCGGGCCGGCCGGATCAGCGCCGCAGGCGTGATCCGCGCGGCGCCCAGCACCCCGATCCGCACCCGGTCCACGGCGTCACCTCCGTCCCCCCGCCGGTAAGACCTTATGCCCGTCCGGGTGCGGGCCAATCAGGCGGAACGGCGGGCCGCCACCGAGTGCAGCGCAATTCCGGCCGCCACGCCGGCGTTCAGCGACTCGGACGCGGCCGCGATAGGGATGCGGGCCAGCACGTCACAGCGCTGGGCCACCAGCCGGGACAGCCCGTGGCCCTCGGACCCGACCACCAGCACCAGCGGATCGCCGGCCACCGACAGCTCGTCGATGACCGTGTCGCCCTGCGCGTCCAGGCCGGCGACGAACAGGCCGGCCTCCTGGTAGGCGGTGAGGGCCCGGGCCAGGTTCGGCGCCCAGGCGACCGGGACCCGGGCCAGCGCCCCTGCGGACGCCTTCCAGGCCCCGGCGCTCACGTGCGCGCTGCGCCGAGCCGGGACAAGCACGCCGTGCCCGCCGAAGGCCGCCACCGAGCGGACGATCGCGCCCAGGTTCCGCGGGTCGGTCACCGCGTCAAGGGCGACGATGAGCGGCGGCTCACCCCGCTCGGCCGCCCGTTCCAGCAGGTCGTCGGGGTGAGCGTAGTCATAGGGGCGGACCTTCAGCGCGACGCCCTGGTGCACCGCGCCGCCGGTGAGCCGGTCCAGCTCGGGCCGTCCCGCCTCGATCAGCGGGATGCCCGCGTCGGCGGCCAACCGGATGAGCTCGTTCACCCGGGGATCGTTGTCCATCCGCGGCCAGGCGTACAGGGCGGTCGCCGGGACCCGCGCGCGCAGCGACTCCAGCACCGGGTTCCGCCCGGCCACCACCTCGGCCGCGTCCCCGGCGCCGCGGTCCCGGTCCCCGCCCGCCCGGGAGATCGGCGCACGGCCGCCCGGCGCCGCGCTGCCTCCACCCCGGTTCCGCGGCCACGCCCCCGCAGCCGACGCAGATCCGTCTGGACGTCCCCCCGGTCCCCGTCCCTCCGCCTCGGTCCGGTCACCTGGGCGGGACGGCCGGGCCGCCTTTCCCGCGCGCCGCTGAGCCGGGTGCCCGGGCCGCAGGTGGGCGGGCGGGGTGGGACCCTTGCCTTCCAGCTTGCGCCGACCGTAGCCGCCGGTGCCGGGGCGGGGCTTGCCGGACTTGGTCCGGCCGCCGCGCCCGGACCGGGCGCCGCCACCCGCGGAGGAACCGCTCATCGCTTCAGCTCCCAGCGTGGTCCCTGCGGTGTGTCCTCGATGACCACGCCTGCCTCCTGGAGGCCGTCCCGGATCGCGTCCGCGGCCGCATAGTCTTTCCGATCCCGGGCCGCCTGCCGCTGCGCCAGCGCCACCCCGACCAGCGCGTCAACCACGGTGCGCAGGTCATCGCCGGCGCCGGCCTCCGCCCAGGGCTCAGCGAGCGGGTCAAGCCCCAGGACGCCCAGCATGGCCCGCACCTCGGCCAGCCGGGCGGCCACGGCGGCGGTGTCACCCGCCGCGAGCGCGTTGTTCCCGGCCCGGACGGTCTCGTGCAGTACGGCCAGGGCCTGGGGCACGGAGAGGTCGTCGTCGAGCGCGTCGGCGAAGGCCGGCGGCACCAGGTCCCGGGCCGGCGCTGGCCCGGTACCGCCGCTGGCCGCCCCGGTGGCATCCGCCGCCCCGGCTCGCCCGGCGCCAGCGGCTTCGGCCGCGGCCAGCGCCCCCGCCAGCGCGGGCAGGTCGTCCCCCGGCTCGCCGGGGGACCCGGCCACCTCGGCCGCCCGGATCACGAAGTTCTCGATCCGCCGGTAGGCAGCCACTGCCTCATCCAGCGCCTCACCCGAGTACTCGAGGCTGGAGCGGTAATGCGCCGAACCCAGGTAGTACCGCAACTCCACCGGCCTGACCTGGGTCACCATCGCGTCCACCAGCAGCGAGTTGCCCAGCGACTTGCTCATTTTCTCGCCGGCCACCCCGACCAGCCCGTTGTGCATCCAGTACCGGGCGAACTCATCGCCCGCCGCGCGGGACTGGGCGATCTCGTTCTCGTGGTGCGGGAAGATCAGGTCCAGGCCACCGCCGTGGATGTCGAAGACCGGGCCGAGGTATTTGGTGGCCATCGCCGAGCATTCCAGGTGCCAGCCGGGCCGCCCCGCCCCCCATGGCGTCTCCCAGGATGGCTCCCCGGGCTTCGCGCCCTTCCAGAGGGAGAAGTCGCGGGGGTCCCGTTTGGCATCGGAGGTCTCGGTGTCCTCGGCGGCCCGCATGTGCTCGGGACGCTGCCCGGAGAGGGCGCCATACTCCGGGTAGGAATGCACGTCGAAGTAGACGCCGCCGCCGGCCGGGTAGGCGTGGCCGCCCTCGATCAGCCGCCGCATCAAGATGATCATCTCAGGAATGTGGCCGGTGGCCCGGGGCTCCACGTCCGGGGGGACGCAGCCGAGCACCGCGTAGGCACGGGCGAACGCCCGCTCGTTCCGCTGGGCTACCTGCCACCAGGGCACGCCCTCGCCAGCCGCCACCCGGATGATCTTGTCGTCGATGTCGGTGACGTTCCGGCAGAAGGTGACCTGGTATCCGCTGGCCCGCAGCCAGCGGGTGAGCAGGTCGAAGACCACGCCTGACCGGATGTGGCCGATGTGCGGGGGCGCCTGCACGGTGGCGCCGCACAGGTACAGCGATGCCCTTCCCGGGGTCAGCGGGACGAAGTCGCGCACGGCGCGCGCAGCGGTGTCGTAAAGACGGAGCGTCACGCAGCAAGGTTACGGGATCGGGTGGCCTGCACGGCGCGGGTAACCGCTGGCTGGGCTGGGCGCCAGCCGCTGCCCGGGCCGCTGGCCGGCGGCGCCCGGAAACCGCTCGCGGCCGGTCGGGGAAAGGGCTGCCAGCGAGCGGTGAGCAACACGCCGCCGACCTGCGGATGGCGGGAATCTCCCCAAGTCAGGGGCAGGCAAGCAATATCGTCTCCCTTGACGTCAGCAGGCGCTGACGTTTTACGAGTGCGCGGAGGGCCTGAGGAAGGACACCGAAGCCCCCATGAACGACCATCCCCCCGCGAACGGGTCCCGAGGCACCGACCCATACGCCAGGCTCCGGCTGGTCGCCCTGATCGCCGCGATTGCCGGGGTCGTCGTGCTGGCGGCGGGCGCGTTCGTCTTCTCTTACCAGGGCATCCACGACCTCGCCCTCTCCTCCGGCGTGTCTCCCGGGCTGGCGCGGTTCTACCCGGTCATCTTCGACGCGATGCTGATCGTGGGCTGCGCCGCGGTCCTCTCGCTGCGCGGCGCCGGCTGGTGGCGCCGCGGTTACTCATGGCTGACCACGCTGGTGCTGCTGGCCGCGGTGGCCCTGGCTGATGCGGTGCACGCGACCGGGACGCACATCCCGCGCCGCCCGTCCGCCGCGACGGTCGCGGTGCTCCCCTGGGTCCTGCTGCTGCTGGCCTTCAGCCTGCTGCTGTCGATGCTCCGGCAATTCCGTTATGCGCGGGCGGCACCGGCCGGCCGGGAGGCGGCGGCGCGCGGGCTGGCCAGCGCCGATGAGCCGGGCCTGGTGCAGGCCGAGCCTCGTCCGGCGGCCAGCCCCGAGCCTCGATCGGCGGGCGCCCCCGCGCCAGGCCGCCCAGTACCGCCGGTGCCCGCGGCGCCTCCCGCACCCGTCAAGCCTCAGGAATCGCAGCCACCCCAGGCACCCCGCGTGCTTCGGAAAGCAGCCTCCGTGGAGCAGGGGCCACAAACGCCTCAGGTGTCCCAGGCACCCGGCAGCGGCGCTGGACGCGGGCAGGCCGCAGCGGATGCGGCGGCGCTGGCCGCCGCCGAGCGTACCGTCCAGGTCATCCCGCGCCGTGTCCAGAATTCTCCCGCCGCCCCCCGTCCGGCCACGACTCCGCCAGCCGCGACTCCGCCAGCCACGACTCCGCCGACCACAGGCGCCACGGCCGACACGGATCAGGCCGACTCGGCGCGGCCCGCCGGCGGTGCTCCCCAGCCCGGCCAGAACGGGAGCGCACCGGCCGACACGGGCGAGCGAGCGGAGACTCCCGCAGGCCACCAGGGTGACGGGATGCCCGCTGCCGCCGTTGGGCCGCCCTCCGCGGGGAAACCTTCCCCCGGAGAAACGGCCAGCAAGGAACCACGCCCGGAACCACCTCCTGCGGAGCCTTCCACTGCGGAGCCATTGGCTGCGGAACCATCCCTGGCAGGACCAGCCACCGGGCCATCATCCATGGCACCCGCTGGGCCGGCACCGGCAGAGCCCGCTGGGTCCGCTGGCCCGGCACCGGCAGAGCCGCCCGCTGGGTCCGCTGGGCCGGCACCGGCAGAGCCCCCTGGGCCGGCACCCGCCGGGTCCGCTGGGCCGGCACCCGCAGAGCCCCCTGGCCCGGCACCCGCCGGGTCCGCTGGGCCGGCACCCGCAGAGCCCCCTGGGCCGGCACCCGCTGGGTCCGCTGGGCCGGCGCCCGGGGAACCGGCCCCCGGCCCGACGGCAACGGCCGAACCGGGCGCCGGGCAGGCGGCGACTGGAGCGGCCCCCGAGCCGCCCGCGGGGCCGTCCATCCAGTCGGCGCCCGGGGAGACGGCGCCACCATCCACAACAGCACCATCACCCAGCCCGCCTCCGGCCACCCCGCCTCCGGCCACCCCGTCACCCGCTGGCCAGCAGCCTGACGACCAGCCATCAGGCCAGAAAGGCTCTACGGAATCGCCGTCCGGCGCGCAACCATCCGGCACGCAGCCAACGGGCGCGCAGCCAACGGGCACGCAACCATCCCAGGAGCAGCCAGCCGCAGAACAGCCAGGCGAAGACCAGGCCAGCGGGGAGCACTCGGCGGCCGGGGCGTCCGGCGGCATTCACGTTCCGCACCAGCCGATGCGGGCACCGGTCCCCGCCCCCTCCCCGCACTTCGACCGGCTGCGCAGCACCCCGACCCCGCCGGACGAGGATCAGGAAACCGAGTCCTGACCCCCACGGCCCGGTTGATTAGGCTGAGATGACGCAGTCGCTCCGGCCGGAGGATTCGATGCCGCACATGACCGACCTCGCCGAGGTGACCTCCCCGGCCGAACTGGAGGCGCTACTCGGCCCGCCCGACAGCCGTGCCGCGACCAAGGTGCGATCCGTGCTGCACGAGCGGGACCGGGAATGGCTGGCTGCGTCACCGTTCTGCCTGATGGCGACGGCTGCCGCGGACGGCAGCTGCGACGTCTCCCCGAAGGGCGACCCGCCCGGCTTCGCCCGGGTGCTCGACGACACCACCATTGCCATCCCGGACCGGGCCGGCAACAACCGTGCCGACGGGTACCGCAACATCCTCAGCAACCCCCAGGTCGGCCTGCTGTTCCTGGTGCCCGGCCGCCCGGACACGCTGCGCCTCAACGGGCGGGCGCGGCTGGTGCGGGACGCGCCGTTCTTCGACAGCATGACGGTACGGGGCAGCCGCCCGTTGCTTGCTCTGCTGGTGAACGTGACCGAGGTTTTCTACCACTGCCCGAAGGCGTTCATGCGGGCCGCGCTGTGGGATCCGGCGACCTGGAATCCGAAGGTGCTCCCGTCGACGGCCCGCATCGTGGCCAGCGTGCAGCCGGACGCAGGCATGACGGCGGAGCAACTGGAGCAGCACTACGGGCCCAGCTACTCCAAACGCCTCTATCCCCGCGGCTGAGGCGGCCGCCCGGCTACCAGCGCAGTGGCCACCGCGGCCAGGCCTTCTCGCCGGCCGGTGAGGCCCAGCCCGTCCGTGGTGGTCCCGGACAGGCTGACCGGAACCCCGCCGAGCGCCTCGGACAGCACCTTCTCTGCCTCGTGACGGCGGCTGGCCAGCTTGGGGCGCTCCCCGATGACCTGGATAGCCACGTTGCCGATCACGTAGCCGGCCGCGGCCACCAGGGACGCGGTCGCTGATAGCAGCGACGCTCCGGAAGCGCCCGCCCACTGAGCCTCGGCGGTCCCGAAATTGGCACCCAGATCCCCGAGGCCAGCAGCGGACAGCAGCGCATCACACGCCGCATGCGCTGCGACGTCCCCATCAGAATGACCAGCCAGGCCCGCATGGTCTGACCACAGCAGCCCGGCCAGGTAAAGCGGGCGACCAGGATCGAACGGATGCACGTCCGTGCCGATGCCCACCCGCGGCAGTTGACCGGCCACCTGGATGCGGCTGGGTCAGGAGGCGAGGATCTCGTCGAGCAGTGCCTCGGCCTTGTCCTCGTTAGTCTTCTCGGCCAGGGCAAGCTCGCTGACCAGGATCTGCCGCGCCTTAGCTAGCATCCGCTTCTCACCAGCGGACAGCCCGCGTTCCCGGTCCCTGCGCCATAGATCGCGCACGACCTCGGCCACCTTGTTCACGTCACCGGAAGCCAGCTTCTCAAGGTTTGCCTTGTACCGCCGTGACCAGTTGGTCGGTTCCTCGGTGTGCGGGGCGCGCAGCACCTCGAACACCCTCTCCAGCCCTTCCTGCCCGACTACGTCCCGCACGCCGACCAGCTCGGCATTATCCGCGGGAACGCGTACCGTCAAGTCACCCTTGTCGACCTTGAGGACCAGGTAGGTCTTGTCCTGGCCCTTAATCGAACGGGTCTCGATCTCTTCGATCCGAGCAGCCCCATGGTGGGGGTAGACGACCGTGTCGCCGACCTTAAAAGTCATGTGGCACATACCCCTTCCGCTAAAGCAATCTTAGCACGACCAACGGGGCACTTCACCTGACGTTGACGATAAACGTGCAGGTCAACGGGCCTTTTTCAGACTTACAAAGCGGCCCGCCGGGGGTGTTGCCGACCCGGTCCGACCGCCTGGACGGAGCCGGACGCCAGCCGGCCCCTCCTGAGTATTGTCGCATTTCCTGCGGATTCAGTCGCCGCCGCCTCGCCGCTGGCGCATCCGGGCGGCCGGGGCGCCCCGGCCACGGGCCCCGCCCGGCCACCCCAGCGACCTCCGGCCCGGGCGCCGCGGCACCGGGGACCAAGCTCATGCCGGCGCAACCGTGCCGTCAGCCTGCCCGCAGGCACATACTGAAGTTAACGAGGCTGCGTACGCCGGAGAAGATGCTCGTGAACACAGGTGGGGACCCGGAGCGGGACGAGTACGGGCTGCCCCGGGTGGATATCGAGATCCCCGACGACGCCAGGGAACTCGACCGGGACATTCAGGCCTACTACCGCGAACGCCGGGCGCAGCGCCGCCAGCGGGTGTTTCGGCGGCTCGGCGGCCCGCTGATGCAGGACGGCATGGTGCTGCCGCTGCTCGCCAGCTGCCTGGCGCTCACCCTGCTGGCCGGGACGCTGCTGACCATGTTCACCGCCCGCCGCCTCGGGCCCCCGCCAGCGCAGGCCACCAGTGCGCCCCCGGCGGCCAGCCCGTCCGCCAGCCCGGGCGACCAACTGCCGGACGTCACCGTGCTGGCCGACAACCAGACCGTGCAGCTCCGTGACCTGAGGCCCTCGGCGCTGGCGCTGGTGCCGGCGGCGTGCCGGTGCGCCGCGGCGGCCCGGCAGCTCGCCGCCCAGGCGAACGCCGCCGGTGTCCGCCTCTACTTCGTGACAGCCGGCAGCACGCTGTCCCAGGTGCGGGCCCTGGCCCTGCAGCGCGGCATGCCCACCAGCCACCTCATCCAGGACCGGCACACCGTGCTGCAAGGGGTCTACCGGCCCACCAGGCTGACCGTCGTCCTGGTGTACCGGGACGGCTCGGTCCGCGTGGAGCGCGACCTGCGGCCCGGCGACCGGATAGAAGCGAGCCTGCGCGCCCTGTCCAGCACCAGCCCGCAGGGGCTGGACCTGCCCGCCGGCGCCATCCTCGCGGCCAGCCAGGCCAGGCTGTAGGCCAGGCCCGCCGGCGGGCCGGCGCTCGCCGCCGGACCCGGTGCCGCTACGCTTTCAGCCGTCCCCCGGTGTCCTTACACCCGAACCTACTGAGGAGAGCACCCGATGCTCCTCCGCGGCCGACCTGCTTCCGCGTCCGGCATGACCCTCATGCCGTCCCCGGCGAACCCGACAGCAGCGCCCCAGGGCCGTCGCCGGCCCCAGCGCCGGGTGCGTGCCACCGCCCGGCGCCCGGCCGCGTTCCGGCGGATCTGCGCGATCGCGGTGGCCGCCGCGATCCCGGCCCTGGCCGGGTGCGAGGCCGGCCTGAACGCCCCGGTCCTGCAATGGCACACGCCGGTCAACGGAGTCAACAAGACGCTCACGGCCGTGCCGGGTTCCGGCTTCCTGGGGATCCGCGACCTGTTCGTGCTGGGCCCCGTCCCGGGGGGCAGCATCCCGGCCGGCAGCTCGGCGGGGGCCTTCCTCGCGCTGGTCAACACCGGCCCCCGGGACCGGCTGCTGAGCATCACCGCGCCCGGCACGGCCACCTCGGTGACCCTCCCGGGCGGCAGCGTGGCGGTTCCTGAGGGCCAGATCGTGCTGCTGACCGGGCCGGTGCCCACCGTGGTGCTGCAGGGCCTGACGCACAGCCTGACCGGCGGGACCGACGTGACAATGGTGCTGCACTTCCAGAACGCGGGCACCGTGGCGCTGCAGGTGCCAGTGCTGGCGAAGGCCGATTATTACGCGACCTACTCCCCCGCGCCGTCCCCGAGCGCCACGCCGGCGGGCAGGCACAGGCACCGGGGCGGCGCCGGCAGCACGGCATCTCCGTCCCTCAACGCCACGCCGACGCCGACCGCCACTCCCTGACCGGCCGCTCGCTCGCCGACGCCGCCCACGGGCGGAAGCCGGCCCTGACCGGGAAGCGGCCCGGACTGGCGGAGGCCGGGCCGGGCGGGCGGCGGGTCAGCTGCTGGGCTCGAACTTGTAACCAAGCCCGCGCACGGTGATGATGTGCCGCGGGTTGGCCGGGTCGGTTTCCACCTTGGCCCGCAGCCGCTTGATGTGGACGTCGAGCGTCTTGGTGTCACCTACGTAATCGGCGCCCCACACCCGGTCGATCAGCTGCATCCGGGTCAGCACCCGGCCGGTGTTGCGCAGCAGCACCTCGAGCAGCTCGAATTCCTTGAGCGGCAGCTGGACCTGCTCACCGCGCACCGTGACCACATGCCGGTCCACGTCCATCCGGACCGGGCCGGATTCCAGGGTGGACACCGCGGCGTCCTCCGGCTCGCCGCGCCGCCGGAGCACCGCGCGCATCCGGGCGACCAGCTCACGGGACGAGAACGGCTTGGTCACGTAGTCGTCGGCACCCAGCTCCAGGCCGACCACCTTGTCGATCTCGCTGTCCTTGGCGGTCAGCATGATCACCGGCACGTTGGACCGCTCGCGGAGGGTCCGGCAGACCTCGCTGCCCGGCAGCCCGGGCAGCATCAGGTCGAGCAGCACCAGGTCGGCCCCGTCCCGGTCGAAGGTGTCGAGCGCATCCGGACCGGTCGGGCAGACCGCTACCTCGAACCCTTCCTTGCGGAGCATGTAGGACAGGGCGTCACTGAACGATTCCTCGTCTTCGACCACGAGAACGCGGGTCACTGGGCCTCCATGGCGGATGACGGGGCGGGGGGCAGGGCATTCCCGGACGCAGCCCACGGCCGGGTGGCGATCGGCAGCCGCAGGGTGAAGGTCGAGCCCTCGCCGACCTTGCTCCAGACGGTCACCTTGCCGCCGTGGGCTGCCGTGACATGCTTCACGATGGCCAGGCCGAGCCCGGTCCCGCCGGTCTGCCGGGACCGGGCCGGGTCGACCCGGTAGAAGCGCTCGAAAATCCGCTCCAGGTCCCGCTGCGGGATGCCGATGCCCTGGTCGGCCACGGTGATCTCGGCCACGTCCTCGGCCACCCGAGTGGTCGCCACGACGACCCGGGTCTTCTCCGGGCTGTAGGCGACCGCGTTCTCCAGGAGGTTCCGCAACGCGTTGACCAGCAGGTCCTCGTCGCCGAGCACGACCAGGCCGCCGTCTCCCTTGGCCTCCAGGTCGATCCCGTGGGCGCTCGCCTTCATCCGGCACCGGTCCAGCGCCTCGGCCACGACCAGGCTGAGGTTGACCGGGATGGGGTCGGGGATGGGCTCCGCGGCCTGGATCCGGGACAGCGTGATCAGGTCCTGCGCCAGCTTGGTCAGCCGGGTCGCCTCCTGCCGCATCCGGCCGGCGAAGCGGCGCACCGCCTCCGGGTCGTCCGCGGCGTCCTCGACGGTCTCGGCCAGCAGGGCCAGCGCACCCACCGGCGTCTTGAGCTCGTGGCTCACGTTGGCCACGAAGTCACGGCGCACTTCCTCGACGCGCCGGCTCTCCGTCTGGTCCTCCGCGAGCAGGAGCACCAGGCCGCCGCCGCCGACGCCGGAGCCGAGCGGGGCGACCCGGACGGCGAAGCTCGTGGTGCGGCCGCCGAACCTGCTGCCGGAGACCTCGATCTCGCCTTCCCTGATCTCACCGTCGCGCCGCACCTGCCGGGCCAGGGCCAGCAGCTCACCCACCATCAGGCGGTCGCCCTTGACCAGGCCGAACGACCGGGCCGCCGCGCTGGCCCGCAGCACCCGGTCCTCGCTGTCGATGACCACGGCCGAGGAGGACAGGACGGACAGCACGGCCGCGATGCCAGCCGGCAGCCGGGCGGGCGGCCGGCGGGAGGTGGACAACTCCAGCACCGGCTGGGCCTTGGCCGCCTTCCGGATCTTCATGCCGCGGGGGCTCCTATCACGAGGCCACTGACGTCACTGATCCCTGCAGCCATGAACACCGCCACCTGCACGCACACATACCCGATGGTATGCGGGACCAGCCTGAATCGTCTGTGGCCGGCGTCTGGATGCCGCCCGTGTTCCCCATCTATTCATGCAGCGGCTCGCCGGAGGCCATGCCCGTGTTGCACCGCCGTCAGCCAGGCAGCCGGGCAAACCGGGCCCAGTCCGCCGAAACCGGGCCGCCCGGGCCGCCGTCAGCGGCCCTGGTTCGCGACGGCCTGCGCCGCCGCCTCGGCCGCCGCCGGGTCGAGGTAGCGGCCCCCGGGGACCTTGGGCCGGAAATCCGCCCCGATCTCATAGACCAGCGGGATCCCGGTCGGGATGTTCAGCCCGGCGATGTCGGAGTCAGAAATGCCATCCAGGTGCTTGACCAGCGCCCGCAGCGAGTTGCCGTGCGCGACGACCAGCACGGTCTTGTCCGCGGCCAGGTCCGGCACAATCTCGTCCTGCCAGTAGGGCATGAGCCGGGCCAGCACGTCCTTGAGGCATTCGGTCCGCGGGAACAGGTCGGGCGGCAGGGTCGCATACCGCGGGTCGGTCACCGGGGAGTGCGGGTCGTCATCGGCGAGCGGCGGCGGCGGCACGTCATAAGACCGCCGCCAGAGCATGAACTGCTCGTCCCCGAACTCCTGCCGGGTCTGGGCCTTGTTCTTGCCCTGCAGCGCGCCGTAGTGCCGCTCGTTCAGCCGCCAGGTCCGGCGGACCGGCAGCCAGAGCAGGCCGGCCGCCTCGAGGGCGAGGTTGGCCGTCTGGATCGCCCGGGTCAGCACCGAGGTGTGCACCAGGTCCGGCAGCACGCCCGTGTCGCGGAGCAGCTTCCCGCCGCTCGCGGCCTCGGCCGCACCACGCTCCGACAGCCCCACGTCCACCCACCCGGTGAACAGGCCCTCGGCATTCCACGCACTTTCCCCATGCCGCAGCAGCACCAGCGTCGCCATGGGCCCGAGCTTATCGGCCCGGGCCGTGGCGCGCGCCGGGCCGAAAGCCCCTGCTAATGGGGCCCAAGGGAACGACCGGGGGAACATCGTGGTGAATCACGTGGTTCATCTGTCGGAGGTGCATGCCCGTGCCGCGACGCGTTCCCCGGCGGATCGCGACCATCAGTGTCCATACCTCACCGCTGGAACAGCCAGGCACCGGGGATGCCGGGGGCCTGAACGTCTACGTGGTGGAAGTGGCCAAGCGGCTGGCGGACCGCGGAGTTGAAGTCGAGATCTTCACCCGGGCCGTGTCCCGGGACGCCCCGCAGGTGGCGGAGCTGGTCCCGGGCGTGCTGGTCCGGCATGTGCCCGCCGGCCCGTTCGAAGAGCTGGACAAGGCTGACCTGCCTGCCCAGCTGTGCCAGTTCACCTTCGAGGTGCTGCGCGCCGAGGCGGCGCACGCCCCCGGCCGGTACGACCTGGTGCACGCGCACTACTGGCTTTCCGGGCAGGTGGGCCTGGTCGCCCGGCAGCGCTGGGGCGTCCCTCTCGTGCAGTCCATGCACACCCTGGGCCGGGTCAAGAACGCCGCGCTGGCCAGGGGCGACGCAGCCGAGCCGGAACTGCGGCTGCGCGGTGAGACGGAAGTGGTCTCGGTGGCCGACCGGCTGGTGGCCAACACCGACGAGGAAGCGCGCCAGCTGGTGGCGCTGTACGGGGCGGATCCGGCCAAGGTGTGGACGGTCAACCCGGGAGTGGACCTGTCGGTGTTCCGGCCCGGCTCGTCCACGGCGGCCCGGCGGCGGCTCGGGCTGCCCCCCGACGGCACCGTGGTGGTGTTCGCGGGCCGGGTCCAGCCACTCAAGGCGCCTGACATCGTGCTCCGCGCCGCCGCCCAGCTGGTCCGGGACGAGCCGGAACTGGCTGCCGGCCTGACGCTCGCCTTCGTCGGCGGCCCGAGCGGGACCGGCCGGGCCGACCCCGACGGGCTCACCGAGCTGGCCCGCAGCCTGGGCATCGCCGGCCTGGTCCGGCTGGAGCCGCCGTGCCCGCAGCCGGAGCTGGCGGACTGGTACCGCGCGGCGACCGTGGTCATGGTGCCCTCCTATTCCGAGTCCTTCGGGCTGGTGGCGGTGGAGGCGCAGGCGTGCGGCACCCCGGTGATCGCCGCGGCGGTCGGCGGGCTGCGGACCGCGGTCCGGCACGGCGAGTCCGGCGTGCTGGTCGCCGGCCATGACCCGGCCAGCTACGCGCGGGCGCTGCGCGAGCTGATCACCGCGCCGGGCTGGCGCGAGTCGCTGTCCCGCGGCGGAGTGGCGCACGCGTCCCGGTTCGGCTGGTCCCGCACGGTGGACCGGCTGCTCGGGGTATACGCGGGCGCGATGACCAGCGTGGCGGCCCCAGACCGGTTCACCGGGGCGCTGCCGTCCTGAAGCCCGGGGCCCGCCGGGCCGGCGCCGGCCCGGGCGTTCGGGGCGGCATGCGGCAGGATGGGGAATCATGACCGAGCGAGTCCCCGGTACCACCCCGATACCCAACGACCCCTCGGTAACAGTCACCCAGCAGGCTGCCGCGGCGTTCATCGAGGCGGCGCTAACCGAACTCGGCCTG
Organism: uncultured Actinomycetes bacterium; assembly: GCA_963793825.1. Classification (GTDB taxonomy): domain Bacteria; phylum Actinomycetota; class Actinomycetes; order Streptosporangiales; family Streptosporangiaceae; genus RYN-230. The sequence continues at coordinate 179,458 of CAWCBE010000005.1, forward strand.
GACTGGGAGAGCGCCCAGCCGGGGAGTTACCTGGTCCGGCTGGATGGCCAGCACAAGCTGGCCACCATGACCTGGCTGATCGCCGGGCGGCACAGCCTGCATGTGGAGGCCTTTTTCTGCCGGCAGCCCGACGAGGACCATGCGCGGTTCTACCGCTACCTGCTGGAACGCAACGGGCGGATGTACGGGGTGCACTTCGCGCTGGACAAAGCGGGCGACGTGTACCTGGTCGGGCGGCTGCCGCTCGGCGCGGTGGACACCGCGGAGATGGACCGGATCCTGGGCTGCGTGCTGGCCTACTCCGACGAGAACTTCGACCCGGCCCTCGCCATCGGGTTCGCCTCGTCCATCCGCCGGGAATGGGCGTGGCGGGTCAAGCGGGGCGAGAGCCTGGCCAACCTGCGCGCGTTCGCGCGGCTCGCCGACCCCGAGCATGAGTGGCCCGCCGCGCCCCCGGGCTGACCACTGCCGAAGTCAGGATCTGAGGTCAGGATTTGACCAGGCGGGAGATCGCCTCGGCGGCCTCGCGCACCGATTCGCGGCCCTCGTCGCCGCCGGCCCGCACGGCCTCGCTGACGCAGTGCCCGAGGTGCTCCTCCAGCAGCCCGAGGGCCACCGCCTGCAGGGCCCGGGTCACCGCCGAGACCTGGGTGAGCACGTCGATGCAGTAGACGTCCTCCTCGACCATCCGTTGCAGCCCGCGTACCTGGCCCTCGATCCGCCGCAAACGCTTGAGGTAAGCGTCCTTGTCCTGCGTATAACCGGGCATGCTGCGAGAATACGCGGTCGCCGGGCCTGGGCCCAGGGTGCACCGGGACGGCGGCCAGAGCGGGCCAGGAGGCCGGCCCCGTGGCCGTCAGTGACGCCCCGCGGCCTCCCCCGGGCGGTCGCGGCTAGGCTGCCGGCAGGTATCCACCGGGAGGGCGGGTCATGGGTCCACTGCACGGCGTGCGCGTGGTCGAGCTGGAAAGCCTCGCGCCCGCGCCGTTCGGCTGCATGATCCTCGCCGACCTGGGCGCTGAGGTGATCCGGGTGGACCGTCCCGCCGCCCCGGGTCACCCGGTGGTGCAGCCGGGTGACCCGCTGGCCCGCGGACGCCGGTCGATCCGGCTTGATCTCAAGGCACCGGAGGGGGTGGCGGTCCTGCTCCGCCTGGCCGGCCGCGCCGATGTGCTGGTGGAGGGCCACCGCCCGGGGGTCGCCGAGCGGCTCGGCTTCGGGCCGGAGGCCTGCCTGGAGCGCAACCCCCGGCTGGTCTACGCGCGGATGACGGGCTGGGGGCAGGATGGGCCGCTGGCCGGCGCCGCCGGGCACGACATCGACTACATCGCGCTGGCCGGCACGCTGGACCCGATCGGCCGGGCCGGCGATCGCCCGGTGCCGCCGCTGAATCTCGTCGGCGACTTCGGCGGCGGCGGCATGCTCCTCGCCGTGGGCGTCCTCGCGGCCCTGCTGGAGCGGGAGCGGTCCGGCCGCGGCCAGGTCGTGGACGCGGCCATGGTAGACGGGGCCGCGCTGCTGGCCACGTTCATCCACGGCCTCCGGGCGGCCGGTGCATGGCGGGACGAGCGCGGCAGCAACCTGCTGGACGGCGGGGCGCCGTTCTACGACACCTACCAGGCCGCCGACGGCAAGTTCGTGGCCGTAGGCGCCCTGGAGCCCAAGTTCTACGCCGAGCTGCTGGGCCGTCTCGGGCTGGATCCGGCGGGGCTCCCCGGCCAGTACGACCGGGCTGGCTGGCCTGCCCTGCGCGCCGTCTTCAGCGCCCGGTTCGCCGAGCGGACCCAGGATGAGTGGGCCGCGGTCTTCGCCGGATCAGACGCCTGCGTGGTCCCCGTGCTGACCATGGCCGAGGCGCCCGGCCACCCGCACAATGCCGCCCGCGGCACCTTCACCGAGGTGGCCGGGGTGACGCAGCCCGCCCCGGCGCCGCGGTTCAGCCGGACGCCCGCGGGCCAGCCAGCGCCGCCGCCCCCGCCGGGCCGTGACACCCACGCGATCCTGGCTGAGCTGGGCTACTCCCCGGCGGAGGTCACCGCGCTCCGCGACCAGCGCATCGCCAGCTGACCGGCCGCTCACCCCGGCCACGCCCGGCCCCCGGACCGGCTGCGGCTCCCGCTCAGCCGCCGCCCAGCTGGATCGCCTTGACGACGAGCAGGACCACCGAGATCACCAGGTAGCCGCGGAGCAGCAGCATGGCGAGCTTGGTGCCCGCCGACCACGGCACCGGCTTGAGCAGCGCCAGCGGCGGCATCCGCCAGTTGAGCCGCTCCTGCGCGGTCATCGCCACCGGGGCGGGCCGCGGGTGGGTGCCGCCCCGCTGGCTTACCTCCAGCCACAGGCCGGCCCCTCCGCCGCCGACCACGAGCACCCCGGCCAGCACCAGCGCGACGGTAATCACGTTCAGGTGCGGGAGCACGGTGCTGACCACGAGGGTGCCGGACAGGGTGAGCAGCACGCCGATGATGATGGTGGCCAGCACGTTGAGCCAGCGCTTGTTCCGCCACGGGCCGAGAACTTCCGGGTCGTTGCACAGCAGCAGCAGGAACACGCTGGCGCTGGGCAGCAGCACCCCGGCCAGGGCCTGCACGCTCGTGGTGATCAGCCCGAGCGGCGCGCGCGGGATCAGCACGATGCCGGCCGCCACCGCCACGAGCAGCGTGTAGCTCAGGTAAAACTGCTTGGCGTCGCGGAAGCTGCGGTGCAGGGAGTGCTTGAGCCCGAACACGTCGCCGAACGCGTAGCTGGTGGACAGGGTGACCGCCGAGGCACCGATGATGCTGGCATCGAGCAGCACGATGGCGAACAGCGCGCCGAACCAGTAGGCGTGCTGCTCCAGCGCGCGGGCCACCCCCAGCGCATTAGTAAAGTGCCCGGCCAGATTCGTGCCGCGGACGGCGAACACGGCCACCACGACGACGGAGATGGCCCCGACCACCACGACGACGGCACCGAGTGTGGTGTCCGCCCGCTCATAGCCGATGAACCGGGGCGTGATGCGCTTGTCGATGACATTGGACTGCTGGAAGAACAGCTGCCAGGGGGCCACGGTGGTGCCCACGATGGCGATGATGAGCAGGACGGCGGTCGAGGTGGCGCCGCCCTGGATGCCGGGCACCACGAGGTGGTAGCCGATCTGGCCCCAGTACGGGTGCGAGGCGAGCGCCAGCGGGTACAGCACCAGGCTGGTCGCGATGAACAGGAAGATGGCTCGTTCCCACCGGGCGAAGCTGCCGCTCGCGGTGATGGCGATGAGCAGCACGGCGGTCAGCGGCACCGAGATGTAGGGACTGATGCCGAAGTAGCGGAGAGCCAGCGAGACGCCGATGAATTCGGTGACGATGGTGAGGAAGTTGAGCAGGAACAGGTCGCCGACGCTGAACCAGCCCCAGAACCGGCCGAACCGCTCGTTGATCAGCCGGGCGTGCCCGACGCCGGTCACCGCGCCGAGCCGGACCACCATCTCCTGGTTGACGATCAGCACCGGGATCAGCAGCAGCAGCACCCACAGCAGGCTGTAGCCGTAGTTCTGCCCGGCCTGGGCGTAGGTGGACACGCCGCCGGCGTCGTTGTCCCCGACCATCACGATCAGGCCCGGGCCCATGATGGCCAGGAAGGTGACCAGCCTGCGCTTCAGCCCGCGACGGGAGTCGTCTGCGTCGCCCACCCTGACCCGGCCGAGGGCACCCTCGATGTCGCCGAGATGCGCCTCGTCGAGCGCCGCGCTGGGGGCCGCCGACAACGTGCGCGCCGGCTGCGCTTCCTGCGGGCCGGCGCCGGGCCGCCGCGGCGGGCGCGGCTGGGCGCGGTCCAGCCCGGGCCTGGACCGTACCGGGCCCTCCCGTACCGGGCCCTCCCGGACGGCACGGTCCCCCACGGGGCTGTCCGGCACGGCACCGTCCCGCACGGCACCGTCTCCCACAGGGCTGTCCCGCACCGGGCTCTCGCGCACCGGGCCGCCCCCCGCTGGGCCGTCCCGCGGCCGGCTGTCCCCCGCTGGGCCGCCCCCTGCTGGGCCGCCCCCCGCTGGGCCGCCCCCCGCTGGGCCGTCCCGCGGCGGGCCGTCCCGCGGCGGCGCGGTCGGCACCGGCCGGTCCCGCTCGGGGCCGCCCTGTCCTGCGGGCGGCTCGGGGACCTGCCCCTCCGTCACTGCTCGCTGCCCCGGTGGGCGTCCGGCGGCTGGGCGGTTTCTCTGCGCCGCCAGTCTTCCGGCAGCGTGACCTCGAGCACGTCGTCCACCGTGATCAGGCCGATCATCCGGCGATTCTCATCCACCACCGGGACGGTAGTCAGGTTGTAGTCGCTCATCAGGACCGCGACATCGACCACATCGGTATCCGCCCCGACCCGCACCGGGTCGGTGTCGCAGACATCCCGCAACTGGATCCCGTGGTCAGCCTGCAGCAGCCGCACCACGGTGGCGACACCACCCAGCCGGCCGCTGTCATCCACCGCGTGCACGCTGGTCAGCGCCTCCGGCTGCAGGCTCTCCGCGCGGCCCACCGCGGCCAGCGCGTCGGCCACCGTGAGATCCCCGGCCAGGGCCAGGAAATCGACGCCCATCAGCCCGCCCGCGCTGGTCGGGTTGAACCCCATCAGGGTGAGTACCTTGGTCCGCTGGCCGACGGGGAGCTGGTCGAGCACCGGCTGCCTCCGGTCCTGCGGGAGCTCCGCGATGGCGTCCGCCGCGTCGTCGGCCCGCATCCGGGCCAGTACCTGGGCGATCTCCGCGTCGCTCCGCTCGCCGAGCAGCCGGGTGGCCCGGTCCTCGTCCAGTTCCTCGAAGACGTCCGCCTCGAGTTCGGGATCTGCGTGCACGTGACCCAGGATCTCGTTCTCTTCTTCCTTGGACGCCTCTTCGAGCAGGTCGGCGATCTGCGCGGGCTTGAGCCGGCGGAGCCGGCCGAACTGGCCGCGCAGCCCGGCGCTGCTGGCGTGGCCGATCAACGGCTCGAACCGGGACCAGTCGCGGAAGGTGTGCCCGGCATGGTCCCCGCCGCCCCGGCCGAGAAAGCGCAGCAGGCCGCCCCGCCGGCGGTGGGTGTCCACGCCCGCGAGCACCCATTGCTCGGTCCCGCCCGGGCCCCGCTGCTGCCGCAGTTCCAGATCGGCCGCGCGGATCAGCCGGGCGCTCAGCACGTCAATGAGCCGGTGCCCCAGCACGTCGGCGCGCAGCAGCACCTCCCCGTCCCGGCGCTCGAAGCGCCGCAGGTCCAGCCGGACCGTGCCGAGCTTGAGCTCCGTGCCGTCGAAGACGCCCGTCTGCTCGACCGGAACGAACACCTCGCGGCCGCCCACCTTGGCCACGATGCCCTTCACCACCGGAAGGGAGATCCCCTTCACCACAGGAAGGGAATTGCCGGGCAGCGAAACGACGACATCTGCCACCCGGCCCAGGGATTCCCCCCGGCTATCGGTGATCGGGCGCTTGAGCAGCTCCGACAGGTGGATGGTGCGCCCAGCCTGAGCCGTAGCCTGGCTGCCTGCTGGTGTCGTCGCCATGCCGGGCATCTCCCCTCTGCGCACGACCGGGTCGACCGTGGCCCGGGCGGGCCCGTGACAGCCCCCGGCCGCTGGTCGCAGGCGATAGGGCCAGTGTTCCATCACCCTGCCCCGGCGGCATGAGCAGCCCGATGAACAGAAAGCGACCGGCCCATGAACGTCAGCGTGGGGGCTTCCGGCCCGTAATTCCGGTTATCTGCACGCTCCGAGGTAGGGTCACCAGGTCGGGCTGTACCCACACACGGAGCCAGAGCGAGGAGGTGACGGCCGTGCTGGGTGACCCTTCCAGTACAACCCCGGCGATCACGGCCGCCGCTACGGGCCGGGTCGCCGGGAGGTGCCTGCCGCTATCCCGCCCATCGCCGGCCCGCCTCCGCGGCCCGGGGCGCATGCCCTAGCCACCGGGACGGCCGACGGACCGCAGGAGGTTCCCTGTGTCCGATCGGTTCTTCGGGAGTCACCGGGACCCGGCGCGGCCACGCCGCGACGGCTCCTCGCTGCCCCGCCGCCTCATCCAGCCGTCCCCCCGCACTCTCGTCTCCCGCCAGCTCAGGCAGGACATCGTGTCGCTGGCCGGGCTGGTCGGCCGGCCCGTGCTCGACCAGGCCGGCGACGAGGTCGGGCATGTCACCGACCTGCTGGCCAAGGTCCACGGCGGGGAGACCTACCCCGTCGTCACCGGGATCGTGATCCGGGTCGGGCGGCGCCAGTCGTTCCTGGACGCGGCGGCCATCGACATGCTGCGCCGCCGCTCGGTCACGCTGCGCACGGCCCGGCTGGACCTGCGCGAGTTCCAGCGCCGGGAAGGCGAGGTGCTGCTGGCCCGGGACATCCTCGACCACCAGCTGGTGGACACCGACGAGATCCAGGTGATCCGGGCCGCCGACCTGTACCTGGCCCAGGTCGGCGACAAGATCCACCTGGTCGGCGTGGACGTCAGCCTGCAGACCCTGCTTCGCCGGCTGGGCCCCAAGCGGTTCCGCTGGCACCCCACCCCCGACCGGGTGATCGACTGGTCCGCGATCGAGTCCTTCGGGGCCGGCTCGGCCGAGGGCCCGGCGGCCGTGAAGCTGCGCACTCCGCACTCCGCGCTCCGCCGGCTGCGCCCGGCCGAGCTGGCCGACGTGCTGGAAGGGCTGGGCCGCCCCGGCCGCCAGGAGCTGCTGGCCAGCCTGGGCGATGACCTGGCCGCGGACGCGCTGGAGGAAATGGAACCGCACGAGCTGACGGCGCTGCTGCGTGAGGTGGACCCGGCCCAGGCGGCCGACCTGATCGCCCACATGGAGCCGGACGAGGCGGTGGACGCGCTGCGTGACCTGACCGAGGAGGAGCAGGTCATGCTGCTCACCAGGATGCCCCAGGCGGTGCAGCGGGAGCTGGTCAAGCTGCTCGGCTACCCGGGTGACGAAGCCGGCGGCATCATGACCAGCGTCATCGCCTCCGCCGCACCGGAGGAGACCGTGGCCCAGATCAGCCAGCGGCTGGCCGCGCAGTCCGGGCACCGGACCGAGATCGACTCGGTCGCGGTGCTCGACGCGGCCGGCGTGCTGATCGGCGACATTCCCGCCTTCGACCTGCTGGTCGCCGAGCCCGGCCGGCGGCTGGAGGAGCTGCTCGACCCGGACAACCCGCCGGTCACCCTGCACCCCGACGCGGACCTCGACACGGTCGCCACCGAACTGGTGGAGTCCCGCCGGTCCTCTCTGCTGGTGGTGGACGACGCCGGGCGCCCGCTGGGCCGCATCCTCGCCGATGACGTGCTGGATGCCCTGGTGCCCGGGCACGGGCGGCTGCACTTCCCGAGGCTGCTGCAGTGAGCACCCAGGAGGAGCAGGAGGCCGGGCTGGACCAGGCCCGCCCGCGGGCCCGGGGCGGGATGACCTCGCTGACCCGGGTCCGGGCGGGCGGTGTCCGGCTCATCCGGTCCCGCCGCGGCCGGATCTGGATGCTGCTGGCCATCGCCGGGCCGGGAGTGGTGGCCGCGAACGCTGGCAATGACGCGGCCGGGATCGCCACCTACGCCTCGGCCGGGTCCCAGTTCGTCTACCGCACGCTGTTCTTCATGGTGCTGGTCACCTTCGCGCTGGTGCTGGTCCAGGAGATGGCCGTCCGGCTGGGCACGCATACCGGCAAGGGCCTGGCCGCGCTGATCCGGGAAGAGTTCAGCCTCCGGCTGACCGGGGTCGCGCTGTTCTGCGTGCTGCTGGCCAACACCGGGCTGGTGGTGTCAGAGTTCGCCGGGATCGGCGCGGCCTTTGAGCTTCTCGGCGTCAGCCGCTACGTGATCATCCCCATCGCCGCGGTGGCCATCTGGGCCCTGGTCGTGTTCGGCTCCTACCGGTACGCGGAACGTGTGTTCCTCGTCCTGTCCCTGGCCTTCCTGGCCTACCCGATCGCCGCGGTGCTCGGTCATCCCAACTGGGCTCAGGTCGGCACCAACCTGGTCATTCCGCACTTTTTGTACACCAAGAGCTTCCTGCTGCTGGGCGTGGCCCTGATTGGCACGACGGTCAGCCCGTACATGCAGCTGTACGCGGCGGCCGGGGTGGTGGACAAGGGCGCCGACGCGGCCGACTACCCCCGGGCCCGGATCGACGCCATCTCCGGCGCGCTGTTCGCCTGCGTCATCTCGATCACCATCATCATCGCCACCGCGGCCGCCATCGGCGGGACCGGGCCGCTCACCTCGGCCAAGGAGGCGGCCCAGGCGCTCCGCCCGGTGGCCGGGCCCGCGGCCGAGCTGCTGTTCGCGTTCGGCCTGATCGGCGCGTCGGCGCTGGCCGGCGCGGTCGTCCCGCTGTCCAGTGCGTACGCGATCAGCGAGGCGGTCGGGGTGGAGCGCTCGATCTCCCGCCGGTTCACCGAGGCCCGGCTGTTCCTCGGCCTGTTCACCGTGCAGGTCATCATCGGCGCGGCACTGGCCCTCACCCCGATCAACCTGATCACCCTGCTGATCGGCACCCAGGTGCTGCAGGGCATCGTGACGCCGGTCATCCTGGTCTACATCCTGATCCTGACCAACCGGCGCAGTGTGCTCGGCGCGGCCGCGAACGGGCCCGCATTCCGGGCGGCCGCGACCGTCTGCACGCTGGGCATCTCGGCCATGAGCCTGCTGCTGCTGGGCTTCACCGTGCTTGGCTGGTTCGGCATCGGCTGAGTGGCGCCGCTAAGGCTTTGTTAAGAGCCGCCTAGGCGGCATCCCCGGCGGGTATCAGCCGTATGCGCGGCGTATGCCCCGTTGGTCGGAGCGCTGAGCCGGCGATGGTATGAAGGCCAGGTCAGGCAAGCGAAGGGCACCTCAGTTGGCAATGCGTAAGGCAGTGGGCTTCCTCGGCCAGGGCGGTGACCTGCCGGAGGGCGTTGGGTACACGCTGGAAGCGCCGGCTGCTCGGGCCGCCAATGGTGAACGAGCAGCTCAGTAGCGAACGGCTGTCCACACCGCTCGCCCTGGGCGTGCTGTCCTGCGACGGAATCTCGTCGGCCAACTACGGTTCCGAGCTGATCCTGCACGAGCTCCTGCCGTTCTTCGGGCTGGTTTCCTTCACCATCCTGCTTCCGATGACCGGAGTGATCCTGTTCGGCATCCTGATCGTGGTGCTGTCCTACCGCGAGGTGGTGTCGGTCTACACCCGGGCGGGTGGCTCTTACGTGGTGGCCCGGGAGAACTTCGGCCCGCGGGTGGCGCAGGTAGCGGCCGTCGCCCTCATGATCGACTACGTCGTCACCGTGGCGGTGCAAACCGCGGCGGGCAGCGCTGCGGTCCTGTCCACTTTCCCGGCGCTGGGCCGGCCGCTCGGGGACACCACGACGCTGCTGCTCATCGCGGTGGTAGCGACCGTGATCATGGCCTACGTGAACCTGCGTGGGGTCCGCGAGAACGGCAAGACGTTCGCGCTTCCCACCTACCTGTTCTCCGGGTCGGTGGGCCTGATGATCCTGGTCGGCCTGGCCCGTGAGTTGTTCGGCGGCGGGCTGTCCCACGTCACCTGGCACGCCGGGACGGTCAGTGTCGGGCACTGGAACGGCCTGTTCACCTTTGCCGCCCTTTTCTTCCTGGCCCGCGCCTTCGCCAACGGTGGTTCCTCGCTGACCGGGATCGAGGCCGTCTCCAACGCGGTGAGCGCGCTGCGGCCCCCGGAGAGCAAGCACGCCCGGCAGATCCTGATCACCCAGGGCAGCATCGTCGCGTTCCTGATCGCGGGCATCTCCTGGATCGCGCATGTCACCCACGCGGTCCCCTACAAGAGCGGGGTCCCCACCGTTGTCTCCCAGGAGGCCCAGCTCATCTTCGGCACCTCCGCGGCCGGCCGGGTGCTGTACTTCCTGGTCCAGGCGGGGGCCATCACCATCCTGTTCACCGGCGGCAACACCAGCTTCAGCGGATTCCCGTTCCTGTCCAGCTTCGTGGCGGAGGATTCGTTCCTGCCCCGCTGGCTCAGCAAGCGCGGCCACCGGCTGGTCTTCTCCAACGGGATCATCGTGCTGACCGTGCTGGCCGTCGCGCTGCTGCTGGTGGTCGGGGCCAACACCAACAACCTGGTGCCGTTCTACGCCATCGGCGTGTTCACCGGCTTCTCCATGGCCGGCTTCGGGATGGTCCGCTATCACACCAGGATGAAGGAGTCGGGCTGGCGCTGGCGGCGGGTCATCAACTTCGTGGCCGGCGTATTCACCGCGCTGGTCGTGGTGATCTTCGCGGTCGCGAAGTTCACCGAAGGTGCCTGGCTGGTCGTGATCGTTTTCCCGATCGGGGTGTACGCCTTCATCCGGCTGAACCGGGAGTACCGGATGGAGTCGCGGGTTCTGGAGCGGATCGGTGACCGACCCACGCCACCGGAGCCGCCGAAGTACACCCGCCGGACCGTCTATGTCCTGGTGGACAGCTTCGACCTGGCCACTATCGCTGCGCTGCGCTATGCCCGCAGCCTGCGGCCCACCACGCTGCGCGCGGTCCATTTCGTGATCGATCCGCAGGAGGCCGAGCAGCTGCGCGAGGAATGGTCGCGTACCGACCGGGGCGTCGTGCTCGATTTCGTCGACTGCCCGGATCGCCGGGTCGCGCGCTGCGCCGCCGAGCTGGCCAGCGCCGAGGCGGCCCAGCCGGGGACGCACGTCACCGTGGTGCTGCCCCGGCGCAGCTACTCCCCGCTGCTCGGCCGGCTGCTGCACGACCGTACCGCGGACAAGATCGCCGGCGTGGTCAGCCGGATCCCGCACGTCGCGGCGACCATCGTGCCGTTCGACGTGCGGAGCAGGCTGGAGGTGCTGCACGCCCGGCAGGTCGCCCACGAGCAGCAGAAGGCCGAGGCGATAGCGACGGCCGCCGTGCCCGCCACCGACTCGGCCGGCCGCGCCGCACCGGGTGGCCCTCCCCCGGGCACCGGCACCGCCGCGATGCCAGCGGGCCGGGCGGCGGAGGCCGCCGGAGCGGGCCAGGCGACGGCGCCCGCCGACGGCTCCGCCGAGCGGGCCGCGGACGGCCCGGTACTCCCGGCCGGCTCCGGCGACACGGGAGACGTCGCGGACCGCGAAGCGTCCCAGGTCATCCCGGCGGCGGCCGGCGACAGCCAGCCGGCTGGCGCGAGGGCCGGCGCGGAGGCGGGGCCGGCCGACCCGGACCAGGACACCGGCCTGCCTGGGGAGGTCGCGGAGGCGCATCCGTCCACGCTGCGTGCCCTGCTGCGCGGGCGGCGCGGCGGCCGCAGCTCGGGCGGCCTTCCCCCGCCCCCGGCGGCCGGCGGGGACCACCGGAGTTATGACCGGCCCGCCCCTTCGGCCGGGGTCAGCCCGATCGGCTCGCTGACCAGCCCGGGGCGCGCCACGGTGGAAGGCCGGATCCGTGCCGTGGAGATCCGCCCGGTCGAGCGCAATTCCGTGCTGGCCGCCGAGATCGTCAACTCCACCGGCGACCTGACCGCGCTGTTCTACGGCCGCTCGCACATCCCGGGCATCATCTGCGGCGCCCGGGTACGTTTCCGCGGCCCCGTCGGCCTGCGCGAGGAGGGGCCTGTCATGATCAACCCCGCCTACGAACTGCTGTTCCCGGGGACGTCGAGGCCGGAGGATGGGGAAGACTCTGTATAACAGCCGCCCCGGGTATAGCAGCCGCCCCGGCGGGGCCGGGGCGGCCAGATGACGGGCAGGACACCCGACCGGGCTGGCAAGGGAGCTGCCGGCGCGATGACGCCCGGACATGGGCACGCTCATGATCACGCCCTGACCGCGACGGGCCGTCATCGCGGCACGCTGGCGGTGGTCCTGGGCATCACCCTGGTCATCGCGGCCGGCGAGGTCGTCGGGGCCGCGGTGTCCGGTTCCCTGGTGCTGCTGGCCGACGCCGGGCACATGGCCGCCGACGCAGCCGGGGTGGGCCTGTCCCTGCTAGCGGCGCATTTCGCCAGCAAGCCCGCCACCGAGCGGCGGACCTTCGGGTATGCCCGGCTGGAGATCCTGGCCGCGACGGCCAACGCCCTGCTGCTATTCGGCATCGCCGCGTTCATCATGGTGGAGGCGGTCCGGCGGCTGGCCGTGCCGCAGCCGGTGGGCGCCGGGCTGATGGCCGTCTTCGGCTGCATCGCACTCGCCGGGAACGGCGCCTCCCTGCTCCTGCTGCGCCACGCCCAGGCCGAGAGCCTCAACGCGCGCGGCGCGTTCCTGGAGGTCGCCTCGGACGCCTTCGGCGCCCTGGCCGTGCTGGTCACCGCGGCGATCATCGCGGGCACCGGGTTCACCCGGGCCGACCCGATCGCGTCGCTGGCGGTGGGCGTGCTCATCCTGCCCCGCACCTGGCGGCTGCTCCGGGACGCCCTGGACGTGCTGCTGGAAGCCAGCCCGCGGGGCATCGACCTGACCGAGGTCCGCCAGCATCTCACCGAGCTGGACGGCGTGCTGGACGTCCATGACCTGCACGCCTGGACCATCACCTCCGGCCTGCCGGTGCTGTCCGCGCACGTGGTGGTGAAGGAGGCCACGCTGGCCAGCGGGTGCGGCCCGAGCATCCTGGACCGGCTGCAGGAATGCCTGCGCGGGCACTTCGACGTGGAGCATTCCACCTTCCAGCTGGAACCGTCCGGCCACGCCGACCACGAGCCCTCGGTGCACGAGTAGGGGATTGCGCCGTCTCCGGTTACTGAGTAGTAATGAAACGAGGCCCGGGCTTCTGCCCCGCGCCGCACCGGAGGCTCCCGTGAGCACGTACGAGCACTACACGACGCCCGTGCCGCCCGGCACCTGGGACGTCCCGGCGACGGGCGCGGCCCGGTTCAGCTGGGAGTACGACGAGGGCCGCAGCCGGCTGCTGGACCTGTACCAGCGGGGCAAGGACAAGCAGTGGGACGCGGCCAAGCGGATCGACTGGGACCTGCCGGTCGACCCCACGAACATCATGGGGACCCCGGACGACTTCGTCCCCATCTACGGGTCGCGGCAGTGGGAGATCCTGAACGACGCCGAGCGCCAGGAACTCGGCCATCACCTGGGGTCCTGGCTGTTCAGCCAGTTCCTGCACGGCGAGCAGGGCGCGCTCACGGTCGCGGCCCGGATCGTGGAGTCGGTGCCGGACATGGATTCCAAGTTCTACGCCGCCACTCAGACCATGGACGAGGCCCGGCACGTCGAGCTGTACTCCCGCTTCATGCGGGAGAAGATCGGGCTGTACTACCCGGTCAACCCGGACCTGGCCCGGCTGCTGGCCGACGCGCTGAGCGACAGCCGCTGGGACCTGCCGTACCTGGGCATGCAGGTAATGATCGAGGGACTGGCCCTGGCCGCCTTCGGGGTGCACCGGGACATCGCGCAGAATCCGCTGGTCCAGCAGCTGCTCGGCTACGTCATGCAGGATGAGGCCCGGCACGTCGCGTTCGGCCGGCTGGCGCTGCGCGACTACTACGCCGGGCTGACCGAAGCCGAGCGGGCCGACCGCGAGGAGTTCGTCGTGGAGGGCTGCTACCTGATGCGCAACCGGTTCCGTGCCCAGGAGGTGTGGGACCGGATGGGCTACGACGTGGCCGAGTGCCTGGAATTCACCGAGCACTCCCCCGTGCAGCAGGCGTTCCGCACCCTGCTGTTCAGCCGCATAGTGCCGTGCGTGCGGGATATCGGGCTGTGGGGCCCGAAGGTCCGGCACGCCTACGCCGACCTCGGGGTCCTCGACGCGGCCAGCACTGACCTCGAGGCGCTGATGCGCGACGACGAGGACATCGCGGACCGGATCGACCGGGACAAGGCCGACGCGGCCAGGTACGCCGCCGAGCTGGCCGCTCGCCAGTCCGAGGTGGACGCCGCCATCTCCGACGCCCAGCCGTGACGCCCCCGCCCGCCAGCCCGGCGTGACACCGCCATCTCCAGCGCCCAGCCGTGACCCACCGCCTCGGCCGCTCATCACGGTCACTGACGCCACCCCCACCTCACACCGGGGGTGATCCCAGGATTGGTGCCGTCCCAGGGTGGCGTGCCCAGGCCCGGGCGGCCAGGGTGTGGTCGGCCCGGCCGCTCCATGTCCCGGACAGATCACGGCGGCAAACCGTTGGCGCAGCGGCCGGACCAGTGACATAGAGTTCTTATTCAAGTACTCTATGTAGTTACTATGGGCCTGTGGCGCTGCTGATGCGCGGGGGGCTATGAGTGCTGGAAGCGGCCGCGTGGCCGGGGATGATGATGGGCTGACGTCGCTGCTGGCGGCGGTCGTGGAGTGGTCGCCTGACGCGATCCTTTCGTCGACGCTAGATGGGGTGATCACCAGCTGGAACGCCGGCGCGACGGCGGTGTACGGCTACACCGCTGAGGAGATGGTCGGGCACGAGGGGCTGGTGCTGTTTCTGCCGGGCGAGCTCGAGGAGCGGGCGGCCATCCTGGACCGGGTCCGGGCGGGGCGGCGGGTCGGGGAGGTCGAGGCCCGGCGGGTCCGCAAGGACGGGGCCGTGATCGATGTGGCACTGTCGGTGTCCCCGATACGGGACACGGCCGGCGCGGTGACCGGGATGGCAGTGGTGGTGCGGGATATCACCGAGGCCAGGGTGGCCCGGGAGGCGCAGTCGCGGCTGGCGGCGATCGTGGAGTCAGCGCCGGATGCGATCATCAGCGGGACGCTGGACGGGGTTATTACGGCCTGGAACAGCGGTGCGGCGCAGATGTATGGCTATACCGCCGAGGAGATGATCGGGCGAAAGGCCGAGCGGCTTGTCCCGCCGGACCGGGCGGGTGAGATGGCGTCCCTCCTGGAGGCGGTGCGGGGCGGGGAGCCAGTTAAGTATTTCGAGACCCGACGGGCCCGTAAGGACGGGGCCGTCATTGATGTGTCGGTGTCGGTGTCCCCGATCCACGATCCCAGCGGCGCGCTGGTGGGGGTAGCGACGGTGGCCCGGGATGTCACCGAACGCAACCGTGCCATTGAGGCCGCCCGTGAGCTGGGGTCGCGGCTGGCGGCGATCGTTGAGTCGTCGTCGGATGCCATCATCGGCATGACGCTGGATGGGGTCATCACCACCTGGAACGCGGGCGCGGCGGACATGTTCGGTTACGCCCCGCAGGAGATGATCGGGCATAACCTGTCCGAGCTGATGCCGGCGGACCGGGCTGATGAGCTGGCGCCGATCCTGGAGCGGGTCCGGCAGGGGCAGCGGGTGACGGATTTCGAGACCCGGCGGGTCCGCAAGGACGGGGCGGTCATCGAGGTGTCAGTGTCGGTGTCCCCGGTCCGGGGCGAGGACGGCACGGTGACCGGCGCGGCGACGGTGACCCGGGATATCACCGAGCGGGCGCGGGCGGAGGCGGAGCGGCAGGCGAGCGAGGCCCGGCTGCACACCGCGGAGCGGCTGGAGACGGTGGGCCAGCTGGCGGGCGGGATCGCGCATGATTTCAACAACCTGCTGGCCGCGATCATTGGCTATGCCGGGCTGGTGGCGGAGGAGACGGGCAACCCCGCGGCGCGGGCCGATGTGGAGGAGATCCTGGCCACGGCACAGCGCGCCGCCGCGCTGACCAAGGAACTGCTGGTGTTCAGCCGGCGCGAGCCGGGCGAGCCGCAGGAGCTTGACCCGAATGCGGTCATCGCGGGCGTGCAGAACATGCTGGCGGTCAGCGTCGGGGAGCACATCGAGGTGCGGGTGGACCCGGCGGCGGACCTGCCGGCCGTGCGCACCGACCGGGGCCGGCTGGAGCAGGCGCTGCTGAACCTGGCGGTCAACGCCCGCGATGCCATGCCGGGGGGCGGCTCGCTGAGCATCACGACCGGTGTCGCGGACCTGGCGGTGGGGGACCCCCGGCTGCATAGTGGCGTTGACCCGGGGCGGTTTGTGGAACTGGCGGTGAGCGACACCGGGACGGGGATGAGCGCGGAGGTCGCAGCCCGGATCTTCGAGCCGTTTTTCACCACCAAGCCGGTCGGGCAGGGCACCGGGATGGGCCTGGCGATGGTGTACGGGATCGTCACCGGGGCCGGGGGGTGCGTCAGCGTGGACTCGGCCGCGGGCGCCGGCACCACGTTCCGCCTCTATCTCCCGGCAGCCGGCGCGCCCGCCGCGCCGCCCGGCCGTGATGCGGCGGCACCCGCAGGCCGGGCGCCTGGCCAGGCGGGTCACGGGGAGAGGGTCCTGGTCGTGGACGACGAACGGTCTGTGCTGGAGGTCACGTCACGGATCCTGCGCCGCAACGGGTATGCCACGCTGGAGGCGGCCACCTGGGAGGAAGCATTGTCGCTGGCGTCGTCGGGCGAGCCTGAACTCCTGCTGACCGATTCGGTGATGCCGGGAATGTCCGGGCAGGCGCTGGCCGACCGGATCCGTGCGGCCCGGCCCGGGCTGCGGGTCCTGCGCATGTCCGGGTACGCCAGCGGGTCGCTGAGCCCGCAGCTAGACAGTGTCGAGGCGGCGTTCCTGCACAAGCCGTTCACCGCTGACACGCTGCTGGCGAAGGTGCGCGCGGTGCTGGATTCCCCGCCCGAAGGCTGATGTCGCCTGCCTGCCGGGGCCCGGGGGTACCCAGGGTTTGCGCCCGGTGGTGCAGCCGCGCCGGGTCGGCTGGGCCCGCCCACGGGCGGGCTACCAGCAGATAGCGGGGGCCTGGCCGAGGTAACTGCCCGCCTGCAGCGCGCCGATGATGAAATGGGCCACGTCGGCGCGGCCGATCTTGGTCAGGCCGGGAGCGGGGTAGCGGTCACGCACCCGGTACTGGCCACGGCCCGGGTCGTTGACCAGGCGGGAGGGCCGGACCAGCGTCCAGTCCAGGTCGGCGCCCCGGATCACCTGCTCCATCGCGCGGACATCGGCGAACGGCTTGGCGAACACGGCCGGCAGGATCATCTTGACCAGCCGGCCCGCCTCCGGGTCCTCGCGGATGAAGGCGCCGGCGGCGGAGACCGTGATCAGCCGCCGCGCCCCGGTCTTGGCCATGGCCGCCGCCACGTTCGCCGCCGCGGTCTCCAGCAGGCGCGGCGCCGTGGCGCCCCGCGGGCCGAGCGCGGACAGCACCGCGTCCGCGCCGGCCACGGTGTCCGCCACCGCGGCCGGGTCGGTGGCACCCCCCGCGATGACGGTGATCCCCGGCCGGCGTGGCACGGCCGCCGCGGTGCGCGCCAGCACCTGCACCGGGTGCCCGGCGTCCACCGCCCAGGCGAGCAGCCGCCCGCCGATCCCGCCGGTGGCCCCGAGGATGGCGAGCCGCAGCGGCCCGCGGCCGGTGTGCCCGTCGGTCCAGGCGGCGGTGGTCATGACGTCACTCCTTCCGCGGCCGCGCGGGCCTGCTGCGGGACCGCCACCGGGCCGTCCGGGGCGGCCGGCCGCCGCCCCGCGCCCGCGGGCAGCGCCAGCATCAGCAGGAAGGCGAGGACGAACACGGCCACCTGGAACCACAGGGTGCGGACCAGGGAGGCCGCGAAGTCGCGGCGGACCGCGCCGCCCCCGGCCCGGGCCGCCGCCGCGTGCGCCGCGGCGGGCAGCGTCGGCTGCGCCTCGCCGGCCCGGCAGGACGCCGGGGTCACCGTGGGATCGGCGGCCGCCAGCCGGTCGTGCAGGCAGCCGCGGAACGCGGTGACGATCCGGCCCGTGTCGCGGGCGGGCACCCCGGCCGACACCAGGCCGGCCCGCAGTTGCGGGGCTGCCGCGCTGGCCGCCGGGCCCGACTGGGCACCCAGCACGCTGAAGAAGATCACCCCGATGACCGCGATGCCGATCGAGTTGCCGAGCTGGAGCCCGGTGTTGAACACGCCTGAGGCCGAGCCGGCTTCCCGCCTGGGCACCCCGGGCAGCACGATGTCGGCCAGCGGCGCGATCACCGCGCCCAGCCCCAGCCCGGCGGCGACCAGGCCCGGCACCATCTCCCAGGTGGTCACGGCCGCCCCGTAGTGGTGCACGGTCACGATCAGGGCGGCCAGGCCGGCCGCGATGACCAGCGCCCCGGCCATCGTGACGCCACGGCCGAACCGCGGCGCGAGCCGGGCGGCCGTGCCCGAGGAGAGCAGTATCCCGGCCGAGAACGGCAGGAACGTGAGTCCCGCGTGCAGCGCGCTGAATCCCAGGCCGAGCTGCAGGAACAGGGTGAGCACCAGGCCGAACGAGGCGACGCCGAGGAAGCAGGTGATGGCCACGGCCATCCCGGCACTGAACCCGCGGTCGCGGAACAGGGCGGGCGGCACCAGCGGCGAGCCGTCCCGGCGCGCCTTGACCCGCTCATACCAGGCAAAGGCCGCGAACACCGGCAGGGAGCAGGCCATGGACACCAAGGTCCACACCGGCCAGCCGAGCTGGCGGCCCTCTACCAGCGGGTACAGCAGGAGCAGCAGCGCCGCCGAGATCAGCGTCACCCCGCCCGGGTCCAGCCGGGGCGGATGGGCCGCCCGTGACTCGCGCACCAGGACCGCGGACGCGGCCAGGGCAATGAGCCCGACCGGGACGTTGATGAGGAAAATGGGCCGCCAGCCGAGGCCGCCCAGGTCGTGCGCGGTGAGCAGGCCGCCGAGCAGCGGCCCGCTCACCGTGCCCAGCCCCGCGGTGACCCCGAAGCCGGCCAGCGCCTTGATCCGCTCGCGCGGCGGGAAGATGACCTGGATGACGGCGAGCACCTGGGGCACCATGATCCCGCCGAACGCGCCCTGCGCGACCCGGCAGGCGATCAGCATGCCCGGGCTGGTGGCCGTGCCGCACAGCGCGGACATGACCGTGAAGCCGGCCACGCCGATGAGGAACAGCCGTTTCCGGCCGAAGATGTCGCCCAGCCGTCCGCCGGTGATCAGCACCAGCGCGTAGGCCAGCGTGTAGCCGGCCAGGGCCCACTGCACGTCCGCGTAGCTGGCGTGCAGGTCCCGCTGGATCGACGGGATGGCGATGTTGACGATGGACACATCGAGCAGGTTCATGAACCCGGCCAGGAGCAGGATCACCAGGGTGAGCCAGCGGCGCGGGTCGGCGGGCGCACTGGGGGCGCCGGGTGGTGCCAGGATCTGTGCATCTGATGACATGATCGGTCTCCGACTCGACAGGAGGTCCGGCCCCGGGGATTACGGGCTCGAAGTTAGCATCTTGGCCGCCTATTGTCTAGGCTGCCTAGATAATAGGGAGTTGAAGTATGCCTGAGGATGAGGATGGCGCGGCCGCCCGCGCCTGGAACCTGCCGTGGGCGGAACCGTTCGGCACCGGGGAACCGGAGCGCGCCCGGCTGGCCGCCGAATTCGGGGCCGCCGTCCGCAAGGCCGGCGCGCTGATGCAGCTCATGGGGCAGGCCGCGGCCGACCGGATCGGCATCAACGCGACCGACCTGAACTGCCTGAACATCCTCAGCTTCAGCGGCCAGCTGACGGCCGGGGAACTCGCCCGGCAAACCGGCCTGACCACCGCGTCCATCACCGGCGTGGTGGACCGGCTGGAGGAGGCCGGCTACGTGCGCCGGGAGCGGGACCCGCGGGACCGCCGCCGGGTGGTGATCCAGCTGGTGGCCGAGACCGCGCTGCGTGACGTCGCGGCCGTGTTCCGGCCGATGATGCGTGACTGGCAGCAGATGGCCGCCCGGTACAGCGATGACGAGCTGCGGCTGATCGTGGGCTTCTATGGCCAGATGGAAGAGGTGCTGCGCAGCCACCTCACCCGGCTCCGCGAGCCGCCCGGTTAACGACCTTCTGGGACCGGTTAACGGCCTTCTGGGAGGTGCAGGTCGGCCAGGACGGCCCGGGCCGCGCCCGCGCCGCACATGCCGTGCACGCCGCCGCCGGGGGGCGTGGAGCTGGAGCACAGGTACACCCCGGGGATCGCGGTGCGGTACGGGTTCCACCGCGGGGTGGGCCCCAGCACGGTCCGCAGCAGCGTGCCCGCCCCGCCGTTGATGTCACCGCCCACGTAGTTCGGGTTGTACCGCTCCATGTCGGCCGCAGTCCGCACCGACCTGGCCAGGATCAGGTCACCGAAGCCCGGCGCGAAACGCTCGATCTGCGCCTCGATCAGGCGGGAGGCATCCACCGCGCTGCCCGACGGCACGTGGCAGTAGGCCCACAGGGTGTGCTGCCCGGCTGGCGCCCGGGTCGGGTCGGCCACCCCCGGCTGCGCGACGATGCAGTACGGCCGGCCCGCCAGCCGGCCCGCGGTCACCTCGGCCTCGCTGTGCGCCACCTCGGCCAGCGGGCCGCCGAGGTGCACGGTGCCCGCCTCCCGGCAGGCCGCGGCCTGCCAGGGGACCGGCCCGCTCAGCGCCCAGTCCACCTTGCACACGCCCGGCCCGTAGCGGAACCGGCCCAGTGCCGCGCGGTCCCCGGCCGGCAGCCGGTCCCCGGCCAGCGCGACCAGCTGGCGCGGCGTGACGTCGAGCAGCACGTGCCGGGCCGGGGGCAGGTCATCCAGCGACTTCACCCACCACCCGGTCTCCACCTGGCCGCCCAGCGAGGCCAGCTCGGCGAGCAGTGCATCGGTCAGCCGGGCGCTGCCGCCCTCCACTACCGGCCAGCCCACGGCGTGCGCCGCCATCATCAGCACCAGCCCGAAGGCGCTGGTCACCGGGGCGGTGAGCGGCAGCATCGAGTGCGCGGCCACCCCGGCGAACAGCGCCTGGGCTTCCTCGGTACGGAACCGCCGGGCCAGCCAGGTGGCCGGCTGCAGGCCCTCCAGGCCGAACCGGGCCATGGCCAGCGGGTGCCGGGGCACGGACCGGATCGGCGCGAGGATTTCCGGGAGGGTCAGCCCCACGTCACGGACCAGCGGGGTCAGCAGCCGCCGGTACGCTCCGGCATCCGGGCCGAGGCTGCCCGCGGTCTCCTCCACCGTGCCGGTCACCGCGGCGGCCCGGCCGCCGTCCAGCGGATGGGCGAACGCCACTTTCGGCGTGCACAGCGTGACACCGCGCGCCGCCAGGTCGATGCCCAGGAAGAACGGCGAGGAGGCCGCCAGCGGATGTACCGCCGAGCAGAGGTCGTGCCGGAACCCGGGCCGGGTGAGCTCCCCGGTGCGGCAGCCACCGCCCGGAGTGTCGGCGCCCTCGATCAGGTGCACCCTGAGCCCGGCCCGGGCCAGCGTGATCGCCGCGGCCAGGCCGTTCGGGCCGGAGCCCACGATGATGGCGTCGGCGGCGGATCCGCTCACGCTCATAGCCCGAGTATCCCGCCCTCGGCGGCCACCATGACGCCCGGCCCGCCGCGGCCCGGGCGGGCGGCGAACGTGGCCGCCAGCCGGTCCAGTTCGTCGTCGGTGCGGTCCGGCTTGTGGTGGGCCAGCGCGACCTGCCGGGCCCCGGCCCGCTGGCCCAGGCCGGCCGCGTACCCGGCCGCCGCATGGCCGAACGACGCCTCCGCGGCCACCTCGGAGGCCAGCAGGAAGCTGTCATGGATGAGCAGGTCGGCGCCGTCCGCCAGGTCCAGGGCGGCCGGGTGGTACTCACCCAGCCCCTCGGGTCCCGGGCCGAGAACCGTCGGGCAGTGATCGGGCAGGTAGGCCAGGACCGAGTGCCCGTCACTGACCCGGTAGCCGAACGTCCGGCCGCCCTTGTGCGGGATCTCCCGGGCCTCCACGGTGAAGCCCTCGGCCTTCAGCTGGCCCGGCTGGGCCAGGCCGAACGTCCACTCCCCGCGCAGGCCCGCGGGGCCGATCGGGAAGTGCGGCGGGGACATGCCCCGGGCCAGCACCTCCTCAGCGGTCTGTGCCCCGTCCCCGGGCGCTCCCGCTCCCTGGTCCGGGAGCAGCAGCCTGACCCGGGCGTCGTCCCGGTCCCCGCCGCGGAAGAACGGCAGCCCGTGCACATGGTCCCAGTGCAGGTGGGTGAGCAGGATGGTGCCGTCGAAGGGACGCCCGGCCAGCAGCCCGGTCACCTGCCGCAGCCCGGTGCCCGCGTCCAGGATGAGCGCGGGCACCGGGCTGTCGTCGTGGCCGAGCGCCACGCATGAGGTGTGCCCCCCGTAGCGGAGGAACTCCGCTCCCGGCGCGGGTGTCGAGCCGCGCACGCCGCAGAGGTGAACGCGCACGTCAGCCCCGGCCGGCGTCTTCGCGCCGGTGCCCGCCGGACAGCTCCACCAGTGCGTCGTGGTCGAACTGGCTGGCCTCCGCCGCCGCCACCCGGCAGCCGGTCACGGCCACCAGCGTGGACGTCCGGACGCCCCCTTCGAGGTGGGCTCGCTCGCCGAGCATCGCCCCCGGGCCGTACTCGGCCAGCTGCTCGCCGTCCCGCTCGACCCGGATCACCCCGTCCAGCACCAGGAACACCGAGCTCCCGGCGTCACCCTGGCGGACCAGCACGTCCTCCGCCGCCAGCCGGGTGATCACCGGCTTGGCCGCGCCGTGCATGAGCTGCACGGACAGGGCCCGTTCCAGCGCCGTCTCGACCGCGGTGACCAGCGCCGGCGAGTCCTCGTCGCCCCACGGGCTGTGCTTGCCGAACGACGTGGCGAACCAGTTGGCGAAGTCGGTCAGCCCGGACTTGTGGCTCAGCTGGCCGTCCGCGCCGTAGACCCAGTGCCGGGGGAACGTGCTGGCCCCGGTCATGGCCGGCTCGGCGGTGCCGTCGGCGTGCAGGGTGAGCGTCAGTGTGGTCCACACCAGCGGCGCCTGCCATTGCACGTACGGAGGGTGCTTGACCGGCCGGGGCGCAGGCAGCCCGGTCCGGCCGCCGACGGTCTGCGTGAAGCGGACCCAGCCCGGCCCGTGCTCGGGCGGGGCCTGGATGTCCGCCAGCTTGACGGCCTGGAACCGGTAGCGCAGCCCGGCCAGCCGGACCAGGGTCGAGCCGATCAGGCCGCCGCCGCCGCCGTACCCGGCTGCGGTGATCTCCCCGTCGTCGCCGACCTCGATCCAGGCCCGGAGCACGTTGCCGAACCGGAACCGGTCCGCGGCGCGGAGCTCCTCGATGTCATCGAGGACCCCGGGCGGCGGCTCGTCGTAGCGGGTGAATCCCGAGTCGAAGGCCAGCCGGCTGGCGCCGGTGACTGCCTCGGACGGGATCCAGGACAGTGAGGTAATGCTGCTTTCGTATCGCATGATCCGATCGTCACCCCCCGCGCGGCCGCAGGCCAGGGTGCTGCCTGGCCTCTTGCGGTGCGCTTAGCACTAAGGACCTGGCGGTCCCGGGCGGCCAGGCCGCCGCGGCAGCACACCCGCCAGCGGGACAGCATCACCACGGGCGGGGATGCCTGCATCCTTGACCGGGATAAGCGGCCGGCCCCTGAATGTCTGTCATGGGAGCCGTATGGCTGCGCGTGCGGGCCGAGCTGCGCCGGCAGTGGCGCGGGTGGCTCGTCCTGGCCATGTTGCTCGGCCTGGTCAGCGGCATCGCGCTCACCGCGGCGGCGGGCGCCGAGCGCACTGACACCGCCTACCCGCGCTTGCTGAGCCGCAGCCATGCGGCCGGCCTCCTGGTGACCCCCACGCTGTCCGGGTTCCACGGCTACTTCCGGGCCGTCGCCCGCCTTCCCCAGGTGGCTTCGGCGGACTCGGTGGCGTTCCTCCAGATGTCCCTGCCCGGCCCGGGCGCCGTACCGTTCTCGAACATGGTGGCTGAGGCCAGCCCCTCCGGCGGCGAAGGCGTGTCCATAAACCGGGTCAAGGTGCTGGCCGGGCGCTTCTTCAACCCGGCCGACCGGCACGCGGTCATGATCAGCCAGGCGCTGGCCGACCGGGCCGATGTACGGCCCGGCGGCGTGCTGTCCCTGATCGGGTACCCGCAGCGGCACGGGAACCCGGATATCCGCCGCGCGGTCCGGCTGGCCTTCCGGGTGTCCGCCATCGTGGTGACCGACGACGAGATCGTGCCGGCCACCCGCGAGCTGGGCGAGCCGCGGGTCCTGCTCAGCCCGGCGTTCGCCCGTACCCGGCTGGCCCAGTCCTTCAATCCGGCCGGCGGCGGCAGCTATGTGGTGCTCCGGCCCGGCGCCTCCGCCGCCACATTCACCCGCCAGGCCACCCGGCTCGGGCAGCGGTATCGGGTCGGGGCCGTCCAGGTCGTCCACCTGGACACCGAGTATGCGGCGGCCCAGCGCGCCATCCGGCCGGAGGCGGTGGCCCTGGCCATCTTCGCCGCGCTGACCGGCCTGATCGCGCTGGCCGTCGGCGGGCAGCTGCTGAGCCGCCAGCTCATCCTCGACTCGGCGGAATTCCCGATCCTGCGCGCCCTGGGCATGGGCCGGTCCCGGCTCGCGGTGCTGTCCCTGGCCGGCGTGGCCATGGTGACCACGGCCGGCGCTGTCATCGCCGTCGGGCTGGCCATCGCGGCGTCCCCGCTGATGCCCATCGGGCCGGCCCGGTTCGCCGAGCCCAGCCCGGGGATCGACGTCAACCTGCCAATTCTCGGCGCCGGATTCCTGATCATCGTCATCACGCCGCTTCTGGTCCTGGCTCCCGGGGCGGTACGCGCCGCCGGGCGGCCCCCGGGCGCGCTCGGGCTGGCCGAGCCGGCCGCGCCAGTGCGGGCCTCGCGGCTGGCCCCGGCGCTGGGCCGGGCTGGCTCCGTGCCGGGCAGCCTGGGCGTCCGGATGGCCCTGGAGCCCGGGCATGGGCGGACCGCGGTGCCGGTACGCAGCGCGCTGGCCGGGACGATCGTCGCGGTAGCGGCGGTCGTCGGGGCGGTGGTCTTCGGCGCCAGCTTCCTCGGCCTGGTCGGCACGCCGCACTTGTACGGGCAGAACTGGGCTCAGCAGCTGGACCTGCAGGTCGGATCGGTGCCGGCCAGCGTAGGCACCCGGGTCCTGGCCCGGATCACCGGCCTGAGCCAGTACGCAGGCGGCAACTACGGGCAGGTCAGCGTCACGGCGCCGGGCCGCGGCAGCGGCACGGTGGTGCCCGCGATCGGGCTCGACCAGCTGCACGGCAGCGGGTTCCTCACCCTGCTGGCCGGGCACGCCCCGGCCGGGCCCCGGCAGATCACCCTCGGCCCCCGCACCCTGCATGCCCTGGGCCTGCACGTCGGGCAGCAGGTCACCGTCGGCGCGAACGGCCAGACAGCCATGATGCGCATCGTGGGCTCGGCCGTCTTCGCCTCGTTCAGCGTCGGCGGCGGCAGCTCCACCGACCTGGGGACCGGCGCCGCAGTCTCCGCCTCGGTACTGTCCCAGCCGAATCCCCCGGACTGCGCCGCCGCGGCGACCTGCTACAACTTCTTCCTGCTGCGGTACCGGCCGGGCACCGACCTGCCGGCCGCGGCGGGCCGCCTACAGGCCGCCATCAGCCGGGCCGGCTGCCCGCCGGGGCTGTGCCTGGTGACCACCGACCAGCGGCCCAGTGACATCCGGGACTATGCGGGGGTCCGTGACACCCCGCTGGCACTGGGCGCGATCCTCGGCCTGCTGGCGGTGGGCACGCTCAGCCACGCCCTGCTGGCCGGGGTCCGCCGCCGCTCCCGCGACCTGGCCCTGCTCAAGACCCTCGGCCTGGTCCAGTCCCAGCTGGTCCGGGTGGTCTGCTGGCAGGCGACCACGCTGGCCACGGCGGCGCTGCTGGCCGGGGTGCCGCTCGGCGTGCTGGCCGGGCGGTGGGCGTGGCTGGTCTTCGCCCGCTCGGCCGGGGTGGCCAGCCAGGCCGACGTGCCGGTGCCACTGGTGCTGCTGGCCGTCCCGGCGACCCTGCTGCTGGCCAACCTGCTGGCCGCCGGCCCCGGCTGGACCGCGGCCCGGGTGCCCGCCGCGGCCGTGCTGCGCAGCGAATGATGGCTGCTGTCTGGCTGGCCCTCCGCACCGACCTGCGCCGGCGGGTGCGGGATACGCCGCTGCTGCTCGGCGCTGGCCGCGCTGATCGCGGCCGGGGCCGGCCGCGCCGCGGCCCGGGTCAGGGCGCCGTCACGCGCCGGGCCATTAGGCCATGACGGCCGTCAGGCTCATTTTCCGCGGGTGGCTCCGGCAGCGCTGGCGCACGGGGCTCGGGCTGGCCCTGCTGCTCGGCCTGGTCGGCGGCGTGGCGCTGACCGCGGCGGCCGGGGCACGCCGCACCGATACCGCCTACCCGCGCTTGCTGCGCTGGAGCGACGCCGCCAACGTCCAGGTCATCCCGGGCTGCGTTGGCCTGGGCGGCTTCTATGCGGCGCTGGCCCGGCTGCCGCAGGTCGCGTCGATGTCCACCGAGGTCGTCTATGAGCTGGCCGTCCCGGGCCGCGGCGGCGCGCCCGCCGGGCAGCTGGAAGCGGTGGCCAGCCCGGACGGGACGCTGGGGGTGACCACTGACCGGGTGCGGGTCCTGGCCGGCCAGCGGCCGCCCGCCGCCGACCCGGCCGACGTCATGATCGATCCGCAGCTGGCCGCCGGACAGCGGCTGCGTCCGGGCAGCACGCTGCACCTGATCGGCGTGCCGAGCACGGCGAAGGCCTGCCCGCCGCAGCGGGCCGGCCCGGCGCCGCGCCGCCCGGTCCCGCTGACCTTCCGGGTATCGGCGGTGGCCGCCTTCGACGACCAGGTGGTCCCGGCCCCCGGCCTCGGCGGCGCGCCGCGGGTGCTGCTCACGGCCGGGTTCTGGCGCAGTGCCGCGGGACGTCGGTTCGGCCCGGGGGACGCCGCCAACGTGCGGCTGCGGCCCGGCGTGAGCCTCGCTTCGTTCCGCGCCGCCGCCAGCGCGCTAGCCCGCCGTTACCCGTCCGCCGGCGGCCTCAGCTTCGTGAACCTGGCCGCGCAGCAGGCGGCGGCGCAGCAGGCCATCCGCCCGGCGGCGATCGCCCTGGCCGTGTTTGCCGCACTGGCCGGCCTGCTCGGGCTGGCGGTGCTGGGCCCGCTTATCGGCCGGCTGCTCATCCTGGAGGCGGCGGAATTCCCCGCCCTGCGCGGTCTCGGGATGACCCGGGCCTCGCTGCTCAGCCTGTCCCTGGCCCGGGCCGCCACGGTGACCTGCGGCGGCGCGCTGGCTGCGGTAGGCATCGCCATCGCCGCCTCGCCGCTCATGCCGGTCGGCGCGGCCCGGCTGGCCGACCCAGGCCCCGGCGTGCAGGTGGACGTCGCGGCACTCGGCGCTGGACTGGTCATCACCGCGCTGGCGCCGCTGGCCGTGGTGTTCCCGGTGGCCTGGCGCACCGCCGGGCGCCCGGCCGGCCCGCGCGGGATGGCCGAGCCGCCCGGCCAGGGCGGCAGCTCGCGGCTGGCCGCCGCGCTGGGCGTGGCCGGCTCGGTGACCGGCGCGATCGGCGCCCGGATGGCGTTCGAGCCCGGCCGGGGCCGCAGCGCCGTCCCGGTGCGCAGCGCGCTGGCCGCCGCCACGGTGACCCTGGCCGCGGTGCTGGCCGCGCTGGTCTTCGGCACCAGCCTGATCGCCCTGATCAGCACCCCACACCGGTACGGGCAGAACTGGACGCGGGAGCTTGACCTGCAGTTCGCTGGCGTTCCCGCGGGACGGGTCAGCCAGCTGCTGGCCCAGCCCGGGGTGCGCGGCTACGCCGCGGGCAATTACGGGCAGCTGGGCATCCGCGGGCAGGCCGTCCCGGCGATCGGCGTGGACCCGCTGGACGGCCGTGATTTCCTCACCATGCTGGCTGGCCATCCACCGCAGGGTCCCGGTCAGGTGGTGCTCGGCGAACGGACACTGCGCACGGCGGGGTGGCACACCGGGCAGGTGGTCCCGATCAGCGTCAACGGAACCACCAGATGGCTGCGCATCACCGGGGTGGCCACGTTCCCGCTGTTCAGCCAGGCCACCGCCGCCCCGACCGACCTTGGCACCGGCGCGGCCGTCGCCGCGCGGGTGCTGTCGGTGCCGGATCCGCCACTGTGCGCGAGGAAGAGCACCTGCTACAACTTCGTCCTCATCCGCTATCGCCCGGGCACCAGCCTGCCCGCGGCCATGGCCCGGCTGTCGGCCGCCGTCACCCGGGCGGGCTGCCCGCCGGGGCTCTGCCTGCTGGTCAGCGACCAGCGGCCAGCCGACATCCGCGACTACACCGCGGTACGGGACACCCCGCTGGCCCTCGGCGCCGTGCTGGCCCTGCTCGCGGTGGGGACGCTGGCCCAGGTGCTGGTCACCAGCGTCCGGCGGCGGCGCCGGGAACTGGCCATCCTGAAGGCCCTGGGCCTGTTCCGGGCGCAGTTGCTCGGGGTGGTCGGCTGGGAGGCGACCGCGCTGGCCGCGGCGGCCCTGCTGGCCGGGCTGCCGCTCGGCCTGCTAGCCGGCCGCCTGGCCTGGGCGTTGTTCGCCAGTTCGCTGGGGGTGTCCGGCACGGCGGTCATCCCCGTGCCGCTGGTGTTGCTGGCCATCCCGGTTACCTGGCTGCTGGCCATCATCATCGCGATCGGCCCGGGCCGGGCCGCCGCCCGGATCACGCCAGCGACGGTCCTGCGCAGCGAATGACCGGCGGGGATCGGGACTGCCCGCGACGCCGTCAGCGGGCCGGCGCGCCCGGCACGGGCCTGGTGCCGTGGCTCCACGGCGTCCGGTGCGGCATCCGCAGCCGGAGCACGGCCAGGCCGAGCAGGGCGAAGGCGGCCGTCCAGGCCAGCGACACCGCCGCCATCCCGGCCAGTGCCTGGTGGTGGAACGCGCCCGCGGCCGCGAACTGGGTCGGGCCGTAGGACGGGAAGAACTCCAGGATCGGCTTGTTGGCCAGCGGGTTGTCCACCGGCTTATCCAGGAAGGTGTCCAGCAGGGCGGTCATGATGATGAGGAAGAAACCTTCCAGGTCGCCGCGGACCAGCACCCCGATGAGCAGGCCGAGCGCGGCATAGCTCTCGGTGGCCAGGATGAACGCCACCGCGACGGCCCACAGCGCGGATGGCCGCCAGAACGCGAGCAGCATGACGGCGGCATAGCCGCCGACGGCCGCCGCGACGGCCAGCGCCGCGGTGGCCTTGGCCGCGAGGAGCGCGCCCGGCCGGTACCCGGACAGCACCAGGCGCCGGTCGAACGGCAGCGCCCGGCGGGTGGCGGCGAACACCACGAAGCCGGTGATCAGCGTGATGGCGCTCAGCCCGGCGGTGATCAGGGTGAGCTGGTGGCCGTCCACCACCAGGACGGTCCCGGTGGCGCGGAGCAAGAATGGCGCCCCGGTGGGCCCGATCATCGAGCCGATCAGCAGGTACCAGCCGGGGACGAACGCGACGAGCAGCACCCAGGCGAGCCGGTTACGGGCCTGCGCGGCCAGGCTGTGCCGGATGGCTACCTCAAGCTGCTGGCGAATGGCTGGCCTCCCCGTCCCCGATCCGCCCGCGGGCCAGGTGCCAGACCCGGTCGAACCGCTCGTGCTCGAATACCAGGTGGGTGATGACCAGGATGGCGGTGCCCGCCGTGCGCAGCTCCCCGGCCAGGTCCCAGAACGCCAGGTACGTCTCCCAGTCGAAGCCCTGGTAGGGCTCGTCGAGCAGGAGCACCGCCGGCTCGTGCAGCAGGGCCAGGGTCAGGCTGAGTTTCTGCCCGGTCCCCCCGGACAGGGTGCCGGCCGCCTGGTGCCGGTCCCCGGCATAACCCAGCCGGGCGATCAGCGCCTCGGCCCGTTCCGTGGCCCGGATCCGGTACGCGGCCTGGAAGGAGCGGATGTGCTGATCCACGGTCAGCGCGTCATCCAGCACCGTGGCCTGCGGGCAGTAGCCCGCCCGGCCCTCGGTCAGCACGCTGCCCGCGTCTGGCCGGAGGTCACCGGCCAGGATGCGGAGCAGGGTGGACTTCCCGCTCCCGTTCTCGCCGACCACCGCGACCATGTCGCCGGCCGCGACGGCCAGGTCCACGCCGGCCAGCACCTGATGCCGGCCGAACGACTTGCGGATTCCCCGTGCCTCCAGCACGTTCATGGCTTTCACCCTCTTCATTCCGTGCGCAGCAGCTCGGCCGGGCTGACCCGGGCGGCACGCCGCCCGGGCCACCAGGCCACCACGTTGGCGAGCAGCAAGACGGCGGGCACCAGCAGCAGCACCTGCGGCACCGGCACGGTGGCGGTGGCCGGGATGCCGAGCCCGGTGCCGAACAGGTGCCAGCTCCATCGCCCGGCCGCCACGCCCAGCGGCAGCCCGGTCAGCAGCGCCAGCCCGGCCAGGGTGGTCATCTGCCAGGTGGTGATCTCGCTGACCTGCCGGCCGAGCAGGCCGAGGGCCTTCAGCACGGCGAAGTCATGCCGCCGGCGCCGCCCCGACACCACGGCCACCTGGCCGAGCACGCCCAGGCCGAGGAGGGCCAGCAGCCCGGCCAGCAGCTCCGGGGTGGTGTCAATGACCGCATAGTCGGTCACCCCGTTCGGCCGCTGGGTCAGCAGCACGCACGTCGACTGCTGGACCTGGGCGCAGAACGGGGCCACCGAGCGGCGGAACCTCGCGACCGCGGCGGACTGCCCCGGGCCGGGCCGGAACTTGATCAGCAGGAACTCGAAGCCGGGCTGGGATCCGGGCGGTACCGCCTGAGGCAACGCGGCCGCCACGGTCTCAGCACCCCGGCCGAGGTCGGTCGGCGTGAAACTGCCCTGGCCGAAGTCCGGGAACACGGCCTGGCCGACCACCCGGTCCAGACGGGGGTGCCCGCCGATGGTCACCCGCACCGTCTGGCCGACGCGCAGCCCGAGGCTGCGCAGCGTGGATCCCCCCAGCACGATCTCCCGGCTGGTGCGCGGCTGCCGCCCGGCTACCAGGGTGGGCGCCACCTGCGCACCGTGGCCGGGCGCCAGGCCGATCGCCGGGATCAGCTGGCCGCCGATCCCGGCGATCCCGTGGTTGCCGTACGTCCAGCCGGCCACGCCCGGGTTGCCGCCGAGCAGGTGCCGGGCCTGGGCCGGGGTCACCGTCCCGAACTGCACGTCGATGGCCGCGTCCCAGGCCTGCCCGTACAGCCGGGGAGTCTGGACGAGCTGCAGCAGGTTCGCCCCGAAGGTGATCGCCGCCGTCACCGCCAGCACGGACAGGGCGGTGCCGAGCAGGGCGCCCCGCACCGGGACGGCGGTCCGGCCACGGCCCTGCTCGACCGCGAGCTGCACCCCGGCCGTCATGGTGACCGGGGCGCCCAGCCCGCCCAGCCACCCAGCCACCCGGGAGCCGCGCACCGGCCCGCTCCCCGCCGGGACGGTGGCCCCCGGCGCACCCGGACGGGCCAGCCGCCAGGCCGGCCACGCCGCCCGGGCGACGACCACGAGCACGATCGCCGCCGCTCCGGGGGCCAGCACGAGCCAGTCGGCACTGACCCCCGGATCCGGCTCCGCCAGCCGGGCCGCACCGATCGGCATCAGCGGCGAGGCGGCCACCGCCAGTGCGATGGCCAGCACCGCCCCGGCCATCCCGGCCACCGCGGCCTCCGCCAGCCCGGCCCCGGTGAGCTGGCGCCGGGTCAGGCCGAGGGCCGCCAGCACGGAGTTGTCCGACCCGGCCAGCATCAGCTGCCGGGCGGTGGCCTGGCCCACGATCAGCAGCGCGGTGCACGCCAGGACCAGGGCGAAAACGGCTAGTGCGACTGCCTCGGGGTGGATGGCCCGCTCAATGGTGGCCGCCTGCGCGCCCTCATCGGCGATATAGA
This sequence comes from uncultured Actinomycetes bacterium, assembly GCA_963793825.1. Classification (GTDB taxonomy): domain Bacteria; phylum Actinomycetota; class Actinomycetes; order Streptosporangiales; family Streptosporangiaceae; genus RYN-230. The sequence continues at coordinate 210,807 of CAWCBE010000005.1, forward strand.
TCTGCCCGCCGGTCCCGGGGAAGTGGCGGGCCAGGGCCTGCGCTTCACGGCTGACGGCCGCGGCCGTGGCCCCGGGCCGCAGCTTTACGAAGGCGCCATCGAACGCCAGGTAGCGGGGGCCCAGCCGGTGCCACAGCGCGGTGCTGGCCAGGATGAGCGGGACCTTGTCCTGCTCGGTGACCGGGAGCACCGAGGACCGGGTGACGAACACGCCGACCACCCGCTCGGCCAGCCGGCGCCCCCCTCCCGGCGGGCCGGGCGCCCCCGGCCGGCCCAGGCGGCTCATTCGGCACGGCGGCCAGGTTCAGCGTGGCGCCAACCCGCAGGTGCAGGCGGGCCGCGGCGATCTGGTCAACCGCGACCTCCCCGGCCCGCGCCGGACCGGGCAGCCGCCCGGCCAGCAGTTTCGGCCCGTCGAGGGTGCGGCCGAGCCGCTGGTCCACCGGCGCCATGACGGAGGTCGCCTGGTCCAGCCGGGCGCCCCCGCTGACGGGCGCCACCGACAGCCCGGCCGCCACCGCCACCCGGGCGACCCCCGGCTGCCGGGCCAGCGCGGCGTAATAGCCGCCGAGGCCGGTCCCGGCCGCAGCGACCAGCAGATCGGAGGCGTGCGAGGCGCGCAGGTAGCGCGGGTAGGCGGTGGCGGTGCGCCGCGCCCCCGCGACCGCGGTGAGGACCGCACCACCTGCCACCGCGATGAGCAGGACCAGCAGCAGCCAGGCCGGCCAGCGGGCTCTTAGCTGATGCGCCGCGAGGCGCAGCGTCACGTGCATGGCCGGGTCACCCGCCCGGTACCGGCCGGCCGTGCACCGCATCCTGTCCCACGAGCCGAGCGTGGCACGTCCGGGCCGGGTACTCCAGCGTGCTCCCCCGCACCTGCCGCCGGGTGCTCCCAGGGTGCAGTGGGCGGCAGGTACCACCCCCGGTGGTGGTGCTTACCCCCTTCCGGCCGCCACGGGGGCGTGGCGCAATGGACGGCAGGCAGCAGAATCAGGCTGGTGGCGGGCGGCACCGCGGCCTGCGGCCGTGGTACTGGCCGGCCGGGGAGCCGTGCCGCCAGGTCAGCAAGGGGGAAGGTCATGGCCTCAGGATGGCTCGTCCTGCGGGCCGAGCTGCGCACACGCTGGCGCACCTGGCTGATGCTGGCCGTGATCGCCGCGGTCTTCGCCGGGGCCGTGCAGGCCGCGGCGGCCGGTGCCCGGCGGACCGACTCGGCCTACCCCGGCCTGGTCACCTGGAGCCGCCCGCCCGACGTGCTCGTGTTCTCCTTCCCGGGACAGCCGACGACGTTCGGGCAGTTCCCGCTGGCCAGGGTCGGGCGCCTGCCGCAGGTCACCGAGTCCGCCGTGCTGGCCGAATACACGGTGGTGAACCCGGCCAGCGCGAGCCTGGTCGCCCCGGAGACGGACGCCGTGCCGGGCCGGTTCTGGCACCGCAAGATCCTGGCGGGCCGGCTGGCTGACCCGGCGCGCCCCGGCGAGGTCAACGTTTCGTTCACCCTGGCCGAGGCGCTGCATCTGGGGGTGGGCGGCATTCTCCGGGCCACGGTGCTGACCGCGGCCCGTCACCTCGCCCGGTTCTCGTTCCGGATCGTCGGGATCGATGCGGCGCCGTCCGAGTTCCCGCCGCAGACTGGCACCGGAACCGACATGGTGTGGGCGACGCCGGCCTTCTACCGCGAGCATCATGCCGGCCTGCAGGCCGGCTCCGCCGGGGCCCTCCGGCTGCGGCGCGGGAACACGGACCTGCCCGCGTTCCAGGGGGCACTTAGCCGGCTGGGGCACGGCAAGGTGGTGCAGGACTTCCCGCTCGCTGAGCAGGCGGTGAACACCGAGCACTCGATCCACCTCCAGGCGGTAGCCCTGTGGCTGGTCAGCGGGCTGCTGGCGGTCATCGGCCTGCTCGTTCTCGGCCAGCTGCTGGCCCGGCTGAGCTTCCTGGACGCCGCGGAGTACGGCACCTTACTGGCCCTTGGCATGAGCCGCCGGGGGCTGCTCGCCCTCGGCTTGAGCCGCGCGGCCGCGATCGGGGTAGCCGCGGGCGCCGGCGGTGCGCTGCTCGCGGTCCTCGTATCGCCCGCGCTGCCCGTCGGCCTGGCTGGAGTGGCCGAGCCGCATCCCGGCCTTCACGCTGACGGCAGCGTGCTCGGCCTGGGGGTGGCGGGCACGGTGCTCGCGACCGTGGCCGCGGCCGCCTGGCCAGCCTGGCGGGCGGCGTGGGGCGGCCGGGCGCGGGCCAGGGCCGCGGCCGCGGGAGCGGCCGGCCCGGGGACGGCCGCCGGCCGGGCGGCCGCTGCGCCCGGGCGCGGGCCGCGGCTCGCGGCGGCGGCGACGGCGGGCGTCAGCTCGGTGACCGCCCTGATCGGCCCGCGGCTCGCGCTGCAGCCGGGAGCGGGCCGGACGGCACTGCCGGTACGCAGCACGATCGCCAGCGCGATGGTCGGGGTGGCCGCGCTGACCGCGGCCGTGGTCTTCTCCGCCAGCCTGGGTAACCTGCTCGCCACCCCGCGGCTGTACGGCGTCACCTGGGACGCCTACGTGACCAACACCCTGGGGAGCACCAGCGTCAGCCTGGCCGCCCGCGGCGTCGCTGACGACCCCGCCGTGGCCGCCTGGGCCACCGGCTACTCCAGTGCCCCGGTGACCATCGGGGGCGTCAGCGCGGGTGCCATCGCCCTGCTGCCCGGGCACCGCGCCTCACTCCAGCCCGTGCTCGTCGGGGGCCACCTGCCGCTCGGCCCGGGTGAGATAGCCATCGGGGAGCGGACGCTGGCGGCTGCTCACGGACACCTCGGTGAGTCGGTGCCCGTTTCGCTGGCCACTTTCCGGCCGCACCGGCTCGAGATCGTCGGCACGGCCATCTTCCCGACCATGGGGGATGTCCTCGGCCTCGGCAAGGGCGCCGCGCTCACCGTCGGCGGCCTGCGCGGCCTGCTGCCGCCCGGCCTGCCGCCGCCGCCGCTGGACACCCTCCTGGTGCGGTTCCGGCCGTCCGCCGCGAGCAGCCCGGCCGGGCTCAACCGTCTCGCGGCCCGGGAGGCCCGGCTGGGCCCGTTCAGCACCGAGGGCCCGGCCACGCCCGCCGACATCGTCAACTTCGGGCGGGTCCAGGACCTCCCGCTGCTACTGGGCGCCGCCCTGAGCCTGCTGGCCCTGCTCACCATGACCCACCTGCTGCTGACCTCGGTCCGGCGGCGGCGCCGCGACTTCGCGGTCCTGCGCACGCTGGGCTTCACCCGGCGCCAGGTACGAGCCGCGGTGAGCTGGCAGGCCAGCGCCCTGACCGGCGCCGCCCTGTGCCTGGGCATCCCGGCCGGGATCTTCGGCGGCCGGGCGGCCTGGCGGGTCTTCGCCGCGCAGCTGGGCATCCTGCCGACCGTGGTCGTCCCGCTGGTCACGCTGGCCCTGCTGGCGGCGGCCGCGCTGGCGGCCGCCGTGGCCATCGCGGCCGTGCCCGGGGAGTCCGCGGCCCGGGCCCGGCCCGCCCAGATCCTGCGCAGCGAGTGATGAGGCACTGGCCCGCCCGTCCCGGGTGTGCCAGCACCACCAGGCGGCGGCATGCTTGCGCACTGGCGGACAGCAGCGTGATATGCGACAACTTGTTACGTGGATCACACTGAGGCCGGCCCGATCACCGTCTTCCTCGCGGACGACAACCTGATCGTGCGCGAGGGCGTGCGGGCGCTCATCCAGCGGCACCACGACCTGCGGGTGGTCGGCACGGCCGGGGATTACGACGGGGTAATCGGCGGCGCCACCGCGGCCCGCCCGCAGGTGCTGGTCACGGACATCCGGATGCCGCCGTCGTTCCAGCGTGAGGGCATCGACGCGGCGAAGGAGGTGCGTCACCGCCATCCGGGCACCGGAGTGGTGGTGCTCTCCCAGTACGAGGACCCGGAGTACGCGGTGTCGCTGCTGGCCGAGGGCTCGGCTGGGTACGGGTACCTGCTGAAGGACCACGTCGCCGAGGGGAACCAGCTGGTGGACGCGATCCGCACGGTCGCCACCGGCGGGACCGCGCTCGACCCCGCGATCGTCGAGGCGCTGGTCCGGCCGGTCGTCGCGCCGGGCGGCCTGGCACCGGCCGAGGAAGAGCTGCTCGGGATGATCGCCGCGGGCAAGCCGATCAAGGCTATCGCCGCGGCCCGCAGGCTCACCCCGGAGGCGGTGGACGCCGAGGTCGAGGCGGTGTTCGTGAAGCTGGCCGAGGGCGTGTCGGCCGGGAATGCCAGCGCGCTGCGCCGGCTGCGCATGCTGCACCTGGCCATCGTGGACCGCGAGGAGCAGGGCGAGACGCTGTCCCGGCTGCTGCCCAGCGGGCTGGCCGACAAGCTGCGCCACCAGCGGCAGGCGATCGGCGAGACCGAGCGGGTGGAGGTGACCGTGCTGATGAGCGATATCCGGTCCTACTCCACGATCGCCGAGCACGCTGACCCGAGCCAGCTGGCCGGCCAGCTGAACACCCACCGCGCGGCGATGAACCAGGCCATCCTGGGCGAGGAGGGCACGGTGATGCAGTTCGTCGGCGACGCGGTGATGGCGGTGTTCGGCGCGCCGTTCCCGCAGCCTGACCACGCTGACCGGGCAGTCGCGGCGGCGTGCGTCATGCACGAGCTGCAGGGCGAGATCAACCAGCGCTGGGCGGCCGACGGGCTGCCCGCCTTCGGCCTGGGACTGGGGCTGTCCACCGGAGAGGCCGCCGCCGCGCTGCTCGGCTCGGCCGAACGGCTGGAGTACACGCTGGTCGGTGACACGGTGAACCTGTCGCAGCGGCTGCAGCAATTCGCGGACGCGGGTGAGACTGTCCTGTCCGGGGCCACGCTGCGGGCCCTGAGCACCCCGGTGCAGACCACCCCGCTGGGAGCGCGGATGGTCAAGGGCCGGGACACGCCGGTCACCGCATTCAAGATCACTCAACAGGGGGGCGGCGCGGACCGTGCGGCCGCCCAGGCCGTGGCCCGGCGGACGGTTCCGCCGGCCACCGCGGACCTATCAACCCGAATGGGGGGGTAATGACCAATGAATCCCCGGCCCTGGTCATGCGCGGCGTGCGCAAGACCTTCGAGGCCGAGAACGCGCCGGTGCGTGCGCTGCGCGGGGTGGACCTGTGCGTCAGCCGGGGCGAGTTCACCGCCCTGATGGGCCCGTCCGGCTGCGGCAAGTCCACTCTGCTGAACCTGGTGGCCGGCCTGGACACCCCCGACGAGGGGGAGATCAGCGTCGCCGGGGAGATGGTGACCGGGCGCGGCGAAGATGACCTGGCCCGGCTCCGCCGCCGCCATATCGGGCTGGTCTTCCAGTTCTTCAACCTGCTGGAGGGCATGACGGTGCTGGAGAACGTGGCGCTGCCCGCGGTCATCGCCGGCCGCCGCCGGAAGATGGCGGAGACCCGGGCCCGGGACCTGCTCGACCTGCTCGGCATCAGCGACAAGGCCAGCGCGCTGCCCGGGGTGCTGTCCGGCGGCCAGCGCCAGCGGCTGGCCGTCGCCCGGGCCCTGGCCAATGAGCCGACCTTACTGCTCGCCGACGAACCCACCGGGGCGCTGGACTCCGAAGGCGGCGAGGAGATCATCGAGCTGCTACGGCGGCTGCACGCCGGCGGGCAGACCATCGTCATGGTCACCCACGACGCCAGTGTCGCGGCCGCAGCCGGCCGGGTGATCCGGATGCGCGACGGGCGGATCGAGGAACCTGAGCATGAACCGGACAGCCGCGGCCCGGTCATCATCGGGGCGCACTGAGCATGCGGTTCCCCCGGCATCAGCAGGCGGGACCGGGCCGGCCGGGCCGGCCATGAGCGGCATGCTGCAGGACACCGTGGCCGGCCCGGTGACTGCGCTGCCCCGGCACGGGAAGCCGTCCTGGCGGCCGGCCGCGGCCGCGGCACTGCTGGCCGCCACGGTGATCATCGTGGTCACCGGGCTGCGGATCCCCGTGCCCGGCGGGCTGCCAGCCGTGCAGGCCGTCGCCTTCGCGCTGACCCTGGCCTGGGCGCTGGCCGCCACGATCGCCAGCCGGGCCCCGGGCCTGGCCGGGCAGTGGCACGTGGCCGGCGGGGCGCTCGCCGGGGCGATGGCCCTCACCGCGGCCCGGCTGGCCAGCCGGGCGTCGCCGGGCCAGCACGAGCTGCCCAGGACGGTGGCCACCATCGCCGGGGCGCTGGTGATCGCGGCCACGGTCCATTTCGTGCTGGCCGCCCCGGACGGGCGGCTCTCCGGGGCCGCCCGGCGGGCGGCCGCGGCCGTGGTTTACCTGGCCGCGCTGGCTGCCGGGGTCAGCCTGGCGGCCACCGGACGTCACGTCCCGGCGGCCGCGGCCGCGGTGATCTGGCCCGTCGCGGTGGCCTGCGCCCTGCCCGCCGCGCGGCTGCGCTACCTGCGGCTCGGTGGCCGGGACCGGGAGCGGATGCAGTGGCTGGCCGCTGGCCTGGTGCTGGCCGGGAACGCCGCCCTCGTGTGCGGGGTGCTGCACATGCTCGTCGGCTGGCCCGGACCGGTCGCTGCCGTGGCCGCCGGGGCCACGGTGGCGGTGCCGGCCGGGCTGGTCGCTGCGACCGTCACCCAGCTAGGGCCGCAGGCGGGCCGGCTGCTGGTGCACCTGCTCTCGCTGGCCGGGTTCAGCGTGGTGGTCTCCGGCATTTACCTGGTCATCGTGCTCGGGCTCGGGCAGCCGCCCGGCGGTCACGCCGACCGGGAGATCCTCGGCCTGTCCATGCTCGCCGCCGCGGTGGCGGCCATCGGCTACCTGCCGGCCCGGGACCGGCTGATGGCCTCGGCCACCCGGTTGGTGTACGGGGCCCGCGAAGCGCCCGACGAGGTGCTCCGCACGTTCGGCAGCCGGATGACCCGGGCGGTGGCCATGGACGAGCTGCTGCTGCAGCTGGCTGAGTCGCTGCGCAAGACGATGACCCTGACCAGCGCCGAGATATACACCGGGAGCGGGGAAGTGCTGGAGCGGACCGTCTCGGTGCCGGACGCCGGGCGCCGGTCCCTGATCATCGGCGAGCGGGAGCGCCCCGTGGTCACCCGGGCCGGGGTGTCCGGCAACGCATGGGCCTCCATCTGGCTCCCCGCGCTGCTGGGCGGCCGGGAACGCGCCCAGCTGCGGGTCGCGCCGATCAGTCACGCCGGCGAGCTGCTCGGCCTGCTCGTGGTCGAGCGCGCCGGCCACGCGGACGCCTTCACCGAGGAGGACGAGCGAGTACTCACCGAGCTGGCCCGCCAGGCCGGCCTGGCGTTCTACAACGTCCGGCTGGACGCAGCGTTGCAAACCACCCTGGACGAGCTCCGGCGGCAGGCGGATGAGCTCCGGGAATCCCGGGCCCGCATCGTGGCCAGCGGCGATGCGGAGCGCCGCCGGGTGGAGCGCGACCTGCACGATGGGGCCCAGCAGCACCTGGTGGCCCTGGCGGTGACCCTGCGGCTGACCACCGACATCATCGCCGATGACCCGGCCGCCGGGATCGAGATGCTGGGCCAGATGGCGCAGGATGTGCAGGCGACCATCCAGGAACTCCGCGAGCTGGCGCACGGCATCTACCCGCCGCTGCTGGCCGACAACGGGCTGGCCGAGGCGCTGCGCGCCGCGGCGGCCCGGGCCCCTATCCCGGTCACGGTGTCCGCCGACGGTATCGGGCGGTACTCGCAGGGCGTGGAGACAGCCGTCTACTTCTGCTGCCTGGAAGCGCTGCAGAACGCCGCGAAGCACGCGCCGGAGGCAACCGCGCGGCTGCGGTTGTCGGAGGAGTCGGGGGGACTGCTGTTCTCAGTCAGCGACGACGGCCCCGGCTTCGACGCGGCGCGGGTGCGGGCCGGCCATGGCTTCGTCAACATGTCTGACCGGCTCGGTGCGATCGGCGGCACGGTCCGCTGGGTGTCACAGCCCGGCCGGGGATCCACGATCAGCGGCTCGGTCCCCATCCTGTGAGGCGGGCCGCCGGGCCGGTACCGCGAGTCAGGTGCTGGCGAAGGTACCCGAGCCCCGCGCTGCCCACAGCCGCCGCAGCGTCTCCACGCCGAAACGCTCCTTGTTGAGGTACCCGGCCGCGCCACTGTCCATGGCGCCGGGGGGCAGGTCGGCCAGGTCGTAGGTGGAGCACAGGAACACCACGACATCCGGGTGCGCGGCCAGGATGCGGCGGGTCGCCTCGATGCCATTCATCCCCGGCATGTTGATGTCCATCAGGACCAGCGCCGGGCGGAGGGCATCGACCAGGTCGATCGCCTCCGGTCCGCTGGACGCCTCCCCGGCCAGCGCGAAGCTGTCGAGGCGGCGCAGCACCGCCCGGGCGGCCAAGCGGAACGGGGCCTGGTCGTCTACCACGACCACTGCGTGCGGGGTGGTCATGACTCCAGCTTGGCATGCCGGGGCCCGGCCGGCCGAGGGTGCTGCCACCTGGACGGACGGTGGGGCCAGCCTCCCTGGCGGCGTCAGCTGCCGTCCGCCTCACTCAGGTAGACCAGGACCGCCTTGACCCGGCGGTTCAGGTCCTTCTCCTCGCTGAGGCCGAGCTTGGCGAAGATCGAGTTGGTGTGCTTCTCCACCGCACGCTCGGACACCGTCAGCGCGGCCGCGATGGCCGCGTTGCTCTTCCCCTGGGCCATCTCGGCCAGGATCTCGGCTTCCCGCGGGGTCAGCTGGGCCACGCTGGAGTGCTGATGCTGCGCCCGGGACCGCACCAGCTCATCCACCACCAGCGGGTCGATCACCGAGCCCCCGGCCGCCACGGCGCGAATGGCCCTGGCCAGCTCATCGACGCTGGCCACCCGCTCTTTCAGCAGGTAGGCGCGGCCCGCCGAACCATGCTCGAGCAGCGCCATGGCATAACCCGGGGCGGTGTACTGGCTCAGCACCACGACGCCCACCTGCGGATGGTGCTCGCGCAGCCAGGTGGCCGCCTGGATGCCCTCGCTGGTGCCGGTGGGCGGCATCCGGATGTCCGTGATCACTACATCCGGCCGCTCCGCACCGACCAGCGCCAGCAGCTGCGGCAGGTCGGAGGCCGTCCCGACCAGCTCAAAGTCATCGTTGGCGGCGACCAGCCGGGAGACACCCTCCCGGAGCAGCACGTTGTCCTCGGCCAGCGCCACCCGGATCCTGTCCATCAGGCGGTGATCGTAGCGTGCCTGCGGGGCCGGCCGACAGTGCCGGCCAGCACGGCGGCCATCCGGGCCGGGCAGGCCGTGCCCGCCGTCACGGCCACCGCGGACGGGACGGCGCCCCTGGCCCGGGGGGGGATGGTAACCAGGGGCGCCGCGCTGGGGCAGCTACCGTGAGCCGCCGTTCACCTGCTGGGCTCAGTCATCGGCGGCCCGGCCCGGCCGCCTGGCCCGGCGGCTGGATGACGGGCGTCGGGCGCGGCGGGAGGCGGCGGGGCTGGCCCCGCTCCCGGCATCCAGCGCACAGCCCCCAGAACGTGACCTCGGCCTCGCCGGCCAGCGACCATGCGCTTGCGGCGGGGTCCAGGCACGGGCCGTGACCGACCATGCAGTCCACCTCGAGGACGGAGCCGCACTGACGGCAGACGACGTGATGCTGATGCTCCCCGGCCCGGGACTGATGCCGCACCCGGCTGCCCGCCGGCTCGACCCGCCGGTCGGCGTCCGTCATGGTCCGAACCTAAGCCGCAAGACACGATCATTTCAAGGTAACGACTGACTCGCCCAGCGCTGCTGGGAGGCTCCTGTAGGGTGCCCGCCCTGGACGGGCCGGAGCCTGTCCAGGGCGGGCTGATGAGCCGGTACCCCCGTATCATCATTGGGTCCCCCACAGACATCATGGCACGTCAAGGGCGAGTTCCTGCACTGGGGGCCGGCCAGCCGGCGCGGCGCGCCGCGATCCGGTGCCGGGCAGGCGATCCCGGTGTCCCGGCCACGGCGGCGCGGCTGATCCAATGGGCTGATGGAACCCCTGGATGCTCAGCTGGCCTTCCTGCGCGAAGCCGACCAGCTCAAGGCGGTACTGCGGCAGAGCCGGATCATCGATGGCAGCCGCCGGGAGAACTCCGCGGAGCACTCGTGGCATCTGGCCCTGATGGGCCTCGTTCTGCGCGAATATGCGCCCGCAGGTACTGATCTCGGGCGGGTGACCGCCATGCTGCTGGTGCACGACCTGGTGGAGATAGACGCGGGCGACCTGTTCGCTTATGCGGGCGCGCAGGCCCAGGCCCGGCAGGAGGCGGCCGAGCGGGCCGCCGCGGACCGGATCTTCGCGCTGCTGCCGGCCGGGCAGGCCGGCCAGGTGCGCGCGCTGTGGGACGAGTTCGAGGACCGGCGCACCCCGGAGGCGAGGTTCGCCCGCGCGCTGGACCGGCTGCAGCCGATGCTGGCCAACGACGCCCTGGGCGGCGGAACCTGGGCCGAACACGGCGTCACCGCCGACCAGGTGCTGGTCAAGGTGGCGCTCATCGAGGAGGGGTCCCCGGCCCTGGGCGCGTTCGCGCGCGACCTGGTGCGGTCGTCCGTGCAGCGGGGCATCCTGGCGCCCGCGCCGTGAGCGCCGGGGCTCAGCGGCCCGCGGCCGCCCGCTCGATCACGCCGGCCGCGGCGTGCAGCCCGCGCCGGGCCTGGATCTGCGCGGCCGTGCGGGCCAGCCGGGCGCGCAGTGCCTCATCGCCGAGCAGCCGGGCCAGCGCGCCGTGCAGCTGGGCATCGGTGAACTCGTAGGGGTCAAGCCGCACGCCCAGGCCCCGCTCCTCCATGCGCTGAGCGTTGTCGTGCTGGTCCCAGAACAGCGGCAGGATGATCATCGGCTTGCCGAAGTGCAGGGACTCGGTGGTGGTGTTGTTGCCGCCGTGGGTGATCACCAGGTCGGCCAGCGGGAGCACCGAGGCCTGCGGCAGGAACTCCGCGCCGTGCATGTTCGGCGCCAGCTCCAGCTCGGCGTGCCGCGGGCCCATCGACACGATGTACCGGTGCGGGGTGGCCGCCAGGCAGTCGATAACCCGGCGCATCAGCCCGGTGTCCGCCGAGCCGAGCGAGCCCAGCGAGAAGTAGACCAGCGCGCCTTCCCGCCCGGCCAGCCGCTGCGGCAGGGTGAACGCCGCGTCGGTCTGCCGGACCGAGGAGTCCAGCCGGTGCCAGCCCGGGCCGAGCGGGCGGTCCCGCCGGTAGTCGGCGATCTCCGGGTAGACGTACAGGTTCACGTCGCCGCGGTGGATGAACTCCAGGTCCGGCAGGGGCGGGGCGCCCTGCTCCCTGACCCAGTCGTTGAACTCCGCCCACATCGGCCGGTGCACCCGGTCGTATTCGGCGCGGAACTCCGGCCACCGGGAACGGTCGGCGGCCGGGTACCCGGAGAACGCGGGCGGCAGGGCCGGGTCGGCGATCTCCAGCGGGTTGCAGGACACGATGCGGACGAACGGCGCCCCGCCGGCCAGCAGGGCCGGGAAACTGACCACGTTATCCTCGACGATCACGTCGGGGCGGGTCCGGCCGATGATCCCGGCGAGCTGCTCCTGGCAGTACCGGGCGCCGCTGATCAGCTCGGCCCAGACGGGCCTGATCCAGGTGTCCAGCTGCTCGATGGTGGGCTTGCGGAACTCCGGCGCGGTCCGGGCGATGAAGTCCTTCCAGAACTGGCCAGCATCCTGCTCCGGCTGGCCAGCATCCGGCCCGGGCTGGCCGGGGGCGGACAGGTCGACCAGGTGTTCCTCGAAGCCGAGCGGGGCCAGGCCCGCCCAGGACGCCTCGGCGGCGAAGGCCACCCGGTGCCCGCGGCGCCGCAGCACATCCCCGATCCCGATGCAGTTGTTGGTCGGGCCGTAGGCGCTCTCCGGCATGAACAGCACGGTCAGCGGCCGGGTGGGCATGGCGGCCTCCCTGGCATGCGAAGATCAGCAGCGCCCCGGACGTAACAGAACCACCCCGCCCCGTCAGGCCGCCCGGGCCTGCCCCGCGGGTGGTGCTGGCCGGCCGCGGCGTGCCAGGCCGTTAGCTGCCGAACTGGGCGGCGGCCCGGTCTACGGCGTCGTCCAGCATGCTGGCCGGCGGGGCCGCCGGGACCGGGCCGGCGGTACCCGCGCTCTCCGCCCGGCGCCCCCCATCCGGCCCGGCGCCGCGGGCCGGGTGCTCCACGACGGCGATAACCCGGCTGGCCATGAACCGGGCGGTGCGCACGGCCGTGCCGCCCCGGGTGACCTCCATGACCTGCACGATGCCCCGCCCGGTGACGACCTCCACGCGCCGCCCGGCCCGGGTGGCGGCTACTTCATAGGTCCGCGACGTCCCGCCGGCGTCGATGACGATCTCGACCCGGTCCCCTTTCACGGCGCGGCCCGGCCGGCCCGGGGCGGCTGCGCGGCGCGGGCGGCCCAGCGGGCGCCGTGCCGCTCGATGACCAGTGGCAGGCCGAAGCACTTGGACAGGTGCTGCGCGGTGAGCACGTCGGCCACCGGGCCGGCGGCCAGCACCGCGCCGCGGCGCAGCAGCATCGCGTGCGTGAAGTCCTCGGGCACTTCCTCGACGTGGTGGGTGACCATCACCATGGTCGGCGCCAGCGGGTCGCGGGCCAGCATGGCGATCCGGCGCAGCAGGTCCTCCCGGCCGCCGAGGTCCAGCCCGGCGGCCGGCTCATCGAGCAGCAGCAGTTCCGGGTCCGGCATGAGCGCGCGGGCGATCTGCACCCGCTTGCGCTCCCCCTCAGACAGTGTGCTGAACCGGCGCCGGATCAGGTGCGCGCAGCCGAGGGCGTCCAGCAGTTCCACCGCCCGGGTCACGTCGGAGGACTCGTAGTCCTCCTTCCACCGGCCGACAATCGCGTAGGAGGCGGTCAGCACCAGGTCGATGACCTTCTCGGCGGGCGGCACCCGGTCCGCGACCGCCGCGCTGGCCAGCCCGATCCGCGGCCGCAGCTCGAATACGTCCGTCTCGCCCAGGCGGCAGCCCAGGATCTCGGCGGTGCCCTCGGAGGGGAACAACTGGCACCCGGCCACCTGCAGCAGCGTGGTCTTCCCGGCCCCGTTGGGCCCGATGATGACCCACCGCTCGTCGTCGTGCACCGTCCAGTCCACGTCGCGGAGCAGCATCGACCCGCCGCGCCGGATCCCGGCACCGCGCAGCCGCACCACTTCGTCGGACATCCAGCTCCCTCCAGCAGCGCGCCTCGCAGCGGGCGAGCGCAACTCGTTCAGAATGAACTTACGTCATGGCGCGGCGGGCGGCCCAGCCGTGCCTGCGCGCCACTCCGGCCAGGTAGCGTTGGGCACCGATGGACGCCGCGCAGACTACTCTCCTGGTCACCCTGACCGGCCGGGACAGGCCGGGAGTGACTTCCCGGCTGTTCTCCGCCCTGGCCGGGGATGAGCTGACCGTGCTGGACATCGAGCAGGTCGTGATCCGGGGCCGCCTGGTGCTGGGAGCCCTGCTCGGCTGCGGCGCCGACCCGGACCTGACCGCGATCCACCGGGCCGTCCGGGGCCTGGCCGCCGACCTGGGGCTGGATGCCGAGATCACCATGGGTTCCGGCGAGCCGGACCGGCGGCGGGGCCGGCTGCACGTCACGGTGCTGGGCAGCTCGCTGGCCCCGGCCGCGGTGGCGGCCATCGCCGGGCGGATCGCCGCCAGCGGGGCGAACATCGACCGTATCCAGCGCCTCGCGCACCGTCCGGTAACCTGCATCGAGCTGGACGTCTCCGGCGCGGACCCGGGCACGCTCCGGGTCGCGCTGGCCCGTGAGGCCACCCAGCAGGGCGTGGACGTCGCGGTGCAGCCCGGCGGGCTGCACCGCCGGGCCATGCGGCTGGTGGTGATGGACGTCGACTCCACGCTCATCGCCGGCGAGGTGATCGACCTGCTCGCCGCGCGGGCCGGCTGCGCCGGGCAGATGGCCAAGATCACGGATGCGGCCATGCGCGGCGAGCTCGACTTCACCGCCTCGCTCCGGGAACGGGTCGCCATGCTGGCCGGGCTGGAGGAGACCGCGCTGCAGGAAGTCCGCGCGCAGCTGCGGCTCGCCCCGGGGGCCCGCACCCTGATCCGCACCCTGCGCCGGCTCGGGTACCGCTGCGGGATCGTCAGCGGCGGGTTCACTCAGATCACCGACCCGCTCGCCGCCGACCTGGGCATCGACTACACGGCGGCCAACACGCTGGAGATCACCGGCGGGAAGCTGACCGGCCAGCTGGCCGGGCCGGTCATCGACCGGGCCGGGAAGGCCGACGCGCTGCGGCGGTTCGCGGCGCAGACGGGCATCCCGGTCAGCCAGGCGGTGGCGGTCGGGGACGGCGCCAACGACCTGGACATGATCGCCGCGGCCGGCCTCGGCGTGGCGTTCAACGCCCGGCAGGTGGTCCGGGACGCGGCGGACGCCTCGGTCAGCGTGCCCTACCTGGACACCGTGCTGTACCTGCTGGGCGTGTCCCGGGACGACGTCGAGGCCGCGGAGGAGGGTGACCCCCCGGCGGGGGAATCACCGGCCCGGGACGCCTGAGCCTTTCTTCGGTGTCCAGTACCCGGCCAGGGTCCCCGACCCGGGAGCTAGCTGCGCCCAGTCACCGCCGAACTCGATGACCGCGATCGCTGAGGTGGGGAAGGTCAGGCCGGATTCAGCCGCCAGGCTGGCCGCCAGTTGCGCGGCCCCCGGGTTGTGCCCGACGAGGGCCAGGATGGCGACGTCGGCGGGGGCCTCCTGGACCACCGAGATCAGGCCGTCCGCGCTGGCCTCATACAGCCGGGCGTCGTAGTACACCGCGCCGGCCTCTTCCCCGGCCCAGCCCAGCTGGTCGCTGGCGAGGTCCCAGGTCTGCCTGGTCCGCTGGGCGATCGAGCAGAGCACGAGGTCGGGGATGAGGCCCTCGTCGCGCAGCCAGCGGCCCGCCGCGGCCGCATCCCGCTCGCCGCGGGCCGACAACGGCCGGTCCACATCCGCGGTATCCGGCGGGTAGGCCGATTTGCTGTGCCGCAGCACCACCAACGTGCGCACATTCCCCATGTCCCAAGTATCCCAGCAAGCCACTCCGGGAACGCGGATCCCCCGGCCAGCTGGCGGTGACCGGGGGATCGGGAGCGCTATGCGGGAGAAGTCAGCCCGCGGTGGTCGGCGCGGTGGCCGGCCCCGGGGCCTCGGTGCCACCGCTGCCCGTGCTGTCCGCCGGGCCGTCCGCCGGCGGGCCGCCGGTCGCCACGCTGGTGGACCGCCGCTTGGAGATCACGACGGCGGCCACCACGATGGCCACCGCGCCGATCGCCACCCCGGCCCGCAGCCCCGCGTCGTGGCTGTACTTGACGACGCTGGTGGCGATCAGCAGCGAGACCAGGTTCATCACCTTGATCAGCGGGTTGATGGCCGGGCCCGCGGTGTCCTTGAACGGGTCACCGACCGTGTCGCCGATGATGGTCGCCTCATGCGCCTCGGAACCCTTGCCGCCGTAGTTGCCGTCCTCGACGAGCTTCTTGGCGTTGTCCCACGCACCGCCGGAGTTGGCCAGGAACACGGCCATCAGCGCGCCGGCCGCGATGGCGCCAGCCAGGTAGGCGCCGAGCGGCCCGTAGCCGAACGCGAAGCCGACGGCGATCGGGGTGAGCACCGCCATCAGGCCCGGCGTGGCCAGTTCACGCAGCGAGTCCTTGGTGCAGATGTCCACCACCCGGCCATACTCGGGCTTCTCGGTGAAGTCCATGATCCCCGGATGATTACGGAACTGCTCACGCACCTCGTAGACGACCTGGCCGGCCGCCCGGCCCACCGCCATGATCAGCAGGCCGGCGAAGTAGAACACGACGCACGCGCCGATGATGACGCCGACCAGGACATTGGGATGGTCCACCGACAGGTTGAAGGTGCCGCCCTTGATGCCGAGCGCTTGCACCACCGTGGTGCGGAACGAGCCGAACAGCGCGGTGGCGGCGAGCACCGCGGTGGCGATCGCGATGCCCTTGGTGATGGCCTTGGTGGTGTTGCCCACCGCGTCCAGCTTGGTGAGCACCTGGGCGCCGTCGCCGGTCACGTCGCCGGACATCTCGGCGATGCCCTGCGCGTTGTCCGAGACCGGGCCGAACGTGTCCATCGACACGATGACGCCCACCGTGGTCAGCAGGCCGGTGCCGGCCAGCGCCACCGCGAACAGGGCCAGGGTCGCGTTACCGGTGCCGAGCAGGAAGGCCGCGTAGACCGCCCCGCCGATGAGCAGCGCCGAGTACACGGCCGACTCCAGGCCGATCGAGATGCCGGACAGGATGACGGTGGCCGCGCCGGTCAGCGAGCTTTCCCCGATCTCACGGACCGGCTTGCGGTTGGTCTCGGTGAAGTACCCGGTCAGCAGCTGGATGGCGCTGGCCAGCACCAGGCCGATGATGACCGCGCCGATGGCCAGCAACCGCGGGCTGCCGCCGTGGGTCAGGATCGAATGGTCGGTCAGCCCCTTGAACTCGCTGAACTTGGCGGGCAGGTAGAGGAACGAAGCGCCGATCACCAGCACCAGCGAGATGACCGCGGAGATGAAGAAGCCCCGGTTGATGGCGGTCATCCCGCTCCGGTCACCCTTGCGCGGCATCGTCACGAAGATCCCCGCCACCGCGGTGATCACGCCGATCATCGGGATGATCAGCGGGAAGACGAGGCCATCGTTGCCGAACGCCGCCTTGCCCAGGATGAGCGCCGCGACCAGCATGACCGCGTAGGACTCGAACAGGTCGGCGGCCATCCCGGCGCAGTCACCCACGTTGTCACCGACGTTGTCGGCGATGGTGGCCGCGTTGCGCGGGTCGTCCTCGGGGATGCCCTTCTCAACCTTGCCGACCAGGTCGGCACCCACGTCGGCGGCCTTGGTGAAGATGCCGCCGCCGACTCGCATGAACATCGCGAGCAGCGCCGCGCCGAAGCCGAAGCCCTCCAGCACACTCGGCGCGTTCTCCCGGTACAGGATCACCACGAGCGCGGCGCCGAACAGGCCCAGCCCGACCGTGAACATGCCGGCCACGCCGCCGGTGCGGAACGCGATCCGCATCGCGGGCCGCTCACCGTCAAACCCGGCCCGGGCCGCGGCGGCCACCCGGACGTTGCCGCGGACGGCCAGGGACATCCCGGTGAACCCGGTCAGCCCCGAGAACAAGGCGCCAATCAGAAAGAAGATGCTGCGGCCCCAGCGCACCGAGGAGCCGTCGGCCGGCAGCAGCAACAGCACGAAGAAAATGATCACAACAAAAACGCCGAGCGTGCGGAACTGGCGCCGCAGGTAGGCGGCGGCGCCCTCCTGGACCGCCCGGGCGATCTCCTGCATCCGTTCGGTGCCCTGGCTGGCGGCGAGTACCTCCCGCACCAGGACCCCGGCCACGGCGAGCGCGAGCAGCGCGACGACGGCGACGACAACAACCCAGGTCAAGTTGGAGCCGGTCACACCCACCGCACCGCCCCCAGCGGCAAGACTGAGCCCAGACATCTGTCCTCCTAGACAGGGGCAGCTGGCCTTCCGGACGCGGCTTGCGCCAGCGCGGTCATTGGTGACTCAGCACCAACCGGCCAGCATGGTCATCAGTCTCGCTACGAGCACTGGGTAACCAGTCATGCACGCCTAGGACAGGCACAGTGCCTAAAAAGCAGTGCCGGGAGTCTACGCACGTCGGCCGCGGAACGCGAAGTGGGGTCACGGTCCAGCGGCACTGCTGCGCATCGCCCCCGCACAGGTAATCACATAAATGCTGCCGGTAGCAGACATGCGGGCACATCCACGCGGCGCGGCGGTGTGACTTCCGCCGCTTCCGGCCCGCGGCCAGGCCAGCGTGGCCCGTCACCGCCGTCCGGCCGTGCGCCGCGCCCGGCCGTGCGCCGCGCCCGGCGGCCCGTCAGGCCGTTCGGCCGCCCGACGGCCAGCTCATCGTGATGCTCAGCCCGGCCGGAGTGCGGGTGATCTGAACATCATCGGCCAGGCCGGCGATCACCGCGAGCCCCAGGCCATAGGGCGGGACCGCGCCCGCCTCGGCCGGCCCCGTGCTGCCGTTCGCCGCCCCGTTGGCCGGCGGCCGCCACCCGGACGGCTCACCGGGAATCTCGTCGGCACCCTCCGGCCCGGCCGCGGCCGCGTCGGTGACCACTACCTCGAACCGCCCGTCGGCCCCGGTCAGCTCGATGCGGACCGGCTCGGACGGACATTGCGCCTGGTGCGCCTCGACCGCGCGGGAGCACGCCTCACCGACCGCGAGGCGGACCTCATCGAGGAGTGCCTCATCGACGCCGCTGCGCCGGGCGACCGCGGTCGCGACCAGCCGGGCCGTGCGCACGTGCACGGGCAGCGGCGTGAAGCTCATTTCGACAGTAGCCATGGGGCTCGGACCCGGAACGGTTGACTCCGCTACTTCTCGGACTTCCGCGCCCCGATGGCCGCATCGACCGTTTCGTGGATCCCGAACACCTTGGTCAGGCCGGTGATCCGGAAGATCTTGAGGATGCGCTCCTGGGTGCAGACCAGATCCAGCGATCCGTCATGGGCACGGACCCGCTTGAGGCCGCCAACCAGGACCCCCAGGCCCGTCGAGTCCAGGAACTCGACCTTTTCCATGTTCACCACGAGCTGGTAGTGCCCGTTATTCACCAGCTCGATGAGCAGCTCGCGGAGCCGTGGCGCGGTGTAGACGTCGATCTCGCCTTCAACGTCGACGACCTCGATCCCATCCCTGGTGTGGTGGTCAAGCTTCAGGTCCACTAATCCTCCAGCGCCGTACAGCCTTGTTCTGATCGGGCCCGTGATCGGCTTCGCCACCGGCCGCCCGAGCGCGGAGCCGGCACCCGGGAAGGGCGGCTGCTCCCGTCGCGCATTCAACCACGCTCTGAGGTCATGTCTACACGAGTTCACGCTTCGAGGCACCTCGGGCGCAGATGTCACCCTGGGAGCCAATGACTTGTCACACTAGGAGCCAATGACTGCGCTGACTCCGCTGCTTCCCGGCGAATCCCACAGCTTGCCTGGCCACGATGCCCGCCGCGGGCCCGCCGCGGGCCCGGCCGGGCCCGGCCGGGCCGTCCAGCTTGCGCATGCTTCCCCCGCGGATGTCGTGCTGCGCCACGGTGCGCAGTCGGGACGGTTGATTCACGTAGAGTACATCCCTGGTTGCGGAGGGCAGCGGGTGCCCTGGCCCGGGTGGGTGCCGGGCACGCTCACCGGGGCACTGTCCGCGGCTGGCGTGCCCGCGCCCTGGGCGCATCAGGCCGCCATGGCTGACCACGCCCGGGCCGGCCGCGACGTGATCATCTCGACCGGGCCCGCCTCCGGCAAGTCACTTGGCTTCCTGCTGCCCGCGCTCACCGGGGTGCTGGACGGCGGCACCGCCCTCTACCTGGCGCCGACCCGGGCGCTCGCCGCCGACCAGCTGCGCGCCCTCGCCGGGCTGGGACTGCCCGGCGTGCGGCCCGCCGTGGTAGACGGCGAGACTCCCGTGCCGCAGCGCGAATGGGCCCGCAGCCACGCGAACTACCTGCTCACCACGCCCGACATGCTGCACCAGACGCTGCTGCCCCGGCATGCCCGGTGGAACGGGTTCTTCCGGCGGCTCCGCTACATCATCGTGGATGAGTGCCACACCTACCGTGGCGTGTTCGGCTCCCAGGTGGCGCAGGTGCTGCGGCGGCTGCACCGGGTCGCCGGGCACCACCGCGGGGAGTACCCGGTGTTCCTGCTCGCCTCGGCCACGGTGAGCGACCCGGCCAGCTGCGCGGCGCTGCTCACCGGGCGGGCCGCCGAGGCGGTGACCGTGAGCACCGCGCCGCGGGGCCCGGTCACGTTCGCGCTGTGGGAGCCCCCGCTGACCCCCGGCCGCGGGGAGAGGGGCGCGCCGGTGCGCCGCAGCGCCACCGCCGAGGCGGCGGTGCTGCTGGCCAGCCTGGTGGCGGAGGCCGTCCCGGCCCTGGCGTTCACCCGCTCACGCCGGGGCGCGGAGGCGGTGGCCATGGCGGCCCGCCGGGTCCTGCGGGAATCCGGCGCCCGCGGCCAGTGCGAGCGCGTGGCGGCCTACCGCTCCGGCTACCTCGGTGCGGAACGCCGGGCCCTGGAGCAGGGCCTGCGCAGCGGCGCCATCACCGGGCTGGCCACCACCACGGCGCTGGAACTCGGCGTGGACATCGCCGGCCTGGACGCGGTGCTCATCGCCGGCTGGCCGGGTACCCGGGCGGCGCTGTGGCAGCAGGCGGGGCGGGCCGGGCGGGCCGGGCGGCATGCGGTGGTCGTGCTCATCGCCCGGGATGACCCGCTGGACACCTACCTGGTGCATCATCCGGCCGCGCTGCTGCACCGGCCGGTGGAGGCGACGGTGCTGGACCCGGGCAACCCCTACGTGCTCGCCCCGCACCTGTGCGCGGCCGCGGCCGAACTCCCGCTCACCGACGCCGACCTGGCCCGCTTCGGCCCCGGTGCGGCCCAGGTGGCGGGCGCGCTGGCGCGCCGCGGACTGCTCCGGCGCCGGGACGGCGGCCTGTACTGGGCCAGCCGCGGCCGGCCGTCCCGGGACGGGCTCCGCGGGACCGGGAGCCGCCCGGTGAAGATCGTGGAGCAGCCGACCGGGCGGCTGGTCGGCACGGTGGACGAACCGTCCGCGCACCTGCTGGTGCACGACGGTGCGGTCTACCCGCACCAGGGCGAGATGTACCTGGTGGACGCCCTGGACCTGGCCGAGGGAGTAGCCCTGGTGCAGCCCGCCGATCCGGGGTACACCACCTCGGCCCGCCAGGTCACCGCCATCGAGGTGGCCCGCGAGCTGCGCCAGGACGGCTGGGGCGGCGCGGCCATCCACTTCGGCGATGTGCAGGTGCGCCGGCAGGTGGTCGGGTACGTCCGGCACACCGCGCGGACCGGGCGGCCGCTCGGGCAGGTCCCGCTCACCCTGCCGCCCCAGACGCTGCGCACCCGGGCCGTCTGGTGGACGGTCCCCGCCGCGCAGCGCGCCGCCCTGCTCGCCCGCGGGGTGGACCTGGCCGGGGCCGCCCACGCGGCGGAGCACGCCTCGATCGGGCTGCTGCCCCTCTTCGCTGCCTGCGACCGGTGGGATGTCGGCGGGGTTTCCGCCGATTCCCACCCGGCCACGGGGCAACTCACCGTTTTCGTGTATGACGGGCATGATGGGGGGGCCGGCTTCGCGGAGCGCGGTTACGCCGCGGCACGTGAGTGGCTGGCGGCGAGCGCGGACGCGATACGGGACTGTGAGTGCCAGAGTGGCTGCCCATCCTGCATCCAGTCACCGAAATGCGGAAATGGCAATGAGCCCCTTTCTAAGCAGGGCGCCGTGGTGCTGCTGGAGTGCCTGCTGGGGCGGCCTGCACCGGGGGCGGGCGGCTGAGCCGGTGACCGGGCCGGCGCGGCCGGCGGCAGGCCGGTAGCCGTGGGCGGCGGCAGAAAAGGGGCGACCCCCGCCGGGGGGGATAGCGGGGGTCGCCAAACGGTCCGGCTCCGGGGGGGCAGAGCCGGTCCCGCACTCAGTAAAGCCTACGTGTACTTCCGCCAAGTTACCAATCGGTCATCGCTCCTTACCGCGGATTGAAGGTTCCGGCCTTAAGCTCACCTGCTGTGACTAGTGACGCCGCCGCCGGCCGCAGGTGCGCCGCAGCGTTCTTCGATCTCGATAAGACGATCATCGCGAAGTCCGCAACCCTTGCTTACGGACCGTCGTTTTACCGAAATGGCCTGATCAGCCGGGGTGACGCGGTCCGCGGCGCGCTCGCGCAACTGCTGTTCACCCGGCACGGCGCCAGCCACCAGCGGATGGAGCGGATCAGGGAGCACGTCAGCCAGCTGTGCCGGGGCTGGCCCGCCGACCGGGTCGGTGAGATCGTCACCCGGCACCTGGACGAGCTGATCCTGCCCTACGTCTACCTGGAGGCCCGGGCCCTGCTCGACGCGCACCGCGATGCGGGCCAGGACGTGATCATCGTGAGCACCTCGGGCCAGGAGGTGGTCGGCCCGATCGGCGCCCTCCTCGGCGCGGCCCTGGTGATCGCTACCCGGATGGAGATCGCGGAGGGCCGCTACACCGGGCAGATGGAGTTCTACGCCTACGGCGAGGCGAAGGCGCAGCGGGTCCGCGAGCTCGCCGCCGCGCGCGGGTACCGCCTCGCCGACTGCTACGCGTATAGCGATTCCGTCACCGACCTGCCCATGCTGGAGGCGGTCGGGCGCCCGCACGCGGTCAACCCGGACCGGGCGCTGCGCCGCCTGGCCCAGCAGCGTGGCTGGCCAGTACTCGCCTTCAGCGAGCTGCCGGCCGCGGCCCTGGGCCGGCCACCCCGCCAGCCGTGCCTTCAGGAATGCGACGGAGCCGATCGATCGAGATCGCGAATCCGTGCCGGTCCGGGCTTTCCCTGCCGCCCGATCCGCCGTAGAAAGGTGAGCAGGAACAAACGTCCTGGTACGGCAGCCGGGTACCCACGCGACCATAGCCGCGTAAGGCAGCCGAGGCAGGCTCCGGGTCCTGGTACCCGTCTGGTCCGCCGGACGGCAGGCCCGTGACCTCCCGGCACGACGAGGTGCACGCTTGGTAGCCCGGTGCCGTGCCAGGCAAAACCATCATCCGCCTGCGGCGACGGCGCCCGCGGGCACCGCCCCCGCTCCCGCTGCGTGGCAGCACGGCACCGGTACCGCCGCCCGCTGCGCCCCCGTCGCGGTGCACCGTCCGGGCGGCGCACCGCTCCCGCTCCGCACGAAAACGGCCATTACGTTCCTTAACGGCCGTGCCCGGCAATTGCCGGAAGGTACCGCTGAGCCGCTGGGGGTAATCCCGTAAGATCACCTCCGGGGACTGCCGTTCCCGGATAAGGGATAATTCCTGGCGCCTCGCGCCTGGACGGACCGGGCCGCGACCCTGCGCGCGCGCTTACCACGGGGCATAGGCAGGCGAGCGGCACGGCCGCGGGTGAGGGGAGTACACGTGATGGCCAGGTCTGCAGCACCGAAGCCAGTGGGCAATGCCAGCGAGCCGTCCGTCGGTGACCTGGTTTCCCAGGCCGTCCGGGACGTCACCCAGCTGATCAAGTTCGAGATCGACCTGGCCAAGCTGGAGTTGCGTGACGATGTCCGGCGTCTCGGCCTGGCCGCGGCGCTGCTCGGCATCACCGCCTTCACCGGCTGCCTGATCCTCGTGCTGCTGTGCTGGGCGTTCGCGTACGGGCTCATCACGCTGGGCATCTGGCCGTGGGCGGCCTTCCTCATCGTGGCCGGGGTGTGCGTGCTGCTCTGCGGGATAGCCGTCCTCATCGTGGTCGTGAGGGTACGCGGGGTGAGCGGCCTGAGTAAGACCCGCCAGTCGGTGCAGGAGGACCTCGCCATACTCAAGCGGGACGAGCAGGCCCCCGGGCCGCCCGCGGTCGAGGCAGGCTGACCCATGACCCTCCGCGGCGAGTCAGCCATCTACGTGGACGGCCCGTGGGCGCATCGGATGATCACCGCCAACGGGACGCGGTTCCACGTCGCCGAGATGGGTGACGGGCCGCTGGTGCTGCTGCTGCACGGCTTCCCGCAGTTCTGGTGGACCTGGCGGGCGCAGCTGGCGGAGCTGGCGGCCGCCGGGTTCCGGGCGGTCGCCCCGGACCTGCGCGGGTACGGCGGCAGCGACAAGCCGCCGCGCGGGTATGACCTGATCACCGCGGCCTCCGACGCGGCCGGGCTGATCCGCTCGCTCGGCGAGGCGAACGCGGTGGTGATCGGGCACGACTGGGGCGGGCTGGTGGCCTGGACCATGGGCGCCTACTACCCGAAGGTGGTCCGGCGGCTGGCTGTGATCTCGATGGCCCATCCGCTGCGGATGCGCTCCGCGGTGCTCACCAACCCGCTCGGCCAGGGCCGCCGGAGCGGGTATGCGTTCGGCTTCCAGGTGCCGGTGGTCCCGGAGCGGAACCTGGTCGCCGACCACGCCCAGCGGGTCGGGCAGATGCTGCGGTCGTGGTCCGGGCCGGGCTGGCCGGACCCGGACACCGAGCGCCGGTACCGGACCGCGATGTGCCTCCCGCAGGTGGCCCATTCCGCGCTGGAGTACCACCGCTGGTTCGTCCGGTCCCGGTTCCGACCGGACGGGCTCCGTTACGCGCAGCGGATGCGCGCGCCCATCCAGGCACCCACGCTGCACCTGCAGGGGGCCCTGGACACCTGCGTGCTGCCGGCCACGTCGCGTGGCTCGGGGCGCCTCGTGGACGGCCCCTACCGGTGGCGGCTGCTCGACGGGGCCGGCCACTTCCCGCACGAAGAACGGCCGGAGCGGTTCGGCACCGAGCTGCTGGGCTGGCTGAGGGACCCTGAACCGGAACGGTGACCCCCCGGGACCACGACCCAGCGGGCGGCCAGCGGGCGGGCCGGGACCCCGGGAGCCGGGACCCCGGGAGCCGGGACCCCGGGAGCCGGGACAGGGACGCAGCGGGCCGTCCGCGCAACGCGCGGCCGCGCGATGAACTCGGCCGGCCGCTGCCCCCGGGCAGCCGGGGTGCCCCGCGGATCCCGGACGACCTGGCGCTACCGCCGCCGGAGGCGCTGGCCCTGGCGCAGCGGTTGCTGGACGCCGGACGGCCGTTTCACGCGCACGAGGTGCTCGAGGCGTCCTGGAAGTCGGCTCCGGCGGCCGAGCGTGAGCTCTGGCGCGGGCTGGCCCAGCTCGCCGTCGGGCTCACGCACGCCCAGCGCGGGAACGCCCGCGGCGCGGCTGCCCTGCTCCGCCGGGGAGCCGAGCGGGTGGGCGGCTACGCGGAGACGGCTCCGCACGGCATCGACGCCGCGGGCAT
>CAWCBE010000006.1:0-210376 GCA_963793825.1 uncultured Actinomycetes bacterium
GCTGAGTTCATCCGCGTGCTCACCCACTTTGCGGCCGGTAACCCGCCGGCCGAGAGCGGCACGCCGGCCTCGCTGCCATGGGTGGTGCTCAGCCGGGTCGGCGTCGCGGACCGGACTTACCTCGGCGTCTCGGTACAGGTGCCGGCCGATTACGTTGACGGCACGGGCCGGCCGGTCAGCCGGACCTCGTACCTCTGCGTGCCCTACGAGGATGTGGCCCGGGCCCCGGTCTCCTATCGCGGCCTCGCCCAGGCCGCCAGAGCCACGCCACTGCCCGGTAAGAACGGCGCGCTCGTCTCGCTGGTAATCCCGCCCCTTGACCCCGCGGAACTGGCGCGCGACGTCATGGAGTTCGGCCCGGCCTCGGTCGCGGCCACGGCCGCGCTGCTGCTGTCCGGCCCAGTCACGATCACCGGCCCGGAGTTCCCGGACACCGAAACTAGGGTCCGTTTCCTCGACGCAGTCGCCGCCCTGCTGCCTTACGGCTACCGCGCCAGCCTGACTGCGGCTACCTGG
Organism: uncultured Actinomycetes bacterium; assembly: GCA_963793825.1. Taxonomy (GTDB): domain Bacteria; phylum Actinomycetota; class Actinomycetes; order Streptosporangiales; family Streptosporangiaceae; genus RYN-230. Next base: position 517 of record CAWCBE010000006.1, read on the forward strand.
TCCGATACCGCGGCGACCGGTCAGCGCTTCCGGATCGTGTTCGCCCTCCGGGCCCGCGACGAGGCGTCGCGGGTGCCGTGGCGGGCCGCTGCCCCTGTCCCCAGCACGGGCCCGGCGGGCACGTACCTCGAGCATCTGGGACGGGTGCTGGGCCGCCCGGCCGTAGACACGCTGGAGCTGGAGCGGCTGATCCGGTACCTGGCTGCGGACACCGGGCTGCGCAAGTTCGAGCAGCCCGAACACGCGGTCGCCAGCCTGAACGAGTTCTTCCGGGCCGCCGTCGTGGCCGCCGCCATTGATGCCGGGCGTGCCACCGAGGCCGATATCCGGCTGCTCTTCGCCCGGGACCAGGACGTGCAGCTGTCCCCAGATCGCCGCCGCGCTGCACTGGGACAGCTCATCGCCGCCGCGGACAGGCAGGACTGGCCGCTGATCAGTCGGCGGTTCGATGAGATCGCCGCGGATGACCCGCAGAGCCTGCTACGCAGCCTTGCCGCGGGGGGGCTGTGCCTGCTCTGGTCCTCCGCCGCCTCCCAGGATCAGGCCAGTGGTTACTTGGGGCTCGCGGCGCGTTACGACCTGGCGGACGACCTGCTGGCTCGGCTCGTGGCGCCCCCCGAGACCGCGGCTGACCCGGTGGGCGGCTTCGAACGGGTCGGCGCGCTGCTCGCCGACTTCGTACTGGGCGCCACCGCCTCCTATCCCCGGACGCAGCAGGCGGTGGGCCGTCAGCCGGCGGTCGGGGCGGCGCTGATCGCTCATCTGTCGGCCGGGCGCAGCCCCGAGAGACTGAGCGTGGCTGTCGAGTGGCTGGAACCCGTCCTGGACCGGGTCCTGCCGGCGTTCAACGCGGTGCTTGGCCATCCTCCCGAACCTGTGGACCTGCCAGCCGTGAAGGCTCTGGACCAGGATGGCGGCCGCCTGTGCGTCCGGTACCTGCTGCGCGCCGCCTCCTACAGGAAGCGACTGCGCTTCGTCCTGCCAGCGGTGGCGACCTGGCTCGTGCGGCAAGGCTTGCTGGGGGCCCCGGTGGACGGCCGGTCCTGGGTTCACGTGGCCAGGGAACTGACCCCGGCGACAGCGGACGAGGCCGCGTGGCTCGACCTCACGCTGCTGGCCACGAGCAACGATCCGAGAATGCTGTTCGCGGGCCAGTTCCCACGCTCCCAGTTCAGCCAGTGCCTGACGGCGGCCTGGCAGCGGCTAGCCAGCCAGCTGGGGGACCAGGCTCAGGTGGCCGACGACTTGCTGACCGCGGCGCTGATCGATGCCCTCCGCCGTCTCCCCTGGCGGGCCGACCAGGCGCAGGTGGCCGCCGTTATGGACCTGACCGGCTTGCTGACGGCGGACGGGGCCCGGCCTCGGCTGAGGGCGGCCCTGCAGAACGCTGCCGAAGCGCTGCGCCATCTGCCGCGGGGGGCTTCGGCCGGGCAGATCGCGGCGGCCTGCGCGCGGGCCCAGGCCGCCGGGCTGACGGCCGAGGAGGTCGGCGAGGCGCTCGCACGCTCCGGGACTATCGATTCTGGCCCGCGGGCCGCGGACGTCTTGGAGCAGCTCGGGCGGGACCTGGGGGTCACGGTGGCCAGCGCGAACCACGCTTCTTCGTGGATAACAGCGTTTGTCGGCGTGTTCGCCGCCGGTGCGTTCGGCCAGCCGATCGCGGCCGACTTCTCGGCGGCCGTCCTGGAGAGCTCGTTCGCCGGGCTCCGCTATCACCTGTCCCTGCTGCATACCGTCGTGGGTAACGGCGCCGGCGAGTCGGCGCCCGTCGTCAGTGAGCGAGGCCTTGAACTCCTGGCGGTAACCAGCGAGGACATGAGCGATCTGGTTCAGGCTGTCCGCAAACGGCAGCGCAAGCGGAGAATCCCGGGCTGGATGGGCGGTGCCGAATGACGCTGGGCGTTGACCTCGGGTCCCTGACCGTCATGGTCGCGGCCGGAGATGAGGTGACCGCCGTTCCCGCGCCCGTTGGCGGGCCGCGGGCGGGGATCCGGGCCGCGCTGGCCGCCGCCCGCACGCGCGGCGGGCTATGCCTCGCTGTGCCTGAGACGTGGCTGAGCGGGGAGGTGACCGGCGCCAGCGAACTGGAGGACGTGCGGCACGAGTGCGAAGACCTGGCCGGAGCCGGCCCGGTCACCTGGACCGGGCAGCTCGCCGCCGTGGCCGCGCTGACCGCGCAGCAACGAGGCCATGGCCGTTACCTGGTCTGTGACGTGGGCGGTTCCGGAGTGCGAGCCGGGATCTTCGTGGTGTCGGACGGGACCGTGGGCATCGTAGCGACGCATGCGGCGGAGGGCGGCGGCTGGCGCGATTTCGACACGGCGATCCGGGCGCGGGTCCCAGCCGAGCTGCCGGGCACCTGGTACGAGCAGGCCGCCGTACAGGAACGCCGGGCCAGCATGGTTCTGGAGGATGCGGCCCACGCCCCGGATGATATCGGGGACACCCGCGTCTACCGGATCAGCGGATCCAGCGGGGACACTGACCTGACCGCAAGGGACGTGACCGACAGCTTCGCGCCGACGCGGCAGCGGCTGCGGGCGGCCATTGCAGCGGTGCGGGAGGCCGGGGCGCCCGGAACCGTCGTGCTGACCGGTGGGCTCAGCTGGCTTCCGCTCACGGCCCGCGCGGTCGCCGAGGCGGCGGGCGCCCCGCCGTTCCTGGCCAGTCTGGACGCGGCCGCCCGCGGGGCGCTGCTGTTCGCCGGCGGCGAGGCGCGCCTTACCCCCCCGGCCGAGCGCCCGGCGGTGACCGTGCCGGTGCATGCCATACGTGACGGTCTCCTCGAGGAGGTAAGCGTGCCCCTGCCCTGGACCGCGCCCTTCGCCGCCCTGCCGGACGGCGCGCTGCTCATTGACCGGGATGAGCTGGACTTGACCGTCGCCGGACAGCCCCGCACGGCGCGGCTGCCCGGCCTGGCCCCCGGGCCGCACCGGGTCGGCGTGCGGCCGACCTGGCCCGGCGCCGGCGTCCTCGTCGTCAGGCCGGTCCGCGGGGATCGCGCGCACGTCGTCCCGCTGGCCAGCCTGGCGGTACGATGAGCGGGGGCAGCGGGGCCGTCCCAGGCAGCGGCGAGTCCGACGCGGCGCTCGCGGAACTGGGACGCGCCATCACCCGCGCCGCCAGCGCCCTCATCGCCCTGCCCGGCGATGATGACGCCACCGCGTACCGATGCGCCCGGTCGCTCGACGCCGCCCTCGCAGATCTGGCGGAGCTGCTGCGGACCGTCCCGGGGATCGCCGCGCTGGGCGATCCCGGGCCCGCCGTCAGCAAGCGCCTCGAACATGGCCGGGCCGAACTAGCGACTCGGCGGGAGGACGTCAGGGCCTACCGGGCCAAGCTGGACGACCTCGCGGAGACCGAGCGGAACCTCGCGGAACTGACGGCCGAAGCGAGCCGCCTGCGCGAACGGGTCAGCGATCTCGAACGGGGGCAGCGGCTGGCGGGGGAAATCCCCGGGCTGCGTATCCAAGCGCAGGTCCTGGAAGAAGCGGTCGCGGCGGTCGGCGTGGCGGACGCCCCGGAGATCGATGCCCAGATCGCGGCGGCGGCCCGCCAGTTCGCCGCGCTGACTGGGCGACAGTGCGAGGCGATCGGCGCGGAGGCGGACACGATTGTCGCGGACGCGGAGCAGGCCGCCCGGGAACTGGACCAGCAGCGTGCCCGCCGCGACGCCGCCCTCGCGGACCTGGCGAAGTGCGAGAGCGAGGGGGCGCAGCTGGCGGCCGAGCACCGGGAGACGCTGCCGGTCCTGACCGCATGGACCCAGGCCGACGCGGACCTGGCCGAGGGCCTGCGCGCCGCCGGTTTCGGGACAGGCCTCAGCGCCCTGGAGACCGTGACTACCGAGCTGACCGGCATCCGCCAGCGGCTCACCGACCTGGACAACACCTTGCGGCCGCTGCTCGCCGATCACGCCGAGGCACACGAGAAAGCACGGCAGGCCCGGCCGCTGTAACCCTGGAACTAATCTGATGCTGGGTGGTGGGCTTGGCAGGTATCACAGGTCATCGACGACGGTGAAGCGAGCGGGCTCGGCGAGGACCCGTGCCGCGGAGCCGAGGTCTGCCAGTCTGGCAGCGAGCGTCGCGGTCGCCAGGCGTTCGGGTAGCGCCTCGTTAAACTTCAACCCTTCCAGCGCTCGCTGATCCACGTCAGGCAGGCAGAGCCGCTCGGCAGCATCGGCGGTCCCCACCTTCCACATCTCAAGGCTCAGATCTGACCGCATGCGGATGCTAGCGTCATCGAACCGCTGAACACTGTCCGTCAGATGCGACAAGGTCGCGGCCAGCGTGGCGTTGGCCCGGTACCCCGCCCAGGTCCACCAGCGCACGTCATCACCATCGCGGGTAATAACCGTGCCACCCGGGTGCACGGCGGACACATGCTCGTCGCGGACCTCAGCCAGCACCCGCTTGGCCCGCTGCGTCAGGGCCACCGGCGGATCCGCCCCGAGCAGCACATCCCGCGCGGCCCGGGCCATCGCGAAGCTCGCCCCGGACACTCCCGGCGTGAGCCAGCGCGCCTTACCCCCACCTTCCGCAGGCTCCACGTAGCAGCGGCGCCGCTTCCAGTCGGTCCAGGTCACCCGCCAGCTGCGCCCGCCGAGCAGCAGCAGCCGGGGACCCTCCGTCTTCTCGGTCAACAGCATGGGATCGGTCCGGCCGATCTCCTGCCGCCCGGACAACACGGTGAACTGGGGCGGCGCTGTGAACACCGCGGTCATCCCCATGAAGTGCCGGTACCCGAACCGCTGCTCGGCGGACGGGCCGATGAACAGCAGTTCCCCGTCCTGGTCAATGAAGCCCTCCGACACCAGGTGCCGCAGGATGGGCTCGGCACTGCGGTCGAACGGCGCCAGGCCATTCCACGCCTCCACCCACAGGCGGCTGCCGATCCGGTGCTCCTGCAGGCATAGCGCAAGCAACTGCTGGGCGACGATGTGCTGCGGCTCCGGCGGCGGCACCACCGGCTCGACAAAACCCTGGCCCCACAGGTGCAGCAGGGCCGCCCCCCACATCAGCGGGCCCGGGTTCAGGGCGAGGAACAGGCAGTTGCGGCTGTTTCCGGCGCGCCGACCGGTCCGCCCGATGCGTTGCAGGAAAGCGGCCACGGTCGGCGGGGCGTTCACTTGGATGACCCGGTCCAGGTCGCCCACGTCGATGCCCAGCTCCAGCGTGGACGTCGCCACGATCACGCAGTCCCGGGCCTCGGCGAACGCCTCCTCCGCGCGGTGCCGCTCATCCAGCGGCAGGGACGCATGGGACAAGAACGTGGTGACGCCGCGTTCCCGCAGCGCGGCCCCGATCTCCTCGACCAGCTGGCGGGAGTCGCAGAACACCAGCCGTTTCTCACCCCGGTGCAGCGACGCGATCACGGTGGCGGCGTTGCTCACCGACCCCACATAGTCCAGCTCGATGTCCCCGGGCGGCGGTGCCGCCGCGGCCCGGGCGCCCCCGCCGCTCCTCCCGCCCGCAGGCACCGCGCCCGCGGCGGTCTCCGTCACAGCCGAGACCACAATTCCCGAACGCCCCGTCCGGCCAGATCCCTGCAGCCACCGCAGCATGTCCGTCGGATTGCCGACAGTCGCCGACAAGCCGACCCGCTGAATGGGCCGCCCGGTGACCCTGGTCAGCCGCTCCAGCACGGCCAGCAGGTGCCAGCCCCGGTCGTCACCGGCGAACGCGTGCACCTCATCGACCACGATGGCCCGCAGGTCGGTGAACAGCCGCCGGTGCTCGACCTTGAGGCTGATCAGCATGGCCTCCAGTGACTCCGGCGTGGTCAGCAGGACGTCGGGTGGTTCCCGCAGGATCCGCTGCCGCCCCGAGGCGGTGACGTCGCCGTGCCAGATCGCGGCCCGGCGGCCCAGCCAGCCGGTGTAGAACTCCAGCCGGGGGAGCAGGTTGTTCAGCAGTGCCTTGAGCGGGCAGACGTACAGCACTGACAGCCCGGACCAGCGCTGCTGCTCCATCGCGGTCAGCAGCGGGAACACAGCGGCCTCGGTCTTGCCACCTGCCGTGGGCGCCAGCAGCAGGGCATCCGCTCCGTCCAGCACCGGCCCGGCGGCCTCGTCCTGCAGGGCCCGCAGCGACGGCCAGCCCAGGCTGTTGACGATGTGATGCACCACCACCGGATGGAGCCGGTCCAGCCCGGGACTCATCGCCGCCCGCCGTCTCTGGTCATCGCTGCACCTGGATCACGGCAGGTCGAGGTCGATATCGTCAGCCCGGGACGCTGGCGCCACTGACCCGGCGGCGGCGTTGCGTTCCGTCTCGGACAACTCGCCCGCGGCCAGGGTGAGCGTGTAGTGGCGGCGCGGGTCGAAGTCGGGGAACTGGTCTACCCGGTCTAGCACGTCAGTGACCAGCTTCTTGAGGAACACCCGGGGCGCGACCCCGACCTTCCCGCCCAGCGACCCGGTGACCGCGTCGGCCAGTTCACCGACGTACCCGTCGTCCACGGTCTTCAGCAGGTGATCGGGTTTCGTGGCGCCGTCGGCATACAGGTCGCGGACCTTCGCGCCGAGGGTCAGCAGGGCGCCCCGGTCGAAGCCGGGTAGCCGCAGCTGGACGGCCCGCGGGTTGTCGAACCGGGGATCCGTGGAGAAATCGGTGGCCAGCCGCTGCGCCAGCGGCGGCAGCCGCGGCACACCGCTCGGGCCGTCGTAGAACGCTGGCGTCCCAGTGATGACCAGGAACAGCCCCGGATACCGGCCAGCGTCGATCTCGTCGAGCAACTGCCGCAGGGCGTTCAGCGCCTTGTCCCGGACATCACTGCGGACCCGCTGCAGCGTCTCCACCTCATCGAGCACCAGCAGCAAGCCGGGATGGCCGGCGTCGCGGAGCACTTCCAGCAGGCCTTGCAGGAACCCCATCGCGCCGAAGTGGTCCAGTTCGCCCCTGATCCCGGCGCTCCGCTTGGCCGCCGCCGCGACATGTGGCTGGCCGCCGAGCCACGCGGCGAGCGCGTCGGCGGCCGCACCGTCGCCAGCCGTCACCGCCGCGCGGTACGCGCGCAGCGCCTGGGCGAACGCCGGGGTGCGGACGGAGACGGCGGCCAGTCGCTGCTCCAGCAGCCGCTCCACCGCCTCGTCTACCGCCTCCTGCCCGCGCCCGGCCAGGCCTGGATCGGTGGCGGTGGCGTCGGACTCCAGGGTGAACAGCCAGGAGTCCAGCACCGGGCGCAGCGCACTCGGCGGGAACGCCGCCGTCCGCAGTGCCTCACCGATCCGCCGGTACACGGTCTCCAGCTTGTGCAGCGGCGTCTCGGTCTCGGAGATCTGCACCTCCGCGGCGGCGAACCCGCGGCGCAGCGCCCGCTCGGCCAGGTACCGGGTGACGAACGTCTTGCCCGCGCCGTACTCGCCGCGCACCGCCTTGAACGCCGAGCCGCCGCCGGCCACCGCGTCGAGGTCGGCGTCCAGCGCGGGGGTGAAGCGTTCCAGGCCGACCGCCAGCAGGTCCAGGCCGTTGGCCGGGACAGTCCCCCGGCGCAGTGCGTCGATGACCTCACGGCGCCGCCTCGGCGAGACCTGATCGTTCACGGCCGGATCCCGAATTGCTCCCGCAGCAGTGCCTCGTCGAGGATGACCGTCGCGCCGTCGGCGTCCACCCGCAGCACCGGGTAGCCCTCCACGTTCAGCAGCCGCTGGGCATGGAGCACCGCTCCGCGCAGCAAGACCGGCGAGACACCCAGGGCCGTGGCAGCCAGCGCCGGAACCAGCCGCTGGCCTGGGGCGTGCAGCAGCGCGCCGAGCAGCCCGCGGATCTGGTCGTCGCTGACCGACACCCGGCCGGCGATCTTCTTCTGCGAAGCGTAGGCAGCGGACTTGAGCACTGCGGCCGAAACTGGGCTAGTCGGTGTGGCCGGGCTTCCCGACGCTGTCCTGCCTGCCGCTGAGCCTGCTGGCGCCTGGTCGGCGGAAGCTGGTACCGGCTCGGTGTCGAACAAGGTTGGCGGCTGGTCTGGCGCGGGTTTCCGCTGGTCTGGCCCGGATTTCCAGGAGTCAGCAGCGAGGCTCGGCCGCTGGGTCGGTTCGGCGGCCGCAGGCGCGGTGGGAGTAGCGGGCGCGGCCGGGTCGATCCACCAGGCGGGCTCCTGCGGGGGCGCCAGGGTCAGGTCGGCACTCTCGGGGACCGCGCCGGGCACCAGGACGGCGACCGGGACCACGGCCTCGGCTGGGGCACCGCCGCCGTGGTAGCCGGCTTTCAGCGGCCCGAATCGCAGGTGCTCGTCCACGGCGAGCACCGCGCGGTGGTCGTGCAGCAGTACCCGAGGGCCCGTGACTAGGACCTCGCCGTCGCCTGCGGGCTCGATGGCGGCGCGGGACCGCCCGCTGGAAATCGTTGCGTAGGAGCGCTGGGTGCCCTGGCGGCGTTCCACGATGTGCCCGTGGTCGGCGGTCAGCACGACGACCCGCCCGGCATTGCGGGCCCGGTCCAGCAGCGGGATGAGGTGCTTTACCGCGTCGGCACTCCACGCGGTGCCGCCCGGGTCGGAACGGTCCAGCGCGTCGTCGATGGTGTTCAGCACGCAGGTGACCAGCGGATAGCCGGTCACGTCCGAGATAGTGGCGGCTACGTCATCGGCGACGGCGAAGCCGAGCCGGGAGGAATCCAGCGGCTTCTTGTGGAAGAGCGCCGCATCCGGCAGGCCATGTGCCCGGGTCAGTGCCTGGTAGCCGCGTTGCTCCACGTCCTGGCCCCCGGTCCGCAGGTCTCCGCAGAGCATCGAGGCGCGGCTGACCTCGGTGAGCGTGGGCAGCACGGCCAGTGCCGCGGCCCGGCGGGTCTGCCCGGGCATCAGCGCCTCGGCCCAGCCGTCCCCGGCCCGGGACAGTACGCTGGCCACGACCTCGGTGCCCACCCCGGCGCTCATCCCGTCTAGCACGAGCAGCAGCACGGGGGTGCTGCGGGCCAGCGGCAGCACCACCCTGGGCAGCAGATCTTCCAGGTTCCGTACCCCATCCTGGCCGTCGGCTGCGGCACCGCTGTCACTACTGGTGTGCGCGGCCAGCGCTGCGCCGAATGCCAGGTCGTGGGCGGCCCGCCTGGCTCGCACCCCGGCCAGCACGGTGGCGAGCCCGGACCCGAGGTCGGGGTCGCTGGTTCCCGGTGCGGCGTCGTTGACGGCCGAGTCAACCCAGGCGTCGCTGCCGGAGTGCTGGCTGAGCAGCGCCGGGAGGGACGCCCCGCGACCAGAGGTGCCCGTCGCCAGCCAGCGCGCCAGCCGCACCGCGGCATGGAACGCGGGCGTGCGGGGGTCAGAGTCGGCAAGCTGGTGCCCAGCCACGCCGATCCATGCCTGCTCGATGTCAGCCAGCGTGGTGGCCGGGATCTGCGGCGAATCTGGGCTGCCCGGCTGGTGGGCCGGTGCCCGGGGCAGTGCGGCTCGCAGGACGCCCGCCAGTGAGGTGAACCGGCGGGTCAGTCCGGCGGGCAGCAGGTCTGAACCGTCCGCCAGGCCGATGGCATGCGTCCCGGCGAGCAACTCGTCGGCCCGGCCGAGCAGGGCCATAGCGCTGCCGTGCAGCGCTGGATCACGCAGCATCCCAGCCACCACGGCCGCGGCCTCCCGGGCCCAGGATCGCAGTGCGGCACTGGGCGGGGTAACGCCGCCCAGCCGGGGTTCGAGGCGGATCAGCGCCTCTCGCGCCAGTTGAGCCGCGTCCGCTGCCCCATGTCCGGTCTCCCGGGCGGCTTGGGCGGCAACGGTGCCGTCCCGGGCGTCGGCGAGCACCCCGGCGACCAGCCCGAGCGGGACAGCATCGCCTGCATCCCCGGCCCGCAACAGCGGCAACAGCGGGCCGCCCGGTGCCCCGGCGCGTTCAGCTGCCCAGTCCAGCACGGCGCCGGTGAGGGCATCCCCGGCCAGCGACCGCAGATCCGCGACCCAGCTGACCAGGGCCGGGTCCGTTGTCCAGGTCAGCACGCTGGTCGCGTCTATGACCGGATCGGTCAGCCCCAGATGGGCGGCGGCCACGGCGCCGAACGCATGGTCACGGGTCAGCACTCCGCCCGGTGCCGGCGGCCAGCCCGCCGGCGGGGCGGCCATCAGCAGCCCGATGGCGATCTCCCGGTCCTCCTCCGTGGCCGTCAGCGCCGGCTCGACCCCGGTGGCCGCGAAACGGAGCCGCACCGCGTCCCACGGATCAGGCGTGCGCAACCTGTTCCACACGAAATGGCTCAGCACGCCGGCACCGAGATCATCGTCCGCCCGGTCTAAAGCCGGCCGGCGCATCACGCACCTGGGTCACCTGCACCTACGACTGGACTCAGCTGACCGACCAGAAGCGCTTCCGGCGAGCCCGGGCGACCACGGCCGACAAGCTCCGGGCGTCGCTTGACCGGCTCGCGGCCCTCGCCGAAGCACCCTGACCGGCCGCCGCCACGTGGCGGCCGGGGCAACACAACGTGCCAGTTCTACCTCACTTGAACCGTGCCCGGCGGCGGGCCGCCGGAAAGCAGCGAGGCCAGATCGATCCTTCGGGCGCGGCCATGGCACTCAGCCACGCCGACCGAACAGGCGAACGTAACGGCTCCGCGTGCGGTTATCGAAGGCTCTCCGAACGGTTGGCAATTCCGACCGCAGCCGTGCAGGCAGGCGGCCAGGCCGTATGTTTATGCATCGCCAGCGCTGGGCGTGAATGCGCGCTTCTGCCGCGTTTAGCTCGTGGGCGCGATGGTGAATACCTGGCCTCCTGGGATCATGAAGTAGTACGGGTGACCCGGGTGCCGGACCTGCGTAAGGCCTGCGTCCAGTGCCGTCTGCAGCACGGCAGCTGGGTCGCCGGCGCGCAGTTCAAGCCAGGCGCTGAGCCGGGGCTGCTCATCATCTGGCGCCTCGTCGGTGAACTCGATGCTGAGATGCCCGCCGCCGGGAAAGCTGACGATGAGCATCGGCTGATCGATGCCCGGGAACTCGACCGTCCGCACCGGACTGCCGATGACGGCCTCAAAACTTCGGGTCAGCTCCTCGCGCCGATGCGGCCGCGCGAAGATGTGCACGTTGCTGCCGAGAGCGATCATGATCTGGCCCTATCTCCACGGAGCTCGCAGCCGGGCAGCGGACAGCTCCCCGGCCGGCACATCCTCCCACGCGGGCTGCATCCCACCATCCGCTCTTGCCGCGTGTGGTGTGTTCCTGGTCTCTGAGGCCGTTGGCGGCCGGTGTGGGTGGGTCCGTGCGAGGCCGCGGCGACGGTGATCCGTGGTCAGGCGGAGCGAGCGCTTCCTGGGTTTTCGAGCTGGTGCTTCAGCCTGGTCCAGATCCGGCGCTCCATGCGGCTGCCCAGGGCCCCGGCCAGCGGACCGAGTATCCGCATCCAGCCTCTCGGGCGCACCTGCCAGTCCCAGCTCATGACCGTGCCGTCGCCCTCGGCGGCGAAGGTCAGCCTTCCGGTCGTTTCCATCATCGAGCTGGCCGTGCGCGAACTGAGCCGGTGCGGCCGTTCGAACTCGGTCAGCTCAACAAGCATCTCCCCGCCAGCCTTGGCCATGCGCGCACGGAATCGCGTGCCCAGCCCGATCGGCGGCGGGGTGAGCAACTCGACGCCGGTCATGGCCGGGTTGAATGCTGGCTCATTGCGCGAATCAGCGGCCGTGTCGAATACCCGCTCGACCGGCGCGGCAATGCGGATACGACCGCTGCTACGGGCCATTGCTCCAGGGTACTTCTGCCCGCTGCCCCGGATCCTCCAATGTCCTCACAAGATCGTCCTACTCAGCCAGCTCGGGCCCGCCGAATAGCGCCGAGAGACTACCGGCAGAGGTCCGGTCGCCTAACACGGGCCGTCCCAATTGCCGCTGTCGGAGCGAAGCATCCGACCATGCCGCGATGAGGTGCGGACGTCGGGGTCTATGCCCCCTGATCCCCTGGTCGGGCACGGCGGGAGGTCGCCGGGCCGCTGCTGCTGCGGAGCGCGGATGGCGCCGGGGGACGTGGCAGCCCGGCGCGCTGATCCTCCTCAGCTTGCCCGGCTGGGGCCGGGTCGGTGAGGAGCCGGAGCAGTCCGTCGGCGAAGAAGCGGCCGAAGCGGTCGGGCGGCCAGCTGCGTATCGTGGTGAGGCGGTCAAAGACGGCCGGGTCCATGAGCAGCCACACGATGTCGATGGCCTCGGAGCGGCCGAGGCCGGGACGCAGCGGTGTCTTCTCGGTAAGGCCGTCGACGATCCAGCCGGCCGTCACGGCGCGCTGGGCGCTCAGCTGCGCGGCGAGCGGGACCAGGCGGTCATCGCTGCGAGCCCCTTCGAGGGCGGCGAGCACTAGCGCGTCCGACCGCTCGGCGGCCGGCACGAGGATCGTGGCCACCGCATCGAGGAAGGCCGTGGCGTCGGGCGCCGCCCGGGCCGACGCCGCCCACGGGCGCCCGAGCACGGGTATCGGCTCGTCGTCGCCGGCGATGGCGACGTCGATCGCCGCCTTCAGCAGGTCGGGCTTGGTCGGGAAGGCGAGCTCGACGGCGGCCACTGACACTTCTGCCGCCGCGGCCACCGCGGCGACGGTCGTCCCGGCGTAGCCCTGGGTGCGGAACAGCTGGGTTGCCGCCTTGAGGATCCGGGCCCGGGTGCGGTGGGCCTTTGCCTGGCGCAGGGGCGAGCGATACGGACGGCGGCCGGACTGGGGCGCCGTGGGAGTTGAGCCGGCCATCGTGTTCACTAGGCTGTTACCCTAGCGAATCGTGGCGGCACCGAGGAGGACCCTATGGACGTGGTAGCGGGCGGCCATCCCCCGGTAGCGCCGTGCGCCCGGGTCCAGCTGTCGGTCCGCCATGGACGCGAGGCCGTGAGGTTCTACGAAGCTGCGTTCGGAGCGCAGACATGTTTCCGCCTCGGCGGGACCGGCGGGCTCCCCGAGGTGGTGGCGCAGCTCCAGGGTCGGCTCGACCCGGTTCTGGATGGAGGACGAGTCGCCTGAGCACGGGACTTCAGCCCCCAGACCCTTGCGGGTGCGGCCACACGGATGCTGCTCGTCGTTGACGATCCGGCGGCAGCCGTCCACCGGGCGCTGGCGGCAGGCGCTCGCGAGGTCCACCCGGTGACCGAGGTGTACGGCTGGCTGCTCGGCCGGGTGGTGGACCCGTTCAGCCACCACTGGGAGATCGGACAGCCGCTCGGACCGTGGCCGCCGGCCGGCGGCCACGGAAAGGAACACCCATGAGGAACAACCGCTCGGTCCCACCAGCAACGGTCGTGCCGGTACTCGTCTACCCCGACGTGCGCGCCGCAGTGGCCTTCCTGAGCGCAGCCTTCGGCTTTGTCGAGCGAACGCGGATCGGCGAGAGCCATCGGGCCCAGCTGGCCGTCGGCGACGACGGTGCCGTGATCATCGCCGACGTCGGCGGGGAGCGGCGCCCGCCGCAGCCAGGCGGCGTCACCCACGTCGTCCGGGTGCGGGTCGCCGACGTGGACGCGGCGTTCGCCCGCGCCCGCGACCATGGCGCCATCGTGCTCGAGGCGCCGGTCGAACGGGCGTACGGCGAGCGGGACTGCACTCTCGAGGACCTTGCCGGCCACCGCTGGCAACTGGCCGAGGCGGTGGCAGACGTGGCACCGGAGGACTTCGGCTGCGAGACCGTCAGCCCATGGCCCGCCTATGAGGCGGGCAACACCGGCTAAGCGGCGGGGGTTCGCGTTGATATGCCCCCACCGGCCTGAGGCTCCGGCGCCTCCCGTCCGGCAGCCGACCATACGGCCGCCAAATGATCCGCCCCTTCCCGCAGGTCACCAGCATGGCATGACAGTCCGCCCAGAAGCGATTCTGCGGACAGAAGTGAGCATCGAACACTACGTACGGCATGACACTGCCCGCCGTGCTAACCAGCCACGTCTAGTGCCAGAGGCAGCTCGACGAGCGCGCCTCACGGGCAGCCACTTCCGCAGATCGCGCAGGCGACCCCCAAGGACCCTGCATAAGCATGCAGTGCGGCTCGCACAGCCAACTTACTCATTTGCCGCCGACCGGTCCTGTGCCTCAGTGCAGTCCACCCGTGGAGGTTCCGCGGGTGGCGCTCATTCCCCGGTGCTCAGCCGCTCTATGGGCTGGCCGGTGACCTGGGCTATTACCTCGAAGTCCTTGTCCAGGTGCAAGACCGTGAGCCCGGCCAGTTCGGCGGTCGCTGCGATGATCAGGTCAGGTATGGAGGGCGCGCGGTGCTGGCCGCGGTCAGCGAGCAAGGTGAGCACAGCCACCGCTCTGTCCTCGATCGCGGGGGTCAGGTATTCGACCGGCATGGATGACAACGGGGGCTGGCGCAATCCAGCCCGCAGCTCTGGCCCGGACCGGGCTGAGTAGCCAGCCTCCAAGCGGGTGACAGTGGTGACCCGCACCAGCCCGCGCTCGATCCGACCGGCCCATTCAGCGGCATCGGGGCTGGCGGCCAGGCGGACGAGGGCTGATTTGTCAATCAGCCAGGTCGTCATCGCCAGGCCTGCGACATCACATCCGGGTCGGCCAGATCACCAAAGACCTCAGTGAACCGGGCCAGGTCCTGGACGCTCACGGGAGAGCCAGGCCGGGCCGCGTCCTGGGCCAGCCGACGGCGCACGTACTCGCTGCGCGACAGGCCCAGCCGGCCCGCGTGTGCGTCCAGCGCGGCGATGACATCATCCGGCACGTCCCGGATCAGTACGTCCGTCATGTCCACCTCCCTGATATCACATGATAGCGCGCACGGCTTGCCGGCGCCCCGTTGCGCACAGCCCCCACCCCCGGCGGCGTTCTCAGCTGCTGGCCGGGGGTTCTTGTCCTTGAGCGCAGGCATCTGGAGCGTCCTATCCTGGCCTGGTGCTTGACCTGAGCAGCCTCGATCTGGAGGAGATCGCCGGCGCGCTGGCCGACCAGACCGATTACGAACACCACTGGCTGATCAACCCAGACACGGGAGAGATCGCGTTCTGGACGGCTGACACCGGCATTGACGGGCAGACGCCGGTCGACCTCGACGAGCTGGACCTGATCGTCATCGATCCGCTGCCGTCCTGGGTCTGGTACCAGGACATGGCCGACTTCGCCGACGGGATAACCGATGAACGCGCCGGGCGCAGGCTGGCCCGCGCTATCCAGGGCAAGGGAGCCTTCCGCCGGTTCAAAGACGAGCTCCACGAAGAGCATCCCGACCTGCTGCCCGCCTGGTACGCCTTCCGGGACACCCGGGCCAGGCGCCGGGCCGTGCAATGGCTGGCAGACAACTCCCTCATCGATGACGGCGCCGCGGATCGCTTCCTTGACACGCACCCAGAGCCCGCTCTGCCCTGAGCCCTGGGGATGCCGTGACCGGCGCACGGCTCAGGCGCGGTAGGTACGCGTCCGCCAAGGTTACAATTACCTAACCGCGCTCGCCCTTTCCGTGACAGCGAGCCGTCCTGTGACGGACTCGGCAGAACTGCCCTGAACTAATCAGCACTAATCGTCACCCGCGGACGCCGTTTTGATCATGCAGTTTATGGTTGACATTGGCCCGGCCGGGCGGGCATAACTTGAGTCACGATCCCGTCGTCCCAGGTGAGATAGGGCAAAGTCATCGGCGGCTGGGCTACTTCGAGAGCATAAGGCAGTGTGATAATGGCGGACCAGCTCTATACTGCTGCCGAGGCGGCAGGCATCCTCAAGGTGCGCGAGTCCTGGCTCAAGACAAAGGCTGCGGCGCGGTTGATTCCGTGCACGTTCATTGGCAAGCACTTGCGGTTCAGCGATGATGACATCGCCGCGATCATGAAGGCCGGGGCGCGTCAGCCGGTCACCTCACGCGAGCGCCGGGTCGGCCACAGAACCACCTGATGGCGCTACCAGCACCGGCAAGCTCGACCAGAGACACCACCCGGAGGGCAGCATGGCGTACGCGGAGAAGCGGGGGAGAAGCGCGCAGCCCTGGCGGGTGAAGTACAAGCTGCCCAGCGGCTTCGAGACCAGCGAGTCCGGCTTCGAGACCAAGGCCGCCGCGCTCACCTGGGGCCGTGATCAGGAGGCCAGGATCCGCGAGGGCCGGTGGACCGACCCGAACGCGGGAAAGATCACGGTCAGCGAGTGGATCGACCGGTGGATGACCCTGCAGGATGTCGGGATCAGCACCGTGGAGACCCGGGAGTACCTGATCCGCCGGTTCATCCGCCCGTCGTTCGGCGCCTGCGAGCTGGGCTCGCTCACCACCGAGGACATCACCCGGTGGGAGAACTCCATCCCGGCCCGGACCGGCGTCTCCCGGCGAGTGGCCCGTGACGCCCGGGCCGTGCTGTGCACGATCCTCGGCGACGCGGCCGCGGCGAAGCCGCCACTGATCCCGTACAACCCCGCAATCCGGCCAAGGAACCGCGGACGGCGGACCGGCCGCAAGCTGGATCGCGGCCCGCAGCGGTGTGGGCCACGCCGTTGCAGGCCTTACTGGTCGCCGAGCGGGCCGCGTTGCTGTCCGGCCGGGACGAGGATTTCACCATGGTCGTCACCATCGGCTACACCGGGATGTTCTCTGGGGGTCATCCCGTGCGGCGGAGGTTTGATCCTCGTGTTTGCGCAGCTCAGAGGCTGATTCAAGAATTTTAGCGATCACGGCAGGTGTGGTGCAAGGATGCCGCGCGGCGTGTCATCGGGGTCGTGCCGCTGCGTTGAGCTGGGCCATGAGCTCGCGGTTGGCAGCTCGCGCAGCGGTGAGGTCCCGGTCGCGTTCTTCGAGCTGGAGACGCAGGTCGATGGCTTGCTGCTCCAGGTGAGTGATCTTCTGGCTGAGGGCGTCGATGTCGGCGGGCGTGCCGAGCCCGGACTCGCGCCATGCCTGTTCGCCGAGCGCTTCGGACAGGCGTTTCTCGAGCTGGCAGACGCGGGCGTTCAGCCGGATGGCGCGTTCGTGTGCCGCGAGCAGGTCGGCCTGCAATGACACCCGGGTGACGGCCGGGCCGGTTCCCTCACCGTTGCCGGGTGGGGTGCCCTCGAGTGCGTGGATCTTCTCGAGCAGATCGCGGTGGCGGTAGAGGAAGGTGCGGTCCACGGCGGCAGCGCGGGCGATACCGGACACGGTGATCTCGGTGCCGTCGCTGCTGGCGCGGCTGAGGACGGCGATGACACGCTGGCGGCGGCGGGCGGAATCGGCCTGACGGCCTTTCGCCATCGCCGCGGTCCGTAGGCTCGCCGTTTCCGGCCCGGCGGGCATGACGTGTGCGGAGCCGGTCATGCGATGGCCTGGCGTGCGGGTGTGCTGGCGCGGACGGCGGGCATGCCGAGGGACACCGCGCGGTGCTTGCGGATGACGGTGACCGCCTCGTCGATCTGGTCGTGCTCGGTGTCGGTGAGCTGGGTGATGTCGCCTTTGATGCGGGTGATGAGCCTGCGGATGCGGGTGATTTCTTCTTGTGCGGGGGTGGCGCAGGCGCGTGCCCATTCATCGACGCCGCCGATGGCGGCGAGGCGTTCGCGGGTGCGCAGCAGGTCATCGAGGTAGGCGGTCAGGTCCGGGAGGTAGGAAACGTCGGTGCGGAAGTGGTCGCAGCCGGCGCAGCGGAACCGGACTGGGCAGGCGTCCCCGCCGGCTTGAACGTTGGCCGGTTCGGTGCAGCGCCCGTAGGGCACGGCGACGTCGCCGACCGCGTAGCGGGCGTGCTCAGATTCCAGTAGCGCACGGGCGTCACGCCAGATCCGGTTGCCGTGCCGGTCGAAGCTCATCGCGGTGACCTTGTTGACCGCGTCACGGCGGCGGTCTTCGCCGACCCGGTAGTAGCCGCGGGTGACGTTCAGATTCCGGTGATCAAGGAGTTCGGCGAGCACGTCGATGGGGACGCCGGCGTCGGCATGCCTTTGAGCGTAGGTGTGCCGGTAGGCATACGGTGTGACCTTGGCAGGGTTGACGATGGCGCCGTCACGGGTCTGCAGCGGCCCGAGGGCATCGGCCCATTCGCGGTGCCGCCCCTCGAACATGTCGATGGTCATGGGTTTGCGGCCCTCTGGATTGCATCGCGCGGCGGGCAGCAGCTTCAGCCCGGCAGGCGCAGTACCGGGGAACCGGGCACGGATACGGTCTTGCTGACCGGTGATCACGGTCATGGTGGCCTGGCTGATCGGCAGCCGGCGGCCCATCCGGCCGGCTTTGGCGTTGTCGTAGACCAGCACGGCGCTGCCGTCTTTGTCGTGGGCCAGGCAGTCCAGCGGCAGGCCGAGGATGTCTTCGGGCCGCCGTCCGGTGTCGATAGCGATCTGGGTGGCGACCTGGACCTCGGGTGGCTGCAGGGTGTCCAGGCTGGCGCACAGCACCGTCATGATCTCTGGTGGCAGGTCGCGTCCGGGTTCGCCGCGCACCGGTTCGGCGGGGATGTCGCCGATTCCCACGGCGACGTCGCCGTGCAGCCCGGCGGCGGCTTGCCCGGGGCGGGTCAGGCCGAGTGCACGGATCCCGGTCAGGATGGTGCGGACACCCCGGCAGATGACGTTGCGGTGGTAGCGGCTGATTGTCCCTGCCGATTCGAGGTAGCCGAGCCGGTTGAGGAAGTTCTCGATGTCGGCCCGGCCCAAAGCGGCTGGGAGGTCTCCGCGGTCGGGCCGCGCCCGCAGGCTTTCCGACAGCCGCGCCAGCGCGTTGATCTTCGCGCGGACGTTGGTGGCGCCTTTACCGCGGTGGCGGGGCAACTCCTCGGCCGCCCACCGCTTGGCGGCCTGACGCAGCCACTCCTGAGCGATACCGGTGAATGACAGCCGGCCGGGATGCCCGAAGACCGCCAGGTCCCACACGTCTTTGACCTGTTCACTGGCGGGATCGGCCAGGGCCCGGCGGACATGACGCACCAGTGCATTCAGCAGCGACCGGGCCGGCTTGCCCGGAACCTCACCGGCAGCGCACTGCTCGATCGAAGAGACCTGCTGGCAGCGAAGCGCGCGGCATGCCGCCCGCAGGTCGGTGCCGGTAGTCTTCGCCCCGCCGCGGGTGCGCTGCCAGATCCCGAACAGCACCTGCACGACCACCAGCGGCGGCAGCCCGCACAGGCTGACCTGCCCGCCTTCAGCGACCGCGGGTTCACCCAGCTGCCAGTAACCTTCGTCCAGATCCGGATCGGCCCTGGTGGCGGTCCACCACCGCTGATAGTGGGTGTTGCAATAGCCGCGGGCACCGTCGGCGGCGCGGGTGCACGCCAGGACCGCGCAGGACCTGAACGGGGAGAGCGGCCGGACCCGGGGATCGGCAAGGAACGCCTCGAGCGGCGGCTTCCGCACCCAGGAGCGGTACTGCCGGGCATGCGATTCACACAAGACCGCCTGTGTCACGGTGGGCTCGCGCTGGCACCCGGGCACCGCGCACCCGGTGATCCGGCCTGGCAGCGGCGGCAACTGCGGCGACCCAGCGATCTGGTCCGCGGTCAGTCCTTGCCCGGTCAGCCGGGTGAAGCAACGGTGACACACGCCACCGAGCCCTGCATGGACGTTCGTGGTGCACTCGCCGACACGGCACACTGCCCGGCCCAGCAGGTGATGCCCGGCGGGAAGGGACAGCACCCGGCCCGCCGGGTCCCATCCGGCCTCGGGCAGGAACGCCGGATCCAGCAGGGCGGCCAAGCGCTCCGCCGGGCCATTCAGCTCCACACCGGCCAGCACATGGCCGAACTCACGGCCCGCGCGGGCGATGACCGGCCGCGCTCGCACGGTGGCCGCGGCGGTCATGACCTGACACCCGCCTGCTCGCGCGGGCTGGGCACGGCATCGACAGCAGCCCGCAGCCGGCCGGGATCCGGATGCAGATACACCTGCGTCGAGCTCGCGCAGGCGTGGCCGAGAATGTCCTGGGCCTCATCCAGCGCCCCGCCCGCATCCAGCAGATTCGACCCGCAGGCATGCCGGAGCTGATGCGGGGTGATGGCCCTGTCCAGGCTCGCCCGCCTGCCCGCAGCGGTGATCAGCGCGCCGATCGCATCCGGGCGCATCGGCGCGCCGGCTGGCTCACGGAACAAGTTGACCAGCACGAAATCACTGCCAGCAGCGCGGCGGACGCGCATCCGCTCGAACTCATAGGTGTCGAATGCCTGAACCGTGAGGAAGTCCAGCGGCACCGCGCGCTGCCGGCGTGACTTGGCCCATGCCCCGTTCGGGTTGTCCTCCCGGCGGACCACATGCAGGTGCGCGCGGGCGACCTCGCATCCCAGCGGCCGCGAATCGGCGAGCAGGTGCACATCGCTGCGGCGCAGCCCGCACGCCTCCCCGCGGCGCAGCCCGGCCCGCGCCATCAGCAACACGATCAGCCGGTCCCGGCCCGACCGGCACGCCGCCAGCAACGCGACGATCTCCTCATCGGAGGCCCGGTCCACCGGCGTCTCCGGTTCATGCAGCCGGTGCCGGGCCCGCATCCGCCAGCCCATCCGCCCCTCGGCGTCCCGTGCCTCGCCGGGAAGATCCCGGACACCGGCGACCTCATACAGCAGCGCCACCAGATGCCCGGGCGCCTCGCCCGCGGCGACCGCGTGCACCACCATCTGGCGCACTGCCGTGAGCACCGCGTTGACCCGCCGGGCCGAGCGTGCTGGCCAGGCCCCGGGTCCGGCCAGCACCACGCCCGCCGCTCCGCCCGCCCCGGGCACCTGCGGGCCGGCATGCCGCAGCCAGGTCATGAACGACCCCAGCTGTTCCGCCCCCGCCGGCCACGCCCGGCCTGACTGGGCACACCACCGCAGGAACAACGCGATCGCGCACGCGTACGCCTTCGTCGTCGACTCCGCCCCGTCCCTCCCGAACCGCACCTGCCGCAGAAAGCCGTCCGCCACCGGCACGACGGCCAGGTCCCCATCGAGCACCGTCCAGTACCTCGCGCCGGACGGCAGCCTCACCACGAACGCCCGCATCCCCGATCCCCCCGATCACGTGCTGAGCTGGATAAACGACTACCAGCCACGAGCACCACACCCGAGGAGACGCGCCGCAGACCCCCGCCACATGACTAGTTCACGCAACGTCATGCGACAGGGTTAGAACCCATGGAGAAGGCATGCGCTGGGGCGAGACGATCGGCCTCGAACGCGAGCACGTTCACGACAACAAGATCCACGTCGAGTGGCAACTCCGCGAGATCCGCAGCACGTTCCACCGGCTCCCGCCGAAGGACGACTCCTATCGCAGCCCGAACTGGGAACCCTGCCTGCCCGTCGACCTCCCGCCGTTCCTGGCCGACCTGCTGGCCCGGCAGATCAAGGCCCAGCCCCGGCAGCGATGCGCCTGCGCGGCCCAGCACGGCGGCAGCGGCCAATACGTGTTCCTCGGCCCGGACGGCGGCCACCCCCGGCGCAGCAACTACGCCCGCCGCGTCTTCCGTCCGGCCTGCGACGGCCGGTACCAGCCGCAGCCCGCCAAGCCGCCCCGCCTCACGATCGTCGATGCCTCTGAGTGGCCAGGCATCCCGATCACCACCTGGGTGCCTGCCCCGCCTGGCGACGCCCCGTTCACGCGGCCAAGAGGACGGGGCATCCGCCCGATCCCCGAGGACATCCCGGTCGCCTGCTGGCTCCCGGTCAAATACGGCCTGAACCCGCACGGCATGAGGCACGGCCACAAGACATGGATGGCCGAAGACGGCATCCCGGAGATCCTCGCCGAGCACCGCCTCGGCCATGAGGTGCCCGGCATGCGCGGCCTCTACGCCCACACCTCCGAGCGGATGCGCGACGACCTCAAGGCCGCCCTCCAGGTCCGCTGGGAGGACTCGCTACGCGAACGGGCCGCTCTCCACGAACACTCACCCGTCCGGCTGCTCGACGAACTCCTCGCGCCCTTTCGCGCCCCAGCACCGGACGCCACGGCACCACGAGGCACCCAGCCAGACAGCCCCACACCGGGAGGCAGGGAGAAGATGATCTCCCAAATTCCTCCCAACCACGCCGAAAACCCCAGCCCTGGAAGTAGGCTGGGGTTCAAGGAAAGAGCTTCTGACCTGGTCAGAGACCAGATCCCAGAGGTGGAGCTGAGGGGATTCGAACCCCTGACCCCCTCGATGCGAACGAGGTGCGCTACCGGACTGCGCTACAGCCCCTGGACCGGGTGTCAGCGTAGCAAACCCCGGCCCTTGCTCGCGCGCCAGTGACGCTCAGCCGAGGCGGCTCGCTGGCCCGCCGGAGCACCGTCACTTCGTCAGGCCGGGCGGACTCGGGTTCCCGCGGGCGTGGGACGCTCGCCGCAGCAGTCCCCGCGGGATCGGCGGTCGCGGGGGCGGTGAAGCCGTCCCGCCCAGGCTGGCTGGCGGCTTAGTGGGCTGAACGGCAGGCTGGCCGGTGCGACCGTCCCCGGGCTGAACGGCAGGCTGCCTGCTGGGGCTGGCCCCGGGCTGAACGGCAGGCTGGCTGCTGGGGCTGGCCCCGGCCTCACGTCCCTGGGCATGGACAGCCCGGGACGGCTCCGGCCGCGCCTGGCCGGTAGGCGGCGGGGATGGCGCGGCCACCTGGTTCACCGCCAGTACCGTGCCGACGGCGGCGACTGCGGCGCAAGCGAGCAGGGACACCGCCTGGCGCCTGTCCAGGACCCGTCCCCGGCCCCTCCGCCCGGTCTCCCGGCGCTCGGCCGCGATCCCCGGGACCTCGAGGCCCCCGGCAACGCTTCCCAGGACCTCGGGGCTCCCGACCGTGATCCCCGGGACCTCCCGGCCCTCCGTCGCGATCCCCGGGACCTCCCGGCCCCCGGCAACGCTTCCCAGGACCTCGGGGCTGCTCGCGACACTTCCCGGGATCTCGGGATCCTCGGCCACCCTCCCCATCCCCTGGCTGGCCCGGTGCGACTGGATCGCCCTGGTCACCGGATCCGGCCAGAAGGAGGCGGGCGCGACAGCCACATCCGGCGGCAGATGCGGCGCGATGGCCTCCATCAACTCGGCCAGTGCGGGACGGCTGGCCTGGTCTCTGGCCAGGCACGCGCTGGCCAGCTCGCGCAGCGGTTCCGGTACGCCGGCTAGGTCGGGCCGGCCGTGCACGATCCGGTCCATGATCGTAACCGGACTTCCCATCCCGAACGGGCCGCTTCCAGCACTGGCGAACACCAGCAGGGAGCCGAGGGAGAACACGTCGCTGGCGGGCCCGACGGGGTCGCCCTTGGCCTGCTCCGGGGACATGAACCCGGGAGTGCCGGAGACCAGCCCGCTCAGTGTCGGCACCTGGTTATCCACGACCCGGGACAGGCCGAAATCGATCACCCGCGGTCCGTCCGCGGCGAGCAGGACGTTCGCTGGCTTCAGGTCACGGTGGACCAGGCCGCAGGCGTGCACCGCGGTGAGCGCCTCGACGAGTCCGCCGGCCAGCCGCCATGCCGCCGCGAGGGGCAGCGGCCCATGCGTGCAGACCAGGTCAAGCAGCGAAGGGCCGGCCACGAAGACGGTCGCCAGCCAGTGGCGGCCCTCCTCCGCGCCGGCGTCCAGCACGGCTGCGGTGTACGCCCCGCTGACCTGCCGGGCCGCGGCGACCTCCCGCCAGAACCGGGCCCGGAACGCCGGATCGCGAGCCCGCTCCTCGTGCAGGACTTTGAGTGCCACCGCCCGGCCCGCGGGGGAGCGGCCCAGGTACACCTGGCCCATCCCGCCTGAGCCGAGCCGGGCGTGTACCCGGTACGGCCCGAGACGGTCCGGGTCGTCGTCCTTGAGCGGCTCCATGCCTCATTAAGTGCCGCTCGTTCCGGGGCCGCCAAGTCACGGCGCCGGTCCGTAATGGTTTCGTTCGCTGGGCCTCGCGGGCGCGCCCGCGGGTCAGTCGCCGACGGCGCGCTCGGCGGCGTCGGTGTACTGGTCGTAGAGCTGGTCGGTGACCCGGGCCGAGATGTCGATGATCTGGGCCTGGTGGGTGACCTCCGCCGCCGGTTCCGCCTGGGCCACCTCCGGGACGGCCGGGCTCTCCCCGGCCTCGTCCTCGGCTCGGTCCGGGCGCTCGGGCCGCATCTCCTCCCGCTCGAACCGCACCTCATCGCGGGACCGCGCCGCGGTGGCGGCCGGGGCCTGCCGGTGCGCCCGCCCGGCGTCGGTGCGGGCCGCGCCGGTGCGGGCCGCACCGGTGCGGGCGGAGTCGGTGCGGGCGGCGTCGCGGAGCAGCAGCAGGAAGAAGCCCAGCAGCACCGTGGGTGGCACGGCCACCCACACGGCGGCCAGGTGCGTCAGGGCGATCACGAACGCGCCCAGCGTGAGCGCAACCAGCGTGCCCAGCATCCGGCGCCGGGCGCGCAGGACGCTGGCCCGGCGGGCGGCGGCTTGCTCCGCGGATCCGGCCACCGGCTCTGGCGGCGCGGCGGTTACCTGGCGCCGCTGTCCCGTGTCCCTGGGGTCAGCACGTCCTGGCCGCCGCGGCATGTCCCGACTCCTGGACTGCCGCTCCGTGGTGTCCCGCCGCTCAGCGGGGCGCGCAGCAGCGACAATGAGCTCGTCCTGTTCCGCTGCTTCCATCCGGAACTGCTGCGGCTGGGCAGGCCGGAGCCACTTGGGCATGAGGACGCCCACCCAGATGGCGACGATGGCGAAGTACAGGATCGCGCTGCTCACCGGCTCACCCCGCGGGCCAGCGATCCCGCCGCGCGATCACCCAGCCGGCGCACGGCGAGCCCACGCCTGGGTGCAGGCATGATGGACCGCCACGCGGGCTTGTTCACGTCACGCACCGTAGGCGCCAGCGCAGGCGATGAACAGCATTAGGCCCGGTGTGTCGTGAGATCACCGGGCCGCATCCAGGTTGACCGGCCGGCCTGCCCTCGGGATGACCGCCCGGCACACCCCAGAATGCCCAGCTCAGCGCCCGACAGCGAGCTTGGCCGCCGGGACGGGCAACCCCGGCCGGGTCGGGCCCGCGCAGCCCGGTGGCTAGAGCGGCCCCGGGCCGCCGGTCCCGCCGTAACCGCCGGTCCCGCCGTAACTGCCGGGGCCACCGTAACCGCCGGTCCCGCCGTACCCCCCCGCGCCGCTGCCGCCGAATCCCCCCGGCCCGCGCCAGCCGCCTGTGCCCGGGGACCCGGCGCCCGGCGACTGCCGTACCCGGGCCGACCCCGGCCCGGCCGCCCCGGCTCCCGGTGACCGCTGCCCTGTTTGCCCCGCGCGCAGCACGGACAGCGCGTTGCGCCAACGGGGGAGCAGCCCGCCGGACACGTCCTCCACCGTCAGGGCATAACATAGGTGATCCCGCCATGCCCCATCGATGTGCAGGTACCGCCGCCGCAGCCCTTCCTCGCGGAAGCCCAGCTTCTCCACCACCCGGCGGCTGGCGTGGTTCTCCGGGCGGATGCTGGCCTCCACCCGGTGCAGCCCGACCACGAAGAAGCAGTGGTCCAGGGCCATGGCCAGCGCGGTCGGGGTGACGTGCCGCCCGGCATACGCCTCGTCGATCCAGTAACCCACCTGCGCGGACCGGGCCGAGCCCCAGGTGATGCTGCCCACGGTGAGCTGCCCGGCGAACCGGCCACCGTAGGTGACCACCCAGGGCAGCGCCAGGCCCTGCCGGGCCTCCCGGCGCATGGTCCGGGTCATGGCCAGGTACGGGCTGATCGTGGAGCGGTACAACGGCGTTTCCGGGTTGGTCGGCTCCCAGGGGCGCAGCCAGTCCGCATTGCGCACCCGGGCATCCCGCCATATCCCGGCGTCCCGGGCGCGCACCGGGCGGAGCCCGATGGGCTCTTCGAGCAGGTCCGGTTCGGTGATGGTGACCGGCCAGCCGCGCATACGTCCCACGAGGCCCATCATTCCCCTGTTTGTGATCGAGACGCTACGCCGGCTCCCGCCCAATCAGGCCGGACGTGGATGATCTCCACCGCGGGCCTGGTCAACGGCGTGGGCCAGGACCGGCCCCAGGACCCGCATGCCGTCCCGGACGCCGCCGCTGGAGCCCGGCAGGTTCACGATGAGCACCGTGCCGGCCAGCCCGGCCAGGCCGCGCGACAGCATCGCCGTCGGCACGCCCCCCGCGATCCCGTCCGCCCGGATAGCCTCGGCGATGCCCGGGATCTCCCGGTCGATCACCTTGCGAGTCATTTCCGGGGTCTGGTCGCCCGGCGTCAGGCCGGTACCCCCGGTGGTCACCACCACCTGGTACCCCTGCGCCACCGCGTCCCGCAGCGCCTGCTCGACCGGCTCGCCGTCGGGCACCACGAGCGGGCCGTCCACGGCGCAGCCCGCCGCGGCCAGCAGGCCGGCCAGCTCCGGCCCGGACTTGTCCTCGTACACCCCCGCCGAGGCCCGGTTCGAGACGGTGACCGCGAGCGCCCGGATCAGCGGGCTGCCGTCGGCCGGTCCGGTCCGGCCTTCCTCGACCGCCTCGGCCCACGCGTCGGTCATGGCCGCCGCCAGGTACCGGTCTTGCCGCCCAGCTTCTCCTCGACCCGGACGTCAGTGATCACCGCCGCCGGGTCCACCGCCTTGACCATGTCCACCAGGGCCAGCGCGGCCACGGTCACTGAGGTGAGCGCCTCCATTTCGACCCCCGTCCGGTCCGCGGTGCGGGTCACTGCCGAGATCTCGACCCCGTCATCGGTCACCGCCAGTTCCACCGTGACCCCGTGCAGCGCGATCGGGTGGCACAGCGGCACCAGGTCCGGCGTCTTCTTCGCGCCCTGGATCCCGGCGATCCGGGCCACCGCGAGCGCGTCCCCCTTCGGCATCGTGCCCGCACGCAGCGCCGCGACCGCCGCGGGCGCGAGCCGCACCCGGCCGGACGCGCGGGCCTGGCGGGCGGTGACGTCCTTGGCCGACACATCGACCATCCGGGCGTGCCCGGCCTGGTCCACGTGCGTCAGGCCCGGCCCGGCGGCCCGCGCCCCGTTGGCCGGCCCGGTCGCCTCGGCCGGAGAATCGGTCATGGCAGGCACAGTACGTCCACGCCGGTGCCCTCCTCCAGCCGGGTCACCGGCTCCGGCACGATGATCAGCGCGTTGGCCCGGGCCAACGCGCCCAGCTGGTGCGAGGACTGGCCGGTCAGCGGGACCACGGTGGCCTCCGCGTCATCCAGGATGCCGCGTAGGTAGGACCGCCGCCCCTCCGGCGACCGCACCGGCTCGGTGAGCGCGGCGCTGACCACCCGCTCCCGCGGCGGCGGCCCGCCCTGCAGCGCGGCCAGGGCCGGCCGGACGAACAGCAGGAACGACACGTACGCGCTGACCGGGTTGCCCGGCAGGGTGAAGATCGGCGTCCGGTCCGGCCCCAGCACGCCGAAGCCCTGCGGCATCCCCGGCTGCATCGCGACCTTCCGGAACTCCACCGTGCCCAGCTTGGACAGCGACGCCTTGACGACATCGTGCTCACCGCCCATGCTCACCCCGCCGCTGGTGATCAGCAGGTCGGCGTGCGGCAGCAGCTGCTCCAGGGTGGCCAGCACGGCGTCCGGGTCGTCCGGCACCCGGTGCCGGCCGGCCACCGCGCCGGCCTGCCGGGCCGCCGCGGCGAGCATGAAGCTGTTCGACTCCCAGATCCGCCCGGGCACCAGCGGCGTCCCGGGCTCGGCCAGCTCATTGCCGGTCGAGATCACCGCCACCCGCGGCCGCGGCCGCGCCAGCACGGTTCCCTGTCCCGATGCCGCGAGAAGAGCCAGCTCAACGGGACCCACAGTGGTCCCTGACATCACCAGCAGCTCTTTTGCTGCCACGTCATCGCCACGATGGCGGATCGCGTTCCCGGCTGACACTGCGCGGCTAAACGCGGCCACGGTCGTGCCCCCGTCGGTCCATTCCACCGGGACCACGGCGTCGGCCGCCGCGGGCAGCAGCGCGCCGGTCATGATGCGCAGGCAGGTGCCGGGCTCCACCCGGTACTGCCCGGTGTCCCCGGCCGGGATCTCGCCCCGCACCGGCAGCCGGGCCGGCGCCGCCTCGGACGCGCCGGCCAGGTCGGCGGCCCGGACCGCGTACCCGTCCATGGCCGAGTTGTCGAACGACGGCAGCGGCGCGCCGGCCAGCACGTCCTCGGCCAGCACGCTGCCGTCCGCGTCGGCCAGTGGCAGCCGTACCGGGTGCAGCGGGAGCAGGGCGCCCAGGGTCTCGGCGCGGTGCTCGTCCACGCCGATCAGGCCGGCGGGCGGCTCCGGGTGGGTCATTGCAGGTTGTCGACGTACTTGCGCAGCCAGGGCACGAACTCCGGCGCCACGTCGGGGCGCTCGCAGGCGAACTGGACCAGCGTGCGCAGGTAGTCGATCTTGTTGCCGGTGTCGTAGCGGCGGCCGCGGAACAGCACGCCGTGCACCCCGCCGCCGTCGGCCGGATCCCGCCGGGTCAGCTCCATCAGCGCGTCGGTGAGCTGGATCTCGCCGCCCCGGCCCGGCGGGGTCGTCTCCAGCACCCCGAACACGGCCGGGTCGCAGACGTACCGCCCGATGACGATCCAGTTGCTCGGCGCGTCCTCCGGGGCCGGCTTCTCGATCAGGTCGATGACGGTGACCACGTCGTTCTCGCTGGTCTGCTCGATGGCCGCGCAGCCGTAGCTGGACACCTGGTCGGACGCGACCTCCATCAGCGCGACGACCGTGCCGCCGTAGGCGGCCCGGACCTCCAGCATGCGCTGCAGCAGGCCGTCCTCGGGGTGGATGAAGTCGTCACCGAGCAGGACGGCGAACGGATGGTTGCCCACGTGCTTGGCCGCGCACAGCACCGCGTGGCCGAGGCCCTTCGGGTCACCCTGGCGGACGTAGTGCACGGTGGCCAGCTCGTAGGATTCACGGATGAGTTCGAGGCCCTCCTTGTCGCCCTTGGCGGCGAGGGCCTCTTCCAGCTCGTAGTTCCGGTCGAAGTGGTCCTCGATGGACCGCTTGCTCCGGCCAGTGATCATCAGCACGTCGTCCAGGCCGGCGCTGACGGCCTCCTCGACGACGTACTGGATGGCCGGCTTGTCGACGACCGGCAGCATCTCCTTGGGGGTCGCCTTGGTCGCGGGCAGGAACCGTGTTCCCAGGCCCGCCGCCGGGACGACCGCCTTGGTCACAGCGGCGTTATCACGCATCCTCGTACCCTAGCCCTCAGGTGGCCCGGCAAACGTCCAGGCCCCTTACCTGCGAGGCGGTTTTCCGTGACGTCACAGCTGGACCGCGACAAGGCCGCCCTGCGTGCCCAGCTGGTGGCGGCGCGCCGCCGGCTCAGCCCGGAGCAGCGGGCGGCGGCCGCCCGGTCGGTCCGCGACGCGGTGCTGTCGCTGCCCGAGGCGCAGATGGCCGGGACGGTGGCCGCTTACTACTCGATCGGGACGGAGCCGGATACCCACGGGCTGGTGTTCGGGCTGTATAAGCGCGGCAGCTACGTGCTGCTGCCGATACTCCGCGACGACGGCGACCTGGACTGGGCGTCCTACGAGGGCCCGGACTCGCTGCGGCCCGGCCCGCGGGGGCTCACCGAGCCGACCGAGCCGCCCCGCGGCGTCACCGCCATCAGCAGCGCCGACCTGGTGGTGGTCCCGGCACTGGCGGTAGATCATTCCGGGCGGCGGCTGGGCCGTGGCGGCGGCTCGTTCGACCGCGCGCTGGCCCGGGTCGGTGCGTCTGTACCGGTCGTTGCGCTGCTGTATGACACCGAGTTCCTGGACTCCGTGCCTGCTGGGCCGCATGACCAGCCGGTGCGCCTGGTCGCCCGGCCCGCCGCCGGCGTGACGAGGCTTCCGGCGGGATGAGCTACCATTTAGCAGTCACGAGCAGTGAGTGCTAACTGCCCGCGGGATGCTGAAGGAGGGGATCGTGCCGACCTATCAGTACCGCTGCACCGAATGCGGCGAGGAGCTGGAGGCGGTGCAGAAGTTCAGCGACGACGCGCTGACCGTCTGCCCGGCCTGCCAGGGACCGCTGCGCAAGGTGTTCACGCCGGTCGGCATCGTCTTCAAGGGGTCTGGCTTCTACCGCAACGACAGCCGTAAGGGGTCCGCCGCCGACGGGGCGAAGAAGGACAAGGAGCCGGCCGCCGCGAAGGCGGGCGAGGCTGGTTCGGCCGACGCGGCCAAGTCCGGGGCCAAGGAGTCGTCATCCGGCTCCGAGTCCGGGACGTCCGGGTCCGGGTCCGGGTCGGGGTCGGGGTCGGGGACGTCGGGTTCGTCCGGGGCTAAGAAGGAAGCGAAGACTTCGCCCTCGACGTCGGCGCCCGCTGCGACGGGTAGCTAACCTATCCGCGTGAACGCGCGCGCGGAGATCGGCGTCATCGGCGGGTCCGGCTTCTACGAGTTCCTCCAGGCGGCCGACGAAGTCCAGGTGGACACCCCGTACGGCGAGCCGAGCGACCCCATCGTGGTCGGCGAGGTGGCCGGCCGGACAGTGGCGTTCGTGCCCCGGCACGGCCGGGACCACCGGTACCCGCCGCACCGGATCCCGTACCGGGCCAACCTGTGGGCGCTTCGCTCGCTGGGCGTCCGGCAGATCCTGGCCCCGACCGCGGTCGGCTCGCTGAACCCCGCGTACGGCCCGGGGCGGCTCGCCATCCCCGATCAGATCGTGGACCGCACGATCGGGCGTGCCCAGACCTTCTACGACTCGGGCGGGGCCGTGCACATCCCGTTCGCCGACCCCTACTGCCCCTCGGGGCGG
Source organism: uncultured Actinomycetes bacterium (assembly GCA_963793825.1). Lineage (GTDB taxonomy): Bacteria > Actinomycetota > Actinomycetes > Streptosporangiales > Streptosporangiaceae > RYN-230. Next base: position 30,972 of record CAWCBE010000006.1, read on the forward strand.
GCCCAGGCCATCACGGCGGCCCGTGCGGCCGGCTGGGACCTGTCCGACTCCGGCACCCTGGTCGTCATCGAGGGGCCCCGCTTCTCGACCCGCGCCGAATCCCAGTGGTACGCCTCCCAGGGCTGGAGCCTGATCGGGATGACCGGGCACCCCGAGGCGGTGCTGGCCCGGGAACTGGCGCTCTGCTACACGGCGCTGGCCCTCATCACCGACACCGACGCGGGCGTGGAGGAGGGGGAGGGGGTGACCCAGGAGGAAGTGTTCCGGGTGTTCGCCTCGAATGTGGCCCGGCTCCGCGACCTGGTCCTGGATGTCATCGGCGGGCTGCCCGTGGAGCGGACCTGCCCCTGCCCGAACGTCCTGGACGGCATCAAGCTCCCCGTCGAACTCCCCTGACCCCGGGCGGCCCTTCCGGGTGCTCGCCGTGGACGCCGCTGCCCCGCCCCGCCCCGCGCCCTCGTTTCATTAGCGCCGTAGATTTTCCCCGTTATCGGGGGTAAGAAGTACGGCGCTAACGGATGCGCACCGGGTTAGTGCCGGAGCAGGCCACGTTTGCCCCGTTCCGGCGAGAGACATCGCAGCAGCGGCACAGGGCGGGTGCCGCTGACCTGTCCCCGATACTGCGGGGCTGCGTCTGCCGGGGGCAGATGGCCTAGGATCGACCGCGATATGGGCGGTTATCGATTCGCTGGCCGCGACGGCGTGGAGCTGGCGTGTCGTGAGACCGGGTCCGGCCGGCCGCTGATTCTGCTGCACGGCTTCATGGGCGCAGGTTCGCACATGCTCGACGGCTGGGCCGGCCCGTTCGCCGGGCAGGGGCGCCGCGTCGTCCTTCCGGACTTCCGTGGCCATGGGGACAGTGCGAAGCCGCACGATCCCGCCGCCTATCCTCCGGACGTACTGGCCGATGACGGGCTCGCCCTGGTCGGGCATCTCGGTCTCGGCGACGGGGACTACGACCTTGGCGGCTACTCCCTCGGCGCGCGGATCGTGCTGCGCATGCTCGCTCGGGGCGCCAAGCCGGGCCGCGCGATCGTGGCCGGGCAGGGACTGGCCAAAGTGAGCGGTCCCCAGGGCGGCGGGGCGACCTACCGCGTGCTCACCGCGCTCGCCGACGGGGCCGCGATCGAGCCCGGCTCACGCGATGCGCTCATCGCGCACTGGATCTCAAAGCTCGGCGCCGACCCCCGGGCGCTGCTGCACGTGGCGGACTCGCTCGTCCCGACTCCCGAGGATGCCCTGCGTCAGATCACCATCCCGGCACTCGTCGCGATCGGCGATCGGGATGAGCGCTCTGATGCCGACGAGCTGGCCGCGCGCCTGGGCGATGCCCGGTTCGTACGCGTGCCAGGAGGTCACGAGAGCGCGTTTGCCGCGCCTGAGCTGGCTGCGGCAATGGCCGCGTTCCTCGCCGGACATTAATACCGGCCGACTGACCGCGGCTCGGCCGGGAACTACCTCGCTTCCAGGAAGTCACGAGGCGCCCCGGGCGGCAAATTGCCCCGCTCGGCCATCCGTCCCTTCGGCCGCGCCGGCCTGGCGGGCGGAGAACATTGGGCCGGCCTGGCGAACGCCGCCTGATACGGCACTAGTCGAGGTCTCCGTGCTCGATCCGGGCCAGGCGGCGTTCCCGGACCAGCTGGTCGAACTCGTGCTCCACCGTCACCCCGGCCGGGGTGAGCGCGGCGAAGATGCCGGTGATGTCCCGCATGCTGATCACGCCGAGCAGTTCGCCGTCCTGCACCACCGGCAGGTGCCGGATCCACCGGGCCGCCATCTCCCGTGCCGCCTGGTGCAGCGGCATGTCCGGGGGGACCGTGAAGACCTCGGTGGTCATCGCCTCGTCCACGGTGCTCCGCTCCGGGTCGGCGCCGAGGGCTACCGCCCGCAGCAGGTCGCGCTCGGTGATGATCCCGGCGAGCCGGCCGCCGTCCGATATCAGCAGTGACCCGGTCTGCTGCCGCCACATCCGCTCCGCGGCGTCCCGGAGCGAGTCTGAGGCGGTCTCCGTGATCGTGGCCTGGGTCATCACGTCTCGTACCTGCACCCGCATGTGCTCCTTGGTCGCGTGCCTGGTTATCAGGGGCTGGCCACCAAGCCTACGGTCCACGTGCCGGGGTGCGCCCGGCGGCCGAGTGCAGGCCCGCTACGGTGGTGGACCGGTTAGGCTTGGTGACGCTTGCGCCGCCTGGCCGGGCATGACGGCGGACGGCTGGCCCCGATAGCTCAGCGGATAGAGCAACTGCCTCCTAAGCAGTAGGTCGCGCGTTCGAGTCGCGCTCGGGGCGCTACCAGGGAAACGTCCCCCGGGGCCGTGTGTACAGCGCTGTCAGAGCATCCAAGGTCATCACGTTTTGGGTTGTTGCGATTGATGACCTCAAGAATGGAAGACGGGGACGAGCAGTCGATCACTTCTGGGCTTGGCTGATAATCGCTGCCGCGCCGGGTGAGGCGGTTAGGCGGGCGCGGGGACGCCTTCGAGGACGATGACCGGGAAAACGCGGTCGGTGTTCTTCTCGTATTCGGAGGCGCCGCCGGAAATCATGCCGTAGAGCCGGTCGCGCTCCTCCCCCTCCGTCACGACGGCCTGAGCCTGAAAGGACCTGTCGCCGAGCTCCACCGTCACTGACGGGTTGGCCCTCAGGTTGTGGAACCAGGCCGGATGCGTCGGAGCGCCCGCCTTGGAGGCCATCACGAAGACACGTCCGTTGTCGTCGACTGCGAACCCGAGCGGCACGGTCGCCTGCCGTCCTGTCCGCGCCCCGGTCGTCGTCAGGAGCAGGATCGGGAACGGCGGCTGGCTGACCACGCCCTGATTGGCGCGGAACTCGCTGATGACGCCTTGGTTATAGGCGAGGAACTCCTCATCGGACGGCACGGCTGGCATGACACCTCCAGAGTCTCTCGAAGAGACCGACCGTACTACGGGTGAGTCTCTCCAAGCAACCAACCTATGCTGCAAGGATGCCGCCGCGAACCTCGTTCGAGACCTACGACTGCTCAATCGCCCGCACCATGGCCGTGCTGGGCGAGCCGTGGACCGCACTTGTCCTGCGGGACCTGTTCATCGGAGTCACGCGGTTCGACGCCCTGCACACCCATCTCGGCGTCTCCCGTAAGGTCCTCACCCTGCGCCTTAACCGACTGGTCAGCGATGAGATCGTGGTCAGGCGTGCCTACGCCCAGCGGCCTGAGCGGTTCAACTACATCCTGACCGACAAGGGATGGCAACTGTGCGACATCCTGCTCGCCATCAGCGCCTGGGGAGACAAGTGGACGATGGCGGAAACCGGACCACCTGCCCTGATCCGCCACCGCCAGTGCGATCACCCAACCGTTGCCGAAATCCGCTGCTCTCACTGCGGCGAGCCGCTGCACGCCGCAGACACCGAGGTCACGCCGCTGCGGTAATCCGCGGGGTAAGCCGAGGCGCTGCCCAACTGCCGGTCGCTGTTTCGCTCGCCGGCGACGCGTGTATTCGCTGGTCTGCGCAGTGATGGGGTGGTTGTGCGGACTCCTATCAGGTGATCCACCTGGGCGGCGAGGCGGCCGCGATCGTGCCGCTCAGGGACTTGCGGCAGCTCCAGGCCATGCAGCGTCATGCCTCTCCGGAGCTTCTGGAGGAAGCCGACGTCGAAACGACGCTGGCGCACACCAGGAGTGGGTGGCGGCCGGACGGCCCGGGGCCGTCTCGCATGAAGAGGCGATGGCCGAGCTGCTCCGCGAGCAGTGAGGATCGAGTGGTTCTCCGGCGGCGCGGGCTTCGGCGCGGCGCTGCATAGAAGATCAGGACGGGATGCGCGCGATCGGCGCGGCGGTCGCGAGGCTCGTCTTAGATCCCTACCCTGCGGAGGGTTTTCACCGGGCGAGTATCACCGTCTGCGCGTGGCCGGTTCAGGGTCATTTATGTGGTCGACGATGACCTGATCACAGTGGAGCGTGTCGACCGGGTTCTGTGACTTGGCGGGACTGGCAGGAATGCGTCGGGCGCTTCTGCTCAGAAAGCGGCGATTGCCACCATTCGGGCTGACCTGCACGGAGCTGGGCGCCCCGAGCGCCGCCTGTCAGCGTGAAGTCATATGCAGACTCGAATGGCGCCCTGGTGTGTGAAAGTGGAAATTAGGCCACCAAGCCACCCCCAATTTCTCACAGCGTACGGGCCGCCGCCCCTTGGCAAGTCGGCTGCGCCGTTCGCGCGGGGGGCCGGAAACCGGTGATTCAAGCGCGAGAAGCGGCGAGCCGATGAGCGTTACCTTTCCGGGCGCCGGGGGCTACAAGCTAGGGGAGTGGCGTTGGCGCAGTCCGTTCAGACCGGGGACGAGTTGTGGCACCTGCCGGCAGTACCGGGGGTACTCCTCGGGGAAGGTCGCCAGCATCAGATGCTCCTCCATACGGATCTTGACCTCGAAGATAAGCAGGCCGACCGGGAAGATCACGATCCACTGACCATCCCGCTGAGCAGCGTGGTGCCGAGCATCATGCCGAGCAGGCCGGTGTAGATCGGATGACGTGTCACTGCGTACGGCCCGTGAGTGCGGAGCCGGTGATCATCTTTGACCTGGGGCGCCACACTCCACATGGTGCCGAGCGAGAAGCGGGCCCACAGCGTGAATACGGTCGAAGCGACCAGCACGGCCAGCCCGACGACCCGGACCCACAACGCCCCCACGGCCACGCCATCAAAGTGGCTACGGCTGACAATCACCAGGCCCGCACACCCCGCTGCCACCACGATGAGCGCTGTCCTCCCGGGCTGGCCCCGGGTCCGCTCACCCGGAGCATGAGAGGCGCTATGCGGAGAACGGAAAGCGTTGTACAGCGCACCGGCCACCCACACGGCCACGACCACGCCGACGCATACGGCAATGCCAACCGCGGCGAGCACCTGGGCCACCTCAGGGAGCGGCGTTGTCAGTCGGTGCGACCATCGGGATGCCTCCTGTGACCTGCGGGGCCTGGCTGCTCCGGGCTCTGTTGACGACGCTACGCTGGTAATCTAAAACTAGCAATAAACTTCTAGAATTATAGGTTAAGCTTTCTGATCTTCTGTGCTGGCCTGATTCTGAATGGATGGCAGGAAGCCCCGGCCGCCTTGAGCGCGGGCAGCCATACCCGGCGCCGGAAAGCTGGTGTGCCGTAGCGGCCTTCCCGGCCGGGCTGGTGACGATGAGTCCCTCGTCTCCTGGCTCGGCGAAGCACGCCAGGTTCCACTTGATGAGGAAATGATCACCTCACGGATCGGCACGTTTCGTCTGCCCTCCGTGGAGTTGGGCGGCCCGAGCTCGAAGCCGCCGCCGATCTTGCTCCACTCCGTCGCACATAGTAGGAAGGAACGATGGGGAGACAGGTAGCCGTCGTGCTCTACGTGCTCGCGCTGGTAGCCGTCGTGGTCGGCGTGGACGTCCTGTTCTTCAGGAACCAGTTGTGGGAGCGGCTGATAGTAAACGTCGGAATTGTCCTGGTGTTCGTGGCCTTCTATTTCAGGTTCCTGAAGCGTCCATGAGCGCGGCCGCCGCATTTGCGGCTCACCCAGCTCCACGGCGGAACCTAAATCAACGCTCGTCGGGCCGGCGCACGTCCGCGACGGCACGGCGGTGCCGGTACGCCCATGGCCTGATCAGACGCCTCATAACGGTGACAGATCGCGAGAGAGTGGTGCTGTCATCTGGTGCGCGCATTCGATGCCTCTGCCGTCGACAATTACCACTGAATCCCACTGATAAGGGGCAGTGAGGGGAAGATGGCAGTGGAGCAGGATCAGGCAAGACCAGACCACAGGTACCGGGCACCGATGGCGATCACCAGGACACCGACCAATCGGCGGATCTGGACGTCAGGCAGCCGGGACTGAATCCGGGCCCCGGTATAGGCGCCAGCCAGGCCACCCACGCCCAGCGCGATACCAGTTGACCAGTCCGGGGCCACCGAACCGTGCTCGTGGATCGACAAGATCGTGAACGTGATGACGCCCGCCACCGACGTGACGAACGTGGAAGCCAGGGTAGCCGGCGCGACCTCGGAGGGCCGTCGGCCAGACCCGATCAGGATGGGAGCCAGGATCGAGCCGCCACCAATCCCGTAGATCCCGCCGACGCAGCCCACCGCGGCGGCCAGGAGCACCAGGACCGGAGCTGGGATCGACCGGGCCGGGCGGTCTGAGCCATCCGGGCGAGCGGGCCGCATAAGTGCCAGCCAGATCCCGAGTGGCACCAGGACGGCGGCGACCACCAGGTCGAAAACACGGGGGCCCGGCAGCAGCTCCACCCGGATTACCGATCCGGCGATCACGCCGGGCAGGGTCCCGGCGATGAGGACCAGGGCGAGCTGGCCGCCGGTCTGATTCTGCCGCCAGTAGCGGTACAGCCCGCCCGGGGTGGCAACCACGTTGTAAAGCAGGTTGGTTGGCGTGACGGCCGGGCTGGGGGTGCCCAGGACGCTGACCTGGAAGGGCAGCAGCAAGACCGCGCCAGAGATCCCCGCGGGAGTCGCCAGCACCGCGATCAGGTAGGCCGCGACCAGGGCCACAACCTCGGTCCAGCCAGCCCCCAGCATCCGGCCACGCTAACCGCTTCCCGACCAGGCCACTAGTGTCCCGCGTCTGAAATACGTCGGCAATATCGGGCGAGGGAGTCGAGGATCTCCTCGGCGGTCTTCTTCCACACGAAGGGCTTCGGGTCCTGGTTCCACTGGGCGATCCAGCCGCGGATGTCAGCTTCGAGAGCTTGCACGCTCTTGTGAACTCCGCGGCGGATCATCTGATCGGTCAGGAAGCCGAACCACCGCTCGACCTGGTTGATCCACGACGACCCGGTCGGCGTGAAATGCATGTGGAAGCGCGGATGCCGGCCGAGCCATGCCTTGATGGCGGGGGTCTTGTGGGTGCCGCAGTTGTCACAGACCAGGTGCACATCGAGGCCTTCGGGCACGGTCTTGTCGATCGAGATCAGGAACTTCTTGAACTCGGTTGCCCGGTGCTGGCGGTGCAGTTCGGAGATGACCGTGCCATCGGCGATGTTGAAGGCGGCAAACAGGCTGGTAATGCCGTGCCGGCAGTAGTCGTGGCTGCGCCGCTCCGGCATGCCGGGCATCATCGGCAGCACCGGCTGCGACCGGTCGAGGGCCTGAATCTGGCTTTTTTCGTCCACGCAGAGCACCACCGCCTTCTCCGGCGGGTCGTGGTAGAGCCCGACGACGTCGACAACCTTTTCCATGAACAGCGGGTCCGACGACAGCTTGAACCCGTCGGTCAGGTGCGGTTTGAGGCCGAAGTCCCGCCAGATCCGCCCGATCGTCGACTTCGACAACCCTGCCTTCTTCGCCATTGAGGACCGCGACCAGTGTGTGGCATCCGCCGGAACCTGCTCCAGCGTGGCAACCAGGACGTCTTCGACCTGGTCCAGCGTGACCGACGGCGGGCGGCCGGGCCGGTCCTCGTCGGCCAGGCCATCCAGGCGCTGCGCGAGGAACCGCCGCCGCCACTTGCCGACCGTGTCCTCGTGCGCACCCAGCCGCTCCGCGACCTCCCGGCTCGGCAGGCCCTCCGCGCAGGCCAGCACGATCTTCGACCGCAGCGCCAGGGCCTGCGACGACTTCGCCCGCCGCGCCCAGCGAGTCAGCTGATCACGCTCCGCATCCGTCAGGACAAGCGGGGCCTTCGGCCTCCCAGTTCGGGTCACAGCCGAAGTCTATAATTTTCTGACGTATTTCAGACGCGGGACACTAGACGATGCCCGGCTAATTGCCCGGGGCAACTCCCAGCGGCGGCTCAGCGGCAGGCGCGGGCCAGATCCGTGCCAGATCCGTGCCAGATACAGCGCATTGCAGGTGCCCAGCGGCGCCGCAGTCCTCGCTTTCGAGCCCCCGGGTCGTGACCGTCGTGGTGGGTGTCTGTTCATGAAGAGATCTGCGGCCGATACGGAGGGTCAGCGGATCCGCGACCGTCGTAGTCGCTTCCGTCGGCGAATGACGTGTGCGATGAGGTAGCCGAGGAACAGCAGGCTCGAAAGAGAATGCCACCCAATGAAGAGACGGATGCCGGGCAACTCGATGCGGCTGTTTAGTCCTGTCGCGAGGTCAAAGATGCCCGAGGCCAGGACGTTTACGACGAGGAACCCAAGGATGGCGTCGGAGACGGCCAGCCGCCTTCCCTTCATCCGGGAGCCGGCTCGGACGAGCTGGGCGATCAGCCTGCTCAGCGTGTGGCGGCGTTGTGCGAGGTGGACGATAACCAGCCCCAAGAACGCGCAGGCGATGATGACGTGGACCGTCACCCGGGGACCGACGTTGAACAGGAGCAGGGGCACCAACGCCACGATGACCGTGATCAGCAAGGCCAGATGGACCGCCCACCGCGAGCGTGCACGACCGGTGGCGCGGTGCTGGCTGGCAACGGCCGCATCGTGACCCACGGGTGAGGCTGGCTCGTGCTGGCTGGAATTCATCGGGGCCACTTCACGCGGTCGCGGCTGTCGGTCATCTGGTGCGCTGTCGCGGCAGAAGCCCTGAGCGCAACAAATCTCTGCCGCTACCGTGGCCGCCGCAGGTACAGGCCCCGGCGCCAGGTCACATCCGGACGCGCTGGCATGCTGAATTTGATCATGCTGCCCTCCTCGCGGGAGTTACAGTGGCCGCTGCGGCGGTCAACCAGGCCCTTTACTGACCACGGCCCCGGCCGCCAAGACCACAGCCATGCCGGTCACTTCGCCGCACTCGCACTGAGCCGTAGCCAAGCCCGCGTTGCCCGCCACTTCTTTATTGCGGCCCGGCGGCAGCCGGTTCGCCCGGCCGGAAGATCTCTTCGCTGCTCCGCTCGGTGGACCCTTGGCCACGGAAGTCCCACCCCGGCGCGGATCTACGGCCACCCGGAGGTCGCCGCCCGCCTGGGCGACACCTCGGGCTTCGAGGCCGTGACCGGCGGCCACGACGTCAACGGCACCGCCCGCTTGCACCTGCCCGGCCCGCCCCGGTCCGAGCAGCCGATCGAGATCCCCGCCCGCCGTGCCCTCGCCTTCGGTGACGCGGCCGTCGAGACGGGCGGCGGTGAGCTGCGGCTGTGGGACGACCCGGTGCACAGCGAGCGCCGCCGGCGCTGGTGGCATGAGCGTTATCTCCGACGTGACCCTGGGCAGCGCCCGAAGCGGTGAGCCGGGCCGCCGGAGAGGCGCGGGGACCCGCGCCGTGCACCGGGCGTCACCTGTGCCGCACGTCAGCCGACATCCGGTTGCGCCGGGGAGGAGCTAGCTCGTGGCCTTCGTGATGGGCGGGATCTTGTAGGTACCGTCGAGCACGGTGGCCAGCGGCTGGTACAGGCGCATGAGCGGCCGGAATGGCGCGGCTGGGGCGGGCAGCCAGATCCTGGTGTCGGCGGGCTGCTCGTGCTGGATCACGATCGTGAGCGACCCGTCCGGGCCGCGGCGCAGCCCGGGTGTGCGGTCACCGATGGAGTACCGGTCGATCGGGTTGGCCACCAGGTAGAAGTCCGGCAGGTCGTAGATGGTGATCGACCAGAAGGCGTCAACCGGCGGCTCCTGGTCGAACCGGAGTGTGTACCGGTGGTGCCCGTCGAGCGGGTCGCCGTCGGCGTCGGTATAGGTCATCGGGCAGGCGGCCTCATAGCCGTGGTTGCCCCACAAGCCACCGCGGGCTGCCAGGGCCCTGGCCAGGTAGCTGGCGACACGGTCGCGCACCGGGCGGCCCGCACGGCTGGGTCCGCTGTCTCGTGCCGTACGCGGGCGAGCATCTGCGGTGGATACGCCGAGGCGGTGATCCTCACCTGACGGGCCACTGCCCGATGGCAGCGACGACGTGACCGACCGGGCCGCCGTTGCACCACCAGACCGCCTGCCGTTCGTGCTCGCGGGCGTGGCCGCCCAGGCCATGAGCAGGGCAGGTCGGCCAGGCCGCCATCAGGACGTGCATGACGGCGTCCTGCATCTCGGCGGCCACCGCGACGAGGGCGCGGACCGGGTCACGGGCATCGGCCGGGGTCACGCCGCTGCCATGGCCGAACGTGCCGCGGAACTCGGCCCACAGGTACCGCGGGTAGCCTCCGTTCGCGAGCACCAGCCGGGCCTGGCCGTCGAGGCCGTCCGCGCCCAGGTCAGCCCGGACCAATTCCAGCGCCTGTTCAGGCTGGGCCAGCTGGCGGGGCTCGGCCTCGAAATCCGGCTCGAAGCCGATGGAGTCCAAGACCTGCCGGGCCAGGTCGGCCAGGCGTCCTGGGTCGCCTCCGGCCATGCTCTGCTCGGCCAGGCGGTACGCGGTTTCGCTGCGCGGGGCTCACTCGATCAGGTGGCAGGCCAGGTCAAAGGTGACCTCGGGGTCGACCATGCCGTCCCGCAGGCCCTGGTAGACCTGGCTGGCCAGCCGGCTGAACTCGCGCAGCACGATCATCTCCGCGGGAGCATCCGGGGCACTGCGGTAGACCATGGACGGCCCGCTCATCCGGCCGTCCCCGGCGCCGGGCACCGGGTCGTCTGTCATGGAACCATGATGAGCCCCGGCGGCCGTGCGCCGGGCATCCGGAGCCACCCACGTTTGGCTGCGTCCTGCGTGGAACCTTACGAGCCATGTTCGAGGGATTCACGCTGCAGCGCATCGACGCCGGGGAAGCCGAACTGCGGGTCCGGTACGGCGGGTCCGGGCCCCCGGTCCTGTTGCTGCACGGGCACCCGCGAATCCATGCCACCTGGCACCGGGTCGCACCGCTGCTGGCCCGGGACTTCACTGTCGTCTGCCCCGACCTGCGCGGCTACGGCGAATCGGCCAAGCCACCGACAACGGGCGATCACGAGCCGTACTCCAAGCGGGCGATGGCCCGGGACTGCGCCGGGTTGATGCGCCGGCTCGGGCACGAGCGGTTCTGCGTGGCGGGCCATGATCGTGGCACGTACGTCGCGCAGCGGCTGGCCACGGACTACCGCGGGGCGGTCCGGCGCGTGGTGCTGATGGAGGGGATCCCGATCGGCGAGGCGCTGGCCCGCTGCGATGCCAGGTTCGCGGCCGCCTGGTACCACTGGTTCTTCCTTGGCCAGCTGGACAAGCCCGCGGAACCGCTCATCAACGCGGACCCGGATGCCTGGTACACGGCGACCGAGGAGCAGATGGGCGCCGAGGCGTACGCCGACTACCGGCGCGCGATCCACGACCCCGGGACGGTCCACGCCATGATCGAGGACTACCGGGCCGGTCTCGGCATCGACCGCGAGCACGACGACGCCGACCGGAAGGCGGGGCGGCGGATCGGCTGCCCGGCGCTGTTCCTGTGGGTCGCCCGGGACGACATGGAAGACCTGTACGGAGACCCGCTGGCCATCTGGCGGGACTGGGCCGACGACGTCCGCGGCCGCTCCCTCGACTGCGGGCATCACCTGGCCGAGGAGGCACCGGAGGAACTGGCCGCTGAGCTGAGGGAGTTCTTCGCGGCGGCTCAGGACTGAGGCAGGAGCCGGCGCCGAGCGCACGGCGGCCTCATGGCTCAACCTCTTCGAACCGCCTGCCACCAGCTAACGGCCGGGCTGGTTGGCGGCGGCGATCGTCGTGTTCAGGACCAGGGCGAAGGCGTTCCACCCGAGGTACGGGGCCAGGGCGACCGCCGCCTTGCCGTCGGTCCGGGCCACCTCCCTGGTCAGCGCGACGGTAGATGCTTCCAGCAGGGCGATGACCGCAACCCCCAGGGCCGGGCGGTGCCAGCGGAAGAACACCCACGGCCAGGCGGCGTTCAGCCCCAGGTTGACGGCCAGGGCCGTGGCCAGGCGCCGGCGCTGGGCCCGGTCGGCCCGGTTCCAGGCCCGGGCGGTGGCGCCCGCGGTCAGGCCGTAGAGCACCGTCCACACCTGGCCGATGACCTCGCCGGGCGGCTGCCAGCTGGGCAGGTCGAGGTGCCGGTACCAGTCGCTGTCCACATCGGTGGCCACGCTGCCTGTCACCGCGGCGGCGGCGGTTGCCGCCCCCGTCCCGAGAAACGCTTTCGCGGTCATGATCGGGATCCTGCCCACCTGCCGGGCCGGGAACCCCGGCCGGAACCCCGGCCGGTAGCCCCGGCCGGGCACCCCGGCCTGGGACCCGGGGCGGGCCGGCCCCGGCGACCCGCGCCGTGCCGTACGGTAATTGCCGGGCTTGCCCGCAATGTCATGGTGCACCCACCGGACGGGGGTGATCTTCTCGTGGTGCTGGGCAGCTACCGGGAGCTGTTCGCGGCCATCGCCGGATGCGCGGCCGCGCTGACCGGATTGCTGTTCGTGGCGATGTCCGTCGCTCCGCAGGCCCGCCGGGGCGTCATCCAGCAGGTCCGGGCGGCGGCCGCGCTGCTGGCCTTCACGAATGCCCTCGCGGTATCCCTCTTTGGCCTCGTCCCGAATAACAACATCGCGTACCCCGCGGTGATCGTGGCGGTCATCGGCATCCTGTTCACCCTGGCCGGCCTCCGCTCGATCATCGCGGACCCGGTGGCCCGCCTGCGGGTCCGCAGGCAGATCGGCCTCATCGGGCTGCTGCTGGCCACGTTCGGCGTCGAACTGGCGGCCGGCATCGTGCTGCTCGGCAATGAGCGCAGTAGGGCGGGCATAGACATGATCGGCAACGTGCTGGCTGCCTCCCTGATCATCGGCATCGCGCGGTCCTGGGAGCTGGTGGGTGACCGGGACACCGGGATCCTGGCCTCGATCGCCGCGCTGGCGGGCCGGGAGCACCCGCTCAGCGAGAAGATCGCTCTGCCGGTGGACCGGCCTGAGCCGCCGGCCAGGGATGCCTCAGACCGGGCAGCCGAGCTGTCTCCGCCTCCGGCTGAGCGGCCTCCACCTGAGCGCTGAGCTGCCTCAGGCCGAGGAGGCCTTACCGCCCGCCCCGCGGCGGGCCCCAGCCGCGCACCGCGGGCAGCGCGGTCGCGTCCGTGACCCGGTTCAGCTCCTGCTCGACGTCGCCGTCGTCGTGCAGCCAGCTGAACCCGGCGATGATGATCGCTGGCAGGAAGCAGGCGCCGGCCACCAGCCACATCACCGCGGTCGCGAGTTCCTGGTCCGCGACGGCGCTGAGCGGGCCGCCCGGAACGTACCGGAACGCGTGGAACACCCCGTGGTTGGCGAACCCCAGGATGTAGGCGATGACCCAGGTCAGCCACATCGCGAAGGTGGCGATGACGGCGCGGTACAGTTCGTGGCCACGAGGCCGCACCGGCGGTGCGGCCACGATCTCCAGCCAGAGGACTATCCCCGCGATGAGCAGGCTGGCCATCTCCGCCACCGCCAGGGCCGGGTGCCGGGCCACCGCGTCGATCACTGCGGGCAGCCGCCAGAACACCGCCACCAGCCCGAACACCGTCAGCACCAGCAGGGACCGCATGAACGACGGGTGCCGACGCCGGGAGGAGGCCAGTCGTCCGGCCAGGGCCGCCAGCCCGGGAAGGCGGGACAGCCCGGGAAGTCCCCACAGCCCGCTCAGCACCAGGAGCGCGGGAACGACGATGGCGAACACGGCGAACTGGGCGGTCTCCGCCACCACGTAGCGCCCGGCGAGCGTGGCCACCGGCGGGACCAGGCAGGCGATCACCAGGATCAGGGCCGCGCCTGCCAGCCAGCGCCGCCCGCCCGGTACCGGGCCAGCCGGGCCGGCGGGCCCCGCCGTGGTTGCCGCCGTCGTGCCTGAAGTGCTCACCTGATGCCGCCGTTCATCGCGTCGGGTCATCTTGCGGGGACCATCTTGCCTGGCCCGCCTAGGGATCACCATCACCGGGCGTCCCGGGAGTGGGCGGGGCACACTAGCACGTCCATGCGCAGCTTAAGAGCCTAAATATGACTTTGGACTCTGTCATAATCGGCCAGAACGTGATGAACTAGGTCATGATGGCCGTCGCCGGGATGCATTTCCCCGGGGCGTACGGCCAGCTCGGGGGGCAGAGGGCCCTGTGTGCCCGGCTGGGGAGGCGCACAGGGCCCTCATTTTTGCCCGCTCGGGCGGCCTACCTGCACAGGCCGTCTGCACAGGCCGCCTGCACAGGCCGCCTGCACAGGCCCCGCTCAGGGAAGGCCCCCGCCCGCGCAGGCCCCGCTCAGGAAGATCCCGTTCAGTCTCAGCTCTGGTCGCCAAACCGGTGTGCCAGCACCCCGAACAGCCGCGGTGCCGCGCCGTGCAGCCGGGCGGGCAGCCGCATCCAGCCGGGCACGTACACCTCCGGCAGGTCACGCTCCAGCGCGGCCTTGATCGCCTCGGCGGCCCGCTCAGCCGGCAGCGGCCCGGGTTTCTTGCGGCCGTAGGGGCGGCCGCGGCGGTCGAAGAACGGCGTGTTGATCACCCCCGGCACCACCAGCGAGACGCTCACGCCGGAACCCTCGAGCTCGTGAGCGAGGCTCTCGGCGAAGGAGCCCAGCCCGGCCTTGGCCGCTGAGTACACTGCCTCGCCGCGGACCGCGGTGGCGCCGGCGATGGAGGAGACGAACACGATCCGGCCCCGGCCGCGGGCGGTCATCTCGGGCAGCAGCCGCCGGGTCAGCTCGATCGGGGCGGCGAGATCGACGGCCAGGATCTCCGCGACCTTGTCCGGGCTCATCTCCGGCACTGGCCCGGACCAGCCGACACCAGCGTTGTTGATCAGGACGTCGATGCCGTCACAGGCCGATTCGTCCTCCGGGCTGCCGGGGAGTTTCCCGACCATCTCCCGGGCCGCCTCGGCAAGTTCCGCCGGGCCGTCCGGGGTGCGGAGATCGGCTTCGACCGCCAGGCCGCCGGTATCCCGGGCCACGGCATCCAGCCTGCGCGGGTCCCGGCCCGCGATCAGGACGCGGGCCCCGGCAGCGGCGAGGCACCGGGCAGTGGCGGCGCCGATTCCGGACGATCCGCCGGTGACAAGCACTACCGCCCCCCGGAGCCGCATGATTCTACAGTCTCATGCGTTCGTCAGGCAGCCGGAATCGGGCTGCCGCTGGCACGGATCGGGGCCAGTAAGCAGGTCATGGCCCGGGACCGTGGCTAGGGATGGCCATCGGGTGGGCGTTCAGGCCGGTGCGTGGGCTGGGGTGCTGGCTACCGCCGCGGACGTGTCGGCCCACACGCGGACGATGTCCCGCATGGACAGCAGCCCGGTCACCTCGTGACCCTCGATGACGACCAGGTGTCGGAACCCGGACCGGACCATCGTCTCCGCCGCCTGCTGGAGGGTCCACTCCGGTGAGGCGAACACGACGTCAACCGTGCGGTGCTGCGCGACCAGCTCGGTGTCGGGGTCCTGGCCGGCGCCCAGGGAGTCGAGGACGTCCCGTTCGGTCAGGATGCCCACCCCGGCGTGGCCGTCGTCGGTCACCACCGCGGCGCCTACGTGCCGGGCTGACATCAGCCTCGCTGCCTCGCGCAGCGTGTGCGCGGGGCCGATGGTGAGTACCAGCCTGGTCATGCCGTCTCGCACCTTCACGATCGATCACTCCCCGGGTGGCCGGGAGACGCGCACGGGCCCGGGCGGGCAGGCCGTGGTCGCGTCTCAGCTTGGACAGGGCACGCTTGTGCCCTTGTGACGCATGTCACCCCAGCATCCGCGCTTACCCCCGCGAGGGCAACCCCTGGCCGCGTCAGGTCTGCATGGCGGGATGGCTACGCCCCCCGGAGGGGCCAGGATGAGGGGAGTCCGGGCTGACCGGGAAGGTCAGGCCGGCGGCCCGGACAGGCGGCCGAGCACCTCCTCATGCAGCCGCCCGTTGCTGCACACCACGCTGCCGCCGTCGGGCGTGGCGTTGCCGTTCAGGTCGGTGAAGATGCCGCCGGCCTCCTCCACGATGATCTGCAGCGCGGCCAGATCCCACAGCGACACCTCGGGCTCGGCGGAGAAGTCCACCGCGCCCTCGGCCACCAGCATGTGCGACCAGAAGTCGCCGTACGCCCGGGTCCGCCAGGCCGACCTGGCCAGCTCGAGGAAGCCGGGCAGCACGCCTTTCTCCTCCCAGCCGGAGACCCCGGAATAGGAGAACGAGGCGTCCTCGATCCGCGATACCTCGGACACCCGGCAGCGGGTGGCCTTAGTCAGGCTCTTGCCGGTCCACGCGCCATTGTCGCTCGCCGCCCACCAGCGGCGGCCCAGGGCAGGCGCGGTCACCACGCCCATGACGACTTTGTGCCCGTCCATCAGGCCGATCAGGGTGGCCCAGACCGGCACCCCGCGCACGTAGTTCTTCGTGCCGTCGATCGGGTCGATCACCCAGCACCGGGGGCCCCCGCCGTCCCGGCCGAACTCCTCACCCAGCACCGCGTCCCGGGGCCGGGAGCGGCGCAACACGTTCCGCAGCGACTCCTCCGCCGCCTTATCCGCGTCGGTCACCGGGGTAAGGTCCGGTTTCGCCTCCACATGCAGGTCGAGCGCGCGGAACCGGCGCGTGGTGATGTCGTCGGCCGCGTCGGCGAGGACGTGGGCGAAACGAAGGTCGTCGTCATATCCCGCCATGGCGCGAACGGTATCGGATCAGCGCCCCGCCCGGCCATGGCTGCCGGTACACCGCAGCTCAGGACGGTTCATCGCCGTCGCGGCTGCGCAGCAG
Source organism: uncultured Actinomycetes bacterium (assembly GCA_963793825.1). Taxonomy (GTDB): domain Bacteria; phylum Actinomycetota; class Actinomycetes; order Streptosporangiales; family Streptosporangiaceae; genus RYN-230. The sequence continues at coordinate 47,486 of CAWCBE010000006.1, forward strand.
GCGGCGCAGCGAGTCCAGCCGCCGGACCAGCCGGGCGTCATCGCCCTGATCGCGAACCCAGTCGTCCAGCGCGCAGTCCGGCTCCAGGTGGTTACACCCCGGCGGGCAGGCGAGCGTGCCCGGGGCCAGGTCGGGGAAGGCCCGGGCGACCCGCTCCGGCGCGATGTGGCCCAGGCCGAAGCCGCGCAGGCCAGGCGTGTCGATGAGCCAGCCCCCGTCCGGCAGCGGCAGCGCCACCGCCGAGGACGAGGTGTGGCGGCCCCGCCCGGTCACCACGTTGACCGAGCCCACCGCCCGGTCCGCGCCCGGCACCAGCGCGTTTACCAGGGTGGACTTGCCCACCCCGGAGTGCCCGACCAGGACGCTGGTCCGGTCCGCCAGAGCCTCGCGGAGCGGGCGGAGCTGTTCGTCGGTCAGCGGCTGCCCCAGTACCACGTGCGCGGTGCCCAGCGGGGCGTACATGTCCAGCAGGGGCCCGGCCGGGGCCAGGTCGGCCTTGGTCAGGGCGAGCAGCGGGTCCAGCCCGGCGTCGTAGGCGGCGACCAGGAACCGGTCGATGAGCCGCGGCCGGGGCTCCGGGTTGGCCAGCGCGGTGACGATGACCAGCCGGTCGGCGTTGGCCACGATCACCCGCTCCACCGGGTCGGTGTCGTCGGCCGACCGGCGCAGCACCGAGGTCCGCGGGGTAACCCGGACCACCCGGGCCAGCGTGCCCGGGGCGCCGGACACGTCACCGGCCAGCGACACCCGGTCGCCCACCACTACGCTGCGGCGGCCCAGCTCGCGGGCCCGCATCGCGGTGACCGGCCGGCCGTCGATCAGGCACCCGTACCGGCCGCGGTCCACGGCGGCCACGAACGCCTCCGCGGCGTCCTCATGCGCGGGCCTGCGCCGGGTCCGGGGCCGGGAGCCACGGCCCGCCCGGACCCGCACGTCGTCCTCGTCCAGGTCCGCGTGGGCCGGCCGCCGGCTCAGGGAGCGCGCTCCAGCATCGCCGCCCAGACGGCGGGGAACTCCGGGAATGTCTTGCCGACGGTCGCCGTGCCCGCCACCTCCAGGCCGGGGACCGCCAGGCCGAGCACGGCGGCGGCCATCACCATCCGGTGATCGTCGTAGGTGGCGACCGGCCGCCCGGCCCGCAGCGGCCGCGGCCGGATCTCCAGGCCGTCGTCGCGCTGGGTGACGTCGCCGCCCAGCGCGTTGATCTCAGTGGCCAGCGCGGCCAGCCGGTCGGTCTCCTGCAGCCGCTGGTGGCCGATCCCGGTGATCACCGACGGCCCGTCCGCGAGGGCGGCGAGAGCCCCGGTGACCAGGGAGATCTCGCTTACGTCGGCGAGGTCCGCGGTGATGCCGTGGACCCGGCCGGTCCCGGTGACCCTCATCCCGCCCGGGCCGGCCTCGCATGCGGCGCCGAGGGCGCGGAACGTGGCCAGGATCTGGCTGGCCGGCTGCGTGGTGCTGGCCGGCCAGTCCCGGATCGTCACGCTCCCCCCGGTGACCAGCGCCGCCGCGAGAAACGGTGCCGCATTGACCAGATCCGGCTCAACGGCGATCTCGTGGCCGGTGAGTTCCCCCGGATGGACGAACCAGGTGTCCGGGAGAACGGCTCCGTCCGCCCCGCCCGGCCCGGCGGGGCCCGGGGTGCCCGAGGCCGTCTCGACCGTGGCCCCGGCGTCGCGCAGCATCTGCACGGTCATGGCGATGTGCGGCGCGGACGGGGCCCGCGGGCCCCGGTGCCGGACCTCCAGGCCCTTCTCATAGCGCGGCGCCGCGAGCAGCAGCCCGGACACCAGCTGGGACGAGGCGGAGGCGTCCACGGTGACCGCGCCGCCGGGCACCGTGCCCGCGCCGTGCACGGTGAACGGGATGGCGCCGCGGCCGCCGTCCTCGATGACCCCGCCGATCTCCCGCAGGGCACTGATGATCGCGCCGACGGGGCGCTGCGAGGCGCGGGGGTCACCATGGAACCGGACCGCGACCCGGGACAGGGCCGCGACCGGCGGGACGAACCGCATCACGGTGCCGGCGTTTCCCACATCGACCGACGTGTCCTCGGTGGCCCAGCCGGGGATCACCCGCCAAGTGGGTTCTGCGCTGGCGTCCCGGGTGGTCCCGGTGTCCGTGGTGTCCCGGGTGGTCCCGGTGTCTGTGGCGGGGCGGGTGTCCACGGTAGCGCCCAGCGCGCCCAGCGCGCCCGCCATGAGCCGGGAATCCCTGGCCTGCAGCGGGCCTGCGATCTCGGTCGGCCCGGGGGACAACGCGGCCAGCACCAGGGCCCGGTTGGTCATCGACTTCGAGCCGGGCAGCCGCACCGTGGCCCGCACCGGGCCGGCCGGCTGCGGTGCGCGCCACGGCGGCGGGGGGCCGGCTCCTGGCTGCTGGTGATCCATGCTGTGAGCGTAATGCGTGCCCTGGCCCGTGCGCCCGGAGTGAACCGGGTGAAACAGGTTGGGTGCGCGTCACTTTTGTAGGTGACCAAGGTCGTTTAGGGGCGGGGCTGGTCAGGCGGCTTTCGTCTGGTTGTGGCGTGCTGGCCAGATCTGGTCTTCGGGGCGGCTGGCCTGCTGGCAGCGGAGGGTGGCGATGGCGTCGGCGCCGTTGACGGTCCAGTGCATGCCGGCTCGCTTGAGCCTGTGGCCGATGACGGATTTGCAGCCGGCTTCGACCATGCCGGAGCCGACGAACAGGCCGCACTGGCGGAACCAGTGGTAGCGCATGCGGGGGGCGTTGTTCTCGAAGTAGCCCAGGGCGGTGTCGATCTCGTTCTTCTTCACGCCGATAAGGGGGTACTCGCGGGTGGCTGCGACGATGCCGTCGATGTAGCCGTAGTCGAGGTCTTCCAGGCGGGCGGCGAGCCAGCGCTCTTTCTGGTCGCCGAGCATGAATTCCAGCTTGCGGGCGAGGTCGTGGACATGCTCGCGGGCGTGGAACAGGTCCACGATCTGGGTGGCCCCGGGAAACTTCGCGGTGGCGATGTTCCAGATCCAGGCGGCGCCATCGCCGAGGATGGTGAGCTGCCGGACGTGGTCCGCGCCCCGGCGGATGCCCTCTGCCTTCACGAGGTTCCCGAACGTGGCGGCGGGCTCGAAGGTGGCCACATAGCTTTCCGAGCCGCGGTTCCGGACGGGGTACCCGTTGTTGTCCAGCTTGTCCTGGGTGAAGAAGACGGCGAGCTTGACTTCGCGGGTGCGGGCGCGGCCGTCCTCGCCCTTGCCCTCGCGCCCGGCGGTCTCCTTCGAGGTCACGGGGATGCCGGTGCCGTCGATGGCGGCGTAGAGCTTGTCCGGCAGCGGGTCCGGCGGCAGCGGGACCAGCTTCCGGGCCGTGATCAGCGCGGCCCGTTCCCGGACGGCGGCTGCGGCGGCGGTGCCGCTGGCCTCGGCCGCGCGCTCGACCCGCTTGACCGTCAGCCGGACCCCGGCCAGTTCTTCCAGCAGGCCCGCGGCCTCCTCGAACGGCACGGCCGCCGCAGCCCGGTCGGCCATCGCGGCCAGTCCCGGCGACAGGGACGCCCCGGCCGCGCCCAGCCCGGCGTCGCGGGGGGCGAGGCCGTGCCCGCAGGCCGCGCAGTGATACCAGGCCCGCGTCACCGCCACCGGGCCGAGCACGGTGTCGATCACCTTGTCCCGGTAGGAGACGAACACGGCCTCGTGGCCGTTCCCGCAGGAAACCCCCGGGCCGCGGTAGCCGGGATCGGCGGCCAGCAGCTGCCCCAGCAGGCCGCAGCCCAGCTTCAGCAGCCCGGCCCGGATCACCGCCTCGGCGGCCTCCAGCCCGGCATCGCAGCCCAGCGACCTGGCCGCGTCCGCCGCCAGCCGGCCTATCTCGGCGGACCTGTCTCCCACGAGCGCACTGAGGAGCCCCCCCTTTCGCCCTCCATGCCGGAGGGCGCGTCCGCTGCGGCGACGGGCCTGGCCTCGCAGATCTTCTCGTTCACCTCCGCGATCTGCTCGCTGATCGACGTGAACTCCGCGTGCCGGGCCACCTCCCGGCGCACCCTCTCCACCTCGCCCGCCGCCAGCTGCCGGCCAACGGTGCCCCGTCCCCGGGCATTCCTGGTCCACAAGAACCTCGGCCCATGTCCGGGATGACCAGGCTGGGCGCACGCGCAGTTCGGCTTCCCGCACCTGCGCCAGTTCTCGCTCACCGACCCGCGGCGGAAATCGCCCACCGCCGCCAGCTGCGCATACAGGAGGTCCCGCTCAGCTTCCAGCTCCGCAAGCGACGGCTCGGTCATGGGCACTCCCCACCTGGTTGTTAATGGACAACCAGGCTTCCATCATAACCAGCCCAAATGTGGGACCCCTACATATGTGTCGTGCACCCAAACAGGTTGGATGGTCCCCGGGAATGTCAGTGCCCCTGGGTACTCTGCATTCTGTGCTCCACCGGTGCTGCACGGGCAGCGCCAGCACCCCGACGGCAGGTGAGGCGATGTGCGGGCGTTTCGCGTCGGCCCGGAAGCGGACTGAGCTCCTGGCCGAGTTCGAGGTGCCGGAGGCCCCCGCCGAGGAGCCGCTGCGGCCGGACTATAACGTCGCCCCGACCAAGCCCATCTACGCCGTGCTGGCCAGGAAGCCCCAGGCAGAGAAGACGGCCGGGGATGGCACCGGGGCCCGCCCGGCGGCGGCAGGAGCGGGCCCCGGGGCGGGTGACGACGTCCCCGGGCCGCGTGAACTGCGGGTGGTCCGCTGGGGGCTGGTGCCCTTCTGGGCCAAGGACGCCTCCATCGGCAGCCGGATGATTAATGCCCGGGCCGAGACGGTGGCCACCAAGCCGGCCTTCCGCCGGGCCTTCGCCCGGCACCGGTGCCTGATCCCGGCGGACGGCTACTACGAGTGGATGAAGACCGGCGACCCGGAGCACCCGGTCAAGCAGCCGTACTTCATCCACCGCGCCGACGGCGGCGTCCTGGCCTTCGCCGGCCTGTACGAGCGCTGGCGGGACCGGGACCGGCCCGACGATGACGAGGACGCCTGGCTGTGGACGGCGACGATCATCACCACCCGGGCCGCCGATGAGGTCGGCCAGATCCACGACCGGATGCCGATGGTGATCGTGCCGGACCGATGGGCGGACTGGCTGGACCCCACGCTCACTAGTACCGGGGACCTGCACGACCTGCTGGCCCCGGCCGTGTCGGCCCACCTGGCCTCGTATCCGGTGTCCACGGAGGTCAACGCGGTACGGCACAACGGCCCGCAGCTCATCGAGCCGGTGCCCGGCGCCGGGGAGCCGGCCAGCGCTGGCTAGGAGCCGGGCTTGCGCGCGGCGGCGATGAGGAAGATGCCGAACGACTCACTGCCGCCCGTACCGCTGAGCGTGGCCGATACGGTGCCGTTCGCCGGGGTGCCGTGCTCCGGGGTGTTCTGCCCGGGGGTGCCCGGCCCAGGGGCGCCCGGCTCGGGGGCGCCGTGCCCCGGGCGGCCGGGCCAGGGGGAGCCATCCTGGGCGCCCGCGGCGAGTTCCGCCCGTACCAGCCGGGCGATGGCGCCCGGGTCCCGGTGCAGGATGTGATCCACCGTGGACGGGGACAGCACGGTGCGCGGCCGGATCCAGCTGACCTCCAGTCCCGCCTCGCCGAGCAGGTCGGTGAGCTGCTCCGGGCCGAAGCACCGGGTGATCCGGCCGTCCGGCCACGGCACCAGCACCACCTCGGCCTGCGGCAAGTCGGTGAGCTCGGCCCAGTGACGCTGCTCGGCCAGGATGGACATACCCAGGACCAGGGAGTCCACGCAGGCCAGCAGCTGCCCGCCGGGCCGCAGCACCCGGCTGATCTCGGCGGCGATGTCCTCGGCCATGAGATGGCGGGACAGCGCCCCGTTGTCGGCGATCACGCCATCCACCGACGCGTCCGCCAGGAAGCCGAGGCTGGCCGGGTCGGCCACCACGGAGACGAGCTGACCGGGGACCCGCGGCGGCCGGGCGACCGCGTGCCGCGCCCGGCCGCGCCAGATCCGCGCCGGCGGCGATGGTTCCAGGACCGCCGCGAGCTGGGGCAGCACCCGGACCACGGCGTGACCCGAGGCAGCCGCCTGGGCTGCCGCGCTGGCCTGCGGGCCCGAGATGTCGAGGAGGACCCTGCTCCCGGCGGGCAGCCACGCCTGCAGCTGGGCGGCGGCCACAGCCCGGTGGAAGCGCCAGTAAGCCGTCAGCGAGCCCGATTCCAGAACAGCGAGCGGGCTGGTCAAACGTGCCGCCACTATGACTCCATCCAGGCTGGGCTGCGCTCGTTGCGCCCGGCGCCTGCCGGAGTGGCAGGATCGGAATGCCGCCGCGAAGACTGGATGCCCGCGCAGTCCCTCTTCCTGTGATGTTCCCCGCCATGTGCGGACATCACCTGACCTGACCGGCACGTCGCGCTGTTTCCGGGAACGCCGGTTTACCCCCCCAGCCGCCGGCGTTACGTTCCCCCCAGTACGGCCGGAATGAAGCCGCCGGCCGCCCTGTTGCACACGGCGTGGTTGTAGCCGACTGTGTAGCGCCCGCCCGCCCGGCCAGGCTGACTCGCTTCGAGCCCGGGCAGAGCGGGGATGTATCCTCCCGCCCATACGGTCAATACCTTCGGCCGGCAGAGGACATCTCCGAGGGGGTGGGTCAGGTAACCGAGACACTCGAGCAGCGAAGCGAGCGCTTCGAGCACGATGTGCTGCCTTACCTGGATCAGCTCTACTCGGCGGGGCTGCGGATGACACGGAACCCGGCGGATGCCGAGGACCTCGTCCAGGAAACCTTCGCCAAGGCATACGCGTCGTTCCATCAGTTCCAGCCGGGCACCAACCTCAAGGCCTGGCTGTTCCGGATCCTGACGAACACGTTCATCAACAGCTACCGCAAGAAGCAGCGTGAGCCGCAGCGCTCCGGCGCGGAAGAGGTTGAGGACTGGCAGCTGGCCAGGGCGGCCTCGCACACCTCCTCGGGCCTTAAGTCGGCCGAGGCGGAAGCGCTGGAGCGGCTGCCTGACTCCGATATCAAGAGGGCCCTGCAGGCCCTTCCCGAGGAGTTCCGCATCGCGGTCTACCTCGCTGACGTCGAGGGCTTCGCGTACAAGGAGATCGCCGACATCATGGGCACGCCAATCGGCACTGTCATGTCGCGGCTGCATCGCGGGCGGCGGCAGTTGCGCGAACTGTTGCAGGATTACGCGTCTGACCGTGGACTGGTCCGGGCCGGTTCGGCCACCGAGGCCCAGCCGGCCGACGGCGACAGCACGGCGGACACGCCATGAGCTGCGGGAAGCCCCACGAGACGCCGTGTAGCGAGGTACTGGACCGGGTCTACTCCTACCTCGACGGGGAACTAGGCGACGACGGGCGTGCGCAGATCCGCCAGCACCTCGACGAATGCGGACCCTGCCTGCGCGAATACGGTCTCGAAGAGGCCGTGAAGCGGCTGGTGCACAAGCACTGCGGCCACGATGCGGTCCCTGGTGACCTCCGGGTCAAGGTGCTCACCCGGATCCAGGAGGTCCGGGCGAGCATCGAGGTCATCGAGTAGCCCGACCCGGCACCCATGGCGCTGACCTCAGCCGACCCCATGCGGGCGGCATGGCACAGTGCGGCCTGTACTACCAGTGACCCTCCGCCTCTGACCGTCTAGCCAGGGTGAGTGCTCAATGATCAGCCAGAGCCAGTGCCGTCGGCCTCGTTATTACTCTCTGTTACTATAATTCTACGGATTGCAGATATCTGCTATCGGGGCTACGTGAATAGCGCCGAGGGCGTTACCCTGTGTCGCGAACGGGCCCAGGCTGGGCGGCCCGTCAGGTCCGGATTAGCTCGTGACGCTGGGATCGGTGGCCCCCGGCGTCGCCTGGACGGGGCCTGACGTGGCGCGGCGGCCGGGACTGACTGCGAGGGGGGGGCGTGCGCAGGCTCTCGCGTGCCGCGAGCACGTACATGTGCGTGGTCGTCGCGTCGGCGGTCGCCGTGCTGGGCTATGTGCTGGCCGCCGACCGCGACGGCGATGTGGACATCAGGGTGACCCGGACCCTGCTGGTGCTCGCCGTCCTCTTCCTGATCTGTGACTCCACCCCCACCGCGCTCACCTCCCGCCGGTCCGCCTGGTCGCCGAGTTCCTCGGCCACGCTCGCGGCCGCGGTGCTGCTCGGCCCGGGCGGTGCGGCCCTGGTCGGCGCCAGCTCACTGTTCAGCCTGCGCCGCGGCGGCCTCCGCGAGCGGGTCTTCAACGGGGCGATGTATACGGTGAGCGCGTTCGCCGCCGGCGTCGCCTACGTGGCGCTGGGCGGCCGGGTCGGCATCCCCAACCCGACGTGGTTCCCCACGGACATCCTGCCGTTCGCGGCGGCGGCCGTAGTGCACGTGGCCGTCAATCACGGCCTGCTCTGGGGCATGCTCCTGCTGCTGCCCCCGGCCCGGCCGAACGCGCCGCGCGGGCGGCTGGACCTGCACCTCCCGCTGCTTCTCGTGGCCGACCTGGGCTACGCCACGCTGGGGCTACTGATCGCCGCGCTGTGGTACCTAGTCGGCCCGTTCGCCGCGGTGCTCGTGCTGATCCCGCTGTTCGTGGCCCGGTGGGCGATGGCGCAGTTCGCCGCCCAGCAGGCCGCCTACGCCGCCACCATGGCCGCGCTGTGCCAGGCGGTGGAGACCAAGGACTTCTACACCCGCGGGCACAGCGAACGGGTCTCCCGGGGCGCCACCATGCTGGCCCGGGAGATCGCCATGGGCGCCGAGCGGGTGGAGGCCATCGGGTTCGCCGGCATGCTGCATGACGTGGGCAAGCTGGGCGTGCCGACCAAGGTGCTGCAGAAGACCGGGCCGTTGACCGAGGAGGAACTGGCCGCGATCCAGCTGCACCCGATGCGCGGCCTGGAGATCGTCCGGCAGATCGGCTTCCTCAACGAGGCACTCGACGGCATCATGCATCATCACGAGCGGATGGACGGCAGGGGCTACCCGATGGGCCTGGCCGGAGACGAGATCCCCGAATTCGCCCGGGTGATCGCGGTGGCCGACGCCTTCGATTCCATGACGTCCACCCGCTCGTACCGCGGGGCCCGGACCGTGGAGAAGGCCGTCGCCGAACTGCGCAAGTGCGCGGGCCGCCAGTTCGACCCGGTGCTGGTGGACGCCTTTATCACCGTGCTGCAGCGGGATGGCTGGCGGCCCAGCAAGCCGCCGGGGGTGCCGCCGGGCTTCCGGCCCCAGATCGCGGCGCAGGACCACGACGACCCGACCGCCCCGCTCCGCGTGGTCGAGAGCTACTGACCGGCCGCCATGACCACCCAACGGCACCTTGCCCGCCAGTCTGCCTGGCAGTCCATGGACTCCGGGCAGCTGCTACTGGTCTCCGCCGCGGGCGTGCTGCTGGTGGCCGCGGTGGCCCAGACGGCCGCGGCGGGCCTGGTGCAGCCGCGCACCGCGCTGGCCTTCGGGGCGCTCATTGCCCTGGGTGAACTGCTCCGCCTGCCGCTGCCCGGCGAGCGGGAGGCGGCGCCGATTGGTAGCGCCGGCGCGCTGGGCTACGCGCTGCTGCTGCGCATCGGGGGGCAGCCAGCCCACCAGCCGGCCCTGCAGGTGGTCGCGGTCACCGCCGTGGGCATGATCGTCGGGGCGCTCCCGCACCTGGCCGCGGGCCGTCCGGCCGGGATGGCCGGGATGGCGTCCCGGCTGCTGGCGGTGGCCTTCGTGGCCGCGGCCTTCCGGCCGATCGCCGGCCTGGCCGTCTTCGACGAGCAGGTGTGGCTGAGGCTTGCCGTCATGCTGGTGCTGATCGTGGCGGGCTGGTTCGCCGAATGCGTGATCAGGGCGCTCATCCGGGCCGATGAGCTGCGCGCCCGGTTCGGCGTCTCGCTCGGCGATGAGCTGCAGATCCAGATCCCGCTGGGCGCCGCGGTGGGCGCGTCGGCCATGCTCATCGCCCTCGCCGCCGAGGCCATGGGGCTGGTCGCCCTGGCGCTGCTCATCGCCCCGTTGCTGGTCACCCAGACGGCGTTCCGCCGGTACGGCGGGATCCGGTCTACCTACCTGCAGACGGTCCGCGCGCTGGCCCGGGTCACCGAGGTCGGCGGGTATGTGGAGGACGGGCATTCCCACCGGGTCAGCCGCCTCGCCGTCGCGGTCGGCCGGGAACTGGGGATGAGCGAGCCGGACCTGCTGCAGCTCGAGTACGCCGCGCTCATGCATGACATCGGGCAGCTGTCGCTGGCCGACCCCATCCCGGGCGGGGCCACCGTGCTGGCCTCGCCGGAGGACCAGCAGCGCATTGCCGGGCTCGGGGCGAGCGTCATCGAGCAGGCGGGCGTGCTGGACCCGGTGGCGGAGATCGTCCGCTGCCAGAGCCTGCCCTGGCGGGGCGGCCAGGTGGTGCCGCCGATCGGCAGCCGGATCATCCGCGCGGCCAACGCCTTCGACGATCTGGTGGGCGGCTCCGCCGACCGGGACCGGTCCAGCGCGGCCCTGGAACGGCTCAGGCTGGACACCGCCGTGCAGTACGACCCCGGGGTCGTGGAGGCGCTCAGCAAGGTGGTCGGACGGCTCTACGTCGGCACCGGCCGGCTTCCCGGCTGACGCGCTGGCCCGGAGGCTGGCGCGCTGGCCCGGGGGCTGGGCGCGCTGGCCCGGGGGCTGGCACAGCAGCCGCCGGACCTAGCCCGCGGGACCTGCTGCGTCCGCGGGGAACCTGAGGCGGGGAGACCGGCCGCCGGGCGGGCGGGCCGCCGCGGGCCGGCTACTCGATGACCGCGATGAGGTCGCCGCCCTGGACCAGGTCCCCCTCGGCCACCGCCAGCCGGGTGACCGTGCCCGGATCCTCCGCGAGCACCGGGATCTCCATCTTCATGGATTCCAGGATGACCAGGGTGTCGCCGCCGGTGACCTGCGCCCCCTCGGTGGTGATCACCTTCATGACGTTCGCCACCATCTCCGCGCGTACCTCGGCCACCGCCGCTCCTCTCCACCTCGCAGGCCAGCCGGCCAGGGCATGCGCGGAGTGCGGGGCGTCCCGCCGGGACTGGGCCCTCATCCCGCGGATGCCGGCCGGCGAGCAGAGGGTAGCAGCCAGCCTGCCGGCGCGGTGGGTCAGATGCCGGTGGTGGAGCGGGGGTAGGCGACCTCGGGGTCGGTGGCCACGTTGACCAGGTAAGGCACGCCCGCATCGAACGCCCGGCGCAGCGCCGGGGCGATCCCGTCCGGCCGGGTAACCAGCTCCCCGGCGCCGCCGAGCGCGCGGACCACCTCGTCGTAACGGCACTGGGGCTGCAGGTCGGCGGCCACGTCGTAGCCGTAGAGCGCCCGCATGGGGTGCTTCTCCAGCCCCCACGCCCCGTTGTTGCCGCACACCATCACCACCGGCAGCCCGTGCCGGACCAGGCTGTCCGCGTCCATCAGGGAGAAGCCGGCGGCGCCGTCGCCCAGCAGTAGCACTACCTGGGCCGAGGGCCGGGCCAGCCGGGCGCCGATGGCGTAGCCCAGGCCGGTGCCCAGGCAGCCGAATGGTCCGGGATCCAGCCAGCATCCCGGCCGCCTGGGCTCGATGTACTTGCCGGCGTAGGACACGAAGTCCCCGCCGTCCCCGATGACCACGGCGTCGTCGTCCAGCACCCGGGCCAGCTCGCCGTAGATGCGCATTGGGTGCACCGGGTCGGCGTCGCTGGCCAGCAGTGAGCTGTCGGCGGCCACCGCGTTCCGGGCCGCGGCCTGCAGTTCGGGCAGCCACCCGTCCTCCCAGCGGGCCCGGGCCGGGCGGTCCAGCCAGGCGTCCCGGGCGGCCAGCCCGGTGAAGAAGGCGGCCAGGTCACCTGCGTAGCCCGCGGCCAGCGGGCAGTGGCTGGCCAGCTGGCCGGACGCGTCGGTCACGTGCACCACGGCGGCCGGGTGGCCGGCCTCGCCGAACGACCCGTAGCCCAGCCGGAAGTCCAGCGGAGTCCCGGCCACGATGACCAGGTCCGCGCGGCGCAGGGCTACCGACCGGGCCCGGGTGACCAGCAGCTCATGCCCGGCCGGCACGATGCCGCGGCCCTGCCCGTTGGTGATGACCGGCAGCCGGAGGTCCTCCGCCGCCGCCCGGGCGGCGGCCTCCGCGCCGCCGGCCCACACGTCCGAGCCGAGCACCAGGACCGGCCGTTCTGCCGCGGCGATCAGCCCAGCTATCCGGTGCACCGCGGCGGGATCGGCGGCGCCCCCGGGGTCCTCGCCGGGCGTCCCTCCTCCGGGCGTTCCGCCCCTGGGCGGCGTGCCCGCGGGCGTCTCAGCTCCGGGTATGCCGGGTCCGGGGACCCCGGCCGTATCCTCCGCAGCCTGGCCGAACACCGCTTCCAGCGCGAGGTCCACGAACACCGGACCGCGGTGCGGGGCGGTGGCCAGCCGGAACGCCTCGGTCACCCCGGCGCCGATCTTGGCCGTCTCATGTTCTGTCCAGGCGCGCTTGGTGACCGGCCGGAGCAGCTCCGGGTGGTCGAACTCCTGCAGGCTGCCCGATCCCCACCGGTAGTCCGGCGCCCGGCCGCCCAGGATCACCACGGGGGACCCGTTGAAGTGCGCGGTGGTGATGGCGCTGACGCCGTTGGTCACGCCCGGGCCGGCGGTCAGCACGGCCAGCCCCGGGGACCGGGTCAGCCGGGCGGTGGCCTCCGCGGCGAACACGGCGCTCTGCTCATGCCGCACGTCAACCAGCCGCATCGGCGGGCTGGCGTGCACGGCCGCGTCGTACAGCGGGAACACGTGCCCCCCGGACAGGGTGAACATGGCCGACACGCCGGCCGCCCGGGCCGCTCCGGTAGCCAGCGTGCCGCCGTGCACCGTCCGCGCTGAGGTGCCCTCGGTCATGCCGGGGAGGTTACCAGCAAGTAGTTTGACCGTACAGGCGGTCCGGGATCGCCCGGCTGAGGGCCGGCCCGGCGTGGCGTGCCTGGCGTGGCGTGCCCGGCGTGGCGTGCCCGGCTGGAGGCCGGGCCCGGCATGGCCTGCCGGGACCCGGCCCCCAGGGCATGGGTCAGCCGCTCTCCGCCGACGCCGTTTGAGTGGCTCCGGCGGTCACCTCGACCGGCTCGGCCTCGGGTGGCGTCTCCGGGTCGGCCACGAAGTGCTCAGGCCGTGTCTCGTCACTCCCGCCCGGCACCTTGAAGGCCCGGAATACCAGCGTGAGCAGTGTCGCGATCACCAGGTTGATCACCAGCCCGGTGAGCCCGATGTAGACGGTGTGGTTGATGACCGGGACGACGTCCGCGGAGGCGCCGAAGTGCGTGCCCGGCTCGCCGGGCGCCGGCAGCCGGTACGCGGCGACCGTGCCGAACACCATGGCCACCGCCCAGCCGATGATCAGCGCCCAGCGGTGGAACCAGCGGGTGTACAGGCCGGCCACGATGGCCGGGAACGTCTGCACGATCCAGATCCCGCCCAGCAGCTGGAACTGGATGGCGTACGTCTGTTTCACCAGCAGCACGAACAGCAGGGCGCCCAGCTTGACCAGCAGCGAGGCGGTCTGCGCGACCCGGGTCTGCTCACGGTTGCTGGCCTGCGGCCGGAAATACTCCTTCCAGACGTTGCGGGTGAACAGGTTGGCCGCGGCGATGGACATGATGGCCGCCGGGACCAGTGCCCCGATGACGATCGCGGCGAAGCCGATCCCGGCGAACCAGCTCGGGAAGATCTGCTGGAACAGGAACGGCACCGCCAGTTGCGCGTTCGAGCCGTGGGCCTTGACCGCCGCGGGCACTCCCGGGGCGGCCAGTGCCATGTACCCGAGCAGCCCGATCAGGCCGAGCACCAGCGAGTAGGCCGGCAGCGCGGCGATGTTGCGCCGGATCACGTTGCGCCGCTTGGCCGCGAACACGCCCGTGATCGTGTGCGGGTACATGAACAGGGCCAGCGCCGAGCCCAGCGCCAGCGTGGCGTACGCCCATTCGCCGGCCGGCTCCAGGATCAGGCTGCCATTCGGCTTGCCGGTCTTGGGGTTGACCGCCGTGAGGTGGGTGTTCGCGGCGCCGAAGATGTGCCCCCAGCCGCCGAGCCGGATCGGGATGTAGATGATGGCCACAATGATCATCACGTAGATCAGGGTGTCCTTGACGAACGCGATGAGCGCCGGGGCGCGCAGCCCGGACACGAACGTGTAGCCGGCCAGGATGATGAACGCGATGATCAGCGGCAGGTCGTGCATGAACCCAGTGGTGGCGCTGCCGCCGACGCCCATCACGGTCAGCACCGCCTGCATGCCGACCAGTTGCAGGGCGATGTAGGGCATGACGGCCAGGATGCCGGTGAAGGCCACCGCCAGGGCCAGGCCCTGCGAGCCGTACCGGCCGCGGATGAAGTCTGCCGGGGTGACATAGCCGTGCACCCGGGCCACGGACCACAGCCGGGGGAGGAACGCGAACACGATCGGGTAGACCATGATCGTGTAGGACAGCGAGAAGAACCCGGCCGCCCCGGTGCCGTAGATCAGGGCCGGCACCGCGATGAATGTGTAGGCAGTATACAGATCACCGCCAGCAAAAACCAGGTGACGAAGCTGCCGAAGCCCCGCCCGCCGAGGCCCCACTCGTGCAGGTGCATGAGGTCCTCCGCGCGGCGCCAGCGCGCCGCCGCGAAGCCCACCACCGTGACGAGCACGAACAGGACGAGCAGGATGCTGAACGAGACAGCGTTGATGTGGGTCACGCCGCCTCCCCTGAGCCGGTGCCGGCGGCTGACGCGGAACCGGGCCCGGGGCCGCCGGGCCGTAACGGCCTTCTGCGCCTCACCCGGACGCTGATCAGGTAACAGGCCGCGGTGAGCAGCGAGACAACCGGTACCCAGGCCAGCTGATACCAGTAGAAGAAGGGGAAGGGGCCGAGGGCCGGGGTGGCGCGGGTGTAGATCGGGACGATCAGCGTCCCGAGCACCGCGACCAGCAGCAGGACGGTGATTAAGACCCAGGTACCGGTTCGCCTGGGTGCGGGGCCGGAGTGCGCCATTGCGTCGTCTCCCTGCGTGTGAATCGGCGGCGCGCAACCACCAGGCCAGCAGCCGCGGGCGGGGGCGGGGGCGCGCCCGTGACTTATGTCACGTTGCCGTCCATGGTGCGATGAATCGGGGCATCCTGCAATGGTTTGCGGCTTAGTTGGGTAATGGCCTGCGGCTAAGCCGGGTAATGGCCACGTAGTCCTTGGCCGGGCCGCGCACCCGCCACCGCTCTTCCAGCAGATCCTCGCTGAGCACCCGGTGCGCCAGCAGGTAGTGATCGTCCCCGCAGCCATGTTCCGCCTCCCACCAGCCTGGCCTCAGGTCAAGCAGGTAGAAGAAGCGGCCGTCGGCGAACCGCACCTCCGCGGTGCCGTCGGCCAGCGGGCTAAGGGCCAGGCGGCGGCAGGCCGGGGCGGTGTGCCCGCCGAACCGCAGCTCACCGGACTCGGAGTAGCTCATGCCCGGCCCGTCTGGCTGGGCGGCGACCGACGCGCTGCCGGTGAAGCGGCCCTTGATGCCGGAGCGGTGGTCGTGCAGCGTCCGCTCGAGGTGCCAGCCGCCGCTCAGGAAGCCGAGGGTGTCACTGACCCGCATGGTCCATCATTGTGGCCGGTGACGCAGCGGCACCGCACCCCCGGGACCTTGCCAGCGTCCTGGCCTGCCTTGATATGGTCCCCTTCGTCTGACCCCCCGTTCCCCGCCCCGAGGAGCCCCCATGTCCGATGCCGCCGCGCTGCGCCGCCGCCCCCCGCTGGTGCTCGCCGACCTGCTGCCCGGCGCGCTGGCCCGGGACGCGCTCCTCGTCGTGGGCGCGGCCGGGTTCATCGGGCTGCTGGCCCAGATCTCCATCCACCTGCCGTTCACCCCGGTGCCCATCACCGGCCAGACCCTCGGCGTGCTGCTGGCGGGCGCCGCGCTGGGCTGGCGGCGGGCCGGGGCGGCGCTGCTCCTCTACATGGTGGCCGGCCTGGCCGGGGTGCCCTGGTTCGCTGATCACTCCAGCGGGTACGCGAGCGCGTCGTTCGGTTACGTGATCGGGTTCCTGGCCGCCGCGATCCTCTGCGGCTACCTGGCCGAGCGCGGTGCGGACCGGTCCGTGCTCCGCTCGGTGCCGGCGATGATCGCCGCCGAGGTGGTCATCTACGCATTCGGGCTGACCTGGCTCGCCCTCGACCTGCACCTGGGTGCCTCGGCCACGATCGCGGAGGGCCTCACCCCGTTCCTGGCCGGGGACGCCATCAAGGCCGCGCTCGCCGCCGGCCTCCTGCCCGCCGCCTGGTGGCTGGCCGGCCGCCGCGACCCGGCCGATCACCTCGATGGGTAGGATCCCATGCCCCTGGAGGGGCAGTCATGGACGGGGCTACCCGGTCCTGTCCCGGCGGAGCCGAGTGACCAGCTTGTAGCGGTCGCCGCGGTACTTGGACTGGGCCCACTCCACCGGCTCGGCCGAGACGTCGAACGCCTGCCGGGACAGCAGCAGCAGCGGCATCCCGACGTCCACCCCGAGCAGCCGGGCGTCCTCCGGGCCGGCCAGCACGGTCTCGATCGTCTCCTCAGCCTCGGCTAGCTGGACGCCGTACGCCGTGGCCAGTGCCTCATACAGGGACGCGTACCGGTCCAGGTTGCGGCGCAGCCCGGGGAACCGCCGCGCGGGCAGGTGCGAGGTGTCCGTGGACATCGGCTCGCCGTCGGCCAGCCGCAGCCGGTGGATGCGCAGCACCCGGCTCCCCGGCGGGATGGCGAGCAGCTCGGACAGCTGGGCGTCGGCCGCGATGTAGCTGGTGTCCAGGATCTGGGTCTGCGGGTGCAGCCCGTGCGCCCGCATCCCCTGGGTGTAGCTGGCCAGCTCGAGCAGCTGGGCCACCTTCGGCTTGGCCACGAAGGTGCCCTTGCCCTGCATGCGCAGCAGCCGTCCTTCGACCACCAGCTCGGCCAGGGCCTGCCGCACCGTGGTCCGCGAGGTGCCGTACTGCTGGGCCAGCTCCCGCTCCGGGGGCACCGGGCTGCCCGCGGTCATGGCCTGCGTCAGCTCCAGGATCTGCCGTTTCACCGTGTAGTACTTGGGAATCCGCGGCGGCATGCCGGGCTGGACGGGCTGGCCGTCGTGGACGGCCGGGGACGCGGTCACGATCACCTCCTTCCCGCGGAGTTTGCGTTCCGCACATGATGCCGCAACCTGGCGTCTGCGCCTACTGCCAGATATGACCGCACAGCCCGGGCGCCTCCGGCCGGACCAGCGGGTGACGGTAATAAGCGATGATGGCTAGGTGCCCACGCTCAATGACCTCGCCCGCCGCCACACGGCGCTGACCACGGCCGACATCCAGTGGCTGCACGCGCTCGTCTCGGACTGGCAGCTGCTGGCCGACCTGTCCTTCGCTGACCTGGTCCTGTGGGCGCCGCTGCAGGACTCCTCGGGCTGGGTCGTGCTCGCCCAGATGCGCCCGACCACCGGGCCGACCACGTTCCACGACGACGTGGTGGGCTCCTTCGCATCCGTCGGTGCCCGGCCGTTCCTCGATTCCGCCCGGCGGGAGCGGCGGATCTGCCGCGAGGGCGACCCGGAGTGGACCCGCGGCGTGCCGGTCCGCCGCGAGTCGATCCCGGTGACCAGGGAAGGCGCGGTCATCGCGGTCATCGAGCGGAGTACCAACCTGAGCTCGGCCCGCACCCCCAGCCGGCTGGAGCTGACCTATCTCAAGGGCGCGGACGACCTGGCCCAGATGGTCGCGTCCGGCATGTTCCCCTGGCCCGGGCAGCAGCCGGCCCTGGTCCGCTCGCCCCGGGTCGGGGACGGCCTGCTCCGGCTCGGGCGGTCCGGCAAGGTCAGCTACGCCAGCCCCAACGCGCTGTCCGCCTACCGCCGGCTCGGCCTGGCCGCCGATCTCGTCGGGGCCGAGCTCGGGCCGCTCACTGCCCGGCTGTGTGCCCCGGGGCGGCCCACCGACGACTCGCTCATGGTCACCGCCAGCGGGCGCGCCCCCCGGGAGACCGAGGTGGACGGCAATGGGTCGGTGGTCCAGCTGCGGGCCATCCCGCTGGTCGTGAACGGGCTCCGCACCGGGGCCCTGGTACTGGTCCGGGACGTGACTGAACTGCGGCACCGCGAGCGCGAGCTGATGACCAAAGACGCCACCATCCGGGAGATCCACCACCGGGTGAAGAACAACCTGCAGACGGTCGCGGCTCTGCTCCGGCTGCAGGCCCGGCGGATGGAGGCACCCGAGGCACGGGCCGCGCTGGAGGAGGCGGTGCGCCGGGTCGGCTCGATCGCCACCGTGCACGAGACGCTCTCCCACGCACCGCAGGAGATCGTGGACTTCGACGAGGTGGCCCAGCGGGTGGCGGCCATGGCGGGCGAGGTGTCATCCGCGGAGGCACAGGTCAAGCCGGTCCTCAACGGCCGGTTCGGCCTGCTGCCGTCGGCAGTCGCCACGCCGCTGGCCCTGGTGCTGGCCGAGCTGCTGCAGAACGCGCTGCAGCACGGCCTGGCGCCGGGCCCGGACGGCGGCCAGAACGCGATGCTGGAGGTGGCCGTGTCCCGCGGCCAGGACCGGCTCACGGTGACGGTGCAGGACAACGGGGTCGGGCTGCCGGAGGAGTTCGACCTGGACTCGGCGACCAGCCTCGGGCTGCAGATCGTCCGCACCCTGGTGCTGACCGAGCTCGGCGGCCGGCTGGAGGTCAAGCCGCGGGCCGGCGGCGGTACCCGGGCGGTGGTCGATCTCCCGCTGGACGCCGCAGCGGCATTACCGGGCCGCGAACCGGGCAGTGGCCCCCGGCCCGGCCAGGCCACCGGCCAGGGCAGCCCCGGCGCCGGCCAGCACGGGCCCATGGCTAACCCGCCGGGCGCGCACGCCTGGCAGGTCAGCGGCGGTCAGACGTGAGCGCGGGCGCGCATGCGACTGGCCCGCCGCTTGGCGGCGCGCCGCTCGTCCTCGCTCATCCCGCCCCATACGCCGGAGTCCTGACCGCTTTCCAGAGCCCATTGCAGGCATAGCTCGATCGCGGGGCAGCGACGGCAGACCTGCTTGGCTTCCTCGATCTGGAGTAGCGCGGGCCCGGTGTTCCCGATCGGGAAGAACAGCTCCGGGTCCACGTCACGGCAGGCGGCGTCGTGGCGCCAGTCCATGCGTCCACTCCTTCTTGGCAGCCGGGCTCATGGCCCGGGTTGGCGGTCTCAGCCCGGTAGCTTGTGAACGATTTCACGAGCTGGACCGTATGTCGGGACCGTACAGCTTCCCGGGGGTGTACTGCGTCGAGCCTGCGTTGTGCGCCCAGCCCTGGCCCGGGGCCTCGCAATGGTGACAGGGAGTGCCTGCACCTACCAGAAGGCAGCACAGGGCGCCCCTCACCCGAACCGGGTTCTAGCCTGCCAAGGTCAGGAATCAAACGCAAGACTATTTGGCAAAGGTTCAGCCGGATTTCCCTGTCTGATGGGTCACATCGGGTGCTGTTCCAGGCCTGTCAGGCAATTACCCGCAGAGCATCCGGAACCGAGCGAAACGTGACACTCTCCTGTTCGCCCACATACTCTCCGTCCACCTGGAGGGCCACCGGCCGCATCGCGGAGAACCGGAGAAGCCGCTCGTCATGCAGGCTGAGCACGTCCCGGCCGTCCGGCGGCCCGGAACGCCGGGAAATCATCTGCCGCAGCGCATGGAGCGTGCCGAGGGTGCGGAGCCGGCGGAGCGCGAAAAGGTCGAGCCCGGCGTTGAATGCCGCCGCCGGGCTGGGGTTCACCGGCCGGCGGCCCAGGAAGGTCCACGGCGCGGTATTCGAGATGAACGCGAAGAAGAGGTGACCGGCCGGCGGCTGGCCGTCGCGTTCCAGGATGAGGGCGGGGTGGCGCCGGTCGGTGACCGCGTAGTACTGGCGCAGCGCGGTCCACAGGTACAGGCCGGGAGTGGCGGTGCGGCCGCGGGCCCGCAGCCCCTCGATGGCGCGGACCACCTCCGCGTCCAGGCCGAGCCCGGCGTTGAAGGCGAAATAACGGGCCGGCAGGCCAGGGGACTCGGCCCGGCCCAGGCCGATGCGCCGGCTCCGCCCCGCCCGCAGCGCCTCGATGACCGCCCCGGTCGCGTCCACCGGGTCGGTGGCCAGCCCGAGCACCCGGGTGAACACGTTGGCGTTCCCGCCCGGCAGGGCGGCCAGCGCGGGCACCGCCGGGTCCGGGCCGGAGCCGGGCAAAGAGGAGCCGTCTGCAGCCGGGCCGTCTGCGGCCGGGCCATCCGAGGCTGGGCTGGCGGCCTTGCCCAGCAGCCCGTTGATGGCCTCGTTGACCGTGCCGTCGCCGCCGAGGGTCAGCACGATCTCATGGCCGTCCGTGGCGGCCATCCCGGCTAGCGCGGCGGCGTGGCCCCGGTAGCGTGTCTCCACGACCTCCAGATCCATCTGGGAGGCTAGCGCAGCCGCGATGACATCCCGGCGCAGCCGGGTGGTGGTGGTGGCACGTGGGTTGACGATGAGGAGCGCGCGCACGCGCTCAGAGTAGCGAGGACGAAGGGACGCGGGAGATGGGGGAGAGGCCGCCGAGCCTGCTCGGCGCGGCGGGAGTGCAAGCCGCCGAGGCTGTCGTGGTGCTGGCGGCCAGCGTGCTGGCCGGGGTGGATGCCGCCACCGGCCAGTCCTATCAGCAGGGCAGCGGCATCGCGCTGACCCTCATCGGGCTGGCCACCGCGGCCGCGCTGGCCTGGGTGGCGGCCGGGCTGGCCCGGGGCCGCCGGTGGAGCCGGACTCCTGCGCTGCTCACCCAGCTGTTCTTCGGCATCGTCGGCATCTACCTGGTCCAGGGCGACCGCTATGACTGGGGCGTGCCGTGCCTGGTCCTCACAGTGGCCGGGTTCGCCGCGGTGCTGGCACCGCCGAGCCTCCGCGCCCTGGCCAGTGATCGCCACCCAGGCTGACCCGCCCACCCTGCCCGGCCCACGCTGGCCAGCCCGGCGCGCCCAGCCCGCTCACGTCCCCGGGCGGGCGGACCCGCCCGGCCGGTCAGTCCTCCGCGGTCAGGCCGTCCCGGAGCTGGGCCAGCGTCCTGGCCAGCAGGCGGGACACGTGCATCTGCGAGATGCCCAGCTCGTTGGCGATCTGCGACTGGGTCATGTTGCCGAAGAAACGCAGCAGCAGGATCCGCTTCTCCCGGCTGGGCAGCTGCTCCAGCAATGGCTTGAGCGATTCCCGGTACTCGACCCCTTCCAGCGCGTCGTCCAGCATGCCAAGCGATTCCGCCACCGCGGGCGCGTCGTCATCCCCGGAATCCGGCGCGTCCAGGGACACGGTCGAATAGGCGTTGGCCGATTCCAGCCCCTCCAGGACCTCTTCCTCGGTCATCTGCAGGTGGGCGGCGATCTCCGCCACCGTGGGGGCCCGGCCCTCGCGCTGCGCGAGGTCACCAATGGCCTTGGTCAGCGCCAGCTTGAGTTCCTGCAGCCGCCGCGGCACCCGGACGGCCCAGCCCTTGTCCCGGAAATGGCGCTTGATTTCCCCCACGATGGTGGGCGTCGCGTAGGTGGAGAATTCGACACCCCGGGCCAGGTCGAACCGGTCGATCGACTTGATCAGGCCAATCGTGGCCACCTGGGTCAGGTCGTCGAGCCATTCCCCCCGGTTGCGGAACCGGCGGGCCAGGTACTCCACCAGCGGCAGGTGCAGCTCGACCAGCTCACCGCGGAGGCGCAGCCGTTCCGGGTCACCCGGGGACAGCATGGCCAGCCGCTCGAACAGCTCGCGGGCACGGCCCCGGTCCGGGACGGCATGCTGGATTCGCGGTGCCGCGCTCACCGTGGCCTCGACCGCGACCTCCACCTCGACCTCGACCTCGAACTCGGCGGCCACGGCCGGCTCGAGCCCGTCGGTCACTCGCGCGTCAACGTTGCGGGGCACCCGGACCCCGATTTCCTCGGTCACCCGGACCTCGACAGCGCGCGGGTCTTGCGGAGCATCACGGTGAGCGTGTTTCCCGGCCCGGACCACGCATCCACGCTCCCGGCCAGCGCGGCCAGCACCGTCCACGCGAAGGTGTCCCGGGCCGGTAGCTGCGCCCGCTGGCTCAGCACCGACACGGTGATCGTCATGCTGTCCTCGGCCAGGGTGAAGTCGCAATCGAGGCTGGCGCCCGGGGCTGCCTGGCTGAGCAGCAGGCCGCACGCCTCGTCCACGGCTATCCGCAGGTCCTCGATCTCATCCAGGGTGAAGTCGAGGCGGGCGGCCAGCCCGGCGGTGGCCGTGCGGAGCACGGACAGGTAAGCGCCCTCGGCCGGCATCCGGATCGTGACCCGGTCGTCGGCATTCTGGGGCGCCCGCTCGGCGCGCACTGCGGTGGGTACGGCCGCAGCTGCAGGTGCGGTCGTTTCTTCCGTCACGGTCGTCCTCCATGCCGCCAGCGGTC
Source organism: uncultured Actinomycetes bacterium (assembly GCA_963793825.1). Lineage (GTDB taxonomy): Bacteria > Actinomycetota > Actinomycetes > Streptosporangiales > Streptosporangiaceae > RYN-230. The sequence goes on from CAWCBE010000006.1 coordinate 69,779, forward strand.
CCGCTTCCTGGCAGCCGTCGTGGTCTTGCTTTGCAACCTACCGTCCGCGGCGGGCACCGCTGACGCGGCGCCCCGTGTAATGATCACGTAATTTGCCTCTGACCAGCGCGGCAGCGCAGCTGGCCCGGCGGGACGCCCGCACTGGCCACTGTAGGGCGCCAGGCGGCCCGGCCCAAGCCCCAGCATGCCAGAGGCCGCGCGGGCGGGAGCCCGCGCGGCCTCTGGGTGGGAGAGATGCCAGGGTCAGCCCTGCTTTGTCTCCCAGAAAATCTTGCTGATCTCCTCGATCTTGGCCAGCAGCTCGTCGGCGGTGGCCACGTCCGCACTGCCCTTGGTGCCGCTCGCGCCGGCCAGCTTGGTGGCCTCGTTGAACAGCTGGTTCAGCTGCGGGTACTTCTCGAAGTGCGGCGGCTTGAAGTAGTCCGTCCACAGCACCCACAGGTGGTGCTTGACCAGCTCAGAACGCTGCTCCTTGATCAGGATGGCCCGCGTCTGGAACGCCGGGTCCTGGCTGTCGTGGTACTTCTGGATGATTGCCTTGACGGACTCGGCCTCGATCCGCGCCTGGGCCGGATCGTAGATGCCACAGGGCAGGTCGCAGTGCGCGTGCGCGGTGGCCCTCGGCTCAAGGAGACGTGCCAGCAGTCTCATCGATGACCTTCTCTCATGTCGGATCATGGGTACCCGAGGACCGACACTACCCCGTGCGCCGCGGCGTGAACGTAGGAGGGCATATGCGCTGGCCGCTGTGGCGGATCGCGGTCGCGGAACGGTCCATGGAACCGGCCCTGCGGCCGGGGGACTGGCTGCTGACCTGGCGCGGCCTGCGTGATGCCGGGCCGCCGCGGATCAGGACCGGGCAGGTGGTGATCGCCCGGCATCCCCGGCGGCCCGGCATGCTGCTGGTCAAGCGGGCCGGGCCGCAGCAGGACGCGCACTGGTGGCTCGAGTCGGACAACCCCGGGGCCGGTGCCGTGGACAGCCGGCAGTTCGGCCCGGTGCCCGCCGAGCTGATCGAAGCGCGCGTCCTGCTGCGGTACTGGCCACTGCGGCGTCAGGACCGCTGAGGATCAGCCTTCCGGGTCGATCCCGTTCAGGGCCGGCACCCGTACCGTCCGGTGGTTCCGGGTTCCGCCCAGGATGACCTCGCGGAACGAGGTGTCGTTACTGGTGTTCGTCTCGTGCAGCACGCCTTCCGGGTTGGCGACCACTTCGAGGTAGTAGGTGCCGTTCGGCACGCTGGTGATGTCGAACGACTGGCCGGCGACGGACTCGAAGTAGGTGTCACCCCAGCCCGGCGGCAGCATCTCCTGCACCCACAGCGCGGTCGGCGAGCCGCACTGGCCGCCGAAGCCGAGCGAGGACGTCTGCCACACGGCGCCCGGTTGCAGCAGGTCGACCGGGTCGGTCGGGGCAATGCAGAAGCCCACCTTGTGGCTGCGCAGCACCAGCTTCCTGGCCGCGTTGAACAGCCGGTAGGCAGCGAACTGCTCGAAATGCCAGTGATCATGGCCCTTCCTGGTGTCGAAGCCCATGGTCCCGGCCCGGGCCCGGCCGATGACCTTGCCGCTGCGCCAGAAGTACTGGTAGGCGGGCATGATCGGCGAGCCGCCCGACCGGAAGCCCTCCACGTCGAGCGGGGCGTTGCCCACCCACACCGTGGCGCCGAAGTTGAGCAGGTTGGTCAGCGGATGGCCCTTGGTCTTGCGCTGATGACTGGTCGAGATGCCCCACGAGGGGAGCGGCACCAGGTCCGGCAGCGCGCTGGCGGGCGGGCTGGCCAGGGTCGGCACCCGGCGCGGCAGGGCCGCCAGCGGCCGGTGCCGCGGTGCCCGCGCACCGATGGGGGGCGGACCGCTGCCCACGCCGCCGCAGCAGCCGGAGCCCTTGACCACGCGCATGTGCACGCTGGCGGTGTCATCCGCGGCCGTGATGCTGAGCAGGTGAGCTTAGGCCGGGGTGATGCTCTCGGTGACCGTGTAGTTCCCGGGCTTGAGCTGGTACTGCTGGCCGTAGGCCTCGGCCGGGTCGGCGGCCCAGCCCTTGGCAATTCCCCACACCAGGCCCTGCGGGAACGGATCGGCGGAGCATACCTGCGGGTACGGGGAGCTGGCCGGGCTGTCCGGCACGGCCCGTTCCGGGTCGTAGCTGTCCGGGCAGAAGTCGAACGTGGTCGACGCGACTACCTTCCCGTGGGCGTTCTTCACGGTCAGGTGCACGAAGTGCAGCAGGGCGGCCGGGATCGTCCCGACCACGCTGGCCGGCCACGGAATCTGCGCGGTGCCCCCGCCGGCCTGCTGGACCACCTGCGTGACCGTCAGGGGTGCCGCGTAGTCAGCCCGCTGGATATCCAGCTGGAAGGCCGACCCGAGCGACGCCACCCAGATCCGCGGGTCCAGGGAGACCTGCCCGCCGAAGCTGGGCACGGTGATGTTGTGCTGCGCGGCGATCAGCTTGAGCACCGGGCCGGCCGCCGGTGCGGCCCCCGCCGGGACGGCTCCGGCCCCGGACAGGGCGGCGGCCGTCACGGCGGCCATCGCTACCGCGGTCCACCGCAACCGCCAGCCAGTTCCTAACATGAGCGCCTCCCGTTGCCACTCCGCCCGCCGGGGCCGGTCGCCCGCCGGGCCACCCGAACGGTAATGCGGGTGACGAGGGAAAGCCATGGGTGCCACGCCGCGGCGCAGGCCGCTACCCAGGCGTGCCGCCCGGGGCCACCTGGCCGCGGCCGCGGGGAGGAGCCACCGGCGGCCGGAGCAGCCATCGGGCGGGCAAGCTGCGGGTGGCCGGGACCAGAAAACGCTGGCCCCGCCCCTCGGAGGGGGCGGGGCCAGCGCTGCGGACTCGTCCGGATGGTTAGCCTGTGGTCAGTGCCGGAGCGGCGCTTCCACCGGCTCGGCCGCCTGCCGGCCGACCAGGTTGAGCATTTCCTCCCGGGACAGCCTGACCGCCTGGGCCCAGAAGTAGATCACCAGGCTGAACACGGCCACGACCCCCATGTCCCACCAGAAGTGGATGTGGCCGGTGTTGCCCGGGCCGTACTGGCCCTGCCAGGAGATGATGCCCATGCCGATCAGGTACACCGGCAGCCACTGCGCAGACTTCCAGTCCAGCGGAGGCCGCAGCGGGTCGAGCGACATGAAGATGCCGATCAGGACGTAGCCGATCACGATGCAGATGCCGAGCTTCCACAGGGTCTCGAAACCGGACCAGTAGATGATCAGGTTGGCCAGGACGAAGGCCAGCGGCGACAGCACCGTGGCCGCCGGCATCCGGTACGGCCGCTGCGCCTCCGGCACCTGCTTGCGGAACGCGCCCAGCGACAGCGGCGCCCCGGCGTACATGAGCACCGACGCCGACGTGACCAGGCTGACCAGCGAGTGCCAGCTCGGGAACGGCAGCAGGAAGAGCAGCCCGAACAGGAACGCGATGATCAGGCTGAACCAGGGCACGCCCCGGCTGTCGGTCCGCTGGAACAGCTGCGGGTAGTAACGGTTGCGGGCCAGGCCGTACCCGACGCGGGAGGTCGAGGTCTGGTAGATCAGCCCGGTGCCGAACGGTGAGACGAACGCGTCGATCCGCAGCAGGACGGCCAGCCAGGCCAGCCCCACCACGCCCGCCAGGCCGGCGAACGGCCCGACGGAGATGGGGTTAGTGGCCGGGAGGCCGGCCCAGCCCTTGGGCCCGGAGATCAGGCTGTGCGGGATCGCGCCGATGAACACGAACTGCAGCAGCACGTAGATGGCGATGCCGATCCCGGTGGCCATGAGGATGGCCCGGGGCAGGTTCTTCTGCGGGTTCTTGATCTCGCCGGCCAGCTGGTCGGCCTGCTCGAAGCCGAGGTAGGCGAACACGATGCCGGCCGAGGGAATCGCGCCGAACAGGGCCTTGATGCCGTAGGGCAGGAAGCCGCCGCCCGCGCCGAGGTTCTTGGCCTGGAACTTGAACAGCAGCACGATGATGGTGAGGACCGGGATGGCCACCTTCCACCAGGTGATGCCCGCGTTGACCTTGGAGAACAGGCCTATGGCCAGGAAGTTGATCGCGGTGAAGATGGCCATCAGGATGATCGTCATCACGAAGCCGGTTCCGGTGACGTTCTTCGTGACCGGGTTGTACAGGCCGTGCCAGTAGTACGACCCGTAGGTCATCACCGCGAAGCACTCGATCGGCGCCACCGTGACCGCCTGCAGCCACGAGAAGAAGCCGAACGAGATGCCGGCGATGCTGCCGAAGGCGAAGTGGGGGAACCGCGCGGTGCCGCCGGAGACCGGGTACATCCCGCCCAGTTCGGCATGCACGAGGGCGAGGATGATCACGATCACGCCGGCGATTATCCAGCCGAGCAGCGCGGCGGTCCCCGCCGCCTGCGCCGCGAACAGCGCGCCGAACAGCCAGCCTGAGCCGATGATCGAGGTCTCGGACGCCCACGTCGCGCCGATCAGGCCCATCTCCCGTTTCAGGCCTACGTCAGCCGGCCTCGTAGCGGGAGCTACTGCCTCAGTTGCCATGGTCCGAACCTACTTTCCGGTCCGCTTTCCGGTCCGCATACGTGGGGCATACGCCCCGTGAGTAGGCCTCATGGTAATGATCGTCAAACGGCCTGAGAAGAAGGCAGCGGATTCATTTCGGTAACGCGGATTACGATCCGTCCACGCCGCAACACGTGGCGCTGCCTCATCAACGCGGTGGCGAGAAGGCGCCCCAGGCGGGCTGGGGCAAGGTGCAGAGCACGTCAGGACGGCCCCGGAGAGCCACGACGACCGGGGGGCCGACGGCGACGCAGGAGGACCGGCGGCGGCCAGAAGACCGGCGGCGGGCGGGGACCCGCGGCGGGCGGGGACCGGCGGCGGGCGGGGACCCGCGGCGGCCAGGGACCCGCGGCGGGCGGCGGCGACTGGGGGCGACGACGATCGGGCGGGTCGGCCCTGGCACCGCAGCACGGCCAGGCGAGGGTACGATCCGCTAGCCGGCGACCGTGGTGGCCTGGCCGGCTTCCGGCGGGCGGCGCCGCTCGTGCAGTGCGGTCACGTTCGCGGTGGTGGCGCACCGGTCCCCGCAGTAACTTTGTGAGCCGGCCGCGGTCAGGTCCACGAACGAGTTCGGGCAGGCGGCCGCCTCGCAGCGGCGCAGCCGCCCAGCGCCGAGCTCGGTGAAGACCCGGGTCAGCCCGAGCACCGCCCCGGCGGCGTACTGATCGGCCACCGAGCCGCTCTGCGCGTGGTGCAGATGCCAGGCCTGGTCGTCGTGCCGGGCGATCTCGGGATGGATGGGGTGCCGGGCGAGCAGCGCGTTGAGCCGGGCCGCACCGTCATCCGTGGAACCGCCGGTGCACGCGCCGAAGATCATCCGGAGGTCGCCGCGGAGTTGCCGCAGCGCGTCGAGGTCAGCCGGACTGATCCGGTCGCTCGGGTAGTCCCGGCCTGTCATGAGGGCCCGGTATGACTCAATGGAGGCAAGCTCATCCGGGCGGCTGTCGCCAGCACTGCCGCCGCCCGAATTTACCAAGCGCACCGCCAGCTCGGCATAGGAGGTGAGATCCACTCCAGTCCTTCTGCTGCTGGGGGATATGGGGTCCGCTTCCCCGCCGTCGAGTATGACACAGACTGGCCGTTCCGGCCGGCCCTCTGCCGGCTAGTGCCATCTGGGGTGACCCTGCCCCGCCGTGGCCGGGACCAGCGGACTAGTGTGCGGGCCATGTTCGCTGTGACCGCCGCCCGTATTGACGCCGACGACCCGCTGGCCGCGCTGGAACTCGGGGAACGCCCCGACCCCAAGCCGGCCGACGGCTGGACCACCGTCACCGTGCGGGCCGCCGCGCTGAACCATCATGACCTGTGGACGCTGCGCGGCGTGGGCATCTCCGCCGACCGGCTGCCCATCGTGCTCGGCTGCGACGCGGCCGGGATCGACGAGGACGGCGCCGAAGTGATCGTGCATTCGGTGATCGGTGACCCGGATGCAGGCGGTGGCGACGAGACCCTCGACCCGCGGCGCTCGCTGCTGTCCGAGCGCTACGACGGCACCTTCGCGGAGCGGGTCGCGGTGCCGCGGCGCAACCTGGTACCCAAGCCGGCCGCCCTGACCTTCACCGAGGCGGCCTGCCTGCCCACCGCCTACCTGACCGCGTACCGGATGCTGTTCGACAAGTCCGGGCTGCAGCCGGGAGCCACCGTGCTGGTCCAGGGGGCCGGCGGCGGCGTCGCGACCGCGCTGATCCTGCTCGGCCGGGCGGCGGGCTTCCGGGTCTGGGCGACCAGCCGCAGCGAGGAGAAGCGGGAACGCGCCCTGGAACTCGGCGCGGACCAGGTGTTCCCGGCCGGGGCCCGGCTGCCGGAACGCGTGGACGCGGTGCTGGAGACGGTCGGCGAGGCGACCTGGCCGCACTCACTGCGCTCGCTGCGCCCGGGCGGCCGGATCGTGATCGCCGGGGCGACCAGCGGCGAGGTGCCCTCCGCGGAACTCAACCGGGTGTTCTTCCTGCAGCTCTCGGTGGTCGGCTCGACTATGGGCACCCGCGACCAGCTGGCCCGGCTGGCCCGGTTCCTGGAGCAGACCGGGCTGCGGCCGAGGATCGACCAGGCGCTGCCGCTGCGCGAGGCGGTCGACGGGTTCGCGGCGATGATCTCCGGCGACCTGTTCGGCAAGGTCGTCTTCACCGCGTAGCTCCACCTGGCATCGGTCGTGATGTTGACTTTGCCGACACTCGAATGTCGGCAAAGTCAACATCACGACCGGAAACAGGGCGGCGCTACTGCTGGTAGTCGGCCAGGAAGGCTGCGAGCCGGCCCACGGCGTCATCCAGCACGTCCACGCTAGCCAGGAACACCATCCGCAGGTGGTCAGGGGTGTCCAGGTTGAACCCGGTGCCGTGGGTGAGCAGCAGGTGCTGCTGTTCGAGCAGGTCGATGACGAGCTGCTGGTCGTCGGAGATCTTGTAGACGTCCAGGTCGAGCCGGGGGAACACGTACAGTGCGCCGGACGGCTTCACGCAGTCCACCCCGGGGATCTGGTTCAGCCTCTGCCAGGCGAAGTCGCGCTGGTCACGGAGCCGGCCGCCGGGCTGCAGCAGCCCGGCGATGCTCTGCGGGCCGCCCAGCGCGGCCTGGATGGCGAACTGGGTCGGCACGTTCGGGCACATCCGCATGTTGGCCAGCAGTTCCAGGCCCTCCAGGTACCCGGCCGCCTCGCGGCGCGGGCCGCTGACCGCCAGCCAGCCGGAGCGGAAACCGGGCGCCCGGTAGGTCTTGGACAGCCCGGACATGGTGAGCACCACGAGGTCCGGAGCGAGGGCGGCGGCCGACTCGTGCACCGCACCGTCGTAGAGGATCTTGTCGTAGATCTCGTCGGCCAGCACGAGCAGGCCGTGCCGCCGGGCCAGGTCGAGCAGGCCCAGCAGGGTCTCCTTGGAGTACACCGCTCCGGTGGGGTTGTTCGGGTTGATGATCACCAGGGCCCGGGTGTCCGGGGTGATCTTCGAGGCCACGTCGTCCAAGTCGGGCTGCCAGCCGGCCTGCTCGTCGCACCGGTAGTGCGCCGCCCGGGCGCCACACAGGATCACGGCCCCGGTCCACAGCGGGTAGTCAGGGCTGGGCACCAGGACCTCGTCGCCCGGGTCGAGCAGCGCCTGTAGCGCCATCACGATGAGCTCGGAGACCCCGTTGCCGAGGAAGACGTCGTCGGGCCCGACCCCGGGCACGCCCTGGGCGGTGTAGTGCTGGGCCACCGCGAGCCGGGCCGAGTGGATGCCGCGCGCGTCGCTATATCCCTGCGCGTCGGTGATGTTCTGCACCACCTCATGCACCACGTCGTCCGGCGCGTTCAGCCCGAACGGCGCGGTGTTGCCGATGTTCAGCTTGAGGATGAGGTGGCCTTCGGCCTCCAGCTGTCGGGCCCGGCGCAGTACCGGTCCGCGGATGTCGTACCGGACGTTGTTGAGCCTGCTCGCCTGCGGCACAGACACCGCGCCACCTCCTGGTCCAGGGCCTGCCGTCCGCCACCGCCTAGGCCGGCGAACGGCGCTGCAGCGGTTACGGAGCGAAGTAAAAGCCTATCTTCATTCCTTCGTGCTGCCCCCGCGACCGGTTTTTCCCGGGGCCCCGGGACCCGGGCCGGTCCCCTCCCCGGGCTTATCGCTGGTCCCCTCCCCCGGCTTCTCACCGGGCCGGGAGCCCGGACGGGTGCCCGCCCTGAACACCTCGGACCGGATCCGGTCCAGCGCCTCGTCCAGAATCGTCCGCAGCTCGCCCGCCGCCTGCTCGCTCGCCACGTGGGCGTGCGACGCAGCCATCCGCAACTCGGCGGTGAAATGTCGGGCGAGCTGCTCCAGGTCCAGGCCGCCCCAGTCCCCGCCAGCCCAGCCCCAGTCCCAGCCGTGCTCCCGGGACCAGCCGCCGCGTCCCTCCCGGGACCAGCCGCCGCGCCCCTCCCGAGGGTCGCCCGGGCCCTCCCGAGGGTCGCCCGGGCCCTCCCGAGGGTCGCCCGGGCCCTCCCGAGGGTCGCCCGGGCCCTCCCCGGGGCCGCCCGGGCCCTCCCCGGGGCCGCCCGGGCCCTCCCCGGGGCCGCCCGGGCCCTCCCGAGCGTTGGCCGCCCCGGCGGCTTCCGCGGCGGCGCGCTGGCTCTCCGCCTCCGCGCGCTCCCGCTCCGCCTTGAGCTGTTCCCGCTGGGCGGCCAGGCGCAACTGCTCGGCCTCCAGCCGCTGCTGCTCGGCCTCCACCCGGCGCCACTCCGCCTCCAGCCGCGCCCGCTCGCCCTGCAGGTGCTCCCGCCCGGCCTCCGGCCGTTCCCGGGCCGCCTCCGGTCGTTCCCGGTCGCTCCCGGGCGGTTCCGGGCCCGCGCCGGGCCACGCCCGGCCCGTCCCGGGCCGTCCCGGCCCGGTGTCCGCGCCGGCCCGCCCAGTGTCCGCGCCGTCCGGCCCGGTGTCCGCGCCGGCCCGCCTGGTATCCGCGGCGGCTGGCCCGGTGTCCGCGGCGGCTGGCCCGGTGGTCGTGCCGTCCCGCGCGGTCCCGCGCTGCTGCATGTCCCGCGCCGCGAAGGTCAGCTCCCGGCGCAGGTTGCGCACGGTCTCCCGGACATCCTCGGTGACCTCCCGCGCGATGTCCCGGACCGAGGCGGTGATCTCCTCCTCCAGCTCGGACAGGTCACCAGGCCGCTGCCGCAGTTCCTCCCGGCCCTTCTCGGTGATCCGGTACACCTTGCGGCCGTCCGCCTCGTCGTGGGTGACCAGCCCCTCCTCCTCGAGCCGGGCCAGCCGCGGGTAGATGGTGCCGGGGGACGGGGCGTACACGCCCATGAACCGGTCCTGCAGCAGCCGGATCACCTCATAGCCGTGCCGCGGCGACTCATCTAGCAGCTTGAGCAGGTACAGCCGGAGCCTTCCGTGCCGGAACACCGGGCTCATCGCGCGTCTCCGGCCGGGCTGGCGGCCTGCGCCGCCGGGGGCGGGTCATCGCGCCGCAGCAAGGTGATCGGCCCGGACATCGTGGTGACCCGGACCTGGCTGGAGCCACCCGCCCCGAGCTGGCCGTTGAGCATGGTGGTGCCCGGTTTCTGGCTGGCGTGCAAGCCGGGGAACTCACTGCACACCCGGCCCGCCGCGGACCGCAGGTCCACCCGTGCCGCGGCCTGGCCAGGCAGCCGGATCGCGACCGGCCCGGAGACCGTGCCGACGCTGACCCGGCCGGCCGCGTCCAGGTCGATGTCCGCGGTGATCCGCCCGCTCAGCGTCTTGGCCTGCATCCGGCTGACCGAGCCGCCGGCCAGCGTGAGGTCCCCGGAGACCGACCGCAGCCCGATCGTGCCCGTCACCGCCTGCGCGTCCACGTCGCCGGAGACGGTGCTCGCGTCCACCTTCCCGGTCACCCCGTCCAGGACGACCTTCCCCGAGACGGTCTTCACCGAGGCGGGCGCGGTGATCCCGGACACGACCGCCCCGGCGGTCGCCGTGCCGAGCTGGACGCGGCAGCCGGGCGGCACGGTAACCGTGATCGCGGCCGAGTGCGGCTGCGGCTTCAGCCAGCCAGGCAGGTTCTCCCAGCTCAGGTCCTCGTAGCTGATGGTGAGCACGCCGCTGGAGTGGCTGACCAGCAGCGGCGGGCCGGCCACCTGGTCGATATCCAGGCAGCAGCGCTCGCCCGCGGCGAGCACGGCCACCGAGCCGGAGATGACGCGCACCCGCAGGTCGGTCACCTCGTCGAGATCGAGCCTGATCGGCGAGTGCACGGTCCAGCGCGGCATGGGGTGATCCTTTCCAGCGGGCGCCAGCAGGGCTGGGACCCGGCGCCGATGGCTGGCCCGGGCACGGAACCTCGGAATCTCGGAATCACGCCACCACGGGCTGGCACGCCAGGCGTCCCAGCAACACGATATGTCGCGTCAGCCGGAAGTCAAGATGTATCGCGAATCGTGGCCGCATTGTCGCCCAATCCGGGCAGCGGTTCTGCGTCGTCGTCATCCAGCCGGGCCAGCCAGGTGGCCAGCCGGTCCACGACCGGCTCCGACTCGGGGAACAGGTCGATGAACTCGGTCAGCCGCTCGCCCAGCCAGGCCAGGCTGACCTCCTCCTCGCCCCGGCGGCTCTGCAGTTCCTCGATGCCGCGATCGGTGAAGTACATGGCTCAGCCCTGCGGGACGGCGTCGCCGACCACCGCCCGGTGGTCGACGGCGTGTTTGTTGGCCGAGCCCGCGGCGGGCGCGGAACTGGCGGGCAGCGACAGGCGGCTCACCGGCCGGCCGAGGACGTCCGGCAGCGTGAGCGCCATCGTCGGCCAGGCGCCCATGTTGGCCGGCTCCTCCTGGACCCAGACGATCTCCTCGGCGGCCGGGTACCGGCTCACCTCGGCCTTCAGCTCGGCGTCGGGCACCGGGTACAGCCGCTCCACCCGGATGATCGCGGTGTCGGCCCGCCCGGCCGCCTCCCGCTGCTTGACCAGGTCGTAGTAGATCTTCCCGGCGCACAGCAGCACCCGCCGCACGCCGGCCGGGTTCACGTCGCCATGGTCCCCGATGACGGGCCGGAACGACCCGCTGGCGAAGTCGGACACCGCTGAGGCCGCGTCCTTCAGCCGGAGCATCGACTTCGGCGTGAAGATCACCAGCGGGGTGCGCCGCCCGGACAGGGCCTGCCAGCGGAGCAGGTGGAAGTAGTTGGCCGGGGTGGTCGGGACGGCCACGGTCATGTTGCCCTGCGCGCACAGCGACAGGAAGCGCTCGATCCGGGCTGAGGAGTGGTCCGGGCCCTGCCCCTCGTAGCCGTGCGGCAGCAGCAGCACCACGGCGGACTGCTGGCCCCACTTCTGCTCGCCCGAGCTGATGAACTCGTCCAGGATCGTCTGCGCCCCGTTGACGAAGTCACCGAACTGGGCTTCCCAGCACACCAGGGCGCCCGGCCGGGCCACTGAGTAGCCGTACTCGAAGCCCACCGCGGCGTACTCCGACAGCAGCGAGTCGTACACGAGGAACCGGGCGCCCGGCGAGTTGAACGCCCGCAGCGGGGTGTGCTCCTGACCGGTGTGCCGGTCGACCAGCACCGCGTGCCGCTGGCCGAACGTGCCGCGCCGGGTGTCCTGGCCGACCAGCCGGACCGGGTGCCCGTCCATCAGCACCGACCCGAAGGCGAGCATTTCCCCGGTCGCCCAGTCGATCGCGTTCTGCTCCACCATCGTGGCCCGGCGGGCCAGCAGCGGCTGCAGCCGCGGGTGCGGGGTGAACCCCTCGGGCAGGTTGAGCTGGGTGTCCACGATCCGCTTGATGGCCTCTTCGGAGATCGCGGTGTGGATCCGGCGGTGATCGATTGGCTCAGGGGCGGTGGTCTCCGGCCGGACCACCGCGCCCGGGTCCATCGGCCGCTTGGCCGCCTCCCGGGTCTCGGTGAAGGCCCGCTCCAGGTGCTGCTGGTAGTCCCGGAGTGCCTGCTCGGCCTCTTCCATGGTGATGTCGCCCCGGCCGATCAGCGACTCGGTGTACAGCTTGCGGGTGGACCGCTTGGCGTCGATCAGGTCGTACATCAGCGGCTGGGTGAACGACGGGTTGTCCGCCTCGTTATGCCCGCGCCGCCGGTAGCAGATCATGTCGATGACCACGTCCTTGCGGAACGCCTGCCGGTATTCGAAGGCGAGCCGGCCGACCCGGACCACGGCCTCCGGGTCATCCCCGTTGACGTGGAAGATCGGGGCCTGGATCATCCGGGCCACGTCGGTGGAGTACACGCTGGACCGGGACTCCGCGGGCGCAGTGGTGAAGCCGACCTGGTTGTTCACCACGATGTGCACGGTCCCGCCGGTGCGGTAGCCGCGCAGCTGGGACAGGTTCAGCGTCTCGGCCACCACGCCCTGGCCCGCGAATGCGGCGTCACCGTGAATCATCACGGGCAGCACCGTGAAGCCGGGCTCGCCCATGTCGATGACGTCCTGCTTGGCCCGGACGACCCCCTCGAGCACCGGATCGACCGCCTCCAGGTGACTGGGGTTGGCCACCAGCGAGGTCGGGATCGTGGCCCCGTCACTCGCGGTGAACACGCCCGACGCGCCCAGGTGGTACTTCACGTCGCCGGACCCGTGCGAGCTGCGCGGGTCCATGTTGCCCTCGAACTCCTGGAAGATCTGCGCGTAGGACTTGCCGACGATGTTGGCCAGCACGTTCAGCCGGCCCCGGTGGGCCATGCCGAGCACGACCTCATCCAGCGGGGCGTCGGCGGCCTCGGTGAGCACGGCGTCCAGCAGCGGGATCAGCGACTCGCCGCCCTCCAGCGAGAACCGGCGCTGGCCTACGTACTTGGTCTGCAGGAACATCTCGAACGCTTCGGCCACGTTCAGCCGGGACAGGATCTGCACCTGCTCGTCGTGGTCGGCCCGGTCGTGCGGCCGTTCCACCCGGGCCTGGATCCAGGCCCGCTCCTCCGGGTTCTGGATGTGCATGTACTCCACGCCGACCGTGCGGCAGTAGGAGTCGCGCAGCACGCCCAGGATCTCGCGCAGCTTCATCAGCGGCTTGCCGCCGAACCCGCCGGTGGCAAACGTCCGCTCCAGGTCCCACAGGGTCAGCCCGTGCTGGTTGATGTCCAGGTCGGGATGCTTGCGCTGCCGGTACTCCAGCGGGTCGGTGTCCGCCATCAGGTGCCCGCGCACCCGGTAGGCATGGATCAGCTCGTGCACCCGGGCCGACTTGGTGATGTCGTCCTCGTGGCCGGCCGGGATGTCCCGCACCCAGCGGACCGGCTCATAGGGGATCTTCAGCGCCTTGAAGACGTCGTCCCAGAAGCCGTTCTCGCCCAGCAGCAGCAGGTGGATCTGGCGCAGGAACTCCCCGGACTGGGCACCCTGGATGATCCGGTGGTCATAGGTGGAGGTGAGGGTGACTGACTTGCTGATGGCCAGCCGGGTCATCGTCTCCTCGGCGGCGCCCTGGTAGGCGGCCGGGTACTCCATCGCGCCGACCCCGACGATGCAGCCCTGCCCGGCCATCAGCCGGGGGACCGAGTGCTCGGTGCCGATCGTGCCCGGGTTGGTCAGCGAGATCGTGGTGCCCGCGTAGTCATCCACCGTGAGCTTGCCGGTGCGGGCCCGCCGGACCACGTCCTCGTACGCCATCCAGAACTGGCGGAAGTCCAGGGTCTCCGCCGCCTTCACGGCGGGCACCAGTAGCTGGCGCGAGCCATCTTTGGCGGTCACGTCGATGGCCAGGCCCAGGTTGATGTGCTCCGGGTGGACCAGCGCGGGCTTGCCGTCCACCTCGGCGTAGGAGCTGTTCATCTCCGGCACCCCGGCCAGCGCGCGGACCACGGCGTACCCGATGAGGTGGGTGAACGACACCTTGCCGCCCCGGCCCCGGGCCAGGTGGTTGTTGATCACGATCCGGTTGTCGATGAGCAGCTTGGCCGGGATGGTCCGGACGCTGGTCGCGGTGGGCACGCTCAGGCTGCCCGCCATGTTGACGGCGGTCCGGGCCGCCGCGCCGCGCAGCCGGATGGCGCCGTCGGGCGCCGGGGCGGGGCTGACGGCGGCGGCCGCGGGCGGCTGGGCCGGGGCGGCTGGCTGCCCGCCGCCGGGCTGGGCCGGGACGGCCGGGGCCGTGCCTGGCGGGCGGCCCGCGGGTGCGGTGGGAGCGAGTGCGGTGGGAGCGGGTGCGGCGGGGGAGCCCGCCGCCGGCCCGGCTCCCGGTCCGGCTCCTGGTCCAGGCGGCGGGGCCTGGGCCGGGGCGGCCGGGGCGCCGGGCGCGGTGGTGCCCTTCGTGATGCTCGGGCCGTTCGTGGTGGTGCCGTTCGCGGCCGCGGCTGCCGGGCGGCGGTCACCACCACGCGCGCTGGCGGGCGGCGTGTAATCAGCGAAGAAGTTCCACCAGGCCATGTCCACCGAGCCGGGATCGCTCAGGTAACGCTGGTAGAGCTCGTCCACCAGCCATTCGTTCGGCCCGAAATCCTTACTGGCCGCGCCGTCGGCGGAATGCTCGTGACCCGCGGACTCGCCGGTGCCCGGTGCGGCTCCGCTGGATTTAGCCTTGTTGAGATCCGCCGACTGCGGCGACTCAGAAGACATGGCGGACATCGCCCTCTTCCGGTGCTGGATGACTGTGACTGCCCGGCCCCCAGGCTACCGCCGTGGCAGCGCCCGGTTTCCGGCCTGATCTCATGATCGCGCCGACATGCGCTCTCTGTCATGCGGTGAGAGCCAGTTCACATACGGTCCCTTGGGCACGACCCGGCTGGGGTTGATCCAGTCCTGGGTCTGGTAGTAGTGCCGCTTGATCTGCGCGAAGTCGGTGGTGTCGCCGAAGCCGGGGGTCTGGTACAGATCACGGGCGTATCCCCACAGCCCGGGATAGTCCACCAAACGGTTCAGGTTGCACTTGTAGAGGAGGTAATAGACGGCGTCGAACCGGGCCAGCGTGGGGTAGAGCCGCACGTCCGCCTCGGTGATGGCATCGCCCAGCAGGTACCGCCGCCGGACCAGCCGCTCCTCCAGCGCGCTCAGCGTGCTGAACAGCGTGTCGAACGCCTCCTCATAGGCGGCCTGGTTGTTGGCCAGCCCGGCCTTGTACACGCCGTTGTTCACCGCGTGGTAGATCAGCGTGCTCAGCGCGTCGATCTCGGTGCGCTGCGCCACCGGGTACAGGTCGGGGGCGCCTGGCCGGTGGTAACCGCGGAACTCGGTCTCCAGCGCGACGGTGATCTGCTGGAAGTCGTTGTCCACGATGCGCTGGCTGCGGGTGTCCCAGATGAACGGGACGGTGAACCGCCCCCGGTAGCCGGGATCGGTGATCAGGTACAGATCGGACACGAACCGGGCGCCGGTGATCGGGTCCGCCCCGCCGTTGCCGGCCGGGAAGCGCCAGCCCCGCTCGTCCCGGATCGGGTCCACCAGGCTCAGCCCGATGACCCGCTCCAGGCCCAGCAGGCGGCGCACGATCAGCGCCCGCTGCGCCCACGGGTCGGCCAGAGACGCGTACAGCTGGTAGCGGCCCGGTTCTGCCAGGTACCCGCTCGACCCGTCGCCCGTGATCCGGGTGGCGAACGTGTTCGCCGGGCGGACGAAGCCGCCGGTCGGTGACACATCAGGACCTGTGTCGGGAGTAACCGGCATCCTCCTCCCTCCTAAGGCCCTGGTCACGGTACATCCGGGTTTGTCAGCAGATGATGCCCGGCGGGGCGGTCTGTGGGAAGGGCAGCCGGGCGGTCCGCCCGGCACAGGACGAAATCGGCTGTCCTAGTGGCTAGCATCGCACCCGCTGGGACCGCGGATGCCGAAGAGGGGCAGTATCTGCCCTGGGCCGGGCCGAACCACCTCCCGGGGACAGGGCAGTACTATCTCCCCACAGCAGCGCAGAGCCATCTAGCCTGGGCAGGCAGAACCACGTCCCCGGGCCAGGGCAGTAGCTGCTCCCCCGAGCAGCGCGGAGCCATCTCCCTTGGACCGGGCAGAGCCGGAGGACGGCGGTCGCGGACCGGGCCGGACCGGTGCCAGGAAGGTGGGCGCAGTGGGGTCGATCACCGCCGAGCTAACCCGCCTCAGTGGCCCGGTGGCCTACCTGCTGGTGGCCGCGCTGGTGTTCGGCGAGACCGCGATCTTCCTCGGCTTCGTCATCCCCGGGGAGACCGCGGTGGTGCTCGGCGGGGTGCTGGCCAGCCGGGGCCGGGTGTCGCTGCCCATGCTCATGCTGGTGGTAGTGGCCGCGGCCATCGTCGGGCCGCTGGTTGGCTACGAGATCGGCCGCCACCTCGGCGGCCGGGTCGTCGCGGCCGGCCGGATGCGCCGGGTCGCCGCCGGGGTGGACCGGGCCCAGGGGGTGCTGCACCGGCGCGGTGCGGCCGCCGTGTTCGCCGGGCGCTTCGTGGCCGTGCTCCGCGCCCTGATGCCCGCGGTGGCCGGCACCACCCGGATGCCCTACCGCACCTTCGTGCTGTACAACGCGCTCGGCGGGCTGGTCTGGGGCGTCGGGTACTGCCTGCTCGGGTATGCGGCGGGCTCGGCCTACGCAGCCGTCGAGCGTGCCGTCGGCACGGGGGTGGCCATCGTCCTCGCCGCCGCCGTGCTGGCTGCGGTGGCGTTCTGGCTGGTCCGCCGCCACCGCCGGAGCGGGCCGGTGCCAACCTCTGAGCAGCCGGGCCCGTAACGCCCGGGCGGCCGGACTACGAATTAAGTACGCAGTGGCGATTTCCTCCCCCGGGCGGAAGCGCTTCAACCGGGCCGCCGGGCGCCGATGTCTAACATTGGTGACCAGGAGGTGGCGGAAAGTGCGCGAGTTCGGTGAGCTCGAGTCCGCGATCATGGACGTGACGTGGGCCGCTGACCGGCCCTACCTGGTCCGGGAGGTCCGTGAGCGGTTGTCATATAACCGCCCCGTCGCCTATACCACCGTGATGACGGTCATGAACATCCTGCACAACAAGGGTGTGCTGCGCCGGGAGAAGCACGGGCGGGCCTGGCGGTACTGGCCGGCTGAGACCCGGGAGGAGCACGACGCCCGGCTGATGGCCGAGGTGCTCCGGTCCGGCGGGGACGAGCACCTCACCATGCTCCGGTTCGTGGCGCGGGTCAGCGAGAAGGAGCGGGAGAGCCTGCGCACCGCGGTCCTGGACACCGCGGTCCTGGACGCGGCCGTCCTCGACACCGCCGTCCTCGACACCGCCGTCCTAAACGCCGCCGCCGAGCGCCGAGCCGCCTCCTGACCCGCGCTCCCAGCCAGAACATCGCGCCTTTCGGCAAGATCGCCGCGGTCCAGCAAGATCATCCGCGACTTGTCACCCCGGAGTTGCGGAGTTTTGTCGGCTTTGTCCGTTAGCTGCGCAACGCTGGGGTGATATGTCGGGGGCGCTAGCGGGCGAAGACGTCGGGGCGGCGGTGTGCCAGGCAGGGGAGGCGGTCCCGGACTTCGGCGGTGAAGGCGGTGTCCACCTCGCCAGCCGCGACCCCCGGGTACGGGCCCAGGTCCAGCCGGACCGTCCCCATCGGGTCCACGAGCATGCTCCGGCCGATCCCGGTCGGCGCCCGGGTCGGCGGGGAATCCGGGTCGGGGACCTGGCCGGCCGCTGCCACCCACACCGTGTTCTCGATCGCCCGGGCCCGCACCAGGGTCATCCAGTGCTCCTCCTTGAGCAGGCCGGCGGCCCACGCGGCGGGCACCGCCAGCAGGTCGGCGCCGCGGGCCACCAGGTCCCGGGCCAGTTCCGGGAAGCGAATGTCGTAGCAGGTCAGCAGACCTACCCGCAGGCCGCCCAGATCGGCGAGCACCGGCTCGGACCCGGGCGCGACCACCTTGGACTCGGTCTCGCCCAGGGAGTCGAACAGGTGGATCTTGCGGTAGGCCGCGGCCCGCTCCCCGGACGAGCCATAGGCGACCGCGGTGTTGTACACCCGGCCGTCCGGGGCCGGCTCGAATACCCCGGCGACCAGCGATACCCCGGCACTGCGGGCGGCGTCGGCCAGGCCCGCACCGAATGGCCCGTCCAGCGGCTCGGCCACCGCCTGCAGGTCGGTGCCGAATCTGGCCTGGGTCGCCTCGGGGAAAATGACCAGGTCAGCGTCCTGCCGAGCCGCGCTGGCCAGTGCGGCCCGGACCCGGCCCAGGTTCACCGCCGGGTCAGGGCTGACCGGTAGCTGGCCCAGGGCGACTCGGCAGCGGGCGGCCGGACGGCGGGCGGCGGGATCCTCCATGCTGGACTGCATGCCCGCAGCGTAAGTCACGGCCCCGGCGGCCGGGGAGGGCCGCCGCTGCGGACGCCGGCCTGGCAGGCGTGATCTGATGTCAGCGTGGAACCAACTCCGCTGCCCCGCAGCTCGCTGAGCCGCCCGCTGCTGAACCGGCGTCTCACCGGGATGGGCACCACCATCTTCGCCGAGATGTCCGCGCTGGCCCTGGCCACCGGGTCGGTCAACCTCGGCCAGGGTTTTCCGGACACCGACGGCCCGGCCGAGATCGCCGAGGCGGCCGCCGCGGCCATCCTGGAGGGCCGGGGCAACCAGTACCCGCCCGGCCCCGGCATCCCGGAACTGCGCTACGCCGTGGCCGCCCACCAGAAGCGGTTCCACGGGCTGGAGGTGGACCCGGACACCGAGGTGCTGGTGACCGCGGGCGCCACCGAGGGCATCGCCGCCGCGCTCATCGCCCTGATGGAGCCGGGCGATGAGGCCATCGCCTTCGAGCCGTACTACGACTCGTACGCCGCCTGCGTGGCGATGGCCGGCGGCACCCGGGTCCCGGTCACGCTGCGGCCGCCCGGGTTCCGGCCGGACCTGGACGCCCTGCGGGCCGCGGTCACTCCGCGCACCCGGCTCATCCTGCTGAACTCCCCGCACAACCCGACCGGCGCCGTGTTCAGCCGGGAGGAGCTCACCGAGATCGCCGTGGTGGCCTGCGAGCATGATCTGCTGGTGGTGTCGGACGAGGTGTACGAGCATCTGGTCTTCGAGGGTGAGCACGTGCCGATCGCCTCGCTGCCCGGGATGCGGGAGCGCACCGTGACGATAAGTTCCGCGGCCAAGACGTTCTCGTTCACCGGCTGGAAGATCGGCTGGGTGACCGGCACCCCGGAACTGGTGGCGGCGGTGCGCACCGTCAAGCAGTTCCTCACCTACGTCACTGGCGGGCCGTTCCAGTACGCGGTGGCCCAGGCGCTGGCGCTGCCCGACGCCTACTTCGCCGCCCTGCGCGCGGACCTGCGTGGCAAACGGGACCTGCTGTGCGCCGGGCTGGCCGAGGCGGGCTTCGAGGTATACCGCCCAGCCGGCACCTACTTCGTCACCACCGACATCCGTCCACTCGGCGAGAGTGACGGCATGCAATTCTGCGCCGCGCTGCCAGCCCGGGCCGGCGTGGTCGCCATCCCCAGCGCCGTCTTCTACGATGACGTGGCCGCGGGCAGCAGCCAGGTACGGTTCGCGTTCTGCAAGAAAGAAGAGGTGTTGCGCGAGGCGCTCACCCGGCTGGCGGTCCTGGCCCGTGCCTAGCCTGGCCGCTGACGACGCGTTCGGCGCCCGCCTTTACCAGGGGCTCGGCGGGCAGGGCAACCTGGTCGTCTCGCCCGCCAGCATCGCCACCGCGCTGCGGCTGGCGTTGCTCGGTGCCCGCGGCGACACCGCCACTGAGCTGGCCGCGGCACTGGGGCTGGCCGGGCCGGAGCAGGCGGCGGACAGCCTTCGGGCCACCTCGGCCGCGCTGGACGGGCTGGCCTCCGGCCCGCTCACGCTGCGCGCCCCCAACACCATGTGGGTGCAGTCGGGGCTGCCGCTGCGGCCGGAGTTCACCGCGGCGCTGGCCGGGCTGGCCGGGGTGTCGGTGCATGACGCCGACTTCGCCCGGGCCGCCGAGGCCGCCCGGAAGGAGATCAATGCCCTCGTCGCGGAGCAGACCGCCGGGAAGATCACCGGCCTGCTCTCGCCCGGGACGGTGGCCGCCGCCACCCGGCTGGTGCTGGCCAGCGCGGTGTACCTGAAGGCGGCCTGGGCCCGCCCGTTCCCGGAGGCCGCGACGGCCGACGGGCCGTTCCATCCAGAGCCGGGCCAGGACGTGCAGGTACCGCTGATGCACCTGGCGGCGCGGCTGCGCTACCTGCGCGGGGACGGCTACCAGGTGGTCGAGCTGCCGTACGCCGGGGGACGGCTGGCCATGCTGATCGTGCTGCCGGACGGCGGCCTGGGGCCGCTGGAGGACCGGCTGGCCGCCGGGGGGCTGGCCGGGCTGACTGGCGGGGCGGCTGGGGCGGCTGGGGCTGGCGGGGCGGCTGGCGGGGCCGATGGCCCGGCCGGCGGGGTGGGTGAGGGGCTGAGCGCGCAGCAGGTGAGCCTGGTGCTGCCCAAGTTCAGGATGACCTGGGCCCTTGACCTGGCGCCGGTGCTGACCGCGCTGGGCGTGCGGCGGGCGTTCACGCGGGGCGCCGACTTCAGCGGCCTCACGGCCGCGGAGCGGCTGCAGATTGGCGCGGTGGCGCATAAGGCGTATATCGACGTGGACGAGCAGGGTACCGAGGCGGCCGCGGCCACGGCCGTGACGATGGCCCTATCCCGCGCGGTGTTCGGCGGCCCGCCGGTCGAGGTGATCGCGGACCGGCCGTTCCTGTATGCCATCACCGATACCGCCAGTGGCCTGCCGGTGTTCCTGGGCCGTGTCGCCGATCCGTCCGCCGGGTGAGGCCCGGCCCGGGGCTGGCCGCGGGGCGGGTGGGCTTGCGAGACTGCTGTCATGAAACCTGACGGCCTGCACCATGTGTCGCTCAATGTGCGCGACGTACCGGCGGCGCTCGACTTCTACACCCGGGTGCTCGGCCTGACCGAGCGGGCCGACCGGCCCGCCTTCAGCTTTGGCGGGGCCTGGCTCGATGCGGGCGCCCAGCAGATCCACCTCATCGAGGCGGACACCCCGCCCGCGCTCGGGCAGCACTTCGCCCTGGCCGTGACCGACCTGGACGCCGTGGTGGCTGAATTGCGCGGCCAGGGCATCGAGGTCACCGATCCGGTCGGGGTCGGCACCGGGCGGCAGTCGTTCCTGGCCGACCCGGCCGGGAACCGGGTCGAACTGCAGGAACCAGGCTGCTGACCTGCTCACCTGGCCGGATCCGGCCCGGGCGAGAGGCTAGCGTGGCCGTGTGCTCGCCCTGCTGCTGGTCGCCGTCTCGGCCGGGCTGTCCAACCTGGCCGCCGCCCTGGGCATCGGGGTGGCCGGGGTGACCACCGCGACCAGGGTCCGGGTCGCGCTGGTCTTCGGGGCCTGCGAGGCGGGGATGCCGCTGCTCGGCCTGGTCATCGGGTCCAGCCTGGCCTCGGGGGCGGGGCACTGGGCCCGCTGGGCCGGCGCCGCCGCGCTCATCGCGATGGGCGCCCTGGCGGTGTTCCACCCGTCCCGGGATCCCGCCGCGCCCGCCGGGGTCGGCCTGGGCCGGCTGGTCCTCAGCGGGCTGGCGCTCAGCCTGGACAACCTGGCCATCGGTTTCGCGCTCGGCACGCTGCATGTGCCGATCCTGGTGGGCGCCCTGGTCATCGGCTCGGTGAGCGTGGCCATGTCGCTGGTCGGCCTGGAGATCGGCGGCCGCGCCGGGGCCGCGGCCGGGCGCCACGGTGAGCAGGTCAGCGGGGTCATCCTGGTCGGGGTGGGCGCGGTGATGGCGGTCGGCCTGCTGTGAGCCCGCGACCCGGTCTGTGGGCCCCGGCCCGGTCCGTTGCCTGCCCTGGCTCGGCTCGTCGCCCCCGCTCAGTCGGTCGCACCGGCTCAGCCCGTCAGCCCGCCTCGGGCCGTCACCGTGGCTCAGCCTGTCGCCCCTCCTGCGCCTATCACCGCTCCAGCCGCAGCGCCGTCTTCGGGCACGAACCGACCGCCTGGCGCACTACCGCGGCCACGGACTCCGGCACCTCCGCCACCCGGATGTGCAGATAATCGTCCTCATCCAGGTCGAAGACATCAGGCACGAGGCCGGCGCACACGCCGTTGGCCTCGCACAGGTCGCGGTCCACTGTCACCCTCATGGCCATGCCTTCCTCGCCCGGGCATCCGGTACCTACCGGCCAGTACAGCACGGCCCGGCGGCCCGGAGCGGCCCGGCGCCACAGACAGAAGGAAGGTGCACCGATGAACCGGGGCGGCAGCAGCACCACCCAGGCCGGGCCGATGCCCGCGGACCTGCGGGCGGCGGCCGAGGCGGCGAAGGGGTTCATGCCGCCCGAGGAGGGCCTGGCGTTGTACGAGGCGGCGGCGGTCTACGCCCGGCTCGGCCCGGTGCTGGAGATCGGCACCTACTGCGGCAAGTCCACCATTTACCTGGCCGCCGCGGCGCGGCAGGCCGGGCAGGTGGTGATCACCGTGGACCACCACCGCGGCTCGGAGGAGAACCAGCCCGGCTGGGAGTACCACGACCCGACCCTGGTCGATGAGCGGAGCGGGCGGCTGGACACGCTGCCCGGGTTCCGCGCCACGCTGGCCGCGGCCGGGCTGGAGGACAGCGTGATCGCCATCGTCGGCCGGTCCGCGGAGGTGGCGGCGGTGTGGCGGAGCCCGGTCGGCATGCTGTTCATCGACGGGGGGCATACCGAGGCGGCCGCGCAGGCCGACTACGCGAACTGGTCCCGGTGGGTGATGCCGGGCGGCGCGCTCGCCATCCACGACGTGTTCTCCGACCCGGCGGACGGTGGCCAGGCCCCGTATCACATCTACCGGCAGGCCCTGGAGAGCGGCGACTTCGCCGCCGTGGCCGTGCATGGCTCACTGCGGGTCCTGCAGCGGGCCGCCGGCTAGCTCTAGCCGGCGGCGGGACAGGATCCGGCCGGGCATCCCGCCGCGATCTCCGGCACGTCCAGCGGGGCCGGCACCTCGCGGAACAGGTCCGAGCCGGGGGTGCTGCCGGACAGCACGTCGGCGGCCAGGATCATCGCCGCGCCGGTCCAGCTGCTCTGCTCGGCCGGGAAATGCGCCTGATTGACGAACTGCCACCCGGTCCAGTAGCCGCCGCCGGAGTCCCGCAGGTGCTGGACGTCGGCGAACACCCGCCGGGCCCGGTCGTGGTCGCCGACCGCGTCCAGCGCCATGACCAGCTCACAGGTCTCGGCACCGGTGACCCAGGGCTCACCACGGATGCAGCGCACGCCCAGCCCCGGGACGACGAACTCGTCCCACTCGGCGTCCAGCCGGTCCAGCGCGGCCGGCCCGCGGACCGGCCCGGCCAGCACCGGGTAGTACCAGTCCATCGAGTACTCGCTCTTATCCGCGAACGCCTCGGGGTGCCAGGCGATCATGTGGCCGAGCCGGGCGGCGGCGAGTTCCCAGCCCGGCTGCGGTTCGCCTGCCTGCTGGGCCACCTGCACCGCGCAGTGCAGGCTCTGGTAGGTGCTGGAGCACCCGGTCAGCAGCGCGTAGCTGGCCGAGGTCCCGTCCGCCGTGCGCTGCCAGAGGATTTCCCCCCGCGGCGTCTGCAGGCCCAGGGTGAACTCGATGGCCCGGCGCACCGTGGGCCACATCCGGTCCAAGAACACCTGGTCCCTGGTAAGGCTGAACTCGTGCCAGGTGCCCACCGCGACGTAGGCCGCCTGGTTGCTCTCGGCCGCGGCGTCGGTCACCCGGCCCGCCTCGGTCCGTTTCGGCCACGACCCGTCGGGCCGCTGGGCCGCCCGCAGCCAGTCGTAAGCGCGCCGGGCCGGCCCGGACAGCCCGCAGGCGGACAGGGCCATGGCGCATTCCACGTGGTCCCACGCGTCGGTGTGGCCGTCCGGCCAGCCGATCGCGCCCGACGGTTCCTGCCGGGCGGCGATGTGCTCCCCGGTGGCCCGCACCTCCCGGGCGCTCAGGATGCCGGGCAGCGCGGGCACCCGGGTGCCGGGGACCGGGCCGGCCAGGAAGTCAGGCAAGGGCGTGCGCCCGCTCGGGGACGTGGATGTCCGGGGTGGTGACTGCCGCGGGGGGTTTCTCCGCGTAGACGACCAGGCTCTTGCCGATCAGCGGGTTCAGCGCCTGCTCCGTGAGCCGGGTGACCGCCGGGCGCTTCATGATGTCCCAGACCAGCAGGCGGTGGTAGGCCCGGGCCAGCGGATGGCCGTCGTCGTGCACGCCTACCGCGCATTTGAGCCACCAGTATGGCGAGTGCAGGCCGTGCGCGTGGTGGTGGCGGCCGGGCCGCAGCCCGGCCTGCGCCAGCTTTGCCTCCATCTCCCGCCGGGTGTAGATCCGGACGTGCCCGCCCGGCGTGTTGTGGTAGTCCTCCGACAGCCCCCAGCAGATCCGCTCCGGTAGCCACGCGGGCACCGTGACGGCCACCCGGCCACCGGGCCGCAGCACCCGGGCGATCTCCCGCAGTGCGTGCCTGTCGGCCGGGATGTGCTCCAGGACCTCGGCCGCGATCACCCGGTCGAAGCTGGCGTCCGGGAACGGCATCGCGGTGGCGTCACCGCGGACCGCGGCGGCGGTAGCGCCCGCGGGCACCTCGCCCGCGTCCAGCATGGCCGCGGTCATGGCCGCTACTCCGCGCAGTTCGGCCGCGTCCGCGTCCAGCGCCACCACGTGCGCGCCCCGGCGCAGCGTCTCGAAGGCGTGCCGGCCGGCCCCGCAGCCAAGATCGAGGACGCGGTCACCGGGACCCACCGGGAACCGCTCGAAGTCCACGGTCAGCATGGCGCCGTCCGGCCTGCCTCGTCCGCCGGGGGCTGTCCCGGGGGGCGCTGGCCCGCGGCGGGCTGGCCCGCGGTGCGCTGGCCCGCGGCGGGCTGGCCCGCGGTGCGCTGGCCCGCGGCGGGCTGGCCCGGCCCGGACCCGGCGCGCCGGGGGAACCGGTCGATCGCCTCCCGGTACTGGTCCACCGTGGCGCGGGCCACCGCCGGCCAGGCGAACCGTTCCTGCACCCGCTGCCAGGCCGCGTCGCCGAGCCGGGCCCGTTCCGCGGGCGAGTCGAGCAGGTCCCGCAGAGCCGCGGCGAGCGCATCGGCGTTGCCCGGCTCGACCAGCACGGCGGCGTCCCCGGTGACCTCCGGCAGCGCGCCGGTCTGGCTGGCCACCAGCGGGGTCCCGGACGCCATGTGCTCAACGGCGGGCAGCGAGAAGCCCTCATACAGCGACGGGACCACGGCGATCTCGGCGCTGGCGGTCAGTTCGGCCAGGTCAGCGTCGCTGATCCCGTGCACGAACCGGACCCGGTCGCCCAGCGCCAGGTCGCTGGCCAGCCGCTCGGTCGGGCCGCCGGGAGCGGGCCTGCCGACCACGGTCAGCTGCGCGTCCCGTTCCACGGTCAGCTTGGCCACCGCCTGCAGCAGCGTGCCAACACCCTTCAGTGGCGAGTCGGCGCTGGCCACCGCCACGATCCGGCCCGGCACCCGGGCCGCCTGCCGGGGATGGAACAGCCGGGTGTCCACGCCGAGCGGGATGACGTGCACCTGGTCCGGGTTGACCCGGAAATCGCGGCAGATGTCCGCCCGTGAGGCCTGCGAGGCGGTGAGGACCGGCCCGGCCCGGCGGGCCACCCGGGCCTGCATCCGGACGAAGGAGTACCAGCGCCACTTGCCCACCCGGGCCCAGCCATGGGAGGAGTCCAGCTCGATCCGCCGGTCCACGCTGATCGGGTGGTGGATGCTGGTCACCAGGGGCAGGCCGAGGCGGGCCAGCCCCAGCATGCCGTAGGCCAGCACCTGGTTGTCGTGCACCAGGTCGAAGTCGGCCCGGCGGGCTCTCAGCGCGCGCAGCGCGCGCAGGCTGAAGGTCAGCGGCTCAGGGAACGCGCCCGTCTTCATGTAGCCGAATTCGAGCACGTCGATCCAGTCCCGGTACTCGCTGAGCCGGGGCGTGCGGAACGGGTCCTCGTCGGCGTACAGGTCCAGGCTCGGCACCGGGCGGAGCACCGGTCCCGGCTCCAGGTCCGGGTAGGGCTGCCCGGAGAGCACCTCGACGTGATGCCCCAGCGCGTGCAATTCCCGGGACAGGTGGCGGAGGTAGATGCCCTGGCCACCGCAGTGCGGCTTGCTCCGGTAGGACAGCAGCGCGATGCGCAGCGGCTGATCCGTGATCATCAGGCAGGTCCGCACCTCTCGCTCACCGGCGGCCTCCCCACGTCCCCGGGCCGCCCGCGTGGCCGGTTAGGCAGCGAACATTACCAGGCGGTATGCGGGGGACCCGGGCCCGGGACACCCGGCCGCTGACCATCCGCGACCGCGTGGCCGGCCTGGCCGGTAAGCTGCGCCGACGTAGCCTGAGGTGGTATCAGCCAGGCCCCGCCCTGACCGGCACCGTCCGGGGCTCCGCGGTGGCCCCGGCTGGCCGGGACGGAGGATCCCCTGACGAGGCGTGCGCTGATCACCGGGATCACCGGGCAGGACGGTAGTTACCTGGCCGAGTACCTGCTGGCCCAGGGGTACGAGGTCTGGGGCCTGGTCCGCGGGCAGTCCAACCCCCGGGTGCGCCGGGTCCGCCAGCTGCTCGGCGAAGTCCGGCTGGTCCGTGGCGACCTGCTGGACCAGGGGAGCCTGATCTCGGCGGTGGAGCGGGTGCAGCCCGACGAGGTCTACAACCTGGGCGCGATCTCGTACGTGCCGATGTCCTGGGAGCAGGCCGAGCTGACCGGCGAGGTCACCGGCCTCGGCGTGCTGCGGGTGCTGGAGGCCATCCGGGTGTGCAGCGGGATCAGCGGCTCACGGACCCCGCGGGGCAGCCAGATGCGCTTCTACCAGGCGTCCTCGTCGGAGATGTTCGGCAAGGTCCGGGAGTCCCCGCAGACCGAGCGCACCCCGTTTCACCCGCGCAGCCCGTACGGCGTGGCCAAGACGTACGGGCACTTCCTGACCCAGAATTACCGTGAGTCCTACGGGATGTACGCCGTCTCCGGGATCTTGTTTAACCATGAGTCACCCCGGCGCGGGTCTGAGTTCGTCAGCCGCAAGGTGTCCCTCGGCGTGGCCAAGATCAAGCTGGGCCTGGAGCGGCAGCTGCGGCTGGGCACCCTGTGGGCCCGGCGGGACTGGGGTTTCGCCGGCGACTACGTCCGCGCCATGCAGCTCATGCTGGCCCAGGACGAGCCGGAGGATTACGTGGTCGGCACCGGCGTCACGCACAGCGTGGAGGAACTGGTCGCCCGGGCGTTCGGCGTGGCCGGGCTGGACTGGCGGGAGCACGTCACCGTCGACGCCGCGTTTGTCCGCCCGGCTGAGGTGGACCAGTTGTGCGCCGACCCGGCCAAGGCGGCCGAGCGGCTGGGCTGGGAGCCGAAGACCGGCTTCGACGAGCTCATCGAGATGATGGTGCAGTCTGACCTGGCCCTGCTGTCCTCGGGGGACAGCGGCCAGGACGACGACGCGTTCGGGCCGGACGCCTGGTAACCAGGCCAGGCACGCCCGCCGCCACCCCGGCCCGGCTACCGGCCGGGGTCAGGAGACGCCGGCGCCGACGGCGTGGCCGATGAGGAAGGTGATGCCGGCCGCCACCGCCCCCAGGGTCAGCTGCCGCAGCGCTCCGCGGAAGAACGGCCGGTCGGTGAGGCGGGCCACCAGGCCGCCGCCGACGAATGCGGCGATCGCGGCCAGGCCGAGGGCCACCGCGAGGTTGTTCAGCTTGAATAGGTAGGGGAGCAGCGGGATCAGGGCACCGATCGAGAAAGTGACCAGCGACGCGGCGGCCGCCATGTAGGGCGAGGGCAGGTCGCGGTGGTCCACCCCGAGTTCCTCGCGCACGTGCATGGCCAGCGCCTGCTCCGAGTTCGCCGAGATCTGCGCGGCCACCTTCTCAGCCAGGTCCTTGTCCACCCCCCGGCTGCGGAACATGGCAGCCAGCTCGCGGCGCTCGGAGTCCGGGTGGTTGTCCAACTCGAACTGCTCCTTGCGGACCTCCGCCTGGACCAGCTCGTTCTGCGAGGAGACCGAGACGTACTCGCCGGTCGCCATGGAGAACGCGCCGGCCGCCAGCCCGGCCAGCCCGGTGAGCACGATCAGCTGCGGTGAGCCGTTCGAGGCACCGACGCCCGCCCCCACGCCCGCGATCAGTGACACGTTGGTGACCAGGCCGTCCATGGCCCCGAACACGGCGGGGCGGAGCCAGCCGCCGGAGACGTCCTTGTGCTGGTGGCCGTGAGCTTCGTTCTGCTCTGTGATCTCAACCGTCATATGTGCGGCCTCAGGGTGTCGGCGCGCGCAGGACCGCGCGCTCATCGGGATCGAGCGTCCTCGCCCGGCAACCACGGCTGAAACCGCCAGCCGCGACCCATTATTCCAGGCCGCGGCGGGGGCCGGCGTGCCACCGGGCCCGCGCCGCACCGGGCCGGGAATGAACTACTGCCCGCTGCGGCGGCGCCTAACCAGCGCGTCCCGCGGGGTCGGTCGGCGGTTGCCTGGGCGTTACCTGCGCGCCGGATTCGCGTTCCCGGCGGGCGTCCGGGCGGGCGGCCAGATACCCTGATCTAGCTGCGGGGG
Organism: uncultured Actinomycetes bacterium; assembly: GCA_963793825.1. Taxonomy (GTDB): domain Bacteria; phylum Actinomycetota; class Actinomycetes; order Streptosporangiales; family Streptosporangiaceae; genus RYN-230. Next base: position 98,131 of record CAWCBE010000006.1, read on the forward strand.
CGCTGGAGTGCTCCCGGCTGTCACGGGTAATGACCAGCGGACCCCCCCGGTCTCTCCGGGGCACACCGGAAGGCCGGGTCTTGATCACCTTCGAAGACGTGACCAAACGGTATCCCGGTGGCACGGTCGCCGTGGACCACCTCAACCTCGAGATCCCGGACGGCCAGACCATGGTCCTGGTCGGGCCGAGCGGGTGCGGCAAGACGACCTCGCTGCGGATGATCAACCGGATGATCGAGCCCAGCAGCGGCCGCATCCTGGTCGACGGCCAGGACAGCGCCGCCTCGAACCCCGCCGAGCTGCGCCGCGGCATCGGTTACGTGATCCAGCAGTCGGGCCTGTTCCCGCACCGGACCATCGAGGACAACATCGCGACCGTGCCGCTGCTGATCGGCTGGAAGAAGGCGCGGGCGCGCAGCCGGGCCCGGGAACTGATGACGCTGGTCGGGCTGGATGCGGACCTGGCCCGCCGCTACCCCTACCAGCTGTCCGGCGGCCAGCAGCAGCGGGTTGGGGTGGCCCGGGCGCTGGCCGCGGACCCGCCGGTGCTGCTGATGGACGAGCCATTCAGTGCGGTGGACCCGATTGTCAGAGCCACCCTGCAGGATGAGCTCATCAAGCTGCAGGCGGAACTGCGCAAGACGGTCGTGCTCGTCACCCACGACGTGGAGGAAGCCATCAAGGTCGGAGACCAGGTGGCGATCTTCCGGCCGGGTGGCCGGATCGCCCAGGTGGACGCGCCGGAGCGGCTGCTGGCCGCGCCCGCCGACAGTTACGTGGAGAACTTCCTCGGCTTCGACCGGGGGATCCGGCGGCTGTCCTTCCTGGCCGCCTCCGGGCTGAACCTGGAGGACCGTGCGGTGGCGGACGAGGACACCTCGGCCGCGATGGCGGCGCAAGTGGCCCGGAAGGCCGGGGAGGGATGGGTGCTGGTCGTGGACGGCGGGCGCCAGCCGCTCGGCTGGGCATCGGCCGACGACCTGGAGGTGCTGCCCGCCGGATCGCAGGCCGGGCAGGCCCGGCTGGAGCCGTATGGGCACACGTTCAACGTGCAGACCGACTCGCTGCGGGCCGCGCTGGATGCCACCGTGCTGTCCCCGGCAGGCCGGGCCGTGGGCGTGGACGACGATGGCCGGGTCATCGGGGTGACCTCCTACGAGCGGCTCCGGGTGGCCATCCATGCGGCCGAGCGGGCCGAGGATGCCGCGGCCGCCCGCGCCGGCGCTGCGGGGCAGGCCGTCTCGGACGGTGCCGCTTCGGACGATGCCGCCCCAGCAGGAAAGGCCGGGTAGCCGTGGACTGGTCCGCCGTCCCGGGCTACGTCCGGGAGAGCGCCTACCTCGGGATCGTGCCCGCGCTGATCGGGCTGGTCATCTCGGTGCCGCTGGGCATCGTCTGCGTCCGCTGGCGCTGGCTGTACCCGCCGGTGCTGTCGGCGACCAGCCTGATCTATGCGCTGCCGTCGCTGGCCCTGTTCATCGTGCTGATCCCGTACACCGGCCTGACCGACACCACGGTGATCATCCCGCTCGCCCTGTTCTCACTGTGCGTTCTCGTGCCGAACGTGGTGGACGGCCTGCGATCGGTGCCCGACCCGGTACGGCAGGCGGCAACGGCGATGGGCTTCGGCACGCTGCGCCGCCTGGTGCAGGTGGAACTGCCGATCGCGGCGCCCATCGTGATCGCGGGGCTGCGGGTCGCCGTCGTGTCCAGCATCAGCCTGGCCAGCGTGGGCCAGCTAATCGGCGTCAGCAGCCTCGGCTACCTCATCATCGACGGGTACCAGCGTGACTTCACGGAGGAGATCCTCGTCGGCGGGGGACTCATCATCGCGCTGGCGCTCGCCTGTGACCTGGTCCTGGTGCTGGCCCGCCGCCTGCTGACCCCGTGGCAGCCGCGCCGCAGCCGCCGGGAAGTCTCGGCCCTGGCGGCCGCGCCGCCGCCGAACGCTCTGGTTGGAGTCGGCGGATGAGCTTCCTCAGCTACGCCTGGGACTGGATCAAGCAGCCGCAGCAGTGGCACGGCCCCGGTGCCATCCCGGCCCGGATCCTGGAACAGCTCGGCTACACGGTGCTGGCGCTGCTGCTGGCCGCGCTCATCGCGATCCCGCTGGGCATCCTGATCGGGCACACCGGGCGGGGCGGCGTGGCCGTGGTCAACGTGGCCAACGCCTGGCGGGCCATTCCCACCCTCGGGTTGTTGGTGCTGCTGGCCATCACCCTGAAGAACTTCACGGTGGCCTGGCTGGTCCCGCTCGTGGTACTAGGCATCCCGCCGATCCTGGTGAACGCCTACGAGGGCGTCGCCGGGGTGGACCCGGAGCTGAAGGATGCTGCCCGCGGCATGGGCATGACGCCGTGGCAGCAGATCCGCAAAGTCGAGGTTCCGGTCGCAATGCCGCTCATCGTGCTGGGGTTGCGCACCGGGGCGATTTTCGTGGTCGCCACCGCGACGATCGCCGCCTATATCGGCCTGGGCGGACTGGGCCGCTACATCATCGATGGGCTCGCAACCAACAATTACGGGGAGGTGGCCGGGGGCGCCCTGTTCGTGGTGCTGCTCGCCCTGGCCGTCCAGCTCGTATTCGTCGGCGTGCGCCGCCTGCTCGTCCCGGCTGGCCTGCGCAAGCAGACCCGCCCTTCGTGATAGCGTCCTTACCCTATCGGAAAAGAAGGAAAATGCTATGTCTCCAGTTTCACGTGTCACGGTGACCGCGAAAGCGGACAGACCCGCCGCCGCCCGGCTGTCGCTGCGCCGGGCCGGACTCGGCAGCGTCGCCCTGCTGGCCGGCGTGGCCCTCGCCGCCTGCGGGAGTAGCGGTGGCAGCACCGCCAGCGGCGGCAGCAGTAGCAGTTCCAACCCGCTCGCGCCGAGTGCCGCCAAGGGCACGGTCGTCGTCGGCTCGGCCAACTTCCCCGAGAACGAGCTGCTCGCCGAGATCTACGTGCTGGCCCTGCAGGGCAAGGGCGTGAAGGTGACGTCGAAGTTCAACATCGGCGCGCGCGAGGTGTACTACCCGGAAGTCAAGAGTGGCGCGATCAGCATCATCCCCGAGTACAACGGCGCGCTGCTCACCACGTCCGTGGACACCAGCAGCACCGCGGCCACGACCACCGAGGTGGATAACGCGCTGAGGGCGAAGCTGCCGTCCACGATGGAGATCCTGAACCCGTCCTCGGCGCAGGACAAGGACTCGGTGACAGTGACCGAGGCCACGGCCAAGAAAGATCACCTGACGTCCATCTCGGACCTCAAGCCGTACGCGGCGAGCATGGTCATCGGCGGCCCGCCGGAGTTCAAGACCCGCACTGACGGCCTGGTCGGGCTGAAGAAGACCTACGGCCTCACCTTCAAGTCCTTCGACCCGCTGGACGAGTCAGGCCCGCTCACCCTGGCCGCGCTGACCAGCGGGAAGGTCCAGGCGGCCGACGTGTTCACCACCACGCCGCAGATCGTCACCGACCACCTGGTGGCGCTGGCCGACCCCAAGTTCAACTTCGCCGCGCAGAACGTGGTCCCGCTGGTCTACAAGAAGGCGATGACCCCCACGATCGTTAATGAGCTGAACGCCATCTCGGCCCGGCTGACCACCGAGGCACTGCTGCAGATGGACAAGGCGGTCATCCTGGACCACGCCAACTACTCCACGGTCGCTCAGGGCTTCCTGAAGGCTGAGGGCCTGGGCTGAGCAACCCTGCGCCGGGCGGCCCCGCTTCGTGCGGGGCCGCCCGCGCTGCGTTCCGGCGAGCCCGCGCCCTGGCCGGCCGCGGCCGGGAGGATGATGGGGCATTGGCTGCGACCAGCAGGTCCGGCGCAGCCACGGCGACGTAGGGAGCCAGCGATGACTGCCGATACCTCTGGGCCCCGCCTGGTCCGCGCCCCGCGCGGGACGGCCCTGTCCTGTCACGCGTGGCCGCAGGAAGCGGCCATGCGGATGCTGATGAACAACCTCGATCCCGAGGTGGCCGAGCATCCCGACCAGCTCATCGTGTACGGCGGCTCCGGCCGGGCAGCCCGCAGCTGGGCTGCCTTCGACGCGATCGTCGCGTCGCTGCAGGACTTGCGGGACGACGAGACGCTGCTCGTCCAGTCCGGCAAGCCCGTCGGCGTGATGCGCACCCACGAATGGGCGCCGCGGGTGCTCATCGCCAACTCCAACCTGGTCCCGCAGTGGGCCACCTGGGAGGAGTTCCGCCGGCTGGAGTCCCTCGGGCTCACCATGTACGGCCAGATGACCGCAGGCTCGTGGATCTACATCGGCACCCAGGGGATCCTCCAGGGCACCTACGAGACGTTCGCGGCCGTGGCCGCGAAGCGGTTCGGCGGCTCGCTGACCGGGACCATCACGCTGACCGCCGGGCTCGGCGGCATGGGCGGGGCCCAGCCGCTGGCGGTGACCATGAACGGCGGCGTGGTGATCTGCATCGACTGCGACCCGTCCCGGATCGCGCGCCGGATCGAGTACGGCTACCTCGATGAGGCGGCGGACAGCCCCGGGGACGCGCTGCGGCGGGCCACCGCGGCCCGGGACGCCGGCCTGCCGCTGTCCATAGGCCTGCTCGGCAACGCGGCCGAGATCCTGCCCGCCATGCTGGCCGCCAGCGCGCCGATCGACATCGTCACCGACCAGACTTCCGCGCATGACCCGCTCAGCTACCTGCCCCGGGGGGTGCCCTTTGAGGACATGGCCGCGCTCCGGGCCGAGGACCCGGCCGGCTTCACCGAGCGGGCCCGCGAGTCCATGACCGCGCATGTCGAGGCCATGGTCGGGTTCATGGACGCCGGCGCGGAAGTCTTCGATTACGGCAACTCGATCCGGGGCGAGGCAGAACTGGGCGGCTATACCCGGGCCTTCGCGTTCCCCGGGTTCGTCCCTGCCTACATCCGGCCGCTGTTCTGCGAGGGCAAGGGGCCATTCCGCTGGGCGGCGCTGTCCGGGGACCCGGCGGACATCGCCGCCACCGACGCCGCCATGCTGGACCTGTTCCCCGACAACGAGCCGATGGCCCGGTGGATTCGGATGGCCCGGGAGAAGGTCCACTTCCAGGGACTCCCGGCGCGGATCTGCTGGCTGGGCTATGGCGAGCGGCACCTGGCCGGGCTCCGGTTCAACGAGATGGTGCAGCGCGGCGAGGTCAGCGCGCCGATCGTGCTCGGGCGGGACCACCTCGACTGCGGTTCGGTCGCCTCCCCCTACCGGGAGACCGAAAGCATGGCGGACGGCTCGGACGCGATCGCCGACTGGCCGCTGCTCAACGCCCTGGTCAACACGGCGTCCGGGGCGTCCTGGGTGAGCATCCACCACGGTGGGGGGGTGGGCATCGGCCGGTCCATCCACGCCGGGCAGGTCTGTGTCGCGGACGGCACCTCACTCGCCGGGCAGAAACTAGAACGGGTCCTGACCAACGACCCCGGGATGGGCGTGATCCGGCATGTGGACGCCGGATACGAGGAGGCGGAGGATGTGGCCGTGGAGCGCGGCGTCCGCGTCCCGATGCAGCAGCGATGAGCTGGCCGCCCGCGCCGACGTTCCCGGCCCTGTGGGAGTCGCTGCTGCCCATCGGCCGCGATGCGGGCACCGGCGGTTACCGGCGGTTCTGCTGGACCCCGGCCGAACTGGAGTGCCGGGCTTGGTTCGAGCGGGCCGCGGCGGACCGGGGCCTGCGCACCCACTCTGACGGCAACGGCAACCTGTATGCCTGGTGGAACGTACCCGGCGCCAGCCTGGCTGGCGGGGCGGGGCACGCCGAAGACGTATCCCCTCCGAGTCAGCGAATCCCGGGGGGCTCCGGTGGGTCACCCCCCCGGGCGATACTCGTGGGGAGCCATCTGGACTCGGTGCCGGATGGCGGCGCGTTCGACGGGCCGCTCGGAGTGGTGTCCGCCTTCGCTGCCATCGACCAGTTGCGGGCCGGGGGCTTCGAGCCGGCCCGGCCGATCGCGGTGGCCGCGTTCGCCGAGGAGGAGGGCGGCCGGTTCGGCGTGGCCTGCCTGGGCAGCAGGCTGCTGACCGGAGCGATCGACCCGGACACCGCCCGCGGGCTGCGGGATGCCGACGGGGTCACCCTCGGCGAGGCCATGCACGCCGCCGGGCGCGACCCGGTCGGCCTGGGCCCCGACCAGGGCCTGCTGGGCCGCCTGCACTGCTACGTGGAGCTGCACATCGAACAGGGCCGGCAGCTGGCCGGCCTGGATGCCGCCATCGCGGTGGCCGAGAGCATCTGGCCGCACGGCCGGTGGCGGCTGGACTTTACCGGGCGCGCCGATCACGCGGGGACCGCGGCGCTGGCCGACCGGGCCGACCCCATGCTGCCGTACGCCCACACCGTGCTGGCCGCGCGGAACGCCGCCGCGGAACTGGGTGCCCTGGCCACGATCGGCAAGGTCACCGCGCAGCCGGGCGCGGCCAACGCGGTGAGCTCGGCGGTGCATGCCTGGCTGGATGTCCGGGCGCCCGGAACCAGTTCGCTGGACGGCACCCTGGACCAGGTGCTGACGGCGGCCGCCGCCGCGGCCCGGGCACACCGGGTGGCGTTCGGCTGGCACCAGGAGTCGTTCACCGCGGCGGTCGAGTTCGATACCGCGCTGCGGGCCCGGCTGGCGGGCGCGCTGACGGAGCGCGGCATCACCGCCCCGGTGCTGCCGACCGGGGCCGGCCACGACGCCGGGATCCTGGCCGCCCGGCTGCCCACCGCGATGCTGTTCGTGCGCAACCCGACCGGGGTATCCCATGCTCCGGCCGAGCACGCGGACCCTGAGGACTGCGCCGCCGGGGTGACCGCGCTGGCCGCCGTGCTCCGCGAGCTGGCCGGCCGGTGACCACCCCGGAGCCGGCCCGGCCGGGGGTGCGCCGCTGGCACGCCGAACTGGCCTGGCCCGGCTCCGGCGAGGTCCTGGCCGATGTGCTGATCGAGGCGGTCGACGGCGTATTCCAGGCCGTCACCCCCGGTTGTCCGGCCGGCTCGGTACCGCGCGGAACGGTCAGGCTGGCTGGGCTGACGCTGCCGGGTCTGGCAAACGCCCACTCGCACGCATTCCACCGCGCGCTGCGCGGAGTCACCGAGGGGGGCAAGGGTACGTTCTGGAGCTGGCGAGAGCTGATGTACCAGGTGGCCTGGCGCTGACTCCGGCCAGCTACCTGGAGCTGGCCCGCGCTGTTTATGCCGAGATGGCGCTGGCCGGGGTGACCTGCGTGGGGGAGTTCCACTATGTGCACCACGGTCCGGGCGGCGTGCCGTATGCGGACCCGAACGAGATGGGCCGGGCGCTGATCCAGGCTGCGGCGGACGCCGGGATCCGGATCACCCTGCTGGACACGTGCTACCTGTCCGGCGGTCTCACCACCGCAGGCGCCCGGGTCCCGCTGGCGGGCCCGCAGCCTCGCTTCAGCGACGGGGACGGCGACCGGTGGGCGGAACGGGTCAGCCTGTTCGGCTGCGACGCGCACGGGGTGATCGCCCCGCACGCCCGGGCGGGCGCGGCCATCCACTCCGTCCGGGCAGTGCCGCCTGCCCAGATGCACCCGGTGGTCGCCTGGTCGCAGGGCTGCGGGGCCCCGTTGCACGCGCACCTGTCTGAGCAGCCGGCCGAGAATGAAGCCTGCGTCGCCGCCTACGGCCTCACCCCGGCCCAGGTGCTCGACGGGGCCGGGGCGCTCGGGCCGCGCAGCACGATGGTGCACGCCACCCACCTCAGCAGGCAGGACGCCGAGCTGCTGGGGGGGAGCCGCGCCTGTGCCTGCCTCTGCCCGACCACGGAGGCGTTCCTGGCCGACGGGATCGGGCCCGGAGCGGCGCTGGCCGCGGCGGGCTGCCCGCTGTCGCTCGGCAGCGATAGTCACGCCGTCATCGATCTGCTGCAGGAGGCGCGCCTGGTGGAACTGGGTGAGCGGCTGCGTACCGGCCAGCGCGGCCATTTCACCGCGGCCGCCCTGGCCGCGGCGGCCAGCGGTACCGGGCACGCCTGCCTAGGCTGGCCGGAGGCCGGCGAGATCGTCCCCGGGGCCATCGCCGACCTGGTTACCGTCTCCCTGGACACGACGCGCCTGGCGGGCACGCGACCGCGGGCGGGGGCGCCGGGGGAGGCCGGCTCGGCGGGCGGTGGAGGCCGGCAGGCCCGGCCTGGCGGCGCACTTGAGGCGGTCATCTTCGCCGGGACCGCAGCCGACGTGACCACCGTGGTGGCCAGCGGCCAGGACGTGGTGCGCGACGGCCGCCACCTGCTCGTGCCCGACGTCCCCGCCGCCCTGGCCGCCGCCATCCGCCCCCTGCTCTCCTGACGGGCGCCCGATTACCTCGCATCGTGCCCGATCACCCCTCCCCATGCGCGAGCACGCCTCCTCCAGCCCGCTCATGCCTCTTCCACCGCCCACTGACCGGAAAATGCCCGGCTTTCACGCCCCGCGACCGCCCCTGGGTGAGTCGGCTTATTACCCCAGCGTTTCGGCAAATTGCGCGGTTTGCCGGTCTCGGCCGCGACGCTGGGGTGATAAGTGGCTGAGAGGGCCGTCAGGTGCTGCGGAGGCGGTCCCGGGCCGCGGCGAGGCCGTCCGCGAGGGCGGCGAGCTGGGCGGGGGTAAGGGCGTCGATCAGGTTCCCCCGGACGACCCGGAGATGGCCGGGCGCCGCGCGGGCCAGCGCGGACCGGCCCTGGCTGGTCAGCACGGCGAGCACGCCCCGGTCGTCGGACGGGCACTTCTCCCGGCGGACCAGGCCCGCCTTCTCCAGCTGGGTGACCTGGTAGGTCAGGCCGCTGCGGGAGACCACGATGCCCTCCGCCAGATCGCTCATCCGGACCTGGCCGCCCTCGGCCGCCTCCAGCCGGGACAGAATCTCGTACTGAGCGTGCGACAGGCCCGCATCCTGGCGCAACTGCTGCTCGATGGCCCGCTCCAGCAGGTGGCTGACCTCCAGGAACGCGAGCCACGCGGACATCTCCGCCGGGCTTAGCCAGCGCTCGGGGCTGGCGGGTGTGCCGGCGGCGGGGCTGGCGGGTGTGCCGGCGGCGGGGCTGGCGGGTGTATCGGCGGTGTGGCCGGCGGCCGGGCTGACGGTGGGGCCAGCCGGTGTGTCGGCGGTGGGGCCGGTGCCGCCTGGGGCTGCCTGGCGGGAGCTGGCTGGGGCCGGGCCAGTGCTGCCCGGGGCGGCGGGGCGGCCCTCCCCGGACCCGGCCTGGACTGTCATGGCCCCAGCCTACCGAGTATGGTTTGAATTTGAACGATCGGATCTCTGATGGGAATGTAGTTCAAATTTGAATGGTTGTGGGGTGGGGCCACGACCGAAGGTCGCGGACGCGGCACGCGGGGCTCCCCGATGGCGCGCTTACCAAGCGCCCGAGGCTCCCGGACACGCGGCAACCCGAGGCCCCCGGACACGCGGTAATAGGCATGCAGGAGGAAGCGATGACCGGCAGCGACACGGCCCCGGAGACGACGGCGCCCGGGGCGGAAGAACAGCCGGCGGCTGAGCCGGCCGCCGCGGGACGAATGCCGGCGATCTACCTGAGCCATGGCGCGCCGCCGCTGGCGGACGATGCGCTGTGGACCCGGCAGCTGGCCGGCTGGGCTCGTGAACTGCCCAAGCCGAAGTCGGTGCTGATGGTCTCCGCGCACTGGGAGGCCGCCCCCCTCGCGCTAGGCGCGACCACTGCCGTGCCGCTGGTTTATGACTTCTGGGGCTTCGAGGACAGGTACTACCGGGTGACCTATCCGGCTCCGGGCGCCCCCGAACTGGCGGATGACGTGCGCAAGCTGCTCCGCGGGGCGGGGACCCCGGTGGTGGACACCCCGGACCGGGGGCTGGACCACGGGGCCTACGTGCCGCTGGTGGAGATGTACCCGAACGCGGACGTCCCGGTGCTGCAGGTCTCCATGCCGACCCTGGACCCGCAGGGGCTGTACGAGATAGGCCGCAAGCTGGCCCCGCTGCGGGACGAGGGCGTCCTCATCGTCGGCAGCGGGTTCTTTACCCACAACCTGCGCGCACTCAGCCCGGACGGCCGCGTCCTGCCGGTGATGGCCGAGTTTGACCACTGGGGCAGCGAGGCACTGGCCCACGGCGACGTGGACGCGCTGCTGGACTTCCAGCACCAGGCGCCGGCCGCCCGCCAGGCGCATCCGCGCACCGAGCACTTCGCACCGCTGTTCGTCACCCTGGGGGCCGCCGAGGGTGATCTGGACCGCGCACGTACGGTCATCGACGGTTTCTGGCTGGGCCTGGCCAAGCGTTCCATTCAGGTCAACTGACGCGCGGGCGGGCCGCTGATCGCCAGCCCGGCCGCCAGCCCGGCCGCTCAGCCCGGCCGCTCAGCCCGCCACACGGGTAGCGTGACCTGCTGTGAGCATGCTGATCACGAACATCGGCGAGCTGGTCGGCAACGCCGGGCCTGACGACGGGCCTGACGCCGGGCCCGGCCAGTTTGCCGCGCTGCGTGACGCCGCGCTGATCATCTCCGGCGGCCGGATCGCCTGGACGGGTCCGGCGGCCAGCGCGCCGGCCGCCGATGACATGGTGGATGCGGGCGGGCGGGCCGTCCTGCCCGGCTTCGTCGATTCGCATGCGCACCTGGTCTTCGCCGGGGAGCGCAGCGCCGAGTTCGCGGCCCGGATGGCGGGGACCCCGTACCGGGCGGGCGGGATCCGCAGCACCGTCGCCGCGACCCGGTCGGCTTCGGATGCCACGTTGCGGGCGAACCTGCAGCGGCTGGCGCGGGAGATGCTCCGGCAGGGCACGACGACGCTGGAGTGCAAATCCGGGTACGGCCTCACCGTTGGTGACGAGGCGCGCAGCGTCGCGCTCGCGGCTGAAATTACCCCGGAGGTCACCTACCTGGGGGCGCACGTCGTGCCGCCGGAGTACGAGGGTGACCCGGCCGGGTACGTGGAACTGGTCTGCGGGCCGATGCTGGCGGCCTGCGCGCCGTACTCCCGGTGGGTCAACGTGTTTTGCGAACGGGGCGCGTTCGGCGCCGAGGAAGCAGCGGCCGTGCTGGCGGCGGGCCGGGCGGCCGGGCTCGCGCCGCGGGTGCATGCCAACCAGCTCGGGCCTGGTCCGGGCGTCCAGCTCGCGGTGGCGGCCGGGGCGGCTGCAGCGGATCACTGCACCTACCTCAGCGACGCCGACGTGACTGCCCTGGCCTCGTCCGAGACGGTGGCGACCCTGCTGCCCGGGGTGGAGTTCGCTACCCGGCAGCCCTACCCGGACGCGCGGCGGCTGCTCGCGGCGGGCGCGACGGTGGCCCTGGCCACCGACTGCAACCCCGGGTCGTGCTTCACCTCCAGCATGCCGCTGTGCATCGCGCTGGCCGTCCGGGAGATGCGGATGACGACCGAGGAGGCCGTGTGGTCGGCCACCGCCGGAGGAGCCCGCGCCCTGCGCCGGGCTGATATTGGCCACCTGGCCGCCGGGGCCCGGGCGGACCTGGTCATGCTGGACGCGCCGTCGCACACCTACCTCGCCTACCGGCCTGGAGTTCCGCTGGTCAGCGCCGTGTGGCGGGACGGCGTGCTGTCCTGGCGGGCGGACGGCGCTGGAGCTGCCCACTGACCCTGGCGGGCGGACGGCGCTGGAGCTGCCCACTGACCCTGGCGGGCGCGGCTGCCTCGCTCCGCGGCCGCCCCGGTTGCGGCGTGTCGGTCCCGGGAAGAACAGGTGATGCCGGGCACAATACGACGAGGCCCCTCCATGTATGAGATGGAGGGGCCTCGCGTTGCCTGGCTGCGCTCGCCGACGGCGGTAGCGGCCGGTTGCCCGGCTACCCCCGCCCGGCTCCTGCGGCCCGGCACCCCACCGGTCACTGGTACCCGCCCGGATCGCCGGTTTCCCGGCTTTCCCGGCGTTCCCGGGGTTGCCCCCGGATGGCCCGCCTTCAGTGGTACGAGCAGTTCTACTGCCGTTAGTAGTGCAGCACAAGGGGCTCCTGCGGGGTATTTGAAGATTCTTTGGCCATCCACAGGCAATCCACCGACCGGTTGCCGTTTTCCCCCGCGTTACCCGGCTTGTCCACCGCTCATCCACACCCAGTCCACAGCCGCGCCGCAGGTCAGGGGATGTGTCACGCCTCCGCCCTGACTGGTTTCCGGCCTACTTGGTGCCGACCCCGCCCCACAACGCAGACGGGGTGCTGTTCATGCCGGGGGAGGTCGGCCGCCACGCAGGCAGCCGCACCAGCCCGGGGGGCAGCAGCCTGAGCCCGGTGAAGAATCGGCTCACCTCAGCCTGGGTCCGGACGGTGACCGCGCTGTCCACCAGGGTACGGCCGCCGGCCAGGCTGGCCTCGGGGGTGGCCCCCAGGTCGCTGCCGGGGTGCGAGACCACCAGGTAGCTGCCCGGCGGCATGGCGTCCAGGATGGTAGCCACCAGCTGATACGGCTCCGCGCCATCCGGGATGAACTGGAGGACCGACATGAGCACAACGGCCACCGGCTGGGTCAGGTCCAGCATCCGCGCGGCCTCGGTCACGATCGTCGCGGGGTCGCGGAGATCGGCCCGGAAGTAGCTCGTGTTGCCGTGCGGCCCGCTGGCCAGCAGGGCCCGCCCGTGGGCGAAGACCACGGGGTCGCTGTCCAGGTAGACGACCATGGCCTCGGGGGCTACTGACTGGGCGGCCTCATGGGTGCTGCCCGCCGTGGGCAGGCCCGCGCCGACGTCGAGGAACTGGGTAACGCCCGCCTCGGCGGCCAGGAAGCGCACCGCCCGGGACAGGAAGCCGCGGGTGGACCGGACCGACTCGACGAGCCCCGGGAAGGCGGCCGCCGCCTGGTCGCCCGCCTCGCGGTCAGCGGCGAAATTGTCCCGGCCGCCGAGCCAGTAGTCGTAGACGCGGGCGCGATGGGCCACCCCGGGGCCGATCGTGGCGTGGGCGGCCGCCGCGCGGGCGCCGGCGCTCCCCGCGCCGACGGTGGCACCGGCGCTCCCCGCGCCGGCGGTGACGCTCCCCAGGCGGGCGCCGGCACTCCCCGCGCCGGCACTCCCCGCAGCTGCCCGCGGCCGGACGTGACCGGAGGGCGGATCGATCCCGGCCGGCGCCCCGGCGGGGCCGTCCGGCGCCCCGCCGGGGCCGCCCGGCACTGGCGGCGGACCTGGTGCGTCGTCCCGCACCATGCTGCTCGTCATCGTCGTGCCTCTCACGCTGCCCGGGGTCAGCATATTCAGCCTCAGCCGCTGCTGAATGGCCAGGGTGAGCGTTAACACCTACAACGGTGCAGGGAATTCCTCCGCGCAAGTCAGCGGGCTTCGGCGAGGTAGCGGCCGCCGAACCGGATCAGCGGCGCACCCCCCTCGGCCACGTACTCCGTGCCCAGCAGGCCGGCGATCACCAGCAGGTGGTCACCGGCCGGAATCCGCTGGCTGGCCTGGCATTCCAGCGCCGCGAGGCCGCCATCCGGGATCAGCGCCCCGGATCGCGCGCCGCGCCGGTGCGGCACCCCGTCGAGCAGCAGCCGCGCCCCGGGCCGCCCCGCGTTGGCGAACCGGCCGGCCAGCATGCGCTGGCCGGCGGACAGCACCGTCACCGCGAACCGGTCCACCCGGCCGAGCAGTTCCGCCGGGTAGGAGCCGTCGATGAGCGACACGAGGATCAGCGGCGGCGAGAGGGACACCGGGCAGAACGCGCTGACCGTGGCACCCACATCGTCCCGGCCGTCGGCCATCGTGACCAGGGTCACGCCGGACGCGAAGACGGTCAGCGCACTGGCTAGCTCAGCGCCCGGGTCAGCCATGGGCTGCGGTCACTGGATCACCCAGTGGCCAGGCAGCAGGAGTGGCCCGAAGGGGGACAGCCCCGCGCTGGCGGCCAGGTCCGAAACTGGTCCCCAGGCTTCCGCGAACAGCCGCGCGGTAGCGGCCGGCCGGTCCTCGCTGGAGGCGGCCGGGCGGAGCCGGTCCAGCGGGTGGTTGCGCGGGTACAGCCGGACGGGCGCGGACTCGGGCAGCGCCGCCTTGCGCCGGGCGACCGCGAGCGCGGTGTCCAGCCCGCCCAGCTCATCGACGAGCCCGATCCCGGCAGCGTCGGCCCCGGTCCAGACCCGGCCGCGCGCGACCTCCCGCACCTTCTCCTCATCCAGTCCCCGGCCGGCCGCGACCTTGCCGGTGAAGTCGGCGTAGATCCGGTCCAGCCAGCTATTGATCTTGGCCCACTCCTCCTCGCTGAACGGCCGGGACGGGGTGAACATGTCCGCGTGGGCGCCCACGGTGACCGCGTCGGTGGTCACCCCGGCCCGCTGCAGCGCCTGGCCGAGCACCGGCTTGGCACTGATCACGCCGATCGACCCGGTGATGGTGCCGGGCTGGGCCACGATCGCGTCGGCGGCCATGGCGATGAAGTACCCACCCGAGGCGGCCACGTCGCCCATCGACACCACGACCGGCTTGCCCGCCTCGCGGGCCCGGACGACCTCGCGCCAGATGGTGTCGGAGGCCACGTAAGAGCCGCCGGGGCTGCTCACCCGGAGCACGATCGCCTTGACCCGCTGGTCCGCGGTGGCGGCGCGGAGCGCCCCGGTCATCGTGTCCGAGCCGATCGCAGCGCCGGTCAGCGGGTTCCGCGCGCTGCGGCCGTGGCGGATCGGCCCGGTCGCGTACAGCAGCGCGATCGCGTCCTCGCCGGGCCGTGGCAGCTTGCGGGTGCGCTCGGCTAGGATCCGGGCCCGCACGTACCGGCCCAGGAACTGCAGGGACGCCGGCTCGCCCACGGCGTCCCGGACCGCCGCGTACACCTCGTCCCGGTAGCCCAGCGCGTCCACCAGCCGGGCCTCGAGCGCCTCGCTGGCGCCGAACGGGCCCTGGTCGATGAGCGCCCGGGCGTCGCCGGGCGGGATGCCCAGCCGCTGGGCGATCGCCTCGGAGATCTGCTCCACGAAGGACGTGGCCATCCGCTGCAGCTCTTCCCGGGCTGGCTCGCTGAAATGCCGCTCGGTGAACCGTTCGGCCGCGCTCTTGTACTCTTCCCGCTTGCCCACCTGGAACTGGACGCCCAGCTTGTCCATGGCGTCGCGGTAGAACCAGTTCTGCACGCTGATGCCGGTCAGCCCGAGGTCGCCGGAAGGCTGCAGGTAGATGCGGCTGAACGCGGTGGCCAGGTAGTACGGCACATTGCCGGGGGAGAAGTCGCCGAACGTCTCCGTCCAGGCGACCGTCAGCTTGCCCGCCTGGGTGAACGCGCGGATGGCGGCGCGCAGCTCCTGGACCTGGGCCAGGCCCATCCGCCGCCCGCCGACCTTGACCACCAGCGCCCTGACCCGGTCGTCGGCCCGGGCCCGGCGCAGCCCGTCGACGATGTCGGCGAGCCGTGGCCGGCGCATGGCCATGATCGCGGACAGCGGGTCCGCGGGCGGCTCCTCGGCGATGCCCTCGGTCAGGTCCAGCTCGAGGATCAGCGGGGCGGTGCGGCGTTGCCGCATGGCGGCGACCCGGTCGGGGAGCATCGAATTGACCATGGATGCAGCTTACGGCCCGCCCGGGCGGGGGACGGGCAGGCCGCCCCGGGAGCCTGGGCTAGGGTCAGACGGGATGGCCAGGAGGGACGGCAATGGCCGAGGGTGACGGGAACGGCTGGGTCGTCTGTGCCCAGGGTCACCGCCACTGGGGGAAGTTCGGCGCCGCGGGGCTGCTGGCGGCGGCCCCGGGACCGGACGGACAGGCCAGCGTGCTGCTCATCCTGCGGGCCAGCTGGACCCAGCACCCGGGGACCTGGGGGCCGCCAGGCGGCGCCCGGGACAGCCATGAGTCAGCGGTGGGCGCCGCGCTGCGCGAGGCCACCGAGGAATGCGCGGTGCCGCCCGGCGCGGCCGTGCCGCACGGCCTGCTCGATGACGATCACGGCGGCTGGTCGTACCAGACCCTGCTCGCCGACTCCGACGGCCCGTTCCCGGTCTGGCCGGCCAGCGCGGAGGCACCCGAGGTGGCCTGGGTGCCCGAGGACGAGGTGAGCGCACTGCCGCTGCACCCCGGGTTCGCCGCGGCCTGGCCGGTGCTCCAGGAGGCGCTCCAGCCGGTCACGATCATCGTGGACGTGGCCAACGTGATGGGCGCGCGGGCCGACGGCTGGTGGCGGGACCGCGCGGGCGCCGCGGCCCGGCTGCACGGCGACCTGGCCGCGCTGGCGGCCCGGGGGGTCACCGCCCTGCCGCCCGGGGTGAAGGCCGGCCTGCTGGACCGCTGGTTCCCGCGGTACATCTTGGTGCTGGAGGGGCAGGCCCGGGCGGCGGCCCGGTCGCTGCCGAGGAACCCCCGGGTCAGCGTGGTGACAGCGCCCGGGTCGGGCGACGACACGCTCGCCGAACTGGCCGCCAGCGTGCCCGGCCCCCGGGTCATGGTCACCGCCGACCGGGAACTGCGCCGCCGCGCCGAGGCGGCCGGGGCCGCGGTGACCGGCCCGCGCTGGCTGCTGGGCCTGCTCTGAATCAGGCCGGCTGCGGGCCGGCCGGATCGCCCGCCGCGCCGGGCGCCGGGCCACGCCGGTCCCGGGCGGAGGCCCGGTCGCGGGCCAGCCGGCGCAGCACCGGCCGGGCCGCGAGCGCCGACCCGGCCAGCGCGCTGCCGCCGACGCCCAGGTCGATCGAGATCCGGCCCTGCCGGGCCCAGTAGACGTCCTTGAGGTCGAGCAGCAGGGCGAACTCATCCACGATGAGCGCCAGCCCCGACCCGTAAACCAGGGCCACCGCGGGGTGCCGCCGGTGCCGGTCCTCGCCGCGGACGGCCACCGCGCCGATCCCGGCCAGCATCCCGATGCCCCACAGGTAGTGGTGCAGGTGCTCGCCGCCCGCGCTGACGTTGCGGAACGGCCCCTTGCCCGCCCTGATGCTGTAGGTGATCCCGCGCACCGCGGCGAATGTCGCGGTGAAGGCCAGCCAGCTGAGCAGCACGCCCCGCTGCCCGGGGTCGAGTTCCTCCCGGTACGCGGCGCGCACCGCGGCCGGCGCCGGAACCGCGTCACGTACGGCGGCGGCCGGCCTGGCCGCCCCGCTCCCGGTCACATCCGTTTGTCGCGTCACCATATTCGCTCCGTCTCCCACCGCTGGATATGCCCACCAGCATGGCGGAAGGATCCCTGGAGCGCAGACTGCATGGCCGTCGCCGTCATGGAGTTCGGGAACTTCCCGCCGGCCCGGCCTGACACCCGGACCGGGCGCGGTGCCCCGGGGACCGCGGGGTGCGGCGGGACGCGGGGGCAATGGGTGTGCTTGGGTCGGTGGGTGACCCCCGCCGATCTGCTCCTGCTGGCCGCGACCGGAGTGGCTGCGGGCATCGTCAGCACGGTAGCCAGCCTGGCCTCGGTGGTGTCCTACCCGGTGCTGCTGGCCCTCGGGCTGCCGCCGCTGTCCGCGAACGTGACGAACACCGTCGCCCTGCTGTTCACCGGGGTGGGCGCGGCGGCGGGCTCCCGGCCGGAACTGGCCGGGCAGGGCGCCCGGGTCCGGCGGCTCGGCCTGGTCACCGCGCTGGGCGGGGCGGCCGGGGCGGCGCTGCTGCTGGCCACCCCGGCCAAGACGTTCGAGGACGCGGCGCCGGTGCTGATCGGCGGCGCGTCGCTGCTGCTGCTGTTCCAGCCGTCGCGCGACGACGCGGCCCCTGGGCCGGACCGGGAGCGCAGCTGGCCGCTGCTGGCCGCGCTGTTCTGCGTGGCCGTGTACGTCGGGTACTTCGGTGCGGCCGGCGGGATCCTGTTGCTGGCCGTGCTGACCCCCATGCTCAGCCAGTCGCTGGCCCGGACCAACGCGGTCAAGAACGTGGTCTCCGGGATGGCCAACGCGGTGGCCGCGGTCGCCTTCGCGGTGTTCGGCCCGGTCCGCTGGGCCGCGGTGCTGCCGCTGGCGGCGGGATTCCTGGTCGGCGGCTGGATCGGCCCGTCCCTGGTCCGCCGCCTGCCGGGGCGGCTGCTGCGGACCGGCATCGCGCTGGCCGGGATCGCGCTGGCCGTCCGGCTCGCCCTCGCCGCCTATCACTGAAAACCCGCGCCTCAACGCCCCCTCCGCCGCCCGGCCCCGCCCCGGTCCGGGGCTACCGCCGGGCCGCCAGGGGCGCCGGGTCAGTCCTGGTTCTCCTCCTCGGGCACCAGCCACAGCACGCCCAGCGGCGGCAGCGTGAGCACCGCGGAGGCGGGCTGGCCGTGCCACGGCTCCGGCACGGCGTCGATCACGCCGAGGTTCCCCACCCCGCTGCCGCCGTAGTCCGCGGCGTCGGTGTTGACCAGTTCACGCCACCGGCCAGCCTGCGGCAGCCCCAGCCGGTACCCGGTGTGCGGCTGCCCGGAGAAGTTGGCCACGCAGGCCAGCACGTCCGGCCCCGATCCCTCCGCCCGGTCCCCGGCCAGCCGCAGGAAGGACAGCACGTTGCCGGCCGCGTCGTTCGCGTCGATCCAGCGGAACCCGCCGGGGGACGCGTCCAGCGCCCACAGCGCGGGGGACTCCCGGTAGGCCCGGTTGAGGTCACCGACCAGCCGCCGGGTGCCCGCGTGGTAGCCGTGCTCCAGCATCCACCAGTCCAGGCCCCGCTCCGCGGACCACTCGTTGCCCTGGCCGAACTCCGAGCCCATGAACAGCAGTTGCTTCCCCGGATGGGCCCACATGTAGCCGTACAGGGCGCGCAGCCCGGCGAACGCGTTCCACTCGTCGCCGGGCATCTTGCGCAGCAGCGACCCCTTGCCGTGCACCACTTCGTCGTGCGACAGCGGCAGCAGGAAGTTCTCGCTGAACGCGTACATCAGCGAGAAGGTGATCTCGTTGTGGTGGTAGTACCGGTACACCGGGTCCAGCGACATGTAGCTGAGCGTGTCGTGCATCCAGCCGAGGTTCCATTTGAAGCCGAAGCCCAGGCCGCCCAGGTGCACCGGGCGGGTGACGCCGGGCCAGGCGGTGGACTCCTCGGCGATCATCATGATCCCCGGCACCCGCCGGTAGGTGGTGATGTTGACCTCCTGGATGAAGGACACCGCGTCGGTGTTCTCCCGGCCGCCCTGCGCGTTGGGCGACCATTCCCCGGCCTTGCGGGAGTAGTCCAGGTACAGCATGGACGCCACCGCGTCCACCCGGAGCCCGTCCACATGGAACTCCTCCAGCCAGTACACCGCGTTGGCGACCAGGAAGTTGCGCACCTCGGTACGGCCGAAGTTGAAGATCAGGGTGCCCCAGTCCGGGTGCTCCCCGCGGCGCGGGTCGGGGTGCTCGTACAGCGGGGTGCCGTCAAAGCGGGCCAGCGCCCATTCGTCCCGGGGGAAGTGGGCGGGCACCCAGTCCAGGATCACCCCGATGCCGGCCTGGTGCAGCCGGTCCACCAGGTAGCGGAACTCGTCCGGGCTGCCGAACCGGGACGTGGGCGCGTAGTACGAGGTGACCTGGTAGCCCCAGGAGCCGCCGAACGGATGCTCGGAGACCGGGAGGAACTCCACGTGGGTGAAGCCCAGGCCGCTGACGTAAGACGTCAGCTCCTCGGCCAGCTGGAGGTAGGACAGTCCGGGCCGCCACGAGCCCAGGTGCACCTCGTACACGCTGACCGGCTCGCTCACCGGCGAGGACTGGCTGCGCGCGGCCATCCACTCGGTGTCGGCCCACTCGTACCGGGACGTGTAGACCACCGACGCGGTGGCGGGCGGCCGCTCGGCCAGCGCGGCCATCGGGTCGGCCTTGCGCCGCCACTGGCCGTCCGGGCCGCAGATGTCGAACTTGTACCGGGTGCCGTCACCGACGTCGGGCAGGAAGATCTCCCACACGCCGGAACTGCCCAGCGAGCGCATCGGGTGGCCGCGGCCGTCCCAGTGGTTGAAGTCGCCGATGGCCCGGACCCCGCGGGCGTTCGGCGCCCAGACCGCGAACGAGGTCCCGATCACCTCGCCGTACGTCCTGACGTGCGCGCCGAGCACTTGCCACAGGTTCTCGTGCCGGCCCTCGCCGATCAGGTACAGGTCCACCTCGCCCAGGCTGGGCAGGTACCGGTACGGGTCGTCGGTGATGGTCTCCGGCAGCGGCCCGGCCGTGCCCGGGTAGCTCACCGCGACCCGGTAGTCGGGCACCTGCGTGCCGGGCAGGGTGGCGGCGAACACCCCCTCGTGCACGTGCTCGGCCGGCACCCGGCTGCCGTCCGGCAGCACGATCGTCACCGCCCGGGCGAGCGGGCGGAGCACCCGGATGATCACGCCGTCCGGCCCGGGATGGGCGCCGAGGATGGCGTGCGGGTCGTGATGGGTGCCCGCCACCACGCGTTCGATTTCTCCCAGGCTCACGCCGGCCGGGCCGGCCTGGCTGACCATGCTCATGCGTCGGCGATGGAGCCGAGCGGGATGGGCAGCCAGCTCGGCCTGTTCCGGGCCTCATACATCACTTCGTAGACCGCCTTGTCCAGGACGAGGGCGCGCAGCAGGATGGCGTGCGTGCCGGGATCGACCCCGCCGGCCGCCGCATACCCGGCGCAGAACGCGTCCTGGTTGCGCCGGATCCACTCCACGGCCGCCTCATGCAGCCGGTCGGCGTCGGGGTGCAGCACCAGTTGGTAGCGGGCGGCGTAGTCGAAGGAGCGCAGCATGCCCGCCACGTCCCGCAACGCCGGCGCGGGCGCGCGGCGCTGCGCCAGCGGCGTCGCTGGCTCCCCCTCGAAGTCAAGGACCACCCACCCGGTCAGCGTCCGCATTACCTGGCCCAGATGGTAGTCCCCGTGCACCCGCTGCACCGCCAGCGAGCCGTCCAGCTTGGCCAGGTCCGAGAAGGCGCTGCCCAGCAGGTCGGCGTGCGGGCGCAGCTCAGGCACCGTGGCCAGGGCCACATCCAGCCGCTCGAACATCTCGTCGGTGAGACGGCTGATCGCCTCGGCCGGCAGTCCCTCGGTGCCGAACGCCACCGCCAGGTCGCGGTGCACCTCGGCGGTGGCCTCGCCGAGCCGGTACGCCTCGCCGGCGAAGTCACCCCCGGAGTCGGCCGCGCTCTCGCCGCCCGCGTACAGGTCACGGACGCTGGTCGCGGCCAGCGACCAGCCGTCCGTGGCTGCCCGCAGGTAGGCGGACAGGATGCCGAGGATGGTGGGGGCGCCGCCCAGCCGGGCCTCGAACCAGCCGAGCGGCTTCGCGATGTGCCGGGACCCGCGCCGGGCCAGCGCCCGGGGGACCTCCAGGTCGGGATTGGGCCCGGGGGCCGGGCGGCGGAACACCTTGAGGATGCTGGCCTCGCCGAACATCAGGCTGGTGTTGCTCTGCTCGCCGGTCAGCACCAGGCTCTCCAGGTCGGTGTCCAGCTCGGCGCCCGGCTCGGCGTGGAAGCTGAGCGGCCCGGCCCGGCCGTTGCTGGCGATGGCGCCCAGCAGCAGCCGGGTCAGCTCCGGGTCGTGCAGCGCGTCGTAGGCCAGCCGGCCGTCCTCGGCCACCCCGACCAGCACGTGCGTCAGGTAGTCCGGAAGCTCGGCCCGCTGCCCGATGAGGATCTGGTAGGAGTCCACGCCGGCGTCCTGGTGCACGTCGAGCATGAGGTGGCGCAGGCCGGGATCACCGCTGGCCAGTGCGGTATCGGCCACGATCGCCACGTCGAGGATCCTGGCGCCCTTGCCGGCGAACCAGCGCTGCGTCGGGATCCACTCCGCCAGCGTTTCCTCAAATGTCATATTTCCGGTCTACCCCGTCCCTGGGGATCATGCAGCACGAAGCTGATCATCATCTCCGGGTGGTTTTCCGGCGGGCCACGCTGCCGGGCCCGGGCCGGTTACGGTCACCGGCTGTGCTCTGCCCGCGGCTCTGGCAGCTGAAACCAGTAGAAACCATGCCCGGGCAGGGTCAGCAGGTACGGAAGGTCCCCAATCGGGGGGAAGGTGACGCCACCCATGCATTCGACCGGTGTCACCCCCTTGAATCGCCGCAGGTCAAGCTCGACCGGCTGCGGGAACCTGGACAAGTTGTTGACGCACAGGATCCGGTCCGCGGCGTCCATGCCCTCCGTTTCGGGCTGGTGCGCCAGGTCGGTGTACTCCCGGACGAAAGCGAGCACGCTCGGGTTGGATGAGCTTAGCTCCTCGAACCCGCCGAGGCCGAAGACGGGGTGCCGCTTGCGGATCTCGATCATGCGCTTGGTCCAGTGCAGGAACGAGCCGGAGTTCCGCTGCTGCTGCTCCACGTTCAGCGCCTGGTAGCCGTAGATCGGGTCCATCAGCAGCGGCAGGTAGAGCCGGGCCGGGTCGCAGGTGGAGAAGCCGGCGTTGCGGTCCGGGGTCCACTGCATCGGGGTGCGCACGCCGTCCCGGTCACCGAGCCAGATGTTGTCACCCATGCCGATCTCGTCGCCGTAGTAGAGCACCGGGGAGCCGGGCAGCGAGAGCAGCAGCGCGGTGAACAGCTCAAGCTGGTTGCGGTCGTTCTCCAGCAACGGCGCGAGCCGGCGCCGGATCCCGATGTTCGCCTTCATCCGCGGGTCCTTGGCGTACTCCGAGTACATGTAGTCCCGCTCGTCGTCAGTGACCATCTCCAGCGTCAGCTCGTCGTGGTTGCGCAGGAAGATGCCCCACTGGCAGTTGGCCGGGATCGGCGGCGTCTGAGCCAGGATCTCCGAGATCGGGTAGCGCTGCTCGCGGCGCACCGCCATGAAGATGCGCGGCATCAGCGGGAAGTGGAACGCCATGTGGCACTCGTCCCCGCCGGACTCCGCGTCGCCGAAGTACTCGACCACGTCGGCGGGCCACTGATTGGCCTCGGCCAGCAGCACCCGGTCCGGGTACAGCCGGTCCACCTCGGAACGGACCCGCTTGAGGTACTCGTGGGTTTCCTTGAGGTTCTCGCAGTTGGTGCCCTCGCGCTCGTAAAGGTAGGGCACCGCGTCCAGCCGGAATCCGTCGATGCCGAGGTCCAGCCAGAACCGCAGCACTTCCAGCATGGCGTCCTGGACCCGCGGATTCTCGTAGTTGAGGTCCGGCTGGTGGGAGAAGAACCGGTGCCAGTAGTACTGGCCGCGGACCGGGTCATAGGTCCAGTTGGAGTGCTCGGTATCCACGAAGATGACCCGCGCTTCCGGGTACCGGTCGTCGGTGTCCGACCAGACATAGAAATCGCCGTACGGGCCGTCAGGGTCGCTGCGGGACGCCTGGAACCACGGGTGGGAATCGCTGGTGTGGTTCATCACCAGGTCAGCGATGACGCGCATGCCGCGCTGGTGCGCGGAGTCCACCAGCTCCACGAAATCCCCGATATTCCCGAAGTCAGGCAATACCGACGTGAAATCGGAGATGTCATAACCGCCGTCGCGGAGCGGCGAGGCGTAGATCGGCAGCAGCCAGATGCAGTCGATGCCGAGCCACTGCAGGTAGTCCAGGCGCGAGGTCAGGCCGCGCAGGTCGCCGGTGCCGTCGGAGTTCGAGTCGTGGAACCCGCGGATCAGCACCTCGTAGAAGAGGGCCCGCTTGTACCAGTGCGGGTCCCGGGGGCGCTCGAACGAGAACGGGTCGGGGATGGGCTCACCGGGAGGCGCCGAGAAGCTGGGCTCGAGTTCCGGCAACGGGAGGCCAGGAAGAGCGGGGCGGCCGTGCTCAGGCTCTGTGACCACTGTGGCTCCTGCGGACTTAGCGGGACAATTCAGGCAACGGGGGAAGCCTTCACCTGAAAAATGTGGGCTGGCTCGTACACCGGGTTGAGGCGCACGTAATTAGCCTGCCCCCACCGGTACGCCTGGCCGGAAAGCTCATCGGTGACAACGAAGTCCGCGTTGCTTTCCATTCCGAGCGCGGGCAGGTCAAGCCAGACGGTTGCCTCTCGTGGCTGGTGCGGGTTGAGGTTCACCACGACCAGGACGGTGTCCTCCCCCCGCGGGTCACGTTTGGAGAAGCAGAGCAACTCCGGCTGGTCAACGTGATGGAACCGTAGGTTACGCAACCAGTGCAGCGCCGGGTGGGCTTTTCTGATCGCGTTGAGCCTGGTGATATACGCGGCAATCCCGGCCGGCCCGGCGTACGCGGCGGGCCAGTCCCGCGGCCGGAACTGATACTTCTCTGAGTCCAGGTACTCCTCACTGCCCGGCCGCACCGGCGTGTTCTCGGATAGCTCGTAGCCGGAGTAGATGCCCCACGAGGGGGACAGCATGGCGGCCAGCACGGCCCGGATCCGGAACGCGGCGGGCCCGCCGTGCTGCAGGTACTCGTGCAGGATGTCCGGCGTGTTGGTGAAGAAGTTGGGCCGCATGTACGCGGCGTCCGGCCCGGACAGCTCGCGCAGGTACTCGGTGAGCTCCGCCGCGGTGGTCCGCCAGGTGAAGTAGGTGTAGGACTGGTGGAAGCCGATCCTGGCCAGGGCGTGCATCATGGCCGGCCGGGTGAACGCCTCGGCCAGGAACAGCACGTCCGGGTCGGTCCGGGCCACCTCGGCCAGCAGCCGCTCCCAGAACGGCAGCGGCTTGGTGTGTGGGTTGTCCACCCGGAAGATCCGCACCCCGTGGCTCATCCACAGCCGGACCACCCGGAGCACCGCGGCGTAGATGCCCTCCGGGTCGTTGTCGAAGTTCAGCGGGTAGATGTCCTGGTACTTCTTGGGCGGGTTCTCCGCGTAGGCGATCCGGCCGTCGGCCCGCTTGGTGAACCACTCGGGATGCTCGGTGACCCAGGGATGGTCCGGGGAAGTCTGCAGGGCCAGGTCCAGTGCCACTTCCATGCCCTGCTCCCGGGCCCGAGCCACGAAGGCATCGAAGTCAGCCATCGTGCCCAGGTCCGGGTGCAGGGTGTCGTGGCCGCCCTCGGGCGCGCCGATCGCCCACGGGGAGCCCGGGTCGCCCGGCCCGGCCTGCAGCGAGTTGTTGGCGCCCTTCCGCGCGGTCGTCCCGATCGGGTGCACCGGCGGCAGGTAGACGACGTCGAACCCCATATCAGCTATATCGGGGAGACGGTCCGCAGCGTTGCGCAGCGTGCCGCTCCGCGGCTCCCGGCGGCCCATCGGGTCGATGTCAACTCCCTCGGACCGGGGGAACAACTCGTACCAGGCGCTGAACAGCGCGCGCTGCCGCTGCACGATCACCGGGTACCGGGCCGAGCGGGTCACCATCTCGCGCAGCGGGTACTCGGCCAGGATGGCCAGCACATCCGGGGCCGAGGCGGCGGCCAGCCGGTCCCACGGTGGCAGCGCCGGATCCCGCAGCAGCACCGCCACCTCACGCAGCCTGGCCCGCGCCGCCCGGGCCGCCTGGGCGGCCAGGGCCGTGCTGTGCCAGCGCTGTGCCTGCCCGGGGGGACGACCCCCCGGAACCCCCCGGGATGGCCGACCCGGCGGGGGCACGCCTTCGGCGCGCCCCTCCTGGCCGGCCAATACCTCGGCGGCCGGGCCGGCTGGCAACCACGTTCCGGGGGGGCGCCCCCCGGGACCAGCAGAGCGCACCGCCCGGGCCGCCCGCTCGAACAGGATCGCGCCCTCGGTGAGCATCAGCTCGGTCTCCAGGCCGCGCGGCACCTTGATGGCGGCGTCGTGCCGCCAGTGCGCGATCGGATCCCCCCAGGCTTCCACCTGGAACTGCCACAGGGCCTCGGCGCCCACCGTCACGTCGGCGCCGTAGCGGTCAGTGCCCGGCGCCAGCTCCCGCATGATGGCCAGCGGGGAGCGCTGGCCGCCCGGCCCGCGGAGCACCACCCCGGCGCCGAGCATCTCGTGGCCCTCGCGGAACACGGTGGCTGACACCTCGAAGGTTTCCCCGGTGACCGCCTTCACGGGGCGGCGCCCGCACTCCAGGACGGGTGCCACGTCCAGGATGGGAATGCGTCCGATCACCACAGCACGTTACCCATTCGGGACACCGGATCAACAGGCCGGCCTCCCCCTACGCGGCGGGTTTTTCCGGGCCGTGCCGCCCGGGGTGGCCGGCCAGGTTCCGGGCGGTGCCGCCCGTGGCGACCGGCCACCCCGGGCGGCCCGGCCAGCGGCAGAATCAGCCGGGGACGGCCCTCCCGGACCGCCGCGATCGCTGGCCAGGCGGGGACACGGCTCCGCCGCGCCCACCTAGTCAGCCGATGCGCCGGCCGGGGGCGGCCGCGCGCCGGGCCTGCGGGCGGCCGCCGGAAACGGGGCGTTCGGGTAGGTTGTTTGAGCTGGCAGATGCCGGGCTTTCCCAGGTTCTGCGCGGCGGCCGTAATCCGTCATCCGGTTCACGGCATCAACGTCCGACGGTTAGGGTCACTGCCCGTGAGAGCCATCCGCCGCTTTACCGTTCGCGCCGCCCTGCCCGAATCCCTCGCCCCGCTGCGCGACCTCACCCTGAACCTGCGCTGGTCCTGGCACGCCGACACCCGGGACCTGTTCGCGTCGATTGACCCGGCGGGCTGGGACGCCTGCGGGCATGACCCGGTCGCGCTGCTCGGCGAGGTGCCGCCGGCCCAGCTAGAGAGCCTCAGCACCGACCCGGCGTTCCTGCGCCGGCTCGATGAGGCCGCCCGTGACCTGGACCAGTACCTGTCCGGGCCGCGCTGGTACCAGCTGCATGCCGGCCAGGGCGGGACGGCTGGCGGCCCGCCCGCGGCGATTGCCTACTTCTCCCCGGAGTACGGCATCACCGAGGCACTGCCCCAATACTCCGGCGGGCTCGGCATCCTGGCCGGTGACCACCTCAAGGCGGCCAGCGACCTGGGGGTGCCGCTGATCGGCGTGGGGCTGCTGTACCGGCACGGCTACTTCACCCAGTCGCTGTCCCCCGAGGGCTGGCAGGCCGAGCGCTACCCGGCCAGCGACCCGAACGGGCTGCCGCTCACCCTGCTCCGCGACGGCGCCGGGGCGCCGGTCCGAGTCAGCGTGTCCCTGGCCGAGGGCCGGATGCTGGCCGCGCAGATCTGGGTGGCCCAGGTGGGGCGGGTGCCGCTGCTGCTGCTGGATTCCTACATCGAGGACAACGAGCCCGCGCTGCGCGAGGTCACCGACCGGCTGTACGGCGGCGGCGGGGACCACCGGCTCCGCCAGGAACTCCTGCTCGGCATCGGCGGGGTGCGCGCGGTCCGCGCGTTCTGCGCGCTGACCCGGCACGCGGAGCCGGAGGTGTTCCACACCAACGAGGGGCACGCCGGGTTCCTCGGCCTGGAGCGGATCCGCGAGTACGCGGCCCGGGGCCTCAGCTTCGGCGAGGCGGTGGAACTGTGCCGGGCGGGCACCGTGTTCACCACCCACACCCCGGTGCCGGCCGGCATCGACCGGTTCAGCCGGGACCTGTTGGAACGGCACTTCAGCGGGACGGCCGCCGACCCGGCCCTGCCGCTGGACCG
Organism: uncultured Actinomycetes bacterium; assembly: GCA_963793825.1. Lineage (GTDB taxonomy): Bacteria > Actinomycetota > Actinomycetes > Streptosporangiales > Streptosporangiaceae > RYN-230. The sequence continues at coordinate 125,313 of CAWCBE010000006.1, forward strand.
GGTGCTGGCGCTGGGCGCGGAGACTTTCCCGGGCGGCGACCCGGCCGTGTTCAACATGGCGGTCATGGGCATGCGGCTGGGCCAGCGGGTGAACGGGGTCAGCAAGCTGCACGGCGAGGTCAGCCGGGAGATGTTCGCCGGCCTGTGGCCGGGCTTCGACACCAGCGAGGTGCCGATCGGCTCGATCACCAACGGCGTGCACGCCCCCACCTGGGTCGCCCCCGAGGTGCTGGACCTGGCCAGCGGCCACCCCGGCGACGCCGCCGCGGCCCAGCAGCTGCCCGAGGACGGCCACGCGTGGGAGCGGGTGGCGCACACCGCCCCGGCCCGGCTGTGGGAGATCCGCCGGGCGCTGCGCGGCCGGCTGGTCACCCTGGCCCGGGAGCGGCTGCGCGCGTCCTGGCGGCAGCGCGGCGCCAGCGAGGCCGAGCTGGCCTGGACCGACGAGGTGCTCGACGACGGCGTGCTGACGATCGGCTTCGCCCGGCGGGTGCCCTCCTACAAGCGGCTCACCCTGATGCTGCACGACCCGGTCCGGCTCACCGAGCTCCTGCTCGATCCGGCCCGGCCGGTGCAGCTGATCATCGCCGGGAAGGCGCACCCGGCTGACGACGGCGGCAAGCGGCTGATCCAGCGGATGGTCCAGTTCGCCGACGACCCCAAGGTGCGGCACCGCATCGTGTTCCTGCCCGACTACGACATGGCGATGGGCCGGGCCCTGGTCCAGGGCTGCGACGTGTGGCTGAACAACCCGTTGCGCCCGCTCGAGGCGTGCGGCACCTCCGGGATGAAGTCGGCGCTCAACGGCGGCCTGAACCTCTCCATCCGGGACGGCTGGTGGGACGAGTGGTACGACGGTGCTGACGGCTGGGCCATCCCCTCCGCGGACGGCGTGGAAGACCCGGAGCGCCGCGACGAGCTGGAGTCCAACGCGCTCTACGAGATGCTGGCCACCACCGTGGCGCCCCGGTTCTACGACACCGGCTCCGAAGGCCTGCCGCGGCGCTGGCTGGAGATGGTCGGGCACACCCTGCGCGCGCTCGGCCCCCGGGTCCAGGCGTCCCGGATGGTGCGGGAGTACGTCCAGGACCTCTACGTCCCGGCCGCCCAGGCCTCCCGTGCCCTGAGCGGCGCGGCGGCCCCGGACGGCCGTGGGCAGCCCTTTGCGCCCGCCCGTGAGCTGGCCGCCTGGAAGCTCCGGGTCACCCGGGCCTGGGGCGGGGTGCGGATCGAGCATGTGGAAGGCGAGGACGGCGAGCAGGGTCCCGGCGGCAGCCTGGTCGTGCGGGCCAGCGTGGCCCTCGGCGGGCTGTCCCCCGAAGACGTGAGCGTCGAGGTGGTCTACGGCCGGGTCGGCGACGCGGACGAGATCATCAACCCGGCCACCAGCGCGCTGGCCCTGGAGGTCGGCGCGGAGGACGGCGTGGCGCGGTTCGCGGGCAAGGCCGAGCTGGGCCGGCCCGGGCCGTTCGGCTACACCGTCCGGGTGGTGCCGCGGCACCCGCTGCTCGCCTCCGACGCGGAGATGGGGCTGGTCACGCTGCCCGAGGCGCCGGCCGGCCTCACCACGGGCGACCTGAGGTAGGGCGGTGCTGCCCGGGCCGATTCTGCGGATTGGTCACGGAGTCGCTCTGCGGCCACAAGAGCGTTACGTGTCGGTCAAATTACGTTCCGCACGTAAACCGCAGTGTGTAGAGTTGCGTCTACTTTAAGCAACGTGCTTCCGAGCACTTCATGAGACCTGCTCCGCAGGAGCATCATGGGAGCAGGTTCAGGCACAAAAGCCCGGGGGGGCCATGAGATTCCGTTACACGTTATGCCGTCGGCATGACGCCGGTGTGTCACTCACCCCCACACGTGTGAAAGGACGCATCCGTCATGAGGCATGAAACCCAGGCCGAGGACCGGCTGCTGACGCCCTCAGAAGTCGCCGCGCTGTTCCGGGTGGACCCGAAGACCGTCACCCGGTGGGCACAGCAGGGCAAGCTCCACTCGATCCGGACCCTCGGCGGGCACCGCCGTTACAGCGAGGCGGAGATCCAGGCCTTCCTGGCCGACTCGCAGGGGGTGCCAATGCCCCGGCCAGCCGGGGAGTAGCCTCGCCCTGGGCCCTGGGCGGGCAGGGTGTCCGCCCGTCGGCAGCGGCCCGGCAGGAGGCTGGTCATGGGTGAGCTCGTCCGTGTCGAGACCGATGAAGCCATTGCCACGATCAGGCTCAGTCGGCCGCCCATGAACGCGCTGAACGCCCAGGTCCAGGAGGAGATCGCCGCCGCCGCGGACGAGGTGTCCGCGGATCCCGCGGTCCGGGCCGTGGTGCTGTACGGCGGCCCGAAGGTGTTCGCCGCTGGCGCCGACATCAGGGAGATGTCGGACCTCAGCTACGCCGAGATGGCGGCGGACTCGCAGCGGCTCCAGGCCAGCTTCACCGCGGTCGCGAAGATACCCAAGCCGGTGGTCGCCGCGATCACCGGTTACGCGCTCGGCGGCGGCCTGGAACTTGCGCTGTGCGCGGACTTCCGGGTGGCCGGCCAGGGCGCCCGGGTGGGCCAGCCGGAGATCCTGCTCGGCGTCATCCCCGGCGCGGGCGGCACCCAGCGGCTGCCCCGGCTGGTCGGCCCGGCCCGGGCCAAGGACATCATCTTCACCGGCCGGTTCGTGGACGCCGCGGAGGCGCTGGCCATTGGCCTGGTCAACCGGGTGGTGCCGGACGACGAGGTCTACGACGCGGCGCGGGGACTGGTGGCCCGCTACGCCACCGGGCCGGCGCTCGCGCTGCGGGCCGCCAAGCAGGCGGTCGATGCCGGGCTGGAGACCGACCTGAACACGGGCCTGGAGATCGAGCGGCTGCAGTTCGCCGGGCTGTTCGCCACTGAGGACCAGCGCGCCGGCATGCACAGCTTCATCGAGAATGGGCCTGGGAAGGCAACCTTCACCGGTCGGTGACCGGCCTGCGTGCCTTCCGCCGAATCCGAGCCGCCGCGCCCGAGGAGCAGTCCCGCCATGCACATCTTTATCCCGCCGCCCCGGCCGGTTTACCCGGTCGCCCCGGACGGCCAGGGCCGGCCATGACTGAGCCCGGCACCCCGCCTGACCTGGACCTGGTTACCGCCGCGTTGCGCGCGGACAGCGCCGACGTGGCCGTCTACGCGCGGGTGCTGACCGAATCCCTTGGTGCCGCCCTACCGCCCGGATGTGTGACCATAGAGCGGGACCGTTCGGTATCCGACCGGATGCGCGGGCGGCCCGGCACGGTCTCCAGGATCACTGTCCGGCTGGGGGAGCAGGTCATGACACTGGCGGTGCGGGCTGGCCAGACCAGCGCGGAAGTCTGCCGCGAGGTGCGCGGCGTGGTGCTGTCCCGGCAGCCGGTGCCGGTGCACGAGTGGGCTGCGGAGCTCGCCCGGGCACTGGTCGGCTACGCTGAGCAGAACGCCAGGGCCGCCGAGGCCCTGCGCAAGCTGGTCACCGGTACCTAGCGGTGGCCTCCGTGCCCCGGCCGGGCCTGATGCCGGGCTCTGGCCCCCCCTTCCACCTGCGTCCTGTCCCGACCAGGCCAGGCGGCACGGGGGTTGTTCGTAGTCTGGTGGGGCCATGACAACAGCGGACTACACGCCGGACCGGCTCGGTCCCTACCGCCTGCTCGACCGCATTGGCGAGGGCGGGATGGGGGTCGTCTACCTTGCCCGGGACGCTGAGCAGCGGTCGGTCGCGATCAAGATCTTGCGGCCCGCCGTGGCCGGGGACCCGAACGCCCGCCGGCGGCTGGCCCGCGAGGTGGAGACCATGCGCCGGGTGCGCAGCCCCTACGTGGCCGAGGTGCTCGATACCGATGTCACCGGGGAGACCCCGTACATCGTGACCCGGTATGTGCCCGGCCGCACGCTGGAGCAGGTGGTCAGCGAGGAAGGACCGCTCAGCGGCTCCCGGCTGGCCCGGCTGGCCGGCGGGCTGGCCGAGGCGCTGGCCGCCATCCATGCGGCGGGCGTAGTGCACCGCGATCTCAAGCCGGGCAACGTGATGCTGGTCGGTGGTGATCCGGTGGTGATCGACTTCGGCATCGCCCAGGCCCTGGACTCCACCCGGCTCACCATGACCGGGATGTTCATGGGCACGCCCGGGTACCTGTCCCCGGAGGTCATCGAAGGGCAGAACAGCACGGCCGCCTCGGACGTGCACGCCTGGGCGGCCACCGTCGCGTTCGCCGCGACCGCGCGGCCGCCGTTCGGCACCGGGTCCTACGAGACGATCTTCTACCGCATCCTGAACGGGCGGCCGGACCTGTCCGGCGTGCCCGCCCCCATCGCCGAGATGCTGGCCGCGGCGCTTCGCCGGGACCCGGCGGCGCGTCCCGCTGCCAGCCTGCTCAGCAGCCGGGCGGCCGCTCTCGACCCGGCCCTGCTGCAGCCGGTGGTCGCCGGCACGTGGGCGGCGGCGCCGGGCGCCCCGGGCACCCGCGCCGAGGATGCGCTGCGCCAGCCCACCAGGGACGCGTTCGCCGGCAACGGGGTGACCGGCCGCGCCGGGGCGACCGGCTTCGGCGCGACCACCATGCCCCCGCCGGTGCCGCCCGGCGTGCGGCCACGGGCCCAGCCCATCGCGGCGGGGAAGATCCGGGCCGACGACTTCTCGGACGTGCTGCCGCCGGTCAGCTACGCGCCCGCGGGCGGCGGCGCGAACGGTTACCCGGCCCGGTCAGGCGACGGCTTCGGCGGCGACCGCGGGGCCGCTGCCCCGGGGCCGTCCACCGGCCGCGGTGCCGCCCGGGCCGGCGACTCCGAGCGGGACTGGTCCGCGCCCCGGCGCCAGCCGGTGCTGGTGCTCGCGACCCTGGTGGCTGCGGTGGCCCTGGCCGTCGTGCTGCCGGTGGCCGGCTCGCTGCTGGCCCTGGCCGTGCTGGTCCTGCTGCGTGCGGGCGACCTATCGCACCGCGGTGCCGACCAGCGCAGCCCGGTGATGACCGCAGCGGCCTTCCCGTTCTTCGTCGTGCGGTCCCTCGTCTCCACGGTGCTGCGGGCGCCGCTGGCCCTGATCGCCGGCGGGGCCGCGGCGGCCCTCACCTACCTGGCCACCCCGGGCACCTCGCTGGCCCGCGCGGTCTCCTACGCGGCCGGCGCCTTCATCGCCTGCTACGCCTTCGGCCCCGGCTCAGGCAAGTCGCGCCGCCAGCTGGGCCGGATGTACGCCGCGCTGGTCCGCAGCCCGGGGATCCAGATCGTCGCGATCTTCGGGGTGGTGGCCGTGGCCATTGCGGTAGTGGCGGCCGCGCTCACCTCTCCGGCCGCGTTCTGGCCGCTCGGCACGCCGGCCGGGCCGCTGATTCACCTGCCCAGCCTGCCGGGGCTGTTCGGGCACCACCTGCCCCGGCAGATCGGCGGAGTCCGCCTGTAGGCCCGGGCGGGCCATGGGCGCTGACGCCGTCGGCGGGAGCCCGGGCCATGAATGACCGGTGGCGGGGACCGGTGGGTGATGACCGCCGGTGGGCCGGTGGGTGATGACCGGCGGTGGACCGGTGGGTGATGACCGCCGGTCGGCCGGTGGGTGATGACCGGCGGTGGACCGGTAGGTGATGACCGGCGGTAGACGGCTGGCGCGCGATCGGCCGAGATCAGCTGGCGCGTCGCTCAGTAAGGTTCCCGTCCGGGACGCGCCCTGACCCGGCGGGCACCGGAGGGCCCGATGGGCGGCTTGTCCCTGGCCGGGGTGCCTCGGGCCGGGGCGCTTCGGGCAGCTTGTCCGTCCCGGCCGACGGCAGCGGGCGGACCAGGCCCAGCGAGACCACCTCGTTGGCCAGCCGGACCCGGCGGTTGGTGCCCTCGGGGATGCGGAACTTCTGGTAGAGCCGGAGCAGGTGCTGCTTGACGGCCGCCTCCGTGACCACCAGGTCGGCGGCGATCTCGCGCGCCGTGGCCGGGGCCACAAATGCCTCATCGGACAGGGCCGGGCGGCACAGTGAGGTGAGGACATCCAGTTCCCGCCGGGTCAGCTCGGGGCTTGGTGGCCGCTTCAGGTCCACCTCGGCGGTGAGGTCCTCGTTCGGGATGCCGCCGATGCGGCACCGGGCGTTCCCAAAGGTGAGCACGTCGCCGTCCTCCAGGACGCGCCGTGCGACCAGGCGCCCGTTCACCCGGGTGCCGTTACGCGATAACCCCAGGTCGGTGACGTAAGCGTACGGACCACGCCGGACGATCTCCGCGTGCAGGCGCGAGACACTCGGGTCACTGAGCCGAATGTCCACGCCGCCGCCGCGCCCGATCGTGGTCACGGACTCGGCTAGCGGGATCACCTCGCCGCTGTCCTCGATGCGAATGTAGGGCCCTTCCACGGCCATTCCTCTCGCTTGCCCGGGCAGTCACATATCTCTCCCCGTGCAGTTACCCTGCCGCGGGGGCGTCGTACCCCATTTGGTACCTCGATTTGCGGATGTGATTACGGCGGCGCCGGGTGGGTAGCCGGCCACCCGGCGCCGCGCTACCCGGAAGTACACTTCCGAGCGAGCCATCGGGAGGAAGACGAAATGGCGGACAAGCCGTCCAAGGGCCTGGCGGACGTGGTTGCCGCGTCCACCGCGCTCAGCGATATCGATGGGCAGGTGGGCCGCCTGTTCTACCGCGGCTACGACATCCATCAGCTGGCCGGGGCGGCCACCTTCGAGGAGACCGCCTACCTGCTGCAGCGCGGCTCGGCTCCCAGTCGCACCGAACTGGACGGTTACCGGGCCGAGCTGTCCTCCGGGCGCAGCCTGGGCAAGCTGGTCAGCGCTATGCTGCCGGACGTCGCGGCCGCCCAGGGCCCCATGGAGGCGATGCGCACCCTCGTCTCCCTGGCCAGCGCGGACGACCTGGACGAGGCGTCCAACGCGCCGGACGCGAATGCGCGCAAAGCCGCCCGGCTCACCGCCCAGCAGCCGGTGCTGGTGGCGGCCTACCACGCGTCCCGGCAGGGCCGGGAGGTCCCGCCCCCCGATCCGGACCGCGGCCTGGCCGCCAACTTCCTGCTCCAGCTGCGCGGCGAGGCGCCCGCGGAGCGTGATGCTGAGATCCTGGACACATGCCTGGTGCTGCATGCGGACCACACCATGAACGCGTCCACGTTCGCGGCCCGGGTATGCGCAGCTACCTTGTCGGACATGCACTCGGCGGTGGTAGCGGCGCTGGGCACGCTGAAGGGGCCGTTGCATGGTGGGGCCAACGAGCAGGTGATGCGGGGACTGGAGGCGCTTCGCGCCACGGCTGGGGAAGGCGACCCGGTAGCGGCGGTAGCCCCGGCGGTCAGCGAGCGGCTGGCGGGCGGCGGGAAGATCATGGGGTTTGGGCACCGGGTGTACAAGGCGGAGGACCCGCGGGCCACCCACCTGAGGCAGATGTCCGCCGAGCTGGCGGCGGCGTCGGGCGACGACACGTACTACCTGATGTCGCGGCAGATGGAGGAGACGGTCCTCGCGGAAAGGGGCCTCTACCCCAACGTGGACTTCTACGCGGCCACCGTCTATCACTACCTGGGCATCCCCACCGAGCTGTTCACCCCGGTGTTTTCGGTCAGCCGGATGGCCGGGTGGACGGCCCACGTCATGGAGCAGCACGCGGACAACCGGCTGATCCGGCCGGACAGCGAGTACATCGGTGACCGGGACCTCACCTGGGTCACGCTCAGCGAACGGTGAGCGGGCCGCCGGGCGGGGCGCGGAGCGCCCGGCGCCTGACGCGGCGGCCGGGTGGCGGGCCGGGGACCGGCGCGGAAAGGTGCTGAACGAGCGGTGAGGGACGCGGAAACAGGGCCGGCAACGCCGGAAGGTGCGGGCTGGATGGCCGCCCGGCCCCCCAGGGTGGCGCCGTACGCCGAGGCCGCGGCGGCTGCCCCGCGACCGGCCGGATGGCCGGATGACCCGATGAGGCCAGTCCTGCGGGATCCGCTCGAGCCATTCCCGCAGCGCCCGTCCGGCCTGCCGAGCCCTGCGGATCCGGGCCTGTCCGGTGACCCGCGCCAGGCCCGCGGATGCCTGGGCCTGCCCAGGGACCCGCGGATGCCGGCCTGCCCAGGACCCGCTCGAGCCATGCCCGCGGCGCCCGGCCGGCCTGCCCAGGCCCGCGGATCCCGGCCCGGCCATTGCGGCCCGGCCAGCGGACCCGCGTCCGGCCGCATCTCCGGTGCCCAGGCCAGGGCACGCCGGGGCGCCGGCGGGTGCCGCCGGCCCGCACCCCGCCCGCCGGTCCCGGCCTGACGTGCCGGCCGCCGCGGTCGAGCACTATGAGAGCCCGTCCGCTTGGGCGTGGGACTGGGACCGTCCCGCAGCCCCGGGATCACGGACTGGGGTCCGCCTGGCGGGCACGCCCACCGGGGGGGCCGTGCCAGGCATGGCCGACGCTCCCGGCCAGGCACCTGGCCCGGGCCGGCACCTGGCCCGGGGCCGGCACCTGGCCCGGGCCCGGCACCTGGCCCGGGCCCGGCACCTGGCCCGGGCCCGGCGCCGCCGCCGGGCCCCGCCGGAGTCCCCCGGGCGGCGGGCGTGCCCGGCGCCGCGCTGCCGCTGGACCAGTCCGGGGTCGGGGTGCCCGGACCGGGTACCCCGGGGCCCCCCGGGTCGGCCCCACGGGGATCGCGGCGCGGGCGGCCCTCCCCGCGCGGCCAGCCGCCCCGTCCACGAGCGGCGGGGGACGATGACCGTTCGCGGGCGGCCGTCAGGCGCGGCCCGGGGGATCCTGGCGCGGGCCGCGCCGGGGGCGGCCTCGCCCGGCAGCTGCCCTACCTGATCGTGCTGGCCGGGGTATTCGCCGGCCTGGTCTTGATTTGGCAGGGCCAGCAGCATGTCCGGGCAGGTACGTTGACTGTGGCGGGTGCGCTTATCGTCGCTGCCCTGGCCAGGTTCGCGCTGCCGGAGCAGCGGGCAGGCATGCTCGCCAGCAGGCGGCGCTATATCGACGTGACGGCGCTGGGCACCATGGCTGTCGGCTTGCTGGTCGCCGGCCTCGTGCTGCCGATTCCGTCATAACGAGCCCCACCCGACGTATCAGGGCCCAACGGGATAACAGCCCGGCGGGCGCAGCTAGGCGTGCAAGGAAGGGAAGTCGGCGGCATGCCCAAGATCAAGGTTGTGAATCCCGTTGTCGAGATTGACGGCGACGAGATGACGCGGATCATCTGGCAGTCCATCAAGGACCAGCTGATCCTGCCGTACCTGGATATCTCGCTGGAGTACTACGACCTGTCGGTTCAGAACCGGGACGCCACCGACGACCAGGTGACCGTGGACTCGGCCAAGGCTATCCTGCGCCACGGGGTGGGTGTGAAATGCGCCACTATCACGCCGGACGAGGCCCGGGTCGAGGAGTTCGGCCTGAAGAAGATGTGGCGCTCGCCCAACGGGACCATTCGCAACATCCTCGGCGGAGTGGTGTTCCGCGAGCCCATCGTCATGTCGAGCATTCCCCGTTTCGTGCCGGGCTGGACCAAGCCGATCATCATCGGCCGGCACGCGCATGGTGACCAGTACCGGGCCAGCGACTTCGTCGTACCCGGCCCGGGCGTCGTGCGGATCAGCTACGCCCCCGACGGCACCGATGGCCAGGCCATCGACCTGGAAGTGGCCAGGTTCGACGGTGGTGGCGTGGCCATGGGCATGTACAACTTCGACAACTCGATCCGCGACTTCGCCCGCGCCACGATGCGCTTCGCCCTGGACCGGGGCTACCCGCTCTACCTGTCCACCAAGAACACCATCCTCAAGGCCTACGACGGTCGGTTCAAGGACATCTTCGAGGAGATCTACGAGGCCGAGTTCAAGGCGGAGTTCGAGGCGGCCGGCGTCGCCTACGAGCACCGGCTCATCGACGACATGGTCGCCCAGGTGATCAAGGGCGACGGTGGCATCGTCTGGGCCTGCAAGAACTATGACGGCGACGTGGAATCCGACATCGTCGCCCAGGGGTTCGGCTCGCTGGGCCTGATGACCAGCGTGCTGCTCACCCCGGACGGCAAGACCATGGAGGCGGAGGCCGCGCACGGCACCGTTACCCGGCACTACCGCCAGCACCAGCAGGGCAAGGCGACCTCCACGAACCCGATCGCGTCGATCTTCGCCTGGACCCGCGGCCTAGCCCACCGGGGCAAGCTGGACGGCACCCCCGAGGTGATCCGGTTCGCCGAGACCCTGGAGCGGGTCTGCGTCGAGACCGTCGAAGACGGCAAGATGACCAAGGACCTGGCGCTCCTCGTCGGGCCCGACGCGCCTTTCCTGACCACCGACGAATTCCTGAAGGCGCTCAGCGACAACCTCGCCGCGGCGATGGCTGGCTGAATGAGCCTCCGGGCCGCAACGAAGGAACGCACACATGTCCCGTAGTGGCAAAGTAACCGTGGTGGGGGCCGGGTTCTACGGCTCCACCACCGCGCAGCGACTGGCCGAGTACGACGTCTTCGACGAGGTCGTGCTGACCGACATCGTGGCGGGCAAGCCGGAGGGGCTGGCGCTGGACATCAGCCAGTCCCGGCCCATCGAGGGCTTCGAGACCAGGGTGACCGGGCAGACCACCGGCCCGGCCGGGGAGGGCTACGAGGCCATCGCCGGATCGACCATCGTGATCGTCACGGCCGGCCTGCCGCGTAAGCCCGGCATGAGCCGGATGGACCTGATCGGCGTCAACGCCAAGATCGTCCGCAGCGTGGCTGAGAACGTGGTCAAGCATGCTCCGCAAGCCGTGCTCATCGTGGTCTCCAACCCGCTGGACGAAATGACCGCGCTGTCGGCCAAGGTGACCGGCTTCCCGCGGTACCGGGTGCTCGGCCAGGCGGGCATGCTGGACACGGCCCGGTTCAGCTACTTCGTGGCGGACAAGCTGGGCGTGCCGGTGGGCTCGGTCCGCACCCTCACGCTCGGCTCGCACGGGGACACCATGGTCCCGGTCCCGTCCGCCTGCACGGTGGACGGCAAGCCGCTGGCCAGCTTGCTCAGCGCCGAGGACGTCGACGCCCTGGTCGAGCGCACCCGGAACGGCGGGGCCGAGATCGTCGGGCTGCTCAAGACCGGCTCGGCCTATTACGCGCCATCAGCGGCCGCGGCCCGGATGGCCCTCGCGGTCGCCCAGGATTCCGGCCAGGTCCTGCCGGTGTGTGCCTGGGTGGACGGCGAGTACGGCATCAGCGGCGTCTACCTCGGCGTGGAAGCCGAGATCGGCGCGTCCGGGATCCGCTCGGTGGTGCAGCGTGACCTCACCGAGGCCGAGCTGGCCGCGCTGCGCGAGGCGGCCGAGGCGGTCCGGGCCAAGCAGGCGGACGTGGCCAGCCTCTGACGCGCCTGGTCCCATTGGTCACGCCAGTCCCAGCAGGGCCGCCACCCGCGTCGTGATGTTGAGATTACCCACACCGAGTGTCGGCTAAGTCAACATCACGACGCGGGGCCAGGTGCGGGTGCGGCCCTGGGGGCTCGGGGCGGCCCGGGAGCGCGGGGCGGCCCAGGAGCGTCGGGCGGTGCGGGGTGGGCCCCGGCGGCCGGGGAGTGCGGGGCGGGCCCCGGTGGCCGGGCGGAGCGCAGGGCGGCCTGGCGGCTCGGCGCGGAAACGCGGGGGCGGCGGCGGGGCGGGCGTCGGTGGCGCTGCCCTGGGCGCGTCAGCGGGACGCTCCGGCGGTCAGGCGGCGCAGGGCCAGTTCGGCGAGCAGCGCGGCGCCATCCGGCAGCAGCGCGTCATCGAACACGGCGTCCGCCGCGTGGTTGAACGGCGCGGTCGCCGGGTCGGTGCCCTCCGGGCAGGTGCCCAGCATGAGGAACGCCCCGGGCACTTCGTCGAGCACGAACGAGAAATCTTCCGCCCCGGGCAGCGGGTTCGGCTGCGCGGCCACCCGGTCCGCGCCGAACAGGTCGCGGGCCGCGTCCGCCGCGAAGGCGGCTTCGGCGGCATCGTTCACCGTGACCGGGTACTCGTCCCGGTACTCGCGCCACCGCCTCCAGCCCGTGAGCCGCGGCGATCTCCCGGATCAGCCGCTGGCTGGCCGCCCGCACCCGGTCCCGGGCGGCGGCGGAGAACGACCGCACCGTGGCCAGGAACCGGGCCTCATCCGGGATGATGTTGTCCGCGGTGCCCGCGTGGAAGCTCCCGACGGTGATCACGATCGGGTCGAACACGTCGAACCGCCTGGTCACCAGCGTCTGCAGCGCGGTCACCATCTCGCAGGCGACCGGGATCGGGTCGGCGGCCAGGTGCGGCTGGGAGGCGTGCCCGCCGTGGCCGCGCACCGTCACCTCCAGGATGTCGGCGGCGGCCATCATCGACCCGGCCCGGGTGGCGAACACGCCGCGGCCGAACTGGGCCGAGGCGACGTGCAGGGCGTACGCCGCCACCGGGCGCTGCGCCGGCCGCGTCGAGCACCCCTTCGCCGATCATCAGCCGGGCGCCGGCGTAGCCCTCCTCGCCGGGCTGGAACATGAAGATCACGCTGCCCGGCAGCTGGTCACGGCGGGCGGCCAGCAGCCGCGCCGCCCCGACCAGCATGGCGGTGTGCAGGTCGTGGCCGCAGGCGTGCATGACGCCCGGGATGGCCGAGGCGTAGTCCAGGCCGCTGCGCTCGGTCACCGGCAGCGCGTCCATGTCCCCGCGCAGCAGCACGGCCGGCCCCGGCCGCCCGCCGCGCAGCACCGCGGTCACCGAGCTGAGTGCGGCGCCGGTGGTGATCTCCAGGGGCAGGCCGTCCAGCGCGGCCAGGACCTTGGCCTGGGTCCGGGGCAGATCCAGCCCGATCTCCGGCTCGCGGTGGATCTGCCGCCGCAACCCGGCCAGGCCGGCGGCCAGCCCGGCCGCCCCGTCGAGCACGGAGCCCGTCTCATCGCCCATCATCGCGACCCTTCCCGCTCAGCTCAGCCCCGGGCCGCCCGCACCGGGCCTCGGGCCGCACCTGCTGTCACCACACCCGCTGGGCGCTGGCCGACGGCGGCGCGTCCAGGAAGCCCGGCTCGGGCCAGCCTTGCCGGAGAAGGCCGCGCGGACCGCGTCCTGGACTGCCGCGAGCGGGTCGCCCGGGTTGGCGGAGGGCCCTGGAGCCGGTTCCTCCGCCGCGGGGCGCCCGGCCCGGGCCGGGCATGGCCGCCGTGACCGGACCCCAGCCGGCGGCGGTCAGCCGGGGCGGCCCGCCCGCCGGGACCAGGGCGATGACCGACCCGCCGAACCCGCCGCCCATCATCCGGGCCCCCAGCGCCCCGGCGGCGACCGCCGCGTCCACCGCCACGTCCGCCTCGGGCCAGGAGATCTCGAAGTCGTCGCGCAGCGAGGCGTGCGAGGCGTTCAGCAGGGGCCCGCAGCCGGCCACATCGCCGCGGCGCAGCCGGGCGGCGGCCGCCAGCACCCGCTCGTTCTCGGTCACCACATGCCGGGCCCGGCGGCGCAGCACCGGGTCGGTCAGCGCGGCCAGCGCGCTGGGATCCTCGATGTCCCGCAGCGTGCTGACGCCCAGGGCCCGGGCCGCCTCCGCGCATTCCACGTGCCGGGAGGCGTACCCGCTGTCGGTCAGCTCGTGCCGGGCCCGGGTATCGATGATCATCAGGGCCAGCCTGGAGCCGCCGGGTTGAGCGGCACCGAGTCCGACTCGCCGCTGCGGCAGTCCAGCAGCAGCGCGTGCCCGGCCTGGCAGAGCAGTGCGGCGGACTGGTCCATGATGCCGGACGGCACCCCGACGAAGTCGTTCTCCGCCCGGCGGGCGATCGCGGCCAGTTCCGGCCGGGGCACGTCCAGCCCGGCCAGCTGGGTCAGGGCCAGCGCCACCGCGCATTCCAGGGCGGCGGACGAGGACAGCCCGGCGCCCTGCGGCAGGTCGGAGTCGATGGCCAGCCGGACTCCCGGCACCGGGTAGCCCGGCCCGGCCCAGCGCCCAGGCGACCCCGGCCGCGTAGGCGGCCCAGCCGGTCACCGAGCCCGGCGCCAGGTCGGCCAGCGCCACCGTGGTGACCGCCCCGCCGGCCTGCCGTGAGGTCAGCTCCAGCGTGCCCTCCGTGCCCCGTCCGGCCGCGGCCAGGACCCCCTTGTCCAGCGCGAACGGGAGCACGAACCCGTCGTTGTAGTCGGTGTGCTCGCCGATCAGGTTGGCCCGGCCGGGCGCGTGCCAGATCCCGTCCGGGTCCGCGGCGTACTGCGCGCGGAACCACGCCACCACCGGGTCGGGCGGCCTGGCCGCTCACCGGCCGCGTCCGCCCGCTGGCCGGGCGGTCATCGCCGCGGCCCGCTCACCGGGCACCGGCCGTCCTGGCCTGCCGCGCCGCCCACGCGTCGGCCACCATCGCCCGCAGATCCCGTTCCGGCCGCCAGCCCAGGTCGGCCCGGATCCGCTCGGACGAGGCGACCAGCGTCGCCGGGTCCCCGGGGCGCCGCGGCGCCACCCGGACCGGGATATCCAGCCCGGTCACCTGCTGGCACTCCTCGATCACCTCCCGGTTGGAGAAGCCCGACTCGCTGCCCAGGTTGTAGACCCGGTGCCGCCCCGGCTCACACGCGCCCAGCGCGAGCAGGTGCGCTTCCGCCAGGTCGGCGACGTGGATGTAGTCCCGGACGCAGGTCCCGTCCCGGGTCGGGTAGTCGTCGCCGAACAGCTCCAGCTGGCCGCCGCCGCCCGTGGCGAGGGCGGTGGCCACCGAGAGGACGTTGGGAATGAGATGGGTTTCGGGGTTGTGCCGCTCGCCCAGCCAGCCGCCCGCCGCCTGCTGGTAGGCGCCGGCCACGTTGAAGTAGCGCAAGCTCACCGCGCCGATCCGGTGCATCCGGGCGAACTCGGCCAGCGCCGTGTCCACGGCCAGCTTGGAGGCGCCGTAGGGGCTCGTCGGCCGGGTCGGGTCGGTCTCGGTGATGGGCACCCGTTCGGGCTCCCCGTAGACCGCGGCGGTCGAGGAGAACACGATCCGGGGCGTGCCGGTCACCCGCATGGCGTCCAGCAGCGCCAGCGAGCCACCGAGGTTGTGCTCCCAGTACAGCGCGGGGTTGGCCATCGACTCGCCGACCAGCGACTTGGCCGCCAAGTGCAGCACCGCGTCGGTGCCGTCCGCGAGCAGCTTCTGGGCGTCATCCCGCAGCGTGCCCTGGACCAGGGAGGCACCGGCGGGCACCGCGTCGGCGTGACCGGTGGATAGGTCGTCCAGCACGGTGACCTGGTGCCCGCGCGCCACCAGCAGCGCGCCGACCACGCTGCCGATGTAGCCGGCCCCGCCAGTGACCAGCAGTTTCATCCTGCCTCCCGCAGCCTGCTCGCTGCCTCCTCGGGCAGGATGTCGTTGATCCAGACTCCCATGCCAGACTCGGTTCCCGCGAGGTACTTCAGCTTCCCGGGTGCCCGCCGGACCGACAGCACCTGCAGGTGCAGCCCGAACTCGCGCGTCCGGGACCTCGCGGCCGGGGCCTGGTGCCAGGCCGCGATGTAGGGCAGCGGCATCCCGAACAGCGCATCCAGCCGGCGCAGCACGTCCAGGTAGATATCGCAGAACGAAGCGCGTGCGGCGTCACTGAGCGCCGGGATGTCCGGGACCCGCTGGGCCGGGAACAACTGCACCTCGTACGGCCACCGGGCCGCGGCGGGGACGAACCCGGTCCAGTGCTCGTTGCGGGTGACGATCCGGCTGCCCGCGGCCAGTTCGCCGGCCACCAGGTCGTCGAACAGGTTGCGCCTGGTCCGCTCGGCGTACAGCGCGGCCTGGGTCAGCATGGTCTGCGTCCGGGGGGTGACGAAAGGGAAGCCGTAGATCTGGCCGTGCGGATGGTGCAGGGTGACGCCGATCTCCTCGCCGCGGTTCTCGAAGCAGTAGACCTGGGTGATCCCGTCCATGGCGCCCAGTGCCGCGGTCCGGTCCGCCCATGCCTCCACCACGGTCCGGGCCCGCCGCGGGGTGAGGCCGGCGAACGAGCCGTTGTGGTCGGAGGTGAAGCAGACCACCTCGCAGCGGCCGTAGCCGGGCCGCCCGGGCACCCCGCCGGTCTCGGCGTGGCCGGGCTGGGCCCCGGCCGGGCGGTCGAACTCGGCGCCGCCGATGCCCGCCACCTGGCCCGGCGGCCAGTGCCCGGCACCGCGCAGCGAGGGAAACCGGTTCTCGAACACCACCACGTCGTAGTCCGGGGCCGGGATCTCGGTCGGCCGGCCCGGCCGGGACGGGTCCAGCGGGCACTCGTCGCTGGGCGGCAGGAACGTCCGGTCCTGCCGCTGGGCGGCGATGACCACCCACTCGCCGCGCAGCGCGTCCCAGCGGAGCCCGGCCTCCGGTGCCGGGGCGGGCGCGGTCCCGGTGTCATACCGGGCTCGACGGGCAGCGGCCGGGTGTCCGGGACGGCGGCCCGGCCCAGGCCAGGTGACTCATCGAAGTAGATGATCTCCCGGCCGTCGGCCAGGGTCCCGCTGCTCTTCCACACCTGAGGGCTCACGGGACCCATACGCTATCTGGCCGGGAGAAGTTTCCTATGACATCCCCCGGGGTAGCAGGCCAGGACCGCGATGCCGCCCCCGGGCCGGGGTAGCAGGCCAGGACCGCGATGCCGCGGCGCGGGCCGCCCTTGGTCAAGGCAGACTGGTCAGGTAGCAGCCTCACGGTCAAGACGGACTGCTTAGACTGTGCGGACACCTGCCGGGCAGGTGAGCCACGGCCGGGTTACCGGGTGCCGGGGGTACGGGGAAGCCGGGCCGCCGGGTGCCTGGAGGAGGTCAGGGGTCAGGACGTGAACGCGGTCGGCTGGGACATCGTCATCGTCCTGCTCATCGTGCTCATCGGCGGGTTCTTCGCCGCGGCGGAGATGGCCCTGGTGTCGCTGCGGGAAGGCCAGCTCCGCTCGATCAGCCAGCGGGGCCGGCGCGGCCAGCGCGCCGCGAAGCTGGCCCAGGACCCGAACCGGTTCCTGTCCGCGGTGCAGATCGGGGTCACCCTGGCCACCCTGATCGACGGCGCCTTCGGTGAGGCGACGCTGGCCGGCCACCTGAAGACGGCGCTGATCCACCACAACGTGGCCTCCGGGGTGGCCTCGGCGGTGTCCCTGGTCGTGGTCAGCGTGGTGATCTCCTACTTGACGCTGGTGTTCGGGGAGCTCGCGCCGAAGCGGCTCGCGCTGCAGCGGGCCGAGCAGGTGTCGCTGATCGTGGCGCCGACGCTGGACCGGATGTCGGTGCTGACCCGGCCGGTGGTCTGGCTGCTGTCCAAGTCCATCAACGTGGTGGTGCGGGTCCTGGGCGGGGACCCGAAGGTCAACCGCGGGGTGATGACCGAGGAGGAACTGCACGACCTGGTGGCCGGTACCCAGGCGCTGAGCCCGGACGAGCGGCAGATCGTGGGCGAGGTGTTCAACGCGGGCAAGCGGCGGCTCCGCGAGGTGCTGGTGCCCCGGACCGAGGTCGAGTTCCTCCCCGCTGACATGCCGCTGCGCGGGGCCGCGGCCGTGGTGGCCAAGGAGCCGTACTCCGGTTCCCGGTATACCAGGAGTCCTACGACGACGTGATCGGCTTCATCCACGCGCGGGACCTGCTCGATCCCGGGGCGGCCGGCGAGACGCGGACGGTGGCGGAGATCATGCGGCCGGTGAAGCTGCTGCCGATCAGCAAGACCGTGCTGTCCGCGCTGTCCGAGATGCGCCGGGACCGGGCTCACCTGGCCATCGTCATGGACGAGTACGGCGGCACGGCCGGCATCGTCACCCTGGAGGACCTGGTCGAGGAGCTGGTCGGGGACATCCAGGACGAGTACGACGTCGATGAGGGGCAGCCGAAGCAGCTGCGCGGGGGCGCCATCGAGGTGGACGGGTTGCTCAACCTGGATGAGTTCGCGGAGCAGAGCGGGATCGAGCTGCCTGAAGGCCCGTATGAGACGGTGGCCGGCTTCATGCTGGCCACCCTGGGCCAGCTGCCCACCGACCACGAGTCGGTGGAGGTGGCCGGGCACGTGCTGACGGTCCTGGAGATGGACGGCCGCCGGATCGCCCGGCTCCGGGTGGACCCGGCCGGCCAGCCTGCCGGGCAGCCCGGCGCTCCCGCCGCGGACGGACCCGCGCCTGGCGCCCCAGCGCCCGGCAGCCCGGCGGGCTCGCCGGCGGCCGGGGGTGGGGCGGCGGCGGCCGGGGATGGGGCAGCGGCCGGGGGTGGGGCGGCGGCCGGGGGTGGGGCAGCGGCCGGGGGTGGGGCAGCGGCCGGGGATGGGGCGGCAGCCCAGGCGGCCCCGCGCTCCGACGGCCCGCCGCGCCGGGCCGCGGCCGGCGCCCCCGGGACCAGGGCCACCAGCCAGGACGGCGCCTCCACCCCCGCCTCCTCACCTCCCGCCACATCCTGATCATGACCTGGCTGTCGTTGTAACGACAGCCAGGTCATGATCAGGATCAGGCGGTCTTTCACTCTGTGGCTGATGCTTCTTTTGTGGCTGGTGGGAGCAGCTTCGGGGACGGCTGGGTCGCCGGGAAGGCCTGACAGCGCCGGGGCCCGGGCGAGGGGACGTGCTGGTCGCGGCTAATGGTGGGCGACCACGAACGCCTGGGACTGGTCGAAGTAGTCGATGTAATAGCCAGTGGCCACGCAGTACCCGCGTCCCGCGCACGACACCGGGCCGGCCTGGGCCTGCCCGCCGTGGCCCGGGGTGCTGGTGTCCTGACCGGCAAAGCCAGGGACCTTGATGGCGTCGCCCCACTGGCCGCCCAGCTCGCTGGCTACGAAGGCCTGGCCCTGGCCCGGAGGGCCGCTCGGGTAGGTGCCGCCGACCGTGCAGTTCCCGGCGCTCGAGCACGACACGGCGCTGGCGTCGCCCCCAGCTGCGGCGCCCAGGCCGGAGAGGCCGGATACCGGCGTCACCTCGCCCCACGACGTGCTCGCGCCGCCCCCGCTGGCCGTGGTCGGCCCGGACACCGAGCACGCGGCCGCCACCGGCAGCACGAGGGCGATGATCACGGCGAGCACGGCCGGGCCGCGCACCGGACTGGCGGCCGAGCCTCCGATTAAAGATCAATTCTCCCTGCCTCGGCTGTCTGCGGACGCAGCCACACCGGGACCAAGGAGGATAGTCAGGACGCCCGGTCGGCGGGCCGGGAACGGCTGATGTGCCAGACCGGCCCGCACGGTGACCACCCCGGTCCCGGGCCGGGCCCACCCGCGGCGCTCCGCCGAGCCCGCATTCGCGCGCCGGGCCGCATCCGCGGCGCTCCGCCGAGCCCGCATTCGCGGCGCCCCCGCCGACCCGGGCGCTCACGGGGTCCCGCCGAGGCCGTACGCGGTGGGCTGACCGGTGACCCCCACTAAACTGGTGATCTCTGCCGGGGCGGCCCCAGAGCCGGGTGGTCCCGGGGGAGGCAGCCGCCACCGGAAGATCAGGCCCCGATCGGCGGCCCAGGACCCCAACCCCCGGAAGGTGGCCCGGTACAGCATGTCGGACTACGACACCGTCCTGGTGGTGGACTTCGGGGCCCAGTACGCGCAGCTGATCGCGCGGCGGGTGCGGGAGTGCCAGGTCTACTCCGCGATCGTGCCGTGCACCATGCCGGCGGCCGAGATGCTGGCCCGGAACCCGAAAGCGATCATCTTGTCCGGCGGTCCCGCGTCGGTGTACGCGCCGGGCGCCCCGCCGCTCCCGCCCGCCGCGGCGGGCCAGCCGGGGCTGCTGGACGCGGGCGTCCCGGTCCTCGGCATCTGCTATGGCTTCCAGGCGATGGTGGCCGGGCTCGGCGGCGGGGTCGCCCACACCGGGGCCGGGAGTACGGCGCCACCCGGCTCATCCTGGCGCCGGACAGAGCCCGGGAAACCAGCGCGGTCGTGGCGGCGGAGCACGCTCAGCCGGGCGGCCCGCTGCCGGACAAGCCCGGGTCGGACGAGCCGCTGCCGCACGAGCCCCTGCTCGGCGGGGCGCTGCTGGGCGGCCTGCCGCAAACCCAGCAGGTGTGGATGTCCACGGGGACACCGCCACCGCCGCGCCGCCGGGATTCACCGTGATCGCGGCCACCGAGGGGCACCCGGTGGCCGCGATGGAGAACACCAGCCGGGCGCTGTACGGCGTTCAGTTCCATCCCGAGGTGATGCACACCGAGCACGGGATGGCGGTGCTGCGCCGGTTCCTGGAGCTGGCCGGCTGCCGCCCCGCCTGGACCATGGGCAGCATCATCGACGAGCAGGTGGAGCGGATCCGGGCGCAGGTCGGGGACGGCGGCGCGATCTGCGGGCTGTCCGGCGGGGTGGACTCGGCGGTGGCCGCGGCGATCGTGCAGCGGGCCATCGGCTCCCGGCTGACCTGCGTGTTCGTGGATCACGGACTGTTGCGCACCGGGGAGGCGGAACAGGTCGAGAAGGACTTCGTGGCCGCCACCGGGGTCGATCTCAAGTTGGTCAACGCGGCGGACACCTTCCTGCATGCCCTGGCCGGGGTGACCGACCCGGAAGTGAAACGCAAGATCATCGGGCGGGAGTTCATCCGGGCCTTCGAGCGGGCCGCCCGGGAGATCACGGCGGCGGCCGGCAGCCAGGGGACCTC
The DNA here is from genome assembly GCA_963793825.1 of uncultured Actinomycetes bacterium. GTDB lineage: Bacteria > Actinomycetota > Actinomycetes > Streptosporangiales > Streptosporangiaceae > RYN-230. The sequence goes on from CAWCBE010000006.1 coordinate 145,753, forward strand.
GGTGGACTTCCTGGTCCAGGGCACCCTCTACCCGGACGTGGTGGAATCCGGCGGCGAGCACCGGCGCGGCCAACATCAAGTCGCACCACAACGTGGGCGGCCTGCCCAGCGACCTGAAGTTCGGGCTGGTGGAGCCGCTGCGGACGTTGTTCAAGGACGAGGTACGCCGGGCCGGCGAGGCGCTCGGCCTGCCGGCGGAGATCGTCTGGCGGCAGCCGTTCCCCGGCCCCGGACTGGGTATCCGGATCGTCGGGGAGGTCACCGCCGAGCGGCTGCGCATCGTGTCGGCAGCCGACGCGATCGTCCGGGCCGAGCTATCCGCGGCCGGGCTGGACCGCGACATCTGGCAGTGCCCGGTGGTGCTGCTGGCCGACGTCCGCTCGGTGGGCGTGCAGGGCGACGGCCGGAGCTACGGCTACCCGGTCGTGCTCCGCCCGGTGACCAGCGAGGACGCGATGACGGCGGATTGGGCCCGGCTGCCCGGGGATCTGCTGGCCGCCATCTCCAACCGGATCACCAACGAGGTTCCGGAGGTCAACCGGGTGGTGCTGGACATCACCAGCAAGCCGCCCGGCACCATCGAATGGGAATGATCTCCCTCGTCCTGCCCTTGATCCCGCCGAACGTCCTTTCCGCCAGGATTCAGGAGGTCGCGCACGCGACCGGGAACGGGGTATCCGCCGCCACGCCGGACGTTCCCGGTCGAGGCCGTGCCGTCGCGGCTGGTGGCCGGGCTGCCGCGGGACTGAGCGGGGAACCGGCCGTGCCGCCGAGCCTGGCGGGGTCAGGTGACGGCGGTGTGCTCGGCCGGCGGGCAGATCGGCGTAGGACCGGTCGGCGATGATGCGGCGGATGGCGTCCATGGCGTCCCAGACCTCGGTGTACCTGGTGGTGACCGGGGCCGGGCCGAGGCGCAGCCGGTCCGGTTCCCGGTAGTCCCCGATGATGTTCTCCCGGATCAGGGCCTGGCAGATCCGCCAGGGACTCCGGGTGCCGCAGGCACACGTGCGAGCCACGGCGCTGCAGATACCGCGGCGAGGCGACCGAGGCCCCCAGCGGCACCAGCCAGGCGTCGGCCAGCGCGATGAGGTAGCTGGTCATCAGGATGCCCTTGGCGCGCAGTTCGCCGATGCCCGCCTCGGCCAGCAGCAGGCCACCTTCCTCGACCGCGGCGGTCCCGAGGATGTTCGGCGTCCCGGTCGGGAACCGGGGGATGCCGGGAGCGGGGTCGAACCCCCTACCCATGGCGAACTGGTCCCGCTGGCCGAACCAGCCCCAGATCGGCTGGCGCAGCTGGGCCTGCAGGTCCGCGCGCACGTAGAGGAACGCGGGGGCGCCGGGACCGGCGTTGAGGTACTTGTAGGTGCACCCGACCGCCAGGTCAGCGCCGGCAGGCGTCCAGGCTGACCGGGATCGATCCGGCCGCGTGGCTCAGGTCCCAGAGGACCATGGCCCGGCCTCGTGGGCCGCCCGGGTGGTCCCGGCCATGTCGGCCAGCGGACCGGTGCGGTAGGGCACGTGCGACAGGCAGACCAGGGCGATCTCCGGGCCCACGGCGATGGCCACCCCGGCGGGCTCGCCCTCGCCGGGTCGCTGGATCATCCGGGGCGGCACTCGGCCGCGCCGCCAGGCCTTCGAGGACATAGCGGTCGGTCGGGAAGTTCTCGCCGTCGGTCACGATGACCCAGCGGTCGGGCCGGGCGGCCAGCCCGGCGCAGGCAGCTTGTACAGGTTCACCGTCGTCGAGTCGGCTACCAGGACCTGGCCCGGGGCGGCCCCGAGCAGGCCGGCAGCCAGCCGGTCACCGGCTCGCTGCGGGAGGCCGATCCATTCCGCCCAGGAGCGGATCAGCCCGGTGCCCCAGTCCCCGTCCACCATGTCGCGGATCCGCTGCGCGGTGGCGGCCGGGAGCATGCCCAGCGAGTTGCCGTCCAGGTAGATCAGGCCCGGGTCGGGCCGGATGAACCGGTCCCGCAGCGCGGCCAGTGGATCGGCGGCATCCAGTTCCACCGCCTGGGACCGGTCGGCCGAGAACCGGGCGGGCCCGTGGGAAGACGCTGTCGCCTGGCCACAGTAGCCCTCCGCCGGGCCCCTGGATCAGCCCGGCGCTGATGGATCGGTACGCCGCCCCCAAGCGGGGGGCTGGCGGCTAGCCGCAGGGGCGCGCGGCGGCGCCTGCGGAGCAGGCCGAACAGCACGCCGGCGAACAGGGCGAAGCCGAACACGGGCAGGACGCGCTTGAGGACCGGCAGGCCGGCCACGCTGAGCAGGTCGAGGGCGTCCTCGTCCAGCAGCAGGCTGTCCAGCCGGGCAGGGCACCGTTCGCGGCGGACCGGTCCTGGTCTGCCTCGGCGGCCAGCCCGGGTCGCGGGGCCCGCGGTGGGGCCGGGCCGGACGGCCGGGCCCGTCCTGGCGGCTGCAAGGCGGTCCGCCCGGCACGCCGCTGCTCAGGCTGAAAGCCCCGGTCGGCCAGCTTCTGCCGGATCTCCTTGACCGACTGCGGGCCGAGACCGTCGATGGCCAGCAGTTCCTTCTCGGTACGGGAGGCCAGCGCGCCGATGGTGTGCACGCCCTGCCGCCGCAGGCTGTTGTACGAGCGCGCCGGGCGGGTTGCAGTTCCTCGATCGGCTCCTGGGCCAGGTCCGCGGCGCCGGTACCCGCGAGCGAGCTAGCCCCCGGCCGCCCCGCTCGTCCCGGAGGCCTCAGCCGCCCCAGCGGCCGGCGGAGACCACCGCCGGTGCGGTGGCCCCGCCGGACAGCTGGGCGGCCAGGTTGGTGGCGAACTTCTCGATGATCCGGCCGCCCACCTCGGCCATCACCCCCCGGCCGAACTGGGCCGGGCGCCCGGTCACGGTCATGTGGGTGCGCACCACGACCCGGGTCTGGCCCGCCTCGTCCTGGAGCGAGGAGTTGACCGTGGCTGAGGCCGTCCCGCTGCCCCGGGTCTCCTTGCCCGAGGCCTCCAGCACGACCGTCCGGGTCGCCTCATCCTTCTCGGTGAACCGGGCGGTGCCCGCGTAGGTCAGCGCGACCGGCCCGAGACCTTGACCTTGATCCTGCCCTTGATCTGGTCTCCGTCTACGGAGTCCACGGTGGCGCCCGGCATGCAGGGCGCCACCCGCTCAACGTCAAGCAGGACCCCCCAGGCCCGCTCGGGCGGGACCGGGATGGTGAAGGAGTGCTCCAGTTCCATGTCGTTAAACTCCAGCGCGGCCGACCAGCGCCCTGGCGGTCAGTACCCGCGCCAAGTGGCGCCGGTAGTCGGGCGCGCCGTGCAGATCTGCCGGCGGCTGCGTTTCCTCGTCGGCATGTGCTGCGGCCGCCCGCAGGGCGCTGTCGGCGGCCTCGGCCCCAGCGGCCGCCTCCTCTGCCGCCCGGGCCCTCACCGGGACGGGACCCATGTTCGTGAGAGCGATCCGCGCCTCCGCCACCTGCCCGTTGGATCGCCGGGCCAGGGCGGCTACACCGACGATCGCCCACGACTGGGCCGTCCGGTGGAACTTCTCATAACGATAGCCCCATCCCGGCCCCAGCTTGGGCACTCGTACCCCAGTCAGGATCTCGCCGTCGGCCAGGGAGGTGGTCAGGTAGTCCGCGAAGAAGTCCGCCGCGGTGATCTCCCGGTCCCCGCCGGGGCCGCGGGCCGTCAGCGTGGCCCCCAGGGCCAGTACCACGGCGGGCAGGTCGCCGGCCGGGTTCGCGTGCGACAGTGAGCCGCCAATCGTGCCCCGGTGCCGGACCGCCGGGTCGGCCACCGTTGCGGTGGCCTCGGACAGCAGCCCGCAGTGCTGCTGGATAAGCGGGTCGGTGATCACCTCGGCGTGTGGTGTCAGCGCGCCGATCCACAGGGTGGCGCCGTCGTCACGGACCCCGCGCAGGTCACCCAGCCTGCTGATGTCCACGAGAAGGTCGGGATAGGCGAGCCGGAGCCGCAGCAGCGGCAGCAGGCTCTGCCCGCCCGCGATGACCTTCGCGGCCTCGCCGCCCTCGGCGAGCTGCGGCGACGGCCTCGTCCAGCGAGCCAGCCCGGATGTAGTCGAACTGGGCGGGAATCATGCCATGCCTCCCGACTGGGTCATGCCGGACGGGCTGTTGCCCTGGGTCTGGTCACTCTGCCGGGCCTGGTGCTGCTCGGCCGCGCTGGCCTGCGGCCCGCCCTGCGCGGTCTGGATGGCCCGCCAGACCCGTTCCGGGGTACATGGCATGGTGACGTCCCGGACGCCGAACGGCCGGAGCGCGTCGATCATGGCGTTGACCACGGCCGGGGTGGACGCGATGGTGCCCGCTTCCCCGACCCCCTTGACGCCCAGCGGGTTGGTCTGGGCCGGGGTCTGGGTCCGGTCGGTGGTGAAGTGCGGCAGGTCCAAGGCGGCCGGCAGCAGGTAGTCCGCCATCGTGGTGGTGACCAGGTTGCCCTCGTCGTCGTAGACGGCCTCCTCGTACAGCGCCTGGGCGATGCCCTGGGCCACCCCGCCGTGCACCTGCCCGTCCACGATGAGCGGGTTGACGACCATGCCGACATCGTCCACCGCCACGTAACTGCGGATGGTCACCATGCCGGTCTCGGTGTCCACCTCGGTGGCGCACAGGTGCGTGCCGTGCGGATAGGAGAAGTTGTCCGGGTCGTAGGTGGTGTCGGAGTCCAGGTTGGGCTCGACCCCGTCCGGCAGGTTGTGCGCGGCGAACGTGGCCAGCGCGATCTCCTGGATCGTCTTGACCACGCCCTCGCTGCCGCGGACCTTGAACGCGCCCGCCTCGAAGTCGATCTCCTCGGGCGGCGCCTCCAGCAGCGCGGACGCGATCACCTTGGCCTTGGCGATGACTTTGTCGCAGGCGCCGCTCACCGCGACGCCGCCGACGGTCAGCGACCGCGAGCCGTAGGTGTCCATCCCCTTGGGCGAGACCTGGGTGTCGCCGTGCAGTACCCGGACGTCCTCGAACGGCACGCCGAGCTTGTCCGCGACGATCTGGCTCCACGCGGTCTCGTGGCCCTGCCCGTGCGCGCTGGACCCGGTGACCACCTCGACCTTGCCGGTCGGCAGCATCCGGATCGAGGCGTGCTCCCAGCCGCCCGCGCCGTAGGCGAGCGAGCCGAGCACCCTGGAGGGGGCCAGCCCGCACATCTCGGTGTAGGTGGAGATGCCGATGCCGAGCTGGACCGGGTCGCCCGACTCCCCGCCGCCGGGCCTGCTCGGCGCGCAGTTCGTCGTAGCCGAACAGTTCCCTGGCCCGGGCCGTGGCGGCCTCGTAGTTGCCGCTGTCGTAGGTCAGCCCGGCGATCGTGGTGTACGGGAATTCCTCGTGCTTGATCCAGTTCCGCTCGCGGAGTTCCAGCGGCTCGATGCCCAGCTCGAAGGCCAGGTCGTCCATGATGCGCTCGATCGCGAAGGTGGCCTCCGGGCGCCCGGCGCCGCGGTAGGCATCGGTCGGCATCTTGGTCGTGAACACGCCGGTGCAGCGGAATGAGAGCGCGTCCATCTTGTAGATGCTGTTGAACATGAACGCGCCGAGCAGCGGCACGCCCGGGGTGACCAGCATCAGGTAGGCACCCATGTCGGCCAGCAGGTCCACGGACAGGCCGCGCAGCCGGCCGTCGAGGAGTCCGCCGCGATCCTGATCCGCTGCCACTGGTCACGGCCGTGGTGCACGGTGAGGTTGCCCTCGCTGCGGGACTCGGTCCACTTGACCGGCAGGCCCAGCTTGCGGGCGAGCAGCAGGGCGAGCACTTCTCCGCCGTGACCTGCAGCTTGGATCCGAACCCGCCGCCCACGTCGGGGGCGATGACCCTGATGTTCTGCTCCGGGATGCCCGTTACCAGGGCCAGCATGACCCGCAGCACGTGCGGGATCTGGGTCGCCGACCACAGCGTGAACTCGCCGCCCACGCAGCTGCACACCACCGCGCGCGGCTCCATGGCGCTGGGGATCAGCCGCTGCTGGCGGTAGTTCCGCTCGAGGACCACCGGGGCGCCGGAGAACGCCGCGTCGATGTCGCCGTTGCCGAACACCCACTCGAAGCTCTTGTTGCCGGCCTCGTGCACCTTCGGGGAGGCCTCATCCAGCGCGGTCCGGATGTCCAGCACCGGCGGCAGCGGCTCGTAGTCCACATCCACCGCGGACAGCGCGTCCGCCGCCGTGTAGCGGTCCCGGGCCACCACGCACGCGACCGCCTCGCCCACGTAACGCACCTCGTCGGTGGCCATCGGCGGGTGCGCCGGGATGACGATGTCCGGGGTCACCGGCCACGCGCACGGCAGGCTGCCCTGCTCGGCGGCGAAGTCCGCGCCGGAGAAGGCGGCGATGACGCCGGGGACCTGCAGCGCGCCGCTCACGTCGACGCGGGTGATCCGGGCGTGCGCGTACGGGCTGCGCACGAAGCCGACGTGCAGCATGCCAGCCAGGTAGTGTTGTCGGTCCAGTTCGTCTGCCCGGTGACCAGCCGGGCGTCCTCCTTGCGGGGACGGGCCCGGCCGAACTCGGCGACCGGCGCCTGTGCCTGCGTGTCGGTGGTCATGCCGTGGTCACCCCTGCCTGCGTCGCGGCGCTGTCAGCTGCCTGCGTGTCTCCTCCGCCGGGCGTCCCGGCGGCCCGCCGGACGGCGCGGACGATGTTCTCGTAGCCGGTGCAGCGGCAGAGATTGCCCTACAGGCCTTCCCGGATCTCCTCGTCGGGTCGGGATTCTCCCGGAGCAGGTCCGCCGCGGCCATGATCAATCCCGGCGTACAGTATCCGCACTGGAGTCCGTGCTCGGCGCGGAACGCCTGCTGCAGGGGGTGCCACTCACCGTTGGCCAGGCCCTCGATCGTCGTCACCTACCTGCCGTCGGCCTGCACCGCCAGCACCGAGCAGCTCTTGACGGACACCCCGTCCAGGTGGACGGTGCATGCGCCGCAGTTGGAGGTGTCGCACCCGACGGGCGTACCGGTCTTGCCGGCCCGTTCCCTGAGGTAGTGCACGAGTAGCAGGCGGGGTTCAACGTCGTCCTCATATGTGACGCCATCGACCCTGACGGAAATTCTGGTCATCCGAGGCCCCTTTTCAGTAGACGGCTGTGGCTCCTGGTGCCCAACCTAGGACGGCTTCCCCCCATGGCCGCCAGCCCCTTGTTTCGCACGGGTGTCAGTACTACGTGCCAGGGTCGGTCCATGGATGCCCCGGAATTGGCCCGTTCGCTGTACGCCGCGTACCAGGCGCGCGACTGGGCCCTCGCGCAGACCTATCTGCATCCCGAGGCCGTGGGGCGGACATGCTGGCGACTGTGGAGCGGCTGGCCGGGCGGGAGGGAGGTGATCCGGTTCCAGCGGGAGTACCCGGAGCCCTGGGGCGACCTGATCGTGCTCCGGGCCCTGGGGCGACGCAGCGGCCGCGGCCGTCGAGGTGGAGGTCCGCGCCACGGCCGGGGTGTTCCGGATGGCCGCCTTCTGGGCAATGACGGACTGCCTGCTGGCCAGCGGCACCGAGCAACTGGGTGGACCCGGGGGGGAGCCCGCCGGGCCGGACTGCTTACGCGGCCGAAAGGACGCCGCCCGGCGACTCGGGGAGGCGGTTTCCAGGACCTGGAAATCTCGGCGAGCCTGCGCGCGGGCAGGCCGCCGCGCTCCGCGGTGCGGGTCATCCAGCCGCGCAGCATTGCCTCCAGGTCCTCCCGGTGCCCGGTCTGGCTCTCGATGGGCCCGCAGGGCGGCGATCTTCTGGTCGAGCAGCCCTCCGGTGACGTCCACGTAGTGGCCCGCTGGCGGGCCTGCCGTGACCCACACCTCCCCGCACCGTCCATGGCTGCAGCCCCTCGTCGGCGAGGAGTTCCGGGGAGGCGAACGGGTTCCGCGCATCCGGGTACACCGCGTCCAGCGCGGCCGAGCCGACGGCGCGGTGGTCCGGGCGACTCGCCGCATCCGCTCGCAGTCCGCTCCGGCGACGGACTAACTAAGCCGGTCCGGCCGCACCTGCCGGATGACCCGGGCCAGGTCCTTGCGCAGCGCCAGGCTGGCCTCGACCCGGCCGTCCGGGTAGCCGAGGAAACGCAGGTCCTGGACGCCCACGCAGGGGGCCGCGGCGGCCTGCTCCTTGCGGCGCAGCGGTGCCATCTCCGCGCGCGGGCGGGACTCATCGAAACCGCCTGCGTCGCCGTCAGTGACCAGGCAGTAGGTCACCTCGATCCCGGCTTTGGATGCGACAGCGCCACCGTGCCCGCGGCACTGAAGTCGATGTCGTCGGGGTGCGCGGCGATGACCAGGGCCCGCCTGACCTCGCAGTCGTTGAGCATGAGCCCGACCTATGGTCCCAGCCGGCCCGTTCCCGCCGCCGTGCCGGACCCACCCGGCGGGCCTTTTTTTTTTTTTTTTTTTAAAAAAAAAAAAAAAAAAAAAAAAAAAAAAAGGAAAAAAATAAATATATGTGCTGGTGGGTCTTGCGCGGCATCCGGCCCAGGGTCTTTACTGCAGTCAAGGCCGCAATATTTCCGATATGTTTCGAAGGAGAGACATGGGCATGCCCGATCGTGCACGACTGCGAAGTTCGACGGCTGGCCGATGACATGGCGACCGCCGTCACCGTCCGCTGAAGCTCACGGCGGCGGTCGCGGCGATCGCCGCGACCGCCGCGCTGTCCCTGGCCGCCGCAGTCCCCGGCGGCCGGCACCAAGACCGGCGCAGGCACCAGGACCAGCGCCGGGGCCAGGACCAGCACCGGCGCCCCGCTGTGGCTGCTCGCCGCGCTCCACGGCAAGTCTCGGCACCGCCCTCACCCTGCCCAACCTCAGTGACCCGCCGCTGCTCAAGGTGGCGGACGCCCAGTTCGACATGGCCCACGCCGGGTAACGAGATGAAGTGGGACACCACCGAGCCCGCGAACGGCACGTTCAACTTCGGCCCCGGCGACCAGATCGTCACCTACGCCCACGCGCACCACATGCGGGTCCGCGGGCACAACCTGGTCTGGCAGAGCCAGCTGCCTGGGTCAGCAGCCTCCCGCCTGCAATTGGCAGGTCAAGGCGGTGATGGAGCAGCACATCACCACCGAGGTGAGCCACTACCGCGGCCAGGTGTACTTCCTGGGATGTGGTGAACGAGCCGCTGAACGGCGACGGCAGCTTCGTCAGCGACGTCTTCTACCAGGCGATGGGCAGCGGCTACATCGCGGACGCGCTGCGCACCGCGCACGCCGCCGACCCGCACGAAGCTGTACCTCAACGACTACAACATCGAGGGCATCAACACGAAGAGCGACGCCATGTACAACCTGGTCAAGTCCTCAAGGAGCAGGGCGTCCCGATCAACGGGGTCGGCCTGGAAAGCCACTTCATCCTGGGTACCGTGCCGTCCACCATGCTGGCCAACATGCGGCGGTTCGCCGCGCTCGGCGTCGATGTCGCGGTGACCGAGCTGGACGACCGGATCCAGCTGCCCGCCACCGCCGCGACCTGAGCCAGCAGGCCAGCGACTACGCCACCGTGGTCGGGGACTGCCTGGCCGTGCGGCGCTGCGTCGGGGTGAGCCAGTGGGGATCGGCGACGCCGACTCGTGGATCCCCGGCTTCTCCGCCGGGCGGGCCACCAGAAACTACCAGCCCAAGCCGCCGCTACGGTACCCAGCAGGCACCCGCGCACCGGGGCTGACGCGGCCACAGCGGCCGGCGGGCCGCCGGCGCTGGCCGGCCCGAGCGCTGGCCGGCGGGCGCGCCCGAGGGCCCACCCGGCCCCGCCATCCAGCGCGCGGCGGGCGCCGGGCGCCCCCCGGAGCAGCACCGCCAGTCGAGCGCGGACATCACGTGCTTGATCCGGGTGTAGTCCTCGAACCCGTACATGGACAGGTCCTTGCCGTACCCGGAGTGCTTGAACCCGCCGTGCGGCATCTCGGCCACCAGCGGGATGTGCGTGTTGATCCACACGCAGCCGAAGTCCAGGCTGCGGGCCATCCGCATGGCCCGGCCGTGATCGGACGTCCACACCGAGGAGGCCAGCCCGTACTCGGTGCCGTTCGCCCAGGCAGCGCCTCCTCCTCGGAGGAGAACTCCTGCACCGTGATGACCGGCCCGAACACCTCCTGCTGGATGATCTCGTCCTCCTGCCGCAGCCCGGTGACCACGCTCGGCTCGAAGAAGTAGCCCCGGCCGCCGATCCGGTTCCCGCCGGTGCGCACCTCCGCGTGCCCGGGCAGCCGCTCGATGAACCCGCTCACCCGCTCCAGCTGGCTGGCGTTGTTCAGCGGGCCGAAGTCGGCGTCCGGCACGTCCGGCCCGGCCACCGTCTGCCCCCGCGCCTCTCGGTCAGCGCGTCGGCGAGGTCGGCCGCGATCCGCGAGCCGGCCAGCACCCGGGTCGCCGCCGTGCAGTCCTGCCCGGCGTTGAAGTACCCGGCGATGGCGATCGCCTCCGCGGCCTTCGCCGGGTCGGCGTCGTCGAACACGATGACCGGCGCCTTGCCGCCGAGTTCCAGGTGGACCCGCTTCAGGTCGTCCGCGGCCCCGGCGGCCACCTCCCGGCCCGCCCGGAGCTGCCGGTGATCGACACCATCTGCGGCACCGGGTGCGTCACCAGCGCGCGGCCGGTGTCCCGGTCGCCGCAGATCACGTTGAACACGCCCGGCGGCAGGAACTCGCTGATCAGCTCGGCCAGCAGCAGGGTGGACACCGGGGTGGTGTCCGACGGCTTGAGCACCATGGTGTTCCCGGCCGCCAGCGCGGGCCCAACTTCCACACCGCCATCATCATCGGGTAGTTCCACGGCGTGACCGCGGCGCAGACCCCGATCGGCTCGCGCCGGATGAACGAGGTGAACCCGGACATGTACTCGCCCGCCGAGCGGCCCTCCAGCATCCGCGCGGCCCCGGCGAAGAACCGGATCTGGTCCACCATCGGGGGGATTTCCTCCGACAAGGTCAGCGCGAGCGGCTTGCCGGTGTTCTGACTTTCCGCCTTAACGAACTCGTCGGCGCGGCTCTCCAGCGCATCGGCGATCCTCAGCAGGGCCAGGCTCCGCTCCGCGGGCGTGGCATCCCGCCAGGCCGGGAAGGCGTCGGCGGCGGACGCGAACGCCGCGTTCACCTCGTCCGGCCCGGACACCGGTGCCGTCGGCGAAGACCTCCCCGGTGCTCGGGTCGATCAGCTCGGCCCGGCGGTCGTAACTCGTGTCCGTCCACTGACCGCCGATGAAGTTGCGCAATTCCTCCACCACGAGCCCTCCGTTCAGAATATTTAGGGGTTTTGCTTGGCCCGCGGGGTGCGTTCCTCGCAGGCCCAGGGGGATCCGTAGTCGGTGAGCAGGTCCAGGAACGGGCGGGCGGGCAGCGCCTCGGGGCCGAGCACCCCGGCGCCGGACCAGGCGCCCGGAGTCGATCAGCTCCAGGGCCACCACCGGGTTGACCGCGGTCTGCCAGACCACGGCCTGGGAGCCGTACTCGGCCATCGACCAGGCGTTGTCCACCACGTGGTGCAGGTAGACCTCGCGCGGCGCGCCGTCCTTGCCGGTCCCGGTGACCCAGGTGCCGGCGCAGGTCAGGCCGGTCATCTTGTCGCCCAGCGTGGCCGGGTCGGGCAGGCAGGCGGCCACCACGTCGCGGGGCGAGACCTGGCCGCCGCCGACCTGCGACCGGGTCGGTGCGAGTCCAGGCCGAGCTTGTGCAGGGTCCGCAGCACGCCGATGAACTCCTCGCCCAGGCCGTACTTGAAGGTGACCCGCTTGGCCGTCGACCCAGCGCGGCATCAGCAGCACCTCCTCGTGCTCCACGTTCACGCACTCCACCGGGCCGATCCCGGCCGGGAAGTTGAAGACCTCCGGCTCGCTGAACGGCGCGGTGGTGAACCAGCCGCGGTCCTTCTCCCAGATGACCGGCGGGTTGAGGCACTCCTCGATCGTGGTCCAGATCGAGAAGGTCGGGCGCGAAGTCGTACCCGGCCACCTCCAGGTTGGCCCCGTCCCGCACGCCGAGCTCGTCGATCTCGCTGAACAGCTGGTCGGCCGCGTAGCCGGGCGAAGACGTCGGACAGGCCCGGCTCGACGCCGATCCCGACCAGCGCCAGCTTGCCCGGCCTGCTCCCACTGCGCGGCCAGCTCGAACTGCTCGTCGCCGAGCTTGACGCCGGTCTGCTCGTACGGCGCGCTGCGGGTGCGGACGCGACAGCGACATGGCCATGTCCAGGTAGTGCGTGCCGGCCTGCAGGGCCGCGCCGAAGAGCGGGCATGCACGAAGCGCGGGTCGGTGGCGTTCATCAGCACGTCGCAGGAGTGCTCGGCCAGCAGCGCCGCGGTGGCGGCCTCGTCCCGGGCGTCCAGCTGGACCGCCCGGTAGCTGTCCTTGGCGGCCGCGGCGCCGCTGGGCGCGGGACAGGTCGTAGTCGGCCACGATCAGGTCGGCGAACGGGCGGCGGGCGGCGATCCGGGCGAAGGCGGTGCCGACCCCGCCCGCCCCGACAAGAAGGATGCGCATACTGGTGATCCTAGCCACGGGTGACCAGCAGGAACACGGGACCAGTCGTGATACGCAGCCGTTACAACTGAAATCGTTGCCGATCAGAGTCATACATGCTAGAACCGTCGCAGTTGGGCTACGTGCCAGAGTTCCGGCGGCTCGATAATCGCCGAGTCGCCGCTGCTGCGGCGTAGCCGAGTAGCCTGACCCGGCCGGCTCGGGTCGCTGCCAGGAGGGGTGAGGCATGGCGACCGCAACGCCAGCTCGTCAGTGGAGGAGCCGGTCGACAAGGGCCTCAAGTCGGGCGCGCTCGGGCTGGTGTCCAGCCACGTCATCGGGGTCGCCTCGGTCGCTCCGGCCTACAGCATCGCCGCGACGCTGGTATTCGTGGTCGGCGCTGGTCGGCGCTGCAGTCGCCGGCCGTCGCCGTCCTGGCGTTCGTGCCGATGCTGCTGATGCTCGATCGGCTACAGCGAGCTGAACAAGGCCGACCCCGACTGCGGCACCACGTTCACCTGGGCGACCCGGGCGTTCGGCCCGAGGACGGGCTGGGTCGGGCGGCTGGGGCGATCGTCGCCGCCGACGTCCTGGTCATGGCGAGCCTGGCCCAGGTGGCCGGCCAGTACGTGATTCCTGCTCTTCAACGCAACGGGCATCGGGCAGAACCCGGCCAGCAGCTGGGTGCTGCTGGTCGGCGTGCTCTGGATCGTGCTGATGACCTACATCTGCTACCGGGGCATCGAGGTCTCGGCCAACTTCCAGAAGATCCTGCTCAGCATCGAGCTGGTGATGCTGGCCGTGCTGTCCATCACCGCGCTGGTCAAGGTCGGCACCGGGCACGCGCCGCCCGGTCACCTGACCCCGAGCATCTCCTGGCTGAACCCGTTCCACATCTCCAGCTTCAGCGCGTTCACCAGCGGCATCATCCTGATGGTCTTCATCTACTGGGGCTGGGACACGGCCGTCTCGGTGAACGAGGAGACCAAGGACCGGAACAAGACCCCGGGCCGGGCGGCGATCATGTCCACCTTCATCCTGCTGGTCACCTACGCGCTGGTCATCTTCTCCATGCAGTCGTTCGCCGGGGTCGGCACCAAGGGCAACGGCCTGGGCAACGGACAACGCCGGCGACGTGCTGTCCATCCAGGGCAGCGCCATCTTCGGCACCGGCACGCTTCGGCACCATCCTCACCCACCTGCTGATCCTGATGGTGCTGTCCTCGGCGGCCGCGTCGACCCAGACGACGATCCTGCCGACCGCGCGGACCACGCTGTCCATGGCGGCCTACAAGGCGATTCCGTGCGTCGTTCGCGAAGATACACCGCGCTACCTGACCCCGACCGTGTCCACCATCGTCATGGGCGCTATCTCGATCGTCGTCTACGCGGCGATGAACTACTCCGCCAACCCTCTCGGAGTGATCGGCGACGCGGTGATCGCGATCGGCCTGTACATCGCCTTCTACTACGGGCTGACTGGCTTCGCCTGTGCCTGGTACTACCGGCGGAACCTGACCAGCAGCGCGCGCAACCTGTGGATGCAGGGCATCCTGCCGGTCCTCGGCGGCGCGATCCTGTTCTTCCTCGGCGGCTGGAGCGTCTGGCTGGACTACGACGTCGCCACGGCGAACGACTACACGATGTGGACGGTCCCGGTTATTCACTGGCAGATCGGCGGCGCGTTCGTGATCGCCGTCGGGGCCGCGCTGGTTGGCCTGATCTGTTACCTGTACTGCCGGTTCGCCAACCCGTCCTTCTTCAGGGGCAGACGCTGACCCGGGCCACGCCCACCCTGGTGCCGGACCCGGACGTGGCGCCCTCTGGACGGGACGCGGCGCGGCGGACTGACGACGCGCGGGGTGGTCGGCGGCAGCGCCTACCCTTGACGGGTGACCGCCGTAGCCGCCGATTCCCTTCTCGATGGGCTGAACCCGCAGCAGCGGGCCGCCGTGGCACACGAGGGCGGCCCGCTGCTCATCGTGGCCGGGGCCGGCTCGGGCAAGACCCGGGTGCTCACCCGCCGGATCGCCTACCTGCTGGCTGAGCGGCAGGTCAGCCCGTGGGAGATCCTGGCCATCACGTTCACCAACAAGGCGGCGGGCGAGATGGCGTCCCGGGTGGCCGCGCTGACCGGGCTGAGCTCCCGCGCCATGTGGGTGATGACGTTCCACTCGGCCTGCGTGCGGATCCTGCGCCGGGAGGCGGCCAGGTTCGGCTACCCGTCCTCGTTCTCCATCTACGACCAGGCCGACTCGCAGCGGCTGATGACGCTGGTCTGCCGGGAGCTGGACCTGGACGCCAAGAACCACCCGCCCAAGGCGATGCTGGCCCGGGTGTCCAACTGCAAGAACGAGCTGGTCGACTACGAGACCTTCGCCGCCCGCGCCGATGGCTACCGGGAGAAGGCACTGGCGCAGGCGTACGCCGAGTACCAGCGCCGCCTGGTCGCCTCCGGGGCAATGGACTTCGACGACCTGATCATGGTCACGGTCAACCTGCTGCAGGCGTTCCCCGAGGTCGCCGAGACCTACCGGCGCCGGTTCCGGCACATCCTCGTCGATGAGTACCAGGACACCAACCACGCCCAGTACATGCTGGTCCGGGAACTGGCCATGCACCCGGTCTTCGGCGCCGGCGGCGACGACGCCGGGCCGCTGCCGCCCGCCGAGCTGGCCGTGGTCGGCGACGCGGACCAGTCCATCTACGCGTTCCGCGGCGCCACCATCCGCAACATCGAGGAATTCACCCGGGACTTCCCGGACGCGACCGTGATCATGCTGGAGCAGAACTACCGCTCCACCCAGAACATCCTGGCCGCGGCGAACGCGGTAGTCTCCCGCAACGCCGGGCGGGTGCCCAAGAACCTGTGGTCCGACGCGGGTGACGGGGCGCCGATCGTGGGCTACGTCGCCGACAGCGAGCACGACGAGGCCGCGTTCGTGGCGCAGGAGGTGGACCGGCTCACCGACGAGGGGGAGGCCACCCCCGGCGAGGTGGCCGTGTTCTACCGGACCAACGCGCAGTCCCGGGTCTTCGAGGAAGTGTTCATCCGCGCCGGGCTGCCCTACAAAGTGGTCGGCGGGGTCCGCTTCTATGAGCGGCGTGAGGTCCGCGACCTGCTCGGCTATCTCCGGCTCACCGCGAACGCCGAAGACGAGGTGTCGCTGCGCCGGGTGCTCAACGTGCCCCGCCGCGGCATCGGCGATCGGGCCGAGGCGTGCGTGGCCGCGCTGGCCCAGCGGGACCGGGTCTCGTTCGCCGCGGCTCTGCTGCGGCCCGATGACGCCCCGGGGATGGCCAGCCGGTCCGCCCGGGCCATCGGGTCGTTCAACGAGCTGATGGCCTCCTTCCGGGCCGAGGTGGCGGCCGGGCTGCCGGTCGCCGACCTGGCCGAGATGATCCTGGACCGGTCCGGCTACCTGGCCGAGCTGCAGTCCTCCGCCGACCTGCAGGACGCCAGCCGGATCGAGAACCTCAACGAGCTTGTCTCGGTGGCCCGCGAGTTCGACGCCCAGCGCCCGGACGGCACCCTGTCCGACTTCCTGGAGCAGGTGTCGCTGGTCGCGGACGCCGACGAGATCCCCGAAGGCGAGGAGCACGGCGGCATGGTCACCCTGATGACCCTGCACACCGCCAAGGGCCTGGAGTTCCCGGTGGTGTTCCTCACCGGGATGGAAGAGCACGTGTTCCCGCACCAGCGGTCCATGACCGACGAGAAGGAGCTTGAGGAGGAGCGCCGGATCGCCTACGTCGGGATCACCCGGGCCGAGCGGCGGCTGTACCTGACCCGGGCGGTGGCCCGCGCCTGGTGGGGCCGGCCCGAGTACCACAAGCAGTCCCGGTTCCTGGACGAGATCCCGGCGCACCTCATCGAGTGGCGCCGGGACGAGCGGGTGGCGACCGCCCCGGCCGCGGAACGGCTGGCGCAGCGGCCCGGCGGCCGCGCCCCGGGCAACCGGCGGGTGCCCTCGCTCAACCCGGGCGACAAGGTGACCCACGACGCTTACGGACTGGGCACGGTGCTCTCGGTGGAAGGACGCGGCGACGACCCGGAAGCGAAGATCGACTTTGGCGGCGACTACGGGATCAAGCACCTGGTGCTGCGGTACGCGCCGATCGAGAAGCTCTAGCCGTCACCGCCGGGGAAGGCGGCTGGAGGACGGTCGCGGCCGGCTGGGTGGCCGCGGGTGCTGGTCGGGCCACGTGCTGGCGGATCACGTCGGCGATCAGGCCGGGACGCAGCGGCAGCAGGTGGCCGGCGCCGGGGGCGACCTGGCGGCAGCCGGGGATGCACGCGGCGATGCTGTCCGCGCACGTCGTCACCATGGGGTAGTCCAGATCACCGAGCACCAGCACCGTGGGGGCCCTGATCTCGGCCAGGCGGCCGTAGGCCGGCGGGTCGGGGCGCTCGAGGTCGGCGGCCGCGAACATGGCCGCGACCGACCCCTCAACCTGGGCCCGCGCCGCCGGATCAGCACCCGCCGCGGCCCAGGTGCGCAGGCCCAGCCCGGCCAGCCCAGCCCGGTCTCCCGCGGTGGCCGGTGTCATGAACTCGGTGTTGTACGGGTCCCCGGGCGGCCACGGGTAGTCCTGCGCCCGGGGCCTGCAGCACCAGCGAGACGACCCGGTCCGGCCAGGGCCAGGCCGATCGCGGTCCCGCCGCCGCTGTGGCCCGCCAGGGCGGCCCGGGCCACGCCGAGCTGGCCGAGCACGGTGATCAGGTCGCCCAGCTGGGTGAACGGCTCACGCGGGGGCGGCGACCCGCCGTAGCCACGGGCGTCGTAGGAGATGACCCGGTACTGGCCGGCCAGCCGCCCGGGCACGCCCTCCCAGCTGCTCTGGTCACTCCATCCGGCATGCAGCAGGACCAGTGGCGTGCCGTCGCCGCCGCTGTCCCGGGCCGAGATCACTCCGCCGCCGACCGGGACGCTCATCGTCACCCGGGCATTGTGCCAGCGGCGGGGCCTGGTGGTCATGGCCAAGGGCCGTATCGGTGCGGGCCGACCGGCCCTGCGTACCGGTGGGCTGGCGCGTTACCCTGCGAGGGAGAGCACACTCATCGCGGGCGCCACGGGCACCGCGGGCCAGGAGGCGTGCATGGGAACGATCCGGGTCATCATCGCCAAGCCCGGCCTGGACGGTCATGACCGGGGCGCCAAGGTGGTGGCCAGGGCGCTGCGCGACGCGGGCGTGGAGGTCATCTACACCGGCCTGCACCAGACCCCGGAGCAGATCGTCGCCGCCGCCATCCAGGAGGACGCCGACGCGATCGGCCTGTCCATCCTGTCCGGCGCGCACATGACCCAGTTCGCCCGGGTGCTGGAACTGCTGGCCGACCGCGGGGCTAGCGACATCGTGGTGTTCGGTGGCGGGATCGTCCCGGAACAGGACATCGCCGAGCTGGAGCGGCTGGGCGTGGCCAGGATCTTCACCCCGGGCGCGTCCACCCACGAGATCATGGCCTGGGTGCAGGCCAACCTGGGCAGGCCGGAAGACGCACCCGTTCCCCAGGGCGGCTGACCGGAGCCTGCCGGCTGGCCGCGAGCCTGCCGGCTGAGCGGCGCATGGCCGTCTGAGCGTAGAGCTTTCCAAGCCGTGTGAAGCTTCCTTGGCTGAAGGGGAGCTTGCCGGGCTGATGGCGGAGCTTGGCGGCTGAGCGGAGCTTTCCGGGGAGGCCTGGTCACGTCCGCCGCCAGGGTCCGGATGGGCAGCGCCGGCCGGGCCCGCCCGGCGTGCAGCGCGGACCGGATCTCGTCCGCCACCGTGGCGGCCTCGGCCCGGATCTGCTGCGGGGTGAAGTGCAGCACGAGGATCCCGTGCGCGCTCATCCGGGCACTCCGCCGCACGGTCCGCTCCCAGTCCTCCGGCGAGAGATGCCACTCCCGGGAGTCCACCTCCGCGGCTACCCCGGCGTCCGGCCACCATGCGTCCGCGACCGCCAGGAAGTCCCTCCCCGCGTACAGCCGGGCATTGAACAGCGGCGCCTGCAGCCCCGCCCGGCTGATCAGGGTCCGGAGATCTCCCTCCGCCACCGACCGCACGCCGTCCGCCACCTCGGCCAGCGCGCGCCGCAGCCAGCCCGGAGTGCCGCATCGGCGTGCCCGCTAACTCCCGGGCCAGCACGTCCAGCTTGCACCGCCGCCGCTGCACGGCATCAGCCAGCACCGCCCGGTAGTCGCGGAAGCTCTCCAGTTCCCGTGCCGCGTCCGCAATCGCCCGGGCGGCCATGGTGTACTCCACCGCCCCGTCCGCCAGCCGGTACTCCGGCATCCGCGTGGTCGGCCACACCCGGACGAACGACCGGGCCGGCGGGCCCGCCCACGCGGGATGAGCAGGGTGATGCTGCCGCTCTCCGGCGTCCTGACCCCGTGCCGCTGTAAGGCGGCGATGCCCGTGATCACGCTGCCCCGCCCGGCGTAGCGCAACGCGGCGATCTCCCCTGGCGGGGGTTGGGGTCCCGGTCACGGCCAGGTAGACCCCCGGGAGCAGCCGCTGCCACGGCCCTCCGGGGCGGATGCGGTACCTGAGCTGGTCGGTCGTCATGACCGCAGCCGGAGAGCCTCGGCGCGGGAGAGGACGCCATCCTGCTTCTGCAGCAAGCGATCGAGCGCCGCGCTATCCAGGCTCGGCTGAGCGGGCCACGCGGCACCCTGCCACCGGGGTGTGACAATTCGCTCGCCCCCGGCCGCGTGACAGTCCTCGTGCTGTTGAATTTGCGACAACTGAGTGTCGCCATAACTCAACATCACGAACGGTCCGAGGCCTGCTGGTGGGCCGGTGTGACTGATGGGCGTGGTTGAGGTGCTGGAGCAGGCTCCGGGTGATGCGGGCATGGTTGACCGGGGCCGACGGTGGGTGGCGGGGTTGCGCGGGCCGGGCGGATATGGCGAGGCGGTGCCCGATAGGCTGCGTGCGGAATCCTGACCACCCGAGGACGGACGCTAGTGGACCTGTTTGAGTACCAGGCGAAGGAACTGTTCGCCGAATACGGGGTACCTGTGCAGCGCGGCCGGGTCGCCTCCACCGCGGAAGAGGCGCGCGAGATCGCGGCCGGTTTCGCCGCTGAAGGCTCGCCGCTGGTTGTTGTCAAGGCCCAGGTGAAGACGGGCGGCCGCGGTAAGGCCGGCGGGGTGAAGCTGGCCAACGGCCCGGACGAGGCGGAGGCCAAGGCGCGGCAGATCCTCGGCATGGACATCAAGGGCCACACGGTGCACCGGGTCCTGATCGCCGAGGCGAGCGACATCGCCCAGGAGTACTACCTGTCCTACCTGCTGGACCGGGCGGCCCGGACCTTCGTGGCCATCTGCTCGGTGCAGGGCGGCGTGGAGATCGAGGAAGTCGCGCACACCAGCCCCGAGGCGGTGGCCCGGGTCCCGGTCGACCCGCTGGTCGGGGTGGACGCGGCCAAGGCCGCGGAGATCATCGCGGCCGGCCGGATCCCGCCGGAGGCGGCGGAGAAGGCGGCTCTGCTGGCCGAGCGGCTGTGGGCGGTGTTCACCGACGAGGACGCCACCCTCGTCGAGGTCAACCCGATGGCGCTCACCGAGCAGGGCGACGTGCTCGCCGTGGACGGGAAGGTGAGCCTGGACGACAACGCCTCCTTCCGGCAGGACCACGCCCAGTACGAAGACGCCGAGGCGGCTGACCCGCTGGAGGCCCGGGCCAAGGCCAAGCACCTGAACTACGTCAAGCTGGACGGCCAGGTGGGCATCATCGGCAACGGGGCTGGGCTGGTCATGTCCACGCTTGACGTGGTGGCCCTGGCGGGTGAGTCCTTCGGCGGCATCCGGCCCGCCAACTTCCTGGACATCGGCGGCGGGGCATCCGCCGAGGTGATGGCGGACGGCCTGGAGATCGTGCTGTCGGACACCAGCGTTCGCAGTGTGCTGGTCAACGTGTTCGGCGGAATCACCTCCTGCGACGCGGTGGCGAACGGGATCGTGTCGGCGCTGGGGATGCTCTCCTCCCGCGGCGAGCAGGTCGCCCACCCCATCGTGGTCCGGCTGGACGGCAACAACGCCGACGAGGGCCGCCGCATCCTGGCCGATGCCGGCCTTCCCGTCGTGGAGCAGGTGGCAACCATGGACGACGCAGCCCGGCGCGCGGCCGAACTGGCCGCCACCGCCCCCGCGACAGGAGCATGAGATGGCGATTTTCCTGACTGCCGACAGCCGGGTGATGATCCAGGGCATCACCGGCTCGGAAGGCACCAAGCACGGCCGCCGGATGCAGGCCGCGGGCACCACCGTGGTCGGCGGCACCAACCCGCGCAAGGCCGGGCAGACGGTCGACCTGGGCGCTGCCGCGGTGCCGGTGTTTGGCACGGTGGCCGAAACGATGGAGGCCACCGGCGCCGATGTCTCGGTCGTGTTCGTCCCGCCCGCGGGCACCAAGGCGGCAGTGACCGAGGCCGTCGATGCCGGCATCCCGCTGGTGATCGTGATCACCGAGGGCATCCCGGTGCATGACACCGCGGAGTTCTGGGCCTACGCCTCGGCCAATGGCAACCAGACCCGCATCGTGGGCCCGAACTGCCCGGGGGTGGCATCACCCGGCAAGTCCAACGCGGGGATCATCCCGGCCGACATCACCACTGAGGGGCGGATCGGGCTGGTCTCCAAGTCTGGCACGCTGACCTACCAGATGATGTACGAGCTGCGGGACATCGGTTTCTCCACGGCGGTCGGCATCGGCGGCGACCCGGTTATCGGCACGACGCACATCGACTGTCTGGCCGCCTTCCAGGATGACCCGGAGACTGAGGCCATCGTGATGATCGGCGAGATCGGTGGCGACGCCGAGGAACGGGCCGCCGCGTACGTGGAGGCGCGCGTCAGCAAGCCGGTCGTCGCGTACGTGGCCGGTTTCACCGCGCCCGAGGGCAAGACCATGGGCCACGCCGGAGCGATCATCTCCGGGTCGGCCGGCACCGCCCAGGCCAAGAAGGAAGCGCTGGAGAAGGTCGGCGTCCGGGTCGGCCGCACCCCCAGTGAGACCGCCCGCCTCGTCCGCGAGATCGTGCAGAGCCGCTAGCCGCCCGGTGCGGCGCGCCTCCGCGCCGGCGCGCCGCCCGGCCCGCACCGCCTCCGCCCGGCGCGGCGCGCCTCCGCCCGGCACGGTGCACTGATTGCCAGGATTGGGAGGGTGACCGCTGCCGCCCCGCCTTCCGACCGGACTGATGGCCGCGGCGGGCTGCCGGACGGGACGTCCGGCGGCCCGGCCCGGCCGCTGGTGATCACCGGTGCGCTGGCGGCCTGCGCGGCCGCGGGCACCGGTCTGGTCCTGATCCTGCTGCTGGTGCTGGCCGGCTGGATCGCGGCGCCGCATGCTGGGGTCGGGCTGCCCGGGGTGATGCGCACCGCGGCGGATCTATGGCTGGTCAGCCACCACGTGGGCTTCGCGTTGCACGGCACCGGCCGGGCCGCCGTGGCCCGGATCGGGGCGGGCCGGATCGGGATGCTCCCGCTCGGCCTGGTGCTGCTGCCCGGGGCGCTGCTGTGGCTCGCGGGCCGGTGGGTGGTGCGCAAGGGCGAAGTGTCCCGGTTGCCGGAGGTTGGTTACGCGGCGCTCGCCCTGGCCGTCCCGTACGCGCTGCTGGCGGGGGGCCTCGCCCTGGCCGGCCAGTCGGCCCTGGCCACGCCGTCACCGCCACAGGCCGTGCTGGCCGGCTTCCTGCTCGCGCTGGTGGCCGGGGGCCTCGGCGGGGCCCGTGCCCTGGCCCCCTGGCACCGGCTGGTCCACCTGCTACCGCCCCGTTCCCGGTCGGTGTCTCTCGGCGCGGCCGGTGCGTTGGCCGTGGCCACGGTGGCCGGGGCCATCCTGGCCGGGGCATCGCTCGGCACCAGCATGACCGGCTTCCGGGCGGCCGAGGCGGCCCTGGCCCCCGGTGCCGTGGGTGGCGTGCTGCTGCTGCTCATCCAGATCAGCTACATCCCCAACGCCATCGTCTGGGCGATCTGCTACACCCTGGGCCCGGGCTTCGCGTTCGGCACCGGGACGGTGGTGGCGCCGACCGGGTCCGCGCTCGGACCGGTCCCGATGCTGCCCATGCTCGCGGCCCTGCCGTCCGGGGCGCACTCGGCCGTGCCGGGCTGGGCCTCAGTGGCCGTGCTCAGCGTGCCCTACCTGGCCGGGGTGTTCGGCGGCCTGATCACCGCGCGCGCGGCGCCGACCCTGGCCCTGGAACTGGCCCCGCTCCGGGGGTTTGCCTGCGGGGTGGCTGCCGCCTGCGCGCTTGGCCTGCTGGCCGCCTTTTCCGGCGGGCCGCTCGGCAGCGGCCGGCTCGCGGCGGTCGGGCCGTCCGGGTGGCAGACGGCCCTGGTGGCCGCGCTGGAGATGGGGGTCGCGGCGGCGGTCACCGCAGGCGGGGTGAACTGGTTCCGGATGCGCCGCCTGGCCGGGCCCGGCGCGGAGCCGGCCGGGGCGGGCCAGGGCGGCCCGCGCGCCACCGGGCCGGGCGGCCCGGCCGACGACGAGGACAGCGGCCACCGCATCTACATTGATCCATGGGCCGCGGAGGACGGCGAGGAACCTCCCGCCCGGTCCCGCCCACCTGGCCCGGCCGCGCTGCCCTAGCAGGCCGCGCTGCCCTGACCGGCCGCGCTGCCCTGACCGGCCGCGCTGCCCTGACCGGCCGCGCTGCCCTGACCGGCCGCGCTGCCCTGACCGGCCGCGCTGCCCTCACTGGTCAGCGTGCGGACTTCTCCACCGCGTGGATGAACTGGTTGCGGCAGGCCTGCTGCGCGGTGAGCGTGTTAGCCCCGCTGATGCACTGGGAGAAGGTGCTTGCCTGCTTGCCGAACAGCGCGAGCCCGGCCAGCAGCAGGGTGCTGAGCACGACCCCGACGCCGCCGATGATGATCGCGGTGACCGAGCCGCGCGGCCTGGCGGTCCCGCTGCGCCGGGCCCGGATGATGGCCGTGCTGGCCAGCCAGATCCCCACGGCTCCGGCGACCAGGGCGAAGGCGATGACGTAGCCGCCGCGCTGGAAGTTGCTGATGCCGAGCAGCCCGAGCAGGCTGAGCACCGCGAGGACCAGCGCCGCGATCGCACGCTGCTGGTGGATGGGGTCGGCCCGGCCCGTCGGCTTGGCCCGGGGCAGGTATTGGCCGGGTCTCTGCTCGGGTGGCTGTGGAGGAGGAGGCACAGGGGCCATCGGCGGGAAGCTCCAGGGGCTCGGGGGCGGCAGGCGGGGACGCCGGTCCGGCCTATCCGGGCGGCGTGGCGCGGTGGCGCAGCAACAGGGCGGTGGCCTCCTTGCGGCCGCGTGCCCGCCCTTGACGGTCAGGCAAGGACGTGGGTTCCCATTTTGCCTGAGCTGGCCGGTGGACGGGCCGCCCGTCGGGTGCGGTTAGGGTGGCCGCATGAGCGCGCGCCTGATTGTCCTGGTCTCGGGCGCCGGCACGAACCTGCAGGCCCTGCTGGACGCGTGCGCCGACCCCGGCTACGGCGCGCAGATCGTGGCCGTCGGCGCGGACCGGGACGGCATCGAGGCGCTGGCCCGTGCGGAGCGGGCCGGGGTCCCCACCTTCACCCACCGGGTCAAGGACTTCCCGGACCGCGCCGACTGGGACCGGGCCCTGACCCAGTCGTGCGCCGCGGCCCGGCCAGACCTGATCATCCTGGCCGGTTTCATGAAGCTGGTCGGCGATCAGTTCCTGGGCACCTTCGGCGGCCGGGTAATCAACACCCACCCGGCCCTGCTGCCCGCCTTCCCGGGCATGCACGCGGTCCGGGACGCCCTGGACCACGGGGTGAAGCTCACCGGGTGCACGCTCTTCCTGGTGGACGCGGGGCTGGACAGCGGCCCGATGATCGCCCAGGCGGCGGTCCCGGTGCTGGATGAGGACGACGAGGCCACCCTGCATGAGCGGGTCAAGGTAGCTGAACGATCCCTGCTCGTGGAGACTGTGGGCCGGATGGCCCGCGACGGGTGGGCCGTCGCGGGCAGGAAGGTAAGGATCGGCCGGTGACGAGAGTACCGATCAGGCGTGCGCTGATCAGCGTCTACGACAAGACGGGGCTCGGCGACCTGGCCCGGGCGCTGCACGAGGCCAAGGTGGAGATCGTCAGCACCGGGAGCACGGCCGCCGCGATCGCTGACGCGGGCGTGCCGGTGACCGGCGTGGACCAGGTGACCGGGTTCCCCGAGTGCCTGGACGGGCGGGTCAAGACGCTGCACCCCGCGGTGCACGCCGGGCTGCTGGCCGACCTGTCCCGGCCCGCCCACCAGGAGCAGTTGCAGGACCTGGGGATCGCGCCGTTCCAGTTGCTGGTGTCGAACCTGTACCCGTTCGAGGAGACGGTCGGCAGTGGCGCGGCGCCGGCTGAGTGCGTCGAGCAGATCGACATCGGCGGCCCGGCCATGGTCCGCGCCGCGGCCAAGAACCACCAGCATGTCGCGGTGCTCACCGATCCCTCGATGTACGACTCGGTAGCCGGGGCGCTGGAGGAGGGCGGATTCACGCTGCCGCAGCGGCGCCGCTTCGCGGCCCGGGCCTACGCCCGCACGGCGGCTTACGACGCCGCGGTGGCCTCCTGGTTCGCGTCCGGCTACGCGCCGGATGAGATCGCCGAGGAGACCGGCTGGCCGGACGTCACTGCCGCCGTCTGGACCCGGCGCGAGGTGCTGCGGTACGGGGAGAACCCGCACCAGCGGGCCGCGCTCTACACCCGGCCGGGCGCGGCGCCGGGCCTGGCCACGGCGACTCAGCGGCACGGCAAGGCGATGTCCTACAACAACTACGTGGACGCCGCCGCGGCGTGGCGGGCTGCCTTCGATTTCGTGCCGCCCTGCGTCGCCATCATCAAGCACGCCAACCCGTGTGGCATCGCCCTGGGCACCGACCTGGCGGAGGCGCACCGGAAGGCCAACGCCTGCGATCCCGCCTCGGCGTTCGGTGGCGTCATCGCGGCCAACGGGGTGGTCTCGGCCGAGATGGCGGCCCAGGTCAAGGACATCTTCACCGAGGTCGTCATCGCGCCCGGGTTCGACCCGCAGGCCATGGAGATCCTGTCCGGCAGCAAGAACATCCGGCTGCTCACCTGCCCGCCACCAGCCCGGGGCAGCATGTCGCCCGAATGGCGGCAGGTTGACGGCGGCGTGCTGCTGCAGTCGCCGGACCTGATCGACGCGCCGGGGGATGACCCGGCCGGCTGGGAGCTCAAAACCGGCCAGCCGCCGTCCGCCGATGTCCTCGCCGACCTGGCCTTCGCCTGGCGCGCGGTCCGCAGTGTCAAGTCCAACGCCATCCTGCTCGCCTCCGGGCTGGCCACGGTGGGAGTGGGCATGGGCCAGGTGAACCGGGTGGATGCCGCGCGGCTGGCGGTGGCCAGGGCCGGCGACCGCGCGGGCGGGTCGGTCGCGGCCAGCGATGCCTACTTCCCGTTCCCGGACGGCCTGGAGGTGCTGATCCAGGCCGGGGTCCGGGCCGTGGTCCAGCCGGGCGGATCGATCCGGGACAAGCTGAGCATCGAGGCGGCTGGGCAGGCCGGCGTGACCATGTACTTCACCGGGATACGGCACTTCTACCACTGACCCGCCCGCCACTCCATGACCGAGACATCGATACACGGGACTAGCGCAATGAGGGATCCACGCAGCAGGGCCGGTGGCCCGGGCGGTGCTCCGCGGCTGGGCCGGGGGGATGAGCGATGACGGCGCAGATCCTGGACGGCAAGGTCACCGCGGCCTCGATCAAGGCCGATCTGGCCGCCCGGGTGGCCGCCCTGGCCACCCGGGGCGTGCTTCCCGGCCTCGGCACGGTGCTGGTCGGGGATGACCCGGGCAGCCGGGCATACGTCAACGGCAAGCACCGGGACTGTGCCGAGGTCGGCATCGCCAGCATCCGCCGGGAACTGCCGGCCGACGCCAGCCAGCAGCAGGTCGAGGCGGTGGTCGATGAGCTGAACGCCGATCCGGCCTGCACCGGCTACATCGTCCAGCTGCCGCTGCCTGCCGGGATCGACGCCAACGAGATCCTGGGCCGCATCGACCCGGCCAAGGACGCGGACGGGCTGCACCCGGTGAACCTCGGGCGCCTGGTTCTCGGCCAGCCCGGGCCGCTGCCGTCCACACCCCGGGGCATCGTCGTGCTGCTCCGCCGGTACGACGTGCCGATCGCCGGGGCCGAGGTCACCGTGGTCGGGCGCGGGATTACCGTAGGCCGGACGCTGGGCCTGCTGCTCACCCGGCGCAGCGAGAACGCGACCGTCACCCTGTGCCATACCGGGACGAAGGACCTGGCCGCGCATACCCGGGCGGCCGACATCGTGGTCGTGGCGGCCGGCCTGCCGGGGCTGCTCACCGCGGACATGGTCCGGCCGGGGGCCGCAGTGCTGGACGTGGGCATCACCCGGACCGATGCCGGCCTGGTCGGGGACGTTGCGCCGGAGGTCCGCGGCGTCGCGGGCTACCTGGCCCCGATGCCCGGCGGGGTGGGCCCGATGACCAGGGCCATGCTGCTGGCCAACGTCGTGGACGCCGCCGAGGCCAAGGTAAGCTACCAGTGAGTAACATCAGCTCGCCGGGTAGTACCGTGGAGGCACCCCCCCGAGCAACGAACCCCTTAACTGCATTTGGCACCCTTAAGGGTGCTCCGCCGCAGCCCGGGCCCAGCATGGCCGGTCCGGGGCCAGTCCCGGGTGCGGCGAACCAGATCAGGAGGTCGGCCGCCGGTCATGAACATCGTCGTCTGCGTGAAACAGGTACCCGATACCTGGGCCGAGCGTACTTTGCGGCCCGACGACTCGCGCCTGGACCGGGCGTCGGTCGACGGCGTCATCAACGAGCTGGATGAGTACGCGATCGAGGAAGGGCTGCGCCTGGCCGAGGCGCACGGTGGCGAGGTCACCATCTTGACCATGGGCCCGGAGAAGGCCAGCGAGTCGATCCGCAAGGCGCTGTCCATGGGTGCGGACAAGGCCATCCACCTCATCGACGACGGGCTGGCCGGCAGCGACGCGCTGCAGACCTCGGCGGCGATGGCCACGGTGCTCGGCCGGGCTGGCTTCGACCTGGTTATCGTGGGCGCGGAGTTGACCGACGCGCGGATGGGCGTGCTGGCCGCCATGCTGGCTGAGCGGCTCGGCGTCCCGCAGGTGTCGCTGGCCAGCAAGGTCGAGGTGGACGGGACGGCGCTGCGGATCCACCGGCAGACCGACTACGGCTACGACAAGGTCGAGGCGAGCCTGCCCGCGGTGATCAGCGTGGTAGAGAAGATCAACGAGCCCCGGTACCCGTCGTTCAAGGGGATCATGGCGGCCAAGAAGAAGCCGGTCGAGACACTCAGCCTGGCTGAGGCGGGCATCGACCCGGCCGGGGTCGGTATGGCCGCCGCGGCCACCGAGGTGGTCAGCTTCGCGAAGCGGCCGCCGCGGCAGGCCGGGACGATCGTCAAGGACGAAGGCGACGGTGGCGCCAAGGCTGCTGAGTTCCTCGCCGCGCAGAAGTTCATCTGAGCACGGAAGGGCGCCCCACGATGGCTGAGGTTCTGGTCCTCGCCGAGCACGACGGCGAGACGGTCAAGAAGGTTACCTGCGAGCTGCTCACCCTGGCCCGCCAGTTCGGCGAGCCGTCGGCCGTCTGGATCGGCGACGGCGCGGCCGGCGGCCGGGAGCGGCTCGGCGAGTTCGGCGCGGCCAAGGTCTACGTCGCGGAGGGCAGCGACTTCACCGACGGCGTGGCCGCCCCCGAGGCGGAGGTGCTGGCGGGCCTGGTCGCCCGGACCTCCCCGGCCGCGGTGCTGCTCGCCGCGACCGGCGAGGGCAAGGAGATCGCCGGCCGGGTGGCGGTCAAGACCGGCTCCGGGGTGATCACCGACGCGACCGGCCTGACCGCCGGGGACGAGGGGCTCGTCGCCGAGCAGTCCATCTTCGGCGGCGCGATCGTCGTGGCCTCGCGGGTGCGCACCGGCACGCCCATCGTCGCCGTCCGGCCGAACTCCGCCGCCGCGGAGCCGGCCCCGGCCGCGGCTGAGATCGAGCCGGCCGGCGTCGAGCTGAGCGACGCGGCCAAGGCGGTCCGGATCACCGAGCGCGTGGTGGCCGAGCGGGGTGAGCGCCCGGAACTCACCGAGGCGGCGATCGTGGTGTCCGGCGGCCGCGGGGTGGGCAACGCGGACAACTTCGCGCTGATCGAGAAGCTGGCCGACGCCCTGGGTGCCGCGGTGGGCGCCTCCCGGGCGGCCACCGACGCCGGCTGGTACCCGCACCAGTTCCAGGTCGGCCAGACCGGGAAGACCGTGTCACCGCAGCTGTACCTCGCGGTCGGCATCTCCGGGGCGATCCAGCACCGGGCCGGGATGCAGACGTCCAAGACGATCATGGTGGTCAACAAGGACCCGGAGGCCCCCATCTTCGAGCTGGCCGACTTCGGTGTGGTCGGGGACCTGTTCACGGTCGTCCCGCAGCTCACCGAGGAGGTCCAGCGGCGCTCCGCAAACTAGGCCCGGCCCCGAGGGGCGGCGCCCGCGGCCATGAACCGGCACTAGGCTGAGGGCCGTCATGGGCTATAGCGACAGCGCGGGCGGCCGCCCGGGGCAGGGACCGGACTGCGTGGTGTACCTGGACCATGCGGCCACTACCCCGCTCCGGCCTGAGGCCCTCGCGGTCATGACCGAGGAACTCGGCCAGCTGGGCAATGCCTCTTCGTTGCACAACGCAGGCCGCCGGGCACGGCGGGTCGTCGAGGAGTCCCGGGAACAGATCGCGGAGATATTCGGCGCCCGGCCCAGTGAGGTCATCTTCACCAGTGGCGGGACCGAGGCAGACAACCTGGCGGTCAAGGGGCTGTACTGGGCCCGGCAGGACGAGGTCGCCGCGGGCGGCTCCTCGGGCCGGGCCCGGCCGGGCCCGGCCCGGCCGGGCCCGGCCCGGCCCGGCGCGGCATCGCCGGGTCCCCGCCGCCGGGTGCTGGCCACGGCGGTCGAGCATCACGCCGTGCTGGACTCGGTGCACTGGCTGGCTGCCCATGAGGCCGCTGAGGAAGAGTGGCTGCCGGTCGATGCGACCGGCGTGCTGCGCCCCAGCGTGCTCGCCGACGCCATCGTCGCGGACCCGGACGGGGTCGCCCTGGTCACGGTCATGTGGGTGAACAACGAGGTGGGCGCGGTCCAGCCCATCGCTGAGCTGGCCGAGGTGGCCCGCGAGTACGGCATCCCCTTCCACACCGACGCGGTGCAGGCGGCCGGCCAGCTGCCGGTCAGCTTCGCCGCCAGCGGCACGGACGCCATGACGGTCACCGGCCACAAGTTCGGCGGCCCGGTCGGCGCCGGGGCCCTGCTACTGGCCCGGGGCGTGCGGCCGGTCCCGGTACTGCACGGCGGCGGGCAGGAAAGCGAGGTGCGGTCCGGCACCCTGGACGCGCCCGCCATCCGGGCGTTCGCGGTCGCCGCCGCGGTCATGGCCGGCCGCCGGGACGAGGAGGCAGCCCGGATGGCCAAGCTCCGGGATGACCTCATCGCGCAGGTGCTGGCGGCCGTGCCGGACGCCATCCTGAACGGGCCGCCGCCCGGGCCGGGCCGACTGCCCGGCAACGCGCATTTTTCCTTCCCCGGCTGTGAGGGTGACGCGCTGCTCATGCTGCTCGACGCGAAGGGCATCGCCTGCTCCACCGGGTCCGCCTGCACGGCGGGGATCGCCCAGCCCAGCCACGTGCTGCTGGCCATGGGCGCCGACGACGCCCGGGCGCGTAGCTCGCTGCGGTTCTCGCTCGGCCACTCCAGCACCCAGGCCGATGTGGACGCCCTCGGCGCGGTCATCGGCGAGGTCGTGCAGCGGGCCCGCCGCGCCACCCGCTAGCTGTGCTGGCCCGGGGGGCGAGCCCCCGGAGCCCCCGCGCTTGGCTGGCTCGCAGGGACACGCCTGCGGCGCGCCCCGCTGTGCTGGCCCGGGGGCGAGCCCCCGGAGCCCCCGCGCTTGGCTGGCTCGCAAGGACACGCCTGCGGCGCGCCCCGCCTCGCCAGCCAATGGCGCGGGACCTGCGCAGTGCCGCGTACCCTCAGTAGACGATGAATCGTCTTCGCGTGCTGGCCGCCATGTCCGGCGGCGTGGATTCCGCCGTGGCCGCCGCCCGCGCCGCGGAGGCCGGCCATGAGGTGACCGGCGTCCACCTGGCGCTGTCCCGTAGCCCGCAGTCCCACCGGACCGGGGCCCGTGGCTGCTGCACCCTCGAGGATGCCCGGGACGCGCGCCGGGCCGCGGACGTGATCGGCATCCCGTTCTACGTCTGGGATATGGCGGAGCGCTTCGACCGCGACGTGGTGGCCGATTTCGTCGCCGAGTACGCCCGCGGCCACACCCCCAACCCGTGCCTGCGCTGCAACGAGAAGATCAAGTTCGCCGCCGTGCTGGACCGCGCGGTCGCCCTGGGCTTCGATGCGGTGTGTACCGGGCACCACGCCCGGCTGGACGGCGGACAGCTGCGGCGCAGCGTGGACGAGGGCAAGGACCAGTCCTACGTGCTGGCCGTGCTGAGCCGCGAGCAGCTGAGCCGGTCCATGTTCCCGCTGGGCTCCTCCACCAAGGCCCAGGTGCGGGCCGAGGCGGCCGCCCGCGGGATGGCGGTGGCCACCAAGCCGGACAGCCACGACGTCTGCTTTATCCCCGACGGCGACACCAGGGCCTTCCTGACCAGCCGGCTCGGCGAGGCGCCCGGCCGCATCGTGGCCCAGGACGGCACCGTCGTGGGCCAGCATGACGGCGCCTACGGGTTCACCGTCGGCCAGCGCAAGGGCCTGAAGGTGGATGCGCCAGCCGGTGACGGCAGGCCCCGCTACGTCCTGGACATCGAGCCGGTCACCCGGACCGTCACGATCGGCCCTGCGGACGCCCTCGACGTGCAGGAGATCGTGGCCGAGCGCGCCGTATGGACCGGCTGCGAGCCACTCACCGAGCCCACCGAGTGCCTGGCCCAGTTGCGGGCGCACGGGGAGGTCTACCCGGCCACCGCCGTCGGCGACGGCGACCTGATCCGCATCTGGCTGGGCCAGCCGGCCCGGGGGGTGGCCCGGGGGCAGGCCGCGGTGCTGTACCGCGGCGACACCGTGCTCGGCAGCGGCGCCATCACCGTAACCCGCTGACCTGGCCCGCCTCGGGCAAGCCGGGCCAAATCGCGTCGGCAGTGGTGCATAGTCCCGTGCAGGTTAGCAAAGGTTTCTGCAAAGAAACATCCCTTGTTGCCCGTGGGGAAAGGTTCTAGCGTGTCAGGCAACAACACGGGTGACGGGTGCAACGATGCATCAGCCGCAGGAGGCACCATGTTCGGTGGCAGTGATCATCAGGCGAGATCACGGCAGCGTTCCCGGGCGCCGGCCCCCCCGCGTCGGTCCCGGCGCCGGGTGCGCTCCTTCGCGGTGGCCGCGGGCGCTGGTGTCCTGGCGTCGGGCGTGCTCGCCGCCTGCGGGACCAGCAGTGCGTCCACCGGCCCGGTCACGCTGAATTTCTACAACTTCCCGGACCCGTCCGGCGCGGTCCAGACGGCGGCGGACAACTGCAGCGCGGCGAGCCACGGGCGCTACAAGATCGTCTACCAGAAGCTGCAGAACGCCGCCGACCAGCAGCGGCTGCAGATGGCGCGGCGGCTGGCCGCCCACGACTCCTCCATGGACATCCTCGGCCTCGACGTCACCTGGGAGGCTGAGTTCGCCCAGGCCGGCTGGATCCGGCCGTGGACCGGCACGTTCAAGCAGCAGGCCATAGCGGGCACGCTGAAGGGGCCGTTGCAGACCGCGATCTGGCGTGGCCAGCTGGTGGCGGTGCCCTACAACAGCAACACCCAGCTGCTCTGGTACCGCTCAGACCTGGTGAAGAAGCCCCCGGCTACCTGGGCGCAGATGTTCGCTGACGCCCAGGCGCTGGCTAAGCAGGGCAAGCCGCACCTGATCGAGATCCAGGGCGCCCAGTACGAGGGCACCGTCGTCTGGTTCAACACCCTGGTCGCCAGCGCGGGCGGCAGCATCCTGAACGCGACCTCAACGGCGGCCAAGCTCGGCCCGCCCGCGATCAGGGCGCTGTCGATCATGAAGACGCTGGCCAGCTCATCGTCGGCCGACCCGTCGCTCGGGGTGCAGATGGAGGACCAGAACCGGCTGGCCATGGAAGCCGGCACGGCCGCGTTCGAGCTGAACTACCCCTACGTCTATCCGTCGATGAAGGCCGACAACCCCAAGCTGTTCAAGGTATTCAAGTACGCGCCGTACCCGAGCGTTATCCCGGGCACCCGGGCCAGGGTGACGATCGGCGGCATCGACCTGGCGGTCAGCGCCTACTCCCCGCACCCGCAGCAGGCCTTCCAGGCGGCGCTGTGCTTGCGCAACGCCGACAACCAGCTGATCGCCGCGGTCAAGGGCGGGCTGCCGCCCACGCTGGCCAGCGTCTACAGCAACCCGAAGATGCAGGGCCCCTACCCGTTCCGGCAGCTGATCCTGCAGCAGGTCAACAACGGGTCGGTGCGGCCCAAGACCCCGCTCTACCAGGTCGTGTCGGTGGCGATCTCGCATCAGGTCTCGCCGCCCAGCTCGATTAACCCGGTGAGCACCGAGCAGAACATGAGGACGCAGATCAACAACGCCCTGACCGGAAAGGGGCTGACTCCGTGAGTGTCCCGCGCATGCCCAGAGAGGTGGAGACATGACCACCGTCACTCCTCCGGTTACCGCCCAGGAACCCGCCGCCGGGCGCCACGGGCGGCCCCGCCTGTCCGAAGGGGCCCGCGCGGAACGGCGGCTGGGCTGGCTGCTGTGCGCGCCCGCGGTGATCGTCATGGTCGCGGTGACCGCCTACCCGATCGGCTACGCCATCTACCTGTCGCTCGAGCGCTACATCATGTCGTCCCCGCAGCTCACCAAGTTCGTCGGGCTGAGCAACTACGGGGCCGTGCTCAGTTCCCCGTTCTGGTGGCACGCGCTGGTGGTGACCATCGTCATCACGGTGGTGTCGGTGGCCATCGAGTTCGTCCTCGGCATGGCGCTGGCGCTGCTGATGTACCGGACGATCTGGGGGCGGGGCGGGGTCCGCACCTTGATCCTTATCCCTTACGGGATCGTGACCGTGGCCGCCGCGTTCAGCTGGCTGTACGCCTGGACGCCGAGCACCGGGTACCTGTCCGCGGCGTTCGGGAACGCGGCCCCGCTGACCTCCACGACCCAGGCGATCGGTGTCATCATCCTGGCCGAGATCTGGAAGACCACGGCGTTCATGGCGCTGCTGCTGATGGCCGGGCTGTCACTGGTGCCCGAGGACCTGCTCAAGGCGGCCAAGGTGGACGGGGCGACCGCCTGGCAGCGGTTCACCCGGGTGATGCTGCCGCTGATGAAGCCCGCGATCCTGGTGGCGCTGCTGTTCCGGACGCTCGACGCGTTCCGGATCTTCGACAACATCTACATCCTGACCCAGGGCAACAACGGCACCGGGTCGGTGTCGATGCTGACCTACGACAACCTGTTCACCGGGCTGAACCTGGGCATCGGCTCCGCGCTGTCCGTCCTGATCCTGATCTGTGTGGCGATCATCGCGGTCGTGTTCATCAAGATCTTCGGCGCAGCCGCTCCCGGGACGGACCTTCGGCGATGAGGCCGGCTACTGGAGCAACGGAGGGGCGACGCTGATGGCAACGACGACACCGGCGAAGGTCGGGTGGAGTGTCGCGAACATCGTCACGATCGTGCTCGTGCTGATCCCGCTGGTGTGGATCATCTCCCTGTCGTTCAAGACGACCGCCTCGATCACCGATCCCACCTACTTCCCCACCCACTGGACGTGGTCCAACTACTCCGGGATCCTGACCACCTCCACCTTCCTGCGGCCACTGGTGAACTCGATCGGCATCGGGCTGATCGCCACGTTCATCGCGGTCGTGCTGGCCTCGATGGCGGCGTACGCGGTGGCCCGGCTGAACTTCCCGGGCAAGAGCGTGCTGATCGGCCTGTCGCTGCTGATCGCGATGTTCCCGGCGATCGCGCTGGCCACCCCGCTGTTCAACATCGAGCGGATCCTGGGCCTGTTCGACACCTGGCCGGGGCTGATCATCCCTTACGTGGCGACCGGCCTGCCGCTCGGCATCTACACGCTGTCCGCGTTCTTCCGGGAGATCCCGTGGGAGCTGGAGAAGGCGGCCAAGGTGGACGGGGCTACCCCGTTCCAGGCCTTCACGCGGGTCATCGCGCCACTGGCCGCGCCGGGCATGGTCACCACCGCCATCCTGGTGTTCCTGTTCTGCTGGAACGAGTTCCTGTTCGCGATCACGCTGACCGCGACGCTCAACGCCCGCACCGCGCCGGCGGCGCTCTCGTTCTTCACGGGGAACTCGCAGTTCGCCGTGCCGACCGGGTCGATCTCCGCGGCGGCGGTGGTCATCACCATTCCCATCATCATCTTCGTGCTGTTCTTCCAGCGCCGGATCGTGGCCGGACTGACCTCCGGCGCGGTCAAGGGCTGAGCGAAAGGGGCATGCAGTGGCCGAGATAATCCTGGAGCACGTGACCAAGCGCTTTCCCGACGGTGCGCTCGCGGTTGACGACTTCAACATAGACATCGCGGACGGCGAGTTCGTGATCCTGGTCGGCCCGTCCGGCTGCGGCAAGTCAACGACGCTGAACATGATCGCCGGCCTGGAGGACATCAGCGAGGGTGAGCTGCGCATCGCCGGCCAGGTCGTCAACCAGAAGGCGCCCAAGGACCGCGACATCGCGATGGTGTTCCAGAGCTACGCGCTGTACCCGCACATGACGGTCCGGGAGAACATGGGGTTCGCGCTGAAGCTGGCCAAGACCCCGCCGAATGTCATCAGCGAGAAGGTCGAGGAGGCGGCCCGGATCCTTGACCTGACCCAGCACCTGGACCGCAAGCCGGCCAACCTGTCCGGTGGCCAGCGGCAGCGGGTCGCGATGGGCCGGGCCATCGTCCGTGACCCGTCCGTGTTCCTGATGGACGAGCCGCTGTCCAACCTGGACGCGAAGCTGCGCGTGCAGATGCGCACCGAGGTGTCCCGGATCCAGCGCCGGCTCGGCACCACCATGGTCTACGTCACGCACGACCAGACCGAGGCCATGACCCTGGGCGACCGGGTCGCGGTCATGCGCAGTGGCGTGCTGCAGCAGGTGGCCTCGCCGCAGGAACTCTACGACCGGCCCGCCAACCTGTTCGTGGCCGGCTTCATCGGCTCGCCCGCGATGAACTTCATGGGCGGCGCCTTGGAGGAGGGCAAGCTGCGCACCGGGCTGGGGGACATCCCGCTGGGCGGACGGCTCCAGCAGCTCTTGAGCAGTTCAGCGGCAGGACGGCAAATGATCGTGGGGATCCGCCCGGAGGACTTCGAGGACGCGTCACTGGTGCCCAGCGAGGCCCGGCACAACGGGATCACCTTCCCGGCCACGGTGGACGTGGTGGAGTCGCTGGGCTCGGAGAAGTACGTCTACTTCAGTCAGGAACTGGGCTCGGTGGACGCGGCCGAGCTTACTGAGCTGGCCCGGGACTCCGGCCGGGCGGACACCGGCGATACCAGCGAGACCGTGGTCGCCCGGTTCGACCCGGCCACCCAGATCACCGAGGGGCAGAACGCCGAGATCTGGGTAGACGTACGCAGGCTGCACGTGTTCGACCCGGGGAACCGGCCGTGGACCGGCTCGCTCAAGCAGCAGGCCATCGCGGGCACGCTGGCCGGGCCGCTGAAGACCGCGACCTGGCGCGGCCAGCTGGTGGCGGTGCCCTACAACAGCAACACCCAGCTGCTCTGGTACCGGTCGGACCTGGTGAAGAAGCCGCCGGCCACCTGGGCGCAGATGTTCGCTGACGCCCAGGCGCTGGCCAAGCAGGGCAAGCCGCATCTGATCGAGATCCAGGGTGCCCAGTACGAGGGCACCGTCGTCTGGTTCAACACGCTGGTGGCCAGCGCGGGCGGCAGCATCCTGAACCCCACCTCGACGGCAGGCCCAGCTCGGGGCGCCCGCGGTCAGGGCGCTGACGATCATGAAGACGCTGGCCAGCTCATCGTCGGCCGACCCGTCGCTCGGGGTGCAGATGGAGGACCAGAACCGGCTGGCCATGGAAGCCGGCACGGCCGCGTTCGAGCTGAACTACCCCTACGTCTATCCGTCGATGAAGGCCGACAACCCCAAGCTGTTCAAGGTCTTCAAGTACGCGCCGTACCCGAGCGTTATCCCGGGCACCCGGGCCAAGGTGACGATCGGCGGCATCGACCTGGCGGTCAGCTCCTACTCCCCGCACCCGCAGCTCGCCTTCCAGGCGGCGCTGTGCTTGCGCAACGCCGACAACCAGCTGATCGCCGCGGTCAAGGGCGGGCTGCCGCCCACGCTGGCCAGCGTCTACAGCAACCCGAAGATGCAGGGCCCCTACCCGTTCCGGCAGCTGATCCTGCAGCAGGTCAACAACGGGTCGGTGCGGCCCAAGACCCCGCTCTACCAGGTCGTGTCGGTGGCGATCTCGCACCAGGTCTCGCCGCCCAGCTCGATCAACCCGATGAGCACCGAGCAGAACATGAGAACGCAGATCAACAACGCCCTGACCGGAAAGGGGCTGACTCCGTGAGCGCCCCGCGCACGCCCAGAGAGGTGGAGACATGACCACCGTCACTCCTCCGGTTACCGCCCAGGAACCCGCCGCCGGGCGCCACGGGCGGGCCCGCCTGTCCGAAGGGGCCCGCGCGGAACGGCGGCTGGGCTGGATGCTGTGCGCGCCCGCGGTCATCGTCATGGTCGCGGTGACCGCCTACCCGATCGGCTACGCCATCTACCTGTCGCTCGAGCGCTACATCATGTCGTCCCCGCAGCTCACCAAGTTCGTCGGGCTGAGCAACTACGGGGCCGTGCTCAGCTCCCCGTTCTGGTGGCACGCGCTGGTGGTGACCATCATCATCACGGTGGTGTCGGTGGCCATCGAGTTCGTCCTCGGCATGGCGCTGGCGCTGCTGATGTACCGGACGATCTGGGGGCGGGGCGGGGTCCGCACCATGATCCTGATCCCCTACGGGATCGTGACCGTGGCCGCCGCGTTCAGCTGGCTGTACGCCTGGACACCGAGCACCGGTTACCTGTCCGCGGCGTTCGGGAACGCGGCCCCGCTGACCTCCACGACCCAGGCGATCGGTGTCATCATCCTGGCCGAGATCTGGAAGACCACGGCGTTCATGGCGCTGCTGCTGATGGCCGGGCTGTCACTGGTGCCCGAGGACCTGCTCAAGGCGGCCAAGGTGGACGGGGCGACCGCCTGGCAGCGGTTCACCCGGGTGATGCTGCCGCTGATGAAGCCCGCGATCCTGGTGGCGCTGCTGTTCCGGACGCTCGACGCGTTCCGGATCTTCGACAACATCTACATCCTGACCCAGGGCAACAACGGCACCGGGTCGGTGTCGATGCTGACCTACGACAACCTGTTCACCGGGCTGAACCTGGGCATCGGCTCGGCGCTGTCCGTCCTGATCCTGATCTGCGTGGCGATCATCGCGGTCGTGTTCATCAAGATCTTCGGCGCAGCCGCTCCCGGGACGGACATACGGCGATGAGGCCGGCTACGCGAGCAACGGAGGTGCGACGCTGATGGCAACGACGACACCGGAGAAGGTCGGGTGGAGTGTCGCGAACATCGTCACGATCGTGCTCGTGCTGATCCCGCTGGTGTGGATCATCTCCCTGTCGTTCAAGACGACCGCCTCGATCACCGATCCGACCTACTTCCCCACCCACTGGACGTGGTCCAACTACTCCGGGATCCTGACCACCTCCACCTTCCTGCGGCCGCTGCTGAACTCGATCGGCATCGGGCTGATCGCCACGTTCATCGCGGTCGTGCTGGCCTCGATGGCGGCGTACGCGGTGGCCCGGCTGAACTTCCCGGGCAAGAGCGTGCTGATCGGCCTGTCGCTGCTGATCGCGATGTTCCCGGCGATCGCGCTGGCCACCCCGCTGTTCAACATCGAGCGGATCCTGGGCCTGTTCGACACCTGGCCGGGGCTGATCATCCCGTACGTGGCGACCGGCCTGCCGCTCGGCATCTACACGCTGTCCGCGTTCTTCCGGGAGATCCCGTGGGAGCTGGAGAAGGCGGCCAAGGTGGACGGGGCTACCCCGTTCCAGGCCTTCACGCGGGTCATCGCGCCGCTGGCCGCGCCGGGCATGGTCACCACCGCCATCCTGGTCTTCCTGTTCTGCTGGAACGAGTTCCTGTTCGCGATCACGCTGACCGCGACGCTCAATGCCCGCACCGCGCCGGCTGCGCTCTCGTTCTTCACCGGGAACTCGCAGTTCGCCGTGCCGACCGGGTCGATCTCCGCGGCGGCGGTGGTCATCACCATTCCCATCATCATCTTCGTGCTGTTCTTCCAGCGCCGGATCGTGGCCGGACTGACCTCCGGCGCGGTCAAGGGCTGAGTGAAAGGGGCATTGCAGTGGCCGAGATAATCCTGGAGCACGTCACCAAGCGCTTTCCCGACGGTGCGCTCGCGGTGGACGACTTCAACATAGACATCGCGGACGGCGAGTTCGTGATCCTGGTCGGGCCGTCCGGCTGCGGCAAGTCCACGACGCTGAACATGATCGCCGGCCTGGAGGACATCACCGAGGGTGAGCTGCGCATCGGCGGCCAGGTCGTCAACGACAAGGCGCCCAAGGACCGCGACATCGCGATGGTGTTCCAGAGCTACGCGCTGTACCCGCACATGACGGTCCGGGAGAACATGGGCTTCGCGCTGAAGCTGGCCAAGACCCCGCAGAACGTCATCAACGAGAAGGTCGAGGAGGCGGCCCGGATCCTGGACCTGACCCAGCACCTGGACCGCAAGCCGGCCAACCTGTCCGGCGGCCAGCGGCAGCGGGTCGCGATGGGCCGGGCCATCGTCCGTGACCCGTCCGTGTTCCTGATGGACGAGCCGCTGTCCAACCTGGACGCCAAGCTGCGCGTGCAGATGCGCACCGAGGTGTCCCGGATCCAGCGCCGGCTCGGCACCACCATGGTCTACGTGACGCACGACCAGACCGAGGCCATGACCCTGGGCGACCGGGTCGCGGTCATGCGCAGTGGCGTGCTGCAGCAGGTGGCCTCGCCGCAGGAACTCTACGACCGGCCCGCCAACCTGTTCGTGGCCGGCTTCATCGGCTCGCCCGCGATGAACTTCATGGGCGGCGCCTTGGAGGAGGGCAAGCTGCGCACCGGGCTGGGGGATATCCCGCTGACCGGCCGGCTCCAGCAGCTCTTGAGCAGTTCAGCGGCCGGGCGGCAAATGATCGTAGGCATCCGCCCGGAGGACTTCGAGGACGCGTCGCTGGTGCCCAGCGAGACCCGGCATAACGGGATCACCTTCCAGGCCAGCGTGGACGTGGTGGAGTCGCTGGGCTCGGAGAAGTACGTCTACTTCAGCCAGGAACTGGGCGGGGTGGACGCGGCCGAGCTCACTGAGCTGGCCCGGGACTCCGGGCGGGCTGACACGGGTTCGGGCGCGGAGACCGTGGTCGCCCGGTTCGACCCGGCCACCCGGATCAGCGAAGGGCAGAACGCCGAGATCTGGGTGGACACCCGGGCGCTGCATGTGTTCGACCCGTCAACCGGGCAGAACCTGACCCTGGGTGACTCGGGCACGCACGCCTCGGCAGCACCTACGGCCACGGGGGGCGCACCGGCCCAGGCGGAGCCGACGGCGACCGGGCAGGACTCCGGCTCGGCCGCCGCACCGCAACCGTAATCCGCCGCCGCACCCGCCAGCGGCTGCGCCGCCGCATCTAGTCCGCGGCGGCGCCGCCGTCCGGGTCCGCGGCGGGGCCGCCGCCCGGGTCCGCGGCGGGGCCGGCGTTCCGGCCGGGCTGCGCCGCCGTGCTTGTCCGGCGGCATCGCCACGGCGCCCGAGCCGCGGATACGCCAGCGCGGTGACCGGAACTGCCGCTGGAGTTCCTCGATGACCTCGTCGTTCCACTCGTGGGTGCGGATCAGCCGGTAGCGCTCCCGGGCGATGGTCAGGTACGCGTCGGCGTCGGTGCCGGAGCCGACCAGGTCCGCGGCGTGCAGCAGGCGCACGACCGGGGTGAACTCCTCGGTGAACCAGCGCCGGGACACCTCGGCCCGGTCGTAGAACTTGTGCTCGTGCTGCATGAGCCGGAACCCCCAGGCCTCTACCGCCTCACCGAGTTCCGCGTAGCCCCAGGGATCGGAGAACGTGATCTTGGCGTACGCCTGGGGCCGGAAGCTTGACCCGGGAGCGGAACAGCCGCTCGTAGCTCTTGTAGAGCAGGTCGCCGCGGCGGCGGATGCCCCGGGCCGGGCACGGCGGTGAGGATCTCGGTCACGTAAGCGTCGATCGTCTTCTGCCCCATCGCCAGGGCGATCGAGACCCGGTGATGCCCGTCGACCACGAAATGCAGCTCACCGACGCGGTACACGTCGATGGGCGGGATGGACTCACCGCGGCGCTGGGCCAGGGCCAGCCGCTCCCAGCGCTCCCGGACCCGGCCGGAGGTGGGCCGGAACCGGCGGTCGAAGTCGCGGGTGGAGTCCACCGTGCCCACCACGCTGTCCAGCTTGATCACCTGCAGGCCCAGCTTCCGCTCACCGGTCATCCCGAGCGCGGCCACGACCTCGTCGAACGGCAGGATGAGGTTGACGTCGTCCGGTTCCCGGCGCAGCCGCTGGGACAGCCGGGCCAGCACCTGGCGCCGGCGGGCACGCTGGAAGTCGTTCTCGACGTCGGCCCGGGGAAACCCGGTGTCAGCGGGCATCGCGGTAACCAGCCCGCTCGTATCCGCCGCGGTGGTCAGCCCGGTTGTACCGGCACTGTGATGCCCCGGCACGTCGCTCACCCGGCCGGTGGCGGGGTCGAGGTCGAACAGCTGCCATCCGGTGACGTTGCGGACGAGTGTGCGGCCGAGCCGGTGGTCACGGCCGCCGGCCGGATCCGGGTCCACGTGCCCGTGCAGCAGCAGGGGCGGTCGCAGCCGCCCGGCGAGGACGTTGAGGGCGGGGAAACCCTGGTGCACCGGGTCGGGGCCGTCGCCCACGCCGCGCGGCGGGGCGTGGGTCAGCAGCACATCCAGCCGGTGCGATCGGCCGGGGAGCGGCCCGCCGCGAAGCTGGCGCAGGGTCATCCCGTGCAGCCGGATCCGGGCGGCCAGCCGCCGCGCCCGCCGGGCCTGCTGCCGGTCGCTGTACTGGTTCGGGCCGGGCCGGTAGCGGCGGCTGCCGCCCAGCCCGGCGATCCGCACGCCCGCCACCTCTACGACCCGCCCGTCCGCGCTGACCGCCCCGTCCGGCCATGGCGGCTGGGCCGGCAGCCCGGCCCGCAGAGTCAGGCCGGCCCGGCTGACGCGGTACCCGGACAGGTCAGGGTCGTGGTTACCGGGCACGAAGACCAGCGGCACGTCGAGCGCGTTCATCAGGTAGCCCAGGTACTCGAAGGGCAGATCGCCGCAGCCCAGGATGAGGTCGGCGCCGCGCGCCGGGCCGATGTCAGCCCACAGGCCTTCCTCGACCACGTCGGAGACAGCCAGGACGCGCACCACACTGCGATCGTACGCTGCGGATCCGGGCCGCTGATGCTTCAGCGCGGGGCAGTTTCCCTGACATCCAGGCCACGCTGGCGCAGCGCAGCCTCGGCCCGGTAGATCTCGGCCTGCGAGACCAGGTCCCCAGGCGGTAGCGGGGCGACGTCCAGCCGCTCGCAGGCGACCCGCAGCAAATCCAGGTACGCGCCGCGGAGCGCACGCAGCCGCATCCCCTTGGCTTGCAGGTCGGAGCGGGTCTCCATGGTCTCCAGTTCGGCGCGGAGGCGGCGCATCCTGGCCCCCAGCCGCTCAATCGGCTCGACCGTTACCGGTTCCGCGGCCCGGAAGCGCCTCGCCGTGCGCCACTCCGCGATCGCGCGGCACCCCCGGATACTGCCCAGTACGGCATAACCCACCGCGGTGGGCAGCAGGATTACCCCGATCAGCTCGATTGCCGGGCTCATCTGACCAGTTTCCGCCTGTCCCGGGACCAAGGCAAGGCCTGGGCCAGGTCAAGGCGGGTTCGGGTTACTGTGGGCCGACCCCGCCCCCATACCGCCCCGGGAGAACCATGGACACCCCGCGTACCCAGCCCCGCTGGTGGCACGGAGCCACCCTGTACCAGATCTACGTCAGGTCGTGGCAGGACACCAACGACGACGGATACGGGGACCTCAACGGCGTCACCGCTCATCTGGACTACCTGTCCTGGCTCGGCGTGGACGGCATCTGGCTGTCCCCGACCATGCTGTCCCCGGACGAGGACTGGGGCTACGACGTCTCGGACTACCTGGGCGTCCACCCGGAGCTCGGCACCCTCGCTGACCTGGACCGGCTGATCGCCGAGGCGGCCCAGCAAGGCCTGCGGGTGCTGCTCGACCTGGTACCCAATCACACCAGCAGCGCGCACCCCTGGTTCGTTGAGGCGGTCAGCGATCCGGCCTCGCCGCACCGGGAGTTCTACGTATGGGCCGACCCGGCCCGCCGCGGCGGGCCGCCGAACAACTGGCTGGCCGCGACCGGCGCGTCAGCCTGGACGCTGGACGAGTCCAGCGGGCAGTACTACCTGCACAACTTCCTGCCCAGCCAGCCTGACCTGAACTGGTGGAACCCCGCCGTGCATCAGGCCTTCCAGGAGATCCTGCGGTTCTGGTTCGACCGCGGCGTCGCCGGATTCCGGATCGACGTCGCCCACGGGCTCTACAAGGACGCCCAGCTCCGTGACGACCCGCCCGCTCCCGAGGAGGGGCTGGTCGGCGGGCGGTTCGGCCTGGCCCAGGTGTACAGCGCGAACCGGCCGGAATCGCACGGCGTGTTCCGGGACTGGCGGAAGATCGCCGAGAGCTACCCGGTGCCCCGGGTGCTGCTCGGCGAGACCTGGGTCGGCGACGTGGGGGCGCTGGCCGCCTTCCACGGCCAGGGGGATGAGCTGCAGCTCACGTTCAACTTCCCGTTCGTCTTCGCCCCGTTCACCGCCGAAGCCCTGTCCGGCGTGGTGGCCGAGTCGCTGGACAAGCTGCCCGCCGGGGAGTGCGCGGTCTGGACCGCGTCCAACCACGACATCAGCCGGTTCCCGACCCGCTGGTGCGGCGGGGACGAGCGCCGGACGCGGCTGGCCCTGCTCATGCTGGCTACCCTGCCCGGCGCCCTTGTCCTCTATTACGGCGACGAACTGGGCATGACCGACGTGGACGTCCCGGCCAATCTGCTGCGCGACAAGATGCGGGCACAGGCCGGGGCCGAGGAGAGCCGGGACCGGGCCCGGACCCCCATGCGGTGGGACTCCTCACCGTCCGGGGGGTTCTCGGGCGCGGGCGTCCAGCCCTGGCTGCCCTACGGTGACCCCGCGAGCGGTTCCGTTGCGGAGATGCAAGCGGAACCATCGTCCATCCTGAACCTGTGCCGCGAGCTGCTGGCGCTGCGACGGCGGGAATTTGGCGGCCACCTGGCCAGCTATGAGCAGCTGCCGGCGCCGCGCGGGGTGTGGGCCTACGAGACGGGCGGCCTGGCGGTCGCGGCCAACTTCAGCGACGAGCCGGCCACGCTGCACGTCTCACCGGGCGCGGTGCTGCTCAGCACCGGTGATGGCGCGCTGGACGGCCTGGTGCTGCGGCCCTGGGCCGCCGTCGTCGCCCGGTCCGCCTGACCGGCTTACGGGCCGGCGGTGCCGGGCACGGCGCCGGGCCCGGCCGCCGGGCGCGGCCGGGCGGCGCGGGCTGGGCGTGCCGCTCCCGCTGGGCGTGCCGCTCACGGTGGGGGCCGGGGTGGCTGAGGGGGTCGCCACGGCGGAGGAGCCGGGCAGGCGCGGGGAGTTCAGCGCGGCCTGGTCGGCGAGCGCGATGGCCAGCTGGCCCATGGCGGTGGGGTGGAACGGTGCGGCATCGCCGAGTCCCTGCACGTAGGGCTGGGTGGTGCAGAGCTGGTGCCCGGTGAAGTCCGGCTTGACCGAGGTGAAGCCGAACTCCGCGGCCCCCTTGGCCAGCACGGCGTTCAGCGTGGCCAGCCGTGAGCTGAGCGTGTGCTCCTTGGCGCTGGTCATGCCGACCTTGCTCAGGCA
This sequence comes from uncultured Actinomycetes bacterium, assembly GCA_963793825.1. Taxonomy (GTDB): domain Bacteria; phylum Actinomycetota; class Actinomycetes; order Streptosporangiales; family Streptosporangiaceae; genus RYN-230. The sequence goes on from CAWCBE010000006.1 coordinate 190,189, forward strand.
GGTCAGCTTCGGGTCGAACGGGTTGTAGTAGCGGTTGATGATCACCTGGGGGTGGCTTGGCAGCGCCGCCAGCTGGTCGAGCAGCTGCAGGTAGTTCTTGCTGAACGAGTGCAGCTGCTGCTGGAAGTAGGCCGTGGTGGCCCTGTCGTTGCAGGTCTTGGCGACCGCGCACAGGCGCAGCATGGCCGACCAGTCCAGGTCGTCCGCGCCGACGCTGACGATGACCGCGGAGGCGTGCGTGGCCCGGTCCAGCGCGTCGATCTGCGCGGGCTCGGTCTCGCCGCCGCGCCCTTCCGGGCCGAGCAGGCCCTGGCTGATCGTGGCGCTGTTGCAGGCCAGGTTCATCACCTGCCAGCTGTTCGAGCGGGCTAGGTCCTCGGCGTAGGAATCGGTGCTCCGCCCGCAGGCCTGGTCGGCGCGGGACGCGTCGTGGACCGCGGGCAGCCCGGCGCCCGCCGCGGTGGAGTCGCCGATCACCACCAGCCGGACGCCCGGCGGCACGGGCACCCCCTTCTTGGCGTCGGTGGCGGTCCGCTCGCTGCCGACCAGCTGGCTGAGCGACCGGACCTGGCGCAGTGTCGAGGGCGCGGTGTAGGCGGTCACCATGATCGCGCCCAGGTTGATGACCTCGGTCAGTACCAGGCCGCCGGCCAGGAGTTTCAGCGTGGTCTCGTGGGACAGGCGGCGCCAGCCGGCCAGGGCCCCGAGCAGCAGCAGTGAGCCGACCGCGGTCAGGCCGATCTCCCAGGCGAAATAGTGCAGCCAGCCGCTGGCCAGCCGGTCGCCCAGGATCCGCTCGGCCCCCGCGGGGCCCGCGCCCTGGACGAAGTTGGTCAGCTCGCTGTTGATGGTGATCTGGGTCAGCTGGATCCGGGGGCGGACCGGGCCGAGGAACTGCACGTGGGTGGGCAGGCTCTGGCCGAACAGGTCCACCTCGCCCGGGCCTGAGAAGCTCAGGCTGGGTGCTGAGGTGCCGACCTTGATGACCTGGCCGGCGACCGTGACGGTCTGCAGGGGCGTGACCTTGAGGGCCACGCCGATCGCGACGGCCGCGGTGACCAGGGCCACGGCCAGCCAGATGGCCCAGCGGGTGCGGCGGCCGGGGCGGCGGATTCGCTGCTGGTCGGCGGCGGCGGCTGCGGCCCGGTGTCGTCCACGGTGTGCGTGGCGGGACTTCGTGCGGTCTGGACGTGGCCTGCGGGCCGGTGGCCCGCGTATCTGCGGGGCGTGCGGCCCCGCGCCGTCCTGTCGCGCTCTGCGGCAGCTGCTGCGCTCCGGTGGCCGCCCCGGCGGCGCGCTGCCCGGGCCGCGTCATGAAGTGCTGCAACTGCGGCCAGAGTGGCTGCAGATCCAGCAGTGACCCAGCCTGCCTGCGCCCCGCCATTGGGGCATGGGGCCTGCGTCCCGGCAGGGACCCAGACCGTCGCGCACGCCACCGACCATCGCCATAACTTCAACCGAAACTACCCGCTGCGCGCCCCTGCAACACACGGCCATGGGCGGGATCGCGTCGCTAGTTCCACGGTCGCTGTCGGCGCTGGCGCGAGCCGTCAGATGACAGCAGCGCCGACAGCGCGTGACGGCCCGGCGGAACCTGCGGGGCAGGGAGCCGCCGGTCGGCGCTTGGCCCCCGCTGGTCAGCGTGGGTCGTAGTGCTCGTAGCGATACTGGAGCGATGGGCGTCCGATGCGCTTGGCCACTGACACCTCCTCTCCGGTCGCTCGGTCCGGCGCGGGGGAGTCCCCGAGTCGGCCAGTAACTGTGCGCTGTCCGTGACCCATGTGCTCAGGTGGGCACGGAAGCCTCGGCGCTTACCGGTCTACTGGATGCCCGCCGAGGTCAGAGGGGCCGAAAGATCCATAACGGCTTCGGCTCAGGTTGGATCGGGTATGGGGAACTCGGCCATTTAGTTCCAGCCATAATACAGAGCGTTCGCAGCCCAGGCAATCACTTTTCGATACTGTGTTCGCATCTACCTGGTGGCCTGTGCGGTGATTAAGCTTGCTCTGGCCAGCGAGGGAAGAGTCAGTGGTCTTGCCTGTCTCCCACCGGCGGCCTGGGTTAGCCTCAATGCCGGGTAGTTAAGGCCCGGGCGCGGTGCTCAAGGATTGCTGGCGGCGTGTCGCTGGCTTATCTGGCTCATGGCCGCAGACGGTGATTCCCATCGTGGTCACCGGTGTGCTGCGCACTGGCCGGTGCGGGTCGGCCTTGTTCCAGCGGGATAGCGGGGATTTGACCTTGCGGACGCTGACGCGGGGCCGGCGGGGCGGCAGCAGGCCGTCCAGGACGGCGCGGCCAAGGCGCCCTGGGTCGCGGGCATCGCTGGTGAGCACGCCGTCCGCTCCGGTCACGGTGTCGATGGCGGTTTGCAGGGCGATAGTGAAGCTGGCCCGGTCGGGGTCGGTGCCGGGGACCGATTCGACGGCGGTGACCATGGCCCTGCGCAGTGCCTGGTAAAGGGCCAGCAGTGCCCAGATCTCCTGCTCCAGGCCCGCCCGGTCGCCCGAGCGCAGCACCCGGCCGTTCAGGAGGGTGTGCCGCAGCGCCAGGTAGGCGATCTCGTGTTCCCAGCGTTCGTGGTACAGGCGGATCAGCGCGGCAGCGCTGTAGCGGCGGTGATCGAGCAGGGTGGTGGCCAGCCGGTAGCGGCCGCAGTACCGGGTGCCGTCAGCGCACGTGACGAGGACTTCAGCTTCGATGATCCGCACCGTCAGGGCTCCGATCCGGGACAAGAATGTGCCGTCCTCGAGCCGGGCCGCGGCTGGCAGCCGGCGGGTGGCGGTCAGCCGGGCCAGGAACTGGGCTGGCGCTGCGGCGACCGCCTCCAGGAAGCCGGCAGCGTCGAAGCCACGGTCGGTCAGCACCAGCATGTCCCGGGCCAGCAGGTGCACCAGCTGCCGCGCGTAATCGGTCTCGCCGGTGGCGGGCGGGCCGAAGACCGCGCCGATCAGGGCGCGGGTACCGGTCTCCACCAGGGTCATCAGCTCCACGGCCGGGTAGCCGGTCACGCCGAGCGCGGCCTTCATCTTCCCCAGCCAGCCACGGTTCCGCGGCGTGTCTGGCACCTTGATCGAGGTGCAGCCGTCGAAGGCCACCGTCCGGTACCGGCCGAACCGCACCCCGGGCGTGGACGGCCGGGCCGCCGGCCCGGCCAGCACCTCAAACAGCGCCTTCACCGGGGCGGCGCCCAGGCGCCGGCGCAAATCCCGGAGCGCCTTCGGCGACGGGGACGGCACGCCAGGCTGCCCGCCCAGCGCGGCAGTCATCTTCTGCCACACGCCGCCGTAGCCCAGCCCCGGGAACAAGCCCAGCCCGAGCACGAAGTACACCCCGGCCCGGGAGGGAAGATCACGCAGCCGCCGTTCCCGCGTCCGCGTCTCCTCCAGCACCGCATCGGCGAGCTCGAACGGAACCTCCCAGGTCAGCTCCCCCAGGTGGCCGGGCGCGAACACACCCGCCGCCACCGTGATCGTATGGGTGATAGTCGTGACGGCAGCACAGATGGCAGACTGAACGCGCAACGGAGGTCCTCGGCAACGGGCGGTCTTGGTCGATTTCCCGTCTTACCGGACCTCCGTTGCCATGTCCGCTCAGCCGCGCCAAACCAGGCAAACCGCTTGACGACCGCCCACAGCCCCTAACTACCCGGCATTGGGGCTAGCCGGCCGGTTTCCATTGAGAACGTGTTGCGGTCGGACGGGTAGATCGTGATCGTCACCCGTACCGCGTGGTCGCCGGCGTTCAACGCCCGTCTGGCGGGTCTCGAAGACCGCGATGCGGCCGTCCTCCGGAAGCCCGAACCGGGCGGCTTCGCCAGGAGTGGGCGCACGAACCGTCATCGTGTCATGAGAGCCGATCTCCTGAACGCTGATCGCATCGGCCAGGTACTGGCGAGTTCCCTCTTTGAGATCTTCGACCGCGAGAAGCTTAGTGGCCCCTCGCTCCACAAAGACCATGGGGTAATAACTCGTCTGCATCGACCACAACTCGTCGTCGATAAGGCGCTCCTGGTGCCGAACCACTACCGCAGCTCTCTCGTCGAGGCGGAGTGCGGCGGCGATGTCTTCCGAAGCTTCCTGGATCTCGACGTGCGGCTTGGTCAACGCTAGCCTGCGGTTGCTCGCCACCACGTCTGAGGCGTACGCCGCACCTTCGAACCCACCGAATCCCGTCTCTGTGTTGACGACCGTCCTGAAGGGATCGATGTTCTTGCGCACCAGTGTGGCGCCACCGGGTTGCTTCTCGACGACCCCTCGGTTCAGCAAGAACTGGATCGCCTGCCTGACAGTGTTGCGGGATGCCTGGTACGTCGTGCCCAGTTCAGCGTCGGACGGCAGTCGCTCTCCTGCCGCCAGTTCCCCGGACTGGATCTTGCTCTCCAGGTCAGCAGCGATGGCTCGGTACTTCGGCTCGTCTGCCAATGATTCACCCCAGACTCGTAAATCCCTACAATCACACAAGGATCAGCCGGCCTGTACCTACCATCTCTACCGTACCTACAATAGGGTTTGAACCGGCATTAGGACTAGCTGGATTGGCAGGAATAATCCTTGCTTTCGGCTGCAAGCGTGCCATGCTGAATCTGAGGGCTGGGCCGGTCCCTCGAACTCGTGATCATTTTCCCGGGCAGACAGGAACGGCGCACCAGGGGCGCTGCTTGCCTCTGGTGCGCCGTCGTCCGCCTAAGTAGCGGAGTACGAGGACTACCAGCCCGTTGGGTCGTAGTGCTCGTAACGGTACTGGTGGGACGGAACGCTATGGCGTTTGGCCATGGTGCCTCCTTACGCTCATAGCAAAAATAACATACCGTCTCGGTAAAAGGCCGGTCACTACGTAGCTACTTAAAGTAATCGAGGAACCTTCCGGCGCTGCCGGATCGGTAGCGGGCCTGAGTCAATGTGCGGCCGGTTATGTGGGCTGCCAGCCCATGGCATCAAACTGGCCACACTCTTCCCGGAACTCGTCATTGCCTACTGCGGCCAGATCAGTACCAGGCGTCACAAGAAGCGGCTCGTGGCCTGAAGCCGGGAGCTGATGCTGTGCAGAAGGCGAGGGCGAGTGCAGGAATGAGATCACCCGGCCCGCCAAGTCGTTGATTCGCTTCTTCTGTGAAGATGGGATGAATATTTCACCACAGGCAATGGCCAGCGCGGGCAAGACCAGTATGCCAGCGCTGTGGGTGAGGCCGAGATGAGTGGCGAGCACGCCGTCCAGCAGGGAGGCAAAAGGCTTAGTGCCGGCCCAGGCTATCGCCCACAGTGCGGCGACGCTAGCCACGCTGACCACCGTCAGGTTCTTCTGGTGCCGCAGGAGCGCAGTCTGAGCAGCGGTTCCCGTGTAGAGGCCGGCGACACCAGCCGCAAAAGCGGCCAGCAGGCTGATCAGAGGGGAGAATCCGATCGCAAAGATAAAAACCGATACGCTGAGGGCCACGAGTCCAAACGCAGCACGTTTGGACGCTCGCTTCGCATTGTCCTTTTTGGACGTCAGCGGTATTGAGCCGAGCACGGATCCCCAGCCTAGTGCGGCGATAAAGTAGCCGGCCCAGTGAGCTGAAATCGAGAGCTTAGCCTGGGCGAGTGCCGGACTCTGGACAAATATAGGATCATCGGCAAAAGTCACGGCCGCCACGATTGCCAGCAATAGCAGAATTCGGCGGTGCCGTAGCGCGGTCTTAACGCCGTCGGCTACGTGAGGGCGTCCCGGGTCATCAGGGTCCTTCTGGTCGTGGCGATCCTGCATCTGGCCAGAGGTTTGGTTCGGCAGGGGAAGGACGCTGGCCAGGCAGAAAGCGAACACGATGAATGAGATCGCGTTGAGTATGAAAATCAGGTCTGGTCCCAGGGAAGCGATCACCAGGACCGACAGTACGGGAGCCAGAGCCCGGCCGGCATTGTAGGAAACGGAATTCATACGGACCGCGTTCGTGGCGTCCGCCGGCTCCACCAGCATCGGGACCAGTGCGGTCTGCACCGGCAGGGCCAGGGCGTAGGCTAGGCCAAGGCCGAGGGCGCAGAAAATCAGCGTGTGGACGCCGAGCATTTTGCTGTGGTAGGACCAGGCCATATATATCGCGATGATGGCCGAGGATCCTTGCGTAAGGATGAGAAGGTTCCTAGTGCCAATCCGGTCCGCTACCACGGCTGACCAGGGACTGACGGCAATCATTCCGGCGAACTGCGCGGAAGTAATCGCTCCCACGATGAAAACGGAGCGCGTGATTTGATACGCAATCAAGATCTGCGCGGTACTCTGGAGCCACGTGCCAAGATTAGAGGTCAAGCTGCCGAAAAAAAAGAGACCGAACCTGCACTGACGCAAGAGTGCCCACGAGGAGTTCGCCCAGGGATCAACTCGCACGATTTGCTGGATTTCGTCCGGTTGGCGCCCGTTGTTGCTATTCTGGCTGTCCGTATCGCCGGAGGGTGCGGCTATCGTGGTAGTGCAGTCGGCGGCAGGCCCCGGTACGCCAGGGCTGCCGGTTGTTCCGGACATCATGGAACTCATGATGGGCGCGCCTCCGCTACATTGCGTAGAGTAAGTAAATCCTCATTATTTTTTCCATCAGCTGCGGGCAGCAAACTTTCGTTGATTGGAACGCTTCCAACGTTGATAATGAAGCGGTTCCGGTCCGCGCGGTAGACGGTGACCGTAACCCGCACCCGGTTCTGGTTCTGGTCGAAGGCGTCCCGGAAAATCTCGATAACCTGGATGCGCCCATCGGCCGGCAGGTCGAAGAATCGTGTTTCTACAGGATTTGGGCTCCTAACTTCGAGGGCGTCCCGATATCCGGCCTGTTCGATACCGCATTCACGCAGGTAGGCAACGGTTCCCTCGTCGATGTCCCCTGGGTCCTCCAGCCGCGGGGCGCGGTCCGCCAATGCCCTGGGATAGAACGACGTTTGCAGAGACCAGGGCCTCCCATCCACGAAGCGCTGCTCATGCCGGCTGATCACGTCGCTTCCGACCGGGATGTTCAGCGAGTCCGCCACCTGCTTCGTGGCCTTCTGCAGTTCCACCCGGGTTCCGCTCGTCGTGGCGGTCCGCCCGCTGCGGGCCACCTCGGCGATGTACACGACCCCCTCACCACCGCCACTGCCGGTCTCCGGATCTGTGGTCAAGGTGGTGACGATGGGGTTCACCTGCTCGGCCACGAATGTTCCCTTGCCATGCAAGGTGACCACCTGGCCGCGGATCGCGAGCTGGTTGATGGCGCCACGCACGGTGTTGCGGGAAGCGCGATGCGTTTCCATGAGCTCGTCTTCGGTGGGCAACTGAGCTCCAGGCGCCAGCTCCCCCGAGTCGATCTTCCCGCGTAGATCGTCGGCTATCTGCCGGTACAGCGGCCCAGCCATGATCGCCTGACTCCTCGTATCTGTACGGCCGAGTCCCAGACGGTCCGGAACCTTCCTCCTGAGGAGGAGCGTTCTTGCGCCTGTCTCGTCCTATTCATTCCAATAACTGGTTTCTCTGGTTTGAAGCCTACATCACGGGCTAGGATCCTCCGTAGATGTAAGAGTCATTCCAATGACCCCATTGGCTGGCTTCAATGAGAGCAGACGTTACACGATCAGCAGGACCGGCGCGGCGCAGACTCGCCAAGCGTCACGAAGTCGTTCCTGCTGCGACGACCCGAGCAAGACGAGGAGTGGAACAGCGAGATGAGACAGGATCCACCGACCGATCGTGCCGTCCGGCACCGACCTGACGCCCTACCCGAGGGGAAGCCATGGATCGCCAAGAACTCGCGAGAATAGCCGACATCGCCGCCGACCCCGAGACCTTCCGGCGCGCCGTGCGGCGCGCGGGCAGCCGGGAACTGGCCCAGGACGCGATCCAGGAGACGGTCCGCGCCATCGCGGAGCGGAAGAGCCATAAGCCCATCGAGAACCTGGACGGGTTCTTCTACGTAACGCTGATCCACATCATCGATCACCAGCTGGGACGTCCGGCGGCGATCCCGGACCCCGACATCGGCCTGACCTCGGACCGGCACCAGTCCCGCAATTCCCTGTTTGCGCAGCCTGCGCCGGTCGAGGGAGACGCGCACCTGAGAATCCTGGCCGCCGCCGTGCTGGCCGCGCTCGAGAGGGAGCAGGCCCGCGACGGGCTGGCCAGCCTGATCCCCGCGAGGTCCGAGGATCCGGGCCGCTACCGCTCAGCCATGGTCTGGGCGGCGAAAACGATCTTTTCCTTGCTCGTCGAGGGCTACGTGACTGCCCCCGACTGGAACGCCATTCTCAAGACCTCTTACCCGCAGTGGTGCGATGAGCCAGGCCTGGCCCCCGACGCCAGAGACCAGCGGCTCAGCCGGGCCCGCCGGGACGTGCAGCAACTGCTCCGCTCCGTCCTGTCCCGAGACGAACTCGCCTCCTGAATCCCGGGCAGCCCACGGCCCGCGGTTCCACTCCGCATAAATCACGAAGGTGTGGTGGCCATGGCTGTCAGGTTTCGGTGCGGCGAATCTCTATCACCCAGAGACCGCTCCGGAAGGAGGCCGAGGTGACCGTCACTACTCCGGCGGACCCCGCCATCCCAGACCCCCCCGATCCCGAACGCCCTGACCCCGAGCGCCTGGCCGTGGCCGGCGTAGCCAGCTGGCTTCGCGAGGACCGGGCCGCCGCCGAGGAGCATGAGGAAGCGATGCGCGCCGACTCTTACTGCCGTGAGATGCGGCGGCGCCGGGACGCTGCCGACCGTGCTCTCAGTGACGTCCGCGCCCGCGTGTCCGGGCTCATCGACAAGCACAACCTGGATGGCCGCAGGACGCTCGCGTTCTGGCTGGGCAGCGCCTTCGTGGCCGCCCTGGTCGTCCTGGACGCGATCCCGCTGAACTGGGCCGCCCAGGCCTTCGATCTCAACAACGCCGATAGCTGGCTGGTGACTCTCATCCTGCTGGTGGCGTCGGTCGGGGCGATGGCCGGGCTGGAAGCGACCCGCCAGGACTCCCGCCGCTATGCGGTGCTGGCCGCCGTCACGCTGACCGCCTACGCCGGGCTGGTCGCGCTGCGTACTTCGTTCCTGATTACGGTGGCCGGCGAAGGTCCTGCCGCCGCCCTCCTGCAGGCGGTCGTGCTCAGCGCGATCTCCGCAGGCCTGGTCTTCCTCGGTTCGGCGGTGATGGCCCGCACGCGGACGCTCCGCCTGACCCGGGCCCTGGCCGCCGCCCGCCGGGCCCGGCGTGCGCGGCAAGCCAGCGAAGCGGCCTGGCGGCGGGCCGAGGAGAAGCTCGAGCGGCACCTGGGTGTGCTGCGCCGGCAGCTGGGCACGCAGCCTCTGTACTCCGCGGTCCCCGCCGGGTTGACCCACTCCGAATGGGTGGAGATCCTGGAGCGTGCCCTCCGTGCCCAGTTCACGAAGCGGTGAAATCGCTCACCAAGCCCCCGCTTGACCGGCCCAGACGGCGTCAAGTGGGGGAAGCTGCTGCCATGCGGGACGACATCGTCGCGACCTTGAGCTGGGACGAAGACGTCGGCCAGGTGAGGCTGGAGGGCTTCCCCGAAGGGCCGGGCGGCGGGGCTAGCCTGATCCTGGCCGAGGGTGTCGAGCTGGTCTTCGGCTGCGCTACCGGCGAGCTGTCCCGGGTCTGTGTGGCGGCCGGGGATGCGGGCGGGCCGCCCACCATCGCGGAACCCGCCGCCATGGCGATCAGGAACCTGTTCGGCGCCCGCGCCCGCGACGCCATCCGGCTGGCGGCCCGCAAGGACGGGGATCCGATCTCGCTCAAGCCGGAATCAGCCACCCTGGCCGCCCTGTCGCGCCTGGCCCGGCTCGATGCCGCCCGGCTGACCAGCCCTGTATCGGGCTCACTGTTGTGGGGGGTCGAGGCGGCCCAGCTCGCCGCGCGCGCCGGGCTCTCCGCCCGGACGGCCGCCGAAACACAGGCGACGGCCGCCGCCCTCGACGAGGCCGCCGATCTGCCGGCCGACGTGCTGGAGGTGGCGGCTCGCGCGATGGCGGAACTCGTGGCGGCGGCTGAGCCGGATCTGGCCCGCGGACTGCGTGAAGCGATCACCCGGCCCGTGCTGCCCGGGCCGCCGGGAGCAGGATCGGCCGGCGCGTCCCGCAAGCGCGCCCGGCCATTCAGCCTGCCGGACCTGGCCACGGACGCCCGCCAGCGCGGTGGTGACCTGGATCAGCTGCACTGGGGGCTGGATCCGCGCCTGGTTCCGGCCGGCATCTTCGGGACCCAGCTGTGGCCCGATGCTGAGCTGACGGTCCGGCCCGAGCGGTCCCGCCTGATCGTGGAGGCGACGCTCGCGCCGGGCGCGGATCCGCGGGCGCTGGCGGCCTGCCGGGCGCGTCTCGTGGATCCGGCCAGCCGGAGCGTGCTGGCCACGGCGTCCTTCCGGGATCTGGGGGACTCGCGGGTGCGGGCCGAGATCGGGAAGCGCCGCCCGGCGCACAAGGTCTGGGTGGAGATCGTCGATGACGTGAACCGCCCCGTGCTCAGCGCGAAGCTGCGGCGTATCCGGCGCGCGATGCGCTGGGCCGACGCGGCCCTGGCCGCCGGCAGGCAGACCTTCGGGCTGGCCAACGCGGAGTGGACCCGGTTGGCCGGCGTGGCCTGGGGCCGCTGCGCGGAGGAGTGGGCGGCCGCTGGCGACCAGGACCGGGCCTACCTGGCCGCGGCCCGTGAGGTGGCCATGTACCCGGGCGTAGAGGTCCGGGCGGAACCGCCCTCGGCGTGGGCTAAGGAGCTGGTGAACCGGCCGCCGGTGAAGGAGGAGCCGTTCCTCGCCGAGCAGGTGACGTGATGACCGGCGCCGCGGGCCGCGGGCCGCGGCGCCTCCGTCAGGCCCCGCCGCCCGCCGGCTCGTCGATCACCACGACGACCCGCCGGTTGGCCCCCGAGAATCCGGGGGCGACGAGATTACTGGAACCGTGCCCGACAGCCACCAACGATGATCGGGGTACGCCCCTCGCCTCCAGGTACCGGGATACCGCGGACGCCCGCGCGAGGGAGAGCATCTGGTTGTGCCGCCGGCTCCCCGGGGTGGAGGCGAACCCGTTCACGACGCCGCTGGCGCCCGCGCGGCGAAGCTGGGCGACCAGGGGCGCCAGGGCGCGGGCCGCGGCCGGCCGCAAGACCGCACTGTCGTTCCCGAACAAGGCCTGGCTGGAAACGACGTCGGAGACCAGGTGCCCGCTGAGGGCCCCGGATACGAGGTGATCGAGTTGGGCGGGCGTGGCCTCCGGGCCGAGGACGGCCGCGAAGGAGGCGCCTGCCGCCAGCAGATCCAGCTGGGCGGCGCTCGCGGCCGCCGCGCCCGGCACGGACGAGGTGACGGCGATGACGTCGTCCCCGTCCAGTTCGCCCGGGGCGGGCCTGCCGCTCAGGCTCGCGACCGACAGCAGCACGACCCGGCCGCGGAAACGCGAGCCAGCCTCGTTCACCAGGCCCGTCACCGCGGCAGCCGCGAGCGAGCACTCGCCCGGCAGGCTGGCCGCCGGCTCATCAGCCGGTCCCGTGACGGCTACCGGCAGCCGCAGGGATCTGGCCCAGCCCGCGAGGGCGGCCCTGGTCCGGGCGGCGACCGCGCGCCGGCCCGCCCCGACCTCGCCGCGCCAGTGCTTCAGGGCGTTCCGGTACTGGCTCTGCTGGTAGGCACTCGCCCCCGGGCCCGGAGGCACGGGCCGACCCGGCACGGTGACCCGCACCGGGGGCGGCGCGGTCGAACGCGAGGGGAGGCCGGCCTCGCTGGCCGGCCCGCAGGACGTCAAGGTTCTCGCGGGGACGGGCGGTCGCGGCGATGACCTGGCGGGCCAGTGGGCTCATGCCGCCCGGGCCGGCCACGGCCACCAGCAGGGATGGCGAGGCCCGGGCCGTGAGGATCAGCGGGGCCGGGGCCGTCCGGCTGGCCGCGGGAGCGGCCAGGATCGCGCTGCAACCCGCCGTGGCCGCGATGGTGGCAGCCGCCCCAGCGGCGAGAGAGCAATGGCGAGCGATTCGTGCCTTCATACCAGGAAAGAGACCCGGCCCCGGCGGACCTGACCGCCGGGCCGTGGTGTCAGGCCGCGCGGCGAAATGTCTCCTCTGTAGCGAAGGACGTAAGAGGAGCACCCCGTGGACCACTTCACCAACCCCGCCGCCCGAGACGTCATCGGCCATGTCCTCGACACTGACCCCGACGGGCAGATCCTGCTCGCCGAGGCGGGCCACTGGCGGATGCTGGCCCAGCAGTCCGCCTCCGTGGCTGCTGAGGCGGAGGCCGCCGAGAAGACGGCCCGGCGCCGCTGCCTGGCCCTCCGGCACCGGCTCGACCCGCGCAACCAGCGGACCATGCACGTCGGGGTGGCCGCGGTCGCACTGGCCGCCGTGAGCGCCGCACTGCTGGGCCTGGACCGCATCGAGTTCGCCGTGCTGCTGCCCGGATGGAGGGCGTCCGCGGCGGCCGCCGCGGCCACCGCGGCCTGGGCCGGATGTGCCTGGCTGGCGGCGCTGGCCGTGCGCGAGGAGCGCCGCGGCAGGCTGATCGCGATCGCCGCCGGAGCAGCGGCCGTCGGCCTGCTACTGGCCGCCCTCCGCAGTGTGGGACCGGCCGCCCTACGGTGGCCGGGATGGGACCCGTTCTGGGTGAGCGTCCTCCTCGTCCTCGTCATCCTGGCCCTGGTCACGAGCGCAACCGAGATCATCAGGCGCACGGAGCCCGCTTCGCTGCTGATGGCGCGGCGCTCCTGGCGCCGGGCGCGCGAGGACCACAAGGCCGCGGTCCGCGTTCATCGCGCGGATGCCGAAGCGGCCGTGGTGGCCGCCCAGGAATGGGGCAGCCTCATCGATGCCTATGCGGTGGCCTACGCGGCCCGCCGCCCGGCGGCCGGTGATCCGGACGGCCAGGATCCGGCGGCCGCGAACCCTCCCGCTGGCGGCGGGCGTCACACGCCCGATCCCTGGCCCGGGCAGCCGCCGATGTAGAGGCCACGCCGCGCGGACACGGGGGACACGGCGTCTCCGCGCCATCCATCTCACTGCCGAGTCTCAGCAACCGCCGCGCCCTGGCCACCTGTACCAGGCGGCACTCCGGGTCGAACCAGCGGACCACGATCCCGCAAGGCCAGAGATAAAGGGGACCCATCATGGCCATCGTCCTGATCGGACTACTCATCTTCATCGCCGGGGGCATCGCCGGCGGATACCTGCTGATCATCCTCGGCATCCGCCGTGAGGACAGGCGGCGCTCGATTCTGTACCACCAGGCACCGGGGCTCAGCAGCCAGGCTGCCCGCCCCATCACGGGCCTGTGGGCCCGCCGGCGGGTCGACGCCAACCCTGTCCCTGAACGCCGCGAAGACCTATACGTCTGACCGGCCACGAGCCAGGCCGGCCGGGACCGCGGGGGACCCGGCCGGCCTGTTCATGTCACGGCATCAGCGCCGCACCATCGTTAGGGAAAGTGCGGCGCGGAAGGCTGTCCGGGCAGCTCAGCCGGAGCTGGTGGTCTCGAACACTAAGCTCGCTAGGGTGCAAGACGACTCCGCTCCTTATCCCTGGTCCCCGCAATCCGCCACGGGCGTGGGCTCGATGCCCGGCACCGATCCGCTGGCGGCCATGCGGTTCATCCTCGATGAGCTCCCGGACCTGCCCCACCTGGTCGAGCTGCCGGACCGCGGCGTGGGCGCGGACATGATCGGCCGGACCGCGGGGCTGCTGATCGACCTGCCCGTGGACACGACCACCCGCGGCTGGCGGCTCGCCGACCGCCCGGGCCGGGACCTGCGCCGCGCGCAGTCGCTGCTGGCCCGGGACCTGGACGCGCTGGAAGAGGCGGCCGACGGTTACCGCGGGCCGCTGAAGCTGCAGGTCTGCGGGCCCTGGACGATGGCGGCCAGCCTGGAACTGGCCCGCAGCCAGGAGCCCGTGCTGGCCGACCCGGGTGCGCTCCGTGACCTGACCGAGTCGCTGGCCGAGGGGATATCCGCGCACCTGGCCGGGGTGGCGGCCCGGGTGCCTGGCGCGCGGCTGCTGCTCCAGGTGGACGAGCCCGCGCTGCCCGCGGTGCTGGGCGGCGCGGTGCCGAGCGCCAGCGGGTTCAACCGGGTCCCGGCGGTCGAGGAAGCCGACGCCGAGTCGGGCCTGCGCGCGGTGCTGTCCGCGACCGCGGCCCCCACCGTCGTGCACTGCTGCGGAATGTCGGCCCCCCTTGGCATCATCAGGAGGGCGGGCGCGGACGGGGCGGGCATCGACCTTGGCGTGCTGCGCCAGGGGGAGGAAGAGGTGCTTGCGGAGGCGGTCGAGGCGGGTCTCGGGATCTTCGTTGGCGCGCTGCCTGCCACGCCGGTCCCGGCTACCCCCGCGGCAGCACCAGCCGGCGCTGCGGGGCAGCGGCACCGCACCGGGCCCTAATTCTCCGCAACGCATCCGTTCAGGCACACTGCCCGACGCCAGGACAGTGGCCGACCGGGTGGTGGAGCTGTGGCGCCGGATGGGGTGGCCGGTGGCCCGCGAGCCCGGCGCGGCCGGGGTCGCGGCCCAGGTGGTGATCACGCCGGGCTGCGGCCTGGCCGGTGCCCCGCCGGACTACGCCCGGGCCGCCCTGGCCCGCTGCCGTGAGGCGGCCCGGATGCTCCCCGAGCTGATCGAGGAGGAGGCCCCGTGACCCAGCCGGACGACCCAGGCGCTGTCCCCGCCAGCCAGGCCCCGGAGTCGGGCGGGATTCCCGGATCCGGGGTGGACGCGGCCGCCCGGCACCGGCACGCCGAGCTGAGCGCGGAGATCACCGAGGCCAATCACCGTTACCACGTGCTGGACTCGCCGACGATCTCGGACGCGGAGTACGACGCGTTCATGCGCGAGCTCCGGGCGCTGGAGGACCAGTATCCGGAGCTGCGCACCCCGGACTCGCCCACGCAGAAGGTGGGCGGGGCCATCTCCACCGAGTTCACTGCGGTGGAGCACCTGGAGCGGCTGCTCAGCCTGGACAACGCGTTCTCCGCCGAAGAACTCGACGCCTGGGCGGCCCGGGCCGAGCGGCTCGGCGGGAGCGGCCCGTACCTGTGCGAGCTGAAGATCGACGGGCTGGCCGTGGACCTGGTGTACCGGGGCGGCGCCCTGGTCCGCGCGGCCACCCGCGGCGACGGGGTGACCGGCGAGGATGTCACGCCGAACATCCGCACCATTGCCTCGGTCCCGCTCCGGCTGCAGGGCCCCGGCGTGCCCGACACGCTGGAGGTCCGGGGTGAGGTGTTCCTGCCCGTAGCGGCGTTCCACGAGCTGAACGAGCGGCTGACCGGGATGGGCCGCCCCCCGTTCGCCAACCCCCGCAACTCGGCCGCGGGCTCGCTGCGGCAGAAGGACCCCCGGGTCACCGCGACCCGCCCCCTGCAGCTGATCGTGCACGGGGTCGGGCTGGCTACCGGCGACGCCCCGGAAACCCACTCCGGCTGGTACGAGCGGCTGCGCGGGTGGGGTCTGCCGGTCAGCGACCTGTTCGGTGTGATGCCGGGGCTGGACGGGGTACGGGAGTACATCGCGCACTACGGCGAGCACCGGCACGACACGCCGTATGAGATCGACGGGGTCGTGGTCAAGATCGACCGGCTGGACCTGCAGCGCCAGCTGGGCCACACCAGCCGGGCACCGCGCTGGGCCATCGCCTACAAGTACCCGCCCGAGGAGGTCAACACCCGGCTGCTGGACATCCGGGTGAATGTGGGCCGGACCGGGCGGGTCACCCCGTTCGCGGTGATGGAGCCGGTGGTCGTCAGCCAGTCCACGGTCAACCGGGCCACATTGCACAACGCCGACGAGGTGGCCCGCAAGGGCGTGCTGATCGGGGACATGGTCGTGCTGCGCAAGGCCGGTGACGTGATCCCCGAGGTGGTCGGGCCGGTGGTCAACGCGCGTACCGGGGATGAGCGGGCGTTCGAGTTCCCGACGGTGTGCCCGGCCTGCGGTACCCCCCTGATCCGGGAAGAGGGCGGGGTGGACTGGCGCTGCCCGAACACCCGGTCCTGCCCCGCCCAGCTGCGTGAGCGGCTCTTCCACCTGGCCGGCCGGGGGGCACTGGACATCGAGGTGCTCGGCTACGAGGCGGTGACCGCGCTGCTCGACTCGGGCCTGGTCGCCGACGAGGGTGACCTGTTCGCGCTGACCGGCGAGGACCTGGCCACCTGCTCGTTCTTCGTGAACAAGCAGGGCACCCTGACCGTGAACGCGGGCAAGCTGATCGGCAACCTGGAGGACGCCAGGCGCCGGCCGCTCTGGCGGATCCTGGTCGCCCTGTCCATCCGGCACGTGGGCCCGACCGCGGCCCGGGCGCTCGCGGCGCAGTTCGGCTCGCTCGAGGCGATCACGGCCGCCTCGGCGGAGGCGCTGGCCGCGGTGGACGGGGTTGGCCCGACGATCGCGGCCTCGGTGATCGAGTGGTTCGGGGTGGACTGGCACCAGGAGATCGTGCGGAAGTGGCGGGAGAACGGGGTCCAGCTGGCCACGCCGGGCTGGACGCCGCCGCCTGCTCCCGAAGACCCGGGAGCTGGTCTCCCCCTGTCCGGGGTGGCCGTGGTGATCACGGGCAGCCTGGACGGCTTCAGCCGGGACGAGGCCGCCGAGGCGGTGCAGGCCCTGGGCGGGAAAGTGACCTCGTCCGTCTCCAAGAAGACGGCGTTCCTGATCGCCGGGGACAAGCCGGGAAGCAAGCACGACAAGGCGCTCAGCCTGGGCGTGCTCGTCCTTGATGAGGCGGGCTTCCGGGTGCTGCTGGATAATGGCCCGGCTGCGGCCGCCGAGCAGGCCGTGAGCCCTGATGCCGCCGGGGCTCCCGCGTCCGCTGACGACTCATGATAATGACGCGTCAACTGGGCCGGAATTGATTCAGCCGGTCTACGGTGCTCTGACCTGCGAAATCGTCGTTGTTCAGCAATGCACTGTAACAGATAGTGTGCGATCGGCTTCGCGAAGTACCCTTTTCGCCGTACCCTGCTGACAGAGCCACGCGTATCCCGCCGGCTGGCTGCGGCACGAGGACACCATGAGGGACCCTAGCGACACCAGGGACATCGGTCCGCGGACCGGTTCTCCCCTGTGGAACTACATCACCGCCGTCACGGTGGCGGGTCTCGGTGCTCTGCTGGTCGCGGTCCGCGGCCTGCCCGGCTCGGGGGCCGGGCTGCTGGCCGGCCCGCTGATCTGGGTCATCGCCGCCCTGGCCCTGCTCGGCGAGCTCAAGAGGATCGTGACGCCGGGCAAATCCGGGCCCGATGCCGGCGCGGTCTCGGTGACCTTCTGCTTCGCCGCCCTGCTCTACTGGGGCTTCGGAGTCGCCGCGCTGCTCCGCGCGGTCACCACGCTCGTGGTCGCGCTCTGCGCACGCCGGGCGGTCTTCCGGGCGTTCTTCAACGTCGCCCAGCTCACCCTGAGCCTGGCCGCGGCGGGGGCGGTCCTCGCCGCGGCCCACGTCCACCCGTCGCCGTCGCGGCCCTGGGTCCCGGCCGGGGATCAGGTGGCCGTGGTCGGCCTGGCCGCGGCCGCCTACTTCGCCTGCAACTTCGTGCTGGTCGGCGTGGCCGGGGCGCTGCACGGGCGGGCACCCATCCTGGCCACCTTGCGCAAGGCCCTGCCGTACCAGGCGTTCGTCACCTTCGCGCTGCTGTCCGCGGCGCCGCTGGTGGTCGTGGTGATGAACCGCTCGGTGCTGCTGGTCCTGCTGTTCCTGCTCCCGCTCAGCGCGATCTACGCCAACGCCGCGATGTCGCTGAACCGCGAGTACCAGGCGCTGCACGACCAGCTGACCGGGCTGCCGAACCGCACGCTGCTGCTGCGCCGGACAGCTGAGGTCCTGGCCGAGGCCGGGCGCACCGGGGCCGGGTGCGGTTTCCTGCTCCTGGACCTGGACCGGTTCAAGGAAGTCAACGACACGCTCGGGCACCCGCTGGGGGACGAGCTGCTCCAGGTGATCGCCTACCGGCTGGCCCGCAGCGTGCGGCCGGGCGACGTGGTCGCCCGGCTCGGCGGCGACGAGTTCGCGGTGCTGCTGCCCGCCGTGGCCACCCTCAGCGTGGCCCGGGAGGTGGCCGCGCGGCTGCGCGCCGCGCTGGCCGAGCCCGTGCGGCTGGAGGGGATGTCGTTCGAGGTCGAGGCGAGCGTGGGCATCGCCCTCTACCCGGACGACGGGACCACGGTGGAAGTGCTCCTGCAGCGCGCCGACGTGGCCATGTACCTGGCCAAGGAACGGCGCACCGGGATCGAGACGTACGTGGCCCGCGCGGACCGCTACTCCCCCGCGCGGCTGTCCCTCCTCGGTGACCTGCGCCGCGGCATCGACCAGGGTGAGTTCGAGCTGCACTACCAGCCCAAGGTGTTCATGGAGACCGGCCGGACCGCCGGCATGGAGGCGCTGCTGCGCTGGCGGCACCCGGACCGCGGGCTGATCGGGCCGCCGGAGTTCATCCCCCTGGCTGAGCAGTCCTTCCTGATGCAGGAGCTGACCGCGCACGTGGTCCAGCTCGCGCTCAGGCAGGCGTCGGCCTGGCGGCGCAGCGGGCTGGCCGCCCAGCTGTCGGTCAACGTCTCGCACCGCGACCTGCTGGACGGCGGCCTGGCCGCCACGATCGAGCACGAGCTGGCCGGTCAGGGCCTGCCTCCTGGCGCGCTGCTGCTGGAGATCAGTGAGCGGGCGCTGACCCGCGACGCCGCCGACATCGCGGGCGGGCTGAGCGCGCTGCGGTCGCTCGGCATCGAGCTCAGCGTGGACGACTTCATGACCGGCTTCACGTCGGTGGGCCGCCTGAAGGAGATGTCCGTCGGCGAAGTGAAGATCGACCCGTCCTTCGTCGCGGGCGTGACCACCAACCCGGACACTGAGCTGATCGTGCGCTCGGCGGTGCACCTGCTGCGCGGGCTCGGCATCCGGTCGGTGGCCGAGGGGGTCGAGTCTGCGCAGGTCGCGGCGGCCTTGCGGGGAATGGGCTGCGTCGCGGCCCAGGGCTGGCAGTTCAGCCGGCCGCTGAACGCGGCCGCCGCCACCGCCTGGCTGGCGCGGCAGCGCCCGGCCGCGGCCCCGGCCGAGGTGCCCGCCGCCGCCGCGCCGGTCCCGCCACCCGCCGCGGTGTCCGTCCCCGGCACCCTCCCGGGCGGCCTGCCGCCGGCTGCGCCCGCGCCGGACCCGGTGCCGGGGGACGACCGCCTGGACGCGGCGGCCCGGCCCTAATCCCGTCAGGCTGCTCCGGGCCCGGGCCTAGGATGGCATCCATGTCCATTGCCCGCGCCGAAGTGGCCCACCTGGCCCGGCTGTCGAGACTGGCCCTGACCGACGAGGAACTCGATCACTTCGCGGTCCAGTCGACCAGATCATCTCGGCCGTCGCGCGTGTCCAGGAGGTCGCCGCGGAGGGCATCCCGCCGACCTCGCACGCGGTCCCGGTGACCAACGTGCTCCGCGACGATGTCGAGCTGCCCTGCCTCGGGCCGGGCCAGGCACTGGCCGAGGCGCCCGCGGTCGAGCAGCAGCGTTTCCGGGTCCCGCGCATCCTGGCGGAGGATTGAGCATGGATGGCGAACTGACCCGGCTCACCGGGCCGAGCTCTCGGCGGCGATGGGGCCGGCGAGGTGTCCGCGGTCGAGGTCACCGACGCGCACCTGGACCGGATCGCTGCGGTGGAGGACCGGCTGCACGCGTTCCTGCATGTCGCTGCGGACCGGGCCCGCGCCGTGGCCGGCCGCGTAGATGACCGGCGCAGTGCCGGGGACGTGCTCGGCCCGCTCGCCAGCGTGCCGCTGGCCCTCAAGGACGTGTTCACCACCACCGACATGCCGACCACCTGCGCCTCCCGCATCCTCGACAAGTGGCGGCAGCCGTACGACGCGACCGTGACCCGGCGGCTGCGCCAGGCGGCGTGGTGCTGCTGGGCAAGACCAACATGGACGAGTTCGCGATGGGCTCCTCCACCGAGAACTCGGCGTTGGCCCGTCCCGCAACCCGTGGGACCTGGCCCGGGTGCCTGGTGGCTCGTCGGGCGGCTCGGCTCGGCGGTCGCGGGCTTCGAGGCGCCGCTGGGCATCGGCACCGACACCGGGGGGTCCATCCGGCAGCCCGCCGCGGTCTGCGGGATCGTCGGGGTCAAGCCGACCTACGGCGGCTCGTCCCGCTACGGTCTGATCGCCTTTGCCTCGTCACTGGACACCCCCGGGCCGCTGGCCCGGACGGTGCTGGACGCGGCGCTGCTGCACGAGGCAATCTCCGGGCACGACCCGT
>CAWCBE010000007.1:0-1355237 GCA_963793825.1 uncultured Actinomycetes bacterium
CGGCTGGGCGGAGGCCGGCTTGCAGTGCGATCGCGGCGGCCTCGGTGCGGCTGGAGGCGCCCAGCTTGGCCAGGATGTTCGACACGTGCACGCTGGCCGTCTTGGGCGCGATGAACAGCGCGGCGGCGATCTCCCGGTTGCTCCGCCCGGCGGCGATCAGCCGGAGCACCTCGCGTTCCCGCGCGGTCAGCCCGGCCAGCGCGTCCGGCCCGGCGGCCGCCGCGGCGCGCCCCAGCCGGGCCCGGCGGCCCAGGTCCGCCAGCGCGGCCCGGAGCGGCGCGGCGCGGAGGTCCGCGGCCGCCGCGGTGGCCAGCGTCCATTCCCGCTCCGCGTCGGCGCGCAGGCCCGCCTCGGCCAGCGCCTCGGCGAGCCGCCACCGGGACCGGGCCGTCTCGTACACGAACCCGGGGCTGAACTCCGCTACCACCGCCCGCCATGCCTGCGGGTCGTTGTCCCCGCGGACCCGGGCCCACTCGGCCTCGGCGCGGGCCAGCCAGCCGCGGCCCTCGACGCCGAGCACGAACCGGGGCCGCGCCGGGAAGGCGGCTCCTTCCCGGGCCACCTGGATCAGGTCACCGGCCGCCTCGGCCTCGGCCTGCGCCGCGGCCGAGTCCCCGGCGGCCCGGGCCCGGCGGGCCCGGTCAGCCCGGGCCGCCAGCCCCACCGCGGCGACCCGGATCGCCCCGGGGCCGTAGCCCTTCGCGCTCGCGCCCTCCCCGGCCAGGATCGCCCCGACCTCGGTGAGCGCGGTGTCGGTGTCATCGCGCCACAGCGCGTGCTCGGCCAGCAGGCCGCGGGCGATGTAGGACGCGAAGCTGTCGGACGGCCAGAAGGGCTCCAGCCAGGCGCGCCGCTCCGCCACCGCGGGGCTGCCCCGGGCCACGTCCAGGAACAGCGCCATCGCGGACAGCCGGGCCTCCGCCACCGTGGCCACCCGGATGCCGAAACCGTCCGCTACCTGCTGCGCGTGGTCCCACTGCCCGTCCGCGTAGTGCGCGAGATAGTGCAGGTACTGCACGTCCAGCCCGTACGGCGCGAGGCCGAGCCCGGCCGACTCGGCGCGGGCCAGCCCCAGGTGCGCCGTCTCGGCCGCCTCGGCCAGGTTCCCGTTCTCCAGCTGGACCCGGGCCAGCTGGAACGCCGCGCGCAGCTCGACGCCGAGCACCCGTGCCTGGCGGGCCTGCTGGTGCGCCTGGCGCAGCTTGCCGACCGCCGAGCCCGGCTCGCCGTCGCGCTCGGCGAGCAGCCCCAGGGTGACCAGCGCGTCCGCCTCGATCCACGGGGCGGCCGCCGCCTCGGCCGCGGCGCGGGCGGCGTGGGCCTGGGCCGCCGCGGGCGCGTCCTGGCCGGAGTACATGAGGGTCTGCGCGCAGGTGGCCAGTGCCCGGGCGTGCTCCCAGCGCGGCGGGTCCGGGCTGAGCGCCTCGACGGCCGCCCGGGCGGCCGCCGCTGCGGACGCCCGGGCCGCGGGCTCCTCCACCTCGAGCAGGTAGTAGGCCAGCCGCTCCTGGACCCGGCAGGCCAGCACCGGGTCGGCGGCCGGGTCCGCCGCGTCCCGGATCCGCCGCAGCTGCTGGACGGCGCGGGCCACCTCCCCGCTGGACGCCGCGCAGTTGGCGGAGCAGAACGCCAGCATGCCGCGGCTCTGCCCGGCGATCTTCTCCGGCTCGGGGACCCGCTCCCACAGGGCCAGGGCGGCGTCGTAATGCCGGTGCGCCTCGGCCGGCGCGGCCAGCCGCTCCGACTCCTCGCCGGCCCGGACCGACGCGGCGAACGCCCCGGCGATGTCGTGGCTGGCCAGGCAGTGGTAGGCCAGCTCGGCCGCCGAGCCCGGCACGGCCGCCAGCCGGCTCTCGTCGGCCAGCAGCTCGGCGAACCGGGCGTGCAGCCGGGTCCGCTCCCCGGGCAGCAGGTCGGCGTACACCGCCTCGCGGATCAGCGCGTGCCGGAACGAGTAGCCGTGCGCGCCGCCGGGCACCAGCAGCTGGTGCGCGACCGCCTCCCGGATGGCGTCCTCGTAGCCGGCCCGGTCCAGGCCGGACGCCTGCGCCACGATGTCGTCGGCGGCCTGCCGGCCAGCCACCGCGGCGGCCCGCAGCACCTGCTGCGCCGGGGCGGGCAGCCGCTCCACCCGGGCCAGCAGCAGCGCGGCCAGGCCGCTGGGCAGCAGCTCGCTGGTGGCGGTGGCGGTGCTGGCCGCCAGCAGTTCCTCGGCGTAGTACGGGTTGCCCTCGGCGCGGGCGACCATCCGGTGCAGCGCGGACGCGTCCAGCGGCCCCGGGGCCAGCGCGGCCAGGTGGTCAGCCATGTCCTCGTAGCCGAGCGGCCCCAGCTCGAGGGCGGCCACGGTCGGCAGCCGGAGCAGTTCGGCGACCACCGGGCGGAGCGGGTGACGGCGGTACAGGTCATCGGTGCGGAAGGTGACCACCACCGCGACCCGCTCGCGGTGCAGCACCCGGCTCAGGAAGGTCACCAGGTCCCGGGTGGACCGGTCGGCCCAGTGCAGGTCCTCCAGGACGAGCAGCACCGGCCGGGCGGCGGCCAGTTCCGCGAGCAGCCCGAGCACCGCGCCGAACAGCTGCTGCTGGGCCAGGCCGGACGCCTCGCCTTCCCCGCTTTCCGGGCCGGCCCGGTCCGGCAGCAGCTGGCCGAGCACCGGGCGGGCGGCCAGCGCCCCGGCCACCGCCTCCGCCGCCGGGCCGGCCGCGCCCTCCCGGAGTGCGTCGGCCAGCGGCAGGTACGGGATGGCGTCGCCCAGCTCGGCGCACCGCCCGGACAGCACCAGGAACCCCCGGTCGGAGGCGCGCGCGGCCAGCTCGGTGACCAGGCGGGTCTTGCCCACCCCGGCGTCCCCGGACAGCAGTGCATGGGCGGGCCGCCCGGCCGCGGCGTCGTCAAGCAGGCCGAGCAGGCGGGTCAGTTCCCCGTCCCGGCCGACCATCCGTCCTTCCGACGCGCGCAGCACAGCACCCAGTATCACAGCAGCGGCGGTGACCGGGATGCGCTACTCTGGCCGTCATGAGCACCGATTCCCGCCCCGCTGCCGCTGAGCAGCGCCGTGCCAGCCTGGTGCCGGTCAAGCCTTCGCTCGACGGCATCGAGGAAAAGTGGTCGCGCCGGTGGGAAGAGCAGGGCGTAGTACAAGTTTGATCCTGGCGCCCCACGGGACGCTGTTTTCTCCATCGATACTCCCCCGCTGACCGTCAGCGGGGCGCTGCACATCGGGCACGTCTGCTCGTTCACCCACACTGACACGGTCGCGCGGTTCCACCGGATGCGCGGCCAGGCGGTGTTCTACCCCATCGGCTGGGACGACAACGGCCTGCCCACCGAGCGCCGGGTGCAGAACTACTTCCACGTGCAGTGTGACCCGGCGCTGCGCTACGACCCGTCCTTCGTGCCGCCCGGCTCGCCGTCCGGCGAGCCGGTGAAGGTGTCCCGGCGCAACTTCGTGGCGCTCTGCGAGCGGCTCAGCGACCTGGATGAGCAGGCGTTCGAGCAGGTCTGGCGGCGGCTCGGGCTGTCGGTGGACTGGTCGGCGCAATACCGCACGATCGGCGACACCGCGCGGGCCCTCTCCCAGCGGGCCTTCCTGGGCAACCTGGCCCTCGGCCAGGCCTACCTGGCCGAGGGCCCGACCCTGTGGGACGTCACGTTCCGCACCGCGGTGGCCCAGGCGGAGCTGGAGGACCGGGACGTGGCCGGCCACTACTTCCGGCTGGCATTCCGGCGGCCGGACGGCACTGCGCTGCCGGTGGCCACCACCCGCCCCGAGCTGCTGCCCGCGTGCGTGGCGCTGGTCTTCCATCCCGGCGACGCGCGCTACGCCGGGCTGGCCGGTGCCACCGCGACGACGCCGCTGCTGCGCACCGAGGTGCCGGTCCTGGCCCATCACCTCGCCGACCCGGGCAAGGGCACCGGCCTGGCCATGGTCTGCACGTTCGGCGACCTGACCGACGTGACCTGGTGGCGGGACCTGGCCCTGCCGGCCCGCCCGGTGCTCGGCCCGGACGGCCGGCTGCTGGCCGCCCTGCCCCCGGGGATCACCAGCCGGGCCGGCCGGTCCGCCTACCAGCAGCTGGCCGGGGCAACCGTGCAGCAGGCCCGGCAACGGGTGGCCGCGCTGGCCCGGGCGTCCGGTGAGCTGCTCGGCGACCCGGAGCCGCTGATCCACCCGGTGAAGTTCTACGAGCGGGGCAGCGCGCCGCTGGAGATCATCACCACCCGGCAATGGTACCTGCGCAACGGCGGCCGCGACCAGCGGCTGCGCGAGGAACTGCTGGAGGCGGGCCGGGAGATCAGCTGGCACCCGGCGCACATGGCGGCCCGCTACGAGAACTGGGTCAGCGGGCTGACCGGGGACTGGCTGGTCAGCCGGCAGCGCTTCTTCGGGGTGCCGATCCCGGTGTGGTACCCGCTGGACTCCGATGGCCAGCCCCGGTACGACGCGCCCATCCCGGCGGACGAGGCCCGGCTGCCGGCCGACCCGGCCGCCGAGCCGCCGCCTGGCTACACCGAGGAGCAGCGCGGCCAGCCGGGCGGCTTCACCGCCGACCCGGACGTGCTGGACACGTGGGCAACGTCCTCGCTGACCCCGCACATCGCGGCGGCCAGCGCCTCGGCGCGGGCCGGCACGGACCTCACCGCGCACGTCTACCCGATGGACATGCGGCCGCAGGCCCACGAGATCATCCGGACCTGGCTGTTCTACACGGTGCTCCGGGCCCACCTGGCCGACGGCGTGCTGCCCTGGCGGCACGCCGCGATCTCGGGCTGGATCCTGGACCCGGACCGGAAGAAAATGTCGAAATCCCGGGGCAACGTGGTGACCCCGATGGACTCGCTGCGCCAGCACGGCTCGGACGCGGCGCGGTACTGGGCGGCCAGCGGCCGCCTCGGCACCGACATGGTCTTCGATCCCGCCCAGCTGCGGGTGGGCCGCCGGCTGGCCATCAAGATCCTCAACGCCGCCCGGTTCGCACTGTCCCTGGCCCCGCCCGGGGAGACCGGGGCCGATGCCGGGGATGGCCGCGGGCCTGGTGCCGGCCGGCCGCCCGGTGCCAGCGAGGCGCCTGGTGGCGGCGGGCCCGGTGCCATCACCGAGCCGCTGGACCGGGCCATGCTGCACCGGCTGGCCGGCGTGGTGGCCGCCTGCACCACGGCGTTCGGGGACTACGACCATGCCCGGGCCCTGGCCGAGACCGAGTCGTTCTTCTGGTTCTTCTGCGACGACTACCTGGAACTGGTCAAGTCCCGGGCTTACGGGGAACGCGGGACGCAGCCCGCCGCCTCGGCGGTGGCCGCGCTGCGGGCCGCCCTGTCGGTACTGCTCCGGCTGTTCGCGCCGGTGCTCCCGTTCGTCACCGAAGAGGTGTGGTCCTGGTGGCAGGACGGCTCCATCCACCGCGCCCGCTGGCCCGAGCCCGGTGAGCTGCGCGAGCTGGCCGGCCCGGCCGACCCCGCCGTGCTGGACGCAGCGTCCGCCGCGATCGCGGCGGTGCGCGGCGCCAAGTCGGCGGCCCGGCTGTCCGTCCGGGCGCCCGTCCGCCAGCTGGTCATCTCGGCCGGCGACGCCGACCTGGCCCGGATCCGCGCCGTGCTGGGCGACGTCCAGGCGGCGGGCAAGGTCGGGCAGGTGGTGGCCCGCCCGTCGGCCAGCCCGGAACCGGTGCACCACGTCACCCTCTGACCGCTGAGTTGGCCCGGGGCGGTTCCCCGGGCCAACTCAGCCGGGGACGACGGGCTAGTTCCTCGAGGCGACCCGCAGTTCGCGGAAGGACACGCTGAACCCGGGGCCCTCCGGGGCGGCGCACATCACCCCGGCCAGCAGTTCGCTGTCCGGCGGCAGGTAGACCAGGGCGGCCAGGTCCGGCGGCACGTCGGGGTCGGTGGTGTACCGGATTTCCACCGCGTCGCCGCGCCGGGACACCCGCAGCGCGATGTCGTCCGCGCCGTCCGGCAGGTTGGCCACCGACCAGCTGGACAGGCCCAGGGTGAGCACGGTACTCAGCCGCGGCCGTCCTTCGAAGAACTCCACCCCGGTCTTCAGCCAGGTACGCTCGTCGGCCCGGAGCATCACCCCGGCCTGGTCGTACTGGGCGGCCCAGTTCCCCCGGATGCGCACCGCCACGTCCAGGTCACCGGCCAGCACCTCACCGTAGACGTGACCGCTGTCCCGGATGTAGCCGTAGCCGGTGACCCGCCAGAAGTCGGTGCCGGGATCCACGTTCACCTGCAGAACGTCGTCGGTCCGCTGCCAGCTGGCCGGCTCGTTCAGCCACTCCATTGCCACGCCTCCGTGATCTCCGCCGAGAAGAGGGTAGCGGTAATACGGTCGGGTAGCCTCGCCCGCATGGACAAGGTGCGCCGAACCGATACCGAATGGCGGGAACGCCTCAGCCCGGAGGAGTACAAGGTGCTCCGCCAGGCCGGCACCGAGGCACCCTGGACCGGCGAGTACACCGATACCAAGACCGAGGGCGTGTACCGGTGCCGGGCCTGCGGGGCGGAGCTGTTCCGCTCCGGCGCCAAGTTCGAGTCGCACTGTGGCTGGCCCAGTTTCTATGCCCCGACCGAGGACGACGCGGTCATCCTGATCGAGGACAACTCACTGGGCATGCGCCGGGTCGAGGTCCGCTGCGCCGCGTGTGAGTCTCATCTCGGACACGTGTTCGAAGGCGAGGGCTACCAGGTGCCCACCGACCAGCGCTGGTGCATCAACTCCGTCTCCCTCACCCTGGAACCCGCCCGGTCCTGACCCGTCCCGCCCGCCCCCTCGCGGGGCCCGCTCCGCCGCATCCCCGCCGCCCGGCCGCCCGCCGCCCGGCCCACCACCGCCCGAGATATTAACTGTGCGCCCTATGGGTAGGTCATCCCTTGCGCAGTGTGGGGACCGCACGGGGGGGCACTTCATGGGAAATTTCATGGCCGGGCTGGCCCGTGCGGCCATCCGGTTCCGCTACGTCATCATCGCGGCCTGGGTGATCATCGGGGCGCTGTGCATCGCCTTCTTCCCGTCGCTGTCCAGCGCGGTGAACACCGACAACAGCTCGTTCCTGCCCGCCAGCTCGCCGAGCGTGCACGCGATGAACCTGGCCGCCCCATTCCAGCCCACCAGCGACAGCACCGGGACCCTGGTGGTCCTGGGCAAGTCCACGCTGAGCTCCAGCGACCAGCAGGCGATCACCAGCCTGCAGGACAAGATCGCCAAGGATGACCACGTGGTGTCCGTGTCCGACCAGGGGCTGTCCCAGGACGGCAAGGCGGACAAGGCCCAGGTGGTCATCAACGTGCTGACGTCGTCCACCAAGGCCGCGCCCACCGTGGCGGCCATCCGGTCCACGATGAGCAGCTTCCAGCTGCCCTCCGGGCTGTCCTCCTACCTGACCGGGCAGCTGCCCAGCGCGGTGGACAACCAGAACTCCCAGGCCCGCGCGCAGCGCCTGACCGAGGACCTGTCGGTGCTGGTCATCCTGGTGATGCTGATCATCGTGTTCCGTGCGGTGGCCGCGCCGCTGATCACCCTGCTGCCGGCCATCTGGGTGCTGCTGATGTCGGGCGCCATCATCGCCGAGGCGTCCAAGGCCGGGCTGCAGGTCTCTACCATCACCGAGACGATGCTGACCGTGCTGCTGCTCGGGGCGGGCACCGACTACGGGCTGTTCTTCATCATGCGGGTCCGCGAGGAGATGGCCGAAGGGGCCACCCCGCACCGGGCGATCGAGGACGCCGGGCGCTACGTCGGCGAGTCGATCACGTTCTCCGCGGGCACGGTCATCGTGGCGCTGCTCACCCTGCTGCTGGCCACGTTCGGGCTGTACTCCGGGCTCGGCCCGGCGCTGGCCCTCGGGGTCTTCCTCATGCTGCTGGCCGCGCTGACCCTGCTGCCCGCGCTGCTCGCGGTGTTCGGCCGGGCCACGTTCTGGCCGCGGCCGGTCCGGCCCGCGAACCGGGAGGGCCTCTACGCCCGGCTGGCCGACGTGGTCATCGCCCACCCGGTGACCACGCTGGTCGCCGGGGTGCTGTTCCTCGCCGTGCTCGGCGTGTTCTCGTTCGGGTACACCTCCAGCGGCTTCGGCGGGCAGACCACCGGCCCGCCCGGCAGCCAGTCCGCCGACGGCACCAACGTGATCAACAACCACTACCCGCCGGCCGTGGCCAACCCGACCCAGGTGCTGCTGGTCTGGAAGTCCTCGGTGTGGAAGAACCTGGGCCCGGTCCAGCAGGCGGAGAACGAGCTCGGCGGCAAGCCCGTGTTCGCCTCGGTCAGCGGGCCGTTCGACCCCAACGGCACGACGTTGACCACCAGCCAGCTGTCCAGCCTGTACGCCCAGCTGGGGCCGCCCGGGAAGCTGCCCGCGACCGAGCCGGCCGGCACCCCGGTGTCCGCGCAGCAGTACCAGCTCTACCGCGCGCTGGCCCAGTTCATCAGTCCCAACGGCGAGACGGTGCAGTACTACACCTCGCTCAAGGCAGGCGCGCCGTCCACGACCGCGGCGATCAACGCCACCCCGGCGGTGCGCAGCGCGGTGACCAGCGTGCAGCACTCGGTGGGCGCCATCGACAGCGGCGCCGCCGGGCTGGCCCCGTCGTCGTACGACGTGAGCACGGTGTCGCAGAGCGACCTGAAGGAGATCGTGCCGGTGGTGATCGTGCTGCTGGCCCTGCTGCTCGGGCTGCTGCTGCGCAGCATCGTCGCGCCGCTGTACCTGGTGGCCACGGTGCTGCTCAGCTACTTCGCCGCGCTCGGCATCGCGGTGCTCATCTTCCAGGTCGGCGCAGGTGACTCCGGGCTGAACTTCGTGCTGCCGTTCCTGCTGTTCATCTTCCTGATGGCGCTGGGCGAGGACTACAACATCCTGGTCATGAGCCGGATCCGGGAGGAAGCCCACCACAGCCCGCTGCGCCCGGCCGTGCGCACCGCCTCACACCACACCGGCAGCACGGTGACCTCGGCCGGGCTGATCCTGGCGGCCACCTTCGCCTCGGCCGGCCTCACCGGCGCGACCAGCCAGATCAAGGAGCTCGGCGCGGCTATCGCGCTGGGCGTGCTGATCGACACGTTCCTGGTCCGCACCCTGATGGTGCCGGCCATCGTGGTGCTGTGCGGCCGCTGGAACTGGTTCCCGTCCAAGCTGTACCGCCGCAGCGCCCAGGTCCCGGCGGCCGTGGCCGCAGGCACGCCCCCGGTCAAAGCCTGAGCCCGCTAGCCCGGGGGACGGCCCCCGCAACCTCCGCGATTCGCTGGCCCGGCGGGGACATGCCTGCGGCGCGCCCCGCCTCGCTCCCGCGGGCCAGCCCGGTCCTGGCGGCTAAAGCTTGTAGCCGATGTCGCGGAGCAGGCGGTGCCGGGCCGCGGCGTCCGCGTCGGTCTCCACCCCGAGCGGGGGCAGGCCGTCGATGACCCCGGCCACGCCGCGCCCGCCGCCCGCGGCCGTGGCCACGATGACCTGCACCGGGTTGGCGGTGGCGCAGAACACCGTGCAGACCTCCGGGACCGCCCTGACCGGGTTCATCACGTTCACCGGGAAGCCGTCCCGCAGCATGATGATGAACACATGCCCGGCCGCGATCGCCTCAGCGTTCGCCACGGCCAGGCCGATGAGCTCCGGGTCGTTCCCGGACCGGCGGATCAGCCGCTCCCCCGATGCCTCGCAGAAGGCGATGCCGAACTTCAGCTGGGAACTGACCCCGGCCAGCGCCTCGTGCAGGTCCTCCACCGTCTTGATGAAGTGCGCCTGGCCGACGATGACGTTGACCTCGACCGGCTTCTCCACCGGGACCAGCTCGAACTCGGCCACCGTAGCGGCCATGGCAGACACCCCCCTGGCTCAGCCCGCCCCGGTACAGGTCACGCGGGATGGTGACACGGAGGCCGAAGGCCTGCCCGGAGCGGTAGCTGACTCAGCATGACCGTACCCGCCCCGGCCCGGCCCGGCCGGGTTAGTAACACTTCCTGAACCAGTCACGGACGAGCTGGCCGGCGCCCTGCCCCGGCTGCGGCCACTGAGAATTCATCGTGGTCACGGAGGAGAAGTTCCCGGTGGAATTCAGCACTCCGGGCAGCATCGTCCACACGGTCATGCCGATGTGCCGGCGCCCCAGGTAGCTGAGGAACGCCGGGACGGATTCAGGCGCATCCGCCCAGTGGTAGCCGTTCGCGAAGTTGGTCCACTCGCCGACCTCGACCGGTATGCCCTTGCTGGCCAGGTTGCCAAAGTCGGTGTTCCAATTCCGGGGGCTGGGCGCCCCCGCTGGGTGGTGGATCGTGTAAACAATCCGGCCGCCGCGCAGGAGATGCGACCCGGCCCCGGCCAGTGAATCAGCATGGTGTATTCCTTCTACCCAGACAGTATTCTGCCAGCCCTGCCCGCGCACCGAGTTAGTAATTCCCTGCATATCCGCCTGCCACTGATCCCACGTGGAGTCTCGCGGCTCGTTGAAGAGATCGAAGATAACCCTGGGATCGTTGCCGTATGACTTGCCGATCCGGCTCCAGAACGCGCGCGTTGCGTACGTTGGGCGGGGCTCATTCCTGGTAAAGCCAGGCGCGGGCTCCGTCTGGCAGTTGATGATAACGTAGAGGCCGACGTTCTCGGCGTAATTGACAGCGGCGGAAATGTCGCCCATGTAGGCCGGCGAATAATCGGTGCCACCGGCCCCGACCAGCTTGTCCTGCATGACTTGCAAGCGGACCGCATTGGCATGCCACGTCATCTTCGCCGCACGTATCTGAGCCTCGAGCTGAGACATTGAGGAAACCGACATGGCAATACTCGGCGAGATGGCACTCGCGGCGGGCAAGTCATTCTGCAACCCGGAAAGCGTCAGCCCGTGAATGACCGTGCTGCCGGCGGCGCTTGCCGGCGGGACTCCGATGAAAGGGATCAAGAGCAAAGCGGCGGCGGCCACCACGGCCTCCAGCGCCAGAATCCTGGTGAACACGACATTCGCCCCCCCGGGCCCTGGGCAAGTCACGTCACTTCATCTGTGCTTATATTCTCCCCGCGGCCACGCGCCGCGGCCTAGGGCACTAGGTAACATATCGCTTAACGAAAGTCAGCGGACAAGCTGACATATATTACATACCGGTGCAATACCCCGGGAGTCGCGGCCCGCTGTCGTGATCATGACCTGCGTGCCGCATCGGGACGGCAGCCAGGTCATGACCGGCAGAGATTGATCTCGGCTGTCAGGGCAGCGCGGCGACGAGTTCGTGCACGGGCTTACGGCGGCCGGTGTAGAAGGGGATCTCCTCCCGGGTGTGCAGCCGGGCCCGGGCGCCGCGCAGGTGCCGCATCAGGTCCACGATCCGGTGCAGCTCGTCGGCCTCGAAGGCGAGCATCCACTCGTAGTCGTTGAGCGCGAAGCAGGCAACCGTGTTGGCCCGCACGTCGGGGTACTCGCGGGCCATCATGCCGTGCTCGGCGAGCATCTCGCGGCGCTGCTGCGGGTCCATCAGGTACCACTCGTAAGAGCGGACGAACGGGTACACCGACACGTACGCACGGGGCTCCTCCTCGGCCAGGAACGCGGGAATGTGCCCCTTGTTGAACTCGGCGGGCCGGTGCAGCGCCATGGCCGACCAGACCGGCTCGCTGGCATTGCCCAGGGCGGTCCGGCGGAACCGCGCGTACATCTCCTGCAGGTCGTCGGCGGCCGGCGCATGCCACCAGAACATGTAGTCCGCGTCGGCCCGCATCCCCTGCAGGTCGTAGCAGCCGCGGGTGACCACGCCCTTCCCGGCGGCCTGCCGGGACAGCTCGGCGACCTCGTCGGCCAGCCCGTCCCGGCCCAGGCCGGCCACTGACCCGGCTGCCTCCAGCGCGCCGGTGCCGGTCACCTTGAACACCGACCACATGGTGTAGCGGATGAGCTCGTTCAGGTCGCGGGCCCTGGGCCGCTGCGGGGCCGGGTCCGGCGCGGGATCGGCCGCGAGCACGCCGGTCCCGGCGCCCTCGGCGGGGACCTCCTCGCGGATGCCGCCCGCCATTCCCTCAGCTACTGACATAGTCCCTACTCTCCGCCTCGTCCTGCTGGAATCCGGCCAGCACCTGGTCAGCCGCCGCGCGCGCGGTGGCGATGCAGGCCGGGATGCCGACTCCCGCGTAGGCCGCGCCGCAGGCGGCCAGCCCGGGCTGGCCGGCCAGGCCGGCCTGGACCCGGGCCACCCGGTCCAGGTGGCCCACCGTGTACTGGGGCAGCGCGCCGCCCCACCGGGTGACCAGGGACCCGGCCGGGGCACCGCGGACCCCCGTCGCGGCGGCCAGGTCCGCGGCGGCCAGTGCCACCAGGTCACCGTCGTCCCGCTGCAGCACCGCCTCCTCGCCGATCCGGCCCACCGAGCAGCGCACGAAGATCAGGTCCCCGGCCCGCTGCTGCAGGTGCGGCCATTTCACCGAGGAGAACGTGACCGCCTTGACCGGGCGGCCGTCCACGGCCGGCACCAGGTACCCGCTGCTCTCCGGGAGCTGGGGGAACGCGGCCCGCGGGTAGGCCAGGGTGACGATCGCCATGCTGGCGTACTCGATCTCGCCCAGCGCGGCGGCCGCCGCCGCGGCGCCGGGCACCCCGGCCAGCAGCCGGCTGGCCGGGCGGCCGGGCAGCGCGAGGATGACCGCGTCCGCATCCAGGTACTGGGGATCGTGCGCGGAGCCGATCGTCAGCCGCCAGCCGGAGGGAGTGCGGGCCAGGTCGCGGACCATGGCGCCGGTCCGCAGCTCGGCGCCGGACGCCGCCGCCACCGCGGCCGGCAGCGCGCCCAACCCGCTGGCCAGGGAGGTGAACATGGGCGGCCGGGCGGGGGCGCCGCCCCGGTCCGCACCGCCGGCCGGGGCGGACGGCGGGGGCGGCAGCAGCGAGGCGGCCGCCTCAGCCAGCGACGCCCGGTCCCGGGACGCCTGAGCCAGGCCGGGCAGCGTGGCCTCGAACGACAGCTCCTCGGAGCGTCCCGCGTACACCCCGCCGAGCAGCGGGTCCACCAGCCGTTCCACCACCTCCGGGCCGAACCGCCCCGCGATGTACCCGGCCACCGGCACGTCCCCGTCCCGCGGGGTGGCCGGCAGGCCCGGCTCCTGGCCGGCCCGGTCCAGGCCGTCGCGGGACAGCAGGCCGGAGGCGGCCAGGTCGTCGAGGTCTGCGGGTACGCCCATGTACTGCCGGGCGGGCAGCCGCCGCATGACGCCCCGGCTCCAGATCCGCGCCGCCGTGGTGCCGGGCAGCACCAGGCCGTCGGCCAGGCCGGCCGCCCGGATCAGGTCCGTCCCCTCCGGCCTGCGGGCCAGCAGCGCTTCCGCGCCCACGTCCACGACGGTACCCGCCACCTCGGCGGCCCATAGCTTCCCGCCCGCCCGGTCCGAGCCTTCCAGCACAACGGCCCGCACCGGCTCATCACGCAGGAAGTACGCGGCGGCCAGGCCGGCGATGCCGGCGCCGATGATCGCGACAACGGGTTGCGCTCCGGGCTGCTGCACGCTTTCACCCTACGGGGTGCCGGTTCACCCTCAGGGGTGCCGGGCCGCCCCCGCGGGTAGATCACCAACCGGGAGGGATGGGGTGACACTCGACTATTTCGGCCTCCTCATCGTGGCGGTGGCCGCGTTCCTGGCCCCGCTGCTGGCCCGGGCCGTGCCGCGGCGGCTGGTGCCGCCGGTGGTGCTGGAGGTGGTGGCCGGCATCGTGGTCGGGCCGCAGGTGCTGGGCCTGGTCCATGCCCGCGGCGCAGCCGAGGTGCTCTACCTGCTGGGACTGGGGTTCCTGCTGTTCCTGGCCGGCCAGGACGTCAAACCGGAGCGGTTCCGCGGGCCGACGTTCCGGCTGGCCGGCTCGGCGTTCGTGGTCTCGGCCGTGCTGGCCGTGCCGGTCGCGTTCGGGCTGCGCGCGGTATCGTCCGGCGCGGACGTGCGGCTGCTCGCGCTGTGCCTGGTGGCCAGCACGCTGGGTGTGGTGGTCCCGGTGCTCCGCGACGCCGGGGAGATCACCACCGAGTTCGGCCAGCTGGTGGTGGTGTCCGCCTCGGTCGGCGAGTTCGGCTCGCTGCTGCTGCTGACGATCTTGTTCTCCGCCCAGCCCGAGTCGACCACGGTCCAGGTGCTCTACGTGCTGGCCATGGGCGCCGCCGCGGTGATCGTCGCGTTCGCGCTCAGGGGCCTGTGGCGGACCCGGTGGATGAGCCGGACCTTCGCGGACTCCGACGAGGACACCTCGCAGCTGCGGGTCCGGGCCGCGTTCGTCACCTTGCTGATCTTCACCGCGCTGGCTCACCGGTTCGGCGTGGACGCGCTGCTCGGCGCGTTCATCGGCGGCGTGGTGGTCGGCATCTCCGACGGCGATGAGCGGCCCAGCCAGGAGCGCTACCAGGCGAAGATCCGCGCCATCGGGTACGGCTTCCTGGTCCCGGTGTTCTTCGTGATGACCGGGGTGCAGTTCAACATCCGGGCGCTGTTCGCGCACGCCTCCTCGCTGGCCCTGGTACCACTGCTGGTGCTGGCCATCGTGGTGGTCCGGGGCGCCCCCGCCCTGCTGTACCGGCGCGCGGTGGGCACCCGGCCCGCGGTGGCCGCCGGGCTGCTGCAGGCCACCACGCTGACTTTCCCGGTGGTCGTCGCCGACCTCGGGCTGGCGCTCGGGCTGCTCAGCCCGGCCACCGCCGCCGCGCTGATCGGCGCCTCGCTGCTGTCGGTGCTGGTGTTCCCGGCTGTGGCGCTGGCGCTGCGGCCGTGGTCCCGGGCGACCGCGCCGGAGCATGACCCGCACGTTGTGAACATGTGACCTGGGGCCAGGAACCAGCACCCGGCGGCCCCGCGTCGGACCGGCATGAGATCACCCGGGTTTGACCGCCGGACCGCGAGTGCCGCGGCCGGCCTGCTCGCCGTCATCGGCTGCCTGCTGGCGGCCGGCTGTTCCGCCACCGGTTCCTCGTCCTCATCCGCCGCGGCCAGGCCGGCCCAGGCCGGGCTGGCCCCGGCCGCCCGGCCGGCCGCCGGTTCCAGCGCGGGCCGGGCGGGCGCCGCGCTGTCCGTGCTGCCCGGGCCCGGCGCCCAGTCGGTCATCTACACCGCCAGCCTGACCGTGCGGGTGGCCAGCCTGGGCCGGGCGGCCGCGGCCGCGGCCCAGCTGGCCCGGTCCGACGGCGGTTACCTGGCCAGCGAGCACACCGCGCTAGACCGGGCCCACCCGGCCCAGTCCACGGTGAGCCTCCAGCTGAAGATCCCGGCGTCCAGCTACCAGCAGGCGCTGGCCATCCTGTCCGCCCAGCTGGGTACCCGGCTCACGCTCGACCAGCAGGCCCAGGACGTGACCCAGACGGTCGCGGACGTCGGCAGCCGGGTGACGTCGGCGCAGGACGCCATCGCCGCGCTCCGTGCGCTGCTCACCCGGGCCGGCTCGGTGGCCAGCCTGCTCGACGTGCAGAACCAGATCAACGCGGAGGAGGCGAGCCTGGAGGAACTGCTCGCCCAGCAGCGCGCGCTGGCCCACGAGACCGCGTTCGGCACGGTGAGCCTGCTCCTGGTCAGCAGGCCGGGACCGGCCGTGAGGCACGTGAAGACGGCGGGCGGTTTCACTGGCGGCCTCGCCGCCGGCTGGCACGGGCTGGTCCGGCTGGTTTCCGCGCTGCTCACCGCGACGGGGGCGGCACTGCCGTTCGCGGTGGTCCTGGCCCTGGCCGGCGGCCTGGCCTATCTCGGCTGGCGCTGGCTGCGGCGGCGGGCGGCCCCGGCCGCCACCACCCCGGGCAGCGGACCGGGCACCGCCCGGTAGCCGGATGGCCGGGAGAGGGCCGGGCGGATTACCGGCCGCCCGCGCCCTCGGCCGGGGCACGTCCCTAGGAGCCGGCGTGCTCCCGGATAGAGGCCTCGTGCACCAGGTCGGTCAGCCTGGCCAGGATGTCCGGGCTGGTGGCCGGGAGCACGCCGTGGCCCAGGTTGAACACGTGCCCCTCGGCGATGCGGCCGCGGCGGATCACTTCGCTGGCCCGCGGCTCGATGACCTCCCACGGGGCGAGCAGGATCGACGGGTCCAGGTTGCCCTGCAGCGCCTTGCCCGGCTCGATCCGGCGGGCCGCCTCGTCCAGCGGCACCCGCCAGTCCACCCCGATCACGTCCGCGCCCGCCTCGCTCATCAGCCCGAGCAGCTCGCCGGTGGTGACGCCGAAGTGGATCCGCGGCACCCCGGTGTCCGCCAGGGCCTCGAAGATCCGCCTGCTGTGCGGCAGCACCGACACCCGGTAGTCCTCGGGGCTGACCGCGCCCGCCCATGAATCGAACAGCTGCACCGCCGAGGCCCCGGCGGCCACCTGGACCCGCAGGAAGGTGATGGTGATGTCGGTGAGCCAGGCCCAGCAGCGCGTGCCACAGCCGGGGGTTCCCGTACATCACGGACTTCGTCAGGTCGTGCCCCTTGGACGGGCCGCCCTCGATCAGGTACGAGGCGAGGGTGAACGGGCCGCCGGCGAACCCGATCAGCGGCCGCGGGCCCAGCTCGCCCACCAGCGCGGTCACCGCCTCGGTGATGAACCCCACATCGCCCGGCTCCAGGCTGCGCAGCCGGGCCAGGTCCCGTTCGTCCCGGATGGGCTCGCCGAGCACCGGGCCGACACCCGGCTTGATGTCGATGTCCAGCCCCACCGCGTGCAGCGGGACCACGATGTCGCTGAACAGGATGGCCGCGTCAACCGGGTACCGGCGCAGCGGCTGCAGCGTGATCTCGGTGATCACATCGGGCAGCGAGCACGCCTTGAGCATCGGCATGCCACCGCGGGCGCGGCGGTACTCCGGCAGCGAGCGGCCCGCCTGGCGCATGTACCAGACCGGCGTGTAGGGCACCGGCT
The DNA here is from genome assembly GCA_963793825.1 of uncultured Actinomycetes bacterium. Lineage (GTDB taxonomy): Bacteria > Actinomycetota > Actinomycetes > Streptosporangiales > Streptosporangiaceae > RYN-230. The sequence continues at coordinate 16,829 of CAWCBE010000007.1, forward strand.
GGCGGCGGCAGGCGCGCAGGAACGGGGCGTCAGCAAGCGGGGCGGGCGGCGCAGTCACGCCTTCGATGCTCTCACAGGACCGCACCCGCCCAGCCGCATCCGTGCAGGTGACATCGGGACACGCCGTCCGAGATCCACCGATCCGCACGGTCCGCGTGCCACCATCCGGGGACAGTGCCTACCGCAGTGGTCCCCGGGACCTGGGCCGTTGCGGCACAACGGTGAGGAGGGCGGTGCCGTGACCCGGTTGGTCCGCATATGCCCGCCATGTCGGGGTAACGCGGGGGCATCGGCGCCCGGCCGGTCATCCGCCCCGGCGGCCGGGGAATACCGGTTTGGCCGCGATTGCCCGGACGCATCGGGTGATGGCGGGCGGCGACGACGTACGCTCAGCCTATGAGGGCAGTGGGGGGTCACGTCCCGTCTGATCAGCCTGTGCCCCGCGACGCTGCGGGGCCGGGCCAGTCCGGGCTGCCCGCAGACCCGGCCGCCGCGTTCGCCGCCCTGGTGGACGGGCTCGGTGAGCAGCGCGCCGAGGTCTGCGCCGTCTGCCCCGAGCTGAGCTTCGAGGACGTTCCCGCGCCCCGGACCCTGGCCCCGTTCGCCTCCGCGCTGGCGGCCACCGTGGAGGTGGGCGGGGCGGACGTGGCCAGCGGCAGGCTGGTGCTGCTCTACGACCCGGCCGGGCAGGACGGCTGGGCCGGGCCGCTGCGGATCATCGTGTACGTGCGCGCCGACCTTGAGCCGGAGATCGCCGCGGACCCGCTCATCGGCCAGGTGGGCTGGTCCTGGCTGACCGAGGCGCTGGCCAACCGGACAGCCGGCTACGCCGAGCCGAGCGGCACCGTCACCCGCGTCGTCACCGAGGGCTTCGGCGCCAAGGAAGCCGAGCCGGCGATCACCGGGTTCGAACTGCGGGCGTCTTGGTCGCCGGCTGCACCGGACCGGCCGGTCCGGGCACCTGCATCCCCGGGGACGCCCCTGGTCCCGGAGGGCGACCTGCTGGACGGGCACCTGGCCGCGTGGTGCGACGCGCTGTGTGCCGCAGCCGGCCTGCCCCCGCTGGCCTGGGGCGTGGCCGCGCTACGCCAGCCTGGTTCCCGGCGGCCCCGGTGACCGGCGACCTAGACCGGGCCAGCGCCGGCCCGGACGGCGCAGCGCCCGCCGGCCCGGACGGCGCAGCGCCCGGCGCTCAGGCAGCGGAGCCCGCCCCGGCCGGGGAACTGGCCGAAGAAGGCCCGGCCACGCCGCAGGCCGAGCCACTGCTGGAGCCACGGGACGGGCTGCCACCGCTGGTCGTGACGGCCGGGGCGCTGGAGGAGGCGGTCCGCGCGCTGGCCGGGGGTACCGGGCCGGTCGCCGTGGACGCCGAGCGCGCGTCGGGTTTCCGCTATGGTCACCGGGCCTTCCTGGTCCAGTTGCGCCGCCACGGCGCCGGGACCGTGCTGATCGACCCGGTAGCCTGCCCGGACCTGTCCACCCTGGACGCGGCGCTGGCCGATACCGAGGCGGTACTGCATGCCGCCTCCCAGGATCTGCCGTGCCTGGCCGACCTCGGCTACCGGCCCCAGAAGCTCTTCGACACCGAACTGGCCGGGCCTGCTCGGCTACCCCCGGGTCGGGCTCGGCCCGCTGGTGGAGACGGTCCTCGGGCTGGCCCTGGAGAAGGGGTACGCGGCCGCCGACTGGTCGACCCGGCCGCTCCCGGAAGACTGGCTCCGCTATGCGGCGCTCGACGTGGAGGTCCTGGTCGAACTGCGGCACGCCCTCGCGGCGGAACTGGCCGCCCAGGGCAAGGACGAGTGGGCCCGGCAGGAGTTCGCGGCCGTGCTGGGGGCGGGTCCCGCGGCCCCCCGGCCGGACCCCTGGCGCCGCACGTCCGGCATTCACCGCGTGCGCACCCGGCGTGGCCTGGCCATCGTCCGGGAGATGTGGCTCGAGCGGGACCGGATCGCCCAGCGCCGGGACCTGTCCCCGGGACGGGTGCTGCCGGACTCGGCCATCGTCGAGGCGGCGCGGGCCGCGCCGACCTCGGTCGCGGCACTGCTCAGCGTGCCCGGCTTCCGGGGGCGGGGCGCCAAGCGCCACGCCCAGGAGTGGTTCGGGGCCGTCCGCCGGGCGCACGACGAGGCGGACCAGGCACTGCCCCGGCCATCCGGCCAGGTGTCCGACGGCCCGCCGCCCGCGCACCGCTGGCAGGAACGCGACCCGGAGGCGGCCCGCCGCCTGACCGCGGTCCGCACCGTCGTGGCGGCCCTCGCCGATGAGCACTCGCTGCCCGCGGAGAACCTGGTGCAGCCGGACTCGGTGCGCCGGCTGGCCTGGCAGCCGCCGGACCCGGTGACGGCCGAGGCGGTCGCCGCCCACCTGGCTGGCTACGGCGCCCGGCCGTGGCAGGTGGGGCTGGTGGCGGTGCCGATGGCCGGCGCCCTGCTGCGGCTCGCCGAGAAGGACGATGAGTAGCCGCGCCGGAGCAGCGCGCTACCCGGCGGAAGGAACCGCGTAGCCGAGGTCGCCTTCCTCGCTGCCCTCCGCGGCGTTGAGTATGTCGGTGGCCTCCAGGCGCATCAGGTCGTCCCGGGTCCAGCTGCGATGCGGGTCGGAGGCCAGCCGGTGCGCGTGCCGCAGCCGGGCCCGGTCCAGCTCGTTGCGGACGCTCCTGGCGTTGGCGAACCGGGGCTGGCGCATCCGCTGCTCCAGGTACCCGGCGAACGCGTCCTCCGCCCCGTCAGACAGGTAGTAGCTGGCCTGCCCCAGCATGATCCGGCCGATGGACACCAGCTCGCCAAGCTCGTAGGCGGCGAAGTCGAGGTGGTGCGCGATCCGGGAGCTCATTCCCGGGTTGGACGAGAAGAAGCTGTCCATCCGGTCCTTGTAGCCGGCCAGGATGACGACCAGCTTGTCCCGCTCGTTCTCCATCACCTGGAGCAGGATGTCGATGACCTCCTGGCCGTAATCACGTGAGTCCTCGGACCGGTACAGGTAGTACGCCTCGTCGATGAACAGCACGCCGCCCATGGCCCGCTCCAGGACCCGCTTGGTCTTCGGCGCCGTCTGCCCGACGAACTCCGCGACCAGGTCGTCCCGCATCGCGTGGACGAGCTGCCCGGTCTCCAGGTACCCGAGCCGGTGCAGCAGGTCGGCCATGCGCAGCGCCACGGTGGTCTTACCGGTGCCAGGCGGGCCGGTGAAGCACATATGCAGGTTCGGCCGCGGGGCCCGGAGCCCGAAGCGCTGCCGGGCCCGGTCCACCAGCAGCAGCGCCGCGATCTCCTGGATCCGTTTCTTCACCGGCTGCAGCCCGACCAGGTCCTTGTCCAGCGCGATGAAGACGTCGTCGATGTTGGCCGCCTCACGCTCAGCGGCGAAGCTGACCGTGGCCTCCGGGGGCAGTGGGACCCGGCCCCGCTCGCCGCGGCCGTCCCGGCCACCGAAGCGGCGCAACCCGGCGGGCCTCCCCGACGATGCAGTCATTCTTCCCCCTGGGAACTCACCTGGCCGGCCTCCCTGTCGTCAGTGGCAGGGTATGCGGAACCTGGCGCTGGCCGGGGCGGGGCCACCCGGGCCGGGGGCCCCGGCCCCCGGGGCGAGGACCGGGGCCGCCCGGGCCGGGGGCCGGGGCCGGTGGCCGGGGGCCGGGGCGGGGGCCGGGGCCGGGGTCACCCGGGGCGGTGGCCGGGGCCGGGGTCACCCGGGGCGGTGGCCGGGGCCGGGGTCACCCGGGGCGGTGGCCGGGGCCGGGGTCACCCGGGGCGGTGGCCGGGGCCGGGGCCGCCCGGGGCGGGGGCCGGGACCGCCCGGGCCGGGAAACTGTCGGCAGCAGTGCGTAGTCTCGGTATCCGGATGCGGTCGCGGCCCTGGCGGGCCGCTGGGGCCGGGAAGGCGGTGGCGGGGTGATGACGACCGCCGGGCTGGCCTGGGCGACGCTCAGTTCGCCGGTAGGGCCGCTGGCGGTGGCGTGCAGTGCGGCCGGGGTAGCCCGGGTGCGGTTCCGGTCCTCCCCCGGCGGCCCGCCCGCGCCGGGGGCCGGGCGCGCCGGGAGCGACCTGCTCACTGCCGCCCGGGACCAGCTGGCCGAGTACTTCGCCGGGCAGCGCCGGGTCTTCGACGTCCCCATCGACTGGGCCGGCGTCTCGGCCTCGCAGCGGCAGGTGCTGGCCGTGCTCTTCGAGACAGTCGGGTACGGCCAGACCGTCACCTATGGCGGCCTCGCCCAGCGCGCCGTCACCGGCCCGGACGGGATCTCGCTGCCGGCCCGCGCCATCGGCCGGATCATGGGTTCCAACCCGGTCCCGGTGATCGTGCCTTGCCATCGCGTGGTGGCCGGGAATGGCCTGGGCGGCTACAGCGGCGGCACCGGGATCGAGGTGAAGCGGTGGCTACTCACCTTCGAGGGGGCGCTGCCTGCCACCCTGGACTGGGACGTGTCCGGGGCAGGCCTGGGCTGAGGCCTCAGGCCGTGGCGGCGGCCACCGGGTGGTGCCGTTCCGCGCAGATCAGCGCGGACCAGCCGATATGCAGCACCCAGAACCCGGCCATCGGCAGCGGTTCGCCGTCCGGTGGCTTCGCGCCGAGCACCGCGCTGGCCTCCTCCAGCAGCACGGGCAGGTTCTCCCGGTGCGCGCAGACCACCGCAGGACGCCCACTGCTCACCACTTCGTCAACCCGGTGGCGGGTGGCCACCGGGGGGGCCATGCCGACGGTGAACGCCCGGTCGGCCTGGACTTCCAGGCCGACCCGCGCCGCGTAGGGTCGCACGGTGGCGATGCTGCGTTCCGCGACCGAGCTGAGCACCTGGCCCCGGGCGTAGCAGCCCAGCAGCGGCGCTAGCGCGGCGGCCTGCCGTACGCCGGTCTCGTCCAGCGGCCGCCTCAGGTCATCGCCGCTGCCGACCGCCCGCCACTCCGACTTACTGCCCGCCGACGCGTGCCTGACCAGGATGAACGGGATGGTGTCCGGCGGCCCGGCGGCAAAGTCGTCCAGCACCGCCGTGTCGTGCGGATAGCTCAGCCGGTCCCGGGCGGCCGGCACCTCCAGCCAGTCCACCCGGTCCACCTCGTCGTTCGGCTGGAATCCGGGCTGCGGCACGTCGGCCGGCCGCGCCGCCCAGTAGTCCACCACCTTGGGCCGGCCGCCCCGGTCGTAATGGGTGGAGGGCAGCCGGCGGCCGAGGACCACCTGGATGCCCGTTTCCTCGGCCACTTCCCGGACCGCGGTCAGCAGGACGTGCTCGCCGGGCAGGCCCTTGCCCTTGGGCAGGCTCCAGTCGTCGTACCGGCGCCGGTGCACCAGCGCCACCTCGGGGCCCTCAGCCCCCGGCCGCCACAGCACGGCACCCGCCGCACGGATCTCTCCTCGTGCCTGTTCCGCCCGCTCCGCCGTCATCAGCTATCAACGAGGTGACCGCGCCGCTGCAGCAGGTAGGAATGCAGGTCGCGCAAAGGCTTCCCTTCCGCGTCCAGGTGGTGCCTGGTCCACGTGCCGTCCCCGGCCAGCCACCATGAGCTGGTCTGGTCGTCCATCGCCAGGTCGATCAGTGACGTCAGTTCCCTCTTGTGCTCGGCGTCCCTGAGCCGGCAGAGCAGTTCCACCCGGCGGTCCAGGTTGCGGTGCATCAGGTCAGCACTGCCGATCCAGACCTCCGTCTCCTCGGGGTCCCCCGCGCCGAAGGCATAGATCCGTGAATGCTCCAGGAAGCGCCCGAGGATACTGCGCACCCGGATCGTCTCGGACAGGCCCGGCAGGCCGGGCCGCAGCGCGCAGATGCCGCGGACCCACAGGTCCACCGGGACCCCGGCCCGGGAGGCGTGGTACAGCGAGTCGATCACCGCCTCGTCGATGATCGCATTGCACTTCAGCTGGATGCGGGCCGGGAGCCCCTCCCGCTGCCGGGCCACCTGGCCCTGGATCTGTTCCAGCAGCCCGGCCCGCAGCGAATGCGGGGCGACCAGGAACCGGCGGTACGAACTCTTCCGGCTGTATGCGGTCAGGTGATTGAACAGGTCGGTGGAGTCACCGCCCACCGTCTCGTCGGAGGTGAGCAGCCCGAAGTCCTCGTAGAGCCGGGCCGTCAACGGGTTGTAGTTCCCGGTCCCGATATGGCAGTAGCGCCGCAGCGACCCGTCCGGATCCTCCCGCACGACGAGCACCATCTTGCAGTGTGTCTTCATGCCGGGGACGCCGTACACCACGTGGCAGCCCGCTTCCTCCAGCTTGCGGGCCCAGATGATGTTGGCCCGCTCGTCGAAGCGCGCCTTCAGCTCCACGACCACGACGACCTGCTTGCCTGCCTCGGCCGCGTCGATCAGCGCGTCCACGATGGGCGAGGAGTCGCTGGTCCGGTACAGGGTCTGCTTGATGGCCAGCACCCGGGGATCGGCGGCGGCCTCCACCGTGAGCCGCTCGACCGTGGCCGTGAACGAGTCATACGGGTGGTGCACCAGTACATCCCCGCGGTCCAGGGTGGCGAACACGTCGCTGTCCTGCGGGAGCGCCGATTCCCGCGGCACGAATGCCGGGTACTTGAGCCGCCGCAGGTCCAGGTCGGCGATGGCGTTCAGGCCGGTCAGGTCCAGCGGGCCCGGCAGGTGGTAGACCGCGCGGCGGTCGATGGCCAGCTCGGTGACGAGCTTCTCCAGGACCTCCGTGGATATCGACTCCTCGACCTCCAGCCGCACCGCGGGCTCGAACCGGCGCCGAAGCAGCTCGCGCTCCAGCGACTGCATGAGGTCCTCGGTGACGTCCTCGTCGATCTCCAGCTCCCGGGTCCTGGTCACCCGGAACACGTGGTGCTCCAGGATGTCCAGGCCCACGAACAGCTCGGTGAGGTGCGCCGCGATCACGTCCTCCAGCGGGACGAACCGGTACTTCCCGACGGTGAGGAACCGGGGCAGCAGCGGCGGCACCTTCACCCGGGCGAACATGGTCGCGCCGGTCTCCGGCTCCGCGATCATGACCGCCAGGCTGAGCGACAGCCCGGAAATGTAGGGGAAGGGGTGGGCCGGGTCCACCACCAGGGGGGTGAGGACCGGGTAGATCCGGTCCCGGAACAGCTGGTGGAGCTCGCTCTGCTCCTCGGCGGACAGCTCCTTCCAGCGCAGGATCTCGATCCCCTCCGCGGCCAGGGCCGGCATGATGACGGAGCGGAAGTACTCGGCATGCTCCAGGCTCAGCTCGCGCGCCGTCTCCAGGGTGGCCTCGAGCACCTGGTCCGGCGGCATGCCGGTGGTAACGCCCTCCACCGGCAGGCCGGTGGCCATCCGCCGCATCCGGCCGGCCACCCGGACCATGAAGAATTCGTCCAGGTTGCTGGCGAAGATGGCCAGGAACCTGACCCGCTCCAGCAGCGGCACATGCTCGTCCTGGGCTAGTTCCAGCACCCGCTGGTTGAACCGCAGCCAGCTGCCCTCGCGCTCGATGTACCGGTCGGAGGGCAGGTCATCACCGGGCTGCGTGGCGACCCCCTCTGGCGCCGCGTTGGCGGCCTGGTCGCTGTCAGTTCCCTGAAAATTCACTTGCCCGGCGTTCATGTCGTCATTGTCCCCAGTGTCCCGGCGATCAAGACTACCGACCTCTGCGTTTTCAATGACGGATAGCAATATATCTGTCCTGTTCGCTACGGCGTAACTCACCCGAAATGCGGGGCAGCGGTCCGCCGGACAGCGGGGTCACGCAGCGCAGGCCGGGCCAGCCTGCGGACGGCCGACGTGACGACCCGGTGCAACGCCGCCGGAGTCAGCCAGCCGGCGGGCGGCATAGTGCCTCGATGGCGTCGCGGCCGCCGATCTTGACCCGCTCCCCGCGGCCCAGCGAGGCGGCCAGCTCCGCCTCGGCGCGTTCCACCTGGAGCCAGTCCTCGTAGCCGACCGGGCGGATGCCACGCGCCTCGAGCATCTCGGTGAACGGTACCTTCGACCCGGGTGCGGCTCCGCCCGCCGCCAGGTCGGCCAGCAGGGCGCGGACCGTGGCCGCCGCGTCCGACTTGTTCGTCCCGACCACCCCCGTCGGGCCGCGCTTGAGCCACCCGGCCACATACTCCCCGGGCAGCGGCCCGCCGTCTGGCCCGAGCACCCGGCCCTCGGCGTTCGGCACGGTGGCGGTGCGCTCGTCGAACGGCACCCCGGGCAGCGGCACGCTCTGGTACCCCACGCTGCGGAACACCATCTGGGCGCTGATCGTCTCGTACTCGCCGGTGCCGGTCAGCCGGCCCTCGTCGTCCAGGCGGGTGCGCTCGACAGTGAGCCCGGAGACGCGTTCGGTGCCCTCGATCCTTTCCGGCCGCAGCCAGAAGCGGAGGGTCAGCCTGCGGTCCTGGCCGGCCGGCGACAGGCCGGCCCAGCCGGTGAGCACGGCCATGTTGCCGCGCACCCGGCGGTCCGTCCCGGCCAGCCGGGCGCTCTGCCCGATGGCGTCGAAGGCGCCGGAATCGATCTCCTCGGGCAGCACCGTGATGTCCACTCCGTCGAGTTCGCCCAGCTCGCGGAGCTCCTTGGTGGTGAACTTGGCCTGCGCGGGGCCGCGGCGACCGATGACATGGACCTCGCGGATCTTGCTGGCGCACAGGGTGTCCAGCACCCCCTGCGGGATGTCGGTGACCCGCAGCGCGGCCGGGTCCTTGACCAGGATCCGGGCCACGTCCACGGCCACGTTGCCGACCCCGACCACGGCCACCGACTCGGCGTCCAGCAGGAACGCGCCGGCGTCGGAGTCAGGGTGGCCGCAGTACCAGTTGACGAAATCGGTGGCCGCGTAGCTGCCGGGCAGGTCCTCGCCGGGGATGCCCATCCGCCGGTCGCGCATCGCCCCGGTGGCGTAGACCACGGCATCGTAGCTGGCCAGCAGGTCCTCACGAGTGACGTCGTCACCGAGGTGCACCCCGCCGAGGAACCGCACCGCCGGGTGCTCCAGCACGCCGCGCAGGTACTCGGCGATGGACCGGATCGACGGGTGGTCCGGCGCGACCCCGTAACGGACCAGCCCGTAGGGCGTGGGCAGCCGGTCCAGCACGTCCACACTGACGGTGCCCGGCGGGGCGAGCGCAGCGGCCTGCTTGATCAGCGCCTCGGCCGTGTAGATCCCGGCCGGCCCGGAGCCGACGACCGCGATCTGGAGTGTCCGCACTGCTGCCACCCACCGTCCTCATCCGCCGCGCTGGCCGCCCAGGTCCGTCTCCGGCGGAGTTTATGCCTGCCGGTGCGTCCCGGGCGGCTGCTCGCCGCTGGCCTGCGGGCTGGCCGGCCGCGGCGCGGCCGCCGCGGATCCGGGCGCGTGCGAGGCGGGTTCCTGCTCCTGGTCGAGCCGGGCGACTGCCTCGGTGATCTGCCGGGCCAGGTGCTGCGGGGCCAGGCCGATCTCGTCGAGCACCTCGTCCCGCGACCCGTGCGCCAGGAACCGCTGCGGGATGCCGAAGGTCTTGAGCGGTACCGCCACGCCCGCGTCGCGGAGCAGCCGGGCCACCGCGTCGCCGAACCCGCCGGCCAGGCCGTTGTCCTCCACCGTCACCACCAGCCGGGCCCGCCGGGCCAGGCCGGCCAGCGCCGGGTCGAGCGGCTTGGTCCACCGCGGGTCCACCACGGTCACGGCGATGCCCTGGTCGGCCAGCCGGTCGGCGGCGATCAGGCCGCTGACCGCCATCGGCCCGGCCCCGGCCAGCAGCACGTCGGGGGGGGCACCGCCGTCCGGCTGCCGGAGTATGTCCATGCTGCCCGCCCTGGCGACCGGCTCCGCCTCCGCACCCACGTTCCCCTTGGGGAAGCGCACCACGGTCGGCCCGTCGCTGACCGCGACCGCCTCGTTCAGCAGCTCGGCGATCCGGGTGGCGTCCCGCGGCGCGGCGATCCGCAGCCCCGGGACGACCTGCAGGATCGAGCCGTCCCACATGCCGTTGTGGCTGGCCCCGTCCGGGCCGGTGACGCCGGCCCGGTCCAGCACGAAGGTGACCGGCAGCTCGTGCAGCGCCACGTCCATCAGCACCTGGTCGAACGCCCGGTTGAGGAAGGTGGCGTAGATGGCCACCACCGGGTGCAGCCCGCCCATGGCCAGGCCGGCCGCGCTGGTCACCGCGTGCTGCTCGGCGATGCCGACGTCGAAGACCCGGTCCGGGTAAGCCTGGGCGAACGGCGCCAGCTGCGTCGGGTGCAGCATGGCGGCGGTGATCCCCACCACGTCGGGCCGCCGGGCGCCGATCGCGACCAGCGCCTCGCCGAACACCTCCGACCAGGTGCGCTTGGGCACGCCCGGGACAATGCCCGCCGGGGCGGCCGCGGGCACCTGGTGCAGGCAGTCCTCCTCGTTGTCCTCGGCCAGCTGGTAGCCGAAGCCCTTCCGGGTGATGACGTGCACCAGCACCGGGTGGCCGAAGTCGCGGGCCCGGCGCAGCGCCACCTCGACGGCCTGCTCGTCGTGGCCGTCGATCGGGCCGAGGTACTTGAGGCCCAGGTCCTCGAACAGCACCTGCGGCTGGAGGACGTCCTTGAGGCCCTTCTTCATCCCGTGCAGGGTGCCGTACAGCGGGCCGCCGACGACGGGCGTGCGGGTCAGCGTGGTCTTGATGTAGTCCAGCACGTTCTCGTAGCGCTGGTTGACCCGGAGGCTGGCCAGGTTGTTGGCCAGGCCGCCGATGGTCGGCTGGTAGGACCGGCCGTTGTCGTTGACCACGACGACCAGGCGGCTGTCCTTGGCCACCGAGATGTTGTTCAGCGCCTCCCAGGCCATCCCGCCGGTCAGCGCGCCGTCCCCGATGACGGCGACCACGGTCCGGTCCCTCTCGCCGCGCAGCCGGTACGCCTTAGCCAGCCCGTCGGCGTAGGACAGGCTGGTGGACGCGTGCGAGTTCTCCACCAGGTCATGCTCGGACTCGGCCCGGCTCGGGTAACCGGACAGGCCGCCCCGCTGCCGCAGCGAGCCGAACTCCCCCACCCGGCCGGTGAGCAGCTTGTGCACGTAGGACTGGTGCCCCGTATCGAAAACGATCTTGTCCACCGGCGAGTCGAACACCCGGTGCAGGGCGATGGTGAGTTCCACCACGCCCAGGTTGGGCCCCAGGTGGCCGCTGGTCCGCGACACGGTCTCAACCAGCAGGTCCCGGATTTCACTGGCCAGGACCGGCAACTGGTCAGCGTCCAGCTGCTTCACGTCGCGCGGGCCGGCGATGGATTCCAGCAAGGTCACCGTGCTGCTCCCTCAACTCATCGGCCTGGTCGCCTGGATCAGGCCTGCCCGGCCAATCCGGGCCTGGTACGGGTGGCGCACTCCCGGCACACCGGGCCCGCCTGCCCCAGAGGCGAAGCGGGAATCTCCTGGCGAGTCTATTTCGCCCGACTCGCGCGGCGCACGGAAGCCCCGTCCTCCCCGGCGTGGCGATCACCACAGTATGGGCTCGGGGGCGGCTCCCGGAGCCCCCGCACAGTAATAAGCCGGGGCGGATGACCCCCGGAACCCGCACAGTAATGGCCGGGGGGATGACCCGGATCCCCCCGCGCATCCGCCGACTCGGCGGGAAGCCGCCTTCGGCGGCCCCCGCCGCGCGGGCGGATAGCCGGTTCGTGCGCGGCCGCCTCAGCGGACGCCGTAGAGGTGTTCCAGGGCGAGCTGGTCCAGGCGCTCGTAGCCCAGGCCGCGGACGGCCAGGGCCTCGATGTCGGGGGTGAAGCCCTGGACGTCCCGCCAGGTCTCGCCGGCGGCCAGGGTGGGCGTGGCCAGGTCCTCCACCCCGGACGCGGCCAGGGCCGCCTTCACCTCCGGATCGGCGCGGAAGGCCCGGGCCTTCTCCCGCAGGATCAGGTAGTTGCGCATGCACGCCGCGGCGGACACCCAGACGCCCTCGTCGTCCTCGGTGCGCGGCGGCTTGTAGTCGAAGTGGACCGGCCCGTCGTAGCCGCCCGCCTCCAGGGTGTCCACCACCCAGAACGCGCCTCGGGCATTACCGGCGCCGAACCGCAGGTCCTGGTCGTACCGCGGGCCGCTCTGGCCGTTGAGGTCGATATGGAACAGTTTGCCGTGCCACAGGGCCTGCGCGATGCCGTGCGCGTAGTTGAGCGAGGCCATCTCCTCATGCCCGACCTCCGGGTTGATGCCGACCATCTCGGCATGCTCCAGCTCGGTGATGAACGCGAGGGCGTGCCCGGCCGTGGGCAGCAGGATGTCGCCGCGCGGCTCGTTGGGCTTGGGCTCGATGGCGAACCGCAGGCTGTACCCCTGGTCCAGCACGTACTGGCAGAGCAGGTCCAGGCCCTCCTTGTACCGGGCCAGCGCGGCGCGCACGTCCTTGGCCGCGCCGGACTCGGCACCCTCCCGGCCGCCCCAGAACACGTAGATGCCCGCGCCCAGCTCGGCCGCCAGGTCCAGGTTGCGCATCACCTTGGCCAGCGCGAACCGGCGCACGTCGCGGTCGCTGGCGGTGAACCCGCCATCCTTGAACATCGGGTGGCCGAACAAGTTCGTCGTCGCCGTCGTCACCACCAGGCCGGTATCGTCCAGCGCCCGGCGGAAGTCGGCGATCCGCGCATCCCGCTCGGCTTCGCTGGCGCCGAACTCGAACACGTCGTTGTCGTGGAAGTTGACCCCGTAGGCGCCCAGTTCGGCGAGCTTGCGGACGGCGCGGTCCGCCCGCATCGGCGGCCGCACCGCACCGCCGAACACATCCACTCCCTGCCAGCCAACCGTCCAGATCCCGAACGAGAACTTGTCCTGCCGAGTCGGAACATACGCGTCTGCACTCACCGGGCAGTCCTTTCTTCCAGGCCCAACGTCGCGGCCTTGCCGTCTGCGTCGCCGCCCGCTGCCCCGGCCAGCGGCCGGCCCGGTGCGGTGTCATCCCATTCCGTGGTGGCCTCGCGGAGCCAGGCGAGCCGGTCCCGGATGGCCGGCTGTGCCGGGCCGGTGTACTCCTCCGTCAGGTGCCGTGGCCAGGCGGGCGGCCCGGCGGTGCCGGCCAGCGCCCACGCCGCCTGCCGGGCCGCGCCGAGCGCCACATACTCCTCCGGCTCCGGCACGCCGACCGGGACGCCGAAGATCCCCGGGGCGAGGCGGCGGGCCGCCTCGGACCGGGCCCCCCCGCCGATCAGCAGCACCCGGCGCCGCTCGACGCCCTGCGCGGCGATCAGGTCAGCCGCCTCCGCCAGCGTGGCCAGCACCGCCTCGACGGCGGCCCGGGCGAAGTTGGCCGGGGTCGCGTTCCGCGTGGTCAGGCCGTGCAGCACGCCCCGCGCCCGGGGCCGGTTGGGGGTCCGCTCACCGTCCAGGTAGGGCAGCAGGGTCAGGCCGCCCGCGCCCGCCCCGGCGGTGAGCGCCCGCTCGGACAGCCCGGCCACGTCGGTGCCGATCAGCTCGGCCACCGCGGCCAGCACCAGGCCGGCGTTCACCGTGGCGACCAGCGGCAGGAACCGGCCGGTGGCGTCAGCGAACCCGGCCACCGCCCCGGTGGCGTCGGCCACCGGGTGCCCGGTGACCGCGTAGGCCGTACCCGACGTGCCGATGGAGGTGGCCAGCTCGCCGGGCTCCAGGCCCAGCCCGAGCGCGGCGCCCATGTTGTCGCCCGTGCCCGGGGCCAGCACCGCGCCGCCGACGGTCTCGCCGATCACCTCCGGGGACATGGCCACCCGGGGCAGCGCGGGCTCGTGGCCGAGCGCGGCCGCCGCGACCTCGGGCAGCCAGCGGCCGGACGCGGGCGAGAAGTACCCGGTGCCGGACGCCTCGCCGCGGTCGGTGACCGGCTCGGCGGCCCGCCGTCCCGCCGAGGCCAGCCGCCAGGTGACCCAGTCGTGCGGCAGCAGCACCCGGGCCACCCGGCTGGCGTTCTCCGGCTCGTGCTCGGCCAGCCAGCGCAGCTTGGTCACGGTGAACGAGGCGTTCGGCACGCTGCCGGCCTGCTCCGCCCACCAGGCCGGGCCGCCCCGTTCGGCGATCAGCTGTTCCGCCGCCCGGGCCGACCGCAGGTCGTTCCACAGCAGCGCGGGCCGGATGACCTGGCCCGCCTCGTCCAGGACCACCATGCCGTGCTGCTGGCCGGCCACGGCGACCGCGTCGGCCCGGTCCAGCAGGCCAGCACCGGCCCGCTGCAGCGCGATCCACCACGCCTCGGGCGCGCACTCGGTGCCGGGCGGGTGCGGCGCACTGCCCCGGGCGACGATCGTGCCGTCCTCCGCCTGGCACAGCACCACCTTGGTGGATTGCGTGGATGAATCCACCCCGGCTACGAGCATCCAGCACCTCCAGCAGCGACAGATCCGAACCTACTCCCGGGCCTGGAGCGCACCCGGCCCGGCATCCCGCCACGCCGGCCCCTTCCCCGCCCGCGCGCGCCGCGCCACCCGTCCGGTAATCCCGTTGTGCGGTGGATTGTGACCTCCTAGGCGGTCACAATCCACCGCACGGGCGCCTTCCGGCCCCCGTCGTGGTCACAACTCACCGCGCCGATGCGGATCGGCCGCCGGGGCGGCGAGCGACCCGGTCAGCGGTTCCCCGGGGGCCGTCGCGGGCACGGTCAGATCGCGGGCGGCCGGCCAGCCCGCCGCCAACTGCAGCCCGGTGATCACCAGCAGCACGGCCACGGGGATGGTCCAGCCCGCCGTGGCGGAATGCAGGAAGCCGACCAGGAGCGGCCCCGTGGTGGCCAGCAGGTAGCCCAGGCTCTGCGCGAACGACGACAGCGACGCCGCGGTGGCCGGATCGGGGGCCCGGGCCATGGTGAAGAAGATGGCCAGGCCCAGCGCGGCACCCTGGCCGGACCCGAGCAGCAGCACCCAGGCCACCGCGGAGCCCAGCGGGGCGAACCAGGCGCCGGCCAGCCCGGCCGCGCTGGCCGCGACGGTCAGCGCCATCAGCAGGCGCTGGTCCCGGGCGCGGTGCGCGAGCACCGGGACGACCAGCGCAGTGATCGCGCCGCCGAAGCTCATCACGGCCAGCAAGGCCCCGGCCCCACCAGGGCTGACCCCGCGGTCCCGGAACATGGTGGGCAGCCAGGACAGCGTCGCGTAGAAGGTCAGGCTCTGCAGGCCCATGAACCCGGTGACTTGCCAGGTCAGGGCGTGCCGGTAGACGGGCCGCCCGCGCCCCGCGGCACCGCGTCTCCCGGCACCGCGTCCCCTGGCACCGCGTCTCCCGGCACCGGGCCCGCCGGCACCGGGCCCGCCGGACGGCAGGGTGCGGAACCGCAGCTGGGGTAGCCACGCCACGGCGGCGCCGAGCGCGGGGAGGGCCCACAGGCCCAGGGCCAGCAGCACCGAGCCGCCGGAGGCCCGGTAGACGGGGACGGCGATCAGCGACGCGAGGATGGAGCCGGCCGACAGCCCCAGCAGGTAGATGCCGAGGAGCAGTCCGGCCCGCTCCGGCTTGCGCCGTTTGACCAGGCTGGGCAGCAGCACGTTGAGCAGCGCGATGGCCACGGCGGCCAGCGCGGTGCCGGGGTACAGCATGGCGCCGGGGAACGCGCCGCGCAGGGCCAGTCCGGCGGCCAGCATGACCAGCGCCGCCCCGAGCACCCGCTCCTCGCCGAACCGCCGGCTGAGCGGGGCCCCGGCCCCGGAGAAGACGCCGAAGCAGAGCACCGGCAACGCCGCCAGTGCGGACAGGGCGGCGGAAGACAGCTTGAGGCTGGCGGCGAGTTCCGGGAACAGCGGGGGCAGGCTGGTGATCGCCGCCCGCATGTTGAAGGCGAGGGCGGTGATGCCGACCACCAGGACCGCGGTTCCGCCGGCCCGGCGGCGGGCCCGGGACCTGGGCCGGACGGCCGGGACGGCAGGCTCAGGCATAACCCCGCCACGCTACCGGCCGCCGCGCCGCCTCCGCCCCCGCCCCGGCGGGCGCCGGGCCGGGGCCGGGGCCGGGGCCGGGGCGGTCGCAGGATCAGCTGAGCAGTGAGCGGAGCACGTACTGCATGATGCCGCCGTGCCGGTAGTACTCCGCCTCGCCCGGGGTGTCGATCCGGACCACGGCCGGGAACTCCTTGCCGTCCGCCCGGATCGTCACCTCGCGGGGCACCGTCCCGCTGTTCATCTCCTCAATCCCGGTGATCTCGAAGACCTCATGACCGGTCAGGCCGAGCGAGGCGGCCGACTCCCCCGGCTGGTACTGCAGCGGGAGCACGCCCATGCCGATCAGGTTGGACCGGTGGATCCGCTCGAAGGACTCGGTCAGCACCGCGCGGACGCCGAGCAGCAGGGTGCCCTTGGCCGCCCAGTCCCGGGAGGACCCGGAGCCGTACTCCTTGCCGCCCAGCACGATCAGCGGCGTGCCCTCGTCGATGTACTTCCGGGACGCGTCGTAGATGGACATCTGCTCGCCGCCGGGCAGGTGCATGGTGACGCCGCCCTCGGTGCCGGGGGCCAGCTGGTTGCGCAGCCGGATGTTGGCGAACGTGCCGCGGATCATCACCTCGTGGTTCCCGCGGCGGGAGCCGTAGGAGTTGAAGTCCTTCCGCTCCACCTCGTGCTCGGTCAGGTACTTCCCGGCCGGGCTGTCGGTCTTGATCGCCCCGGCCGGGGAGATGTGGTCGGTGGTCACCGAGTCGCCCAGCATGGCCAGCACCCGGGCACCGTGAATGTCGCTGACCGGCATGGGCTTGTCCGGCATGCCGTCGAAGTACGGCGGCTTGCGGACGTAGGTGGAGTCCCCGCCCCACTCGAAGGTGTCCCCGCCGGGCACGTCCAGCTCACGCCACTGCTCGTCGCCCTCGAACACGTCGGCGTAGTCCCGGGTGAACATCTCCGCGGCCACCGCGTGCAGCACCACGTCGGCGATCTCGGCCGCCGAGGGCCAGATGTCGCGCAGGTAGACCGGGGTGCCGTCGGGGCGGCTGCCCAGCGGCTCGTTCTCCATGTCGAAGTCCATCGTGCCGGCCAGCGCGTACGCCACCACCAGCGGCGGTGAGGCCAGGTAGTTCATCTTCACGTCGGGGTTGATCCGGCCCTCGAAGTTGCGGTTGCCGGACAGCACCGACACCACGGCCAGGTCGTTCTCGGCCACCGCCGCGCTGATCGCCTCGGGCAGCGGCCCGGAGTTGCCGATGCAGGTGGTACAGCCGTAACCGACCAGGTTGAAGCCGAGCTTCTCCAGGTAGGGGGTCAGCCCGGCCCGCTCGTAGTAGTCCATGACCACCTTGGAGCCGGGCGCCAGCGTGGTCTTGACCCACGGCTTGCGGTTCAGCCCGGCCTCGACCGCCTTCTTGGCCAGCAGCGCGGCGCCCACCATGACCGACGGGTTAGAGGTATTCGTGCACGAGGTGATGGCGGCGATGACCACGGAGCCGTGGTCCACGGAGGTCTTGGTGCCGTCCTCCAGCGTCACCTGCACCGGGTTGGACGGGCGGCCGGAGCGGGCGGCCGCCGGCTGGCTGGCCGGCTGGTCAGCCCCGCCATTCTCCCGGTCCGCCTCGAACGGGTCGGACGCCGGGAAGGTCCCGGCCACGTCCTCGTCCAGGCGGTCGAGCGGCACGTAGTTGCCGAGCGACTCGCGGAACGCGGGCTTGGCGTCGGACAGGGCCACCCGGTCCTGCGGCCGCTTCGGCCCGGCCAGGGACGGCACCACGGTGGACAGGTCGAGCTCGAGCTCCTCGGAGTAGCGCGTCTCGGCAGCCGGGTCATGCCACAGGCCCTGCTCCTTGGCGTACGCCTCGACCAGCGCAACCTGATCGGCCGGGCGGCCGGTCAGCCGCAGGTAGTCCAGGGTCTGCTCGTCGATCGGGAAGATCGCGCAGGTGGAGCCGAACTCGGGGCTCATGTTGCCGATCGTGGCCCGGTTGGCCAGCGGCACCGAGCCCACCCCCTCGCCGTGGAACTCGACGAACTTGCCGACCACGCCGTGCTTGCGGAGCAGTTCGGTGATGGTGAGCACCAGGTCGGTGGCGGTGGCCCCGGACGGCAGCTCGCCGGTCAGCCGGAAGCCGACCACCCGCGGGATCAGCATGCTGATCGGCTGGCCCAGCATGGCCGCCTCGGCCTCGATGCCGCCCACGCCCCAGCCCAGCACGCCCAGGCCGTTCTGCATGGTGGTGTGCGAGTCGGTGCCCACGCAGGTGTCCGGGTAGGCGGCGCCCTCGCGCGCCATCACCACCCGGGCCAGGTGCTCGATGTTCACCTGGTGCACGATGCCGGTGCCCGGCGGCACCACCTTGAACTGGCGGAACGCATCCTGGCCCCAGCGCAGGAACTGGAACCGCTCCCGGTTACGGCTGAACTCCAGGGCCACGTTCCGGTCGAAGGCGTCCGGGCGGCCGAAGATGTCAGCCACCACCGAGTGGTCGATGACCAGCTCCGCCGGGACCAGCGGGTTGATCTTGGACGCGTCGCCGCCCAGGTCCCGCATGGCCTCCCGCATGGTGGCCAGGTCGACCACGGCCGGCACGCCGGTCAGGTCCTGGAGGATGACCCGGGCCGGGGTGAACTGGATCTCGGTGGATGGCTCGGCCGCGGCGTCCCACCCGGCCAGGGCGGTGACATGCTCGGCGGTGACGTTGCGCCCGTCCTCGGTGCGCAGCAGGTTCTCAAGCAAGATCTTCAGGCTGAACGGCAGGCTCGCCGACCCGGCCACCGCATCAAGCCGGTGGATCTGGTACTCGGTCCCGCCGGCCTGCAATGTGGCCAGGCTGCCAAAGCTGTTCGCGGTCATCCGGGTCCGCCTCCCTGGGGCTGTGCTCCTCAACGCTGTGGTGCACCACAGGTATCTCGATATCGAGCTAATTTACGACTCTCTCACGCTAGGGCGAGCTTATCTCGACGTCAAGGTACCGGAGGTGACGGTGCGGATGCCGGGCGGATGAGTGTCGGCCCGGTCCCCGGATCGGGCAGGATATTCCGGTGACTGAACACTCCGAGCGCCCCTGGGGCAGCTACACGGTCCTCACCGAGGGCAACAACTTCAAGGTCAAGACGATCGAGGTGCATCCGGCGCAGCGGCTCAGTTACCAGAAGCACGCCCGCCGGGCGGAGCACTGGTTCGTCGTGGCCGGAGAGGGCGTCGTCACCCTGGACGGCACCGACGTGGCCGTCAAGCCGGGCCAGGGGTTGGACGTCGGCCTGGGCGTCGCCCACCGGATCCACAACACCGGAGCCGAGCCACTGGTGTTCGTCGAGGTACAGCACGGCGACTACTTCGGCGAGGACGACATCGTCCGCCTGGAAGACGACTACGGCCGCAGCGGCTGACCCCGCCGCCGCGCTGACGCACGTCCTCTCCGCCGGCTCCATGGCACTGCCGGGTGCGGGCCCGGTACGGTCTGGGGCCCGGTGCGGGCCGCGGGCCTGCCCGGTGCGGGCCGCGGGCCTGCCCGGTGCGGGCCGCGGGCCCAGACCGTACCCGCGCGACGTGATGTTGACTTAGGCGCCATTCGGGTGTCCACAAACTCAACATCACGAATCCGGGAATCTCCCGGTCCCGCCACCTGAGTGCCACAGTGTCACACCAGCACTGTGGACCTCTCCGGCCACAACGTCTGGGGCGCGGATACCGGGCCCACTGCCGTGATGCTGACTTAGCCGCCGCTGAGGCGGCGGCAAGTCAACATCACCCAGGCCGGGAAGCCTGGCGGGCGTCAGCGGAGGGAGGCGGGACGGTCCAGGCCGTGGCGGGCGGCCGACAGATCCAGGCCGCCGAGGCCCTGCTCATCCAGGGCCGCCCAGCGGCGCTGGATCGCCTCGAGCACGGGCAGCGTCCGGTCGGTGGCGTCCAGCGCCAGGCCGATGTCCTTAAGCGCCCACTGCAGCGAGAAGTCGGGCGAGTCATCCCCGGCGTCCATCTTGCGCCCCTTGACCTGGGCCACCGGTGCGGACAGGTTGCCCTCGGCCAGGAAGCCCAGCACGCTGGACCGGGGCACGCCGAGCGAATCGGCCAACGCGAGGATCTCCGCGGTGCCCTCCACCAGGGTGACCAGCCAGGTGTTCATCACCAGCTTGAGCCGGCTGCCGGCGCCCGCCGCACCGAGCCACAGGATCCGTTGCCCCAGGGCATCGAACACCGGGGCCAGGACCGGGCGCGCGTCCTGCGGCCCGGACGCGAGGATCAGCAGCTGGCCGTTCTCGGCCGGTGCCCGCGTGCCGGACACGGGCGCGTCTGCGAACCGGACGTCAGGGCGCTCCTCCGCGGCCCGGGCGGCCAGCCTGGTGGTGGCGTCTATGCCGATGGTCGCCATCTGCGCCCACACCGCGGACGGCTGCATCGCGGCCAGGACACCCTGGCCGAAGGCCACGTCCTCGGCCGCCGCCGCATCCGCCACCATGGTGATTACCACGCCGGCCTGCGCGACCGCGGCCGCCGGGTCCTCGTGGGCCACCGCGCCGTCCGCGGACAGCCGGGCCGCGGCCTCGGGCGACCGGTTCCACACATCGACTCCGAACCCGGCCCGGAGCAGGCTGTGCGCCATCCCCCGGCCCATCGCGCCTAGGCCCAGCACGGCCACGCGGGGCCGTGGCTGGCCGTCGTGTCCAGCGGTGTTCATTGCGCCATCCCTCCGTTGTTGCCTCATGCCGGGCGGGGCGGGTTGTTCCCGCCGGGGCGGCCCCGGTACCCCAGGGCTATCAGGGTGCCCAGCCCGGCCGCCACCGCGCCGGCCAGCATGGCGGCCCGGTCACCGGTGACCCCGGCCTGGCTGCCGTGGCTGAACGTCAGGGCGACCGCGGGGAGCAGCGCCGCCCCTATCCCGGCGCCAATCTGGCGGCTGGTGTTGATCACGCCGCCGACCAGGCCCTGGTCCGCGTTGGCCACGCCCTTGCTGGCGCTGACCATCGCGCCGAACGCGGTCCCGGCGGTGCCGAACCCGACGAATGTCACGGCGGCGAGCAGCGGGCTGTACCCGCCTGCCGCCGGCAGCTGGGTGAGCACCAGGAAGCCCAGCGTGGCCACGGCATTGGTGAGGATCAGCAGGCGGCGCAGGCCGAGCCGGGCCGCCAGCCGGGCACCGGCGGCGCCCGCCGCGAAACCGACCACCCCCTGCGGCGCTATCGCCAGGCCGGTCATCAGCGGTGAGTCATGCAGCACCTGCTGGAAGTACAGCGAGAGCACCAGCATCTCGCCACCGTTCCAGATGCCGAGCAGCATGATCTGCGCTCCGCCCTTGCGCAGCGAGGCCAGCCGCAGCAGGTCCCCGCGCACCAGCGGATCGGCGTGGTGCCGCTCGAGGACCGCGAACAGGGCCAGGGTGGCGGCGGCCAGGGCGGCGGCCCCTAGCACCGGAGGGCTGGACCAGCCGGCCGCACCGCCCTCGGACACGCCGAAGACCAGCGCGGCGACCGCGGTGGTGATCAGCAGCGCGCCGCCTATGTCCAGCCGGCGACTGGCACGGTCTTCCCGGCCGCGGCCCAGCAGGTGCGGGGTGAGCAGCACGGCAGCCACCCCGACCGGCACGTTGACCAGGAACACCGCGCGCCAGCTGGTGAACTGGACGAGAACCCCGCCCAGCACCTGGCCGGCCACGAAGCCAACCGACGCCGTGGCGCCGTACAGGCCGAGCACCTTGTTGCGCTGGTTGCCCTCCGGGAAGCCGGTCGTGATCAGGGAGAGCGCGGCCGGGGCGACCAGCGCCGCACCGGCACCCTGGATGGCCCGCGCGGCGATGAGCAGGCCCGGGTCCCGGGCCAGGCCGCCGGCCAGCGAGGCCGCGGAGAAGGCGATCAGCCCGGCGCGGAACATCCGGCGCCGGCCGAACAGGTCGGCCGCGCGGCCGCCGAGGATTAGCAGTCCGCCGAACGTGATCGCATACCCGGTGACCACCCACTGGGCCGCCGACGCGGCGAACCCCAGTTCACGCTGGATGGATGGGAGCGCGACGTTCACGATGGAGAAGTCCAGCACGACCATGAACGAGGCGATCAGGATCAGCAGGAGCGCGGCCCGCCGGTAGCCGGCCGGCTGCGGCTGCGCTGCCCGGGCGGGCGCGGCCTGGGGCCGCGCGGCGCGGGGCGGCGGGGCGGCGCCCGGGTGCGCCCGGGGCGGCCAGTTGAGGGTGCGCTCCCTGGTGGTGACCTGATGGCGGGTATGAGTTTGGCGGCCGGGGGTAATCGTCCTACTCTGGATCACAACACTATCCGATACGGATCGTTTCGTATATAGTCGTCAGGTGGTAACCCGATGAGCGGCTCAGGTATTCCGCCCCCCGACGGCACGCCCGTGGGAACTGGCGCGGCGGGCCTGCCGGCCGGAGGCAGCCCGGGCGGGGCCGGGGCGCGGGGCAGGCCGCGCAGCGAGGCGGCCGACCGCGCTATCCTGCGGGCGGCCACCGAACTGCTCGCCGAACGCGGGCTGGCCGGGATGTCGATGGAAGAGGTCGCGGCACGCGCCGGGGTCGGCAAGGCCACCGTCTACCGCCGCTGGCGGTCCCGCGGCGCGCTGGCGCTCGACGCGTTCATGGCCGACTTCACGGCCGCGCAGCCGCTCCCGGATACCGGGACGCTGCGCGGCGACCTGCTCGCGGCCCTGCGGGCGTGGGTCCGTGTGGTGACCAAGACCCCGGCGGGCCGCATCCTGGCCGGGCTGGTCGCCGCCGCCCAGGATGACCCGGACCTGGCCGCCGCCTGGCGGGCCCGGGTGATGGAGCCCATGCGCGCCCAGCATCGGATCATGCTGGCCCGGGCCATCCAGCGCGGCGAGATCCCGGCCGACACGGATACGGACGTGGCACTGGACCTGGTCTACGGGGCGGCCTACCACCGGCTGCTGCAGGGGCACCGGCCGCTGACCGACACGTTCATTCGCCAGGTGGTCCAGGTGATCGTGGCCGGGCTCGGCGCCCCGGCCGACTCCTGAGCGCGGCCTGGCGGGCCGCTGGTTACTCCGCCGGGGTGCCCCGGCGGGGGTGACTGCCCGGCGGAGGCTGAGACTGCGGCCCGCGCAGGGAGCGCAGCCAGTCCTCGTCAACGTCGTGCGGCCGGGACCCGCCGAGGCTGCGGGCCGCCCGCCACCACACGGGGGGCTTCTTGGCCCCATCGTCGGGCGCGGCCGGCATGTCCGGCATGGCTTGCGGGTCCGGCATGGCTTGCGGGTCCGGCTCGGCCATCGGGTCCGGTCCCGCCTGCGGGTACGGGCTGGCCGCGGCCAGCGGGCCGGAGAGCGGCTGCCTGGGCGCCATGGAGGCAGCGCCGAGTGGTGCGGCGTGCGCCAGCGCATCCGCATCTGGAGGCCCCCAGGCGTCCGCAGGGGGCCGAGCCTGATCGCGGTACCAGGCACCGGCCGGAGTGTCCGCGCTCTCCGTTATCGCCGCATCGGCCCCGCTGGCGGGCTGCTCCGGAACCCGCGCGCCGGGGATGATGGCGCCGGGGATGATGTCCGCGCTGACCGGGACGGGGACGTCGGACGCGGCGGCACCGTCAGGTGGCGGCCATGCCTCGGCCCGGGAAGGCCGGGCCACCGGTGTCCATACGTCGGCGCCGGAGTCACCCGGATGCCGCCGGCCAGTCCTGGTTTCCTCCCCCTCCCCCGGGTCGGCTCCGTCGCCAGCCCCTGCCGCGTCCGGGCCAGCCGGGCCGGTGGCTGGAGGATGGATCCCGAAGTCGCCATCGGTCACGTGCAGATCCTGCACGTCCGCGGGCTCGTACGGGACGTCCAGCCCAGGCTGGTAGGCGGCCTGAGGGTCGGATTGGTCACTGGCAGGCCAGCCGGGCTGCGGAACGTCCGGCGGTCCGGGCTGGCGGGCAGCTGGCAGTTCCTGCTGATGCCCAGCTGACGGTTCAGGCGGGCGGGCGGCCCGCGGTTCAGGCGGGCGGGTGGCCGGCGACGCGGCCCGGGGAGCGGCGGGCGGCTCGTGGAGGTCCGCCGCATGGTGCAGGTCAGGCAGCGGGGATGGGCCCGGCCGGTCATAGCTGCCCGACGGGTTGGGCACCCCGGAGGGGGCGAGGACGTGGACCGGCCCGATGTCATCCGCCACCCCATAGACGTCAGGCTGGCCGAAGGCGGCAGGATAGCCCTGGGTACCCGGGTGGCCCTGGGTACCCGGGTGGCCCTGGGTACCGGGGTGGGCGAACCCCGCTGCGGTGGCGTCCCCGGCCGGCAGCGCCGCCTCGCCGTAGTCGCCGGTCTGGCCGAAGGCACCAGCCGGCGCATGGACACCGGCGAGGCCGTTAGCCCCCGGGTCGCCATAGGCAGCGTGCTCGACGTAGGCATCCGGCTCGACGTAGGCACCCGGCTCGACGTAGGGGTGTGGCTGGCCGAGCGCACCCGGCTGGGCGTAGCCACCCGCACCGTAGACGGCGGGCTCCCCGTAGCCACCGGGCTCGCCGTACACGCCGTACACGCCGGGCAAGGCGTAGGTCCCCGGCTCGCCGTAACCGTGCGGGAACCCGGGAGGAGCCGCCAGCGGATCCTGGTCCTCAGCGCGGGAGCCGCCACCCGCAGTGATCAGGACAGCGATCATCAGCAGCGCGCAGCACGCCCCCGCGGTCAGCAGGGCCACGGTGACGAGCCAGGTTCCGGTAGCCGCCGAACGCGGGACCACCCGGCCCAGTGCGCTGACCGCCCACAGGACCAGCCCGGCCATCAGCATTAACGCTCCGGCGGCGGCCAACCCTAGCGATAGGCGAGCGGTCCGGCGGTCGATCAGCCCAGAGCTCACGCCCTCACCATACGGGAGCCGGGACCCCGCCGTCCCGCGCCCGAGCAGCCATCCACAGAATACGCTGCGTAACCATAAGCGGCCGCTACACCCGCGCAGCAGGCACCACGATCATTGCGCAGACGGCGATGCCCGGACGATGATCATGGCCCTGGGTGTTGTGAGGGCGACCCCTCTCATGATCAGGACTCCCCGGTTGACCAGGGCTCCCCCATGGTGCGTGCCGCTCAGCGCACGTGAGCGGCGTCGATCTGGTCGAAGTCGCCGACGCCATTGCTCAGCCCGCCGCCGCCGGACCACTGCCACATCACCGCGTGCGGGCTGGCCGCGGTCACCCCGCCGAAGAACCGGGCGCAGGTGGATGTGCCCGGGATGCACCAGCCGCGGGGGGCCGGCGAGATGCTCCGCGTCTCGTCGGTGTAGGTCCACTCGTCGAGGTTCGGGATGAACGCCACGGGACCGGTGCCGAAGATCACGTTCCAGATCTGCGGGGAAGAGTACACCCCGGCCCGGTAGGAGGAGTGCGCGGTCAGGTAGGCCCGGTAGCCGTTGAGGACCGCGCGGTCCACCGCCGGGGCCATGCCCGGCGTGGCGACCCGGCCGCTGCACGGCGAGGTGTAGACGTTGTCCCAGCCGTTGTCCAGGGCCGGCGGGATCCCGGGCTGTTCCACGTCCATCCACACCACCGGGTAGGTGACGTGCAGCGGGGCCATGGCCCGGAGCGTGGCCGCCGCCTGCGCGGCCCCCCACGCGCTGGCCTCAGCGGTGGACCCGTTGTAGTGCGGGTCCACTCCCGGGCCGGCCATGTACCAGTACACGCCGGTGCCGATGCCCTCGTGATAGGTGCGGTAGTTGATGTTGGCCGTCGCGGCATCCGCCGGGGACCACGCGATGTTGCCGCCGCAGCCCGCCCAGCGGGCCCAGTTCCCGGCCATCCCGATGTACCCGCCGTAGCCGGGCGCCCCGCCGTTCACGGGCTCGTGCCAGGGCCGGCCGCCGATCAGGGTGACCGGCCAGCTGTCGGTGCCGTACCAGAAGCCGGCCGGGCTGTCCCCGGCCGCCGGGTTGTTCTCGGCGGCGGTCGCGGCGCCGTGCCCGGCGCTCTTCCCGGCCGGGTCGCGGTGACCGGAACGGCCGGGCGTGGCGCTGCCGCGGGCGGCACTGGGGCGGGTGCTGGCCGTGGCGGTGCTCCCCTGGGCGCCGGTGTGGTGCGGCGAGCCGCACCCGGCGAGCAGCACGGCGACCGCGGCCGCGGGGACCAGCAGCTGGCGGCCCCGGCAGGCCAGCGCCTGGCCGGGGACCCATGGGGTGCGGCGGCTGAGCAGGCGCGGGCGGGGGCGTGTCATCGGGGTCCTTCCGGCACGCTCCGGGCCTGGTGGCCGGGCGGCGCTGGCGGGTGGCTGCGGTGCGGGGATGCTATCCGCGCCAAACGTGCTATTCAGGCCATTAGAGGTGGATTTCTCACACGGTACCCACGGTTCGCTGATGGCCGACCCGCCTCCGGCCGGGTTCCGCCGGGGGCGGGACACGGTGATCCGGCGGGCGGTGCCGTCTGGTTTCCCTCCTGAGACGCGGTCAACCATCGCCTGGTTGGGCCACTGGCCGTTATGGTCGGGATGATC
Organism: uncultured Actinomycetes bacterium; assembly: GCA_963793825.1. Classification (GTDB taxonomy): domain Bacteria; phylum Actinomycetota; class Actinomycetes; order Streptosporangiales; family Streptosporangiaceae; genus RYN-230. Next base: position 42,983 of record CAWCBE010000007.1, read on the forward strand.
ACTGCCGCCGGCCGCCCGGGAGGAACCACCATGGACCGTCAGGTCAAATACCTGCTGGATGAGTCGCAGCTGCCACGGCAGTGGTACAACATCGTGCCCGACCTGCCGTCCCCGCCGCCGCCCCCGCTGCACCCGGGGACCCGGGAGCCGGTCGGCCCGGACGATCTCGCGCCGCTGTTCCCGGCGGCCCTGATCGCCCAGGAGGTATCTGCCGACCGGCACATCCCCATCCCCGAGGATGTCCTCGACGTGTACCGGCTGTGGCGGCCGACGCCGTTGTTCCGGGCCCGGCGGCTGGAGAAGGATCTCGGCACACCGGCCCGCATCTACTACAAGTACGAGGGCGGCAGCCCGGCCGGGTCGCACAAGCCGAACACCGCGGTGCCGCAGGCGTACTACAACGCGGCCGAGGGCGTGACCCGGCTGACCACGGAGACCGGGGCCGGCCAGTGGGGCAGCGCGCTCGCGTTCGCCTCGGCCGTGTTCGGGCTGCAGTGCGAGGTCTGGCAGGTGCGGGCCTCCTACGACCAGAAGCCATACCGCCGCCTGCTCATGGAGACCTACGGGGCCACCGTGCACCCCAGCCCCTCGGACATGACCCAGTCGGGCAAGGCCGTGCTGGCCGCCGACCCGGACTCCCCCGGGAGCCTGGGCATCGCGATCAGCGAGGCGGTGGAGGTGGCCGCCGGGGACCCGGCCGCCCGCTACGCCCTGGGCAGCGTGCTCAACCACGTGCTGCTGCACCAGACCGTGATCGGCGAGGAGGCCATTAAGCAGATGGAGCAGGCCGGGGACGTGCCCGACCTGATCATCGGCTGCACCGGCGGCGGCTCCAATTTCTCCGGGCTGGTCTTCCCGTTCCTGCGCGAGAAGCTGGCCGGCCGGATGAACCCGGCGCTCCGGGCAGTGGAGCCGGCCGCCGCGCCCTCGTTCACCCGCGGCGTGTATGCCTACGACTTCGGTGACACCGCGGGCTTCACCCCGCTGCTCAAGATGCACACCCTCGGGCACGAGTTCATCCCGGACCCGATCCACGCGGGCGGGCTCCGCTACCACGGCATGTCGCCGCTGCTGTCGCACATGTACGAGCTGGGCCTGTTCGAAGCCGTGGCCAAGCCACAGTCCGAGTGTTTCGCGGCCGGCCTGCGCTTCGCCCGGACCGAGGGCATCCTGCCCGCCCCCGAGCCGACTCACGCGCTCGCCGCCTGCATCGAGGAGGCGCTGCGCTGCAAGGAGACCGGTGAGGAGAAGGTCATCCTGACCGCGCTGTGCGGCCATGGCCTGCTCGACCTGACCGCCTACGAGAGCTACCAGGCCGGGCGGGTCAGCGACTTCGACCTGCCCGAGCAGGCCATCCAGGACGCTCTCAGCCACCTGCCCGCAGGAGTCTGACCAGGAATCCGGGAACCAGGCGGGTCTGGCCGGGAACCAGGCGGGTCTGGCCGGGAACGAGGCGGGTCTGGCCGGGAACGAGGCGGGTCTGGCCGGGAACGAGGCGGGTCTGGCCGGCGACCGGGTGCCCTAGCCGGCGGCGGCCCAGCCGGTCCAGCGTTCTACCCGGACGTTGATCACCGGGCCCGGGGGCGGCTGCTTCCGGTACTGCGGGTAGCGCCCGGCGAGCAGCCGCAGCGGGGCGGTCATGTCGGCCGGGCTGGTGAGCACCGAGGCCGTCCCGTCCGCGCGCGCCCACCATAGCCCGGCCCAGTCCTCTTGGTAGTGGTCGGCCAGGAGGGCGACCCGGGGGTCCGCCGCGATGTTCCGCAGCCGCTGCAGCCGGGTCGTGGTCTTGGGCTTGGCGTCCACCGCGAGGTAAATGCGGTCGCCGCCGGCGGGGCCGGGAGCCAGCGCGAACGTGACCGGCACCAGGTGCGGCCGGCCGTCTGGGTCGCGGGTCGCCAGCCGGGCCACCCGCGCCGCGCCGAATCGCTGCCGGGCCGCGGCCTCATCAAGCCTCACTCCGTCATCCTCATGCCGCCAGTCTGGCGCCGCCGCACCCGGGCCCGCGAATACCCGCCCGCCGCCCCGGGCCGTCCGTCTCAGGCCGCCCGACGTCCCGGCCCGGCGCGCGGCTCACCTCGTCGATGAACTGCGAACTCCTGCTGCCGCCGCCGGCCGGTGAAGAGCGCCACCCGGACATGGCCGAACTTCTGCCAGTCGTACCGCCCGCGTCGAGTAGCGCGGACACCGCCCCGTAGGTCTGCCCCGGGTAGCCGAACCGCTCCCAGCTGGTGTGATGCACCACGACCAGGTCGTAGGTGGCCAGCGGAGACAGCAGCACGAGGATCATTTGCCCCGGCAATGAGCACCAGGTGCAGCACCATCAGGGCGGCCCGGCGATGACTGTGGACCATGGGCCCTCCTGCGTGGCCGGCCGGCCCGGCGGCTGCGCACCGGCGGGTCCCCGGCCGGTCATTGCTGGTGAGCCCGGGCTGCGACCCTGGCCGGAGTACCGCGCCGGCCCGCCGCGCACGCCGGGTCCCGGCCCTCACCGGCCGGGGACCGGGGCGCGGTACGGAATACTGGGCCAGAACCTCAGCGCGCCCTCTCCCGCGCGCGATTCTCCACGGTGAAGGGCCAGCCGACAGTGTCAGCCGAAGACAGCACCAGTACCGCAGCGAGCAGCCCGGCACCGGCCGGAGCCGAGGCGGAGGTGAGCCGCTCCGACGTGCTGGCGGAAATCCGCCAGCAGCGGATCGCCAAGGTGCATCAGCTGCGGGACATGGGCCTGGACCCCTACCCGCCGGACGCCGTCCCGCGGATCCCGGTCGCCGAGGCCCGGGCACTGCCGGACGGCGAGCCGGCCAGCATCGCGGGACGGATCATGCTGCTCCGCCCGATGGGCAACCTGACCTTTGGGCAGCTGCACGACGAGAGCGGCGACATGCAGTTCATGATCTCCCGCCGCGATCTTCCCCAGGATCACCAGCCGGGCTACAAGGCGCTGGTCAAGCTCCTCGACATCGGGGACTTCGTGGCCATCGAGGGCCACCGGCTGCAGACCAAGACCGGTGAGCTCTCGGTCGGGGCCAGGAAGGTCACGATCCTCACCAAGTCACTGCGGCCGCTGCCGGACAAGCACTCAGGGCTGACCAACGAGGAAGTGCTGCTCCGCAAGCGGTACCTGGACATCCTGCTGCACCGGGACATCCAGGAGATGATCTACGCCAAGGCCAGGTTCTGGCGGTCGATGCGGCGCTTCCTCGAAGATCATGGTTTCACCGAGGTGCAGACGCCGGCCCTGGAGTTCACTACCGGCGGGGCCGACGCGCGGCCCTTCATCGCGCACCACAACTATCTCGACACCGATGTTTGCCTGCGGATCTCTATGGGCGAGCTGTGGCAGAAGCGGCTGCTCGTCGGCGGGCTGGAACGGACCTTCGAGATCGGCCGCCAGTTCCGCAACGAGAACCAGAGCCGGGAGCACCTCAACGACTACGACCAGATGGAGTTCTACTGGGCGTACGCCAACTACGACACCGGGATGCAGCTGGTCGAGGAGCTGTTCCGGCACGTGATCAGCGAGACGTTCGGCACCCTGCGCTTCGACCTGCACCGCAACGGCCGGGAGTACCGCGTCAACCTCGGTACCGAGTGGGCCCGGTATGACTACTACGAGACGATCAGCCAGATCCTCGGACTCGACGTGCAGTCGGCCGGCACCGACAAGCTGGTCAACATCATCGACGAGCTGGGCATCGTGGTCGAGCGGGACGGCCTGAACCGGGCCCGCGCCATGGACGCGCTCTGGAAGCACTGCCGGCGCAGCCTGGCGGGCCCGGGTTTCCTGGTCAACGAGCCGCTGGAAGTGTCCCCGCTGGCCAAGAGCCGGCCGGACCGCCCCGGCATCGTGGAGCGGTTCCATGTCATCGTGGCTGGCAGCGAGCTGGGCAACGGGTACAGCGAGCTCAACGACCCGCTCGAGCAGGCCCGGCGCTTCGAGGAGCAGCGGCAGATGCGGGCCGCCGGCGACGCGGAGGCGCAGATGCCCGACCCGGAATTCGTCGAGGCGCTGGAGTACGGCATGCCGCCGGCCTGCGGGTTCGGGCTGAGCGAGCGTGTGTTCGCGTTCTTTATGGACAAGAGCGTGCGGGAGTGCCAGATCTTCCCGTTGCTCCGCCCGCTGCCGTCTGATCAGGGCTGAGCCGGCTGGCAGGCGCGTCTGGCGGGCGGGCACTGTCGGGCGCTGTCCGGCGGGCGGGCGCTGGCCGGCTGGCAGGCGCTAGCCGGCCTGGGAGCCACCGAGCACGGCCAGCAGGTCGGGCAGCCGGCCGAGGAGCTGCGCGCCCTTGATCGGGTCGGTGTAGTCACGCGAGTGCACGATGCCGCCCTCGCGGATCGTCAGCACCATGAGGAACCGCTGGGTGAACTGGCCGCCAGCGCTCAGGTGCTCGCCGTGCACCTGGTATTCGGCGATCACCACCTCCGGGTCGGCGGTCTCATGGATCACCACGTCACTGAGCCGGCGGTACCGCCGGACCCGGGCTCCCGCCCGGAACCGGGTCCGCAGCTCCTCGCGGGTGGCCTCGATCCGGGACGGGAACAGCGACGGCACCGCGAAGGGCATCTCGATGACCACGGTGGGGGCGTAGCAGTCAGCCATCGCGCCCGGGTCCGGGCTGATGGCAGCGCGCAGGAAGCGCTCGGTGGTCTCCCGCGGGCTGGCAGCAGGCGTCATGGTCACGATCAGGCCTTCCTCGTGGCGACCGGGGCCGCACGGATACAATCGGAGGGTGCGCCCCGGTTATGAGCTTAACGGAGATAGCGCCCCGGTTATCAGCCGGCCTGGTGAGGGGAGCCGCACGCCGCCCGGTGAGCCGGCCCGCACGCCGCCCGGTGAGCCGGCCCCCACGCCGCCCGGTGAGCCGGCCCGCAGGCCACTGCGGGCGGACGCGCGGCGCAACCGGAAACGGCTGCTTGAAGCGGCCGCGGCCGCGTTCGCCGCGGACGGGCTGTCGGTGCCGCTGGACGATATTGCCCGGCGCGCCGGGGTCGGGCCGGGCACCCTCTACCGACACTTCCCGGCCAAGGAAGACCTGTTCGCGGCGGTGCTGCATGACCGGCTCCAGCGGCTGGCCGACGAGGCCAGGGAACTCCGCTCGGCCGGTGACGCCACCGGGGCGCTGCTGGGATTCATCAGCCGGCTCGTCACCGAGGCAGCCCTGAAACGGGATCTCGCCGACGCACTGGCCCGTTCTGGCCTCGAGTTGCCCGGCGGCACCGAAGCGGTGGCCGCGGACCTGCGCGCCGGGATCGGCCAGCTGCTCGCCCGAGCCCAGCACGGCGGCGGTATTAGGCGGGATGTCCGCCTCGCCGACCTGATGGGCCTGATCACGGGCATCCTGCTCGCCATCCAGGCCCGCGCCGCCGACCCCGCGGACCCGCGCGTCGCGGTCGCGGTGCTGGCTGACGGGCTGCGCGCGCGGGCCGGCTGAGGCCCCGGTCACGGCTCCGGTGTCACCGGGATATGGCGCACACTGGCCAGGCGGCCCCGGCTGATGTCCAGCCGCCCCAGGGTGCCGCGCGGCTGGCGGCGCCGGTCGGTGGGCGAACCGGGGTTGAAGATCCGCTGCCCGTTCTCGGCGTGGTCGAGCGGGATGTGTGAGTGGCCGAAGATCACCAGCGCGGCTGCGGGGAACCGGCGGCGCATCCGGGCGGGACGCCCGGATGCCGGGCCGGCGTCGTGAATCATGGCCACGCCGAGCCCGTCCAGGTCCAGTTCCAGCGTTTCCGGGGCGCCCCAGGCGGCCACGTCCGGGCCGTCATTGTTGCCCAGGACGGCCCGGACCGGGGCGTAGGCGGCCAGCTCGGCCAGCACGCCTGCGGTGCACACGTCGCCCGCGTGCAGGATGAGGTCCGCGCCGTGCAGTTGCTCCGCGACCGCCGGCGGGCAGGACCGCCAGCGCCGCGGCGCGTGCGTGTCGGACAGCACGATCACCTTCACGGCCCCATCCTGCCCGGTGCGGCCCTCTCCCAGAGTCACGGCTCCGGATGAGCCGGGGGCTGGGTGGCTGCCGGAGGTTAGCCTGAGGCCAGGCCGAGCTGGGCGATGAGATCCGCCTGGTCGAAGTACAGGTTGCGGGCAGGTGAGATTGCCGTCGCCGCTCCCGCAGATACCGCGGAATCACGCGTCCAGGATCCGGCCGGCGGGAGCGATCTCACCGGCCGGGTGCACGGGACACCGGTGCGCGCGCCGCCCGGCTGATGGGGCTGGGCCGGATCCTGTTACTGGGCGGCACCATGCGTGAGCTCATCACGGTGATCGAGAACATCCGCAGCTGACCTGGCCGCGCCGGCGGCGCGGGCCGCGACCCGGCCGCGGGGCGGCGGTTATGGTGTCGCCATGGCCGATCGCAAGGAGATCCTGGAGGTGGCGGGCCGCGAAGTCGCCATCTCCAATCCGGGCAAGGTCTTTTTCCCGCGCACCGGGCACACCAAGCTAGACCTGGTCCGCTACTACCTCAGCGTGGCCGACGGCGCGCTGCGCGGCGTGAGCGGCCGCCCGATGGTACTCAAGCGGTTCGTGAACGGGGCCGAGGGCGAGGCGTTCTTCCAGAAGCGGGCCCCGGAGTCCCGCCCGGACTGGATCGACACCGTGGAGCTGCGCTTCCCGTCCGGGCGCAGCGCGGTCGAGGTCGTCCCCGGGGACGCGGCCGCGCTGGCCTGGGCAGTCAACCTGGGCTGCATCGACCTCAACCCGCACCCGGTCCGCGCCGACGACCTCGAGCACCCTGATGAGCTCAGGGTCAACCTGGACCCGGTGCCCGGCGTGGAATGGCCGCAGATCCTCCAGGTGGCACTGGTCGCCCGGGCGGTGCTGGCCGACTTCGGGCTGGTCGGCTGGCCCAAGACGTCCGGCTCGCGCGGTTTTCACGTCTACGCCCGGATCGAGCGCCGCTGGGACTTCCCCCAGGTCCGGAGGGCGGCGGTGGCCCTGGCCCGCGAGGTCGAGCGGCGGGCTCCGGACCTGGCCACCGCGAAGTGGTGGAAGGAAGAACGGCACGGCGTGTTCGTGGACTACAACCAGAACGCGAAGGACCGGACGGTGGCCTCCGCGTACTCGGTGCGGCCCACCCCGGACGCCCGGGTATCCACCCCGCTGGCCTGGGACGAGGTCGCGGACTGCCGGGCCGAGGAGTTCACCATCGACACCGTGCCCGGGCGCTTCGCCCGGCTCGGGGACCCCTGGCAGGACATGGACGCCGCGGCCGGCTCGCTGCAGCCGCTGCTGGACCTGGCTGACCGGGACGAGGCCGCGGGCCTGCCGGACGCGCCATGGCCGCCGCATTACGACAAGCAGGCCGGGGAGCCACCGAGGGTGCAGCCGTCCAAGCGCCGGGCCGGGCCGGTGCCGCCGCCCGCCCCGGGCAAGTCGGCCGGCCCGACCGGGCGGCGCCGCTCCACCATGCCGCTCATCGAGGTCGCCCGCGCGGCGAGCAAGGATGAGGCCATGGCCGGGCTGGACCGCTGGAAAGAACGTCATGCCGACGTGTGGCCGCACCTGGCACCGTCCGACGTCCTGGTCAACTCGATGCGCGGGCGCAGTTCCACCTGGACCCGGATCCGGCTGAACCTGCGGCACGTGCCCGAGGGCCAGCGGCCAGCCCAGGAGGAACTGGAGGTCGACTACGACCCCTGGGCCCGCGGCGGCGGGCGCCCGGCAGGCTGAGCGGCCGCCCCGCGGCTGAGCGCAGGCCGGGCGGCCGCACGGCGTCGTGGCCGGTGGCCCGCCGGGTCAGCCAGCCGGGGGCGCGAACCAGGACTGGCCGGCGGTGAACAGGTACTGGTCCGCGATGTGGTTGAGCACCCGGCGGGCCTGCCGGAAGCTGTCCGCCACCTCGGCCACCACATCCAGCCTCGCGGTGCGCACCGGCGCCAGCCCGCAGGCCGCGCGGTACCACCGCGCGCCCAGCTGCTCCAGGAGCTCGATGGCCGGGACGGCGGCCAGCTGCTCGTGCTGGGCGGGCGGCACCCGGGCGGCCCGGAGCAGCCGGGCCACCCCGGACGGCCCGACGCCGTACAGGGTCGCATAATCGGGGAACACCCCGGCCAGGAACAGGGACACGTCACCGAGCCTGCGGTACACACCCGGACGCTCCGCCTCGGGCACGTCATCCAGCAGCCCGGCCAGCCGGACCGGGTCCAGCTCGCTGAATCGCCGGGTGCGCATCCGGCCGCCTCCGCCGCGGACCCGGTACCGGCCGCTGGCCACCCGGGTGAACGAGGCGAGCAGCTCGGCCAGGAACAGCCGCCGGGCCGGGGAGCCGAGGAAGTCCCGCAGCGCCGGGGCGTCGAACAACGGCACCCGCTGCCGCAGCCCGGTGCGTTCCGCCACGTGGCCCAGCGACTCCAGTTCCGCCGTGCAGCGGTGTACCGCGACCGCGAAGATAAGGAACGGGGACGCCGGGGCCGCCTCCCCCGGCCGGGGACGCTTGCCGTCCTCCGCCCAGCCGAAGACGGCCTCGAACACCTGCGGGTCGCCGAGCAGCCCGGGGATGGCCGCGGGCTCGCTGCGCAGCCAGCCCGCGCCGGCCCCCGGCGGCACCGTGGCCGCGGGCGCGGCCGCCGCCAGCAGCTTCAGGTCAGAATCGCTGAGATGGGCCGCGTACTCACTGCCGACTGCAACACCATCCATGTCATCACGTTACTCCGGCACATGCAGGCGGGCGATCCCCGGGAAGCCGTTTCCGGTGCCCGGTGACGGGCTGGCCAGGCCCAGCCGGACACTGGTGCCGCGGACCGGGCCGAAGCTGAGCGTGGTGGGCTGATTAGAGGCGGTGGCCCACTGGATGGCCAGGCCTGTTACCAGGCGGCCGGGTTCGTGGGCGGCCGGGACGTGATGGCCAGCTCCTCCCGTTCTCGTCGTCCCGTCGTCACCGGGATCGCCTCGCGGTGCGGGCGTGGCCGGGCTCGGCCACCAGCAGCTGGTCGCCCACGGCGATGACCGGGTCCTCGCCAATACCCATAATCACGCGGCCCTGCTGAACCAGGCCGAGGACCAGGCCGCACCGTTCGCTGCGCACCGAGCTCAGCGCCCGGCCGACGATCGCCGGATCCGCGCTGATCTCCCGCAGGCTGTGCTGCTCGGAGTCGACGAGCTGGAGGATGAGGTCCCCTGCGTGCGGCGCCTCCAGGCTCTTGGCCAGGGTGTGCGCTACCAGCTCGTCAGCCGAGACGGCCTGGTGGATGCCGAGGTCGCGGAGAGCCTCGCCCACCGAGGCGGAGCGGACCAGCGCCGACACGGGCACCTCCGGCGCTTCCTTGCGCAGCAGCACCGCGCTGACCAACACGTCGCCATCCGTCGGCCCGGTGACCAGCACGTGCTGCGCGTCGGCCGGACGGGCCGTCTTCAGGGCGCCCGGCTGGGTCGGGTCACGGCGGATCAGGTGCACCCGGTCCGGGACCGTATCCGGGTTGACGTCGGCCACCAGTACGACGGCATCATCGGCCCGGACCAGCTCGTCCAGGATGGCCGGGACAGCCGGGTGCATGCCGATGACGATGCGGTAGGTGCCTGCGGGGAATTGTCGAACCAAGGCGAGGACCTTCCTTACTCCAGCCGCGGCAGCAGCCCCGGTCACCAGCGCGAACACCGCGGCGAGCAGTGGGATGGTAGTGAGCATGACCGCGGACGCGACCAGGCGGCCCGCCGGGTCGTGCGGGGTCACGTCGCCGTAGCCCACCGTCGTCGCGGTCGAGATGGCCCAGTACAGGCCGGCCGTGAAGGCAATGTGCTGAGTCCACGCGAACAGCGCGCCGCCACCCAGGACACAGGCCGCGGCTAGGCCGAGCAGCGTCACCACGTGGCGGGACTGCCGCGCGCCGACCAGGCGCAGGATCAGGGCCAGCATCGCCCCATCCTGCCCCTACTGATCAGGCGCGCCGGAAGTCCAGCAGGAACTCCATGATTCCGTGGTTCTGCGTGGTGACGAAGCCGGTGAAGCTCGGGTTCGGGATGCCCCACTGGCTGAACAGGACCGGGATCGAGCCCTGCACGTCGATCCCGGCCGCGGTGCACTCGGCTTTCAGCGGGAAGGTGACCGCCACGGCCTTGCCGCGCAACGTCAGGGTCCCGGTGGCGGTGAACGACTTGATGGTTCCGTCGGCAGGCAGCGGCGCCAGGCTGATCGGCCTGGTCAGCGCGAAGCTTCCCGCCGGATAGGCGGCCACATCCATGATCCGCCCGTCGAACTGCGCGTCACGCTGCGCGGAGTCGGTGTGGATGGTGGCCATCTTCACGGTGAAGCTGGCCGTGCTCACGGTGGTCCCCTTGATCACCATCTGCCCGGTCACCGCGGCGCTCCGGCCGACGGCCGTGTGCGACTGGCCCATCAGGATCTCCTGGACCCGGTACCCGACCTGCGATCCCCGCCCCACGGTCCACGAGCCGGCCACGGCGGTGCCGCCCCCGGCGACCGCGCTCGCGCTCTGCGTGCTGGACGGGCTGCCGCTCGCCTTGAGGCTCAGCGGTGCCGGGGTGTTGCCCTCCACAAAGTGGAAGTAGGCAAACGGGCCGCCCACGGCGAGTACCACCACCACGGCAACCGCCGCGATCAGCCACCGCAGCCAGCGCCGCGGACCGCGTGAGGACATGACGGGTGCCTCCTCGTTAGACTCATGATCGCCGGCGGTGCGGGCGAGGATGCCAGGACGCCGGCCGGGCCGCCGGCGCCATTGCCCAGCCGGGCTGAGCCTCCTCCTCCCAGGCCGTCACCGGGCTGGACTTTCCTTCTGAGCCGGCTTTGAACGACCGGTAGCGGGGAGGCGAACGCGGCGGCTCATTCCGCTGCGCGCGGAGGCCAGGAGCCGCAAGGAGTGAGGTCATGCCAGGATTCAGCCCCCCAACCTCCCAGGTGCGGCTGTCATTCCTCGCCGCGATGGAGGAGTTCCGCGCGGAGGGGCGCGGCGCGGCCAACGACGACACCATGCTGGGGCGGGAGATCCGCGAGTTCGGCGTGGCCTGGCCCGACCCGGCCCAGTTCGGGGAGTACACCCGCTACCTGCGGGAGCAGGCCCAGGAGGATGCCCCGAGGCGCCCCGGGCACGTCCCGTCCACCACCTTGTGGTGGGTGGACGGCGAGGAGTATCTGGGGCGGCTGGCCATCCGGCACCGGCTCACCCCGCGGCTGCTGGACCTGGGCGGCCACATCGGCTACGACGTGAAGCCGTCCGCCCGGCGCCGCGGGCACGCGGCCGCGATGCTGGCCGCCGCGCGGCCGGTGGCGCACGCGCTCGGCATCGACCCCGCCCTGGTCACCTGCGACGAGTCGAACGTCGGGTCGCGGCGGGTGATCGAGTCCAACGGCGGGGTGCTGGACGACAAGCGGGGCGCCGAGCTGCGGTTCTGGCTGCCCACCGGCTGACCCGGCCGGCCGGGGCCCCCCGAACCCCGGCCATCGCTGGCCCGAAGGAGACACGCCCCGCCCGCCAGCGAGGCGCGCCCCGCGTCGTCCGCGAAGCCTCAGCGGACCTGGGGCATTACCTCGGCGGCGATCAGCTCCAGCTGGTCCAGGTCGTGCAGGTTGAGCACCTGGAGGTACATCCGGGACGCCCCCACCGCGCCGAACTGGCCGATCTTCTCCACGATCTCGGCGGGCGTGCCGGCCAGCCCGCCGTCCCGCAGGTCCCCCAGAGACCGCCCGATGGCCGCAGCCCGGCGGCGCACCTCGGCGTCATCCCGCCCGCAGCAGACCGTCTGGGCGGCCGAGTAGACCATCGAGCCGGGATCGCGCCCGGCCGCCTGGCCCGCGTCCCGGACCCGGGCGTACGCGGCGCCGGTGTCCTCGACGCCGCGGAACGGCACGTTGTACTCGGCGGCGTACTGGGCGGCCAGCCGCGGCGTCCGGGACTTCCCGATGCCGCCGATGAGAATCGGCGGATGAGGCCGCTGCACCGGCTTGGGCAGCCCCGGTGAGTCGGTCACCTGGTAGTACTGGCCGTGGAAGGAGAACGGCTTGTCCGGCGGCGCCTCCCACAGCCCGGTGAGGATGGCCAGCTGCTCCTCCAGCATGCCGAACCGCTCGGCCACGGGCGGGAACGGGATCCCGTAGGCGGCGTGCTCGGCGCCGAACCAGCCCGTCCCCAGGCCCAGCTCCACCCGGCCGCCGCTCATCTGGTCAACCTGGGCGACCGTGATGGCCAGCGGCCCCGGGTAGCGGAACGTGACCGGGCTCACCAGCGTGCCCAGCCTGATCCGGGATGTCTGCACGGCCAGCCCGGCCAGCGTCACCCAGGCGTCAGTCGGCCCGGGCTGGCCACTGACCTCACCCGTCTTCAGATAATGATCGGAGCGGAAGAACGCGTCGAAACCAAGCTGCTCGGTGGCCCGGGCGACCGCCGCCAGCCTGCCGTAGTCCGCGCCCTGCTGGGGCTCGGTGAAGATCCTCAGGTGCATGCACCCATCCTTCATCGCGGGCGGAGGCAACCATCCACCGGGTTCCCTCGTACTTGGAGGGCGACAGGAAGGACCGGGACCCATGCCACCTGACCAGCCCATCGCTGATCTCGAAGCGTTCCTGGACGAGCGGGGGGACCATCTGCTGCGCACCGCCGTGCTGCTCGCCGGTAGCCGGGAGGCCGGCGAGGACCTGCTGCAGGCGGCCCTGGAACGGCTGCTCCGGCACTGGCGCGCCGTCGTCGGTGACCCGGAAGGCTACCTGCGGCGCACCCTGTACAACCTGGCCGCGGACGGCTGGCGGCGGCAGCGGGCCTGGCAGCGGCGGCTGACACTGCTGCGCGGTGGCGCCAGCTCGGCGGCCGCGGACGCCGTCGCGCAGGTGGACGAGCGCGACGCGCTGATCCGCCTCCTGGGCCAGCTGCCGCCGCGGCAGCGGGCGGTGATCGTGGCCCGCTACTGGGAGCAGCTGAGCGAGACCGAGACGGCCCAGGCGCTGGGCTGCTCGCCCGGGACGGTCAAGTCGGCGGCCTCGCGCGGCCTGCGCAGGCTGCGCGAGCTGAGCGGTGAGGATATCGACGCGGAGAGCGTCCCAGCCGGAGAGAAGAGATCATGAGCACGCAATTCGAGGACCGCCTGCGCGACGCCATGGACCACGCCACCGGGCGGGTGTCGCTGCGCCCGGGGCTGGCCGCCCGCGCTTACCAGCACCGCCAGCGGCGCAGGATGACGGCCCGCCTCGTGACCGCCGCGGGCACGGCGATGGCGGTGGCGGCCAGCCTGGCCGTAGCCGGGGTAACGGGGGCCTTCGGCTCGGCCAGCCCGGGCCGGGCGCAGCAGGCCAGTTACACCGCTTATGTGATAGAGCACGTCGAGCATGCGCTGGCGTCGCCGGCTCAGGGCAATGCCTTCCAGTACGCCCGCACCACGTACCCCCCGGGCACGCTCCTCCAGCCCGCCGGGCCGTTCGCGGTGCGGGCGAGCCACGGCAGCGCCAGCTCACCGTGGGCCGTGCGCTACGACCAGCGCTGGATGTACCGCGATTCCGCGCGGGCGGCCGCGTACGGTCCCTCCGGGCAGGCGGTCTTCGAGCTGGGCGCGAGGCTGCCGGCTGGCGCGGCCGGCCACAGCGTCGGAGTCAGCTACGTCAACCGCACCTGGTGGCAGCAGTCGCTGGCGGCACAGCCGGCGCCGACCGGCTCGCCCTCGATCAGCTGCGGCCCGCCGATCCAGATCCCGGTCGGCGTCGGCTGGGCCGGCTACATCCGCTACCAGCTGAGCTGCGGCGAATATTCCGTAGCGGGCCGGGGGCGGGTGGACGGGGTGAACGCCATCAAGATCGTCAGCAAGCAGGGCACGATCACGTTCTGGGTGAGCCCGCGCTCCTACCTGCCGGTCCGCCTCATCCTGGGGCTGGGCGGCCTCCACTTCCGGACCGACTTCCGCTGGCTGCCGCCGACCCCGGCCAACCTGGCCCAGCTCAAGGTGACCGTCCCGGCCGGCTTCACCCAGGTGCCGCCGCCCTACAGCCAGGCCCAGGCCGGCTGACCCGGGGGCATCAGGGCGCCCCGGCCGGCCCGCAGCGGGCCGGCCGGGGCGGCCGCGGGGCCGGGTTTATCGTCGAAGCAAGACCTGTCCCCCGGGAGGAGCGACGATGACAACCCAGGCAGTGCAGATCCCCGGCTACATCGCCGGCACTTGGGACCTCGACCCGGTGCATTCCACCATCGGCTTCGTGGCCCGGCACCTGATGGTCAGCAAGGTGCGGGGCCGCTTCACCTCGTTCGAGGCGCACATCGTCACCGCCCCGAACCCGCTGGACTCGCGGGCGACCGCGACCATCGACCTGTCCTCGGTGGACACCGGCAACGAGACCCGGGACAACGACCTGCGGTCGGAGAACTTCTTCGGCGCCAGCACCCACCCGACGATGACCTACCGGTCCACCGGCATCCGCCTCGAGGGCCAGGGGAACACGTTCAGCGTCGACGGGGAGCTCACCATCCGCGGGACGACCCGGCCGATCACGCTCACCGCCGAGGTCAACGGGTTCGGGCCGGATCCGTACGGCGGCACCCGGGCCGGCTTCTCGGCCACCGGGGAGATGGACCGCACCGAGTACGGGATCACCTTCAACGCACCCGTCGGCGGCGGGGTCATGATCAGCGAGAAGATCAGGATCGAGATCGAGGCCGAGGCGGTGCTCCGCAAGGACTAGCGCCCCGGCCGGTCACTCGCGGGTGAGCGTGGCGACGCATTCCACGTGGTGGGTCATGGGAAAGGCGTCGAAGGCGCGCAGCGCGCCGAGCTGCCAGCCCGCCGCCGTGCACTGGGCGAGGTCCCGGGCCAGCGTGGCCGGGTCGCAGGAGACATACGCGACCCGGCGCAGCGCGGTGCCCGCCGCGAGCAGCCGGTCCAGCACCGGGCGCCCGGCCCCGGCCCGCGGCGGGTCGAGCACGGCCAGGCTGGCCCGGGCCCAGTCCACCCGGTCCAGCACGGCGGTCACGTCGCCGCGGTGGATCCGGGCCCAGGGGGTGTCGCGCAGGTTATGCCGCGCGTCACGGACGGCCGCCGGATCGGACTCGGCGCCGATCACCGCCCCGCCCGGGCCGACCGCGGCGGCCAGCAGCCCGGCGAACAGCCCCGCCCCGCAGTAGAGGTCCAGCGCCACATCGCCGGGCTGCGGGCGCAGCGCCGCGGTGACCGCCCCGGCCAGCAGGTCCGCGGCGGCCGGGTGCACCTGCCAGAAGACCTCCGCGCTCACCCGCCAGCTCCGGCCCGCCGCCTGCTGCCCCAGGTACGGGCGGCCACGCAGCGCGGTCAGCCCGCCGCGCCCGGCCACCAGCACCGGACCCGCCGCCTGCTCAGCCCAGCGCGCATAACGCCCGCTCCGCCCACCCTGCTCCGTCCCAGCCGGCGAGGCGGGGCGCGCCGCAGGCGTGTCCGGCCGAGCCGGCTGATCGCGGGAGGTTCCGGGGGGCCGTCCCCCCGGGCTGGCCCGGCCCGGGGGGACGCGGGGCTGCCGCCGGGTGGCGGGGGTCACCACGACCGCGTGCTCGCCGGTCACGGGCGAGGTCACCGCCTGCACGGACTCCGCCCCGGGCCAGGAGTGCCGGGTCACCCCGGCCTCGGTGACGCCGGGATGGGCGATCGGGCACTCCCCCACGTCCAGCACCTCATGGGACCGGTGCTTGCGCAGGCCGGCGGTGCCGTCGCGGCCCACCGCGAAGCGGACCCGGGTACGCCAGCCCAGCCCGTCGGTCTCGCCGGGCATCGGCTCCACGGTCACCGGGAGGTCCAGGCCCGCGATCCGCCGCAGCTGCTGGCTGACCACCGCGCCCTTGAGCTGGCGCTGCGCGGCCAGGCCGGCGTGCTGCCAGTCGCAGCCGCCGCAGCCGCCCGGCCGCGCGTGCGGGCAGGGCGGCTCGACCCGGTCCGGGGACGCCTCGAGGATGGCGGTGGCCTCCGCGCGGGCGAACCGGCTGGTCACCTCGGTCACGGTGGCCAGCACCCGCTCGCCGGGCAGGGCGTGGCGGATCAGGACAACCCGCCCGCCCGGTTCCCGGGCCACGCACCAGCCGCCCTGCGCGACATCGCCCACCACCAGCTCCAGCAGGTCGCCCGGCTGGCCGCTGGGGGGCGGGGCGGCCTCCGGCGCCGCCGGGGCGGCGGCCCCGGCCAATTCGCCGGCTGGCTTCCGCGCAGATGTCACGCTGCTCCTCGTGTTCAGCCGGGTCGAGTATCCTGGCCGGCCGTCTCACTGCGCGCGGACAGGGAATACCGTTGGCGGGCACTGTGAGCGTCACTCACGGCGGTTACCCAGTGCAGGCCGGACGGCTTGCACGGGCGGCCACCGCCGGTGACGGCCGCAGCTGCGGCAGGCGACTGCTGGATGACCCGGGATTCTGGATAAGCACTGTACTCACGCAAGGGGCGACCGTGCACATTGTGATCATGGGATGCGGGCGGGTCGGCTCGACCCTGGCGCACATCCTGGAACACCAGGGCCACTCGGTGGCGGTCATTGACCAGGACCCGAACGCGTTCCGCAAACTGGGGTCCCCGTTCAAGGGGAAGAAGGTGACCGGGATCGGCTTCGACCAGAACGTGCTGATCGAGGCGGGCATCGAGCAGGCGGACGCGTTCGCGGCGGTGAGCAGCGGCGACAACTCGAACGTGATCGCGGCCCGGGTGGCCCGGGAGTCGTTTGGCGTGAAGCGGGTCGCGGCGCGGATCTACGATCCGCGCCGCGCCGAGGTCTACCAGCGGCTCGGCATCCCGACGGTGGCGACCGTGCGCTGGACGGCCGACCAGATGCTGCGCCGGCTGCTGCCCGAGGGCGCTGAGCCGCTGTGGCGTGACCCGACCGGCATGGTGGTGCTGGCCGAGGTGGCGTACGGGCCGGACTGGGTGGGCGAGAAGACATCCGCCCTGGAGGAGGCCGCCCGGGCCCGGGTGGCGTTCCTGTCCCGCCTCGGCGAGGTGGTGATGCCCGCCCCCGGCACGGTGCTGCAGGAAGGCGACGTGCTGCACATGATCGCGCTGGAAGAGGACCTGGAACGCATCTCGGCCGCGCTGGCCAGCCGCGCGCCGGGTGGCAAGCCGCAAGGAAAGGGAGGCCGATAATGCGGGTCGCGATCGCGGGGGCCGGCTCGGTGGGCCGCTCCATCGCCGCCGAACTGCTCGAGAACGGGCACGAGGTGCTGCTGATCGACAAGAACCCGCGGTCGATCGCGGTGGACAGCGTGCCGCGGGCCGAATGGCTGCTCGCCGATGCCTGCGAGATCGCCTCGCTCGATGAGGCGTCGCTGGAGCGGTGCAACGTGGTGATCGCCGCGACCGGGGACGACAAGGCCAACCTGGTCGTGTCGCTGCTGGCCAAGACCGAGTACGGGGTGCCCCGGGTGGTGGCCAGGATCAACCACCCGAACAACGAGTGGCTGTTCAACGAGTCGTGGGGGGTGGACGTGGCGGTGTCCACCCCGCGGCTGCTGTCCGCGCTGGTCGAGGAGGCGGTCAGCGTCGGTGACCTGGTCCGGCTGATGACCTTCCGGCAGAGCGAGGCCAGCCTGGTCGAGCTGACCATGCCAGACGACGCGCCGCTGGCCGGGCGGCGGATCGGGGACATCGAGTGGCCGGCCGACACGGCGCTGGTGGCCATCCTGCGGGATGGCCGGGTGATCGTGCCGGCCAAGGACGACCCGCTGGAGACCGGTGACGAACTGCTGTTCGTGACCAGCGAGGACGTGGAAGACGAACTGGCCAGCCTGCTCTCCAGCGGCCACCGCCACGGGGTGTCGTAGGCGGTGCTAGTCCGGGGGCGGCCCCCGGGACCCCGCGATCCGCTGGCTCGGAGGGGACACGGCTTTGCCACGCCCCGCCTCGCCAGCGACAGGCTTCGGTCGCCAGCGACAGGCTTCGGCTCAGGCCGGTGATTACTGCGGCTAGCGCGTCTCGGTGATCTCGGGGCCGCGCTCGAACGGGCTGGGCAGGTTGCCGAACGGCTGGTCCTGTTCCGCCGCCATCTGCTCCTCCATGGCCTGGCGGGCCTCCTCGGGCAGCCGGATCTCGAGCAGCTCGCGGGGCGGCATCGGGTGCGCGCCGCGCACCACGACCAGCCCGCCGAACACCTCCTCGAAGGGCGCGGCGGCGGCCGGGTCCGCCGCGGCCGGGCCGGTAATGACCCCGCGCAGGAACCAGCGTGGCCCGTTGACGCCGATGAACCGGACCGGCTGCAGCCCGGCCTGGCCCATTGACGGATCGCCGGGCACCTGGGCGTGCAGTTCGGTGCCGAACGGGCCGCTGGCCTCCTCGCTGGCCCCGCCGGCCTCGGCGACCGCCGTGCCGATCTCCTGCCGCACGTCGTCCCACAGCCCGTCACTCTTCGGCGCGGCGAACGCCTGCAGTTGCAGCGAGCTCACGCCGTACACGAGGGCGATGAGCGGGCCCTGCTCGTCGGAGATGTTCAGCTGGATCTCGAAGCCCTCGCTCGCCGGGACCAGCAGGCTGCCGAAGTCGATGCGCTCGGCCGCCGGGATATCGTCCTCCGCGTCCCAGGGACCGGCGGCGGCCTCACCGGCCGGCTCGTCGTCCTCCGCGGCCCAGTCTTCCGCGCCGTCCTGCGCCTCATCCTCGATGGGCGCGGGCCCGGCTTCTTCCTCGCGGCGACGCCGACGGAACACTTCCGTTCTCCTCTGGTCTGTCGATCAGGCGGCCGGTGCTGCGATAGGGCCGCTGCCCGTGTGCTGGCCGTCTAGCGGGCCGGCGCGGCACTGGCGTGGCCGCCGGTCGAGCCGAAGCCGTTCTCCCCCCGGGCGGACCCAGGCAGGCTGTCCACTTCATGAAAGACCGGGGTGGCCACGCGCTGGATGATGAGCTGTGCGATGCGGTCACCGCGCTGGAACCGGACGGCCTGGGCCGGGTCGGTGTTCAGCAGGGTGACCCTGATCTCGCCACGGTACCCGGCATCTACCGTGCCCGGTGCATTCACGATCGTCACCCCGTGCCGGGCGGCGAGCCCGGACCGCGGGTGCACGAACGCCGCGTACCCGTCCGGCAGCGCGATCGCCACCCCGGTGGACACCACTGCGCGGGCGCCCGGGGCGAGATCCACGTCGGCCGCGGCGACCAGGTCGACGCCGGCGTCACCGGGATGTGACCGGGCAGGCAGCGGCAGATCCGGATCAATCCGCTTGATCAGCACGTCAACCGGGTCGGTGCCCGGGTTCACCGCGGGCACGGCCCGCTCCAGCCCTGACTATGCCTCTTCACTCACGCGACCTTACAGCGGTGGCGCGCCGCGCAGGTACGGCGCGGCGCGGACCAGCGCCGCGGTGACCGGGACAGCGACGATGGCACCGGGGATGCCGGCCACCACGCCGCCGACCGCCAGCACCAGGATGACGGCCAGCGGGTGCAGCCGCACCATGCGCCCTACCACCAGGGGCTGCAGGAGGTGGCTCTCCAGCTGGTTCTCCAGGATGAAGATGACCACCAGCACCACCGCCGCGATCCAGCCCTTGGTGCCCAGGGTCACGGCCACGGCGAGCGCCCCCGCCACCAGGATGCCGACGAGCGGCACGAAGGCGGCCAGGAAGACCAGGATGACCAGCGGCACCAGCAGCGGGACGCCGATCACCCACAGGGCGGACCCGATGACGATGGCGTGGATGGCGGCGACCGTCATCGTGCCCCGCACGTAGTAGACCAGGGCCTGCCAGGCCGCGGTCCCAGCCAGGCGGGTGCGCTGCCGCCGCTCCGGCGCGAGCAGCCCGGTCAGCCAGGCCCAGATCCGGTCTCCGTCCTTGAGCAGGAAGAACGTGACAAACAGCATGAGCACCAGGCCGGCCAGGATCTCCAGGAAGATCTTGCCGCCGGACACCACGGTGCCCGCTACCAGGGCCTGGTGCTGCTTGAGGTAGGTCAGACCGCGGTTGGCCAGGCCCTGCAGGCCCGCGTGCCGCAGGTGGAACGGGGGCCCGGCCAGGTAGACCTGCAACTGGTTCGTGGTGTGCCTGAGCTCGTTCACCAGCGTCGGGTAATCCGCCGTGGCCCGGGTGGCCGCCAGCGTGCCCGCGCCGGCCAGCACGGCCACCGCGACCAGCAGCGCGCACCAGGCAGCGGCGAGGGAGGGCAGCCCAGCCCGGCGAAGCCGGGAGGCCAGCGGCCGCAGCAGGGCGGTGAGCAGCAGGGCGGCGACGCACGGCAGCACGACCAGGCGCAGCGTGCTGGCCACCCGGAAGGCCAGGTAGATGACGATGCCGATGAGCAGCAGCCGCCAGGACCAGCCAGCGGCGCGCTGCAGCCAGCCAGGTACCCCCGGCCCGGCGGCCGGCCGGGGCGGTTCCTGGCCACCCGGCGGCCTGCCCGGCGGCGGGTCCCCGGTGCTGTGCTCGTGACTGACGATCTGCTCGATTCGCATGGCCTGGCCAGCCCCCCCGGCTGCCTCCGTGATGGCATCTTTCCCGTCGTCCGGCCCGGCCGGGGCTCCCCGGGGGCCGTGCCATCTCCGTCGCCCAATCATGTCCCCATGTAACCAACTACGGTGGACCCATGCGTGTCTACCGTGAACGGCTGCGTGTTCCCGGCAGCTGGTGGCTGCTCGGCATGCTGTCCATTTTCCTGCTGGGCGGGGCATTCCTGGCCGGCCTGGACTGGCGGCCCGCGGCGGTGGTGTACGGGGTGCTGACGCTGGCCATGGCGGCCGGGCTGCTCAGCTGGGGGCGGCTGCGCACCGAGGTGACGGGCGGGGAACTGCGGGTCGGCCGGCGGGCCCGGCTGCCGCTGGCCCAGGCCGGCCAGGTCACCGTGCTGGACGCGGACCAGACCCGGGCGCTGCGCGGCCCGCAGGCCGACCCGGCCGCGTTCCTGCTGGCCCGGCCGTACCTGCCGCGGGCGGTGTACATCGCGGTCGAGGACCCGGCCAGTGCCGTCCCGTACTGGCTGATCGGGACCAGGCACCCGGAGGAACTGGCCGCGGCGATCGAGGCGGCACGGACCGCCGCGCGAGCCGGCGGCACGACCGTGGGATGATCACGGGC
This sequence comes from uncultured Actinomycetes bacterium, assembly GCA_963793825.1. Lineage (GTDB taxonomy): Bacteria > Actinomycetota > Actinomycetes > Streptosporangiales > Streptosporangiaceae > RYN-230. Next base: position 63,914 of record CAWCBE010000007.1, read on the forward strand.
AGCAACGGCCCGCCCGGCGAGGCGGCCCTCAGGGAGGACGAATGTCAGACAAGCGCGGAGACGGCGCGGCCAAGGCGCTAAGCACCGCAGCGGCGCTGGGGGCCGGGTTCGTGGCCCGCAAGGTGGTGACGGCTGGCTGGAAGCGCGCCACCGGCAAGGAGCCGCCGACCGACCCGCAGGACCCGGGGGTGGGCATGGTCGAGGCGCTCGGCTGGGCGATCGTCATGGGCGTGGTCCTTGGCGCGGTCCGGGTGGTGGCTATCCGGGCGGCGAGCGGGCTCACCCGGCGGGACTCCGGCCAGTCCGCCGGTCACTGACGGGCCGCCCGGGCCCGGCGGTAGAACTCGCCCATCTCGTGCAGCGCCGCCGCGGGCAGTGGGGCGTGCCCGCCGAGCGCCCGGGCTCCCCACGCGACCCGGGCGCAGTGCTCCGCGACCACGGCACCATGCAGCGCCTGGGCGGGGCCGGCGGCGATGGTGACCAGGCCGTGGCTGGCCAGCAGGGCGCTGCCCCGGTCCGCGAGCACGCGCACCGCGTTCCTCCCGACCTGCGCGGAACCGCTGACCGCATAGTCCGTGACCGGGATCTCGCCGCCGATGAACAGCACCGCCTCGTCAATCACCGGCGGCACGGGCTGCCGGGCGGCCGCGAACATGCTGGCGTACGGCGGGTGGCTGTGCAGCACCGCGCCGATCTCACCGTATGCCTGGTAGCAGGCGAGGTGGAGGTGGCGTTCGGAGGACGGGGGCCGGGCCGGGCCGGCCCGGGGCGGTACCGGCTGCCCCGCGTCGTCCAGCCGCACCAGGTCGGCCACGGTCATCTGGTCGTAGGGCAGCGCGGACGGGGTGATCACGATGCCGCCGCCGGCCAGCCGGGCGGACACGTTGCCGCTGGTGCCCGAGGTCAGGCCACGGTCCAGCATGCCCCGGGCGGCGGCGAGCACGGCTTCCCGGGTGGCGGCCTCGTCGTCCATGCCTCAGATCCTGGCACCTGGCCCCAGATCCGGGCCCCCGCGGGCGGCGGCCGCCGGGTGGCCCGGCCGCCCGGGGTGCTGCGATCGAGCTGCATATGCCCCAGTTTCCACTGCTCCCGCGGGCCCGCGCCGGATACTCTTCGGGTTGGGCATCCCACTGCTGGAGCGGAACTTTGAGACGCCGTACCTTTATCTCCATAGCGGCAGGGCTGGCCGTGGCCGGGCTCGGTGCGACCGCGGCTGATCGGCTGCTGTCCAGCCCGCCCCGCTACCGGTTCGTCAACGATTTCGACGGGCCCGCGGGGAGCGCCCCGGACCCGTCTAAATGGGCGTACGACCTGGGTGGCGGCGGCTGGGGCAACAACGAGCTGGAGGTCTACACCTCCTCACGGGAGAACAGCTTCTTGGACGGCCAGGGGAACCTGGTGCTCCGGGCCACCAGGGCGGTGGACAGTTCCACCGGCCAGGCCTCGTACCGCAGCGCCCGGCTGAAGACACTCGGGAAATACAGCCAGTATCTGGGCACCTTCGAGTCCCGCATCAAGCTTGCGCCGCAGCAGGGTGCCTGGCCGGCCTGGTGGATGATGGGCGCCAACATCGGCCAGGTCGGCTGGCCCCGGTGCGGCGAGGTGGACATCCTGGAGAACTTCGGTGACTCCGGCGATGTGGCCACCTCGGTGCACACGCCGAGTGGGGCCGCGAGCGTATATACCCAGCGCGCGACGACCCCGGTCGACGATCAGTGGCATGTCTGGCGCGTCCAGTGGAAGCCGGGGGCCGACGGCTTCACGTTCTTCAAGGACGGCGTGCCGTACACGAATGTCGCGCCCAGCCACCTGCCGAACTGGTGCTTCAGTTCCGGGGTGCCGATGTTCATGCTCCTCAACCTGGCCATTGGCGGGGCGGCGGGCGAGCCGCCGAGCGACGCCCGGTTCCCCATCGACATGCTGGTGGATTACGTCCGCGCCTGGTAGGGCGGCCGGGCCGCGCCCGGGTTACCCGGCACCGTTGCCGGACACGACAGCCAGGCCGGCCGCGGCAGCGTGGCTGAAGTCGTCGTCGATCGCGGTCACCTCGTGGCCGGCGGCCTGCAGCAGGGAGGCCGCTACGCAGGCCCGGTAGCCGCCCGCGCAGTGCACCCACAATTCGCCGGCGGGCACCTCGCCCAGCCGGCCCGGGAGCTCGTGCAGCGGGATGTGCCGGGCACCGGCCAGGTGGCCGGCGGCCCATTCCAGGCGGCGCCGCACGTCCAGCACCGTCACCGGCCGCTCCGCGCGGGCCGCGGCCAGCGCGGCGAACCTGGACACCGGGAAGCTGGCCAGCGGGATCCCGGACGGCCAGCCCGGGGCGGCCACGGTGCCCATCGCGGCCGGCCGGCCGATGCCGATCCGGGACAGGTCCCGCTGCGCGGCGGCCACCTGTTCCGGGCTGTCGCCGATCAGCGTGAGCACCGCGCGGGCCGGCAGCAGCCAGCCCAGGTAGGTGGCGAAGGAGTCACCGAACTCGAAGCCTAGGGACCCGGGCAAGTGACCGGCCGCGAAGACCTGCCGGGAGCGTAGATCGACCACCCACTCCCCGCCCGCGATGCGGCGGCGCAGCTCCGCCGGGCCGGCCTGGCCGGGCAGTGACAGATCGGCCGGGGCCGGCCCGGCGGCATTGGCCGGGCCCATCCGGGCGTAATAGGCCGGGTAGGCGTCCAGGCCGGCCAGCAGGTCCCGCACGTACTCGTCCTCGCCCAGGGTGAGCACCGGGTTGCGGAGCTTCTCCAGCCCGATGGTGGATGCCCCGGCCGCGCTCGCCTCGCTGGCCGAGCAGAAGCTGCCGAATCCGTGCGTGGGCAGCACGGCCACCCCGTCGGGGAGCCCGGCGGCCAGCCGCCGGGCCGAGGCGTACTGCGCGCGGGCCAGGTCCGCGGCGTGCTCCTCGCCGAGCAGGTCAGTCCGCCCGGTCGAGCCGTGCAGCAGCGAGCCGCCGGTGAACACGCCCACTGCCGTGCCATCCGGGCCGGTCAGCAGGTAGGACAGGTGCGTGAAGGTGTGCCCGGGGGTGGCCAGCACCCGGATCCGGGCAGACGGGCCGATGTCCACCACGTCCCCGTCGATCACCGGCTCCCGGCGGTAGGCGACCCGGTCGGCCGCGCTGACGTGGTACGCGGCCCCGGTCTCCCGGGCCAGGGCCAGCCCGCCGGTCAGGTAGTCGTTGTGCAGGTGGGTCTCGAAGACGTGGGTGATCGCCACCCCGCGTTCGCCGGTCAGGGCCAGGAGCCGGTCGATGTCCCGCTGCGGGTCCACCACCGTGCCGACGGCGCCATCGGTCACCAGGTAGCTGCGGTCTCCCAGCGATGGCGTGTCGACCGGAACGATCTCGATCATCGCCGTCCCCTCTGCCGCGCGATGGCAGGGATCGCCGGCCCGTTTCCGCCGGTTCCCGCCGTCAGTGGCGTGCTGCGACAGTACCCGGGACGGCGTCCCGCTACCTAGCGCCGGGCCCCGTGTAGAGGGCGCGGGGCCGCAGCGGAGTGCGCGCCGCGTACTCCTCCAGGGCGTGTGCCAGCCACCCGGCCGTGCGGGCCACGGCAAACACCGCCTCCCCGGCCCCGGTGATCATCCCCGCGCAGCTGGCCAGCACGGCCAGGGCGAAATCGATGTTCGGCTCAGGCAGGGAGCGCCGCCGGATCTCGGCCAGCACCGCGTCCGCGGCAGCGAGCCGTGGCGACCCGGGCACGGCCGTATGGACCAGGCCGAGCAGCAGCCCGGCTCGCGGATCGCCGGACCGGTACACGAAGTGGCCGAAGCCGGGGACCCGTTCCCCGCGGCGGAGCAGGTCCCCGACCACCCGCGGGACGGCGGCCGGGCCGTCGGCGGCAGCCAGCATCACCTGGGCGCCCAGTGAGGCGCCGCCATGCAGCGCGCCGCCCACCGCGCCAAGCCCGGTGGCCACCACCGCGTACGGGTCGGCCTGGACCGACGCGGCAACCCGGGCGGCCAGGGTCGAGGCAGCCAGTTCGTGGTCGGCCAGCAGCACCAGGGCGGCGCGCAGCGCGGCGAGCAGCCCGGGCGAGGGCGGCTGCGGGCAGAGCCGGGGCCACAACCGGGCCGCGATCCCGCGGCCTGGGCCGGGTGAGCCCCCGCCCGCCAGGCCTCCGCCCGCCAGGCCGGCGCCCGGCGCGTTATCGGTCCCGGCCACCTCGTGCCAGGCCGCCAGCGGCAGGCAGTCCACCATGCCACCGAGGATGGCCCGCCCGGCGGCCATCACCGCGGGAGGGTCGAGTGAGAGCCGGAACGGGTCCGCGGCGGCCAGCGCCGGGACGATCACCTGGAGCCGTTCCAGCGGCAGGGTGCCCGCGGGCAGCGCCGCCTGGGCCGCCTGGGCGGCCGCCACCGCCTCAGCGGAGGCCCGCCAGCTGCCGTCCGGCCCGTTCCCGGGTGTGCCGCGCCACAGCAGCAGGCAGACGTCCTCAAAGTCACGCTCCCGGGCCAGCCCGAGGGCGTCCTGGCCACGGAACCGCAGCCGCTCACCGGCGATCTCCGTGATCGCCGACTCGATAACCAGCCCGGTGTGCTCCGGGGGGCGCCGCGGGCGGCCGCGCCGGGCCAGGTCCGCGACCTCATCCGGGTCGAACAGGCTGGCCTTCCCCCCGGGGCTGCGCTGCCGGGTGAGCACGCCCCGGCTCACGTACGAGTACAGGGTGGCTGGCTTGACGCCGAGCCGCCGGGCCGCCTCGGCGGCACCTATCCACTCCGTCACGCTGGCTCCGTCCATCGCCCGGCACCGCCCGCCCGCCGGCGGTTGGTTGATTTTAATCAATATTGATCGTCATGGACAGAACTGCCAGGGTGGTCCTACCGGCCAGTTGGTCCCGGCGGCACAATCCCCGGCAGCACGGTCGCGGCAGCACTGCCTGCGCAGCACGGTCGCGGCAGCACGGTCGCAGCACTGCCTCGGCAGCACGGGAGCCGCCTGATCCGGAGGTGCGACATGCCAGCGATTCACTTCCTCGACGTGACGAACCGCGACGGGGTACAGACGGCGCGGACCGGGCTGTCCAAGTTCGGCAAGACGATGGTGAACTTCTACCTGGGCCGGCTCGGCGTGGCCCAGTCCGAGCTGGGCTTCCCGTTCCTGTTCCATGAGGTGCCCTATATCCGGGCCAACGTGGCGCTGGCGGAGGCCGGGGCGTTCGGCCCGCTGCGGCTGTCGGGCTGGTGCCGGGCCGTACCCGGCGACGTCGAGGCGGCGGCCCCGCTCGGGCTGCGGCACTACAACCTGTCCATCTCCACGTCGGACCAGATGATCGAGCACAAGTTCCGTGGGCGGCTGGACCGGGCCTCGGTCATCGCGGAGATGGCCGCCGCGGTGCGGGCCGCCCGGGACAGCGGCGCGGAGACGGTCGGGGTGAACGCCGAGGACGGGTCACGGACCGATGACGCCTTCCTGCTGGATTTCGCCACCGCGGCGCGCGAGGCCGGCGCGGACCGGGTGCGGTACTGCGACACGATCGGCGGCGACACCCCCGACCGGATCCGGGAGCGGTTCGCGAAGCTGGCGGCCGCAGTGCGGATCCCGGTGGAGACGCACTGCCACAACGACCTCGGCATGGCCGTGGCCAACTCGGTGTCCGGCGCCCTCGGCGACCTGGACGCCGGCCAGGACGCCTGGGTCAACACCTGCATCAACGGGATCGGCGAGCGGGCGGGCAACGCCGACCTGCTGTCCTGCATCCTCGCTTTCAGCCACGGGTTCGGCGTGGCGGGCCAGGCCGAGATCGGCGACCCGGTCGACCTGTCCTGGGCCCGCCGGTTCGCGCTGTGGGCTAGTTACGCGTTCGGCCAGCCGCTGCCGCAGAACCAGCCGGGAGCGGGCCGCAACGCGTTCGCCCACGAGTCCGGCATCCACGCCGACGGCGCGCTCAAGGACCGGCACAACTATGAGCTGTACGACGATGACACGCTCGGCCCGTTCCCGGACGACTGGTTCAGCCGGGCGGGCCGGGTCGTGCTGACCGGCGAGTACGGCGGCAAGGCCGGCTTCCGGCACGTGCTGGACTCACTGGGCATCGCGGCAACGGCCGGGGACGAGGACCTGGCCTTCTCGCTGGTGCAGCTATGCGCGTCGGCCACCGGGAAGCCGCTCACCGACGACGAGCTCCGCCTGATCGCCGCCTACCCGCACCAGCTCGCCCTGCTCTACCCCGGCCTGCTCAGCTGACCGACGCCAAGATCACCGGATGACCCAACCCGAACACGCAGCCCACCGCCAAGATCACCGCGACTTTTCACCCCAGCGATGCGTGCCGATCCCCACAAACCGGACATATCCCCGCAACGCTGGCGTGAAAAGTGGGCGGGCCGCGCCGTCGGGGCGCGGCACCGTCGGGGCGCGGCGCCGTCGGGGCGCGGCGCCGTCGGGGCGCGGCGCCGTCGGGGCGCGGCGCCGTCGGGGCGCGGCGCCGTGGGGGGGCAGGGGCGTTGGGGGCGCGGAGGAACGGGCTCGGAGCGGATCAGCTCCGGGCTGGCGCGCGGGCGCTCAGCCGCCGATCTGGCGGCGGCGCTGAATGCCCTTGATCCGGCGGCGCTGCGACGGGTCCAGCGCCAGCCACATGCCCACCGGTATGCCGATCGCCAGGACGATGACCGCCGCGGCGATCTCCCACGGGACGAGCCACATCAAGATAATGCCGAGCGCCACACCAGCGATGGCGAGCTTCATTCGACCGGACAACTTCTGCCTCCTCGGGCGCGCACGGACGTGGTACCCAGACTGGATCAAGACCAGCCCGCCGCGCCACTTCCGTGCCTGTTATCTGCAACGCTGGCCGGCCCGCAGGTAGTTCCGCGGCCGGCGAGTCCTGAACAGCTTCCCAGGCCGCGCCCAGTCCTTACCCTCTTGGGCAGGCCCGGATTCGCGGGACCCGCCGCGGCCGGCCAGGATGACGGCAGCGACCAGGAGGCCCTCATGACCATCTCGCTGCCCATCGACGCGGAGGCCAACGACCTGCTCAGCCGCGACCCGCTCGCGTTGCTGCTCGGCATGATGCTGGACCAGCAGGTGCCGCTGGAGAAGGCCTTCACCGGCCCGCGTGAGCTGGCCCGCCGGCTCGGTCACGAGCCCACCGCGCCGGAGCTGGCGGGCTACGATCCCGAGGCGCTGGCCGCGGTGTTCAGCGAGCGGCCGGCGCTGCACCGCTACCCGCGGGCCATGGCCGGGCGGGCGCAGGAGCTGGCCCGGCTCATCGTGGACCGCTACGACGGGGACGCGGCCCAGCTGTGGGCGGGCGCGGCCAGCGGCGCGGAGCTGGTCCGGCGGCTGGGCGAGCTGCCCGGGTTCGGCCCGGCGAAGGCGCAGATCTTCGCGGCCCTGCTCGGCAAGCAGCTCGGGGTGCGGCCGCCCGGCTGGCGCGAGGCGGCCGGGCTGTTCGGCGCGGACGGCTCCCGGGTCTCGGTGGCGGACATCACCGACGAGGACTCCCTGGCCGAGGTGCGCGCCTACAAGCAGCAGCGCAAGGCAGCCGCGAAGGCGGCCCGCCCGGCGGTGGCCCGGTGACCGAGGCCGCCGGCGCGGGGGCAGGCGCCGCGCAGGTTTTCGTTGTGCACGAGGGATACGTGCGGGAAGAGGAAGCCGGGGACCGGGTGGGCAGCACGGTCACCCTGATCCTCGATGCCGGGCGGGTGATCGTGGTCGATCCCGGCCTGGTGGCCGGCCGGGAGGGCCTGCTCCGCGCGCTGGCCGACCGCGGGCCAGGGCCGGACGAGGTCACCGACGTGGTGTTCAGCCATCACCACCCGGACCACACGGTGAACGCGGCGCTGTTCCCGCGGGCCGCCATCCATGACCACTGGGCCACCTACCGCGGGGACCTGTGGGTCAGCCGGGAGCCAGGGGACTTCGAGCTCAGCCCGTCGGTCAGGCTGATCGCCACCCCGGGGCATACCGCCGAGGACATCACCACCCTCGCGTCCGCCCCGGACGGGGTGTACGCGTGCACGCACGCCTGGTGGGGGCCGGACGGCCCGGAGCAGGACCCGCTCGCCGCCGACCAGGCCGCCCTGGAGCAGAGCCGGCGCCGCATCCTCGCCGTGGCCTCGGTGATCGTGCCCGGCCACGGGCCCGCCTTCCGGCCTGGCGAGCAGGCACCCCGGTAACGGGTCAGACCGCGTCACCCTTGAGCGAGAAGGCGGCCAGCCGCCGCACCGCCAGGGTCAGCGTGCCGGCCGTCACGATCGCGCCCATCACGATCGCGGTGCCCAGGCCCAGGTGCGCGTTCAGCTCGGTGTCATGCGCGATCGCGTTCGCGATGGCCAGCGAGTACTGCCCCACCGACAGGACCCGCGCGCCGCTGGCGAAGTTGGCCAGCACGCCTTCCCAGATGAGCAGGTAGAGCAGGCCCACCGCGATGGCCCGGGTGGTGAGGACCGAGATCATCACGAACACCGCGTTGTAGATCACCGACCCGGCCAGCGCGCCGACGAACAGGCCGATGGCCAGCTTGGTCACGCCCCCCGTGGCGATCAGCCCCGCGACCAGCTCGGGCAGCGCGACGAAGGCCATGGTGAGCACGGCCGCGACCGCAAACTTGCTGATCACCACCGTCAACCGGGACACCGGGGTGGCCAGCAGGTGCACCACGCTGCCATCGTCGATCTCCGCGCCGAGCACGCTGGTGCCGATGATCAGTGCGGTGAGCGGCAGGATCACGGCGAAGCCGAAGTCGCCCAGGATGTGGCTGGGCCATGCGGTCCCGGGCGGGTTGGCCAGCTTCAGCAAGATGGTGACCACCAGCAGGATCAGTGGCGGGAGCGCGAACAGGAAGACCCGCTTGCGGCCCATGGTGGCCCGCAGCGTGATCGAGGCAACCGTCCTGGCCTGCACGGAGAACACGGCGCATCATCCCTCTCTGGGCTGGCCGGCGGGCGAGCCCGCCCCGCCGCCGGCCCCGGGCTGGTTGTCTTCAGGACTCCACCAGGTAGGCGAAGACGCTCTCCAGCGACTCGTCCTCGGGCAGCAGCTGACGCAGCTGGATGCCCCGGTCCCGGGTGAGCCCGGCGATTTCCCGGCTGAACGTGCCGTAGTCGGACGCCTTCACCTGCAGGCCGCCCGCAGTCATCTCGACCCCGGTCACCGCCGGGCGGCCGATGAGGGCCGCGCCCAGCCGCCGGTCATCGGAGCTGCGCACCCGGAACACGTGCGGCCGGCTGGTCATCAGCCGCCGGATGGCCCGGAAGTCACCGGACGCGGCGAGCCGCCCGGACACGATCACCTGGATGGTGCCGGACAGCCGCTCCACCTCTTCCAGGATGTGCGAGCTGAACAGGATGGTCCGGCCCTGCTCGCCGAGCACCTCGAGGAGGTCCATCATGTGCAGCCGCTGCCGCGGGTCCATCCCGTTGAACGGCTCGTCCAGCAGGAGCAGCTCGGGATCGTGCACCAGCGCGGCGGCCACCTTGATCCGCTGCCGCATCCCCTTGGAGTAGGTCGAGATCTTCCGGTCCTGCGCCTCGGCCATCTCGACGATGCCGATGGCGCGGTCCGCCGCCCGGTCTGGGTCGGCCAGCTTGTGCAGCCGGGCGGTGGCCCGCAGGAACTCGGCGCCGGTGAGGAAGGCGTAGACGGACGTGTGCTCGGGCACCAGGCCGAGGGTGCGGTAGATGCCCGGGTTACGCCAGGTTGCCGCGCCGCCGATGGTCACCTCGCCCCGCGACGGCTCGAGGAACCCGGAGATCAGGTGCAGCAGGGTGGACTTCCCGGCCCCGTTCGGCCCGAGCAGCCCGGTGACGCCCGGGCCGATCGTCATCGTGATGTCGTTGATCGCCACCACGTTGCCGTACCAGCGCGAGACGTTACGCAGCTCGATGTCGGTCATGCCACGCCTGCCTTCCGGTAGCGGACGGCCAGCCCGCCGATCGCCGCCGCCAGGAGCAGGACGAACATCGCACCGTACAGCGGGCCGTAGCTCCCCGGTGGCGGGATGGGTCCCACCGAGGTGCCGCCCAGCCACTGCCGGACGCCGTCGATGACCGTAAACGGGCTGACCAGCCCGGATAGCCGCGCCCCTGTGGTGGCTACCCCGGTGCCCCCGGTGATCGGCCCGCGCCCGGTGGCGACGCCGTGCAGGATCCCGGCGAGGGCCCAGCTGAGCAAGAAGCAGATCGCGATGGTGCCGGTCGCGTACGCGCGCCGCCCGCTCAGCGAGGCGAGCACCAGGCCGATGGCGGCCAGCAGCACCGCCCACATGAGCCCGACCAGCAGGCCCGGGATGAGCGCCCTCGTCTCGTGCCAGATGGCCCCGGCATGGTGCACCTGGGTGATCGTGCCCAGGTAGAGCAGCAGCAGCGGGATCTCAATCATCGCCAGGCAGGCCAGGATGAACGCGGCCAGCTTGGCGAACGGGTAGTCCAGCCGCCGCAATGGCCGGGAGAAGTACAGCGGCAGGACATGGCTGCGCAGGTCCCGGGAGACAAGCTCGGGTGCCTGGGCCGCGATGAAGATGATCATCACCACGACGCGCAGCTGGAAGATGTACGTGTCGTAGCTGATCGGCCGCGCCGAGCCCCGGGCCACGGCCACGGCGCTGACCAGCGCGGGCAGGCACAGCACGATGAAGGTGATGACCGGGACGATCTTGGCCTTGGCGCCGCGGCCGAAGCCGAAGGCGGACCGCAGGCTGTGCCAGCACAGCGCGCGGACGATGGCGGGCCGGCCCAGCCGCGGGCCCTCGTAACGCCGGTAGCCGATGTCGTGGATGACACCGCCGGGCCCCGCGGCCAGCGCCCCGTTATCAGCGGCCATGATCCGCCTCCCCGATCTGCGGCGTGCTGCCGGCCAGCGCCTCCGGCGCTCCGCTAGCCAGTGCCCCCGGCGCTCCGCTGGCCGGCGCCCCCGGGGCCAGGCCGCCCGGCTCCTCCGGCGCCCAGCCCTGCTGCTCCTCGTTATCGCGGAACAGCTCGTCCACCCGGCGCCGCCGCTGCTCCAGCCGGTTCAGCGGCAGGCCCAGGTCCGCGACCGCGTCGCGGACCTGGTCATACGTGGCGTCCGAATCGATCTGGACCAGCAGCGCCCGCTCGTGCCGTCGCGGCCGCAGCCCGCGGGCGGCCAGCTCGGCCTCCAGGTCGGCGGTGCCTTCGTCCACCTCGATCAGCAGCACCTGGCTCACCCGGGTGAAGCTGGTCATGGAGTCGGCACGGAGCAGCCGGCCCGCGTCAATAGCCACCAGGTGGTCGCAGATCTGCTCGATCTCGCCGAGCAGGTGCGAGGAGACCAGGATCGAGATGCCGAACTCGGCTCCGATCTTGGCCACCAGGTCGAGCATCGAGGCCCGTCCGGCCGGGTCGAGCCCGATGGTCGGCTCGTCGAGCAGCATCAGCCGTGGGTCCCCGACCAGCGCCTGGGCCAGCTTCACCCGCTGCTTCATGCCGGTGGAATAGGTGGCGATCTGCCGGTACCGCTCCTCGTACAGGCCGACGTGCCGCAGCGATTCAGCGGCCCGCTCCTTCGCGGCGGTCGGCGGCAGGCCGGACATCCGGCCCAGGTGGGTGACGAATTCCGTGGCGGTGACATCCGGCGGCAGGCAGTCGTGTTCCGGCATGTAGCCAGTGAGCGCCCGGATCTGCTGCCCGTCGCGGGCGCAGTCCAGGCCCAGCACCACCGCCTGGCCGGAACTGGCCGGCAGCAGGCCGAGCAGGATCTTGATCAGCGTGGACTTGCCTGCGCCGTTGGCGCCGACCAGCCCGGTGACGCCCGGCCTGACCTGGACGGTCAGCCCGTCCAGCGCGGTCACCTCTGCCGAGTACCGCTTGCTCAGCACGGAAGTCTCGATGACGGCACCGGACGGGGCGGGCGCTGGTCCCGTCGGGCCGGGCGGACGCCCTCGCAGCGGCATGGCGGCGGTCACTGGCTGCCCTCACCTTCGGTTGGGACTCCTGGCCTGCCTTCGGTTGGGGACTCCTGGCCTGCCTTCGGTTGGGGACTCCTAGCCTGGCGGGTGACGGGCGGCACCGTCATCGCCCTGAGGGCTGGCCTTTCGTTCCACCCCGGGGCGGACCGCGCGCCAGCCGCCTGTCTGGTCCGCCCGTAAGACTAGGCCCGCGGGGGGACGCCCGGGCGGCCCCGCGGCGATACCGTGGGTGGGTGAGCGGAGAACTCCGGCCGCCGCTGGCCATGCGGCTGCGCCCGCCGCGGGCCTTCTGGGTGGGGCTGGACTGGCTGGCCGCGGCGTTTTGCGGGCTGCTCATCTTCGGCGTGTTGTTCTCCGGCCGCAACGGCCCGCACAGCTTCATGCGGCTGCTGTCGGCACCGAGCCTGCTGGCCGCGCTGCTGGCGCTCGGCCTGGCCGCGCCGGTCGCGTTCCGGCGGCGGGCGCCGGGCCGGTCCCTGACCGTCGTACTCGCCCTGTGGGTAGTGACCCTGGTGTCCGGCGCCGAGATCACCAGAGGCCCGATCCTCCCGCTGGTCTTCGTGCTGTACCTGGTGGCCTGCACCTCCCGGCGGCCGGTGGCGGCCGCCGGGCTGGCCGCCGCCCTGATCCTGCTGGGGGTGCAGGGCGCCGAGATGCACTTCAGCGGCGCGGGTTCCGGCAACGCGGTCGCGGACGGCCTGCTGCTGACCATCGTCTGGGTCGTCGGCTACTCGGTACAGCAGCGCCGTAGCTACATGACGCAGGTCCGGGAGCGGGCGGCCAGTGACGCGGTCACCCGGGAGCGGCTCCGGATCGCCCGGGAACTGCACGACGTGGTCGCGCACAGCATGACCGTGGTCACCGTGCAGGCCGGCTACGGCGAGTACGTCTTCGACAGCCAGCCCGGAGAGGCCCGGGCCGCGCTGGGCGCCATCCAGTCGGTCAGCCGGGAGGCACTGGGCGAGATGCAGCGGCTGCTGTGCGTGCTCCGGCAGACCAGCGCGGAGGCGGCGGGCGAGGCGGCGCTGGCCGCCAGCGCGGAGGCGGCGGGCGAGGCGGCGCTGGCCGCCAGCGCGGAGGCGGCGGGCGAGGCGGCGCTGGCCGCCGGGGCAGAGGCGGCGGGCGCGAGCCCGCCGGCGGCCGGCCCTGTGTCCGGGGCCGTCCCCGCCGCGACAACGCCGGCCGCCGTCACGCCGGCCGCCGCCGGGGTGCCCGCTGCTCCCGCATCCCCGGCTGGCGCCGGGACGGTCCCGGCTGGCGCCGGGACGGTCGCGACTGGCGCCGGGACACCCCCGGCCCTCCCGGCGGCCGGGGCCGGGCCGGGCGGCCTCGCGGCGCCCCGGCCCGGGCGGGCCGCCCGCCCGGCACTCGGCCCGGGGCGGGCGGGCGGCGGCACGGGCACCCCCTGGGGCCGGGAAGCTGCCCCGCTCGCGCCCGCGCCCGGGCTGGCCAGCCTGGATCGCCTGATCGAGCGGACCGCCGGGGCGGGTGTGCAGGTGACGGTCGAGCGTACCGGCGCCGCCCGGAGCGTCCCGGCCAGCATTGACTTGTCCGCATACCGCATCGTGCAGGAGGCACTGACCAACGTGGTGAAGCATTCCGGGGCAGCCTGCTGCCACGTGCTGGTGGATTACGAGCCTGATGCCCTCCTAGTGCAGGTCACCGACGGTGGCCCGGGTGGCGCGGCGCCGTCACGGGCGGCCGTGGTCCCGCGGCAGGCCGCGTTCCCCCGGGCCGGCCACGGGCTGATGGGCATGCGGGAGCGGGTCAGCCTGTGCGGCGGCGACTTCAGTGCGGGGCCGCGGCCGGACGCCGGTTTCCGCGTGCGCGCCCGGCTGCCGCTGCCTGCCGCGGCCCGATGACGCTGCGGGTGCTGGTCGCCGACGACCAGGCACTGGTCCGGGCCGGGTTCCGCGGCATCGTGGCGGCCACGCCAGGGTTCACCGTCGTCGGCGAGGCCGGCACCGGCGCGGAAGCGGTGCAGCAGGCCCGCAGCACCCGGCCCGACGTGGTGCTGATGGACGTGCGGATGCCGGACATGGACGGCATCGAGGCGACCCGCCAGATCACCCGGTCACCGGCGACCAGCGCGGTGCGGGTGCTCATCCTGACCACGTTCGACCTGGACGAGTACGTGTTCGCCGCGTTGCGGGCCGGGGCCAGCGGATTCCTGCTCAAGAGCATCTCCCCCGCCGAGCTGCTCAGCGCGATCCGGATCATCGCGGCCGGAGACGCCCTGCTCGCGCCGAGCGTGACCCGGCGGCTGGTCGAGGAGTTCGCCCGCACCCCGTCGGCGGCCCGGCCCGCCCAGCCGGCGGCCGGGGCCATGAACGCCATCACCGCCCGGGAGCGGGAGGTACTGGCGCTGGTCGCGGCGGGCCTGTCCAACACCGAGATCGCCCGCGCCCTGAACATCAGCCAGGCGACCACCAAGACTCACGTCGGCCACCTGCTCACCAAGCTCGGCGCCCGCGACCGGGTGCACCTGGTGATCCTGGCCTACCAGGCGGGCCTGGCCACCCCCGCGTAGCCGTACAGTTAGCAGGCAGCCAGCAGTCCCGGCCGGGCTCCGCACCGCCGCCGCAGTGGCCGCGGTACCCGCCTGCGCGCTGGCCCTCCCCGCCTGACCGGCGAGCCGGGCCGGGGCGGGCATGGGCTCGCGCCCGTGCCGGGCCGGCCGGGTTCAGCGGCCGGCGGCGTATCCCTGCATCCCCCGGGGGTTCGCGGCCGCGTAGAGCATCCCGCCATCGCGGGCCACGGCGCTGACCCGGCCCAGCGACCACGGCGGCCGGACCGTGACCTGGTGCCCCCGGCGGCGCAGCTCGTCCAGCACCGCGGCCCCGGCCCGCTCCTCCACATCGACCGCCCGCGGCGACGATTCGCGCGGGTAGAACGAGGAGGGGAAGTGCCGGGTGTGGAAGGCGGGCGCGTCGATCGCCTCCTGCAGGTTCAGCCCGCCCAGCACGTGCCGCAGGAAGAAGCCCAGGGTCCACTGATCCTGCTGGTCCCCGCCCGGGGTGCCGAACGCCAGGTAGGCCTGGCCGTCCCGGAGTGCCAGGCTGGGCGACAGGGTGGTCCGGGGGCGCTTGCCGGGTGCCAGGGTGTTCGGCAGGCCGGGGGTCAGGGTGAACATCTGGCCCCGCGTGCCCAGGCAGAAGCCAAGGCCGGGGATGACTGGCGAGCTCTGCAGCCAGCCGCCGCTGGGCGTGGCCGCCACCATGTTGCCGAACCGGTCGGCCACGTCCACGTGGCAGGTATCGCCGGCGGCGGGCCGGCTGGCGGCCCACACGGGGCCGGGTGTGTCCCAGCCGGGCCGGGCGGTCGGGCCGCTTTCCTCCGAGCTTGGCTCCGCCCCGCTCATCCCGCCAGGGTGCCGGGGCGCCCCGGCGGCGTAACCCGGCAGCCGCGGCTCGGCACCGCCCGGGCGGCCCGGCCGCAGGTCCCCCGAGGCCTCCGCGCCCACCAGCGCGCTGCGCTGCACCGCGTAGGCCCGGGACAGCAGGGCCCGGAGCGGCACGTCGGCGAACCGGGGATCCCCGTACCAGGCCTCCCGGTCGGCGAAGGCCAGCTTGGCGCACTCCACGACCAGGTGGATGAAGTCGGCGCCGCCCGGCGCCGCGCTGGCCGCGCCGAGCTCATCGAGCAGGGCGAGCTGCTGCAGGAAGACCGGGCCCTGGCCCCACGGCCCGGTCTTGCACACGGTCAGCCCGGCGAAATCCAGGGTGGCCGGCACCTCGTGGCGCGGCCGCCAGCCGGCCAGGTCAGCGCCGCGCAGCAGCGCCCGGTGCCGCTCGCCGGTGAGGTCCATCATCTCGGCGCTGGCGGTGAAGGCGTCGATGGCCTCGGCCACGAATCCCTCGTAGTAGGCGTGCCGGGCCGCCTCGATCTGCTGTTCCCGCCCTGATCCCGCGGCTTCGGCCTCGTCCAGAATCCGCTGGTAGGTGCGGGCCAGGTCAGGGTTGGCGAAACGCGACCCCGGCGCGGGCAGCCCGCCGCCCAGGTATATCTCCGCCGACGTGGGCCAGTGCCCGGAGAACAGCTGCCCGGCGGAGGCGATCGCGGCGCTGGCCCCGGCGCTCATCGGGTAACCGTCCCGGGCATACCCGATGGCGTACCGGATCACCTCGCGCAGCGGCAGCCGCCCATGCTGCCCGAGCAGCAGCATCCACGTCCCGAACGCGGCGGGCACGCAGGCCGGCAGCAGCCCGTTGCCGGGGACCAGGTCAAGCCCCAGCCCCCCCAACGTCCCCAGCGTGGCACTGCCCGGCGCAGGTCCCTGGCCGTCCAGCACGAAGACCCCGCCGTACCCCGTCGCGCTGCCCGCCTGGCTGGTGTCGTACCCGATCACCGGGACCTCGCCGCCGAGCCCGTTCATGTGCGGCTCGACGACCTGGAGCACCAGGCCGGCGGCGACCGCCGCGTCGAAGGCGTTGCCGCCGGACTCCAGCGCGGCCATGCCGGCCGCCGTGGCCAGCCAGTGGGTGGACGCCACCATGCCGAAGGTGCCCGCGAGCTGCGGCCGGGTGGTGAACGAGGAGCCCTGCGGCATCATCGGCGGTCCCTGGGGTGCGGCCGGGTTGGGCGACGGGGTGGTGCGGCGGAGTGGCGCCGGGCGGAACCCGGCTGCCGGTGCCATCATCGTCGCGTGACCGGCGGCCAGGCAACGGCGGGGCGGGTGGCCGCCCGGGCCGCCCGGGCCGGCCGGCCCGGCCCAGCCGCATGCAACCAGCACCGGGGGGCGTGCGTCGTAAGAGTCAGGACCCCCCAGGGGCAGCAACCACTGGCCCCGCCGCGATAAAGGGACGTAACCATGAGATCATCCGCGCACCTGGCCCGGCGGGCCGGCGCGGCCGCGATGCTGCTGAGCACCGCCGCCCTGGCCGCCGCATGCGGATCGGCCGCGAACAACTCGTCCGGGAGCCCGGCGTCCACTCCGGCCTCCTCGCCGGCCCAGCCGAGCGCCTCGTCCGCGCCGCCGAGCACCGGTCCCACGACGCCGCAGACCCCGGCCAGCAGCCCGGCCGAGCCCCCCTGCTCGCCGTCCGGCCTGACCGGCGTGGTACCCAGCGGCGTAGGCGGGGCGGCGGCGGGCAGCACGTACTATCCGCTGAACCTGACCAACACCTCCGGCAAGTCCTGCTACTTGTACGGCTACCCGGGGGTGTCCTTCGTGACCAGCCCGTCCGGCAGCCAGATCGGCGCCGCCGCGAGCCGTAACCCGGCGGTGGTCCCCGCCACCGTGGTGCTCGCCCCCGGGCAGACGGCCCACGTCACGGTGCAGGTGGTCGACGCACTGAACTACAGCAAGTCGGACTGCCAGCCGGTGACCGCGCACTGGCTCAAGATCTACCCGCCCGGCCAGTACGGCGCGCTCTACGTGAAGTTCACGGCGTTGACATGTTCCGTCGCCCTGCCGGCCAAGATGGGCAGCCCGCTCAGCGTGGACGCGGTGAAGAGCGGCGCGGGCAAGCCCGGCGGGGGGCTGTGAAGTCCTGAGCCGGCTCCGGGCGGCCCCGGCCGCCCGGTAACGTCGTCCGCATGGATGAACTCCCCGCCCGCGTCAGGGCCGTCTGCGACCTCGAGGTTGCCGAGGTGCGCGAGTACAGCGGCCGGCACGAATACGACGGCCGGATCGGTGACCTGTCGCCGGACGGCGTGCGGTCCGGGCTGGCCCGGCTGAACGCGGCCGCCCAGGCAGGCGGCCGCCTCGATGACGAGCACGATGAGGCGCATCTCGCGGCGTTCGAGCGGCGCACCCAGGTCAGCTACGGGGAACTGGAACTGCACCGGCGCAACCCGCTGCTGCACCTCGGGGAGATGGATCTCGCCTGCTACGACCGCGAGTACGCCCCCGCGGCGGAACGCGAGGCGGCCCGGCTGGAGCACCTCACCTTGTGGCCGCGGGCGGTCGACGCCGCGGTGGCATCCCTGGACCAGGTCAGCGCGCCGGTGGCCACCGCGCTGCTGAGCGGCATCCAGGGGCTGGCCGCGGGCATCCCGCCGGGCGCGCCGCCGGCCCTGGCGTCGGCCGCGCGGACCGCGCATGCCCGGCTGGCCGAGCACGTCCAGCGCGCCGCCGCCGACGGCGGCCCGGACGCCGCGCTCGGCGCGGCCGGGCTGGCCGCCCTGATGGGCAGCGCGGAGGGCATGGACGTCGACCTCGGCCGGCTGACGGCGCGGGCGGATGCGGAGCGGGACCGGCTGATGGCCCGGCTGGCCGACGACTGCGCCCGGATCGACCCGAGCCGGCCGGCCCTGGAGCTGTGCCGGGACCTGGTACGCGACCACCCGGGCCCGGACGGGGTGGTCGACGCGGCCCGGCACTGGACCGAGCGGGCCATCGAGTTCACCCGGGACCGCAACCTGGTCCCTTACCACGACGGGATCTGCCGGGTCGGCCACGCGCCGGAATCGCGCCGCTGGGCCATGGCCATGATCTCCACCGCCGCCCCCGGCGAGCCGGAGGGCCCGTCCTGGTTCTACGTCACCCCGCCCGACCCATCCTGGCCGGACCGGGAGATCGAGGAGTGGCTGGAGGTGTTCAGCGCCACCACGCTGCCCGGCATCGCGGTGCATGAGGTGGCGCCCGGGCACTTCTCCCATGGCCGGGCACTGCGGCGCGCGGCCGGCCCGGTCCGCCGCACCCTGCACTCGTCCGCGTTCCTGGAGGGGTGGGCGCACTACGCCGAGGAACTGTGCGTGGAAGAGGGGTTCCAGGCCGGCGATCCCCGGTTCGCGGTCGGTGTCTGGCTGGAGGCCCTGGTCCGGGTCACCCGGCTGGCCTGCGCGATCGGCGTGCACACGGCCGGGATGACCGTTGCTGAGGGCGCCCGCCGGTTCGAGGCGGACACCCACCTGGCCGGCCCGGCCGCGCTGTCCGAGGCCCGCCGGGCCACCTTCGACCCGACCTACGGCCGGTACACCTGGGGCAAGCTGGAGATCATGGACCTGCGCGAGCGCGCCCGCAAGCAGTGGGGCAGCGGGTTCAGCCTGCTCCGCTTCCACACCGCCCTGCTCGAGCTGGGCTCTCCGCCGCTCGGCCTGCTCGGCACCGCCCTCGACCGCGGCTGAACGGTGCTCGCGGCGGGGCGGCTACGCTGCAGGAGTGACCCGCGACCTGCGCGGGCATGAGAGGCGGCAGACATGGCCGAGGCCATCCGGGTCGGTGACAAGGCCCCGGATTTCACCCTCCCGGCGCAGTCCGGGGAACCGGTCCGGCTGCAGGACCGGCTGGGCCAGCGGGTTGTCGTCCTGTACTTCTACCCCAAGGATGACACCCGCGGCTGCACCGCCGAGGCGTGCGCGTTCCGCGACAGCCATGAGGTCTTCACCGACGCCGGCGCCGAGGTGATCGGGGTCAGCTCCGACTCCGTGGACCGGCACGCCGCCTTCGCCGGCCAGCACCAGCTGCCCTTCACACTGCTCAGTGATAAGGGCGGTCAGGTCCGTAAGCGCTACGGCGTGCCGGCCGTGCTGGGCCTGCTCCCCGGCCGGGTCACCTACGTGATCGACCGGCAGGGCACGGTCCGGCACGTCTTCAGCTCGATGACCAACATCGGCCAGCACGTCAGCGACGCGCTGGATGTCGTCCGGCAGCTGCAAGCCGAGCAGGCGGCCTGACCACTCCGGCCAGGTGCCCGCGGCCCGGGGCCTAACCGGCGTGCGGCGCCACGCGGGGATGGTCACGCCAGGCCGGCATGGTGGCCATGTACTCCAGGGTCTGGCGCTCGATCTCCTCGCGGGCCAGGCCGGGGTGCCGCCGGGCCTGCCAGCCGGTCATTCGCTCAAAGCGCTGCTCAAACGACTGGAGCTGCCCGGTTTCGTCGGTGCAGTGGCCGCAGTACCGGCCGGTCTCGATCGGCATGCCGCAGCTTTCACACGACTGCGTCGTGGCCATGGTGCCCTCCCTGGGTAACCCCGGGTGCGGGGGCCGGATTCGCTGACTGGACGAGTGCGCGGAGCGCGCTGATGAGCGCGCCGACCTGATCGGGGGGCATCCGGGACAGCGCGTCGGTGAGCAGGTCTGCGCTGAGTACCTCGCGCTGACGGCGCAGGACGGCCTGCCCGTCCGGGGTGAGCCAGATCAGGGTCCGCCGTCGGTCGGCCGGATCGTGCTCGCGCTCCAGCAGGCCCTGCCGCTCCAGGTGGCTGACGATCTCGCTCACCACGGACTGCGCGCGGCGCAGGTGCCCCGCCGCCTCGCCGATCGTGAGCGGCCCGGCCAGGGCCAGGTGCTCGAGCACCGCGAGCGACGCATTCGGCAACTGGCTGCGCGGCCCGTCCCGCCGGTGGAAGGTCAGGTACACGGCCCGGAAGAGCTCGGCGAACTCTCCGGCCTGCGCTGCGTCGCTGGTCACCAGGCCAGGCTTCCGCCCTGGCCATGCATCGTCAATCCCGATGAATGGCGCCGGCGGCCGGCCGGTTCTCCGGCGACCGGGCGGCACTGCGGCCCGCGGCCGGGCGGCCCGGGCGGGCCTGGCCCGGGCGGGCCGGGCCGGCCTGGCACGGGCGGGCCGGACGGGCCTTGCGCGGGCGGCCCGGACGGGCCTGGCACGGGCGGCCCGGACGGGCCTGGCGCGGGCGGCCCGGACGGGCAACTATTTGACTATGTCAAAGAATTGTCTGCCAGCGGCAAGTAACCCGGCGGGCAGCACCGTGCTGGCCAGGCGGGTCGGCGCGGTGCGGGAGTTCAACCGCGGGTACACGAACATGCTGGGGCTGCTCCGCGGCGGGTACCTGGACTCGCCCTACTCGCTGACCGAGGCGCGGGTGCTGTTCGAGCTGGCCCACCGGGACGACTGCGAGATCAGCGGGCTGCGCCGGGCGGTGGACATCGACGCCGGGTACCTGAGCCGGATCCTGGCCCGGTTCGAGGCGGACGGGCTGATCACCCGGCGCCGTTCCGACACCGACGGCCGCCGCCGCGTCATCGCCCTGTCCCCGGCCGGGCGGCAGGCGTTCCGGGAGCTCGACCAGCGCTCCGCCGGGCAGGCCCGCACCCTGCTCGGCCAGTTCAGCGAGGCGGACCAGGACCGCCTGATCGCCGCGATGGCGGTCATCCAGGGGATCACCGGCGCCCGGGCGCGCCCGCGCACGATCGTGCTCCGCCCGCCGCGGCCCGGGGACCTGGGCTGGGTGGTGGCCCGCAACGGGGCGCTGTACGCGGAGGAGCACGGCTGGGACGCCAGCTACGAGGCCCTGGTGGCCCGGATCGTGGCCGACTACGCGGCGCGCCGCGCTAGCCGGGAGGCCGGCTGGATCGCGGAGCTGGACGGCGGCCCGGCCGGCTGCGTGTTCTGCATGCGGGAGGACGACGCGACCGCACGGCTCCGGCTGCTGCTGGTCGAGCCGGCGGCGCGCGGGCTGGGCGTGGGCGCGCGGCTGGTCGCCGAGTGCGTCAGTTTCGCCCGCCAGGCCGGCTACCGGGACATGGTGCTGTGGACGAACGACGTGCTCACCGCCGCCCGGCACCTCTACCAGCGGGCCGGCTTCGAGCTGGTGGCGTCCGAGCCGCACCACAGCTTCGGGCACGACCTGGTCGGGGAGACCTGGCGGCTCGGGCTGCGCTGACCGGCGGGTCAGCTTTCGGGCGAGCCCGGGACGACCAGGCCGGTCTCGTAGGCCAGGATGACGGCCTGCACCCGGTCCCGCAGGGCCAGCTTGGCCAGCAGGTGCCCGATATGGGTCTTCACCGTCGCCTCGCCGACATACAGCTCCCGCGCGATCTCCGCGTTGCTGTACCCGCGGGCCACCAGCAGCAGGATGTCCTTCTCCCGCGCGGTGAGCGAGGCCAGCCGGGACGGGGCGGTCACGGCGGCCGCCGGCCGGCGGGCGAACGCCTCGATGAGCATCCGGGTGACCGACGGGGCGAGCAGCGCGTCGCCGGCCGCTGCGGCGTGCACCGCCGCGATCAGGTCGCGGCGGGGCGCGTCCTTGAGCAGGAACCCGCTGGCCCCGGCGCGCAGCGCCTCATACACGTAGTCATCCAGGTCGAACGTGGTCAGCATGACCACCCGGGGGCCCGCCTGCGGATCCCGGGTGCTGGTGATCTGCCGGGTGGCCTCCAGCCCGTCCATCCCGGGCATCCGGATGTCCATCAGCACCACGTCCGGGGCCTGGGCGGCGGCCACGGCCACCGCATCGGCGCCGTTGCCCGCCTCCCCCACCACGCTGATCCCCTCCGTGGCGTCCAGGATCACGCAGAAGCCGGCCCGCACCAGTTCCTGGTCGTCCACGACGAGCACCCGGATCGGGGCGGCGCTCACGGCGGTCACTGGGACGGCAGCCGGGCGGTGACGGCGAAGCCGCCCGGGCCGGCCGGGCCGACAGTGAGCTGGCCGCCGCACGAGGCCACCCGCTCGGTGATGCCGGCCAGCCCGAACCCGGCGGAGCGGGGTCCCGCGGCCCGGCTGGCTGCCTGCTCCTCGCCGGCGGCCCCGGCGGGGCCGTTCGGCTGGCCGGCCGCCGCCCTGGCGGCCCCCCCGGTGCCGTTCGCGCGGCCCGCGGCCACATCGCTGGCGGCGGCGCCGTTACTCCCGGCCGGGCCCGGGCCCGGGCTGGCGGCAGGCACGGGGCTGGCCCCGGTATCGGTGACCCGCACGGTCAGGAACCCCGGCTGGTAATCCAGCTCGACCGCGGCGCGGGCGGCGTGCGCATGCCGGACCGTGTTGGTGAGCGCCTCCTGGACGATGCGGTAGGCGGTCAGGTCGATGCCGGGCGACAGCGGGTACGGCGTGCCGCGCACGGTCAGCTCGACCGGCAGCCCGCTGCCGCGGACCTGCTCGAGCACCGTGCCCAGGCCGGCCAGGGTCACCGACGGGGCCGTGTCCAGCTGAGCGGACGGCCCGCGCAGCACGCCGAGCAGCCGCCGCAGTTCGGTGAGCGCCTGCCGGGCGGTCATGCTGATCACCTCCACGGACCGGGCTGCCTCGTGGGGCCGGCCGGGCAGCAGCGACGAGGCCGCCTCGGCCTGCACCGCCATCAGGCTGACATGGTGGGCCACGACGTCGTGCAGCTCACGGGCGATCCGGGTGCGCTCGGCGGCCGCGGCCCGGGCCGCCCCGGTGTCCCGGTCCGCCTCGGCGCGGGCCACCCGCCCCTCGACCTCGGCGATGTAGGCCCGGCGGGTCCGGCTGAGCACGGCCGCCATCCACGCGGTCGCGCTGATCAGCGCGGATACGATCGCGTCGTAGGGCTGCGTGTGCCCCGGGGCCAGCTGCGAGATGGTAGTGCCGATGATCACCAGCACGATGACGATCCGGCGGGTCAACGGGGAGCAGCGCTCCATCACCGTGTAGAGCGCGATGGCGTTGGCCAGCGGCAGCGGGGCATAGCCCAGGTTGAGCTGGTCGTAGAGGATGCGCGGGAAGCCCGCCACGAGCAGCACGATGAGCGGCCAGCGCCGCCGCCAGATGAGCGGGATGCTCTGCGCGGTCACCAGGAGGACAGCCAGCCAGAACGGGTGGATCATCGACCGGTAGGGCACCAGGGAGCCGACGTTCACGATGGTGAGCGCCAGCGCGAGGGCAAGGTCCTGGACCCGCGGCGGCAGCGCGGCAGACCAGGCCATCAGCCTCTTCACGCCCCGATCGTACGGCCCGGCCACGTCCCCCGGCATCCGCCGCGGGTGGGAGCCGCCCAGGTCCGCCAGGCGGTGGAGAACCGGGCAGGCCACTGCGGCGGGGCTGCGCCGCCCCGGCTGGGCATCGCGGCCATCGCCGCCGCCGCGTTCGGCATCGAGATGGCGGTCAGTGCCCGCGACGGCTACCAGCGCGACGAACCGTACTTTCTCACTGGGCGGCCTTCCGGGACTACGCCTGACCGGCCGCCCGAAGCCTCTCCTCAGCCGGCGCCCGACCCGTTCCGCGCGAGCCCTCCGGGAGCAGCCGCAGGCTCCCCCGGGCGGGACGCCGGGCCGGCGAGGGCGGCCGCCACCGGGTTGATGACCAGGATGTGGCTGTGGGCATGCCGCCACAGCTCGCGGCTGGCGCTGGCGTCCATCAGCGCCGGCAGGCCGCCGTGGCTGGGCGCGCCCAGCACGATGGTGGCCGCGCCGATGCTGTCGGCGTACTCGGCGACCAGCCGGCCGGCGGCGCCGTGATCGGCGGCGTGCAGCAGGACGTGGCCGACGGCCGGGATGCCCCGGGTGGCCAGCCGGCCCAGTTGCCCGGCTACCACGGCGCGGGCCGCGTCGAGGTCCTCGGCGTCGATTCCGGCGTCGCCCGCGGTGACACCCTCCTGAGCGTGCACCACATGCACGGCCGCGCCCCCGCCAGCCGCCAGCCGCGCCGCGGCGTCCGTGACCAGGGCGGCCATCGGCGAGTCGTCCACCGCGGCGAGGACCGCGGCGGACGGTGCCCCCGCGGTGGCCGCCGGGGCGGCCCCGCCGACCGGGATCAGCGCCGCGGCCGGCGCTTCCGCCGCCGGGACGGCCTGGGCGACCTGCTCGGCCTGGACGCGCTCGGCCTGGCCCAGCAGGCGGTGGGCGGTGGCCAGGATGAAGATGCCGAGCACGACGGCACCTGCCCCGATGTAGAACGGCACGTGGATGTTGAGGGCGATCACCAGGCGCCCGGCCACGTACGGGGCCAGCCCGCCGCCGATGAACCGGACGAAGCTGTAGGCAGACGAGGCGACCGGGCGCTCGACCGGGGCGACGGTCATCACCGCCTGGGTGGTGACCGTGTTGTTGACGCCGATGAAGATGCCGGAGGCGATGACAGCCGGGATGAGCACCGCCCGGTCCGTGGTCCAGATCGCGATGACCAGGATCACCGCCGCGAACAGGGCCAGGTTCACGTACATGGTCCGGGCCAGGCCGAGCCGCTCCTGCAGCCGGGGCGCGCCGAACACGGCGAAGAGGGCGACCATGATGCCCCAGCCGGTGAAGACCAGCCCCAGCTTGATCGGGCTCAGGTTCATCGGGAACGGCGCGTAGCCCAGGACGGTGAAGAAGCCCCAGTTGTAGCAGAGCGCGGTCAGCGCCAGGGTGAGCAGGCCGCGGTGCCGCAGCGCGCGCAGCGGCTCCGACAGGCTGGTCTTGCGGGGCGGTTTCGGGGTCTTCTCCACCAGGACCACGGTGGCCAGCAGCGCGATGGCCATGAGCACCGAGACGCCGAAGAATGGCCCGCGCCAGCTGATCTCGCCCAGCACGCCGCCGAGCAGCGGGCCCATCGCGATGCCGAGGCCCAGGGCCGTCTCGTACAGCACGATGGCCCCGGCGAACCCGCCGCTGGCCGAGGCCACGATGACGGCCAGCGAGGTGGCGATGAACAGCGCGTTGCCGACGCCCCAGCCGGCCCGGAACCCGATGATGGCGCCGATCGAGGGGGATGCTCCGGCCAGCGCGCTGAACACGACGATGAGGATCAGGCCGACGATCAGGGTGCGCTTGGCACCGATGCGGCTCGACACCCAGTTGGTGATGAGCATGGCCACCGCGGTGACCACCAGGTAGCTGGTGAACAGCAGGGTGACCTGGCTGGGCGAGGCGTGCAGCTCATGGGAGATGGAGGGCAGGATCGGGTCCACCAGGCCGATGCCCATGAACGAGACCACGCACGCGAACGCGACGGCGAAGACGGCCTTCGGCTGGTGGAACGGGCTCGCGGCCGTGGCTCCGGGTGCCCTGCTCATGATGTCGCCCGCTTCGTGGTGGGAGATGGCTGGACGGCGCGGTCCAGGTCCTGCGGCGGCGGGTCGTCCCGGCGGGCGGCGGCCAGGGTGTCGATCACGGGCATCGCGGCGGCCAGCGCGCGCTGCTCGTCCGGGCTGAGCCGGGCCAGCAGGCCGGCCAGCCGCTCGGCGCGCACCGCCCGGCGCCGGGCCAGCATCGCCTGGCCTGCCTCAGTGATGCGGACCAGCACCACCCGGCCATCTGAGGGGTCCGGGACCCGGTCGGCCAGGCCGCTGTCCTGCAGCCGGGCCACCAGCTGGGTCATGGCCGGCTGGGTGACCCCTTCCCGGGCGGCCAGCACGGTGAGGCGGCAGGGCCCGGACCGGTCCAGGGTGGCCAGCGTCGCCGCGGAGGTCAGTGAGAGCCCGCTCGGCGGGCTGAGCCAGCGGAACAGCCCGATGAGCCGCTCGAGCCGGGCGGCGACCTCGCTGGCCAGCGCGCCATCGGCGAGGATCGCCCCGCGCCCGGGCTCAGAGGCCGCGGTGACGAAATGCATAAGACATTTATATCACTGTCTTATGTTGTGCCTCTCGGGGGGAGGAGCGGCGCGGGGGCGGCCGCCCGGCGGGGGCGGTGACGGGAGGGGACTACGATCGTGCTGGCAACGAGACGCGAGGGCTGAAGAGAATGCCGGGACCTGTACTGACCGGATACCGGGCCGCACGGGCCGGCGCGGCCGCCCGGGTCACCCGGGCCGCCGCGGCGGCGTGCCTGGCGCTGCTCACGGCGGCCGGGCTGGCCGGGTGCTACACGCAGGCCAGTGCCGGGGCTTCGATCGAACTCGCCACCGCCTATGTGCCGCTGCCCACCTCCGGCCGGACGGTCGCCTACCTGGTCATCCGGAACAACGGCGGGACGGACCGGCTGCTCGGCGCCCGGACCAGCGCCGGCGGCCAGGTCAGCCTGCGGGACCCGGAGAACGAGGGCAGCGTCGTCATGCACACGGTCCGGTCGGTCACCATCCCGGGCCACAGCACCATCCGGCTGGTCCCGGACGGCCTGCACCTGCTGATCACCGGCGCGCGGCCGATGCACAGCGGCAAGGACATCACGGTGACCCTGATGTTCGCGCACGCCGGGGCGGTGTCCGTAGAGGCCCTGGTCACCAACCCGCAGACCGGCGGGAGCAGCTATTTCCTCAACTGACGGCCGTTCCGGCACCGGGGGCCGCTCCCCCGCTGACGGCCGCCCCGGGCTGATCTACCACATCGCGGCCGCCGCGGACTGGGAGCAGGCCCAGCGGGACGGCGCGTACCGGGTATCGACCCGCGGCCGCACGCTGGAGCAGGAAGGCTTCATCCACGCCAGCACGGCCGCCCAGGTGGCACCGGTGGCGAATGCCTTGTACCCCGATCACGCCGGGCCGCTGCTGCTGCTCACGCTGGACCCGGAGCGGATCGGCGCGGACATCCGCTGGGAGCCCGTGCCCGGTCATGCCGGCCCCTTCCCGCACATCTACGGGCCGGTCCCGGTGGCGGCGGTGCTCCGGGCCGTCCCGCTGGACCGCGATCTGGCCGGCCAGTTCTCCTTCCCGGCCGGGCCCACGCCCCCGGCCGGCCAGTAAGGCAGGAGCCGGGGGCCGATGGCCTGGCCGCGGCGGGCCTGGCCGATGACCGTGCGGCTGCCTCATCGGGACTGGCCGGGTAGCCGAGCTGGGCCTGGAGCCGCGCGCGATACCGGTGCGCCGGGAGGGCAGCGTCCGGGATCAGGGCGTTCAGCCCGGCACCCGCCGTTATTGGCGGTAGCTGTCGAGGAAGCGGCCGATCCGGCGGATGGCGGCTTCCAGCTCGTCTGCTTCCGGCAGGGTGACGATCCGGAGGTGGTCAGGACGCGGCCAGCTGAAGCCAGTGCCCTGGACGATGTGGATCTTCTCCTGGAGGAGGAGGTCGAGCACGAGCCTCTCGTCATCATGGATGGGGTGCACGCTCAGGTCGATGCGCGGGAAGGCGTAGATGGCGCCCTGCGGCCGGACGCAGGACACGCCGGGGATCTCGTTGAGCGCCTGCCAGGCCCGGTCGCGCTGCTCGAGCAGGCGGCCCCCCGGCACCAGGAGCTTGTCCAGGCTGTCGTCAGCGAGCGCGGCGGGGATGACATGCTGGGCCGGGACGCTGGGGCATAGCCGCATGCCGGCCAGCATGGTCAGGCCCTCCAGGTAATCGCGGGCGTGGCGGCGCGGGCCGGTCACCACCAGCCACCCGGCGCGGAACCCGGCCACCCGGTGGCTCTTGGACAGCCCGCCGAAGGTCAGGCAGAGCACGTCGGGAGCGGTGGCGGCGATGTGACGGTGGACGGCCCCGTCGTAGAGGATCTTGTCGTAGATCTCGTCGGCCAGGATCATCAGGCGGTGGCGGCGGGCCAGCTCCGCGATGCCCTCCAGCACCTCAGCCGGGTACACCGCGCCGGTCGGGTTGTTCGGGTTGATCACCACGATGGCCTTGGTCCGGTCGGTGATCCTGGCCTCGATGTCACCCAGCCCGGGCAGCCAGCCGGCTGACTCGTCGCAGGCATAGTGCACGGCGGTGCCGCCAGCCAGCCGGGTTACCGCGGTCCACAACGGGTAATCCGGGCTCGGAATGAGCACCTCATCGCCGGCGTCCACCAGTGCCTGGATGGCCATGCTGGCCAGTTCGGACACGCCGTTGCCGAGGTAGACATCGGCCGCGGTGACCGGGCCAGGGAGCCGGCGGGCGTAGTAGTCCGCCACCGCCTGGCGGGCGGGCAGGATGCCCCGGGCGTCGCTGTAGCCATGCGCAGCCGTCAGGTGCCGGGTCATCTCCCGCACGACCGCCTCGGGAGCTTCGAACCCGAACGCCGCCGGGTTGCCGATGTTGAGGCGCAGCACGCTGTGCCCGGCCGCTTCCAGCGCGCTGGCCTGCTCGATAACCGGGCCGCGGATCTCGTAGCAGACCCCATGGAGCCTGCTCGCCTGCCTGAACTCCATCTCATGCCCCCTGCTGCTCGCTGCCTCCACGGCAGGCACTCTACTTGGTTGTCCAAAGCTTCTGCTTGGATTTTCCAACTGATGTCTTATGCTGGCGGCATGCCGCGCCGCAGCTATGCGCATTACTGCACCATCGCCCGCTCCCTTGACGTGCTCGGGGAGCGCTGGACGCTGCTGATCGTCCGTGAGCTGCTGCCAGGCCCCCGCCGGTATACCGAGCTCCATGCTGACCTGCCGGGGATCAGCACCGACGTGCTGGCGGCCCGGCTCAGGGAGATGGAGGCCGACGGCCTCGTCGAGCGCCACCGGATCGGCCCGCCCACCCCGGCCTGGGTCTACGGGCTCACCCCGCGAGGGCGCGAGCTGCTGCCGGTCCTCGGCGCGCTGGCCCGCTGGGGCGGCGGCCTGCTGGACGGCAAGGAGCCCACCGACGCACTGCGCAGCCACTGGCTCGCGCTTCCGCTCGCCCACCTGCTCCAGCGGGCGGCCCCCGGCCAGCCCGGGGTGATCGAACTGCGGATCGACGGCACTACCTGCTCCCTGCGCATGGACACCAGCGAGCCGTCACCGGCCTACGGCAAGCCCGCCGAGCCCGCCGCGGCGCTGACCCTGAGCACCGAGACCGCCCTGCAGCTGACCAGTGCCCGGGTCAGCCTGGCCCAGGCGTTCTCGGCCGGCCAGCTCGGCATCGAGGGCGAATCTGATCTGGCCGATGCCCTGCGCGGCCTGCGCACATCCCAGCCCGGCGGCCCGCGAGGGTAGCGGCCCGGCGGCACGGGTAGACCAGCCGGCCGGCATTTGCCCCCGCCGCTATCGCGACATATCTTGTCTAGGATGGTCGGCGGCGGCCCTGGGACCCGGAGGAAGACCTCGTGGCGATGCAGAGCGACACAGCGGTCAGTGCGGCCGACCGGGAGGCGGCGGCGGCCCGGCTGCGCGAGCAGTACTCAGCCGGGCGGCTCACCCTGGATGAGTTCCAGGAGCGGCTGGACGCGGTCTACCGGGCTCAGACACCCTGGGATCTCGGCCGGGTGACGACGGACCTGCCGCTGGAGGGCGTCGTCTACGGGCCCGGCGGGCCAGAGGCCGGGGGTTACCTGGCAGGCGCCGCCGACGTGCGCGCCGCGCTGGCCCAGGCGGGCCGGCGGATCGCGCTCACCTTCGGCCTGCTGATGGCGGGCGGCTTCGTGGTGCTGGCCCTGCTGATCACCGCCTTCATGGTGCACGGCGGCCTGCTTGGCCTCGTGCTGGCCGCCCTGCTGGCCATCGTCGCGGCGGGAGCGGCCGCGGTCGCCGGCCTGGCCTGGATGGCCAGCCGGCTGTGGCGGCGCGGGGCCTGGCTGGAAGCCGTGCCGCTGCTGGCCGGCCAGCCCTGGCTGGGCCGGGCGGCCCGGCTCGCCTTCACCGGGCACGCCCTGTGGCGGCTGCGCGCCCGGCGCCGCCTCAGGAACGGCTGACCGCACGCAACGGGACCACCAGGTACCGGAACTCCGGCCCCCGGGCCGTCCCGGCCTCGGTCCCGGCGCCACCCCCGGCCACGGTCACCCGGGTGATCAGGGCCGGCTTGGCCGGGCTGGTGAACTCGATGCGCACCAGCCCAGGCTCGGGCGGCTTCCCGCCCGCCGCCGGCTCCCCGGCCGCGCTCTCCGCTGACCCGCCGCCCTCCGGCGACCCGCCGTCCTCCGGCGGACCTGCCTGCCGTGCACCATCGTCCCGCGCACCGTGCTGGCCAGGACGGCCCGGCTCCCCGGCCGCGGGATCGCGCACCGCGGGGCTGGCCGCTGCGCTGAGGCCGTCCAGCAGGTAGTGCGGGTTGAAGGCGATGCCCGGCTCGCCGCCGGAGAACTCGGCGGGCACTGTCTCCACGGCCCGGGCACGTCCCTCGGTCCGCGCCTCGATGACCACGGAGCCGGGGCGGAAGGTGAGCTGAACCGGGCTGGCCCGGTCGGCGACCAGCGAGACCCGCCGCACCGCCTCGGCGAACGCCGCGCCGGGCACGTCGGCGCGGCAGCCGAACTCGGCCGGGAACCGGGACCGGTACCGGATGAACTCCCCGCCGATCAGCCGTGCGGTCAGCCGCCGGCCGCCCATCCCGAAACTGATCATGCCGTCGGCCGGGCGCGGCTCCGCGCCGCCGCGGCCGCCCCGGGGCACGGACCCTCCGGCGGCCCGGCCGCCCGGGCCGTCCGCCGCGCCCTCCGGGCCGGTGTCGAAGGCGACCGACACCGGCATCCCCGGTGTCATCGCGCGCGCGGCATCGGCCAGGGTGCGGGCCGGCACCAGCGCGGCCGCGCGCAGCCCCGGCCGGGCCGCGGCCCAGGGCATCTCGCGGACGGCCAGCCGGTACCGGTCGGTGGCGGCCAGCGTCAGCGTCCCGCCGTCGATGTCCAGGCAGACCCCGGTGAGCATGGGCAGCGTGTCGTCGCGGCTGGCCGCGGGCGCTACCTGCCCGATGGCCGGGCCCAGCACGCCGCCGTCGATCGTGCCCGCCACGGGCGGCGGCTCGGGCAAGGCCGGGTACTCGTCGGCGGCCAGCGCATACAAGGTGAACTCGGCGCTGCCGCAGGTCAGGTCGACCGCATCGTCCGCCGCGGCGACGTCCACGGCCAGCGCCGGGAGGTTGCGGGTGATCTCGGTGAGCAGCCGGCCCGGCACGATCACCGTGCCGGGCTCGGCCACGTCCGCCTCGATCCGCGCGGTGGCGGACACCTCGTAGTCGAAACAGGACAGGGTCAGGGCCCCGTCGGCGACGGCGTCGAGCCGCAGCCCGGACAGGACCGGGACCACCGGCCGGGTGGGCAGGGCGCGGGCCACCCAGCTGACCGCCTCTGCCAGCGCGTCCCGATCGACCCGGAATTTCATGACCCTGCCCTCCGCGTGCCTGCCGAACCTCTGGCACTGTCTGATCCTGGCACGCGGCACCGACAATCCGGGACCAACATCGCCGCGCCGGACGGCCGGGCCCCGCCGCGGCCTGGTCCCGCCGCGGGCGGCCCCGGGCCGGCCCGGGAGCCTCCCCCGGCCCGGCCCGGGAGCCCCCCGGCCCGGGAGCCTCAGGCCAGCCCGGGCGGCGCGGACGCCAGGGTGGCGTTGATGGCGTCGGCGAGCGCCCGCGCCGACTCCGCGGTCAGTTCCACCGCGACCCGCGCGGACGGTCCCTGGCCCGGGTTGAGGAAATCGATGTTCAGCGTGTGCCCCGCGGGCGCGTGCACCGGGTGGTCGAAGTAGACCGACGCCTCGCTCAGCGTGAACCACCCGGCCGCGCCCTTGCCGCTGCCGGTGACGTCAACCTTCTCGGTGAGGTACGTGCACATCCGGTCTCCCCTTTCTCAGCCGGCCAGGTTGGCGCCGAAGAAGTCCCAGATCTTCTGCCAGCCGTCGTTCGCGGCCTCCGGCCGGTAGGCGGGCCGGTTCACCGCGAAGAAAGCGTGGCCGGCGCCCGGGTAGCTGTGGAACTCGAACGGCTTGCCCGCCGCTTCCAGCGCCTTGGCCAGCTCGGCGACCTGGTCCGGGGCGGGGTGGGAGTCCTCGTCGCCGAACAGCCCGAGCAGCGGGCAGGACAGCTGCGGGGCGAGGTGCACGATCGGGCCGACCTTGAGCGGCATCCCCTCGGGCGGCGTGCCCACCACGAACGCGCCGTAGCAGTCCACCGCCGCATCCAGCGGCAGGCTGCAGGCGGCCAGGAAGGACTGGCGCCCGCCGGAGCAGTAGCCGATCACCCCGACCTTGCCGTTGGAATTCGGCATGGCCCGCAGGAATGCCGCGGCCGCGCCGACGTCGCCGACCAGCCGCTCGTCCGGCACGCCGCCCCGGGCCCGGGCCGCAGCCGCGGCATCGTCCGGGCTGGCGCCGGGCGCCTCCCGGGTGTAGAGGTTCGGGCAGATGGCCGTGTACCCGTGCACCGCGAAGGTCCGGGTGATCTCCTTGGTCTGGTCGTCATAGCCGGGCATGTGGTGGATCACCACGACACTGCCGAAGGGCCCGGGACCGAGCGGCCGGGCCAGGTAGGCCTCGATCTGGTCCCCGCCATGCCCGGTCAGGCTGATGGTCTCCGCCATGATGCCGTCATACATCGGCTGTCCTCTCCGCTGAGACGTGTCACGTCCCGTCTGCTTCCCGTGCCCAGGCAACCCTCACATCCTGCCAGCCGCTCCCGGAGATCTCGCCGGCGCCGTGGCAGAACTTCGGTGATGACCCTCCGGCCGACACCCAGCGGGCCAGACTGCGGCGCGCCTTCCCCGGGCAGGCTGGGCGGCCTGGTGTTCACCCGTTGCGGATGACGTGATGGCGCACGGCCGCCGGCGACTCTGGGTATAGGCATTGTTACCGTTGGTGTTTTGGCGGGCGGTGCTCCGTCGGGGGATCGGGGATGCTAGTCGGGGGATCGGGGATCCTAAGTGGGGGGTCACAGCAAGGACAACGCGCTCGACCATGTGGTCGTGGTCATGTTCGAGAACCGTTCCTTCGACAATCTGCTCGGCCGCCTGTACCAGCCGGGCGAGGTGCAGGCCTTCGAGGGCGTGATCGGCAAGAGCCTCAGTAACCCGATCCCGGGGTGGGCCGAGGACGGAGCGGAACGCAGGGTCGTGCCCTACCGGGTGGCGGAGAACATGGATACCCCGAACCCCGATCCTGGCGAGGAGTACCAGCACATCAACACGCAGTTGTTCGGGCTCATCGATCCTCCCGGCAACCGCGGGGTGCTGGCCCAGCACATGGCGGCTCCCTACAACGCGCCGGGTGACCGCCTCCGCAGGCCGACGATGGACGGATTCGTAGCCGACTACATCAGCGCATTCACGGCCGAAAC
The DNA here is from genome assembly GCA_963793825.1 of uncultured Actinomycetes bacterium. Taxonomy (GTDB): domain Bacteria; phylum Actinomycetota; class Actinomycetes; order Streptosporangiales; family Streptosporangiaceae; genus RYN-230. Next base: position 97,204 of record CAWCBE010000007.1, read on the forward strand.
CGGCAGACAGCCCAAGTATGACGAGTACGCCCAGATCATGACGGGCTACACACCCGAGCAGCTGCCGGTCATCTCCGCACTCGCCCGCGGTTTCGCCACGTTCGATCACTGGTTCTGCGAGGTACCGTCGCAGACGTTCACCAACCGGTCGTTCTTCCACGCCGGGTCCGCGTCGGGCTACGTCATCAATGTGTTCCCCGGCGGTTCCTTCCCGGTGAACAACACCGCCGAGACGATCTTCGAGCGCCTCGAATCCGCGGGCCTGACCTGGCGGGTCTACTGCGATCCGCCGAGCCACGCATCGTTCACGGGCATCATCCACGCCTCCCGGTTGCGCGACCGCTTCGCCGCCAACTTCCTCACTACCGACCAGTTCATCCAGGACGCCGAGGACGGGAATCTGCCTGCCTACTCGTTCATCGAGCCCAATATGCTGCACGGCCACAGCGATATGCACCCGGCCGTCAACGCTCTCTTTCCGGACCTGAAACCTGACCCGCCGTCCTCCTTGCTCGGCGGCGAAGACCTGCTGGCCAGGATCTACGGCGCGGTCCGGTCATCGTCGTCTCCGGCCGGATCGAATGCCCTCAATACGCTACTCATTGTCACCTTCGACGAGCACGGCGGCACCTACGACCATGTCGCACCGCCACCGGCCCCTCCTCCCGATCCGTCCGCGCCGGCTGGCCAGATGGGCTTCGCATTCGACCGGTCGGGTGTGCGCGTGCCGGCGATCGCGGTCTCAGCGTGGATCCCGGAGCGAACCGTCATCAACGATGAGTACCGCAATACGTCAGTGATCGCGACCTTGCGCGAACGCTGGTCGCTGGGTGCGCCCCTCTCCGCCCGGGACGCGATAGCCCGCGGCATCGCCCCGGTCCTCTCGCTCGACGATCCGAGGGCACCGGAGGACTGGCCCGAGGCCATCGCGCGGCCCGTTCCCAGGTTCGACGAGGCGCTGGTGCCAGCTGACGCCTCGCTGAGTGCTCTGGGCCAGGCGCTCTTCTTCGGATGCCTGGCCCTCGGGAAGGAACTCGGCCAGGCCGTGCCGGACATGGGCAAAGACGTTGACATCAAGCAGGGCGAGGCCATCGCGACGATCGTCGATCTCTTCGGGCATATGTTCCCCGGCCTGCGAAGCCGGCCGGGACCTTGAGCCATGATTCTGAGATTGCCCAGTGATGCCTGGCCGGCCTGCCGCCAGGTCCCCCCAGTCCTCGCGGCACCGCACTAGGAAACTCGCGGCACTGCACTAGGAAATGAGACACTCCCCGGCATGACTTATGTGGCCGCGCCTGACCGGTACGACGAGAAGATGCCCTACCGCCGCTGCGGCCGCAGCGGGATCAGGCTCCCGGAGATATCACTGGGGCTGTGGCAGAACTTCGGTGATGACCGTCCGGTCGACACCCAGCGAGCCATCCTGCGGCGCGCCTTCGACCTGGGCGTCACCCACTTCGACCTGGCCAACAACTACGGACCGCCGTACGGCTCCGCGGAGATCAATTTCGGCCGGATCCTGCGCGAGGACTTCCGCCCGTACCGGGATGAGCTGATCATCTCCACCAAGGCCGGCTACGACATGTGGCCCGGCCCCTACGGCGACTTCGGCTCCCGCAAGTACCTGCTGGCCAGCCTGGACCAGTCGCTGGCCCGGATGGGCCTGGAATACGTGGACATCTTCTACAGCCACCGCGCCGACCCGGACACCCCGCTGGAGGAGACGATGGGCGCGCTGGCCACCGCGGTCCGCTCGGGCCGGGCGCTGTACGCCGGCATCTCCTCGTACTCGGCGCAGCGCACCCGGGAGGCGGCCGCCGTCCTGCGCGACCTCGGCACCCCGGTGCTCATCCACCAGCCGTCCTACTCCATGCTGAACCGCTGGATCGAGGGGGAACTGCTGGACGTCCTGGGCGAGGAGGGCATCGGCTGCATCGCGTTCTCGCCGCTGGCCCAGGGCCTGCTGACGGCGAAATACCTGGATGGCGTGCCGGGTGACTCGCGGGCGTCCCGGGACGGCTCACTATCCCGTGACCAGATCACCCAACGGAACCTGGCCCACGTCCGTGCCCTCAACCAGATCGCGGCGGCGCGGGGCCAGAGCCTGGCCCAGATGGCGCTGAGCTGGGTCCTGCGCGATGCGCGGGTGACCTCGGCGCTGATCGGGGCGAGCAGCGTCGCGCAGCTCGAGGAGAACCTCGCCGCGGCGGGGAAGGCGCAGTTCAGCGAGGAGGAGGTGGCCGCCATCGATGGTCACGCGGTCGACGCCGGGATCAACATCTGGGCCGAGTCCAGCCGCCACTGAGCCAGGCAGCACTCGGCCGCCGCACCTGGCCCACCTCATCCGGTTACGCGCGGTAACTGCGGTAAACAGGTGGAAGACCAGGCATGGATGCGAGATGCTCGCTCTCAGTGCTCACATTGGGTAACCGGCCTGGGAGGGGGGCACGGCGATGGCTCCGGCCGTTTTGGCTCTGGTCCTGATCGTTGTTCTCTTCCTGGGCAGCGCGATCGGGTGGCACGGCCGCCGGGCTTACGGCTCGCACGGGGACATGAAGGTGAACAAGTCCCGGGTCCCGACGTTCCGCCGGAACCGGAACCGGGCCGGGCTGCTCACCGCCGCCCTGGTGATCCTCGGCCTGCTGCTCATCAAGGCGCTGACCCTGCACTGAGGCGCTGACCCTGCACTGAATTGCGCGGGGGGGACGACCCCCGGAACCCCCGGGCATTCGCCGCCGAGGCGGGGTGCGCCGCAGGCGTGCCCCCGCCGAGCCGGCGAATAGGCCGTAATGCCGGCTGGTCAGCTTCCGGTGCACGCCTGGCTGGCCTGGACCAGGCCGAAGGCGAGCGGTCCGGACTGCCCGGCGTCGGGGTTGGTGAAGATGCCCACGCCGTCACCGGCCGGGATGGCCGCCGGGGTGAGCTGGATGTACTGAATGTGCGGGCGGAGGGGCTGCGGCAGGCCGCTGGCCACCGCCTGGGCCTTGGCATGACGCGGGAAGGGCAGCGGCTTCGGCAGGGGGCTGAACACCGCTCGCAGCGTGCCCCTGGGGACGTTGTCCAGCCGGCAGGCCGCGGGCGGCAGGCTGAACGACACGCTGGCGGGCACGCCGTCGGCGCGCAGCCGGGCCTGCAGCCCGGCTGGGTCGCGCAGTTCCCGGATGGTGATCGTGAGAGTGCCCCCGTCGTGCCTGGTCACCGTCCAGGCGGCCAGCTTCGCGGTGGCGGCCAGGTGGCTGGCCGGCGCCAGCGCGGTGCTGGCCACCGCGGCGCCGGCCAGGAGCACCGCCGCCGCTGCGGCGCCGGGCAGCAGCCGCCGGCGGCCCCGGATCTGGCGGCCGCGCCGGGTGACCTGGTCGAGCGGGGCGGCCAGGCCGACCTCCGCGAAGGGCTCGCGCAGGGTGGCGAGCAGCTGGTCGTCGTTCATGGCCGGGTCTCCTTCGGCTGGGCGGGCATGAGGTCGTCACGCAAGGTGGCGATGGCACGGGCCAGGTGAGCGGTCACCGTGCCGGGGGCGATGCCCAGCACCTCGGCGGTGCGGGCGGTATCCAGGTCCAGGAACAGCCGCAGCGCGACCACCTCCCGCTGGCGGGCCGGCAGCCGCATCAGGGCGGCAGTGATCCTGGGGTCGGCCGGGCCGCCGGGCACTGAGTCCATGCTGGGCTGCTCCCCGGCCGCGCCGGGTTCGGCCAGCAGTACCTCCCGGCGCCGGCGCCGCCACCGGGACACGTTCAGGTTCAGCGCGGTCCGCACCACCCAGGCCACCGGGGCCGGATGCCGGCTGACCGCGGGCCAGCGGGCCCAGGCCCGGGCGAACGCCTCCGCCACCAGGTCCTGCGCCAGGTCCTGGTCGCTCACGCTGACCAGGACGGTGCGCAGGCAGTCGTCCTTGGCCTGGCGATAGAACTCCGCGAAGTCCCGGGGTTGCGTTCCCATGCCCGTTCTACGCACAGCCTGCCCGCCGCACTTACCTGGCCGCCACCGGGCGCACCGCGGCGCGGCGGCCTGGCCCGTCCGGGCCGGTCAGGTCGCGGGCGGGATGCTCTGCGGGAACTTGAACACCTGGTGCGGGTCGTACTTGGCCTTCACCCGGGTCAGCCGGGCGAAGTTGGCCCCGTAGTAGGCCTGCTGCCAGTTGCGCAGGTCCGGGTCAACGTAGTTCTGGTAGCACTGGCCGCTGGCCCAGGGCCGCATGGCGGCATAGAACGAGCGCAGCCAGGCCTGCTGCGCCGCCGAGCCCGCGCCGCCCGCCCCCATGTTCCAGCTCGTCGAGTACTGCGCATCGAACAGCGCATTGCGGTGCACGAAGGCGGTCGCGGACGGGCTGACCCGGTTCAGCGCGCCGCCGAACGCGTCGAAGCCGATCGCCCCAGCCCCGCCCGGCGCGCCGCGCACCGTGCGGGCCCGCTCGATCTGGCTGATCAGCGTGCGGATGCCCGCCGCCGGGATCTTCCGGGTGAAGAAGTCGGACTTGGCGTAGGACGGCACCCGGGGCAGCCGGCCGTTCTTGGTCTGCGACGGCAGATGGCACTCGGAGAAGGAGAAGCTGCCGCAGCCGGCCATGATCAGCATCGCGTTCATGTAGCTGGTCTGGAAGGGCGCGCCCGACGACGGCCGTGAGCCGGCCGCCGCGTACAGCCGGTTGAGCAGCTGCTGGCAGCCAGCAATGCTGCCCAGGTAAGTGCCGCCTACCTGCAGGAACAGCGAGCCGCCCGAGGTGTCCGCCGACAGCAGCAGGTTGGACCACAGCGCGTCCGGCTGGAACGGCGCCCAGGACTGCCACGCGGACATCACCCGGGCCGCCTGGGACCACGGCCAGCGCAGGAAGAAGCACACCAGCTGGCTCAGCGGCCGGGTGCGGAACGTGAACGACGTGGCGACGCCGAAGTTGCCGCCGCCCCCGCCGCGGCAGGCCCAGAACAGGTCACTGTTCTGGCTGGCCGTGCAGGTGCGGGCCTGGCCGTCGGCGGTCACGATCTGGACCGCCTGGAGATTGTCGCTGGCCAGGCCGAAGGCGCGGGACAGCACGCCGACGCCGCCGCCCAGGGTCAGCCCGGCCACGCCGACCGTGGCGCAGGACCCGCCGGGCACGGCCAGGCCGCGCGCCGCCAGCCGCTGGTACATGTCGATGAGCCGCAGCCCGGTGCCGACCTGGACCGATCCCCCGCTTACCCGGAAGGAGTTCATCGCGGTGACGTCCACGATGAGCCCGCTGGTGCTGGACCAGCCGGCGTAACTGTGCCCGCCGGAGCGCGCCGCCACCGGCAGCCCGAACTTGCGCACAAAGCCCAGGCAGGCCCGGACGTCGCCGGGGGTGGCGCAGTAGGCGATGCCGGCCGGGTGGAGCCCGTCGAACCGGGGATCGTAGAGCGCCTTCGCCGCCGGGTAGGACCGCTGGCCCGGGCGGACCAGGTGGTGCGTGGACAGCGCCCGGCGCAGCGCCTCCCAGTCGGCCGTCCCCGGCCCGGCCTGCGCCGAGGCCCCGGCGAACGGGCGGCTGGCGTGCTGCGGCCCGGCCGGGCGCAGCAGTCCGCCGGGCCGCCCGGCGGCCAGCGGGATCGCTCCTGCGGCCACCCCGGCCAGGGCGAAGAACCGCCGCCGCGGCGGGGCCCCCACATCCTCGCCATGCTGGGGCGGGGCCCCTGCGTCGTCAGTGTGCTGCAGCAGATTCCCGTCCATCGTGCCCCCGTCCCGCGCCGCGGGATGCTCCGGGCGGCCGCGGCGCCCACCCTCGATAGATAGCACGTGGTTCGCCCTGTTATCTAGTGAGACGCGAGACCACAGCAGCCATTTGTGTGCTTTGAGTATTTGCGTCGTTACTTTTCGTGGCCGGGAGGACAGATCACGCGGCCGGCTCCGGCCGGGCACGGTGGGCCGGAAAAGAATTTGACCTACTCAAGCAAGCCGCCTAGTGTTTGAGTGACTCAACTATTGAGCGGCTCAGGGGTTGCCGCCAGGGACGAGGCCCCGGGGGGAGGCAGGAGGCACCATGAACCCGCGCACGGATGAGGACCAGCTGGACCTGGACTTCATCGACGCCCTGGCGGGCCTGTTCGCCCGGCTGCTGGCCGAGGGCGAGCTGCTGGCCAAGGAGCTGGGGGTGCCTGCGTTCTTCATCAAGGCCCTGCACCTGATCGACGGACCGCTCGCCATGAAGGATCTGGGCAAGCGGATGCACTGCGACCCCTCGTTCGTCACCGGTATCGCCGACATGCTGGAGAAGCGCGGGCTGGCCGTGCGGGAGAGCGACCCGGCGGACCGCCGGGTGAAGCGGCTCGTGCTGACCGAGGCCGGCCAGCAGCTGAAGCACCGGATGGAGCAGGAGATGCTGGCCCGCACGCCGTGGCGGCAGGCGCTCAGCCGCTCCGAGCGCGCCACCCTGCTCGACCTGATGCACAAGATGGCGCCGCCGATCAGCGCCACCAACGGCACCTGTGTCCCGGAGGAGGTGACCGGCTTCCTGGCGACCGCCGCCGCTCCCCCGGCCGGCTGACCCGCCATCGGGCTGGCTGGCGCGCTCATCGCTGAGCGCGGGCCCGCGCATCACGAGTGCGCCGGGCGAGTGGTCACTGCGCTCTCTTTTTCCCCCTGAACTCTGGCCCGCGGCGGCGCCGCGAGCTCAGCGATGTATGCCCTGACAAGGAGAAGGCATGAGTTCTGCACAGCCCGCCACCGGGCGGGCCGCACCGGGCGGCGCGGCCGCCGGGCGGGCCGGGCGCCATCTCGGCCTGGCCCTGCTGGTCATCGCGACCGCCCAGCTCATGGTGGTGCTGGACGCGACCATCGTGAACGTGGCGCTGCCCCACGTCCAGCGGGCCCTCGGATTCTCCGGGACCGGCCTGGAATGGGTCGTCAACGCCTACGCGCTGACCTTCGGCGGCTTGCTGCTGCTAGGCGGCCGGGCCGGGGACATCCTCGGCCGGCGGCGCGTGTTCATCGCGGGGATCATCCTGTTCTCGGTGGCGTCCCTGCTGGGCGGATTCGCCACCACCCAGGCCTGGCTGCTGGCGGCCCGTGCCGCCCAGGGGGTCGGCGGCGCCATCATCGCCCCGACGGCCCTGTCCCTGGTCACCACGACGTTCCCGGAGGGGCCGCCGCGCAACCGGGCGATGGGCGTCTACGCCGCGATGAGCATCGGCGGCGCCGCGGTCGGCCTGATCGCCGGCGGCCTGCTCACCACCTACCTGTCCTGGCGCTGGGTGCTGTTCGTCAACGTCCCGATCGGGGCTGTGGTGGCGATCCTCGCACCGCGGGCTTTCGCCGAGTCGGAGCGGCGGCCGGGCCGGTTCGACCTGCCGGGCGCCATCACCAGCACGCTGGGCCTGGCCGCCCTGGTCTACGGCCTGACCAGCGCAGCCACCACCCCGAACGGCGTCTCGCACTGGGGCGACACCAAGGTCATCGCCTCGCTCACCGCCGCGGTCGTGCTGCTCGTGTCGTTTGTCTTCATCGAGTCGCGCAGCCCGCACGCGCTGATGCCGTTGCGGATCTTCCGCAACCGGAACCGGTCGGCGGCCAACCTGATCATGCTGTGCATCGGCACCGCGATGTTCGGGATGTTCTTCTTCCTGACCATCTTCGTGCAGACGGTCTGGGGCTACAGCGCCCTGAGGTCTGGCATCGCCTTCCTGCCGATGGTCGCCACCATCATGGTGATGGCCGGGGTCAGTGCCCAGCTGGTGCCGCGCATCGGGGCCCGGCCGCTGCTCATCGCCGGGTCGGCGATCGCCGCGGGCGGGATGTTCTGGCTATCGCGGATCACCGAGCACAGCACCTACACCGGCGGGCTGCTCGGCCCGCTGATCGTCACCGCGGCCGGCCTGGGCATGCTGTTCATGCCGGTCACCCTGATCGCCCTGTCGAAGGTCCCGGACCGCGATGCCGGCCTGGCGGCCAGCCTGCCCAACGTCGGCCAGCAGGTCGGCGGCTCGATCGGGCTGGCCCTGCTCGGCACCGTGGCCTGGACCGTGGTGTCCAACACCGCCCGGCACTCGGCCGAGGCCGCGAAGGCGGCCGCCGTGACCGCCGCCAAGGCCGGCCACCCGGTGCACGTCAGCACGTCCGGGGCCAAGGCGGCTGCCCTGGCCATCTACCACCACGCGCTGGCGGTCGGGTTCTCCCGCGGGTTCGAGGTCTCGGCCGGGATCATGGTGATCGCCCTGATCGTGGTGCTCGCCGCGATCCGGGTCAAGCGCGCGGACCTGGCCGGCGCGCAGGCCGGGCTGGACAGCCTGGCCGGCGGCCAGGTCACCATGGAGGCGGCGCGCATCGAGTGACCCGCCGGCGGGGCCTGCCGGGCTGGCCCGGCAGGCCCCGCCTCGGGACCAACGCCCCTGACCCGGGCCGCCCGCCCAGCTGATGCTGGAGCGGGTGATCCGGGAGGAGGCGGCCACGATGCGCGTGGTGATCGTGTACGAGAGCTTGTTCGGCAACACCCGTGAGGTGGCCGAGGCGGTCCGGGACGGGATCGCGGTGGCCCGGCCGGATGCCAGCCTGGCCTGTGTCCCGGCCACCGAGGCCGACCGCGACCTGGCCCTCGGGGCCGACCTCCTGATCGTCGGCGCCCCGACCCACATGCATGGCCTGTCCACCGCGGTCACCAGGAAGATGGGCCTGAAGGCGGAGCAGCGCGTCCCGGCCGGGATCCCCGGCCACGGCCCGGAGCCTGGCGCCGCCGGCCCCGGCATCCGGGAATGGTTCCGCGGCCTGCCGAAGGCCGCGGAAGGCAGCCGCGGCGCGGCCTTCGACACCCGCGGCGATGTCCGGCACGCGGGCGGGGCGGCCAGCGGCATCGCGCGGCGGCTCCGCCGCCACGATTACCGGCTGATCGCCGAGCCGGCCGGCTTCCTGGTGGAGGACGTCGGGGGTCCGCTCGCCGAGGGCGAGCAGGACCGCGCCCGGGCCTGGGGGGCCAGCCTGCTGGCCTGGCCGGTCGCTGGCCCGCGTTAGCTGTCCCTGGCCAGCAGGCTGGTGACAGCCAGCGGCGGGCGGCCGGCCTGGCCGGCGGCCGGTTAGGGCACCCCCGGGTTCGGGTTGGCCTGAGGCAGGCCGGAGCAGATGCTGGCGGCCGCGTTGCGGCTCTGCACCGTCTGGCCGCCCGTGCCGCCTGGCGCCGCCGCCTTCCGGTGGCTGGCCGCCTTGCCCCCGGCCGCCTTGCCCCCGGCCGCCGGGTGCGGCGCGGCCGGCCCGTTGACGCCCGTGAAGTCACTGCCGAGGTCCAGCGTGACCGGCCCGGCCGCGCCTCGTTGCGAGGCGGGCTCGGCCAGCTGGTTCTGCGCGGCGGGCGTGGCTTTGAGCGCCGTCATCAGCGTGTACGCGCTGTCGGCCTGCGCGGTCCCGGAATAGGTCACCGTGGTGGTGGCGGTGGCCGGGGCATTACCGGTGCCGATCACGTCGAAGCCGAGCGCGCGGAGCCGCCTGGCTGTCTTCCCGGCCAGGCCGGGGAGGCCGGTGCCGTTCAGCACGCGCACCTGGACCTGGCGTTGCGGCAGCGTGGGCAGGTGGCCCGTCCACGGCTGGCCGTCGAGGACCATCTGGAAGATCACGTCGTCGGCCGGTTCCTGGGGCAGCAGCCGGTTGACGTTGGCCGGGTCGGTGGTGGTCGGCATGGTCAGCAGCGTCACGTTCTTCGCGTGCAGCTGGGTGAGGCTCTTGGCCAGGCTGAGCAGCTTGCTGACCGAGGCGAGGCCCTGGTCCACGGTGAGCGCCCGGGTGGCTACGTCAGCCACCTTGAGCAGCTGCACCGAATTGCTGAGCAGGCCCTGGGTCTGGACCTTCTGGATGACCGAGGACATGAAGGCCTGCTGCAGCTCGATGCGGGGCAGGTCGCCGCCGACGTCCCCTTCCGCCATGACCCCGTGCCGGGTGCGCACGTAGGCCAGCGCCTGGTTGTAGGTGAGCAGGTGCCTGCCGCCGCTGAGGCTCAGGCCGCTGTACGGGTCGTGGTAGCCGCTGCGCGGGACGCAGACCTCCACGCCGCCGATCGTGTCCACCATGGCGCGGAACGAGTTGAAGTTGAACATGACGAAGTGGTCCAGCTTGATTCCGGTCAGGTCCTCCACCGTGCTGACCGCGCAGGACGGGCCGCCGATGTTCATCGCGCCGTCGATGATGGCCAGCTGGTAGGGGCCCATCAAGCCGGTCCCCACGCTCGGCCGGGCCTGGCAGGCCGGCTCGTAGACGATGGTGTCCCGCGGGATGGACAGCACGATCGCATGCGTGTGCGTGGGGTCCATGTGCACCAGCAGCAGGTTGTCGGAATTGCTGGTGTTCAGGGCCGGGTTGCTGCCTAGGTCGCCGCGCCGCTGCCCCTGCCTGGTCTGCGACCCGAGCAGCAGGATGTTCTGCACCCCGTAGACCGACCGCCCGCTCAGGTGGCTGACCTTGGCCACGCTGATGTTGCCGTCCAGCCGCCGGTAGATGGCGTACGCGCCCAGGCTGACCGCGACGGCCAGGACGACGGCGATGGTGCCCGCGATGTAGCCTGCCCGGGCCAGCCGGCTGCGCTGGCGCCAGCCTTGCGGCCGTGGCCGGCCGGCCTTCATTCAGCCGCCCGCGAGCGGCGGCAGCGAATCTGGTGCATGTCACTCCAGTCCAGGCCGGGCCGGGCCGGCAGGCCCGCGATCCGAGAATGGTTGCGCAATGGCGCAAGCGGGAGGATACCGCCGCGGTCCGGGGAAGCAGGCCATCATGGGCAGGAATGACCGCCGGGCCACGGCCAGCAGCGCGCCGTAACCGGCCAGCACCGCCGTGAGCAGCGGCAGGTAGGCCAGCGGCGGCGGCCGCATGCCGAGGCGGGCGGCCAGCGGCGAGGCGGGCAGGGCCAGGCCGGCCAGGGCCATCGCCGCCGCCCCCAGCAGGACCGGCCAGGCCGCCCGGCTGCTCCGGGACCAGCCGGCCCCGCCGCGCAGCAGCAGCATGGCCAGCGCCTGGCTGAGCAGGTTCTCGGTGAACCAGCCGGCCCGGAAGGCCGCGATCCGGCCCGCGGTGCCCAGGTGCGCCCCGAGCCGCCACAAGAGGGCGAACGTGACCAGGTCCACCGCCGTGTTGAGCAGGCCGAAGCAGGCCACGAAGGCGGTGAGGTCACGCTGGCCGAAGGTGCGCGGCCGGCGGATGGCCCGCTCGTTGACCCGGTCGAAGGCCAGCCCGAGCTGGGCGAGGTCGGAGCAGGCGTTCTGGATGAGCACCTGGGCCGGCAGCATCGGCAGGAAGGGCAGCACCAGGCTGACGGCGAGCATGGAGGTGACGTTGCCGACGTTGGCCGACAGGGTGATCTTGAGGTACTTGACGATGTTGCCGAAGGACCGCCGGCCCTGGCGCACCGCCTCGGCGAGCACGGTGAGGTCCTTGCGGGCCAGGATGACCGACGCCGACTCGCGGGCCAGCTCCACCGCCGACTCGGCCGCGATGCCCACATCCGCGGCGCGCAGCGCGGGTGCGTCGTTGGCCCCGTCACCGAGGAAGCCGACGGTGTGCCCGGCGGCGCGCAGGGCCCGCACGATCCGCGCCTTCTGCTCTGGCCCGGTCCAGGCGAACGCCACCACGGCCGAGGCGACCCGGCCGAGCGCCTCGTCGGTCATCGCGTCCACCTCGCGGCCCAGCACGACGCGGCCCGGGTTCAGGCCGGCCTGGCGGCAGGCGTGCGCGGTCACCAGCGGGTGATCACCGCTGATGACCCGGACCCCGATCCCGCCGGCGGCCAGGGACCGCAGCGCCGCGGCGGCCGACTGGCGCGGCTGGTCCCGGAAGCCGACGAACCCGGCGAACACCAGGCCGGCTTCGTCGGCTGGCCGGTACCGCCCCGGCCGCGGCTGGATCCCGGCCGCGGCCACCGCGATGAGGCGCGTCCCGGCGGCCGCGTGCCGGTCCGCGGCGGCTAGCAGCCGAGTCCGCCCGGCGGCGTCCAGCGGGCGGCTGCCCCGCGGGCTCCGCACCCGGGCACAGCAGGCCAGGACCTCGGCCGGCGCGCCCTTGGTGATCATGAGGTGCGGTCCCGGGCGGCCGGGCCGGCGCAGCACCACGCTGGCGCGGCGGCGGCCGGCCTCGAACGGGACCTGGCCGGCGCCGGTGAATTCCTGGTCGGCCAGCAGGCCGAGGTCCGCGGCCACCTTGAGCAGGGCTTCATCCAGCGCGTCCGGGACCGCCTCCCCGCCCGCCGCGGACCAGACGCTGTTGCGGCAGGCCGCCCGCAGCACGGCCGGGTCGGGGTGGCCGGAAGGGCCGACCCAGAAGTCCGGGGCCAGCCGGCCTTCGGTGAGCGTCCCCGTCTTGTCCAGGCACAGCACGTCCATCGCACCGAGATTGTGCAGGGCCGGGAGCCGCTTGACGATCACCCCGAACCGCGCCACGGCCAGGGCGCCGCGGGTCAGCGCGGCGTCCACGACCACCGGGAGCATCTCCGGGGTGAGCCCGACGGCGACCGCCACGGCGAGCAGGAGGACGTCCGGCGCGGTGCCCCGCCGGGCCAGGGTGGCCGCGAGGACCAGCCCCGTGCCGGCCGCCAGGTACCGGATGAGGGTCCAGGACAGTCCCCGGATACCGCGCTCGAAGCAGGTCTCCGCCCGGCCACGCGGGGCACCGCCGTGGGTGGTGGCGAAGTAGGTGCCCGCGCCGGTCGCCACGACCACCCCGGTGCCGGTCCCGCTGAGCACGCTGCCGCCGGCCGCGCACAGCCACGGGCAGTCCAGCATGGCCGGCTCCCGGCCCGGCTGCGGCCGGCCAGGCCCGGCGGGCCGCCCCGCGGCCGGGGCGGCGTGCTTGACGGCGGGGGATGATTCACCGGTCAGCAGCGCCTGGCTGACCGCCAGGTCCGCGGAACGGAGCAGCACGAGGTCGGCCGGGACCAGGTCACCCGGGCCGAGCTGGACGATGTCGCCCGGCACCAGCTGGTCCACGGGCACTTCCCGCGCGGCCGGCGCGATCCCGGCCGCGGCCCGGCGGCGCACGGTCGCGGTGGTGGCGATCAGCTCGCGCAGCGCGGCGGCGGCCCGACCGGAACGCCGCTGCTGCCGGACCCGGAGCAGCCAGCTGACCAGCACCAGCGCGGCGATCAGCGCGGTGGTGCCCCGGCTGCCGGTCACGGCCGAGGCCATGGCCAGGCCCAGCAGCAGCACCGTGAACGGGCTGGCCGCGCTGGCCAGCAACGGCCGGGCCCAGTGCTCCGGGCCCGGGACGCCAGCGATGTTCTCCCCGTGCCGGGCCAGCCGGTCCTGCGCCTCCGCTTCGGTCAGGCCGCTAGGGCCGGTGCCCAGCTGGCGGAGCAGGACCAGGGGCGGGCTAGCCGCGCAGGCCGCGAGGCGGACGGCGGGCGGCCGGGTCCCTTCCGGTCCGGTGGGGCCGGCGGCGGAAGGGACGTCCAGGTCAGTTGCCCACGCCACGGGCCCGGCCCGGGACGGCCTGCCGCTCCTGCGGCTCCCCGACCACCTGGTGCACCAGTGTGACGAGGCGCGCATCGGCCACCAGGTAGACCTGGCGGCGGCCCTCGCGGCGGGAGTGCACCAGGCCGGCCAGCTTCAGCTTGGCCAGGTGCTGGCTGACGGTCTGCAGCGTGCCACCGGTGCGGTCGGCCAGCGTGCCGACATCGTGCTCGCGCTGCGCTAGCAGCCACAGGATGTGCAGCCGCATGGTGGAGGCCAGCAACCCGAACGTCGCGGCCGCCCGCTGCAGCACCTCAGGAGGCAGCCCGTCATCCCGGCCGCCGCCGTTGGCCGCCGTCTCCGTCATCGCGGTGTCTCCCGTCCCGGGTACCTACCGGCTAAGCCTGGTGGAATCGACGGCACCACGCAAACAGGCCGCCTGGTCGGCGGCCCGTTCCAGTCAGCTGGGCTCCCGCGATAGGACTCGAACCTATAACCTGCCGGTTAACAGCCGGACGCTCTGCCGATTGAGCTACGCGGGATCGGCCGGCGGTCGCTCCCCTGGCCCAGGACCGGAGTTTCACGACGCCGCGCACCAGGGTAGCGCACCCGGGACAGTTCCCGTGGCGGGCCAGGAACGCGACACGGGGAACGCGCGCCCGGTGGCGGCCATTTCCCGGCGCGTAACCTGGAGTACGCCTGGGCATCAGGGGAAGGTCAAACCTGCGCAGTGATGTCAGTCGAGAGAGGGTGCCAGATGCGGTACCGGTTTACGTTTTTCGCTGGGCTCGCCGTGGGCTTCGTAATCGGGGCGCGGGCAGGCCGGGAACGATATGAGCAGATGAAGAAGCTGGCCCGGCAGGCCGCGGACAGCCCCGCCATGCAGCAGCTGGCGGGCGCGGCCCAGGCCCAGGCGGGCAACCTGGCCAGGTCGGCCAAGGACCAGGCCGCGCAGCGGGTACCCCGGCTCACCGCGAAGGCGAAGAGCAAGGTCGGGGAGCGCATCCCGGGGATGGGGGCGCGGAACGCCAACGGGCATTCCCAGGCGGGCGGCACGTACACGGCCACCCCGGACATTCCCGGGACGGGCGAGCAGCACTAGCCTGCACGGCTGCGGCCCGGCCCGCCGACGCCAGGCAGCCGGCCTGGCCGGCCGGGCCGCACGCCCAGCCCCGACATCGCGCGCAGGCCGCCACGCCGTGGCGGCCCTCACGCCCGGGGGCTCGGCCTGGGCACCCTCTCACACGTCAAGGCGCTGTTCCCGTCCACGCGCTGTCCGCGGCCAGCCGCTCCGCGACCCGGTCGTGGAAGCTCTTGCGGCGCAGTGCCTCCTCGATATCCCGCACCACCTGGCTGAGCGGGTAGGCAATCTCGTCCTCGATCTCGGCCAGCGCGGCCTCGGTAGCCCGCCATTCCGCCGCCAGCCGGTCGGCCGCGTGCTCGGCCTGGGCCGTCAGGCGCACCGTCTTGCTGCGCAGGTCGGGCCCGGGAGTGACCTGCACCCACCCGGCCGCCCGCATCGCCGCCACCTTCTGGCTGACCGCCGAGTGGGTGAGCTGGACTGAGGTGGCGAGCTCGGTGATGGTCATGGGGCCACGGGCCCGCAGCCGGAGTAGCTCCATGACCCAGCTGGGCTTGAAACCGTTGATCCCCGCCTCGCCGTAGAGCCGGGCGATGTCGGCATCCATGGCCGCCTGCAGCAGCCGCCACGGCCGCCAGCGGCTGCACTCGGTCGGGTCGGTCCTGCGCTCCGGCACCGGGCCATCGTAACAGCGCTTAGATAATCGTAACAGCATTTATATAAGTGCTGTTACGATGGCCTTCCGCGAGCGGGAGGGAGGCCGGGACCGTGCTTGCCGGGCGGCGCCTGCTGGCGGACCTCACCCCGCTGCGGGAGTCGGCCGCCTACCGGCGGCTGTGGGCGGGCACGACCGTGTCCTCGGCCGGGAGCGCCCTCACCGCCTTCGCCCTGGTGCTGCAGGTCTACCAGCTGACCCGGTCCTCGTTCGCCGTCGGCGCCCTCGGCCTGGCCAGCATGCTGCCCACCCTGCTGATCGGCCTGCTCGGCGGGTCGCTCGCCGACCTGCTGGAACGGCGCCGCCTGGTGCTGATCACCAGCACCGGCCTGGCCACGGTCTCGGCCGGCCTCACCGTCGCGGCCTGGGCGGGGCTGCGCCAGGCCTGGCTGCTGTACGCGCTGGCGGCGGCCCAGGCCGCGCTGAACGCCGTGGACCGGCCGGCCCGCGCCACCTTCACGGCCCGCCTGCTGCGGCCCGGCCAGCTTGCCGCCGGGCTGGCCCTGGAGCGGCTCAGCAACCAGATCGTGCTCACCACCGGGCCGGCCATCGCGGGAGTCATCGCCGCGGCCCCCGCCCTCGGGCTGCGCGCCTGCTACCTGCTCGACACGGCCAGCTTCGCGGCCGTCCTCTACGCGGTGGCCAGGCTGCCTGCGACCCGCCCGGAGGGCGGGCCGACCCGGCCGGGCCCCCGGGCGGTGGCCGAGGGGATGCGCTTCATCCGGCGCAGCCCCTTGCTGGCGGGCGCCTTCCTGGCCGACCTGAACGCGACCGTGTTCGGCCTCCCGGTGGCCCTGTTCCCGGCCATCAACGCGGCGCGGTTCGGCGGCAGCCCGGCCACGCTGGGCCTGTTCACCACGGCCATCGGCGTGGGCGGCCTGGCCAGCGCGGCCTTTTCCGGGGCGGTCGGGTCGGTGGCCCGGCCGGGCCGGGTCATGCTCGCCGCGGTGGCGGTGTGGGGTGCCGCCTTCGCAGGCTTCGCCGTGGCGCCCGCCTTGTGGCTGGCCCTCGCGCTGCTGGCGGTGGCCGGGGCGGCCGACACCTTCACCGTGGTCTTCCGCGGCGCCATCGTGCAGGCGGTCACCCCCGGGCCGCTGCGCGGCCGGGTGCTGGCGGCCGACTATGTCGTCGGCGCGGGCGGTCCCCAGCTGGGGAACGTGGAGGCCGGCGCGCTGGCCTCGCTGACCTCCCCGGCCATCAGCGCGCTGGCCGGGGGGCTGATCACGGTGGCAGGCGCGGTGCTGATCGGCCTGGCCCTCCCGGCATTCATCCGGTACCGCCGGGCCCCGGACTGACCCCGCGCCAGCCGCCGGATGGCCCTCTGGCGGCCGTCTCCGTCCCCCCGGCAGCGGGGCCCTGATGCCCCTTTGGGCCTGGTTAGACGCCTGCGGGTAACGGTATAACGAGCCCATGAGTCCACTCTCCGGGGTACTCGGCGAAGCCTGGGGCTACTACCGGCGCTTCGCGGCCCATTTCCTGATCATCGCCTTCGCGATTTACGTAGGCGCCGCGATCATTGTGCTGCTGCTGTCGCTGGCCGGGCCGGTCGGCGCTTTCATCGGCGTCATCATTAACCTGATCGCCGCGTTCCTGGTCCAGGCCGCGCTGGTCAAGGCGGTGCAGGATGTCCGGGATGGCCGGGCGGACCTGGACCTGGGCGAGACGGTCCGGGCGGCGCTGCCCTTCGTGGTGCCCGTGGCGGTCGCGTCCATCCTGGCCAGCATCGGCATTGCCATCGGGTTCGTCCTGATCATCGTGCCGGGCCTGATCCTGCTGACGTTCTGGTCGCTGATCGTGCCCAGCATCGTGATCGGCGGGGAAGGCATCACCAGCTCGTTCAGTAAGAGCTGGCGGACGGTCCGCGGCTACGCCTGGCACGTGTTCGGCACGTACGTGCTGGTCTTCCTGATCCTCATCGTGTTCGACATCGTGCTCGGCCTGATCCTGGCGGCGCTGCCGCTGCTGGCCCGCAGCTTCATCAGCAGCATCGTGTCCGGGACCCTGGTCGCGCCGTTCCTGGCCCTGGTGGTGACGCTGGTCTACTACCGGCTCACCGCGGCCCACGGGGCAGCTGCGCAGGACGGCGGCCCGGGCTACGGCGGCCCCGGGTACCAGCCGCCAGCGGGCGGCCCCGGCTACCCGCCCCCCGCGGGCGAGCCCGGGTACCCGCCGCCGGCCGGGACCCCGGGCTACCCGCCGCCCGGCGGCCCGCAGTACCCGCCGCCCGGCGGCCCGCAGTACCCGCCCGCGGGCGGCGCCCAGTACCCGCCGCCCGGCGGCGGCCCCGGGTACCCGCCACCCGGCGGCCCGGCCAGCACCCCGCCCGCCGGCCCGGAGGCGACCAACCCGGATCCCCCGATCAACCCGGTGTGAGCCGGGCGCCGTGCCCCGCGTGAGGCCTCGCGGGGCACGGCGCGCTGCTGCTGCGCCGGGGCGGCGGCTACCAGACGTCGCCGCCACGCCAGTCGCAGGTCAGCTCGCCGGTCAGGTCGAGCGGCACGGATACCGGCAGCACGTAGATGGCATCGTCGTCGTCCGCCGTGCGCTGGATGCCGGACGGGGTGAGCGCGGAGGTCGGCCCCTGCCACGGCTGCCAGCCGCGCGCCGCATAGAAGTCCCGGGCCTCCTCGGTCGTCCCGAGCGCGCCCAGGTCGTAGGCACCGCGGACGATGCGCTCGACCGCCGCCATCAGCGCCGCCCCGTGCCCGCGGCCGCGCCAGGCCGCACGGACCGCGACGGCTTCCACGTACCCGGCGCGCAGCGCCCGGCCGTGGTGCACCAGCCGGCGCTGGATCACCGACGCATGCCCGATCAGCATGTCCCCGTCCCAGGCCAGCGCGTGCATGCCGCCGAGCCCGTGCTCCCAGTCAGCGTCCGTCATGTCGTCGAACACGTCGAAGAGCAGGGCCCGCGCGGCCGCGAGGGCGGGCGCCCCCAGGTCAGCGGTATGGGCGGTGCGCAGTCCAGTCATGCCTAGCATCATCACCGGGCCGGGCCGCCCAGGCGAGGCAATAACCGGCCCGGCGGCCAGGCGGCAGTGCAGAGCGGGCCGCCAGCAGCGAACTGCCCGTGACCGGCGCCCCGGCTAGCCCAGGTACTCCTTGAGCATCTGGGCGCGGCTCGGGTGGCGCAGCTTGGCCAGGGTCTTGGACTCGATCTGGCGGATCCGCTCCCGGGTTACCCCGAACTCGCGGCCGACCTCCTCCAGCGTGCGCGGGTGCCCGTCCATCAGGCCGAACCGCAGCTGGATGATCTTCTGCTCCCGCGGCGTGAGGGTATCCAGGATCTGCTCCAGCTGATCCTGCAGCATGATGAACGCGGCCGCCTCGATCGGCACCACGGCGTCGGCGTCCTCGATGAAGTCGCCCAGGTCGGAGTCTTCCTCGCCGATCGGCGACTGCAGCGACACCGGCTCCTGGGCGATCCGCTGGATCTCCGCCACCCGCTCGGTGGTCAGGCTCATCTCGGCGGCGATCTCGTCGGGAGTGGCCTCCCGGCCGAGGTCCTGGTGCAGCTGCCGCTGGACCCGCGCCATCTTGTTGATGGTCTCCACCATGTGTACCGGGATCCGGATGGTCCGGGCCTGGTCCGCGATGGCCCGGGTGATCGCCTGCCGGATCCACCAGGTCGCGTACGTGGAGAACTTGTAGCCCTTGGTGTAGTCGAACTTCTCCACCGCGCGGATCAGGCCCAGGTTGCCCTCCTGGATCAGGTCCAGGAAGACCAGGCCCCGGCCGATGTAGCGCTTGGCGATGGACACGACCAGCCGCAGGTTGGCCTCGATGAGCCGCTGCTTGGCCCGCAGCCCGTCGGCGGCCAGCTCACCCAGCTCGGTGCGGTGCGCGTCCAGCACCGGGAAGCCGCCCTGCAGTTTCTCCTCGGCGAACAGGCCGGCCTCGATGGACTTGGCCAGTTCCACCTCATCCTGCGCGGTCAGCAGCGGGACGCGGCCGATCTCGCGCAGGTAGATACGGACCAGGTCCCCGGTGCCGGTCCGTGCCCCGGCATCCGGGGAGACGGCCCGCGGCATGTCGGCGGCCTCGTCGGGCGCGGTGTCGATGATCTCCACGCCTTCGTCGGTGAGCAGGCGCACGACGTTGTCGAACGCCTCGGCCGGGACTTCGGCGGCATCGAGGGCGGCCGTGATGTCAGCAGCGGTCACGGTGCCGCGGTCCCTGGCCCGTGCGACCAGCTCCGCCACCTGTTGCGCTGACAATCCGCCACTGGGCAGTAACGTGAGGGTCACGCGACCAGTGTGCGCTACGAAGCCTCGGTAACGGTGGCGTTAATTTTGTCACTGTCAGGTAAGTAACGCGTGCGCTGCCCCTGCGATGGCACAGGGTCACGAGCCACAGCATTCACGCCGGAGCACAGCCCGCGCCGCCCGGGCGCGGGCTCAGAGCGAGCCGGCCGCCCGGCCAAGCAGGGCGATGCGCCGCTGCTCCAGGGCCACCAGGTCACCGAAGGCCCGGTTGTACTCCGGGTTCTCGGTCGGGTTGAGCCGCTGCAGCCGCGACTTCAGCTCGGCGATCTTCCGGCTGACAGCCAGTTGCTCCAGGCGGGCCAGCACTTCCTCGGCGAACCGGGCGTCCGGCTCGCCGTCCTTCCGGGGCACCTCGATAGTCTCCACCGCCAGCGCGGTGATGAACTCCCTGGCCCGGTCGGTCGGCGCGGCACCGATGACCCGGGCCGCCCATTCCCGGGCCGTCCCCGCGCTGGCCACTCCCCCGCACGCGGCAATCAGCTCCCGCACCGACCGGTGCACGGGCACGGTGAAATCCCCGCTCTCCAGGGCGTCGAAGGCCGGCCCGCACAGCGCCGGGCGCTGCACGGCCAGCTTGAGCACCTGGCGCTCCAGCCGGACCACCGGGTCGCCGCTGTCGTACCGGTGCGCCTCGGCGTGCGCCCCGGCGGCATCGCCGCCGGGGCGGGGACGGCCCGCCTCCCGCGCCACGCGGCCCCCGGGACGGCCCGCCTGGCTGCCCCGGCCGCCGCGGCCCGGCTCGTCGGCCCCGGCGTGCTCGCGGATCCGGGCCAGCACGAATTCCTCGTTCAGCAGGCCGAGCCAGCGGTCCAGGCTGACCGCGTACCGCTCGCGCAGCCCCCGGTCCTTGATCCGGCCCACGATGGGCGCCACCGCGTCGAGCGCGGCGAGCCGGCCCTCGTTGCTGTCCAGGTCGTGCCGGGCCAGCTCGCTGCGCACGGCGAACTCGAAGACCGGCTGGCGCCGCGCGACCAGGTCGCGGACGGCCGCGTCGCCCTGCTTGATCCGCAGGTCGCATGGGTCAAGCCCGTCCGGCTGCACGGCCACGTAGGTCTGCGTGGCGAACCGTTCCTCCAGCCCGAACGCGCGCAGCGCCGCCTTCTGCCCGGCCGCGTCGCCGTCGAAGGTGAAGATGACCTCGGCCACCTGCCAGTCGGCGTCCATCAGCAGCCGGCGCAGGATCTTGACGTGGTCTTCGCCGAACGAGGTCCCGCAGGTGGCCACGGCGGTCGGCACCCCGGCCAGGTGGCAGGCCATCACGTCGGTGTAGCCCTCCACGATGACCGCCTGCCGCCGCTGCGCGATGTCCCGCTTGGCCAGGTCCGCGCCGTACAGCACGGAGCTCTTGTGAAAAAGCGGGGTCTCCGGCGTGTTCAGGTACTTCGCGCCCTCTTCGTCGGGGTTCAGCTTCCGCGCGCCGAACGCGATCACGTCGCCGGTCAGGTCCCGGATCGGCCAGATGAGCCGGCCCCGGAACCGGTCCCGCGGCCCGCGCTGGCCCTGGATGGCCAGCCCGCCGGCCAGCAGCTCCGCGTCGGTGAAACCGCGGCCGCGCAGGTGCCGGGTGAGCGCCTCCCACTCGGCGGGCGCGTACCCGGCGCCGAACCGCTCCGCGTCGGCCAGGGTGAACCCGCGCTGGTCCAGGAACTCGCGGGCCGGCGTGGCCGCCGGGGCGCGGAGCCGTTCGGCAAAGAACTCGGCCGCGGCCTTGTGGGCCTCGATCAGCCGGCGGCGCTGGCTGTGCTCCCGGCCCGGTACCTGCCCGCCCTGCTCGTAGCGCAGGTCGATGCCCGCCCGCCCGGCGAGGCGCTCCACTGCCTCCACGAAGGTCAGGCTGTCGATCTTCTGCACGAACTTGATGACGTCGCCGCCCTCGGCACAGGAGAAGCAGTACCAGAGGCCGCGGGCCGGGGTCACATTGAACGAGGGGGTCTTCTCGTCGTGGAACGGGCACAGTCCCTTGAGCGAGCCGCCGCCCGCATTGCGCAGCTGGAGGTATTCCCCGACCACCTCGTCGATGGCCGACTTCTCGCGGACGAGCGCGATGTCCTCGTCGCGGATCCGGCCCGCCACTGGCACCCACCGCCCTCGCCACCGCCCGCTACCGTCGCCGCGAGTCTAACGGCCACCCCGGTCAATATGGGCGCGCACGCGCTGGGCCGCCCGGGGCGGCCCGGCGGCCGCACAGCTAGCATCCTGGGGTGGGCGGGCTGCTGGTGCTGTGGGACGTGGACCTCACCCTCCTCGACACGGGCGGGGTGGGGGCGGCGCTGTTCCGGCGCGCGTTCACCGAGATGTTCGGGCGGCCGTTCCCGGCGGCCACCACCTCGCTGGCGGGCCGCACCGACCGGGCCATCGCGCTGGAGATCCTCACCATGGCCGGGGTGCCCGAGCCGCGCGCCCGGCTGGGCGCCTTCCAGCGGCTCATCGCCGGGCTCGCGCCGCAGCTCGGACGGCTGGTCGCCGAGCGCGGCCGGGTGCTGCCCGGGGCGGCCGAGGCGCTCGCGGCACTGGCCGCGCTGGACGCCGGGCAGGTGGTCCAGTCGGTGCTCACCGGGAACATGCGGGTGACCGCGGCGGCCAAGCTGGCCGCCTTTGGCCTGGACCGGTACCTGGACCTGGCGGTGGGCGCCTACGGGGACGACCACGAGATCCGGGCCGACCTGGTTCCGCTGGCCCGGGCGGGCGCGGCGGCCGCGCACGGCGCCGACTTCGCCGGCCAGGCCACCGTGCTCATCGGGGACACCCCGCTGGACATCGAGGCCGCCCGGCGGTCCGGCGCCCGCTCCGTCGGCGTGGCCAGCGGCGGCTTCAGCCAGGCCGAGCTGGACGCGGCCGGGGCGGATGCCGTGCTGCCTGACCTGGCCGACACGGCCCGGGTGCTGGCCGCGATCGGCGTGGGCTGACCCGGGCTGACACGGCCGGTCGGCCCGGGCCGCGGGTGACCTTGTGCCCTGTCCGTTATCTTGGGCTTGACGGTACCTTGACTGCATGCAAGGCCGTGATCAGGCAACCGATTGACCGGGGGAACGCGATGATCAAGCGGATCCTCCTCGCCCTGGACAGCTCAGAATCTGGCCAGGTCGCCCTCAGCTTCGCCGTGTCGCTGGCCGGTCCCGGCACCGCCGTCCGCGTGCTGCACATCAACGAATTCGAGCTCGGCGGCCGCGGGCTGACCGTGGAGACGGCCGAGGAGGCCATCTCGCTGGTCCGCGACGCGGTCGGCCGGCTCCAGGAGTGCGGCATTCCCGCGACCGGGCTGGCCTCGGTGTCCAGCTGCTTCGGGATCGCCGACTACATCTCCGCCGAGGCGGAGCGCTGGTCCGCGGACGCCATCATGCTCGGATCCTGCCGCCGCCGCGGCTGGCGCCGGATGCTCGGCCAGGGCATCCGGGAGCGGCTGCTCCGGCTCACCTGCCTGCCGGTGCTCACCGCGCCCGCGCCGCTCCGCGTCGCCTCGCCGCAGCTGGCGGTCGAGGCAGGCGGGGATGCCGCCAGCGGGCGCCGCCCGCTCAGCCAGCCTCCCCGCTGAACACGGCCACCGGCAGGAACCGGATCGCCCGCTCGATCGGCTGGGTCGGACCGTGCGGGATGTCCCCCCTCGGCCAGCCCCAATTTCCTTGCGCCGGCACGGCGGCGGGAACCCGCGATTTCATCGGCCCGTAACCGGCCCTTACGGTACGGAAACCACCGGTTGCTTCCTGTAGTGCAACATCATTGATCAGGGAACAGTGGCCGCCAGCCCCGGAAGGATGACCGTCATGCCTGCTGTCCTGAAACGCGCCAGCGCGCCGCTGCGCCGGGCCGGGCGGCTGCTGCCCGGCCGCCGCCGCTGGGACACCCGGCCCGCCGACCCAGCGGCCGTGCTCATCGCCTCCACCGGGGAACCGATCCCGCAGGCCGCCGTCGTCCGGGCCGTCGCGCTCAGCGGCGGCCAGCCAGTGGCGGTGGTGAGCCTGGCCCGGATCTACGGCCCGGCCCGGGGGCTGCCCAACCCGGGCCTGCTGCCCACTCAGCGTGAGCTGAGCGACCAGCGGGACCGGGTGGGCCGGGCGCTGGCCGCCCTGGAACGGGCCGGCCTGACCGCCTCCGGGCGGGTCGCCGCGACCCGGCGGCCGGGCCGGACCATCGCCAGGGTGGCCCGGGCCCGCGGGGCGCGGTACGTCATCCTGGTCGCGCCGAGCCAGGCACGGTGGCGCCGGGTGGTGGAAGGCAGCCTGGTCCGTGAGATCAGCCGCCGCCTCTCCCCCGCCACCACCGTGGAGGCGGTGATCACCATCCCGGCGCAGGCGTGACCGCCATGACATGAGTCCCGGGGTGTGCGGCCGCCCCACGACGGGTAACCCTGCGGTGGAGGGGACACCATGTCGACTGAGGCGGCTGCGTATCCCGGCCAGCATCGCAGGCTGGCCGACTTCGAGGCGCTGAGCTTTGACTGTTACGGCACGCTCATCGACTGGGAGGCGGGGATCGCCGAGGTGCTGGGGCCGTGGGCCCGGTCCCGCGGCCTCGCGCTGGATGAGCAGGCGCTGCTGGAAACCTACGCGGGCGAGGAGGCCCGCGCCGAGCGGGATCACCCGGGCGAGCTGTACCCGGCCATCCTGGCCCGGAGCTTCCGTGCCCTGGGCACGCGGCTCGGCGCGGAGGTCACCGACGCGGATGCGCAGGCGCTGGCGGCCTCGGTGCCGGACTGGCCCGCCTTCCCGGACTCCCGGGCGGCACTGGCCGAGCTGAGCCGCTACTACCAGCTGATCATCTTGTCCAACGTGGACCGCCGGTCGTTCGCCGCCAGCAACGAGCGGCTGGGCGTGACCTTCGAGGCCGTGGTCACGGCCGAGGACGTCGGCAGCTACAAGCCGGCCCAGGCGAACTTCGACGCCCTGCTGGGCACGCTGGCCGGGCTGCGGGTCAGCGGCAGCAAGCTGCTGCACGTGGCCCAGAGCCTGTTCCACGACCATGTCCCGGCCAAGCAGGCCGGGCTGCCGACCGTGTGGATCAACCGCCGCCACGACCGGCCCGGGTGGGGGGCCACGCCGCCACCGCCGGCCCCCGTTCAGCCTGACTGGGAGTTTCCCTCCATGCAGGCCTTCGCGTCCGCCGTGGCCGCGGAGGCGAGGTCTTCCTCCTGAACACGAACTGACACCAACAACCAGGCCGGCTCGCGTATCAGACCGGTCCCTGACGGCTCTATCGGTATGAGAACACGCCACCCGTTGGCGCTTCTCTGGAGTGGCTTGAATCTGGGCCGGCCCGGGTATCCGGGCCAGGCCGGATGGGAGCGGGCAGATGAGGGTGACGCGGAGGCCCGGTCATGCCTGACGACCCGGTGGTCCCGGCGCTGGTAGCCCGGGCCGCCGGGGATGATCAGGACGCCTGGAATGAGCTTGTCGAGCGTTACTCTCCGATGGTGTGGGCGATCTGCACCCGGTACCGGCTGGGCCGCCATGACATCGAGGATGTGAACCAGAATGTGTGGCTGCGGCTGGTCGAGCAGCTTGGGAATCTGCGTGAGCCCGCGGCGCTGCCCGGCTGGCTGGCCACCACCACCTCCCGTGAGTGCCTGCGCGTGCTGCGGGCCGGCCGCCGGTATGACCGCTTCAGCCCCGTGCAGGACGAGCTGCCACCAGGCCCCGATGATCCAGAGATCGAGGAGGAGATCATCGCGGCCGAGCGGAATGCGGCCCTGCGCGCCGCGTTCGCGGAACTCCCGCCACGGTGCCGGCAACTGCTGGCGATGCTCATGAGTGATACGCCGCGCTCCTACGCTGAGATCAGCCTCATCCTGCAGATTCCGGTGGGAAGCATCGGCCCGCAGCGGGGGCGGTGCCTGGAGCGGCTCCGCCAGTCGAGCATCCTCCGTGCGTTCACCGACGACGGGATCGCGGACCCATCACTGGAATGCCCGGGAGGTGAGCCAGGTGCCTGACGGCTGGGACGACGAACAGCTCCTGGGTGCACTGCGCGAGGCGATGCGGGCCCGCCAGGCTGTCCCGCCCGGGTTCGCCGAGGCGGCTAAGAGCGTCTACGCGTGGCACAACATTGACGCCGAACTGGCGCAGCTCACCTACGATTCCAGCCGGGACACGGACCGGAGCGTCAGCCTCCGGTCCGAGACCGCCTCTATCCGGGCCCTCACCTTCACCTCGGCGCACACCTCTATCGAGCTTGAGGTCACCGAGGGCTCGCTGCTAGGCCAGGTCATGCCGCCGGGAGAAGGAACGATCGAGGTGCAGGCCCGGGATAGCGCGACCACGGCCACCCCGGTCGACGAGATCGGCTGCTTCTCCATTGAACCGATACCCCCCAGCCCGTTCCGCTTGCGCTGCCGTACCGCGCACGGCACGGACGTGGTGACGGGCTGGATCACCTTGTGACCGTTCAGGCCGCGCCCAGCGTCACCAGCGACTCCGCGGTGGCCCGCTGAACTGGGTCGCCAGAGAGCCCATGCCGCACGGCGGACAGCGACTCGGCCAGGGTCCGCCCCGCCCGCAACTGGCGGTGCAAGCCGACCATCACGGGCACCGCGGCGTGGTCGTTCAGCGGCACGAGGGCCGCGATGATCCCGGCCGTGCCCAGCGGTAGCAAGCTGCTGACCAGGCCCAGCAGTTCATCGGCTCCCGCCGTTGCGCCGACGGCGGAGTCGCAGCTCGACAGCACCATCCGGTAGGGCGCGCTGTGCAACTGCTCGAAGTCATAAACGGTCAGCGGCCCGTCATGCATGCGCAGCGAGGAGAACAACGGGCTGTCGGCCCGGAAGGCCCCGTGGGCGGCAATGTGGGCCAGCCAGGCCCCGTCGAGTGCGTGCAGCACCTTCGCGCTGGTGGCGTGGCTATCGGCCAGCACCGTGACATCCTCGTAGAACCGCGCTACCACCGGCACCTCGGCGCCATCGGTGACCAGCCCCGGGCCCCGGGCGAGGACGACGTGTCGGCGGCTCGGTGGCCGGACCCGCCGCGCGCGCAGCCAGGCGGAAGCAGACGGGGCGACGCTGACCACGCAGTCGCGCAGCGCGGGAAGCAGCCCCCAGGGGATCGTCTGCAGTTTTCCCGGCGGGACGATGACCACGGGCTGGTCTCCCAGGTGCCGCGCGGCCGGGCCCAGGAGCGCCGCCTGGAGCTTCGGCCCGGCCGCCGTCAGGATGGCCAGCGCGCTCGCCAGGTCGTCCCCGGGCCGGCTGCGGGCCAGCCGGCGCAGGGCAAAACGCGAGAAGGCGGCGGCCCGGGCGGCCTCTGCCGCGTGCCCCGCGGTGAACTGCCGGACCCTCCCCGCCCCGCACAGCAGCACCCGCAGGGTGCCGTCGACCTCGACGATCTCGGCCAGCTGGCCGTGGCCAAGCTCGTCGAGCAGCTCCGGGACGCTGGCTGCCGCCCGGCCGGGGCTGGCGGCACCATGAGCCCGCAGCACACGGCCGCGCACCGCGCCCTCCAGCCGTTTGCGTTCGTGCTCAAGCCTGAGCTGCTCGCTGCGCAGCGCGGCATTCGGGTGATCCTGGCCCCGCGTCCGGTCCAGCCGCTTCATGACGTCGCGCAGCGCGGCGAGGTCCGCGTTGAGTTGCGCGTCGGCGAGCGGCCGCACCGCGGGGACCGCCAGCGCGGTGGCCCGCCAGCGCTCGCTCCAGGCGAGCAGCAGCCGTGGCCGGTGCACCCGCGCCGCATGGCGCTGGCCGAGTGCGGCCAGTTCGGCGCCATGGGCGGTGGCCTGCGCCCGCAGTTCCGACGCGCCGAGGGTGAACCGGTGCTCGTCCAGGACGGCCAGCCCGCGGTGGCAGGCGGAGAACATCTGCTGCGTCTGGCCAGCGGCCTCGGAGCGCAGCGCCTCACTCAGCCAGCCACTGGCGCGAGACAGTGCGGGCCCGCGCCGCCGGCTCTGCGCCGCCGCCAGGAAATGCCGGTTGGCGTCATCGCGGCGGCCCAGTTCCAATGCCAGCCGCCCCGCCAGCAGGTGCGCGCGGGCCACGTCAGCCGAGCCGATCATCTCCAGCCTGACGGCTGCCCGGTCCGCCTCACGGAGCAACCGGGTCGTTGCCTGGCCCGCCGCATACTGCGCTTGCGCGAGCACGCCTGCGGCGTGGGCCCTCCACCAGGCGCTCTGCTGGGACCGGGACAAGCGGTGGGCGGCATCAGCCCAGCCAAAGGCCGCCTCGGGCTGCCCGGCGGCGAGCGCGCAATTGGCGGCCATCAGCAGCAGTTCAGCCTTCTTGGTGGACCGCCCGTGGATCCGCTCCATTTCATGGACCGCCGCGTCCGCCTCGGCCAGCGCATCGTCAGCCAGCCCGGCCGCCAGCAGCACGGCACACCGGTCAATGCTGATCGCCATGACCGGCACGCCAAGCGGCCGGACGCGGGACGCGGCCTCATCGAGCAGGGAAAGCGCCGCCGGAAGGTCTCCCGATGAGAAGGCGACCAGTCCGCGGTTAAGCACCGTGTAGCTGGCATCCAGCACCTGGCTGGTCTGGGCGAACCATCGCTCGGCGGCCCGGAAATCAGCATCCGCACGGGCTGGGAGCCCCATCGCACAGTAAACCAGCCCGCGGGCATTCAGCGAACGGGCCGTCCAGAGCGCGTCGCCGGCCCGGCGCAGCACCGTGACGGCCTGCTGGAGGTCGGCCAGGGCCGCCGGGTACCGGCCGAGGGCCCAGAGCACAATCCCGCGCCGCTCCAGCACCCGGGCCGCAACTATTCCCCTGGACAGCCGCAGGGCGCGGTCGAAAGCGGCCAGCCCGGCCGCCGTCCGGCCGGCGTAGACGAGTGCTACTCCCAGGGTGGCGAGCACATCAGCCTCACGTTCCACCGAGCCGGTCCGGCGGCTCAGGTGGAGCGCCGCGCGCACCTCGCGGACGGCCGCATGGACATCGCCAAACTCGCGCAACACGATCCCGGCGGCCTGATGGGCGACCGACGCGTCATGCGGATCAGGATGCCCGGCGAGCACCGCGCGCGCCTCGACCAGGGCCTCACGGGGACGGGAGAGGGCCAGCGGAAGCAAGCTATCCACGTCGCGCGCGCCCGCCCCGGCCACGCGGGCCCGGCCCGCCACGACGCTAATGCTAGATGTCGCCATTCAGGCGGTCCAATGATAATTCGCGCGAATTGCGAGCCCTGGTGATGCCATACCCTTCGGGTTAGTAACAATCCGTAATCCTACAGATACATCCCGTAATCAAGAGGGACGGCGTCTGCGCGCCGCTTTCGGCGGGCATGTATCAAATCGGGTGCCTGAACGCTCTCTATACAAAATGTCCGAGCCGTGAACCGCACCCGCCTCCCGGCCTCGGGCCGTGGGCGCCAACCGCAGATCCGGGCGCGGGCCAAGGCCATGTGCAAATCTCCGGAGGGGATCATGAACGGACCAGATGGCCGGCCAGGCCTGATGGCACAGATCGTCAGGGAACAGGTCGGGCGCATCTCGGCCGCATTCGCCCGCGAGCGGGGCATTACCGTCACGATCTCCGCTGCGGAGGGCGCCGCCTTCATGTACGCCGCCGACCAGATCCTTGTCCGGGAGGAGGAGATCCATCAGGTGCAGCGGATTCTCGCGAAGGCGGCCAGCCCCAAGCAGGCGGAGGACGTCATTCCGGGCATCAAGCTCGTCCGCTTCGCCCCGCCGGGCCCCTACCTGGACCGGCCCACGGTGCCCGCTGTACTCGAGCAGATCGAACGGGCCCTCGGCGAGGGAGTCGCGGCGCCCAACCACGTGCTGACGGTGGCCGGGGAGGCCGGTCCCTGCCCAGCCACCGAACCCGAGGAAGTGTATTTCGACATCGAGCCCTTTCCCGGGGTCCGCACGGACAACGATGGCAGCAACGGCAACGGGGTACGGGTCTACGTAGCCGACACCGGGCTGCTGGCCGACACGACGTCCCATGCGTGGCTGAACGGGGTGCACGGCGAACCGGATCCGCTCGACCCCCAGCCCGGGGAACTCATCAAGCCCTATGCCGGGCACGGGACGTTTGTCGCTGGCGTCCTCCGCTGCATGGCCCCGGAAGCGGACGTCTACGTCTCGAACGTCTTCAAGGTCGCGGGCAGCTCCCTCGAGTCGGATTTCGTACAGGACCTTGCTGCCGCGCTCAGTCAGGGGGTCGACATCTTCAACCTGTCGGTCACCACGCCGAGCAGAAAAGACCTCAAGTTGCTGGGCTTCGAGGCGTGGCTCACGCTTCTCGGCGAGCATCCGGGCGTCGCCTGCGTGGTCGCGGCCGGTAACGACGGCAAGCAGGGGAAATTCTGGCCAGCCGCGTTCCCGGGAATGGTCGCCGTCGGCGCCCTGGCGGCTGACTGGCGCAGCCGGGCCAGTTTCAGCAACTACGGCGACTGGGTCAAGGTCTACGCGCCCGGCAGAAACCTCGTGAATGCTTATGCGACGGGCACGTATGAGTGCAGGGACGCGCCCTATACAGGCCAGCTGAGGGAATTCTTCGGCATGGCGCGCTGGAGCGGCACGTCCTTCTCCACCCCCATGGTGGCCGGGCTCATCGCCGCCCGGAAGTCCCGCACCGGCGGGACGGCTCAGGAAGCCGCCGACTCCCTGCTCACCGACGCGAAATCCCAGGAGATCCCCAGCGTGGGGCCCATTCTGCTGCCCTACGGCAACAGCTTCGGCGGAATCTGACCCGGCGGCCCGCTCGCTGGGCCGCGCCTGCCGGGCCCGACCACATCGGGGGCGGCAGGCGCGCCTTGGGTGGCAGGTGGGCCGCAGCACCCGGGAGGCATAAACGCCGCCCGCACCCGCTTCAGCTGGCGGATGCGGCGGCGTGGCAGCCGGCCGGCCTGGGGCGGGCCCGCCGGCCGCCGGCGCCGCGTGGTTACCGTTTGCCGGAAGGCGATCGCAGCGGGGCCGGGTGCCCAGCACCCAGGGGCGGGCCTGGGGCAGACTGGGGCAATGACCAGGGAGCCGCCGGGGGCGGTGGCATCGGAGTCGGCCTGGGCGCTTCCGGTGCCGCCGCTGCGCGGGCTCATCGCCGGGTACTCCGGGTACCGGCAGCATGGGCTGCCGCCGGCCAGCCACCGCGGGCTGCCCTCCCCCTACCTGACCCTGATCATCACGCTGGACGAGCCGCTCATCATCGCCAGCCACCCCGATCCGGCCGACCCGCCCGGCCGCTACGACACCCTGGCGGGCGGCCTGCACACCACGCCCGCCATCGTCACCCACGACGGCCGCCAGTCCGGCATCCAGATAGCGCTCAGTCCGCTGGGGGCGCGGGCCCTGTTCGGCGGCATGCCCGCAGCCGAACTGGCCGGCCTCGACGTGCCCGCCACCGAGGTACTGGGCGCCGCCGCGGCCGAACTCCACGAACGGCTCCGCCAGGCCGCCAGCTGGCCGGGCCGTTTCGCCCTCCTGGACCGGGTACTGCTGCGCCGCGCCGACCTGGACCAGCAGCCCGCGCCCGACGTCACGACCGCATGGCGCCTGCTGACCCGCTCTGGCGGCACGATCCGGGCCTCGGAGCTCGCCGCCGAGACCGGATGGAGCCCGCGCTACCTGCAGCGCCGCCTGCTGGCCGAGACCGGCCTGACCCCCAAGGCGGCCGCCCGGGTGACCCGGTTCGACCGGGCCCGCCGGCTGCTGCAGCGCCGGGCCGCGGCCGGTCAAGCCGGCACCCTGGCCAGCCTGGCTGCCGAATGCGGTTACTACGACCAGGCCCATCTGGCCCGGGAGTTCCGCGCACTGGCCGGCTGCGCCCCGTCGGCGTGGCTGGCGCAGGAGTTCCGGAATTTCCAAGCCGCGCCGGCCAGCCCGGCGACAGACTGCGAATCATGACAGCTCAGAACCCACCTCCCCAGGTCTGGCCCACGCTGCGGGCCCGCGACGCGCGGGCCCTGATCCGCTTCCTCGTCGACGCGTTCGGCTTCGAGGAGACCGTGGTCTACGGCCAGGGCGACCGCGTCGACCACGCCCAGCTGTCCTGGCCGCCTGGCGGCGGGATCATGCTCGGCTCAGCCCGGGCGGGCCACGAGGAGGACACCTGGCCGGTACCGCCGGGATCGTGCGGCTGCTATGTGGTGACGGACGAGCCGGACGCGCTGCTCGAGCGGGCCGTGGCCGCCGGGGCCGAGGTCATCGCCGGGCTGCACGACACCGACTACGGGTCCCGGGACTTCGCCGTCCGCGACCCGGAGGGGAACCGATGGTCGTTCGGCACCTACCGGGGCGAGCCGGCCAAGGGCTGACCCCGGGGCCAGCTGGCCACCGGCCGGTCGCGCCCAGAGGGTGCCGTTCCACCGCGGGGCCAGGGTCTTCGCGGGGCGGCCGCCGTTGCCGGCTGGGCCGCTCCGGCCAGGGGGACCGTGGCATAGCGAGCGCTGCGACTTTAGGTACTTGACTAACCACCTGATGTCATCAAAGCTGGCGCCGGAGGCGGATTCGGCGGCCGGGGCGGTCGCCGGGCCGCACGGCACCGCGGCATCAGACCGTAAACGTCAGGTGGCAATCCCGTGAAATTGCCGGGTGAAACCGCTCATCAGGCCGCAACACGGACGAGCACCGCCGGGCTTATCTGCATTTTCCCTGATGAAAGCGGGGCGCCCCCGGTATGGTATCCACGGCTACGGACGTATCTCCAGGAGCGACTGCATGGCTAGAAGTGGGGGGCGCGGCCAGTATTCGCCACGTTACGGCGGGGCACCTTCCGGGCGTTATGTGACACGCCGATCACGCAATGCCATCCCGCTCAGGCCCGGTCGGCCCCCGGCCGTCCCGATCCGGCTCGAGGGAGCCGCCCACATGGAGCGGCAGGAGACCTTCCATTGCCCCCGACACGAGAGAACCCATCGATGAGATCTACGTCGCCGCGGCACCCCAGGCACTCGCACCGCGCGCAGCCTGACAAGTCTGCCGGGGCGGCCGGGCCAGAGCGCGGCCCGGCCGCGCGGCCCAGGGGCCGTAAGGGCCGTTTCCTAGTCATCGCGCTGCCCGCCACCGGGCTGCTGGTCGCCGCCGCGCTGGTCGGCATGAACATGGCCGGGCACACCGCGCATATTGCCGCCGACACGGGGCCGCACCAGGCGGGCAAGGCTGCCGTGAAAGCCCTGGCCGCCAATCCCAGCTGCTGCCTTTCGTCAGCCATCAGCAGCGCCCCGCCCAGTCCTTCGTCCGCCCCTAAGCGCCACGCCGCCCAGGCCAAGAAAAAGGCCGTCAGCCAGGCAACCCCGGCCGCCAGCACGAATACTTCTTCGGGCAGCGGCTCCGCGGCTCCCGGCGCAATGCCCGGCTGGCGCGAGGTGTACAGCACGGACTTCCCGGGCAACAGCCTGCCGGCAGGCTGGGATGCCTACAACGGTCAGCCGGGCGGCGACGCTTTTGGCGCCTGGCGGCCGTCCAACGTGTCGGTCAGCGGCGGGGCGCTGCACCTCACGGCGACATCGTCAGCCCAGGGCGGGGTCGCGTTCTACGGCAACCCGATGACCTACGGCATGTACCTGGTCCGGATGAGGGGCGACTCCGAGCCGGGCCTGGCCATCAACAACCTGGCTATCCTGTGGCCGGCCGCGCAGAACGTCTGGCCCCCCGAGGTCGACTTCTTCCAGGATCTGGGCGGCAGCCGGCAGAGTTTCTCGGCCAGCCTGCACGCCGGCCCGGACGGTAATGGCAGCTGTTGCGTGGTCGCCAGCCCGACCGTGAACAGCGACGGCACGCAGTGGCACACCTACGGCGTCGAATGGACGCCGACCTCGCTCACCTACACGATCGACGGGCGGACGTGGGCCACGATGTACCGCAGCCAGCTGCCGTCGCCGGGCCAGTGGCCCGCCATCCCGATGAACCTGACCCTGCAGTCCCAGAACCAGGCCTCGGCTCAGCCGAACGGCCAGATTGAGACGATGACCGTAGCCTGGGTGGCCGAGTACGCCATGAACGGCTAGGGGCGCTGGCCAGATTCCGGCGTGGCCGGGAGCCGCAGGGCGTCCCGGCCGGCGCCGCACCGGCGGCCCGGGGCGGGCCGGGTGAGTCCTGGCGATCGCTCGTCTTCGGCCTGGTGATGGGGCCCGGGCCCGGTGTGCCCGGGCCCGGTGTGCCCGGGCATAGACTGACCTGCGGCCCAGGTCGGAGCGGAACCTGGGGCAATCCCCCCTTGGACGGTGCCGTGATGACCCGTGATCATTCCGAAGTCGATCTCGGGCTGCTCGCCGGGGTAACCGACCGGGGCCTCAGGCACGAGCAGAACGAGGACGCGATGGAAATCGCGGTCGCGGGCACCGAGGCCGGCCCGGTGCCGCTGGCCGTGGTGTGCGACGGGGTGTCCACCTCGGCCCGCCCGGCGGAAGCGTCGCTGGCCGCCGCGGAGGCGGCCATGGCCGTGCTGCGCAGCGCGGCGGAATCCGGCGGCGACCTGGCGCAGGCGTCGGCCGAGGCGGTACGGGCCGCGGGCCAGGCCGTGGCCCGGCTGGTCGAGACGCCTGGGGCCATCCCGTCGGCCACCTTCGTCTCCGCCGTGGTGACCGACACGACCGTGACCCTGTGCTGGCTGGGCGACAGCCGGGCCTACTGGCTCGGCACCCGCGCGGAGTCCGCGTCCCAGCGGCTGACCACCGACGACTCGCTCGCCGAGGAGATGGTCCGGGCCGGCCTGCTCGAGGAGGGCGAGGCGCTGGAATCCCCGCACGCGCACGTGGTGACGCGCTGGGTCGGCTCACCCCCGGCCGAGACGGCACCGCACCTGGCCACGTTCGACCCGGGCACCCCCGGCGTGCTGCTGCTCTGCTCGGATGGCCTGTGGAACTACCAGCCGGAGGCCGATGAACTGGCCGCTCTGGCCCTCCCGGCCGCCCTCACCGAGCCGCTGAGCGCGGCGAGGGGCCTGGTCGACTTCGCGATCAAGGCCGGCGGCCGGGACAACATCACCGTGGTGCTGATCCCCTTTCCCCCGCAACGCACCGCGTCGGCCGGCTGACTCGCCGCCTCACTCGCCGTCCAGCAGGCTGCGCAGCGGCACGGACGGGTCGGCCAGCCGGGCCGGGTCCACCGCTCGGCCCGCGTAGCCGGCCCGGATCAGGTCCTGGATGTCGTCGGTCACGTCCCACACGTTGACGTTCATGCCGGCCACCACCCGGCCGCGGTCCAGCCAGAATGCGATGAACTCCCGGGCATCCTGGTCGCCCCGGTACACCACCTGGTCATAGGTCCCCGGCTCGGGCAGCCCGGAGCACTCCATGCCCAGCTCGTACTGGTCGCTGTAGAAGTACGGCACCCGGTCGTAGGACACTGGCTGGCCGAGCATGGAGCGGGCCGCGGCCGGGCCGCCGTGCAGCGCGTTGGCCCAGTGCTCCACGCGGACCCGGCGGCCCAGCAGTGGGTGGGCCGCGTTGGCCACGTCCCCGGCGGCGAAGATGTCCGGGTCGGAGGTGCGCAGCGCCGCGTCGGCCAGCACCCCGTTGGACACCTCCAGGCCGGCCGCCTCGGCCAGTGCCACGTCGGGCGCGGCGCCGATGGCCACCACGACCACGTCGGCCGACAGTTCGGCGCCGCCGGAGGTGACCACCCCGGTGACCCGCCCGTCCCGGCCGCGCAGTTGGCTGGCCCCGTCGCCGAACCGGAACTCCACCCCGTGCGCGCGGTGCAGCCCGGCGAACACCTCGCCGAGTTCCGGGCCGATGGCCCGGTAGAGCGGGGTCGGCTCCGGCTCCAGCACGGTCACGGCGCAGCCCTTGTCCCGGGCCGCGGCCGCGACCTCCAGGCCGATCCAGCCGCCGCCCACGATGACCACCCGGTTCTCCTCCCCCGGCGGGACGGCCAGAGCGGTAGCCAGCGCCTCCGAGTCGGCGGCGGTGCGCAGGTAGTGCACGCCGTCCAGGTCGCCCCCGGGCACGTCCAGCCACCGCGGCCGGGCACCGGTGGTGAGCAGCAGCCGGTCGTAAGGGACGCTGGCCCCGCCCTCCATCTCCGGGCCGCCGCCCACCGTGACCTGCTTCGCGGCCCGGTCGATCGCGGTGGCCGTCACCCCCAGCCGCAGGTCCACTCCGTGCTCGGAGTACCAGTGCTCCTCGTGCACGTACAGCGACGACTTGTCGGACTTGCCCAGCAGGTATCCCTTGGACAGCGGCGGCCGCTCGTAGGGCCGTTCCAGCTCCGTCCCGAGCAGCACGATGGCCCCGGTGAAGCCCTCCTCGCGGAGTGTCTCCGCAGCCTTGGCGCCGGCCAGGCTGGCTCCGATGATCACATAAGCGGCTTCCTCGGGCATCATGACTCCTTAAGTGTTAGCCCGGGCGGGCGACCCCCCGGAACCCCCCCGCGCATTCACCGGCTCGGCGGGACACGCCTTCGGCGCGCCCCGCCTCCCCACCGAATAACCAGGAGCGAAGGCTTCGTTCATTCACCGGCATAGCCGCCCGTACCAGGCGACGGCGGACGTGTCAGTAAGCGAGGCCACCTGATCTACCACAACCCGAAGCCGGTCCGCGTCAGAACCCGCCGCCAGGTACCCGGGACGCAAGGCCGGGTCCAGCGTGCCGGGGGCGCCCATCCGGACGGCCGCCGCCAGTTCCATGATCAGTTCCCGCTCCCTGGCCTGCGCCTCGGCGGCGCCTTCCCGGCTCATCACGTAGGAGGCGGTGACCCCTTTGAGCAGCGCGCACTCCAGCCGCTGGCGCCGGGGCACCACCAGGTCGGCGGCGTAGCGGGTCAGCGGCTGCCCGTCGGAGGCGGCCAGCGTGGCGGCGTGCGCCGCGCCGCACAGCCGCCCGATCAGCTCGCTGGTCAGGTTCTTGAGCGCAGCCAGGGAGCGCGGCCCGCCGTCGAAACTGGCCGGCCAGCCCGGCAGCGCCAGCAGGCTGTCGAACACCTCGCTGAGTTCCGCCACCGTCACCGAGCCGGGGGCGCAGTATTCGGCGGCGGTCAGCTTCTCGACCGCGTTGCGTTGAGCATGATCGGACAGTGCGCGCAGGGTGATCAATCCAGCCTGCAGCCCGTCCTCCAGATCGTGCACGGAATACGCGACATCATCGGCCCAGTCCATGACCTGGGCTTCCAGGCAGGGACGGCCCGGGGGCGCCCCCTCCCGGATCCACGCGAACGCCGCCGCGTCGTCGGCGTAGGCGTTGTACTTGGCCAGCCCGGGCCCGGCCAGCCAGGGGTACTTGAGGGTGGCGTCCAGGGTGGCCCGGGTCAGGTTGAGCCCGGCTCCGGGCACCTTGGGCTCCAGCCGGGTCAGCAGCCGCAGGCTCTGCGCGTTCCCCTCGAACCCCCCGCAGTGCGCGGCCACCTCGTCCAGGGCCGACTCGCCGTTGTGGCCGAACGGCGGGTGCCCCAGGTCATGGGCGAGGCACGCGGCGTCCACCAGGTCCGGGTCGCAGCCCAGGGCCGCGCCGAGTTCCCGGCCGATCTGCGCGCACTCCAGCGAGTGGGTCAGCCGGGTCCGCGGGAAATCCCCGGCGTCCACCGCGACGACCTGGGTCTTCGCGGCCAGCCTGCGCAGCGCGGAGGTGTGCAGCACCCGGGCCCGGTCCCGCTCGAACGGCCCGCGGCCCAACCTGGCCTGATCGAACCCGGCCACCGCGGCCCGCTTGGGCGGCTCAGCCGCCCAGCGGGCCGTGGCGTGGTCGTCGTAACCCGGATACTGCGCCGTCACCTGCTGTCGCTGCCACCTGCGGACTCGAGGACCACCGCGCGGCCGGCCTCCAGCCGGGCCACCGGCACCCGGAACGGGGAGCAGGACACGTAGTCCAGCCCGACCTCGTGGAAGAAGCGCACCGAGTCGGGATCCCCGCCGTGCTCACCGCAGACGCCCAGGTGCAGCCCCGGACGGGCGGCACGGCCCGCTTCGGTGGCCATCCGCACCAGCTGGCCCACGCCGTCCCGGTCGATGGTCTCGAACGGGGAGACACCGAAGATGCCCAGCTCGATGTAGCGGCTGAAGAACGCACCTTCCACGTCGTCCCGGGAGAACCCCCAGGTCATCTGGGTCAGGTCGTTGGTGCCGAAGGAGAAGAACTCGGCCGACTTGGCGATCTCGCCGGCGATCACCGCCGCCCGCGGCACCTCGATCATCGTCCCGATCTCGGTGCGCACGTGGACGCCGGTCTCCTCCTCCACCTCGGCCAGCACCTTGGCCGTGGCGTCCCGGGCGATCTCCATCTCCTGCACCGCCGCGGTCAGCGGGATCATGACCTCCGGCTTCGGGTCCTTGCCCGCCTTCTTCAGCTCCGCCGCGGCGTGCGCGATGGCCCGGACCTGCATGTCCAGCAGGCCGGGGATGACCAGCGTCAGCCGGACGCCGCGCAGGCCGAGCATGGGGTTCTGCTCGTGCAGCCGGCGTACCGCCTCCAGCAGCCTGCGGTCCTTCTCGGTCGCGTTGTCCCCGGCCAGGGCGACCTTCACCGACATGTCGGTGAGGTCGGGCAGGAACTCGTGCAGCGGCGGGTCGATCAGCCGGATGGTGACCGGCAAGCCGTCCATCGCGTCGAGGATCTCCACGAAGTCGCCCCGCTGCAGCGGCTCGAGCGCGTCCAGGGCCGCCTGCCGACCCGCCTCGTCCTCGGCCAGGATGAGGGTCTCCACCAGCTGGCGGCGCTCGCCGAGGAACATGTGCTCGGTCCGGACCAGGCCGACCCCGCTCGCGCCGAACCGCCGGGCCCGGGCACAGTCCTCGCCGGTGTCGGCGTTGGCGTGCACGCCGAGGCGGCGCCGCTCGTCGGCGTGCTTCATGATCCGGTCCACGGCCTTGACCAGGTCGTCGGCGTCGGCGGCCAGGCCGCCCTCGAAGTACTGCACGACCTCGGAGGCGGCGACTGGTACCTCGCCGAGGTACACGTTGCCACTAGTGCCGTCGATGGAGAGCACGTCACCCTCGCTGATGACGACGCCGCCGGGCGCCGTGATCTTCCCGGCCTTGGTGTCCACCTCGAGGTCCTCGGCGCCGCAGACGCAGGTCTTGCCCATGCCGCGGGCGACCACGGCGGCGTGGCTGGTCTTGCCGCCCCGGCTGGTCAGGATGCCCTTGGCGGCGATCATGCCGTGCAGGTCGTCGGGGTTGGTCTCGCGGCGGACCAGGATGACGGCCTCACCGGCGGCGGCCGCCGCCACGGCCTTGGCCGAGTCGAACACGGCCTTGCCGACCGCGGCGCCCGGGGACGCGCTGACCCCCTTGGTGATCCGCTTCGGGTCACTGGAGAGGTCGAACCGGGGGAACATCAGCTGGACGAGCTGCTCGCCGGTGACCCGGGTGACCGCCTCGTCCATGTCGATCAGGCCCTGGTCCACGAGCTGGGTGGCGATCCGGAACGCCGCACCCGCGGTGCGCTTGCCCACCCGGGTCTGCAGCATCCACAGCTTGCCGCGCTCGATGGTGAACTCGATGTCACACAGGTCCTTGTAGTGGTTCTCCAGGGTCCGCATGATGTCCATCAGCTGGGCGTAGCACGCGGCGTTGATCTGCTCCAGGTCCTGCAGCGGGACGGTGTTCCGGATGCCGGCCACCACGTCCTCGCCCTGCGCGTTCTGCAGGTAGTCGCCGTAGGTGCCTGGCTGGCCGCTGCCCGGGTCGCGGGTGAACGCGACGCCGGTGCCGGAGTCCATGCCGAGGTTGCCGAACACCATGGCCACGATGTTCACCGCGGTGCCCAGGTCGGCGGGGATGCGCTCCTGGCGGCGGTACAGGATGGCCCGGTCGGCGTTCCACGAGCTGAACACGGCCTTGACGGCCATGTCCATCTGCACCCGCGGCTGCTGCGGGAAGTCGTGGCCGGTGTGCTCCCGGACGATCTCCTTGAAGCGGTCGACGATCTTGTGCAGGTCGCTGGCGTCCAGGTCGAGGTCGTTCTTGGTGCCCTTGGCCTGCTTGGCCTCTTCCATGACATGCTCGAAGGCGTCACCCTCGATGTCGAGCACGGTCTTGCCGAACATCTGGATCAGGCGGCGGTAGGCATCCCAGGCGAACCGGTCGCTGCCGGCCTGCTTGGCCAGGCCGTGCACCGACTCGTCGGACAGGCCGATGTTCAGCACGGTCTCCATCATTCCGGGCATGGAGAACTTCGCCCCGGAGCGGACGCTGACCAGCAGCGGGTCGTCCGCGTCGCCCAGGTTGCGGCCCATCTTCTCTTCCAGCTGGCGGAGGTGCTTGGTCACCTCGGCGTCCAGGCTGTCGGGAACGGTGCCTTCCTCCAGGTACTGGCGGCAGGCCTCGGTGGTGATGATGAAACCGGGCGGAACGGGCAGGCCAAGATTGGTCATCTCAGCCAGATTGGCTCCCTTGCCGCCCAGCAGGTCCTTGAGGTCCTTGTTCCCCTCGGTGAAGTCATACACGAGCTTCGGCACTGAAACGCTCTCCTCGGGATGCCACCGGCGGGATCCCGCGGCATGGACGCGCGGCGGCGTGGATGATGACGGCCTATTCGGCCCGGTGCTCCGACTCTACCGAGCACTCGTCTAGACCGCATCCGATAGAAACGCCGGCGTTCCCCGCCAGCCCCAGCAGACCAGAAATTTACCTCCCGGCGGCCTCCCAGCCACCCCGGCCGGCGGTGCGGACGGCTGCGCGGTGAGTTGGGACCTCCAGGGCGGTCACAAGTCACCGCGCAGATGCCGATGGCCGGAGTGGCGGCGGTGTGCGGTGAGTTGGGACCGCTCAGAGGGTCACAAGTCACCGCACTGCGGCCGCGGGGCAGGATGGGGGCGTGCTGTCGGGCGGGATGGAGGGGTGCCGGTGGGTGGAACCGTGATCGGGCTGCTGCACCCGGGCGAGATGGGGGCGGCCATCGGCGGCGGCCTGGCCGGCCAGGGGCACCGGGTGCTCTGGCTGCCGGCCGGGCGCAGCGCCGCCACGGCCGGGCGCGCCGCGGCGGCCGGGCTGGAGGCGGCGGACTCGGCCGCGGGCCTGGCCGCCGCGGCCGACGTCATCGTGTCGGTCTGCCCGCCGCACGCGGCGCTGCCGACCGCCCGTGCGGTGGCCGCCGCGGGCCGCTTCCCCGGCATTTACCTGGATGCCAACGCGATCTCCCCCGGCACCGCACGGGAGGTGCGCGCGGTCACCGAGGCGGCCGGGGCCAGTTACGTGGACGGCGGGATCATCGGCTCGCCGCCGGATCCGGCCGCGCCGGGCCGCAGCCGGCTGTACCTCTCCGGGGAGCGCGCCGCTGAGGTGGCGGCGCTGTTCGCCGGGACGGCGCTGGACGCCCGGGTTACCGGCGGGCCGCCGGAAGCCGCCTCCGCGGTCAAGATGGCCTACGCCGGGTGGACCAAGGGCAGCGCCGCGCTGCTCCTGACCGTGCGGGCCCTGGCCCGGGCGGAGGGCGTCGAGGACGTCCTGCTGGCCGAGTGGGCGCTGTCCCAGCCGGATCTGCCCGCCCGGTATGACGCCGCCCGCCGGTCGGCAGCGGCCAAGGGCTGGCGCTGGGCCGGGGAAATGGAGGAGATCGCGGCCAGCATGGCCGCGGACGGCCTGCCGGACGGGTTCCACGTCGCGGCCGCGGACGTCTACCGCGCGGCCCGCCGCCGCGACGGCTAGCACCGCCGCCGGTCAGGAGGCCGCTTCACGGCCTCCCCGGGGCCACGTCGGGGGCTTCGCACGGCAGCACCGGCGCAGTAGCATGACGAGGTCAGCAGGCCACCGCGGGCACTAGATGGGGAGTCGCGATGGCTCCTGAGCTACCTGCCCGGCCGCCCCTACCGGGCAGCCCGCCCGCCGGTCAGCCGCCGCCTCTGTAGCGCCTGATTGTCGCCGGTGCACTGGTAGCGGTGTGCGTAGTGCTCGGCTTACTCATCCTCCCCGGGTCCGGCGAGGCGGCCACCGTGGTCCAGCCGTCCATCGGCATTACCGCCAGCCGATCTGGCCTGCGGGCGCACGTGGGGATGACCCTCTCGGTCGGCCGCGGTGGCGGGCATCCCAGCACCCTGTGGCTGACCGTGGCCTTCGACCCCACCAACCAGCCCTTCAGCGCAGCGGTCGTGCTCAGCAACTTCCCGGCCGAGACCACGGCGCCCGGCCTGCGGGTGCTCAACGTCCATCCGGTCCGGGACCCGCTCGCGTCGGCCTTGCCGGCGGCCGCCGTGGTGGCCCCGGTGAGCCGCCGGTTCAGGGACTACTACGACACGCGGACCTTCCTGGTCTCGGGCCAGGCAGCCGTCACTCTCACCCTCAAGATCACCGCGCCGAGACCGATCGGCGAGTCCGCCATGGGGTCTCAGCTGCGGGTGGCGTTGCCCAGCATCGTGGGCGAAGTGCCGGGCATCAACATCCCGGCCGCCGAGGCCGGCCGGGACCTGTTCGGCGGCGCGGCCGTCCCGCCCGCGCTGGACAGCCTGGCGGCACTGCCCGCGCTGCTGCCCGGGCAGACTGTGTTCCGCACCAGCGCCGAACAGCTAGGCAGCTTCCAGATCCTCTCCGGTGATGCGCCGACGCTACTGGGCGGGTCGAGCTGGGCGTGGAATGGGATCAACGGCCCGACCGTGCTCGGCGCCAACGTGGCGGCCCAGGACAGGGCGCAGCGGCAGTTTCTTCTGGGCCGGCCTGTTCCTCGGCATCGCGGGCGGGGCCGCCGGGACCCTGACGATGGAGTCGCTGGGACTGTTCCTGGCCGCGCGGGCCGCCCGGCACCAGGCCGGCCCGGCGGCCCCGGCCCCCCAGCCGGGGCCATGAGGTCCGGTCAGTGATCCCTTACCCCGGGCCAGCAACGGATCGCCCGGACCCGGGCGTCTTTATGCCGTGCGGGGACGCGCCTAGCCGGGACAGGGGCCGGCTAGGCGGGGAGCGGGTCGGCTCAGGCGCCGACCAGATCAGCCAGGCGGGCCGTGGTCAGCAGCCGGGCAGCCGCTCGGCCAGGTAGTCCAGCAGGCGGTCGATGCCCACCCGGTCCTGCTGCATCGAGTCGCGGTCGCGGACCGTCACGGCCTGGTCGGTGAGGGTGTCGAAGTCCACCGTCACGCAGAACGGGGTGCCGATCTCGTCCTGCCGCCGGTACCGGCGCCCGATCGCGCTGGCGTCGTCGAAGTCCGTGTTCCACCGCCGCCGCAGCTCGGCGGCCAGGTCACGGGCCTTGGGCGACAGGTCAGCGTTGCGGGACAGCGGCAGCACCGCCACCTTGACCGGGGCCAGCCGCGGGTCGAGCCGGAGCACCGTGCGCTTCTCCAGCTTGCCCTTGGCGTCCGGCGCCTCATCCTCCGCGTAGGCGTCGATCAGGAACATGAGCATGGACCGGTCCACGCCCGCGGCCGGCTCGATGACGTACGGCACGAACCGCTCGCCGGTGTCCTGGTCCAGGTAGGACAGGTCCTGCCCGGAGTGCTTGGCGTGGACGCTCAGGTCATAGTCGGTCCGGTTGGCGATGCCCTCCAGCTCGCCCCACTCCGAGCCGGCGAAGTCGTACCGGTACTCGATGTCCACGGTGCGCTTGGAATAATGCGAGCGCTTGTCCGCCGGGTGCTCGTAGAGCCGCAGGTTGTCCTTGTGCACGCCGAGGTCGGTGTACCAGCCGAAGCGGGTCTCGATCCAGCGGTCGTGCCACTCCTCGTCGGTGCCCGGCTTGACGAAGAACTCCATCTCCATCTGCTCGAACTCACGGGTGCGGAAGATGAAGTTGCCCGGGGTGATCTCATTGCGGAACGACTTGCCGATCTGGCCGATGCCGAACGGGATCTTCTTCCGTGAGGTCTGCAGCACGTTGCGGAAGTTGATGAAGATGCCCTGCGCGGTCTCCGGCCGCAGGTAGGCCAGCCCGGACTCATCCTCGGTGGCCCCGAGGAAGGTGCGCAGCAGCCCGTTGAACATGCGCGGCTCGGTGAACGCGCCCCGGGTCCCGCAGTGCGGGCAGGCGATGTCGGCCAGGCCATTCTCCGGCGGGTGGCCGTGCTTCTCCTGGTACGCCTCGATCAGGTGGTCCGCCCGGAACCGCCGGTGGCAGGACTGGCACTCGGTGAGCGGGTCGACGAACTCGGTGACGTGCCCGCTGGCCTCCCAGACTTCCCGGGCCAGGATGACCGAGGAGTCCAGGCCGACGATGTCGTCCCGCTCCTGGATCATTGACTTCCACCACTGCCGCTTGATGTTGTTCTTCATCTCGACGCCCAGCGGGCCGTAGTCCCAGGAGGCGCGCAGCCCCCCGTAGATATCACTGGACGGGAAGACGAAGCCCCGGCGCTTGCTGAGGCTGACGATCGTTTCGATCCGGTCACTGCGGCGGGCCATCAGGACTCCATCCGGCTGGCGGTCGGCGGGCAGGCGCGCCGCAGGTCATCACGCAGGCGCATCAGGCAAGCTTATTACCGGTAGACGGCCCCGTAGACCCAGTCAGAGTCGATGTCCACGGTGTGCCCTCCCACCGTGCGCAGGTGCGGGCCCAGGTACTGCTTGATCCGGTGCCGCCCGGACCACCAGTCCCGTCGCAGGTAGGGAGAGCCGTACACGTTGCGTCCCGCGTCCCACAGGCCGAACCACACGGAGTCGGGCTTGGCCAGCCGGTGCCCGTGCACCCAGCTGACCGCGCCGACGTCCTGCGCACCGGAGGACGCACTGGAATAGACGCCGGACTCGTAGCCGTGGGCGTGCAGCGCCCGGGTCCAGGCGTCGAGGAAGGTGAGGGCCGCGGCGCGGCACCCGGCGTTGCCCCCGTCGTACGCCTCGAGGTCATAGTAGATAGGGGTGCCGCGGCCCATGCCGAGGGCCCGGGCCTGCCGGATCGCGGCCCCGGCCACGGCCGCGCCCTGGGCCGCCGCCCGGGACGGCCTGATCCGCACCGAGTACCCGGAACAGGACGCCTGCGGGCCGACGTAGGTAGGCATCAGCGCGTAGCCGAGGCGGGTGGCCGCGGCCACCCAGGCGGGCGTCAGGTTCGGCTGGGCGCAGCCCTCTTCCGCGCCGCCGATGTAGATCGCTGCCGCCGCGAAGACCGGGCGCCAGGCCCGCATCACGGCCAGCGAGGGGGCCGCGCAGCTGTCGAACCCGTGCAGCGGGCGCGCGGCCAGCTCGCGACGGGACCGGTGGCCCCGGGACCGGTTCTTCCGCGCCCGGCCGGGCGCGGGCCGGCGGCGGCCCGGGCGGTGGTTGCGGTGGTTGCGGTTGCGGTTGCGGTGGTTGCGGTGGTTGCGGTGGCGGTGGTTGCGGTGGCGGGGCTGGTGGTGCCGGGGGCCCCGGGCAGACCGGGCTGAGCCGGGCATGGCCGGGAGCGCCTCGGCCGACCCGGCCATGACCAGCCCGGCTGCGGCATGGCGGTCTGCTTGATGCGTGCTGCGGGCGGCTGCCGCGGGGCGGACGCTCCGGATGATCGACAGGACTTCCCGCGGGCTGCCGCCGTAGGTGCCGGTGACGGACAGCCCGGTCCCGGCCAGGGAAGCGTGCACGAGGTTGCCGAAAGGATCGCCGGTG
This sequence comes from uncultured Actinomycetes bacterium, assembly GCA_963793825.1. Classification (GTDB taxonomy): domain Bacteria; phylum Actinomycetota; class Actinomycetes; order Streptosporangiales; family Streptosporangiaceae; genus RYN-230. The sequence continues at coordinate 141,910 of CAWCBE010000007.1, forward strand.
ACCTCGCCGGCCGCCCCGGGCAGGCCGCTGATGACGGGGCCGCCGTACACCGCGCCACCCGCCGCCGAAGCCTCGCCGACCTGCACGCTGATGGTTTCGGTGCGGCCGACCAGGTGCGCCGGGCACTGCTGGTCGGCTCCGGGCTGGCCCAGGTATACCGCGTGCTGGTCGTAGCGCACGCACTGGCCCGGGTCGCGGGCCAGCCGGTAGACCGGCCAGCCCGCCGGGACCTGCAGGGTGTACCCGCCGAACCGGACCCGCTTCATCGCGCCACCCGGCACCCGGTGGCCGGCCTCCCGGCCCGCCGTGGCCCGCCGTGCCGTTTCCCGCTGCGCCGCTGCCCGGTGCCCGGCCCCCCGGCCGGTGATCCCCCGGTGCGCCGCCACGGTCACCGCCTCCGCCGCCTGCCCCCCGGACACACTCCCGCCAATGAGCATAAATGTGATTCCCAGCGGTATGGCAAAAGTGATTATCCGACGCATCTGCATCCCCCCGAATGCGATGGCGCCCAGCCCGTCATTGCGCGCGAGGCTCCGCCTTGTGCCGTTCCCGGCCAATTCCGCCGGCATGCACGAAGGCGTGTCACACGCCCGGGAAAAGGGGGTAACTTTGCCAGCGGGAGGCGCAATCATGGCCAGCCGGGCCAGCACGTACAGGCGGCGGGGACGGAAGATGCCGGTTCGTGCGATAACTTGGCAGCCGTGAGCCAGCAATCTCCCGGGGACCGCCGTGGCATCGAGCGGGCCAGCGTGAAGCCAGCCGCCTACCTGCACCACCTGCCGCGCTGGCTGCCGCCCGTTGTCGTCGCCGGCTTGTTCATCGGCGGCCTCTATGTCCGCGGCTGGGCCGGCACAGTCATGCTGCTGCTCGTGGCGGCGGCCCTGGCCTGGCTCGCGGCCCTGTCCTGGCCCGCGGTGGGCGCCCAGGGCCGCGTGCTGCGGGTGGCCGCCATCGCCGGTCTGGTCGCCCTAGCCGTGTGGCAGGGGCTCCGCTAACCCGACAGCAGGTTCGGCTGGGCGCCGCCGTACCGGCGGTCCCGGCTCGCGTAGATCTCGCACGCCCGCCACAGATGGCGCCGGTCGAAATCGGGGAAAAGCGTGTCCAGGAACACCAGCTCAGCATAAGCGGACTGCCAGAGCAGGAAATTGGAGATCCGCTGCTCGCCGGATGACCGGACAAAAAGATCGACCTCGGGAATTTCCGGCTCATCCAGGTACCTGGCGACGACCTTTTCGTCGATCTTGTCCGCGCGCAGTTTCCCGGCCATCACGTCCGCGGCTATCGCCGCGGCCGCGTCGGCGATTTCCGCCCGGCCGCCATAGTTGACGCAGAACTGCAGGGTCAGGACCGAGTTGCCCTCGGTCATCCGTTCGGCATCTTGAAGCTCGGAGATCACGCTGCGCCACAGCCGGCGGCTGCGGCAGGCCCACCGGACCCGGACGCCCATCTCGTTCAGCTGGTCCCGGCGCCGGCGGATGACATCACGGTTGAAGCCCATGAGGAAGCGGACCTCATCGGGGGACCGGCGCCAGTTCTCGGTGGAGAAGGCGTACGCCGACAGGTACGGGATGCCCAGCTCGATGGCTCCCATGATGACGTCGAACAGGGCGGCCTCACCCCGCTTATGGCCTTCGGTGCGGGGCAGCCCGCGCTGCTTGGCCCAGCGCCCGTTGCCGTCCATGACCAGGGCGACGTGCCGCGGCACCAGGTCGGCGGGGATAGCCGGGGGCTGCGCGCCATCCGGATGCGGGTACGGCGGCCGGACCGGGCGGCTCACCCGGGCCCCGGCCGGCCCGGGATTTCCGGGGGGTTGCCCCCCGGCTTAGCCAGGTAACTCATGCATGCTCCACATGGCGTAGCGAACGGATCGAGTGCTCCAGGTGCCACTGGACGTACGCGGCGACCAGGCCACTGCCCTCCACCTGGTGCCGGGGCTGACTGGCATCGGCCGTGGCCCAGTCCCCGCGCAGCAGCGCCCGCATCAGGCTGATGGTGGCCACCGAGGGGGTCGCCGCCCCCGGGGGCTGGCAGGACCGGCAGGTCAGCCCGCCGGCCGCCACCGAGAACGCCCGGGAGGAAGAGACCCGGCCCGGGTCGCTCCCGCCCGGCCCCGCGTCCGGGGTGCCGCACAGCGCGCACTCGTCCAGGGCGGGCGCGTACCCGGCTACCGCCAGCGTGCGCAGCAGGTAGGCGTCGAGCACCAGCCGCGGGTCGTGCTCCTGCTCGGTCAGCGCCCGCAGGCCGCCGACGAGCAGCAGGAACTGCCTGATCACCGGTTCCTTCTCCACCGGGGTGAACCGCTCGGCGGTCTCCAGCATGGCCGTGCCGCTGGTGTACCGGGGATAGTCGGCGATCAGCGGCTCCCCGTACGGCCGCACCGTCTCCGCCTGGGTGATCACGTCCAGCGAGCGCCCGGTGTACAGCAGCAGGTCCACGTGGCTGAACGGCTCCAGCCGGGCACCGAACCTGGACTTGGTCCGGCGCACCCCCTTCGCGGCCGCCCGGATGCGGCCGTTGCGCCTGGTCAGGACGGTGACGATGCGGTCTGCCTCGCCCAGCTTCTGGGTGCGCAGCACAATCCCGTCATCCCGGTACAGGCTCACGATGCCATTGTGGCCCACCCGGGGCCATGCCCCGGCTAGGCGCACCCGGGGGCCCGGCCCGGCCCGCGGATCCCCGCAGGACCGGCCACGGCGGCACGGCGCGCGTGGCCGGGTCCCGCGGGCTGCTCGGGCCGGCTACCGGCGGGCCCGGTTCAGCGCGGAGAGCACCGCACGCAGCGAGGCAGTCACGGTGTTCGCGTCGATGCCCACGCCCCACCAGACCCGGCCGCCGATCTCGCACTCGACGTACGCGGCGGCCTGGGCGTCGCTGCCCGGCCGCAGCGCGTGCTCGGCGTAGTCGAGCACCCGGACGTCGATGCCGACGCTGGCCAGCGCGTCGCAGAAGGCGGAGATCGGGCCGTTCCCGCTCCCTTCGACCTGGCGTTCCGCGCCGTCCACCCGGAGCTCCACGGTAAGCGCGTCTTTCGCGTCCACCACGGAGGACGTGTGGTGGGCCAGCAGCGCCACCGGGCCGCCGGAAAGGTACTCGCCGGAGAACGCCTGCCACATCTGGGCGGTCGTCACCTCGCCGCCCTCGGCATCGGTGTGCGCCTGGACGACCCGGGAGAACTCGATCTGCAGCCGGCGGGGCAGGTCGAGCTGGTGCTCCGCCTTCATGATGTAGGCGACCCCGCCCTTGCCGGACTGGGAGTTGACCCGGATGACCGCCTCGTAGCTGCGGCCCACGTCCTGCGGGTCGATGGGCAGGTACGGAACCGACCACGGGTAGTCCCGGACCGGCCTGCCGGCCACGGCCGCGTCCTGCTCCAGAGCCTCCAGCCCCTTCTTGATCGCGTCCTGGTGCGACCCGGAGAACGCGGTGTAGACCAGGTCCCCCGCATAGGGATGGCGGGGATGGACGGGGAGCTGGTTGCAGTACTCCGCGGTGCGCCGGATCTCGTCGATGTCGGAGAAGTCGATCATCGGGTCGATGCCCTGGCTGAACAGGTTCAGGCCCAGGGTGACCAGGCACACGTTGCCGGTCCGCTCCCCGTTGCCGAACAGGCAGCCCTCGATGCGGTCCGCGCCGGCCAGCACGGCCAGCTCCGCGTCGGCGACCGCGGTACCCCGGTCGTTGTGGGTGTGCACGGACACGCACACGTGCTCCCGGTACGGCAGGTTCCGGCTCATCCACTCGATCTGGTCCGCGTACACGTTGGGGGTAGACCGCTCGACCGTGCAGGGCAGGTTGAGGATGATCTCGCGGCCGGGGCCGGGCTGCCAGACGTCCATGACCGCCGCGCACACCTCGGCGGCGTAGTCCAGCTCGGTGTCCATGAAGATCTCGGGCGAGTACTCGTAGCCGAAGTCGCAGTCCGGCAGGTACTGCTCGGCGTACTTCACCACCGACCGGGTGCCCTCGACGGCCAGGGCCATGGTCTCGTCCCGGTCGTTGCCGAACACCACGCGGCGGAACACCGGGGCCGTCGCGTTGTACATGTGCACGGTCGCCCGGGGCGCGCCGGCCAGGGACTGCACGGTCCGCTCGATCAGCTCGTCCCGCGCCTGGGTCAGCACCGAGATCTGCACGTCGTCGGGGATCACGCCGTCTTCGATAAGGCCGCGGACGAAGTCGAAGTCCGCCTGGCTGGCTGACGGGAAGCCAACCTCGATCTCCTTGTAGCCCATCCGGACCAGCAGGTCGAACATGGTCCGCTTGCGGGCCGGGCTCATCGGGTCGATCAGCGCCTGGTTGCCATCCCGCAGGTCGGTGGACAGCCATCGGGGCGCCGCGGTGATGGTCTTGGCGGGCCAGGCCCGGTCCGGCAGGTCGACTGGCCGGAACGGGATGTACCGCTGGCAGGGCATGCCGCTGGGTTGCTGCCGGACGCCACGGTGCGCTTCCTGGCCCGGCACCTGATCATGGGGTACTCGATCATGCTGCATGGGATCATGCTGGGGCTGCATTGAAGATCTGCTCCTGTGCGGATCGGGCGACGGCCAGCGGTCACGCCAATTACCCGCGGCGAGGGAGCCGGCCTTATCGGCCCCCGCCGCGGCGGATAAGCAGGAGCAGTCCGCGCAACATGGCACCTCGACATTAGCAGACGCCGCCGTCCCGCTTCCAAGCCGCCGTCCGACATCTGAGACGCAGCGGCGGCGGCGGCCTGGGGCTGGGAGAATCCAGGCCATGACGAGCACCAGTTCCCCGGTCCTGGCCACCGCGGCGTATATCGGGCGGCTGCGGGAAGAAGGCGGCCTGCTGGCGGCAGCGGCGGCCCCGCTCAGCCTGGACCTGCCGGTACCGCCCTGCCCGGGATGGCAGCTCCGGGACCTGCTGCGTCACGTCGGCTACGTGCACCGCTGGGCCACCGGGTACGTCACCGAGCGGCACGCCGAGATGGTGCCCCGCCTGGACGAGACGGGCGTGCTGGCCGCCGACATCCCGGATCCCGCGCTGCTGGGCTGGTTCCGCGCCGGGCACGCCGGCCTGGTCGGCGCCCTGGAGGCGGCCAGCCCGGACCTGGCCTGCTGGACGTTCCTGCCCGGTGCCGCATCCCCGCTGGCGTTCTGGGCCCGGCGGCAGGTGCACGAGACGACCATGCACCGGATCGACGTGCAGCTCGCGGCGGCCGCCGCCGCTGCCGGGGCGGCGGCGGGGCCCGGCCAGCCCGTGGATCCCGTTCCGGCCGCGCTGGCTGCCGACGGCATCGACGAGCTGCTGATGGGCTTCGCCCGGCGCGGCGCCCGGCATGGCCCGCTGTCCGACCCACCGCGCAGCCTGCTCATCGACGCCGGCGACAGCCCCGGCCCGCAGCGGCGAGCGGGGGGCTCCGGGGGTTCGTCCCCCCGGGCCAGCACGGCCGCCCATCGGTGGGCGATGCGGATGGGGCCGGAGCGCGCCGAGGTGCAGCGGGGCTGGGACGCGGTACCGGCCGGGCCGGACGACTGCACGGTGAGCGGGCCGGCGCCGGAGCTGTACCTGATGCTGTGGAACCGGCGCGGGCCGGCTGGCCTGGAGGTAACCGGTGATCCGGGCGTGCTCGACCTGTGGCGAGGTGGCGTCCAGGTGACCTGGCGCTGACGGAGGGGCAGGTGATCTGGCGCTGCGCAGCGGGCGCAGGTGACCCGGCGCTGGCCGGATTCAGGCCTCGGGCCGGGCCCGTCAGTCGTAGAAGCCCAGGCGGCGGAGCTGCTTGGGGTCCCGCTGCCAGTCCTTGGCCACCTTGATCCGCAGGTCCAGGAACACCCGGGTGCCGAGCAGCGCCTCGATCTGCTGCCGGGCCCGGCTGCCGACCTCCTTGAGCCGGGCCCCCTTGGCCCCGATGACGATGGCCTTCTGGCTGGCCCGCTCCACGTACATGAAGGCGTAGACGTCGATCAGGTCCGGGCGCCCGTCCCGGGGCTTCATCTCGTCCACCACGACGGCGATGGAATGCGGCAGCTCGTCCCGCACGCCCTCGAGGATCGCCTCCCGGATCAGCTCGGCCACCAGCTGCTGTTCCGGCTCATCGGTCAGCTCCCCGTCGGGGTACAGCGGCTGCCCGGGCGGCAGGTGGGAGACCAGCACGTCGGTGAGCACGTCGAGCTGGAACCCGGACATGGCGGATACCGGCACGATGTCGGCCCAGTCGCTGAGCCCGGCCACCGCGGTCAGCTGCCCGGCCACCTGGGCCTGAGATGCCTGGTCGGTCTTGGTGACGATGGCCACCACCGGCGTCTTGGCGGACAGCCCAGCGAGTTCCCGGGCCAGGTAGGTGTCCCCCGGGCCGATGCGCTCGTTGGCCGGCAGGCAGAAGCCGATCACGTCAACCTCGGTCAGCGTGGACCGGGCCAGGCTGTCCAGCCGCTCGCCGAGCAGCGTGCGCGGCCGGTGCAGGCCGGGCGTGTCCACGATGACCAGCTGGGCCTCGGGACAGTGCACGATGCCGCGGATGGCCCGCCGGGTGGTCTGCGGCCGGCTGCTGGTGATCGCCACCTTGGAGCCCACCAGCGCGTTCATCAATGTCGACTTGCCGACATTCGGCCTGCCGACGAAGCACGCGAAGCCCGACCGGAATTCCACCCCCCGATTGTAGTTGCGCCGGGAGCACGTGATCACAGGGTGACGACGGCCGCCGCGGCGCATGCGAGCCGGCGGGCCCGCTCCGCCAGCCCCGGCGACCCGTGGCCGCTGCCCCCGGCCCCGGCTACCCGTGGCCGCTCCCCCCAGCCCGGCCACCCGTGGCCGCTCCCCCGGCCCCGGCCGCCCGCCCGGCCCCACGCCGACCGGCCGGCCATGTCGAGCCGGGCGTGTCAGCTCCGACTAACGGGCAGGAGGGCAGACATTCCCACCTCCAGGAAGAGGGACCGGCAGATGCAGATCCGCACCCGGCTGAGCATCAGCGCGGACGGTTACGTGACCACTCCGGACGGGTGACCGGCGCTTGTCGCCGACCCAGACTTCGTCCCGGGCCGGAGCCACGGGTGGACCGAGTTCCAGCACAGCTGCGAGGCCGTGCTGATGGGGCGGACCACGTTCGAGCCGGCGCTCGGCGCCAACCGCTGGCCGTGGCCTGGCCTGGACGTCTTCGTGCTCGGCCGGGACGTGCCGACCGAGGGTGCCCCGGTGCCGATCGTGACCGACAGCGATCCGGCCCGGCTGCTGGGCAAGGTGCGCTCGGCCAACCGCGGCCGGGACGTTCACCTCGTCGGCGGCCTGCGGACGATCGAGACGTTCCGTGCGCTCGGCGCGCTGGACCGGCTGGGCCTGCTGGTGCTGCCGCTGCTGCTGGGAGACGGGATGCGGCTTACCCCCGGGCTCAGCCCGGACGCCAAGCTGGTCCTGGACGAGGCACACCCGCTGCCCGGCGGCACGGTGGAGATCGCCTACGCGTTCAGCTGAATCCGAGGGCCGCCCGCTCATGCGGGTGGGCGCAGCCCCTGATGCCGGGTGAGCCCCGCGGCGGACCGCATGGCTGGGCCAGTCATGGAGCCGGATGTGACTGGATGTCGCAGTCATGCAGTCCGTGGGCCGCGAGGCGCGGCGCGCGGCTGGATGAAGAACCAGTGCGGCCCGGCGGAGGGTCAGGGCTTGAGGGTGGCCCGCAGCACGCCGTTCGAGCCGGCGTGAAACACCACCGCACCCGGACCGGCCTCGCGCACCACGGCCAGGTCGGCCGGATCCGGCTGCTCAGCGTCGCTGACCAGGGCCGCCGCCTCCAGGCTGGACGCGCCGCTGGATACGGCCATGGCCACGGCCAGGCGGAGCGCAGACAGCCGCAGTGACGGCAGCGCCACTGCCGCCGCCGCGTAGGTCCGCCCGGTCTCGTCCCGGACGGCGGCGCCCTCGGACGAACCAACCCGGGCCCGCGCCGACCGGGCCAGGGTGATGATCTTCACGTCTTCCGGGCCTGGCTCCACCGCGCTCATCCGGCCGAGTGTAGTGGCGGGACCGGCCGTCACATCAGTCCCAACGGCGCCATCGCTGCTCTCCGCCCGCCGGCCCGGCCCGCGACGGCTCAGCCGCTGCCGTCACCGTCACCGTCTGTGGCGGGCGCCCGCGAGGTGGCCCCGGCCCGTTCCACGGTCACCGTGCCGATCCGGTTCCGGCGGCCGGCCAGGCTGTCCGCCGTCAGCCGCAGTCCCGCCACCGTGCCCGAGGAGCCGGCGATCGGCACCCGGCCGATGGCGTGCGCCAGCAGGCCGCCCACCGTCTCCACGTCCTCGGCCTCGATCGTGGTGCCGAACAGTTCTTCCAGGTCGGTCACGGGCAGCCGGGCCGTCACCCGGGCCCGGTCCCCGGACAGCCATTCGACCGCGGGCTGCTCCTGGTCGTACTCGTCGGTGATCTCCCCGACGATCTCCTCCAGGATGTCCTCGATGGTGACCAGCCCGGCGGTGCCGCCGTACTCGTCGATCACGATGGCCATGTGGATCCGGCGCTGCTGCATCTCGCGGAGCAGCTCGTCGACCGGCTTGCTCTCCGGCACGAACGTGGCGGGCCGCATGACTGAGGTGACCTTCTCGACCGATTCCAGCTCCGGGTGCTCCTGGCTGCGGTGCACCAGGTCCTTGAGGTAGGCGATGCCGATGACGTCATCCTCGTTCTCGCCGACCACCGGGATCCGGGAGAAACCGCTGCGCAGCGCCAGCGACATGGCCTGGCGCAGGGTCTTGTCCCGCTCCACGAAGACGATGTCGGTGCGCGGCACCATCACCTCGCGCACGATGGTGTCCCCCAGCTCGAAGACCGAGTGGATCATGGCTCGCGCGCCGGGCTCGATGACCTGCCGCTGTTCCAGCAGGTCCACCAGGCCGCGCAGCTCCTCCTCGGAGCCGAAGGCGTCCCGGGATCCGCGGCCGGGCGTGAGCACGCTGCCCAGCGCGAGCAGCAGCCTGGGCACCGGCCCCAGCAGCCGGACCACCGGGTAGAGCACGTCCGCCGAGGCCAGTGCGATGGAGCGCTCGTGCTGGCGGCCGAGGATCCGCGGCCCGACCCCGGCGAGCAGGTAGAGCACCACGATCATGATCGCGGCGGTCAGCAGGAAGGTCTGCCAGCCGGTGCCCAGCCAGTGCACCAGGGGGGCGGCCATGAGCACGACGGCGGCGGTCTCCCCGGAAATCCGGGCCAGCAGCAGCACCGCCAGGTAACGGGACGGGTCAGCGAGCACGGCTTGCAGCCGGGTGACGGCCCGCGGGCTGGCACCCTTACGGCTACGGGCCAGGTCGCCTAGCCCGGACCGGGAGACCCGCATCAGCGCCACTTCCGCGCTCGCGCACAGCCCGGCGAACAGCGCCAGCACCGCGGCGGCGACGATCAGCCAGGCCATGGCGGTCTCACTGGTCCCCGTGCTGCCCTTCCGGCCCGTCCGGGCCCTCCGGGCCTTCCAGGCCCCCCGGCTCGTCCGGGCCCCCCGGGCCTTCCAGGCCCCCCGGGTTGGTGGATGTCTCACGGACCGACCGCCACGAGCGGAGCAGCTCGTCCTGGAGACCGAACATGGCGGCCCGCTCCTCGGCCTCGGCGTGGTCGTACCCGAGCAGGTGCAGGATGCCGTGCGTGCAGAGCATCTCAAGCTCGTCGCGGAGCGGGTGCCTGGCCTGCTCTGCCTGGCCGGCGGCCACGTCCGGGCACAGCACGACGTCGCCGAGCAGCCCGGGCGGCGAGGCCGGCTCGCCGCCGCCCTCGTCGCCGCGGCCGCTGCCGGGCGGCGGCGGCCGCAGCTCGTCCATGGGGAAGGCCAGCACATCGGTCGGCCCCGGCTCGCCCATCCAGCGCTCGTGCAGGTCGGACATGGTCTCGCTGTCGACCAGCAGCACGGACAGTTCAGCCAGCGGGTGCATCCGCATGCCGTCCAGGACGTGCCTGGCCAATGCGGCAAGGTCAGCCTCGTCCACGGTGACCCCGGACTCGTTGGCGATCTCGATGCTCACCGCGGGCCGCCGCTCCCCCTGGTCACGGCACTTCCCGTGCTCCCGGCAGTCACAGAACTCCCGGCAGTCACAGAGCTCCCGGCAGTCACAGAGCTCCCGGCAGTCACAGAACTCCCGGCAGTCACAGAGCTCCCGGCAGTCACAGAGCTCCCGGCAGTCACAGAACTCCCGGCAGTCACAGAGCTCCCGGCACTCACTGGGCGCGCTTACGCCGCTGCGGCGCTGGCGGCGCCGCCCGGACCCGGGCGTCGTACCGCTCGTAGGCGTCCACGATGTCCCCCACCAGCCGGTGCCGGACCACGTCCTGGCTGGTCAGCCGGGCGAAGTGCACGTCGTCCAGCCCTTCCAGGATGTCCTGCACGATGCGCAGCCCGCTCGCCTGCCCGGCAGGCAGGTCCACCTGGGTGACGTCACCGGTCACCACGATCTTGGACCCGAACCCGAGGCGGGTGAGGAACATCTTCATCTGCTCAGCCGAGGTGTTCTGCGCCTCGTCCAGGATGATGAAGGAGTCGTTCAGCGTCCGGCCGCGCATGTAGGCCAGCGGGGCCACCTCGATGGTGCCCGCCGCGATCAGGCGCGGGATGGAGTCCGGGTCCAGCATGTCGTGCAGCGCATCGTAGAGCGGCCGCAGGTAGGGGTCGATCTTCTCGTACAGCGTGCCCGGCAGGAAGCCGAGCCGCTCCCCGGCCTCGACCGCGGGCCTGGTCAGGATGATCCGGTTGACCTCCTTGGCCTGCAGCGCCTTGACCGCTTTGGCCATGGCCAGGTAGGTCTTGCCGGTCCCGGCGGGCCCGATGCAGAACACGATGGTGTGCTCGTCGATGGCGTCCACATAGCGCTTCTGGTTCAGCGTCTTGGGACGGATCGTGCGGCCCCGGGAGGACAAGATGTCCAGGGTCAGCACGTCGGCGGGGCGGACCTTCGACTTCCGGCGCATCATGGCCACGACGCGCTCGACCGAGTCGGTGGTCAGCTCGGCGCCCCCCGCGAGCAGCTCGGTGAGCTCCTCGAAGAGGCCTGCGACCCGCTCGCTCTCCTCCGGCGCCCCGGTGATCGTGATCTCATTCCCGCGCACGTGGATATCAGCGTGGAATGCCTTCTCGATCACGCGCAGGAGTTCGTCCCGTGATCCCAGCAGGCTGACCATGGAATGGTCATCAGGGATGACGATCTTGACCGGTGCGGCCGGGTCACCTGACGTCTTACGGCTGGACGATTCGCCTGATCTGTCTGTCAATTCCTTCTCTCCGCCTGGCGAGGCGCACGCCCGCGCCCGTCCTTGGTCATGGTATCCGGGGCCGCTCAGCCTGGCGGCCACGAGAGCGCGCGCCCGCCCAGGACATGCGCGTGCACATGCGGCACGGCCTGGCCGGCGTCGGTCCCCGTATTGAAGACAACCCGGTAGCCGCGGCCGGAGATTCCCTCCGTCTCGGCGACCTCCCGCACCTGCGCCAGCACCTCGGCCAGTAGCCCCGGGTCGGCGGTCGCCAGCGCGGCCAGGTCCGGATAGTGATCCCGGGGGACCACGAGGACGTGCGTAGGGGCCTGCGGGCTAATATCACGAAAAGAAAGGGTCCGCGGTGACTCGATCACTCGTGATGCCGGGACACCGCCGGACACGATCCTGCAGAATAGACACTCCGGCACAGAGGGATCCTAGCTTGCCCCTCTCCGGTAGCGCTCATGACACAGATGGATGCGATCGTGCCCCCCGCAGCGCGCCGCCTGCACTCCCCGATGTGCAGGGCGCGGCACTCCGCGTACTCCGGCCTGGTACCGGGACGCCACCGGCCAGCCCGCGGGAAGGCACGCCGACTCACACCTTGGGGGGGAATGCTCCGGTGAGGCCATTCGGCGGGTCGCGTGCATGCACTCGACATGCCAGGTGAACCTGACGGCGTGGTGACGCGTCCTATCGACGTGACCGAAACGCTGGCAGCCGAAGCGCGGCTGACCGTTGCCCCCATGGAGTGGGACGCAGACCGTGCGGTCACGACGATTTACAGCGAGCACTACCGCTCCCTGGTGCGCCTGGCCGCGTTCCTGGTGCGGGATACCTGCACCGCGGAAGAGGTCGTCCAGGACTCTTTCGTCGCCATGCACGGGGCGTGGCGGCGGCTGAGGGACACCGACAAGGCACTGTCGTACCTGCGCCAGTCCGTGGTCAACCGGTCCCGGTCAGTTATCCGGCACCGGGTGGTGGTGGACAAGAACACGCCGAAGCCGGCACCGGACATGCCAAGCGCCGAGCACGGCGCGATCGCGCTCCTGGAGCGCTCCGCGGTCGTCTCGGCGCTGCGGGCGCTGCCGGAACGTCAGCGGGAAGCGCTGGTGCTGCGCTACTACGGGGACCTGTCCGAAGCCCAGATCGCCTCGGTCATGGGAATCAGCCGGGGAGCAGTCAAGAGTCACACTGCGCGGGCCATGACGGCCCTGCGCACCGTGCTTGAGCAGGACGCGTGAGGAGGGCCGGCAGGGGCGCGGGGAGCCCTGGGCACCAGGCATGACAACACAGGATCGGGACTACGAGGACCTCATCCGCACCGCGCTGTGCGCGGCGGCTGAGTCCATCGAGCCAGTCGGCGACGGGCTGCAGAAGATCCGTTACCGGCTCAACTCGCCTCGGTCGGCCCGCTCCATGCTCGCCGGGCTCACCGGCTGGCTGCTGCTGTACCGGATCCGCCTGTCTGTCCGGCTGGAGCCGGTCACCGCGGCGGGCCGGTCGGCGCTCGGCCAGCTGGAGCAGCTGGTCACCGGGACGGCCGGGCGGCGGGGCCCGGGGGAACGCCGGGCATCGCGTTCCCGGCCCGCGCATGGCCGACTGGGGGCCGCGCGGCCCTGGCTGCGGCCGACGCTTGCCGTCGCGGCCGTGGTGGCGGTGGTCGTGGTCGGCTTCGTGACCCTGCACACCGTGCAGCAGACCATAATCACCCAGAACAACGCGCTCTCCTCACCTGGCGCGCGGCCGGCCGGCCCCCAGCCGGATGCGATCGCCTCGCCAGGCCTGTGGCAGCCCCCGCTCGGGGTCAACCCCAGCCAGCCGGTCAGCGGGACATCCCAGAAGAAGCCCGCCTTCGCCGCGCCCGTGGTGGCCTGCACGCCCACGCCGTCGCCGCGCAAGAGCAAGAAGCCCGCGCCCACCCCGAGCGCCACCCCCAGCTCGGCAGCGCCGACGCCCACGCCGTCGGACACCTCGTCGGCGACGCCGACACCCACCCCGACCGATACCGGGGTCAGCCCGTCGGCCACCCCGTCACCCACCGACACCAGCGCCCCCACCGGCACCACGGCCAACACCACCGCCCTGGTGACCATCCAGGGCAGGACGCCCGGGATGGTCAGCGCGCTGTGCGGCAGCGCGGTCAGCCCGAAGCCCTCCTGACCAGGCCGGTGGCGGCGCTCAGCCCCAGCGGCCGGACCGGCTGAGCAGCAGCGCGGCGGCCACCGCCCCGGCGGTGGACGCGCGCATGACGGTCGGGCCCAGGTGGGCGGGGACCGCCCCGGCCTCAGCCAGCGCGCCGCCCTCTCCCGGGCTGATGCCGCCCTCCGGCCCGACGATGAGCACCAGCTCTCCGGAGCCGGGCAGTGGCAGCCCGGTCAGCGCGGCGGGCGCCTCGGGCTCGAGCACCACCGCGCAGGCCGCCGCGGCGGCCCGGGCCACCACTCCGGCCAGGCCGGCCAGGCCGGTCACCTCGGGGACCCGGCTCCGGCGGGCCTGCTTGGCCGCCTCCCGCGCGGTGGACCGCCAGCGGTCCAGGGCGCGTTCCCCGCGCTCACCCAGCCAGCGGACGACGCACCGCTCCGCGGCCCACGGCACGATCACGTCCGCGCCCACCTCGGTCATCAGCTCCACGGCCAGCTGGCCCCGGTCGCCCTTGGGGATGGCCTGGACCACCACCACGGCCGGCTGGGGTGGCGGGACTACCCGCCGGGCGCGCACGGCCAGCTCGAGCTGGCCGCGCTGCGCACCCGTCACCACGCACTCAGCCAGCAGCCCGCTGCCGTCGGTCAGGTCTACCCGCTCGCCTGCGCTGAGCCGGCGCACGTCGGCCGCATGCCGCCCCTCCGCCCCGGTGAGCAGCACCCGGTCGCCGGCCAGGTCGGCCGTCCCGGCCAGGAAGACCGGCGGGCGGGCCCCCGGCTGGGTCACAGCCGGGTTACCGGCCGTTGAAGGCGTCCCGCAGCCGGGAGAAGAAGCCCTGCTGGCCCGGGGCGAACCGGCCCGGCGGGGTCTCCTCGCCACGCAGCGCCGCGAGCTGCTTGAGCAGCGCCTCCTGCGGCTCGTCCAGCTTCATCGGCGTCTCCACGGTGACGTGGATGAGCAGGTCACCACGTCCCGAGTCGTTCAGGTGCTGCACCCCGAGCCCGTACATCGGGATCACCTGCCCGGACTGGGTACCGGGCCGGATGTCCAGATCGCGGCCCCCGTCCAGGGTCTCCACCGACAGGCTGGCGCCCAGAGCCGCGGCCACCATCGGGAGGGTGACCGTGCAGTGCAGGTCGTCGCCCTGCCGCTCGAAGATCGGGTGCGGGCGCTGGATGATCTCCAGGAACAGGTCTCCCGGCGGCCCGCCGCCCGAGCCGACCTCACCCTCCCCGGCCAGCTGGATATGCGTGCCGTCCTCCACGCCCGCCGGGATGCGCACCTTCATGGTGCGCCGGGTGCGGACCCGGCCATCGCCGTCGCACTCCGGGCACGGCCGGCGGATCACGGTGCCGAACCCGCCGCAGTGCGGGCAGGGGCGCGAGGTCATGACCTGGCCCAGGAACGACCGGGTGACCTGGCTGACTTCCCCGCGCCCACCGCAGACGTCACAGGTCTCCGGGTGGGTACCTGGCGCGGTGCCCTCACCCGAGCAGGTCGGGCAGACCACCGCGGTGTCCACGACCAGCTCGCGGGTGGTGCCGAACGCGCACTCGGACAGGTCGAGTTCCACCCGGATGGTGGCGTTGCGGCCGCGCCGGGCCCGGGTCCGCGGGCCGCGGCTGGTCGCCCCCGCGCCGAAGAACGCGTCCATGATGTCGGTGAACGGGAACCCGGCCCCGAAGCCAGCCCCGGCCCCCGCGCCGCCGTTCGGCGCATAGGGGTCAGCGCCGAGGTCGTACATCTGCCGCTTCTCCGGGTCGGAGAGCACCTCGTAGGCCTGGGTGATCTGCTTGAACCGCTCCTGCGTCTCCGGGTCGGGGTTGACGTCCGGGTGCAGCTCACGGGCAAGCCGCCGGTAGGCCTTCTTTATCTCATCCGGCTGCGCGTCCCGGCGGACGCCGAGCGAGCCGTAGTAATCATTGGCCACTACGACCCCGCCAGGATCTGGCCCACGTACCGTGCCACCGCGCGCACCGCTCCCATCGCTGTCGGGTAATCCATCCGGGTCGGGCCGAGCACCCCCAGCCTGGCCAGGACCTGGTCCCCCGTTCCATAACCCGTCGCGACCACCGACGTGTTCCGCAGGCCCTCGACGGGATTCTCCGCGCCGATCCGGACGGTGAGCGACGGAAGGTCGCCGCACTCGCCCAGCAGCCTCATGAGGACGACCTGCTCCTCGAGTGATTCGAGCACTTCCCGGAGGCCGAGGGAGAAGTCGGCGGTGCTGAGGTTGGCCGCACCGCCGACCACGACCCGCTCGTCACCCCGCTCGACGAGGGATTCCAGGATGACGGAGAAGACCGCCGCGGCGTTCGGCCGCTGGGACCGCTCGACCAGCTCTGGCAGGTCGGCCGCGAGCGAGGCGATCTCGGTGAACCGGCGGCCATCCAGGCAGGCGTTCAGCACCGCCCGCAGCTGGATGACCGAGTCGTCGTCGGCGGCGTCGGGGAGCTCCACCGAGCGCTGCTCGACCCGCCCGGTGTCGGTGATGAGCACCACCATCAGCCGCTTGACGGCCAGCGGGACCAGTTCCACGTGACGCACCGAGGACCGGGTCAGCGAGGGGTACTGCACCACGGCGACCTGCCGGGTGAGCTGGGCCAGCAGCCGAACCGTGCGCATCACCACATCATCGAGATCGTAGGCGCCGACCAGGAACGTCTCGATGGCCCGGCGCTCGGCGGACGACAGCGGCTTCACCCCGGACAGCCGGTCCACGAACAGCCGGTAACCCTTGTCCGTGGGCACCCGGCCGGCGCTGGTATGCGGCTGCACGATGAAGCCCTGCTCTTCCAGCACGGCCATGTCGTTGCGGATGGTTGCCGGGGAGACGTCGAGGTGATGCCGGTCAACGAGGGACTTCGAGCCGACGGGCTCCGTCGTGGACACATAATCCTCTACGATCGCGCGCAGCACGGCCAGCTTGCGGTCATCGAGCATGTCCCCACCTCCCTTGGCACTCCACCGTCCTGAGTGCCAAGTTTAAGGCGGTCCGGGCGCGGTGGCACCCAAGCGCGGTACCGGGAGCATAACGACCCACCCCCACTCGCTGCCAGTGTTAGCCCGGGGAACACCCCCACTTGAACCCGGCCGGCCGGTACGGCGCGGCAGCGCCAGCCGGCCCTGGATGTCCGGTAGCGTCCTGTTCCGCGCCGGCGCACCCGGATGGGCTCCGCCCTGGGCCGCCGGCGGCGGGAATCCCGGCGTCCCCGCGCCCGCGGGACGCCCCGAACCCGGCAGGAGCTGGTCATGCAATCCCGGTACGGCACGGATGTTCTCGCCGATGCCGCGGCCCGCCGCAGGCGTCCTGAGCCGCCGCAGGTCGAGGCGGCCCGCGGGCTCGTCGTGGAGGAGGACGGCGGCGGCTTCTGCGGCGCCGTGGTGGCCTGCGACAAGGGCGCGGTGACCCTGGAGGACCGGTTCGGGCGCCAGCGCGTCTTCCCGCTGCGGCCCGGCGGCTTCCTGCTCGAGGGGAAACCGGTCACGCTGACCCGGCCGCGGCCGGCCCGGCCGGCTGGCCCGGACCGGACCCGGTCCGGCTCGGTGCCCGCGCCCGCGGGCCCCCCGGGGCAGGCCAGCCGGGCGCGGGTGGCCCGGGCCAGCCGCATCTACGTGGAGGGACGGCACGACGCCGAGCTGGTCGAGCAGATCTGGGGCGATGACCTGCGCGACGTGGGGGTGGTCGTGGAGTACCTGGAAGGCGTTGATCACTTGCCCGCCGTGGTGGCCAGCTTCGCGCCCGGCCCGCAGCGGCGGCTCGGCGTGCTGGTCGATCACCTGGTGCCCGGGTCCAAGGAGCAGCGCATCGCCGCCTCGGTGACCTCGCCGCACGTGCTCGTGGTGGGCCATCCGTACGTGGACATCTGGCAGGCGGTCAAGCCGTCGGCCCTCGGTATCCCCCGCTGGCCTGCGATCCCCCGCGGGATACCGTGGAAGGAGGGAATACTGCGCGAGCTGGGCTGGGCGGAGGATACGGCGGCCGGATGGAAGCGGATCCTGGCGGCGGCGCACAGCTACGCGGACCTGGAGCCCGAGCTGCTGGGGCGGGTCGAGGAACTGATCGACTTCGTCACCGAGCCCGGAACTGGCTAACGTGTTCAGCATCACCACCAGCGAGGAGCCCATGACCAGCCGCCCCAGGCAATCACCCGGCCGGCCCGTTCCCGCTGCGTCCGGCTTGGCCACCGCGCACGGCACCGGCACTGATACCGGGCCGGGCGGCGCGGCCTTCCGCGCGGGTGACGCCCCTGACGGGGACGCGTCCCCGGCCGCGCAGGCTGGCCAGTGGATGGACGGCGCCCCGCCGGACCGTGCTGAGGTGCGCAGCGCCATGCTGGCCTACCTGGGCATCCCGTTCACCCTGTTCGTGCTCCCGCTCGCGGTCTACCTGGCCAGCCTGCGCGGCCGGCGGTTCGCCCGCTGGCACGCGGCCCAGGCGCTCAACGCCTCGGTCACGGCCCTGCTGTACTCGGTGTGCTGCCTCATCGCCGGTGCCATGCTGGCCCTCGACTCGCTCCAGGTCGCCACGTTCACGGCGGTCCCGCTGCTCGTGGCGCTGTGGGTGAGCGTCCTGGTCACCGTGGTCCGCGCGGCGGGCGCGGCGAGCCAGGGCGAAACGCGGGAACTCCCGCGCTGGCTGCGGCTGAGGTAGCCCGCGCGGCGGCTCCCAACCGGGCGCCCCGCCAGCGGCCCGCCGCGGCTCAGTCGGTGAGGTCGCGGATCACCGCGTCGGCCAGCAGCCGGCCGCGCAGGGTCAGCACCACCCGCCCGGCCGCGTGCGCGTCGGGCATGGCCAGCCCGTCCGCCGCCGCCGCCGCGGCGGCCGCCTGCCCCGCCGGGCTCAGCAGCGCGACCGGGCAGCCGCTGGCCAGCCTGGTCAGCAGCATGATCTCTTCCAACCGCCGCTCGGCCGGGGTCAGCACCTCACGGGCCAGGCCGGGGCTGGCCGGGCCGGGCCCGTCCCCGGGGCCGAGCCGCGCGGCGTAGGCGGCCGGGTGCTTGACGTTCCACCAGCGGGTGCCGCCGATGTGGCTGTGCGCGCCCGGCCCGACACCCCACCAGTTCCCGCCCGTCCAGTACAGCTGGTTGTGCCGGCAGGCTGAGCCCAGCCCGGCCGCCCAGTTGGACACCTCGTACCAGCGCAGCCCGTGCGCCGCGAGCATCTCGTCGGCCGCGGCGTACCGGTCGGCCATCGCCTCGTCATCGGGGGCAGCCACCTCGCCCCGCCTGACCCGCGCGGCCAGCCGGGTGCCGTCCTCCACGATCAGCGCGTAGGCCGAGATGTGGTCCGGCTCCGCCGCCAGCGCCGCGTCCAGCGACTCCTTCCAGTCGGCGTCGCTTTCCCCCGGCGTGCCGTAGATGAGGTCCAGGCTGACGTGCTCGAAGCCGGCCTGCCGGGCCCACCGGGCGCACTGGGCCGGCCGTCCCGGCTGGTGCTCCCGGTCCAGCACGGCCAGCACGTGCGGGACGGCGCTCTGCATGCCCAGCGAGATGCGGGTCAGGCCGGCCTCGCGCAGCGCGGCCAGCGACCGCTCGTCCACCGTCTCCGGGTTGGCCTCGACGGTCACCTCGGCGTCCGGCGCCAGGCCGAGCTCGTCGTCGATGACCCGCAGCAGCGCGCCGAGCCGGGCCGGCGGCAGCAGCGTCGGCGTCCCGCCGCCGAAGAACACCGTGCTCACCGGGGGCGCGGCTCCGCCCAGCACCCGGGCGGCCAGCCGCACCTCGGCCGCCGCCAGGCCCGGGTAGGACTCCCGGGATGCCCCCGGCCCCAGTTCGGCCGCGGTGTAGGTGTTGAAGTCGCAGTAGCCGCACCGGCTGCGGCAGAAGGGCACATGCACATAGAAGCCCAACGGCCGCCCGGCCAGCCCGGCCACCGCCCCGGCCGGCAGTGATCCGTCCGCGGGGACCGGCACGCCCGCCGGAAGCACGCCTGGCATGGTCAGGGTGCCGCCCGATCGGGCTCGGGGGCGGCCGCCGCGGCCACGCCCAGCACTCGTTCCGCTTCCTCGTCCCACCTCGGGTCGCGTTCGGGGACATCCAGCAGCCGGCGCATCAGCGCGGCATCCCCGTAGTACGCCCGCATCGCCTCGGCGACGGAGATGCTGGCCGGCGGCCGGGACAGCACCTCGATGGGATCACCGGCGGCGGCCATGCCCCCGGCCAGCACCCGGAGGTAGGCACCGGGCCGGCCGGCCGCGGCGAACCGCTTGACCCAGTGACGTTCGCCCATCCAGCCGGAGAACGTCCCGCAGGGCACGCGCACCGAGGCGACCTGGACCAGCGCGCTGCCGAGCCGCCAGGTCTCGCCGATCAGCGCGCCGGAGACATCCAGCCCGGCGGTGGTCACGTTCTCGCCGAAGACCCCGTTACCCAGCTCCCGGCCGAGCCGCTCCACCCACCAGTCCAGGTCTTCCCGCGCGTAGGCGTACACCGCCTGGTGCGGGCCGCCGTGATGGACCTTGTCCACCTGCTCGTCCCCGGCCAGGCCGAGCCGCCCGATGGCTACCGCCCCGGCGGCCGGGCGCTTGTCGATCGCGGTCCGGCCGATCCGCGGCGCCGCGCTCAGCACGGTGCCGCGGCCGACGTTCACAGAGATCACCCGTGCGTCGCCCACTCCTGCACGGTAATCGACGCCCGACCGCGGGTCGAACGGGATTTCGCCCGGGCATCACGGGAGTGCCGGGCGGTCGGCCCTCGGGCTAAGCTGAAATCTGCCGGGCACGCGGGAGGCGTCATGATCAGCAGGCCGGAGTACGGGCACGGGATGGCCGCTCACGGGCGCGCCGGGATCCGGGCCTCTGACGCGGACCGGGACCGGGCCGGTGAGGTGCTCAAGACCGGGTTCGCCGAGGGACGGCTGACCAAGGACGAGTACGACGCGCACCTGGAGCGGGTCTACTCGGCCCGCACGCTCGGCGAGCTGGAGGCGGCCACCAGGCAGCTGCCCGGAGGCGGGCTGGCGCTCTACCCGGTGGCCCCCGTCCGGGTGCGCACCAACCCGCTGGCGCAGGCCGCGCTGGCCTGCGGCGTGGCCGAGTTCTTCACCTTCGGGCTGACCTGCATCCCGGCCGTGATCCTGGGCCATATGGCCCGGAGCCAGATCCGGCGGACCGGCGAAGCGGGCGGCACCCTGGCCCTGACCGGGCTGGTGCTCGGCTGGTTCGGCGTGACCCTGTGGGTGCTGTTCTGGGTCGCCGTGCTGGGCGCGGGCCTGGCCTTCACCCACGGGCACCCCGCGACTTACGGCGGCGGCTGACCCGCCCGGCCGCCCCGGCCGGGCCGATCCGGCCGTCGTGATCAGCGCTGGCGGTCGCGGTCCGGGGTGGTGGACAGGGCCGCGACGAACGCCTCCTGCGGCACCTCCACCCGGCCGATCGTCTTCATCCGCCGCTTGCCTTCCTTCTGGCGCTCCAGCAGCTTGCGCTTGCGGGTGATGTCACCGCCGTAGCACTTGGCCAGCACATCCTTGCGCAATGCGCGGATGTTCTCCCGAGCGATGATCTTCGCGCCGATGGCGGCCTGGATCGGCACCTCGAACTGCTGCCGCGGGATGAGCTCGCGCAGCCGCGACGTCATGGCCAGCCCGTACTCCCGGGCCTTGTCCTCGTGCACGATCTGGCTGAACGCGTCCACCGGCTGGCCCTGCAGCAGGATGTCCACCTTGACCAGGTCGGCCTCCTGCTCGCCGTCGGGCTCGTAGTCCAGCGACGCGTAACCGCGGGTCCGCGACTTCAGCTGGTCGAAGAAGTCAAAGATGATCTCGGCCAGCGGCAGCGTGTAGCGGATCTCGACCCGGTCGGCCGACAGGTAGTCCATGCCGAGCAGCGCGCCCCGGCGGCCCTGGCACAGCTCCATGATGGTGCCGATGTACTCGGCCGGGGCGAGCACCGTGGCCCGGACCACCGGCTCGTACACCTTGGCTATCTTCCCGGCCGGCCCGCGGCCGGGCGTGACGGCCGGCCCGATGTTCCCGCCCGGGAAGTCACTGGGGTTGGTGACCTGGAGGACCTGGCCGGAGTCCATCACCACCCGGTAGACGACGTTCGGCGCGGTGGAGATCAGCGACAGGTCGAATTCGCGCTCCAGCCGCTCCCGGACGATCTCCATGTGCAGCAGGCCGAGGAACCCGCAGCGGAACCCGAAGCCGAGCGCGGTGGACGTTTCCGGCTCGTACACCAGGGCGGCGTCGTTGAGCCGCAGCTTGTCCAGGGCGTCGCGGAGTTCCGGGTAGTCGTCCCCGTCGAGCGGGTAGAGCCCGGAGAACACCATCGGCCGCGGGTGGGAGTACCCGGGCAGCGCCTCGGTGGCCGGCCGGGCGGAGCTGGTCACCGTATCCCCGACCCGGGCCTGGCGGACGTCCTTGACCCCGGTGATCAGGTAGCCGACCTCCCCCGCCGTCAGCGACTCGGACGGCACCGGCTCGGGGGAGATCACGCCCACCTCGAGGGTGTCGTGCGCCGACCCGGTGGACATCATGAGGCTCTTCTCGCGCCGGGTAAGGCGTCCGTCCATGACCCGCACATAGGTCACCACGCCGCGGTAGGTGTCATAGACCGAGTCGAAGATCAGTGCCCGGGCGGGCGCGCCGGGGTTGCCGCGGGGCGGGGGAACCTGCCGGACGATTTCGTTGAGGAGATCGTGGACGCCCTCGCCCGTCTTGGCCGAGACGCGCAGCACGTCACTCGGGGCGCAGCCGATGATGCCGGCCAGTTCCTCGGCGTAGAGGTCGGGCTGGGCCGCCGGGAGGTCGATCTTGTTCAGCACCGGGATCAGGTGCAGGTCAGCTTCCAGCGCCAGGTAGAGGTTGGCCAGGGTCTGCGCCTCGATCCCCTGGGCCGCGTCGACCAGGAGGATGGCCCCCTCGCAGGCGGCCAGGGACCGCGAGACCTCGTAGGTGAAGTCGACGTGGCCGGGGGTGTCGATCAGGTTCAGCACGTAGCGCTGGCCATCCGGGCCGGCCCACGGCAGCCGGACCGCCTGGCTCTTGATGGTGATGCCGCGTTCCCGCTCGATGTCCATCCGGTCCAGGTACTGAGCGCGCATCTGCCGGTCCGTGACCACGCCGGTGAACTGC
The DNA here is from genome assembly GCA_963793825.1 of uncultured Actinomycetes bacterium. Lineage (GTDB taxonomy): Bacteria > Actinomycetota > Actinomycetes > Streptosporangiales > Streptosporangiaceae > RYN-230. Next base: position 164,309 of record CAWCBE010000007.1, read on the forward strand.
AGCATCCGGTCGGCCAGGGTGGACTTGCCATGGTCGATGTGCGCGATGATGCAGAAGTTCCGGATGACCGACATGTCGGTATTCCCGGGGCTGGTCGCGTGCTGCGCGCCGTCCGGAAGGACCTGTTCGGGCATTGCTGGCACGGGTATCCGCCTGGTTCGGTTCGGGCTTGTCACGTCGGGCTGGGCCCGGACTTCGTCTTCCATCGTCGCATGCTGGCGCTGATGCCCGGGCCGGTGCCTTCCGTCACTCCTGTCCACGGCGGTCGCCCGGAGAGGGGCCCTCCGGCGGGCACGCGGTTTGAGGGTTGTCCCCAGGTGAGCTATCCTGCCTCGTCGGAGCGTATGCGCTGACGCCCTTTCGCGGCGGCGCTGCCGGGCGCGGACCGCGGCCGGCCCCGGCACCCAGACGACATCCTGAGCGAGGCTTCCCGCGTGGCGAACATCAAGTCCCAGATCAAGCGCAACAAGCAGAACGAGAAGGCACGGCAGCGCAACAAGGCCGTCAAGTCGACGCTGAAGTCCTCGGTGCGCAAGTTCCGCGAGGCCGCCGACAGCGGTGACGTGGACGCGGCCACCGCGGCCATGCGCAATGCCTGCCGTCACCTGGACAAGGCGGCCAGCAAGGGCGTCATCCACAAGAACCAGGCGGCCAACCGCAAGTCGGCCATCGCTCAGCGCTGCGCCCAGCTGCAGCAGGCGGCCTGAGAGGTATCAGCGCCGGGGGGGCGGAACCCCCCGGACAGGCGCTCCCGCGGGCCTCAGCGCCCCCTCCCGGCGTCAGCGGGCGGCGCGGCTGGCCACGATCTCCCGGATCGCCACCTCCAGGGCGTAACCCGCATTCGCTCCCTCGCCCTTGACCTGAGCGTCCGCCTGGGCCACCGCGGCCAGGGCCCGGGCCACTCCCTCGGGGGTCCAGCCGCGCAGCTGCTGCCGCACCCGGTCCACCTTCCACGGCGGCGCCCCCACTTCGGCGGCCACCGCCGCGTCCGGCAGGCCCCTGGCCGCGCTGCCCACCCGGCCCAGCAGCCGCATGCCCTGCGCCAGCGCGCTGCTGATGAGCACCGGTGCCACCCCGACGGCCAGGGCCCAGCGCAGCAGTTCCAGCGCCTCGCCGAGCTTGCCCTCGACCGCCCGGTCCGCGACGGTGAAGCCGCTGGCCTCGGCGCGGCCCCGGTAGTACTGCGTCACCGCCGCCTGGTCGATCACGCCGGTGGTGTCGGAGGCGAGCTGAGCGCAGGCGGCGGCCAGTTCGCGCAGGTCATTGCCGACCGCGTCGATCAGGGCCCGCACGCCGCTCTCGTCGATCTTGCGCTGGGCGGCGGCCGCCTCGCCGCGGATGAACTGCATCCGCTCACCCATCCGGGTGATCTTGGGGCACTCGACGACCCGCACCACGGGGGTCCCCTCCCGGCGCTGCCTGCTGGCCGCGGTGAGCGCGGCGAGCAGCACCTTGCCCTTGGCCCCGCCCGCGTGGGTGAGCACGGCGGCGGTGTCCGGTGGCGGGTCGGCGGCCAGGGCGGTGATCTCGTCGGCGACGGTCTTGGCGGAATCCTCGGCCCCGTGCACGACGACCACGCAGCCGCCACCGAACAGCGAGGGGGCGGTGAGCGCGGCCAGCTCACCCGGGCGCAGGTCGGCCGCCTTGACGTGCTGGACGTTATCCGCCGGGCCCGCCGCCGACACGAGGGCGGCCACCGCCCGCTCCACCAGCAGGTCTTCCTCGCCCACCACGACGCTGACGGGGCTGGGCGGCTCGTCCGGGCGGGCGGGCCGCCCGGCAGCGGCGGGCGCGCGCCGCGGGCGGGCGGTGCGGGCAGACGGTCCGGCGGCAGAGGGCATAACGGCAGCATGCCACGACTGACACCGGCCCTGCGTCGGCCCTGCGCCGGCTCGGGGCGGAGGTCGGCGCCGGGGCGGAGGTCGGCCCGGTGCGGCGCCGGACCGGAGCAGCCGTCAGAGGGTGACGGGCTCGCCGCCGAGCCAGACCCGGTGCGGCTTGAGCCCGTACGCCCAGGCGAACGCGCCTTCGTGGTCCGCGTCCCAGAGCACGATGTCGGCCAGCCGGCCGCGCACCATGGCGCCCCGGTCCGGGGCCTTCAGCGCCTGCGCCCCGCCCAGCGTGGCGGCGCGCAGCGCCTCGGGAACGCTCAGCCCGAACTGCGAGATGGCCAGCGAGATCACCAGGGGCATCGAGGTGATCCCGTTCCCGCCGGGCGTGTGGTCCGAGCCCAGCGCGACCGGGACGCCCTTGTCCAGCAGCGACCGGACGGGGGGCGTCTTGCCGGTCTGCAGCGCGGTCCCGGGGCAGACGACCGCGGCGACACCGGCCCGGGCCAGCGCGGCCACGTCCTCCTCGCTCGCCTCGTGCAGCAGGTCGGCCGAGGCGCAGCCCAGCTCCGCGGCGAGCCGGGCGGCACCGGTGCGGCTCTTGCCGCAGGCGTGCACCCGGGGCAGCAGGCCCGCGGCCCGCCCGGCGGACAGGATCCAGCGGGCTTCCCGCTCGGTGAAGCGGCCTTCCTCGCAGTAGACGTCCACGCTGTCCGCGCCGATCGCGGCGGCGTCCGAGCACCAGGTGCCGACCGCATCGATGTAGTCATGGCGGCGGCCGAAGTACTCCGGCGGCACCGCGCTGGCCGCGAGGAACGTCACGTGCACCCGTGGCATGCCCGGCTCGCCTTCCAGCGAACGCAGCATCCGGACGTCGGCGAGCTCGCCGTCACGGGTCAGGTGGTACCCGGTCTTCGCCTCGATCGTGGTGGTGCCAGACCGCAGCCACTCCCGCAGCCTCGCCCGGACCCCGTTGCACAGCGTCCAGGGGTCGGTCCCGCGGGTCACCGTCACCGTGGAGGCCATGCCGCCGCCCGCCGCAGCGATTTCGTTCGGCGACGAGCCGCCAGCCGCCATGGCCAGCTCGGCCCAGCGGTTACCCGCGTAGACCGGGTGGGTGTGCGCGTCGATGAGACCTGGGGTGACCAGCCCGCCGCCCAGGTTCTCCACGGAGTCCACGTCGACGATGTCGTCGATCACGCCGGGCAGGCTCTCCGGAAGCTCGGAAGCCCGGCCAACCCAGGCGATGCGGTCGTTGTAGGTGAGGATGGCCGCGTTGCTCCAGATCTCCGATCCGGTCCACAGGCGGCCGATGTTGGTAAGCAGCCGGACGGTCACCGGGAACCCCCCGGCCGGGCGTCCGACGCATGCCGTGAGGGTCCGTGCGTGACTGGGCGCACCTGCGTCATCCGCGGTCACCTGCCATAGCTCGTCCCTACTGTTTGCCCCCCGCCAGGTGCCCGGTGGTCACGGTTCCCGGCGGCCGCCGGCCGGGTGCTCCGGCCATGCGGCAACCAACATATCGGTTCAGTTACGGTATTGCACTACAGGGTTCCTGTACAGGCACTATCACGAAGAAGCCAGGCAGGAAATTAACGCCCTTTCCGAGGATCTCACAGTCCGTCGCGTTATGCGCGGATTTCGGCTCCGCTACGTGTCAGTAACTTGCTGGCTGGCCCGGGCTGGCCCGGGCTGGCGATCCACTGGCGGGGCGGGCGATCCCGGCCGGGGACCGGATGGCGTCCCGGCTCCCGGGGGGACGGCCGGAGCCGGCCTATCCGCCCCGGCCACCTGCTGCTGCCAGCCCGGCCACCTGCTGCTGCCAGCCTGGCACCGGCCCCTGCCCGCCAGGTCACCGGCCTCTGCCAGCGTAGGGACTCACTGCGGCCAGCGCAGCCGTTCCCGGGGGCCAGGGACGGGCTCAGCCCGGCCAGGCCGGGCGCTGACCCCGGCCGGGCTGGGCATTCAGGGCTACCCGGATGCCGGACCGGGGCCACGCCCAGGCCGCTCAGCGCGGCCTCCCGCAGGCGGCGGGCGGCCACAGCCGGGCCGTGGCCGGGCGGCCGCCGCCCGGCAGCCGGGAGCCATCACCCTCGCCCGGGCGCCCGCCGCCGCTCAGCATGGGCCGGGCCGCATTCTGCAATCCATTGCACAATGCGGCCCGGGTCACGGCCAAACCGATTAAACGAATTTCCGCCGCGCAATTAAATGCGATTCACAAATCAGCGGAACGCACCGTCGCCGAAGCCGGCACCGCAATGCTGTCGATCTCCGCGGCCAGGCCCGGTGGAACCCGGGCGGTCAGCTCGGTGCCGGCCGCGCCGTGCCGGACCGCCAGCACCTCGCCCTCGCGGTGGGCCCGGGCCACCAGGTCGCCGCGCAGGTACGGCACGACCGCGCAGACCTCCCGGTCGCGCCGCGGCAGCGCGGCTTCCACGGCGGCGGCCAGCTCATCGAGGCCGGCGGCGGTCCGCGCGGAGATCACCACGCTGTGCGGCTCCCGGCGCCGCAGCGCCTCCAGCTCGACCGGGTCGGCCGCGTCGGCCTTGTTGATCACCACCAGTTCCGGGACGTCAGCCGCGCCGATATCGGCCAGTACGGTGCGGACGGCGGAGATCTGGGCCTGCGGGTCAGCATCGCTGCCGTCCACCACGTGCAGGATGAGGTCCGCCTCGGCAACCTCCTCCAGGGTGGACCGGAACGCCTCCACTAGCTGGTGCGGCAGGTGCCGGACGAAGCCGACCGTGTCGGTCAGCGTGTACCAGCGGCCGGACGGCGTCCTGGCCCGGCGCACGGACGGGTCGAGGGTGGCGAACAGCGAGTCGTCGACCAGCACGCCCGCCCCGGTCATCCTGTTCAGCAGGCTGGACTTGCCGGCGTTGGTGTAGCCGGCGATGGCGACCGCCGGGACGTCCCGGCCGCGGCGCTGCTGCCGCTGGACCTCCCGGCCCACTGACATCTCGCCCAGCTGGCGGCGCAGCCGCGTGGTCCGGGCCCGGATCCGGCGGCGGTCGGTCTCGATCTTTGTCTCGCCAGGTCCCCGGGTGCCGATCCCGCCGCCTCCGGCGACGCGGCCGCCCGCCTGCCGGGACAGCGACTCACCCCAGCCACGGAGCCGGGGCAGCAGGTATTCCAGCTGGGCCAGCTCGACCTGCGCCTTGCCTTCCTTGCTCCGGGCGTGCTGGGCGAAGATGTCCAGGATCAGCGCGGTCCGGTCGATGACCTTGACCTTGACCACGCCTTCCAGGCGGCGCAGCTGGCTGGGGGTCAGCTCACCGTCGCAGATGACGGTGTCCGCACCCAGCGCGGTGACCAGGGCCGCTACCTCGGCGGCCTTCCCGGCGCCCAGGTAGGTGGCCGCATCGGGCCGGCTTCGCCGCTGGACCAGGCCGTCCAGGATCACCGACCCGGCCGTCTCGGCGAGCCGGGACAGCTCGCGCAGCGAGTTCTCGGCGTCGGCGAGCGTGCCCTCGGTCCACACCCCGACCAGGATGACCCGTTCCAGGCGGAGCGCGCGGTACTCGACCTCGGTGACATCCTGCAGCTCGGTGGACAGGCCTGATATCCGCTGCAGCGCGTGCCGCTCGGCCAGGTCCAGGCCGCCGGGGCCGTCGGGCCCGTCCAGGTCCGCCGTGCCCGTCCAGGTCCGCGTGCCCGTCCCGGGCTGTGTGCCCGTCCCGGGGTGTGTGGCCGTCGCGCGGCGCGCGGTCAGCCTCGGGCTGCTTACCAGGAAGGGTCATGGGCTGCTCACGCTGGGGTTGGTAGGTCATCGTCAGTTGGTTTGCCAATGCTGTCATGCCTCCGGGTTACTCTCATCTCAATAAACACCGGCGCCGCGCAGGTTGTGCCCCGGATGTGGCCGGGAACACTTTGACCGGCGCCCCGGCACGGTGTTACGAAGCACGGGACCAGCGCTGCCCTCCTCATTACCTGCCAGTAACATGCCCGGTAACGGCAGGGCGGCGGGGATGACCTGGGAGGAGCGCGGCATGGCCAGCGACGGCGTGCAGATAACGGGCCCGCGGGGCGACCGGTACGACGAAGTGCTCACGCCCGAGGCGGTGAACCTGGTCGCGGCGCTGCAGCGGGAACTCGGCACCCGGCGGGCCGGGCTGCTCGCCGCGCGGGCGCGGCGGCAGCAGGAACTGTCCGCCGGGGCGATGCTCGACTTCCTGCCCGCCACCCGGCAGATCAGGGACGACCCGGACTGGCGGGTGGCCGCGCCGGCTCCGGGACTGGTGGACCGCCGGGTGGAGATCACCGGCCCGACCGACCGGAAGATGACGATCAACGCGCTGAATTCCGGCGCCAAGGTGTGGCTCGCCGACTTCGAGGACGCGAACACCCCGCTGTGGGACAACATGATCACCGGCCAGCTGAACCTGATCGGGGCCCTGGACCGCACCGTGGACTTCGCCAGCGAGGAGGGCAAGACCTACCGGCTCGGGCCCGACAGCGAGCTGGCCACCATCGTGGTCCGGCCGCGCGGCTGGCACCTGGACGAGAAGCACATGCTCGTGGACGGCGAGCGGGTGTCCGGGAGCCTGTTCGACTTCGCGCTGTACTTCGTCCACTGTGCCCGGCGGCAGCTGGAGAAGGGGTCAGGGCCGTACTTCTACCTGCCCAAGATCGAGAGCCACCTGGAAGCCCGGCTGTGGAACGACGCGTTCAACCTGGCCCAGGACACGCTGGGCATTCCGCGCGGCACCATCCGGGCCACCGTGCTGATCGAGACCATCCCGGCCGCGTTCGAGATGGAGGAGATCCTCTACGAGCTGCGGGACCACAGCGCGGGACTGAACGCGGGCCGCTGGGACTACCTGTTCAGCGTGATCAAGAAGTTCCGCAGCCGCGGCCAGGAGTTCGTTCTCCCGGAACGGAATTCCGTCACGATGACCGCCCCGTTCATGCGCGCGTACACCGAGCTGCTGGTGAAGACCTGCCACCGGCGCGGTGCGCACGCCATGGGCGGGATGGCCGCGTTCATCCCGAGCCGGCGTGATCCCGAAGTCAATGCGGTCGCCCTGGCCAAGGTCCGGGAGGACAAGAACCGCGAGGCCGGCGACGGCTTCGACGGGTCCTGGGTGGCCCACCCCGACCTGGTGCCGCTGTGCCGTGAGGTGTTCGACGGGGTCCTGGGCGACGCGCCCAACCAGCTCGGCAAGCAGCGGCCGGAGGTCAGCGTGTCCGCCGCCGACCTGCTCGCGGTGAGTAAGACTCCGGGCACCATCACCGAGGCCGGGCTGCGCAACAACGTCAGCGTCGGGATCCAGTACCTGGCGTCCTGGCTGGGCGGCAACGGCGCGGCCGCCATCTTCAACCTGATGGAGGACGCGGCCACCGCGGAGATCTCCCGGTCCCAGGTGTGGCAGTGGCTGAACAACGACGTCCGGCTGGACGACGGCCAGCTGGTGACGGCGGACCTGGTGCGGCGGATCATCGATGAGGAGCTGGGCAAGGTCCGGGACTCGGCCGGGGACGCCTTCGACGCGCCCCGGTTCGACCAGGCGGTGACGTTGTTCACCGAGGTCGCGCTGGCCGACGACTACGTCGAGTTCCTCACCCTGCCCGCCTATGAGGAGATGCCGTAACGATCGGCCGTGGACTACGCGGCAACGGCAAGGCAGTCTGGGAGGACAGGGAGCACCCGGCCGGCCGTGGGCGGCCGGCCGGGAGCGCCACGCGAGGAGACCCGCTGCGGGAGGCGCGATGACGGTCGGTGCGATGGTGCCCCGGATGACCGAGATCTGCGGCCCGGACGGCGTGGTCAGCGACCCGGCTGAGCTGCGCACCTACGAGTGCGACGGGCTGACCTCACACCGGGCCGCACCGGGCCTGGTCGTGTTGCCGCAGACGGCCGAGCAGGTGGCGGCCGTGGTGACCGAGTGCGCCCGGGCCGGCGTCCCGTTCGTGGCCCGCGGCTCGGGGACGGGACTGTCCGGCGGCGCGCTGCCCCGGACCGACGGGGTGCTGATCGTCACCTCGCGGATGCGCCGGATCATCGAGATCGACCCGGTCAGCCAGCGGGCCATCGTGGAGCCTGGGGTCACCAACCTCGCGGTCAGCACGGCGGCCCGCCCGTACGGGTACTTCTACGCCCCGGACCCGTCCAGCCAGGTGGTCTGCTCGGTCGGCGGGAACGTCGCGGAGAACTCCGGCGGCGCGCACTGCCTCAAGCACGGCTTCACCGTGCACCACGTGACCGGCCTGGAGATCGTCACGCCCGCCGGCGAGCTGACCTGGCTGGGTGACGGCACCGGGTCCGCGCCCGGGTATGACCTGGTCGGCGCGTTCACCGGGTCAGAAGGCACGCTCGGCATCGTCACCAAGATCGTGGTGAGGCTGACCCGGATCCCGCAGGTGATCACCACGATGCTGGCCGCGTTCTCCAGCACCGGGGCAGGCGGCGCGGCGGTGTCCGCGATCATCGGCGCGGGGATCCTGCCCGCTGCCATCGAGATGATGGACGCGCTCGCGATCGAGGCCGCCGAGGCCGCGGTGGCCTGCAACTACCCGGCCGGGGCGGGAGCCGTGCTGGTGGTGGAGCTGGACGGGCCGGAGGCCGACGTCCGCCGCGACAGCGCCGCGGTGCGGGCGCTGTGCTGGCAGGCCGGCAGCACCGAGATCCGGGTGGCGGACGACCCGGCCGAGCGGGCGGCGATCTGGGCCGGCCGCAAGTCGGCGTTCGCCGCGGTGGGCCGCATCTCCCCCGCCTACCTGGTGCAGGACGGGGTGGTCCCGCGGACCGCGCTCGGCGAGGTGCTGGACAAGATCGCGGCGCTGGCGGCCGCGTCGGGGATCCGGGTGGCCAACGTGTTCCACGCGGGCGACGGCAACCTGCATCCGCTGGTGCTGTACAACGACGCCACGCCCGGGGAGGAAGCCAGGGCCGAGGAGGTGTCCGGCGCCATCCTGGACCTGTGCATCGAGCACGGCGGGTCCATCACCGGCGAGCACGGGGTCGGCACCGACAAGGCCAGGTACCTGCCGAAGATGTTCACCGCCGATGACCTGGACACCATGCAGCTGCTGCGCTGCGCGTTCGACCCGGCCGGGCTGTGCAATCCCGGGAAGATCTTCCCGACGCCCCGGCTGTGCGGGGAGGTGCCCGGGCCGCGGCGCGGGGTGCACCCCCTGGTCGCGAGCGGGCAGGCGGAGCAGTTTTGAGCCCTGCCACGGTCCCCGGGGCGCTGGCCCTGGCCTGCCGCGCGGTGCGCCCGGCCGGGCCGCGCGACATGGTCGCCGGCGTGATGCCGGACTGGGTCGCGTCGCCGGCCACCAACGAGGAGGCCAGTGCGCTGCTGGCCGTGGCGACCGAGCACGGCCTGGCCGTGGTGCCCCGCGGCAGCGGGACCGCCGTGAGCTGGGGCCCGCCGCCGCGCCGCTGCGACCTGGTGATTGACACCCTGCGGCTGGACCAGGTCCTCGAGCACGCCGCGGGCGACCTGGTGGTGCGGGCGGCAGCCGGGGTGACCATGGCGCAGCTGGACGGGGTGCTGGCGGCCGCCGGGCAGCAGCTGGCGGTGGACGCGCCGCCGCGCGGCGGCGGCCGGGGTGCGTCGCCGACGGTCGGCGGGCTGCTGGCCACCGGCGCGGCGGGGCCGCGGCGGCTGCGCTACGGGACCCCCCGCGACCTCGTCATCGGGGTCACCGTGGTGCGGGCGGACGGCACCGTGACCAAGTCCGGCGGCAAGGTGGTCAAGAACGTGGCCGGATACGACCTGGCCAAGCTGTACTCGGGTTCATGCGGGACGCTGGGCCTGATCACCGAGGCCATCTTCCGGCTGCACCCGCTGCCCGCCGCCGGGGTGTACGTCGTCGCCGGCTATGCCGATCCGGCGGTGGCCGCGGAAGCGGCCGCCGCGGCGGCCGGCTCGGATCTTGCCCCGTCCGCGGTGGAGATCGACCGGCCAGCCCGGGGCGGGCTGATCCGGCTGGGAGTCCTGCTGGAAGGCGACCCGGACGGCGTGGCCGAGCGGGCGGCCCAGATACGGGACGTGCTCGGCACCGGGACGGCCACCTCGCCGGGCCCGCCCGACTGGTGGGGCGGGTCCGCGACGGCCGGGCCCGGACCGGCCGAGCCCATCCTGATCCGGGTGAGCTTCTGGTCCGCGGCGCTGGCCGGCGTCCTGGCGGCCATGGACGCTGCGGCCGAGCCGGCCGGGCTCGATCCGGCCCTCGGCGGATCCCCCGCCGCAGGCGTGCTGCACCTGGCGCTGCCCGGTACCGCCCCGCCCGGCGCGGTAGCGGAGTTCCTGTCCGGCCTGCGGGCGGGCCTGGCCGGGAACCTGGCGCCGGGCGCCCCGGGGCGTGAGGGGCCGCCCAGCCGGGCCAGCGCGGTGGTGCTGACCGCCCCGCCCGCCGTCCGGGACATCGTGGACATGTGGGGACCGGTGCCCGCGCTCAGCCTGATGCGCGCGGTCAAGGACCGGTTCGACCCCGGGCACCTGATGGCGCCGGGCCGCTTCGCCGGAGGAATCTGATGAGCGCGTCGCCGATCGACCCGTCTGGTGACAATCCGGTCAGCCCGGAGCCAATCGACCCGTCCGATGAGAGTCCGGTCAGCCCGTCGCTGATCGACCCGTCCGGTGAGCTGCGCGCCCTCGCCTCCGACTGCGTGCACTGCGGGTTCTGCCTGCCGGCCTGCCCGACCTACCAGCTGTGGGGTGAGGAGATGGACTCGCCGCGCGGGCGGATCCACCTGATCACCCAGATCCTCGACGGCGCCCCGGCCAGCGAGGCCGCGGCCAGCCACCTGGACCGCTGCCTCGGCTGCATGGCCTGCGTGCCGGCCTGCCCGTCCGGCGTGCGCTACGACCGGCTCATCGAGGCGGCCCGCGGCTGGTCCGAGGAGCCGCCGGCCAGCGGGCCGGCCCCGGTACCGCCGCGCTCCCGGCGTGACCGGCTGGTCCGGTCCGCGATCTTCGCCGCCTTCCCGCACCCGCGCCGGCTGCGGCTGCTCACCGGCCCGCTGCGGGTCGCCCAGCGGGCCGGGATCACCCGGATGATCGAGCGGAGCGCGCTGGCCGCCCGGCTGGCGCCGGAACTCATCGCGTCGCTGCGGGTGGCGCCGGCGCCCCCGCGCGGCCACCGGCGGCTGGCGGGCCGGTTCCCGGCCCAGGGCCCGCGGCGCGCGGTGGTCGGCATGCTCACCGGCTGCGTGCAGCAGGTGTTCTTCCCGCAGGTGAACGAGGCGACGGTGCGGCTGCTCACCGCCGAGGGCGCTGACGTGGTGATCCCGCGCGGGCTGGGCTGCTGCGGGGCGCTGTCGCTGCACACCGGGCGGGCCGCCGAGGCCGCCCGGCTGGCCCGGCACACGATTGCGGCCTTTGAGGACGCGGGCGTGGACGTGATCGTGGTCAACTCGGCGGGCTGCGGCTCGGCGATGAAGGAGTACGGGGAGCTGTTCCGGGCCGCGGCGGGGGACGGCTGGGCGGAGCGCGCCGCCCGGACCGCCGCCAAGGTCCGTGACCTTACCGAGTACCTGGCCGAACTGGCGGCCTCCGACGAGGGACCGCGGGGCGCCCGGCACCCGCTGCCGGTCACCGTGGTCTACCACGATGCCTGCCACCTGGGCCACGCGCAGCGGATCCGGCAGCAGCCACGGGACCTGCTGCGCGCCATCCCGGAGCTGCAGCTGGCGGAACTCGGCGACGGCGGGACCTGCTGCGGGTCGGCGGGCGTGTACAACCTGCTGCAACCCGAGGCGGCCGGGGAACTCGGCGCGCGCAAGGCGGCGGCGGTGCTGGCCACCGGGGCTCCCGTGATGGTGTCCGCCAACCCGGGCTGCAGCCTGCAGATTGCCTCGGCCATCGCGGCCACCGGCGCCACCGAGCCCCCGGCCATCCTGCACGTCGCGGAGGTGCTGGACGCCTCGCTGCGCGGGCTGCCGGTGACCGCGCTGACCGGTCGGGCGGGGCAGGCGGACCCGGTGCCCGCCCGGCGCTGAGCGGCATCAGGCGGTCCCGGATCTTCTACATCCTGTCCGGGAGCGTCCAGCTCTGCGACGGCCGGGCGTGACGCCAGCACAGGCGGCTGATTTCCCTTTTGTCCCCCGGCCAGCAAAGGCAAACGAGCCGGATTCATGCTCCGGCACGATACCTGCTGGCTCTGAGCATCCTCGGGCGGAGGCTCCGGACAGGCCGCCCAGAGCCTCCGCCGGCGAGCCTGGTCAGCAGCCGTCGTACGGGGCCCACGCGCTGGTACCGGACTGGGCGTACTCCTTGGCGAACGCCTCGTTCTGCACCGACACCGGCGCGTTCTCCGGCAGGCCGGGGAAACCGAGGGCGTGCCAGGTGGACGGCAAGAACCCGTACAGGCCGCCCGCCCCGCTGGACGGATTGACCGCGGACGGGTTGCCACTGCTCTCCCGCTGGATCACGCAGGCCTGGAAACTGCCCGGTGCGCCGCGGTACGACGTGGCGGGCTGCGCCGCCGCCACGGCCGTCCTGGCCGTGCTGCTGGTCACCCAGGCGCGCTGGCGGCGGGGCGCCGCCGCCCGGACGGCCGCCGGGCGCGAGCCCGCCAGGGCCCCCTGCGCCTGGCGGATCAGCCATGGGCCGACCTGCGGGTCACCGGGCACGAGCAGCCGCTGCCCGGGCAGGATCATCGACGGGTCAGGTACCTCCCGCCGGTTGGCCCACCACAGCGCGGGCCAGTCCGCGGCGGTCGCGTACTCGTGCTCGCTGATCACGCTGAGCGAATCGCCGGGCTGCACGACGGTGTAATGAGCGGCCGCGAGAGCCGTTCCCGGGTGCAGTGAAATCGCAACCGCGAACAGGGTCTTGGCGGTCCCGCCAGCTGCCATACTGATAAACGTCATGGCTTGTTTCCTCCAAGGTTCGTTGCCATGAAAGGCCCCGGCCGAGTGCTGCAACACAATTGGCCGGGGCCGCCTGACCTAGTCAGGGACCGACGTGTGAGTACCCCCTGTACTGTTTTCGTTAACCTTCCGTGATTGGCGTGACTGTATCCGCCGCGGTAAATAGGGTGCGCTTATCGGCAGATGTCGCTTTAGCCAAGGGGCGATTGCTCACAATGTCCTAAAGAGCCGCCTTACCCGGGCTGATGCGGCAGCGGGCGATTCCGGCCGGTTGACGGGACCGGCCCCCCCTCAGCCCACGGCTGGGCCGTTCCGCCCCGGCTGCCTGCCGGGCATGACCGAATCGTCACCGGTGCATCGCGATACTCCCGACCCGATCCGGCATGTCCGGGCCGAGCCGATCGAGCAGGCCAGGAAGGCTCAGCCGCTGGCGGCCAGCCAGCGCGGGTCGAGCTCGCCCTCGGCCACGATCACCGCCGGGCCGGTGAGCCAGGCGGTACCGGCCCCCAGGGTGACGGTGAGTTCCCCGCCGGGCACGCGGACCTGCCAGATTTGCTCCTGCCCAGGCTTAATCGCTGCCGGGGCGGGGCTCGCCGCGGGCGTGTCCCCGCCGAGCCAGCACTGCGCGGCGGCCGCTGCGGCGACCGCGCCGGTGCCGCAGGACCGGGTCTCACCGGAGCCGCGCTCATGCACCCGCATCGTGATGGCACCCGGCCCGGCCAGCCGGACCAGTTCCACATTCCCGCCGTCCGGGAACTCCGCGGGATCGAGGCCAGGTGCCTCGGCGAGGTCGTACTTGTCCAGCGGATCATCGACCAGGCAGGCCAGGTGCGGGTTGCCGACGCCGATCCGCAGCCCGTCCCGGTCCAACCCGCCGACCACCGCCCGGCCGGCACCGAGGACCGTGACCGGCCCCATGTCCACCGTGATCTGGCCGTCGGCTCCGGCCTGGACCCGCCGCACGCCGCCGCGGGTGGCCACCGCGAAAGCCGGCCCGGTGACCAGCCCGTGGTCCAGCAGGTAGCGGGCGAAGACCCGGACGCCGTTGCCGCACATCTCCGCGATACTGCCATCCGCGTTGCGGTAATCCATGAACCATTCCGCGTCCTGGTCCTGGGCGGTGCCAGCCCGGCGGGGCGGCGCCCCGGAACCCCCCGGCATCTCATCCGGTGGCGGCGGCCCCCCGGGCCACACGGCGGTGCGGACCACCCGCAGCACCCCGTCGGCCCCGATCCCGGCGCGCCGGTCACAGAGCCGGGCGGCCAGCCCGGCGGGCAGGCCGAACTCGCCCGCCGGGTCGGGCAGGATCACGAAGTCGTTCTCGGTGCCATGTCCTTTGGCGAACCGCATGAGCCGATGGTAGCCAGCGCCACCGCGGCCGGGGACGTCCCGGGGCCCGCGTCGAGCCAGCGGACCCGGGGATCCCGGCGGAACCAGGATTCCTGGCGCCGGGCGAACCGCCGGGTGGCCCGGATGGTCTCGTCGCGGGCCTGGTCTCCGGTCCACTCCCCGGCCAGGAAGCGGAGCACCTGCGCGTACCCGAGCGCCCGGCTGGCCGTCGGGCCGGCCCGCAGGCCGGCCTGGTCCAGCGCCCGGACCTCGTCCACCAGGCCGGCCTGCCACATCCGCTGCACCCGCTCGGCGATGCGCCGATCCAGCTCGGCCCGGGGCACCCGGAGCCCGAGCTGCACGGCCGGGTACAGGGACTCATACCGGGGCATCGTGGCGGTGAATGACCGCCCGGACAGCTCGACGACCTCCAGGGCCCGGACGATCCGGCGCCCATTGGACGGCAGGATGCGCTCCGCCGCGGCCGGGTCCAGGCCGGCCAGCCGGGCGTGCAGCACCCCGGGCCCGGAGCGCTCCAGCTCCTGCTCCAGGCGCCCCCGCAGCGCCGGGTCCGTGCCCGGGAAGTTCAGGTCGTCGAGGACGGCCCGGATGTACAGGCCCGATCCCCCGGCCAGGATGGGTACCCGGCCGCGCGCCTGCACCCCGGCCAGGGCGGCGCGGGCTATCCGCTGGTACTCGGCCACGTTCGCGAGATGCCGGATGTCCCACACATCGAGCAGGTGATGCGGGATTCCCTCGCGTTCCGCCACGGTGAGCTTGGCCGTCCCGATGTCCATGCCCGCGTACAGCTGCATGGAGTCGGCGTTGATGATCTCCCCGTCCAGCGCGCGGGCCAGCCGCAGGGCCAGCTCCGACTTGCCCGCCGCGGTGGGGCCCAGGACCACGATCACCTGTCCCGTCATGCCCCCATCCTGCCAAGCCGGCAACACCAGGCCAGCCGGGTCCGCCAGGCCAGCCGGGTCCGCCAGGCCAAGTGGCCCGCGGTGCGGCCGCTGGCCATCCGGTGCCAGCGGCCGCGCGGCCGGGCCGGGCCGGGCCGCCCGGCGGCGTGCTGTGAGCGCAGCGCCTAGCCGCGGCCCCGGTGCACGGCGGTGACATGCAGGAAGGACGGCCCACGCCGGGAGCATGCCGCGAAGGTCAGCCGGACGAACGCGGCCCCGCGGGAGGCGGGCGGGTAAACCCGCAGGCCGGCGGCGGTGCGCATCCGGCAGGCCCGGGACGGGAAGTTGCCCGCCTCCTCGATGGTCAGGTCCGCGTGCGCGGTGGCACCACGGCTGAGCGTGACGAAGCGGGGCCGGAAGAGCGTGTCCCGGGACGCGGGGCTGCCCAGCTGGTGCCCATGACGGCCGACCGCGGCCACCCCCGGGTACCCGTTGAGGTGGCAGGAGCCGCGGGTGAGGTTGGTGAACCGGAGCGGGTAGACCACGGCACCGGCCGTGCCGTTGCCCGGCCCGAGCGACACCCGGAGGCGGGAGACCGAGCAGATCGGGGTGCCGGCCAGCCCTCACTCGTGATGCGCGGCGGCTGAGGCGGCGGTCATGCTCAGCACGGCGGCACCGCTGCCGGCCAGTGCGACCAGTGCCCGGCGGATCGCACGGGCGGATATCGACATGAATGATTCCCCCTTTGCCATGGCGGAGCTGACTCCCCATCTCCTAGGACGCAGCCCATGATGCGGAGGTTGGCTGGCCGGGAAGGGTTCAGCCGGGGCGGCCCACGGCCGGCATGCCGAGCAGCACGCCCCCCGGGATGGCCGGCGCGCACCCCGCGGGATCCGGCGCCGCCGCGGATGGCGGGCCGGCCGCGGGCTCCTCGTGGCGGGCCTGCCACGCGTCGCCCCCACGGGTCCGGCGCACCGCCAGCGGCGCGCCGTCCGCGATCAGGTAGTGCGGGGCCGCCCGGGTCACCACCGTGGTGATCAGGTCACCGGGGCGCAGCGTGCCGTCGCCCGGCGCGAAATGCACCAGCCGGTTGTCCCGGGCGCGCCCGGACAGCCGGCGGGTGGCCCCGTCCTTACGGCCCTCACCCTCGGCCGCCAGCACTTCCACCTCGTGCCCGACCAGCCGTTCGTTCTCGGCCAGCGAGATATCCGCGACCAGGGCGGCGAGCCGCTGGTACCGTTCCGCGACCACCTCGGGGGGCACCTGCAGGTCCATGGTCGCGGCCGGGGTCCCGGGCC
Organism: uncultured Actinomycetes bacterium; assembly: GCA_963793825.1. Lineage (GTDB taxonomy): Bacteria > Actinomycetota > Actinomycetes > Streptosporangiales > Streptosporangiaceae > RYN-230. The sequence continues at coordinate 180,489 of CAWCBE010000007.1, forward strand.
GCGGCGAGTACTGGAAGGTGAACGCCCCGGCGAAGCGGGCCCGCCGGACCAGGTCCAGGGTGTCCTCGAAGTCGCGGTCGGTCTCCCCGGGGAAGCCCACGATGATGTCCGTGGTGATGGCCGCGTCCGGGATGGCGGCCCGGACCCGGTCCAGGATGCCCAGGTAGGCCTCCCGGCGGTAGGCGCGCCGCATGGCCCGCAGCACGGTGTCCGAGCCGGATTGCAGCGGCATGTGCAGCTGGGGCATGACCACCGGCGTCTCGGCCATCGCGGCGATCACGTCGTCGGTGAAGTCGCGCGGGTGCGGCGAGGTGAACCGGACCCGCTCCAGCCCGTCGATCCCGGCGCAGGCGCGCAGCAGCTGGGCGAAGGCCTGCCGGTCGCCGAAGCCGACCCCGTAGGAGTTCACGTTCTGGCCGAGCAGGGTGACCTCCACCACCCCGTCCCCGGTCAGCGCGCGGATCTCGGCCAGCACGTCACCGGGGCGGCGGTCCTGCTCCCGGCCGCGCAGGGCCGGGACGATGCAGAAGGTGCAGGTGTTGTTGCAGCCCACGGAGATCGCCACCCACGCCGCGTACGGCGATTCCCGGCGGGCCGGCAGCACGGACGGGAAGCGCTCCAGCGACTCGACGATCTCCACCTGGGCGGCCGCCTCAACCCGCGCTCGCTCCAGCAGGACCGGCAGCGAGCCGATGTTGTGCGTGCCGAACACCACGTCCACCCACGGCGCCCGCTGCGCGATGCCGGCCCGGTCCTTCTGGGCCAGGCAGCCGCCCACGGCAATCTGCATGCCCGGCCGGGCCTGCTTGACCGGGAGCAGGTGGCCCAGGTTGCCGTACAGGCGGTTGTCCGCGTTCTCGCGGACGGCGCAGGTATTGAACACGACGACGTCGGCGGGCTGCCCGTCCGGGGCGCGCTGGTACCCGGCCGCTTCCAGCAGGCCAGACAGCCGCTCGGAGTCGTGCATGTTCATCTGGCACCCGTAGGTGCGGATCTCATAGGTGCGGGAGGCGCTCATCTCGGACCCGAGACTACGCGCAGCACGAGGCATGTCCGGAATCTCCTTACGCGGGCCCCTGGCATGTCCGGAATCTCCCGTGGCAGACCCGCGGATGGTAGACGATATCCCCTATGACAGACAGCGAGGCCGCCCCGCGGGTTCCTTACGGTGCATGGACGTCACCGATCAGCGCGGCGGACGTGGCCCGGGGGCAGGTGCTGGTCTCATACCCGTTAGTTTCGGGCACCGACGTGTGGTGGCAGGAGGGGCGTCCCGACGAGGCCGGCCGGGTGACCGTCATCCACTGCGACGCGGCCGGGAATCAGCACGTGCTGCTGCCGTCCCCGTGGAATGCCCGCAGCCGGGTCCACGAATACGGCGGCCGGTCCTACCTCCCGGTACCCGGGGCCGGCACCGGGCTGGGCGCCGGCCGGGCGGTCGTCTTCGCCAACTACGCGGACCAGCGGCTGTACGTCGTGGCCGATCCGGGAACGGGCCCGGCGGCGGGCACCGGCGGCCAGGCGGCCACGCCCCGCCCGCTCACCCCGGAACCGGGGAATGGTGCGGAGCGGGCGGCGCTGCGTTATGCGGACTTTATCCTCTCGGCCGACGAGTCAGAGGTGTGGTGCGTCCAGGAGCGGCACGAGGCGGGCGCGATCAGCCGCGAGATCGTCGCGGTACCGCTCGATGGCAGCGCGGCCGAGGACGCGGGGGCTATCCGGCCGCTGGTGACCGGCTCGGATTTCTTCGCCTTCCCGACCCTGTCCCCGGACGGCAGCCGGCTCGCCTGGATCTGCTGGAATCACCCGCGGATGCCGTGGGACGGCACCGAACTGCGGGTGGGGCTGATCACCGACGGCGTGCCCGAGCGCGGCCGGCTGGTCAAGGGCGGCATGCGGGAATCCGTGCTGGCCCCGGTGTGGCGGGATGAGACCAGCCTCTACCTGGTCTCCGACTGGCCCGGCTGGTGGAACCTGTACCAGGTGGGCCTGGCCGGGGAGCCCGCCCAGGCGCTGTACCCGGCCGAGGAGGAGTTCGCCGACCCGTTGTGGCAGCTGGGCGGCCGGCCCTACGCCCGGCTCGGCGACGGGCGGCTGGCCGTGCTGCACGGCCAGGGCGGCATGCGGCTCGGCGTGCTCGACCCGGAGACCGGCGAGCTGGCCGACCTGGACCTGCCGTTCGGGGAGTTCACGGACGGGCTGTCCGCGGACGGGACGACCATCGTCGCGGTGGCGGGCGGCCCGGTGACGCCGCTAGCCGTGGTCCGGATCGATGCGGCATCGGGCACATCCGAGGTGCTGCGCGCGGAGGCGGAGAAGGCACCGGACCCCGGTTACCTGCCGGTGCCGAAGCAGGTGCAGCTGGAAGGGCAGTACGGCCGCAGCGTGCACGCCCTGGTCTACCCGCCGACCCACCCGCAGGCGGCCGCCCCGGACGGCGAGCTGCCGCCGTATGTGGTCTGGGTGCACGGCGGGCCGACGTCGCACGTGGTCGGCCTGCTCGACCTGGAGAAGGCCTACTTCACCAGCCGGGGCATCGGGATCATCGATGTCAACTACGGGGGGTCCACCGGCTACGGGCGCAGCTACCGGGAACGGCTGCGGATGCAGTGGGGCGTTGTCGACGTCGAGGACGTGGCGGCGGCCGCGCTGGCCCTGGCCCGCCAGGGCGAGGCCGACGAGCGCCGGCTGGCCATCCGCGGCGGCTCGGCCGGGGGGTGGACCGCCCTGGCCGCGGTGACCACCGGGGCCCGCGTGCGCCCGGTGTTCAGCGCGGCCGCCTCCTACTACGGAGTGGGAGATGTGCGTGAGCTGGCCGCCCAGTCCCACGACTTCGAGGCGCACTACCTGGATGGGCTGATCGGCCCGCTGCCCGGTTTCGAGTACGTCTACGCGGAACGGTCCCCGGTCGGCCACGTCACCGGCGCGACCTGCCCCGTGCTGCTGCTGCAGGGCCTCGACGACCCGATCGTGCCGCCCGCGCAGGCCCGGGGCATCGCCGCCGACCTGGCGGCGCACGGCATCCGGCACGCGCTGCTCACCTTCCAGGGCGAGTCGCACGGCTTCCGGCGGGCCGACACGATCATCAGCGCGCTGCAGGCGGAGCTGTCCTTCTACGGGCAGGTGCTGGGCTTCGACCCGCCCGGGGTCCCGCGGCTCACGCTCACCGAGCCCGTGCCCGGCGCCGCCCCCGCTCCGGCCGGGCCCGCTGAGCAAGCGGAGCCACCGGCCCCGTCAGGGTCCTCCGCGCCGTCCGGGCTGTCTGCGCCGGATGCTCCGGATGCTCCGGATGCTCCGGACGCGCCGTCTGCGCCAGGCGCAGCGGGCGTGCCGTCCCGGGCCGCCGCCGCCTGCTGACCGGGCCGGTCAGCGGGCGAACTCGGTGGCCCGGGACTCCCGGACCACGGTGACCCTGATCTGGCCGGGGTAGGTGAGTTCCTCTTCCACCTGCTTGGCCACGTCCCGCGCGATGACCTGAGCCTGGATATCGTCCACCTTCTCCGGCTTCACCATCACCCGGATCTCCCGGCCGGCCTGCATGGCGAACACCTTCTCCACGCCCGGCTGGGCCGTCGCGATCTGCTCCAGGCGCTCCAGCCGCTTCACGTAGGCCTCGAGCGACTCGCGGCGAGCCCCCGGCCGGCCGCCACTGATGGCGTCGGCTGCCTGGGTGAGCACGGCCTCGACGGTGCGCACCTCGACCTCGTTGTGGTGTGCCTCGATCGCGTGCACCACATCCGGCGACTCGCCGTAGCGCCGCGCGATCTCCGCGCCGATGAGGGCGTGGCTGCCCTCCACCTCGTGGGTGAGGGCCTTGCCGATGTCGTGCAGCACGGTGCAGCGCTTCAGCAGCACCGGGTCCATGCCCAGCTCACTGGCCATCATGCTGGCGATGTGCGCGGACTCGACCAGGTGCCGGAGCACGTTCTGGCCGTAGGACGTGCGGTAGCGCAGCCGTCCGAGCAGGGTGACCAGTTCCGGGTGCAGGTCCGTGATCGACAACTCGACCATGGCGTCCTCACCGGCCCGGATGCACAGTTGCTCGACCTCGCCCTTGCTCCGCTCGTAGGCTTCCTCGATCCGCTGCGGATGTATCCGCCCGTCGAGCACGAGCCGCTCCAGCGTGAGCCGGGCGACCTCGCGCCGGACCGGGTCGAAACAGGACAGCAGGACAGCCTCGGGCGTGTCGTCGATGATCAGGTTGACCCCGGTGACGGACTCGAACGCCCGGATGTTCCGGCCCTCCCGGCCGATGATCCGGCCCTTCATCTCGTCACCCGGCAGGTGCAGCACCGAGACCACGGACTCGCTGGTCTGCTCGCTGGCCACCCGCTGGATGGCCAGCGTGATGATCCGCCGGGCGCGCTGCTCGCCGTCGCGGCGGGCCGCGTTCTCGGTCTCCCGGACCAGCAGCGCCGCCTCCCGCTTGGCCTGGTTCTGGATGCCGGTCACCAGTTCGGCCTTGGCCTGCTCGGCGGTCAGCCCGGCCACCTGCTCCAGCACGGCCCGCCGTTCCTCATCCAGCCGTTCCAGGTCGGCCTGCCGCGCATCGAGTTCCTCCCGGACCCGGTCCAGCCCGGCCGCCCGCTCGTCAAGCTTGCCGAACTCGGCGTCCAGCCGGGCTTCCCGCTCGGCCAGCCGCGCCTCCCGGCGCTCCAGGTCAGCCCGCAGGTCCCGGGCCTCCTCACGGACCGCGCGGAGCTCGTCGTCGGCCTCCCGGCTGGCCTGGGCCGCCTTGTCCGCGGCCAGCCCGGCCTCCCGCATGATCGCGGCGGCGTCCGATTCGGCCCGCGCCCTGACCTGGTCGGCTTCCCGGCTGGCCGTCTCGAAGGTCCGCTGCGCGTCCGCGGTGAGCTGGGCGCTGGCACTCGGGCTGACGCTGGCGGGGGCCTCCTCAGCGACCGGACGCGCGACAGCGACCGGAGGCGCGACAGCGACCGGAGGCGCGACGCGGCCCGGAGAGCGGCGCAGCACCACAACGAGCGCGAAAACGGCGGCCAGCAGCCCGACAACCCCGATGACGAGAGAGATCGTGCTGCTCATGGCACACCCCAATCCTGCTCGCTGGTTCCTGACACCCGGGATGTGGTGCCAGGGGAACACCTGGAGCGAGGGGTCATGCCTGCCAGCCACCGGCCCTGGTGGGCAGCCGTTTCCCGGCTCGCGCCGGGCGCTTCCCGGCTCGCGCCGGGCGCTTACCTCCCATCCGGGTCGGCACCACCTAGCCGGGCGGTGCCCGGCCACGTTGTGGCAGCGGAGCGGCCTGCCAGCCCAGGCCAGGCGGCCGCCCCGGCGCAGCCGGGCCAGCCCCCAGACCGTCGGCGGGCCGGCGAACCCGGCCAGCTCACTGGCCAGGCCGCCTGACCGGCCAGGCCGGCTGGAGTGGCGCGCGCAGCCCGCAAACCGGGCCGCTAAAGGTGCCCGGTGACCTGCGGGCCGTCGGCGTGCGGACCGGCGGCACGCCGGGCCTGCACGCCGGCCAGCGCACCGCGGGGAGAGCGCTCAGCCAGGTTCGGCCGGTAGGCCGATCCCGCCGCTGGTGGCGTCCGCCACCACTGTCACGCCCTTCCCGGCGGCACGCTGTGCCGCCGTCCCAGCCGGGCCATGCCCGGCTGCCCTTCCTCGGCCGACCCACTCACTGCCGTGAGCGGCCCGGCCGGCCCAGGCGGGCGTCCCCGCCAAGGCCAGTCAGATCAAAGGCCTAACCGGCCAAAGCCGGTCACGAACCGTATTCAGTCGTATTCATCCGCATGGCACGGAGTAACACCTCGCTGCCGTGAGGTTAAGCGTAGATAACAGTTTGGGCAAGCAGTCGGCCCCGGTCTTCTAAAATCTTACTCTGTGCAATCAACTTCTTACCCGGTACTATCAGCCGGTTACCCTGCCTCGGAGTCCTCGTCTATCCAGGTCAGCGCCGGATCGTCCGGATCAGGGACCGTACCGGCGAGATCGAGGCCTTCCTGCTCGAGCGCTTCCCGGGCGACGCGGTAGGCGACGGGTGCCGGGTACCCCTTCCGCGCGAGCAGGCCGACGAGCCGCCGCATCCGGGCCGGCGCCGGCTTCCCGCGGCTGGCGGCCAGCCCCTTGGCCACCAGGCGCCGTGCGGTGGCCATCTCCTGCGCCGGGTCGAGGCGGCTGACCGCCGCGCTGATGTCCTGGCCGTCGACCCCGCGCCGCCTCAATTCGGCGGAGAGCGCCCGCCGGGCCAGGCCCTTGCGGTGGTGCCGTGACTCCACCCAGGCCCGGGCGAAGGCGGCATCGTCGATGAGTCCCACCTCAGCGAAGCGGGCCAGGACTGCCATGACCACCGGCTCCGGCAGGCCCCGGCCGCGCATGGCACCAGCCAGCTCCGCCCTGGTCCGCGGCCGGATGGTCAGCAGGCTCAGGCACAGCTCCCGGGCGCTGCCCTCCGGGTCACCTTCCGCCCCGGCTGGCGCGCCCGGGCCCACAGCACCCGGATCGGGAGAACCCGGCCCAGCCGGGCTGGGCCCGGCGGGATCCGGGCTCAGGGCCGGGTCAGGCACCGCCGTTCACGCTGCCGACCGCGGCGGCCCGGGCCGCGGCCCCGGCCCCGGCCTTGGCTGCCCCGGCCCGGGCCGCGGGGACAGCCCCGGCCGGGCCGCTGGCCGCCCCTCCGTTGACGGCGGGAGCAGTGGCGGGAGCCGCTTCCGCGTCGACCCGCGGGCCGACACCGAGCTTCTCCTTGATCTTCTTCTCGATCTCGTTGGCCATGTCCGGGTTTTCCTTGAGGAAGTTCCGGGCGTTCTCCTTGCCCTGGCCGAGCTGGTCGCCCTCGTAGGTGTACCAGGCACCGGACTTGCGCACGATCGACTGCTCGACCCCGAGGTCGATCAGGCCGCCCTCCCGGCTGATCCCGAAACCGAACAGGATGTCGCACTCGGCGACTTTGAAAGGCGGGGCGCAGTTGTGCACAACCACGTCCTCGGCGACCAGGTTGTGCAGGTCCGCCACCTCCACGTCGAACGTGCGGCGACGGCGGGCGGGCAGGATCTCGGCGACCCGGGAGAACCACAGCTGGTCCGCCAGGAGGTTATCCAGGAAGGGGTCATCGAGCCCGTCGGCCAGCCGCTGCACCCGGTCCCGGCGCAGCCGGGAGGCACCCAGCACCACCCTCATGCCTCCGCGTGGGTCTCCCGCACCTTCACCGACCAGCTGCGCGGCCAGCTGCGCGGTCACCCCGCGGCGCTCCAGGTGAGCGAGGACAGGCTGGACCACGTCATCGCTGAGGTAGACGCGCTGCGATCCCCGGTAGCGCCCGTCCCGCTCGGCGAGTTCACGGGTAACCACCTGGCCGCGCGGTCCCCACATGGGGATCGCGGCCGCGAACGCGGCCACGTTGTCCACGCCTGACACCCGGACTTCCCACAAGGGATGCTTTCCCGAGATCCTGCGCCCGTTGATCAGCCCACCGCGCTGCGCGCGGGGATCCCGGCGCTGGACGCTGCTCCCGATGCCCCAGCGGAGCAGCAGCCAGTGCAGCTGGTACGCAAGCTGCTCCGAAGTGGTCGAGAAGCCGGCCCGGATGCCGCCCGTCTGCTCCCGGGAGACGTAACCGTCCGTCTCGAAGATTCCGAAGATCACATTGCTGATGACCTCAGACGAGATATCGGGCGCGAAGAAAGCCGCAGGAAGCTTCTTCTCAGGCGCCAGGCAGCCGTAGATCCCCGCCCACCGGCAGAGCTCTATAACTTCGTTCTTCTCGCCAGGCCGGTGTGAGAACGCCATCGTTATCAGCTGGTCCGCCGGCTTGGCCAGGCAGCCCAGGGTGCCGACGATCCGGGCCGCGTCCTGCTGCAGAGATTCTTCGACATTGCTGAAATGAACCGGCGTCTTCCCGCCCACGTAGCCATCGCCGATGAGATAGCCGAGCAGCCTGGCGTGATCCGGCGGAATAGGCTCCTGCGAGCCGAACGCCGAGTAGGCCCGGGGCCGGGCCAGCCGGTCGCCGCGGACGAGTTCCCCGGCGGTACGCCAGCCATGCTCGGTGAGGACCTTGTGATCAGGCGTTACCCAGAGCTCAGTGCTATCCCGGAGCCTGATCCCAATGACATCCTGCTCGCCCTGGTCGAACCACGAGACGACCTCGCCCGCCTGCAGCACGCCGTTCTTGTCGGTGGATACCGCATGGACCGGGAGCCGCCCGTCCACGATGTCCTCGATGCGGTGGGTGATGCCAGTAAGGGGATCAAAGACGCGAGTGCCTTCCGCGAGGCACTTGTTCTTGACGACCTTGATCCGGGTGCGGCTGCCCACCGCCTCGGTCCCGTCCTTGAGCGTCTCGATCCGGCGCACGTCCAGCCGCACCGACGCGTAGAACTTCAGCGCCCGGCCACCGCTGGTGGTCTCGGGCGAGCCGAACATCACCCCCACCTTCTCCCGCAGCTGGTTGATGAAGATGCAGGTGGTATTGGTGTTGTTCAGCGCGCCGGCCAGCTTGCGCAGGGCCTGGGACATCAGCCGGGCCTGCAGGCCCACGTGGCTGTCCCCCATCTCGCCCTCGATCTCGGCGCGGGGCACCAGCGCAGCCACCGAGTCGATGACGACCACGTCGATGGCGCCGGAACGGATCAGCATGTCCGCGATCTCCAATGCCTGCTCCCCGGTGTCCGGCTGGGAGACGAGCAGCGCGTCGATATCCACGCCGAGGTGCTTCGCGTAATCCGGGTCCAGGGAGTGCTCCGCGTCGATGAACGCGGCGATGCCGCCGGCCTGCTGCGCATTGGCCACCGCGTGCAGCGCGATCGTGGTCTTGCCGCTGCCCTCCGGGCCGTACACCTCGACCACGCGGCCGCGCGGCAGGCCGCCGATGCCGAGGGCCACGTCCAGGGCGATCGCCCCGGTCGGGATCACTTCCATCGGGGCCCGGCCCTCATCGCCGAGCCGCATAACCGAGCCCCGGCCGAATTGCCGTTCGATCTGGGCGAGCGCAGCCTCCAGCGACTTGTCCCTGTCGCCGCCGGTCCTGCTGACCGTCCTGTCGCTGCCTGCCATGGATTCTCCCATTGAGGTTAAGGGGCTGCTCTGTTAGTTCCAACGTGCTGGTCCGGACGCTACGCGGCGGTACCGACAATTCCGCGCTGCCCCGCCGCGCCGCTGCTGGCGTGTCGCCGGGCCAGGCGGCGAGACGCCGCCGGCGGCCGCCAGGGCCCACCATAGGCGAACAACTGTTCGATCATAGAGCCAACACGCCACATTCGCGGGGAGATTATGGCGACTGCCGCCCGTGACTCAGCCCGGGAATGGCGCGCGGAACGGCGCGGGCCAGCCTCGTGCCAGGTCAGCGCAGGCGCTGCGGGACGTTGAACTCCTCGCAGACCGCACGCCACACGACCTTGGCGTCCTCGCCGTCCGCGAGGGCCCGTTCCACGGTCCGCTCGTCCAGCTTGGCCAGCACATGATCCTTGGCCACGCTGCTCGCGTACGCGTCGCCGAACTGAGCGGACATCCGCTGCCAGAACTCGCTGAGACGCACGGCCCTCCCCAGGTTCCACCCGGCCGGTACCTGGCGGTGCCAGCCGGCCTCCGGGCAGCAGCCGTGGCACAGCCTGCCGGCGCCGCCCGCTTGCGGCGAGAGTACCGGGACCGTGCGCCTGGCCGGACCATGCGGCGAGGGTCTGCCCCGCGGCCCAATTGGGTCCTGTGGGCAGGAATGCGATCACTGCGGCGGGGAAAGGTTGATAACGGGTGCGGGAACGCGGCATAACGTGGTGTTCGCAGATCCTGGGCGCATCCGATCGGCATGGCCCGCCGGCCGCCGTTGACGGGCACGGACCGCCTGGAGCGTGCATTGGACCAGTCACGGAGCGAGAACGGCGTTCCCACTGCGATAGCACGAGTACCTGGCCAGCGGCAGAGCGCCGACGGCCCGCCCGCGGCCCGCCCGCCCGGCGGCCGCCCGCCGGCCGACGATCAGCCAGGGGCAGGCCCGCCCGACCCCCCCGCCCCCGCCCCGGGCACCAGCACCATCCCGGTCCCCCGGGGCACCGACGGGTTCGCCGTGGCCACCCTGGTCACTGGCATCCTCGGCCTGATACCCGTCACCGCCGTCCTCGGCCCGGTCGCGCTGGCCCGCGTGGCCAGTTCCGGAGCCCGCGGCCGCCGGCTGGCCGTGACCGGCCTCGTCCTGGCGGGCGCATGGCTCCTGGCGGGCGGGCTGGCTGTAGCGGCGCTGGTGGCGCACCGGCCGCCGTCCGGGCCGGTCAGCCTGCCGCGCATCTTCGCCGTGCACACCGGCCAGTGCCTCAACTTCGCGCCCAACGAAATCTCCGGGGTGCACGTCGTCAGCTGCGCCTCGCCCCACGACGCGGAGGTGTTCGGCACGTTCCAGGTGGCCGGTCACCACTACCCCGGGACGCCGGCCCTGCGGCGCGATGCCGGGCTGGGCTGCGCCAGCAGGCTCTCCGGCTACCTGAACCCGCAGCTGGCGCCGGCGTCGCTGACCCAGTCGTACGTCTACCCGGATGCGGGCGCCTGGGCCGCGGGCGAGCGCACCATCGTCTGCACCGTTCACAGCGCCACGGGCCAGCTCACCGGGTCGGTGCGGGGGCTGCCCGGCTAAGCCGGCTGGCCGCCCCTCGCCGCGCACACCCGTGAGGCCAGTGCGGCCGGAGTGGCTGCTCGGCTCCGGTACGCGGCGAGCGGCCACGGGATGGCGGCGCGACGTCCCGGGACGCATTCGAGCCGTGGTCCATCTTGTCGGTAGCCCCAGGCACTATGGATACATGACCCCCTCCCCCCACCAGCCTCGCCCGGGCCAGCCGGGCGACGGCGGGGCCAGCGGCCGGGACGCGCTGGAAGGGTTCAGCGCGGTCACCCGCGACTGGTTCGCGGCCGCCTTCGCCGCGCCCACGCCGGCCCAGGCTCAGGCCTGGGCGGCCATCGGCAAGGGCGAGAACACCCTGGTCATCGCGCCGACCGGGTCAGGCAAGACGCTGGCCGCGTTCTTGTGGGCCCTCGACCGGCTGGCCGCCGCGCCGGCCCCGGACGACCCGAAGCAGCGCTGCCGTGTGCTGTATATCTCCCCGCTCAAGGCCCTTGCCGTGGATATCGAGCGGAACCTGCGGGCGCCGCTCACCGGGATCAGGCACGCCGCGCAGGCGATGGGCCACCCCGAGCCGGACATTTCCGTGGCGGTACGCACCGGTGACACCGGGCCGGATGAGCGGCGCAGGCTGGCCACCCGGCCCCCGGACATCCTGATCACCACCCCGGAGTCACTCTTCCTGCTGCTCACCTCCAAGGCACGGGACGCGCTGCGCAGCGTGGATACCGTGATCATCGACGAGGTGCACGCGCTGGCCGGCAGCAAGCGCGGCGCGCACCTGGCGCTGTCCCTGGAGCGGCTGGACGCGCTCAGCCCGAGCCTGCCGCCGGCTCAGCGGATCGGGCTGTCCGCCACCGTCCGGCCCGCCGAGACGGTCGCCTCCTTCCTGGCCGGTGCCCGGCCGGTGACCATCGCCGCGCCACCAAGCAGCAAGGAACTCGACCTGCAGATCGTGGTGCCGGTCGAGGACATGACCGACCTCGACCCGCCGCCGGGTGCCGCCGATGACGGGGCCGAGGGCCCCGCGCAGCGCCGGTCCATCTGGCCGCACGTGGAAGAGCGGGTGCTCGACCTGATCGAGCAGCACCGGTCCACGATCGTGTTCGCCAATTCACGGCGGCTGGCCGAGCGGCTCTGCGCCCGGCTCAACGAGCTGGCCGCCGAGCGCGCTGAGCTGCGGGCCAGCCCGCCATCCGGGGAACCCACCCCGGACGGGACCGCCCTCCCCGGGAACCCGCCCGGCCAGCCTGGCCCGGGCGGCCCGCAGCGGGCCCGGGAGGCGCCGCCGGCCCAGATCATGGCGCAGGCCGGGGCGACCGGCGGGGCGCTGCCCGAGGTGGCCCGGGCGCACCACGGCTCGGTGTCCCGCCAGGAGCGGGCCCAGATCGAGGAGGCGCTGAAGGCGGGCCGGCTGCCCGCCGTGGTGGCTACGTCCAGCCTGGAGCTGGGGATCGACATGGGCGCGGTGGACCTCGTCGTGCAGGTCGAATCGCCGCCCTCGGTGGCCAGCGGGCTGCAGCGCACCGGCCGGGCCGGGCACAATGTCGGCGACGTGTCGCGCGGCGTGATCTTCCCCAAGTACCAGGGCGACCTGGTGCAGTCGGCCGTGGTGGCGCGGCGGATGCGCGGCGGCCAGATCGAGTCGCTCAGCATGCCGCGCAACCCGCTGGACGTGCTCGCCCAGCAGATCGTGGCGATGACGGCCATGGACGACTGGGACGTCAGCGAGCTCGAGCAGGTGGTCCGGCGCGCCGCCCCGTTCGCCGGGCTGACCCGGCCGGTGCTGGAAGCCGTGCTGGACATGCTGGCCGGGCGCTACCCCAGCGAGGAGTTCGCGGAGCTGCGCCCCCGGCTGGTCTGGGACCGGACGACCGGGCAGCTGCACGGCCGCCCCGGCGCCCAGCGGCTCGCCGTGACCAGCGGCGGCACCATCCCCGACCGCGGCCTGTTCGGCGTCTTCCTGGCCGCGTCGCAGCGCGAGGCCAATGGCCGCCACTCGCACCGGGTCGGCGAGCTGGACGAGGAGATGGTCTACGAATCCCGGGTCGGCGACGTGTTCGTGCTCGGCGCGAGCTCGTGGCGGATCGAGGACATCACCGCGGACCAGGTCCTGGTCTCTCCCGCCCCCGGGCAGCCCGGAAAGCTCCCGTTCTGGCACGGGGACGCCCCCGGACGGCCGGTGGAGCTGGGCCGCGCGCTCGGGGCGTACTGCCGTGAACTGGGCGCGATGAGTGAGCAGGACGCCGTGGCCCGGCTGCGCGCCGACGGCCTCGACGTGCTCGCTGCGGCCAACCTGGTCCGCTACCTCACCGATCAGCGGGAGGCCACCGGCTACCTGCCCGATGACCGCACCCTGGTGCTGGAGCGGTTCCGTGATGAGCTGGGCGACTGGCGGCTGGTGCTGCACAGCCCATTCGGCGCCCAGGTGCACGCGCCGTGGGCGCTGGCCATCACCGCCCGGCTCCGGGAGCGGTACCAGGGCATGGACGTGCAGGCGATGCACACCGACGACGGCATCGTGATCCGGGTCCCGGACACCGAGGAGCCACCGCCGGCCGGGATCGCAGAGCTGGCCCCGGAGGACGTGGAGCAGATCGTCACCGACGAGGTCGGCAGCTCGGCGCTGTTCGCCTCGCGGTTCCGCGAGTGCGCGGCCCGGGCGCTGCTGCTGCCCCGGCGCCAGCCCGGCCGCCGCAGCCCGCTGTGGCAGCAGCGGCAGCGCTCCGCCCAGCTGCTGTCGGTGGCCCGCAAGTACGGCACCTTCCCGATCGTGCTGGAGACGGTGCGCGAGTGCCTGCAGGACGTGTTCGACGTACCGGGGCTGACCGGCCTCATGCAGGACCTGGCCGCGCGGAAGATCCGGCTGGTCGAGGTGGAGACGCCCACGCCATCGCCGTTCGGCCGGTCGATGCTGTTCCGGTACGTCGGCGCGTTCATGTACGAGGGCGATGCCCCGCTGGCCGAGCGCCGCGCCCAGGCACTGGCGCTGGATTCCTCGCTGCTGGCCGAGCTTCTCGGCCAGGCGGACCTGCGGGAGCTGCTCGACCCGGCCGTGGTGGGCGAGGCCGAGCAGGAGCTGCAGCGGCTGGCACCGGGCCGCAAGTGCCGGGGCATGGAGGGCGTGGCCGACCTGCTGCGCGCCATCGGGCCGGTGTCGGCGGCCGAAGTCGCCGAGCGCTCCGAGGACCCGGACGCCGCGCCCGGCTGGCTGGCCAGCCTGGCGGACCAGCGCCGGGCGCTGGAGGTGCGGATCGCCGGAGAGGCACGCTGGGCGGCGGTCGAGGACGCCGGCCGGCTCCGGGACGCGCTGGGCGTGCCGCTGCCCCCGGGGGTGCCCGGCGCCTTTACCGAGCCGGTCCCCGACCCGCTCAGTGACCTGGTGGCCCGGTATGCCCGCGGGCACGGGCCGTTCAGCATCGGCGACCTGGCCGCCCGGTACGGGCTCGGGGTCGCGGTCGTCAACGGAACCCTCCGCCGCCTGGCCGCCGAGGGGCGGATCGCCGAGGGCGAGTTCCTGCCCGGCCGCCGCGGGACGCAGTGGTGCGACGCCTCGGTGCTCCGCCTGCTGCGCCGGCGCTGCCTGGCCAAGCTGCGCAAGGAAGCGGAGCCGGTGCCCCCCGCGGCCCTGGCCGCCTTCGTGCCCGCCTGGCAGAACGCCGGGCAGTCGCCGGCCGGCCCGGACGGTTCCCGGGGCAGCCGGGGCGCCCGCCGGCCGAAGGCCGGCCCCGACGTGGTCTTCGAGGTGATCGACCAGCTGGCCGGGGCCGCGGTGCCCGCATCGGCGCTGGAGACCCTGGTCCTGCCGGGCCGGGTGCCGGGTTACCAGCCGGCCATGCTGGACGAGCTCACGGCCGCGGGCGAAGTGGCGTGGTCGGGGGCGGGCGGCCTGCCCGGCGGGGACGGCTGGATCGTGCTGGCCCCAGCCGACACCGCGCCGCTCCTGCTCCCCCCGCCGGGCGAGATCTCGATGACCGGAGTGCATGAGGCGGTCCTGGGCGCGCTGGACGGCGGCGGCGCCCTGTTCTTCCGGATGCTCGCGGACCGGGCGGCGGCGCTGCTCCCGGAGCACGACCGGGCGCTGGCCAGTGACGCCGCCGTGGCCGCGGCCATCTGGGACCTGGTGTGGGCCGGGCGGCTCAGCAACGACACGCTGGCGGCGCTGCGCACCGTGCTGGGCACCGGCCGGCCGGTGGCCGACGGCGTCACCGGCAGTGCCACCGGCGGGGGGTACGTGCCCCGGCCCCGGCCCCGGCCGGCCGCCCGGGCCGGCTCGCGCCGGCGCGGTTTCGGCCGGCCCGCCATGCCCAGCCGGACCGGGCCGCCCACCGTCACCGGGCGCTGGTCCCTGGTCCCGCCCGCCGATCCCGACCCGACCCGCCGGCTGCACGCGCTCGCCCGGACGCTGCTGGACCGGCACGGGATCCTGCTGCGCGGCACGGTGGCCGCCGAGCGCGTGCCGGGCGGGTTCGCCGCCATCTACCCGGTACTCCGGGCCATGGAGGATGCCGGGCAATGCCGCCGCGGCTACTTCGTGGAGGGCCTGGGGGCCGCGCAGTTCGCGCTGCCCGGGGCGGTGGACCGGATGCGCGCGCTGGCCGCGGAGAGCAGCGCGGTCCCGGAGTCAGCCGATCCGTGGCGCCCGCCCGATCCCTGGATGCAGCCGGGCACGTGGGCACCGCCTGCGGCCCGGGCGCCGCAGGCGCCCGCGGGCCCCGGGGCGGACACCCCGGTCGTGCTGGCGGCCGGAGACCCGGCCAACCCGTTCGGCGCAGCGCTGCCCTGGCCGGACCGGCCGGACGAGACGCCGGGGGGCCACCGGCCCGGTCGGAAGGCGGGGGCGGTCGTCGTCCTGGCCGGCGGGGACCTCGTGCTGTACGTGGAACGCGGCGGGAAGACCCTGCTGTCCTGGACGAGTGACCCCGCGGTGCTGGGGCCGACGGCGGCAGCACTGGCCGGGGCCATCCGCAGCGGAGCCCTGGGCCGGCTAACAATCGAGCGGGCCGACGGCGCGCCGGTGCACGACTCGCCGCTGGCCCAGGCACTGGACCGGGCCGGCTTCCGGGCCACGCCGCGCGGGCTGCGGCTGCGTGGCTGAGCGGCCCGGCCACGCCGGCGCGGCCTGCGGCTGCGGGGCTGAGCGGCCCGGCCACGCCGGCGCGGCCTGCGGCTGCGGGGCTGAGCGGCCCGGCCTCCACCAGGTCGCTGCCCCGGCCAGACAGCCCGGCCACGAGTCCGGCGGCCACCTGCCAGCACCCCTGGCGTCTGCCCGCGCCGACTCCCCGGCGGTCGAGCCTGGCGTCGCCCGGGTGGTGGCCCGCACCAGGGTGGGTAACAGCACCACGGAGAGGCCGTTGAGCCCTTAAGGTTGGGCGGCATTGACGCGGGGGCGCGGCACGGGAGGACTACAGATGGCGGACGCGCAGGGTGTTGACGTCTCGAACTTCCAGCCCTCCTTCGACTGGCAGGCGGAAAAGGGCCGGATATCCTTCGCGTTCGTCAAGGCGACCGAGGGCACGACGTTCGCCGACCCGGACTTCGGAACGAACTGGCGGGAGGCGGGTGCGATCGGCCTGGTCCGCGGCGCCTATCACTTCGCGCACCCGAGGAACCCGGCCGCCGCCGAGGTCAGCGCGTTCCTCGCGGTCGTCCGGGCGCAGGGACTGCACAGCGGCGACCTGCTCGCCCTGGACCTGGAAACGACCGACGGCCTGCAGCCGGCCCAGGTGGCCAGCTACGCGCGGGCATGGTGCGACGGGGTCGCCAAGGCGACCGGGCATACCCCGGTCGTCTACACCTTCCTGAGCTTCGCCCAGCAGGGCAACTGCGCCGGGCTGGGCCGGTTCCCGCTGTGGATCGCCGAGCCGTCGGCACCGGCCGGGCATCCGGCCGTTCCCCAGCCGTGGACCACCTGGCACTTTCACCAGTACGGGACGACCAGGGTCGGCAACAACATCGTGGACACCGACGTGTTCAACGGGAACACCGCCGCCCTGCGTGCTTTCGCCAACCCAGCCCACGCACCCCAGGAGGACGACGTGCAGAGCGGCACCCTGAACAACGGCGCGGACGCGGTGACCGCCATCTCGATTCCGGAGGGCAGCGCGCGGACGATCGGGTTCGGCTGCGACAACGGGCTGCAGAAGTTGCCGCCCGCCCGGCTCCGGGTAGCCATCTGGCACGGCGCCTGGCAGGTGCATGATCCCGTGGTCATCGACGGGGCCAGGGGCCAGGCGGTGATCGGGTTCAGCAACCCGTCCAAGACGTCGGTGGTCTCGGTGCAGCGCCTGGACGCCGGCGAGGTCAGCGTCGGCTATCACGTGTCCTGAGCGGCACCGGACGGCACCGGATCCCACCGGGCGTGCAGCGCCGGTGGCTTGCGGAACACCAGGCCGTGCGGGGTGGATGGCCGCTGGTCGAGCCGCAGCCCGGGCAGCAGCCGCAGCATCGCCCCGAGTGCGGCCTCCGCCTCCAGCCGCGCCAGGTGCGCACCGAGGCAGAAGTGCGGCCCGTGCGCGAAGGCGAGGTGCTTCCGCGCGTTGCCCCGCCGGACCCGAAACTGATCCGGGTCGGCAAACACGCCAGGATCACGCCCGGCCCCGGCCAGCGACACGGTCACCAGGTCACCGTGGCCGATAACCGCATCACCAAGCGTGACGCCACGGGTCGCGTACCGGTCCACCACCGCGGCGGCCGGCTCCAGCCGCAGGGACTCCTCGACCGCGGCGGCCACCAGGCCAGGGTCCTCGCGCACCAGGTCCAGCTGGCCGGGGTGGGTCAGCAGGTGCCAGGCGGCATTGGTGATCATTCCCTCGGTGGTCTCGATCCCGCCGAACAGCAGTACCGCGGCGTTGGAGACGACCTCCGTGCTGGTCAGGCCATCAGCGGAGGCCCCGGCCATGCCGGGCAGGCCGCCCCCGGGCGCCGCGCGCAGGCGGTCACTCAGCTC
The DNA here is from genome assembly GCA_963793825.1 of uncultured Actinomycetes bacterium. Classification (GTDB taxonomy): domain Bacteria; phylum Actinomycetota; class Actinomycetes; order Streptosporangiales; family Streptosporangiaceae; genus RYN-230. The sequence goes on from CAWCBE010000007.1 coordinate 197,999, forward strand.
CCGGAAGGCGGCCGCCCCCGCGTGCTGGTGGTCCGTGCTGCCCGCAGCCTCGCCTGCCAGTTCCGACACCGCGGTCACGATCGCGTCGTACCAGCGCAGCAGGGTGCCCGGCTCCGTGTCCGCCAGGCCGAGGACGCGGGCCATCACCGCCACCGCCAGCGGCCCGGCCACGCTCCGCCGCAGCTCGGCCCGGCCGGCCGGGCGGATGGCGAGCACCAGCTGGGCCGCGTCGGCGGCCACGAAGCCGGCCAGGCGCTCATGCACCGCGCCCCGGGAGAACGGGTCGGCGAATGGCCGCCGGTGCCGGCTGTGCGCCGCGCCGTCCAGCGACAGCATGCTCGGGCCGACCACGCGCGCGGTGGAGAACCGCGGGTCATCCACGGTGAACGTCGCGCTGTCCCGCATCACCTCCACGGCCCGGTCATACCGGGTGACCAGCCACCCGTTCAGGGACGGCACCCAGGACACCGGTTCGGCTGCCCGCAGCCGGGCCAGCGCAGGATGCGGGTCATCGCCGAGCTCGGCGAGAGTGACGGCCGCGCCGAGCGGATACCGGCTGGCCCGCGCGGCCATCATCGCCTCCGGGGTGGTAGCGTCACCGGTCATGCCACGACGCTAGTGGGCTCACGGTCGGCCCACCGCCCTGGGCGGCCTGACCGGCGGCCGTGGATCAGCGGCTCGGAGGTAGTGCCGCCGAAGGCGTTCCAGTCGACGAATCCCATCGCAGGGTGCTAATACCGGCCTGGCGGCAGGAGATTTCAGCAGCGGCGCCAGCCCGGTCAATCCGCCGGCGGTACGGTGCGTTTTTTGGCCGGGCCTGAACCAGATGCACACGACCTCACGACGCTGGGACGGCACACGGCGCTAGCTCGCCTGGCGCAGCGGGAGCGAGGGGGTGAACTCGGCCGGAGCCGGTCCCCTGCCGAAGTGGTGCGCGAGTGCCGCGACGGACCGCTCGGCGGCGCGGCCGTCCCCGTAAGGGTTGACCGCACCGGCCATGGCCGCGTACGCGGCCGGATCGGTGAGCAGCTGATTCGTGGCCTGCACGATGAGGTCATGGTCGGTGCCGACGAGCCGGACCGTGCCGGCCCGGACCGCCTCCGGCCGCTCGGTGGTATCCCGCATGACCAGCACCGGCTTACCCAGGCTGGGCCCCTCTTCCTGCACTCCGCCGCTGTCGGTGAGGATCAGGCTGGCCCGGTTCATCACCCGGGCGAAGCCACCGTAGGGCAGCGGGCCGGTGACCGTGACGTTGGGCAGGTGGCCGATGGCGGGCAGCACGGCCTCGCGGACCAGCGGGTTAGCGTGCATGGGGAAGACCACCCGCAGCTCTGGGTGGGCCGCGGCCACCGTGGCCAGGGCCCGGGCCGCCTCCCGCATCGGGCGCCCCCAGGACTCCCGGCGGTGGGCGGTGACCAGGAGCACGGGGGCCGGGTCGGCGTCGAGGTCCGACAGCGCCGGGTCGCCGTAGCCGTGGGCGCCGGATGACGCCCAGAGCAGCGCGTCGATGACTGTGTTGCCGGTGACGGTGATCGCGGACGGATGGACGTTCTCGGCCAGCAGATTGGCGCGGCTCGTCGCGGTCGGGGCCAGGTGCAAGGTGGCCAGCTGGGTGGCCAGGCGGCGGTTGATCTCCTCCGGGTATGGCGAGTAGGGGTCGTCCGTGCGCAGCCCGGCCTCCAGGTGCACGACCGGGATCTTCTCGTAGAACGCGGCGAGCGCGGCAGCGAACACGGTGGTGGTGTCGCCCTGCACGACCACGGCGTCCGGGCGCTGCGCGGCCAGCAGGCCCTGCACGCCAGCCAGGGCGCGGGTGGTGATGTCGGTCAGCGTCTGCCCGGGCTGATGGATGTCCAGATCGAAGTCGGGCGTGACCCCGAATACCTCGTTGACCTGGTCGAGCATGGAGCGGTGCTGCGCGGTGACCGCCACCAGCGGGGTGAACAGGGGTGACTCCTGGAGCGCCCGGATCAGCGGCGCAACCTTGATGGCTTCCGGCCGGGTGCCGTAGACCACCATGATGCGCAACGGGTCCGCGGCCCCCCCGCGTGCGCGGGAAATGCTGGTGACAGTGTGCGTGCCGGACATGATCTTCCCTTGTGCGTGCGGGACAGGAATCCCCGTGTTGGTGATTAGGTGTGCCTGGCCATGCGGGCCTGGCTGCGGCGGACTTGGTGGTCAGGTGCGGACAGCAGCCCGCGCGGTTACCGCGGCGGGCTCCGCCCGGTGTGCAGGCCCGGCCGGGCCTGGCCGGCCCGTGGGCCGGCTGCCAGATTCCGCGTGCCGGCCACGGCCGGGGTCACGTGAATGGCGGTGAACTGGGCCAGCGAATCTTCGCAGTACAGGCCCAGCGAACCGGCCAGGTAGGGGTGCTGCGTGTCGGTGAACCGGGTGAGCAGGTGCCCGTCAGCATGGACGGTGATGGTCGCGCCGGCCTGGGTTACCCGCACCTGGTGCGGGCGGCCCACCGGGAAGGCCGGGGTGCGCCCGGAGGCGAGGAAGCGCTCGCCGCCCGGGTAGGCCGGGTCCTGCTTGGAGAGCACCCAGCCGTGGGCTTCCAGGGTCAGCGCGTAGAAGCGCCGGCTGGACGTGAGATGCCAGAGCACCCAGCCGACCTCCCAGGGGTGCGGCTGGCCGGCCGCACCCCGGCGGAGCTGACGGAGCGTGCGCACGGTAAGCGTGGCGGTGAAGTTCCGGAACCGGCCCGCCGAGACCAGCAGCGCGGCGTGGGTGTCGCCGGGACTGGTGGCCCGGGCCGGTGACAGGGTGATCGGCCCGGCCGCCGTGCCGGTGACCTGCCCCTGCCCGGTGAAGACGGTGAGCCAGGGCTGGCCAGGCCGGGAGCGGCCGGTGACTCCCAGCACGACCGCGACCATCAGGCAGACGGCGGCGGCGGTCGCCGCCACGGCCACGGCCAGCGGGCGGCGCCTGCCCCGGCCCGCCTGCGGTCCAGGCCGCCTGGACCGCGCCGCGCTCCCGGCTGCCCCGGCCGGCTCAAAGGGCCCGGCCCGCTCAAAGGGCCCGGCCGGCTCGAAAGGGCCCGGCCGGGCTCAAATGGCCCGGCCGGAGCCGCCCCGGACCCCGCAACCGGCCCGGCGCCCGCCACGGGCCGGGCGGCCAGCGCCGGCCGCTGCCCAGCCCCAGCCCCGGCGCCGGCCCCGGCCATGGCCAGGACCGGGCGGGGAGCCAGAGCGGGGCTAGCGGCCAGGGAACGGCCGGCCAGCACGTCCGGGCCACCCGCCAGAGCTGGAGCCGGGGCCGGGCTGGACCCGGCCGGGCTGGCCGCGGGCACCTGCGCGGCGGGTCCTTCCGCGACCCGGGCGGTCTTGGCCCAGCCGCTGCGGCCACGCACCGCCCGGAAGGCTGCCCACCAGCCGGAGGCGTAGCACAGCATGCTGTAGGCCACGTACACGTGGGCCAGCCCGGCCGCTGTCCGCAGCCGCAGCCCGGTGGCCCGTTCCCGTTTCCAGTACACCCAGCTGTAGGCCAGCGCGGGGCCCACGCACAGCAGGTAGGTCACGGCAACCCACCAACCGAACGGATGGTGCCCCGTAGCCGCGAGCACCGCGCAGTAGGCCATGCCCACCACGAATGAGGCCGACAGCAGTGAGGCGATGAGGACGATGCCCGGGGTGGTCAGCACGTACAGCAGGTCGGTCCGGCCGCGGTAGGGGCTGCGCAGCACGGCCGGGATGAGCCGCCAGCCTTGCAGGTTGCCCTGGAACCAGCGGGTTCGCTGCCGGATGAGCCGCCTGAGCTCGACGACGCCCTGCTGGTGCACCCACGCGGTCGGGCAGTACTCGATGCGCCAGCCTGTCACGGCCAGCCGCACGCCCAGGTCGAGGTCCTCGGTGAGGCTCCGGGTCCATGGTGCGGGCCCGAGCGACTGCAGCGCCGACAGACGGCAGAACTGGCCGTTGCCGCCCAGGCACACGCTGCCCAGGTGCCGGCGTCCCTGCTGGAACACCTCGGTATAGATGACGAACTCCATGTCCTGCATCCGGGCCAGCACGCTCTGGTCGCGGTTGTTGATCCGCACCCCGACCTGCACCGCGCCCACACCCGGATCGTCGAAGTACGGGCCGACCTCGCTGACCGCGCGCGGGTCGAGGCGGCCGTCCGCGTCCACCACGGTGATGATCACGCTGTCCGGGTCGCGGCCGTCCAGCCGCCCGCTGCCGGCCAGGTAGCGGAGCGCCGCGTTCAGCGCCTCGCCCTTGCCCTGCCGGGCCTCGGGCGGGCGCCGGCTGAGCAGCCAGACCCGCCCATCGGCGACACCGGAGACGGCCGCCGCCGTGCCGTCGTCTGAGCCGTCGTCGATGACCAGGACCGCGACGTCGCCCGCGGGCACCGACAGCAACCGGCGCAGGCTGCGCTCGATCACCAGCTCCTCGTTGAGGCAGGGCATGAGGAAGACGAAGAGCTTCTCCGTGGCCGCCAGTACCGGATCGGCCGTCATGGCCACCGGGCGCCGGGACAGCGCCAGCATGCCGAAGCCGTAGCACAGGCTCAGCGCCACCAGCGCGGCGGCCAGCCAGGGCAGCGGTCCGTCCCAGCCGAGATGCCCGGCCGCCGACAGCACAGCCAGGCCCTGGTGGGCGGACGGGCTGCTCATGGATGGGCACCCTGGCGCCGGGCGGCGCGCCCGGCGCGCGTCCGCAGCACATAGCCGCTCATGGACAGGGCGGCGAACGTGACCAGGTACAGCCCGAACAGGGCGCCCGCGCCGTCCAGCAGGAGCCGCGCCACCAGGAACAGCCCCGAGCCCGCGGGCAGGGCGGTAGCGGCGGCCGCCGTTGTCAGGCCAGCCAAGCCGGCAGAGTAATGCATCAGGTCTCCTGAGTGATGCGCTGGCCCCCGCGCGCCCGGGCGCTTGGCAACCAGTGACGTTAGGTAGACGTTAGGTAGCGGTGCTACCCCGTGGGTGGGCTGAAGGGGTGGCCGGGCCTACCTCATTTGGCGGAAATGTGAGCGCTCTCATCGCGGGCCGCCACCGTACGGGCAGCGGGGCCGGCTTGCGGGACATCAGGCCCTGTGGCGCGGGCTGGCCCGGCTCCAGCGTCACCCCGGGCAGCCGCGGCACCCCGCCCGGCGCGGCCACGCGCCGCAGTATGGCCTCAGGGTGTGGCGTCGCCGGTCATGCCGGCGACGCCACTGGGTAGGTTAAACCGCTGACGGCCCAGTGCCCGCGCGGATTCTTTGCTAGGCCTGAACCAGATGCACACGAGGTCTTAGCCACCTAGCAGGCACGCTGGGTAACGCGACGCCCGGCCTGGGCAGCGGGCACCGCCAGGACCGCCGGGACGGCCAGCGGCGCCGCGGCCAGCTGGCCAATGACCACCGGCCCAACCGCCGGGATCCGGACGGGGGAGCAGATGCGAGCAGCTGCGTGGCCGCTGAGCGCGGCGGCGGCACTCGGCCTGGTGGCCTGCTCCGCTACCGCGAACACCGCTCAGCCCTCCGCCGCGTCCCCGGCGTCCAGCCACCCGCGGGCCACCGCCGCCGCGGCGCGGCCAGGGATGGCCCGGCCGCCCGCCGCGAAGCCCACACCCAAGCCCACGCCGAAGCCCACGGTTATCGTGTCCCAGCTCAGGGTGCCGGATGGCAGCGCAGTCACGGTGGCCCGGTTCGCCGGCCCGGTGCGTTACCGGCTGCACTGCGGCAGCCAGGACCCGGGAGCGGCCGCGCTGTCCGTGGTGCGGGCGGGCCCGCGCATCGGCCCGGCCGAGCGGCGCCACGTGGTCGCCGCGTTCAACGGGGGGTTCCTGCTGTCGGCCGGCGCCGGCGGGTACGAGCAGGAGGGCCACGTCATCAGCCCGCTCCGCGCCGGGCTGGCCAGCCTGGTTATCGACGCCTCCGGCGCCGCGCACATCGGCGTCTGGAGTGCCGGGCTGCCGGGACCGCATGAGGCCGTGGTCAGCGTCCGCCAGAACCTGCCGCCCCTGGTGATCGGCGGGAAGCCCAGCCCGTCCGCCGCCGACTGGACCGCCTGGGGCGCCACCCTGGGCGGCGGCGAGTACGTGGCCCGCAGTGCCCTCGGCGAGACCGCCCGCGGCCAGCTCGTCTACGCGGCCAGCATGTCGACGACTCCGGGTGACCTGGCGGCGGCCCTGGTGCAGGCCGGGGCCCGTACCGCCATGGAGCTCGACATCAACCCGGAATGGGTCCAGCTGGACGCGGCCGGGGCCCCGGGCGGCCCACTGCACGCCGTCATCCCGGGCCAGGTCCGCCCGCCCGGCCAGTACCTGGCCGGCTGGACCCGCGACTTCATCACCGTGCTCTCCCGCTGACCGGCCGGGCCGCCCGGCCCGGCCCCGCAGCACCACACTGGTGACCCGAGGCAACCCTGGAATCTGCTCGTTCGTCATGGGCTATGACAGAGGGGAATGGCCTTGGCTGGCACGCCGACAGGCGCAGACCTGGAGCAGCTGCTCGCTGAGCGCGGCACCCAGCTCATGCGTGTGGCTATCGCGCTGGCCGGCAGCCGCGAGGCCGGTGAGGATCTGCTGCAGGCCGCGCTCGAGCGAGTGCTCCGGAAGCCCCGGCAGGTGAACAGCGACACCGAAGGTTACCTGCGGAAGGTGCTGTACAACCTGGCCGCGGACGGCTGGCGAAGGCGTGGCCGGTGGCGGCAGCGGCTGCCGCTGCTGCGGGCCCAGGCGACCACGCAGGCGGCCGACGACGGGGCCGCCGTGATCGACCTGCGTGACGCCCTGGTCCGCCTGCTGCTCCAGTTGCCGCCCAGGCAGCGCGCGGTCATCGTGCTCCGGTACTGGGAACAGCTCACCGAGACCGAGACGGCCGCCGTGCTCGGCTGCTCGGAGGGAACGGTCAAGTCCGCCGCGTCACGGGGGCTGCTGCGGCTGCGTGATCTGGCCGGCACCGGCACCGATCCCGGTTTCGAGCTGGCGGAGGGAACATCATGACCAGTGACATCGAGGAACTGCTGCGCGAGGGGATCGACCGGCTGACCGCCGGCGCCAGCGCGCCTGCCGGGCTGGTGGAGCGGGCGCGGAAGAGCAACCGCCGCCGGGTCATGATCCGGTCCGCCGTGGCCGCAGGCACTGTAGTCGCCGCCGTGGCAGCAGCCGTGACCGTCACCCTGACCACCGGCGGGACGGGGTCAGGCAGCGTTCCGGTCCGCGCGCAGACGATCGCGGTCGTGACCAGCCGCACGGAGCGTGCCCTGGCCGCGGCGGCGGACCAGGGCAAGGCCATCCAGGAAATCCAGGCGAGCGGCCGCGGGGTGACATTCGGCCTGGCCGCGCTCAACATGAACGACACGTTCGAGACGAACCCGCCCGGCAGCGCGGTCGTGCCCGGTGTCCTCAAGAACGTGACCGCTCAGCGCCTGGTGTCCTGGACCTACCGTGGGCTGTTCCTGCAGGAGGGCTACTCGGCCACGGGCAGGCTGGCCTTCCACAACACCAACAATGAGGTGACGCTGCGCTCCGGCCGGCAGGTACCGGAGCAATACGGCGCCGCGTACCCGGCCAGGACCCGGTGGCGCACCATCATCCGCGGACAGTCAGGCCCGCTGCCCCCACTGACCTGCCAGGACGACGTGTTCCCCATGGCGTACCCGAGCTGGCGCGCCCGCATAACCAAGGCCCTGTCCTGCGGGTCGTTCTACCTCGGCGGCCAGCAGCGGGTGGACGGGGTCGAGGCCATGACTCTCATCTCCAAGCCACAGCGGGGCCTCCCGTTCCGGGAAAGGCTCTGGGTGGACCCCTCGACCTACCTGCCGGTGCGGCTCAACGTGACGTTCCTGCACCGGCACGGCCGGAGCAGTCAGCTGGTGTATGACTTCCGCTGGCTGGAGCCCACCAAGGCCAACCTGGCCACGTTGCAGGCCGCGATCCGCCAGGCCACGATCCCGGCCGGGTACCGCACACTGCCCGCCAACTACCTGCTGCTGCCCGGGGCGACCAGGACGTGAGGCCGGGCCCCGGCCCAGGCGGGGCAGCCCGGGTTGCTGGGCCACCGAGGTGGTGGCAGAAACCGCCATGGGGCGGCGAGATGCGCCATCGAATGTGGCTCCGCCGCCGTGCGGGGGCCCGGTGCGCTGGTGCTGCAGAGGCATCTGGCACTGAGGTGGCGGTGTCCTGGAGGCCAGGCTTGGTGATGCTGACTTTGCCTACAACCGGGTGTCGCTGAAGTCAACATCACGAAGCGCAGTCCCGGCCGGCGTCGGGTAGCGGCCTGGTTGGGGGCGCCCTGGAGGCTGGCACCCAGCGTGGACATTCCTGGCCAGTCCCCTTCAGCACCCTCCGGGGCACGGCGGGGCCACCCCTTAGTGCGGTGCTTTCGGGACCACGGGCCCCTAAGGCACCGCACTGAGGACCTGGCGCGTTCTGCGGGGTATCCGGTTCGGTTAGGGGAACACCAGCCACAGGTAACCGGGCCCTCCCTGGCCTGCTGCAGCCGCCGAGGGGCCGGACGGCGGAATGTGTCAGAAAGGTGGCGGCCCCGGCTCAGGGGCCGGCCACGGAGGCCAGCAGCTCGCCGCGGGCCTGGTCCACGGCGGCCAGGATGGCGCCACGCAGGACCGGCTGCCCGGCCACGCCGGTGGGCACCACCTCAGGCCTGGCCGGGCAGATCCGGCGGACCTCGACGGCCACCCGGCTGGCCAGCGCCGTCCCGCCCGCCAGCCCGACCTCACCGCCCAGCACGACCAGGCCCGGGTCGAGCACCACGCTGACCGCGGCCACCCCGGTGGCCACCCGGGCGGCCAGTTCCGCGAGGAACGCGCTCCCCCGCTCATCCCCCCGCCGCCAGCCTCCCCGCCGCGCGCCTCCCCGGCGGCGACGGCGGCCACCGCCGCCCGGACCGCCGCCCCCGCGGTGGGGGCCGGGAACCCGTACTCGGCCGCCAGCGGACGTACCGCCTGGGCGCCGACCAGGGACTGGAACGCGCCGGTGGCTGGATGGCTCACGTCCTGCGGCAGCGGCACGCCCGGCACCGGGAGGTAGCCGATCTCGCCGGCCGCGCCGGCCACCCCGCGGTGCACCCGGCCGCCGATGAAGGTGGCCAGCCCCAGGCCGACGCCGATCCACATCAGCACGAAGTCGTCGGTGCCCTGGGCCACCCCGACGGCGCGCTCGGCCATCGCGGCCAGGTTGACGTCGTTCTCGATCGTCACCGGCTGGCGCAGGTCGGCGCGCAGCGCCTCCAGCACGCCCTCGTGCCAGGCCGGCAGGTTCACCGCCAACCGCGGGTCACCCGTGCTCGGGTCCAGCACCCCCGGCGTCCCGATGACGAGCGCCTTGAGCCGGGACATCGGCACCCCCGCGGAACTGCACACGGTGGCCACCGCCGCGCGGACCAGTTCCACCGGGTTCGCGGCGCCGTTCGGGTCCACGCTGATCTGGGTCACCACCTGCCCGGTGATGTCCGCGACCCCGGCGCTGACCTCGTCGCGCTCCACGTGCAGGCCGGCCACGTAGCCACTGGAAGGGACGACGGCATACAGCGCCGCGTTCGGCCCCCGACCGCCCGCCTGCTCCCCCACCGTGGCCACCAGGCCCCGCTCCTCGAGCCGGGAAAGCATCTGCGAGGCGGTCACTTTGGACAATCCGGTCCGCTCGCCGACCTGCGCCCGGGTCATCGGGCCGCCGGTCAGCAGCAGTTCCAGGGCGGCGCGGTCGTTCAGCTCGCGCAGCAGCCGGGGTGTCCCGGGCCGTTGTTCCATGCCTGCCTCCAACGCGCGACGTCCCCCCCAGCACCGTCCGCGCGGGAAGGCGGCCGCCGGGGCCCCGGGCCGCCGCGGGCACCGCGGGACCGTCCGGGGCGGCTGAGCTGAATTCTGTCTCAATCTGGAAACAGGGTCTATCTAATAGGAAAGTTTACTGTTAGTTTCAGCCCAGAGTTCCTCAGGGCCGGCCAGCCAGGCGGCACGGACGCCGAGGGCCCGCCCGGGCGCCCGCGGGCCGGCTGGCGGCCCATGACCTGTCTGGGCAGGCAGCGCCAGCCTAGACGGCCGACGCGGGCGCGCCCCCCGGGGACTGCCAGCTGGGCGGCGAGACGGCCGGAAGGCCGGAGCCGGGAAGGGAGATCCAGCAGTGACACCGACCAGATCGGCCGCCGCACTGGGCGCGGCGGCCATAATCGCCGGAGCGGCGGCGGGCTGCGGCTCGGGAGGCAGCAGCACGTCCGGCTCGGCGGCACCCGCGAAGCTCGTGGTCTGGCGGATGGGATCATCCGTGCCGACGCAGGTGACCTGGATGAACGGGGTCGTCGCCCAATTCCACCGGAAGTTCCCCCAGTACGCGAAAACCAAGGTGGTCGTGGACTGGATCCCCTGGGGTGACCGGGTCACCGACTGGACCAATGCGCTGACCAGCGGCAAGGGCGGCCCGGACGTCACCGAGCTGGGCAACACCGACACGCCCGGCATCGCCGCCCAGGGGGCGCTGGCCAACATCACCCCGCAGCTGCACTCCTGGTCCAGCGGGAGCGGCATCATCCCCGGCAACCTGGCCAACGACACGGTGAACGGGCAGATGTACGCGGCGCCGTGGTTCGGCGGCGTGCGCGGCATCTGGTACCGCAAGGACCAGTTCGCCCAGGCGGGCATCACCTCCGCGCCGACGACCTGGGCCGAGCTGGTCACCGACGCCAAGCTGCTGCAGAAGAAGTTCCCGGGCAGCTACGGCCTGGGCGCGCCGAGCAACTACACCAACGCCATCGTCAGCTTCATTTGGGGCGCGGGCGGCCAGGTGGCCACGCAGAGCGGCGGCAAGTGGACCGCGAAGCTGACCAGCCCGCAGTCCGAGGCCGGCCTCAAGTTCTACGCGGACCTGTACCTGACCCAGCACGTCTCACCGTCCAAGTACATCGGCCAGACCGAGCTGGGCGCGCCCGGCGCCACCTCCGGCGGCTCGGATGAAGATTTCGCGCTCGGCAAGCTGGATATGTACATCGACGGCCCGTGGGCGGAGTCCGAGCTCACCGCGGTGAGCAAGAAGTACGCGTCGGACTGGGCCTCGTTCCCGATCCCCAGCTCGGCCGGGCCGGCCCCGGCGCCCGCGTTCTCCGGCGGCTCTGACCTCGGCGTCTGGGTCAAGAGCAAGAACCCCCAGGCCTCCTGGGACCTGGTCTCGCTGATGGACAGCCCGGCCAACGCGACCACGTTCGCCAACGCGGCCGGCTTCTTCCCCCAGTTCACCGCCGAGCTCAAGGGCGGCGCCTACGCGGGCAGCCCGGTAATGGCCGGCTTCGCCAAGGCCGCCGCCTACACCCAGATCGCCCCGCTCAACTCCAAGAACTGGGCGACCGCGGACGCGACCGACGCGATCATCCCGACGATGATGAAGTCGCTGATGCTGGGGGCGAACTTCACCGCCACCGTCAGCAAGGCCAATACCGAGCTGCAGAACGTGCTGATCACTGGCAACGAGACCGGCTGACCGGGCCGAGCTATCCCGGCGGGCGGCCGCGCCCAACCTGCGGCCGCCCGCCGGGACGCCCGTGAGGAGAGTGCCCCTGACCATGGTGCAGACCGTCACCAACTCGCCCCCCGCCCAGGCGGCCCGGGCCGGCCGCCCGCCCGGGGCGCGGGGCCAGTCCCCGGGAGCCCGGATGCGGGCGGTGATCCGCCGCTACCGGCTCGCTCCCTACCTGCTGCTGCTTCCGTCCATGGCCGCGATCGCGCTGGTCCTGCTGTGGCCGGTGATCCAGGTGGCGCTGTACTCGTTCCAGGACTACGGGCTGCCGCAGGCCGACGGGACCGCGCCTGCCCAGTGGGTCGGGCTGGCCAACTTCACCGCCACGTTCAGTGACCCGGAATTCTGGCTGTCGCTGCGGATCACGGTCTTGTTCGCGGTGGCCGCGGTGCCGCTCACCCTGCTCACCGGCACGCTGGTCGGCCTGCTGCTGAACCGGCTCGGCCGGGTCATGGCCGGCTTCGTCAGCGTGGCGGCCCTGCTCGCCTGGGCCACTCCCCCGGTGTCCGCGAGCGTGCTCTTCTACTGGCTGTTCAACCCGGACGGGGGGCTGGTGGACTGGAGCCTGGCCCGGCTGCCGCACTGGCTGGGCGGCAGCACCGACTGGGCCGGCTTCAACTGGACGACCGGCGGGGCGCTGCCCGCCTACACGGTGGCCTGCGTGCTGGTCGTGTGGCAGGGCTTCCCGTTCATCGCGGTGTCGGTGCTGGCCGGCCTCGAGACCGTGCCGGCCGAACTGCTGGAGGCGGCCCGGGTGGACGGGACCGGCCCCTGGCAGGGGTTCTGGAAGATCACCTACCCGATGCTCAAGCCGATCTTCCTGGTGCTGCTGCTGTTCTCGGTGATCTGGGACTTCAACGTGTTCACCCAGACCTACCTGCTCGCCGGGGGCCTGGCCAACCGGGACGAGTTCAACCTGTCGCTGTACCTCTACGACAAGGCGTTCACCTTCCCGCCCAGCTACGGGCTGGGCGGGGCGCTGGCGCTGATCCTGACCATCATCCTGCTCATCGTGACGGTCGGCTACGTGCGGGCCTCGGTCCGCCAGGGAGCGCTCACATGACCGGCCTCGCGCTCCGCCGCCCATCCCGCCCGCCGCAGCGCGCCCGCGCGGTGCGCACGGCCAAGAAAATCTCGCTCAACGGCACGGGCGTGGTGGTTGCCCTCCTTACCCTCTTCCCGATCTTCTGGATGGTCTCCACGGCGTTCAAGCCCTCCCCGGAGATCTACTCGCTGACGCCGCACCTGGTGCCCGCGCACCCCACGCTGGGCAACTTCTCGGCCGTGCTGAGCGGGCAGGCGTCCGGGATCGGCTCGTACTGGCTGTTCTTCCGCAACAGCATGGTGGTCACCGTGTCCACCGTGGTGCTGGCCTCGGCGGTGTCCCTGCTCGCCTCGGTCGCGGTCGCCCGGTTCCGGTTCCGGTTCCGGGCGTCCTACCTGATCATGCTGCTGATCGTGCAGATGATCCCGGGCCAGGCGCTGATCATCGCGCTGTTCGCTGACTTCAACCGGGTCAACCTGCTGCAGAGCCTGCCCGGCCTGGTCATCGTGTACGCCGCGCAGGCGCTGCCGGTGTCGATCTGGATGCTCCGCAACTTCGTGGCCACCGTGCCGCGGGAACTGGACGAGGCGGCGGCGGTGGACGGCGCCGGGCCGCTGCGGATCTTCTGGCGGATCATGTTCCCGCTGGTCATGCCGGGCCTCATCGCGACCAGCGTCTTCTCCTTCATCACCGCCTACAACGAGTTCATCGTCGCGCTGACGTTCCTCGGCCAGGCACATTCGGACTACACCCTGCCGATCTACGTGACCTACTTCTTCGGCCGCGGCGGCGCGGAATGGGGACCCATCATGGCGGCATCCACCCTCTACACCATCCCGGTGGTGGTGTTCTTCCTGCTCGTCCAGCGGCGGATGACGTCCGGGCTGGTCGCCGGGGCGGTGAAGGGATGAGCACCGGGCTGTCCACCGACCCGGCGCTGGCCCGGCTGGCCGACGCGGTGCTGATCCCGCCATTCCCCGGGCACCGGGCGCCCCGCTGGGTGCTGGCCGCGCTGGAACGGGGCCTGGCCGGGGTCACCCTGTTCGGGCCGAACATCGCCGACCCCGAGCAGCTGGCCGTGCTCACCGCCCAGTTGCACGGCGCCGGGCCGCAGCCGCTGGTCGCCCTCGATGAGGAAGGCGGCGACGTCACCCGGATCGCGCACCTGACCGGCAGCCCCTACCCCGGGAACGCGGCGCTCGGCGCGGTCGATGACGTGGCGCTGACCGCCGCCGTGCACCGGGCGCTGGGCCATGACCTGGCCGCGCTCGGGGTAACCGTGGACCTGGCCCCGTCGGTGGACGTGAACACCGCGGCCGACAACCCGGTCATCGGCATCCGGTCATTCGGCTCCGGCCCGGACCTGGTGGCCCGGCACGCCGCGGCCGCGGTCAGCGGGCTGCAGGCGGCCGGCGTGGCGGCCTGCGCGAAGCACTTTCCCGGGCACGGCAGCACCAGCGCGGACACCCACCGCGAGCTGGTGACCGTGGACGCCAGCCTGGACCTGCTGCGCCGGCGCGACCTGCCGCCGTTCGCCGCGGCCATCGGGGCCGGGGTCCGCGGTGTGATGCCGGGGCACCTGCGGGTGCCGGACCTCACCGGCGACCTGCCCGCCACGCTGTCGCCCGCAGCGCTCACCGGGCTGCTCCGCGGCGAGCTGGGCTTCACCGGGGTGATCATCTCCGATGCGCTGGAGATGCGCGCGGTGAGTGACGCCTACGGCATTCCCGAGGCCGCGGTGCGCGCCATGGCGGCCGGCACCGACCTGCTCTGCCTCGGCCGGGACCTCAGCGAGGACGGCTACCTTGCCGTGCGCCGGGCGCTCAGCGAGGCGGTGAACTCGGGGCGGCTGCCGGCCGGGCGGCTGGAGGAGGCGGAGCGCAACGTGGCCCAGCTGCGCGCCTGGCTCGCCGCGACGGTCCCCGGCGGCGCGGCCGCGGCCAGCGGAACGGCACAGGACCCGGCCACGGCGGCGAGCGCGCACATCGGGCTGGTGGCGGCGCGGCGCGCGATCCGGGCGTCAGCCGTGCCCGGGCCGCCGGCTGACCCGGTCGTGGTGGAACTGGACGGCGCGGAGAACATCGCGGTGGGCGCTGTGCCCTGGGGGCTGGGCGCCTGGGCCGGGCCTGGCAGCGTGCGCCGGGTCGCGGCCGGGCCGGCGGGCGGTGACCCGGCGCGGATCATCGCCGAGGTGCAGGCCCAGGCGGCCGGGCGGTCGCTCATCGTGGTGGTCCGGGACGCGCACCGGCACCCGGCGGCCCGGGCAGTGATCACCGGCCTGGTGGCGGCCCGGCCGGACACCGTGGTGGTGGACATGGGGCTGCCGCTGTGGCGGCCGCCGGGCGGCGTGCACGTGGCCACCTACGGGGCGGCCCGCGTCAACGCGGAGGCGGCCGCGGAAGTCCTCGGCCTGGCCCGCTGAATCGGGGGACGAACGACCTGCCGGGACGGGACTCTCAGGCCTGCCCGCGGGCCGGCCGGCGACCATACGGTGCCCGGTAGGGGTGGTTACCATGTCCGCCGAGACCTACCCGGTCCGGGTCGAGGCCTCCCTTAACCCGCGGCTGTCCCGATGGCTGTGGCCGGCCAACGCGCACCGCTGGGTGCTCCGGGCCGCCGCCTACGCCGGCCTGGTGACCGACCGGTACTCGCCGTTCCGCCTCGATATGGCCAGCTCTGAGCCGGGCGGCCGGCTCAGCATCCCACCCGCCGGTCCCGGCGCGGGCCCGGGACCGGCGGCCGACGGGGTCCCGGCGGCCGGCCCGGGTGCGCACGAATACCGCCCGGCCCCGCCGCTTCCGCCCGGTCCGCCACCCCCGGCGGCGGCCCCGGGCTGGACGGCTGGCCGGATCATCGCGCTCGTGACCGGGTCAGTACTGATCCTGGTCTCGCTGGGCCTGCTGGCCGGCGGGGCGCTCTGGTCTGGGCCGGGCAGACCCAGCGCCAGGCCGGTTACCTGACGTCGGCCGCCAGCACGTACCCCGCCGGCGGCTACGCGCTGGCCACCGACCCGGTCGGCCTGCATTCCGGCGCCGGCAACTGGGCCGGCGCGGCGATCGGCAAGATCCGCATCCGGGTCAGCACGAGCGGCGCCCCCAGGCCGGTGTTCGTGGGGATCGCGCCGGCCGGGGCGGCGGCCCGCTGCCTGTCCGGGGTCCCGTACACGACGGTGACGAGCTACGGCGGCAGCGGCCAGGTCACCGTCAGCCACCGGGGCAGCGCTTCGCCGGCGTGCTCTCATCGTGCTGCCTGCCCGCCGGGCGTCAGCCCGGGCCGGCCCGGCGGCGTGATCCGGGCCGGCCTGAGGGGTGAGTTCCGGGTGGCAGATGGGGCAAATTCGGCCAGATGGTCGGCGAGGTGGCCCGGACACCCCGTGGTACCCGGCATAATGCTGACCATGAGGCTGTCTGCCCGGGCTGACTACGCGCTGCGCGCCGCGGTCGAGCTGGCTGCCGCCGACGGCGGCCACGTGACCGCGGAACAGCTCGCGCGGGCCCAGCAGATTCCCGGCAAGTTCCTGGAAGCGATCCTCACCCAGCTGCGCCGGGCCGGCCTGGTCCGCAGCCAGCGCGGCCCGGAGGGCGGCTTCTGGCTAGCCAAGCCCGCCTCCGAGATCGCCCTGGCCGACATCATCCGGGCCATCGACGGCCAGCTGGTCGGCGTGCGCGGGGAACGCCCGGAGAACATCGGGTACATCGGGGTGGCGGAGCCGCTGCAGAGCGTCTGGATCGCGCTGCGCGCCAACGAGCGGGCCATCCTGGAGGAAGTCACCCTGGAGCACATCTCCACCGGGCGGCTGCCCGCGCGGGTGCTTGAGCTGACCGACGACCCCCGCGCCTGGGCCTGAGCTGTGCTGGCCCGGGGGGACGACCCCCCCGCAACCCCCCGCGCATTCGCCCACTCGGCGGGGACACGCCTGCGGCGCACCCCGCCTCGGCAGCGAATAGGCCCATGCTGGCCCGGGGGGACGATCCCCCCGGGACCCCAGCGCCAGAGCCGCAGGCGCCCCCGGGATTCCCCGGGGGCGCCTGCGGCTCTGAGCCCAAGAGGCACTGGTCAGACGGGAACCATGTCGGTCACGTCGCGGATCCGGCGGGTTACCTCGTCGAACGCCGGGTGGTCGGCATTCACGCCGACCGGCCGTAGTACGTCCTCGGAGTCCATGCCGCGGGCACGCCCAGCCGGGACACGCAGCTCGGGGCGGACCTCGAACGCACGGCCGACCGGCAGCTCCAGCTCGCGCTGGCGCCCATCCGCCGCGGGCTGCCCGGCGGGGGTCAGCACGCCTGCCTCGCTCTGCAGCTCAGCGAGGGCGAAACTGTCCGAGACCTCACTCAGCACGTGCGACAGCGGGGTGTTGAGCGCCGTGCAGATGGCAGCCAGCAGCTCAGAGGACGCTTCCTTCTGGCCGCGTTCTACCTCGGAGAGGTAACCGAGCGACACCCTAGCCGCGGCGGACACCTCACGGAGGGTGCGACCCTGCCGCTGGCGTAGCCGCCGCAGCACGTCACCAAGCAAGTGACGAAGCAGGACCATCGCCGCACTCCCTTCGCTAAGTGTCTGCTACTAGCTACACCGTACCCGCCCTTACCGACAGTAGGGAGAGCACCTGTGGCCGTGTTCGCTGCTAACGTAACACTGTAATCATCGGCTCTCTTCCCGCACGATGACAAGGAGCAACGCCAGCGCGTGCGCCACAGTTTGCCCGCGGATGTCGTCCCTGCTCCCGCTGAGGGCCAGGCGGCGGACCCGGGCCGCCCCGGCCGCCGTCGCCGCGATGTAGACGGTGCCCACCGGCTTCCCCTCGGCCGGGTCCGGGCCGGCCACCCCGGTGGTGGCCACCGCGAAGCTGGCGCCGAGCCGGGACCGCACCCCGGCGGCCATCGCGCCGGCCACCTCCGCCGAGACCGCACCGCAGGCCGCCAGCAGGGCGGGATCCACCCCCAGCAGCACCGCCTTCAGCTCGGTGGCATAGGCGACAACCGCGCCGCGGAAGACGGCGGACGCCCCGGGCACGCCGGTGAGCGCCGCCGCTACCAGGCCGCCGGTCAGCGACTCGGCCGCCGCCACGGTCTGCTGGCGCTCGGTCAGCAGGCCGATCAGGGCGGCCGCCGCAGCGCCAGCCGTCTCCTCGCTCATCCCCCGGCCCCCGGCGGTTCCCGCCCGGCCGCGGCGGCCCGGCTGCGCTGCCGCAGCCGGACGGCCCGGATGACATAGTCCGCCCCGGTGACCAGGGTGACCGCCACCGCCAGCCCCATCACCACGGCGCGGACCGGCCCGGGCGGGCCGGGAAGCACGTAGAGCGCGATCGCCAGCACCTGCAGCATCGTCTTGATCTTGCCGCCGCGGCTGGCGGCGATGACCCCGTGCCGGATCACCCAGAACCGCAGCAGGGTCACCCCCAGCTCACGGGCGAGGATGACAATGGTGACCCACCAGGGCAGCCTGCCCTGCGCGGACAGGGTGATGAGGGCCGCCCCGGTCAGCGCCTTGTCCGCGATGGGATCGGCAATCTTCCCGAAATCGGTGATCAGCCCGCGCTGCCGGGCCAGCCGGCCGTCCAGCAGGTCGGTGACCGAGGCGATGAGGAACACCGCGAAGGCCGCGATCCGCCAGGCCGGGCCTCCGGCCAGGAGCAGCAGCACGAAGACCGGTACCAGCGCCAGGCGCAGCATGGTGAGCGCGTTGGCCACGTTGACCAGCCCGGGGGGCGGAACGCCGCCTGGCTGCGCGGACGGGGAGCGCGCCACCCCGCCGCCGGTGCCGGTGACCGGCTGGCTCAACGGGTTCCCGCAGCCCCGGGCTGCAGCCGTGGCGCGGCGACGGCCGCGGCCTCCAGGTCCACGCCGTCGCACCCGGTGACCTCGGCGGTGACGAGATCACCGATGGCCGCGCCCGGCGCCCCAGCCACGATCGTGGTGCCGTCCACCTCCGGCGCCTGGTGCGCGGCCCGGCCCTGGTAGCGGCCGTCGCCGAGGTCCTCCTCGATCAGCACCTCGACGGTCTCGCCGATCCGGTCGGCCGCGCGCTGGGCCATCATCTCCTCGGCCAGGTCGGCCAGCTCATCGACCCGCCGGGAGATCTCGGCCGGGTCCAGCTGCCCGTCCAGCGTGGCCGCCTCGGTCCCGTCCTCGTCCGAGTAACCGAACACGCCGATCGCGTCCAGCCCGGCGTCGGACAGGAACCGGTGCAGTTCGGCCAGGTCGGCCTCGGTCTCGCCGGGGAAGCCGACGATGAAGTTAGACCTGATGCCGGCCTGCGGGCTGGCGGCGCGGATCCCGGCGATCAGGGCACCGAAGCGCTCCCGGTCGCCGAACCGCCGCATGGCCCGCAGCACGCGGCCGCTGGCGTGCTGGAAGGACAGGTCGAAGTAGGGCGCCACGCCGGGCGTCCCGGCCATCACCTCGATGAGCCCGGGCCGCACCTCGGCCGGCTGCAGGTAGCTCACCCTGATCCGGTCGATACCGGGCACGGCGGCGAGCGCGGGAAGCAGCTCGTCCAGCAGCCGCGGGGTGCCCAGGTCCTTGCCGTAGGACGTGGAGTTCTCGCTGACCAGGACCAGTTCCCGGACGCCCTGGCCGGCCAGCCACTCCGCCTCGGCCACCAGGTCCTGCGGCGGCCGGGACAGGAACGCGCCGCGGAACGAGGGAATGGCGCAGAAACTGCACCGCCGGTCGCAGCCTGAAGCGATCTTGAGCGGAGCCACCGGGCCGCCGGCCAGCCGCCGCCGCAGGGTACGCGGCCCGGACGCCGGGGCAGCCCCCGGCGGAAGGTCGGGGATACCGCCGCCCGCAGCCGGGCCGGCGGCCCCGCCCGCGGCCAGCCCGGCCGCGCTCGCGTGCCCCGGGGTATGCGGCCCGGCCGCCGCCGGGCGGCTGGCCGGGGATACCGGCAGCAGCCGGCGCCGGTCCCGGGGCTCGTGCGCGGGGCGCCGCTCGCCGGCCAGGACGGCGTCCAGCCGGGCCCCGATGCCCGCGTAGTCATCGAAGCTCAGCACCTCGGCCTCGGGCAGCTCCGCCGCCAGCGTGGCGCCGTACCGCTCGGCCAGGCAGCCGGCCGCGACCACCTTGGCGCCCCCGGAGGCGGCATCGAGCAGTTCGCTGACCGACTCCTGCTTGGCCGCCTCGATGAACCCGCACGTATTGACCAGCACGACACTGGCCTGATCGCTATCGGTGACGGTCCAGCCGGATGCCTCCAGCCGGGCCGCGAGTTCCTCGGAATCGACCTCGTTACGGGCGCAGCCGAGCGTGATCAGGCTGACGGTGCGGTCCGCCGGCTGCGGGCCTCGCTGAGCAGAAGACACACCGGAAGACTACGGCAGGCAGGCTGGTGGCCGGCGCCGCTGGCCCGGGCTCGCCGGGCGGCCCGGGACCCGGCGCGGCGGCTACCCGGTGACCGGCTGGCCCGGGCCGAGGCTGAGCGTGACCGGCTGCCCGATGGCGCCGGGCCGGCCGACCCGCTTTCCGTTCACGGTCAGCACGATGCCACCGGGGTTACCGATGTTCATGTGCACCAGGTGGCGGAACGTCCACGTCTTGGACGTGCCGCCGACCACGTAAGCCTGCAGCAGGAAGACCCCGTCCGGCTTGGTGAACTCCACCCAGCAGTCCTCGATGGCGGCCAGGCTGATCACCACGTTCGGGCTGGCCGTGGCCGACGCGCTGGGCGTGGCCGACGGCGTCGAGGAGGCATGGACGGGGCGGCCCCGGTGGTGCGACACCACGCGCCCGCTGATCGTCTGCACGCTCACCGAGCGGGCCCCGGCCGTGTTCACCACCCGGTACACCCCGTACCCGGCCACCAGGGCCAGCACCAGGACCATGGCCAGGCTCCAGTTGGGCCGCCGCCGCTCCTTGATCTTGATCGGGGTGGCCGGCTCGAAGACATCCGCGGCCCGGATCGCCTGCGGCGCACCGTGCACCGCGTCGTACTCCCGGATCAGTTCCTCGTCATCGGCGCCAACGGCACGGGCGATGCTGCGGATATGCCCCCGGGCGTAGAAGTCCCCTCCGCAGGAGGAGAAATCCCCGCGCTCGATTCCCCGGATGATCGTCTCCCGGATGCAGGTTCGCTGGCTTACCTGCGTAATGGTGAGACCCGCCTGCCGGCGCGCATCCGCCAGGGTGTCACCAATACTCACGCCGCGCCTCCACTGCCATATCGCACTGCGCACGCCCCGGGGTGCGGGAACAGTTACCGGATGTGAGCAACCCCGGCGACGCGGAGCCACCAACTAGTGTAGACATCCCCCGACTGACGGCGACGACGCCGTGGGTCAAGCTGAGTCCTGCCCACCCCGCAGCGAATCAACCACCTGGTCGGCCTCTTCGGGCGGCACGAGGACGTCCCTAGCCTTGGAACCTTCGCTGGGCCCGACGATGCCGCGGCTCTCCAGCAGGTCCATCAGGCGGCCCGCCTTGGCGAAGCCGACCCGCAGCTTGCGCTGCAGCATGGAGGTGGAGCCGAACTGGGTCCGGACGACCAGATCGGCCGCCTGGACCAGGAGTTCCAGGTCATCACCGATGTCCGCATCGATCTCGCGCTGCTTGGCCTCGGGGACCGCGACGTCCTCCCGGTAGGACGGCTGCGCCTGCCTGGTGCAGTGCGCGACGACCTCACGGATCTCCTTCTCCGTGACGAAGGCGTTCTGCAGCCGCATGGGCTTGCTCGCGCCCATCGGCAGGAACAGGCAGTCGCCCTGCCCGACCAGCTTCTCCGCGCCCGGCTGGTCCAGGATGACCCGGCTGTCGGTCAGGCTGGACGTGGCGAACGCGAGGCGGGACGGCACGTTCGCCTTGATCAGCCCGGTCACCACGTCCACGCTGGGCCGCTGGGTGGCGAGCACCAGGTGGATGCCGGCCGCCCGGGCCAGCTGGGTAATCCGGACCACGGCGTCCTCGACGTCGCGCGGGGCGACCATCATCAGGTCGGCCAGCTCGTCCACAATGACCAGCAGGTAGGGGTAGGGGACGAGGACCCGCTCGCTGCCCGGCGGCGGCGTGATCTTGCCTCCCCGCACCGCCTTGTTGAAGTCGTCGATGTGCCGGAACCCGAAGGCGGCCAGGTCGTCATACCGGCGGTCCATCTCGCCGACCACCCAGCCCAGCGCCTCGGCCGCCTTCTTCGGGTTGGTGATGATCGGCGTGATCAGGTGCGGGATCCCGGCGTAAATGGCGAGCTCGACCCGCTTGGGGTCGACCAGGATCATCCGCACGTCCTCGACCGTGGAGCGCAGCAGGATCGAGGTGATCAGGCCGTTGATGCAGGTCGACTTGCCCGCGCCGGTCGCCCCCGCGATCAGCATGTGCGGCATCTTGGCCAGGTTGGCCACCACCGTCCGGCCCTCGACGTCCTTGCCCAGGCCGACCACCATCGGATGGTGGTCGCTGACCGCTTTGGGTGAGCTCAGCACGTCACCGAGGCTGACGATCTCCTTGTCCGCGTTCGGGATCTCCACCCCGATCGCGGACTTGCCCGGGATCGGCGAGATGATCCGCACATCGGCGCTCTTCACCGCGTACGCGATGTTCTTGGTCAGCGCGGTCACCCGCTCCACCTTGACCGCCGGGCCCAGCTCGATCTCATACCGGGTCACCGTCGGGCCCCGCTTGAAATCGGTGACCTGCGCGTCCACCTCGAACTGGTCGAGCACCTCGGTCAGCGCCCGCACCACCACGTCGTTGGCCCGGGTCCGCGCCTTGGGCGCCGAGCCCGGCTTGAGCAGCGCCATCGGCGGCAGGATGTAGCTGGACTCGGCCGACCCGGCCAGGGTGAGCTGCTCGGCCCGGCCCCCGGGCGCCCCGGCCCGGCCCCCGCGCCGGGCGCCGTCATGCCCGGCCGCGCCGTCCTGGGCCGGGGCACCGTGCGGAGCCGCCATCTGCGGGGCCGCATCGTCCGGGCCAGCGCCCGGCCCGAACACGGTGGGCGGCCCGAACCCGAGGGCGTCGATCAGCGACTCGTCCACCTCCGGAGCCCCGGCGGCCGGGTCGTCCGGCACCGGGCCGGCCCCGGCCGCCCGGCCACCGGGCCCGGTCGTGCCGTCGGGCAGGATCGGGGTGTCGTACGGCCGGTGGTGCTCTCCCGCCTCGATGGCCTGCGGCCGCCTCCGGCCGCCCCGGGTCAGCGGCCGGGCCAGGCCGGTGACCTCCGGCGGCCCGCCCTCCTCCGGGTCGGTCCCGCCCTCATCCGTGTCACGCTGGGCGTAACCGCGCAGCTCGGACAGCCGGTCCGGCACCTTGTGCAGCGGCGTGCCGGTGATGACCAGCAGGCCGAAGCCGCTGACCAGGGCCAGCAGCGGCGCCGCGAACCATGGCGTGAGCCCGGCCACCAGCGGTGCGGAGACCGCGAAGCCGATCAGCCCCCCGCCGGACTGCAGGGCAGCAGTCCCGGCGCTGGGATGCGGGGTGCCGGCCGCGATGTGGATGAGGCCGAGCGCCCCGAGCAGCAGCGCGGTCCAGCCGATCACCATCCGGCCGGTCTGCGCGTTCCGGTCGGGATGCCGCAGGTAGCGCCAGGCGAGCAGGCCGAGCAGGAACGGCAGCAGCCAGGCCGCCGAGCCGAAGCCGCCGTGCAGCAGGCGGGAGATCAGCCGGGCCGGCGCGTTGCTCATGTGAACCCACGTGGTGGCCACGGCGACGATGGCCGCGGCCAGGCAGGCCAGGCCGAGGCCGTCCCGGCGGTGCAGCGGGTCCATGTCCCGGGCACTCTTGCCGAAGGCGCGGGCCGTGCCGCCAACGGCATGCGCGGCGATCATCCAGGTCCCGACGATCAGCCGGGCCACCCAGCCGCCCAGGATCAGGATCGGGTCGGCACTCTGCCGTGACCGGGCCGCGTAACGGCCCTTGCGGGCGGTCCGGCCCTTGCTGGCGGTCCGGCGCTTGCTGGGCTGGCCGCCCTTGGCCGGGCGGCGCTTGGCCTGCCCGGCGCGCGCCTGCCCGCTCTTGGCCTGGGCACGGGCGGGCATGGCGTTCCGGCTGCGCTGCTGCCCGCCAGCGGGCGAACGCGGCCGCGCCGGGCGTTCCTCGGCGTCCGCCGGGCCGCCCTGACCGCTGCGAGACCGCCCCTGACCGGCGGCGGCCCGTCCCTGGCCGGGCGTGACCCGGGCCTGGGCCGGCACCGTGCGGGCCGGCCCGTCCCCCCGGGACCGGGCGGTGCCCTGAGGGACACGAGTAGCCATGATGCCCAAAGTACCCACGAGCGGGGCTGGCCGACCGCAACCGGGCGGGCGTGTCGCATGATCGTCCGCGGCCGGTGAACGGCGGCCGGCAGGTCCGCGAATTCCCGGCCGTCCCCGTTGGCAGGCACCGCTGCGGCAAGACACCCTGGAGGAACCCGATCCCCTGACCACGCCCCCGGAGCCCGCATGCCCAGCCTGGCGCCCAGCCCGGCCCCCGCCGTGCCGGGTGCCAGGCCGGCCGCCTGGCTCCGGGACAACTGCCCCTGCGCCGAGTGCCGGGGCCCGGTGAGCGGCCAGCGGCTGCCGGACATCACCAGCCGGCCCGCCGACCTGGCGGTCGCCGCGGTCACCGCCCGCGCCGGCGGCATCGAGGTGCTGTTCCACCCGGACGGTCACCGGGCCGTCTTCGACCAGGCCTGGCTGGAGCGGTGCAGCCGCGGGCCGGCCTCCGGCGCTACGCCGACCTGGACGGCATCGAGTCATCGGTCGCGGCCGCGGGGCAGTGGCCGGGCACAGCAGGAGGACGCACATGACGACAGCGGACCCGGTGCGGGTCATCGCGGATCTCTTCGCCGCCGAAGGGGCCCGCGAGTACCTTGGCGAGCCGGTGACGCAGGCGGAGCACATGCTGCAGGCCGCGGCCCTGGCCGAGGCGGCGGGGCCGGCCAGGAACTGACCGCCGCGGCGCTGCTGCACGACGTGGGGCACTTCACCGGGCCGGTTCCCGGGCACGAGCTGGCTTACCCGGGGGGACGACCCCCCGGAGCCCCCCGCGCATCGTCGGCTCGGGGGGAACACGGCTTCGCCGCACCCCCGCTCGCCGACGAGATGGACGGCCGGGACAACCGGCACGGCCCGGCGGGCGCAGCCTGGCTGGCCCAGTGGTTCGGCCCCGGGGTGACCGAGCCGGTACGGCTGCACGTGGCCGCGAAACGGTACCTGTGCGCGGTGGAGCCCGGCTACCTCGCCGCGCTCTCCCCGGCCTCGACGTACACGCTGCGGATCCAGGGCGGCCCGATGAGCCGCGCCGAGACCACCATCTTCGAGGGCAACCCGTGGTGCACCGCGGCGCTGCGGGTGCGGCGCTGGGACGACGCGGCCAAGGACCCGGCCGTGACGGTGCCCGCGTTCGGCTACTACCGGCCGCTGCTGCGGCAGCTGGCCCGCGGGGCTGGCCCGGGGGGGCGACCCCCCGGGCCCCCCGCGCATTCGCCGACTCGGCGGGGACACGCCTCCGGCGCCCCCCGCGTCGCCGGCGAATAGGCCCTCAAACCTCGATGACCACCGGGATGATCATCGGCCGGCGCCGGTAGGTGTCGTTCACCCAGCGCCCCACGGTGCGCCGCACCAGCTGGCCCAGCTGGTGCGCGTCGTTGATCCCGTCCTCGGCCGCGCGGGCCAGGACCTCCTCGATCTTGGGCCGCACCTCCATGAGCGAGGAGTCGTCGATCCCGGAGCCGCGGGCGTGGATGGCCGGGCTGGCCGCCAGCTTCCCGGTCGTCGAGTCGACCACGATGACGACCGAGAGGAAGCCTTCCTCGCCGAGGATCCGGCGGTCCTTCAGCGACGTCTCGGTCACCTCGCCGACCGACAGCCCGTCCACGTACACGTAGCCGCACGGCACCTTGCCGACCACGGAGGCCTTGCCGTCGAGCAGGTCGACCACGACCCCGTCCTCGGCGATCACCACGTTGCGGTGCGGGATCCCGGTCAGCTCGGCCAGCCGGGCGTGCGCCCGCAGGTGCCGCCACTCGCCGTGCACCGGCATGAAGTTGCGCGGTTTCACCAGGTTCAGCACATACAGCAGCTCGCCCGCGGGGGCGTGCCCGGACACGTGCACCAGCGCGTTGCCCTTGTGCACGACGCGGGCACCCCACCGGGTCAGCTCGTTGATCACCCGGTACACGGCGGACTCATTGCCGGGGATCAGCGAGGAGGCCAGGATGACGGTATCGCCCTCGGCGATCCGGATCGGGTGGTCCCGGCCGGCCATCCGGGACAGCGCCGACATCGGCTCGCCCTGCGATCCGGTGCAGACCAGCACGACCTCGCCCGGCGGCATGCTCTCCGCATCGCGCGGGTCGACCAGCAGCCCGCCACGGACCGACGGCACCCGCAGGTAGCCGAGGTCGCGGGCCACGCCCATGTTGCGCACCATGGACCGGCCGACGAAGGCCACCTTGCGGCCGTGCGCGGCGGCCGCGTCGAGGACCTGCTGCACCCGGTGCACATGGCTGGCGAAGCAGGCCACGATGATCCGCTGCTGGGTGCTGCCGAATATCTCGTTCAGCACCGGGGAGATTTCCCGCTCGCTGGTGACGATGCCCGGCACCTCGGCGTTGGTGGAGTCGGACATGAGCAGGTCCACGCCCGCCGACCCGATCCGGGCGAAGCCGCCCAGGTCGGTGAGCCGGCCGTCCAGCGGGAGCTGGTCCATCTTGAAGTCGCCGGTGTGCAGCACCACCCCGGCCGGGGTGGTGATGGCCACCGCCATCGCGTCCGGGATCGAGTGGTTGACCGCGAAGAACTCGAGCTCGAAGGGCCCGAACGACAACCGGCCGCCCTCGGCCACCTCCACCGCGGCCGGGGTGATCCGGTGCTCGGTGAGCTTGCTGCGCACCAGCCCGAGCGTCAGCCGGGAGCCGACCAGCGGGATGTCCGCCCGCTCGCGCAGCAGGTAGGGCACCGCGCCGATGTGGTCCTCGTGGGCGTGGGTGAGGACCATCGCCTCGATCTGGCCCAGCCGGCCCTCCAGCGAGGTGAAGTCGGGCAGGATCAGGTCCACGCCGGGCTGGTCCGGCTCGGGGAACAGCACCCCGCAGTCCACGATGAGCAGGCGGCCCTGGTACTCGAAGACGGTCATGTTGCGGCCGATCTCGCCCAGGCCGCCCAGGCCCACGATGCGCAGGGCGGTGTCGGGGAGCGGCGGCGGCGTGCCGAGCTCCGGATGCGGGTGACTCACCTGAGCTTCACGCCCCCCGCCACCAGGTCGGTGCGCAACCGCTCCAGCTCGGCTGGTGTCGCGTCGATGAGCGGGCCGCGGACCACCCCGCCGGGCAGCCCGAGCAGGCCCAGCGCGGCCTTGGCCGCGATCACGCCCTGGGTGCGGGTCATGATGCCGGCCACCACCGGCAGCAGGTCCAGGTGGATCTGACGGGCCCGCGCCACCCGCCCGGCCAGGTACGCGTCGATCATGTCGTGCAGCCGGTCCCCGATCACGTGGCCGGCCACGCTGACGAAGCCGGCCGCCCCGACCGACAGCCAGGGCAGGTTCAGCAGGTCGTCCCCGCTGTAGAAGGCGAGATCGGTGGCCAGCATCACCTGGGATCCGGCGAACAGGTCACCCTTGGCATCCTTGACCGCGACGATGCGCGGGTGCTCGGCCAGCTGGAGCAGGCTCTCGGTCTTGATCGGGGTGCCGGTCCGGCCCGGGATGTCGTACAGCATGACCGGCAGCCCGGCCGAGTCGGCGGCCTTGGTGAAGTGCGCCACGAGCCCGCTCTGCGGTGGCTTGTTGTAGTAGGGCGTGACCAGGAGCAGTCCCGCCGCTCCGGCCCGTTCGGCCTGACGAGCCAGTTCGCAGGTATGGGCCGTGTCGTTGGTGCCTACCCCGGCCACGATGGACGCCCGGTCGCCGACTGCCTCGATCACCGCGCGCAGCAGCCGGTCCTTCTCGGCGTCGGTCGTGGTCGGGGACTCACCGGTGGTGCCGCTGATGACCAGGCCGTCATTGCGCATCTCGTCCACGAGGTAGGTGGCCAGCCGGGCGGCGCCGTCGTAATCAACCGCGCCGTCCGCCGTCATCGGCGTGATCATCGCGGTCAGCATCCGGCCGAAGGGCGCCTGTCCGGCGGCTGGCTCTGTTGCTGTCATAAGCCGAACGCTACCGGGCCGCGGCGCACCGGGGCCACCTGCCACCCGGCGGCATGTGAAAGACGCGGTGACGTGGGCTCGGGGGTACCCACGTCAACCGCGTCTATCTAGTTATCGGGCCGCCCCTCCGGCGCGTTACGCACGGTGATGAAGATTCTTTTCTGCGTGATCACCCGGCCGGGCGATAGGACCTCCGGCGCCGCATCGCCGCGATGGCCAGCCACAGCGACAGCAGCAGGATGACCATGCCGTCCAGGGCGTGCGCGCCGCCCACCCACTTGCTGCTGTCCCCCGCCACCGCCAGCCCGACCTGCGCCACGGTCACCAGCACGGCCAGCACAGCCGTGCTGATCACGGTGCGCGCTGACTGCCAGGCCACCAGGGCCAGGATGAGCAGCACGACGGCCAGGATCATCAGCACCGTGCCCCAGGCCCGGTGCGGGTCCAGGCTGCTCGCGTTGGCGACCTTCCTGGCGTTGATGCCGAACACGCCCACCCCGGCCAGGTACACCTGCACCAGGATGGCCAGCACGAAGAATGCGGCCAGGTACCCGTAGGCCAGGTCGGCGCCGCGGCGCAGCCCGCCGGCTGGCCGGGCCGCCGCGGTCGGCAGGTCAGTTCTCGTGGTCATGGTCCCCTCCCCAGTCATGAACCTGCATAGCCAGGGCCCAGTGTTCGCCGCCACCGTCCGGAAAGCGTTACGGCGCAGGCCTGGCCGCAGTTCCCGCGCCTGGCGGACGCGAGCATCCGCGCGGGCTGCGGTAAGGTACGCCGTGTCCCGGCGATCTGCCCGGGACGGTGTGGAGCCCAGCGAAGCCGGTGTGATCCCGGCGCTGTCCCGCAACGGTGATGCCCCTGCCGCGCCAATCGCGCGCAGCGGACGAGCCCGGACGCCTGGCCCATACCTACGTACTGTCCTCGGAGGAAGGGCGGTTCGTTCCGGTGCCGGGTCCCCGGCACCGCAGCGGGCGCACTTCGTCCTCCCGACCAGACGGAGGATGATCATGCGGTTCATCACCCCGCGGTGGCCGGCCCTGGCCGCCGCCGTACCCCTAGCCCTGGCTCTCGCCGGGGCCGCCGCCGGATGCGGCACCAGCAGCCAGGCCCAGGCCACCGGCGCCACCGCGTCGGCCGGTAGCGGCGGCAGCTTCCCGGTGTCGGTGGCCGCGGCCAACGGCACGGTGCACGTCACGGCCCGGCCTGACCACATCGTCTCGCTCTCCCCCACCGCCACCGAGATGCTCTACGCGATCGGCGCGGGCCGCCAGGTCAAGGCGGTGGACTCGCTGTCGGACTACCCGCCGCAGGCGCCCCGGACCAAGCTCTCCGCCTACCAGCCGAACGTGGAGGCGATCGTCGCCGAGAAGCCCGACCTGGTGATCGAGGCGCTGGACACCGGGCAGATCACCAAGCGGCTGGCCGCCTTCGGGATCCCCGTGCTCGAGCTGGCCGCCCCGGCCAACCTGGCCGGCGAGTACGCCGAGTTCAGCGAGCTGGGCCGGGCCACCGGGCATCTCGCCCAGGCCGACCAGGAGGTGGCCCGGCTGCGCGCCGCGCTGCACGGGATCACCGCGGCCATGCCGCACCACGCGAAGCCGCTCACCTACTACTACGAACTGGACCAGACGTACTACTCGGTCACCTCGGGCACGTTCGTCGGCCAGCTGCTCAGGCTGCTCGGCATGACGAGCATCGCGGACGCGGCCAAGGGAGCGGCCAGCTCGGGCGGGTACCCGCAGCTGTCCGCGGAGTACATCCTCAAAGCCAACCCGGACTACATCATCCTGGCCGACACGCTGTGCTGCCAGCAGAGCGCGGCCACGGTGGCGAAGCGGCCCGGCTGGTCCAGCCTGGCCGCGGTACGCTCCGGGCACATCATCGCGCTCAACGACGACATCGCCTCCCGGTGGGGCCCGCGGGTCGCCGTCCTGCTGGGGACGGTCGAGGCCGCGGTGGCCCGCGGCATGAAGCGGTGAAATCGGTCCTTCCCGGCCGCGCCCCGGCGGCCGGGACCCCGAAGAGCAGCCCGGCCAGGACGGCCAGGACGCGCGTCCCGCAGGCCCGGGCCGGGCGGCCCCTGCTGGCCGCGGCGGCCGTGCTGCTTGTGGCGCTGCTCCTCGGGATCTGGATCGGCCCGGCCGGCCTGTCGCTGCCCGCGGTGGCGGGCGCGCTGGCCGCGAAGCTGCCCTGGCACCCGGTGACCGGCGTCCCCGCCATTGACACCGCCATCGTCTGGCAGATCCGGCTGCCCCGGGTGGTGCTGGGCGCGCTGGTCGGCGCGATGCTGGCCGGCGGCGGCGCGGCCTACCAGGGGGTGTTCCGCAACCCGCTGGCCGACCCGTACCTGCTCGGGGTGGCCGCGGGTGGCGGCCTGGGCGCCACCATCGTGATCGTGGCGGGTGGCAGCTCGGCGCTGCTGCCGCCCGCCGCGTTCGCGGGCGCTGCGCTGGCCGTCGCGGTCACCTACGCGCTCGGATCGGGCGCCGGGCCGGGGAACGGCGGGGCGGGCGCGACCGGGTCCATCGTGCTGGCCGGGGTGGCGGTGGCCGCGCTGCTCACCGCGGTGCAGACCTACCTGCAGCAGCAGCACTCGCAGACGCTGCAGTCGGTGTACTCGTGGATCCTGGGCGGCCTGTCCCTGGCGTCCTGGTCCGACGTGCTGCTGATCCTGCCGTACGCCGTGGTGGCCGCCGTGGTGCTGCTGGCCCACCGGCGGCTGCTGGACGTGCTGCGGGTCGGCGAGACGGAAGCGGCCAGCCTGGGCGTGGACATCGCCCGGCTCCGGCTGACCGTGGTGATCGCCGCGACGCTGGGCACGGCCGCGGCGGTCTCGGTGAGCGGGCTGATCGGGTTCGTGGGCATCATCGTGCCGCACATCGTGCGGCTCACGGCCGGGCCGGCCTACCGGGCGCTGCTGCCGGTGTCGATGCTGGGCGGCGCCGCCTTCGTGGTGCTGGCCGACATCGCGGCCCGCACCGTGCAGGCACCCGCCGAGGTGCCGATCGGCATCATCACCGCCCTGGCCGGCGCGCCCTTCTTCTTGTTCGTCCTCCGGTCCAAGCGGGCCCGCCAGGACCTGGCATGACCGCTCAGCCGCCGGGCCGCCGGCACCTCCCGCCGCCCTCGCCCTCCAAGCGGGCCCGCCAGGATCTCGCGTGACCGCCGCCTGCCGGGCCGGCCGGCACCTCCCGCCGCCCTGGCCCTCCGAGCGGGCCCGCCAGGATCTCGCGTGATCGTCTTCGACCGGGTGAG
The DNA here is from genome assembly GCA_963793825.1 of uncultured Actinomycetes bacterium. Lineage (GTDB taxonomy): Bacteria > Actinomycetota > Actinomycetes > Streptosporangiales > Streptosporangiaceae > RYN-230. The sequence continues at coordinate 228,792 of CAWCBE010000007.1, forward strand.
CGTCCGCTACGGCCAGGCCGCCGCGCTGGCCCAGGTCAGCGCGACCGTCGAGGACAGCACGTGGCTGGGCATTATCGGGCCCAACGGAGCCGGCAAGACGACACTGCTCCGCGCGGCCGCCCGGCTCGTCGGGCACGATGGCACGATCGCCATCGGCGGCCGTCCCATCGCCGGGCTGCGCCGCCGGCTGCTGGCCCGGCTGGTGGCCTACGTGCCCCAGCGCCCCGAGCTGCCCCCGGAGATGAGCGTCTTCGACTACGTGCTGCTGGGCCGGACCCCGCACATCGGCTACCTGCGGATGGAGACCGCCGCGGACCGGGACGTCTGCGCCACGCTGCTGGACCGGATGGCGCTGGGCCCGATGGCGCGGCGGCCGCTGGGCACGCTGTCCGGGGGCGAGCTGCAGCGCGTGGTGCTGGCCCGGGCGCTGGCCCAGGAGGCACCGGTGCTGCTGCTGGACGAGCCGATCAGCGCCCTGGACCTGGGCCGCCGGGTGAGCGCGCTGGAACTGGTGGATGAGCTGCGCCGGGAACGATCGCTGACGGTGCTGTCCGTCGTGCACGACCTCACCCTGGCCGGGCAGTTCGCGGACCGGCTGCTGCTGCTGGACGGCGGCCGGGTGACGGCCACCGGGGAAACGGCCAGCGTGCTGCGCGACGATGTGCTGGCCGCCCACTTCGGCCCGGGGCTGCAGGTGCTGACCACCCCGGACGGGGAACGGGTGGTGACATCACGGCGCCCGGCACGGCCCCCAGGTAAAACTGCTACACGCCCAGATCCCGGCCGATGATCTCCTTCATGATCTCGGTGGTGCCGCCGAAGATGGTCTGCACCCGGGCGTCCGCGTAGGCCCGGGCCACCGGGTACTCGGTCATGTAGCCCCAGCCGCCGTGCAGTTGCAGGCAGCGGTCCACGACCCGGTTGCACAGCTCGGTGTCCCACCACTTGACCATCGAGGCATCCGAGTTGGACAGCCGGCCCGCATTATGCTCCATCACGGCCCGGTCGGTGAAGGACCGGGCCACCGCGAGCTCGGTGGCCATCTCGGCCAGCACGAACCGGTTGTGCTGGAAGCTGCCGATGGGCCGGCCGAACGCCTGCCGCTGCTTGCAGTACTCCAGCGTGTCCGTGAACACCTGCTCCGCCCCGGCCAGCGCGGTCGACCCGATCGCGACCCGCTCCCGGGGCAGGTTGTGCATGAGCGCGAGGAACCCGCCGCCTTCCTCGCCGAGCAGGTTCTCCGCGGGCACCGCGACGTCGGAGAAGAACAGCTCGGAGGTGTCCTGGGCGTGCAGGCCGAGCTTGGCCAGGTTCCGGCCGCGCTCGAAGCCGGGCATGCCCCGCTCCACTACGAGCAGGCTGATCCCGCGGTGGCCCGCCGCCGGGTCGGTCCGGGCCACCACGATGACCAGGTCGCACAGCTGCCCGTTGGAGATGAACGTCTTCTGCCCGTTCAGGACGTAATGCCCGCCCGCCTCCCCAGCCCCCGTCACGCGGACCGCGGTCGTGGTGATGCCCTGCAGGTCACTGCCGGCCCCGGGCTCGCTCATCGCGATCGCGGTGATCAGCTCCCCGGAGCAGTAGCCGGGCAGCCAGCGCTCCCGCTGCTCCGGCGTGCACAGCCGGGTGAGGTACTGGCCGTTGATGTCGTTGTGCACCGCGAACCCGGGGCCGTTGGCCCCGGCCCGGGCCAGCTCCTCGTTCAGGATCAGGTAGTACCGGTAGTCAGGGTCGCCGCCGCCACCGTACTTCTCATCGATGTCGATGCCGAGCAGCCCGGCCCGGCCCGCGGCCAGCCACACGTCCCGGGACACGGCGCCGTCCTGCTCCCACTGCGCGTGATGGGGGGTGATCTCCCGGGCGATGAACGCGCGCACCATGTCGCGGAAGGCCTCGTGCTCAGGACCGAAAATGTCGCGCTCCATGACCGCCCCTCGTCGCGTCGTGCGTGCTGTGACGGTAACATCCGGGCGGGCGGCGGTAACGGGTCAGGCGGCGCTGGACTCCGGAAGGTAGGCGGCCCACTGCGGGTCGCCGTCGTGGGCCGCGCCGATCAGCCGCCAGTGCGCGCCCCGGGGCGCGCTGGGGATCCGGTTCATCGTCCAGCCCAGTTCCTCGATCAGCCGGTCCGCCTTGCCGTGATTGCAGCGCATGCAGGACGCCACGCAGTTCTCCCAGGTGTGCGTGCCGCCACGGCTGCGCGGGATCACGTGGTCGATGGTCTCGGCCCGGTGCCCGCAGTACGCGCAGTTGTAGTTGTCCCGGCGCATCAGCGCGCCGCGGGTCAGCGGCACCCGGCTGCGGTGCGGCACCCGCACGTACCGGCGCAGCCTGATGACCGACGGGGCGGCCAGGATCGTCGTGGAGGAGCGCAACAAGGCACCCTCCGAATCGTCGTGCACGACTTCAGCCTTCTCGCCCAGCACCAGGCACACGGCACGGTGCAGGCCGACCGTCGTCAGCGGCTCATACGTCACGTTGAGCAGCAGTACCCGTCGCACGCCCGCCTCCTGCCTGGTGCGGTCGGCAAGCACGGTGTGCCAGGTAGCACACGCAGCGCTGGCCAAGGACAGCGTAACCGGCCGGCCCCGGCCAGACATAACGCCGGCGTGGCGGCGCGGTAAACAACCGGTCCCGCGGCGCTCCGCCGCGGGACCGGGCGCAGGCAGCCGGGCCGGGCGCGTTCCCCTAGAGTGCGGGGCATGACAGCATCCGGTCACCCGGCGCCCGCCAGCCCGCCGCCCGTGCCGGGGTACCCCCCGGCCGGGCGCCTTGACCTCGCCGAGGTCCTGTACGGCCACCGGGTCGCCGACCCGTACCGGTGGCTGGAGGACCCCGGCGCCCAGCAGGTCAAGGACTGGCTGGCGGCCCAGAACGAGCTGTGGGCCGGCCAGGCCGCGGCGCTGCCCGCCCGGGAGCCGCTGGCCGCCCGGATCGGCCAGCTGATGGAAGCCGGCTACATCGGCACCCCGGTCTGGCGCGGCGAGCGGCAGTTCTTCATGCGCCGCCTGGCCGGGCAGGAGCTCGGGGTGCTGCTGACCGCCGGCCCGGGCGAGCCGGAGCGCGTGCTCATCGACCCGGTGGCCCTCGATCCGGCCGGCCTGACCACGCTGGATTCGTGGCAGCCGGACAAGGAGGGGCGCCTGCTGGCCTACCAGGTGTCCGCCGCCGGGGACGAGGAGTCGGTGCTGCGGGTGATGGACGTCGCCTCCGGGGCTGACGTGGACGGCCCGATCACCCGCTGCCGGTACTCCCCGGTGGCCTGGCTGCCCGGCGGGACGGCGTTCTACTACGTGCGCAAGCTGCCGCCGGGCCAGGTCCCGGCCGGCGAGGAGCAGTTCCACCGCCGGGTCTACCTGCATGCCGTGGGCACCCCGGACACCGAGGACGTGCTGATCTTCGGCGAGGGCCGCGACAAGACGGACTATTACGGCGCCTCGGTCAGCCGGGACGGCCGCTGGCTGGTGATCTCCGCGGCCCAGGGCACCGCGCCGCGCAACGACCTGTGGCTGGCCGACCTCACCACCTCCGGCGCGGCCCGCCCGGACCTGCGGGTGGTGCAGGAGGGCGTGGACGCGCGGACCAGCCTGCACCCGGGGCGGGATGGCCGGCTGTACGTGTTCACCGATTCCGGCGCGCCGCGGGGACGGCTGGCGGTCACCGACCCGGCGCGGCCGGGCCAGCAGCACTGGCGCGACCTGATACCCGAGGACCCGATGGCGATCCTCACCGATTACGCCATCCTGGACGGCGCCGGGCTGGACCGGCCGGTGCTGCTGGCGTCCTGGACCCGGCACGCGATCAGCGAGATCACCGTGCATGACCTGGTCACCGGGGCACCGGCCGGGCGGCTGGAGCTGCCCGGTGCCGGCCCCGCCGGGGACGCCAGCCGGCTGGGCAGCACCGGCGGGATCAGCGAGCGGCCGGAGGGCGGCCACGAGGCCTGGTTCGGCTACACCGACAACACCACGCCGCTCACCGTCTATCACTACGACGCGCGGACCGGGGCGGTGACCGTCTGGGCCGAGGCCCCCGGCGCGGTCGCCGTCCCCGAGGTAACCACCCGGCAGGTGGCGTTCACCTCCCGGGACGGCACCGAGGTCCGCATGCTGATCATGAGTAAGGAGGACGGCCCGGAGGACCGCCGCCCGCGGCCGGCCATCCTGTACGGCTACGGCGGGTTCGGGATCAGCATGGCCCCGGCCTACTCCGCGTCCGTGCTGGCCTGGGTTGAGTCGGGCGGGGTGTACGCGATCGCCGCGCTGCGCGGCGGCGGCGAGGAAGGCGAGGACTGGCATCGCGCGGGCATGCGCGAGCATAAGCAGAACGTGTTCGATGATTTCCACGCCGCGGCCCAGGCGCTGATCGACGGGGGCTGGACCACGCCGGCGCAGCTGGCCATCTCCGGCGGGTCCAACGGCGGGCTGCTGGTCGGGGCCGCGATCACGCAGCGGCCCGCCCTGTACGCGGCGGCGCTCTGCTCCGCGCCGCTGCTGGACATGGTGCGGTACGAGCGGTTCGGGCTGGGCCAGACCTGGAACGACGAGTACGGCACTGCCGGGCAGGCGGGCGAGCTGGGCTGGCTGCTCGGCTACTCGCCGTACCACCAGGTACGGGGGGGCGTCCGCTACCCGGCGACGCTGTTCACCGTGTTCGACAACGACACCAGGGTGGATCCGGTTCACGCGTACAAGATGTGCGCGGCGCTCCAGCACGCCACCGCGGCCCGCTGGCCGGACCGGCCGATCCTGCTGCGGCGTGAATCCGAGGTCGGGCACGGAGCCCGCGCGGTCAGCCGTTCGGTCTCGCTATCCGCGGACGGCCTGGCCTTCCTCGCCGTCCATACCGGCCTCACCCGGTGAGCAGCGCCTTCCGGTAGTCGCATATGGCGGGAGAATCGCCGTGCTTGGCCGCCACCGCATCGCCGAGCGACCGGGCCGCCCGCAGCACGAGCCCGGGACGGTGCTGGCTGGGCAGCCGGCGCAGGGTCTCCTGGCTCAGCCGGATCGCCTCCTCCGGCTCGCCCGCCGCGAACCGGCACCGGGCCTGGCCCAGCGTCACCAGCGACCGGTCCAGGAACTCACCCGGCGAATACAGGCGCAACGCCTGCCCGAACGCATCGTCCGCCCCACGGTGATCGCCCAGGGTCACCAGAGCATCCCCCTGATGGAAAAGCAGCTGCCGCTCGGTGTAGCCGAACGCCGTCCCGGCCTGCTGCTCGGCGGGCAGGGCCTCGAACGCCTCGTGTGCATGGTCCAGGGCCAGATTCACCCGGCGCCCGAACGCGCCGCGGCCCCCTCCCCGGCTCCCGGCCAGCCAGGCCACCGCGCGCGCCTCCACGATGGGCGCCATCACCCCGGCCGGGCACGCCTTCCGGCCCGCCAGGTCAGCACCGGCCCGGGCCGCGGCCGCGGCCTGCCGCGGATCCCCGTAGTACAGCGGGACCAGCGCCTCGCGGACCGCGACCCAGGCGCGCAGCGACCGGTCCCCGGTCTCGTCCGCGGCGCTCCGGGCGGTGCTGAAGAACGACCGGGCCAGCCGCTGGTCCGCCACGTTGATCATGATCATGCCGGCCAGCCCGGCCAGCCGGGCGGCCAGCGCGCAGAGCCGCTCGCCGAACTCCAGCGGCTGCCGGTGCTCGCACATCCGCCGCACGTCCCCGAGGTCGAGGAGCACGTCGCAGAGCAGCCGCAGCGGCGGGACGGTCATGTACTGCCGGCCGTACTCGGCGACCGCCTCCTCCCAGTAGTCCAGCATGGTGACCGAGACCGTGGCGCCCAGCAGCGCGTCGTCCAGGCGGCGCCGGATCCGCTCCGCCGCGCCGAAGAACCGGCTCTCCACCGGAGCCGCCGGATCCGCGGTCAGCCGCAGCAGGGCACGCCGGATGGCGTCGTCGTCCGTCTCGGCCAGGCTGGCCGGGCTCCCCGCGGCCGGCCAGCCGGCCGGGGACGGCCCGCCAGTGCGGTGGCCGACGGTCCGGTCCGGGCCGGCCCGGGCCATCAGGAACGGCGGCGTGCTCCCCGGCTCAGGATCCGGGGCCAGGTCCGTGACCTGACCCGCCGGGCCGGCCGGGTGATTGACCGCGGGCAGCGCTTCGGCGCCCGCGGCACCGGGGCACGCGCCGCTGCCCGGGACCGGGGACACCTCGTCGCCGGGGGCAAGCGGCACCCACGGGGGCAGCAGATCACTGACCGTGCCGGCCCGGCTGGCCGGCGCGCGCTGGACGGCGGGGGCTGGCGGGCCGGGGCGGGCCGCGCGGCCGGGGGCGCCCGCCTGCTCAGGCAGGCCATCCGGGCCGGGCGCTAATACCGGGACCGGGCAGCGGTGCCGGTTGCCGCACAGGCAGCCGCCCTCGTACCCGAGATCCTCGGGCTCCGCCTGGTAGACGCAGCACAGATAGTGCAGGTACTCCGGACCCGGGCGCTTCTGGCCGCTCTCGTAGGCGGACAGCAGTGTCTCGCTGAACCGGGGCGGGGTGCGGCCCGCGGCGACATACCTGGCCCGCACCTGGGCTACCACGTCGGCCAGGGCGATCCCGAGGGCCAGCCGCTGGGCGCGCACCAGTGTGGTGCCGAAGGCCGGCCCGCACTCCGCGTGAATAAGCCGGGCGATCTCACCGGGAGCGCGCCCCGCGGCCAGGCACTCGGCCCGGATGCCGCGGGCGATGGAGGTCTCCTGCCGCAGCTCGCCGCCACGGGGGGCGGCCGTATCCCGGCCGGCCGCACTGGCATCGCGGAGCATCACAGCTGTCCCCGCCTGGAGTCTGCTAACCATCTGCGCGCGCTCGGCTCCCATGCCCTGCCTCCTCGGGGCGGCTGTGGCAGGCGGCGGCGCAGCTTCGCGCGTCCGCATGCCCGGCCACGGGCAACCTGGCTTGCCCGCCGTGACCCGCCACAGCACGCTGCGGCCCTGCTCACCAGCGACCAAGCACGGATCGTCCGCTCCGCCCGGATCCGAATATGCAATTCTCTGTCTACATATTGCATCTTGCACGCTGTGCGTGGCCACGTCATCACAATCCAGCTGACTGATATCAAACTGGCCCCTAGTCGCTGCCGTCAGTGACGGCCGCCGGCCGCGCCGTTCCCGCGTGAGCGGCCAGGCCAGGCAGGCAGGCCGGCCACTATGGGAGCGGCCCCAGCGTGCGGCTGGACGGCCAGACCGTGAAAGGACTCCCGGTGATCCCCCAAGCGCTCAGCACGGCGCACGCTCTGATCGCGCCATCCAGCGACCCCCTTGAGTCCGCGTGTGGCCCGCAGCCTGGGATCGCCTGCCGCCTGACCTGGGATGTGCTGCACAACAAGACCGCCGCCCAGCTCGTTGACGTGTGGCTGGCCCGCCCGGTCACCCTGGTGCTGCAGATCCTCTTCGTCGTGCTGGTAGCGATCGTCATCCGGCTCCTCGCGCTCCGGCTGATCAAGAAGATCACCAGGCACGCGGCCGAGGCGGGCGGCACGGACACGACGCACGTGCTGATCGGCGAGCGGCGGCGGCAGCGGGCCACGGCGCTCGGCTCGGTGCTGGGCAACGCGGCATCGGTGCTGATCTTCGGCATCGCGGCGATCACCATCGCCGGCGATCTCGGGCTGAACCTGGCTCCCGTGCTGGCCAGCGCGGGAGTGTTGGGCATCGCCATCGGTTTCGGCGCGCAGAGCCTGGTCCGTGACTTCCTGTCCGGGATCTTCATGCTGCTCGAGGACCAGTACGGGGTGGGCGACGTCATCGAGGTCGGCGACGGCACCAGCCCCGGCGCCACCGGAACGGTGGAGGCGATCACCCTGCGGGTGACCAGGCTCCGCGACATCAACGGGGTGGTCTGGCATGTGCGCAACGGGACCATCAACCGGATCGGGAACGAGTCGCAGGGCTGGGCCCGCGCCGTGATCGACTTCCCGGTCGCCTACGACCAGGACCTGCCCGCCGTCCGGCAGACCATGAAGGAGACCGCCGAGCAGATGTGGGCAGAATCACGCTGGCGGGACGTGATCATGGAGGAGCCGGAGGTCTGGGGGGTCGAGTTGGTGACCAGCGACGCCATCGTCATGCGCCTGGTGGCCCGGACACTGCCGCTGCGCCAATGGGAGGTGGCCCGGGAACTGCGGGAGCGGCTGAAGTGCGCGCTGGATGCCGCCTCGGTGCCCGGTGAGCCGGTCGCCAGCGCCATCAGCGCCGGGGCGGCCGCCAAGGCCGAGGCCGAGGCCCACGCCGCCGGCCAGGATGAGTAGGGCGGAGAGAGCACTACCCTGGAGTCGCCATGGATGAGACCAGGGAGCTGAGCTTCTATGAGGCGGTCGGCGGCGAGGAGACCTTCCGCCGCCTGACGCACCTCTTCTATCAGGGCGTGGCCACCGACCCCGCGCTGCGCGCCGTCTACCCCAGCACGGACCTCGGGCCGGCCGAGGAGCACCTGCGGCTGTTCCTGATCCAGTACTGGGGCGGCCCGGCCACCTACAACGAACTGCGCGGGCACCCGCGGCTGCGGATGCGGCACCGGCACTTCACCATCGGCGAGGCCGAGCGTGATGCCTGGCTGCGGCACATGCGCACCGCGCTCGACGGGATCGGGCTGGACCCGGCGCTCGACGCGCAGCTGTGGGACTACCTGGTCATGGCCGCGCACAGCCTGGTCAACGCGCCGGCCACCCCCGGACGGCCGGACCTGGGCCTCAGCCCCGCCTGAGCCGCAGCCCCGCCTGGGCCTCAGCCCCGCCTGAGCCGCAGCCCCGCCTGAGCCGCAGCCCCGGCTGAGCCGCAGCCCCGGCTGAGCCGCAGACCCAGCGGGGCACCCCCCTGAGGGGACGTTCAGCCGCGGGTGAGCTTGCGGTAGGTCACCCGGTGCGGACGGGCCGCGTCGGGGCCGAGCCGCTCGATCTTGTTCTTCTCGTAGGCCTCGAAGTTACCCTCGAACCAGAACCAGTGCGCGCCGCCCTCCCAGGCCAGGATGTGGGTGGCGATCCGGTCCAGGAACCACCGGTCGTGGCTGGTGATGACCGCGCAGCCGGGGAAGTCCAGCAGCGCCCGCTCCAGGGACGCGAGCGTTTCCACGTCCAGGTCGTTGGCGGGCTCGTCGAGGAGCAGCAGGTTGCCGCCCTGGCGCAGGGTAAGCGCCAGGTTGACCCGGCCCCGCTCGCCGCCGGACATCAGCCCGGCCGGCTTCTGCTGGTCCGGGCCCTTGAAGCCGAACGCGGCCACGTAGGCGCGGCTGGGAATCTCCACGTTGCCCACCCGGATGGTGGAGTCTCCCCCGGAGATCGCCTCCCAGACGGTCTTGTCCGGATCGATGCCGGACCGGAGCTGGTCCACGTAGGAGATCTTGACGGTGTCGCCGACCCGGATGGACCCGGAGTCCGGCTTCTCGTCGCCCACGATCATCTTGAACAGGGTCGTCTTGCCGACCCCGTTCGGCCCGATGACACCGACCAGGCCGTTGCGGGGCAGCGAGAAGCTGAGGCCCTCGATGAGTTCCCGGTCGCCGAACCCCTTGCTGAGGTCCGCCGCCTCGACTACCAGGTTGCCCAGCCGGGGGCCGGGCGGGATCTGGATCTCCTCGAAGTCCAGCTTGCGGACCTTGTCCGCCTCAGCCGCCATCTCCTCATAGCGCTCCAGCCGGGCGCGGCTCTTGGCCTGGCGGGCCCGCGGACTGGACCGGACCCACTCCAGCTCGTCTTCCAGCCGCCTGCGCCGCTTGGCGTCCTTGGCCCCCTCCACCTTGATCCGGGACGCCTTGGTCTCCAGGTAGGTGGAGTAGTTGCCCTCGTACGGGTAGGCGTGCCCGCGGTCCAGTTCCAGGATCCACTGCGCCACGTTGTCCAGGAAGTACCGGTCGTGGGTCACGGCCACCACCGTGCCCGGGTACTTCTCCAGATGCTGCTCCAGCCACTGCACGCTCTCCGCGTCCAGGTGGTTGGTCGGCTCGTCGAGCAGCAGCAGGTCCGGCTGGGACAGCAGCAGCTTGCACAACGCAACCCGGCGACGCTCACCGCCGGACAGCACGGTCACGTCCGCGTCCGGCGGCGGGCAGCGCAGCGCGTCCATGGCCTGCTCAAGCTGGCTGTCCAGGTCCCAGGCGTCCCGGTGGTCGAGCTGCTCCTGCAGCTTGCCCATCTCGTCCAGCAACTCATCGGAGTAGTCGGTGGCCATCTGCTCCGCGATGGCGTTGTACCGGTCCAGCAGGGCCTTGGTCTCCGCGACCCCGTCCTCCACGTTGCCCAGGACCGTCTTGTCCGGATCCAGGCCCGGCTCCTGGCTCAGCATGCCCACCGTGAAGCCGGGAAACAGCCTCGCGTCCCCGTTGGACGGCTGCTCCAGGCCGGCCATCATCTTCAGCAGCGTCGACTTGCCCGCGCCGTTCGGCCCGACCACGCCGATCTTGGCACCAGGGAAGAAAGCAAGCGTCACGTCGTCAAGCAGCACCTTGTCGCCCTTCACCAGCCGGGCGGCATGCATCTGATAGATAAATTCAGGCATGCTTCAAGGTTAGGGCCAACGGCGCTGCGGGTCGGACGGGCATCCACCCGGCGGGAGAGTGCACACCCGGTCGCGTCCTGCCTCCTTGGCCCGGTAGAGCGCGGCGTCGGCCGCCGCCAGCAGCTCGAACAACTCGCCGCCATCCCGGCCGAGGGCGGCCACCCCGATCGACACGGTGATGGTGACCTCCTTCCCGAGGGCCGATACCGAGCTCACCCGTACCCGTTCCCGGAGCCGCTCGGCGATCCGGCATGCTTCCCGCTCCCCGGCCCCCGGCAGGACGGCGACGAACTCCTCCCCGCCGAACCGGCCCAGCACGTCGCAGCCGCGCATGTGCGCTGCCAGCGTGGCGGCCACCGCCGCGAGCAGCTCATCGCCGGCCAGGTGCCCGTAGGTGTCGTTGACCCGCTTGAAATGGTCGATATCAGCCAGCAGGATCGCAGCCGGGGCGCTGGCCCGCCGCGCCCGGCGCAGCCAGGTGTCCGCCTCCCGCTGCCAGGCGACCGCGTTGAGCAGCCCGGTCTTGGCGTCGGTATGCGCCTCGGTGCGCAGTTGCTGATGCAGCAGGCTGCGCTGCAGCAGGATCAGCGGCGGCAGCGCAACGAGCAGCAGCGCGCCGTTTAGCGCGCAGGCGATCGTGACCAGGACGCCGGCGCACAGCCGGCCAGGTCCACCAGGATCCGCTCGGCGTTCCAGGCCGCCGGGCGGCGCGGCACGCTGGAGTCGGCGGCCCGCCCGGCCAGGGCCACCAGGCCCGCGTTGACCAGCATGAAGAGCATGCCGCAGGCGGCCGCCTCGGCCACCGTCACCGGCCGCAGCAGCCATTGCCGGTGCCCGTCCAGCTCGTGGAAGCCGAACGAGCTGGCCGCACCGGCCAGCCCCAGCGCGGCGGCGGTGAACACCCGCCAGTAGAGCGGTCCCTGCCTGGCCCGCCAATGCCCCAGCAGCCCGATGATCACCGGGGCCAGCAGCGCGCATGCGGGCGGCAGCAGCAGCGCGACCGGCAGCCACCAGGCGGTCAGCATGTCGCGGGTCCCGGTGGGCGGCACCCCCCAGCGCCGGGTGGCCTCGAGACAGGCCGCACCGCAGCACAGGAAGGCCAGGAACAGGCCCAGCTGGCCGGGCCGCAGATGGGTACGGCCCAGCTGCCATCCGGTCACCGCGGCCGTGGCCGCCACCACCATGAGCAGGTACACGGCCAGCCTGGGCCGCTTAGGCAGCCGTTGCCCGGACCACGGGGCCTCGGCACGGTCACCTGGCCCGTGCCGCCGCTCCGCGTACATCGTGCGCTGGACTACCGACATGCCACCTGTCCATGACCGCCGCAGGCGGGCCTCTCCGGCACCCACACCCGGTCACTATCCGTGTTCGAGAAGCGGCCAATCTATAACGCTGGGTAACAGCGTAGGGCCAGGAGGCCCGCCCGGCAGGGAATTCCGCCGATCCCCGCCCGGCGCGCCGCGGAACCCGCGGCCGGGCGGGGTCAGTACGGCGCGGTCAGGCCAGCGCGCTGTCAGAACGGCGCGGTCAGGCCAGCGCGCTGTCAGAACGGCGCGGTCAGACCAGCGCGCTGTCAGAACGGCGCGGTCAGACCAGCGCGCTGTCAGAACGGCGCGGTCAGGCCAGCGCTGTCAGAACGGCGCGGTCAGGCCGGCCGGCGCGACCAGGCCCTCATCGTCGTCCTCACTGGCCGGGTCGGCCGGGTTTTCCCCGGCCAGTTCCGGGGCCGCCGTCCGGGCGCCCTCGCCGTAGTCGTCCCCGGCCGGGCCGCCGCCGGCCGTGTGGACCCCCGGGACACCCGGCACCCCTGGGACAGCTGGCCCCCCCGCGACGCCCGGCGCCCCGGGGACGGCGGGCGGCCCGGGCAGCGGGGGCAGGCCGTCCGGGTCCCCGGTCGGGCGGCCGAGCGCGGGCTCGCCCGGCGACCGCCGGGCCCGCTGGAAGTTGGCCACTCCCCGGGCCAAGTCGTAGCCGACCGAGCTGGCCTCGATCTCGACGGCGAGCCGGGACACCCCGTCCTTGTCGTACGGGCGCACCTGCAGGCGGCCCTTGACCAGCACCGGCTCGCCCTTACGCAGGCAGGTGGCGACGTTGTCGGCCAGTCCCCGCCAGCAGATCACGGTGACGAACGACGAGGCCATGTCCGCCCACTCGCCGGTCTCCCGGTCCACCCGGCGCGGCGTGTAGCCGACCCGCAATGACGCCACCGAGACGCCGTTGCTCGTGACGCGGAACTTCGGCTCGCGGGCGACGTACCCGGCGAGGAACACCTGTGCCTCATTGATCATGCCAAGCCTCCTGGCATCTCCTGGCGCTCCGCGGCGGCAGCGCCATCGGCGGCCCGGTGCCGCCCGTGGCTCCACCATCCCGGGCGGCCGGGGTCCCCGGCGATGCCGAACCGGGTTCTGGGGATGACCGGGCAGGAACGGGCCGCCCTGTGCACAGGCAACGCCAAACCGGCGGTACCTGGTGCAAGAATCCGCGTGGGGCGCTCCGACCCGGCGCTCAGGCCGCGACGAGCTCGGACGGCTCAGCGATCACGTCCACCAGGGCGCCGTTGCGCATCACGGTGATCGCCATGGGCCGGCCGATCGCGTCGGCGAACATCAGCCGCTGCAGATCCTGGGCCGTGGACACCGGGCTGCCGCCCGCACTGACCAGCAGGTCCCCGGCCCGCAGCCCGGCCCGGTCGGCGGGGCCGCCCGGCACCACCTCGGCCACCCGCAGCCCGGTGGGCCGGCCCACCCGCTCGGCCAGCGCCGCCGGCAGCGGGGCAGGCGCGCTGACCAGGCCGAGATAAGCCCGCCGGACCCGGCCGTCACGCATGAGCGCGGCGATGATGCGCCGCGTCGTCGCGTTGACCGGGACGGCCAGTCCCACGCCGACGCCAGCCACCGCGGTGTTGATGCCGATCACCCGGGCGTGGCTGTCCGCGAGCGCGCCGCCGGAATTCCCCGGGTTCAGCGCGGCGTCCGTCTGGATCACGTCCTCGATCAGCCGGGCGGCCGATGCGCTCCGGGTGGGCAGCGACCGGCCGAGGGCGCTGACCACCCCGGCGGTGACCGTCCCGGCCAGCCCCAGCGGGTTACCGACCGCCACGACCAGCTGGCCGACTACCAGCTGGTCGGCCTCGCCCAGCTCGGCAGGCGGCGGGGTGGGCCCGGACGCCCGGAGCACCGCGAGGTCGGACAGCGGGTCCGCGCCCACCACCCGGAACGGCGCCGTGCTGCCATCCGCGAAGGACGCCGTCCCCGCCTGGGCCGTGCCGACCACGTGCGCATTGGTGAGCAGGAAGCCGTCGCCGGTGTACACCACCCCCGAGCCGAGGCTCTCGCCGCCCCGGCCGGCCCGCGGCACCCGCAGGCTGGCTACCTTGCCCGTGAGCTCGGCCGCTACCCCGGCCACGATCTGCGAGTAGCTGTCGAGCGGTCGCTGGTCTGTCATCGCGGCCCTCCGCCCTCAGCCGTTGCGTGAATTACATAATTACAACGGAATGCCAGCGTAACGCGGGGCCGGCCGCCCCGCTTCCCCGGAGGATTACGCCCGGAGCGTACGCCGGCGCGGGGACGCGGATGGGGACTCCGCACCCGGGGGGAAGGACACCCGCGCCGATCCAGCGGGCCGCCCCGGAGGCAGGCACCCCGAGCGCGGCCGCCACGGCGCGGATGCTCGGCAACAAGGAGGCCCTGGCCTGGCCCGGCGAGTCCGGGGTGAGACGGAGGCGGCCGCTAATCCCGCAGCGTGCGGAGCTCCCCGCAGAACCTCGCGTACTCCGAGAGCTCCTGCCTGACCGGGACCAGCACGTACTGGTCGGCGACCACCATCATGGCCGAGCGCATCTGCGCCTCGACCTTGGTCCGCTCGGCCAGCGCCGCGGAACTCACCAGGCTCATGCACCCGGATGCGGTCAGCCAGCCCAGCACCAGGATGGCCACGATCAGCAGCGCCACCCAGGGCAGCAGCGCGACGTCGCTGAAGATGGCGACAGCGTGATCGGCCGCATGGAGCACGCCGATGGCCAGGATCGCCCCGATCCACGCCAGCCCGGTCACCGCGCAGCCCAGCAGCAGGCCCTGCCACACCGCTACCATGCGCCACCAGGGCTCCACGCTGTTCTCCGCGGGCAGCGAGTCGCCGATCGCCGCGCCCAGCGCGCCGGGGATCTCACTGCGCCGGGCCCGCGCCGCGGCGCGCACCGTCGCCGACCACGGCTTGGGCAGCCCCGGGCCGATCTGCTCGCCGATGGCGGTGAGCGCGTTGTCGATCTCGGCCTGCTGGGCTCCGGCAGGCCCGGCCGACACGCCGCGCAACTCCTCCCACAGGTTGCCGAGCCGGAGCTTGCGCACCGGGTCCCGCCCCAGCACCCGGTCCACCAGCCACGACACCGGCCAGCCGACGTAATCGACGGCCCGCAGTTCCCGGGCGCTCTGCAGCGCCTGCCCGACCCCGGCCACGCCGGCCGCCCGGCCGAACGATTCCGCCAGGGTGGCAGCGCTGCCCGGCGGGAGCTCGGAGAACTCCTCCGGGTCGCTGTCCCAGGCCGCGCCCCGGACCCCGGCGTAGGGCAGCAACCGCACGGCCATGACGTCCAGGTCGGCGGCGATCCGGTTGCTGGCCGCCCGCCGCGCGGTCACCGTCTCGGCCAGCACCTTCCGCAGTTCATCCAGGCCAGCACCGGTGCGGGCCGAGGTGACCAGCACCCGCGCCTCATGCAGCCCCTCTGAATCGAGCAGCCGGGTCAGGTCGGCCACGCAGTCGTCCGCCTGATCGGCAGTGAGCAGGTCGGACTGGTTGAGCACGACCGCGATGACCGAGGAATGACCCGCGAGCGGCTTGAGGTAACGGCTGTGCACCGCCGCGTCGGCGTACTTCTGCGGATCGAGCACCCAGACCATCAGGTCGGCCAGGCCGACCAGGCGGTCCGTCTCCGTTGAGGCACCAGCCGCCACCGAGTCATGGTCCGGCAGGTCGATCAGGATGAGCCCGCGCAGCGACGACTCGCCTTCGCTCAGGGCGCTGGAGCGTGCGTACCGGTTCCGCGGCGGGATGCGCAGCCACTCCAGCAACGGCGCGGCACCATCCATGCCCCACACACAGGCGTGCGGGTCCTTGGTGGACGGGCGGATCACGCCGACCGCGGAGAAGTCGGCCCCGGCCAGCTGGTTGAACAGTGAGGACTTGCCGCTCCCGGTACCGCCTGCCAGCACGGCCACGGTGTGATTGGACGACATCCGCAGCCGTTCCCCGGCCTGGGCCACGAGCTGCTCCGCCTCGGTGAGCAACGGGATGCTGAAGGCGTCCGGGCCGGTGCGCGCCCCGCCGATCGTGGTGATCCGGGCCAGCGCGGTGAGCCGTGTTGACAGGTCACCGTCACCCGGCCCCGCCGGAAGCAGGCTGGGGCTGCCCAGGCCGGGCTCGCTCCGGCTGGGCAGCCCGGGGCTGGCCAGCCAGGCCGGCTGATACTCGCCGATGCTCATCGCGCCATCTCAACTGAATAGGTTGCCTGGTAGAGCCGGATCGCCGCGGCGTCATCCAGCCTTCCGGCAGAGTCAATCACCTGGATGAACCGCAGCAGCTCCTCATCGAAAAGCCGGCGTATCCGGTCCCGCAGGTCGGCCCGGGCGCGGGCCCGGATGTCGCGCAGCGGCCCGGCGCCGAACAGCGAGGTCAGCAGGAGCTGCGGGACCGCCCCGGCGCCGTCGGCGGAACTGCCGTCCCCTTCGCGCTGGGCGAGCATGGCCACGGTGAGCACGGTGGCCAGCGAATCGTCGTCGAACGACATCACCCGGGCGATCGAGCGCTTGGTCACGCTCTCGGCCTGGACCAGCCGCAGCACATGATCCTGCCAGCCGCTCACGGCCCGGCCGGCATGCGTCGGCAGCTCAGCCGACGCGCGGGCCAGGACCGGGGCGGCCTGGCGCAGCGGGCCATCCGCGGCGGCGTCGCGGTTGCCCGGGGCCGGGGACAGCCCGCCCCCAGCCGGGAAGACCAGGCCCGCGTCCGCGGCGAACTGGGAGCCGCCCCAGTCCTCGTCGGCGCTCCCGCTGGCCGCGGCCTCCAGCAGCGCCACTCCGGCCGGGTGATTGCGCCAGCGCTTGACCGACTCCTCAGCGCCCCGGTCGGCCACCGAGATGACCAGGGACTCGATGCTGGCGCGCAGGGCGCTCTTGAGCGACTGGGCCCGGGCCGGCACACCGCGCTTGCGCTGCCGCCCGGCCTGCCTGCCCCGCGGGGCCTGCAGGCCGCGGAGCAGTTCCCCGGTCCCGGCGAAGTCCTGCCAGCGGGCCAGCACCTCGCCGCGCAGCAGCGAGCCGTCCGATAGTGCCTGGTCCGCCTCGGCGAGGGCTGACGCGTAGGCGCCTTCTACCGCTGCTTTCAGGTCGCCCCGGATAGCCAGCTGGGCTTCCACCTCAGCGGCCAGCGCGGGCACCCGGCTGCGGAAGGTGTCCAGGGCACCGGCCATCGTCTGGGTCAGCACCGCCACCCGGCGGTCTGCCGAGACGGCCGTCTCCTGCAGCCACTCCCGGACCGGCGCGGCCGCCTCGGGCGGCAGCCGGTGGTCGGTGATCACCGTCTCGTTGATCACGAACCGCTGGTTGTCCCCCAGCTCGTTGGCCCGCAGCATGGCCCCGAAGTGCTTGGTCAGCTCGGCACCGCCGGACGGCGGCACCCGGGACAGCACGATGCCCAGCGCGGCGCCCCGCTCCTTGGCGTATTCCAGCAGCTCCCAGACGGCCGCGTCGGCATAACGGCTCGCCGTGGTCATGAACAGCCACAGATCCGAGGCGTCCAGGAACTGATGGGCGAACTCCCGGTGCGCCTGCACCACCGAGTCGATGTCCGGGGTGTCGAGCAGCGCGACACCCTTGGGCATGCCCTCGTTCGCGGCCAGCACCAGCAGGCCATCCCGGCCGGACCGGGCCAGCCCTTCCTGGCGGACCCGCGGCACCGTCGGCAGGAACACGTTCTCCGCGAACCAGTCCACGTCGTCGGGGTGACAGGCGAGCACTGGGCTGTTCGTGGTCGGCCGACGGATGCCGGTATTGCTGACCTGGGCCCCCACGACGCTGTTGACCAGGGTCGACTTGCCGGCCCCGGTGGAGCCCACCAGGGCGACGAGGATGGGCGCGCCGGACTGCCGCACCCGGGGCAGCAGGTAGTCGTCGATCTGGCTGAGCAGCTTGCGCCGCTCCTCCCGGATCGGCTCGGCGCCCTCAGTCGCGAAGACCAGGTTCACGTCCACGATCCGGCGGCGCAGTTCGAGCAGGGCCGCCTCGAGCCGCCGGGCGTCCACCCGGCGGTGCCGCCCGGCCTCCGGACGGCCGGCTTCCTTGCGGTCTTCCGGGCGGCCCGCCTCGCGGTGACCGGTTTCCAGGCAGCCGGCCTCCTCACGGCCGCCGTCCGGGCCGGGAGGCGGCTCCGGAGCGGGACCCTGGCCCGGCAGGATGGGGCCAGGTGAGGACACCGCGTCGGCGCCAGCAGCGCGAGCCGAGGCGGCGGCAAGGCCCTGCCCTTCCGTCATTGCTCTCCTGTCACTGCCCTTCCCGCGTCGGCATGGCTCCGGCAGGCCCCGGTGACGTGGGCACGACTACACTCTGCGCTTCGCTCAGCGCTCTTCGTGAGAGTTCCGTGATCTCCGTGCCGACATTCACTACCTCCCCTATCACAACAACTGCGGGCGGGCGCAGGCCGGCCTGCTTGACCGCGCTGCCCACGGTGCCGAGCCCCGTGGTAATTATGTGCTGCGTGGGCAGGGTACCGTCCACAATGACCGAAACGGGAGTACCCGAGTCCCGCCCATGCCTGATCAGCGTGGTAGCCACCTGTTCCAGGTTCTCCAGGGCCATCAGCAGCACCAGTGTCGCAGCCGAGCCGGCGAGTGAAGGCCAGTCGACGGTGGACCGGCCGTCACCTGGTGGCAGGTGCGCCGATACGACGTGGAACTCCTGGCTCACGCCGCGGTGCGTGACCGGGATCCCGGCCGCGGCGGGCACGGCGATGGCGCTGGTGACTCCCGGGACCACGGTGACCGGGACGCCCCCGGCGAGGCAGGCGAGGACCTCCTCGGCACCCCGGCCGAAGACGAAGGGATCGCCTCCCTTCAGCCGGACCACGGCCAGGCCCTGCCGGGCCCGGCCGACCAGCACGGCGTTGATGTCCTCCTGGGCCATGCCCTGGCCGCGCGGGATCTTCGCCGCGTCTATCACCTCGACATCCGGCGCCAGTTCGTCGAGCAGGGAGTTGGGCGCCAGGCGGTCGGTGACCACGACGTCGGCCTCGGCCAGCAGCTGTCGGCCGCGGACCGTGATCAGTCCCGGGTCCCCCGGGCCGCCGCCGACCAGCGCGACCCGGCCACCGCGGCGCCGCCGCCGGCCTGCCGCAGCCGGCCTGCAACCCGGCCAGCACCTCGTCCCTGATGCCCGCACTGCGCTGCGGGTCACCGCTCACCACGCCGAACCGCACATCGCCGGCCTGCCCGGCGGCTGGTGTCCAGGCGGCCGAGGCGGCGGCATCGTCGGCCCGCACCGACCAGATCCCGGCCTGCTCGGCCTCCGCGGCGACCGCGGCGTTCACGGCGGGATCATCTGTGCAGGCGCAGACCAGCCAGGCCCCGACGCAGTCTCCCGGCTGGTAGGCCCGCGGCTGCCAGCCAACCCGGCCCGCCTCGATCAGCGCGAGCAGGGTGGAAGTCACCGCGGGAGACACCACGTGGACCTGCGCGCCGGCGTCGAGCAGCGCGGGAATACGCCGGGCGGCCACCGAGCCGCCGCCGACCACCAGCACGCGGCGGCCGCTGAACCGCAGCGCCAGCAGGTAGGGCGTAGCCGCACCGGCGACCATGACGGTCCGGCCCTCCTTAGCCTCCGGCTGGGGTCGCGCCCAGCGGTACCAGCGGGCAGGGCAGCCCGGGCCTGGGCAGCTGCCAGGAAGCCGGCCTGCCGCCCGGCCTTCCCCCCAGTCCATGAGGGTATCGGCACCCGGGCCAGCCGTGGCACCTCGTCAGCAGGTCAGCCCGCCGGGCTCCCCGGAGCCGGAATGGCCTGGCGCGCTCTCGCCACGTGCAGCCGCACCGCGGTGTCCGGATCGGCGGCCACGCCGTCCGGATAGGCGAGTGCGGCATCGGCCAGCGCGCAGAACACCGCCGCGGCCACCACGGCACCGCCCTTCTCGGACACGTTGCTCAGCGCCGGCAGCCCGCTGGCCCGCAGCGCGTCCTTGGCTTCCGCGGCACCGACCAGGCCGGACGGCACACCGATGACCAGGGCCGGCTCCACATTCCGGGCCATGATCTCGTCCAGGGCCGCCGCCGCGCCGCCCACCAGCCACACGGCCCCCGGCCCGGCGTCGCCGAAAGCCAGCCGGACCGCGGCCGCCGGGCGGCTGATGCCTGCCGTGCGGGCCAGCCGGACGGTCAGGGTCTCCTCGCTCTTGCACACGACCCGGTACCCGGTGGCCCCGGCGGCCACCGCCGCAGTGTCGGCCGCCACGGATGCCCCGGCGGCGAGGGCCGCGACGGCCCCGGCCAGCACCTGCTCGTCGCAGACCAGGTCGGTCGCGTAGTCAAAGTCGGCGCTGGCCGCGATGACGTGCTCGGTCACCGCACGGCTCAGCGGGGCCAGCCGGCTGAGATCGATGCGCGACCGCAGCACCCGGTAGGACTCGCTGTCCGGCACCCCGTCCCCCGGCACGGGCATCCCGTTCACGGCCGACCCCTTCCAGCCCGTCACCGGCCGCCCCGGCCGGGTCACCCGCCCCGCCAGGCCCGCGCCGGTCCGGCTTTGCCCAGCCAGCATGGCACAGGGCGGCCAGGTGATGCCGCTCGATCACGCCGCAGACCGGCAGCACACCGCTACACTGTCCAAGCGCGCCCGTGGCTGCGTCCCCCGTCCGGTGGCTCACCGCAGTGCCGTGAGCCGCCCGGCAACCGGGCGGCGGCGGGAATTTGCCGGGGCACACGTATGTGCTGACGAAGTCGGTCACCGGCAATGTCCCGGGTTCGCTGAATTTCCGGCCCACTGTCAGGAAACTCCCAGCCGGGGCCGGCCGACAGAATCCAGGTGGGACCGGTAGGACGGTTTTCGAACCGGCGGCAGGCACGCGAATGGAGAGTAGATGGGCGCCGAGGCCACAGGGGCGGACAGCCGCGCACGCGGGGCGGCGGCATCATCATGAGCAGTACCTGGACGGATGATCAGGTGATCGACGACGGTGCCGCGAAGACGTTCCTCGCGGAAGCCGGGGAAGCCGGGGAGAACCTGCCGCCCGTGGCCATCGTGATCGCCGCCTACAACGAGCAGGGCGTCATCGGCTCGGTCGTGGATGCCCTGCCGGACGCCATCTGCGGGCTCGCCACCCAGGCGGTGGTCGTGTCGGACGGCTCGAAGGACGAGACCGTCAGCGAGGCCCGGACGCACGGCGCCCTGGTGGCCGACGTGGCGGTGAACCGGGGCCAGGGAGCCGCCCTGCGCCTGGGGTACCGGCTCGCCCGGGAGGGCGGTGCGGAGTACATCGTCACCACGGACGCGGACGGCCAGTACAACCCAGCCGAGATGGAACGCGTCCTGGCCCCGGTGGTCGCCGGGCAGGCTGACTTTGTCACTGGCTCGCGGAAGCTCGGCAGCCAGGAGACCAAGGACCCGGTGCGCCGCCTCGGCACCTGGCTGTTCGCCGTCACGATCAGCGTCCTGACCGGAGAACGGATCACCGACACCTCGTTCGGGCTGCGGGCGATGCGAGCCGAGGTCACCGGCGCGGTCCGGCTGGAGCAGCCGCAGTACCAGTCGGCGGAACTGCTCATCGCCGTGCTGTCCCGGGGCTTCCGGGTGGCCGAGGTACCGGCCACCATTCACAAGCGCCAGGTCGGCGAGAGCAAGAAGGGGCACAACGCCATCTATGGCCTCCGGTACGCCGGAGTGGTGGCGGGCACCTGGTGGCGGGAACGGCGCCGCGGCCCGGTCACCACGGCCCCCCGGCCAGCCGACGGTACCGCTCTCGACCCCGGGCCGGCCAAGGGAGCCTGATACCGCAGGCCGGTCGCCCACGCGCCCGCCAACACAACACCCGGTTGCGGGCCATCCCGTAACCGGGTGTTCGTTATCCCTCGATGCGCCGTACAGGTCAGTGGCAGAGGGGTTAGTGAGACGGGTTAGCCGGTTCAGGCGTGCGGGTCGGGCGGCATCTCCGCCGGAGTGGTGCTGGCTGGCCTGGCGGTCAGTGGCGGGCCGACCCGTGCCGGTAACGCCGGGCGATCCGCCCCCGGCCCGCGGACCGGGTGCTGGTCACCGTCGAGCCGAGCCTGGTCACCATCGAGCCGGGCCTGGTCACCATTGAGCCGTGGCGGCCGGCCACTGTCCCCGGCGTCGCCATTGACCGCCCCGGGCCCGGTGACCGCACCCGGCCCGGCGTGCGAGGGGAACCGGCCCGGCACCGCCGCGCTGGGCTGGCCTGCTGCGGGCTCCTCTAGGGGAAGGGGCTCCCGGCCCTCCACTACCGCCAGCACATCGGCCGCGGACCCGCGGTCGGCGAACAGGACGTAGTGGAAGATCACGAACCTGAGCGCGAAGGTCAGGCAGTTGGCGCCGAAGTAGAAGATGTCCGCGACGAGCACCCCTCGGGCCGTGTCGTCCAGGCCCATCGACACCGCCACATGGTTCCCGAGCTTGCTGGCCAGCGTCAGGATGATCCCGGCGCCGATCGAGACCGCGACGAATGGCAGGGTCTCCTTGAACAGGTGCGGCTTGCCCTTGCGCTCCCACGCCCAGCGGCTGATCACGTAACTGACCGCCGCGCCAGCCAGCCAGCCGAGGAACCCGGATATCCCGGCCGTCAGGCCCAGCGGGCCGAGGCAGATGATGTAGGTGATCTGGGTAGCGCCCACTGCACACACCGCGGCCGGGGCAAACCGGACGAAGCGTTTGACCAGCGTGCTGCGAAGCGGCGCCGGGACGATTCGCCACAGGGCATCGGAGAGCCCGGGCGGAATGAAAGTCATGAGCGTCCTAATTCATTCGGAGACCAAGAGGTCACCAGACCAGGTATACCGTACGGGACCTTGTTGCTGTCCCAGGTACTTGCCCTCCTCTCAGCAATTACCCAGGATCATGCTCAGCTCACGGCGCCCCCGAGATCCCCGGGGCCCGCCCAGGATCCGCCGCTATACCGGGCGTGCCACAGATGCGGATCGACTGAGCCCTTCCAGAACACGTCCACCGCGCCACCAGCCTGGCCGACCGCGAACGGAGCGCCGCCCAGCACGCCCATGCCCAGCTGCGACGATGGCGGCCAGCCAGTGCCCTGGCTGGCGCTCCACCAGAGCCTGCCATCAGAGCCCCGCCAGAAGACGTCGGCCGCCTTCCCGGCGGTGACCACGAACGGGCGGCCCACGACGGCGCCACCCACGGCCGTCGCCACGCTCCAGCCGGTGCCGGGCACGTACCTGGTGCCCCACACCCTCGCCCGTGATCTTCCCGGCCAGAACACATCAATCGTGCCGTCCGCCAGCCCCGCCGCGGCGGGGCTGCCGCCCAGCGTGCCCATGCCGAGACTGGCCGACCTTCCCCAGGACTGGCCGGGACTGCGGCGGATCTGCCACAGATGCCCGTCAGTGCCTTTCCAGAACACACTCAGAGTACCGGCACCGGACACCGTAGGGGCGGGGACTGAGGCCAATTGGCCGCCGAGGTCATGCGGCTTGCCCCACCCCTTCGCCGGGTTGTACTCGGCATGCCAGAGGTGCTTGTCCGCGGAGCCGCGCCAGAACACGTCGATCTTCCCGCTGGCCCGGGCCACCGCAGTAGGCCTGCTGCCCAGCTTGCCCACGTTCAGCTGGGCCAGCGAGGACCAGCCGGACCCCGCGTCGGACACCGCTTCCCAGAGATGGCCGTCAGTTCCCCGGGTGAACACGGCCGTCGTCCCCGGGGACGACTGGACCGCGGCGGGCTGCGCCGCCAGCGATCCGCCCATGCTGGCTGGGCCCTGCCAGCCGTCCTCGGCGGTGAACGAGTCGCGCCACAACTGGCCGTCGGTGCCGCGGTAGAAGGCGGTCACGGCCCCGCCGGGCTGCGCGGCGGCCTGCGAGGCCTGCCGGGACCCGCCCCCGCCGCCGGACCCGCCGCCCCCGCCGCCCGCCAACCGCACGTCCAGGTAATCCTGGTCGATATTGATCGTGACACCGCCGTAGGTGACGTTCTGCCCGCCCAGGTACTGGTGAATGCGCTGGTGGTCGGCCCAGTCCGTGGTGGGCAGGATCGGGTCGGAGGTATTGGCAGCACCATTCCACAGGGCGTCATAGATGAAATCCGGCATGATGTAGGCCGTATTGGCATAGTTGTTGACCAGGTCGGCGATGCCGGAATCGGAATTACTGTAAAAGCCCGAGCGGTAGCCGAGCAGGTGCAGTTCCTTGGTCCAGGAGGTGGCGAAGCGCAGGACCCGGGTGTTCAGCGAGGCCGGGAAGTTTTCCATGTCGTAGTAGATCGGCGTGCCCGGGCCGAAGCCGAGTTGCCGGGCCTGGGCGACCGCGTCCTGGGCCGCGCTGACCGCCTGGCTGGCCGCCGAGTTTATCTCGCCGAAGCTGGCCTGCGGCCCGACGTAGAGGGGAACGAAGTGCCACCCCGCCTGCTGCTGCTGGGTGACCCAGGAGGATGTCAGGTTCGGCTGGGCACAGGCGCGGTCGGAGCCGCCGATGTAGATCCCGACCGCCCGGTACGGGGACAGCCGCAGCCAGGTCTGCATCTGCGCAACGCCCGGCGCGGTGCACGCGTCGAAGCCCTGGCCGGTGTAGCTGGTGGCGGATCCCGGCAGGCTGGCACGGGCGGCCGGCCCGGCGGCCAGGGCACCGGGGACATTCGGCGGCGGCGAGCCGGGCTGGCCCGGGCGGGCCGGCGCAGGCAGTGCGGCGCTGGCCAGGATGCGGGTGATCAGCGCCTGGTCGGCGCCGTAGGTGGCAGTGACTGTGACCCGCCGGGTGGTCACGGTGATCAACCGGTCCACCGGGTAGGCCGCCGCACGCACCCCGGGCCGGCTGGCGGACGGCTGGACGAGCATGGCCTCGGTGGTCCCGATAAGCGCGGCCGGGCAGCGCTGGTCGGCTCCCGGATGCCCCAGGTAAAGCACGTGCCGGTCGAACCGGACGCACTGCTGCGGATGCGCGGCGAGGTTGGTCACCTGCCAGCTGGCCGGGATGCTGAACGTTACTCCCCGGTAAGTGATCTTCCGGGCATGGGCGGCCGCGTGCCGTGCCGCTGACTGCCGGGCGTGCCCCGCCGCACTGTGCCCCGCGGCGCTGTGCCCCGCCGCACTGTGCCCCGCCGCACTGTGCCCCGCCGCACTGTGCCCCGCCGCACTGAGCCCCGCCGCACTGTGCCGGGCGGCGCGGTGCCGGGCGGCGCTGCCGGCCAGGGCGGGCCCGCCACTGGCCGCGATGGTGGCGACGATGGCGAGCAGCAGGATCAAGGCTCCCCCAGCTAGCCGGCGGCCCGCAGCCGCGCGCGCATGCATGTTAAGGCGCATGATGAATCCCCCCCGGTGGCGCGTTCACTGCCGTTAACGGGGCGATCCGCTATTTCCAGCCCCCTGCGGACGCCTGGCAGCTCTCGCGACTCTTCATCGTTAACAGGGAGCTTAAGTCGTGGATTTATGCACGACTAGACCACCCCCCCCCCGCCGCTGGGCCGCCATAGTCCATAACAGGCCCGCTTGCAAAATTAAAGTGAAAAAACGTGACAAGCAGCTATTGCTTTGATAATTGAGCCGAATCAGGGACAGCGCCGGAACTGCCCGGGCTGGCGTGCCACAGCCGCCGCGGCGGGTCTTTCAGTCCCGCGCCAGGCGATCCGGTCTCGGCGTACGGAGACAGGGCAAAGCCGTTGGGATAAATGATCTTGGGTTTGGGAGCACCACCCGCCGGGCCGCGGCCGGCCGGCCTGCCGGGGTGCGGCCGGCCGGCGCCGGGCACGTCACCGGCCGCCATGGCCGCGCGGACCGCCTCCATGCCGCCCGTCGCGCGGATCTCCGCCAGGGCGGCCAGGTCCCAGCACTCCTCGGCGTTGACCGACACCGACTCGCCAGTCCGGCGCAGCCGCCCGCGGACCACCAGCAGCCAGGAGCCGAACACCCGGGCCGCGCAGCGCGGCTGGACAGATTCGAAGAACGCCAGGTCTATTGGCCCGGTCCCGTCATCGAGCGTGGCGAAGATGATCCGCATCCCGGACCGGATGGCCGGGGTCTGGGTCGCGACCTTCACTCCGGCGACCAGGATCCGCGAGCCTGCCCGGCAGCGCCGCAGGTCAGCGGAGCGAACCACGCCAAGCTCGCGAAGCAGGCCGTCGTAGAAGCTCAGCACGTGCTGGCTCAGGTCGATGCCGAGGATCTCCAGTTCCGTCTCGACCCGCTCGGCCGGGGTGAGTTCCCGCAGTTCCCCGGCCGGCACCAGCTCAGTGAGACCGTCACCGCCGAAGCCGAGCGGCGCCTGCGCGGCGGCGCCGCCGCGCAGGCGCCGGTCCAGCACCCCGACCCGGGCGAGCAGGTCCCGCCGGGACAGGCCGTCCCGGGGGCCGCCGTCCGCGCCGATCCCATGCAGCGAGTCCAGGGCACCGACCAGGACCAGCCGCTCGGCGACCGGGCGGGACGGCGCGGCCCGCTCCCACAGGTCCCGCAGCGACGCATACGGCTGCCCCGCGACGATCTGCATCACCTCGGCCTCACTGATGCCCTTGACCTCACGCAGCCCGGCCCGCAGCCCCTCTCCCGGCAGCTGGGTGACCGGCTCGACGCGCCACTCGCCGGCCGAGGCGTTCACGTCCACCGGCAGGATCGGCAGGCCGGCCAGCCGGGCATCCGCGACGATGACCCGTTTCGGGTACATCCCCGGGTCGTGAGTGAGCACCCCGGCGTAGAACGCGGCCGGGTAGTGCCGCTTCAGCCAGGCCGACTGATAGGTGGGAATGGCGAACGCCGCCGCGTGCGCCTTGCAGAAGCCGAACCCGCCAAACGCCTCGAGCACCTCCCAGACCCGCGCCGTGGTGGCGATGTCGTAGCCACGGTCGAACGCGGTCTCCCGGAACCACTCCCCCGCTTCCTCCCGGGATGCGCCGTCGGACAGCTGGCGGCGGATCCGTTCGGCCGACGACAGCCCACAGCCGGTCATGGCGTGGATGATGCGCAGCACCTGCTCGTGGAAGATGACCACCCCGCCGGTCTCGGCGAGGGGGGCGGCCAGGTCCTCGTGCGGGTAAGCCGGCGCCCGCCGGCCGTGCCGGATGTCCAGATAGGGCGTGACCATGTCGGAGTTGACCGGCCCGGGGCGGAACAGCGAGATGTCCACGATCAGGTCGCCGATGTCCCGGGGCAGCAGCTTGCCCACAAGCTCCCGCTGGCCCGGTGACTCGATCTGGAAGCAGCCCAGGGTGCGGGCGCTGCGGATCATCTCGAACGTCGGCTCGTCCGCGCAGCCGACCGCGTCGATGTCCACCCGCTCGCCCCTGGTCCGCTCCACCTCGGCGACCGTGTAGGCCATCGCCGACTGCATGCGCACCCCGAGCACGTCCAGCTTGATCATGCCCGCGGTCTCCACGTCGTCCTTGTCGAACTGGCTCAGCGGCAGCCCTTCGAAGCTGCGCTCCACCGGGGTCCGGTCCAGCAGGGAGGCATCCGAGAGCAGCACGCCGCACGGGTGCATCGCGACGTGCCGGGGCAGCCCGTCGAGCCGCTCGGCGAGCCGGAACAGCCCGCTGAGCTGCGGGATGGCCAGGCCGCTGCCCCGCAGTTCGGGAAGCTCGGCGAGGGCGCTGCGGATGTGACCCGCGCGGATGTGCGGGAACGCCTTGGCGACCATGTCGATCTCGTGCGGGGGCAGCCCCAGGGAGGCGGCCACATCCCGGATCGCGCTTCGCGCCCGGTACGTCTCCATCATCGACACGCAGGCGATGCGCTGCTCGCTGTAGGCATCCACGATCGCCCGGTACGCCTCGATCCGGCGGGCCGACTCCACGTCGAGGTCGATGTCGGGCAGGCCCCGGCGGCTCTCGGACAGGAACCGCTCCATGAGCAGGTCATACTCGAGCGGGTCGATGCCAGAGATGCCGATCAGGTAGTTGACCAGGCAGCCCGCCCCCGAGCCACGGATCGAGCAATGGATGCCGCGGCCGCGGATCAGGTCCGTGACGTCGGCGACGGTCAGGAAGTAGGAGGCCAGGCCGGTCTTGGAGATAATGGCCAGTTCGTGATCGAGCCGCTGTGCCGCGCGGCGCCGGGCGGCCCGCTGCCCCCGGCCGCCCGGGTAGCGGCGGCGCAGTCCCTCCGTGCACCTCGCGCGCAGCACGCGGAGCGGGTCAGCCGTGGTCTCCGGCATGAACCGGCCGCCGATGCCCAGGTCCCGCCCGGGGTCCAGGATGCAGCGGCTGGCCAGCGCCGCAGTCGCCCGGAGCAGCCCCCCGGCGACGGCGGCGTCACCGGCCCGGCCGGCGATCCGGGCCATCTCCGCGCCGCTGGCCAGGTAGGCCTGGGCGTTGCGCCGGGCCAGGTGCCGCTGGCCCAGCGGGGCCAGTTGCCGGGCCGCGTCGAGCACCTGCGCGACCGCGGCGTCAGCCGGGGCGGCGTAGCGGACCGCGTTGCTGAGCACCGCAGGCACCCCGGCCTCCTCAGCCAGCCGGAGCATCCGGGCGGCCCGGTGCTGGCTGCCCCGGGTGCGGTGATCGGTGATCTCGATGACTGCCTCACCGCAGTCCCGCCAGCGAGCCAGGGCGGCGGCGGCCCGGTCCGGCCGCCGGGCGGCAACGGCCCGGCCCACGTCGCTGTCCGGGCCGAGCAGGATGACCAGGCCCGGACGCCCGGCGACGAGGTCCTGGCTGGCCAGCGGGGCGCCGCGCTGGCCCGCCTGGTGCGCCGCGCTGACCAGCCGGCACAGCGAGGCCCATCCCCGGCTGCCCTCGGCCAGGAAGGTCACCCGCGGCGCATCCTCGCTACGCAGCCGCACCGGGGCCTGGGAGTTCAGCACCCGCGGCCCGTCCGCGCCGTCCGGGCCGTCCGGGCCATCCGCGCCGGCCAGCGCCAGGTCGGCCCCCAGGATCGGCGCGATGCCCGCCTCCGCGCAGGCCACGGCGTGCTTGACCGCGCCATACAACCCATCCCGGTCGGTCAGGGCGACAGCCCGCATCCCGTGCCGGGCGGCTCCCGCCGCCAGGGCGGCCGGGCTGGCGACCCCGTACCGCAGTGAGTAGGCCGAGGCCACGTGCAGGTGAACGAAGTCGCTGGCCCAGCTGGCTTCGCTAAGTCCCATACCCGGGCCAGCATCCAGTGCTCGGTCGCGGGATCGCGGCGCAGTTCGTAGACCCCGGCGCGGGCGTTGCCTCCGGGCGACGCCTCCACCCGCCAGAACTCGCGCTCCGCCGGGGAGTCCAGGTCGGGAGCCTGCTGCCGCCACCACTCACGGCTGGTCATCCAGTGATCCAGCACACTGCGCACCGTGTAGGGCCTCCCCCGCCAGACGAACCTGGCCGGTACGCCGTTCTGCATCCAGACGTCCGCCGGCTCCCCGTACGTCCTGCTCACTCGCTCCCGCTCTCCCTGCGTTATGCGCGGGCCGCCCCGGGGGCAGGCAGCTAGGACCAGTAGATCGAATATAGATTCGAGGCACGAACAGGCGCAACCCGGGGTGGGGTCTATCCGCAGGAAGGCCGCTCCGGGCGGGGAAACTGGCTCAGGCGGGGAGGCCGGCCATCCGTCCCAGGATGCCCAAGGCGTGGGCGAAGAATGCCGCCCGGTCCGTGATCACGTTCTCGAACTGGCCGAACAGCTCGAAACTCACCAGGCCGAACAGCGCCGCCCAGGAGGCCAGGGCGGCCGCGGCCACTTCATCGGGCACCTCGGCCAGCACTGACGCACGCAGCCGGGCGGCATCGGCGGCGAACGCCTCCGGGAGCGGCGGGATGCCGTCTGGGAGCCGGATGGCGCCCGCCTGGGAGGCCTGGCTGACGATCGCCCCGAATACCGTGGCCGCCCGGGCGGCGGGCCCGATGGTCTGCTCCGGCGCCCGGTAGCCAGGCACTGGTGAGCCGTAGACCAGCGCATACTCATG
Source organism: uncultured Actinomycetes bacterium (assembly GCA_963793825.1). Taxonomy (GTDB): domain Bacteria; phylum Actinomycetota; class Actinomycetes; order Streptosporangiales; family Streptosporangiaceae; genus RYN-230. The sequence goes on from CAWCBE010000007.1 coordinate 258,334, forward strand.
CGGATGGGCTAGCGCCCAGTCCCGGATGGCCTGGCCGACGGCCCGCCACCGGCCGGCGAAGTCCCCGGCCGGGCAGGCCGCCTCCGCCTGCTCCGCCGCCTCGCCTATCGCGTTGTACCCGTCGATGATCAGCGCGGTCAGCAGGTCGTCCCGGCTCGGGAAGTAGCGGTAGATGGCCGAGGAGACCATGCCCAGCTGCCGGGCCACCGCCCGCAGGGACAGCCCACCCGCACCTTCCGTGGCCAGCTGGCCACGGGCGACGTCAGTGATCTCCCTGGTGAGCTCGGCACGGACGCGCTCCCGGGCAGTTCGGCTTGCGTTCACCCGGCCATCCTAGCAGAGCATCGAAACAAAAGGAGAGCATTGCTCTTGTTCTTGTTCTTGCTCTTGCTCTTGCTCGTGCTCGTGCGGGTCGGGCAGGCCGCATCCCGGCCGTCCGGTCCAGCCCCCCGCCAACCGAGCCCAGCCCCCGCCACCCGCCACCCGCCACCCGCCACCCGCCAGCCGCCAGCCGCCAGCCAAACCCAGCCCCGCCAGCCGCCCCCCGCCAGCCAAACCCGGTTCCAACAGTCGTGATGTTGAGTTTGTGGACATCCGGCTGTCCACAAACTCAACATCACGAAACGCGGGTCTTGCCGGCTCCGCCACTGGCGCATCAGCTGTCACACCAGTACCGCTGGCCTTAGCCTGGCCCGCGGTATCTGCTGGCGCACGTTGACAAGGCCGCCCGGCACCGGTGATGTCACGCTCGCGGTATCGGACATTCCGGCCGGATGGGGCGGGATGTCCGATACGCGGGACTCCTGGCAATGGCGGACACCCAGGCCACGGGAATCCCTAGACTCCGCCGCATGGCAGACAGTCCCGGTGGTCACAGGCGCGCCCGAGGCCTGACCCGCCGCGGCCTCCCGGCCTGGGGGCTGGGGGCCGCGGCGGCGTGCGGGGTGGCGGCCGTGGTGGCGGTGGCGGTGGGCATCTCGCAGGCCACCGCCTCCCCCGCGTGCGCCGCCGTCAGTTCCGCATCCGTGGCCGCCCGCCCCGGACCAGCCACCCTGCTCGCCGCCACCCGCACGACGGCAGCCACCCGCACCCGCACGACGGCCGCCACCCGCACGGGGGCCGCCAGCCCAGCCAACGGCCTCGGGGCAGCGGCCGGGCCGGGCGGCAGCGAAGCCACCCACTACGTGCTGCAGCCCGGCACGGGCAATTGCTCCTACCCCGGCCTGCCCGCCGGCCAGCTGTACGTCGCGCTGTCGCCCGGCGAGTACGCCGCAGGCGCCGCGTGCGGCAGCTACCTGCAGGTCTCCGGCCCGGACGGGTCGGTGACCGCCGAGGTGGTCGATCAGTGCCCGCCCTGCGGTGCCGGGCACATCGACCTGAGCGGCCAGGCGTTCGCCCGGGTCGCCCCGCTCAGCGCTGGCCTGGTCGGCGTGACCTACCACACGATCGCCGATCCACCGCTGCCCGGCCCGCTGTCCGTCCTGGTGAAGACCGGGTCGTCCGCCTACTACCTGGCCCTGCTGCCGATGAACACCGGCAACGCGCTGGCCAGCGTGCAGGCAAGCAGCCCTTCCCATGGCTGGCAGGATCTGGCCCGGGCCAGCTACGGGTACTGGCTGGCCCCCGCCGGCCTCGGCGCCGGGCCGTTCACCGTCCGGCTCACCGACTCGGCCGGCCACCAGGCCACCCTGACCGGGATCCAGCTCAGCCCGGGGGCGGTCCAGGCCACCAGCACCTGGATGTACGGCAACGCGGCCGCCGACGCACCCCCGGCGGCCGGGGCACCCGTGGTCACCGCCCCAGGCCGCCCCCCCGCCGCCAGGAAGGCCGGGAAGGCGCCCCGGCACCGGAGGGCGCCCGCCATCGTGGCCCCGTCCGCGTCCCGGCACCTGGCCACCGGCGATACCGCCAGCAGCGGCACAGCCGCCGGCGCGCTGGCCGCATCTCCTACCCCCTCGTGCCAGGAGCCTCGCTAGCGCCGGCCCCGATCCCTCGCATCCCAGCCGGCGGCCCAGGCTCAGCCCCAGGCGCGGCCGGCTCAGCCCCAGGCGCGGCCGGCTCAGCCCCAGGCGCGGCCGGCTCAGCCCAGCCGGCGGGCAGCCCGAGCGCGGACGTCAGCCCGGCTTGGCCGGCCTCGGTGACCCGGACCACCCGGCGCCGCTGTCCCCGGGCGACCCAGCCGAGTTCGAAGAGCCGGTCAGCCAGCGCGGTGCCGAGCGGGCCAGCCAGATGATGCCGCTGCTCGGACCAGTCGAGGCAGTACCGTGCCGCTGGCCGCCGGGCCAGGATGACGTCCAGGTCGAGGCCGAGCTCACCGAGGACGGCCTCGCCGTGCGGGGTGAGCCGGTAGCTGAGGTCCCGTCCCGGCGCGGACAGCCGGTCGAGCACCGCCTGCTCCGGGTGGTGGTACCCGTCGCCCCCGGCCAGCAGCCCACGGCTGAGCATCCCGGTGAACAGCCCGACGCCCAGCCGCCCGGCCAGGTGGTTGTAGCAGGTACGGGCTTCGCGCAGGGCGCGGGCGTAGCTGCCCTGGCGGAGCGAGCGGATGGGCTGGTCCGGGGAGATCCGGGAGATCGCCTCGAGGGCGTCCGCAACCGCGGGCGAGGCGAGCCGGTAGAACTTCGACCGCCCTGCGGGCCGCACCGTGACCAGTCCCGCCGCCGTCAGCCGGGCCAGGTGCTCGCTGGCCGTGGAGGGCGCCACTCCCGCCTCGGCAGCCAGCCGGCTGGCCGGCAGCGCCCGCCCGTCCACCAGGGCCATCAGCACCCGGGCCCGCGCCGGTTCCCCGATGAGCGCCCCGATCAGCGCGATGTCCGCCTCACCGCGAACCACTCCATCGCGTCCATCGCTCGCCACTCCGTCGCACGCCGCCGCGCCGCGCACCACTCCATCGCTCGCCACTCCGTCGCGCACCACTCCATCGCGCGCCGCTCCACCGCGCGCCACTCCGGCACCTGATCTGCCACTGCTCCTGGCCGGTGTCATCGCTGCTGGCCTCATCCTGGCACGCTAGCAAGCGGACACTTCGGCCCAGGCCGAACGATCCGGCGGGCAGACTCCGGCCCATGGACGCATCGACCGAACGTGATCTTGCGGCCAGGGACGGGTCCTGGGCACCACTGCTGGCCGTGGCCCTCGGTTATTTCATGGTCATCCTCGACGCGACCGCAGTGAACCTGGCGCTGCCCGCCATCGGCCAGGACCTGGGCGGCGGGATCACCGGGCTGCAGTGGGTGGCCGACGGCTACACGCTGGCGTTCGCCGCGCTGCTGCTGTCGGCCGGGGTGACGGGCGACCGGTTCGGGCCGCGCCGGGGGTTCCTGGCTGGACTCGCCCTGTTCACGGTGGCGTCGGCGGGCTGCGCGCTGCCGCCAACCCTCGGCATGCTGGTCACCGTCCGGCTGGCGCAGGGCGCGGCCGCGGCCCTCCTCGTGCCCACGTCGCTCGCCCTGCTGCAGGCCAGCTACCCGGACTGGGGCACGCGGGCCCGCGCCATCGGCCCGTGGGGCAGCATCGGCGGGCTCGCGGCCGCCTCCGGCCCGGTCCTGGGCGGCGCACTGACCACGGCGGCCAGCTGGCGGCTGGTGTTCGCCCTCAATGTCCCCGGCGGGCTGCTGGCCGGCTGGCCCACCCGCCGCCGGGTGGCCGCGCCGCCTGGGACGCGGCACCGGCGGGCCGACCCGGCCGGCCAGGCCACCGCCGCTCTCGCGCTGGCCGCGCTGGTCGCCGGCCTGATCGAGGCGGGGTCGCACGGCTGGGCTTCCTGGCCGGTGGCCGCCGGGCTGATCGTCGCGGTGCTGGCCAGCACCGCCTTCGCTGTCACGCAGCGCCCGGCCGGCTCACCGGGCACCGCGGGCCGCGGCCCACCATGCTGGCCGGGCTGGGCGCGGGCGCGGCCGGCCTGCTCGCCCTGACCGCCAGCGGGCCCGGCACGCCCTACTGGAGGCTGGTGCTGCCCATGCTGGCCGCGGGCGCCGGGATGGCGCTCACCATGCCCGCCGCCACCACCGCGGTGATGGAGCCGGCGCCCGCGGGCCGGGGCGGGACCGCCGCCGGCCTCCTCAACGCCGCCCGGCAGGTGGGCGGGGCGGTCGGCGTCGCGGTGGGCGGGTCACTGGTCAGCGGCCGGCTGGGGTTCGTTCCCGGGCTGCGCCTGGCGCTGGCCGGGTGCGGCGGGGCGTTCCTGCTCGGCGGCATCGTCACCCTGGCTGCCATGGGCCGGGCCGCCGGGTGGCCACCAGATAGCCGGCACCGGCCGCGGCGAAACCGATCAGCCCGCACCGCCGGGCACCGTGACCGCCAGGAAACAGCCGCGGTGCCGCCGGTCAGCGGAGGGTGCGGGCCGGGCGGGCTTCCCATACCGTCCACAGCGGCCGGTACCCGCGCTGGCTCCAGAACGGCCCGCTCAGCGGGTTGACCTGATCATGGTGCAGCAGCGTGACGCCGACACCGGAGGCCTCGGCGATGCGGAGGAACTCGGCCACCAGCGCGGCCCCCACGCCGCTGCCGCGCTCCTCCGGGCGCACGGTCATCAGCTCCAGGTAGGACACGGGTGCCGGCCGGGCCAGCGGGGCGATCCAGCCCGACGACTCAGGCCGCTCCGCGTGGAGCAGGCCGACCGGCCGGGCATCCCGCTCGGCCAGCCAGATCCACGGGTCCGGGCCGGCCAGCGCGGCCCCGGCCTCGACGCGCAGCGCCGGGACCGTGTCCGGCCGCTCGATGACGGTGCCGAAACAGGCGTCGTACCGGATGGTCTCCAGGCCGAGCTGGACCACGGCGCGGGCGTCGGCCGGCCCGGCCTGCCTGATGTGCACGCCGGACGGCAGGGCGGCCGGCCTGGGCCTGGGCCCGCGGCCGGGAAGGCGCGCGGCGATGACCGACCGCGGCACGAGCCCATGGCCGAGCAGCGCCCGTACCCCCTCGATGTCCCGGCTCGGCCAGGTCACTACGGCCGCGGTGTCGTCCTCCGCGGCGGCCGGCAGCCCGAACAGGTGCCCGGCCCACTGGGCCAGCAGTTGGTCCAGCGCGGCCCGCACGTCCGCGGCGGCGATCTGCGGCCTCAGCTCGAACCGGCAGGCCGCGCCCCAGGTCGCGTCCAGCGACCCGGGCGGCGCGGTCCAGTGCTCACAGGTGCCGGCCCCGGCCAGCGAGCCGCCCGCCGCCTCCGGGACGGCCAGCCGGGCCCCGCACCCCGCCACCTGCGGCGGCTCCGGGAGCAGCGGGTCGAGTTCCGCCCAGCGCCGGGCGACCTCCCTGGTGACCGCCTCGGCGGTTCCGGCGACTGTTGGCATCAGCACCCCCACGATTCCTGGCGGAGCACCAGCCAAATCACTCCCGGCCACCGGCCAGCCACTCTCGGCTGCATCCTGATATGGCCGCCGTCCGCGCGCAAGCGCGCTAACACGGATTTAACACAACAAGTCCACCCCGCGTGCCCAACGTCACCCCGAGTGGCCCGTGACCCGCCAGGTCACAGGCCGCCCGGGGCGTCAGCGCTGCGGGTTCAGGGGGTTGGCGCCCAGCCCGGCATCGGGAATCCGGCCAGCAGGTCACGGACCTCGCCAGCGATCCGCTCAATGGCAGCCTCGTCTTCCTTCACCGCCGCCGTGATCGCCTCGTCCATCCAGGCCGCGATCTGCGGCATGTGCTCCTCACGCAGGCCGCGGGTGGTGATGGCCGGGGTGCCGAGCCGCACCCCGGACGGGTCGAACGGCTTGCGCTGGTCGAATGGGACCGTGTTGTAGTTCAGCTCGATGCCCGCCCGGTCCAGGGCCTTGGCGGCCGGCTTGCCGCCGATCCCCTGCGGGGTGAGGTCCATCAGGATGAGGTGGTTGTCGGTGCCGCCGGACACGAGGTTGTAGCCGCGCTCCAGTAGCGCCGCCGCGAGCGCCTTGGCGTTGGCCACCACCTGGTGGGCGTAGCCGCGGAACTCCGGCCGGCCGCCTCGTGCAGCGCCACCGCGATGCCCGCCGTGGTGTGGTTGTGCGGGCCGCCCTGCAGGCCGGGGAACACCGCCTTGTCCAGCGGCGACGCGTACCCCGCGGTGGACATGATCATGGCACCGCGCGGCCCGCGCAGGGTCTTGTGCGTGGTCGTGGTGATCACCGGGGCGAACCCGACCGGGGATGGATGCGCGCCCCCGGCGATGAGCCCGGAGATGTGCGCGATGTCGGCGACCAGGATCGCGCCGGCCTCGGCGGCGATCTCGGCGAAGGCCGGGAAGTCGATGGTCCGCGGGATCGCGGTGCCGCCGCAGAAGATCACCTTGGGCCGCTCGGACAGGGCCAGCTCGCGGACCTGGTCCAGGTCCAGGAGGCCGGTGTCGGCCCGGACGCCGTACTGCACCGCATGGAACCACTTGCCGGTGGCGGACACCGGCCAGCCGTGCGTGAGGTGGCCGCCCATCGGCAGCGCCATGCCCATCACCGTGTCCCCGGGCTGCAGGAACGCCAGGTACACGGCGAGGTTGGCGGGCGAGCCGGAGTAGGGCTGCACGTTGGCGTGCTCCACGCCGAACAGCGCCTTGGCCCGCTCCTGCGCGATCGTTTCGATCTGGTCGATGAACTGCTGGCCCTCGTAGTACCGGCGGCCTGGGTAACCCTCGGAGTACTTGTTGTTGAGGATCGACCCGGTGGCCTCCAGGACAGCGACCGAGGCGTAGTTCTCCGACGGGATCAGCCGGACCTTCTCGAACTGCCGACGGGCCTCGGCCTCGATCAGTTCGCCGATCTCAGGGTCCGTGCTCATGACGTGCGGAATGGGCGGCTGGTGCATGACGACCTCCTCGCCACGAGGCTACACAGTGTCAGCCCGTGGCAACGACCCCCCGGCGTTTCATCCTGTGGCAACGACCCCCCGGACTCCCCGCGCATCCGCCGGCCCGCGTCACCCGGCCGGCAGGTCGGCCAGGTGCTGGGTGCCGAGCACGGCGAGCAGCCGCAGCTTCTCGGCCGCCTCGCTGCCCGGCGCCGCGGTGTAGGCGACCACCCGCAGGTCACTGCCCGCCACGGTGAGCACGTCGCAGTCCACCGTGACCGGCCCCAGATCCGGGTGGTGCACGGTCTTACGGTCCCGGTCGTGGTGCCCGACGGCCCGCTGGTCCCACAGTGCGGCGAACCGCGGGCTGGCCGCACGCAGGTCGGCGATCAGGCCCCGCAGGCCCGCATCCGCGGGGTACCGGGCCGCGGCGGCCCGCAGGTCGGCCACGGCGGACGCCTCGAACCGCACCTGGTCCTCCGAAGTGTGCCGGATCCGGGAACCGGAGCCGGTGAAGTGCCGCCACAGCACGTTCCGGTCCCGGCCCCGCGCCCCGGCGGGGTCACCGACCAGGGCGGCCCACAGCGGGTTCCAGGCCAGCAGCGTCCAGGCTGCGTCGTACACGCTGACCGGGGTGCCGGTGAGCTGGTCGAGCAGCCGTTGCAGGCCGGGCGTGAGATGGGACGGCACCAGTCCCGGGCCGGGCGCAGGCTGCCCGCCGAGCAGGAACAGGTGATCTCGTTCCGCGTCGGACAGCCGCAGCGCCCGGGCCAGCGACGCCAGCACCTGGGCCGACGGCGCGCTGGACCGGCCCTGCTCCAGGCGGGTGACGTAGTCGGCGGACAGGCCGGCCAGCACGGCCAGTTCCTCCCGGCGCAGGCCTGGTGCCCGGCGGGCACCGCGATCCGGCAACCCGGCCGCGGCCGGGTCCAGCCGGTCCCGCCAGGCCCGCAGCGCCGCGCCCAGCTCGGTACCGGCACGAGGAGTCATCCCTCCAGTATGCGTAGCCGGCCGGAGCGCAGCCTGGTACCGCCAGTCCCAGGAAAGGCAGCCGGCTGGGCCGCCCCGCGGGCAGGGAGCAGGCTGGACACCATGACAACGACACTCATCACCGGAGCCACCAAGGGACTGGGGCTGGAGACCGCCCGCCAGCTGGCCGCCGCCGGGCACACCGTCTACCTCGGGGCCCGCGACGAGCAGCGCGGCCAGGAAGCGGCCGCGGCGACCGGCGGCCAGCCTCTGCTGCTCGACGTGACCAGCGACGAGTCGGTCCAGGCCGCGGCGAAGCGGGTCCGCGGCGAAGCTGGCCATCTCGACGTGCTGGTGAACAACGCCGGCATCAGCGGCGGCCGGCGGCCGGCGGGCGAGGTCACCGCGGACGACCTGCGCACCGTGTACGAGACCAACGTGTTCGGCATGGTCCGGGTCACCCAGGCGTTCCTGCCGCTGCTGGAGGCCAGCGCGGCGCCGGTCATCGTGAACGTGAGCAGCGGCCTCGGGTCGCTGGCCGTGACCACCGACCCGGACCGGTTCGAATCGACGTTCGTCAGCCTCGCCTACCCCTCGTCCAAGGCGGCGCTGAACATGCTCACGTCGCAGTACGCCAGGGCGTACCCGGCGATGCGGGTCAACGCGGTCGACCCCGGCTACACCGCCACCGACCTGAACGGGCACCGCGGCACCCAGACCGTCGCGCAGGGCGCGGAGATCATCGTCCGGATGGCGGGCATGGGCCGGGGTGGCCCGACCGGAGGGTACTTCTCGGCAGCCGGCCCGGTGCCCTGGTAGCCGGGAGGCCGGGCGCACCGGAGGCGTGTCCGGCCGGCCCGGCGGATGGGCGGGGGACCGGGGGTCGTCCCCCAGGGTAAGCACTAATCCTGCTGGGCGCGCTCGGCCAGGGTGACCACGCCGACCGCCTGGGCCTGGGTCATGCCCAGGCCCGCGGCGATCGCGTAGGCGGCCTGGCGCTCCCGTTCCGTCAGCGGGCCGTCGGCCGTGCCGATCCGCACTACCTGGGCCAGGAACCATTCGCGCGCGTCCGGGGTCAGCTGCCGGGCGACCTGGCTGAGGGCGTGCCCGGTGGCCTCGGCCGACTGGGGGACCTCGGACAGCAGGCCAGCGTCGGAGAAGCCCTGCTCGCCGGCCCCCTGGATGGCGGCCACCGCGGCCTGCCGGGCCGCCTGGCTGCCCGGGTCACCGGCGTGCAGCATGACCATGGCGGCGGCCCGCATCCCGGCCGGCAGCGCGGCCTGCATCTGGGCGGCGGTGGGCAGCCCGAGCACGTCGGTCACGTACCGCGTCTTGCAGGTGGTGCACTGCACGTGCTCGCCCACCTTGTTCAGCGGGATGACCGGGATGAAGAACAGGGTGAAGAAGCGCCGCCCGGCCCGGTGCCGGTACTGCCGGTCGCCGCCGCACTTGCGGCAGTGGAACACGCCCGTCCCGATGGTGTGGTAGAAAACCCGCAACCCGAAGATGATCAGCAACTCTGGCTCCTTCCCCGGTCCTGCCGGTGCCGGCCTCGGTCCGTCCCGCGCGCAGCGCGGACCATGCTGCCCTAGCCCCCGCCTGCCCGGCAGGCCCGGGACCCAAACTGTGACAATCTCATGTCGCCGGCTCATGCCAGGGCAGCATGGCGGTGACGAATTCGCGGGGCAGGCCGTGCGTCTCGTGCAGGTAGCGGTAGTCGTCCTCGGTGAGCGGCCCGCTGGTGCCTCGGCGGGCCAGCACGGACCGGCCCCGGGCGAGCAGCCCGGCGAAGCGCCGTTCCTCGGTGAGCAGCACCGCCCGGATCTGCCCCGGACCGGGCCGCCCGTCTCCCGGGCCGCCCCGGCCGTCCCCGGGACCGCCGAGCCCGAAGTGCGCCACGGTCCCGGCCAGGAGGTCACCCGGCAGGTCACCGAGCGTGCGGGCGGGATCCTCCCGCCCCAGCGCGGTCAGGGCGCGGCGGATCAGCCGACGCAGCACGTAGCCGCGCCCGGTACTGGACGGCAGCACCCCGTCGCCGAGCACGACGACGCTGGCCCGCAGATGGTCGGTGACCAGCCGGGCCGGCCGGGCGCCCAGCCCCGGCCAGAGCCGGCCCACCGTGCCGGACCACGGCTGCAGCAGATCGCAGTCGAAGACGGAGGGGACGCCCTGCACCACGGTGAGCAGCCGTTCCAGGCCCATCCCGGTGTCCACGCACGGCCGGGGCAGCGGCTGCAGCGTGCCGTCCGCGAGCCGCCGGTAGCGCAGCATCACGTGGTTCCACAGTTCCACCCAGCGCCCGTCGGTGGACGGGGTACCCTGCGGCGGCCCGGATCCGGTCCAGGCGAACAGTTCGGAGTCCGTGCCGCACAGCCCGGTCGGGCCGTTGGACCACCAGTTCTCCGCCCCGGTCAGTTCCACCGGCACGCCCAGGCCGGCCCAGGTGGCCGCCAGTTCGGTGTCCGGCCCGGCCTGCCCGTCGCCGCCGAACACGGTGGCGTGCAGCCGCCCGCGCTCCAGCCCGAACGCCCCGGTGACCAGCTCGAAGCCCCAGCACAGGCTTTGCGGGCCCGCGTAGTCGCCCAGGGACCAGGAGCCGAGCATCTCGAACATGGTCAGGTGGGTCAGGTCGCCGACTTCCTCCAGGTCGGTGGTGCGCAGGCAGCGCTGGACCCCGGTGAGGCGGTTCCCGGCGGGGTGCGCTTGGCCGTTGAGATACGGCGTGAGCGGGTGCATGCCGGAGGTGGTGAAGAGCACCGGGTCGGCGGGCGGCGTTATCAGGGAGTGCGACGCGATGGGGTGGTGCCCGCGGTCGCGGAAGAAGTTGACGAAGGTGGTGACGGCCTGCTGATGGTCCATGTCCGGGCTCTTTCCGGGGTCGGGGGCGCCGGAAAGGGCCGCGGGCGCGGGCCATGGATAGTCAGGGCAGGTCGCGCGCTGGGGGCCGTTTCCGGTCGCCAGCGTGAGGAGAACGAGGTCAGGCAGCGGCGGCCGGCGGGCGGATAGCTCGCGCGGCCGCGGCGGTGGGCTGCGGAATGACCTGCATGGGATCCATGATACCCGGGCTACCGGACCCGGCCCCAGCGCTTTATCGCCGCCCGCTCGGCCAGCGTCCAGGCGGTCGTGGTCAGCAGGTACAGCCCGGCGGCGAGGGGAACGATGGCCGCCATGACCAGGGTCCCGAATGGGAGCAGGCGGCCGAGGACGCCGACGGCGCGTTCCGCCGCCGGAGTCCCCGCAGCCGCGGCGGCCCCCGCGGGTGCCGCCGCCTCGGCGGGTGCCGCCGCCCCGGCGGATTCGGCCGCCCGCCGGGCGGCCCGGACGGCGAGCAGGGCGGCCCCGGCCAGCAGCGCGAACAGGGCCGCGAACACGAGGCCCTGCGGGCTGAACGGCCCGCCTCCCGCCAGCCACCGGCTGCCCAGCGACGCGGCCAGCAGCCGGTGCCCGAGGAGCATGTTCGGGGCCCCGGCCACCGAGCGGGACAGGAACAGCCGGTACATCACGGAGAAGAACGGGATCTGCAGGAGCAGGGGCAGGCACCCGGCGAACAGGCCGGCGCCCTCCGCGCGCTGCAGCGCCGCCATCTCGGCCCGCAGCCGCTCCGGGTCGCGGGCATGCCGGCGCTGTAGTTCCTGCATTCGGGGCAGCAGCCGGCTGCGGGCCTGCTCGCCGCGGAACGCGAGGTAGCCCAGGGGCAGCAAGCCCAGCCGGATGAGGACGGTGAAGACGACGATGGCGGCCGCGGCGGCGGCACCGCCGAGCAACGGCGCGAGCACGGCGGCAAACCAGCAGACGAGGTGGTAGGCGAGATCGGCCGGGATGCCGAACAGGGCAGACATGGTGATGCACCCTCCAGCGGGTCACGGAACCGGATGACAGCTGGAGACGGCCGCGTGGCCACGGCACACCGCTGGCAGCGGGCCGGCCCGGGGGGCGGCCCGCCGCGGCGCGGGATCAGTGCGGGATCAGGCGGCCGCCGGGACCGCCGAGGGTGCCCGGGGACGGGGCCGGCCGCGCGCGTCCGGGTCGCGTTGCGGCAGGAAGGCCGCGCACCAGGACTTCTCCCGCAGCGCGGCGGCCCGGCAGCCGAGCGGGATGGCGAAGGCCGCGGCGGCGATCCGGGCGCCCTGCGCGAGCGCCGTGGCGAGCATCGCGGTCAGCGTGACCGCAGCCAGCAGCACCAGGCCCGAGGAGTCCCCGCGGGCCAGCAGCGCGGCGTGCTGGCCGCCCGCGTACCCGCACGCGTCGAGCAGTGCGGTGACGAGGAACGGGATCACGGCGGCCTCCGCTGGGCGTCCCGGGGTGGCAGCACCCAGGGTACGCCCGTCAGCCGGCCAGGCTCCGGTAGGCCGCCTTGACCAGCGTCATCTTGCGGCTGTCGTCGGCCAGCCCGAGGCCCATCCGGTTCATCACGTAGCCGCCCGCCAGGCCGGCCTCCGGGTCGGCCCAGGCGGACGACCCGCCGAACCCGTCGTGCCCGAACGCGACCGGATTGGGCCCGTAGTGGCCTTCCGGCCCGGACAGGGCGAAGCCGAGGCCGAACTCCAGCGGGAAGCCCAGGACCAGGTCGGTGCACCGGCCCTGCCCGGTCCGGGCCGCCTCCATGGCCGCCCGGCTGATCACCCGCTGCGAGCCGTCGGCCAGCGACCCCATGATCGTGGCCAGGGCGAGGGCCGTGCCGTGCCCGTTCGCGGCCGGGATCTCCGCCATCCGCCAGCCCGGCTCGTTGGCCTCGGCCCCGGTGAGCACCGGGTTGAGCAGCGCGGCCTGGGCGGCCGGGTGCGCGTTCGCGATCGCCTTCATCAGGGCGGACTGCTCGGCCTCGGCGCGCTGGACCTCCTGCAGGTCGCTGCACCGCGGCAGGTCCGCGGCGTCCAGCCCGATGTGGAAGTCGGCGCCCAGCGGCCGGGCCACCTCGGCGGCGAAGAACTCGCCCAGGGTCTGCCCGGTGATCCGGCGCACCACCTCGCCGGCCAGGAAGCCGAACGTCACCGCGTGGTACCCGCTGACCGTCCCCGGCTCCCACAGCGGCGCCTGGGCGGCCAGCAGGCTGGTGATCTTCTCCCAGTCCTGCCAGTCGGTCACGGTGATGGGGGTGGTGAGCCCGGACAGCCCGGCGCGGTGCGACATCAGCCAGCCGAGCGTGATGCCGCCCTTGCCGGCCGCCGCGAACTCCGGCCAGAACCTGGCCACCCGGTCCTCCGCGTCCAGCCCGGCCCGGTCGACCAGGATGGCGACGCACAGCGCGGTCATGTTCTTCGTGGTGGACCAGACGTTGGTCAGCGTGTCCGCCTGCCAGGGCCGGGTGCGGGCCGGGTCGGCCCAGCCCGCCCACAGGTTGACGACCGGCTCCCCGCCGGCCACGACCGCGACGCTGGCCCCGACCTCGCCGCGCTCGGCGAAGTTCTCCGCGAACGCGTCCCGCACCCGCTCATACCCGGCCGTCACGGTGCCGTTGATCGCAATGCCGCCGCCCTCACGGGTCTGCGTGCCCGTCCCCTCCATGGCGCCACCTCCGTCTCCCAGTCAAGCGCGTGTGATCACGCTTGGGGAGACACCCGCTGGGGGGACAACCGGCAGGCCCGGCGGCGGTCCCGCGGTGATGAGGCGGTCCAGCGCCGCGGTGTCCAGGTGCGCGGCCACCAGGCCGGCCAGGGTGTCCAGCCGGGCCTGCCGGGCGGCGGCGAAACTGGTGTCCGGGGCGACGGCGAAGTCCCGCCCGGCCCGGGCCGCGACCTCGGTGAGGAACGCCCGCCGGAATTCGTCGCACTCCAGCGTGCCGTGCCAGGTGGTGCCCCACACGGCCGCCGACCGGCAGCCGCCCGGGAAGGGATCCGCGGCCCCCTCGGCGACGGCCGCGACGCCATGATGGATCTCGTAGCCGGTGACCTCGGCCCCGTAGCCGGTGCCCCGCGGCCGGCCCAGCACCTTGTGCGGGCCGAACGTGACCCGCACCGGCAGCAGCCCCAGCCCGGCGACGGTCCCGGCCCGGGACTCGACCCGGTCCTCGATCTCGGTGCCGAGCATCTGGTACCCGCCGCAGATGCCGAGCACCGGCCGCCCGGCCCGGGCCCGGCCGGTGATCGCCTCGGCCAGCCCCCGTTCCCGCAGCCAGCCCAGGTCGGCGACGGTGGCCCGGGACCCGGGCAGCACGACCAGGTCGGCGTCGGCCAGCTCGGCCGGGCTGGCCGCGAACCGGACCAGCACGCCCGGCTCCGCCGCGAGGGCATCCAGGTCGGTGACGTTGCTGATCCGGGGGGTCCGGACCACGCTCACCCGGAGAACCTCGTTCCCCAACGCACCGCGTCCCCCCGCTGCCCCCAGCCCGCCCGCGGCATCCAGCGTCAGTGAGTCCTCCATGTCGAGGGCGAGTCCCTCCGCCCACGGCAGCACGCCGAGCACCGGCAGGCCGGTGAGGCCGGTGATCATGTCCAGCCCCGGGGCCAGCAGGCCGGGATCGCCACGGAACTTGTTGATCACGAACCCGCTGACCAGTGCCTGGTCGGCCGGGCTGAGCAGGGCCAGGGTGCCGTACAGCGCGGCGAACACGCCGCCGCGGTCGATGTCCCCGGCCACGATGACGGGCAGCCCGGCCGCCCGGGCCAGCCCCATGTTGGCGATGTCGCTGTCCCGCAGGTTGATCTCCGCCGGGCTGCCCGCCCCCTCGCAGATGACCACGTCGTAGCAGGCCCGGAGGGCCTCCAGGCTGTCCAGGGCGACGTGCAGCAGGTGCCGGGAGTGATGCCGGTACTCGGCGGCGCTCACGTCGCCGGCCGGCTGGCCTGCCACGATGACGTGGGTTCGGCTGTCGCTGCCCGGCTTGAGCAGCACCGGGTTCATCCGCGCGTCCGGCTCGATGCCCGCCGCTGCGGCCTGCATGGCCTGAGCCCGGCCGATCTCCGCGCCGCCGGGGGTGACATAGGAGTTGAGCGACATGTTCTGCGCCTTGAACGGCGCCACCCTGATGCCCCGCCGGGCCAGCCACCGGCACAGTCCCGCAGTGAGCACGCTCTTCCCCGCGTCCGACGTGGTCCCCGCGACCAGCAGCGCGCCCTTCACGGCCCTGACCCTAGTGGCCGGGCACGGGTTGCCCGTCTCGCGGTCGTTACGTGTCCAGCATGTGACCTAGTGCGTGCACAATGAGAAGTCCGGCGCCTGTAGCTCAGCTGGATAGAGCGGCTGCCTTCTAAGCAGCGGGTCGCGGGTTCGAGTCCTGCCAGGCGCGCTCACAAATTCTGAGGTTCCATCCAGGTCAGAACAGATGTTCGTGATCTTGTGAGTGGATCTTCAGGAGGCCTGCTTCTGGCCGCGTGCCCCGATCAGCTGCGGCCCGGCTGGCCGCCCTGGCCGGCGCTCCCCCCGGCGCAGCGCGGAGGGCATTCCCGGCCGCCGCTGCCCAGAAAATCCGTGCCTGCGAGGACGACCGGCATCAGCAGCCTGCTATCACCGGGCCGTGCCGCGTGTGACCAGACCTAGTCGGGGTCATCTGTCGGCGCCGATTGGACAATCAGACCAGGCACCCTGCTCCTGGATACGGCGAAGTAGACGGCCACGATGGCGTCAATCGCGAATGATGCCCTGGGGCTGAGGAAGGCCGCGGCGATCGCGATGAGGTAGACCAGGCCGCCTAGCAGTGCCCGGCGCGCCCCAGCGGGGAATGCGGGACGGGCGGGCTCGGCGACCAGCTCCGGGTGGACCGCAAGATAGCGCCACCCCCAGGCGAACGTCAGACCCATCATGAGCATCGTGGCCGCGTACAGCACCGCTGTCGCCCGCGCCTCGGACACAGACTGGTTGGCGTAGTCCGCGGCGAGCGCAGTGGGCCAGGGAATGATGGAGATGAACAGCAGAAAGGCCAGCGTCCGCTCCAGGAACCGCCGGTCGATGCCGCGAACGGCGCTCATCATGCCGTGATGCTCGATCCACAAGATGCCGATCGTGATGAACGACACCAGGTAGGCCACGTATGAGGGCCAGGCGCGAAGCAGATCATGGACGAGCCGCGCAGAGTGGGCAGGCTTAGGGAGGTCCAAGACCAGCAGGGTCAGGGCGATGGCAAAGACGCCGTCGATGAGCGCGTGAAGTCTGCCTGGTCCCAAAAGCTGGTCTCCCACTTCATCAGCTGGCGCGAGTTGAGCTGCGACACGCAGATTATGGCCCGGCGGCGAGAAGCATCCTGGGAACAGCCCATCCCAGCAGCCAAGAGTGCAGCCAACGCACCGGCAGATGGCGGACAGCGAAGGATGGGTCTCGCACGGTGTCAGGAGCAAGACCACCTCGTGGGCTGCGCGCGGCCGCAAACTTGTAAACGGCGGGTATAACCATCCGGCGGCGGCATCACTGCGCCGGTAGACATTTACCTACCCCTAATGTGTGGAGGCTGGTCTATGGCGGCTCGCAGGCGGGTGGACCAGCATGAACGGCATGAGCAGTCTTCTGGAGGCCGTGCCGCAACGTCTGCGTGCCGCGGGCTGGGCCGTCTTGTTTCCTGCCGTGATGCTGGTGTCCGTCGTGTACGGGGGGGTCCGCCCGTGGACCTTGACGGTGGTACTGGCCGCCGCAGCCGTCACGCTGCTGGCTCCGGTCCTGGCTGCGGACCTGATGGCGGTGGCCCTGATCGGTTTCGCCTCCTGCGCCTTCGCCCTGGCCCAGCGGGGCAGCATCACGCCGCCTGGCTCGGGGACGACGAGCGGCTACCCGCTGCACAGCCTGCTGTTCACTCACGCCATGCCGAATGTCTTCGACCTGGCCTCGGAGCTGGGGATGCTGGCCTTCGGGGCGTGGCTGGTGCCGCGCACCGTCGGCCCGCATTGCGGGCTGGCCAAGCGCAACAGAGAGCTGGTCAGCCGGGTACGGCGGCTGACCGCGACCAGGGTGGATGCCGTGGATACTGCCGCCGCTGAGCTGCGGCGGGTGGAACGGGACCTGCACGATGGCGCCCAAGCTCGCCTGATCGCGCTGGGCATCTCGCTGCGGGCCACCGAAGGGCTGATCAAGACCGACCCGGATGCCGCGGTAGCCCTGGTCGCCGAGGCGCGGGACAACTCAGCCAAGGCGCTGGCGGAGCTGCGCGGCCTGGGGTGCGGGATCAATCCGCCGGTGCTGGCCGAACGTGGCCTCGGCGACGCGATACGAGCACTCGCGCTCGATACCCCCATGGCCGCCACGGTGGACATCGGCCTGCCGGGACGCTTCCCGGCGCCGGTGGAGGCGGCGGTCTACTTCGCGGTCGCCGAGGTGCTCGCCAACGCCGCCAAACATGCGGGCGCGCGCAGCGTGCATATCAGGGCGGCGCATTCGGCTGGTGCGTTGCGGGTCGAGGTCAGCGATGACGGCATAGGCGGCGCCGACCCAGCGCGGGGTACCGGGCTGCGCGGTGTCGAGCGCAGGCTGGGCACCTTCGACGGGCTGCTTGCGGTCAGCAGCCCGCCGGGCGGGCCGACGATCGTGGTTATCGAGGTGCCGTGCGCGTTGTCATAGCCGAAGACCTCTTCCTGCTGCGGGAAGGCCTGGCCAGCCTGCTCAAGGAGCACGGCTTCGACGTAGCCGAAGCCGTCGGCGACGGGCCGTCCCTGCTGCAGGCGCTGGTCAGCCAGCGGCCCGACGTGGCCATTGTGGACGTTCGGCTCCCGCCCGCCTACACCGACGAGGGCCTGCGGGCCGCGCTGGAGGCCCGCCGCCAGGTGCCGGGACTGCCCATCCTCATCCTGTCCACCCACGTCGAGCGGCTGTATGCCCGCGAGCTGCTGGCCGACCAGGCGGGCGGGGTTGGCTACCTGCTCAAGGACCGCGTATTCACCGACGAGCAGTTCACCGACGCGCTGCGCACCGTGGCCCGCGGCGGCACGGTGATGGACCCGGAGGTCATCGCCAAGCTGCTGGCCAGCCGGGCCAGCCAGATGCCGATCACCCGGCTCACTAGCCGGGAACGCGAGGTCCTCGCGCTGATGGCCGAAGGCCGGTCCAACAGCGCCATCGCGCAGCGCCTGGTCGTGTCCGAGAAGGCAGTCAGCAAGCATTGCACCTCTATCTTCGCCAAACTCGACCTCCCGCCGTCCGACGACAACAACCGCCGCGTGCTGGCCGTCCTTGCCTACCTGGACTCCTGACCGGTCCCAGCCAGAACCGTCCAGAGCGCCTCCCGTCGTTCGCATCCGAGCGGCTCGACGGCGAGAGCGGGCTGGCACAGGCGGGCCGAGGGCGGACTCGTGCCCGTCCGGTTACCTGGCCACGCGGGATTCGGTGCCGCCGCCGACGCTGCCCGGGTCGGTCTCGACCAGGCTGACGAGATGTCCGGATGGGCTCACGTACACGTTAAAGTGGCCAATGCTCCCGGCCGTGTCGAACGCGATCTTCCCGACACAGTCTGCCTTAATGGTATAGGTCGAGGTCTCGGGGCTGTTGGCGTTAACGACCTTGCCGTTGACGTCGAAGGTAGTCACGCCGTGGCCGCCGCCCGCGCCGTTGAAGTGATCTATGCCGGCGATGGAAAACGGCTTTCTCCTGCCCCTGGAAACCAACCAGCCATCGTTGTAGTAGATATAGGTGCCCTTCAGGGTTGCGTTGCGGCACGAGGGATTCGCGCGGGCCGCCGGTGGGGATGCTGCGCTGGCGGTTCCCACGAGCGTCAGGACGCCGGCCGCGACGCTGGCCGCGACGCCGGCCGATGCCAGGACCGCGTTTCGGCGGCGCGAGCCGGTTCCCGAGCTAAAAGAGCATCTCATTAAAGTGGCTCCTTCAGGTGCAGAGTAATGAGGTGGGACGGGGAGGCCGACCCTTTCCGATAGCAGGATTGCTCCCGTATTCCCTTCCGAAAGGTACCCCCGCGCATAGTTTATGCTCCATGCGTTTTGGCGTGTCAAGCTGCTTCGCGTAAATCACGTTTAGCGGCGATGCGTCATTCAGCGGATGATCTATGCCGAATGTATACGATGTGCGCACGTGACCATGGCCAGCAGTTCCGGTCAGAACCAATTTTCGCTGAGCCAACCGGCAGATTTCCGCCTGGCTGTTCACGGTCCTGATCAGCTCACCGGACGGCGCTATCGTGGCCAGCACGCTCGACGGGTAATAGTGAGCTGGAATCAGGGCGCTGTGTGCATATGCGAGTACACGGCAGACCCACGACGAGAACGTTAGGCGTGCGAGCCCCAGAACACGCGCCGCCACCATCTTCGGCTCCCCAGGAGTCGCACCCGCTCCCGCCAGGGCCGCCTGGGGACCGGGTTGTGTATGCACAAGCCCGTGTCACCCGGGATGAAGCAGTCGCCAGGGCAGTTACCAAGACAGTGCCGGCAGTGGCGGCCGCTGGGCATGTGCATTCCTCCCGGGCGCTGGTTCGCCGATAGCTGTCAGTGAACGCCGGTGCCGTGGCGGGGGTCAAGGGTGGACCGCCCGCAGCGCGCAGCGCGAAGACGACGTTGACGGTGTGCAGGCCGGGCATATCCTCGGCTGGCCAGGAGAGCCGGGCGAGCCGGGCGGTTCGCATCAGGCCTCATCGGCTGGGTGCCGGGCCAGCTCCTCGACAAGAGCCGTGACCAGCTGCTGAATCTCATCGCGGATGGGGCGGACAGCGGCCAGCTCAAGGCCGGCCGGGTCGGGCAGCGCCCAGTCGAGATAGCGCTTGCCGGGGTAGACCGGGCAGGCGTCACCGCAGCCCATGGTGATCACTACGTCGGCAGCCTGCACTTTGGCGGCCGTCAGCCGTTTGGGAAACTCCCGGGAGATGTCCAAGCCGACCTCTGCCATCGCCTGGACCACGGCCGGGTTGAGCTGACTGGCGGGCTGCGACCCGGCGGAGGTGACCCGAATCCGGCCGGCGGCTTCGCGATCGAGCAGGGCCGCGGCCATCTGAGACCGGCCAGCGTTGTGGATGCACACGAACAGCACTTCCGGGATGTCAGTCATGCGGGTTGCCTTTCACGATCCTGGCTGCGAGCTGGCCCGGGATGGCTGGCTGGCGACCTGGTCCAGCTCGCGGGGAACGGTGACCCCGGCCGCCTCGGCACGAGTGATGCCGGAATACAGGGCCTTGATCACCGCGATGGCGAGTGCACCGCCGGCGATCTGGGCGGCGATGAAGTCCGGGGCGGAAGCCGGCGCGATGCCGGCGAAGGTGTTGGAGAACATGCGGCCGACCGTGATCGCGGGGTTGGCGAAGCTGGTGGAGGAGGTGAAGAAGTACGCCGCGCCGATGTAAGCGCCCACCGCGGCCGGCGCGGTACGGCTGCGGCCGGACCGGGCCAGGGCGAAGATGACCACCACGAGTCCGAGGGTGGCGATGACCTCGGACAGGAAGTGCGCCGGGCTGGCCCGGTGCTTCGCCGAGATGCTGACCGCGGCCCGGGCGAACATCAGGTTGGCCGCGATGGCCCCGGCGATGCACCCGGCGACCTGAGCGGGCAGGTAGGCGACGGCGTCACGCCAGAACAGCCCGCCGAAGACCGCATCCGCGAACGAGACAACGGGGTTGAAGTGGCCGCCGGAGACCGGGCCGAACATCAAGATGACGGCGTACAGCCCGGCTGCGGTGGCGGCGGCGTTCTCCAGCAGCTCCAGCCCGGTGTTACCCGGTGACAGGCGCTGGGCCGCGATCCCTGAGCCGATCACCACGGCGGCCAGGAACGCGCTGCCCAGCAGTTCTGCCAGCAGCCGCCGCCACAGCACCACGTCCGTCACAACAGGAGCCTGGTCAGCCGCAGCAGACGCCGGGCTGCGCGCTGGCGGAGTCAGTGCCGCAGCACGGCGCCCCCTGCTCGCCGACCAGGTCCAGCTGATCTTCGACCGCCTGCCAGCCCTGGCCGCCGTCCTGGCCCCAGAAGGTCGGGCTGTCTTCCCTGACGGTGTAGATCTCCCACCGCTCGCCATTGGGCGCGCCCTTGATCCAGAACTTGTCCTGCCGGGCGTAGCAGCAGGTCGTGTCGCGCTCCTCGATCGAGGCGAGCCCGGCGTCGGCCAGCCGGGTCTGCTCGGCATCGACCGCGTCGGCGTCGGCGACCTCGACGCCGAGGTGGTTGAGGCTGCCGCCCTGACCGGGGTTCTCCATCAGGATCAGCTTCAGCGCCGGCTCGGTGATGGCGAAGTTGGCATAGCCGGGCTTGACCTTGGCCGGCTCGGTACCGAACAGCTTGGAGTAGAACGCGATCGATGCCTCGAGGTTGTCGACGTTGATGGCGAGCTGAACGCGGGACATCGCTACCTCCCGATAGCAGGACATTGAAGTCTGTCTATGCCTAGCTGGGGCCGAGCTTGCCACGTGACATAAGCGCCTGTCAATATAGACGCATGTCGAATTCTCTGGCGCTGCTGACCCCCGCGGACTCCGCGGCGTGCTGCTCTCCGCTGTCCGCGCAGCCGCTGACCATGGAACAGGCCGAGCAGGTAGCGCCTGTGATGAAGGCCCTGGCCGACCCCGTGCGGCTCCGGCTGATGTCCCTGGTGGCCTCGCATGAGGGCGGCGAAGCCTGCGTCTGTGACCTGAACGACGCGTTCGCGCTGTCCCAGCCGACGATCAGCCATCACCTGAAGGTCCTGCACGAGGCCGGCCTGGTGGACCGGGAGAAGCGCGGCGTGTGGGTCTACTACAAGGCCCGCCCGCAGGCCCTGGCCGCGATGGGCGCTCTGATCGGATGCGGCCCGGTGTAACCGGGCACTCAACGGGAAGGGCCACCGATGGCCAGCCCCGGCCGGGCTAGCGGAAAAGTCCGCGGCCGGGTCCGGGCCCCTGGCGGCAACCCTCAGCGCCTCGCTGCCAGGCCGTGCGGCACACATCCGGGCCAGAACGGGACGAAGACGGCCGGGGCCTGCCTGGCGCACCCAGGATCAAGAACCCTCCCGGGCCCAGGCCCGCCCCGATGATCAGGGTGCCTTGCTGCCCTCATGGTCCCGCCACTGGCCGCCGTGCTCCCTGGCGTACTTCCGCTGCTTTCGCGGCGAGTCGGCATAGCTGCTGTACAGGTCGTCCGCGGTGCGGTCGGTCTTGCGGGTCAGCGACCGCGTCCTAAAGCCGACAAGCCACACGAAGCAGTAGACCCCGAAGATCATCACTAGCACGAGGATGATGTATTCCCACCACACTTCGATCGCCTGCCTCGATAGCTAACGCTTCAAGCCGCACCTGCCCGGCATGCCCGGAGGTAAACGGCGAACTCTGGCACGCCCCTCACCTGTGGTCGGCGTGACTCTCCCGGGACCACGCGCGGACCATGGCAGCCGTGGGGCTGAACATCCCGGCCGCTGACCGCCCGTCTGGCACAGCCAATCCCAGAACCAGCATTCCAGGGACGAAAACCATGGTGCCGGGCTGCGCCATCCAGAGGATGATAAGCAGCCCGCCGGTCACGAGGAATATGGGCCGCCAGCGGGTCCGCACCGTCCGGGCGAGCCACCGGATCGGCCTGGGGCGCGCGGCGCCCGTGGGCCTCGGGGCACTGTGCGGATCGGCTGGGCCAGCGGTCTGCTTCCCCACAGCCAGGTCCCGGCGATGCGCCCACATACTCATCAGGGCCTCTGATCCCGCTGGAAGGCCAGCGCCGCCTTTACTCTGCGCGCACTCAACATTACGCTTCCCGGTCAACGGGCGGCCAGCACTCAGGTCCCGGCCTCCTCATGGGGATGGTCCACACCCGCGGTGAACGGAAGACACGAACATCGGCGCTGATCAGCTGCCGGAAATCCGCTGGCGCCGGACCGCGGCCCCGGTCACCTGCCGGTGCGGGCCCAGCCGCCCGGGCGCGGGCCGGGCTGCGCTGCTGTGCCGGCCAGTCCGCCTTGATCAGCGGGAAGAACGGCGGGGGCGCCGTCTCGGCCGGTACCGGCACGACCTCGACCTGGGTGCCCGCGGCCCGCGCGCAGGTCTCGATGAGCCCGCCGATGGTGACCGGCTCGGCCGACCCCACCGCATGGAAGGCACCGGGGCGGTCGTCGGTAAGCAGCCGGATCACCAGCCGGGCCAGGTCCCGGGAGTCGATGACCTGCACTGGCTGATCCGGGTGGCCAGGCAGCGCCACCCGGCCACCGCGGGCGGCCCGCCGCACCCAGTAGGTGAGCCCGTCCTGCCAGTCATACGGCCCGGCCACCTTCCCGGGCCGGACGATCGTGGCCCGGGATCCGTACCGGGCCATCACGTCGTCCTCGCACGCCACCTTCAGCGGCCCGTACGTATCCTCGCTGAGTTCATCGGTGTCGCGCACCGGTGCCCGGCGCGGCGTGTCCTCCGTCCCGCCCGGCGCTGCCCCGGCCTGCGCGTAGACGGCGTGGCTGGAGATGAACAGGTACCGGCCGGCCCGCTCGCCGAGCGCGTCCATCGCCTGGCCGACATGACGCGGCAGGTAACCGCTGACATCCACGGCCGCGTCCCAGTGGCCGGCCCGCAGCGCCGCATAGTCCCCGGTGTCCCGGTCGCCGGTCAGCCGGGGCACCCCGGGAAACAGGCCAGCCCCGGTCTTCCCCCGGCCGAACAGGGTCACCTCGGCCCCGGCCCGCAGTGCGTCCGCCACGATGGCCCGCCCCACGAACGCGGTGCCGCCGAGAACGAGAATCCGCATGCGGCCGAACCTACCGGCCGCCCATGGTCCCGGCGGCAGCCTGGTCATGGCATGGTCCCAAGCTGACGGCGACTGGCCGGCCAGGGCCGGATGCGTGGCGATTGCCCACTCCCGCTGCGCCCGAACCGGTACCTGCTCCGGCGGCGGGCACGAGGAAGCGTCCTGGCCGCCGGGCGGCCGGATTCAGCCGGGCGGCCAGGAGCCGAGCGGCCTGGCGATCTCCCACCGGTGGCCGAACGGGTCGTCGATCCGGCCCAGCTCCCAGCCGTGCTCCCGCTGAACCGGGCTGATCTGCGTGGCCCCGGCGGCCACGGCCCGGTCCAGGACGGCCTGCGGGTCTTCGGCGATCAGCAGCATCCGCGCCGTCGCCCCGCCGACGGTCTGCGGGCTGAAGTTCCCGTGCGGCGGTGACTCGTCCTCGACCCAGAACAGCCCGTTCCCCACGGCCAGCTGGGCGACCACTTCGTCGTGACCGTCGGTCCCGCCGAAGCGGAACACCTCGACCGCGCCGAACACCGCCTGGTAGAACTCGACCGCCGCCCGGCCGCCGCGCACCGATAGCTGGGCCTGGACATTCGGCTGCGGGATCGGCGGGCCTGAGTTCACCCGGCGATTGTCGCACGGCCGAAGCCAGGCGGCGGATGGACGCGGCCTAGCCCGGCGGCGCCTCCGCGTCCGGGCCGCGGGCCGGCCGGACCGCCAGCAGGCAGACGTCGTCCGCGCGCGGGGTGCTGCCGAGCAGCGCATCGGTAACGGTGGCGCAGGCCTGCTCGGCCGTCCTGGCTCCGGCGCCGCGCATGGCGCTGGCCAGCGTGGCGAACCCTTCGCTGATGTCCCGGTGCCGGGCCTCGATGAGCCCGTCCGTGTAGAACAGCAGGCAGGAGCCGGCGGTCAGCCGCCAGTGCCCGGTGGTGAACGGCTCCCCGCCCGGCACGCCGAGCATGGTCCCGGCCGCGTCGTCGAGGTAGTCCGCCCGGCCCGCCGCCGAGGCGCAGACCGGTGGCGGGTGGCCCGCGTTGGCGTAGCTCAGCTCGCCAGTCGCCGGGTCGAGGACGGCGTAGGCGGCGGTGACCATGGCCTCGGGGAGCAGGCCGGCCAGCGCGGCGCCGGTCCGGCGCAGCACCTCCGCCGGGTCATCGGCCTCGATCGCGTAGGCGCGAAGCAGGTTGCGCACCTGGCCCATGACCGACGCGGACGTAATGTTGTGGCCCAGCACGTCGCCGATGGCCAGGCCGATCCGGCCGTCCCCGAGCGGGAAAGCGTCGTACCAGTCGCCGCCGATCTCGACACCGTAGGTGCCGGGCAGGTAGCGCACGGCCAGGTCCAGCCCGGCTATCTCGGGCAGCCTGTCCGGCAGCACGGCCCGCTGCAGTGTCTCCGCCACGCTGTGGTCGCGGGCAAACTTGTCGGCGTTGGCCAGCCCGACCGCCACCTGGCGGCCGAGGCCCTCGATCACGTCGATGTCCGCCTGGGTGAACGGGGCCCGGTCCGGTCCGCGGCCGAGCGCCAGCGCCCCGAGCGCCTGCGGCCCCGCCATCAGCGGTGTCACCAGCAGGGTTTCCGGCTGCAGCCAGGTCACCGTGGCCCGGACCGGCGGTAGCAGGTCATCGCGCGCAAGCATCCGGGCCGTGGCGTCGTGGACCAGCTGGCTGGCCGCGGCCGCGCAGGCGGCCTGGATGGCGTGCTGGCCGATCATCGGCACCGGGTACTGCCGCAGGTCAGCGGCGCGCACCACCCGGGCTGGGTCACGGTGGACCATGGTGGCGCCGCTCAGCTGCCCATCCCGCTCCGGCAGGAAGCCGATACAGAAGTCGGCCAGCCCCGGGACCACCAGCTGGGAAGCCTGCTGCAGCAGCTCATAGCCGTCTCGCGCGGCGGCGACCAGATGGCCGGCCTGCATGAGGAAGTCGAGGCGCTGCTGGGCGCCCTCCGCTTCGGCCCGGGCGGCGCGCTCCCGGGTCATCAGCGTGGCGCGTTCCCGCTCGGCGCGCTGCCGGGCGGTCAGGTCCACCACATAGGTAACCCAGCGGAGCGGGCGGCGGCCGGTCACCGCCGCGCCCACCAGGACCGGCACCCGGTGCCCGTCGGCGTGCACGTACTCCTTCTCGTACGGCCGGAAGGCACCCGCGCGGTGCAGCTGCCTCAGCGCGTCGGCATCGCGGGGCGCCCATTCCGGCGGAGTCAGCCGCTGGTAGGAGAGCTGGCCGGCGTCGAGGTCGGCCCGGCTGTACCCGATGATGCCCAGGAAGGCGTCGTTCGCGTCGTGCACCCGGTCCTCGCCGACCAGCACCACCCCGAGCACGTTGGCCTCGCGGAGCCGCCCTAGCAGGGCGTGGCCTTCGCGCAGCGCCGTCTCGGTCTGGCGCTGCGCGGTCAGGTCCCGGAAGATCGCGTACGCGCGCTGCGGCCTGCCATCCTCATCGATCGTGTCGGGGACCGCGGTCACGCCCAGCCACTGCAGCTCGCCGGTCTGGCCGTGCGGAATGCCCATCACCACGTCGGAGACCACCTGGCCGGTGCGCAGCGCTACCGCCACCGGGATCTCCTCGGGCTGGTACGCGGTGCCGTCCGGGCGGATGGACTGCCACGCGAACGCCAGCGGCCAGGTCAGCATGGATTCGGCGGGCAGACTGAGAATCTGGCGTGCGGCCGGGTTGGCGCCGAGGATCAGCCCGTCGGCCGAGTAGTAGATGATGCCGTCCGGCATGGTCTCGAACAGGGTCTGGTAGCGGTCCTGGGTGGCCGTCAGCTGGGCGGCCAGCGCCGCGGTGTCCCGCCGGTCCCGCACGGTACCGGTCACGTCCGCGGCGAGCAGCAGCACCCCGGCGGTCCCCGGGCCGGCCCCGGGCCGGGGCTGGCACACGTAGTCCAGGAACACCTGCTCGGCAGTGGTCCCGTGCCGCCGGAGCCAGAACTCGGCTTCGTGGCCACGCACCGGCCGGCCCGACGTGAGCACCGTGCGCAGCATGTCCACCAGCCCCTGGCCGGCCAGTTCCGGGACCGCGTCACAGATGGGGCGGCCCAGGATCTCACGACCGCCGAGCAGCTGGCGGAACTCGTCGTTGGCGAACTCCACGACAAGGTCTTCACCGGCCAGGTAGGCCACCGCGGCCAGCAGGTTGTCGAGCACGCTACGCAGCCCGGACAGCTCTCCGCCATCCCGGCCACGCGACACCGGCACTGAAACCACCACGCCCCCCCGGGCAAGCCAAGAAGCAACTATGCGCCACTTCTGGTCTAAATCAGCACAGTGACCCAGAGTACACGTCGATGGAAAAATCACTCACCATGCGCGCGCGCCCGGTAAGTTCATGCCGCCGACGGTCCCGCCCCGATGGAGGCCCCCGATGCCGCCCGCGCCCTTCCTGGTCCGCCGCCTGGCCCGGTGGCTGGCCCCGCCCGCGGCACTCACCCTGATCGCGGCGTGCGGGGGCGGGGCGCCCGCCGCCACCGGAGGCACGGCTCCGCCCGTCAAGCCATCACATTCTGTCACCACCGCCCGGCCGGTCAGCCAGACCACGGCCCGCCCCCCGGCGATGGTGGCGGTGACGGCGCGCGGCGACCTGGTCCTGCTCAGCTCGGCGAACGGGTCTCCGGTCCAGACGCTGGTCCGTGGCGGGGTGGTCGGCGAGGAGATCTCCGTGTCGCCCGGCGGCCGTCTGATCTACTTCAGCCGCCAGCACGGCTGCGTGGACGACGTGTACTCGGTGGCGGCCAGCGGCGGGCAGCCGGTCCTCATCACCAGCGGCAGCCTGCCCGCGGTCAGCCCGGACGGCACCAGCCTGGCCGTCGCCCGCCAGCCCGTGCTGAGTGCCCACTGCCCGGCACCCTCCGGCGACCCGTCGGTGCAGTACAGCCTGGTCATCCGGACGCTCGGCACGGGAGTCGAGCACGTCTACCCGATGCTGCCCGCCGGCCAGGCCAGCGGGCTGCCCGCGCCCATCTCGCACCTGTCCTGGTCGGCGGATGGCTCCCACCTGGCCGTGTCCATCGCGGCCATCCAGGACAACGAGGGCTGGCAGATCGTGCTGCTGGACACCGCGACCGCGCAGAACTACCTGGCCGGCACCGGTGACACCACGGTGCCCGTCACCGGCCCGATGGCACGGCGCAGCTACTGGCGCGAGGGCGTGTTCCTGCCGGACGGCGAGCTGTTCGTCAGCCGCGCCTGCTGCGCGGGCGTGCCGGTCCGCAACGTGTCCAAGCTGATGTGGGAGGTGAGCACCTCCGGGGCCCTGCGGCACCTGGTCGCCATCGGGTTCCCCGCCCTGGAGCACACCAGCCTGGCCGTGAACCGGTCCGGGAAGTGGCTGCTCTACCTGGCCGGGACCACGCTGTACGTGTCCTACCGCGGGGCCCGGCCGCGCCAGCTGGGCGGCGGCCTGATCGCGGCCGCCTGGCTCTGACGGCCCGCCCTGGCCTGGCTCTATGGCCCGGCCAGCCGTGGCTCTAACGGCCTGGCCAGGCCGGCAGGTAGACGGTGCGCCCGCTGTCGCGGGCCAGCCGCGCCGCCGGGACCCGGGCCACGGTGTGGGCCGGCATCCGGGCCTCCGCCTCAGCCCAGCTGAAGAACTCGGCGGCGTCGAGTTCTTCCTCCTGAAGCCGGATGGCACCCGGGTCCTCGACCGTGCCCCCGTCGAACAGGTAGGTGGTGATGGCCCGCGGGCGTGCCCCGGCGGGCGCCACCCAGTCCACCACCAGCAGGTCACCCGCGGGGATGTGCAGGCCGAGTTCCTCGGCGACCTCCCGGCTGGCGGCCACGTGCGGCGGCTCGCCCTCCTCCACGA
Source organism: uncultured Actinomycetes bacterium (assembly GCA_963793825.1). Lineage (GTDB taxonomy): Bacteria > Actinomycetota > Actinomycetes > Streptosporangiales > Streptosporangiaceae > RYN-230. The sequence continues at coordinate 286,391 of CAWCBE010000007.1, forward strand.
TGCCGCCCGGGATGCTCCAGCCGTCGTCCCGGTAGTTGGGCTTGACGATCAGCAGCCGGCAGGCCCGGTCCGTGAGGATAAGGCCGGCCGAAAGGTAGGCGGTGGGCAGGCTGGCGAACCATTCCTCCGTGCTGAGCCACGTCTTCGCCACGGTGTGCACGCTACCCGCTGGCACCCTAGCGGCGGTGCCGGGCGGGGGGCGGTACTGGCACCGCCCCGGTGTCCACGTCCCTGCGGCTGACCGCCAGGTAGCCGACCAGGGCGACGATCACCACCGTGAGCAGCAGCGCCACCGTCCCGCGGCCCAGCCCGAGGCCGCCCGCAGCGTGTGACACGCCCATCCAGTCCGCGTAGGAGGCACCCAGCGGCCGGGTCAGCACGTAGGCGGTCCAGAACGCCAGGATCGGGTTCAGCCCCAGCTTCCACGCCACCGCAGGGACGGCGATCGCGGCCGTGAACATCAGGCCCGAGGCGAGAAAGCCCAGGCCCAGCGTGACCGCGGTCAGGTCGCCGACGGCCGTGCCCATCGCGAAGGTGGCGATCACCGCGGCCCAGTAGAACATCTCCCGGCGCGGCGTGGTGATGCTGTGGATGGACAACGTGCCCTCCACCGCGTACCAGGTCACGAAGATCACGGTCAGCGCGATGGCGAAGAGCGCGCTGGATTCGGTGTAGGGGACGCCGAGCTTGATGTGCAGGCCGTCGGCGCACAATGTGCCGAACACGGCCACCATGCTCACCGCGAACCAGTAGGTCCAGGCCTGGTAGCGGCGGGCCCGGAACTGCAGCACCATGGCAACGGCGAAGACCACGCTGCCCGCCGCGCCCGCGACCAGGGGCCCGTACCGGAAGGCCATGAAATCCGCCGCCGCCTCGCCCATCGCGGTGGTCAGGATCTTGACCACCCAGAACAGCACGGCGATCCGGGGAACCTTGCTGGCCGCATATCGCCCCGGGGCACCAAGCCGGGCCGGCCGGAGCTGACGCGTCGCCACGCGGGAATCGTGCCACACCCGCATCAGCGCCACGCCGCCCTTTGCCGGCTCATACCCCGCAGCCGGGCAAGCCCAGACGCTGTCCTGCTCAGGTGCCTGGCACCTGCCCCCGGATGTAGACGGGCGTCCCGTTGGTCTCGCTGACGTGCACCAGCTTGTGGAAGAAGTAGGAGATGTCCATCGGGATCCTGATGCACCCGTGCGAGACGGCGTTCAGCGGCACCGGCACGTCGCCGTGAATGGCGTAGGCCCCGCCGATGAAGAACACCGGGTTGTACATGTACCCCAGCGGAACCTGCAGCCACCCGCTGGCGAACCAGCGCGCCCGGTAGTTCCCGTCCGGGGTGATGGCCGGCCCGCAGGTGCCGCCGCCCGGGCACGGGTAGTAGTAGCCCCCGCCCGGTGAGATGTGGCTAATCAGCTCGACCTGGCCATGCCGGTACAGGACCAGGTACCCGCGGGCCAGCCGGACCTCGATCCGCCAGCCTGGGCCGTGCGCCAGGATCGGCACCGGCTGCTTCGGGTGGACCAGCGCGTGCTCCATGACGCCGCCGACGTCGTCGGGGTTCACCGCGGTCTGGATGCCCTGGACCTCCTTGAACGCCCAGACCGCTTCCAGGGTGTTGCCGCCGAACTGGCCGTCCGCCTGGCCCGGGTAATAGTGCAGCGCGGCCAGCCGCCGCTGCAGCTTGCGCACCGCGGGACCGTGCATCCCGGGGGACAGCACGCCTTTCGGCGGCACGTAGGCCGCCGCGGCGGCGGCGGCCCCCGCCGCCGCGCGGGCCGCCGGGCGGCCCACGGTGGCGCCCGCCAGGGCGGACGGGCCGAGTACGCCCCCGCCCAGGATCGCGGCCGTCCCCAGGACACCCAGACAGGCCCGAACCATTCGCCTCATGGCGGCTCCTCGCCTTAATGCGGTTCCTACCCCAAGTGTTGACATTTCTCATGACGTCTAATCCCCCGCGGCGGTTGCCCGGGAACCGGGCCACCGTGGCACACGAGGTAGAGTGCGCCTCGTGCCGTCAGGTAGCCCGCCGACAGCGAGACCGGGGACGCTCGCCGCCGCCGCGTGGCTGCGCCAGCGGACCTCGCACTGGCGGGACTGGCCGGCGGGCTCGCTGCTCGCGGCGAAGCAGCGGTCCGGGACGCGGATCAGCGTGGTGATCCCGGCCCGGAACGAGCAGCGTACCGTGGGCCGGGTGGTCGCCGCGCTGCGCCACGCGCTGGTGACGGACGTGCCGCTGGTGGACGAGATCGTGGTCATCGACTCGGATTCCACCGATGCCACCGCCACGGTCGCGGCCCGGGCCGGCGCCACCGTGCACCGGGCCCGCGAGATCGCCCCCGAGTTCGGCACCGTCCCCGGCAAGGGCGAGGCACTCTGGAAGTCACTCCTGGTCACCCAGGGTGACCTGGTGGTCTTCGTGGACGCCGACCTGACCCGCTGGGGCCCGCACTTCGTCACCGGCCTGCTCGGCCCGCTGCTCACCGAGCCGCAGGTGCGGCTGGTCAAGGGCTTCTATGAGCGGGTGCGCACGCAGGACGACGGCTCTACCTCGACCGAGGGCGGCCGGGTCACCGAACTGGTGGCCCGCCCGCTGCTCAGCCTGTGGTGGCCGGAACTCACCGGGGTGGTGCAGCCGCTGGCCGGCGAGTGGGCGGCCCGCCGGGACCTGATGGAGACGCTGTCCATCCCGGTCGGCTACGGCGTGGAACTGTCCACCCTGCTGGACACCGCGGCCCGGTATGGCCTGGACGCGCTGGCCCAGGTGGACCTGGGCTCCCGGGCGCACAAGCACCAGGCCGATCATGACCTGGCCCTGATGGCCGCGGAACTACTCCTGGTCGCTGAGGCCCGGCGCGGCACCGCGCCGGCGCCGGCCCGCCCGGAGCTGCACCAGTTCACCCGGGTCGGCGGGCTGGCCACCCCGCGGCACAGGCCGGTCCCGGTGCGGGAACGGCCGCCCGCCGCATCGGTGCGGCCGCGCCCGCCCAGGCCGGCCCCCTAGCATGCGCAACGAAGCACCCCAGGGCGTGCTGCGGCTGGGACGGCACTCCTTTCCCCCGCAGCAGCGGCTGATCATGGCCATCGTGAACCGGACCCCGGACTCGTTCTACGACCGCGGGGCGACCTGGGACGAGTCCGCGGCCATGGACCGGGTGCACGCGGTGGCCGCCGAGGGAGCCGACATCCTGGACATCGGCGGGGTGGCCGCCGCGCCGGGGGCCACGGTGGACGTGGCTGAGGAGATCCGCCGCTCCGTCCCGTTCGTGGCCGCGGTCCGCGCCGCCTACCCGGACCTGGTGATCAGCGTGGACACCTGGCGGCATGAGGTGGCCCGGGAGGCCTGCCTGGCCGGCGCCGACCTGCTCAACGACACCTGGGGCGGCCCGGACCCGCTGCTGGCCGGGGTCGCCGCCGAGTTCGGCGCCGGCCTGGTGTGCGCGCACGCCGGGAACCTGGCCCCGCGCACCCGCCCGTTCCGGGTGGCCTACCCGGATGTGCTGGCCGACGTGCTGGGCCGCACGCTGGCCCTGGCGTCCCGCGCCGTGGCCGCCGGGGTGGACCCGGCCCGGATCCTCATCGACGCGGCCCATGACTTCGGCAAGAACACCTGGCACTCCCTGGAGATCACCCGGCGGCTCGGCGAGATGACCGCCACCGGCTGGCCGGTGCTGGTGTCCCTGTCCAACAAGGACTTCGTCGGGGAGACCCTGGACGCGCCGCCCGCCGGGCGGCTGACCGGGACGCTGGCCGCCACGGCCATCTGCGCCTGGCATGGCGCCCGGGTGTTCCGGGCCCACCAGGTGCTCCAGACCCGTGAGGTGCTCCAGATGGTGTCGGCGATCGCGGGAGAGCAGCCCCCCGCCCGCGCTGTCCGCGGGCTGGCCTGAATGACCGGTGCGCCGTGATCGTGGCCGCCGCGCTGTGCCCGTGGCCGCCGCTGCTGGTCCGCGAGCTGACCGGGGCCGATCCCGTGCTGCCGGAGTTGCGCGCGGCATGCGACACGGCGGTCGCCGCGGCGCTGGCGGCCGGGCCCGAGGTGGTCGTGGTGGCCGGGCCCGGCCCGGTGACTGAGCGCCTCCCGGCGGACGGGCGGCTGGACGTGGCCGCGTTCGGCGGCCCGCCCGCGGCAGCCGCGGTGACGGCCCGCCCGGCCCTGCCGCCCGCCCCGGGAATGGGGGCCTACCTGCTGGACCAGGCCGGCTACTCCGGCCCCCGGGTGATCTGGTCGGTGAGCGAGGCGGAGCCGCCCGATGCCTGCGCGCGGCTGGGTGCCGAACTGGCCGGCACCGGGCGGGCCGGCACCGGGCGGGCCGGCACCGCGGAGCGCACCGCGCTGCTGGTGCTGGGCGACGGCAGCGCCCGGCGCAGCCCGAAGGCCCCCGGGCACTTCGACGAGCGGGCTGCCGCCTTCGACGCCGCGGTGGAGAAGGCGGTGCGGGCCGGTGACCTGGACGCGCTGCTGGACGTCGACCCGGCGCTGGCCCGGGAGCTGATGGCCACCGGGCGGCAGGCCTGGCAGGTGCTCGCGGGCGCGCTGCGGGCCGGGGCGGGGCCGGAAGGCGCGCGGGGCGGGCCTGCTGCCCCCGCCGTGGACGTGCAGTACGCCGGTGATCCGTTCGGCGTGAAGTATCTCGTGGCCAGCCTGATACCGTCACTCCCCGGGGATGGCACTCGCCGCTGACCCGCGGGTGACGCCGCCGCCCCCGGTGAGCCGGGCCGCGATGACCACCGGGATGACGGTGAGCAGGAGCACCGCGACCACCACCACGTTCACCTCGGGTAGCTGCTGGCCGAGCCGGATCGCCCCGAAGATCCACAGCGGCAGGGTGTTCTGCGCGCCGGCCGTGAACGTGGTCACGATGACCTCGTCGAAGGACAGCGCGAAGGCCAGCAGGGCTCCGGAGACCAGCGCGGTGGACAGCATCGGCGCCGTGACCGTGCGGAACGCGAAGAACCCGTGCGCGCCCAGGTCCGCGGACGCCTCGTACATCGACCCGGACATCCGGCGCAGCCGGGCCAGCACGTTGTTGTACACCACCACGATGCAGAACGTGGCGTGCCCGATGATGATGGTCAGCAGGGACAGGTTGATCCCGGCGAAGCTGAACGCCGAGTTCAGCGCGATCCCGGTGATGATCCCGGGCAGCGCCAGCGGCAGCACCAGCAGCAGGGACACCCCCTCCCGGCCGAAAAACCGGAACCGGTGCACCCCGAACGCGGCGGCCGAGCCGAGCAGCAGCGCGATCGCGGTCGCCGCCACCGCGGCCTTGAGCGACAGCACCAGGGCCGCCCGGACCTGCGGATCGTGCCAGGCGACCGAGAACCATTTCGTGCTGAACCCGTGGATCGGCCAGGTCTGGATGATCGACGAGTTGAACGCGTAGACGCAGATGATCACGATGGGCACGAACAGGAACAGCAGCACCCCGGCCACCCAGATGCGCAGCCCGGTGCGGGCCAGCCGCCCCTCCATCACAGCGACTCGAACGCGCCGAGGAGCCGCGCGCCGAGCAGGTAGACGATCATGATCACGATGGGCACCACGGCCAGGGCCGCGGCGAACGGCAGGTTGTTCGCGGTGCCCAGGTTGGAGTAGATGACGTTGCCGATGAAGTTGGAGTTGGCCCCGCCGATCAGCAGCGGCGTGATGAAGTCGCCCAGGGTCAGCGAGAAGGTGAAGATCGAGCCGGCCACCACGCCGGGCAGCGCCAGCGGCAGCAGCACGCTGCGCAGCGTCCGCCAGTTCCGCGCGCCGAGGTCGCCGGACGCCTCCAGCAGCGAGTCCGGGATCCGCTCCAGCGCGGCGTACACCGGGATGATCATGAACGGCAGCCAGATGTAGGAGAACACCAGCCACATCGCCGTGTTCGTGTAGCCGATGTTCACCGCCCCGACGCCGATCTTGGCGAAGAACCAGCTCAGCGTGCCGCCCTTCTGCAGGATCACGATCCAGGCGTAGACCCGGGCCAGGTAGCTGGCCCACAGCGGGAGCAGCACCGCGATGAACAGCGCCTGGCGGCCGCGCGGCGAGGCGACCCGGGCCATGTAGTAGGCGAACGGGAAGGCCAGCACCGCGTCGGTCACCGTGACCAGCGCCGCCATCCCGACCGTGCGGCCGATGATGGTCAGGTAGGTGCTGGTGAACAACTGCTGGAAGTTGGCCAGCGTCCAGCTGTGCACCAGGTTGTTCGTGAACGGGTTGACCGTCCAGAACGCGGTGATCAGCATTACCGCGAGCGACGCCAGGTAGATGACGAGGAACCAGGCCAGCGGCGGCGTGAGCGTGAGCGTGCCGCGCAGCCAGCCCCGCCGCCACAGCGCCGCGGACAGCCGGGCCGAGCCGGTGCCGGACGGGCGGGCCGGAGGCCGGCCGGGGGCAGCGCCCCCCGGCCGGCCTTCCTCGGCGACGGTCGAAGTCATCCGCCCGCTAGCCGGTGATCTGGGTCCACGCGGTCACCCACTGCTGGAACGGCACGCAGTCGTTCTTGCCGTTCCCGCACTGGGCCAGCGGCGTCTTCCAGAACTTGATCGTGTTGAAGTAGGACTCCGGCGCGTTCGCGTGATAGGCGGCGCACGAGCCCTTCTGGATGCTGTCCATGATCGGGCAGGCCAGCTTGTTGGCCGGGGTCTCGCCGAAGTACACCGCCTCCTGGGCCTGCACCTTGGGCGTGGTCACCCACTGCATCCACTTGTACGCGCAGTTCGGGTGCGGCGCGTGGGTGGCCAGCATCCAGGTGTCGGCCCACCCGGTCGCGCCCTGGGCCGGGATGATGCCCGCGACCTTCTGCCCGTTCGCGTTCAGCGTGTTGGCCTGGTACGGCCACGCCGCGCCGACCACCGTGGTGCCGCTGGAGAACAGCGAGATCTCCTGCGAGGCCAGGTCCCAGTACTTCTTGATCAGCGGCTGCTGCTGCTTGAGCAGCGCGACGGTCGCGTTGAACTGGCTCTGGGTCAGCTCATAGGGATCGGTGATGCCCAGGCTGGGCTGGGTCTTGGACAGGTACAGCGCCGCGTCCGCGATCTGGATCGGGTTGTTCGGCACGGTGATCTGGCCGGAGTACTTCTTGTTATAGAGCACCGACCAGGAGGTGGGCGCGGCCGGGAACGCCTTCTTCGAGTAGAGCAGCACGTTCGGCCCGAACTCGTAGGACACGCCGTAGTGCTTGCCGCCGATGGTGTTGAACGGCGGCGACTGCAGGAACGGGTGGAAGTCCTTCCAGGACGGGATCAGGCCGATGTTGATCGGCTTGACGTCGCCGCCGTAGATGAGCCGCAGGTCGGCATCACCGGACGCGGAGACCAGGTCGTACTGCCCGCCGCCGCCGTTGGCCATCAGCGACACCATCTCGCTCGAGGACCCGGCGTACTTGACGCTCACCTGGCACCCGGTCGCCTGCGTGAACGGCTTCACCCACTGCGGCTGGGCATAGCCCTCCCAGGCGATCAGGTTCAGCTTGCCCTCGGTCTTGCCGACCGACGACGGGACGGCCGTGCCCGCCTGCGGCGGGGTCAGGCCGGCTGTGGCACCGCTACCCGAGCTGCCGCTCCCCGAGCTGCCACCCGAGCCGCTGCCACCCGAGCCGCTGCCAGACGACCCGCAGCCCGCGATGAGCACCGCGGCTGACACAGCGGCCAGCAGGGCGCCACCCGGCATCCATCTCCGCATCACTGTTCCTCCTGCTCCCCCGGGGCGGCCCCGGGCCGGCCGGTGATCTCATAGGTCTGCTCGTCCCGCCAGGCGACCCGGACGGCGGTGCCGCGCGCGCCCAGCGCGTCGGCCGCGGCACTGTCCAGGTTCTGCCGGACCGCGGTAAGCCGGCCGCCATCGGCCAGCTCCACCAGGTAGCGGGTGACCATGCCGAGGTAGACGACGTCGTCGATCCGGCCCTCCTCGACATGGCTCCCGGCCGGGGCCTGCTCGTCCGGGCTGAGCAGCCGGATCTTCTCCGGCCGGATGGTGAAATGGCGGCCGTCCCGCTCCAGCAGGTTGGACACGCCGATGAATCCGGCCACGAAATCGGTGGCCGGCTGCTCGTAGACCTCGACCGGGCTGCCGAGCTGCTCGATCCGGCCGGAGTTGAACACGGCCAGCCGGTCGCTCATGGTGAGCGCCTCCTCCTGGTCGTGCGTCACGTAGACGAAGGTGATGCCGACCTCGCGCTGGATCCGCTTGAGCTCCAGCTGCATCTCCTGGCGCAGCTTCGCGTCCAGCGCGCCCAGCGGCTCGTCCAGCAGCAGCACCTCGGGCTCGTTGACGATGGCCCGGGCCAGCGCCACCCGCTGCCGCTGGCCACCGGACAGCTGCACGGGCTTGCGCCCGGCCAGCCCGGGCAGCCGGACCATCTCCAGCGCGGCCTCGGCCCGGCGGCGCCGCTCGGGGCGCGGCACCCGTTTCACCCGGAGCCCGTAGCCCACGTTGTCGAGCACGGTCATGTGCGGGAACAGGGCGTAGTCCTGGAACACCGTGTTGACGTCCCGGGCGTAGGGGGGCTGGCGGGTTACGTCCGCCCCGGCCAGCTCGACCCGGCCCGAGTCCGGCCGCTCGAAGCCCGCGATCAGCCGGAGCAGCGTCGTCTTGCCCGAGCCGGACGGCCCGAGCATGGTGAAGAACTCGCCCTCGGCGATCTCCAGGTCGACCCCGTCCACGGCGGCGACCTGGCCGAATGCCTTGCGCAGCGCGCTGAGCCGGACCGCGGCCCGGGGGCCGGCGGCTGGGCCGGGGCCGTCTTCAGCACCGCCGCTTCGTCCTGCATATCCCCTGCCATCCACTTCCGCGCGGCGACCGTTCCCGTAACATACAGTCATAGAGGTTTAGCGTGTCAAGATCGGTATATATGACTGGATCCGTGCCGTGACCACCTCGTTGCCCACCTTCCGGGCGCGGACCCTGTTCGCGCCGCTGGAGGCTGACGGCCGGGCCGGCACGGTGGCCCGGCGGCTGGCCCAGGCGATCAGCCTGGGCCTGCTGCTCGACGGCGAGCGGCTGCCCGCCGAGAGCCAGCTGGCGGTGCAGTTCGGCGTGTCTCCGGTCACCCTGCGCGAGGCGCTCGCATCGCTCCGCGAGATGGGCCTGATCGAGACCCGCCGCGGGCGGGGCGGCGGGTCATTTATCCGTGCCCCGGGCGAGACCCGGACCGCCCAGCTGCGGGACCGGATCGCCGGGATGTCCCTGCACGAGCTGCGGGACATCTGTGATCACCGCGCGGCGGTCGCTGGCGCGGCGGCCCGGCTGGCCGCCGAGCGGGCCCTGCCCGCCGACGTGGCCACCCTCCGCGAGCACGCCGGCCGGCTGGCCGCCACCGGCACGCTGACCGAGCGGCGGCGGGCGGACGCGCGGTTCCACGTCGAGGTGGCGGCGGCCGCGCAGTCGCCCCGGCTGACCCGGGAGGAGATGAAGCTCTGGTCCGAGGTGGGCGACCTGGTGTGGCTGCCGGTCACCGCGGGCCAGTCCGCCGTGGCGGCTGCCGAGCACGCGGCCCTGGTCGCGGCCATCGAGCGGCAGGAAAGCGCCCAGGCCCGCGAGCTGGCCGAGCGGCACGTCCAGGCGGAACTGGACCGGTTGCTGGGCTTCCGGCTGGGGCTGACCGGGTCATGACCGCGCCGGCCCAGCGGTGCGCGGCCCTGCTCCGCGGGGTCAACGCGCGGATCGAGGACGTGCGCCGTGGCGTGCAGGCGATCGGCACGGCCGCCGAGTCCATCGCAGTCGAGGCCCGCACGGCCGGCCGACCGGTCCGCCGGGAGGATCTCGCCGCCCTGCGGCCGCTGGCCGCGGCGGTGCTCCGGGAGCAGGCCAGCCTGGCCGCCGGCGCCGGCCTGGTGCTGGCACCCGGGGTGGTGGCCGACGCCCCGCGGTGCCTCGCCTGGTGGTGGGTGGATCAGCAGGCCAGGATCGTGCCGCTGCACGTGGACACCGATCCGTCCTCCGCGGAGTATTACGACTACACCACCACCGCGTGGTACCGCGAGCCGGAGCGCACCGGCCAGCCCGCCGTGGCCGGCCCGTACGTGGACTTCATCTGCACCCGGGAGTACACCTTCACTCTCGCCGTCCCGGTCCGCTCCGCCGGGCGGTTCGTCGGGGTGGCCGCAGCCGACATGCTGGCCGCCCAGGTCGAGCGGCTGGTACTGCCGGAGCTGTCCAGGCTCGGGCAGGCCGCGGTGCTCGCCACCGGGCAGGGCCGGGTGATCGCGTCCAACACGGCCAGCATCCCGCCGGGCAGCGCGGTCCCCGCGTGGGCCGGCGCCGCCGGCGCGGTCCGTGGCAGCGGCCTGCTGCCGTGGACCGTCCTGCGCCTGCCCGGGTAGCCGGGCGCCCGTTCTGCGCGGTTGGTGCGGCCCCGCGGCACTTAACCGGGCGGCCGGCGGGTACTCACCGGCCATGAACGCGGTGCAGAAGCTGATCGCCCAGGCCGACCGGGTGCAGCAGTCCCGGCCCTGGCTGGCGTTCCCGGTGGCGGTCTACAAGAAGTTCGGCGATGACCAGGCCGGCAACCTGGCCGCGCTCATCGCCTACTACGGCTTCGCCGCGATTTTCCCGCTGATGTTGGTACTGGTCACCGTGCTGGACATCGTCCTCGCCCATGATCCGGCCGTGCGCACCCGGGTGGTGGACTCGGCCTTCGGCCAGTTCCCGGTGATCGGGACGCAGCTGCAGGACAACGTGCACCCGATGACCCAGACCGGGCCGGCCCTGGCCATCGGGCTGATCCTGACCTTCCTGGGCGCCCGCGGCGTGGCCGGCGCGGCCCAGAACGCGATGAACACCGTGTGGGGCGTCCCGCTGGTCCGCCGTCCCGGCTTCCCGTGGTCGTTCCTGCGTGACATCGGCCTGATCCTGGTGGTCGGCGTCGGGATCATCACCACCACGCTGCTAGCTGGCCTGGCCGGCAGCATCAGCCTGCTGAGCGGGGCCGGCGCGCAGATCGGCACGATAGCCGTGTCGCTGATCCTGAACGCCGGCGTGTTCTGGCTGGCCTTCCGGCTGGCCACGGCGCACGAGATCGGCATGCGCCAGATGCTGCCCAGCGCGGCGCTGACCGCCATCGTGTGGACCCTCCTCCAGCTGCTCGGCACGTACCTGATCGGCCGCACCCAGCACAGCTCGGCGCTCTACGGCGTGTTCGCGGTGGTGCTGGGCCTGCTCGCCTGGCTCTACCTGGCCGCCCAGCTCACCCTGTACGCGGTGGAGCTGAACGTGGTCGCGGTGCGGCGGCTGTGGCCACGCAGCCTGGCCCCGCCGCCGCTCACCGACAAGGACCGGGAGGCCTACGCGCTGTACGCCAAGATGGAGGAGCGCCGCCCGGAGCAGCACATCGACAGCCGCATCACCGAAACCCCCCAGGGGCAGGCCTAGCGGCGGCCAGGCTCAGCGGCCGCCAGGCTCAGCGGCCGCCAGGCTCAGCGGCGGCCAGGCTCAGCGGCGGCCAGGCGCCAGAGCAGCACGCCCCCGGCCCGGCGCGGCGCCTGCTGGGCCAGTTGCCGGACGAACCCGGCCAGTGCCGGGGCGGCCCCGGGGCCGAGCACGATCGCGCTGGCCCGCCAGTAACTCATCGCCTGCCAGAACTCGGCGCGCAGCCGCGGGGTGACCGCGGGCGCCGCGCCGCCCTGGCCGACCTGGATCAGGGTGGCGGCGACCGGCAGCGGGCCAGGCCCGCCGATGAACGCCTGGCCGCCCGGCGCCGGGCCGATGAAGTACCCGCCCGGCATCCGGAACGACATGCCGGCCGCCGCCTGCCAGGTGAGCGGGACCGTGTCGGTGGCGGTCGGGTAGGGCAGCAGCAGCACGGCTGACCCGGCCGGCAGCCAGCGGCTGGCGGCGGTGAAGAACGAGGGCACCGGCGCCTGCGTGGTGACCGGGTAGGGGCGCGGGACCAGCGGGGCCAGGCACACCGCGGCGAGCAGCACGGCCAGCGCCCGGGCGGCTGCCCCGCCGGCCCCGGCCATCCAGTCCACGGCCAGCGCCAGCAGCCCGGCCGCGGCCAGCGCGACCACGAACGCGAACCGGTCCGGCAGCGCGTTGCCGAACAGCGGCCAGTGCTCGGCGATCCCCCACGGCAGCCGCACCCCGGTCTGGCGGCCGCCGTCCAGCAGCGTGCCGCCCAGCGAGAACACGGCGAACAGCAGCCCGGTGCCGAGCAGCACCCGGGCCCGCCAGTCGCCGATCCGCAGCAGCCCCGTGGTCATGGCCACGGCCAGCAGCGGGATCCCCAGGTAGGCCAGGTACTCGGCCGGGCCGCCACCGTACCCGGCGGCGAACGCCGAACTGCCCGGGGTGGACAGCCAGAACATGTGCGAGGGCAGGTAGAAGCCGCGCAGGTCGGCCTCAAAGTAGGACAGGGTGAACGGGCTGCCGTGCTGGTGCAGCGGGCCCCGTAGCTGCAGCCACAGGGCCGCGCCGGACAGCACCGCGAAGACGCCGAGCGCGACGCCCAGCCCGCGGGCCAGCCGGGCCGCCCCGGCCGCCGTGATCAGCCGGGGCGCGGTGACGGCCAGCAGCACCAGGGCGATCATGATGGCCAGCCCGGCCTGGAACAGCACCTCCTCGGAGGTGAACAGCTCGGCCGTGGCCAGCAGGCCGAGCGCGATGCCGCCGGTCAGCACCCGGCGCCGCCCGGCGGCCAGGTCATACACGATCACCATCATGAGCGGCATCAGCGCGATCAGGGCCAGGTTAAGGTGCCCGAGGCCCGCGGCCAGCACGGCCGGGGAGAAGCCGAACGCCAGCGCCCCCGCGGCCGCCGCCCAGTCCCGGGCGGCGAACCGGCGCATCAGCGGGAACGCGCACACCGGCCCGGCCGCGAGGCCCGCGATGAACGCCACGTTGTAGGCGGCCAGCGGTCCGGCCAGCAGGGTGACCGGGGCCAGCAGCAGGGCCGGGAACAGCAGCGAGGTGTTCCACATGGCGTTGACGCCGGCCGGCGCGTTCATCGTGGTGAAGTACAGCGGGTTGCGCCCGTGCAGCACCGCCTGCGGGCCATGCTCCAGGTACCACTCGAACAGGCGGACGTCGTCCGGGTTCCCGGCGATCATCCGCTGCCCCATGCCGCCGAGCAGGCGCCAGGTCAGGTACAGCGCGATGAGCAGGGATACTGCGGTCAGCACCAGGTAGGGCCGCAGCCCGCGGGGGACGTGCCCGGGCCGCCACGCCCGGGCCCCGGCCGGCCCGCTCGCGGATGCGGCCACGGCGTCGGCCTTTTCCACCCCCCCTAGTCTGCCTGGCCGCACGGACCGGTGGAGGGTTCAGGCAGTCCCCGCCTCGGCCTTCTTACGGAGCCGCTCGCGCTGCGGGCGCACGGTGTATTTCGGGTCGCGGGCCGAGGCCACCCCCGCCTCGAAGATGCCGAACCTGGTCAGCGCGGAGGAGGCGACCAGCGCGGCGCCGGACAGCATGGTCGCGGTCCGGCTCCGGCCGGCCAGCACCGCCCCGGCCAGGCCGGCCGCGGTGAGCACCTCGGCCAGCTCCATCAGCTGCCCGGGCCGGCCGGCCTGGTACGGCTCGGCGGTCTCCCCCAGCCGGCGCAGCAGCAGGCTCTTGGCGGTCAGCTCGGTGGCGGCGCCCAGCACCGCGAACCGGATGGCCAGCCCGGCGTTCTCGCCGGGCACCGCCATCATGCCCAGGCCCCCCGCGGCGCTGGCGGCCGACCCGGCGAACAGGTACGGCATCTCCCGGTGCGCCTCGTGCCAGGCGGGCACCGCCGTGTTGCAGATCAGCGCGGCGGTGTAGGTGCAGACGGCCGGGCCCAGGAGGGTCGCGCCCGCGGTGGCGGCGGCGCCGGCCCGGGGCAGCCCGGCCGGTCACCGCACAGGCGGCCGCGGCCGCGGACGCCCCGCCGAACGCGGAGATCAGCCAGGAGCCGACGCTCATCGGGGAGGTGACCTTGACGACCCGCAGCATGTTCACGAAGCGCTCCGGGCGGCCCAGGTCGGCCACCAGGGCCACCCCGGACAGCCCGATGGCGCCGACTGCGGCGATCTTCGACGCCTTGGCCTGACGGTGGTTGCCGGCCGCCTGGGCGAACCCGGCCAGCACCGAGGAGGCACCGGCCAGCCCGCCGAAGAACAGGTAACCGGCCACATCCCGGGCCCCCCAGACCGGCTCCTTGATGATCGGCTTGCCGTAGTAGGAATCCGGCCGGGCCCGCGGCACCACGAGCTGCTCGCCACCCCGGCTGCCACGGCCCGGGCGCCCGCCGCGCCGGCCGTTCCCATCGTGCCGCGCGCCCGCGTTCCCATCCGGCCCGGAGCCGTCCTGCGCGTGCTGGTCCCGCTCGTGCTGGTCCCGCTCGTGCTGGCCGCGCCCGTGCAGGCCCCACCGGGCCCCTGGCCCGCTCATGGGCGCAGGTCCCGGCGCAGCGAGGCGACCAGGCCGCCGACCAGCAGGGCGCCCGCCGCGGCGGCCACGTGCCGCCACATCCGGGGCAGGTCCCGCGTGGTCACCACCGGGTCCGGCGGCAGCCCGTACACCTCCGGCTCGTCCAGCAGCAGGAAGAACGCGCCGCCGCCGCCGATGCCGTCGCCGGGGTCCTCGAGGTAGAGCCGGGCCCCGGGCTCCCCCGCCTCATGCAGCTCGCCGACCCGCAGCTGGGCCCGCTCCCGCAGCTCGTCCACGGGCCCGAACTGGATCGACTGGGTGGGGCAGGCCTGGGCGCAGGCGGGCTCCAGCCCGCCGCCGATCCGGTCGTAGCACAGCGTGCACTTCCAGGCCCGGCCGTCACCCTCGCGCCGGTCGATGACCCCGAACGGGCAGGCCGGGACGCAGTACCCGCAGCCGTTGCAGACGTCCGACTGAACCACGACCGTGCCGAACTCGGTCCGGATCAGCGCGCCGGTCGGGCAGACATCCAGGCAGGCGGACTCGGTGCAGTGCTTGCACACGTTGCTCGACATGAGCCAGCGGGAGCCGTCGGCGGAGAACTCCCCCAGCACCGACTCGGTCAGCACCGAACCGCCAGAACCATCCGGGCGCCCGGGCACCATGTCCCCCGGGCGCTTGATCTGCTCGATGAACGCGACGTGCCGCCAGGTGGAGGCGCCCAGGCCGCCGGTGTTGTCGTAGGACATGCCCAGCAGGTTCAGCCCATCCTCCGGGACCTCGTTCCACGTCTTGCAGGCCACCTCACAGGCCTTGCAGCCGATGCACACCGAGGTGTCGGTGAAGAACCCCATCCGGGGCGGGTGCTCTTCATAACCGGCATGCGCCGCCGGGTCATGCGGCGGGGCGGAGTGGGCCGCGACGGGTGGTTTTCGTTGCGGCGATTTTGCCGTCATGTCACTCACGCCTGCGTCCCCGTCTCATCGGTGATGCCGGCCCGCTGCTGGTAGGAGCGGATCAGGTCGCGCAGGGCCGGCCCGCGCGGCCGCCGGCCGGGCTGGATGTCGACGGCCATCGCCTTGACCTCCTGGATGTGCACGTTCGGGTCCAGGGCCAGATGGGACAGCTCGTTGGCCGCGTCCCCGGTGGTCAGGCCGTTGGGACCCCAGTGCCAGGGCAGCCCGACCTGGTGCACTGTCCGGCCGCCCGCGCGGACCGGCTTCATCCGGCGGGTGACCAGCACCCGGGCCTCGATCGCGTTGCGTGCGGTGATGATCGTCGCCCAGCCCATGTGCTCCAGGTGCCGCTCGGCGGCCAGTTCCGGCGACACCTCGCAGAAGAACGCGGGCTGCAGTTCGGCCAGGTACGGCAGGAAACGCGACATGCCGCCCGCCGTGTGATGCTCGGTGAGCCGGTAGGTGGTGCTGACGTACGGGAAGATCTCGGAACCGGGCTCGGCGCCGCTGGGCTGGAACCGGTCCTGCGGGTGCGCGAGGATCTCGCGGACCGGGTTGTGCTGCTGGCGGTAGAGCAGGTTGGGCAGCGGGGATTCCTGCGGCTCGTAGTGCGTGGGCAGCGGGCCGTCCACCAGGCCGGCCGGGGTGAACAGCCACGCCTTGCCATCCGCCTGCATGATGAACGGGTCGATGCCGGAGATCGCGGCCACGCCGGTGGCGCCGGGCGGCGGCCGGTAGGACGGCGGCCGGTCGCCGACGAAGTCCGGGATGTCGTGCCCGGCCCACTTCCCGGCGTCTTCGTCCCACCAGACCAGTGCCTTGCGCTCGCTCCACGGCTTGCCGTCCGGGTCGGCTGAGGCCCGGTTGTAGAGCACCCGGCGGTTGGCCGGCCAGGCCCAGCCCCACTCGTTGGCGACCCAGTTCTGCTCCCGGCCGGGCTTGCGGCGGGCGGCCTGGTTCACCCCGCCGGCCCGGACGCCGCAGTAGATCCAGCAGCCCGCCGCGGTCGAGCCGTC
Source organism: uncultured Actinomycetes bacterium (assembly GCA_963793825.1). GTDB lineage: Bacteria > Actinomycetota > Actinomycetes > Streptosporangiales > Streptosporangiaceae > RYN-230. Next base: position 302,677 of record CAWCBE010000007.1, read on the forward strand.
GGACTTGAGCTGGGTGTACGACGAGACCGGCTGGCCCTCGGCGTCCCAGCCGTTGATCTCGGCCAGCACCGCGTCGGAGTCCGGCTCGTCCAGCGGCCCCTCGGTGGGGTAGTCCCAGGTGAGGTCCAGGATGGGCCGGTCCATGTCCAGGGCCTCGGCCTGGCCCAGGATGGTTTCGGCGTCCGCGGCCTTCTGGCGGGCCGCCGCGGCCAGCTTCTCCCGGATGCGCCGGCCCAGGTGGTAGGTGAACCACAGGTCGCTGCGCGCGTCCCCGGCCGGCTCGACCGCGGTGTGGTGCCACTGCAGCATCCGCTGGGTGTTGGTGAAACTGCCGCTCTTCTCGGTGTGCGCCGCGGCGGGCAGGAAGAACACCTCGGTCCTGATGTCCTCGGTGCGCATCTCCCCGGTCTCGATCTCCGGGCCGTTCTGCCAGAACGTGGCGCTCTCGATCATCACCAGATCCCGGACCACCAGCCAGTCCAGGTTGGCCAGGCCCATCCGCTGCATCCGCGCGTTGGCCGAGCCCACCGCCGGGTTCTGGCCGAACAGGAAGTACCCCGTGCAGGTTCCCTCCATCTGGGCCAGCACCGTCTCGTAAGTGCTGTGGCTGCCGGTCAGCCGGGGCAGGTAGTCGTAGCAGAAGTCGTTGTCCGCCGTGGCGGCGTCGCCCCACCAGGCCTTCAGCAGGCTGACCAGGTAGTCGCGGGTGTTGGCCCAGAACCCGTTCTGCACGCTCTCGTCCTGCACGTAGCTGTCCAGGTCGTCGTCGCCGTGCGCGAACGGCATCGGCAGGTACCCGGGCAGCAGGTCGAACAGGGTGGGGATGTCGGTCGAGCCCTGGATGGAGGCGTGCCCGCGCAGGGCCATGATGCCGCCGCCGGGACGGCCCATGTTGCCCAGCAGCGCCTGCAGGATCGCCGCGGTGCGGATGTACTGCACGCCCACGGTGTGCTGGGTCCAGCCCAGGCTGTACACGAACGCGGTGGTCCGGTCCCGGCCGGAGTTTTCCGTGATGAGCCGCGCGACCTGGAGGAACTGCTCCTCCGGCACGCCGGCCACCTCGGCGACCACCTCCGGGGTGTACCGGGCAAAGTGCCGCTTGAGGATCTGGAACACGCAGCGCGGGTGCTGCAGCGTGTCGTCGGTGTCCGGGTCGGGATGAGCGGAGGCGCCGCCGGAGCCGTGCGCCTCGCCGCGGGCCGCCTGGCGTACCTGCCGTTTGCGGCCCGGCTCCATGCCCCGGGCGCCGCTGGCCGGCGCCACCTCGCCGCCCTGGTAGGCCCAGGTTTCCGCGTCGTAGACCCGGTTCTCGGCGTCGAACCCCGAGAACAGCCCGTCCAGGTCCTCGGTGTCCGCGAAGTCCTCGCTGATGATCACCGGGGCGTTCGTGTACGCGCGCACGTACTCGTCGAAGTACTTCTCGTTCTGCAGCACGTAGTTGATCAGCCCGCCGACGAACGCGATGTCCGCCCCGGCCCGGATCGGCACGTGCAGGTGGGCTACCGCGCTGGTCCGGCTGAACCGCGGGTCGACATGGATGATGGTCGCGCCGCGCTTCTTGGCCTCCATCACCCACTGGAACCCGACCGGGTGGGCCTCGGCCATGTTGGAGCCCTCGATCAGGATGCAGTCGGCATTAGCCAGATCCTGCTGGAAACCGGTCGCGCCGCCGCGGCCGAAGCTAGTTCCCAGACCGGGAACCGTGGAGGAGTGTCATATCCGCGCCTGGTTCTCGATCTGGATCGCGCCCAGCGCGGTGAACAGCTTCTTGATCAGGTAGTTCTCTTCGTTGTCCAGGGTCGCCCCGCCCAGGCTGGCAAAGCCCATGGTCCGCCGGGTGCGGCGCCCCTCGTACTCGCTCTGCCAGCCCTTCCGGCGGGCCTCGATGACCCGGTCGGCGATCATGTCCATCGCCGTGTCCAGGTCCAGGTCCTCCCAGCCGGTGCCGCCGGGCCGACGGTAGCGCACCTGGTACTGGCGGGCATCCCCGGTGGTCAGCTGGAGGCTGGCCGACCCCTTCGGGCAGAGGTGGCCGCGGCTGACCGGCGAGTCGGGGTCCCCCTCGATCTGGGTGACCTGGCCGCCGGACACATAGACGTTCTGCCCGCAGCCGACCGCGCAGTACGGGCAGACCGACTTGACCACCCGGTCCGCGGTGGCGGTCCGCGGCCTGAGCTGCGCGGTCACCCGGCTCTTCGCCGCTGCCCCCAGCCCGAGCCGGTCACCACCGGTCAGCTGCCGGTAGACCGGCCAGGACCCGATCCAGGTTCGCGCGCCCATAGAGGAAACATCCTTACCGCCCAGTGGCCCGCTTGTACAGCGCCGCCACGACTTCCCCGACCCGGTCCGCGTAGGACACCGAGGCCGTGTAGCCGCCCTGCTGGTACCCGCCGATGATACCGAGAACCGTGCCCAGCCCTGTGACCGGGCTCACACCGGCCAGCAGCGCGCTGCCGCTGGTCCCGGTGGTGAAGCCGGCACAGTCAAATTCCAGCTGAATCGTGCCGAACGGCGTCGCCTCGTTGAGGCAGGAAACCGGGGCCCCGGCGTTGTCCGGGTAGCCGGTGACCCGGACCTGCTGGCGCGGCGGCTGCCCGAACCCGAGCCGCTCGCCGCCGGTGAAGGACTGCACGCTGGCCTTCGACCCGGGCTGGTGCACCAGGAGGAAAGCCAGGTCGTCCTCCGGACGGGCCGACGCCGACCATGCTCCGTCCACCACCACCCGGGTCACCGGCCACACGCCGTACGGGGCGGCACTGTCCCGGTATTCCGGCACGAACACGATCTGGCTGGGCGACAGCCCGGCCAGGCAGTGCGCGGCGGTCAGCACCAGGTTCCCGGCCGGGCTGCCCACCACGGTGGCGGTACAGAAATGACTGCCCAGCCGGCGCCGCTCGTGGCGGCGGCCGACCGCTACCATCGTGCGGCCCGACGTGGCGCCGGTGGTGGCGCCCGTGGTGAACAGCGCGCCGACGGCGGCGGAGGTGCCGGCCGGCGCCGGGTAGCGCGGCCCGGCCCGGGCCTCACGGGCCCTGAGGCCCAGCGTGCGCACGGCGGCCGCCAGCCGGATGGCGAGGCGCTCTGCGCTGGGCGCCGCTGGCACGAGCAGGACGCTGAGCAGCACCCCGGTCCCGGCGGCCGCCGCCATCAGCGTCCGGGCTGACCGCGCCGGATGCTGGCGGTGCCGGGCAGGACGGCCTGTCCCGCTGAGCCCCAGGCTCGGCCAGCGCATCCGCTGTCCCTTCCTCGGTGCCGTGTGCTACTCGTCCGGGTAGGTCTACTACCCAGCGTGATGGTGGATCTTAACGGCACCCCGGAAATCCTGGCCTACAAAGCGGGAGCACGCGCGGGGGACGTGAGAGCCGGGCTGTCCTCCGGGGGGCCACCGTTCGGCCTAGCACTGCCGGTGAGCAGCGCGCCGCCCAGGACCGTCGCGGCAAAACCGAGCCCTCGGGCGATGCCGGCCGGCCCGCCAGGCATCCGTTCAGAAAAAACCAGCAGTCCGGCCAGGATCGGCGCAGCGTTGGTGAGCAGGGTGGCCACCCCCGCCGTGGCCAGTGCCGGGCCGCGCTGGAAGGAAAGCTGCAGGGTCACGAAGGCCAGGCCGTGGCAGGCCAGCAGCAGCGGCACAAACAGCAGCACCGGGTGGACACCGCCGACCGCCGCCTTGGTGGCCACGTCTCCGGCCGAGTACAGCAAGCCGGCTGCCACCGCCATCCCCGCGCCAGGCCGCAGCGCCGCCGGTCCCGGAACCGCGGCCACCACCGCCAGCACGAGCGAGACCGCCACCCAGCCGAACGGCGCCGCCCACCCCGGCGCGGCGGCGTGCCCGGTTCCCGCCGGCAGGGACAGGCCGAGCAGCAGCAGGCCTCCGACGGAGGCGGCTACGGCCACGCGTTCCCGGCCGGACAGGCGGCCGCCGCCCAACCGGACCAGCAGGGCCAGCAGCCCAACCCCGCCGGCGGAGGTCGCCTGGACCAGGGACAGTGGCGCGAACCGGAGCGCCGCGATGTAGAGCGCCCAGCCGCCCAGGCCGATGGCGAACCCGGCCAGCCATTGCCAGCAGTGGAACAGGGCGGCCAGCGACACGACTGGGTGCCGCAGGCTGAGCCGCGGCAGCCCGCCGGATGCGGTGTGCTGCAGGTAGAAGCCGCCGCTCAGCGCGGCGGTGGACAGCAGGGCCAGGCCGAGCCCGAACGGGAGGTTCATCGCCCGGTCAGCTCCCGGTCAAACCCGGCCTCGGGCCCGTCGTCCGGGCTTTCCGTGGCGGCCGCGGGCGCCCAGCCACGGCCACGGATCAGCGTGGCGTGCGGCAGGTAACCCTCCGCGGCCATCGCCGCCACTGCGACGCGGGGCAGGTCGGTCCACGCCTGCAGCACCAGGTACCGGCGCCGCCAGACCGGGTCGAACTGCGCGTTGAAGCGGAGCAGGTTGTCCAGTTGCAGCGACATCGCCCCTTTGAGCCGCAGCAGGGCCTGGCGCTGCAGCCGCCGGGCCGGCGGCAGGTCGGCCTCGGCCGCCAGCAGGGCGGCGAACGGCGAGAAGTTGAGCGACAGGCAGCCGTACCCGGCGTCCCGCGCCCACCGCACCGCCTCGACGATGAGCCAGGCGGTAAAGCCGTTCGGCGTGTCCCGCCAGCGCGGCATGGTGGACAGCGACAGGGACCGGCTGGCCGGGCACACGGCCAGGTGCAGGAAGCCATTGACCTGGCCGCCGGAGTCCCGGCCGATCACGAACGCGGCGTCCTCGCCCGCTAGGCCGAACAGGCTGTCCAGTTCCATGGTGAAGCCCTTGCGCGGCCCGCCGCGCAGCCAGGCCCGTTCCACGGCGGCCAGCTCGGCCCGGAGCGCCGGCGCCACCGCGCCCGCCATGATCACCTCGGCGGTGAAGCCCTTCCGCTCCACCCGGTGCGCCGCCTGGCGGGTGGCCCGCATCGGGCGGCCGTCCAGCGAGAAGGCGGTGGTGTTGATGACCGCCTCGTCCCCGTGGTACAGCGGGTGCATGCCGAGTTCCCGGTAGCGGCCGGCCAGCCCGTCGGAGGCCCCGAGGACCGCGGGCCGCCAACCCCGGGCCTGCGCGAACTCCAGGAAGCTGCGCAGCGCCGGGCCGGCCTCGTCCGGCGGCCCGACCGGGTCGCCGCTGATCAGCGCGATGCCCCGGACGGCCCGGTAGGCGATGAGCGTCTGCCCGGAGATGAACCACTCCTTGTCCGAGCGCAGCGCGAACGGCGCCAGGGTGTCAGTTCCCCAGTGGCGCACTATGGCCGCCGCCTGCTCCCGCGGCCGCCGGTCCGGGAAGAACCGCTGCCGCCATGGGCGCAGCCACACTGCGGCCGCCCAGATCACCCCGGTCACCACGATGGACAGCACGGACATCGGGAACCATTCGGCGAACTCGCCCGGCAGCAGGTCCACGTCGGCGGGCAGCCGCGGCCATCGCCCGCAGCGTGTCCTGCAGCGCGGCGGACGGTCGGTACGGCAGGCCCGCCGCGGTCCGGTAGGCCCACAACGCGACCATGCCATAGACCAGGGCCAGGGCCAGCAGGCCGAGCAGCCGGGCCGCGGCGGACGGCCGGGCCGCCGGATCGCCGCGGTGCCGGAAGTCGTCCCGCCGGGCGATCAGGGCGATGGCCAGCAGTCCGGTGAGCACGGCCGCCCCGTAGTCCGGGCCGCGCAGCAGCTGCAGCAGCACTGATAGGCCGAGCAGCCCGGTGGCCAGCCGCCACGCGCGCCGGTTGCCGCGGGCCAGCCCGCGGGAGGTGAGCAGCAGCACCACGCCGACCGGGACCAGCAGGAGGTGCGCGGCCGGCGTGACCACGTGCGGCGCGAACCGGACCAGCACGCCGAACGTGCCGCCGAGCCGCGGGACCAGCGCGGAGACCAGGTCGATGAGGCCGGCCCCGGCAACCAGCCAGCCGAGCAGCCGGGGGGTCAAGCCACCGGGACGGCCGCCGGGACCGCCCCGGCTTCCCCGGCCGAGCAGCGCCCCAGCCGCCCCGGCCAGCGCGGCTGCGATATACACCGGTTGCACGCGCAACGCATCGTGCAGCGCCTGGCCGGCCGGCACCTGCCGGACCACGAACAGGCTGAACGCATCCAGGGTGAGCAGCCACGCCCCGGTCCCGGCGGCCAGGCTCAGCGCGGCCGTGAGCCGGTTCAGCCGGGCGGCCCGGGCCACCAGCCCGAGCATGATCGCCGCGACCGCGAAGGCGGCCAGGAAGCCGGCCAGCGGCATGCCGTCCGTGCCTGGCAGTTCGTCCAGGGGCAGCGCGTCCGCAACCCTGGGCCCGGGCCACGCCGCGAGGTGCGGGCGCAGCAGGTACAGCCACCCGGTGGCCATGGCGGGAACGAGCAGCACGGCCGCGATGACCGCCGTGGTCCGGCCGACCGCCGCGGCCATGGGCGCGGCCCGCCCGCCGGACACGGATGACAGGGGCTGCCCGGCGGACACGGACGGCGGGGGCTGCCCGGCGGACACGGACGGCGGGGGCTGCCCGGCGGACACGGACGGCGGGGGCTGCCCGGCGGACACGGACGGCGGGGGATACTTGTTACCCATGGCTGAGGTGATCCGATGCGGTGATGAGCGCCTGCGGCATCAAGGCACGCCACAGCCGCCAGTTGTGTTTCCCGGGCGCTTCGAAGAAGCGGTGCGCGACGCCCAGCCGGGCCAGTTCCGCGGCGAATGCGGTGTTCTGCGCGGACAGTGAGTCCCCGGCGCCGCTGTAGAACCAGATGTAGTCATGCCGGGCCCGCAGTTGCGGGGCCACCACGGTGACCTGCGACGCTGGGCTGTTGTAGGCCAGCAGCCCGGCGCTGGTGCCGAAGATGGCGGTGATGTGATCGGCCTGCATGTAGCCGGACCAGCTTTCCAGCAGGCGGAATTCGCCGGGATGGTGCAGCCCGATGTTCAGCGCCCCGTAGCCGCCCTCGGACAGCCCGGCGATCGCCCGGCCCGCGCCGGTCGCTATGGTCCGGTACCGGGTATCGATGGCCCGGACCAGGTCACGGGCCACGAAGGTCTCCCAGGCGTTGCCCTTGCTGATCCCGTTCGCCCATTCCTCGTCGGCCAGGAACGAGCGGGTCCCGGTCGGCATGACCAGGATCAGCGGTTTCATCCGGCCGGACGCGACCAGTGTGGCCTCCAGGGCGCTGACCTGGCCCACGTTGAGGAACTGCGTCGGCACCCCGGGGAATCCGTGCAGCAGGTACAGCACGGGGTAGCGCTGTCGGGGGTGGCTGGCGTACCCGGGCGGCAGGACCACCTGGACCGGGTCGGCGTAGCCGCCCAGCGCCGGGCTGCGCACCGCGATGCTCTGCACTGCGGGCGGCGTCACCACGATGCGCTCGTGGCGGCCGTGGCTGCGCACGGTGATGCTGTGCGGCACGCTGGGCGGCGCGAACCCCCGGTAGAGCCAGAAACCGGTCACATAATGGGCCGCGCCGACCGTGCCGAGCACGGCCAGGGCGATCATGATGATCCCGGCCGCTGCTGCACCCAGGCGCCGGCCGGTGACGGCCCTGGGACGGGGCGGCGCATTGCCTGGCCGCGCCCGGTCGCGCATGTCCACACCGGGAATCAGACCACCGGATGCTCTTAGGATTGTCGGAGCGCCCGCTCAGCTCGCTCTGCCTCGGGTGCGGACGGCCCCGTCATATTGCCCTGGCTGGCCAGGACGCTCACCGGCGCGCCAGGCATTGGCCCGGTACGGCTGATGCGCTTGTTATTGTCCGCGGGCTACCGCCCGTGCCGGGAAGGTGCAAGACCTCGATGCCGATGAACCCCCCGCCGCCCGGCTCGCTGACCCTAGTGATCTCTCACGTGCCGGCCGCCTCGCTCCCGTCCGGCGGGACATTCACAGAATGACCTGCCCGTGGCGGGGTAGGTGCCGGGTAGCCCGAGGTTCCGGCCCGGGGCATGGCGGTTGCCGGGGAAGCCGCGCCGCGGCCACCGAGGTGGTAGCGCCGCGGCCACCGAGGTCGTAGCTATGACGGCGTGGAGTGAAGATCATGGATGGCGCCCGGCCAGACGGTGGGGAGACCAGCACGGCGGACACCGGTATCCTCCACGAGGCGCTGGGGCCCATTCATGCCCTATTCCAGCGGCGCGTCGCAGGCGACGATGCGCTGCTCCGGCTGGCCGGGCTCCGCTTCGCCCAGCTGGGCCTGGCCGCCGAGGCGTACGCCAACACGCCGGACGAGCTTGAGCATGTTCTGCCATTCGTGCCGCCTCATCCGTACCTGCCTGTGGTCCACCTGAACCGCAGCATCAATCTCCTGCATGGGGCGAGCCGTGACGTGGTCGCGGGATTCGCCAGCCGATTCGCGGGCCGCGTGGCCGGCCTGGTCGTCCATGACAAACGTGAGATGGGAGCACAGACAGGCCGCCTGCTTACCGTGCTGCGCGAGCTCGATGCGCGCCTGCGCGAGCGGCCGGACGGTCCCGTCGTCTTTCTCGAGTACGCCGCCGGCCTGGAGCCGGCCTGGTTTGTCGAGGTAGCGGAACGGCTCCAGGACGCTGAGCGGGTAAGTTGCTGCATCGACGTCGGCCACATCGGCATACGGCAGGCGTCGGCCAGGTTCGCCAGCCGCCATCCTGAGCTGAGCCCCGGGGACCTTAGCCCGGGGGACAGCCGGCTGCCCGACCTCGTCGCGGACGTCCAGGACGCGGTGGGAGCCAGCTTGCCAGACGTACTCGAGGTCACCCGCTCGATCGGCCGGCTTGGCAAGCCGGTGCACTTCCACCTGCACGACGGGCATCCCCTCATCCCGGGTCTCGCTGATCACTTCAGCTTCTTGACGCGGCTGCCCATCCCCTTCAGCTACCAAGGCCGCCAGTCACTGAGCATGATGTACGGGCCCGGTGGCCTGGCTTCCATCGTGTCCGGCGCCATCGAGGCATGCCGCCCACGGGGAGTCTCGTTCACGCTGGAGATCCACCAGGTCGAAGGCCGGCTGCCGCTCGCTGACGCCGCGCGGCTGTTCCCGCACTGGCGGGACACCACCAACGCCGAGCGAATGAATTACTGGCTCGCGGTGCTGGGTGAAAACGCGATGCTCATAGCGCAGCGCCTGGCTGAGCTATCCGGGCCTGCCGAACGGCTGCGAGCCTGATTCCGGCCCAGGGCGGGCCGGGGCAGGGATACGGAAGATGTGGATGGACTGATCCTTGGCCCGGCAGCGGCGGTCCTGCTCCGGTTTAGCCTTGTCCGAGACCATGACCACCTGGTCCGGTGCTATCCATGACACTCCCTCGGCCGTCCCGTAGAGGATGCCGCCATCGGCATCTCTCGGGAGCGCGTAACTGGTGCCGGCGCCCGCGACCTGCCAGCCGGATGGCGCGAGGCGGCCAACCCACAGCGCCGATGAGACCTGAGATACAACCGCGATCCGGTCGCCGTTCACCGCGAGGCCGCTGTAGTCCTCGAACAGGACCGTTTCCGGCAGCCGGATCTTGGCCACGCGGTCCCAGTGGTGGCGTCCGCGCTGGAATACGTGAATCCGCCCACCACCCGGGACGCGGCCTGCTGCCCCTCCTTGGCACCTGTTGCCCTCGCATAGCCCCAGCAGGTACGTCTGCCCCTGGCGGTGCACGCAGGTCAGGCCCTCCAGCCCTTTGTTCGGCCGGTCGAGCGGGAAGTCGAGCCAGGCCATGCCGAGATAGCCGAAGTTGATGTCGTACTCCTGCACCGCGGCCATGAACTTCGCGCGGCCGCGCGGCAGCGATTCGATCAGGACGTAGAACCGGCCGTTCCGCGGGTTGCACGCGATGTCCTCGAAGCCACGGCGATGGCCGCGGTCCTGCTCGATCACGTGATTGGCCACCGCGGCCGAGGACAGTTCGGCGCCGACACACGCGATGTGCGGGAGGTTGTCGAAGATGATGTAGAACAGCCGGTCCTTGGCCAGCACCCCGCTGGCTTCCAGCCTGGGATCCAGCCTGCCGCCGAGGATGTCGAAGACTTTCGCTTCGTTGACCAGCTCAAGCTGCTGCATTGCGGCTCTAGTCGTGATCACGGTCCGGCCTCCTGGCTCTGTCCGGTCACGCCTGCCGCGGCAGCGGTTCCATGGTGGCCGGGAAGCTCGCCCCCTCGGTGGCGCGCGGGGTACTCTTCCGCAGCTGCTCCAACTGCTGGCGCGCGCTGTCGCGCCGCATGCGGACGTAATGGATGATGCCCTCGGTCTTTTCCTGCCCGTGCCGGAGCTCATTCTGCTTGCAGCCGCTCAGGTAGACCTCGTCGTTGCTGAACTGGCGGCCGGTGAACGGCGGGCCGTACTGCGTGGTGGATTCGAGGTAGGCAGCCTGATGCACGCGGCCCCATAGCCCGTCATCGGAGTCGGCTGCGATCTGCTCGCCGAACGCGTCCGGGTTGAACCCGGTATCGAGCAGGAATTCCAGGTGGTCCAGGTAGTACTGGCGGTAATCCCTGTTGCACAGCAGGTTCTGCACCAGCGGTATGCGTGACCTTCCGCGGTCCCGCCAGTAGTGCCCGGTATTGCTGGGCCAGTCGAGAATATCGGTGTACTGCCATTTCGTGCCGAAGTAGTCGATGCCCAGGCAGTTGTCGTAGTCCCATGGAATGAACGTGAAATAGGGGACGTGCATGAAGTCGTCCGCGGCGCCCAGCCGCCCGGAGTTATAGAGGTAGTAGTTCGACGGGGTGGCGTAGTAGTTGTCCCAGCTGCCGAGCAGCAGGTTGACGCTCGCCCATCTGAGGAAGGCGCGCACGTTCATGATGCCGTCAACCGACTCGCGGAACGCATCAGTATCGAATCGCCCAGCTCCGCCAGGAAGTCCTGTGCCGTTGATCGTCGCGATGAACTTCGCCAGGTCATCGTAGGTGCTGGCGCCTGGGTCGTCCTCGTTGGTCTTAAGCCGGTAGGTGCGCTCATCGTCGCCGCCCCGGAAGTACTGCCGCCCGCTATCGTCGCCCCCGGGACCGACCCGGTGCTCCAGGGTCGCGCATCCGACGTCCCCGCAATAGGCCTTGTACAGGTTGCCACGGTGGTTGTCGCCGAAGTGCTCCTTCAGGAATTTCCTGTCAACCTGCTCAATGACCGAGAACAGGCCATAATAAGATGCGTCAAACGCGAGCCGCGCGTATGTGTGGCGCGCCGCGGGAACCCCCGCATGCCGGAAAAGGCCCCAGGCCAGCGCCTCTCGCATCTGTGACGGATCGTTGTACATCGACTTGAGATTGACGCGCGTCATTCCGGCCAGGTGGTTTCCGCCGTGCTCGGTGTTCCCGAGGGTGATTTTCCATGATCTCTTCGGCGCGCGCAGGGTACGGTTGCCACTGTTCACGAGCGAGAAGTCCGGCGTGCTGAGCGCGAGGCCCTCGGCGCCCGGGCCGGGAATGTGCTGAGCGGCGGCCGGGCTGGTGCGCCACACATCCAGCCGTGCGCCGTGCGGAGCGCCTGCCTGGTGCGTCAGAACGCCGGGCTGCTGCGGGAACCTCGTGATGTGGAACATGTACATCTCGGCGGCAAAGAACTCGTCCTGAGCAGACATGGAACCCTCCCCGGATGACCAGCCGGCGATTTCCCTGACCGGGGCCGGCCGTTCCAGTACCAGACAATATGTACCCCCGCGGTATTGAGGCACGCTGGTACTGGGATGCAGCCTGGATGGAGGATGGATGGAGAACCCGGCGCCGCCGCGAGGGATCACTGGAGCTTGCCGCAGAAGGGCACCGGCCGGCCCCCCGGCGGCGGCCTCGCCGCGCTGGCCCGCCGCCGGGTAGTGCACGGCCGCCAGGAACGATGCGGGCTGCCTTCCGGCGGTGAGCCGAACCGCGTCGCCGCTTGTTGCTACTTACTCTCCGGGGGAATCCTTCGGGGAGGTTACAGGTGAACGATCCGCACCGGGACGTCGGCGCAGCAACCTTCTCCGCCAGTCACGCTCCTGCCTGCGACGATGCCGGGTTGCTGCGCAGGATCGGCCAGGGCGACGAGGATGCGATGGCCTCGTTCTACCGTGAGCACGGCCGGGTGGTGTTGGCCCAGGTTCTGCTGGTAGTCGGTGAGCGGGTGCTGGCTGAGGAGATCGTGCAGGACGCGATGCTCGCTGTCTGGCGCGGGGCGGGGTCCTTCCGGGGCGAGTCGTCGGCGCGGTCCTGGGTGATCGCCATTGCCCGGCGGCAGACCCGGGACCGGCTGCGGGGCCGTCGGCTGCGGGTGGTGGGTGACGCCTTCCTGGCCGATCAGCCGGGACCGGGTCCAGGGCCGGAGGTCACGGCCCTGGACCGGGCCGAACTGGCCGAGGTCAGGGAAGCGATCCGGGAGCTGGCACCGGCCCACCGGGAGGTACTGGGCCTTGTCTTCGGCTCCGGGCTCAGCCTTCCCGAGGTGGCGGGCGTGCTGGAGATCCCGGTCGGGACGGTGAAGAGCCGCCTGACCGCGGCCCGCGCCGCGCTGAACCGGATTCTTGAGGAGAAGGGCCAGAACCGATGAACGCAGACCCTGCCGGCACCCGCTACCCCCATCTGGACCTCGGGGACCTGATCGCCGGGGCGGCCGGCCAGCCGGTCGGCGACCGGGCCCGGGAGCACCTGGCCGGCTGCGAGCACTGCCAGCGCGAGGCGAACCGGTGGACCCTCGTGGCCGACGGGGTCCGCAGCCTGGCCGCCGCCAGCACCCGAAACAGCCCGGCCCGCCCGGCCGCCGCGCACCCGGCAGCGCGGGCTGGCCGGGCCCTGGCGGCGCGCCATGCTGGTGGCCGGCAGCGCGGCAGCCGCGCTCGTCCTGCTCGTGGGGGTCGGTGAGATGACCGGATACGTGCACGTGCACCTATCCGGTCCCGGCACCGGGACGGCCCTCACCGGGGTCACCGGGTGCACCCAGCTCGAGCAGGCCGACGGGACGCTCGAGCAGGTGAACGGCGGCAGCCTGGTCATCAAGACGGCCAGTGGCCAGCTGGTGACCGTGACCACGACGGCGACCACGTTCGTGTCCATGTCCGGACCGCTGCTGGGCGATATCACGGATGGCGCATCAGTCATGGTGCGCGGCTCCAGCTCCGACGGGACGATCCAGGCCGCTATCATCACCGTCGGGCCGCCGTTCAGCGCGGTGAACCCACCGGGCTTCGTCCCTGTCCAGGGGACGGTATCGGACGCGAGCACCGCCGGCTTCACCCTCGTGACATCCAGCGGAACCCGTATTCCGGTGACCACCTCCGGCGACACGCTCGTCGTAGTACCCCACGCCAGCCCGGGCCAGCTGCCAGCCGGCGCCGCCATCTTCGCCCTCGGCCGCCCCGGACCGGACGGAACGCTGAGGGCAAGGGCGGTGGCAGCGATCTCGCAGCTCCCGTCGGGGCCGCACCTCGGCGTGTCGGTAAAGGACTGCTCGCCCAGCTCGATCGACGAGGCCCTCAGCGCGATCAGCGCGGCGCCCGTCTCCGCCGGCTGATCCGCCACGCCCCGATGATGGCTGGCGCCGCTACCCACGCGGTGCCAGCCATCGCCGGCACGAACAAGGGCACACCGTTTATCCCAGTGCGAAGCCGAGGTCGCCGACCTTGACCGCTTGGCCGGGGGCGATCGATCTGCTGGCCGCGAGCCCGGTAGCTATGCTGCGCAGGCCGGCGGCGTACCCGGCGCGCTGCCGCAACGGGCCGGCCCCGCCCGGCCTGGCTGGGCTGGCCGGCCTGGCTCGGCTGCCCGGCCTGGCTGGGCCGGCCTGGCTGGGCCGGCCTGGCTGGGCCGGCCTGGCTGGGCCGGCCTGGCTGGGCCGGCCGGCCTGCTGGGCCGCGGCTTTCCGCCTTCGGGCCCGCATCTGTGACTCAAAGTAGTAATTACATTACTCTTGGTGATAGATACTGGAGGGGCGACTGCTCCGGAGGTTGGCCATGACCACAGGGGATCCCGATTCAGGGCCGGGGGGTGCGAGCGAAACCATCGCCCGGCTCAGCGCGATGGTCGACTGCTCCGCCGACGCGATCATCGCGGGGACGCTCACGGGCGTGATCACCGCCTGGAACGCCGGAGCCGCGATGATGTACGGCTATCCGCCGGAGGAAATGATCGGGCACAACCTGGCGGAACTGATCCCGGCCGACCGGGCCGGGGAACTGGGCCTCGTCCTCGCCGAGGCCGGGCTCGGGAAGCCGGTTCAGCAGCACGACACGGTGCGGATCCGCAAGGACGGGAGTCGGATCGACGTGTCGGTCCTGGCCCGCCCGATCCGGGGGGCGGACGGGACAGTGATCGGGGTGTCAACGGCGGCACGTGACGTCACGGAACGTAACGATGCTGCGGCGGAACGCCGGATCATGCGGGCCCGGCTGCACCGGATGGAGCGGATGGAGACCCTCGGGCAGCTGGCCGGCGGCCTGGCCCATGACTTCAACAACCTGCTCGGTGCCATCATGGGCTACGCCGGGCTGGTGGCCGAGGACACGGCCGACCGGCCGGCGGTCCGGGAGGATGTCGAGCAGATCCGCGCGGCCGCGGGACGGGCGGCCGCGCTGACCAAGCAGCTACTGGTCTTCGCCCGGCGCGAGCCCACGCAACCCGAGCTGGTCGACCTGAACGCGGTGGTGGCCGGGCTGGGAAGCCTGCTGTCGGCTAGTCTCGGCAGCGGTGTGAAGCTCCAGGTGGAAGGGGAGCCGGGCCTGCCGGCGTTTGAGGCGGACCGGGGGCAGGTGGAACAGGTTCTGCTGAACCTGGCCATCAATGCCCGCGACGCGATGCCCGAGGGTGGCACGCTCACGATCCGGGCCGGGGCGGCGGTCCTGGATGAGGAGCAGGCGGAGCGGCAGCCAGGAATCACCCCCGGCCGTTACGTGGAATTGTCGGTCCGCGACACCGGGGTAGGGATGACCCGCGAGGTCAGGGAACGGGCCTTCGAGCCGTTCTTCACCACAAAGGAGCTGGGGCGGGGCACGGGCCTGGGCCTGTCCACGGTGTACGGGATCGTCACCGGCCTGGGTGGCACCGTGAGCGCCGGGCCGGCCGAGGGGGGCGGAACGGTCTTCCGCGCCTACTTCCCCGCCTGTGCCACCGCGGTGACCGGAAGCAGTGCCGGGCCTGGCCCGGTGGTCCCCGGGAAGTCGATCCTGGTGGTGGACGACGAGCCAGCGGTGCTGGCGGTCGCCTCGCGGATTCTGCGCCGGCACGGTTACGACACGGCGGAGGCCCGTTCGTGCGCGGAGGCGCTGGCCCTGCTGGCGGGCCGGGAGTTCGACCTCCTGCTGACCGACTCGGTCATGCCCGAGATGTCGGGCCTGGCGCTGGCGGAGCGGGTCGCGGAGTTGCGGCCCGGGCAGCGGGTCCTGCACATGTCTGGCTACAGCGCTGAGGCACTGGACCGGCTGCGGCTCTCGCAGGAGAGGAATCCCCCGTTCCTGCCGAAGCCCTTCACCGCGGGAACCCTGGTGGACAAGGTGGAGCAGGTGCTGAACGCGCCGCCGCCCTCCGCGCCGCCCCGGAGGGCAGAGGGCATGGAGCTGGAACAGTTACCGCGCTCGGCCGCCGGGCTCGCGCGCCGCGGGACCGGGCCCGGCCCCGGTCCACAGCCCGGTACGCGTGGCGGGCCGCGGCGCTGGCCGTCCCGGCCGCGGTCGCGGTCAGCCTGGTCCCGGTCCGGGCCACGTGGTCAGCGGCGGGCTGCGCGCTGATCCTGATGGCGGTCGTCGTCCTCGTGGCCATCAGCGGCGACCGCCTCGCGGGCGGCCTGGCTGCGCTGTCCGCCGCGGCCTGGTTCGACGTCTTCCTCACCCGGCCCTACCGGCAGTTCGCGATCTCCAAACCGTCCGACGCCGTGACCACCGCCGTGCTGCTGGCGGTGGGCGTCACGCTGGCCGTGCGCGTCGACGTCATGAAGACCAGGATCACGCAGCGATCCCGCGAGGCCGCGGAACTGGGTCAGGCCAACCAGGTACTGCAGCAGCAGGCGGCGATGTTCCGCACGATGCTCGATGCCGCACCGGACGGAGTGCTGGGCGTGGACGACGCGGGTATCGTGCGCCTGGCCAATGCCCGGGCCGGGCACCTCTTCGGCTACCGGGCGGACGAGCTGATCGGCCTCCCGGTCGAGATGCTCATCCCGGAATCCTCCCGGGCCGCGCACCTGGCGCACCGGGCCGGAGCCCGGGCCAGTCCCGGACCGTGGCGCCGCGCCGGTGGCCGGGACCCGGAGGGCCTGCGCAAGGATGGCACGCGATTCGCCGCCGCCGTCACCCTGGCCCCTATCGGCCTCGCCGGCGCGCCGTCCGTCATGGCCAGCGTCCGTGACATGACCGAGCTCAGGCGGGCGGAGCAGTCGCTGGTCCGGCTGGCCACCGCCGTCCATCATGCCGATGCGGCCATCACGACCAGAGATGCGAACGGCATCGTTACCAGCTGGAACGAAGGTGCCGAGCGGATGTTCGGTTACTCGTCCGCGGAGATTCTGGGCCGGCCGGTCAGTATCCTGCTCCCGCCGGATCGAGCGGGCGAAGCAGCCGACTTCCAGCGAATCGTGGAAGAGGCGCGCACATATCACGGCGAGACCCGGCGGCGCCGGAAGGATGGAACCGATATCGACGTCTCGTCCAGCATCTCGCCCGCGCCACCCGGGCCGGACGGCAGCGTCGGGGTACTGGCGGTCATGCAAGACATCACCGGCCGTAAGCAGGCACAGGCGGCTCTGGCCAGCCGCACCCGTGAGCTGGAGGCCGCGAACCGCGAGCTGGGCGAGTTCGCCTACGTCGCCTCGCACGACCTGCGCGAGCCGCTGCGTAAGATCAGCAGCTTCTGCCAGCTCCTGGCCGACCGCTACCAGGGCCGGCTGGACGAGGACGCTGACCAGTACCTCACGTTCGTCGTCAACGGGGCGCAGCGCATGCAGCAGCTCATCGATGACGTGCTGGCTTTCTCCCGGGCGGGGCGCGGGCAGGAGAAGCCCACCGAGGTGGACTGCGACACGATCATGAAGCGGGTGGCCGGGGATCTCGCCACCGTGATCGGGGAAACCGGGGCCCAGCTCATCGTGTCCGGCCCCCTCCCGGTGGTGCGGGCCGCGGCAGTCCCGCTGACCCAGGTCTTCCAGAATCTGGTCAGCAACGCCATCAAGTTCCACGGCAGCGACCCGCCTCAGGTCGCCGTGTCCGCCGAGCGCCAGGACGCGTGCTGGCGGTTCGCGGTCAGCGACAACGGCATCGGCATCGACCCCGCCTACGCCGAACGGGTCTTCACGATCTTCCAGCGGCTGCATACCAGGGAGGAATTCCCCGGCACCGGGATCGGGCTGGCGATCTGCAAGAGAATCGTCGAATCGTACGGCGGCACCATCTGGTTCGAATCGAACCCCGGTGGCGGCACCACGTTCTACTGGACCATCCCCGCCGGGACGGCGGGGTGATGCGGGCTGAGCCCCGGGAGATGCCCGCCTGCCGCGGCAGTGAGCTGCCCGCGACCCCATTCTCCCGCTCCGGTCGTGACCGGCTCAGGTGGCCAAGTCCCCCGGTCCGGGCGCGGCCGGGAAGAGCATCGTGACCGTCGTACCCGCCCCCGGCCTGGATCCCAGCTCGATCCGGCCGCCCCAGCGGGTCACGATCGCGTGAGCGACAGCCAGGCCCAGGCCGGTGCCCTCGCCCGGCTTTTTGGTCGTGAAGAACGGGTCGAAAACCCGGCCTATGACGCCCTCGCCGATGCCCGGGCCGCAGTCACGAACCTGCACCCGGACCCAGGAGCGGGGCGGCCCTGCGCCCTCAGGCGGCCCGGCCTCCTCATTGGCCGTGCTGATGACCACGCACCCCGGGCCGCTGATCGCATCACGGGCGTTGTCGGCCAGGCTGGCCAGGAGTTGCTGGATGTGCCCCTGGTCGATCCGGACCGGACGCAGATCCGTGGTCAGGTCGAGGTCCAGGGTGATCCCGGGTCCCAGCCGGGAGACCAGCAGGGCGCGGGTCCGGACGATAACGTCGTTGAGAATCAGCAGCTCGGCCCGGGCCATGTCCTGCTCGGCGAACACAGTCAGCAGGCGGGTCAGCTCGGCCGCGCGGCGCCCGGCGTGCTGGATCCGCCGCACGTCGCCGCGGGCCTCTTGCCAGTATCCGGTGTCGGCCGAGGGTGCGCCATCCAGCGCGTCCGCCACGAAGTCCGCAGAGTTGAGGATCACGCCCAGCAAGTTGTTGAAATGATGGGCGATCCCGCCGGCCAGCCCGCCCAGCCGGGCCAGCTGCTGCGCCTGCTCCAGCTCCCGCTCGAGCCGTTTCCGCTCGACGGCGTAGCGCACCGTCTTGGCCAGCAGGGGGGCGTCGAAGCGGCCCTTGATCACGAAGTCCTGGGCACCCTCGCGGACCGCGGCCAGCGCCATGTCCTGGTCACTATTGCCGCTGATGACCACGACGGGGACGCCAGGGGCCCGGCGCAGGATGGTCCGGACCACGTCCAGGCCCTGGCCGTCGGGTAGTCCCAGGTCCGTCAGGATGCAGTCCGCCCAGCCAGCCACCGACCCGAAGTCAACATCCGCCAGCCGGGCCGCCTGTGTCCACTCGGCCGCGGCGTTGGCCCGGGCCAGCATCGCCTCAGCCAGGCTGGCGTCCGCGGGATCATCCTCGATGAGAAGCAGCCGCAATGGTGCGGGAGCGGGCGTGGGCATGGTGTCGGCCTGGGCTGGCCGGGCTGGCCCTTCGACGCCGGGCACCGGGCCGGAGGCCGCTGCGCTAGAACATTCGCCGCTCACCGGCTCACTCACCCACCCGCTCACCTGTCCAACCGACCACTGTTGATTACAATGAGTAAGTTTACAACTCCAAATTGTAATCGATCAGCGGGCTGTGCCGGTCACGGTAAGGTCTGTCTTGACGCGCCCGGCCTGGGCGTCGGGTGCGGCCGAGAGTGGTCCAGGTGAGGGTGGAGAGATTCTCGTGATCCCCATGACGCTAGAGGACATCGCATCGGCCACCGGTGGGACGCTCTGCGATGCGCCCGGTCCGGGAGCGCTGGTGACCGGGCCGGCGGCCAGCGACTCACGAGAGGTCGTCCCGGGCGGGATGTTCGCCGCCGTCACCGGCGCGCACGTCAACGGTCATGACTTCGCCGCCGCCGCGATTGCGGCCGGGGCGGCCTGCGTGCTCGCCTCCCGGCCAGTCGGCGTTCCCGCTGTCGTCGTCACCGACGTGGTGGCCGCGCTGGGCAAGCTGGCCCAGGCCGTCCTGGCCCGGGTCGGCTCTCCCGCGGTGATCGCGCTGACCGGGTCCTCCGGCAAGACCTCCACCAAGGACCTGCTCAGCCAGGTCCTCCAGGAGCTGGGCCCGACCGTGGCCACGCCGCGGTCGTTCAACACCGAGATCGGCCTGCCGCTGACCGTGCTCACCGCCGATCAGTCCACCCGGTACCTGGTGCTGGAGATGGGCGCCCGGCACAAGGGAGACATCGCCTACCTGGCCTCGCTGACCCCGCCGCGGATCGGGCTGGTCCTCAACGTCGGCTCGGCGCACATCGGTGAGTTCGGCAGCAAGACAGCCATCGCCGCCGCCAAGGGCGAGCTGGTCGAGGCCCTGCCCGACGCCGGGCACGGCGGCGTTGCCGTCCTGAACGCCGATGACGAGCTGGTCGCCGCCATGACCGCCAGGACCGCGGCGCAGGTGCTGACCTACGGCCAGGCTCCGGCCGCGGCCGTGCGGGCCAGCGACGTCGGGTTCGATGACGGGGGGCGAGCCAGCTTCACCCTCGTCACCCCGGCCGGGATCGCGCTGGTCAGGCTGCAGATGCCCGGCGAGCACCAGGTGAGCAACGCGCTGGCCACCGCCGCGGTGGCCCACGCCCTCGGCCTGGAGACCGCCGCGACCGCCGCGGCCCTGTCCGCCGCACGCTCCCTGTCCCCGGGCCGCATGCAGGTCATCGAGCGCGGCGACGGAGTCACGATCATCAACGACGCCTTCAACGCCAACCCGGAATCGATGCGCGCCGGGCTGCGCACCCTGGCCACCATGGCGGCCGGCCGCCGGTCGATCGCGGTGCTCGGGGAGATGCGCGAGCTCGGCCCGCACGCCGCGGCCGGGCACGCGCAGACCGGCGAGCTGGTCGGCCAGCTGGGGATCGACATGCTCGTCGCGGTGGGCGGCGAGGACGCCCGGACCCTGGCCGGAGCGGCCCGCCGGGTGAACCCGGCGCTCGCCCCTGAGCTCGCCACCGACCGGCACGCCGCGGCCGGCCTGATCCGCGGCCGGCTCAAGCCCGGCGACATCGTGCTGGTGAAAGCCTCGCACAGCGTGCAACTCGACGACCTTGCACTGTCCCTGGCCGCCACGCCGGAGGTCCCGGCCGGGCCGCCGGGCTGACTTCCGGCGCAGCGCCAGGCGGACCGCGCTAACCGGCGCAGAGCGTTCGTCATGGCCACCCACGGCCCGCTCCCCGGGCTGCCTCCCGCGGCCGGCGGGCCGCCCGGGACACCGCCGTTCGCCTCATCTGACGCTCTGATTACATACGCCGGCGGTGCCCGGCGGCGGCCCGGAACCGCCCGGTAGCCTGGGCGGAAGACCAGCCGGAGGAGAGTAACGTGACCCTGCCCGCCAGACAGCTGCGGACCCTCAACCGGATCGAGCGGAGGCTGGGCGACTCTGACCCCCGGCTGCGGTCCTTGTTCGCCATCTTCACCCGGCTCACCCACGACGAGGAGATGCCGGGGGTGGAGGAGGTGAAGGCCCGGCTGTCCCGGATCAGTGGCTGGGTCGGGCGCCGCACCGGCCCGGTGCGGCGCCGCATCCCCCGGCCCTCCGACCGGGTCAAGGCGGTGCTGTTCTTCCCGGCCGCGCTGGCCGCGGTGATCTGCGCCCTGGTCCTGGGGGCCAGCGGCCCCACCATGCAGCGCTGTGCGACCACGATCCGGACTCCGGCCTCCGAGCTCATCGTCAAGGCGCGGCAGTGCCGCCTGACCATGGTCCGGTTCCCGGCCCCAGCCTTCGGCCACTAGGGCTGGCGGCCGGCTGTCATCAGGTCAGCCTGCGGGCCAGCCACCCGCATGCCACGTCAGCCTGCGGGCCAGCCACCCGCGTGCCGCACCCAGACCATCCGCCGGCCCATTTCGCCCGGCGCCTCGGGGTCGATCCGGTCGATGCGGTCGAGCTGGTAGCCGAGTTTGCGCGGGATGGCGGCGCTGGCCTTGTTCGCCTCGTCGCAGTGAATCTCCACCCTGGTCACACCGTCCAGCGCGAGCGCCGCGCCGGTCAGCAGCCGGGCGGCCTCCGTGCCGATGCCACGGCCGGCAAAGCGGCTGTCGATCCAGTAGCCGATCTCCATGCCGCCGTCGCCGACCCGCCGGTGCAGCCCGATCTCGCCGACCACGGCGGGCCCGGGCCACAGCAGCACCGAGTAGATGAAGTCGCTGCCCGCCTCCCACAGCTCATCGGCCTCGGCCACCCGAACCAGCTGGGTCCGCGGTTCGGCCGCCTCCCGGGTCGCCCAGGCCATCCACGGCCTCAGTTCCGCCAGGCTCACCCCGACCGCCGCGGCAATGGCCTCGGCGTGATCGGCGTGGACCCGCCGGAGCATAATGCGCGGCGACCGCACCTCCTCGGCCGGGGCGAGGGCCGCCGGCGTCCGCGCGGCCGTTCCCGCGTGATCAGGGGCTGGACACATGGCCTCATCCTAAGCAGGGGACGGCTGGTCAGTCCGGCACGCCCGGCTGGTCAGTCCGGCACGCCCGGCTGGTCAGTCCGGCACGCCCGGCCGGTCAGTCCGGGGCCCCGGGCCAGCCGGCTCATGCCGCTACGCCCATCCGGCCCGACCGGTTCACCCGTCAGCCGGATACGCGCGACTCCGCACCGTCCAGCGCCCGGCGCTCGGTCCCGACCGGCAGCGGCCCGTCCACCATGAACGGCGGCGGGTCATCCCCGACGATCACCCCGCCGCCGTGGCCCCAGGTGAGGTACCGCCAGGACAGGTTGAGCATGGCGGACAGCCGGTTCCGGTTGCCGAGCAGGGTGAGCAGGTGCAGCGCCAGCCAGGCGAGCCAGGCCAGGGTGCCCCGCACCCGGATCCGGTGCGGCAGCTCCACTACCGCGGACCGGCGCCCGATCGTGGCCATGATGCCCTTGTCGCGGTACTCGAACGCGCTGACCGGCTCACCGTCAGCCAGCCGCCGGATCTGCCGGGCCGCGTGCCGTCCGGTCTGCAGCGCGGGCTGGGCCAGCTGCGGCAGCGGCTGATCCTCGATGAGCGCCAGGTCACCCAGGGCGAAGATGCGGTCCTGACCGCGGACCCGCAGGTCCGGATCCACCAGGATGCGGCCGCCGCGGCCCTGCGGCAGGCCCCACTGGGCCACTGCCGCGGGAGCGGAGACGCCGGCCGCCCACACGGTCACGTCGCTGGGCAGCTCCTCCCCGCCCGCGAGGATGACGCGGTCCCGGCGCACCTCGGCGATGGCCGTGTCCAGCCGGACCTCGACACCGCGGCCCGCGAGCTGCTGGCGGGCGTACTCGCGGAGCTCAGGGCTGAACGGCAGCAGCAGCGCCGGTGCCTGCTCGACCAGCCTGATGTGCACCGCGGCCAGGTCCACCTCGGGGAAGGCGGCATCCAGCGCGGTGCTGCGCAGCTCGGCGAGGGCGCCGGCCAGCTCCACCCCGGTGGCGCCGCCGCCGACCACGGTGAAGTTGACCTCTTTCCCCGGGCCGGCGATGTCCAGCCGCTCCAGCCGGGCCATCAGGTGATTGCACAGCTCGATGGCGTCGCGCCGGGTGTACAGGCCGAGGGTGTGCTCCGCGGCCCCGGCGACGCCGTAGTAGGCGGCCGAGACGCCGGTGGCCAGGACCAGGTAGTCGTAGCCCAGCTCGGCGCCGTCCGCCAGGGTGATCCGGCGGGCGGCGGGATCGACCGCGGTGACCTCGCCGAGCCGGAACCGGGCGCCATGCCGCCGGGTGAAAGCGCGCGCCGGGTAGGAAACGTCACCGGGGTTCAGCCCGCCGGTGGCCACCTGGTAGAGCAGCGGCTGGAAGGTGCTGTATACATTCCGGTCGATGAGCAGGACCGGCAGCCCGGCCCGGGACAGCCCGTCGACCGCGGCCAGGCCGGCGAAGCCGGCGCCTACCACGATCACGGCCGGCTGGCCCGGTGCCCGGGGGCCTGCCGCCCTCCGCGGCCTGCCCCGCCACGTTGTCGCCATGTCTGCTGCCCCAGGAGTGATCATGAATTAGTGCCTCCCACCTCAGTAACAGCGATCGGGCCCAGAACATGCCGTCCCGGTCACGGTCCGGCCACCGCAGACGGCGCCATGTTTATCTCCCGTGCAGCGGGCACAGAGGGGGGCGCTCCCTCCTCGCGTGGAGCCCGGCAGCGGAGGTGATCATGACGAGGATGGCCCTTCGCCGCGGGCCAGCACCCCCGTCGGCCCGCCCCGGCTTGCACCGCCTGGACGACGGCGAGCTGCTGGGCCTGGTCAGGTCGGAGCCGATCGGCAGCGCCCTGCGCAGCGACGCCTGCGAGGTCCTGGTGCTGCGGCACGAGGCGCTGGTCCGGTCCTGCGTGCTCCGGTACCGGGATGCCCCGGAGTCGGCCGAGGAACTAATGCAGGTCGGCTACGTCGGCCTGCTCAAGGCGATCAACAACTTCGACCCCGCGTTCGGCGGCAGCCTGGCCGCCTATGCACAGCCGTGCATCAGCGGGGAAGTGAAGCGCCACTTCCGGGATAAGCGCTGGCAGGTCCGGGTCAAGCGGTCGGCGCAGGAACTGCTGCTGGAGGTCAGGCAGGCCAGCGCGGACCTGGCCCAGCAGCTGGGCCGGTCACCCGCCGACGCGGAACTCGCCCGGCATCTCGGGGTCAGCGACGCGGAGCTGCGCGATGCGCGGCGCGCAGACCTGTTCTTCCACGCGCCGTCCCTGGACGCGCCGCTGCCCCGGACGGAAGGCATGCCCCGGCTGGCCGACCTGCTCGGCGAGGAGGACCCCCGGCTGGCGCTGGCAGTGGACATGGACGCGGTCAGCGCGCACTGGACCGAGCTTCCCGCTCGGGAGCGCCGGATCCTGCTGATGCGGTTCTACGGCAACATGTCGCAGGCCCAGATCGGCGCCCGGCTGGGCATCTCCCAGATGCACGTCTCCCGGCTCCAGGCCGGAGCACTCAGCTACCTGCGGGACCGGCTGCTCGGGCAGGAGCCAGCCGCCGTGCCGTCCCCGCCAAGCGGCTCAACCTTAACGCAGACAAGGAGACCGGCATGAAGACCGCCACTGGACTGGCGCTGATAGCCGTCGGGGCAATCCTGGCCTTCGCCGTCAACGCACACCCCCAGGCACTGAACATTCAGGCCGTCGGCTGGGTACTCATCCTCGTCGGGCTGGTGGGCATGTTCATCCCCCGGCGCGGCTACGGCTGGCTGCGCAAGCGGATGGTGGTGCGCCCGCGCCAGGCCGTGGTAGCCGGCCGGGCCGGCCGCCGGAGCCTGGCCGCATCCGCGCCCGGCACGGTCGTGATGACCACCGAGGAAGTCGACGAGGTCCCGGCAGCCGGGATAGACCCCGGCACGCTTCCCGGCCACACGATCAGCAAGGCCGAGGCCGACGAGCTCGGGCTGATCCCCGTCGAGACCATCGAAGAGTTCCGCCAGGAGTAAGGCGAGTTCCGCCGGAAGCACGGCCGCCATTTTCTCAACGGCCCGTCCCCGACACGGCCGTCTGTCCCGGTGCTGCCCCGCCGGGCCGGTACCCGCCTACCGGCCCGGCGGTTCGCCCGCCCGGAGCACCAGCATGGTCATGTCGTCCCGCAGCTCGTTGCGGCAGAACTCCACGACCAGGGAGCGCAGGCCGGCCACGATGTCCCGGGGCGGCTTGCCCGCCAGGGCGGCCAGCTCGTCGGTGAGCCGGTCCTCGAAGTAGGCCATCTCGGGGCTACGCGCCTCGGTGACCCCGTCGGTGAAGAAGAACAGCACGTCCCCCGGCTCCAGTTCCACTTCCTCCCGGCCCGCCGCCGCCTGCGGGAACAGGCCGAGCGGCAGCCCCCCGGGGGTCAGGAACCGGGTCCGGCCGTCCGGGCGGAGAAGTACCGGGCCCGGGTGGCCGGCGCTGCCCAGCACGACCCGCAGCCGCCCGCCGTCCCAGCGCAGGTGGGCGCTCTTCGCGGTGACGAACCGGTCGCCGAACTCCTCGGCCAGCATCAGCTCGTTGGCCCGTTCCAGCACTTCGGCAGGGTCGTCGGACCAGTGCGCCAGCACCCGGATGGAGTGCCGCGCGGCGGCGGTGACCGCGGCCGCTTCCTCGCCCTTGCCGCACACGTCCCCGATGGCCACGCCCCAGCCACCCGGGGTCCGGTACACGTCGTAGAAGTCACCGCCCACGTCCAGCCCTTCGGTGGCGGCCACGTACGCCGCCGCCACCTCCACGCCGGGGATCTGCGGCAGGGCACGGGGCAGCAGGCTGGACTGCAGCGCGTCGGCGATCTCGGAATGCCTCCGGAACATCCGGTCCACCTTGATGGCCAGCGCCAGCTGCTCGCCGAGCTCCTCGACCAGGCCGAGATCGGCCATCTCGAAGTGACCCTCGCTGGCCTGCCGGGCCAGGGTCAGCGAGCCATAGGTGTGCTCCCCGTCCGAGAGCGGGACGCACAGCACCGAGGTCGCGTTGAGCATCATCATGACCGGGACGCCGTCCGGGCCGGTCCCCAGCAGGCCGGCGTCCTCGGCGTGGGCGGTCAGCAGCGAGCTGCCTGACTCGTGCACCTGCCGCGGGGCCGTGCCCGGCTGCGGGTCAACCATGGACACCGCGTGGGCCAGCGCCGGCGGCTGGTCGGCCGGCCCGATGACAAACTGCCGCCGCAGCCGCTGGCGGCGCTCCACGTCCACGATGACCCAGGCGGCCAGCTCGCCGGCCAGCAGCCGGGCGCAGCGCTGCAGGGTCACTGACTCGCTGTAGGTCGCGTTCTCCAGGAACAGCCGGGTGGCCGCGGTGACCAGGTCATAGCGGTGGATCATCGCCTCGACCAGGCGGCCGGAATCCGCCGCACCCGCCCCGGCCGCCTCCCCGCCGGCGCGGCCGCCCGCCGCGGTGCGGTCCTGCGCGGTGCGGTCCTGCGCGGTGCGGTCCTGCGCGCGCTGGCTGGCCGGGCCCGGCTGGCTGGCGGCCATGACGAGCTGGTCGGCATCCCCGCGCAGCCGGGCCACCGCCACCGTGAGCTGGGTGTCCACCGCGCCGTCCGGGCCGAGCAGGCGGCAGCTGATCTGGCGGGACCGGCCGGTCCGGGCCACCGCCGCCAGCTGGCTGTGCACCGCGGCCCGCGACGGGAGGTCCACGAAGGCGGTGAACATCTTCCCCGTCGAGTAGCCGGGGCGGGAGCCGAGCAGCTCACTGGCGCGGGCGTTGGCCCGGTGCACGGTCCCGTCCAGGCCGAGCAGGAACAGCGGGACCGGGGCGTCCTGGAACACCGCCCGGAGCAGGCGGCGCTCGACGGCCAGCGCGTCAGAGGACGGTGTCCCGTCCGGCCCGGCCGGACGGCCACCGACCCCGGCGAGCGCGGCCATCGCGGCGTCCAGCTCGGCGAAGGCAGCGTCGAGCAGCGGGCCGGGCTCGGCGGCAGGCAGGCTGGCCGCCTGGCGCAGCGCGGCATAACGCTCCTGGAGCCCGGCCACCTCCCGGTGGAGTTCCGGCAGCTCAGCGGGTTGCTGCATGAACGGGTCCAATCATCGGGCCGGCTGGACGCCGCAGCCTAAGTAGATGCCTCAGGTTAATGGGATCCCGGCGTATCCAGGAACATGGGCCGACCGGATCGTTGCGGTTTCGGGTGCAGGTCATCCAGCCGCCGGGCCCGCGCCTCCGACCCCGCCGGCGCGGCGGTTGGCCGCCAACGCTTTCCAGAGGTAAACTGTTTGCCAGTGCCTATGACGCAGGTACGCCCTCCCACGCCGTTTGGTGTGGCGGGAGAGGCTGCCCAGTCATGGCCTGATACCCCCTTCCATGACCGCCTCTCCGGCGGCCGGCCTGACCTGGCCGGCGCTGCGCCGCGTGGGTACCCCCCAAGGAGGCAGGTCCATGAAGATTGCCCTGGTCACATTGCAGGGGAATCCCTTTGCCCATGGCGGCGCGGCGGGCCCCGATACCCACGACGGCCGCCTCGCGTCGCTCACTTCCGTCCTCGCCGAGCAGGGCCACCAGGTGACGCTGTACGCGCGCCGGGACGCTCCGTCCCAGGCCCGGCGGCGCCCGCTGCCCCCGGGCGCCACGGTGGAACCGGTGCCGGCCGGGCCGCTGGAGCCGCTGCCGCCGGACGCTGCGGCGCCGCACGCCGCCGAGTTCGGCCGCTACCTGGCCGGCCGCTGGCAGCGGGAAGCGCCCGACATCATCCATGCCCACTTCTGGACCGGCGGGCTGGCCGCGCTGGCCGGCGCGCAGCGGCTCGGCGTCCCCGTGGTGCAGACATTCCTGTCCCTGGCCGCGGCCCAGCCGGCCCTGGCCCGGGCCGCCGCCATGAGCCAGCGGCTCCGGATGGAGCAGGTCATCGCGCGCAGCGTGCGCGCGGTGCTGGCCAGCTCGTCGAGCGAGATGACGGCGCTGGCCCGGCTGGGCGTGCCCCGGGGCTCGGTGACCCTGATCCCGCGCGGCGTGGACGCGGCGCGGTTCACCCCGGATGGCCCGGTGGCCCAGCGCGGCCGCCGGCCCCGGCTGCTCTGCGTGGCCCCGCTGGCCGGGCGGCACGGGCTGGACGTCGCGGTGAGCGCGCTGGCGGAGATCCCCGAGGCCGAGCTGGTCATCGCGGGCGGCCCGGAGCGCAGCAAGCTGCGCGAGGACCAGGCGTACCAGGCCCTGATCCGGCTGGCCGCCGAGACCGGGGTGGCCGACCGGCTGATCTTCGGTGGCCGGGTGCGCGACGCCGACCTGCCGGCCCTGCTCCGCTCGGCCGACCTGCTGCTGGAGGTGGCCACCGAGGAGCCGTTCGCCTCGGTCGCCCTGGAGGCGATGGCCTGCGGCGTGCCCGTGATCGCCTCGGCCATCGGCAGCCACCGGGACACCGTGGTGCACGGTACCACCGGCCTGCTCGTTCCCCCGGGGTCACCGGCCCTGCTGGCCAAGCGGGTCCGCACCCTGCTGGCCAGCCCGATGCAGCTGGAGGGGTTCGGCATTGCCGCGCTGGACCGGGCGCAGTCGCGCTATTCCTGGGACCGGATCGGCCAGGAGACCCTGGCCGCCTACGAGACGTCCCGGCGGCCGCGGTCTCCGGCAGCCGAGGACGCTGCGCAGCCCGAGCCCGCCGCGGCGGACGGTCGGCCGGGCTGATCCCCGGCGGGGGCACCCCGCCTGATTCCCGCCGGGAGCACCCCGCCTGGTCCCCGCGGGGGGTCAACCGGGCTGATCCCCGGAGGGGGCACCCCGCCTGATTCCCGCGGGGGTCAGCCCGCCTGATCCCCGCCGGGAGCACCTCGCCTGGTCCCGCGGGGGTCAGCCTGCCTGATCCCCGCGGGCGTCGATGATGCGCTGCGCTACCTCGGTGACCTTGATCTGCCGGGCCTGGGCGATCCCGCGCATCCGGTCCAGCGCCTCCTCCGCGGTGCAGCCGGTGGCGTGCATGAGGACCCCCTTGGCCTGGTCCACCAGCGCCCGTGAGGGCACCGCGTCGCGCAACTGCAGTGCGGTGCGCTGAACGTCGTCGTAGACCGACGCGTTGCCGAGCACGGCCCCGCCGAACGCGACCAGCAGCTCGGCCAGCGGCAGCTGCCCGGGATCGAGCGAGCGCGGCCGGGCGCCGTACATGGTCAGCGTGATCCCCGTCGGCCCGGGCTGGTGAACCAGGGTGACGCAGCAGCGGACGCCACGGCGCAGCGCCGCGGCGGCGAAACCGGGCCAGCGCGGCTCATCCAGCGTGTCCGGGCAGCTGACCGTGGCGCCGGAGGACAGCGCCTCCAGCCAGGGCGCCGCACCGGTGCCCTGCTGCAGCTCGAACAGCTCGTCCAGGTCGGGATGACTGGCCGCGCGGGCTACCAGCCCAGCCGGGCGCCATACCGCGCAGCTGGCCCCGGAACAGGCCGGGACCTGCCGTGACACCAGCACGGCCAGCTGGTTCAGCGCGCGCGGCGGCGACCCGCCGCCGATACTGAGCAGCTCGCTGGCCTCGCGCGGCAGGTCCGCAGCCGTCACGCCGCCTCCCCCTGGCCGTTCTCGGTACATGCCGTGCTCATCGGTCGGTTGAGCACTGACCGGAAAATGCCCGGCTTTCACGCCCCGCGACCGCCCCTGGGTGAGTCGGCTTATCAGTGAACGAAGTATCTACCAGGACAGCTACCAGTCGAGCGCGGTCAGCTCGGGACGCGTGCAACGCTGCCCGGCCCCGACCCGGGCACACGCGGCCAGCAGCACGCCGCCAGACGCCGGGTCCGCGCTGCCGCCGATGCCGGACAGGTCAACGAAATAGTGCGGCCAGGGTACTGACCCGTTGGTCCACAGCACCTGGCCCGCGGCCACGCCGTACCCCCACGCGTCGCCCTGCGCGCCCGGGTCCAGGCCCAGTACCACGCCGTCGCGGGCCGCATAGAACGCGGACGTGCCCGCCGCCGAGCCGCCCGGGACATGCGCCTCGGTGCGCCCGGTCCACGGGTTCACCCCGACCAGCGCGGCCCCGTAGGACAGGTACAGCAGGGCGCCGGCCGCGTCGGAGAGCACCGGCACCGTGCCGGTGCGGCGCCACAGCCAGGCCCCCGTGTACCCGTTGTAGCTGACGGTGCCGCGCGGGTCGGTGAACACCGCCACGCCGTCCAGGACGCGGTTCAGCTCGCCGCGGAACGACCGCCCGGGCGGCCGGACCAGCCGGAGCGCCCCGGTGCGCACGTTGATCCGGCGCAGCGCGCGCACCGGAGCGCCGCTCAGGTACCCGCCATCCGCGACCGTCAGGTACAGCACGGTCCGGTCGAGCTTCCAGGCCTGCGCCGCCGGGCCGGTCGGGCGGCTCCAGGCCACCGCGCCGCTCCGGTTGTCATAACTCGTCACCGCGGTGGGGCCGACGATCACGGTGCGCCTGCGGTCGGCACTCACCGCGCCGCCGAACGACGCCGCCGGGTATGTCCGGAGTACCCGGCCGGTGGCCTCCGACAGCACCGCCTCGCGGCGCACCGGGGGCGCGCCGGGCTGCCGCGGCGGCACGTCCACGCCCGCGGTGACCACCCCGGGCCAGACCCGGACCGAGACCAGCCGGGCCCCGGCGCCGAAGCCGGGCAGCGCCGTGGCCCACAGCCGGGCGCCGGTGCGGGACCGGTACGCGTATACCGTCAGGCCGATCCCGATCGCGGCGACGCCATGGTTCATGGCCGCGTAGGCGTCACCCTGGGCCGGCACCGTCCCGTCCGGGCCGGAGCTGGCCACCCAGTCCCCGGGCAGTGGCCGGCTCCACCGCACCCGGCCCGCGGACAGGCAGTCCCGGGCGGTGCAGGGCCGCGCCGCGGAGATCGCCCCAGGGAACAGCGCCAGCGCGGCGAGGAGCGCTGCGAAGTACCCGCGGCGCAGCCA
This sequence comes from uncultured Actinomycetes bacterium, assembly GCA_963793825.1. Classification (GTDB taxonomy): domain Bacteria; phylum Actinomycetota; class Actinomycetes; order Streptosporangiales; family Streptosporangiaceae; genus RYN-230. The sequence goes on from CAWCBE010000007.1 coordinate 333,080, forward strand.
CCGCAGCGAGCCGGGGGTCACGTCAGGGCCTCCGAGGGGCCAGTAAGGTTTTCCGGGGACGCAGCTCACAGCAGAGCTTCACAACAGAAGGTAGGGACATGATGGCCGATCGCGCACCGCTTCCGTACGACTTTCTGCCCCCCGTGCCGGCCTTTACCGTCGAGAGTGACGACGTGGCCCACGGCGAGCACATGAGCAACGCGCAGGTCTACAACAGCTTCGGCATGTCCGGCGAGAACATCTCCCCGGGACTGCGCTGGTCCGGTTTCCCGGCCGAGACCCGCGGCTTCGCGGTCACCTGCTACGACCCGGACGCGCCGACCGGCTCCGGGTTCTGGCACTGGGTGGTGCTGGACATCCCGGCGGACGTCACCGAGCTTCCGCCCGGGGCCGGCGCGGCCGGCGGGGCCGGGCTGCCAGCGGGCGCGTTCTCGGTGCGCAATGACTACGGCACCAAGGACTTCGGCGGGGCAGCGCCGCCCGAGGGCGACGAGCCGCACCGCTACATCTTCGCGGTTTACGCGCTGGACACCGACAAGCTGGGCGTGGACTCCAACGTCTCCCCCGCGGTGGCCGGCTTCAACCTGCGGTTCCACACGATCGCCCGGGCCCTGCTGGTCCCGGTCTACGGTCACTGAGCCGGGCAGGCCGCGGGACTGGTCGCGCCGACCAAGGTGAATGCGCCGAAGTCACTCGGCCGCTGACCAGCGGTCCCCCGGGCCGGGGCCCAGCGCGCGCCGTGCCGTGGCTACCACGACGCGACGTGCTCGCCGCACCGGCCCGGGTCGTAACCGGGCAGGCAGTCCAGCTGGGCCAGCAGCCAGGGCGAGGCGAGCACCCGCAGCAGCGCGTCCACCTCGCGTGAGCCGGACCGGCGGGCCGGGATCACCAGGTCAAACCGTTCCGCGGTGAGCGGCACGAAGCTCAGCCCGTAGGCCAGCGCGGCCGGCTCGCTGGCCACCCCGGCGTCGGCCAGGCCGGCCGCGGTGGCCGCGGCCACCTGGAGGTGCCCGGCCGCGCGGGTGTGGTAGCCGGCCAGGTCGGCGGGGTCCACCGCGCACCGCCCCAGCTCCCGGTCCAGCACCCGGCGGGCCTCCGAGCCGGGTTCCCGGTTGACCACCCGCAGCCCCCGCTCGGCCAGGTCCCGCACCCCGGTGACCGCGCCGTCCAGCCCGGGCCGGAGCACCAGGCCCTCCCGCCACGAGGCGAAGCCGATCACCTCCGCCCCCTCACGGGCCAGCTGGTCCCGCGCCGGGCCAGTGTTGTACTCCCCTGACGGGCCGAGCAGGTGCACCCCGGCCGCGTGGACCAGCCCGGCCGCGGCCAGCCGGAGGGCCTCGGCGCTGCTGCACGGCCACCAGGTGAACCCGATCGACGGGTCCAGGCGGGACAACGGGGTTTCCAGCAGCGGCAGGGCCGGGTCGCAGCCGGCCACCACCACGGTAGGCCGGGGCGGCCCCAGCGGCCGGACCGGGGTGGCGGGCGCGGCGTCGGCCGGCAGCGCGACCAGGCCGCCCGCCGGGAGGAAACCGCCCCGGGTCGCCGACTCCCCGGCCATCGGCAGGGCCACGAATTCCTCGCCCATCGGGGCCAGGCTGACCCGGGCTCCCGCCCCGCCCAGCGGGGCCACCGGGCGGGCACCGACCACCGGGGCGGGCACCCCCGGCCCGAACAGTTCCTCGACCGTGGTGCCCAGCGCGCTGGCCAGGGCCAGGGCGACCCGCAGCGACGGGTCCGAATGCCCGGCCTCGACCGCGGACACGGCCTGCCGGGACACCCCGGCCATGCCGGCCAGCTGCTGCTGGGAGTAGCCGCGGGCCTGCCGGGCGGCGCGCAGCCGGATCCCGCCGTCCGGCTGCGGCTGGCTGGTCACGGCGTGACCTGCTGCGGCAGCGGGGCCCCATCGGGGCCAAACAACGGCGGATCCAGCACGGTGAGCATGAGCTGGCCGGGCCCCGGCTCCAGGCGGTCCGGCAGCCGCACCGGCAGCACCGTGCCGTGCACCTCGATGTCGGCTTCCCAGGCGGGCCCGGCCGGGCGGCAGGACCGGAGCTGGCCGGACAGCACCAGCCCGCGCCCGGGATGCGCCCCGGTGACCACCCGCTCCGGGTGCACCGCGGCCACGCCGCCGGCCACCGGCACGAAGCCCTGGTAGCCGACCAGCTCCGCGACCCGCCGCCGGGCCGGCCGGGTCACCACCTCCGACGGCGAGCCGGCCTGCAGGATCTCGCCCTGGTCCAGCACGGCCAGCCGGTCGGCGAAGGCCTGCGCCTCGGCCAGTTCGTGCGCGACCAGCACGGCGGGCACCCCGCGGGCCGAGACCAGGTCACGGACCATGCCGGTGAGATCCCGGCGGAGCGCGGCGTCCAGGCCGGTGTACGGCTCGTCCAGGAGCAGCGCGTCGCAGTGGCTCAGCAGCAGCCGCCCCAGCGCGACCCGGTGCGCCTGGCCCCCGGACAGCCGGGCCGGGCGGGCGTCCAGCAGGCCGGACAGGCCGAGCCGGGCCGCGATCGAGTCGAGCTCGTCACGGCGGGCGGCCGCGCCCGGGGCATAGCCCAGGTTCTGCCGGACGGTCAGGTGCGGGAACAGGGCCGGATCCTGGCGGAGCAGGCCCACCCGGCGGCGCCACGGCGGCACCGCGCACCGCGGCCGCTCGGTCCGGGTCAGCACCCGGCCGCCCAGCACCACGGAGCCGCGCCGGGGCGGGACCAGCCCGGCGATCGCCTCCAGGACGGTGGTCTTGCCCGCCCCCGACGGGCCGAACAGGGCCAGCCGCTCCCCCGCGGCCACGCGGAACGCGACCTGCAGCCGGAACTCGCGCCGGTCAACCTCGACGTCGGCCTCGAGCACGCGCGCTCCAGATGTAGGCGGCCAGCGGCAGCGGCAGCGCCACCACCAGCAGGACCAGGGCGAACGGGAGCGCCGAGTCCAGGCCGGTCTCTTGCAGGGTGGTCCAGATCTGCAACGGTATCCCGAACGGGTGGTAGGCGATGATGACCACCGCGCCGAACGCGCCCATGGCCCGGGCCCAGGCCACCGCGAGCGCCATGGCCAGGCCGGGCGCGGCGAGCGGCAACGTCACCCGGCGCGCCACCCGGGACGGACGGTCGCCGAGCAGCGCGGCCTGCTCGCGCACGGCCGGCTCGACCGCGCTGAACGCGGCCTGCGCCCCCAGCACGTAATACGGTGCCGACTCGTAGACCTCCGCGATGACCAGGGCCAGGAACGTGTTGGTGGCGGACAGGTGCACGGCGCCGAGCAGCGTGCCCAGCGGCGTGTACGGCCCGACCATGAAGATCAGCAGCAGCCCGATGACCAGCGGCGGGAGCAGCAGGCTGCACAGCACCCCGGCCTCCCAGACCCGCGGGAAGGGAAGCGTGCCCTCGGCCAGCTTCCAGGCCAGCGGGGTGCCGAGCAGCAGCAGCACCGCCAGCGTGACCGCCCCCGACTCCAGCGACACGATGAGCGGGTCGAGGGCCCCGGGGACGGCCAGCGCGGTGCTGACCTGATGCCAGGACAGGTGGGTGAGCAGCGCGATGACCGGGCCGAGCAGGGCCAGCCAGATGACAGCGGTCCCGGCCAGCGAGACGGCCCCGCTGGCCGAGCGCACCGTCCGCCCGACCGCCGTCCGGGCGCCCGGGGCGGGCGGGCTAGCCGCCCAGCTCACTCTTGACGGCCGCCGGGACCGCCCCACTGTCGCCGACGACGGTCGGGGTGATCAGCGTGAACCCGCCCGCCTTGTACTGGGCCAGGCCGGCCGGCGACAAGGTGTACTTGACGAACGCGGTCCCGGCCGGCGTCGGCTGGCCGATGATCGTGATGTCAATCACCTGCGGCGACCCCGACTTGGTCGTCTTGGGCTTGCCCGGCGGGGTGATGGTCACCTTCGCCTTGGCGTACTGGTCGGCCAGCGCCGCGTCCCCGAGGTTGATCGCGGCCGGCAGCTTGATGTAGTCCAGGTGCAGCTGGACCGCCTGGCTGATGAACGCGCTGGCCGCGTCGAGCTGGCCGGACTGCAGCGTGGCGTCCAGCGAGGATTCGGCGTAGATCTGCGGGGAGTTGGCTGTGCCGAAGTCGGAGGTGCCCAGGATCTTGCTCACCGTGTCCGACGGCAGGTGGTAATACGACTGGGCCAGCTCCAGCATGTAGATGAAGTCCCGGCCCTGCGGGTCGATGTTCGGGTCCGAGCGGCCGAGCTTGAAGCCGGGCGTCTGCATCAGCGTGAACAGGCCGCTCAGCGGCTTGCTGCCATCCGCGTAGGCCTTGAACTCGCTGGCGTACTTGCTCTTGGGGTTGTACGCCACCACCATCTGGGTGCCCGCGTACGGTATGTACCATTTCGTGTACTTGGGCTGCAGCGGGGTGATGTTGTCGCCGCCGACGGACTGGAACACGTTCGGCGAGATCTCACCGCCGGCGATCTCCGACTCCAGCTCGCCGGAGGACGCCCCCCGGCCGGAATAGCCGTACCCGGTGGCCTTGGTGAAGGCAGGCCCGGCGACCTTCTCGTTGAGAAACTGGAGCGAGGAAGCGTAGGCGACGCTCGCGGTGCCCTGGGCCGCGCTGGCCGACGGGCTGCCGCTCCCCGACCCGGACGCCGGCGAGCCGGACGAGGAAGAGCAGCCGGCCGCCGCCAGGCCGGCGCAGGCCAGCACCAGCGCACTGCGCCGCCAGCTCAGCAGGCGCGCGCTGGCGCGCCGGGAAGTTCTGATCATGCCGTCACGGTAGCTACCCCTGCTTGCGCGAGGCAACTAGAGCTAACATCACCATCCGGTATCGGTTCCGGCCCGAGGTGGGTGTGCCGGGCCGGGACCGGGCCGGCCCGGACCCGGATGGCGTGCCATTTCACTATGGAAATCATTTCACTACGGAAATTCGTAGTAGGGGCCCGGCCGGGCATACCGGGGACAGCCGCCGCCTATTGATGGGAGACTGAAGCCGGCGGGCAATAGCTGGTTATAAGGAAAATGCAGCCAGAGGCACTTGCGACATACGTTCCCGACGAGCCAAACCGGTTCATCGGGCGTGCCGCCGAACTCGCCAGCCTGCGCGACGCCCTGGACCGGACCCGGTCCCTGACCCTGTGCGGGCCGGGCGGGATCGGCAAGACCCGGCTGGCCATGCGGCTGCTCGGCGCGGTCAGCCCGGATTACCCCGACGGGGTCTGGGTCGTGGAACTGGGCGACCTGTGGGAGCCCGCGCTCATCGTGTCCCGGATGGCGTCGCTGCTCGGCATCGACGGCGAGGCCGGCCAGCCGCTGCTGGAGACGCTGGCCGCCGCCCTGGGGCCGCGGCAGGCCCTGGTCCTGCTGGACAACTGCGAGCACCTGGTGGACGCCTGCGCCGGGCTGTGCCAGCGGCTGCTCGCCGCCTGCCCGGAACTGCGGATCCTGGCCACCAGCCAGGAACCGCTGCGCATCCCCCAGGAATCGGTGTGGCAGGTCGCGCCGCTCACCGTCCCCCCGCCCCAGCTGCCTGACCTGACGGCGCTGGCCGGCTACGAGGCCGTGCAGCTGTTCGCGGAGCGGGCCGCCGCGGCCCGGCCCGGCTTTGCGGTCACCGAGCGTAACGCCCGGGCGGTGGCCGCCATCTGCCGCGCGCTGGACGGCGTGCCGCTCGCCATCGAGCTGGCCGCGGCCCGGGTCAACGTGCTGTCCGCGGAGCAGATCGCCGCCCGGCTGGACGACCGGTTCACCCTGCTCGGCCGCGCGGACCGCACGTCGCCGCCGCGGCAGCGCACGCTGCGCGCCACCATCGACTGGAGTCACGACCTGCTCTCCCCCGCCGAGCAGGTGCTGCTGCGCCGCCTGTCGGTGTTCGCCGGCTGGTCGCTGGAGATGGCCGAGTACGTCTGCGCGGACGACCGGCTGCCCGCCGAGCAGATCATCGACACCTCGGCCGGCCTGGTGGACAAGTCGCTGGTGGTGGTGGAGCCCGAGGTGCTCGGGCAGGCCCGCTACCGGTTGCTGGACAGCGTGCGCGCGTACGCCGCGCAGCGGCTGGCCGCGGCGGGCGAGGCGGCCGCGCTCCAGCTGCGGCTCCGCGATTACGCCGTCCGGTACACCGAGCGGGCCCAGGCGGTCGGGATGGCGGAGATCCCGGCTGGCTGGGCGGAGGCGGTGGACGTGTTCCGCCGGTACGACGCGGACGCCGGCAACCTCCGCCAGGTGCTCAGCCGGTGCGTCACCACCGGCGACGCGGAGACCGGGCTCCGGCTGTGCACCGCCGTGCGGCCCTGCTGGATCGTCCGCGGCCACTACGCGGAAGGCGAGGAGTGGTTCGCCCGCTTCCTGGCCCTCGGCCACGCCGGCCTGCCCGCGCCGGTGCTCGGCGCCGCGCTGATCGGGCGGGCCCAGCTGATCATGCCGGACGAGCCGGCCACCGCGCAGGCCTGGGCCCGGCAGGGCCTGGCGCTGTGCCGCGAGGCCGGCCAGCCGTCGTGGGCCGCGACGGCCCTCAACCTGCTGTCCGAGGCGGACCTGCACGCCGGCCGGCTGGCCGAGGCGGCGGACTCCGCGGCCGAGGCGCTGGCCATCGCGCGGGCGGCCGGCAACGCCTGGAACGAGGGCTACGCGCTGGGCACCCAGGCCGCGCTGGCCGCCGCGAACGGCCAGCTGCGGGAGGCCGGGCGGCTCGGCGAGGCGGCCCTCGCGGTCATGCGCGGCATCGACCAGCAGTGGGGGGTGGCCCGCACCCAGCTCGGCCTGGGCGCGCTGGCCCGGCTGCGCGGCGACCCGGCCGGTGCCCTCGACTGCTACCGGGAGGCGCTCCCGATCCTCCGCGAGATCGACTCAAGGCCGGACATCGCCCGCTGCCTGGCCGGGATCGCGCAGATCGCGCTGGGCCAGGGCGACCTGAGCCTGGCCCGCGAGCACCTGGCCGAGAGCCTGCGGCTCAGCCGGCTCACCGGGTCCCGGATCGGGATGGCCCGCGGCCTGGAGGCCTTCGCGGCGCTCGCGGGCCGGGAGGGCGAGGCGGCCCTGGCCGTCCAGCTCACCGGGGCGGCGTCGGGCCTGCGCGCGGCGGCCGGGCGGCCGCCGCTGGCCCCGCAGCGGATCCAGCGGCGCCTCGACGCGGCCCGCAGCCTCGGCGAGGATGCGGTGGCCAAGCTGTGGCGGCAGGGCGAGGAACTCACCGCGGAGGCCGCGGTGGCGCTGGCCCTGGGCGCCGCCGCCGGGACGCGGCGGGGCGGGACGGTCACGCCGCTGCGCCGGATCGCCGCCGATTCGACGCTCACCCCGCGGGAACAGCAGATCACCGGGCTCATCGCCCGCGGGTACAGCAACCGGGCCATCGCCGAGGAGCTGGTCATCAGCCCGGCTACCGCGGCACGGCACGTTGCGAATATCCTGGCCAAGCTGGGCTACTCCTCGCGAGCCCAGATCGCTGCCTGGGCCGCGGGGAACGAGTTAATTCAGCCGTCCGCGGCCCATGAACGAGGCAGCCTAGTCCCGTGACGCCACTACCATGGACCCGGCCGGCGACTCAGTAGCACCATTCACGAGGACGGGAAATGGGCAAGGCGAGCAGAGTGAAGCGGGAGAGCGCCCGCGAGCGGATCGCGGCGCAGCGGGCCGCGGAACGCCGCCGGGAGCGGCGGAACCGGATTTTCATCGCCGGCGGCAGCATCCTCGGCGTCGTGGTGATCGTGGTCGCCTTCCTGGTCGTCCGGGCGTTCACCGGTTCGTCGGCCTCGGCCTCGTCCGGCGCCGGCTCCCCGACCGGCACGACGCTGCCGGCCAGCGTGATCAACAACGTGAGCACCGTGCCGTCGGCCACGCTGACCTCCATCGGCGCGGGGACCGCCTACGCCAAGAGCGTGTCCGCGGTGTCGGCCCCTCCGCTGACCTCCGCCGGCAAGCCTGAGGTGCTGTACATCGGGGCCGAGTACTGCCCGTACTGCGCCACCGAGCGGTGGGCGATGGCCGTGGCGCTGAGCCGGTTCGGCACGTTCTCCGGGCTGCACGGGATCAAGTCGGACGCCAGCGACGTCTACCCCAACACGCCGACCCTCACCTTCTACAAGTCGAGCTACTCCAGCAAGTACCTGACCTTCAGCCCGGTCGAGGAGCAGACGGTCAGCAAGGCGACGCTGCAGACCCCGACCAAGGCGCAGCAGGCGCTGATCACCAAGTACGACTACCCGCCGTACGTGAGCCAGACCGGGGCGGGTGCTATCCCGTTCATCGACTTCGGCGGGAAGTACCTGGTGCACGGCGCGCAATACGACCCGCAGCTGCTGGCCGGGCAGACCTGGGCCCAGGTGGCGGCCGCGCTGCACGACCCGTCCAGCTCGATCGCCAAGGGCGCGGACGGTGCGGCCAACATGATCACCGCGACCATATGCAAGATCACCAACAACCAGCCGTCCAGCGTCTGCACCTCGCCAGTCATCAAGACCATGGAGGGCCAGCTCTGATGGCCGCCCCGAAGCAGGCGGGCCGCCGGGCCACGTCCCCGGGGCGTTCCGCGGCTGGCCGGCCCGCCACGGCGGCCAAGCGGGACAAGGGCACCCGGGGCGGGCGGCCGGACGCCCCGGCCGCGCCCGTGGCCCGCCCGGGCGGCCAGCCAGCCCGGCGGCCCGCCCGGCCTGCCGCCGAGGCCACCGCACCAGCAGCGGTCCCGGCCACCCGGGTCGCACCGCTGTGGTTCCAGCTCACCACCTGGGTACTGGCCATCGGCGGGCTCGGCGTGTCCACCTACCTGACCATTACGCACTTCGACTCGTCCGTGCCGCTGGTGTGCTCGGACAAGGGGTTCGTCAACTGCGGGCTGGTGACGTCCAGCCCGCAGTCGTACGTGCTCGGCATCCCGGTGGCCGTGCTGGGGCTGGCCTTCTACGTCTTCATGGTGGCGGCGGTCTCGCCGTGGGCCTGGCGGTCGAAGTACCCGGCGGTGGCGTGGGTCCGGCTGGCATCCGTGGTGGTCGGCATCGTCTTCGTGCTGTACCTGGTCTACACGGAACTGTTCACGCTGAAGGCCATCTGCCTGTGGTGCACCAGCGTGCACAGCATCACGTTCGTGCTGTTCGTGCTGGTCGTGATCAGCGCCGCCATCGGTTACGGCTTCCGCGACCCGGAACTGTCCCGCTAGCCAGGCCGGGCCGGGGTTCTGGTCCCTGCCGGGCAGTGCTGCCGGGCAGTGCCTGGCGGGCAGTGCCTGGCGGGCAGTGCCTGGCGGGCATGCCGCTGGGAGTGCCGCGGCCTCGTCGGATGGGCGAGGGCGGGGTCGTCCTGCGTGCTGACGACAGGGCGGCGCAGCCGTCCTACAGTGCTGGCATGCGACTGACCGGGGACGGCGGGCGGCTGCCCGCGTGGCCGGCGGCTGTCCCGTGGCGGGCGGTCTCCTCGTGGCGGGCGCTGGCGGCGTCCCGGCAGGCCGACCTGGCCATCGCGGCCATCCTGCTGCTGTGGGGGCTGCCGGATGTGCCCTGGTGGTGGGAGCAACCCGGCCACGCCGGCTCGGCCGGCCAGATCGCCGGCGCGCTGGCGCTGACGATCACCATGTCCGTGCCGTTCTGCTGGCGGCGCCGGTTCCCCGGGACGGTGCTGGTGCTGGCCGCGGGCGTGCTGGGCATCCGGCTGCTGCTGCACCATGACCTGGTCTCCGCGTTCGCGGCCGTGCTGTGCGCCGCCTACGGCCTGGGCAGCTATCGGCAGCCAGGCCGCCGGCCCGCCCGCTGGCTCGGCTGGGCCGCGCTGGCCGGGGCGGTGATCGTCGTGGCGACCAGTCACGGCAACCGGCTGGAAGGGGCGCCGCTGGCGCTGCTCGGCGCGGCGTTCGTGCTGGGCGAGGCGGCCAGCGCCCGGCGGTCCGAGACCGCGGCCGCGGTAGAGGCGGCCCACCAGGCCGAGCGGACCCGGATCGCGCGGGAACTGCACGATGTGGTCGCGCACCAGCTGTCCGCGATCGCGGTGCAGGCCGGGGCGGCCCGGCTGGCCCGCCCGCCCGACCCGGTGATCGGCGCCATCGAGGGGCTGTCCCGTGAGGCACTCGCGGAGCTGAACCACCTGCTCGGCGCGCTACGCCGGGAACCGGGCGATGACCCGGCCCGGCCGCCGGCCCCCGGCCTCGCCGACCTCGACCGCCTGGTCAGCGACGCCGGGGCCGCGGGCACCCCGGTGCGGCTGGCCATGACCGGGACGGCACGGCCGCTGCCGCCCGGGGCTGAGCTCGCCGTCTACCGGATCGTCCAGGAGGCCCTGGCCAACGTGGCCCGGCACGCGCCGCGGGCCCCGGCCTGCGTCACGCTGGCGTACCAGGAAGGTCAGCTCCGGATGACGATCACCAATCCGCCCCCGCCCACGGGCCGGCGGCCGGCCGGGGCGGCGCACTGGCCGCCGGGCGGCCGTGGTGTGCGCGGCATGCGGGAGCGCGCGGAGCTGCATGGCGGGTGGCTGGAGGCGGCCCCGCAGCGGGGCGGCGGGTTCGCCGTCACCGCCTGCCTGCCCGCCGCCCCGCTGCCCGGAGGCGGCCCGCTGCCCGGAGGCGGCCCGGGTGCTGGGGCGCACCCGCGGGACCCGGCGGACCGGCGGGACCCGGCGGCGCCGAGGGACCCGGCGGTGCCGAGGGACCCGGCGGTGCCGAGGGAACGGGAACTGACGTGATGCCGGGCGGGGACATCCGCGTGGTCGTCGCCGACGACCAGGCACTGGTCCGGGCCGGGCTGGCCACGCTGCTGGACAGCCAGCCCGGACTGGCCGTGGTCGGGCAGGCGGGCACCGGTCGCGAGGCAGTGACCCTGGCCCGGGAACTGCGGCCGGACATCGTGCTGATGGACGTGCGGATGCCGGTGCTGGACGGCCTGGCTGCCACCCGGCACATCCTCGGCGGCACCGGGGGCGGGCCGCCCGCGCGCGAGGGCGCCCGGCCGGTGCGGGTGGTCATCCTCACCACCTATGACCTGGACGAGTACGTGTACGAGGCGCTCCAGGCCGGGGCCTGCGGCTTCCTGGTCAAGCACGCGCCCCCGGAAGAACTGCTGCTCGGCGTGCGGGCCGCGGCCGATGGCGGCGCGCTGCTGTCCCCGTCGGTGACCAGGAGGCTGCTGGCTGAGTTCACTGCCCGGCGGCCGGCCACCGCGGCACCGCCGGCCACCCTGGCCCGGCTCACCACCCGCGAGCGGGAAGTGCTGGACCTGGTCATCCGCGGCCGGTCCAACGCCGAGATAGCCCGGAACCTGGTGGTCACGCAGAGCACGGTGAAGACGCACGTCACGCACATCCTGGACAAGCTGGTGCTGCGCGACCGGGTGCAGGCGGTGGTGTTCGGCTACGAGCACGGCCTGGTCGAGCCGGGCAGCCCGGGCTGACCGGCCGGCTGGGAGCCTGGCAGCCGGGCAGGCCGGCCGGGAGCTTCCGGGAGCCCGGCGCACCGGGATCTCGGGTCAGCCCGCGATGGAGGCGCGCAGCGCCAGGATCCGGGCCACGGCGGCCGCCGCGGCCAGCCTGCTGAGCTGCCCGTCAGCGTAGCCGCTGGCCAGCGCGGTGAGTGCCTGCTTCCCCTCGGCGACCTGGCGGCCGGCGCAGAGCAGCAGGTCTTCCCCGGCCAGGGCGGCCAGCTGGGCCCGCTGGCCGATGCTGCCGAACGGCAAGAGCGCGCCGGCCTCCAGCGCATCGGTGATGGTGACCCCGGTAAATCCGAGCCGCTGGCGCAGCTCGCCCTGGACCACGAGCGGGGACAAGCCGCCCGGCCGGGCCGGGTCCAGCGCCGGGTAGACCGCCCAGGAGAGCATCACCATCCGCAGCCCGGCCCCCATCGCCGCCCGGTATGGCAACTCGTCTTTGGCCCGCAGGGTGGCGGCCGGCACGTCCAGCGTCACCGGGCGGCTGTCGGTGTCCTGGCTGCGGGTGGCCGCACCGAGGCCGGGAAAGTGCTTCCCCACCGCGAGCACGCCCGCGGCCTGCTGCGCCGTGATGAACGCCGCGCCGAGCCGGGCCACCCGCCGCGGGTCCTTGCTGTATGAACGGCCCCAGGTGCCGATGAAGCCGTCCGGCGACCGGTACACGTCGAGCACCGGGGCCAGGTTGACGTCGAGGCCCGCCGCGAGCAGGGTGGCGGCCGCGCCCGCGCCCGCCAGGCGTGCCTGCCGGGCCGGGTCGGCCGACTGCCCGATCTGCGCCTCGGACAGGGCGGGCGCCCCGGGCAGCCGCCGCACCCACCCGCCCTCCTGATCGGTCATGAGCAGCAGCGGCTCGTGCACCGGATTGGCCGGGGCGTCGTTGGCCTGCTGCAGTTCCCGGGCCACCGCGGCCAGGTGAGCGCTGCTGCCGATGTTCTGGGTGAAGAAGATGACGCCCGCCACCTCGCCCTGGCGGATCAGCGCCAGCAGCCTCGGCGGCGGGGTGAGCCCGCGGTAGCTGAAGATGACCCGCTGGCCCGCCAGCTGGGCCGGGCTCAGCTGGCTCACCACCCGGGCCAGGCCCGGCGCCGGGCCGACCGCGGCGGCGGCCCGGGCCGGGCCGGGCGGGCGCGCCGAAGTGGCCGCCGTGGCCGCCGCGGCGGCCACGGCCACCCCCGCGGCCAGGGCCGCCGCGGTGGCCAGCGGGCCTGGCCGGCGTGACCGCGACCGCGGCGCCCGGTGTTTCATGCTGACTCCTCGCGTCACTCAACGCATACATACAGGCACGCTGAGTATCACACGGGAATCCCTGGTCATGCGTCCAGAACGATGGTCACGCCGAATACCGGGAAGGAGAGCGGCACCTGCCTGAAGGCGAGCAGCACGCGGAATGGCCGCGGCCGGCAACTTGTTAGAGTGCCTAACTGTGAGCACTCCACACGAAACACCAGGCATCGACGAGCTGGCCGAGGCCGTCCTGGTCATCCTCCGGCTGCAGCGCGGGCTGGAATGTGTCGAACGCCGGGCTCACGCCGGCCCAGTACCGGATCATGAAGCTGGCGGCGGCCGGCGGTGAGCGGTCCACCCGGCTCGCGCACCTGCTGGCGGTGGCCAAGCCCACCCTGACCGCGATCGCTGATGGACTGGTTGCCGCCGGGTATGCCAGCCGCGCGGCGGAGCCCGGTGACCGGCGGGTGGTCCGGCTGTCGCTGACGCCCGCGGGCCGGGCCGCGCTGGACCAGGCCGATGCCGCCTACGCGGCCTGGCTCGGGCCACTGCTGGCCGAGACCAGCCAGCCGGGCCAGGTGCTGGGCGCCCTGGGTCTGCTGGATGAGGCGCTCGCCCGGACACGCCAGGCCCGGCGGCACGGGGACGGGAAGGAACGAGGACACGGACACGCACAGGCAGCCCGCCGCGAGCAGGCTCCCCGGCCAGAAGGCAGGTAGCGCGACGGAAGCACAACACGGCGGGGCCGGGCCCCACGGCGCGGCAGCGGCCGGCGGTAGCCCGGCGGAGAGCGGCAGCCGCCCGGCCGAGGCCGGCCACGGCTGGCTGCGCCGGCTGGGCCGGTACTGCTGGCGCTACCCGCGCATCGTCCTGCTGGCCCTGGGCGGCACCCTGCTGGTGACCGCGGTGGCCGCCATCATCCCGCTGATCCAGCGGCAGATCGTCGATGACCTGGTCGGTCCCGCCCATCCGGCGGTCTGGCCGCTCGCGGCCGCCCTGATCGGCGCGGCGCTGGCCAACTTCGCCGGCCTGTACCTGCGCCGCTACCGGGCCGGGCAGCTCTCCCTGGACGTCCAGCACGACCTGCGGACCGAGATGTTCGCCGCGCTGTCCCGGCTGGACGGCGAGCAGCAGGACGGGCTGCACACCGGGCAGGTGGTCAGCCGGTCGATCTCCGACCTGACCATGGTGCAGGCCCTGCTCAGCATGATCCCCATGCTGCTGGGCAACGCCGTGCTCTTCGTCGTCTCGCTGGTCATCATGGCCGTGCTCTCCCCCACGCTGACGCTGATCGCGCTGGCCGTCGGGCCGGCCCTGTGGTTCATCTCGGTGGCGTCCCGCCGCTCGCTCTTCCCGGCCAGCTGGGATGCGCAGCAGCAGGCCGCCGGGGTCGCCGGGGTGGTCGATGGCGCGGTGACCGGGGTGCGCGTGGTCAAGGGCTTCGGCCAGGAGGAGCAGGAGATCAGCCGGCTGGACCAGGCGAGCCGGCTGCTGTACTCGTCGCGGGTCCGGGCGGTCCGGCTGATGGCCAGGTACAACCCGGCGCTGCAGGCGGTGCCCGCGCTGGGCCAGGTCGGCGTGCTGGCCCTGGGTGGCTGGCTGGCCATCCGCGGGTCCATCACCCTGGGTACCTTCGTTGCGTTCTCCGCCTACCTGATCCAGCTGGTCGGCCCGGTCCGCGCCCTGGCGGCGCTGGTGACCACCGGCCAGCAGGCGCGGGCCAGCGTGATCCGGGTCTTCGAGGTGATCGACTCCCGGCCGGCCCTGACCGACCGGCCGGATGCAGCGCGGCTCGGGCCCGAGCCGGCCGGCATCGAGCTCGACGGCGTCAGCTTCGGCTTCCTGCCCGGGCAGCCGGTCCTGCGCGGCCTGTCCGTGGCGGTGGCGGCGGGTGAGACGCTCGCCCTGGTCGGCACGGCCGGCTCGGGCAAGTCCACCATCGCCCAGCTGCTGCCGCGCTTCTACGACGTGACCGGCGGCGCGCTGCGGATCGGCGGCCACGACGTCCGTGACCTCACCCGCGACTCCCTGCGCGGCGCGATCGGCCTCGTCAGCGAGGACAGCTTCCTGTTCTCCGACACGGTCAGCGCCAACATCAGCTACGGGCGGCCGGACGCCAGCCGGGCGGAGGTCATCGCCGCGGCGCAGGTGGCCGAGGCCGACGAGTTCATCACCGAGCTGCCCCATGGCTACGACACGGTCATCGGCGAGCAGGGCCTGACCTTGTCCGGCGGGCAGCGGCAGCGCGTGGCCCTGGCCCGCGCGCTGCTCACCGATCCGCGCATCCTGGTCCTCGATGATGCGACCTCGGCCGTGGACCCGCGGGTCGAGGCCGGGATCCACGCGCGGCTGCGGCAGGTGATGGCGGGCCGGACCACCGTGCTCATCGCCCACCGCCGGTCCACCCTGGAGCTGGCGGACCGGATCGCCGTGCTGGACGCGGGCCGGGTCGTGGACTGCGGCACCCATGACGAACTGGAGGCGCGCTGCCCGCTGTACCGGCAGCTGATCACCGGGTCCGGCGAGAACGCCGCGCGGCTGGCGCCGGACGGGAACGCGGCCTCCGGGCACGGTGGCCTGACCGGCCGGGACCTCGACGCGCGACTGTGGCCCGGCGGCGCGGACCGCGCCGGGGCAGACGGCGCCGAGGCGGGGGGTGCTGCCGCCGGCCGCACGGGGGCGCGCGGCGCCCTGGTCCCGGCCCAGCTGGCGGCGAGCGCCCTGCCGGGTTCGGCCCGCCCGGCCGGCCGTGTCGGGGCCCGCGGGCGCACCGGAGGCCGCGGTGGCGGCACCGGGGGCGCCCTGGGCAGCATGATGGCGGGCATCCCGGCCTCCCCCGAACTGCTGGCCCGGGTGGCCGCGCTACCGCCCGCCACCGACCAGCCAGACGTCGATCCCGGCTGGGCCCGCACCGCGGCACCGCACTTCACCCTGCGCCAGGTACTGCGCCCATTCGCCTTCGGCCTCATCATCGGCCTGATCCTGGACGGGTTGGACGCGCTGGCCAGCATCGCGATGCCCGCACTGGTCCGCGGCGGCATCGACCACGGGGTCGAGGCGGGCCTGTTCCGCGCGGTCGCGCTGATCTCCGGCGTCGCACTGGCCGTCGTGCTCGCCGACTGGGCCATCAACGCGGTGCAGACCATGGTCGTGGGGCGGAACGGTGAACGGGTGCTCTACACCCTCCGGGTGAAGATCTTCGCCCAGCTGCAACGGCTGGGGCTGGACTTCTACGAGCGGGAGATGTCCGGGCGGATCATGACCCGGATGACGTCGGACGTGGACGCGCTGTCGTCGTTCCTGCAGACCGGCCTCATCACCATGGTCAATTCCGGGCTTTCCTTCCTGGGCGTGCTGGCCGCGCTGCTGGTGATCAACCTCCGGCTGGGGCTGACCGTGCTGGTCTGGATCCCGCTGATGGCGGCGGCCACGGTGGCGTTCCGGGCCGCCTCCTCGCGGGCCTACACCGAGGCACGGGAGAAGATCGCCACGGTCAACGCCGACCTGCAGGAGAACGTGGCCGGGCTGCGGGTCACCCAGGCCTACCGCCGGGAGGCGGTGAACCTGGCCCGTTTCACCGGCCTGAGCCTGGCCTACCGGCGGTCCCGGCTGCGGGCCCAGCGCTACATCGCGCTGTACTTCCCGTTCGTCCAGTCGCTGTCCACCGCGGCCACCGCGCTGGTGCTGCTGGTCGCGGCCGGCCAGATGCGGGCCGGGCTGCTCAGCGCCGGGGCGCTGGTCGCCTACCTGCTCTACATCGACATGCTGTTCTCTCCGGTGCAGCAGCTTTCCCAGGTGTTCGACGGGTACCAGCAGGCGGCGGTCGGGTTGCGCCGGATCAGCGGCCTGCTGCGCACCCCGACCAGCACCCCGCAAACCGCCCACCCGCGCCCGGCGCCCCGCGGCCCGGCCCGGATCGAGTTCCGCGACGTGTGGTTCAGCTACGCCGGGGCTGACCGGCCCGCGCTGGACGGCGTGCACCTGGTGGTGCGGCCGGGCGAGACCATCGCCCTGGTCGGGGAGACCGGCGCGGGCAAGTCCACGCTGGTCAAGCTGGTGGCCCGGTTCTACGACGTGACCGGGGGGGTGCTGGCCGTGGACGGCCAGGACGTGCGGGACTACGACCTGGCCAGCTACCGGCAGCGGCTGGGAGTGGTCCCGCAGGAGCCATACCTGTTCGCTGGCTCGGTCCGCGATGCGATCGCGTACGGCCGGCCGGAGGCCACCGATGACGAGGTGGAGGCGGCCGCCCGGGCGGTGGGCGCGCTGGACATGATCGCCGGGCTGCCCGGTGGCTTCCTGCATCAGGTAAGCGAGCGCGGGCGCAACCTGTCCGCCGGGCAGCGGCAGCTGATCGCGCTGGCCCGCGCCTACCTGGTGGATCCGGACATCCTGCTGCTCGACGAGGCCACCGCCGCATTGGACCTGGCCACCGAGGCGGCCGTGACCGAGGCCACCGAGCGGCTGACCGCCCGCCGCACCACCCTCGTGGTGGCGCACCGGCTCACCACCGCAGCCCGGGCCGACCGCATCGCCGTGGTCGACGACGGGCGCATCGTGGAGCAGGGCACGCACGAGGAACTGCTCGCCGCGGATGGCAGCTACGCGCGGCTGTGGGCGGCCTTCACCGGGACTGCCCTGGTGGCGTGACGGCGGCGCGGGCCGGGCGCTAAGCGGGCGCCGGTCCCCGCGAGCAGCGCTCCGGCCGCTGCCGGGCCGGCCAGCTGCCGGGAGCGCATCCGCCCCAGCCGGGGCCCCGGGTGACCAGGGCACCGGGTCGGCCAGGCATCACAAAACCGTACAACACCACCCTAAACGACGGCACTAGCATGAGGGGACCAGGAAGGAGCGCAGTGGGCGAGACCGGCAGACCCCTGGCGATGATCGGCGATGTCACCGCGTCATCCATCGACTCGGTAGCCGCGCTGATCCGGCCGTATATCCGCTACACCCCGGTGCTCCGCCTGGACCGGGCGGACTTCGGGCTGGGCGCCGGGCCCCTGGTGCTCAAGCTCGACCAGCTGCAGCACTCGGGGTCGTTCAAGGCCCGCGGCGCGTTCGCCAACCTGCTGCTGCGGCCGGTGCCCGAGGCCGGCGTGGTGGCCGCCTCGGGCGGCAATCACGGCGCGGCGGTGGCGTACGCGGCGCGGCAGCTGGGTGTCCCGGCCCGCATCTTCGTCCCCGAGGTGTCCTCCGCGGCGAAGATCGAGCGGATCCGCGGATACGGGGCCGACCTGGTGGTGGGGGGCGCCAGCTACGCGGACTCACTGGCCGCCAGCGTGGACTGGGCGGTCTCCTCCAGGGCCCTCCCGGTGCCCGCGTTCGACCAGCTGGAGACCATCCTGGGCGCCGGGTCGCTCGGCGCCGAGCTGCGCGAGCAGGTCCCGGAGGCGGGGACCGTGCTGGCCAGCGTGGGCGGCGGCGGGCTGCTGGCCGGGATCTGCGCGGCCTGCGCAGGCCGGCTGGCCGTAGTCGGGGTGGAGCCGACCGGCGCGCCCACGCTGACCCGGGCACTGGCCGCCGGGCGCCCGGTGGACGCCGAGGTCGGCAGCGTGGCCATCGACTCGCTGGCCCCGCGCCGGGTCGGCGAGCAGACGTTCGCGGTGATCCGGGAGCACGTGCGCGGCGTGGTGCTGGTCACCGACGACGACATCCGGGCCGCCCAGCGGCTGCTCTGGGACCAACTCCGGCTGGTCGCCGAGCCGGGTGGCTGCGCCGCGCTGGCCGCGGTGACCTCCGGCCGCTACCAGCCTGAGCCGGCCGAGGTGGTCACCGTGGTGATCAGCGGGGGTAACACCACGGCCGTGGACTTCGGGTCCTAGGGCATTGCGCCGGGGTGATCCCCGGGCTGGCCGGGAGCTAGCGGCCGCCGATATCCTCGCTCCACACCGCCGGGTAACGGCTCTGAAATTCCCGCATAACGGCCATGCAGTCGTCATCATCCAGCACGGTCACCTCGACCCCGTGGCTGGTGAGGAAGCCCGGGTCGCCGGCGAAGGTCCGGGCCTCACCGACGACCACGCGGGGAATCTGGAAGAGCAGGATGGCCCCGCTGCACATCTGGCACGGTGACAGCGTCGTGTACAGCGTCATGTCCCGGTAGGAGGACTGCCGGCCGGCGTTGCGCAGGCAGGCGATCTCACCGTGCGCGACCGGGTCGCCCTGCTGGACCCGCTCGTTGTGCCCGGCCGCGATCAGGTCCGGGCCGGCGGCCAGCGCCGCCCCCACCGGCACCCCCCCTTCGGCCAGGCTGGCCCGTGCCTGCTCCAGCGCGGCCGCCATCATCTGCGCATCCACGTCCGGCTGCCCTGTCGTCATGGGATGAGGGTAGCGGCGGGCGGGCGTCCCACGGGTAACGCGGGGCTCAGCCGAACGTCGCGTAGAGCAGGTACCCGTTCAGCACGATGATCGCCGAGGTGACCAGTCCCGCGGCCATCGTGGTGACCCGCCGGTTCACCAGCGGGCCCATCACGTCCGCACGCCGGGTCAGTGCCACCAGCGGCACCAGCGCGAACGGGATGCCGAACGACAGCACGACCTGCGAGATAACCAGGCTGCCGGTGGTCGGCAGGCCAAGTTCCAGCACGAGCAGCGCGGGCAGCATGGTGAGCGCACGGCGCAGGAACAGCGGGATGCGCCGGTCGATGAAGCCCTGCATGACCACCTGCCCGGCGTAGGTGCCCACGCTGGAGGAGGACAGCCCGGAGGCGAGCAGCGCGGCCGCGAAGGCCAGCGCGGCGCCCCCGCCGACTAGCGCGCCCAGCCCGGCGTGCGCGGCCGTGAGCGAGCCCAGGTGGGTCCCGCCGGCGTGGCTGGCCATCGCGGCCGCCACCACCAGCATGGCCAGGTTGATCAGCCCGGCCGCACCGAGGGCGATGAGCACGTCGACGCGCTGGAAGCGGAGCAGCTCGCGGCGCTCGCTGTCGTCGCTGCAGGTCACCCGGGACTTGGTCAGGGCCGAGTGCAGGTAGACCACGTGCGGCATGACCGTCGCGCCGATGATGCCCGCCACCAGCAGCGGGCCGCCGACCCCGCCGAACCGGGGCACCAGCCCGCTCGCCAGCGCCGACGGGTCCACCTGGACCGCGGCGAGGTCGTAGGCGAAGCCGAGGAAGACGATGCCGAGCAGGGCGCAGACGGCCAGCTCGAACCGCCGGTAGCCGCGCTGCTGCATGCCCAGCACGCCGAAGGCGACCAGCGCCGTGAGCGGGGCGGCCGCCCGCAGCGGCACGTGAAAGAGCAGGTTCAGGCCGAGCGCGGCGCCGACGAATTCGGCCAGGTCGGTGGCCATCGCGATCAGCTCGGCCTGGACCCACAGGCCACGGGAGACCGCCCGGGGCCACAGCGCCCGGCACAGCTCGGGCAGGTCGCGGCCGGTGGCCACGCCGACCTTCGCGGACAGGTACTGGACCAGCATGGCCATCAGGTTGGCCACCACGATGACCCAGGCCAGCGTGTAACCGAAGTCGGCGCCCGCCGCGAAATTGGTCGCGAAGTTCCCCGGGTCGATGTAGGCGACCGAGGCGACGAAGGCCGGCCCGAGCAGGGCCACCATGCCGCGGAGCCGCCCGCGCGAGCGCATCAGGCGCAGGGTACTGAGCTGCGCTGGCGCGGGCGGCGTCAGTTCGCCGGGCGGCACCGCAGGTTCCGGTGAGTCCGGGGGTGGCGAGCGGCCGGCAGGCGCAGTGCGGGGTCTGCTGCCATGGGCCGGCTCCGCTAACCGACCGACGGGCCGAGGCCGAGCGACTGCGGCGTGCTGGAATCCGGGGAGGGCTGGTTCAGGCCCTCGTCGAGCGGGCCGTACTCCGTCATCAGGGCACGGCTGCCACCCCACGGCGTCTGCTCCTCGGCCACCAGGGTGTTGGTGGTCAGCAGCAGGCCGGCCACGGACGCGCCGTTCTGCAGCGCGGAGCGCGCCACCCGCAGCGGGTCGATGATGCCCATGTCGATCATGTTGCCATACCGGCCCTGCAGGGCGTCAAAACCCTCGTCCGGCCCGAGCTGCGACACCTGGGCCACGACCTCCTCGCCGGAGTAGCCCGCGTTGGCGGCGATCAGGTAAGCCGGGGCGGTCAGCACCTGGCGGACAATGTCCACGCCGGTGGCGTAGTCGTCCTTGACCTGGAGGTCATCCAGCGCGCCCGCCGCGTGCAGCAGCGCCGCGCCGCCGCCGGCCACGATGCCCTCGGCCATCGCCGCCCGGGTGGCGGCCAGCGCGTCCTCCACCCGGTGCTGCAGTTCCTTCAGCTCGGCGGGGGTGGGCGCGCCGACGTGGATCACCGCGACCTTGCCGGACAGCGCGCCGATCCGCTCGGTGAGCACGTCCTCGTCCACGCCGAAGGTGGCCCGCTCCAGCTCGGCACGCAGCTGGCCGAGCCGGAACTCCAGGTCCTCGGCCGAGCCGTGGCCGCCGATGATGGCGGTGTTGTCGGCGGTGACCCTGACCTGCGCGGCCCGGCCCAGCTGGTCCAGGGTCATCGTCTCCAGCGAGAACCCGGAGGTCTTGCTGCACACCGCGCCGCCGGTGATCGCCGCGATGTCCTCCAGCTTGCGCAGCCGGCGGTCGCCGAAGCCCGGTGCCCGCACCGCCACGGACTGGAAGATGCCGTTGACGTGGTTGTGCACCAGCATGCTCAGCGCGGTGCCCTCGACGTTCTCCGCGAGGATGATCAGCGGCCGCGGCTGGCGCATGATCTTGTCCAGCAGCGGCATCAGCTGCTGCACCTTGGTGATCTTCTCGCTGCACAGCAGCAAGTAGGGCTCGTCGACGACGGCTTCCAGGCTGGCCGGGCTGGTCACCATGTACGGCGACAGGTAGCCGTTGTCGAACTCGAAGCCCTCGATGAAGTTGACGCTCATCCCGTTCACCGCGGACTCCGATACGGTGACGATCCCGTCCTCGCCCACCGTGTGCAGGGCCCTGGCGATCACCGCGCCGACCGTCTCGTCGTCGTTCGCGGAGATGGCCGCGACCCGCTTGTAGTCCTCCTCGGTGGCCACCGGGTGCGCGGCCTGCTGCAAGTGGCTGACCAGGCGGTCCACGGCCACGTCGATGCCCCGCTTGACCAGCACCGGGTTGGCCCCGGCGCCGATCGCCCGCATGCCCTCCTGGATGATCGCCTGGGCCAGCACGGTCGCCGTGGTGGTGCCGTCTCCCACCACGTCGTTGGTCTTGATCGCGGCTTCCTTGACCAGCTGGGCGCCCATGTTCTCGAACTGGTCCGGGAGGTGGATCTCCCGGGCGATCGTCACGCCGTCGTTGGTCACCACCGGCGAGCCGGTGATCTTCTCCAGGATGACGTTGCGTCCCTTGGGCCCCAGCGTTGACTTCACGGCTTCGGCCAGCTTGTCCACTCCGGCCAGCAACAGGCTGCGCGCCTCCGCACCGAAACGCAGTTCCTTAGCCATCAGTCCTCCTTGACCTGGGGTCTTCTAGTTATTGGCAATGTGGCAGGCACGCGGCCGGCCTGGCGGCAGCTACGGCACGAGGATGGCCCGGCCACGCACCCGGCCCGCGTCGAGCTCGTTGAACGCTTCCCCGGCGGCATCCAGCGGGTAGGTCCGGGTATGCAGCGTCACCTTGCCGTCCTGGGCGAGCGCCATCAGCTCGGCCAGCTCGTTGTAGGTGCCGACGATGTTCCCGATCACGTTCCGCTCGGTGGAGATGATGTCCAGGGTCGGGATGTGCAGCGTGCCGCCGTAGCCGATGACGAAGTACGAGCCGGCCGGGGCGGTCATGTTCCACCCGTCCATCTCGGCGCCCTGCTCGGCCACGAAGTCCAGCACCACCTCGGCGCCGGCGCCGCCGGTCAGGTCCTTGACCGCATCGACCTGGCTGCCGTCGGCGACCACCGTGTGCCGCGCGCCGAGCTGCTCGGCCAGCTTGAGCGCGTCCGGGTTGCGGTCCACCACGACGATGTTCGTCGCGGTCAGCGCGGCCAGGCACTGGATGCCGATGTGGCCCAGCCCGCCCGCCCCGATGACGACGCACGTGGTGCCGGGGTACAGCAGCGGAAGGGCCTTGCGCACCGCGTGGTAGGCGGTGATGCCCGCGTCAGCCAGCGCGGCCACGTCCTTCGGCTGGGTCTGCGGGTCGAGCTTGACGCAGGCCCGGGCAGAGGTCAGCAGGTACTCGGCCATCCCGCCGTCCCGGGACAGGCCGGGGAACTCGCTGTTGATGCAGTGCATGTCGTCGCCCGCCCGGCACGCGCGGCACAGCCCGCAGGTCGGGGTGGGGTGCAGGATGACGGTGTCGCCCACGGCGACGTTGGTCACCGCCGAGCCCACCTCGTGCACCCAGCCGGCGTTCTCGTGGCCGAGGATGTAGGGCAGCGGGGTGCCCATGGCCGCGTCCCACTGCCCCTCGATGATGTGCAGGTCGGTGCGGCAGACGCCGGCCCCGCCGATCTTCACGATGACATCCAGCGGGCCGCTGATCGTGGGCTCGGGGACCTCGTCGATCTGCGGCTGGGAGTGGAACGCATGCAACCGGACGGCCTTCATTGGTCCTCCTCGCCTTCGGGTGTTTGCCGCACCGCTGCGGAGCCATAGCGGTGCTTGAGCATGCCGCGGCAGATGCTGCCGTTCGCCTCGAGGCTGGTCCGGGTGATCCGCGCCTTGCGCAGGTGCAGCGGAGTCGCCTCGGCGGTCACCGGCTGCCCGGTGACCGGGTCGATCAGCAGCGCGGCGCCGTCGCCGGCGGGCAGGCCGAGCTCGGCCCGGCGCTGCCGGAGCCGGTCCAGGGGCCGGGACGGCGGCACGTCACCCAGGGTCAGCGCGCGCAGCCGGGCCGGGTCGGCGCCTGCGGCAAGAAGAGGCCGGCACACCTGATCTGTGCCGGCCATGACCGCCTTGCGCAGGAAGTCGGCGCGCAGCTGGTGCAGCTCGCCGACGGCCTCGCCATCGAACGACCGGGCGAATCCCGCCTGCGCCGCCACCCCCCCGTTGATCGCGCCCGACGCGAAGTGGTCATCCAGCACCACTTCAGCGCGGCGCACCCCGGGCAGGGCGGTCACCGCGTCGTAGGCGTCGGCCACCATCAGGTAAGCGAAGTTGGGCGCGCAGAAGTAGGTCGGCAGCCGCAGCCGGACCTGGGCATCCCCATCCGCGGACAGGGTGGCCGACGCGACGAACCCGAGCGAGGTGATCGGCTCGTCCAGTTCCGGGTCACGGACGGTCTCCAGCGCGGTGAATAGCGGCGCTGGCATGCCCGCGGGCGCAGCCGGGCCATCGGCCGGCGGGGCGGGGCGCGCGGAAGGCGCGTTCCCGCCGAGCCAGCCGTCGCGGGGGGTTCCGGGGGACCGCCCCCCCGGAACCCCATCGCCTGCGCCAGTACCCGCAGCGGTGTTCGTTGCGGGAAAACTCATGCTCCCGAGACCAGCTGCGCGTCCTCCTGCGCAGCCGGCGTGCCGGCCTCTTCCGGCAGCCGGAACTCGGCCGGCACCTCGATGTCGTAGAGCTTGGCCGCGTTCAGGCCGAGGATCTTCTTCTTGCCCACGGTGGTCAGCCGCGGGAAGTCGGAGAACTCCTCACGGTCCGGCATCTCCCAGTCCACGAACCCCTCGACCTGCCACTTGGGCTCCCAGATGCCGTAGTCGCTGCCGAAGGTCATCTTGTCCTCGCCCACCCAGAACAGCAGCTCGCCGATGACCTTGGCGAAGAACTGCGGCCGGGCGTGCATGAGGCCGCCGATGACCACGGACAGGCCCGCGTACACGTTGGGCTCCTGGGTGGCCATGAAGCAGAAGTCCTCGATCCGCGGCAGGCCGACGTGCTCCACGATGAAGTTCAGCTCGGGGAAGTCGGTCGCGCAGTGGTCGATGTCGGACACGTCGAAGGCATCCTTGTCCAGCGGCCAGATCGTCGGGCCCTTGTGCACATGGATGTTCTTGATGCCCAGGTTCTGCGCGGCCTCCAGGTACCGGTAGGCGGCCGGGTCGCTCAGCTTGTAGCCGCGGGAGCCGTTGTTCCACTCCGCGGTGTAGAGCTTCACGCCCTTGGACCCGTAACGCTCCACGTTCTTCCTGAGCGTGACCAGGCCCTCGTCACCGTCCCGGGGATCGAACCGGGTGTTGTAGATGAACTTGCCCGGGTGCCGCTTGCCCATCTCGGCATTGCGCTCGGTGGTGTTGAAGCCCTCCTTGTACCACTCCTTCAGGTACGTGGGCTGGAACACCGCGACGTCCACGTAGCCGTCCTCGAAGACGTCCTTCATCAGGTCGTCCTCGGAGTACTTCTGGAAGTGCTCGATGGACCAGTGGGTCTCGGGCGGGCCGAGGCCCTGGTACGCGTGGAAGCACTCGATCCAGCCCTTGGCGTACTGCTCCGCCCCCGGCACCCAGTTGTCCGGCGCGGCGTTCCAGTAATGCATATGACTATCGACAACGAAATACTTCTCGCCATCCTTTTCGTACACGAAAGCCTCCTTGTGGGCCGAATGTCGTGCCAAGCGTCGTAGCGGCTGAGGCTGTCGCCCCAATCGGCTCCGGGCCCCGCGGCCCCTGGTTCCAGCAAGAGTGCTGATACCAGCAGAACCGCTGGGCCCGGCTACCGCAAGGTCTACTGGGCGGTCAGATCGAAACCGAGCTCTTCAGCGGCGTCCTCCGGGTTCGCGACCATGACCGTCCGGTCGTCGAGGTGGATCATCCGGCCGTAGTGGGTGGACATGTTCTCCTCGAACTCGGCGGCGTCGAAGTAACCGGGTTCCTCGCCAAGCGCCTCCGAGACCTCGTCGTAGACGACGTCCATCCGCCGGACCGCGTCCACCCGGATCATCGAGGGCAGCGGCGTCACCGTCACATTGGACTCAGTGCTCATGACCTGGGCCACGACCGCGCCGACCTGATTGTTCATCAGGGTGAATCCGCACATGTTGGACGCCGTGTTGTCGACCTTGAACGGGCTTTCCGCTGTCTTGAACGTGGTCACTGCGCCAGCTCCTTCGGTGCTTCCAGACTCAGATCGGACAGGATGCCCCGGAACCGGTGCTTGGCCGCGTCCAGGCCATCCTCGAAACGAGGGGGCTTCGCGTCGGGCTGCGACCAGAGCGGCTGCAGTGCGCGCGCGGCCGCAATGGCCCTCGGCACCCAGGTCGACAGCCACTGCTGCAGCAGCGCCTTGTTGTGGTCAGCGAACTCGCGGTCGGCGGTCAGCAGCTCGAACATCGCGATGGTGTACCGCAGGTCCCGCTCCGCGAAGTCGTACTCCGCCGCACCGACGAGGGTCGGGGTGACGAAGTCGCCGTTGCGCGGCGCCGCGTGCTGCACCAGGTGGCTGCGGAACAGCTCGCCGACCAGCGGCTCGAAGACCACGTTCGCCGCGAAGATCGCCTCGCACCAGTCGTCGATGGCGGTGAGCTGCTCGGCGGTCTCCCGGACGCCCTGCCAGGCGGGGTCGCTGTTCCAGGTCTCGATGTGCGCGGCCCCGTCGAAGCCGTCGATCTCCTCGGTCAGGGTCAGGTTGTACAGCGCCAGGTCCTGGGCCGCCCTGATCCGGTGCATGCTGTTCACCGAGATGGCGTTGTTGTGCATGTTGGTCGGCGCCCGGCGGTTGGCGTTCGCGAAGAGGTAGAGCCCCAGGCCGTGGTCGACGTGCATCCACGCGCCGACGTTGCGCTCGACGAAGTGCACCCAGTTCGGGTTCCACTGCTCGAAGGCCTTGGCCGCCCTGGCCGCGTCGATGTTCTGGTTGAGCTGCCGGACGACGTTGGAGTTGTACCGGTAGAAGGTGAGTTCCCACTCCTCGTTCGGGTCCCGGAACTCATGCCAGCCAAGCGCCGGCCAGTCGTAGCCCTTGCCGCCCGATCCGGGGTAGCGCTCCGGCTCCGGCCGGTCCGATCCCCACGCCTTGAGCGCCGTCCAGTCCAGCGGGTAACCGCCCCGGCCGTCGGAGAACCCGTACAGCCAGCCCTGGGCGAGGTAGTGCCGCGGGTCGGGCTGGACCTCGACGGTCACATCCTCGTAGTGGCTCTGCTTGCGCTTCTTCGGCGTGTAGTAGTTGAACCGGCGCGCGGTGGAGTCCGGGAACTCCTTGGCCCCCGCTTCCGCGTCGGTGAAGACCGGCTTGGGAACGCTACGTTCTGGCGCGGATGTCATGAGGTCTCCCCTTCATTGTGAGAGTTCAGGCCGATGTCGCCGTCAGGCTCGCCTGGTGGCCTGGCTAGGCTGGCGTGGTCCAATTGCTCCTCACTGCTCGCCGGGATCGCCGGTCGTGGTGAACTTGTCGTAGTAGATGCGCTTTTCTTCCACACCCAGCTGCGCGAGCAGCGGCAGGGCCGCCTCCACCATGGGCGGCGGACCGCAGACGTAGGCGTGCGCTCCGGTCAGGTCACTGGCATGCCGCTTGACCACGTCCGTGATCAGGCCGGTCTCGCCGTCCCACCCGTCTTCGATGTCCGCCTCGGACAGCGCCGGGATGTAACGGAAGTTCGGCAGCCTGGCCTCGAGCTCATGCAGCTCGGCCTCGAAGCAGAGGTCCCGCTTGGCCCGCGCGCCGTAGAAGAAGGTGGCCTTGCGCTGGATGCCGCGCTCGCCCAGCGTCCGCAGCAGCGACAGGATCGGCGCCATGCCCGCCCCGCCGCCCACGAAGACCAGGTCGTTGTCGCCCTCGCGGAGGGTAAACACGCCGAACGGGCCGGACAGGTCCAGCCGGTCACCCTCGGCCAGCTTCTCGGCCAGGAACCTGGAGAACTTCCCGTCCGGGTAGACCTTGATGATGAACTCCAGCAGCCCGCTTTCGCGGCTGGAGGTGTTCGCCATCGAGAAGGACCGCGTTGCCTCCATGCCGGGAATCACGAAGTCCATGTACTGGCCGGGAAAGAACTTGATCTCATCCGGCTCGATCAGCCGCAGGATCAGGTGGCGCATGTCGTGGGTGACCGCGTCCTTGGACACCACCTCCGCGACGCCCTGCTGGATCGGCAGCCCGGAGCGGATCATCTCCTCGTCGTAGTTGAGCAGCTCGATCGTGACGTCCTCGTAGGCATGCGCCCGGCACAGCAGGGTGTAGCCCTCTTCGAGCTCGTAGTCGGGGAGCGCGAACGTGGAGTACTTGTCGTGCTCGATGTCCTCGCCCTCGAGGACGAATGACTTGCAAGCGGAGCACTGGCCTTCCTTGCAGCCATGCATGAGCATGATTCCCTGCTCGGCCGCGGCGCGGAGGATGTTCTGCTCCTCGCTCACCTCGATCTCGATGCCGACCGGCTCGAATCGCACGACATGCTTCTGCGCCATGGCTCCCTCGCGGCACGGGGTGGAGGGGAGGGGGCCGCAGACCAAGGCCTGCGGCCCACCTCCCGGCTCGTTGGACCGGTTACGCTCAGGCGTCCGCGGGCGCTGGCCGGCCCGCCGGGCCCTGCTTGTTGTAGTCGGCTACGAAGGCCGCCCGCTCTTCCGGCGTCATCTCGTTGAGCAGGACGTTGGGGCTCTGCACCGGTCCCATCCGGCGCAGGTGGTCCAGGGTCCACATCTTGCCCGGGTCCAGGTCCAGGTGCGGCTGCGCGACCAGGGTCTTGCCGTCGTCCCGCACGTAACCCATGTCGGACACGACGTCGGCCCAGTTCCAGCCGTGGTACAGGGTCTCCCATTCGCGCTTGCCGATGAGCTGGCCCATGTTCGG
Organism: uncultured Actinomycetes bacterium; assembly: GCA_963793825.1. GTDB lineage: Bacteria > Actinomycetota > Actinomycetes > Streptosporangiales > Streptosporangiaceae > RYN-230. Next base: position 361,263 of record CAWCBE010000007.1, read on the forward strand.
GGTGGCCCGGCCCTGGTAGGTCGGCCGGAACGCCTCCGCGTCGGTCCACCGGCAGGCCTCGTGGCAGTAGGTGCGGACCTGGCCGTCAACCTCGTCGATGACCATGTCCTCACGGACCAGGCAGGGCACCATGCAGGTCCAGCAGCGGTGCGGGTACACGTAGTCAACGCTCTCGGCCACGATCGGGTGGTGCCCGTTCGGCCGGGACAGCCGGTTGTAGTTCTCCCACCACTTGCCGTACTTGTCGTACCAGCCCGGGTACTTGTACTCGAACCACTCGAAGTCCGCGTCGGTCATCGGGTCGATCCGCCAGTAGTTCGCCAGCCAGCCGGTGGCGAAGAACTGGGCTACCTCGTGCACGTAGCCCTTGTTCCAGATCTGGTTCCACGCCTCGTCGATGAGGTCGTGCGGGATGACCAGGCCGTACTTCTCCAGCGGGACGAGGTAGCTGCGGTAGTAGTCGTTGTAGATCCACCGGCGCCACATCTCCGCGTAGGACTCCCGGTCCTTGCGGCGGTCCTTGGTGCCGTACTCGATGAACGTGCCGATCGCGGCGTCCACCACGCGGTGGTTGTTCCACCACGCATAGCGCAGGTCGCGCTCCAGCAGCTGGTGGTTCTCCTCATCGGCCAGCGCCATCAGCAGCGTCGCGTACCCGTTGCTGATGTGCCGCGACTCATCCGACTGCACCGAGTGGAACACGGTCGGCAGCAGGTAGTCGCCGTTGGCGGCCGCCTCGGCCGGCATGGCCACGAACAGCGTGTTGGTGAACGCGGTCTCGGCCACGATCGTCAGGTAGATGCTCGCCGCGGTGATCGCGTCACCGGTGATGAAGCCCTCGGCGAACTGCCGGCCGATCGTCCCGCAGTAGTCGTTCTGGAAGTTGCGGAGGCTGTTGTTGAAGCCCGCCGGGTCGATGTAGTTGTTCATGTACAGGCGCTTGAGGTTCTGCTGGATCGTCGAGTGCCGGACCTCGTCGATCATCTGGATCGCCTGGCCGTTGTGCAGTTCCGGGTTCGGGACCGTGCGGAACAGCAGCGGCATCGCGCGTGCCGCGGAGATCTCCGGGAGCGGGATGATGGACAGGAACAGCTTCTGCCATTCCAGCCAGCGCTCCTGCACCTGGCGGAACATGTTGCCGCGGATCGCCCCGTCCTGGGCACCGTAGACCCGGTTGTCCTTCTCTTCCTGCATCGGGAAGTAGGACCGGAGGACCTGCTTGAGGGGATCCTTCTTCTGCGCCTTGCGGAATGAGTAGTCGGTGCCGTACTGCGACACGGGCTCGTGGTACTGCGGTTCCCAGGACAGCTCCTGGATCTTCTGGTGCGCCTTGGCCACACTCTGGCGACTCATGGTCACCCCTTTCCCCTTCGTGGGATACATGCCGAGCAAGTCCCTTGGGCCGAATAACAACCTGTAAATGAGGCGGCCGGGCTCTCAACATGAGACAGGGCCCTGCGGCCCGCAGCACGAACCGCCGGGCAGCAGCCCGGCCGCAGCTCAGCGTTCACCGAAGAACGTGTCCCGGAGTTCGGCCAGCCGGTCCCGGGCCTCCTGGGTGACTTGCCGGCTGCCCTCGGCGGCCGGCTCGATGCCCAGCGCCCGCAGCAGGTCGGCCGCGGGCTTCCCGGGATCACCGGACTCGCCCAGGATCGGGTGCAGCCCCTGATCGGCCAGGTGGTGGAACACGAGGTTCACTACCGTCCAGGGGTTGTAGGTCTCGCCAGTGACGCCGCCCGGTTGATCCATGAGACATCCTTCTTCGGTTTCGTCGGCGAGAACGCGAGCGAGCCGGTGTCCTTGCATGAAAACGCCGTTTCCGGAGGGGTGTCGGTCTCAATGTGAGACAGGGGCCCGTGACGCGGCGCTTATTTTGGGTAGGTACGCACGCGACCCCGGATTCCGTGCTGCGGCCTGAAACCTTCAGCCCGCGGCCGCGGCACCGGGAGGTACGGAGGCGCGATGGTGCCCACTGCAGTGCACCTGCCAGCCTTGGGCGACAGCAAGGGGCTGGCGAAGACGCGAGAGCGGTTCCTCACGGCTGAGCCGGTCAAGCCGAATGAAGTCCGCGATACGATCCTGGCCTCCTGGTGGCGGTCACGGCAGTTCAAGGTGGCCGCGGACCGTGTCGCCCTGCCCTATGTCCGCGACCCGGACCTGGATACGCCGCTGGTCCGCAACGCCATGCCGGTGCTCCGCAACCTGCGCGAGCACCTGGAAGGGCAGCCGATCAGCGTCATCCTGACCGATGCGGCGGGCGTCGTGCTGACCCGGATGACGGCCGACCATGACCTGGAGCGGCACCTGGACAGCGTCCAGCTCGCCGCGGGCTTCTCCTACGCCGAGGAGTACGTCGGGACGAACGGCATCGGCACCGCCCTGGAGGGCGGCCAGCCCGCCCACGTATTCGGCCATGAGCACTACGCGGAGGACCTGGAGGACCTGGCCTGCGCCGGGGTGCCGATCCATGACCCCATCTCGGGCAAGGCGGTCGGCGCGGTCGACCTCACCTGCTGGCGCCGGGACGCCGACCCGCTGCTCATCGCGCTGGCCAAGACCACGGCCGACCAGATCACCCAGGCCATGCTGGCCGACAGCAGCGCCCGGGAGCTCTCCCTGATGCAGGAGTACCTGCGGGCCTGCCGCCGGACCAGCGGGATCGTGCTGGCCCTGAACCACGACGTGGTCATGATGAACGACTACGCCCGCCAGGTCCTCGACCCGGGCGACCAGGGGGTCCTGCTCGGCCAGGCGGCCGAGGCGCTGGCCAGCCGCCAGCCCGGGACGGTGTCGGTGGAACTGCCCAGCGGGATCCGGGCCCGGATGTACTGCCGCCCGGTGCCGGGCGAGGAGCACGCCTCCGGCGGCGTGGTGCACGTGAAGCTCATCGAGCCGGCCAGCCGGCCGGCGGCCGAGCCGCCGGTGAAGTCGGGCATGTCGCTGCCCGGCCTGGTCGGCAACGGCGCGCTGTGGCTGCGCGGCTGCCGTCAGGTCGAGGCCGTGTACGACTCGGCGGAATGGCTCGCCCTCGAGGGTGAGCCGGGCGTCGGCAAGCTGACCGTGGTCCGCGCGGTGCACCAGCGCCGGAACGCGGCCGAGCGGTTCTACGTTCTCGACGGGGCCGAGGCGGCCGACGCCGACTGGCTGCTGCGGGCCCGCCAGGAACTGCTGGATGGCGAGGGTGCCCTGGTCATCAGGCATATCGACGTGCTCAATGCCCGGCAGTCGCACGCGCTGGCCGCCGCGCTGCAGGAAGCACGGGTCGCCGGGCGGCAGCGGGACCTGTGGGTCGCGGTCACGCTGAACCGGTCCCGGGCCCACGCCGACCTGGGCAAGCTGCTCCGCCACTTCCCGTCCACCGTGGAACTCCCGCCGCTGCGGCACCACATCGAGGACCTGCACGCGCTGGTGCCGTTCTTCATCGCCAAGCTGGGCCAGCACGGCCGGCTGACCTGCTCCCCCGAGGCGATGCAGCTGCTGCTGCGATCGAAGTGGCCGGGGAACACCGAGCAGTTGTGGCAGGCGCTGCGCCGGGTGGTGCAGAAGCGGCGCACCGGGGTCATCCAGCCCGCGGACCTGCCGCCGGAGTGCTGGACGGTGAGCCGGCGGCTGCTGTCCCCGCTGGAGTCGATGGAACGGGACGCGATCGTGGCGGGCCTGCTGGACTACCAGGGCAACAAGGTCAAGGCGGCCAAGTCGCTGGGCATGTCCCGGGCCACGATCTACCGGAAGATCCACGAGTACGGCATCGTCACGCCGGCCACCTGAGCCAGGCGACGGCCCGGCGCTCCACCCGGGCGGCCCACCCCGCAGCGCGCCGGGCGGCGGTGGCAGCACGGCGGTCCCTGGAGGGTGCGGACGTGCCGCCGCGGATGCGCCCGGCTCGGCCGGTCCCGCCCAGCGCCCCGCTGGCGCCCGAAGGTGGGATTAACACCACCGAGATCCGCGGCCGGACACGATAACAATGGGAGGAGCCCGACCAGCACCTGACCGGGGGTGCGGGATGACGGTGCGCTGCGACGCGGAGGTAGTGATGAGTGACGGCGCCCGCGGATTCCGCCGGCTGGCCCGCCTGACCCTCCGCACCTGCGCCCGCGGGCTGGTCATCGCGGTGCTCTCGGTAGTGCCCGGCATCCCGTTGTTCGTCGTCTCCGTGCTCTCCCTGCCCCTCCTGGCGGTGGGGATCGGGGTGGTGCCGGTGCCGATGAGCCTGCTGGCCGTGCGCCGCCGGGCCAGCCAGCAGCGCCGGTTCGCACTGGAGTGGTCGGGCGTGAGCATCGCCACGCCCTACCGGCCCCGGCCGCACGAAGTCAGCAACGGGCTGATCGGGCGGCTGCAGCGGTGCAAGTGGCTGCTGACCGATCCAGGGACCTGGCGGGACCTGCTGTGGATCCTGGTCAACGCGCCGGTCGGGGTGGCGCTCGGGGCGCTGCCCGCGTTCTTGGTTTTCGTCGGTGGGTGGACGCTGGTGGCTGATGCCGGAACTTTGCTGTTCGGATGGTGGAACACGGCGCCGCCGGGTTTCTGGCTGCAGGTGTTCTTCCTGAGCGCGCTGCCGGCCGGCGTGCTCGCGGGTCCGCGGATCCTGAAGGCACACGCGCAGTTCAGTGCCGCGCTGCTGGCCCCGACCCGGAACGAGCTGGACGCGCAGCTCGGCCGGCTGAACGAGTCGCGCTCCCAGGCAGTGGACGCGTCCGCGGCCGAGCTGCGCCGGATCGAGCGCGACCTGCACGACGGGGCGCAGGCCCGGCTGGTCTCGCTGGGCATGAGCATCGGCCTGGCCGAGCAGGTCCTCAGGGACGATCCCGAGCTGGCGCTGAAACTGCTGGCCGAGGCGCGGGAGTCCAGCGGCCAGGCCCTGACCGACCTGCGCCACCTGGTCCGCGGCATCCACCCGCCGGTGCTGGCCGAGCGCGGCCTCGACGGGGCGGTCCGGGCGCTCACGCTGACCCTGCCGCTGCCCGTGGACCTGCGCATCGAGCTGCCGGGCCTGCCGCTGGCCCCGGTGGAGTCCGCCGCCTACTTCGCCATCGCCGAGGTGCTGGCTAACGTGGTCAAGCACAGCGCCGCGCGGAGTGCCTGGGTGCAGCTCGAGTACAGTCAGGGGCGGCTGATCGCCATCATCGGCGACGACGGCACCGGCGGGGCCGTCCCCCGGGTCGGCGGCGGGTTGCGCGGCATCGACCGGCGGCTGGCCGCTTTCGACGGGGTGATCGCCGTGACCAGCCCGGTCGGCGGCCCGACTGTGGTGACCATGGAGCTGCCGTGCGCGTTGTCCTTGGTGAGGACCTGACCCTGCTGCGGGACGGCCTGATCCGGCTGCTCACCGCCTACGGCCTGGAGGTCGTGGAGGCCGCGGACAACGGACCGGCGCTGCTGCACGCGCTGGTCACCCATCGCCCGGACGTGGCGGTGGTGGATGTGCGGCTGCCCCCGACCTTCACCGACGAGGGCCTCAAGGCGGCGATCGAGGCCCGGGCTCAGGTGCCGGGCCTGCCGGTGCTGGTCCTGTCCCAGCACGTCGAGCCGCTCTACGCCCGCGAGCTGCTGTCCGGGGGCCGCGGCGGCCTCGGCTACCTGCTCAAGGACCGGGTCTCCGACGTCCGGCGGTTCATCGAGGCGGTCCGCACCGTGGCCGGCGGCGGCACCGCCATGGACCCCGAGGTCATCTCCCAGCTACTGGCCCGCCGGGCCCGGGACGAGCCACTGAGCCGGCTCACCCCGCGGGAACGCGAAGTGCTCGCCCTGATGGCCGAGGGACGCACCAACGCCGGCATCGCAGCCCGGCTCGTGGTCACCGAGAAAGCGGTCAGCAAGCACATCAACAACATCTTCACCAAGCTCGGCCTGTACCGCGGCGGGGACGACAACCGCCGCGTGCTGGCCGTGCTGACCTACCTCAACGCCTGAGCTGACAGCCCGCCAGCCCGCGATCCGGCCCGCCCGGGCCCGGTGCCGGGCGGGGGAGGGCCGCCTCAGCCCTAGGCGACGGCCCGGCGCACCACGCGGGTGGCCCAGCTGAGCGCCAGCAGGCACAACGGGGCCAGCACGGCGAAGGCCTGCCACACCGCGGGGCCGGTGAGCCGCCCCGCCGCCAGCACCCGCCCGGCGGCCACGGCGTAGTACAGCGGGTTGAGGTGCGCGAGCACCTGCATCCAGGCCGGGCCGAGCGAGATAGGCAGCAGCACCCCGCCGAGCAGCAGCACCGGCAGGTTCAGCCCGTTGATCACGGCGGCGAACGCGCTGATGTCCCGGGTACGCAGCGCGGTGGCGATGGAGAACGCCGCCGTCGTGGCCATCAGCAGGGCGAGCAGCACGGCCAGCAGCACCAGCCCGGCGGCGTGCACGCGGAACCCGAGGGCGGCGCCGATGGCCACGACCACGAGGTCGAAGGCGAACATCATCAGCATCGCGGCGCCGACCGGCCCGATCAGGATGGCGAACCGGCTGGCCGGGGTGACCCGGAACCGCTCGATGACCCCCGACCGCAGCTCGAAGATGGTGGAGAAGCCCGGGCCGGACCCGCTGGCGAAGGCGAGCAGGGCCAGGATGCCCGGCAGGAACAGGTCGAGCACATTGCCGCCCGGCAGGCCGCGCAGGCCGACGAGATGCCTGAGTAGCGGGGTGAACAGGACCAGGTAGAGAACCGGCGTGGCGAAGCCGACCACCAGCCAGACCGGGTTGCGCAGCAGCTGGGTGAGGGAGCGCCGGAAGAACAGCCCGGCGTCGGTGACCGCCTTCATGCCGCCGCCCCGATGCCGCTGCGGCGCGGCTCACCCGTATCGCGCAGCGACCGGCCGGTCTGCCGCAGGAACACGTCGTCCAGGCTGGGCTGGGACAGCTGCAGCGAGCGCACCGGCAGGGCCGCCGCATCGAGCAGCCGCAGCAGCGCGGGCAGCGCGGCCGCGCCGTCGCTGGCGTACATCCGGACCGTGCTCCCGGCCACGGTGAGGTCATGGACCACGCCGAGGCGGGCGAGCTGCGCGGCGGCCCGGGCGGCCGTGGCGGCATCCTCGGTGACCACGGCGATCGCGTCCCCCGCGACCTGCTGCTTGAGGGCGCGCGGGGTGCCCCCGGCGACCACCGTGCCGTTGTCGATGATCATGACCCGGTCACAGAGCGCATCGGCCTCATCCAGGTAGTGCGTGGTCAGGAAGACGGTGGTGCCCCGGTCCCGGAGGCCGCGGATGTGCTCCCAGAGATGCGCCCGGTTCTGCGGGTCCAGCCCGGTGCTCGGCTCGTCCAGGAACAGCACCTCGGGCTGGTGCACGATGCCGAGCGCGACGTCGAGGCGGCGGCGCTGGCCGCCCGAGTAGCTGTCCGCCCGGCGGCCGGCGATCGCGGCCAGGTCCAGCAGGGCCAGCACCTCCTCCGCCCGCCGCGCGACACCGGCCCGGCTGCCCCCGTAGAGCCGGCCCTGGAGCAGCAGGTTCTCCCGCCCGGTAGCCAGCTCGTCGGCCCCGCCGAGCTGGCTGACGTAGCCCAGGTGCTCGCGCACCCGGGCCGGCTGGCGGCGCACGTCGAAGCCGGCGATCGTGGCGCTGCCGCCGTCGGCCGGCAGCAGCGTGGTCAGCATGCGCAGCGTGGTGGTCTTCCCCGCCCCGTTCGGGCCGAGGAACCCGACGATCTCCCCGCGGGCCACCTCCAGGCTGACCCCGCGGACGGCCTCGACCCGGTCGGCCGCGCCGGCCGTCCGGGACGCCCGGCCGCCCCGCGCCGGGAAGCTCTTGCGCAGGCCGGAGGCGCTGATGACGGCATCCACGATGCTCCTTCCCGCCGGCCGTGGCTGGCGCCCGGCCGCTCACTGCCACTATCAGCCATCGGGATCGCAGTGTCAACCAGATAGCTGATTAATTGTGTCAGGCGCTCAGCTGATACGGTGACGGTCATGGTCGGCGAGAGTGCGCGGCGTGACGAGCCGGAACCGGAGCCTGAGCCGCGGGCGCCCGGTCCGCGCCGGGCCCCCGCCCCCGGCCACCGGCAGCGTGACGCGGAACGTTCCCGCCAGGCCCTGCTGGCCGCTGCCCTGGATGAGTTCTCCGAGCGCGGCTTCGCCGGGGCCCGGGTGGCGGACATCGCCCGGCGGGCCGGCGTCAACAAGCAGCTGATCAACTACTACTTCGGCTCAAAGGAAGGGCTGTACCTGGCCCTGCAGCGGGCCTGGCTGGACCGCGAGGAGGAGTTCGCCGGGCCCGACGTGCCACTGGCCGAGCTCATCGTCCGCTACCTGGCCGACGCGCTGCGCGACCCGCGCTCGATGCGGCTGCTGCTGTGGCGTGGCCTGGCCGACGGCCCGGCGCCAGGCGAGGACCGGGCCCGGCAGCACGACCTGGACCAGGTGGTCCGCCGCCAGTCCGCCGGGGAGGTGGCGGACGACCTGGACCCGGCCGCGGTGCTGCTGGCCGGGATGGGGATGGTGGCCGCGCCCGTCGTGATGCCTCAGGTGGCCCGGGAGCTGTTCGGCGCCGACCCGTTCAGCGAGGAGTTCCTCGCCCGGTACGCCGAGCAGCTCCGCCGGATCGTCGCCCGGCTGGCCACGCCGTAAAGGGGGGCGCCCGGCTCAGCCCGCCTGGGCGGCGGGCAGCTGATGGCGGAGGAAGTCCTCGGTCCGCTGCCAGGCCCGGGCGGCCGGCTCCGGCTGGTAGAACATCGGCGCCATCCGGTTGTGGAACGCGTGCCCGGCGTCCTCTTCCACGTACAGGGTGACGTTGGGATACCGGGCGGCCGCCTGCTCGACGGCCCGGACCCGGTCCCGGGGAATGTAGGGGTCGCTGCCGCCGAAGTGGAACAGCAGCGGCGCGCTGATCTGGCTGAGCAGGTCAAGGCTGTCCGGCACGGCCGATCCGTAGAAGGACACCACCGCGTCCACCGGGGTCTGGGCGGCGACCAGGTAGGCAATGGACCCGCCCAGGCAGAACCCGAGGACGCCGATGCGCCCGTCCACCTCGGGCAGCGCGGCCAGCCGGCCGAGCGCGGCCAGGCAGTCCCGCACACCCTGGGCGGCATCGAACCGGGCCCCGAGGTCCAGCGACTCCTTGAGCCCCGGCTCGTCGTGGGCCGCCTGGTGCCGCGGCTTGATCCGCCAGAACAGGTCGGGCGCCGCGACCACGTAGCCGAGCCGGGCCAGGTCCTCGCCGACGGCCCTGATGTAATCGCTGACCCCGTAGATCTCCTGGATGAGCAGCAGGCCGGGCCCGCGGCCCGCGTCCGGGACCCAGACCGTCAGGTCGAAGGACCCGTCCGGGACCGGCACCTGCTCGACGCGCTGCTCCATGGTTCCCCTCCAGGGGTGATCGAGGCCTTCGGGGCCTGTGGGTGGCTACACGCTGATGACCGTCAAGGACACGGGCGGCAGGGCCGCGTCGGTGCCGCCGAAGGCCACCCCGGGCCGGGACGCGGCCAGCACCTCGGCGCCCGGCGCTCCCAGCGGCACCAGGGCCTCGTCCGCGCCGAGGTTGACCGCGATCCGCAGCCGGCCCCGGGTCAGCACCAGCCAGCGCTCACGCTCGCTGTAGTCGGCCTGCGCCCGGTCCAGCCGCGGGTCGGTCAGCTCGGGACGGCGGCGGCGCAGCGCGATCAGCTCGGTGTACCAGGCCAGGACCCCGGCGTGCTCCGGGTCATCCAGCTCCGACCAGTCCAGCTTGGACCGCAGGAAGGTGCCCTCGTCCTGCGGGTCGGGCACGTCGGCCGGGCCCCAGCCGTGCGCGGCGAACTCCGCCCGCCGGCCGGCGGCGACCGCCCTGGCCAGCTCGGGGTCGACGTGGTCGGTGAAGTACTGCCACGGGGTGCTCGCGGCCCACTCCTCCCCCATGAACAGCATCGGGGTGAACGGCGCGGTCAGCACCAGGCCCGCGCCCACCTTCATCAGGTCGGCGGGGCGCCCGGCGGAGATGCGGTCACCGACCGCCCGGTTGCCGACCTGGTCGTGGTCCTGCAGGTAGCCGAGGAACCGGAAGGACGGGATGCGCAGCAGGTTGACCGGCCGCCCGTGGCTGCGGCCGCGGAACGCCGACCACGTGCCGTCGTGGAAGAACACCCGGGTGAGGGTCTTCACCAGGGCCCGGATCGAGCCGAACTCGCAGTAGTAGCCCTGGCGCTCCCCGGTGATCGCGGCGTGCACCGCGTGGTGGAAGTCATCGCTCCACTGGCCGCCCAGCCCGAACCCGCCGGCCTCCCGCGAGGTGACCAGCCGCGGGTCGTTGAGGTCGGACTCGGCGATCAGCACCAGTTCCCGGTTCAGCCGGGCGCCCAGCGCCTGCACCTCGACCGCGAGTTCCTCGAGGAAGTGCAAGGCCCGGTGGTCCTCGAAGGCGTGCACCGCGTCCAGCCGGAGCCCGTCGACGTGGAAGTCGCGCAGCCACATCAGCGCGTTGCCGACCAGGAAGCGGCGCACCTCGTCCGACCCGGGCTGGTCCAGGTTGACCGCCGGTCCCCACGGGGTGACGTGCGCCTCGGTGAAGTACGGCCCGAACTCGCTGAGCCGGTTGCCGATCCCGACATGGTTGTAGACCACGTCGAGCAGTACCGCCAGGCGGCGGGCGTGGCAGGCGTCCACGAACCGCTTCAGCCCGTCCGGCCCGCCATACGGCTCATGCACCGCCCACAGGTGGATGCCGTCGTAGCCCCAGCCGTGCCGGCCCGGGAAGGCGGCCACCGGCATCAGCTCGATCGTGTCCACGCCGAGGTCGTGCAGGTGGTCCAGCCGCTCGATGGCGGCGTCGAAAGTGCCCGGCCCGGTGAAGGTGCCGATGTGCATCTCGTAGATGACCGCGCCGCGCAGCGGGCCGCCGCGCCAGCCCCGGTCCGTCCAGCCGAACGCCCCGTGGTCGTAGCTGCGGCTGGCACCCCGGACGCCGTACGGCTGCCGGGCGGAGCGCGGGTCGGCCAGCGGCTCACCGCCGTCCAGCCGGTAGGCGTAATCCACCCCATCCGCGGCCTGCGGCACGTCCGCTTCCCACCAGCCATCCGGCGCGGTCTGCCGCATCGGCAGCACCTGCGGGCCGGTCTCGGTCGCGGCCTCCAACTCGACCCGATCGGCGGCCGGGGCCCACACCCGGAACATGCTCACCTCGGCACCTGCGGCTCATCATGCCCAGGGTCCGCGGCGCCGCCGGGGGTCCCGGCCGGGACCAGCAGGGCCACCGGGAGGCGCCGGGTCAGCGCGGCCAGCGGCAGCCGCGGGCCCGGGTGCACCACCCCGGTCAGCAGATCCTGCCAGGGACCCTGACCCAGCGGCAGCACGGTGCCGTCCCAGCCGCCGCGGCCGCGCAGCCCGGCCGGCAGCCGGGTCGCCACGGTCACCGCCTGTCCGCCGCGGGCGAACGCCACGGCATGACCCGCCGCGGGCCCCTCGGCCGCCAGCGGCTGGTAATCCCGGCTGAACCAGTCCGGCTGGTTCCGGCGCAGCCGCAGCGCGGCCGAGGTGACCAGCAGCTTCTCCGCATCCAGGCCGGCCGCCGTCTGCCCGGCGTCCAGCGCGCCGAGCAACTGGCGGCGGCGGCCGAAGTCCACCGGCCGGCGGTTGTCCGGGTCTACCAGTGACAGGCCGGCCAGCTCGCAGCCCTGGTAGACGTCGGCCACGCCGGGCATGGTCAGCTGAACCAGCTTCATGCCGAGTGAGTTCACCCGGGCATCGGTCGCCAGGCGGGTCACGAAGCCGGCGATGGCGCGGCTGAGCTCCGCGTCCGCCAGCACCCGGGCAGCGAGCCCGAGCACGGCCGCCTCGTAGTCCTCGTCCGGGTCGGTCCAGGAAGTGACGGTCTTCGCTTCGCGCATCGCCTTGCGCAGGTAGCCGGCGAGCCGGTCGCTGTCGATCGGCCATGCCCCGGCCAGGGTCTGCCAGAGCAGGTACTCGGTGTCCGGCTCCGGCATGGCCCCGCCGCTGAGTTCCACCGCCCGGGCGTGCCAGCCCGCCACCTGCGCCGCCCAGTCCGCACCGATCTCGGCGAGCACCGCGAGCCGGGCCCGGACATCCTCCTGCCGCTTGGTGTCGTGGGTGGACAGCGTGGTCATGCTGGCCGGCCAGTGCCCGGCCAGGTGCGCGGCGAAGCCGTGGAAGGCGGCCGGGCCGGGCCCGAAGTCCCCCGGCTCACCGCCCACCTCGTTCAGCGCGAGCAGCCGGGACCAGCGGTAGAACGCGGTGTCCTCCACCCCCTTGGCCATCACCGGCCCGCAGACTTGCTGGAACAGCGTGATGAAGCTAGCTCGGGCCTGATCGGGCTCGCCCGCTGGCGATTCGCGGCGGGTCCCGGGAGGCCGCTCCCCCGGGCTGGCACGGCCAAGGACAAGGTCGGTGACGGTGCCGAGCGCGGGATGCAAGCTGCCGGGCAGATGCTTGCGGGCGGTGTCCGCGGCCCCGTCCACCAGGGCCGCGGACGCCGCCGGGGCGGGCTCCCCCGGCACCACATAGGCGCGGTACACCGGCATGGCGGTGAGCAGCTCGACCAGCACGGCGGCGAGATCGCCGGGCGCGGCGCCCGCCAGGGCCGGGTGGCCGGCGGCCGCCAGGAGGCGGGCCAGCCGGGACACCTCGGCGGCCAGGGCCTGCCCGGCCTCCTCGCGCTTGGCGTCCTCGGCCACCCCGGCGAAGGAGGCCGGGCCATCGGTGAACCGCTGGTAGATGGCGGTCAGCGGGGCAGCGCCGGCCGGGTCAAGGAACAGGCCGCCGACGGCGCCGAGGGCGTCGTACCCGGTCGTGCCAGGCGCACCGCCAGTCCGCCGGCAGCCGCTCCGCGCCGGTGAGGATCTTCTCGGTGGCCACCCACATGCCCCCGGTGCGCTGGGCCAGCCGGTCCAGGTAACCGCGCGGGTCGGCCAGGCCGTCCGGGTGGTCGACCCGCAGGCCGTCGAGCACGCCGTCGGCCACCAGGCGCAGCAGGACCTCGTGGGTGGCCTCGAACACGCGGGGGTCCTCCACCCGGACCGCGATCAGCGAGGTGACATCGAAGAACCGTCGCCAGTTCAGCTCCGTGGCGGCGGCCCGCCAGCTGGTCAGCCGGTAGTGCTGGGCGTCGAGCAGGCCCGGCAGCGGCCGCCCGGCGCTGCCCGGCCGGACCGGGAAGACATGGTCGAAGTAGCGCAGCACCGGCTCCGCCCCCGTGCTGTCGAGCTGCAGGTCGCCGAGGCATTCGGCCACCGGGCCGGCCAGCACGGGCATCAGCAGCCTGCCCCCCTGGGCCGCCCAGTCCACGTCGAACCAGTGCGCGAACTCCGAGCCCGGGCCGTCCCGGAGCACCGACCACAACGGCCGGTTCAGCGACTCGGGCACCGGGATGGCCATGTGGTTGGGCACGATGTCGGCGATCACGCCCAGGCCGCGGGCGTGGAACGTGGCGGCCGCCGCGCGCAGCGCCGTCTCGCCGCCCAGGTCGGCCGACACCCGGGAGTGGTCCACCACGTCGTAGCCGTGCATGGAGCCGGGCGCGGCCTGCAGGACCGGCGACAGGTAGACGTGGCTGACGCCCAGGCCCGCGAGGTAGCCGGCCAGCGCGGCGGCCTGGGTGAAACCGAACCCGGCGTGCAGCTGCAGGCGGTACGTGGAGACCGGCGCGCGACCGGTTTCAGGCACGGCTGAGCACCTGGAGGCAGCGGCTGGGCACCATGACCTTGTCTCCCGGCTTGGCGGCCGGGGCGTCCGGCACCCCGCTGAGCGGGATCGCGGTGTCCAGCACCTTCACCCACTGCTCCCCGTAGCGCTCGGGCGGGACGCTGAAGCCCAGGTCCAGCTCGCTGGCGTTGAACAGGAGCAGGAAGGAGTCGTCGCGGATCCGCTCGCCGCGCGTGTCCGGCTCGCTGATCGCGTTGCCGTTCAGGAACACGGTGAGCGACTTGGCGAAGCCGGCCGACCAGTCGTCGTCGGTCATCTCGTCGCCGCCCGGGGTGAACCAGGCGATGTCGGCCAGCTGGCCGTCACCGCTGCTCTTGCCACGGACCGCCGCGCCGCGGAAGAACCGGCGGCGGCGGAACACCGGGTGCTCGGCGCGCAGCCGGAGCAGCGCCTGGACGAAGTCGAGCAGCTCCTGGTCACCCAGGTAGCCATCCGGCATCGGGGCGTCCTCGTCCGGCGGCCAGTGCACCCAGGAGATCTCGGTGTCCTGGCAGTAGGCGTTGTTGTTGCCCTGCTGGGTCCGGCTCATCTCGTCCCCGGCCAGCAGCATCGGGACGCCCTGGGACAGCAGCAGGGTGGCCAGGAAATTGCGCTGCTGCCGCTTGCGCACCGCGAGGATCCCCGGGTCGTCGGTGGGCCCCTCGGCGCCGCAGTTCCAGGACCGGTTGTCGTCACTGCCGTCCCGGCCATCCTCGCCGTTGGCCTCGTTGTGCTTGTGGTTGTAAGAGACCAGGTCGGCCAGGGTGAAGCCGTCGTGCGCGGTGACGAAGTTGACCGACGCGACCGGCCGCCGGCCGTCGCTCAGGTACAGGTCGCTGGAACCGGTCAGCCGGCTGGCGAACTCGGGCAGGGTGGCGTGCTCGCCCCGCCAGAAGTCGCGCACCGTGTCCCGGTACTTGCCGTTCCATTCGGTCCACAACGGCGGGAAGTTCCCCACCTGGTAGCCGCCCTCACCCACGTCCCATGGCTCGGCGATGAGCTTGGCCTGGGAGACGATGGGGTCCTGCTGCACCATGTCGAAGAAGGCGGACAGCCGGTCCACCTCATGGAACTGGCGGGCCAGCGCGGCGGCCAGGTCGAACCGGAAGCCGTCCACGTGCATCTCGGTCACCCAGTAGCGCAGCGAGTCCATGATCATCTGGAGCACGTGCGGATGGCGCATCAGCAGGCTGTTCCCGGTGCCCGTGGTGTCCATGTAGTACCGGGGGTCATCGCCGACCAGCCGGTAGTAAGAGGCGTTGTCGATGCCCCGGAAGGACAGGGTGGGGCCCAGGTGGTTGCCCTCGGCGGTGTGGTTGTAGACGACGTCCAGGATCACCTCGATGCCGGCCTGGTGCAGGGTCCGCACCATCGACTTGAACTCCTGCACCTGCTCACCCCGGCCACCGCTGGCGGCGTAGCTGTTGTGCGGCGCGAAGAAGCCGATCGTGTTGTAGCCCCAGTAGTTCGCCAGCCCGCGCTCCTCCAGGACCGCGTCGCTGACGAACTGGTGCACCGGCATCAGCTCGACGGCGGTCACGCCCAGCCGGTGCAGGTGGTCGATGACGGCCGGGTGGGCCAGGCCCTGGTAGGTGCCGCGCTGGGACTCCGGGACCTCCGGGTGCAGCTTGGTCAGCCCGCGCACGTGGGCCTCGTAGATCACGGTGTCGTGGTACGGGGTGCGGGGGTGCCGGTCGTTGTCCCAGCTGAAGAAGGGATTGATCACCACGCACCGGGGCACGTACGGCGCCGAGTCGTGATCGTTGCTGTCGTCCGGGTGGCCGAACGGGTAGGCGAAGACGGCCGGGTCCCAGGACACGCTGCCCTCGATCGCCTTGGCGTACGGGTCGAGTAGCAGCTTGGCCGGGTTGCAGCGCTGCCCGGCCGCCGGGTCATACGGGCCGTGCACCCGGTACCCGTAGCGCTGCCCGGGCCCGGTCCCGGGCAGGTAGCCGTGCCAGACGAACCCGTCGACCTCGGGCAGGCCGAACCGCGTCTCGGTGCCATCCTCGGCGAACAGGCACAGTTCGACCCGCTCGGCTACCTCTGAGAACAATGCGAAGTTGGTGCCCACGCCATCGTAGGTGGCGCCGAGCGGGTAACTCGTGCCCGGCCAGATGGAAGCCTGCTGCGCCAACGGTTCCCGTCCCTGAGTGGTGTGCTGACTCCAATGCCGCCAGGGCTCCCGCCCGGGTGGCGCCTCAGCCGGCATCCGGCCTGGACCACGACCCTAATGCCTCGCCTCAGCCGGCGATGATCTGCCCTGGGCTCCGATCGTCAAACCCGGGGCCGGGCCAGGGCGGGGCTGACCAGGCACGCACGTGGGGGGTGGCTCAGGTCTCCTGCATGATGTCCCTGAGCAGGCGGGCCGTCTTCGCCGGGGTGAGCGCCTCCGCGCTCAGCCGGTTCATGATCTCCATGTAATGGTCCACGTCCGCCCGGCGCTCCAAGTATAGGGCGCTGGTGAGCTGCTCGATATAGACCACGTCCGGCAGGTCCGGCTCGCCGAACCGCAGCACGCTGAACGAGCCGCCCGCCGCCGCGTGCCCGCCACGGCGGAACGGAACGACCTGCAAGGTCACCTGCGGCAGGTCGGCCATCTCGATGAGCCGGGCCAGCTGGGCCCGCATGACGTCCCGGCCGCCGACGGGCCGCCGCAGCGCGGCCTCGTCCATCACCGACCAGACCCGCGGCGGCTGCGCCGCGGTGAGCAGCTGCTGCCGGGCCATCCGCAGGCTGACCCGGCGGTCCACCTCCGCCGCGGGCGCGGCGCGGTGCCCGAGCACGGTGACCGCCCGCGCATAGCCCTCGGTCTGGAACAGGCCGTGCACGAACTGCAGCTCGAACGTCCTGATCAGCGAGGCCGCCGCCTCCAGGCCGAGGTAGGTCTCGAACCAGTCCGGCAGGATGTCGCCGTACCGGGTCCACCAGCCCTGGGTGTTCGCCTGCTGAGCCAGCGACAGCAGACCGGCCCGCATCTGCTCGTCGGTCACCCCGTACAGGGTGAGCAGGTCCTGGACGTCACGAAGCTTGCAGCCGACCCGGCCATGCTCCAGCCGGCTGATCTTGGACCGGGAGGCGCGGATCTCGTAGCCGGCCTGCTCCGGGGTGATCCCGGCGGCTTCCCGGAACCGGCGCAGCTGGGCGCCGAGCATCATCCGGACGACAGTGGCACCGGCTCGGGCCCCGGCGATCGCACCGACCGGGGCATCGTCCGCCGGGTGGGCGGCGGTCATCGCTGCTCCTGGCTCAACACTGCTCCCGACCCGCATGAACGAACGGCCATCAGAACCCCCCCGGCCGATGCCAGACGCCGCGCCCCGCCATTTCCCCAGGGCACCGGACATCCGCCAGCAGCGCGGCCCGCCATCATGGCGGTACACAGAGTGCACAATATCACCGGGGGCCGTCCCTGTCCCCTGCCGGAATGCGGGCTTGACGGCCACCCGGCGGCGTGCTCACAGGTCGTCGAATTCGCCCTGCTTAACGCCCTCCAGGAAGGCGGCCAGCTCGGCCGGGGTGTAGATCAGGGCCGGGCCGGCCGGGAACCGGGAATTGCGGACCGCGATCGAGCCGTCCGGGACCCGGGCCATCTCGACACAGGCGCCACTGGGGTTACTGGCAGTGCTCTTGCGCCAGCGCACCGTGAGATCACCGGCTGGCATTCCGTTCGTGACGTGCATCTTTTTCCTCCTCGTGCGAGCGGGGGGCGCACCAGGCTTGTCCTTGCACAGAGCAGCGTAACAGATCAAATGCACGTGCATTTGGGTTTGCAGAAGGCGTTGCAAACGGCCCGTGCGTCAGGCAAGATACGGCTGCAGGACGCCTTTCCCCTCGCGACGATGGGATCACCCGGTAGGAATGACAGCGCACCCCTTACGACTAGCGGTCACCGCGGCCGATGACGTGCGCTGGCGCTGGCTGGCCCGGGCGGTCTCGATGGCCGGGATGGCCACGGCTCTGCACCCGCTCACGGCGGGCCGGGCCCAGCCGGACTGGGCCTGCTGCCCGCGCGTGGCCACCCGCACGCCGGCCCCCGACAGCCGCTCGGTCGGGGCGGCCCGCGAGTTCTGCCTGGCCACCCTGCATCGCTGGGGCATCGCTGAGCGGGCCGACGACATCGCGGTCGTGCTGTCGGAGCTGCTCACCAACGCGCTCCGGCACGGGCTGCCGCCCGCCCGGGGCCCCAGGCCGGGCTGGCCGGTTCGCGTCGGGCTGGCCTGGCCGGCCCGGTTCGTGCTCTGCGCGGTGGCCGACCCGGGCACCACCGTGCCCCAGCCCCAGGAGCCGGATTACTTCGCCGAGAGCGGCCGCGGGCTGCACGTCATCAGCGCGCTCAGCGACGCCTGGGGCTACACGGCTCCCACCGACGCCGGGAAGACGGTATGGGCCGCGTTCGCGGTCGGTTCCGGCCCGCCCCCGACCGCACCGCCCCCGCCCGCCCCGCGGTCAGCCTCGGTCCCGTGGCTGACCGCGGCCGGCCGCCGGGCAGGCCCGCACCCGGTATGAGCACCCTCGGCCACGGCCGGAGGCGGCCGGGTCAGGACGCAGGCAGGGCCGGGCTCGGGCCGGGCGGGCCGCCACGGCGCCGCCACTCCCGCGGGTAGCCCAGCGACGCCTCCACGAACGGCACCCCGTCGTGCCAGGTGGTCCGGGGAATGTGCAGATGCCCGTAGACCACCGCGGCGGCCCGGTAGCGCAGGTGCCAGCTGGCGGTGCGGGTGGTGCCGCACCACTGGGCGAACTCCGGGAAGCGCAGGATCGCCGTCGGCTCCCTGATCAGCGGGAAGTGGTTGACCAGCACGGTCGGCAGATCCGGGTCCAGGCTGGCCAGCAGCCGCTGCGTCTGTGCCACCCGGGCCTGGCACCACGCCTCCCGGCTCGGGTACGGGTCCGGCTGCAGCCACTTCTCGTCGTTGCAGACCACCCCGGCCGCGTAACCGCGGGCCAGCCCCTCCGCCTTGGTCCGCGCGCCCTCGGGCCGGAACGAGTAGTCGTAGAGCAGGAACAGCGGCACGATCGTGACCGGGCCGCCCGGGCCGTGCCACTGCGGGAACGGGTCTTCCGGGGTGAGCACGCCCAGGCTGCGGCAGTACTCGACCAGGTGCAGGTACCGCTGCTCGCCGCCGAGCTGCACCGGGTCCCGCGGGTGGGTCCACAGGTCGTGGTTCCCCGGGGCCCAGATCACGCGGGCGTACCGCTCGCTGAGCAGGCGCAGCGACCACTCGATGTCGGGCAGGAACTCGCCCACGTCCCCGGCCACCAGCAGCCAGTCCGCGGCCGACTCCGGCCGCAGCGCCGCCACGAACTCACGGTTCTCCGGGTAGCCGACGTGCAGGTCGCTGAGCGCGAGCAGCCGGCCGCCGGGTGCGGCGGGGGCGGGCATGGCGACATGATCGCACGTGCCCGGCCGGCCCGGCCGGGGCGCCCTGGGTCACCGGACGCCGGCCAGCTCCGTCGTCCACATGACGATCCGGGTCCGGTCGCCGCGGAACAGGTCGCGGGCGAACTCCACCGGCCGCCCGGCGCCGTCGTAGGCCACCCGCTCCACCAGCAGCAGCGGCGCGCCCTCCCGGACGTCCAGCGCCTCGGCCTCGCGGACCCCGGCCACGACCGGCTCCAGGCTCTCCCGGGCGCGGCGCGGGCGGCGCTGGTACTTCTCGTCCAGCAGGTCGTAGAGCGACCCGTCGAGCCGGCACCCGAGCAGCCCGGGGAAGCTGGCCGCCGGGAACATGGAGCGCTCCATGGCCAGTGGGCGGCCGTCGCCGAGCCGGACCCGCCGGATCTCGCACACCGGGTCCCCGTCGGCCAGGCCGAGGGCCGCCGCGGCGGCCGGGCCGGCCGGGCGGCACGCCGCCGAGAGCACCCGGGCCCCGGCGACCATGCCGTGCCGCCGCAGCTGCTCGGACAGGCCGGCCAGCGTGGTCCGGTCCTGGTCCAGCTTGCCCGCGGCGACGAACGTGCCGCCGTTCCGGCCCACCGTGCGCTGCACCAGGCCGCGCCGGGCCAGGGTGGCCAGCGCGTGCCGCAGTGTCATCCGGCTGACCCCCAGCCAGGCGGCCAGGTCCTGCTCGGCAGGCATCCGGTCGCCGGGCCGCAGCCGCCCGGCCTCGATCGCCTCGGCCAGCCACTCCTCGATCTGGGCGTGCCTGGTGGTCCCTGGCCCGCGCCCGAGGACGGGCGGGGCCAGCGATTCCAGCGGGACCCTGTTCACTCCGGCGCGGCGGCCGTCCCCTGGACCAGCGGCGCGTCGTCGTCGGCCGGGCTGATGACCGGGGCGAACCGCTTGCGCCGGCCGACGGCCAGGTAGTAGATCAGGCCGATCAGCGTGATGACCACCGCCACGGTCCACAGGATCGGGATCCGGTTCAGGAACCCGATCCCGAAGCTCAGCAGCCCGGCGGTCTGCCTCGGCTCGGGGTTGCTGGCCACCCGCGGCCAGGCGAAGTTGACCAGCATGGCCCCGCCGTAGGCCAGCGCGAGGACGTTGACCACCGGGCCCCAGCGGCGCAGGCTGAACGGCGCGCTGACCTTCGGCCAGCCGCGCAGCCGGGCCCGCATGATGACCAGGTTGCCCAGGAAGTAGCTGAGGTAGATCATCCCGGTCGCGGCGATGGCGATGATCCCGGCCCCGGAGTACTTGAGGAACGGCACCGCGGCCAGCAGCGCGATCACGATGCAGGCCCACACCGGGGTGTGCAGGGTCGGCGAGACCCTGGACCACGCCCCGGAGAACGGCAGCTGGTTGTCCCGGGCCATGCCGAAGCACAGCCGGATGGTGGCGGCCAGGATGGACAGGCAGCAGACGAAGATGGCCGCCGACACGACCAGCAGGTAGACGGTGGCCAGGGCGGGCGAGAAGTTGGCCTCGATCACGTTGGCCGGGTTCCAGCCCAGGCCGCCGTTCCCGGTGATCGCGGTGTGCAGGTTCGGGATGGCCATCAGGACGCCGAGCAGGAACACGCCACCGATGATGAACGCGCCGATCACCGAGTACAGCACCGCCTTGGGCGCGGCCCGGCGCGGGTCCCGGGTCTCCTCGGCCAGCGTCGAGGCGGTGTCGAAGCCGTAGATGACGAACAGGCTCATGAACATGGCGGCCAGGAACGTGCTCGGCCCGACGTGCAGGCCGCCGCTGTCGGTCACCACCCCGAGGCCCTGGTGGTTGTGGAAGATCAGCAGCACGATCGCGAACACGAACATGCCGAGGATCTCGAAGATCACCCCGGTGTTGTTGATCAGCGCGACCAGCCGCACGCCGAAGATATTCAGCACGGTGATGACGACCAGCACGATGAGCGCGACCACCAGCTGGGTGTGCAGGCTGGCCGCGTTCAGGCTGTGCCAGCCCAGCCCGTTCAGCGCCGGGATGAGCGCGATCGGGATGGTCGCCACCACGGCGGTCACGGTCAGGACGCCGGCGAACAGGTAGATCCAGCCGGTGAACCACGAGTACGGCCTGCTGGCCAGGTACTTGGTCCACTGGAACACCGACCCGGCCACCGGGTAGTGGCTGGACACCTCGGCGAAGTTCAGCGCGACCAGGAACTGGCCCGCCGCGACCACCGGCCAGGTCCAGATGAACACCCCGCCGATGGTGGTCAGGCCCAGCGCGAACAGGGTGAAGATGCCGGTCGAGGGCGAGATGTAGCTGAACGCGACCGCGAACGAGCTGCCCAGCCCGAGCGAGCGTTTCAGCTCCTGCTTGTACCCGAACCGGGCCAGGTCGGCGGAGTCCCGGTGTTGTCCGGCGCTGTGCTGGTCGGCGGAGAGATCGGGGCCGCTCATCGCTGGTCCTCCCTTGGCCTGGGAGCCGCACGGGTTGACGCGTAGCGTAAAGTCCCGCCGAACTTACTGTCTAGACCCTTTCTGCTGTGCTTAGGCCTCCCCGGGGTCCGGGGGCCGCTCCCCGGGCTGGCCGGGGCTTATCCGCTGGCGGATGCGCGGGGGTCCGGGGGGTCGCCCCCCGGGCTAGCCGGGCTTATCCGCTGGCGAGGCGGGGTGCGCCGCAGGCGTGCCCCCGCCGAGCCGGCGGATGCGCGGGGGTCCGGGGGTCGCCCCCCGGGCTAGCAGAGCGTCTAGACCTTTTCCGGCCGGGGCTCTACCCTGCGGTCCCATGGGAGACGTGGCCGCCGCACCGCCCGCCGACCCGGCCGCCCTGTTCGACCGGGTGCCCGCGCTGGCCACGGCACCGCGCGAGATCACCCCCTTGCCCGGCGGCCTGACCAACCGGAACTACAAGGTCGCCACGCCGGACGGGATGTTCGTCGCCCGGGTGTGGACACCGGGTGACCTGCTCGCCATCGACCGGGACGCCGAGCATCACAACTCGGTGGCCGCCGCGGCGGCCGGGGTGGGCGCCCCGGTGGTGGCCTACCAGCCGGCCGACTGCATCCTGGTGCTCCGCTACCTCGACGGCCGCACGCTGCGCAACGAGGACGTCCGCGACCCGGCCATCCTGCCGCGGGTCGCCCGCGCCTGCCGGGCGCTGCACGCCGGGCCCCGGTTCGCCGGCGAGTTCAACATGTTCGAGGTGCAGCGGCGCTACCTGGCGGCCGCCCGGGCGCACGGCATCGCCGTCCCGGACGGCTACCTGGACCTGATGCCCCAGCTGGACGCGGCCCGCACGGCCCTGGCGGTGCGGGCCACGCCGACCGTGCCGTGCAACAACGACCTGCTGGCGGCCAACTTCATCGACGACGGCAACCGGATCTGGCTGATCGACTACGAATACTCCGGCAAC
Organism: uncultured Actinomycetes bacterium; assembly: GCA_963793825.1. Classification (GTDB taxonomy): domain Bacteria; phylum Actinomycetota; class Actinomycetes; order Streptosporangiales; family Streptosporangiaceae; genus RYN-230. Next base: position 383,591 of record CAWCBE010000007.1, read on the forward strand.
AACGACCCCTGCTTCGAGCTGGGCAACATCGGCGCCGAATGCGGGCTGCCCCCGGACGGCCTCGCTGAGCTGGTGCGGGAGTACTACGGGAGGCCGTTGAGAAATAAGGTGGCCCGGGCCCGCGTCCTGGGCCTGGTCGGCGCCTACGGATGGACGCTGTGGGGGGTGATCCAGCAGGCGGCCAGCCCGCTCGACTTCGACTTCGGCGGCTGGGCGATGGCGCGCTACGAATTCGCGGCGGCCGGCCTGGCCGGCCCGGGCTTCCGGCAGCTGCTGGACGACGTGGTGCGCGATGACTGACCCGGCGCAAGCCTCGGCGCGGAGCGGCGAGCGGGGGGATCCGGAGGGTCGCCTCCCCGGGCCAGCACGCTATCGCATCGTCATCATCGGCGGCGGCGTCATCGGCACCAGCACCGCCTACCACCTGGCCCATCTGGGCTGCACCGACGTGCTGCTGCTGGAGCAGGGGCAGCTGTCCTGCGGCACCACCTGGCACGCGGCCGGGCTGGTCGGCCAGCTGCGCGCCTCGGAGAGCGGCACCCGGCTGGTGCAGTACTCCACCGAGCTGTACTCCGGGCTGGAGGCGGAGACCGGGCTGTCCGCCGGGTTCCGCCGCTGTGGCGGGCTCATCGTGGCCCGCACCCCAGAACGGCTCACCCAGCTGCGCCGGACCGCGGCGGCCGCGGCCGCGTTCGGCCTGCAGGCCGAGCTGCTCACCCCGGCGCAGGCCGGGGCGCGGTACCCGCTGATGGAGACGGCCGACCTGACCGGGGCGATCTGGCTGCCGGACGACGGCAAGGCCAACCCGACCGACCTGACCTACGCGCTGGCCAAGGGCGCCCGCAACCGGGGCGTCACGATCCGGGAGCGGGCCCGGGTGACCGGGATCCTGGCCACCGAGCGGGCGGCGGGCGGCCGGGTGGTGACCGGGGTGTGCACCGACGAGGGCGGCATCGAGGCGGAGATCGTGGTCAACTGCGCCGGGCAGTGGGCCAAGCAGGTCGGCGGCTGGGCCGGGGTGACCGTGCCGCTGCACTCCTGCGAGCACTTCTACGTGGTCACCGACCAGATCGACGGGATGCACCGGGACCTGCCGGTGCTGCGCGACCCGGACGGGTACACCTACCTCAAGGAGGAAGTGGGCGGCCTGCTGGTCGGTGGCTTCGAGCCGGAGGCCAAGCCGTGGGTCGACCCCGGGCAGATCCCGTACCCGTTCGAGTTCCAGCTGCTCGGCGAGGACTGGGAGCACTTCGGGATCCTCATGGAGCAGGCCCAGCTGCGCATCCCGGCGCTGCGCGAGGCCGGCATCAAGAAGTTCTACAACGGCCCGGAGAGCTTCACGCCGGACAACCAGTTCATCATCGGCGAGGCCCCGGAGCTGCGCGGCTTCTTCGTGGCGGCCGGCTTCAACTCGGTCGGCATCGCCTCGGCGGGCGGGGCGGGCCGGGCGCTCGCGCAGTGGATCCTGTCCGGGGATCCCGGGCTGGACCTGACCAGCGCGGATATCCGGCGGTTCGCCCGGTTCCACGGCAACACCAGCTGGCTGCGCGACCGGGTCGGCGAGGTGCTCGGGCTGCACTACGCGGTGCCCTGGCCGAACCGGGAACTGCGCAGCGCACGGCCGCTGCGCCGCTCCCCCGTGCACCACCTGCTGGAGCAGGCGGGCGCGTGCTTCGGCAGCCGGATGGGCTGGGAGCGGCCCAACGTGTTCGCCCCGCCCGGGGTGGCGCCGGAGATCGGCTACTCGTGGGACGCCCCGAACTGGCTGCCCTGGTCCGCGGCCGAGCAGCGGGCCGCCCGCCGGGACGTGGCCCTGTTCGACCAGACCTCGTTCTCCAAGTACCTGGTGACCGGGCCAGGCGCCGAGCAGGCGCTGCAGTGGCTGTGCACCGCGGACGTCGCGGTCCCGCCGGGCCGGGTGGTGTACACCGGGCTGCTCAACGAGGCCGGCCGGTACGAGTCCGACCTGACCGTGACCCGGCTGTCCGCCGGGGAATTCCTGCTGGTCAGCAGCTCGGCCACCACCGAGCGGGACAAAGATCTCATTACCGGGCGGATGCCCGCGGGTGCTCACGCCAGCCTGGTCAACGTGACCTCGGCCTATGCCGTGTTGGGCCTGATGGGGCCGCGGTCGCGGGAACTGCTGGGGGCCGTGTCCCCCGATGACTTCAGCGATGCCGCGTTCCCCTTCGGTACCAGCCGGGAGATCAGCCTGGGCTACTTCACGGTGCGGGCCACCCGGATCACCTACGTGGGCGAGCTGGGCTGGGAACTGTACGTGCCAGCCGAGTGCGCGGTCGGCGTGTTCGAGGTGCTGGCCGCGTCCGGTGCGGCCGCCGGGCTGGTGAACGCGGGCTACTACACGATCGAGTCGATGCGCCTGGAGAAGGGTTACCGGGCCTTCGGCCGGGAGCTGACCCCGGAGTACGGCCCGGTGGAGGCGGGCCTGCTGTTCGCCTGCAAGCTGGCGTCCGGTATCCCGTTCCTGGGCGCCGCCGCGGTACAGCGGGCCCGCGCCGAGGGGCCGCGGCGGCGGCTGGTCTCGGTCCTGGCTGGCCCGCAGGCCCCGCTGCTGTGGGGCGGTGAGCTGCTGCTCCGCAACGGCGTGCCGGCCGGCCAGCTTACCTCGGGGGCCTGGGGGGCGGCCGTCGGCGGCCCGGTCGGCCTGGGTTACCTCTGGGATCCCTCCGGCGGGGTGGTCGGCCGGGACTTCGTCGCGTCCGGGCGGTACGAGGTGAACGCCGGCGGCGTGATCGTCCCGGCCCGGGTGAGCCTGCGGCCGCCCTTCGACCCGGATGGCGCGCGGGTCCGCGGCCGCTGACCCGGGGCGCCGCGCCCGCAGCCGCCGCGCCCGGGCCGCCGCTGACCCGGACGGCCGCGCCCGGGCCGCCGCGCCCGCCCCGCGAACTACATGGCCGGCCCAGTCATGTAGTGCAGACTGCAGCAAAGCTTCAATCACCGATTCGGGATCCGGCACGGAACAGCCCGCGATAGGGGGCACGAGGTGACCACGGCGCCGCGGTGGGCGCGGCCTCAGGGCTGGCCGGTGCTCGGCGGCATCCGGCCGGTCCAGCGGGCCCAGCTGGGCGGGGACCTGCTGGCCGGGCTCACCCTCGCCGCGCTGGGCATCCCGGAGGTGCTCGGCTACGCCCGGATCGCCGGCATGCCGGTGGTGACCGGGCTGTACACGCTGCTGCTGCCGATGGCCCTGTTCGCCGTGCTGGGCGGGTCACGGCACCTAGTGGTCGCGGCCGACTCGGCGACCGCGGCACTGCTGGCCGGCGCGCTGGTCCGGCTGGCCGTGCCGCAGTCCCCGGGCTATGTCCGGCTGGCCGGGCTGGCCGCCCTGCTCACCGGCGTGCTGCTGCTGCTGGCCCGGCTGGCCCGGCTCGGTTTCCTGGCCAGCTTCCTGTCCCGCACCGTGCTGCTCGGGTTCCTCACCGGGGTTGGCATCCAGGTCGCGATCGGCCAGCTGCCGGACATGCTGGGCATCACCGCGCCCAGCCCGCACACGCTGGTCAAGCTGGCCCAGACGGTCACCGCGCTGGGCACCGCGCAGCCGGCCACCGTGGCGGTGTCCGTCTCGGTGATCGCGGTGATGCTGGCCGCCCGGCGGATCACCCGGCGGATCCCAGGCGCGCTGATCGCGGTGACCGGGGCCATCCTGGCCAGCTGGGCGATCGGCCTGCAGGCCCATGGCGTGCGGGTGCTCGGCCCAGTGCCGCGCGGACTGCCCCGGCTGACCCTGCCCGCCCTCGGGGTGCACGACGCGGTGGCGCTGCTGGGCACGTCCGCGTCGATCTTCATCGTCATCCTGGCCCAGAGCGCCGCCACGGCGCGCGCCTACGCGGCCAAGCACGATGAGCCGTTCAGCACCGACGCCGACCTGGTCGGGCTCGGCGCCGGCAACATCGCCGCCGCGTTCACCGGCACCTTCGTGGTCAACGGCAGCCCGACCAAGACCCAGATCGTGGACGACGCGGGCGGCCGGAGCCAGCTGGCCTCGCTGACCACCTGCGCGCTGGCCGCGGTTGTCCTGCTGGTGGCCACTGGCCCGCTGCGGTACCTGCCCATCGCGGCGCTCGCCGCGGTGGTCTTCCTCATCGGCGCCGAACTGGTCGACGTGCGCGGGATGCGGCGCCTCCGGGCCGTGCGGGGAGGCGAGTTCGCCGTCGCCCTGGTGACGGCGGCGGCCGTGGTGGCGCTCGGCATCCAGTGGGGCATCGGCCTGGCGGTGGTCGCGTCCATCATCGATCACCTCCGGCACAGCTACCGGCCCCGCAGCTACCTGCTGGTGAAGTCGGCCGCCGGGCACTGGCAGCCGGCCCCGGTGGCGCCGGGAGCGCGGACCGAGCCGGGGCTGGTGGTCTACCGGTTCGGCACCAGCCTGTATTACGCGAACGCGGCCCGGTTCGCCGAGGACCTGCTCAGCCTGACCACGCACGGCGACCCGCTGCGCTGGCTGGTGCTGGACAGCGCGGCCATCGGGGACGTGGACTACACCGCATCGGGGATCCTGGCCACGGTCATCCGGCGGCTGCACGTGGCAGGCATCCAGGTGATCGTGACCAGCATGGCGGACCCGGTCCGGGACCAGCTCCGGCACTACGGGATCAGCGGCAGCGATGGCCCGGACGCGTTCCTGGACACCCCCGGCGAGGCCCTAGAGGCGTTCCAGGCCGGGGGCACCGGGGCCGTCCCGCCGGGCTAGTACCGGGCTGCTACCGTGCCGCCGGCGCAGCCGAGCTCGATCCGCGAGCCGGCCGGGCCAGGCGCCGAGCCGCACAGGGTGACGCTGTCGCCATCGGCCAGGTAGCCGAGTGACCGTCCGCCGGGCAGCAGCAGGGGATCCCGGCCACCCGAGGTCAGCTCCAGCAGTGAGCCCTGCTCGTCCCGGCGGAAACTGGACACCGTCCCGGACCCGTACAGGTCGCCGGTCCGCACCGGGGCGCCGTTCACGGTGAGGTGGGCGAGCTGCTGCGCGGCGGTCCAGTACATGGCGGCGAACCGCGGCCGGGAGACGACCTGGCCGTTCACCCTCACGGCCAGGTCAATATCCAGCCCCCATGGCTGGCTGGAGCGCAGGTACTCCAGGGGCACCGGGTCCTGGGCGGGCGGCACCACCCTGGCCTGCTCCAGCGCGGCCAGCGGGATGACCCACGGGGAGATCGTGGTGGCGAACGACTTGCTGAGGAACGGCCCGAGCGGGCGTGACTCAAACGCCTGGATGTCCCGTGCGCTCCAGTCGATCAGCAGCACCACGCCGAAGACATGCGCGGCGAACTCGTCGACCGGTACCGGCTGGCCGGGAGGAGAGCCCGCCCCGACCACGAACCCGACTTCCGCCTCGAAATCCAGCCGCCGGGTGGGAGCCAGGTCAGGCCGCCCGTGGCCGGGGGCGATCGGGCCCTGCGGGCGCCGTACCGGGGTCCCGCTGACCACCACGGTGCCGGCCCGCCCGTGGTAGCCGACCGGCATCTCCCGCCAGTTGCTGGCCAGCGACGGGTCGGCCGGCCGGAGGATCCGCGCGGCGTTGGTGGCGTGCTCCAGCGACGAGTAGAAATCCGTGTAGTCCGCCACCTCGAAGGGCAGGTGCAGGCTGGCCTCGGCGATCGGCACCGTGCCGGTGATCTGGCCGCCGCGGATGAAGCCGAGCAGGCGTTCCCTGGCCCGCTGCCACGCCCGCGGGCCACGGGCCATGAAGGCGTTCAGCGAGGGCACGGCGAAGATGGGGTCGCCGAACGCCCGCTCCAGGTCGATGATGTGCGTGCCCAGGGCCGCCCCCACCCGGGGACGGTCAGTGCCGCGGGAGAACACGCAGTACGGCAGGGCGTGCTCAGTGAAGGTCAGCGTGGTCAAGGAAGGTCCAGGGAGATCGCGAATGTGAAGCGATCGCCACGGTAGTAGATCCTGGCCACATCCACCGGGCCGGATGCCCCGGCATAGGTCACATTTTCCGATACCAGGACCGGGCCGAACGCCTCCATCTCCAGCAGGGCCGCCAGGTCCGCGGGGGCGCTCCGCGCGGATACCTGGTTGTCGATCCGGCTCAGCGGCAGCCCCAGCTCATCCCGGAGCAGCGCGGTGACCGGGGCCCGGGCCAGCGCGGCGTCGCTGATCTGGTCGGCGTGCTCGGGGCGCAGGTAGTTCTCCGCGTAGCTGACCGGCACGCCCGCGTCCAGCCGCAGCCGCCGGATCAGCACGGCCTCCGCGGGCGCCAGCAGCCGGTCCGCGGGCGGGCTGGCCGCCGGGAGCCGGCTGCGGCCGAGCACCCGGACCTCGTCACTGGTCTGCTGCGCCGCCACCGCGTCGGCGGAGCCGATGACCCGCAGCGTCCTGGTGCGCAGGGCGTCCGGGTTGACGAACGTGCCGCGGCGCCGCTGCCTGGTGATCAGCCCGTCGGCGGCCAGCGAGGCCAGGGCCTGGCGCACGGTGGCCAGGCTGACCCCGAAGTGCCGGGCCAGCTCGATCTCGGTCGGCAGCCGGGTGCCGGGGCCATGGTCCGGGCTGAGGATGGCGGCCCGCAGGCTCTGCGCCAGCTGATACCACAGCGGCAGCGAGCCGCTGAACCGGGGCGGCGACGCCGGCAGCAGGACGCCCGTCGGCGGGCCGGGGGCGGCCTGGGCCGCGGCCCAGGCCCCGGCGGGGCGCGGCGTGGCTGAGGAGCCCGCCGTCCCCGCGGTCACCGGGCCGGGCCGGGCTCGCGGAAGCCGGGGACCAGCCCGGCCCACACGGCGTCGTAGTGGGGCTGGCGGTGCGGCGCCTCCATCGCCTGCCGGGTCGGGACGATCATCCACCGGCTCTCGAACATGAAGGCCAGGGTGCCGGCCAGCTTCTCCGGTGCCAGGTCCGCCGCGCTGGCCCGGGCGAACGTCTCGGCATCTGGCCCGTGCGAGGCGAACGTGTTGTGCAGGCTCGCCCCGCCGGGCAGGAAGCCCTCGGCCTTGGCGTCGTAGGCACCCTGAACCAGGCCCATGAACTCGGACATGATGTTGCGGTGGAACCAGGGCGGCCGGAACGTGTCCTCGCCGACCAGCCAGCGCGGCGGGAAGATCACGAAGTCGGCGTTGGCCAGCCCCGGCGTCTCGCTCGGTGACGTGAGCACGGTGTAGATGGATGGGTCCGGATGGTCGAAGCTGACCGTGCCCAGGACCATGAAGCTGGCGGTGTCGTACTTGACCGGCACGTAGTTGCCGTGCCAGGCGACCACGTCGAGCGGCGAGTGGTCGTAGTCCGCGGCCCACAGGCTGCCGCCGAACTTCTGCACTACCTGGGCGCCCGCCCGCTCCTCCCAGGCGGCCACCGGCGCCAGGAAGTCGCGCTCGCTGGCCAGGCCATTCGCCCCGACCGGGCCGCGCTCGGGGAGGGTGAATGGCGCGCCGTAGTTCTCGCACAGGTAACCGCGGACCGGGCCGCCCGGCAGCTCGACGCGGAACCTGATGCCGCGCGGCAGCACCGCGATCTCACCCGGCGCGACCCGGAGCCGGCCCAGCTCGGTATGCAGCAGCAGGGCGCCGAGCTGCGGCACGACCAGCAGCTCGCCGTCGGAGTCCACGAAGTAGCGGTCGGTCATCGAGGCGGTGGCCGCGTACAGGTGGATGGCCATCCCGCTGCGGGTGCGCACGTCCCCGTTGCCGCCGACGGTGTACAGGCCGCCGACGAAATCCACCTCGCCCCCGGGCAGCGGCAGCGGGTCCCAGCGCAGCCGGTTGGGGTCCGGCTCGACCTCCTCGAACGGGCCGGAGCGGAGCGCCCCGTTGCCGATGCGGGCGAACGGCGGGTGCGCCGCGGACGGCATGATCCGGTAGACCCAGGTGCGCCGGTTCACCGCCCGGGGCTGGGTGAACGCGGTTCCGCTGAGCTGCTCGGCGTACAGCCCGAGCGGGGCCCGCTGCGGTGAGTTGCGGCCCGCGGGCAGCGCGCCCGGCACCGCCCCGCTGACGAACTCGTTCCCGAAACCGGGCTGGTAGCGCTCATCACCCGGGTCTTCGGTGACGCCGGCCATGGCCCCTCCTCCCGTTATACGGCGATTCCTCCGCTCAATCAGATCATTGAGCAGCGGGCCGGTCAACCGCCGTAGCGGTCAGCATGGGCTACCGGGACGGACCGGGCGCCGGCGTCAGCCCGGTGCCGGGGCACGGGCCGGGAGCCGCGGCAGCAGGCTCCGCCCCTCACGGGCCATCTTCGCGGCCTCCGCCGCAGCGACCGGCCTGGACAGCAGGTAGCCCTGCCCGTACCGGCACCCCATGGACAGCAGCAGCTCCCACTGCTCCTCGGTCTCGATTCCCTCGGCCACCACGGCCAGGCCGAGGGTCTTGGCGATGCGCAGGATCACCTCGACCAGGGCCAGCCGCTGCGCGGACACCGCGATGCCGTCCACGAAGGACTTGTCGATCTTGAGTACCCCGATCGGCAGTTCCCGCAGGTAGCTCAGGGACGAGTAGCCCGTGCCGAAGTCGTCGATGGCCAGCCGCACGCCTGTCCGCCGCAGCTCGGCCAGGTCGGCGCGGATCCGCTGATCCGGCTGGAGCAGCACGCTTTCGGTCAGCTCCAGCACCAGGGCCGAGGGTGCGAGGCCAGACCCGTCGAGGGCCCGGCGGACTCCCCGGACGAAGCCGGGATCGCGCAGCTGGCGGGCCGACACGTTCACGCTGATGTACAGGCTGGGCAGGTCATGCTGCCAGCGGACCGCGTCGGCCAGGGCCTGGCGCAGCACCCAGGAGCCGAGTGGCACGATGTGCCCGGTCTCCTCGGCAAGTGAGATGAACTGGTCGGGATTGAGCATCCCCCAGTCCGGGTGCGGCCAGCGGACCAGCGCCTCGAAGCCGACCAGACCGCCCTCCGCCAGCTCGACGATCGGCTGGTAGACGAGGGTGAACGCCGACTCCGCCACGGCCACGTCCAGCGCCGCCTGCAGTTCCCGGCGGCGCTTCATGCCCGCGCTGAGCACCGGCTGGTAGCGGCGCCACTGCCGCTTGCCTGCCGCCTTCGCCGCATACAGGGCCAGGTCCGCGTGCCGGACCAGCTCGCCCGGGCTGGCGCTGTCCTGGGACGTGGCCACGCCCACCGTCGCGGTGGCGATGGCGGACCCCATCGCCAGCGGGAAGGGATCGGCGAACGCCGCGACGATCGCCTCCGCGGTGGCGTCCACCGCGCGGCGCCCGGCCATGTCCTCGACCAGCAGGGCGAACTCGTCGCCGCCCAGCCGGGCCACGACACCGCGCGGCCCGGCCAGCCGGGCCAGCCGGTGGCCCGCCGCCACCAGCAGCTCATCGCCGACGGTATGGCCGAGGGTGTCGTTGATGACCTTGAAATCGTCCAGGTCGACGAAGAGCACGCCGACGATACTGCCCTTGTGCGAGGCCCGGGCCAGCGCCCGGACCACCCGGTCAGAGAACAGCACCCGGTTGGGCAACCCGGTCAGCGAGTCGTGGAAGGCCCGGTAGCTGAGCTCGCGCTCCAGCTGGCGCTGCTGGGTGACGTCCCGCAGGGTGAGCACCAGGCCGCCGACCGTGGGCTCCTGGCGCAGGTCACTACAGCGGACCTCGACCTCGACGTAGGCGCCGCTGCGGGAGGTGATCCGCCAGTCCTCGTCCAGGCCGCGGCCGCCGCCGTCGCGCATGTCCGCGAGCGCACGGGCTATCTCGCCGCGCTCCTCCGGCTGCACCAGGTCCCACAGCGGGGTCCCTTCGATCTGGGCGTCGCCGAACAGGCTGGCCGCCGACGGCGTTGCGTACCGGATCCGGCCGTCGTCGGTCACGATCAGGATGACATCCGACGTGTCGTGCACCAGCGTGCGGAAGTAGGCCTCCCGGTTGCGCTGGATGACCTCCCGGCTGAGCACGGCCCGCTCGACCACCAGCGCGGCCTGCCGGGCCAGCACCTCCAGCGGGCCCGCGACATCAGCCAGCACGGCACGGGGGCCGAAGACGGCGAGCACGCCGATGAGCGGATCACCGGAGGGCCGGTCCCGCAGCGCCAGCGGGCAGGCCAGGATGGTGTCGCCACCCCCGGCGTCCGGGCCCGCGGCCAGCAGCCGCGGCGACGTCCCGCCGTCCGGCATCGGCCAGCCCGCGGCCAGCGCGGGGGGCAGGTCCATCCGCACCGGCGGGTCTCCGGGCGGGGCGCCGACGACCCGCAGCCTGCCGTCGTCGGGCACGGCGAGCAGCGCGGGCCGCCCCTGGACCGGGCCGGCCAGCGCGGCCACGCCGGCCCGGATCGCGCTGGCCGCCTCCTCCACGGTGGATGCCGCAGCCAGGGCCGCGCCGGTCACCCGCAGCACCTCGGCCCGGGCCAGCGCCCGGCGGAGCGCCGCGGCCACCTCTGCCAGCTGGGCCAGGACGAGCACGTACAGCAGCGCCGAGCAGACCGCGATGACGCCGAGGTCCCGGACACTGCGGCCGAGGGCCTGGGCCAGCAGCACGCCGGGGGCGGCCAGGGAGGCGAGCAGCAGCAGGACCAGCCGGAGCACGGTATTGCCGTCCGGCCGGCCAGGCGCCGGCTCGGTCAGCGCGGTCATGCTCGGGTGCAGCGCGGCCGCGCCCCAGGCAATGTAGAACGCGACCAGGCCGAGGTCGGTGACCGTCCCGACGCGGAAGGTGCCGTACAGCTGCACGATGCTGAACAAGATGTCCGAGGCGAGCAGGCCCAGCGTGCCCGCCGCGAGCAGCTGGACGGACCGGGTCCGCCACATCCCCGGGGTCAGCAGCTGAGCCAGCAGGGCCAGCACGGCGGCGTCCCCGAGCGGGTAGGCGACCGCGACCGCCTTGTGCTCCCAGGACAGCGCCGGGTTGTGCACGTACGGCAGGATCAGGTAGATCCAGGCCACCAGGGCCAGTCCCACGACCAGCGTCAGCGCGTTCAGCAGGCTGCGCCGGTGCCGCCCGGCTGAGCGGGACCGGATGAAGATCAGCAGCCCGGCCACGTACAACGGGTAGGCGGCCAGGTAGAACACGTCCAGGACGGACGGGAACGGCACGGTTTCGTGCCTGACCTGCGTTTCGAGCAGGAAGCCGAACTGCCCTGCGGCGAGGCTCAGGTTGGCCGTGGCCAGCAGCAGCCAGGGCAGGCGCCGGGTCGGCTGGTTGACCACAACCCCGGCCACGATGGCCAGCACGCTGGTCAGCGTGAAAAGCCCCCAGGTGATCACCCGGGCCCCAGGGAACAGGAAATAGGCGGCGGCGAGCAGCGCCATCCAGGTGGCGTAGGCCGCCATCCCGCTACGCCGCAATGCCACTGGCCGCACCCCCCGGTGTGGCCCGGGCTTCCCCGGGCCAGCCCTCCTCCGTCCCGGGCCGCCGCTGGCCCCGGGACCTTCCTGGCGTCGCCCCCTTCGGCGGGCCCCGGCTGCCCTGTTCCCGCAGCCAGAACCACCACATCTGTCCCAGCTGGCTCATGACCAGCTCGTGACACCACTTTAAACAGAACTTCGCGTCGCGTGATAGCACGCTCCGCGTGGTCCGGGACACCGGCGGCTCCGGGCCGCCGGCCACGGCTACTGGCCGGGCTCGCCGAGCAGGCCGGCGCGGCGCAGCGCATCGGCCATGGCCCCGCCCGGGGCGGGCTGCCCCGGCCCGGGCTTATCCGCTCCCCCGGCCCGCCGGGCCCCGGCAGCCGACCGCCCTTCGCCATCTGGCCGCGCCCCGCCGCCCGAGCGTGCCCCGTCACCCGGCCCCCCCGCCTCCCGGCCCGGCTCACGCCGCGGCGGGCGGCCCGGCTCACGCCGCGGCGGGCGGTCTGGCTCACGTCGCGGCGGGCGGCCGGGCGGCGCGGGGTCCTCGTCGAGCCGCATGCTCAGCGAGATCCGCTTGCGGGCCAGGTCGACGCCGAGCACCCGGACCCGGACGACATCACCGGACTTCGCCACCTGCCGCGGGTCGCTGACGAACTGCCTCGACATCGCGGACACGTGCACCAGCCCGTCGGTGTGCACCCCGATATCCACGAAGGCGCCGAATCCGGCCACGTTGGTGACGACGCCCTCCAGCACCATGCCGGGGACCAGGTCCTCCAGGGTCTCCACCCCCTCGGCGAACGACGCGGTGGTGAAGGCCGGCCGCGGGTCACGGCCGGGCTTCTCCAGCTCGCGCAGGATGTCGCTGACGGTGGGCAGGCCGAACCGCTCATCGGTGAAATCCTGTGCCCGCAGCGTGCGGAGTAGCGCGGTGTTGCCGATCAGCCCGGGCATGCCGGTGCCCGCCTGGTGCAGGATGCGGCGCACCACCGGGTAGGCCTCCGGGTGCACGCTGGAGGCGTCGAGCGGGTCATCCCCGCCGCGGATGCGCAGGAAGCCGGCGCACTGCTCGAACGCCTTCGGGCCCAGCCGGGGCACCTCACGCAGCGCCCGGCGGCTGCGGAACGGGCCGCCCTCATCGCGGCGGGCCACTACGGCGGCGGCCAGCGCCTCACTGATCCCGGACACCCGGGCCAGCAGCGGCGCGGAGGCGGTGTTGACGTCCACGCCGACCGCGTTCACGGCGTCCTCGACGACCGCGTCCAGCGAGCGGGACAGCTTCAGCTCGGCGACGTCGTGCTGGTACTGACCGACCCCGATGGACTTCGGGTCGATCTTGACCAGCTCGGCCAGCGGGTCCTGGAGGCGGCGGCCGATGGAGACGGCGCCGCGCAGCGACACATCCATATCCGGCAGTTCGCGGGACGCGTAGGCGGAGGCCGAGTACACCGACGCGCCGGCCTCGGACACGACCACCCTGGTCAGTCCCAGGTCCGGGCGGGAAGAGATCAGGTCCGCCGCCAGCCGGTCGGTCTCCCGGGACGCCGTGCCGTTGCCGATCGCTATTAGTTCCACCCCGTGCTGGGCGGCCAGCCGGGCCAGCACCTCAAGGGATTGCGCCCAGCGGCGCCTCGGCTCGTGCGGGTAGATCGTCTCGGTGGCCACCGGCTTGCCGGTGGCATCCAGCACCGCCACCTTCACCCCGGTGCGGAACCCCGGGTCCAGGCCGATGGTCGGCCGGGCCCCCGCAGGCGCGGCGAGCAGCAGGTCGCGCAGGTTGGCAGCGAACACGGCGACCGCCTCATCCTCGGCCCGCTGCCACAGCCGGGTCCGCAGGTCCACGCTCAGATGCACCGAGATGCGGGTCCGCCAGGCCCACCGGACCGTCTCCCCGAGCCAACGGTCTGCCGCCCGTCCCTGGTCGGCCACACCGAACCGGCGGGCGATCGCATCCTCGTACTCACTCTCCCCGTCACCCTCGCCCGGGTCCATGGTGAGCTCGAGGATGCCCTCCTTCTCGCCGCGCATCACGGCCAGGATCCGGTGCGAGGGGAGCGCGGCGAACGGCTCACTGAACTCGAAGTAGTCGGCGAACTTCGCGCCCGCCTCCTGCTGGCCCCCGCGGACCCGCGAAGCCAGGCAGCCGCGGGCCCACATCTGCTCCCGCAGCTCGCCGATGAGGTCGGCATCCTCGGCGAACCGCTCGACCAGGATGGCGCGCGCACCGTCCAGCGCCGCCGTCACATCGGGAATGCCCCGCTCCGGGTCGAGGTACGCCGTGGCCGCCTGCCGCGGGTCGGTGCCCGGGCTGGCGAGCAGGCCCGCGGCGAGCGGCTCCAGGCCCGCTTCCCGGGCGATCTGCGCCTTCGTCCGGCGCTTGGGCTTGTAGGGCAGGTAGATGTCCTCCAGCCGCGCCTTGGACTCCGCGGCCATGATCCGGGCGGTGAGCTCGGCGTCGAGCTGGCCCTGGGACCGGATCGACTCCAGGATGGCCGCCCGCCGCTCATCTAGTTCCCGCAGGTAGTGCAGCCGCTCCTCAAGGGTGCGGAGCTGGGCGTCGTCCAGGCCGCCGGTCGCCTCCTTACGGTAACGGGCGACGAAGGGCACGGTGGCGCCGCCGTCGAGCAGGTCGACGGCGGCGGCCACCTGCCCTTCCCGGACGCCGAGTTCGCCGGCGATGCGGCGGGTGGCGGGGGGCACGGCGGGCGGGCCGGAAGGAGCGATTACGGTCACCAAGGCATTGTGCCGCGTGGCCCGGCACAGCGCATGATGAGTGTTGGCGGGTTTCCGTTACCGAGGGAGATAACAATGGCACGCACGCCGCAGGAAGTCTTCGCCCATCACGCCCAGGCACTCGGCGCCGGCGACCTGGACGAGATTGTCGCCGACTACTCCGACGACGCCATGTTCATCTCGCCCGCCGGGGTGCTGCGGGGCAAGGACGGCATCCGGACCGCGTTCACCCGGCTGCTGGCCGACGTCCCGGACGCCGTCTGGGACCTGAAGACCCAGCTCTACGAGGATGACGTGCTCTTCTTGGAGTGGGCCGCAGACGCCGGCGCCACCCGGGTGGACGACGGCATCGACACGTTCGTGTTCCGCGACGGGATGATCCGGGTGCAGACGGTCCGGTACACCCTGCAGCACACCGGGTGACCGTTTAGCCCGCAGCCTCACGGGCAGCGGGACACTGATGATTTTTGCCACGCTCTTGGGACTGTCGTGACCACGCGCGGAAGCGGCACTGCCAGCCAGCCAGCTGACGGGACAGCCAGCGAGACCGCGAGCGGGGGTCCCGGTGTGGCCAGCGAGGCCACGCTGCGCACGGTGATCGTGGCCGGCACCGCCAACCTGGTCGTCATGCTGGCCAAGCTGGCCGCGGGCGTGCTCACCGGGTCCAGCGCCATGCTCGCCGAGGCCGCGCACTCCTTCGCCGACACCCTGAACCAGATCTTCCTGTTCACCTCGGTGCGCCAGGGGGCCCGGCCCGCCGACCCGCAGCACCCGTTCGGCTATGGGCAGGCCCGTTACTTCTGGTCGCTGCTGGCCGCGTTCGGCATCTTCATCGCCGGTGCCGGGTTCTCGGTCTTCGAGGGCGTGCTGTCACTGCACAGCCAGACGAGAAACTTCCCGGTCGCCTACGTAGTGCTGGCGGTGTGCGCGGTCGCCGAGGGCGCGTCGTTCTACCGGGCCACCAGCCAGTTGCGCGCCGAGGCCCGGGAATCGCACACCGAGTTGCTGGAGCACGTGCGGACCAGCCGGGACACCACCGTCAAGGCGGCGCTGTTCGAGGACACCGCGGCCCTGATCGGGCTGGCGCTGGCCGCCCTCGGGCTGGTCCTGGAACAGCTGACCGGCTCGCCGGTCTACGACGGCGCCGCGTCGATCGCGATCGGCGTGCTGCTGGTGATCGTCGCGGTCCGGCTCGGCCTGGACAGCCGCAACCTGCTCATCGGCGAGGCGGCCGATCCCCGGGTGCAGGAGGTGATCCGGCAGGAAATCGAGCGCACCCCGGGCGTGGACAGGCTGCTGCAGCTGCAGACCATGCATGTCGGCCCGGACAGCATCATCGTCGCGGGCCGGGTGGCGCTGGCCGATGGCTCCACCGCCGACCAGGTCGAGGACCTCGCGGACGACATCGACCGGCGGCTGGCCGAGCGGCTCCCGGTGAAGCCCTACGTCTTCATCGACCCGACGCAGACCGCGGCTGGCCGGGACCGGCTCACCCGTCCGGCGGACCGCCGCGGGCCAGCGTCCTGACGACGTCATGCGTGATCCCCAGGCCGGGGAAGGCGGCCAGGGTGGATAGCGGGAAATTGCCGATGATCTTCAGGAGTTCCGGGCTGCCGAGAATGCCCCCCGGGCGGCCGTCCGGGCCGGTGCCGATGGCGGCGCGCAGCGCGGGGCCTCCCTCCGGGTCGGCCAGCCATTCCTCCAGGGTGGCCAGGCCGGACAGGACCGGGCGCAGTGGCGGCCCGCTGACCTGGATCACCTGGCTGAGCCGGATGTCCCGGGAGGACGCGCCGACCTCGATGCGGAACTCCCCCGGCTCCAGCACCCAGCCCCTGCGGCGCACCGACCAGTAGGACAGGTCCCGCTCCGTCAGCGTGAAGCGGACCTCCTGGGCGGCGCCCGGCTCCAGGGTGATCTTGGTAAAGCCCTTGAGCTCCCGGGGCGGCCGGGCCACGCTGGCGGCCGTGGCACCGGCATAGCACTGCACCACCTCCTGGCCGGCCCGGCGGCCGGCGTTGCGGATCTCGGCCGTCACGGTGATCACCAGGTCCCCGCCGCCGGCCGAGCCCGCCTGGCTGACCCGGAGACCGGAGTAGCCGAACGTGGTGTAGCTCAGCCCGTGGCCGAACGGGTAGCTGACCGGCAGGCCGGCCGCGTCGTAGCCGCGGTAACCGACGAACACTCCCTCGCCGTACCGGACGTGCCCTTCCTCACCGGGGAAATTGAGGTAGGACGGGCAGTCCGCCAGCCGCACCGGGATCGTCTCGGCCAGCCGGCCGGAGGGGCTGACGGCGCCGGTGAGCACGTCCGCGATGGCCGCGCCCGACCCCTGCCCGGCCAGCCAGCATTCCAGGACCGCGGCGGCCGCGTGATCCCAGGGGGACGTGCGGACCGCGGACCCGTTGGCCAGCACGACCACCACCGGGGTGCCCGGCATCTCGGCCGCGAGGCGGCCGAGCAGGCTGGTCTGTGCCGCGGGCAGGTCGATATGCACCCGGTCGAAGCCTTCGGACTCGGCGTCCGGGGGCAGGCCGAGGAAGCAGAGCACCACGTCGGCGCCGGCCGCGGCCCGCAGCGCCTCCCCAGCCAGTTCCTCCCCAGCCAGTTCCTCCTCAGCCAGCGCCGGGTCCTCCGGGGCGGCGCCGAGGGTGAACCCGGGGGCGAACCGCAGGGCGGCCGCCGGCAGCGCCCGGGCCAGCTCCTCCAGCGGCACGTCCACCTGGGTGGGGCTGACCTGGGAGCTGCCGGCGCCCTGGAACCGGGGGACACGGGCAAACTCGCCGAGCACCGCGACGGTCAGGCCGGACGCGTCACGCAGCGGCAGCACCCCGCCGTCGTTCTTGAGCAGCACGAGGCTCTCCGCGGCAGCGCGCCGGGCCAGCGCGTGGTGCACCGCCGGGTCAGGCTCGGCCGGGCGGCGGGCGCGGGCCCGCAGCACCAGCCGGAGCACCCGGGACACCGCCTGGTCGAGCACCGCCTCCGCCAGCTCCCCGTGCGTCACCGCGGCCACGATGGCCCGGTCGCTGAACCCGAGGTCGGGCGGCATCTCTAGGTCCAGCCCGGCGGCCAGTGCGGCGACCCGGTCGTGCACGGCACCCCAGTCCGACATGACCAGCCCGTCGAAGCCCCACTCGTCCCGGAGCACCTCGGTCAGCAGCCACCGGTGCTGCGACGCGTACTCGCCGTTGATCTTGTTGTAGGCGCACATCACCGACCACGGCCGGGCCGCGGTGATCACGCGCTCGAACGCGGGCAGGTAGATCTCGCGCAGGGCGCGCTCGTCCACGTCGGCACTGACCCGCAGCCGGTCGGTCTCCTGGTTGTTCGCCGCGAAGTGCTTCACGCACGCCCCGACCTGCTGTGACTGCAGTCCGTCCACGAGCCCGGCGGCGAGCCGGCCGGCCAGGAACGGGTCCTCGGACAGGTACTCGAAGTTGCGCCCGCACAGCGGCGAGCGCTTGATGTTGACGCCTGGGCCGAGGACGACCGCGACGTCCTGGGCCCGCGCCTCGGCGCCCAGCGCCGCGCCCACCTCCCGGGCCAGCCCTGGGTCCCAGGAGCAGGCGAGCGCGGAGGCGGTCGGGAAGCAGGTGGCCGGCACGCTCCCGCCGACGCCGGCATGGTCGGCGCGGTCCGGCTGCTTGCGCAGACCGTGCGGCCCGTCGGACAGCATGACCGGCTCGATGCCGGCCGTGGGGACCGGCGCCGTGTGCCAGAAGTCCGAGCCCAGGCACAATGCGGCCTTCTGCTCCAGGGTGAGCCCGCCGAGAACTCCCGCCACCGCGTCCTGTCCCGCCACCGCGTCCTGGTCCGTCATGCCACCATCCTGGCGCAGCCGCATGCCGGCGGTGAAGGTGGCGCGGGGGGGAGGTCAGGACTGCGCGGGGGCGAGCGTGGACAGCAGGTGGCTGAACCCGTGCGGGGCGCGGGCGTGGCGGCGGGCCGAGGTCACCACGCTGACCGCCGTCGTGCGAAGGATCTTGCCCCCGGCCGCGCCGAGCGCGTTGACCAGCCCGTGATCCTCGGCGGTGCGCAGCGCGGCGAAGCCGCCCGCGGCCAGGTACGCCCGGGCCGTGCAGCCCAGATTGGCCCCGTGCACGTGCGGGTGGCTGGCCCCCGCGGTCGCGTACCGGGCCAGGAACCGCGGTAGCACTGCGGCGGGCTGCTCCGCCCAGTCGGCCACGGTGACGGTGCCCACCACCGCATCCCAGCCCGCCCCGGCGTAACGCACCTGCCGGGCCAGCCAGCACGGCGGCACGACGGTGTCCGCGTCGGTGCTGGCCAGCCAGACCTCCGCCGGGTCCAGGTGCGCGGTCCGGCGGAGCACGTCCCGCATGCCCGCCGCCCGGGCCGCCCCGACGCTGCGGGCGCCGATCTCCACCACCACGGCCCCGGCGGCCCGGGCCAGCGCGGCGGTCTGGTCGGTGCAGGCGTCCGCCACCACCACCAGGTGCACCGGCACCGGGGCCAGCGGCCCGGCCGCGAGCCGGACGGCCGCCAGGCAGGCGGGCAGCAGGTCCGCCTCGTTGTGCGCCGGTATGACCACCCCAGCGGCGGCGATCACACCAGGCCCTCGGCCCGGGCCACGGAGAAGGGCGGGCCGCCGCCCCGCCGGTAGACCTCGGCGCTGAAGTCCGGTTCGTGGTGTGCCACCAGCCGGGACAGCCCCCGGCGGCCGGCCAGGACCCGGTGCACGTCGTCGCCGTCGCGCGGGTACTCGGGCACCGGGTGCCGCCAGTGCACGGCGAGGAGCCGACCGCCCGGCCGCAACGCCGCCTCCGCGCGGTCCAGCACCCGGCCCAGGTCGGCCCCGCCGAAGTAGTACAGCACCTCGGAGAAGACGATCAGGTCGAACTGCCCGGCCGGCCAGTCCGCGGGGATAACCCGGCACTCCACCTGGACGTTCTCCAGCCCTGCCGTCTCTTTCCGGGCCGAACGAGCCGCCTCGGCGGAACCGTCCCAGGCCAGCACGCGGCCGCACCGGGTGGCGAGCATCCCGGTGAGCACCCCCACCGAGCAGCCGGGCTCGAAGGCGTCCCGGTAATGCCGGTCGGGCAGCAGGGCCAGGCTGAGCGCGTACTTCCGGGCCTCGTACCACCGGGTGGCCAGCCCCCATGGGTCGGCCGCGGCCGCGTACATCCGGTCGAAGTAGCCAGGCCCCAGCGTCGCCGGGCCGGTCACGTGAACAGCACTTCCAGCATCCGGGTGAAATGCGCCACGGTGCCCGGGGCGAGCACCGGGGGCAGGCCGTCACGCCGCTCCAGCTGGCTGGTGAAGCAGCCGATGGCAGCGCGCTTGCGGCGGGCCATCCGGGCGGGCAGCGGGACCGCGACGGCGCGGTGCCAGGGCACCCGGGGATCGCCCGGGCGGGCCCAGTGCCAGGCCCACACCGGGTAGCACAGGGTGCGCGGGACGGCCTGGCGGGCCGCCCGGCCGGCCGCCTCATGGTCGGCGTGGATGTCACCGTCCCAGGGCGCCAGGCAGGTGCCGAACCCGGCCCCGAGCGTGGACAGCCACCCGGCCAGCTCCACTTCGTGCTCGGCGACCCGGGTGTCCGGTATCTGGAGCCGGATCACCTCGGCCGACTGCGCACCGAGCAGGCGCAGCGCGGCGGCCGTCTCGGCGGCGCGCCGCGCCGCCAGGCCGCCCGGGTCGGCGCAGCCCGGATGGGAGGCCTCTCCGTCGGTCACCGAGACCAGCCGGAGCCGGGCCCCGGCTGCGGCCAGCAGGCCCAGCGTGCCGCCCGCGCCGAGCACCTCGTCGTCGGGGTGAGCGGCCACCACCAGGACGCTGCCCCACCCGGCCGGGTCGGTGACCGGCAGCGCGGCCAGCCCGGGCCAGGCCCGCCAGTCCGCCTCGGCCGTGCCCGGCGCCTCGATCGGGTTGGCCGGGGCCCGGCCGGGTGGCCCCGGGGCGGCCGTCGTCACCATGCGGTGCCCCGCTCGGCGGCCAGTGAGCCCAGCTGGGCGAGGTCCCGCTCGGCATGGTGCTGACGCAGGTAGACGGTGAGATCGGCGACCCGCCGGGAGTGCGCCTCGTCGTGGCTCAGCGGCCCGGCGCCGAGGGCCCGCCCCGTCCGGTCCAGCACCTCGGTGGCAGCCCGCTCGACCAGGGCGCGGACCTGGAGGACGCGGGCCGGCCCGGCGCCGTCCTGGTCGTAGGGGTCGGCGTCGATCTCGTCGGCCGCGGCGTCCAGGGCGGCCCGGGCGGCGTGCAGGGCCACGTCCACCGCGCCCAGGTGGGCCAGCGCGTGCGGGCCGACGTCGCGGCTGCGCGCGGCGTCGAGCAAGGCGGCCCCCACCGCGCGGGCCCCGCCGTGCCAGCAGGCGGCGACGCCTACCCCGCCGTGGCTGAACCCGGGCCGCCCGGTGTAAGCGCCGGGCGGGCCGACCGGCTCGGCCGCCACGTCGTCGAACCCGACGTCGAGCGTGTCACTGCCGGCCATGCCGGTAGCCGGCCAGCTGCCCGGGACCGGGGCCAGATCACCGGTGGTGACGGCGAACAGCCGCGCCCCGTCCGGGGCGGCCGCGGTGACCAGCGCATGGGTGCAGATCCGGGCCCCAGAGCAGTACCGCTTGGTGCCAGACAGCCGCCAGCCGCGGGCCGCGTGGGTGGCTGTCAGGCCCGGTCCCGGCGGCTGCGCCGCCCAGACGCCCCACCGGCTGCCCGCCGGGGGCGGCGGGCCCTCGAGCTCGGCGAGGATCGCCACCGCGTCGGCGTGCCCCTCGGATAGCCGGGCCAGCGACAGGTCCTCGGCGGCCAGGTCGGCCAGCGCGGCCCAGCGCTGCCGGGTCTGCCCGCTCCCGGGCAGCGGCAGGTCGAGCCGGCCGCCCGCGGCGGCGGCGGCGAACGCGGCCGCGGCCTGCTGCCAGGCGGGCTGGCGGCCCAGGTCCACGTCACCCCGCCCGGCCTCCGGGTGATTCAGCCACGGGGCCTGGTCAGTGATAGCGGTCACGCACGTCAACGCCTCTCCGGTCGGGCCAGGAGTCCCGCAGTTACCCACCCCCGGTCCGTTCACACCGGTTTGACCTCGGCGTCGGCGGAAAGCAGCCGCCGCACGAGCCTCATCTCCTCACCCGAACAAGCCGACGTCCTGGACGGCGCGGTCGGCATCGGCCAGCGGGCAGCCCGGCGCATCCCGCGCGGCCCGGTCCGGGACGCACTGCACGGGGTATGGCTCGGGCACCCGCTGCATCCGGTGCTGCTCCAGGCATCCGCCGGGGCCTGGCCGTCCGCCAGCGTCCTCGGCGCGTGGCCCGATGGCAGCAGGGCGGCCCGGCGGCTGAGCACTTTCGGGCCGGCCGCTGCGGTGCCCCGCCGCGCTGGCGGGCGCGGCCGACTGGTCAGAGCGGCATGAGCAGCAGATGCGCGTCGGCGTAGCGCACGCGGCCGCGAACCTGGCCGCCGCCGGCCTGTACGGCGCGTCACTGCTGGCCCCGCAAGCCGGCCGCCGGACGGATGTTACGGCTGGCCGGGCTGGCCGGGCTGGCCGCGGCCGGCCTGGGCGGCCTGCTCGGCGGCACCTGTCGTTCCGGCTGGCCGCTGTTCGATAGTGAGCTCGCCGGCGGGTGCGTGACCTGCCCCTGGCACGGCAGCACGTTCCGGGTCACCGACGGCGCAGTGGTCCACGGCCCGGCGAGCGCGCCGCAGCCGGTGTTCCAGACCTGGGTGCGGGGCAGCATCGTGCAGGTCTGCCTGCCAGACACGGGATGAGGTGCGGGCGGCCTGGCGGCCGCCCGCACCGAGGGTGACCCGGAACACCGTTTATCCCGCTACTGGCGGGTAGCGGCAGGCTCGACGCACACGAGGTAGTCCCGGAGATCCTGATGACCCTGCCAGCCCGCCAGCAGCGTGCCCTGAATGCGATCGACGAAGTGCTGCGGCGCGCTGATCCCCCGCTGGCCAGCATGTTCGGCGTATTCACCGAACTGACCGCACAGGACGGGATGCCGGCCGTGGAGACGCTGCCGCCGGGCCGGTGGTGGCATGCTTCAGCCCGCTGGCCCGGTCAGCGGGGGCGGGTCGCGAACCGGCTGGGCCCCCTGGTCATCCTGCCGCTCCTGCTCATGGCGACGCTGAGCCTGCTGATCTTCGGCATCGCGGCCACCACGTCGGCTGGCCAGCGCCGGTGCGGCCAGGTGGTGACGCTCATGGGGCCGTTCCGGCAGAACACCGCATCCGCCTGCGCCGGGACCGGCGCGGGGCACACTGCCGGGCCTAGCCAGGCCCGCCGCTGACCCGGGCCCGGCGCGGACCCCGGCGCCGGCCACGGTTACCTGGGCCGGCCCGGGGTCAGCTGCTCCCCGGGCTGGTGCTCCCCGGGCTGCTGCTCCCCGGGCTGCTGCTCCCCGGGCTGCTGCTCCCCGGGCTGCTGCTCCCCGGGCTGCTGCTCCCCGGGCTGCTGCTAGCCGGGCTGCTGCTAGCCGGGCTGGCCGTCCTCCCCTTGGCCGTCCGCCGCTCCGCCGCGCACGGGCTCACCGTCCGGGCGACGCCCCCGGCCCAGTTCCTCGTTGCGCAGCACGGCCGCCTGGTCGTGGTCCTCATGGTGACTCGCGGGTACCGGTTCCTCGCGCGCCTGGTTGGCGCTGGGCCGGTACCCGGTCTGCGCGCTGAACTCCCGCGCCGCACGATCCCCCGCGGCACGCTGCCGGGCCACGCGATCGGTCTCTGTGCTCTCCGCCATGTCATCGCCTCCCGGCCGGCGGGGCCTTCCGGCCGGCCGGATGACCCGCTACCCGGCCTGCGGGCATCCTCACCTCCCCGCTGGCGGATGTGTGAAGGCGGGGCGGGCGGGCAGCTAGAGGGCCGAGCATGCCGCCCCTGCCGGACCCCGCCGGCGCGGCAGTTGCTCCCGGGAGGGCGGGCGAAATCGAGATGATGCCGGGCGAGCTGGAGCAGGCGCGGTCCAGCGACCCCCGGGCCGGTGAGCCGCGCGCCGGCGCCACCCGGGCCGGCGGCCCGCACCCGGGCGACCCCCACCCGGGCGAGCCGTCCGGGGAACACGGCAGCGACCAGCTGCAGGCCGCGGTGGACGCGGCGGCGGCAATCGCTGAGGAGACCGGCGGCCTCGGCGGGCTCGGCCGGCCGATGAACCGGCGGTCGCCCTTCTTTATCGGGATGGCCGCGGCGGCCGGCGTCGCTGTCACTTACGGGCTGGTGGAACTGCTGATCCGGGCGCGATCGGTGCTGGTCCTGATCGGCCTGGCGCTGTTCATCGCGGCGGGCCTGGATCCCGCGGTGAGCTGGCTGACCCGGCGCCGCCTGCCCCGCTGGATGGCCGTCGTGGTGATCCTGCTGCTCGTGGCGGCCGTGGTCGCGGGGTTCGTCATGTCGGCCATCCCGCCGCTGACCACCCAGGTCACCGCGCTCGTGCAGGCCCTGCCGCACTACGTCATGACGCTGCAGAACCACAACTCCCAGCTGGGCAAGCTGAACGCGCGGTTCCACGTCGAGCAGCGGCTGTCCAGCCTGCTGTCGGCCAAGGGCACCGCCCTGGTGGGCGGCGTGCTGGGCGCGGGCCAGCTGGTGCTCAGCGCGTTCGGCTCGATGATGGTGGTCATCGTCCTGGTCATCTACTTCCTGGCCGCCATGCCGCAGATCAAGCTGTTCGCCTGGCGGCTGGCCCCGCAGTCTCGCCGGGCCCGGGTCATCCTGATCGGTGACGAGGTCTTCGACAAGGTCGGCGGGTACATGCTGGGGAACTTCCTCACCTCGCTGATCGCCGGGGTGGGCACGTATGTCTGGCTGGTGGCGTTCAGCGTGCCCTACCCGCTGCTGCTGTCACTGCTGGTCGCGCTGCTCGACCTGATCCCGGTCATCGGCTCGACGATCGGCGGGGCGGCCGTCTCGCTGGTAGCGCTGACTGTCTCGCTGCCCGTGGCCATGGCCACGCTAGGCTTTTACATTGCGTACCGGCTGGCCGAGGATTACCTCATCGTGCCCCGGATCATGGGCCGGACGGTGGAGGTGCCCGCGGTGGTAACGGTGGTGGCGGTGCTGCTCGGCGGGACGCTGATGGGCCTGATCGGTGCCCTGGTGGCCATCCCGGCGGCGGCGACGCTGCGGCTGGTGCTGCGCGAGGTGACGTTCCGCCGCCTGGACGCGAGCTGAACGGGCAGCAGGACGGGCCGGAGCCCGGGACAGTCCACGGGTACCAGCTGCCCGGATGGATCCCGCGCTGGCTGCACGCGGCCAAGCGGCCGCTGCGCCGGGTGGCGCTGCTGTTCATCCTGGCGCTGATCGTCGAGTACCTGGTCATCCCGGAACTGGTCGGCGCGAGCAAGGACACCTACCTGCTCGGCCAGGTCTCCGTCTACTGGGCGGTCGCCGGGGTGGTGCTGGAGGCGGCGTCGCTGTTCTGCTACGCGGTGCTGACCCGCGCCCTGCTGCCGCCCATAGGCCGGCCGAACCTGTCCCGGCTATTCCGCATCGACCTGGCCGCGGCGGCGGTGGCGCATATCCTGCCGGCCGGCACGATCGGCAGCGCGGGCATCGGCTACCAGCTGTTCACCTCCGAGGGCCTCGACGGCACCGACGTCGGGGTGATGATGGCGACCAAGGGCATGGGCTCCACCGTCGTGCTCAACGTGCTGCTGTGGCTGTCGCTGGTGATCTCCATCCCGCTGTCCGGGTTCCGGCCGGTCTACGCGACGGTGGCCATCGTGGGGGCCGTCCTGCTCGGCGCGTTCGCGGCCATGGTCATCGGCCTGATCCGCGGCGGGGACCGGGCCGCCCGCGTCGTGCACGCGATCGGGGACAAGATCCCCGGCGTTGGCGGCGACCGGCTGGGCCGGATCGTGCTGCAGGCCAGCGCATCGGTGCGCACGCTGGCCACCGACCGGCACGTCCTACTCAGCGCGCTGACCTGGGCCTCGCTGAACTGGCTGCTGGACGCGGCGTCGCTGTGGTGCTTCATCGCCGCGTTCGGCTCGTTCGCCAATCCGGTCGGCCTGTTCGCCGCCTACGGGATCGCCAACGTGCTCGGCGCGATCCCGGTGAGCCCGGCCGGGCTGGGCGTGATCGACTCGGTCACCCCGGTGCTGCTGATCGGTTTCGGGCTGACCCGGAGCGTCGCGACCCTGGGCGTGCTGGCCTGGCGGCTGGTGAACTTCTGGCTGCCCATCCCGGCGGGGGCGGCCGCGTACATCTCGCTCAAGGTGCCACGGGGCGCTGGGCTGGCGGACATGCGCCGGGCACTGGCGGACTTCATCCGGCCGGGCCGTAGCGGCCGCGCCACCGGAAGCGGGCCGCCGGGCGCTGGCCAGCCCGGTGATGGCCAGCCCGGTGATGGCCAGCCCGGTGATGGCCAGCCCCGCGATAACCAGCCCCGCGATAACCAGCCCCGCGATAACCAGCCCCGCGATAACCAGCCTGGTGAAAGCCAGCCCGGTGAAAGCCAGCGCAGCGATAACCAGTCCGGCCACAGCCAGCCTGGCAGTAGCGGGGAACCTGGCACCGCCAGCAGGTCCCCGGCCGGCCCGGATCACGCTGCGGCGCCGCAACCGGCGGACAGTGACCGCCCGGGCCATTAGCCGCGGGCTACTGGCGGGGCAGCCGGACCACCGATACGAAGAAGTCGTCGACCTGCCGGACCGCGGCGATGAACTGGCTGACGTCCACCGGCTTGGTCACGTACGCGTTGGCGTGCAGCCTGTAGCTGCGCAGGATGTCCTCCTCGGAGGAGGACGTGGTCAGGATGACTACCGGGATGTGCGCCAGGTCCGGATCGGACTTGACCCGCTCCAGGATCTGCCGCCCGTCGTACTTGGGCAGGTTGAGGTCGAGCAGGATCAGGTCTACCCGGGGTGCGGCCGCATGCTCGCCGCGGCGGTACAGGAAATCGAGCGCCTCCTCGCCGTCCCGGGCGACGTGCAGCCGGTTGCGGATCTTGTTGTCCTCGAAGGCTTCCCGGGTCATCAGCTCATCGCCCGGGTCGTCCTCCACCAGCAGGACCTCGATCGAGTGCAGGTCGGTCATGCCGGAATCCCTTCGATGCTGCTGGTGGTGGTGGTCTGGCCGGCCGGGTCCGCGACCGGCGCGGGCGGCAGGGTGAAGCAGATCCTGGCGCCGCCGGTGTGGCTGGTGTCCAGGTGCATCTCGCCGCCGTGCTGCTCCACGATCCGCTTGCAGAGCGCCAGGCCGATGCCGGTGCCGGGGTAGGCCTCGCGGCCGTGCAGCCGCTGGAAGATCACGAAGACCTTGTCGGCGAACTCGGGCGCGATGCCGATGCCGTTGTCGGTCACGCAGCACTGCCACATGCCATCTGGCTGCCGGGCGGCGGTGACCGTCACCACCGGGGGCCGGCCGGGGGCGCGGAACTTGATCGCGTTGCCGACCAGGTTCTGCCAGAGCATCGCGAGCAGCGTGGGATCGCCGGTGACCTCGGGAAGCGGCCCGGCCCGCTCGATCACCGCCGACGACTCCTCGATCGCGGCCGAGAGAGAGGTGAGCGCCACGTCGAGCGGCTTGTCCAGCGGCAGCGGGACGCGGACGTCACCGGCCCGGCCCACCCGGGAGAATGTCAGCAGGTCATTGATGAGGACCTGCATCCGCTTGGCGCCGTCCACCGCGAACGCGATGTACTGCAGGCCCCGCTCGTCCAGCTGCTCGCCGTAGCGTTTCTCCAGCAGCTGGCAGAACGAGGCAACCTTGCGCAGCGGCTCCTGCAGGTCGTGCGAGGCGACGTAGGCGAACTGCTCCAGCTCGGCGTTGGACCGGCGCAGCTCGCCGGCCTGCGCATCGAGGTCGGCGGCCTGGCGGGCGGCCACGTCCTGCGCGGCCTGGCTGGCGTCCAGGGCGGAGACCAGGCCGCTCCGCATGGCCTCGACCGCGGTGGCCATCGCCCACAGGTCCGCCGGGCCGCCCGGCTCGATCCGCTGGCTGTAGTCGCCGTCGGCGACCAGTTGCGAGGCGGTGCGCAGCCGCCGGAGGGGCCGCCCCACCGCGTTGTGCAGTAGCAGCGCCAGCAGCGCCGAGACGAGCACGAACGCGGCGAGGATGGCCGCGTAGGTCACGTTCTCGGCCGTCTGGGCCTGGCTCAGCCGCACCCGGTCGGCGGCCGCGGTGGCGGCCAGGTTGGCGTTCTGCCGGGCGAACAGCACGCGGAGCCGGTCGAAGGAGCGCTTGCTCGCGGTCAGCTGGGCCAGGTCGGAGCCGGTCAGCGGGCCGCGCTGGGCCTGCTGGATGAGTGGCACGGCGAAGCCGCGGCGCCAGCCGACGGCGGCGGCTTCCACCGCCCGGAGGTCGCCAGCCATCGGCTGCCCGCCGCCGACCAGGGCGCGGAGTTGCGCGGCCGCGCTGGCCTCTACGGCCCGGCCGCTCGTATAAGGCTCCAGGAACCGAGCGTCTCCCGTGATGGCGTAACCGCGGACCCCGGTTTCCTGGTCGACCAGGGCAGCCTGCAGCCGGTAGGCCTGGGCCTCGGCCGGCAGGACGCTCCCGGTCAGCTCGTCCGCGGCATGACGGGTCTGGGCCAGGATCGCCGTGACCAGGATGGTGGCCGCGACCACCAGCACCGCGATCACGGCGAAGACCACCCGGAACCAGCCTTCAACGGTCAGCCTGCTCAGCCGGGACCGGGGAGGCAGCGGCCCGCTGCCCGGCCCCGCCGCGCCCGCGGTGGCCCCGCTCATTCCGGCCCCGTCCACGCCAGGTGCACCAGGGCCACATCGTCCGCCAGCCCGCCATATGGGCTGGCCGCCAGCTCGGTTCGTTCCAGCAGGGCGTCCGCGAAATCGGCGGCTGGCAGCGCTTCCAGCTCGCGGGCCAGGGCGAGCAGGCCGTCCTCGCCGAGCCGCTCGCCGTGCGGCCCGGTGCGGCCCTCGAACAGGCCGTCGGTGTACAGCAGGACGCCCGCCCCGGCGGGCAGCGGTACCTCCGTCTGGTGCCACCGCGGGCTGGGCACCAGCCCGACCGCGGGCCCGGCCGCCCCTTCCACCAGCCGCACCCCGTCCTGGCCGCGCAGGAGCAGGCCGGGATGCCCGGCCTGGAGCATCCGGACCTGCCGCCGGTCCGGGCTGAACGCCAGGTGGGTCAGCGTGGCGAACACGTGGTCGTCGGCCCGCTCCGCCATCAGCAGCCGCTCCAGCAACCCGACCAGCACGGGAGGCGCGGCGCCGGCCAGCACCAGGGACCGCCATGCAACCCGCAGGCAGACTCCGAGCGCCGCTTCCTCGGCCCCGTGGCCGCAGACGTCGCCGATGACCGCGTGCACGGTGCCGTCACCGGTCTCCACCACGTCGTAGAAGTCCCCGCCGAGCAGCGCGTAGGCGCGGCCCGGACGGTACCGGGCCACCACGTCCAGGCCGCCGGTGCGGATCAGCGGGGTGGGCAGCAGGGCGCGCTCCAGGCGGGCGTTCTCCTCGGCGCGCAGCGCGCTGCGCTGCAGCGCCACCGAGGCCTGCTCCACCTGCTTGCGCTGCGCGGCGTAGCGGATGGCGCGGCCGAAGGTTTCCGGCGGCGCCTGGCCCTTGATCAGGTAGTCCTGGGCACCGGCCGCGACAGCAGCCAGGCCGGCGCTCTCCTCGGCCAGCCCGGTCAGCACCACCACAGCGGCGCCCGGCACCGTGGCCAGCATCTCAGTGACCGCTTCCAGGCCCTGCACGTCCGGCAGGTGCAGGTCCAGCAGGATGCAGCCGGGCGGGGCGCCACGCCCCATCATGTCCTTGGCCTCAGCGAGCGACCGGGCCCAGGACAGCGTGGCCCGCAGGCCGCTGTCGGCGAGCAGTTCCTCGACCAGCAGGGCGTCCCCCGGATCGTCCTCGACCAGCAACACTGTCTCAGGATCGACCTGCCAGCCAGGCTGGTCCTCGTCGCGGCCATGGCCGGAACCGTGCGGGCCAGCCGGGCCACGCGGTACCGGCACGCTGGCCGGGGCCGACCCGATCACGGGCCGCCCACGGGACGTGCAACCACGACTACTCCTCTGACCGTGTGCCAGGCCGGAATCGGGGCTGACGGCGCCGCGGTCCCGTCCGCGACAGGCTACTCTCGGGGATTCTTCCGGGTCATCCGCTTCGCCCGGCCAGGTCGGTCACGGCAACGTGGCGCCAGCCCGGGCGCGGGTACGCGCCAGGCCCCTCAAGTTCCAGATTCTGGACGGCCGAAACATACCCGGGCACTCAGGCGGCCCGCCAGGCGCTCAGCGGGCGAGCGGCGACGGCGGCCGCGCGGCCCGGCGGACCGACCGGCGCTCGTCCTCGCTCAGGCCACCCCACACGCCGTGGTCCTGGGCCGTCTCCAGGGCGTACTGCAGGCAGTCTTCGCGTACCTGGCAGCGCGCACAGACGGCCTTGGCCGCGGCCACCTGGGCCAGCGCAGGCCCCGCGGAGGACACCGGGAAGAAGAGCTCGGGCTCCGCTTCCCGGCATGCTCCCACATTCATCCACGCCGACCCGGCCGCAGTGGTGCTCATCGTCATGGGTATGCCTCATGCCTCACGCGTGCTCAGGCGGCGGCGCCGCTTTTCTTGCCGTTGTGCTCCTGCTCGTCCAGCCCGAGGATCCGCCCGCGCAGGAAGCTGAGCGCGTGCGCGAGCAGCCGGGATACGTGCATCTGGGAGATGCCCAGCGCACGGCCGATCTCAGCCTGGGTCATGTCGCCGTAGAAGCGCATCAGCAGGATGCGCTGCTCCCGCCGGGGCAGCTCGCCCCAGTGCACGGACAGGGCTTCCATGGACAGGGTGTGCTCCATCCGCGGATCCTCTTCGCCGAGCAGGTCCGCGAGGCTGGCCGTCTCCGGCTGGCCGGCCAGCGGCGCGTCCAGCGAGGCCGGCTGCAGCAGGAGATCGGCCAGCAGCGCCTCGCGCACTTCCGCCTCGGTGAACCCGCAGTGCTCGGCCAGTTCCGCATCGCTGGGCCCACGGCCGAACTGCTGGGTCAGGTCGCGCATTCCCTCACGCAGCTCGAGCAGCCGCTCCTGCACCGGGCGCTCGACGTGAACCTGCCAGCGCTTGTCCCGGAAGTACCGCTTGATCTCACCGGTGATGCAGGGCTGCGCATAGGCGGCGAGACTGCGGCCCACGCCGGGATCGAAGTTGTTGATCGCCTTGAGCAGGCCCACATAGCCCACCTGGATCAGGTCCTCGGTCAACTCAGGGCTGCGCCGGTAACGGTTGGCGCAGGAGCGGACCAGCGTCCGGTACCGGGCGACCAGGATCTCGCAAGCGGCGGCGCGGCGCGGGCTGCCAGGCAGCTCGGTCCGGATCATGGCCAGCAGCTCGTCGTCCCCAGACTGTTCCAGCACGTCCAGCGAACCGATTGTTTCCATGAGGAAAGAGTGTCACGCCCCGAGTCATGCCACAAGTGTTTCCACAAGGAAAAAATTTCTGGGCTTCAAGTCAACCGCGGCGGCGGGCTTCCTGGGCGGGCTTCCTGGGCGGGCTTCCTGGGCGGGCTTCCTGGGCGGGCGGCCCGACCTGGCAGCTGGCTAGCCCGCCTGCAGGGCCAGCTCCCCCAGGCCCCGGAGCAGCGCGTCACGCCCCTCGGGGCTCATCGCGGCCAGCAACTCAGCCAGGGCCGCGCGGCGCTGCTCACGCACCCATTCGGCGAGCCGCTGCCCAGACTCGGTGAGCGACAGCACGATCTCGCGGCGGCTGCCGACAGCACGGTCCCGGGTCAGCAGCCCGGCCATCTCCATCCGGTCGCAGAGTCGGCTGGTCGCGGACGCGGACGCTCCCACCTGGGCAGCGAGGCTGTTCAGGTTGAGCCCCCCGGCGCGGTCCACGATCAGCAGGGCCCGGAGCTGAGCCGGCGGGACCGAGGAGCTGATCTTCTCCACCGCTCGTTCGGCCGCCTCGACCAGGGCGGTCAGGCCGCGCTCGGCCGGTGCCGCATCGAGCTGCCGGTGATCGGATCCGGGGACCATGTCAGCGCCCATCAGGCATCACCGCCGGGCCGAGCCGCTGCGCCCGACCGGCCATCCAGGCCGACCAGCGATCCTCGCCACGTGCCTGAGCCAGCACGTGTCACCTCCGGTATCCGTCCGCTCCACCGTGCACGGCCGCGCCGCCGCGGCACACCCCACCACCCTGCCCGCGAGGGCAGCCGCGGACCAGAGCCGTACGGCCCGCGCTGACGGCCGCCCGGGTCAGCCCGGCCGGCCCCGCGTGGTGCCGCGGGCCAGGCCGGCGTCATGGCGGGCCGCCTGGCGCGGGCCGGCCGGGTAGACCCGGGCCGGCACGGTGAAACCGGCTTGGAGCCTATCAGCGCCGGCATGGAGCCGCCCGGACGGTGATCGGCCATGGCGCAGCCATGGCCGAACATCGCGGACATAAGGCTCACAATCGGCGGGTCCTTCCCTTGCGGTCGGCGAGTCGTCCGTTGCCCTGCCGGGCGGCCCGGTGCTGCCGGACTACCCAGCGTCGCACCGCCTACACCGGGCCTGGCCACCGCGGGCCGGGCCCGTTTAGCCGGCCCGCTCCCGGGCAGAGGGACAGGTCACGGCGAGGGGGAACCCGAGGAACGTGACACATGCGCATAGCCCTGATCACCGAGGTACCCGACTGCCTCCGGGCGGCACAGCAGGACGCCTACCCGGCCGGGCCAGCCGCCCGGACCGGGGCTCTCGCCACCGCGCTGGCCGGGCTGGGTGCCCAGGTCACCGTGTACGGGCCAGAGTCCCCGGGGGCAGCGCCCGGCATCCGGGACCTCGCCGACCAGCTGGCCCGGCGGTGGCAGCGGGCGGTCCCTGACGTCATGCACGCCCAGTCCTGGCCGGCCGGGCTGGCCGCGCTGGCCGCCAGCCGGGGCCTGAAGCTGCCCGCCGTGCAGACCCTGAACCCGCCGCCATCTGCCCCGGCCCGGCCGTGGCACGCGGCGGGCGCCGACCCGATCGCGGTGGAACTCGCGCTCGCCCGGGCGGCCCGGGCCGTGCTCGTCGGCACCACGGACGCGGGTTCCGCGCTGCGCCGCCTCGGCGTGCCGCGCGCTTCCATCCGGATCGTCCCGGCCGGCGTGGACACCGCCCGGTTCACCCCGGCCGGGCCTGCCGCGCCGCGGGGCAGCCGACCGCGGCTGCTGGTGGTGAGCGGCCTGGCCGACGATCCGGGCCCCGTCATGGCCATGCGCGCGCTTCCCGAGGTGCCGGGGGCGGAGCTGGTCATCGCCGGCGGGCCGCCCAGCAGCCAGCTGGCCGCCGACCGTGGGTACCAGGCGCTCGCCCGGCTCGCCGCCGAGCTCGGGGTGGCCGACCGGGTCAGCTTCACCGGGCAGGTCAGCCTGGCCGGCATGCCCGCCCTGATGCGCTCGGCGGAGCTACTGCTGAACTTCGGCCCGGACGACGAGCAGGCCATGGTGACCGTGGAGGCGATGGCGTGCGGCGTCCCGGTGGTCGCCACGGAGACGGGCCTGCACGCGGACGCGGTCATCAACGGCACCACCGGCCTGCTGCTCCCCCCGGGCCCGCCCGGGGCGCTCGCCCGCCGGGTGCGTCAGCTGCTGGCCAGCCCGATGCGGGAGGGCATGGCCATCGCGGCGGCCAGCCGGGCCGCGGAGCGGTACTCATGGGCCCGGATCGGCCAGGAAACGCTCGCTGTCTACGAGGGAGCGGCCCGCCAGGCCAGCATGGCCGGCTAGCCGTGCGCCGGCTCAGCCGCATGGCGGCCCCCTCGGCCGCCCGCGCGGACCCCGGCATGAGGCAAGTGTTTCGCAGTACACTATTGCGCTATGGAAACACCGGCGCCAGACCGGCCGGCCGCGGCCGACGCCGGGGCGGCGACACAGGTGGCGGCCCTGCAGGATGCCACCCGGGTGCTGACCGGCGTCGCCCTGCGCAGCATGGATGTCCTCGAGGGCGTCGTCACGCTGGCCCAGTTCCGGCTGCTGGCCGTGCTGGCCGACCTGGGCCAGGCCCGGTCGGCGCGGGTGGCCCGGGCGCTCGGGCTGGATGCCAGCACGGTGACCAGGCTGGCGGACCGCCTGGTGGCGGCGGGCCACGTGATGCGGGGCAGCGACCCGGCGCACCGCAGCGTGGTCACCCTGGAACTCACCGGCAGCGGGCGGGACCTGGTCAGCACGGTGACGGTCGCACGGGAGCGGGACCTGCGGCGGCTGCTGGACTCGCTGCCGCCGGGCAGCCGCCAGGTGATGACCTCCGCGCTGCGGCAGCTCGTGCAGGCGGCGGGAGACGCGTACGGCGCGGCCGTCGAGCCGACGGTGTCGCCCTAACCGCGACGGGACGGGCGCAGGGCGGAGGGGAACGATGAGCGACCAGCACGGCCTCGGGGCCGCGGCCGGCTTCCCGCCGCACGTGCTGCGCGAGTACGCACTCGTCGCGGACGGCGAGCGGGGCGCGCTGATCGGGCCGCGCGGGGACGTGGCGTGGCTGTGCGCGCCCGGGTGGGACAGCGACGCGGTGTTCTCCAGCCTCATCGGCGGGGCCGGGATCTACGCGGTGACCCCCGAGCAGGGCCGCTTCGTCTGGGGCGGGTACTACGAGGACTGCTCGCTGATCTGGCGCAGCCGCTGGGTGACCAGCGCCGGGGTCGTCGAATGCCGGGAGGCCCTCGCCTACCCGGGCGACCCGGACCTGGCCGTGCTGCTGCGCCGGATCGTGGCCGTGGACGGGCCGGCCCAGGTCCGGGTGATCCTCGACGTGCGGGCCGGGTTCGGGCGGAACCGCATGACGCAGGCCAAGGTGGCCGGCGGCCAGTGGACCGCGCGCAGCGGGCCGGTCCGGGTGCGCTGGTCCGGGGCGGCCGGCGCCCGGGCCCGCGATGACGGGGCACTGGAACTGCTGGTCACCCTGGACCCGGGCGAGCACCACGACCTGGTCCTGGAACTGTCCAGCCGGCCGCTGCCCCGGCGCCCGGCGCAGGCCACCGAGGCCTGGCAGGCCACCGAGGCCGGCTGGGCCGCCGCCATCCCCGGTGTCGGCGACAGCCTGGCCCCCCGGGCCAGCCGGCACAGCTACGCGGTACTCACCGGGCTGACCAGCCGCAGCGGGGGGATGGTCGCGGCGGCCACCATGTCCCTGCCGGAACGCTCCGAGGCCGGGCGCAACTACGACTACCGCTATGTATGGATCCGGGACCAGTGCTACACCGGCCAGGCGGTGGCCGCGGACGGGCCGCACCGGCTGCTCGATGACGCGGTGTCCTTCGTCGCCGACCGCATCCTGGCGGACGGCCCTGACCTCAAGCCTGCCTACACCCTGGGCGGCGGGCCGGTCCCGGACGAGCGGGCGCTGTCCCACCTGGCCGGGTACCCGGGCGGGTCAGACAAG
This sequence comes from uncultured Actinomycetes bacterium, assembly GCA_963793825.1. Classification (GTDB taxonomy): domain Bacteria; phylum Actinomycetota; class Actinomycetes; order Streptosporangiales; family Streptosporangiaceae; genus RYN-230. The sequence continues at coordinate 417,777 of CAWCBE010000007.1, forward strand.
GTGGGCAACTGGGTCAACCGCCAGTTCCAGCTCGACGCGCTGGGCGAGTCGCTGCAGCTGTTCGCGGCCGCTGCCCGGCACGACCACCTGGACACCGAGCACTGGCGGGCCGCCGAGACAGCCGTGGCTGCCATCGAGAAACGCTGGCGGGACCCGGACGCGGGCGTCTGGGAACTCAGTGACCGGCACTGGTCGCACTCACGGCTCATGTGCGTCGCGGGACTGCGCGCGATCGCCTGGGCCGGGGCGCCTCCGGCCCAGGCGGCCGCCTGGCAGGCGCTGGCCGACCGCGTGCTGGCCGACGTGGCCGCCGACAGCCTGCATCCCAGCGGCCGCTGGCAGCGCGCTCCCGACGACGACCGGGTCAACGCGGCGCTGCTGCTGGCCCCGGTGCGCGGGGCCGTCCCGGCCGGCGACCCGCGCAGCCTGGCCACCCTCGAGGCCATCGCCGCCGACCTGGTCCGGGACGGGTACCTGTACCGGTTCCGGCACGATCAGCGGCCGCTGGAGGAGGCCGAGGGCGCGTTCGTGCTGTGCGGCTTCCTGATGGCCCTAGCCCTGCAGCAGCAGGGCAGGCACACTGAGGCGGTCGGCTGGTTCGAGCGCAACCGGGCCGCGTGCGGGCCGCCGATGCTGTTCACCGAGGAGTTCGACACCCACCAGCACCAGTTGCGCGGGAACCTGCCGCAGGCGTTCGTGCACGCCGTCATGTTCGAGTCCGCGGCCCGGCTGGCCCGGCCCTGGGACGGCGGGTAGCGGGCGCCCGGCAACCAGCCGGGCCGCGCGGCACGTATTCCATCAGGTCCCCGGTAATCCCTACCCGGCCGTGCCAGTATGCTGCCCGGACTGTCCGGATGAGGGCCGGACGGCCGGCCGAAGCGGCCCCGTGATGCCGCCGGGATCCGCTCGGCCAGGGTGCCAAGGAGGTGATTCGCATGGGGGGCAGGCCCGCCTACGACGACGGAGCGCTGCGGATCACCCGTACCGGCCCGCCCTTCGGGCTGGCCATCGCCGGCGAGATCGACGAATCCACCTACTCGCCGCTCGTGGCCACCCTGGACGAGCTGACCCGGGGCCAGCCCGAGGTCCATCTGGACCTGGCCGACGTCGTCTACTGCGACCTGGCCGGACTGCGGGCCATCGTGCGGCTGGCCGGGCCCGCCGGGGAGGGCCGGCCCGGCCGCCGGGTGGTGCTGCACCAGGTCCCGGTCCAGCTGCGCGCGGTGCTGGAAATCATCGGCTGGGACTCCGTCCCGGGGCTCATCCTGGACCAGCAGGGCGCCGCCCCCGCCGGGTACTGACACCTCGGCGGGGCCAGCCCTCGGCTCAGCGCGGCCAGCCCGCTCCCGGGGCGGACCGGCGGCGCAGGTCGTCGCGGATCTCCTGGCCCAGCCGGCGGGTCTCGCGGCGGTTGAGCATGGCCCCGGCGGCCGCGCCGGTGAGCAGCGGTCCCAGGGACACGGCACTGCGTCCCGCGCGGGCGAGCAGGCGGCGCTGCAGCCGCCGGCGCAGCGGGGAGCCCACGGCCAGCGCGAGACCGCCCGGGACCAGGGACACCCCGCGCCGCTGGGCCCAGGCCGCCAGGTAGGCCAGCATCCGCTCGGCCGCCGAGCCGGTGGCCCGCTGCCCGTACACCTCGTGCAGTTCCGCCACCAGCTTGATCTCGATGCCGACCAGGGCCAGCGTCTCGACCGCCACCTCAACCGGCGCGGCGGGCAGCGGGAGCAGCATGGCGGCACCGACCGTGGCGCCCACCGACGCGGCTGCCCGGGACGCCCCCAGGATCAGCGCGTCGGCCAGCTCCTCCGCGCCGAGCCCGGGAAACTGCTCACGGAGCCGCTGCTGGCTGCGCACCGGCAGCCGTGGCGCCATCACGATGGCCTGCGCGGTCAGCCACCGGCCGCTGAACTGGACGCCAGCCCAGCCGGCCCGGCGGCCGGCCGCCAGGCCTGCCCAGCCCGCCCGGCCGCCCCGCGCGGCCAGCCCCGTCATCCGGTCCAGCAGGCGGCGCCGCCGCGACGGGCTGGTCTCCTCGCTCAGCTCACCGACGAGCTCGGCGAAGTCATCCGGGAGGGCGGGGAGGGCACCGCCGGACACTGTGTCATCGGATGCTGGACCGCCAGGCGCCGCCCCGCCGGGCACTGCATGGCCGGCCCCGGGACCACCCGGTGCGGGACCACCCGGTCCGGGACCACCCGGTCCGGGACCACCCGGTCCGGGACCACCCGGTGCGGGACCGCCTTGCGCGGGGCCACCTTCCGCGGGACCGCCTGCGGCGGGATCGGACCTTGTCATGCGCTACAGCTGCCCTCCGGAGGCGGACCTACGCCATCCGGCTTCATGGTAGGCGGGCGGCGCGCCCGGCGGCCCCGGCGGAAGCGGGGGCAGCCGCCCGGGCGGGCCGTTGAGCTGCCTGGTGTTCCGTCATAGCCGGGCGGGTTCGCCGGCGCTTCCCGCCGCGGCGCGGCGCTCCCCGGATCGCCGACATGCACCGCCGCGCATGCCGCCCGGCCGCGGTGGTGTGCCGGCCCGCCAGGCGGGAACGGGCAGGGCAGGCGGTGGAGGTGACCGATGCCGGACAAGCTGGCGCCGTACCGGGGCAAGCGGGACTTCGCGCGCAGCCCGGAGCCGGCCGGGCAGGCCGCCGCGCACGAGGCCAGCGCCGGCCCGGAGCGTGGTGCACTGCGGTTCGTGGTGCAGCGGCACCGGGCCCGGCGGCTGCACTACGACCTGCGGTTCGAGATCGACGGGGTGCTGGCCAGCTGGGCCGTGCCCCGGGGGCCCACGCTGGACCCGGGAGTGAAGCGGACCGCGGTGCACGTGGAGGACCACCCGATCGAGTACCTCGACTTCGAGGGCGTGATCCCCCGCGGCGAGTACGGCGGCGGGGACGTGATCGTGTGGGACCGGGGGACCTGGGAGCCGCACGCCACCAGTGACCCGGCCGCGGCGGTCGCCGCCGGTGAACTGCACGCCGACGTGTACGGCGAGAAGCTGCGCGGCCGGCTCATCCTCATCCAGCGGGACGGGAACCAGTGGCTGCTGCTGCACAAGCACGACCAGTACGCCCAGCCCGGCTGGGATCCGGAGGACCACCCGGCGTCGGTGCTCAGCGGGCGCACCAATGACGAGGTCAAGGCCGATCCGGACCGGATGTGGCGGTCCGACCTGCCCCCCGCGCAGGCGTCCGTCCTGCTGCGCGGCGCGGGCGGCCAGTCCCGCCCGGAACGGGAGCATGGCCCGGCCGCAGAGCAGCCCCGGGCCGGACAGCCCGGCCCGATGGAACCGCCCGGCCGGGCGGACCTGGACCGGCTGGACCGGCTCGGGGCAGCCGGGACGTGGCACGTGTTCGGCCGCGAGCTGCGGCTGACCAACCTGGACAAGGAGCTGTTCCCGGGGCGGCCCGGGGAGGCGGCGGTGACCAAGCGGGAACTGATCCGTTACACCGCGCAGGTGGCCCCGGTGGTGCTGCCTTACCTGGCTGGCCGGCCGCTCAACATGCACCGGTTCCCGGGCGGGGCCGCCACCGCGGGATTCTGGCACAAGCAGCTGCCCGGGCACGCGCCGGACTGGCTGCCCCGCTGGGACGACCCGTCGGCCGGCCCCGGCAAGACCACGACCTACCTGGTGGCCGGCGAGCCCGCCGCGCTGGTGTGGGCGGCCAACTTCGGCGCGCTGGAATGGCATGCCTGGACCGCCCGCGCCAGCCAGCCGGGCCAGCCGAGTTACGCGCTGATTGACATCGACCCCGGGACGGCGACGACGTGGGAGGACGTCCTGGTGCTGGCCCGGCTGCACCGCACCGCACTCCAGCATCTCGGGGTGCGGGCCCAGCCGAAGCTCACCGGCCGGCGCGGGATCCAGATCTGGATCCCGGTCGCCCCCGGGCCCGGCTTCGAGGACACGCGGGCCTGGGTGGAGCAGCTGTCCAAGGCCATCGGCGCCGTGGTGCCCCAGTTGGTCAGCTGGAAATGGGACGTGCGCGAGCGGGGCGGGCTGGCACGGCTGGACTACACCCAGAACACCAGCAATAAGACCCTGGTGGCGCCGTACAGCCCGCGCGCCGCGGCCGGCGCGCCGGTGTCCGCCCCTATCGACTGGGCCGAACTGGACGACCCGGCGCTGCGGCCCGACGGGTTCACCATCCGGGACATGCCGGAGCGGCTGGCCCGGCGCGGCGACCTGTTCGCCACGGTGCTCGACCCGGACCAGGTGCTGCCGGAGATCACCTGACCGGAGGGCCGGAACCGGCGGGCACCGAGCCCGGCGGGGCCGATCCGTCTGGGGCCGGCCCGCCCGGGGCCGCCGGAGCAGGCCTTTGCCCGGCCGGGGCCGGCTCCGGGGAAAGCCGGGCCGACGCCACGTAGGACACCACCACGGCCACGATGGCCAGCGGCATCACGACCAGGCCGTCGGAGGAGAGCAGCAGGGTGGCCAGCAGCACCGACGTCAGCGGCAGCCGGAGCATCACCGCGCTCATCGCGCCGATCCCCATCGCTGCCCCGGCGACCAGGGGCAGGCCGGGCAGGTGCGACAGGGCCATGCCGCCCGCGGCGCCGAGGAACATGGCCGGGAACGTGGGGCCGCCCCGGAACCCGCTCAGCGACAGGCCGTAGGCCAGCCCCTTGCACACCAGGAGCAGCAGCAGGGCGCCCACCGACCAGGCCGCGCCGTTGGTGATCAGCGGCCCGAGCGCGTTCTCCCCGGAGAACAGGACCTCGCCGGAACCATGGTGGGTGACCTCCGCGAAGAGGATGGCCAGGGCGGCGATGACCAGACCCGCCACCGGTAGCGCGAGCAGCAGCAGGCGGCTCTCCACCCGTGACCGCAGGGCCAGGCCGAGCCGGCGGATCCCGGAGCCGAGCAGCGCGGCGGCCAGGCCGATGCCGATCGCGTAGCCGAACTCCGCCCCCGTCGGGTGGCCCAGGTGCGGCAGGTTCGGGATGGACAGCGAGAACGTGCCCAGGCCGGTGAGGCTGCCCAGGCCGATGAAGGTGAGCGAGCCGATGCCCGCGGCGAGCAGCCCCGGCACGAGCACCAGTTCCAGCGTCGCCCCGCCCAGCCCGGACGCCTCCATCAGCAGGAACGCGCCGAGCAGCGGCGAGCCGAGCAGCGCGCTGACCGCCGCGAAGCTGCCCGCGGCGGCCATCATCGCCGTCACCCTGGGCGGCGCGTCCTTCTTGGCCAGCCGCACCGCGATCACGCCGAGGCCGCCGCCCAGCGCGATCAGCGGGGCCTCCGGGCCGAGCACCACGCCCAGGCTCAGCGTGGCCAGGGCGGCGAGCACCACGCCGGGAAGCTCCGCGGGCCCGGGCGCCCCCTCCCCCGCCTTGAAGCCGTCGGCCGGCGAGTGGCCGCCCCGGCCAGGCAGGTAGCGGATGGTCAGCCCGACCAGGATCCCGGCGACCGCCAGCGGAAGCAGCGGCCACCACGGCGGCTCGCCCTGGAAACCCACCGCCTTGGGCAGGTCGGTGAACACCCAGCCCTGCATCTTGGTGGTCAGGGCCAGGAATCCCCACGCGGCGGCCGAGACCGGCACGCCGAGCACCGCGGCCAGCACCAGCAGGACCAGATACGCGCGGGTGCGCAGCGCCGCCAGCGGGTTATCGGATGCCGCCGTCCCGCCGCCGCCCGCTGGTCCACCCGCCATAACCAGCAACGATGCCTAGCCGCCTGGGCCGCCGCCTCACCCCCACGGGGTGAGGCGGCGGCCCAGGCGGGGCCGCCGGGGGCGCTGGCGACGGGACTACGGCCGGGTCAGCGGCCGCCGCCCACGCTGAACCCGCCGTGCAGCGGCAGCCCGGCCAGCGCCGAGGAATCGCCCACCCAGACGCCGAACCACCCGCCCGGGACGACCCACCGGCTGGCCGCGGTGTCCCAGTAGGACAGGTCGTGCCTGGTGAGCAGGAACCGCACCGTGGTGGACTGGCCCGGCTGCAGGGTGATCCTGGTGAACCCCTTCAGCTGGCGGGGCGGCTCGCCCGCCGTCGCGGGATCGCCCAGGTACAGCTGGGCCACCTCGGCCCCGGCCACCGGCCCGGTGTTGCTGACCGTGGCGGACACGGCCACCTGGCCGTCCCGCCCCGGCGCCACCTCCAGGTGGCCGAACGAGAACCGGGTGTAGGACAGCCCGTAGCCGAACGGGAACAGCGGGGTCTCGTTGCGGGCGTCGTAGTAGCGGTAGCCGACGTCGATGCCCTCCGAGTACTGCACCTGACCGCCGGTCCCGGGGAACTGGGCCGGGGTGGACGCGGGCACCTGGGACAGGCCGACCGGGAAGGTCACCGGCAGGTGGCCGCCCGGGTCAGTCGTGCCGAACAGCACGTCGGCCAGCGCGGTGCCGTTGCTCTCGCCCGGGTACCAGGCATCAACCACGGCGGGCACCTGGCTCAGCCAGGGCATGACCACCGGGGCGCCCGCGTCGATCACCACGACCGTGTGCGGGTTCGCCGCGGCCACCGCCGAGATCAGCTCGTTCTGCGCGGACGGCAGGTTCAGGCTGGCCCGGTCCGCGGCCTCGGTCTGCGTGTCGTCCGACACCACGACCACTGCGGTGGACGCCGCCTTGGCCGCGCTGACCGCCTGGCTGAGGAAGGGCGCCAGCTCGGACGGGGTGGCCCAGCTCAGCTTGGCCGACCCCCCCGACCCGCTGAGCTTCAGCGTGTACTTCTGGCCCGCGACCAGGTTCACGCCCACCGAGTAGGTGGACACCGGCGGGGTGCCCGGGTTGGCCAGGATCTCCTTGCCGTCCAGCGAGAGGTAGGTGACGTTGTAGGGCGTGGGGTTAGTGAACGCCAGCACGTAGGTTCCGGTCTCCGGGGCGGTCAGCGTGCCCGTGTAGCTCCCGCCGAAACCGGTCCCGGTGTAGGCCGGGCTCAGCGCGGAACCAGGGATCGGCGTCAGCGACGTGTCCGTGGGCAGGCCCTGGGTGTAGGACACCGAGGTGCCCGTCCCGGCCGCGGCCTGGATGCCCTGCAGCGGGGTGGCGTGGAACGGCGCGGTGACGTACGCGCTGCCGCCGCCGGTGTACACCGGCGCGGCCGACGCGGCCGGGCCGATCACGGCCACCGAGCCGCCGCCGGCCGCCCTGAGCGGGAGCGTGCCGCCCTCGTTCTTGAGCAGCACCGTCCCGTCCTCGGCCACCTGGGCCGACAGGGCCTGGTGCGCCGGGGTGGTCACGGTGGCGCTGGTCGTCCCGCTGGGCGGGTTGTCGAACTCGTTGAACCGGAACAGCTGGCCCAGGATGCGGGACACCATCTGGTCCAGGGTGGCCCTGGCAACCTGGCCGGACTGGACCGCTTTCTGCAGCGCGGGGCCGTAGTACACCGGGCCGGGCATCTCCTGGTCCATCCCGGCGTCCGCGGAGGCGACCGTGGAGTGGGTGGCAGCGTAGTCGGACGTCACGAAGCCCGGGAAGTGCCAGCGCTGGTCGAGCGTGGCGCGCAGCAGGTAGTCGTTCTGGCATGCGTACTGGCCGTTGATGGTGGCGTAGGAGCACATCACCGAGGACGCCCTGGCCACCTTGGTCGCGGCCCAGAAGGCGGGCAGGTAGATCTCGTGCAGCGTCCGCTGGCTGATGATCACATTGTCAGCAGGGGTGTTCCTGTTGGTCTCCTGGTTGTACACGGCGTAGTGCTTGACCTGGGACATCTCACCCGTGCTCTGCACGCCGTCGATCTCGCCGACGGCCAGCGCCGCGTTCAGGTAGGGATCCTCGGTGAACGCCTCGAAGGACCGGCCCCAGCGCGGGTCACGGTCGATGTTCACCGTCGGCCCCAGGTTGACCATGGCGCCCTTGCCGCGCTCCTCCGCGCCGATGACCTGGCCGTACTGGGTGGCCAGGGCGCGGTCCCAGGTCGCCGCGAGTGACACCCCGGCCGGCAGCTGGGTCACGCCGGTGAGCCCGTCACCCACGCCGTTGGGGCCGTCCTCCTCGCCCATGGCCGGGATGCACAGGCGGGGGATGGCCTTGATGTAGAACACGTACGGCTCGGTGGTGCCTGCCCCGGTGACCATGTTGATCTTGTCGGCCAGGGACATCCGGGCCAGCAGCATCGCGGTGCGCTGCGCCACCGGCAGCGCATCATCCAGCCAGGGGCAGGCCGGGTTGCTGGCTGTGCTGCTGGCGGAGGCCGCCGGGCCGGCGGCCCGGGCGGCCGCGGCCGTCCTGGCGTCGCGGGGAGCGCTGGCCGCGGCCGCGCCGCCGGGCGCGAGCGCAGCCACCACCGCGGCGGCCAGTAACGCGGCCGGCGCCGCCATTCCTGGAAAGTGCCTGCGCCGAATACTGCTAGCTGACATGATATGGCCTCCATTGCCCGTGACGAAATGGCGGCCGGGCACCCCGGCGAGGCCGGGGACGCACTGCCCGCGCCGATGTGCACCAGTCAATCCCGCCGTCAGGTCATAAGCCAAGACCGCATTCCGGCAATAATCTGTAAACGATCCCTTTCATGGTCGTGACCTGCGCCCGCCTCGGCCCCACCCGCCGGCGGAACCATTAGCGCCGTAGATTCTCTCCCCGATAAGGGGGGAAATCTACGGCGCTGATTGAACCGGCCCCCGGGGAGCGGCGGGGGGCCGGGCGGTCAGGTCCGGGGGCCGGAGCGGGGCCGGGCGGTCAGGTCCGAAGGCCGGGCGGTCAGGTCCGGGGGCCGGGCCGGGGGCCCGGGCCGGTCAGCGGAGGCCGGCGAACAGGTCGTCCTCGGGCACCGGGGCGCCGGTGGAATCGGCCGCCCGGATGAAGTGCTCCACGCCGAAAACGCGGGTGGCGACGTCCTCCGGGATCTTACTGAACCAGGACTCGCTGACCTGGCTGGAGTGCGCCAGCAGGGCGGCCCGCTTGCGCTCCAGCACCGGGCGGATGTCCACCGTGGTGGTGATCCGCTGCTCCTCACGCTCCATCTGCCGCAACATCTCAGGGCTGATGCCGCCGGCGTCCGGCACGTCCTCGCCGGCCTCCCGGAGTGCCTCCCAGATCTGCCGCCACTCACTGAACCGCATGGCGGTCAGGTAGAACTTGGCCGGGATCCCGGTGGCCGAGACCGCATCCGCCGCGCACCGGGCGGCATGCACGTGATCCGGGTGCTGGTAGCCGCCATTCTCGTTGTAGGTGACCACGACCTGAGGGCGGTACCGCTCGATCAGCCCGGCGATCCGGGCCGACACCGTGGCCCGCGGCACGTTGCTGAACGCGTCCGGGCGGTCCTTGTAGTCCCATTCGAGCATGCCCGAGTCGTGGTAACCGAGCAGTTCGGTGTTGGTCACGCCGAGATGCTTGGCGGCCTCCTGGAGTTCTGCCAGCCTGATCTGGGCGACCTCGCTCTCGTCATGGCCGTCGCTGCCCGGCTTGACCCCGCCCGGGCTGTCGCCGAATTCGCCGTTCGTGCAGGTGACGACGACCGTCCGGACGCCTTCGGCCGAGTACCTGGCGAGCACTCCGCCGGTACTGGACGCCTCGTCGTCGGGGTGCGCGTGCACGGCCATCAGGGTCAGATTCTCCGCCATGGGCCTAAGCCTGCCTGACCCGGCTGACACCGCGCAGGCCGGCGTCCCGCTTCACCGGCTTCGCGGCCGTATGGGCCCGGGCGCGGCTATGGTGGGGGCCCGTGAGCCATGGCAGCACCCGCCGGCCGCGGCGGCGGTCCCGGGTCGTGGCCGGCGTGATCGCGGCGGTCCTCGTCGTGGCGGCCGCGGGCGGGGCGGCCGCGTACCTGCTGCTGCGGGCCAGGGGCAGCCCGGAGCAGACCGCGGCCAGTTACCTGCGGGACTGGCAGCGCGGCGACTATGCGGCCATGGACGCCATCACCACGGGCCGGCCCGCGGGCGGCGTGGCCGGGCCGCTGCGCCAGGCCGCCGCGCAACTGGGACAGCGCAGCCTGGCCATCCGGCTGGGCGCGGTGACCTCCGGCGGCTCCACGCAGGCCGCGTTCGCCGCCACCGTCGCCCTGGCCAGCGGGCACACCTGGCGGTACCACGGGGAACTGCGGCTGGTGCAGCGCAGCCGGCGCTGGCTGGTGAGCTGGAGCCCGGCGGACATCTACCCGGCCCTGGGGGCCGGTGACCGGTTCACGCTGCACGCCACCTGGCCGCTGCGGGCGCCGGTGCTGGCCGCCGACGGCACCGAGCTCAGCTCCCCCGCGGTGATCGCGTCCTCGGGTTCGCTCGCCCTGCTCACCGGCAACGTGGTCCCCGCGACCGCGGCCCAGGCCAGGGCGCTGGGCGCGCCGTACCAGGCCGGTGACCCCATCGGCGAGGGCGGCGTCGAGCAGGCCTACCAGGCGGAGCTGGCCGGACAGCCCGCGATGGCCATCGAGCTCACCGGGCCGGGCCGCACCAGCACGGCTGTGGCCCGCTTCCCCGCCATCCCGGGCACGGCGGTCCGGACCAGCATCGACATGGCCGACCAGCGGGCCGCCTCGGCCGCCGTCTCCGCCGCGGCGACCAGCAAGCCGGTCGACCTGGTCGCGATCCAGCCGTCCACCGGGAAAGTGCTGGCCGTCGTGGAGCGCCCCGGCGGCTTCGACCGCGCGCTGTCCGGCATCTTCCCGCCCGGCTCCACGTTCAAGGTGGTCACCGCGTCCGCGCTGGCCCGGGCCGGGATGCGGCCGTCCAGCGCCGTGCAGTGCCCCAGCCAGGTCACCATCGGCGGGCGCACCTTCCACAACGACAACAACGAGCAGCTCGGCGCGACCACGCTGCAGACCGCGTTCGCGGTGTCGTGCAACTCCACCTTCGCCATGCTGGCCGTCCAGCGGCTGGGCGGTCCCGCGCTGGCCTCCATGGCCGCCAATTTCGGGTTCAACGCCACCCCGGATCTCGGCATCCCGGCCACGCTCGGCCACTTCACCACGCCGAGCCAGCCGGTGGACCTGGCCGCGGACGCCTTCGGGCAGGGCGCCGACCTGGTCAACCCGCTCAGCCAGGCCAGCGTGGCGGCCGCGGTCGCCGACGGCACCTGGCGGCCGCCGGTGCTGGTCACCAGCCCGGCCCCCCGCCAGGCCAGCCAGCCGCGCCCGGTCAGCCCGGTCATCCTGGGCACGCTGCGGCCCATGATGCGGGCCGTGGTCACGAGCGGCACGGCGGCCGGGGTCGGCTTCCCGCCGGGCGTGTACGGCAAGACCGGCACCGCGCAGTTCGGGAACGGCCGGCAGTCGCACGGCTGGTTCATCGGCTACCGCGGGGACGTGGCCTTCGCGGTGCTGGTGGAGGGCGGCGGCTTCGGGGCGAGCAGCGCGGGCCCGGTGGTCAATGCGTTCCTGCGCGGGCTCTGACCAGCCTTTCTCAACGTCCTCCCGGTGGGACTCAGGCCGCCTTGTGCGCCGGGGCCGTGGTGAAGGTCACGGTGACCCGCTGGAAGCCCAGCGACCGCAGCATCCCGGTGAGCATGCTGACCGTGTTCCGCTGCGCGTCCGCCAGCAGCTCGCTGTGCCGTGCCGCGGCCTGGATCTTCTGCTGCGCCACGATGTAGAGCTGCTGCTCGCTGTTGGGATTGCCGGAGAAGAAGGTCCCGATCCGGTTCAGCAGCCCCTGCTGCTGGGCGAACACGTAGGACTGGCGCACGTTCAGCACGGCGGGCTCCAGCTGGGCCGGGGGCAGCTTGACGGTCACCGCCGTGCGGTCCGCGGACACCTGCACGTTCGGGCTCTTGAGCTGGGAGAAGTCCACGTAGGCGATCTCACTGCCCTGGCCGATGAACAGCGTCTGGCTGCCCTCAATGAAGGACGGCAGGTAGTTGGCCTTCCTGGTCAGGTCCACCACTACCTGGAACGACCCGCTGGCCGCCTGGTAGCGGCTCATGGAGGTGATCGACTTGAGCAGCACGGGCTGGCTGCGCACCGAGGTGGACTCGCCGAACGGGTTGCGCAGCTGGGGCAGCAGGTGCACCGCGGCCAGCGCCACCACCAGGACCGCGACGGCTACCACCGCCGCCACCAGCCCGGCCAGCCAGCCGAGCAGGCGCGGGCCGCGTGTGCTGCGCACCGTGGGCCCGTCCATCGTCCGTTGCTGACCGGTGCGCGCCATATCGTCCTCCATCGTCGGCTCCCTCCGGAGTACCCCGGAGGCGGCCGGCGACTCATTCTCCCGGCGGGGTGAACCAGCCAGGGCAGGGAGTGCGCCGCGGCCCGGTCACCAGCCGTAGATCCGGGCTGGGAGTTCCTGGACGGGCGAGGCGTCCGGGCCAGGATAGGTGACCATCACCACCATGCCGTCGGGGTCATGCCCTTCCACCGCGGTTATCCCGGCCATCCGGCGGGTGTCCCGGTAGGCGGACCGCTCCCGCAGCATCCGCTCGCACCGGCCGAGATCCTCCTCCCCCGCCGCGGTCCAGGTCACGTACTGCAGGCCGACCCCGCCCAGCGGATGCGCCGCATTGGCGCCCATGGCGCGGAGGATGAGCTGCGCCCCGCCCGGGCTGGTGAGCAGCGCGGCGGTCGGGCTCTCATCGGTGACCTCCAGCCCGAGCACGTCGCGGTAGAAGCTGACCGAGCGGCGGAGCTGCTGGACGAACATGACCGCGGAGCCGATCCGGGTAGCGGGCGTCATCTGCTGGCCTTTCTCTCGCCGCGGCGGGCGGGCCGGGGCGGCCCGGCACCAAGTCTGGCGCGCCGTAAGGTCGGGGGATGGACTATCGCACCCTGGGGCGCACCGGCTGCGCCGTGTCCAGCCTGTGCCTGGGCACCATGACGTTCGGCGTGGAGACCGACGAGGCGGGCGCCCACCGCCAGCTGGACCGGTTCACCGAGGCCGGCGGCACATTCATCGATACCGCGGACGTGTACGGGCGCGGCGCGTCCGAGGAGATCATCGGCCGCTGGCTGGCCGCCCGGCCATCCGGCGTCACCGAGCCCGTGGTGCTGGCCACCAAGGGACGGTTCCCGCTGGGCAGCGACCCGAACAGCGCCGGGCTGTCCGCGCGCCACCTGACCCGCGCACTGGACGCGTCGCTGCGCCGGCTGGGGGTGGACACCGTGGACCTGTACCAGGTGCACGCGTTCGACCCCTGCACCCCGCTGGAGGAGACGCTGCGCACCCTGGACGGCTTCGTCCAGGCCGGCCGGATCCGCTACTACGGCCTGTCCAACTTCACCGGATGGCAGCTCACCAAGGCCGTGTGGCTGGCCCGCGAGCTCGGCCTGGCCGGCCCGGTCACCCTGCAGCCGCAGTACAGCCTGCTGGCCCGGGAGACCGAGTGGGAGATCGTGCCCGCCGCGCTCGACGCGGGCCTCGGGCTGCTGCCGTGGAGCCCGCTCGGCGGCGGCTGGCTGTCCGGCAAGTACCGGCGGGACCAGCGGCCATCCGGGGCGACCCGGCTGGGCGAGGACCCGGGCCGCGGCATGGAGGCCTATGACCGCCGGGCCACGGACCGCACCTGGCGGGTCATCGACGCGGTCCAGCAGGTCGCCGAAGACCGTGGGGTGTCCATGGCCGAGGTGGCGCTGGCCTGGGTGAATGCCCGCCCGGGCGTCACCGCCACCATTCTCGGGGCCCGTACGGTGGAGCAACTGGACGTCAATCTGCGCGCCGAAGGCCTGCGGCTGTCCGCCGCCGAGACCGCCGCGCTGGATGCGGCCAGCGACCCGCAGCCGCCCGACTACCCGTACGGCGAGCTGGGCGTGGAGCAGCGCGACCGCCGGATCGGGGGCTGACCCGGCGGCCGTCAGGGAGGCGGCCATCCGTTCACGGCGGGTCAATACGGGTGCGGATCGGGGTGCCGAGCTCCACGGTGCGGCCGACCGTGCACAGCCGGTCGTGCGATTGGCGCACCGCGTCCGGCAGCACTGCCCGGGCCGCGTCCCCGGGCGGGCCGTCCGGGAAGGCGATCCGGAACGTGACCTCGATGCCGGCCAGGTGGTTACCGTCGGCGTCGCGCACCTTCTCGGCCCCGACGGTCACGGTGAACGACTCCGGCTCAGCCCGCCGGGACGTCAGGATGTCCACGTCGATCGAGGTGCAGCCGCCGATCGCGGCGAGCAGCAGCTCGGTCGGGGTGAACTCCGTGTCGTCACCGCGGCCCAGGGTGACCCGGCCGCCCCGGTCGTTGACCGCGGTGTAGCGGCCGGGTGCCGTCCGCTCGATGGTCACCGCCCGCTGTGCAGAACCAGTCGCCATGCGTCCCAGCCTGCCAGACCCGCCCTGCGCGGCCGATCCCGGCCGCGGGCTGAACTTCATGACCGCCGCCGGCCAGGCCCGCGAAGCGGCAGGTGACCTCCGCCCTGCGGGTGGGTGCCGCGGCGCTGCTCGCCCCAGGCGGCGGGCGGGGCAGTGGCGGGGGACGGGCCGTTGATTATAAAGATTGACTTATATAAGTGAGCGGTTTATCTTTGGGCCGTGCACGCTTTCGAGGTGCTGGGCGATCCGGTGCGGCGCCGGATCCTGGAGCTGATGGCGGGCGGTGAGCAGTCCTCGGGCGAGGTCTGCGCGGTGATCCGCGCGGAGTTCGGGATCTCCCAGCCCGCTGTGTCGCAGCACCTCAAGGTGCTGCGGGACAGCGGCTTCGCCACGGTGCGGCCGGCCGGGACCCGCCGGCTGTACGCGGTGAATCCCGGGGCCCTGCGCGATGTGGACGACTGGCTGGAGCGGTTCCGCCGGTTCTGGGCGCCGCCGCTGCAGGCGCTCGGCACCGAGCTGGCCCGGGGCCGCCGGGAACGCGGAGCCGGGCGGCCCGGGCGGCCCCCGGACGACAGGAGAAAGCCATGATCGAGGTCACCGAGCAGGTCAGCGCGGTCCGGCGGCAGGTCGGCCGCCGGGTACTGGCGGCGGGCGAGGTGCACAGCGTGCTGATCAGCCAGGACTACGACGCACCGGCCGAGGACGTGTGGGATGCGTGCACCAATCCGGAGCGCATCCCCCGGTGGTTCCTGCCCGTCTCCGGGGAACTGAGGCCGGGCGGGCGGTACCAGCTGGAAGGCAATGCCGGCGGCACCATCGAGCGCTGCGACCCGCCGCGCAGCTTCGCCGCCACCTGGGAGTTCGGCGGGCAGGTGAGCTGGGTCGAGGTCCGGGTGGCCGCCACGCCGGACGGGCGCGCCCGGCTGGAGATCGAGCACCTGGCGCCGCTCGACGCGGCGGGCTGGGCCGAGTTCGGGCCGGGCGCGGTCGGGGTGGGCTGGGACATGGCCCTGGTCGGGCTGGCCAGCCACCTGTCCCCGGCCGCGGACGTGGACCCGCAGCGCGGCGCGGCCTGGACCGCCTCCGCGGAGGGCCGGCGGTTCGTGACGCTGAGCAGCGCCCGGTGGGGCGAGGCCAGCATCGCCGGCGGTACCGACGCGGAGGCGGCGCAGGCCGCGGCCCGGCGGACCACCGCCTTCTACACCGGGGGCGGGGCGCCCGAGGACGCCACGCCCTGAGCCCGGCGCGGCAGGACGCCACGCCCCGAGCCCGGCGCGGCAGGACGCCACGCCCTGAGCCCGGGCCGGCGGGTCAGGCGGCGCCCAGGCCGGCAGGTCAGGCGGCGCCCAGGCCGGCAGGTCAGGCGGCGCCCAGGCCGGCAGGTCAGGCGGCGATCTGGCCGGCAGGTCAGGCGGCGATCTGGGAGTAGTGGCTGGCGTCGCCCTTGCGCACCACGCTGGTGTCGCCGTTGATGCCGACCGGGATGTCGCCCGCGATGGTGATCCGGTGCAGCAGCCGGGGCTGGTCGTCGTAGTCGGCCACCGCGTAGTGCTGGGTGGCCCGGTTGTCCCAGATCGCGATGTCCCCGGGCGCCCAGGTCCAGCGCACCGTGTTCTCCAGCCGGCTGATGTGCCGCTGCAGCAGCCCGAACAGGTCCTGGAAGTCGGTGCTGCTCAGGCCGGTAAAGGAGCGGACGAAGTGGCCGAGCAGCAGGCTGGGCTCCCCGGTCTCCGGGTGCCGCCGTACCGCCGGGTGCTCGGTCTCGAACTCCAGGTGGCGGAACTCGGCCCGGTACTCCTCTTCCCTGACGTCAATGCCGCCGAGCTGCGGCCGGTCCGCCGCATAGTCGTAGAGGTTGGAGTGCACCGCGCGCAACTGGCCGGCCAGCGCCTGCAACGCCGGGGCCAGCCGCCGGTAAGCCTCGACGGTGTTGGCCCAGACGGTGCTCCCGCCGTAGGGCGGCAGGGTGATGGCACGCAGCACGCTGATGGCCGGCACCCGGTCCACGAAGGTGACGTCGGTGTGCCAGCTGTTGGCCTTGCCCTGCTCGGCGTCGATGGGCAGGACCGCCGTGCCGTCGCCGGCCACGGTCGGGTGCGGCCTGGTCAGCGGGCCGAGCAGCGCGGCGAAGGCCCGCTGGTCCGCGTCGGTCGCGTGCTGCTGGCCGCGGAGGAAGACGACTCGGTGGCGGAGCAGGGCGGCGCGCAGCTCGGCGGCCGCGGCCGGGGGCACGTCGCCGCTGGCCCGGATGCCGCCGACGACGGCACCGATCACGCCGCCGACCTTGGTCACCTCGATGTGCTGGTACGGGGAATGAGCCCGGACAGCGGTGGGATGGTCCTGGACGCTGGTCATGCGGGGGCACCTTTCGGACGGGTGGCCCCGGCCGGCGGCGGCGCCCGGGACAGGGCACCCGCCGCGGCCGGGGGCGGGTCTGCACCAGCAGACTGCGCCACGTCCCGGACCATTGTCAAGTATTACTATCGGTTTAGTATGAAATACAGATCACCGGGCCCGGTCAGCCGCCGTCGGCGGCCTCCAGGACGAACACCGGTATCTCCCGGGCGGTCTTCTGCTGGTACTCGGCGTACGGCGGGTAGGCGGCGACCGCGCGCTCCCACCACTCGGCACGTTCCGGCCCGGTCACCTCGCGGGCGGTCATCTCCTGCGTGCGCGGGCCGTCCTGCAGGCCCACCCGGGGGTTGGCGCGGAAGTTGTAGTACCACAGCGGATGGGTCGGCGCACCGCCCTGCGAGGCCACCGCGGCGTACCGCCCCTCGTGCTCGACTCGCATCAGGGGCGTCTTGCGCACCTTGCCGCTGCGTGCCCCGCGGCTGGTGATGATGACCACGGGCAGGCCAGTGTCGCCCAGCGTGTTCCCCTGCGCCCCGCCGGTCTTCTCGTACAATTCGACCTGGTCACGAACCCATTGCCGCGGGCTCGGATCGTACTCTCCCTCGATAGGCATACCGTTAGTCAACACCGTTGGCCGGCCCCGGCGCAGGCGCCCCCGGCCGGAAGGCCGGCTCATGGCGGGCCGGCCGGCGGTCCCCCGGCGCCTGCGGAAAGGTGCAGGACGCCGTCATGAAGCCAGCCGGCCGCCGCCTTCTGGCCGATATCCAGGCGGAATTGTCCCGCGTGGTCCGCTACGACGACGAGTCCATCGTGCACGAGAAGTGGATCAGGCAGCGTTACGACTGCGGCTGCGTCCCGAGCCTGGCGCCCGCACGCCGGGCCACCGTGGAGACGGCGTGGCACGAGGCCGGGCACGCGGTCGCCGCGCTGGCGGTCGGGGCCCGGTTCAGCTCGGCCAGCATCCATCACGGCCGGTCCTCCGAAGGCCGGGTGCACGGCATCAGCGACGCGGGCGACCTGGCCTTCGTGGTGGACGCGGCCGGCCAGGTGGCCCAGCGGCTGCGGACCTGGTCCATGCTGGACCGCGACGAGGACCTGCGTGCCTGGCTACCGACCTGGCACAGCGACGGCGGGGACGCGCGGCGGTTCCGCACGGAGATCGCGGCCCGCCTCGGCGGCAACGAGGTCGCCGCGTGGCGGCACAGCGAGCAGGTGCTGACCCCGTTGCGGCTGCAGATCCGCCAGGTGGCCCGGGCCCTGCTGGTGCACCCGCGATACCTGCCCTACGAGGTGATCGCCGCGGTCGCCGCACTGCGCTGAGCACCTAGTCAGCCGGCCGGGTAGCTGGCCGCCGGCCGGGCAGCCGGCGGGGTAGCTGGCCGCCGGCCGGGCAGCCGGCCAGGTAGCTGGCCGGGTGCGGGGCAGCCGGTCAGGGCGGGCGCCCAGGGTGGTGAGCGCGGCCATACCCTCGCTGCGGCGGCCGACTGCGGACAGTGGCTGGCGGGCCGGGGAGCGGTGGCTGGTCAGCCGGTGCTGGCGGTCACCTCGACCCGGTCCAGCACGTCGATCACGCCATCGATGTCCCAGGTGAGCCGCACCGCCACCGGGACCAGATCGGCCTGGTCACCGGGCTCGGCGTGGCCGGCCAGCGTCACGATGCCGTTGTGCACCCGCGCCGTGACGGTGCCCGGGTCGCCCTGCAGCACCTGGCCGAGCATCTCGCTAGTCTCCCGGGCGAGGTCCTCGTCCGGCCGCAGGAAGACGCTGAGCAGGTCGCACCGGCTCACGATGCCGATCAGCGCGCCGTCCGGGTCCACGACGGGCAGCCGCTTGAGGTGATGGCTGTTCATCAGCCGGGCGGCCGCGGGCAGCGTCGCGTCCGGGTGGATGGTGATGGCCGGGGCGGTCATCAGCTCGTCTGCGGTGCGCCCCCAGTGCTTCTGGTCCGTGTTACGGAAGTGCAGCAGGCCGCCCGGGTGCGCGTGCGCCTCCCGTTCCCGCTTGTCCTCGATGGCCAGCAGGTCACCCTCGGAGACGATGCCGGCCACGTGCCGCCCCATGGTCAGCACCGGGACCGCGCTCACCCGGCGCTCGAGCATCAGCGTGGCGATCTCCTTGAACGGCGTGATCCGGTCCACCGTCACCACGTCCGTCGTCATCACGTCGCGCACCCGGTGGTGCCAGCGCCCATGGTGCTGCTTGCCCGGACCGCGCGGCGGGATGTGGACCTTCCCGCCCGTGCTGGGCTTCCCGCCCGGCAGCGTCGCAGCGGGCTGCCCCCAGGCGCCTGACCTGGCCGTGTGCTCCTGGGTGTGGTCCTCGACGCTGTCCAGCGCCCGGGCCACATCGGCCCACGTGGCCCGTCCATGCAGCGACTCGTAGTAGGCCGCGCCCAGGTGGCGGAGCATGGCGTCGAGGTAGATATCGCGCCTTGTCATGTCTGCTGCCCTCACTCTCCGGTCGGCAGCCGGACTGCTGACACTCCCGGCACATTCAGTATCCCTCCGCGGCGCCTCGCTTGATCATGGCTGGATGTCCCGGGCCTCCGGGACCTCGGTCACGGATTTGCGGGCCCGGGCTTTTGCGGGCCCGGGGCTTTTGCGGGCCCGGGGCTTTTGCGGGCCCAGGGCTTTTGCGGGCCCGGCCTGAGGGGTGCGCCGGCGCGGCGCTCAGGGCACCACGGTGACCGGCCAGCGGCTGGCCCGCACCAGGTGGACGGCGAGCGAGCCAACGAACCGGTGCCCCGCCTTGGTCGAGGCGCCGACGATCACCGCGTCGGCCCGGATCTCATCGGCCAGCCGGACGATCTCGGCGAACGGGTTGCCGGAGCGCTCGACGAACTCGGCCCGGATCCCGAGCCGGGCCCGCTGGGTCTCGACCGCCTGCCGCAGGTCGGCCGCGACCTCGTCGTAGGCCTCCTGCATGGACATGGCCGCGCCTGCGCCGACCCCGGCCACGGCGGTGAGGGGGCGGACATACAGGCAGATGAGCCGGGCCCGCTCGCGGCGCGCCATCCCGGCCGCGTAAGCGCCCGCCCGCAGCGACGTGTCGGAGCCGTCCACCCCCACCAGCAGCACGGAAGGGCCGTCCCAATTCGTCTCGCTCACCAGGCAACCGTACCGAGCATGGCAGGGTGAGCTCATGGGCGCCGAGGAGGTGCGAGACGGGGTCTCGCTGACGAACCTGGACCAGCCCCTGTTCGACGAGGCCGGGGCGGTCAAGCGCGACCTGGTGGACTACCTGGACGCCGCCCGGGAGCACCTGCTCCCGGAACTGCGCGGCCGGCCGCTGTCGGTGATCCGGGTGCTGCGCGGCCAGCCGCCGTTCATGCAGAAGAATGTGCCCCGGTACACGCCGCCCTGGGTGCGGACGGTCACCCTGTGGGCGGAAAGCTCCCAGCGCCGGGTGTCCTACGCACTCTGCGATGACCGCCGGACGCTGCTGTGGTTCGGCAACCAGCGTGCGGTGGAATACCACCCGGCGCTCACCCCGGCCGGCCAGGAAGACCACCCGGACTTCCTGATCATGGACATCGACCCGCCGCCCGGGGCCGGCTTCCCGCTGGCGGTGCGGGCCGCCCGGCTGGTCCGCCAGGTGCTGGCCGAGTCCGGCCTGGAGTCCGTGGTCAAGACCAGCGGCGCCAAGGGGGTGCACGTCTTCGCGACGCTCGGGCCGGCCAGCGCCGAGGAGGCGGCCGCCGCGACCCGGGCGGTGGCGGCCCGCGCGGAGCGGCTCGACCCGGACCTGGCGACCACCGCGTTCATCCGGGATGACCGCCAGGGGAAGGTCTTCCTCGATTCCACCCGGGCGGGCGGCGCGACCCTGGTGGCCGCGTTCAGCCCGCGGGTGCGGCCCGGTGTCCCGGTGTCCTGGCCGGTGCGCTGGGAGGACCTGGACGACGTCCTTCCGGCCGACTTCACCCTGCACACCGCGCCCGGGCTGCTGCCGCAGGCCGGGCCGTGGACGGCCGGGCTCAGCCCGCAGCGCCTGGACCCGGGGCTGGTCGCCGAGGGCCGCACCATCCCGGTCGCCCGGGTGCAGGCGATGCACGAGGGGAAACGCCGCGCCCGGGCCCGCCGCCAGGACGGGTAGCCGCCAGCACGCCCCCATGGCGACGCCACGCCGGCGGCGATAACGGCGTCCGGCCGGAACGTCCCGCCCCCGGGGCACGTTCCGGCCGGTGGGTGCCGGCGGCCAGCGCGGCTACCGGCGGCGGCCCCAGCGCGGCTACCGGCGGTGGCGGCGGCCCCAGCGCAGCCACACGAAGGCGAGCAGCGCGATCCACAGCCAGGGCAGCCCGAACCAGGCGCCCGGCCAGAACAGCGCCCACGGCGAGCCCCAGTGCACCAGCACCCGCCAGGTGAGCATCACCAGCAGGACGGCGAGCATCACCGGGAGGACCCGCCGCCGCGGCCGGGAGGCGGCCGGGCCGGCCGTCACCGGGACACTGCCCGCGGGCCGCTCCCCCCGGGCCGGCGTGAGCGGGGGCCCGGTCTCGGGCAGGTCGGCCAGCAGCGCGTCCAGGTCGGCCCGGGTCTTGGCGCTCATCGCCCGGCCCAGCCGGTCGTCCAGTTCGGCCTGGTCGAGCCGGCCGTCCCCGTAGTGCTGGGCCAGCCGGTCAGCCACGGCGTTGCGTTCGGCGTCGGAAACCCGCAGATGAGCGGCGGTATCGGCATAGCGGGCCCGGCGTCGTCCGTCGGATCCCCGCATCCACGGCGTGGTCATCAGTATCCGGCCCCCGTCTCAGCGCTGCCGCGCGGCGAACCAGTCGCCTGCGATGGACTGCTCGCTGCCTTCCTCGGGGATGATCAGCCAGCACGCCAGGTAGACGGGCAGGGCGGCGCCGCCGAGGAAGGCGAGCAGGACGAATGCGATGCGCACCAGCGTCGGATCCACGCCGAGGTAGTCGGCGAGGCCGGCGGCCACGCCGGCCAGCATGCGACCGTTCCGCGGGCGGGACAGCGGATGGCTGGCCCCGGGCTGGTACTGGGTCTGGTCGCCGGTTCCTGGGTTGTTCATCGTGGTGTTCATGGCTCCAGCGTGCGCCCCGCCGCCCGCCGGGGCCATCGGGAACGCCCCGGATCCGACCCTGAGAAACGCGGTCCCGCACCCTGAGAACGGCCGGCTGCGGATCAGGGATTTCCCGGATGGCGGGGGAGCCCGGGTTGGCGGGATGATGGGACCATGCGGGAACGCACCGGCCCCACCTCCCGGCGCCGGGCCGGCCGCCTGAGGGCCGGCCGCCGGGGCGGGCCCTGGGCTGCCGATACCCCGCTCCCGGCGCCCGCTCCCGCAGACGGCGCACCGGCCCCGGCCAGCGGCCCGCTGCCTGCCCGGGACGGCCATCCGGGCGCGCCGCCGAGCACCGGCCACTGGCCCACGTCGGGCCGGTGGCCGCGCGGGTCACGCATCAGCGGCCCGATCCGCCGCCGCCGGGAGGGCCGGCTGGCCGGCGGGGTGGCCACCGGCCTGGCCGCCCGGGCCGGCCTGGATGTGCGCCTGGTACGGGCCGCTTTCGTCATCTCCGCGCTGCTCAGCGGGTTCGGCGCGGCCGCCTATGTGGTGGCCTGGCTGCTGATTCCCGCGGAGGACGCCACGGACGGCGCGATCGCATCCCGGGCGCTGGCCGATCGGCGGGGTATCGCCCTGGCCGCCGGCCTGGCGTCACTGCTCGTGGTGGTCTTGCTCATCGGCACCGCGCTGGGCGCGGCCTGGCTCGGCTCGCTGTCCTGGCCGGCCGTCATCACGCTGGCCGGGCTGGTGCTGATCTGGCGCAACGCCGAGCCGGATGAGCAGGCCTTGCTGCGGCGAGTGGCCGAGCCCGCCATTGACCTGGCCGCGGACTACCGGGGGTCGTGGATCGCGGCGCGGATCGCGGTGGCCGCGGTGCTGCTGGCGGGCGGGGTGGCGGCCCTGCTGACCGGGCACCCGCGCCGGGCCGCCCTGCTGCCGCTGGGCGGGGTGATCCTCGTCGTCGCCGCCATCCTGCTGCTGCTCGGCCCGTGGTGGGTCCGGATCGCGCGCGACCTGGTGACAGAACGGCAGGCCCGGATCCGGGCCGAGGAGCGGGCCGAGGTGGCCGCCCGGGTGCACGACTCGGTGCTGCAGACACTCGCGCTGATCCAGCGCCGGGCCGACGATCCGCAGCAGGTGGTCCAGCTGGCGCGGGCCCAGGAGCGGGAGCTCCGCGGCTGGCTGTTCGGCGGCCGGTCCCCCGGCTCGCTGGAAGGCCAGGCCACAACGGTGGCGGACGGGGTCCGTCTGATCCAGCAGGAGGTGGAGGCCCGGCACGGAATCCCGGTCGAGGCCATCACCGTGGGTAACTGCCCGCTGGACGATGCGCTCAGCGCCCTGCTGGCCGCCGCCCGGGAGGCGACGGTGAACGCGGTCAAGTGGTCCGGCGCCCCGGTGGTGTCGCTGTTTGCCGAGGTGGAGCCGGCCGAGGTAACCGTGTTCATCCGGGACCGCGGCCGCGGCTTCGATCCGGCCGCAGTGCCCGGTGACCGGAAGGGGCTCGCGGAGTCCATCCACGCCCGGATGGCCCGGCGCGGCGGCGTCGCGACCGTGCGCAGCAGCCCGGGCGAGGGCACCGAGGTCTCGCTCCGGATGCCCCGGCTGGCCGGCGAGCGCGCGGCGGGCGGGGTGCCGTCGTGACCGGGGAACCCCGGGTGGTCATCGTCGATGACCACGGCCTGTTCCGCGCCGGGGTCCGGTCCGAACTCGGCACCGATGTCACCGTGGTGGGCGAGGCGGACGACGTGGCCCCCGCGATCGCGCTGATCGGCGAGTGCCTCCCGGACGTGGTGCTGCTCGATGTGCACCTGCCCGGCGGCGGCGGGCAGGCGGTGGTCAGCGCGGTCCGGGCCGCGCACCCCGAGGTCAGGTTCCTCGCGCTGTCCGCGTCAGACGCGCCGGAAGACGTGATCGCGGTGATCCGCGCGGGCGCGCGCGGGTACGTGACCAAGACGATCAGCGGGCCGGAACTGGTGGACGCGGTCCGCCGGGTGGCGGCCGGGGACAGCGTGTTCTCGCCCCGGCTGGCCGGGTTCGTGCTGGACGCGTTCGCCGCGTCGGCTTCGCCGGCCGCGTCGCCCGGGCCGTCCTTCGACCCGGAACTGGACCAGCTCACCCCCCGGGAGCGTGAGGTGCTGCGGCTCATCGCCCGCGGCTACACGTATAAGGAGATTGCCCGGGAGCTGTACATCTCGGCCAAGACCGTGGAAAGCCATGTGTCCTCGGTGCTGCGCAAGCTGCAGCTGTCCACGCGGCACCAGCTGACGCGATGGGCGACAGAGCGGCGGCTGGCGTAGTCAGCTGCTACGGTATTCGCCGCCGGCCGGGCCGCCCGAAGCGGCCGGCGAGCACACGGGGCGAACGCTGGAGGAACGGTGGCTGAGGAGTTTCCTTCGGGGTTAACCGATTTCCCGGCGGGCTCGCAGATCGCCTACTACCAGCTGGCGGAGGAGATCGGCCGCGGCGGCATGGCCGTGGTCTACCGGGCGCGTGACGCCCGACTGGACCGCTGGGTGGCGCTCAAGATCCTGTCCCCCGAGTTGGCCCGGGACGAGGCGTTCCGGCAGCGGTTCATCCGGGAGTCCCGCACCGCCGCGGCGGTGGATCACCCCAACATCATCCCCATCTTCGACGCCGGCGAGGCCGACGGCGTGCTGTTCATCGCGATGCGCTACGTGGCCGGCCAGGACGTGCACAGCCTGCTGCAGCGGGCCGGCCCGCTACCGGTGTCGCGGGCCATCGGCATCATTACCCAGGTGGCGGCGGCGCTGGACGCCGCGCACGCCTGCGGGCTGGTGCACCGGGACGTCAAGCCGGCCAACATGCTGCTCGGCGGGCTGGCCGAGCACAGCACCGGCGATCACGTATACCTGTCCGACTTCGGCATCAGCAAGGCGGTGCACGCCACGTCCAGCCTGACCCTGACCGGCCAGGTGCTGGGCACGCTCAACTACCTGGCCCCCGAGCAGGTGGAGGGCCGCACCGTCAACGGCCGGGCCGACGGCTACGCGCTGGCCTGCGCGGCCTTCGAGATGCTCGCGGGCTCCCCGCCGTTCCGCCGGGACGAGAACCTGGCGGTGATGTGGGCCCAGGTGTCCGCGCCGCCGCCGCCGCTGACCCAGTACCGCCCGGACCTCCCGCCCGCCGTCGACCAGGTGATGGCCAGGGCGCTGGCCAAATCCCCGGCCGACCGCTACCAGGCCTGCCCGGCCTTCGCCGCAGCGCTGCAGCAGGCCTGCAGGGCCGCGGCGGCCGGGACACCTAACGGCACGGTCCCGGCCGGTCCCGTCCGCCGCGGCGCGCCGCCGACGATGGCCGATGCGCCGGCGCCCCGCGGCGCGGCCGCCATTCCGGCTGCCCCGGCCGCCAGCCCTAAGGCAGACGGGGCCGGGGCCGGGGCCAATGCCGCCGCACTGGACGCGGCCGCCAGCGTCGCCGCGCCCGATGCGACCGGGGCGGCCGCCGCGGATCCCGGTGCCTGGCCGGGCCGGGGTGAAGCCGGGCCCTGGCCGCCCGCGGCCGGCGCCCCGCAGCCGGCCTCCCCGCCGCGCCCGGCCCGGCCAGCCGGTCTGGCGGCACCGTTCCCGCCGTCCCCGGCGGACCACCTCCTCCCGCCTCCGGCGGGCCACCTCATGCCGCCCCCGGCGGGCCGCCGCGGCCCGGCTACCCCCCGGCGCGCGGTGGCCAGCCCGTTCCCCGTCCGGTCCGGGGCGCCGCCGCGCCACCGAGGACTGGTCGTCTTGCTCGTCTGCGTGCTGGCCGCCCTGATCGGCGGCGGCGCGGTCGTGCTGAGCCGCCGCGGCTCCCTGTCCGGCGCGTTCGGCGGGACGTCCTCCCCGCCGGCCGCGGCGGCCTCCACCGGGCTGCTCGGCCCCGAGGCCACGGTGCGGGCCTACTACCGGGCCATCTCCATCCACCGCTATCTCGTAGCCTGGCATCTGGGCGCGAAGAACCTGGGCGGTAACTACGCTCACTTCATGGCCGGGTACACCAGTACCCAGCGGGACGTGATCACGTCGATCCACGCGGCCGGTGACATGGTCACGGCCCGGTTCACCGCCGTGCAGACCGACGGCACGGTCAAGTACTTCGCGGGCAGCTACGTGGTGCAGGGCGGCGAGATCGTGAAGTTCCTCGTCAACCCGGTCGGCTGACCGGACGGCTGGTCAGCCCGGCCGGCAGACGGCGGGTGACGCCCAGCGCGGCCAGCGCCACCGCGGCGCTGAGGCCGAACGCGGCGGTGATGCCCCAGCGCAGGCCGGGCCCGGTGGCCGCGGCCACGGCGGCTCCCCCGGTGCCGATCCCGATGGCCGTGCCGAGCACGTCCGCGAGGTTGAGTGACGCCGAGGCCCAGCCCTCCCGGCCGGGCGGCGCCTCCCGCAGCGCGAGCAGGGAGATTGGCGCGAACCCCAGCCCCATGCCCAGGCCCGCCACGGTCCAGGCGGCCAGCCCGGCCACCACGGGCACGGCAGGCATCGTGACCAGGATCATCCCGCCGATGCCGCCCAGGATGATGACCAGCCCGGCCCGGACCAGGCGACGGCCTTCCCAGGAGGTGCCCAGCCTGGCCTGCGCCCACGCCCCGGCCGTCCAGGACAGGGTGGCCCCGGTAACCGCGAGCCCGGCCAGCACCGTGCTGCGCCCCCGCAGCACGGTGATGGTCAGCGTGACGTAGGCGTCCGCGCCGAAGAACGCGAACGTCAGCAGTCCCCGGACCAGGATGATGGCGGGCAGCCCGGGGCGCGCGGCCATCGTGCCGGGCGGGACCAGACGGCGCAGCGCCGGCAGCCCGGCCGCCGCGCCGAGCAGCACCGCGCCCGCCCCGGCGGCTGCCGCGCGCAGGCCCGCCGGGTCCGTCCCGGACCGGGCCAGCAGCGTCAGCCCGGCCAGGACCAGCGCGGCCCCGGCCGCCGCGGCGATCCCGTCGGTCACCCGGTGTTCCCGGCCCGGCCGGGATCCCGGCGGCCCGAGCCGGACCAGCGATGGCACGGCGATGGACGCGGTCACGGCGACCAGCGGCAGCAGCCCGAGGAACACCCAGCGCCAGCCGAACACCCGGGCGACCTCTGCGCTCAGCGCGGGCCCGGCCAGCCCGGGGACGACCCACGCGGTGGACATCAGGGCCATCATCCGGGCCCGCAGCGGCCCCGGCAGGCTGCGCCCGATCGAGACATAGGCGACGGCCGGCACCGCCCCCGCGCCGATGCCCTGCAGCGCCCGGCCGGCGACCAGGACGGGCATCGAGGGGGCCAGCCCGGCCACGGCGAGCCCGCCGCCGAAGACCAGCACCCCGGTTACGAACGGGAGAGCGGGCCCGCGCCGGTCGGCCTCCCGGCCCGCGGCCACGATGCCGACCACGCTGCCCAGCATGAACGCGCTGAACACCCAGCCATACAGCCGGAGACCGCCCAGGTCCCGGGCCACGACAGGCATCACGGTGACGACGGCGAGGGCCTCCGAGGCGACCATCGTGACGGTCAGCACCAGCCCGGCGGTAAGCCCCCGGTGCTCCGCTCCCCACAGCCCCCCTTCCCCCGCCTCCCCCACCCGCCGCTCCTGTCACCCGCCGCTGGGACCCGGTCCACCGACAAACACTGACATAGCACTCGAGAAGTGCGCTCGTGCGGGCGGTTTGCCCGGTTCATCCGCGCCTCTGGGGTGATAAGCCGACTCACCCAGGGGCGGTCGCGGGGACGGCGGAGGGGGCGGGGACGGCGGAGGGCGCGGGGACGGCGGGGACGGCGGCGCGTGGGCGGCGGGGGGCGGGGGGCGGGGACGGCGGGAGTGAGGCCACGGGGGGCGGAAGGGTGAGAGCGGTTAATGCGTTGAGAAAGAGGGCCCATGGGGCCCATCCTCTTGACTGTCCAACGGAGATCACTGCTGTGACGTCCACGCTTCCTGAGCTGCACACCCAGCTGGACCGGCTGATGCTGCGCGACGCACGCCGGCTCGGCCGGCAGGCCGAGCGGGCCGCCGCGCTGCGCGACAGTGCGGCGCGGGAGCGTGCCTTCAGCGAGCTGGAGGGCGAGCTGGCGGCGGCCGCGGCGCGGGCCGCGGCGCGACGGGACTCGGTGCCGGTCATCTCCTATCCGCCCGAGCTCCCGGTGAGCCAGGTCAAGGACCAGATCGGGGCGGCCATCGCCGCGCACCAGGTGGTGATCGTGGCTGGCGAGACCGGGTCCGGCAAGACCACCCAACTGCCCAAGATCTGCCTGGAGCTGGGCCGCGGGGTGGCCGGCCAGATCGGGCACACCCAGCCGCGGCGGATCGCGGCCCGGACCGTCGCCGAGCGGATCGGCAGCGAGCTGGGCACCGGGCTGGGCACGACTGTCGGCTACAAGGTCCGCTTCGCTGACACCTCCAGCGACGCCACGCTGGTCAAAGTGATGACCGACGGCATCCTGCTCACCGAGATGCAGCGGGACCGGCAGCTGCTGCGCTACGACACGCTGATCATCGACGAGGCGCATGAGCGCAGCCTGAATATCGACTTCATCCTGGGCTACCTCAAGCGGCTGCTGCCCCGCCGCCCGGACCTCAAGGTCATCATCACCTCGGCCACCATCGACCCGGAGCGGTTCAGCGACCATTTCCGCGACTTCGGGGCCCCCATCGTCGAGGTGTCCGGCCGCACCTACCCGGTGGAGCTGCGGTACCGGCCGCTGGCCGACCCGGACGACCCGGAGGAGGAGCCCCGGGACCAGGTGCAGGGCATCCTCGACGCCGTCACGGAGCTGAAGGCCGCCGGGCCGGGCGACATCCTGGTCTTCCTGAGCGGCGAACGGGAGATCCGGGACACCGCGGACGCCCTCTCCGGGCAGGACGACCTGGACGTGCTGCCGTTGTACGCCCGGCTGTCCGGCGCCGAGCAGCACCGGGTGTTCGAGCCGTCCCGCGGCAGCGGCCGGTACCGGCGCCGGGTGGTGCTGGCCACCAACATCGCGGAGACCTCGCTGACCGTGCCCGGGATCCGGTACGTGATCGACCCGGGGACCGCGCGGATCTCCCGGTACAGCCAGCGGACCAAGGTGCAGCGGCTGCCGATCGAGCCCATCTCCCAGGCGTCGGCCAGCCAGCGGGCGGGCCGGTGCGGCCGGACCTCGGACGGCGTGTGCATCCGGCTCTACAGCGAGGAAGACTTCGCGGGCCGGCCCGAGTTCACCGACCCGGAGATCATCCGCACCAACCTGGCCTCGGTCATCCTGCAGATGGCCGCGCTGGACCTGGGCGACATGGCCGCGTTCCCGTTCGTCGACCCGCCGGACTCGCGGACCATCACCGACGGCGTCCGGCTGCTGGAGGAGCTCGGCGCGTTCGCCAGTGCTGGCCCGGGTGGACCACCCCCCGGAGCCCCCCGACCGGCCGTGCGGGCCGAGCGCGGGACGCCGCGCGAGGCTGGCTCGCGGCTCACCGAGACGGGGCGGAAGCTGGCCCGCATCCCCGCCGACCCGCGGCTGGGCCGCATGATCCTGGAAGCCGGGCGGAACGGCTGCGCCCGGGAGGTGCTCATCATCGCCGCCGGGCTGTCCATCGTGGATCCGCGGGAACGGCCCGCCGAGCACCGCGAGGCCGCTGACGCGATGCACGCGCGGTTCGCGGTGCCCGGGTCGGATTTCCTCGCCTTCCTCGCGCTGTGGGACTACCTGCGCGAGCGGCAGGGTGAGTTGTCCGCATCGGCGTTGCGGAGGATGTGCCGCCGGGAGTACCTGCACTACCTGCGCGTTCGCGAATGGCAGGACGTCTACGCCCAGCTCCGGCAGGCCGCCGCCGAGGTCGGCATCGTGATCGGGCATGACCGGCGCACCGCGAAGCGCCCCGCCGGGGAGGCCGGGCCCGCCGACCGGTTCCCGGCCGAGCTGGCCGACCGGGTGCACATGTCACTGCTGGCCGGGCTGCTGTCGCAGATCGGGATGCAGGACACCCGGGCGCCGCGGGCCAAGCGGCGCGGGCCGGCCGAGTTCGCCGGCGCGCGGGGGGCGCGGTTCGCCATCTTCCCGGACTCGGTGCTGGCCCGGAAGCCCCCGGCCTGGGTGGTCGCGGCTGAGCTGGTGGAGACCTCCCGGCTGTGGGCCCGGGTGACCGCGCGGATCGAGCCGGAATGGGCCGAGCCGCTGGCCGGGCACTTGCTCCGGCGCAGCTACAGCGAGCCGCGCTGGGACGCCCGGCGCGGCGCAGTGCTGGCCACCGAGAAGGTCACCCTGTACGGGCTGCCGATCGTGGCCGCCCGCACGGTCAACTACGGCCGCATCGAGCCGGCCCTCGCCCGCGACCTGTTCATCCAGCATGCCCTGGTGGAGGGCGACTGGCAGACGCACCACCGGTTCTTCGCCCGCAACCAGCGGGTCCGGGACGAGGCGGCCGACACCGAGCGCAAGGCGCGCCGCCGCGGCCTCGTCGCGGACGACACCGCGCTGTTCGACTTCTACGACCGGCGCATCCCGGCCACGGTGACATCGGCCCGGCACTTCGACAGCTGGTGGAAGAAGGCCAGGGCCACCGAGCCGGACCTGCTCGACCTGCGGCTGGAGGACCTGATCGGCGCGGCGGCCGAGGAGGCCGGCCCGGCCGCCTACCCAGCCCGCTGGGGTGAGCTGCCCGTGTCGTATGAGTTCGCCCCGGGCCAGCCGGACGACGGGGTGACGGTGGACATCCCGCTGGCCCGGCTGAACCAGGTCGGCGAGGAGGAGTTCGGCTGGCAGGTCCCCGGGCTGCGCGAGGAACTGGTGACCGAGCTGATCCGGTCGCTGCCCAAGCAGCTGCGCACCATGTTCGTGCCGGCCCCGGACACGGCCCGGGCGCTGCTGCCCCGGCTCGGCCCGGCGCGTGGTGACCTGCTGGCCGCGCTGGCCGCCGAGCTGACCCGGCTGGGCGGCACGCCGGTCCCCCGGTCGGCCTTCGACGTATCCCGGCTGCCGGCGCACCTGCGGGTGACGTTCCGGGTGATCGAGGACGGCCAGGTGCTGGCCACCGGGAAGGACCTGCCCGGGCTGCGCCAGGAACTGCGGCCGCGGCTGCGGGAGACGCTGACCCAGGCGGCCCGCGGGCTGACCCGGTCCGGGCTGCGGGCCTGGGATCTTGACACGCTGCCCCGGGTGCTGCGGGCCGGCCAGGTGCGCGGCTACCCGGCGCTGGCCGACGCGGGTGACGCCGCGGACATCCGGCTGTTCGAGACCGAGGCGGAGGCGCAGGCCGCCATGCGCCAGGGCACCCGCCGCCTGCTGCTGCTGGCGGTGCCCTCCGGCGCCCGCGCCGTGGCCAGCCGGCTGCCGGTCGGCGCCAAGCTCGCGCTGAGCCGGCACCCCTACCGGAGTACCGACGCGCTGCTGGACGACTGCGCGGCGGCCGCCGCCGACCAGATCGTGGCGGACGCGGGCGGCCCGGCGTGGGATGCGCCGGGGTTTGCGAAGCTGCTGGACGCAGCGCGGGAGCGGCTGGCTGCCGTCACCGCCGACGTGGTGTCCCGGGTGGCCCGGATCCTGGCCGAGACGCACGGGCTGGAGGCCAGCCTGGCCGGGAAGCCTGCCCCCGTCCTGGCGCCGGCCGTCGCCGACCTGCGCGGCCAGCTGTCCGGGCTAATCCATCCGGGCTTCATCGCCGAGACCGGCGCGGCGCGGCTGCCGGACCTGCTCCGCTACCTGCAGGCGATGACCCGCCGGCTGGAGAAGATGCCCGAGTCCCCGTCCCGGGACGCGGAGCGGATGGCCGTGGTGCACCGGGTGACCGAGGACTACCGGCAGGCCGTCGCGGACCTGCCGCCGTCCCGGCGGCAGGCGCCGGAGGCCCGGGCGGTGCGGTGGATGATCGAGGAACTGCGGGTCAGCCTGTTCGCCCAGGCCCTCGGCACCCGGGGGCCCGTCTCCGAGCAGCGCATCAGCCGCGCCCTGGCGCAGCTCCGCGACGCATCCGGCGGTTAGTTTCCCCGGCGCCCTAAGTCTGAGATGGTGTCTGCGGACAAGGGAGCTGAGCAGGATGACGGACCTGCTGACGGCGGACGGGCTGCGGCGATTCGACGAGGCAGCCGCCGCGAGCGTAGCCGACGGCACAGTGCCGGGGGCGGTGGCGCTGGTGGCCCGGGGTGACCAGGTGCACGCGACGGCGGCCGGGTCGCTGGCCATCGGCGGGGCCCCGGTGCAGCGCGGCTCCCTGTTCCGGATTGCCTCGGTCACCAAGCCGGTGACCGGCGTCGCCACCCTGGCCCTGGCCCGGGAGGGACTGCTGCGGCTGGACGAGCCGGTGGAGCGGCTGCTGCCCGAACTGGCGGGCCGCCGGGTGCTGCGCCGGATGGACGGGCCGCTGGAGGACACCCTCCCGGCCCGCCGCCCGATCACTGTGCGCGACCTGCTCACCTTCACCTTCCGGTTCGGCTTGTCGGTCGAGATGTTCGGCGCGGCGGAACCCTGGCCGGTGGTGGCGGCCGCGGAGGCGCTGCACCTGTCCACCCTCGGGCCGCCTGACCCGGCGGAGCAGCCCGGCCCGGACACCTGGATCGCTGGGCTCGGCTCGCTGCCGCTGCTGGCCCAGCCGGGCGAGCGCTGGTTCTACAACACTGGCGCCTCCGTGCTCGGCGTGCTGCTCGCCCGGGCCGCCGGCGTGTCCTTTCCCGAGGTGCTGGGCACCCGGGTCTTCGAGCCGCTGGGCATGCTCGACACCGGCTTCTGGACGGCGCAGCCGGACCGGCTGGCGACCGCCTACCGGTCAGCCGGTGCCGGGGGCGGCCTGGAAGCCTGGGATGAGCCGGGCGGCCTGTGGAGCAAGCCCCAGGAGTTCGCGGACGGGGCGGCCGGCCTGGTATCCACCGCCGACGACCTGCTCGCGTTCAGCCGGATGCTGCTGCGCGGCGGCGACCCGGTGCTGCCGCGCGAGGCGGCGGCCGAGTTGACCCGGGACCAGCTGACGCCGGCCCAGAAGGCGCACGGCGGGCTGGATGCCCCCTTCTTCGACGAACTCAGCTGGGGGTACTGCGTGTCGGTGCGGACCGCCGGGCCGCAGGCGGGCACGTTCGGCTGGAACGGCGGGTTCGGCACGTCCTGGTATGCCGACCCGGCCCGCGACCTGACCGTGATCGTGCTTACCCAGCGGATGTTCGACCGCCCGGAGCCGCCGCTGGTGCACCGGGACCTTCAGGACGCGGCCTACGCAGCGGTGAGCTGACCAGCCAGCCGGCCCCGCTACGAGCCGGCTCACGGGCGGCCGGGGCCATGCCGAGGACCTGGCGCAGATCGGCCGGGGGCGGGTCACGGGTCGTCACGGGCGGGGCAGCCGCCGGAGGCCAGCAGGAGCGCAGGCTCGGCCTGGGGCACCGTGGCCGCGCAGACCGGGGCCGCCGCCTACCTGGCCGTGGTCGCCCGCGGCGCCCGCCGTGCGGGAGCGGCACTGCGCCCCGGCCGGGCCAGCCTGCAGGCCGCGGCGGTCACCGGGGCAGGCGATCACCGGGCGGTACCTGGGCGCGGAAGACCGGCCGGGGCCCGGTCGGCCGCCATCCGCATGATCGGCTGGGGAGTCATTTACGGCACCGTATTCGGGGCGGTGCTATTCGTGTCCATCCCCGTGCTGCCACTTATTTTCCAGCCGCCCCGGACGTGCGGCAGATGCTTGTGCCGGGACTGGTGGTAGCGGCGTTCCAGCAGCCCATCGCGGGCGTGGTTTTCGTGCTGGACGGCGTCCTGATCGGGGCTGGGGACCAGGATTAGCTGGCGCTCGCCGGCCTGGCGGCCGCAGCTGTGTTCGCCGCCGCCGCGGCGGTCGTCATCGCCGGCCACGGCGGCCTGGCGAGCCTGTGGCTGGCGTTCACGGTATGGCTGCTGGCCCGTTTCACCACCCTCACGCTGCGGGCACGCGGCCAGCGGTGGCTGGT
The DNA here is from genome assembly GCA_963793825.1 of uncultured Actinomycetes bacterium. GTDB lineage: Bacteria > Actinomycetota > Actinomycetes > Streptosporangiales > Streptosporangiaceae > RYN-230. The sequence continues at coordinate 451,108 of CAWCBE010000007.1, forward strand.
GACCGGCGCAGTGCGGCCGTGACCCAGCCCTAGGTAATGAGCGGTGAAAATCCTCCCCGGGCTGGCACTGGGGAGGCGCCGCATGCGTTGAAAGTACAGCCAGCGGTACCAAGTACAGGGAAAGTAAATAGCCGATCATGTTATGGCACTTTTACTGCTGTTCCCGAATGACTTGGCTCCGGTGGTGAGCAACTGGCATTTGCCGGAGTACCAACCGCCTGTGCGATATTCTTTCGGTTCGTCGGCTGTCAGGTAACGCCTGGCTCCCCCCAGCGCAGCACGAGCTACAGACCGGGCAGAACAGGAAAACATGAGCAGTAGTATCAGCGCTTCCGAAGGAAGCCTGGCCGGGGCACCCGCGGCGTCCCGGGCCGCCGGCCAGCCCGGGACGCGCGCCCTGACCGTGCTCGCGGCCACCGGGATCGGGGGCGCGGTCCTGATCATGCTGGCGGCCACGCTGGTGCGGGGCGGCTGGATGGAACCCCATGTGGCCATCCCGGCCGGCGGCCCGCCGTGGCAGATCCCGCTGCGGCACGTCCGCATCGATGTGGTGACCTACGGCCTGTGGGCGTCGGCCCTGCTGGCCGTGGGCGGGGTGGCCGCCGGGCTGCTCGCCGTGCGGCGCGGCGCCCGGTACCGGCCGCGGATCCTGATCATCGGCGGGCTGCTCATCGCGGCGGTGCTGACCGTGCTGCCGCCCGCCGGATCCACCGACCCGCTGGACTACGCGGCTTACGGCCGGATCCTGGCCATGGGGCACAGCCCGTACGTGCTGACGCCGGACTACCTGCGCCAGATACATGACGCCTTCGCCCAGTCGATCCCGCTCATGTGGTCGCACAACGTCAGCGTCTACGGGCCGCTGGCGACCGTCGAGCAATACCTGGCGGCCATGCTCGGCGGGGATTCCCCGGCCCGGATCGTCTTCTGGCTGAAGCTCATGAACGGCGCGGCCTTCGCCGGGGTCGCCCTGGCCGTGGACCGGCTGCTGCGGGGCGGCGACCCGGCGCGGCGGCTCCGCGCTCACCTGCTGTGGACGGTCAACCCCCTGCTGCTGTGGGACCTGCTGGCCGCGGGCCATCTCGACGTGCTGGCCGCCGCGGCCGGCCTGCTCGGCCTGCTCGCCCTCGGTGAGCAGCGGCCCGGGACCCGGCCCGCCATGGGGCGGGTGCTGGCGGCCGGCGCCCTGCTCGGCGTGGCCGCGGACATCAAGATCAACTATGTGCTGTTCGGGCTCGGCCTGGCCTGGGCGCTGCGCCGCTCGCTGGCCGCGCTCGCCACCGCCGCGGCAGCCGCGCTCGTCGTCCTGGTGCCCAGCTACGCCGCGTTCGGCATGCCCGCCGTGAGAGCCCTGGTCGCGCGGCGGAACCAGGCCAGTGCCGACAACTTCTACCGCACCCTGCTGCCGCCCGGCTGGACGCCGCACCTGGCGCTGATCGCCACGGTGCTCGTCGTCGCCGTGGCCGCGCTGGCCCTGTGGCGGATGCCGCACGCGCTGCCGGACCGCCCCGCGGTCCGCCCCGCGCTGGCCATCAGCGCGGCCTGGCTGTTCTTCTGGCCCTACCAGCTGCCCTGGTACGACGCGATGATCATCTGCCTGCTGCTCCTCTACCCGGCCTCCCGGCTCGATTGGCTGGTGCTGGCCCGGCTGACCGCGGGCACGATCTCGAACATGCCCGGTGACCCGTACCTGCACCACGGGCACTTCCTCAACGTGATCGACCACTGGGCGGTGCACGTGGTCGCGCCGGCCGTCATCCTGGCTGCCGCCGTCGGGCTGGTCGGGCTGTGCGTGACCGGCCGCTGGAACCTCCAGGAGCCACCCGGCCCGCCGCCACCGGCCCGGGCCCCGCTGGTCCCGGCGGCCGACCCCGTCTCGGCCTCCTGACGGGCCTCAGCCACCTGACCGGCTTTCAGCCACCCGCGCCGCCGCGGGGCAGCCGGAGAGTGACCACCGCGCCCCCGTCCGGCCGGTTGTCCGCCCGGGCCTGCCCGCCGTGAGCCCGCGCGATGGCGCCCACGATGGCCAGCCCCAGCCCGGCCCCGCCGTCGCTGCGGGCGCGGCCGGAGTCCGGGCGCGCGAAGCGCTCGAAGGCATGCGGCAGGAATGACGGGGGGAAGCCGGGCCCGCGGTCCCGCACCTCGATCAGGACGTCGGGACCGTCCCGCGCCGCCGCTATCTCAATCGCCGTGCCCGGCGGCGCGAAGCGCAGCGCGTTGTCGATCAGGTTGTCCACGGCCTCGCGGATGCGGTCCGCGTCGACCTCGGCGCTCAGCCCGGGCGGCACGTCCACCTCGCAGCTCACCCCGGCCGCACCGGCGCGGCCCGCGGCATGCTGGACGCTGGCCGCGAGCAGCCCGGCCAGGCGGGTCGGGGACGGCCGGGCCGGGACCCGGTCCTCGTCGCTCCGGGCCAGGAACAGCAGCTGGTCGGTGATCCGGGCCAGCCGGGCCGCCTCCTCGGCGGCCTGCTGCACCGCGGCGGCCAGGTCCTCGCGGCTCCGGCCCGGCCGGCTGGCCAGCTCCAGCTCGCCGCGGAGCACCGCGAACGGGGTGCGCAGCTCGTGGCTGGCGTCGGCCACCAGGGCCCGCTGCCGGGCCAGCGCACCCTGGAGCCGGGCGAGCAGCTCATTCATGGTGGCGGCGAGCGCGGCGATCTCGTCCCTGGTCCGCGGCACCCTGATCTGCGGGGCCGGGTCCCCGGCCGAGACGGCGGCCACCTCGCGCCGCATCCTCTCGACCGGGGACAGCGCGGCGCGGGCGAGCCCGTACCCGCCCAGCCCGGCGGCGGCCACGAAGATGATCCCGCCGATCAGCAGTTCCCGGGTGATATCGCGGCGGGTCCCGGTATAGGACTCCAGCGAGACGCTGGCCGCGGCGACCCAGCCGGGATGCCCGGGCAGCGGCGCCGCCCGCACTCGCTCCAGTTCCCCCTCGTCATTGCGGGTGACCACGATCTGGCCGTGCCGCGCCTGGCTGAGCTGGCCGAGGCTGAGCATCGGGGCGGAACCCGCATCCGGGCTGGCGCCGCGCACCCGGCCGGCCGGGTCGATCACCTGAACCACGAACTGGCCGGGGAGCGGCGCGGCGGTCCCGTCCTCGCCCGGCGTCCGGCTGGCGGCCGACAGGTACTGGGCCGCCCGGCCCAGCTGGGCCTGGAGCTGCGCGTCGATGGTGCCCAGCAGCGACGCCGACAGGGTGGCCGCGAAGAGCCAGCTGCCCAGGGCGAACAGAATCGCGGCCGCGAGGGCGAACACGGCGGCGAGCCGGAGCCGGATGGACACGGCTACGCGTCCTCGTGCCGCAGCCGGTACCCCATGCCGCGGACGGTCTCGATGTCGTGCCGGCCGAACGGCTCGTCCACCTTCCGGCGCAGGTACTTCACGTACTGGTCGACCACGTTGGAGGTGCCGTCGTAGGCGAAGTCCCAGACCCCCTCGATGATCTGGGACCGGCTGAGCACGCTCCCGGGGTGCCGCAGGAAGAACTCCAGCAGGGCGAATTCTTTCGGCGACAGCACGATCTCGGCGCCCCCGCGCCAGGCCCGCTTGCTGGCCGGGTCCAGCCTCAGGTCGCCCTCGGCGAGCACCGCGGGGCGCTGGTGGTCGCCGCGCCGCGCCAGCGCGCGCAGCCGCGCCGCGAGTTCCAGCAGGCTGAACGGCTTGACCAGGTAATCATCCGCCCCGGCGTCGAGCCCGCGGACCCGGTCACCGATCTCGTCCCGCGCGGTGAGCATGAGGACCGGGGCCCAGACACCCGCGGCGCGCAGCCGGCGGCACACCTCGAAGCCGTCCAGGCCCGGCAGCATGATGTCCAGGACGATGGCCGCATACGGGTTCTCCGTGGCCAGCCACAGGCCATCGGGGCCCGTGCCGGCCACGTCCACGGCGTGGCCCTCTTCCTCCAGCGCGCGCCGGAGCAGCCGCGCCATCCGCACCTCGTCCTCAACGACCAGCACCCGCATACCCGGGAGGCTACGCAGGGTCAGATGTGAAAACGGTGAGACCCGCAGGAGAGAGCAGATGTGAACTCTCACATCACCTTCACACGGAGGCTTCATCGGCCCCCGGCAGTATCGGGAGAGCCGGGCCGTATCCGGCGCTGACATGAAGCGAAAGGACATCCGTGATGAATAGCGAGCGCGAGTACCGCCCCGGGCAGGTGCCGCTGCCCGGGGCAGGCGGCCCGCCGGCCGGCTCCGAGGCCGGGCCAGGCGCCCCGGGACGGCATCCGGCATGCCCGCCGGATGTCGAACTGGACGCTGGCCGCGCTGCTGGCCGGCACCGGGGCGGCGACGGTGGCCCTGGCCCGCCAGGCCCTCCCGGCCAGCACCGGCGCTGGCACGACCGCCACGGGCAGCACCGGCACCGCCGTGGCCGGCGGCCAGGCCGCCAGCACCGGGACCGGCGGGCCGAGGGTGTCCCACTCGGTGGCGACCACCAGCGCGTCCGGGACCACGGTCAGTACTACCCAGAAGGTGGTCAACGGGAAGACCGTGATCGTCCGGACCGTGCACCACGCCGCCTACCACGACAACTGAGCCGGATCATGATGATGACCATGAGCACGCGGCCGGGGCGGGCGGCGCCCCCCGCCTGGCAGCGCATCGAGACCGGGGACCGGGCCGTGGCGGTGGAGGAGCGCACCGCGCTCGGCACGACCGCGCGGCTGGCGGTGTGGCCGCCGGAGCACGCCGGGCTGGCCGCGCTGGCGGCCGACCAGGTGCTGGCCGCGCTGGACCTGCAGGCCAGCCGGTTCCGCGCGGACTCGGAGATCTCCTGGGTGCACCGCGGCGACGGCGGCCTGTTCATGCTCAGCGACGGGCTGGCCGAAGCGGTCCGGGTCGCGCTGGAGGCGGCCCGGTGGACCGGCGGGCTGGCCGATCCGACCGTCGGGGAGGCGCTCATCGCGCTGGGCTACGACCGTGACTTCGCGGCCATCGGCACGCACCGGGACGAACCACTGGCCGCCGCCGTGCCCGCGCCGGGCTGGCAGCGGGTCCGGCTCGACGGCGCGCTGCTCCAGTTGCCGGCGGGCGTCCGGCTCGACCTGGGCGCCACGGCCAAGGGGCTGGGCTCGGACCGGGCGGCGCGGGCGGTCATGGCCGCGGCCGGGCAGGCCGGCGGCGTGCTGGTTAGCCTGGGCGGCGACATCGCGACCGGCGGGACGGCACCCCGGGACGGCTGGCCCATCGTGGCCGCGGACCGCCCGGACGCGTCCGGGGACTCGCCGGCGCAGCCAGTCCGGCTGCCCGGGGGCGCGGTGGCGACCTCGTCGATCACCTGCCGCCGCTGGCAGCGGGACGGGCGGCGGCTGCACCACATCGTGGACCCGAGGACCGGGCAGCCCGCCGACGGGCCGTGGCAGACGGCCACCGTGGCCGCCATGACCTGCGCCGACGCCAACGCCGCGGCCACGGCCGCGATCGTGGCCGGCCGCCAGGCCGAGGCCTGGCTGGCCCGGGCCGGGCTGCCGGCCCGGCTGGCCGGGCGGGACGGGCAGGTCCGCTACCTGGGCGGCTGGCCAGAACAGGACGGTGGCGCGGTGCTCGTCCCCCCGGTCACCCGGGTCTACGCGGGCGCCGGCCCGCGGGGAGGTGCGCGATGAGCACCACAGCGGTCATCGCCGGGTCCCAGGGCCTGTGGCTGGTCTCGCGGGCCAGCGGCCTGGCCCTGCTCATCATGTTCAGCCTGGTGACGGTGCTCGGGGTGGCCGCCCGGCTCGGCTCCGCGCCGCGCTGGCTGCACCGGCTGGCGGTGGCCGAAGTCCACCGCACGCTGGCCCTGTTCGCGGTGGCCTTTCTCGGGCTGCACGTAGTGACGGCGCTGCTGGACCCGTACGTGCACATTGGCTGGGCGGCCACCGTGCTGCCGCTGGCGTCCGGGTACCGGACGCTGGCCATCGGCCTGGGCACCCTGGCCGTCGATGCGTTCGGCGCGGTGCTGGTGACCAGCCTGGCGCGCGCCCGGCTGGGCTACCGGGCCTGGCGGGCCGTGCACTGGCTGGCTTACCTGGCCTGGCCAGTGGCGTTCCTGCATTCGCTGACCGCGGGCAACGACCTGGGGATCTGGTGGGTGGCGCTGATTGAGTGGAGTTGCGCGCTGGCCGTCGGCACGGCTGTGACCGCCCGGCTGCTGGCCGGGGTGCGCGGCACGGCGGGGCCCGGCCTGGCCCGCACCGGCCGGGGCATGGCCGCCAGGCCAGGAGGGCGGGCGGCCGGGCCGCGCCCCCGGGGTGACACCGCCCGGGCGGGGCGATGACGGGCCGCGCGCAGTACCTGGACGGCGGGCCGCGGCGGGCCGGGTGGCAGGGGGCCGGGACGCTGCCCCGGCTGCTGCCCGCCGGGTTCGCGGCCGGGCCGGCCACGCTGGCCGAGCACCGGGCCCGGTACGGGCCGGAGCCGGAACCGCCGCGGAGCCACCCGGACCGGATGAGGCTGATCCGGGAGGTGGAGCGGGCCGGGCTCACCGGGCGGGGCGGGGCTCACTTTCCCACCGCCCGCAAGCTGGCCGCCGTCGCCGCCGGGCCGGATCCGGTCGTGGTGGCCAACGGCACGGAGGGGGAACCGGCCAGCGCCAAGGACAAGATCCTGCTGGCCCGCTCGCCGCACCTGGTGCTGGATGGCGCGGCTGTCGCGGCCGGGCTGGTCGGAGCCCGGCAGGTGTTCGTGGTCGTGCCCCACTCGGTCCGCGACATCGTGGATGAGGCCGTCGCGGAACGGCGCCGGGACGGCCACCGCCAGGTCCGGTTCCGGGTGGTGACGGCCGCGGACCGGTTCGTGGCCGGGGAGGCCAGCGCGGTGGTGCACTGGATCGAGCGGGGGGTCCCGGCGCCGCTGTCCAAGCCGTCGCGGCTGGCCGAACACGGGCTGGGCGGCCGGCCGACGCTGGTGCAGAACGTCGAGACGCTGGCGCACCTCGCGCTCATCGGCCGGCAGGGCGCCGGGTGGTTCCGGGCACTGGGCACGGAGGCCGAGCCGGGCACCATGCTCGTCACCATCCTGGGCGCGGTGCGGGAGCCGTGCGTCGGCGAGATTGCCGTCGGCACCCCGCTGCAGGAGGTGCTGGAGCTGGCCGGCGGCGTGTCCGGGCCGGTGCAGGCGGTGCTGCTCGGCGGCTACTCCGGGCACTGGGCCGGGCCGGACGCCCTGGCACGGCCATTCTCCGCGGCGGGCCTGGCGCCGCTGGGCGCGAGCGTCGGGGCGGGGCTGATCGCGGTGCTGCCGGCCGATGCGTGCGGCCTGGCCGAGACCGCCCGGGTGGCCCGCTACCTCGCGGACGAGTCGGCCGGGCAGTGCGGGCCGTGCCTGTTCGGGCTGGACGCGGTGGCCGGCGAACTGGCCCGCCTGGCGGACGGCTCCCCGGCCAGCCTGGCCACGCTGCACCGGTGGCTGGGCCAGGTGGACGGGCGGGGCGCCTGCGCCCACCCGGACGGCGCGGTCCGGATGATCGGCAGCGCGCTGCGGCTCTTCGCCGGCGAGGCCGAGCAGCACGCCCAGGGCTGGTGCTGCGGCACCGCCGGGACGCCGGTGCTGCCGGTACCACCCCGGAGGGCACGGTGAGCGGCCTGGTGCTCCGGGTGGACCCGATCGCCTGCGACGGCCGCGGGCTGTGCGCGGAGGCCCTGCCCGAGCTGATCACGCTGGACGACTGGGGCTTTCCGGTCATCCGGCCCGGCGGGGTCCCGGCCGCGCTGGCTGGCGAGGCGCGGGAGACCGTCCGGATCTGCCCCAAGCTCGCGCTCCGGCTCAGCCGCGGTGCCGATCACGGCTAAGGCCGCAGGCGCGGTCGTCCCGCCTGGCCCGGCCAGCCCGGCGCCCCAGCCAGCCCCGGCACCCCAGCCAGCCCGGCACCCCAGCCAGCCCGGCACCCCAGCCAGCCCGGCACCCCAGCCAGCCCGGCACCCCAGCCAGCCCGGCACCCCAGCCAGCCCGGCACCCCAGCCAGCCCGGCACCCCGGCCTGCCCGGAGGTCCCGCCGCCCGGCCGGGAAGTCCCGGCGTCGCAGGGCCATCCGCCCCTGTGGCCAGGCGGCTCGCACTGGCCAGCCTGGAGGTGAGGAGTCACAGAGCTGAGGAGACGAGATGAGCCGGATGACCGGGATGTCCGACGGCAGGCGGGTCGCCGTGGTCGTAGACGGCAGCAGGGCGTCGGGCGAGGCGCTGCGCCGCGGCGCCTCGCAGGCCCGGCAGCGGAACGCCCTGCTGGACGTGGTCGCCGTCCTGCCCGCTGACGCGGACAGCACGGCCCGGGTCGCGGCCCGGGTCCGGCTGGGTGAGTTCACCCGGCAGGAGTGCCCGTACGGCGTGGGGGCGCCGGTGCGGCTCCGGGTGGAGTGCGGCGATCCGGCGGGCCTCCTGGCACTGATCGGGGAAGGCGCCGAACTGGTGCTCAACGGGCATCCCGAGGCAGCAGCCACCCCGGCGCCGGAACTGGGCGGGGCTGCGGTAACGGCCTGCCGGCAGTCGGCCCCGCACCACCTGCGCTGGCGGGCGTTCCTTATGCATGAGTTCCACGCATAGGTCGATTGCATTCTTGTCATTGGACGCATGGGTCCCGGCGGGTGAGACTGATAACGGAGCATCAAGCCACCAGGAAGGAAACATGGAGACCACGACCCGCACGCTGAGCCCCCGGCTCGCGGCGATCCGGGATGAGGTCCGCAGCGCCCGCGCCGCGCGTGCCGCACGCAAGTCACTCGAACGCGAACTGTCCACCTACACCTCGGTCAGCGACCTCAACGACCTGGGCGCGATCCTCGCCCGGCACAGCGACGAGGACACGGCGGAGATCCGCCACATCCTCGCCGCGCACCGCTACGCCGCCTAGGCCCAGCCGGCCGGGCCCGCCCGCATGAGCAGGCCGGCTGAGGCCGCCCGGGTCAGCCGGCCCGGCGGTAGGCGCGGACCGCGAGCGGGAGGAACACGATGAAGATGCCGGCCAGCCAGGCGATGCTGTGCCACAGGTCGGACGTGAGGTTAGCGGAGTACGGCTCGCCCAGGGCGAGGGCGCGCATCGTGTCGACCACGTAGGTGACCGGCTGGTGGTTGGCGAAGGCCTGCAGCCAGCCCGGCATGCTCTGGATCGGCACGAAAGCCGAGCTGACGAACGTGAGCGGGAACAGCCAGATCAGGCCGAACGCCTGCACCGACTCCTCATCCCCGATGGCGAGACCGGTGAACGCCGCGATCACGCAGATCGACAGGCCGAACACGGTGGCCAGCACCACCATGGCCACGGCCGGCCCGAAGCCGTTCTGGAACCGGAAGCCGACCACGTAGCCTACGGCGACGATGATCAGGATGGTCACCAGCATCCGCCCGGTGTCGGCGACCAGACGGCCGGTCAGCACCGCGGAGCGGGCCATCGGCATCGACCGGAGCCGGTCGATCACGCCCTTCTTCAGCTCCTGGGCCAGGGCGATGGCCGTGCCGAAGCTGGCGAATGCCGCGGTCTGCCCGATGATCCCGGGCATCAGGTAATTGATGTAACTGGTCCCGGGAACCTTGATCGCGCCGCCGAACACGAAGGCGAACAGCAGCACGAACATGACCGGCTGGATCACGGTGAAGACGATGTAGGCGGGCACCCGCATCCAGACCAGCAGGGCACGCCGGGTCAGCACGAGCGTGTCGCTCACCGCCCAGCGGGCCTGGGTCAGCAGGCCCGGCTCCTCCGCGGTGACACCGCCGGCCGTGACGTCGGCGGCGGTCACGACGACACCTTCGCGGTATCCGGCCGGGCCGTGTCCTGCTTGGCCTGGTCCTTCTTGGGCGGGCGGCGGCGGCCGCGCCGCGGCTTGCCTGGCTGCTCCTCCTCGGCCGCGTGCCCGGTGAGGGCGAGGAACACGTCGTCGAGCGAGGGGCGCCGCAGGGCCAGGCCCTTGGTCTGGATGCCCGCGGCGTCCAGCGCGCGGACCGCCTCAATGAGGGCGTCCGAGCCGCGCCCCCCGACGCCGACGCTGACCACTCCGGTCTCCTCGTCCATGTGCGGCTGGCCCTCCCCGACCTTCACGATCGCGGCGGCAGCGTCCCCGATCCGGGCCCGGTCGGGCACCGAGAACTCGAGCACGTCCCCGCCGACCCGGCCCTTCAGCTCCTCGGCCGTGCCGGCCGCGATAACCAGGCCGTGGTCGATGACCACGATCTCGTCGGCCAGCTCGTCCGCCTCGTCCAGGTACTGCGTGGTGAGCAGCAGGGTGGTGCCCGTCGCCACCAGCGACCGGATGATCTCCCACATGCCCAGCCGGGACCGCGGGTCCAGGCCCGTCGTCGGCTCATCCAGGAACAGCACCTTGGGCAGGCCGACCAGGCTGGCCGCCAGGTCCAGGCGGCGCTGCATGCCGCCGGAGTAGGTCTTCGCGGGCCGGTGGGCCGCATCAGTCAGGTCGAACTGCGCCAGCAGCTCGGCGGCCCGGGCCCGGGTCGCCGGCCGGCTCAGGTGGTACAGCCGCCCGATCAGTTCCAGGTTCTCCCGGCCGGTCAGCTCCTCCTGGATAGCGGCCGACTGCCCGGACAGGCCGATCAGCCGGCGCACGGCGGCGGCCTGCCGCACCACGTCGCGCCCCTCGACCAGGGCCTTTCCCCCGTCCGGCTGCAGCAGCGTGGTCAGGATGCGCACCGCTGTCGTCTTCCCCGCGCCGTTCGGGCCGAGCACCCCCAGCACCGTGCCGTGTGGCACCGACAGGTCGATGCCACGCAAGGCCTGGACCTCACCGAACGATTTGACCAGCCCCTCCACCAGGATCGCCGGTCCCGTATTACTCTCCGCCACCATGCCTCCCGAGCAGGCCCTGCCCATGGACGTCCCCGCGCGACGAACCTACCCGCCGCCGCGAGCCGGTGGCGAATGGATTCCCGGCCTCCGCCGCGGTCATCGCCACCTCTACCGACCATAAGACGGGGCGCCGACAGCGAACTCACCGCGGCCCAGCCAGCGAGCCTGGCGCCGCGGGCCATACTGGTCCGGTGGACGAACTGAGCTACGCGGAATCCATTCATGTCGCCCGCGACCCCGAAGCCCTGTACGACATGGTCTCCGACGTGACCCGGATGGGTGAGTGGAGCCCGGTCTGCACCGGCGGCTGGTGGGACGGCGGTGACGGCCCCCGCGAAGGCGCCTGGTTCACCGGGCGGAACGAGCTGCCCGACCGGGTGTGGGAGACCCGGTCCCGGGTGGTCGCGGCGGACCGGCCCCGGGAGTTCGCCTTCATGGTCCGCGGCACCTGGGCCCGCTGGGGTTACACGTTCACCGCGGTGGACGGCGGGACCCGGGTCACCGAATCCTGGGAGTTCCTGCCCGACGGGATCGCCGGATTCCGCGAGCGCTACGGGGACGACGCCCCGCACCAGGTCGAGCTCCGCATCCAGGCGGCCCGCCGCGGCATCCCAGTGACGCTCACCGCGCTGAAGAAGGCCGCTGAAGCGCGCTGAAGAAGGCCGCGTAAGAAGGCCGCTGAAGGGGGAGCCGCTGAAGGGGGAGCCGCAGGAAAGAGCCGCTGAAAGCCGGGTGAGCTAGCGGCGGCGCCACAGGGTGACCCAGACGCCCTTGAAGTGCCGTTGGGAAACGAGGGTGAATTGCGCTTTGAGCAACTCGCCCTCGGCGCGGACCGGGCCGGCGACCAGCCGCGCGGAGGGCGGCCGGCCGACCACCCAGATCCGCTGGCGGCCGAGCATGAGCTGGCGGACTACGCTGAACGGCTTGTCCCGGCCCTGGAAGTCGCCGACCTGGGCGGGTGAGGCCGCCAGGGCGAAGTCGCTGACGTTGCGGAAGTCGGCCGGATAACCCAGCCGTATCTTGCGGAAGAAGTCGCTGAAGAACAGCACGCCGTCGCCCGGCTGGGCATGCGCCGCCAGGTAGCGGGACGGGCCGCCGAAATCGTACAGCCGGCTCTGCGGGGTGCGCGCCCGGTGCTGCGGGCCCAGTTGCAGGAGCAGCGCGAGCACGCACACCACCGCCCCCGGCGCCCACAGCAGCCCGCGCTGGCCGGCCGCGGTGGCCAGCCACTGGCCGAGCCGGTACGCCCCGGCCCCGGCCAGCAGGGCCGCGCCCGCCTCGCCGTAGAGCACGTACCGGTCCACGTACAGCGGCCGGGCGATCAGTGACTCACCGATGAGCACCGCGCCGGGCAGCACCAGCAGCGGTGCGGCGACCGACGGCAGGGACACGCCACCGCGGCGCCACCACGGGGCCAGGCCCGGCCCGGCGGCACCGGCCTCGCCCGGCGGGCCGGGAGCCGGCTGGGCCGGGGATGGTGCCGGGCGGGGCCCGATCTGGTCCGGCAGCACCGCGATCACCGCGCAGGCCAGCAGCAGCACCGCGACGACCAGGCTGGCCCCGAAGTAATCCTGGAACAGGATGCGCAGGCTCCACAGCCCGGGCCGCGGAATCCAGTTGACGGCCTTATCCTCGCTGGCGCTGAGCACCGCGAGCGGCAGCACGATGACCACCGCGACGGCGGACGCCACGGCCCAGTGCACCAGGGCCTGCCGCCCGTACCGGGCCAGCAGGACGGTGACCCCGTGCGCCAGCAGCACGAGCAGCGCGAGCTCGTTCAGGTAGCCGGCCAGGGTGATCAGCGCGGCGTAGGCCACCCAGCGCGCCAGCACCGGCCGCCCGCCGGGCGCAGACCCGGCCGCGGCCTGCTCCGCGTCCAGCGCGTGCAGCAGGACCAGGGTGGCGCCCGCCACGCACGCGTACACCAGCGCGTAGGAGCGGGCGGTCTGCGCGTAGTAGCTGATGGTGGGGGTGAGCGCCATGATCAGGCCCGCGAACAGCGCGGCCCAGCCGGAGCCGGTCAGCCGCCAGCCGATGAGTGCGACCAGGGCCGCGGCGGCGGTCATGGCGATCACCGAGGGGATCCGCATCACCGCCGGGCTGGTGCCGGCCACCATCCAGCCGTGCATCAGCAGGTAGTACAGCCCGTGCACGGCATCGAGGTGCCGGAGCAGGCGGGCCAGCAGGTGCAGCGGCAGCAGCGCGGCGTACCGGGTGGCCACCTCGTCGTTGCCCATGGCGGAGTCCCGGGCCAGCCCCCAGACCCCGAGCACGGCCATCACCAGCGCCGCGGCCGCGGCGGGCGCGTACCTGGCGGCCGTGTCCCGGCGGCCGGTCACAGTGCCCCCGGGGCGGCCCGCCGGGGCGGGCGGGGAGGTGCGGCCGCCGCGCCGCGTCGGTACCCGGCTCACTGTCCTGAGGGTGCCGGGCCCGATGATGCCGGGCCAGGCGCCGGCTGGCTGGTGGAGGCCGCGAACGTCTGCCGCCACGCCGCGGGCGAGGTGAAGTCGGCCGCGGCCGCCCGGTATTCGGCCGCCAGCCGCGGCCACTGACGGCGGAGCCGGCGGTGTGCCCGCAGGCTGCGCAGCCCCAGTGAGCGGAACACCTTGGGGTCACGCTGGTACCAGGCCGCGCTGGTGCCGTCCGCCGCCGAGACCAGCACACTGTCCAGCTTGACCAGCACCCACCAGGAGGCGTCCTGGTAGGGCAGCGCCAGCTGCGGCCGCTTGCTGGTTCCCTGGCCCGGCTTGCGGAACTGGCGCGCGGTCCCGGCCGCCGCCTTGGTCAGCAGGTTGCGCTTGTTGGTCGGGGTGGTGGAGTCCTTGACGGCCTCGGGCGCGCGGCGCCGCGGCGGCGGGAAGCTCTCGATGTCCGCCACGTCGTGCGCGTCGGTGAACTGGGCCCGGAGCTCACGCAACTGCTGGTTCTTGGTCTGGATGTCCCGGTGCAGGTGAGCTGGCCCGGACAGCACGTCCTCAAGGGCCAGCAGCCGCAGCGCGGCCGTCGAGTACTGCATGGACAGCAGGTTCTGCAGCTGACGTTCCAGGCTCTCGCCGATCAGGCTGCCACCGCGCGGCTGCTGCGAGTGCAGCAGCGCCACGATAATCCGGTTCCGCAGGTGGTAGTAGGCCTGCCAGTCGCGGGCGTCGTTCTTGTCGTCCCACGGCACGTGCCAGGCGGCGACGCCCGGCATGGACACGGTCGGGTAGCCGTGCTCCTTGGCCCGCACCCCGTACTCCGCGTCATCCCACTTGATGAAGACCGGCAGCGCCAGCCCGACCTCCCGGATGATCTGGGTCGGGATCAGGCACATCCACCAGCCGTTGTAGTCCGAGTCAGCGCGGCGGTGCATCCACGGCGTGTTCCGCAGGTTCCGGCGGGCGAAGTCGTGCCGTCCCCGGGTGTTCGGCGCGATCCCCCACCACCACTTGTACGGGGCGATGGCCTCGGCGAACGCGTGCAGCAGGGACCGGTCATAGAGGCTGAACATGTGGCCGCCGACGATGGTCGGCCGCCGGGCCAGGTCGGCAAAGGTGGCGGCCCGCCGGATGCCCTCCGGGTCCACCTTGATGTCGTCATCGAGCAGCAGCAGGTAGTCGCTCTGCCCGGCCGTCACCGTCTCGTCCATGGCGCGGGCGAAACCGCCGGAGCCGCCGATGTTGCCCTGCTCCACGATCTGCAGCCGGTCGGCCAGCTTCTTGGCCGCGTCATCGAAGCTGGGATGGTTGCTCACCTTGTTGCTGCCCTGGTCGATCACGTACACCGTGTCGAGCAGGTCGGCCAGCTCGGTCGCGTCACCCAGCGTGCGCACCAGGTCGAGCAGGAAGTCGGGCCGGTTGAACGTGGTAATGCCGATGCTCACCCGCCCGGCCGGGCCCGGGTCGGCCAGGCCGAGCCACTCGGCCTCGATCAGGGTGGTGCCCCGGGGGCCGGCCACGACATCGAACCAGTACCAGCCGCCGTCGATGAACGGGGTCAGCGGCAGGGTGCGCTCGATGGTCTCCGGCTCGTCCGACTGCACGGCGATGGCCTCGACCGGGTGACTGAAGCCGCGGGCGGTGGAGCGGTACAGGATCACCGTGCACTCGCCCGCCAGCCGGACGCGCAGGGTCACTGACTGCACCGTGGTCCAGCGCCGCCAGTAGCTGGCCGGGAACGCGTTGAAATAGGTGGCGAAGGAGACCCGGCGCCCCTCGCTGATGATGGCACTGCGCCGCGGGCCGGCGTCCCCGGCCAGGTAGGCCGGCACGTCCGCGCCGAACCGGATCACCGACTGAGCCTCGCCGACCGCAGCGTTGGCCACCGGCACGCTGCCCGCGCCCGCCGCCTTCCGGCCGGTGAGCTGCTCGGTGGCCGTCTCCGCGGCCAGCTCGGCGGCACCCCGGTCCATGTGCGTCTCCACGTACAGCGGGATCACGTCCAGGTCCGCGCCGGGGAACACGACCCGCTGCAGCACCCGCAGCACGGGGCCGCCGGCCCCCGGTTCAGGCAACGTCCCGGTCGCCGGTCCCGTCACTGACTCAGTCATCGGCCCGCCCCGCCACCTTGAGCGGCTGGCCACCGGCGAAGTACGGGCGCAGCCGGTTGTCATACATGCTCAGCGCCGACCCGATGGCCATGTGCATGTCGAGGTACTTATAGGTGCCGAGACGGCCGCCGAACAGCACGCCTGGCTCGGCGGCGGCCATCTCCCGGTAGCGCTGCAGCCGGTCCCGGTCGGCCGCCGTGTTGATCGGGTAATACGGTTCATCGCCTCGTTCGGCGAAGCGCGAGTACTCACGCATGATCACGGTCTTGTCCTTCGGGTACCAGTCGCGCTCGGGGTGAAAGTGCCGGAACTCGTGGATGCGCGTGAAGGGGACATCCTCATCCGCGTAGTTCATGACCGGGGTGCCCTGGAAGTCCCCGGTGGGGAGCACCTCCAGGTCGAAGTCGAGGGTACGCCAGCTGAGGTCCCCGGCCGCGTAACCGAAGTACGCGTCGAGCGGCCCGGTGTACACCACGGGCACGTTGCCCAGCAGGCCGCCCTGCAGGTCCGAGAAGTCGGTGTCCAGCCGGATCTCGATGCGGGGGTGGTCAGCCATCCGCTCCAGCCACGCGGTGTAGCCGTCGGCCGGCAGGCCCTCGTAGGTATCGTTGAAATACCGGTTATTGAACGTGTAGCGGACCGGCAGCCGGGTGATGATCTCGGGCGGCAGGTTGACCGGGTCGGTCTGCCACTGCTTGGCGGTGTAGCCGCGGAAGAACGCCTCGTACAGCGGCCGCCCGACCAGCGAGATGGCCTTCTCCTCCAGGTTGGCCGCCTGCCCGGCGGGCACCTCGGCGGCCTGGCCGGCCACCAGGGCCCGGGCCTCATCCGGAGACATCACCGAGCCGAAGTACTCGCAGATCGTGCCGAGGTTGATCGGCATCTGGTAGACCCGGCCCTTATAGACGGAGAAGACCCGGTGCTGGTAGCCGGTGAAGCCCGTGTACTGGTTGGCGTACTCCCACACCCGGGCGTTGGACGTGTGGAACAGGTGCGCCCCGTAGCGGTGGACCTCGATCCCGGTCTGCGGCTCGGGCTCGCTGTAGGCGTTCCCGCCAATGTGCGCCCGGCGTTCCAGGACGAGCACCCGCAGGCCCAGGTCACGGGTGCACCGCTCGGCGATGGTCAGCCCGAAGAATCCGGAGCCGACGATGACGAGGTCCACGTTCACTGGCCCACCGTCATTCCGCTGCGGGGAGGGGCGCTCCCCGGGCTGGCGCCGGTTTCACCCTCCGGTGAGTCCGGCTCGGTCCGGCCGGTGTAGTGGGCGACTATCGGGCGGTAGACCGCGCGGCGGGCCCGCCACGGGATGAGCCGGTACCCGCCGCGGACCATCACGTTGCGCACGTACTCCGTGGAACTGGTGAACCCCTGCCGGCGGAACTCGCGCTGCAGCCGGAGTTCGGAGCGGAGCAGGTCGGTACCGCCGCGCCGCTTGAACGAGGTCGCGCCGACCCGGTAGTAGACCAGCGGCTCGGCCACGTTGACCGGGCGCGCGCCGTGCTGCAGCATCCGCGCGAACAGCGCGTAGTCCTCCATCAGCGGCAGGTCCCCGTAGCCGCCCACGGCGAGCACGGCCTGCTTGCGGTAGACCACGGTCGGATGGTTGAACGGGTCATGCATCCGCGCGTACCGCAGGATCTGCGCCGGGTCGGTGGGCGGGACCCGCTGGCCGACGATGTTGCCGGTGTCCCCGACGAACTCGAGCAGGCCCGCGCCGACGATGTCCGCCTCGGCGATCAGCGGGATCTCCACCTCGAACCGGTGCGGCATCGAGATGTCGTCGGCGTCCATCCGGGCGACCACGTCGAACTTGCTGGCGGCCAGCCCCTCGTCCAGGGCGGGCCCCAGGCCGTGGTTGCGGCCGAGCGGGACCGGGGTGACCGGCACCGGGCTGGCCGCGCACAACTCGTTAAGGCACCGGGTCAGCTCGCCGCGCACCGGGCCGTCCCGGACGATCACCACCTGCGCCGGGCGCAGCGTCTGCTCGTCCACCGCGCTGCGGAAGGCCTGCCGCAGGTAGTCGGGCCGGTCGCCGTCGTACACCGAGAGCAGGAGGGTGAAGGGCTCGGGCATATGCCGTATTTGCCTTCCGTGACGGGAAACTGCTCGCTGCGGCATGAGGTGCGGCCGTCCTGTGGGCCGGCCGGCGCCCCCCGAGGCTCACCAGGCCGCCGCCCGCCAGCGGCCGGCACGGACCTGGGCCACCGGGTGAAGGCTACTTTACGACAGCTATCGCCGGGCTTGCGCGTTCTCCCGCGCACCGGCGAGGCGCGCCTGCTCGGGCGCCGCGGGCGGCCCCGCGGGGCGCCCGAGGGGCCGCCCCGGGGCGCGGCCCGCGTCATGCGGCAACCCCGCACCGCCTTCTGGTCTACCCTGACCGTGGGCCGGCTGGGCGACCAGGCCGGCCCGGTATCCACGGCAGCATCACCACCACGACAGAGGTACCCGGATGGCAGCGCACGGCGGCACCGAGCAGAGCACCACGGCCAGGCCCGTGCCGCCCGGGTCCGCCGGGACCGGTCCCGGCCGGGTCTTCCTGCACATCGGCGAGCCGAAGACCGGCACCACCTTCCTGCAGCAGGTGATGTGGGGCAACCGGGCCGCGCTGAAGGCCCAGGGCGTGGTGCTGCCGGGCCACCACCCGCAGGACCACTTCCGGGCCAGCCAGGACCTGCGCGGCATCGAGAAACTGCCGTCGGACCCGGCCGGGTCCTGGACCGGCGAGTGGGACATCCTGGCCACCCAGGCCCGGCAGGCTCCCGGCATCGCGGTCATCTCCCATGAACTCTTCTCGGCCGCCGGCGAGCAGCAGGCCGAGCGGGCCGTGGCCTCGCTCAGCCCCGCCGAGGTGCACCTGGTGCTGACGGTGCGGGACATGGCTTCGCTGCTGCCCGCCGAGTGGCAGGAGACCGTGAAGCACCGCAACGCGCGCGGCTGGGCGAACTGGCTCGGCGACGTGATCGACACCGAATCGGTGTCGGGCGACCGGCGCGAGTACTGGTTCTGGCGGGTCCACGACACGCTGGCCATCCTGGGACTGTGGAACCGGTTCCTGCCCGCCGACCGGATCCACGTGATCACCATGCCGCCGGCGGGGACCGGGCCCGGGGTGCTCTGGGAGCGGTTCGCCGGGCTGCTCGGCATCGACCCGGCCGGCGTGGACCTGGACTGCGCCCGGCCGAACGCGTCGCTGGGCCTGCCCGAGATCGAGTTCCTCCGGCGGCTCAACCAGGCCCTGCCGGACGACGTGCCCGACTGGTTCTACATGTGGACGGTGAAAGAGGGGGTGGCGCACCGGGCGCTGGCCTCCCGGCCGCGGTCAGGCCGGCTGGTGCTGCCCGCCGACCGCGACGGGTGGGCCAAGGACCAGGGTGACCTGCTGGCCACCAGGCTGTCCGCCAGCGACTACGACGTCATCGGGGACCTTGACGACCTGCGCGCCCGGCCCGCCGGGGCGCCGCCGGACACCCCGGACGCGGTGCCGGCCGAGGCCGTGCTGGACGCCGCGGTGGAGGCGGCCGCGGCCCTGGTCGTCAACCAGTACCGCAAGGAGCACGGGCGGCCGAAGCAGGGCGGCGGGGGCGGCCCGCGGGGCCTGGCCGGGCGGGTGGAGTCGGCGGTCGCCGCCTCGCCGCGGCTGAAGCGGACCGTCCGCGAGCTCAGCAGCCGCCATCCGTCGGTGCGCCGGCTGCGGGTCCTGGCCTGGCAGGCGCTGGAGCGCTCCCGGACCCGGAGCCACCCCTAGCATGGCCGGCCCAGCCACCACGCCCGGCTCCCCCGGCCCGCTCCCGCCCGGCTCCCCCGGCCCGCTCCCGCCCGGCTCCCCCGGGCCGCTCCCGCCCGGCTCCCCCGGGCCGCTCCCGCCCGGCTCCCCCGGGCCGCTCCCGCCCGGCTCCCCCGGCCCGCTCCCGGCGGGCTCATCGGCCCCGGCCGCGCAGCCCCGGGTCGCCGCCGTGGTGGTCACCTATAACCGGCGCCCGCTGCTGCTGGAGTCGCTGGCCGCGGTGCTCGGGCAGACCCGGCCCGCGGATGCCGTGCTGGTGATCGACAACGCCTCGACCGACGGGACCGCCGCGGCGGTGCGCGAATCGTTCCCGGCCGCCCGGCTCACCGTGCTCGGGCAGAACACCGGCGGCGCGGGCGGCTTCGCGGCCGGCCTCGCGCTGGCCCTGGCCGACGGGGCCGACCTGATCTGGGCGATGGATGACGACACGGTGCCCGAGGCCACCGCCCTGCAGGCGCTGCTGGCCGCCCGCGCCCAGCGCCCGGCCGACCCGCCGGTCCTGGTGGCCAGCCGGGTGGTGTGGACCGACGGGCGCCCGCACCCGATGAACACGCCCCGGGTCAAGCCGTTCGCGACACGGGCGCAGCAGCGCGCCGCGGCGGCGGCCGGGTGCCAGCCCATCCGTTCGGCCTCGTTCGTGTCCATCCTGGTCAACGCGGCCGCGTGCCGGGAGCGCGGGCTCCCGCAGGCGGACTACTTCCTGTGGAACGACGACTTCGAGTTCACCACCCGGCTGCTGCGCGGCCGCCGCGGCTGGCTCTGCCCGGCCAGCCTGGTGATGCACAAGACGGCGGCGTTCGGGTCCACCGACACCGACCCCGGGCAGCGCTTCTACTACGAGGTGCGGAACAAGGTGTGGACGCTCCGCTCCGGCGCCTCGCTGGCGCCCGCTGAGCGGCTGCTGTACAGCGGGGCCACGGTGCGCCGCTGGGCCCGCACGTTCGCCCGCTCCGCGGACCGGGCCACGCTGCGCACCTGCCTGCGGCGCGGGCTCGCCGCCGGGCTGCGGACCAGGCCGCGGCCCACCGCGGACCTGCTGGCCGCGGCCGGGCTGACCATTCCGGCCGGCCCGGCCATCCCCCCCGGCCCGGCCATTCCGGCCGGCGAAGCCCCGCTGGCGGGCCGGCCACAGGCCAGCTAGGCCGCCGGCGGCTCCTTCCGGTCCCGGATCCGGCTGGCCAGCGCGGCCAGCCCGAGCAGGCCGGCCGGCACCAGGGTGACCACGGCGGGCAGCTCGTACCGCCAGGAGAATTCGTAGAGATCGGGCGCGAGCAGCACCACCGCGGCCGTGCCGGTGAAGAGCAGGCAGGCCAGCGCCAGCCGGCGGGTGCGCGGGCCGGCGCCCCGCTGGAACAGCGCCAGCACCGAGCCGGCGACCCCGAGCAGGGCCAGCAGCGCCAGCGCCGGGCCCGGCGTGTAGCCGCCATCGAGCTGGTAGGAGCGCAGGAAGGCCGCCACCGGACGGTCGATGTGGGCCGGCCCGCCGTAGTGCGGCTTGAGCGGGCGCTCGATGAACCGGCCGAACAGCACGCGCTGCACGCCGACCATGATGGTGTCCCCCGGGCCGAGGCTGACCCAGGGCGGGTAGGTGGGGTAGGCCGTCTGGAACTGCCAGCGCGAGATCGGCGTGACCCACGGGGTCGGGGACCGGGTCAGCGCGAACAGCCGCACCGAGTCGCGGGCGATGGAGTCCGCCACCCGCACCGGCTGCTGATGCTCGATGGCCGCGCCCAGCCGGGCGATGAGCTGACTCCGGTTCGCCCCGCGCGGGATGGGCGCCAGGTGCAGCGGGGACTGGCCGGAGTGCTCCAGCCAGTCCGGCCCGTGGGCCTGCTCGGCCGGCGTGGGGCACAGCGGCCGCAGGTCGGCGGGCAGCCGCAGGGTGGCGCAGTCGGCCACCGCGGTCAGCCGCCCCGTCATGCTCTGTCCCCGGGCCAGCCAGAAGTGGCCCGTCTTGGCGTATGACACGGCGCAGTAGCTGACGATGGGCAGCGCGAACGCCACCAGCAGCGCGGCCGCGCGGACAGCCACCGGACGCAGCCCGCCGCCGCGCACCAGCAGGTAGACCAGCGCGGGCAGGATCAGCACCTCACCGATCTGGCGGAGCACCGCGGAGCAGCCCAGGATCAGGCCGGCCGCGGCCGCCAGCCGCATGGTGAGAGCGGGACGCCACAGCAGCACGCACAGCCCGGCCACGACCAGCGCCTCGAACCAGACGTCTGGCATGATCGTCTGCTCGATCTGGACCTGGTAGCCGTCGAGCAGCACCGGCGCGGCGGCCAGCGCGGCCAGCCAGCGCGGGGCACCCTGGCGCAGCAGGACGATATACAGGGCGAGCCCGAGCCCCAGCCCCAGCAGATGCTGGACGGCGGCCACGACGCTGAGGTTCCCCACGGTCAGGATGCCGCGCAGGATGATCATGTACCCCATCGGGTCGGCACCCGGCGAGGCGCCGTAGAGGTACTTGAGCGTGTCCACGTAGATGAGCGCGGGCTGGTAGGCGACCTCGGCGAGTACCCGGAGCACCAGCCCGGCCAGCAGCAGCAGGCCGATCAGCCAGTGGCGGCGGAGCAGGGCGGCCAGCCCGGAGGACCGACCCTGCGCTGGCGTCCCGGCCGGCGCGCCGGCGGATGCCGCGACGTTATCCCCGCGCCCGGTGCGCTGCGCACCGGCTGGCGTGAAAAGGTCGCGCTCGGTCATGCCACGGACAACCGGTGCGCTGCTGCGGGGTGCACAGCCGACGGCGGCCGACCAGGGCGGGCGGCGGAGCGCCGTGGCGCGCGGGACAGCATTCCTGGCTCCCTTATGGCGTTATGGCTCTGGCTCTACGGCCCGAGGCGAGAAGAGCATAATGCCCTAATCTGACAGAGGCTGGCGCCAGTAAATGATCGTAGCGTCATCGGACAGCTTGAGCCGTGGCCACCGGGCGCCATCCGGGTCGGTGGCCTCCGCCGCGCGCACCTGGGTGATCAGTTCCTCCGGGCCCGGGTCGGCCAGCACCGCGAGCAGGCCCGGCCAGCCGAGCACGCCGTAGTGGTCCACGATCCGGGTGGCACCGTCGCTCAGCAGGGCGATCGCCCGCAGCCCGGCGCCCGCCAGCCGCCCGGTCCGGGCCTGCCCGGCGGCCCCCGGATCGGCCCGCGCCGCCGGGTGGGTGTCGGTGATGACCACCGGCTCCCGGCCGCCGTAGTCGGCCAGGATCACCGAGTCCGACAGTGCGAGCAGGTCCAGCCCGCCCGGCCCGGCCCGGACCGCGGTGACGGTGGCCGCCGGGCTGGCCGGGTTGTCCAGGTCACAGGAGCCCCCGTGCTGGTCGCGCACCGCGCCGATCGCCGTCGCGAGGGCCCCGGCCAGCGGCGCCGGCGGGTCCGCGGTGATCCCGGCCAGCAGCAGCCCGCCCAGCGTCCGGGCGTACCAGGCCACGCCGTGCCGGCAGCCGGTGTCCCGGTCCCGGGGCACCGTGGTCGCGCCGTCCAGCAGCACGGCCGCGCCCGGCGCGACGGCGGCGAAGTCCTCGTTGGGCCAGCCCGCGGTCCCCGCGCTGGTGGCCAGTTCGACCCGCATCCGCCTCCGCCCGCCTGCTCGCGCCCGCCTGCTCGCGCCCGGTGCTCGCGCCCGGTGCTCGCGCCCGGGGCTCCCGGGCGGCCTCCGGCCCGGGCGGCCCCCGGCCGGGGCGGCCCCCGGTGCCGCCCCGGCGGCCAGCCTAGTGGGCCAGGCCGAACGCCTCCCGGCTGTGCACCAGGAGTTCACGCAACGCCGGGCCGGGATCGGGCGCCCAGACCAGCGCCAGCACCGCTGGCATGGCCAGGCCGTCGATGGCCACGGCGTGCAGCCGCCCGGCGTGGCCGGCCGCCATGGACTGCGACAGGATCGCCACGCCGAGCCCGCGGACGGCGAGGTCGGCGACCGTGCCCGGCGCGCTGGCCTGGAGGGCGATATCCGGGCGGACCCCGGCGGCCTGGCAGGACTGGTCGAGCACGGCCCGGACCCCGGTGCCCTCCGGCAGGCTCACGATCGGGTAGCCCGCCAGGTCGGCCAGCGCGACCCGGCCCCGCCCGGCCAGCGGATGGCCAGGCGGGACGGCCGCGGCGAGCGGCTCACTGATGATCGTCAGTGCCTCCAGGCCATCGGGCGGGGCGCCCGCCGAGCCGGTCAGGGCCAGATCGGCCAGGCCGGTGCGGACCTGGCCGGCCAGCACGCCGGAGTTGCCTTCCAGCAGGCTGATCTCCACCCCCGGATGGGCACGGTGAAAGGCGGACAACGCCGCGAACAGCGGGGTGACCGTGCACGCGGTGACCATCCCGACCACCAGCCGCCCGCGGAGCAGCCCGTTCACCTCGTCCACCGCCTGCCGGACGGCACCGGCCGCGGCCAGCGCGGCCCGCGCGGGCCCGATCGCGGCCGCCCCGGCGGCGGTCAGCGTGGCCGCCCGGCCGGACCGGTCCAGCAGCGCCGCGCCCAGGTCATGCTCGAGCTGCCGGATCTGGGCGCTCACCCCGGACTGGCTGATGTGCACCCGGTCCGCGGCCCGGGTGAAGCTGGCCTCCTCGGCCACCGCGATGAAGTACTCGAGCTGCCGCAACTCCATAACCAAAAATTCTAACTTCCAGCACAACGATCTGTTGGACTTCTGAGATCTCGCCGACCAGGCTGGGAGGCAGGGCGCGATGACGGCAACGCGGCGCGGCGGAACGGAGACGTCCATGCAGGAGCGGGAGAAGGCCCGGCGGCCGGAGGACCTCACCCGGCTGTTCGTGCAGCGGGCCAACGCCGGGGATGCCGAGGGCATCGCGGCGCTCTACGAGGCGGAGGCGGTGATGGCCTACCCGCCCGGCAGCCAGACCACCGGCCGCGAGGCGATCCGCGCGCTGTGGGAGAAAATCCTGCCGAACGCGCCGCGCTTCGAGCCCGAGCCGCCGCTGCCCACGCTGGTCAGCGGCGACATCGCGCTGACCAGCACGGTCGCCCGGGACGGCGCGGGCGGCCGGGCCCAGGTGGCGCGCAGGCAGCCGGACGGCAGCTGGCTGCGGCTGCTAGACCAGCCCGAGCTCATCCCCCCGGGCTGATCCGGGGGACGACCCACGCACGCTCTGCAGCGAGCTAGCCCGCAACCATGTCGAACTTGTCCGGGTCCGGGCCGGAGCGCTGGTCCCGGTTCAGCGCGGTGATGGTCTGGACGTCTTCCCCGGTCAGCTCGAAGCCGAAGATGTCGAAGTTCTCCCGGATCCGCTCGGGGGTAACCGACTTCGGGAAGACAATGTCGCCGCGCTCGATATGCCAGCGCAGGACCACCTGGGCCGGGGTCCGGTCCAGCCGCCGGGCGATGGTGACGATCTCAGGGTCGTCGAGCACCCGGCCCTGGCCGATCGGGGACCATCCCTCGATGGCGATCTGGTGCTCGGCGCAGAACCTCCGCACGGCGTCCTGGGTCAGGTACGGGTGCACCTCGATCTGGTTGACGGCCGGGGTGATCTCCGCCTCCTCATGCAGCCGCCGCAGGTGATGCGGCTGGAAGTTGGACACCCCGACGGACCAGGCCCGGCCCTCCCGGTAGAACTCCTCCAGCACCTTCCAGGTGGACACGTAGTCCCCGTCGTAACGGGTGGGCAGCGGCCAGTGGATGAGGAACAGGTCGAGGTAGTCGAAACCGAGCGCGTCCAGGGAGGCGTCGAAGGCCCGCCGGGCGTCGTCCGGCCGGTGCGCGGCGTTGCTGAGCTTGCTGGTGACGAACACGTCCGAGCGGTCCAGCCCGGACTTGCGGACCGCCTCGCCGACCTCCCGCTCGTTGCCGTACATCTCGGCGGTGTCGATGTGCCGGTAGCCGGTATCCAGCGCGGTGCTCACCGCGGCCACGGTGGCTTCCGGCTTGACCTGGAAGACACCGAAGCCGAACTGCGGGATGGTCCGGCCGTTGTTCAGCATGATCTCGGGCACGGCGGTCACGAGGGTTCCTCTCCTCCGGTGATCAGGTCGTCTGGTGACTTATCCAGCTGCCCGCGACCGGCCGGTTCATCCCTGGGGCGGGACCTCGATCACCGTCATTCCGGCGGTGACCGGGGGCCGGTCCATCGCGGCCAGCGCGCGGCCCGCCCCGTCCAGCCCGATCACCTCACCGACCAGCCGGTCCGGGCGGAGCGCACCCTCGGCGACCATGGCCAGCATGGCCGGGTAGTCCCGGGCCGCCATCCCGTGCGAGCCATAGATCTCCAGTTCCGTGGCGATGACCAGGTCCATCGGCAGCGGCGCGGCCGCGTCCGGGCCGAGCAGCAGGCCGACCTGGATGTGCCGCCCCCGGCGGCGCAGGCAGCGCACCGAGGCGGCCGCGGTGGCCGGGGCGCCGAGCGCGTCCACCGAGACGTGGGCGCCCCCGCCGGTCAGTTCCCGGACGGCCGCCGCCGTGTCTTCGGCCGGCCCGGGTCCGGGCCGGCGGCGGCCCGGACGGCCTGCTCGGCGCCGAGGCCGCGGGCCGCCGCCAGCGCCGCGGGTGACACATCCACCGCCACCACCCGGGCGCCCAGCGCGGTCCCGATGTGCACCGCGGACAGGCCTACCCCGCCGCAGCCGTGCACCGCCAGCCACTCCCCGCGGTGCAGCCGCCCGTGCGCGGTCAGCGCCCGGAACGCGGTGGCAAACCGGCAGCCCAGGCTGGCTGCGGCGGTGAAGCCGACCTGACCGGGCAGCGCGACCAGGTTTTCCTCGGCCGCCTCGATGGCCACGAGCTCGGCGAACGACCCCGGGCCGGTGAAACCCGGCTGGGTCTGGGTCGGGCACACCTGCGCCTGCCCGGCCCGGCAGTACTCACACCGGCCGCAGCCGCAGGTGAACGGCACGGTCACCCGGTCCCCGGCCCGCCACCGGGTCACCCCGGTCCCGGTCTGCGCGACGAACCCGGCCATCTCGTGCCCGGGGATATGCGGCAGCGGTACCGGATCGTGCCCCTTCCAGGCGTGCCAGTCCGACCGGCAGACACCGGAGGCCCGTACCGAGATGACCGCCCCGCCGTCCGGGCAGGGCGGATCCGGCACCTCGGCCAGTTCCGGCAGCACCCCGTACTCGTGATAGATAACCGCCTTCACCCTGCCAGCTTGGCCGTCTACGCCTGCTTTGTCGCGGGGCAGAGCGGGACCGGTCCGTCCCCGGCCGCGATCGCACCGGGGACGCTCGCGGCAGGCTGCGCGGACCTGCCCCCGGTGGCCGTGACCGGGGACGGGAAATCCTGGTTGATCCGCTAGGCTCGCCCCCGGTGGCGCAGTCGGCGCGGCGGGCGGCCGGCTACGGGATAGCTGAGGAGCGCACCGTGATGGCGAAACGCAAGACGCCCAGCCAGGAGGCGCTGCAGAAGTACGCGGCCGACCAGGAACTGGCCGGCCGGTTCGAGGATCTCCTGGAGGGTGCCCGCACCACGGAGCAGGCGCTGCGCGACGCCGAGGCGGCCCGTGCGCCGCTGCCGGAACGCTACCGGCTGGCCAAGGCACTGGACGCGGCGCTCACCGAGGTGATGCGGGCGGCGTACGCGGCCGAACGGGTAGCCATCGGCCCGCTCGGCTACGACGACCGGATCTACCGGCGGAAGGCCAAGGCCACCCGGCCGGTCCGGCTCTGGTCGGCGGAGGCGGAACGGCTGCTCACCCTGCGGGAGAGCCACCAGCTGACCGGTATCCCCCGGATGCCCCGCAGCCCCGCCGCCTGACCCGGCTTGCCTGACCCGCCCGGGTACGGGCTCCGTAGCCAGCGGACGTTACTGCTACGAGTAACAAAGAGTGACTCAATAAATCGTCACAACGGGCTATGTTGCGCGGTGTACGGGGCGGACACACTAACATGTGATCGGGACCACAGCTAGACCCATCAAAGCCAGACACTGACCAGGAGGCACGCCAATGTGCCCGCATACGCCGCCGTGTCCAGACGCGAGAGCGCTGGACCGAGAGGCAGCCCGGACCGTCGTCAGCCACCCGGAGCAGGGCTGGAGCCTGCTCTGCAACGGCATCGTCGTCTTCGAGGACACCGGGGAACTGCTCCCGGGCGGGGATACCATCGCCCCGCACAGGCCCACAGATGTGAGCGCGCACAGTATGAGCACGCCCAGCATGATCATGCCGGCCACCCGCGCCACCCCCCCAGCTGCCACTGCGCCTGCTGAGCCCGCCGCCTAGCTGGCTCCCCCGCCACCGCCGGGCTTCCCTGCCCCTGGCTGAGCTGGCCACTCCCCACCAGGCTTGCCGTGCCTACGGCAGCGTCAGCATGCCCGGGTTCGCCGGCTAGGAGGGCCGCCCGGTCACCCCTGGCTCACCCCGCGCAGCCAGGATCGGGTGGCCTCGGCGACCGCCCCGGGCCGTCGCGACAGGGCATGGGTCTCCCCCTCCAGCACCACCACCTGGACGTCCGCGCTCGCGGCCGGGATGCCGAACGGGTCCCGGCTCCCGTTGATCACCAGCACCGGCACCCCGGCCGCCGCCAGCTCGCCAGCCCGCGACCGCTCCGGGTGGCCCGGCGGGTGCAGCGGGAAGGCCAGCGCCAGCACCGCGCGGGCTCCCACCACGCGCGCCGTCCGGCAGGCGACCCGGGCACCGTTGCTGCGGCCACCCTGGATCAGCGGGACCGGCGACGGCACGCGGTGCCGCAGAGCCGCGACCACATCCGTCCAGGCTTCGTCCTGGCGCACCGCAGACCCTGGCGCGCGCCGCCCGGCGGCCCGGTACGACTGGGTGACCATGGCCACCGCACCGCCCATCCGCAGGGCCGCCTCGCGCGCGGCCATGAGGTCGGGGGTCGCCACCCCGCCGCCAGCGCCGTGTGTCAGCACCAGCAGGAAGGCCGGGGTGGCTGCCCCGCCGCGCCTGGGCCCGGGCGCGGCAGCATCCGGGCCGCCCGGCGCCCCGGCCGTCCGGCCAGCCCCGGCCGGGTCAGGCCCCGCCAGGCCCGGCCCCTCCAGGCCCGGCCCGGCCAGGTCGGCCTGGGCGGCTCCGGCACCGGTCATGATCTCCACGCGCCGACATGGTAGCCGTCACCGGGCGCCGGTCAGGCGCGGGCCTGGCTATGGGAGGCCGGGAACGTGCACCACCTCGACCTGCCCGGAGGCGAAGCAGGTGACGAGCAGGGACCGGCCGCCCGGTTCCAGGGCCATGTCCCGCGGGAACTGCCCGGCCCGGAGCAGGCCAGCCAGCGCCGGGTGGCCGGCCAGCGCCTCCGGGACCCGGACGACGGCGAGGCTCGATGTCGCCCCGGCCACCTGGAACCGGTTCGAGTCCGCCACCACGATCCGGCGGCCGCCAGCGACGAGAGCCAGCCCGACCGGCGCCGTGCCGACCGCGACCCGGGCGATCAGGGCCTGGGACGGGCGGCTGCGCAGCAGGGCGGTGGAGAACCCGAGCAGGGCGTTGCTGCCCCGGGCGGTGACCCAGGCCACCCGGCCGTCAGCTGAGGTGATCACCCGGACGGGCTGGCAGCCCGCCAGCACCGTGGCGACCACCGAGCGGGCCGGGTCGGTGGCGGCCCGCCGTACGCTGATCACCGCCAGGGTGCCGTCGCTGGCCTGCGGCTTTGCGCTGTTTCGGGCTACTTCACTGGTCGAGTAGAGCCAGCGGCCGTCCGGGGACACGGCCAGGCCCACGGGGGCCAGCCCGGCCGGAATGAAGCCGAGAAAGTCCCCGGGCCCGAAGCCGCGGGTCAGTGCCCGGTGCAGGTCGAAGACCGCGATGTCGTCCGAAGACTCCAGGCTGACGAAGGCGAGCCGCCCATCCGGCGTGACCGCCACCTCGATCGCGCCCATACCGCTCGGGGCAGCCAGCGTGCCGAGCACCGGGTGAGGCCGGCGCTGCTCCGCCGCGCGGACGCTGATGACCGCCGCGCCCCGCACAGTGGCGGAGAGCAGGTAGCGGCCGTCCCGGGTCACCGTCTCCCCGAGCAGGGCCGCGCCGCCGATGGTGACCGTGCCCACCCGGACCAGCGCTGGCTGGCCACCGGACCGCAGGACCTGGATCCCCGGCCCGGCGGTGGACACGAACGCCCAGTGCCCGCCCGCGGCGCCGGTCACCCCGAACGGGGTGCCGCCCACGTTGATGAGGCTGACCAGCCGGGCGGGCAGACCTGGCGCGGATCCCGCCAGGGTGGAGCACCCGGGCACGGGCACCGGGCGGCCGCTGAGCACGGCCGCTGCCTGGGGCGGCTGGGGAGCGCTGGTGCTAGCGGTGGCCGGATGTCCTGGGGCCGGCTGGCCGCCGCAGGCCGCGGCGAGCAGCCCGGCGAGCGCGAGCCCTGCCGTCCCGGCGGTTAAGCGGCGGTTCATGCGCTGAGCCTACGGCCCACGCCCCGGGCCCGCCCAGGCGGCGGCCCGGGCACCCGCCCGGGCCGGGCGGCCAGGCACCGAACCCGGGCCCGCGGCGCGCCTGCGGGCTGCTGATGGCAGTCCCCGGCCCGGGTCACCCGGGGCGCTGTCTACCGTGGAGCCATGACCACCGCCTCGCCCCGCCGGGCCGACGACCGGGCACCGGCCCTGGCATTGACCTGGCCGCGGGCCTCTGGCCGGGCACTGGCGCTGGCCCGGTCACTGCTCTGTGACCGGTCACGGGCCGGCCGGGCACGGGCCGGGTCACGGGCCGGCCGGGCACGGGCCGGGACACGGGCCCGCTCGCTGGCCCGGCTGGCCATCCCGGCCGCACTGGCCGCGATGCTTGCCTCGTGTACCGAAGGCCGGCCGGCCGCCGTGGTCGCCACGGCGCATGGCCCCGCAGGGACGGCGGCACCGGCTGCCACGGCGGCACCGGCTGGCGCGGCGCGGGCCAGCACGCTCGCGGCCGCGCGGCCAGCCCGGCCCCGGGCCTCCAGGGCGGGCGCCGCCGGGTCGGGCGCCGGGCCGTTGCCGCGCCCGGCTGCCCTGCAGCCATTCACCCGCGCCGCCGCGCCCGGGGCGGGCACCTGGCACGCGGCCGGGCGCCTGGTGCGTGGCATGCCGGCCGTGTATGAGACCAGGCTCCTCCCGCCCGGCGGAACCCGGCCGGCCGGAATCGCCTGGATGGACACCCGGCTGCTGGCGGCCCGGCTGTACTCCGGATCTCTCAGCCCCGGCGGCGGCCCCTACCGGTACACCGCACCGGTCCAGCCGGCGCAGGCCGCCACCCTGGTCGCGGCGTTCAATGGCGGCTTCCAGATGAAGGACGCGGGTGGTGGTTACTACACCGAGGGCCGGACAGTCGTCCCGCTGCGCCGCGGCGCGGCCTCGCTGGTGATCACGGCCGACGGCGGCGTCACGGTCGGCGCCTGGGGCCAGGGCGTATCCATGGGCCCGGGCGTGGTGAGTGTCCGGCAGAACCTGGTGCTGCTGGTGGCCGGCGGCCGGCCCACGGCCCGGGCGGCGAGCGCGGACTGGCGGGCGTGGGGCAACACGTGCGGGGCGGCCTCCTGCGCCGCCACAGTCCCCGGCATTGACCACCAGTGGCGGTCCGGGGCCGGCGTCACCGCCGACGGCGCCCTTGTCTACGCCGCGGGCCCGGGCCTGGACCCGCTGCAGCTCGCCCGGCTGCTGGCCCGCGCCGGGGTGGTGCGCGGCATGGAGCTGGACATCAATCCGGACTGGCCCGCGTTCGCCAGCTACGACCCGCCGGGCGGCCAGGGCCCCGCCGCCCCGGCCAACGGCAGCAAGCTGCTCGGCTCAACCGTGCAGGGCCCGTCAACGTTCTTCGAAGCGGCCTGGGCCCGGGACTTCATCACGATGTCCGCCCGGCACTGACCGGCCCTCACCCCGCGTCCGGCACCGGTCTGGCCGCCCGCCAGCGGGGCCGCCGCTGAGTGGCGCCCGCAGCCCGCTCAGACGTCGAGCAGTTTCCTGAGGTACTGGCCGGTGTGGCTGCCTTCGGTCTGGGCGATTTGCTCGGGGGTGCCGGTGGCGATGATGTGGCCGCCGCGGGAGCCGCCGTCGGGGCCGAGGTCGATGACGTGGTCGGCGGTCTTGATGACGTCGAGGTTGTGCTCGATGACGATGACGGTGTTCCCGGCGTCGACGAGCCGGCCCAGCACGGCGAGGAGCTTGCGGATGTCTTCGAAGTGCAGCCCGGTGGTGGGCTCGTCCAGCACGTAGATGGTCCGGCCGGTGGAGCGGCGCTGCAGTTCGGCGGCCAGCTTGACCCGCTGCGCTTCGCCGCCGGACAGGGTCGGGGCGGGCTGGCCGAGCCGGACATAGCCCAGGCCGACGTCGGCCAGGGTGGCCAGGTGGCGGTGGATGGCCGGGATGGCGGCGAAGAACGCGGCGGCTTCCTCGATCGGCATGTCCAGCACGTCCGCGATCGTCTTGCCCTTGTAGTGCACGCCCAGGGTGTCGGTGTTGTACCGGGCGCCGTGGCACACCTCGCACGGCACGTACACGTCCGGCAGGAACTGCATCTCGATCTTGATGGTGCCGTCCCCGGAGCACGCCTCGCACCGGCCGCCCTTGACGTTGAAGGAGAACCGGCCCGGCTGGTAGCCGCGGATCTTCGCCTCCGCCGTCGCCGCGAACAGCTTCCGGACGTGATCGAAGACCCCCGTGTAGGTGGCCGGGTTGGACCGCGGGGTCCGCCCGATCGGCCCCTGATCCACGTGCACCACCTTGTCCAGGTGGGCCATCCCGCTCACCCGCACGTGACGGCCCGGCACCGTCCGCGCCCCGTGCAGCTCCCGGGCCAGCGCGTTATAGAGGACGTCATTGACCAGCGTCGACTTCCCCGACCCCGACACCCCCGTCACCGCGATGAACGTGCCCAGCGGGAACGCCGCCTCCACGTCCTTGAGATTATGCTCACTCGCGCCCTTGACCACCACCTGCCGCGACCGCAGCCACTTACGCCGGACGGCCGGCACCGGGATGCTCAGCCGCCCGGTCAGGTACGCCCCGGTCAGCGACTCCTGGCTGGCCATCAGGTCGGCCACCGGCCCGGACACCACCACGTTCCCGCCGTGCTCCCCGGCGCCCGGGCCGATGTCCACCACCCAGTCGGCGGCGCGGATGGTGTCCTCATCGTGCTCCACCACGATCAGCGTGTTCCCCAGGTCACGCAGCCGGATCAGCGTCTCCAGCAGCCGGTGGTTATCCCGCTGATGCAACCCGATCGACGGCTCATCCAGCACATACAGCACCCCGGCCAGCCCCGACCCGATCTGGGTGGCCAGCCGGATCCGCTGCGCCTCCCCGCCCGCCAGCGTCGCCGAGGCCCGGTCCAGGGACAGGTAGTCCAGGCCCACGTCGAGCAGGAAGCCGAGCCGGGCGTTGACCTCCTTGAGGATCCGGCCGGCGATCTGCATGTCCCGGTCGGACAGGTCCAGGCCGCGGAGCAGCTTGGCCATCTCGCCGATGGGCAGCGCGCAGATCTCCGCGATGGACCGGCCGTCCACGGTCACCGCCAGCGCGATCGGCTTGAGCCGGGACCCGTGACAAGTCGGGCAGGGCACCTCGCGCATGAACCCGGCGAACCGCTCCCGGCTGGAATCCGACTCCGCCTCGGCGTGCCGCCGCTCGATGTAGGGAATGGCGCCCTCGAACGAGGTGTAGTACGACCGCTCCCGGCCGTACCGGTTCTTGTAGCGGACGTGGACCTGCTTGTCGTAGCCGTGCAGCAGGGCCCTCCGGGCCGCGGCGGGCAGCCGGGACCAGGGCGTGTCCACGCTGAACCCGAGCGACGCGCCCAGCGCCTCGATCAGCCGGATGAAGTAGTCGCTGACGTGCCCGCCGCTCCACGGCCCGATCGCGCCCCCGGCCAGCGTCTTGCCCGGGTCGGAGACAACGAGCTCAGGGTCGACTTCCAGCCGGGTGCCCAGCCCGGTGCAATCCGGGCACGCACCCCACGGCGAGTTAAACGAGAACGACCGCGGCTCCAGCTCCTCAAACGACAGGTCGTCATACAAGCACGCCAGGTGCTCGGAGTACATCCGCTCCCGGTGCGGGTCATCCTCCGCCAAGTCCACGAAGTCCAGCAGCACCACCCCACCAGACAAGCCCAGCGCCGTCTCCACCGAATCAGTCAGCCGCCGCCGCGCATCCGGCTTGACCGCCAGCCGGTCCACCACCACCTCGATCGTGTGCTTCTCATACTTCTTCAGCGCAGGCAGCCCGCTGCCATCCCCGCCCGCGCTGTCCAGCCGGATGACCGTGCCGTCCACCCGGGCCCGCGAGTACCCCTTGGCCTGCAGCTCACGGAGCAGTTCGGTGTACTCGCCCTTGCGGCCGCGGATGACCGGGGCCAGCACCTGGAACCGGGCCCCCTCCTCCAGCTCCAGCACCCGGTCCACGATCTGCTGCGGCGCCTGCCGCGCGATCGGCCGCCCGCACAGCGGGCAGTGCGGCTTCCCCACCCGGGCATACAGCAGCCGCAGGTAGTCATACACCTCCGTGATCGTCCCCACCGTGGACCGCGGGTTACGCGACGCCGCCTTCTGGTCGATCGACACCGCCGGGGACAGCCCATCGATGAAATCCACATCCGGCTTATCCATCTGCCCCAGGAACTGCCGCGCATACGCCGACAGCGACTCCACATACCGCCGCTGCCCCTCCGCGAAAATCGTGTCAAACGCCAGGCTCGACTTCCCCGACCCCGACAGCCCGGTAAACACGATCATGGAATCCCGCGGCAGCTCCAGCGACACATCCTTCAGGTTGTGCTCACGGGCACCACGGACGACGAGACGGTCAGCCACTGCGCTCTGCTCTCCGGGTCACGGTTCTCCGGGTCATGATGACGGATCTCCAGGTCAGGAAGGGGATGACTCCTCTGCCCACAGGGATGCGCCATGCTACTCGGGGGCACTGACAAAACAACGATCCAGCGGGAAGCGTTCCCGGCTCCGGCACCGCCCGGCCACGCCGCCGGCCGCCCCCGCCCCGCTCTTCTCCCAGGGTGCCATCCCGCCGGGTGATGATGGTCCCGAACCCCGGCAAAGATGATGCGCGGTCACCACCGGCGGGCTTTGCTGTTCCGGGACCACCCCGCCGGGGAGGCCGGCCGGGAACCGCGGTACGAGGGAGCCAGATGCAGCCTGAGCAATCCGGCGCCGGGATCGCCCAGGCGCTCGCCGACATCGAGATGGCGACCCGCCGGCTACTGGTCACCGCGGCACTGCTCACCGACCCGCAGATCCGGGAGCCGTCGCGGCTGCCGGGCTGGACCCGCGGGCACGTGCTCACTCATCTGGCCCGCAACGCCGACGGCTTCTGCAACCTGCTCGCCTGGGCCGGTACCGGGACCGAGACGCCGATGTACCCCAGCGAGGCAGCCCGGGACGCGGCCATCGCGGCCGGCGCGGGCCGCAGCGCAGCCGACATCGCCGCCGATGCCCGCGACAGCGCCGCCCGGTTCGCCACCGCCGCGGCCGGGCTGCCCGCCAGGGCCTGGGCCGCCACGGTCGCCCGGCGCGGGCGGCCGTTCCCGGCGCGGGAGCTGCTGGCCATGCGCCGGTCCGAAGTGGAGATCCACCACGTCAACCTGGGCGCCGGGTACCAGCCCGCTGACTGGCCGTCTGGCTTCGCCCGCGCTGGGCTGGCCCGGGTGGCGCGCGACCTGGCCGGCCGCCCGGACGTCCCGGCCCTCCTTATCAGTCCCGAGGGCGCCGCCCGCTTCCGGATCGGCCCGGCGGCACAGCCTCGCGGGACGGACAGCCCGGCAGCACAACCCGGCGGGACGGACAGCCCGGCTGGCACGCAGGCCGAGGTGGCCGGCCCGCCGGGCGCGCTGCTGGCCTGGCTGACCGGCCGCGGTGACGGCACCGGGCTGCGGGTCACCGGCGCGGCCGCCCTGCCCGTGCTGCCCCCCTGGCGGTAGCGGCCGCCCGGTCCGCCGGCCATCGGCGCGGTGCAGCGGACCGCCCGATTGCGGGGGGCGCCCGCTCGCATCGCCCCGGTCCCCCGGGCCGGGCGGGTGATGACGCACCGGCGGGCCGTTCGGTATAGAAAGGCAGCAAGCGCCAACGCGAGGAGAATCTGGTGGCCTACACCGGGAACGTGACCGCCGATGGCCCGCCCGACATGCGGGACCTGCCCGGCCTGACCGTGGCCAAGCTGTCTGTCGGGCCGATGGACAACAACGCCTACCTGCTGACCAGCACCGGGACTGGCGAGGCAGTGCTGATCGACGCGGCCAACGACGCGGGCCGGCTACTGGAGCTGATCGGCGACCGCCCGCTGCGCCGGATCATCACCACGCACCAGCACTGGGACCACTGGCAGGCGCTGGCCGAGGTGCAGGAGGCCACCGGCGCCGATGTGGTGGCGCACCCCGCCGATGCCGGGGAGCTGCCGGTCAAGGTCACCACCCTGGTGCATAACGGCGATTCCGTGCCGGTCGGCGACACCAGCCTCGCGGTGATCCACCTGCGCGGCCACACCCCGGGCAGCATCGCGCTGAGTTACGACGCGGGCGGGCAGCTGGCGGGCACCCCGCACCTGTTCACCGGCGACTCGCTGTTCCCGGGCGGGCCGGGGAACACCCAGGGCGACGCGGAGCGGTTCGGCCAGCTCATGGATGACCTGGAGGCCCGGGTGTTCGGCGAATTGCCCGACGGGACCTGGGTGTACCCGGGACACGGCAAGGACACCACCCTCGGTGCCGAGCGCCCGCACCTGGCCGACTGGCGCGCCCGCGGCTGGTAGCCCGCCGCCGCTGGTCTGCGGGGCCCGCCGCCGCCCGGCGGTCAGCGCCGCCCGGCGGTCAGCGCCGCCCGGCGGTCAGCGCCGCCCGGCGGTCAGCGGATCTCGGTGCTGTACACGACGATGTTGCTCAGGTAACTGCCGGTCGCCTGGTCGAACACGCCGCCGCAGGTGATCAGGTGCAGTTCCGGGTCGGGCACCGGACCGTACACCCGTGCCGTCGGGAACCGCGCCTTGGCGTACTGCCGGACCTCGGTGACCCGGAACACGGCCAGCCCGCCGCCGGCCTGCCGGACGAAGATCCGGTTGCCCGGCTTCAGCAGCCGCAGCCGGAAGAAGACCCCCGGCCCCAGCCGGGAGTCGATGTGCCCGGCAATGACCGAGGAGCCGATCGCGCCCGGCCGCGGGCTGCCGGTGTACCAGCCCGCCACCGTGGTGCTGGAGGGCACCTGCAGCGTCCCCTGCGGGGTGATGCCGAGCCGGACGAGCCGGGTACGCACCCTGATGGCCGGGATCCGCAGCCAGGCCGGGGCCGGCACCGGCCGGGACGAGGACGGTTGGGGCAGCGGGGCGGGCTTGCCCAGCGGGACCGGCGCCGCCGCTCCTTCCGGCAGCGGCCCGGGCGTGACCCCGGGCCGTCCCGACCGCAGCACGAGCCCGGTCACCGCGAGGATGGCGGCGAGCAGGCCGGCCAGCAGCACGGCGACCCCGAGCGGCCGCCGTGCCATCTTGCGCCAGGGCGGGCTGCGGCGCCCATGCCGCCCCGGCGCGGCCTCAGTGACGGGCGCGCGAGCGCCGGCCGTCATCAGCGGGCGTGCCGGGCCATTGTCCTGCTGCGGCGCATCCGGATCCCGGCGGCCACGGCCAGCGCCAGGCCAGCGGCGAGCGCGGCCAGCCACGGCATGGGCGAGGGAGCCGGCACCGGGGCGGTGCCGCCCAGGCCGGTCGCCGCGCCGCCGGCGGGCATCATGCTGCTGCCGTCCGCGTCCATCAGGTCAGTGACCTGCAAGCCGCTGGATGAGTCCAGCACCACGAGCGTGTGGATGGAGCCCGCGGTCAGCCTGACCTGGCCGGACCAGCTCTCCGTGCCGCCGGCCGCATGCACGGTCCAGGTGCCAGGCGAGTCGGTGCCGTACCCGGTGACACTGGCGAAGGCCAGGTGGCTGGCCAGCGTGTCACTGCCCGCCCGCACCGTGACCAGATGCTGCTTCAGCGACGCCTGGATCACCCGGACCAGCGACTTGCCCCTGGGCGTGC
This sequence comes from uncultured Actinomycetes bacterium, assembly GCA_963793825.1. Lineage (GTDB taxonomy): Bacteria > Actinomycetota > Actinomycetes > Streptosporangiales > Streptosporangiaceae > RYN-230. The sequence continues at coordinate 488,066 of CAWCBE010000007.1, forward strand.
TCAGCCGGTCATCGAGCACCTGGAGCCGGAGCGCCTTCTCCGGCCCGAGCCCGGCCACCGTGTAGGCGTGCCCGGGGTGCACCATGAGGTTGCTGGACAGCACCGGGGTGGAACTGGGCGGGGCACCGGCCCCGCGCATGGCCACGGTGTACTCGCCACTGGCGACCTTCTCATACGGCGACACGGTGCCGTAGCTGACGTGATGCAGCACGATCTCGGCGTTGGGCATGCCGTAGCTGTACAGGTAGACGTCCACCGCCGGGGTGTTAGGCGAGAGGTGGGCGAGCCTGATCCAGCCCTGCCCGGTGGAGGCGGGGGCGGCGGCCGCGGCGGTCGCCGTGCCCGCCAGCCCGGCCACCGTCAGCAGGGCGCTGGCCAGCAGCAGGCTCATCCGGGCGGCCCGGCCGCGCAGCCCGGCCGCCCGGGCGCCGGCCGCGCCAGACCGGGCCGGGGTGATCCCGGCCGGGGTGACTGCTGCCCGGCTGGCGGCGGCCCGGCCGGGGCCGGGCCGTCTCACGCTGAACTCCGTGCCATGATGTTCCCCCACTCTGGTTGGTATTCGTTAACTCTTGCCGAGCAGCCCGAGCGGGCTGGGTGCGGCGAACTCGATGCGGAGCGCGGCCCGGCCGTCCAGCCTGACCGTGGTGATCCCGGCTGGCCGGAACGGGGCCTGCTGGTCCTGCAGGAACCGGGCCAATGAGCGGACGGTGTTGGGCTGGCGCGGACGCCGGGGCATCGGGGCACCCGGCGTGATGTCGGCCGAGCGCAGCGGCATCCCGCTGCTGGCGCCCGCCGCCGGGGCGCCGACGGCCAGCACGTCCACGGTGTGCATGGTGGACAGCGCGGCCAGCACGGTGAGCACCCGGGCGTCGACCTGGCCGGTGCTGAGTGCCTGGCGGACGGCGGCACTCTCGTGGATCCTCGGGTTCCTCAGTAGCTGGCCGCCCGCAGAGACACGGGCCGCCATGTCCGCGTGCAGCCCGGACATGTAGGCCGCGCTCCCATCCGGGGCGACCACCAGGATGCTGGCCTGGGCGCTGCCGGACCCGAAGCTGGCCAGCGTCACCGGTGCGAAGACCGAGGTGAGCCGGGCGCCGAACTCCTGGCGCACGGCCGCGGTGGCCACGATCACGTCGCTGCCCGTCGGGCCGGCGCTCCCGGTGCCGAGCACGAGGAGCCGCCCGGCGGACAGGCCGGCGTGCTGCAGGTCCGCGCACATCAACGGATCGCAGGCCACGATCGTGTCCGTGGCGACCTGCGACGTAATCCACGCCGCGGCCTGCCCCCGGGCTGCCGCGGCGGCCCGGAGCGCGGCCGCGCTGGCCCGCTGGCCGGTGCCCGCCTGCCCCTGGCTGCCATTCGCCGTGGCGGAGCCCGCGCCGCGGATCAGCGCGACCGTGACGGCCCCCGCGGCGAACAGGGCTGCGGCCACGACGAGGACCAGCGTCAGGCGCCAGCGGGTGCTGCGCCGGGAGCCGCCCGCCGGGCGGGACCCGGCAGCGGGGCCAGACTCGATGGCCGCGCGGGGCCCGGCGGCGGGGGCGGTAGCGGTCCGGGGGCCCGACGGGCGGTGCAGTCGCCGCTGAACCCACAGCTGGACGGTGGTGACCAGCACCGCGCCCCAGGACGGCACGGGACGCGGTTCGGTGGCCGGCGCCGGCCCGCGCCGGGTGACGGAGGACGCGGGTGCCGTGGCGGATGGCACCGGGGGCTGCGGCTGTGGCCTGGCGGCTACCGCGCTGGCCAGGCCCGGGGGGGCTGCGTCCTGACTGTCCGGGTCCTGGGGGGCCGGGTCCTGGGGGGCCGGGTCCTGGAGAGCCGGTGCGGGCGGGGCACTCTCCTCGCGCGCAGTCCCGGACCCACGGCCGGACGATGCGGCTTTCTCATCGCGGGCGGCCGCAGCGTCCTGCTGGGCCAGCGCAATGGTCTCCCGGGCCAGATCCAGGTCCTCGACGGACAGGATGATCGTGTCCTGGGCGGCCGCCTCGCCGCCCGCCCAGCCGGGCCCGGCCCGCCGCTGGCCGGCCCGGCCACGGGGCGGCTGGGGGCCGGAGGGCGTGCCGGATTTCCCAGGCGCAGGCCCGGGGTTATCCAGGCGGCCGTTGTCGGGTCGCACGCGTGAGCCCCCACTGGGCCCGCCTCAGAGCAGAACGTGGACATTCGGACCCAAGCAGACAGAGGAGCACAGCAGCGACAGGCATTTCAACCGGAATAGCACGATGCTACTAAGGAAATACGTACTGTACGGTAATATCCGGCCGGTCACAGAGAGTGCACCCGGACCGGACTAGCCGCCGGCGGCGCCCGCACCGCGTGATAGCCGCCCGGGCGTGCGCGCGAGCGGGGCGGGCTCAGCTGGGCTACGCGGGGCGGGACAGCTGGTGGTAGAGACCGAGCACCTGCTCGACGGCCATGTCCCCGGTGGGCAGCAGGGCCGCGCGGGCCAGTGCGTTCGCGGCCTGGGCGGCCGCGGCCGGCGCGTCGTCGAGCAGCCGGGTCACCGCGGCGGCCAGCGCGCCCGGGTCCTCCGGCGGGACCAGCACCGCACCGTCCGGCCCGGTCAGGTCGGGGATGCCGCCGACCCGGGACGCGACCAGCGGCCGGCCGGCCCGCAGCGCCTCCTGCACGATGAGCGGCTGGCCCTCCCAGGCACTGGGCACGGCCACCACGTCCGCGGCGGCCAGCAGGGCGGGCACGTCCGGGCGCTGGCCGAGGAACCGGGCCGCCACCCCGGCCGCCTGCGCCTGGCTCCGCAGCGCCGCCTGCAGCGGCCCCTGCCCGGTGATGACCAGCAACGCGTCGGCGCTCCGCAGCCCGGTCACCGGCGGGGACCCGGGACTGGCCGGCCGCTGCCAGCGGGAGGCCGCCTCGATGAGCGTGCCGAACCCCTTCTGGGGGGCCAGCCGTCCGACCGCGAGCACGATGGGCCGGCCTGCCGCGCCAAGCTCCTCGCGCACGGCGGTGATGTCCGCGGGGGCGGGCGCCCCGGCGGCCGGCGCGGGCACCAGGGCGCGGCCAGCCAGGCGGCCGCCGCGGCGGCGCATCCGCTCCGCGAGGTCCCCGGACACGGTGAGCACCGCGCCGGCCCGGCGCGCCACCAGCAGCTCCAGGAACGCGTAGACCGTGGCGGCGGGCTGGCCGGGCGGCGGGGCGTTGTGCACGGTGACCGCGAGCGCGGTTCGGCCGCCAGCCGGGCCGGCCAGCGCCAGCCCGGCCAGCGCTCCCGCCCGCAGCCCGTGCGCGTGCAGCACGTCGGGCCGGTCGCGGGCCAGCAGCCGGCGCAGCCGCCGCACCGCCGCCGTATCCCGGGCCGGCCGGGGGCGGCTGGCGATGTCCACGGCCGCGAGGCACACCCGGGCGCCGTCCCAGTGATGCCCGTCCGTGCTCATCGACTGGATGGCCGGGGATGGCCCGTACACGGTCACCGCCGCGCCCCGCGCCGCGCAGCCGGCCGCCAGCATGGCCACGTGCCGCCCGGTGCCGCCCGCAGTGCCGGCGACCAGGTAACTGATCGTGAGCCCGGCCGCGACCGGGCCGCTCACCGGGACAGCCCCGCGCCGGGCCGCCGCTGCCGGACACGGCCCAGCACGGCCCGCAGATCGCCGCCGTCCAGGAGCAGCGCCGTCGTCATGAACACCAGCAGTACGCAGCCGCAGACGAGCACGGTGACCGCCGCGTTGGCCGCGAAGTCGCCGGCCGGGGCAGCCGCCGACACGGCCAGCCCGGCGGCGACGCCGGCCACGGCCCCGGCCAGCCCGGCCACCGCCGCCCGGGCCGTCCCGCGCAGCGCGGCGCGCCCCCGGATCCCCCGGACCACGGCGAGCAGGGCCAGGCCGCCGGCGCTCAGCCCGATGGAGTTGCCCAGGCCGAGGATCGGCACCACCCAGCGGGACGGCACCAGCGCCACGGCGGCCACGTCCGCCGCGATCACCAGCAGCCAGCCGGCCACCAGCGCGGCCGCGGCCGGCCTGGCCCGGCCGTCCGCGAACAGCACCCGGGAGAGGCAGGCGGTCAGGCCGTACCCGATCAGCCCCGGGGCGAAGGCGGCGAAGGTGAGGGCCAGGGTATGGGCCTCGGCGGGGCGGTGCTCGAACAGCCGGGCGGCCGGGATCGCGGCCCCGGCCAGCAGCGCCGCCCCCAGCCAGCAGACCAGCATCACGGCGCGAGTGGCGGCCGCGGCGGTCTCATCGAAGCGGACCTCGTCCGCCGCCGACAGGACCGGGAACGTCGTGATCGCGATCGGGACGGCGAGGACCGCGTACGGCACGAAGAACATCTGCCAGCCGAAGTTGTACAGCACCAGGCCGCCGTGCCCCTGATGGCCGTTGGCCAGCATCATCACCGCGATCAGTGAGGCGTCCTGGGCGATGAGCGCGGCCACCCCGACCGCAGCCAGGCCGCGGATCCGCCGCGCCACTCCCGGGGGGAACCGCAGCGTGGGCCGCAGCCGCAGGCCCAGGCGCAGCGCCGGGCCGAGAGCGGTGAGGGCCAGCGCCGCCACGCCTGCCGTCGTGCCGAGCGAGAGCATCAGCTCGGCGTCGCGGGGCAGCGTGGCCAGGTGATTGCGGGTGCCGTGGCTGAGCGGCACGAATGCGAGGTAGGCGGTGATCACGACCAGGCTGGACAGTACCGGCGCGATCGCCGGGATGGTGAACCGGCGGTGCGCCTGCAGCACGCCGTAGAGCACCACGGCCAGCCCGTACAGCAGGATCTGCGGGGCGAACACCACCAGCATCCGGCTGCTGGTGGCCACGATCGGCGCGTACTCGCAGCGCGGCGCGCCGGCCAGCAGCATCGAGGCCAGCGGCCTGGCCGCGGCGGCGACGAGCACGCTGGCCGGGGCCAGCAGCAGAACCGTCCAGGTCAGCATGGCCGACGCGATCTGGCTGGCTTCCCCGTCCGCGCCGCCCAGGCCGCCGCCCAGCCGCCGGGCCGCGGGCCCGGCCAGCACCGGCACCAGCGCGCTGGTCAGCGCGCCGCCGACGACCACGTCATAGATGATGTTGGGCACCTGGTTGGCCGTGACGTAGGCGGTGCCCAGGCAGGTGGCGGACACCGTGTGCGCGAACACCAGCTGGCGGCCGAACCCGATGATGTTGGACACCACGGTGATCGCGCCGATGGCCAGGGCGGCGCGGCCGATCCCGCGCGTGACCAGCGGCGGCCGGTCCGTCTCGGTGACCGGCACCTGCGTCCCGGTCACCGGGGCGTGACAGGCGCCTGCGGGCCGGGCCCGGCGGCCCGGGCGCCCGGGGCCGCGGCCGTGCCGGGCTGGCCCGGGTTCATCCGCCGGCCCGCCGCGGCCGTGGCGGGGGGCCGCCGGCCGAGCATGTCCAGCCACCGCAGCGGCGGGGTGCGCTCGATCACCCGGGTGAAGCTGACGACTTCGCTGGCCGCGGTCAGCCCGGTGATCCCGGCCAGCAGCGCGAGCCGGGCCGGCTGGCCCAGGCTGGCCGCGGCCACCGTGCCGAGCAGCGCGCCGAGCGCGTTGGCGCCGGCGTCACCCAGCATGGCCCGCTCCCCCAGGTCCTCACCGGCCAGCCCGAGCGCCGCGCCGAGCGGCACCGCGAGCAGCGCTGCCGCCGGGAGCGGGGTCCCGCCGGCTCCGCCCGCCCCGGCTTGGGCCGCCGCGGCTTGGGCCGCCGCGGCTTGGGCCGCCCGGCGGCGGGCGGCGGAACCGGGCACCGCGGCCAGCAGGCCGCCGGCCACCGCCACCTTGATGGCCCGGCCGGGCCGCAGGTCGAACAGGTTGACCAGGTTGGCGCTGCTCGCGATCAGGCCGGCGTTCACCAGGACGTCGGCGGGCGGGCCGCCGAGCAGGGCGCTCGCGGCCAGCCCGGCCGCGCCGATGCCGCCGAGCTTCACCGCGCCGGTGGTGACCTCGCCATGGGCCAGCGCGCCGAGGTGCCCGCGGAACCCGCGGCGGTCGCCGCTGCCCGCCAGGTCGTCGTAGCCGCCGCAGGCGGCCGCGCCCGCCGCGGCGGTCACCATCGCGGCCCGGGCCCGGGGTGGCAGGCCGGGCGCGGCCGCGGCGGCCAGCACCGCGCCGGCCGCCAGCGCCGGGCCTTCCAGCAGCGTCAGCTGCTCGCCGCGGTGGTTGGTCCTGGCCCAGGCGGCCGCGCCGCCGGGCGGCTTCCGGGTGAGCAGCCAGTAGGCGCCGCGCGCCGCGGCGGCCGCGAGGCCCCCGGCCGCCGCGGTGCGCAGGCGGCCATCCCGGCCGTTCACCCGGCGCTCGCCGGGGCGGTCGCCGCTGGGCGGGCCGTTCGCCGGCCGGCCGCCGCGGACCGCTTGGTGGCGGTGGCGGCAGGCGTGGGCACCCCGGTCGGGGCCGGCGCTGGCGACGGGCCGGCCGCCGACGCGCTTGGCAGGCTGCCGTAACTGCCCGACTTCCCGTCGGTGAGCTGCTCATAGAGCGCCTGGGCGACCACGATCTGGCCGCTGGTGGCGTCCGCGTTGTCCACGCTGGACAGGTGGGCGGGCTGGCCGCTGGTGCGGAGCACGTCGATGGCGCTGCCCGGGCCGGAGCCGGCCAGCTGGCCGGCCATGACGGTACCGTCGTCCGCGAGGTTCAGCTGCTGGGCGAGGGCCACCAGCGTCTGGCTCTGGGCGTTGGCATCGTCCGTGGACGGCGGGGTGGCCGGGGTTATCACGACAGCCAGGGTGGCACGCCCGGTGATCCGCTGGCTGACACTCAGGAAACCTCCCGCGGCGTACCCGTTCAGGATGGTCTTGGCCGAGGCGTCGGTGACCCCGGCCGGCAGCTGTCCCAGGCCGCTCTTGGTCAGGATGGCGCTGGCGATCAGCTGGCTCGCCTGGGCCTGGGCGGTGCCGCTGCGCAGGGTCGCCCCGGCCGGGGTCAGCTGCCGGTTCAGCGTGTCCAGGTCGGCCTGGCTGCCGGTGGCGAAGAACGGCTGCTGCATCTGGACCTGGCCGTTGACGACCGCCCCGGCCTGGGTCAGGGCCGCGGCGATCCCGCTGGTCACCTGGCCGGGCGCGCCGGGAGCCTGGATCAGGACGACGCGGGCGCCGCTGAGCAGGCCGGGCAGCAGCACGCTCTCGCTCGCCGCGGCGAACGACTGGTCCGCGTTGCGCTGCTGCTTGAGCAGGGCGTTCTGGTTGAGCAGCGAGTCGATCTTGCTTCTCTCCGCGCTGGAGGTCTTCTCCAGGACGCTCAGCGTGGCGCCCTTCAGCACGGACGTGGAGCCGATGACGATGCCGATGGCCAGGGCCAGGAACACGGCCACGATGGACACGAGGTGGTATCGGAAGTCGATCACAGAAGGTCCCGGGCTAGAGCAATCCGCTGAGCCAGTACTTCACGCCGTCCCATTGCGCGCCCAGGTAGGACAGGAAGATCCGGCCCGCGGCCTGCCCGGCGGGTGAGGCGAGCATGACCACCAGGATGGTGCAGCACGCCGCCAGCACCAGGCCGAGCAGCGCCCAGCCGGAGATGCGGTCCCGGTAGAGCCGGCTCACCCCCTTGGCGTCCACCAGCTTGCTGCCGACCCGGAGCCTGGTCAGCCAGGTACTCGCGTACCCCGGGCGGCCCTTGTCGAGCACATCGTCCAGGCTGTTGTGGGTGCCGACGGCGACGATCAGGCTCGCGCCCTTCTCATCGGCCATGAGCAGCGCGACGTCCTCGCTGGTCCCGCCGGCCGGGCACAACAGCGAGGGCAGGCCGAGCCGCTCGATCCGGGCCAGCCCCGGCGCGCGGCCGTCCAGGTAGGCGTGCACCACGAGTTCCGCCCCGCAGTGCAGGCCCTCGTCGGTTACCGAGTCCATGTCGCCGACGATGATGTCGGGCCGGTAGCCGGCTTCCAGCAGCGCGTCCGCGCCCCCGTCCACCCCGACCATCACGGGCTTGAACTCCCGGATATACGACCGCAGGGCGAGCAGGTCCTCCCGGTAATGATGACCACGCACAACGACCAGTACGTGCCGTCCCTCGATCCGGGTCCGCAGTTCGGGGGCGGCGATGCCGTCCGTGAGCAGCGCGCCCTCGCCCTTGACGTACTCCAGGGTGTTCGTGACGAACGCGGCCAGCTCGACGGCGATCCCGTCCTTGGCCGTCTTCATGGCCTGGGCTACCGCCTCGGCCGTCTGCACGTGCCCCTTCACCACCACGGCGGTGCCCGCGTACAGCGTGTCGCCGTGCAGCCGGACCCACATCCCCTCACTGACCGCGTTGAATACCTCGGGCCCGACGTCGTCCAGCAGCGGGATCCCGGCCTCAAGGAGCACCTGGGGGCCCAGGTTCGGGTACCGGCCGCTGATACTGGCCGAGGCGTTCACCACCGCGGCCACCTGCAGGCTGACCAGGGCATCCGCGCTCACCTTGTCCAGGTCCTCATGGTCGATGATGGCGATCTCACCGGCGGCGAGCCGCTTGGTGAGCTGCTTGGTCCGGCGGTCCAGGCGCGCCCGGCCGGTCACACCGGGCAGGTCCTCCGGCCTGCCCCGGTGCTTAATGGGAAGCTTGAGGAACGGGGCCATCATCGCCTCCATCCTGCCAGACGCCCGGGGCAGCTGAGGCAACACAGCCGAGCCGCGCGCTGCCCTGGCCGCCGGGGCGGCCCGCGCCCCTCAGCTGACGTTCAGGCCCTGGTCAGCTGCCGGGCCGGCCCGCGCCCGGGGCGGCGGGCGGCCGCCCGGCCGTGGCCGGCCGGCCCGGCGGCCGCTCACCGCCGGGCCCGCCCGGCCGCCCCGGGCTGCGGCCCGGCGGCGGCGGCCCGTTCCGCGGCGGCCGCGCTGAGCAGCTCCCCGGCGTGCGCCCGGCCGAACGCGGAATCCTCCAGGCCGGCCAGCATCCGGGACAGCTCGGTGACCCGGCCCGCGTCATCCAGCCGGGTGACGCCGCTGCGGGTGACCCGGCCGTCCCCGGCCTTCTGCACCACCAGGTGGGCGTCCGCGAACGCGGCAACCTGGGGCAGGTGGGTGACCACGATCACCTGGGCCAGCCGGGCCAGCCGGGCCAGCCGGCGGCCGATCTCCACCGCGGCCTTGCCGCCCACCCCGGCGTCCACCTCGTCGAACACGAACGTGGGTACCGGGTCGGCCCCGGCGAACACCACCTCGATGGCCAGCATCACCCGGGACAGCTCACCGCCGGAGGCCCCCTTGGCCAGCGGCAGGGCCGGCGCCCCCGGATGTGCGGCCAGCCTGAGCTCGACCTCGTCCGCGCCGTGCGGCCCGAACTCCTCCTGCGGCAGCACCGCCACCGTCACGGCCGCGTGCGGCATGGCCAGCGCGACCAGCTCGGCGGTCACGTCGGCGGAGAAGCGCTCGGCCGCCTCCTGGCGCAGCGCGGTGAGCTGGGCCGCCAGCCCGGCCACCGCCGCGGCGAGCCCGTCCGCCTCCTCGGCCAGGGCGGCGATCCGGTCGTCGGCCCCGTCCAGCTCGCCCAGGCGGCTGGCCGCCTGCTTGGCCCAGGCCAGCACCGCGGCCAGCCCGGTGACCGCCGCGCTGCCCGGCTGCTCCCCGTCGTCACCCGCCGCCGGGGCACCCGGCACCGGGTTCCCGTAACTGCGGATCAGCCGGGTCAGGTCGGCCCGCCGCTGCTGCACCACGGCCAGGCGCGCCGGGTCCGCCTCCACCGACTGCAGGTAGGAGGCGAGCTCCGCGCCGACATCGGAGATGAGGTAGCTGGCCTCGGACAGCCGGGCGGCCAGCCCGGCCAGCACCGGGTCGTGGCCGGCCACCGCTTCCAGCGCCTGGCTGGCCGCGCCGAGCAGTCCCACGGCGTCGGGCAGGTCATAGGAGCCGCTGGACGCATCGCCGAGCAGCGCGTCGTGCGCCGCGGCGGCCGCGCTGTGCAGGGCGTCCGCGTTGGCCAGCCGGTCCTCCTCGGCGCGCAGCTCGGTGTCCTCGCCGTCGGCCGGCTCCGCCCGCCCGATCTCGGCCAGCCCGCGGCGCAGGTCCTCGGCCTCGGCGATCCGCTGCCGGGCCTGGCTGGTCAGCTCGGCCAGCTCGGCCTGCACCTCCCGGTGCCGCTGGTAGGCCCGCTGGTAGTCGGCGGCGACCGCGGACAGGGCCGGGCCGGCGAACCGGTCCAGCGCCTCCCGCTGGCGGCCCGGCCGGAGCAGCTGCTGCTGGTCGGCCTGGCCGTGCACGGCGACCAGGTCGTCGGCGAGGTAGGTAAGCAGCGAGACGGGCACCGAGTGACCGCCTGCGTGGGCCCGTGAGCGCCCCTCCGCGGATACCGACCGGCTCAGCAGCAGGGTGGCCCCATCGTCGTCGAGTTCACCGCCGGCCTCGATGACCTGCTGCGCGACCTTGCCGTCCGGGTCGACCCGGAGGCGGCCTTCCACCGTGGCCCGTTCCGCCCCGGGCCGGACCCGGGCGGGGTCGGCGCGGCCGCCGAACATCAGGCCGAGGCCCGTCACGACCATCGTCTTGCCGGCCCCGGTCTCGCCGGTGACGACGGTGAACCCCGGCGATAGTTCCAGCACGGCGTCGTCGATGACGCCAAGCGCGGTGATCCGGACTTCCTCAAGCATCAGCCGTCCGCTCCTGTTCCGGTGTCCCGGCCGGCGAGCCGGCCGCGCCACCCGGCCACCGGGAGGCCGAACTTGGCGACCAGCCGGTCGGTGAACGGGGCGCCCGCCGCTCCCGGGCCGTCGCCACCCTCGCCCGGGCCACGCAGCCGGGCCAGCAGCACCGGGAGGGCGCCGCGCCGGACCTCCACACGGGCCCCGGCGGGCAAGTCCACCCGGCGCCGCCCGTCGCACCACAGCACCCCGGCGAATGGCTGCCCGGCCCCGGCCCCGGTGATCATCTCGACCGCCAGCACCGACCCCGGCGACACCACCATGGGGCCGGCGAACAGCGCGTGCGCACTGATCGGGACCATCAGCAGGGCCTCCACCTCTGGCCAGACCACGGGACCGCCCGCGGAGAACGCGTACGCCGTTGAGCCGGTCGGGGTCGCGCACACCACTCCGTCGCACCCCCACCGGGACAGCGGGCGGCCATCGACCTCCGTCACCACCTCGATCATCCGCTCGCGGGCGACCTTCTCCACGCTGGCCTCGTTCAGCGCCCAGGTGGTTGCGGTGACGGTGCCATTTTGCCGCACGGTGACGTCCACCGTCATCCGCTGCTCCACGGCGTACCGGCGCTCGATCACCCGGTCGATCACGTCGGGCAGGTCATCGGACTCCGCCTCGGCCAGGAACCCGACGTGGCCGAGGTTCACGCCGAGCAGCGGCACCCCGGCCGGCCTGGTCATCTCGGCCACCCGCAGCAGCGTGCCGTCGCCGCCCAGGACGATGACGACCTCCGCCTCGCGGGCCGCCGCCGGCGTGGCCGGCACCACGTCCGCGCCCGCGCAGCGCAGGTCGGCCGCCTCGGTCTCGACGACCCGCACGGCGATCCCCGCGGACAGCAGCATGTCCGCGACCAGCCGGGCACTGCCCACCGCGGCGGCCCGGCCGGTGTGCGCCATGACGAGCACGGTGCGCTTCGCTGTCACTGAGGTCCTTCCGCGATGGCCTGGTCGAGCTGGGCGGGGTCGAGGGGCGGCGCGCCGCGGCGCAGCCACAGGAAGTACTCCACGTTGCCGGCCGGCCCGGGCAGCGGGCTGGCGGTGATCCCGGCCACGCCGAGGCCATGGCGGGCCGCCGCGGCGGCCACTGAGGTGACCGCCTCGGCCCGCAGGGCCGGGTCACGCACCACCCCGCCCGCGCCCACCCGCCCCTTGCCCACCTCGAACTGCGGCTTCACCAGCAGCACGAAATCCGCGTCCGGGGCGGCCGCGGCGGCCAGCGCGGGCAGCACCAGGCTGAGCGAGATGAACGACAGGTCCGCGGTGACCAGGCCGGGCGGCGGGGCCACCTGGTCGGGCTGCAGGTGGCGCACGTTCACCCGGTCCAGCACGGTGACCCGTTCATCGCTGCGCAGCGCCCAGGCGAGCTGGCCATACCCCACATCGACCGCGACGACGTGGGCGGCCCCGGCCCGCAGCAGCACGTCGGTGAAGCCGCCCGTGGACGCCCCGGCATCGAGGCAGCGGCGGCCGGCCACCGGCAGGCCGCCGAACGCGGCCAGGGCGCCGGCCAGCTTGCTGCCGCCCCGGGAGGCGTAGCCCGGGCCGGTGCCGGCGTCCCGGACCGCAATCGGCTCATCCTGGCCGACCTGGGTGGCCGTCTTACCGGCCGCCAGCCCAGCCACCATCACCCGCCCGGAACTCACCAGCTCGGCGGCGTGCTGCCGGGACCGGGCCAGCCCGCGCCGGACGAGCTCGGCGTCCAGCCGTCTCCGCGTGCTCATGCAGTGGCTGCCCGCTGGTCAGCGGCCGGGCGCATGGCCCGGGTCACGGGCTGCCGGGTCCGCGGTCACCTCGAGTGCCCCCAGCGCGTCGGCCAGCGCCTCGTACATCTGGCCGAATACCGCCGGGTGCTCGTGGACCGGGAGGCCGTCCAGGTCGGCCAGCGCGCCCAGGGCTTCATCGACCCTGGCGTCGCCGGTGCTTCCCGGGGTTCCGGGGGCTGGGCCGGCCGCCTGGGCCGGGTCTTGCTGCGTCACGTCGCACTCCTCTCGCCAGGCGCGTCCCGCCGGGCACAGCCGCCCCGCCGCTTCCCCGCCGGGGAGTGCTGGCCTCCCCGATGAACGCTACCGCCGAGGGACGGCCACCCGGGTCAGCATCGGGTCGCGGCGCGCCCGGGCACCGGGCAGTGCGCAGGACAATGCACAATGGATCTCTCTCCCCGGGGAAGTAGAGGTGACCGTGGCGACTGCCGATGAGTGCCGCCGTGCGCTGGAAGCACTGGCCGGGCGGCTCTCCAAGCTGGACGCGTCCTCCCGGGCCGCCCACCTGACCGACCGCTCCATCAGCTGCACGGTCAGCGACCTGGGCGTCACCTATGCCACGCTGCTCAGCGAGAACGGGGCCGGGCCGGTCACCGAGGTCGGCCCCGGTGATCCGCGGGCCCACGTCCGGTTCTCCGCCGCGAGTGACGACCTGATCGAGATCGCGGCCGATCCCGGGCGGTTCGGCCGGGCCTGGCTCACCGGCCGGGTCAAGGTGGATGCGAGCCTGTCCGACCTGTTCCGGCTGCGCAAGCTGCTCTAGCCCGGCGGCGCTACCAGGCCGAATACCCTGGGGCCATGCCCGAGGGTGACACGGTCTGGCATACGGCACTGCGGCTGCGCGAGGGGCTCGGGGAGCGGGTCCTGACCCGCAGTGACTTCCGTGTCCCCCGGTACGCCACCACCGACCTGACCGGGCGCCAGGTGACCGAGTCGGTGTCCCGGGGCAAGCACCTGCTCACCCGGGTGGACGGCGGCCTGACCGTGCACACGCACCTGAAGATGGAGGGTGCCTGGCGGGTCCGCCCGGCCAGTTTCCGGGTGGCCGACGGGCACCGGATCAGGCTGGTGCTGGCCAACGACGAGTGGCAGGCGATCGGCTACCAGCTCGGCATCGTCGAGGTGCTGCCGACCAGCCGCGAAGATGACGTGGTCGGCCATCTCGGGCCCGACCTGCTCGGCCCGGACTGGGATCCGGCCGAGGCGGTGCGCCGGCTGCTGGCGCAGCCGTCGCGCGCCGCCAGCGACGCCCTGCTCGACCAGCGCAACCTGGCCGGCATCGGCAACGTGTACCGGTGCGAGCTGCTGTTCCTGCGCGGCGTCAGCCCGTGGCGGCCGATCGGGGAGGTGGCGGACCCGGACGCCCTGGTCGGCCTGGCCCAGCGGCTGCTGGCCGCCAACAAGAACCGCATCGGGCACATCACCACCGGCGTCACGCAGCGTGGCCAGGAGCACTGGGTCTACGGCCGGGGCGGCCGGCCGTGCCGCCGGTGCGGGACCCCGGTCCGGCGCGCCGACCGGGGCGCGGACCCGGAGGCCCGGGTCACCTTCTGGTGCCCGCACTGCCAGCCCTGGTAAGGCGGGCCCGGGCCGCTGGGCCGGTCAGGCCGGTAAAGGACGACTCGCCTGGCGGCAGCCCCCGGCCGCCAGGCGAGTGTCCCGGGACGCGCGGTCCTACGCGTCCCGCTTCAGGAAGACGAACGCCCCCGCGATGATCGCGATCACCGCGTAGGCCGTGAACACCGCGAACCCGGTCCACGGCGAGAACATGCCCGGCTGGCCCGGAGGCTGGACCGTGGTCCAGATCTGGCTGCCCGCGTTGAACGGGACCCACTTGTCCACGTGGTTCTGCCAGTTCGACGGCAGGAAGTTGATCAGCACGAACAGCACGAACAGCAGCCCGATGGACGCGGTGATCGCCCCCGCGGTGTGCCGCAGCAGCGTGCCCAGGCCGAAGGCCAGCATCCCGCACACGGCCAGGAACAGCGCGCCGCCGATGACCGCGCGCAGCACGTTGGGATCACCCAGGCTGACGTTCAGGTGCTGCGAGGACAGGATGGCCTGGCCGATGAAGAACGACACGAACGTCGCGACCAGCCCGGTGGCCAGGCTGACCAGGAAGAACACCACGCCTTTAGCCGCGAGTACGGTGCCCCGCCGCGGCTGCACGGTCAGTGAGCTGCGGATCATCCCGGTCGAGTACTCGGAGGTGATGGTCAGGGCCCCGAGCACCGTGATGATGAGCTGGCCCAGGATCAGGCCGGCCAGGCTCCGCTGGGTGGCGTCGAAGAACGGCCCGTGGTGATTACCACGCGAGACCGCGCCTACGCAGGCCAGCGCGCCGATCCCGATCGTGACCACGGTCAGGGCGATGAGTGTCCAGTAGGTGGACCGGACTGAGCGGATCTTCGTGAACTCCGAGCGGAGCGCGCCGGCGAACCCGGCCCGGCCGGATGGTGCGGCCCGCAGGGCCGGCGCGGAACTGCCCGGCAGCTGTGTCGTCGTGGCCATGTCAGAGCACCTCTCCTGAGGTCACCGGCTGGGCGCTGCCGCCGGGGCCAGGCGCGCCGGGGCCGGATCCGTCGATGTCGGCGCTGGCGTGGAACTCCACGCTGGACGCGGTGAGCTCCATGAACGCCTGCTCCAGCGAGGCGTGCGCCTGGGCCAGTTCGTGCAGCCGGATGCCGCGCTCGAAGGCCAGGTCCCCGATCTGGTCCGGGGCCAGGCCCTGGACCACGAACGCGCCGTCCGGGGTGTCGGCGACGTGGCCGCCGGCCAGCGCGACCATGCTGCGCAGGTCGTCGCCCTGGGGCGTGCGGACCCGGACCGTCTGCACCGAGTTGCGGGCGATGAACTCGGCCACGGTGCAGTCGGCGATGAGCCGCCCCCGCCCGATGACCAGGAGATGATCCGCCGTGTTCTCCATCTCCGACATGAGGTGGCTGGACACGAACACGGTCCGGCCCTCCGCGGCGAGGGCCTTCATCAGGTTCCTGATCCACAGGATGCCCTCGGGGTCCAGCCCGTTGACCGGCTCGTCGAACATGAGGATGGCCGGGTCGCCGAGCAGCGCGCCGGCGATGCCGAGGCGCTGGCCCATGCCGAGGGAGAAACCCTTCGACCGCTTCTTGGCCACGTCGCTGAGGCCGACCAGCTCGAGCACCTCGCCGACCCGGCGCGTCGGCAGGTTGTTGGTCTGGGCCAGGCAGAGCAGGTGGTTGTAGGCGCTGCGGCCGCCGTGCATCGCCTTGGCGTCCAGCAGCGCGCCCACCTCCCGCATGGGCTGGGCCAGCTCGCGGAAGTCCTTGCCGTGCACGGTGACGCTGCCCTTGCTGGGATGGTCCAGCCCCAGGATGAGCCGCATGGTGGTGGTCTTGCCCGCCCCGTTCGGGCCGAGGAACCCGGTGATCTTGCCCGGCTCCACGCTGAATGACAGGTCGTCCACCGCGACCTTGTCCCCGTACCGCTTGGTGAGGCTGCGCGCCTCAATCATCGACATGTCGTCCCTTCTGGGCCCGGGCCCGGCTGTCGCCGGCCCTCCGCACGCCAGTCTCCCAGGGAATAAGGTGCGTCACATCGGCCTCAGGGGCGACCCGCATCCCCCCGTGGGAGGACAACCCGGCTACACCCAGGGTGGGGCAGGGGACTCAGCCGGACGGGCGCTGCGGCCCAGCGCGCCGAGCGCGGGGGCCACCATCTCCGCCGTGACCTGGTCCGCCGACCAGGCGGCGGCACACAGCGCGCGCAGCCCGTCCATGCTGTCCCCGGAGCCGTCCAGGGCCAGCGGCTCCCCCGGCCCGGCGTAGCGCGCCGTCCACCCGCGGCAGCGGAACGTGGTGCCGTCAGCGTCGATCGCGGGATGCGGCTCCAGCAGGCCGGCCAGGTCCGCGGCGAGGTAGGTGGGCCGCTGCCGGGGACCGGCCAGCAGCACATCCTCCGGCCGGGTCACGCCGGTGAACACCAGCAGGCTGTCCGCCCCGGCCCGCACGGCGCCCTCGATGTCGGTGTCCAGCCGGTCCCCCACGATGAGCGGGCGGCGGGCGCCGGTCCGGGCGACCGCCTCGGCGTGCAGCGGAGGTTCCGGCTTCCCGGCCACCACCGGCTGCTGGCCGGTCGCGTACACGATCACCTGGGCGAGGGAGCCGTTGCCGGGCTGGCGGCCACGGGCGGTGGGCATCGTCGCGTCGGCGTTGGAGGCGACGAACCAGGCTCCGGCCGCGACGGCCAGTGCCCCCTCGCAGAGCAGCGGGTAGCCGATGCCGGGGGCGTAACCCTGGACCACCGCGGCCGGTTTGTCCAGCGCCACCGTCACCGGGCGGAACCCGCGGTCCCGGACCGCGATGCGCAGCCCGTTGCCCCCCACCACCAGCACCGCGGCCCCGGGGTCCAGCCGTCCGGCCAGCAGGGTGGCCGCGGCCTGGGCCGAGGTCACCACGTCGGAGGCGGCGGCGGGCACGCCGAAGCTGGTGATCTGCGCGGCGATGGCCGACGGGGTGCGCGAGGAGTTGTTCGTCACGAAGGCCAGCCGCATCCCGGAGTCAGCCGCCTTGGCCAGCGCCTCCGGGACCCCGGGGATGGCCGAGGGCCCCAGGTACACGACACCGTCGAGGTCGAGCAGGGCCACGTCGTACTCCTGGCTGAGCGGCCCGGCGCTCCCGCGCAGCAGGCCCGGCGGGCCCTGGCCCCGCTCGGGCTGGGCGCGCCCCGGGTGGCCCGCCTGGTGCTGGCCCGCCTGGTGCTGGCCCGCCTGGTGCTGGCCCGGCTGGTGCTGGCCCGCCTGGTGCTGGCCCGCCTGGTGCTGGCCCGGCTCGCCGCCATGGCTCGTCGCGGCCTGGCCTGCAGCGGTCACCGGCGGCTCATCCCGTCATCGCCGCCGGCCGGCGAGCCGCCCGCCGCCTCGGACCGGGCCTTGAGGGTGGCCCGGACCCCGCGCAGGGCGTCGGTGTAGTGCGGGAGCTCGGGGCGCATGGCCGCGGCCAGCGCGAGGTGTTCCGCGGCGGCGGACGGGTTCCCGCCCCGGGCCAGGGCCAGGCCGAGGCCGAAATGCGCGTAGTCGTCGGTGGGACTGGCCTCCACGATCTGCCGGAAGGTGCGCGCCGCGGCCGCGTACCGGCGGGTGTCGAACTGGGCACGGCCCAGTGCCTCCAGGACGCTGCGGGCCCCCGGCTCGGCTTCCGCGGCCCTTTCCAGCAACTGGGCAGCGGCGGCGGCGCTGCCCCGGCCGAGCAGCTCGAGGCCCCGCTGGTACCAGGTGTATGCGTCACCATGCGGGGCCTGAGAGTCATCACGCGACTGCGGATTTTCCTCCGGGCGGGAATCCTGGCCGCCCAGCGGTGCTTCTGTCATATGTGCAGATCCTTCCGTCCGGCCAGGAACCAGCGGTGAGCGGACCAGCCGGGCTCACGCTCGCGCCCTTCCGTGGTGTCCGTTATGCCCAGGAACGGGTGAGCGGACTCGCGGACGTCACCTCTCCACCGTACGACGTCATCGGCCGGGAGACGGCACAGCATCTGCGGGAGTCCGACCCGCATAACGTGGTCCGGCTGATCCTGCCCCGCGAGGAGCCGGGCCAGCCGGGCGGCGGGTACCAGGAGGCGGCCCGCCTGCTGGCCGCCTGGCAGGCCGAGGGGATCCTGGTCACCGAGGGCCAGCCGGCCCTGTACGTGTACCAGCAGCGGGTCCCGCAGGCCGGGGTGGGCGGCGGGCTGGTGCAGCGCGGGCTGATCGGCGCGGTCCGGCTCACCCAGCCGGAGCAGCGGATCGTGCTCCCGCACGAAGACGTGATGCCCGGCCCGGTGCTCGGCCGGCGCGAGCTGATGGAAGCCACGCAGGCCAACCTGGAGCCGATCTTCCTGCTCTATGACGGCGGCCCGGGGGCGGTGGCGACCCGGCTCACCGACGAGGCCGCCGCGGGCGGCCCGCCGCTGCTCCAGACCCGGACCAGTGACGGCATCGAGCACACGCTCTGGGCGCTCACCGACCCGGCCGTCCACGCGGCCATCGCGGCTGACCTGGCGCCGCGCCAGGCCCTCATCGCCGACGGCAATCACCGCTACGCGGCGTACCTGGGCATGCAGGCCGACCGGCGGGCCGCTGGCGACGGCCCGGGGCCGTGGGACTACGGCCTCGCCCTGCTGGTGGACGCGATCGCCTACCCGCCGGAGATCGGCGCGATCCACCGGGTCATCCCCGGGCTGCCGGCCCCGGAGGCGGTGGAGCGGGCCAAGGCGGCATTCACCGTCCGCCCGGTCCCCGGCGGCCCCGAGGGCCTGCCGGCCGCGCTCGATCTGGTCGCCGCGGCGGGCCGGGACGGAGCCGCGTTCCTGGTGGCCGGCCAGGGCCAGGTGTACCTGCTCAGCGACCCGGACCCGGTCCAGGCCGAGGCGGCCATGCCCGCCGGCCGCTCGGCGGCGTGGCGCGGACTGTCCACCGCGGTGCTGCAGGAACTGCTGATCCGCGCGCTGTGGGGAATCCGCGACGACGAGCAGAGCGTGCAGGTGGTGCACCACGACGCCGCCGCGGCCCTGCAGCTGGCGGATGAGCCGCCCGGGGGCACCGCGGTGCTGGTCAACCCGCTGACCGCGGCGGATGTGTACAGGGTCGCCGCCGAGGGCGAGCGGCTGCCGCGTAAGTCCACCTCGTTCGCACCCAAGCCACGGACCGGCCTGGTCATCCGCTCCCTGGCCGCCACCCCGGGCTAGCCGCCGGGCAGGCGGCCTGCCCGCAGGCCGCCACGGGGACGTACGGGCTAGCCGGTGCGCCGGACGTAGAGGCCGAAGACCCCGCGGACCGGCGCGAAGTTACGGTTGAAGTACTGGGTGATCTCCGCCGTGTTCCACGGGATCCGCTTGTAGGACATGGGCGACAGCCACACGTACTGCGCCCCGCGCAGCGCGGATAGCCACAAGGCCCGGACCGACGCGACCCGCCCGGCGCCGGTGAGGGCGTTGAGCCCGTGCGACAGCGAGTAGTCACTGCCGACCCCGTCCACGATCGGCACGCACCCGGGCCGGGTGGACAGGAACCGGTCCGCGGCGATCGTGTAAGACGCCTGGTCGGTGAGCACGCACGCCCCGGCCGGGATGACCCGCCGGGCGGCTGCCACCATGCGGGTGCCGCCCGCCGGGCCAGAACTCGTCTGCGAGCCGGGCGGCCGCAGCGTGCTCTCGTAGTGCGCCTGGATGACCGTGAGGGCCAGCAGGGCCACCCCGGCCAGCGCGCAGGCGGCCATGGCCAGCCGGGGCCGGGCCGGGCCGGGCCGGTCACCCGCCTGGGCCGCGCCGGGCCCGAGCGCGTCCACCAGCCGGGCCACTGGCAACCCGATGGCCAGGGCCAGGAACGGGGCGAGGAAGCCCGCGTAGTGATAGTAGAAGTCGGCCGGCCACAGGAACGCGATGACGGTGACCGCGGCGGTGCCCAGCGCGAACAGCTCCAGGGCCGGCGGCCGCTCCCGGGTCAGCCGCCAGGCCGCCAGGGAGCTGCCCACGATGAGGATGATCAGCGCGACCGTGACGATGGCGACCGCCACCGACGCCGGGCTGGTGAAGTCGGACAGCCCGCCCATCTGGGCCAGCCGGTAGCTGAGCGGGATCCGGACCGAGTCGATCCGGACCAGCTGGGCGATGACCACACTGCGGTAGAAGCTGCCGGGCGCCACGGCCGCGAACGGGAGCACCGGGACGAGGAAGCCGGCCGCGACGCCACCCAGGTACCCGGCGGCCCGGCGTGGCTGCCGGGCGGCCAGCAGCAGCACCAGGATGACCACCACCGGCAGGATGGCCCAGACCTTGATCGCCCCGGCCACGCCGAACGCGACGCCGCCCCAGATCAGCCGCCACCAGGAGCTGGCCAGCCGGTCCCTGTCGAATACGGCCACCGCCCCCAGCAGGCAGAACAGCACCAGCCAGGGCTCCAGCAGCACCGTGTGCGCGGCGTTGATGCTGTCCGGGAAGACGGCCAGGATCCCGCAGGTCAGGATGACGGCGAGCAGCCCGCGGTGGCGGACCAGCAGGCCGGCCAGGCCCACCGCGGCCCCGCCGGCCACCGCGGTGAGGATCCGGGCCACGCCCATTCCCCACGCCGTGCCGAGGCCCTTGGTCAGCACCGCGACCGGGGCCATCAGCAGGGTGATCCCCGGAGGCTGCACGATGATGAAATCCCGGTAGGGCAGGTAACCGTGGACCAGCAGGACCGCGCTGCCGAAATCCGTCCCGTCGTCGTACTCGGTCACGCCCAGCAGGTACTGCGGGCGGGCCAGCTGGTAGAGGCGCAGGCCGATGGCGAGGAGGGTAGCCACGATGATGACCGTGTTCACCGGTCCCGGCCGCTCCCAGCGATCCACCCGGTCGGGGCCGGCGGCGCGACACGCGGCCCGGCAGCAGGCATTCTCACTGGTTATCCGCTCACCCGTTGGTTGCTTCGCACGCTTTCCGACAAACCCGGTCATGCGCTCGGCCCGAGTCGATCTCAAGGCCGCAAGCAACCGAGATCATCCCCAGGGCCGGTGCCTGCCATGCCCCTATATGGGCACGATCGAGACGTGTTCCGAATAGTACCCCCGCCCGCATGACCGCCGTGCTCCGGCCGCCGGAACCGGACAAGGGCAGCGCGCAGTTGACGCCGTGGCGGCAGGCCAGCGCCATCTGGGACCATGGTGGCATGGAGACGGCCGAGCGCGGCAGGCAGGACCCGGGCATTACCGATCTTGGCCATGGAGTGTACGAGATCGATACCCGGATGGCCGGCTATCGCGGGATCACGGCCGGGTACCTGATCCTCGGCGACCGGCCGTGCCTGGTGGAGACGGGGACCGCCCCGTCGGCGCCGGTGGTGCGGGACGCGCTGGCCGCCCTGGGGGTCGGCCCCGCGGACCTGGCCACCGTGGTCGTGACGCACATTCATCTCGACCACGCCGGCGGCGCCGGTGACGTGGCCGCCCTGTACCCGGAGGCCGAGGTCGTGGTGCACGAGCGCGGGGCCCGGCACCTGGCCGACCCGTCCCGGCTGATGGCCAGCGCCCGCCAGGTCTACGGCATCGCCCTGGACCGGCTGTTCGGCACGATGCGGCCCACGCCGGCCGAGCGGATCCGGGCCGTCGGGGAACGCGGCTCGGTGGATCTCGGCGGGGGCCGGCGGCTGGAAAGCCACTATTCGCCGGGGCACGCCAAGCACCACGTCGGCCTGATCGACACGGTCAGCGGTGACCTGTACGTGGGCGACGCGGCCGGGGTTTACCTCCCGGAGACGGGCGACCTGCGCCCGGGCACGCCGCCGCCGGATTTCGACCTGGAGACCGCGCTCGGCTCACTGCGCCTGTTCGCCTCGCTCGCCCCGCAGCGGCTGCTGTTCAGCCACTACGGCCCGGTCCCGGACGTGCCGCGGACCCTGGAGCGGGCCGCCGAGGAGATCAACCTGTGGGTGGCGGAGACGCGCCGGGCCCACGCGGCCGGCCTGGACCTCGACCACGCGGTGGCCATGGTTCACGAGCGGACCAGGCAGCGTTACGCGGCCCTCAGACCGGACGCGGACCCGGACGTGGCGGCCAGATTCGAGGCGGTCAGCGGCACGGCCTCCAGCGTGGCGGGCATCATGCACTGGCTCGACCAGGAAAATCCCAGCTCCTGAACGGCCCGTCCCAGCACTGGCAACGGTCCCGCTGATCCGCCCCGGCGGCACCGCCAGGGGGCCCCCGGTGGTACCAGGCCGCTACGCGGGTGCGAGGGGGTCCGGGGCCGCGCCGTTCCCGCGGTCGCCCGGCTCGCCGTCGCCCGGCTCGCGGTCACCCGGCCCGCTGTCGACACCCGTGCCCTCGTCGTCCTGGTCCTCGTCCTCGGAGTCGTCGAACTCGTCCCCGGAGTCGTCGAACTCGTCCCCGGAGTCGTCGAACTCGTCCTCGGGATCGTCGAACTCGTCCTCGGAGTCGTCCAACTCGTCTGCGGGATCGTCGTCGAACTCCTCTTCGAGGTCGTCGATCGTCACCTCGCCGAGCGCGTCGAACCGTTCCTCGGCATCGGTCTCCCCGTCCCGGTCCGCCGCGGCGGACCGGGCGAACCAGGCCCGTGCCTGCTCGGTCCGCCCCGCGTCCAGCAGGGCGTCCGCGTAGGCGTAGAACAGCCGGGCGGACCAGGGACGGATCCGGCGGTCGGTGAGCTCAGGGACCTGCAGCGCGACGACGGCCGCGTCGGCCAGCCCCTGGTCACGGCGGATGCCTGACTCGACGATCCGCAGCTCGATCTGGGTCTCCCGGTCCAGGTTCGCCGCGGTCTCGTTGGTCAGTGCGAGCGCGCGGTCGGCCCGCCCGAGGGCGCGTTCGGAATCCGCCATCATCGGCAGGTAACTGGTCCGCCCGGTGAGCCGCCGGGCGGCGCGCAGTTCGGTGAGCGCGTCGGCCCAGCGCCCGGCCCGGTAAGCGGCGATCCCGGCGGTCTCCCGGACCAGGCCGACCCGGGCGGCAAGGTGCCGGGCCTCCAGGGCGTGTTGGTACGCGGTCTCCGGGTCCCCGGCCAGGCCTGCGGCGACCAGCCGGCGGGCCACGGCCGACGCCAGGTCGGCCGGCAGGGTCCGCAGCTCGGCCGCGGCGGCTTTGTCAAGCTGGTCAGCGGTGATGCTGTCCGGGACCGGTAGCCGGGACCCCGACGCCGCGGGCCCGCGCGATGACGGCCTCGGTGCTGACGACCGGGAGCCTGATCCCGGCTGGTCGGCACCTGGGCGGGGCCGCCCGCCGGGGCCAGGCCGGGATCCGGCGTAGCTAGGTCCCCCCGGGCCAGAACGTCCGGTGCCAGACCGAGAAGTGCCGGACCGAGAAGTGCCAGCCCGGCCAGTGGCAGGCCGTCCAGTGCCGGACCGCGCATCGGCAGACCGTGCCGTGCCGGGGCCAGACCGGGCTCCGGCTGACCCAGGCCGTCCGGAACCAGCCCACCCAGCGCTGGACCGCGCGGCACCGGACCGGGCGGCACTGGTACCAGGGCGGGCCGTGGCCGGGCGCCGCCGGGCCCCGCCGTCCTGGGACGGACGCCAGCCCCCAGGTTCCTCGTCGCTACGAGGCCGGCCCCGGAACTGACCGGGCCGGGCACCGGGACCTGCCGGGTTCTTGCGGCTGTCGTCCCGTGTACCGCGTGGCCACTCATCTCCGCCGGGGCCGCCGCGCCTGGCCGTACCGCCGGCGGCACCCTCACGACGCATGCCATCGCCGCGGGTGCCCGCACCACGCGCCCCGTAATCGCGATCTACGTCACCGCGGGGACCGTCACCACGGGAACCGTCACGGCGGGGACCGTCACGGCGGGGACCGTCACGGTGAGGGCCCTCACTACGAGGGCCGTCGCGCCGTGCGCTATCGCCGGGGTAGCTCCGCCGGGAGGTGCTGCTGCGGGGACCCTCCGGCCGGGTCGCGTCCCCGCGCCCAGCCTGGTAACCGGCTGAGCTGCCGGAGCGCCCGGCCGCCGCGCCCCGGCCCGCGGCCCGGCTCGATCCACCAGTCCAGCCCGATCCCCCGGCCCGGCCCGCGCCACCGGGACGTGCCGAAGTGCCGGGCCTGCCGGGGGTGCCAGGCCGTGCCGGAGCCCCAGCCCGCCCGGCGGCTGCCCCAGTCCGGCCCGCGCCGCCGGCACCAGCCGGGCTAGCTCCGCGCGAGCCTCCCGTCGATCCGCCGCCGCCCGCCGGGCCGGCCCCGCGGCTGCCACCGGTCCGGCCCGTGCCGCCAGCCCGTGCCGGGCCAGGCCGGCTGCCGCCAGCACCAGCCAGGCCCGTGCCGGACCGTCCGGCGCCAGCACCAGCCCGGCCCGTGCCGGACCGTCCGGCGCCAGCCGGACCCGAGCCGGACCGTCCAGTGCCAGAGCCTCCAGTGCCAGACCGGCTCGCACCAGACCGGCCGGTGCTGCCCCGGCTACCCGCAGCCGGGGCGGCACCGGAGCGGCCAGTACCCGACCGGTCAGGACCGGACCGGCCAGCGCCAGCACCGCCTGGTCGTCCGCCGCCACCAGTGCGGCCGCCTCGCGGACCCTGCTCCCCTGCCACGTTCTCCTCCATACCTGCCTGCCCGCGCGACCCTGCGCCACCCGCCGTCTACCTGGCCGGTCCGGCCACGGCAGCACCGGGTGGCACGTCCCGCGGCTTCACCGCCAGGCCATGCCGCGCACACAGTGTTTCAGACAGCGCCCAGGTCTCAGACCACGCCTGCGCTGCCGTGACCGCCTGCGTTCCAGTCAAGGCCCGGGATTCGGCGCCGTCCTGGGGTCCCGGCAATGACCCGTTACCCGGCAATGACCTGTTACCCGGCAATGACCTCTCCTGCGCACTGACTTTCCCCGTAACGCAGTTGAGGCCGTCCCCTGCGGGGGACGGCCTCAACTGAAGATGTCCGGCGGCGTCCTACTCTCCCACGCGGTCCCCCACGCAGTACCATCGGCGCTGAAGGGCTTAACTTCCGGGTTCGGAATGGAACCGGGTGTTTCCCCTTCGCCATGGCCACCGAAACTCTATGGAGATGTGAGGCCCGCACCCAGGGCCCGACATAAGTCGGCACCCGGGCACGGAACCGACCGCACCTCGGGAACCGCACAGTGGACGCGAAAACACAATAAGTGTAGGAGCCAAGCCACTCGGCCTATTAGTACCGGTCAGCTGCACGCCTTGCGGCGCTTCCACCTCCGGCCTATCAACCCAGTCGTCTAGCTGGGGGCCTTACCGGGTTAACCCCGAGGGAGACCTCATCTTGATGCGAGCTTCCCGCTTAGATGCTTTCAGCGGTTATCCCTTCCGAACGTAGCCAACCAGCCGTGCTCTTGGCAGAACAACTGGCACACCAGAGGTTCGTCCGTCCCGGTCCTCTCGTACTAGGGACAGCCCATCTCAAGTCTCCTGCGCGCGCAGCGGATAGGGACCGAACTGTCTCACGACGTTCTAAACCCAGCTCGCGTACCGCTTTAATGGGCGAACAGCCCAACCCTTGGGACCTGCTCCAGCCCCAGGATGCGACGAGCCGACATCGAGGTGCCAAACCATCCCGTCGATATGGACTCTTGGGGAAGATCAGCCTGTTATCCCCGGGGTACCTTTTAGCCGTTAAGCGACGGCGCTTCCACATGCCACCGCCGGATCACTAGTCCCAGCTTTCGCTCCTGCTCGACATGTCTGTCTCACAGTCAAGCACCCTTGTGCACTTACACTCGACACCTGATTGCCAACCAGGCTGAGGGTACCTTTGGGCGCCTCCGTTACCTTTTAGGAGGCAACCGCCCCAGTTAAACTACCCACCAGACACTGTCCCTGATCCGGATCACGGACCCAGGTTAGACATCCAGAACGACCAGAGTGGTATTTCACCAATGACTCCACGGGAACTGGCGTCCCCGCTTCACAGTCTCCCACCTATCCTACACAAGACGTCCCAAACACCAATGTCAAGCTGCAGTGAAGGTCCCGGGGTCTTTCCGTCCTGCTGCGCGTAACGAGCATCTTTACTCGTAGTGCAATTTCGCCGGGTCTGTGGTTGAGACAGTGGGAAAGTCGTTACGCCATTCGTGCAGGTCGGAACTTACCCGACAAGGAATTTCGCTACCTTAGGATGGTTATAGTTACCACCGCCGTTTACCGGCGCTTAAGTTCAGAGCTTCGCGGCCGAAGCCACTAACCCTTCCCCTTAACGTTCCGGCACCGGGCAGGCGTCAGTCCGTATACGTCGTCTTGCGACTTAGCACGGACCTGTGTTTTTAGTAAACAGTCGCTTTCCCCTGCTATCTGCGACCGCACCCAGCTCGGAGGGCAAGCCTCTTCACCGGGCACGGCTCCCCTTCTCCCAAAGTTACGGGGACAATTTGCCTAGTTCCTTAACCACAGTTCACCCGATCGCCTTGGTATTCTCTACCTGACCACCTGAGTCGGTTTGGGGTACGGGCCGCCTAGCTGCTCGCTGCGAGGTTTTTCTTGGCAGCATGGGATTACTCACTTCGCCTAAATCGGCTCGGCATCAGGTCTCAGGCACATGGTGCGCGGATTTGCCTACGCACCGCCCTACACCCTTACTCCGGGACAACCATCGCCCGGTAGAGCTACCCTCCTGCGTCACCCCTACAGCTTGCCTACTACCGGTCTGGGTCGCTTCCTCAATCGGATCACCCGAAGGGTCCCCGACGTTGGTCGCTTAGCATCGCCAGGTTCGGCATGGGCGCACCTAAGCGGGTACGGGAATATCAACCCGTTGTCCATCGACTACGCCTGTCGGCCTCGCCTTAGGTCCCGACTTACCCTGGGCGGATTAGCCTGCCCCAGGAACCCTTGGTCATTCGGCGGAGGGGTTTCTCACCCCTCTTTCGCTACTCATGCCTGCATTCTCACTCGAGTAGCGTCCACGGCTGGATCACTCCGCCGCTTCTCTCGCCACCCGACGCTCCCCTACCCATCCGCGCACCTGGACCCTAAAAGACTCCGGCGGCCACAGTCGAGACAGCCACGGCCGAAACCGCGACGGTCAAGACCGCCATCCACCTTTGCCACAAAAGGGCCGGGTTATCACGCGAATGCCACAGCTTCGGCGGTGTGCTTGAGCCCCGCTAAATTGTCGGCGCAGAATCACTTGACCAGTGAGCTATTACGCACTCTTTCAAGGGTGGCTGCTTCTAAGCCAACCTCCTGGTTGTCTGAGCAACTCTACATCCTTTCCCACTTAGCACACGCTTAGGGGCCTTAGCTGGTGATCTGGGCTGTTTCCCTCTCGACTACGAACCTTATCGCCCGCAGTCTCACTGCCACGCTCTCACTTGCCGGCATTCGGAGTTTGGCTGACTTCGGTAAGCTTGTGGGCCCCCTAGGCCATCCAGTAGCTCTACCTCCGGTAAGAAACACGTGACGCTGCACCTAAATGCATTTCGGGGAGAACCAGCTATCACGGAGTTTGATTGGCCTTTCACCCCTACCCACAGGTCATCCCCCAGGTTTTCAACCCTGGTGGGTTCGGTCCTCCACGCGGTCTTACCCGCGCTTCAACCTGCCCATGGGTAGATCACTCCGCTTCGGGTCTATAGCATGCGACTGAGACGCCCTATTAAGACTTGCTTTCGCTACGGCTCCCCCACACGGGTTAACCTTGCCACATACCATAACTCGCAGGCTCATTCTTCAAAAGGCACGCGGTCACTTCACGTCAGCCCGAAGGCTGACACGCTCCCACGGCTTGTAGGCGCACGGTTTCAGGTACTATTTCACGACCCCTCACCGGGGCACTTTTCACCTTTCCCTCACGGTACTTGTGCACTATCGGTCACCAGGGAGTATTTAGGCTTAGGAGGTGGTCCTCCCAGATTCACACGGAATTTCTCGGGCTCCGTGCTACTTGGGATACCGTCCGGAAGTCGCTTCAGTTTCACCTACGGGGGTGTCACCCTCTATGCCGACGTTTTCCAGCGTCTTCGACTACCAAAGCGATTTCTTACTTCCTGCCGGTTCAGCAGCTCCGGCTGGACGGTCCCGCTACCCCGATCACGCAACGCCTGCTGGCTATGGCACGTGATCGGTTTGGCCTATTCCCTTTTCGCTCACCACTACTCAGGGAATCGCGGTTGCTTTCTCTTCCTGTGGGTATTGAGATGTTTCACTTCCCCACGTTACCTCCACCTGCCCTATGTGTTCAGGCAGGGGCGACGGGCCATTACACCCGCCAGGTTTCCCCATTCGGAAATCCCCGGATCGAAGTCTGGTTGCCGACTCCCCGGGGCTTATCGCAGGCTCCTACGTCCTTCTTCGGCTCCTGGTGCCAAGGCATCCACCGTGCGCCCTTAATAACTTGGCAACTACTGATGTGATGCTCGCGTCCACTGTGCAGTTCTCAAGATACGGGCGGTCCCGGCGCCTCACTCCGTTTCCAGAGGAGGCCCACCGGTCCATTGAAGGACAGACGCGCAAAGCGCCCGTTCCCTCAGGACCCAACAGCGTGCTCGGCCTGTGCAACCCCCAAGGTCAGCGTTCCTCCCGCAAGCGGGTGTACTAACTGGCCCGGGCCGCTGCCCAGACCGAATAGCCAGTGCTCCACTAATGAGCTACCACCTCGGAACACGCGTCCGAGTTGTGGCTCTGGACGTCCTCCCGGCAAGCCGGGGAACGCCAGGTGCTCCTTAGAAAGGAGGTGATCCAGCCGCACCTTCCGGTACGGCTACCTTGTTACGACTTCGTCCCAATCGCCGGCCCCACCTTCGACGGCTCCGTCCCTTGCGGGTTAGGCCACCGGCTTCGGGTGTTGCCAACTTTCGTGACGTGACGGGCGGTGTGTACAAGGCCCGGGAACGTATTCACCGCAGCGTTGCTGATCTGCGATTACTAGCGACTCCGACTTCATGGGGTCGAGTTGCAGACCCCAATCCGAACTGAGACCGGCTTTTTGAGATTCGCTCCACCTTGCGGTTTCGCAGCCCTCTGTACCGGCCATTGTAGCATGTTTGCAGCCCAAGACATAAGGGGCATGATGACTTGACGTCATCCCCACCTTCCTCCGAGTTGACCCCGGCAGTCTCCTATGAGTCCCCGGCATTATCCGCTGGCAACATAGAACGAGGGTTGCGCTCGTTGCGGGACTTAACCCAACATCTCACGACACGAGCTGACGACAGCCATGCACCACCTGTGCAGGGCCCTTACGGACACCGTGTCTCCACGGCTTTTCCCTGCATGTCAAACCTTGGTAAGGTTCTTCGCGTTGCGTCGAATTAAGCAACATGCTCCGCCGCTTGTGCGGGCCCCCGTCAATTCCTTTGAGTTTTAGCCTTGCGGCCGTACTCCCCAGGCGGGGCGCTTAATGCGTTAGCTGCGGCACGGAATCCGTGGAAGGACCCCACACCTAGCGCCCAACGTTTACAGCGTGGACTACCAGGGTATCTAATCCTGTTCGCTCCCCACGCTTTCGCTCCTCAGCGTCAGGTAAGGCCCAGAGAACCGCCTTCGCCACCGGTGTTCCTCCCGATATCTGCGCATTTCACCGCTACACCGGGAATTCCATTCTCCCCTACCTACCTCTAGTCTGCCCGTATCCACTGCAAGGCCAGGGTTAAGCCCTAGCTTTTCACAGCGGACGTGACAGTCCGCCTACGAGCTCTTTACGCCCAATAATTCCGGACAACGCTTGCGCCCTACGTGTTACCGCGGCTGCTGGCACGTAGTTAGCCGGCGCTTCTTCTGCAGGTACCGTCACTTTCGCTTCGTCCCTGCTGAAAGGGGTTTACAACCCGAAGGCCTTCATCCCCCACGCGGCGTTGCTGCGTCAGGCTTTCGCCCATTGCGCAAGATTCCCCACTGCTGCCTCCCGTAGGAGTCTGGGCCGTGTCTCAGTCCCAGTGTGGCCGGTCGCCCTCTCAGGCCGGCTACCCGTCGTCGCCTTGGTAGGCCGTTACCCCACCAACTAGCTGATAGGCCGCGAGTCCATCCCTAGCCGAAATTCTTTCCACACCAGCCGATGTCGGCCTGTGTCATATCCGGTATTAATTCCGGTTTCCCGGAGCTATCCCAGAGCTAAGGGCAGGTTGCTCACGTGTTACTCACCCGTTCGCCGCTCGAGTACCCCGAAGGGCCTTTCCGCTCGACTTGCATGTGTTAAGCACGCCGCCAGCGTTCGTCCTGAGCCAGGATCAAACTCTCCGTTGATGTCTATATGCAACCGCTGATCTGGGGTCGCACCGCGAGGCGGTGCCAGCCAGAAGTGCAGCGGGAGCTGACAAAAAGAGTGCCCTGCCCGGGCGGCCGAAGCCGTCCATGAAGGCGATCTTGGCAAATCCGTAGTGTGACCTGTACCGTTACCGGACAGACCCCACTGACGGGGGTTGTGCATGTGCACTGGCTTTTAGCACGCTGTTGAGTTCTCAAGGAGCGGACGCGCACCCTTGCTCGGCTTTCGCCTTGTTCGGGGGCAACCCTTCTAACTTACCTGCAGATCCCGGGACTGTCAAGGCCCTATCTCTAGGATTTCGACTTGGCCCTGCGACCTGCGCCAGGCTCAGCATACCTGCGATCCGGGACCACTCGTGACCGAGTTCCGCCTCGCAGGCAGTTGATCAGCCTGGCTGATCTACTTACTGGGCCCCTTGGGGTCCGGCCCGCCAGCGGCGTTCCGTTTCCCTCGGCGCAGGAGAAACACTAGGCAGCAAAGCTGTTCCCGTCAAATCGGGGCTTCCCGGGCTGGTCACCGGCCGGACACCTGGCGTTGACCTGCGGCGCGGCCCGGCCCGGGGCGCAAAGCACGCCCCAGCGCACCGTTAAGCGGCCCGCCTCGACCCGGGTTTGTGAGTTTGGCAACAAGGAGACTGGGGAGAAAATTTCGCTCGGCCCTCTCAGGCTCGCCCTAGCCAGTCCTCGCCGCTCCCGTCAGGCCCACCAACGGGGTCTCGGCGGGTGGCGAGCGCGCTGCCGCGGTCACCCACAGGCGGGCGACAGTCACGTCACCGGATGTGAATGAAGCCCCAGCCATGCTGGGGCAGGCGGGCAGGCGGCAGCGCGCCTGTCCCTACCGGGGCGGAGGGTGGTCAGGCGCGGACGACACGGATGCCGCCTACGGTGCGCTTGCCGCGCCGCAGCACGAGGAACTGCCCGTGCAGCAGGCCCGTACGGTCGGGGCGGGCGTCCTCGGCGGTCACCTTGCGGTTGTTGAGGTATGCGCCGCCCTCGTTGATGACCCGGCGGGCGGCGGACTTGCTGGGCACGATCCCGGTGGCCACTATCAGGTCGGCTACCGGGGGCAGCTCATCGTCCTCACCCAGCGTCACCGTGGCCGACGGGACCTCAGCCAGCGCGGCGGCCAGCGTCTTCTCGTCCAGGTCCGCGAGTTCCCCCTGGCCGAACAGGGCGTGGCTGGCCGCGATGGCCCTCTCGGTCTCCGCCTGGCCATGGACCAGCTCGGTGACTTCCGCGGCCAGGACCCGCTGTGCCATCCGGGCGGACGGCTTGTCCCGGATCTCCTGCTCCAGCGCCTCGATCTCCTCCCGGGAGCGGAATGTGAACACCCGGAGCAGGCCGGGCACTTCCTCGTCGGTGCGGTTCAGCCAGAACTGGTAGAACGCATACGGGCTCATCAGGTCGGGGCTGATCCAGACGGCCCCGCCCTCGGTCTTGCCGTACTTGGTGCCGTCCGGCTTGGTGATCAGGGGCGTGGCCAGCGCGTGCACCGTAGCGCCCTCGACCCGCCTGATCAGGTCCACCCCGGCGACCAGGTTGCCCCACTGGTCGCTGCCGCCTAGCTGCAGGAGGCACTCGTGCCGCCGGTGCAGCTCCAGGAAGTCGTTGGCCTGCAGGATCTGGTAGCTGAACTCGGTGTAGCTGATCCCCCCGGCCTCCAGCCGGGCCTTGACCGATTCCCGGCTGAGCATCTGGTTGACCGGGAAGTGCTTGCCGATGTCGCGGAGGAACTCCAGCGCCGACAGCGGCCCGGTCCAGTCCAGGTTGCTGACCACCAGCGCACCGGTCGGCCCGGAGCCGAAGTCCAGGAACCGGGCCACCTCGCCGCGGATCCGCTGCACCCACTCGGCGACCGCCTCGCGAGAGTTGAGTACCCGCTCGGCCGACTTCCCGCTGGGATCCCCGATCAGCCCGGTCGCCCCGCCGACCAGCGCGATCGGCCGGTGGCCGGCCAGCTGGAAGCGCCGCATGGTGAGCAGCAGCACCAGGTTGCCGATGTGCAGGCCCGGCGCCGTGGGATCGAACCCGCCATAGAGCGTGACCGGCCCGGAGTCGAGCGTCTTACGCAGCTCATCGGAGTCGGTGGAATGCGCGATCAGCCCGCGCCAGGTCAGCTCGCCGAGGATGTCGGTCACCGGCCCATCGTGCCACCTTCGCCGGACGAAGGTGAAACCGCTTTTGCCCTGGCCCGCGGGACATGCGGACGGTATGCGGACACCGTCGGGTCGCCGGTCAGCCAGAACCGCCAGGGCCGGTCGGCGGCGCTGCTGACCCCGACCCGGGGGCCGCGGCTGACCGCGGGCAGCGGGCCGGAGCCCGCCGCGAGCGGCCGCGGCCGGATGCGCAGGGGGGACGCCGCGGCGCACACGTCCGCGCCGTCCTGGGCCCGGTCGATGCCGAGCGCCTGGCACAGCCGCGCCGGTCCCCGGGCCAGATCACGCTGAGCCAGATCACGCTGAGCCGGGTCACGCTGAGCCGGGTCACGCTGAGCCGGAGCGGCCACGCCCGCCCGCCCCGCCAGACGGCGCTCCGCCGCCAGCGGCACCCCCTCGATCACCCGGCCGGCCCGGAGCAGCACCGCGGTCGCCGTGCCTTCCGGCCCGCAGACCAGGTTGACGCAGAAGTGCATGCCGTAGGTGAAGTACACGTAGGCATGCCCGGGCGGGCCGAACATCACCGCGTTCCGCGCGGTCCGCCCCCGGTAGGCGTGCGACGCCGGGTCGGCGGTCCCCTCGTACGCCTCCACCTCGGTCAGCTGCACCGCCACCCGGCCCTCGGCGGTGTCATGCTCGAGCACGCAGCCGAGCAGCTCCGCCGCCACCTGGAGCGAGGAGCCGGCGAAGAACCCGCGCGGGAGCACCGGACTGGTCAACGGGCCGCCCAGGCGGCGTGCTCATCCACCTCCGCGCGGAGCGCGGCCAGCTGCTCGGCGACCCGGTCCGGGGCGGTGCCCCCGGGGGCCTTCCGCGCCGCCAGCGCGCCCCGGACGGAGAGCACCTCGCGGATGTCCGGGGTCAGGTGCTCGGAGATCTTGGCCAGGTCCTCGTCGCTGACGTCGGGCAGGTCGCAGTCATTGACCTGGCACCACACGACCAGGTGGCCGACCACCTCGTGCGCGTCGCGGAACGGGACGCCCCGCCGGACCAGCAGCTCCGCCAGGTCGGTGGCGAGCGCGAACCCGGTGCTGGCCCCGCGCGAGAGGCGGTCAGCATGAACGTGCAGGGTGGCAACCAGGCCGGCCAGCGCGGGCAGGACCAGCAGCAGCGTGTCCACCGCGTCGAAGACCGGCTCCTTGTCCTCCTGCAGGTCGCGGTTGTAGGTCAGCGGCAGGCCCTTGAGCGTGGTCAGCAGGCCGGTAAGGCCGCCGATGAGGCGGCCGGCCTTGCCCCGGGCCAGCTCGGCGACGTCCGGGTTCTTCTTCTGCGGCATGATCGAGGAGCCGGTCGCATAGGCGTCATCGATCTCGATCCAGCTGAACTCAGAGGTCGCCCACAGCACGATCTCCTCGCCCAGCCGGGACAGGTGCACCCCGAGCAGGGCCGCCGCGAAGCAGAATTCAGCCGCGAAGTCCCGGTCGCTCACCGCGTCCATGGAATTCGGCGCGGCGCGGTCGAAGCCGAGTTCCGCCGCCACTGCCTCCGGGTCCAGCGGCAGCGACGAGCCGGCCAGCGCGCCCGCGCCGAGCGGGCACACCGCGGCGCGCTTGTCCCAGTCGCGGAGCCGGCTGACGTCCCGGGCCAGCGCCTGGGCGTGGGCCAGCAGCTGGTGCCCGAACACCACCGGCTGGGCGTGCTGCAGGTGGGTCATGCCGGGCGCGGGGGTGTGCACGTGCTGCTCGGCCTGGGCGAGCAGGGCAGTCTCCAGCTCGGCTACCCGCGACGCCACCCGGCGGGCGTGATCGCGCAGGTACATCCTCAGGTCGGTGGCGACCTGGTCGTTCCGGCTGCGGCCGGCCCGGAGCTTACCGCCCAGCGCGCCGACCCGTTCCAGCAGCCCGCGTTCCAGGGCGGTGTGCACGTCCTCGTCCGCCACGGTAGGCCGGAACCGGCCGGCCTGGCACGCCTCGTCCAGGTCGTCCAGCGCGGCCAGCAGGCGGGCCGCCTCCTCGTCGGTGAGCAGCCCGGCCCGGTGCAGCACCCGGGCGTGCGCCCGGGACGCCAGCAGGTCGTAAGGGGCCAGCCGCCAGTCGAACTGGACGCTCACCGACAGCCGGGCCAGAGCCTCCGCGGGGCTGGACCCGAACCGGCCGCCCCACAGCCGGGTCGGCGTGCGCTCCTCCTCTGCCACCAGGTTCCTTCCCTCGTGCTCCGGTGCTGCCGGGAATGCCGATGCTGCCTCGGAATGGTAGTGCGGTGCCGCCGGACGGCGGCACCGCACTCGGTGATCGTGGCCGGGTTCCGGCCGCCGGGCGGCCGTTCCCGGAGAACGGGTCAGCCCGCCGTGCCGGCGTCCCGCATCGCGGCGATCTTGCTGGGCAGGCCCCAGAGCTCCACGAATCCCTTGGCCAGCGACTGGTCGAAGGTATCGCCGGTGTCGTAGGTGGCCAGCTTGTAGTCGTACAGGGAGACCGGGCTCCGGCGGCCGGTCACCACGGCCCGGCCGCCGGACAGCCTGAGCCGGATGTCCCCGGTGACGTGCTTGGAGGCCTCGGCGATGAACGCGTCCAGGGCCTGCTTGAGCGGGGAGAACCACAGCCCGTCATAGACCAGCTCGGTCCACCGCTGCTCGGCCTGGCGCTTGAACCGGGCCAGGTCCCGCTCCACGCAGACGTTCTCCAGTTCCTGGTGCGCGGCGATCAGCGCGATGGCGGCGGGCGCCTCGTAGACCTCCCGGCTCTTGATCCCGACCAGCCGGTCCTCCACCATGTCCAGCCGGCCGACGCCCTGCGCCCCGGCCCGGGCGTTGAGCTCGGTGACCAGTTCCAGCGGGGTCAGCTCACGACCGTCGATGGCGACCGGGATGCCCTCGGCAAAGGTGAGCACCAGCTCGTCCGGGTCACGGGGTACCGACGGGTCGGCGGTGTAGTCGTAGACGTCCTCGATAGGGGCGTTCCAGATGTCTTCCAGGAACCCGGTCTCCACCGCCCGGCCCCACAGGTTCTGGTCGATGGAGTACGGGGACCGCGAGGTCACGTCGATGGGCAGGCCGCGCTCCTCGGCGAAGGCGATCGCCTTGTCCCGGGTCATGCCGGAGTCGCGGACCGGCGCCAGCACGTTCACCTCGGGGGCCACGGCGGCCAGCCCGACCTCGAACCGGACCTGGTCGTTGCCCTTGCCGGTACAGCCGTGCGCCACCACGCTGGCGCCGTGCTGGCGGGCCACCCGGGCCAGGTGGCTGACGATCAGCGGCCGGGACAGCGCGGAGACGAGCGGGTAGCGGTCCATGTACAGGGCGTTGGCCCGCAGGGCCGGCATGCAGTACTCGGCGGCATACTCGGCCCGCAGGTCGGCCACCTCGGCCTCGGCGGCGCCGCAGGCCAGGGCCCGCTCCCGGATCACGCCCAGGTCCTCGCCGCCCTGGCCAACGTCCACCGCCAGGGCGATCACCTCGGCACCGGTCTGCTCGGCGATCCAGCCGATGGCGACCGAGGTGTCCAGGCCGCCGGAATATGCCAGTACGACGCGCTCCGTCATCATGTGTCCCTTGGGTCGATGGGACCCGGGGCCGCACCCCGGGGGGTTGGGTAATCAGCGCCGGCCACGGCGGAGGTCAGCATGGCTAAGGTCCTCCGCTCGGCCAGCCGGAGCAGGGCCCGCGCCACGTCCTCGCCGCCGTCCGGGACGCGCGCGATGACCAGCACGGTGTCGTCGCCGGCCACCGTGCCGAGGATCGACGGCCAGGCGGCGTGGTCGATCGCCGAGGCGAGGAACTGCGCCGCCCCCGCGGGGGTGCGCAGCACCACCAGGTTGGCGCTGGCCTCCGCGCTGAGCAGGAACTCGGCCGCGATGCGGGCCAGCCGCCCCGCAGGCTCCCGGTCCTGCAGGCCGCCGGCCGCCCCGGCCGGGAGGCCCGGGCCGCGGGCGGCCAGCGGCCCGAGGCCGCCGCGGGCGCCCGCGGGCACGGCCACCCGGCCGGGCCGCGCCGCCAGCGGCCCGCCCGACAGCGCGCCGGCCAGCCCGCCCGGCCGGGACCCGGGCCCGCCCGGCTCCCCGGGCAGCGCGTAGACCAGCGCCCCGTCCGGGCCGCGCAGCCGAACCGCGCCCAGCTCGTCGAGGTCGCGGGACAGGGTGGCCTGGGTGACCTTCACGCCCCGCTGGGCGAGCAGCTCGGCGAGTTCTTCCTGGGACCGGACCGCGGCCTGGGCCAGGATGCCGCTGATCTGCGCCTGGCGGGCGGTCTTGGTAACCGGGCTGACCGGGTTCACTGAGACCCCTCCAGCAGCCAGGCGAGCAGCGCCTTCTGCGCGTGCAGCCGGTTCTCCGCCTCGTCCCAGACCACGCTG
The DNA here is from genome assembly GCA_963793825.1 of uncultured Actinomycetes bacterium. Lineage (GTDB taxonomy): Bacteria > Actinomycetota > Actinomycetes > Streptosporangiales > Streptosporangiaceae > RYN-230. Next base: position 524,463 of record CAWCBE010000007.1, read on the forward strand.
CGCGGGCCATCTAGCACGCCGGCGGTGATCTCCTGGCCGCGGTGGGCGGGCAGGCAGTGCAGTACCACGCAGCCCGGCGCGGCCAGCGCCAGCTTCTCCTCGTCGAGCTGGAACGGGCGCAGCGCCGCGATCCGCCCGGTTTCCTGGCCTTCCTGCCCCATGGAGGTCCACACGTCGGTGGCCAGCACGTCGGCGTCCGCGCAGGCGGCCTTGACGTCGCCGGTCACGTCGGCGGAGCCGCCGGTGGCGGCCGCGATGGCCGTGGCGTCGGCCAGCACCCCCGGGTCGGGGCGGTAGGCCGGCGGGGCCGCGATCCGCACGTGCAGCCCGGCGGTGGCCCCGCCGAGCAGGTAGGAGTGCGCCATGTTGCTGGCCCCGTCACCGAGGAAGGCCAGCTTCAGCCCGGCCAGGCGGCCGTGCGCCTCCCGGATCGTCTGCAGGTCGGCCAGCACCTGGCAGGGGTGGAACTGGTCGGTGAGGGCGTTGATCACCGGCACGGTGCCCGCCGCGGCCATCTCGGCCACCCGGTCCTGGCCGAACGTGCGCCAGGCGATCGCGGCTACCTGCCGGCTCAGCACCCGGGCGGTGTCCCCGACCGGCTCGCCCCGGCCCAGCTGGGACGACTGAGCGTCGATGACCATCGGCTGGCCGCCCAGCTCGGCCACCCCGACGGTGAAGGAGATCCTGGTCCGGGTGGACGGCTTGTCGAACAGCAGCGCGACGGTGCGCGGCCCGGCCAGCGGCCGGTAGCCGAACCGGTCGGCCTTCATGGCGTCGGCCAGGTCCAGCACCGCGGCCTGCTCGGCCGGGCTGAGGTCATCGTCGCGCAGGAAGTGACGGGTCATCGCGGGCCTCCCGGCGCGGCGGGGACGGTCTCCGGCTGCGTGGCCGCCGCGTCAAGGATGGCGGGCAGCGCGGCGAGGAACGCGGCGGCGTCGGCGGCGCCGGTGATGAGCGGCGGTGCCAGCCGCACCGCGTCCGGCTGCACCGCGTTGACCAGGAACCCGGCGTCGCGGGCCGCGGCTTCCACCCGGGCGGCGGTCGGCTCGGTGAGCACCGCGGCCAGCCACAGGCCCCGGCCGCGGACCCCGGCCAGCAGCGGGTGGCTGACCTGCGCCAGCCCGTCGGCGAGCTGCGCGCCGACGGCGGCCGCGCGGGCCAGCAGGCCGTCGGCGTCGATAGTGTCGAGCACGGCGAGCGCGGCGGCGCAGGCCACCGGGTTGCCGCCGAACGTGCTGCCGTGGTCGCCCTTGCGCAGGGCGGTGGCGGCGGCGCCGAACCCGAGGCAGGCGCCGATCGGCAGGCCGCCGCCCAGCCCCTTGGCCAGGGTGAGCACGTCCGGCCGCACCCCGTCAGCCTGGTGCGCGAACCAGTGGCCAGTGCGCCCGATGCCGCTCTGGATCTCGTCCAGCACCAGCAGCGCGCCGGCCGCGTCGCAGGCCGCGCGGGCCGCGGCCAGGTAGCCCTCGGGCGGCGGCTGCACGCCGCCCTCGCCGAGGGCCGGCTCCAGCACGACCGCCGCGCAGTCCTCCCGCACCGCCTCTCGCAGCGCGGCCGCGTCCCCGTAGGGCACGAACCGCACGTCAAACCCGAAGGGCCCGAACGGCTCCCTGATGGAACTCTTGCCCGTCAGCGCCAGGGCCCCCATGGTCCGGCCGTGGAACCCGTGCTCGGCGGCGACGAACACCGGGCGGCCGGGGCCCTGGTGGCGGCGCACCAGCTTGAGCGCGGCCTCGTTGGCCTCGGTACCGGAATTGGCGAAGAAGACCCGGCCGGTGCCGGCCGCGCCGAGCAGTCCGAGCAGCCGTTCCGCGAGCGCGATCTCGGTCTCGTGCAGGTACAGGTTGGAGGTGTGCGCCAGCCTGGCCACCTGCGCGGTGACCGCGGCGACCAGGGCCGGGTGGGCGTGTCCCAGCGAGCTGACCGCGATGCCGGCCACCAGGTCGGTGTACTCCCGGCCGTCGGCGTCCCAGACCCGGCAGCCCTGGCCGTGGGTGAGCGCCAGCGGGGGGAGCCCGTAGTTCGGCATCAGGGCGGCCTCGAACCGCGCCTGCAGCCGCTCCGTGGCGCTCACCGCTGCCCCCCCGGCCACCGGCCCGACTTATCACTCCAGCGATGCCCGTCGAACCCGATAAACGGGACATATATCCGCACTTCTGGGGTGATAAGTCGCGGATGGGCGGCGCGGATCATGGCTGCGCCCCGTCCGGGACGACCATGGTGCCGATGCCGGAGTCGGTGAAGATCTCCAGGAGGACCGCGTGCGGGAGGCGGCCGTCGAGCACGTGCGCCTGCGGCACCCCGCCGCGGACCGCGCGCAGGCAGGCTTCCATCTTCGGGATCATGCCCGAGCTCAGCCCGGGCAGCATGCCCTCCAGCTCAGTGGCGTTCAGCAGGCTGATCACTTCCTGGCCGGCGGCGGCCTCGGGGCCGCGCCAGTCGGCGTACAGACCTTCCACGTCGGTGAGCATGACCAGCTTGGCGGCGTCCAGCGCGACGGCCAGCGCGGCGGCGGCCGTGTCGGCATTCACGTTGTAAATCTCGCCGTCCTCGCCGCGGGCCACGCTGGACACGACCGGCACCCGGCCGTCGCGGATCAGCGCGAGGACGGCGCCGGGATCGACCATGTCGATCTCGCCGACCAGGCCGAGGTCGACCGGCTCGCCGTCCACCACCGCGCCGCGGCGCACCGCGGTGAACATGTTCGCGTCCTCCCCCGACAGGCCGATCGCGAACGGCCCGTGCCGGTTGATCAGCCCGACCAGGTCCCGGTTGACCTGGCCGGTGAGGACCATCCGGACCACGTCCATGGTCTCGGCGGAGGTCACCCGCAGGCCCGCCTTGAACGTGCTGGGCACGCCGAGCCGGTCCAGGTGCGCAGAGATCTGCGGGCCGCCGCCGTGCACGATCACCGGCCGCAGCCCGGCGTGCCGCAGGAACACCACGTCCTGGGCGAAGGCGGTCCGCAGGTCGTCCTCGGTCATGGCGTTGCCGCCGTACTTGATCACCACGGTCTGGCCGTGGAACCGGCTCAGCCAGGGCAGCGCCTCGATGAGCGTGGCCGCCTTGGCCAGGGCCGGGTCCGCATCACCCCGCTCAGGGGGCAGCGGGGTCACGGCGGTGGTCATGACGAGTACGCCGAGTTCTCGTGCACGTACGCGGCGGTCAGGTCGGTGGTGCGGATCGTGGCCGCGTGCGGGCCCGCGGACAGGTCCACGATGATCGTGACGTTCCGCGGGCTCAGGTCCACCTTGGACCGGTCGTCGCCGGCGCAGCCGTTCCGGCAGACCCAGACGCCGTTGATGGCCACGCTGAGCCGCTCCGGCTCGAACTCCGCGTCGGTGGTGCCGACGGCGGACAGCACCCGGCCCCAGTTCGGGTCTTCGCCGGCGATCGCGCACTTGAGCAGGTTGGACCGGGCCACGGCACGGCCGGCCGCCACCGCGTCCCGCTCGCTGGCCGCGCCGACCACCTCCACCGCGATCAGCTTGCTGGCGCCCTCGGCGTCGGCCTGCAACTGGCGGGCCAGGTCGGCGCAGACATCGGTCAGGGCGGCGGCGAAGGCGTCCGGGTCAGGAGCGTGCCCGGACGCCGCGCTGGCCAGCAGCAGCACGGTGTCGTTGGTGGACATGCAGCCGTCGGTGTCCAGCCGGTCCGAAGGTCACCCGGGCGGCCTCGCGCAGCGCGCCGTCCAGCTCCGCGGGGGTCAGGTCGGCGTCGGTGGTGAGCACGCAGAGCATGGTGGCCAGGGCCGGGGCGAGCATGCCCGCGCCCTTGGCCATGCCGCCGATGGTGTAGCTGTCGGCCCGGTGGAACGCGATCTTGCTGACCGTGTCGGTGGTCCTGATCGCGTCGGCGGCCGTGGTCCCGCCGCTGCGGGACGCCTCGGCCAGGGCCGCGTCGAGCCCGCGGAGCAGGATGTCCATGGGCAGCCGCTCACCGATCAGGCCGGTCGAGCAGACCGCGATCTCGCCAGCCGACCCGGGTTCCGCACTGGGCTGCTCGCCGAGCGCCGCGGCCAGCCGCTCGGCGGTGGCGTGGGTGTCCTGGAAACCCAGCGGCCCGGTACAGGCGTTGGCCCCGCCGGAGTTGAGGGCCACCGCCCGGACCCGGCCGCCCCGCAGGACCTGCTGCGGTCCACAGCACCGGGGCCGCCTTCACCCGGTTCCGGGTGAACACCGCGGCGGCGGCCTGGGACGGCCCGTCGTTCAGCACCACGGCGACATCGCGCTCGCCGGATGACTTGAGGCCGGCCGCGACCCCGGCCGCGCGGAACCCGAGCGGCGCGGTCACGCTCATGACCTGCTCCCCGGCGTCGGGGCGCTCGCGGGCGCCGGGGCGAGGAGGGATTTCATGGGGCGACTCCGTTGACGGACAGGCCGGCGGTCTCCGGCAGGCCGAGCATCAGGTTCGCGATCTGGACCGCCTGCCCGGCCGCGCCCTTGACCAGGTTGTCCAGGACGGCGACCACCACGGCGCGCCCGGCGTGCTCATCGGCGGCGGCCTGGAGGTGCACGGCGTTCGATCCGGCGGCGGCCGCGGTGCTGGGCCAGTGCCCCTCGGGCAGCAGGTGCACGAACGGCTCGTCCGCGTAGGCGGCCGCGAGGGCCTCGCGGGGGCCGGGCGCGCCGGGCGCCCGCGGGGCCAGCCGGGCGGTGCAGGTGGCCAGGATGCCGCGCGGCATGGGGGCCAGCAGCGGGGTGAAGGACACGGCCGCGGGCCGGCCGGCCGCCCCGGCCAGGGCCTGCTCGATCTCAGGGGTGTGCCGGTGCACGCCGCCCACCTGGTAGCCGGACACCGCGCCCATCACCTCGCTGGCCAGCAGGGACTCGGTGGGCGTCCGGCCCGCGCCGGAGGTGCCGGACGCGGACACCGCGACCATGTCCGCGGGCTCGGCCAGGCCCGCGGCGAGCAGCGGGGCCAGGGCGAGGATGACCGCGGTGGCATGGCACCCGGGAGCGGCGACCCGCCGGGCCGCCCGGATCTGGTCGCGGGCGCCGGGCAACTCCGGCAGGCCGTAGACCCACTGCCCGGCATGGGGCGTTCGGTAATAGGCGGCCCAGGCGGACGGGTCGGCGAGGCGGAAGGTCGCGCTGAGGTCGATGACCGCGGTCTCGGCCGGGAGGGCGGCCGCCACCGGGGCGGACTGGCCGTGCGGGAGGGCCAGGAACACCAGGTCGGCCGAGGCCAGCAGGGCCGGGACGGTCTCCTCGAAGGCCCGCCCGGCCAGGCTGGCCAGGTGCGGGTGGACCGCGGTGACCGGGGCCCCGGCCTTGGTCCCCGCGGTCACTGGCCCCAGCTCGAGATCGGGGTGCGCGGCGATGAGCCGCAGCAGCTCTCCCCCGGCGTAGCCGCTGGCTCCGGCCACCGCCACCCGGACTCCCATCCGACCCTCCTGCTCGTGCCTGCCGTCACGGATTTCTGGCGAGCGGCGTGCGGCGGCCCGGGCGGGCAGCCAGCAGCCAGACCTTCGACTCTCGTAAAATTATGCAGGTGGGTGACTACTTATGCAAGGCAAGTTTCCGCCGCTTTTCGGCCGGGCGGGGCTGGCACGCCAGCCGTCGGCAGCACGTCGAGCGGGCGCACTTCGGGGGCGCGTCCGACACGGGGAGCCGGCGTCGGCGGGCGGGCGCGGTAGCGGCATGATGAGGGGCGCGAAAGGAGACCCCCCATGCGCCGTTGCTCGCCCCGGCCTGCCGACGCGGCTTTCCCCGCGGCCCTGGCCCTGGCCCTGGTCACGGGGTGCGGGGCGCAGGGCACCGCCCAGTCCCCGGCCGTCGCGACGTCGACGGAGTCCGCGGTGCCCGCCGCCACCGGGCGGCCATGCGGCACCGGCCGGACCGCGGCCGGTGTCCCGGTCCTGGTGGAGATCGCCCGCGGGCCGGTCGCCTGCCCGGCCGCTATGACCCTGGAACGGGCCTACGCCGCCGCGCTGGCCTCGGGCCGGGCACCCGGCAACGGCGGCGGCGGGCCGGTCGCGGTGCGGGGCTGGGTGTGCACCGGCTTCGACACCCCGGAGATCCTGCGTACCGGCGACGCGTCGAAGTGCACGAAGGGAACGGCGGAAGATCCTGGCCGTGCTGCCCAGCCCGTCCGCCTCGCCGACCTCCTGAGCGGGCTGAGCGCGCCGCCTAGCTGCGTTAACGCTCACGCGACCGGGCGTTCCGGTCGGCCATGGCGCTGACCGTCGCGGTGTCGGTCACCATCCAGACCTGGTTGCGGCCGGCGTTCTTGGCCTGGTACAGGGCCGCGTCCGCCCCCGCCAGCAGATCGGTGAGCTGGTTGCCGGTGGCGCTGTCCCAGTTCAAGCCGAGTGCGGCCACCCCGATCGAGACAGTAATCTGGAGGGGCTCGGCGCCCGGCGTGTCATTCACGCCGATCGGCATGGCCGCGATGTGCCCCCGCACCCGCTCCGCGATCCGCCGGGCATCCGCGGCGCTCGTCTGCGGCAGGAGCAAGGCAAACTCCTCGCCGCCGAAACGGCCGGCCAGATCGTAGTCACGCAAGAAGATCCGGAACGTGTGTGCGATAGCTCGGAGTGCCCGGTCACCCGCCAGGTGACCGTGCAGGTCATTGACCAGTTTGAAGCGGTCAACGTCGATCAGCACCAACGCCAGCGGGGTACGTGTGCGAACAGCGCGCGCCACCTCGGAGGCGGCCTCTCGCTCCCAGGTTCCGGCGTTCAGCAGGCCCGTCTTGGAGTCGACACGAGTCGCGTTGACCAGCTGAGCGTGCCGCACCGAGCGCTGCAGCAGGGTAACGAACGGGAACGCGAAGAGAATCGTGAGAGGGCTGATGGCGATGCCGAGGGTGACCAACACAGCGACGCACAGCTCAGCCACGTCGTTCTGCACTTTTTCCCGGGCCAGCAGCATGTCCCGGATCCGCAGGCAAGGGTCCGAGGCCTTGATCGCCGGGAGCACCAGCGCCTGGTTCACCGACCACTGCAGCACGCCGGCGGCGCCACGGCCACCAGCCACAGCGCACGCGGCTATGAGCACCGGGCTGACCGGCTCCCCGGGCGGGGCCCTGGTGGAACAGGGCCGAGGCCAGCCCGTAGGAGAGCCCGATGGCGGCGCTGCGAGAAGATCCGCCTGTGCAGCGCCACCCGCCGGATCCGCCACTGGGATCAGCGTGTACTGCAGGATCGGGGCGAGCAGGGCGTAGACGGGGGGCAGCAGGATCGCGATCGGCAGTTCCCAGACGGCGTAGACGTCCTTGATGACCCCGGCGTTCTCGCCGCTGCGCTTGGTGAGCTCCACGGTGGCGGCGATGCAGGCCAGCAGGGCGCCGAACAGGAGCAGGTCGGCGGGGCCTGATGCACCGTGCTGGCCGCCAGGACCACGGCCGCCAGGTAGCCGGAGGTACCACCGTGATGAAGGCGATCAGCCAGCGGGGCTGCTCCCACAGCGGCCAGGAGCGGGCAGGGCCGCAGCCCGCAGCACACGTTTGCAGGAGCCAGGCCGCACGCCATCCTCCTTCCCGGACAAGCGGCCTCTCATCGGTGGCGAGCTGTCGCGGGGGGTAAGAGCTTTGCCCCGCATTGTCACAGACGAAGTGTGTCAGCTGTCAAGCCCCCATTACGCACTGATACCACCTTCGGGGGCTGCCCCGGACTTTCGTCGCTCTAAGTTACCTGATGACTGCAAAGCACTCGGCCCGGGGTCGAAGTTTCAGGAATCCTGCCTCTTGCGCTTTCGCACGTGGGACCGTAATGCGTGTTATGCGCCCGAACGTCCTAACTCACTTACTAAGTAGTCCTATCTCGCCTCACCTGAAGGAGCCCGCGTGCGCAACACGTCCTGGGGCTGACCCCACCGCCACCCGACCCCCACCGACCCGGAAGGAGCACCCGCGTGCGCAACACCACCTGGGGCTGACCCCCCGCCACCCACCCCCACCAGCCCGGAAGGAGCACCGCCATGCGCAACACCACCTGGGGCTGACCCCCCGCCACCCCCAGCCACCAGCCACGGAAGGAACCCGCCATGCGCAACACCACCTGGGGCTGACCCCCCGCCACCCCCAGCCAGCCAGCCCGGAAGGAACCCGCCATGCGCAACACCACCTGGGGCTGACCCCCCGCCACCCACCCCCGCCAGCCAGGAAGGAACCCCCATGCGCAACACCACCTGGGGCTGACCCCGCCGCCACCCCCCCACCAGCCGGGAAGGAACCCGCCATGCGCAACACCTCCTGGGGCTGACCCCACCGCCAACACGACCGGCTCGCGGGGCCGCAAGCTACCGCGGTGCCCAGCCGCGTGCCCGCGGAGCAGGAGACCGCCAGGCGGCGATCACCCCGAGGACGCCGGTCACTGCGATGACGGTACTCGGTGCGTAGTGCTCCGCCGCCGCGCCGGCCAGAGATCATGGCAATGCCCTGGCCGAGGTTCATGCCACCTTGGGCGATGCCGAACGCCTGGCTGCGCTGGCCGCTGGGTACCGCGCTGACGAATGCCGCGTTGGCGGCCAGCTGATAGCAGTCGAACAGGCCGCTCAGGGCCAGGATGAGCAGCGCCGCGGGCAGCGGCGGGCGCAGGGCGAAAAAAATCAGTACCGCACAGCTCAGCGCGGCCAGCGGCTCATCCAGCGCAGCCGCTGCGGCGGGCCGACCAGCCGCCCGAATGCCACCGCCCCCACCGAGGCGCCCAGGGCCCCCGCGGCCAGGATCAGGCCGACCGCCACGTCGCCGCCACCCAGGGACCGGCTCAGCGGGGCGGCGATCCCCTCCGGGACGTTGTAGAACGCGGAGAGCCAGCCGAAGAGCATGGGGACGAGCAGCGCCGGCGAGGCGAACACCAGCCGGAGGCCGGCGCTCGGTCCGCTGGCCGGGACTCCCCGCACCGCCGGGCCCTACCCCACCGCCGGCCCGGCCCCGGCCGCCTCGGCGCCCGCCCCGCCCGCGCCGGGACCGGCCCGGACCGGGCGCCGGGCGGGCGCGCACCCAGAGCCGGGTGATCACCGCCGACAGGATGAAGGTGGCCGCGTCGGCGATCAGGGAAGTGCGGACGCCGAAGAAGCCGACCAGCGCGCCGCCGACGGCGAACCCGAGCACCTGGGCGAACTGCAGGGTGGTGAGGGTGACGGCGGTGCCCAGGACGTAGCTGTCCCCGGGCAGGATGTCGGGGTAGAGCGCGGCCCGGGCCGAGGTGAACGGCGCCCCGGCCAAGGTGACCAGGAACAGCAGCGCGACCAGCACCCCGACGGGCATCCCCGGCAGCGCCATCACCGCCACGAGCAGGGCCCGGCTCAGGTCGCAGGCGATCATCACCTGCCGCCGGGGCCGCCGGTCGGCGATGCCGGACAGCAGCAGCCCGCCGGCGAAGGTCGGCACGATGCTGGCCGCGAACGCGATCGCGGCCAGCAGGGCGGAGCGGGTCTGGTCGAACACCAGCAGGGTGATCGCGACCCGGGCCAGCTGGTCGCCGGCCACCGACAGCACCTGGGCGACCCACAGGGCGGTGAACTCGCGGACCCCGAATACCTGGGCGAAGGTCGACCGGTGCGGCGGCGCGCTGGCCGGCTCGCCGCTGGCCGCCGCGCGTCCCGGTGAGAGCTCCGGGTCCCGGCTGACGATACGCTCCTCCTTCAGGCCCCGGAGCCACATCGAGTGGCTAAAGAGCCGCGGAGCGGCAGAGCCAGGCCCGTACGTACCTCGAGAGAGCAATGGGACGGGGGCGCCACGGGGATGGGCGTCCCGCATCTGAACACGATGAGTAATCACCCGTAGCCTCTCGTATGAACGCTACCGGACATCCGAATGCGGATCGCAGGGCGTGTCAAGAACAGCGCTTCCCAAAACAGGGGCGGGCGCATCCGACCCGGGACCGTGCTGGCTCGGCCCCGCGGCGGCGGCGGCCCGCCGCAGCCGCCAGAGCCAGGGCGGGACTCTCAGGCCGGGCCGCGGAGGACCGCGCCGACCCGGCGGCCCGCCTCGGCCACCGCGGCGTCGCGGGCGGCGGTGGTCTCCTCGACGGTCAGCGTGCGGTCCGGCGCGCGGAACCGCAGCGTGTAGGCGAGCGACTTCCGCCCCTCGCCGGCCTGCTCGCCGGTGTAGACGTCGAACAGCCGGACCTCTTCCAGCAGGCCCGGCTCGTCACTGCCGCGCACCCCGGCCACCAGGGCCGCTTCCACCTCGGCGGCGGGGACGGCCGCGGGCACCAGCAGGGCGACGTCCTGGGTGGCCGGCGGGTAGCCGGAGATGGCCGGGGCCTCGACCGGGCCGAGCGCGTCAGCGGCGGCCTCGATGGCCGACAGGTCGAGTTCCATCGCGGCGGTCCGGGCGGCAGGCCGAAGGCCGTGATGACCCGGGGGTGCAGCTCGCCGGCGTACCCGGCCAGCCACTGCTCGCCGTCGCCCGTCCGGAGGAACAGCGCCGCGCAGCGGCCGGGATGCCACGGCAGCGTCTGGTCGGCCCGGATCTCGAACTCCACCCGGCTGTCCCGCAGCACCGTCCGGGCCGCCTCGATGGCGTCCTGCCAGCTGGCCAGGCGGCCCGGGCCCCACCAGCCGGGCAGCTCCCGGTCGCCGGTCAGCACGGCCGCGATGTGCTGCGGCTGGTCGGGCAGCGCCGCTTCCAGCTCGGCCAGCTCCTGCACGGTCGGGCCGCGGTCGGTGCGCAGGATCGGAGCCGTCTTCGGGCCGCCCGGGTGCGCCAGGAACACCCGGCCCAGCTCGAACAGCCCGACGTCGCGGAAGCCGCGGCCCAGGTTGCGCAGCAGCACCCGGAACAGGCCGGGCAGCAGCGTGGTGCGCAGCAGCGGCTCGTCGTCGTTGAGCGGGTTGGCGATGACCGGCGCCCGGCGCCGCGGGTCGTCCGCGGGCAGCAGCAGCCGGTCGTGGTCGGCGGCGGAGCTGAACGGCTGGCTGAGCACCTCGACGAAGCCCGCCTCGGCCAGCGCGCGGCCGGTGCTGCGGCGCAGCCGCTGCCGGCTGGTCAGGCCCGCGGCCCGCCGCGGCCCGGGGCACGGAGACCGGGATGTTCTCATACCCCTCCAGCCGGATGACCTCTTCGGCCAGGTCCCACGGGTAGCGCAGGTCCGGCCGCCAGGACGGTGGCGACACGGCCAGCAGCTGCTTGCTGCGGTCGTGCTTGCCGTGCTCGGACCGCGAGACCCGGTGCGGCCCGGTGGGGCCGCTGGCGGCCGTCCCAGCGCCGTCGGCGTCCGGCTCGGCGCGCCCGCCGCTGGCCGCGGACACCACGCACCCCACGTCCTGCAGCCGCTGGACCACGGGTCCGCGCCGTACACGATGCCGGCCACCTTGTCCGGGTAGTCCACCGCCATCGTGATGGACACCGGCGGCACGTCCACCTGCGCGTGGGTGCAGCCGGGCACGACGGTGCCGCCGCCCAGCTCGGCCAGCAGGGCCACGGCGCGGGCCGTGGCCCGCAGCGGCAGCTCCCGGTCCACCCCGCGCTCGAACCGGTAGGACGCCTCGCTGAACAGCTTGTGCCGGCGGCTCATCCGGGCCACCCCGCGGGCGTCGAAGTGCGCGGCCTCGATGACGAGGTCGGCCGAGGACCCGGAGATCTCGGTCGCCAGCCCCGCCCATGGTGCCGGCCAGCGAGATGGCCCCGGAGTCGTCGGCGATGACGATGTCCTCCGGGTCGAGCTCGCGGACCACGTGGTCGAGGGTCTCCAGCCGCTCCCCCGGCCGGGCCCGGCGCACCACGATCGGGCCGTTCAGCTTGTCCGCGTCGAACGCGTGCAGCGGCTGGCCCAGCTCCAGCATCAGGTAGTTGGTGATGTCCACGGCGAGCGACACCGACCGCATCCCGGCCCGGGCCAGCCGGACCCGCATCGGCAGCGGGGTGGGCGCGCCGGGTTGAACCCGCGGACCTCGCGGAGCACGAACCGGTCGCACGCGGCCGGGTCCTCGATGCTGGCCGGGTGCACCTCGGCGGAGACCTGGCCGAGTCGGCGGCCAGCCCGCCGTCGGGCAGCCCGTCGTGGGCCAGGTCGCCGAACCCGAGCCCGTAGGAGGTGGCGAGTTCCCTGGCCACCCCGCGGACGGACAGCGCGTAGCCCCGGTCCGGGGTCACCGCGATGTCCAGCACGTCGTCGGCCAGGCCCGCGTAGGCCACGAAGTCGGCCCCCAGCGGCGCGTCCGGCGGCAGCACCAGGATGCCGGAATGGTCGTCGCCGATGCCGAGTTCCGCGGCGGAGCAGATCATCCCGTCCGAGACGTGCCCGTAGGTCTTCCGGGCGGTGATCTGGAACCCGCCGGGCAGCTGCGCGCCGGGCAGCGCCAGCGGCACCCGGTCGCCGGCCGCGAAGTTGACCGCCCCGCAGATCACGCCGCGCTGCCGCCGGGCGTCATCCGCGGCGCCGGTGCGCACCTGGCAGTAGCGGACCGGCTTCTTGAACCCGGTGAGCTCCTCGATCGCGGTGACCTCGGCGACCACGATGCCGTCGATGTCGTGCCCGACCTGCTGGACGGACTCGACTTCCAGGCCGGCCGCGGTGAGCCGCCGGGCCACCTCGGCCGGGTCGGCGGAGGGGTCCACCCCGGCCGCGGCCAGCAGCCAGGACAGTGGGACGCGCATCAGGCCTCCATCCCGAATGCCCGGCTGAACCGGACGTCGCCCTCGAGGGTGTCCCGGATGTCGGTCACCCCGTGCCGGACCATCAGGGTGCGCTCGATGCCGAGCCCGAACGCGAAGCCGCTGTAGCGGTCCGGGTCGATGCCGCAGGCGATCAGCACCCGCGGGTTGACCATGCCGCAGCCGGCCAGCTCGATCCAGCCCTGCGACCGGCACACCCGGCACGGCGGCCCGCCCGGCCTGGTCGAGGCGCCCCGGCAGACGTGGCACTCCATGGACACGTCGGCGGACGGCTCGGTGAACGGGAAGTAGTCCGGCCGCAGCCGGGTGCGCAGCCCCTCGCCGAACATGGCGTCCACGAACGCGCGGATCGCGCCGCGCAGGTCGGCCATGGTCAGGCCCTCGTCCACGGCCAGGCACTCGATCTGGTGGAACACCGGGCTGTGCGTGGCGTCCAGCGCGTCAGCTGCGGTAGCAGCGGCCCGGGCTGACCACGTACAGCGGCAGCGGCCGGGTGAGCATGGCCCGGATCTGCACCGGCGAGGTGTGCGTGCGGAGCACCACGCCGGACCGGTCCGTCCCGTCCGGGCCGGCCACGAACAAGGTGTCCTGCATCTCCCGGGCCGGGTGGTCGGGCGGGAAGTTCAGCGCGTCGAAGTTGTACCACTCGGCCTCGACCTCGGGGCCCTCGGCGACCTCGTAGCCCATGGCCACGAACACGTCGGCCAGCCGGTCGCCCACGGTGGTCACCGGGTGCCGGGCGCCGGGCGGCTGCCGGTCCCAGGGCAGCGTGACGTCGACGGCCTCCTCGATGAGGACCCGCTGGTCCCGCTCGTCCTCCAGGACGGCCTGCCGGGCGGCGATGGCCTCGGCCGATCGCGCTTCCGGGCCGCGCCGACCCGCTTGCCCGCCTCCGCGCTGGCCTCCGGCGGCAGCGCGCCGATCTCGGCGTTGGCCAGGGCGAGCGGCGAGCGGTCGCCCGCGTGCGCCAGCCGGGCCGCCTTCAGCTCGTCGAGGGTGCCCGCCGCGGCGATGGCGGCGAGCGCCTCGTCACGCATGCGGGAGACCTCCTCGGGTGACAGCTGGTCACCTCCACGGGGTCGTACTGCTTGTTCGGTGCGGACATCGTTCTGCTTTCCTGCGGCGATGCGGTCAGGGGGAAGGTCTGCGCGGGCCAGGGTGCCTGCCGGGCCGAACGGCCACCCCGACCCGCAGCCCGGCCCCGGCCCGGGGTGGCAGCCCGGCTGCCACGATCCGGTCGCGGCCGGGGCCGCCTGGGCGGCCCATCGGCCTGGCGACGGGGACGCCGCGGAGGGGGTTCCCGCGGCGCCAGTGATCCCGGGGGTCCGCGCCCCCGGATTAACCCTGCCCGCCAGTACCCGAAGTCGGGCAGTCCGGCGGGCATGGTAAATCGGAACTCGGCGCCGCCGCCGGGCGCGCGCTGCACCGTGATCGCCCGCCGTGCGCCTCGACCAGGCCCTTCACGATGTACAGGCCGAGCCCGGCCCCGCCGCGCCGCTTGGCCCGCCAGAACTGGCGGAAGATGCGCGGCACCAGCTCGGGCGGCACGCCCGGGCCCTCGTCCCGGACGCTGACCGCGACCGCTCCCGCGGTGGCGGCGCTGCCTGCCGCCGGGCGGCCGGTTACCCGGGCCCCGGGCTGTCAGCAGGCTCTACCACGATGGTCACCGTACCAGCACCGTGCCGGACCGCGTTCTCCACCAGGTTGCCGAGGATCTGGTCCACCTTGTCGGCGTCGAGCCAGGTCTCCGGCAGCTCCCCGGCGGCCTCGATGCGGAACCGCTCGGGCTGGTCGCCGGCCGCGACCCGGCCGGCGACGATCTTCTCGGCCCGTTCCGGGATGTCCACCAGCTGGCGGTGGACCTCGATCCGGCCGGCCTCGATCCGGGACACGTCGAGCAGTTCGGTGATCAGCCGGGTGACCCGGTCGGCGTCGGCGTTGACCGTCTCCAGCATGACCCGCTTCTGGTCGTCGGTGAACCGGGTCCACTTGGCCAGCAGCGTGGCGGTGAAACCCTTGACGCTGGTCAGCGGGGAGCGCAGCTCGTGGGCGACGGTGGAGACCAGGTCGGCGCGGCTGCGCTCCAGGCGGACCCGCTGCTGGGTGCCGCGGAAGCTGACCGCGAGCCGCTGCACCGCTCCCGGCCGGGCCGGGCCGGGCCGGTCCAGCCCGGTGCGGGGAAGCGGGGCACCCGCACATAACCGACGGTGACCAGGAACTCGGTGCCGTCGGGCAGGAACAGCGGCTGCTCCGGGTGCCGGGTCCGGGTGGACAGGCCGCCGTACGGGTCGACGCAGGCCCACCAGTTGCGGCCCTCGGCGTCGCGCAGCGGGAGCACCTGGCGCACGTCCCGGCCCAGGGCGTCGAGCGGGGCGGTGCCGGTGAGCCGGGCGGCGGCCTGGTTGAACACGACCACCCGGCCGAGATGGTCGGCGATCACCAGGCCGTCCGGCAGGTCGTCGGCGCAGACCAGGCCGCCGGTGGCGACGACCTGGCCCGCGGGAACGCTGGGCAGGGCGGTCACCGCCGGGTCCGGCATGAGCCTGTCCACTTCGGCCGCGCCTCCGTCCGCCCCTCGAAGTCCGGTTCCGTGAATGACGCAACGTGATCAGACTTTAGCGCCTGTGCAACGCACTGCGGCAGTCCCCCAGGCCAGCCGTTCGCGGCATGTCACAGCTCTCCCAGGTTCGCGGCGGTGCTGGCCCGTGGGGCGACTCCCGGCACCCCCGGGATCGCTGGCGCCGCGCGACGCCCGTCCGGGGCGCCCCCTGGCGCCGCCTGGGCGGAGGCGTAGAGGCAGACCGCGGCCGCGGCGGCCAGGTTGAGGCTCTCGGCCCGGCCGTAGATCGGCACCGCGACGGACTCGTCGGCCAGGGCCAGCAGGTCCTCGGGCAGCCCCCACGCCTCGTTGCCGAACAGCCAGGCGGCGGGCTCGCCGAGCAGCCCGTCCTCGTGCAGGTCATCCAGGGTCCGCGCGGCCCGGCCGTCGGCGGCCAGCACCCGCAGGCCGGCCGCGCGCAGCGCGGCCACCGCGTCGGCGACCGGCAGCCCGGCCACCACCGGCAGGTGGAACAGGCTGCCGGCGGACGCGCGGACGCACTTGCTGTTGTACGGGTCCACGAGGAGCCGGCGAACAGCACGGCGTCCGCGCCGGCCGCGTCGGCGCTGCGCAGCACGGTGCCCGCGTTCCCCGGGTCGCGCACGTTCGCCAGCACCACCACGAGCCGTCGGCGATGGCTGGCCGACCTCGGCCAGCGGGACGTCAACGAACCGGCAGACGGCCAGCACGCCCTGGGGCGTGACCGTCTGGGCCAGCTCCGCCATCACCTCGCCACTGACCGCGTGCACGGCGGCACCCTGGGCGCGGCGCGCACGGCCAGGTCGGCGTAGCGGACCTGCGCCGCCGCGGTGACGAACAGCTCCGGGACGACATCGCCGGCCGCCAGCGCCTCGGCCACCGCCTGCGGGCCCTCGGCCAGGAAGGCCCGGGCCCGCTGGCGGAGCGCCCGCTTGCCCAGCTGCCGGGCGGCCTTCACCCGGGGCGACCGGACGCTGGTCAGCTCGGCGCCTGCTGGCAGCATGCCACCGCCCCCCGGGCTGCCGGGCGCAGCGGGTCAGGCCGCCGCGGTGCTGGTCGCCGCGGCGTCCGGCCCTGCCTCGGCCAGCGCCGTCTTGGCCACCTCGACCAGCGCGGTGAACGCGGCCGGGTCGCTGACCGCGAGCTCGGCCAGCATCCGGCGGTCGACATCCACCTCGGCCAGCCGGAGGCCCTGGATGAACCGGTTGTAGGTGATGCCGTCGGCGCGGGCCGCGGCGTTGATGCGCTGGATCCACAGCCGGCGGAAATCGCCCTTCCGGTCCTTGCGGTCCCGGTAGGCGTACGTCATCGAGTGGAGGACCTGCTCCTTGGCCTTGCGGTACAGCCGGGACCGCTGGCCGCGGTATCCGCTCGCCCGCTCGAGGACGACCCGGCGCTTCTTGTGGGCGTTGACCGCCCGCTTCACGCGTGCCATTTCGTTACTCCCTTGAGGCGGGCTGGGCTACTTCCCCAGCAGCTTCTTGATCTTCTTCGCGTCGGACGGGGCCAGGGTCATCTCGCGCCTGAGCCGCCGGGTGCGCTTGCTCGGCTTGTGCTCGAGCAGGTGGTTCGTGTTGGCACGGCGGCGCATCACCTTGCCGGTCCCGGTCAGCCGGAACCGCTTGGCGGCACCGCTGTGCGTCTTCATCTTCGGCATGTCGCCGTCGTCTTTCCTGGTCGGGGCGTGCGCGTGACGGCACGCTAGCTGAGTGGCGCCGGTTCCCGGCACGGGGAACCGGCGCGTGGCGCGCTGTGCGCGGCGTGACGGCCTGGTCAGCCGCCCGCCTGCCCGCCAGCCTCGGGGCCTGCCGGGCTCTGCCTGGCTGCCGGGCTGGCTACTGGGCTGTGCCGCCGGGCGGGGCCGCGGGACGGCCGGCGCGGCACCGGGCGGGCGTTGCGGTCTCGGCCTCCGCTTCCCTGGCTGCGGCGGCCGCTGTCCGGGTGTCGCTCTTCTTGCGGTGCGGCCCGATCACCATGATCATGTTCCGGCCGTCCTGCTTGGGCTGGGCTTCCACGAAGCCGAGCTCCTCGACGTCGCCGGCCAGCCGCTGCAGCAGCCGGAACCCGAGCTCGGGCCGGGACTGCTCGCGCCCGCGGAACATGATGGTCACCTTGACCTTGTCGCCCTGCTTGAGGAACCGCTCAACGTGACCCTTCTTGGTCCCGTAGTCGTGCGGGTCGATCTTCGGCCGGAGCTTGATCTCCTTGATGACCGTCTGCGCCTGGTTCTTGCGCGACTCCCGGGCCTTGAGCGCGGACTCGTACTTGAACTTGCCGTAGTCCATCAGCTTGCAGACCGGGGGGCGTGCCGTCGGCGCGACCTCCACCAGGTCGAGATCTGCTTCCTGGGCCAGCCGGAGTGCGTCGTTTAGGGCGACGATGCCGACCTGCTCGCCGTTCGGGCCGACGAGCCGCACTTCGGGGACGCGGATGCGTTCGTTGATACGGGGTTCGGCGCTGATGTGACCTCCTTGGGCCTCGTCACCGTCCGGGCCTCGCGCCCGGACGGGCAGCTGACCATCCCGCGGAGCCTGGTGCCCGGCCCGTCAGGCCGGGCACAGAAAAAGGCCCCGTGGATGCACACGGAGCCCGCCAACTCACACCGCCCGGGCGGGCGGTACCCGCGCCGGGGACGTGACCTCCGGGTCCCGGAGCAGCCCCGGGTCGCCATGATGGCGACCGGGATGCCACGGCCCCGGCCTGCCCGCCCGGACCTGAGGGCCGGAAGGCGACCTGCCTCCCAGCCGGCCGGTGAGGTGGGAGGCGGTCCTCCGCTTGCGCGCCCAGCACGCAAAGGTACCGGGCTGGTCGTCAGCCTAGAGTAACAGCATTCGGCGGCCCCGTGGTATTCCGTGCCCGCCCGGACCACCGAGCGCTCAGGCCGCGCCCGCGGCGGAGCACTCAGGCCGCGCCCGCGGCGGTGATCCGGGCCGCGGCCGGGGTGGAGGCCGGGGTGGAGGCCGGGGTCGTCGAGGCCGGGGTGGTCGGCACCGGGGTGGTCGGGGCGGGCGTCGTCGGGGCCGGGGTGGTCGGGGCGGGGGTGGTCGGGGCGGGCGTCGTCGGCGCGGGGTGGTCGGCACCGGCGTCGTCGGCGCCGGCGTGGTCGGCACCGGCGTCGTCGGGGCCGGCGTAGACGGCGTGGTCGGGGCCGCGGTGGACGTGTGCGTCGGTTTCGGGGACAAGGTCCGGGTCGGCTTGGCGAGGACGACGCGCTCCGGCCCGGCGCCGGCGCGGACCACGGTCCGGCCCAGCGCGGTGCTGGTCAGCGCCGGGCTGGGCAGCGCGGCCAGCGATCCGACCACCCCGATCGGCACGGAGCGGGTCAAGCTGTGCCGCTGGGAACCGTCCGCCGTGGCGGGCGGCGGGGTCGCCGACGGTGCGGGCTGGGCGGAAGGCAGCGACAGCGCCGGGGACAGCGCCGCCTTGACCGGCTGCGGGCCATGGTGCAGCGTGCTCGCGGCCAGGTACGCTCCCCCGCCGAACAGCGTGAACACGGCCAGCACCACCGCGGCGGCAGGCATGAGCGTCATGGGCCCGCGGACCGGCGCGACCGGGTCGAGCGGGACCGGGAACCCGGACCGGGTGAAGGGCTCCGCCCGCTGGGCGACCTCCACGCAGGCGGCGACCGCCTCCGCCGATCCGTCCGAGAGGAGGCCCAGGACCCGGCTGCGCAGCCCGGCCGGCAGCACCGGGACGGGCAGCGCGCCGAGCAGCGCCACCGGGGTGACCTCGCGGCGGTACTGCCCGGCACAGCCGGGACAGCTGTCGATGTGCCGCCGGACCTGCCTGCGGATGGCGGGGGTCAGCTCACCGTCCCAGCTGGACAGGATCTGGGCCAGCTCGGCACAGGAGCCCTGCCCGGAGTGAGACACCAGGAGCGCGCCCAGCGCGGTCTCGAACTGAGCCCGCCCCCGGGTGGTCAGCGCGTGCGCCTGGTTCCGCGGCACCCCCAGCGCATCGGCCAGCTCGGCACCGTAGAACTCGTGCCGCAGGGTCAGCTCGACGATATCGCGGTCGGCGTCGGACAACCCGCCCAGCACCGACAGCACCATCTCGCGCTGGGCCGCCTGCTCCAGCGATTCCCCGAAATCCGCGGTGTCGTCGCCGGTCTCGGCCGACCGGGCGTCGAGCGGGGCGGCGCCCTGCTCGTAGCGCAGGCGGCGGCACTCGTTCCGGGCCACCGCGTACAGCCAGGAGCGCAGCCGGGACGTGTCGTGCAGCCCGGACAGCCGGAGCGAGGCGACGATGAAGGTGTCCTGGACGGCCTCGGCCGCCCGGGCCGGATCGCCCAGCACCGACACGCTGTAGGCGTACAGCCCGGGAGCGTACTGATCGTAGGCGACGGCCAGCGCCGCGGGATCACCGTCGATAATTCCGGCGACTAGACCCCCAGGGTGCATGCCCACACGGTATGCGCCAGCCCCAGGCAAGTCCACCGGAACGCCGGCAATTCCTTTACACTCGCATGGCCAGCGCGTCAAGCTCGGCGGCGCGCATCGCGCCGGGCGGGGGCGGGCCGGCCGCGGGGAGCAGGTGGCCGGCCCGGCCGGGTCCCGGGCGGCCACGGTGGCCTCCGTCACGCCGAGCGCCCGCACCGCCGCCAGCGGGCGCCCCTCGCCAGCCGGGGCAACTTCCACCTGGTCAGCCGTGGCCGGTGCCCGAGCCGCCGCCCGAGGAGCCGTACCTGGCCAGCGCCGCGTCGAACGCGGCCGCGGTGGGGAAGAACAGCGTGTCCCCGGTCTGTGAGTTGATGGTCAGGAAGTACACCAGGTTGCCGTGCGCCGGGCGCAGCGCCGCCTCGATGGCCAGCTTCCCGGGGCTGTCGATCGGCCCCGGTGGCAGCCCGGCGTGCAGGTAGGTGTTGTACGGCGACGGGAACGTGGTGCTGAACTGCGCCTTGCTGTGCACGAGGTCCATCCCGTACAGCACCGTGGTGTCGAGTTGCAGGTGCATCGGCGGGGTGGCGTTGAGCCGGTTGTAGATCACCTCGGCGATCTTCGGGTAGTCCTGCGGCCGCTTGCCCTCCGCCTCGATGATGCTGGCCACGGTCATGACTGCGCCCTGGCTTTCCTGGGCCCGGGCCGCCGCGGCAGGCAGCCCGATGCTGGCCGCCTCCTGGTTGAACTGCTGCACCATGCCCTTGAGCACCTGGACGGGCGGGGTCTTGGGCTGCACCTCGTAGGTGGCCGGGAACAGGTAGCCCTCCGGCTTGCCGTTCGCGTAGGCGGGCAGGCCCAGGGCCGCCGGGTTGGCGATGGCCTGCTCATAGCCCTTGAGGTTGCCGGTGTCCCGGCCGAGCAGGGCAATGATCTGGGACAGCCGGAACCCTTCCGGGATGGTCACCTTGGACTGCACCCGCGACGCCGGGCTGAGCAGCAGGGCGAGCGCCAGGGATGCCTTCATCTGCTTGTGCACCCGGTAGTAGCCGGGCTCCAGGGCGTTGCCGCGCGGATTGGCCTTGGCCGCGTTCTCGAACGCCCGGCCGCTGGCCACCACGCCGAGCGCGGCCAGCCGGTCGCCGACCGTGAGGGCGGCGTCGCCGGGCAGGATCTGCACCACGACCGTGCCGGTGCCCGGCCCGGAGAAGTCCGGCGGGTTGAAGTACGCCCGGTAGTAGTGGTACCCGACGCCGCCCACCACGGCGACGAAGAGCACGAAGACGCAGAGCAGCACCAGGGCCACGGTGCGGCCGCGGCGGCGGCGCTTGCGCCCGCTGCCGCCGGACTGGCTGCCCCGGCCCCCGCCCTGGCCCGGGTCCAGCCCCGGCAGCAGGTCACTGCCGTAACCATCATCCTCGGCCCAGTGCTGCGGCTCTTCCTCGCCGCCGTACCAGTCGCCGGCGGCCGGATAGGCGCCAGGACCGGTGAGCGATCCCCCGTCGGCATCCCCAGGCTGGTTCACGTACCCCTCATACCCCGGATAGCCGCGCTCAGCCGGGTAGGCCGGCTCGTCACCATAGCCCGCGGGCTCGCCGGGGTATCCGGCCCGCTCGCCGGGGTAGGCGCGCTCGCCGGGGTAATCGGCGGGGTGCGCCTGGTACGGCCCGGACGGGTCGCCCGCCGGGCCGGTGGGGTACTGCTGCGGGCCGGTGGGGTAGCCCGCCCGGTAACCCGGCGGCTCCGGCTCGCGTGACAGCGCCCCGGGCCGGGACGCCTGTCCCGGCGGGAGGGGGGGCAGCGGCGCGCCGCCCGGGGCCCGCCAGTCGTAGCCCGACTGCGGCAGCGGGGCCAGCGGCCCGGACGGATGTTCTGCAGCGGGCACCCCGCCCCAGGACTGCTGCTGATCCCAGGATGGCCGCTGATCCCAGGGCTGCCCGTCGTCCCAGGACTGCTCGTCCCAGGGCTCGGCCGCGGGTGAGGCCGGCCCATGGCCGCCGGAGTCCCAGGACTGCCGCTCCCAGCGTTCAGGGGCCATCGGCTCCGGTTCCGGCTGGCCGCCGCCCGCCGGCGGGTACTGCCCCGGCTCCCATTCCTGCTCTCCCTGTGTCTCCCGCCGTGCGTGGCGGCTCACTCGGGCGCTCCCGGGCTCGGCGGCACGACCTCGCCGGGGGGCCGGCCGGTGGCCCGTTCCGCGTCCAGGGCTCCCTGCAGCAGCAGGGCGGCCGCGGCCTGGTCCACCACGGACCGCCGGGCCCGCGAGCCCTTCCCGCCACTGCGCAGCGCGTCGTGGGCCAGCACCGTGGTGAACCGCTCGTCCACCAGGCGTACCGGCACCGGGTCCAGCCGCCCGGCCAGGGCGGCGGCGAACGCGCGGGCCGCGGCGGCGGAGGCGCCCTCGCGCCCGGACAGCCCGGTGGGCAGCCCGACGATCACTTCGACGGTGTCCTGATCAGCGGCCAGGCGGGCCAGCGCCTCGAGGTCACCGGCCCCGCGGGGGACGGTGCTCAGCGGGCTGGCCAGCAGGCCGGCCGGGTCGGAGCGGGCGACGCCGATCCTCACTGAGCCGTAGTCGACACCAAGCCGCACGCCGGCCCTCACCGCCGTTCGCCGCGCGCCCTCGGCCTCGGCAGCGCATCGGGTTGGGTACAGCACGGTCTCACCGTACCCAACGCGTCACGTCGCGGACCGGACAACGGCGCGAACTGCCTCAAATGCCTCACTGATCGCCTGGGCCGCGCGGTCCCCTTGCGGCGCGCCGCCGCCCTGGGCGATGTCGTCCCGGCCGCCGCCACCGCCGCCCAGCGCGGCCGCGGCCGCGCGCACCAGGGTGCCGGCCGGCAGGCCCAGGTTGCGGGCCGCCGCGTTGACCGCGACGACGACCGCCGGGCGGTCGGCCGGTACCCCAGCGATCACGACCACGGCGGCCCGCCCGTCACCGAGCCTGCCCCGGACGTCCAGGGCCAGCTTGCGCAGGCCGTCGGCGGTGGTGCCGTCCGGCACCTGGTGCGCGACGAACGCGGCCGGCCCGACGTCCTGCGCGGCGGCGGCCAGGTCGGCCGCCGCCCCGAGGACCTGGGCGCTGCGCAGCCGTTCCAGATCCCGCTCCGCGTCCCGGAGCCGGCCGACCAGCGCCGCGACCCGCTCCGGCAGCTCCTCGCGGCGTGCCTTGAGCTGCTCGGTGAGCTGGCTGACCAGCACGCTCTCCCGGGCCAGGTACCGGAAGGCGTCCGTGCCCACCAGGGCCTCCACCCGGCGCACCCCGGACCCGATCGAGGACTCGCCGAGGACTTTGATCAGGCCGAGCTGGCCGGAGTGGGCCACGTGCGTGCCGCCGCACAGTTCCCGGGAGTAGTCACCGACCTCCACCACCCGGACCTCGTCGCCGTACTTCTCGCCGAACAGCGCCATCGCTCCCATAGCCCGCGCCTCGTCGATCGGGGTGACGAAGGCCCGCACCGCCAGGTCGTCGATGAGCACCTGGTTGACCTCGTCCTCCACGTCGCGGAGCACGGAGGGCGGCACCGCCGCGGCCGCGGTGAAGTCGAACCGGAGCCGCCCGGGCGAGTTCTCCGACCCGGCCTGGGCCGCCGACTCGCCCAGCGCGCCGCGGAACGCCCGGTGCACCATGTGGGTGGCCGTGTGGGACCGGGAGATGGCCCGGCGGCGGCCGGTGTCGATCTCGGCCTCGGCGGCGGCGCCCACGACCGCCTCGCCGGTGATGACCACACCGCGGTGCACGATGAGCCCGGGGACCGGCTGCTGCACGTCCCGCACCTCGATCTCGCCGCCGGCCGCGCCCGGCGCGTCGGCCACCCGGATGAGGCCGGTGTCGGCGAGCTGGCCGCCGCCCTCGGCGTAGAAGGGGGTGCGGTCCAGGACGACCTCAACCTCGGTCCCGGCGCCGGCGGCGGGCACGCTCACCCCGTTCACCAGCAGGCCGGTCACGGTGGCCTCGCCGGAGATCAGGTCATACCCGGTGAAGGTCACCGGCCCGGACTTGTCCAGCAGGCTGGCCAGGACGGAGATGTCCGCGTTCCCGGTCTTCTTGTCCAGCGAGTCCTGCTTGGCCCGCTGGCGCTGCTGCGCCATGAGGCGGCGGAACCCCTCCTCGTCCACGGCCAGGCCCTGCTCGCTGGCCATCTCCAGGGTGAGGTCGATCGGGAAGCCGTAGGTATCGTGCAGCTGGAAGGCCTGATCCCCGGACAGGGTGGCGGCGCCGCGGCGCCGGGTCTCCCCCACCGCGGCGTCGAAGATAGCCGAGCCGGTGCGCAGGGTGGACAGGAAGGCCGTTTCCTCCGCGGCGATCACGCCGAGGATGCGCGGCGCCTCGGTGCGCAGCTCCGGGTACAGGTCAGCCATCGCGTTCAGCGCGGTCTCGGCCAGCTCGTGCAGGTAATGGCCGTCCGCGCCGCCGCCGCGCTGGCCGCCCGCCAGCAGCCGCAGGTTGTAGATGCTGCGCCGCAGGATCCGGCGCAGCACGTAGCCGCGCCCCTCGTTGGACGGCAGCACGCCGTCAGCGATCAGCATCACCGCGGTGCGCACGTGGTCTGCGACCACCCGCAGCGCCACGTCGGTGCGGTGGTCCCGGCCGTACTTCTGCTCGGTCAGGTCCGCGGCCCGGTCCAGCACCTTCCACAGCGTGTCAATCTCGTAGATGTTGTCCACGCCCTGCAGGATGGCGGCCATCCGCTCCAGGCCCATGCCGGTGTCGATGTTCTTCTGGGGCAGTTCGCCGAGGATCGGCCAGCCCTCCTTGCCCGGCCCCTCGCCCCGCAGGTACTGCATGAAGACGAGGTTCCACACCTCCAGGTAGCGGTCCTCGTCCACGACCGGGCCGCCCTCGCGCCCGTAGTCCGGCCCGCGATCGTAGTAGATCTCCGAGCACGGGCCGCACGGGCCGGGGACGCCCATCGACCAGTAGTTGTCCGCCATGCCGCGGCGCTGGATGCGGCTGTCCGGCAGGCCGACCACGTCCCGCCAGATGCGGGCCGCCTCGTCGTCGTCGGTGTAGACGGTCGCCCACAGCCGGTCCTCGGGGAAGCCGAAGCCACCGCCGGCTTCCGGCGTGGTCAGCAGCTCCCAGGCGAACGGGATGGCCTGCTCCTTGAAGTAGTCACCGAAGGAGAAGTTCCCGAGCATCTGGAAGAAGGTGCCGTGCCGGGTGGTCTTGCCCACCTCTTCGATGTCCGGGGTGCGGACACACTTCTGGCAGCTGGTCGCCCGGGTGAAGGGCGGGGAGGCCTGGCCGAGGAAGTACGGCTTGAACGGCTGCATGCCCGCGTTCACCAGCAGCAGCGTGGGGTCGTCGGCGATCAGCGGCGCGGACGGGACGACCGTGTGCCCGCGGTCGGCGAAGTAGGTAAGGAAACGGCGGGCGATCTCGGCCGACTCCATCAGCGGTCATCCTCTGCTACGTGATCGGTGGGCCGGGCCGGGACGGGCTGCCCCTCGATGGCCCGGGGCGGGGCCGCCAGCTGGCGCTGGCGGTAGATTTCCATGCCCTCGCGGACGTCACCGGCGAACCGGGTGAGTTCCCTGGCCCGCACGGCCGGGGTGAGCGAGCGGGCCAGCGCGGTCACCCGCCGGTAGCCGGTGATGCCGAGGGCCGCTCCGAGGGTAAGCCAGAACAGCCGGCGGATCACCGTCCCGCTCCCGTGCTCTGCCCGCCCGCGGGGCGGCCCCCCGGAACCCGCCGCGGCTCGCTGGCTGGGCGGGACACGCCTCCGGCGCGCCCGGCCTCGCCAGCGAAGCTGGCCGGGGAACGCTCCCCCGCCAGCGCGCGCATCTCGGCGGCGTGCCGCACGCCGTACAGCAGGGCGGGGACCCGGGCCAGCCGGGTGCCGGCGCTGACCGCGGCCAGCCGGGCCAGCGGGGCGAACGTGGTCACCCGGCCGGTCAGGTCGGCCATGCCCGCGGCGACCTCGTCCATGCTGGCGGTGATCTCGTCAGTCCGGCTGAGCTGCCCGGCGGTGGCGTCGAGGGTCGCGTGCGCCCGGTCGATCAGCGCGTCGTTGCGCTCCCGCAGCGTGGCGACGGTCACCGACGTCGCGCTGATCAGCCTGCCCATCCGCAGCAGTACGAAGACCGCCGCCGTGACCAGCACCAGCCAGCCGGCCGCGGCGGCGATCACCGCCACCCAAACCGCGTTCAGCATCCCTGCTCCTCCATCTGCCTGACCTTATCTCGCAGCGTGCCGCGACAAAGCGCAACGGTGCCAGCCCGGGTGATGACCCCCGGAACCTCCGCTGGGCGGCCGCTACCCGGGACGGGCGAGCGCACCCGTTCAGGACTGTTCCGGCTCCCCCGCCCGGTCCAGGATGGCCCTGATCCGCTCGGACCGCTCGGCGTACCGGGCTTCCGCGCCGTGCCGGGACGGCTCGTAGTACCGGCGGCCCGCCAGCGAGTCCGGCGCGTACTGCTGGGCGGCCACGCCCTCGGGGAAGTCGTGCGGGTACTCGTAGCCGCGGCCGTGGCCCAGCCGGGCCGCGCCGGGGTAGTGCGCGTCCCGCAGGTGAACCGGCACCGGGCCGGCCAGGCCCGCCCGGACGTCCGCGGAAGCGGCGGTGATCGCCTTGATCACCGCGTTGGATTTCGGCGCCAGCGCCAGGTGGATGGTGGCCTGGGTCAGGTTGATCCGGGCCTCGGGCAGGCCGACGAACTCGACGGCCTGGGCGGCCGCCACCGCGACCGGCAGCGCCGTGGGATCGGCCATCCCGACGTCCTCGCTGGCGTGCACGATCAGCCGCCGGGCGATGAACCGGGCGTCTTCCCCCGCCTCGATCATCCGGGCCAGGTAATGCACCGCCGCGTCCGCGTCGCTGCCGCGGATGCTCTTGATGAACGCGCTGATCACGTCGTAGTGCTGGTCCCCGGCCCGGTCGTAGCGCACCGCGGCCCGGTCCACCGCCCGCTCCAGCGTGGCGGTGTCGATGGTGGCGCCGGGCGGCAGCCCGAGCGCGGCCGACTCCAGGTACGTGAGCGCCCGCCGGGCGTCGCCGCTGGACAGCCGGATCAGGTGATCCAGCGCCTGGTCATCCAGGCTGACCACGCCGGCCAGGCCCCGCTCGTCGGCCAGGGCCCGGTCGATGACCTCCCGCATCTCGTCCTCGCTGAGCGGCTCCAGGGTGAGCAGCAGCGACCGGGACAGCAGCGGGCCGACCACGGAGAACGACGGGTTCTCGGTGGTGGCCCCGATGAACGAGACCCAGCGGTTCTCCACGGCTGGCAGCAGCGCGTCCTGCTGCGCCTTGTTGAACCGGTGCACCTCGTCGATGAACAGCACCGTCTGCGTGCCGGTCAGGCCCAGCTCCCGGCGGGCCGCCTCGATGGCCGCCCGGACATCCTTGACCCCGGCCGTCACCGCGGACAGCTCGGTGAACCGCCGCCGGGTGACCTGGCTGATCACATGAGCCAGCGTGGTCTTCCCGGTGCCGGGCGGGCCCCACAGCACCACCGACATGCCCGCATCGTTCTCGGCCAGCTTGCGCAGCGGGGTACCCTCGCCGGTCAGGTGCCGCTGGCCGATCACCTCGTCCAGGGTGCGCGGGCGCATCCGCACCGCCAGCGGCGCGGCCGCCCGGGCGGCCGCCTGGCCCGCCGCGTCGAAGAGGCTGTCCGCCTGGCCCCCGCTGCTACCTGCCTTTACCACATCCAGACACTATCCGCCCGCCCGGGCGGGCTGGCTCGTCACGGACCGGGCTCCGGGATCACGTCGATGCCAGCCTCGCGGCGCTGCTCCGGGGTGATCGGGGTGGGCGCGCCGGTGAGCGGGTCGGCGCCGGACGCCGCCTTCGGGAAGGCAATGACGTCGCGGATGGTGTTCCGCCTGGCCAGCAGCATGATCAGCCGGTCCCAGCCGAAGGCGATCCCACCGTGCGGCGGCGGCCCGAAGCGGAGCGCCTCGAGCAGGAAGCCGAACTGGGACTCCGCCTCCTCCCGGGACAGCCCGATCACGTCGAAGACCTGCTGCTGCATGTCCGGCCGGTGGATACGGATCGAGCCGCCGCCGATCTCGTTGCCGTTGCAGACGAGGTCATAGGCGTCGGCCAGCGCCCCGCCCGGCTCGTCGGTGAATTTGTCCGCCCATTCCGGCAGCGGGGCGGTGAACGGGTGGTGCACCGCGGTCCAGCCGCCGCCCCCGTCCTCCTCGAACATCGGCGCATCCACTACCCAGGTGAACGCCCAGGCGTCCGGGTCGATGAGGCCGAGCCGCTCGCCGAGCTCCAGCCGGGCCGCGCCGAGCAGGGCCCGGGTCTGCGCGGGCGGGCCCGCGGCGAAGAACACGCAGTCACCAGGCCCGGCGCCCACCGCGGCGGGCAGCCCGGCGCGCTCCTCGGCGGACAGGTGGCGGGCCACCGGGCCGGCGTCGGACACCGCGCCATCCGGGCCGATCAGCACGTAGGCCAGGCCCCGGGCCCCGCGGGCCTTGGCCCACTCCTGCCAGCCGTCCAGCTCCCGGCGGGTCTGGCTGGCCCCGCCGGGCATGACCAGCGCGCCCACGTGCGGAGCCTGGAAGACGCGGAACGAGGTCTGCGCGAAGAAGCCGGTGAGGTCGGAAAGCTCACAGCCGAACCGCAGGTCGGGCTTGTCCGAGCCGAACCGGGCCATCGCCTCCGCGTAGCTCATCCGGGGCACCGGCCGGGGCAGCTGGTACCCGGCGATCTCCGCCCACAACCGGGCGACCAGGTCCTCGGCGACCCCGATCACGTCCTCCCGGGTGACGAAGCTCATCTCGATGTCGATCTGGGTGAACTCGGGCTGCCGGTCGGCCCGGAAGTCCTCGTCCCGGAAGCACCGGGCCAGCTGCCAGTACCGCTCCATGCCGCCCACCATGAGCAGCTGCTTGAACAGCTGCGGGGACTGCGGCAGCGCGTACCAGTGGCCCGGGCGGAGCCGGACCGGGACCAGGAAGTCGCGCGCCCCCTCCGGGGTGGACCGGGTCAGGTAGGGCGTCTCCACGTAATGGAAGCGGTGCCCGCGGAGCACGTCGGTGATCAGGTAGGTGGCCTCGGACCGGAGCCGCAGCGCGGCGGCGGTCTCCGCCCGGCGGATGTCCAGGTAGCGGTAGTGCAGCCGGATGTCCTCGTTCAGCTCCCCCGAGCCGTCGATGGGGAACGGCAGCGGGTCGGCCTCGGCCAGCACCTCGAGGCCGGTGGCGGCCACCTCGACCTCGCCGGTGGGCAGTTCCGGGTTCTCGTTGCCGGCCGGGCGGCGGCGCACCTCGCCGGTGACCAGCACGCAGAACTCGGCGCGCAGCGCGTGCCCGGGTGAGTCCTCGCCGTCGGCACGGAACACGACCTGGACGACGCCGCTGCCATCACGCAGGTCGATGAACGTGACGCCGCCGTGGTCGCGGCGCCGGGCCACCCAGCCGGCCAGCGTCACCCGCTGCCCGGCCTGCTCCGCGCGCAGCGTGCCGGCCTCGTGGGTTCGGATCATGCCCGCTCCACCTTCTTCTCTGAAGTCCTAGAGCCCGGTGGCCCGCCGCGGCCGGGCCGGCTGGGCGCCGGGTCCCGCGCCGGGCCGCAGCCCGGCCAGGAATTGGTTGCTGACGCGCTCCGCGCCGATGGTTGTCACTGGCCCGTGCCCGGGCAGCACCTGGGTCTCGTCCGGCAGCGGCAGGCAGACCCGGGCCAGGCTGTCCATCATGACCGCCGTGTCCCCGCCCGGCAGGTCGGTCCGGCCGATCGAGCCGGCGAAGAGCAGGTCGCCGGAGAACATGACGTCGGTGCCTGAACGGAAGGCTACCGACCCCGGGGTGTGCCCCGGTGCATGATCGACGGTGATCTCCAGGCCGGCCAGGGCCAGCACCGTGCCGTCGGCCAGTTCCCGGACGTCGTCCGGCTCGCTCAGCGTGAGGCCGCCGAAGATCTCCTGCCCCGGCCGCAGGCCGAACCCGCGGCCCGGGTCGGAGAGCAGCGCCCGGTCCCCGGGATGAATGTAAGCCGGGATGTCCCGCGCCCCGCACACCGGGGCCACCGACCAGACGTGGTCGACGTGCCCGTGGGTGAGCAGGACGGCGACCGGCTTGAGCCGGTGCCGGGCCACGATCTCCGCGATGCCCGGTTCCGCGTCCTCGCCGGGGTCAATGATCAGGCATTCCGAGCCGGGCTCCGCGGCCACGAGATAACAATTGGCGGCGAAGGAGCCAGCCGGAAATCCGGCGATGAGCACGAGCGGGCCTCCGGTGAGTCGGGGATGTATGGGGCAGTTCAGCCTGGCCTGCCGCCCCTCCAGGCTACCGATCTGCTCAGCCGGGCAGCGAACCGGTAACAGCGACGTCACGACCTTGCCGGTGCCGGTACCATTCGCGAAGTTTCGCTGGTAAGCAGGCAACAGGCAGCCAGGAGGAAGGAATCCGTGGCGGGTAAGAAGGAGCGGCAGCGGAAGCTGGCCCGCGAGCACATGCTGCGCCAGCAGGCCAGGCGCTCGCAACAGGCCCGGCGGGCCCGGCAGACCTCGATCATCGTGGTGGTCTGCCTGGTGGTGGCCGGCCTTGGCGTCGGCGGGTACTTCCTGTTCTCCCAGCCCGCCACGAGCAGCAGCGCGGCCGCGTCCGCCACGGCATCGGCCTCCGCCTCGGCATCCGCCGCCACCGCCTCGGCCGCCCCGGTGGCCGAGCCCGCCAAGAGCTGCACGTACACCACGATCGGGACGCCGGCCCGGAAGGACGGCCAGCCGCCGGGCAAGCCCGACTGGCAGGCCAGCTACCAGGCCACCATCCACACCAACCGCGGCGACGTGGTCATCGACCTGCTGAACAGCAAGGCCACCTGCACCGTCAACTCATTCGTCTACCTGGCGGCCAAGGGCTACTTCAGCAACACCAGCTGCCACCGGCTGACCACCGGCAGCTCACCCTACGTGCTCCAGTGCGGCGACCCGACCGGCACCGGCACCGGCGGCCCGGGCTACGAGTTCGCCAGCGAGAACCTGGCCGGCGCCAGGTACCCGGCAGGCACCCTGGCGATGGCCACCATCACGGGGCAGCCGGATTCCAACGGCAGCCAGTTCTTCATCGTGTACCGGAACTCGACGCTGGCGCCGAGTTACACGCCGTTCGGCACGGTCGTCAAAGGGCTCGGGATCATCCAGAATGTGGCCAAGGCGGGCATTGTGAACGCCGCCTCTGGGGATGGGCACCCGAAGGAGAAAGTCGTCATCGAGAGCGTCACCATTACGAAGACCTGAGCCAGGCAAAGCCGCCTGGGCAGGACTGGGCTGGAGGTTAGCGGTGAGCACCGCCAACGATCCGTGGGGCCGGGTAGCTGACGACGGTACCGTCTACGTGCGGACCGGCGAGGGCGAGCGGGTGGTTGGCTCATGGCAGGCGGGCAGCCCCGATGAGGCGCTCGCGTTCTACCGGCGCAAGTACGAGTCGCTGGAGACCGAGGTGGCGCTGCTGGAGCAGCGGCTGTCGGCCACCGACCTCGCGCCCGGCACGGCCCGGGCCAGCATCGACCGGCTGCTCGAGGCCGTGGGCA
Organism: uncultured Actinomycetes bacterium; assembly: GCA_963793825.1. GTDB lineage: Bacteria > Actinomycetota > Actinomycetes > Streptosporangiales > Streptosporangiaceae > RYN-230. The sequence continues at coordinate 555,470 of CAWCBE010000007.1, forward strand.
GCGCGAACTGCGTCGGTGACCTGGCTTCGCTGCGGATCCGGCTGGAGGCGCTGACCGGCCGGGTGGAGGGCCGCCGCGAGGAGGTCAAGGCCGCCCGCGAGCAGGCCCGCACCGAGGCGAAGAGCCACAAGGAGCGCATCGTCGCGGAGGCGGAGCAGATCGCCGCCGAGGCCACTCACTGGAAGAACAGCGGCGAGCGGATGCGCCAGCTGCTGGAGGAGTGGAAGGCCGCGCCGCGGGCGGACCGGGCGGTGGAGGCCGCGCTGTGGAAGCGGCTGTCCGCGGCCCGGAACGCGTTCGCCAAGCGCCGCAAGGCCTACTTCGCCGGGCTGGAGGAGGAGCGGGAGACGGCCAAGTCCCGCAAGGAAAAGCTGGTGGTCGAGGCGGAGGCGCTGGCCGGCTCGACCGACTGGGGTCCCACCGCGGCCGCCTACCGCGAGCTGATGCGGTCCTGGAAGGCGGCGGGCCGGGCTGGCCGGTCCGAGGAGGAGGAACTGTGGGGCCGGTTCAAGGCTGCCCAGGACGAGTTCTTCAGCGCCCGCTCCACGGTGTTCTCGGCCAAGGAGAACGAGCTGCGCGAGCACGCCGAGGTCAAGACCGCGCTGCTGGAGGAGGCGGGCCGGCTGGTCCCGGTGACCGACGTGCGGGCCGCCCGCGCGGCGCTGCGGTCCATCCAGGAACGCTGGGAACTGGCCGGGCCGGTGCCCCGCGAGGCGCACGACCGGCTGGAGCAGGGGCTGCGCCGGGTCGAGGAGGCGGTGCGCAAGGCCGAGGACGCCCAGTGGCGCCGGTCCAACCCCGAGGCGCTGGCCCGGGCCCAGGGCACGGTGGAGCAGATCCGGTCCACCATCGCCAACCTGGAGCAGCAGCTGGCCAAGGCGCAGCAGCGGGGAGACACGCGGGCCGCGGACGCCGCCAGCGAGGCGATCGCCGCCCGCCGCTCCTGGCTCGAGGAAGCCGAGCGCACCCTGGCCGAACTGTCCGGCTGAATGATCGGCCCTGAATTAACGCCAGCCATCGGCGCATTGCACTGGTCACGGGCGGCGGCCTGCCGGGGTGTCTCGCGGGACCAGTTATCCGGGGGGCCTGGGGGGTGCCCTCCCGGACTAGCTCGTGATGCGGTAGACGTCGTAGACACCGTCGATGGCGCGGACCGCGCGGAGCACGTGGCCGAGATGCTTGGGGTCGCCCATCTCGAAGGTGAACCGGCTGACCGCCACCCGGTCCCGGGTGGTGGTGACCGACGCGGACAGGATGTTCACGTGCTGCTCGGAGATGGTCCGGGTGACGTCGGACAGCAGCCCGGTCCGGTCCAGCGCCTCGACCTGGATGGCCACCAGGAACAGCGAGTCATCAGTGGGTGACCAGCGCACCGCGACCAGCCGCTCGGGCTGCGAGTCGAGCAGGTGGCGCAGGTTCAGGCAGTCGGCCCGGTGCACCGAGACCCCGTGGCCGCGGGTCACGAAGCCGGTGATCTCGTCGCCGGGCACCGGGGTGCAGCATTTGGACAGCCTCGCGTACACGTCCGTGGTGCCCTCGACCACGACGCCGGAGTCACCGGCCGGCCGTTGCGGCGGCGGCCGGGTCGGCAGGGTGGCCTCGGCCAGGTCCTCCTGCGCGCCCGCCATCCCGCCGGCCGACTGGACCAGCTTGGCGGCTATCGACTGGGCGCTGACATGGCCCTCGCCGACCGCCGCGTACAGCGCGGACAGGTCCGGGTAGTGCAGCTCGGCGGCCACGGCGAGCAGCGCGTCCCCGGTGACCAGGCGCTGCAGCGGCAGCCCGTGCTTGCGCAGCGCCCGGGCGATCGCAGTCTTGCCGGTCTCGGTGGCCGCCTCCCGGCGTTCCTTGGAGAACCAGTGCCGGATCTTGTTCCGGGCCCGGGCGCTCTTGACGAAGCCGAGCCAGTCCCGGCTCGGCCCGGCGTCCTGGGCCTTGGAGGTGAAGATCTCCACCGTGTCGCCGTTGTCCAGGGTGCTCTCCAGCGCCACCAGGCGCCCGTTGACCCGGGCGCCGATGGTGCGGTGCCCCACTTCGGTGTGGATGGCGTAGGCGAAGTCGATCGGCGTGGCCCCCTGCGGCAGGGCGATGACCTCGCCGCGCGGGGTGAACACGTAGACCTCGGCGGCCCCGAGGTCGAAGCGCAGTGATTCCAGGAACTCGGCCGGGTCGGCGGTCTCCCGCTGCCAGTCCACCAGCTGGCGCAGCCAGGCCATGTCGCTGGTCCCGTCGCGGTTGCCGCGCCCGGTCCCGGTCACCGTCTCTTCCTTGTACTTCCAGTGCGCGGCGACGCCGTACTCCGCCCGCCGGTGCATCCCCCACGTCCTGATCTGCAGCTCGACCGGCTTGCCGCCGGGGCCGATGACCGTGGTGTGCAGCGACTGGTACATGTTGAACTTCGGCATCGCGATGTAGTCCTTGAACCGCCCGGGAACCGGGTTCCACCGGGCGTGCACGGTGCCGAGGGCCGCGTAGCAGTCCCGGACCGAATCCACCAGGACGCGGATGCCGACCAGGTCGTAGATGTCGTCGAAGCCCACGTTGCGGGCGATCATCTTCTGGTAGACGGAGTAGTAGTGCTTGGGCCGCCCGGTCACCCGGGCCTTCACCTTGGCCTCGCGCAGGTCGGCGGAGACGTCCTCGATGACTTCCTGGAGGAACACGTCGCGCCGCGGCGCCCGCTCGGAAACCAGCCGGGCGATCTCGTCGTACCGCTTGGGGTAGAGGGTGGCGAAGGCCAGGTCCTCCAGCTCCCACTTGATCGTGTTCATGCCGAGCCGGTGGGCCAGCGGCGCGAAGATCTCCAGGACCTCGCGGGACTTGCGCTCCTGCTTCTCCCGGGGCAGGTAGCGCAGGGTGCGCATGTTGTGCAGCCGGTCGGCCAGCTTGATCACCAGGACCCGGATGTCCCGGGACATGGCGACCACCATCTTGCGCACCGTCTCCGCCTCGGCCGCCTCGCCGTACTTGACCTTGTCCAGCTTGGTGACCCCGTTGACCAGGGCCGCGATCTCGTCCCCGAAGTCGGCGCGCAGTTCATCCAGGGTGTAGGCGGTGTCCTCGACCGTGTCGTGCAGCAGGGCACCGCAGATGGTCTCATGCGGCATGCCCAGCTCGGCCAGGATGGTGGCGACGGCGAGCGGGTGGGTGATGTACGGGTCGCCGCTCTTGCGCTGCTGCCCGGCGTGCCAGCGTGCCGCGACGTCATAAGCGTGCTCGATGAGCCGGACGTCGGCCTTGGGATGGGTGGCCCGGACGGTCTTGATCATGGGCTCGAGCACCGGGTTCACGCCGCCGCTGCGGGTGGCGCCAAGCCGAGCCAGCCGCCGCCGGACCGCCGCCCCGCCACCGGCGGGCGCGGCAGCGCCCGCGGCCGGGCCCGTCGTGGCGGCCGTCCCGGCCGGCCGGGGCACGCTCGCCGCGGTGCCGCCGTTCCGGCGGCCCGGTCCGTGCCCATTCTGACTGCCTGGGGCGGCACTGCCCGGGGCGGCACTGTCCGGGGCGACGACGGCCGCCGCCGCCTCCTGCCCCTGGTCAGCAGCCTCATCCGGGGGGCCAGGGGTGGCGCCGGCGCCGTCCGCGCCGGTCGTTACCACGTCACCGGCCACAGGCACTCCTCAAGTCCGCCAAGACAACAGTCTATCGGCGGATGATGGGGGCGGGGCCGGGTCAGCTGACTCGCACGTCAGACAATGAGCAGCGAGCGGATCAGCGCCCCCGGCAGCCGGGCCCGGCCGTCCAGGAAGCTGAGCTCCAGGATCACCGCCAGGCCGGCCACCTCCGCGCCGGACTTGCGGACCAGTTCGATAGTGGCGGCCGCGGTGCCCCCGGTGGCCAGCACGTCGTCCACGATCAGCACCCGCTCCCCCGGCGTGAAGGCGTCCTGGTGCACTTCGATGGTGGCGCTGCCGTATTCCAGGTCGTAGCTCTGCGCGTAGGTGGGCCCGGGCAGCTTGCCCCGCTTGCGGACGGGCACGAACCCGGCGCCCAGCGCGATGGCCACCGAGGCGGCCAGGATGAAGCCGCGGGCCTCGATGCCGGCCACCTTGTCGATCCCGCCGGCCTCGCCGCTCGGGCGGCTGCCCGCGGCCAGCCCGCCGACCACCGCGCTCAGCGCCGCGCCGTCGGCCAGCAGCGGGGTGATGTCCTTGAACATCACCCCGGGCTGCGGGTAGTCGGCGATGTCACGGACCCGCTCGGCGATCAGCCGGGCCAGCGCCCCATCCTGGGCTGCGGCGGGGCTCTCCGCGGGCGGCATCTAGCGCCGCTTCTTCTTGCCGCTGGGACGGCGCCGGGCGGAGCTGGCGTTGCGCCGTGGCGGCTGCCGCGGGCCAGGGCTGCCGTTGGGCCCGGGGGACCGCGGCGCGGCCGGGCCCACCGGTACCTTCTCGTCCGGGGCGGCTGCGTTGTCGCCGGGAGCGGTGACCCCGTCCGGAGCGGCCGCGTCCGGAGCGGCCCGGTCCGGATCGGCGTCGTCCGCGGCCTGCGCGGCGGAACCGCCCGCCGCGGCGGCCCCGGCGGCCGCCGGGCGTGCCCCCTTGGCGGCGGCCCGCTTGGCGGCCCGGCCCCCGGATGCCTTGAGCGCCACCCGCTGGGCCAGCGCCTTGTACTGCGGGTCGCGTTCCTTGAGGTCGGCCAGCACCGGGGTGGCGATGCAGATCGAGGAGTACGTGCCGGACAGCATGCCGACGAACAGCACCAGGGCCAGGTCGTTGAGCTCACCGGCGCCGAGCAGGAAGCCGCCGATGAACAGGATGGCGGCCACCGGCAGCAGCGCGATGATCGAGGTGTTGATCGACCGGACCAGGGTCTGGTTGAGCGCCAGGTTGGCGGCCTGGCTGTAGGTGCTGCGGGACGAGCTGAGCAGCCCGGCGGTATTCTCGCGGACCTTGTCGAACACCACGACCGTGTCGTACAGCGAGTAGCCCAGGATGGTGAGCAGCCCGATCACGGTGGCCGGGCTGACCTCGAAGCCGGCCAGCGCGTAGACGCCGATCGTGATGACGATGTCGTGGACCAGCGCGACGAGCGCGGCCACCGCCATCCGCCATTCGAACGCGATCGACAGGTAGATGACGATCACGATGAGGAAGGCGATGAGCGCCTGGGCTGCCTTGTGCGAGATGTCCGAGCCCCAGCTCGGCCCGACGAAGCTGACGCTGATCTTGCTGGCCGGGACGTTCAGCTGGTGGCTGATGGCGTCCTGCACGGTGGTCTGCTGGGCGAAGGTCAGCTTGCCGGTCTGCACCTCCCACCGTGCGCTGCCGCCCGAGCCGACCTGCTGCACGATGGCGTTGTTGCCGGCCGGCGTGCTGCTGATGGCGCTGCGCACCTGGTTAACGGTGGCGGAGGTGTCCTTGAACTGGAGCACCGAGCCGCCCTTGAAGTCGACCGTGAAGTTCAGCCCGCGGGCGAACAGGCCGACCAGGGCGAGCACCAGGATGACCCCGGAGATGCTGTACCACAGCTTCTGCCGCCCGACGAAGTCGAAGGACACCTCGCCGCGGTAGAGCCGCCCGCCGATGCTGCCGAGCCGCGACATCACGCCTCCTTGGCCGGGGTCGTGTCCTGGGCCGGGGTCGTGGTGCGGGGCCGCGTCGTCCGCACGGACGACCGCCACGGCGCCCGGCCCCCGAGCCGGGCCGGGTCCAGCCCGGAGAACCGGTGCCCCTGGCCGAAGAACTTGGTCCGGGCCAGCAGGGTGATCATCGGCTTGGTGAACAGGAACACCACGACCACGTCGATCACCGTGGTCAGCCCGAGGGTGAACGCGAAGCCCTTGACCTCGCCGATGGAGAAGTACCACAGCAGCGCGGCGGCCAGGAACGACACGGTGTCGGACACCAGGACGGTGCGCCGGGCCCGCTTCCAGCCGCGTTCCACCGCGGTGCGCAGCGTCCGGCCGTCGCGGACCTCATCACGGAGCCGCTCGAAGAACACCACGAACGAGTCCGCGGTGATGCCGATGGCCACGATGAGGCCGGCCACGCCGGCCAGGGTCAGCGCGAAGCCCTGGTACTTCCCGAGCAGGATCACCGACTCGAAGACCAGCACCGCCGCGATGACCAGGCTGGATACCGCGACCACGGCCAGCCCCCGGTAGTAGAGCAGGCAGTACAGCACGACCAGGAACAAGCCGATGGCCCCGGCCAGCAGCCCGGCGTGCAGCTGGTCGCTGCCGAGCTGCGGCGAGATGGACTGGACTGACTGCTTGGTGAAGGTGAGCGGCAGGGCGCCGTAGTTCAGCACGTTGGCCAGGTCCGTGGCCTGCGCCTGGCTGAAGCTGCCGGTGATCTGGGCCGAGCCGCCGGTGATCGCGCCCTGGTCAATGGCCGGGAAGGAGATGACGTTGCCGTCCAGCACCACGGCCAGGTAGTCCAGCGGGGAGCTCGCGGTCCCGCCCGCCCCGTACTTGCTGGACATCTGCTGGGTGAGCGTCGCGAACGCGTTGCCCCCGGCGGCGTTGAAGGTCAGGTTGGTCTGCCAGTCCACCGAGGATGTCGATACGGTGGCACTGGCCGACTTGATCTCCGTGCCGGTCACCTTCGCCTGGTCCAGCACGAATTTGTAGAGGACGCCGCCCTCCCAGCCGCAGGACACGGTCTGGATGTCCTTGTTGTTGTACGGGGGAGGCGTGCTGCCGTAGCCGACCTGCTGCTTCCAGTTCTTGTCGGCGCAGTTCAGCTTGTTGAACTGGGCCTTGACCGGGGCACTGACCAGGCTGGCGTCGCCGGACGCGCCGGCCACCGTGGATACCCCGCCGGGCCCGGTGGCGGCCGGGGACGGGGTGGCGCTGGCCGACGGGCTCGCGCTGGCGCTGGCCGACGGGCTCGCGGCCGCCCGGGCCGCCGCGGCGCCCAGCACCCGGGCCCGGGCTGCCATCTCACGCGGGCCGGTACTCCCGGCGCCGGCCGGGGCCAGGGCCCCGGACTTCTTGGTCGGCGAGGCGGATGCGGAGGGGCTCGCGGACCTGCTGGCCGACGGCGACGGCGAGGACGACGCGCCAGACGGCGTCGGTGTCGGTGTCGGCGTGGCCGCGGCCGTGTTCGGCGCCATCAGCAGCACCTGGCGGAACAGCAGCTGGGCCGTCTGGCCGACCAGGTTCACCACCTTCTCGGTGCCCGCGCCGGGCACCGCCACGGTGATCTCGTTGCTGCCCTGCTGCTGCACCTGGGCCTCGGTGAAGCCGGCCCCGTTCACCCGGCTGGCCATGATGTTCTTGGCCTGGGTCATGTCCGCGGCGAACTGCGCAGTGGACACGCCCCGGGGCGCCTCGGCCTGCAGCGTCACCGTGGTGCCGCTGGTCAGGTCGAGGCCGAGGTGCACCTTGAAGTCGCTGCCCCACTTGGCGGGCTGGGCGATGTTGCCGCCCACGATGGCCAGGAACAGCACCACGATGAGCGCCGCCAGCACGGCCAGCGCTCGGCCGGGCCGGGAGGCGTTACCGCTGGGGGGAGCCACTGCTGCGTATCCCTCGCTTCCGGAGTTCCCCCGCCCCGGCGTCCGGCGCGGGGCCGCTGGTCAGTCTGCCGGGTGCTCGCCGGCCGCCGTGTGGTCCGCCGCGGTGCCGGGAGCCGTCCCGTTGGCGGCGGCGCCGTTCTGGCTGCCGGTGACCGGGCCGTCGGCGGTGAGGTCCGTGGCCGCCGGCTCGCCGGCACTGGCCCCGGGCAGGTCCGGCTCGGCGGTGGCGGCCGCACTGGCCTCAGCGGTGGCGTCCTCGTCCGGGAGCACGTCCATCACGGCGCGGCGCAGGAAGCGCATCTGGATGCCGGGGGCCGGCTCCAGGACCACGTCCTGATCGTCGGCCTCGATCACCGTCGCGTACATCCCCGCCGTGGTGCGGACCCGCTGCCCGGGCTGTACCTGGCTCTGCATTTGCTGGGCTTGGCGCTGCCGGTTGCGCTGCGGCCGGATCATGACGAAGTAGAGCAGGCCGAACAGGACGACGATGATGATCAGGAACGTGTAACTCCCTGATCCGCTCTTGCTGGCAGCTGCGAGAAACATATTCCCCATCGCGGGGGCATCCTTCCAGTTGATGTGCTCCGCCGGGCGGCGCGCCGGGCCGTGAGCCAGCGCGGCCGGAATGTCTCTGGCCGGCCGGGCGGTCGTTGACCAACTGCCGAAGTGTAGCGGCGCGCACGCGGCGCACCAACAGGCTACGGCGTCTGGCGACCGATCGTGACATCTCCGCGACCATCAGGCCCGCGGCCGGTCAGCCGAACAGCGTGCCCGGGGCGGTGAGGCCGGGCAGCTCCGGCGGCTGCAGGCCCAGGTGCTGCCAGGCCGCCGGGGTGGCCACCCGGCCGCGCGGGGTCCGGGCCATCAGCCCGCCGCGGACCAGGAACGGCTCGGCGACGACCTCCACGGTCTCGGCCTCCTCACCGACCGCGACCGCCAGCGTGGACAGGCCCACCGGTCCGCCGCCGAACCGGGTGACCAGGGCGCCGAGCACGGCCCGGTCCAGCCGGTCCAGTCCCTCCTCGTCCACCTCGTACAGCTCCAGCGCCGCGCGGGCCAGGTCGCAGGTGACCACGCCGTCCGCGCGCACCTCGGCGTAGTCGCGGACCCGGCGGAGCAGCCGGTTGGCGATCCGCGGGGTGCCGCGGGACCGCCGGGCGATCTCCTGCGCCCCGTCGCCGCGCAGCGCCACGCCGAGCAGGTCCGCCGACCGGCGCACGATGACCTCCAGCTCGGCGGGCTCGTAGAAGTCCAGGTGCGCGGTGAAACCGAACCGGTCGCGCAGCGGGGCGGGCAGCAGCCCGGCCCGGGTGGTCGCGCCGACCAGGGTGAACGGCGCGATTTCCAGCGGGATGGCGGTCGCACCGGGCCCCTTGCCGACCACCACGTCGACCCGGAAGTCCTCCATGGCCAGATACAGCATTTCCTCGGCGGGCCGGGCCAGCCGGTGAATTTCATCGATGAACACCACGTCCCGCTCGCCCAGCGTGGACAGGATCGCGGCCAGGTCGCCGGACCGCTCGATGGCCGGCCCGCTGGTGATCCGGAGCTGGGCGCCGAGCTCGGCCGCGATGATCATCGCGAAGGTGGTCTTGCCCAGGCCCGGCGGCCCGGACAGCAGCACGTGGTCCGGGGCCCGGCCGCGGCGCATCGCGCCCTCCAGCACCAGGGACAGCTGCTCCCGCACCCTGTTCTGGCCGATGATCTCGGCCAGCCGCTTCGGCCGCAGCGCGCCCTCGATGACCCGCTCATCCGCCTCAGCGAGCGCCGAGACCAGCCGCTGCTCTTCCGCCGCGGTCAGCCCGGGTGCCTCCCGGGCGGCCTCCTCCGCCGCGGTGTGAGCCCGCGGCGGTGACCCCCCGGAATCCCCCGGCAGCTCACCCCACGGCGGCCCGCCCCCGGACTCCCCCGCCAGTGGCCGGCCGCCACCATGGCCGGTCATGCCCGGCTCAGCTTCCGCAGGGCCGACCGCAGGGCCACGGCCACGTCCACGTCGGCCGGTGCCGGGCCGGCGGCCGTCGCGGCGAGGTCCGCCTCGACGGCCGCGATGGCCTGCTCGGCCTCCCGGGACTGCCAGCCCAGGCTGACCAGGCCGGCCCGGACCTGATCCCGCCACGGCGCGGGCGCCGCATCATGGCCCGCGGCCGGCGTGGCCGAGCCGGCCAGCCCGGCCCCGGGCGAGCCGAGCCGCCCGGCCAGTTCCAGCACGATCCGCTGGGCCCCCTTGCGCCCGATGCCCGGCACCCGGGTCAGCGCGGTCACGTCCTCGGCCGCGATGGCCTGGCGCAGCCCGTCCGGGCTGAACGAGGCGAGCAGCGCCAGGGCCAGCCGGGGCCCCACCCCGCTGGCCGTCTGCACCAGCTCGAACACGTCCCGCTCGTCGTCGCTGGCGAAGCCGTACAGGGTCAGCGCGTCCTCGCGGACCACCAGCGACGTCGCCACCCGGGCCCGCTGCCCGGTGCGCAGCGTGGCCAGCGTGCCCGGCGTGCACTGGACCAGCAGGCCGACGCCGCCCACCTCGATGACCGCGCCTTCCGGGGCGATCCCGCAGACCAGGCCGTCCAGGTGAGAAATCACGGAAGCTCCCTCCCGGGGATGACAGGCCCGGCCAGGGCCGGGAGGACGGCCCCGGGTACCGGCCCGGGGCGCGCGGCGCGGGCCGCCGGGCGGCGTGCTCCCGGGTGGCGGCCGCCGGGCGCGGCCGCCACGGCCGCGGCCAGCCGCGACTGGGTGCTGCCGCGCCACAGCTGGCAGATGGCCAGGGCCAGGGCATCAGCGGCGTCCGCGGGCCGGGGCGGGTCGGCCAGCCGCAGCAGCCGCATCACCATCGTCGTCACCTGCGCCTTGTCGGCCCGGCCGCTGCCGGTCACCGCCGCCTTCACCTCACTCGGGGTGTGCAGGGCCACCGGCAGCCCGCGGCGGGCCGCGCACAGCACCGCGACCGCGCCGGCCTGCGCGGTGCCCATCACCGTCCGCACGTTGTGCTGGCTGAACACCCGCTCGACCGCGACCGCGTCGGGGTGGTGCTCGGCCAGCCAGGACTCGATCTCGGATTCCAGCGCGAGCAGCCGCGCGGCGATGTCGTTCCCGGGCGGGGTGCGCGCCACCCCGGCGGCGACCAGCGCTGGCGGGCGGCCCGGGACGCCGTCCACTACGCCCAGCCCGCACCGGGTCAGCCCGGGGTCCACGCCGAGCACCCGCATCTGCGCTCCATCCCGGCCGCCGCGCCGTACCGCGGCCGGCCGGCCCTGCGAACACGTGTTCGGTCGTGACCGACACTACCGGCCCGGGATGCCCGGCGCGGCGAGGATCCCCGGCGTGTCGTGGCGCCCGCGCCGGGTGCTGGCCCGGGCGGGACCGTGGTCAGAACGTCTCGAGCAGGTACGGGGTGGCCGCGAACACCGTGTCCAGCCCCGCGTCGGTGGCCGGGTCACCGTCGGCGACCAGCCCGGCCCGGCGCAGCGTGCCCAGCGGCGTCCCGGCGTACAGCGCGGCCAGCCCGCGCGGGCCGGCCCGCAGCGGCCGCGCCGCCGTGCGGCCGGCCGGGCCGGGGCTGAGGGCGCCCTTCCCGCCGCTGACCTCCAGCGTCCACAGCCCCTCGTTGCCCGGGCACGCCGGGTCGGCCAGCCGGAGCCGGGCGGTGACCTCAGCGCCGGCCGGGAAACCCCGTTCCGCGATGGCGGCGGGCGCGTCGATCACGCGCAGCATCCAGGCCTCCCGGCCGGTCTGCGCCACGTCGGGTTCCCGGGTCAGCCAGTGCACCGGGTCGGCGGGCCCGAGGCAGGCCCGGACCGTGCTGGCGATGGACGAATGCGAGGCCACGATGCCCCAGATGGCCCGGGTGGTGGCGGCCGAGACGGCGAGCGCGCGGTCCACCCGCAGTTCGTCGTTGCCGTGCTGCCAGCGGTAGGCGAGGAACCCGTCCGGCGCGAGGTAGCAGAACCGGCCCTCGAGGCCGAGCCACTGCCGGACGCTCTCCTCGTCGCGGAGGTTAGGGCCGCTGTCCCGCAGCGCCCGGTGCACGCTGGCCATCACCGTGAGGACCGCGGCGGCGTCCCCCGGCCCGCACCGGCGCAGCCGCGCCGGGGGCTGCTCGGCCCCGTCCGCCGCGGCCGCCGGGTCCGGGCGGACCAGGGAGTGCAGCGACCGCGCCGGGAAGGCCAGGGTCTCGCAGCCGCCGGCCGTCTCCCAGCCCAGGGACCGGTAGATCGACGAGGTCGCCGGGTACAGCACGGAAACCGGGTAGCCCCGCTCGGCGATCCGGCCGAGCAGGGCGGTCATCAGCGCCCGCCCGGTGCCCCGGCCGCGTTCCTCCGGCGCCACGGCCACGCCGGCCACCCCGGCCATCCGCAGCCAGCGGCCGGCCCAGCACTGGGTCATGTCGTGGAAGCGCGCGGCCGCGATCATCCGGTCACCGTCGAAGGCGGCGAGATAGCGCTGCTCGCTGATGACGGCGGCGGCGGTGGCCTCCCAGTAGTGCGGGTCGCCGGCCGGCCCGAACGCGCGGACGCTCAGGTCCAGCAGCGCGGCCGTGTCGTCCGTGGCATCGAGTTCCCGGATGATCACCTGACGGGTGCCTCGCCTGATGCCGGCATCAGCCCAGCTTCTCCATCACGTCGTCCGGCACGGAGTAGTTGGCGTACACGTCCTGCACGTCGTCGGAATCCTCCAGCGCCTCGATCAGCCGGAACACCCGCTTCGCCTGCTCCTCGTCCAGTTCCACCTCGACGGTGGGCAGGAACGCGGCCTCGGCCGACTCGTACTCGATCCCCGCGTCCTGCAGCGCGGTCCGCACCGCCACCAGGTCGCCCGGCTCACTGATCACTTCCAGCGACTCGCCGAGGTCGTTGACCTCCTCGGCGCCGGCGTCGAGCACCGCGGTGAGCACGTCATCCTCGCTGACCCCGCTGGCCTTGGGCATCAGCACGACGCCCTTCCGGTGGAACAGGTAGGACACCGAGCCGGGGTCGGCCATCGAGCCGCCGTTGCGGGTCAGCGCGGTCCGGACGTCCGCGGCCGCCCGGTTCCGGTTGTCGGTGAGGCATTCGACCAGGACGGCCACGCCACCGGGGGCGTACCCCTCGTAGGCGATGTTCTCGTACGAGGCGCCGCCGGCTTCCAGCCCGGCCCCGCGGCGGATGGCCCGGTCGATGTTCTCGTTCGGCACCGAGTTCTTCTTGGCCTTCTGCACCGCGTCATAGAGGGTGGGGTTGCCGGCCGGGTCGGCTCCGCCGGTCCGGGCGGCCACCTCCACGTTCTTGATCAGCTTGGCGAAGAGCTTTCCCCGCCGGGCGTCGATGACCGCCTTCTTGTGCTTGGTCGTGGCCCATTTGGAGTGGCCGCTCATATCCGATCCCTCACCATGTCTACGAAAAGCGTGTGCACCCGCGGGTCACCGGTCAGCTCGGGGTGGAACGCGGTGGCCAGCGCGGGCCCCTGGCGGACCGCGACGATCCTACCGGTGCCCCGGTCGGTGCCGAGAACCTCGACGTCCGGGCCGGTCTGCTCGACCCACGGGGCGCGGATGAAGATGGCCCGCACCGGCGGCCCCGGCACGCCGGCCAGCGGGATGTCCGCCTCGAACGAGTCCACCTGCCGGCCGAACGCGTTGCGCCGCACGGTCATGTCGATCCCGCCGAACGTCTGCTGGCCGCTGATGCCGTCCACCACCCGGTCCGCCAGCATGATCATGCCAGCGCAGGACCCGAACACCGGCATTCCCGCGGCGATCCGCTTGCGCAGCGGGTCCATCAGCTCGAAGGTCACCGCGAGCTTCCAGATGGTGGTCGACTCCCCGCCCGGGATGATCAGCCCGTCCACCGCGTCCAGCTCACCGGGCCAGGCGCACCCGGGCCGGCCGGGCGCCGGCCGCGGACAGCGCCCGGAAATGCTCGGCCACGTCGCCCTGCAGGGCGAGCACGCCCACCACCGGCGAGCCGGCGGCGGACAGGTGGTCGGGCATGGCTGATCCTTCCGGAACGGGATGGTTCGAGCGTATGACCCCATGACAACACCGGCGACCCCGGGTGATCTTCCCGGGCCTAGTCCGCCGCGGCAGCGGGCGGCTCCCCCATGCCCAGCTGCCGCTCGATCGCGGCCAGCCGGGCGTCGATCGCCCCCAGCCGGCTGAGGATCTCCTCCAGCTGCCCCCGGGAGCCCCCGATGCGCACGGCGGCCTGGCCCTCGGCAACCGCGCTGCCGGGGCCGACGCCGAGCAGTTCGATCACCTGCTGGCGGGCCCGGCCCAGGTCCACGCCGAGATTGCCGAGCACCCGGGCGGCCACGCCCTGGCCCTCCCGGATCAGGCCGAGCAGCAGGTGCTCGGTGCCGATGTACCCGTGCCCGAGCTGCTGCGACTCGCGCAGCGACAGCTCCAGCACCTTCTTGGCCCGGGGAGTGAACGGGATGTGCCCGGACCGCTGGTGCCCGCCCCGCCCGACGATCTCCCCGACCTGCTCGCGGACGGCCGCCAGGCTCACCCCCAGCGCCTCCAGGGCGTCCACGGCCACGCCCGCGCCCTCGTGGCACAGGCCGAGCAGCAGGTGCTCGGTCCCGATGTAGTCGTGGTCGAGGTCCCTGGCCTCCTCCTGGGCGAGGACGACGACCCGGCGGGCCCGGTCAGTGAACCTCTCGAACATGGCATGCTCCCCGTGGTAGGGGCGAAAGCGGCCGGGCTACCAGCCGCGGCCCGCGAAGCGCTGCGCGGACGGCAGGGTGTCCAGGTTGATGCCGACCATGGCCTCGCCCAGCCCGCGGGAGACCTTGGCGACGACATCCGGGTCGTCGTGGAACGTGGTCGCCTTGACGATGGCCGCGGCCCGGGTGGCCGGGTCGCCGGACTTGAAGATGCCGGAGCCGACGAAGACCCCCTCCGCGCCGAGCTGCATCATCATCGCCGCGTCGGCCGGGGTGGCGATCCCGCCCGCGGTGAACAGCACGACCGGGAGCTTGCCGGTCCTGGCCACCTCGGCGACCAGCTCGTACGGGGCCTGCAGTTCCTTGGCCGCGGTGAACAGCTCCTCGTCGCGCAGCGTGGTCAGGCGGCGGATGTCACCGGAGATCTGGCGCATGTGCCGGGTGGCCTCCACCACGTTGCCGGTGCCCGCCTCGCCCTTCGACCGGATCATCGCAGCGCCCTCGGCGAGCCGCCGCAGCGCCTCGGCGAGGCTGGTGGCACCGCAGACGAACGGCACGGTGAACGCCCACTTGTCCACATGGTGCGCCTCGTCGGCCGGGGTGAGCACCTCGGACTCGTCGATGTAGTCCACGCCGATGGCCTGGAGCACCTGGGCCTCGCCGAAGTGCCCGATCCGGCACTTGGCCATGACCGGGATGGACACCGCCGCGATGATCCCCTCGATCATGTCCGGGTCGCTCATCCGGGCGACCCCGCCCTCGGCGCGGATGTCGGCGGGCACCCGCTCCAGGGCCATCACGGCCACCGCCCCGGCGTCCTCGGCGATCTTGGCCTGCTCGGGGGTCACCACATCCATGATCACCCCGCCCTTGAGCATGTCGGCCATGCCGCGCTTGACCCGCGCGGTGCCGGTCTGCGGGGCGGCCTCCGCCGCGGCGGAGCCTGCGGGGCTGGACATGGCACTGCTTGACACTGCGAACCTCACTCGGTCGTGGAACAGGATGTCGCGGAAGGGCTCTCCTCCCATGGTAGGCGCTCGGTCAGCTGGTCAGATGGGGCATGTCCGAGCCGCGCCCGCCGCCGTCCCCGACGACCAGGGAATCGTCGATCTCGAAGAACTCGGGCATCGGGGCACCGCCGGCCAGCCCGAGCACCCGGGCCAGCCAGCGCCGCCGGGCTGCCTGGGTGGCGGCGACCACGTCGTTGTAGAACTTCCGGGCCAGGAACACCTGGTGGGTGGCGGCCTCGAGCTCGGCGAGGATTTCCTCGGCGCTCGGCCCGCCATCCAGCGAGGCGCGGAAGTCAGGCTGGCTGAGCACGGCCCGCAGGGCGCGGGTGAGGTCGCTCTCGGCCAGTTCGGTGGGCTCGCCGGCCGCCCGGGCATCGTGCGCGGCGCCGGCCAGCAGCAGGCTGGTGGCCGGGTCAAGCAGCCCGCAGGCGGCCAGCTCCAGGGCCACCGAGCTGCGCCGGACCAGCGCGGCGTCCAGGGCGGCCCGGGCGGCGTCGACCCGGGCGTGCAGCCGGTCCAGCCGCCCGGCCCGCCAGGATACGTAGACGCCGATGAGGACGGCCGCCACCACGATCAGGATGATGTCGATCAGCATGCCGGGCTCCCGGGGGGCCGGCGGCCCGCGGGGCGGGGGGTCACCGGACGGCCCCGACCTGGCCGTAAGCGGCGACGACCGCCTCGTACACCCGGACCACGTCCCGGGCCACCACCGGCCAGTCGTAGGCCCGCACCGCCTCGGCCGCGGCCGCTGACAGGGCGGCGCGCCGCGCCGGGTCATCCAGCAGCCGGGCCGCGGCCCGGGCCAGCGCGGCCGGGTCGCCGGTCTCGAACAGCTCGCCGGCCTGCCCGCCGCGCAGCACCTGGCGGAACGCGTCCAGGTCGCTGGCCACGATCGGGGCCCCCGCGGCCATCGCCTCGGCGAGCACGATGCCGAAGCTCTCCCCGCCGGTGTTCGGCGCGCAGAACACGTCCACCGAGTGGTACACCCGGGCCTTGTCTTCCTCGGTGACCTGGCCGAGCAGGATCACCCGCGAGCGCAGCGGCGCGGGCACCTTGCCGAGGATCTCCTCCACATCCCCCGGCCCGGCCAGCAGCAGCCGCAGCCCGGGCCGGACCGGGCCCAGCTCGGCGAACGCGCGGAGCAGCACGTCGAGGCCCTTGCGCGGCTCGTCCATCCGGCCCAGGAAGCCCAGCGCGCCGCCGTCGCCCGGCCAGCCGGGCAGCGGGGCCGCCTTCTCGTACCGGCTGACCGTCACCCCGTTGGGGATGAGCACCGCGTCCCCGCCCATGTGCTCGACGAGCGTGGTCCGGGCCGCCTCGGACACCGCGATCCGCCCGGTGATCTTCTCCAGCGCGGTCTGCAGGGCCGGGTAGGCGGCGTGCATGACCCGGGACCGCGGCGTGGCGGTGTGCACGGTCGCGACGATCGGCCCGTCCGCCACCCAGCAGGCGAGCAGCGACAGGCTGGGCGCCGCCGGCTCGTGCACGTGCAGCACGTCAAAGCCGCCCTCCTTGATCCAGCGGCGCACCCGGCTGGCGGAGCGGAAGCCGAAGGCGAGCCGGGCCACCGAGCCGTTGTAGGGCACCGGGACGGCGCGCCCGGCCGGCACCACGTAGCGGGGCAGCGGGGTGTCGTCGTCGGCCGGGGAGATGACCGACACCTCGTGGCCGAGCCCGATCAGCGCCTCGGCCAGGTCCCTGATGTGCTGCTGCACCCCGCCGGGCACGGCCCAGGTGTAGGGGCAGACGATGCCGACGCGCATCAGGGGCCGCCTGCCTGCCCGGCGGCGGCATGGGCGGCGTCCGCGGCAGCCAGCCGGGCGGGATCCAGGTCGGCGGTGAACACCCGCTGCAGCATGTGCCAGTCCTGGGGGTGCGCCCGGATGCCCTCCTCATAGGCCCGGGCGACCTGCTGGGTCATCACCGCCACCTTCTCCCGCCGGGTGCCGTCCGCGGGCACCGGCACCTGCTCGTGGATCCGGGCGCCCCAGGCCGTCTCCTCGAACCACAAGGTAACGGGCAGCAGCGCGGCGCCGGTCTGCACGGCCAGCGCGGCCGGACCGCCCATCATCCGGGCAGGCTCGCCGAAGAAGTCCACCTCGATGCCCCGGCCGGTCACGTCGCGGTCCGACACCAGGCAGACCAGGCCGCCGGCCCGCAGCCGCTGGGCCAGCACGCCGAACCGGCTGTCCCCGCCGGTGGCCGGCAGGACCTCGAAGCCGAGCCCCTCCCGGAAGGCCAGGAACCGCTGGAACAGCGACTCCGGCCTGAGCCGCTCGGCCACCGTGGTGAACGTGCCAGCCGCCCGGTCGATGATCCAGACCCCGGCCTGCTCGTAGTTGCCCATGTGCGGCAGGGCGACGACCACGCCCCGGCCGGCCGCCAGGGCGCCGAGCAACCTTTGCTCGTCCGTGGCGTGCATCCCGGCCATGATCTGGTCCCGGCCGATCACCGGGAGCCGGAACACCTCCAGCCAGTACCGGGAGTAGGACTCCATGGCGGCGCGGGACAGCGCCCGGAGTTCCTTCCCGGAGGCCTGCGGCCCCAGCACCCGGCGCAGGTTGGCCTCCAGCGTCGCCACCCGCGGCCCCTGGCGGCGCCAGGCCACGTCCCCGGCGGCCAGGAAGGCGTGGCGGGCGGCGGCTTCCGGCATCCGGCACACGATCTTCCAGCCGAGCGCGTACGCCGCGTCGGTCAGCCGGTCCTGCACCGAGGTCACGCGTTGTCCTTTCCGGCCCGCCCGGGGCCGATGGCCTTGCGCACCACCAGGACGCGCTGCGCGAACGTGACCGTGGCGCCCGCCGCCACCAGCCACAGCCCGATGGCCAGCACGAATGGCACGCCGAGCCCGGACAGCCCGGCCGCGACCAGCGCGACCACCAGCCGTTCCGAGCGCTCGGCCACGCCCACATCGGCGCGCAGCCCCAGCCCCTCGGCCTTCGCCCGGGCGTACGACACCATGCCGCCGGCCACCAGGCAGTACAGCGCCACGCCCGCCAGCACCGGCTGGTGGCTGCGGGCCAGCCAGATGGCCAGCCCGGAGAACACCGCGGCGTCGCCGACCCGGTCCAGCGTCGAGTCCAGGAAGGCACCCCACGAGCCCGAGGTGCCCTTCACCCGGGCCAGCAGCCCGTCCAGCATGTCGAACATGGCGAAGGCCCAGCAGACCAGGGCGCCGACGAACAGGTGGCCGGTCGGGAACAGCGCCAGCGCACCGGCCGCGACGCCCACCGTCCCGGTCACCGTGATCATGTTGGGCGTGATCCGGGTGCGCGCCAGCGCCTCGCCGACCGGGGTCAGCAGCCGGGCGAAGAAGGGTCGCAGCGCGTTCAGCATGGCCGTCTGATCCTACTGGTGGCCGGGACGACGCGGACGATTCCATCTGGGGTCTTGTTATCGGGTGGCCGGCAGGTAAAGGCTGGTCGTGAGGCAGCCGAACGGACCAAGGACGGACCACAGGAGGCGAGGCTCATGTCTGACCGGAGGGGACCGACAGCCACCAGCGGGACAGCAGAGGCCGGCCAGCCCGGCAGCGTGCGGAACGTCGCGCTGGTCGGCCATTCAGGAGCAGGGAAGACCACACTGGTCGAGGCACTTCTCGCGAGCACGGGAGCGATCCCGCGGCCCGGCCGGGTGGAAGACGGGACCACGGTCAGCGACTTCGACGAGGTCGAGGTCCGGCAGCAGCGCTCGGTCAACCTGACCCTGGCCCCGGTCGTGCACGCCGGCATCAAAGTTAATCTGCTCGACACCCCGGGTTACGCCGACTTTACCGGTGACCTGCGCGCAGGACTGCGCGCCGCGGACGCCGCGCTGTTCACCGTCCCGGCCACCGACGGGGTGGACGGCCTGACCCGGATGCTGTGGGAGGAATGCGCCTCCGTCGGGATGCCGCGCGCCGTGGTGATCACCAAGCTGGACCACCAGCGGGCCGACTTCGACGAGGCGCTGCGCGCCTGCCAGGAGGCTTTCGGTGACTCCGTCGCCCCGCTGTACCTGCCGGTGACCGACGGCCCCGGCGCGCTCCGCGGGCTGATCGGGCTGCTGTCCGGCAAGTTCTTCGATTACTCCGGCGGATCGCGGGCCGAGCGTGAGCCGGACCCCGACTGGCAGGAGCGGGCCGCGGACCTGCGCGGCGCGCTGATCGAGGGGATCATCCAGGAGAGCGAGGATGAGACCCTGATGGACCGGTACCTGTCCGGCGAGGACATCGACCCCAAGGTGCTCATCGAGGACCTGGAGAAGGCGGTGGCGCAGGGCAGTTTCTTCCCGGTGCTCACGGTGTCCAGCCCGCAGGGCGTGGGCCTGGCCGAGCTGCTGGAAGTGATGACCCAGGCGTTTCCCGCGCCCGCCGAGCACCCGCTGCCCGGGGTGACCACCGTGGACGGCAAGCCGGTGCCCGGCCTGGCCTGCGATCCCAAGGGGCCGCTGCTGGCCGAGGTGGTCAAGACCGCCTCCGACCCGTACGTCGGCCGGATCAGCCTGGTGCGGATGTTCTCCGGGACGCTCCGGCCGGACGCCACGGTGCATGTGTCCGGGCACGGCCTGGCCGAGCGCGGCCACGCCGACCACGACGCCGACGAGCGGATCGGCGCGCTCACCTCGCCGCTGGGCAAGCAGCAGCGCCCGGTGGCGCAGTGCGCCGCGGGTGACATCTGCGCGGTGGCCAAGCTGTCCACCGCGGAGACCGGGGACACCCTGTCGGACAAGGAGCACCCGCTGCTGATGGAGCCGTGGTCGATGCCCGAGCCGCTGCTCCCGGTCGCGATCTCGGCCAAGTCCAAGGCCGACGAGGACAAGATGTCGCAGGCGATCGGGCGCCTGGTCGCCGAGGATCCGACGCTGCGGATGGAGAACAACTCCGAGACCCGCCAGCTGGTGCTGTGGTGCATGGGTGAGGCCCATTCCGACCTGCTGCTGGACCGGCTGTCCTCCCGGTACGGGGTGGGCGTGGAGACCAAGGAGCTCCGGGTCCCGCTGCGCGAGACGGTGGCCGGCAAGGCCAAGGGGCTGGGCCGCAACGTGAAGCAGACTGGCGGGCACGGCGAGTACGGCGTCTGCCAGATCGAGGTGGAGCCGGTGCCGTCCGGCGACGGCTTCGAGTTCGTGGACAAGGTCGTCGGCGGGGTGGTGCCGCGCCAGTTCATCCCCTCGGTGGAGAAGGGCGTGCGGGCCCAGCTGGAGCAGGGCGTGCTGGCCGGGTACCCGATGGTCGACGTCCGGGTCACCCTGTTCGACGGCAAGGCGCACTCGGTGGACTCCTCCGACATGGCCTTCCAGAAGGCGGGCAAGCTGGCGCTGCGGGACGCCGCGGACAAGGCCAAGGTGCTGCTGCTGGAACCGGTGGACGAGCTGTCCGTGCTGGTCGCCGACGACTACGTGGGCGCGGTCATGTCCGACCTGTCCTCGCGGCGCGGCCGGGTGCTGGGCACCGAGCCGGTGGCCGGCGGGCGGACCCTGGTCAAGGCCGAGGTGCCGCAGCTGGAGATCACCCGGTACGCGATCGACCTGCGCTCGATGTCCCACGGCACCGGCTCGTTCAGCCGCAACTACCTGCGCTACGAACCGCTGCCGGCGCATCTCGCGGACAAGATCGCGACTGCCTCGGCCACCCCGGGGTGACGGCCGTGGCTCGGGCGGGTGCCACGCCCGAGCCACGTGGTGCCATTGCGGCATCAAGGTGATGCCATAAAATTTGACGTGGTGCCATAGTGGTGTCATGATGGCGTCATGGATCTCGCGCCGTATGTCAGTAACCTCCGCCAGGAGCTGGCGGTGGCCGCGGCGGCCGGCGGCGAGGACGCGCGCGCCCTCGCCGAGCGGCTGACCGCCCCGCTGGAGTCGGCGGCCCGGCTGGCGCTGCTCGATGCGCTGTCCGCGGCGGCCGACGAGATCACCCGTGAGCTCGCGCCCGGCTCGGTGCATGTCCGGCTGCACGGCCTCGAGCCTGACTTCGTGGTCACGCTGCCGCCGGATGCGCCAGCCTCCGATCCCGGCGATCCGCACCCGTCCACCCTGCCGGTGCCCGGTACGGACACCGAGGACGGGGCGGTAGCGCGGATCAACCTGCGGCTCCCCGAGCAGCTCAAGGGCCGGGTCGAGGCAGCCGCCGACCGGGCCGGGCTGTCCGTCAACAGCTGGCTGGTCCGGGCGGCCGCGGCCGCGGTGGACTCGGCCGGGCCCGACCCGGCCCGGCCCGGCCAGGCCGGCCGGCGCGCGCCCCGGGGCGGCCAGCACTACACCGGCTGGGTCCGGTAATACCCGGGCGGCGCGGCGCCCGGCCGCCCGTCCCTCCATTCACGCCCGGCAACACCGGGCGCCCACCTCACCCCCAACTGGAGCTATCACCATGCCATCCTTCCCCACCCCAGCGCCGGTCTCCGTCGTGCTCAACCTGCCGGTGGGCGACGTCCGGCTGACCGCTGCCGAGCGGGACGACACCGTCGTGCAGGTCCGGCCCAGCGACAGTGCCCGGGAGCAGGACCAGCAGGCCGCCCGGCAGACCCGCGTCGAATTCGCCGACGGGACCCTGGAGATCAGGGCGCCCAAGCAGCGCGGGCTCGGGATGTTCGGCACGCCCGGGTCGGTCGACGTGACCATCGACCTGCCGGCCGGCTCGCGGCTGCGGGCGGACACGGCCATCGCCGCCGTGCATGTCACCGGCCGGCTGAGCGAATGCCGGGTCAGCACCGCGACCGGCGATGTCGAACTGGGCGAGACCGGGCCGCTCGAGGTGAAATCGTCGGCCGGCGCCATCGACGTGCAGCACGTGGCGGGCGACGCGGAGGTAAGCACCGGGAGCGGCCGCATCCGGCTCGGCCGCATCGACGGCGCCGTGGTGATCAAGAACTCCAACGGTGACATCCACGTCGCGGAGGTCACCGGGGACCTGCGGGCCAAGGCGGCCAACGGGGACATCACCGCCGGCCGGGCCGGCGCGGACGTGACCGCCAGCACCGCCCGGGGGGATGTCCGGGTGGCCGGGATCCGCCGCGGCACGGCCGCGCTCAGCACCGGCCTGGGCGACATCGAGATCGGCGTCGAGGCGGGCACCGCGGCCCGGCTCGACGTGCACACCCGCTTCGGCGCGGTGCGCAACCAGATGGACGCCACCGACCGGCCGGAGCCCTCCGACCAGACCGCCGAGGTGCGCGCCCGGACCGGCCACGGCGACATCGTCATCCGCCGGGCCGCGCCCGCCGGGCTGGTGTGAGGAACGGGTCATGACGGCACCGGGCCCGGCCCGGCCGGCCATCTCGGTCACCGGGCTGCGCAAGTCCCTGGGCGGCACCGTGGTGCTCGACGGCACCGACCTGGCCGTCCCGGAGGGGATGATCATCGCCGGGCTCGACCCGCTCAGCCGCCGCACCATGCGGGAGATGATCCGCGGCCTGGCCGCCACCGGGGTGACCATCTTCCTGACCACGCAGTACTTGGACGAGGCCGGCCTGCCGGATCGCGGTGCTGCACCGGTACCCCGGCGGCCCGTAACCCGGTCCTGGCCCCGGCCTGGTGCGCCGCCCTCAGCCTGGCCGGCTACCTGTGGGCCCGCCGCCTGTACCGCACCCGCCCGGTCATGGCCAATTAGTCCTTCCAGGCTGAAGCGATGAGGTCCCGGGTGTCACGGAGCAGCTGGGGCAGCACCCGGGTGTGCCCCACCACCGGCATGAAGTTGGTGTCCCCGCCCCAGCGGGGCACCACATGCTGGTGCAGGTGCGCGGCGATGCCCGCGCCGGCCACCGACCCCATGTTCATGCCGATGTTGAAGCCCTGCGCCCCGGACGCGGCCCGCAGCGCGGTCATGGCCCGCTTGGTGAAGCCGGCCAGTTCCGCCGTCTCGTCCGCGGCCAGATCGGTGTAGTCGGCGATGTGCCGGTACGGGACGACCATCAGGTGGCCGGCGTTATACGGGTACAGGTTGAGCACGCTGTAAACCAGCCGGCCGCGGGCCACGATCAGCCCCTCGGCATCGTCCAGGCCGGGGATCCGGCAGAACGGGCAGCCGTCACCCTCGCCGCCGGCCGGCTTGCCCTCCCCCTTGATATAGGCCATCCGGTGCGGCATCCACAGCCGGGCGAAGCCGTCCGGAATCCCGGCGCCGTCCTGCCCGGCCGCGCTGCCCGGCACGTCCCCGTCGACCCGTTCGGACATCGGCGGGACGCTCAGACCTGGATCCGCTGGTCGACGGCGGCCGCGATCTCGTCGATGGCCTCGTTGACCGGGACGCCGTTCCGCTGCGTGCCGTCGCGGAACCGGAACGACACCGCGCCCTTGGCCACGTCATCGTCCCCGGCGATCAGCATGTACGGCACCTTCTGCCGCTGCGCGTTGCGGATCTTCTTCTGCATCCGGTCGTCGCCGGAGTCCACCTCGACCCGGATACCGCGCCGCCGCAGCCCGGCGGCGATGCCCTCCAGGTACGGGACGTGCTCGTCGGTGACCGGAATGCCGGTGACCTGCACCGGGGCCAGCCACGGCGGGAAGGCGCCCGCGTAGTGCTCGACCAGGATGCCGAAGAACCGCTCGATCGAGCCGAACAGCGCCCGGTGGATCATGATGGGCTGCTGCCGGGTGCCGTCCGCAGCCTGGTATTCCAGGCCGAACCGCCGGGGCTCGTTGTAGTCGAGCTGGATGGTGGACAGCTGCCAGGTACGGCCGATGGCGTCGCGGGCCTGGACCGAGATCTTCGGGCCGTAGAACGCCGCGCCACCGGGATCGTCCACCAGTTCCAGCCCGGATTCCTCGGCCGCCTCTCGCAGCTGGGCGGTGGCCAGGTCCCAGTCCTCGTCGCTGCCGACGAACTTCTCCTTCTCCTCGCCGCGGGTGGACAGCTCGAGGTAGAAGTCGTCGAGACCGTAGTCGCGGAGCAGGTCGAGCACGAACCCCAGCAGCCGCTTCAGCTCCGGGCCGGCCTGCTCACGGGTGCAGAAGATGTGCGAGTCGTCCATGGTCAGGCCGCGCACCCGGGTCAGGCCGTGCACCACCCCGGACTTCTCGTACCGGTACACGGTGCCGAACTCGAACAGCCGCTGCGGCAGCTCACGGTAGGAGCGCCCGCGGGCCCGGTAGACCAGGATGTGGAACGGGCAATTCATCGGCTTGAGGTAGTACGTCGCGCCGTCCAGCTCCATCGGCGGGAACATGCCGTCCGCGAACCAGCCCAGATGACCGGAGGTCTCGAACAGGTCCGCCTTGGTGATGTGCGGGGTGTTAACGAACTGGTACCCCGCCTCCTCATGGCGCCGGCGCGAGTAGTCCTCCATCACCCGCCGGATGGTGCCGCCCTTGGGGTGGAACACCGGCAGCCCGCTGCCGATCTCGTTCGGGAACGAGAACAGGTCCAGCTCGGCGCCGAGCTTGCGGTGATCCCGCTTCTCCGCCTCGGCCAGCATGGTCAGGTAGGCGTCCTGCGCCGGGCGGGACTCCCACGCGGTGCCGTAGATCCGCTGCAGCTGCGGGTTCTTCTCGCTGCCCCGCCAGTAGGCGCCACCGGAGCGCATCAGCTTGAACGCCGGGATCTGCCGGGTGGTCGGCAGGTGCGGGCCGCGGCACAGGTCCTTCCAGCACAGCTCGCCGCTGGCCGGGTCGAGGTTGTCGTACATGGTCAGCTGGGCGCCGCCGACCTCCACAGCTTCTTCTTCGGTCGGGGCTGAGCTCGGCGCTCCCGCTGAGGCCGCATCGGTCTCGGCTCCGTGGACACCGCCCTTGAGCCCGATCAGTTCCAGCTTGTAGGGCTCCCCCGCCAGTTCCGCGCGGGCCTCGTCGTCACTGACCGGGCGGCGGGAGAACCGCTGGCCCTGCTTGACGATCTGGCGCATGCGGGCCTCGATGGCCTTGAGATCTTCCGGGCCGAACGGCTCCCGCACGTCGAAGTCATAGTAGAAGCCGTTCTCGACCGGGGGGCCGATGCCGAGCTTGGCCTCCGGGAACAGCTCCTGGACGGCCTGCGCCATGACATGCGCGGCTGAGTGCCGGATGATGGCCCGGCCGTCGTCGCTGGCCGCCTCGACCGGCTCGACCTGGTCCCCGTCGGCCAGCGGGCTGGCCAGGTCGCGGAGCTCGCCGTCCACCCGGGCCGCGACCACCCCGGGCCGGGCGGCGGCCGCCTCCCCGGACGGGGCGTTGTGCAGCGCAAGCGCCTGGCCGGCGGTCGTGCCCGCATCCACCGCATGCTCGCGTCCGGCGAGGGTGATATGCAGCTGATGGGCAGGCACGGCAGGCTCCCTGGTGGAATCGGCGCCCGGGCCTGACAGCCCGGAGTTCCGATGCTATCGACCCGCGGCACCGCGCGCGCCGGAGTACCGACCGGGGCGGGGAGGCCCGCCGGAGACGGGCCTCCCCGCACCGGTGATCCCGGGGGGCTCCCGGGGTCGCCCCCCCAGGGCTGACCGGCCCGGCGCGCGCGCCGGGGCGGTCAGCCAGTGACGCTGACCAGCGAGCCGTAGGTCAGGTACGGCCACACCTTCTTGGCCGCACCCCACGGCAGCTCCACGCAGCCGAGGCTCTGCGGGAACCCGTAGGAGTAACGCGGGAAGTAGTGCACCGCGTCGCCGCCGTTGAAGTAGGCCACGTAGTACACCGGGTCGGCGTACTTGCTCCCGTCCGGGTTGGTGCCCTTCATGACCTGGTAGTAGTACCGCAGGTACACCGGGTAGGTGCCGTCCGCGGTGGGCGCCGCCGGGATGCCGGTGTTGGCCACGCTGTCCAGGATGACCCGGCCGTTGTGCCAGACCTTCAGCGTCTCGGTCCCGGTCTTGCTGGCCCAGGCGTAGGTGTAGCCGTGCGGGTTGCGCTGGTCCTTGGCCGCCGCGCGGAGCAGGTCCATCCACGACGCCCCGGTCATCTGCCCGGTCATCACCAGGCCGTGGTCGTACTGGAAGGCACGCACCGCGCCCTCGATGATCAGGCTGCCCGGGCCGCCCCAGAACATGGTCAGGATGTGCGGGTAGCCCGCGTTCCAGGTGAACCGGCCGGCCTGCGGCTGGTACACGCTGGCCAGCTCGCCGGGGACCGTGCCGGGCCGTGCGCTGGCCGGGCTGGACGGCTGGAACGTGCGCGGCAGGTAACCCAGCTGGGCCAGCAATTCCTGCAGCCGCAGCACCGACCAGCCTGCCGTGGACACGGCCCGGGTGACGGTCTTGGCCAGGTAGGCGCCGGAAGCCGACCGCAGGCCGGTGCGGCCGCCGCGCAGCCGCACCCGGAGCTGGCTGCCCGGCTGCAGCGGCCAGGCCGGGGTGAAGGTCAGCGTGGCGCCGTTGCGCTTCCACCGGCCGCCCACCGCGGGGCTGACCGTGGGCAGCGGCGAGGAGGAGGCCAGCGGGGCGGACAGCACGATGGTGATCGGGGCGGCGCCGTTGGTGTGCCGGGTGGCCCCGCCCTCGGTCACCGAGAGCACCCGCAACGGCCCGGCCGGGCTGGCGGACGCCGGGGCGGTCGTGGTCGGCAAGCGGCGCGGCGTGGACGAGACCAGGGTGGTCCGGCCGGCCGGGCGGGCGGTGCCCAGCGTGGCCGCGACCATGCCGGCCACCGCGAGAACCCCGGCGATCCCGGTCGCCAGCACCGCGATCCGGCGGCGGTTGGGCCCGGTCCCGCCGCTGGCCTCGCCCGTGGCCCGGTGGGCCGCCAGCCGGGCCAGCGGCCCCCGGATCCAGCCTGGTATCTGCACAGTCCGCTTCCTCTCCCGCGCTTCCGCTGATGATCACCTCACCGGCGGCCCCCGCCGCTAGTGAGCCCGGCCACAGGCCTGCCCCACGCGGTCCGCAGGCTTAGAGCCAGTCCTTGCGGCGGAACACGACGAAGAGCCCTACGGACAGCACCACCATCACCAAGGTGGATACCCAGAAACCCGCAGTATGCCCGAAACCTGGGTAAGGCACATTCTGCCCATAAAAACCCGTTACCGCCGTCGGTACCGCAATGATCGCGGCCCAGCTGGTCACCTGTTTCATGATCACGTTCAGGCGGTTCCCGCGGACCGTGAGATGGGTCTCCAGGATCGTCGTGACCAGGTCGCGGAGTGACTCCGTCCACTCGGTCGCGCGGAGCACGTGATCGTACACGTCGTGGAAGTAGGGCAGCATTTCCCCGTGCACCACGTGCAGGTCACGCCGGAGCAGGCTATTGAGGACCTCCCGCATGGGCAGCACCACACGCCGTAGCGTGACCAGGGATTTACGCAGCTCGTAGGTGCGCCGCTGCATCTCCTTGTCCCGGGGGTCGTCGTCGAAGAGCTGGTCTTCCAGCGCCTCGATCTGGCTGTCCAGCGCCTGGACCGCCTCGAAGTGGGTGTCCACCACGTAATCGAGCAGCCCGTGCAGCAGGAAGCTCACCCCGTACGGGGTCAGGTCGGGCGAGCCGTCCCAGCGCCGGGCAACCGCATCGATGTCGAATCTCTCGCTGCGGCGCACGGTGACCAGGGCCCGTGGCGTCACGAACGCGTCCACCTCGCAGGTCTCCAGCTCGCCGGTGGCCTCGTTCAGCGCGACGGCGTAGGAGGTCACGAACAGGTGCGTGTCGTAGCGGTCCAGCTTGGCCCGCTGGTGCTCGTGCACCGCGTCCTCCACGGCGAGGGGGTGCAGGCCCAGTTCCTCGCTGATGGTGGCCAGGTCGGCGGCGCTGGGGGCGCACAGGTCGAACCAGATGACGGCATCATCATCGGCGAGGAAGTCGGACACCTTGGCGACCGGGAAGCCCTCAGCGGCCAGGGTCCCGTTCCGGTAGAGGCGGGTTCGGGGCATGCTGGCCAAGATAGGCGGCCCGCCAGCCACCTGGCATCATCGGGCTATGACGGTCATCAAGATCAACGCGATCACCGTGCCGCCGGACAGCGGGGACGAGCTGGCGCGCCGGTTCGCGGCCCGGGCGGGCGCGGTGGACAACCAGGACGGCTTCGAGGGGTTCGAGCTGCTCAAGCCGACCGACGAGCGGACCACCTGGCTGGTGGTGACCCGGTGGCGGGACGAGGCGGCGTTCGGCGCGTGGCTGCACTCCCCCGCGTTCGGGCACGGGCACCGCTCGGCGTCCGAGCGGGAAGGCGGCCCGGCGGCGGCGCCGGTCGGCGTGTCCAGTGAGCTGTGGTCTTACGAGCCGGCCGGGGGCTCGGCCGGCCCGGCCGGTTCTGGCGGCCCGGCCAGCCCGGGCGGCCCGGCCGGCGGGCACGGCTGAGGGCCGGGGCGGTGCGCGGCGCGGTGCTGCCGCCCGGGACCGTGACCACCCCGGCCGTCCTGGTCGATGCGGCCGTGCTCGGCGCCAACCTGCGCGCCATGGCGGACAGCGCGGCGCGCCGCGGGATCACCCTCCGGCCGCACGCCAAGACGCACAAGTCGGCCGAGGTGGCGCACCGCCAGCTGGCCGCGGGCGCGGCCGGCCTCGCGGTGGCCACCCTGGGCGAGGCGGAGGCGTTCGCGGACGCCGGGATCGGGGACATCTTCATCGCCTACCCGGTCTGGCCGGACGCGGGCCGGGCCGCGCGGCTGCGCGCGCTGGCCGCCCGGGTCCGGCTGTCGGTCGGGGCCGACTCGGTGCCCGCCGTGCGGCGGCTGGCCGCCGCCCGGGCCCCGGTCCGGGTGCTGGTCGAGGTGGACTGCGGGCTGGCCCGCAGCGGGGTCGCCCCGGCGCACGCGGGCCGGATCGCGGCCGCGGCGGCCCGGGCCGGGCTGCCGGTCGATGGCGTGTTCACGTTCCCCGGTCACAGTTACGCGCCGGGTGCCCCCGGGCCGGCCGCCCGCGACGAGGCCAGCGCGCTGGCCGCCGCGGCCGCCAGCCTGGCGGCGGCCGGCCTGCCCTGCCCGGTGCGCAGCGGCGGGTCCACGCCCAGCGCCGGGCTGTCCGCGGGCCCGGCCGGCGGCGGCCCGGTCACCGAGCTACGCCCCGGGGTCTACGCGTTCAACGACGCGCAGCAGGTCGCCCTGGGCAGCGCCACGCTGGACCAGGTGGCGCTCACCGTCCAGGCCACCGTGGTCAGCGTGCCCGCCGCGGACCGGTTCATCCTCGACTCCGGGGCCAAGGTGCTCGGCCCGGACCGCCCGGCCTGGGTGCCCGGCCACGGCCTGCTGCCCGGCTACCCGGACGCGGTCATCACCGGGTTGTGGGAGCACCACGCCGTGGTCCGGATGGCACCGGAGGCGGGCCCGCTGCCGGAGGCCGGCGACCAGGTGACCGTCATCCCGAACCACGTGTGCACCGTGGTCAACCTGGTGGACTTCCTGCACGTGGTGACCGACGGCGCGGTGACCGCCCGGTGGCCGGTGACGGCCCGGGGCCGCAACACCTGAGCCCGGCCCCGGCCGGGTGCCCGGGATTTCCCAGTGCTGGCCCGCTTATCGGCAGCCGGAAGAACCGGGCCAAACAAGGCCCGCATAACGGAAGTAGCCACAATTACCCGGGCGGGGCCCGGCCGGCTGGCGTTTTCGCAGTGCCTGGCTCAAATGAGCACTCCGCCGCATTTTCCGCCTGATGCTGACCGTCACGGCAGCAGCCACGCTCGCCGGCCTGCCCGCCATAGTTCTGGCCGGCAACAGTGCTGGCCGTCAACGGGAGCGTGGCCGCCCCGCCACGCAGCCGCCGCGGTCAGGAAACGTGACCTGGCACGGCACTCAGGCTTGACGTAAAGTCAGCTTTAAATCAGCGTTTCACGTGTCGCGAGCGCTGGGGGGGAACAAGTGAGCTCCGCATTAGTATTGGCCCGATTCGCCCCGGTTGCTGCCCGCCCGGCCCATAATCAGGCGTGGCTCGCTTCCAACGACCGGGCCCTGCTTGTCGGCGCCGGCATTGTTCTGGTGCTGCTGCTCATACTCCTCGGCCTGGGGACCGTCGGCGACCCGAAGGCCCGCAAGCTCAAGCTCGGGATCCGCGCACTGATCGGCGGCGCTGACAACCGGCTCTCCACCAGCAAGGCCATCGTGGTGGCGTGGACCGTGGTGGTGGCGTGGATGCTGATCGCGGAGGCCCTCCGCGACTTCGCCGCCAACATCCCCCTTGGCAACCTCCCGGTCAGTAACGACTACCTGCTGCTGCTCGGCGGTCCGTTCGCCGCCGCCGTGCTGGCCAAGCAGATCGTCGTCACGCGCCTGACGAACGGCACCCTGTCCAAGCCCTCCGCCCCGCCCGGCGCCCCGCTTAAGCTCTCCGACCTCATCGCCGCTGACGATGGCCAGGTTGACCTGGTCGACTTCCAGTACTCGCTGTTCAACCTG
Source organism: uncultured Actinomycetes bacterium (assembly GCA_963793825.1). Lineage (GTDB taxonomy): Bacteria > Actinomycetota > Actinomycetes > Streptosporangiales > Streptosporangiaceae > RYN-230. Next base: position 585,771 of record CAWCBE010000007.1, read on the forward strand.
ATCGCACTCGGCATCGTGGTGTACACGTTCGTCGAGCACCCCGCCCTGGGCCTGCCCCCCGTGCCGAGCGGCCTGCTCGCGGTGACCAGCGCGGCCGCCGCCACCTACGTCGGCAACAAGGCCGTGACGTCGAGCGCCCCGAGCATCGCCCAGTTCACCCCGGGCCAGGTGCGCCTGGGGCAGGTAACCGCGATCACCGGTTCGAACCTGATGGCCAGCGCTGCCAATGCGGACTTCCCGGTCGTCACCATCGGCGGTGTGCCCGCCCCGGTGCTGGGCAAGCCGTCGGCGTCGTCGGTCACCGTCCGGGTGCCAATGGGAGTGGCGACCGTGCCGGGCGGTCACGTGACCCCGGTCACGCTCGTCACCGACCCCACCGGCGCCGCCAGCGCCGCCAGCGACGTCATGGTGGTCCCCGACAGCGTGCAGATCACCGACATCACGCCGTCTGCGCCGCCCCCCGGCGTCACGGTCGTCCTGCACGGCGCCGGTTTCCTGGACGCCAGCGCCATGGCGCCCGCCGACCGGAGCGTGCCCTTCGACATCCCGGTCGTGGTCATACAGACCGCCGACAGCGGAAACGTGCTGGCGCGCATCCCGGTCCCGCAGAACGCCGTCGTCAACCAGGCCACGGCGCCGCCGAGCGACAGCCAGCTCACCATTGAGATGCCGCAACTCAGCGTCCGGGCGCTTACGCCGCTGCGGGTGAGCGTGACGCGGGGGGCGCTGACCAGCGCCCCGGTCCCCATCGTGCTGGGCTCCGGCCCGGTGGCGCCGGTGCCGCCCAGCGACCTGGCCTCGGTGCGCGTGGTCGACGTTGGTAATGAGGACCTCACGTACGGCGTGGGCGTCTGCACGCTCACCGGGAAGGTGCTCGGCAGCGCCCTGGCCTTCCAGGCTCCCACGGACGCCGCGGCCTTCACCGGCACGACGACCATCACGCTCTGCCAGACACGCGACGAGGTGTACAAGGCTCTGAACATCACCGTGGACACCGAGGCCAGTTTCGGGATGGGCAGCGTGTCGGACAAGTTCACCTGGGCCCAGTCTCAGGACACCGTCAGCACGAGCCTGCACCTCGTCGTGCGCGCCGCCCTGGTCAGTGACACCCTGGAGCTGACCGGTCCGGCCCTCCGCGCGGACGCGCTCAGCCTGCTCCAGACCACGCCTGCCGACTTCGTGACCTTCTTCCAGCGCTACGGCGACCGCTTCGTGTCCGGCCGGGTCATGGGGGGCGAGTACCTGGCGCTGCTCAGCATCCAGACCCGCTACGAGGCAGATCTGCTCACGGTCAGCGACGCACTGAAGGCCTCGGTGTCCGCCGGAGACCTGGACGCTTCGGTGGCGGTGTCGGTGACCCAGACGCTGAACCAGTATCACGACGAGATCACAATCAGCTACAGCGAGTGGGACCAGGGCGGGGACAGCACGAAGGCGGCGGCGGCCGCCACCGCCGGCAACGGAGCGGGCGGCGGTGGCGGCACCCTGTCACCGGAGACCGTGATGCGCAAGGCGATCGCCTTCCCGGCCACCGTCACCACGGCCAATGCTTACCCGCTGCGGGCGGTCCTGTCCGACTACAGCCAGCTCGCGTTGCCGGACTCGCAGGCCTGGCTCACCTTTGAGGCCGCGCAGATCCTCCCGGCACGGGAATTCCTTCTCGGGATGGAGGCCCTGATCCAGGGCATGCAGAGCGACCTGGATCAGGTGACGTACATACTGGCCAACCCCGAGCTTTTCGTCTGGCCTCCCCCGGGCTCGGCCGAGCCCCAGCCGGCGCTGCAGCAGTACTTCGGGCCGCTCGCGGCTTCGCTGCCGGGCCAGATCAGCCAGGCGACGACCCTCGCGGGCAACTACGCCGGCACCGTGATGGCCAGGGGGCAGGCCTCCGCTGTGCTAGCCCCGGCCATCCCCCCGCGGGCGCCTATCACCTGGCCGGCCAGCAAGCCGGTGCCGACTTACCGGATCCTGCTCGCTGACCCGTCCGATGGCAGCACCGAGTGGGCGGTTTCCTGCCCGACCGGTGGCGACCACACCGGCCCGCTCGTGCTGCAGCCGGGAAACCCCAGCGATCTCGGGCAGCAGTTCCAGATCCCCCAGGTCGCCGAGGTGAGCTTCACGATGACCAACGTCCGCACCGGGCTCATGGTGACGTGGACCGGCACCGGCCAGCCCGCCACGCAGAGCCCCGGCAGCGGCAGCAACGTGCTGTGGGGAATCGCCAATTCCCCGGCCGCCACCGCCGGGACCAGCCCGGTACTCCTGCAGCCACTGGCTGAGAACGCCAGTTCACGTGAATTCCTGGGCCTGCGCAGCGACCGCCAGCAGGCGGGTGACCCGATCGTCACCTGGATGCTGGTGCTGGACGGGTCCCATGACTTCGCATCATGGCGGCTCGAAGACGTCACCGCCCCGCCGGCTGCCGTGCCGCAGTTCGGGGTCACCATCGCGGTGCCATCGGCCTGGTAGGCCGGCTCCCCGCGGGTGGGCGCTACAGGACCCAGCGGGACGCTGCGGCGATCTCCTCCTCCGTCTGGCCCGCGGCCAGGGCGATCTCTGCCTGGCGGGCGGCGGTGAACCCGGCCAGCAGTTCGCCGCCCAGGGCGGCGCGCAGGTCCGCGCTGGCCTCCAGCGCCGCCACCGCCTCGGCCAGGCCGCCCGGCAGCCGGGGCAGCTGCCCCGCCTGCGGATGCCCGGGGGCGGCCGGGTCGCCGCTGACCTCCGGCGGCAGGGTGGCCTTCTGGTCGGCGCCGGCCAGCGCGACCGCCAGCACCGCGCCGGCCAGCAGGTACGGGTTGGCGCTGCTGTCGAAGCACTTGAGCTCCAGGTTGGCGGTGTCCGGGTCGGCCGGGCTGGCCTGGATGAAGCGCAGCGCCGCCTCCCGGTTCTCCGTCCCCCACACCTGGAACACGCCCGCCCACCGGGACGGCTGCAGCCGCAGGTAAGAGCCCGGGCTGGGCGCGCCGATGGCGAGCAGCGCGGGCAGGCTGGCCAGCAGCGTGGCCGCGATCGACTCCCCGCGGTCCGTCATCCCGTGCGGGCCGGTCCCGCCGGCCAGCAGGTTCTGCCCGCCGGTCCAGAAGCTGGCGTGCAGGTGACCGCCGTTGCCCACGTTGCCGGCCAGCACCGCCGGGGCGAACGCGGCCCGCATGCCGTGCCGGGCGGAGACCGCCGAGATGATCAGCTTCACCAGCACGGTGGTGTCCGCGGCGGACACCGGGTCCTGGGCGGCGACCGACACCTCGAACTGCCCGGGGCCGAACTCCGGGTGCAGCTGCTCGACCCGCACCCCGGCCGCCTCCAGGCTGTCCAGCACGTCCCGGGCGTAGTCAGCCCCGTCCAGCAGCCGGGACAGCCCGTACCCGGTGCCGCCCACGGCGGGCGCGAAGTCGTCCTGGTCCAGCCCGACCATCCACTCCACCTCGAAGGCCATCAGCGCGCTGATGCCCTGGCTGAGGCCGGCGGCCACCTGGGCGCGGGCGAACGACCGCTGGCACCCGGCGTACACGGTGCCGTCCTGGTGGAATCGGTCACCGGGCGCCCAGGCCCAGCCCTCCGGCGCGGGCAGCACGGCGAAGTGGTCCAGGTCCGGCACCATCCGCAGGTCGCCGTCCGGCCTGTCCAGCGGCGAGGCCGCGTTGATCCCGCCCTGGCTGTCGAACGCGTCGATCACCGGGGAGAAGCCCAGGCCGGACCGGGCCGCCTTGGCCAGCCCGGCCAGCGGCACCGCCTTGACCCGGGCCGCGCCGCTGTGATCGATGAAGGTGGTGGCGACGCCGCTGACCTCCTCGGCGAGCTGGCGCTGGAGCGCCTGCGCGCGCCGCTCGTCGGCGGCGCGCTCATCCTCGCCGCGGTACCGGCTGTATGGCCGTGGCATGCTGGCTTCCCTTCCTGCGGACGGTGTTGGCCACAGCTTCCCAGAGCTGGCTAGCCCGGGAGACCGGCCCCCCGGGCTAGCAGCGCAGCCGGGTCAGGAGCGGAGGGTGCCTTCGGCCGGGAGCTGGCCGGTGGCCGGGGTGCCCGCGCCGGACAGTCCTTCGGCGCTGGTCAGCAGCTCCCCGGCCCGCCGGGTGGCGGCCGGGCGGGCCAGTGCCCCGATGATGCCGATCAGCAGCCAGGCGATGGCCACCGCCGGGCCCCACCAGTTCACCCCGGTCGGCAGCGGCCAGACGTTCCGGAACAGCGTGTAGCCGAGCACGATGATGCCGAGCACCGGGATGATGATCTCCCACTTCCGCACGCCGGACGGCGCGCCGAAGAACACCAGCCGGACCATCCCGATCGTGGCCAGGACGTACACCACCAGCAGGATCAGCGTCCCGATCGTGCCGCTCTCCAGGAACAGCGTGAACGGGTTGCTGCGCAGGATGAACCAGGTGAACGCGATGATCAGGTACACGGCCACGGCGACGGCCATGGTCGCGGCGGTCGGCGTGCGGCGCCGGTCCGACACGCGGGACAGCCGGGCGGGCAGGATGCCGTCCCGCCCCATCGCGAAGGACAGCCGGGCCGCGCCGACGGTGCTGGCCAGCGCGCAGCCGAACGCCGAGATCATCGCGCCCGCGGTGATGAGAGTGCCCAGCCAGGAGGCCACGTAGCTGGTCCCCAGGTCGCCCATCAGGGACGTGGAGTTGATGAACGCGGTGACGCCCCTGGCCGAGGCGCCGAAGCCCATCACCTCGACCGCGGTGACCACCACGAAGTAGATGCCGCCGAAGATCGCGACACCGAGGATGGCCCGCGGGATGTCCCGGTTGGGACGCCGGGTCTCCTCGCCCAGGGTCGAGGCCGCCTCGAACCCGGCGAACGACAGGAAGCCGAACACCACGCCGAGGAAGATGGTGGACAGCGGCGTGCCGGACGGCAGCTTGAACACCGACCAGTCCACGCCGAGCCGGTGCGGGGCGGAGTGGTTGGCCAGCTTGACGAAGACGACCACGGTGACGATCAGGATCAGCGTCACGGTGACGGCCTCCGCAGCCAGCAGCAGCCGGGTGCCGCCGCGGGCCGGGGTGACCGCGATCCACCAGACGATCACCATGCCAATGGCCCCGAACAGGAAGCCGGACCAGGTCGGCGGGTTGTGCCACACGCCCAGTGCGTTCAGGAAGTTGGCCGCGAACCGGCCGCCGGCCATCGTGGTGACGACCGCGTAGAACACGTAGGTGCCGGTCAGCGCCCAGCCGGAGATGACCCCGGCCTGCGGCCCGAGGGTGGCCCCGACGAAGCCGTACACCGACCCGGAGTGATGGAAGCGCTGGGTGAGCCGGACGAACGTGTAGGCCACCAGCAGCACCCCGACGAAAGCCAGGGCGAAGGCCACCGGCACGGCCCGGCCCACGGTCGTCGCCGTGCCCTGCGGGTTGATGCTGGCCGCCATGGACGGCGCCATCAGGGCCAGCGAGATGCCGATGGCCTCCCACACGCTCAGGTTGCGGTGCAGCGTCCGCTGCCCGGTCTCGGTAGTGCTGGCCGCCATCGGCTGCGCACCTCCCCGGCCGGCGGCCGCCCCGCGGCCCGCCTGGCCCGTCTCGTGTCGCCGCTGTGCACGGCACTGACTGGTGAGCCGATGATGCGCCAGGCCGGCCGCCGGGCACAAGATCTAAATTTCAGGCGCTGGCGGACGGCGCCGCGCCGAGCACGCCGAGGAGCGTGCGCAGCACCGCCCGGGCCTGGTCCAGCTCGGCCGCGGTGAGGCCGGCCGCGGCCAGCCGGGCCACGCGGTCCCGGTCGCCGTCCGCGTTGAGCGCCGCCAGCTGGCGCCGCCCGACCGCAGTCAGCCGCAGCAGCGGCGAGCGCCGGTGCCCCGGGTTGGCGGCCGGCCGCACGCAGCCGGCCGCGATCAGGTCGTCCGCCACCCGCTGCACGCTCTGCCGGGACTGGCCGAGCCGCCGGGCGATGCCGGGCACTGTCGCCGCCTCGTGCTGCAGCACGCTGAGCAGGTGCCAGCGGGCCGCCGTCTGCTGGTGCCGCTGCGCGATCGCCTCGCTGGTCGCCCGGGACCGGCCGGCCAGCTCGTAAACGTCGGCCACCAGCATCCGGTAGGCCTCTGCGGCGGGATCCGTCATATTGACAGTATACTGTCTATTTGACAGCACACTGTCGTTCATGATGACGAGGAGCGCGGACATGATCACCCGGATCTGGCACGGCTGGACCAGCAGCGCGGACGCCGACGCCTACCAGCAGCTGCTGCAGCAGGAAATCGCCCCGGGGATCGCCGGCCGCCAGATCGGCGGGGTGCGCGGCCCGCGCCTGCTGCGCCGCGACGTCGCCGGCGGCGACGTGGAGTTCGTGACGATCATGAGCTTCCCCGGCTGGGCCGCGGTCGCCGAGTTCGCCGGCCCGGATCCGCAGGCCGCCGTGGTGCCGCCCGCCGCCCGGCGGCTGCTGCGCCGGTTCGACGAGCGCTCCGCGCACTACGACGTGGTCGTCCCGGCCGACATCTGATCAGGGACCGATCAGGATGACGTCCAGGGTGCGCGGGCCGTGCACGCCCTCGACCCGGTCCAGTTCGATGTCGCTGGTGGCGGACGGTCCGCTGATCCAGGTGAGCGGGCGGGCCGGGTCCAGCCGGGCGACGCCCTCCGGCACCAGCCCGACGACCTGGGCCGCCTCGATCAGGCACAGGTGGTAGTCCGGGATCAGGCTGAGCGCGCGCCGCCCCTGCCCCGCCGAGCCGTCCAGCACGATGGTCCCGGTCTCGGCCACGGCGACCGCGGCGCGGGTGATCACCCCGTCGAAGGCATCCAGCTCAGCGGCGGACAGCCCGTCGTCGGTCACCAGTTCGGCACCGGGAACCGCGCCCGGCAGGTCCAGCCCGGGCGGTACCACCAGCCGCCGTGCCCCCCGCTCGGCCAGCGCGGCGCTCACCACCTCCAGCACCTGCCCGGGCGCCGCCCGCCGGACGAGCGCCCGGTAGTCGGCCAGGCGCTCGGCCAGCAGGTCCAGCCGCGCCCCGGGATCAAGGTCGCCGCGGGTCCGGTACCCGCCCGGGCGCGGCGCCGCCTCCCCCGGGCCCACGTCAGCCAGCGCGGCCCGGATCCGGCCGAGCACCTCATCCCGGGCCGTCATTGCGCACCCCGGGGGGACGACTCCCCCGGATCCCCCACGTCCCGGTGGCCCGGCGGGAACACGCCCCCACCGCCCCCCTCCTCGCCAGCCGAATGCTCGCGCCGCCACCATTCGCGGAACGTCTGGGCCGGCGGCGCGGGCACGTCCCGGGCCGCGGTCCACCTGGACAGCGGGGGCGGCAGCCGCCGGATCGTGCCACCGCGGCTGGCCAGCCGGCCCAGCCGCCCGGCCCGCTGCGCCGCGCCGTACCGGGCCGGGCTGGCCATCACCCACGACGCCGCGGCCATGGTCAGCGCCTCCGGGCTGGGCAGCCGCCCGGCCAGGCCGGCCACCCGCCCGCGCCCAGCCGTCCCAGGCCCAGCCGCCCCAGACCCAGCCGCCCCAGACCCAGCCGCCCCGGACCGAGCGCCCCGCTCCGCCCCGGACTCCTCGACGTGCCGGGCCCGCAGATGCACCAGCACCGACGGGATGTCAATCTTCACCGGGCAGGCGTCATAACACGCCCCGCACAGCGATGACGCGTACGGCAGCGAGGCGTTGTCCTCCACCCCGGTCAGCATCGGGGACAGGATCGCGCCGATCGGCCCCGGGTACACCGACCCGTAGGCGTGCCCGCCGACCCGCTCATAGACCGGGCACACGTTCAGGCAGGCCGAACACCGGATGCAGTGCAGTGCCTGCCGCCCCTCCGGGTCGGCCAGCGCCGCGGTCCGCCCGTTGTCCAGCAGCACCAGGTGGAACTGCTGCGGCCCGTCGCCGGCGCTCACCCCGGTCCACATCGAGGTGTACGGGTTCATCCGCTCGCCGGTGGAGGACCGGGGCAGCAGCTGGAGGAACACTCCCAGGTCATCCCAGGCGGGCAGGATCTTCTCGATGCCCATCACGGTGATCAGCGTCTCGGGCAGGGTCAGGCACATCCGGCCGTTCCCCTCCGACTCGACCACGCATAGCGTCCCGGTCTCGGCGATGGCGAAGTTGGCCCCGCTGATGCCCACCGTGGCCGACAGGAATGCGCGGCGCAGGTGCAGCCGGGCCGCCTCGGCCAGCGCGGCGGGTGCGTCGGTCAGCCCGGGGTCCACGTCACCCATCTCGCGCAGGAAGATGTCCCGGATCTCGGCCCGGTTGCGGTGGATGGCCGGCACCAGGATGTGCGACGGGTGGTCGTGCCCGAGCTGCACGATCAGCTCGGCCAGGTCCGTCTCGCGGGCGGTGATGCCCGCCCGGGCGAGGGCCTCGTTCAGCCCTATCTCGTCCGTCACGATGGACTTGACCTTCACTGCCTCGGTGGCCCCAGTCGCCCGGACCAGGCCGGTCACGATCTCATTGGCCTCGTTGGCGTCCCGGGCCCAGTGCACCACGCCGCCGCGGGCGGTCACCTCGCGCTCCAGCTGCTCCAGGTAGCGGTCCAGGTGGGCCATGGTCTCCGCCTTGATCGCCTGGCCGGCCGCGCGCAGCGCCTCCCAGTCGGGCAGCTCGGACACCACCGCGGCCCGCTTGGCCCGGATCGTGCGGGTGGCCCTGCCCAGGTTGCGGCGGAGCTGGCTGTCGGCCAGCGCACGGCGCGCCGCCACCGGGAACGGCTCGGCCCCGCGCAGGTGGCCCACCCCGCGCGGGGCGGTGGGCATGCCCAGGAAGGTGCCGCCGGTCACCGGGCACCGCCGGCCGGCGCGCTCTGGGTCGAGGCCAGGATCTCGGCCAGGTGCACGGTCCGGGTGCCGGCCCGCAGCCGGGACAGGCCGCCGCCGATGTGCATCAGGCACGAGCTGTCCCCGGCCGTGCACACCTCGGCGCGGGTATCCAGCACGTTGCGCATCTTGTCGGCCAGCATCGCGGTGGACACGTCGGCGTTCTTCACTGCGAACGTGCCGCCGAAGCCACAGCACACGTCGGCGTCGGGCAGTTCGACCAGGTCGATGCCGCGCACCCGGCGCAGCAGCCGGAGCGGCCGGTCGCCGACCCGCAGCATCCGCAGCGAGTGGCAGGTCGGATGGTAGGTGACCCGGTGCGGGTAATAGGCCCCGACATCTTCCACCCCCAGCACGTCGGTGAGCAGCTCGGACAGCTCATAGGTGCGGGCCGCGACCGCCTCGGCCCGGCGGGCCAGCGCCTCGTCGCCGTACCGCCGCGCGATCATCGCATGCTGGTGCCGGACCGACCCGGTGCACGAGCCGGACGGGACCACGATGGCCTCGCACGCCGAGAAAACCTCCACAAAACGCCGCACCAGGGGCAGCGCCTCCCGCAGGTACCCGGTGTTGGCGTGCATCTGCCCGCAGCAGGTCTGGGCGGCCGGGAATTCCACCTCGTGCCCGAGCCGCTCCAGCAGGGCCACCGTGGCCCGCCCGGTGTCCGGGAACAGGGTGTCGGCCAGGCAGGTCACGAACAGGGCAATGCGCATGCGGATCATCCTGCCGTGCCGGTGGCGGCGGCGGCGCCGGCGGCCCCCGCCGGAGCGGGCTCGGGCACGGCACGGACCTTCCGGGCGCGCCGGGGCCGGCCCTGGCTGGAAGCGCGGACCACCAGGTCGGGCTCGAACACGACCTGGCGGTGCCGGTGCGTCCCGTCGCCGAGGGCCTCCTCGATGAGCAGCTGGGCCGCGGCCCGGCCGAGCTGGTGCCGGGGCTGGCGCACCGAGGACAGCGGGATGGCCGCCGCGGCCGCGAAGTCCACGTCGTCGTAGCCGACGATGGCGATGCCGTCCGGCACCCGGATCCGGCGGCTGGTCATCTCCTGCAGCACCCCCAGGGCGAGCAGGTCGTTCGCGCAGAACACCGCGGTGGGCCGGATCTCGGGCGGCAGGTCCGCGAGCGTGGCGGCCGCCTTCTGCCCGGCCGACACGTTCAGCGCCGCGGTCTCGTAGACCTGCAGGTCGCCGGGGGGACGGCCGGCCCGTTCCAGGGCCCGGACGGCACCCTCCCGGCGGTCGCTCACCTGCCGGGTGCTCAGCGGGCCGCCGACGAACGCGATCCGCTCATGCCCCGCCTCCAGCAGGTGCGACACGGCCAGGTCGCCGCCGAGCACGTCATCCACCGACACCGAGCACTGGCCGCGCGACGGCGACCGGCTGTCCACCAGGACCACCGGGGTGCCGCGGCGCTGCACCCGGGCCAGCCGCGCATCGGCGCCCGCCACCGGGGTGATCAGGATGCCCTGCACCCGGTGCTCCTCCAGCACCTCCAGGTACCGGGACTCCTTGGCCTTCTGGTCGTCGCTGTTGCACAGGATGACGGCCAGCCCGGCCTCGCTGGCCTCGTCCTCCACCCCGCGGGCCACGTCGGTGAAGAACGGGTTGGCCACGTCCAGGACCACCAGGCCGATGGTCCGGCTGCGGCCCGCCCGCAGCTGGCGGGCTGACTCGTTCCTGATGAAGCCGAGCTGCTTGATCGCCGCCTGGACCCGGGTCCTGGTGGGCTCGGCCACCACCTCGGGCCGGTTCAGCACGTTCGAGACCGTGCCGACGGAGACGCCGGCGAGCGCGGCGACCTCCCTGATGCTGACCGGCGTATCCGCCACGGCTCCTCCTGTGTCCGGTCAGTGTCGTGCGGCCCGTTCCGCCCCGTCAACCGGGTGCCCCGGTGATCCTGTCGCGGCCCCGAAACCTGTCTGTAACGATTCGAACATCGCGGTTCCGGACCTATTGACACGATCGTTACTTCAACTGACACTGCTTGTCACTGAGTTGAAACGTTATAGCAGATCTTGCTTCCCGACCAGTGCCAGCGGGTTTCCGGCCCAGCACACGAGGAGGTGGCAGGCCGTGACGACTGGCGGCGAGGACCCGGCCGCGGACGTACCCGGCGCAGCGGCGCAACCGCCCGTGAGTGACGGGGCCCCCCCGGACGCGGCGCCCGCGGGCGCCCACCCCGTTCCCGGGGCCAGCGCGGCCGCCAGCGTGATCCGGCCGCGAGCACCGGCACCGCCCGCCCGGCCGCTGATCCGGCCGCGAGCACCGGCACCGCCCGCCCGGCCGCCCCGGCCGGGGACGCCACGCCGGTGCTGGCGCTGCACCAGGCCTCGAAGGCGTTCGGCGCGGTCCAGGCGGTGGCCAGCGGCAGAATCGACCTGTACGCCGGGGAGGCGCACGCGCTGGTCGGCGAGAACGGCGCGGGCAAGTCCACGATGGTGAAGATGCTGGCCGGCGTGCACCGGCCGGACTCCGGGACGCTGCTCATCGACGGCCAGCCGGTCACCCTGCACCGGCCCGCGGACGCCCAGCGCGCCGGGATCGCGGTCATCTACCAGGAGCCGACCCTGTTCCCCGACCTGTCCGTCGCGGAGAACATCTTCATGGGCCGCCAGCCGCTGGTGGCCGGGCGGCGCATCGACCGGCGGCAGATGAACGCGGCGGCGGCCGGGTTGTTCGGGCGGCTCGGGGTCCGGCTCGACCCGGGCCGGATCAGCCGCGGCCTGTCCATCGCCGACCAGCAGATCGTGGAGATCGCCAAGGCGCTGTCGCTGGACGCCCGGGTGATCGTGATGGACGAGCCCACCGCGGCGCTGTCCGCGGCCGAGGTGGACCGGCTGTTCGACGTGGTGCGGACGCTGCGCGCGGCCGGGGCGGCGGTCCTGTTCATCTCGCACCGGCTGGAAGAAGTCTTCGCGATCTGCCAGCGGGTCACCGTGATGCGCGACGGCCGGCACGTGCTGAGCAGCGCACTGGCCGGGATGACCGCCAACGACCTGGTGCGCGCGATGGTCGGCCGCGACGTGGAGGCCCGCGAGTCGGGCGGCCGCGGCACGCCCGGCGAGCCGGTGCTGGTGGTGGAGCGGCTGACCCGGGAAGGGGTGTTCACCGACATCTCACTGGAGGTGCGGGCGGGCGAGATCGTCGCCCTGGCCGGCCTGGTCGGGTCGGGCCGCAGCGAGGTGGCCCGGGCGGTGTTCGGCATCGACTCCTACGACGCGGGCCGGGTGCTGATGGGCGGCCGGGACCTGCGCCGCGCCTCCCCTACCAGCGCGATGGCCGCCGGCATCGGCTTCGTCCCGGAGGACCGCCGCCAGCAGGGCCTGGTCATGGACATGTCGGTGCAGCAGAACATGGCCCTGGCCTCACTCGACCGGCTGCGCCGGGCGGGCCTGGTCCGGTCGTCGGCCGAGCGCTCGTTCGCCGCCGACTGGGCGGTCCGGCTGAACCTCAAGTACGGCCGGCTGGCCGACCCCGTGTCCCGGCTGTCCGGCGGCAACCAGCAGAAGGTCGTGCTGGCCAAATGGCTGGGCCGCAACCCGTCGCTGCTGATCGTGGACGAGCCGACCCGCGGCATCGACATCGCCACCAAATCGGAAGTGCACCGGCTGCTGGTGCGGCTGGCCCGGGAGGGAGTGGCCATCCTGATGATCTCCTCGGAACTGCCCGAGGTGCTCGGGGTCGGGGACCGCATCCTGGTCATGCGGGAAGGACGGCTGACCGCGGAGTTCGGCCACGACGAGGCGTCGGAAGAGAAGATCATCGCCGCGGCGACCGGCCAGCTGCAGGGACAGGCATCATGACCGCGGCGGTGACCGAGCGGCAGGGACCGGCGGGCGCCCCGCCGGGAAGCGGCTCCCGCAGGCTGACCGAGCGGGTGTTCCGGATCCGAGAATCCGGCATCATCGCCGTGCTGATCGTGTTCGTCGCGGTCACCACGAGCATCCAGCCGTCGTTCCTCGACGAGCAGAATATCCAGTTCATGCTGATCAACACGACCGTCTACGCCCTGCTCGCGCTGGGCGAGACGATGGTAGTGATCAGCCGGAACGTGGACCTGTCCATCGGGTCGGTGCTGGGCCTGTCCGCCTACGTCTCGGCCGGGATGTTCGGGCACCACCCCGGCATCCCGATCCCGGTGGTCTTCCTCATCGGCCTGGGCATCGGGCTGGCCTGCGGGATCGCGAACGGGCTGATGGTAGCGATCGGCCGGGTGCCGAGCCTGGTGGTCACCCTGGCCACGCTGTACATCATCCGGGGCATCGACATCCTCATCGTCGGCGGCAACGAGGTGGTGGCCCAGTCGCTGCCGCCCGGGTTCACCAACATCCCGCGGGCGACAGTGTTCGGCGTGCCGTACCTGGCCATCGCCATCGCCGTGGTGATCGGCCTCGGCGCCTACTACCTGCGGTCCTACCGGTCCGGCCGGGAACTGTACGCGATCGGCTCCAACCCGGAGGCGGCGCGGCTGGCCGGCATCCCGGTCGGGCGGCGCATCTTCACCGCGTTCGCGGTCAGCGGCGCCATCGCCGGGCTGGCCGGCGTGCTGTGGGCGGCGCAGTACCAGACCATCGACTCCACGGCCGGGACCGGATACGAGCTGACCGTCATCTCCGCGGTGGTGGTCGGCGGGGTGGCCATCTTCGGTGGCAGCGGCAGCGCGGTCGGCGCGGCCGTCGGCGCCCTGCTGCTGTCCGCGATCGCCTCGGCGCTGAACGTGCTGGGGATCTCCCAGCTGTGGCTGGAGGCCATCTCCGGCTTCCTGCTGCTGGTGGCCATCACCCTCGACCGCGTCATCTCGGTGCAGTTGATGGCGGCACTGCGGCGAAGGAGCGCGGGCGTTGGAACCTGACCTGAACCGGAACACAGCCGGCCCGGATGCGGCATCCGCGGCCGGGACACCGGCCACGGCCGGGACGGGCCCGGCCGGGACGGGCCCGGCCGGGACGGCCGCCCCGGCCGGCTGGCGGGCCCGGCTCGGCCCGGCAGCCCGCGGCTCGCTGCGCTGGGAGAGCGGCCTGGGGCTGCTGGTGGTCGCGATCATCATCTTCGGCGCGGTGACCTCCCCCCAGTTCCTGACCAGCGGCAACTTCTTCAATACCGGGGTGACCTCCGGCGAGATCGCGATCATGGCGCTGCCCATGACGCTGATCATCATCAGCGGCGAGATCGACCTGTCGGTGGCGTCGATCCTGGGCATGTCCAGTGCCCTGCTCGGCTTCCTGTGGGCCAGGCACTGGCCCATGCTGGCCATCTTCGTGGTGGTCGCCCTGGCCGGGATCGCGGCCGGCCTGTTCAACGGCCTGCTGGTCACCCGGGTCGGGCTGCCGTCGCTGGCGGTGACGATCGGCACCCTCGCGCTGTACCGGGGGGTGGCGCTGATCCTGCTCGGGGCCAACACCGTCTCGAACTTCCCGTCCGGGTACACCAGCATCGGCATTAACCCGCTGCCCGGTACCCAGATCCCCTGGAACGTGGCCATCTTCGTGGTGCTGGCGGTGATCTTTGGCATCGTGCTGCACTTCACCGCGACCGGGCGGTCCATCTACGCCATGGGGGCGAGCCCGGAGGCCGCCCTGTTCGCCGGGATCCGGGTCAAGCGGGTCAAGACCTCGCTGTACGTGGTGTCCGGGCTGGTCTGCGCGCTGGCCGGGGTGCTGTGGACGTTCCGGCTGGCCACGGCGGTGCAGAACAACGGCCTCGGCCTGGAGCTGGACGTGGTCGCGGTCGTGCTGCTCGGCGGGGTGTCCATCTTCGGCGGCAAGGGCTCGCTGGTCGGCGTGGTGCTCGCGGTGATCGCCTTCGCCGGGCTGCAGAACGCCCTGCTGCTCACCAACTTCAACCAGGAGGCCACCGGCATCGTGATCGGGGCACTGCTGCTGGTCAGCGTGTTCGCCCCGAACGTCGGGGCGCTGCGCCGGGGCCGGCTGCCCCGGTGGTTCCGCGCCCGCCGCGGCGGGCCGTCCGGCGCGGCGCCCCAGCCCGTGGGGGCGGCTCATGAATGAGCGTGCCCCGGCAGCCGCCCGTGAACCCGGAGCCGCCCGTGAACCCGGAGCCGCCCGTGAACCCGGAGCCGCCCGTGACCCAGAGCTACCCATGAATCAGCGCGGTCAGGGGGACATCCGGCACGACCGCGCCGCATCCCGCGGCTGGCCACAACCCGGCCGGCCATCCCGTCGTGGCCCGTAAGCCACGCACCTGTCGTGGCCCGTCAGCCACGTCCCGTCGTGGCCCGTCAGCCACGCATCCCATCGCTGTCGTCAGCCGAAGTGTCGTTGAAAGGATTCAAAGCATGAGACCAACCGCCAGACGGGCACTGTGGGGCCCGGTTGTGCTGCTCAGCGCCTCGGCCGTGCTGGCCGCCTGCAGCTCCTCCGGTAACTCCAGCCCATCGGGGAGCTCGTCCTCGTCGTCGGCATCAGCGGGCTCCTCGGGCTCGGCGTCCGGGTCGCTGAAGAAAGGACTGAAGGTCTTCGTCATCCCGAAGAACCTGGGCAACCCCTACTTCACCACCGCGGACAGCGTGAACTCGGGCGGCGCCCTGGCCGCCCTGGCCGCGCTCGGCGAGTCGGGCAGCGAGACCAGCGGGACCGCCGCCACCCCGGCCTCCCAGCTCCCGGCCATCCAGGCAGCGATCACCAAGGGGGCCAACGCGCTTATCGTGTCGGCCACCGACCCGACCGCGCTCTGCCCCACGCTGAAGTCGGCCATGGCCAAGGGCATCACCGTGGTCACCTACGACTCCGACGCGCCAACCTGCCGCAGCCTGTTCGTCAACCAGGCCTCCACCGCCCAGATCGGGACGAGCGAGGTAGACCTGCTGGCCAAGGAGATCCACGACAGCGGTGAGATCGGCATCGTGTCCGCGGCCGCCTCGGCGACGAACCAGAACGCCTGGATCGCGTACATGAAGCAGGAGCTGAAGAAATACCCGAAGATAAAGCTGGTCGCCACCGTCTACGGCAACGACGACCCGACCACCGCCACCCAGGTGACCCAGGGCCTGCTGCAGCACTACCCGGACCTGAAGGGCATTATCTCCCCCACCACGGTCGGCATCCTGGCCGCGGCGCAGGTGGTGGATTCCTCCAAGTACAAGGGCAAGGTCGTGGTGACCGGCCTGGGCACGCCCAACTCGATGAAGAAGTACGTGGCCGACGGCACCGTCCCCGCGTTCGAGCTGTGGAACCCGGCCAACCTCGGCTACCTGGCCGCCTACGCGGCCGTCAACCTGGCCTCCAAGACCATCACGGGGGCGTCCGGGCAGTCCTTCACCGCGGGCAAGCTCGGCAAGTACACCGTCGGGGCGGGGAACAGCATCCTGCTCGGCCCGCCGTTCGTGTTCACCAAGGCCAACGTCAACAGCTTCAACTTCTGACCGTGTGCTGCTGATCATGAGTTAGGTGCCGTCGTGACGACACCAATTCCATGATCAAGCCGCCTGAGACCGGCCCCCGGGGGCCGCGCCGCTGGCTCGCCAGCCACGGCGCGGCCCCAGGGCCCGGAGGGAAAGGGATCACGGTGGAGCGGGTCTGCTTCCTCGGCCGGATCCGGCCGGCCCGGCTCGCGGAGTACCGCGAGCGGCACGCCGAGGTCTGGCCGGAGATGCTCGATGCGCTGCGCGCGGCCGGATGGGCGAACTACTCGCTGTTCCTGACCGGCGAGGGGCTGCTCATCGGCTACCTGGAGACCGACGACTACGCGGCCGCGCTGGACCGGATGGCGGCGGCCCCGGTGAACGGCCGGTGGCAGGCTGAGATGGCGGAGTTCTTCACTGACCTCGACGGCCTGCCGCCCGACCAGGGCTTCCACCGCGTCCAAGAGATCTTCCACCTTGATTGACCGCACATCAGCCGCTGCCTGGAGATGACGAGAAATGCCTGACCTGACCGCCGTGAAGAACTCCCTCCGGGAGCAGCGGATCGAGTTGCCGTCCTGGGCCTTCGGCAACACCGGGACCCGGTTCAAGGTGTTCACCCAGCCGGGAGTGCCGCGGACCCCGCAGGAGAAGATCGACGACGCGGCGCAGGTGCACAAGTTCACCGGGGTGGCCCCGACCGTCGCGGTGCACATCCCGTGGGACAAGGTGGACGACTACGCCGGGCTGGCTTCCTACGCGCGGGCCCAGGGCGTCGAGGTCGGCACGGTCAACGCCAACGTGTTCCAGGACGACGACTACCGGCTGGGCAGCGTGTGCAACCCGGATCCCAGGGTGCGCCGCAAGGCCCTGGCTCACCTGCTGGAATGCGCCGACATCATGGACGCAACCGGCTCGCGGGACCTCAAGCTATGGTTCGCGGACGGCACCAACTACCCCGGGCAGGACTCCATCGCCGCCCGGCAGGACCGGCTGGCGGAGGCCCTCGACGCGGCGTACCAGCGGCTGTCGGCCGGCCAGCGGCTGATCCTGGAGTACAAGTTGTTCGAGCCGGCCTTCTACACCACCGACGTGCCGGACTGGGGCACGGCCTACGCGCACTGCCTGCGGCTGGGCGAGCGGGCCAAGGTGTGCGTGGACACCGGGCACCACGCGCCCGGCACCAACATCGAATTCATCGTGGCCGTCCTGCTGCGGGCCGGGAAGCTGGGCGCGTTCGACTTCAACTCCCGGTTCTACGCCGACGACGACCTGATGGTGGGCTCGGCCGACCCGTTCCAGCTGTTCCGCATCCTGTTCGAGGTGACCGTGGCCGGGGGCTTCGATGCCTCGGCCGGCATCGCATTCATGCTCGACCAGTGCCACAACATCGAGCCGAAGATCCCGGCCCAGATCCGCTCGGTCATGAACGTCCAGGAGGCCACGGCCAAGGCGCTGCTGGTGGACACCGGTGCGCTGGCCGCCGCCCAGCAGGCCGGCGACGTCCTCGGCGCGAACGCCGCGCTCATGGACGCCTACAACACCGACGTCCGCCCGCTGCTCGCGGAACTCCGCGAGGACATGGGCCTGGAGCCTGACCCCATCGTGGCCTACCACCGGTCCGGCTACGGCGAGAAGATCGTGGCGGACCGGGTCGGCGGCACCCCCGCCAGCTGGGGCAACTGACCCGCATCGGCGCGGTGCTGTCAGTCAGTGCGGTGCTCTGGCACCGCCGGCCGACCAGGCACCGCACGGATGGACGCCACCCGCCCGGAAGGAGCATCACGCCATGGCCCAGGCACCCGCCGAAGTCACTGAGCTGCTGGCCCGCAGCAACCGGCTCGGGTCGGACCCGCGCAACACCAACTACGCCGGCGGTAACACCTCGGCCAAGGGCCGCGTCACCGACCCGGTCACCGGGGAGCCGGCCGACCTGCTGTGGGTCAAGGGCTCCGGCGGCGACCTCGGCACGCTGACCGAGGCCGGGCTGGCCGTGCTCCGGCTGGACCGGCTGCGCGCCCTGGCCGGCGTCTACCCGGGGGTGGACCGGGAGGACGAGATGGTCGCCGCGTTCGACTACTGCCTGCACGGCCTGGGCGGAGTGGCGGGGTCAGAGCCAGGACAGCGCGGCGCGGCCCCGTCCATCGACACCGCCATGCACGGCCTGGTGGACGCCCCGCACGTGGACCACCTGCACCCGGACTCGGGGATCGCGCTGGCCACCGCGGCCGACGGCGAGGCGCTGACCCGGGCCTGCTTCGGAGACCGGGTGCTGTGGGTGCCGTGGCGCCGCCCCGGCTTCCAGCTCGGCCTGGACATCGCGGCGGTGGCGCGGGACAACCCGGGCGCCATCGGGGTGATCCTGGGCGGTCATGGCATCACCGCGTGGGGCGCGACCAGCGACGAGTGCGAAGCGCGCTCCCTGGAGATCATCGCGACGGCGCAGCGCTACCTGGACGAGCATGGCTCGGCCGAGCCCTTCGGCCCGCCGCTCCCCGGCTACGAGCCCCTTCCGGATACCCAACGGCACCTGCGCGCCGCGGCCCTCGCCCCGGTGCTCCGCGGCCTGGCCAGCACCGACCGCCGGCAGGTGGGCCACTTCACCGACCGCCGCGAGGTCCTGGACTTCACCGCCCGCGAGCGGCACCCGGCGCTGGCCGCGCTGGGCACCTCGTGCCCGGACCACTTCCTGCGCACCAAGGTCGCGCCCCTGGTGGCAGATCTGCCGCCGTCCGCGCCGCTGGATGCGGTGATCGCCCGGCTCCGTGAGCTGCATGCCGCCTACCGGGAGGACTACCGGGCGTACTACGAGCGGAACGCCGACGCCGACTCGCCGCCGATGCGCGGCGCCGACCCGGCCATCGTGCTGGTGCCGGGAGTGGGCATGTTCAGCTTCGGCGCGGACAAGCAGACCGCGCGGGTAGCAGGCGAGTTCTACGTCAACGCGATCAACGTGATGCGCGGTGCCGAGGCGGTCTCGTCCTACTCCCCCATCGCCGAGAGCGAGAAGTTCCGCATCGAGTACTGGGCGCTGGAGGAGGCCAAGCTGCGGCGGCGGCCCAAGCCCAAGCCGCTGGCCGGCCGGGTGGCGCTGGTCACCGGGGGCGGCTCCGGGATCGGCCGGGCCACGGCGGAGCGGCTGGCCGCCGAGGGCGCCTGCGTGGTGGTCGCCGACCGGGACGCCGCCGCCGCGCAGAAGGTCGCGGAGTCCCTCGGGTCGGCGGACGTCGCGGTCGCGGTCACCTCCGACGTCACCGACGAGGACAGCGTGGCCGGTGCCTACCAGCAGGCGGCGCTGGCCTTCGGCGGGGCCGACCTGGTGGTCAGCAACGCCGGGCTGTCCATCTCCCGGCCACTGCTGGAGACCAGCGTGGACGACTGGGACCTGCAGCACGACGTCATGGCCCGTGGCTCGTTCCTGGTCGCCCGGGAGGCCGCGCGCACCATGCAGGCCCAGGGCATGGGCGGCGACATCATCTACATCTGCAGCAAGAACTCGGTGTTCGCCGGGCCGAACAACGTGGCCTACGGGGCGGCCAAGGCCGACCAGGCGCACCAGGTCCGGCTGCTCGCCGCCGAGCTCGGCTCCTGCGGCATCCGGGTGAACGGCATCAACCCTGACGGCGTGGTCCGCGGTTCGGGCATCTTCGCCGCGGGCTGGGGCGCGCAGCGGGCCGCGGTGTACGGGGTGCCCGAAGAGGACCTGGGCGCCTACTACGCCCAGCGCACCCTGCTGAAGCGGGAGGTGCTGCCGGGGCATGTGGCCGCGGCGGTCATCGCCCTGACCGCGGGCGACCTGGCCCTGACCACCGGGCTGCACATCCCGGTGGACGCGGGCGTGGCCGCCGCGTTCCTGCGCTGACCCGCGGCCGGCGACCACGGACACCCCGCAGCCAGGAGGCGAGCCGCAGTGAAGCAGGCCACGGTGGCCGCCGTCGACCTCGGCGCGTCCGGCGGGCGGGTCATGACGGGCCGGGTCGGTGACGGCACGCTGCGGCTGGACGAGGCGCACCGGTTCGGTAACGAGCCGGTCCGGGCGGGCGGCACGCTGCACTGGGACATCCTCCGGCTGTACGCGGACCTGCTGGATGGGCTGCGGTCCGCGGCGCGGGCCGCGGACCTGGCCAGCGTCGGCATCGACTCCTGGGGCGTGGACTACGGCCTGCTCGGCCCGGACGGGGCGCTGCTGGGCAACCCGGTGCACTACCGCGACGGCCGGACCGACGGGGTGGCCGCCGAGGTGGCCGGACGGATCGGCGCGGCGCAGCTGTACGCGGTGACCGGGATCCAGCAGCTGCCGTTCAACACGATCTACCAGCTCACCGCGGCGGCCCGGGCCGGCCAGCTGGACGGGGCGGCCACCCTGCTGCTCATCCCCGACCTGCTGGCCTACTGGCTCACCGGCGAGATCGGCGCGGAGCTGACCAATGCCTCCACCACGCAGCTGCTCGACGCGCGGGGCCAGTGCTGGGCCGGCGGCCTGCTCGCCCAGGCCGGCCTGCCGGCCCGGCTGTTCCCGCCGCTGCGCCGGCCGGGCCGCATCATCGGGCCGCTGCGGGCTGATGTCGCGGCCCTGCTGCCGGGGGCGGCCGGCCCGGACGGCGGCCGGCTGCCGGTGATCGCGGTCGGCTCGCACGACACCGCCTCGGCGGTGGCCGCCGTCCCGGCTGAGGGCCGCAACTTCGGCTATATCTCCTCCGGGACCTGGTCCCTGGTCGGGGTGGAACTGGACCGGCCGGTGCTGACCGAGGCGAGCCGGGCGGCCAACTTCACCAACGAGGCCGGGGTGGACGGCACGGTCCGTTACCTGCGCAACGTGATGGGCCTGTGGCTGCTGCAGGAGTCGGTCCGCGCCTGGGCCGGGGCGGGCCAGCCGGCCGGGCTGGCCGGCCTGCTGGATGCGGCGGCGCGGGTCCCCGCACGGCAGGCGGTGGTGGACCCGGACGACCCGGCGTTCCTGCCGCCCGGCGACATGCCGGCCCGGATCGCGGCGGCGTGCCACCGGACCGGCCAGCGGGCCCCCGCCGATCCGCCGGCCACCGTCCGGTGCATCCTGGACAGCCTGGCGCTGGCCTACCGGCGGGCCATCCGCGAGGTGCAGCAGCTGTCCGGGCAGCCGGTGGACACGGTGCACGTGGTCGGCGGCGGGGCCCGCAACGACCTGCTGCTGCAGCTCACCGCGGACGCCTGCGGCCTGCCCGTGGTGGCCGGCCCGGTCGAGGCCACTGCGCTCGGCAACACCCTGGTCCAGGCCCGGGCGCTCGGCGCCGCACCCGGTGACCTGGCCGGGATGCGGGCCCTGCTGCGGGCCACCCAGCGGCTACGCCGCTTCGAGCCTTCCGGCGACAGCGCGGCCGCCTGGGATGCCGCCGCCGCCCGGCTCTGGTCGCCGCCGCGCGACGCGGGCTGACCAGCGAGGAAATGGCGGCCCTGGCGGATCCCTGGGCGGCGCCCGGCCGGGGCCGCCCGGCCCGGCCCATCCCGGCTGCGTTCCGGCCTGACTCCGGCCCGGGCACTGTCTAGAGTGTGCGCATGGGTGAGCTGCAGCCGTCCGGCGACGGCGGGGAACTGGTGCCGCCCGGGGAGTTGCGCGCCTCGTACGAGGACCGGGACCGGGTCGCCGAGACGCTGCGGATCGCGGCGGGCGACGGCCGGCTCAGCGCCGACGAACTCGACCAGCGGCTGGAGGCGGCGCTGACCGCGCGGACCTACGGCGAGCTAGCCGCGCTGACCCGGGACCTGCCCGCGGCCCGCGGCGCCCCCGCCGCCCCCCGGGAACTGGCCCGCATCGAGTGCCGCTCCTCGGTCACCCGGCGCGACGGCCGCTGGGTGGTGCCGCGGCGGATGGAGATCGAGGTGCACAGCGGCCACGTGACCCTCGACTTCCGCGACGCGGTCATCACCCAGCCGTCCCTGGAGATCGAGGCCGAGGTGCACAGCGGCACGCTGACCCTGGTGACCCGGCCGGGCGTGACCGTGGACACGGATGACGTGGTGGTCAGCAGCGGCGTCGTCAAGATCAAGGCTTCCGGAGACCCTGCTGCCCCCGACATCCTGCGCATCCAGGTGACCGGCAACGTGGTCAGCGGCCAGATCAAGGCGCGGCCGCCGCGGCCGCCGCGCCGAGGCTTCTGGTCATGGCTCCTGCGCCGCGGCCGCCGCTACCCGGCGCGCTGAGCGGGGCGTCACCAGCGGACGGAGGCGGCCCGGGATGACCACCGGGAACCGGGGCACCGGGCGGGCCGCCGCCCCGCTGGCCGCCGGGGCGGCTAACCGATGATCGCCTCGATGCTGACGGTGGCGCCCGGCGGGGCGGGCGGCACCAGCGTCCCGGTGATCGGCTCGCCGTTGACGCAGACCTGGCTGACCCGGCCGGTGTGCCCGGCCGGCTTGCGCACGCTGATCTCATAGATCGCGCCGCGGAACCGGCGGGTGGCGGCGAAGCCGGTCCAGGCGGCCGGCAGCACCGGGTCGATGCGCAGCCCGTCGAGCTCGGCACGGATGCCGAGGATCCACTGGGTGATCGCCACCAGGTTCCAGGCGGCCGCGCCGGTCAGCCAGGAGTTCTTGGCCTCGCCGTGGGTCGGCGCGTCCTTGCCCGCGATCATCTGCGCGTACACGTACGGCTCGCAGCGGTGGGTGTCGGCGATGTCCTGCCGCGCGGACGGGCTGATCCGCTGGTAGTAGTCGAAGGCGGCGTCGCCGCGCCCGACGATCGTCTCCGCGATCATGACCCACGGGTTCGCGTGGCAGAAGACGCCGGCGTTCTCCTTGTAACCCGGCGGGTAGGACGAGATCTCGCCGAGTTCGATGTGGTAGCGGGTGAAGGCCGGGTTCAGCAGCACGATCCCGTGCCGCGTGGCCAGCCGCTCCCGCACGCTGTCCAGCGCCCGGGCGGCCGTGCCGTGCTCGACGCCGATGCCGGCCATCACGCAGATGCCCTGCGGCTCAGCGAAGATCTTGCCTTCCTCGTTCCCGCTGGACCCGACCACGTCGCCGAAGTAGTCGTAGGCCCGGCGGAACCAGTCACCGTCCCAGCCGTGCTCCATCACCGAGCCGGCCATCTTCCCGGCGGCGGCCCGGTACCCGGCCGCATCCCCGGCCCGGCCGCGCCGCTCGGCGATCCCGGCAAGTTCCCGGGCGGCCAGCACGAACAGCCCGGCGATGAACACCGACTCGGCGGTCCCGCCCTCCCGGTTCACGGTGGTCTGGAACGACTCCCCCGGGGTATCGGAGAAGCAGTTCAGGTTCAGGCAGTCGTTCCAGTCCGCCCGGCCGATCAGCGGCAGCCCATGCGGCCCGAGCCGGTCCAGGGTGTACCGCACCGACCGATCCAGGTGCTCGTCCAGGGAGGCCTCGCTGCCCGCGGCATTGTCATAGGGCACCGCCTCGTCGAGGATGGCCAGGTCCCCGGTCTCCTTCAGGTAGGCGGCGACCGCGAGGACGAGCCACAGCGGGTCGTCATTGAAGCCGGACCCGATGTCGTCGTTCCCGCGCCTGGTGAGCGGCTGGAACTGGTGATAGGCACCGCCGGTGGCCAGTTGCGTGGCCGCCAGGTCCAGGATCCGGGCCCGGGCCCGGCCCGGGGCCATCGGCACGAACCCGAGCAGGTCCTGGTTGGAATCCCGGAAGCCCATCCCGCGGTCGATGCCGGATTCGAACAGCGACACCGACCGGCTCATGGTGAACGTGACCATGCACTGGTAGGGATTCCAGATATTGACCATCCGGTTGGTGTCGGCGTCGGGCGTGTCCACCCGCAGCGGGGACAGCAGTGACGCCCACGACTCGCGCAGCGCCGCGAAGCCCTCGGCCACGGTGGCCGGCCGCAGCCAGCGGCTGATGACCGGGCGGACCAGGGACTTGTTGAGGACCCCGGACCCGGGCGGGTCGAACTTGTGCTGGTGCGGGTTCTCCCAGTAGCCAAGGAGGAAGATCACTTCCCGGGTCTCGCCCGGGTCGAGGATGAGCCGGACGTGGTGGCTGCCGTGCGGCGACCACCCGTGGGCCAGCGAGTTGCCGGACTCGCCCCGCTCGACCACCGCCGGGCGGTCCCAGCCGCGGTTGGCACCGAGGAACACCTCGCGCTGGGTGTCGAATCCGGCCAGCGGCTCGGAGCAGGCGAAGTAGGCGAAGTGATCACGCCGCTCCCGGTATTCCGTCCGGTGGTAGATGACACCGCCGTCGACTTCCACCTCGCCGGTCGAGAAGTTGCGCTGGAAGTTGGTCGCGTCATCCTGCGCGTTCCACAGGCAGAACTCCACCGAGGAGAACACGGATAGCCGGGCGGGGGCCGGGCGGGTGTTGGCCACCCGCAGCCGCCACACCTCCATCCTCTGGCCGGGCGGCACGAAGTAGAGCGCCTCGGCCTGTATTCCGTGAGACGCCGACGTGATCTGCGTATAGGAGAGGCCGTGCCGGCATTCATAATGGTCCAGGTCCCGCTGGGTGGGCTGCCACGTGGGCGACCAGTACCCCCCCGAGTCGTCGTCGCGGAGGTAGAGATAGCGCCCGCCGGAGTCGGCCGGGACGTTGTTGTACCGGTACCGGGTCAGCCGCCGCAGCCTGGCGTCGCGGTACCAGCAGTAGCCGCCTGCGGTATTCGAAATGATGCCAAAGAAATCTTCGGTGCCCAGGTAATTGATCCACGGCAACGGCGTGTCCGGGCGGGTGATGACATACTCGCGGCGGCTGTCGTCGAAGTGTCCGTAGCGCACTGGAATTCCCCTTTGTCCTGCCCCGCGGGCCAGCCGGTGAGGCCGATCCCAATGTCGCAGCGCGCGGCACGGGGCGCAACGGCTGCGATCATCGGCCTGCGGGGCCGCGGCGGCGCGGGCCGGGCGCCCGCCGCCCGGGATGTAACTTACGAAGGCACCAGCCCGCCAGCGGAAGGGAGCGACCAGGGCGTGAGCATCCTCGGTACCCGGGTCCTGCGCACCGAGGACCCCGGCTTCCTGACTGCGGGCGCCGTCTACACCGACGACCTCCGTGACGGGCGGCTGGCCGGCGCCGGCCACGTGTTCTTCGTCCGGTCCCCGCTGGCGCACGCCCGGATCCGCGCGGTGGAGGTGACCGCGGCGCTGGCCGCCCCGGGCGTGCTGGCCGCGTTCACCGGCGCCGACCTGGCGGCTCTCCCGCCGGTGCCACCGCCCATGCCCGGCCCGGTCAGCGACGACATGACCCAGCCACTGCTGGCCCGCGACGTGGTCCGGTTCGTCGGCGAGCCGGTGGCCGTCGTGGTCACCGAGCAGCGTTACCAGGGCGACGACGCCGCGGAGCTGGTGGATGTGGACTACGAGCCGCTGCCTCCGGTGGTCGACCCCGCGGCGGCCGCCGACGGCACGGCCGCCCTGCTGTTCCCCGAACTGGGCACCAACGTGGCCGCCACGTTCGGCGCGGCCGCGCTCGACGCCAGCCTGTTCGACGGCTGCGACGTCGTCGTCAGCCGCACGATCGAGAACCAGCGGATGGCGCCGGCGCCGATGGAGACCCGGGCCGCCGCTGCGGCCTGGGACAGCGGCGGGCGGCTCACCGCCTGGATCCCGAACCAGGGCGCCCAGGCCACCCAGGCCGCGCTGGCCCGGATGCTGGGCCTCGACCGGGCCGCCGTCCGGGTCATCACCCCGGACGTGGGCGGGGCGTTCGGCGCCAAGTTCGGGGCCGACCCGGAGCACGCGGTGGTGTGCTGGGTGGCCCGCCAGCTGGGCCGCCCGGCTCGCTGGGCGGAGACGCGGCACGAGAACCTGGTGGCCATGACGCACGGCCGGGCGCAGCGCCAGACCGTCACCATCGGCGGCCGCCGGGACGGCCGGGTGACCGCGTACCGGCTGGAGATCCTGCAGGACTCCGGGGCGTACCCGCGGTTCGGCGCGTTCCTGCCCTCGCTGACCATCCTGATGACCCCGGGCCCGTACGCCATCGACCGGGCCGAGGCCGTCGCGACCAGCGTGCTGACCAGCACCACCCCGGTCGGCGCGTACCGGGGCGCGGGGCGGCCCGAGGCGACCGCCGCGGCCGAGCGGGCCATCGACCTGTTCGCCGCCGAGATCGGCATGGACCCGGCCGAGGTCCGCCGGAAGAACCTCCTGCCGGCGTTCAGTGAGCCGTACCTGACCGCGTTCGGCGCGAAATACGACAGCGGGGATTATGCCGCCGCCCTGGAGCAAGCCCTGGCCAGCGCACGGTACCAGGACCTGCGGGAGGAGCAGGCACGGCGCCGCGCTGCGGGCGGGCCGGTGCAGCTCGGCATCGGGCTGTGCTGCTACGTGGAGATCACCGCGGCCGGCGGTGCCCAGGAGAACGCCACCGTCGAGGTGCACCCGGATGGCACCGCGACGATCCTCACCGGCACCTCGCCGCACGGGCAGGGCCACGCCACGGTGTGGGCCATGCTGGCCAGCGAGGAACTCGGCATCGACGTCGGCCGGATCACCGTCCGGTGGGGGGACACCGACCTGATCCCGGAGGGCGGCGGCACCGGCGGCTCGCGGAGCCTGCAGCTGGGCGGCGCGGCCGTCCGGCAGGCGGCGCGCGAGCTGATCGACGTGGGCCGGCCGCGGGCCGCCGCGGCCCTGGAGGCGAACCCGGCCGACCTGGTGTTCGACCCAGCCCGCAGCGTATTCGCGGTGGCCGGCGACCCGTCCGCCGCGGTGCCGCTGGCCAGCCTGGCCGCGGCCGAGCGGCTCGTCGTGCGCAGCACCTTCAGCGCGCCCGGGGCGACCTTCCCGTTCGGCGCGCACGTCGCGGTGGTGGAGGTGGACACCGAGACCGGCAAGGTGACCCTGCACCGGATGATCACCGTGGACGACGCGGGCACGGTCATCAACCCGCTGCTGGCCGAGGGGCAGCGGCACGGCGGGATCGCCCAGGGCGCGGCGCAGGCGCTGTTCGAGGAGATGCGTTATGACGCCGACGGCAACCCGCTGACGTTGACGTTCGCCGACTACTCCGTCCCGTCCGCGGCCGAGCTGCCCAGTTTCGAGCTGGCCGGCATGGCCACGCCCACGAGCTATAACCCGCTGGGCGCCAAGGGCATCGGGGAGGCGGGCACGATCGGCGCGACCCCCGCGGTGCAGAACGCCGTGGTGGACGCGCTGGCCCATCTCGGGGTGCGGCACGTTGACATGCCAGCTACCCCGCAACGAGTCTGGCAGGTGCTGCAGGAGAGCGCGGCCTCCTAGCCGCGGGCGCGCTGTTCAGCCGGAGAAAGGGCCTTCAGCCGGAGAAGGGGCCTTCAGCCGGAGAAGGGGCCTTCAGCGCTCGGACGAGGCCGGATGGCTGCCACCGAGGGCCGAGCCGACCTGGTCGGCCAGCGCGATGGCCACCAGCCGCTGCTCCAGCGTGGGCCGGCTGCCCGGGCCGGGAGTCATCAGGAAACGCCCCTGGAACAGGCCGCCGCTGTCCACCAGCAGCTCGATGTCGCCGGCGGGCAGCCCCTCGGCCGCCACGTCCCAGCGCCGCCGGCCCGCCATCACGTCGCCGTTGTGCAGCAGCCGGGCGGGCTTCCCGAGCCCGGCCACGCCGTACTGCCAGCGGCAGGATGTCAGCCCCAGCACCTGGGTGAGCTGGCCGGGGACCTGCTCGATGAGGGCGGTCGGCTCTCCCGCGGCGACCGCCTCGGCGGCCGCGCTGATCCCGTCCAGGTACCCGGCCCGGCGGCTGGCCGCAGCCTGCTGGCGCCACCCCCACACCGCGAGCTCGGTCACGGCCACCCCGATGACCAGCAGCAGCACGGTGGTCTCGATGTCAGTCCGCCGGTTGATGGCGAACTGCTCGTACGGGCGGGTCAGGAAGAAATCGAACCACACCGCGGCGGACAGCGCGGCCAGGTAGCCGGCCACCCGGTTCCCGCTGGCCGCCACCGCCACCACGACCAGCAGCATGGCCAGTGCCGCATCCGTGTTGGGGAAGCTGCCCCGGAACGGGACCAGGATGGCGGCCAGGGCCAGCGGCCCCGCCAGTCCCGCCAGCACTGCGAGCCGATCCCAGCTCAGCTGCCGTCCCATGCTCTCGTGGTAACACGCCCGGCGGCCCGTGGCCAGCCGGCCAAGGACCCCCTAACAGGATCCATGCGGCCTGCCCCGCGGCGGCCAGCCCAGTGCGGTCCCTGGCGGCCGGGCAGGTGGCCGGGACGGGCGCCCGGCCGCGAGTATGGTCGGACCGGACCCGCGCTCACCGGGAGGGCCGATGGCACCGCCGCCGATCCGCGCGATCGACTTTCATGTGCACCTGCCGACGCCGGACTGGCTGGACGGCAGCATGGCCGGGTACGTGGAGGCGGCCGAAGCGTACTTCCGCTCCCCGGTACAGCGTGAGTCACTGGCCGGCCTGGCGGACCGCTACCGGCGGCTGGGGGTGCGGGCGGTCCTGCTGGCCTGGGACGCCGAGACCGCGACCGGCCGCCCTCGGGTGCCCAACGAAACCGTCGCGGCGGCCTGCCGTCAGTACCCGGATGCCTTCACCGGGCTGGGGTCGGTTAACCCGCATAAGGGGGAGGCCGCCATCGCCGAGGTGGCCAACATTGCCGCGCTCGGGCTGCGCGGGGTCAAGTTCCATCCCTCGCTGCAGGCGTTCGCCCCGGACGACCCGGTGTACTGGCCGGTCTTCGCCGCCTGCGCCGAGCATGGCCTGCTGGCCCTGTTCCACACCGGGACCAGCGGGATCGGCGCCCGCCAGCCCGGCGGCCAGGGCATCCGGATCGACTACGCGCACCCGCTCAAGCTGGACCCGGTGGCCGCCGCGCACCCGGGGCTGACCGTGGTCGCCGCGCACTTCGGCTGGCCGTGGCATCAGGACCTGATGGCCATCGCGCTGCACAAGACCAATGTGTACGCCGACATCTCCGGCTGGTCCCCGCGGCGGGTGCCGCCCGAGGTGATCCGGGAGATGTCCGGGCGGCTGCGCGGGCAGTTCCTGTGGGGCAGTGACTTCCCGTTCCTCACCCCGGAGCGCTGCCTGGACGAACTGGCCGGGCTGGGACTGCCCGAGGACGTGCTGGACACCGTGCTGCGCGGGAACGCCGCGCGCATCCTCGGCCTGGCCTAACTCACCCGCTGCGACCTCGCTGCCTGGAGTTTTCGACAATTCCTATAGGTAAAACATAGAATGCCGGGGAGGCTGGCTGACGTCCACCACCGGGAGCGGGTCCGCGCATGTCCGTAACGTCTCCGGCGGCCGCCCGCCGGGCGGCAGCCGGGAACCTGCGCTGGC
The DNA here is from genome assembly GCA_963793825.1 of uncultured Actinomycetes bacterium. Taxonomy (GTDB): domain Bacteria; phylum Actinomycetota; class Actinomycetes; order Streptosporangiales; family Streptosporangiaceae; genus RYN-230. The sequence goes on from CAWCBE010000007.1 coordinate 615,095, forward strand.
CGGGCCGCCGCAGGCGGCGGGCGGCCGGGCCCCGGACGGTCTGCTGATCCCGCCCCGGTTCTCCCCCGAGCGGCTGCTCGGGGTCCCCGCGGTTCGCCATGCAGAAGACACTGCTCCAGCTGCCCGGCGTGCAGCCGCGGGGCTACACCGAGCAGGTGGGCGACATCCTGGCGCTGCTGCGCGGTGACTACCGCTCCCCCGAGGGGGTGGAGGCGCACGTCATCCCCGGCGAGAACGCCGGGGTCCAGGTGTGGATCCTGGGCAGCAGCGGCGGCGAGAGCGCCCAGGTGGCGGGGGCCAACGGGCTGCAGTTCGCGGCCAACTACCACGTCAGCCCGGCGACGGTGCTGGAGGCCGCCGAGGGCTACCGGGCCGCCTTCCGGCCCTCCGCCGAGCTTGGCCAGCCCTGCCTCAGCGTGTCCGCGGACGTGGTGGTGGCCGGGGATGAGGACGGCGCGCGGCGGCTGGCCAGCGGGTACGGCCTGTGGGTGCGCAGCATCCGGTCCGGCGCCGGTGCCATCCCCTTTCCCGCGCCGGACGAGGCCGCGGCGCACCGCTGGACCGCGCAGGGCCGGGCCCTGGTCGCCGACCGGGTGGACACCCAGTTCGTTGGCACCGCAGCCCAGGTCGCTGACCAGCTGGAGCAGCTGCGCGACGCGACCGGGGCCGACGAGCTGATCATCACGACCATCACCCATGACCACGCCGACCGGGTCCGCTCCTACGAGCTGCTGGCCCGGGAATGGGCGCGCCGCTGAGCCATCAGGGCTCCTCGGGGCGGTCCGGAAGCTTCACGCCGGTGAGGCCGGCGCAGTACGCGAGCAGGTCGTCCTGCACCGGATGGCGGGCCGCGGCCGGATGGAACGGCCGCGGCCGCTGGTGGTAGAAGTACTGGCCGCTGACCGTGGCCGCCGGATCGGTGCTGACGGCCAGCCAGGCCTGGGTGACCGGGGCCAGGCTCAGGTCGTCCGGGGCCGCGGGGCCGCCCATCCGCGTGGGGACCCAGCCCGGCTCCACCGCGTTGCTGAGCACCGCCGGCCAGCGCCGGGCCACCGCGAAAGCCAGCACCGTGTCGAGCAGCTTGGAGTCGGCGTAGGCCTGCGAGCCGTTCCACGGCCGGGCCACCCACTGCAGGTCGGCCAGGTCCGTATCGCCGCCCCGGTGCATCCCGGAACTGAGGTAGACCAGCCGGGCCGGCGGCCTGATCAGCGCGGTGAGCAGGTAGGGCGCCAGCACGTTGACCGCGAAGACCAGGCTCAGGCCGTCGGTGGTCGGCACACGGCGCGGCTCCCGGTAGCCGACGCCGGCATTGTGGATGACCGCATCGAACCGGCCCAGGTCGTTCACCTGGCGGGCGACCTGCCGCATGCCCGCGATTTCGGACAGGTCACCGGTGACCACGTGTTCCGCGCCGGGCAGCGCCGCCCGGGCGTCCGCCGCCCGGGCGCTGTGCCGGGCGTGCAGCGCGACCTGGTGTCCGTCGGCGGCCAGCACCTGCCCGGCCAGCAGGCCAAGGCCGTCCGGCGATCCGGTGATGAGCACCCGAGCCATAGCCGAGCACCTTTCCTCCGGTGCCGCTTTCATGTCAGTCTCGCCCGGGCCGCTTCCCGCCCGCCACCGCTTCGCCCCTTGACGGCATCCAGGGCCGCGACTAGGTTTCCCATAATTTATGGCTTGAATCAAGAATCCAATTAAGAAGGCGGCTCACTGCACCAGGCCTCCCGCGGGCGCCAGGCCCGCCGGGTACTGGCGGCCCGGCCGCAGCCCAGGCCGCTCACGGCGACGCCGGGCCGTCCCCGCTATCTCGGTCACCCACCCGCGTACCTGGCCGGGGCCGCGGGCTGGTGACCGCGGGCCTGCGGTGACCGCGGTACCAGGAGGCCGCGGTCCCCGCAGGCCGCCCACGGCGCCCCGGGCCGCCTCGGAGGCCGGGCCGGCCAGCGGACCTGCCGGGCGTCGGATCCGGCGCCGCGGACGCGGCCCGCCATTTCGGCTTCCTGGCCGCCACGGTGCACGTCGGGCCGCCCAGGGATCAATCGCTACGATGTGTAAGCCATGAGCAGCGCGCCAGCAGCAGCGAGTACGACCGGGCAGCAGGACGGCCGGCCCGGTGGGGTGATCCGCACCGAGCAGCTGACCAAGGTCTACCCGGGGGCTGACTTTGCCGCCGTGGACCGGCTGGACCTGAGCGTGCAGGCCGGGGAGATCTTCGGCCTGCTGGGGCCGAACGGCGCCGGGAAGACGACGACCGTGGGCATCCTCACCACCCGCGTGGTGCCCACGTCCGGGCAGGCCTTCCTGGCCGGCGTGGACGTCGCCGCGCACCCGGCGCTGGCCAAGCAGCTGAGCGGGATCGTGTCCCAGCAGAACACGCTGGACCGGCAGCTCACCGTGTGGGAGAACCTGTACTTCCACGGCCGGCTGTTCGGCATGGGGGCCAAGGCCTCCCGGCGGGCCGCCGACGAGCTGCTGGCGCAGTTCCAGCTGTCCAAATGGGCCAAGGCATCGGTCTACGCGCTGTCCGGCGGCATGGCCCAGCGGCTGATGGTGGCGCGGGCCATCTTCCACCGCCCCTCCGTACTGTTCCTGGACGAGCCGACCGCGGGCCTGGACCCGCAGAGCCGGCTCGCGCTGTGGGACCTGCTCGGCGAGCTGCACGGCGATGGCCAGACGATCCTGCTGACCACGCACTACATGGAGGAAGCGGACCAGCTCTGCGACCGGGTGGCGATCATGGACCACGGCCGGATCCTGGCCCTGGACACCCCGGCCGCGCTCAAGCAGAGCGTCGGCGCCGACACGGTAGTCACGGTGAAGACGGCGGGCGACACCGGCCGGCTGGCCGAGCTGCTCAGCCGGGACGTGGCCGGCGTGACCCGGACCCGCCTGGTAGACCGCGGGGTCCAGCTGCACATGCAGGGCGGCGACCGGCTGGTGCCGCGGATCGTGCTGGCCGCGGAGCGCGGCGGGTTCGACCTCGTCGACCTGTCGATCTCCGAGCCGAGCCTGGAGACCGTGTTCATCAACCTGACCGGCAAGGAGCTGCGGGACTGATGACCACCTCACTGACCCCGCAGGCGGCGCGGCAACGGATCGGCGGCGGGCCGACCCGGTCGGTCGCCGCCGCCAGCTGGACCGCCCTCGGCGCGCTCATGCTGCGTGACCTGGTCGTGCTGCGCAAGCACTGGTGGGAGTTCGTGCTGCGCACCATCATCCAGCCGTTCCTGCTCTGCTTCGTGTTCCTGTTCGTATTCCCGAAGATCGGCCAGGGGATCGGCGGCGGGCACGGCACGGCCGCCGAGTCCGCGTTCGCCACCATCCTGGTCCCCGGGGTGGTCGGCATCTCGATCATGTTCCAGGGCGTGCAGTCCATCGCCCTGAACATGGCGCAGGAGTTCGGCTTCACCCGGGAGATCGAGGACCGGGTGCAGGCGCCCTGCCCTATCTGGCTGGTGGCCGTGGCCAAGGTGTTGTCGGGCGCGGCCCAGGGCGTGATCTCGGCGATCATCGTGCTGCCGATGGCCTCGGTGGTGCACGCGCCCGGGGTGCACGCGCACCTCTCGCTGCACTGGTGGATCATCCTGACGCTGGTCCCGCTGGCCTGCGTGGCCATGGCCGGCCTGGGCCTGGTGCTGGGGACCAGCTTCGAGCCGCGCAACATCGGGCTGATGTTCGGCTTCATCATCCTGCCGATCACCTTCCTGGGCTGCACGTACTACTCCTGGACCAGGCTGGCCCCGGTCACGGTGGGCGGCTGGCCCTGGCTGCAGACCATCGTGCTGATCAACCCGCTCGTCTACGTGAACGAGGGGATGCGGGCGGCGTTCACCGTGGCGCCGCACATGCACCTGTACGTGATCTACCCGGTGGTGACCGGGTTCGCCGTGGTGTTCCTGGCCATCGGGCTGCGCAACTTCCGGCGGCGCGTGCTGTCCTGAGGGCACCGCCGGCCCGGCTGAGGCAGGCCCCGGGTCGCGCAGGCTGATCCGGGCACTCAGGCCAGGCAGGTGAGCGGTTCCCCGCCGTTGTAGGCCACCATGTCACCGAGGGCGGTGGCGATGTCGATGCCGCCGCCGCGCGGGGTGCCGCCCAGCTCCGCGCAGGCCCGGTGCAGGTTGCCGACGATCCGCTCGGCGTCGGGCCAGTCCGCGAACCGGCCCAGGCCGGTGTCCCGTGCCGCCTCCAGCGGGGAGGCCCCGGCCGCCCGGGCCCGGCCCGCGACGTCGAGCACGAACCGGAGGTAGTCCAGCGTCGCGTCGATGGGTTCCGCGCCGCTGAAGACCGGGCCGTGGCCGGGGACGATGGTCGCCGCGCCGAGCGGCCGGACGACCTGCTCCAGGACCTCGATGGCACCGGCCACCGACCCCATGAGCAGGAACGGCGTGCCGCCGTTGAAGATCAGGTCGCCGCAGAACAGCACCGACCGCTCGGGGATCCAGACGATCGAGTCGTTGGTCGTGTGCGCAGCCATGCCGACGTGCCGGACCTGGGCGCGCAGGTCGCCGCTGTGCAGGGTGACCTCATCGGTGAAGGTGATGAACGGCGGGTCCAGGCTCAGCTCACCCCAGTCCGGGCCGGCCCAGAATGGCAGCGGCGGAGGCGCCCCGAAGGCGATGGCCTCGGCGCGGGTGCGCTCGTGCCCGACGATGGCCGCGCCCGGGAACAGGCAGTTCCCGAACGTGTGGTCACCGTGGTGATGGGTGTTGATGACGGCGCGCACCGGGGCCGGGGTGACGGCGGCGATGGCGCGCGCGTAGGCGCGGGTCCGGCGCTCGGTGGCGCAGGCGTCGATGGACAGGACGCCCTGCCGGCCGGCCAGGAAGCCGGTGTTGTTGATCCACCACGTCCCGTCCGGCTGGACGTAGGCGTAGACCCCGGCGGACACCTCCTGCACCTCCGGCCGGCCGGGCACGGTGATATCGGCGGGCAGGCTGCTCACCAGGATTCTCCCGTCACTTCTTCTTCCCGGGTGCCTGCGACACCGCGCCGATGGCGGGCGCCAGCGTGAGCCACAGCCCGATCGTCACCAGCATCGAGGTGAGGTAGCCGAAGGGCATGATGCCCACATCCGTGCTGACGATCCCGGCGAAGATCATCAGCAGCCAGGCACTCACGAAGAACATCGGGCCAGCCGCCAGCAGCTTGGCGAACGCAGTCATCACTCGACCCCTTCCGGGCCACCGGCCCGGCACCCGGGCCGGCCATGTCCTCGGACACCTCCATCGTCGGGTTCCCCCGATCGCCCCGGAAGGGCCGAAGGTCGCCCGCCCGGGCCGTTGAGCCTGGCCCGCGGCCGGGCGTCATGGCGGGCGGCGGGCGAGTTCGCGCAGCCGGTGGAAGGCGTTCCCGACGGTGACCAGGTCGAAGGACCGCTCCGGTGCCGGCCGGTTCTCCGCCGCGCTGACCACCATCCGGATGTCGTGGAGGCCAGCCCGCACCGTCCGCCTCCGCCCGCCCGGCCAGGTCATCGATCAGGGACTGCGGATAGGGCACCCGGTAACGGTCGTAATACCGGGCGGTTCCCTGGTACAGGTCGCTCCGGAACTCCGGCTCAGCCGCCCCGCCAGTATCACCGCGCGGCGGCCCGGGCGTCATTGCTCTTCCCGTCGCGGCCGCAGCCGGGTGGCGGGCTCAGGACCAGGACTGGACTGCAGGATGGGCCGCGGGCGGGGCGGGCGCCGAAGTCGCGGAAGGCCTGCTGGGCCAGCGCCCAGGTCAAGGTGGCGGCGACCGCGACGGCGGACAGGATGAAGAAGGCGCCCGGGCCGGCCCGGTGCACGACGAAGCCCGCCAGGGCGACCGAGACGGGAAACATGCCGTAGCTCGTGGTCAGCATCAGCCCGCTGAGCCTGCCGAGAAGGCCCGGCGGGGCCCAGCGCTGGAACGCGGTCTGGGTGGTGATCTTGGCCCACAGGTTGAGCACGCCCCACAGCACCATGATCGCCACCGCGGTGGCCAGCCCCGGCGCCCAGGCGAGCCCGGCCATCAGCGGGGCCTGGGCCAGGAAGACCAGGCCGGCCGGGACGGCCGGGCGGCGGCCGGGGCGCAGCCGGGTGGCGGCGAGCGCGCCGGCCACCGCCCCGATGCCGAAGCCGGCCACGAGGAGCCCGTACCCGGCCGCTCCCGTCTCCAGCTGGCCGCAGGCGAACAGCGGGAGAGCGACCTCGAAGGTGCCGGCGCTGCCCAGGTTGGCGGCGACGTTAATGGCCAGCAGCAGCGGCATGACGCGCTGGTGCCGGATGAAGGCCCACGGGCCTGACCGGCCCGGCCCTCCCCGGCGGTCCGGCTCTGCGCCGGCCGCTGGCCCGGGACGCGCCGGGATCCGGCGGCGGGCGGCGCGGGCGGCGGCCATGGCCCCGAGCCGCCAGAGCGTGAGCGAGGAGACGGCGAAGCTCAGCGCATCGAGCCCGAAGGCGGCCGCTGAGCCGAGCGCGGCCACCGCGAGGCCACCCGCGGCCGGCCCGGCGAACGCGGCGACCTGCGTGCTGGCCGACAGCACGGCGTTGCCGCCCTGCAGGTCGGGGCCGTCCAGCAGGTCCGGCATGATCGCGAACGAGGCGGGCAGGAACAGTCCCTCGCCGGCCCCGAGGCCGAGGGCGATCGGGACCAGGATGACCAGGTCGGGACGTTGCCGCGCGGCCACCACGGCCAGCGCGCCGACCAGGATGATCCGGGCGGCATCGGCGGCCATCATGACCCGCCAGGGCCCGAACCGGTCGGCGAGATGCCCGCCGACCATGATCAGGCAGGTGCGCGGGATGCCGTACGCGGCCAGCACCGTGCCGAGCAGGACCGCCCCGCCGTGGTGGGACAGCACGTACCAGGGCAGCGCCACCGCGTACAGGCCGTCGCCGAGGCTGGACACGAACTGACCGCCGGCCAGCAGGCGGAACGGCCGCGATCCCAGCGCGGGGAGGCCACGGCCCGCCCGGCGGCCGGCCGCGCGCCACCGCGCGCGGCCCGTCACGGGTCCGCCTGTTCCGGCGCGCCCGCCCTGTCCGCTGGCGGTGGCCGTTCCGGTGAGCCGGGCCATCCCGGCGGGTCCGGCGGGTCCGGCTGCTCCGGTGGCTCCGGCTGCTCCGGTGGCTCCGGCTGGCCCGGCGGGCCGAACCGGGGGGTGAAGTCGATGGCGCCCTGGACCGGCCGCGCCTCGGGCGGGCGCGGTTCCCCGGCCAGCCGGACCAGCGGCAGGTACAGGGCGCGGATCCGCTCGCGCAGCTCAGCCAGCTCCGCGGCGGTCAGGTACAAGACGGTGCGGTCGGTGCCCGCCGCCCGCCGCCACTCGGCCGGGTACTCCTGCTCCTGGGCCGCGTAGCGGCGGCGCGTCTGCTGCCAGTGCTCGTCCAGGTTGTACTCGAGCAGCCGGGCCGCCAGGACCGCCACCGGATCCTCGAGGTCCTCGACGCTGGTCAACACCACCGTCGCCCGCCACGGGCGTTCCCGGCCGTTGGCCGCCGCGGCCTGATCCTGCGCGACGAAGCCAAACCGGGCCAGCTGGCGCAGGTGGTAGCTGCAGGCGGAGGGGGACAGCCCCACCACCGGTGCGCATTCCGTCGCCGTGGCCGGGCCTTCCAGGCCCAGGTACTGCCACAGCGCGATGCGGGCCGGGTGGGCCAGCGCGCGCATGGTCTCCGGGTCGGTGAGCCGGATCGGCGTGCCCGGGGTGCCGGGAGTGCCCCGGTCTCCGGATTTGCCGGACTTGCCGGACTTGCCCGGGGCTGGCCCCCGCCCCGGAGGTTCCGCTGATGTGAAGGGGATCTTTCAAAAGAAACCCTTCATATGCCCAATTGTCAAGCGGGCCCCCCCGTTCCGCTGGTGGTTCCAGGCGGGGGCGCGGTCTAATGACGGCGTGGCCATGGTCGTGGGGGGCTGCGGGCCGATGCCCGCAGCCAGTGCCCGTGGGGGGCCTGGCCGGAGGAGAGCAGGATGACCAGCACCGAGCCCGTTCACTCGGAATCAGAAACGCATCCCTGGGAGGTCAACGTCCCGGACCACCCGGTGCGCCAGGACTCCCCCGAGTACGTCGCCGCCCGGACCAAGATGAATGAGATCGCCGCCCAGGCTCAGGGACTGATCTACGGGCCCGGCCCGTTCCAGGACCATCACGGGGGGGCGCTGTGGCTGCGCGACGCCACCGGCTGGTTCATGGTCCGCAACCTGGCGGGGATCGAATGGTCGGCCCAGTTCTGCGCAGAGCCAGCCAAAGTCAACTTGCTGCGGCAGAACGCCAAGCGGCTCTACGACCTGCTCGCGCCGGACATCAAGCAGGAACTGGACCCGGGCGGCCTGCTGGACCAGCCCATCCAGGACGCCGCCGGGGTGGCGAAGTGGACCGACTCCATCTTCAACGCTGGCGTGCCGCTGCACCCCGCGTTCCATGTCGGGGTCCTGCCGGCCGGCAGCCCGCAGAGCCCGCCCGCAGACAGCCCGGCCACGGACAGCCCGGCCGCAGGCGGCCCGCAGAGCCCGCCCGCAGACAGCTCGGCCGCAGGCGGCCCGCAGAGCCCGCCCGCAGCGGCCGACCCCGAGCCCGGCGGGGTGCATCACTACCCGACGCCCATCGCCGACATCCAGCTGTTCAAGTACGACGACTTCCAGCTCTGGGTCACCGATGGGGAGGGCAATCCCGCCGCGGTGGCACCGGTCGGGCGGCGGGGCAGCGGCGACGCACGGGTGCACGTCATCTACGCCACGCCGGGATCCCAGCTGGAGCAGCAGAAGCAGGCCGCCGAGCGGGCCAGCGCCCCGCTGATCCTGGGCCCGGACCACCCGCTGGCCCGGCAGGCCTTCCAGAACCAGTAGCGCGCGGAAGGGATAGTGCCCGGGCGGCTGCGATGATGCGGAGGTGAGCGCGGAGGGCAGGCCGGACTGGAGCGGCGCCGTGGCCGAAGCGGCGTGGATCGGCGAGCGGCTCGCGCCGTTCGTCTCCTCCGTGGTCACCTCGGTGGTGCCCGGGGGGTTCGGGGCCTACGCCCGCGTCCTGCACCCCGCCGAGGAACCGTCCTGGGGGACTCGCCTGGTCCGGTGGGCTGAGGTGGCCGCCTGGAGCGGGATGCCGCTGGACCGCGACGCGCAGTTTCATACCATCGCGCTGCCCCCGTCCCGGCCCGCGGCGGACGCCCCGTGGTCGAGCCAGGGACCACGGGAAGGCAGCCTGTACCCGCCCGACGCCATGGTGCTGGCCGAGATCGCGGGCGAGTGGACCAGCACGCCCGGGCAGTGCTGGTTCTGCGTGTGGGACGGGTACGGCTGGGACAACGTCGCGGTGCTGACCGCGCCGGGGCAGCCGCCCGCTGCCCCGCCGCCGGATCCGGTGCCTGCTGCCGTCCGCAGCGGCGCGCGGGTGCACCTGCCGCACCGCGACTACCTGCTCTACCGCGGCCCGGCCGCGGCGGTCACCTGGGCGGGGCCGCGGGCCGGTGAGGAGCAGGCGGCCAACCTGTGGTGGCCGCAGGACCGCGCGTGGTGCGTGGCCAGCGAGATCGACCTGCCGTGGAGCTATGTGGCCGGGCCGGCCGGCCTGATCGAGCGTATCCTGGCCGACACCCGCATCGAGGCGCTGCCCGCCGGGCCCGGGGACCCGGTGGCCCGGGTCGAGGACTGGGTCACCGGCTGGGCGGAACAGGCCGCGGCGGACCTCCTCGCCATCGGAGAGGCGGTGATCACCACCTCCCGGGGAACGGTCCGGGCGTGGCTGTCCTGGGCCGCCTGGCGCCGCGGCCGGGCCCTGCGCACCCAGGCCAGCGGGGACAACGGCGTGACCGGCAGCAGCACGCGCAACCTCGGCCGCGAGGGCGACCAGGAATTGCGGCGCGAGGTGGTGACCTACCTGACCTTCGAGCTGATCGCGCTCGTCGGGGGGTAAGGCGCCCGGGTCACCGCCGCGCCGGGGCGGCCAGGCCGCCCCGGGGCCAGCGGTCAGGAGCGGCCAGCCGCCGCGGTCAGGGAGACGCCGGTCAGGTGCTCGGCCTCCGCCCACAGCCGGGCGGCGGCCGCGGTGTCCCGGGAGCGGCGGGGCAGCCGGACGATGGTGGTCGGGCCGACCAGGCCGAACTGCCCGCCGGGCCCGTAGTACCCGCTGCTGACGGCATCCGGGCTGGTCGCCGCGTAGAGCAGCGGCTCGGTGCCCTGGGGCGGCAGCTGGGTGGGCAGGAACCGCGCCGCGGCGCTGAAGACCGTGGGCCTCGGCTTGTCCCGGCCCAGGCTGGCGCCGGCCGTCTGCAGGTTGGTCAGGGTGAACCCGGGATGCGCCGCGTTGCTCATCAGGTCCCAGCCGCGCTCCGCGGCCACCGCGGCCAGGCGCAGGGCCATCATCAGGTCGGCCAGCTTGGACTGGCTGTAGGCCGCGTTGGGGCTGTACCGGCGCTGCCACTGCAGGTCGCCGAAGCGGATCCGGCCCCAGCTGGCCACGCCGCTGCTCATCGTGACCACCCGGGGCGCCGGGGCGGCCAGCACCAGCGGCAGCAGCCGCAGGGTCAGCGCGAACGGCCCGAGGAAGTTGGTGCCCAACTGCAGCTCGAACCCGTCGGCCGTGGTCATCCGGGCCGGCACCGCCATCACGCCCGCGTTGTTGACCAGCAGGTCCACCGGGCGGCCGTCCGTGGCCAGGGCGTCGGCGAACGCGGCGACCGAGGCCAGGTCGGCCAGGTCGAGGCGGCGGATCTCCAGCCGGGCCGCGGGGTGCTCGGCCAGTATCTCGGCCCGGGCCTGCTCCCCCTTGGCCGGGGTGCGGACGGCCATGATGACGTGGGCGCCGGCGGCGCCGAGCCGGCGGGCCGCCTCCTTGCCGGTGCCGCTGTTCGCCCCGGTGACGACGGCGAGCCTTCCGGTCTGGTCGGGAACGGTGTACATGACGGGCTTCCTTCCGTGCCGGCGAGGGCGGGTGGCCTGGTCAGACCGCCGGTCTGTTATTTCCTGAATTTAGCAGACCGGCGGTCTATTCACAAGGGACCGCCGGTCTGTAAAATACGGGCATGGTGATGTTCCAGCGGGCCCGCAGCGAGCAGCAGCGTGAGCTGCGGCGGCAGGCGATCCTCGACGCCGCGGCCACGATGCTGGCCGAGATGCCGGTGGCCGAGGTCACCCTCAACGAGCTGAGCCGCCGCGTCGGGCTGGCCAAGTCCAACGTGCTGCGCTACTTCGAGTCCCGTGAGGCCGTGCTGCTGGAACTGCTCGACTCGGCGGCCCAGGAGTGGCTGGCCCAGCTGGAGCAGGACCTGGCGGGCGCCGTCCGGACCGGTGCGCCCGCGGCGGACCGCGCTGACCAGCTGGCGGTGGTGATCGCCGCGTCGCTGGCCGCCCGGCCGGTGCTGTGCGACCTGGCCGGCGCGCAGTCCGCGGTGCTGGAGCGGAACGTCTCCCCGCAGGTCGCCGCGGAGTACAAGCGGGCGACCATCGCGAACGTGGGCACGCTGGGCCGCCTGGTGCTCGGCTGCCTGCCCGAGCTGGGCACCGGCGGCGCGATCCAGTTCGCCGGCGCCAGCGTGCTGGCGGCCGGCGCGCTGTGGCCGGCCACCCAGCCGTCCGCCGCCATGCTGGCCGCCTACGCCGCCGACCCGGCCCTGGCCGCGCTGCGGCTCGACTTCGGCACGACCCTGCGGGAACTACTGGCCATCCTGGCCGCCGGGGTGCTGGCCCGCGCACGGCACGCGGGCCAGTGATGCCGGGCGGGCGGCTCGGCACAGCCCGGCACCCATCCGGCTGGCCGCGCATCACTTGCGGCCGGGCCTGGTAAGACCGGATACTTGAGGGACCCCGCTCGCAACTAATGCCCAGGTCAGCGGGCGCCCGGCGATCACCGGCCGGATGGCTGGCGCGGGGCACGGCATCCATGGGGGGAAGATGCCAGGCGAGCAAGACGGCTCGGCCGCCGAGATCGCTGGGCTGCGGGCCGGTGCCCGGATCGCCGGGTACCGGCTGGAGGAGCAGATCGGCCAGGGCGGGATGGCGGTGATCTTCCGGGCGCGGGACGACCGGCTCGGCCGGGTGGTCGCGCTGAAGGCCCTCGCGCCCGCGCTGGCCGCGGACGAGGGCTTCCGGCAGCGGTTCATCCGGGAGGCACAGGCCGCGGCCGCCGTGGACGACCCGCATATCATCCCGGTGTTCGAGGCCGGCGAGGCCGGCGGGGTGCTCTTCCTGGCCATGCGCTACGTCCCCGGCGGCGATGCGCGGACCCTGGTGCGGCGGGCGGGCGCGCTCCCGCCCGGACGGGCCGCCGCGATCATCTCCCCGGTCGCCCTGGCCCTGGACTCCGCGCACGCGGCCGGGCTGGTGCACCGCGATGTGAAGCCGTCCAACATGCTGATGGACGTGCGGCCCGGCCGGCCTGATCACGTGTACCTGTCGGACTTCGGGCTGAGCAAGGCCACCCTGGCCGCGACCGGGCTCACCGGAACCGGCCAGTTCCTGGGCACGCTGGAGTACACCGCCCCGGAGCAGATCCAGGGCCGCGCGGTGGACGGGCGGGCCGACCAGTACGCGCTGGCCTGCTCGGCGTTCGAGCTGCTGGCCGGCGAGCCGCCATTCCGGCGGGACGAGGCCGCCGCGCTGATGTTCGCCCACCTGTCCGAGCCGCCGCCCGCGCTCACCGCCCGGCGCCCGGACCTGGCCCGGGCCGCGGACGCGGTCCTGGCCACGGCGATGGCCAAGGATCCGGGGGCCCGGTACGCCAGCTGCCACGAGTTCGCGGACGCGCTCCGCGCGGCGCTCGGCGCGGGCCGCTACGCGCCCGGCTTCGCGGCGACGGACCCTGGCCCGGCCGGCACAGCTTCCGGCCCGGCGGCCGTGCCGCCGGCCAGCCATCCGCCCACCCGGCGGGCCGGCGGGCGGCCGGCCCGCCGGGCCGCGACCCAGCCGGACCCGCCCGCGGCGCCGGGCGCCACCCCGGTGACCGAGCCCGCGCCGCGCACAGCGACGGCCGCCGCGCGGCCGCCTGGTGCGGCAGGAGCTGGCCTGACGCCCGGTGGGCCCGGGGCTGGCCCGGCACCCGCCGCACCCCGGCGGCGGCGCCGCGCCCCGGCCGTGCTCACCGGGATCGCCCTGCTCGCCGTGGCCGGCCTGACGGCCGGGTTCCTGGTGACCGGATCCCCGGGCCCGCCTCCGGCCCACGTCACCATCACCGCCAAGTCTGCCCTGGCCCCGGTGGGCGGGGACGTCTACGTCGGCTACCGGGCCGGCCGGGAAGCCCGCGCCACGATATCCGGCCAGGTCCGGGGAGCCCAGGCAGGCGAAGTAGCCAGGCTCTACGCCCAGCCTTTCCCCTACGACCGGCCACCGGCCCGGCTGGGCTCGGCCATCCTGCACCCGGCCCGCAGGACCGGGAGCTACGCCTTCACCGTGACCCCGGCCCTCGCGACGCGCTACACGGTCGAGGTGTTCGGGGGCCGCGGGGCCGGCACCACGCTGGCCCGCTCCCCGGGTGTCACGGTCTACGTCGGCCTGTATGCCGAGACCAGCTCGGGGACGCCGTGCCGCCGGCCGGTCTGCCGCCAGACGTTCCGCGTCCTGGTCTTCGTGCCACCGGCCGCGCTGGCCACTGAGATCGCCAAGCGCTGGTCCCCGTACCTGGGCCTGCGCCTGGCCGCGGGGAAAGCCCCGGCCGCGCCGGCGTGGCAGCTACTCGGCGCGGGCGCGCCGCGGGTCAGTGCCCCGCGCCGGGTCTCCGCCAGTGAGTTCGGCTTCACCGTCAGCTTCTCGTTCCGGATCGGCACCAGCGCCTACGCGTGGAACTGGAGCGCGTGTGCCCAGGACACCGAGGCCGAGAACGGCCTGGGGCTGCCCGGCCACCACGGCTGCGGCGACCGCCGGCTGCCCGCCGCGCAGGCGTACACCGGCTGAGCGGGAGCGGCACGGCCCGCCGCCCTCACTCGTGGCTGGCGTCGCGCGCCCCGCGGACCGTGGTGACGATCAGCCCGGCCGCGAAGACCAGGCCCGCGCACAGCGCCCCGCCCAGGTCGTGCGCCGGGCGGCCCGGCCACAGCCACGGGCTGGCCCAGCGGGCGGTGAGCCCGATCTCGGCCAGCATCATGTAACCGAGCGGGCCGACCCAGGCCAGCAGGCCCCCGGTCACGACGGCGGTCAGCAGGCCCAGGCCGGCCAGCCCGGCCACGTTGCGCAGCAGGTCCAGGGAGCCGCCGGGCAGCGCGGCCGCGGCCGCCCCCGCGGCCAGCGCGCCGACCGCGGCGGCGGTGAGCGCCACCGCGGTGCCCAGCCGCAGGTAGGGCAGCCACCGGCCGGTGGCGCGTTCCGGCTCGCCGAACGGGCTGTGCGTGGTGACCGCGATGACCGCGGCCGCGCCGCCCTCGATGAGCAGCGGGACCGACTGCGCGCCGCTGCCGCTGCCCAGGCTCCAGTGCCACTCCAGCGTGGCCCGCATGGCCAGCCCCAGCGCGGCCAGCGCGGCCAGCGTGGCCGGGACCCGCCGGGAGGCCAGGAACAGCCAGGCCCGCCGCACCCCGGGCCAGCGCAGCGCCGGGAGGGACGGCGGCGCGGAGCCGCCCGGCGCCGGGGTCCGCAGGCCGGTGGTGGTCATGGCAGCTGCCCCAGGGTGAGGTGGCCGGCCCGCAGCGCGGCCAGGTGAGCGGCCAGCCAGGCGTGCCGGGTGGCGGCGGGCAGCGCGGCGAACCGCTGCGCCGCCGCGTCAACCTGCGCCTGGAGGGTGCGGGGCAGCTGGACCTGGTCCAAGCCCTGGTCCTGCTGCACGGCCAGCGGTACCCCCGCATCCACCAGCAGCCCCTCCTGCACGGCCACCCGGGCCGCCACGGCCTGGAGCGTCCGGCGGTCCGGCCGCGGGGGAGCGCCCGCCGCGGGCTGGCTCACTCCGGACGGGACGAAGGCCGCCACCAGGGCCCCGCGCAGGCTGTCGACGAACATGCCCCGGGTCTCGCCGAACGCCCGGGCGGGCACCTGGTCGGCGGTGTAGGAGAACACCGGCGGGGTGCCGGTGAGCACGCCGTCCGGCGTATCCACGCCGATGACCGGGCCTGCGGGCGTGACCAGGCTGCCGCTGGCCACCTGCCCCGCCCGCACGGGGGTGCCGGGCAGCCCCGCAAGCTCGCGGAGGACCGGGCCGAGCGCGGCGGTCACCTCGGGCAGCACGTCCCTGAACGCCGGGTGGATGCACACCGGGATGGTGGCCGTCGCGCACACCGGGGTATACGGGATCGGCTGGTCACTGGCCGCGTCGTGCAGCGCGGGGATGATCCAGGCGCCCTGCATGCCGAGCGGCGCGGTGGCACTCGGCGGCCTGGTGGTGCCCGGGTAGGCCTGCCGGGCGGTCGCCGCCAGCCCGGCCGCCGTCAGCGCGGCCGCCGCGCCGGCGGCGGTGACGACCACGGCGCCCCGGCGCAGCCGCGGCCCGGCCTCGGCCGACCGGGCCAGCCCGAGGACGCCGAGCGCCACCACGGTGAGCCCGGCCAGGAACAGGAACTGGACGATGGCCACGTCCGGCGGGTAGGGGTAGAACACGCCCGCGTCGTTGCTGGGCACGTAGGTCGTGGGCGAGAGCACCGCGAGCGCGGACGACCGGCCGACCGCGTTCCGGAAGCCCTCCAGGCAGAGCAGGAACGCGGCCACCGCGGCCAGCGGCGCGGTGAACCGGCCGGGGAACAGCACGCCGACGGCGAACCCGAGGGCGGCCAGCGCGGCCAGCTCGGCGCAGCTGACGATCACCGGCCACCACGGCGGCCCGCCCCACGTCGCCTGGGTGGCGGTGACCCCGTACAGCACGGCCACGCCGGCCAGGAAGCCGGCGATCGCCCAGATGGTGGTGGCGGCCCAGGTGGCGAGCTGGGGCACCCAGCGCGGCCGCGGCGTCATCTCCACCAGTTCGCGGGTGTGGCGGCGGCCGTCCCGGGAGCCGACCCAGGCGGCGATGCCGACCACGAAGACCACGAAATCGGGCAGCAGCTTGTTCGGCAGCACCGAGGCCCGCACGTCCCACACCGCCGGGTAGTCCATGGCCGTCCGGTACGGGTCGAACACGTACAGCGCGGCGAGGAACGGGAACGTCCACGGCATCGGGTTGCGGCGCAGTTCCAGCCGGAGCAGCCGCCAGGCCGGCACCGGGGATGGGAGGCGGGCGGGGGCCGTCCCGCTGCGGACCGGGAGCTGGGTAGCCGTCATGACCGGGCCGCCGACAGCACGGCGGTGTACCCGCGCTCCAGCGGCGCGTCCCCGGTGCCGCCGTCGACGCCCCGGGCGGTCAGCTCGGCCGGGGTGCCGCGGAACACGATCTTGCCCTGGTGCATCAGCGCCACCTCGGTGCAGGCCGCGCCGACGTCCTCGACCAGGTGCGTGCTGACCACCACGGTGGCCCGCTGGCCGAGATCGCGCAGCATGGTCCGGAACGACACCCGCTGCTCCGGGTCCAGGCCGGCCGTCGGCTCGTCCAGCAGCAGCAGCCCGGGATCGTTCACGATGGCCTGGGCGATGCCGACCCGGCGCAGCATCCCGCCGGACAGGGTGCGCAGCTTCGCCCTGGCCTTCTCCCCCAGGCCGACCTGCTCGACCGCCTCGGCCACCGCGGACGGGATCCGGTCCGGCGGCATCTCCTTGAGCAGCGCGAAGTACTCGATGAACTCCACCACGGTGAAGGACGGGTAGTAGCCGAGGTTCTGCGGCAGGTAACCGAGCCGGCGCCGGATCTCCCGCCGCGGGCCGTACTCGCCCGGGTTGCGGTCCAGCAGCCGCAGCGTGCCGGACGACGGCGGGATCACCGTGGCCATCATGCGCAGCAGCGTGGTCTTGCCGGCCCCGTTCGGCCCGAGCAGGCCGAAGACGCCCGGGCCGGCTTCCAGGTCCACCCCGGCCACCGCCTGGGTCCGGCCGAATTTCCGGGTCAGCCCGGCCGTCTCGATGTTCATGCCGTTCCTCTCGGGATGCGGGTCAGGTAGAGGGCGATCGCGATCCCGCAGGCCCCGATGGCCAGGTAGGGCAGGATCAGCGCGGAGTCGGTGATGGCGGTGAGCACCCGGCCGCCCGCGGCCTGGCCGGCCAGCACGATGATCACCCAGCCGCCCAGCCCGGCGGCGACGCCGGCGTTGGCCGACCGGGCCAGGGTGGCGGTGGCCAGGGCCAGCCCGCACATCGCGGTCATCGGCACCAGCCAGCCGAAGGTGAGCGCCGCCGCGGCCCCGGACGCGGCGGAGGCAGCCACCCCGAGCAGGGCGTTCAGCGCGAAAACGGCCAGGGCGCGGGCCAGCAGGACCATCCGGTCGCTGACCGCCATGCTGCAGGACAGTTCCCAGGCCGGGTCGATTCCCGGCCCGTAGGCGTAGGCGATCCCCGCGGCGGCCAGGGCTGGTGCGGCCAGCGCCACCCACGGCGTTCCGCTGGCGTGGGTGGCCGCCGCCCCGGCGCCCAGCACCACGACAGTGGCGATGATCCAGCCGAGCAGCAGCGACGGCGTGGTCAGCAGCGCGCGGGCCAGGCCCGGCGAGCGGAGCAGCCGCCCGGCCAGCCGCTCGGCCCGCCCGGGATGGCGCCGCCACACCTGGGCGGCCACGCCGGCCCACACCCGGTCCAGGTTCACCTCCGGCGGGCCGGCCATCCGGTCCTCGTGCTCGCCGGCCACGCTGTGCTCGCTAGTCACCGGCTGCCTCCTTGTCCTGCGGGCGTGCGGCGCCGCAGCGCCGCCCGCAACTGCTGCCGGGCCCGGTGCGCGCGGCTCTTCACCGTGCCCACCGGCACCCCCATCAGCTGGGCCACCTCGGCGACCGGCCGGTCCTCGGCATACATGAGCCGCCACGTCTCCCGCTCCGGGCTGCCTTCCGGCCCGAGCGCGCTGACCGCGGCGGCCAGGTCGGCCCGGGCCTGCGCGGCGTCCGCCGGGTCGGGCTGGCTGACCCCGCCGCCGGCCAGCCCGGCGGGCAGCAGCAGCGGGGCCGGGCCACGGCGGCGCAGCCACAAGGCGGCCTGGCGGCGGGCGATCCCCCAGATCCAGCCGCCTGCCGAGCCCGGCCCGGGCCGGTAGCCGCGGGCACCGCGCCACACGGCGAGGAACGTTTCCTGGAGCACGTCTTCGACCTCGGCCGCGGGGAGCACGGCGCGCAGCCGGGCGGCCAGCCACGGCGCATGCCGGGCGAACAGCTCGCGGAGCGCCACGTCATCGCCGCCTGCCACGGCGGCGATCAGCTCGTCATCGTCCATCGCATCTCTATTGCGTGCCGGCGGCCATCGGTTCGCCGCGACCGCGGATTTCCTGGATCGGGAGGTTGGGACCCCTCGTGGCCGCCCGGGTTAGACAATGTGAGCATGCCGCAGCCAGCCGGGAAATGGGAGAGCGACAGCCGCCGTCCGGCCCGCCGGGCCCGGGCCCGCGCCGCCTGGCCAGCACGGGCGGGCATGGCCGCGACAGTGGCCCTCAGCGCGGCGATGACCGGCTGCGCCGCCTCGGCGGCCGGTCGCCCGGCCGCCGCCGGGACCCCGCGGCGGACCGCGGCGGCCATCCACCCGGCCGCCACCCGGACCACGTTCAGCCCCGGCCCCGGCCCCGCCCCGGCCCGCAGGCCCAGCGCCGGGCCGACCGTGATCCCGGTCCCGCCCGCGCAGGGGCGCCTGCCGCAGACCCAGGCCTTGCCCAGCGCGCACACCCCCGGCTTCCACGCGGAGATGACCGACCTGTGGGCGGCGGTGGTCACCGGGAAGGCGGCGCTGGCCGCCCAGGCGTTCTTCCCGCTCGCCGCCTACGCGCAGATCAAGGCCATCTATGACCCGGCGGCCGACTGGCACGGCCGGCTGCTCGCCGACTTCAGCCTCGACGTGGCCGCGGCGCACCGCTACCTGGAGCCGGGCGCCGCGCGGGCCCGCCTGGTCCAGGTCATCGTGCCCTCCGCGGAGGCGGCCTGGATCCCCCCGGGCGTGTGCTCGAACTCGGGCGGTTACTGGCACGTCGGCGGCGCCCGCCTGGTTTACCGGCAGCACGGCCAGCTCCGCTCGATCGGCATCGCCTCGCTGATCTCCTGGCGGGGCCGGTGGTACGTGGTCCATTTCGGCGCGGTACTGCGCGGCGCGGCCGTGGGCATCGTGGACACGCCCGCGGCCGGGCCCGGGGTGCCGGGGCCGCCGGGCGGGTGCTGACCCCGGCACGGCCGCGGCCGGGTGCCCGGAAGTGCGGCGTAGGCTGCGGTGCCACCGGGCAAACGTGCGCGGCGCGACAGAGGGAGCGGGATGGACTGGAAACTGCAGGTCGTGGTCCTGCCGGTGAGCGACATCGACCGGGCCAGGGACTTCTACGTCGGGCGGCTGGGCTTCCGGCTGGACGCCGACACCACGCCGCAGGAGAACATGCGGGTGGTGCACATGACCCCGCCCGGGTCCGCCTGTTCCGTGGTGGTCGGCCCGGTGCTGACCAGCCCGGACGCGCCGGCGGCCCCGCGGCCCTCGCTGCAGCTCGTGGTCAGCGACATCGAGGCGGCCCACCATGAGCTGGCCGGGCACGGGGTGGGCGTCTCGGACATCCAGGTGCTGGACCCGCGGGACGGCGGGAAGTTCTGCTTCTTCGCCGACCCGGACGGCAACGGCTGGGCCATCCAGGAGGTCCGCCAGCAGGTCGGCGCGGCCCTGGACTGACCGGGCCGGTCAGCCCTTCCCGGGGTTGAACAGGCCGAGCGGGTCGAGGGCCGCGCGCACCGCGGACTGCATGGCCAGCGAGCCCGGGTCGAGTTCCCGGCGCATCCCGTCGCGTTTCAGCAGCCCCACGCCGTGCTCACCGGTCACGGTCCCGCCGAGGGCGATGGCCGCGTCGAGGAACTCCTCGAAGGCCGCCTGGGCGGCGGCCCGCGCTGCCTCGTCCCCGGGCGGGGTAATGATCAGCGGGTGCAGGTTCCCGTCGCCCGCGTGGGCGATCGTCGCGATCTGCACGCCGTGCCGCGCCGCCAGCTCGCTGATGTGCTGCAGCATGGCCGGGACCTGGGACCGGGGCACGCAGACGTCCTCGGTGAGCACCGGGCCGAGCCGTTCCAGCGCCGGGTAGGCCAGCCGCCGGGCCTCGAACAGCGCCTCCGCCTCAGCCGCGTCGGTGGACTGCTCAACCCACATCGCCCCCGCCCCGGCCATGGTGGCGGCGACCGCCGCCGCCTCGGCCGCCCCCGAGTCGCCCGGCGTGTCCACCCGGGCCAGCAGGAGCGCGGACGCGTCGGCGTCGATGCCGAGGTGCTTCCACTCCTCGACCGCCTCCAGGCAGGCCCGGTCGAGGAGTTCCAGCACGGCCGGGGTCAGCCCGCGCCGGGTGATCTGCGCGACCGCCTGGCCCGAGCTGACCAGGTCAGCGAAGGCGGCGACGACGGTGCGCGGCGGACCGGCCAGCGCCGGGCGCAGCCGCAGCGTCACCTCGGTCACCACGCCCAGCGTGCCCTCGGAGCCCACGAACAGCCCGACCAGGTCGAGCCCGGCCACGCCCTTGGAGGTGCGCCGGCCCAGCCGCACCGCCTCGCCGTAGGCCACCGGGCCGCCCGCCACCGCACGCAGCCCGAGCACGTAGTCGCGGGTGACCCCGTACTTGAGGCAGCACAGGCCGCCCGCGTTGGTCGCGACGTTACCGCCGATCGTGGACCAGGGGGCGCTGGCCGGGTCGGGCGGGTACCAGAGGCCGTGCTCGGCCACCGCGGCCTTGAGATCGTTGTTGACCACGCCCGGCTGCACCACGGCCAGCAGGTTGTCGGGATCGATCTCCAGGACCCGGTCCATCCGGGAGAGATCGAGAACCACGCAGCCGGTGACCGCGTTGGCGCCGCCGGACAGGCCAGTGCCCGCGCCGCGCGGCACGACCGGGGCACCCAGCTCGGCACAGGTGCGCACGACATGCTGCACCTCAGCCTCGGACCGGGCCCGGACGGCGGCGGCCGCCGTCCCGGCCGGCGCCCATTCGGCGTCATCGTGTGACAGGGCGCCGAGCACGTCCGGGTCGGTGACGACGCGGTCACCGGGCAGGCCCCGGCTGAGCATCTCCACCAGCGCTCCCGGCCCGGCCCCGCTCGGCGCTGAGAGGGCTGGCTGCATGCCATGACCCTAACGCCAGGTGCACGTCAGGACTAAAGGGCCGTCCCCCGGCGGCGGCCGGGGGCGCGGGGACCCGCCCGCGGCCCGGCCCGCGCACCGCCCTCCCCGTGCGCCGGGATCCAGCCGCCCAGCGCCGGCGGCGGGAACGTTGACAGGCTGTAATTGGTATGTGCAGACTAATCTGCAATGAATCTCAGCCGCCTGACCATCCTCGGCCTGCTCGCCGAGCGCGGGCCGATGCACGGCCACCAGATCCGCCGGATCGCCGCGCTGACAAACGCCGGGGTGTGGGGCGGCATCACCGGCGGCGCGCTGTACGCGGAGCTGCGCAAGCTCGACGGTGAAGGGCTCATCGCGGCCGTCCGCGAGGAGCAGGTGGGCCAGCGGCTGGCCCGGACGGTATATGACATCAGCGACGAGGGGCGCCTCGAGCTCGTCGTGCAGCGGGACGCCGCCCTGGAGGTCCTGTTCGGGCCGGCCGACCCGCTGTCGGTCGTGCTGCTCTTCGCCGCGGGCGCAGACCCCTCGGAACTGGGCGGGCGGCTGGCGGCCCGGCGCCGCCGGGTCGCGGGCCAGCTGGAGGCGATGGCCGCGGAGCGCGAGCGGCTGACCGCCCAGGGACTCCTGGGACCGCTGGCGGTGGCCGCGTTCCGCCGGGGCGAGCTGCGGCTCGAGGCTGAGCTGCGGTGGCATGCGGAGTTCGGCGGGCAGCTCGCGGCCGGGCTCCCCGGCCGGGCCGGCCGGGCGGCCCCGCCCGGGCTTCCGGGGCCGGCCGGGCGGCCCGCGGTGCGGCCGGTGCGGTGATGGGCACTCCGGCCGTCACCGCGCCGCCCGGCCGGGCCCGCCGGGCGGGCCGGCTGATGGTGGTCAACCTGACCGCCTGCGCGCTCCTGCTGATCCAGTACCTGCTCGGCATGGCGGTGAACCTGTACGTCACGCTGCCCGGCCGGCACCCGGGCGCCGGAGCCCGCAACTACTTCACCGGCGCGGTGTCCGGCCTGGCCTGGGTCATCGCGCACGGCCCCGGCTGGGCCGCCGCCCACGCGGCGTTCGGGCTGGCCCTGGCGGCAGCCGCGCTGGCCAGCATCGCGCTGGCCCGGGGCCAGGGCAGCCGTGCCATCACCGGCACGTCCGTGCTGGGCGCGCTGGCCGTCGTGGGGGCGGGGTTCAACGGCGCGAGCTTCCTGAACTACGGGCATGCGTTCAGCTCGATGATCATGGCCGGGTTGTGGGCCCTGGCGCTGGCCTGCTACCTGACCGGCATATTCCTCGCCGCCCGCCACTCACCAGGACCGGGCGCTGGCCGCGCATAGTTCCGTGCTGGGATGACCGCCGCCCGCCCGGTCATGGCGTTGCGCCCGCCTTATCGTGCTGGTCCAGGTCCTGGCTGGCCCTCGCCAGCAGCGACCGCAGCGCGGCGGTGTACTCCTCCAGGGCGAGCCGGCCGGCCGTGGTCAGCGAGATCCAGGTGACCGGGGTGCGCCGCCGGTAAGCCTTGGTGACGCGGACATAGCCGGCGTCTTCGAGCTTCCTGAGATGGGTGGCCAGGTTGCCGGCGGTCATGCCGGCCAGTTCCTGGAGCCGGGGGAAGGTGATCTGGTCACCGTCGGCCAGCGTGGCCAGGGTGACGGTCACCCGCAGCCGGGGCTGCGCGTGGATGACCGGGTCCAGGGCCGGCAGGGCGGGCTGGCGGGGAGGTTCGGCGCTCGCGGGCGTGCCGGGAGTCATGGCCGCGGCCGGGCGCGGCGCCCCCGGGCCAGGATGAAGGCGGCGGCAGCCAGGAACCCGCCCCCGCCGGCCAGCGCCAGGACGGCGAAGTTCGCTGGCCAGCCGGCCTGCACGCTACCTGCCCCCACGGCCAGCATCCAGGCCCCCAGGCCGTACTGGACGCGGTCGGTGAACAAGACACCGCCGGCCAGGTAGAGCACCCCGGCGACCACCGCGGAGGTTCCCGGCCACAGCAGCGGGGCGAGCGAGGCCGGGAGGCCATGCTGGGACAGCCCGATGTTCAGTGCGAACACTCCGGCGAAGGCCAGCGGCCAGCTCCAGCCGTACCAGGCGCCGGCGGTCCGCGAGGGCCCCTGCACCCCGCGCCCCCGGCGAGCCATCTGGGTGACAACCACGGCCCCGGCGGCCGCGGACAGCGTGACCAGGACCAGGGCCGCCGCCCAGAGCGGCAGGAAATGCCACCGGGCGCGGGACGAGGCGAAGTAGAAGGCGCCGAAGCCGAGCGTCCACGCCCCGCCCCAGCTGGCCAGGATCCGTGCCGGGGCGACGTAAAGGTCCCGGGCGGCGTCCTCGTGCTGGGCCCTGATCAGCTCCAGCAGTGCTCGCGGCGAGAGTTCCCCGCCCGCCGCCAATGGCTGAGCAGTGCCGGCTGCGTCGGGGTCATCCATCAGTACTCATCTCCGCCTAGAACTTTGATTTTCAAACTAGTTTGAGACTAACCCACCCAGTGGCCCGGCGCAAGCGGCCCGCGTTAGACATGGCCCGGCCCGGGTACCCGGAACGCGCCCGGGCGGGCCGCAACGGGGCGGCCCGCCCGGCCGACAGCCAGGACGCGGAGGTCCGCCCATGTCATCACCGGCTCGTCACCGGCCCCGCCCCGCACGCCGCCTGCTGAGGACCGCGGCGGCGCTGCTCGGCACCGGAGCACTGGTCACCGCGACCGCGGCCACGGCCGCCACCGCGGCCAGTGCACCAGCCCAGGCACCGCCCTACAGCTGCGCGCCGAACGGGCCCGCCGGCAGCCAGACCATCTACGGCACGTTCGGGGACGCCAGCGTGCTCGGCTGGACCGCGAACCACCAGGGCGTGGTGGCCTGCCTGGGCGGCAGCTTCTTCGTGATCAGCGGCGGGCAGCCGGGCAGCACCAGCACCGCCCCGGTCACCGGGACTACCTACGGCTACGGCATCTACGACGACAGCGCCACGACCTGGGTCAACGCGGACGGCTACCTGCCGGCCCTGGTGACCACCTTCCACCGGGATGGCGCCCGCGTCACGATCACCAACTTCGGCGACAAGGTCACCGTGGGCGGGCACGCCTACGTCGCGGTCTACAGCCGGGTCCAGGTGGCCAACCCCACTTCCCAGCCGGTCACCCTCGACCCGCAGGCATCGGCCGGGCTGATCCCGCTCAACCAGGCCAGCGACACGGTCCCGGCGGGCGGCACCGTCAACCACGACTACGTGGTGGCCGCGGACCGGTTCGGCGGCAGCTACCCATGGCCGCCGGCCGCCGCGCTGGCCGCCGCGGGCGGCTTCAGCCAGCACTTCACGCATATGCGCGCCTACTGGGACCAGCAGCTGGCGGGCATCGCCCAGATCATCAGCCTGCCCGACCGGAGCCTGGTGAACGCGTACCGGGCCGGGTTCATCGACACCCAGATCATCCGGTCCGGGAATGAGCTGCGGACTGGGGCCAACGGATACGATGCCGAGTTCAGCCACGATGTCATCGGCATCCTGGCCGGCTTGTTCAACCAGGGGTACACCAGCGGGGCGCACGCGCTGCTGGACCGCGCCCGGCAGGTGATCGGCACCCAGACCCAGTACGCCGACGGCCTCTGGACCTATCCCTGGCCGTGGGCCATCTACCTGCTCAAGACCGGCGACCTGAGCTTCGTCAAGGCCAACTTCGGCACCGAGGGGCCGGCCGGGAAGAGCCAGCCGAGCATCTCCGACACCGCGCACCAGATCGCGGCCGACCGCACCGGGCCGGGCGGGATCATGGAGAAGACCAATGACATCGACGCCAACGGCTACTGGACCATCGACAACTACGAGGCGCTGATGGGCCTGGCCGCCTACCGCTGGCTCGCCCAGCAGGTCGGCAACACCGGCCAGCAGAAATGGGCGGCCGCCGAGTACGCCAGCCTGCTCGCCGCGACCAACAAGATTCTCAACGGCACGATTACCGCGAATCACCTGCACTACCTGCCGTGCTCGATGACCGAGCCGAACACCGCGAACCGGTGCGCGAACCCCGAGGATGCGAACTGGGCCGCGCCGTTCCTGTTCGGGCGGTGGGCGTGGGACGGGTACCTGTTCGGCGCGCCGCGCAGCGGGCCGGGCCTGTCGCTGATCGATGCCACTTACGACTACGGCTTCACCCGGCTGGCCGGCCAGCTCCCGCCCGGCACGTTCGGCGGTTACCCGACGCAGTACTTCAGCACCGCCTACAACGCCGGCTACGGGGAATGGGGACTGGCCAGCCCGGCCCACCGGGACCAGGGCATCCTCAGCTATGAATTCATGATCGCGAACGGGCAGAGCGGGCCGTTCTCGTGGTGGGAGAGCCAGCAGTTCCCGAACCCGGGGTCGCCGTGGGCCGGGACGCACCCCGAGGCCGGCAACGGCTCCGCCCCGCACGCCTGGGGCATCGCCAACGCCAACCTGGTGCTGCTCGACTCGCTGGTCGCGCAGCGCGCCGACGGCAGCCTCATCGTCGGCCGGGGCGTGCCGGACGGCTGGGTGCGCAGCGGCCAGGTCATCAGCCTGGCCCACGTGCCCACCGTGGCCGGCCGGCATCTCGGCCTGTCGATCCGGGCCCAGGGCGCCGCGGTCACGCTGAGCCTCAGCGGCCAGCGCCCGGCCGGGCCGGTGCTGTTCCAGCTGCCCGCCTTCGTCCGCGACATCGCCCACGCCAGCGCGGGGACGGTGGACGAGCAGACCGGCACGGTCACCGTGCCGCCCTCGGTGCGCACCGTGTCGGTGACGCTGACCCGGCCCGCCAGCTAGCGGGCTCCCCGGGGCAGCCGGCGCGGCTGCCCCGGGCCGGGGTCAGCCGGGCAGCGTGCGCGGCAGGCGGTGATGAACGCCAGCGTGATGGCCTCACTCGCCTCGTACCGGGCCTGTGGCCCGGGCGCGGTGTGGCCGGGCCGGGCCCGGGTAGGGGAGCGAAGCGAGTCATTACCCGAGATTCCGGACGGCAGCACGGGGAGGCCGGCATGAGCGAGTTCGACAACCTGAAGAACGACGCAGAGAAGTACGCCCAGGAGCATCCGGACCAGGTCGAGAAGGTCGAGCAGGCGGCCGAGCAGAAGCTCGGCCTGCCGGAGCAGGGCCAGTCCGGGTCGGGCCAGAACGCCGGGACCGACGGCGAAGACCAGCAGAACTCCGGCGCGGGCGGCGGCCAGTAGCCGCCTCCGGGTGACCGCGCGGCCCGCGCGGCCACCCGGCCGGGGCGGTACGTAAGGCGCGATGCGCGTCCTGCTGAGCGACGGGTCCGGCCTGACCGCACGGCAGGCCGCCGCCCGGGTCCGGGCCGCCGGGGTTCGCACCGCCGTTCCCTCCTTCAGCGCCCTGACCCGGGTGCAGGACAAGGTCTCCGCGTCCGCGACGCTGGCCGCCGCCGGGCTCGCCCAGCCACCCGGCATGGTCCTGGAAACAGCCGGGCAGGCCGCCGGGTGGGACCGCTTCCCGGTGTTCCTCAAGCTGCCGATCGGCTCGGCGGCCAGCGGTGTCGGCCTGATCACCGGCCGGCCGGCCATCCGGGAGCACCTCGCCGTCCTCGGGCGCGAGCTCGGCTGGCACGGCGCGCTGTCGGCCGACGCCATCCTGGGCGACGCCGGCCTGTGCTACATCGACATCAACCCCCGCCTGGTGGAGCCGGGGAACGCCCGGCTGAGCAAGACGTGACCCGCTGTATCCCGCACGGCGCGGTGCGAGAGGATGGCCGTTACACCCCCCCGGGACGCCCGCCCGCCCCGCAGGGTCCCGCATCTGCCAGCACCTGAGCGTGGCCAGGCCGTCACGCCAGCACCCCGGAGGCGCCGCGTGGCCGTCCGCGCGCAGCAGGCCAGCCCGGCCAGGGCTTCCTCCCGTGTCTCCGGGCACGCGCAGCGCTACGGGGCGGCCGCGCTGGTCGTGACCCTGGGCCTGGCCATCACCGTGGCCCTGTTCCTGATCACCTGGCACGGCTACCAGCGCGGCGAGCAGCGGCTGCTCGCCCTGCAGACCCGGCTGACCGCGGCGGCCATCGCCGCCGCGGACCCGCTGTATGTCGAGGATCACCTGGGCGGGGCCGCGCGGGTGGCCGCGGCCAGGAACGGGGCGGCCGGGGTCTTCGCGACGGCGATGGGTGGCTCGGTCACCGCGAAGGGGCCGTTCACCGCGGCGTCGCTGTGGCGGCTCACCGGGGGCTCGCCCCGGCTGATCGCCAGCACCGGGCGGCAGCCGCTGCTGCCCCCGGCGTCAGCCCGGGTGGCCGCGTTCATCCGGCGGGCCGCGGCCAGCCGGACCTTCGTGGTCACCAAGATCACCACCGCGGATGCGGCCGGGCTCGGGTATGCCATCGCGGCGGCCGGCCCGGATGGCAGGTTCGTCGCCTACACCGAGGAGCCGCTGCCCGCCGGCCACCGGCTCCGCGAGCCGCCCAGCTCCCCCATCTCCCAGCTCAACCTGGCCATCTACCTCGGGTCACCCACCCGGGCGGGGTTGCTGGAGGCCAACGCCACCGGCGGGCTGCCGCTGCGCGGGCTCACCTACACCAGCCGGATCCCGTTCGGCGACACCGTGCTGACCCTCATCACCTCGCCCCGGTCCGGGTTCACCGGCACGGTGTCCCAGGTGCTGCCCTGGGCCATCCTGGGCGGCGGCCTGCTGCTCACCGCGGCGGCCGGGCTGCTGACCGAGCGGCTGATCCGCCGCCGCCAGGGCGCGGAACAGCTCGCCGGGCAGGTCAGTGAGCTCTACCTGCGGCAGCGGTCGGTGGCCGAGACGCTGCAGCACGCCCTGCTCCCGCAGCAGCTGCCCGCCATCGGCGGGATGGAGATCGCGGCCCGCTACCTGCCGGGGGCGGACGGCGCCGACGTCGGCGGCGACTGGTATGACGTGATCCCGCTGCCGGACGGGCGGTTCATCTTCCTCATCGGGGATGTCTCCGGGCACGGGGTCGAGGCGGCCACTGTGATGGCCTCGCTGCACTACGCGAGCCGCGCCTACGCCGTGGAAGGGCACCACCCCGCGGTCATCCTGGACCGGCTGCGCGGCCTGCTCGACCTGCCGCGGGACGGCCACTTCGCCACGGTGGCCTGCGGGCTGGCCGACGTCGCGGCGCACCAGGTGACGCTGGCCAACGCCGGCCACCTGCCCCCGCTCATCTGCGCCGGGACCGGGGCCAGTTTCGCGGCGGTGCCGACCGGGCCGCCGGTGGGGATCGGCGGCCCGGCCGCCAGCAGCGCGGCGCTGATCCGGGTACCGCCGGGCGGCACGCTGCTGTGCTACACCGACGGGCTCGTCGAGCGGCGCGGCGAGATCCTGGACGTGGGCCTGAAGCGGCTGGCCGAGGCGGCGGGGGGCGCCCCCGGCCCCCTGGACGCCCGGCTGGACCGCATCATCAGCGAGCTCACCGAGCAGCGGCCGCAGGACGATATCGCACTGATGGGACTGAGATGGCTGACCTGAACCCGGCCGGGCAGGCCGCGACCGAGCTTGAGATCAGCGACGAAGACGGCACGCCGGTGATCCGGCTGGCCGGCGAGCTGGACATGACCAGCGCGGATGATGTCCGCGCGGCCATCGACGGCGTGCTGCGCCGCGCCCCGCAGCGGGTGGTGTTCGAGACCAGCGGCCTGGAGTTCATGGACAGCTCGGGCATCGCGCTGTTGCTGTCCGTGGCCCAGCAGGTCCCGGACGTGGAGCTCCGCGCCCCCTCCCCGATAGTCCGCCGGCTCATCGAGCTGACCGGCCTGGAAGAGACGCTGCGGATCACCCGGTGAAGGCGGTCCGCACCTTCCCCCCGGAGCCCGGGTCGACCCGCGCCGCGCGGCGCTTCGTCCTGGGCGCGGTCGGTGAGGTCCGGGCCGACCTGCGCGACGCCATCTCGGTGATGGTGTCCGAGCTGGCGATGAACGCGGTCCAGTACGCGCGGACCGAGTTCCAGGTGCGCATCCAGGTGGCCCGGGGCACGCTCCGGGTGGAGGTGGCCGATTCCGGGGCCGGGCACCCGGCGCCACGGCAGGCCCCGCCCGCGAGCAGCCCGCACGGCCGCGGCCTGCTCATCGTGCGCCGGATGGCCGATGACTGGGGGGTCAGCCCCGCCGGGGGCGGCCGGGGGAAGTTCGTATGGTTCACGATCGTCCTGCAGGCGCCGGCGCCGGCTCCAGGTGTGTGCCAGGTCGTCGGCCTTGGTGATGCGGAAGTCCCGCTCAACGTATTTGAGGTCTTTGTAGGCGCTGATCACGGCGGCGGCGCCGAGGATGCCGCCGGGGACGCTGGTGCGGATCACGTAGATCCCGTCGAGGGCGGCCTCGGCGGCGATCTTGTCCTGGTCGCGGCGCCAGGTGAAACTGCCATCGGTAACCTCGGTGATGAAGTGCTTGCCGACCTTCCGCTTATTGATCACCTTCCCGATCCGCATCCCGATCTTGTCCGGGTCCTTCAGCCGCCCGGCGGCCGCGGCTTTGCTGATCTTCGCCAGCTCGGCCTCGGTCGCGGTGAGCAGGTCCTCGCGCTTGCGGGCCCGCTCGGCGGCCAGGACCGGGTTGTGGCAGCAGACCAGCCGCTCGCCGGGGTAGTCCGGGTGGGTGATCTCGGCGAAGTTCTGGGTGTCGAACAGGCTCATCTGCAGCGGGCCGTCATCGCGGGCCAGCTTGGCGATGGCGGGGGCCTTCAGCGCGGTGATCCACTCCATGCCCTCGCACTTGCGCAGGTCAGCGATCCGGGTCCCGGTAATCATCCCGCGGTCGCCGACCATGATCAGCCGCTCGATCCCGAAGTCGCCGCGGACCCGGGTGATCGCGGTCTTGAACGACTCGGGATCGCTGGTGTTGCCAGGGAACACCTCGACCGCGACGGGGCGGCCCTCCGGGTCGGTGAGCAGCCCGTACTCGACCTGCCTGCGGCCGCGCTTGCCGTCGCGGGAGTGCCCGAACGCGGCCAGCTCGCAGCAGCTGCCCTCCACCCAGGAGGAGGACAGGTCGAACATCGCGATCCCGCCCGGGCGCAGGTGGCGGGCGGCCAGCTTCTTTTCGATGTCGCGCTGCCGGGCGGTCAGCCAGTCCATCCCGGCGTAGATGTCGTCGGTGCCGGCGCTGGCGACGCCCAGGTCGGTCCCCAGGGTGGTGTCGCCGGCCTGCCACCAGCGCGCGGTGGACAGCTTCGACTCCGGCCGCACCGCCCGCGAGATGATCAGCGCGTAGGCGATGTCGCGCTCGGGGCACGCCGGGCCCAGCAGCGCCCGCAGGCCGAGTTCCGAGGCCATCACGTGCACCGCCGCCACGTTCCCGTGCGGCACCGAGCGGCACACCTCGAACGACGCCTCGGCGTCTACCAGGGTGCGGCCCCTCAGCGTCGCCCGCAAAGCGGCGATCGACTCTTCGGGCAGGCCGGTCAGGTTCGCCAGTGTCTCCTTGCGGGGCCGGCCGTGCTCGTCGCGGAACGAGCGGCGCAGCAGGTAGGTCGGGTAGGCACGCACCTCCCCGCCCGCCGTGGTGTAGTGGCGACCAGCCTGGTCCACGTGCATCCGGCCGCTGCGCTTGCTCACAGCAGCATTGAACCACCCAGCCTGATCGACGTCCACCATTTTAGTGGTTACGCGCGCGAGCATGTCGCGGCAATATGCGCATGTCATGACATAGATCAGCTATCAAGCCCAGTAAGTTCCGCCTAGCAGGCCAGGCGGCTCACGCCGGGTGCCGGAGACGGCGGCCGGTGACCCGGCTGGGCCGGACGCGCAGGTAGGCATTCTTGGGCCCGCCAGGCCATGGGGTGACACCGGCCCGGGCTACCGCGGCACATTCCTCCGCCGACGTCACATGGTGCGCGGATCCCTGGATCAGCACGCTCCAGCCCTCCCGGAGCCCGGCCTCGAACTCGTCGACCTCGAACGCGATCCGGTACTCGGCGTCCTCGATGCCGGTGCGCAGGTCCTCGTCCATCGGGCTGCCCGCGCCGGTGCGGAACACCACGCTGCCCTCGAAGAACCGGTAGTTCACCGGCAGCACGGTCGGGCCGAACCGCCCGCTGTAGGCGATCCGGCCGATCTCCTGGCCGGCTACCAGGCGCAGGCACTGGGCCTCGTCCAGTTCTTCGGTCACGGCTTCCGGTCCCTCGGGCATGCCTTCTGACATCTGCTTCCCTCCAGGTTCGCTGCGCTGCACCCCGGTGCCCCTTCCCGGGCCGGCCCCGGCTCATGCCACCGGGCGGCCAGCTGCCCGCCCGGCCGGTCGCAGCACCCCCGACGCTAGCGGGCCGTCCACCCGCCGTCGATGAGGATCGTCTCACCGGTGATCAGCGACGCGGCCGGCGAGGCCAGGAACACCACCACCCCGGCCACCTCCGGCGGCTCTCCGATGCGGTGCAGGGCCGCGATCCGCTCGATCACGTCGGCGCGGAACTCCGGGTCGGACAGGGCCGGCTCGGTGCCCGGGGTGCGGATGAAAGTGGGCGCGACCGCGTTGACCGTGATCCCGTGCTGGCCCCACTCGACGGCCAGGCACTTGGTCAGGTGCGCGACGGCCGCCTTGGCCATGCAGTAGACCGACTCCCCGGGCAGCGCCACCGCGCCGGCCTGCGACCCGATGGTGATGATCCGCCCGTACCCTTGCCGGATCATCACCCGGCCGGCCGCCTGGCTGGCGAAGAAGGTGCCCTTGAGGTTGACCGCGACCGTCGCGTCGAAATCAGCCTCCCGGACGTCCTCGGCCAGGTTCTGGGCCCCGCCGCCGCCGGCGTTGTTCACCAGGATGTCGAGGTGCCCGAAGTGCGCGGCCGCGGCGGCCACGGCCGGCTCGATCTGGTCCATCCGGGACACGTCGAGCTGCAGCCGCAGCGCCCGGCGGCCCAGCTGCTCGATCTCACCGGCCACCTCGGTGCCGCTGGCCGCGTCCCGCAGCCCGAGCGCGACGTCCGCGCCCGCCTCGGCCAGCGCCAGCGCGATGGCCCGGCCGAGGCCGCGGGCGGCCCCGGTGACCAGGGCCACCCGGCCGGTGACGTCGAACCCCGGCAGCACCGCGGTCATCGGCCCTCCTCGTGGTCGGCCTCCGGGTCAGCCGGCTCCCGTCACCGCGGGCCCGGAGAGCTCGTGGACCCCGGAACCTACCTCGAATACCGCTTCCTGAACCCCGGCGGCGCCGGGGAAGCCGGCCACCGCGTCCGGCCCGCGCCCGTCCGCGGTGCGCACCGGGTAACCCGGGCGGCCGGTCAGGGCACCGGCCAGCAGTGCACCGGCTCGTTGCTGTGCATGTGCCCGATGTAAGCCTGGGTCATCTGGCGCAGCGCCTCAGCCCGCCCGCTGCCCGCCCGGCCGAGCGCCCGCACCGCGGCCACCTGCCACGCGGCCCCGGTCTGCCCGGTCACGCAGCGCTGCTCGATGATGCCCAGCAGCCGGGCCGCCTGGTCCGGGCGGACGCCCCAGCGGGCCAGTCCGTCGGCGGCCAGCGGCAGCAGGCGGCGCAGCACGAGCTCGGCCACCGGGACCTCGCCCAGGCCGGGCCAGTACAGCAGGGCCTCCATCCCGCCGCGCGCCGCCTCGTGCAGGTTCTCCGCCGCGGTCGCGAACGACATCTGGGTCCAGATCGGCCGCTGGGCCTCGGCCAGCGCGCGGATCAGCCCGTAGTAGAACGCGGCGTTCGCCATCACGTCGGCCACCGTCGGGCCGGCCGGCAGCACCCGGTTCTCCACCCTCAGGTGCGGCCGGCCATTGACGGCCGCGTACACGGGCCGGTTCCAGCGGTAGATCGTGCCGTTGTGCAAGCTCATCTCGGCCAGCTGGGGGCAGCCCCCGCCGTCCAGGACGGCCAGCGGGTCCTCGTCCTCACAGATCGGCAGCAGCGCCGGGAAGTAGCGGATGTTCTCCTCGAACAGGTCGAACACCGACGTGATCCAGCGCTCGCCGAACCAGACCCGGGGCCGGACGCCCTGCTGCTTGAGCTCGTCCGGCCGGGTGTCAGTGGCCTGCTCGAACAGCGTGATCCGGGTCTCGGCCCACAGCTCCCGGCCGAACAGGAACGGCGAGTTCGCGGCCACCGCGACCTGCACCCCGGCGATGGCCTGGGCGGCGTTCCAGTAGCTCGGGAAGGCGTCCGGCGAGACCTGGACGTGCAGCTGGACGCTGGTGCAGGCCGCCTCCGGGGTGATACTGCCCGCGTGGGTGAGCAGCTTCTCCGGGCCGTCGATCGCGATCCGCAGGTCCTCGCCGCGGGCCGCGAAGATCTGCTCGTTGAGCACCCGGTACCGCGCGTTGGCCGACAGCGTCTCCTCGGCCATGTGCTCCTCGCGCAGGGTCGGCAGGATGCCGATCATCACCAGGTGGCTGCCGGTGCCCCGGGCCTTGGCGTCGGCCTCGTTGAGGCTGCCCCGGATCTCCTCCTCCAGCCGGGCGGGCGCGTCGCCGCCGAGCCGCCGCGGCGGCACGTTGATCTCCAGGTTGAACTGGCCGAGCTCGGTGGCCCACGCCGGATCGGCGATGGCCTCCAGCACGTCGGCGTTACGCATGGACGGGTTACCGGCCCCGTCCACCAGGTTCAGCTCGATCTCGATGCCGACGAGGGCCGGGTCCTCCTCGAACATCCGCTCGCGGAGCATCCGGGCAAAGACGTCCAGCGAGCGCTGTACCTTCTCCCGGTACTTGCGCCGGTCTTCGCCGCTGATCTTGATCGGCTGGATGTCACGCCCCATCAGGCCCCCGCTCACCACGATAGGGAGATCACATACCCGGCCAGGTACCCCCTTCACACATTCGCACGCCGCAGCGGCCCGCGCCAGAGCCGGATGGCCGGGCCGGGCCGTCGGCCCGCGGGACTTTACCGGGAGCTGGCGGGCTGGCCAGCGTGCCAGGCCGGGTCCCGGCCGGCCAGGCCGAGCAGCCGGCCCAGCAGCGGCGCGTCCGGCGGCACCGGGACCGGCGGGCCGAACAGGCCGGGCGTCCCGTGCGGGTTGGCTTCGGCGGTGGACTGGACGAACTCGTAGGCGGCGGCCACCAGCCCGGGATCGCAGGCGAACGGCTGGCCGCTGGCGACGGCGATGTCCCAGCCGTGCACCAGGACCTCGTCGAGCACGATGACGCCGGCCAGCTCGCCCGGCACGTCCATGCCGCCCGCCACGGTCATCCCGCGCCATGCCGCCTCGTCCCGCCAGGCGTCCGCCAGGTCCGACAGGCGCCGCGGGATCCTGGTCCGCCAGTCCGCCCCGAGCCGGGACGCCGACGGCCGCTGGCGGCCGCCTGCGGCGGGTGCCTTCGCGGCGGCCGCCCGGAACCCGAGCGACAACTGCTCGACGTGGTCGAGCAGGTCGCCGACCGTCGCTTCACGGCACGGGGTGGGCCAGCCGAGCTGGTCGTCGCGGACTCCCCGCACCAGGCTGGTCATCGTGGCAGTGGCTGGTTCCAGGTCAAGCATGACGCTCCTCCGGGTCGTGCGTGCTCGGGCCGTGCGTGCTCCTGACGGTAGGACGGCGGGGCCGCCGTTAACTCACCGCTGATGCGGGGAGGATGGCCGCATGCCAGTCATCGGGGTGCACGGGACCGACCTCTACTACGAGGACACCGGCGGGTCCGGTGAGCGGATCCTGTTCCTGCACGGGTTCCTGTTCGACGGGCGCCAGTACGACGCGCAGGTCGCCGCGCTGCGCGCCGGGTACCGCTGCGTGAGGATGGACTTCCGCGGGCAGGGCCGGTCCGCGGTCGCCGCGGACGGCTACCAGATGGAGCAGCAGGCGGCGGACGTGGCCGCGGTGATCCGGGCGCTCGGCCTGGCGCCGGTGCACCTGGCCGGGCTGTCCATGGGCGGCTTCGCCGCGCTGCGGATCGCCGCCCGCCAGCCGGGCCTGGTCCGGTCGCTGATCCTGCTGAACACCAGCGCCGCCCGGCACGCCCGCGGCAAGATGCCCGGGCACCTGCTGCTCACCGCCATCGGCCGGGTCGCCGGGGTGTCCGGGCCGCTGCTGCCGTCCCGGCTCGAGCAGGAGCTGTACCGGCCGGCGTTCCGCACCGACCCGGCGCGCGCGGCCGAGCGGGCCGCCTGGCGCGAGCGGTGGGCGCAGGCGGACCGGGCGGCGCTGGCCAGGACCATGCTCGGCGTCGTGCTCCGGCCCGGCATCCGGGACGAGCTGAGTGACATCTCCGTGCCGGCCCTGATCATCGCGGGCGGCGCCGACACCTCCCTGCCGGCCGCCCAGTCCCGCGAGATGCACGCGCTGATCCCGGGCTCCCGGCTGGTGGAACTGCCCGGGGTGGGCCACAGCTCCCCCCTCCAGGACCCGGCCGCCGTCACCGGGGCGATGACCGCGTTCCTCCGGGACCAGCAGGCCGGCTAGCCGCCGGTCCAGTAGCGCGGGCCGGCGACGTACAGCTGGTCGGCGGGGAAGCGGGTGAGTAGCTCGCAGCCGCCCGGGGTGACCACGACCTCCTCCTCGATCCGGGCCGCGGCCGAGCCGTCCGGGGTGGGCCAGTACGTCTCGATGGCGAACACCATGCCCTCGGTCAGCTCGACCGGGTGGGAGAAGGAGTGGTAGCGGCTCATCAGCGGCCGCTCCCAGTTGGACAGGCCCAGCCCGTGGCAGTACTGCAGGCCGAAGGCCTCCTCCTCGCTGCCGAAGCCGAACTCCGCCGCGGCCGGGAAGTGCCGCACCACGTCGGCGGAGGTGGCGCCGGGGCGGATCTCCGCGATCGCGTTGTCCATGAACTCCCGGGCCCGGCGGTACGCCTCGCGCTGCGCCCCGCTCGGGGTGCCCACGTTCAGCGTGCGGTAATAGCAGGTCCGGTAGCCGTTGAAGGCGTGGATGATGTCGAAGTACGCGGTGTCCCCCGGCCGGATCAGCCGGTCGGAGAACACGTGCGGGTGCGGGCTGCACCGCTCCCCGGAGATGGAGTTGACCGCCTCCACCTCCTCCGACCCGTTCTCGTACAGGTACCGGTTCACCAGCGCGACGCAGTCGTTCTCCCGGATGCCCGGCCGCAGCGCGCGGTACAGCTCCTCATACGCCCCGTCGACCAGGGCGGCGGCGTGATCCAGCAGCGCGATCTCGTCGGCGGTCTTGATCGAGCGGACGTCCTGCATCAGCCCGTGCCCGTCCTCGACGCGCAGCCCCTCGCGTTCCAGTGCCCGCAAAACCGGCAGCTCAACGACATCCACCCCGACCGGCCCGTCGGCCAGTCCGGCGTCGCGGAGCAGCCCGGCCAGCCGGGCCGCGTTGCCCGCCTCGACGCCCACGTACTCCGGGATGGAACCGCGCCAGCTGGAGATGCCCGCCTGCCAGCTGCCGCGGCCGTACCACGGCGCGTACCGCTGGTGGGTGCGGGCCGACGAGCCGATGTCCCACAGGATCGGCTCGTGGCCGCGCATCACCAGCGCGCAGCGGAAGAACTTGTCCCGGGCCCAGTTCCCGATGTGGGTGGCGGTCGCGTAGCGGATGTTGTTCATGTCGAACAAGATCAGCGCGCCCAGTTCCGACCGCTCCAGGGCGGCCTGGAGCTTGCCGATCCGGTCGCCGCGCAGCCGGCTGAAGTCGACCCGCTGCTCCCAGTCGACGCCGGTGACAGCGCCCGGGGAGGCGATGGGGGTGGCATGGTCCGAAGCCGAGTAGAAGGCGGTCATCGGGGGTCCTCCTCGCGATGGGCCCGGCTCACACTGGTGCGTACTCGCCGGGCTCGGGGTCGGGTAGCGCGGCCACGGGCGCCGGCCCGGGCCGGGCCAGCGCCTGCCAGGCCGCGTCCACCAGGGCCTGGGTGGACAGGCCGTACTTGCTGAACAGGTAGCCGGCGCTCTGGGCCCCTTCGGCGAAGGTGTCGGCCAGCCCGACCCGGCGCAGCCGGACGCCGGCCCCCGCCTCGGCCAGCGCCTCGGCGACCGCCGACCCGAGCCCGCCGATGACCGAGTGGTTCTCCGCGGACAGCGCGACCCGGCAGGCCACCGCGGCGTCCAGCACCGTGCCGGCGTCGAGCGGCTTGATCACCGGGACGTTGACCACCCGCACGCCCACCCCGTGCCCGCCGAGCAGCCGGGCCGCGGCCAGCGCGGGGGCCAGCATCATCCCGCTGGCGAACAGCGCGGCGTCGTCGCCCGGGGTGAGCACCTCGGCCCGGTCCAGCGCGAGCGGGTGATCGTCGTCGAAGATCAGCGGGATCTCGCCCCGCTTGAGCCGGACGTACACCGGGCCGGGCAGGTCGGCGATGAGCGCGGCCACCTGCCGCACCTGGATCGCGTCGGCCACGTCGAGCACGGTCATGCCGGGCAGGGCGCGCATCAGCGCCACGTCGTCGATGGCCTGGTGGCTCGGGCCGCCGGGGCTGGACACGCCGGGCATGAACCCGATGATCCGCACCGGCAGCCGCGGGTAGGCGATGGCGTTGATGATCTGGTCCAGCGGCCGCCGGGTGGCGAACACGCCGAACGTGTGCACGAACGGGATGTGCCCGCACCGGGCCAGCGCCCCCGCGACGCCCATCATGTTGGCCTCGGCCATGCCGGCCTGGATGAACCGGTCCGGGAACGCCTCGGCGAACAGGTCGGCCTCGCACTGCCGGGTCAGGTCCCCGCTCAGGCAGACGATGTCCTCCCGCTGCCGGGCCAGGTCGACCAGGGCGCGGCCCCAGGGCTTGAGCACGGTCGGGTAGGGCGGCTCACGCATCGCGGCCCGCCAGCCGCCCGCCCAGCTCGGCCAGCGCCCGGGCGGCGAGGTCCGGCGGCAGCTTGATGAAGTGCCGGTCCGCGTCCGGGGGGAGGCAGTCCAGGCCCTGGCTGGCCGAGGTCCGGCAGACCAGCACGGACGGCCGGGTGCTGACCGCGGCCGCGGCCAGCGCGGCGAGCAGCGCGGCGGCATCGTGCCCGTCGAGTTCGGCCGTCTCCCAGCCGAACGCCGCCCACTTGGCCGCGACCGGCTCGATCGTGGTGACGCCGTCCACCGGCCCGTCGACCTGGGAGTTGTTGGCATCGACCAGCACGGTCAGGCGGCCTAGCCGGTAATGCGCGGCGAACATGGCCGCCTCCCAGACCTGCCCCTCTTCCAGCTCGCCGTCACTGACCAGCGCGAACGTGCGGGCGTCCCGGCCGCGCATCCGGTCCGACAGGGCGAACCCGGCGGCGGCGGACAGGCCCTGCCCCAGCGAGCCGCACACGTAGTCCGCGACCGGCGACCGCTCGGTCCCGATCGCCTCCAGGGCGGAACCGTCCTGCCCGTAGCCCGCCAGCGCTCCGGCCGGCAGCAGCCCGGTCTCGGCGGCCGCGGCGTAGAGCGCGATCACGTAGTGCCCTGGCGAGCAGACGACCCGGTCGATCCCGGGGCGGGCCGCCGCGAACAGCGCGGCGACCTGCTCGGCAGCGGACAGCGCCTGGCCCAGGTAGCCGAACCCCTGCGCGGCCACCATCTGCACGGCGCGCAGCCGGATGCGGTCCGCGAGCCGCTGCGGGTCGGGTACCGACCAGCTCTCCGTAGAGTGGCCAAGTGGCATAGCCACATTGTCACTTTGCCATCCGGTAGTGTCAACGGGTGCGCGAAACACCCGTGCCGCTGGACGGCATCGGCCCGGTCCGCAGTTCCCGCCGGGCCGACGAGGTGGCGGCCCAGATCCGGAACCTGATCATCGGCGAGCAGATCACCGAGGGGGCCCGGCTGCCGCCGGAGCGGGAACTGGCCGAGCGGTTCGGGGCCAGCCGCCCCACCGTCAGCCAGGCGCTGCGCAGCCTGTCGCTGATGGGCCTGGTGGAGATCCGGCACGGCTCCGGGGCCTATGTGATCCGCCGCCCGGAGACGATGGTCACCGCCTCGGTCAGCCTCATGCTGGACCTGGGCAACCAGTCTGTGGACCAGCTGATGCAGCTGCGGCTGTGGCTGGAGACCCTGGGCGCCGGCGAGGCGGCGGCCCGCCGCCCGCCGCTGGAGGCAGCGGAGGCAGCAGGGATCGAGGCCGCCCTCGGCCGGCTGCGGGACGCCGCCGGCCGGGCCGGCGAGTGGATCGCCGCCGACACCGTGTTCCACGCCGCGGTGGTCCGGGCGTCCGGCAACCCCTACCTGGCCGCCATCTATGAGAGCGTGCACAGTGCCGTGCTGTCGTTCGAGTTCAGGGGCTGGGTGGACGCCGAATCGGTGCCGCCCTGGCTGACCGACGCCGGGCCGGGGCAGCAGCAGGCGCTGCACGAGCCGATCGCCGCCGCGCTGATCGCCCACGATCCCGCGGCCGCCCGCGCCGCGGTCCTCGCCCACCACGAAGTCATGCTGGAACACCTCCGGGCCGCCGTCGCGGCCCACCAGGCTGACGGGAGATCCTCATGATCGAGGGCACCATCATCGCCGAGAGCCTGCGCGTCGGGACAACCCTGGAGAACCTGAGCCTGACCGTCCGCAAGGTCAGCCGGTTCCGCGCCCGGGGCACCACGCCCGATCAGCCGGAGATCTGGACCACCCTGGAGTTCGAAGCCGGGGAAGCCGACGCGGCCGGCCTCGCGGAGGCCTTCGCCAATGCACTCGATCAGCCTGGCTGGTATGTGAACTTCGAGTCCGCGGCGGAGAACTTCGTCGTTTTCCCGGGCCGGATCTTCCGCTATCCGCGCGGTGATGAGGCGGGCCGGGCCGAGGCCCAGGCGCACGGACGGCAGCTTGCCATCCCCGAGCCACAGCTGGACTGGCCGGTCTGAGACGCGTCGCCCGCCCCGGCCTGACCGTGTGACCTGGGCGGCAAGGTAAGCATCAGGGTGACGGCAAGCTCGCCGTCCGGGTGCCGGCCGCATGCTTGTCCTGCGGGTCCGGCAGCGGTAAGCGCGGGCTGCCAGCGGACCAGGGCCGCCTTCGAGGAGGTGCGTGCGGGTGGTGTGGCGTAAGTCGAGCCATTGCGGCGCTGAGGGCGACTGCGTGGAGATCGCCTGGCGCCGGGGGGCCGAAGGCGTCAACATCGTGGTGCGTGACTCCAAATTCCCCGGCCGGGAACCGCTCGTCTTCACCCCGGCCGAGTGGGCCATGTTCCTGGAGCGGGTGAAGAGCGGGCACTTTGACGTCCTGGCCTACCCGTCGGCCGCCTTCGCCGCGTACGGTGACAGGCCCGTCCTAGCCGAGTGATTTTCCGGCGGCCGGGGCCGTCCTAGCGGCCGCTGGCCGCCTCGCCGAGTTCGCTGCCGAGGGTATCCGGGGCACGCATCCGCCACGCGTCGGTGACGAGTTCGGCCAGGCGCCCGGCGTCCACCGCCGTGAGCCGCACCATCACCAGCGGCCAGCCGTCGTAGGCAGGGGTGGTGAAGAAGAGGCCAGGCTCACCCAGCAGGAGGGCCTGCTTCTCGGCCTCGTCCCCGACGAACAGCACGGCGATGTCGGTCCGGATGACCCGCCGCTGCCCCGGCTGGCGTTCCGGGTAGGACCAGACGAATCCCTTGCCGCCCACCCGGAAGTCGAAGCCGTCGCTGTCGATCTCCTCCACATGCGGCAGCGACAGTGCAAGTCGCCGCACGTCATCGGCGTCCGCCATCGGCCCCTCCCGGATCGCGCCAGCGGCATGCTCACAGGCTAGGCGCTGGCACCGACAGCCGCCGCGCTAGCCGGGCCGGCCACGGTTGTGGCCGGCATGCTGCGGGCAGTGTCCCGTATGTGAGGCCGGGATGGTAGGTGAGCCAGCGTCGATCGCGGGGTGGACGGGCCAGCATGTGCGGCATATGGCTGCGATGCTCAGGCAGGACGCGAATCCCGCCGCGCGCGTCTATGAGAGCATCGGCTCGGACTTTTTCCTGGCCGTGGCACCCGGCTGGCTGAACCTGGGACTGTGGGAGGGGCCGGGCTGGGAGGCTGAGGCGGAGGTGGCCTGCCGCCGGCTGGTCCGGACCCTCGCCTCGGACCTGCCCGCCGGGGGCGTGATCGCCGATGTGGGGAACGGGCTCGGCACCCAGGATCCGCTGATCGCCGCAGTGGCCCGGCCGGGGCGGCTGGTGGCGGTGAACATCACCCAGTGGCAGCTGTCCGCGGGCCGGGCGCGGCTGAGGCAGGCGGCGGCCGCGCCCGTGGCGGCCGATGCCGTCCGGCTGCCGTTCGCCGACGGGAGCCTCGACGGGATCATCAGCGTGGAGGCGGCGTTCCATTTCCGCTCGCGGAAGGCGTTCTTCGCCGAGTGCCACCGGGTGCTGCGCCCGGGCGGCGTGCTGCGCATGTCTGACATCGCTGTCCAGCGGTGGCCGGTCCTCCCCGCTGAGCTGCTGTCCGGCCTGACCCAGTTGCGGGTGTTCGGGCTGCGGCCCGCCATGGCCATGACGGCGGGGCAGATCGCCGCGGCCGCGCGCGGGGCGGGGCTGGCTGGGGTGGAGCTCATGGCCTGCGGCGACCGCGTCATCGCCCCCGCGGTCCGGCTCACCCGAGGGCGGCTGGCCGGTGACATGGCCGCGCCCGCCGGCCAGCGGGCCGCCGCCCGCCTGCTGCTGTGGCAGGTAGACCTTCTGTGGCGACGCCGGATCATCGACTACCTGCTGCTGCGCGCGGTCCGCCCGTAACCAGCCGGTCAGCGCTCAGCGCGGCTCCGGGCGGCCAGCACGATCTGGGTGGCCAGGTACGTGCTCACGCCGAGCTTGCGCGCGATCTCATCGGGCCGGAGCCCCTGCTCGTTGTACAGGCGGGCCAGCCTCTCCTGCCGGCCGGTCCACGGCCGCCGGGCCGCCGCGGGGTGCGGCTCGCTACCTCGGATGGGCTGTGCGGCGGCCGCCTCGGCGCCGCGGACGGGCCGCACCCAGAGCCCGGGAGCGCTCGGCGCGGCGGCCGCTGCCGACCCGCCGAACGACCCGCGCCGCTGGTTGCGGTACTTGCCGCTGGCCAGTTCCTCGCGGGTTTGCTCATCCAGGATCATGAGTTCATCGGCGGCCTTGTTCATCCCCACGGCCACCATGGTCAGGCCCTTGGCGTTCTTCTCCTGGCATTCGCGGGCCATGCAGTAGTTGTACTCCCTGCGGATGCCACCTCAGCCGGTGATGGGGTGGGTCGGCGTCGTCCCGTTGGGCAGCAGCAGGTCGAAGCCGTCCGGGGTATTGAGGTGGCCGCGCTGACGGCCGGCCTGGCCGGTGACACCGTACTGCCAGACCAGCGCCCCGGTGGCCGGGTCGATGGCGGCCATCCGGTGGTTGTAGTCGTCGTTGACCATGAAGACCCCGCTGGGCAGCAACTCGGTCAGCGACGGGTGGTTCAGCAGGCCGGGCCCGGACGCCGGGTGGTACCGGTACAGGATGCGTCCGGCCCGGTTGAACTCCAGGATCTGCCCGGGCGCGGCGTAGTCGGCGATGAGGTACTTGTCCGGGCCGATCTGCTGCGGATCGGACGGGTAGGCGATCGGCAGCTGGACGGTCCAGACCAGCTTCCCGGTGAGCGTGTACTCGCTGACCCACGAGCCGTTGATCTCGGAGATCAGCAGGTTGCCGTCCGGCAGCGGGGTATCCCCGTTGGGCGACCCCATCGAATCCGGCGGATGATGTCTGCAGACGCCGTTGGTGCCGATCTGGTGCGCCACGGTCCGGTTCTCGTTGATGACCAGGACCCGGCAGTTGTTCGCGTCGGCCACCGTGACCTGCCCGCTGCGGAGCAGGTAGGCGTCGTCCGGCTCGTGCAGGAAGCCGGGCGCGGTGCCGGCCCGGGCCGGGTGGCCGTAGGACCAGATGATCTTGCCTGAGGGGTAGGCGATCTTGATGATCGTCTCGTTCTGCTCCTGGTTGGACAGGATCGCGGTGCCGTGGTCGATGAAGAAGGCGTCGTCGGGAAAGTAGAACCGCAGCGGGTCGCGCGGGGTGCGTGGCGACGGGTACTTCCACACCAGGTGCATCCGGTCATCGAAGAACAGGATCCGGTTGTTGCCCCGGTCCGCGATGAGCAGCCGGGCGCCGAAGTACGGCGAGCCGGCCCCGGGCGCGCCGGCCGTGCCGAAGGCCCGGTCCGGCCGGAGCATCTGCGCGACCGAGACCAGCGAGCCGCCGGACTCTCCGCCGACGATCCAGCCGGTTCCCCCGGTCACCGTGGCCGCCGCGTGCGAGACCGGTACCTGGAGCTGGCCGGCCGGCAGCAGCCGCCGGGTGGCCGGGTTGAACGCCCAGATGGTACGCACGGTGTGGGTCGCGATGGACGCCTCGGCCCCAGTGGACCCGCCCCGCTCCCCCGGCGGCAGCTGGGTAGCGCCGACCCCCGGAGCGTGCGGCTGCGCGGCCGGGCTGTCCCCGCCGGCCAGGAACACCTCACCGCGCACGGTCAGCGCGGCCGCGCCGGTCAGCCGCTCGGGCAGGTGGCCGATCACCGTCGCGGTGTGCCGGGCCGGGCTGACCAGCTGGATGGCGTCCACCGGCGTGCCGGCCTGCGGGCCGGTCACCGCCTGCCCGCCGAAGACGTAGATCTGCCCGCCCAGCGCCGCCACCGCGGGGTAGCGCACCGGCACCGGCAGCGAGGCGACTGGCTGGAACGCGCGGCCGTCCGTGGTGGCCAGCACGGCCGCGTCCGGCCGGGTCCCGTCGTAGCCGCCGACCAGGTAGCTGGTGGCGCCGATGGTGACCGCGGCGGCATCCGAGCGGGCCTGCGGCAGGGTGCCCGCGGCGCGGGCGGCAGCACCCGGCCAGGGCCCGGTCACGGGGGCCGACTGGACGCCCGGCACGCTGGTGGACGAGCCGCCGCCGAACACCAGGGCCCGGCCGCCGGCCACCGCCGCCGCCGCGTCGTGCAGCGGCGCGCGCAGCGAGCCGAGCGGGCGGGCCACCCCGGTCCGGGTCTGGATGGCATACACCCCGCTGAGCGTGGCACCGCTGGCTGTCAGCCCGCCCAGCACCACCAGCCGGCCCGCGGCACCGGGCACCACGACCGCGCGGCTGAGCGGCTCGGGCAGGTGCCAGGGCAGCAGGCCGGACTCGGCGGCGGGCAGCCCCGCGGGCGGGCTGTCCGGCCGGGCGGCCGCGCCGGCCGCGTGGTGCTGGCCCGCCTGGCCCGTCGTGCTGGCCCCGCCGCCCGGACGGACCAGGTACCAGGTGCCCGCGCCCAGGACGGCCACGGCCGCCAGCACGGCCACCAGCGCGGGCGTGCGCCGGCGGCGCGGCCGGGCGGGCTCGCGCGGCCAGGCGGCGCGGGGAGAATGCGGGGAGTCTGCCACATCCCGATAATGACCGGCCCGTGCGGGCC
Organism: uncultured Actinomycetes bacterium; assembly: GCA_963793825.1. Lineage (GTDB taxonomy): Bacteria > Actinomycetota > Actinomycetes > Streptosporangiales > Streptosporangiaceae > RYN-230. Next base: position 659,144 of record CAWCBE010000007.1, read on the forward strand.
GGGCCGAGAAGACCGGATTTTTGCCCGCCGTTGACGTGCGCGAGCTGCCTACCGGCCGCGGCGCCAGCGCGGCTTGCGCTTTTCCAGGAACGCCCGCATGCCCTCCCGGGCGTCGGGCAGCTGGCTGGTGGCCGCCATCACCTCGATGGCGTAGGCGTAGGCCTTCGGCTGGTCCAGGTCGATCTGCGCGTACAGCGCCTGCTTGCCGATGCCCTTGCTCTCCGCCGAGCCGCGGGTCACCCGGTCCAGCAGGTCCGCCGTCGCGCCGTCGAGATCCGCGGCGGGCACGACCTGGTTGACCAGGCCCCAGCCGAGCGCGGTCCGGGCGTCGATGACGTCGCCGGACAGCGCCAGCTCCATGGCCCGCTTCCGGCCGACGTTCCGGGCCACGGCCACCATCGGCGTGTGGCAGAACCAGCCGCCCTGGCCGCCGGGCGCGGCGAACCCGGCATCCTCGCTGGCCACGGCCAGGTCGGCGGTGGCGACCAGCTGGCAGCCGGCCGCCGTGGCCAGCCCGTGCACCCGGGCCACCACCGGCTGCGGCACCTGCTGCATCAGCGTCATCAGCTCGGTGCAGGTCATCAGCAGCGAGCGCACGCCCGATAGGTCGGCGCCGGCCACATCGGCGAAGTCGTGCCCGGCGCTGAACACGGGCCCGTTGCCGGCCAGCACGATGCCCAGCGCGTCACTGTCCCCGGCCTGCCGGAACGCGGCGATCAGCTCCCGCATGTGCGCCAGTGAGAGGGCGTTGCGCCGCTGCGGCCGGTTCATGGTGATGGTGCTGAACGGCCCGGACCGCTCCACCAGGACATGCTCGAATTCCATGGCCCGCCTCCTCGCCGGCATGGCCTGCCGTCTCGCCGTCGAGCCTACGCCGCCGGGTCAGCCCTGCCCATCAGCGCTGATGATGGCCAGGACCTCATCCAGGCCGACCCGCGCGCCGGCCCGCACGGTGAGTTCCGCGACCCGGCCGGCCACCGGGGCGACCACGGTGTGCTCCATCTTCATGGCCTCCACGACGACCAGTGGCTGACCGGGGCGCACCTCGTCCCCCACGGTGGCCCGCACCGCCTGGACGGTCCCCGGCATCGGGCTGCGTACCGTGCCCAACGCCCCGTCCGGCCCACTGCCCGGACCGCGGTCCGCCGGGGTGGGCGGCACCGCCCAGGCCTGGCCGTCCCGCCCGAGCCAGCAGGTCTCCCCATCCCGGGCCCAGGCGTAGCGCAGCAGGCGGCCGCCGTAGCCGAGCTCCAGGAGGCCGCCGGTGAGCGACGCGGTGACGGGCACGGGATCGCCGCCGTCCACGCACACCTCGGCCTCACCGGCCGGCCCGCGCACGGTGATCTTGTGCCCGGCCAGCCGCCAGGTGGTCCCGGCCGGGCCGCCCAGGCGCCAGCCGTCCGGGATGCCCCACGGCCCGGCGGCGGGCGCGGCCAGCTCCAGCGTCCGCCCGAGCGCCGCCGCGGCCAGCACCTCGGCCGGCGGCCCGTCATCCCCCTGGCCCGCCTCGGACAGGTCGGCGGCGTGCCGCCCGGCCACGCCGGTGTCCAGCCGCCCGGCCCGGACCTCCGGGTCGGCCAGCAGCGAGCGCAGGAACGCCACGTTGCTGCCCACCCCGAGCAGCGTGTACCGGCCCAGGGCCAGGCCGAGGCGGTGCAGCGCGGCGGGCCGGTCCGGGCCCCAGGCGATCACCTTGGCCAGCATCGGGTCGTAGCCGCCGCCGACCACGCTGCCCTCGCTCAGCCCGGAGTCGACCCGGACCCCGGGCAGGTCGGGCTCGTCCAGCCGCAGCACCCGGCCGCCGGTGGGCAGGAAACCGCGGGCCGGGTCCTCGGCGTACACCCGGGCCTCGACCGCGTGCCCGGCGAATCCCACGTCCTCCTGCCGGAAGGGCAGCGGCTCCCCCGCGGCCACCCGGAGCTGCCACTCGACCAGGTCCAGGGGCCGCTGGCCGGCCACCGTGACGGCCAGCTCGGTGACCGGGTGCTCCACCTGCAGCCGGGTGTTCATCTCCAGGAAGAAGTACTCTTCCGGGCGGTCGGCGGAGACGATGTACTCCACCGTCCCGGCGCCTTCATACCCCACGGCCCGGGCGGCCGCGACCGCGCTCGCCCCCATGGCGTCCCGGATCTGCCCGCCGCCGGGCAGGCCGGCCAGCAGGGGCGAGGGCGCCTCCTCGACAATCTTCTGATGCCGGCGCTGCAGGCTGCATTCGCGCTCGCCGAGGTGCACGACATGGCCGTGGGCGTCGGCGAAGACCTGGATCTCGATGTGCCGCGGGCGGCTGATCCACCGCTCGACCAGCAGGGTGCCGTCGCCGAACGCGGCCTGGGCCTCGCGCCGCGCGGCGGCGATCGCCTCGCCGAGGCCGCCGGTCGAGCGGACCAGCCGCATCCCCTTCCCGCCGCCGCCGGCCGACGGCTTGAGCAGCACTGCCTCGCCCGCGCTGAGCCCGGCCGCCTCGGCGGCCCGGGCCAGTTCCGCATCGGTCAGCCCGGCCGCCTCGCTGCCCGGCACGACGGGCACGCCCGCCATGCTGACCCTGCGCTTCGCGGCGATCTTGTCTCCCATGGCCGCGATCGCGTCGGGCGGCGGCCCGACGAACACCAGGCCGTTCTCGGCGCAGGCCCGGGCCAGCGCCGGGTTCTCGGCCAGGAACCCGTAGCCGGGGTGCACGGCCTCGGCCCCGCTGGCCAGCGCCGCGTCGATGACGTCCCCGACGGACAGGTAGCTGCCGACGGCCGCCGCGAGATCGGCGGTGCGGGCGGCCCGGCCGCCGGCGTCGTCGGCGACGGCGGTGACCACGGCGCGGATGCCGAGCCGGTGCAGGGTGCGGGTGATCCGCACGGCGATCTCGCCCCGGTTGGCGATGAGGACGGTGGCGAACATGGTCACATCCGGAAGACGCCGTAGCTGATGGGTTCCAGCGGGGCGCCGGCGCAGGCGGCCAGGCCCAGGCCGAGCACCCGCCGGGTGTCGAGCGGGTCGATGATCCCGTCGTCCCAGATCCGCGCGGTCGAGTAGTACGGGCTGCCCTGCTCCTCGTACTGGTCCCGGATCGGCTTCTTGAAGTCTTCCTCCTCCCCGGCGGCCCAGGCGTCACCCAGCTGGTCGCGGCGGACGGTGGCCAGCACCGCCGCGGCCTGCTCCCCGCCCATCACCGAGATCCGCGCGTTCGGCCACATCCACAGGAAGCGGGGCGAGTAGGCGCGGCCGCACATGGCGTAGTTGCCCGCGCCGAACGAGCCCCCGATGATCACGGTCAGCTTCGGCACCCGGGCGCAGGCCACGGCGGTGACCATCTTGGCGCCGTGCTTGGCGATACCGCCCGCCTCGTAGGCGCGGCCGACCATGAAGCCGGTGATGTTCTGCAGGAAAACCAGCGGGATGCGGCGCTGGTCGCACAGCTCGATGAAGTGGGCGCCCTTCAGCGCGGACTCGCTGAACAGGATGCCGTTGTTGGCCACGATCCCGGCCGGGTGGCCGTGGATGTGCGCGAAACCGGTGACCAGGGTGGCCCCGTAGTCCTGCTTGAACTCGTGGAACCGGCTGCCATCGACCAGGCGCGCGATGACCTCCCGCACGTCGTAGGGGGTGCGCAGGCCGGCTGGGACGACCCCGCCCAGGCCGGCCGGGTCGACGGCGGGCTCCTCGGGCGGGGCGACCGGCCACGGCGCCGGGGCGGGCGGCGGCAGCGTGGCCACGATGGACCGCACCGTGCGCAGCGCGCCGGCGTCGTCGGCGGCCAGGTGATCCACCACGCCGGAGGTGCGGGCGTGCACCTCGCCGCCGCCCAGGTCCTCCGCGCTGACCACCTCCCCGGTCGCCGCGCGGACCAGCGGCGGGCCGCCCAGGAAGATGGTGCCCTGGCCGGCGACGATGACGCTCTCGTCGCTCATGGCCGGGACGTAGGCGCCGCCCGCGGTGCACGAGCCGAGCACGGCGGCGATCTGCGGGATGCCGCGGGCCGACATGGTGGCCTGGTTGTAGAAGATGCGGCCGAAGTGCTCCCGGTCCGGGAAGACCTCGTCCTGGCGGGGCAGGAAGGCACCGCCGGAGTCCACCAGGTACAGGCAGGGCAGCCGGTTCTGCAGGGCGATCTCCTGGGCGCGCAGGTGCTTCTTCACCGTGACCGGGTAATAGGTGCCGCCCTTGACGGTGGCGTCGTTGGCCACGATGACGCATTCCCGCCCGGCCACCCGGCCGATGCCGGTGATGATCCCGGCGCCGGGCGCCTCGCCGCCGTACATGCCCGTCGCCGCCAGCGCGGACAGCTCCAGGAACGGGGACGCGGGGTCGAGCAGCGCGCCGACCCGGTCCCGGGGCAGCAGCTTGCCGCGGGCCTCGTGCCGCTCGCGGGCCCGCTGCGGGCCGCCCTGGGCCGCGTCGCCGAGCCGCTCGCGCAGGTCCCCGGCGAGCTCCGCGTTCGCCGCGGCGTTGCGCCGGAACTCCGGGCTGTCCGGGTCGGCCAGGCTGGCCAGCTGGGGCGTATCCACCCTCACCTACCGGTTAATGAACGTTAACTTCGCCAACGCGCACCAACAGTAACAGGGCGGCCGCCCGGCGGCCACGACCACGGTCCCGGGGCCAGGTCGGGCGCGGCGGGCGCCGCGCGGGCCGGGCGGCCGCCGCGCGGGCCGGGGCGGGCCGGGCGGGCCGGGGCGGGCCGGGCGGGCGCCGGGCGGACCGCGGCGGGCCGCGCGGCCGGGCGGGCCGGGCAAGCGCCGCGCGGGCCGGGCGGGCCGGGCGGAGCCTTCCGGCCCCTCGCCGGGCCGGGGGCCGCCTGGTACAACGGGGCGTATGGCAAAGAAGTCGGTCACGCGGCTGGTTCTCCTCGTTGCCGGGCTGGTGGCGGGCACGGTGGTCGCCCGCCGCCTCGGTTACGGCGTAGGCGGCAACGCCGTGGTGCGGTGCCGCGAGGGGCACCTGTTCACCACCCTCTGGATCCCGGGCGCCTCGCTCAAGGCCCTGCGCCTGGGCTGGGCCCGGCTGCAGTACTGCCCGGTCGGCCGGCACTGGAGCCTGGTCACCCCGGTGCGGGTGGCCGACCTGACCGAGGCGGAGCAGCAGGAGGCCGCGGAGCACCATGACATCAGGATTCCCTGACCAGATGAGGCGCGGGCGGCCCCGGACGGCTTCGCCGCCGGCTGTCCGGCCTGGGCCCGGGCACCGCGCTCCGGCCGGGCACCCGGGTCAGCGTGCTGGTCCCAGGCCCGCGGCCACGCTGACCAGCGGCTCCGCGACGCCGTGCCCGGTGGCTGCCCGGCGCGAGGTCGCCCAGGGTCGGCGGCCAGGCGGCACAGCTCAGCCAGGTGCGCCGCGGCCAGGGCCGGCACCAGGTGGTTGCCCTTCGGGGTGAGCCGGACCCGGACGATCCGGGCGTCACTGTCAGGGGTGCGCCGGACCAGGCCGGCCGCTTCCGCCCGGTCGACCAGCTCGACCACGCTGTGATGCCGCACCAGCAGGTAGCCCGCGAGGTCGAGCTGGTCGACCGGGCGGGACATCCCCGGCGTGCCCCTTGACCGCGACCACGAGCTGGTGCCGGACGTGAGTGAGCCCCGCGGCCCGGGGCCTGGGCCCCGCTCCAGTGCTGGAACCGGCGCAGGCTGACCCGGAACGCCAGCAGCTGCTCGAAGTCCTCGCGGGTGGGGGCAGGCAGGCCGGCCTCGTGAGGGGATTACGCGGGCCTCGCGGATGAGTAGCTCCGATGAACACCACGTCCGTGCCGGTCAGCGGGCGAATGCGGGATGCTTGCCCGGCTCCGGCCGGCGCTCGGCGCCGGCTCGGCCTGGCGGCTGCCGGCTCGGCCGACTCGGCCCGTCGCGGTCAGTGCGGCTCGTCGGAGAACCGGGCCAGCTCCAGGTCGAGCTGCCGCTGCAGCCGCTGCCGGACGGTGTCATTGATCGTGCCCTCGGCGTACAGCCGGGACAGCTCGGCGTTCTCCGCGGCGATCACATCGCGGCGGATCTCACGCTCGGTCCTCGCCGCGGGCGGCGCGTGCCCGTCGGCGTCGACGCCGGCCCGGGCGTGCCCGATGCGCACGTTCAGCGCCCGGCGCATCCGGTCGATCACCGGCGCCGGGATCTCCTCGCCGGCGGCCAGCTCGTCGAGACGGGCGATGCCCGCCTCGGCCAGCTTGAGCCGGGCGGCGGCCTCCTCGCGCCGGGTGCTGGCGGCGGGCCGGGCTACCCCGGTCCAGCGCACCAGCGGCTCCAGGGTGAGGCCCTGCACGATGAGCGAGATCACGATGACCACGACCGTGAGCACCAGCACCAGGGCCCGCTGCGGCATAGGCGCGCCGGTGGCGGTGGTCAGCGGGATGGACAGCGCGGCCGCCAGCGGGACGACGCCGCGGGTCCCGGCCCAGGACACCACGGCGGGGACCGTCCACGAGGGCCGGCGGGTGCCGCCGCGCCGCCCGGTGACCGCCCACAGCGGGAACACCCACAGGATCCGGGTAGCGAGGAGGGTGCCGCTGACGGCCAGGGCGGCCAGCGGCCAGCGGCCCTCGCTGGGCAGGTCCCGGATGAGAGTCGGCAGTTCCAGCCCGATCAGGCTGAACACCACGCTTTCCAGCAGGAAGACCTCGGTCTGGTAGACCGAGCGGATCTGCAGCCGCGTCTGTGCTGTGCTGATCCGGCCGCGCCGCAGGCCGATCGTGAGCCCGGCCACGATGACCGCCATCACCCCCGACACGTGGACGGCCTCGCCGAGCACGTAGGCGACGTACGGGGTGATGAGGGCCACGGCGGATTCCAGGACCGGGTCGGTGATCAAGCTCCGCACCCCGATGACGCCGGCCGCGACGGCCGCGCCGGCCAGGGCCCCGCCGCCGGCCAGCACCAGGAACTGGATCGCGCCGCGCAGCACCGCGCCGCCCGGACCGGTCGCGGCCGCACCGCCGACCGCGAACGAGACCGCGATCTGGAACAGCACCAGGCTGGTCGCGTCGTTGAACAGGCTCTCCCCCTGGACCACGGCCTGGACCCGGGCCGGCAGCGAGAGCCGCCGGCCGAGCGCGCTCACCGCGACCGGGTCGGTGCTGGCCAGCACGGCGCCCAGCACGAAGGCCATGGTCAGCGGCACGGCCGCCACGGCCGTCACGACGGCGGCCACCGCCGCCGCCGACGCCAGCACCAGGCCCACCGCCAGCACGGCCACCTGCCGCCAGACCGCCTTCAGGTCACGCCACGGCAGCTCGTCGGTGGCCGCCCACAGCAGCGGGGGCAGCACGACGAAGCTGACCACGTCGGGGGGGATCCGGACGGCCGGCACCCCGGGGATCAGGCCAATGGCCACCCCGGCCACCACCAGCAGGGAGGGCGCCGGGATCCGCAGCCGGTTGGCGAAGGCCGCCACGACCACGCCCAGCACAACCAGCCCAAGGACAATCTCCACACTGTGCACGCCGCCAGCCTGCCCTGCCTGTTCTGGCGATTCAACCGCCGTGGAGGGAGCAACCCTGCCGTGTTCACCTGCCCAAACTCACCCGGCTGAGCTCCCGCCGCCGGTCACCGGGAGGCCCGCCCGGGCCGCGTTCCGGAACTCGTCATCGATGGCGACGACGGGACGGCCCGAGGAGTGCAGCACGGACGCGGCCACGCTGGCCCGGTAGCCCGCCTGGCAGTGCACCCAGACCGGGCCCGATGGCAGCGCGGCGAGCTGGGCGGGCAGGTGGTGCAGGGGAATGTGCACCGCGCCCTCGATATGGCCAGCCCGACCACTCCAGCCGACGGCGCACGTCCAGGACGGTCACCGGCCGCTGCCGCCGGGCCGCGGCCAGGGCGGCGAAGTCGGCCACCGGGTAGTCCGCGAGCCGCTGGCCGGCCTCGGCCTGCGGCCATCCGGCCGCTCCGGCGAGCCGGTCGATGCCGATCCGGGCCAGGTCACGCTGGGCGTCGGCGATCTGGCCGGGACGGCCGAGCAGGGTCAGCGGCGCGCCCGGGGGCAGCAGCCAGCCCAGGTTGGCGACCAGGCTGTCACCACTCTCGAAGCTGAGCGAGCCGGGCAGGTGACCGGCCGCGAACGCCCGCCGGGACCGCAGGTTGACCACCCATTCCCCGGCGGCGATGCGCCGTGGGATCTCCGCGGCACTGGCCGGCGCGGGCAGCGTGAGATGGCTGGCGGCCGGGCCGGCGCTGTTGGCCGGGGCCATCCGGGCGTAGTAGGCCGGGTAGTCATCCAGCCCGGCCAGCAGCATCCGCACGTAGGCATCGGAGCCGACCAGGAACACCGGGTTGCCGTCCTGCTCGTCGGCGAGCGTCGCACCGCCTGCGCCGGCCGGGGTAGCCGGGGTGGCCGCGCAGAAGCTGCCGAACCCGTGCGTGGGATGGAGCTCGGCCGCCCCCGGCAGCGTGGCGGCCAGCCGCCGGGCCGGGGCGTGCTGGGCCGCGGCCAGGGTGGCGGCATGCTCGGCGCCGAGCAGGTCCGGGCGGCCGGTGGATCCGTGCCGCAGCGACCCGCCGGTGAACACCGCCCGCACGGCACCGCTGGGCACGTCCTCCAGCGCGTAGGCCAGGTGGGTGAACGTGTGCCCCGGCGTGGCGATCACCCGCACCCGCATGGCCTCGCCGACGGTGATCAGGTCACCGTCGGTGATCTTGACCCGGTCGAAGGCCACCGCATCGGCGGCGTTCACGTGATAGGCCGCGCCCGTCGCGCGGGCCAGCGTCAGCCCGCCGGTGAGGTAATCGTTGTGGATGTGGGTCTCGAACACGTGCGTGATCGTGGCTCCCCGGGCCTGGGCAGCGGCCAGGATCCGGTCGATGTCCCGGGGCGGAGTTGACCACCAGCGCGACCGATCCGTCGGTGGCCAGGTAGCTGCGGTTCCCCAGGGACGGGGTGGCTATCGTGACGATCTCGGTCATCGTTCCCCCAACACCAGGCCCGCGAAGGCGGCACTGCCCAGGCCGGCGATGACACTGTCTTCCTGTGGCGTGTGCACCCGGGCGCACAGCACGTCCCGGTAGTGCCGCTCCAGCGGGTTCTTTCTCGTCAGGGCGTTGTTGCCGACCAGGGCGACCGCCTGCTCCACCGCTCCGATGGCGGCCCGGGTGGCGCTGAGCTTGGCGACCGCGGCATGGCCGGCCGCCGCCGCCTCCCCCGCGTCCACCCGCAGGGCCAGGGCATCCACCAGGTCCTCCGCGGCGATCAGCGCGGCCGTGATTTCCCCCACGGCGGCGCTGAACCGGGGCAGCGCGCTTCGGCCGAAAGTGCAGGGCCCACCGGACCAGGTGGTGCAGGCTGAGCCCCACCTGCATGTCATAACCACACACCTACGGCGAGGGCTCGTCTGATCTATTCTGAGGCTCCCCTCCCGGTTTGCGGGGCCGCCGCAGGTCTGCTGGCCACCACGCCACCGTCCCCCCACAGAAGCTCTTCGCTGGGAAAGGTGGTTGCGGGGGTCCGTAGATTCAGTCATATGAGCGAGGCGACAGCAAGGGATCTGGCGGTGCGCTGCGCAAGCGCCGCCGATGCAGACGCCATCGGGCAGTTGCTTCACGATTTCAACCGGGAGTATGACGAGGCCACGCCCGGCCCGTCCGTGCTGGCGGCACGGATCAGGTGGCTCATGGGCGCAGGCACGGCCGTTCCAAGATCGTTTTATGGGTTTGAGTCACGATTCGTGGCGGGGTGTTGCGATGTGATCATGAGCGGCGTGCCGGACAGGGGAATGTGACGAAGCTCCGGTAGGAACAGGGGTCCTCTCACAGATCCCAGCCACCGGAGCTTCGCCGTGGGTCAGTCTGTCATTTATGCTGCTGCGTCCGCGCCGGCAGGGCCGATCGTGTCTGTCCCGGTACCGGATGCCGGCGGTGACCTGCTGCAACTGTTCGCCGGGGTGCCGGATGGCCGGGTCGGCCAGGGCAGGGATCATCCTGTTGCGGCCGTGCTGGCGCTGGCTGCGGCGGCGGTCGTGGCCGGGATGAAGGGCTATACCGCGATCACTGGCTGGGTCGCTGACGTGCCGCCGGTGATCCTGGCCGATTTGTACCTGCGCAGCGGTGCCGCTCCCGCGCCGCCGCCGTCGAAGACCACGATCTGGCGGGTACTGACCGATGCCGACGCCGGGGCATTGGACGTGGCGGCCGGTACGTGGCTGATGAATCTCGCCGGGTTCAGCACTGCGGCCACGGCCGGCCGGGATGCCGGCGAGGAGGACTGCTCGCCGGCGTTGATGCAGGTGAGGCTGGACGGCAAGGCGGTCAGGGGCGCGAAAGACGCTGACGGGAACCAGGTCCGGCTGCTCGCGGCCCTGGTCGGCCCGGACGCCGCCTCCTCGGTGGTCGCCGCCCAGGCAGAGGTCGGCAAGAAGACGAACGAGGTACCGATGGCCCCGGTGGTCCTCGGCCAGATCGACCTGGAAGACAAGATCGTGACCGCGGACGCGCTGCACACGGTGAAGGCCACCGCGAACCACATCCATGAGCACGGCGGCGAGTTCGTGCTTCCGGTGAAGGAGAACCGGCGGGCACTGTTCGGTGCTCTCAACGCGCTGCCTTGGGGCCAGGTTCCGGTCGCTCATACCGCCACCGATAAAGGCCACGGCCGGATCACCACCCGCACCATCCAGGTCTTGCCCGCCCCCGACGACCTGCCGTTCCCGCACGTCAGCCAGGTGTTCCTCATCGAACGGTACGTCACGGACCTGCACGGCCAGCCGATCTCGGCCGTCGCCGCACTCGGCGTCGCCAGCCCGGAACCCGGGCAGGCAAACGCCGCCGACCTGGCCGGCTACGTCCGGGAACAGTGGTCGATCGAGTCTCTTCACTGGCTGCGCGACACCCTGTATCAAGAGGACAAATCCCAGGTCAGAACCCGATCCGGACCCAGGGTCATGGCTTCTCTGCGGAACCTCGCAATCGGCGCACTCCGCCTGGCCGGACGCATCGACGTCACCGAAGCCACCCGATGGGCAGGACGCTCCATGGGCCGCCCATTCACCATCCTCGGACTCACATCATGATCTTGGAACGGCCGTGTGGGCGCAGGCGGCACAGTTGTCGTGGTGGGCGGACCCGGGCCTGATGGGCTGGCCGTGCTCCGTTTCCGTCCGGATATCTGGAGTGAAAGCCTCGAGTGCTACCTGGCGGAGCTTTACGTGACTCCCGGCCGGCGTGGCCAGGGACTGGGGCGTGCCCTTATGAAGGCGGCGATCGAGCAGGCCAGGCGCCATGGCGCGGATCGCATGGCTCTCAGCACCAGCGAGGACGATGTGGCCGCCCGCGCCCTTTACGAGCGCCTTGGCTTCACCAACCGCGGAGGCGGACCCGACGGGCCGGTCAATTACTTCTACGAAAGAGAGCTGTAGGGGCGGGATCGATGTGCTCTTGCCGGCCGTCTCCAGCCCGGCGCACAGATCTAGATGATCCGGAGCAGCGGGGTCTTTCCGCGCGCTTCGCGTCACTAGACCCGATGCAACGACCTGCGCCAGAAAGGTCCGCTTGCCTGCCGGCTCCTCTACCACTAGATAAATGTGCACGTCCGTAAGGCACCCATCCGAGTGTCAGCGTGCCCGGGCGGAGTCCCACCGCCGCCCTCCACCAGATCTCCGCCGTGGACGCGAAGGAGCACGAGAAGGCGGCCGGGCCGCAACCGGCCAGGGGCTGGGACCCCGGCCACAGCGACACGAGCTGGCGGCTGGTCCCCACCTGGGGGGGCGGTGCTGCGGGCCGTCAGGCGCCGGCGTTGACCCAGACGGTATCGCCGCCGGCCTCGGGCACTGGCCTATGACAACCTGCCCGGCGGGGTCAAGAACCGGCTGGACGGGCGGCACGTGACGCACGACTACCGGGCGGCGCTGCTCAGCGCGGGTCACGACTACCCGATCGTGGCCCATCCGGTCGTCCGCGTGCACCGGGAGGCCGGCAGGAAGATCCCCTGGGTCAACTTCAGCCAGTACCCGTGGATCGTCGGACTGGACCAGGCGGAGAGCAGGGAACTGCTCTCCATCGTGCATGACCAGTACCGCAAGCCGGAATTCCAGGTGCGGTTCAGCTGGCAGCCCGGCTCGATCGCGTTCTGGGACAACCGGGCAGCGGTGCACTACGCGGTACGCAACTACGGGGACTTCCCGCGGCTACTGGAGCGGATCCTGATCGCCGACGAGCCCCAGTACGCGGACCTCTGACCTGGCCGGCATGGACCTGCAGCTGACCGGCAAGCGGGCGGTGGCCACCGGGGGCAGCCGCGGCATCGGATTCGCCATCGCCAGTGCGCTGGCTGGTGAGGGAGCGGACGTCGCCCTGCTGGCCCAGCGGCCTCGCCGCGCGCAGCACAGGCACGCCATCCGGCTCCATCCGCAACGTCGCCATCGCGGCGCTGACCAAGACCCTCGCCAACGAGCTACGCCCGGCATGCATCAACGTCACCGTGGTCCATCCCGGCATGACGGTGACCGAGCGCACCCCGACCCTGATGGCGGGCTACGCCGCCGCACACGGCCTGTCCGAGGCCGAGGCGGCGGCGAGCATGGCCGTGCACAGTCAGTATTGGCCGCATCGACACCGCCGCCGGAATCGAACGCGGCCAGCAGCCGCGCGTGCGCCGCGGTATGCGCGGATTCCGCCCGCGCCAGCCCGCGCAGGCATTCCGCTTGCACCACCGCCGGGAGGCCGGCGGCATCCACGCCGTTCAGGAACGCCAGCCCGTCCCGCACTGCCGCGAGCGCGTCCCCCGCCGACCCGAACGACCGCCCGGTGCACACCTGGATGCTCACCTCCCCGCGGATACCGACCTGGCCATCAGGCAGACACCTGATCTCGAAGCCATGTTCGAGTCTAGGAGGAGACACCGACAATTTGCCGGGCGCGGCTGGGCGGCAGCGGCCGAAGCCCGGAGGGCGTCGGCTCGCCGCCGGGGCGGCCGCCCCGGCGGCGAGCCGACGCCAGGGCCCAGCGGCTGGCAGGGCCGGCCGCGGCTGGCCCTGGCTCCTGGCTACCCCGCGGCGACCGGGCTGGCCGCCACGGCCTGGCCACTGGCGGCAGTGGCCGGTGGCTGGCCGCTGGTCGCGCTGGCCGGCGCCGGGCCATTGGCGGCGCCCTCGCGGCGGGCCCGGGTGTACCGGTTCTCCGGTACCGGGATGCCCAGGTTCCCGCGCAACGTGGTGGACTCATACTCGGCGCGGACCAGGCCGCGCTCACGCAGGATCGGCACGACGTCGCCGGTGAACCGCCGGAACTGGGCCGGGTGGCCGATGTGGATGTTGTAGCCGTCCAGCGCCCGGCCCTCGAACCAGCGCTGCATCTCGCTGGCCACCGTCTCTGGTGAGCCCGCGAACGGGGTGGGCCTCGGCGCGGAGATCGCCTCCACCGTCTGCCGCAGCGTGTAGTCGTTATCCCGGGCCAGCAAAGTGGCATTGGCGTGCTCCTGGGAGGGGGGAGGGGCACCGGCACGTCCTCGTGACCACGATGCAGACCGCGGCGCCACTGTAATTCAGATAAATCCGATCGGTCAGCTAGGATTTAGCCCGGGGACGGTCCTGCCCCGCGCGCCGTGCCCTGCCGCGGCGCAGCCGGGCCGGCCGCAACCCGCCGCTCAGCCGGGCTGGCCGTCCGGCCAGAGGCTGTCCAGGTTCACCACGACGCCTTCCTGGCTGCTGCGGGCGATGATCACGACGGCCTCCTGGCCGCCCGGGTTCTCCTCCCGGTGCGGCACGAAAGGCGGCACGAACACGTAGTCGCCCGCTTCGGTCTCGATCCGCACCTCGCGGTCGCCGTCCGCGAAAACGAAGGCCGGCGTGCCGGACAGCACATAGATCGCCGTCTCGGCTTCCCCGTGATGATGATCGCCGGAGTTGGTGCCCGGCGCCACGTGCGTCTGGCCCATCCACACTTTCTCCGAGCCGGTGTTCTTGCCCGAGACGGCCTCGTGCCGGGTCATCCCCGGCGTCTGGGTGGTGTCGCCGCGCAGTTCCCGGCCTCGGATGTGGATCAGCGGGCGGTGCCAGGCATCAGTCACGGGGCTCTCCTTATCTGCCTAGGCTGCTCTTTACATGTTTTATTGGTCGGTATAGTAGGTTATGCGGAGCCGAGCCGTCTCGGGGTGGCACCCTCGGTCAGCGGGACCTCATCAAACCAGCCGCACCGCGGTTCGCCCGCGGGCCGGTCGAACCGGGTCACGTACGGCTTGAGGTCGAGCACGGGGGTCCCGTCGAGCAGGTCCACTCCGGCGAAGGTGACGACCGTCCCGGACACGCCGAGCAGCCGGACGAGGCTGAGCCCGATCGGGCTGGGCCGCCGGGGCGCGCGGGTGGCGAAGACGCCCATCTCGCGCCGTTGGCGGCGGAGCAGGAACGGTACCAGGCGCAGCGGCCGCGGCCCGGCCGGGTCGTCCGGGCGGCCCAGCCAGCTGAGCAGCCACGCATAGTCGAAGCCGGCCAGCCCGGCCAGTCCGTCCTGGTATCGGGCGTCAATCTGGACGGTGCCCCGCTCCGCGCGGTTCAGCCCCGCCTGGATCGGCGTGCCCTCCAGTTCGGTGTGGCCGGTACGCGCGACTCCGATCGCCGTCAGGCCGGCAGGCAGTTCCATGCGGACATGCTGCCACGGGCCGCCCGGTGCGCCCGACCCGTGGCCCGGTGCCGCCCCTTGTGCCGGACCGTGGGGGTGTTGTCTCATTGTGACTACTGGCGCCTAGGCCGGCGGGCCTGGGCTGCGCGGGTTCCCGCAGGCGGGCCGCAACGAGGTGGCCGCCGCACCCGCCCCCGGTAAGGGAGATGACGCAGCCATGACAGTGACCCTGGACCGCAGCGTCGAGGCGTTCCTCGGCGTCCCGCGGCAGCTGTTCATCGACGGGCGGTGGTCGGACTCGGCATCCGGGAAGACGTTCGAGACACCCAACCCGGCGACCGGGGAGACCCTGGCCCGGGTGGCCGAAGGGGAAGCCGAGGACATCGACCGGGCGGTGAAGGCGGCGCGCCGGGCGTTCGAGACCGGGCCGTGGAGCAGGATGACCCCGTCCGAGCGGGGCCGGATCATCTGGCGCATCGGCGACCTCATCCTCGAGCACCTGGACGAGCTGGCCCAGCTGGAATCGCTGGACAACGGCAAGCCGTTCGCCGTCGCCCAGGCCGCCGACGTGCCGCTGGCCGCCGACCTGTTCCACTACATGGCCGGCTGGGCCACCAAGCTCGAGGGCAACACCATCAACATCTCGGTGCCCTACATGCCCGGCGCCAACTTCCACGCCTACACCCTGCGCGAGCCGGTCGGCGTCGTCGGCCAGATCATCCCGTGGAACTTCCCGCTGCTCATGGCGGCCTGGAAACTCGGCCCCGCGCTGGCCACCGGCAACACCGTGATCCTCAAGCCCGCCGAGCAGACCCCGCTCACCGCGCTGCGGCTCGCCGGGCTGATGGCCGAGGCGGGCCTGCCGGACGGCGTGATCAACGTGGTGCCCGGGTTCGGCGAGACGGCCGGGGCGGCGCTGGCCTCCCATCACGACGTGGACAAGATCGCCTTCACCGGGTCCACCGAGGTAGGCAGGCTGAAGATGAGCCGGGCAGTGAAGGCGGCGGCCCGCAGCTTGCGGGTCTCCGGGCCCTCCAGCGGCTGGCCGCGCTCCAGGCCGAACGCGTCGCAGTAGGCGGCCTTGGTCCAGCCATGCGCCCGCAGGTGCGCCGGGACGGAGCGGAACGCCCGGCCGCACAGGTGGCAGACCACCCGCGATCCGGCCGCCACCACCTGGCCGACCGGGGCGAAGAACGGCGTGCCGTCGGCCAGCTGGCCCCGGGCGGCCAGGCCGGGCTGACCGCCCGCGGGGTCACTGCGCGTGGTGGGCATGACCGGCCTTCCTGGTCAGACCGTCTAGTCACAACGAGACTACCGAGTGGCTGCCCGCCGTCACCACCGCCCGCGGCCACTGGGCCCGCCCACTACGCTCAGAGCATGAGCGAGGAGGCGGCCCCGGGCGCAGGCCCGGTCCTGTCACTGGCGGAACTCACCGTCCTGGCGCTCCTGGCCGAGCGGCCCGCGCACGGCTTCGCCATCGCCCGGCTCACCGCGCCGGGCGGCGAGCTGGGCCGGATCTGGCAGATCCCCCGGCCGGTCGTGTACCGGGCCATGGGCCGGCTGGCCGAGGCCGGGCTGATCGCCGCGGACGCGGTGGAAGCCGGCCGCGGGCCGCAGCGGACGCTCTACACCGTCACCCCGGCTGGCCGCCGGACGGTGTCCCGCTGGCTGGCCGAGCCCGTGCGCCACGTCCGGGAGGTCCGGTCCTACCTCCTGCTCAAGCTCGCCCTGCTGGACCGGGCCGGCCAGGACCCGGCCGGCCTGCTGTCCCGGCAGCGGGCCGTCCTGGAGCCCATCGTCGCCGCCATCCAGTCGGAACAGCCGGAGCGCGCCGGCTTCGACGCGACGCTGCTCGCCTGGCGCAAGGCCAGCACGGCCGCGACCATGAGCTTCCTCGACGACATCATGCCGGCGGCCGCCCGCGGCTGCTGACCACCTGCCGCCGACCGCGCGGCGGCGGCTCAGCGCAGCGTGGAGTTGATCACCCGCGGGTGCCCGGAGCTGTGGAAGTAGATGCCGGCATAGGGCGGGGTCCAGAACCCCGCGCTCGGGTTGCCGATCAGCGTGGAGTCCCTGATGGTGAGTGTCCCGGTGTTGTTATCACTGACGAAGAAGATCGCGCCGCCGCCCTCCCGGGCGTGGTTGCCGCGGATGACGGTGCCCTCGACGGTGACCGAGTAGCGGTTGCCGTCGGTGTAGATGGCCCCGCCGCTGCCGCCGCCGGGAGTGCCCGGCGCGGCCGGGTTCGCCCCGGAGCCGGTCGCGTCGTTGTTGACCATGACGCTGTTCAGCACCACCCAGGACACGCCGATACTGCTGAGCGCGCTGCCGTTGGAGCAGCGGCCGCCGCGGAACGTGTCACGGGTGATGTAGACCGGGCGGCCGCGCCACTGGGCCAGCGCGCGGATGGCGGCCCCGCCAAGGTCAGGGCCGGTGCGGTAGCAGCGGTTGCGCAGGAACCGCGAGTTGACCACGGTGAGCTGGCCGCCGAGGTCGAAAATGGCCCCGCCGCCGTACACCGCCGCGCTGGTCTGCCGCACCGTGGAGTTGCCGTTCTCCAGCGTGATGTTCTGCACGGTGAGGTGCGGCCACCGCTGGTCGTAGCAGTCCGAGGTGGTGATCTGCTGCCGCGCGTCGCAGGTGTTCTGGTACAGGATCGGCCGCTGGCCGGCCCCGTTCAGCGTGACCAGTCCCCCGCCGTCCAGGACGACCTGATGGCTGGTGTTCCGCACCCGGGCCGTGGCGGTCATGGTGATCGTGACCGGCTTGGGCCCGCAGTCGAAGGTGATGATCCCGCCCCGGGCGACGGCCCGCACCACCGCCGCGGACGTGCACCCGGCCGGGGTGCCAGTGCCGATGACGTGATCCGGCCGCGCGGTGCTGGCCGCCCGCCCGGCGGCCGGGACGGACGCGTGCCCGGCCGTGTTGCCGAAGTCAGGCAGCGGCGCGCCGGTGGCCGCCAGGGGCTCCGGGTGCGCGACCGTCACCAGGACCGCCGGGGCGCCCGGCCGGATCACGCCGCCCGCGACCAGTCCCACTCCCGCGCCGAGTACCGCCAGGGCGCCAGCCAGCCCAGCCAAGATCCGCATGGCGCCTGATGCTAGTCCCGATCATGGGGGTGGTCCCGGTTAATCCGGCAGAGCCGGGATTCCGGAATCGGCGCGGTTAGGCCCAGCCCGTCCGCCTGGAGGCCGGTCCCGGCCGCTGGTGCCCGCGGCGTTCAGCGGGCGGCGGCGTCCAGGGCGGCGGCGAAGGCCCCGGCGATGTGGCCGATCTCTGCCTCGGTGATCACGAAGGGCGGGGACACCTGGAGGGCCATGCCGCGCAGCAGCCGGGTGATGACGCCGTTCTCCCGGATGGCGGTCACCAGCCGTGGCCCGAGTCCGGGGTCGGCGATGCGGGCTTCCTCATCGATTTCGACCGCGGCGAGCAGGCCGGTCCCGGCCCGCACCTCGGCCACCAGCGGGTGCGCGGCCAGCGGGGCGAGCGCCGCCGCGAGCACCGGCTCCAGCGCGGCCACCCGGGGGACCAGTTGCTCCCGCTCGAGGATGTCCAGGTTGGCGCAGGCCACCGCGCAGGCCGTGGGGTGCCCGGAGTAGGTGTAGCCGTGCCGGAACACCTCGGCCGACCCGGGCCGCCAGAACGGCCCGGCCACCCGCTCGCCCACGATGACCGCACCGATCGGCGCGTACCCGGAACTGAGCCCCTTGGCCGTGGTGATCAGGTCCGGGTCCAGGGCGAACCGCTCACTGGCCAGCCACCGGCCGGCCCGGCCGAAGCCGGTGATCACCTCGTCCGCGATGAACAGCACGTCGCGGTCGCGGCAGATCTCCCGGACCCGGGCCAGGTACCCCGGGGGCGGCGGGTAGACGCCGCCCGCCCCGATCACCGGCTCGCAGAAGAACGCGGCCACCCGTCCGGCGCCGACCTGGTCGATCGCCTTGCCCAGCGCCTCGGCGTCGTCCCACGCCACGTGCTCGACCTGGCCGACCAGCGGGGCGAACGGCTCGGTGTTGGCCGGTATCCCGCCGAGCGACGTGCCGTAGGCGTTCATCCCGTGGTAGGCGTGCGACCGGGCCAGGCAGGCCTGCTTGGCCGGCTGGCCGCAGGCCCGCCAGTAGCTGCGGGCCAGCTTGGCCGCGGTGTCCACCGCGTCGGAGCCGCCGCCGGGGGTGAGGAAGACCTTGGCCCCGGCCATGGGGGCCAGCCCGGCCACCCGCTCGGCCAGCGCCGCCGCGGGCGGGTTGGAGTAGTACTCGAACGTCTGGTACGCGGCGAGCTGCCGCATCTGGGTGGCGGCCGTCTCGGCCAGCTCGGCCCGGCCGTGCCCGACATTGCAGTACCAGAGGCTGGCCAGCGCGTCGAGGTAGCGGCGGCCCTGGTCATCCAGCACATGCGAGCCCTCGCCGCCGACGATGGTGACCGCGTGCCCGGACAGGGTGGCCATGTTCGCGAACGGATTCCACAATGCCGGATTCGACCCCATGACCCCATTCTCCCAGCGCCGTTCCTGGACAGCCTGGCCGCCTACGCCAAGCGCGGCGCGGGCGGCCCCTTCGGCGCCTGAGCGGCCAGCGCGGCGGCTTCGGCCTGGACATCCGCCGCGAGGTGGTCCACGTCGGCCAGCAGGGTCGG
This sequence comes from uncultured Actinomycetes bacterium, assembly GCA_963793825.1. Classification (GTDB taxonomy): domain Bacteria; phylum Actinomycetota; class Actinomycetes; order Streptosporangiales; family Streptosporangiaceae; genus RYN-230. The sequence continues at coordinate 678,286 of CAWCBE010000007.1, forward strand.
GTCGGCGACCAGGCCGAAGTTCAGCGTGCCGGCCAGCGAGACCACCGCGACCCGCAGGGCGTGCTGCTCGCCGATCTCGGCCAGCGAGTACATCGCGCTGACCGGCGTGCCGAGCACCCGGACCGGGCGCCGGGGGCCGGGCACATTGGACACGTTCAGCGCGAAGGACCGCGGGTGCGCGAGCACCCGCTGGGCGAACTGGCCGAGCTGCGGGACGCGCCCGAGCTGATGCATGAGCGCGTCGAGGTGCTGGGCATCGTGGTCCTGCTTGCGGACCCGGGTGGCCCGCCGGATGGCGGCCAGCCGGTCCACCGGGTCGGCCGGCCCGAGCGGCAGGTCGAGGCAGAAGAACGAGTCCCGGTTGCCCGGCCCGGCGCCGCCGTCGCCGGAAGCGGGTGCCTGGTGGTGCAGGCTGACCGGCACTTTCACCCGGACGTCGCCGAGGCGGCCGTGGTGTGCCTCCAGCCAGCGCCGCAGTCCCCCCGCGATCACGGTGAGGACCGCATCGTTGACGGTCGCGCCGCCGGCGGCCTGGGCGGCCTGGCGCAGCGGGTCCAGCCCGGCCGTCGTGAAGGCCACCGACCGCCGCCCGTCGATGTGCCCGTCAAAGGGTGACCGCAGCCACGGCTGCGGCACTTCCCGGACGGCGGCCAGCAGCCCGGCAAACCGGTGATGGGCGGCGTGGTCGTGCGCCTCGGGCCGCCGGGCCGGGCCGGCCACCCGCGGCGGCCCGGCCGTCTCCTCGTCCCACAGCACCGCGCTGGCCATCCGCATCGCGGTCATCCCGTCTGCGAGGGCATGGTGGATCCGCCAGATCAGCGCACTGCCGCCGTCAGCCAGCCTGGGGATGACATCGATCCGCCACAGCGGCCGGGAGCGGTCCAGGTGCTGGGCGAAGAGGCCCGCCACCGCGGCCCGGAACCCGGCCTCGCCCGCCGCCGCGGACTGGCCCGCCTGCACCACATGGGCATGAAGGTCCAGCTGCGGGTCCGGCACCCACCACGGGTCACCATCCCTGTCGGCCAGCCGCATGCTGAGCAGCGGGGCGCCGGGCAGCCGGCTGGCCACCGAGGACCGCAGCTGCTCCAGGTCCAGTGAGCCGCGCATCATGATCACCTTGCCGGTGTGCCCGGCCACGGTCGGGTTCTCCAGCGCCAGGATGCTCAGATCCTCCGCCGACAGCCGCCGCGCCGCCAGCTCCCCCTGAACACGCACGTCAGCGACGATATGGACCACCCTGGCCCGTGCGCATCACCCGGCCCGGACGACAATCTGGCGCCTGCTCACCCAGCGCCGATGAGATCCCACTTATTGCCCGCGATATCCCGGAAGACGGCGACCTGGCCGTAGGGCTCCCGGCGCGGCGCGGTCACGAACTCCACGCCAGCAGCAACCATCCGCTGGTGGGACGCGGCGAAGTCGGCAACCTGCAGGAAGAAACCGACCCGCCCCGCCACCTGCTGGCCGACGGCGGCCTGCTGGTCCTCCCCATCCGCCCGGGCCAGCAGCACCCCGGTCGCTGCCCCTGGCGGCCGGACCACCACCCACCGTTTCGGACGCCCGTCCTTGGTGGTCAGCGCCGGCGAGTCTTCCACCAGCTCGAACCCCAGCGCATCGACGAAGAACCTGATGGCCGGGTCGTAGTCCGCCACCACGATGGCGACGAGGCCGAGATGCACCGCGCCTCCCTACGCCAGATCGCTCCGCGCTGAGTAGCCCAGCCCGGGCCAGTACGGCCACTCCTCGAACCAGCGGCACCGGCCGTCCTCAGCGAGCCGGATGATCCACAGGTCGCGGTATTCGTGATCGGGCGGATCCCCGTAGTGAACCTCGGCCCGGATGACCGCCGTGGGGCCGTCCACCGCGAGGATCTCAGTGGCCAGGGTGAAGGCCTCGCCCGGGCCGTCCCGCTCGTCCTCCCACATCCGCCGGATGGCGTCCAGGCCGTCCACCCGGGGCTCGTACGGGGACTGCAGGTAGGTGGCATCACTGCTGAACAGGGCGGCCAGGCCGTCGGTGCCCGCCGCCCGCCAGGCGGCCTCATAGCCGGCCAGCCACCGGCTCACCGCCGCGCGATCGGTCACCTCCCCATGCTGCCGCATCACGGGCGCCCCCGGCAGCTCACTGATAGGAGATCATGACCGGCCGGGGGACCCGGGCCATCGTCTGCCCCGGGCCCAGCATCGGATGGTCCTTGACGTAGAAGTTCTTCCAGCCGAAGAACACCCCGCGGGGGGCGGCGCCGGTCACGGCGTCCCAGGTCTGCTGCTTCTCGCCGGGCGTGCCCTGACCGTCCATGTGGAACACGATGGCCAGGTCGCGGTGCCGGGTGTCGAGCCACTGCTCGCCCTGGATCATCGACAGCCGGAACTGGTGCAGCACGAGAAGCTTCTGTGGCAGGTGGTTCCGCGCGGTGAGCCCGGCCAGCCAGGTGACAACGCTGTTGATCTCGCTTATCTGCACGCTGCCGATCTGCTGCAGCGGCCGCTGCCCCGGCGCCAGCTTCCATTCCGGATCCAGGGCCAGGCCCACCGCGGGCATCCGGAGCAGCGGCCGGTACCGCTCAGCCTGGGCGAGCAGGCTGGCCCGGCCGGGCTGGAGGTCCAGGACCACGTACAGGCCGGCGGCCGTGGCCCGGCTGACCCAGGGCCGTAGTGAGGCCACGCTGGATTCAGCGGAGTAACTGCCGTCCGGTCCCGGGGCCGCCTCTGCGACGGTGGCGATGATCTCCAGGGCCGGGACGACCGGGACCCGGCTCAGCGGCCGGTACTGCGCGGCCACCGCCCGGGCCCGGGCGATGGTGGCGGCCAGGCCCTGCTGGCCCAGCACCCCCAGCGCCGGGGCTCCGGGGTGGCCGTACAGGGCGACCAGCCGGTGCCCGGGGAAGAGGATCTGGCCGCCACCGGGCAGCTGCACCCCGGTCTCCGCGACCGCGACCCGGGCCGCCAGCTGGGCCGGCGCCCCGAAGCCCGCGCCGATGGCGAGGACCTGCCGCGGCCGGGCGGCCGCCAGCGCGGCGATGCCAGCCGGGTCGGCCTGCGGGTTGCCGTCGCGCAGCCGCATCACCCGCGCTCCCGCCACCCGCGCGGTGGTGGACGCGGCCAGCGCCGCCGCCGCGGAGGTCGGGCGGCGCAGGAGCAGCGCCACCCGGTCCAGCCGCACCGGCGCCCGGGTGGCGGGCAGCCAGGCCGCGTCACTGACCACGCGGATCCCGCGCAGCTCCGCCGCGAGCGCGGCCCGCCGCACGCCGACCGCCAGCACCACGCGGGCGTGCAGGGCCCGGATCTCCGCCCGGGTCCCGGCACTGATCACCGGGCCGGGGGCCGTCCCGGGCGCCCGGGCCAGCAGCAGCGGCACGTGTCCCCGAAGTGCCCGGCGCGCGGCCGCCCGCAGCGCGGCCCGGTTCCCGGGCCACGCGACCACGACCGCCGGGGCGGAGCTGAGCAGCTCATGAGCGGCACCGGCGGCCACCGCATCAGGCAGCCCGGACAGCACGGTGGCGGCATGGGCCGGCGCATGGTCCCGGGCCGCCTGCGGTGGAGCGGTATCCGTGACCGGTGCGGCCGCCCCCAGGGTGGCCACCAGGGCGGCGATAAAGGCGGCCATCATGACCAGCCCCACCGTCACCGTGCGCAGGAACCGGGCCTTCCGCCGGGCGGACCACCGCCGCGGCGCACGGCCCGCCCGGACGTCCAGCTCTGGCCCCTCCGGCATCAGGCGTCCCCCGTCGTGGCGAGGTCAATGAATTGCGGCATTCTGCGCCGCTAAGTGCCATTGCAGAGGGTACGGCGAGGTAATTGGCAATAACCGCATTTCCGCATTCCCGGGCGCGCCGGCCCGGCGCGCGCCGGGATTAGCCGGGACCGCGGACGGAGGCAGCCGCCGGGGCCTGGTCGAGGTGCCAGCGGACGATCCGGAACCCGTGCCGCACGGCGGCCGCCACGCTGCCGGGGTCCAGGTGGCCGCCCGCTCCCCGGGGGATGCCCACGAACACGCGCAGCCCCGGGTTGACGGTCATCATGCGCTCCAGCAGGCGGGCCACCTCGGCCGGGTCGCCGACCAGTTCGGGCCGGGCGGTGACGTCGCGGCCGCGCACCCGGAGCCGGACCGGGGCACCGCCCGCCAGGTTCAGCGCCCACCGGCCGCCGCCCGGGGTCAGCAGGTCCGGGCCGTCCGGCACGTAGCTGACCGGCTGCCGGTAGGCCCGGCCGGTCTTGCGGCCGGTGAAGGACACCAGCATCAGCCGCCGGCCGGCTGGCGTGGCGACCGGCAGGCCCAGCAGGGCTCGCATCGGCACGTTGAGCACCCGGAAGGCCCGGGCCTGCAGCCGTCTGCGCAGCGGCCGCCCGCGCGATCTGGCCATGACGCTCCCTCCCGGCTGGACCCGTGCGGCCCGGCCTGATATTATTTAGTCATATCGTCTGTATGAAGAAATTAACAGCCGAAGGGAATAGCGTCAAGCCGGTGAGCCCCCGTCCGTACCAGCTCGGTAAGCGCCAGGCCGCGGTCAGCGAGGGCCGGCGCCGGATCCTGGACGCCGCCCGGGCGCTGCTGCGCGACCTGCCCAGCTACCCGGGCTTCACGGTGGACGCGGTGGCCCGGCAGGCCGACGTGGCCCGGGCCACCGTCTACTACCAGTTCGGTTCCAAGGCCGGGCTGCTGGAAGCGGTCTGCGACGACCTGGCCGGGGACGGCGGCATGGACCGGCTGGCGGACGTGTTCACCGATCCCGATCCGCGGGCCGCCCTGCACCGCTTCATCGGCGTCTTCGCCGGGTTCTGGGCGGCGGACCGGCCCGTCATGCGCCGGCTGCGGGCGCTGGCCGCCCTGGACCCGGACGTGGCCGCGGTGATCTCCGCACGTGATCAGCGACGGCAGGACGGGCTGGCCGTGCTGGCCGCCCGGCTGCTGGATGGCCCGCCCGTCCCGGGGCCGGTGCTGCTGATGCTCCAGGCGCTGACCAGCTTCGAGACCTTCGACCAGGCGGCCGGCCCGGACCAGGCGGCCGGCCTGGACCAGGGTGCGGCGGCACTGGGGTCCCTGGTCAGCGGGCTGGCCGACACGCTGCTGGCCAGCCCGCAGGCGGTCACGTCATCGGCTGATGACCCAGCCCGGCTGGCTCCCGGCCGGCCAGCAGCCAGCCGGCCACCGCGGCGATGAGCGGCATCCCGACCAGTATCAGCAGCAGGCTGGCCACCGGGACGCTGGACAGCTCGGAGAGGCCGTCCAGCTTGTTGTCCCAGGCGTAGCCGATGGCGGCGGCGTAGGCGGCCACGGTCCCGAGCACCGCGCCGGCCAGGCCGAGGGCACCCGCCGTGACCCCGGCCAGGGTGCGGCGGGTCCAGCTGCTGGCCCCGGTGGCGGCCAGCGTGCGCAGGTCGCCAGCGGTCTCGCTGCGGATGAGGCCGATCGTCATGGCCAGGATGCCCAGCGCGAGCACGATGCCGAACACGGTCGCCCATTTGATGATCACCGACACCGAGGGGATGCTGTTCCTGGTTTCGATGGTCAGGCCGGCCGCGGCCGCGGTGAGCCGGGCGTTGGTGATCTGCGCGGCGGTGGGCGGCGCCGGCGTCTGGATGAGCCAGCCGTCCGCGGTCACGCTGGACTGCAGGTGCAGGGTGCTGATGGCGTGCTCGGTGATCACGGTGTTGGGCGCTGACGTGCCGGACGGCAGCGCGCTGACCTCCTGGATCACCGGGTTGGCCAGGCACGAGTTCTCCGGGCAGGGGAATGACTGCTGGCTGCCCGGCCCGTTGCCGCCGGGTGGGCCGCCTTTCCCGGCACCGTAGTTGCCGTAGATGAGCTGCATCTTGGTCAGGCCGGACAGCCCGGGCCGCATGCTGAGAATGTCGGCGCGGGGACTGACCTGGGAGGCGGCGATGCCGAAGGCCCGGAGCAGCTGCGGGGTGGCCACGTAGACCTGCCCGCTCCAGCTCCGCCCGGCCGCCGCGTGCTGCAGCGAGGCGCTGGTCGACTCGAGCGCGACGACGTCGTGCGAACCGAGCGCGGCCGCGATGCCGTGCGCCGTCTTCGCCATCGACGCCAGGTTGCCCGCGGTCACCGGAGCGCTGGGCCCGGGCCCAGCGCCGCCCTGCCCGTTGGGCGTGTAGACGATGATCTGATCGGAGGCCACGTTGGGCCCGGCGTAGTCGAGGACGTTGCCGAAGCGCTGCGCGGAAAGCACGCTGACCAGCACGGCGATCAGCACGCCGAGCGTAATGGCGGCCAGGGCCGAGCCCGACCTGGCCCGGTACCGGGCCAGGTCACGCAGGGCCAGCCGGGCCGCGATCGGGGCCCGGCGGCCCAGCCGGGCCAGCAGCGCGAGGCACGCCGGGGCCAGCAGGATGACCGCCGCGATCAGGGCGACGAAGCCGAGGACGAGTTCGATCGAGCCACTGCCGTTGTCGTTGGTCGTGCCGGAGAAGGCGAACAGGACCATGGCCCCGCCGAGCAGGATCAGGCCGGGCAGCGCCGAGCGGTGCACCTGCTTCGGCGGCGCGGGCCGGCCAGCCAGGGCGGTCACCACCGGGATCCTGGTCACCGACCGGGCCGGCCGGGCGGCGGCGACATAGGTGGCCACGACGGCGAGGACCACGGCCACGCCGATCACGGTCCAGGGCAGCTGGAACGCCCCGATCGAGTGATGGGCATCCGACTCGACGCTCGGCCGGTAGGCCAGCCAGGCGGCCAGGCCGAGGACCAGCCCGGCCGCCGCGCCGACGACGCCGACCAGCACGCCGTTGGCCCGGACCACCAGGCGGATGTTCCGGTCCGCGGCGCCCTGCGCGGCCAGCAGGCCCAGGGACCGCAGCCGGCGCTGCGCGAGCACCGTGAAGCCGCCGATCCCCACCAGGGCGATGAGCAGCATGCCCACGGTGGCCAGGGCGAGCACGATGGTTTCCGGGTTGAGCACGTTGCCGGACGACGCGGAGTGCGGCGTCGAGACGTTCGGCCCGATCTTGGACGGGGGCACGCCGGCCGCGTCGAACAGGACGGTGACCTGACTCGGCGCGGTGACCTGGCCCACCGCGACGAGGGCGAACTCGTCCACCAGGTTCTGCGGGTTCTGCACGATGCCGGTCACCCGCCGGGTGGTCCCGCCCTGGCGCCACAGGTCACCGACCCGGAGCCCGAACGTGGCCGCCACCCCGCTGGTCACCGCGACCTGGCCGGGGCCATCCGGGTAGTGCCCGCTGACCAGCTCGAGCATCGGCTGGCCGAACGGCCCGTGCGGGTCCTGCGCGCGCAGGTCATAGGTATTGACCGAGCCCGGGATGGCGACGGCCTGGTTCTCGATCACGTCGACCCGGCCGAAGCGGTGCCGGAGGGCGGCGATCTGGCCGGCCAGGTGCGGGTCGGGGGCCTGGAACGCCGCCAGGTCCTGGGCGGTGCCGAAACCCGCGTTCGGCGCCGGGGGCGTGGTGGTGGCCACCGCGGCCCCGACGATGGTGGCGGCCACCGCGATCGTGACGAGCGCGAGGACCAGCAGCTGCTGGCGCCACTCACGGCGCAGCAGCCGCCAGGCCCAGCGGATGACCGCGCGCCGGGCGGGAACGCCCCCGTTACCTGATGCTCCCGCTGGCGCGGGCCGTTCCCGCAGCTCCGTGGTCATGCGGTCGGCCCGGGCGTGAGCAGGGACTCGGGGCCGGGCAGCGGGGCGGTCTGGTCGACGACGCGCCCGTCCCGCAGGAACACCACCCGGTCGGCCCAGGAGGCCAGCTGCGCGTCGTGGGTCACGACCACGGCGGCCACCCCGCGCTTGCACGACTCGTGGATCAGCCGCATGACCGCTTCCGCGTTGACCGAGTCCAGCGCGCCGGAGGGCTCATCGGCCAGCAGCAGGCGGCGCTCCCCGACCACCGCACGGGCGATCGCGACCCGCTGCCGCTCGCCGCCGGACAGCTCGCTGGGGAACCGGGAGCCCCGGTCGCCCAGGCCGAGGCCGTCCAGCGCCTGACCGGCCGCCGCCCGCGCCTTGCGGGCGCCCACGCCGTCCAGCTCCAGCGGCAGGGCCACGTTCTCGGCCACGGTCAGCCCGGGCAGCAGGTTGAAGTCCTGGAACACGTACCCGACCGTGCGCCGCCGCAGGCGGGCCTTGTCGTTGCGCGACATCCCGGACAGCGGCGCCCCGCCGATCAGCACCTGCCCGGTGCTGGGTTCCTCCAGGCTCCCCGCGATCGTCAGCAGGGTGGACTTGCCCGAGCCACTCGGGCCCATCACCGCGACCATCCCGCCCGCCTCAACGGTCAGGTTCACCTGGTTGAGAGCCGCAACCCGGGCCGCCCCCTCCCCGTAAACCTTGGTCACGTCGCGCAGCTCCAGTACGGCCATCGCCCCGTCTCCCATTCGTGGTTCGCGTATCGGCTTGCTCATGTCCGCGTCCCCAGCCGGCGCCGCATCTTCGGCAAGGCCGGGCCCGTCGCCGGGAGCGCGGGCCGGGGCGCGTCGGCGGCGGCGCGCTTGAGCCGGCCGTCCGCGGCGTCCAGCCACCGGATCACCGCGTCGAGCCGGAACAGCTCGGCGTCCACCACCAGCGCCAGGCTGAGGTCGGAGTCCGCCTCGGCCTCCTTGATCCGGGTCCACTCCTGCATGAGCTGGACCAGGTAACGGCGGTGCACCTGGATCACCTCATGCACGTTGGTGCCGGGCACCCGCAGCGCCACCAGGACCTTCATCACCAGCTCATCCCGCGGCGGCGAGGCCAGGTCCGGCGGGGTGCGCAGCCACCCGCCCAGCTCGCCCAGGCCCTCGCCGGTGATGCGGAAAACCTTCTGCGGGCCGTCGTCGGCATCATCATCGGACTCGACCAGCCCGTCCCGCTCCAGCCGCTGCAGCGTGGTGTACACCTGCCCGACGTTAAGAGGCCATACCTCGCCGGTGCGCGCCTCGAATTCCTCGCGTAGCTGCAGCCCGTACTTGGGCCCCTCGCTGAGCAGCGCCAGCAGCGCATGCCGGACGCTCATGACGACACCCCGTTCAGTAGCATGCCGGGAATAATACTCGGTATAAGAGACGGAGAGGCGGCTCGCCGGAAAAGTTTCCGGCGCCTCGTCCCCGCAGCGGCCGGCCTTGGCCGGCCACCTGGCCGGGACGGCGCACGCCACCCGGACGCCCGGGACGCACAAAGTGTTTCAAATCTTATTCATCAATCGTGGGCTAAGATGCTTAGCTGTTGAGACAGCCCGGGCTGGCCTGGCTCACCCTGTGCCTCGCGGGGCCACGCCATCCCGCCGCCGCTGCCCCGGGGGGGGACGCAGTCCATGGACGAACAGACCGCCCAGGTCATCACGACGGCCGGGCCGATCGTCGTTACGATGCCGGCCGAAATCGACTACAGCAATGCCGAGCACATCCGCCGGAGGCTGGCCGCCGCCCTCGGCGCCAACCCGGCGGTCGTCATCGCCGACCTGATCCCCACCACCTTCTGCGCCACGGTCGGGATCAAGCTGCTCATCCGCGCGCACGAGCGGGCCACCGCCCTCGGCGCCGACCTGCGGGTGGTGGTATCTCCCTCCGGGCACGTGCAGCGGGTGCTCACCATGTGCGGGCTGGACCGCCTGGTCACCTGTTACCCGAGCCTGGGCGCGGCCCTGGCCGCGGCGCCCGGCGCGGCCCGGTAGGCCCTGGCCTTACCGGTCCCGCGGCCCGGCCCCGGGATCGCGGGCGCGCCGCCCCGGGCCGGGAGGACGCGGGCCTGGCCCGCGGGCCGGTGGCGCCACCTCTTCCGGGGTTTCCGGGGCGGCGTAAGGCCCGGCCGGACCGGGTCCCCGGTCATCGAAGGTCACCTCGACGTGCTGTTCCTCGCGCCGCTGGTTCTGCAGCGCCTGCAGGGCCATGCTGGCCCGGTCGGCCTCGGTGAGCGGGGGCTGGACGATGCTCCGCGGCCATAGCCGCCGGGCCAGCACCACATTGATCTCGGCGGCGTACACGGTGACCCGGACCGCCAGGGAGATCCAGGCAATCAGGCCGAGCACGGTGGCGAACACGCTGTACACCGCGTCGCTGTGCAGGTAATGATGCACCAGGTAGGTGCCGAGGAGCTGAAGCAGGGTGTAGCCGAGGCCGCCGGCCACCGCCCCCGGGACCAGCTGCCGGGTGGGGACTCCCCCGGGAGTGAGCACCCGGAACGCGCCGAGATACAGGGCCGTGTTGCCCACCGCGGCGGCCAGCTCGGCCAGCACCGTCCAGTACCAGGCCTTGTGACCGTAGGTGCTCAACGCGGCCAGCCCGGTGGTCAGCACCACCCCGCCGCCGAGCAGGCCGAGGAACTCCACGGCCCGGCCCAGCCGGGGCACGAACCCCGGCCGTGCGGGACCGGGCAGGTTCCACACCTGCTCCATGGTGAACAAGCCCGACTGGGCCAGCCCGGTCGCGCCCCAGACCAGCCCGGCGAAGCCGACGATCAGCCCGATGATGCTGGACCGCCGGAGTGTCTTCACGTTCCCGGTGAGCTGCTGGCCGACGACCGGGAACTGGCCGGCCACCGCCTTGAGTACCTGCTCGCGGAAGCTGGCGTCGACCGAGGCGGCCAGCCCGAGCACGGTGGTCAGGATGAGCAGCAGCGGGAAGAGCGAGACGAACGCCGAGTACGCGAGGTTGGAGGCGAGCACGCCGCCGTTGTCGTCGCCATACTTCTTGCTCACGCCGAACACGAAGGCCGCCGGGGTGAACCGCTGCTGCGCGGCGTCGACCCGCCGGATCACCCGCTCGACCGGATTCATCACCCCACCTGCTCCCCGCCGCGCATGGACTGCCCCGGACCGCCCGCGCCAAACCGGATGGCAGCCGCCGCGGCCGTGCCGTTGAGGGTCAGGGATACGGCGCGGAAACTCCCCCGGGCGCGTGCGGCGGCGTGGCCGACGGGTGGCGGGGAACCGCTTGGCCCGCCCGCAAATGCTCAGCAGGCCCGGTGCCCATGCACCGGCGAGGCCGGCGGACATCATCACCGGCCTGTCCGACGCCGGATACGCGGTCGGCACCGTGCTGGCCGTGCCATGCGCGGTGCGCCGGCCCGCCCGGCGGATGCTGCTCGGCTACGTGGCGGTACCCCGCAGCCGGAGACCCGGCCCGACTACCTGCTGCCGATCGCGGCGGACATGCCGCTCACCCCGGGGGCGGCGTGGCGGGCCCGGCCCGGACGTGCACGCGGACGCGGGACCAGGCGTTGTTGACGTAACCCTTCGGGTTCCAGCGCCCGGCGGCCGACTCGGGCTGGACCTCGGCGGCGGTGTCCCAGGCGCGGGCGGTGATCTCGGCCGGGCCGGGCGGCAGGTCCACGACGCGGCGCCACAGCCGCCAGGCCCACGGGCTCGCTTCCTCGCCCAGCTCAGCCTGGACCCAGCTGCGGCCGCCGTCGGCGGACACGTCCACCCGGGCAATGCCGCGGCCGCCGCCGGCCTGGGCGTACCCGGTGACCTCGGCCGGGCCCGGGGCGAGCACGGCCCCGTCCGCCGGGCCCAGGATGGCCCCGTTGACCGGGGTCGGCCCGAGGGACAGGCCCTTGGCGGTGGAGATGACCGCCGGGCCCAGGGGTCCTCACCGGGAATGTCCCGCACCGCGATCAGGCCGGCCCGTGATTGCGGCTGTAGAACGAGTCCAGCGGGGTGAGCATGGCGCCCGCGAGGGCGCCGCGCGGCGGTTCGGCGTTGTACGGGTCGTCCTCGTGGACGATCATGTCGTCCCGCTTGCCGCACCGCCCCATCCCCGGCCTTCCTCCCCCCCAGGCTCATTCTCCCCCGGGGCCTGCCCCCGGGCGGTCCAGTGCCGGGCTAGTGCTGCTGAGCGAAGTCCTTGCCGCGGATGGTGGCGAACGCGACGACTCCGGACACCAGCGCGATGATCGCGGCGATCAGCAGGATGTGGTTGAGGCCGGCGGTGAAGGCGCTGCGGGTGATCATCCCGGCCGCCTGCCGCAGGTGCGGGGGGAGTCTCGCGATGACCATGCCGATCCGGCCGGACTGCACGGCCGCGGCGAGCTGCGGACCGCGGTGCGCCAAGGCCGGAGCCGCCGCGGAGGCGGACACCACCTCCGCGCGGACCTTGCTGGAGAACAGCGTGCCGAGCAGGGCGATCCCGGTGGCGATGCCGACCTGGCGGAAAGTCGAGTTGATCCCGGACGCCATGCCGGCCTGCTGTGGCTGGACCACACCGATGGCGGTGGACGCCAGCGGCGGGTTGACCAGGCCGATGCCGAGCCCGCTGATGATCATCCCGGGGATGAGGTGGGTCCAGGACGACTGGGCGTCCAGCCCGCGCATGAGCAGCAGGCCGGCCCCGATGAGCAGCAGCCCGGGCCCGATGAGCAGCCGGATCGGCACCCGGGACGTGAGCCCGGCCACGGTGGCCGCGATCAGGATCGCCCCGGACAGGAACATGACCCGCACCCCGGTGCCCAGCGGCGAGTAGCCCAGGATGTCCTGCAGGTAGAGGACGATGTACAGCAGCATGGCGAAGATCGACGCGCTGATCCCGAACGCGGCGACGGCGCCGCCGCTGAACGTGGGCAGCCGGAACAGGCTCAGGTCGAACATCGGGTGCGCGACGCGCCATTCGACCACGACGAAGGCGGCCAGCAGGATCCCCGACGCGATCAGGCAGCCCAGCACCAGGTGGTCGGTGAAGGACCGCTGGTTCGATTCGATCAGGCCGTAGACCAGGCAGGACAGCGCGGCCGTGAAGATCACGAAGCCCGGCCAGTCCGGGCGGCTGGCCCGCGGCGCGCGGGACTCGGCCACCCTGAGCAGCGAGATGACCACGGCGGCCACGCCGAGCGGCACGTTCACGAAGAAGATCCACCGCCAGGACAGCCCGGACGTCAGCAGCCCGCCCAGCAGCGGGCCGATGGCCACCGCCAGGCCGGTCACCGCGCCCCACACACCGAACGCCACCCCGCGATCCCGGCCCCGGAAGGCGTCGGCCAGCAGGGCCAGCGAGACGGCGAACATGATCGCCCCGCCGATGCCCTGCAGCCCGCGGGACAGTTGCAGCATCAGCGTGCTGGTCGCGAAGCCGCACAGCACCGAGGCGCCGGTGAACACGACGAGGCCGATGAGGTACAGCCGGCGGCGGCCATACATGTCGGCCAGGCTGCCCGCGGTGAGCAGGAACGCGGCCAGGGTGAGCGCGTAGGCGTCCACCACCCATTGCAGGCCGGCGAAGCTGGAGTGCAGCGCGACCTGGATGTCCGGCAGCGCAACGTTCACGATCGTGATGTCGATCAGCAGCATGAAGGTGCCGAGGCACACCGCCACCAGCGTCCACCACTTGTTCCCGGCGCGGGCCGGGTGGTCGCTCTCGTGCCGCCCGCCGTGGCCGTGCGGCCGCTCCTGCTGGCCGGGCGGGCCGGCCTGCGCCTCGGTCACGAACGCTCCCCTTGGTCTGCCCCGGTCACGAACGCACCCCCTGGTCTTGGGAACCCGGTCTTGGGAACCTGGTCGGTCAACCCTGTCCCGTCAACCCTGGTCCTGGCGACCTGGTCTGGGCAACTGCTGGCGGGCATGCCACTGCCCAGGAAGTGGCGGCGCTGCCGCGGCAACCAGGGTGGCCTGGCCCGCTTCCTGTTCTTCGCGGCGGCGGGCCGGATCGGTTGCGGGCGCACCGCTACCCGGCGGTGAGAGCGGCGGCGGCATTGAGCGCGTCCAGGGCCGAGCTTTGCTGGCTGGCACCAGCCTCGTCGAACGGCCCGGCCCAGCGCATGCCGAACTGGTCCGCGGGGCTCCGGCTGTTGTCCCAGATGGACCGGGCGTTGCGGAGGATGAACTCCCGGTAGGCCGGGCGGCCGCTCTCGGCGTAGAAGTCGTGCAGGTTGCGGACGAAGATCCCCTTGAACTGGGTGTCGTCCCCGTAGCGGGCGCCCGGCCGCTCACTGGGCTCGGTGAGGATGCCGGCCGGGCCCGAGGCCGGCGGCGTGATCAGCGTGGCCAGGGTGGCGTCGGCAATTTCCTCCCCCTCGGCGAGGTAGCCGCGGTCCCCGGTGATCTGGTGCAGCGCGGCCAGGCCGCCGAGGATGACGCCCTGGTTGTAGGTCCAGGTGGTGCCGCCGTTGTTGACGCAGCCAGCGGTGAGCCCGTCGTTGACCAGGCCGGCGGCGCCGATCAGGCCGGCCGAGCGGAACCACTGCGCCGACCGCAGGGCCCACGACCGGTACCGCCCGCCCGGGTCCGGCGTGCGCTGGCTCAGCCGGGCGGCCAGGGTGAGGAACAGTTCGGTGGTGATCGCGTTCTTGTATTTCCGGTCGGTGTTCCACCACAGCCCGCCGCCGCAGGTGGCATCCCAGCCCTCCTCGTTGCGCGCGAAGATCCGCTCGGCGGCCTCGAGGTAGCGGCCGTCGCCGGTGACGTCGTAGGCCGCCACCCAGGCCAGCGCCCACCAGCCGTTGTCGTCATAGAACTTGTTGACGAAGCCGCCCCGCCCCCGCGGGGCACGCCGGAACGTGGTCTCGACGGCTCCCGCATGCGCCAGGTCGCCGGTGACCCGGGTGTACCCGATCACGGCGGTCAGCGCGTTCGCGGACTGCCACCAGCCGGCCCCGCGCCACAGGCCGCGGAACGGGCGGTACCAGCGCTGCAGGGCGCTCACCCCGGCCGCGGCGCGGGCGCGGTCATCGGGCTCCGGCATGCCCCTCCCCCGTTGGTCCCTGACCTGGAGCTACCCGGCGGCCGCCGCGCCGAACCTGCGGCACCGCCGGCCAGCGCGGCGGCGCCAGGCCACGCGGCATCGCGGCATCCCCCGGGCTGGTGAATGTCGGCAGCACGCCGTAGCGTGCTCGTTGGCGGGGGCGGCCAGGGACGGGAAGATCTGGCGGCTAAACCGGTTGTACGTTGCTGGGATGGCCCGTTGACTGGGTATGCGGCACAGCCGGGAGGAGGTGCGCTCAATGGAGAAGGCGGTCGTGCTGGCCCTGGCGGCCAGCTTCTGCACAGCCACATCCTCGGTGTGCCAGCGCCTGGGCGCGCGGAGCGCGCCGTCCGGGTTCGATATCTTCCTGCTGTTCCGGCTGGCCCGGCGGCCGGTCTGGCTGCTCGGCATAGCCAGCATGATCCTCGGCTTCGTGCTGCAGGTCAGCGCGCTGCGGTTCGGCGGGCTGGCGCTGGTGCAGCCGATCCTGGCCCTGGAACTGATCTTCGTCTTCGGCTACATGGCCGTTGTCGGGTCCCGGCCGGTCCGGCGGCGGGACTGGATGGCGGCCGTGGCCATGTGCGCCGGGCTCGGCCTGTTCCTGTTCATTTCCTCGCCCTCGGCGGGCCGGCTGCACGCGCCGGCCGCGCTGTGGTGGCTGGCCGGGCTGGTCTCGGCGGCGGCCGTGGCGGCCGGGCTGGCGGTGGCCTTCGGCCTGGGGCGGCGGCCCGGTGCCGCGCCGGCCCGCCGGGCTGCGGTGCTCGGCGCCGCCACCGGGATCGCGTGGGGCTTCGTCGCCGCCGTGATCAAGGAGCTCAGCTCGCACCTGGGCGACGGCCTCGGCGCCGTGCTGTCCAACTGGTCGCCGTACGTCCTGGTCGGCGCGGGTGCGGCCACCCTGCTGCTGGCCTCGCACGCGCTGGCCGCCGGCCCGCTGGCCGCCTCCCAGCCGGGTTTCACCATCGTCGACCCGCTGTCGGCCAGCCTGCTGGGGCTGTTCCTGTTCGCTGAGCACATGCAGACCGGCCCGCTCGACCTGGCCGGGGAGATCCTCGCGCTGGCCCTGCTCATCGCGGGCGTGTCGGCGCTCAGCCACAGCCAGCTCATCGATGGTGAGGAAGAGGCCCCGGCGGCCCGCCAGGAGGCGTACGCCGCGGTCAACGAGTGCGGATAACCGCGGGCCGGCCTGAGCCGGGCCGACCGCTCAGACGATCCGGCCGTCTTCCAGGCTGAGCACCGCGTCCGCGATGCTGGTCAGCGCGGGATCGTGGGTCGCGACCAGGGCGGTGAGACCGCCGGACCGCACCACGTCGCGGAGCAGCTCCATGATCTGACGGCCAGTCTCGGAGTCGAGCTGGCCGGTGGGCTCGTCCGCGATGAGCAGCTCCGGGTGCCCGGCCAGGGCCCGCGCGATCGCCACCCGCTGCTGCTGCCCGCCGGACAGCTCGCCGGGGCGCTGCCGTGCGTGGCCAGCCAGCCCGACCAGTTCCAGCATGTGGCGGACGCGCTCGTCGCGCTGCCCGGGGTCCACCCGGGCGATGCGCAGCGGGATGCCGACGTTCTCCGCCGCCGTGAGGATGGGGATCAGGCCGAAGGTCTGGAAGATGTACGCGACCTGGGTGCGCCGCAGCCGCATCCGCTGCTCATCGGACATGGCCGTCACGTCAGCGCCGCCGACGTGGACGCTGCCGCTGTCCGGGGCGTCCAGGCCGCCGATGATATTGAGCAGGGTCGTCTTCCCGGAGCCGGACCGGCCGCGCAGCACGGCGAACTGGCCCCGGCCGATCGCGGCCGACACCCCGCGCAGGGCCCGGGTGGCCTGGGCCCCGCTGCCGAAGGTCCGGGTCACGTCGTGCACCGCCACCATCGGGACCGCCGCCGGGGCGGGCTCGACCAGGCTCACTGGTCCTCCCCCTGCCCCGGGCCGGGACGGTCATCGGGCCACACCCCGATGTGCCCGGGCAGCGCCTCCAGCCGGACCCGGTCCCGCATGTCAAGCGGCTCGATCATGTCCCGCGGCAGCTGGAGCCGCCCGGCCCGGTCCAGCACCGCGTACTCGACCGCATGCTCGGACCGCTGCCCATGCTCGTCGGTGACCTCGTGCCGCAGCGTCTCGCTACTGGTGCGGCCATCCCTGATCGCGATGACCCGGCGCACCATGGTGGAGACGGCCGGGTCGTGGGTGACCACGAGTACCGTCACCCCCAGCTCGGAGTTGGCCGTCTGCAGCGCGCCGAACGTCTGCTCCGCGGTGATGGTGTCGAGCTCGCCGGTCGGCTCGTCGGCGAAGAGGACCCGGGGCCGGTTGGCCAGCGCCACGGCGATCGCCGCCCGCTGCTGCTCGCCGCCGGACATCTGGCTGGGCATGCGGTCCGCGCAGCTGGCCACCCCCAGCACGCCGAGCAGCTCGGCGGCCCGTTTCCGGGTGTCCCGGCGGCCGGCTCCGCCAGCCGCATGGGGACCGCCACGTTCTGCGCTGCGGTCAGGTAGGGCAGCAGGTTCCGGGCGTTCTGCTGCCAGATGAAGCCGACCACGCTGCGCCGGTAGGCGACCTGCTGCCGCGCGCCCATCGCGCCGAGGTCGTGCCCGGCGACGCGGGCCGAGCCGGCCGTCGGCGTATCCAGCCCGGCCAGGATGTTCATCAGCGTGGACTTGCCGCTCCCCGAGGCGCCCACCAGCGCGGTCAGCTCGCCCTCGGTCACCGCCAGGTCGAGCCCCTGCAGCGCCTGCACCTCGATCCCGTCGCCGGTGTAGATGCGGACCAGCCGGTCGCAGGTGATCAGGGCGTCCCCGGGAGCCGGGGACATCGCCGTCGCCATGGACACCTTCCTTCCGCCCTCCTCATCATCCGCCGATGCGCAGCGTCGTGGAGACGCCCCCGCCCCGCCACGCCCGGGTGGCCGCCGTGGCCGCCGCGCCGGCCAGCAGCGCCAGCCCAGCCACCGGGATGGCCAGGGTGACCAGGTCCGGCCGGACCGGCACCGCGGCCGAAGTACCGGTGAAGACGGACAGGTCCAGTGAAGACGCGGTCAGCGCGGGAAGGATGAGGGCACAGGCCGTGCCCGCCACGGCCGCCGCCAGCAGGGCGGGGGCCTGCTCCAGCAGGACCAGCCGCCGGGCCTGGGCGGCCCCGAGCCCCATCGCCGCCAGCCGGGTGAGCGTCTGCCGCCGTTCCGCGGCCCCGAGGGCCAGGCCGGCCACCAGGGCCGCCAGGCTGAACCCGGCCGCGGCCGCGGCCGACGCGCCGAGCAGGACGAACGCGCCATGCTGGAGCGGGGCGCCGGACAGCGCCGCCAGCGTGGCCGACCGCAGGGTCAGCCGGGCGCCGGGCACGGTGCGCCGGATCGCCGCGGCCAGGCCGGGTCCGCTGACGCCGCCGGTGAGCAGCATCATCGTCGGCTGGGCCGGCTGCCCGGCAGCGGCCGCGCCCGGGAACCCCATGAGCAGGAATGAGCGGCTGCCGGGCAGCGCCGGGGTGCTGGCGATGACCCCCGCGACGTGCACCCGCAGCGAGCCGGGCCCGGGGATGGCGGCGAGGGTCACGGTACCGCGGCCGAGCGCGGTGGCGACCGACGGTGAGGCAAGCACGGCCACCGCGGCGGTCCCCGCCGACCGGCCCGGCGGGGTCTCGAGTACGGACAGCTGGCGGGCCCGCACCGGCGCCGAGGGCGTGCTGGCCACCAGCGCCGCGTAGCTGGCCGGATCGACGGCCACCGCCTGCGCGGCCTGCTGCCCGGGCAGCGTCCAACTGGTCACCCGGACGGCGGTGGCGCGCCGGACGCCCGGGACGACCGTGATGGCGTGCCGGGCCGCCGGGGTGAGGCCGCCCCTGGCCGCCGTGGCGTTGACCACCGCGTCGGCCCCGGTCGTCTGCCAGGAGGCCGCCACGTCGCCACGGGTTACCGCGGCCCGGACCATCCCGCTGAAGGCGGCCAGGGCGAGTGCCAGCACCAGGGCGAACAACGGCAGCACGGTGCCAGCGGGAGCCCGGGCGGCCCGGGCCAGCGCCAGGAAGCCGGTCGCGCCCGCGCGCCGGGCAGACAGCCGGAGCAGGCCGCGGACCGCCGGCGGATACAGCCGCATCACCAGCAGCACCGCTGGCACCGCCACCAGCACCGGGGCCAGGTCCGGGTAGATGCCGCTGCCGGCCGCGCCCGGCGTGCCGGCCGGGGCCGTCCCCGGCTGGTGCAGCACGAGGATCCCGCCGATGGCGGCGGCGGTCAGGGCGCCCTCGGCCACCAGGCGCCGCCCGCGAAGGCGGCGGCCGGCCCGGGCCCGCCGGGCCGGCCGGTACCGCCAGGCGACCGCGGCCGGCGGCCCGAGCAGCCCGGCCGCCACGATCAGGCCGCCCAGCCACCAGCCCGCCACGGCCGGGTTGGCAGGCGTGGCCGCCACGGCCAGGCCGCCACCAAGGAGCGCCGCGGGCACGCAGGCCAGGGCGGCGCCGCGGAGCATCACCGCGGACAGCTGTGCACCGCTGGCACCGCGCGCCCGCAGCACGGCGAAATCGCCGTCGCGGCGCTGCACCAGCATCCACCCGGCCAGCAGGATGACCACGGCCGCGGTCGCGGCCAGGCCGGTGAACAACAGCGACAGCACCGAGCTGACCTGGGCCGCCGCCGTCAGGAAGGCGGCCAGGGTCGGCGCCAGGGCATTAGTCACGGTGACCCCGGTACCGGCCCCCCGCAGGCTCCCGGTGAGCACCGGGACCTCCGCGCTGGCCTTGTCCAGCTGGGCATACAGGGTCTGCGCCTGGCCCGCCCGCAGGCCCCTCAGGGCGAGCGGGAACTCCCACTGGAGCTGGATTCCCAGCGCCCCGTCGGCCGCCTGGGCGGCGCGTATCTCGCCCGGGCCGATGAACGCGCCGGCCACCCAGAACGATGGCCGGTGGGGCGGGGTGGCCAGGGCGGGCTGGGCCGCCGTCTGGTCGGCGGTCCAGAACGCCGAGCGTGGATCACGCTCGCGGAGGATGCCCGTGACGACGAGCCTGAGCGGCCCGGTCTCCGATGAGACGCCGAACCGGGAGCCCACCCGCAGGCCCATCCGGGAGGCGGTCTGCCCAGTGATCACCACGCCGAGCCGGCCACCGGGCTCCCCGGCGGCCGGGTACCGGCCCGCGGCCAGCGACGCGTGCCGCGCCAGCGGGTCGCGGTAGATGAGTTCCAGTTGCGGTGGCGCGGCGGCCCCCGGGGGGCCGGGCAGCCCTGTGACCTGGCTGAGCTTGGTGGTCAGGCTGGCCCAGCGGGCCGCGGGCGGGCTGAGCGGCAGCCCGTCGCCGCCGAGGTCGCGGGCGAGCTGGCCGGTCACCTCGCCGAACTGGCCCGGGGTCAGGATGCTGCTGACCCCGGAGGTGCCCGCCAGGGTGGAGGTGAAGCTGGTCCAGTCGGCGTTCGCCGCCATGGCCGTGGTCAGCGCCGGGATCCCGCTGAGGGTGCGCCGGAGCGCGTCGGTGCGGATGCCGAGGGCTACCCGCGGCCCGGCCAGTCCGAGGCAGGTGCAGCCCAGGACCAGGACGGCCAGGGCCACGTGGCTGGCCACGGCCGTGCCGCACCAGGCCCGGACCGCCGCGAGCCGCCGCCCGCCGGTCATCCGGATCCCGCCGCGCGCAGGCTCGCCGCCGGGTCGGCCCGGCGGGCGGCGGCCGTCGCGGCCAGCACGGCGGGCAGCAGCGCAATGAAGGCCGCCAGCGGGAGGGCCTGGGACCAGGCGAACTCGGTGAGGGCGGGGGGAACCGGCGGCGTCGCCGCCGGGGTCAGGATGACCGCGGGGACGAGCAAGATGGTGACGATGATGCCCAGGGCCAGGCCGGCCACGGCGGCGGGCAGGCTCAGCATGAGTTCCTGCAGGAAGAGCTGGCTGGCCTGGGCCCGGGGCGTGACGCCGAGCGCGGCCAGCAGCGCGCTCTCCGTCCGCCGCTCACTCGCCCCGGCGGCGATGCTGACCAGCAGGCCCGCGATGGCCAGCAGGGCCGCGGCGGCCGCGACGGCCAGCACGGCCTGCTGCGGGGCCGCGGCCACCGGGTTGCCGAGCAGGCTGCTGGCCAGCCGGGCGCGGCTGGTCAGGGCGGCCCCGGGCGGCAGCCGGCCCGCCAGGCCGGGTGACGCCGCGGTCCCGGAGGTGGCCAGCCACCACTGCGTCACCGGGACCGGGGCCAGCGACTTGCTGTTCAGCACCTGCTGTACCGCGGCGAGATCGACGATGAGGGCCCCGCTGCGGGGCGGGACCGTGGGAAACGACGTCACCTCCGCGACGATCTTCACCGGGACGGTGGCGCCGCTGATCGTGGCCGAGGTGACGGAGCCGACCTGCGTGCTGGTCGAGCGCAGGTAGCCGCCGGTGGCGATGGCCGGGAGCACGGCCGGCAGCGGCGCCGAGTCGGTGAGCGCCAGCTGCGCGTAGACCCGTTCGGGCGGCGAACCCGGGTTCGGGCCGGCCGCCAGGGCGTGGCCCGGGTCGAAGGAGAGCCGCTCCGGCCCGGCACCCGGCCGGGACACGCTGCCGGGGCTGGCCGCCCGGCCGACCAGTGACCCGGATTGCGTGGACAGGCTGTCCAGCTCCGTGGAGGAGGCCGCCGCCGTCCAGGACCGCAGCGCGGTCCCGGGCGCGCCGCCCGGCCCCGCGGCGATCCGCAGCACGGTGAAGTGGGCGGCCGGCCGGGGCGCCTGGGCCGGCATGGTGTAGCCGACGCTGATGGCGACGAGGCGCAGCGGGTAGATGGTGCCATCCGGCAGCTGTCCGGGACCGAGCCGGGCGGTGAGCACATGCTGGTGCCCGTCGGCGGGCAGCGCCCCGGCCAGCACCTGGTAGACGCTGCCACTGGCGTCCTGGATGGACAGGGTGACGGCCGCCGGGCCGAGCCCGAGCGAGGCGGGCCCGAGGGCCGCCTCGAGCCGGACCGCGGCCGGATGGCCGGCCAGGGCGGTCCCGGCTGGCCGGCCGCCCGGTTCGATGTGGCGGAACAGGCTCGCAGCGGGCACCGCGGACTGATCGGGGCGGAGCAGGGCGACCCGCGCGGCCAGGTTGGCGTCCAGGGCGAGCGTCTGCCCGTTCCCGGCCGACAGCACGGCGACCGGCATGGCGTCCCGCACTCCGGGGGCCGTGGTGAGCCGGGCGGCCGGGCCGGCCGCCAGCGGGGCCGGCAGGTCAACTCGCAGGTCCGCCCCCGCGCTGAATGCCGCCTGGTCCGCCGCCGACCGGACCCAGCTGCGGTGCTGGGACAGCGCCAGCGTCCCGGCCGCCACCGCCAGCACGACCAGCAGGGCGCTGCGCGCCTGGCTGAGCGGGCGCCTGCTGACGTGCCAGCAGCTCATCGCGGGCACCAGCCCGGTGCCCCGGGAGGCTAGCTGGTCGGCGCCCCGGGCCAGCACGGGCAGCAGGCGCAGGGTGACCGCGGCCCCGCCGGCCAGGGCCAGCACGGGCGCCAGGGCCAGGACGACGTCGATCCCGCCGGTGCCACGGACCGCCGCCGCGGACCGCAGTTGCCAGCCGGTCAGCACGGCCAGGCCGACCAGGGCCAGGTCGCCCCCGGCCCGGGCCACGGCCGGCAGGGCGGCCTGCCGGCCACGCCGCCGGGCGGCCACGCCCGGCCGCGCGGTGCGCACCGCCGGCCAGACCAGGATCCCGGCCGCGGCCACGGCGATCAGCGGCAGCAGCCACCAGGTCGCGGGGCTGAGCAGCGGCAGCCGGCCAGCGAGCGCCGGGCCCGCCACCGCGGCGGCCAGCGCGCCGCCGGCCACGGCGCCTGCCGCCGCCGCCGCGGCGCATACCAGCAGCGCCTCGGCCGCGGCCAGCCGGATGAGCTGTCCCCCGGAAGCCCCGCGCGCGCTGAACAGGGCCGCCTCCCCGGCACGCTGTTCGGACAGGTAGGCAGCGGCCGCCGCGAGGGCGGCGGCTGCGATGAGGGCGAGTTCCAGGGCGCAGACGACGAGCAGCGAGCGGCCCACGGCCAGGCTGGCGGCGGTCGCGTCCAGGGCGGCCGGGAGACCCGTGGCCAGCTGCAGGCCGGGCAGCACGGTCGAGCTCGGCAGCGACTGGCCCAGCGTGGTGACGCGGGCAGCCACCGTGGTGAGGCCCCCGTCCGGGATCCGGCCGGCCTGCGGGCGGGCGGCCCACGCGCCCTGGCCCACCGCGAGGTCGGCCGTGAAGGCGGCCGGGCTCACGGTGAGCGGCCCGTACGTGGCGAAGCCGGAGGACGTGGTGGCCCCGCTGGCGCCGATGAGATCCAGCCGCCAGTACCCGGCGGCCGGGCCCGTCGTGGCGCGGGGCCGGTAGACGCCAGTGATGACGAAGCGCTCCGGATGGCCGGAAACCTGGTCATGCACGCTCAGCATGGCCCCGACAGCCAGGTGTGCCCGGGCCGCCGCGGCCTCCGGCAGCGCCGCCGGGATCGGCTGGCCCGCCCGGGGCGCGGCCGGCCAGCGGCCGGAGACCAGGATCGCGTGCCCGGGCAGGCCGGTGAGGGAGGCGGCCTGCACCAGGGGCACGTCCCCCGGGCCGCCCAGCCGGGCCGCCGACGCCCCGGTCACCCTCAGCGGATCAGACCAGAGGGCCGGGTAGATGGTCACCGGGACACCCCGCAGCGCGCCGCGGATGACCGCGGGGACCCCGGCCTGATACCGGGCGGCCTGGCCGGGAGGGACGCTGCCGCTGATGTCCATCCAGATGGCTGGCTGTGACGCCAGCTCCTGGCGCGCCGCCCGGGGAAGGGCCTGCCCGGTGAAGATGGCCAGCGCCGCGGCCAGCGCCGCGGTGACGAATACGGTCAGCGCCGCGGCGGTGAGCACCGCCCCATGGGCCTGCATCCGGCGGGAGAGCAGGGATCCACGGGGCAGGCGCACGAGCCCAGGATCGGCCCTCACCGCGCGGCGTGGCAAACCCGGTCCCGCAGGCGCCGGTTCACCGGGGTGATGGGCCGGGAACCGTGCCGGTGCGGTCGTCCGTGCCCGCCCGCGGCCGCCGCGGCCGCACGGCCGCGGCTACCGCGCGGAGCACCCGTTCCACGGTGTCCAGCTCGCCCTCCCCGAAGGGGCGCATGGCGTCCACCATGCCGCCGAGCAGCGGCCCGAAGAACGCCCAGCCCAGTTCGATGGCCTCCGGGCTGACCCGGAGCCGCACGGTGCGGCGGTCCGGCTCGCCCCGCTCGCGGTGGACGTGGCCGGCCTGCTCGAGGCGGTCGATGAGCGCGGTGGTGGACGGGGACATCAGGCCGAGCTGGGTGCCGAGCCATCCGGGGGTGGCCGGGATTCCGGCCCGCTCCGCATCCAGCAGGTGAATCAGGGCACGCACGTCCGTGGCGTGCAGGCCATAGGTGCGGGCGAAGTCCGCCCGGGCCAGGTCGAGTTCGACGGAGATGGCCCGCAGCAGGTGGACCAGCCCGAGAAGGCGGGCCTCCGGGCCCTCGGAATCCGGCGGCATCCCGGGATATCCTCTCGATAATCACTTATCTCGATAGTCGAGATACTAGCGAGGTGGCGGTGGATGTGCGGCAAGCGGACGGACCGCGAGCCCGGTTTCCCGGGCCTATGAACGCATGGTGGCGCGGTGGCCGGTGCCCGTCACCGCCGAGGATGTGCCGACCGGCTACGGGATCACCCATGTGCTGGTCTCCGGGGCGGGAGCCGGGGGCACCCCCGCCGTGCTGCTGCCGGGTGGCGGTGCCACCGCCACCGCGTGGGCGGCACTGGCCGGCCTGCTGTCCCGGAGCCGGCCGGTCGTCGCGGTCGACCTGGTCGGCCAGCCGGGGCTGAGCACGCCCGGGCCGCGGCCGGCCCGCACCCCCGATGACCTCGTCAGCTGGCTGGACGAGCTCGTCGGCGCGCTGGCCACCGGGCCGCCGCTGCTGATCGGGCACTCCTACGGCGCCTGGATGGCCCTGCGCTATGCAGTGCACCGGCCGCACGGGGCACGGCAGCTGGTGCTGCTGGACCCGACGGACTGTTTCGCCGGCCTGAGCGCGCGCTACCGCGCGCATGCGGCCCCGCTGCTGATCCGCCCCGGCGGGGGACGGCTGCGCCGGTTCCTCCGCTGGGAGACCCGGGGGCGGCCGGTTCGACCCGGGATGGCTGGACGTGGCGGCCGCGGGCCAGGACCTGGGGCGGTCCGCCCTGGTGCTGCCCAGGCGCCCGCGGCCGGGTGAGCTGGCCGCGGTCACGGTGCCCACCCTGGTCATCGCGGCCGGGCGGAGCCGCGCACACGATCCCGGGCAGGTCATCCGGCGGGCCGTCGGCCGGCTCCCGCACGCGGAAACGGCCACGCTGCCGGCAGCGAGCCACCACACCATGCCCACCGAGGACGCCGCCGGCCTGGCCGCGCGCATCGACGGCTTCCTGGACGGCGCGGGGCGCTTATCGTGGGCAGATGCGCCTGGTGTCGCTGCTGCCGTCGGCTACCGAAATCGTCTACGCGCTCGGGCTGGAAGAGGACCTGGCCGGGGTGACGTTCGAGTGTGACGAGCCTCCCGAGGCCCGGTCCAGGAAGACGATCGTGGTGGGCGGCCGGGACACCAGCGGGATGACCCCGGCGGAGATCGACCGGTACGTCCGGGGCCAGATGGCGTCCGGCGGGGACCTTTACACGCTGCACGCCCGGGCCCTGGCCGACCTGGCCCCGGACCTGATCCTCACCCAGGACCTGTGCCGGGTCTGCGCGCTCCCGTCCGGCCACGTCGGGGAGGCCCTCGACTACCTGGGCTGCCACGCGGACGTACTGTCGCTGGATCCGCACTCGCTGGACGAGGTGCTGGGCTCGATCCTGGCCGTCGGGCAGCGGGCCGGGGTGCCCGGCCGCGCCGCCGGCGTGGTCGCGGCCCTGCGCGGCCGCCTGGACCGGGTCGCGGCCCAGGTCGCCGGGCGGCCGGGGCCCCGGGTGGCCGTGGCGGAATGGGTGGACCCGCCGTTCACCGCCGGGCACTGGGTTCCTGACCTGGTCACCGCGGCGGGCGGCGAGCCGGTCGCGGCCCGGCCCGGCTCACCCTCGGTGGAGACCAGCTGGGCTGAGATCGCCGCGGCCGCGCCGGACCTCGTCCTGGTGGCACCGTGCGGTTACCACCTCGCGGGCGCGGCAGAGCAGGCGCCGGCCGCGGCGGCGGAACTGCCCGGGGTGGCGGTGTGGGCAATCGACGCCGACGGCATCGTGGTCCGCCCGGGCCCGCGGCTGGTCGACGGCGTGGAGGCGATCGCGTCGATCCTGCACCCGGGCGCGGTGCCGGCTCCGCCGCCCGGGGCTGTCCAGCAGGTCAGCGGGCCGGCTGCGGCGTGACCCGCGCGGGCGGCCCGCGGTGAGCCGCCAGGACCCGCCGGCCGGGCGCGCCGCGGCCCTGGCCGCGCTCGGGCCGTTCTTCGCCGTGCAGCTGCATGCCGCCGGGCCGGCGCTGCCCGGCCCGGCGCTGCCCGCCTCGTGGCGGCCACTGACCGCGCTCGCCTCCCCCGCCGGGCTGGCCGGGCTGATCGCGCGGACCCGGGCCGCGCTGGCCAGCGGCCGGCCGCCCGACGCCGTGGAAGCCCGGGTGGCCGCCTCGGTCACCCACCTCGGCCTGGCTGCCCGGCTGATCTCCCCCGCCCTCGGCATGGCCGTGCTGTTCGGCGCCGTCCCCGGGATGGACCCGGCCGAGGTGCACTGGCAGCCGGCCGCCGCGGGCCCGGTGCCCCTGTCGCTGCCCGCGGCCGCCCTCGACTCCGACGCCCCGGCCCCCGCCACCGGCCCGGCCCGCGCCAGCGCCCCGGCCCGCATCAGCGGCCCGGAACCCGCCAGCATCCCGGAACTCGCCGCCGGGCTGGCTGCGCTGCTGGGCGGGCCGGTCGGGCTGGTCACCGACGCCATCGCTGCCATGTCGGTGTCCCGGACCGTGCTCCGCGGCAACATCGCCTCCGCCGTTCACGGCGCCACCACCGTGATCAGCACAGCGCGCCCCGGCCTGGCCGGGCGGGCCGCCGCACTCAGCGCCGCGTTGCTGCGCTCCCCGCCGCTGGCGGGCGCGGGCACGATCACGGCGGCCGGGTTCCGGCGCAGCAGCTGCTGCCTGATGTACCGGGCAGCCCAGCCCCCGGCCCGGGCGTTCTGCGCCGACTGCGTGCTCCGCCGCTGACCGCCCCGCCGCTCCAGCCGCTGAACGACCAGCCGCTCAGCGACCAGCCGCTCAGCGACCAGTCACTCAGCCGCCCCGCAGCTCGGCGACCAGCGAGTCGGACTGCTCCAGGGTGAGCATCCCGGTCACGCTGGCCAGCGGCACGGTGCGCGCGCCGCCGGCCAGGAAGATCACCTGGTCGGTCAGGCAGGCGCGCAGGTCCGGGTGCCGCTCGGCGATCGCGATCTGCTCATGCAGCAGCGCCTGCTGCCGGGCCGCCAGGGCGGGCAGCACCCGCTGCTCATAGGTGCGCTGCACGCGCCGGCCGATGGCCCGGCCGAAGAGCCGCGTGGCCGCGGAGGCGGCCACAGCCGCGGCCGCCGAGGCGATGTCCCCGTCCAGGGACAGGCCGCCGGGCAGGCCGTCGCCGGGCAGGCCATCACCAGGCAGGCCGTCAGCGCCGGGGTCGGCGGGACGGGACGGCCGGCCGCCCTGCGGGGTGCCGGGCAACGGGCTGCCGGGCAGCGGCCCCGGCCCCCCCGGCAGCGGCCCCGGCCCCCCGGGCAGCGGCCCGGAGCGCGGCTGCGCGGCCCAGCCCGGCACCGTTCCGGGGTCCGCGGCATACCCCGGCACTGGGCCAGGCCGGGGTTCCGCGGCGTACCCGGGCTGCGGGGGCGCGGGGGGGCCAGGCGGCTGGTCGCCCAGCCGGGCCTGGGCCAGCGCCGCCAGTTCCACGATCGAGTGAACGGCGTCCGCGCTTCCGCACTGCGGGCAGACCGCCCCTCCCCGGCCATCGGTCACCGCCTCATTGTGCGCTCCGGGCGGCCCGCTGGGAAGCCACCCCAGGGCGCTCATCCGGCCAGAACCGGCCATGACCCGTTCCGGGCGGGCCGGACCGGCCGGAACGGGGCGGCCCGGCCGGCCGGGCCGGAGCCCGGCCTCCCCCCGGCGGTCTTACTGCCCAGCCCCGCGCTGCCCGGGGCACGCACATCCACCGCGGCTACCCGCTGCCGTGGCCGTCACCGGCAGCCCGCCGGGCCTCCGGCTGCGGCGGCGCCGAACCAGCCAGCGCTGACTGGGCGGCCCGGGCCCGCTCCACGAAGTTCCGGTGCAGATCCCGGGCCGCCTCCGGCGGTGAGCCGGAACGCAGCCGCTGGATGACCAGCTGGACCCGGGTGCGGTCACCGGCGACCGGCCGCCAGGTGATGACGCCCCGGGTTTCCAGCGGGTCGCCGATGACACTGAAGTCCGGCAGCACGGTCAGGCCGAGCCCCTCGGCCACCATGAGCTTGCCCATCTCCGCCCCGTCGGTGGAGTAAGAGAACCCGGGGACCTCGCCGGCCAGCAGGCGGTGCAGGTAGCGGTACATCACATAGCCGGGGCGCATGACGATCAGCGTCGCGGCCCGCAGTTCGGCCACCCCGACGTCGGCCAGGGCGGCCAGCGGGCTGTCCGGCGGCATGCAGACGACCGGCCTGCCGGTGAGCAGCGGCGTGGTCTCCAGCTCGGGCGGCATGTCGTCGCCGTCCAGGTAGTTCACCAGGCCGAGGTCGGTGCTGCCCTCCAGCAGCCCGCGCTGGATGTCGGCCTGCATCCCGCCGACCACCTCGACCTGGGTGGACCGGTGCGTCTCGCGGAACTGCCGGATGGCCGGGGCGAGCAGCGGGACGGTGGCGGCGTTCACCGTGCCGACCCGGACCGCCCGGCTGCTGCGGTGCTCCCCGTCAGCGGCGAGCCGGAGCCGGTCCACGGAGTCCAGCACGCCCAGGATGAGCGGCAGCAGCTCGCGTCCCGCGCTGCTGACCCGGGCCCCGTGCCGGCCGCGCTCCAGGAGGTCGGCGCCCAGCTCCCGTTCCAGGCTGCGCACCGACTCGCTCAGCGCGGGCTGGGAGATGTGCAGGGCCTCGGCGGCGCGCCGGTAGGAGCCCAGCCGGGCCACCGCGGCCACGTACTCGAGCTGTTCGATCCGCACGATGCAGCGCTCCCGGGGCCGGACCGGGCCGGAGGGGTCCAGGTAAAATTGAGTTTGTCGATTGACTTAATAGGAATGCCTTATCACCGGGTCGGCTATCCGCATTGGACGGCTCGGGCGGGCGGTTCGCATGCTGGCTGACAGAGCCGGGGAATCCGCCCGCCGGGAGGAGGCAGCCCGCCATGGGGGTCGTTCTGCACTGGTTCCTGCCCACCAACGGTGACTCGCGCACCGACCTGAGCCTGGGCAACGCGGTGGGCGCGGCCGGCAGCCGGGTGACCGAGGGCGGTGCGGAGCGGGTGCCGGACATCAGCTACATCGGCCAGATCGCGCGGTCCGCCGAGCAGCTCGGCTTCACCGGCGCGCTCACCCCGACCAGTTCCTGGTGCGAGGACGCGTGGATCATGACCGCCGGGCTGACCCAGGTCACCGAGCGGCTGGCGTTCCTCGTCGCGTTCCGCCCCGGGCTCATGTCGCCGACGCTGGCGGCCCACATGGCCGCGACCTACCAGCGCATCTCCGGGGGCCGGCTACTGCTGAACGTGGTCACCGGCGGGGATGACGTCGAGCAGCAGCGGTTCGGCGACCAGCTGGGCAAGGAAGCCCGGTACGAGCGGGCCGGCGAGTTCCTGCATATCGTCCGCGAGCTGTGGCGCGGCGACCCGGTCACGTTCACCGGCCGGCACTACGACGTGCGCGGCAGGCAGATCGTGCCCGCCCGCCGCTGGCCGGACATCTACCTGGGCGGATCGTCGGAACCGGCGCTGGACGTCGCGGCCCGGTACGCGGACGTGTGCCTGACCTGGGGCGAGCCGCCGGGGGCGGTGGCGGAGAAACTGGACGCGGTCCGCGCGCGGGCCAAGGCGGCCGGCCGGGAGCTGCGGTTCGGGATCCGGCTGCACGTGATCACCCGGGACACCGCTGCCGAAGCGTGGGCCCAGGCCCAGCGGCTGCTGGACAGCCTGGACCCGGCGGCGATCGAGCGGGCGCAGGCCATCCAGCGGGCGTCACGGTCCGAGGGCCAGCGCCGGATGTCCGCGCTGCACGGCGGGCGCACCGACGACCTGGAGGTGTCGCCCAACCTATGGGCCGGCGTGGGCCTGGTCCGCGGCGGCGCGGGCACCGCGCTGGTCGGCCGGCACGACGAGGTGGCGGAGCGCATCGCCGAGTACCACCAGCTCGGCATCGACGAGTTCATCCTGTCCGGCTATCCCCACCTGGAGGAGGCCTACCAGGTGGGCGAGGGCCTGATCCCGGTCCTGCGGCGGCGCGGCCTGATGCCCGTCCCCGCCGCAGGCGGCTAGA
Organism: uncultured Actinomycetes bacterium; assembly: GCA_963793825.1. Lineage (GTDB taxonomy): Bacteria > Actinomycetota > Actinomycetes > Streptosporangiales > Streptosporangiaceae > RYN-230. The sequence continues at coordinate 708,243 of CAWCBE010000007.1, forward strand.
TCCCGGCGTCCGGGGCCCGCAGTTCCGCTCCCGCGTCCGGGGCCCGCAGTTCCGCTCCCGCGTCCGGGGCCCGCAGTTCCGCTCCCGCGTCCGGGGCCCGCAGTTCCGCTCCCGCCTCCGGGGCCCGCAGGCCGGCCCGGGGACCGGCAGCCGCAGTTCGGCTTCCAGCAGGTCCATGGCCTTGAGGAACGCCTCCTGCTCGGCCGGGTCGAGCCGGTCTAGCACCCGGGCCAGCGGGCTGGCCGCGCCGTCCAGCCACTTGCCGATCAGGGCGCTCTGCCCGGGCGGGATCGCCACGATCGTCCGCCGCCGGTCGGCCGGGTCGGGGTGTCGGTCCACGAAGCCGGCGCGGCCCAGGTCGGCCAGCACGCCGCTCACGGTGGGCAGGGTCAGCCCCAGCCGGGACGCCAGCTCGCTCACGGTCAGCGGGCCGGCGCGCAGTTGCTCGAGCGCGGCCACGTGCCGCGGGCCGAGCGGCGCGGGCGCCTCCGGGGCCGAGCGGTCCTGCCAGCGCCGCATCCCGCGGGCCACCCGGGGGAACAGCTGGATGAGCTTCAGGCACAGCAGGGAGTGCTCGGAGCCGCCTGCTTCATCGGTCACGTCACCCCTCCTTGACGGCCGGTGAGCGCAGTATATACGGTTCGGATAACAAAACTATTTTGATCTACGAACAAATCAAGGGGATGACGGCATGGCACCGTCGGGGCAGACCACTTCGCAGGTGCAGGCACTGCTGGAGGACCCGGCGCTGGCCGGGACCTGGGCCCTGGACTCATCCCGGTCCACCGTCGGGCTGCGGTCGAAGAGCGTGTGGGGGCTGGTCCCGGTCAAGGGCGCCTTCGGCACGGTCAGCGGGACCGGGACCGTCGCGCCCGGCGGCGCGGTGACCGGCACCATCACCGTGGCCGCCGCCTCCGTCGACACGAAGATGAAGAAGCGTGACGAGCATCTCCGCTCGGCCGACTTCTTCGACAGCGCCAACCACCCGGACATCACCGTGGCGGTGAGCCAGGTCACGCCGTCCGGCGACGGGGTGTCGGTCACCGGGACCCTGACCGTCCGGGGCCAGACCCGCCCCCTGACCTTCCCGGCCACGGTCTCCGCGGCCGGGGCCGGCGAGCTGTCGCTGGACGCCGAGATCCAGGTGGACCGGTCCGACTTCGGCCTGACCTGGAACCGGATGGGCATGACCTCGATGCTCAACACGATCATCGTGCACGCCGTCTTCACCAAGGCCTGACCCCGCGAATCGCGGCTGCGCGGTGAGTTGAGACCCCGTACCGGGTCTCAACTCACCGCGCAAGCGGGCACCGGCCCCGGCGGGCGGGCTACGGGGCGAATCCGGGCGGGATCAGGAGGTCGGCGGGGGTCAGGTCGGCGGCGGAGGAGCGGCCGAGGGCGACCAGGGTGGCGTCGATGCCGTCGCGCAGGATGTCGAGGACGCGTTCCACGCCGGCCTGGCCGCCCGCGGCCAGCCCCCACAGGTAGGGGCGGCCGATCATGACCGCCCGCGCGCCCAGCGCGAGCGCCTTGACCACGTCGCTGCCCCGCCGGATGCCGCCGTCGAGCAGCACCTCGGCCTGGCCGCCTACCGCCGCCGCGACGCCCGGCAGCAGCCGGATGGCGGCGGGCGTCCCGTCCAGGTTGTTGCCGCCGTGGTTGGACACCGACATGGCGGTCATCCCGGCGTCCACCGCCCGGCGGGCGTCGTCCGGGCGGCCAATCCCCTTGAGCATGACCGGCCCGCCCCACTCCTGGCCCAGCCAGGCCACGTCGTCCCAGGATGGCGGGGCGGTGTCCTGCCACCGGGCGTACGCGGTGAAGAACGCGGGGGCGGCCTCGCCCGGCCGGGCCAGGTTCGGCACGGTCAGCGCGGGCAGCCGCCCGGTCCGGGCGTAGCCGGCCAGCCAGCGCGGGCGCCGCAGGCCCGCGGGCGCCTGCCGGGCCAGCTCGCGCAGGCTCAGCCGCTCTGGGAGCCGCGGGCTGCCCCGGTCCCGCCGGTGCGCGAACGACCAGTCCAGGGTGAGGATGAGGCCGGCCGCCCCGGCCGCCCGGGCCCGGTCCAGCTGCCAGCTCATCGCCTCGCGGCCCCCATCCCAGCAGACCTGGAAGAACGCGCGCGGGTTGGCCGCGACCACGTCGGCCAGCGGCACGGCGGCGAACGAGCTCAGCCCCAGGGCGGTCCCCCGGGCCGCGGCGGCCCGGGCCACGGCCAGCTCGCCGTCCGGGTGCACGGCCTGCACGCCCGCCGGGGAGCAGATCACCGGCAGCGCGACCGGCTGGCCCAGCACCGTGGTGGCCAGGTCCCGTGCCGCGGGCCGCCCGGCGGCCCGCGGCGCGAAACCCAGCTCGCGGAAGGCGGCCGTGTTGTCGGCCAGGGTGAGGCCCTGCTCGGCTCCGGCCAGGATGGCCCGGTACACCGGCGCGGGCAGCCGCCGCGCCGCGCGCCGCTGCGCCTCGTCGATCGTGCCGAACCGGGGCCCGGAGGTCATCCCCGGCGCGCCACATCCCCGCGCAGCGGGTGCCAGGCGAGGACCGGCCGGACCGGGGCGGAGCTGCGGGCCCGCAGCGCGCCGGCCCACACCCCGGCGCCGTAGGCCACGTCGTCGGCCAGGTGGCCGAGCACGTAGCGGACGGGGTCCAGTTCCTGGCGGCGCGAGGACCAGGCCGTCAGCGGCGGCCCGAGCAGCAGCGACGCGGCCGCGGCGCGCCGGGCCCAGCGCCGGGCCCGGCCGCCCCGGCCCGGCGCCAGGATCGCGGCGGCCAGCACCGGCATCCCGAACTGGCACGCATAACGTCCCGTTCCCAGCCATGTCTGCCGGCCCGCCTCCCACATCGCGGGAACGGTGCCGCGGGCGGGCAGCCCGGCCCGGTGCAGCGCCCGGCGCATGGCCAGCACCGACCCGGTGAAACCAAGGGCGGCTACCGACGGGAGGGCGCCGGCCAGCCCGGCGACGGCCAGCGCGGGCCACGGGTAGAGCACCAGCGGCGGCACCTGGCCGGGGTGCCGGGCCGCCAGCGGGGCCGCGGACGTGCCATACCGGAACCGCCGGGCCAGCAGGGCGCGCCACGTCCCGGGCTCCTGGTGGGCGACCTGGACGGCGGGGTCGTAGCGGATCCGCCAGCCCGCGTCGTGCAGCCGCCAGACCAGGTCCACGTCCTCCCCAAACCGGAGGGCGGGATCGAAAATCGTACTGCTCCCGGCCAGGGCCGCGCGCCTGACGACGAGCGCGGCGGTCGGGACGTACCCGACGCGGGTGCCGGGGGCCACCCGGGCCTCGGCGGTGCCGAGGTCCAGGCAGCAGGACACGGTGGTGTACCGGCCGGCCCAGCCGGGGCCGCCCGGCACGGCCGTGATGCGCGGGGCGGCCGCGGCCACGGCCGGGTCGGCGAAGTGCGCGGCGAGCCGCTCGATCCAGCCCGGCGCGGGCAGGCAGTCGCTGTCCAGGAAGGCCACCAGCTCGCTGGTCACGCGGCCCAGCCCGGTGTTCCGCGCGGCGCCCGGGCCGCCGCTGGACGGGCGCCGGATGAGGGTGGCCCCGTGTGCGGCGGCGACGGCCGCGATGGCGGACGGGTCAGCCGAGCCGTCATCCACCACGAGCACCGGGTGGCCGGGCCCCAGGGCGGAGAGGCAGCGGTCCAGCAGCACGGCCCGGTCCCGGACCGGGATGAGCACGGTCACGTCCGGACGGCTGGCCAGGGCCCGCGGGCGGGGATGGGCCAGGCCGGCGTCGGTCAGCTTGCGGGCCAGCCGGCCCGCGGCGGCGCCGTGCACCGGCCCGGCCCGCAGCTCGGCCAGGGCGGCCCGGCCGGCCGCCGACAGCCGCAGCACCCGGGCCGGCGCCCCGCCGAACAGCGTCTCCTCGTCAAGTTGCTTCATGCCGGGATCCATGACCACCCCGAACCCGGCCGGCAGTGGCGGCGAGGACAGCGTGGCCGCCGCGGGGAGCGCCCGCCCCGCCGTGGCCGCCATCCCACCCGTCCCATGAGCGGCGGCCCTGGTCAGTGCGGGCGCGGCCCCGGCGGGCGGGCGCACGGCCGGGGGCTGGGTCATGGCGCCCGGCCTCCATGTCATGGCGCGAGGCCTCCATGTCATAGCGCGAGGCCTCCGTCCACCGGGACGACGGCGCCGGTCATGCCGCTGCTGGCCGGGCTGGCCAGGAAGGCCAGCACGGCGGCCACCTCGGCCGGGTCCAGCAGCCGCCCGGCCGGCTGCTGGGCGGCGAACCCCTGGGCGCCGGGCAGGCCGTACAGCCGGGCGCTCTCGTCCAGGATCTCCGTGGCGGTGGATCCGGGGCTGACCGCGTTGGCCGTGATGCCGGTGCCGCCCAGCTCCACGGCCAGGGCCCGGATCAGCCCGGCCACGCCGGCCTTGGCCGCGCAGTACGCGGCCAGCATGGGCAGCCCCCGGGTAGCCGCCGCAGACGCCACGGCCAGGAACCGCCCGGCCCGGGGCTCGGGACGGCGCAGCAGCGCCGGCACCGCCGCCCGGGCCAGCGAGATCACCCCGCCGAGGTCGATGTCCAGCACGGCCTGCTGCTGCTCCGGCGGCACTTCCCACAGGGGCACGCCGCCGGCGATCACGCCCGCCACCGCGAGGGCCGCGTCCAGCCCGCCCCAGCGGTGCTCGGCCTCGGCCACCGCGGCCGCCATGGCGGCCGCGTCGCGCACGTCAGCGGTGCAGGCCGCCACCTGGCCGGGTGCGCTGGCGTGCTCGCCCGCCTGCTTGACGACAGCGGACAGGCCGTCCGGCGTGCCCATCGGGTACGGCAGGGCCGGGTCGTCGGCGGCGCGGTCCACCGCGAGCACCGACCAGCCGCGTTCGGCCAGGGCCAGCACGGTCGCCGCGCCGATGCCGCGGGCCGCGCCGGTGACGACGGCCACCCGGCCGGTCACCGGGAGCCGGCCTGGCCGGGCACCGCCGGTCCGGGCACGCCTTCCCCGGCCTCTCCCCCGGGCACGGCCGGGCGCCAGGCGGCGACCTGGCCGATCAGCTGGCGGGCCAGCTCATCCAGCAGGGCGCGGCCTTCCCCGGGCCCCGCCCCGGCCGGATCGCCGAGGACGCCGGACTCGCTGACCGCGCGCACTCCCCCGGACCGCAGCAGCGGCCAGGTCTGGGCCAGCGGGCGGGTGTCGCCCGCCGTGGCGAGGTCCATCCGCACCCGGGACGGGCTCAGGTGCAGCAGCATCGATGTCTCGGGGCGCCCGGCGTGCGGGTCGCCCTCCCAGGCCGGCAGGTACAGCAGCACGTCCCGGGACTCGGCGCGCAGCCGCGCCACCGCACGGCGGGCCGGCCCGGCGTTGCCGCCGTGCGCGCACACCAGCACCAGGTGCGTGAACGTCTGGCTGGCCGACCGGCCCAGCTCGACCAGCAGCAGTTCCAGGGCGTCCTGCCCGATGGACAGGGTGCCGGGGAAGCCGGCGTGCTCGCCGCTGGAGCCGTAGCCCAGCGGCGGGGCGACGAGCACGTCAGCGCGGGCGGCGGCCAGCCGCGCGCACAGCGCCTCCGCGATGTCCGTGTCGGTGGACAGCGGCAGGTGCGGGCCATGCTGCTCGGTGGACCCGAGCGGCACGGCGAGCACGCCGCCGGCCGCGGCGCGCTCCGCGACATCCGGCCAGCGCAGGTCGGCTAGCAGCACCGGGGTCAGCGTTCCGGCGGGATGAAGCCGGCCAGCGGGTCCGGGTTGCACGCGGTCACCGGCGGCCGGGGCGGCTCCGCCGGCCGCGCCGACAGGGTGAGCGGCACCGGGGCACGCCGGGCGGCCTGCTGGGCCCCGGGCCCGTGCTGGCCGGCAGGGTGCTGGCCGGCGGGGTGGGGGCCGGTGCGGTGCGAGTGATCCTGGGACGGCCGCGGCGCCGGGACGGCCGCGGCGGTGGCGAGCGCCTGCTCCCCGTGGCCCTTGACGCACTCCGGGTCCGGCCCGTCCAGCGGCAGCCCGGTGAAGAACTTGGCCGCCATGCAGCCGCCACGGCACGCGTCATACGCCGAGCACGAGGTGCAGGCCCCGCCGGACTGCGGGCGGCGCAGGTCCGCGAACAGCTCGGACTGCTGCCACACGGCGGCGAAGCCGCCCGGGCCGCGGACGTTCCCGGCCAGGAAGCTGGGGTGGATCGCGAACGGGCAGGCGTACACGTCGCCGACCGGGTCGATTAGGCACACCACCCGGCCCGCGCCGCACAGGTTCAGCCCGGGCAGCGCGCTGCCGTACCCGCTCAGGTGGAAGAAGGAGTCGCCGGTGAGCACGTCCTGGCCGTGCGCCACCAGCCAGTCATACAGCTCGCGCTGCTGGGCGGCGGTCGGGTGCAGCTGGTCCCAGACGTCGGCGCCCCGGCCGGAGGGCCGCAGCCGGGTGATCCGCAGCTGCGCGCCGAACCGGTCGGCGATGGCCTTGAACTCGTCCAGCTGGGCGACGTTCTGCCGGGTCATCACGACCGAGATCTTGAAACCGGCGAACCCGGCGCCGGCCAGGTTGGCCATGGCGCGCAGTGCGGTGCGGTACGAGCCCGGGCCGCGGACCGCGTCGTTCACCTCGGCGGTCGCGCCGTCCAGCGAGATCTGCACGTCCACGTAGTCGTGGCCGGCCAGCCGCCGGGCGATCTCCGGGGTGATCTTCACGCCGTTGGTGGAGAACTTGACCCCGACGTCGTGGCTGGTGGCGTAGTCCAGCAGGTCCCAGAAGTCCGGCCGCACGGTGGGCTCGCCGCCGCCGATGTTGACGTAGAACACCTGCATCCGCTGCAGCTCATCGATGACGGCCCGGCACTCGGCGGTGCTCAGCTCCCGCGGGTCCCGCCGCCCGGAACTGGACAGGCAGTGCACGCAGGACAGGTTGCACGCGTAGGTCAGTTCCCAGGTCAGGCAGATGGGCGCGCGCAGCCCGGCGGCGAACTGCTCGACCAGGGGCAGGGTCTGCGCGGACATCGTCCCGGTGGTCATGGTTCCCGTGCTCATGCGCCCTCCCGGCGGCAGATCATCTGGGATGCGGCCAGGGTGCCCAGGGCCCGGGCGTAGCCCGGCAGGTCCTGCGGGGGCACCCCGGCCGCCACGCACGCGGCGCGGGCACTGGGCTGGGCTGCGAGCGAGGTCACCACCGCGTGCAGCGCGGGGCTCTTGAGAAAGGACAGCTGCCGGGTGCCGAAGTGGTACAGCAAGGCGCCGAACCGCTCCGGGCGCACCTGGACCTGCGCGGCCAGCTGCCAGGGGGTGTCCAGGTCGAACGTCTCGGGCACAGGATCAGTAGACGCCGCACATGCCGTCAATGGAGACTTCCTCGACCAGCACGTCCTGCGCCACGACATCCTCGGGCTCGGTCACGGCGGTGTCGTCGGCCAGGTCGGCGGCGGCGGGGCTGTCGGCCATGATGGCTCCTTAGGGGATCGGGTGACGGCCTATATTCGTCACTGTGTGCCGAATACGGGCAGGCTAACAGACGGCCGGCCCGGGCAGTAGAGGGCGGGACGGAGGAATACCTGATGAGCGTCGTGGCACCGAGCGCACGGGATGTGCGCCGCGGCCGCCCGCCCGGCACCAGCCGCCGCACCCTGGAACTCATCGCGCTGCGGCTGTTCACCGAGCAGGGGTTCGAGGAGACCACCATCGACCAGATCGCCGCCGAGGCGGGGATCAGCCGGCGCGGGTTCTTCCGCTATTTCGACTCCAAGGCGGCGGTGCTGTGGGGCGAGTTCGACACCGAGGTGGCCGCGATCCGCGCCATGCTCGATGAGGTCCCGGCGGGGTTGCCGGTGATGGAGGCGGTGCGCCAGGCGGTGCTGGCCGCCAACCACTACCGCGCCGCCGACGTGCCGGAGCTGCGCGCCCGGATGGCCCTGATCGGCTCGGTGCCCGGGCTGGTGGCCAGCGCCGCGGTGCACTACGACGCGTGGGAGCGGGCGATCAGCGACTTCGTGGCCCGCCGGTCCGGGCAGCCGGCCGCGTCGCTGTACCCGCTGGCCATCGGCCGGGCCACGCTGGCCGCCTGCCGGGCCGCCTATGACCGGTGGGCCGTGCACGCCGACGGCGACCTGGCCGTCTACCTGGACGCGGCGCTGCGCGCGCTGGCCGTGGGTTTCGCCGACCAGGTCATCGGGGCCGAGCCACGGGGCGGGACCGGGGCCTGCGGCTGAGCGGTCACAGGGCGCCCTGCTCCGGGGTGCCGGCCGGGTGCGGCTGCAGCACCTGGACGTCGGGGGCGCCCTCGGTGCGGCCATCCAGGGCCTGGGTCAGCTCGGCCAGGGCCGGGCCGCGGGAGTGGGTGGCCAGCGCGTCCGCGCTGGCCCACTTCTCGATCATCACCAGCCGGTCATCGCCCTCGTGCAGGGCGTAGAGCAGGCAGCCGTCGTCGTGCGAGTGCACGCCGGCGATCGTCTTCTCCAGGGCGGCGATGACCTCGGCCCGGTACTCGGGCCGGGGGCGGATGGTGGCGACGACGATGACAGCGGTCATGGCAGATCTCCCTTCCTGCGCTGACGCCCGGCCGGGGGCGGCGCGGGCTGGGTAACTCCCCGGCTCAGCTGGCGAACACCTCGCTCAGCGCGGCAGCGACATCGGTGTAGGCGCGGACCCGGCGCAGCCGGCCGCGGCCCAGCCGGGCCAGGTCCCGGGCGAGGTCCTCGTCCTGCTCGCCGGAGGTGTCCAGCAGGACGTCCAGCCGGGGCAGCCGCGCGGCCAGCGGCCGCGGGTCGGGGCCGGCGTTGTGCACGCAGTCCGACAGCAGCACGACCCCGGCGTCCCGGGCCGGGACCCGGGCCAGCTCACCCGCCGCGGCCTGCAGCGGGAACGCAATGTTGGTCAGCCCCCGGGCCGGGATGCGCAGCATCTCCTCCAGCAGCCAGGCCTGGCACGTGCTGCCCGAGATGGCTGAGCACGGCCGCGTCGGACCAGAACGCGATCACGGCCAGGTCGTCCCGGGCCAGCTCGGCGGCGAGCGCGCCGACCGTCGCGGCCGCGGTGCGGACCCGCTCCCCGCGCATCGACCCGGACACGTCGGCCAGCAGCACCACGCTGCGCCGGGTCCGGACCCGCGGCCGCCGCGGGTCGGGCCGCCGATGCCGTTGATGCCCGCGGTCGAGCTGGTCAGCACGATGGCGCCGCCCTGGCCCCGCTTGACCATGGACGGGATCGCGGTCTCCACCGTGTTGAAGACGCCGGTCAGGTTCACGTCGATGACGTCCTGCCAGGCCGCGTGCTCCTCGTGCAGCGACATGGGCGCGATGCCCGCGTTGGCCAGCACGATGTCCACCGGGCCGAGCTCGGCGGTGCCGGCCTCGAAGGCGGCCTTCAGCCCGGCCTCGTCGCGCACGTCGGCCTCGCGGGCCACGATGCGCCGGTCGAGCGCCTCGACTTCCTTGACCGTCACGGCCAGGTCGTCCGGGGTGGCCATCGGGTAGGGCACCGTGTCGATCTGACGGCAGATGTCCACCGCGATGATGTTGGCGCCCTCCTGGGCCAGCCGGATGGCGTGACTGCGGCCCTGGCCGCGGGCGGCACCGGTGATGAAGGCGACCTTGCCCTCGAGCTTTCCTGCCACTGAACCGTGTCCTTCCCTGTGTCGTGGGCCACATATGGCACCCAGTGCCGACGTTAACGGCATCGAGTGCCAAAGAGCAATCCGGGGGGCGGCCCGGTGTCCAGGACTTTTCGCACTCAGTGCCATTTCGTGGCATGCTCCTGGGAGGGACAAGTGGCATGCTCCTGTGCGGGACAACCAGAGAGGCGATGTCGATGAGCGCGTCCCAGCCCCCGGTCCAGCTGGGCCGCAGGCGGATCACCACGCGGGCGGAACTCGAGCACGTCGCGTTCGAGCTGTTCGACTCCCGCGGCTTCGAGGGCACGACCGTGGATGACATCGCCAGCGCGGCCGGCATCGGGCGGCGGACCTTCTTCCGGTACTTCCCGTCCAAGAACGACGTGCCGTGGGGCAACTTCGAGGCCGAGCTGGACCGGATGCGGGCCTGGCTGGGCGGCTGCCCGGCGCAGGCCCCGCTGATGGACGCGATCCGGCTGGCCATCGTGGACTTCAACACCGTGCCGCCCGAGGACGAGGTGTGGCACCGCCGGCGGATGCGGCTCATCCTCGGCGTCCCGGTCCTGCAGGCCCACTCCACGCTGCGCTACGCCGAGTGGCGGCAGGTCATCGCGGACTTCGCCGCCGAGCGCACCGGGCAGCCCGCGTGCGCGCTGGTGCCGCAGACGATCGCGTACGCCAGCCTCGGCGTGGCCATCGCCGCCTACGAGCAGTGGCTGCAGGCCGACGACCGCGACCTGACCACGCTGCTGGACGCCGGGATGCGCGGCCTGGCGGTGGCCTTCGCGGAAGCCGGGCCGTCAGGCGGGGCGGTCTAGGGGTGAGCTCTCAGTCAGGTCGCCGCTGACGGCATGTCCTACCCGGCGCGGGGCCGCGCCGGATCCCGGGGTTACGGAGTAGCGAGATGGCAAGCACGAGGAACTGGTTCGAGTCGGTGGCGGAAGCGCAGCGCCGCGCGAAGCGGCGGCTGCCGCGGTCGGTGTACATGGCGCTGGTGGCCGGGGCCGAGGCCGGGGTGACGATGAACGACAACGTCGCCGCGTTCGGCGAGCTGCGCCTGCGGCCGCATGTGGCGGACCTGCCCGCCGCCCGGAACCTGGCGACCACGGTGATGGGCCAGCAGGTCACCCTCCCGGTGCTGATCTCGCCCACCGGGGTCCAGGCGGTGCACCCGGACGGGGAGGTGGCGGTGGCCCGGGCCGCGGAGGCGGCGGGGACCGCGATGGGCTTGTCGTCGTTCGCGTCCAAGCCGGTCGAGGAGGTCGGCGCGGCGACTGGCAAGCTACTCTTCCAGTCGTACTGGGTAGGCACCCGGGACGACATCCTGGCCCGGGCCGAGCGGGCCCGCGCGGCCGGGGCCAAGGGCCTGATCGTCACCCTGGACTGGGTATTCAACTCCCGCCGGGACTGGGGCAGCCCGTGGATCCCCGAGCACCTGGACCTCCAGGCCATGGTGCGGCACGTCCCGCAGGTCGTGGTCCGGCCGGGCTACCTGGCCCGCTGGATCCGGGCCGGCGCGCTGCCCGATCTCGGCGTGCCCAACCTGGGCGCCCGCGGCGCGCCGGTGCCCACCTTCTTCGGCGCCTACGGCCAGTGGCTGGGCTCGGCCCCGCCGGCCTGGGAGGACCTGGCCTGGCTGCGCGAGCAATGGGGCGGCCCGTTCATGATCAAGGGCATCACCCGGCCCGACGACGCGCGCCGCGCGGCCGACATCGGGGCCACCGCGATCTCGGTCTCCAACCACGGCGGCAACAATCTCGACTCCACCCCGGCCACCATCCGATGCCTGCCGGCCATCGCCGACGCGGTCGGCGGCCAGATCGAGATCCTGCTGGACGGGGGCATCCGCCGCGGCAGTGACGTGGTCAAGGCCCTGGCCCTGGGCGCCCAGGCGGTCATGATCGGCCGCGCCTACCTGTGGGGCATGGCCGCCAGCGGCGAGCAGGGCGTCAGCAACGTGCTGGAGATCCTCCGCCAGGGCATCAGCGAAACCCTCTACGGGCTTGGCCGGGCATCCATCCACGACCTCACCCGCGACGACATCATCGTCCCCGACGGCTTCACCCTCGACCAGAAACTCTGACCGGCCAGCCCGGGGCGGCGGCGGCCCCGGCCGGGAGCACACCGCCCCGGGCGCCCGGTCACCGGGTGGTGTGGGCGCCCCCGTTGACGTTCAGCGTCGGGCCCGCTGATGGGCCGGGCCCCGGCCGAGGCCGGGAAGCAGGCGGTCTCGGCGATGTCGCGGGGATGCCCGGAACCGTGTGGCCACGGCCTTCCCGGGCCCGCTGCCGGTGACGAGCACGATACGGTTCACCATCACTCCCGTGCCGCTACGTTTTAGGCCTAAACATTTTGGCCGGCAGTCCCGATAGCCGAGGAGGCCGATGGTGCCCACCGGCCGTGATCCCGTGGGCTACCCGATGGACTCGGCCTCCAGGTGGCCCGCGGCCGATATCGCCGCGGCCTGGCCGCGGGAACGTCCCGGGATGCGGACCGGGGCCATCGAGATCATCACGCCGCTATGGCGGATGGCGAAAATCCTGGCCGACGACCGGCGCCGCACCCTGGCCCGGCTCGGCGTGGACCCCTCCCCGCCTGACCTGCTCAGCGTCATCCGGCGCTCGGGGCCGCCCTGCGAGGTCACGACCCGGGAGATCGCCCGGCGGACCCTGATCACCGCGGGCGCTGTCTCCCGGCGCGTGGCCCGGGCCGAGCAGGCCGGGCTGGTGCGACGGGCCCCGTCTCCGGCCTCGCGCCGTGCCGTCGGCGTGCGGCTGACCCAGGCCGGGCACGCTCTCACCGACGGCACCGTGCGCCGGCTGCTTGAGCATGAGGCGGCCCTGCTCGGCGTGCTGGCCCCGGACGAGCGCGGGGCCCTGGCCGGTCTGCTCAGCCGGCTGGAGCACTCGCTCGGCGGGCCATGACCGCGCCGGGCGGGCCGCGCGGTGGCCGGTTCCGCCTTCCGCGGCGGCGGCGCCCTGCTGGCGGAACCCGGGCGGGCGGGCGCCGGCCGGGCGGCCGGGCGCGCCGCGTGCTGCGCCGCACCGCGGTCACCGTCGTGGTCCTGGCCGTGGCGGTCACCGCGGCCAGCTTCGGGTACAACCTGGCCACCGACGGCCCGGTGCCCCGGCGGCCGGCCTGCGCATGGTACGCGCGGGCGGCTTCGTCACCCGGTACCGCACGTGGGGGCGGGCCGGCTCCCCCGTCGTCCTGGTGCCCGGGGCGTTCGAGACGGCCGACACGTTCGCCGCCCTCGGCACGGTGCTGGGCCGTGACCACCGGGTGTTCGCCATCGACCTGACCGGGACCGGCTACAGCCAGCCCAGCCCGCCGTTCGACGCCCGGCATCTCGCCGCCCAGCTGCTCGCGTTCCTGGCCGCCGAGCGGCTGACCGGCGCCAGCGCCCCGGTCGTGGTCGGGCACTCCAGCGGCGCGGCCGTGGCCGGGCTGGCCGGGCTGGCCACGATGCACGGGCAGCCCGCGGTGGCCGGCGTGATGTTCCTGGATGGCGACGCCACCCCGCTCGCGGTCCCGCCGCTGGCCGGGTGGCTGCTGATCAACCCGTTCCGGACCACGATCCTGCGGCTCGCGCTCAGCTCCGGCTCGCTCATCCGGCGCATCTACGGCTCGCAGTGCGGCCCGTCATGCCCGCTGCTGACCGCAGCCGGGGTGGAGACGTGGCGGCGGCCGCTGCAGCAGCCCGGGTTCGCCGCGGCCATCGGGTACGCGCTGCGGCACGGCATCCCGAGCATGACCAGTGCCGAATTTCGCCAGCTGCGCGCCGCTGACGTGCCGAAACGGGTGGTCGTTGGGGCGGATGATCCTCAACTCAGCCGGCGGCCGCGGCCCGGGTGGCCGCCCGCATCGGCGCCCCGGCCCCGGTCATCGTGCCCGGGCGGCACCTGACCATGATTTCCGCACCGCGCCAGGTCGCGGCGGCCATCGAGGCGCTCACCAGCGGGCTGCGCCGCTGACCGCCGACGGCGGCTCCCCGGCCAGCGGCGCCGGACCACCGCCGGGCCGGCCCGCATACCCGCCAGCCCGGCGGGACGGCTGGGACGGGAGCAGCATCCCGGCGCAGATCATGGCCAGCGCCAGCACGAATACGCAGTAGGTCCAGAACGCCGGGGTGACGCCGGCGCTGATGGTGATCCCGGCCTGGGCAGCCTGGGCGGGCGGGATCCCGAAGGCGGCCGACGAGAGCGGCTGGCCGATCTGCACCAGCGCCTGGACCGCAGTGGCTGCCATCGGGATGACGGCGCCCGCGAGCAGCGCGGCGCCCAGCCGGGCCGGGCGCCACAGCGCCGCGAGCACCGCCACCACGACCAGGGCGACCATGACGGCCATGTCGCCGGCCAGCACCGGCCCCGGGTTCGCGAAGCTGTTCCCGGCCGTGAAGGAGCGGGTCAGGCCGGAGGCGGCGTGCAGCGTGTACCGGTCCCACGAGGGGGCGAACGCGCAGGCCGCGCCGAGCGCGGCCAGCGCGGTGACGGTCACCAGCGCGGCGGCGCGGCGGCCCAGGCCGCGCAGCCGGCGCGGCAGGTCCCCGGGGCCGGGGCGGAACAGCGCGGCGCAGCCGGCGGTGCAGGCCAGCCACCCGGCCACGCCGAGGACGAGGCCGGGGCCGAGCACACGGGTGCCGGACGCGATGACGGTACCGACGTCGGAGAGGAAGAAGCCGAAGGTCACGATGCTGGTGCCCAGCCCGAGCAGCACGCCGGCCCGGCGGCGGCCGCCGCCCATCAGGATGAGCACGGCGCTGGCCGCCCACACGGCCAGGTAGACCACATGCGGGACCAGCTGGTCAGCCTGCCCGGCCAGGCTGCTCCCGGAGAGGTAGCCCGGGAAGAGGCTGGCCACGCCGAGCACCAGGCCGGCCGCGAGCAGCGCCACGGCGGCGGTCACCCGGGCGGGCGGGTCCGCGGGCGGCGCGAGGTGGGTGACCGTGCCCGGCGCCTCCACGGCCGTGAACCGGGACCACGCCCCGGACCAGCCCTCCGGGGTTTCCGGCCATTGCTCCACGGGGCGGGACGGCGGCCCGTCCACGGCCCAGATCGCGTAGCTGTGCCCAGCCCGGCCAAGCTGGTACCTCGCTCCCTGGTACCAGATGGTCCTGCTGTCGCGCATGGCGGCCACTCTCCCCTTCCCCGACGTCCTCGTCTGTCCCGCGCCTACCTTAGGGATATCGGCTGAACGCCGGCTGGATGGCAGGTCTGCGCTTACTGACCAGCAGCCGGAACCCGGCCGGGCCGCCGGCCGGGGCTCTAGGCTCGCGGGCATGACTCGCATCCTGGTCACCGGGGGGGCCGGATTCATCGGCGCCAACTTCGTCCAGCACACCGTCCGGCATCACCCCGAGTTCGAGGTGACCGTGCTGGACGCGCTGACCTACGCCGGGAACCAGGCCAGCCTGGCCCCGGTGGCCGGCCAGATCAGCTTCGTGCACGGGGACATCACCGACGCGGGCCTGGTCGGCCGGCTGGTGGCCGGGGCCGACGCCGTGGTTCATTTCGCGGCCGAATCGCACGTTGACAACTCGCTGCACGATCCCGGGCCGTTCCTGCGGGCGAACATCGTCGGCAGCTACGTGATCCTGGAAGCGGTCCGCCAGCACGGCCGGCGACTGCATCACATCTCCACCGACGAGGTGTTCGGCGATCTCGCGCTCGACGCGCAGGCCAGGTTCACCGAGTCAACCGCCTACGACCCGTCCAGCCCCTACTCAGCCACGAAGGCCAGCTCGGACATGCTGGTCCGGGCCTGGGCGCGGTCCTACGGAGTCCAGGCGACGATCTCAAACTGCGCGAATAACTACGGCCCGTACCAGCACGTCGAGAAGCTCATCCCGCGCCAGGTGACCAGCATCCTGGCCGGGCAGCGCCCCCGGCTGTACGGGGCGGGCGGGAACGTCCGGGAGTGGACCCACGTGGACGACCACAACGCGGCCGTCCACCTCATCCTGGAATCCGGCCGGATCGGCGAGACATACCTCATCGGCTCGGGTGACGAGCGCAGCAACCGGGAGGTCCTGGGCCTCATCCTGGAACTGATGGGCGCCGACCCGGACGGGTTCGACCACGTGCCCGACCGGCCCGGCCATGACCAGCGTTACGCCAACGACTCCACCAAGATCCGGACGGAGCTGGGCTGGCAGCCACGCTACGGCGACTTCCGGGCCGGGCTGGCCGGCACCATCGACTGGTACCGGCACAACGAGTGGTGGTGGAAGCAGCACAAGGACGCCACCGAGGCGAGGTACCGGCAGCTCGGGCGCTAGGCGGCCGCCAGCGGGGGGTCACCACTGGGGTTCGCCGGTCTCCATCAGCCTGGTCACCGGCGGCGCGGCCTCGTCGCCGAGCAGCCAGGAAATGGCCCGCCGGACACCCTCCCCGTACCAGCGCGGCGGCAGCCAGTCCGCCGTCCACCGGTCGCTGCCCTGCTCGACGACGTCCTCGGCGTAGACGCGCTCCAGTCGCAGCGCGCGGGCGGTCACCTCGGCGGGCTGTGCCCGGGTGATCGGCGCCTCGGCCCGGTCGCCGCGGGCCCAGCCCAGCGTCATGACCACGCCGTCGTAAAAGTGGCAGTCCCGGGCAGCCAGCTGCCGCTCCCCTGGCTCGGCGGCGTCGTCCAGGCTCTTCGCCGCGGCCCGCCGCTGCGCCGCCATGGCGCGCACCGCGACCTCGGCTACCTGCCGGCGCGACCGGACGATGTCCCGGAACGGCGGCGCCTCCTCGTCACTTGGGCCGCCTTCCACGAGATCACCGTAACCCGGTGTCATTGCCCGATTCCAGTTTTTCCGGGTGATGCCCGGCCGGTACGTGGGTAGCACAGCCTCGTACGAGCGCAGGGGACGGAGTGATTGCGGATGGCCACCGGTTCAGACACCGCCACGGCGCCGGCGGCGCAGCCGCCGGCGCTGGATCAGCGCCGGGTGCTGGTGATCATCGGGGCCCTGCTGCTAGGCATGCTGCTGGCCGCGCTGGACCAGACGATCGTGGCGACCGCGCTGCCCACCATCGCCGGCGACCTGCACGGGCTGTCCCACCTGTCGTGGATCGTCACGGCCTACCTGCTGGCCTCCACGGTGTCCACGCCGCTGTGGGGCAAGCTCGGCGACATGTACGGCCGGAAGCAGTTCTTCCAGGCCGCCATCGTCATCTTCCTGATCGGCTCCGCGGCGTCCGGCTTCGCCCACTCGCTCATCGAGCTGATCGCCTTCCGCGCCGTGCAGGGGCTGGGCGGCGGTGGCCTGCTGGTGGGCGCGCAGACCATCGTCGGGGACGTCGTCTCCCCCCGGCAGCGGGGCCGCTACCAGGGCATCTTCGGAGCCACCTTCGGGGTGGCCAGCGTGCTCGGCCCGCTCATCGGCGGCTTCTTCGTGGACAACCTGTCCTGGCGCTGGGTGTTCTACATCAACCTGCCGATCGGCCTGGTCGCCCTGGTGGTGACGGCGGCGGTGCTGCCCGGGCGGCTCGGCTCCGCCCGGCATCAGATCGACTACCTGGGCACGGCCGCAATCGGGGCGGCCGCCACCTGCCTGGTGCTGCTGACCTCGCTGGGCGGCACCACCTACCCCTGGGGATCCTTCCCGATCATTGCGCTCGGCGTGCTGGCCGTCGTCTGCGTGGCCGGCTTCGTACTGGCCGAGCGGCGGGCCGCGGAGCCGGTCCTGCCGCTGCACTTGTTCGCCAACCGAGTGTTCTCCTCGGCCAGCGTGGTCGGCTTGGTGGTCGGCTTCGCCATGTTCGGCGCCCTGGCCTACCTGCCGCAGTACATGCAGGTGGTCCGGGGCATCTCGCCGACCGTGTCCGGGCTGCGGCTGCTGCCCATGATGCTCGGCCTGCTGCTCACCTCGATCGGCACCGGCCAGCTGGTCAGCCGGTGGGGCCGGTACAAGATCTTCCCGGTCGTGGGCACCGCGGTCATGACGGCCGGGCTGTTCCTGCTGTCCCGGGTCGGGGTGAGCACGAGCTTCTGGCTGGTGTCGCTGTACCTGTTCATCCTCGGTGTGGGCATCGGCGCCTCGATCCAGGTGCTGGTCATCGCGGTGCAGAACGCCGTCGACTACCAGGACCTGGGTGCCGCCACGTCCGGCGCCACGTTCTTCCGGTCCATCGGCGGGTCGTTCGGCACCGCGGTCTTCGGTGCCGTGTTCGCCAACGTGCTCACCGGCGACCTGGCCCGGGCGCTGCACGGGGCGAAGCTGCCCGCCGGGATCAGCGCGTCCGGCGGGGCCAGCCCGGCCGTGCTGGCCCACCTGCCCCCGGCGGCCCGGTCCGGCTTCATCGACGGGTACGCCCAGGCCCTGCACACGGTGTTCCTGGTCGCGACGCCGGTCGGGGCGCTGGCCTTCGTGTTGTCATTGTTGCTCAAGGAGGTGCCGCTGCGGGATACCACCCGGGCGGTGGACCGGGCCGACAGCACCGCCCCCACCTCGGTGCCGTGCACCCGGGACTCGGCGCAGGAGATGGAGCGCGCCCTGATCACGCTGTTCGGCCGGGAGCGCCGGGGTGAGATCTACCAGAACCTGGCGGACGAGGCCCGGGTCCGGGTCAGCCCGCGGGGCTGCTGGCTGCTGTACCGGGTCGCGGATCACGCCCCCGTCACCGAGGCGGCGCTGGCCGGTCAGCTCGGCATCGGCCCCGGTGAGCTTGCGGAGCGGCTCACCGAGCTGACCGACGCCGGTTTCGCCACTGTCGCCGATGATGGCCGCGGCGCCGCCGGTGACGGCGCGGGCCCGGGAGCCACCGTGGCGCTCACCCCGCTGGGCGAGCAGGCCGCCCGCCGCCTGGACCGCGCCCGGGAGGCCGGGATCGACCGGCTGATGAACGGGTGGGAGCCGGACAAGCACCCGGACCTGCGGCGGCTTCTGGGCCGGGTCACCACCACGCTGGTCGCCACCGACCGGCCGCCGCTGCCGGACGGTGCCGCAGCGCTGACCGCCCCGCGAGGAGGATGAGCCCCGTTGACGGATCACCGGCAGGTTCATTTAACTCGGGCCATGGGGCGCATTCCAGGGGCGGCGGGGCGGTGAAGGTAGCGATCGACTCCGGGCGGTGCCAGGGGCACGGCCGCTGCTACGATCTCGCCCCCGCGTTGTTCGGCGATGACGACGAGGGCTACGGGACGGTTCTCGGCGACGGGACCGTGCCGCCGGGCCAGGAACGCGCGGCCCGGCTCGCGGCGCTGAACTGCCCCGAACGTGCCATCGGCGTCTCCGGGGAGGCGTGAGATGGCCGCGGATGACCGGTTCAGCGCGGACTTCCGGGAACCGCGCGACGACGAGCCCCCCGGCACCCGCAGCGAGATCATCACCGGCCCGGTCACGGACTGGGCCACCGACTTCTCCCACCTCGAGCCGGAGTGGTCCGCCGATCCCTACCCGATCCAGGACGACCTGCGGCAGCGCTGCCCGATCGCGCATACCCGCCGGTTCGGCGGCGCCTGGCTGCCGACGCGCTACGCCGACGTCGCGGCGATCGCCTACGACACCGACCGCTTCTCCTCGCGGTCCATCATCGTGGGCAACCTCCGGCCGCCCCGTGAGCTGGCCCCCATCGGCGGCTCGCCGCCGATCTCCTCCGACCCGCCGTTCCACCACCACGCCCGGAAGCTGCTGCTGCCCGCGTTCACCAAGGCCGCGGTGACCAGGCAGGAGCCGGCGACCCGGGCGCTCTGCCACGCCCTCATCGACGGGTTCGGCGACGCGGGCGTGCTGGACGCCGCCCGCGACTACGCGCAGCACATCCCGGTGCGGGTCATCGCCGGCCTGCTGGGCTTCCCCCCGGAGGACGGCCCGCAGTTCCGTGAGTTCGTCCAGGACCTGCTCGAGGGCATCAACCTGCCGCCGCAGGAGCGGGATACCCGGGTCTCCCGGCTGTTCGACTACCTGCTCGCGCAGGTCGACGGCCACCTGGACCATCCGCGCGACGACCTCACCAGCTACCTGCTGGACGCCGAGATCTTCGGGCAGAAGCTCGACCCCTCGCACGTCGTCGGCACCATGGCGCTGCTGCTCATCGCGGGCATCGACACGACATGGAGCGCGATCGGGGCCTCGCTGTGGCACCTGGCCCAGGCTCCGGAAGACCGGCGGCGGCTGGCCGCGGACCCCGGGCTGCTGCCCGCCGCGGTCGAGGAGTTGCTCCGCGCCTACGCGCCGGTCACCATGGCGCGGCTGGTGAAGGAGGACATGCACTGGCACGGCGCCGACATGAAGGCCGACGACTGGATCCTGCTGTCCTTCCCGGCGGCCAACCGGGATCCGGCGCAGTTCGGCCGGGCCGGCGAGGTCGTCATCGACCGCGAGGCCAACCGGCACGCCGCGTTCGGCCTCGGCATCCACCGCTGCATCGGCTCGCACCTGGCGCGGATGGAACTCCGGGTTGCCCTGGAGGTCTGGCTGGAGCGCACTGGTGAGTTCAGCCTGGCCGACCCCGCCGCGGTGACCTGGGCCACGGGCCAGATCCGCGGGCCGCGCACCCTGCCGCTGCGTATCCGCTGGCCGCCCTCACCCGGGGAGGGCGGGTGGCCGGCCCGCGCCGGCCAGCGCGGCGGCCTGTGACCGGTTACTGCAGCCGAGCTTGGCCAGGATGTGGCCGACGTGGGTGTCGACGGTCCGCTGGGCGATGACGAGCCGCTCGGCGATCTGCCGGTTCGTCAGGCCAGTGGCGATCAGCTGGGTGATCTCGCTCTCGCGCCGGGTGAGCGGCAGGTCACCCGGCGCGGACGGCCGATCCCCCGGCCCGGCCAGCCCCAGGGCGGCGGCGATCCGGTCGCCGCGGCCCGCCGCGCGGCCCGCCCGGCGCACGGTGACCGCGGAGGCTCCCAGCGCGGCCACCGTCTTCCCGGCCACGGCGTCGATAGCGGCCTGGACGCCCGGGAAGGGACGGCCGCCGATCCGCTCGCTCATGCTGTCGGCCACGCCCAGCGCGAACGCCGCCTGGCCCCAGTCGCCGAGCGCGGCGTGGGCCCGGGCCACCGAGCAGGTGCCGGCCAGCAGGCCCCACCGGTCCAGCAGGGTCTCGAAGTCCTGGATGCATTCCCTCAGCAGCAGCAGGCACTCGGCCGGCGAGCCCTCGTGGATCAGGCAGTCGGCGACGACGCACCGGGCGTAGCCGGCTCCCCGGCGGCCGCCGATGTCCGCGAACAGCCGGCCGCTCTCGCTCGCCCGGGCCCGGGCGAGCGGGATACGGCCGGTCAGCAGCGCGGCCATGCCCGCCATGAGCAGGGTGAAGGCAGCAAAGTACGGGTCACGGGACAGCCCGGCCGACAGCATGGCCCGGTCCAGCGCCGCGGCGGAGCCCGCCTGATCACCCTGGTTCGCCCGCCAGAACCCCAGCAGGGCCAGGGCCCGTGAGTGGCCCGCCCAGTTCCCCGCCTGCTCGTGCAGGGCGATGCTCGCGGCGAACAGGTCGCCGCCCCGCTGCACGTCACCGCGCAGGCAGGTGATGACGGCCAGCCCGGCCAGCGCATCGGCCCGGGCCCCGGGCGGCCCGGCGGCCCGCCGCAGGGCGTCCTCCAGCCAGGCGGCGCCCTGGTCGAGCAGGCCGCGGATCAGCCAGTACTCCCACAGCCCCGAGACCATCGTGAGGCCGGTCATCGCCCGGGCCGGATCCGCGGCCGACCACAGCCACGCAGCCCGCAGGTTGGCCTGCTCCTGGTCCAGCCGGGTGGCCCAGGCGGCCTGATCCGGGCGGTTGAGCCTGTGCGCCGCCTGCTCACCAAGCCGCGCGAAGTACGCGCCGTGCCTGGCCTGGACGCCGTCCATCTCACCCGAGCTGGCCAGCTGCTCGCGGGCGTAGGCCCGGATCGCCTGCTGCAGCCGGTACCGGGTCCCGGTGGCGGTCGCTTTGGCCTGGGCCAGCGACTTGTCCACCAGGCCGGCCAGCAGCCGGGGCACCTCGCCGGGCCCGAGCGGCGGCCCGGCCGCCACCTCCTCGGCGGCGTCCAGCGACCAGCCCCCGGCGAAGACGGCCAGCCGGCGGAACAAGATCCGCTCCGGCTCGCCGAGCAGCTGGTGGCTCCAGTCCACCGAGGCACGCAGCGCCTGATGCCGGGCGGGCCCGCCGCAGGCCCGGCTGAGCAGGGTGAACCGGTCATCGAGGCGGTCGGCGATCTCCCTGATGCTCAGCGCGGACGCCCGTGCGGCCGCGAGTTCCAGCGCCAGCGGGATGCCGTCGAGGCGGGCGCAGATGGAACGCATGGGCCCGATGTCAGCGGCCTCGATACCCAGGCCAGGCCGGGCGGCACGGGCCCGGTCCGCGAACAGGGCCATGGCCCCGAAGCTTGCCAGCCCGGCCAGGGAGGGCACCTCGTCCGGCCCCGGGAAGCTGAGCGAGGGCACCCGCCAGGTAACCTCCCCGGGCACCCCCAGGCCCTGCCGGCTGGTCGCCAGGATGCACAGGCCCGGGCAGCAGCCGAGCAGCCGGGTGGCCAGCAGCGCGGACGCGGCCAGCAGGTGCTCGCAGTTGTCCAGCACGAGCAGCCGGCGCTGCGGGCAGAGCACCCGGGTCAGGCGCTGCGCCAGGTCGGCACCGGCTCGCTGCTCGACCCCGGCGGCCCGGGCCACCGCCGCCCAGACCAGGTCCGGGTCGGGCACCCCGCTCAGATCGACCAGGTTCACGCCGTCCGCGAACCGCGGGGCCGCGGCCGCGGCCACCTCGAGCGCCAGCCGGGTCTTGCCCACTCCCCCGGCACCGACCAGGGTCACCAGCCGGTTCCCCGCCAGCTGCCCGGTCACCTCCGTGACGTCCCGGTCCCGGCCGATCACCGGGGTCAGCGGCAGCGGTAAACCGGGCGGCCACGCCCGGCCATGGAGAACTGGCCATCCATTTCCCACGGCCGAACCCCCCAGCGTCCGGTACAGGGATCACCGGGCGCAGCACCAGGGCCCGGAACAGCTCCCGTCCGCCGTAAAGGCCCCTGAGCAGCGCCGGGCGCCAGGTGCAGCTGAATCCCGGCCCGCTACCGATAATGTGTTCCGGCCCTGCGCTCGTCAATAGCTTTCCGCGGTCCTCCTGCGCGCTGCGGGCGCGCCGGGCCCAGGCGGGAAACCCGCCCATCCCGGCGGCGGCCGACGGCCCAGTTCATCTCCGCGATTAACTCGCGTCACCCGCGTACCGCGGCTACGCACCACGCCGCCGCGGAGCTACGCATGCGGGGTACGTATTTTCCTCGATATCAGCTTTCACGCCCGGCGCTAGGCTCCCCGGTTGCTACCGCCGCGCCGTGAAAGGAATGAGCCCATGACGATTGCGCCGCCGGACTTCCGTGCCGCGTCACCCACGCTGACCAGGTTTCAGCAACTCGGCCCGCTCGGCGAGCTCCCCGGGACGTGGATGGGACACGGTTTCAACCTGATCGCCCGGCCGGACCACCAGGGCGGCAATGACATCTTCCTCGAGCTGAACCCGACCGACGAGCATCTCGACCTGACGCCGATCGGCGGCGCCATCCCCAACCGCGGCTCACTGCAGGACGACATCGAGCTTTTCGGCCTGCATTACCTGCAGCAGATCAGTGATCACGCGACCGGGGGCGCCATTCACATCGAGCCCGGGCTGTGGCTCAACGTCCCGGCGACGACCTCGCCGCCGCAGTCGCCCACCATCGCGCGCCTGGCGACGATCCCCCATGGCACGGCGGTCCTGGGGCAGGGCCACTTCTTCGAGGTGAGCGGCGGCCCGGAGATCCGCCCGGCCAACACGGTGCCGTTCCAGGCCGGCCAGCCGGAGCCCGGCCCCGGGACAGCCAACCCGTTCCCGGAGTACAACCTGGCCCAGGCGAACCAGTTCCGCACCACGCCCACTCCGCCAGGGGTGACGCAGGCGATGGTGACGGACCCGAACTCGCTGCTGGTCCATGACATCGCCGAGCAGAAGATCACCGAGACGGTGGTGCTGACCGTCTCCTCGGTGCCACCCGCGGGGATCACCACCTTCGGCGGCGCGGAGGACATCCCGTTCCTCGGGCCGAACGCCAGCGTGGCGCAGTTCAGCGCCATCTTCTGGATCGAGAAGGTGGAATACGGCGACCGGAGTTTCCTGCAGCTGCAGTACACCCAGACCGTGCTGCTGAACTTCCTGGGCCTGAGCTGGCCGCACGTCTCAGTGGCCACGCTCCGGAAGGTCACCTGATTCACCGAGGGCACAGTGAATTCCCAGGCCGGGCCGCAGGCCGGGGACCAGCCGGTCAGCGACCTGACCCAGGACGTCCGGTTCGCCGTCACGATGTCGGGCGGGGTGAGCCTGGCCGTGTGGATGGGCGGGGTCGCCGGGAGCTGAACCTGCTGCAGCAGGCTGGCAATGCACGGGTCAACGCGGCCCGGGCGGACGGCGGCCCGGGCCCGGGCCAGCCACCGGGCCCGCGGCCATCCCGAGCGGGCACCCAGGACTGGGACAGCCGGTGCCGGGAGCTGTACCGGGGGCTGCTGCTGGTGCTGGACGTCCGGGTGACCGTGGGACGTGCTGTCGGGCACGAGCGCGGGCGGGATCAATGCGGCCCTGCTCGGCCTGTCCAGCGCGGCCGGGGTGGACCTGGCCGGCCTGCGGAACCTGTGGTTCACCACGGGATCCATGGACTGATCCGGTCACCGCGGGCCCGGCTGACAGGCCGCTCACGACGCGATAGGCCACGGCGGGCGGCCAGGGGACGAGCCGGCCGCCCGCGATAGCCTCCCCCGGCATGAGCACAACTTCACCGCCGCCCTCGGCCACGATTTCACCGCCGCCCTCGGCCACGATGAGCACGCGCCGGGCGGCTAACACGAGATTCTTTCGCATTCGGGGCCGGGGGGTTAGGGTGCTCGCAGGCAATCCGGGCCTGGCCGCGCCGTGACGCGACGGGACCGGGCAGGTCGTGCCGGTATCCCTGGGTGAGCGCCCCGGGCGGTCCGTTACCGGGGGTCAGGTGAGCTTATGGTCCAGGTAGCCGCGGACCACCTGCCGGGCTTCGGCCAGGATCTCGGCGTCCCCGCCGGGATCACGCCGGAAGGCCAGCTTGACCAGCGCGTCCGCCAGCCCCACCGCGACGAGCAGGGCCAGCCGCAGCCGCGGGCCGTCTGGCATGCCGAAGTGCCGGGCCATCAGCAGGCTCAGTTCCCCCGCGATGACCGTGTCGTTGTCCCGCTCGTCGTCGAGCAGGTGAAGGTCCACCACGTCCCCGAAGCGGAGAGCCCGGAATCCCGGCGTGGTGCGGTGCATGTCGATGAAGTCGCCGATGGCGCCGTCCACGGCCGCCCGCCAGTCCCCGGACGCGCCGGCCACCCGGGCCTGGACCCGGGCCGTGTACTGCTCCAGGTTGCGCAGGGCCAGGGCGGCCACGATGGCCCGCTTATCGGGAAAGAACTGGTACACCGAGCCGATGGCCACGCCCGCCCGGCCGGCCACGGCCGTCGTGCTGAGGCCGTCATAGCCCGCCTCATCGAGCAGGGCCGCGCACGCGTCCAGCATCCGGGAGACCCGGGCCAGGCTGCGCCCCTGCACCGGCACCCGCCGCAGCGGGCCCCGCGGCACCGGGCTAGCCTGCGGCACCACCGGCGCGGCCTCCGTACCCTCGGACCAGTAGCTGACCGCATCATTGTGCCCCGCCCAGGGACAGCGGCACCGCCCGGCCCGGACCCCGCGCCGGGAACGGCCGTGACGCTGCGCCCGTGCACCCCGTGGCCGGGAGGCTGGCATGACCACTGAGCACCCGGCGGGGGCCCGGCCGAGCCGCTGGCTGGTGCTGGGCGGCTACAGCCTGCTGGTGGCCTGTACCCAGCTGCTGTGGCTGACGTTCGCGCCGGTCACCACGCAGGCGCATCAGGCCCTCGGCGTGTCCGAGGGGGCCATCGGCGACCTGGCCGTCATCAATCCGCTGATGTACGTGCTGCTGGCGCTGCCCGCGGGCCGCTGGCTGGACCGGCGGTTCGGCCGGGCCCTGTCGGCTGGCGCGCTGCTCACCGCGGCCGGGGCGCTGCTTCGGCTGGCCGGGCCCAGCTCGTACGCGTGGATCCTGGCCGGCCAGGTGGTGCTGTCGGCCGGCCAGCCACTGGTGCTGAACGCGACCACCAAGGTAGCGGCCCGGTATTTCCCGCCCGCCCAGCGCACGGCCGCCATCTCGGTGGCCAGCGCCGCGCAGTTCTGCGGGATCCTCGCCGCCGCGCTGGCCGGGGGCCCGCTGGAGCAGGCCGGCGGCCTGCGGCTGCTGCTGCTCGTGCAGGCCGTGGTCGCGGTGGCCGGCGCGGCCTGCGTGCTCGTGGCGGTCCGCGTGCCCGCGGCCTTCCCGTCCGACTCCGCCGTGGCCATCTCACTGCGCTGGCTGCGCCGCGACCGGGTGATGTGGCTGCTGGCCGGCCTGCTGTTCATCGGCGTGGGCGTGTTCAACGCGGTGGCGACCTGGCTGGACGCGATCCTGGGCCACTTCGGGCACGGCGGCGCGAGCGGCACGCTGATCGCGATCATGACCGTGGCCGGGATCGCGGGCGCCGCCGTGCTGCCGGGCACGGTGGCCCGGCGCGATCGGCGGCGCACGATGCTGCTCGTCACCACGGCGGTCACCGCGGTCGTGTTCCTGGCCATCGCCGCGGTGCCCGGCGTCGTCTTCGCCGGCTGCGCGCTGGCCGTGGAAGGCTTCGTGCTGCTGGCCGGCCTGCCGGTCTCGCTGGACTGGTCGGAACTGCACGCCGGGCCGGAACGGGCGGGCACCGCCGCCGGGTTCCTGCTGATGGCCGGGAACCTCGGCGGGACACTGTTCGTCGTGATCATCCAGGCGTTCATCGGCAACCCTTACGTCGCGCTGGCCGCTATCTCGGTCCTGGCGCTGCCGGGCCTGGCCCTGGCCTTCCGGCTGCCGGCCCGCGTCGGGCCGATGCTGCGCGACGTCCCCGGCACGGCCCCGGTCACTGGCCAGCCCGTGGCCGGCCAGGTGCCGCCGGGGCCGCCCCCGTGAGGCGCCGGCTCCATAGCCGGGCCGCCGCGGGCAGGCCGCGGCCGCGTTCCGTCACGGCTCCCGGCGGCCCCGGGCCGGGGGGCGCCAGGGCCACGGACGGGCCGTTGGGCGGGAAGTACCCGGGCCCGCGCGGGCCGCTTAGCCTGGGCGGCATGCACTGGCGCGGATGGCCGCCCGGCCCTGCGGGCGCGCGGGCCCGGTGCCGGGCCGCGGCGCGCGGGCCCGCGGTCGCGTGGCTGTTCCTGGCCGGGTTCGGCGTGGCCTGGGCGGTCAGCGCGGCGCTGCCGCCCGGCCGCCAGCTCGCCCTGCTGTGGTGGGCCAGCACCGACGTGGCCAACCTGCACCATCACCCGGTCAGCGCCCTGATCGTGTCCGCGTTCCTGCCGGAGGGCGGCTTCCTGACCTGGGTGCCGCTGATCGCGCTGGCCATGTTCGGCGCTAACCGGGCCCTGGGCAACGCGCGCACCGCGCTGGCCGTGGCGGCCGGGCACGTGCTCGGCACGCTGGTCAGCGAGGG
Source organism: uncultured Actinomycetes bacterium (assembly GCA_963793825.1). Lineage (GTDB taxonomy): Bacteria > Actinomycetota > Actinomycetes > Streptosporangiales > Streptosporangiaceae > RYN-230. The sequence continues at coordinate 735,216 of CAWCBE010000007.1, forward strand.
CATCGTGGCGTACCGCATCGGGCACGGGCTGCTGCCGGCCGCCGACGACCGGATCATGGACGTCGGCCCGTCCTACGTCATCGTGTCCGCGATCGTGGTGGCGGTGCTGTTCGGCACGTGGCCGGCCCGGGTGGCGGCCGCCGCCTGCCTGGCCCTCCTCGTGGTGGCCGGGAACATCTTCGGCGGGCTGAGCACGCTGCAGGTCGCCCCGGTCGGCCACCTCACCGCGATCGGCGTGTCCCTGCTGCTCGCCCCGCTGCTGATGCGCGGCCGGGCGCGGGCCGCCGCGGGGCCCGCTCCGGTCAGCGCACCGGCTGAGGATTGACCCCGGCCAGGATCAGGTGCCCGGCGTCCACCGGATGGCAGCGCCGGTCACCTTGGCCGCCAGATCGGAGCTGGGGTACCGCGCGGCGGGCTCGGCTGACCTGCGGCGGTTACCCTGAAGAGATCATGGAAGAGGCCGCGGGATGGTTCGGCAGGTAAGCCCTCGCCCGGAGGGCGGGGCGGCGGCAGTTCCCGGGCTGGTCCGCAGCGATCCGCACCGTCCGGGGATCAGCCGGCAACGCGACGGCGACGGGTTCCGCTATTACGACCCGGCGGGCTCGGCTATCGAGAGCGGGCCTGCCCTGGACCGGATCCGTGCGCTCGCCATCCCGCCGGCCTGGACGGACGTCTGGATCTCCCCGGATCCGCTGGGCCACATTCAGGCCACCGGCGTGGACAGCCGGGATCGGACCCAGTACCGCTACCACGAGGTGTGGCGCGAGCAGCGTGACGCCCAGAAGTTTGCGCACATGCTCCGGTTCGCGGCCGCGCTGCCGGCGCTGCGGGCGGCGACACTGCGGGACCTGGCGCGGCGCCACCTCGACCGTGACCGCGTCGCCGCGGGCGCCGTCCGTCTGATCGACCTCGGGCTGTTCCGTATCGGCGGGGAGAAGTACGCGGAGCTGGATCATCACTACGGCGCCACCACGCTCCAGAAACGGCACGTCAGGGTGACGGGCCGGGACGTGGCGTTCGACTACATAGCCAAGGAGGGCAAACGGCGGACGGTCACCGTCACCGACCCTGCGGTCCGGCCGACGGTGCGGGCCCTGGCCCGCAGCGCCAACGGCCTGGAGACCCTGTTCGCCTGGGAAGACCGGGGCACATGGCGCCCGCTGCATTCCCATCAGGTGAGCAATTACATCGCCGAGCACGCCGGCGGTCATTTCACCGCCAAGGAATTCCGGACCTGGAACGCCACCGTGCTGATGGGGCTGCTGCTCGCTAACGCGGACCCGCCGGCCGGTACCCGGGGCCTGCGGGCCACCATAACCGCGAGCGTCCGCCACGTGGCGGACTGGCTCGGCGATACCCCGGCCGTGGCCCGCGCGTCATACATCGACCCCAGGCTGATCCGGCAGTATGAATCGGCCGGGGAACTCGCCACGGTTCCCCCGCTGCCCGCCTCGCTGCCGACGTCGGCCGAGGCCGAGACCGCGCTGGCCGCGCTGCTCGGTGGGCTCAGGTTAGCGTTACGTCATGGGCGAGGCGCAGATCGACGATCACGGGCGGCCCGAGCCGCCACTGCAGGCTGACGAGGCCGCGACGCTGCTGGGCTTCCTGGATTACCAGCGCGCGACGCTGGAGTGGAAGTGCCGGGGCCTGAGCGACGAGCAACTGCGGGTGGCGCTGCCGCCCACGTCGATGACACTGGGCGGGATGCTCAAGCACCTGGCCTGCGTCGAGGACTACTGGTGCACTGAGGTGGCCGCCGGGGCGCCGTCCCCGGAGCCGTGGGCCAGTGTGGACTGGGACGCCGACCCCGACTGGGACTGGGACAGCGCGGCCGCGGACTCTGGCGGGGAACTACGGGCGCTGTGGGCCGACCGGGTGGCGCGGTCCCGGGCCGTGCTGGACGCACGCCTGCGCCAGGGCGGGGCCGCGGCGCTCGGCGCGGCGCACCCGGCGTGGGGCGGCCGGGGCCGCGCGTCGCTGCGCTGGGTCCTGGTCCACCTGGTCGAGGAGTACGCCCGGCACAACGGTCACGCCGACCTGATCCGCGAGTCGATCGACGGCCAGACCGGTGAGTGACACCGGATTTCTTATGCTGCGGGTATGGGGCAGATCCGGGTAGGCACGGCGTCGTGGACGGACCGGACGCTGCTCGAGTCGGGCTGGTACCCGCCAGAGGCGGACACGCCCGAGAAACGGCTGCGGTTCTACGCCCGGCAGTTCCCCCTGGTCGAGGTGGACGCTACCTACTACGCGCTGCCCGCGGAGCAGACCGCGGCCAGCTGGGCGGCGCGCACCCCGGCTGGGTTCACCTTCAACGTCAAGGCGTTCAGCCTGTTCACCCAGCACCCCACCCGCGTCGCGGCGCTGCCCGCCGATCTGCGCCCGGCGGCGGAGAAGGCGGGCAAGGACCGGATCTACCTCAAGGACCTCGACCCCGCGGTAACCGACCAGGCGTGGGAGCGGTTCCTGGCCGCACTGGGGCCGCTGCGTCAGGCAGGCAAGCTGGGAGCGATCCTGCTGCAGTTCCCGCCGTGGTTCCCGATCTCCCGCGCCGGCAAGCAGTACATCGTGTCCTGCGCGGAGCGCGTGGCGCCGGACCGGGTGTGCGTGGAGTTCCGTAACAAGACCTGGATGACCCCGGAGAACCACGAGGAGACCCTGGGCTTCCTGGCTGGGCACCGGCTGCCGTACGTGTGCGTGGACATGCCGCAGGGCCACCGCGACTCGATCCCCCCGGTGCTCGCAGCCACCGCCCCGGACCTGGCCGTGGTCCGCATGCACGGCCACTCGGACAAGTGGGAGAGCAAGGACATCCACGAGCGCTTCGGCTACCGCTACACCGATCGTGAACTGAGGGAATGGGCACCCAGGGTCGCCACCCTGGCCCGCGACGCGGAGCACACCCACGTGCTGTTCAACAACTGCTACCGCGACTACGCCCAGGCCAACGCCCAGCAGCTCGCCGCCCTGCTGAAGGTCTGAGGGCACGCTCAGGGACGGCACCGGGGGTGCCCGGTTACCGCGGGCGGCCAGCGGTAGCCTCTGGGTATCGGTGCACTATGAGGGCGGCCACCGACCCGGTGCCCGGCCCGGCAGCGGACCCGGCGGGGCCCATCCAACATCGACGAGGAGCAGCCGGCATGAGCCTCTTCCAGCGGGCCCACGAGATAGTGCAGGCCAAGGCCAACAAGGCACTCGATGCCGCCGAGAAGCCTGACGAAATGCTCGATTTGTCCTACGAGCAGATGCTCGATCAGATCACCCAGGTCCGCCGGGGGCTGGTGGATATCACCGCGTCGCGCAAGCAGATCGAACTGCAGGAGCAGCAGCTGCGGCAGTCGGTGGCCCACCTCCAGGACCAGGCCAGGGCGGCGCTGGCCCAGGGCAACGAGGATCTGGCCCGGGAAGCCCTGTCCCGCAAGGCCGCCGCCCAGGCCCAGATCGACGCGATGGAGCCCCAGCACCAGCAGCTCAGCGACCAGGAAGAGAAGCTCGAGCACACCCTCGACGCCCTGCAGAGGAAGGTGAACACCTTCCGGACGCAGAAGGAAGTGCTGAAGGCTCAGTACACGGCGGCCCAGGCCGAGAGCTCGGTGGGCGAGAGCGCCGCGGGCATCTCCCAGGCCGCTGGTGACCCGGGAGCGGAGCTCCAGCGGACCCAGGACAAGATCGCCAATATGCAGGCCCGCGCCAGCGCCGTCGACGAGCTGCTCCAGTCCGGAGTACTCGAAGACGTCGGCGGGGACACCGACGACATCCAGCAGGAACTCGACGACGCCGGGGCGGCCGCCGGGGTGGATAAGGAGCTAGCCGCGCTCAAGGCCGAGATCGGCCAGGCCAGCTCACCGCCGGAGCTGACCGGCGGCGCCGGGGCCTGACCCCCGCAGTTTGCACCGGTGGTGGCGCGCTGATTCTGCTCGGCCTGGAGCCGGTCATGCAGCGCCGTCTTCCGGCTTGATGCCGTGCTCGCGGAGCAGAGCGCGAAGGCGCGTTATCTCCTCGTTCAGCTCGCGGAAGTTCTCGGCCAGGGACGGCAGGTCAGGGTGGGCTTCGGCCCACTGTTCCTGCTGGGAGGCCCGCTCGGCCAGCAGTTCCTTCTCCTGGTCGCGTAGCGACGCAGCCTGCTCATACTCCTGGGCGTCGGCGGCGGCCTGCCGCTCACCGCCAATCTGCTCAATTCGCTGGTCCAGGTGGCCAGTGTCCGGACCGGCCCCCACTCGCTGCTCGGTGGCCGACAGGCGCGATTCGATGGCATTGACCCGGGCCGTCAGCCGGGACAGCAGCTCATGCTGGCGCGGCGCCTCGGCCGCGGCGGGCTCCTTGCCCTGGTAGCCGTGCAGCAGCTCGATGACCTGCTGGCGCACCCGGTTCAGGTCGGCGCCCAGCTTGACCAGCACCTGGGCGGCCACGCCCTCACCCTCACGGATGAGGCCGAGCAGGATGTGCTCGGTGCCGATGTAGTCGTGCCCGAGCTGCAGCGCCTCGCGCAGCGACAGCTCAAGCACCTTCTTCGCGCGCGGCGTGAACGGGATATGCCCGGAAGGTGCCTGCTGGCCCTGGCCGATCAGCTCCTCGACCTGCTGGCGCACGGCCTCCAGGCTGATCCCCAGGGATACCAGCGCCTTGGCCGCCACGCCCTCGCCCTCGTGGATCAGGCCCAGCAGGATGTGCTCGGTGCCGATGTAGTTGTGGTTGAGCATCCTGGCTTCTTCCTGAGCCAGCACCACAACTCTCCGCGCCCGGTCGGTAAACCTCTCAAACATCCTCCGCGCCATCCTTCCCGGCAGATGCTCGCCGTGAGCGCGGAGACTAACCCGAGCAGTAGAGCCGGGACTCCGCGACTGCTCTGACGATAAGCCCATCCCGGCGTGCACCCGCACATGATTCCGGGCGGGAATGGCCGGCTGAAGCCCCCGCGAGGTCATGTGACCACGGTCACACCCGGGCGGCGGCGTGGCGCTGAACCGCCGCGGACGCCCCCTCGTGCTGGCGGGCGTGCGCGCACCGGGGGCGGTGCGCCGGTCAGGGGGAGTAACGATGGCAGAGCAGGCGGCGGCAGGCAAGACCAGCCTGGGCGAGCTGAGCGCACGCGGGGACGCCGTGCCCGAGGTAACAGTGCGGCTGGCGGGCGCCCTGCTCGCCCTGGCCGTCGCGGCCGTGCACATAGCCGATCAAGGCGGGGTGACCGCCCTGGCCGCACCGCACTGGATCGGGTGGGGATACCGGCTCATCGAGGCGGGCGGCGTGCTCACCGCACTGATGCTGCTGCTGCCCCGGCCAGCGCGGCCCGGGCCGTCCTGGCCGGGCTGGGCGGCGGGCGTGCTCCTAGGTGCCGGGCCATTCGCGGCCTACCTGGCCTCGCGCACGGTGGGGGTGCCGGGCGATCCCGGCGACGTGGGCAACTGGAGCTACTGGCTGGGCACCGTGTCGCTGTTCGTCGAGGCTGCCCTGGTGGTGCTGAGCGCCAGCATGCTGCTAGCGCTGTGGCAGCAGTCGCCCGCTGGCGTCGTCGCCCGCTTCCGCCCGCGCTCCGGTGACGAGTAACAGCAGGGCGCGCTCCTGGGCGGTCAGCCGGGGGCATGCCCGGCCAGCCAGGCCCGGCCTGCCTCGGTGATGACCCGGTTGTCCCCCTCGGCCCGCAGCAGCGGCGGGTCCTGCTTGTACAGGTCGGCGACGAGCCGGCCATTCGGCAGGATCGATCGGGCCACCTGGTGCGCCTCCAGCTTGTGCATGCCGCCGCCCGGCGCGGCCGCGAACGCGGCGAGCAGTTCCGCCCGCGCCTCGGCCAGGCCGGGACGGGCGCCGCCCTCCCCCGGCGCTGCCGCCGGGCCGTCCAGCAGGCTGAGCACCTCGGCCGACAGGGTCTGGACCAGGTCGCGGATGCGCGCGTCCCGGGCCAGCGCCGCGTCGGCCGCCGTGGCGTCCGTTCCCCCGCTGCCCTGCCAGGTGCGCTGCGGGTGCCGCCGCAGGTACTCCTGCTCCAGTTCCAGCATGCGCCGGGTGTGCGTGCGGAACTGCTCGGCCGTGCCGTGCAGGAATACCCAGTGCCGGGTGGCGTGCGCCTGCACGCCCTGACGTTCCAGCTCGGCGTCGCTCAGCTCCCGGGCTGGCACGCCCTGCTCGTCCTGCACGGTCACCTCCTGCGGGTGTCGCGGTGCTGCATACGGGGCCAGGACAAGCCGGCCCCGGCGGGCCGGCCGGTCAGGCCGGCAGCTTGAGGTTGTAGACCTGCGCGGCGTGGCCGGCCAGCACCAGGCCGGCGGTCTCCTCGTCCGGGCACAGCGCGGCGACCGCGCGCGCGTTCCGGGCGATGCCGGGCACGCCCGGCCAGTCGGTGCCGAAGATCATCCGCCGGGTCAGCCGCGCCCAGTCGTGCCGGGCGTAGTACTCCCGCAGCCGGGACGGCGGCAGCCCGGACAGCTCAATCCAGACCCGCTCACTGGACAGCGCCAGGAACGCGGCCGCGTCGTACCACCAGCCGCGGCCGCCGTGCGCGAGCACCACGGCGAGCCGGCGGAAGTCGCGCAGCACGTCGTCGAGCAGGACCGGGTCGGCGAACGTGTTGGCCGACCCGGGGAAGGTGCTGGTGCCGCAGTGCACTACGACCGGCACGCCCGCGTCCTGGCAGATCTCGTAGCACCGGTACAGCGCGCGGTCGCTGACCGCCGCGCCGGCGTGCACCGGGTGGATCTTCAGTGCCACCGCGCCCAGGCTGAGCTGGCGCTCCAGTTCTTCCTCGGCCGGGTAGTGCAGGTGCGGGTTGACGTTCGCGATGAGCTTGAGCCGGGCCGGGTTGCAGCTGGCCAGCGGGAGCACGTCCTCGATCGGCTGGATGCCGGTCACCTTGGGGCTGTACTCGCACATCAGCAGGGCCACATCGACGCCCTGGGCGGCCAGGTAGCTGTCGAACGCGGCGGGCCGCACCGTGCCCCCGGCGTCGTACACCTCGCCGAGGATGGCGCGGTCACCGAAGTCGTGGGCCCACTGCTGCCAGGCCGGCTTGAGCGTGGGCAGCCGGGCCGCGTGCAGGTGCACGTCGATGAGCGGGCGTCCGTCCAGCATCAGCCGGCCCACCCGGCGACGAGGGGGGTGTCCGCACCGACCGGCCCGACCAGGCGGGCCCCGCCCGGCGCGCCGATCGGGGCCTCGCGGCCCGGCAGCACCCCGGCGAAGAACGCCCGGTTGTCCTCGATGAACTCCGCCGCCTCGCCGGGCACCCGGCGGTCCTGGGAGATGGCCTCGACCGGGCACACCGGCTCACAGGCCCCGCAGTCGATGCACTCCCGGGGGTTGATGTAGCTCTTGCGCCCGCCCTCGTAGATGCAGTCCACCGGGCACTCATCGATGCACGCCTTGTCGTTGACGTCGATGCAGGGGCTGGCGATGACGTAGGGCACGGGCGGCTCCTGGTTACGCGGGCACCGGGACGGGTGCGCTGTCGGTGGAGTGGCCGGGGAACAACGGGGCGCCCGGGTCCAGCTCGGCGGCGGCGTTGTTCACCGCAGTGGCCACCTCGCCAAACCCGACGCTGATCAGCCGCACCTTACCGTCGTAGCCGGTGATGTCGCCGGCCGCGTACACCCGGGGCAGGCTGGTGCGCATCCGGGTATCCACGGCGATGTGCCGGCCGTCCTCCAGCACGAGTCCCCAGCCGCGCATCGGGCCCAGGTCGGCGCGGAATCCCAGGGCGGCGATCACCCGCTGGCACGGCAGCGTCCGCGCGGCCGCCTCGCCCCGGACGGCCACCTCGACCGCGGCCACGGCGCCGGCCCCGAGCACCCGGGTCACCTCCGCATCGGTGAGCACGGCCGCGGCGCAGCCGCGGACCGCCTCGACGGTGGCCGGGTGGGCACGGAAGGCCCGGCGCCGGTGCACCACCGTGACGCTGCGGGCCAGCGGGGCCAGCGCCAGGGCCCAGTCGCAGGCGCTGTCGCCGCCGCCGACGATGACGACGTCCGCGCCGGCGTACTCGGCCAGGCTGGGCACGAAATAGGCCAGGCCGCGGCCGAGGAACTCCTCCCCGGCGGGCAGCTCCCGCGGGGTGAACGTGCCGATGCCCGCCGTGATGACCATGGCCCCGCAGCCGACCGTGGTCCCCGCGTCCGTGCTGACCAGCAGGGACCCGCCGGGGCGGCGCGCCACCGCGACCGCGGCCTGGCGCAGCAGGTACTGCGGGCGGTACTGGCCGGCCTGCTGCACCAGCCCGGCCACCAGGTCGCGGCCGCGCACGCTGGGGAACCCGGCCACGTCGTAGATGGGCTTCTCGGGGTACATGGCGGTGATCTGGCCGCCCGGCTCGGCCAGCGAGTTGACGATCGCAGTGCGCAACCCGCGGACGCCGGCGTAATAGGCGCCGTACAGCCCGACCGGGCCCGCGCCGACCAGCAGCAGGTCGACCTCGTGATCGGTCATCCGGGGCTCCTCCGGTGCCTGGTCAGACGCGGGTGGTGTCGAAGCCGGGCGGGGTCCCGGTGCCGAAGCGGCGCAGCGCGCCGCGGCGCCCGCTCGCGTTCGGCCGGATGAAGACCCAGTTCTGCCAGGCGCTGAGCCGGCCGAAGATCTTGGTTTCCAGCGTCTCCGGGCCGGTGAACCGCAGGTTGGCCTCCATGCCGGTGAGCGCGTCGGGCGACAGCGACGCCCGCTCCTCCAGCACGATGCGCAGCTCCTCGGCCCAGTCCAGGTCGTCGGGGGCCTGAGTGACCAGGCCGAGGCCCATGGCATCGGCGGCCGCCAGCGGCTCCCCGGCCCGCCCGGTCACCGCCGCCAGCTCGCTGTCCCGCCCGTAGAACCGGGACTGCAGCCGGGTGAGCCCGTTGCCCATCGGGTAGCAGCCCAGGTTGGCCGGCCCGGCGGTAACCACCGCCTCGCCGTCGGCCGGGTCGATGCCGTCCAGCTCCTCCTCGGGCACGCCATCGAGCATGTACTGCCGGTCGCAGGCCAGGGCGACCTCCAGCAGCGTCCCGGCGAAGCAGCTGCCCGGCTCGATGACGGCGATCAGCGAGCGGCTGGTCACGTCCAGCCGCTTGAGCACGCGCTTGAGGAAATGCGACACCTCGCCGCCGAACCAGTGGCCGGACAGCTCAGCCAGCTGCGCGTCATACGCCAGCACCCGCTGCGCGTCACCCCGGGTGCGCAGCACCCAGGTGCCCAGGTCCAGCTCGTTGGTGCGCAGGTGCAGGATGAGGTGATCCAGCTCCCGGGCCAGCGCCAGCGGGTAGTAGCCGGCCCCCTGGGCCAGCACGTCGGCGGCGCTGGCCGGCGGCGCGGCATCCGGGCCCTGGATCAGGATGTCGGCCCGGCGGGCCGCGCGGTCCAGGCGCGCCCGCACATGCGGGTAGCGGAGGGTGTCCCCGTCCTCGGTGCGGTCCAGCGGGGCCAGCGGGACGCCCCGGTCGCCGCCCCGGGCGGACGCGGCCACCGCGGCGTCCGCGCGGCGGCGCACCGCGTCCGGGAACCGGCTGAGCGGGACGGCCTCGTCGACCAGCCCCCAGTCCACCGCGGCCGCGCCGCGCAGGCCCTCGGACTTGGTGGCGAACACGTCGGCACGGTCCCGGCGCACATGCCGCTTGTCCACCACGCGGGTCAGCCCGCCGGTCCCCGGCAGCACGCCGAGCAGCGGCACCTCCGGCAGCGACACGGCGGAGGACCCGTCGTCCACCAGCACGATCTGATCGCAGGCCAGGGCGAGCTCGTAGCCGCCACCGGCCGCGGTGCCGTTCAGCGCGGCGATCCAGGTCTGCCCGCTGCTGGCGGTGGCGTCCTCGATCCCGTTGCGGGTCTCGTTGGTGAACTTGCAGAAGTTCACCTTCCAGGCGTGTGACGCCTGGGCCAGCATCCGGATGTTCGCGCCGGCGCAGAACATCCGGTCCAGCCCGCCGGTCAGCACGACCGCGCGGACCTCCGGGTGCTCGAACCGCAGCCGCTGCACCGCGTCGTACAGCTCGATGTCCACGCCGAGGTCGTAACTGTTCATCTTCAGCTCGTAGCCGGGCACCAGGCCCGCCTGGGCATCCACCCGCAGGGTAAGCGTCGCCACCGGGCCGCCGGTGGACAGCTGCCAGTGCCGGTAGCGGTCCGGGGAGGTCTCGAAGTCCACCCGGACCCCGGCCTGCTGCGCGGCCGGGGCGCCCCCGGCCGCGGCGGCCGTGGCGTCGGTGAGCGTCAACATGGGGCTACCTCCCGGACGGTGCGGACCAGCCACGGAAAACATACTACATTCTCAACGAAGACCGTCAAGACTCTGTAGTAGATTACGCCGGGGCCGGCGTACGGGCGAGGGCCTGGAGGCGGCGGCAGGCCGCGGTGATGCTGCCGCGGCTCGCGGGCAGCAGCGGCATCCGCACGGCGGCCGGGCGGATGCGTCCCTGGGCGTGCAGGACGCCCTTGATCACGACCGGGCCGCCGCGAGTGGCCCGCCGTCCCCGGCTGACGTACTACAGTGCCATTACGGTGCGTTGAGAATATGTATACGGTCAAGCCGGGGTGGTTACCCACGCCTACCACCGAACGGGGCGGCCTGATGGCCGATGTTCCGCTGCTGGAGTCCGGCCCGGCGGGGTGGGAAGGCGGCCTGCGGGCGGTGCGGCACCACCTGCCGCGGACCGCCATCCAGGGCAGCCCGGCCCGCCTTGCCCTGATCAGCCGCTGAGCGCAGGCGTGCTCCCGGACGCCAGCCGGTCCCGGGCAAGCTCCCGCAGCCGGAACCGCTGCACCTTGCCGGTGGCGGTCTTGGGCAGGTCATCGACGAGCAGCACGGCGCGCGGCCGCTTGAACGCGGCCAGCCCGTCCCGGCACCACTGGATCAGGTCGGCGGCGCTGACGGCGGCACCGGGCGCGAGCACCACGCAGGCCACCGGCTTGTCGAGCTCGTTGCTGTCCGGCACGGCCACCACCGCGACCTGGGCGACGGCCGGGTGCAGCAGCAGCCGGTCCTCCACCTCGGCCGGCGACACCCAGATCCCGGCCGCCTTGAGCAGGTCGTCTGACCGGCCCAGGCAGGTGTAGTAGCCGTCGGCCGACCGCACGTAAGTGTCCCCGGTGCGCAGCCATTCACCCTGGAACACGGCCCGGGTGGCGTCGGTGCGGCACCAGTAGCCGCTGGCGATGGAGTCGCCGCGGACGTACAGGCCCCCGGGCGTGCCGTCCGGCACCGGCGCGCCGTCCTCGTCGCGGAGCTCGATGCCGTAGCCGGGCACCGGCACCCCCGAGGTCCCGGGCCGCACCGCGCCCTCCCGGTTGGACAGGAAGATGTGCAGTGCCTCGGTGGAGCCGATCCCGTCCAGGATGTCCACGCCGAAGCGGCTGGTGAACCGGCGGTACAGCGCGGCGGGCAGCGCCTCCCCGGCCGACGCGCAGAGCCGGACGCCCGCGAATGAGTCCTCGGGCAGGCCGGCCGCGAGCAGGGTGGCGTAGAACGTGGGGCTGCCGAAGAACAGCGTGGGCGCGCCGGAGGCCAGCCGTTCCGCGACGATGGCGGGCGAGGGCCGCCGCGGCTCCAGCACGGTGGCCGCCCCGGCGGACAGCGGGAACAGCATGGAGTTCCCCAGGCCGTAGGCGAAGAACACCTTGGCCACCGAGAAGGTCACGTCGCCGGGCCGGATGCCGAGCACCTGCCGCCCGTAGGTCTCGCACACCGCCCGGATGTTCGCGTGCCGGTGCATGGCCGCCTTCGGCGTCCCGGTCGTTCCGGAGGTGTAGAGCCACAGGGCCGGCGCGTCCGCGTCGGTCGCGGCCGGGGCGGTGCCCTGCGAGTTCCCGGCGGCGAGCAGGTGCGCCCACGAGCTGACCGGCGCGGCCGGGGACGGCGCCAGCTCCGCGCCGTCCAGCGCGACCAGGCAGGCCAGGCCGGGCGCCGACTGGGCCGCCGCCGAGGCCACGGCAGCGAACTCGGGCGTGGCCACCAGCATCCGCGCCCCGGAGTCCGCGACGATCTTGGCCAGCTCGGGCCCGGTGAGCATGGTCGATACCGGCACCGCCACGGCGCCGCAGCGCCAGGCGCCGAGGATCCCGGCCAGCAGTTCCGGGCGGTCCGAGCAGACGAACATCACCCGCTCCCCGGGCCGCACGTCGGCGGCCCGCAGCCCGGCCGCGAAGGCCGCCGCCAGGTCCCGCAGCCCGGCGTAACTCAGCCGGCCCTGGTCGCTGATGATGGCGGTCCGGCCGCCCTGGCCCGCCGCCACGTGACGATCGACGAGGTACTCGGCCGCGTTGAAGATCTCGCTCATCACAATTCCGTTCGCCAGCGCCGGCCACGGGGCCAGGGTCAACGTCGCCTCTGAAGTTCCCGGCAGGAACTGCCGGACAACACACTACGCAGAATTTGACCTACGTCAATAGTCCGTAGAACTTTGACGTTATGCTGCATTCATGGCGATCGTGAACCGTCAGGACGCCCGCCGCTTCGAGGCCGGCGGGGCCAGCGCCCGCTCGCTGCTGCTCACCGTGCTGGGCGAGTTCGTGCGGCCACGGGCCGCGCCCGCCTGGACCGGCGCGCTGGTCGCGGGCCTGGCCGAGGCCGGCGTGGAGGAGAAGGCGGCCCGGCAGGCGCTGGCCCGCACCGCGGCGGACGGCCTGCTGACCTCCGAGCGCTCCGGGCGGCGGGTGCAGTGGCGGCTCACCCCCCGGGCGGTCCGGCTGCTGACCGAGGGGGCGGAGCGCATCTACGGCTTCGGCCGCGGCCTGGACGCCTGGGATGGCCGCTGGCTCATGCTCATGGTGACGGTGCCGGAGGCCCAGCGGCAGCTCCGGCACCGGCTGCGCACCAGGCTGACCTGGGCGGGCCTCGGCTCGCCCACCCCCGGGCTGTGGGTCACCCCGGACACCGGCAAGCAGAAGGAGGTGGCCGAGGTCGTCGGGGAACTCGGCGTGGACGCCTTCTCCTTCCTCGGCTCGTTCGGCGCCATCGGCGACGAGCGCCGGGTGGTCCGCGAGGCCTGGCTGCTGGGCGAAGTGGAGCAGCGTTACGCCGCCTTCATCGACGCGGTGTCCGCGATGACCGTCAGCACCCCGGCCGACGCGTTCCGGGCCCGGGTGCTGCTGGTCCAGGAGTGGCGCCGGTTCCCGTTCCTCGACCCGGCGCTCCCCCCTGAGCTGCTGCCGGACGGCTGGCCGGGGCCGCGCGCGGCCGCCCTGTTCCACGACCGCTACAACACCTGGCACGACGCCGCCGAGAAGTACTGGGACACCCTGTCCACGCGGGCCGGGGCACGCTCCTGAGCCGGCCGCGGCGCGGGCGGCAGCGCTAGAAGCGGACGTAGTCGTACTCGACCGGCATGCTGTTGATGCCCTGCGGCGGCGGCGCCAGCCAGGTGGCGAACTCGCCCTCCTCGAAGTGCGGCACCATCAGCCCGGCCACCTGGGCCCGGTCCTCGGCGGTGGGCAGCCACCCGTCCCGGGCCGCCTCCCAGGCGGCCTCGCCGAGGATCTCGCCCGCCGGGCTGATGTGCTGGCCGGCGTAGGCGCCGACCTTCCGGAAAAACCCCTCGTGCGGCAGCGTGAGGCGCTGCTCCAGGCCAGCGTCCTCCAGTGCCTGGTTCCACCGCCGCACCCCGTTCTCGCAGTCGGCGACGTACTCATCCCGCAGATCCAGGTTGAGCGCGTTCAGCAGGGGCACCGCCTGCCGCACGATCCGGCCGTCCCGGACCACGTTCATCTCGCGCTCCATCCCCAGCAGGACGTGGTCGTCCTGGCGCCGGGTCTCGCCCCAGCGGCCCTTCAGGCCGGTGCTGAAGTAGGTGCCCGCGTTGGTGGACTGTTCCGACCCGAACAGGTCCATGGACACCGCGAACTGGAAGTTGAGGTACTTCTGGATCACCGGCAGCGGGATGCCGCCGTACTTCCCGATGTCCTCGGTGCCGTGCTCCCGCATCAGCTCGGCCGTCCGCTGCACGGTGCGCTGCACCCCGGTGGTGCCCACGAACATGTGGTGGGCCTCCTCCTTGAGCATGAACTCGCAGGTCCGGGCGAGCGGGTCGAAGCCGGACTCCTTGAGCGTGCCGAGCTGGTACTTGCCGTCGCGGTCGGTGAAGTAGGTGAACATGAAGAACTGCAGCCAGTCCGTGGTGTCCTCGTTGAAGGCGCCCAGGATCCGCGGCGCGTCGATGTCGCCGGAGTTGCGCTTGAGCAGCTGCTCAGCCTCCTCCCGGCCCTCCCGGCCGAAGTAGGCGTGCAGCAGGTAGACCATGGCCCACAGGTGGCGGCCCTCTTCCACGTTGACCTGGAACAGGTTGCGCAGGTCATACAGGGATGGCGCGGTGTTCCCCAGGTGGCGCTGCTGCTCCACCGAGGCCGGCTCGGTGTCTCCCTGGACCACGATCAGCCGCTGCAGGCTGGCCCGGTACTCGCCGGGCACCGTCTGCCAGGCGGGCTCGCCCTTGTGCTGGCCGAACGCGACGCGCCGGCCCGGGTCGCGCTCAGCCAGGAAGATGCCCCACCGGTAGTCCTGCATCTTGACCCGGTCGAAGTGCGCCCAGCCGTCCCGGCCGACCGCGATCGCCGTGCGGAGGTAGACGTCCCGGTGCTCCAGGGTGGGGCCGAGTTCCTGCCACCAGGTCAGGAAGTTCGGCTGCCAGCTCTCCAGCGCGCGCTGCAGCCGCCGGTCGTTGCCGAGGTTCACGTTGTTCGGGATCCGCTGCGCGTAGTCGATCCGGCTCAGCGGGCCACCCGGGACGGGCGCCTCACCAGTCTGGCCGCCGGCCGGCGCTGTCGATGCCGTCATTTCTCCACCTCGCCTGGGGCTGCTGGGCTCGCTCCTTATATAGGCTACGCATGACTAACGCATCGTCAAGTACATGTAGCACTTTATCGGGCCGTGCGGACGGCGCTCAGCGGGCCCGGCCGGGCCACCGTACCTGGTGCGCGGCACGCAGCCGGGTGCAGCAGGCGTCGCCTGGCGGCAGCGCGACCACGATGACGTCCGCACCCTCCGCGGCCGCGCACTGCCCCGCCTCCAGCAGCGGGCAGTCCCGGCCGCGGGCATCGTCCGGTCCGGCGCACTGGCGGACCTCGGCCCCCTGGGCGCGCAGTTGCGCCGTGTCCGGGCGCTCGGCCCAGCCCCGGGACTCCACCAGCACGCGCAGCCCGCCGGGGCCGGCGGGCCAGCCCGGCATGGTCCCGTCGGTGGCGATCTCGAGCACCAGCTCATCCGGGCCCGGCCGCTCCACGAGCAGGCAGCCCAGCGACCGGAACAGGGCCAGCGCGGCCGCGTTGTCGCGGCGGATCACCGCGCGCAGCACCGGCAGGCGGGCCTGGCGGGCCACGGCCAGCAGGTCGGACAGCAGCGCACGGCCCAGCCGGGCTCCCTGGTGGCTGCGCAGCACGGCCAGGGCCACCTCGGCGGGGCCGGTGCCGTCGGGCATGCAGACAGCGGCCGCAACCGGCCGGGGCGGGGCGGTATCAGGGTCGAAGGCGATCACGCCGCAGCGGGCCTGGCTCAGTTCGGCCGCGGCCAGCGCGTGCGCCTCCGCGGCCGGCAGCCCGGACCGCGAGAACCGCATCCGCTGATCGCGGCCGTCCAGCGCGGCATAGACCGTCCCGAGCGCGGCTGCATCCTGCGGCCCCAGCGCCCGGATCCGCACCCGGCGGCCATCCGAGAGGGCCACCATCCGCCCGGTCACACCCTGACGCTGCCCACCGGGCGCCTGCACCGGAAGGGCTGAAAGTCCCGTCGCCAGACCTTTGCCAGTGGAACGCCGCCAGCACGGCACATGGCCGCCGCGCCGGCCTCCATGATCCGGGTATCCTGCGCGGGCCCTCCCGTTCCCGCGCTCACGAGCAGGGGCCGCCGATGACCGCCGGGCCCCGGACCGCCGCCGCGCCCGCTGGCTGGCCTGGCTCGGCGGCCTGGCCGCGCTTGCCCTGGTCGCATCCCTGGCCAGCGCGACCGGGGGCAGCCCGGCCGCGACCAGAGCGGCCCAGTCCAGAGCGGCCCGGCCGGCCGCCCCATCCATGTCGCCGTCTGGCTGCCCACCACCTGGAACGGCCGGTTCCAGGGGGTGGGCGGCGCGAGCTACTCGTGCGGGATCTTCTACGCCGGCGCGAAGGGGGCGTGGCCGTCCCTGCAGGAGGCGGTGAACAGCGGCTACGCGGCCGCGTCCACCGACTGCGGGGTCCCGCTGGCCGACCAGCAGGACGGCCGCTGGGCGCTGAACGCCAACCGGCAGCTCAACCGGCCGCTCATCAGGGACTTCAGCTCGGCCGGCATCCACGACATGAGCGTGGCCGGCCAGGCGGTGACCCGGGCCTATTACCCCGGTAAGCTGCGCTACTCCTACTTCAGGGGGTGCTCGACGGGTGGCCGCGAGGGGCTGATGGAGGCCCAGCGCTACCCGGACGACTACAACGGCATCGTGGCGGGCGCGCCCGCCATCAACTGGGCCCGGCTCCAGCAGGCCGGGATGTGGCCCATCCTGGTCATGACGCGGATGCACGACACCCTGCTCCGCTGCAAGGAGGACGCCTTCACCGCGGCGGTGGTGAAAGCGTGCGACGCCCGGGACGGGGTCACGGACGGCATCATCAGCGACCCGGCCGGCTGCCGCTGGAACGCGGACAGGCTGATCGGCACGGTGACCCGTGCGGCACCCGGTCACCACCGGCGGCAAGTCGCTGTGGTACGGCCTGGAGCCCGGGGCCGCGCTGGCCGGGCTGGCCGGGAGCAGCCCGTTCTCCGTCGTACAGGGCTGGCTGGGCACCTGGCTGCTGCGCGACCCGGGCTGGGACTGGCCACCCTCAGCTACGCCCGGTTCGACCGGCTCTTCGCGCAGTCGGTGCGGCAGTTCTCGGCCAGCATCGCCACCGACAACCCCAACCTGCGCGCGTTCCGCCAGCACGGCGGCAAGCTGCTCATCTGGCACGGGCTGGCCGACGATGTGATCTTCCCGCCGGGCGGCATCCAGTACTACCAGCGTGTCGAGCGGGCCATCGGCGGCGCCGCGCCGACCCGCTCGTTCGCCCGGCTGTACCTGGCCCCCGGCGCGCAGCACTGGGCCAGCGCCGCGGGCCCGGAGCCGGACGACCCGCTGGCCGCCGTGGTGCGCTGGGTGGAGCACGGGCAGGCGCCCGTGTTGACCCTGGCCAGCTCGGCCAGGCTGTCCCGGCCGCTGTGCGCCTCGCCCCAGGTGGCGCGGTACGCCGGGCGCGGCATCACCAGCCTGGCCAGCAACTTCAGCTGCGCCGCGACGTTCAGCCGGTGACGGGCTGGTCGGCGGCGGCCTGGCGGCTGAGCTGGCTCTCGTTCCGCGCGGCGCTCTCGAGCTGATCCAGCATCCCGATCATCAGGCCGCCCAGCCAGCCGAGCACGAGCGCGTAGTCGATGCGCAGCGCGGCGGCCTCGGGGACCGCCGTGTCCGGCCCCAGCAGCCCGGCCAGCTCATCGGCGAGCGCCGGGGACAGGCACTGGCCGAGTTCCGCGCTCACCCCGGTGAGCACCCGCCGCAGCCGGTCCCGGGCGGGCGGCGTCAGCCCTTCCGCGTGAGCCTCTCCCGCTGTCGCGTTCAGCAGTGCCCACAGGCGCAGGACCCGCCCGGCTGAGTCCACCCGGAACACCGGGCCCGCCCCCGGCCGGGAGAACAGCACGGCGACCTGGGGCACCGGGACACGCAGCGCCGGGTCGGCTGGGGGCCCTCCGGTCATCTCGATCACCTCCTGTACCCGCGGCCGCTGGGCAGGCGTTCAGAAACCGCCTGCGGGCACTGCCGCCGGCGGCCGCCAGGAATCGTCCACGGCGAAGCCGAGCCCGGCGTTGACCGCGACCACCCCATCGACCGAGCAGGCCATCCGGATCGCGATCGGGATCATGCTCTTGTTCTCCACCTCGCCGGCCAGTGTCACCATCCCGTCGGTCACCGTGACCTCCACCAGGGCGGTGTTGGTGCCCAGGTAGCCCGCGAACACGTCCCGCACTATCTCGTCCCTGATCTCGTCATCGGGGCGCAGGAAGACGCGCATCACGTCCCCGCGGCTGATGATGCCGGCCAGCTCCCCGTGCGCCCCGGTCACCACCAGGTGCCCGGATCCCGAGCGGTCCATCTCCCGGGCCGCCTGCACCACCGACGCATCCGCGCCGATCCCGGGGGCCGGGGACGTCATCACATCCGCCGCGGCCAGGCCACGCGCCTTGGCCTGCGCCCGGCGGCGGCGCAGCCACGGCAGCCGGTCCGCGTCCGGATCGTCCTTGGCCTCTTCCTTGGCCAGCAGGTCGGCCTGGCGGACCAGCCCGGACACCCGGCCGGAGTGGCTGAGCACCGGCACGGCCCCCACATGCCGCCCGGCCAGGACCGCCGCGAGCTTCTTGAACGGGGTGTCTTCGGTGACGGTGACGACCTGGGGCGTCATCACGTCCTGCACGGTGCGACGAGACATCGGACCCTCCTCCAACACGTCCGGGCGCGAGCGGGGCGGCCCTGTCCGTGCCTGGGCATCCAGGTCAAGCGGACCACATCCCCCGGCGGGCCGGGCAGAGCCCGAATTCCCCGATCCAGGGACAAAGGTCCCGGGCCGGCCGGCGGCCGCCCGGGCTCGGTGACCGTCCACCCGGCCCGGCGGCCACCCGGGCACGGTGACCGTCCACCCGGCCCGGCGGCCGCCCCGGCCGGTTACCTTCCGCCCCGCCCGGCCCGACCTTGGTCCCTGGCCGGGCCGCCACTACCGGCGTGCAGTAGGAGGGAGGCGAGGAGCACCGCATGAGCCTGGCGCCGCACCGCCAGCCGGCGGGCCGGGACGGGGCGGCCGCCGATCCGCTGGAGCCGCTGGCCCAGTTGTTCCGCGACCTGCGCACGTCCGCTGGCGGGCTGTCCAGCCGGGAGGCGGCACGGCGGCTCCAGGTGTCCGGGCCGAACGAGCTGTCCCGGCGCGGGGGCCGCCGCTGGCCGGGCGAGCTGGCCCGGCAGTTCACCCAGCCGCTGGCCATGCTGCTGACCCTGGCCGCGGTCCTGGCCTGGGCCAGCGGGACGCCGCGGCTGGCGGTCGCCATCGTTGTCGGGATCGTGCTCAACGCCGGCTTCGCATTTGCCGAGGAAATGCAGGCCGGGAAGGCGGTCGAGGCGCTGGCGGCCTTCCTGCCGGAACACGCCACCGTAATCCGTGACGGCACCCGCCAGCCGATCGAGGCCCGGCTGCTGGTGCCGGGGGACGCCCTGATGGTCGAGGAAGGAGAGCGCATCTGCGCGGACGCCAGGCTGATGACCGGCACCGTGGAGGTGGACATGTCCACGCTGACCGGCGAGTCGGTGCCGGTCACCCGCTCAGCCGGGCCGCCTGACCCGGCCGTCCCGCTGCTGCACGCGGCGGACGTCGTGTTCAGCGGCACCGTCTGCACTGGCGGGGAGGCGCAGGCCCTGGTCACGGCGACCGGGATGCGCACCGAGCTGGGCCGCATCGCCCCGCTCACCCAGCAGACCGGCTCGGCCGAGAGTCCGCTGGAGCACCAGGTGCGCCGGGCCACCTGGCTGATCACCTTCGTCGCCGTCGGGGCCGGCCTCGCGTTCCTGCCGATGGGCCTGGCCGCCGGGCTGGGGGTGGCCGCCGCGGCCAGCTTCGCGATCGGGCTGCTGGTGGCCAACGTCCCGGAAGGCCTGCTGCCCACGATCACCCTGGCGCTGGCCGTCGGGGTCCGCGAGATGGCCCGGCGCGGCGCCCTGGTCAAACGACTCAGCGCGGTGGAGACCCTGGGGTCCACGTCCGTGATCTGCACGGACAAGACCGGCACGCTGACCGAGAACCGGATGCGCGTCACCACGATCTGGACGCCGGACCGGGAGGTTCGCATCGGCAGCGGCGGCCGGCGGATCACCGGCACCGCTTCCCGGATCACCGGCACCGCTTCCCGGATCACCGGCACCGCTTCCCGGATCACCGGCACCGCTTCCCGGATCACCGGCACCGCTTCCCGGATCACCGGCACCGCTTCCCGGATCACCGGCACCGCTTCCCGGATCACCGGCACCGCTTCCCGGATCACCGGCGCCGCTTCCCGGATCACCGGCGCCGCTTCCCGGATCACCGGTGCCGGCCGCCGCGGGCGACCGCCTGCTGCTCGGCCCGTTCGCCGTGACCGCGGCCGCGTGCAGCAACGCGGACCTGCGGGACGGGACCGGAGGGGCGGCCGGTGACCCCACCGAACTGGCCCTGCTCCGGCTGGCGGCCGGCTGCGGCCAGGATGTGTCCCTCGCTTCCCGGCAGGCGGGCCGCCGCCAGCTGTTCCGCTTCGACCCGCGGCTCAAGCTGATGACCACGGTGGACGAAGACGGCGGCGGCCTGGTGATGGCAGGCCGGCGTGCGCGAGCGGAGCAGCATGCCCGCGCTGGCCGGCGAGCTCCAGCACGGCGGGAAGGTACCTGACGTGCCGGTGATCGTGCTCGCCGCCGTGGGCGTCGATCCTGGCCTGCGGCTGCTGATGGGCGGCGGTGCGCTGCGCGAGATGACCGAGGGCCAGCGCCGCATGCACCCGGCGCTGGCCGGCTCGGTCACCCGCGGGGAGCTGCGCGTCTTTGACGACGCCCGGCACAGCACGATCACCACCGACCGCCCGGAGGCCGTCATCCAGGCCGTCCGCGACCTGGCAGGCCTGGCCCGCGGCTAGCCAGCCGCCTCCTTCTCACCGGCCGGCCGCGGGCACCCGGCCGTCCACGGCGGTGAAGGCGATGGTCTGAGTCCACCACGCCGGATCGGCGCACCGGGTGAGGAACAGGTCGATGGACCTGTCGTCCAGGTGCCCGGAAGCCACCAGGCGGCCCCGCACCTCGGCCACCGTCAGCTGCCAGTACCGGGCCCACCCGGAACCGCCGTGGTAGAGCGCCGTCTCGGCCGTGGCGGTGACATCCTCCGCGCCCAGCCGGGACAGCATCGGCGGCAGCCGGCGGCCGAGGAAGTAGTCGATTCCCTGGTCATCCGCCCAGGCCAGCCAGCCATCCCAGAACGCCCGGACCTCGGGCGGCTCGGCGATGCTCACCGGCAGGAAATCCGGCTCGACGAGCAGGATTCGGCCGCCGGGCCGCGCGCTGGCCAGCATGTTCCGCACCGCGGTCTCGGCGCTGCGGACGTGGTGCAGGACGGCACGCGCGGTGACCACGTCGTAGTTCCCCGGCGCCACGGGCCCGGCGAGGATATCCGCCTGGCGGAGCTCAAGCCCGGGTACGGGCGCGCTGGCCAGGGACAGGTCGAGATCGACCGCCACCGCCCGCCCGGGGGAGATCTGGCCGGCCAGCCAGGCGGAGATGGAGCCGTTGCCGCAGCCGACTTCGAGCGTCCGCACGCCCGGCCCGGCGCCCAGCCGGGCCAGATGGCGGCGGTGCATCGGGTCGAGCAGCCGCGACATCAGGGCGAGCCGCTGGCGCTCGCCCTCCTGGTGATGATCAAGGACGTATTCTGGCACGCTGCCCCAGCCCTGCTCCGGTGACGAGTCCCGGTCCGCCTCTGCCGAGGCGGACCACCTACGTCCGGCATTCCCGGCAGTACGGAACGCCACTCCTCGGGCACGTCGCTGGCCGCCCGGGGCCGCTGGCCGCCCGCCGGGCCCGCACTGGACGCGCCGGCCGGCAGGCGGTCCGCCGGGCTAGCCGGCCCCTGAGTGCCGCTGCAGGAAGTCCAGCGTCCGGTGATTGAACTCCTCGACGTTCTCGTAGATCGGGGCGTGCGCGCAGTCCTCGAACACCGTGAGCTCACCGTGCGGGATGGCCTGGGTGAGCGGGCCCGCGAACCGGGTGGACGTCACCCTGTCGTACTGCCCGAACGTGATCAGGGCCGGGGCCTGGATGGAGCCCAGCACCGCCCGGGCATCGTGGGCCAGGACCGCCTGGGACTGGCGGAGGAACGCGTCCACCGGCGGCATCGGGCGGCCGCGGACGAAGTCGGCGAGCGAGTCGATGTACTCGGGCCGGGCCGCGTACAGCTCCGGGGTGAAGCACCACGGGAAGATGCCCTTGATCACCATGTCGGTCACGCTGCCCAGGCCCTGCGCTATCACCTGCCAGCCCTCCACGACCACCTTCAGAAAGGGGTCAGTAGCCGGCCAGGCGCTGTGCAGCGACAGGGACCTCACCCGGGCCGGGTATTTAGCCGCCAGCCACATCCCGGTCGCCGCGCCCAGCGACAGGCCCGCGACATGAGCCCGGTCCACGCTGGTGGCCTGCATGAACCCGGCGATGTCGTCGGCGAGCAACTCGGTGCTGTACGCCCCTTCCGGCTTGGCCGACCGGCCCGCACCCCGCAGATCCACCGTGAAGCAGGTGAAGTGCTTGGCGTACTCGGCGACCTGGAAGGCATAGCAGGCCTGGTCGGCCGCCAGGTAAGGGATCAGGACGATGGGCTCGCCCTCCCCCTGGACCTCGTAGTAGATGTCGATTCCGTTCGCCTGCACCACCGGCACGGTGATCCCCTCCTCGCCCTCGGCGGCGGCCCTCATCGCCCGCCCCTCCGCCGATCTTGCTCCGAGTGGCTGCGGCGCGCCAGTCAGGCGGCGCAGGCGGAGGCCGGGACGGCCGGTGGCCGGGTTGACGGAGCTCCGGCCGCGGGCATGACTGAAGAGGCCATGCATAGTAGGCAGGGACGTCGGCGAAGTGGGAGTTCATGACATCTGTTGCCGTGGCGCTGGCCCGGTGGGCCTGCGACCTGAGGCCGGCCGCCGGGGACGTCGCGCTGGCCCGGCGGTCGCTGCTGGACACGGTGGCCGTCGCGATCGCGGCCCGGGACCATCCGGTCACGCACCTGGCCGGCGGCCTGTCCGAGGGCGCCCGCTGGGCGGTGGCCGGGCACGTGCTGGACTACGACGACCTGCACATGGCGTTGACCACGCACATCAGCGCGGTGTGCGTGCCCGCCGCGCTGGCCACCGGCGGCGGGGCCCGCGCCTACCTGGCCGCCGCCGGGGTGATGGCGCGGCTCGGCACCGCACTCGGCTGGCCGCACTACTCGGCGGGCTGGCACGCCACCTGCACCGCCGGGGCCCCGGCCGCGGCCGCCGGGGCGGCGGTGGCGCTGGGGCTGCCCGCCGGTCCGGTCGCCACGGCCATGGCGCTGGCCGTGCCCGGGGCGGGCGGTGTGCAGCGCGCGTTCGGCACGGACGCCAAGTCGCTGCAGGTGGGCTTCGCCGTGGAGACCGGGATCCGGGCCGCCCGGCTGGCCGCGGCCGGGGCGCAGGCCGACCCGGCCGCGCTGGATGACTGGCTCGCCCTGATCGGCGGGAACCCGGCCGCGGTTGACGCCGGCGGCCCGGCGGTGCCCGGCGGGCTGGCCGTCAAGATGTACCCGTGCTGCTATGCGCTGCAGCGGCCGATCAGCGCGCTGGCCGGCCTGGCCCGCGCCGGCCTGGACCCGGCCCAGGTGCGCCGGATCGTGGTGTCCACCCCGGAGGCCACGGTGGTGCCGCTGATCCATCACCGCCCGGAGACGGGGCTGCAGGGCAAGTTCAGCCTGGAGTACGCGGCCGCGGCCGCGCTACTGGACGGCCATCCGGGGTTCGCCAGCTTCACCGACGCGGCCGTGTGCCGCCCGGCGGCCCGCAGGCTGGCCGGCCTGGTGGAGACCGAGCTGGCCCCGGGCGGCAGCTGGCTGCTCGACGGTGAGCTGCGGGCGCAAGTGCACCTCGCCGACAGGACCGTGCGGCGGGTCAGCCAGCAGTTCCCGCCCGGCTCCCCCGGCTGCCCGCCCACCGGCGGCCAGCTGGACGCCAAGCTGGCCGACTGCCTGGCCGGGTCCGGCGCCAGCGCCGCCGGGTGGACCTGGGACAACGCCGCCGACGTGCTGCGCAAGGAGATCCGCCGATGCCGGAGCTGAGTACCGAGGAACAGGACATCGTCGAGCTGGTCCGCGATTTCGTCGATCGGGAGGTCCGGCCGGTGGCCCGGGAGCTGGAGCATGCGAACTCCTACCCGGAGAAGCTGATCGAGCAGATGAAGGGGCTGGGCATCTTCGGCATGGCCATCCCGCCGCCCTGGGGCGAGGCGCAGGTCAGCACGCCGTGCTATGCGTTGGTGACCGAAGAGCTGTCCCGGGGCTGGATGAGCCTGGCCGGCGCGATGGGCGGGCACACCGTGGTCGCCAAGCTCATCCAGGCCTACGGCACGGACGAGCAGCGGGACCACTACCTGCCGCGGATGGCCACCGGCGAGCTGCGCGCGACGATGGCGCTGACCGAGCCGGGCGGCGGCTCGGACCTGCAGGCCATGCGCACGGTCGCGCGCCGCGACGGCGGGCACTACGTGGTCAGCGGGGCCAAGACGTGGATCAGCAACGCCCGCCATTCCGGACTGACCGCGCTGCTGTGCAAGACCGACCCCGCCGCGGACCCGCCGCATCGCGGGATCAGCATCCTGCTCGCCGAGCCCGGTCCCGGCTTCACCGTCTCCCGCGACCTGCCCAAGCTCGGCTACAAGGGGGTGGAAAGCTGCGAGCTGTCCTTCGACGGGTACCGGGCGCCCGCCTCCGCGCTGCTCGGCGCCCGGGAAGGGGAGGGCTTCGCGCAGATGATGCGGGGGCTGGAGACCGGCCGGATCCAGGTCGCCGCCCGCGCCGTCGGCGTCGGCCGCGCCGCCCTCGAAGACGCCCTGAGGTACGCGCAGGAACGGGAGGCGTTCGGGAAACCGATCTGGCAGCACCAGTCGATCGGCAACTACCTGGCCGACATGGTCACCAAGCTGACCGCCGCCCGCCAGCTGGTGCTGCACGCCGCCCGCTGCCACGACGCCGGGCAGCGCGCCGACATGGAAGCCGGCATGGCCAAGCTGTTCGCCTCCGAGACCGCGATGGAGATCGCGCTGAACGCGGTGCGCATCCACGGCGGCTACGGCTACTCCACCGAGTTCGACGTGGAGCGGTACTTCCGGGACGCCCCGCTGATGATCGTCGGTGAGGGCACCAACGAGATCCAGCGCGGCGTGATCGCCCGGCAGCTGATCAAGCGCGGCACGGTCGCCCCGTGAGCGGTGCCAGCCCGGGGGGGCGGCCCCCGGCAGCCCCCCGCTCACCGGCCGGCCCGCCCGGAACCGGCCCGACGGCGGGCGCCGCCTCGCCGGCAGGCAACCCGGCGGGGGAGGCGCCGCCGCTGCCGCTGGCCGGCCTCACCGTGGTCGCGCTGGAGCAGGCGGTGGCCGCCCCGTTCGCCACCCGCCAGCTGGCCGACCTCGGTGCCCGGGTGATCAAGGTGGAGCGGCCCGGCGCAGGTGACTTCGCCCGCGGCTACGACCGGTCGGTGCACGGCCAGTCCAGCTACTTCGTCTGGCTGAACCGCGGCAAGGAGTCGCTGGAACTGGACATCAAGAGCCGCCGGGGGCAGGCGGTGCTGCACGCCCTGCTGGGCCGCGCCGACGTCCTGGTGCAGAACCTGGTGCCGGGCGCCGCGGAGCGGGCCGGGCTCGGCGCGGCCCGCCTGGCCGCCCGCTACCCGCGGCTGATCTGCTGCTCGGTCTCCGGGTACGGCCCCGACGGCCCGTACGCGGCCAGGAAGGCCTACGACCTGCTGGTGCAGTGCGAGGCCGGGCTGGTCTCGGTGACCGGCACGCCGGGCGAGCCCGCGAAGGCCGGGATCTCGGTGGCGGACATCGCGGCCGGCATGTACGCGTTCTCCGGCGTGCTGACCGCGCTGTACGAGCGGGAGCGGACCGGCCGCGGCGGCTGCCTCGAGGTGGCCATGCTGGACGCGCTGGGCGAGTGGATGATGCAGCCGTTCTACTACAGCGTCTACGGCGGCCGGCCCGCGCAGCGGACCGGCGCCCGGCACGCGTCCATCGATCCCTACGGCCCTTACCCGGCTGCGGGTGGCAGCCAGGTCTTCCTCGGCGTGCAGAACGACCGCGAATGGGCCATCCTCTGCACCCAGGTCCTGGGCCGCCCGGAGCTGGTGACGGACGAGCGGTTCGCCACCAACACCGACCGCGTCGCGCACCGGGACGAGCTGACCGCGATCATCTCCGCCGCGCTGGACGGCATCCCGGCCGGCCGGGTAGCGGCGCTGCTGGAGGAGGCCGGGATCGCCAGCGCCCGGCTGCGCACCCCAGCCGAGTTCGGCGAGCACCCCCAGCTGGCGGCGCGGGACCGGTGGCGCGAGGTGGGCTCGCCGGGCGGGCCGCTGCGCGCGCTGCTCCCACCGGTCAGCATGCCGGGCCGGGAGGCCGCGATGGGCCCGGTCCCGGCCCTGGGCCAGCACACCGCCGCCATCCTGGCCGAGCTGGGCATGAACGGGCCCGTGACCGGGGAGGCGGCCGGCGGCGGCTGACTGGTCAACGATCCTGGCGCAATCGTCAGCATCGGCCCGGCCTGGCCGGGCTTCGCCCCGCGAGCATCGGGTGATCCCGCGGCCGGCGGGGCTGGGGAGCAGCGGTGGCCTGGTGGTGCGGAAGATCATGAACGGCATCGCAGCCGCACCGCGGTACCCGGGGGTCCCCGGGCCAGCCTGGCCGAGGTCCAGCCGCCCGGTCCCAGCGGGAGCCCGCTTACCCGGCCTGCCGGACCGGCAGGATGATGGCCGAGGGGTGGCCGGGGTCGTGGTAGACGGCCTGGTCGCCGGCCCGCAGGGTGATGGCGGTGGCGTGCGGCTCACCGGTGCCGGGATTGCGCGCGAAGCGCGGGAAGGCGCCGCTGGACACCTGCACCCGGATGCGGTGGCCGGCCTTGAACCGGTGCGCGGTCGGCCAGAGCCGGACGACGGCCCGGGTGATCTCGTCGGCGCCGGACAGGCTGACCAGGCCGTCGCACACGTTGTGCGACCGGCCCCGGGGGTCCACGTCGCACAACCGCACGAACACGTCGGCGTAGCGCAGGCTGGACCGGAACCAGATGTCCGCGCTGACCTCGCCGATGACCTCGATATCGCGGGTCAGCGCGGCCGAGGTGTAGCTGATCACGTCCGGGCGGGCCTCCAGGACGGTGTTCTCGACCCGTCCGGGCCGGCCGCTGAGCCGTGCCCCGCCGGCCGCGGGGGTCGGGTCCGCGGGGTCGTAGCGGTACCGGTCCGGGACCGACTCGCCCGGCGGCCGGGCCGAAAGCCCGGTGCCCGGCTGGAGATGAAACCGCTGCGGCTCGTAGCCGGGGGGCGGCCAGGAATCGAAGTCCCGCCAGGCTTCCTCCCCCATCACGAACAGGCGCACCGGGGGGCGGGCCGGCGGCGGCTGGCCGCGGGCATGCGCCAGCCCGAACTCGATGGCCTCCCGCACCGGCGCGCCATCCACCGACACGTGCGTCCACGGGCCGATGGTCAGCCGGGCGGGCCGCCCCGCCCCCTGGAGGATCGTGAAGTCCCGGACCTGGCCGGGCAGGAAGATGTCATACCAGCCGCCGACCGAGCTGACCGGCACGCTCACGTCGGCGACCCGGTGCCGGTGGTCGATCCCGGCCCAGCGCTGGTCACCCGCGCCGTGGGCCAGGATGTCCTGGACGTAGTCCGAGTGCTGCCCGAGGATGGCGAGATCGGCCTGGGCCAGCGGCAGCGTGCCCAGCGCCCGGCGGTTGACCCTGCGCCGCGCGAGCGCGCGCAGCATCGCCCCGCGGCGCTCCTGGCCCGCGACCATGACTCCCCAGCCGAACGGGGTCTCCAGGGACAGCCCGTCCTCGCGGAGGAACTCCAGCGTCAGCGCCGACTCGGTCACCTGCGGGATCATCGCCTTGACCTCCGGCGGCAGCCGGTCGGCGACTGCCCACTGCACGTAGCCGAGGTAGCTCCCGCCGATCAGCACGATGGAGCCGCCGGACCACGGCTGCTTCACCAGCCATTCCAGAGTGGCCAGGCCGTCCTCGCGCTCGCACCGCATCGGGTCAAACACCCCGCCGGACCCGAACGTGCCCCTGATGCTCTGCACCAGCACCTGGAACCCGCGCTCGGCTAGCGGCCGGGCCATGACCGTGGCGAGCAGCCCCCGCCTGCCGTAGGGGGTGCGGAGCAATGCGGTCGGCAGCGCCTCCGCCGCCTCCGCCCGCGGCGCCCACCGGTCCGCCAGCAGGACGGCGCCGTCGGGCATCGGCACCCGGAGATCGTGCTCGACGGCCAGATCCCGCGTCACCGGCGGGCCGAGCCGCAGGACGCGCTGCACCAGATGGCTGCTCACGTTCACCGGCGGTACCTGCACAACCGCATTCATTCACAGCGGCCGAGAACGGACAAGCGTTCAGCGACTGGCCCGGGCCGCGTCGTTCGTTTGCGGAGAGTAATCGCGGAGCTGATTTCGTCACGGCCGGGGATTCAGGGCGCGGATGGGCCGGCGGCGGGGGGTGAGGGGGCCGTCCGCGCCCGGACAGGGGTTGGGATGACGACATACGTGGTCTTGTTCCGCGGCGTGCGCGACGCTCATACCGCCACCGGGATCCCCGCGGGAGGGCCGCCGGGAGCCGTAGGCTGAGCCTGGGGGACGGAGGAGGCGGACATGGGCGGGCCGGCTATCGCGGTGCGCGGGCTCCGGAAGAGTTTCGGTGCGAAGGAGGCGGTGGCCGGGATCGGGCTGGAGATCGCGGCCGGGTCGCTGGCCGGGCTGGTGGGGCCGAATGGGGCGGGGAAGACCACGTCGCTGTCGATGATGACCGGCCTGCTGCGGCCGGACGCGGGCCAGGTGCTGGTCGGCGGGCTGGATGTGTGGGCCGATCCGGCCGCGGCCAAGGCGGTCATCGGGGTGGTGCCGGCCGAGGCCCGGCTGTTCGAGCGGCTGTCGGGCGGGGAACTGCTGGAATACTCCGGGCGGCTGCGCGGCCTGCCGGCCGGGGAGGCACGGTCGCGGGCCGCCCAGCTGCTGGACGTGCTTGACCTGGCCGCCGACGCGAAACGGCTGGTCGCTGACTATTCCACCGGGATGCGGAAGAAGGCCTCGCTCGGCTGCGCGCTGATCGGCAACCCGGCGGTGCTGTTCCTGGACGAGCCGCTGGAAGGCGTCGACCCGGTCTCCGCCGACGTGATCCGCCGCCTGCTGACCCGCTACACCGCCTCCGGGTCGACGGTGCTGTTCTCCAGCCACGTGATGGAACTGGTCGAGCAGGTCTGCGACCACGTGTCGGTCATCGACAAGGGCCGCATCGTGGCCACCGGGACCACCAGCCAGGTCCGCGGGGGCAAGACCCTGCAGCAGGCCTTCATTGACCTGGTCGGGTCCCGGGCGGCCGGCCAGGAGGGGCTGTCATGGCTCGGCTCCTCGTCCAGCTGAAACTGCGCCTGCTGGTCAACGCGATGCGCCTGTCCACCGGGGCCAGGGTTTCCTTCATCCTCAGCACGATCTTCGCCGTGCTGGTGGCGGCGGGCACCTTCACCGGCCTGGCCGCCCTGCGCGGCCGGGGCGCGGCGGTGGACGTGACCACGGTCGTCTTCACAGTGTTCGCCTTCGGCTGGCTGATCCTGCCGCTGCTGGCATTCGGCCTGGATGCCACCCTGGACCCGGCCACGCTGGCGCTGTACCCGCTGCGCACCCGCCCGCTCGCGGCCGGGCTGCTGGCCGCCTCGGCCACCGGGGCCTGGCCGCTGGCCAACGTGCTCGGCCTGCTCGGGGTGACCATCGGGCTGGCCCGCGGGCCCTCCGGCGTGCTGGTCGCGGTGCTCGCCGTGCTGCTGCAGGTACTGTTCTGCATCACCCTCGCCCGGTTCGTCACCACGGCGCTGGCCGGGCTGCTGCGCTCCCGCCGCGGCAAGGACCTCGGCGCCCTCCTGGTCCTGCCGATCTTCGCCCTCTATGAGGCGTTCGCGCAGGTGGTCCCGAGGCTGACCGCCGAGGGCAAGCTGACCACGGCGAGCTTCGCCGGCGTCGGCGGATGGCTGCGCTGGATCCCGCCCGGCCTGGGCCCGTACGCGATCCAGGATGCCTCGGACGGGCACCCCGGCACCGCGGTGCTCCGCCTCGCCCTGCTGGCCGCCGTCATCGTGCTGCTCGGCTGGCTGTGGATCAGGTTCCTGGACCGCGCCCTGGTGACGGCCGATGCCAGCACCCAGTCATCCGCCGTGCACGGGGCGGCGCTGCCGTTCGCGCGCGGTGGCCTGCGCGGCACGGTGGCCGCCCGCTTCTGGCTCTACCAGCGCCGCGAGCCCGGCTCGCTCATCTACTGGGGCCTCATCGCGGTCATCATGGTGGCGGCCTCCGTCAGCACCATCCGCACGCCCTCCTACCTCGGTGCGCTGCTCGGCAGCGCGGGCTTCGCGGCCGCGTTCATCGGCGTCTTCCATGCCAACTCGATCGGGATGACCGGGCCGGCGTTCAGCGCCGAGGCGATGGCACTGTCCGGCCGCCGGGCGCTGCGCAGCTATTTCTCCGGCCAGGACCTGGCGCTCGGCATCATCGCGGTGCCGCTGCTGACGGCGATCTCGTTCGGGCTGGCCGCCGTGGCCGGGCATCCGGCGGACGGGTTCCTGGGCATGGCCGTGGACCTGGCCGGGATCGGCGCAGGGCTGGCCCTGAGCAACGTCTTCACCGTGGCCCTGCCCTACCCGGCGGAGAAACGGGCCGGCAACCCCACGCCCCGGGCCGCCGACGGCTTCATGGGCCATGCGATCGCGGGGGTTTTCGGCAGCCTGTTCGGCGTGGCGGTGGCGGTCACCCCGGTCGTGCTGGCCGCGGTGCTCACCCGGCACGACCCGGCGGCGGCCCGGATCCCGGCACTGCTGGCGTGCGCCGCCCTGTACGGCCTGGTGCTGGCGTGGGCCGGCGTGCGCCTGGCGGCGGGCGTGGCCGCGCCGCGGCTGCCGGAGTTGTACCAGGTCGCCGTGCGCAGCAAGCTGTAGCCAGGGGCAGGCGGTAGCCGGCGGGAGCAGCGATGACCGGGGCACGGCGGGGCGGGACGGCACGGGGAGCGCGGCTGATCGCGGCGGCCTGCTGCCTGCTGGCCGCGGGCGCGGGAGTCATCGTCGTGGCCACCGGGGTGCTGGCCCGCGGGTACCTGATGGGACAGGCCGACCGGCAGCTGCGGGCCTACGCCCGCCTGCTGGCCAGCGGCCCGTTCACCGTCATGCCCGATTACCCCGGCACCGGGTCAGCAGCCGGGCTCCTCACCGAGGTGACCAGCCGCGGCGGCCAGCTGGTACTGCGGACCGGCCCGGCCCGCCCGCCCGGGCCGGCCGCCGCGCGGATCCCGCGCCAGGCCGGCCAGCTGGCTACCGTCCCGGCCAGCAGCGGCGGCGGGAGCTGGCTGGTCATCGCCGAGCCGGTGCACTACCAGGCCAGCCGCATCGCCTACACCTACGGCAGCAGCGGCTTCTCCCTGATGGTCAGCGGCCCGGCCCGGCCGGGGCTGCCCGGCACGCTCATCACCGGGCTGGACCTGGCCCGCGTCGGCCAGGCCGTGCGCAGCCTCACCATCACCGGTGCCGCGGTCAGCGCCGCCCTGCTCCTGGCCGTCGCTGCGGCGGGCGTGCCGGTGATCCGGGTCCTGTCCGGGCGGGCCGGCCAGGCCAGCGCCGCCGCGGAGGCCACCGCGCGGCGATCCGCCCAGCAGCTGGGCGGCGGTGTCGCGGACACCTGCCGCGGGCTCCAGCCGGCCCTGTCCGTGATCGCCGGGTTCGCCGGGTACTACCGGCGGCGCCTGCCGCTCCGGGCGGCCCAGGCCGACCGGATGATGGGACGGATCGCCGAGGAGGCCGGGCGCATGGACACGGTCATCGACAGGCTGCCGCTCCCCCGGCCTGGCTCCCCGGCCCGGCCCGACTGAGCGGATCCGGCCGTTGTGGCCGGCGCACAACCGGGTCATGCTGACCCGTATGCCCAGCTCAAGAACCTGCCCTGGCGCAACATCCCGGCCAGTGACCGGCAGCACCACCGGGGGCACGGCCGCGACGAGTCCCGCACCGGCCGCCATACCAGTTTGTCCGGAAGTGACCGCTGTCCGCCCCGGTTCACCGCCCTACCGGGCACGTGGCGGGCACCGCCGGACCCGGGATTCGTGGCTACCCTGGGCCGGGGCCAGCGTCCCCGGCAATGGTCTTTCCGGGGCCTGTAACTGCTTAGCTGCGAAGAAACCCGGTCAAGACGGGAGCGAGAGCCGCGGGTTGCACGACGTGTGCCTGCCCGTCCAGCGTGCGGAGTTCTGCCGTGTGGATCACCTGGCTGATGGCCTGGGCGCTGCGATGCATGTATGCAGGGCTCGGCCCGCCGCACAAGGCAAGGACCGGAACATGCAGCTGGGCTAGCCGGCCTGCCGGCACAGCGATGGTCTTGCCGATGACCCCGGCGTGATCGTAGGCGAGCGTCGGCGCGATGGCTTCCAGTGCTGGCCAGAAGGGTGCCTGGCGCATGCCGTCTACCTGCCCGGCGGGCGTCCCGGTGCTCCGCATGAATAGTGCTACCGCATCACCGTGGCGCCCGGCCGCCAGTGCTTCGCCGAGCCGGTCGAGATACTGGCTCCAGGCCTGCTGGGCTGCTGGCTCGTCGTTGCAGGGAGCCTCATACACCGCGAGCTTCGGCACTTTGCCGCCGAGCTTCCGTGCGGCTTCGAGAGCCAGGCATCCTCCAGACGAATGGCCGTACAGGAAAGCGGTGCCACCGGCCTCGCTGATCACCGCTTCGATGTCTTCGATCTCCCGGTCCACCGCGTACGGCGGTGTATCCCCGCTGTCACCGCGGCCCCGGCGGTCGTAGCTGTACACGGTGAAGTATGGCGCAAGCAGGGTGACGAGCTCTGGCTTGGACCCGCTGGACCTGGTGCTCATGGCGCCGTAGACGATGATCAGCGCTGGGCCGGCGCCCGCTTGGTCGTAGCCGATGCCTGTTCCGTCCCTCGACATGACGTTCTTCACTGCCCGATCATCGCCCAAGTCGTTCGGCACTTCGATGTACCGAGGTGACCCGGTAGGTCAGGTGCGTCACGCCGGGAGCATCGATGACCCGCACGACCTCAAGCCCGGCGCTGTCGGCATCCAGGCCGTCCAGCAGGCGGACGCCCCGGCCCAGGATCTTGGGCACCAGGCTGATGATGAGTTCATCGAGCAGCCCGGCCCGGATGCTCTGCTGGACGACGCTCGCCCCCATCAGGTGCACTCTCTTCCCGCCCGCCATCTCCCGCGCCCGCCCGATCGCCGCCTCGATGCCGTCGGTCACGAACGTGTAAGGCGGGTCGCCTGCGGGCACCGATCCGGGCACCCGGTGGGTAAGGACGACCAGCGGCAGGCCGGGTACCGGGCCTCGCCCGCCCCAGGCCCCCGACACGTCGTAGGTCCGGCGCCCGGCGACGACGGCGCCCGTCCCGGCGACCCCCTCATCGAAGAACTCCGTGCTGGGCCTCGCCATCGTGAAGGAGGGGCTGAAGCGGCTGGGGATATCACCCGCCGTCAGCCAGTCATGCAGTCCTCCCGCACCTCCGTCTGGTCCCGCGATGAACCCATCGAGAGACATAGACAGCGCCGTCCCGATCACGCCCACTCGTCCTTCTCCTAGCCGTTTAGCCCAGGGCTCCCGTCCCATGTGACGGAGGAGAGCCCCGGAAGTCATCGGAACAGACCCGCAGCGCCCACTGAAGCGGACCACCGTCAGTCAGCACCGTTCGTGGCCCGCGTCCCGGGCGCAGAGCTGACTGAGGCCGGCCTGATCGCCTGGTGCCAGGGGGCACCGAGACCATGCAGGCCCTCATCGTCGGGCGCGACATCACCGGCATCGGCGCCTTCACCTAGCCCGCAGGTCGTAGTCCCCGCCTCCCCCGGACGGGTTATCCCCCGGCGCGCCCGGGGCCCGCGGCTCCGCCGCCCGGCGGAGCCGGCGTGGTCGCTCCGCCGCCCGATGCGCCGGCCATCGCTGCCTGCCTACGCTGCGGCTATGGATATGCCCACAGCATCAGCTGGCCCGCAGGCCGCAGCGGCCGCCCGGCCCGCCCCGCCGGCGGGGCGGCCCGTCCCGGCGGCGAGGCCGGCCCGGGACAGCCGCTGGGTGGTGTGGATTATCGCGGCGGCCGCGGCGGGCGTCGAGCTGGCGGTGAGCGCCAGGTACGGCTATCACCGGGACGAGCTGTACTTCCTGGAGGCTGGCCGGCACCTGCAGCTGGGCTACGTGGACCAGCCGGCGCTGACTCCGCTGCTGGCCCGGCTGGAGGCCCTGGCGTTCGGGAACACGCTGGCCGGGCTGCGCGTGCTGCCCGCGCTGGGCATGGCCATGCTGGTGCTGCTCACGGCGGCGATGTCCCGGCTGCTCGGCGCGGGCCGGGCTGGCCAGGTGCTGGCCGCGCTGGCCAGCGCCACCTGCCTGGTGTACCTGGCCGCGATGCACCTGATGTCCACCACGACGCCGTCCTTCGTGCTCTGCGCCCTCACCCTGTACCTGATCATGCGGCTGCTGGACAGCGAGGATCCGCGCTGGTGGCTGGCCATCGGGGCGGCGGCCGGCCTGGCGGCGGCGGCCAAGTGGGACATCTTCCTGCTGGCCGCCATGCTGGCGGCAGGGTTCCTGGCCACCCCGGCCCGGCGGCTGCTGCGGACCCGTTACCTGCTGGCCGGCCTGGCCATCGCGGCCGCGGCGGCCGCCCCGGACGTGATCTGGCAGGCGGCGCACGGCTGGCCGCAGCTGGCCTTGTTCCACAGCCTGAACGGGAACGCCGGGAGCAATCGCGCCACCTACTGGCTCGCCCTGGTCCTCTACACCGGCCTGGTGCTCACCCCGCTGTGGGTGACCGGGCAGGTGTGGTCGCTGCGCAGCCCGCAGGCCCGCCGGTTCCGCCCGGTGGCCATCGCGTCGGCCCTCCTGCTGGTACTGATCTTCGTGCTGGGTGGCAAGCCCTACTACGTGGGCGCCCTGTTCACATTCCTGTTCGCGGCCGGCTCCGTGCCGCTGGGGCGCTGGCTGGAACGGGGCCGCCGCAGGCTGCGCTGGGCCGGGGCGGGCGTGGCCATCGGCCTGTGCGCCGCGCTGAACCTGCTGTACGCCCTGCCGGTGCTGCCGGCCAGGAACCTGCCCGCCTCGGTCCAGACGATCAACTACACCCTGGTGGAGTCGGTCAGCTGGCCGAAGCTGGTCGCCCTGGTGGCCCGCGAGTACCACGCACTTCCCCGCGCCGAGCGCGGCCACACCGCCCTGCTGGCCAGCAACTACGGCGAGGCCGGGGCGATCGACCGCTACGGGCCCGGCTTCGGCCTTCCCCAGGCCTACAGCGGGCACAACAGCTTCTGGTTCTGGGGACCGCCGCCGGCCGCCGACACCACCGTGATCGCGGTGAACATCGACCCGTCCCTGCTGCACCGCGAGTTCGCCCGGGTCCGGGCGGTCGCGACGTTCTGGAACGGGCTCGGCCTAAACGACCAGGAGCAGGGCGTGCGCATCTACGTGGCCTCCGGCCTGAAGTCCGGCTGGGCCGCCGCCTGGCCCGCCTTCCGGCACTACGACTGACCGTTGACCGAGGCCCGCCGGGCCAGCTGGTCCGCGGCGTCCCGGCCCGGGGCACTGGCCGTGCCGCCCGGCGCGCCGGTGGACAGCGCGCCGGCCGCGCAGCCCAGCGCGGCCGCCCGGGCCAGGGACTGGCCGCCGAGCAGGCCGGCGATCAGGCCGGCGTTGAAGCAGTCGCCCGCGCCGGTGGCGTCCACCGGGGCCACCGGGGGCAGGCTCACCCGCTGCTCCAGCGGCCCGTCCACGCACAGCGCGCCCCGCTCACCGAGCTTGACCACCAGCCTGCGCCCGGCCGCGGCCAGCACCCGGGCCGCGCCGGCCAGGCCGGTCTCCCCGCCCAGGCCCGCCGCTCCGGCCACCCGGAGCGCCTCCGCCAGCCGGAACGCCTCGGCCTCGTTGGGCAGCAGCAGGTCGGCCTGGGCCATCGCGGCGGCCAGGTGCTCATCCCCCCACCGCCCGGACGGGTCCCAGTTGGTGTCCAGCGAGGTGGTGGCGCCCGCCGCCCGGGCCGCCGCCAGCAGGCCGGCCAGGCCAGGGCCGAGTGATCCCTCGAGCAGGAAGTAGGAGCTGGCGTGCACGTGCCGGGCCCGGGCCAGCAGCGTGCCGGGGACATCCGCGGCGGTCAGCGAGGCCACCGCCCCCAGCGCGGTGAGAATGGCCCGGTCCCGGCCCCGGGACAGCGCCACCGTGATCCCGGTGGGCAGCTGGCCGCGGACGGCCACCGCCGCCACATCCACCCCTTCCCCGGCCAGCTGGCTGAGCATGAACTCCCCGGCCGGGTCGGCGCCGACCGCGGCGACCAGCGCGACGGAGAGCCCGAGCCGGGCCGCGGCGACCGCGGTGATGGCCGCCGAACCGCCGATGACCAGCGAGATGCCCGGCACCAGCTTCTCCTGCTGGCCGAAGGCGGGGGTGACGTCCTCGCCGAGCACGAGCACGTCGGGGTTGCAGTCGCCCAGCACCACGAGGTCCACGGCCGGGCCAGCGGCCCCTGCGCCAGCCGCCTTCCGATCAGCCGCCCCCCGATCAGCCGCCCCCCGATCAGCCACCCCCCGATCAGGCGCCTCCGGGTCAGGCGGTGACAACGTCGACCCCAGCGTCTTCCAACCGGGCCGCCTCCTCGGCGGCGATGCCGGTGTCGGTGACCAGGACGTCAATCTCGCTGGTGGTGCAGATCCGGGCGAAAGCCCGGCGGCCCACCTTGGAGCTGTCCGCGGCCACGATGACCCGGCTGGCCTGCCGGGCCATCAGCCGGTTGATGCTGGCCTCTCCCTCGTGGTGCGCGGTAGCGCCCGCGACAGCGTCGATGCCGTCCACCCCGAGGATGGCCACGTCCAGGGTGACCTGCTCCAGCACCCCGGTGGCCAGCGGCCCGATCAGTTCATAGGACTGCGGGCGGGCCACCCCGCCGGTCGTCACGATCTTGATGTGCTGCCGGACGGCCAGCTCGGTCGCGATGTTCAGCGCATTGGTAACCACGGTAACCGCGGGCGACGCGGCCCCCGAGGCCAGGTCGGGCCGGGTGGCCAGGGCCCGGGCCACCTCCGTGGTGGTGGTGCCGCCGTTCAGCCCGGCGACCTGCCCGGCCCGGACCAGGCCGGCCGCGACAGCCGCGATGCGCTGCTTCTCGGAGGGGTGCCGCTCCGACTTGTAGCGCAGCGGCAGGTCGTAGTTGACCCCCTTGGCCACGGCCCCGCCGCGGATCCGGGTGAGCATCTGCTGCTGGGCGAGCTCGTCGAAGTCCCGCCGGACCGTTGCGGCCGACACGTCCAGCGCCTTGGCGGCGTCCTCCACCTGCAGCTGGCCCGCCGCGGCCAGCAGCTCCAGCAGCTCATTCCACCGGCGATAACGACTCACCGGGGCCTCCCGCCCTCACGACCGGACTCCCCGGCCCGTCCCGCGGGCCGGCCTCTCGCTGCCCTGACGGCCCGGCGCTGATCACCCGGAGCAGCCGGGCCACCTCGGGGGCGATCGCAGCACGCCCCGCCGAACCGTACCGCCTGGGATCGACCATCGCCGCATCGCCGCCCAGGCAATGCCGGACGGCGGCGGTGAACACCTTGTTCAGCTGGGTGGCGACATTGATTTTCGTCATCCCGGCGCTGATCGCCGCGGCCAGGTCACCGTCCGGCACGCCGGAGGAGCCGTGCAGCACCAGCGGGACGCCGACCACCCGGCGGATCCGGGCGATCAGCCCGAGATCC
This sequence comes from uncultured Actinomycetes bacterium, assembly GCA_963793825.1. Lineage (GTDB taxonomy): Bacteria > Actinomycetota > Actinomycetes > Streptosporangiales > Streptosporangiaceae > RYN-230. The sequence goes on from CAWCBE010000007.1 coordinate 772,672, forward strand.
AGGACCGCGTCCCGGATCAGCATGGCGTGCGAGCTGCCCACCGCGACCGCGAGCGCGTCCACGCCGGTGGCCGCGACATAGTCGGCCGCCTCGTCCGGATCGGTACGGGCGCGCGGTGAATGCACGCCATTCTTGCCGCCGATCTCGCCGAGTTCCGCCTCCACCCACACCCCCCGCTGATGGCACCAGACCGCCACGGCCTCGGTGGCCCCGACATTCGCCGCATACGGCAGCGCCGAGGCGTCAAACATGACGGACCCGAGGCCGAGCCGGGCGGCCGCCTGGACCAGGTCCACGGTGGTCGCATGGTCCAGGTGCACCGCGACCGGCACCGCGGCGGACCGCGCGATGGACAGGCAGGCACCGGCGATGGGCTCCAGCGCACCGTGGTAAGCGACGCAGTTCTCGCTGATCTGCAGCACCACCGGGGTCCCGGCGTCCTCGGCCCCCGCGACGATCGCCTCGGCATGCTCGATGCCGATGACGTTGAACGCGCCGACCCCGCGTCCGGCCGCCCGGGCCGGCCCGATGATCTCGCCCATGGCGGACAGCGGCATCAGCTGGCCTCCTCTGGCTGCACGGTCACTGCGGCCAGCGCGCTGGCGTAGTGGTCGTGGCTGAACTCCCCGGCCACCGGCGCCGCGGCGGTCGCGGTGCCGAGAGCCACCGCGTGCCGCAGCCGCTCGTCCCACGGGCGGCCGAGGACCAGCCCGTGCGCCAGGCCGGCGGCCACCGCGTCGCCGGCCCCGGTCGGGTTCCCGGTCACCGCGGCGGCCGGCCGTGCCTGCCAGCTGCCGTCCTCGGTCGCGGCCAGCAGGCCCTCGGCCCCCAGCGAGGCCACCACCGCCTGGGCGCCAGCCGCCCGGAGCCGGTGGGCGGCGTCCGCCACCGCCCGCCGGTCGGTGCCCCCGGCCCGGGACAGCGGCCGGCCAGCCAGCGCCTCCAGCTCAGCCAGGTTCGGCTTCACGATGGCGGGCCGCGCGGCCGCCCCGGCCAGCAGTGCCTCGCCGTGCGTGTCGAGGAGCGCGGGCACCCCGGCCGCGCTGGCCAGCCCGATTAGCGTGGCGTAACTGCCCGCGGGAAGCCCCGGCGGCAGGCTGCCGGACAGCACCACGGCCGCGCACCCGCTCAGGGCCTCCTGATACATAACGGCAAACGCCGCGAACTCCCCCGCGCCGATCCCCGGGCCGGGCTCGCTGAACAAGGCGGTGCCACCACTCCGCTCGTCCACGACGGTGAACGTCCGGCGGGTCTCGCCGCTGACCGGCGTGAAGGCGGCAGGCACCCCCAGCTCGCTGAGCGCCGCGCCGACCCCGTCGCCGGTGACCCCGCCGGCCAGCCCCATGACCAGCACCTCGGCGCCGAGAGCGCGGAGCGTGCGGGCCACGTTCAGCCCCTTGCCGCCGGGCCGGGCGTGAACCGCACTGGGCCGGTTCACGCCCGCCCAGTCCACGGCGGGCACCTGGTGGGTGATGTCCAGGGCCGGGTTGAGGCAGACGACGACGATCATGGCGGCCGGCTGGCTCAGCGGGGGGCCAGGATGACCGAGCGGGCCAGGTTCCGCGGCCGGTCCGGGTCGAGTCCCCGCTCCCGCGCCAGGGCCACCGCCACCCGCTGCACCCGGACCAGTTCCGCGAGCGGGTCCTCGGTGCTGAACCACGCGGTGCCGCCGGCTGCGGCGATCTCGAGGTCCAGCCCGTCCGGCGGGGTCCCGAACAGCCACACGATGCTGCCGGCGCCAGTCACCGCGACCGGGCCATGCCGGTATTCCATGGCCGGATAGGCCTCCGTCCACATGCCGGCCGCCTCACGCAGCTTGAGCGCGGCCTCCTGGGCCAGGCCATAGGTCCAGCCGGTGCCCAGGAAGGTGAACTGGCGGGCGGTCAGTATCTCCGGCGGCAGCGGCGCCGCCAGCGCCCGGTCCGCCGCGGCTATGGCGGGCTCGATGTCCTCGCCCAGGTGGGCACGGAGCAGGGCCAGCTCGGTGGTGGCGAAGCGGGTCTGCACCACCGACTCCTCGTCCGCGAATCCCAGGTCGATGACCACGTCAGCGGACTGCGCCGCCGGGGTCCCGGCCACCGTGAGCGCGACGGTGGGCACCGTGCCGCGGAGCCGGTCCAGCAGCTGGAGGATCTCGGTGGTGGTACCGGACCGGGACAGCACCAGGACCCGGTCGTAACGGCGGAGCGGTGGCATCTCGGAGGCGGCGAAGGCGTCGGTCTCCCCGTGCCCAGACGCTTCCCGGGCCGCCGCGTAGGACTGGGCCATGAACCACGAGGTGCCGCAGCCGGCTACCGCGACCCGCTCACCGCGGGCGGGCAGGGCCGCCGCGACGTCCGCGGCCAGCCCGGCGGCCCGGCGCCAGCAGGCGGGCTGCGATGCCAGTTCCTGCTCCGTCCAGCCGCCCGCGGCCAGTTCCTCCTGCATCGCTGGGGCCTCCTCGCCCATCAACACTCCTCTTTCTTCAAGTGAAGGCAGGTCTTCTCACGTGAAGGCAAGCCTTCTATCCTCATGTCCCGGCCAGCCCCGTGGCGGCGACCGACCGGATGAAGTAGCGCTGGGCCAGGAAGAAGATGGCCAGCATCGGGACCAGGCTCATCACGTTGGCCGCCATCAGCAGGGTCCACTCCGTGGCGTGCGCCCCCTGGAAGGTGGCCAGGCCCAGCGGCAGCGTCATCTGGTTGGTGGAAGTGATCGCGATCAGCGGCCACAGGAAGTTGTTCCAGGAATCCAGGAACGTCAGCGCGGCCAGTGTGGCCAGCGCCGGGGCGGCCAGCGGCAGCACGATCTTGATCAGCACGGTGAGCCGGCTGGCCCCGTCCACCCGGGCTGACTCCTCGTACTCCAGCGGCAGGGTCCGGAAGAACTGGCGCAGGAAGAAGATGCCGAACGCGGTGGCCGCGTTGGGCAGGATGAGCGCGCCGATGTGGTCGATCCCCACCGCGGCCAGCACGTGCACGCCCAGCCACTTGGTGATGATGAACTGCGGGATCATCGTGACCTGGAACGGCACCATCAGCGTGGCCATGATCACGGCGAACAGGGCGGTCCGGCCGAGGAAGCGGAACCGGGCGAACGCGTACCCGGCCAGCGAGCACAGCACCAGGTTGCACAGCACGGTGAGCACCGCGACTACGGTGCTGTTGATGAAGAAATGGCCGAACGGCGCGCTGTTCAGCGCGTCCGGGTAGTTGGCGAAACTCAGCTTGTGCGGGATGAGCACCGGCGGGAAGTGCAGCGCCTCGGGCAGGGTCTCCACCGACGTGATCAGCAGCCAGAAGAACGGGAAGATCAGGACCAGGGTGGCCGGGACCAGGACCAGGTGCCACGGGCTGAACGGCAGCCGCCACCGGCGCCGTCCGGCGGAGACGCCGCCGCCGGCGGAGGACGAGAGCCCGCCACGGGCGGGGGCCGAGGTCGCCGTCATCGGAATCGCGGCGTGGGTACCCAGGCCCTCAAGCCGGGGAGGGAACGCCGCTTCACCTCCGCGGAAATGTCGGCAGTATTCGCTAGTTTGTTCGCATGCCCCGGTACCGCCTGGATCCTTCGCCCTCGCAGGAAGCAGTGCTGGGGGACCACTGCGCCGACGCCCGGTTCATCTGGAACCTGGCTGTCGAGCAGCATTCGCACTGGCATCCCGGCAGGCGGAGCGCTCCGGGCTATCTGGACCAATGCCGACAGCTCACCGCCGCCCGCGCCCAGCACCCGTGGCTGGCCGCAGGCTCCCAGATGGTGCAACAGCAGGCGCTGCGCGACTTCGCCCGGGCCATGGCCGCCTTTTTCGACCCGAAGAACCCAGCAGGCAGGCCGTCGTGGCGTAAGGCTGACCGGAACGAGGGATTCCGCATCGTTGGACGACGCGGGCACCAATGGAGCGTGCGCCGCTTGTCCCGCCATATCGGACAGGTACGGATTCCGATTGCTGGATGGGCGAGATTCCGCTGGTCCCGCGCGGTGCCTTCGGGCGCGAAGTCCTACCGAGTGACCCGTGACCGGGCGGGTCGCTGGCACGTCGCCTTCGCTTGGATTCCCGATCCTGTCAGCCCTCCGGGCAATGGAGAAGTTGTCGGTGTGGACCGAGGTGTGGCGGTCAGCGCGGCCTTGTTGACGGGGGAACTGCTGCACGTTCCCGGCCTGACGGCGCCGGAGCGGGAGAGGCTGCTGCGCCTGGAGCGCATGCTCGCCCGGGCCAAGCGGGGCTCGAGCCGCCGCAAGCGGGTGAGGTTCGCCATTGCCCGGCTGAGGGCCCGCGAGACCGACCGGCGGAAAGACTGGGCCGAGAAGACCAGCACCGACCTGGCACGCAGGTTCGACATCGTCAGGGTTGAGAATCTGAACGTTAAGAACATGACCCGCTCGGCCCGAGGCACCCCCCAGGATCCGGGGAGCAACGTGCGCGCCAAATCCGGGCTCAACCGCGAGATCCTGCGGTCGGGCTGGGGCCTGCTGGTACGCCGGCTGGAAGACAAAGCGCCCGGCCGGGTGGAGAAGATCAATCCCGCGTTCACCAGCCAGCGGTGCTCGGCGTGCGGGCAGGTGGACGCGAAGTCGCGCGAGAGCCAAGCGCGTTTCGCGTGCATGGCCTGCGGATTCGCCTGCAACGCTGACGTGAACGCGGCCAGGAACATCGCGGCGGGGCACGCCGTGACTGCGCGGGGAGGCTCCCAGTTGGAGCCGGCGAACCGCGAACCTCAACTGCTTGCCTCCTAACCCGGATGTGAGTAGCTGGAATCCCTCGCCTGCCGACGGGGGAGGATGTCAAGAGCGGTAGTGGGTGAAGCGACGGCCGACCCGGAACTGGATCGCGGTGACCACGAGGATGATGACGAACAGGACATAGGCGATGGCGGAGGCGTAGCCGAAATTGAAATCCTGGAAGGCCTGGTCGTAGAGGTAGTACACGAGCACGGTGGTCCCGTTGAGCGGGCCGCCCTGGGTGCTCAGGTACACCTCGTCGAATAGCTGCAGCGCGTTGATCGTCAGCCACACGGCCAGGAACAGCGACGCCGGGCTGAGCAGCGGGAGGGTGACCCGGCGGAACGTCCGCCACGGGGTGCACCCGTCGATGGAGGCCGCCTCCAGCAGCGCCGCCGGGACGCCCTGCAGTGCGGCCAGGTAGATGACGACCGAGAACCCGGTCCAGCCCCAGATGGTCATGATCACGATCACGTACAGCGCCTGGGATGGCGAGTTGAGGAACTGCTGCGGCGGCACGCCGACCAGGCTGAGGAAGTAGTTGACCACCCCGTAGGAGGGGTCGAACAGCCAGATGAAGACGATCGCCTCACTGATCGTGGAGATGGCCATCGTCGCGTAGGCCGCGGTCCGGTAGAACGAGATGAAGCGGATCTTCCGGTTCATGGCCACGGCCAGGAACAGGCCGACGATCATCGTCCCGGGCACGAACAGCGCGGTGTAGACCAGCGTGTGCTGGATGGCCTGGCCCACGATCGGGTCGTGCAGCAGCTGCCGGTAGTTCTTCAGCCCCACGAACGGCGTGCTCGGCGTGAGCAGGTTGGACCGCTGGAAGGACATGATCGCCGACCAGACGATCGGCACCGCGCCGAACAGCAGGATGATCGCGACCCCGGGAGTGACGAACGCCCACCCGGCGAACTGCTCGGAGGCCGTCACCCGCCGTCGTGCCGCGCCGGCCCCGCCGGGACGCCGGGACCGGGCCGGCCCCGGACGCCTCCGGCGGAGCAGGATTCCAGAAGCGGCCACGTCAGCCGGCGCCCAGGATCTGGTTGACCTGCTGCGCCGCGGAACTCAGCGCCGCCTGCGGCTGGCTCTTGCCCAGCAGCACCGAGATGACCATGTTGGCCAGGACCGTGGAGATCTTCGGGTACGCCGGGATCTGCGGCCGGGCCTGCTTGACGTTGGCCAGGTTGGCCACGAACGTGCTCACCCCGGGCAGCGCGGTGTTCATCTGCGCGCTGAAACCCGCCGCGTTGCCCACGGACTGCCGGGTCGGCAGGTCGCCGGTTTTCAGCGACCAGTACCTGACCTGGGCGGGCGCGGTGAGCCACAGGATGAACTTCTCCGCGGCCGACACCTGGGTGGCGCCGTTGTTGAACACCACCCAGTTGTCCGGGCCAGAGATGGTCTGGTGGCCGGCGGACGAGCCCGGGTAGGACGGCATGACCTGGACGCCGTAGTGCACGTTGGGGAACGCGGACAGGTCCCAGGGCCCGGTGACCAGCATCCCGACCTTGCCGGAGTTGAACAGGTTCGCGTACGCGTTGTCGGTCGGATCCAGGTACATGGACTTGTCCGTGACGGCCATGGCCCGCAGCGTGCTGAGGGACTCCAGCCCGGCCGCCGAGTCGAACGCGGCCTTCTTGTTGTCGGCGGTCAGAATCTGGCCGCCGGCCTCCCACAGCAGCACCTCCCAGTGCCACACCGAATCCTCGGATGCCGGGGTCACGTACGCCGTGCCGAACTGCTTGCTGGCCGGGTCGGTCAGCTTCTTGGCGTCGGCCACGAACTGCGACCAGGTCCAGCCCGGGGCGGGCGGCGTGAGGTGCGCCTTGGCGAACAGCGCCTTGTTGTAGACCACGGCCAGGTTGTCGACCAGGGCCGGGATGCCGATGACCTTGCCGTTCACCGTGGCCACGTCACGCTCGCCGACCCAGAAGTCGTTCCAGTTGACCCCCGGCCGCTTGACCACCTGGGTCAGGTTGACCACCTGCGGGATCTGCGCCACGTTCGGCGCCCACGATCCGTACAGGTAGGCGATGTCCGGCGGGCTCCCGCCGCGCACCGCGGTGAGCACCTTCTGCAGCGTGTCGTCGTTGTTCACGAACAGGCTGCTGACCTTCACCCCTGGGTTCTGGTTCTGGTACTCGGTCACCAGGTGCGTGAACGTCTTGGCCTCGACCCCGGTCCAGCCCTCCCAGATCTGGACCGTGGTCCCCCCGCCGCCGCCACTGTTGCTGTCCGTCCCGCAGGCGGCCAGGCCCAGGGCGGCCACCGCCACCGCGGCGATCGGTCCGGCCAGCGTGACCCGCAGCCGATGCTTTGCCATCGTGCCCACCGCCCAAAGATGATTCAAGTCATCCGGAAGTGCTCAGCATTGTGCAGTCTGTCCGGGTATGGATGCAACATCTTGCGCGAAACTAGCCTCAATGGGACACTCTCGAGCTGTGATAACCGTGACCTTCGTCGGCGCCGGGAGCATCGAGTTCACCCGGAACGTGGTGACCGACCTGTGCGGCTACCCCGAGTTCCGCGGCGGGCTGCGGCTCGCACTGTACGACATCAGCCCGGAGCGGCTGGCCCACGCCGAGCGGCTGGCCCGGCGGATCTCCGCCCAGGCCGGCGCGGACGCGGCGGTGACCGCCACCCTGGACCGGCGCGAGGCCCTGGCCGGCGCCCGCTACGTGATCAACGAGGTGCAGGTCGGCGGGTACGACGCCACCCGCGCCGACTTCGACATCCCGGCCCGGTACGGGGTGCGCCAGACGATCGGCGACACGCTGGGCATCGGCGGGATCTTCCGCGGGCTGCGCACCATCCCGGTGACGACGGCGCTGGCCCGCGACATGCACGACGTCTGCCCGGACGCCACCCTGCTCAGCTACAGCAACCCGATGGCCATGCTGCCCTGGGCCGTGTACGAGGGCACGCCGTTCACCCGGGTGTTCGGGCTGTGCCATTCGGTCCGGGATACGCAGGCGTTCCTGACCGGCCTGGTCGGCGCCGACCCGGGCCGGGTCCAGTTCCTTACCGCCGGCTTCAACCACCAGGCGTTCGTGCTCCGCTTCGAGCAGGACGGCGAGTCCCTGTACCCGAGGCTGGCCGAGGTCATCGACGCCTCGCCCGAGCTGCAGCGGCGGGTCCGGGTGGAGATCTACCGCCGGTTCGGCTATTTCCCGACGGAATCCAGCGAGCACTCCGCCGAGTACGTGCCCTGGTTCATGCGGCACGACGACCAGATCGAGCGGTTCCGCATCTTCGTCGGCGATTACCTGGCCCGCTCCGAGGAGAACCTGCGCGAGCTGGAGTCGCTGCAGGCGGCACTGGCCTCGGACGCCCCACTGGACCTGGAACCCACGCACGAGCTGGCGTCGCTGTTCATCCACTCGCTGGAGACCGGCGCCGAGCGCGAGCTGCACGTGAACATCCGCAACGGCGGGCTGATCACCAGCCTGCCCGATGCGTGCTGCGTGGAGGTGCCGTGCCTGGTCGGGGCGGGCGGCGCCAAGCCGGTGGCCGTCGGCGCGCTGCCGCCGCAGCTCACCGCGCTGAACCGGACGTTCCTCAACGTGGTGGAGCTGACCGTGCGGGCCGCGCTCGAGGAGTCGCGGGAGCATGCCTACCAGGCCGCCCTGCTCGACCCGAACACCGCCGCCACGCTGACCACGGAGCAGACCGTCGCCATGTGCGACGACCTCTTCGACGCCCACCGCGCCCTGCTCCCCGCCGCCTTCACCCGCTGATCATGAACGGTATGCACCGGCGAGGCGGGGTGCGCCGGACGCGTGTCCCCGCCGAGCCGGCCAATGCGCGGGGGGTTCCGGGGGGTCGCCGCCACGGGCTAATACGGTCCGCCACGATCGCTGCGGTCGCGGCGTCCGCGATGGCGGTGGCGCTGGTGCCGGCCGGCCCCACCGCACTGGCCTCAGCGGCCCGCACCGCGGCCAGCCCGCGGATCCCGGCCCCGGTGCATACTGGCACGCTGCGGATCAGCGGCCTGGCCCGGGACGGCATGGCGGTCACGGCGGCCGGGCTGGCCTGGCGTCCGGGCCGGCTGCCGCGCGGGATGAGGCTGCTCAGCTTCGAGGTCGCGTACTCATGGCAGAGTTGCGCGGCTGGCGGGCAGCACTGCCGGCCCGGCGCCGGCACCACGGCCACGCCGTTCGCCGCCCGGCGTTACGTGGCCGGGCCCGCGGACACCGGCCGGCGGCTCCGGGTCACCGAGACCGCGGCCGAGGTGGTCGAGACGCGAGCGGCCACGTTCAGCTTCCAGGTCATCCGGCGCTCGGTGAGCCGGCTGGCTGCCACGGCGGTCCGCGCCTACCCGCGGCATCAGCGGCCCGTGACGGCATTCATCAACGGGACCCCGGAACGGCGCACTGCCTCGGCGGAGGAGTACTTCCAGGTGGGCGTGGCGCATGCGAATCCGGCTGATGGGCGGGTGGCCCAGTGGTACCGGATCGACCGCGGCGGGTGGCGGCCGATGCCGGGCAGCCGCGTGTTCTACACCGGCCGGCTCGGTGTCGGCCCGCACCAGGCCAGCGTGCGCACCGCCAACCGGGCCGGGGCCACCGAAGTGAGCTTCCGCTGGCAGGTCGTGCCGTTGCCCGCGCCACTGGCCTGCGTGGCCCGGCCGGGTCACCCGTGCTGGTACCCGCCGCACCTGGCCCGCGACCACCACCCGATGCGCTGGGACTGGCAGATCGGCCGGGTCACCCCGCTCCAGCGGACCGGGACGCATGCCGTGGACATCTACGACGTGGACGGGTTCCTCACCACGCCGGCCGAGGTCGCCGCGATCGCGACCCGGTGGCGGGCGAGCACCCTCGCGCACCCGAAGACCGTCTGCTACCTGGACCTGGCCTGGGAGGACTACCGGCCGGACGCCAGCCCGTCGCCGCGGGGCGGGTATTTCCCGGCCGCCACGCTCGGCCACGTTTACTACGGCTATCCCGAGGAGCGCTGGCTGGACTTCCGCCAGCTGGACGCGCTCAAGCCGATGCTGGCGGAACGGATCGGCATGTGCGCCAAGAAGGGGTTCGACGCAGTCGAACTCGACGACATCGACAGCTTCGACCCGCCGTCCACCACCGGCTTCCGGCTCACCCCGGGCGACGCGGAAAACTTCCTGGCCTGGGCGTTCAACGAGATCCACCGGGACGGGATGACCGGGCTGTGGAAGAACTCGCCCTGGCTGTCGTGGTGGGGGCGGCGGTACGCGGACGGCGCGGTGGTCGAGGAGTGCTACGTCGGTCACTCGTGCTCCGCGGCTCAGCTTCGCGGCAGCCGCCAGTACGGGATCACCTGCACCGGCCTGCGCGGCGCCACGCCGTGCGGCTGGGATGACTTCAGCACGGACGTGACCGCGCAGCAGCCCGGCGGCAAGTGGGTCGGCGAAGCCGAGTACTCGGCCGATCATTACGTGTGCAATCCCGGGCAGCGCTGCTCCGGCCCGCACGCCTTCGCCGCTTTCTGCCGTGCCGTCTGGGCGCCACCCGGCGGTTTCGCGGCGGTGAAGTTTGACGTGAACCTGGACGGGCGCACCTTCTTTCCCTGCCCCCGCGGCAGATGAAGCACGCCTGGCACTCGCGCCACACGATGCACAGGCGCCCCTGCGCGCACTATCCGGACCGTGCTAGTGTGCCATCATTTATTGGCCCATCGAGAAATGGTGTCCAAGCTCACTAGATATCGTATCGTCGCAGTTCAGGGCCAATACGGGAGACTCCGGCGCAGCCCGGGACGCCCAGCCAGCAGGGCCTCGGGGGCGCTTCTATTTGGCGAACCCGGTCAATTGCGGTTACCGTTACCGACGCAATCACTGACCGAACACAAAGGAGCGCCGAGATGATTACTGGGGGTGACATCTCGTCCGTCAGTGAGTAGACCAAGCGGCCCCGGCCTAAGCGTGTTGCAGCACGCGGCCGGGGCCTTTGCATGGCAACGAACCTCGGAGGTAAGCAAGCCATGTCGTTTCTCAGTATTGCAGGCGCCGGCGCCGCTAAGACAGCCATCGCGGTCACGGTTTCGCTGCATCCTGGCGCGGCCCATCAGGCCAGCCACTCGGTCACGGTGCGGTCCGGTGACTCGCTGAGCTCGATCAGCCAGCGGGCGCTGGGCCACGCGGCCGACTGGCCCGCCCTGTGGTGGGCCAACCGGCACAGCGTGCCGAACCCTTCGCTGATCCGGGTGGGGCAGCACCTTCGCCTGCCGGAGCAGCCCAAGGTGAGCGCCTGGCTGACCCGGGCCGCGCTGGCCGCGATCTCCGGGCCGGCCCCCGCCCCGGCACCGGCCGCGGCCGCGGCGCAGCCCGCGCAGTCGGCCCCCGCCGCCGCGACCAGCACCGTGTCGTCCGTTCCCGCGCAGTCCGCGTCCTACAGCGGCGCGCCGGGCAGCTTCCAGTCCTGCGTGATCCAGCGTGAGAGCGGCGGCAACGCTGGTGCGGTCAACGCGTCCAGCGGCGCGGGCGGCCTGTACGGCTTCCTGCCGTCCACCTGGCAGGCGCTCGGCTATTCCGGGCTGCCGGAGAACGCGCCGGTGTCCGTGCAGAACGCCGCGTTCGCCAAGGAGTATTCGCAGTCCGGCGGCAGCGCGTGGTCCGCGTACGACGGTTGCTAGAGCGCCTGGCGGGAAGGCCCCGGCTCACGTGGGCCGGGGCCTTCCCGTACCCGGCGGGGTGGCCGGCCTGCCGGGTCCGGCAGGCTCCTCCTTGCCGGGTGATGCGCCGCGGGCCCGGCACGGCGAGCATCGGTGTCTGGTCCGCGATGGGATGGTGGTCGGAGCCGATGATGAACCGCTGGCTCGCGCGTGCCTCGTTCCTGCTGATGCTGGCCGCGGCAGGACTGCTGCTCGGCTTCGCCGGATGGCGCAGCCTCACCATGATCGTGTTCGCCGCGGCCGCGGTGTGTGCCGTGCTGGCGGGCGGCTACTGGTTCCTCGCCCACCGCGGGCTGCTCCGCTGGGGCGCGCTGCTCCTGGTCATCGCCGCGCCGGTGGTCATCCTCGTCGTCTTCGCGCTGCACAGCCTGCTGTGGGTGGCCATCGTGGCCGTCGCGCTGATGCTGGCCGCCGCCGGGACCGCGAGGATCGCCCTGCGCCCCGGCCCGGGCCCCCAGGCCGCCCCCAGCGTCCGGCCCGCGGCCCGGCCCCGGCACGCGTTCCTCATCATGAACCCGCGGTCCGGTGGCGGGAAGGTCGCCCGGTTCGGGCTGCGCGAGAAGGCCGAGGCGCTGGGCGCCACGGTGGCGCTGCTCGATGGCCCGGGGATCGTGGATGTCGCCGCGCTGGCCCGCCGGGCGATCGCTGACGGCGCCGACCTGCTCGGCGTGGCCGGCGGCGACGGCACCCAGGCGCTAGTGGCCGGCCTGGCCGCCGAGCATGGCCTGCCCTTCCTGGTCATCAGTGCCGGGACCCGCAACCATTTCGCGCTGGACCTGGGCCTGGACCGGGAGGATCCGGCCCGCTGCCTGGAAGCCCTGACCGATGGCGTGGAGGTCCGGGTCGACCTGGGCATCATCTCCGGCCGCACGTTCGTGAACAACGCCTCATTCGGCGCCTACGCCGAGGTGGTCCGCAGCCCGGCCTACCGGGACGACAAGCGGGGCACCGCCCTGCGGCTGCTGCCCGACCTGCTCAACGGCCACCAGGGACCGCGGTTGTCCGCCCAGGCCGGCGCGGTCCGCATCGACGCCCCGCAGGCCCTGCTGATCAGTAACGACCCGTACGGGATGGGCGACCTGGCCGGCCTGGGCCGCCGCGCCCGGCTCGACGCCGGCACCCTGGGCGTGGTCGCCATCCGGGTGGGCAGCGCGCGGCAGGCGATCGAGCTCGTCCGCCGGGGACACGGCGAGGGGCTGACCACGCTCACCGCCGACGAGGTGGTCGTGGAGGCCGACGCACCGGAGATCCCGGTCGGCATCGACGGCGAGACGGTCCTGATGGCGACGCCAGTCCGCTGCTCCATCCGGCCGGGAGCGCTCCGCGTGGTGGTCCCGCGGGATCGCCCCGGGGTCCCGGCAGCCAGCCCGGCCCTCGACTGGCCGCGGCTGCGCCAGCTCGCTTCCTTCCGGCACGCGCAGCCGACCGGGCAGCACGGCGCCCGGGTGCTGTAGTCCGCGCCGCACCGGGCCGGCGGGCCGGTCACCCCGCTGGTCATCCTCTCCCTGCGGGCCCGGATACCCGGGCAGCCGCACCAGCCGCGCGGGACGGCGGTTATCCTCGATCGCTGCGACCCGCACAAGCCGACCGGGTTGGAGCGAGGTAGATGTGGTCATGACCGGCGCGCTGACACCGCTCACGGATATCGGGCTGTGGGCCCGGAGCAGCGGACTGGAAATCATCCTGCTCGTGACGGGCGCAGTGCTGCTGACGCGGCTCACCTCGTGGCTGAGCGGGCGGATCACGGCGCGGATCGATGCGCAGCCCGGGAGTTCCGACACCCTCATGCGGACCGAGGCCGCCAAGCACCGGCATGCGGTGACACAGGTGGTGACCTGGTCGTTCCTGGTGCTCGTCTACTGCCTGACGGCGGTCCTCGTGGTCCAGCGGCTCGGCGTGCCGATCAGTGGCTTCGTCGCGCCGGCGGCCGTGGTCGGGGTCGCGCTCGGCTTCGGGGCGCAGCGCATCGTCCAGGACGTCCTGGCCGGATTCTTCATGGTGGCTGAGCACCAGTATGGCTTCGGGGACCTGGTCCGGCTGAACGTGACCGGCGTGACCAACCCGCTGACCGGCACGGTGGAAGAGGTCACGCTGCGCATCACCCGGGTACGTACCGCTGACGGTGAGGTCGTCACCACGCCGAACGGCCAGATCGTCCAGGTGATCAACCTGTCCCGGGACTGGGCCCGGGCCGTCATCGACGTACCGGTTCCGGCCAGCGCCGACGTCGCCGCGGTCAGCGACCTGCTGGCCAAGGTCGGAGCGAGCGCCTACGCCGACGAGGAACTGCACGGCCTGCTGCTCGACCCTCCGGCGGTGATGGGCGTGGAGAGCATGGACATCGACCAGTTCAAGATCCGTCTGGTGGCCCGGACGATGCCCGGGAAGCAGTTCCAGGTGGGCCGGGCGCTGCGGGTCCGCATCACCGCGGCGCTGCTGCGCGAAGGGATCCACGTGCCCGCGGGGCTGGACACCGCCGAGCCGACGTCAACGCCATGACCCGCCGGACTGGGCACCGCCGAGCCGACGCCGACGGCAGGAACCGGCCGCGGATCCGCCGGTCCACGGTGGCGCTGTGCGCGTTCTTCGTGCTCACCCTGGCCCTCTACCTGTTCGTGCGGCCCGACCCAGCGGCGCAGGCGCACCGGACCGCCCCGCCCTACGTCCCCGCGAGCACGCAGCCCGCGACGTCATCAGCGCGCGCGACGCCGCGGGCGACCGCGACGCCGAAACACCACCCCGCCCGGCCGTCGCCCAGCACCACGAGATCGTCCTCGCCGTCCCAGGGCGCGACGCCGCCGGTCGCGTCCACGCCGTCCGGGACCGCACCGCCGGCGGCGACTCCCAGCCCTACGCTGGGCGGCACGCCAGCCGCGGGCAGCACGCCGTCAGCCCCGTGACACCCGGGAGGCACCATGGCCAGCCAGCGCAGGGGAACCGCGATCACCATGACCGAGACCGAGCGCGACGCGTACCTGCGCAGCCAGCCGGTCTGCCGGGTGGCAACCATCGGCCCGGGCGGGCATCCGCACGTCAGCCCGTTGTGGTTCGCGTGGGACGGAACAGCACTGTGGCTGTACTCGCTGTCCCGCAGCCAGCGCTGGACCGACCTGGGCCGGGACCCGCGGCTGAGCGTGATCGTCGATGACGGCGGCGCCGACTACTTCCGCCTGCGCGGGGTGGAACTGCGGGGCAGCGCCGAGGTCGTCGGCGAGGTGCCGCGCCAGGGCGGGCCGGCCGAGGCGCTGACGGTTCCCGAGAAGCTTTTCGCGGACAAGTACCTCGGGGGGGCCGCCTTCGGCCACGACGGGCGGCACGGCTGGCTCAGGGTCCGCCCGGAAACCATCCTGAGCTGGGACTTCACCAAGCTGCGGCGCCGAGGTCCGGCCGGCTAGGGCCCGGTGGCGGTCCCCATCCGGCCGAGGCGCACGCCTCCTGTGTTGCCCCGGCCGGCCGCCGTCGTTCGCCCCGGCGGCGCTGGTTTCAGCGGCGGTCCACCGAGAACTCGAGTACCTGGGTGAGGCGGATGTTGTTGCCGGACGGATCCCGGAACGACGTGTCGATGCCGTAGGGCTGCGGCGTTGGCGGGTCGTTGAAGACCACGCCCCGCGCGGACAGCTCGTCGTAGGCGGCCTGGCAGTCGTCGGTTTCGAGGAACAGCGTGCCTCCGGCCCCCTTGGCCACCAGCTCGGCGAGCTGGCTGCTGCTCGCGGCGTCGAGCATCGGTGCCCCCGGGACGGGCATGAGCACCAGTCCCACGTCGTCCTGCCCGGCCGGCCCGACGACCAGCCAGCGGAAGTTCCACTCGCCCATCGTCACGTCGGCCCGCACCTCCCAGCCGAGCGTGCGCGTGTAGAAGGCGAGCGCCTCTTCCTGGTCGTGCACCCAGAACTGCGCGTTAGCGATCTTGATCATCAGGTCTCCTCAGGTCGTCTGCGGGCAACGCTACGGCCGGAGGGGGGACCTGGGCTTCTCGAAACGTGCGGTTCTGCGGCCGACCGTAGGCCTGTGCGATGCAGCCGGGGATGCGGATGTGCCGCCGCGCGGGCGGGAAACTCGCCCGGTAGGCGCTCGGGGTGGCGCCGTAGACGCGCCGGAAGCTGGTGATGAACGAGCCGACGCTGGTCAGGCCGATGGCGAAGCAGATGTCGGTCACGGTGCGATCGGTGTTCCGCAGCAGGGCGGCGGCGCGCTCGAGCCGGCGCGTCAGCAGGTACTGGTGCGGCGCCTCCCCGAACGTGCGCTGGAACTCACGGCTGAAATGCGCGGGCGACAGCCCGGCGGCCCGGGCCAGGTCCCCCACTGTCAGCGGCTCGAAGTACCGGGCATCGGCCAGGTCTTTCGCGCGCAGCAGGTGTCGGGCCGGCGGCAGCACAGGCCCAGTATCGCCGAAAGCCGTGACCCGTCAGCCAGCGAATTCGCGGGCGGCCCGGGCCGCGGCGCACGGGGCGCACAGCGGCACATCAACGTCGCCCAGCAGGTCGGAGCTGTACTGCCCGGTGATAACCGCCCCGAACACCTCGCAGACGTCCTGGTCAGCCGGATGAGCCTTCGAGCAGTAGCACAGGCAGGGCCGGAACCGCAGGGCCTGCTCGGCGCGGTGGATCACCGCCCTGACCTCCGGGCGGTTCGCCATCTCCGCAAGCGCATCGAAGGCTGGCCGGATGCGCTCGAGGGCATCGGTCACGGCCTGCCCGACTCTCCGGCCGACCTCGGCCAGGGCGTCGGCTAGCTCGGTGTCCTTGTCATCGCCCACGAGGACATTGTCCCACTGACAAAGACCCATATCCAGGGCACGTTCGCGGCGGGTCACCGCGGTGGCTGATCCGGCGTGGCGGCCTGCTCGCCGGCGGCCGGGTCAGTCGCGGCCGGGTCGGCGGTGCCCGGTCCCGGGTCATCCGGCTCAGGCGCGGCCGGCTCAGCGGCGGCCGGCTGCAGCGGCGGCCGGACGCGATTGGCGGGCCATTTGCACGGCTCCGACGAACGCGCGGATGCCCAGGCCGAGGGCCAGCAGGTCGAGCAGCATCTGGACGGTGACCACGACCCGGGCGGTCTGGCTGACCGGGGCGATGTCCCCGAAGCCCACGGTGCTGAACGTGGTGACCGTGAAGTACAGCGCATCGGTCCGGGTCAGGGGGTGGCCGAAGCTGCCCGGGCTGCCCCGCTCCATCACGAAATAGGCCGAGGCAAATAGCAGCAGGAACAAAGGCACCGTGATGGCCAGGGCCTCGATGGCCCGCACCGCCGGGTACCTGGCCCGCAGGACGGCGCGCAGCTGCCAGGCGCTGATGGCGAACAGGATCAGCAGCCCTACCGCCAGGACCACCCACAGGGGGACGCTCGCGAGATGATCCAGCGGCAGCAGGTAGAACAGGATAACGAGCAGGATCGTCGATGCGAGCCCGCGAAGTACTCCCAGCACGGCCCGCCGTCGGCGCCTGGCTTGCGCCCTCGTCCGGGCAGGGCGGCCGGTCATAACAGCCAGTGTGAGCCCGCCGGTCTCGCGGGGGATCACCCACCAGGAGTGAGTGCGCGGCCCGGCGTCATCGAGTGACCGCTAGGGGCCGGCCTCGGGCTGGTCGAGCACGGCGAACAGCAGGCCGCCGATCATGGCCATGTTCTTGTGGAACTGGATCCGCTGCTGCTTGCGGGCGGCCGGGTCCTCGATCGTCCAGTACGCGTGCCCGGCCAGGGTGGTGGGGACCAGCGAGCCGGCCAGGACCAGGGCGGACAGCCGCGGAGCCCGGCCCACGGCCAGCATCGTGCCGCTCAGCACCTGCACGGCAGCGTTCCCCCGCACCACCAGCTCGTCGCTGGCCGGCAGCGGGACCTTGGTGCGGATCGCCGCCAGCAGCGGGGCGGCCAGCTCGACCCGGGCGCCTGGCGCGCGCAGGGCATCGAAGCCGAGCAGGATGTAGGTGGATCCGGTGAAGACGCGGGCGGCAGGGCGCAAGGGCGACAGCATGCGCCGGGTCGTGGCCATAGCACCTCGATAAGGGCCGGGAAACCTGCTCAGCAGGACTGTACGCCCGCGCCACACTGGCCCGCCGGCGAGGATTGCCGCCCGCGCCCGTCTTCACCTGAGGGCTATCCCATGGACTTGGCCCCATCGAGGGATTCGCGGATGATGTCGGCATGACCGGCGTGCTGCGCGGTCTCGGCCATGATGTGCAGCAGCACCCGGCGCGCCGACCACCGCTCGCCGGGCGGGAACCAGGGAGCCTGGGGCAGCGGGTGCCCGGCGTCCAGGTCGGGCAGGCTGGCGACCAGATCGTCGGTCCGGCGGGCTACGTCAGCGTAGTCAGCCAGCACGCCATCCAGCGTCTCGCCGGGCAGCAGCCGGAAATCATCAGCGCGCCGCGCAAAGTCGTCCTCGGTCATCTCGGCGAAATCGCGCATCGCGGAGGGACCTTCCAGGATGAAGCTCACCCAGCCCTGCTCCACGGACGTGACGTGCTTGATCAGGCCGCCCAGGCACAGCTCACTCGCCGTGGTGCGCTGCCCGGCCTGCTCGTCGGTCAGGCCGCGGGCAGTGAAGCGCAGGAAGTGCCGCTGCTTCGCCAGCATCGCCGCGAGGTCGGCGCGCTCACCGCCGGCGGCGGATGCACCAGCCTGGCCGCTGGCCGCCTGGTCACCAGTGATCGGGGTGCTCGTTGTCATCGTCTCGGCCTTTCGTGGTCGCGAGCCGGGGTCCGTTCCCCGTCTAAGACCACGCTACGGGCCATAGCGGTCACTTTCTGACCTCAATTCCGTGAGAATGGGTGACATGGCGAATACCAGCACGCGCACGCTGCGGCTGCTGTCGCTGCTGCAGGCCCGCCGGTACTGGCCGGGCGCCGAACTGGCCGGACAGCTGGAAATCTCGCCGCGCACGCTGCGCCGGGACGTCAACCGGCTGCGAGAGCTCGGTTACCCGATCCAGGCTCAGCGGGGCGTGGACGGCGGCTACCAGCTGGCCGCGGGCACGGCGCTGCCCCCGCTGCTGGTCGATGACGACGAGGCTGTCGCGCTGGCCGTGGGCCTGCACGCCGCGGCCCAGGGCGCTGTCGAGGGCATCGCGGAATCCTCGGTGCGCGCGCTGGCCAAAGTGGTCCAGGTCATGCCGGCCCGGCTGCGGCGACGGGTCGAGGCGCTGGGCGCGGTGACAATCCCCGCCAGCTGGCCGGGCGCTGCCCGGGCCAGCGTGGATCCGGGTCTCCTCACCGCCGCCGCCCTGGCCTGCCGGGACAGCGAGCGGATCCGCTTCTCCTACACCGCGGCCAGCGGCGAGCAAACCGGCCGGCACGTGGAACCACACCGGCTGGTCATGCTCGGCCACCGCTGGTACCTGGTCGGTTACGACCTTGACCGCCAGGGCTGGCGCAGCTTCCGCCTCGACCGCCTCAGCGCCCCGCGCGGCACCGGGACACGGTTCCGGCCCCGCGAGCTACCTGCCGCCGACGCCGCCGCCTTCGTACGGGCCGGCATCGACAACGTGCGCGCCGCCTATGACGTGGAGATCCTCGTCGAGGCCCCGGCCGCCGCCGTGCGCGAGCGGATCGGCCGGTGGTCCTCGGTCGAGGACCTCGGCACCACCCGCTGCCGGGTACGCATGACCCCCGACTCGCTGGACTGGCCCATCATGGCGCTGGGCGCGCTCGGCGCGGATTTCCAGGTGATCTCCCCTCCGGAACTGCTCGACCGGGTCCGCGGCTGGGGCCGCCGGTTCAGCCGGGCCAGCATGGCTGATGGGGACGGATGATTCCGGCGGGCAACCCGGCCTGCACGACGGGTATTGACGGATACGGCGGGCTACGCGAGCCTGGTCGAACATCGTTGGGCGTCACGAGGGGGTGGCGATGGCCTGGCGGCTTGACGGGACGTATTTCGAGTCGTGCTCATGCGATGCGGTTTGCCCGTGTACCTGGTCGGCGCTGACGGCGAAGGCGACGCTGGACCGGTGCCGGGCGCTGCTGGCCTATCACGTCGGATCAGGCGAGGTTGACGGGGTGGACGTCAGCGGCCTGAGTTTTGCCCTGTTCCTGGACACGCCGCCGGTGATGAGCGAGGGCAACTGGCGGGTTGGTGTCTACCTGGATGACGCCGCGTCTGACCGCCAGGCTGAGCAGCTCGGCGCGGTGCTGTCCGGGCAGCTCGGCGGCCCGCCTGCGATGCTCGGGCCCCTGATCGGCGAGATGCTCGGGGTGGAGAAGGCGCATATCACCTATGACGAGGATGGACGCGGCCACCATGTCCGGATCGGTGAGGCCATCGACGTGGGCGTCGAGGACTTCGTTGCCCTGGAGGGTCACGATCCGGTTCAGCTGGCAAACGTGTTCCACCCGTCGAATACCACGCTGACCGTCGCGCCGGCTACCGCCGCGCATCTGTCCACGTTTGGAATCGACTGGGGACGGGACGGGCAGAGCGGCTTTTCCGCGCCGTTCTCCTGGGCCGGGTGAGTAGCTCCCCGGGGCTGGCCCGGCCACGGCCCGGCCTGGCCAGCCGTGAGGTGGCGCTGCTGCTGATCCTGGCGGCTGGTGCCTGGGCGGCGACCGTTGCGATCGCCCGCGGGATGTCTGGGATGACGGGCACGATGGGGCTTGGCCTCGCCCTGTTCGTGCCGGTGTGGACGCTGATGATGGCGGCCATGATGATGCCCTCAGTGGCGCCAACGGCCTCGTTGTATGCCAAGACCGTGCAAAGCAACCGGACGGCGAGGGTCGCCGGGCTGGTGGCAGGCTATCTGGCCGTCTGGGCGGCGGCCGGGCTGCCCGCGTACGGGCTGGCCCGGCTCACTGGCTGGCTGACCGGACAGCATCCCAGCGCGGCGCACGTGCTGGCCGTGGCGGTATTCGCTGGTTGCGGCGTCTACCAGCTGAGCAGGCTGAAGGACCGTTGCCTGGCGCATTGCCGCTCCCCGCTCGCGCTGCTGCTGCACTACGGCTCCTACCGGGGCAGGTTCCGCGACCTTCGCGTCGGCGCCCATCACGGTGGTTACTGCCTGGGCTGCTGCTGGGGACTGATGGCGATCCTGGTCGCGGTGGGCGTGATGAACGTGGCCGCGATGGTCGGCCTGGCCGCCCTGGTGCTGATCGAGAAGGTCTGGACCCGGGGCCCGGCGGCGGGCCGGCTCGCCGGCGTGGCGGCACTGGCCCTCGCGGCGGCCACGATCTGGCTCCCCTGGCTTGCCCCCGGGCTGCACGCCGCGCCGCAGATGATGGGCTGACCCCAGGGGCCGGGCATCTCCCCGGGGCGCCGGTTCTGGTGGTCCAGGGCTCTGGGTCGGGGCGGCCTAGACTCGGCCTAGACTCGGCTCCCGTGATGACCGGCGACCGCGGGGAGCCTGGCCCGCAGGTATTTAACATCCTGCGCGGGGAGGCCAGCCAGGTCCGGGCCACGCCGTTCGGGGACGTCGGGACCGTGTTCTCCGGCTCGGGCCTGGAAATGGTCTGGGTCAGCAAGCTGGCCGAGCCTGTCGATGAGGGCTGGTTCTCCTCGGCGGAGGTGGACCTCATCCTGGTGGTTCAGGGGCAGCTGAAATTCGAGTTCGAATCGCCTGAGCAGCCCGGCCGTGTGCTGGGGGTGGGGGACGTGCTTGTCCTGCCCGCTGGTGCGCGCTGCCGTGCCTACCGATGGCCACGCGACGCGCGCGAGGCAACCGTCTTTGTTGCCGCCTACCCAGCGGGCGGGAACCGGCCGCCCGCTGAGCACAGCCCCTAACACGGGGCACTCGGCTTCCTGGCCAACGATTCCCCCCGGGGGCGAGCGGGGAAAGCACGTATTGGTGCTATTCGTTCACCGGCGTCTCCCCACCCGCCGGCCCGGCATGATCCCGTTCACCGTCGCGGAGATCGTACGCCTGCTCGCTGCCTGGCTCACCTGGCGCGCCCCGCCCGGCCGCCCCACCCGGCCGCCCCGCCCGGCCGCCCCGCCCGGCCGCCCCGCCCGGCCGCCCGCCAGCTGGCTCGCCTGGAGGCGGAGCCACCAAGCCCTCGCCCGCTGGTATCACCCAGCGCACACGACTCACCCGGGAAACCGGCATCGCCCAGGTCAGCTAGCGAATGACTGCTGCCGTACCAGGTCCCCGGACCGCGCCGGCTGGCTGCTCCGGGAGACGGAATAACCCGTTGAGAGAGTGCGGCCGGCGGGGGAACGTGTCCTTATGGCCACGGAAACGCGGCTGACCCCGCGGCAGCGGCAATCCCTCAAGGATGACGGGTACCTGCTCGTGCCGTCCCTGCTCGGCGCCGCCGATCTCGCGCGGATCGCAGGCCGGCTGGCGGAGCACGTCCGGCGGACGGTGGCGGCCTGGGCCGAGGACCCCAGCCTGGACACCCACGGCGGCGCCGTCACTACCCGGTTCGACCTTGATGACCCCGGCCTCGCCCCCTGCTGCCAGCATCCGCTGCTGGCGGACGCGTGCGCCACCGTGCTGGCCGACGGCTGGCAGCTGCAAGCCCTGGAACTGCGCGCCCCCATCCCCGGGTCCGGCGAGCAGGGACTACACCAGGACTTCGGTCAAGGCCGCGGCGCGGGGCCCACCTGGCAGGCACTGTCGGCCATGTGGTGCATCAGCGAGTTCACCAGGGACAACGGGCCGCTGCGGGTGATACCCGGCTCCCATCTGGCCAGCGAGCCGCCCATCGACATCGAGCACGGCTACGCCACCGGGATGGGCCCGCACCCCGACGAGGTGAAGATCATCGCACCCTCCGGGTCAGTGATCTTCTTCAACAGCCCCGACCTTTGGCACTCCGGCACCTTCAACTACACCCCCACCGCCCGGCTGGCGATGACCGCATGCTTCGCCCCTGGGCCGCCCTGGCGGTTTGAAGACTAACGCTGCTCCCTGCGGCGGCCCAGGCCCGCAAGCCGACGCCGGCTTCCGGCCCATTCATCCTGGTACCACCGGCGCACACCGGCCCAGCACCCCGAAAGCCCCTGGTCAGCTAACGAATGGATACTGCCGTACGAGACGGTCATAAAGGAGAACTTCAGCTACGAATGCCCGCTGCTCATGGCCCCGGCGTATCGCTCCGCGGGAGGTCGAATTTGTAGGCTAGCCCGGCTTGGGGCTGGAGCACGTGCAGCGGGCCGGTGCCGGTCCAGTAGGCGACCTGGAAGTAGAGCCCATCGGTGGCCACGATCCACAGTCCTGAGCCGCCTGCGGCCCAGCGCGCGGACACGACGTCGCTGGCACCTGCGGGGAATGCCCCGAGGACGGCGGGGAGCGCAGAGACCGGGATCGGGCCGCCTGGAACCCGGGTTAGCTTGCGGGCGCTGATGTCCGCGACATAGACATACGTGCCGGTGGACAAGCCATGGCGATCAACGGTGTCCAGTGGGAGCGCCAGACGCTGGCCCGCCGGGTCGAAGTCCGGTGTGTCGTCGGGATTGATGGCTGTGTGCGGTGGCAGGGGGATCTCTGTGCCCGGGCCGCCCCGCAGGTCGGTGACGTGCAGCAGGCAGCGGGCCGGGCAGGACGCGGCCTGCCAGGCCACTTGGTAGGCGTCAGCACCGGCGATGATTGCGTTCTGCGGGATGCCGGCAGGCTCAACGCTGCCGTCGGCCGGGTCGATCATCGTCAGTACCCCAGCAGGCCCCTGGACGAGCAAGCCCCGGACCGTGGCGGCAGCAAGTACTCGTGCACCGAGGTCGAGGGCATCAGACATACGGTGGCCGGCCTCATCGATCAGCCGGGCCGGACTGTTTGCCGGTCCGTTGCCCCAGGGCGGCCCCGCCTGCTCCACCCAGATGCTGCGCTGGTCCGAGGCCACAGCCATGTAGTTCGCCCGGGCGATGACGCGCGGCACACCGGCCCCCGATGCGCCGACCGGGATGAACAGGACATCCCCGGTATCAGGGAGGCCTGCTGCGCCATGGCTGGATATCAGGGCGACGACACCGCCAGACACCGACGCGACCTGCTGTACCGCGGCACCCGGGCCGAGCGGGTCGCCGGCGGGCACGAAACCGGACCATACGTCGGTAAGCGACGCCGGTCCCTGGCCGCCGGCATTCAGCAGCCGCAGTCCGCCGCCACCGAGGAACAGCAGCGCAGGCCGCGCGATACCCGGCCGCAACGGCGTTCCGTGAAAGATCCGCGGTGCGGCCAGCGCCACCGGTGACGGCGAGCTGCGGGCCGCGTGGGGACGCGGACGGCCAGCACCGCCCAGGACCAGATGGACAGCGATACCGCAGGCGATGAGCACCGCCACCGCCACGCCTGCGAGCAGCCGTCCGCGCCCCGGGTTGCGGAGGCCAGGATCGCGGCCGCTGCCGATCACATCGAAGGCTGGCCCATCAGGCACAATGCGAACGTATCAGCGGGGCACCGCCCGGGAAATCGCCGCCCGCGGCCGCCGCTCCCATGCTGGTGACACCCACGGTACGCCAACGTCTCATCCGGGCCCCTCCGGCCGGCCGCTGCCTCAGCCGGCCGCTCATCCACTTCTCCCCCTGCCTCACGACGCCCGCGGCCTCAGCCCGAGCCAGGCGGCGGCAGCCCGATCGGGTTGGGGAACGGCAGTCCGGCCGCGGCACCGATGGCCAGGGGACGCAGCAGCTGCGCCAGTCGCGCCGCCGCCGGCCTGCCCAGAGCACGCCACGGTCCGGCGGCCAGGGCGTCAGTGTGCGCCTCAACCTCGTCACGCGCGGTCGTGGCCGCGGCGGTGGGCAGGCCACCGGCATCCAGCCAGCCGCGGGCGGCCAGCCGCTCCGCGGCTTCCTCCCACTCCTGGTCTGACCAGCCGCGCGCCGGCTGCAGAAACCCCCGTGCATGGTCGACAGCCGCCCGCCACACCAGGCTCTCGCATCCATCCAGCCCGGCGACCAGCAGCGCGGCGACGTGACCGTCCCCGCGATGCTCGCGCAGCACCGTGGCGGCCTGCCACAGCACCTCGAACGGATCCTCGGGCCAGCCCAGGTCAGCATGCGCGGCAGCCAGTGGACGACCCGCGACCTCTACCGCGCCGGCGGCCTCGCGGCACAGGCGGGCGGCCTCGGCGACGTCAGCCTCACCGAGCAGCCTGGTCAGTGCGGCCCGTGCCCCCTTCCTGCGGGCCCGCAGCACGCTGGCGGGATCGGCCAGCTCCCATACCTGCGGAAGAGCCCGGTCCACCATCGGCCGGGCGAAACCGAAGAACGCCGCGTACACCGGGCCCGGCCCGACCGGGCCCAACGGGGCCGCGCGGCCGGCGAAGTACCCGCGCCAGAAACCACGCAGGCCCGCCTCCCCGTACGCGGCCCGCGCCTCCGGTGCGAAATAGGTGACCGCGTGGAGTGGCTCGAACAGCGTCCACATCACCCGGGCGATGCGCGCCGGATCGTCCGGGAATCCCATCCGCCGACACTACCGGCCGGAACCGTGCGGCGACGGCCGGGAATCCCGCTCCGCCCCACCCCGCCGGCCGCTTGCCGCAGGCCGGAAGACGCTGCCGGGCGTAGCTGACAGAGCCGCGTCAGAGGTGATGTCGGCGGCAATGGTGGTGCTGAGCCGGCTGTGGCGGGCCGGGCCGGGCTGGATGACCAGGACAGGGCGCCGCTTGGCAGGCTGGCTGCCGCGCGTTCCGCCCAGCCGGCCCAGCAGATGCTGCCGCGGCCGATCACCACTCGTCCTGATCTGCCAGGTACCCGCGGCCGGCCGCGGACCGGGCCGCGCTGGAGTCATCGCCGCCTGCGGCGGCAGGCGCTTCGCCGATCTGCTGGGTGAGTGAGTACGTGGCGGGCTGGTCCAGGTGGATTCGGGCGGATCGGGAGAGGGCGACGATGAACGGCTCGCGTGCCCGGGGGTCGCAGTGCTCAGCTTCGAGCCTCGCCTTATCGGCGTTGGCGTCCTCGCCTGCGGGGAAGTCCTGTCCCTCGCCGCAGGCCAGCCGCATCGACCCGCGGCCGTCCCACACCGGGTCACCGGGAAACGTGATGTCGATGATCACGTGCTGGCCAGCCACGGTGATCACGAGATAGCGGTGCACGTCGGCCAGTCCCCCTTCCGGGACCGCCGTGGCCGCCTCCGCCCCATGGCGCTGGAGCACTGCGGTGCAGTCCGCACGGTACACGCGGTGCACCAGGCGTGGGCACAAGCCCGGCCACCGCTCGGCGAGCAACTGGGCCAGCAGGGCGTGCTTCGTCGAGCAGGTCCCTTTCCATTCGCCGATGACCCCTTCCGGGGTGCGTGATCCCGGGCGGCCGTAGGAGATGGCGTGTACCGCGTGCACAAACTGGCGCACCGATGGGTTGGCAGGCAGGCCGGCACGGACAGCGAACTGGGTAAACAGCGGGCCGCTCACCCGGGCCATGGTAGGGCGCTGGTACGCGCCCGGGTGATGGGCCGTTCGCCGGCCGACATGGCGCCCGGGTACTGGCCGGTGCATGCCAGTGGATAACGTGAGGGCCATGAGCGACACTCCCGCGGGCCTCTCATCCGCGATCGCCGCCCTCGGGCTCACCGGCGGGTTCCTCGTCGCGCGCCGGACCGGGCGCCGTGAGCTGGGCGGCGCGCTGTTCGCCGTAGCCGGCGCCTGGTGCGCACGGGACTGGTACCGGTCGGCCGGGGCCCCGGCCGCGGCCGGGCTGGGCGCGCTCTACGCGGCCGCGATGGGCGGCGCGCACCCGCTGGCGAAGCGCATCGGCGCGTGGCCGTCGGTCGTCGCGGTCACGGCGGTCACCGTGGCCGCCGCCGAAGTGGTCACCCGTACCGCCGCCCGCTGACCGCTGACCGCTGACCGCTGACCGCTGGCCGCTGGCCGGCAGGAGTATCAGCACGGCACGGTATACCGGATCAGGGCCTGGAGCAGCCAGCCGATGATGACCCCCGGCGTGCAGGACGGCCTTCAAGGTCATCTTCGGCCGGGGAGGGCCGGAACCCGGCCTAGGTATTGCCCGGTGGGATGACCTTGCCCTGCTCGATGTCCTCGGCCAGTTTCGACTTGGCCGCCCGGGCTCCCTGATCCAGCACGCCGGAGCCGGCCGCCCGCGAGATGGCGTCGCCGCCGCGGCCGCGCAGCACCATGGCCATGCCGACGGCGATTAGCGCACCGGCGACCGGCCCGGCCAGGTACACCCAGTAACTCGTCCAGTCCCCGCTGACCAGGGCGGGGCCGAAGGACCGGGCCGGGTTCATCGACACGCCGCTGACCGGTGCCGCCCACAGGCCGGCCAGGGCGATGTAGCCGCCGACGCCGAGCGCGGCGATCGCGCCGACGTTCTGCGCCGCGGACGCGGTGCCCAGGATCACGCTGACCAGGAGCGCGGTGAGCACGATCTCCATCAGCAGCGCCTGCCACGGCTGGTACCCCGGGCCCGGCAGCGTCGCCCCCAGATGCTCCACGTTGCCGAACACCCAGCGCAGGAACAGGCAGGCCAGCGCCGCGCCAGCGAGCTGGATGACGATGTAGCCCGGGACCCGCTTCCACGGGAAATCCCCGCGCAGCGCGAAGGCCAGGGACACGGCCGGGTTCAGGTGCGCGCCGGAGACCGCGCCCATGAACAAGATGACCGCCGTCACCATCAGGCCCGGCGCGACGACCGCCGCCGCCAGGCTGATCTGCCCCTTCGCGTGCAGCAGCCCTCCGCCCGCCGCCGCCAGGACCAGCGCGAAAGTGCCCAGCAGCTCCGAGAACAGCCGCCGCCACTCCCGCCGCGGGTCATCAAAGTCCCTGCGGTCCCCGAACTCCAGCGCGAGCACGCTATGCGTGCGCGGGAACGCGGTCCCCATCGCCGCGTCGAGCCGCTGCGCCGTGGCGCCGCTCACACCGCCCGCCGCCGGTGCGGGCGACTTGCCCGGACCGCCCCCCCGGCTCACCGGGACGTTGTCTGCCATCCCCTGATCCTTCCCGTCAACAGCACCCTAGGCTCCCCGGATCGGCCAGCCGCCTGGCATGCAAGATCACCAGGCTCCGCACCGCCGCCGGAGCGCAGAGCACCCTCATCACCGCCAGGCTCCCCGGCCCGCGAGGGCTTATGGACCTGCTCGTCTCCCTGACGCCGGCCGTTATCACCCGGAAAGGGTGAGGGCACCGGGTGAGCCGCACCTCGAACATAGGTAAACAGCGAGGCGCCAGCCCCTGTGCTCAGGCCAGCCACCCGGCCCCAGGTCCTGAGGAAAGGAATCGGGAGCGCTGAATGGTCACCGACTATGGCGACGAACCGTCCGCACCTGGCCTACTAGCCGCCTCCTGGCAGGCGACGCTGGTCCTTGGCGTGCTGACCTTGATCCTCGGGCTCATCGTGAGCTTCCATCCGACCGGCTCACTGAACGTGGTTGCGGTCCTGCTCGGCATCCTGATGATTCTCTCCGGGATCTTCCACCTGATCAGGGTGTTCGAGCCGGCCGAGCGGCACCGGGTCTGGGCCGGCATCGCCGGATTGCTGTTCATCGTCATCGGCGTGGTCCTGATCCGCCACCTGCACCTGACCAGGGCGATCATCGGCCTCGTCATCGGCATCACCTGGATCGTCCAGGGGCTGACCTCGCTCATCGCTGGCGCCTCAGGCGGCGTCCGTGAAGGACGGGCCTGGTGGATCATCTTCGGCGCCGTGAGCCTCATCGCCGGGATCGTGGTCGTGGCCACCCCGGCCTCCTCGCTGAACGTCCTGGCCGTCCTGCTCGGAATCTGGTTCATCATCATGGGCATTTTCGAGATCATTGGCGGCTTTCTTCTCCGGCGTGCACTCCACACCAGCGAAAAAGTGAGCGCATAGGCCCCGTTAGCCCGCCGGGGCGGCCGTCAACAATGTCAGGGCCGCCAGTGCTGCCGAAACGACGGTGCGTTTCTGCAGCCAGTCGGCGAGGAGGCCGATCTGGCGCCTCCCCGGGTCAGCCAGGGCCGATCCGTGCGCAGGCATCGCCGGGACGCGACTCGCATCCGGATCAGCGATCACTGGTCGGCCAGGGGGATGAAATGCCCGATCTTCACCTTGCCAGGACGAGCCAGAAGTTCGGAAAGCGACGTACTATCCGGCTAGCGCAGTCATGGCACAAGGTCACAAGGTGGTGGGGCGGATGGCCGGAGCGGTGCCCAGTGGGATCGACGAGATCGGCCTGCTGCCTGGCAGCCATGTGTGCGCCTTCTACCGGGGCGACACTGACCGAGACCGGCTGCTCAGCGGTTACTTCGGCGCGGGCCTGACCGCCGGCGACAAGTGCGTCTGCGTGGTCGATTCCGCGAGCACGGCGGAGTGGCTGGCCGCCCTGCCGCGGGCCGGCGGCGAGCCCGGGCCGCTGGACGGCCAGCTCGACATCCACCTGCCGGAATCGACCTACCTGGCGGGCGGGGAGTTCACCACCAGCGACATGCTCACGTTCTGGACCGAGAACATGATCAAGGCGGAAGTCGACGGCTACACGTTCTGCCGCCTGGCGGGCGAGATGACCTGGGCACTGCGGGACGCGCCGGGCGTCGAGCACCTGGTCGGCTACGAGTCCGAGCTGAACCGGGTCACCGCCAGCTGCCCGGTCATCGTGCTGTGCCTGTACGACCTGGACCGCTTCAGCGGCGAGGTCGTGGTCAACATCGTCAAGACCCATCCGCAGGTGCTGGTCCAGGGCATCCTGGTCGAGAACCCCTACTACGTCGGGCCGGACGAATTCCTGGGGCCCAGCTCCATGCCCGCGGGCAGCTCTGTGCCCGCGACCCCCCGGTCGGCCAGCGCCTGACCGCCCCGATGACCGCCGAGCAGACTCCACCGGACGGCCCGGCCCGCCGTGGCACGGCCCCCGGCGGCGCGGCCGTGGTCCGGCTGCCCCGCCGGTCCGGCCGGCCCGGCGACGGCGACCTGCGTGAGCGGCTGGGCGAATTCCGTGCCCTGCTGGTGATCTCGCTGCTGATGACCGAGTCGGTCAACGAGGACCAGATCCTCGAGCTGGCTGCCTCCAGCGCCCCTGGGCTCGGCCCGTGGCGGATCGAGGGCTACGCCTTCACCGACGGCCAGTGGCACCCCGGCCTGGACCAGGCCGGGGCCGCGCCGGCCGGGCTGGCCGGGCAGCTGGCCGCGCTGGGCGGGAAGGCCGGCCCGGTGGACCTGCCCGGCCGCGGCTGGGCCTGGGCGTACCCGCTGCGCGGTGTCGGCGGCCTGCTCGGCCACCTGGTGGCCTCCTGCGGTGAGGAACTCTCCGCCGAGCAGCGGTTCCTGGTCCAGGTCATCGCCCAGCAGACCGGGGTCGCGGTGTCCAACGCGCGGGTGCACGCCCGGGAGCGTGCCACCGCGGCCGAGCTGGCCGCCACCAACGAGGCGCTGGCCGAGACCGTCGCCCGGCTGCAGCGCAGCATGGACATCCACCAGCGGCTGACCCGGGTGGCCGTCTCCGGGGAGGGCCAGCCGGGCATCGCCCGGGCCCTGCACGAGCTCACCGGGATGCCGGTGGCCATCGAGGACCGCTACGGGAACCTGACCGCCTGGGCCGGCCCCGGCCGGCCCAACCCCTACCCGAAGGAGTCCTTCGCCCAGCGCGAGCACCTGCTCCGCCGGCTGATGCGGGCCAACGCGCCGACCCGGGACGGGGAGCGGCTCAGCCTGCTCGCCTCGCCGCGGACCGACGTGATGGGGGTGCTGGCCCTCATCGACCCGCAGCGGCGCGCCGACCACGCCGACCTGGTGGCCCTGGAACACGGCGCGACCGTGCTGGCCATGGAACTGGCCCGGCTGCGCGGCATCGCCGACGCGGAACTGCGGCTGCGCCGCGACCTGGTCCATGACCTGCTGGCCGGGACCGACGACGAGGGCGCGCTGACCCGGGCTGAGGCGCTCGACTACGACCTGCGGCGGCCGCACCGGGTGGTGATCGTCGAGGGCAAGGGCCGGGCCCGGGCGCACGACGCGCTGCTCAGCGCGGTCCGGCGGGCCATGCAGCGGGCCCGGCAGGACGGCCTGTTCGAGACGTGGTCAGGCAACGTCGCGGTGGTCACGGCCGGCCAGGCCGACTGGGAGCAGCTGCGCCGGGCGGTCATGTCGGACCTCGGCGGCCAGGTCCGGGTGGGGGTGGGCGGGACCGCCGCCCGGCCCTCCGAGCTGCCCCGCTCCCTGCGTGAGGCGGGCTTCGCGCTGCGGCTGCAGCAGGCCCTGCTGCCCGGCAACACCGCCTGCGAGTACCCCAAGCTCGGCATCTTCCGGATGCTGGCGGCCATCCCGGACCTGTCGGACGTGGACTCGTTCGTCCGCGAGTGGCTGGGCAGCCTGCTCGACTACGACGCGCGGCGCAAGGCCGAGCTGGTGCACACGCTCACCCAGTACCTGGAGCACGGCGGCAACTACGACGCGACCGCCGCTGAGCTGTCCGTGCACAAGAGCACGCTGAAGTACCGGCTGCAGCGGATCCGCGAGCTCACCGGCCTGGAGCTGAACGACCCCGACGTGCACTTCAACCTGCAGCTCGCCACGAGGGCCTGGGGCACGCTGCAGGCCCTGCGCGACGAGCGCTGAGCCCCCCGCCGCCGCGCCCTGGTCCGCTGGGGCGACGCCCGGCCCGTTCTTCGTCCCCCGGTGACCTGCCCCGCCCGTGCGCCGCTGGCGATGCTGAACAGGCAGGCACGGCAGGCAGCAGCGGCGAGGGGTCAGCGATGATCAATGTACGGAACCCGGGCGACGGATTCAGGTCACTGCGCGCCCGGATCGGGGCGCTCGGGCCGCTCCGGGACGGCGACCGCGGTGCGGACGGCGCCCCGCTGACCGTGGGCGAGTGGGCCTTGCTGATCGACGACATCGTCGACCACCCGGCCGACAACACCGAGGGCCTGTGGAACGTGGCCAGTGCCGAGGAGGACAGCCGCGAGTACGACGCGATCTTCGTCGGCGGTGGCGCGAGCGGCCGGTTCGGGTCGGCCTTCCTGAGGGCCCGGGGCGGCCGCCAGCTCACCATCGACGCGTGGCCGTTTCTCGGCGGGTCCTGCCCGCACCAGGCCTGCGTGCCGCATCACCTGTTCTCCGAGGCGGCCCGGGAGATGGACCTGGCCCGGCACATGCAGGGCCGCCTGTGGTACCCGCCGTTCGACGAGAAGCGGGCCAGCATCCAGGAGATCGTCGAGTTGTTCAAGGCGGGGCGGATGTACCCGCACGCCATCATGAACTGGCAGTCCAAGGAACAGCTGGACATGGAGTTCATCCTGAACACCCCGGCGACGATCATCGACTCCCGCACGGTCGAGGTCGAAGGCCGGCGGTTCTCCGCGCGGAACCTGGTGCTGTGCACCGGGGCGCGGACCCGGTACCCGGACATCCCCGGCATCGGGATCAAGGGCGTATACGACTTCGCCACGCTGATCGAGGACCTGGACTACGAGCCGAACCGGTGCGTGATCATCGGCGGGTCCAAGGTGGCCCTGGAGTACGGGTCGTTCTTCCAGGCCACCGGGTGCCAGACCACGATCCTGACCCGCAGCCCGCTGATGGAGACGGCCAGCCTGCACCACGTGGACGCGGGGCTGCGCGAGTACGTGGTCGCGATGATGGCCGACCGCGGCATCGAGATCGTCGAGGGCGCGGAACCACTCGAGGTGCTCGGCAACGGCAAGGTCACCGGGGTCCGCTACCGGGAGCCGGGCGGCGAGGTGCGGCAGATCGACACCGACTTCGTGTTCGTCGGCACCGGGGAGCGCCCCGACCTCCGCATGTACGCGCCACTCGGGCTGGCCACCGACGAGCGGGGGTTCGTGATCGCGGACACCCACATGCGCACCTCCGTCCCCGGGGTGTACGCGGCCGGCGACCTGGTCGGCCCGCCAATGGAGATGTTCAAGGCGCGCAAGTGCGGGGTCGGCGCGGCCCGCAACATCATGGGCGAGGACTACGAGTTCGACTACACCGAGTACCCGGACTTCCTGCACACCACCTACGAGGTGACCTGGTGCGGCCTGTCCGAGGCCGAGGCGAAGACGAAGTACCGCAACGTGATCAAGATCCAGATGCCGCCGGATGACGCCGACCCGGAGACGTTCGCGCTGCCCGCCGCCGAGGGCTCGATGCTGTACGCGTTCACCCGGCCCATCCTGTCCGGCTGGCTCAAGCTCGTCATCGACGCGGACAGCCGCAAGGTCCTCGGCGCGCACCACGTCGGCTACGGGGCCAAGGACGCATTCCAGTACATCGACTACCTCATCCGCCGGCCTGAGGGTTTCACCATGGACGAGATGGCCGAGCTGAACGAGCTGTTCCTCAACCCGGAGCATTTCATCCAGCTGTGCCGGCTGCGGGCCGGCCAGGCCAGCCCGGTCAATCTGTGATGGGCCGGCCATGACCGCCGAAACGGGCGGCACCCGGGTGGCCGTGGTCACCGGCGGCGCCTCCGGGATCGGGCTGGCCACCTGCGGGCGGCTCAGCGCCGACGGGTTCACGGTGGCCGCTCTGGACACGAAGCCGGACGGCGCCGCCGCCGTGGCGGCGCTGACGCTGCGCTGCGACGTCACCGACGAAGAGGACGTCGGCCGGGCCATGGCCGAGGTCGCCTCGCTCCTCGGCCCCATCGACGTCCTGGTCAACAACGCCGGCATCACCGGCTCCCCGGCGGCGGCCCGGTGCCACGAGACCCCGGTGGCGGAGTGGGACCGGGTCCAGGCGGTCAACGTGCGCGGCCCGTTCCTGTGCAGCCGCGCGGTGCTGCCGTCCATGATCGCCCGGGGCTCCGGGCACATCATCACGATCGCGTCCGTGGCCGGGCTGATCGCGTTCCCGGGCCGGTGTGCCTACACCGCGTCGAAGGGCGCCGCGCTCATGCTGACCCGGTCCATCGCGGTGGACTACGCGGCGGCCGGCATCCGGGCCAACGCGGTGTGCCCGGGGATGGTGTACACCCCGATGACCAGCTGGCGGCTGGACCAGCCGGACCTGCGGGCCGAGGTGGAGAGCCGGATCCCGGCCGGCCGGGTCGCGGTACCGGATGAGATCGCGGACGCGGTCGCGCTGCTGGCCGCCGGGCGCCTCGGCTACATGACCGGCCACCCGCTGGTAGTGGACGGCGGCATGTCCGCGCTGTGACCGGGGGCCGTGTGCCCTGGAGTTTTCGTTGAGGAAGGTGGGTCTCGATGGCAGGCAGGCTGGACGGCAAGGTGGCCGTGGTCACGGGTGCGGGCTCCGGGATCGGCCGCGCGGCCGCCCTGCTGTTCGCCGGCGAGGGGGCGGCGGTCGCGGTGCTGGACCTCAATCCCGGCGCGGCCAAGGAGACGGCGGAGGAGATCGCCAAGTCGGGCGGCACGGCGCTCGCCGTCGCGGCGAACGTCGCCGACCGGGCGGGCGTCGGCAGCGCCTTCGGCCAGATACTCGGCGAATATGGCCGGGTCGATGTGCTCTACAACAACGCCGGGGTGAACAGCAGCGGCTCGGTCATCGACGCCACCGAGGACGACTGGGACCGGAGCTTCGCGGTCAACGCGAAGGGCACGTTCCTGTGCTCCCAGGCGGCCGCGCCGTCCATGGTGGCGTCCGGCGGCGGGTCGATCATCAACCAGGGCTCGGTCGCCGCGCTGGTCGGCATCGCGAACTTCGCCTCCTACTGCGCGGCCAAGGGCGCCGTGGTCGCGCTGACCAGGTCCATGTCGGTGGACCTGGCGCCGCGCGGGGTGCGGGTCAACGTGATCTGCCCGGGCACCGTCTTCACGCCGCTGATGGAGCCCATGCTGCGGGCCCGCGGCGGCGGGGACATGGCCGCCGGGCTGGCGCTGACCGTGGCCAAGTACCCGATCGGGCGGCTCGGCACGCCGGACGAGATCGCCGCGGTGGCCCTGTTCCTGGCCTGCGACGACTCCTCGTTCCTGACCGGCTCGGTCATCACCGCGGACGGCGGCATGACGTCGCAGTAGGCGGGACCGTCCTGGGAGGACTAACCTGTCCTGGGAGGACAGGATCAGGCGCGGAGTTTGTCTCTCGGCCGGGTTAGCTCTGTCCCGGAAATGATCTACGCTCCGGGTGACCTGATCCACGGGGCGGTGGAAGCGTGGGCGCTGTTGAGTCACCCCCGGGCCCGTCACCCGCGGGCCTGTACCGCGACGAGCTGGGCCTGCTCCGCAGTCAGCTGACCAACCTGCGCGCGCTGCTGGTGCTGTCCATCCTGATGACGGAGAGCGCGGACGACCAGCAGATCCTGCGGCTGGCCACCTCCGCGGCCACCTCGCTGGGCAGCTGGCAGATCGCTGGGTTCGTGATCGGGGATGCGTGGTGGGCCGGCGGCCACCATTGCGGCACCCTCGCCCCGGAGCTGGCCGCCGAGCTGCGGGCGCTGCCCGACACCGGCGGCCCGGTGACCGCGCTGGGCGCCGCGTGGGCCTGGGCTTACCCGCTGCGGAGCATCGCGGGGCGGCTGGGCCACCTGGTCGTGCACGCCCCCCGCGAGCCTGCCGTGGAGGAGCAGTTCCTGGCGCAGGTGCTGGCCCAGCAGACCGGGGTGGCGGTGTCCAACGCCCAGCTGCACGGCCGCGAGCGGGACACCGCGGCCCAGCTGGCCGCGACCAACGGCGCGCTCGAGGAGACGGTGGCCACGCTGCGCCATGGCATGGCCATCCACGAGCGGCTCACCCGGGTGGCGGCGGCCGGCGAGGGCGCGGCCGGCATCGCCGAGGCGCTGCACGACCTGACCGGGCTGGCCGTCGCGGTCGAGGACCGGTACGGAAACCTGTCCGCGTGGGCCGGCCCGGGCCAGCCGGACCGGTACCCGAAGCCGCCTGCCTACGAGCGGGAGCAGCTGCTCCGCCGGCTGATGACCGCGGGCCGGTCGGTCCGGGACTCCGGGCGGGTGGTGGCGCTGGCCTCGCCGCGGCCCGGCGTGCTCGGGCTGCTCGCCCTCATGGACCCGGGGCGCCGCGCGGGCACCACGGACGTGATGGCCCTGGAGCACGGTGCCACCGTGCTCGCCGTCGAGCTGGCCCGGCTGCGCGGGCTGGCCGACACCGAGCTGCGGGTCCGCCGCGAGCTGGTGCACGACCTGCTCACCGGCACC
Organism: uncultured Actinomycetes bacterium; assembly: GCA_963793825.1. GTDB lineage: Bacteria > Actinomycetota > Actinomycetes > Streptosporangiales > Streptosporangiaceae > RYN-230. The sequence continues at coordinate 807,929 of CAWCBE010000007.1, forward strand.
GACGACGAGAGCGCCTACCTGCGCGCCGAGGCGCTCGGCTATGACCTGGGCCCGCCGCATCAGGTCGCGGTGGTGGAGGTGGCCGAGCGCGCGCCCGCCCCGGACGATGTGCTGCACGCCGCGCGCCGGGCGGTGCGCCAGCAGCAGCTGACCTGCCTGCTGGGCACGACGGCCGGCACGGTCGTGATCGTGGCCGCGGGGGGTGCCGCCGACTGGGAGGCGCTGCGCGCCGGCATCGTGGCCGAGCTGGGCGGCAGCCGCTGCCGGATGGGCGTCGGGGACGCCTACCCGCGGCCGTCCGAGCTCGCCCGCTCGCTGCGCGAGGCGCGGCTCGCGCTGCGGCTGCAGCAGGCGTCCGCCGCGGCCGAGCGGACGTCGGTGTTCGCCGACCTCGACGTGCTCCGGATGCTGGCCGCGGTGGACGACCTCACCGACATGGAGGAGTTCGTGCGCAAGTGGCTCGGCCCGCTGGTCGCCTACGACGAGCGCAAGCACACCGAGCTGGTCAAGACCCTGACCCAGTACCTGCAGCACGGCGGCGGCTACGAGGCCACCTCCCGGGCCCTGTCCGTGCACCGCAGCACGCTCAAGTACCGGCTGCAGCGGATCCGCGAGCTGACCGGCTTCGAGCTGGGTGACCCCGAGACCCACTTCAGCCTGCAGCTCGCCACCCGCGCCTACGTGACGTTGCAGGCGTTGCGCGACGACCCGGCCGGCTGAGCTCCGGCGCCCCCCCCGCAGCGCCGCGAGGCACCCGCAGCGCCGCGAGGCACCCGCAGCGCCCAGGGGCGCGGAGGAACGGCGCTCAGTTGGGCCTGCCAGGACGAGGCCCGGCCGGCCGGGCCACCGTAGCGTCCACGCCATGGGCGTCCCCGATGACCTGGAACTCTTCACCCAGATGTGTTTCCTGCGCCATTTCGAGGAGCGGGCCGACGCGCTGTACCGGCAGGGCCTGATCCACGGCCCGGTGCACCTGGGTCTCGGGCACGAGGCGGTCGCGGTCGGAGCCGCCTCGGTGCTCAGCCCGGGCGACTACTCGCTGGGCACCTACCGGGGCCATGCGCACGCGCTGGCCCGCGGGGCCCCGGCCGATGCGGTCATGGCCGAGCTGCTCGGCCGGGAGGGCGGGATCTGCGGCGGCAAGGGCGGCTCCATGCACATCACCAGCGTGGCGCACGGTTACTACGGCTCCTACGCGATCGTCGGCGCGCACCTGCCAATCGCCTGCGGGCTGGCCTGGGCCTCGAAGATCCAGCGCACCGGCCAGGTCACCGTGTGCTTCTTCGGCGACGGGGCGACCAACATCGGGGCGTTCCACGAGGCGGTCAACCTGGCCGCGGTGTGGCGGCTGCCGGTCGTGTTCGTGTGCGAGAACAACTGGTACATGGAGTACACCCCGATCGGGGACGTGATCCCGGTCGCGCTGCCCGCCGCCGACCGGGCCGCCGCCTACGGGCTGGACCGGATCGTCGTGGACGGCAACGACGTGACCGCGGTCCGGCAGGTGGTCGGCGACGTGGTCCGCGCCGCCCGGGACGGGCACGGGCCCAGCCTGGTCGAGGCGCAGACCTACCGGCTCAAGGGCCACTCGGCCGCGGACGGCGCCGCCTACCGCCCCCCGGAGGAGGTGGCCCGGTGGCGCGAGCGGGACCCGCTGCTGCTGGCCCGGGCGGCGCTGACCGCGGCGGGCACGCCCGCGGAGCAACTGGACGGGATCGACGCCGGGATCAAGTCTGACCTGGCCAGGCTGGCGCGGGAGGTGCTGGCCCGGCCCGCGCCCGACCCGGCCGGGGCGTGGACCGACGTGTGGAGCGACGGGAGCTGGCAATGGCGGAACTGACCTGCCGGCAGGCCGTCGCCGCCGCGCTGGCCCAGGAGATGGCCCGCGATGACCGGGTCGTACTGCTCGGCGAGGACGTGGCCTCCGGCGGGGTGTTCAAGACCACCGGCGGCCTGCGCGAGCGGTTCGGGCCCGACCGGGTCTGGGACACGCCGATCTCCGAGCAGGCCATCGCGGGCGCGGCGATGGGCGCGGCCATGGCCGGGCTGCGGCCGGTCGCCGAGATCATGTTCGCTGACTTCTACGCGACCTGCTGGGACCAGGTGGCCAACGAGATCGCCAAGGTCCGCTACATGACCGGCGGGCAGGTGAGCGTGCCGCTGGTGCTGCGCGGCGCGAACGGCTCCGGCGGGCTGGGGTTCGGCAGCCAGCACGGCCAGTCGATCGAGAACTGGGCGATGACCGTGCCCGGGCTCAAGATCGTCTCACCGGCCGGGCCGGCCGAGACATTCGGGCTGCTGGCCGCGGCCATCCGGGACAACGACCCGGTCGTGATGTTCGAGCACAAGGCGCTGTACGGGCGCAAGGAGGAGATCGGGGACGGCGAGCACGTGCTGCCGCTGGGCCGGGCCGCCGTGGTCCGGGCGGGCAACGACCTCACCCTGGTCGGCCTGTCCATCACCGTCGGCACCTGCCTGGCCGCAGCGGATGAGCTGGCCGGGCAGGGCGTAAGCGCGGAAGTTCTCGATTTGCGGACCCTGGTGCCGCTGGACGCGGCCGCGGTGCTCGCCTCGGTCCGCCGGACCGGGCGGCTGGTCGTGGTCGAGGAGAACCCGGGCCAGCTCGGCTGGGGCGCGGCGGTGGCGGCGATCGCCGCCGAGGAGGCGTTCGACGACCTGGCCGCCCCGGTGACGCGGGTCAGTGGCGGCAACGTGCCGCTGCCGGTGGCCGCCCCGCTGGAGGCCGAGGTGGACGTGACCGCGGCGCGCGTGGTCGCGGCCAGCCAGGCGGTGCTGGCCCGTGGCGGAAAGCCGAGCGGCAGCGAGCCCCGTAGCCGGCAGCCAAGCGGCACCCGGTGAGTACTTTCTCGTCCCGCAGGGGCCGCTCCCGGCGGCCAGTTCGTCCGGGCGGGTCATGGCCGGTTCGGCAGATCCGATCACACAGTGAAGTCCGGGGTCCGGGGTCCGGGGTCTAGAGCCCGGGGTCCGAAGTCCGGGGTCCGAAGTCCGGAGTCCGCAGTCGGCAAGGAGGCCGAGATGCTCGTGGGCCGCGACAACATACTGCTCCCCACCACCATGGTCGGGAACTACCCCAACCCGCGCTGGTATGACGGCTACGCACATTCGAAGCTGCCGCCCGGGGCGCTGGTCTATGACTCGCTGACCCGGGAGGCCTACGAGGATGCCATCCTCGCGGTGGTCCACGACCAGGAATCCGCCGGGCTGGACATCATCTCCGACGGCCGGGTGCACGGCGGCGACAGCCCGTACGCCCAGGTCGTCTACCACTACTTCGAGCGGCTCCGCGGGTACGAGATCGACGGGCCGCAGCTGGGCCTGCCCATCTACTCGACGCTGTTCTCTCCCACCGTGGTGGGCGAGGTATCGCGCCGGACATCGTTCGCGATGCCCACCCTGCGCGCGGTGCGCAAGGCCACCAAGAAGCCGGTGAAGATCTCCTACCAGGGCATCCACGTGCTCGCCGCCGCGTCCAACGACCAGTTCTACAAGGACACGAAGGAACTGGCGACCGCCATCGCCAAGGCTTATCACGAGGACTTCCTGGAACTCGCCGACGCCGGGGCCGAGATCATCCAGCTGGATGAGTTCCTCTGGCCGTACGAGATGAGCGACTGGCAGGTCGAGGTGTTCAACCTGGCCGTGGACAACGTCCCCGGGGTGCAGTTCTGGGTGCACACCTGCTGGGGCAACTACGGCGGCACCCCGGGCTACCTGCCGGACGAGACCGAGCAAGAGTACGGCGCCTACGTGCTGGCCAGCCGGCAGGCGCAAACCCCCGCGCCGGACCGGGCCTACGGCATCTTCCCGAAGGTCAAGGAAGCCCACCTGACCGCGCTGAACTGGGAGGTTGGCCGCACCGGCCCGGACGACCTCAAGCCGCTGGCCGAGAACAACTGGGACAAGGACTTCGTGGCCGGGGTGATCGACGTGAAATCGACCATCACCGAGACCGCGGGCGAGGTCGCGGACCGGATCCGGCAGTGCCTGGAGTACGTGCCGGCCGAGCGGCTCGGGCTGACCACCGACTGCGGCCTGGTCATGCTGCAGCGGATGACCGCGCAGAACAAGCTGCGCGCGCTGGCCGCGGGCGCCGCCATCGTCCGGGCCGAACTGGGCCAGCAGGCCTCCTGAGCGGCACCATCACCACCGAGAAAACCAGCCAGCAGGAAGGGAAGAAATCAATGGAGATTCGCGGCGAAGAGGTATTGCTGCCCGTCTCGGCCGTGTCGGCCTTTCCCCGGCCGCACTGGCTGCAGGGACGCGTCCTCGGCTCACTGAGCGAGCCGGTCTACCGCAGCCACAACCTGCGCATTGCCTACGAGGACGCCTGCAAGATCTGCGCGCACGAGCAGGAACTGGCCGGGCTGGACATCCTGTGTGACGGCGCGCAGTACTACGAGTGGGAGGCACCCGGCTTCCAGCTGGAGCCGATCTTCCACTTCATCCCGGAGAACCTGGGCGGCTTCAAGCCGTATGGCCCGCCCGGCGAGGGGGCGAAGTACCGGCCGTTCTACCAGGCCGTGGTCGCAGGCAAGATCACCTGGGAACGGCCCATCTTCGAGAGCGTCGTGATGACGATGCAGAACGCGACCGACAAGCCGTTCAAGGTCGCCTTCCTCGGCCCGGCCCAGCAGAGCATCATCGTCAAGGACGAGCACTACGGCGACCAGGTCGCGGTGGCCAGGGACCTGGCCATCGCGATGAACAAGGAACTCAAGTACCTGGTCAGCATCGGCCTGGAGGCGGTCCAGCTGATCGACGTGCTGCCGCCGTACACCACGGACATGTGGCAGATCGAGATGCAGAACATCATGTTCGACGGCGTCAACGCGATCAAGTTCTGGCACGTCTGCTACGGCAGCGTGGACGGCCAGCGGGACATCTTCGACAACCACGCCGCCTCGATGATGCCGCTGTTCAAGGAGTCGCCGGCCGATGTGATCCACCTGGAGTTCACCAACAAGGGCTTCGACGAGCTGGAGGCGTTCCGCGACTTCCCCACCGACAAGGTGCTCGGCGTCGGCGTGGTGGACGCCAAGAACCTGCAGGTGGAGACGGCCGAGCAGATCGAGGCCCGGATCCGTCGCGGGCTGGAGGTCGTGCCCGCCGACCGGTTGCTGGTCGCGCCGGACTGCGGGCTGGGTTACTTCAGCCGGACCGCCGCCTACGCCAAGCTGCGCAACATGGGCCAGGCCGCCGCGGCGGTCCGGGGCACGCTGTAACGCCGTGCTGTCGGCCCCAGGTGGCTGGTGTCACCTGGGGCCCGACCGCCAGGGGAGGCGCGCATGACCGCCAGGGCAGCCCGCGAGGTGCTGGGTATGCAGCTGAGTGTGGGCGACCACATCTGCGGCTTCTACCGCAAGCCGTCCGAGCGGGACGACATCCTCATCCCGTTCCTGGTCGAAGGGCTCAAGGCGGGCGATAAGTGCACCTGCGTGGTGGACAGCTGCACTCCGGACGACGTGCTGGCCAGCATGTCCGAGCACCTTGAGGTCGGGCCGTACGTCGCCGGCTGCCAGCTTGAGGTGCTCGACTCCTACGGCACCTACCTGGCCGGCGGCGGTTTCCTGCCGGAGCGGATGCTGCAGTTCTGGGAAGCCAAGGCCCGCCAGAGCCTGGGCAGCGAGCGCGCGGGCAGCCGGCGGCGGGAGACGAGCGCGCGGGCAGCCGGCAGGCGGGAGACGAGCGCGCGGGCAGCCGCAGGCGGGAGACGAGCGCGCGGGTGGCGAGAGCCTGGATGGACACGGCGCGAGCGGTCAGCGCACCGGCGGGCACGGCGACGGGAGGGGGCGCCGGCTGATGGCCCGGAATATCGGCGACATGAGCTGGGCGCACCGCAACGAGCGGGTCGTCGGCGACCTGATGGGCTACGAATCCGAGCTCAACCGGATCATGTCCAACTTCCCCCAGGTCAACCTGTGCCTTTACGACCTGACCCGGTGCTCCGGGGACCTGATCATGGACGTGCTGCGGACGCACCCCAAGGCGCTCCTCGGCGGCATGGTCATCGACAACCCCTACTACCTGGACCCCGACGAGTTCCTCGCCACCCGCCACCCCTAACCATGGCCACGGCCCGCGCGGCGTGATGTTGAGTTTGCCGACACTCGGTTGTTGGCAAACTCAACATCACGAAGGCCAGATCTCCCGGGTCCCGCCACCTGAATACCACCTGCCGCCGCGGATCAGCGGCCGTGGGCTTGCCAGTGGGCGGCGAACAGGGTTTCCTCGCTGACCGGCCGGGGCTCGATGGGGCGGGACACCCAGGTCAGGTTGACGAAGTGGCGGGCGTTCACGTTCTCGGTGGTGATGTTGCCGCCCCATGTCCCGCAGCTCAGGCTGAGCGTGAACGGCAGGCCGTTGCGCGGGCTGCCCGCGCCCTCATTGAGGTTCTGGTTGACCAGCACCCGCGCGGTCCGGGTGGCCATCGCGAGCCGCTCCACGTTCGCGTCCGAGCTGGTGTGGATGCCGCAGGTATGGCCGAGCCCCTGGTAGGCGGTGATCGCATTGACCAGCTCCGCGGCGGCGATGATGTCGCCCTCGTATCTGTAGACCGCCAGCACCACGGACAACTTCTCACCGCTGAACGGATGGTCTGGCCCGGTGCCCGCCTCCTCGACCAGGAGCATCGGGCAGCCGGTGCCGACCTCGAAGCCGGCCAGCCCGGCGATGTGCGCCGCGGACTTGGCCACCACCGTGATCGACGGGACCGCCCCGCTGTCCGGCCACATCACCTCGCGCAGCGCGTCCTTCTGCTGCTGGCCGCACAGGTGCGCGCCCGCCCCGAGCAGCCGCCCGAGCAGCTCGTCGTAGACATCCGCGTGCACGATCAGCGCGTTGTCGGCCAGGCAGCTGGTGGCGTAGTCGAAGCTCTTGGCCGCGAGGATGGCGGACGCCGCGTCGGCCAGGTCGGCGGTCTCGTCCACCACGTGCACGGCGTTGCCCACCCCGACCCCGTAGGCCGGGGTGCCGGAACTGTACGCGGCGCGCACCATGCCCGCCCCGCCGGTGGCCACGACCAGGTCGGCCTGGCGCATCAGCTCCTGGGTCTTGGCCAGCGACGGCGCGGGCAGCGACTGGACCAGGTCGGCGGGCGCGCCGACCTGCTCGCACGCGGCGCGCATGAACCCGACCACGGCCTCGGTGGCCCCGGTGGTCCGCGGGTGCGGCGCGCAGATGATGGCGTTCCGGCCCTTGAGCGCGAACAGTGCCTTGACCGGCGGGGTCGCGTCCGGGCCGGTGGTCGGGATCAGCGCGGCCACCACCCCGACCGGCTTGGCGATCTTGACCAGCCCGGCGTCGGGCTGCTCCTCCACCACGCCGACGGTGCGCAGCCCGGTCATGTCGGCCAGTACCCCGGTCACCCGCTTGTGGATCTTGGCGACCTTGTCCGCGTAGTTGCCGAAGCCGCCCTCGTCCACGGCCAGCCGGGCCAGTGTCTCGGCATGGTCCTTGCGCACCACGGCCCAGGCCACCGCGGTGACCAGCTCGTCCACCTGCTCCTGGGTGTAGGGCTCGATGGCGCGGGCCGCGGCGCGGGCCCGGGCCACCACCGCCGCGACCTCCCCGGCCTCCGGGCTGGCCTCCGGCTGGGCGTGCTGACTGCTGCTGCGCTGACTCATGCCAGCCAGGGTGACTGACCTGGCCGCCGATTCCACTGATCTGGCAGGTCGAGCCTGGGCCGGTGGTTTGTCCCGGCAAGACCTGACCGGCGCCGGGGGGCTCCCCGCATGCTCAGACTTGAGCGGCGGGAAGCACCTGCCGTGTATTCCCGTGCAGGACCACCGGAAGGCGGAGGTGGCAGGTGAGCAGGCTCGTGGTGATCGGCGGCGGCGCCGCGGGGATGTCCGCCGCGTCCGCCGCCCGCCGCGTGGCGCCCCGGCTCGATGTGGTGGTCTGCGAGGCGGGCGGGTTCGCCGCCTACGGCATGTGCGGGATCCCGTACTTCCTGGACGGCACCGTACAGCGGGCCGAGGACCTGCTCGCCTACCCGCCCAGCGAGTTCCGTGACAAGCGCGGCATCGACCTGCGGCTGCACACCCGGGTCAGCGCGATCGACCCCGTCACGCACCAGGTGCAGCTGACCGGCGAGGCGGGCAGCGGCCCGCTCCGCTACGACGCGCTCGTGGTGGCCAGCGGCGCCGCGCCGGTACGGCCGCCGGTGCCGGGGCTGGACGGCCCGCGGGTCTTCACCATCCGGTCGCTGGACGAGGCCATCGGGCTGCGCCGGCTGCTGGAGAGCGGGACCGTCCGGCGGGCCATCGTGGTGGGCGCCGGGTACATCGGCCTGGAGGCAGCGGAGGCCCTGGTCGGCGCGGGGGCCGAGGTCGAGGTGGTGGAGGCGCTGCCCCGGGTACTGGGCAACGTGGACGAGCCGGTCGCTGAGCTGGCCCAGGCCGAGCTGGAGCGGCACACCCGGCTGCGGCTCGGCACCCGGCTGGACGAGCTGCGGCACAGCCACCGCGACGGGACTGGCCCGCGCACGGTGACCGCGGTGCTGGGCGGCACGGAGGTGGACGCCGACCTGGTGGTGGTGGCGGCCGGGGTGCGCCCGGCCACCAGCCTGCTGGTCCGGGCGGGCGCGGAGCACCTGCCCGACGGGTCCCTGCTGGTTGACGCGAGCATGCGCACCTCGCTGCCGGACGTGTACGCGGCCGGCGACTGCGTGGCCCTGCAGCACCTGGTGCTGGGCGGGCCGGCCTGGGTGCCGCTCGGCCCGGCGGCCAACAAGACCGGCCGGGTGGCCGGGACCGTGGCAGCCGGCGGCGAGGCGGCCTTCCCCGGCATCGTCGGCACGGCGGTGGTGAAGGTGTTCGACCTCGAGGTGGCCCGCACCGGGCTGACCCTGGCCGAGGCGCGGGCCGCCGGGCTGGACGCGACCGCTACCGACCTGGTCTCCCGGTCCCGGGCGAAGTACTACCCGGGCGCCCAGCCGCTGCACGTCCGGCTGGTGCACGCGCCGGACGGCCGGCTGCTCGGCGGCCAGCTGGCCGGCCGGGAGGGCGCAGCGAAACGCATCGACGTGCTGGCCACCGCGCTGTACGCCCGGCTCACCGTGAGCGACCTGGCCGCGCTGGACCTGAGCTACGCCCCGCCGTTCGCACCGGTCTACGACCCGGTGCTGGCCGCCGCGATCAAGGCCGCGCAGCCCGCGACCGCGGAGTCCGCGACCGCACGGCCCGCAGCCACGCCGCGCACCGCCACGCAGGCCGCGGCCGGACCGTCCCCGAGCCCCGCCGGAGGAACCCGATGAGCCTGCAGCCCCCGGGAGACAAGCGCGCCAGCCTGGCCGACGCGGTGTCCCTGATCAGCGACGGCGCGATGGTCGCGCTGGGCGGCGGCCTGTCCGCCCGGCTGCCCATGGCCGCCGTCCGGGAACTGGTCCGGCAGCGCCGGACCGGACTGCACCTGGTCGGGTCGGCGCACAGCATCGACGTGGACCTGCTCATCGCGGCCGGGGCGGTCCGCCGGTGCGAGGAGAGCTACGTCGGCTTCGAGCAGGACCTCGGGCTGGCCCCGTCCTACCGGCGCGCCGCCGAGGAGGGCACGATCGAGGTGGCGGAGAGCTGCTGCGCCACGATCCTGGCCCAGCTGCGGGCGGCCGAGATGGGGGTGCCGTTCCTGCCGGTCCGCGGGGTGCGCGGCTCGGACATCGTCACGCTGCACCCCGAGTACGCGGAGATCACCTGCCCGTTCACCGGGGAGAGGATGGTGGCCGTGCCGCCGCTGCGCCCCGACGTGGCCCTGCTGCACGCCCCGTCCGGGGACCGCTACGGCAACCTGCACCTGGAGCAGCCGTACGTGCTGGACGAGCGGTTCGCGTCCGCGTCGCGGATGGTGGTCGCCACCGTGGACGAGCTGGTCTCCACCGAGCAGGTGACCGCGTCCGGCGTCACCATCCCCGCGCACCTGGTGGCGGCCGTGGCGCACGTCCCGTTCGGGGCGCATCCGGCGTCCTGCTACCCGCGCTACGCCTACGACCGCAGCCACCTGCGTGAGTACGTGGCGGCGGCCCAGGCCGGCCCGGAGGACCTCGAGAAGTACGTGGCCACCTACGTGCGCGGCAGCGAGGAGAGCTACCGGGGCGCGATCGGCGCCGACCGGCTCGCCCAGCTGGCCGCCTGGTCCCGGTCGGCCGGCGCGTGGCAGGAGATCTTCACATGAGCTGGACGATCGACGAATGGTTCGTGGTGGCGCTGGCCCGGACCATCCGGCCGCGGGAGACGGTGTTCCACGGCTTCGGCAGCCCGTGCGCGCAGGTCGCCATGCACGTGGCGCGGCGGACGCATGCGCGGGACATGGTGCTGGTCGAAGGGGCCATGTACGCGATCAACCCCGATCCCCCGTTCATCCCGCCGACCAGCAACGACGCCAGCCTGAGCCGGGGCGCGGCGTACAGCATGCGGTTCGAGGAGTTCTTCGATGCCGCCGTCCGCGGTGACGTGGACCGGATGTTCCTGTCCGGCGGCCAGATCGACGGGTACGGCAACACCAACGTGACCGCGATCGGCCCGGCCGGGCGGCCGAAGGTGAAGCTCGGTGGCGGGGGCGGTGGCTGCAACCTGTCCGCCACCATCGGCCACCTCACGGTGTGGACCACCCGGCACCGGTCGGGCCGGACCCTGGTGGCCGAGTGCGACTTCATCACCGACATGGGGCACCGCACCCGGCTGGGCACCCGGGCCGAGCTCGGCTTCACCGGTGGCGGCCCGCAGTGGCTGGTCACCGAGCTGGGCGTGTTCGATTTCTGCACCAGCCGGGCCCGGCTGGTGCAGACCTTCCCCGATGTCAGCGTGGCGGAGGTCCGCGCGGCCACGGGCTTCCCGCTGGACGTCGCCGGTGACCTGCGCACGGTCGCGCCGCCGTCCGTGTCTGAACTGGCCGCGGTCCGGTCGGTGGACCCGCTCGGTGTGCGCCGGTCCGAGTTCTCCGCCCGCGAGCTGGCCCGGACCTTCGAGCAGGGGCACACCCAGGACTGCGCATGCTGAGCGCGGGCGACCCGGGCCGCAGCGCTCCCGGCCCCGGCGATGACAGCGGCCTGGCCGCTGTGTTCGCGCCGCGCCGGATCGCCCTGGTCGGCGCGTCCGACCGGGTCGGCACCGTGGGCCGGCTGCTCTGGGACAACCTGGCTGACTTCCCTGGTGAGGTGCTGCCGGTCAGCCAGTCCGCCACGGTCGGCGGCCAGGCCGCCTACCCCAGCCTGCGCGATGTCCCCGGCCAGGTGGACCTCGCCATCATCGCGACCCCGGCGGCCAGCGTGCCGGGCATCCTCCGCGCCGCCGCCGAGGCGAAGGTCACCGCGGCCGTGGTACTCAGCGCGGGGTTCGCGGAGACCGGCCCGGCTGGGTCGGAACTCCAGGCCGAAGCCGTGGCCGCGGCCCGCGCGGGCGGCGTGCGCATCGTCGGCCCGAACTGCTTCGGGGTGCAGAACGCGGACCTCCCGCTGAACGCCTCCATCGCGGCGGGCACCCCGCCGGGCGGCGGCGGGGTCAGCATCGTCACCCAGTCCGGGTCCTACGGGATGGCCGTGCACGCGCTCGGCCAGGACGAGGGGCTGCGCGTGGCCAAGGTGTTCGCGGCGGGGAACAAGGCGGACATCACCGACGCGGAACTGCTCGCCTACCTGCGCCAGGACCCGGAGACCAGGGTCATCTGCCTGATCCTGGAGTCGATCACCGACGCCCGCGGGTTCTTCGGTGAGGCCTGCCGGACCACCCCGGTCAAGCCGGTCATCGCGGTCGTCGGCGGCCGCACTGGCGCCGGGCAGCGGGCCGCGGTCTCGCATACAGCCGCGTTGGCCACCGACGACGCGGTCCGCGACGCCGCGCTGCGCCAGGCCGGCGTAGTCCGGGTGCGCACCGGCCTGCAGGTCCTCGACGCGGCCCGGGCCTTGTCCGGCCAGCCGGTGCCGCGCGGGCCGCGGGCCGCGGTGATCACCAACTCCGGCGGGACCGGGGTGGAACTCACCGACCTGCTGGCCGACGAAGGGCTGGCCGTCCCCGAGCTGGGCCCGGCCCTGCAGGAGAAGCTGCGGGAGCTACTGCCGGCCTACGCCAGCGCCGCCAACCCGGTGGACATGACCCCGGCGTGGCACCTGTTCACCACCGTCTATCCGGCGGCGATCGACCTGCTGGCCCGGTCGGGCGAGGTCAACGTGATCGTGCCGGTGCTGTTGCAGCGCTCCGCGTCCCGGGATGTGGCAGAAGCGGTCCGGGACGCCGTCGGCCGGCTCCGGGCGGATGGGGTTCCCGTGCCCGTGTACGTCTGCTGGGTGGCGCCGCGCGCTGCCGACCCGCACATGAGCGTGCTTCAGGAAGCGGGCGTGCCGTGCTTCCCGTGGCCGCAGCGCGCTGCTCAGGCGGTGGGTACGGCGGTTCGGTGTGGGCTCCAGGCCGGTGAGTCCGGGGGGGCCCGGGGGCCGGTGAGTCAGTGGCCGCCTCAACGGCTTCCGCTGACTCACCGGCATCCCCGGCCGGCCATCCCCCGGGCACGCGGGCTGCTCTCCGCGGAGACTGCACGTGAGCTGCTGGTACAGGCCGGGGTGCCGGTGATCGAGACGGTGCGGTGCCACAGTCCCGAGACTGCGGCTGCCGCTGCGGAACGGCTGGGGTATCCCGTGGTGGTGAAGGTTGATCATCCGGAGTTGACGCATAAGAGCGATGTGGGCGGGGTGCGGCTGGGGCTGGCTGGCGCGGAGGCCGTCCGGACGGCTTGCGCGGACCTGCTCGGGCTGGCGGACCGGGCGGCGGTGCTCGTGCAGCGGCAGCATGAGGGGATCGAACTGCTCGTCGGCGGTGCCCGGGATCCGGAGTTCGGGCCGATGGTGGTGGCCGGGTTCGGCGGAGTGCTGGTGGAGACGCAGCGCGATGTGCAGCTGGCGGTGGCGCCGGTCGATATGGCCTACGCGGTCACGATGCTGCGGGCGCTCCGGGGCGCAGCCATGTTCCGCGGCCTGCGCGGCGCCCAGCCTACCGACCTCGGCCCGGCCGCGAACGTGATCGCGGCCGTCAGCGAGCTGATGGCCGCCATCCCGGAGATCGCCGAGCTGGACCTGAACCCCGTCCTGGTCACCCCGGCCGCCTGCACCGCCGTCGACTGGCGGATCCGGGTCAGCTGACGCGTTCAGCCACAGCCGCTGGAAGGTTGACTTCCACGGTGCTGGTGGGAGCGGCCGTGCGGTGCGGATCCGGGATCCACAGCGTCATCCGGCGGCGAGCGGGCCGGTGCAGCGGCCGGGCCCCCAAGCCGGTGACGACGTCCAAGGCGGCGCTGAGTGGCTGACCCGCCGGAAGAGAGCGCAGGTAGGTCTGCCATCCGTGGCGGTCATAGGTGAGTGCCTGCAGGTAATCCAGGCACAGGCCGGGGGTGATGTACTTCAAGCGCTCGAGGGCCGCCCGGAGCGCGGCTTCCATTCGGATTTTCTTACCCGGCATCTGCTCGGCATAATTGTCCCGGACATCTTCAAGAACTGATTCGATAAACCGCTTCCGCTTGTCCAGGAACTGGCGCCAGTAGCCGTCATCTGCGTCCAGGACGGGGAGTCCTTCGTCCAGCCGCCAGAAGGCGCCCTCAGCCAGCACGTCACCGAGCTCCTCAGTCCGCGCACGTTCGGGCGTGGCAAAGGGATCGTATGGTTGCTGCACCACGCGGCCGGTCTTGGCCAGCGGCTGCAGGCCCTTCTTGGCATTCAGCAGATAAAACCAGTCCTCGTTGTAGATGCTGGGAAAGAACGAGCGGTTCCGTGACGTCCGGACGACCAGGGCGCCGCCGCCGATAAACGTCTGCTGCGGGCCGCCCGCGGCCCGGTACGCGTGGCAGACGACTGAATTATCGGGAAAGCCCTCATTGGCGAGGCCTACCGCGTTGTACGTGTCCAGGAGCGCGGATGCCCGGGCGAGGTCGCCTGGATCCGGCACCTCGATGTCGTCGTCGAGGAACGCGATGCGCTCCCAGCCGAGCAGGCGGCTCAGGACGAGCCCGAGGTTTCGCTTGGCGCTCGTATCGGTCCGCCGGTCGAACCTGGTGCTGGCCAGCAGCCGGGACGTCTCAAGCTTCGGGAGCCCGAGGCGGGTGTGATCACGGACGTCGATGGCGATCAGGTTGATGTCATCACGCAACCGCCGGGCAATGACTGGCAGGTTGGTCCAGCTCCGGCTGTGCAGGGTTACCAAGGGGCAATCCAGCCGCGCCGCTATGTCCGCCGCCGCCCTGAGCAAGGTGGGAGTGCGGATGGTCGGCACGATAAGCGCATCAACACGTTTCTGTGCTGACGCGTTCTTATGCGTCCATAGCAAGCCCTGGTGCGAGCCGTGATGGTCTGGTGCCTCATCCCCGGCCACGGCTCACCGGGCCCATTTGAAGAGCGCGGTTCCTGGGATCGTCCAGTCTGGGGTCACGGCTACGCCGTTTTCGATCGTGACACGGGTCAGAACACAGAACTCGTTCTTGTCCCTGAAGTTCTCCTGTACATAGGAGTTGTTGCGATCCCGGAAACGCGCATCGGTGAGGGCCCGCACAGCACCGTAGGTGCCGTTGCCGTACATCCCGTTACAGACCGTGACGGTCAGCTCTCGATCGTAGGGATTCACGGCTCGGGCGAAAAGGGCAACGTCCGCACGCAGCTCGGGGTTATCCGGAAGCTCGTCAGTATCCGCTGGATTGAGCTGAGGCTTGTACTGGGCTAGCTTTCCATCCACTGCCACCTCGAAGTAGGGAATCTTGTTGGCGTCCCAGTCCGTCACCTGCCGTACCGGCAGCTGGAGGCGGTTGAGGACGGACAAGGTGACGGTGTTCCAGTCGACACCACCAAGAACGACCAGGTGAGTCGTGTAGTCGTCGTTGGTGAGCTGGTTCGCGGCGCGCAGGTTGACCTGGGTGGCCGGGTTGGTGGCGCGGACATGACCGTATAGCTCGAAGAGGGAGTCCAGATCCGCATACCTGTAGAGCTTGATGAAGTCAGGGTGCCGGGGATTGGCATATTTAAGGTTCTTAAGCATCTCGTCTGGTAGCTCGGCGCAGACGATCGTCACTGGCGCGCCGTCAGGGAAGTACCACAAGCCCGCGGCCAGCGGGCTGGCGACGGCAGCGTAGCGGGGATTAGCGGCGCTGGCCGCTGACGATGTCGTGATGGCCCGCTGCGCATTGTTACGCAACTGCACTAGCTCCTTCTTGAGCAGGTCACGCGCTCCACGTTCCACCTCGGTCAGCTCATCCAGGGGCAGCAGGCGCGGCGCGCCATCCGCTACGGATCGCTCAGTAGCGAAGAACGTTGCGTAATCATCCAGCCGCTCGAGGGGCGGGATCACGGGATTGGTACGGGACTCCCAGGACGAGATCAGGGGAACGCTGGTGGAGCGCTCTTCACCGAGAACTCGCGCGAGTTCAGGCTGGGTGAGCTTCTTCCGCCCGGGCCAGCGTTCCTCTCTCAGTGAGCGCAGACGCTGCGCAAGCATGTGCCGTGGGTCCGGTCTGTCCACAACAAGGCTCTATTCATCTGAAGTTCAGTAGAGTCGCTGAACACTTCCTACCACCTCACCATGCGGACGAAACACCCAGCTAGCTGGTAAGACATCTCAGGCGATACGCAAGGGTGCGCTTCAGGCAACATCTAGCTGAAGTCTACCCAGGCCACGCGCAGCAGGCGTATTTGAACCCGCCGAGGGTATCAGAACTTCAGGCCTGCACGTGAATAAAAGATCACTACCAGGCTCACTGCGCAGACTTCAGCTGAAGATTAACTGAAGCAGAAAGGCGGTGCGGCCCGAGTTTCAGCACCAGTCCAGCCGGCGCCTGCCTGCCCGCCTGTCCACGGCTAGCGCTAGTCGGCCTCAACCGTGACGGGCACCCTCTGGCCCGAGGGTGCCCGCGTTTGGAAAACCAGCAGCTCTCACACCCCTGGAATTCCCGTGCTTACTGTATACCCCCGTTTCGCCATTCCTCTCGCTCACGCTGCGATCCACGTGGCGGCGTCCGGGATGCTTGCGGCCAAGGCCGCCGACTCCGGCCACACCGCCAGTGACCTGGTGGTTTTGGTCATGCTCCTGATTGTCGCCGTCCTGGTCGCCTTCGGGTGCCAGCTGAGCGGGCTGCTAGCTCAGCTGCTCACCCAGTTCCTGCGTCTGGCCGCCTTCGTCGGCTTCTCGCTCATGTTGCTGTGCCTGGTCGGCATGGCCGTAGCCCTGATCCTGCTGCACGCCTGAGGATGGCTCCCGTGGCGGGCGGCCGCCCGTCACGGGAGCCATGCCAGCAAGCCGGAAACTGCCCCGGGGTGGGCAGCCGCACAGCGAATCCGGTCCCGGGGGAGGGAAGAAACGCGCTGCTCAGCCGGCCTACGCTCCTCGCACTTAGCCGCAAGAAGCAACCGGAAGGAGCGACGATGCTCATCGGCGGTCAGGACGTCTTGCTGCCCACCACGATGGTCGGCAACTACCCCAACCCACGGTGGTACGACGGGCACGCGTTCGCCACGCTGCCCAAGGGTGAGTTCATCCATGACTCGATCAGCAAGGAGGCGTTCGAGGACGTGGTCGGCGCGATCGTGCGTGACCAGGAGGCCGCGGGCCTGGACGTGATCGCCGACGGGAAGGTGTACGGCGGGGACTCCCCGTACGGCACGATCCTGTACTACTACCTGGAGCGGATGTCCGGCTACCGGCTGTCCGGGCCGCCGATCGGCCTGCCCATCTACTCGACCCTGTTCTCCCCGACCTGCATCGGCGAGATCAGCCGGGAGGTCCCGTTCCACCTGGTCAACCTGCGCGCGGTGCGCAAGGCGACCAAGAAGCCGGTCAAGGTGTCCTACACCGGCCTGGGCGTGATCGCGGCGGCCACCACGAACCTGCACTACAAGGACACCCGGGAAGTCGCGATGGCGCTGGCCAAGGCGTTCAACGAGGACTTCAAGGAGCTCGCGGACAACGGCTGCGACATCATCCAGCTGGACGAGTTCGTCTGGCCGTACGGCATGGGCGACTGGGAGATCGACGCGCTCAACGCCGCGGTCGAGGGCGTGAACTGCGAGTTCTGGGTGCACACCTGCTGGGGCAACTACTCCGGGACGCCCGCCTACTTCCCGGACGAGACGAAGACCGAGTTCGGCGCGTTCGTACTGGACAAGCGGGCCTCCGACGCGCCCGCGCCGGAGCGGGCGCACGCCATCTTCCCGCACGTGCTGCAGGCCAACATCACCGCGCTGAACTACGAGGTCGGCCGGACCGGGCCCGATGACCTCAAGCCGCTGACCGACAACAACTGGGCCAAGCCGTTCGTGGCCGGGGTCATCGACGTGAAGTCCACCGTGACCGAGAGCGCGGACGAGGTGGCCGACCGGATCAGGCAGGTGCTGGAGTATGTGCCCGCAGACCGGCTGGGCCTGTCCACCGACTGCGGGCTGATCAACCTGCCCCGGATGATCGCCGCGGGCAAGCTGCGCGCGCTCGCCGACGGCGCCGCCCTGGTCCGGGAGGAAATCCAGGGCTAGCCAGTCCCGGCGTCCGGTCCCCGCCCACCCGGGGACCGGACGCCGGCCGCCCAGGGCCCCGGGACCGATCCCCGGGCCCGCGGGGCCAACGAACCACGGGAACCTCACCCTGCCAGGACAGCGAAACTCGGCGGCCCGCGTGCCTATGGTGCGACCACACCATTGAGCGGGAGGCGCCCCGTGCCCGAGTGTCCCACCTTCCTCCGCCTGCCGGCCCGGTCAGCCAAGCCCCGGTCCCGCGGCATCACTCACGTGCTGGACAGCGGGCTCACCCCGGAGGGGACCCGGGCCTTCCTGGGCCAGGCCGCTGCCCTGGTGGACATCGTCAAGGTGGGCTGGGGCATCGGGTACGTCGACCCGGCGCTGGAGGAGCGGGTCGGCCTGTGCACGGCCCATGACTGCCCGGTCTCGCTGGGCGGGACGCTGCTCGAGGTGGCCGCCATCCAGGACCGGATCGGGGAGCTGCGGGACTGGGCCCTCAAGGTCGGGATGACCCATATCGAGGTGTCCGACGGGCTGCGGTCGCTGCCGCCCGGCCGGAAGCAGGCGCTGATCCGGGAACTGGCCGCGGATTTCGTGGTCCTGGCGGAGACCGGGGCCAAGGAGGGCAACTACCCGCCGACGCCGGATGAGTGGGCCCAGGAGATGGCCGGCGACCTGGACGCCGGGGCGTCCTGGGTGATCGCCGAGGGCCGGGAGAGCGGCACGGTCGGGCTGTATCACGCGGACCAGGGCATCCGCGAGGACCTGGTGTCGGTCATCCTGAGCCGGATCCCCCAGGACAAGGTGATCTTCGAGGCGCCGGGCAAGGGCCAGCAGGCCTGGTTCGTCCGGCACCTCGGCCCGGACGTGAACATCGGCAACGTCGCGCCGGCCGGCGTGCTGGCGCTGGAGACCCTGCGGCTGGGGTTGCGCGCGGACACCGCCGCGGCCGGTGCGCTGCGGTGATCCCCGACCCGGCACCGAACACCATCACCCGCCCGTACCGCGGGCTGTCGGTACAGGACGTAGACATCCCGCTCACCCCGGCCGCCATCGCGGCGCTGCTGCGCGACCGGGAGATCTACCGGCGGACCGCGTTCCTGGTGCTGCGCAACGGCGAGCAGACCGCCCTGGCCGCGGTCCGCCCGGCCGATCCCGGCCCGTTGTTCTCCCCGGTGGCCGAGCTGCGCGTGCTGTCCGGCCCGGAGACCACCGCGTGGATCACTGACCCGGCGGCCGACGTCGGCAACGCCTCCGCGCTGGCCGCGGTCGCGCGGGGGCACCACCGCGACGGCGTGCTCGCCTACGTCGTGCAGGGCAAGTTCGAGCACGTGAACTTCATCTGGCAGCCCGCGCCGGTGCCGGTCCGGGTCACCGAGGTCGTCCCGCCCCACCCGCCGAAACTGCTGGCCATGGCCGAGCAGGTCATCGCGTACGACGAGGACCTGCCCCCGGTGGAGCTGGTCCTGGACGCGGTGGACGTGGCCGGGCTGGTCGCCGGCCACCCCGCACCGCGTTACCTGCTGCCCTGCCGGGGCAGCGGCATGCCGGCCGGCCAGGAGATCAGCTTCCTGGACACCCACCCGCCCTACCACGAGGACTGGCTGCTGATCGGCTGCGAGCGATCACGGCAGTTCCACGAGCACTTTTACGCAACGCAACCGCAGCGGGTCGATCTCTGCCCCCGGGCCAGGGCCGCGGGCCAGCCCGGGGAACGGCTGCTCACCAAGTGCTGCCTGCGGGAACGCGGCATCGAGGTGGACGGCACCACGGCGGTGGTGCCATGGGGCGCGAACCTGGATGAGGTCCGGGCGGCGCTCCGCGCGCTGTGCGGGGTCCCGCCCGCGGGGCCGGTGAGCGCGGACTGCCCGGCGCCAGCGGCCCGCCCGGCGGCGGGCGCGGGCCATGGCTAGCGCGCACCCGGCCGACTCGGCCATCTTCGGCCACCTGTGGACGACACCGGAGGCCTCGGCGCTGTTCTCGGATGAGGGCCGGACGCAGGCGTGGCTGCACATCCTGGCCGCGCTGGCCCAGGCGCAGGCGGATACCGGGCTGATCCCGCCGTCCGCGGCCCGGGCCATCCGGGCGCACGCTGACGTGTCCCTGCTCGACCTGGACCTGGTGGCCAAGCAGACCCGGGAGACCGGGCATTCGACCATGGGCCTGATCCGGGCGCTGCGCGAGGTCCTGCCCGAGCACGCGCGGGAGTGGGTCTACTACGGCGCGACCGTGCAGGACCTGTCCGATACCTGGTTCGCGCTGGTGTTCCGGGCCGTGGGCGACATCGCCGAGCGGGACGTGACCCGGATGCGGGACCGGGCGCTCGAGCTGGCCGGCGAGTACCGGGACACGCCGATGTGCGGCCGGACGCACGGGCAGCCGGGGCTGCCGGTCACGTTCGGGTTCAAGGCGGCCGTCTGGGCCGCGGAACTGGACCGGCACCTGGAACGGCTGCGGCAGGGCCGGCACCGCTGGCAGGTGGCCCAGCTCGGCGGGGCCCTCGGCACCATGGAGTTCTGGGGCGATCAGGCTCTTGACCTGCTGGCCGGGTTCGCCGGGCAGCTGGGGCTGGGCGTGCCGGTCATCCCGTGGATCACCGCCCGCGACGGGGTGGCCGAGTTCGCCTGGCTGCTGGCCGCGATCTCGGCGACGGCCGGCAAGATCGGGAACGAGGTGTACCAGCTGCAGCGGCCGGAGATCGGGGAGCTGCGGGAGTCCTTCACCCCGGGCACGGTCGGCTCGATCACCATGCCGCATAAGCGCAACCCGGAGATTTCCGAGCACCTGGTCACCCTGTCCCGGGTGGTCCGGGCGCAGGCCGCGGTGGCCCTGGACGGGATGGTGTGCGAGCACGAGCGGGACGGCCGGGCGTGGAAGGCCGAGTGGCTGGTGGTCCCGGAGGCCTCGATGGCCTTCGCGGCGTGCGCCGGGTCGGGGGTCCGGATGCTGGACGGGCTGCGGGCCGACCCGGAGCGGATGCTGGCCAACATCGGCAGCCACCGCGGCTACCTGCTGTCCGAGCCGGTGATGCGGGCGCTGGCCGGCCGGATCGGCAAGCACTCCGCGCACGACAGCGTGTACGCCGCGGCCATGCGCGGCATCGACCGTGACCAGGACTTCCGCACCGCGCTGCGCGGGGACCCGCGGCTGGACGCCATCACCGACGCGGAACTGGACGAGCTGCTGCAGGTGCGGTCGGCGCTCGGCTCGTGCGCCGCGTTCGTGGACCGGGTCCGGCGGGCGTGCGCGGGGGCGGGCCGGTGACTGCGGGGCGGGCGCGGTGACCGGCGGCCGGCCGGCCGCCAGCCCCTGGACTGAGCCCGGGGAGCTGGGGACCGGACCCGGCGGGCCGCGCGCGGGGGCCGGGGGGCTGGGGACCGGACCCGGCGGGCCGCGCGCCGGGGCCGGCGGGCCGGGGACCGGACCCGGCGGGCCGGGCGCCGGGGGGCTGGCCGGGCGGGCGCGGGTGGACCTGGTGATCGCGCCGACCCCGCTGCACCTGGCGCCGCGGCTGTCGGACGAGCTGGGCGTTGAGGTGCTGTTCAAGCGGGATGACCTGAGCGGCGCCGGCCTGGGCGGGAACAAGGTGCGCGGGCTGGAGTTCCTCATCGCCGACGCGCTCGCACTGGGCTGCGACAGCCTGGTGACCGGGGCGGGCCCGCAGTCGAACTGGACGATGCTGGCCGCCCTGGCCTGCCTGCGGCACGGGATCGAGCCGCACGTGGTCTGCTACGGCAGCGGAGCCGGGTGCCAGGCCGGGCAGGCCCAGGGCAACATGCGGCTGCACCGCTGGCTCGGGGTGGACGTGCGGTTCACCGGGGCTCCGGAGCGGTCGTCGGTGGACGCGGGCATCGCGGCGGTCACCGCGGAGCTGCGCGCCGCGGGCCGCCGCCCGTACCCGGTGCCGCGCGGCGGCGCGACACCGCTGGGCGCGCTCGGCTACGTCCGGGCCAGCCTGGAACTGGCCGCCCAGCTGGCCGGGCTGGATGAGCCGCCGGCCGGGCTGTGGCTGGCCACCGGGTCCGGCGGGACCCAGGCCGGGCTGGTCGCCGGGGCGGCCCTGACCGGCGCGCCGTACCGAGTGGTGGGCGTGACCGTCAGCCGGCCCGCTGCGGAATGCCGCGACCGGGTCCGGGAGCTGGCCGAGGCCGCGGCCGGGCTGGCCGGGATCGGCGCGGGCCTCCCCGCGCCCGACGTGCGGGACGGCTGGATCGGGCCCGGGTACGGCACGCCGTCCGCGGCCGGGCAGGCGGCGGCGCGGCTGGTCGCGGTGACCGAGGGCGTGTTCCTGGACCCGGTGTTCGGGGCCAAGGCGATGGCCGCCCTGATCGCGGAGTGCCGCGCAGGCCGGGTGCACGGCAGCCAGGTGTTCCTGGTCAGCGGGGGCGCGCCCACGCTGTTCGCCGGGGACGCGCTCGCCGGGGACGCGCCGGACGCGCAGGTCGGGCCGGGGCAGGTCGGGCCGGGGCAGGCCGGGCCGGGGCAGGCCGGGCCGGGGCAGGCCGGGCCGGGGCAGGCCGGGCCGGGGCAGGCCGGGCCGGGGCAGGCCGGGCCGGGGCAGGCCGGGCCGGGGCAGGCCGGGCCGGGGGGCGGGGCGTGATGGCCGGGGAGCGCCCCCCCGAGGGGTACCTGGGGGCCACGGCCCGGATCACCAGCGGGCCGGCCCCCGAGCTGGTCGAGGCGGGCTATGCGCTGGAGATCGCCGATGCGCCGCTGCTGCACCGCGGCCTGACCCTGGCCGACCTCGCGCACCTGGTCGAACTGGTCGAGTGCGGCGCGCTGACCCGCGGCGAGGCGGCGCCGGTCGGCGCGGTGCTGCTCAAGCTGCTCGACTCCCCCGCCGCGGAATTCCCCTACGACCCCGGGTACGGCGACGCGTACAACAGCCGGGAGCGGGAGCTGGAGCGGCAACTCGGCCCGGCGGCCGGGCGGCTGCACCTGGGCCGGACCCGCCGGGAGGCGGGCCGCATCGCGTTCCGGCTCGCCCTCCGGGACCGGCTGCTGGGCCTGCACGCCGACGTGGCCGCCTTCGCCCGGGCCGTCGCGGACCAGGCCACCGCGCAGGCCGCCACGCTGTGGGCCGACACCACCTACCTGCAGCCCGCCCAGCCGTCAACGTTCGGTCACTACCTGGGCGGCTTCGCCGAGCAGGCGGTGCGCCACCTGGACCGGATCGAGGCCGCGTACGTGCTCGCGGACGCCTCGCCCGGCGGGGCCGGCGGGGTAGGCGGCACCCGGCTGCCGCTGGACCGGGGGCGGCTGGCCCGGGGCCTGGGGTTCGGCGCCGTCGGCCCGCACACCCGCGACGCGATGTGGTCGGCCGACGGGAACGCCGACGCGGTGCTGGCGGCCGCGCAGGCCGCCGCGACCCTCAGCCAGCTCGCCTCCGACCTGGAGATCTTCGCCAGCCCCGCGTTCGGTTACGTGACCTTGGACGCCTCGCTGTGCCGGGCCAGCGTGCTCATGCCGCAGAAGCGCAACCCGTACGCCCTGCCGGTGCTGCGCGGCGGGGCCGGCGTCCTGGCCGGCCGCCTGGCCGGGCTGCTGGCCACCGGGCTCACCCCGTCGGCGCGCACCGACAACTGGCTGTACGCCTACGGCGAGGTGGCCGGGGCGCTCGACCTGGCGGCCCGGCTCGTGCGGCTGGGATCCGCGGTGGTGACCGGCCTCACCGTGCACGCGGATGTCCTGGCCGACCAGGCGGTCAGCCACTTCACCGGGGCCGCCGACCTGGCCGAGGAACTGACCCAGCGGTTCCGGCTCGACTACCGGACGGCCTACCGGGTGGTCGGCCGGGCTGTGGCCGCCACCGTGGCCCGCGGCGGGCGCGAGCTGACCGTGCCCGCCGTGCGCGCGGCCGCCGCCGAGATCACCAGCGCCGAGATACCGGTCACGGCGGACCTGCTCCGCGCGGTGACCGATCCCGCCATCGTCGTGCCGGCCCGGGATGCCCCCGGCGGCGCCAGCCCGGCCCGGGTCACCGAGCATGCCCGCCGGGTGCGGCGCCGGGTCGTGGCGGCGCGCCGGTGGAACGCGGCCCGCCGGGCCACCATCGCGGCGGCCGAGGCCGCCCTGGTCGCCGCGGCCGCCGACCTCAGCGGGAACGGGCCAGGTGGCGGCTGATGACCAGGCGCTGGATCTGGTTGGTGCCCTCGAAGATCTGCAGGGTCCGCGGTCATCCGGGATCAGGCGGTCATTGTCAATCTGGTCGCTGGCCTGCCCGGTCGACGGCATCGGTAGCAGGATCACCAGCATGGAAGGTGTATGACGTGCGAGCGTCAGGGCCGCTGAGCTGAAGACTCTTGTATGCGGCGGCAATGGCCGCGGTGCGACTGGACACGCCGAGCTTGCGGTAGATGTGTTCCAAGTGCTTATCCACTGTTCTCGGGCTGCAGCCGAGGCGGCGCCCTATTACTGCATCGGTCAGGCCGCCTGCCATGAGGCGGAGTACTTGCTGCTGCCGGGGGGTGAGATCTGCCTGGCCCGGCCAGGTGCTCCCTTCGCCTGCGGTCAGCCGGTGAGCCAGGTTGGCGTACAGCCGCGCCACTCGGCGGGCCAGCAGCGGTCGGAGCTGAGTGAGAAGGTCGACTGCCTCGGACGTAAAGTCAGCACCGGCTCTGTTCAGGGCGATACAGACGTGCAAGGCCAACGCCCGTCGCGAGGGCCGTCGCGAGCACCTGGTCGACGTTGATTTTCTGCGCCACGTCGGCGTACATGCCGCTGTTGCGGAAATCTCGCATGCTTTGCAGATCCGAACGGCGGACCGGCCTGCCGTCGCCGCCGGGACGAGTATGACGGGTCAGCGGGAAGCCTGGCGCGTGCTGCTCGAGGGCTCTCGCTGCCTCATGGTCGAGCAGCGGCTCGGGGTAAGCGACGACCCGGCTGGGCGGTGAGCCAGTTTTCCTATCGAGTTCAGTCCACAGCGCCGAGTCCACGCCGAAGGCGGTCATCAGTTCGGGTAGCAGCAGGCCGGGAAGGTCCACCAGGCTGGGAGCAGCATCAGCGGCCTCGACCGCCGCCAGGGCCGCGCGCACCGTGTTCTGACCCGTCATGGTCCCCCCACGGCCGTACGGGATTCTCCGTATAGACGATACCCGTCTGCCTGCCATCTTCTAGATACAGATGAGGAGGAGGCACGACGTTCACTGCGGACGAACCCATCTGCGCGTCGGGACCGGCCAGCACGCGGTGAATCCGGAGGCGCTCCAGGAGCTGACCGGCCAGGTGATCGCTGATGCCAGCAGGGGCGCACGCCCGCTCCTCGGTGCAGGGCACCGCTTCCGAACTGGCGCACTTCGGCCGGTTCCTCGCCCGTAACGACCCGGGCCTGCCCTCGCTGGCGCTGCTGGACCGGCAGCATCACATCGAGCCCTACCTCAACGAGGTCGCCGTGGCGGTCAGCCACCGCACCGGCGCTCCGATCGCTGCGTCCACCGCCAAGCAGCGCATCCAGGCCGTGGGCAGCTTCCTCGACGCCATCGCCGAGTGGGGCTGGCCCGAAGCCCCGGCCCGGCGGCTGGTGTTCCCACGGGATGCGCCCAAGCTGCCGCACCCACTGCCCCGCTACTTGCCCCCGGATCAGGAACGTGCCCTGCTCCGGGCGCTGGAAGATTCACCGAACCGGCTGCGTGCCGACGCGCTCCTGCTGCTGCGCGCGACCGGGATGCGCATCGGCGAGCTCGTCGACCTCGAACTCGACTGCGTGCACGAGGTCCCCGGCCAGGGCGCCTGGCTGAAGGTGCCGCTGGGCAAGCTGCTCACCGAGCGGATGGTGCCCATCGACGAGGAGACCCTCAAGCTGGTCGACCAGATCGCCGCGCACCGCTCGCCCGGCCGCCCGCTGCGCCACCCGCGCACCGGCAAGCTCGCCGACTTCCTGCTCACCCACCAGGGCCGGCGCGTCTCCGCCGACACTCTGCGCGCCGAGCTGCGCCGCGCCGCCGCCGAGGCAGGCCTGGACGGCGTGGTGCCTCACCAGCTCAGGCACACATATGTTATCTGTACCGCCGTAGCGGCCTGAGGCACGGTGAAATCCGGGGTTGGTCGCGTCGTGCCTCACAAGTATCCAGCACTCCGTGAGTCACGTGCGGCAGGGCCAGGACCAGGGTCTTTTCTCTTCGCTGCAATCTTTTGCCTTACGTGCCTCACGTCCCTCATATTCCGAAACAGGCCTCTGCCAGGCACTTTGCGAAATCCAGTACAGATAACCTTCGCCACCGCCCTGGTCAACGCCGGCTGCTCGCTGCAGGCCCTGATGGCGCTGCTGGGGCACGTCTCGGCGGAGATGAGCCTGCGCTATGGCCGGCTGTTCGACGCCACCGTCCGCGACGAATACACCCGCGCTCTCGCCCTGGCCAGGGCCCAGCTCGGCCCGGTGCTGCCCGGCGAGCGGACCCAGCTGCCCCTCGCCGCTATCGCCGGCGGGAACTGGCGCGACGCGCCGCTGATCAAGGCCCGGCTGGCCGGCGGCTACTGCCTGCGCACCGCCGCCCAGGGCTCCTGCGCTTACGCCAACATCTGCGAGCACTGCCCGAACTTCCGCTCCGAGGCCAGCTTCCTGCCCGTGCTGCAGCTGCAGCGTGCCGACGCCGAAGCGCTCGCCGCGGACGCCGCCGCCCGCGGCTGGGGCCAGGAAGCCTCCCGCCACCGCCGCCTCATCGAACGCCTCGATGCACTCATCAGCCAGGCCCATGCCAGCTGACCACGACCAGCAGGCCCGGGTCGAGGCCGCCTGCGCCGAATTCGCCGCGGCCGGGCAGCCCGTCACCTTCGGTCAGGTCGCCGCGCGCACCGGCATCAGCCGGACCACCCTCTACCGGCGGACCGACCTGCGTGCCGTCATCGACGAGCACCGCGCCCGCGGACGCGACGCCACCACCCTGACCGGCCTCGCCGTCCAGATCGACCAGCTGCGCCGCAGCCTCGAAGCCGTCGCCGCCAACGTCCGCCGCCACGAAGAACAGCTCCGCCGCCTCGAACGCGCCCGCCGCCAGCCCGGCAAGTAGCCCACCGAACCGCAAGTTATCCACAAGATGATCTTCGATTGGCCGGTTAACCGACCACGACCGGGAAGATCGAGCGCCTCCACCAGACTCTCCAGCGCGAGCTGCTCGACGTGCATGGCCCGTTTGAGAGCATCGAGGCGCTGCAGGCAGCGCTGGATGCCTGGCGCGAGGAATACAACACTGACCGCCCGCACCAGTCGCTGGCGATGGCCTTCCCGGCCAGCCGATTCATGCCAGCATCCTCGCCGCTGGAGCTGCGCATCCCGGCCCAGCTCGCTGCGAGCACGGACCAGCCGAAGTCACCGCCGCCAGGTCCGGGTTGGCTACCAGCACAGAGCCTGCCCGCGGAGGCAGCGCCAGCGCCGGGCACCGCTGCAGGCGCTGGCCAGCCTGCTGTGGAGGTAGACCGGGTGGTTCCGGCCTCGGGGAACTTGTGGATCGGCGGGCAGCAGGTCTGGCTCGGGCCTGCACTGTCCGAGCGGCAGATCACCCTCTGGGTAGATGTGATCAGCCTGCATGTGCTGCTGGATGGTGCCCGGATCAAGACCCTGCCATCCCGGCTCGGCCCCGCTGAACTGGCACGGCTGGCCGCCAACGGCGCCCGCTCGGTAGGCCCTTCGCCGCTGCCCACCGGCAGTGGGGCGGTGATCGAGGTGGACCGCACCGTTAACGCCACCGGCCTGGTCAGCCTGGCCGATCAGCAGGTCGGCGTCGGTTCGCCGCTGGCTGGGCAGCGGGTTACGCTGCGCATGGAAGGACCGCTGATGGCCGTCCTCGGCTCGGATGGGACGCTGCTGCGCACCATGGCCTGCCCGGTTCCCGCCTCGCAGCGTTACCGGCTGCGCGGCGCCCGCCGCGCCAGGTCCCTCCCGCCGCAGCCTGGAGGCCCCATCACCGTGCAGCGGCGGGTGTCGTGCCGGGGCGGGCTGATGGTCGCCCGGCAGAAGATCCACGCCGGGATGATCCACGCGGGCAAGACCGCCAGCGTGATCTGCGAGAACAACCACTTCCGGGTGGTCATCGACGGCGAGACCGCCGCCGTGGTGCCCCGCACCACCACCAGCGAAGTCCACCGCTACAAAGCCAACGCCACCGATAAGCGCTCCCTGACCCGGCTACCCCGGAAGGACGGTGATCCTCATGCCTGAGGTGAGACTGAACACCGCCGACGCCGCCGAGCTGGCCGAAATGCTGCAATTCCTCAGCCAATGGCTGGCCCGCGACCCCGCCCGCCTGGCCGCCTCGCTGAGACAGTTCACCGGCCACCCCGCCTACGGCCTCGCCCAGCTGCGCCAGGACCTGGACCGCTTCGCCTTCCTGCTCGACGGCAGCGACGGAGAGCCCCTGTTCGGACCAGCACCGCACTAAAACCGCACGCTAGACAGCGTTCCCGGCAGAAGCTCGCTCGTGTTGCCGTGCTCTGCTCAGCGAAAGCTCGCCCGCCAGACCGGTGACAGGCTGCGCGGTGACCAGCAGAATAGGTCATGTGCGCGCCCGGCCACTGGTCCTTACGTTCACCTTGGCCACGCTGACCTGCGCCATCCTCGCGGGCTGCATGGGGGCCAGCACGCCGGACACGAACCGGACAGCAACTTCATCGCCCGCGCAATCCCCCGCTAGCAGCCCGCGCGTCACTGGCCCGCTCGGCAGCCCCGGCAACCCGCTGGTGCTGTGGTGCGCCGCCGAGGCCTGGCCTGGCCCCCCCGGCCGGGCGCCAGTCACCCCGGGGCCGCATGACCTGGCTGCCGGGCCGATGTACTTCCCCGGCGGCCTCGCCGTCGCCACCTACACGCCCGCCCAGTACGGCTATGCACCGTTCGGGCCCCACGGCAGGTTCTACAAGCTCCCCCTGGTGGTCCGGCCGGGCGCGACGGTCACGGTGACGATCGGGGCCAGCGCCCGCGGCCACGTAATGATCGACGTCGGGGGATACGTGCCCAGCGGGGTGACCTCGGCGACCTACCATGCCTGCCGCAAGGCGGGCGGCTTCTACGCCCAGGGCTTCGCCTTCACCCGCCCGCCGTTCCGCGGCTGCGTGCCGCTCGACGTGACAGTCGGCGGTCAGGCCGCGGTCCGTCACCTCACCCTGTCACTGTTCGCAGGATCTTGCGCAGCCTGACCTCCGCTGGCTTGGCCAGGAGCCTCCACCCCCCGCTTGCCCAGGCGGCGGCAGCGCCCTCCCGGCCAGCCGAGGCTACGCCGGGCCTTGCGGGGCCTCAACGTCGTTCGTCCTCGCGCTGGCGCGCTGCGGGCGCTGACGTTGACCCCCGCCGCAGCACCAGCGTTAACTGGCACCTGCCCGGGAACCCCCGGAATCCGCCCCGCCACGCAGGCTGGTGCGGTGCAAAACATCTAGGGCGTGTCAAGAATCAACCGAGTCCGATCCGTCAAGGATCAAGTGAGGCTAGGCACAGGCCCTATGCAAGGCCCTATGCACAGTCCGGCCGTTAGTCCCGGGCTGTGGGAACGAGTTCCTGGGCTCACCATACGGTAATGAATGAGTTTCCCGGCCCGAGCCAGCAGCTCAAGCCGCACGAGCGTACCTTGGTGAACTAGGCCGTACGAGGATGAACTGCAACCGAGCCTGCAACCCTCGCTGCTGATCTTGCGGCCAGCACCGGCATGGCTGCTCCGATATTCTTGCAGGACGCCACCAACCTGCCCGGTCCCGGCAGGGGTTAGCTCGATACTATAGAGGCGGAGGTCCCTTATGGGCTACCTTGTCGCTTTTGTCGCCGCAATAATCGTGTGCTATGCCCTCATGTTCGTCTCATACCGCTTGCTGTGGGACGAAGATCGAGAGAACTCTGAGGGTTTGCAAACGTGGGGCGGCCGACTGGGGGTGGCTGCTTTGTTCCTGCCCCGCACGCTTTGGGCTGGGATCCCGTTCCTGTTCTTTATCCTCATCGCAGCCAGCATACCAATTCCTTACCCATTCAACTTAATACTCGCCGGGCCGGCAGTGCTCTTTCTGCTTTCGCTTATTATGACATTTGGCATGCTTTCGCTCTTCATTTCGATTGCGGGTCTGTATCTCTTTCTTGTGACAACGGCGTCTCTGGTGTCCTTGGCTGGTAATGGCGCGGGCTGGGCCCCCACATTCTCTGCCCCTTATCATGGCGAAGTTGGATGGGCTGAGATATCGCTGGTGGCTGCCGTGCTTTGGCTGCTGGTCGGCGTTCCCGACCAGGCTTTCAAGATCGGCCTCAATAAGGGTGAGGCTCGGCAAGCGCGGCGGGTTATAGTGAAGCTGATAACGGCAGCGTCATGCGTTCTGACCGGCGTTTACCTCTTTATGCTGCATTTCAGTGGGGGGCCGCTACATAAGGTACACAGAGGCCCATTACTCACAGGAATCGTGTTCGCGGTCGTGCTTCTGGCGCCAGCTTACCAGTCAGTGGTGACTGCCTTTTGGCGGCACGGTATTATCGGCATCCCGGAGGCTCTGATTGACTATTGGGGCGACACGGGTGCCAAGGTGCGGGCAGCTTTTGCCCGGCCGACATCACCAGGCCGCTGGGTGCTCGTCGATCCGGAGGCCATGTTCTGGAACGAGTCCTTGACCGGCGAGGTCAAAGCTTGTTTCGAGACTATGCCTAGCGAGCCACCGCCAAAGGCACCAGCAAAGCCGGTGAAGCGGCTGCTGAACATGGCGGCGGAGATCACCATGGACAAGTTGTTTCCGGGCCCTAATACGCAGGCGCACCAGAAGCTCTATGCTGTCCTTGATGGCCAGACAGCACAATACAAACAATCTGTCGAGGCCAATCTACAAGACATTCTTACTGCAGACGCTCGTCGGATTACGGCGAACCGGCTCACCCAGCAATCCACGGAGACCATACGGCACGTGGAAGCCGGTGAGCAGAGCGTGAATGATGCCTTCCGGATGGCGGCTCGCGCGCTCGGTACGGCCATAGCCAACGGATATGCCAAGAAGCTAGCGCTCGAAGCAGCCAATGATGACAGTGATTTCGACATCTACATGGCAAAAGCCAAGGTTGCGGCACTGATCATGGTACCTGGTGTTGTCAACGAGGTGGAGAACGCAGCTGACCAGATTGTTAAGGACTGGTTCTCGTCTCTTCACGCAAAGATCAAGAGCCTGAACGAAGATCGCCGGGCAGCGTACGATGACGTCCGGCAGCAAGCGAAAGACCCGCAAGAAATCGATGTTATCGTACCGGTCTCACGTATCGAGATGACCACTAAGGTGCGCAACGGCTTCAAGATGCCGCTACCGAAGCGTGATCGCCATGTTCTGTCAGACAAGGACGGCAATTATCCTGTCGGCAAGCTTGGTAGCTGGGAGATCAAGGTCCTTGACATCGAATTGGGCCGTGACAATACCGTTGCCTGGTACCGCAATCCATCCGCAGCATCTAAGGATGCAGTCCAAGTTCCGTGGCGCGAAGACGAGAAGAAGAAGTGGAAGCCTATGCAGCCGAACTTTATCTTCTTCTCCACCAAGGCGGATGGCGCCATGACCGCGTCCATCGTCGATCCTCATGGGCACCACTTGCCTGACTCTCTTGGAAAGCTGCGCGGTCTCGCAGACTTCGCTGAGGAGTATGGCAATCGTTTCATGCGCGTCGAGTCAATCAGCATGAACGAAAAGGGAGATCTAGGGTCAGAAACTAAAGGAACTCTGCGGATGCTCGACCTTACCGACCCTGAAACTAGGCAGGCAGTCCGGGAGTCCCAGTCAGCTGCGGACGCTTACCGCACGGCTGGTCAGGAATATCAGTAATTTCCCCGCGCAATCTTAGGCACGTCAAAGGCTAGGTCTGACTCTCTGCGACAACCTGCTCAGTACAGCGCTTGACTCTTCAATCGGGCGCGCTAAATTTAGCGGCTGGGCTCACCGGGCCAGGTGGCGGCTGATGACCAGGCGCTGGATCTGGTTGGTCCCCTCGAAGATCTGCATGACCTTGGCTTCCCGCAGGTACCGCTCCACCGGGAAGTCGCAGGAGTAGCCGTCGTCGCCGAGCACCTGGACGGCGTTGGTGGTCACCTTCATGGCCGCGTCGGTGGCGATGAGCTTGGCCACGCTGGCCTGCCGGCTGTAGGGACGGCCCGCGTCCCGGCGGCGGGCGGCATCCAGGTAGGTGGCCCGGGCCGAGTCGACCGCGGCGGCCATGTCGGCCAGCAGGAAGCCAAGCCCCTGGTGGTCGATGAGGCGCTGGCCGCAGGCGGTCCGCTCGCGCGCGTACCCGGCGGCGCACTCCAGCGCCGCCTGGGCCAGCCCGGTGGCGACGGCCGCGATGCCCAGCCGGCCGGAGTCGAGCGCGGAGAAGGCGATGGGCAGGCCCTGGCCCTCAGCGCCGATCAGAGCGTCCGCGCCGATCTCGGCGCCATCCCAGCTGGCGATGGCGGTGGGGATGGCATGCAGGCCCATCTTCTGCTCGGGGTGGCCGAACGACAGTCCCTGGGCGGCGCCGGGGGCCAGGAAGCACGAGACGCCCTTGGGGCCCTCGGCGGTCCGGGCGAACAGGGCGTAGAAGTCCGCCCGCCCGGCGTGGGTGATCCACGCCTTGGTGCCAGTGATCCGGTAGCCGTCCCGGGTGCGTTCCGCGCGGCAGGCCAGCGCGGCGGCATCCGAGCCCGCCTGCGGTTCGGACAGCGAGTAGCCGCCGATGAGCTGGCCGGCCAGCATCCGCGGGAGCCAGGCTTGCTGCTGCTCCGGGTGGCCGAAGGCGGCCAGCGGGTGGCAGGACAGGCTGTGCACGGACACCGCCACCGCCACCGCCGCCCAGCGCGCGCCCAGTTCCTCGAGGACCTGCAGGTAGACCTCGTACGGCTGGCCACCGCCGCCGAAGCGCTCCGGATAAGCCAGGCCGAGCAGGCCCGCCTGGCCGAGCGTCGCGAACAGCCCCTCGGGGTAGGTCGCCGTGCGTTCGTGCTCATCGACCCGGGGGGCCAGTTCCTTGTCGGCGATCTCCCTGGTGCGGGCGAGGAGATCCTCGGCATCCCGGTTCGGCAGGAGGCGGTCCACAGGCACGGCGGCTCCTAACGGTGCTCGCCTCGATCCTAAGGTGCCCCGCCGCACCCTGGCCTGGCTCAGGCCGCCTCGATGAGGATGACGGCCGCGGTCAGCGTGCCCGGCCCGGCCAGGCCAGGCCGCCCGGCTGGCTAAGCGGTGACGTCCCGGTTGTTGGCCACGAGCTCGTGGGGCGGGCGGTCCGGGTCGTCGATCCCGAAGCTGATGATGCGGCGGGGATGAATCCGGATGATCGCACCGTCGGTCCTGGCCGCGGAATCGGCCGGGACGGCGATCGCCTCCGCCTGCCCGCGGATTTCCAGGCACCGGACCCGCCATGGGTCAACCGAGGGGACATCGTCGACCACGAACGCCACCCGGCCATTGTCGGCCACGTTGCGGAACTTGCGGCTGGCGGCCATGTTGAACCCGCCGATATCGATCGTGCCGGTGCCGTCGTTGTAGCTGAACCCGACCGGGCTGACCTGGAGCGTGCCGTCCGGCTGCACGGTCGCCAGCCGCCCCAGCCGCTGGGTACCCAGGTAGGCCAGTTCGCCGTTGGTGAATGACATGATGATCCTTCCGTGGTCGGTGCGGCCCGGGTGCGCAGGCAGGCCAGGCGGCCGGGACGGCCCGGCCGCTCATCCTGCCCAGCGTGCAACCTAAACCAGGCTTCAAGTCAAGCGGCCCAGGACAACGGGAGCAGGGCATCGCCGGTGCTGATCGACACGGTGGCGTGGGTCCGCACCGAGGGCGGGCTCGTCCTGTGCGCGCGCCCGCGTGGCGCGGACGTCTTCTTCATCCCCGGCGGCAAGCGGGAGGGACGGGAGAGCGACCTGGAAACGCTGCTGCGCGAGATCCGGGAAGAGCTGACGGTGCTCCTCGACCCGGGCACCGTGGCCCATGTCGGCACCTACGAGGCGGGCGGCCCGGGCCTGCCCGGCGGCGCTGTCGTCCGGATGAGCTGTTACACCGCGGAGTACCGGGGCACGCTCGCCCCCAGCAGCGAGATCGAGGAGCTGGCCTGGTTCGGCTACCCGGACCGGGACCGGGTCCCCCCGGTCAACCAGCTGCTCTTCGATGACCTCAAGGCGGCCGGCCAGCTCAGCTGAGGCCGCCGCGGCCCGGGCCGGGGAGGCCAGCCTGGCCCGCGCCCTGGTCTCCGAGCGCATCCAGCGCAAGCCGGCCGCCGAGGCGGCGGCCCGGCGGTTGCTGGACGCGAACGCGCCACGATGACCGGCCCAGCCCGCGGCGGCCTGCGGGCTGGGCCCGGCGGAATCGCCGCTCAGCTCGGCTGGGGCACGATACGGATATAGGGCCTGGGCGCTTCCCAGCCGTCCGGGTAGATCGTCTTCGCCTCTTCGTCGGAGACGGAGCCCGCGATGATCACGTCGTCGCCCCGCTGCCAGTTGACCGGCGTGGCGACCCGGTGCTTGGCCGTCAGCTGGAGCGAGTCGATCACCCGCAGGACCTCGTCGAAGTTGCGGCCGGTCGTCATCGGGTAGACGAGGATCAGCTTCACCTTCTTGTCCGGGCCGATGACGAAGACGTTGCGGACCGTCTGGTTGTCGGCCGGGGTCCGCGTGCCCGGGTCACCGCTGGTGCTGGCGGGCAGCATCCCGTACAGCTTCGAGACGTTGAAGTCGCCATCGCCGATGATGGGGTAGTTGGGTGCGGTCCCCTGCGTCTCCTCGATGTCGCTGGCCCACTTCTCGTGCTTCTCGGCCGGGTCAACCGACAGCCCGATGATCTTCACGTTCCGCTTGTCGAACTCTGGCTTGATCTTGGCCATGTAGCCGAGCTCGGTAGTGCAGACGGGGGTGAAGTCCTTCGGGTGGGAGAACAGGACGGCCCACGAGTCACCGATCCACTCGTGGAAGCTGATCGGCCCCTCCGTCGTGTTGGCCGTGAAGTCCGGGGCGGTGTCGCCCAGGGCGAGTGTCATGTTTCCCCTCCAAGTTCCGTTCCCATGTGTCCAGTGTTGCCACCCGGCCTAGCCTCTCGCAGACCTTGGCGCAAGCGCAGCTGCGAAACGCACCCGTTCAGGGCGGCACGCCGGGCCGGGTCCGGCCAGCCGGCGGCCGCGGCCGGTGCCCGTTGCGTCCCGGGCCCGCCGGGATCGTCCGTGGCAGCACAGTGTATGCCCTTTTCCGATCGGATTAATAGCTTGGAGGGCAGGTCAGGGCACGGCCGCACCGCGAGCCGCGCTGGCCCGGTCTGGCCGGCTGCGTTACGCTGCGTGCGCTCGGCAGAGCTGGGCGGCAACCAGCGCCACCCGGCAAACGTTGCTCATGATGGCCTCACCGGGCAATGCTGGGTGCTGCGGTGCGGGCGAAGGCAGGTGTCATGCGGCTGAGGGTACGGATCGTGATGCTGACCGCAGTGGCCGCGGTGACCGGCAGCGTCGCGGCTTGCGCGCCCACGGTCGTGGCACAGGGCGTAGCTCCCACGCCCAGGCCGGCTGCGGCGCCCGCGGCCCGGACGCAGGCGCCAGCCACGCCATCCCGTCCCCGCCCGGCGGCCAGCCGGGTGATCGAGGTGACCGGCGCGCCTGGCGGGGTAAAGGCCAAGGGCGCGGTGCTGGCCGATGTCGCCACCGGCCAGGTGCTGTGGAGCCGCGCGGCGGGAACCGAACGGCCGATGGCGAGCGTGACCAAGGTGATGACCGCCCTGCTGGTGCTGGAGAGCGGCCACCTGGGCCGGGAGATCCGGGTGCCGAAGGCGGCGGTCAGCTACGCCTGGAAGTACGGCGGCGAGTCCGCGGCGCTGCTCCCGGGGGACGTGCTCACGGCACGGCAGCTGCTGGAGGCGCTGCTGCTGCCCTCGGGGGCGGATGCGGCGTATACCCTCGCCAACGCCTACGGGCCTGGCATGAATGCCTTCATCGCCCGGATGAACGCGACGGCGGCCCGGATGGGCATGAGCCACACCCATTTCACCTCACCGGACGGGCTGCCCTACCCCACCGAGACCTCGACCTACTCCACGCCGTCCGACCTGCTCACGCTCGGTCTCGCGGCGATGCGCTACCCCGCCTTCCGGTCGATCGTGGACCTGCGGTTCTACCACCTGCCGAAGGGACGCGGGCATCACCAGTACTGGTGGGACAACACCGACGACCTGATCAGCTCGTATCCGGGCGCCGTCGGGATAAAGACCGGGTACACCGACGACGCCGGGCACTGCCTGCTGTTCGAGGCGATCCGGAATGGCCGGACGCTGATCGGGGCCGTCCTCGACAGCCCGGCCACCGGCCCGGCGGCCGGCGCTCAGGATGCCGAGCGGATGCTGAACTGGGGCTTTCGGCTGCCTCGCACAAGCTGAAGGGCCATTACCGGACCAGCCCGGGCATCGAGGGCCGACCGTGTACCGGACCAGCCGGGGCACCTGGGGTCACCGTGCCGCCATGGGCGGCTCCCCGATGGACTGCCACTGCCGGGGCTGAGGGCGAGGGCCAGATGACCCCGCCCTGACCGACCCTCAGATGAAACTGGCCACCACCCGCCTCGTTTGGCGCTGCGCCGCCGTCACATCCGGTGCATGCGCTGGAACTGCATGATGTCGTTCTTGCCCACGACGATGGCGGCGGCCACCACCAGCACCGCGCCCAGCGACATCCACATCCACCACTTCATGGTGACCTCCCTCGCTCCGGCACGGAACAGATCTCTTACCTAGAGGTGCATACCCGGCCTGGGCCGGCTAACCCGCCGCCCGGCGGCGCAGCCAGGCGTACCAGCCTGGCATCCCGGCCCCGGTCGTGGCCGACAGCAGCAGCACCTCCGCGTGCGGGCTGGCCTGGCGGATGCCGGCCTCGCACTGCCCGGTGTCGAAGTCCAGGTAGGGCAGCAGGTCGGTCTTGCTGACCAGGACCAGGTCGGCGCGCCGGAACATGTGCGGGTACTTGACCGGCTTGTCCGCGCCCTCGGTGACCGACGCCAGCACCACCCGGGCGGCCTCGCCGAGGTCGAACAGGGCCGGGCAGACCAGGTTGCCGACGTTCTCGATCACGACCACCGAGCCGCCCGGCGGGTCGAGCGCCCGCAGCGCCCGGGCCACCATCTGCGCGTCCAGGTGGCAGCCGCTGCCGGTATTGACCTGGATCACCGGGCAGCCGGCGGCCCGGATCCGGCTGGCGTCCAGGGCGGTCTCCTGGTCACCCTCGACGACGGAGATCACCGGCTGGCCGGCCAGCTCGCGCACCGTCCGCTCCAGCAGCGTCGTCTTGCCCGCGCCCGGCGAGCTCATCAGATTAACGGCCAGTACGCCGCGCTGCCTCAGCCACGCACGGTTCTGCTGGGCCAGCGCGTCGTTCTTGGCCAGCACTTTCTGTTCCAGCGTCACCGTGCGGCCGCCGGCGCCATGGGCCTCGTGGGAGCGCCCGCCGCCATCGTGATCATGCGGTTCATGAGGGTGCGGGTGGCCGTCGATCCGGTAGCCGCCGTCCGCGCAGCCGCAGGTGGCACACATGTCAGGCCGCCACCCGGACCGAGAGGATCCGCAGTTCCTCGCCCGCCAGCACCGCGACGTCGCCGCTGCCGCACGGGCACAGCAGGAACAGGCCGTCGGGCGAGAACTCGCTCCCGCAGCCCCGGCAGCGGCAGCGGGCCGCGGGCTCGGAGATGTCCAGCTCGGCGCCGGCCAGGGAGGTGCCCTCGGTGGCCAGATCGAAGCAGAACCGCAGCGAGTCGGGCACCACTCCGGACAGGGCGCCGATCTCCAGCCGGACGCCGGTCACGGTGGCGCCGGGCAGCCGCTCGGTCACCGTGTCGATCACCCCCTGGGCGATGGCCAGCTCGTGCATGCCGGTCAGCAGATCCTCGGCAGCGGGTCGCCGACCAGCAGGTCCACGATCCGGGTGCCGCCGAAGGAGGTCTTGAGCTGGACGATGCCGGGCGGGCCGTCGGTGACCCGGCCGATCACCGCGGCGTCGGCGCCCAGCGGGTGGCCGCGCAGCGCGGCCAGCGCGACGTCCGCCTGCCCGCCGTCCACCACGGCGACCAGCCGCCCTTCGCACGCCACGTACATGGGGTCGATGCCGAGCAGTTCCGCCGCCCCGCGGACCTCCTCGCGTACCGGGATGGCGTCCTCGCTGACCACGATGCCCGCCTCGGCCGCCGTGGCGATCTCGTTGAGGATGGTGGCCACCCCGCCGCGGGTGGCGTCGCGCAGGGCGCGGGTCCCGGGGACGGCGTCCAGCAGCGTGGCGGCCAGCCCGGCCATCGGGGCCGTGTCCGAGATGATGTCGGCCTCGATGTCGAGCTCACCGCGGGCGAGCATGATAGTGACGCCGTGATCGCCGATTGGCCCGGACACCAGGATGGCATCACCGGGCCGCGCCTCGTCGACGCCGAGGACCTGATCCCTGGCCAGCAGGCCGACGCCGGCGGTGTTGATGTAGCAGCCGTCCGCCTTGCCCTTCTGCACCACCTTGGTGTCGCCGGTCACGATGCGCACCCCGGCGGCCACGGCCGCCTCCCGCATCGACACGGTGATCCGGGTCAGGTCGGCGACCGGGAACCCTTCTTCCAGGATGAAGCCCGCCGACAGGTACAGCGGGGTGGCTCCAGACATGGCCAGGTCGTTGACGGTCCCGTTGACGGCCAGGTCACCGATGTCGCCGCCGGGGAAGAACAGCGGGGCGACCACGAACGAGTCCGTGGTGAGCGCGATGCGGGCCCCGCCCAGCTCCAGCAGCGCGGAGTCGCCCAGCGGCTCGAGCAGCGGATTGCGGAACGCGTCCAGGAAGATGGCCTGGATCAGGGTCTGGGTGGCCTTGCCGCCCGCCCCGTGCGACATCGTGATCCGCTCTTCCCGCACCCGGGGACGGCGCCGCCGGGCCCGGTCGATGCGGTCGAGTACCTGCTGCTCACGGTTCGACGGGCCGCCGTGGTGCTGCTCCTGCGGCCCCGCCTCGTCATGCTCGCGGAGCGCGTCGGCCACCCAGCCGCCGGACCCGTCCTGGCGTTCCCGCTCACCGGGCGGGGCGCCCTGACCGGCGGTCATGGCCGGCCCACCCGGATCTCGACCTCCGCGACCCGGGACCGGGTCATCCGGCCGTAGTTGTAGTAGGCGGCGCAGGCGCCCTCGGGGGAGACCATGCAGGTCCCGATGGGCGTCTCCGGCGTGCACGCGGTACCGAACACCTTGCACTCCCACGGCTTGAGCACGCCCTTGAGCACCTCGCCGCACTGGCATGCCTTGGGGTCGGCGACCCGCACGCCGGGCACGTCGAACAGCAGCTCGGCGTCGAACGCCGCGAACTGCTCGCGCATCTTCAGCGCGGAGTGGGAGATGAAGCCGAGGCCGCGCCACTCGAAGTAGGGCCGCAGCTCCATGGTCTGCCCGATGGCCTGGAGCGCCACGACGTTGCCGTCCCACGGGACCACCCGCGCGTACTGGTTCTCCACCTCGGACCGGCCCTCGGACAGCTGCACCATCAGCATGTAGATCGACTGCAGGATGTCCAGCGGCTCGAATCCCGCCACGACGACCGGCCGCCCGTAGTCGGCGGCGATGAACTCATACGGCCGGCAGCCGATCACCGTGGACACGTGGCCGGGCCCGATGAAGCCGTCCAGCCGCAGGTCCGGTGAGTCCAGGATCGCCTTGATGGCTGGGATGATCGTGACGTGGTTGCAGAACACCGAGAAGTTGGGCAGCCCCTCGGCGGCCGCCCGGAGCACGGTCATGGCCGTGGACGGGGCGGTGGTCTCGAAGCCGATGGCCATGAACACCACCCGCTTGTCCGGGTTGCTGCGGGCGATCTTGAGCGAGTCGAGCGGTGAGTAGACCATGCGGATGTCGGTCCCGGCCGCCTTGGCGTCGAAGAACGAGCCCTGGCTGCCCGGCACCCGCATCATGTCGCCGAACGAGGTCATGATCACGTCCGGCTGGGCAGCGAGGTGCATGGCGTCATCTACCCGCCCCATCGGGA
This sequence comes from uncultured Actinomycetes bacterium, assembly GCA_963793825.1. GTDB lineage: Bacteria > Actinomycetota > Actinomycetes > Streptosporangiales > Streptosporangiaceae > RYN-230. The sequence continues at coordinate 847,333 of CAWCBE010000007.1, forward strand.
TCACGCAGACCGGGCAGCCGGGGCCGTGCACCAGGGTGACCGACTCGGGCAGGTAATCCTCGAGGCCGTGCTTGTAGATGGTGTGCGTGTGCCCGCCGCAGACCTCCATGAACTTGTACTCGCGCCCCGGCTCGCACAGCGACGCGATCTTCGCGGCCAGGGCATGGGCCTTGTCTGCGTCACGGAACTCGTCAACGAACCGCATTGTCCGCACTCTCCCTCATTCAACCTGCGACTCGGCGAGTGCTGCCAGTTCGTCCGCGTAGGCCTGGCCGATCCCCTCCAGGAATTCCAGGGCCGCGGCGGCCTCCTTCTCATCGATCCGGGACAGCGCGAAGCCAACATGGATCAGCACCCACTCGCCCGGCTCGGGCGGGTCATCCCCGAGGAGCCCGATGTTGATCACCCGCTTGACCCCGCTCACGTTCACCTTCGCCAGGTCAGGCTGATCGGCGAGGCGCTCGATCACTTCACCGGGTATGCCGAGGCACATGGGACATCCCCTCACTCTGGTCAGCCGGCCCGGCCGCGGTGGCGGGTGGGTGGCCGGCTTCCGCGCCGACCAGGCCCGTAACGATGCGTACCGCCTCCTCGACGGCCGCGGCGACCGGCTCGCTCAGCCCGATCCGGTACTCGACACTGGCCGGCTCGCAGCACACAACCAGTATGCGCCGCGCGGCGCCGCCCAGCATGCCCAGCATGCCCACCACTACGTCGGGCTGCATGCCATGGCCGTCGAACAGGGCGGCGCCGGCCGGCATGCCGGCCGCCGCCGGGCCAGTCCCGGGCCGGGCGTCCACGTCCAGCACGGTGACCGTGCCGGGTGCCTCCCCCCGCGGTGCGGCGTCGATCAGCACGGCGGTCTCATACCCGCTGGCCAGGTCGTAGGCGAGGTGCATGCCGCTGGTCCCGTAGTCGGCGACCCGGACCCCGTCCGGCCAGCTGGCGCCCATCAGCCGGCGGGCGACCTCGCTGCCGAAACCGTCGTCCCCGAGAAAGATGTTGCCCACCCCGGCCACCAGGGTCTTCCCGCTCATTGGCGGTCCAGTTCGGCGACCGCGGCCACGGTGAGCTCCCACAGCACCTGGTAGACGGTGGTCTGCGCCTCCTGGATCCGGTGCACGGAGGCGGACGGGGCGACGAACAGGTAGTCGATGGTGTCCAGCTCGGCCATCTTGCCGCCCTGATAGCCGGCCAGACCGATGGTCAGCATGCCGCGGCGGCCGGCCTCCGCGAAGCCGCACACCAGGTTCTCGGAGTTCCCGCTGGTGGACAGCCCGACCGCGATGTCGCCACTGGTGCCAATGGCCGCGATCTGCCGGGAGAACAGCACCTCCACGCCGATGTCGTTGCATAGCGCGGTCACCACCGAGGTGTCGTTGGCTAGCGCGAAGGCGGGCAGCGGCCGGGCGCCGGCGCCCGGGTTGAGGAACAAGGTGGCCAGCTGCTGGGCGTCGGTGGCGCTGCCACCGTTGCCGAACGCCAGCAGCCGCCCGCCCGCGGCGAACCGGGCGGCCGCCTCGCCCGCGGCGGCGGCCAGCCGGTCGGAGTCCCGCTCGGCGATCGAGCGGCGCAACTCGGTGATCTCGGCGGCCTTGGCCACGGTGGACGCGCGCACCTGTGACAGCACCGCCGGCAGGTCACTGGCGCCCGAGTACAGGAACGGGTAAAGCGACTCCATCTCGGCCCGGGCGCCGCTCATGCCAGCACCGCCGGGCCGAGCACGCCCGGCTGCTCGAAGAACACGTGAACCAGCTCCCAGAGGACGTGATACATGGTCACGTGCAATTCCTTGACGATGCGGGGATCCTCCGAACGGGCTACCAGCAGGTGGTCGGCCAGCCCGCTGGCGGCGATGTGGCCGCCGGTCCCGCCGACCAGCGCGATCCGCAGCAGGCCCAGGTCGGCCGCGGCGGCCAGGCCGCCGAGTACGCTGCGGCAGTTCCCGTCCGGGGAGATGCCCAGGGCGATGTCACCCGCCCCGGCCAGGCAGCGGATCTGGTGAGCGAAGATGGCGGCCACGCCGTCCCGCTCGGCGATCCCGGTCACCGTGGCGACATCGGTGGTCAGCGAAATGGCCGGGAGGGCGCGCTTCCCGACGATCACCGGGTGGACAAACTCCACCGCCACGTGCTGGGCGTCGGTACTCGCGCCGCCGGTCCCGAACACCACCAGCTTGCCGCCGGAATGGAAGCGGGCCGCCATGGCGTGGCAGGCGGCGGCGACCGCTCCGGCCTGAGCGGCCAGGTCATCGACCGGTTTGGCCCGCAGGCCGAACAGCCGCACGGCGTCGCGGCCGGCCGGGACGCCGCCGGGGCCCATCCGGTGCTGCCCGGGTTGAACCGCCATGACAGCACGGTAGGACTGTTGTGGGGGGACGTCCAGGCCCATAGGACAGTTTTGACTTGGGCGCCGGGCCCGGTAGCAGCCCGCGGACCGGGCCAGTTACCGGAGCGGGATCTCGCCGAAGACTTCCTGGATGCGCCGCAGGTCCCTCAGCCGCGGCTCGGTGGTGCCGCCCACCCACCGGCTGACCGTCTTGACCGACACCCCGAGCAGCCGCGCCGCGGCCTCCTGGGTCAGTCCCTCCTTGCGGAGCGCGGTTGACATCCAGTCCGCGAAATTGTCGGCCGGGACCGGCGCGGGGCCAGCCGGCGCGGGCGCGGCGGGGACGGCCGGGCGCCGGGCGGCCGCGGCGGCCCGGTCGGCGGCGGCGGCCCGGTCGGCCGCGGCGGCAGCCCCGGGCGCCTGGGCCATGGACTCGGAGTGCAGCACGTCCACCTCGACGTGCTCTGGGAAGATCCGGAAGGCCACATGGATGGACCCGGTCGGCCCGGCCGCGTCTAGCAGGGCCTTGAACACGGTCTCGCCGACCTCCCGGGTCCCGTCCTCGGTGAGCGGGGACTCGGCCAGGCAGCGCCGGACGAAGTCCCGGATGTCCGGGATCGAGGACGGCCGGGCGGGAAAGACCTGGAACAGCACCACGACCGGCGTGACCTCGATCGAGTCCGGGGTGACACCGATCGGATCCGAGCCGGCACCGGGGACGGGCTCAGCCAGCAAGATAGTTCTCCCTCAGCTGTCTCCAGCGCTGACCGGCGGCGCCGGGGGCAGGACCTGTCCGCAAGGATATTCGATAAGGGGCGCCGGTGACGAGCGCGCCGGCCGGGGGGCGGCCGGGCGGGCGGCCGGGGGGCGGCCGGGCGGGCGGCCGGGGGGCGGCCGGCGCCCGGCCGCCCGGGCGGCGCCGCGCGCCTGGACCGCACCCGGCGCTCCGGCCTGGGACGATGGGCCCCGGCACCGGGCTCAGCGCGGTGAGGCAAAGCGGTGGACAAATATGTCCGGTGACCGACTATTCAGTCTTGTGACCCGCATCACGCCGGTCTACGATGGCCGGGTCTGCGCATCACGAAGGCGAGCTGCGCTGTGGCCAACCGCTCAGGGGTGTCCGCCCGCGAACCACGAACAGGGCCGGCCGTCACAGACCGTCCCGGATCGCTGGCCTGCCCGTCGGCCCGGGTACTCGCCTCACCACCCGTCCTGGCCGGGCGGGCCCTGTCGGACGCGGGCCGCCAGCCGGCCCGCGCGGCGCCCATCCAGTAACGAGGAGGTGGCCCCGGCATGGCCACAGCCAGCACGAACGATGCCGGCCCGCAGGCGGAGGCCGCGGAGCCCGTCGTCCACATTCTCTGGATGAACGGGGGGCTCGGCTGCGACGGCGACTCCGTCGCACTGACCGCAGCCACCCAGCCGAGCATCGAGGAGATCGCGCTGGGCGCGCTGCCCGGGCTGCCGCAGGTCGCGGTGCACTGGCCGCTCATCGACTACGAGTGCGGCCCGGAGACCGGGGCGGACACCTTCATCGAGTGGTGGCACAAGGCGGACCGCGGCGAGCTCGATCCCTTCGTGCTGGTGGTCGAGGGGTCGATCCCGAACGAGGCGATCAAGAAGGAAGGCTACTGGGCGGGATTCGGCAACAACCCGGCCACCGGGCAGCCGATGACCACCAACGAGTGGCTGGACCGGCTGGCGCCGAAGGCGACCGCGATCCTGGCCGTGGGCACCTGCGCCACCTACGGCGGCATCCATGCCATGGCGGGCAACCCGACCGGCGCCATGGGAGTCCCGGACTACCTTGGCTGGGACTGGCAGTCGAAAGCCGGGCTGCCGATCGTCTGCGTGCCCGGCTGCCCGATTCACCCGGACAACCTGTCCGAGACCATCCTCTACCTGCTCTACCAGGTAGCGGGCCAGGCGCCGATGATCCCGCTCGATGAGGCACTCCGGCCGACCTGGCTGTTCGGCGCGACCGTGCACGAGGGCTGCGACCGGGCCGGCTACTACGAGCAGGGCGACTTCGCGAACGAGTACGGCTCACCCAAGTGCCTGGTCAAGCTGGGCTGCTGGGGGCCCGTGGTCAAGTGCAACGTGCCCAAGCGCGGCTGGATCAACGGCGTCGGCGGGTGCCCCAACGTGGGCGGCATCTGCATCGCCTGCACCATGCCCGGCTTCCCGGACAAGTTCATGCCGTTCATGGACGAGCCGCCCGGGGCCAGGGTCTCGACCGCCGCCAGCAGCATGTATGGCACGGTCATCCGGACGCTGCGCGGGTTCACCGCGAAGACGGCGGACGAAGAGCCCAAGTGGCGGAAGAAGGGAAGCGAACTGCTCACCGGCTACCAGCAGCCGTGGTGACCCGGGCCGCCGCCGGCCGCGGGCCGGCCGCTCTGATGAGGGAGAGGGATCAGCGATGACGACGGCCGAGGACACCGGCATTGTCGAGATGGCCTGGGATCCGATCACCAGGATCGTGGGCAGCCTCGGGATCTACACCAAGATCGACTTCAAGCAGAAGCGCGTCGTCGAGTGCCACAGCACCTCGTCGATCTTCCGCGGCTACAGCATCTTCATGAAGGGCAAGGACCCGCGGGACGCCCACTTCATCACCAGCCGGATCTGCGGCATCTGCGGTGACAACCACGCCACCTGCTCGGTGTACAACCAGAACATGGCCTACGGGGTCCGCCCGCCGCACCTCGGCGAGTGGATCATCAACCTCGGCGAGGCCGCGGAGTACATGTTCGACCACAACATCTTCCAGGAGAACCTGGTCGGGGTGGACTTCTGCGAGCGAATGGTGCGCGAGACCAACCCGGGCGTGCTGGAGCAGGCCAACGCCACCGAGGCGCCGCACGCGGCCGAGCACGGGTACCGCACGATCGGCGACATCATGCGCTCGCTGAACCCGCTGGAAGGCGAGTTCTACCGCGAGGCGCTCCAGGTGAGCCGCTCCACCCGGGAGATGTTCTGCCTGATGGAGGGCCGCCACGTGCACCCCTCCACGCTCTACCCCGGCGGCGTGGGCACCACGGCCACGGTGCAGCTGTTCACCGACTACCTGACCCGGCTGATGCGCTACGTGGAGTTCATGAAGCGCGTCGTGCCGATGCACGACGACCTGTTCGACTTCTTCTACGAGGCACTGCCCGGGTACGAGGAAGTCGGCCGGCGCCGCGCCGACCTGGTGTGCTGGGGCAGTCTCAACGACCCCGAGCATTGCGACTTCCGGTACGACCACATGACCGACTGGGGCCGCAAGATGTTCGTGTCCCCCGGGGTCATCCGGGACGGGCAGCTGCTCACCAACGACCTGGTCGAGATCAACCTGGGCATCCGGATCCTGCTCGGCAGCTCGTATTACGAGGACTGGGAAGACCAGGAGATGTTCGTGGCCAGGGACCCGCTGGGCAACCCGGTTGACCGCCGTCACCCCTGGAACCAGCACACGATCCCCCGCCCGGCCAAGCGCGACTTCGACAGCAAGTACAGCTGGGTCATGTCGCCGCGGTGGTTCGACGGCACGAACCACCTGGCCGCCGACACCGGCGGGGGCCCGATCGCCCGGCTGTGGGCCACCGCGCTAGGCGGGCTGGTCAACTTCGGTTACGTGAAGTCCACCGGGCAGAGCGTGCTCATCAACCTGCCGCGCACGGTCAGCCGACCGGAGGTCACGTTCGAGTGGAAGATCCCGCGCGACAAGTCGGGGGCGCCGCTGTCCAACGCGATCGAGCGGGACCGGGCCCGCACCTACTTCCAGGCCTACGCGGCCGCCGCCGCGCTGTACTTCACCGAGCAGGCGCTGGCTGAGATCCGGGCCGGGCACACGAAGACATGGGAGCCGTTCAGCGTTCCTGACGAAGCGAACAGCTGCGGCTTCACCGAAGCGGTGCGCGGCGTGCTGTCGCACCACATGGTCATCCGGGGCGGCAGGATCGCGAACTACCACCCCTACCCGCCGACGCCATGGAACGCGAGCGTCCGGGACAGCTTCGGCACCCCGGGCCCGTACGAGGACGCGGTGCAGAACACACCCATCTTCGAGGAGAACCCGCCGGAGAACTTCAAGGGCATTGACATCATGCGCGCGGTGCGCAGCTTCGACCCGTGCCTGCCCTGTGGCGTGCACATGTACATGGGCAACGGCCGGAAACTCGACATCATGCACTCGCCGCTGTCGGCGGTCACCCTGGCCACATGATGACCGGAGTAGATGAGGCCGGGGAGCAGATCGAGGCCCTGCTGGCGGGGCTGCGGTCGGGCGGCGGCCCGGCCGCGGCGGCGGCCGAGGAACTCGTCGGGCTGCTGGTCGGCCTGTACGGGGACGGCCTGTCCCGGGTGGTGGCGGTACTGCAGGAGGCCGGGCCAGCGGGTACCGCGATCCTCGATACCCTGGCCGACGACCCGCTGGTGGGCAGCCTGCTGTTGCTGCACGACCTGCACCCGCTCGACGTGGACGCCCGGATCCAGGAGGCCCTGGACCGGGTCCGGCCCTACCTCGGCTCCCACGCCGGCGGGGTGGAGTACCTCGGCGTCACCGACGGGGTGGCCCGGCTCCGCCTGGAAGGCAGCTGCCACGGCTGCCCGTCCTCGACCGTCACCGTGAAGCTGGCCATCGAGGGCGCGGTCGCCGGGGCGGCCCCCGAGGTCAGCGAGGTGGTGGTGGAGGGGGTGACCGAGCCGCCGCAGGCCCCGTTGCTGCAGATCGGCAGCCGCCCCGACGACCCGGCCGGCCCTGCGGCGGCGGGCAGCCAGGGCGACTGGGTTCTCCTGCCGGACATCGGGCCGCCCAGCTCACGGCCGGTGGCCGCGGACGCGGCCGGGCTGCCGGTCCTGCTGTGCGCCGTGCGCGGCACGCTGTACGCCTACCGTGACGCCTGCGCGGCCTGCGGTTCCTCGCTGGGCGACGGCGCCCTCCAACGGGAGCTGCTCACCTGCCGGTGCGGTGCCCGGTACGACGTGTGCCGGGCAGGCCGCGGGCTCGACGGCCAGGACCGCCACCTGGACCCGCTGCCGCTGCTGTCCGACAGCCAGGGAGTCCGGGTGGCGGTACCGGCGGTGGTCCGGTCGTGACCGGCACCGGCCCGGCTGGCTTGCGCCGGTTCGTCCGGCCGCAGGCGGGATCGCCCGGGCCGGCCGGGTCGGCCGCGCCATCCGGGACAACCGCTCCAACCACGTCAGCGGCACCTGAGCCGGCCACGGCCGGGCTCACGGCGGCTGGGTCGGCCTCCCCCGGCCAGGGCCCGGCCGTCGTGGCCCGGCCGACGGTCCCGGGCGGCCTGACCGCGACCTCCGCGGCCCGCGACCGCCCCGGCGAAGCGTGCGAGATGTGCGGCACCGGGATCCTGGACGCCCATGGCCACGTGGTCGACCTGGAACGGTCGTCGCTGCTGTGCACGTGCCGCCCGTGCTACCTGCTGTTCACGCACTCCCAGGCCGGGGGCGGGCGGTGGCGGGCCGTCCCCGACCGGTACCTGAGTGACCCGGCCCGGCCGCTGTCGGCCGCCGAGTGGGACGAGCTCGAGATCCCGGTGGGGCTGGCCTTCTTCCTGCGCAGCTCGGTGGGCGGCCAGGTGGCCGGGTTCTACCCGAGCCCGGCCGGGGTCACCGAGTGCCAGCTCGACCTCGGCCGCTGGCAGCGGATGGCCGCGGCGCACCCGCTGCTGCGCGAGGCCGAGGCGGATGTCGAGGCGGTGCTGATCCACCGAGACGGCAGCCGTGTCGAGCACTTCGTGGTCCCGGTGGATGCCTGCTACGAGCTGGCCGGCCGGCTGCGCCTGCTGTGGCACGGCTTCGACGGCGGGGACGAAGCCCGGGACGCCATCGCCGAGTTCCTGGGCCTGGTCGCCTCGCAGGCCCGCGCGCTCGCGGCCGAGCCGGGACCCTGACGTGGCCGAGCTGGTCTTCGACTGCATCGGCGCCCGGGCCGACCGGTACGCCGTGGTGCCGACGTTCAGCCTGCGGCTGCGGATCAGCGAGACCAGCGGCCAGCCGGTATCGGCCATCGCGCTGCGCTGCCAGCTGCGGATCGAGCCGGCCCGGCGGCGCTACTCGGCCGCCGAGGCGGAGCGGCTGCACGACCTGTTCGGCGACACCGACCGGTGGGCCGACACGCTGAAGCCACTGCAGTTCACCATGGTGTCGCTGATGGTGCCGGGGTTCACCGGGAGCACCGAGGTGGACCTGCCCATCACCGCCAGCTACGACCTGGAAGTCGCCGCCACCCGGTACTTCGCCGGCCTGGACGACGGCACGGTGCCGCTGCTGCTGCTGTTCAGCGGGACCTTGTTCGGGACCGCGGACGGCCGGCTCCAGGTGCAGCAGGTGCCGTGGAGCAAGGAGGCGCCGTTCCGGCTGCCGGTCAGCGTCTGGCGGGAGGCGATCGATGCCCACTTCCCCAACAGCGCCTGGATCAGGATGAGCCGCCCGACCCTGGATGAACTGCAGCGCTTCAAGACCCGGCATGCCCTGCCGACCTGGGAAGCGGCGCTCAGGGCCCTGCTGGCCCGGGGTGACGATCCCCCGAGCCCCCCGCCGGACTCCAGCGAGCCAGCCCCGGCGGACGCCACGGAGCGGCCATGACACTCGATCCGGCCCATCTCGAGCAGGCCCGCAAGGTGGCGGACGCCGTGCTGTACGAGGGTTACCTGCTCTACCCCTACCGGCAGACGGCGCAGAAGAACCAGGCCAGATTCCAGTTCGGGGTGCTGATGCCGCCCGCCTACCTGGCCACCGACGACTCGGAGCGTTCCGCGTCCCAGACCGAGTGCCTGGCCGAGTGCGCCGACGACGCCGGGGTCGAGATCTGCGTCCGCTACCTCCAGCTCCGGCGGCGGGCGGTGCAGGCCGCGACGCCTGAGGGCCGGCTGGTGGCCACGGACCGGCTGCGGCATGGCGGCGCCGAGTACACATCGTGGGACGAAGCGGTGGAGTGCGAGCACCGGTTCTCCATCCCGGTCGCGGACCTGCTCGGCGCGGGCGTCCAGGAGCCCTTCGGGTCACCGTCCGGAGCGGAGGCCCAGAGGCTGGCCGATCCGCAGGGCGCCGTGGCCGGCCGGCTGACCTGGCACTGGTCACAGCTGAAGGGGATGCTGGATGTCCGGGCCGAGCGGGTCGCGGGCCCTTACCGCGCGCTGCGGCTCCGGGTCCGGGTGGAGAACCGGACCCAGCCGCCGGCCGCCCCCGGCAACCGGCCGGAAGCCCTCCGCGACGCGCTGATCTCCGCGCACATCCTGATCGGCATCGACGGCGGGACGTTCCTGTCGATGACCGACCCGCCGGAGTGGGCAGCCGCCGAGGTCGCCGCCTGCGTCCAGGACGGCACCTGGCCGGTGCTGACCGGGCCGCCGGACTGCCGGAGCCTGATGCTGTCCGCGCCGGTGATCCTGCCCGACCACCCGGAGATCGCGCCGGAGAGCGCCGGTGACCTGTTCGATGCGACCGAGATCGACGAGATCCTGACCCTCCGCACGATGGCGCTGACCGATGAGGAGAAACTCCGGGCCCGGGCGACCGATCCGCGGGCTGCCGCCCTGCTCGACCGGGTCGATGGCCTGCCGCCGGAAATGCTCGAGCGGATGCACGGCGCCATCAGGTACCTGTCCGGGACGCCTGGGCCGGCCGGCTCCCCGGTGCCGGCCGGCTCCCCGGTGCCTGGCGCCCCGCCGGTACCAGGTGCTGCCCCGGTATCAGCTGCTGCCCCGGTACCAGGTGCTGCCCCGGTACCAGGTGCTGCCCCGCTAGCGGGTGCCCCGCCGCCGCCCGGACCGCCGGCGGAGAGTGCCGCGGCGGCCGCCCAGCGGGTCCCCTGGTGGGATCCGGGCGCCGATACCAGCGTTTCGCCGGAAACGGATCACGTGGTCATTGCCGGGGTCAGGGTGGCCAGGGGCAGCCGGGTCAGGATGCGGCCCGGGGCCCGCCGGGCCGACGCCCAGGATCTCTTCCTGGCCGGGCGCGAGGCGCTGGTGGAAGCGGTGCTGAACGACGTGGACGGCCAGGTGCACGTGGCGGTCAGCCCGGTCCTGGATCCCCTGGCTGAGCTGCAGCGCGGCCACGGCCGCTTCCTGTACTTCGCGCCTGATGAGATCGAGCCGCTCGCCGCGGACCCGCCCGGGACGGGCTCGGCCGTCAGCGCGGGCAACCAGTCACCCCATCACGAGGAGGAACCACCATGATCGGCAAAGTGATCAAGGCCGCGCTGCTCGCTGCGCTGCTGGCCGTCGTCGTGCAGTCCCTGCCGGACGTGCAGCGCTACCTGGAACTGCGCGAGATGTGAGCACCGGCCGCGAACACGGCCCGTGCGGAGGTGAGGCAAGCAATGGAGACGATCATCGGATTCGTGGCCGGCTACCTGGTCGGCACGAGCGAGGGCAAGGCCGGCCTGAAACGGCTGCAGGACTCGTGGCAGGCCATCACTACCTCGCCGCACGCGCGGAAGATGGCGGCCGACGCGCTGGCCGTGGCGGCACCGGTGGCGAGGCAGGTCACCAGCCGCGGCCTGGGCGCCCTCGGCACCGGCCTTACCGGGCGGGTTCCTCCGCCACGGCGGGCCTAGGAGCTTCGCGCCGGTCCTCCGGCCGCCGCTGCGCGCCATGGCGGGCAGCGGCGGCCAGGGGCGCTGGCGGCCAGCCCGCTGCGGCACCGGCCCCGGCATCTCGCGTGAGCGCGCCCTCCCGCGGTGACATCACCCGTCCGGGTGGGCACGCGCGATCACCGGGTCGGCCGCGACGCCGTTAGGCTGGGCGGGTGGCCGAGGGGGGACAGTCACGGACCGCGCTGGTCCGCCGGGCGCGCCGGATCAACCGCGAGCTGGCCCGGCTGTATCCGGACGCGCACCTCGAGCTGAACTTCAGCTCTCCGCTCGAACTGCTGGCGGCGGCCATCCTGGCCGCCCAGAACACCGACCGGCGGGTCAACGAGGTGACCCCGGCGCTGTTCACCAGGTACCGCACCGCGTGCGATTATGCCGCCGCGGACCGCGCGGAGCTGGAGGCCATGATCCTGCCCACCGGTTTCTTCCGGGCCAAGGCCGCCACCCTCATCGCGCTCGGGCAGGCCCTGTGTGACCGCTTCGGCGGCGAGGTCCCCGGCACGCTGGATGATCTGGTGAGCCTGCCGGGCATCGGCCGCAAGACCGCGAACGTGGTGCTCGGCGACGCCTTCGGCCGGCCCGGCCTGGCCGTGGACACTCACGTGGCCCGGCTGGCCCGGCGGTTTGGCTGGACCGCCCAGGCCGACCCGGGGCGGATCGAGCGGGACGTGTGCGCCCTGCTGCCGCGCCAGGAGTGGACGGCCGCCTCCCACCGGATGACCTGGCACGGCCGCCGGGTGTGCCACGCCCGGCGGCCGGCGTGCGGCGCGTGCGGGATCGCCCGGCTGTGCCCGTCATTCGGTGCGGGGCCCACCGACGAGGAAACCGCCCGCAAGCTGGTCAGGCCCGGGCCGTTTTCCTGACTGCGTTTTTCCTGACTGCGTTCCCGGCCTGGCCAGGCGGGCGGGGGCCAGCGCAGCCCGCGGATCTCCCGGACCGTCCGCCCCGTTTCCCCCCGCGGCACCCTCCGCAGCCTGGGCAGCTCCCCGGGCCGGTGGCGGTGGCCTGGCTGGCCGCACGTCCGGCGCTATCTGGACGATTCGCCGTCTGACGACCCGCCCGGCGCCCGGGCTACCCAGCCGCATCTGCTGCGTGTGGGCTCACCGGAGGTGGGCAGGGGCCACGGTAAGCCGCTATGGGAGGCTTCGCGGGCAGTGACAGGGGAGGCATCGTGGCCATCGCGACCATCAACCCCGCAACCGGGGAAACAGTGAAGACCTACCACGAGATGAGCGAGGCCGACGTCGAGCGGTCCCTGGCGGCGGCCGTGACGGCGTACGCCAGCTACCGGCTGACCAGCTTCGGCGAGCGGGCCGGGTGGATGCGCCGCGCCGCGGACATCCTGGACTCCGAGCAGGACCAGATCGCGGCCATGATGACGACGGAGATGGGCAAGACGCTGGCCTCCGCCCGGCAGGAGGTGGCGAAGTGCGCCGGGGCCTGCCGTTACTACGCCACGCACGCCTCCGGGTTCCTGGCCGACGAGGCCGCCGACTCCCGGGCCGTCGGCGCCGAGCGCGCCTACGTGAAGTACCAGCCCCTCGGGCCGGTGCTGGCCATCATGCCGTGGAACTTCCCGCTCTGGCAGGCCATGCGGTTCGCCGCGCCCAACCTGATGGCCGGGAACGTCGGGCTGCTCAAGCACGCCTCGAACGTGCCGCAGACGGCGCTGTTCATGCAGGACCTGTTCGCCCGGGCCGGCTTCCCGGCCGCGACGTTCCAGACCCTGCTGGTCAGCTCGGCGCGGGTCGAGCCGATCCTGCGCGACCGCCGGGTGGCGGCCGCCACCCTGACCGGGTCGGGACCGGCCGGGCAGTCGGTGGGCTCCATCGCGGGCAGCGAGATCAAGAAGGTGGTCCTCGAGCTGGGCGGCAGTGACCCGTTCATCGTCATGCCGTCCACCGACCTGCCGGCCGCCGCCCGGGTGGCCGCAGTCGCCCGCTGCATCAACAACGGCCAGTCCTGCATCGCAGCCAAGCGCTTCATCGTGCACGACGCGGTGTATGACGAGTTCGAGCGGCTGTTCGTGGAGCAGATGTCGGCCAAGACCGTCGGCGACCCGATGCTGGACAGCACCGACGTGGGCCCGCTGTCCTCCGAGCAGCAGCGCGACGACGTCGAAAAGCTCGTCGCCGACGCGGTCGCCACGGGCGCGCGGGTCCTGTGCGGGGGGGCCGCGCCGGACCGGCCCGGCTTCTACTACCCGCCGACCGTGCTGGCCAGCATCACTCCCGCTATGCGGGTGCACAGCGAGGAGGTGTTCGGCCCGGTGGCCACCCTCTACCGGGTCGCGGACATCGACGGGGCCATCGAGCTCGCCAACGGCACCGAGTTCGGGCTCGGTGCCAACGCGTGGACCAACGACGAGGGGGAACAGGAGCGCCTCATCCGGGACCTCGCCGCCGGCATGGTGTTCATCAACGGCAACGTGACCTCCTACCCTGAGCTCCCGTTCGGCGGCGTCAGGACCTCTGGTCACGGCCGGGAGCTGTCCAGCCAGGGCATTCGCGAGTTCTGCAACATCAAGACCGTATGGAACGGCGGGCCGAAGGCATGACGGCCAGGCTGAACGAGCGCGCGTACGGCGACTGGCTGCGCGAGATGACGGACGCCGGGCACCGCTGACCCGGTCACCCGGGAGGCGCGCCCGGATGCGGTGGCGGGGAGCGGAGCGCGAAGGCGTTCTCGATGTCCTCGCGCTGTACCGCGGGGCCCGGAAGGTCCAGCGGGCCGTTCCAGGCCAGCCCGTTGAGGAAGATCGTGACCTGGCGCGCGGCGATGGCGGCCCAGCCGGGGCCGTGCGGCAGCGGCTGGGTGATCAGCGCACTGAAGATGATGATGTCGGTGGCGTTGACCGGGGCACGGATGCTGTGGTCGGCATGGCCGCGGCCGATGAAGCGGTCCAGGCGGTGGTTGATCGCCTGGCGTGCCTGGACCGCTTCGCCGCTCATCAGCGGGGGCGCGCCATGCAGGGGCAGCACCAGCTGGTCGGCGATGTCCAGGGTGCGGGACAGGAACTGCGCGACGGCGTCGAGGCCAGGAAGGTCCGTGCTGTCGATCTGGTCCAGGATCTGGTTGAGCAGGCGGTAGGCCCGGTATTCGAGGGCGTGCAGCAGGGCCTGCCGGTCGGCGTAGCCGCGGTACAGCGTGCCGACGCCGACCCCGGCCTCCGCGGCGATGGTGGCCAGCGGGACGTTGCGGCCCTCGCGCAGCATGACGGCGGCCGCGGCGGCCAGGATGCGCCCGCGGTTGGCCTCGGCATCGCGCCGGGGGCGGCGGTGCGGCCGGCCGCTGGCCAGGCCGCCGGGGGCGCCCCCCTGGCCGCCCCCGGCCCCGTCCTGGCTCATAACCCGGCCCGGCCCAGCAGCCCGCCGTCACGGTCCCGGAGGAACCGGGAGGCGGCGATGACGCCGTCCGGGTCGAGCGCGGCCCGGATGGCCGCCAGCCGTTCCCGGTCCGCGGGCGGGAGGGAATCCACGTCCCCGGGGCGGCCTTCGGCGAACGAGACGGCGCTGCGGCCGAGGTCGGCCGGTGCCCAGGCACGCCGGACGCTGTCCAGCCCCCGCTCGGCCGCCTCGCGCTCACCCGGGGTGGCGGCCAGCCCGACCGCGTGCAACAGGAACGGGCCGGGAACGGCGGTCACCGCCCCGGCCGCGCCCGCCCCGGTGGCCGGCGGTGCGGGACGGCCGGTGTTGCGCAGCTCGATCAGCGCCAGCGGCGAGCCAGGCGGGGAGGCCACCCCCAGGATGCTGGCCGCGATGGCCGGGGTGCCCGGCCCCAGCCAGCGGCCCTCGCCGAGCGCGGGAACCGCGAAGGGCGGGTCCAGGTGGATGCCCGCGAGGCGTTCCGCATCGGCGGGGCCCCAGGTGTCGGCGGCCGGGGACGGGACCGCGGCGAGCGCGTCCCGCAGCGCGGAGGCCTGCTCGGGGCCGTGCGGCGAGGCCAGGGCCAGGTGCACGACCGGCGTGCCGCGCAGCGCCGTGGGGAACGGCGGGGCCGGCGGCGCGTGCAGCACCGAGATGCTCGTGGCCAGCGCCGGGCCGATCCGCGGCAGGGCCGCCGCCCAGGCGGAGACAACGGCCCCGAGCTGAGCGACCGGCCACAGCAGGTACCCCGCCCACAGGTCGTCCACGGCGGCCAGCCCGAACTCAAGCCGGGCGGCGACCCCGGCCCCGCCACCGCCGCGGAAGGCCCACAGCGCGTCCCGGTCGGCCGGGTCGGCCGCGTCGGCGGCGGCCCGCCGGATGGTGCCGCGGCCATCGACGTAGTCGACCGCGCGGAGGGCGGCGCTGGCCATGCCCGCGGCGCGCACCAGCCAGCCGACCCCGCCGCCGAAGGTGTAGCCGCTGACGGCGACGTCCGGCGCCGAGCCGGCCAGGCCCAGCAGCCCGTGCTGCTGCGCGGCGGCGTTGACCGCCGCCCACGTCGCGCCCGCGCCGGCCCGGGCGGTCCGCGCCGCCGGGTCGATGCCGATCTCGGCCAGCCCGGAGGTGTCAACGATGATCGTGTCGCCGCCCACCTCCCCGGCCGCCCCGTGCCCGGTCGCCTGCGGCAGCACCCGCAGCCCGCTGCGGGCCGCGTAACGGATCACCTCGGCGATGCCCTCGATGGACCGGGGCGCCGCGGCCAGGGCGGGATGCTGGGATCCGCTGGAGTTGTGCGGAGTGGTGGCCCGCGCGTACCCGGCGGAGCCAGGCCAGGCGTACTCCACCTCCGCGGACGGCACCGGGTCACTCAGCGGGCGGTGCGTCATCAGCTTCCCCTAACGGACAAATAATTCCGGATTAGCCTATTCTCTCTCTCTTCTACGCCTCTAGAGTTCCTGATTCGGACGAAAAATTCCGTATCCGTGACACTAGTTTCCTGGGGGACAACAGTGAAGATCAGCATCCTGGGCCCGGGCAACGTGCCGGAGATGCCCGCGCGGCGCTGGGCCGCCGCCGTCCGCCTCGTCACCTGACCGGCAGGCTCTCCGGCGCCAGCAGGCCCTGGAGTACCTCGTCCAGGTGGGCCAGGTCGGCGGGTGACAGGGCGGTGAGGGCGGCCGGGGGCTCGGCCAGGATGCGCTCGGCGAGCGCGGCCGCCTCCCGCCCCGCGGCGGTCAGGGTGACGAGCTTGCGGCGGTGATCGTCGGGATGGGCGGTCCGCTGGACCAGCCCGCGGCTTTCCAGCTTGTCCACGATGACGGTGGCGTACGGGGCGTCCACCCCGTTCGCCTCGGCGATGTCGCGGAGGGTCAGCGGGCCGCGGGTGAGCATGCGGAGGACCTTGACCCGGCCCAGCCCGCGGCCCAGGCCGAGTGCCTCCCGCATCTGCTCACGGCGGTCCTGGGCGGCGGCGAACGCCTGCATGGCGGACCAGACGCGGGCGGCGAGCTCACTGGACGGCGGGGACGCCTCGGTCATCGGGAAGCTCCTCTGTTCGGCGGGCCAGCCGTTCGCCGGTGCGCCTGGCCCCCAGCGCCAGGGCCGGCCTGGAACACCCGGCGGCGGCCGAAACCGGTCGGCCAGGGAGCCGGACAGTATCAGCAGGCTGGCGATCACCAGCGTGCAGGCGTCGATCTCCACTGCAGGCCGGTCACGGAGGCGTGCAGGTTCCGCTTGGATCGACAGCAGGGCCACGTTGACGATCGTGACATCCACGCTGGCGATGAACAGGCTCAGGCAGCAGATGGCCAGGAGCCCGCGGCCAGGTGGCCGCCGCTGTCGATCAGCGGGCCTCCTGTTCGTCGTACCAGGTGTAGAGCAGATTCCCCCGGCTGGCGGACACCGCCGGGCGGCCGGCCGACCTAGGAGGATGGCAATGAAGCCAGCGGAGACCTGGAAGCACATCCATTCCGAGCGGGCGCAGATGGCCGACACCTGGGCCGGCCTGTCGCCTCAGCAGTGGGCCGCCCAGTCCTGGTGCCAGGGCTGGTCAGTCCAGGACACCGCGGGCCACATCGTGGAGGCCGCCGAGCAGACCCCGGCGAACTTCTACAAGGAACTGGCCTCGGCTGGGTTCCGGTTCCACGTCTTCACCGACCGGGGCGCCCGGCGGGCTGGCTCCGCCGGCCCGGATGAGCTGGTCCGCCGCCTGCGGGCCCGGACGTCCAGCACGAATCACCCGCCCGCGCCGGTGATGGCCATGCTTGGCGAGATCGTCGTGCACGGCCAGGACATCCGCCGGCCGCTGGGCCTCAAGCACCAGCCGCCGGCGGACGCCCTGGTGGCCGTGGCCGACAGCTGGAAGAACTCCAACCTCCTGATCGGGGCGAAGCGGCGGATCAGCGGGCTGCGGCTGCGGGCCACCGACACCGAGTGGGCGCACGGCGAGGGCCCGGAAGTGTCCGGCCCGCTGCTCTCGCTGGTGGTGGCCATGACAGGGCGCAAGGCCGTTTACGCCGACCTGGCCGGCGAGGGGGTCGCCGAGCTCGGCCGCCGGCCCTGAGCCAGCCGGCGCTACGCGGTCCCGGCGACGCCGATCAGGTGGCCCTCGGGATCGGTGAAGTGGCCGACCACCAGGCCGGTCGGCGCCCGGACCGGGCCCATCTCGCGCTTCCCGCCGAGGCTCTCGGCCCGCCGCAGGGCGGCCTCCACGTCAGGGACGCCGACATAGAAGATCACGTGGCCGTCGTAACCCGCGCCTCCGCCGACGCCGCCGGGGATCCCGGTCCCGTCGCTGGTCGTGACGCCGTTCACGAAGCCGTAGTTGGCCGGCTCCGACGCCGCCTCGGCGACCGGGGCGCTGGTGTCGAACTCCCAGCCGAACAGCTCGCCGAAGTACCCCCGGAGCTGTTCCGGGTTCTTACCGATGATCTCGAAATGCACAACGGCTGTGCCATGGTCACTCCCTTCCGCGCCGGCCAACCGGCGCCTTGCGGGACAGGCCCCGCACTGGTGACTGCCGCACCGCATCAAACTCACCGGTGGGCCGGCTCCGGACCAGGCGGAGCCGGCCCGGCTGAGGTCATAGGCTGCCCGCATGATCGATCAGCGGCTTCAGGAACTGGGCATTGAGCTGCCGCCGGTATTCCCGCCCGCGGGTAACTACCTCGGATGCGTGGTTGACGGCGGCCTGGTGTACGCCGGGGGGCACGGGCCCATCCACGGCCAGACCATCATTCGCGGGAAGGTGGGCCGGGACCTCTCGCTGGAGGAGGGACGGCACGCGGCCCGGCTGACGGCCCTGTCGATCCTCGCCACCCTGCGGGCCGAGCTCGGCGATCTCGACCGCATCGCCCGGATCGTGAAGGTCTTCGGGATGGTCAACGTCGCGCCGGGTTTCAACCAGACCCCCGCGGTCATCGACGGGTGCTCCGACCTGCTCGTCGAGGTGTTCGGTGCGGCCGGGCGGCACACCCGCAGTGCCGTCGGGCTGGCGGAGCTGCCCTTCGACATCGCCGTGGAGGTCGAGCTGACTGCGCGGCTCCGGTCAGGCTGACGCCGGAACGGGGATCCCCAGCTGCCGGGCCAGCGTGGCGTGGTCCCAGTGGATCCGCTGCGAGCGGATCTGCCTGCCCTGGAACCCGACGATCGCGACCGTCAGCACCTCGGCCTGCCGGTGGGTCGGGGCGACCCCGGGCAGCAGCCAGGGCAGCTCCCGGTCGTGCGTGAACGACACCGTCGCCTCGTCGACCAGGTGGAACCGGTCCACGGTCCGGGACAGCCTGGTGACACCCAGGTCACCGGGCAGATAGGGCAGGAAATCCTCGGCGTAGAACCGTTCCAGCGCCGGGCGCCCGGCGGCACCGGTCTTCGCGGGCAAATGCCAGACCGACGGCTCGGCGGCCAGGTGCGCGAGCGCCCCGGCTAGGTCACGGCGGGCGACCGACGCTTCCCAGTGCTCGTCCCACAGCCGCTCCAGCTCCCGCATGAACTGCGCGATCGCCGTGGTCACCTGGACAAAATACCCATTCTGCGGCCTGTTACCTCGGCGCCCAGCGCTCACGGCCCGGGGCCGGCCTGGCCCGGCCGGGATTCCGCGGGATGAGACGAGCCGCCCGGTACATCGTCCGGGTCAGCCTCGCGCTCCTCACGCCTTCGGCTGGCTCACGGCGGGGCCGCTTGCTGACCGCTCCCCGGCCGCCCCGGCCTCCTGACTGGACCGCTCGGCGGCATTGCCCGATATCCACTTAAGCAGGGCCGGCAGCAGGATCGTCGGGAACACCAGCGGCAGGAGCAGCAACTGCAGCCAGTCCCAGAGGGTATTGCCCTGGTAGCCGGTCCAGGTCCACCGCCAGGCGTAGCCGCCGATCAGGGTCACGATCCAGGCCAGGGTCAGGCCGGCCACGGCCGCCTTGTGGTGAGCGCGCACCGCGCGGCCAGCGGCCGGCCAGGCCCGCATGCTGATCAGCGCGGCCGGCAGCACGATCAGCTCGAACCAGCTCCACAGCGTGTTGCCCGGGAAGCCGGTCCACCGGATCGGCAACAGGTAGCCCGCCAGCACGAAAGCGGCGAAGCCCACGATGGCGATCCCGTAGCTGGCCCGCCTGGCCCGGCTCATGTAGCCCGCATGCTGGATCCAGATGGGAAGGGTGCCGAAGGCGACCGGCAGCAGCAGGAGGTGGAGCCAGTCCCAGAGCTGCGCGTTGGCCGGGAACCCGGTCCACTGCCACCCCTGGACGTACCCGCCCCAGAGCACCACCAGGACGGCCACGGCCAGGAGGCTCGTCCCGTATTTCCGCACCCGCTCGTCGCTGACGAACCTGCGCAGGGCGCCCGGCGGCGCTGCTTCCCGGGCCTGCGCGTCTTCGGCCGCCCGGCTGCGCACCGCTTCCGGCGGGGGGGCCCACGGCAGGCTGAGCTCATCCAGCCTGGCCGCCAGCCTTTCCCGCAGCAGCGCCCTGGCCGCGCCCGCGGCGCCGGCCTCCACACCATCCGCCGGCGGGCTGAGCGCGGCGACGGCGTTCAGGCCCAGCAGTTCGTCCGGCTCGATGGAGATGGTCAGTATGGCCACGCGGTTCCCCCATGAGCCGTCGGATATAAGCCATGATCATGCCATCCGGGACTTACAGCGGTTTTTCAGGCCAGATAGTACGGACCGCATCCCGGGCCGTGTGACCCGGCGCCGCGCCGAGCGCGGCCCCGCGCTCCCGCCACCGCCCACCCGGAATCGATCAGGACAAGACCCCGCGCATGGGGCAGGCCCGGCTCAGGATTAAGCCCCTCAGGGCTGGGCAGCACGGTGAGGAGCGGCCCAAGCCCCGGCGACAGCCGGCCGGGAGTGGGCTAGATCACTCGTCGCTTCCCCTAGCAAGCACAAACGCTTGATATCCTAAGCATGACAAACTCCGGACATGATGAGGTGTGAGAGATGACTAGCGTGCCCACCTATTACAGCGCGGTGGCGAGCCGGGCCAGCGAAGCGGCGGAGAAGGCCGCTGATTCCTGGACCCAGGGTATGCGCAGGCTGACGGGCTTGGTCCCTGCGCTGCCGCAGGTTGATCTCGTCCCGGCCGTGGAGCGCTACTTCGATCTGGTGCAGCGGGCCGTGGACGTGAACCGCGATATCACCGTCCGGTGGGTGCAGGCGGCAGGCACGCTGACCGGCGCGGTCCGGGAGCAGGCGGAGTCGGCCAGCCAGGTGGTGCGCGAGCGGGCCGAGTCGGCGGGGGACGTCATGCGCGAGCGGGCCGAGTCGTTCGACCGGGCCGCCGCCCGGCAGGCGGAGCAGGCGGAACAGGCCGAGAGGGAGCTGGCCCGCGAGGCCCGCAGGCTGGAGCGCGAGCAGGCCAGGCAGGCGCACCAGCAGGCCCGCGAGCCCTATGAGGGCCGGACCAAGGCCGAACTGAGCAACCTGCTGGCCCAGCGGGGCCTGCCCAAGACGGGCAACGTCAACGAACTCATCGAGCGGCTGGTGGAGGCGGACGGCAGGTAAGCACCAGCGATTCCTCGCGGGCCGGGCCGTCAACTCCTCCAGGGGAGCGTCCTGGCCCGGGTGCGGAGCATCGCCCAGCTGACCGCAACTTGCCGAAGCGGGCTCGTCAGGGCACCGATGGCTGATCGGCGGGGACGCGTAGCGGCATGGCGCTGGCGCGGGGGGCGGAGGCCATTTCTTCCAGACTGCGCCCGGCCGGTTCGGGCAGGACCAGGGTGAGGGCGAAGCCGGCCACCGCCACTCCGGCCGTGAGCAGCAGCGTGCCCCGCAGCCCCAGCGAGGTCTGCAGGATCGGGAACAAGAAGACGCCGATGAAGGCGCCCAACTTGCCGATGCCGGCCGAGATCCCGTGCCCGGTGGCGCGCATGCTGACCGGGTACAGCTCGCTGGGCATCACGAAGGTGGTCATGTTCGGGCCGAACTCGGTGAAGAAGTAGCTCACCCCGTACACCAGCAGGAATGGCACGACCACGGTAGTCATGCCCGGCACCACCGCGATGACGGCAAAGCACAGGGCCATCATCGCGAAGCCGATCAGCTGCAGCCGCCGGTGCCCGACCTTGTCCAGGCGGGCGATCGCCAGTATGTAGCCAGGCACGGCCGCGACCACGAAAATGGCCAGCTGCAGGGCGATCTTCGTCATGGTCGAGGCATGGGGCGAGATCAGGCCGAGGATCTGCGGAGTGGAGATCGTGTTCCCGTAGTAGGCGTAGTCGAGCAGGAACCAGGTGCCGGCCGTGCCGGCCAGCATGACCAGCCAGCGCCGGTTGGTCAGGAAAGCCCGCAGCCCCATCTCCTGCTGCCGCCCGCTGGCCCCGTTGCCGCCGACCTGCCCGCTGGCCCCGTTGCCGCCGACCTGCCCGCTGGCCCCGTTGCCGCCGACCTGCCCGCTGGCCCCGTTGCCGTTGACCTGCCCGCTGGTGAAGTGGGCCATCCGGGTCGCGGCCTGCTCCGCCTTGCCCTGCACCTGGACCTGGTAGCGAGGCGATTCGGGCATCCGGCAGCGCAGGTAGATCACGGCGGCGGCGGGCACGGCGCCCAGGGCGAGCAGGACCCGCCACGCCGTGTCGGTACTGGCCCCTGCGCCGAGCAGGGCCAATGCGATCAGCGGCCCGACGATGAGCCCGAGCGCCTGGGTGCCGAAGACCATGCCGACCAGCTTGCCGCGGTCCTTGCGGTTGGCGTACTCGCTGACCATCACGGCGCTGACCGGGTAGTCACCGCCGACGCCGACGCCGAGCACGAAACGGAACCCGATCAGCACCCAGTAGGAGGGCGACAGCGCCGCCCCCAGCGCGCCAGCGATCATGATCGCGGCGACGATCCAGTACACGCGCTTGCGGCCGATCACGTCGGCGAAGCGGCCGAACACGAACGCGCCCAGGAACGCGGCGAACAGCATCGTGGAGTTGAGCAGGGCGAGCCTGCCCGAGCTCAGGTTCCAGTCCTTAGTGATCAGCGCGGAGGCGATCCCGATGACGAACAGGTCGTAGGCGTCGGTGAAGAACCCCATCCCCGACGCCAGCACCGCCCGCAGATGGAACCTGCTCAGCGATGCTTCATCCAGTTCCGCGATCAAGTCCCGGGCCCGGATCTCAGTCACAGCACTCCCCCCGCCGCGTACGCTGCCGACCTCGTGCCTCGCGGCGGGCCGCCCCTGATGCTGCCGCGGCAGAATTTAGCTGGCTCAGGCAACGCGCCACCGACCTGAACATGGACGGCAGGTGAACACAAGATGGCCGATAACCGAACATAGACGGCTTGCCGACAGGGAGGACACCGCCGTCCACTTAGCGCACTGGAATCCGGCGTTTACTAGAGCTGAGCGTTCAAGATGGAGAACAACTGTGACGGCTGATATCCGGGACTGTGGGCACTGCGGCACCTCGTTCGCGCCGCGCCGCGAGCACGCCCGGTTCTGCTCCGCCCGCTGCCGGGTCGCGTGGAACCGCGAGCATATGAGCGATATGAAGGCCGGGGCGAGCGCGCTGCAGTGGTCGATCACCGCGATGAGTGACACGACGAGACGGCTTCCCGGGGTACGGGCGCCGGACCGACCGCGCGCGTTCGCGGTGATCAGTGAGGCGGTGTGGTGGGTCACCATCGTTGACGCCACACTGGTACGTCACCACCCCGCCACCTACGACGCCGTGATCGCAGGCCAGAGTGCAGCGGGCCGGCGGCTGATCGAGGGAACCCTGGCGGGGATGCGCTTCGTCCGCAACCGGATCGGCGACGAAGCCGACCTTGCTGAGTTCATCGAGCCCTGCGCGCCCGGTCCGGGCACGGGGGCAGGGAGTATCACGGACTGGACATGGAAGCCGGTGCCGGAACCGGCGCTCGCCTTGCTTCCACCGCGCGGGCAGGCGTGGGAGATGACGCGGTACCGGGCCTACCAGGCTCACCTGGCCGGACACACCGTGGGGGAAAGCTTCGGGCGGGCGGCGGCATTCCTCACCCTAGCCGCGGCCAATACGCCCGCCGTCATCACCGAGGCAAGCCTGCCTGCCGCGCGCTGAAAGCGCGGCTGCTCGATGAACTAGTCACCAGCCGGTTCAGTCCGGCCCAGGCGGATCAGGCGCTGCGGTACCTCGCCGCGGCCGGGATCGACGCGGCTCTTCATGAGTCCTCGGTACCTGATGTGACGTGCCGGAGACAAGTTCCCGAAGACAAGAGTCTCCGGCGGCCGGACCGTTGGATAGTTGCGCCCGCACCTGAGCCGAGCTAGCCGGCCAGCGCGCTGATTCCCGGGGCCGGCATGACCGCCCGCGGGGCACCGGCGCGCGTATCCTAAGCGCATGGGCCGGATATGGAAAATCCTCGGCGGGATGGTCGCCAGTTGGCTCGGCTTGATGGCCATTGGCTGGGTCTCCTCAATGCTCAAGACGTTCTTCATCATCGGTCTGATCGTGCTCGCGGTCTTCATCGTTGTGGCGGTGCTGTCCAAGCGCCGTCGACCGGCCTGACGGCAGCCACGGCACGACGGCAGGCGGCAAGGAGCCGCGGCCGGTCAGCGGGCAGGCTGTGGGCTGGGGGCGCGTGCCGCCTTGCGGCTCGCGATGAAGTACTTCACGCCTTCCGTGGTGAGATACGCGGTCACGACCGCGATGAGGACCGGCGCGGTCTGGAGTCCGCCCACCTGCGATACGAACGCGGCCAGCAGCACCACCGTGAACGGCGCGGCGACGAGTGCCCCCGGGACCGCGGCGAACAGGCAGGTGAACGCCAGTCCGAGTGGCACCCCCGGGATGAGCTGGTGGACGAAGACCCCTGCGGTTCCGCCGATGAACAGCGACGGGAAAATCGGCCCGCCGATGAACCCGCTGCCCTGGCTCACCGCGAAGGTGAAGATCTTCGCGATCACGATGACCGCCAGTAGCCCGGCGCCGAGCGTGCTCGCGTCGTGCAGCACCGTGGTGAGCTGCGCGCTGCCGGTGAACAGCGTCAGCGGCAGCGCCACGCCGACGAGCCCGAACAGCACCCCCCCGAGCGTGGCTCGGGGGATGCCGGGAATCCGGCTGAATACCCGCGCCGCCAGGGTCATGAACAGGCCCAGTATGGTCACCACCACGGCCGCGAACCAGCCCAGACCGACCCCGGCCAGGAGCTGCCAGTCTTCGAATTTGAACTGCGGCACCTTATAGATACCGAGGAACAGCGATCCCGCGATGGCGAAGTAGATACCGAAGCTGACGCTGGACGCGATGATCGTCCCCAGCAGCGTCTTGGTGAACCGGTTCCCCCCCGGCCGGGCCACCTCCAGGAGCAGCATCACCGTGATCACCGGGCTGGACAGCATTCCGCCGTACGCGCCGGCCATCCCCGACAGGACGCTGACCTGGGAATCCTCGTCCGCAAGGGCCCTTCGCCGGGCGATCCACGTGGCGACTCCGCCGCCCATGGATCCCAGGGCTTTCTCCGGGCCCAGGCTCGCGCCCCCCATCAGCGAGACAGCCGATATGAGCGCCGTCGCCGGCACCAGCCGGGCATCGACCTGGCCGGTCTTGGCCTCGGCGATGATGCCCGGTGTCTCCTCGGGCACGTGCAGCCACCGGTGCAGCACTCCGACAATGAGGCCAGCGGCGGCTGTTACCGCCACCCACCACCAGTGCCCGCCGAGCCAGTGCGGGTTGGAGTTGAACATTCCACTTCTCGCCATCGCCGATCACGCCCAGGAACACGAGCCCGGCGAAGCCGCCGAAAACCCCCAGCGCGGCGGCATACCCCATGAGAGGCCAGAACCCCGCCGACTGAGTAATCGGGCGTGGCGGAGGCGCCTCGGGTTTGGTGGCCACCACCGAAACTCCTCCCACCTCACTCTGGGTCTACGCGCTGGCCCCCATCTGGCGCGCCGCCGGGAGCCTCTTGTCAGCGCACCCTTCGGGGCAACAGGGCACCGATGAGCCAGAAGATGGGGAGGAACAGGCCCACGATGAACATGACCCAGTGGCCCTTCCGTATCGAGATGATGCCGAGAGTGACGAGCAGGATGAAGTAGATGATCCCGCTAATGCTGATCCACACCATGGTGACCCTCCACCTGCGAGCCTGATGCGAGCGCCTGGGTGTTCCCCGTGCCGCTGCATGTCGGCCCCGCGTCCGGGCATGGCACCGAGTTCTCGCCGTCAGTGCAAGCTAGCCGCCCGCTGGGACGGGCGGCTCACCCATCAGGGGTGATGCGGGCCGACGCTCAGCGGCGGGTCCGGTGCCCGTGCTGGCGGGCGAGATCATCCAGCACGCCCGTGGCCTTACCCCCGTCCTGGCGGAGCGCGTCCATCTCGCCCGGTGCCAGCTGGGTGACCAGGCTCCACGGATTCCGTTCCCCGCGCCCGTCAACCTTGGTCAGGCGGTAGAGCACCTGCCCGTCGGCACGCATGATCCATTCAAAGGACATCACTGCGAGCTCGCTGGCGGAGCTGCTGTTGACCCGGGCGATCACCCTCGGGGAAATCAATGCCATGCGCTATGCCCTCTCGCTGGTGACCGGCCGGCGATAGAGTCCCCCGTTTCCCGGAGCCGGTCACGTTGCTCTGGCCCGCGACAGACGCTACCGGCTGATCCTGCAAAGGATTGCACGATTCAGCAGATGTCACGCACATCACAGCCGCCACCCGGAACCAGGATCAGGCTCTCACCGGGACGGCGCCGTACCCCCTGATCTGGCCGTGGGTGCCGTAAGGCCAGCTAGAACGGCATCGCATCCGGCAGCGGGCGCGGTCTCGTGCCCCGGGGCCGGACCACTGAGGCCTGCCTGCGGGGCCGTGAAATCGATTGGTGGCGTCGGCGCTGGCACAGGCCGACCCAGCCGGCGGCTTCCGTCAGCGCCACCAGACCCGGGCGGCGGCCCGGCCGGCGGCGCGTGTCAGTTCCGCTCGCCCCGGGCAGCGAGCGTGGCGATCTCGTCGACCATCTCGGGCCACAACGGCCTGGGCAGGTCGTGACCCATGCCCGGGTAGCCGATGAAGCGGGACCGCGGGATGGCCCGGGCCAGGGCCAGGCCGCCGCTCGGCGCGACCAGCGGGTCGGCCAGCCCGTGGATGACGAGGGTGGGAACGGTGATCCGGCGCAGCTCCGCCGTGCGGTTCGGCTGGGCGATGGTCGCCTCGAGCTGGCGCAGCGAGCCGGCCGGGTCGACGCCGCGGTCCCAGCTCCGCCCGGCTACGTCGCGAACGTGCTGCTCGTCGAACAGGTCCCCGCGCGAGCCGATGACGCGGAACGTCTCGACGGCGGCGGCCACCGCCGAGTCCCGTCCGGAGATCACTTCCCGCCGCAGCAGCCGGGCGTACACCCGGGCCCTGGCCTGGCCGACGCGCCGTGATCCGGTCGAGGTCATCATCAGCGTGAGCGAGCGGACCCGGCCGGGATACCGCAGGGCCACGGTCTGCGCGATGAAGCCGCCCATCGACGCCCCGACGAGGTGCGTGCTGCCCAGCCCCAGGCCGTCCAGCAGCCCGGCGACGTCGTCGGCCATGTCACCGATCGTGTACGGCGGCGGGCGGCGGTGGATGAGGACGTCGCTGAGCCGGGGCGGCGGCAGGTGCCGCAGGTGGGTCGAGCCGCCCACATCCCGGTTGTCGAAGCGGACCACGAAGTGACCGCGCCCGGCCAGCTCCTCGCACAGCTCATCAGGCCAGGCGATCATCTGCGTCGCCCACCCCATGATCAGCACGATGGGCGGGTTCCCCGCCTCGCCGAACGTCTCGTACGCAAGCTCGACGCCATTAGCCGCCACCTGGCCCTGCGTGCGGGCAGCCACGTCACCCATTCGTGCAGTCTCGCACGCCGCAGTCCCGGGGCGGATTCCCGGGATGCGCCGGCGCACCCGGCAGGGCTCAGGCGCCAGGGTGATCCGGGCCGCCCGGCGCGTGATCCAGCCAGCCGGCGTAGGACGTGGATTCATCGAGGCCCAGCTCCGCGCCGCCCGGCAGCGCCTCGGCGAACACGAGTGCCGCGGCGCCCTCCAGCTCACTGAGGAGCAGGCCCGAGGGGCCTGTCACCTCGAACCCCAGGGTCCACCAGTCCTGGCCAGGCGTGCGGATCTCGGTGAGTTCCACCCGGCATCCCGGCTCCCGGCCGCCCTCCGGGCGGCGCGCCACGGTCCGCCCGCTGCCCGGTGCGAACTGGCTGATGCGGCGCCTCTTGCGCACCGGTGCCCAGCCGGCCAGGTCATCGCTGCCCTGCCGGAGCGGGGAACAGGGGAAGGACCACTTCACCCAGGACTCCATGCGCCCGCTGGCGCGGGCCGCCACGTGCAGGATGCCCGGGCTGCCCTGGTAGGCCTTGACCTCCAGGGCGGCGCCGCCGCGGACCTTCACCGACAGGCCGGGCAACTGCGGATCCACGAGGTAACTGTCCTCGCGTGACTCCACCCCGGCCGGGAACCGCCCGAACCACCGGGCCACCGCCGTCGTCAGCCGGCCGGGGATGATCCAGCGCACCTCCAGGCTGCGGTGCCCGCCGCGGGACGACCCGGCGGCCAGGGCATTCAGGACGGGTGGTTCGGGAGTCACGAAGCCTCCCCCCGGTTACTCCACTGCCCACGGGTACTGGCTTCGCCCGATAGGCCACCAGTCCACCGCCGCTCGCCCCCCGGGACATCACCCCCCGGGAGTGAGTGGCCGCACCCGGTCAGTCACGGCCGGCGGGGCCCGCGCTGGCGGCCCCGTCGTCCGCTGGCACTTGACCGGACCGCCCGGCCTTGACCACGGTGTCGACCTTGCGGAGGAAACTGATCAGCGCCATCGCCAGGAACACACCGCCCATGAGCGCCAGGATGTCCGCCTCGGACCGCCCGGTCTTGCGGGCGATCGAGCGGGCGATCGGCTGGGCGGCCGCCCTGGTCCGGCCGGTCAGGCCGGCCTGGCCCATGGCCACGAAGTTCCTCTTCGGCATGTCGCGTGCTCCTTCCCGGCGAGCTGGCCCGCCCCTGATCAGGGCCGGCGGGTCAGCTGACCTCGGTGGCGGCTTCCTGGACGGCCTTGTCGACGTCCTTCGCCTGCACATCGAGTTCCTTGGCCACGTGCTTCTCGGCCTTCAGCCCGGCCTTGTCCACGGCCTCCTGCAGCTTGCTCTCGCCCACGATGACCAGGGCGGCCTGCCCGGCGTCGATGAGGTCGCCGAACTCCTTGACATCCGCGCGGGACATGCCCCGCCACAGATGGCCGCCCACTCCGCCCACCGCTGCGCCGACGGCGGCGCCGACGATGATTGAGGGCGGGAACAGGATGCCGACGAGGGCACCGACGGCAGCGCCGCCCCACGCCCCGTGCCGGGTGGCCAGCTCGTCCTTGTTGACGTGCACCTTGCCCGCGTCGTCCTTGGTGACCACGGACGCGTCGTAAGTTCCCACCGCACCGACGGAATGCAGGTCCTTGACGACCTGGTAGTCCGCTCGCGCGGAGGCCTCGTCGGGGTAGGTGCCGATGTAGATGAATACTGCGTCCGGCTTCGCCATATCGTCTCCTTCGTCCGCATGAGCCGCCCTGATTTACCTTTACCGTCGCGCATCCGCCGGCCGGGCAAATCATCCGGCCTGGGTGACCGCTGGATTCAGCGTGGTTGTCCTTCGGGTTCCGGTGCGGGCTGCTGCTGGCTGGGGCCGGGGTCGGGGCCGGGGCCGGGGCCGGGTTGGTGCAGGCCGAGGGCTTTGGCCAGCGGGGTGGCGCCGAGGCCGTAGATGGCGACGGTCCCGACGATGACCAGGAACGTGACGGCCAGCAGTTTGCCCGCGCCGCCGATGCGCAGCGCGACGAGCGGGGCGGTGAAAGTCGCGGCGGTAGACGCCGCGACGATGCCCCGCGGGTCCATGGACCCGATGAAGATCCGCTCCCTGGTGGTCAGGCTGGTGCGCACGGTGGCCACCGCCGCGACGGCCGGGCGGACCACCACGACGAGCAGGGCCACCAGGGCGAGTGTGGGCCAGATCACGCCGCGTAGGGACGCGGGGGTCACCGTGGCGGAGATGGAGATGAACAGCGTCCCGATGGCCAGCTGGACGATGGTCTTGATGAATGGCCGGTCCTCGGGCAGGTCGATCCCGCGCAGGTTGGCCAGGATGATCCCCATGGTGATGGCGGCGACCAGTCCGGTGTCATCGCGCAGCGCGTCGCACAAGCCGGCGGTGGTGATCACCGTGGCGATGATGGCCTGGGTGGCGAGGACGCTGGTGATCTTCAGCTTCTTCAGCAGGAGCCACAGCACCAGGGTGCCGGCTGCGCCGCCAGCGACACCGATCCCGATCCGGGCGGCGAAGGTGAGCAGGCCGTGCAGCCAGTGGTGGGTGTGGCTGGATTGCAGCTCATTGAAGACGACGACGGCGATGATCGCGCCGATGGGGTCGATGGTCGTGCCCTCATAACTCAGGATCGTGGTCAGCTTCCGGCCCGGCCGGGCGGCGGCCAGGATGGGGGTCACCACGGTGGGGCCCGAGACGATCAGGATCGCGCCGAGCATGACGGCGGCCTTGGCGGACAGTCCGAGCAGCAGGCCGCCGAAGAAGCCAGCGCCGGCCCAGGTCATCGGGATGCCCAGGCTGCGCAGCCGGTTCACCACGCGGCGGTTCTCGCCGTCGAGCCCCTTGGTGGTCAGGTCGAGCCCGCCGTCGAACAAGATGATCGCCACGGCCAGGCTGACCAGCGGCGGGAACGCGGCCCCGAAGATCTTGTTCGGGTTGACCGCCGTGATCAGCGCGCCCGCCGCGAACCCGACCGGCAGCAGCAGGATGATCGCCGGGATGCGCAGCCGCGCGGCGATGATCTGGCAGGCTACCGCCAGCCCGACGATGAGCGCCAGGCCGGCGAAGATCTGCGACGCACTCACCAGCCCAGCCACCGCCGCTGCCGGGCGGTGCAGGGCGGCTGGCCCGGCCATGTACGGCACGTGAGAGTGCGCGTCACCTGACCATGGTCCGCGCGCCCGGTGCGGCCGCACATCATCCGGCCCGGATGACCAGCGTTGCTCCCCGGCGCCGGGCACACTCCGGTCAGCCGGCCGAGCGCCCCGCCAGCAGCGGGCCCGGGCGTCGCCAGTAGGGAGTGGCCGGGCGGCGGACGGGCCGTTGTGCGGCGCGGCGGCCACGGTCGACCAGGCCGGGGCCCGCAGGCCACGGACCGGCCCTGACCGCCAGGCGGCCTGGCCCTACCCGGCGGATCCCCCGGTCGCGAGGCGCATGAGGCTGGTGTTGAGGTCGATGGAGACCTCGGTTCCGCCCGCGCTGCCGTACTCGTGCTGGTAGCTGGGCCAGGACTCGTCCCTGATCTTGCGGGCGAAGCCGCTTTCCATGAGCAGGACAAGCTCGAGCGCGGCCCGGTCGATGCGCTTGTTCAGGGCCGGGTCGCTCCAGTCTTCCGGCGCGGCGAACAGGGAGGTCGGTACGGTCATGGTGCGCAGGTAAGCGAACTGGGCGCGCATCTGATCGTCGGCAACGAGGGAGTGCCGGGCCGTCCCGGCCGTCGCGGCGAGCACCACGGGCCGGCCGATGACCAGGTCGTTGTCCAGGACCTGGAAGAACGAGGTGAACAGGCCGCTGGGGCCGGCCTTGTAGACCGGGGTGGCGGCGATGATGCCGTCGGCTTGGCCGAGGGCCGTGACCGCTTGCTGCAGTTTCGGGGTGATCAGCTGTGACACCAGCGCGGTGGAGATGTCGGCGGAGATCTCCCGCAGCTCGATCACGCTCGCCGTCACCGTCATTCCGTGACTGGCGGCCAGGGCCGCGGTGCGCTCGGCGGCGCGGTCGGCCAGCAGCCTGGTCGCCGACGGGTCGCTGGTGCCGGCGCTGACCACCGCCAGCCTGAATGGCTGCTGTTCCGTAGGCGTGGTCATGGGCGCGGGTCCTCGTTCTGGTCGCTGGCCGCCGCGCTCGTGGCGGCGGCCTGGCGGGCTAGTTTCAGGCAGATCGTCTGCAGCTGCCGCAGTTCGCCGTGGTCCAGCCGGGCGTTGAGCGCGCCGGCGACGCTGCGGGCGTGCCGGAGCCCGATCTGGTGCTGCCGGGCCCGGCCGGTGCCGGTGAGCGCCAGGCGGACCCCGCGACCGTCGGCCGGGTCGGGCTGGCGCTCGATCAGGCCGCGCTCGGCCAGCCGGTCCACCATGCGGGACAGGGCCGGCTGGCTGAGCAGGACGTGCCGGTTCAGCTCGCTGATGCGCAGCGGCTCGCGGCACTTGGACAGCGTGTAGAGCACGTCGTACTCACGCATGGAGATGTCCGCCCAGATATCCTCCGCCGCGAACTGCTTGAGCAGCACGGCGTGGGCGGACAGCAGCGCCTCCCACGCCTCGTTGGCCAGGTGCCTCGGGCCCGGCATCACAGGCCCGGGTACACGGTCTGGAGTTCCGGGGCGGTGTCGGTGTAGGGGGACGGGCCCGTGACGTTGTCGCCGCGGTTCGCGTTCGGGCGCGGCTGGCGCGGAGCCTGGTCGCCGTACTTCGCCGTGACCAGGCTGGCGTGGGTGGGAGCGCCGGGTGTCTCCGGGTCCCGCCGGGCGGCGGTTTCCTGGCGCAGCACCGGCACGACCTCCGCGCCGAGCAGCTCAAGCTGGTCCAGTACGGTCTTCAGCGGCAGGCCGGCGTGGTCCATCAGGAACAGCTGGCGCTGGTAGTCGCCGAAGTGCTCGCGGAAGGTCAGCGTCTTGTCGATGACTTCCTGCGGGCTGCCCACCGACAGCGGCGTGAGCTCGCTGAAGTCCTCCATCGACGGGCCGTGCCCGTAGACCGGCGCCTCGTTGAAGTAGGGGCGGAACTCCCGCTTGGCCTCCTGTGAGTTCCGGGCCAGGTAGGCCTGGCCGCCCAGGCCGACGATGGCCTGCTTCTCGGTGCCGTGGCCGTAGTGCGCGTAGCGCTGCCGGTAGAACCGGATCAGGCGCATGTAGTGCTCCTTGGGCCAGAAGATGTTGTTGGCGAAGAAGCCGTCCCCGTAGTACGCGGCCTGCTCGGCGATCTCGGGAGTGCGGATCGAGCCGTGCCAGACAAACGGCGGCACGTCGTCCAGGGGCCGCGGGATCGAGGTGAATCCCTGCAGCGGGGTCCGGTACTTCCCCTGCCAGTCCACGACGTCCTCGCGCCACAGCCGGTGCAGCAGGTTGTAGTTCTCCAGTGCCAGCGGCAGGCCCTGCCGGATGTCCTGGCCGAACCACGGATAGACCGGGGCCGTATTGCCGCGCCCCAGCATCAGGTCCATCCGCCCCTTGGACAGGTGCTGCAGCATCGCGTACTCCTCCGCGATGCGCACCGGGTCGTTCGTCGTGATCAGCGTGGTCGACGTGGTCACGATCAGCTTCTTCGTGGTCGCCGCGATATACGCCAGCAGCGTGGTCGGCGCGGACGAGAAGAACGGGGGGTTGTGGTGCTCGCCGATCGCGAACACGTCCAGGCCGACCTCCTCGGTCTTCTGGGCGATCCGGACGACCGCGTCGATCCGCTCCGCCTCGCTCGGCGTCTCCCCGGACACGGGATCCCGGGTGATGTCACTGACCGAGAAGATCCCGAACTGCATGGCCTGCCTCCGAACCGAGATATATGCGTTTGCATGTACCTCAACAGCGGGGGCGCCAGGGTATTCCGCCGGGCCCAGGGCGGGGCCCTAGCCCGGCGGGGGCGGGCCGGGCCGGCGGGGGCGGGCCGGGCCGGCGGGGGCGGGCCGGGCCGGCGGGGGTTCGCTGGCCCGGCTCCCCGGCCGTCACCCGGTGGCCGCTGGGGGCTTCGGGGCGAAGCGCTGGAGCCGGTCCTCTCCCTGGCCGACCACGCCGTAGCTGCCCTCAGGCATCTCGTTCCAGGCACCCGGGAGATCACCAACGGGCTCGGAGACCACCAGCCGCGTGTCATCGGACACCTCGAACAGGATCTCCCGGTCCGGATACAGCTGCCTGACCGCGCGGACGTCACGGCTGAAGAACAGCGACCGCGACTTCCCCTCGGTTGAGTAGCGGAACACCCACAGGCGCTCGCCATCGGTCGTCGCGATGGTGCCCTGGAACGGGTACTCGACGCCGCGCTGCCGCCCGCATGCCTCCACGAATCCGATGGCCCGCGCGACCGCCTCGGGCGGATCGTCCTCCAGGCCGAAAGTGAGCGCCAGGCAGAACAGGACCTCGGTGTCCGCCTGCCCCTTGATCTCGGGAAAGAGCGATTCATCGACCGCGAGCACAAGGTCCCGTTTCATCGCCGCGAAACCATCGATGAACCCGTTGTGCATGAACAGCCAGCGGCCGTGGCGGAACGGATGGCAATTCGTCTGTTGCACCGCCGACCCGATCGCGGCGCGGATGTGCGCGAAGAACAGCGGCGAGGTCACGTGGCCCGCGATCTCACGCAGGTTCTGATCATTCCAGGCCGGCTCGATACTGCGGAAGATCCCCGGGACCGGCGAGGCGCCATACCAGCCGACGCCAAAGCCATCGCCGTTCGTCGTCTCCGCGCCGAGCTTGGAGTGCAGGCTCTGATCGATCAGCGAATGTGCCGGGGTGTAGAGCACATCCGCGAGCAGGACAGGCGAACCCGTGTAGGCAAGCCAGCGACACACGCGGGGCTCCTTTCGGTCATGGACTGGAGGGCTGAGCGCCCAGCCGCCTCGCCATCCGGGCTAGCCCCGGCGCGGGTCGGACAGCACCGTGATGGCCCGGGGGCCGACCGTGACGTGATGGCCGGCGGCTCGCGGCCTGGCTGCGGAACTGCCGGGCAGCGCCGGGTCATAGCTGTCGATCGCGATGCTCCAGGCCGCTGTCGGCCTGATGGCCGGGAGGGTGAACTCGAGCGGCTCCCACCAGGCGTTCACCAGGACCAGGAAGTCGTCATCGACCAGTGGCGTGCCGTCCTCGGCCCGGTCCGGGTCGTCCGATCCGTCCAGGTAGAGCGCGATGGCCAGGGCGTTACGGTCCGACCAGTCGCGGCCTGTCATCCCGGATCCGGACGGGGTGAACCAGCGCAGTTGCGCCGCCTCCGTGCCGCCCAGGAAACGGCGGCGGCGGAACACCGGGTGCTGCCTGCGGAAGGCGACCAGCCGGCGGGTGAAGTCCCGGAGCTGAGTGCCGGGCTGGGACCAGTCAACCCAGGCGATCTCGTTGTCCTGGCAGTAGGCGTTGTTGTTGCCCTGCTGGGTCCGGCCGAGTTCGTCGCCGCCCAGCAGCATCGGGACACCGAACGACAGCAGCAGGGTGGTCAGCATGGCCCGGGACTGGCGCGCGCGCAGTGCGACGATGGCGGGATCATCGGACGGCCCTTCTGCCCCGCAGTTCCACGAGCGGTTGTCGCTGGTCCCGTCGTGGTTCGACTCCCCGTTGGCCTCGTTGTGCTTGTCGTTGTAGGAGACCAGATCACGCAGGGTAAAGCCGTCGTGCACGGTGATCAGGTTCACTGACGCCGTGGGGCGGCGGCGCTCGCCGGCGTACAGGTCTGACGACCCGCAGAAGCGGGTGGCGAACTCACGCAGGCCAACCCGGTGACTGCGCCAGAAGTCGCGCATCGTGTCGCGGTATTTGCCGTTCCATTCGCGCCACAGCGGTGGGAACCGGCCGAGGTCGTAGCTGTCCATCTGGCCCACATCCCACGGCTCGGCGATCAGCTTGGTCCTGGATACCACCGGGTCCTGGGAGACCATGTCGAAGAAGGCGGATACCTCCTCGAAGCCGCCGTCCTGGCGGCCGAGCGTGGTGGCCAGGTCGAAGCGGAAGCCGTCAACGTGCATCTCCGTGATCCAGTAGCGCAGCGAATCCATGATCAGCTGCAGCGTCACCGGATCGCCCGCGTTCAGCGAGTTACCGCAGCCCGTCGTATCGACGTAGTGCCGCGGGTCGCCGGGTTCCAGCCGGTAGTAGCCGGGATTGTCCAGCCCGCGGAAGCACAGGGTCGGCCCGATCTCGCTGGCCTCCGCGGTGTGGTTGAACACCACGTCGAGCAGCACCTCGAGCCCGGCCGCGTGCAGCGCGTCCACCATCGCCTTGAACTCGTCGACCTGGCCGCCCGGCTTCCCGGCCCGGACCGCGGCCGAATAGCCCTGGTGCGGCGCGAAGTAGCCGATCGTGTTGTAGCCCCAGTAGTTGGTCAGCCCGCGCTGCGGCAGGAACGACTCGGAGACGCTCTCATGCACCGGCAGCAGTTCGACGGCGGTCACCCCGAGATCGGTCAGGTGGGCGATGGCCGCGTCATGACCCAGGCCGGCATAGGTGCCGCGCAGCTCCGGCGGAATCCCCGGATGCCGCATGGTAAAGCCCTTGACGTGCAGCTCGTAGATGATCGTGTCGGAGAACCGGAGGCCTGGATGGGTGCTGTCCCGCCAGCGGAATGCGTCGCGGCCCACCACCAGGCTCCGCGGCACGCTGGCGGCGGAGTCCGCGGTGCTCGGGGTGTCCGGATCGCCGTCGGCATAACCCATGACGTCAGGCCCGAAGGTGACGGACCCGCTGACGGCCCGCGCATACGGGTCCAGCAGCAGCTTGGCCGGATTGCAGCGGACGCCGCGCGCCGGATCGTAGGGCCCGGTGGCCCGGTACCCGTAGGCCTGGCCTTCCCCGATCCCCGGGACGAAGCCATGCCAGACCCCGGCGTCGTAGTCCGGCAGCGGAATCTGGGTCTCCGCGCCGCCCTCGTCGAACAGGCAGAGCAGCATCCCGTCCGCGACAGCCGAGGCCACCGCGAAGTTCGTGCCGCCATCACGGACGGTGGCGCCCAGCGGGAACTGGCTCCCGGGCAGCGGGGTGACCGCCTGCCCTGACCCGGCAGTCATCGCCGGCCCGCCTGGCCGACCTCCCGGATGACGTCGCCCACGGCGCGGACCTCGCCGTGGCGGCGGCGGACCACGTCGGCGATCAGCCCGGTCCAGCCGGTCTGGTGCGCGGCGCCGATCGCGGCCCCGTTGTCGCCGTGGAAGTACTCGCTGAAGATCAGGTTGTCTCGCCAGGCCGGGTCGGTCTGCAGCTTCTCGGTGCCGCCGAAGCAGGGCCGTCGGCCGTCCGGCCCGCGGGTGAAGATCGAGATGAGCCGGTCGGACAGGTCGTCGGCGATCTTGTCCAGGGGAAGCTTCCGGCCCGAGCCGGTGGGGTACTCGAGGGTGAACTCGTCGCCGAAGAACCGGTGGTAGCGACCCAGCACGCTGATCACCAGGTAGTTCAGCGGGAACCAGACCGGGCCGCGCCAGTTGGAGTTGCCGCCGAACATGGACGTGGTCGACTCGGCCGGCTCGTAGTCGACGCTGGCCCGGATGCCCTCGACCTCGAATTCGTAGGGATGCTCGCGGTGCCAGGCCGACAGGGCGCGCAGGCCATGCGGGGACAGGAACTCGCTCTCGTTGAACAGCCAGCCGAGCAGCCGCTCCAGCCGGTCCGGGCCGGCCAGGCTGAGCAGCAGCCGCTGGTGGCCTGGCTCCCCGCGCAGGACGCCGGTCTCACGGAGCTTGGAGGTGTCGCTGAGGCCGTCCTGGCCCACCAGGTCCGCGAACTGCTTGCCCACCACCAGCGCTTGCTCCAGGTCCTTTTCCTCGATGACCGCGGCGGCGAGGGCCGGGATGATGCCCACCATCGACCGGTGCCGCACCGGCACGCACTGCCCGGACGGCGTGATCAGCCGGTCGTAGTAGAGCCCGTCGGCCTCATCCCACAGCCCCTGGCCTTCCAGCGCGCGGCGGATGGCCGCGAAATGCTCCAGGAACTTCAGCACGAGGTCCTGGGCCGGCCGCTGCCCGGAGCGGTTCAGCACGGCGGCGATGCCGCCCATGGCGACCGCGTAGAAGCCCATCCAGCCGGTCGCGTCGGACTGCTCCAGGGTGCCGCCGACCGGCAGGTGGGACCGGTCGATCGGGCCGATGTTGTCCAGGCCGAGGAAGCCGCCCTCGAACAGGTTGTTGCCCTCGGCGTCTTCCAGGTTGACCCACCAGGTGAAGTTGACCAGCAGCTTGTCGAACACCCGGCTGAGGAACTCGATGTCGCGGCCGCCGTCGATGGCGAACAGCTCCAGTGCGGCCCACGCCTGCACCGGCGGGTTCACATCGCCGAAGTCCCACTCATAGGCGGGGAGCGCGCCGTTCGGGTTCTGGAACCACTCCCGGCACAGCAGGATCAGCTGGTATTTCGCGAACGCCGGGTTGACGTGGGCCAGCGTGACGCAGTGGAAGGCCAGGTCCCAGGCGGCGAACCACGGGTACTCCCACTTGTCCGGCATCGACATGATGTCGAACGCGTTGAAGTTCCGCCACCGGGAGTTCCGCCCGGTCAGCCGCTGCGGCGGCGGGGTCGGCTGGGTCGGGTCGCCGTCCAGCCAGCGGCCCACGTCGTAGTAGTACAGCTGCTTGCTCCACAGCATCCCGGCGAACGCCTGGCGCAGCACCAGCGCCTCATCGGCGCTGGCCGTCGCCGGGGTCAGCCCGGCGTAGAACTCATCAGCCTCGGCCCGCCGCTGCGCGATCACCTGGCCGAACTCGGCGCCCAGCGGGGCGCCCGCCTTCCCCTTGGCCGCCCCCGCAGGCGGCCGCAGCCGCAGCCGCACCTCGGCCGTCCCGCCCGGCCCGACCGTCAGCTGGTACCAGAACGAGCACTTGGTCCCCGTGCGCTCAGGGTTGACGGTGGGCGCCCCGCTGACCACGTGATCGTTGATGCCGTCTTTCGGGTACGGCGTGAGCGGCGCGGAGCCGAACAGCCGCTGGTCGTTGGTCTCGTTCTCGCAGAACACCGCCGTCGGCTGGGTGCCGTCCGGCCCGGGGCCGGCCAGCAGCTCCAGCGCGCCGAAGAGCGGGTGATCGATGCCCACCGCCGCCTCACCGGCCGCCCGCATGGCCGGCTTGGGCGCATCCACGTCCCAGGACCAGGTGTTGCGGAACCACGCGGTCGGCAGCACGTGCAGCGTCGCCGTCTCCGGGCCCGCATTGGTCACCTGAATGACCATCAGCAGGTCATCGGCGCTGGCCTTGGCGTAGTGCACCTCGGTGATCCAGTACCGGTCGCCGTCGAACGCCCCGGTGTCGAGCAGCTCGTACTCGGGTTCCTCCCGGCTGCGTGACCGGTTCTGGTCGATGAGGTCCTGATAGGGGAACGCGGACTGCGGATAGTGATAACGCCACCGGTTCCACGCGTGGCTGGGCAGCGCGTCGAGGTACCACCAGTACTCCTTGACGTCCTCACCGTGGTTGCCCTGGGCTCCGGTCAGCCCGAACGCCCGCTCCTTGAGGATGGGGTCCTTCCCGTTCCACAGCGCCAGGCCCAGGCACAGCCGCTGCTCCACGTCGCAGAACCCGGCCAGCCCGTCCTCCCCCCAGCGGTAGGCCCGGGACCGCGCGTGATCATGCGGCAGGTAATCCCACGCCTCACCGTCCGCGCTGTAGTCCTCGCGCACCGTGCCCCACTGGCGCTCGCTGACGTACGGCCCCCACCGGTACCACTCGCCCGCCTGGAGCAGCCCGTCCTCCAGCCGCCCGAACCCAGCCACCCGATCCTGCTCAGCACTCACTGTGATCCCCTGTCGCCCCGATGCAACGCGGCATCCTCTTGAGTGGCGCCAAATCGCATCCGCTCCGGGTGATGTGCCGCACCCTGCCATCGCGGCCGACCCCGGCTCCTTTCTATCCGCCGGGGCAGCACGGCTCATCACTCGCGAAGGGTGATGATTACCCGTCCCGCCGGGCCGCGGATGCCGAAAGGCCGGGTCGGTCTGTCATTTGCACCACCTTGACGTTCCGTCTATCACGAGACGATGAATAATTGGCAAACGAAAGGTTGACCCGCGGCCAATGAGGCCGCAGCATTTCGCGTCCCGTAGTTTCCGGTACCGCATGACGGCGCACCAGCCCGGCCGGTCAGCCGAACCCGCAGGTGGCGTCGGGCGGGGTCGGCGCGACCGCGGCCACAGGCGCGTGCCCGGGGTGACGTTATCCTCGCCGCATGCCAACGTTGGCTGCGGTGGGTGCGGGGCCGAAGGGGATCGCGATCGCGGCCAAGGCCCGGGCTGTTGCGGCTCAGCGACCGCATCCTGCGCCGCTATGTCCCGGCCGGGGAGCCAGCGCGAATGGCCGCGGAAAGGAGGAGCGAACGCGCCTGAGGCCGCCAGCGATGCATGGGAGGACGACGGCTGCGTCCGCCGCACGATCGTCATGCCAGCCGTGCTGGCCGAGCAGCTCGCGGTCAAGGCCGGCCAGCGTGGCCTGTCCGTGAGTGACCTGATGGTCGAGTACGCCCAGGAAGGCCTGCGGCACGACCGGGCGGCCCGCTGATCGCCGGACGGTCGCTGGGCGCGGCCAGGGTGGCCGCTCATGCTGCTGTCAGGCCGACCAGGTCGGAGCTGGCCCGCCACAGCCGGGCCGCGGTCGCCGTGTCGTAGCTGGCCTGGTTTGAGGTCTTGGGCTTGCCCTGGGCGAAGTAGCGGCCGGTGACGCCCGCCATCTGCGGCGCGGAGGCGAGGCAGACCACGGCGACCGCTCCCTGGG
The DNA here is from genome assembly GCA_963793825.1 of uncultured Actinomycetes bacterium. Taxonomy (GTDB): domain Bacteria; phylum Actinomycetota; class Actinomycetes; order Streptosporangiales; family Streptosporangiaceae; genus RYN-230. Next base: position 887,013 of record CAWCBE010000007.1, read on the forward strand.
CCGGGGACTTCATGAAGGGGCGCGCCACGCGGATCAGCATGGCGAAGTGCGCCGCCGGGTCCTCGGCGCCGAAGCTGGTGCGTACCACGCCGGGATGCAGCACGGTGGCGGTGACCCCGGTGCCTTCGAGGCGGCCGGCCAGCTCGTAGGTGAACATCACGTTGGCCAGCTTGGACTGGCTGTAGGCACGTTGCCCGGAGTAATCCTGCTCGCCCTGCAGGTCGGCGAAGTCGATGCGGCCCCTGGCCTGGATGCCGGAGGAGACGGTGACGATCCGGGCGGGTGCGCTCGCGGTGAGCCGGTCCAGCAGCAGGTTGGTCAGCAGGAACGGCGCGAGGTGGTTGAGCGCGAAAGTGCGCTCGAGGCCGTCGGCGGTGACGTGCCGGTGAGCCCAGAACCCGCCGACATTGTTGACCAGCACGTCCAGGCGCGGGTAGGCGCCAGCTACCTGGGCGGCCAGGCGGCGCACCTCCGCCTGGGAGGACATGTCGGCGGCAAAGGCATCCACGGCGGCGTTGCCCGTCGCGGCGCGGATGCCGGCCGCCGCCGCGGCCGCACGCACCTGATCACGGCCGGTGATGCCGACCCGGGCACCCAGGGCCGCGAGCCCGATGGCGGTGGCCCGGCCGAGGCCCCCGGTGCCCCCGGTGACGAGGACGGACTTCCCCGCCATGAGACGGGCGTCAGTCATGGTCATCCTGGGCTCCTCGCCGGGTTTCCGGATATTGGTCACTGGACCAGGCGCCGGCGGCTGGCCGCTGGCCCGGCCCGGCTGGCCCGGCGTCAGACGGCGATGACGACCTTTCCCCGGGCACGCCCCTGCTTCAGGTACCAGATGGCCTGCGGGACCTGGGCCAGCGGGTACGTCCGGTCGATGACCGGTGTGACTTTCCCCGATTCGATGAGCCCGGTGAGGACGATCAGGTCCTCGCGGTTCTCCTTGACGATGAATGCCGTCAGCTTCTGGCGCACGAACCGGGACAGCACCAGCGCCCGGAGCTGGCGGTCGCTGCCCCCGAGCCACCGGCCGTCCGTCTCGCCGCCGGCGATGACCAGCGTCCCCTCGGGGGCCAGTGCCCGCCGCAGGCGCCCCAGCGACGCATGCCCGCCGATGTCGAGGATCACGTCGTAGCGCCGTCCCCCGTCCGCGAAGTCGTCACGCGTGTAGTCGATGACATGGTCGGCGCCGATAGACCGGACCATGTCTGCCTTCGCGGTGCTGCACACGGCGGTCACCTCGGCCCCGAACGCCTTGGCCAGCTGCACCGCGAAGGTCCCCACGCCACCCGACGCGCCGATGATCAGCACCGTCTGGCCCGGCTCGACCCGCGCGTGGTCGCGCAGGCCCTGCAGGGCGGCCAGGCCGGAGATGGCGACCGCCGCCGCCTGCTCGAAGGTGAGGTTGGCCGGCTTGGGCGCCAGCTTGCTCTCGGCAGCGCGGGCGTACTCAGCGAAGGCACCCTTGCCGATGCCGAACACCTCATCGCCGGGCTGGATGCTGGTCACGTCCTGGCCGACCGCCGCCACGACCCCGGCCAGGTCCGTGCCCGGGACGGCAGTCTTGGGCGCCCGGAGCCCGTAGCCGGCCAGCCGCACCGGGTACGCCAGGCCCGTCATGAGGTGCCAGACGCCCCGGTCCACGCCGGCCGCGTGCACCCGGATCAGCACCTCGCCGGCGGCTATCGGCGGCCTGCCGATGTCCCGGAACTCGAGCACATCCGCCGAACCGTAGCTGTCCTGCACGATCGCCTTCATGACTACCTCTTTCCGACGGCCGCGCGGCGCGGGCCGGGGGCCCGGGCGGCGCGGGCGGACGGCGCGGACGCCCGGCTAGCCGTCTGCATGCGCCGGCATGACGGCTGGTTCCCGGCGGGGGCTGGCCGGCGGCGCGGCCGCCTGCCAGATCCGCCAGGCCAGCGCGAGCATCGCTACCGCGAAGGGCAGCATGAACAAGATCACCCGGACCGGGCCGATGGATCCGACCTGCTGGGCGACCTCCAGGCCGATGACGAACAGCACCGCCAGCCAGCGCGGCACGCTCCGGCTGCGCCACAGCGCAAATCCCATCAGGACCGGCGCGACGACGATGCCGAGGAAATAGAAGTCCGTGAACGCCTGGCCGGATGCGGAATTGAACGTTGTCACCAGGAACCGGGCCGCCGCGTCGGCCGACAGGTGCGCCGCGGCAACGGCGGCGAGGTTGACACCGACCATCACGTTGACGATGGCACCACAGAACGCGCCTATTCCGCCGATCAGCGCGGCAACGGTGGCGATCACCGATCCGCGCTCCCGCACCAGCGTGGCGATGGCCGGGTACGAGACGGCCACCGCCCCCAGGGCCAGCAGCGTCAGCGAACCCGAGAGGTAAAGGCGACCCGTGTGCTGGACCGCAAGGGGCAGCACCTTGACCGCCGTGCCGGTGCTCGTTATCACCTGGTCGGTGCCTTTGGGGTTGAGTGCCTCGGCACTGACATAGAGCACGACGGCGACAGGGAGGAAGGCGGCTAGTACCCGCTGGCGTGCCCGGGCCGTGTTATCCACTGACTTCTCCAGTCCGCTGGATGGCCGGTCGTCCCGAGGACCTGACGCTCCGGTCCACGCTACGCTGGCAACAGAAAACCAGCAATAAATTTCTAGAAAGATCATGGTAGCCTGCAGGCGTGGCAAGCTGGGGTTTCCTGACCAACCACGCCCGGGTCCTGCTGTGCATCGCTCATGACCCGGGGGTGCGCCTGCGCGACATCGCGGCCAGGCTGGGCATCACTGAGCGGAGCGCCTACGGCATCGTCACCGACCTGGCCGACGCCGGCTACGTGGTCAAGGAGAAGGACGGGCGCCGCAACCGCTACCTGATCCAGGCACACCTGCCGCTGCCCGACCCCGCCGGCCGGGAGCGCACCGTCGGCGAAGTCCTGGCCCTGCTCGCAGGCGAGGACCAGCCCGGCATCGAGGTGCCCCTGGCCGACTGACCGGCCTCGTTCCGCACCATTACGCTCGGCACCGGTCCACCATGCACCCTTGGCGTTTACCGCCACCTTGGCCACCAGGAATGTAGGCAGCCGAAATTGATATCGTTCATCTGGCCGCCGGGAAATCCCCTGCCCGCTGGCACCGGCGGCTCGGAGAATTACACCGTCGGCCAGGTCCGGCAATTGAAAAGGCCCGGCATACCAGCGCAGGTGGTCACGGTCGGCCTGGGCGCCGGCGACGGCCGGGACGAATTCACCGGCATCCCATTCCTGTCCGTGCCGACGCTGGCCGAGATCGGTGACCTCGACAGCACCGTTGTCACGATCAGCGTCGTGTACCCATTCGCCGAACCGTGCTTCGCCGCCCAGCCCCGGCCGGGCAACGAGACCGGGAAGACCCGCATCCTGTTCGCCGGCCGGCTGAGCCCGGAGAAAGGCAGCTACACCCTGCTGGAGACCCTGCACATCGACGTCATCGAGCAGGATCCGGCCCTGGTGTTCACCGCGACGACAGCGGGCGGGGACAAGCCGCGGGGGAAGATCGTCGAGCGGCTGCCCGGCCAGCACCCCGGCATCTCGGTGGTGGCCACCTGCAGGACGCCGGCCAGGATGGCGGCCCTGATGGCCGGGCACGACATCGTGGTGATGCCCTCCCACAGCCAGTACTGGCACGAGACCTTCGGCATCGTCTCGATCGAGGCCCAGCACTCGGGCTGCCGGGTAGCCGCCTCCGACGATGGCGGCCTGCCGGAGACTGACTGCGGTGGCGTGGTCCTGGTCCCGCCGGATAACGCCGAAGCACTCGCCGGGGGGATCCGTGAGGCCGCGGACAGCGGGCCGTTCTCCCCGGCCGCGAGGCTTGGTGCCGGGGTACGGTTCACCGTCGGGCAGTGCGTGGACCAGCTGCTGGAAGTTTTCGCCCAGCCGTTGCCGATCCCGCCGGCGACCATCGTCCGGCAACTCGAAGAGCTGATCCTGGCGCCGTCGGCGGAGGTGCCGCGCGCCGTCAGCCCGGTCAGCGCGCTGACCGGAACGGCGGCGGTGCGCGCGTCGCCGGCCGGGGCCGCCGCATGAGGTACCCCGGTGCCCCGTTCCGGCACCTGCTGCGGCTGACCGATCACGTCGGCCTGCTTGAGCACGCCGAGGGGATCATGCCCCGGCACGACCAGGGCTACCGCGTGGGCGACGTTGCCCGCGGCCTCGTGGTGGTGTGCCGGGAGCCGTCGCCATCCCAGGAGCTCGTCGTTCTCGGGCGCCGCTACCTGCACTTCCTCGCCCAGGCGCAGGCGCCCGAGGGAACGTTCCGCAACCGGCTCGGTTACGACCGCCGGTGGCACGGCCCGCCCGGGACGGAGGACTGCTGGGGCCTTTCCCTGTGGGCCCTGGGCACCGCGGCCGCGCGGGGCCCCACGGTCGGGATCCGCGAGGAGTCCTTCACCCGGTTCGGGGTGAGTGCGCAAGTCTCCTCCGTGTCGCCGCACGCCATGGCGTTCGCGGCGCTGGGCGCGGCCGAGATACTCGAGAAATGGCGCGGCCACTCGGGCGCGCTCACCCTGCTCGCCAAGGCCAGCACGGTTATCGGTGAACCGCCGCCGGACCCCGCGTGGCCGTGGCCAGCACCCAGGCTGAGCTACGCGAACGCCGCGATCGCCGAGGCCGTCATCGTGACGGGCTGGAAACTGGGCCAGGACCGGGTTCTGCGCAACGGGCTCCGCATGCTGGGGTGGCTGCTGGCGGCCGAGACCCGGGATGGCCACCTGTCGGTGGTGCCGGCCGAGGGCTGGGGGCCCGGCGAGATCCGCCCCGCCTTCAACCAGCAGCCGATCGAGGTCGCCGCGCTGGCGGATGCGTGCATGCGCGCCGCGGCGGTGACCGGGGACACCAGCTGGCTCACGGGCGCGCAGCTGAGCGTGGCCTGGTTCCTCGGCGACAACGACGCCCGGGTGCCGATGCTCGATGAGCAGACGGGCGGCGGCTGCGACAGCCTCGGGCCGGCCAGCCGCAGCCGTAACCAGGGCGCGGAATCGACGCTCGCGATGATCTCCGTGCTGCAGCAGGGCCGCCGCCTGGCCGCCGTCCGGTGAACAACCCGGCTCCGGCAGGCCTAACCCGTGAGTTCGAGCTGCCCTGCGTCCTGGACACCAGCACGTACGAGTCCGCCTTCGGAACCGCCGGCACCCCGCTGGCCGAGGCCATCGCCGCGACCATCGCCTGGTACCGGGCCAGCCGGGCCTAAGCGGCCTGGCCCAGGCCGGCGGACTGCCCTGCAACTGACCAGCGGGCGCCGGGCAGGGGAACCTGCGGGCTGGCTATTGCGGCCTGGACGGTAGCGAACACGCCCAGGTGACGGTGCAGTCCCGTGCTGTGCAGCACCCGGTCCACCTGCGGCGGAACCGCCGCCAGGCGCAGGAACCCGCCCAGCAGGCGCGCCCGGCGCCCGGCGCCGACCAGCACGGCCAGCCCATTGGCATCACACCAGATGACCTTGGACAGGTCGAGGACGAGCCGACCGCGGTCTGGCCGGAGCAGGCCGTGAAGCTGCTCCCGCAGGGCGGGAGCGCAGGCCATGGTGAGTTCGCCGGCCAGTTCAGCGACGGTGATGCCGACCGCGGTCCGGATGGAAAGGGCCAGGCTGGGGGTTGTCTCATTGCCGGGGTCCATGATGGGCCTCCTCGGGGTGAGCGGGACGCTGCCTGATGGCTGCCGCGTGCTGGAGCGCACCGGATGGCACGGCCGGCTCAGTGGTGCCTTCGCCGGGCCGCGGGCGGCCCCGTGCCGGTGCCGGTGCCGGTACCCGCGAGCACGCCGAGGACTTCGCCGATGGTCCGCTCGCGGCCGGTGGGCTCGGGCAGCGGCAGGTGCCCCTGGATCTGGTAGCGGTTGCGCCGCCCGTCCTTGTGCTTGCTGATGTAGCCGGCGCCGGTCAGGTCCGTGACGATGCCGTAAGCGCTTCTCTCGGTGATGCCCAGGGTGATCGCCATGTCGCGCAGCCGCATCCCGGGGTCGTGCGCGAGAAGCAGTAGCACACGGCCGTGGTTACTCAGGAAGCTCCACCTGCCCATGCGATAACGATATCATTATTTCTAGAAAAAAATTGCTAGTGAGCGGCTGGCTGCCGAGCAGGACTGGCTGCCGAGCAGGACTGGCTGCCGAGCAGGACTGGCTGCCGAGCAGGACTGGCTGCCGAGCAGGACTGGCTGCCGAGCAGGACTGGTGGCGAGCGGGACTGCTGCCGAGCGAGTGCCGTGACCTCAGAGTGACCATTCCCCCGGCGCCTCAGGCTGGTGCTGGGCGGCTGTCCACGGCCGCCAGGAACTCAGTGATCGCCGCCGCGATCTGGGACGCCCCGCGGCGGGGCAGGTGGTGGCCGATCTGGTCCAGGAGCTGGACGCGCGCATCGGGGAGGGCAGCGGCGAGCTGATGGGTAGCGCGGACGGGGATGAGCGTGTCGTGCGGGTCGGCGATCAGCAGCACCGGCTGCACCACCGCCGCCAGGGACGCGGTGAGCCCGCCGAGTTCGTGGGTCAGCGCACGCTGCTCGGTGAGGAAGGTGCGCCACAACGGCCCATGATCGTGGTGCGCGTAGCCCCAGACATGCCAGTTGACATGCTCGTCGGCGGTGATGGGTCGCCGGCGCCGCCGGGCGATGACAGCCAGCCGGGCCCGGGCCAGCCACGGAGTCAGCCACCACGCGGTCACCGCGCACACCTCCCCGGTCACCGGCGCGGACAGCAGCCGGTCCCAGCCGGTCAGGCAGCCTGGGCCGACACTGGCCAGCAGGACCAGCGCCTCGACGCGCTCGGGTGCCAGCTGGGCCACCGACAGCGCCACGCCTCCGCCATAGGAATGGCCGACCAGGACCGCCCGCCCGATGCCCCGCGCATCCAGCTCCGCCAGCACCGCGCGAGCACCGTACGCGAAGCCGCCCGCGGGCAGCGGGCTGGCCCCGTACCCGGGCCGGTCCAGCGCCACGACATGGAACGCCGGCGGCAGCCGGCCGGCGACCTGCTCCCAGTCCGAGCCCGAACCCGGCTGGCCGTGCAACAGCACGACCTCATGCCTGCTCACATCTAGTGAGCTTAGATTGACGTTCACCGCCACCCTGCACAACGCTCAGCAACGGCCGCCAGGAGGCACTGCCCCGCCGCCGTCCAGAAGCCGCCCTCCCGACTCCTGACGCTCACCTGGCCGGCCGCTGCCGGATACCCACCGGTAGCCGGGTCAGAGTACTGTCGAGGCAAGCATCCCCCCCGGGCCAGCGCCTCCTCTTAACGGCCGTGCTGGGCCGGTCCTCGCTGCTCAGGACCCCGGCGGCACATCACCAGACGACCACGATGTGCTTGTTAGGAGTTCCCGGTGGCATCCCTCGAAGCAGCGCCTGCCCGGCCAGGCCAGCTGGTTCTGCCCGGCACCCCAGCCCCGGCACCCCGGGGCAGCGAGTACGCGGAGTTGTCCCGGCAGGTCAGGGCGGCCGGGTTGCTCGACCGGCGGCCGCGGTACTACGCCTGGAAGATCATGGTCAGCGCCGTGCTGCTGGCTGCGGGCTGGGCTGCCTTCGTCGTGCTCGGCGACTCGTGGTGGCAGCTGGCCGTGGCCGCATACCTGGCGGTCATGTTCACCCAGCTCGGTTTCCTGGGCCACGACGCCGGGCACCGGCAGATCTTCCGGTCCCGGCCGGGCAACCACATCATCGGCGTCGTGCTCGGCAACCTGGGCATCGGGCTGAGCTACGGCTGGTGGGTCAGTAAGCACAATCGCCACCACGCGCACCCCAATCAGGAAGGCGCGGATCCCGACATCGTGATCGGCGTGCTGGCCTTCACCGAAGCGCAGGCGCAGGCCGGCCGGGGCCTGGGCCGGCTGGCCTTCCGCTTCCAGGCGTTCCTGTTCTTCCCGCTGCTGCTCCTGGAAGCGGCCAGCCTGCACGTGTCGAGCATCCGCGCGCTGATCAGCCGGCCCTCCCGTTACCGGGCCTGGGAGGCGGGGCTGCTCGCCCTCCACGTGGCGGGCTACCTCACCGTGGTCTTCCTGGTCCTCTCCCCGGTCAAGGCAGTGGTGTTCATCCTGGTGCAGCAAGGCCTGTTCGGCCTGTACCTCGGCGTGTCATTCGCGCCCAATCACAAGGGGATGCCCATCCTGGACGCCAGCGACCGCACTGGCTTCCTGCGCCGGCAGGTGCTCACGTCTCGCAACGTCCGCGGTGGCTGGCTCACCGACTTCGCCCTGGGCGGCCTGAATTATCAGATCGAGCACCACCTCTTCCCGTCCATGCCCCGGCCCAACCTGCGCCACTCCCAGGCGATGATCAGGGCATTCTGCGCGCAGCGAGACCTGCCCTACTGCCAGACCAGCCTGGTCGGCTCGTACGCCCAGGCCCTGCGCCATCTCAACACCATCGGCAAGTCAGCGCACCGCGCGTGACACCTTTCTAGAAAAATATTGCTAGTTTTCTAGTGCGCACATATTCTGGAATTAGGCACCAGGGATGAGCCGGCGGCCTGTGACGCCGAGGCCAGCCCGGACAGTCACGCACTGGCCCGGTCCCCGGTGCCGGAAGGAAGTGAAGGCATGCCAGAGTCAGCGGCACCAGGCGCCGCCACCAGCCTGGATACATCTCCCCAGCCAGTGCCGCCAGAGCTCCCCGTGCCACCCGTGGCCGGGCCTCAGCCCTCGCGGATCAGCTTCGACCCCTCACTGACCCGCCGCGGAGCCGTCGACGGCGGATGGTGGCCGGAGTCGCGGAACGCCGCGGCCGAGCTGCCCGGGCTCATCGCGGCACTGGGCGCCCGGCCCGGGGTGCACGTGCACCGGGTGGCGGTGCATGGCGACGAATGGGACGACATCCCGCGCCGCCTGCCCGCCGGTGATGGCCACGTCATACGGGTCAACTGGTTCACTACCATTCCCCGCCACACAGTCAGCGTGTCAGCAGACAGCCACGACACCATCAACCTGCTGGTCATCCCCTCGGGCACGGCGGCGGCGCCCGCCCAGGCCGCCATGGACACGGCCATGACCGGCCGCGGCGACCCCGCTCACATCCTCGCCGGGGCACAGTAGGCACCGGCGCAACCGCTGGTGAGTTAGCCGCTCGGCCCGGACCCTGCCCTGCCGCTAGAGCAAGACAGGAAGGCAACCCGGGTATGACGTCTCTGACCGGCATCGTGACATGGGCGCGCGGCAGCGGCCTGGAGATCGTGCTGCTCGTGACCGGGACGATCCTGCTCACGCGGATCGCGACCTGGGCAGGCGCAAGGATCACCGACCGGATCGACGCCAACGCGCGGGAGACGGACGCGCTGGTCCGCTCCGAGGCGTCCAAGCACCGGCACGCGCTGGCCCAGGTGATCACCTGGGCCACCCTGGTGGTCATCTACTGCGCGGCCGCGGTACTCATCGCGGCGCGGCTGGGTCTCCCCGTGACAAGCCTGGTCGCCCCGGCCGCCGTGGTGGCCGTGGCGCTGGGGTTCGGTGCGCAGCGCATCGTCCAGGACATCCTGGCCGGCTTCTTCATCATCACCGAGCGCCAGTACGGCTTCGGGGACCTCATTAGCCTGACGGTGCCGGGCCTGTCCAGCCCCGCGATCGGAACCGTCGAGGATGTCACGCTGCGGGTGACCACGGTGCGGACCGTCAATGGCGAGGTGGTCATCACCCCTAACGGCCAGATCACTCAGGTGACCAACCTCTCGCGTGACTGGGCGCGTGCCGTGGTGGACGTGCCGGTGCCCACTGCCGTGGACGTCAACCGGGTGAGTGACCTGCTGCGGCTGATCGGGAATGAGGCATACCAGGAGCCGGGCGTGCGCCGGCTGCTGCTGGACCCCCCGGCCGTCATGGGCGTGCAGAGCATCGACCTGGACCAGTTCCAGGTCCGCATGGTCGCCAGGACGCTGCCCGGCAAGCAGTTCGAGGTCGGGCGGATCCTGCGGGACCGGATCACGGCCGGGTTCCGGCGCGAGGGCATCCACCTGCCGGCCGACCTGGAGACGGCCGGGCCGGCCGGGACCGCCTGATGCGGCGGGTGCGGACCTCGACCTGGATCCTGGCCGCGGTCTTCCTGGTCACCCTGGCGACCTACCTGCAGGTCAGGCCGCCACCGGCCGCAGCCGTGACCCGGCGGCCACGCCGTCCTCAACCGTGCCCGCGCGCACCACGTCACCCGGCAGCAGCTACCCCGAAACCCACCGCGCGGACCAGGGCGACGATCACTCCGACACCAACCGCCGGGGCAGGCCACGGAGTACTGCGTCCCCGGCCAGGATGCTCCCGACTCCCCCGGCGGCATCGTCCTCTTCCCTGGTCACCCCCGCTCCCTCAGCCACCGGCCCGGCATCCCCCTGGGATGAACCGGCCCGGCCCGCCTGAGCCGCAGGCGGCCCGGTGACGATGCCCGTCAGGCTTCCGAGATGCGCACCGCGATCTCGCCGCCGAGCCGGAACCCGGCGGACAGCCCCAGGCTGTCACCGCTCCAGAACCGGCCGGCGTCATACCAGTTCGGGTGATGCTGGCCGGGAAGCAGCCCCATCGCCTGGTAGGTGATGGCCAGCACCTCCGCGCAGTAAGCGCTCTCCACCCCCGCATCGCGCGGCCGCTGCCGGATAGCGGGCGCACGGCCCGCCAGCCACCGTGACGCCAGCCGGGCGGTGGAAGGGAACGGCGTGCCGTCCAGCCGGGCGATCGTGCGCAGCACCGCGTCCTCCATCTCACGGGTCACCGGGCCATCGAGCTGGCGCAGCCAGACTTGCTGGCCATAATGGAGTGCCCAGGTCATGACCGCGCTGCGCAGGTCATGCAGCTGGACCCCGCGCTGGCGCCGTCCCGACCACAGGTCTGGAAGGGACCGGCCCAGCTCGGCATGCCACATCAAGGGCGGCAGGTCATCAAGGGCAACGGACATGCCGACGTGGTTGACCGGGCTGTTGGTCGCGACCTGTATCGCCCGGTCGGCCGCCGTCCGCCCGCGGAACAGCCACACATCACCCGTGCGCGTCACGTCCAGGGCCTCATCCAGCGCAATGCTCACTGCGGTCACGCTCTCACCTAAGCACGGTCTACCCTGGGCAGGTGCGCTGGTGGAAAGTACTGGGACTGGCCGCCTTCGCGGGCGTCGCCGCCACCGGAGCAGCGGTCGCCCGCGCCGAACGCCGCCGCCGCAGTTACACCCCGGAGCAGATCCGGGAACGACTGCACGCCCGGCTCGCCGAGACAGCGGAGACCGGCCAGGCGCCCGGCCGGAATTAGTTCTATCCGGGAGCGGGACACGGGCGTAGCCTCAGGGAGGGGAAGTACCCCTACCAGCCTGCACTGGGCCCCCGCGGTGGGTGCAGGCGACCGCGTCGCTCCGGACCCCGGTGGCACGGCCAGTGGTCGTGACCGAGGAGATCCTAGCGATGCACCAAGCGTCAAGCTCGCCGTCCGCCGCAGCCAGCACGACGAGCCCGGCACCGGGTGTGCTCCGCGGGCTGCTGACCCGGGGTCCTCCGGTGGGCGCCGGACCGGCACCAGCGGGCACCGTCACGGCGGACGTGATCCGCCATCTGGCCGAGGATCACGACCGGATTGCCCAGGGCCTGAACGACGTCGTGATCCACCGGATCTTCGCCGCCGGGCTGGACCTCGAGGCTGCGCTGGGCCTGATCGGCGAGCGCCCCGGCACCGGCATGATCTACCACGCCCTCGACGAGCTGGACCAGGTGATCAGGGACATCCGGGACACGGTTTTCGGCATCCGCGCACGCGATTAACAGTGCAACGCACTGGCCGGGCTCGTCATCGTCGGCGCCGGTGTGAAGCCGTACACCAGGCTGCGGTGCCGGGCGACCAGCAGCTCGCCTCGGCTCGGCGAAGGCCAGGAAGAACCGCCGAGGTCCAGGGCGGTCAGGAACACCACGCACGACTGAGCACGATGACGCTAATCCCCGGGGCTGCATAAGCTGGGCCACGGTCACGCCGCCGGCCATGCCGGGACGCCCGCTGGCGCCGGTTTCCGAAGTGAGTTATGGGCAATGGAACGCTCTAGGCGCGGCCGCCCGGGCCGGGGTAGGGTGGGTTAACCGCTCCGGACCCTGGCAGTCGTACCCGCGAAAATCGGCGGGTGCTCAGCAGGGCCCGGTTTTTTGTGCACGGAAGCGATGCCGGCAAGACGCCACAGGCCAGAGGCTGGTGAAAACTCGAGGGAGGTTCCTCTCCCACTGCGATCTGCCCAGGCATGAGGGGCTGCTTCGTGCGTCACCTCGTCACTCGCTAAGGGAGCCGGTCATGGGCATCGTCGCGTGGATCACGGCCATCATCGGCGCAGCGGTGCTGCTGCTCGCCTTCTACCTGATCAGCAGCCGGCCTGGCCGCCGGTCCGCGCACCGCTAGGGCCACGCCCGGGGCGGGCCCGGCACGTCCGCACCGCACCCGCGCTGACTTTCGGGAGGTTCCCATGCTGCCTGCGCAGGACGCCCCGGGCGTCATGGACTGGATGTCACGGGGGGCCTGCCTGCGTGAGGATCCTGAGCTCTTCTTCCCCATCGCGGCGGGCGGCCCCGCGCTCGAGCAGATCAACGCAGCCAAGAGAGTCTGCCTCCGCTGCCCGGTACGCACCGCGTGCCTGTCCTTCGGCCTGAAGACCGCCCAGGAGGGCATCTGGGGCGGAGCCACCCCCGAGGAACGCCGCGCCATGCGGAAACACCCGGCTCTGGCGGCCGTGCGGATGGACCAGCTGGCGGCCGGCCAGCTGCCGCCAGAGTCACTCCCGGCCCGCAACGACAGCACGACGGCAGGGCCGCTGCGATGAGCTTGCCCCTATCCGGCGGGGGGTTCCCCCGCAGGCACCCTCCTGAACGGGACCTGTCGCCTTGTCGCTGCGAGTGACCTACCTGGCCCGTGGGGTCAGTGTGCTGGTCAGGCCGGTGAGGAGGATGTCGAGTCCTCGTTCCAGCTCGGTGGCGCCGTCGTAGGCAGCCAGCACGGGGGCGAGGCTGCGCAGCACCGGGAATTCGCTGATCGGCAGCCGGTGCAGGCCCAGGCGCAGCAGGTCGTTAGTCTCGTCCGGCTTTTCGACGAGTTCTTGCAGTTCGTCGAGGACGTGGCCGTGCAGGAACCCGAACCGGGCGCGGTAAATATGCAAAGAATCGGGCCCGCTGAACCCGGCCCGGTCAGCAGGGCCAGGATGCCTTCGAGCGGGCGCAGGGTGCCTGGCGGGCGGAGCCCCAGCGGGGTGGCCAGCGGACGGGTGACCAGCAGCGGCACCACGTGCGGGTGAGCCAGCGCCAGCCGGCGGTAGTCCCGGGCGATGGCGCGCAGCTGGCCGGCCGGTCGGCCGGCAGTGACGTCATCGCGGGCAGCACCTTCCCTCCACCGGGACACTCTTCCTCTACGGCATCGTGGTCGGGGCGGCTGGCTTGCTGGGGCTGGGCCTGCTGCTGGCCGGGGCGCGGCGCACCTCCCGACGCGGCAGCGCCGCTCGCCGCGGGCTCAAGCAGTCCCGTCTCGAGACCGCTGCCGCAACCCAGGCCCGCGACGACCTCATCGGCCAGCGCGACACCGCACCCGCAGACAATGCGGGCAGCGGCCAGGCCGCCACCGATCCCCCGGCCAGTGGCTCGGTACCGGCGGGCTCAGCCGCGAACGGCCGTCGGCCATGATGGTCCAGCGCAGGCACTGACCACGCCCGGTGCTGCGCAGCGCCGTTGCCTGCGGTCCTGGCCGTGATAGGTTTATAGCACCGCTCCGGACCTCGGTGGCTGATGGTGTTCGCGGTGCGCGCTGCCGCCGAGATCCCTGGAGCTTCTTCTTTGCCTCAGTCCGTGAGCGGTTCCGCTGTGACGCCGGCCATGACTTCCAGCCGGGCGGAGGTCATCTATGACCGCTACGCGGCAGGGTTGTACCGGCAGGCCTTGCTGACCCTCGGTGACGCGGGCCTGGCCGAGCAAGTAGTAAGCGATGTGATCCTGGATGAGTGCCTGCGGCCCGCGGCCGACGGCGACACCGACGCCGCCGCGTTCCGCCTGCGGATATCGGCCGTCCGACGGTGCCGCGCCCTGGCGGGCGATACGGCATGGCGGAGCCGGGATTCTGGTCGGCGGCGGAGGGGCGGCGTTCTTGATTGCCTCGCGCTCACCGGGCTCACCGGCAGGGAACGGGCAGCGCTCGCCTTGGTGATTTTTGGCGGCTTCGGGTATGCGGAGGCCGCCCGCGAGCTGGCGATCGCTCCGAAGGACGTGGCAGCGCTGCTGTGCGCGGTGCTGGCCACGCTGACATCAGCGGGCGCGCCTGCCTAGCCCTCGGGCCAGGATGCTGCGCGGGCTGGCCTCATGACGGAGTCACTGGCCGTCACCGCGCGCGGGGGAGGATAATTCCCCAGGATGAGCGAGGACAGGCGGGACCCAGCCCACGCGGTCGGCGCGGCCGCGCTGGCGGCGGGGTGGTCCCACCGGCACCGCGACGTGTCGGGCGGCTGGTTGCGGCCCACCGTGTTCGGGGCGGTTGACGGGCTGGTGACGAACGCGTCGATCATCGCCGGGCTGGGCGGCGGCGGCGCGTCTTCGCACGCCATCGTGCTGGCCGGGACGGCCGCACTGGTGGCCGGGGCGTTCTCGATGGGCACCGGTGAGTACGTGTCGGTGACCAACCAGAACGAGCTGGTCCACGCCGAGGTCGACGTTGAGCGGCGGATGCACACCCAGTTCCCCGCGGCCGAGCAGGCCGAGCTGGCTGAGACCTTCCGCGGTTACGGCGCCGACGCGGACACCGCAGCCAGGATGGCCGCCGCGGTGTCACGGGATCCGGACACCGCGCTGCGCGTGCATACCCGGGAGGAACTTGGCATCGACCCATTCGAGCTGCCGTCCCCCATCCTGGCCGCCGCCTCGTCGCTGGCCGCGTTCTCCCTGGGCGCGCTGGTGCCGCTGCTGCCCTACCTGGCCGGGCTGTCCTCCATCGCCGTCTCCCTGGGTATTGCCGCGGTGGCCCTGATCATCGGCGGGATGGCCGTCGGCCGCCTCACCGGCCGCCCGGTACTGCACGCGGGCGTGCGCCAGCTCGCCTTGGGCGCGCTCGCCGTCGCGGTGACGTTCGGCGTGGGCAGCCTGATCGGCAGCCACGTCAGCTAACGAGGCGCCGCGGTGCTGGCCGGCGCTCAGCCGGCAGTGATCACTTCGTGCCAGAGCCCGCCATTGAGGTTGAGTGCGTTCCCGTGAGCCTGGCCCGGGGCGGTGTCACCCACATAGGTGTACAGCGGGTGGCCGTCGTAGGTGGCCTGGGCTGAGCCGCCTGGCCGGGTGATCGTGCCGACCCGGCCGGTCACGCCGGGCCCGGCCGTCACGGGCCCCTTGACCGGGGGCCAGTAGACGGCGCACGACCCGGTGCAGTTCGACCTGGTCGCCGTGTCCGGGGCGAACCAGTACAGCGTGAACCCCTTCGCGTTGGTCAGCACCGTGGCGCCCCCGATCCGCGCGGTCTTCAGGCCACCGCCTGCGGTAGCCGCCCCAGATCCGCCCGTTCCGGCCACGGCGATGCCGAGCAGCACCAGGGCGGCCACGCACAAGCCGGCGATCACCACCCCGGAGCCGGGCATGCCTGCCAGCCGGCTGGCCCGCGGCGTGGCCCGGGAAGGAGCCGGCCGGGACGGCAGGCCGGGCACGGCCGGCCCGGCGGCCAGGACGGCCAGCACGGCGAAGGCGGCGACCTCGATCACTCCCGCGACGATTCCCGCGGTCGTACGGACCTCCGTGAACCCGAACAGGCCGGCCCAGACCGACAGCAGGTAGCCGCCGAGGGTGGACAGGGCGAACCCCGCGCCAGCGGCGGCGGCCAGCCGGGAACCGGTCACCAGCACGGCGGCGGCCAGGCCGAAGGCCGCGATCACCTGGAGCAGGAACAGCCAGCCGATCGTCGGTATCGACCGGTAGCCGGTCAGGTACAGGTCGAGATGGATGCCGCCGGTAGCGGCCAGCAGCCCGGCCCCGGCCACCCGCAAGCCGAGCCGCTGCGCCCGCCCTGGCCCCGGCCCCCGCAACCTGCGCATCAGCACGTCCCGTGACCGCCGGTCAGTACCCGCCGCCGCCGCCGCTGGAGCTGTGCGCCGGGCTCGCCGCGGGCGCGGCCGCACCGGACACCGTCACCTCGTGCCACACCCCGCCGGAGACGTTGAGGCCGTTGCCCTTGGCCTGCCCGGGGGCGGTATCGCTGACGTAGGTGTAGAGCGGATGGCCGTTGTAGGTGGCCTGCGTCGAACCGTCCGACCGGGTGATCGTGCCCAGCTTGCCCGTGACCCCGGCCGCGGCCGTCGCGGGCCCCTTCACCGGCGGCCAGTACGTGGCGCACGACCCGTTGCAGTTCGACTTGGTCGCCGTGTCCGGGGCGAACCAGTACAGCGTGAACCCCTTCGCGTTGGTCAGCACCGTGGCGCCAGCGATCTTCGTGGTCTTCAGGGCCGAGCTGGACGAGCCGGTGGCCGGCGTGGAAGCCGCACTGGACGAAGAACCACCCGAAGCGGCCGGGCTTGACGCCGATGAGCCCGACGATCCCGATGAACTCCCGCACGCCGCGGCGATCAGGGCTATCCCAGCCAGGCCGGCCGGCGCCCACCATCGATTACGCATGTCATACCCCGCTCGGAGAAGGTCGATCTGTCTCTTCCAGCACGTAACGCGAGGCGGGTCCGTTCACGACCAGAACGCACTGGACGGCCCGGGCATGGCCATGACGGCAGGCCGTGCGGCGGCCACCCACCCCTCCGGCCGGCGGGGCCGGCCAGCTGCGACGATGGACGAAGGATAACCGGGAGACGGGCATGGCAAACGACGAGTTCATCCAGGCCCTGAACGCCAGCCGGGAGATCGAGCTCACGGTCACCGGCCGGAAGTCCGGCCGCGAGATCTCCATCCCCGTGTGGTTCGTGCCGGACGGCCAGAAGCTGTATCTGGTGCCGGTCAGGGGATCGGACTCTGACTGGTACAAGAACGTGCTGAAGAAGCCGACGATCCGCCTGACCGCCGGGGGCGCGCAGCTCACCGCGCGGGCGACCCCGATCACCGATGCGGCCAAAGTCGGTGAGATCCTCGGCAAGTTCCGGGAAAGGTACGGTGCCGAGGACGTGGCGGCGTACTACCCGAGGCAGGATGCGGCGGTGCAGATTCGGTAACCGGATCGCCGGGCTGGCCGCCTCGCTGAGCTGCTCTCCCCCCGCCGACCGAGGCCGGCAGGTCACCGCGCCCGGCCCACTGGCCGTGCCTGGGAGATGGCCCAGGCGGCGTTGATCAGGCCGATGTGGCTGAAGGCCTGCGGGAAGTTACCTATCATCTCGCCGCTGGCCGCATCGACCTCCTCGGCCAGCAGGCTCACGTCGTTGATCGCGGCCACGGCCCGTTCGAAGGTCGCAGTGGCCTGGTCAAGCTCACCGGCGAGGGCCTGCGCGTGGGCCAGCCAGAACGTGCAGAGCAGGAAGGTTCCCTCCTCACCCGCCAGGCCGTCGTGGGCCAGGTAGCGGTACACCAGGCCCCGCTCGTCGGTCAGCCGGGCGGCAGTGGCGTCGATGGTCGCCTTCATCCGGGGGTCATCCCCGGGCAGGAAGCCGGTGATGGCCAGCATGAGGTTCGACGCGTCCAGGTCGTCGCGGCCGAAGGCCTGGGTAAAGGCACCCGCGCGCTCACTCCAGCCATGCAGCAGGATGGCTTCCCGGATCTCGTCGCGGGCCGCGGTCCATTGCTGGACCTGGTGCCGGGCGCCGAGCTGGGGCGCCAGCGCGATCGCGCAGTCAAGCGCCGCCCAGCACATCAGCTTGGAGTACAGGAAGTCGCGCGGCTCGCCGCGGATCTCCCAGATGCCCTGATCCTTCTCTTTCCAGCGGCTGGCGGCGGTGTCGGCGGCAGCCGCCAGGAACTGCTGCGTGACCGGGTCGAGGTCACCGAGCTGCTCGACCAGCCGCTGGGCGGCCCCGAGGAGCTCGCCGTATACGTCCAGCTGGCGCTGGGTCCACGCACCGTTGCCGACCCGGACCGGCCTGCTGGCCCGCCAGCCGGCCAGGTGCGGCAGTTCCCGCTCGGACAGGTCATGCTCACCGCCTATCCCGAACATGATCTGGAGGTCTCTCCCCCGCTGCAGCTGGGACGCTGCGGCATCAGCCAGGAACCCGAAGAACTTGTTGGCCTCGTCAGGGCAGGCCGCCACCCACAGGGCCTCCATGGTCAGGGAGGCGTCCCGCACCCAGGTGTAGCGGTAGTCCCAGTTCCGCTGCCCGCCGACCGTCTCCGGCAGGGAGGTGGTCGGCGCCGCGACGATCGCCCCGGTCGGCGCGTACGTCAGCGCCTGCAACACCCGTCCGGAGTGGTGGACAAGGTCCCGCCAGGGGCCTTCGTAGTTCTGGTGAATGGCCGACCAGGACTGCCATCCCGCGACGGTGTCCTCCAGCCGGGCCGCGATCGTCTCGGGGTCCCAGGCGTGCGGTGGCGGTTCCCATGCCGCGGCGTGCGCCAGGGCGAAACCGGCCGCCTGCCCCGCGGTCATATGCAGCCGCGCAGTCGCCGTCGCGCCGTCCATGCCGAAGGAGGCAGGCGCGGACAGCAGCAGCCGGGCCGCGCCGCCCCGTGCGGCCAGGCCGCCCGGCACCGGTTCCAGGATGGGGTAAATCAGCCCGTATTCCGGCCGGGGTGCGTAGCTGACCTCGATGTCCATTTCCCCGCTGGTGCAGGTCAGCCGGCGCAGCAAGACCCCGGGGGACCCGGCGCCCAGCTCATGGCCCCGCTCATTGCGGCCCAGCGCCATCGCATCGGTCAGCACCGCGGTCCCGGCCGCCGTGGTGAACGTGGTTTCCAGCACCATGCTCTGGGCGGCGTAGGCCCGGCTGGCCTCGAACTCACCGGCGGGCGTGATGGCGAAATGCCCGGCACCCCGGTCCAGGAGCCGGGCGAAGACCGCCGGGGCGTCGAAGCGCGGGAAGCACAGCCAGTCCACCGAGCCGGCCCGGCTGACCAGGGCCGCCGACCGGCAGTCAGACAGCAGGGCGTAATCGCCGATCGGCAAGCCATCCATCACGGGTTCCCTTCTCGGCAGCGAGGACCGCCCCCAGCCGCGCCGCCCCGGTACGGGGAGTAAGCAGGCCGGGCCGGACTTCAGGCCGGCCCGGCCAGGAGCCAGTCGTCAGTGGCCGACGGCCTGTTCCCGGTGCGGGAGCTTCCAGTTCGGCCGGACGAAGTGGCAGGTATAGCCGTCCGGGTAGCGCTCGAGGTAGTCCTGATGCTCGGGCTCCGCCTCCCAGAACGGCCCGGCCGGCTCCACCTCGGTGACCACCTTTCCCGGCCACAGGCCAGAGGCGTCCACGTCGGCAATCGTGTCGTATGCGACCCGCTTCTGCTCGTCATTGGTGTAGTAGATGGCCGAGCGGTAGCTGAGGCCGATGTCGTTGCCCTGGCGGTTCTTCGTCGTCGGGTCATGGATCTGGAAGAAGAACTCCAGAATGTCCCGGTAGGAGATCTGCTCCGGGTCGAACACGATCTCGATCGCCTCGGCGTGGGTTCCGTGATTCCGGTACGTCGCGTTGGGTACGTCCCCGCCGGTGTAGCCGACCCTCGTGCTCAGCACGCCCGGGCGCCTGCGGATCAGGTCCTGCATCCCCCAGAAGCATCCGCCGGCCAGGATCGCCGTTTCTGTCGTGCCGCTCATCGCTGTCCCTTCCCATCTGCATCCTCGAACAGGCTGCGGTAGGCCCCGTAGCCCTCAGCTTCCAGCTCATCAGCGGGGATGAACCGGAGGGCGGCTGAGTTCAGGCAGTACCGCAGTCCCCCGGCATCCGCGGGCCCGTCGTTGAACACGTGGCCCAGGTGACTGTCGGCGTGCGCAGAGCGGACCTCGGTCCGCACCATGCCGTGACCCCAGTCCCGCTTCTCGATCACGTTCCCCGGCTCGAGCGGCACGGTGAAACTCGGCCACCCGGTACCGCTGTCGTATTTGCTCACCGAGGCGAACAGCGGCTCGCCGGAGACGATGTCCACGTAGATGCCGGGCTCCTTGTTGTCGTAGTAGGCGTTGCTGAACGCCCGCTCGGTCCCGTTCTCCTGCGTCACCCGGCGCTGCTCGGGCGTCAGCCGGGCGATGGCCTCCGGGTCTTTCCGGTAGGTATCTGGCATCTTTTCCCCCTCAGGGTCTGCGCCATGTGCAACGAGTGCCGTCGCTGCAATCATCTCCAGCGCAACTCGTGGCCAGTTAGTTCCCGCCGGCCACCGCGGCGCTCCTGGCCCGGTTCGGCCTGCCCCGCCCGGGGCAAGAGACTGGGCATAGGCGCGCTGGCAATCGTGACGGTGGGCATGGCACGCAGCCTAGGAGGTCACCATGACCAATCACGGGAGTGAGCCGGGGCCGGCTGGCCGGGCGAGGGACGTGCTGGGCGGCCCGGACCCTGGCCCGAATGAGGACGAGCTCGGGGGCCCAGACCCGGCAGGCCCGGAGGATGAACTCGGCCCTGAGCCCACAGGCCGGACGGACGAGCTGGGCGGCCCCGACCCGGCCAGCCGCCGGGACGATCTGGGCGGCCCCGACCCGGCCGGCCGGGAGGACGAGCTCGGCGGCCCTGACCCGGCCTGAGGCCGGGTCAGGCGGCCCAGGCGGCGATCTGGCCCGCAGCTGTATGGGCGCTTGCCTCCGTACCCGCCGCCCACAAGGTAACCTGCCTCCCGGCCCGCTACCGGTGACAGAACACGATGGGCGGCGGCGCTGCACGCTGCCTGGCTGGCCCAGCGCGCGGTCACAGAGCGAAGGAGAGAGGCGAGTAATGAGCGTCGGCAAGCCTGAGATCGACTTTCCCGGCGGCGAGCCGCCGGCCGACCTGGAGATCACCGACATCTGGGAAGGGGACGGCCCCGCGGCCAAGCCGGGGGACAACGTCAAGGTGCACTATGTCGGGGTCTCGTTCTCCACCGGCGAGGAATTCGACGCTAGCTGGGACCGGGGTGAACCGCTGCCGTTCCGGCTCGGTGCTGGGCAGGTCATCGCGGGCTGGGACCGGGGCGTGCAGGGCATGAAGGTCGGCGGCCGGCGGCAGCTGATCATTCCTCCGGGGCTGGCCTACGGCGACCGCGGCGCCGGGCATGCGATCGCCCCGGGCGAGACCCTCATCTTCGTCTGTGACCTGGTCTCGGTCTGATTAACCTCGCCGGGCGGGCCCTGGTCGCGTGCACCACAGGTGGGACGGCACAGATGTGGCAGGCGGCTGGGTCGCCCCGGTTTTCGCGACCGCGCTCGCCTGCTTGCTCTGGTCCTGCGCCCCGCTGATCCTGCGCCCGGCGCCGCTCACCGGGGGCCGGTCCTTGCTGGCGTCCCCTGGCCTGACCGGCTGCCTGGCCACGCCTGGAGCGCGAGCGGACTGATCGTGGCGCCGGCACCGCCATGGGGTTCGCCGCCATCGCGGACGAGGTCATGGGATCCATAACCGGGGCCAGACGGGCATCGCGGCCGGAACCGAACGCGCACCCCAGCCCGAGCCGGCGGTCCCGCGCATTCCCTCAGTCAGCAGCGGCCAGTGGCCGATCAGCGGCAGCGGCAGCGGTGAGGGCAGCGGGCGGCCTTGGTCCGGGCCGGCTCCCGCGCGCGGGTAACAGGCGCGGTAACAACTGAGTAACGTCAGCCCGTAAAAATCTCCTGCTAATCATGATTCGTACCGGAGACTTGGACTCCTTTCCCGTGCGCTCGCCGCAAAGTTTGGCGGGTAAAACCTGGAGGACCCTGGATGAAGAGATTTCTCGCCGTAGCCGCCACTGCCGGCATCGTGGCCGGCGGGCTGAGTGCTGCGGCCCCGGCCGTGGCAGGCACCGCCGCGCCCCCGGCCGCCACCGCGCTGAAATGGGGCAAGTGCGCCGACCCCACGCTGAAAAAAGCCGGCGCCCAGTGCGCCCTGCTGGCCGTCCCGCTTAACTACCGCGGCCCGGCCGGGCCGACGATCAAGATCGCTGTCTCGCGGATCAGGCACACCTCCGGCGCAGCCCACTACCAGGGCGCCATCCTGACCAACCCGGGCGGTCCCGGCGGCAGCGGCCTCAACCTGAACGTCTTCCTGATCGCCCAGCTCAAGGCGGAGGGCTCGGCCGCGGACAAGGCAGCGATCGCCGACTATGACTGGATCGGGTTCGACCCGCGCGGCGTCGGCTCCAGCGTCCCGGCGCTCGCCTGCGCGCCGAATTACTTCAGCGGCGACCGCAGGAACTACAACCCGCTGACCACGCAGCTGCTGCACTACTGGCTCACGCGCAGCGCCGGCTACGACAAGAAATGCGCCACCCACAGTGCCGCGCAATCGGCCTTGCTGGACAACATGACCACGGTCGACACGGCCCGGGACATGGACAGCATCCGGCAGGCGCTGGGCCAGCGGCAGATCACCTACTACGGGTTCTCCTACGGCACCTACCTGGGCCAGGTCTACTCGACCTTGTTCCCCTCGCATGTCCGGCGGCTGATCATGGACAGCAACGTGGATCCGCGGCGGGTGTGGTACCTGGCCAACCTGGACCAGGACATCGCGTTCAACCGGAACATCAAGATCTGGTTTGGCTGGCTCGCCCAGCACCACTCGTTCTACCGGCTGGGAAATACCGAGCACGCGGTACAGGCTCGCTTCTACGCGGAAAAGGCCCGGCTGTTCGGGCACCCGATCCAGGGCGTGGTCGGGCCGGACGAGTGGATAGACATCTTCCTGGAGGCCGGGTACTACGAGCAGACCTGGCTCCAGCTGGGCAGCACGTTCGCGAACTGGGCCCACACGCACGGCAAGAAGGCCGGCGCCGCGCTCGTGAGCGCGTACCAGTCAACGGACACTCCGGGTAACGACAACGGATTCGCCGTCTACAACGCTGTGCAGTGCACGGACGTGCAATGGCCGACAAGCTGGGCGGTGTGGAGCCGGGACAATCACCGGGTCAACAAGATCGCGCCCTTCGAGACCTGGGCGAACGCCTGGTACAACGCCCCGTGCCTGCACTGGCCGGCGCCAGCCTCGCGGCGGACCCCGATGCGGATCAACGGCAGTGGCATCCGCAGTGCCCTGCTGATCGACGAGACACTGGATGCGGCGACCCCGTTCCCCGGGAGCCTCGAGGTGCGCAAGCTGTTCCCGCACTCCGTGCTGCTGGCCGAGCCGGGCGGCACCACCCACGCCGACTCGCTCTCCGGTGACCTGTGCGTGGACAACACCATCGCCAACTACCTGGCCAGTGGCACGCTTCCGCCGCGCAACCCGAGCGCGCAGTGGGACAAGACCTGCCAGCCGCTACCCCGGCCGGTCCCGTCGGGCCAGGGCGCCAGCCCATCCGGCGCGGCCGCCGCGTTCACCCGCGGGCTCCGCTAGTCCTGCACCGTTCACCACGACGGGCCTCCCGGCTGCACCTGCCCGGGAGGCCCGTCGTCATGCGCGGGCCAGGACCTGCGGCGGCGTGGCTCGCCGTTAGTAGGTGGCGCGGCCACCGCTGATGTCGTAGACCGCGCCGGTGGAGAAGCTGCACTTGTCCGAGGCGAGCCAGGCGACCAGCTCGGCGACCTCCTCCGCGCGTCCTAGCCGGCCCATCGGGATGAGGCTGGCCAGGTGCGCGAGCACCTCGGGTGATGTCTCGGCGTTCATGGGTGTCTCGATGACCGCCGGGGCCACCGCGTTCACCAGGACGCCGCTGGCCGCCAGTTCCTTGCCGAGGGACTTGGTCATGGCGATCACCGCGCCCTTGGACGCCGAGTAGGCGGACAGATTCGGGTTGCCGTCCTTGCCGGCCATGCTGGCGAAATTCACGATGCGGCCCCAGCCGCGTTCCCGCATCCCCGGCACGAAGGCGCGGCAGAGGTTGAAGGTGCCCTGCACGTTGACGGCGAAGGTAGCGGCCCACTCATCGCCGGTGACTTCCCACAGCGGCTTGCTCGGGCCGATAATCCCGGCGCTGTTGACCAGGATGTCCACCGGGCCGATGCGCTGCGCGGCAGCGCGGACGGCCCCGGGGTCACGCACGTCGGCGAGGACGTCCGCGCCCGCCGCGATATCGAGCGTCACGACATCGACGCCATCCTCCGCCAGGCGCTCCGCGCTGGCCCGGCCCAGGCCGCTCGCTCCGCCCGTGACCACTGCGGTTCGGCTCATAGCTTTTCCAATTATTGGAAGGAGATATAGCATCTGGAATATGGCTCATCGTAACCCGCTTCCCGCTCCCCCGGAAGGCCCCGCGGAGGACCGGCTGGTGGGCTCGGAACGGGTACTCGCCGTCCTCCGCGAGCTTGCCCGGCACCCGGCTGGCGCGGAACTCGACGAGATCGCGCGGTCGGTGCGCAGTCCCAAGCCGACCGTGCACCGTGCCCTCGTCGCGCTGCGCCGGGCCGGGTTCGCCGCCCGGGACGGCCGGGGACATTACGTCCTCGGGGATGAGTTCGTGCGGATGGCCTTCGCGCACCATGAGACCCGCCCGGATCACTTGCGGGTAGCCCCGGTGCTTGAATCGCTGTCCCGCCGGTTCGGGGAGACCGCGCATTACGCCGTGCTGGACGGGGATTCGGTCGTCTACCGGGCCAAGGTCGATCCGCCAGCCCGCGCCGTCCGCCTCACATCTACGGTGGGCGGCCGCAACCCGGCCCACTGCACCGCGGTCGGGAAGATGCTGCTGGCCTGCTGCCTGCCGGACGACGCCGCAGTCCGGCGCTGGGCAGGTGACCGCATCCTGGCGCGGCCTACCGGCCGCACCGTCGCTGACCCGGGGACGCTGTGCGCCGAGCTGCGCAGGGTCCGCGAGCGCGGTTACAGCACCGACGACCAGGAGAATGAGCCGGGAATCGTCTGCGTGGCCCGCCCGGTCTTCCTGACCTCCCCGACGGTGCCCAGCGGCGCGATCAGCGTCAGCGCGCTGGCCTACCGCACCCCGCTGAGCGCGCTGCTGGACGACCTGCCGTCGATCCGGTCCATCATCGATCCGCGCCCGGTGGGCGCCAGCTGATGCGGGCCTTCGTCCTGACCGGGCCGCGGCGATCGGCCGTGCTCGACGTCGAGCCCCCGGTGCCAGGCCCGGGCCAGGTCGTCGTCGACGTGCACCGGGTGGGCGTGTGCGGCACGGACGTCGAGTTCTTCACCGGGGCGATGGCTTACCTGCATCAGGGTCATGCCTCGTACCCGCTGCGACCGGGCCACGAGTGGTGCGGTGTGGTCGCCTCCGCCGGCCAGGGCGCCGGGCCGGGCTGGCTCGGCAGGCGGGTGACCGGCGACACCATGCTGGGCTGCGGCTCCTGTTACCGCTGCCTCGACGGCCGCCAGCACATCTGCGCGGACCGCTATGAGATCGGCGTCCGCGGCGGCTGGCCGGGCGCCCTCGCGGAGCAGGTGCTCGTGCCGGTCACCGCGCTGCGGCCGCTGCCGGACAGCGTCGATGACACTGCCGGCGCGATGGTCGAGCCGGGCGGCAACGCCCTGCGGGCCGTGCAGGGCGCCCGCCTCGGCCCGGGCCGCCGGGTCCTCATCCTCGGCCCGGGCACGATCGGCCTGCTCTGCGTCCAGTTCGCCCTCGCCACCGGCGCGGAGGTCCACCTGGCCGGTCACCCGGCTAAGAATCCCGGCCTGGCCAGCGCCATGGGCGCTCATGGCAACTGGACGACGGACACTCTGCCCGCGCTGGCCTGGGACGCGGTCATCGACGCCACCAACGACGCCGGCATCCCGCAGACGGCACTCGACCTCGTCGAGCCCGGGGGCCGGCTGGTCCTCATCGGGCTGGCCGGCGAGCCAAGCCTGGTCGATACCCGGGCCATCGCGCTCAAGGACGTCACCACCGTGGGCGTCCTCAGCGCCTCGCCTGGCCTCGATGGCACCATCGAGCAGTACGCCGCCGGGCTCGACCCACGGCCGCTGGTCGCCGCGACGGTCGGCCTCGACCGCGCGGCGGATGTCCTGGCCGGCTGGCGGCCCGGCAACGCCGGGCCAGGACCGAAGATCCACGTCGATCCGCGAAGCGTGGGCCCCGCCAGTACAGCTACCCCCGGCTCAGCACCGGGCCGCTGACCGCGCAGACCACGGCCAGGAATCTGCGCGACCAGAAGTGTCCCGCCACGCCCGGGCCGCGACTGGTGGCGTCCCCGAGACAACGACCCGGTCCATCATGGAGTCGCGTAAACGACCATGGAATCACCAGCCTCAGGCGCGCGGGCGATGATTTCCGGCGGCGGCAACAGTCACCATGAGTAAAGGCGAGCAGCCAGGACAGGACAGTGTCATGCCCAAGACCACTGACGGCCCCGAGCGTTTGCCCGGCAGTCACGACATCCGCGTGGACCAGGCCGTCCAGGGTTACATCGACGCGGTCGCCCCCGAGCACCGCTCCCTGTTCGACCGGCTCCACCGGCTGATACTCCAAGCGCGCCCCGACGCTGCCGTGGTGCTCTCCTACCACATTCCCACGTATAGAGCTGGCCGCCGCCGTCTCTACCTGGGCGCGTGGAAACACGGTGTGTCGATCTACGGCTGGCAGCAGGGCCGCGACGCCGGCTTCACCTCCCGCCATCCCGAGCTCAAGACCAGCAAGGGGACCATCCAGCTGCGGCCCGCAGACGCAGCCGGCATCCCCGATCAGGAATTCCGCGACCTGGTCCGCGCGGCCTTGGAGCCATGAGCAGGGCGCCTGGTCACCCCCGGCGATGGCCAGGCTGTTGCCGTCGGGGTGGCGGACTGAGAGCATCGGCGGCGCCGCCGGGCGCACACGATGGCGGACCCGGCGCCGGCGCCGCCGCACCAGGCGCTCGCCACCGGGCCGCGGGAGGGCCGTCATGACCTATGCCCAGGACCCCCGGGTGGACGCCTACATTGGAGCCCTGCCGGGCTGGCAGCAAGACATCTGCCGCCAGGTCCGCGACCTGGTCCACGCGGCCGACCCCGAGGTCACGGAGACCATCAAGCGCACCCGCCAGCCGTACTTCGTGCTGCAGGGCAACGTCTGCGCCCTGCTCGCGGCCAGGGACCACGTCAACGTGTTTCTCTACGATGGCGCTATCGTGCCCGACCCAGACGGAATCATCACCGGCGGCCACGGCAATCAGACGGCGCGGACCGTGGCCATCCGCCAGGGCGAAGCGGTCAACGCATCCGCGCTGACCGCCATGCTTGGCCAGATCATCGCCAACAACCGGGCCGGCGGCTGGCGCAAGCTGAAGCGGGGAAGCTGATCCACCGTTGATGGGTTTGGCCCACGACGCGTAGGTGGGCGTGAAGCACAGCCACTGCCCGATCCGGGTTCCCCGGCCAGGAACCGAGCCGGGCCCACCACAGCGGCGCCGGCGGGGGTCTACCGGCGGCGGAATGCCGCACTGAGCGCCGGTGTGCCGATGTTCCACATGTTGTCGGCGACGTTGATCGTGACTCCGGGGGGAACGATCTGGTCGATGCGGTCTAGCAGATCGCCGGGCAGGTCGATCCCGTCGGCGGCGAGGTAGGCGTCCAGGTGCTCCATGGTGCGCGGGCCGATGATCGCGGAGGTGACCGCGGGGTGGCGGGTGACGAACGCGATCGCCATCTGGATGAGGGTGATCCCGGCCTCGTCGGCGAGCGCGCCCAACGCGTCGGCGGCGTCGAGCTTGGCGGCGTTCGACGGGTCGCCGGCGTCATAGCGCGCTGGGAGGCGACGCGACCGCGCGGCGGAGCCTGGGCCCACTGACCTCCTGGCCCTTGCGGTATTTGCCTGACAGCCAGCCGCCGGCCAGTGGGCTGTAGGTCATGACGCCCATTCCGTGGCGCTGGCAGGTCGGCAGCACGTCGTATTCGATCGCCCGGGTCAGCAGGGAGTAGGGCGGCTGTTCGGTGCGGAACCGCCCGTGGCCGCGGCGATCGGCGACCCATTGAGCCTCCACGATCTCGGAGGCGGGGACCTTCGAGGCGCCGAAGGATCGGATCTTGCCGGCCTGCACGAGGTCAGTCAGGGCGCTGAGGGTCTCGTCGATATCGGTGTCCGGGTCGGGAACGCCGACCTGGTAGAGGTCGATCCAGTCGGTGTGCAGCCGGCGCAGCGAGCCCTCCACCCCTTCGGTGATCCACCGGCGCGACGCTCCGCGGTGGTTGGGATCCTCGTCGAAAGGAGGGCCGAACTTAACCGCGAGCACCACGTTCTCGCGCCGTGCGCCGGCCAGCGCCTTGCCGATGATCTGCTCTGACTCGCCGGCGGAGTAGCCGTCGGCGGTGTGTTGAACGAAATTGATCCCGGCGTCCGGCGCCTTGTGGATGATCCGGACCGCGTCGTCGTGATCGGGGTTGCCGAAGGCGCCGAACATCATCGCGCCCAGGCACATCTGGCTGACCGAGACGCCGGTGCGTCCCAGGGGCCGGTAGTCCATGAAGAAGCTCCTTGAGCCGCCGCGAGTCAGTCGCCGGCCGGTGGGTGGGATCAGATCCGGGATCAGGCGGAGAGCTTGTCCACTTCACTGTAAGCGACTAGCGGATAACCTGTCCACTTGGATGGCCAATGCCCCCGGACCAGTTCCCATCACCGACGAGACGAGCCGACGCCGAGCGCAGGCGCGCTACTCCGAAGGGGAGCCTCAGCGGGGCAGCCGACGGCTGATGCCAGGCGAAGTGAGTGGGCCTCCAGCCTGGCGCTCGCCCTAGCTCGCGAACGGCTGGCCGCCGATGTCAGCCTGGCCGTGGGCGGCCAGCCAGGCCAGCGCCTCGCGCAGGGTATCGAGCGAGCTGTACTGCGGCGCGTAGCCCAGCGTCTCCCGGGCCCGCTCAATGCTCGCGGTGATGCTGCGGAACGTGTGCTCGCGGGTTGTCCCGGCGTGCTCGGCGCCGGCCCGCCGCTCAAACTCCAGCCAGTCCACGAACTCCAGCACAGGCTCGCGGCCGAACCACCGCGCCACGCCGTCCGCCAGCCCGCGCAGCGTCATGGCCTGCTCGGCCACCACGTGGAAGCTGGCCCCGATCGCAGCGGGACGGGACAGCGCGCGCTCGAAGGCCTGGGCCACGTCGTCGGCGTGCACGTGGTGCAGCACGCCCAGGCCGTGATCGGGCAGCACGAGGGGCTGGCCGGTGGCCAGTTGAGTCCACACGGCGGGATCCAGGTTGCCGGCCGGGGTGATGACGGGCCATCCCGGGCCGCTGATGTGACCGGGGTGCAGCACGACCGCGGGCACCCCGCCGGACCGCGTCTCACGGTGCAGCAGCGCCTCGATCTCCGCCTTGCCCGTGCCGTACTCGCCGTAGGCAGTCCGCGGCTCGTCCTCGGTGACCGGCACCCGCAGCGCGGGACCGTGCACCCAGATCGTCCCGCAGTGCAGCAGCAGCGGCCGGAACGAGCGCAGCGCGTCAACGAGCTGCCCCGCCGCCGCCGGGGTGAAGCACACCAGGTCGATCACCACCCCGGGGCGCAGCGCCGCGACACGGGCAGCAAAGGTTCCGGCCGCGTCCTCCGCGTCGCGGTCCACGCTGACCCGGGCCACTGCGTCCCACTCCGCGCTCGCATGGTAGGGATCACGCAGGCCCCGGCTCATCGCGATCACCTCGTGGCCGCCGCGGACCAGCCGCGGCACGAGGTAACTGCCGATGTGCCCGGTAGCTCCGATGACGACCACGCGGCTCATACCCCGGGATCCTAACGAGTGCTCCCGCTGGCGATCACGATGCTGGCCGGCGGGGAGTCACGCGCGGTGACCGTCGCGAGGTGCTCGGCGGCGCCCGGCCGCCGCGGCGGGCAGGCTGGCCACCGTGAGCGGCTCGAGGTCAAGCCGCCCGGTCCGCCAGCCATGGCCAAGGTCGATCAGACGTCTTCCAGCTCGAAAACCAGGCTGTGCACTCCGTCACCGGCCAGCTTCGGTACATCCTCCGCGGTTGCCTGGCCCTCGGGTGATTGAAACGCCCGCCGCATAGCGGCCATGTCATCCCAGTCCAGCTCAGCCACGAGGTAATACGTCTCGCCGCCGCGAACCGGAGCCACGTTGCGGCTGATCGTGTAACGGCGAAGACCCGGGAGCTTCTTGGCCAGCGGGATATGTATCTCGCGGTAGTGGCGCTCGAATGCTCCGGGGTCGCGGGGGCTGTCGTAGAGCACGAGGAAGCGGACCATGCGCGCGATTGTAGGCGCCAGGCTCGCCGCCGGCCTTCAGACCGTGGCCGGGCGGGACGCTCAGGAGGCGGAGCGGCGGCGCAGGCCGATAGCGGCCAGCGTCAAGCCGGCCACCGCGATCACCGGGCCGGCCACGGCCCAGAAGGTGACCCCAGACATGACGCTTCCGCCTACGGCGCCAAGGCCCTGCAGCGTGAAGAGGACGCCCAGAAGCGCGACCACCACTCCCCCGCCGACCAGCAGGAAGCGCTTCATGCTGGCTGCCTCTTCCTCCAGGGTCAGGTGGCTTCTGCAGGCCGCGCGGCGGCTGGCTGTGCCGTCAGTTCCGGAACGGCGCTGCGGCCGGAAAAGTTCATCCGTTTATAGCTCATTATCGTGGCGGGGGCCGGGTCAGCGACCCGCGGCCTGCCAGTCTAAGAGAAGGCGGCTGCGTGGTCGGCGGCGGACTGCTCGAATGAGCGCGCAGTGTTTCTTGACCGCTGGCCATTCCCGGGCGGTGATGGAAAACCGCGCCGAGTCGCGGGGGCGGCCGTCGGCCCCCGCCTGTGGGACCGGAGGATTCCCCCGAAGCGCGCGCCGATCCGCTCGATGGCCGCGCGCGACCGCCTGTTCCGCGCGTCAGTGTGCAGGCAGACAGATTGCGTCAGCCATGTCTCGGATGCATGCCCGAGCATCAGCCTCGTCCTGTGGCACCGTCGTCCAGCGGCACAGGTCACCGCCGGCGGCAGCCGCGGCCAGCAGGCCTGGCACGTGACTGTGGTGCCGGCCCGCCGGATCGCCGTCCTGGCAAGATAGCGGCATGGAACGTGTGCTTGGAATCGGTGGCTACTTCATGCGGGCCGCCGACCCGGCGGCCCTGAGCGCGTGGTATCGCGATTGCCTAGGCCTGGACGCCGATGAGAACGGCCTGTGGCGTCAGGGACCCGGGCTGACGGTGTTCGCAACGTTCGAGTCCGAGACCGGCTACTTCGGGTCCCGCGCCCAGCAGGCCATGCTCAACTTCCGGGTCCGCGATCTGGATGCGATGCTCGCGCAATTGCGCACCAAGGGAGCGGACGTGGCTGCAGAGACGCAGGACATGGAGGGTGTCGGCCGGTTCGGCTGGGTCACCGATCCTGAGGGCAATCGGGTCGAGCTGTGGCAGCTCGCCTGACCGCGTCTTCACGCAGGCGGTGACGTGCTGGTGGCCCGCTAGGCTGCCCGGGGTGTGAACCTTGGCCCGGCCCGGGCGGCCAAGTCCCGGGGAGCCTTGCCGTGCACCATGTCCGTTTCGATTCTCAGGACATTCGAGGTGATCACCGCCCCGGTAGCCCTCGGTCGGCCGCGCCCGGCGGAGATGGCAGCAGGTCGAAGCGGACCAGACCACCATGGTGCCGCCTGGCGGCCGGTAACTGAACGTCATACGATCAGTTACCGGCCCTGTATTCTAATCGGAGACCGTTCAGTAATAGGGCCGCTTCTCGCCAGGCCCGGAAGCCGGGAGGTGGTGTGGGTGAGCACGACGCACGTGGCCCCCGGGCGGCCCCGCGACCCTGGGGTGGACCGCCGCATCGCGCAGGCCGCCCTCGACCTGTTCGCCGACGTGGGCTGGGCCGGCTTCGCGATGGAGGCCGTGGCCCGCCGGGCCGGCGTCGGGAAGGCCTCGCTGTACCTGCGGTGGAGCACCAAGGAAGCGCTGCTGGCCGACGCGGTGACGTGGCGGCTGGCCCGGGTGTCCGACGTGGACACCGGCACGCTGCACGGCGACCTGGTCGAGCTGGCCACCCAGATACTCGACATCTACGCGGGCGATACCAGCCGTGTCGCGCTGCGGCTGGGCCTGGAGGCGGACGCGATCCCAGGCGTAGCCGAGCACTATGCGGCCATGCGGCAGGCCCAGGCCCGGGGCGCCCGGGCCATCGTCCGCCGGGGCATCAGGCGCGGCGAACTGGCCGCAGGCACCTCGGTCACGCTGCTGCTGGACACGCTGGTGGGCGGGGCCATGATGCACGCGATGAGCACACCACCCGACCGCCGCGCCGGCCCGGCCCGGAACGTTGGCGTCCACGCGGAGCGGCTGGTGGACTTCCTGATGCGCGGTCAGCACCCCCCGGCGCTGCGGGACGCCTAACAGCGCGCCTGGTCGAGGGTGGGATAGATGCGGAGGATCCGGTCGTAGCCCAGGATCTGGATGACCTGCTGGACGGCATGGTGGGGAATGGCGAACCGAAGTTCGGTGCCGTGGCTGGTGGCGTCGCGGTGGGCGAAGAGCATCCGTTGCCTCTCTCACCTCGCGCTTGACGCCTGCTTGTGCCTGCGCCGGTCGCGGCGCAAGGTGCGCCGCAGCTGGGTGATCCGCGCTGTTCCCGCGGCGGCCATCAGCAGGGCCCCGGCGATGGCGGCGAGGAGCAGCGCCACGGCCAGCGACAGGTGCAGGTGCGCGCCCAGGAAGCTGATGCTCACGGCCTGCGTGTTCTGGATGATGAAGATGACCACCACGATCAGGGCGGCGATGCCCGCGATCAGCGCAGTGCGCAGGCCGCTGATCCGGGTGTGCAGCGGCCCAGGCTCGGGCACCGGCGTTGCGGGCGGCCGGGTGGATCCGTTGGCTGA
This sequence comes from uncultured Actinomycetes bacterium, assembly GCA_963793825.1. Classification (GTDB taxonomy): domain Bacteria; phylum Actinomycetota; class Actinomycetes; order Streptosporangiales; family Streptosporangiaceae; genus RYN-230. The sequence continues at coordinate 919,615 of CAWCBE010000007.1, forward strand.
GGGGGGCGGCAGGGTGACGGCGGGGGCGGTTGGCGGCGCTGGCTCGGTCATGGCGTGACGTCCTTTGCGGAATCGGGCTGATGCGAAGTCATGGGCGGCCGACATGGGCCTGCGTGCTGTCCCGGCCGGTCGCTCCCCTGGCGCGGCCGGCGGGCTGAACCCGGTGTCTGCCTCCACCCTAGACTGGAAAAAAATAACTAGCAATAATTTTCTAGAGAAACTGTGCCGGCCATCGGCCACGCCCCGGCCAGCCTGAACTACCCCGGGTCGGGCGGCGGTCCTCGATCAGCCGACGCCACCACCCCGGCCGGACCGGGGCTGGATGAGCCTGCGCGCCGACATTCAGGCAATGGGCAGATCAACGGCCGCTCTTGACCTGGCCATGGGCTACGGAAGATCATGAAGCGGCAGACCGTCCCGAGGAACCGCCAGGGCATGGATCACAGCGATGTGCAGGACCGGCCCCGACGGGCGAACCGCCCCGGTGGGTCGGTGGACGACCTCAACGTGTCCAAGCTGCTGCGTCCGCTGGTGCGGCCGGGGACCGTCGGCCGTTCTTCCCTCGTCGAACGGCTGGCCAATGGCGACACGCACCGGATCGTCGCGGTGGTCGCGCCGCCTGGCTACGGGAAGACGACGCTGCTGTCGCAGTGGGCCGAACGCAGCGGCAAGACGTTCGCGTGGGTGTCGGTCGAGGAGCCGGACAACGACCCGAAGATCCTGCTCAGCTACGTGGCGGAAGCGCTCAACGCGGTGCAGCCGATCGGCCGGCCGGTGTTCGACGCGCTGGCGTCGCCCGGGAGCTCGGTGCCCGGCTCGGTCGTCCCGCGGCTGGGGTCGGCTTTCTCGTCGATGACCTCGCCGGTGGTTCTGGTGCTGGATGACGTGCACGTACTGCACGACCGGGAGTGCCGGGCCGCGCTGTCCGTGCTGGCCGATCATGTGCCGGAAGGCTCGCATCTGGTGCTGGCCGGCCGGTCTGGGCCGCCGCTGCGGATCCCGCGGCTCCGGGCCGAGGGCCGGATTCTGGAGATCGGTCCCGGTCAGCTGTCACTCACGCCCGAGGAGGCTGCATCGCTGCTCGCTAACGCCGGCGTCACGCTGGGCCAGGAGGAGGTGACGGAGCTACACCGGCGGACCGAAGGATGGCCGGTGGGGCTGTACCTCGCGGCCCTTTACCTCAGGGAAGGCGGCTTGCCCGGGAACGCGGCGATCTCCTTCAGCGGGGATGACCGGTTCGTGAGCGACTACGTGGAGTCCGAGTTCCTGGGGCGGATCTCCCGGCGGCAGCGGGTGTTCCTGACCAGGACCGCAGTGCTGGAGCGCATGTCCGGCCCGCTGTGCGAGGCAGTGCTGGACATGCCCGGGGCCGCGGCGACCCTGGCCGACCTGGCCCGGTCGAACATGCTGCTGGTGCCCCTGGACCGGCGGGGGGAATGGTATCGCTACCACCATCTGTTCCGGGACATGCTCCTCGCGCAGCTGCACCGCCGGGATCCCGGCCTGATGCCAGTCCTGCGGCGCCGGGCCGCCCAGTGGTGCATGCGCAACGGGATGCCCGAGGAGGCACTGGAGTACTCCATCGCCGCCGGGGACGTTGACACCGCCGCCTGCCTGGTGGAGAAGCTCGGGGTGCCAACCCACCGGCAAGGCCGGTTCACCACGCTGCAGCGGTGGTTCCGGTGGCTGGAAGACCGGGGCGGGATCGAAGGACATCCGCTGGCCGCCGTACTGGCCGGGCTGTTCTTCGCGTTGACGGGACGGCCGGTCGAGGCCGAGCGATGGGCTGACGTGGTCGATCGCTGGGAGCAGGGGAATGCCGGGAAACGCGATGCCCCTTACGCCGAGGCGCACGCCGCCATACTCCGCGCACTCATGTGCCGGCGCGGGGTCGAGCAGATACGCGCGGATGCCGACGAGGCCGTGCGAAGGTGTGCCGCGGAGCGCATCGTGACGCCGGCACCAGCGCTGTACCAAGGGCTGGCCCGCATCCTGTCCGGTGATCTTGATGGTGGCGACGCATCCTTTCAGGATGCTGGCAGCGCCGGGGAGCAAGCCGGAGCGCACGAGACTCTGGCGGTCACGTTGTGCGAGCGGTCACTGGTGGCGATGGCACGCAGCCAGTGGGGCGCAGCCGAGATGCTGGCCAATCAGGCAAGCACGGTGTTGCACCGGGCCGGGATCAGCGAGAGCTACGCGACGCCCCTGCTCTGTGCGGTGCGAGCCCGGGCCGCTCTGCACCACGGGGATATCCTGGCGGCGCGCCAGGAACTCGTCGCCGCCCAGCGGCTACGGCACCTGCTGACCTATGCGATGCCCCAGCTGGCCGTTCAGGCCCGGATCGAGCTCGCCCGCGTCCACCTTGCGGTCGCTGACATTGCCGGGGCCAGGACCCTGATGCGGGAGATCGATGAGTTGCTCCGGCGACGGCCCGGCCTGGGGAGCCTGGTCGGCGAGGCCCAAGAGCTCCGGGCGCGGCTGTCGAAGGAACGCCCGACAAGCAGTCCCGGAGCGTCGTCCCTGACCGCGGCCGAACTCCGCCTGCTGCCGCTGCTCACGACGCACATGTCGCTGCCCGAGATCGCGGAGGAGTTGTCCCTCTCGCACCACACGGTCAAGTCGCACGCGTACTCGGTCTACCGGAAGCTGGGGGCCTCCTCACGCAGCCAGGCCGTCGCCCGCTCCCGTGAACTGCTGCTGCTCGAGGGGTGAGGACCATCTGACCTGCCGAGAGTCCCGGTTTCATACCAATCGTGGGATGCCTGGGGCCCGGGCGATGGCCTTTTATAGAAGGTGCCAGCGAGGCCCGCGCTGGCACCTGGGCACGATGGTATGCCCAACGGGGTGATCTCCCATGCCGGGAGATCATCAGGTCGGTGGCTGGAGGGGGGACGGCGAAGTCGCAATGGAGACCGGCGTGGCCAAAGAGGTGGCGACCCATGCCAGGGGGCCAGCCATTTCCGTTGCCGATCCGATCCTGGCCGCCAAGATCACCGCGCCGAGCGTGCCGGCCTGGGCCGTGCAACGCTCGCGGATCACCGAGTTGCTGGCCCAGGGCACGCGGTGGTGCCCGCTGACTGTGGTCACCGGCCCTCCTGGGGCGGGCAAAACCATGGCCCTGGCGTTGTGGGCCGCGGCGGAACCCAGGGCTGTGGCCTGGATCTCTCTGGACCGCTATGACAACCAGCCGGGGGCCTTCTGGTCCTATGTCGTCGCGGCGCTGAGCCGTTCTGGCATTGCCATCCCGCGGGCATTGTCGGCCGCCGCGCAGGGGCAGGCGGCGGATCATGAGTTCTTGCTCTGGCTGGTGTCGGCGCTGGCTGCCCAGGACCCAGCGGTGCTGCTGGTCCTCGATGACTTCCATCTGCTCACTGAGCCAGGCGTGCTGAACGGGCTCGACTTCGTGCTGCGGAACGTGGAAGCCGGCCTGCGCGTCGTGGTCTCCTCCCGGATGGACCCGCTGCTGCGGCTGCACCGTTACCGGCTGGCTGGCGAGCTCACCGAGATCCGGGCCAGTGACCTGGCTTTCAACATCGCTGAAGCCGGCCTGCTCATGGCCCAGCACGGCACCACGCTGCCGGGGGATTCACTCGAGCGCCTCACCCGGCGCACCGAGGGCTGGGCAGCTGGCCTCCGCCTCGCCGCGATCTCAATGGGCACTCATCCCGACCCTGACCAGTTCGTCAAGGAGCTGATCACCGAGGACAGCGCGCTGACCGGCTACCTGGTGGAAGAGGTGCTCAACGCCCAGCCACCCGAGGTCCGGGAAGTTCTGCTGAGCACGAGCATCCTGCACCAAGTCAGCGCCGAGGCCGCCAGCGAACTGGTGGGCGACGAGAAGGCCGCGGGAATCCTGTCCGCCCTGGCGCGCGCGAACACGTTCATACAGCCCATCGGAGGCGGGTGGTATCGCTACCACCCGCTGTTCGCGGAGGTGCTGCGGCTCAAGCTGAGGCGCCACTACCCGGAACGGATGCCCGATCTGCACCGGCGGGCTGCCCGCTTCTATGAGCGGAGCGGCTCGCTCCTGGAGGCGGTACGGCACGCGGCCGAGGCGGGCGACTGGCAACTCGCCGCCCGCATGGTCATCGGCGGGCTGGCCATCAGCGAAATCATCGAGCCGCAAGACGGCCAGTCCCTGGCCGGCGAGTTCTTGAGCATGCCGGACAGCCAAGCCTGGAACGAGCCCCATCCGTACCTGATCTCCGCCGCGGCTGCGCTGGCCCTTGGCCAGCAGGAACCGCCCGTTGCCGCGCTGGCTACCGCGGAAGGCATGCTCGAGGGTCTGCCTGCCGATCAGGGGACTGCGGGCCGGCTGGCCGCCGCCACGATCCGCCTGGCCGCTTCTCGCCGCACCGGTGACCTCACAGTGGCCACAGCATCCGCCGCCCAGGCAGAGGCGCTGGTCAGCAAGATCTCGGGTGACAAACGTGCCCGGCATCCCACGATCCGCGCGCACATCCTGGCCGGCCGCGGGGCTGTCGAGCTGTGGTCGGGCCATCTCGACGAGGCCACCCGCGTCCTCGAATCGGGAGTGGCGGCGGCAACCGCTCCGGGCGCAGAATACGAACGAGCCGACTGCCTCGGGCATCTCGCGCTGGTGGAAGCCGTACGCGGGCGGCTGGGCCACGCGGCCGAGCTGGCCACCCCGTCGGCCGCGGCCGTCACGGACGAGCGGCGTCTGCTTGTCCAGCGGTCCAGCCCAGCGGCACTCGCCGCACTGGCCTGGGTATACCTGGAGCGCAATGAGCTGCGCCGGGCGCGCAGCCTGCTCAAGCAGGCCGACGCCGCGCTGAGCCGAAGCCCGGACAAGCTGATCGGGGCAGTGGCCTGGCTGCTGGCCGCATGCCTTGACCTGGTCGAGGGACGCGCCGAACGAGCCGCGGAGTCCCTGGCCAAAGCCCGGTCCGGATGGCATGTTCCCACTTGGCTCGAGCAAGAGCTGAGCCTGGTCGAGTCGCGGGCATGCGTTGCCGCCGGCGACATCCGGGCCGCGCTCGCCACCGCGGAGCGGATCGACTGCAATAGCTCGCCGGAGGCGGCGGTCATGCATGCGTATGCGTGGGCGGCGGCCGGGGACACCAGCAACGCGAGGCGCGCGCTCGCACCCGCGCTAGCGGCCCATCCCGGGGCGCCGCAGCGGGCGCAGCTGCAAGCGCGGCTGGTTGACGCGCAGCTCAGCTACCACAGCGGCGACCACACGCGAGGTCACCGGTCACTCGCGTGCGCGCTGCGGCTGGCCGGGCCTGAGCAGTTCAGGCTGCCGTTCGTCATGGAGAGCGACTGGCTCAGGCAGGTGCTACGGCATGACCCCGGCCTGGCCCACAGCTACCAGCGCCTGCTGTCGCCGGCCCTGCGCCGCGATCAGCCCCGGGCTCCGGCCGACGTCCCCGATCAGCCCGCGACCGTGCTGGTCGAGCCGCTCAGCGAACGCGAGCGAGAGGTGCTGCAACACGTCTCAGGCATGCTGACCACCGCTGAGGTCGCCACGGAGATGTACATCTCGGTCAACACGGTCAAGACGCACCTCAGGAGCATTTACCGCAAGCTGGCCGCGACCCATCGCGGCGAGGCAGTCCGCCGGGCCCGGCAGCTTGAGCTAATCTGATCGCCGGATTCAGCGTTTGCCCAGCTTAATACGGTCGGCATTATCCAGGTCCCGGCGGCAGGACTCCCGGCCGATCCCCCGGGCGCAGACGTCCAGGCCGGCCGGCCCGGCTGGCCTGGACGTCATGATCAGGCGAGATCGAACCGGTCGAGGTTCATCACCTTGTGCCACGCCGCGACGAAGTCGTTCACGAACTTCTCCTTCGCGTCATCGCCCGCGTAGACCTCCGCGAGCGCCCGCAGTTCGGAGTTCGACCCGAAGACGAGGTCGGCGCGGCTGCCGGTCCACTTGACCTCGCCCGTGACGGCGTCGCGGCCCTCGTACGTGCCTGGGTCCGCGGCCGTCGCCTGCCACGTCGTGCCCATGTCGAGCAGGTTGACGAAGAAGTCGTTGGTCAGGGACCCGGGGGTCGTGGTGAGGACACCGAGCGGCGACTGCTGGTAGTTCGCGCCCAGCACGCGCAGGCCCCCGACGAGGACCGTCATCTCCGGGGCGCTCAGCGTCAGCAGGTTCGCCCGGTCGAGCAGCAGGTACTCGGCGGGCAGCCGGGCGTCCTTGCCGAGGTAGTTGCGGAACCCGTCGGCGGCCGGCTCGAGTGCGGCGAACGACTCCACGTCGGTCTGCTCCTGCGCCGCGTCCGCGCGGCCCGGCGTGAACGGGACCTGGACGTCGAAGCCGGCGTCCGTGGCCGCCTGCTGCACACCCGCCGCGCCGGCCAGCACGATCAGGTCGGCCATCGAGATCTGCTTGCCGCCGGTCTGGGCGGCGCGGAAGGCCTGCTGGATCCCCTCCAGGGTGCGCAGCACCGTGGCCAGCTGCTCAGGCTCGTTGGCCTCCCATCCGCTCTGCGGTTCCAGGCGCAGCCGCCCGCCGTTGGCGCCGCCGCGCTTGTCGCTGCCACGGAAGGACGAGGCCGCCGCCCACGCGGTGGACACGAGCTGGGGCACCGACAGGCCGGAGGCGAGGATCTGGCTCTTGAGCGCGGCAATGTCCGCGGCGTCGACCAGCTCGTGCGTGACCGCGGGGACCGGGTCCTGCCACAGCAGGGTCTCGGCCGGAACCTCCGGGCCGAGGTAGCGCACGACCGGGCCCATGTCGCGGTGGGTCAGCTTGAACCACGCCCGGGCGAAGGCGTCCGCGAACTCGTCGGGGTTAGCCAGGAAACGCCGGGTGATCTGCTCGTAGACCGGGTCCATGCGGAGCGACAGGTCAGTCGTCAGCATCGTCGGCTGGTGGCTCTTGGCCGGGTCGTGAGCGTCGGGGACGGTTCCCGCCCCGGCGCCGTCCTTGGGCTTCCACTGGTACGCGCCGGCCGGGCTCTTGGTCAGCTCCCACTCATAGGCGTACAGGGTCTCGAGGAAGCTGTTGTCCCAGCGGGTCGGGGTGGGCGTCCAGGTGACCTCGATGCCGCTGGTGATGGTGTCGCCACCCTTGCCGGTGCCGTACGTGCTCTGCCAGCCCAGGCCCTGCTGCTCGAGCGGGGCCGCCTCGGGGTCAGGGCCGACGTTGTCCGCCGGGCCCGCGCCGTGGGTCTTGCCGAACGTGTGACCGCCCGCGATCAGGGCCACCGTCTCCTCGTCGTTCATCGCCATCCGGCGGAACGTCTCGCGGATGTCGCGGGCCGCGGCGACCGGGTCCGGGGTGCCGTTCGGCCCCTCCGGGTTCACGTAGATGAGGCCCATCTGGACCGCGCCGAGGGGCTCCTCGAGCTGCCGGTCACCGGAGTAGCGCTCGTCGTCGAGCCAGGTGGTCTCGGGACCCCAGTACACATCGGCGTCGGGTTCCCAGGCGTCCGGACGGCCGCCGCCGAAGCCGAAGGTCTTGAAGCCCATCGTCTCCAGGGCGACGTTGCCGGTCAGGATGATGAGGTCGGCCCACGAGATCTTCTGGCCGTACTTCCTCTTGACCGGCCACAGCAGGCGGCGGGCCTTATCGAGGCTGACGTTGTCCGGCCAGCTGTTGAGCGGCGCGAAGCGCTGCTGACCGGCGCCCGCGCCACCACGGCCGTCGCTGATCCGGTAGGTCCCCGCGCTGTGCCAGGCCATCCGGATCATCAGCGGGCCGTAGTGGCCGAAGTCAGCCGGCCACCAGCCCTGCGAGGTCGTCAGCACCTCCGCGATGTCGCGCTTCACCGCGGCCAGGTCGAGGCGGCTGAACGCCCCGGCGTAGTTGAAGTCCGCGCCGAGCGGGTTGGCCACGGCCGGGTTCTTGGCCAGGATCTTCAGGTTGAGCTTGTTCGGCCACCACTCGAAGTTGGCGTCCCCCATCGTGGGGTGCGTGAGGCCGTGCGCGACCGGGCATCCACCGCTCTCCGTCGCCCCGGCCTCGGGGGTCGCGCCTTCGATGACTACTGGATCATGGTTCTCATGGTTCTCAGACATGGGAATCCCTCCCGGCTAGGCGAATCAGGGTGCTGGGGAACTGAGGGCGGCGGAACAGCCGGGGCACAGGCCCCAGTAGATGACCTGGGCCTCGTCGATCGAGAAGCCGTGGTCGTCGGACGCGGTCAGGCAGGGCGCCTCGCCGACCGCGCAGTCAACGTCGGCGACGACACCGCACGACCGGCACACCACATGGTGGTGGTTGTCCCGGACGCGCCCCTCGAACCGGGCCGGGCTGCCGGCCGGCTCGATGCGGCGCACGAGTCCCGCCGCGGTGAGCGCGTGGAGGGCGTCATACACGGCTTGAAGGGAGATATGGCCGACCCGATCGCGCACCCCGGAGGCGATCGCCTCGACGCCGAGGTGGTCACCGTCCCGGACGGTCTCGAGCAGTGCGACGCGGGCGGCCGTCACCCGCAAGCCGGCACCGCGCAGCTCCTCGGCGGTGGTCGGGATCTGGGACGCGGTCATGGCGCCAACCTATCGCCATAAACGCTAATAGTTCAAGACAACGAATCATCCAAGTCTTGTCCCGCGTCCGGCAACGCGCGTGGCTTCATGAAGCGGTCGAGGAAGGCGATGACCCCGTCGATCGCGCGCTCTTGGACCTGGTCGGCACCGGGGGCCCGGCCGGCCGCCAACGGGAAGAGGTAGCCGTGCAGCGGATGATCCCAGGACACCCACTCGGCGTCTTTGCCGCCCTCTTCCAGGAGCTCATAGCTGAGGCGGAAGATCCCCTGGAGATGGTCGCCGTCCCGTCCCATGACGAGGATCGGCAGGTCGATCGGCGCGATGCGCTCGCGGGCCACCGGGAGGTTGGTGCGTCCCCGCACCCACGCCGGGTCCTGCATCTGCATCTCCTCGATGTCCCGCAGCCCGGTCTCGGGGTTGACGGGCGCGGCGTCGCCCAGCCTGAGGTCGAGGAACTCGTGGTTCGCCGGCTCGCTGGCGACGCCCGCCCGGAGGATCCCCGGGTACCGGGAGGCCAGCTTGAACAGCATCTCGCCGGCGTGGCTGACGCCAACGTGGCCGAGGTTGGCTGCGTCCACCTGGGGGTGCCGGCGGACGTGCTCGAGGATGGCCAGCTCATCCTCGAACTCCAGCGGCGACCGGTTCATGACCTCCATGCCCTGGCGCCCATCGACCATGAGCGGGCCCCCACGGTTGAAGCCGAGGTCGACCTCCGTGCGGTACCGCCCCCACCCGCAGGCGTAGCCGGCGGCGAGGAGGCGTTCCATGATGTACGGACGGGCATGCACCCACTCCCGCAGCCAGCCGATCCCGCCGCCGCCGTTGCCGTAGGCGAGGAAGATGAACGGGAACCGCCCGGCACCGGCGGGCGTGCGCACCACATAGGGCACGTACAGGCCATCACGCGACTCGGCCAGGTAGTACGCCGCGGGGCGGCTGGATCCCCCGACGCCTTCCACGAGGACGGGCTGGCCGGAGCTCCAGCGCTCGGCGGTCATGCTGGGCCTGCCCCCGGGCTCCGCCCCTCCGGCGTCCCGGTAGCGGCCGGCGGCGGCCAGCTGCCCCTCGGCGGGGACGTTGTTCCGCTGGTTCTCATGATCGGCTCCGCACGCGGGCATCGTATAGCCTGCCACCGCGGCCGCCATCCGCCGCCTACCGTCCTGCCCCTGGCCGCTATCCGGACGATCGTCCGCTGGCCGGCGGCGCGCCCTGGCCGGACCGCACCTCCGAGTACGGCCGCGACTGCCACAGCACCCAGTCCGCCGATACGTTCCCGGCCGTCCGCAAGAGCAGCGGCAGGTACTCCCCGGTCAGCCGCTCGACGCTGGTCTCCGCCGCGTGCACGGTCACGTTCATGGCCGCCCGCACCGCGCCCGTGCCGTCCCGCACCGGCGCGGCGATCGACCGGATCCCCGGCGCCAGTTCCTCGTCGGCCAGGGCCCAGCCGCGGGCCCGGATCGCGCTCAGCTCCTCGCCGAAGGCCCGGGGGTCCCGGGGCAGGAACCGGGGCAGCCCGGACCGGCTCGGCTGGGCCAGCACGTCCGGTAGCTCGTCGGGAGCCAGGGCGGCCAGCAGGACCTTGCCCTGCGACGTGTACGACGCCGGGAAACGGGTCCCGATCTCGACCCGCAGGGTTATCAGCTTGGGCACGGCCACCCGCGCGACATACACGATGTCCGAGCCGTCCAGCTGGGACATGGACGACGACTCCCCGGTCTGCGCGACGAGCCGCTCGAGGTGGGGACGGCCGACTTCCCAGAGGCCGAGCGAGGCGACGAAGGCCATCCCGAGCGACAGGACCCGGGGGGTGAGCGAGAACTGGCCCTCGGCGAGGCGCACGAACCCCAGCTCTTCCAGGGTGAGCAGCAGCCGCCGCGCCGTCGGCCGGGCCAGGCCCGAGACCGCGGCGACCTCGCTCAGGCTCATCCGCGGCCGCTCGGCGCTGAAGCACTGCAGCACGTCCAGTCCGCGGGCCAGGGACTCGACGAAGTCGGCCCCCTCACCACGACCGGCCATGACCGTCTGCCTTCCAGATCGACCCAGCGTGCGCATCCTTGACAGTGTCCCGTTGCGCGGGCATCGTACTGCCAGGCGCCGCTATGCGTACATCCGTCCGTGACGGCTGCTCATATCCGGGATACCTGACTCGGCGTTTGCACGCTCGGCGCGGAGCAGGCAGAAGGGGGAGCCGTTCGGTGAGCAGCGACGCACCTGCCGTGGAGACTGACGTCCTGGTGGTCGGCTCGGGACCGGGCGGGGCCGGAGCCGCGCTGTTCCTGGCCACGTACGGGACCCGGGCCCTGGTCATCACCAGGTACGGGCACCTGTCCGACACGCCCCGGGCGCATATCACGAACCAGCGGACCATGGAGACGCTGCGCGACATGGGCCTGGAGCAGCGGCTGATGCGCGAGGCCACGCCGTGGGAGTGGATGGGCAACACGACGTTCTGCACCAGCCTGGCCGGTGAAGAACTCGGGCGGATCCCGTCTTGGGGCACCGACACCCGGCGCCACCACGACTACGAACTGCAGAGCCCATGCACCATGCTCGACGCCCCGCAGACCATCACCGAGCCGGTGATGATGCAGGCGGCGCAGGCCCGCGGGGCTAAGGTCCGGTTCGACACCGAGTACCTGTCGCACGCCCAGGACGAGTCAGGCGTCACCACCCAGGTCCGCGACCGGCTCACCGGCGCGACGTACCCGATCCGCTCGAAGTACCTGGTCGGCGCGGACGGCGCCCGCAGCAAGGTCGCGGCCGACCTGGACCTTCCGTTCGAGGGCCCGGGCGCGGTGGGCGGCGCCCTGCACATCATCTTCGAGGCCGACCTGAGCCGGTTCGTCGACTACCGGCCATCGGTCCTGTACTGGATGCTGCAGCCCGGCGCCGAGAGAGAAGGCGTCGGGCTCGGCGTGCTGCGGATGATCAGGCCGTGGCACGAGTGGATGCTGATGTGGGGCTACGAGGCCGCCGCCGGGCCACCCGAGATCACCGACGAGTTCGCCCGCGAACTGGCCGTGCAGCTGGTCGGAACCGAGGACTTCGAGATGAAGGTCACCTCCCGGCTGCCGTGGACGGTGAACCATCACTTCGCTACCACGGTGGCCCGCGGCCGGGTCTTCTGCGTCGGGGACGCGGTGCACCGGCACCCCCCGACCAACGGGCTCGGTTCCAACACCTCGATCCAGGACTCCTACAACCTGGCCTGGAAGCTGCACCACGTGCTGCAGGGCCGGGCCGATCCGGCCTTGCTGGACAGCTACAACGCCGAGCGGGCCCCGGTGGCCCGCCAGATCGTGGAGCGGGCCAACCAGAGCATCGCCGACACCGGCCGCATCGTCGCGGCCCTCGACGTCAACGACACCACCGACGTGGACAAGCTGAACCGGCAGCTGGCGCTGCGTAAGGCGGCCGGCCCGGAAGGCGAGAAGATCCGGGAGAGGCTGCGCGAGGCCATCGCGTACAAGGCGTACGAGTTCGACGCGCACGGCGTCGAGCACAACCACCGCTACGCCTCGTCGGCCGTCATCCCGGACGGCACGGCGATGCCCGCGTTCACCCGCGACCCGGAGCTGTACGCCCAGGCCACCACGTGGCCGGGCGCGAAGCTGCCGCACACCTGGGTGACCCGCCAGGGGCGCCGGGTGTCCACGCTGGACCTCGCCGGCCATGGCACCTTCAGCGTGTGGACCGGTATCGGCGGCCAGGCCTGGCTGCACACGGCGGAGGCCCTCTCGGCCGAGACAGGACTGCCGGTCACGCCGGTGTCGATCGGCCCGGGCCAGCCGTTCGAGGACCCCTACGGCACCTGGGCCGAGCTCCGCGAGATCTCCGACGGCGGCGTGCTCCTGGTCCGGCCCGACCTGTACGTCGCCGCCCGGCATGCCAGCGCGCCCGACTCCGCGGAGACCGCCGCCCAGTGGCTCCGCCAGGCCGTCACCTCTGTCCTGGGCCGTTAGCCCGCGGCGGGCGCGGTCCGGGGCAGAATGACGGCGTACGCCGCACTGAGCAGGTCAACGAGGCGCCACCCGCTCGCCTGGATGGCATTTCTTCCCGGGATTCGGGCCACAGGGCGCCCGGCCGTTTAAACGGCCATGGGGAAGGGCCAGGCGGCTGGGAGCCTAACCGCCGGCATTCCGGGCCAGGCCACTACGCCCGCCGAAACTGAGTCGGTGCACAGTCCAATTCCGGCCTGCGCATTCGGCGTGTGCGTTGCCCGCCACACGGGAAAGGCAAACCCGGCCTGGGCCCAACGGCCAGAGTACGGCTGCTACGCGCATCCGCCCTTGACAGTGCCCTGGCCAAGGGCCAAAGTGTGACTTGCGCGCCGAACGGCTTGCCGATTGACAGGCGCGACCGCCTCAGGTCCGGGCGCAGCCTAGGGGGAATCATGGAACTGGCGGCAGATTTTTCTTTCCAGCCACTACCTCCACTCGAGAATCCTGTTCATTTTCCGTTCGAGGCGGTGGCGAACCCGCTGGGCCCGCTCGCCGGGCTCGCGGGGAAGTGGAGCGGCCGGGGCTTCAACGTCATCTGGCGGCCCGACCACACGCCCGGGCAGGACCACTTCCTCGAGCTCAACGTGACCAGTGAGCAGCTCGAATTCGACCCCATCAGCGGGCCGATACCCAATCGTGGCCTGCTGCAGCCTGACATCAACATGTTCGGCCTGACGTACCTGCAGCAGATCTCCGATGCGAACCTGCACGCGGGGCTGCATATCGAGCCGGGCCTGTGGGCGGCGGTCCCGAAGACCAGCGACCCCGGCGAGCCCCCCACTGTGGCCCGCCTGGCTTCCATCCCGCACGGCACGACGATTCTGGCCCAGGGGGCCGCCAGCACGTCGTCCACGGCACCGTCCATCCCGGATGTCGGCATCAAGCCGTTCACGATCGGCAACCCGGCCACCACGATCGACTTCCCGGAGCAGACGCTGACCACGGCCAGCCAGTTCCGGACCTCCGGCACCGGCCTGACCGGCGTCACCCAGCAAATGGTCAACAATCCCAACACGGTCCTCCGCGCGGCGATCGCGGGCCAGCAGATCCACGCCACGACCACGCTGCACGTGTCCACCAGCGACGCTCCTGTGCCGGGCGGCGGAACCTCGAATACGGCCTTCCTGCAGGGGTCCGCCCACGGCCCGAACGCGGTCGCAGCGCGCGCCACCGCCACGTTCTGGCTGGAGACGATCCAGGGCGATCCAGGCCCTCGCCAGCTGCAGTACTCACAGCTCGTGCTGCTGAACTTCAACGGCCTGAGCTGGCCTCATATCACGGTTGCCACGCTGCGCAAGCAGGCCGGCACCACCACCCCCTCGATCCAGCAGATCGACCCAGGGATCCCGGCCGAACTGCTCCCGAAAGACCCCACCGCCTGAGCCCTCGGCCCGGCGCAGGATCGAGAAGGCCGATCGGGAGATGGTCTGGCTGACACCACGTAGGGGAACCTCCCGGTGCGAAGGTCCTTGGCCACCGATGGCGTGAGCCCCGAGGGCACAGCGGTGTCGGCGACCAGGGAGAGCATGGCCTCGGGTGCGTTGTCGGCCAGGGTACGGCCGTTGAAGCCGGCGAAACCGTAGCTCGCGGGCGTCCCTACCACGTAGGGAAGGACGTCAGGGAAAAGCTCCCGGGTCACCGCCTGGCCGTAGCCCTGCGGGTCGCCGGCGGTCCCGCTGGCCGACACCACGGCCGCGACCTGCTCCCCGATGTACTTCCCCACGGCGTCGAAGTCTTCGGACGGGTGGCGGGTGTTGGCCGGATTGGCGAAGTCGGTGTCGTCGGGCCACAAGATCGGCCACATCATGGGGTGCCCGGCCCGGTTGATCTGCCGCCAGCCGCCCGCGTCGGTAGCGAGCTTGGTGGCGCACCAGACGCCAGTCCGGGCGCCGGGCCGCAGCTGCGGATGGGAGTGCGGGACCTCCAGCACGATCGATTCGACGCTAGTGCCGGCGAAGCTGTTCTGGGCGCCGTCTGGGCGCCATCCGGACAGGTCCACCGCGGTCCCGTTCTTGACGGCCCCGTTGACGATCGCGAGCAGCGACAGGTCGATGTAGAACGAGTCCGCGATGCGCCCGGCCCAGATCCGGGCGCCGCCGCCGCTGGCTGCCTCGCCGGTCCGGCCCTCCGCCACCAGCTCCCCGGCCGCGGAGTCCTCGCGCGCCTGGGCGCCGGTGAGGGCGTGCAGCCGCAGCGCCTGGCGTCCGTCCGGGTCGGGCTCGCCGAACGACACCCGGTAGGTGAGGTCCTCGAAATCGGCCCCGTCGAAGTGCACCTTGATCTCATAGCGTGCCTCCGGGTGGAAGCCCGGCTGGGCGTATGCCCCGGTGATATTGGAGTTGACGTCCATCACGAACACGGTGCTGCCGTCCCCCGGGAAGACGTACAGATCGTCGATGTAGAGCTGGCCGTTCTGGGCCGCCAGCGGCGTATCCAGATGATGAGACACGGATAGGTCCTCTCTATGCGGCGGGCGGAGGCTGCGGCCACCCTCGCACGGATCAGCGCGCGCCGGCCCCGGAGGAGACCCGGGGCCGATCCCCGGGGTTTGCCCGGGTCACCTGCCCCGGGAACCCGGGCGGGCCGCTGGTCTCCGGCCGTCGTGCAGAACCACGGTGGGGCGCAAGGGTCCAGGCGAGTTCGTGGCGGATGACTCTTCCGCCCCGGCATAGGGCTGCGTGGTGGCCTCGTCTGGTGGCCGGGATGCCGGCTTCCCCGGCCTGGCCTGCCCGGTTATGCTGTCGAGCAGGCGATGGTGCAGCTTTGGCGGAATATGGTGGGGCTGCTGCCCATGGTCCTGGCATGTGCCTGGAAGCCGTCCTGAACCGGAACCGCCGCGGGTTGCGCTGATGTGCTCGCGGGCCGGTCTTGGCCTCCTCAGGCAGGTGATCTGGCCAGCTGGGAGGCCACATGAAGGTATATGCCCGGCCGCGCGACCCAGCCGGGGCGCTCGGGCCCGAGCCCGCCCTCGCGGGCACCGCCGCCACGGCCGACGCTATGGACGCGGGGTAGCTCCGGGCAGATGGCCATCCAGTCCGGCCTGCGGGGCCGCGCGCCAGCGCTGACTGACCGGCACAGCGAACGCGGAGTGCTCGACCGGCTGCTCGACGCGGTCCGGGCCGGGGAGAGCCGGGTTTGGTGGTGCGCGGCGATCCGGGCGTGGGCAAGACCGTGCTGCTGGACTACCTGGCCCGGGGCGCGTCGGGGTGCCGGGTGGTGCGCGTGGTGGGCGTGCAGTCGGAAATGGAACTGGCCTTCGCGGGGCTGCATCAGCTGTGTGGGCCGATGCTGGACCGGCTCGATCGCCTGCCGGTGCCGCAGCGGGAGGCGCTGCGGACCGCGTTCGGCCTCACTCTCGGCCCGTCCCCGGACCGGTTCCTGGTCGGGCTGGCCGTCCTCAGCCTGCTGGCGGAAGTGGCTGGGAAACGGCCGCTCATCTGCGTGATCGATGACGAGCAGTGGCTCGACCGCGCTTCGGCGCAGGCGCTGGGGATCGCGGCGCGGCGGCTGGCCGCCGACCCAGTCGGCCTGGTGTTCGCCGCCCGGGTTCCGGGATCGGAACTGGCCGGGCTGCCGGAGCTCGAAGTGGGGGGGCTGCGCGAGAGCGATGCCCGGGCGTTGCTGGAATCGGTACTGGCCGGGCCGCTGGACACGCGGGTGCGAGACCTCATAGTCGCGGAGACGGAGGGTAACCCGCTGGCGCTGCTGGAGCTCCCGCGGGGACTGACGCCCGCGGAGCTGGCGGGCGGATTCGGGCTGCCCGGGGCGATCCCGCTGGCGGGCCGGATCGAGGACAGCTTCGGGCGGCGGCTAGAGGTCCTGCCGGAGCAGACCCGCCGGCTGCTGCTACTGGCCGCGGCCGATCCGTCCGGCGATGCTGCGCTGGTGTGGCGGGCGGCCGAGCGGCTGGACGTCCCGGTCCAGGCGGCCGCGGCGGCGGTAGAAGCGGGGCTGGTGAAGTTCGGCTCCCGGGTGCGGTTCCGGCATCCGCTGGTCCGCTCGGCGGCCTACCGTTCGGCGTCCTTCACGGAGCGGCAAGAGGTGCACTGGACGCTGGCGGCGGTCACCGACCCCCAGGCCGATCCGGATCGCCGCACCTGGCACCGGGCCCAGGCCGCAGCCGGGCCGGATGAGGAAGTCGCGGCGGAGTTGGAGCGCTCGGCTGGCCGGGCGCAGGCCCGCGGCGGGCTGGCCGCAGCCGCGGCGTTCCTGGAGCGCTCGGTCGCACTGACCGTCAACCCGGTGCGCCGTACCGAGCGCACGCTGGCCGCGGCGCAGACCAGCCTGCAGGCCGGGGCGTTTGGCAAGGCCCGCGAACTGCTGGCCATGGCCGAGGCCGGGCCGCTGGATGAGTTCGCCAGCGCCCGGGCGGACCTGTTGCGCGGGCGGGTCGCGTTCGCCTCGGGCCTGGGTAGCGACGCCCCGCCGCTACTGCTCAAGGCGGCCAAGCGGCTTGAGCCGCTCGACCTCGGCCTGGCGCGCGAGACGTACCTGAGCGCGTGGATCGCAGCCATGTTCGCCGGGCGCATGGCGGGCGCCGGTGACCTGGCCGAGGTCTCCAGTGCCGCCCGGGCGCTGCCCCCGCCGGCCCATCCGCCCCGTCTGGCCGACCTGCTGCCAGACGGCCTGGCGCTGCTGGTCACCGAGGGCCGGACAGCCGCCGCCCCGATGCTCCGCCAGGCCGCAAGCGCCTTCGCCAGCAGGGACATCTCCCCCGACGAGGACCTCCGGTGGGGCTGGCTGGCCCAGGCGGCCGCTATCGTCTTGTGGGACGAGGACGGCTGGCACGCCATTGCCGTCCAGCAGACCCAGCTCGCCCGCGACGTCGGCGCACTCGATCAGTTGCCAATCGACTTGGCATCTGAGGCCGCGACCGCCATCCGGAGTGGCGACTTTCCGGCGGGGACCTCCCTGATCGCTGAGGCGGACGTGGTCTCCGAGGCGACCGCCATCGGCTACCCGCCGTTTGCTGCCTTGTGGCTCAGTTGCCTGTCCGGCCGGGAAGCCGAGGCCACCCTGCTGATCGAGTCCACCATCGCCGAAGGCACGGCCGGGGGCCAGGGGCACGCAGTGAGCTTTGCGCAGTGCGTGGCCGCGATCCTTTACAACAGCCTCGGCCGGTACGCCGACGCGCTGGCCGCGGCGCAGCAAGCCAGCGAGGACACCCCCCAGCTGTATGTCTCAATGTGGGCGCTCCCTGAGCTGATCGAGGCGGCCGTGCGCAGCGGACACACCCAAGCCGCCCACGATGCGCTGGAACGGCTGGCGGAAACCACCCAGGCCGGCGGTACCGACTTCGGCCTGGGCATCGAGGCGCGCTCACGGGCGCTGCTGAGCGACGGGGAGGCCGCCGACGCCCTTTACCGTGAGGCCATCGACCGGCTGAGCCGGACCCGGCTCCGTACCGAGCGTGCCCGCGCCCATCTGCTTTACGGTGAATGGCTGCGCCGTGCGGGCCGCCGCGCGGACGCCCGCACGCAGCTCCGGGCCGCGCACCAGATGCTGGCCACGATGGGCGCCGAGGCGTTCGCCGAGCGCGCCCGCCGCGAACTGCTGGCCACCGGCGAAACGGTGCGCAGTCTCGCGGTGGAGACCCGCACCAAACTCACCGCGCAGGAGGCGTCCTCGCCCGGCTCGCGCGGGACGGGCTGACCAATACCGAGATCGGCGCCCAGTTGTTCCTCAGCGCTCGCACGGTCGAATGGCACCTGGGCAAGTGTTCGCCAAGCTCGGGATCAGGTCGCGCCGCGAACTGCGCCGGGCACTGGCGCACCTGCCACAAGCGGACCAGTGGGCTCAGCGGCCGCCGGGCAGCGACGCAGGATAGTTCCGCTGGAGGAAGGTAAGGAGGCCTTCCCGGACTTCCCGGCGCAGCGGCGCGATGGCGTCACCATCGACGGCGGTCACCACGGCGACGAGCTTCACCGCCGGGGCGGTCGCGTCTTCGACGAAGAGGTCGCTAGGGCCCCTGTCCCAGTGCGCGGAGCGGCCCAGTATCCGGCCGAGCTCCTCGCGCAGGGCACTGAGCAGGGCATCGAGAGGCGCGTGGCTGGTCACCGCAATTTCCACCATGCCGCTGATCCGGGCGCCCTTGTGCGTCCAGTTCTGGAATGGCGTCGTGGTGAAGTAGGTGCAGGGCAGGATCAGCGTCGTGTTGTCCTTCACGCGTACCGCGACGTAGGTGAGGGTTATCTCGTCAATGCGGCCGGTCACTCCCTGTACGACGACGATGTCATCGATCCGGATCGCGTCGGTGAAGGCGATCTGGAGGCCGGCGAACAAGTTTCCCAGAGTTGTCTGCGCTGCCAGCCCGGCGATCACCCCGATCACGCCAGCCGATGCCAGGATGCCGACGCCTATGTCGCGCAGCGGCGGGATGGTCCACAGGATCGCGGCAGCAGTGACCGCCACGATCAGCGCCTGGGCCACGCGGGTGACAAGGATGATCTTCGTCCGGACGTGACGGGATCGGCGGTCCCCGAGCCCAGCTTCGGGAAAGCGGGCCAGCAGCGCCCGTTCAATGCCGACCGCGACCACCGTGAGGAGCCATCCGACGATAGCGATCGCCGCGAGGCCGAGAACGTAGCCGACCCGGCCGGCCCACGCGCGCTGCGCGGCCGCCGCCAGGAGGACTCCGCGGACGGCCAGCACCACGAGCAGCACGGTGAACGGCGCCCGCCACAGGGCCCGCCGGCCGACCTGCAGATTGCGACCCGCGGCGAGCCGCCTGATCAGGGCGGTGACCGCCACGCCCACGGCGAACGCGATGGCGCCCGCGACGATGCAGGCGATGATGAGTCCCGATGCCGAAGCGTGGCTCAGCTCAGGCATCGACAGGAAGATCACAGCACGTCCTCAGGCACGTCGCTGACACGGCCAGCCGTGGGCCGGGGCCGCTGTCGGTCATGGGCCGCCGCTCTCTTCCTCAGTCATACCGGGTGCCGCACTCTAGGCGGGGGCGGGTTCGATCAGGGCACAACGGGATCGCGTGCTCCCTGGCTCGAGCCGGCGACGAGCCTACAGCGCCGCTATCTCACCGGCGATCCGGCTGGCCCATCAGCCCGAGTTCGCTAGGGACGACCTGATCCCGGCGGCCCTTCGTCAGCCGGGGGTGAATCGCGGGGAACAAGGCGGAACTCGACCCGGGCCGCCGGGATGCGTTCCTGTTCGCGGGCGAGCAGGGCCAGGGCACGCGCGTCGGCCACCGTGGGGCGGTTCAGGTCCAGGGCTCGTGGCCACAGGCCGGCAAACCGGACTGCTGCCACCTCGGCCGAGTAGACCAGCGCCTGACTGACCAGGTAGAGCAGGCCGAACATCCCCGCCACGGTGGCGAAGCTCCCGTAGACGGGCCCGGCCTTGCGCACCAGCCCGGCCAGCAATGGTGCACCCAGATTGAGCACCACGGTCACGGCCACAGCGCCCAGGACGGCGGCCGGCCAGAGGGCACGGACCGGCGCTGGCCGCGCGAGCAGCAGCCTGGCGCCAAACAGCAAGACGGCGAATATGACCACGGCCGACCCGAGCAGCGCCACAGCGCGTTCCGCTCCCGGCAAGTCAGGCAGCGCCGTCACCACCACAGTGAGCGCGCCGGCCGTCAAGGCCCCGAGCAGCAGCGTCACCAGCATCACGAATACCCGGGCGTACCGGGATGCGAACCCGGCACGCAGCCGCCTCGGGACGGCCGCGACATGGTTCAGCGTCTGGTACGCGGAGAACACGACACCGGTTCCGGAGAACAGCAAGCCGATCAGGCCGGCGATGAACGCGACGGTCGAGGTCGGCAACGTAGCCAGCGAATTCTCAACCGTGGACCGCAGCGCCGACGGGACGACCGCGGTGATGAGCTGCTGCCGCAGTTCTGGGTTGTCAGCCAGCACCCGCGACAGGATCGCCACGCCCAGCAGCAGCAACGGGAAGATGGACAGGAAACCGTAGTAGGTGATGAGCGCAGCCTCGCGCCCGCCATCATCATCTCCGTACTTCTTGATCACTGCGTAAGGGAATCCCAGCACGACATGCTGACGCTGCACGCGGTCCGCCCAGGCGATGACCTGGTTCACCCGCGCGCCCAGTTTCTCGAACAAGCGCATGCCAGCCTCTCTGTCAGCACGTTCGGACACGTCAAGCGGACGGCTCAGCGCGATCGTGGTGGTGCGGTAAGCGGGCCCGGCCGGCGAGTGTGACAGCAATCAACGGGACGCAGGCCGCCGGCGTCCGGTCCCGGTCCGCCGACCTGATCTCGAAGTGAACCACCGAACACGTCATGCCGTCGGCGCAGGTCCGGCAGGACCAGAATCTCACTCCCCGCGGATGAGGGCGGCGGCCCGTCAGGGAGGTGACATGAGTACGGACCTCTTCAGCTCAGCGCACGCTGGATGCGTCAGCGCGATTCAGGAGCGCGTCGAGATCCCCGCTGGCGAGCGGGTGGCAGTCCTGCAGGGGTGCGGTGATGACTGAAGGGCTGAGCCCGATCGAGGCCGGCAAGAAGCTGCATGAGCATGGCGAGACGCTGGACCGGGAAGGCGAGAAAGCAGGCGGTCGCGGCGGGGACGAGGACCGTCATTCCCGGATCGTGCAGATCGGCGAGGCCGTGCTGCTCGCACTCGTCACCATCACCGCTGCCTGGGCGGGCTACTCGGCGGCGAGGTGGGGCACGGCATCGCGGGTTGAGATCGCGCGGTCTTCCACGCTGCGCGCCCTCGCTACCCGCGACGACCTCGCCGCCCTCTCGCTCCGCAACTTCGACGCTTCGACGTTCAACGCCTGGTTCCTCGCGTTCACCCTGAACAGCCCGCAGAAAGAGGCCATCGCAGAGCGCCGGTTCCGCCCCGCGTTCCGGGTCGCCTTCAACGCGTGGATGGCCACCGACCCGCTGCACAACCCGCACGCCGCACCCGGCCCGACCTACATGCCGCAGTACAAGCTCCCGGTCCAGGCGCAGGCCAACGCGCTCGACAACGCGGCTAACGCGCGATTCCAGGCCGGCAACCAGGCCGGGCTCACCGGCGACAACTATGTCCGGATCACGGTCTTCCTCGCCGCCGTGCTGTTCCTGGTCGGCATCGGCAGCTCATTCAAGCTGCACGGAATCCGCTACGCACTGATCACATTCGGCTCGGTGCTATTGCTCCTCTCGATCGTGCTCATCCTGCGACAGCCCGGCCTGCCCAGCTGACTCCTGGTGGCGCCGCCGGGAATGTGGCGAGAAGTAGGAACGACAGGAGAGTTCCTGAGCGGGCTGGCCCGGGTACGGCTAGTTGCGGCCGGCCAGGGCTCTCGCCGGAGCTGTCAGGACTCCAGAGGTGCTCAAGGTTGAGGCCGGGAGGTGGAAGATGGCTGGACGGCGGGTCTTGGGTCTGGTTCTCGCGGGTGGGGCGGGCAAGCGCCTCGCGCCGCTGACCGCCGACCGCGCCAAACCCGCCGTTCCCTTCGGCGGGCTCTACCGGCTGGTGGATTTCACGCTGTCTAACCTGGTCAACGCCGGATGCCAGCGCATCTGCGTCCTTACCCAGTACAAGAGCCACAGCCTGGACCGGCACCTCACGACCACCTGGCGGCTGAGCAGCCTGCTGGATAACTACGTGACGCCGGTCCCGGCACAGCAGCGCCTTGGCCCGCGCTGGCAAACCGGCTCAGCGGATGCGATCCACCAGTCGCTGAACCTCATCTACGACGAGCGGCCCGACATCGTGCTGGTCTTCGGGGCCGATCACGTGTACCGGATGGACCCGGCGCAGATGATCGAGGCGCACTTGGCCTGGGGCGCGGGGGCGACGGTCGCGGCGGTTCCCGTCCCCCGGAGGGAGGCGACGGAGTTCGGCGTGGCGCGGACGGGGCCGGACGGCCACCGGATCGAGGCATTCCTGGAAAAGCCAGCCGACCCGCCGGGGCATCCCGGCCAGCGGGATAACGCGTTCGCGTCCATGGGCAACTACGTATTCGACAGCGATGTGCTGGTCGAGGCGCTGAAGAAGGACGCGGCTGACGACAGCAGCCAGCACGCCATGGGCGGTGACATCATGCCGATGCTGGTGCGGGAGCGCGCCGCACACGTCTACGACTTCCTGCAGAACAGGGTGCCCGGCGCTGAAGACGGCGACCGGGGCTACTGGCGAGATGTGGGGACGCTCGATTCCTATTTCGATGCCCACATGGACCTGTGCGCGGTGCAGCCGGTGTTCAACCTGTACAACGACCGGTGGCCGATCCTGACCCATGTGCCGTCGCAGCCGCCGGCCAAGTTCGTGCATAACGACGGCGACCGGGCGGGACGGGCCATCAACAGCGTGGTCAGCAACGGCGTCATCGTTTCCGGCGGGCTGGTGCGCAACTCAGTCCTGTCGCCGGGAGCGCGGGTGGACAGCTGGGCCAGGGTCGAGCGGTCGGTACTGATGCACAACGCTCGCGTCAACCAGCATGCCGTGGTCGAGAACGCCATCCTGGACAAGAACGTTGTCGTGCAGGAGGGCACCGTGGTCGGGGTGGACAAGGAGCATGACCGTGCCCGCGGTTTCACCGTGTCCGAAGGCGGCATCACGGTGGTCGGCAAGGGTCAACTGGTGACGCAGTTACCGTCGTCAGCCAGCTGCCCTGGCACTGCGCGCGGCTGGGCGTGACCTTGATGCCTCGTACTGCCCCCTCGGGGCCACCAGGGCACGCCGAGCCAGGCTGTGCTAATCGCCCATGGTTGCGCCGATGACCTCGGCCCACCGCATGAGGTGGCGGTCACCAAGGTAATTTTCCCGGATGCGCGCCTGGCCGGCTGCGCCTATGAGCCCCGCCTCGTCCGGACTGTCGATCAGTCGCCGCACCTGCGACCCGAACGTGGCCAGGTCGGCCGGATCGCGCAGCAGGACGCCGGTGCCGTTGACGATCTGGTCCTGGATTCCGCCGATGGCCGAGCCGATCACGGGGCGGCCCTTCCACATGCCTTCGGCCACGGTCAGCCCGAATCCCTCGGCCAGGCTCTTCTGCGCGATCACCGTCGCATGCCGCTGAATCGCGTTGACCATGGCCGCGTTCTCCTCGACGTCGTCGAGCGGCAGGGTCACCAGCAGCACCCGCGCGCGGGCCGCCGCAGGCAGGCGCCGCCACTGCGCCTGGCACTCGGCCAGGACGAGGGCACCCTCAGGATCATCGGCAACCTCGCTCATCATGGGACCGACGAGCATCAGGTATGCAGCGCTGCGCGGCAGCACGTGCTCGGCGAAGCCGCGCATGACACCGGACATGTCCTTCAGCCTGTCCCAGCGGGAAACCTGGACGACGACGGGATCACCCGGGCCGGGCCGGCCGTCTCCCGTCACCTGCCCGCCGCGGGTGACTTCGCCGACTGTCCCGTCACGGCGCGCGAAACGCCCGGGTGCCCGCGGCGCATCGCCGCTCAACACTCCGACAGTGGTCAGGATCGCCTGGACCGTTGCGGCGTCGAGTTCCTGATTCTTCGCGGAGAACGGGTCGATCGATGGCGGGATGACCCAGGCTCGTGCCGGGGGGATCCACGCTGGCACGTACTGCCGTCGGCTGAAGACATGCCCATGCGCGGGCGTCACGTACGGGCGCAGGAAATCCCAGGCCCAGCGGGTGGCATCGTTCTGCCAGTCCACGCCGATGTGGCAGCGCCACACCACCCGCGCGCCGGCCCGGGCCAGGGGTGCCGCCAGGCCTGCTGTCTGCGGGTCATGCAGCAGCACGATGTCGCCGGGGAGTACCTGCCTGAGCAACTCGTCTGCATTTGCGGCCAGGACCTGCTCATAATGGCGGGCGTCAGAGCTGCTGAGTTTCCCGGCATCGCCAGCGTCGCCGTGAATCTGATTGTGCAGCCGCTTGGTGATCGCGAAGAAGTCCGGGTCGGCGCCGATCACCGTCCAGCGGACCGCGATGTCCAGGCCCTCGATGTACCCCACGAGCACTTGGAGCATCTCAGCGACGCCGCCGCCGACTGCGGTCGAATTGACATTCCAGATGGTCCGGCGGCCGAGCCTGTTCCGGAACTGGGTGGCCATGGTGAGCAGCCGCCCGTATCGGTCAGCGCCGATGACCGGCTCGAGCACGCTGACCGGCGCACCAGGCACACAGACCTCGTGCAGCCCTCCGGGCTTGGCCGCCTTCGGTGTGGCCGGGGGCGAGGTGGTGAGGTCGGCTGATGGCGCCGACGGGATGCCGGTCGTGCTCTGTCGTGCCGCTAGGTCGGTGATGGCGTTACTTCCTTCACGAATGGGACCCGGGTCGTTGAAACCCGGGCCGGTTCCCTCGCGGAGCTAGCCTCTCGCGGCTTTCGGCAGGCGTTCCCCGTATTAATTCTAAATGTACGCCTAAAAGAATAAAGTAGCAAATACCTGAGCTTACCCTGACAATATTTCCAGACGTTGGGCGGTGCTGAAGGATAGAGAACTGGAGTTGACCGGCCAGGGATGCCTGACGATCTGAATCGCCTTGCTAGGGAAGCGGCATCATCCCATGCTCTGGGAAGGTCGCGACGCGGGTGGCCATGATGGCCCGGTCGAGGGCGTCCGCCGGGTCGAACCCGGATTCGAAGCGGGCGTACTGGGCCCGTGCCCCATCGGTCATGAACTCAGGTGCGGGGCGGCCCGTACCGCGGGACGCGTGCTCGCGCCAGGCGGCCGGGATGCGCGCCCCAGGGTCGATCGGATGCCCGGCGGCCTCCGCCAGCAGGTGGGCCCACGTCCTGGGGACCACCTGGAGCAGGTCGTAGCCGCCTCCCCCGGTAAAAAGCCAGCGGCCGCCCGCCACCTCGTGAGCCAGCTCGTGGACCGCCACGTGCGCCGCGCGCTGGGCGTCAATGGACAGCTGCAGGCCGGCCAGCGGATCGAGCCGGTGAGTATCACAGCCGTGCTGGCTGACCAGGATCGCGGGCCGGAACGCACGCAGCAGGGGCGGCACGACCGCATGGAAGGCACGTAGCCACCCCTCATCCCGGGTCCCGGTCGGCAGCGCCAGGTTCACCGCCGACCCCTGCGCTCCTGGCCCGCCTGTCTCGGCCGGCAGGCCGGTGCCGGGGAACAGCGCCGCCGGATTCTCATGCAGGCTTATCGTCAGCACCCGCGGATCGTCATAGAAGGCGGCCTGCACCCCGTCGCCGTGGTGCACGTCGAGGTCGACGTAGGCGACCCGCTCCGCACCCTGCCCTAGTAGCCAGGCGATCGCGATGGCCGGGTCGTTGTACACGCAGAACCCGCTCGCGCTGCCGCGCATCGCATGGTGCAGGCCGCCTGCCATGCTCGCGCCATGCTGCGCCGCGCCAGTCCAGACCGCACGGGCCGCCGCCAGGGTCGCGCCCGCCACCAGCGCCGATGCGTCATGCATACCGGGGAACACCGGGTCATCCTCAGTGCCGAGGCCGAAGTCCAGCGCTGCGGGGTCCGGCTCCGGCATGCCCGCCAGCCGTACTCCCGCGATGTAGCGCGGGTCATGCACCAGCTCAAGCTCCGCGTCAGTCGCGGGTACCGGGCTTTGTACCGAAACCCCGGCCTCAGCGAACAGGCCGAAGGCCCGGGCCAGCTCGATCGTCAGCTCGACCCGGACCGGCGCCATCGGGTGGCCGGTCCCGAAGTCATAGGCGGCCAGTCGGTCGTCCCAGGCCACGTAGAGCGTGCAGGCCATGTGATCATCTCCCCAGTCCCGCGAACCCGGAGAGCTTGATTGCGGACCTCATCGGGATCTTCGTGCCACTGGCCAGCCAGCGGCTGGCCGCACAGGACCCGCTCGACTGACCGCCGGCACTGCCTGACCACTTTCTCCACCCAGCCTATATACGCAATTTTAAGCTAGCAATACATTTCTAGAAAAATATTGATACGACCGTGATCACCGGAGCCAGTAGGACTTCGCGGGCAGCAGCCGCCGCCGGGGCGGCCACGTCCGGCCGGGCCAGCGCCAGCCGCCGCGACCGCCCGCTCCGGCGCGGTCGCCCGGGGCCGGACCAGATGCCGTGCCCCCGGCCCGCGGAGATCTTCAGGCCGTTCCCGGCTTCGTCGGGTTCCAGCTCGGGACCGATCCGCCTGGCTCGACCGAGAATATGAATTGCAGGAACTTCGCGGTACCCCGCCGGTTGACGTAGAGATAGGCCATCTTCCGGTAGGACGGCTGGCCGTCGTGCGCCTGGATGCCCTGCAGGCGGACCGTGACCGGGTACGTGGTTGGGCGCCAGCTGGATACCGGGCCTGGCTGAGGCCAGTAGATGTCCAGCTTCCCGCTCGCCCATGGCCTGGGGCTCCCCCACTGCCGCCAGGCCAGCTGCCGGGCCACGGGCGCTCCGCCCATGCCGACATAGATGAGGCTGGGGCGCTGAACCATCCCGGACCATCCGGCCACGTCCGGCTGCACCCGCACCGGGGCGGCAGCGGCGCTGGCCGGGCTGGCCGCGGCCGGGTGAGCGCTCGGGCCGGGCGTACTGCAGGCGGCCAGCCCGCCGCTGAGAACGGTGGCGGCGGTGATGCCCAGGATTCTGGATGTGCTGCTCACGAAGGACCCGCTCCCCCTGTCCCCTCAAGAACACGCCCGGGCGCAGCGGAAGGCAAGGGCCAGAAGGCCGCCAGTGGGGTGCCCAGCAGCACACGCCGGCATGATTCGATCCGCCCCCGAGGCCGGGGTTCACCGGCCGCGTTCCTTCCCCCCAGGTGACGATGCTCGTAGAGTGAGGCCATGTCAGCCGGGGGGGCCGCCGCGCAGGCGCCAGTGACGTCGGTCGCCGATGCCATAGCACGCATGGAGGCGATCGGCGCCTCTCTTCCGGCCGGGGATGGGCTGGGCTGCTTCAACAGCATGTACCTCGAGGTCACCAAGCAGGTGGACAGCGACCTGGGCGCCGGGTTCTTCGCCGATCCCGCGTTTATGACCCAGCTCGACGTCACCTTTGCCAACTTGTACTTCGAGGCGGTGGATGCCGCGGATGACCCGGCCGCGGTGCCGCTGGCCTGGCGGCCGCTCATCGAGCAGCGCGCGCAGCCCGGGATCGAGCCGGCGCAGTTCGCCCTCGCGGGAATGAACGCCCACATCAATCATGATCTGCCCCTGGCGGTCACGGGCACCTGCACCGCGCTGGCCACGTCGCCATCCGCGGGCACGCACCTGGCCGACTACCAGAAGGTGGACCGGCTACTGGATGCCGCGGAGCAGTCCGTCCGGCAGTCCCTGGAGACCGCGCCCGAGCTCGCCGCCGACCGTCATCTGCAGGCGGTCGGCAACCTCATCTCCTCGTGGTCGATCAACTCGGCCCGCGACCTTGCCTGGAACAACAGCCTCCTGCTGTGGGAGGTCCGCAGCGATCCGGTGGTACGCGGGCTGCTGTGCGACAGCCTGGCCGCTACCACCGCGATGGCCAGCCGCATGCTGCTCATCGCCGTATAGCGACAGCCCGGGGGAACGGAACGCATCCTGGACGTGGCCTGGTGTGCCCGCGATCTAGGTGATGAGCTGCAGCGGCCAGAGGAGACCGGTGAGCCAGGGCAGAGACCACCTCAAATCCGGCCAGCTCGGCACGGCGGACGTGACGGCCTCGACGGTGGCGAACATCGGGCCGGGGATCGACTTCTATTTCGCGTTCGGTGTCATCGCGGTGACGGCCGGCGTCGCCGCGCCGCTGACGATCGTCGCCGCTGGCGGGGCCGTCGTGCTCCTGGCTTTCACGGTGTCCGAGTTCACCAAGGCGGAGCCTTCGGCCGGGAGCTTCATCACTTACGTGGAAACCGCGCTGGGAGCCAGGGCCGGAGTCGCCACGGCCCTGCTGGTCACCGTGGGGTACACCGTCGCCATCGCGGCGGTGTTCACCATGTCGGGCGGGATGGTGGCGATGACCGTGTCGCATTACACCTCGTGGCATCCCCCGTGGGGGCCACTTTCCCTGGTGCTGATCGTGGGCGCGATCTGGCTGACCGCGCGTGGTGTCAAGCTGTCAACCGGCGCGGTGGGCGCGGCCGTGCTCGTGCAGGTGGCGATCATGGTCGTGGTCTGCGTCATCGTCCTGGTCGATGAGCGTGCCCATCTGTCGGTCATCCCGTTTTCCTGGGCGCACCTGACCGGCGGCCTGGCCGGCCTTTCCGCGGGCTTCCCGCTGGCCCTGTACATGTTCATCGGGTGGGAGAACGGCCCCGCACTGGCCGAGGAGTGCCGCGATCCACGGCGCACCGTGCCGCGGGCCCTCTATGTCTCGGTGGCCATCGCCGGTGCCCTCTTTGTCTTCTTCGCCTACGCGACCGTGACCGGTTTCCACTACGACGTCTCCTCCATCGGCCGCTCCTCCGTCCCGTTCCTTACCGTGGCGGATCACTATCTCGGTGCGGCGGCCGTCCTGGCCTGGGTCGCTGGGATCGTCTCCGTGCTCGCCACCCTGGTCGCCGGGGCGGACTCCCAATCGCGCATGCTCTTCGATGGCGGCCGGTCCGGGCTGCTGCCGGCCAAGCTCGGCCACGTTCGCCCACGGTCCGGCACGCCGGTGAATGCGCTGATGGTCATGACCGGCGCGGGGCTGGGGATCATCGTGGTCTGGTGGGTTTCCCGCCTCATCAGCGGCGACACCGGATCGATGAACCCGGTGGGCCTGTACGCCGAGTGCTCGACGATGGGGACGATCGTGATCCTCTTCGTTTACTTCCTGACGATGCTCTCCCTTCCCGTCTTCATGCGGCGCCGCCACCGGGACTCGTTCTCGCCGTTCCGCCACGTGGCGATCGCGGTCCTGGGGTCCCTCACCCTGATCGTCCCGTTCGTCGAGCTGTGCCAGCCCGGGCAGCCTGCTCCCTACAGCGCCTTCCCGTTCATCGCCCTAGCGATCGTGGCGGCGGCCGCCGTAATCGCCTGCCTGGTCGTGTACCGCCGCCCGCGCACCGGAGCAGGCGAGGGAGCGGCGCTGCCGGGCACCTGAGCAGGCGGTGGCGGATGGGGAGCCTGGGGCGCGGTCACGGCGCACCGGCGGCCGACGTTTCTCGCGGCGAACATGGCCAGCATTAACCGGCGGAGACACGCCGGGGCCCGTTTGCGCGATATGAGTGACCATGCGCCGGGATTGGGGATAATCGGCCCGGTCGGGGTAGTTGAAACGCCAGGAGTGGAGAAAGCAGTTGATCAAGGCAACTAAGCCCGGACGTAACGGCACTGTCCGCGTCACCTTCGCCCTGCCCGCCGATGAGCCCCGCGGGGCCGTGTCCGTGGTGGGTGATTTTAACGACTGGAACCCCTTCGCCCATCCGCTGCGGCGGCGGGCGAACGGTACCCGGAGCGCCGCGGTGACCGTCCAGGCCGGCAGCATGCTGCACTTCCGTTACCTCGCCGAGGGCGGGGTATGGTTCGACGACGACGCCGCCCCCGCCGGGGACGGCGAGGGCGCCAGCATCGCGGTCTGATCCTGGCCCGCCAGCAGCCTGCGGCCCCGGGGCCGGCGTTCTGCCCCGGAATGCTGCGCCAGCGCAGCAAGGGCCGCATGATGAAGACCGGCGCCGTCGTGATGACGGGTTCGCAGAGCCGCGGAGAGCTGGCCGGGCAGGCCCGGTAGAGGGGGTTGCCAGGCATGAGCGACGAGCCGTTCCGCACGATCGTTGAGCCGTTCCGCATCCACTCGGTGGAGCCGATGAGGCTGACTACCCGGGCGGAACGTGCCGCGGCGCTGGCGGCGGCCGGGTACAACCTGTTTGAGCTGCGCGCCGAACTGGTGCTGATCGATCTGCTCACCGACTCCGGGACCGGGGCGATGTCGGCGGAGCAGTGGGCCGGCATCCAGCGGGGCAACGAGGCCTACGCCGGGGCGCCCTCGTTCTACCGGTTCCGTGAGGCGGTGACCGGCCTGTTCCCGTTCCGGCACGTCTTGCCGACCCACCAGGGACGGGCGGCTGAGAAGATCCTGTTCACCGTGGTCGGCGGGCCGGGCCGGGTGATCCCGAACAACACCCACTTCGACACCACGCGGGCCAACATTGAGTTCACCGGGGCGCAGGCCGTCGATCTGCCCATCCCGGAAGGGCTCCAGCCAGGCGTGCGGCACCCATTCAAGGGCAACATGGATGTCGCGGCGCTGGAACGGCTGCTGGACGAGCGGGCCGCCGCGGTCCCGCTGGTGATGCTGACGGTGACGAACAACTCCGGCGGCGGCCAGCCGGTCAGCCTGGCCAACATCCGGGCGGTCCGCGAGGTCTGTGACCGTTTCGGCAAGCCGTTGTTCCTGGATGCCTGCCGGTTCGCGGAGAACGCCTGGTTCATCAAGACCCGGGAGCCCGGTTACGCTGGCACCCCGGTCACCGGCATCGTCCAGGAGATGGCTGCCCTCGCGGGCGGGATGACAATGTCGGCGAAGAAGGACCCGCTGGCCAACATCGGCGGCTGGCTGGCCCTCAACGACGACAGCCTCGCCGAGCAATGCCGCAACCTGGAAATCCTCACCGAGGGCTTCCCCACCTATGGCGGCCTGGCCGGGCGTGACCTGGAGGCGATAGCCCAGGGACTGCGCGAATGCGTTGACGAAGACTACCTCCGGTACCGGGTGCGGTCCATCGCCTACCTGGGGGAGGCGCTCGAATCAGCCGGGATCCCCGTCGTTGTCCCCTTCGGCGGCCACGCGGTTTTCATCGATGCGCGCGCCATGCTGGCGCACCTCGACCCGTTGCACTACCCAGGCCAGGCGCTGGCCTGCGCCCTCTATGAGGAAGGAGGGGTGCGGGCCTGCGAGATCGGGACCGTCATGTTCGGCCTGCAGCCCGACGGCACCGAGACCCCGGCCGCCATGGACCTGGTCCGGCTGGCCATTCCCCGCCGTACCTACACCCAGAGCCACATCGACTACGTCATCGAGGTTCTCACCCGGGTGGCCAGCCGGGCCGCCAGCCTCCCCGGGATGCGGATCGTGTCCCAGCCCAGGCATCTGCGCCACTTCACCGCGCAGTTCGCGCCGCTGGACTGAACATCACCCGGTCCCCAGGTGCGGGCTGATCCCGCGTCAAACAGGCTGGACGACTGGCTGACCCGGGCACCCAGCTCCGGGAGGCCCGACTACCGGGGCCGGCTGGCCTGGCGCCAGGCCAGCTGGATGGTGCTGTAGTCGATCGTGACGATGCCCTCCTGCTGGAGGAGGGCGCGGGCCGCCGGCGACGTCAGGAACTCGTAGTCGGTGCGGCGGACCCGCCAGCCGTCAAGATCCAGTGCCCGTGACTCCTGGTTGCCCAGGCCAGGATGCACCGCCCACTCGCTGAGCCCGGCACCGCCATCGGCCAGGCAATGCCAGTCCAGGTGGGTCGGCGTCAGCCCGGCGCCGGCCACGGCATCGATCTGCGCGCGGAACTCCCGCTCCGCCTCATCCAGCCGGGCCCGGGCGAGCAGCCTGAGGACCTGGCCCGGCGTGAACAGCTCGCCCGCCTGGTCGAGCAGCGAGGGCACCAGCTTCCTGTCGGTCAGCGGCCCCCACCGGCCGCGGGCCGTATCGCAGACCAGCGTGAGGTGGATCCCGAACGAGATCCCCGGATGCTGGCGGAGCAGGCGCATGGCGTCCGGCCCCCGGGCACGGCACCATCAGGCGGCACGAGGTGCAGCGCGGCGCCGGACAGCCAAGTGGCCGGTCATCCCGGCCCCGGCCGCTTGCGCCCTGACGACGCTGCTGAAGTTCAGCCCGGGCTGGGCGGCGCCACCGCGGCCGGCGCTTCCTAGCCCGGTGGACCGGTGGTGGTGGCGGGAACGCGTCCGGCGTGGTTGTCTCGTGGCGATGACAGGAGAGCGATGAGCGGCGACAGGCCAGCCGGGGTTGTCTTTCCCGCCTCCGCCGACGGGCGCAGGAGTACGTCGGCGGTGGGCAGCGCGGTGGTTGCTGACGCGCTGCGGCAGGTCAACCCGCTCGGGGCAGGCGATGCGGAGCGGGATGCGAACTGGCGCGCGGGCTACCTGGTGCACTTTCGCCGGCTAGTCGAAGCTGGGCTGCCATCGAAGGAGGCGGCGCTATCGGTGGCCCGCGCGGGGCTGGCGTCAGCGCACCAGCGGATGCAGGTCGTGCTCCCAGATGGTGCGGAGAGCGGGCTCGACACGCTGCTCTCGGCGCCTGCGCAGCGGCTTATTACCACGGTCACAGTGCCGGGCACCGGGCAGGCCGACGACGGCCTGTCGCTGCCCTACCGCGGCGACGGGCTGCGCGGCAGCGCCCTGCTGCGCAGGCTTGAGGGATGGGTGGACGACGGCGTGATAGAGCCGTCATGCGCCGATGCGGTCCGGACGGTCGCGGCCCACCCGGAGTGGCTCCGCCTGCCTGGCCGCATGGTCGCCGTACTCGGGGCAGGCGCCGAGGTGGGCCCCCTGGCCCCGCTGCTGAGCTGGGGCGCCCGGGTGATCGCGGTTGACCTGCCCCATCCCCCGGTCTGGGAGCGCATCCTGGACACGGCGCGGCGCAGCGGGGGGGAACTTCTGGCTCCCGTCGCTGGGCAGCCGCCCGGGAGCGGGAGCGAGGCCATCGCGCAGCGCGCCGGCGTCAACCTGACCAGCGACATCCCCGCCGTCGCCGACTGGCTCGCCAGCTTTGACGGCCCGCTGGTGCTGGGCAACTATGTCTACGCCGACGGCGCGGCGAATGTGCGCCTGTCTGCCGCTGTCAACGCGCTGACCGTGCGCCTGCAGGCCGAGCGCGGCGATGTCGCGCTCGCGTTCCTGGCGACGCCAACCGACGTGTTCGCGGTCCCGGCGGAAGCGGTCGCACAGTCCGTCCACGCCTACGCGACCCGATCACCAGCGGCGAAGCTGGCTGGCCGGCCGCTGCGGGCCCTGTCCGGCGGGCGCCTGCTGCGCCGGGCCTACCTGCCCGGTGCTGATCCCGGCATCAACGACAGCCTGGTGCCGCAGCAAGGTCCCAACTACGCGCTCGCGAAGCGGCTGCAGCGCTGGCGCGCCACACTGGCCCGTGAAGCCGGCACGACCGTGTCGATGAACATCGCCCCGCCGACACGCACCAGGTCGGTCATGAAGAACCGGATACTGGCCGGGGCGTACGCCGGCGCGCACCGGTTCGGCGTCGAGGTCTTCGAACCGGCCACCTGCAAGGTGCTCATGGCCGCACTCCTCGTCCATGATCTGAACACCGGGGGCCCAGCGCGCCCACATCCATGGCAGGACGAGGCGCACGCGGCCGCGCACGGCGGGCTGTGGCGCATCGCGTACGAGCCCCGCAGCGCGCTCACGCTCGCCGCCGCGCTGGGCTACCGCACAGCGCGGAAGCACTGACAGCTTGGGCGGGTCAAGCCCGGTGATCCCGGGTCGGTGCTCCCCCGGGCTCCTTGTTTCGGCTGCGGATCGGGCGTAGCGTCCAGGAAAGGAAGTCGCGCTCGTTTATTCACGTGTAAGCGAGATCAATATTCCGGCTGCTCCGGACCTCGGTGGCGCCTAGCGCGCGGCTAACAGAGGCAAATATGGCAGCACCTTTCCGTCCGCGGTTCCCGGTTTCCGCGTGCGCTGCACGGGCCATCCCGCGGTGCTGTGGCACAGTGCCTGCGGGGACCGGCCGGTGGCGTGGTGCCGGCCCGTTACGGGCCGGCCGGCAGCGCGGAAGCGCGGCGCAGTGAGCGAGAAAGCCGGGGCGGCGACCTCGCCGGACGGCCTGGCGGGCCCGGGTCCGGCGATACGGCCCGCGTCGCGCCGCCGCCGCCCGACCGGCGCCCCGCCGCCGCTGCCGCACCCCGTCTCGATCAGCACCACGGCATGGCTGGCCGCCGTGGTTGTCGTGCTGGCCGGCGCGGTCGTGGTCTCGCTGCGCGCGCCGTCGCTCCGGCTCGATGACCAGGCCAACGCCGCAGTGCTGCGGCTGTTCGCGCGGGCGCGGACGCCGTGGCTGACCGGCGTGGCCAACGGGATCGTGACGGCCGGCTCGGGCTGGGGGGCGACGGTGGTGGGGCTGTCGGCGGTCGTCTTGACGATGGCGTTCCGGCGCTGGCGGCACCTGCTGGTGTTCCTGTGCAGCCTGTTCGTCCTCGAGCTGGCCATGCAGTTGATCAACGATGGGCTGAAGCGGCCGCGGCCCTACGGCGTGCCGATCATCGCGGGCTGGGCCGGGTACTCGGCTCCGGCGCTGTCGGTGGGGATTCTCACGCTCTTCCTGATGGGCATCGCCTACTGCCTGGTCGTGCCGGGGCGGCCCCGTTCTCAGGCGAAGGCAGCCAGCGCGGTCATCGTGACCGCGTTCGGCCTGGCCTACCTGTACCTGGCTGTTGATCACGTGGATGACGTGCTCCTGGGTGCCGTGCTGGGAGTCGCGATCCCGGTCGCCGCGTTCCGTTTCATCACGCCGAACGAGGTGTTCCCGGTCACCTACCGGCGCGGCCGCACCGCGCACGTGGATGTGACCGGCCGCCGCGGCGAGGCGATCCGCCAGGGCGTTCGTGACCAGCTCGGAATGACCGTGACCGAGATCACGCCGGTCGGGCTGGAGTCCTCGGCCGGCTCCACGCCGCTGCGGCTGCGGGTCGACGGCAACCCGGATGAGTACCTGTTCGCCAAGCTCTACACCAAGGGCCACGTCCGCGCCGACCGCTGGTACAAGCTGTGGCGGACCATCCTGTACGGCTCCCTGGAGGACGAGCACCCCTTCCAGACCGTGCGGCGGCTGGCCGAGTACGAGGACTACGCCCTGCGCCTGCTGCAGGATGTCGGGATCAGCGTGGCCAGGCCCTACGGCATCGTGGAGATCACTCCCGAGCGGGAGTACCTGCTGGCCACCGAATACTTCGACGGCGCGGTGGAAATCGGCGACGCCGACGTCGATGACCAGCTGATCGACCAGGGGCTGCTGCTGATCCGCAGGCTGTGGGACGCCGGGATCGCCCACCGCGACATCAAGCCCGGCAACCTGATGGTCCGCGACGGGCAGCTGCTGCTGATCGACGTGATGTTCGTCCAGGTGCGCCCGTCACCATGGCGGCAAGCGGTCGACCTGGGCAACATGATGCTGGTCCTCGCGGTCCGCACCAGCCCCGGCCGCGTGTACCGGCATGCGCTGCGCTATTTCACCGAGGCCGAGCTGGCCGAGGCGTTCGCCGCCACCCGCGGGGTAGCCAGCCCGACGCAGCTGCGCGCCTTCATGAAACGCGATCCCCGTGACCTGCTCGCCGAGTTCCGGAAGCTGGCCCCGCAGCGGCGGCCGATCGTGCTGCAGCGCTGGAGTGCCAGGCGGGTGATCCTGGCCGCGGCGATGCTCGCCCTCTTCGCCGTGCCCACCTTTTTCGGCCTCGGCTTGCTGCTGCCGATTAGCAACCCGAGTCTGCGCGCGCCCGCCTGCGGCACCGGCCGCCCGATGATCCTGGCGGCTCAGGCGGTTCCCTCGGCGGCCTTCCTGCCGTGCATCGCGGCCCTCCCCTCGGGCTGGACGGCGGGCGACGCCGAGAGCGTCAGCGGAAAGGCCACCTTCTGGCTTGATTCGGATCAAGCCGGGGCGCAGGCGGTGACGATCATCCTGACCGCGGCCTGCGATACGGCGGGCGCCCGGCTGATCCCCTCCGGCCAGCCCGGCACGCGCCTGTACGAACGCCCGGTGAGCCCGGTCCCGCCGCGTTCCGGCGTTCGCTACTACACCTTCCCGGGCGGCTGCGCGACCTATCAGTTCGGGCCCAGCGTATCCCCGCCGCTGGCCGCCGCAGCTGGCCGCGCGCTGAGGTTTGTGCCCAGGTCAGCCCTGGTCGGCTATGTCCGCCGCACCGCGGGCCTGGCCTTGTGCGGGCGAGGTGCCGCATGCCGGGGATGATCCGGCCGGCCACGGCCCCGCAGGAGCCCGCGCTGCTGGCCAGCCCGCGCCGGGCCGCCCTCCTGACGGCGGGGGTGGTGGCGCTGACGGCGGTGGTGTTCGCTCTGGTCGCCGCCCACGGCACGCTGGCCGCCATCCAGCGGCTGGATGATGCGTGGCTGCGGCTGATGATCTCCGGCCGGGCGCCGCCGCTCACCGTGATCGCCAAGGTCTTCA
Source organism: uncultured Actinomycetes bacterium (assembly GCA_963793825.1). Taxonomy (GTDB): domain Bacteria; phylum Actinomycetota; class Actinomycetes; order Streptosporangiales; family Streptosporangiaceae; genus RYN-230. The sequence goes on from CAWCBE010000007.1 coordinate 956,002, forward strand.
ACGTCCTCGGGCTGGTGTACGTCACGCTGCCGGTGCGGATCGCCGTGGCCGGGTTCCTGGCCCTGCGGCGGCGATGGTGGCATCTGGCCGCCTTCACCGCCGCCGTGGTGGTATCGGAGGTGCTGATCGGCTCGCTGAAGGGGATCTACGACCGGGCCAGGCCGCCCGGGTCGCTGGTCGCCACGAGCGGCGCGTCGTTCCCGTCCGGGCATGCCGTCGCCGCGTCGGTCACTGCCGTCGCGGCGGTCATCGCGCTGGTTCCCGCGGGCCGGCGGCGCGCCTGGTGGGGCGCGGCCGCGGTGGCGTTCTCGATCCTGATGGGGCTCTCCCGCGCCTACCTGGGCGCCCACTGGCTGTCCGACGCCACGGCCGGGATCCTGCTCGGCACATCCTGCGCCCTGCTGACCGCGCTGGGAACCGGCCTGCTCCAGCGGCAGCCCAAGCGGCGCGGGCGGCGGCCGCCCGGGACGCCACACCTGGCCGCCATCCCTCCACCAGACCATGCCGGCCGGGAACGGGGACGGACATGAGCCGGGACGGCCCGGCCGATGCGGTCCACCGGGGAGACCAGCTGACCGCCCCCGATGAGCCGCGGACCGGCGCTACGGCACCGGGCACGAAGCAGGTACGACGGTGGCTGCCGTCCGCTCGTTACCGTCATCCGGGCGACGTTATCCGCCTCATCATCAGCGGCCTGGTGCTGGCGGGGATGCTCGCGGCCGCCGTGCTGGCCCCTGGCCGCCTGCTCCGGCCGGCCGCGCCTGCCGTGACCTGGCTCGGCGCTGACGCGGCCGGACATCTGCTCACTGCCGTGCTGCAGGTGGCCTTCGTCGTCACGGCCGCCGGGGTCGCCGCCGCTGCGCTGCGGCACCGCCGGTTCCGCCTGCTGGCAGGCCTGGCCGCCGGTGCCGCCGTAGCCGGCGGCGCGCTCACGGGAATCTTGTACCTGGCCGGCGATCAGCACCCGCACCCGGTCACGGCCGCGGCCGGGCACAGCTCGTTGCTGGCCAGCGCGGCGTTTCCCGGGCCGGCCCTGCTCGCCGCGGCCGCTGCGGTCACCGTGGCCGCAGCTCCGTGGCTGAGCCGTCCCTGGCGCCGGGCGGCGTGGCTCACCCTGGGCGCCGCGGCGGCGGCCCGGCTGATCACCGGGACGGTCCTGCCCGCCGAACTGATCCTCGCGCTCGCCGCCGGGGTGACGGTCGGCGCCGGCGTGCTGGTGGCGTTCGGCGTGCCCGACCGGCGGATCGGACCCGACGGGATCGGGGCCGCGCTGCGGTCCGCCGGGCTGCCGGTGACTTGCGTCGAGCCGGCCCACGTCGAGGCGAAGGGCTCCCGGCCGTTCGTGGCGGTCACCGGTGACGGGCGGCGGCTGTTCATCAAGGCCCTTGGCTCCGATCAGCGTGACGCCGACCTGCTCTACCGGGCATACCGGTTCGCCCGGCTGCGCAACGTCGGCGACACCTGGCCTGCGGCGTCGGTCATCCGGGCCGTCGAGCACCAGGCCCTCATCGGCCTGAGCGCCGCGCGGGCGGGCGTCCGCGTCCCTGGCGTTGACCGGGTGGTCAAGGCCGGCAGCGGGACCGCGCTGCTGGTCATGGAACGGGTGGACGGCAGCTCGCTCGGCCAGTTCCCGGCTCAGCGGATCAGCGACGAACTCCTCCAGCGGCTCTGGGCCGAAGTGGACGGGCTGCACCGGGCGGGCATCGCCCACCGGTCCCTGCGCGCGGCCAACGTGATGGTCGACCGCGACATGCGGCCGTGGCTGACCGACTTCAGCTTTTCGGAGCTGGCCGCCACCCAGCGGCAAAGGGACCTGGACCTCGCCGAGCTGCTGGCGTCGCTGGCCACCCTGGCCGGCCCGGACCGGGCCGTGTCCAGCGCCGCCACGGTCATCGGCGCCCAGCGGCTGGCGCCCGCCGTGCCGTTGCTGCAGCCGCTCGCCCTGTCGGCCGCCACCCGGCATGCCGTTGCTCAGGATGATGGCCTGCTCGCGGCAACCAGATCCGCCGCCGCGGCGGCCAGCGGGCTGAAGGAGCAGCCGCTGGCCCGCCTCCAGCGGGTCCGGCCCCGCACCCTGCTGGCCATCGCCGCCGCGGCCGGCGCCTTCTATTTCATCCTGCCCCAGCTCGCACAGGTGAGCAGCAGCTGGCAGGCCCTGCAGTCCGCGCACTGGGCCTGGCTGCCCGTCATCATCGCCGCCTCGGCCCTGACCTACCTGGCCAGCGCGGCCGCGCTAATCGGCGCCGTACCCGGCCCGGTACCGTTCTGGCCGGCCACCCTGACCCAGGCCGCCTCATCGTTCGTCAACCGGGTCTCCCCCGCCAACGTCGGCGGCATGGCACTCAACGCCCGGTTCCTGCAGAAATCCGGGGTCTCGCCCAGCGCCGGCGTCGCCGCGGTCGGAGTCAACGCCCTGATGGGAGCCGTGGCTCACCTGATCCTCCTGGTGATCTTCTTCACCCTGGCCGGCCACCGGATGGCGCAGGCGTTCAAGCTGCCGCCGGCCAGCAAGCTGCTGCTCATCCTGGCCCTGGCGGCCGCACTCACCGGGATCGTGCTGGCCACCCGCCGAGGCAGGCGGTTCGCCGCGACCCGGCTGCTGCCCGGCCTGCGATCCGCCGCCGCCAGCCTGCGCACGGTAGCGGCCAGCCCCCTCAAGCTGATCCTGCTGGCCGGCGGCTCCGCGCTGATCACCCTGGCCTACATCGGCGGCCTCGCCGCCTCAGTGCAGGCCTTCGGCGGCGGCGCCGGGATCATCGCGATTGGCGCCGTCTATCTCGGCGCCGCGCTCATCGCCGCCGCCTCCCCCACCCCTGGAGGCCTCGGCGCTATCGAGGCCGCCCTGGTCGCGGGGCTGACCGGCATCGGCCTGCCCGCCGGGCCCGCCGTCTCAGCAGTTCTCACCTACCGGCTGGCCACGTACTGGCTGCCGGTCATCCCCGGATGGGTCTGCCTGCGGATCCTGCAAAAGCAAGACTACGTATAGCGCCCGGCGGCCCAGGGCGCCTTCATCAGCGCGATGCCCGGACATTCCGGCGCGGCGGCTGGCTTACAGCTCGGGATGCACCCGGTCCGGGTTGTGTTCCGACAGCACCGACGGGGGCCCGATGATGGCCCGGTCCGGTTTGCCGATGACCTCTTCATCCTTGCCCGCGTAGTCGATCTTCGCCAGCACGTGCCTTATCGCCTCGAGCCGGGCTCGCTTCTTATCGTTGCTCTTGACCACCGTCCACGGGGCCTCGGCCGTGTCGGTATAGAAGAACATCGCTTCCTTCGCCTCGGTGTACTCCTCCCACTTGTCCAGCGACTCGATGTCCATCGGGCTCAGTTTCCACTGCCGTACCGGGTTGACCCGGCGGATAATGAACCGCGTGCGCTGCTCGGCGCTGGTCACCGAGAACCAGAATTTCGTCAGGTCCAGCCCGGAGCGGATCAGCATGCGCTCGAACTCCGGTGCCTCCCGCATGAACTCCTCGTATTCCGGCTGAGTGCAGAAGCCCATCACCCGTTCCACGCCCGCACGGTTGTACCAGGATCGGTCGAACAAGACGATCTCGCCTGCTGCGGGCAGGTGCGGCACGTAGCGCTGCAGGTACCACTGGGTCTGTTCCCGCTCGCTTGGCTTCGCCAGCGCCACGACCTGCGCGCCGCGGGGGTTCAGGTGCTCGGTGAACCGCTTGATGGTGCCGCCCTTGCCGGCCGCGTCCCGGCCCTCGAACACGATCACGATGCGCTGCCCGGTGGCCTTCACCCAGTTCTGCAGCTTGACGAGCTCGATCTGAAGCGGGCGCTTCTCGTACTCGTACTGATGCCGCGTCATCCGCTCGTGGTAGGGGTAGTCCTCGCGCCAGGTATCTACCGTCCGGCCGTCCGGCCAGCGCAGGACGGGATCGTCGTGCTCATCGTCGTCGTCCACGGTCAGGCCGGCCAGGAGGTCTTGGTCGGACGCCCAGTCCGCCGGCAGCGCGTTGAAGTTATCGACGGGTTCACTGGTCATGTCACTAGCACAGCACATCCCCGTCGCCCGGTCACCAGCAGGCGGTCTCTGCGTGCCGGACGCAACCATCTGGTGGCCAGGTGGGGCGGCAATCAGGTAATTGCTATAGCTGCCACCAGGCGTCGCTGATCATTGCCGTTGCGGAGTCCCCGTCAGGCCTGAAAGGCTGTGCGCCAGGTGTGGATCGGCTCATAGCCAAGAACCACGCGCGCTTTCTCGATAGAGATCAGCGATTCATGGCCACTGAAGGACTCGTGGCGGTCCACATCTGGGAGCATCTCGTCCAGCAGCGCGCTCGTGGGCCGCAGCATGACCGTATCCGGGCTGGCAATGCCGAAGACGTGCGCGCCGGTGGCCTGGTACTCCAGTGCCTTGCGAACGGCCTGGGCTCCGTCCCGCGAGTCGATGTAGGACCAGAGGTTCCAGCTGCGCGTGGATGGATCGCGGTCGAAGTCGGGGAACTGCGGATAGTCCGTCTCGTCTACGACGTTAGAGAACCGCAGGCCGATCATCTTGAGTTCAGGTTCCCAGTGGCACAGCCACGGCCGTTCCAAGATCGTTTTATGGGTTTGAGTCACGATTCGTGGCGGGGTGTTGCGATGTGATCATGAGCGGCGTGCCGGACAGGGGAATGTGACGAAGCTCCGGTAGGAACAGGGGTCCTCTCACAGATCCCAGCCACCGGAGCTTCGCCGTGGGTCAGTCTGTCATTTATGCTGCTGCGTCCGCGCCGGCAGGGCCGATCGTGTCTGTCCCGGTACCGGATGCCGGCGGTGACCTGCTGCAACTGTTCGCCGGGGTGCCGGATGGCCGGGTCGGCCAGGGCAGGGATCATCCTGTTGCGGCCGTGCTGGCGCTGGCTGCGGCGGCGGTCGTGGCCGGGATGAAGGGCTATACCGCGATCACTGGCTGGGTCGCTGACGTGCCGCCGGTGATCCTGGCCGATTTGTACCTGCGCAGCGGTGCCGCTCCCGCGCCGCCGCCGTCGAAGACCACGATCTGGCGGGTACTGACCGATGCCGACGCCGGGGCATTGGACGTGGCGGCCGGTACGTGGCTGATGAATCTCGCCGGGTTCAGCACTGCGGCCACGGCCGGCCGGGATGCCGGCGAGGAGGACTGCTCGCCGGCGTTGATGCAGGTGAGGCTGGACGGCAAGGCGGTCAGGGGCGCGAAAGACGCTGACGGGAACCAGGTCCGGCTGCTCGCGGCCCTGGTCGGCCCGGACGCCGCCTCCTCGGTGGTCGCCGCCCAGGCAGAGGTCGGCAAGAAGACGAACGAGGTACCGATGGCCCCGGTGGTCCTCGGCCAGATCGACCTGGAAGACAAGATCGTGACCGCGGACGCGCTGCACACGGTGAAGGCCACCGCGAACCACATCCATGAGCACGGCGGCGAGTTCGTGCTTCCGGTGAAGGAGAACCGGCGGGCACTGTTCGGTGCTCTCAACGCGCTGCCTTGGGGCCAGGTTCCGGTCGCTCATACCGCCACCGATAAAGGCCACGGCCGGATCACCACCCGCACCATCCAGGTCTTGCCCGCCCCCGACGACCTGCCGTTCCCGCACGTCAGCCAGGTGTTCCTCATCGAACGGTACGTCACGGACCTGCACGGCCAGCCGATCTCGGCCGTCGCCGCACTCGGCGTCGCCAGCCCGGAACCCGGGCAGGCAAACGCCGCCGACCTGGCCGGCTACGTCCGGGAACAGTGGTCGATCGAGTCTCTTCACTGGCTGCGCGACACCCTGTATCAAGAGGACAAATCCCAGGTCAGAACCCGATCCGGACCCAGGGTCATGGCTTCTCTGCGGAACCTCGCAATCGGCGCACTCCGCCTGGCCGGACGCATCGACGTCACCGAAGCCACCCGATGGGCAGGACGCTCCATGGGCCGCCCATTCACCATCCTCGGACTCACATCATGATCTTGGAACGGCCGTGGTGGCACAGCTGACGGACCATCTCTTCTTCGAGGCACTTGGCGAGGGCGTAAGCCACTTCCGGGCGGGCAGGGTAGTCCTCGTCGACCGGGACATACGGCGGCGGCCGGTGAAAGGGATAGCCGTAAAGGGTCTCGCTCGAGGCCCAGGCGATATTGGTGATTCCCGCCACGCGGGCAGCCGAGTACACGTGATAGCTGCACGTGATGTTGTTGACGAAAGTCGCCGCGTTGCCCGCGTGGGTGGGACCCGGGATCGCCGCAAGGTGAACGAGGGCATCGACGCCATCGTGCAGGGAGTCGATGCCGCGCAGCGCCTCGACAGCCTGGCCGTAGTCCCGGAGGTCGATCCTGGTGAAGGTGGCGGGACCCGGCGATGGCGGCGGCACGAGGTCAAAGTTGAAGACGGTATACCCGTGCTCAGAAAGCTCATTAATGACAGCGCGGCCAAGCTTCCCGCTGCCACCGGTAATGGCCACCTTGGTCATGCGCGCTCCGGGTAGCTATGAGACTCGCCGTCACGTGATCGGGTCGGCCAGGACTCGGCGATGGCAGCCACGAGCTCAATGTCATTCGCCAAGTCCGAGAGGTCAGGCAATGGCTCGCCGGAGGCCCCGGAGACAGCGCCGTGCAACCGCCGCCACGACACGCGCGAGGTCGTCTCGTACCATGTCGGCTGGGCCGTAACGCCGGCCCCGTCCACGATCCAGGCCGCGGCAGGTTCGGCCGTGTCTCCCGTCGGCACGACCAGGTGCGTTTCGGCGGTGGCACCGTAGGCGGCCAGGCGCGCGGCGGGCGGCGACACCGCGGAGCGTACGGCCGCCAGGGCGACGGTGGATGCCCCGCGGACCCCGTCCACCGTGTAACCGTCCACGTCCTGCACCGCGAACCGCGCGGCATCGAGCGGCCCGGTCACTGCCCGCAGCAGAACGACATGGTCGAGCAGTACATCCGCCCACTGGCCGCGGTGATCGCCGGCTACCTGGGCCACGCTGTCGATGAGGCTGACATCGGGTAGCCGTCCGGCCATGGCGCGAGCAAGCTGCGGAACGGCCGGGTTCGATGCCCAGGCCGTTTCCACGACCACCGCCGTTCCCGCGCTGGCGGCCGCCGCAGCCGCCGCACGGATGCGGCGGGGCGGCGGGCCGGTGACCGGGCGGACAAGCAGCACCCCGGCCGCACCCGAGCGGATCACCTCGGCCAGCGTCCCCAGCCAGCTGGGCGACTGGCCGTCGACCACGATCATCTGGGCCCCGTCCGGGCTGGCGGTCAGCGACATCGGAAGCGACGCCCAGACGGCGTGCTGGGACCGGATGAAGTCCGCGCCCGCTGGCTGCGCGATGGCCACCGTCGCCGCGGTCGTCATCGTGAACCCCCACTCAGCACGGCGGACGCGGCCCCGTCGGCGATGTCGGTGGCGAACGTCAGGTCATCGATCAGGTCCGTCAGCGGATAGCGGGGATCGGCCGCACCAGTGACGACATCATGCAGTTCCCGCCACTCGCCCTCGTACCCGTTGTGGGCAACGGCGGCGATGTGCCGCTCGCCGCGGTTGTCGCGGATCGTTGCGCTGGCCGAGCCAGCATGCACGTAGGACGGGGTGAAGAACACAGCCAGCGACCAGTCGTCGCCCCATACCTCGAGGCGCCAGTCCGGCTGCCAGACAGGCCGCATGAACGCGACGAGATCAACTCTGCGCCCCGCTGCCGTCAGCGAGATCACGCCACCGAAAGGCGTGACGAACTCGGCATGACTGACCCGGTCGAGCTTCGGCGCCAGGGCCCTGATCAGCGGCAGGTCGTGGATCGACAGGCCGAGCACGAGCCCGCGGATCCGGGCGGCGCGCCCGGCTACGTCCAGCGCCCCGGCCGGGGCGGGCGAGAGCCAGGCTCGCGATCTCGGTCGCCCAGTCTTCGAAACGATCGTTGAACGGGAGCACGATCGTCGAGCGGATGATGTGGGCGGTGTCCAGCCGGTCCGCGCAAGCGTCAGCCGCCGCCAGCCAGCCAGGGTCGTAGGCGTGCATCGCTCCGACGACCAGGGGAATCCCGGATCCGGCGACGACCGCGCCGATACGCTCGGCTTCTTCCCGGCTGGTCGCCAGCGGCTTCTCGCAGAGAATGCCGCGCTTGCCGGCCGCGCAGATCGCGGCGACCTGGTCGGCGTGGAACTGGTGCGGGCTGCAGACCGCAACCACATCCACGGCGGGGTTGTCGAGTACCGCCTGCACCGACTGGGCTGGCTCGGCCCCGGCATGGGCCGCGACCGACCCGGCGACCTGGGCGTCCACGTCCATGACCGTGATGACCCGGAACCGATCGGCCAGGCGGGCCAGCGTCGGCAGGTGGATCGCCTGCGTCACTGGCCCGGCGCCGAGCAGGCCGACCCCGAGCGGCGGGGTCATGCGCGCTCCCGGCGGGCGGTGCGTTCGGGCTGGTTGAGGATCCAGCGGGCCGACTCCGCCGTCGACTCCTCCTTGGTCGGCAGATCGGGGACATCCACTTCGACCACGAACCAGCCGTCAAAGGACGCGGGAACCGCGGCGAACACGGCGTCGAAGTCGACGTCCCCGCGCCCGGGCTCGGTCCAGACGTGCTGGGTATACGTGGCCGCCATGTAGTCATCATTCTGCTCCCGCGCGCGCGAAGCGGCCGCCCGGTGCACGTCCTTCAGGTGGATAGCGCCCACCCGCGGAGCGTAGTCAGAGATCACGGTGGCCGGATCGATGCCCGCCCAGAACAGGTGACCCGTGTCCGGGCCGAACGAGAGGATTGCGCCGTCCACGGAGTCCAGCAGGGCGCGCACCTCATGGTCGGTCTCGATCCAGCTACCGACATGGGGATGGAAGCACGGTGTCACGCCTTCGGCGGTGATCGCCCCGGCGACCGCCGCGATCCGCTCGATCACCAGCCCGAGCCGCCCAGCGTCAAAGCTGGCGCCGACCGCCGGTGCGGAGATCCGGGCCGGATTCAGGTGGCTGGCCAGGAAGACTTCGGAAAGGCCGAGCTCCGCCTGCCCGCGGGCATGCCGCCGGGCCGCGTCGAGCAGGGCGGGCAGCTCGATCGCGGGGACGTCGAAGTGCGCACCGAAGTAGCCCGGCGCCGGGCGTATTCCATGATCAGAGAGCAGGGTGCGGTATCCCGCTGCGTCCATCCCGTCGGGGACGTCCGCATGCATCGCGGTGAAACCGGCCTGGGCGATGCCCGCCACGGCCGCCGCCACGGTGGCCGGGGTCAGGCTGAATCCGTCCGGGCTAAGCACCCAGGGCAGCGGGTTCACGGCGACCTTAGCGGAAAGCATCATGGGCGCTCCATCTCCTGTTGGCTGGCTTGACTATCCGCCTGGCACCCGCGCGGCATCGATCGCGGGGCACCTGAGCATTCCGAGTTTCATAGCTCAGACCCGTGTCCAGGCGGCGGCGGCGGCCGAACGGACGACCGCCTCGACGAGGCGAGCAGACCGCACGCCGTCGGCGAAGGTGGGCAGTCCCTCGGGTTGTTCTCCGGCGATGGCGGCGTAGGTGTCGGCTACGAACGCGGCAAAGCAATCTCCGTAGCCCTGCGGATGTCCGGCAGGCAGGTAGCTGAGCCGCCGCTGCCCGGGCGAGCCAGAATTTGGGTCGCGGACGAATACCCGGCTGCCCTCCGCCGTCCCAGTCCAGAAAGACTCGGGACTCTCCTGGTCGAATGCGGCGCTGCCAGCGGATCCGTCCAGTTCGAACCACAACCGGTTCTTCCGCCCGGCAGCGACCTGGGACACGAGCATTGACCCGGGCACTCCTGATGCGCTGCGGAACAGCACCGTGGCCGCGTCCTCGGTCGCTACCGCCGCCGCCTCGCCGCCATCGGGCCCGCCATCAGCTGCGGGACCATCCGGCCCGGCGCGATCAGGCGCACCGCGCGGCGCGGCGGCCCGCCTCGGAACGGCGACAGAAAGCTGGGCGACGAGGGTGTCCGCGCGTTCACCACTCACCCACTCGACCAGGTCGTACCAGTGCGACCCGATGTCCGCGAACGCGCGCGAGGCACCCCCCTGGGCCGGATCGACCCGCCAGTTAGACGCGGCCGGCGAGAGCAGCCAGTCCTGCAGGTAGTGACCGTGCAGCAGATTCCAGCGGCCGTACTCCCCGGCCTGCGCGCGCGCCCGGATCTCGCGCACCACCGGGTGATACCGGTAGACGAACGGCACCGTGGCCACCAGGCCGGCCCGCTCAGCCAGCGCGTTCATCCGCTCGGCCTCGGCGAGCGAGATCCCGAGCGGCTTCTCGCAAACCACGTGCTTGCCTGCTGCGAGCAGCGCTTCGACGTAGCGGGCATGCGTCACGTTGGGGCTGCACACGTGCACGACGTCCACCGGGGCGCGGGCCAGGTCAGCGAGGCCGGCGAACGCGACGGGCAGGCGCCAGCGGCGCGCGGCCTGCTGGGACCGCTCCGGCCGTGACCCGAGCACCCCCACGAGCTCGGCGCCGGCCAGTACGGCGGCCCGGCGATGGACAGCAGCGATCGTGCCGCTCCCGATAATGGCAACCCGCAGTCGCCGGCCCGGGGCTGCAATCGATTCCTGAGAGACCCGCGCCGACAATTCGTTTGTCACGGGCGCCGCCCCTTCGTGGGCTGGGTGATGCTGTCCCGGGTCTGGCAGGCTCGCCTGCAACGCCGTTTCGCCGCGATGTCGTGGATGTTAAGAGAGCGGTGCGGGTCACTGCAATGACCTATTTATGCTTTTATAAAGCAAAATTCAGGCATTGCTCGCCACCGGTCAGCCGACCTAGCATCCGGGCCAAGATCGAGACCAAAACGCCGGTCGACGGCGCAACCTCTTAAGGAGATGCGATGGCTGAGAGACCAGCTTCTGCAGACCACCTCTCCCGCCGCGGCTTTCTCGGACTGGGAGCTGGCGCAGCCGCGTCCGCGGCCTTCCTGGCGGCTTGCGGTGGCAGCAGCGGCAGCAGCGGCAGCGGCGGCAGCAGCGGCGGCGGCGGCACCATGAAGTTCTGGGATATGCCCTGGGGCGGAACGGCGTACAACCCGGCGGCAAAAAATCTAGTCGCGACCTACAAGCCAACCGGCTCGCTGCCGGCCGTGACTTACCAGACAATCCAGTGGGCCAACTTCAACGAGACGTTCGCCTCGGCTGTCGCGTCGAGCACCGGCCCCGCCGTTAGCACCGGCGGCGGGTTCCAGCCGTTCCAGTTCGCCCAGCAGGGGGCGATTGCCTATGCCGATAATCTGATCGCCAAGTTCCAGAAGGACGGGACGTACGCCGACTTCCTGCCCGGCCAGATCGCGGCGATGAAAACGCCCGCCGGCTACGTGTCGGTCCCGTGGCAGCTGGACATCCGCGTCTGGTGGTACAGCAAGCCCATCTTCAGCAAGCTCGGGCTCACCCCACCGACGACGTGGGACGAGATGATGACGGTCGGCAAGACCCTAGCCAGCCACGGCTACTACGGCTTCGGCACCGGCTCTGGCACGGGCAATAACCTCGGCGCGCACACCATGATCATGATGATGATCAACAACGGCGGCGGGCTGTTCACCACGGACAACAAGCTCGACGTGGTGACCCCGCGCAACATCGAGGCGATGCAGTTCGTCCAGGAACTGGTCAAGGCGAAGATCAGCGACCCGGCTTCGGTGAGCTACACCACGAGCACTCAGGATTCCCAGTGGAAGTCCGGGAAATTCGCCATGGGCATCTACACCGCCGGCCTTGACGTCAACACCGGCGTGAACAACGGAAGCCTGGCGGTGATGGAGAAGCCACTGGCCGGACCACACGGCGACGTAGCCTGCCTCGTGTTCCAGAACAGCATCATGATGTACAAGAACACCCCGTCCCAGGCCGGCTCCGAGGCCTTCGTGGAGTGGTACATCAAGCACATGAGCACCTACTGGAAAAACGGCCTGCTCGACAGCCTGCCGGTGCTGAAGTCCATCGCCGCCCTGCCGGAGGTCCAGAAGCAGGTTCCCCGGGCCACCGCGACCAGTAACTGGCTGCCGGTGGCGAAGAACTACGCATCGGTGGGCACCGTGCTCTCCCCAGCCCTGGCCAAGGTGGACGGCAGCCAGCAGCTGCAGGCGTTCACCCAGACGATGCTCGGCGGCGGTGACCCGAAGACGGCGTTGCAGACCCTGCAGAGCTCGCTACAGCCGCTGTTCGCGTAACCGGAGCCGACATGTCCGTCAAGACCGGGACGACCGCACCAGCTGGCACTGCCGTGGCGGCGCCCCGTCCGGGACGGCACGGCCGGCAGTTCACCTCCACGCGGACGACCCTGCTGGTGCTCGTCGCTCCGTCCGTCCTGCTCCTGCTGCTGATCAATGCCTATCCGTTCTTCTCCGCCGCCAACGAGTCGCTGCACAACGGGACGCTGATCAGCGCGGGTTCCTTCGTCGGCCTGGACAACTACAAGACTGTGCTGACCAGCGCCGCATTCTGGCAGGCTGCCGAATTCACCCTGCTGTACACCGTGGTCGGGGTCTTCGGCAGCTGGGCCGTCGGCCTCGGGATGGCGCTGCTGCTCCGGGCGGACTTGCCCGGCCGCGCGGTCTTCAAGGTGCTCCTGCTGCTGCCCTGGATCGTGCCGATCGTGGTCTCCGCCACGGCCATCATTTACCTCGTGGACAGCCCGTCCAGCCCGATACCGAGCCTGTTCCACGCCCTCGGCCTGGGTACCCCGCTGTTCCTCGCCAACCCGACCTGGGCCAAGGTCACCGTCTGCATCTACAAGGTCTGGGTCAGCTTCCCGTTCATGATGCTCATGGCCAGCTCCGCGCTGGCCAGCGTGGACGGGACCGTGTACGAGGCCGCCCGGATGGACGGTGCCGGTGCCATCCAGCAGTTCCGCCGCATCACGCTGCCGATCATCGCCCGGCCCACGTACATCTCGTGGATCCTGATGACCATCTTCTGCGTGAACGACTTCCCCACCATCTATCTGCTCACTGGCGGCGGGCCGGTCAGCGCCACCACGTCGCTGGTCGTACTCGCTTACCGCACCGTATTCGAGAACTTCCAGGTCGGCCCGGGCGTCGCCATCGCCTTCTTGATGACGCTAGCGCTCGTGGTCGTGTCGGTGCTGCTCTACCGGCAGATACGAAAGGCGGCGTTCCAGTGACTGCCCTGCACGAGACGGTCGCGGCCAAGCCGACGCCAGTTCCGCGGTCACGCACGACGAGAAAGGATCGCTACCGGTGGCTGCGGTTCGCGATCGTCCTGATCATCACGGCGATCGCGGTGGTCCCGGTAGTGGTCGTGGTGCTGCTCGCGCTGCGGCCCGCGCTGGGCTCGACCAGCCACGCAACCTTCACCCTCGAGAACATGATTAACATCTTCCGCCACACTGACACGCTGACCTGGCTGGGCAACAGCCTTGAGGTGACGCTGGCCACCGTGCTGGTATCCGTCGCCGTCGCAGCCCCGGCGGGCTACGTGCTCTCCCGGGGGAGGAGCAAGGCGGTATCGGGTTATTCGCTGCTGCTGTTCATCGTGCAGTCGCTGCCGGTGATCACGGCGGTCATCCCGCTGTTCATCCTGTTCGCCAAGCTGCACCTGGTGGACAGCCTGGTCGGTCTCGGCATCATCTACGTCGGAATCTCGATGTCGGTCGCCATCTGGATGATGGCCGCGTACATGGATTCCATCCCGGTGAGCCTGGAGCAGGCGGCGTGGATCGACGGTGCCTCCGTCTTCCGCGGGTTCTACCGGATCGTGCTGCGTAACTCCCTGCCCGGCATCCTGTCCACGGCGATCTTCACCTATCTCGTGTCGTGGAACGACTACCTGGTGGCCCTGGTGTTCATCAGGACCGAGACCAAGTACACCCTGCCGCTCGGCGTGGAGTCGTTCTTCCAGCAGAACGTGACCGACTGGGGGGACGTCATGGCCGTCGCGGTGGTCATGATGGCCCCGCCCGTTATCGTGTTCGCCTGCCTGCACCGGTACTTCAGCGTCGGCGGCATCGGCGGAGCGCTGGCCGGCCAGTGACCCCGCCGATGCCCAGCAGCGACCCGATGAATGCGGTAGCCGGCCTGGCGGAGAATGGCGCCCTGGACCTCGAAGCGAGGGTCAGGCTGCTGACCGGGGCCAGCATGTTCACGCTGTGGCCCGAGCCAGCGGTGGGACTGTCGGAGATCCGCATGTCCGACGGCCCGACCGGCGTGCGCGGCCTGGATTTTCTGGGCGGCCGCGTGGTCGCGCTGCTGCCCAACGCGACGCTGCTGGCGTCAGCCTGGAGCGAGGACACCGCCCGCGAGGCCGGGGTGATCCTCGCCGAGGAGGCGATGGCCCAGCAGATCCACGTCGTGCTCGGGCCGACGATCAACCTGCACCGGTCCCTGCTCGGTGGCCGGCTGTTCGAGGCTTACTCCGAAGATCCACTGCTCACCGGACGCCTGGCCGCGGCCTACATCAACGGCCTGCAATCCCAGCATGTCGGCGCGTGCCTGAAGCATCTCGTGGCCAACGAATCAGAGACCGACCGGAACACCGTCAATAGCGTCGTGAGCGAAGCCACCCTGCGCGAACTGTACCTGCTGCCCTTCGAGATCGCCGTCGAGGATTCCGGTCCGTGGGCGATCATGGCCGCTTATAACGACGTCAACGGCGTGCCCGCGACCGAGCAGCACCATGTGATCAACGAGATCGTCAAGGGCGAGTGGGGCTATTCCGGGCTGGTCGTGTCGGACTGGTTCGCCACGAAGACCGCGGCGGCCGCGGCGAACGGCGGGCTCGATCTCGTCATGCCGGGTCCCTGCGGGCCGTGGGGAGAGGCCCTCGTTAAGGCTGTCCGGTCCGGCGAGGTAGCTGAGGGTGTCATTGATGACCACCTGAGACGGCTGCTGTGCCTGGCCAGCCGGACCGGCGCGCTCGGCCCGCCGCGCCGCTATCCGGCGCAGGTGCCTGCACCGACAAGCCCGCAGCGCCGGGACGTCCTCACCCGCCTCGCGGCGCAGGGGATGACGGTCCTGGCCAACCGCAGCTCGGCCCTGCCGCTGCCGCGCGAGGGACGCATCGCCTTGATCGGGCGGCACGCGATCGAGACCATCTGCATGGGCGGTGGCTCGGCTCAGGTGAAGCCGCCGCACCAGGTCAGCATCGCCGATGGGCTTCGCGCGCTGATGGGTGACGCCGTGACCGTCACCGATGGCGTTGAGGTGCGCCGGCGCCCGGTCGCGGCCAGGCCGGGTTTCGTGACCGATCCGGACACCGGCGAACCGGGCACGCAGCTGATCCGTTACACCGCCGACGGCCACCTGCTCGACCGGAGCCACCGTGCCGACTCGGCGACGATTGTCGGCTACGACAGCAGCACCGAGGACGTGGCCCGGCTGAGCTTCCGGGCCCGGATCGCCGCCGCCGGCATGATCGAGGTGGGCGTCATGGGCGTCGGGCGGTGGAAGCTGCGCGTCGGGGAGCGGACGGAACACATCATCTTGCAGGCATCCGGATCCGGGATCGGGGAGGAAATCCTCACTCCGCCTACCGCCGTTGTTTCCCGCGAGCTGCTCGCTCCTGGCCTGGTGGAAGCAAGCGTCACGCCGCCTCGCGCCGTTCCCGGAAATGAAGCCCATGGGCCCGCGCTGTACGCCCTGATCGCCCATCCGGCCGCTCGCGCCGCCGAGGCCGCGATGGCCGACGCCGAGCAGGCGGCGGCCGAGGCTGACATCGCCGTGGTTGTCGTCGGGCTGACTGACGAGCAGGAGACCGAGACGGTCGATAAGACAACGCTCCGGCTGCCGGGCAGGCAGGACGAGCTCGTCCGGAAGGTGGCGGCGGCGGCCCGGCGGACCGTCGTTGTCGTCAATGCGGCCACGCCGGTGCTGATGCCGTGGCTCGATGAGGTCAACGCCGTGCTCTGGGCGGGTCTGCCCGGCCAGGAGGGCGGCCACGCGGTGGCTGCGGCCCTGCTCGGTGACATTGAGCCCGCCGGCCGGCTGGTGACCACGTTCCCCACGGCAGACGGGGCTGCGCCGGCCTGGTCGGTGACCCCGGTTGACGGCGACTTGACTTACACCGAAGGCACGTTCATCGGCTACCGGGGCCATTACTCCGGGCGGGCACCTGAGCCTGCGTTCTGGTTCGGGCACGGCCTCGGTTACAGCACGTGGGACTACCCGGCAGCAGAGCTCCTGCACGGCGACGGGTCTCCAGGCGCACGGGTGCAGGTGATCAATACCGGTAGCCGTCGCAGCCGGGAAGTGGTGCAGGTCTACCTGCAGCCCGCGGAGCCGGAACATCCGGTGCGCCTGGTCGGCTGGGCCGACCTGACCGCGGACCCGGGTGAGGCGACGACCGTAGACGTCACGACCGATGCGCGGCTGTGGCGATACTGGGACACGGCGGCCGGCCGCTGGGGACGGCTCTCGGGCGGGCAGCTCATCGTGGCCCGCGGACTAGGCGACATCAGGCACGTACTCGACCTGTGACCAGCCGCCATGCTCACCGACGGCGGCCCGGAGCCACGGATGCGGCGAGCGCGTCCGGGGTCAGCGCATGCTCGATCCCCAGCACGAGTCCCCCGGACGTACCGGACCATTCTCCGAGCGTCGGATGGCCGATCACCAGGTTGCGGGTTGCCAGCGGCAAGGCCCGCCGGTAGACGACGGCGCGGATCCCGGCCAGCATGTCGTCGCTGGGCACGGTGAGACCGCCGCCGACGACAATCCGGGCCGGATTATAGAAATGGACGAGATTGGCTACCACCTCGCCGACCCGGCCGGCCGCCTCGCGGACCAGCCCGACCGTCATTTTCTCGTTGACCCGCAGCGCTTCCATCAGTCCTGCCAGCGTGGTCGGAATCTGGCCCTTGCCGGACGTCATCCGGCGCAGCTGACCCAGTATCGCTGGAGCGGAGGCCACCGCCTCCACGCAGCCATAGTTCCCGCACGCACACAGCACCTCGTCCGCGCCGTGCACCCGGACATGGCCGATGTCCCCCGCCGATCCATCCGCGCCGTGATACAGCTCCCCGCTCCCGGTGACCAGGCCGCCGCCGATGCCAGTACTGATCTTGATGTACAGCAGCGGGCTCTGGTCGGGGGCGATGGCCCGCGCTTCGCCCAGCGCACGCAGGTTGACGTCATTCTCACAGAGCACCGGGCAGCCGAACTCGGCATGCAGCGTATCGGCGACGGGGAAATCGTCCCATCCGGGCATGATCGGCGGCTTCACCGCGACGCCCCGGCTGATGTCCACCGGCCCCGGCAAGCCGATAACGAGGACCAGCGGCACGGGCCGCGGATGCTCGATCCGGGCCAGCAGGGCCTTGAACACATCGATGACGGTGGCCAGGGTGGATTCAGGGCCATCCGCGACGTCCAGCGGCATCTCAGAAGCGGCGAGCATCTCCTCGCTGAGATCGTGCACACTCAGCCGGGCAAACCGGACGCCCAGGTCAGCGACGAGCACCAAGCCGAACGCGCGGCTCAAGCCCAGGCTTTCCGCGGGACGCCCACGCCCGATCATCGTCCGAGCGCCGATGTGGCAGATCACGCCGCCGTCCTGCAGCATGTCCAGCCCGCTGGTCACCGTCGTCCTGGCCAGGCCGGTCACCCGGACCAGGTCGGCTCGTGTTACGGCGGCCTGGCTGGCGATCAGCCGGGCCAATGTGCTGGCGACCGACTCCATGCTGACCCGGGCCGACACCGCCGGCACCGACAGCCGCAGGCCACGGGCGCCCGGCATACTTGTCACACGCACCCTCCGGGCATACAACGCCACCGGCCCGGCTGCCGCGCACCCCGGCGGGGCGGCCGTGGCCGGCGGATCATCCAGAGCGATGGCCTTCCCGTTGACGCTGACCACGCTCATCGGCGCTCTCCAGCCGAGCCGACCGGAAGCCTGCCGTCCGGGCGCACTCGAATGCCCGTTACCGGGCGTGCCCCCGACCGGCGGCGGGCAACCCGGCCAGGGGAGGCGCCACTATAGGCCGCCCGCACCCGGTATTGTCGCACGGCCGGGATAGCCGAAAGGCCGTAACCAGACGGCGGGCCGTCCCGAGAAGAGGAATGAGCTGCCAGCTGCGCCACGGTGAGCTCCCGGTGAGCGGACGTCCATGGGGGGTACGGGGCGTCGCCGGGGTCCGGAGCAACGGCTGTTCTGCGGCGCTGGCGACGGCAGGCGTGCCACCAGCAGAAATCCAGTTTATGCTCGGCGGAACCTTGCGTCCACCAGCTGCTCCTGCAGGCTTCCGGTGATACGGACGGCCATTCGTTCCAGACGCAAAAGGCTGCGGGAGGACCGGTCACGGACCTCGGGGATGGCCGGAGAAGATCGTCCACTGCCACTCGCGTTGCGCGATCTGCGCTGTACGCCACCCCCGTTCATGACGCCAGGCTCGGCGCGGAGACCATGCTCGCTGCGGGCAGGCGACACACCCGGCTCAGCCCCAGATCCCACTGGCTGGCGTCAGGTCCTCAGCGGCCAGCTGGCGGATGCCCACCGGGGGTGCGAAAGTCGGTATTGACTACGGCCGCGTTGCGGGAACGGAATGAAGGATGGCGGATCTACCGGGGCCGGATGAGATCCGGATAGGGCCGTCGCGGCCGGGCCGGGAACGGCCGCCGGGCAGGCCGCCGGTGGTGACCGCGGCCGCGTTGATGATGGCGGCTATCGCGGTGGCCGCCCTGCTGATCGCCGGGTGGCCGGCCGGGAAGGAGAAGAAGCCGGGGCCGCCCCGGGCCCCGGTGGCGGTAGCGGTTACCCAGACAGGCCACCGGCTGCTCGGAGTGACGGCCGGCTGGCAGGTCTTCGGCTACGGCCCGAACCAGGTGATCCGGATTCAGCTCGCCCGGGGACGCATCACGCGGACCGCTGTCCCGCCACTGCAAAGCAACGGCCCGGTCTTCTTCCTGGCCGGCCCGGGCCTGGTCATCATCCGCCCGCTGGACTTCGTGCCCGGTTATCTGGTCGCTGACGGTCATCCCGCTCGCCTCTTGTCCGGCGCGCTCGGCAACGGTGGCATCGCGATCCCGGGGCCGCAGCCGGGAACGGTGTGGTGGCAGGCCGGGAACGGTTCCGGTTCCATGTCGCTGGTCTGGCTCGACGGCGGCACGACCGGGGTGTCCATGCCCTTGCCCGGAGGCGTCTGGGTGACCACGTCAGACGGCCGGGGTGATGTGCTGGCCTCCTCTGAAACGGGTGTCATGTACGACGTGTCGCCGGCCGGCTCCCGCCGGTTCACCGGGACGCTGGCGGCGGTCGGCTCGACCCGGTGGCTCATCGTCAACTGCTCCCGCGCTGGCCAGCGTTCTGCCGGCCAGGCCGGCTCGGGGCAGTCCCGCTGCTCGGATGTGGTCATCGACCCGGAGACCGGTGCGCGGCGCACGCTTCCCGGCCCGCCGCCGGACACGGCCGCGGTTTCCGGCGTCATCGCGCCCGATGGCTTGGTCGCGGCGGTGTTCCGGGACAACGGAAGGCAGTGGGAGCTTCACCTGCTCAACCTGGCGTCCGGGGCCGACCAGCGGATCGGCGTGCGGCTGGCGCAGGGAACTCCCGGCCCGCGGACCCTGGCCTGGTCACCCGACAGCCGGTGGCTGTTCGTCGTGGCCGCCCATGGCACGCTAGCTGCCGTCAATACCCGCACCGGGCAGGTGCAGGGCTTCGGCGTGGCATTGCCGCCGGTCAGCCAGATCGCCGTCCGCGGCTAATGACAGGCATTAATCCTCCCCCGCACCTGGGCGCCCTCGTACCTGGGCGCCCGGCTGACGCTACCGGCCATGATCAAGGAGCACCGGATGAATCCCGGCACCGGTTGGCTAGGTGATATCCCGCCCGTGGCGGTGGTGGCGGCACACCAGCACAAGCGTGTCACCGCCCTGTAGCCGGGCTGCTGCCGCGGGTAGTTTCGGCGTTATGAAACGGCACGAATTATCTACCGCTACTTGACTGCAGTTCTCATCGCTGACGTGGTCCTGCCATTCTTCCTGGGCGACGCGGGCGTGTTCAGTGCCGGCCAGGGGACGCTGGCGCGTGATTCCAGCGCGTTCGGTCCCCATCATGTCAACGGCCTGGCGGTCAGGCTGCTTGCCCTGCTCCTGCTGGTCGCAGCCCTGGCGGCCCGCAACGGCCGCTGGAAGCAGGCACTGGCCTGCTGATGCTAACCCTGCTCCAGCCGGCCCTGGCCGGGGCCGCGGGTGGCCTGCACGTCGGCAACGCGGTGGCCATTTTCGGCACCCAGCGGCCTGCTCGCCTACCGCGCTGGCGCGGCGACCACCGCCAGAGCCCGGCGAGCCTGCCGCATCGCATGCCGCTGAGTTGACGGCGCTGGCTCAACTACCAGCAAACGGCCAGCCCGCCGTCCGGGCGGGCCGCACGGTGAAGGGGGACCTTTCATGGAAACCGGCGGGATGTTCCTGGACTGCCCGGCATACATGGACAAGCACGGCGCGGTCCGGTGCGGACTTCCGGCTGAGGTGGAGGACCGGTACTCGGTCAGCTCAACCGGGGGACCGCTGGAATGCGCCAAAATCCGGTGCCCGCGCGGTCACTGGTTCAACGGCCCGGTGGAAATGATTACCTGGAAGATCACCACGGCACGGCCATGCCCAGCGCAGCAAGCCCCCACCGGCACGATGCGACTTCGCCCCTGCGAGCAAGCCGCGCAGGAGCCAAGGCAGGCCGGATCACGCTGGCCAACGCGCGCTGCTGGGCGGCAGTGGTGGCGAGCCGTCTTCGGACCGGAGCGGCAGTAGAGCACGCTAGGGCCCGGCTGTCCCTGCTCGTTAATGTGGCGCAGTCTTTCCGCCCTTCGGGCGGATCGGCAAGCTCGCCCTGTTCGACCGGGCACGCTGCCGTTCGTGTAGTGGGCAGAGGAGCTGGGCTGCGGCCGGCGCAGCCCGGCAAGTGAGGAGGCGTCATGTCCGAGCCGAAGGTCCTGCTGAGCGGTCTGGGCATTCCTGAGTCGCCCCGGTGGCACCAGGGCCGGCTGTGGTTCTGCAACTGGATCGACCGACAGATCGTGGCCGTCGGCCCCGACGGCACGCCAGAGGTTTTCCGCGCACAGGGCCAAGGCCAGCTGATGGGGTATTCCATCGACTGGCTGCCCGACGGGAGGCTGCTGATGACCGGAGACAAGCTACGGCGTCAGGAGCCCGACGGGTCGATGGTCACCCTGGCCGAGCAAAAGGCGAACGAGATCGTCGTGGACGGGCGCGGCAACATCTACCTCAACGGCGCGGACTTCAACTTCTCGGGCGGTGAGGCGCCTAAACCCGGCTACATCAAGCTCATCACGCCAGACGGCCAGCTACGCCAGGTCGCCGGCGACATCCAGTTCCCCAACGGCATGATCATCACGCCCGACGACCGGACGCTGATCATCTCCGAGTCGTTCGCCGGCCGGCTCACCGCCTTCGACATCGACGCCGACAGAGGGCTGTCCGGCCGGCGCGTTTTCGCGGAGGGCGTCGCCCCGGATGGCATCTGCCTGGACGCCGAAGGCGCGGTCTGGGTTTCCACGGGGTTCTCGTTCGTGCGCGTCGCCGAGGGCGGTGAGGTCCTGCAACGCGTCGAACTGCCCGAGGGCCGGGCGCCGTTCGCGCTGATGCTCGGCGGTCCGGACCGGCGAACCCTGTTCATCCTGACCGCCGAGTGGCGCGAGACCGACGGCAGCACCGAGAATCTCCACCGACTTGCCAGCGGGCCTCGCACTGGAGAGATCCTGACCCTCCCGGTCTCGGTGCCTGGCGCCGGCCGACCGTAACCGCGATCATGGCAGGCCCAGATGACACCGCAGCAGATTGTCCTGAGTCCCAGTCGAGCTGACACGCCGGCCCGCAGTCCGCGAGCGACTCCGCCCACGCCCGGGGTCCCCCGGTCACACTTCGTCGTCGAGCAGCGAGAAGACCGCCAGGTCGTGCAGCCCGTCGTCTTCCAGCCCCGCGCGGCGGAGCGTTCCTTCCCGGCGGAAGCCTGCTTTCTCCGCTACCCGGACCGACGGCAGGTTGTCCGTGTTCGCCGTCAGCCAGGCCCGCTGGATGCCGCCTTCGGCGAGCGCCCACCTGGCGACCGCGCCGAGTGCCTCGGACGCGTACCCCTGGCCGCGTTCGTCGCCGCGGACGCCGTAGCCGATCTCCGCCGACCGGACCTCCCAATCGGCGTGGAACAGGCCGATGGACCCGACGATCTTGTCGGCCGTGCGGTCCAGCATCATCAGGTGGACGCCCGTTCCTTCTCGCTGCGGCCGGTGCACGCCGTCGGCGAGCCACCCTGGCACCTCACCCGGGTCTGACGGCGCACCGGGCGGCAGCGCCTCGGGCTCCGCGCCCGCGGCGAGGAGCCCGAGCACGAGCCCGGCATCACCAGCACCGTATTCGCGCAGGTCCAGCCGGGCCGAACGGATGACAGGAGACGGGAAAGGGCTCACGGGTGCCCACCGTACCGCCCAGGCCGCCGGCCTGGGCGTCCCCGGGCCGGCTGGTGTGCGGGCCCACTCCTCATGCCCCCGGCCCACCACGTGCCGGATCGCGGCCAGGCTGTTCGCCGGGCCCAGCCGGGTAAGCATGACCGGGCATAAACGATTGATTCCATGAAGTAATTCGACCATCTCGGGCATACCCAAGCCCGGACAATAATTACCTCTTGCCACCGGGCGCTCACGCCGCGCGTCCCACACATAGATGGCAGCTGCGGTAGGAGCACGCTCCTGCGGCTGCTGCCTCTCCCACTAGCCGTTAGTTAAATTACAGTCTTGTAATTCACCTTAAGTCCGCGCCCGGGAGGCGCCGCGGCGGCCTGAATGGCGGGCAGGGTCTTTGGCTGTCCCTTCGCCCGGCCCGCCTGGACATTGCCCCTGCAGTGCCAGGCGAAGACCGGCGCCCCTGTGCATAGATCTGTGGATGACCTGTGCAGATACGTCCCAAAACTGTGGGCAACGTGGGGATGACCCTGGGGATATCCCGAGCGCCGGCTCTTCCGATGCGGTCCTCACCTGGGCAAACGCTCTCCAGAGCCTGTGCTCGACAGAGAATCTAGAACTGTCCACAGCGTCGTTCTATTCGGCTCATGAAATGAGCCGAATAGAAACCTGATGTATATCCGGCTGTGATCTGCAGGGAAGACGGTTGATCTTCAAGGCCTGAGAGGCAACCAGGACACCGAGGGGGGGTGTCATGATGCCCTATAGGCATCGTGGAAAAGCCAGCGCCGACGCGGAGTGGAGCACCGGTACCACACCTGGTGTTGCCCCCGCTGTCAGCTTAACCGCTCCAGCGGAGCGGCGACTGTTTCGTTGCCTTTTACCGGGACACTCGCTGTCATCGCCCGGTCCATTACGGCCATCCTGAACGGCCCCGTTGGGGGGCCGAATCACGGCAATGAGCCGGACAGGCCAGCGCGATCGCCAGCAGCGGTCCCCGGGCAACCACCTCGCCACGACTAGGAGTCACCATGGCCAGCTTCTTCCGCAGCCCCTCCCTGATCCCGCTGCCTCCCGAGACGGCAGACGACCTGGCAGTTCCGAATGAGAACCCGGATGTAGGCTACGGCCGCCATGCGGCCTTCCGGGCACCAAGCACGCGACGTGGCAGTGGTCCGGGGCCGCACATGCGTGATACCGATGGAAGCGAGAGCGGGCCGGTACCAGAAAACCGGCGGCCTGGCGTAACGCTAATTGACCAGCCTGCGGCACAAGATCCGGTCGTGCATGCCATGGATTGGCTCGCCCGGCTGCGCGACGACGATCATAGTGAGCCGCCCTGGGACACCGGTTACGAGCCGCCAGCCGCTGCGCCGCCCTGGGAGACCGGTTACGAGCCGCCAGCCGCTGCGCCGCCCTGGGAGACCGGTTACGAGCCGCCC
Organism: uncultured Actinomycetes bacterium; assembly: GCA_963793825.1. Lineage (GTDB taxonomy): Bacteria > Actinomycetota > Actinomycetes > Streptosporangiales > Streptosporangiaceae > RYN-230. The sequence goes on from CAWCBE010000007.1 coordinate 979,739, forward strand.
GCCGCTCGCCGGCCCCGGGACGCCGGCTGACGAGCCGCCCGCCCCTCGCCCGCCCCGGGACGCCGGCTACGAGCCGCCCGCCCCTCGCCCGCCCCGGGACGCCGGCTACGAGCCGCCCGCCCCTCGCCCGCCCCGGGACGCCGGCTACGAGCCGCCCGCCCCTCGCCCGCCCCGGGACGCCGGCTACGAGCCGCCCGCCCCTCGCCCGCCCCGGGACGCCGGCTACGAGCCGCCCGCCCCTCGCCCGCCCCGGGACGCCGGCTACGAGCCGCCCGCCCCTCGCCCGCCCCGGGACGCCGGCTACGAGCCGCCCGCCCCTGAGCCGCCCATAAGCGAGTCCATCAGCCTCACGCCCCTGATTACCAGGGTCGAGATTACCGAGCGGGCGGTGATCGGCGACGAGCTCCGGCTGCCCATCGCATGGTGCGAGATGGGGTCGTGCATATCGCACTATGCGGACCCGGAAACGCTCGGTGAGGCCAACGCCCGAGCCCGGGCGATCGCCGCCGGGTGGCGGGTGGATGCGCTAAACCGGCTCGCTTGCCCGAAATGCCAGCAGACCAACGCCTGCTTCTGGACCAGCCACCCGATTGTGCTCTGGGACCGGCGCAGGGCTGTCTCCACGGCCACCCTGATGGCTGCAGCCGTGCGTGGGCAGGGCACCTCCGGCAGCGTGGCCGCGGCAGAAAACGGTCCGCGCCCGGCCACCATACCGGCGGTTACCGTTTCGCCGTCTCGGGACCAGCACCGGGAGCGGCGTGGCCGCTCCGGTCATGCCCACTGAGCATCAGGCCGTTCCGGGCTGGGCCCCAGCGTCACGCTTTTCACGCTATCGGTCCCGTCAGCACGACCGCTTTCGCCCGGCCATCGGAGCACAGGGGGAGAAGCCGTGGCAGCGATCAAGCCACGTGACCGCACGAGCATCGAGCGGCAGGCGATGGCAGCGCAGACAGCGCACCTGGCCGGTAAGGCAGGCGGCCCCTGGCTGGTGCCCGTTATCGAGATGGCTGCCCTGGCGAGCGGAGATTGGCCCCGGTGCCCAGCTCCCGCCCCCATAAGCTGGGCCTGCTACCCGCGCACGCCCGGCATGAACGCCACGCTGGTCCGCGCAGCGCGGCACTTCACCCTGACCACCTTGCAGCGGTGGGGCGTGGCGGAACGCAGCGAAGACATCGTGATCGTTGTGTCCGAACTGCTGACCAACGCGATCCGCCACGCGCTGCCTGGTTCCGGGGCCAGCCATGCCGGGTGGCCGATCCGGCTCGGCCTGCTACAGCCTGGGAACTACGTGGTTTGCGCGGTCGCCGACCCGAGCAAAGTGCTCCCGGTGGCCAGGCAGCCTGATCACGGTGCCGAGACCGGCCGCGGACTACATGTGATCGCCGCGCTCAGCGACCACTGGGGCTACACCACGCCGAGCGACACGGGGAAAGTCTTGTGGGCAATGTTCTCCGCAAGGATCACCCTGCCCGCCCCCCGCAGATCGTGCGACCCGCCAGAGCAGCAAGCACGTGACCCAGCTACCGGCCGCAGCTGAATGCACGCTTCTCGACGGTAGCGGCCATGCAGAAGGCTGCTGTTCAGGCACCGGGAAGCTGCCGCCGACTGACGTCGGCCTGATAGGCGCGATCTTCACCCCCGTCACCGCGGCCGCCACCGAGAAGTTCGCTCGCTGACGGCAGCCCGCCTGGCAGGGTCGGGGGTAGGGTCGGCGGCGATGGAGACCATCGGCAAAGACGTGATCGTGGTGGGCCTGGGGGCTTTCGGGTCTGCCACGCTGTGGCGGCTGGCCCAGCGGGGAGCGGACGTCGCTGGCGTTGAACGGCACGGTATCGGGCATCACCTCGGTTCCTCCCATGGCGCGACGCGGTTGTTTCGGATTGCCTGCCAGGAGCATCCCGGCCTGGCCGCGGTAGCGCTGAAGTCGCTGGAGCTGTGGACCGGGCTGGGGAATGAGAACGGGGAGTGCCTGGTCCGCCAGACGGGCTGCCTGAGCGTGGGATCGGCGGAGAGCCGGCCGGTGCGGGGCACGCTCGCGGCCGCAGCTGCTGCCGGGCTGCCTGTCGTGCAGCTCGGCCACGAGGAGCTAGTGGCGCGGCAGCCGCAATACGCGGGACTGGCGCCCGGCGACGTGGCGGTGTGGGATCCAGGTGCGGGGATCTGTTATCCCGAGCGCAACGTCGGGGCGCAGGCCGGCGCCGCGCGGCGGCTCGGCGCCGACGTCTACCCGCACACGATGGTCACCGGAATCGAGCCGGGCCCCAATGGTGTGACCGTGCGCACCCCCACCGCCGAATTCCGGGCTCCGCAGGTGGTGGTGACGGCCGGCGCATGGCTCGGGGGGCTCGTGGCCGGCTTGCCGCTTGCCCCGCAGCGGACGCCGCTGTACTGGTTCCGGCCCCGTGATCCTCGGTCAGCGGACTTCACCCTGGACCGGTTCCCTGCGTTCATCTGGGAGCGCCCCGGCGGCGGCTTGTGGGGACATGGATCGGATGAGGACTTCGGGATCAAGGTCGGCCTGGAGACCCTCGGGAGAAACCCCGGCGGCGCCGGCATCGACCCCGAGGAGATGGACCGCTACATCCACCTGGACACCGACATCGACGAGCTGGCCTCAGCCGTAACGGAGGCCTTCCCCGGCCTTGACCCCCGGCCCGCGAAGGTCATCCCGTGCGTGATCACAGACTCTCCCGACGGGCAATTCCTCGCCGGGCGGCTGCCCGGCGAGCCCCGCGTGATTGTGGCCGGCGGGGACAGCGGTCACGGTTTCAAGCACGCGGCGGGCATCGGTGAGCTGCTGGCCCAGATGGTGACCGGTGAGCCCCCCTACTGCCAGGCGAGCTTCCTCGACCCGGCGCGCTTCAGATAACCCTGACCCCAATTCCCTGGGTGAGAAGCACCAGGGCGCTCGCCGTCTTTCTCGCTTACGCTAAGAGACGATGTTAGGGCCAGGGGCCTTGTCGGGTAAGGATGCGGCCCAAGGCCCGACATGGTGCGCCGAAAGCTGCATGGGGTGATGAACGTGAGTGCGGACGAATATCCGGTTCCCCAGCCAGTGGTAGGACGTGGTGCGGTGTTCGTAGAGCACCGGCTGAAGACCCCGCAGGTATCGGAGTCGGCTTACATCGCGCCGACGGCAGTGCTCGCCGGGGATGTCACTGTCGGCCCGCACAGCCGGGTGCTGTTCGGCGCCGTGATCACCGCCGAGGGTGGCCGGGTGGAGATCGGCCGGAACTGCGTGGTCATGGAGAACGCAGTCATCCGGGGCGTGCCAGGCCAGGAAACCCGCGTTGGCGACGACGTACTCGTTGGCCCGCACGCTCACCTCACTGGCTGCGTGATCGAGGGCGGCTCACGGATCGCGACTGGCGCCATGGTGTTCAACGGCGCCCGCATCGAGACCGGCGCGGAGGTCGAGTTCAACGCGGTGGTCTACGTCAATACCGTCGTCCCGGCCGGTAAGGCGGTACCGATGGGCTGGTTCGCCGGCGGGCAGCCCGCCGAACTGGTGCCACCGGGAGACTGGGACCGCATCCGCGCCATCATGGGGCCGCTGGATTATCCGGGCACCGTCTTCGGGGTAGGTGCCAGCTCACTGATGCCCGACATTGCCCGCCGCTACGCGCGAGGGCTGGCCCTGCACCACCGAGATCACATTCTCCCCGATCAACGCCACATGCTCGCCCGGGAGGACGCACACTAGCCGGCCGGCACGAGCTCACCCCCGGTGCCAGCGGGCCTGTCCTCATCGTTGGGACGGCCCGACGTTAGCGGGCGCCCAACGACCCGGATGCTGGAGGGCGCGGGATGGGCGCGTCGTTCAGCTGCTGGTCAATGTCGACGAGAATGGCGTCGTCCTCGATCTTGCACGCGTAAACCGGGATAGGGCCGCAGGCAAACACGCCGACGGCCTCGCCGGTGGTCAGGTCGTAGCGTGATGCGTGGGCGCCGCAGACCAGCGTGTCATCCTCCTGGAGGGTGCCCTCGTGAAGGGGTTGCTGCTGGTGGGTGCAGGTGTTGTGGATCGCCCTGACGTCGTCATCATCGAGGCGGATGAGGCAGATCGGTTCGCGCAGTTCCTCAACGAGCATGGTGTCGCCGACCTCTAGGTCGTCGAGGTTCGCGACGGCTACGAACGTCATGGCTGTGTCCTTCCAGTTGCGGGCCGCCGGTGTGCCGGCTGGCTGCCGCGCACCTCGATCCAGCCGTTGCGGATCCGGGTAGGTAGCACGGGTTGGGGCTGGCTAGCCGGGCCACGGCTGACACAGCCGTCGGCGAGCGTGAAGCGGGACCCGTGCAGCGGGCAAGTCACGGTTAGGTCTGCGACTGGGCCGCGGCTGAGCAGGCCACCGGCGTGGCTGCAGATGTTGTCGATGGCGTAGAGGCGGCCGCGGTGGCGGTACAGCATGACCTGCCTGCCCTCGGCCTCTACGGCGGTCGGCGACTCATCCGGCAGGTCAGCGTCCTGCAGCGCGCGGGTCCAGCGCCGCGGCCCGGTGGCCCACGCCACCCGGTTGACCATCACCCCTTTGGTGAATACGAGATGACCGCCGAGATAACCGGCCGCAGCCGTGACCGTGAGGCTGGCCGCACCCAAAGCGCGTGCCGTGCTGCGGTGGCCGCCCAGCCGGGTGCCCAGGGAGGCACCCTGCAGCCCAAGGGCCGCCGTGTTGAGGAGGCCGTGGAGGAGCCCGACGCGACGGTCCTGTTCGTCGCTGACGGTCCAGTCGCTGAGACCGGTCAGGGCAGTAACGCCGGCGGCGAGGATCCCGGCCGCGCTGAGCATGCCTGCTGCGTCGATTCCACCCCCGGGGGCTGGGTCGCGGTCCAAGGTGTCAAGCACCATGACACCTGTCCACAGCCCGATAGGCAGGTCGCTAAGTGCTGGGTGCAGCGGGTGCCCGACCCATCGGCCGCCGTGGAGTAGCTCCAGGACCAGATTGCCCTGGTGCCGTTCGCGGAATGGCCCCAGCACGGCGGTCAGCTGGTCGCTCAGAGTCCGGAGCCAGTCGAGCCGGTCCAGACGAGCCACGAGATCGCCGTGCCAGGCGACCAACCGGGTGGCAGCCAACGGAGAACCGACAGCCGGCTCGGCCTCCTGACTGGCTGCTGGCGGACCGTCGGCCTGGCCGCTGCCGGTTCGCATCAGGTTCCTCCCTGGGCGTGTCAGCCTGTGGCTCGATCCTGAACAGAATCTTCTAGCTATTCGATCATCCTGAGCGTCTCACCTTGCTGCACATCCCCGGCGGGAATCGCCTCCTAAACGGGCCGACGGCCCGGGATGGCCGGTGGGGCCGGCCTCTTTCTCCGGCACCGCCGCGGGCTGAGCGGCGAGGCGGGCGGCCTGGGTTGTCAGATAATGCCGCTCGCGGAGGTTGGTGGTGCGGGCGGCGGCAGCACGAAACTCAGCGGTGGCGGCCCTTGTGTCACCGCCCTGTTCCAGCAGGTGGGCGCGGACGGAGTGGAGGCGGTGGTGGTCGCTGAGCCGCTCGTCAAGGCCGTCAAGCAGCGCGAGGCCCGCGTTCGGCCCGTGGGCCATCGCGGCGGCGACGGCTCGGTTGAGCCGCACCATCGGGTTCCCGGTCATGGCTTCGAGCAATTCGTAGAGGGTCAGGATCTGGGGCCAGTCGGTGGAGGCATGGGAGGCGGCTTGGTCGTGCAGGGCCGCGATGGCTGCCTGTACCTGGTACTCGCCAGCGTGCCCATGGCCCAGCATCCCGGTGATCAGGGCCACCCCCTCGGCAATGAGATCCCGGTCCCAGCGGGTGCGGTCCTGCTCGGCCAGGGGGATCAGTCCGCCGCCGGGACCGCTGCGGCCGGGGCGCCGGGCATCGGTGAGCAGCATCAGGGCGAGCAGTCCGCCCACCTCCGGGTCCTCGGGCACGGCCGCCCGCATGATCCTGGCCAGGCGGATGGCCTCACCGGATAGATCGGTGCGGGACAGTCCGGGGCCACTGCTGGTGGTGTACCCCTCGTTGAACAGCAGGTAAAGGACGTGCAGCACCGATCGCAGCCGTCCCGGACGCTGATCGGATGGCGGGAGCGTGAACGGCTCGCCGGAGGCTTTTATCTTGGCTTTAGCGCGGCTGATCCGCTGGGCCATGGTCGCCTCGGGGGCCAGGAACGCGGCAGCGATCTCGCGCGTGGTCAGGCCGCCGACCGCCCGGAGGGTGAGCGGGATGGCCGACGCTGGGGTAAGGGAAGGGTGGCAGCACATGAACATGAGGATTAGCGTGTCGTCCCGTTCCGGCGCCGGCTGCGGGGGCGTGAGGGACCACGAGGCGGCCAGTTGCTCCCGGCGACGGCGGGCAACATCCCCGCGGTACTGGTTCGCCAGGCGGCGCGACGCGACACGGATAAGCCACCCGAGCGGGTTGTCCGGTCGCCCCTCGGCGGGCCACGTCGTAGCGGCGGCAAGCAGCGCCTCCTGCACGGCGTCTTCGGAATCAGCGAAATCGCCATAGCGGCGCACCAGCGCCCCGAGGACCTGCGGCGCCAGTTCGCGCAGCAGGTCCTCGGTGCTCACGGCAGTCCTCACATCTCAGGATCGGGAGCGCTGAGTACCTGGCGAACCTCGATCGGCTGGCGGATGGCCACACCGCCCGGTCCAGGCGCAGCCGACGCCTGGGCGGCGATCTCGATGGCCCGCTCAGCTGCCGGGACATCCACCAGCCGGTAGCCGGCGAGCAACTCCTTGGCCTCGGGGAACGGGCCATCGGTGACCACCGGGGCACCGCTCCCGTCCCAGACCACGAACTTGGCCAGTTCCGGCCCGGCCAGGCCCTGCGCGTCGACCAGCTCACCCCGCTGGGCGAGCTCGGCGTTCAGCGCCTGCTGGAACTCGATATGGGCCTTGATCTCCCCCGGGCTCCATTCCGGCATCGGCGCGCAGCCCGACTCGACCGCTCCGTAGTTCTGCAGCAACATGAATCGCATGGCTCCATCCTTCCCGTCCGACGGCATCCGGCGGTGCCGCTCACCCGGAAGTCACACCTGCGGACAGGTTCTCGACACCGGCCAGCAAAATCTTCCTGGCCCGGTGACTCACCCGGTCGCGAACTTACTGGGTGGGTGCACGAGCTGTCCGGGCGGCTTCCCGGCCACCCGCAGGATTCGGCACCTTCCTGCCAGAATGGCGATAGCTGCTCTCACCCCTCACCGGGCGCCGCGCGCGCGTCGCCATCGGCGAAACGCGAAACGGGGCCGCGATGAGCGAAGGGACACACGTCGTGCGGGCCAGGTCCCAGCCGGGCGGATCTGGTCCTGCCGTGCTGCCCGCGCTGGCCGTCAAGCCTGTGCTGGCCATCGCGGTACTACTCGTCGGCCTGCTGATCGCTTTCTCTGATCGCTACGGCTACCACCGGGACGAGCTGTACTTCATCGAGTGCGGCAAGCACCTGGCCTGGGGTTATCCGGATCAGCCGCCATTCGTGCCCCTGGTCGCCCGGCTGATGACCAGTCTGGCACCGGGATCGCTCGTGCTGCTCCGGCTGCCGCCCGCGCTGGCGGGCGGGGTGCTGGTGCTCCTGACCGGGCTGCTCACCCGCGAGCTGGGCGGGCGGCGCGCCGCCCAGGCCCTGGCCTGTGCCGTCATTGCGCTCGCACCAGTGGTCACCGGAGCAAGCCACCTGCTCAGCACGACCACCTTTGACCTCCCGGTCTGGGCGCTGCTGCTGTGGCTGCTGGTACGGATCCTGCGTACCGGTGATCAGCGGCTCTGGCTGCCTGCCGGGCTGGCGGCAGGCGCCGGGCTGCTCGATACCGACCTGGTCGCCTTCCTTATCGTCGCGGTCGTCGTCGCGCTGGCCACGGCCGGGCCACGGGCGCCGCTGCGGTCTGGCTGGTTCTATGCTGGCGGCGGCATCGCACTTGGCCTGTGGGCCCCCTACCTGGCCTGGCAGGGCAGCCACGGCTGGCCCGAGCTGGCGGTGGCCCATTCGATCGCGGCCGGCGGATCGGGAACGTCGGCGGCCTGGTGGCTGATCGTGCCGGAGCAGTTCGTCCTGGTCGCGTGGTACTTCTCGCCGATCTGGATCACCGGGTTGATCCGGTTCTTCCGGGACCCGGAACTTCGCTGGTGCCGGGCGGTCGGCGTGGCCTACCCGGTGCTGGCCGTGGCGTTCATGCTGACCGGCGGGAAGCCGTACTACCTGGCTGCGTACTTCCCCGCCCTGCTGGCCGCCGGTGCCCAGCCTGTCGTGGACTGGGCTGGCCGCGCGCACCGCAGGCGCCGGGCCGGGCTGATCATGGCCGGGCTGGTGCTCGCCGTGCTGGAACTGCCGATCACCCTGCCGGTCTTGCCGGTCTCGGTGGTTCACGACACACCAATCGTGGCGCTGGACTACGACGCGGGCGAGACGATCGGCTGGCCCGCCTTCGTGCGCGAGATCGCAACGGCATACCGATCCCTGCCGCCCGCCCAGCGCTCGGCCACGGTCGTATTGACCAGCAACTACGGCGAGGCGGGCGCGGTGGATCATTTCGGGCCGGCCAACGGGTTGCCGGCCGCTTACAGCGGCCACATGTCCTTCTGGTACTGGGGGCCGCCACCCGCCTGGGCGACCACCGCGATCGTCGTCGGCTACCAGCGCAGCCAGCTCACCTTCTGCGGCTCAGCCCGCCTCGCCGCACATCTGGACAACCACGTCGGCGTCAACGACGACGAACAAGGCGCCCTGGTCTGGATCTGCCAGCAGCTCACCAGGACCTGGCGGGCCACCTGGCCCGCCCAGAAACACCTCGGCTGACGGGCGGCAAGAACGGCCGCGAAATGCGCCCTGCGCGGTCACCGGGCCGGGGGCGCGGGGCGGGGCTTGCCGGGGGCGACCGTGCGGGCCAGGATCCCGAGCGTGGCCCGCAGCGCGCTCTCCGGGATCACCGGGAAGATGGCGGCGTCCTTCCAGTCCTGCCCGGCCGCCGACCAGTCGTAGTAGGACGTCACCAGCGTGCCGTCCTCGATTGGCTCCAGCCGGTAGCCATACACGTGACCGAGGTCCAGCTGGCCGTGGACGGTCCAGGCAATTTCCCGGTCCGGCTCGAACACGACGATTTCGACGGTGACGTCGTACAGACCGAGGGGATAGTCGTTGAGGGCTTCCCGGTCCATGTGCACCACGAAGGTGTCTCCCCGCTTGGCGACAATGTCCCCGCTGGCCTCCATCAACATGCCAGAGCTGTCTATGGCCACGTGCCCCCGGGGATCCCTGAGCACAGCGAAGATCTCGCCCGCTGATGCGGCCACCGCCCGCTGCACCTCAAGCCGTTCCGGCATGCGCCGATTGTTGCACCACCGTGTCGCTGAGCATCGTTCGGACGCCCACCGTTCTCGTTCACGACCGGTGGGCACAGGTCCCACGGCCCGTCCGGTGCAGCGCCGCCCACCGCCGCCTCAGGGGCGCAGGAAACGGCGGCCGGCGCCCAGGGTGGCAGCAGCGATCAGGCCCCACCGATCAATGACCGCGCCTCTGCGGGGCCGACTACGAGATCGTGAAGGTCGCCGCCCACCTCGAGCCGACCTGACTGTTCGATCCCGCCGGCCTTCACCGGCTCGAAGCCGGCCGTCCGGATCAACCGCTCGACTTCCTGGCCAGCACGGTCGTCGTCGGTCACGTAGAACAGGACCGCCGGCTCCGGTGACCGGTTGCTAGCTGACCTGAAGAGACCGGCCGACATGGTCCCAAACGCCATCGCCAAATGCGCCCCGGCCGGCAGCCACCCGGCGACAACCTTCCCAGAGGATTGCCCTTCCGGCAGGAGCCGTGAGACGTTACCTTGTGCGTCGGTGGAGAGCGGGTTGCTCGGAACGACCACGAGCTTGCCAATTAGCGAGCCGGCGATCTCGTCTATGACGCCCTGCAGCACGGTAAACCGCAGCGCGAGGACCACGGCCTCGGCGCCCCGCAACGCGTCGCGGTTGTCGACGGCGCCGACCGCGCCACGACCGATCTGTGCCGCCAGCGTTCGTGCCGACTCATGGTCGGCGCTCGAGAGCCGCAGGGTCTCGCCGCCTGAGGCGAGCTCGTGGGCGATGACCGATCCGATCCCTCCCGTGCCGATGACCGCGGTGGTCATGACCGAACCTCCTCAGCGTCCGGGCGACTGGCCACCGCCGATGTGCCGGATCTCGCCGGTGATCTCGGCATTCACTCGGGCTCCCCGCCGGACGTACTCGACGGCCAGTGCGCGGGCGTCCAGTCCCCCTCCGGGTCCGTGGTTTGCCCCACTTCGATCAGATAACCGTCGGGATCGCGGATGTAGCAACGGATCTCGTACTGGTGCTGTTTCGGCGGCGTCAGGAATTGAGCACCCCGGGCGCTCCATTCGGCGTACACGGCCTCGATGTCTTTGACCCGGATATTGAGGAAGCTGCTGACCCGGTCGGGATCGCGTGGCGTCTCCAGGGTGACCGTCGGCTTATCGTCGGTCGGGCCCCCGCCGACATTGATGATGATCCAGCAGTTGGCTAGTGCGACATAGGTCAGCCCTCCGGGGCCGGAGAAGACCACCCGGCCGCCGAGTACTTCGGTGTAGAAGCGCCGAGAGCGCTCGACATCGTCGGAGACGATGAAGTGGGCCAGCACAATTCCCTGTGGGGGCGGCGGGAACTCGGCCATCTAGTACCTCCACTGCTTGGGTCTCACACCCCGCTTACGACGGGTCTGCAGCGTGTAAGGGCCGTCCCGCCGTGCATGCCAGGGAGTCTAACGCTGTCTCGATCTACCACGTGAATAGGGGTTCATGACGCGTCGACCCGGAAGGTGCCCGCTGACGCACTGCCGTGCTCGTGGGCGGCTTCCTCGAGGTGATCGTCGCCCTCGCCGGCAGCGTGCCGCCCCCTCCGTGGCCGCTCGCCGCCCTCCCGGTCGCGGCCTGGGAGCTCTCGCTCGGCGTCTGGCTGGTCGTGAAGCGCTTCAATCTGGTGGGGACTTTGGGACCTGTCCGTGCCGGGACAGGGGGTTTACATTCGGCTCATGCCTTTCAGCCATGGTCCGCATGCCCGATGGGTGGGTAACTCGCTGACCGAGTTCGAGCGTGATCTTGCCGACAATTTGTGTTACGACCGGGGCACGACGGCCGTGTCAGCTAGCGCCCAGGACACGTACTGGACGCTTGCCGTGACCATACGTGACCGGCTGGCAGACCGCCGGGCCAGGACGGCCGAGGCGCATTATGCGGCCAACCCGAAATTCGTCTATTACCTGTCGGCGGAGTACATGCTGGGGCGCCAGCTCCGCCAGAACGCGGTGTACAGCGGGACGGCTGATCTTGCCCGCCAGGCACTGGCGGGTATCGGCTGGTCCGCCGCTGACATGGAAGCCCTGGATGTGGAGCCGGGACTGGGCACGGGGGGCCTGGGCCGGCTGGCTGCCTGCCTGCTGGACTCGCTGGCCACCCTGGACATGCCGGCGGTGGGTTACGGCATCCGGTATGAGTTCGGGATCTTCAAGCAGGCCTTCGAGGACGGCTACCAGGTCGAGCACCCCGACGAGTGGGCCTTCTACGGCAACCCGTGGGAGTTCCCCGCCCCCGACGACCGCCAGGTCGTCGGCTTCTACGGGCATACCGAGCCGGTCCCGGGTGATCCGGGCGGGCTGCGGCGGCGCTGGGTGCCGGGCGAGACGGTGCTCGGCGAGCCCAGCCACATGCTGGTGCCCGGCTATGGCACCGACACGGTCAACATTCTGCGGCTGTGGCAGGCCCGGGCCAATCATGAGTCGTTCGACCTGGCCCTGTTCAACGCCGGCCATTACGCCGAAGCGGTCGAGTCGCGGATGCGCTCGGAGAACCTGACCAAGGTGCTGTATCCCAGTGACAGCACGCCGGCCGGCCGGGAGCTGCGGCTCAAGCAGCAGTATTTCCTGGTCTCCTGCTCGCTGCGGGACATCATCCGCCGGTTCCGGTTCCGCAACAGCGACTGGGACGCCTTCCCCGGCAAGGTCGTCATCCAGCTCAACGACACCCATCCGGTGCTGGCCATCCCCGAGCTGATGCGGCTGCTGGTCGACGAGCACGGGGTGAGCTGGGAGCAGGCCTGGTCGATCACCCGCCACAGCTTCGCCTACACCTGCCACACCCTGCTGCCCGAGGCCCTGGAGACGTGGCCGGTCACCATGTTCGAGCGGCTGCTGCCGCGCCACCTGGAGATCATCTACGCCCTCGATAGGCTCCTCCTGCGGGAGGTGCGCGCCCGCTACCCGGGCGACGATGAGCGGATCGCCCGGATGTCGCTGGTCCAGGAGGTCCCCGAGCGGCGGGTCCGGATGGCCAACCTGGCCGCCGCCGGCAGCTTCGCGGTCAACGGCGTGGCCGGGCTGCAGTCCCGGCTGCTCACCCAGACCACGCTGCGGGACTTCGCCGGGCTGTGGCCGGGGAAATTCCGGAACGAGACCAACGGCATCAGCCCGCGCCGGTTCCTGCTGCTGGCTAACCCGCGGCTGTCCGCCCTGATCACCGCCCGGCTGGGCGGCGGGCAATGGCTGACCGACCTGGACCGGCTGGCCGGGCTGGAAGATCTCGCCGCCGATGCGGAATTCCAGGCCCAGTGGCGCGAGGTGAAGCAGCAGAACAAGGCCGACCTGGCCGCCCATGCGCTCGCCGCCACCGGCATCACCATCGATCCCGGCTCACTGTTCGACGTGATGGCCAAACGGCTGCACGAGTACAAGCGCCAGCTCCTCAAGCTGCTGCACGTCGTCACCCTCTACAACCGGGTCAAGGCCGACCCGGGCGCCGCGCTCACCCCGTGCACGGTCATCTTCGCGGCCAAGGCCGCGCCCAGCTACCAGCAGGCCAAGCGGATCATCAAGCTGATCAACTCGGTCGCCGCCGTGGTCAACGCCGACCCCGACGTGGCCGGCCGGATCAAGATCGTCTTCCTGCCGGACTACAACGTCTCGGTCAGCGAGCTGCTGATGCCCGCCGGCAACATCTCCGAGCAGATCTCCCTGGCCGGCAAAGAAGCATCCGGCACCGGCAACATGAAACTCACCCTCAACGGCGCCATCACCGTCGGCACCCTCGACGGCGCCAACATCGAGATCCGCGACCGGGTCGGGCCCGGCAACTTCTTCCTCTTCGGCCTCACCGCCAGCCAGGCCACCGACCTGCGCCGCAGCGGCTACTCCCCCTCCGCCTACTACCGCAGCGACACCGAGCTCAAAGCCGCCATCGACGCCCTCACCTCAGGCGCCTTCTCCGGCGGGGACCGCGAGGCCTTCCAGCCACTCATCTCCTCCCTGCTCACCTGGGATGAGTACATGGTCCTGGCCGACTACCGGCCCTACCTCGACTGCCACGACCGGGCCGCCGGCCCCGCCTGGGCCGACCAGGACCGCTGGACCCAGATGTCCATCCTGAACACCGCCCGCTCCGGCTTCTTCTCCTCCGACCGCACCGTCCGCGGCTACTGCCGCGACATCTGGCACGCTGAACCAGTCCCCGTACCCGCCGACACGGTGGCAGCCCCGAACCCTCCCACACCGGGTTCGTGACCGCAGCGCTGCTGGCGAACCCCAGGCTCGCGGTGACCAGGCCACGACAGAAGGTCGCGTGCGCCCTCGGCGGAAATGGTTGCCTCGCTCGAGCGACGCGATCAAGGACACCATGATGCATCCCGTCCGGAGCAGCGCCGTCGTGACGTGCGGCCGCTGCTCGGGCTCGTCCTGTGGGCTCTCCTGCTGGTGGCGGCTCAGCGTTGCGAGATGATGGTCGTGACTGGCAGCCTGAACCGGCGCTCGGCCTGATGGGGCAGATCGGACCCGAGCCAGCGCGAGATGACCTGGGGCAGGGTGGCCACGATGATCTCGTCGAACTGGTGATCGGCGAGCACCTTTTCCATCGCCTTGAGCGGGCTGGAACTCCCGAGATCGCCCTCGACCGGGACGCCCAGCGCGGCGAGGCCGGCCAGCATCTGGCTGAGCCGTTGCCGGGCCTGCGCAGTCGCCTCCTCGTCGGTGGCGGGAGGAACGTAATCCGTGACCCACCACCACATGCCGGGCTGGGGCAGGACGCCGCCGGCTGCCACTGCGTCATAATGCGCGGCCCTCGTGTTCGGGACAAGAACGAAAAAGGAGCAGGGTCCCTCGCTGATCCGCTTGCGGAGTTCTTCGTGCAGCTCAGCGCGCTGGAGGGTCTGGTTCGCGACAACAAGATATCTGCGCATGGTGACCACCTGCCATAAAGGTATCCCGCTGCGGCGCTGCGTTCCAGGACCAGGAGGCGGCTCGCTCACTTTCCGGCCCCGCACCGGGCTGCTCTGGCCCGGCGGCCTCGCCTGAACAATCTGCCGCTGGCCGGGAGAGGATGCAGGTCGATGCCTCGACGGCACGCTTGCGGCCGCCCGCCTTCGGCGTCGTGCCGGTGGCGTGGTAGGACGGTGTCGGCCGGGGCAGCAGCGTAGCCGTCTCCAGGGGAGCCATCAGCTCTGTTCCGTGCGACGCTAGCTGTATGCGGAAATTCGTCATCATGGGCATCCAGGGCAGCGGTAAGGGAACTCACGCCAAGATGCTCGCCGAAGAGTTCGACCTCGAGCACATCGCTGTCGGGGACATCTTCCGGTGGAACGTGCAGCACCACACGAAGCTCGGCGCGCAGATCAGGCGCACCATGGCAGCCGGATTGCTGGTCGGCGACGACCTCGTCGAGGGTGTCGTGCAGGTCCGGCTCAGCGAGCACGACTGGAACTACGGCTTCATCATCGATGGCTTCCCACGCAACGAGCGGCAGGCGGAGTTCTTCCTGGAGAGCTACGACCTCGACGGGGTGATCCATCTCGACCTGCCCGACAGCGAGGTGGCGCGCAGGGTGCTCGCCCGGCGGCTGTGCGCGAACTGCGGGCTGGACTACAGCCTGATCGACAACAGCCCGGCCAGCGAGGGGAGGTGTGACGCGTGTGGCGGCGAGCTGATCAGGCGCGAGGATGACACCGAGGAGGCGCTGGCCGTCCGGCTCCGTGAATACCACGAGAAGACCAATCCCGTGCTCGACATCTTCCGCCGCAAGGAGTACGTCATCACGGTGGATTCCCGGCCCGGCAAGGAGCAGGTCCAGCAGACCATCAGGGAAAGGGTCGGGCTTCCGCCCTCCCGCCTGGCCGCGAAGAGCAGCCGGGTCGGGGCGCGGTAGCGGGCACCGCTCGCTGGGCGAGCCGCGGCCGCTTCCCCGGAGGCAGGTTTCCCTGCGGCAGCGCCGACGATGAGTTCGTGGGCGCCGTCGTTGGTCAGGGTGAGGCGGCGGCCGGTAGTCGCGGACGGCGCTCTCACGCCGAGGGCGTGAGAGCGCAGGACTCCCTGCTTCCCGAGCCGCGAACAGATCGATTACGGGCTGGTGAATATAGGGGGTGCCTGGGTCGTCGCCGGCGCCCAGATGGTCACTCGAGCATCTGGCGGGCGATAGATGGTGGCTGGCGGCCGGCGAGGATCCAGCCGGTAAGGGAAGCCGCAACGGGAACGCCGAGGATAGTGATGGCCAGGTAGAGGACGGGCACGCGGCTGAGATTGCCGAGATCGCTGAGGTGCCCGGCGGCCAGCGCGAGGTAGGCGGCGGCCGAGCCCAGCAGCGCGCCGAGCAGGGCCAGCGCTCCGGCGGTGACAGCGGTGAGCGTGCGCCGGGTGGTGCTAGTGGCTCCCGCGGCGGTGAGGGTGCGCAGGTCACCGGCGGCCTCGGCGCGGATCAGCCCGACGGTCATCGCGAGGACGCCAAGGGCGAGCAGCGCCCCGGCGGCCGTCGCTGCAGCGCTGATCGTGGCTAGTGAGGCCTGGCTGTTCCTGGCCTCGATGATCAGGCCCGCTTTCGCGGCCACGTCCCGGGCAGCCGCGAGCTGCGCGGCGGTAAGAGGCTTGCCCGACTGGACGAGCCACCCGGACTGTATCTGCGTCCAGCCGCGCCGGTGCAGGCCGCCCAGGGTCATCAACGAGGTGGGCTGGGAGGCGTAGGACGGGGCCTGGATCCGCTGCACGTGAGTGACGGTCGCAAAGGTGGAGGGTGTGGTGACCACGAGCGGCCCCGCGTGGACGGTGAGGAAATCGGCGGCCGGCGTGATCGTGGCCGGGCTGATCCCGAGGTACCGGAGTACTGCTGGCGTGGCAACATAGAGCGGGATCGTGCTGTAGGTCCCTCCCCGGCTGCCGACGGCCGGGTTCTGCGGGGCGCCCAGGCTAGCTACCGGCTGTCCGGCCTGGCTGCCCTGCCCGCCGGGCTGCGGCTTGTCAGCGGGGTTGACGGGCATGTCGAGGGCAGTCACTTCGGAGTGCGGAAGTGGTCCGGCGATCTGGCGTACCGCGGCGGCCAGGACGCGCAGCTGGGCAGGTGCCCGGAGGGGGATAACGGGGCCATTCGGACCGTCTGACTGGCCGGTCCAGACGAGGATCTGGGTGTCTGGCAGGTTGCCCGCGTTGGCGGCCGTCTTGTCGGCGGCTGAGCTGATGATGATCGCCGAGGTGATCCCGAGGGCGAGGCTGATCGCGGCCAGTGCCGCGCCGGAGCGGGCCTGGTGGCGGGCGAGGTCGCGCAGCGCCAGCCGCACCGCGACCGGCGCCCGCCGGCCGGGCGTGACGAGCGCCCGGACGGCCAGCGGGCTGATGAACAAGATCCCCAGGGCCATCGCCACCGCGCCAGCGATGATTAGCGGGGGGCGGTTCTGGTCACCCAGGCCCAGGCAGGCGACGCCCACCACGATCATCAGGGCGGCCAGCAGGGCCGGGCGGTGCGCGGGCCGGGGCCGCGGTGGCCGGGCCGACAGGGCGAGCGTGACCGGCAGGCGGGCGGCCGCCCGCGCTGGCCACCACGCTGCGCCGGTCGCCGTCACGACGGCGAGCAGCATGCCGAGTGCGACCAGGTCCCATGGGATGGCGAACCGGTCGATCCGGTGCCCGGCGAAGGTGTCCAGGCTCGGGGCGGCCGCAATCCACGCGGCTAGGCCGGCTGCGGTCCCGGCCACGGCGGCGATGACGCCGACCACCGCTCCGCCCGTGACCATGACCATCCGAAGCTGCTTGCGCGTCGCCCCGATGGCGGCGAGCATGCCGAGCTGGCGCTGGCGGCGCGCCGCCATGACGGCGAAACCGGCGGCGGCGACCAGGCCGACCAGGAGCAGCAGGACCGTGACCACGCCGAGCATGCCACCTGCGACGGCTCCCTGGGTGCTGGCCCCCCGTGCCTGCCACACCAGCGGGCCGTGAAATGCGGCCCGGAAGGCCTCGAAGCTGGCCGGCCCGGCATTCAGCAGCACCGTCACCGACTGCGGCGGGCTTGCGCCCGAGGGCGAGACGAGAGCGAACTCATCGTTCAGGTCACTCGGGTTCTCCACGATGCCGGTGACGGTCTGGTGGCCGTCGAGGGACAGTGTGGAGCCGATCCGCAGCTGGAGGGTCTGCGCTAGCGGGCCTGTGACGGCGACCTGGCCGGGGCCAGCCGGGAAGCGGCCCTCGGTCAGCGTGAGCATCGGGCCGCTGTAGGGGCCGTGCGGGCTTTCTGCCCGGAACTCGACAGTCTGGGTCGAGCCGGGGATTGGCACGAACCGGCGGCCGATCACCTGGATGGTCCCGAACGCCGTCCGGGCCGCCGCGATGTCGGCCGTCAGGGCCTTCGGACTGGTTCCGTCGAACTGGAGCAAGTGGCTGGCGGAACCGAACTGCGGGCCGGGCAGAGACGCCACGTCGTAGGCAGCTGACACGCTGAACGCGGCCGCCGCGACCGTGAGGATTAGCAGCGCAAGGACCAGGATCTGCTGCCGCCACTCACGGCGGAACAGCCGCCACGCCCACCGGGCCACGGCCCGGCGGGCCGGGACACCGCCAGCGGACCGGGGACGGATCCCTCGGTCACGCAGCGCCGCGCTCACCGCTGCGGGCCTGGCGTGAGCAGCGATTCCGGGCCCGGGGGGATGCGAGTCTGATCGATGATGCGCCCGTCGCGCAGGAACACCACCCGGTCAGCACACGCCGCGAACTGCGCGTCATGTGTCACGACCACCCCCGCCGCCCCCCGCCGGCAGGCCGCCAGCAGCAGCCGCATAACCGCTTCGCCGTTCACCGAGTCCAGGGCACCGGTCGGCTCGTCGGCCAGCAATACCTGGCGCTCGCCCACCACTGCGCGCGCGATCGCGACGCGCTGGCGCTCCCCGCCGGACAGCTCATCTGGGAAACGGTCAGCCCGTTCAGCCACGCCCAGCTCCTCCAGGGCCTTCATCCCCGCTGGGCGCGCGGCCTTCATCCCGACGCCATCCAGCTCTAGGGGCAGCGTGACGTTCTCGACCGCGGTCAGCCCAGCGAGCAGGTTGAAATCCTGGAAGACATAACCGATCAGGCGGCGGCGCAGCTTCGCCTGGTCGTTGAGCGAGGCACCCGACAGGTCAGCCCCCGCCACCAGCACCTGGCCGCTGGTGGGCTCCTCCAGGCTGCCGGCCATGGTGAGCAGGGTGCTTTTGCCGGAGCCGCTGGGTCCCATGACTGCCACCAGCTCACCAGCGCCGACCGACAGGCTGACCCGACGCAGCGCATGCACCTCGGCGGCCCCGGTCCCGTAGACCTTCGACACCTCGCGCAGCTCCAGCTCCGCCGTCATCGCCGTGTTCCCGTCTTTGGCCTGCGGGCCGCCGCGGCAGGCAGCACAGGCGGGCTGGCCGGATGTGCTGCGGGCTGCAGCTTCAGCCGGGTGTCGGCCGCATCCAGCCAGCGGACAATCCCCTCCAGCCGGAACAGCTCGGCATCGGCGATGAGCGCCAGCCCGATATCGTCCTCCGCGGCCTCCGCCTTCAGGTGCCAGTACCGCTGCATCAGCTCGATCATGTGCCGCCGGTGAACCTGCACGATGTCGTGCACATCAGCCCCAGGCACCCGCAGGCTGATCAGCACCTTGATGACAAGCTCATCACGAGGCGGGGGGATATCGCCCGCAGGTGTGCGAAGCCAGTCCTCCAGCTCCGCACCGCCGGCCTGGGTGATCACGAACCTCTTCTGCGGCCCCGCCCCGCCCTCGTCACCGGACTCCACGAGCCCATCGCGCTCAAGGCGCTGCAGAGTTATGTACACCTGCCCCACATTCAGCGGCCACACCTCGCCGGTCCGCTCCTCGAACTCCTGCTGCAGGCGCAGGCCGTACTTCGGCCCCTCGCTGAGCAGGGCGAGCAGAGCGTGCCTGACACTCACCGGCCAAGCCAGACACTGTGCATAACGGTTAGCATACTCGTTATAGTAACAGAACTGCAAGCGCCACGGGAGCCAGTACGTTCCCGCCAGACCCGGCAGCTAGCCGCGACCCGGTCACGAGGCTGATGGCCCAGCCATCGAGGTGCCCCGACATGCTCTGGCCGGCCATCGCGCGGGCAGGCTCGGGCCCCAGATCCCCGCACGATGGAGGCCTAGCCTGGAAGGGTGAGCGAAAAACTGCCCCCCGTAGCCCAGGCCCGGATGGCGCAGATCCGGTCCAGCGGCACGTGGGGGTCCGCGCTGACCGCCGACGAGTTCGCCGCCATCCGCAGCGTGGGCTTCGAACCTGTCGGGCAGGTGTTCGGCGCGGCCGTCTACAGCGCCGGGGGCGCCAGTGGGTACAGCTGCCCCGGGGCCCAGGCATCGTCCGGCGGCGGGTTGCCGCCCCGGTCTGTGACCCAGGTGTCCGGGCGGGGTGGCCCGGGGTCGTTCGGCCCGCTCGCGCAGATCATGGACCTGGCGCGGCACACGGCCGTCGGCCGGATGATCACCGAGTGCGCCGGGCTTGGCGGGCACGGGGTGGTCGGCGTCCGGTTGTCCCGGGGGTCGTTTCCCCTCGGCGGGGCGCAGTTCACGGCCCTCGGCACGGCCGTTCGCGCGCCGGGTGCCGCGCACGGGCAGCCGGTGCCCTTCACCTGTGAGGTGTCCGGGCAGGATTTCGCCAAGCTGATGATGGCGGGCTGGGTGCCCGCGGGGCTCGTGCTCGGCATCTCGATCGGGTCGCGGCACGATGACCGGAGGACCGCCCGCCAGGCGCGCTGGGGCTCCGGCAACGCCGAGGTCGCCGGCTGGACCGAGCTGGTCAGCCAGTCGCGGCACGACGCCAGGCGCCAGCTGGAAAATGACCTCAGGCGACTCGGCGCCGAGGGCGTGGTGATCGCCGCGATGGAGATGCGGGTGCGCGAGCGGGACTGCCCGGAAACTGTCGGCCGCCACGACCACATCGTGGAGGCAACCCTCATCGGGACCGCTATCGCCAGGTTCCGGGCCGGGCAGCGCCGTGACGGTCCGGCCCTGGCCATCATGTCGCTCGACCCGTGGCGGCGCTAGGCCGCCAGGGTCCGGATATGGGCAGGTCGCTCCACGCGTACCGGCACCCAGCTGGGTTTGCGCTGTGCCTGTTGATCGGCCGTTGCGCGACTGGAAGCGGCCCTTTCCAACGGGCGGCTCGAGTGCTCATGAGGCCAGATGTACCGTAGGTGCGGAGGGTAACAATCTACCCAATCGGCGCCGACGATCAGGGCTGGCAGGACGCCGGCAAGGAGCTGAGATGACTTCCCACACCGAGCCGACCGATCACGAGCATCACCATGGCGACGGATGCGAGACCGTCCAGCATGGCGGCCACGTTGACCACGTGCACGGCCAAGAGCACCATCCCGAACAGGTAGTACACGCCGACCACGCAGGCGTGCACTCCGAGGGAGACGGCTGTCAGACGGTGGCCCATGATGATCACGTGGATCACGTTCACGAGGGCCACCGCCACTTCCAGCATGGCGACCACGTCCACGAGCACTGACGCGTCCGTGATCACCCTGTCCCGTGGCCGGTAATCGCTAGCTGGGGCGGCGAGTGATCGGCGCTGGATCCTGTCCTATGGCCAACTGCCGACAGGCCAGCATTAGCGTTTCCGCCATTTCGGTCTTTTCAGGCGAAATGACTCGTTTGCCGCCCGTTTGGCATTCGGCCTGGTAAAGGTCGCCAAGGGCGCCGATCGCGGCGACGGGGTCGCTCTCGCACGCCGCCACCGACAGTTTCTTCGCGCTCTCCCGCAAGTATCTCCGCCGCCAGGTGCGGCCCCAGGCCACCGCTGACTCGGATGCGGACCGCTTCAGTTCGTTGACGTATCGCATTGCCCGGATTGCCCTGATGAAGGCTTCGCAACCCTGCTCATGATCCTCTTGCCGAGGCTGACCTTTGGTCTTCGTGTGGTAAAGCGGCCCTCCGCACCGGGCGCAGCGTATCAATCGGATCGTCCCTGTACGTCCCCCCGGTGGCACTGGTGCGGGCCACGAGTACTGCATGATCAAGCCACCGCCTCTGCAAGAGAACCTTGGCCACGACGATAGACCCTGGATCTGGGTGGCGCGGGACGGCCAGCTCACGCCGCCGGGCCGCGGTGGCGCTCTCCGCCCGGTTGCGCCAGGCACAGAAGCCGGAGCGGGGCACGCCCGACCGGGCGGACATCCAGGCGATCCCGACCCCGACGACGATGCGGGCCGGTGCCGCGCGGAGCGCGGCGAAGTCATGCCGGTACTGCGGGCACGAGGGCATGTGCTGCCCCACGAGCGGGTCGTCGCGCGAGCCGTCATCCTCCGCTGGCAGCCCGAAGGCCCCGGGATCAGGGGCGGGGCGGCTCAGGGAGCCCGCCGTGACCGGGCCCTGGTGCATGGCCAGCGCGTTGACCGCCCCGCCGCCGCTGGCTGCCGCCGCTCCCGGCACGGCCGAAGCTGGAGATGCGACGAGCGGCCACGCCACGCAGTCGGTGCCAGGCAGTCCGTCCGGGTCCAGATTGGCGCAGCTCCGGGGCCGGTCCGCTTGTCAGGTTCGCCTGGTTGCTGAAACGATGGGGGCATGAGGCTGGGGATCTTGTGCGGCGGCGGCCCCGCCCCAGGCATGAACTCGGTCATCTCTGCTGCCACGATCGAGGCCCGGAACTCTGGGTGGGACGTCCTGGGGATCATGGACGGGTTCCAGCACCTGATCGAGGGCCAGACCGAGAAGGCCCGGCCCCTGTCCATCACGGACGTGTCGAGGATCCACGCCCAGGGCGGGTCGATCATCCGGACCTCGCGGGCCAACCCGACGGTGCGGGACGAGGGCGCCGCCGACCCGGACTGGAGGCTGCACGCCTGCCTTGAGTCGCTGCAGAAGCTGGGGATCGGCGCGCTCGTGACGATCGGCGGCGATGACACCGCATTCTCGGCGTCCCGGCTGGCCGGGGCGGCCGGAGCGGGCCTGCGCGTGGCGCACGTGCCGAAGACCATCGACAACGATCTGCCGCTACCGGGCGGCACGCCGACGTTCGGCTTCGAGACCGCCAGGAGCGTGGGGGTCCAGCTCGTCAACAACCTGATGACCGACGCCATCACCACCCAGCGGTGGTACCTGGTGGTGGCCATGGGCCGCTCGGCCGGCCACCTGGCCCTGGGCATCGGGAAATCGGCCGGGGCCACCCTCACGATGATCGCCGAGGAATTCCCCCGCGACGAGCCCATCCGGCTGTCGCGACTGGTGGACGTCCTCGAGACCTCGATGCTCAAGCGGATCGCCCACGGCCGCCCCTTCGGGGTGGCCATACTCGCCGAGGGCATCGGCCTGCGCCTCCCCCAGGAGGAGCTCCAGAAGGCCATGCCGGAAGTCGAGCGGGACGAGCACGGCCACGTCCGGCTGGCCGAGCTCGAGCTGGACCGCCTGCTGGCCAAGCTAGTCAAAGACCGCTTCAAGGAGCGAGGGCGCAGCGTCACGGTCGAAGGCAAGAACATCGGCTACGAGCTCCGGTGCGCGCCCCCCATCCCGTTCGACATCGAGTACACCCGCGACCTCGGCTACAGCGCCGTCGACTACCTGAAGCAGCTGCTGGATACCGACCAGCCTGGCGGCATGATCACGCTCCAGGAGGGGCATATGGTGCCGCTGCCCTTCGGGTCGTTCAGCGATCCGGAGACGGGGCGGGTGCGGATCCGGCTGGTGAACGTCGAGTCGAGCTCATACCGGGTGGCCCGCGAATACATGATCCGGCTGGACCGCGAAGACCTCCAGGATCCGGAGAGGCTCCGCCCGATCGCAGAGGCCTCGGGGCTCACGCCCACCGCCTTCCGCGACCGGTACGGCTATCTAGCCGAGGGCTGAACTCCGGCCTCCGACCCCCGCCCGGGAAGTCCGCCCGCGCGAACCGCCGACTGGGGTGACCCCGGCATCATCCGCGGGCGGCCATGGTGGTCACCAGTTGTGACGCGGCCACCATGGCCGCCAGGTGGGCCCGGCGTAGTTCCTGGTGGCTGCTACTCAGCCGGGCAGCATGCCGCTGACCAGCGCCCGCCAGATGGTGTCGCTGACGAACCCGTCCTGCGTGACCCCCAGCCCTTTCTGGAAGCCCTTCACCGCCGCGTCCGTCTTAGACCCGAAGATCCCGTCTATCGCGAGGTTCTGCTTGCGGAACACGAACTCTTCCTGCACCCCGCGCACGGCGTAGCCGCTGGCCCCCTCCTTGACCTGGAAGGCCAGCTGAGCCCAGGTCAGCGGCCCGACTTCCCCGTCCTGGGCCAGCTTCTTCTCGGCCTGGAAGGCCTTCACGGCCGCCGTCGTCTGCGGCCCGAAAATCCCGTCGATGGTAACCGGGTGGCCGCGCTGGTGGAGCAGGTACTGCACGGACTCGACCGGGTGCTGACTGTCCCCCTCCTTGACCAGTGGCCACGGCCGAATCGCATCACTCATGACTTCCCCCTAGGTGTGAGAGTGTCCCCAAATGGCCCCAAAGCCCACCTCACCACAATGAGCCAACCTCGGCTACCCACCGGCACAAAATGCTATGGGCAGTGCTCAGGTACGCCGGATCGCGTCCCGGCCGAGGTCGGCGAGGGTTGGGTAGCCGTCGACCGCCATCAGCAGGTCGGCTTCGGCCAGGATCATCCTGAGCACGTGGACGATGCCGTCGGCGCCACCCAGCGCGGCGCCGTACGCGTAGGGGCGGCCGATCCCCACTGCCGTGGCGCCGAGTGCGAGCGCCTTCACCACGTCTGAGCCGGAGCGGACGCCGGAGTCGAAAAGGACTGGCACGCCTGGCACCGCGTCGGCCACGTCAGCGAGGCAGTCGATGGCGGCGAGGCCGCCGTTGGCCTGGCGGCCGCCGTGAGTGGAGACGTAGATGCCGTCGATGCCCTCATCGACCGCCCGGCGGGCGTCGCCGGGGTGGCAGACGCCCTTGAGCACGAGGGGCAGCGTGGTCAGTGAGCGCAGCCAGGCCAGGTCGTCCCAGGTCAGCGGTCGCCCGAACATTAGCGCCCAGGCCAGGATCGCGGTGCCCGGGTCCTCCTCAGGCGGCTTCTGCAGCCGGCTCCGGAAGACTGGGTCGGAGAAGTAGGTCTTCAGGCAGCGGCCCCGCAGCTGCGGGAAATTGGAGGTCGCCAGATCCCGCGGCCGCCAGCCGGTGACCCAGGTGTCGAGGGTGACCACGATCGCGCGGTAGCCGGCCGCCTCCGCCCGCTGAACGAGGCTGGCTGCCACCCCGGGATCGGTCGGGCAGTAGAGCTGGAAGAACCCGGGGGTCTCGCCGAGCTCCGCGGCCACATCCTCCAGCGGGTCCTCGCTCAGCGTCGAGGCCACCATGGGCACGCCGGTAGCGGCGGCCGCGCGGGCCGTGGCCAGGTCGCCGTGGCCGTCCTGGGTGCATATCCCGATCACCCCGATGGGGGCCAGGAAAATCGGTGTCCGGAAGGTGGTGCCGAACAGCTCGACCGACAGGTCCCGGTCGGTGCTCGCCCGCAGCATCCGCGGTATGACGCCCCAGTGGTCGAAGGCCGTCCGGTTGCTGCGCTGGGTATGCTCGTCGCCGGCTCCCCCCGCGACGTACGACCACGTGCCCGGCGGCAGCGCCAGCTCCGCCCGCCGCTCCAGCTCCCCGAACGACATCGGGAGGGAGGGCACCACGCCGGAGAGGCCCGCAAGGTAGATCTCGTTCTGCAGGTCACCGAAGTTAGCCACTCAGCGATGCTAGTGGGTCACCCTCGAAACTGGCCCTGACGGCAGACCACGCCCTCGACACCTCAGGGCTTCGGTGGTGCTCCCTAGGCGGCGCTCAAGGGCTGCGGCACACGACGGTCCGGACGGGCACGCTAGACCTGGGACGCGAGATACTCGGGGGCGTGCGTGTGGGGATCGCCCATCATCTCGGCTGGGCCGTGGCTGTCACTGCGTCGGCCGGCCATGAGGTCGTGGATCGCCGGCGGATCGAGCTGATCGAACCCGGCATGCCGACGGCACCGATCGAGCACGAGGCCCGGGCTCTCGACGGCGACGCCGCTGCGCGGATGGTCGCGGAGGTCCGGGCGTCGGCGCTTCGGGCCACCTCGGCGTCGCTCGATCAGCTCGCCGCCTCGCTGCCCGAACCGGTCATCTCGATATCGCTGCGAGCCTGGCCGCCCGGCTTCCCGGACGACATCGCCGTCCAGCGCCGCCCGCCGTATGAGTCCCGGGCCGACTCGGTCATGTACTGCCAGGTGCTCTCGGAGTGTGCTCATGTGCGCGGCTGGGCGGTTCACCTCTTCGGCGCGAAGGCCGTCGAGGCGCAGGCGGCCAGAATCCTCGGTGCGCGGGCCGGGGATGTGCTCCACGGGCCGCGGGCAACGCTGGGACCGCCCTGGACCAAGGACCACCGGATCGCGCTCGCCGCCACGATCGTTGCCAGCTGACGCTCTGGCGGGCGGAGCGCGCGGGAAGCGGCGTGCAGCGGCAGCGGCTGGCCGTAATCGTGAGAATCGGGCACCGTGAGCGCCGTAGTCGGCAGGGCCGTGGGGGCTGGGTGGCCTCACCAGAGGCCGGGAACCAGCCGATGAGTACGCCTGGCATACCGCGTGTACTCCGGGCCGAGGGCGGTGGCGAGTTCCGCCTCTTCGAGGTGGATGCGGACGAGCACCGCGAGTAGCGGGATGGACACGAGGGCGAGGATGCTCAGCCAGCTGTCGAGGGCGATGCCGGCGCCGAGGAAGGCAACCAGGCCGCCGGTGTAGCTGGGGTGCCGGAGCAGCCGGTACGGGCCCGATGTGACTACCCGGTGGCCTTCCTGGATGACGACGACGAACTTGAACAGGCGGCCCAGGGTCACGATCGCCCAGGTCCGCAGGGCCACGCCCGCGGCCAGCACGATCAGCCCGGCCGCCACTGGCGCCCAGCCGCCGCCGAGGACCGCCGAGTGCACGTGTGCGCCCCGGAATCCGAGGTTGACTCCGGCCGCGACCGCGGCGATGACCAGCCAGAAGGTCCAGTCGAAGGTGGTCCGTCCGCCCATGTTGCGCAGCCTGAGCACGATCTCGATGGCGGCCCAGCCGATCAGCATGCTCTGCAGCAGCAGATGGGCGGCACCTGGATGGATGGCGAGCGGGTTCATGACGTTCTCCCGGCGTGAGTAGGTGGCTTCCCTATGGGGAAAGCCTGCGCCGCCTCGCCTGCCCCGGTCGTCGTCCGCCGGTGTCGTCCGGGGATGGTCCGGAGGTATTACGTTCGGTGCCGGCCGGGTTCGACGCTGGCCGGCCGGTCAGCCGTGCCCCGGTTCTACCAGGCCGCGCTCGTAGGCCAGCACGACGAGCTGTACCCGGTCCCTGACCCCGAGCTTCATGAGTATCCGCCCGACGTGAGTCTTGACGGTGGGCTCACTGAGGTACAGCTCGTTGCGTATCTCGGCGTTGGACAGGCCGCGCACGACCAGCCCCATGACCTCACGTTCCCGGTCGGTGAGCAGGTCAAGCCCGGCGGGCGGCGCCATGTTGGTGATCACCGGGCGGGCCGCGAAGCGGTCCAGCAGCCGCCTGGTCACCGACGGGGCCAGCAGTGCGTCACCCGCGGTGACCACGCGGATGCCTGCGATGATGTCGGCCGGCGGCGCGTCTTTGAGCAGGAACCCGCTGGCCCCCGCGGACAGCGCGCCGACGACGTACTCGTCCAGGTCGAAGGTGGTCAGCACGATCACCTTGGGGCCGCCCGCGGACCCGGCTGATCCGCAGATGCGGCGGGTGGCCTCCACCCCGTCCATCCGCGGCATGCGGATATCCATGAGAACGACGTCGGGGCTGAGCCGCGCGGCCAGCTCGACCGCCTCGGCGCCGTCGGCCGCCTGACCCACCACCTGCAGGTCAGGCTGGGCGTCGACCATCATCTGCAGGCCATGGCGCAGCAGCGCCTGGTCATCGGCGAGCAGCACCCGCGACTTGGTCATGCCGTGCCCCCCAGGGGAAGGCGCGCGGCCACCCGGTAGCCGCCGTGCGGGCTGGGCCCGGCTTCCAGTTCACCGCCGAAGAGCATCACTCGTTCGCGCATGCCGACCAGTCCCTTTCCGCCGCTATCCGCGCGTACTGGCGGGGAAACGGCGACGCCTGCGGCCGGGCCGTCGTCGCTGACCTCCACATCCAGGTAGTCCTGAGACCAGGACAGGCGGACCGTGGCATGCCCCGCGCCGGAGTGTTTCAGCGTGTTGGTAAGTGCCTCCTGGACAATGCGGTAAGCCGACAGCTCGACCCCGGCTGGGGCCTCGCGCCGGGTTCCTGCTATCTCCAGGTCAACATCTAGCCCGGCACCGGCGAGCCTGGCGAGCAGGGCGGGAATCTCGCCGACGGTCGGCTGCGGCGCGAGCGCGGCAGCTTCGTCGCCGTCCCGCAGCACGCCGACAAGGCGGCGCATCTCCGCGAACGCCTGGCGGCCGGTCTGCTCGATAGTGGCCAGCACCGCCTTGGCGTCCGGCTCTTTCAAGACGGGCACGCTGCCAGCCCCGCCGGCCTGCATGACGATCACCCCGAGTGCCTGGGACACGACGTCGTGCAGCTCGCGGGCGATGCGCGTGCGCTCGTCGGCGACGGCCTGCCGTGCCCGCGTCTGGCGCTCACGCTCGGCCTCAAGCGCGCCGGTTCTCACGGCGTCGCCGCGGAGCCAGACGACGGCGGTGACACCGAGGAAGATCAGCGCCGTCTGCGCGGTGCTGCTACCCCGGGCGGGCAGGGCCAGGTGGGCGAGGATCGCCGCGACCCAGACAGCCAGCGGCCAGTAGGCGTCGCGGCGGCGCCGGTGAACGGCATAGGAGTAGACGGCCCAGTAACAGGCCAGCCACGCCAGTCCCGAGGGGTAGCCGACGGCGTCGTACGCGAGCAGCGCCGCTCCGCTGATCACCAGGACCAGGTCCGGTCGCTGACGCCGCCACAGCAGGGGCACCACGATGGCCAGCGTCAGCAGGATCCCGCCCGCATCCGGTGCCCGGTAGTGGGCGGTCTTCGACCAGCTCACCAGCCATAGGCCCGCGAGGGACACGGCCACCAGGACGGCCGTGAGCACCCGGTCAGTAGCAACCGGGTGCTCACGAGCGAGAGTTAGCACACCACGAGGCGATCGTTGCGCCGCTTGGGCCGCGGTCGCCGGGCCGGCTGGGATGTGGTGCATCCTGCCAGCCTGGCATGCGCTGGCCTGGTGGCCGAAATCTCGCGCGCTGCCGTATGTCATGCCGTCGTGCGCTCGATCTTGCTGGTGCTGCGCCGGCGTCCGCGAACCAGCCACAACAGCGCGCCGGCGTCCAGGATCGCGATCGGCAGCACATCGTTGAGGTTATGGACTCCCATCACGGCGTGCGGATGAGTGATGCTGAACACGGCTGAGAAGAGGCCGAAGGCGAGCGCCAGGACCGCCGCGACAGACACGCCGCGTCGCCGGCTGGAACTTACCAGTGCTGGCACGAGGAAGATCATCAGGGCCACCAGTGGGAGGACGTGGATCACGAGCGCGGTGACCCCCATCATCACCGGGTGAAAAGGCCGCGCCTCCAGCCCGGCGTTCCACCCGATCCCGGTCACCATCAGCAGGCCGGCCAGCACGCCGCTGGTTCCCGGCGAGCCGGTTGTGCCTGCGTGAGTGCCGGTCGGAGCGGTGGTGGGCGTCCGCTGCGGGCCGCGGGTGGTCGTGGTAGTCATGGCGTTCTCCCTGCCTGAGTGGTAGCTGGCTTTCATGCAGTAAGCCTCCGCCGCAGCAACCCCTCCGGTCGTCGTCCGCCGGTCGCCTCCGCGAATGATGCTTTGGTATGACGCAGCGGCTCCCCCAGCCCGCCGGGCCAAAGCAGCGAGCATGCCGGTTGACAGCCGAAGACCGTGGCGAGGACCGCCATGAGCACCGAGTTGCTGCCATTGGTGCCCGGCTTTGCTTGCTTCCTCGTCAGCTGAGCAGGTCGGCAACGGCGGCGATGGCGGGCTCGATGGCCCGCTCGCGGACGTTGCCGAAGCCCATCACCAGTGCGGGTGACGCCGCGGCGTCAGGATGGCCGCGGTAGGCGCCCATGCCGTGCAGCCCGACCCGCCGTTCACGCGCCGCGGCGATCACCGCCATCTCGTCGGCGCCGGGTGGCAGCAGCGCTACAGCGTGGAATCCCGCCGCGAGCCCGGTGAGCTGGACCCGGGGGGCATGCCGGGCAAACGCGCCGGTCAGTGCGGCCCGGCGGGCGGCGTAGACAGTCCGCATCCGGCGCAGGTGGCGGTCGTACCGGCCGGTTGTGAGCAGGGTTGCTAGCGCGAGCTGGTCTAGCGTGCAGGAGCCGCGGTCGCTCATTTCTTTCTCGGCGGCGACCGCTGAGGCCAGTGATGCAGGGGCGTGGACCCAGCCGAGGCGGACCGCAGGCGCCAGTGCCTTGCTGGTCGTGCCGAGCAGGAAGACCTGGTCTGGGGCAAGTCCCTGCAGCGCACCGACGGGTTCCTTGTCGTAGCGGAACTCTGAGTCGTAGTCGTCCTCGATCACGTACCCGCCGCCGCGCCGCGCCCAGTCGGTCAGGGCATGCCGCCGGGCCGGGGACAAGACCACCCCGGTGGGGGCCTGGTGGGCCGGGGTGACCACGACCGCGTGGGCTCCGCTGGGCGCCAGTTCGCTGACCACGAGGCCTTGCTCGTCGACCGGCACGTAGGTGACATGGATGCCCATCGCCAGGGCCGCGCGGACTGTTTCGTCTGCCTGCGCGCTGCCGTAGCCGGGGTCTTCGAAGGCCACGCACGTCACGCCGCTTTGGCGGGCCAGGGCGCGCAGGACCAGGTTGATTCCTTGCGCAAAGCCGGCGCTGATGATCATTCTCGGAGGGCTGGCGGCGGCGGCCCGTACCCGCCGCAGGTACCCGGCGAGGACCTCGCGCAGCACCGCGCTGCCGCGCGGGTCGCCGTATCCCAGGTCCGCGGAGCCGGCCTGGGTGCATGCCTGCTTGATGGCCCAGGCCCAGTCGGTACGCGGGAAGCTGGACAGGTCCGGTACGCCGGGCTGGAAGTCCGCGATCAGCGGCGGTTCCGGGGGCTGGCCGGGCGGCGAGGGCAAGCCCACGGCCGGGCCGGCCGCGGGCTGCTCGCCAGCTTGCTGGCCGCTGATGTCGGCGACCCGGGTAGCGGACCCGGTGCGGCTGGTCAGGTATCCCTCGGCCAGCAGCTGACCGTAGCAGTCCTGCACCATGCCGCGGGAGACGCCGAGCTCACGCGCTAGCTCCCGCGAGGACGGCAGCCGTTCCCCGGTGCGGAGCCGGCCGCCCCTGATCGCCTCGCGCAGGCTCGCCTCCAGCTGGGCGCGCAGCGGCTCGCTGGCCGAACGGTCGAGCCGAACCAGCAGTTCCGGACTTAAACCGGACCACTCAATCGCCATGAAATCGGACCTTACCAGGGTGCCGGCTGGGTTCTAGCGTGCGTGCTATGAGCACCTTGACGCAGGCGCAGCCTGGTACCGCGGTTCCGGCCCGGCTCCTCAGCGTGCCGCTGGCCGCCACGTTCCTGGCCGAGCTCACCTCGCTCACCAGCTTCTTCCTGCTGCTGTCGGTGATGCCGATGCTGGCGGCGGCGGCCGGTGCCGGCAGCTCCGGTGCCGGGCTGATCACCGGGTCCCTGCTGCTCGGCACCGTGGCTGCCGAGGCCGTGGCCGCAGCAGCGATCCGCCGGTTCGGCTGCCGGATGGTGCTTGCGGCCGGAGCCGTGCTGCTCGGCGCGCCGGCCCTGGCCATGCTCGCGCCCGAGCCCCGGGCCGTCATGGTGAGCGTCAGCTTGGTGCGCGGGCTCGGCTTCGGCTTGTGCGGCGTGGTCACCGGCGCGCTCACCGCCAAGCTGCTCCCTCCCGGACGGCGCGGTGAGGGGCTCGGCCTGCTCGGCATCGTCTCCGGCGTCCCGGTAGTTGTCGCGCTGCCCGCCGGGGTCTGGCTCGCCGGCCACCACCTGGCCGCCGCGGCCGCGGCGATGGCGGCCGTGGCCGGCCTGCTGCCGCTGGTGGCGATCCGCTGGCTGCCGGGCGGGCGCGAGGCACGCCGTACCGCCCGCGCCAGGCGGATGCCGGGCGCTCGCCACTCCGGGCGGATGGGGGGCGCCGCGCTGCGGCTGCCGCTGATCTTCGCCGCCGCCACCATCGCGGCCGGCGTGCTGGACTCGTTCCTGCCGCTCGCGAAGGGGATCCCCAGCAACCTCTGCTCGGCCGCGCTGCTCGTGCAGGCCATCACCGCCACGCTCAGCCGCTGGCAGGCTGGCAGGCACGGCGACCGGTACGGTCACGCCCGGCTGCTCATCCCGGCCCTCGCTGTGGCGGCGCTCGGCATGGCCGCGATGATGGTGCTGGGCTCGCCCGTGGTGCTCTTCGCGGGCATGGTGCTGTTCGGCGCCGGGTTCGGGGTGCTCGAGAACGCGACGTTCGCGCTGCTGATCGAGCAGCTGCCTGAGGCTAAGGCCAGCGCGTTGTGGAACCTCGCCTACGACGCCGGGTACGGCGTGGGCCCGGCCGTCTTCGGCCTGGTCTGCGTCCGCACCGGCTACCCGGCGGCGTTCGCCCTGACCGGCGCGTTGATCCTCGCCGCAGTCCCGGTCGCCCTGCGTGAGCGGAAGGCCGTGGCCGGCGTTGCACGGCCGGTGACCACGCCGACGTGGTCAGCCGGCCCGGCTGGCCTGTGGCCCGCGCCCGGCGCTGCGCCGGAGCGAGCTGTCCTGGGAGCTGCGGCGGCCGGCACCGGTCGCGATTAGTACGCCGTACAGTGCCGAACGATCCAGGAGGCCGGTGAGCACGGTTTCCGCGCCTTGCAGCTGCGACTCCACCGCCGGGAACGCGGTGAGTGCCGTGGCGCCGAGGTGGCCGTTGATGCGGATCGTGTAGCGGGCGGGTGCTGGGTCCATGAAGCCATGGTTGGGGTCTGGCCGGTGAACCCGCATCACCAGGCTCCGGTGACCGTGCTGATGCGTGAGGCCGCTCGAGAGCAGCCGCAGTTCTCGTGCGCGCGGCACAGCCGAGGAGCGATCACTGGTGCCGAGCCTGGCGTAGATGTTGCGGATGGGCATGTGACCGCGGGCGGCCCTCAGCGACCTTCCGCCCGGGACCGGGCCAGCGTAGGCACTGTCAACGGCGCGTGAATCACCGGGATCTGGTGACGGCTTTTCACCTGGCCGGGGGCAAGCCTGGGGTTGGCCGCGAACGCTCGCACGGCCAGCAGGGGACGTGCGGCGAGACTCCAGGGAGATACCGTGACATCACCCGCCTCCGGCGCCAGCGGCGCCGCAGACCTGCCCGATTACGCGCCGGTCCCCCGGTCCGCGCTGTCCTACCCGTGGGCCCACTTCATCTGCGGGCACCTCGGCCGGCTCGCCACCGCGCCCATCATCGCCAAGTACACCGGCGTGCTGGCCGCCGCGGACATCGACATTTTCACCACCACCACCACGTTCGCCATCATGCAATCGCTGCGCCTGGACCGCGGGCTAAGCGTCAGCGGGCCGGTTCACCCCTGACCACAGCGCACCGGGGCCGGCGCAGCGCCGGCCCCGGCGCGCTGCCGCCCCGCGGAGGCGATGAGGCTGCGGGACTTCGAGCCCGATGAGTGGATCCCGTCCTCGCACCCGGCGGCCAGCCGCGGGGTGATCGGCCCGGGCCTGCATCGCCGGCCACCCGCTGACCGTGACGGCGGCCCTAGTGTGGAACGGTGGCCTGCCCGTCCACCGGCCTGCACCCGCTTGACGTGGCCGCCCTGGCCGGCGTGTTCGACCGGCTGCTGGAAGCCGGGGCCACGATCATCGTCATCGACCACGACCTGGACCCGCCGTCCAAGCCCGGCTGCGATTACCGGGAGGGTCAGGCGGCGCGGCGGCGGACCAGCCAGACGGTGGCGGCGATGAGCAGGACCGACAGCGCGAGCAGCCAGCCGCCCTCGATCCACTGGAACGGCCAGAACCGGCTGCCCGGCTGATAGCTGGTCCACGCCGTGTAGCCATGCTGGGTGAGGCACTGCGCGGGCGAGAGTCCGGAGGTCCCAATCCTGGGCGGGCAGAGCTGCGAGACCGCGCTGACTAGCTGGGAGCCCCGGGCGGGGAACGCGAACTTGCCGCCCTTGGTGTACCAGTGGCTGATGATCCACGCGGAGCCAGGCAGGTTGGGGCTGTGGGTGATCAGCGGTGTGATGTAGTGCTGGCGCAGCCACAGCGCGGTGGTGGAGGCGAGGGCGGCGTAGGCGGCCAGGGTGGCGGCGATGGCGGGGACGGTCCGGCGGATGAGCATCCCGGTCAGGGCGCCGATCGCGAAGGCGGCTAGTGTCCAGGCGGCGAACGCGACCTCGCCCAGGCCGAACACGCGGGTGGCGAACGGGATCGCGTAGCCCGCGGCGAAGAACGGCTGGCTGAACCAGGAATACAGCACGCTGAACGCCGCGGCGGCGGCGGCGGCCAGCACCGCGAGCAGTGCCAGCTTGGCGAGCGTCCAGCGGAGCCGGCCGATGCCCTGGGTCCAGGCGTAGCGGAAGGTTCCGGTCTCCAGCTCCCGGGCCAGCACCGGCGCCCCGGTGAACGCCCCGATCAGCGCGGGCACCGCCTGCAGGGCGATGCTGACCAGGATCGCGGCCGGGCCGTATCGGCCGGTGACGTTGATGGCGCAGGCCAGTGAGCTGGCCGGGTGGCAGGCGGCCGCGGCGGCGTGGTGTATCGGCAGGCCGGCCAGCCACAGGTACACCGCCAGCGCGCCCAGCAGCGCGGCCACCCCGGCCAGCGCGGCCCGGTGCTGCCGCCAGGTGACCCAGGCCATCCGCCGCCACGGCACCGGCCGCAGGCCGGTGCCGCGGCCGGGGCGGGCGGGCATGGTCAGCGCGGTCATCGCGTCACCTCCGACGGCTGGCCAGTTCCGCGCGGCGCAGGCTGGCTGCGGGCCGGGCCGGGCAGCGCGCCGGCGCCGGGCTCACGCAGGTAGCCCAGGGCCAGTTCTTCCAGGCCGGCCGGGTGCGCCTCCCAGCCGGGCGGGACCGGGTCGCCGGCGGCGGCCCGGACCAGCAGGTGGGCCTGCGCCTGGCCGCGGCGGGCATGCACCACCGGCCATCCGGCATAGTTACCGGCCCCGGCGGCCGGGCCGGTCAGCACGCGGTGGGACGCGAGCAGGCCCTCGACGTCCCCGGCCACCTGGACCCGGCCCCGGCACAGCAGGATGAGGTAGTCAGCCACCCGCTCCAGCTCGGCCAGCACGTGCGAGGACAGCAGCACCGACACCCCGTCGTCGGCCATCGCCGTCAGCACGGTGGCCATGAAGTCGTGCCGGGCGAGCGGGTCGAGCATGGCCACCGGCTCATCGAGCACCAGCAGCCGCGGCAGGCGGGCCAGCGCCAGGGTCAGCGCGAGCTGCGCCTGCTGCCCGCCGGACAGCTTCCCGGCCTTGCGGTTCAGCGGGATGCCCAGCTCACCCAGCCGCGCCCTGGCGTAATGCTGGTCGAAACGGCGGTTCAGGTTGCGGGTCAGGTGCAGCATGCCCGCGGCCGGCAGGTTCTTATACAGCGGCGTGTCCTGGGCCACGAACGCGATGCCATCCAGCGCCGCCGCCGACCCGGGCGGCAGGCCGCCCAGCACGCTGATGCCGCCCGCGGACGGTTCGGCCAGGCCGGCCGCCAGGTTCAGCAGCGTGGTCTTGCCCGCGCCGTTCGGGCCGGCCAGCGCGGCCACGCGCCCGGCCGGGATGGCCAGCGTGCACTCACGCAGCGCCCACGTGCCGCCATACCGCTTGCCCAGGCCGCTGGCCTCAACCACGTTCATGCGACGCCCTCCGTTCCGCCGCTCCCCGCGGCGCGGCGTTCCCCCGTGCCGCCGCGGCGGTCATGGAAATCCCGCAGCGCGCTGGTGAACAACGCCACGATCCCGTCCTCATCCAGGCCCGCCGCATCGGCGCTGCCCAGCCAGCCCAGCAGGGAGCGGCGCAGCCCGGCGAGTTCCGGGAGCGCAACCCGGCCCAGCGTGGCCTGGATGAACGTGCCCTGCCCAGGCCGCCCCGCCGTCAGGCCCTTGGCCTCCAGCTCCCGGTAAGCCTTCAGCACCGTATTCGGGTTAATCGCCAGCGAGGCCACCACATCCCGGACCTTCGGCAGCTGATCGCCGGGCGTGAGATAACCCAGCCGCAGCGCATGCTCCACCTGGTGCACCAGCTGCAGGTAAGTCGGCACCCCCGAAGCCGCATCCAGCCGGAACTCGATCGGCGACGCGGCCGCGCCCCGCCCGGATGGGGCCGCGCTCTGATCCCCGCCGCCCGCCCCCGTCGGGGAGGCACCGGCCCGGCCCTTCCCGGTACCTTTATCTATATCCATAAGACAAAGGTACAGCGATGACTGCCGCTGTCAAGGTCAGATGCCAGTCAGCGTGATCCGCCGTGGTTCGGGTGCCGCCGCCGATCAGCCAGGCCGTGACGTGGCCGTGGCGCCACCGGACTAGGACGGGCCGTAACCGGCCAGGCTCAGCATCCGGCGCAGTTCGGCGACAGTCCGCGCATCGACGTCCTTGCCGGCGGGCGGCTCAAGGACTTCCTGCATCGACCCGATCTCGATGGCCACCTTGCCGTCGTGACGCGCCGTGACCGTCCCTATGGCGTCCAGCAGCGATCGCACCGCCCGCCATTCGATGTTGTGGCTCAGCGGGTGAGCGAAGATCTGGCGCAGCGTATCCCGGTGATGGTTGTCCAAGTGCGGTGACTCAGCCCCAGCTGTCATCGTGTCCCTCCCGCTGCGAAGCCTATGCCCGGCCATGTCCGGGCTAGCACTTCCCCTGGGGTTCACGGGGCGGCAATAGAAGCCCGGGTTGTGCTCGCCAGCACTGACAGCGATCCGCGCCCGCCCGGGATTTCCTGGCCGGCTAGCCAGCCCGCCATCGTGTCACCCGCTCGGGCGTCATGACAGTGTCGCCCTCGGTCGGGAATGCTGACTGTGCGCCAGCCCGCAATCCGATGACGCCGTGGCGCCCGGCCAGGTAGCCCGGGCGCTGGGCTGCGGCGGATTCGCCTGGGGGCAGCTCCGGGGGGGGTTGGGTGCCCCGGGCCATTCACCGGCCCGGGGCACCTAGGCTGGGGGGATCGGCCGCGGCGCGGGCGAATGACTTGTACGGCACGATCTCGCCCGGCTTGATCACGCCGTCCTCGATCGCCCGGGCGAGCAGCGCGTCCTTGCTGGGCGCGGTCCGCCCGGTGGCCGCGTACTTGGCGCGCGCGCGGCTGATGTACTGCCGGACCGTGTTCTCGCTGATCGACATGCGCCGTCCGACCGATGCTTTTGACATGCCCTGGAACCACAGCAGCAGCGCCTGCCGCTCCTGCTCCGACAGCGCCGGCCGGGCCGGGCGCTGGTCGGCGAGCATCGCCCTGGCCTGCGACCGGGTCACGTACGGCCGGTCGGCAGCCGCCGCCAGCACGGCCTCGACCAGATGGTCGCGGCCCTCCTCCTTGGACACGTAGGCGTGCGCGCCGTTGTCCAGCGTCTCCATCACGATCGCCGGATCGCTGTGCCCGGAGAAGGCCACCACCCGGTATCCGGCTGCCACCAGCCCGGGGATCTCCGTGGTGACCAGCTCGCCGGACAGCTCCAGGTCCAGGATGACCACGTCGGCCGGCAGCCGTGGCACGGCGCGGAGCCGGGTCAGGTCGCGCGCCGTCTGCACCACCCGCACCCGCTGGCCGGGATCGGACCGGATCCAGGACGCCACCCCCTCGGTGACGACCGGATGGTCTTCGATGATCGCCACCGTCACCGGCTGTTCCATCGCGCCTCCGCCCAGAGCATGCCGCCGTCTTGCTGCTGTTCGATGGCGACCCCCTCGCCGGCTGCGGGCAGCCGGATGACCGCGCCGGTATCGGCGACGAAGCTGACGGCGATTCCGGCGCCCACCGCCGCCAGGGTGATCCGCGCCTGGCTGCGCGCGGCGGTCAGGATCGCGATGGCAGCGTCGGTGATGACCCGCCGGGCCGGGCCGGGCACCTGCGGCAGCGGCCCGGCCGTCTCGATCTCAACGGCAACCCCGCGCCGCTCGGCCACGTCGGCGCTCGCGTGCAGTTCGTGCACCAGCGATCCGGGTACCTCATCGCCCTCGGCCAGCAGCCGGCGCAGCCGGGCCGCCTGGACCGCGCACCTGGTGCGCACCTGCGTGTCGCCCGGGTCAGCCGTCCCCGCCGCGAGCTCGGTGACCAGCGGGACGGCGCTTTCCTGCAGCGACAGCCAGCGGGCGTGCCGGGCGGCCCGGATGATCTCCGCGGTGGCGGCCCGCTCGCGCGCGGCGTGCTCACTCCGCGCCGCCGCGGCGGCCTGGCCGGCGGCGGCATCCAGCGCCCTGACCCCGGCGGCGACGGCCACCTGGGCGCCGGTCGACCAGGCCAGCACGGCGAGGAACCCGGCCAGTTCGGTGCGGTGCAGCCCGTCCCCCACCTGCACGCCCAGGATGGCCAGGGCCTCGGCGGCGAGGAACCAGGCAAGCTCGGGGAACCGGCGGTGCAGCAGCACGAG
Organism: uncultured Actinomycetes bacterium; assembly: GCA_963793825.1. Lineage (GTDB taxonomy): Bacteria > Actinomycetota > Actinomycetes > Streptosporangiales > Streptosporangiaceae > RYN-230. Next base: position 1,017,413 of record CAWCBE010000007.1, read on the forward strand.
CACGCCCGCCCAGCCGGCACTCCCCCACGCCCAGTTGACCGCCAACATCTGGCCGGCCGGGCTGGCCGCCGCCGCTGCCGTGCTGGCGGCCAGCGCGATCATGGCCACCGCCCAGGCTGGGCGCCAGCCGGGCGCTCCGCGCAGTACCAGGACCGACCCGGCAGTGATCGCCAGCGCCATGACCACCCACATGGCGCCCTGGAAGGCGAACGAGCTGTAGGCGGACCGGTCATGCAGCAGCTGCCCGCCCGCTCCGGCGAGATGCCAGCCCGCGACCAGGAAGACCACAGCGATGGTGAAGGCCCGCTGATAGCGGCCGGACATCATCGCCGTCGGCTGCACGGCGGTCATGCCGGCCAGCTCACGGTGACGGTCGTGCCCGCCCCGGGACGGCTGGCGATCGCGGCCCGGCCGCCGGCCGCCAGCATCCGCCCGGTGATCGACTCGCGGATACCCCGGCGGGATGGCGGGCTGGCGGCCGGGTCGAACCCGCGGCCGCGGTCCGTGATCTTGACGACCGCCCAGCCCGCACCGCCGGTGACGGTCACTTGCGCCTGGCCGGTCCCGGCGTGCCGCTCGACGTTGCGCAGTGCCTCGCCGACGCAGGCGACGAGCTGATCCGCGACCGGAGACGGCAGCGTGACCGGGACAAGCTTCAGCCGCACGGCCAGGTCATCGGTGCTGGCCGCGGCCCGCTCCAGCTTCGGTCTCAGGTCAGTCAGCGGCGCCAACCCGCCCGGCACGGCCGGGGCGCCCGCGAGCCCTTGCAGCACGCGCAGGTCCCGGGCCGCCTGCGCGGTCAGCGCCCGGGACGGCCCGGCAAACGTGCCCGCCGCGACCATGGTCAGGGTCAACAGGATGGTGTCGTGCAGCTGGCGGTGCTGCTCTCGCTCGTCAGCGCGCCGCGCCTCCTCGGCCCGGATCGCCCGCTCGGTCTCCAGGCCGGCGGCGACGATCGCGTCCGCCTGCCGGCCGCCGCCGCGGATCACCGCCACCAGCCCGGCGGCGACGATCGTCTCCACCACCAGCAGCCAGGCATCGGCCGGGTGGCCGGCGCCGAGCCCGTAGGCGATGACCACGATCGCGGCCCCCGGCAGCCCGAGCCACGGCCGCAGCGCGATCTGCAGGATGTACACCGACGTGCAGGCCAGCGGGAGCATCCAGGTCGTGCTGTCCTTGATCAGCACAGCCGGGACGAGGTGCTGCTGCGCCAGCGCCAGCGCCGAGATAACCGCGGCGTCGGCCAGTACCACGGTCCGCGTCAACCCGGACCGCCGGACCCGCCAGGTGAAGAAGGCTGACCACAAGCACAGCGCAGTCAGCAGCGCGCCCAGCCACCAGCCGGAGATCTGCTTCGTTGCGGCCAGCAGGGCTACCGCGGTGAACAAGGCCGCGCCGCCGAGGCGCAGGGCGATCGCATACCAGCCGGCCAGCCGGTGCAGGGCCTGGTCGGATGGCCCTGCTAGCCGCGGGTGGCGTGCCCGCCCGCGGCGGCCCGCGGGCGGCTGGATCTGCCCCCCGACGGAATCAGGTGCCGGTTCCACCGGACCAGTATGCGGCAGGACCAAGGCACCGGGAACGGTGACGTTTCAACATCTGGGCCGGGCTGAACGACCTGCGGCTCTTCTTCCTGTTGAGTGGCAGTCGTTCCAGCCGCCTTAGCCCATGCCGATCAGGCGCGACCGATCGCCTCGTCTGCACCTCTGATGAGGGCCTTGGAGCTAAATGAGTGATTTCATGTCGAGAAGCTCTGACCGGCTCCGCTCACCAGGTGAAGGGCCACGACAGGCGCGGCCCACGACACCAGGAGACCACCATGCCGAAGTACCTGCTCCTCAAGCACTACCGCGGCACCCCGGAGCCGCACCGTCCCGTGCCCCCGATGGACCAGTGGGCCCCCGAGGACGTGGAGGCGCACATGGCCTTCCTTAAGCACGTCAGCGAACTGCTCGAGGAGAACGGCGAGTACGTCGACGCGCAGGCGCTCACGCCGGCGCGCACCTGGGTGCGCTACGGCGGCCCGGACGCCGCGCCGGTCACCACCGACGGCCCGCTGCCCGAGACCAGCGATCTCGTGGCGGGCTGGTACATGATCGACGTCGAGTCACACGAGCGTGCAGTCGAGCTCGCGGCCTACGTCTCCTCCGAGCCCGGCCCGGGCGGGGAGCCACTGTACGAGTGGATCGACGTCCGGGAGGTCATGTCCGGGGCGCCCTCGGACGACTGACCCGGCGTGATGGACGAGCCGACGCGACGGCGGGATGAGGGCGCCCTGCGCGCCCTCGTCCCGCGGGTGCTCGCGGGCCTGGTCCGGCGGGGCGAGGACTTCGATGCGGCCGAGGACGCGCTGCAGGAGGCGCTGCTGGAGGCGCTGCGGGTGTGGCCCGAGCACCCGCCGCGCGACCCGCGCGCGTGGCTGGCGACGGTCGCGACCCGGCGGCTCGTCAACGCCCGCCGCAGCGAGGCCGCCCGTCACCGCCGCGAGGAGGCGACGTACGCCGAGCCGCGGACCGCCGCCACCGAGAAGGGCGACGACACCCTGTTCCTGCTCTTCTGCTGCTGCCACCCCGACCTCGCGCCCGCCTCCCAGGTGGCGCTGACCCTGCGCGCCGTCGGCGGCCTCACCACCCGGGAGATCGCCGACGCCTTCTACGTACCGGAGGGGACGATGGCGCAGCGGATCAGCCGGGCTAAGCGCGCCCTGCAGGGACGCCGCCTGGACCAGCCCGGCGACCTCGCCGTCGTGCTGCGCGTGCTCTACCTCGTCTATACGGCCGGCCACGCGGGCCGGGTGGACCTGGCCGGCGAGGCGATCCGGCTCGCCCGCCAGCTCACCCTCGCCACCGAGGAACCGGAGGCGCGCGGGCTGCTGGCGCTGATGCTCCTCAACCACGCCCGCCTCCCGGCGCGCCTGGACTCAGAGGGTCGCATCGTCACGCTCGACCGACAGGACCGCGGCCTGTGGGACACCCGCGAGATCGCCGAGGGCGTGCGCGTCCTGCAGTCGGCGCTGGCCGCTGCGCGCCCCGGCCGCTACCAGGTCGAGGCCGCCATCGCCGGCCTGCACGACGACGCGGCAAGCGCCGAGGAGACCGACTGGCCGCAGATCCTCGCCTGGTACGACGACCTCGTCGCCCTCAGCGACGACCCGGTGCGCCAGGACCCCGCCGCGGTGCTCGGGCGCGCGGTCGCGGTCGGCCACGTCCTCGGCGCCGCCGCCGGGCTGCGCGAGACCGACCGGCTGCGCGAGGTGCTCGGCGAGCGGCACCGGTGGCACGCCGTCCGCGGCCACTTGCACGAGCTCAGCGGCGACCTCCCTGCCGCCGCCACGGCGTACGCGGATGCCGCCCGTCGGGCTACGGACGTCACCGAGCGCGACCACCTGATCCGTCAGGCCGCCCGCGCCCGGGCCGCCGAGCTAAGCAGGAACAGTCGTCTGACTGAGCGTCCTTCATAGGCTCCCGTACCCAGCTGTGACCCCATTGAATTCGCCTCCCTGGAACGGGCCCAGCGATGCTGCCGGCGAGCAATTGTCAAGCCCGGTGCACGGGAGCCGCACCGACCCAGCGGTGATAGGCGCCTAGGTCAACGTTGCTGCCGCACACGCGGGTCACCGTTCAGCGGGATTCTGGCTGCGCCGTGGAGGCGGACTCCGGCCCGGCTGACCCGGCCACGGCCTTCCCGGTTGCAGGCGCGGGCGTCTCCGGGCGGTCCATGGTCAGCTTGGATGGCCACCAGTTCCACCGGCCCAGCAGCACGACTGTGGAGGGCACGAGCAGCGTCCGGACCAGGAAGGTATCCATCAGGATCCCGAGTGCGAGGCTGATCGCGATGTCGCGGAACTGGCTGCCACCCGCCCCGCTGCCGGCCACGACGCCGAACACCACGAAGGTACCGGCCAGCACCAGGCCGGCTGAGGTCACGGTCGTGCCGGTCATGCCGATCGCCTTGACGACCGCCTCACGCAGCGGCAGTTTGTGCGCCTCTTCCCTGATCCGGGTCATGACCAGGATGTTGTAATCCTCGCCGAGCGCGAGCAGGAAGATGAACATCAGGAACGGCAGGAAGAAGACCAGTCCCTTGCTCCCCCCGATGTCGACGAACAGCAGCACAGAGAGCCCGAGCGCGGCCAGGTAGGACAAGCCCACCGAGGCGATCAGGTAGAGCGGGGCGACCAGGCTCCGCAGCACGAGCGCCAGCAGGAACCCGATCACTATGATCGCGATGGGGATGACCCTGACCAGGTCACTGTTGGACACGGCGCTGATGTCGTACAGGGCGGGCGCCTCGCCGCCGACCGCCGAGTCGGCGGCGCCAATGGACGCGGCCACCCTGCTGATCTCAGCGCGGATCGCCGGGACGGCATCCAGGGCGGCCGTGCTGCCGGGATCGCCGGCCTTCAGCCCGACGGAGAACTGCACCGTCCGCCCGTCGGCGCTGATGAAGTTCGAGGTGCTGCGGTACAGCTGGTAGATGGCGGGCGGCACCTTTCCGGCCAGACCGGGCGGCGGGAGTGGTGGCAGGGCCTTGGCCGGGCCGAGCGCAGCGTGCAGCCGGGCGTAATCGGCGGGCGGCAGCGCCAGCCCGCTCGGGTTGAGCGGGCCGGCCACCGTAGTGAACAGGCTGCTGGCCTTGAGCTCGCTGGTCGCCTTGGCCAGGACCTGGGGATCAGTCCAGACCGGCTGGCTGAACTTGAATATCGGTGAGGTCGGGTTGGCGGCCGACTCCGGGAAGTACTGAGTCAGCAGCAGCGTGCCCTTCGCGGAGTCGCTGCCGGCCGGCGGGGCCGTGCTGCCGCCGAAGCCTGACGCCGTGTAGCCGAATACGGCCAGGGCCAGGCCGCCGAAGACCAGCACGCCGATGATCAGCGTGGCCGCGGGGCGGCGCACGATCCGGCCGGCCACCCGGCCCCAGACGCCAACCCCGCCCTTGCCCTGGATGCTCCAGGGCAGCAGCTTGGGCTTGTGGAACATGGCCTGGAACAGCGTCCGCTTCATCGCCAGCAGCGACAGGCGGATCGACAGCAGCGCGGGCAGCAGCGTGAGGCCGGCCAGCAGGGTGACCCCGATCGCGATCGCGAACGGGATACCGAGATTGGAGTAGAACGGGAAGCTGGCCGCCAGCAGGGTCAGCACCGCCGCGATGACTGTGGCGGCCGAGAACGTGATCGACTCGCCGACCCGGGTGACCGACTCGACCAGCGCAGTCCGCGCGGCCGGACGGGGACCAGCCAGGTCCGAGAGCAAGGACCGGAACAGGCCCTGCTGGGGCGCCCCGGCCATGCCGGTCACGTCATGGCCGGCCGCCCGCAGTTCCTCCCGGACCCGGAAGACCAGGAACAGCCCGTAGTCCGTGCCGGCGCCGAGTACCAGGACGATCAGCAAGAACTGGGCGAGCGGCGATACCTGCAGGCCGTGCTTGGCCGCCTCGGCCACCAGCGGACCGGAGATGAGCACGGACAGCAGGGCGGGCAGGACCGTGGTCAGGGCAAGCGTCAGCGACCGGAAGATGAGCACGAGCAGCACGATGATGAAGATCAGCGACAGGTCCTGCACCTTGTTGCCGGTGTTGCCGGACGCCTTCTGCTGATCCACCTGAACGGCGATGCTGCCTGCCAGGTGGACCCGCAGCCCGGCGGGCAGCCCGGCGCTGGCGATCTTCGCGCGCAGGCCGTCGATGAGGTCCTGCTGGTAGCTCTGGTTGCCGCTGTTGTTGGCGGCCAGCGCGAGCAGCTGCACGGCCTGGCCGTTGGCGGAGCGCCCGACGTCGAGCACCTGCTTGATGCCGGGCACGGAGTGGAACGCGGCCTGCAGGGAAGTCACCGCGCTGACGTCCGCCGCGGTCAGCGGCCCGCTGGTGGTCGCGGCGATGACGGGGACCGGGAGCAGGTTCGAGCTGCCGAACGGCGCGGACAGGTCGATCGCGTGCTGGCTGGGGGCGCTCGCGGGCAGGAACTTGGAGTTGTTGCTCTGGGTCACGCTGGACAGCGACGGCAGCTGCGTCACGGCCGCGATCGCACCGAATACCCAGATCAGCAGGACCAGCCAGCGCAGCCGGACGGACCACCGGCCAATACCACCGAACACCGCATCGATGCGCATGGACAACGAGCCTATTGCCCGCCACCGACAAGCTGGTGCACGACCCCCGCGGGGCGGACGGTCTCGTGCTCAGCAGCAGTCCCGGCGGGTGGAGCCTGGATGACCACCGAGATCTTGATCCTCAGCCTGGCCCGTTACGCCGGCGGCACAAATCCCCCGCGACCGGGTCTATCGCGGTCCAGCACCATCCCGGCCAGGTCCGCCGGCTAGGCCCATCCGCCGGCTGGTCAGTCCGAGTCGCCGGTCAGGCTGGGGCACTGGTCAGGCCGAGACGCTCTGCAGGGTCAGGCAGAATGAGTGCCCGGCCGGGTCGGCGAAGACCCGGAACCGCTCGCCACCGCCGTTCAGCCGTGACGCGCCCAGCTCTAGGGCCCGCGCCTGGCCGGCATCGAGGTCGCCGACGGCGATGTCGAGGTGCGCCTGCTGGGGGTGCGCCGGGTCGGGCCACCGCGGCGGGTTGTACCCGCTCACCTGCTGGAACATCACGCTCTTGGCGTCACCGGCGATGAGTGCTCCCTCGGGACCCTCGTAAGTGACTTCCATGCCCAGCAGACCAGCATAAAAGCGGGCCAGCGCCGGCGCGTCGGGCGCGTCGATCGTCACCGCGAACAGCCCCATCACCGGGCCGACGCCGTCCTTCTGGCACAGATCGAACGGGTGCCCGGCCGGATCGGCCAGCGTGACCCAGGTCTGGCCGTCGGCCAGCCGGGTAGCACCGAGGCCGATGGCCCTCTCGGCCGCCGCCTCGTACCCGTCGACCAGCAGGTCGAGATGGAACTGCTGCGGATGCTCCTGCCCGGGCCACTGGGGCGCGATATGGTCCGCAGCCAGCTGGAACGCGATCTCCTGGCCATCCCCCGCCCGCACCGTGATCCAGTCGGGTTCCTTCCGGATGATCTCCCAGCCAGCGAGCTCCGCGTAGAACTCGGCAAGCTTCTCGATGTCCGGCGCGTCGAGCGCGATGAGTTCCAGTCGTCCTGTCACTGTCATGTCCCAATCCTGCCCCCGCCCTCCGACAATCGGGGCGCGGGCAGCATGGGTCCCGCCCAAACCTGCCCGGAGCTGCGGTGACGCTCCCCCGCTGGCAACGCGCTACCGGATGATCTTGGAGGCGCTTCCAGGTAAACGATCAAGCTACCGCCAGTCCGACACGAAAGCCCGGGGCTAGACGGGGAGAACGGGCGGTAGGCCCTATGCCCGCCAGATCTTGGTGATCAGCCAGAACGTGGTTCCCGTGCCCGCGCCGTACCCGAGATGGGCGGTCAGGTCACCGGCCAGCGTCTTGGCGTCGTACTCCCAGATCGGCTTGTAGAGCCCGGCCTCCGGGAGGAGGACGTAATCCGAGACCCAGACCACCGCGCCGAACGGCGGGCCATAGAGGGGGTTCGGCTTGCGCAGGGAGCCGGCCAGGATCCCGTAGAGCGCTCCCCATCCCGACCCGTAGGACCAGTGCATGACGGTGCTGACCGGCCCGGCCCACCGGTCCGGAAGCTCGCGCTGCGTGAAACCCTCGATCAGGCGCTTGCCGACCTGCCCGGGGGCCGGCGCCTGGTCCCAGCTCTCGACCTTCGGGAATTCCCACGCGAGCGGGCTGTCCTTACCGCCCGCGCTCCGGTACTTCAGGTAATTCACAGCGTCCAGGCAGACCGTCCCCACGGCCCCGGCCAGGACGCCGCCCACGACGGCGGCGAGCGGGGTAATGCCATGCTTTCCAGTGCCCATCCCGGGTCCAATCGCCGTGTCGGTGAGTTATTTCCGCGCCAGCCAGGCTAGCGCGGCCGTGGTCATGGCCTCGGTGCCGGTCCGCAGGCAGGGCTGCAGCGGCGGCAGGAATTTCGGTGAGTGGTTGGAGATCAGATCCTGCAGGTGCCCGGCCTTCTCCGCGGCGCGGTAGGTCTTGTCGTCGGTGAACCCGAGCGCCCGGTAGGTGTAGGGCACCCCGGCGGCGTTGGGAATGTTGCTGAAGTCCTCGCTGACGGTCTGCCGGTCGATTTCGCCGGCGTGGTCGCCGAAGTGGGCGGCGAAGGCGGACGCCACCCGGTCCGTGGTGGCCGGCTCGTTGACGGTGAGCGGGAAGCTGCCGATGGTGTCGAAGTCCGGGTCCCGGGGTGAGCCGGCGGCCTGGCTCTCGGCCCGCACGATCCGCTGGACCGACGCGAGCATGCGCTCGTGGGTCTGGTCGGAGTAGCTGCGCAGGTTCAGCCCCAGCACGGCGTGATCGGGAATGAGGTTGGTCGCGGTACCGGCCTGGACACTGCCGACCGTCACCACCGCGATCTCGCCGGGTGCGACCTCGCGGGACACGATGGTCTGCAGCCGGACGATGGCCATGGCCGCGATCACCACCGGGTCGATGGTGTGCTGCGGTATGGCGCCGTGGCCGCCCTTCCCGTGCACGGTGACGTTGATGCTGTCTTCCGTCGCCATGAACGGCCCGGACCGGGTCAGCACCGTCCCCGCGACGCCGGACAGCAGATGCTGGGTCAGAGCCACGTCGGGCACGGGAATCCGCTTGAACAGGCCGTCGTCGACCATCGCCTGCGCCCCGTCGCCGGTTTCCTCGGCTGGCTGGAAGAGCGGCAGCAGGGTCCCGCTCCACAGGTCACGGTGCTCGGACATGAGCTTGACCATGCCGAGCAGGCAGGACATGTGCATGTCGTGGCCGCAGGCGTGGGCCACCGGGACCTCATGGCCCTTGGCATCCTTCGCGGTCGCGGTGCTGGCGTAATCCGCGCCGGTGTCCTCCTTGACCGGCAGCGCGTCCAGCTCAGCCCGGAGCAGAACGGTGGGCCCACTGCCGTTGGCCAGGGCGCCCACGACTCCCGTCCCGCCGATGCCCGTCTGGACCGTGCAGCCGTACTCCTGCAGCTTCCCGGCCACCCGCTCGGCCGTGCGGTGCTCCTGGTGCGACAGCTCGGGATGCTGGTGCAGGTCCTTATAGAACGCTTCCTGGCCGGCCTGCAGGTCGTCGTAGCCGGCCAGGATCTCCTCGAGACTGCCCATGACCGCCGTCCCTCTTACTCGATGTCCAGATCCCGCAGGTTGGATTTGGCCAGCTCGACCAGTTCCTTGCCCTCGCCGGACAGGACGGTCCTGGTCGCATACAGCGTGAAGCCCTTGACCTCGCCGTAGGTCAGCTTGGGCGGCAGCGAGAGCTCGTGGCGGTCGGTGCGGACGTCAACCAGGGCCGCGCCGTCATGACGCAGCGCCGCCCGCAGCGCGTCCTCCAGGTCGCCGGCCTTCTCCACCCGCACGCCGAACAGCCCGGCCGCCTGGGCGATGCCGGCGAAGTCAGGGTTGTCCAGGTCGGTGCCGTAAGTGACGATCCCGGCCGCCTTCATCTCCAGCTCCACGAAGGACAGCGCGCCGTTGTTGAACACCACGACCTTCACCGGAAGGTGCTGCTGGCGCAGCGTGATGAGCTCGCCGAGCAGCATGGCCAGCCCGCCGTCGCCGGACAGCGAGATCACCTGGCGGCCCGGCTGGGCGGCCTGCGCCCCGATGGCGTGCGGGAGCGCGTTGGCCATCGACCCGTGATTGAACGAGCCGATCAGCCGGCGCGCACCGTTCATCCGCACGTACCGGGCCGTCCAGATGCATGGCGTCCCCACGTCCGCGGTGAAGACGGCGTCGGCCGCGGCGAGCCGGTCGATGGTGGCCGCCACGAACTGCGGATGCAGCGGGGATTCGCCCGGCCGACTCTGGGCGAGCTTGTCCAGCCGGGACCGGGCGCGCCGGTAATGGGCGGTCAGCCGGTCCAGGTGCCTGGCGCTGGATTTGGCCTCCAACAGCGGCAGCAGCGCCTCGATCGTGTCCTTGACCGTCCCCACCAGCGGGACGGTGACCGGCACCCGGCGGCCGATATTCTCCCCCCCGCACGTTGACCTGGATGACGGGGACACCCTCGGGAAAGAACTGCCGGTAGGGGAAGTCGGTGCCGAGCATGACCAGCGCATCGCAGTGCTCCATGGCCCGGTACCCCGAACCGAACCCGATCAGCCCGGTCATCCCCACGTCAAAGCGGTTGTCGTACTCCACGAACTCCTTGCCACGCATGGCGTGCACGACCGGGGCCTGCAGAGTGCCCGCGAACTCCATGAGCTGGTCGTGCGCGCCCGCGCAGCCGGCCCCGGCCAGGATGGTCACCCCGGCTCGCGCCGTTCAGCACCTCAGCCGCGGCCGCGAGCGGAGCCTGGGCCGGCCGGATCACCGAGGCCGCCTTGCGCACCGGGGTCACCGGGCCGGCCGGGGCGTCGGCGAAGAACACCCCGCCGGGGATGACGACGACGGCGACCCCGCCGCGCTCCAGCGCCGCGCGCATCGCGCTCTCCATGATGTGCGGCATCTGCTCGGGGATGCTGGCCAGCTCGCAGTACACGCTGCACTCGCGGAACACGTCCTGCGGGTGCGTCTCCTGGAAGTACTGCAGGCCGATCTCGACCTCCGGGATGTGCGCCGCGATCGCCAGCACCGGCACCCGGCTCCGGTTGGCGTCGTACAGGCCGTTGATCAAGTGCAGGTTGCCCGGCCCGCAGCTGCCCGCGCACACCGCCAGCTCGCCGGTCAGCGTGGCCTCCGCGGCGGCCGCGAACGCGGCCGCCTCCTCGTGGCGCACGTGCTCCCAGGTGACGCCGCCATCGCGGCGCAGCGCATCGGTGAACCCATTCAGGGAGTCACCGGGAACCCCGTAGACCCGGCGCCCCCGGAGCCCTTCAACAACGCCACCATCGCGTCAGCCACGCTGGAAGCCACCGCCTGCTCCTCTCCGGCCGGCCTGCGGGCAGGACGTGTCCGCGGCCGTCTCGAGACCGCGCCGGGGATGGAATGCGCGAGCACCTGGCCGGAGTGCTCACACCGGGAACTGGATCGGAGTCCCCGGCAGGCTCCGACGAGCTCCGGCAAGGTCTGACACCAGCGTGAGACAGCCAATAGCCGGCTAATCACGCTGGCCGAGAGGCACGAATCAGACGAAACCAGGCTAACAACGGCCGCGGAGAATAAGAAGCCGGCCATCGCACCGTTCCGGTCCCGCGGGCAACTCCACTGGGTGACGCAGCGCGAGTCGGCGGTGGGGGCGTAACTAGATATTCAGGAAAAATTAAGATGGTGACGGGGTGATGCGCTGGACGGTTCTGCGCAGGCCGTCCCGGCCCGCTGTGGTGGTCCCGGTGAAGCCCCGCCCGGCGCGCTCGGCCCATTCCGCCTCGGAAATCGCGTCCAGGTCCGCCGGGAGGTAATGGCTGAGGATGAGCTCGCGGACCCCGGCGCGTTCGGCGACACTGCCGACCTCGGAGACGTCGGTGTGCAGCGCGGCCATCCGCCGCAGCGCCTCACCCGTGACGCCGTGCCGCTCCAGGTAGCCCAGGTCGGCCACCTGGTGGACGAGGATCTCGGCCCCCTGCGCGAGCGCGATCAGGCCATCGTTCGCGGTGGTGTCGCCGGAGAACACGACGGAGCCGTCCGCGGTGTCGAAACGGTAGGCGAGCGCGGGCATCACATGGCCGTGCGTCACGGTGATGGCGGTAACCCGGACTGCGTCATCCTCCATGACGGTGACCGGGGCCGGCGGGCGGCCGTCCGCCCGGGGGGTGACCGGGATGTCGGTGGCCCGGACGAGCGCTCCCGGGTCCGGCATGCGGGCGTCCAGCGGCATGACGTTCAGGTGGTAGGCGTAACCCGCCAGAAGGCTGTCGACCAGGTCAGCCGTGCCGGGAGCCGGCCGTTCCGGGTGGATCGTCGTCACGCGACGGAAGGCGGCGTCATCGTCGGGCAGCATGTGCGGGCGCGGCGGCCCGAAGACGCGGATCGGGGGCAGCGGGCCGTTGTCGCCTTCGCGGACACCCCACCCGTACAGCAGCAGGCCGGGCAGGTCACCGGTGTGATCGGCGTGCAGGTGAGTGAGGAACACTGCCTCCAGGCGGGAGAAGCCGAGTCCCGCGTCGGCGAGCGCGGAGGGCGTCCCCCGACCACAGTCGATAACGAAGACCCGGTCGCCCACGACGAGCGCCGACGAGATCCCGCGGCGATCAGCCACGGGCAGGGGCGCACCCGCCGTCCCGAGCAGCACCAGTTCCGTCATGCCCGGCCCGGGCGAACTGCTCACTGCGAAAACACCGTCCCTGGGCCGCTGACCCGTTCCGTCAGCCAACTTTCGTTCGGTTCCCAATTTATGAGCAGCGCCATCTCACCCGCTCGATGCGTGAGGCGCGTCACCGCGCCGTCAGCTCTCCTTGGCTGAGGGCATCCCAGTCCACGTCATCGAGCGAGGCGACCACCAGATCGGCGCCGCCCGCCGCCAGCAGGTCGGCGTCGTCAGCCCGGGAGATGCCGATCGCGGCCATGCCGCCGGCCTTCGCCGCCTGGACGCCGGAGGACGCGTCCTCGATCACCATCGCGTAGCGTGGCTCGACGCCGAGTTCGTGCGCTGCGGTCAGGAAGATCTCGGGGTCCGGCTTGCCTCGGGCGAAATCGCGCCCCGAGACGTCCACGTCGAAGTAGTCCAGCAGCGTCTGGCCGGGCCGCAGCGTCGGCGAGGAGATCCCGTGCTCGGCCGCGAACGTGTCGAGCCGGATCTTGCGCAGGAACAACCCCGCGTTCTTCGACGACGACGCGTCCGCGATGCGCAGCCCGGCATCCTTGGCCACGATGACGAAACGCAGCGCGTCTGGATATGCGGTGAAGTCGCCGGCCTCGATGAGGCGCACGACCATCTCCTGCTTGCGCTGCGCGTACTCGGTGACGCGCTGCTCGGCGTCGGGCACGTGGAAGTAGTCGAGGGCGGCGCGGGCGCCGGCCATCCGCGGCTTGCCCGAGACGTACTGCTGGTAGACGTGGGGCGTGAACGCGTCCGGCGACCATGCCGTCTGGTCACGGATGTCGCGCCAGCCGGACTCCATCAGCTCGCGCAGTGACTCGCGCCACGCCTTTTCGTGGGGCGAGTTCGACCAGCACTCCGTTGACGTCGAAGATGGCTCCCTGGAACTTCGGCACGCGGCCTCCTTCAATCCGGGGCGGAGGGGCGGAGGGGCCGGGAAGGCGCCGTGGTGGCGTGGTTCCGGCTTAGCTCGAACACGGCCCTGTCGCCCACGCTCAGCTTGCGGACGTCGTCGCGGACCGCCGCCGTCACCGAACGGCTCCCGCCCTCGGCATGCAGGGCCAGCGTCAGCTGGTCGTGGGTCAGCGTCACCTGGATCGGGGTCTGCCGGAACTGCATCGAGAACGACAGGCTATCGAGCCGACCCGGCAACCGGGGATCGAAGCACAGGACGCCGTCGCTGATATAGGCGCCCGCGTAGCTCCGCTGCACGAGGTCGAGCGTCCCGGCCATGACACCCATGTGGATGCCTTCCTTCGTCGTGCCGCCCTGAACGTCCTCGGCATCGCTGCGCAGCGCGACCAGGAACCGCTCCCACGAGCTCTCCGGGTCGATAGCGGCGAGGACCCCGGCATGGGTGACGAAGCTCAGTGTCGAGCCGTGCGACGTGCGCCGATCGTAGTACGCAACGTTCCGTGGCACCGTATCGAGATCGTGGCCGTACCCGAGCCGCTCGAAAATCTCGTGCAGTTCCTCGTCCCTGAACAGGAAGAACAGCATCACTGTGTCGGCCTGTTTGGTGACCTTGTAACGGTTGGGATCCTTGCCCTCCGCGCGCAGGATCCGGTCAAGCCGCTGGATATTGCCGTACTTCGCGCGGTACGCGTCCCAGTCCAGCTCCTCGAGGTCCTCATAGCCCTCGAACTGGCTGATGATCCCGTCGTCATGGAACGGGACGAACATGCGACGGCTCATGTCACGCCACACCGCCAGCTCGTCGTCACCGATGCCCAGCCGCTCGCGCAACTCCTCCGCCCGGCTCGAGGGGAGCAACGCCAGCAGCTGGCCGGCGATGTCGCACAGCCACGCCACCATGACGTTGGTGTACGCGTTGTTGCGCAGGCCACCATGCGGCGCGTCCGGGTACTTGTCGTGGAACTCGTCGGGGCCCATCACGCCATGGATCTCGTAACGCTCGCGCCCCGGATTGAAGTGCGCGATCGATGCCCAGAAGCGAGTGATGCCTAGCATCATTTCCGCACCATAGTCGCGGAGGAATACCTGGTCATCGGTGGTCTGGAAGTACTGCCAGATGTTCCAGAAGATTGCCGCGTTGACGTGCCGCTGGTTACGGCTGAGGTCAGGCTCCCAGAGGCCCGAAACGGGGTTGAGGTGGACGCGCTGCGTCTCCTCGGTCCCCTCGCTACCGCTCTGCCACGGGAACATCGCGCCCCGGAATCCTTCCTCCCGCGCCGCTGCCCGGGCCTCGCCGATCCGGCGGTAGCGGTACATCAGCAGCCCCCGCGTGACCTCCGGCAGGCGGATGTTGAAGAACGGGAACGCGTAGATCTCATCCCAGAACACGTGCCCGCGATAGGCCTCGCCGTTCAGGCCGCGGGCGGGCAGTCCCGCGTCGAGGTCGGCGGTGTTCCGCGAGCAGACCTGCAGGACATGCCCGATGTGCAGCCGCAGCAGCGACTGCACGCTCTCATCCCCGGACACCCGCACGTCACAGACCCGCCACAGCTCCTCCCACGCCGCGGCGTGCCGCTCGAACGAGGCGCCGAAATCGGTGTGCCGGGCCACCGACGTGGCCGCCTTCACCAGCGTGTCGCTGACCGCCTGGTCCCGCGACGTGAAGAAGGTCACCAGCTTCTCGACCCGCGTGGCCTCGCCCTGGCACACGTCGAAGGCCAGGACCTGCTGGATGTAGTCCTCCATCTGGTAGAGCCGCCGCTCGACCTGGACCGACTGGTCAGCGCGGAACACGCGGGTGCGGGCCGCGTGGCTGACGTACAGGTTCGACTGCCGGGTCTCGGCCTTCAGCGCGATAACCTCGGACCCGAGTGTCCGCGGGCCCACGGGGTTCAGGTGGCGGGCTTCCAGTTGCTGGTAGCGGGCAACCCCGGCGTTGCTCACCCGGCCATCGATGGCCGTGACCATCTCGATGTGCCCCGACCAGTTCCCCGGGATGAGCGTCCACTCGATCCCTCCGTGATGGGCGTCGGCCATGCTGACGAAGCGACGGCTGTGCAGCGTCGTCTCACGGCCCTCATGATCACGGAACACGAGGTGACGGATCACGGTCGCGAACCGGATGTCAAGCTCGTGGCGGTAAGTGAGCAGCTCCACGTCGGCGAGCCGGATCGCGTCCCCGCCCTCGATGCGCACCTGGAGGACCAGCCAGTTCGGCAGGTTGACGAGGTCCTCGTTGAGCACGGGCAGGCCGCCCAGGATCGTAGTCTCGCGGTTGTAACCGCCGTGCACGTAGGTCCCGGGATAGTGCACGCCGTCGGCGTCCTCCCACTCCGCCGCGCCGCGTGCGCACAGGTAGCCGTTGCCCGTCGAGGTCAGCGCCTCGCGAAGGCCCTCAGCCTCGGGATCAAAGCCCTCATATACGAGCAAAAAACCGTCCACGGCACCCCTCCTGGAGGGTGTACCCAGCCCGCTCCGCCCGCACCGCCATGGCGGAAGATCAGCACGCTCCGCGACCTCGCCCTGCGGCTCTCCGCCGGCAGCTGAACCCGGACGCCCACCGCCGGCCCCCCGAAGCGGGAGCGCCCGACCATGAATGGCGGCGGCACGCATCCCGGCCGGATCCACGATGTCACGCCCACGTCCGGGGTTGCGAGGACTGGCTGGCCCATCCGCGGAGGCGTTCCGGCGCGCCAGGCCGGTCTGCCCACCGCGGATGGTAACCGGCCTACGGGCCGGGCCGGGCTCTGGTTCTCACGCGCCGTACGCCGGCAGTATCGCTCCGCTCACCGGCCCGGCGGCGTCGCTGACGAGGAAGGCGATCACGCCGGCCATCGCCTCCGGCGCGACAGCGTGCGCCATTACCTCCTGCGGGAACGTGGCCCGGTTGACGGTGGTGTCGAGCAGCTGTGGCGCCACCGCGTTCACCCGGATTCCGTGCGGGCGCAGCTCGACATCCAGGATCCGGGTCAGATGAGCGAGGGCAGCTTTGCTCGCGCCGTAGGCGGCCATCCCGGCCGACGGCTCAATCCCGGGCCGGGCGGCTACATGCACGATGGCCCCGGAGCCCTGCTGCCTCATATGCGGCGCTACCGCCTGGGTCATCCACAGCTCAGGTCCCAGGTTGATATCGACCATGAGCTGCAGCGCCTCGGGCGTCGTGCTGAGCGCGTCTGCGGCCCGGAATGCCCCGATGGTGTTCACCAGCCGCTGCTGTAGCGCGCCCGAGCGCGCCCCCGCGCCGTCACGATCGCCACCTGAGCGCTCAGGCTGCCACCTCCTGAGTGCCGTTGGCGTGGCGCCAATTACTTGTGCGCGAACGCACCCGACGCTAGGGCCCGTCACGGTGAGGCGGTGTCACCTGATTCTGGTGATTTGCGTTCCGGCGTGTCTCGGCCCGAGATCACCAGCCAGCTGTCAGTCCCGGTGAGCACCGTGAGCGCCCCGTTCTGGGGTCTGCACCCCTGTCCCGCGTCTGCTTCGGGGCGGTGCAGCTGCCGGCGCTCCGGTTCCGCGGGTTCCGCGGCCAGTTCCCCCTTTCGCCGGTGAAAGGCCCCGAGCATCTTCTCGGAGGGCGAGAGCCTGTGCCCGCAGGACCATGCCTGACCCCGGGTTCGTAACGAGCGACCGATGGAAGAACGCGCCCTGCTGCTTAGGCTCCTCTGGAGGAGAGATCATGAGCCCCGACAGCGACACGATCAGATCGGCCGCGGCGGATGCCGTGGCGGCGCCCCTGGACCTGCTGCTCACTGATGCGGCCAGCGGCGCGCTGCGCCGGGTGAACCCGGGTGGTTCCGGCCTGCGCCTGGCCGCGGCGCTGGCTGGCCGGCCTCGGCTGGTCGCCGGGCGGGGGCGCCAGCTGCTGGGTGAGCTGGCCCGCATCGCGGTGGGCACGTCGCAGGTGCAGCCGTCCCGGCGCGACCGCCGGTTCGCCGATCCGGGATGGACGGGCAATCCGCTGCTGCGCCGGGCGATGCAGGTGTACCTGGCTGCTGCGGGGACCGCGGAAGGTGTGGTGGCCGACGCCGGCCTGGATTGGGCGGACTCCGAACGCGTTGGTTTCGGGGTGACCAACCTGATCGACGCGCTGGCCCCGAGCAATAACCCGCTGCTGAACCCGGCGGCGCTGAAGGCCGCCATCGACACCGGCGGCGGCAGCGCCCTGGCGGGCCTCCGGCATTTCGTCGCCGATATGGCCGCCGCGCCGCGGGTGCCGTCGATGGTCGAGCCGGACGCGTTCGAGGTCGGGGCGGACCTGGCCGTCACGCCTGGGTCGGTGATCTTGCGGACTCCGGTATTCGAGCTCATCCAGTACCGCCCGGCCACGGCCGCAGTGCGGCAGGTCCCGTTGCTGATCGTGCCGCCGACGATCAACAAGTTCTACGTGATGGACCTGGCGCCCGGACGGAGCCTGGCGGAGTACCTGACCGGCAGCGGCCTGCAGGTGTTCATGATCTCCTGGCGCAACCCGGGCGCCCGCCACGCGACCTGGGACTTCAACACCTACGGGCAGGCTGTCCTGGATGCCATGGACGCAGCGGCGCGGATCACCGGGAGCGAGCAGACCGCGCTCATGGGAGCCTGCTCCGGCGGCGTCATCTCCGCGATGGTGGCCGCGCACCTGGCGCACACCGGCCAGCAGGACCGGCTCGCCGCGTTCACCCTCATGGTCACCGTGCTGGACGAGGCGCGGGCGGGCCTGGCCGGCGCCGTGATCGACGAGCGGACTGTGCGGCTGGCCGCGGCGGCGTCCCGGGCGCGCGGCTACCTGGACGGGCGATCGCTGGCCGAGGTGTTCGCCTGGCTGCGCCCGAACGACCTGATCTGGAACTACTGGGTCAACAACTACCTGCTCGGACGCAAGCCGCCACCATTCGACATCTTGTTCTGGAACGCGGACACCACCCGGATGGCCGCGGGCCTGCACCGGGATTTCCTCCAGCTGGGCGTCACGAACGCGCTGGTCCGGCCAGGCGGGGTGACCATGCTCGGCTCACCGGTGGACCTGGCCCTGGTCGACCGCGACAGTTACCTGGTGGCCGGGATCACCGACCATATCTGCCCCTGGCAGAGCTGCTACCGGTCCACCCAGCTGCTGGCCGGCCGCACCCGGTTCGTGCTGTCCACCAGCGGGCATGTCGCCGCGATGGTGAACCCCTGCGGAAACGACAAGGCGAGGTACCAGGTAGCCAAGGACTGTCCGGAGGATCCGCAGGAGTGGCTTCGGCGCGCGGAGACGTGTCACGGCTCCTGGTGGCCAGACTACGCGGGCTGGCTGGCCGAGCGTTGCGGGGAGGAGAAGGCCGCCCCGGCCGAGCCCGGCGGTGGCGGGCTGGCGCCGATCTGCGACGCGCCGGGAACCTACGTCTATGACCATTGACACGTCCGGTCCCGGGCCGGCCGGCGAAGACCGCCGGGGATCTGGCCTGGGCCGGGTCATACCAAGCCGGGCTGCGCCGGCCGGGCCGGCGCAGCGGATGAGGATCCTCAGGATCGGCGGCCGTGCCCTGCGGGTCGCGGTGCGGGAGGGGTCCTCGGGCGGGCCACCCCTGCTGCTGTGCAACGGCATCGGCGCGAGCCTGGAGCTGCTCCAGCCGTTCGTCGACGCGCTCGATCCGCGGCGGCCAGTCATCCGGTTCGACATGCCGGGCATCGGCGGCTCACCGGCCCCGGTGCTCCCCTATCACCTCGGCACGTCGGCGCCGCTGCTGGCCGGCCTGCTCGACCAGCTTGGCTGCCGGCAGGCCGACGTCCTGGGCATCTCCTGGGGAGGCGGGCTCGCGCAGCAGTTCGCGCTGAGCCGCCCGGGCCGGGTACGCCGCCTGGTGCTGGTGGCGACCGCGCCAGGCGCGCTGATGGTCCCCGGGCATCCGCGCGCCCTGCTGCGCATGTTCACGCCGCGCCGCCACCGCGACCCTGGGCACGCGGCCCGAATCGCCGGCGAGCTGTACGGCGGCAGCGCGCGGAAGAACCCGGTCGTGGCGCGTGACCTGCTGTACGCGACGACCCGCCTGGGCCCGGCCCGGGGCTATTGCTACCAGCTGATCTCCAGCGCCGGCTGGACCAGCCTGCCGCGGCTACCAGGGCTGCGGCCGCCCACCCTGATCCTGGCCGGTGACGACGACCCGATCATCCCGCTGGTCAATGCGCGTATCATGCACCGCCTGATAGCCCAAAGTGAGCTGCACATCTATCACGGCGGCCACCTCGAGCTGGCCGCAGACGCCGAACGCATCGCCCCGGTCGTGGAGGCATTCCTCGATGCGGACCTCACCACACCAGAGAGCCAGGCCAGGAAAGGAAGCCAGCGATGACGCAGGTGACGAGCGTGCATCTCGGGGAATCCCTCGGGACGGACTTCTTCTCCGTCCGCGAGCAGTTCACCGACGGGCAGTGGGCGCACTTCATCGCCGTCCGGCGGTTCGTCGACGAGGAGGTCGTGCCGGTCGTCGGCCCGTACTGGGAACGGGCCGAGATCTGCTGGCCGCTGGTCAGGCGGCTGCCCGAGCTCGGCATCGTCGGCGAGGACATCAAGGGATACGGCTGCGCCGGGATGAGCCCGATGGCGTGCGGGCTGGTCACGATGGAACTGCACCGCGGCGACGGCAGCCTTGGCGTGTTCCTCGGCGTACACGCGGGCCTGGCCATGCTGTCGATCGCGATGTGCGGCTCGGAGGAGCAGAAGGCGCGCTGGCTGCCTGACATGGCCGGGATGAACAAGCTGGGGGCCTTCGCGCTGACCGAACCGGAGCACGGCTCGGACTCGGTCGCCCTGGAAACCTCGGCCCGCCCGGACGGCGACGGCTGGGTGCTGAACGGCCGCAAACGGTGGATCGGCCTGGGCACCGTCGCCGACCTGATCGTCGTCTGGGCTCGCAACACCGACGACGGCCAGGTCAACGCGTTCGTCGTGGAGAAAGGATCGCCGGGCTACCAGGCGCAGGTCATCGAGGGAAAGGTGTCGCTGCGCTCGGTATGGCAGGCCGACATCACCCTGGACGAGGTGCGGGTGCCGGCCGACAACCGGCTGCCCGGCGCACGCTCGTTCAAGGACACCACCCGGGTCTTGGCCACCACCCGCAGCACCTGCGCCTGGGCCGCTCTGGGCCACGCCACCTCCGTCTATGACACCGCCTTGCGGTACGCGCTGGAACGACGGCAGTTCGGCGAGCCGCTAGCCAGTTTCCAGATCATCCAGCAGCGGCTGGTGTCGATGCTGGCGGACCTGACCGCCATGCAGCTGTACTGCCTGCAGATCGGCCGCCTGGCCGAGGCCGCGCTGACCCCCACCGTGGCCGGGCTGGCCAAGATGCACAACACCCGCAAGGCCCGCGCGATAGCCGCCGAGGCGCGCGACATGCTCGGCGGCAACGGCATCCTGCTCGACTACCAGGTCATGCGGCACATGGTGGACCTGGAGGCGATTCACACCTTCGAGGGCACCGAGACCATGCAGACCCTCATCGTCGGACGCGCCATCACCGGCATCGGGGCCTTCACGTAACCGCGTGTGCTCTGCCAATGGGCACGATGTCAACCCGGTAGACGGCTTCCGACTCACGCTTCATGCCCGACTCGATGCCGCGTACCAGCGATTTGACCTGGGCAGCGCGCAGGTCATCGTCAATGTCAAGGCGGGCTATAACCCACGCCCGGCCCGGCCCGATGAAGGTGACCAGGACTTCGTGAATGGCGGTCACTCCGGGATAGGCCAGGAGGAAGGCTCGCACTCTCTGTTGATCAGCCGGCGTGAGTGGCCGGGTGACGGAGCCATCAGCGTCGCCATCCCCGTGAGCCGCGGGGCTCAGCGGCCAGGCGCCGACCAGGAAGTCGTGGCTGCGTTTGACGAGCCGGAGACTGGTACGGATAAGCACCAGTCCGATGAGCACCGCGGCCACGCCCTGGGGGTATGGACGACCCGGTGATCTGATTAAGGGCCAGGGCGGCAAACGTGATCACGTCTCCCGAGACCGACACCGCGTCCTCGACGAACACCGCCCGCAGCGTCGGATCAGACGTGACCCTGGACTCCTCCAGGAGGTCCCGGTGGTAACGGCGCGCCCGGTGGATCATCTGGCCGGCTGACTGGCGGAATGACACCAGATCAAGGACGGCAGAGATGGCCAGCACGATGTAGGCCACGGCGAACGAAGCAGTGACGCCGGGGTGGATCAGCTCGGCGATGCCCTCGCGCAAGGAGAACGCCGCGCCAGCGACGAACACGCCGAGGGCCGCGATCAGCGCCCAGAAGTAGGCTTCCCGCCCATACCCCAGGGGATGCCGGTCGTCCGGGCTGCGGGTGCTGCGACGCTGAGCGACGTAGAGGAAGAAGTCGTTGGCGGTATCGGCGAGTGAATGCGAAGCCTCGGCGGCCATCGCGGACGAACCAGTGAAGACCGCTACGGCGACCTTGGCGAGCGCAACCCCGAGGCCTGACCCAAGGGCTACCAATACGGTCCGCATGCTGCCGTCCGGCATGACGCGACCTCCACTCTCCCCCGCCGGGCCTGGTCAGGCGTGGTCAACGAAGAGGTCGGCCTGCGGTCTCGTTGCACCCGTCCTCGATCATCGACAGCCGGGCGTCCCGGAAGATCTTCTCGATGGGGCGGTCACGGCGGATGCCTGCGCCGCAGAATATCTGCACGACGCTAGGCCGCGGCGGGCCCGGCGATAACGTGCTGGCAACACGAGGATGGGCCCCTGCCTGGGGCCACCGGCACAACGGTTGTGCCGCCGTACCAACGCCTGGGAACAGGCTTGATACCGGGGACCGACGACCGCCTGGACCTGCGGCCGGACAATGAGCAGCGTGACGAACCTGGCCAGGAACCTGACGGACGCCACCCGTAGCCACGCCGGACGGGTGGCCGTGCGGGTGGACAGCGCGGCGATGACCTACCGAGCCCTGGACGAGGCGAGCGCCCGGGTGGCCGGGCTGCTGCACGAGCGCGGCCTCAGGCCCGGCGACCGGGTCGGCATCATGATGCCCAACGTCGCCGAGGTCCCCGTGGTGTACTACGGGGTGCTCCGCGCCGGCGGCGTGGTCGTCCCGATGAATCCCCTGCTCAAGGCGCGGGAGGTCGCCTATTACCTGGGCGACTCCGGGGCCGGGCTGATCTTCGCCTGGCACGCGTTCGCGGACCAGGCCCGTGGCGGCGCCGAGCAGGCCGAGGCGGCGTCCATCGTCGTGGACGGGGTCCGCTTCCCCGATCTGCTGGCCTCCGCCGCCCTGGATGACCGGGTGGCGGACCGGGACGACGAGGACACCGCGGTGATCCTTTACACCTCCGGAACGACCGGCCACCCGAAGGGCGCCGAGCTCACCCACGGCAACCTGCTCAGCAACACCGAGGTGGCGCGGGCCGACATCGTCCGCGCGGGCCCGGACGACGTCATCTTCGGCGGGCTGCCGCTGTTCCATGTGTTCGGGCAGACCGTCGCGCTCAACGTGGCCGTTGCGTCCGGGGCGTGCCTGACCCTGCTGCCGCGGTTCGACGCCGGGCACGCCCTGCGGATCATCGCCGGTCACCGGGTCACCGTCTTCGAAGGCGTGCCAACCATGTACGTGGCGCTGCTGCACCAGCCCGACCGCGCGGACTACGACACCTCCGCGCTGCGGACGTGCATCTCCGGTGGTGCCGCCCTGCCGGTCGAGGTGCTACGCGGGTTCGAGGAGGCGTTCGGCGTCCCGGTGCTGGAGGGATACGGCCTGTCGGAGACCTCGCCGGTCGCGTCGTTCAACCATCCCGGCCGCGAGCGCAAGCCTGGCTCGATCGGCACCCCTATCCGGGACGTCCAGATGCGTGTCGTGGACGGCGGAGACCACGAGGTCCCGCAGGGTGAGGTGGGCGAGATCGTCATCCGCGGGCCGAACGTGATGAAGGGCTACTGGCATCGCCCTGAGGCCACCGCCGAGGCGATCCGCGGCGGCTGGTTCCACAGTGGTGACCTGGCCCGGGCCGACGAGGACGGCTATTTCTACATCGTGGACCGGAAAAAGGACCTGATCATCCGCGGTGGCTACAACGTCTACCCGCGGGAGATCGAGGAAGTGCTCTACGAGCATCCCGCGGTCGCCGAGGCCGCCGTGATCGGCCTACCGCACCCGGTCCTGGGCGAGGAAGTCGGTGCCGCGGTGACCCTCAAGCCGGGTGCCGTCATCAGCGCCGGGGAACTGCGAGACCACGTCAAGGGGCAGGTGGCGGCCTACAAGTACCCGCGCCACGTGTGGATCGTCAACGTGCTGCCCAAGGGCCCGACCGGCAAGATCCAAAAGCGGGATATCGTCATCCCGGCCGACCTGGCCGTCCGGTGAGGATGCTGCCGCTCGCTCCCCCGCGGGCCGGCCAGGGCGCGCAAGGCGAGCGGCTAGCAGCCAGCTGCCGCTTCGCCTCCCGGCGGATCAACCGGCCGGCCACGGCCCGTCCTTGGCTCACGAGCGGGCCGCAGGACCGCCCGGCCCAGCCACTGGCTGGCCAGCAGGGCAAGCTCAATGTTCAAGCGGTCTTCGCCGACGGGACGGCCAAGGATCTCCTCAGCCTTGCGTACCCGGTACTGGACGGTGTTCTTGTGCAGCGTAAGCCGCTCGGCGGTGGCCTTATAGCTGCCGTTTTCCTGCAAGAAGACGCTTAGTGTGGCGCGCAGCCGGGCGTGGGGGGTGTCGTCGCCGGCGAGCGGGCCGAGCGTCTCGACGACCCAGGCGTGCAGCAGCTCGATCGAACCCGACATCAGAGCCAGCGGGGCAACTTCGCTGAACGTGGTGACCAGCTGACCTGACGGCCCGGCCGCCAGCGCGACCGCCTGAGCGCTCGCCGCCTGCTGGTGGGTGCGGCGGAAACCTGACACGCCCCGAGCCGGCGCGCCGAAGGCGAACCGGACTTTGGTTTCCGCGTCGTCGCCGCTGGCGCGGCCCATGCCGGCGGGGAGGCTGTGGTGTCCATCCAGCGGCAGCCAGGCCCAGGCACAGGATTCGTCGTACGGCACGAACAGCGGCTGCCCGCCGCAGTATGCGCCGACGGCCACCGCACCGATCGCCTGCTCCAGCCGCCGGAGGGGATCGCCGACCGCAGCTGCCTGGGTAGTCCAGGCCACGACGCCAACGTGGTTCTGCCGGAGCCGGTAGCCCAGCACCGCCTCAGCGGAATCCATGTCAACCCGCTCGCCCCGAAGGATGGCGTGGACCCGGGCCGCTCTGGCGATGCTCAGGTTTCGCAGCCAGTTTCCCTTTTCGGATTCGTAGGCCGAGACGATCTCCTCAGACACCCGGTCGATGTAGCCAGCCAGGATCCCGGCGATCCGCAGCCCGGCCGCGCTGACAACCCGCGCGCTGTCGGTCCGGCGCGCAAGTTCCTGCAGGCACCACTCCTGGAACCGAGCCGAGCCGAGCCGGTAGGCGCGCAGCAGCGCAGCTATGGGCACGCCCTGTTGTGCCAGCCGGCGCGCGTATTCCTCGGCAGCGGCCGGCGCGCGCACCTTCTCCAAGCCGATGTCGTGCTGGAGAATGTGCAGCACTGTCGTCACGTTCTCATCGACGCTGGCCTCAAGCAGCGTCAGAACCCGCTGATCCCTGCGCAATTGTGGGATCTCCTGCACAATCAAGGCAAAGATGTCCGCGGCGACCTCGGCGGTACGCGACACCAGCGCGGCGGTGACATCTGAGACGCTCTCGGCGGCGGACGGAATCAGGCTGTCCACCGTGTGATCGTACGTCGCGGGCTGCGCAATTACCTACTGTCCGCAGGGCCCGCCCCGCGGGTTGCTCAGCCGTTAATGCCGGCGATGTGCTGGCCGGCGCGAAAGCGCGTGGTCTGTGGCGATAACGGCCGTGGCGGGCATCATGATGCCGATGGCCGCGCCGCCGGGGCCGCGCCTGTACCGGCTGGATCGGTGGCCTGGACTGGCTGGCGGGGTATGAGGACGGCGAGGACCAGGCCGATGAGCGTGATCACGAGCATGATGGTGAGGGCAACGGCGAACGGCTTTCCCTCGGGCAGGGTGACGGCGACCAGGACCGAGCCGACCAGGGCGGTACCCAGCGAGGATCCCAGGTTGGACACGCTGCGGGACAGTCCGGAGATCTCACCCTGATCTTTGTCGGGGAAGCTGGACTGGACCACGTTGACCGATGAGGTCAGCATGACCCCAATCCCGGCGCCGAACAGGAGCAGCCCCGGTATCCACCGCCAGATGCCCGCGTGCGCGCGGACCAGGGCCAGCAGCAAGATCATGCCGGCGGCGGTGGCCAGGAAGCCGGCGATGATCAGCCATCGCTGCGGATGCCGCCGGGCGAACCGGTCCGCGCCGGCCGAAGCGGCCAGGATCCCGATCGTGGCCGGGGTGAGCATCAGCCCGGTCTGGATCGCGTTGTAGCCGTTGACCTCCTGCAGGTAGACCGAGACGGTGAAGAACGACCCTTGCAGGATCAGCCACTGGATGGTCTGGGTGCCCAGCCCCAGGTTGGAGATCTTGTTGCGGAACAGCCGCAGGGGCAGCAGCACATCCCGTCCCTTGCGCTCGGCGGAACGGGTGTGCAGGAAGAACCACAGCAAGAACAGCGCGCCGATGGCCACGAACAGCCATACCGGGGATATCGAGCCTTTGGGTATCAGCACCGTGCCGCCGATCGAGAAGTTCTCCCGCGACACCAGGAAGCCGTAAGTCCGCGACTGCAGCAGCCCGAGGACCACGAAGAACAGCCCGGCGGCCGACAGGACCGCCCCGGTCAGGTCAAAATGCGGCTTCGGCCCAGGCCGGGCCGGGTCGGCGATCCGGCGGGCCAGGAAGGCGATCCACGCCACCACGAGGACCTGCAGGCCGAACGACGCCCGCCAGCTGATCGCGCTGGTGACCAGGCCACCGATCAGCGGCCCCGCCGCGGCACCCAGCCCGCCCGCGCCGCTGACCACCCCGAAGTACCGGGCCCGCGACTTGACGTCCGGGAAGGTCACGGTGACCAGGATGTAGATGGGCGGGATCATCAGCGCCGAGCCCACGCCCTCCAGCAGCGAGTACCCCACGATCAGCAACGGCAGCCCCTGCGCCAGGGCGGCCAGCAGCCCCCCGACACCGTAGACGGCCAGGCCGATGATGAAGCACCGCTTGCGCCCCCAGATGTCGGTCAGCTTGCTGCCCGGGATCATCAGCGCGGCCATCGTCAGCGTGAACAGCGTGATGGCCGTCTGCACGCCGGACACGCTGGTGCCCAGGTCCTGGGCGATCGCGCTGATCGCCACGTTCATGTTCGTCGCCGCGTAACTGGCGATGAACTGGGCCAGCGCCAGCGGCAGGATCATCGCCCGGGCCGCGGCACCCGCCCTGGCCGCTGTCGTCTCAGTCATCGCAGCCCGCCCAGCCTCACCCGGGCCGCCTCCCGGTGCTGACCGCCGAGGTGCTCCTCATAGGCCACCACGCCCGCCACGATCGGGTACGGCCCGCGGATCCGCTGAAGCTCAGCTGACACCTCCCGGTAATCCAGATCGGGATGGTCCCCGCAGTCGCAGCAGATGATCTCGAACACGTTGGTGTAGCCGCCTTGCACGCGGCCCTCAACCAGGCGCACTGGCCGGCGCCGCAGAACCACCGTCCACCCCAGCGCAGGCTGATCACAGGCCCGCATGACTGTCTCCTTGGGTGGCCATCTGCGCCTCTACAGCGTGATCGACGTCTTCGTGGGTGTTGCCGTCACCGACCAGGAAAGCGACGCTCGCAGGAGCGGGTCCATCAGACCATCGGGACAAACCGCCATCGGCCCCGCGCCGGAGCTGAACGGGTCCCGCTCACAGGGTCAACCTGTTGTGAGATCCGAACCTGGGTGTGCCTCCGGGGCGGGAGCCGACCGCGATGTGGGGCACAGTGCGGATTACTGCGCGGCCGCCTGGTCTCCGTGCAGGGCGTCCTGGAGCTCCTTCTCATCGTCTTTGGACAGGGAGGTCTTCAGGACCGTGCCGCCGTACTTGCTCATCGCCTCGACGGCCTTGTCCGGTGTCACCTTCTCCAGCATCAGGAACAGCGCCGAGGTGCCCGGCTTGACCATGTCCCGGACCTGGTCCTGGAACTGCTTGTCGATGCTGGTCTTGGCCACCTTGCCCATCAGCGCGCCCAGGCCGGCGCCGATGGCCAGGCCGAAGACCGGGATGAAGAACAACAGGCCGAACAGGAATCCCCAGAACATGCCCCAGGTTGCCCCGGCGCCGACCGGATGATGGCTGGTGTGGACGTGGTAGCTGCCGTCCTTGTCCCGCACGATCACCGCGATGGCGTCCGGCTGGATGATCAGATCCTGGGCCAGCCGGCGTGCCTCCCCGGCCGCGGCTTCGGCCGTCGTCTCATCTGGGTATCCGATGGCGATCAGATCAGCCATGACGTTCCCTTCTCATGCATCGTCCTCTTCTGCCTACTCATCCCGGTGCTCACGCGAGCGCAGCACACGGTGTTTATCGTGCCATCGGCATGCCACCTGCTCCTCACCCGCCAGAGGGTGAGTTCGCCCGTTTCGCTCCGGAGCGCCCGGCCCGCAGCGTTCCTGCAAAGGGCACAGTACGCTGCGCGCCGCCCGTTCCCGCGCCCGCGCCCGCGCCCGCGGAATCAGAATGGCCGAGCCGGTGGGTAGCTTCGCGGCATCGGTGGCGATCGACGCCGTGACATCGGCTGACATAACCCTGTCCATGGCGAGCAGGTCGGCGGCATCAGCGCCGAACCACGGCGCCATCGCCCGGGGGGCCTCAATGAATCCCATCCCGAAGCGGAGCGGGTTGACGTCGGCCCTGTCGCAGGACAGCCAGGAAGTAACGCCAGGTGATCGCGCCGCCGCCCAGCCCGTCGTCTTCGGCAGGATGCAGCACGATCCCGAGTCCGGCGTCACCCCCGGGGAGTGAGGCGGAACCCTCACCTCAGGTAGATGATGACTCAGCCCGGCCGCCCGGCAGAATGCTTGAGTACCAGGCCGTTGAGCAGACCCAGGATGGACCTTCGGCCCGGGAGCCGGCCGCCAGGCAGCCCCGCCGACGTCCCGCTGCCTGCCGAACCACGGTTGGAACCACGGATAGAGGATCACCCACGAAAGGATGACGACACCCGAAGGCCGCCCGCACAGGCTGAAGCCGTCAACGATCCGGACGATTCTGACCTGGGAGGGCAGCATGTCGTCGTCAGCAGCCGCACCAGCCACCGGCAGGGGCGGCTGGTGGCCACCCAACCGCCTCGGGCAGGTGCGGGCATGGCCGGCGTCATCGGTTCGCGATGAAAGGCGGACGCATGCTCAACGCGGAGCAACAGGGACTAGATGATGCGGATAAGCGTGGCCTTGCGCGGCGGCACTGGGGCCCGTACCTCAGTAAGCGGCAATCGGGCACGGTACGCGACGGGGCCGGCATCGGCGCAAGCCACCAGACCGGCTGGACCGGCCTCGTAGCGGTACTTCCGCTGCCGCTCCGGGGCACCACCCCGGAGCGGGTAATGGCCCGCGGTCGCGGCGGTACCCCCCGTCGCGGGACGGCGCAGGGCAACACGGCGCGGCGGCGGACGGCGGCAGCGCGATGAACGGCTGGCCGGCCCAGCCGGTGATCTACGAGATCAACACTGCGGTCTGGCTCGACGAGCTGTCCCGGGCGACCGGGCATCTGATCACACTGGCCGATGTGCCGCCAGCTGGCTGGGACGCGGTCACCCCGGACGGTGTCGATGCGGTCTGGCTGATGGGCGTCTGGGAACGAAGCCCAGCGGGCCTGGTGCTCGCGGGCTCGAATGCCGAACTGCAGGCGTCGTTCCGGGACGCGCTGCCCGACCTGCAGCGCAGTGACGTCATCGGATCGCCATACTGCGTCCGCCGCTACGTGGCTGACGAGGCCCTCGGCGGACCCGGCGGGCTGGCCGCGGCCCGAGAGGCCTTGGCCGCGCGGGGTGTCCGGCTGGTCCTGGACTACGTGCCCAACCACGTCGCTCCGGACCACCCCTGGGTCACCAGCCGACCGGAACTGTTCGTGCGTGGCCAGCAGAACGACCTCGAGGCTGACCCCGCGGGGTGGCTGGCCGCCACCGGGCAGGTGCTGGCGCATGGCCGCGACCCGTACTTTCCGCCCTGGCCCGATGTCGTGCAGCTGGACGCGTTCTCGCCGGCCATGCGAGCCGCGACAGCCGACACGCTGAGGAGCATCGCTGACCAGTGTGACGGGATCCGCTGCGACATGGCCATGCTGATGATCAACCAGATTTTCGCCCAGACCTGGGGCGGCCGGACCGGACCCGAGCCGGCCCAAGAGTTCTGGCCGACCGTGATCGGCACGCTGCGCACCACGCACCCGGAGACAGTGCTCGTCGCCGAAGCCTACTGGGACATGGAGTGGGTGCTGCAGCAGCAGGGGTTCGACTTCTGCTACGACAAGCGGCTCTATGACCGGATCCTCGGCGGGGACGGGCCCGCCGTCCGTGATCACCTGCGCGCCGACCTGGGCTACCAGTCCCGGCTGCTGCGGTTCCTGGAGAACCACGACGAGCCCCGCGTCGCCAGTCGGATGCCGGCCGGCGCCGAGCGGGCCGCGTCAGTCGCGGTGGCCACACTGCCCGGCGCCACCTTGTGGCACGAGGGGCAGTTCGAAGGCCGGCAGGTGCGGCCACCAGTCTTCCTGTCCCGGCGTCCCGCCGAGCTACCGGACGCCGACCTGGCCGGCTGGTACTGGCGGCTGCTGCGGGCCGTGGCCGGTCACCATGTGCGGGCTGGCACCTGGCGGCTGCTGGAGGCCACTGGCTGGCCCGATAACCAGTCCTGCCGCAACCTGGTCGCCTGGTCCTGGGACGGTACCCCGGACCGTGACCAGCATCTGGTGGTGGTCAACCTGTCGGGGCAGCCAGCGCAAGGGCGGATCCCGCTCGAATGGGCGGACCTGACCGGCCGGAACTGGCGTCTGGCTGACCTCCTCGGCGATGCGGTGTTCGAGCGCGCTGGCGACGAACTGGCCGATCCTGGGCTGTTTGTTGCCCTGGAGCCGTGGCAGTTCCATCTGCTCGCCCTGCAACGATCCGTAACCGCGCGCGCCGAGTTAGGCCGAAGTTGCCGTAGCTGTCCGTAGGCATCGCATCCTGACCTGGCATTTCAGTAGTCCCCGGTCATGGGGCGTAGTCAGAATTTGTGGCGTGTCGGAAGGACATTCCCTGGCGTATCCGCCGTAAGATCTGTGTATGATCCGAAGCGGCGGGAAGGTTCACGTAGTCAGAGTCAGGAAGACCGGGTACGTGGACCGGCAGGGCCGGGCCCGGGACTACTCCTCGGCCTACCTGCGGCGGACCTACCGGGAGGCGGGCACGGTCAAGAACGAGACCGTGGCCAACCTGTCCGCGCTGCCTGATCATGTCATCGACCTGATCGATGCCGGGCTCAAGGGCCAGCAGCTGGTGGCCGCCGGGGAGGCGGTGACCATCACATCCTCGCTGCCGCACGGGCACGTGGCCGCGGTGCACGCCATGGCCCGCCAGCTGGGCGTGCCCGCGCTGCTGGGCCCGGCAGGGCGGGCCCGGGACCTGGTGATGGCGCTGGTCATCTCCCGGGTCGTCAGGCCGGGCTCGAAGCTGTCCACCCTGGCCTGGTGGGATGACACCAGCCTGGGCGCTGACCTGGGCGTGGCCGGTGCCTCCACCGATGACATCTACGCGGCGATGGACTGGCTGGAGAACAGGCAGGACGCGATCGAGGCGGGCCTGGCGGCCCGCCACCTGGGCGTGGAGGCGAACCCGTCACGGATGGCGCTGTTCGACCTGTCCAGCTCGTGGATGGAAGGCCGGTGCTGCCCGCTGGCAGCGCGCGGCTACTCCCGCGACGGCAAAAAGGGCCGGCTGCAGATCGAGTACGGGCTGCTCACCGACCCGGCCGGCCGTCCGGTCGCGGTGCGGGTGGTGCCCGGCAACACCGGCGACCCGGCCGCGTTCACTGAGATCGTCACGGTGGTGCGGGAGAAGTTCAGCCTGGCCAGGATGGTCATGGTCGGCGACCGGGGCATGATCACTTCCGCGCGGATCGCCGCGCTGAACGCCGCCGGGGACGGCACGGCGCCGCGCGGCGGGACCTACCGGTGGATCACCGCGCTGCGTGCCCCCGCGATCAGGAAGCTGATGGCCGGCGACGGGCCGCTGCAGCTCAGCCTCTTCGACGAGCAGGATCTCGCCGAGATCACCTGCGATGACTTCCCCGGCGAGCGGCTCATCTGCTGCCGCAACCCGGTGCTGGCCGCCGAGCGGGCCCGCAAGCGCGAAGACCTCCTGGCCGCCACCGAGAAGCTGCTCGCCCCGATCCAGGCCCGGGTCGCTGCCGGGCGGCTGGCCGGCGCCGGGCCAATCGGGGTCGAGGTGGGCAAGGTGATCAGCAAATACAAGACCGCCAAGCACTTCGACGTCGCGATCACCGATACCAGCCTGGCCGTCACCCGCCGCCAGGCGCAGATCAGCGCCGAGGCCGCCCTGGACGGGTTCTACGTGCTGCGCACCCCCGTCCCCGCCACCCAGATGGACGCCCCGGCCGTGGTCACCGCCTACAAGAACCTCAAATACGTCGAACGCGACTTCCGCTCGATCAAAGCCGATGACCTGGGCCTGCGGCCCATCTACCACCGGCTGGAAGAACGCGTCCGCGCCCACGTGCTGATCTGCATGCTCGCCTGCTACCTGACCTGGCACCTGCGCCAGGCGTGGGCGCCGCTGACCTTCACCGACGAGAACCCGCCCCGCCAGGAAAATCCGGTCGCTCCTGCCCGCCGCTCACCGGCTGCGCACGCCAAAGCCTCCGCCCAGCATGATGCGGCCGGGCGGCCCTACCACAGCTTCCGCGGCCTGCTGGAGCACCTGGCCACCCTCACCCGCAACCAGGTCCGCTTCGCGGGCGCCACCGCCACCGTGCCCATGCTCGCCGAGCCCACCCCCGCCCAGCGCCAGGCCTTCGACCTGCTCGGCACCCCGATCCCGATCGCCTTGAAGTAGCCAGAACAAAAACCCGCCACCCCGGGAAAACACCAGGTCAGAACCGGAACCGCCTACCGAACTAGCCGTAACTTCGGACTAGGACGCCGGTCCCCGGCCGCGCGGAGTTGAGGGGATATCGCAGATAGCGACAGCCCCGGGTTGGTTCCTGGGTGCCGAAGAGCGTGATAACGCGACATCGGGATCGATGGGCGCCATCGCGACAGGAGAGGCCGGACCGAGGAAGCGCCGCGGAATAACCTCGGTGACGTCTGCCGGACAATCAAGAACGTAAGAACCGTCGAGCACCCGCAACGTCTGATGGCCGGCCACGGACATCCTCAGATCGTTGCATTGCAGCAGCGGCTGGAGCGCCCCCCCATCACGCTTGACGATCGCGGCATGTGCGCCTGATGCGACGTCCTCCATCTTGGCATTGCGTCGCACACCGATCGCTAGCCGGGCGTCCCGTCGCGCTCGCTTCTTCGGGCGAGGCGCTGGAGTTGCCGTGCGTGCACGCCCGCCACCCAGTCCCAGCCGTCCTTGGCCGATGGGCCGACCCGCGGGTCGCTGAGAACATGGGCGTCACGCAGGGCGTGCACGTACGCCCGATCCTGGTCGATCCGTGCGTGTACTTGATCAGTTCCGCCGATGGACCCGTGGCCGGGGATGACGACATCGACGTCGTCCGCCACGCCCTCGAGCAGCCGCAGCGCGGCGAGGTAGTCCTCGATCGGGTCAGCGGTGTCGTTCAAGTCGAGCATCGGAATCACGACATCAGACAGCATGTCGCCGGCGACGAGAACCCCGCGTTCCTCAATCAATAGCGCCGCATGGCCCGGGGCATGCGCTTGATGCTCGATAATCCGGACTTGAGGGCCATCCCAAGGAATCTGCGCCGTCTCGGCGGGTAGGCCGGTAATGAGGCCGAGCAGATCCAGCGGTACCTGCTCGGCGATGTCCGGCGGTATCCACTCGGCGATGCGGATCTTCCAACGCGCGTCCGACAGCAGAACTCGGACAATGTCCGCGCAGCGCGCCGTGCCGTAACGGGGCGCCGCGCCGAGCCGGGCGTGCCAGAGCAGGTGATCCCAATGAGGATGCGTAGAAAACCCGGCCACAACGGGCTGGCCCGAATCGGACAGGTCGTTCGCGAGGGCGGCCATTTCGTAGCCGAGTATCCCGGGGTCGATGAGCAACACGCCAGCCCGGCCGTGCACGACAACGGCGTTGCTCTGGCAGAACTCGCTCTCGTGGATCAGCACACCCTCCGCGACCTGCCTCAGCACGGGTGGCTCCTTCCGCTTGTGGTCTGCAACCGCTTGTCGAGACCGTAGTACGCCGAGCTGCCCGAACAAGGCGGCCCCGCGCGCTGGCAAGAGTTCATGGACGAGCTTCGCCGCTCGCACCTTGGCTCCGAATCCCCAGCGCGATCACCGAGCGTTCGCGAGCGCCTAACGCGGCCTACCTCGCTGCTGCCAACTCCTCGTAACGGCCAGGCAGTCGACCATGTCCAAGAGACCCGCCCGTAAGAGCACTCGCGCTCGGGCAGCAACCGGACCGTTCTATAGGGCCAGCGGCGCGCCGATGCCTGTGAGCGGGTGCGCTATCCGCTTGATGTTGACCAGGTTGGTGTACGTCACGTTGTCGGTGGTCGAGGTGCGGCCGTAGCTCCCGCAGCCAAGCGTGAGTGATGGCGCCAGCCCGTTGCCGAGGCCGATGCAGCCTTGCGCCCCTGGGCCGTTGACCAGGATCCGGCTTGCTGGCATCTGTTGCGCAAACGACAGCTGCCGCCGATGGCTGCGCGTATGGATGATCGCTGTATGGCCAGAGCCGCCGTTGCCGAGTATTTCCCGGCACAGCCGAATGCCGTCATCCTCGCCGTCCGCGGTGAACAGCGACAGGATCGGGGCGAGCTTCTCCCTGCCGTAGGGGCCCGGCACGGCCTCGCGAGGCACGGGAGCGACGAGCAGGCGGGTCCCGGCCAGGACCTCGATGCCTGCCTCCGCGGCGATCCAGGTGGCAGCCTGGCCGAGCACGCTGCGGCGCAGGCGCCCATCCCGGTCGTCGAAGGCGGCTCGCGCGAGGCGATCGCATTCCTCGGGGCTGAGCACGGCCGCGCCGGCCGTCCGTAGCGCGCCGGTGAAGGAGCTGCGCACAGACCGGTCAACGACAAGGTTATTCTCCGAGCCGCAGATGATGCCGTGATCAAATGCCTTGCTGGCCACCACCATCTGGGCAGCTGCCTCGACGTCGGCATCCGCGCATATCCAGGCGGGCGCGTTCCCCGACCCGACGCCGATCGCGGGCGTACCGGAGCTGTAGGCGGCTTTGACCATTGCGGTCCCGCCAGTTGCCAGGATCATCGACACCCCGGGGTGGCGCATCAGCGCTGCGGTGGCCGCACGGGTGGGCCGCCACGGGACACTCTGCACCAGATCGGCTGACGCCCCATGCCGTGCCAGGACCTGGCGGAGGAGGTCCACGGTCATGGCTCCGACGCTTGCTGCGTCGGGGTGGGAACTCACGATGAGCGCGTCGCGCGCCTTGACGCAGATCAAGGTCTTGAACACGAGCGTCGACACCGGGTTGGTCATCGGGATGAGCCCCACAATGACTCCCATGGGGTCGGCGATCTTGGTCAGCGCCTCCCGCTCGTCGCTGTCGATGACACCCACACCCGCCCTGCCGACCAGCGACTGCGCCACATCGAGGCTGGCGAACCGGTTCTTGTCCGCCTTGTCGGCCGCGCAGCCGATACCTGTCTCAGCAACAGTCGCCATGGCCAGCTCATCCGCCCGGCCCGCGATCTGTGCAGCTAGCGCGGTAATCAGCGCATCCACCTGGTCCTCGGGCCAGCCCGCGATGCTCCGCTGGGCCGCAACCGACCGTGCGACAACCGCATCCAGGGCCGGATCCGGCTGGGCCGTAAGGATGAACTCCTCAAGGTCCTTGGAGAAGCCCCGGGCCTTCCCCGCGGCGCCGCGCGACAGCCAGCGCAACATCATGACCCCTGCCGCTGGGTCCCTGTCGCACAATTCCCGCAGCGTGCTGGCGGACAGGCGCCGGGCAACGACGTCACCGTGCGCATACACACTCGCGGACCGGGGACTGCCGTCGAGCAAGCCGAACTCACCGCAGACGGTGCCGGGCCCCATGAAAGACAGGACACCATTAGTGTCGAAGCCAGGCCGTTCCACCTCAACCCGCACCTCGCCCGAGACAATGAAATAGCACGCGTCGCCCGGGCTGCCCTCGACCATGAGGCAGCTCCCCTCCGGGAACGCCACGGTTTCAAGATACGGCTCGAGTCCCGAGATTCCGGCGTCTTCAAGGCGTCGGCGCCCGGGCTGTGTGACCATGCCAATCCTCCTCCGGCCAGCGCGCTGCACCCCGGCCCACGCCACGGTGGCCGCCGCGCCTGCGTCCGAGCATCTGCCCTCAGCAAGCCGATCACGGTGGCCGTATTGCGGTTACCGGCCGGACCTAGCAGCGGCCAGGGTGACCCAATACCCAGTTCTCGCATACCGGTGAAGCGGCGGCCAGTGAGCAGCCATGCAGGAAAGGAGTGGTACTAACACACCATCCTCGCGCCCGGCTCCGAGCGATCAGGCCTGGCGCCGACCTGGTGATACCGCGCCCCTGTCCCACCAGCAGCCCGATGGCGTCGGCGAGCGGGTGGACGATGACCGGGCGTCCGGGAAGCGTTGCCCGGGACGGGGGCCGCCGAGGTGACCGGATGAGCCCGCGATGAAGAAGATGAAGCGCAAGGAGTAGAAGCGCAAGGAGTATGAGCGCCAGATGCGGGGCCTGCGGGCGTGACAGCAAGGAGTGCACTTCGGCGGGTCACCCCCGCGGGATGATGCCGCCAGCCTGGAGCGGTGATCGATTACCGGAAGGACTGCTAAGACCAGCGGCCGGGCGTGCCGCACTGACTGGAGGAAGAGCGATGACCACGGAAACACCCGTTCTCGACACCCTGGCCGACATCACCGCCGCGTCGGCGGAGCACAATTCCCTGGTCCCCCGTGAGCTCATGCTGGCCCGGATCGCCGCCCTGATCGCGGTGGACGCACCGCCCGCGTCCTACCTGGCCAACGCCGGGCCAGCGGCCGACTTCGGGCTCACCGCCGAGGACCTGCAGGGCGTGATGATCGCGATTGCCCCGGTAGTAGGCACGGCCCGGGTGGTCGCGGCGGCTGGCAACGTCCTCCGGGCCCTGGGCCTTGCCATCGCAGTGGCCGACGCCGAGCTCCCGGACGGTGACTGAGGGCAGTAGCAGCGGCGCCCGATGACCATCCGGAGCGCCGCTGGCTGGCCCGGCCGCGTTCGCGCTGGCCGCGGTGGCGCTGACGGTGGCCGGGTGGCGCCGCCTGGCCATGGTCGGCCGGGCGGCCATCGGCGTGTGCGCGGTGCTGGCCGGCGGGTACTGGTTCCTGGCCCGCCGGGGTGTGATCGGGTGCCTCGCGTTCATCCCGGTCATCACCTGCTCAAGCTGCTTCCACCATCTCCGGTGTCCCGGAGGGCCGGCCGTATTCGGCGGACTCGAGAACTGGCTACCCCGTGGCATCGTCCCGGACTGTCAGGGAGGCTAGGCCACGGACCGTGGGCGGTCAGTCGGATCGGGACGAAAGCCCCTGGCGAGAAGCCTGGGATTGACCGCATATTAAGAGATCTGCAACGCTTCATTGCAGAGGAGGCTGGCATGCACGCTCGGAGGCGATTCGGCCCGTGCTGGCTCGGGCAGAGGCCAGCATGGACAGCGGCAACTACACCGGTACCGGCACCGTCATGCCGCGGGTGATCCGTGGCAGGGCCGGCGTAGCGGACTTGGCGCTGGAGGCGCTGGGGATCAGCGTGGAGGCGTTCCGCCTGCAGGTCCAGCTGATCAGAGAGGTCAACAGCCGGGTCCAGCAGGCGCCATTCGGCCCGCTCTCGGGTCCGCTGCGGGCCAGGAAGACGCCGGACCCCTCGCTGAGCGAGGTGTTGCAGCACGCGCGCAATCACATCGGCACGCTGAGCCTGCCCCGTGATGGGCAGGCCGCAGCCGCCCAGGTGCTGACGCGGCTGACCACCGACCTGAACCGGCTCCGCCAGCAGGTGATCGGGCTGCTGCCTGGTTATCCCGGCGAGGTCGAGCCAGGACTGATGCGCGATGCGGAAGCCAGCCGTGCGGAACCTGAGTGGGCATCCGAGCTACCCGGCCGCGTCCGCTCGCTGGAGTCACGGCTGTCGGTCGTCGAACACCGGGTGGGTACCGGACCGGACATGGCCGAGCTGGACCGGCAGGTAGAGCAGTCCCGCACGGACCGGGAAGCCGCCGTCGAGGCCCAGGATTACGAGAACGCGGCAGTGCTGCGCGACAGGGAACGGTCCTTGCTCGCCCGGAAGGCCTCCCGTCAGGATGAATGGGCAGCTGAGCACCTGGACCTTCCTTCTTTGGCCGAGGAACTCAAGAGCGTGCGCGATGAGGTCGAACACCTTCGCGGCCTTCTCAGCCAGCAGGGCAACCAGCCGCAGGACAGCACCGCTTGATACCGCGCCGCACGCGGGCACGCGCACCGCAGCGGCGCAACGCGCAAGCCGGCCTCGCCGGAGCCGCTGGGCGCTATCCGGGGCGCATCTAGGCCTCGCCCGTCCCGTGCCCGGCCAGCGAACGCGCCGCCCTGGCCGACCTGGGCGGCTGCCTGGGCCGGCGACCTGACCCTCACCTTCGAAGCCCCCGACCTCGCCGCCGATGCCGGCCTGCGCAGGCAGATCTCCGCCTACCCAGCCGAGCCGGGCACCCAGTCCGACGACGCCCTCAAGCTCCTCGCCACCCGGACCGCCGGGAAGGGGGTTCTGCCAGTACCCCGACCAGCCGGCCCTCCCGGCGTCAGCCAGCCGGTGATTGTCTGGAGCCGAGGCAGTAGACATCTGAGGTCAAGGAGCCCTTAGCTATGAGAGCTGCGATATTCAAGGGGCCCGGAGCGGTCGAGGTCGGCGAAAGGCCCGACCCGGTCATCCAGGAGCCGACCGACGCCGTCGTGCGGGTCGTGCTGGGCTGCGTGTGCGGGTCGGACCTGTGGTACTACCGGGGCGAGTCAGCCCATGCGGTCGGCTCGATCGGCCACGAGTTCATCGGCGTAGTCGAGCAGGTCGGCGCTGACGTGCGGGGAGTTCACCTGGGAGACCTGGTAGTGGCCCCGTTCATCTACAGCGATATGTCCTGTCCGCACTGCAGGAACGGGTCGACGATCTCCTGCGTCGCGGGCGGCAACTTCGGCGACGGCCAGATCGACGGCGGCCAGGGAGAGGCGGTGCGTGTTCCGCTAGCCGGCAGCACTCTCGTCCCCGTGCCCGGATCGGAGCATCCGGATGCGGTGCTGCGGTCGCTGCTGGCCCTGTCGGATGTGATGTCGACCGGACATCACGCGGCGGCCGCCGCCGGCGTGAACAAGGGCGACACGGTGGCGGTCGTGGGCGATGGCGCTGTCGGCCTCTGCGCTGTCCTGGCGTCGAGGCGGCTCGGCGCGGAGCGCATCATCGCACTGAGCCGCCATGCTGGCCGCCAGAAGGTGGCCCGTGAGTTCGGCGCCACCGACATCGTCGAGGCGCGCGGTGAGGAAGCCACTCAGGCCGTCCTCGAGCTCACCGGCGGCATCGGCGTCGACGCCGCGCTCGAATGCGTCGGCACCGCCCAGTCCGTCGCCACCGCTTTGGCCGTGGCCCGGCCCGGCTCCACGGCCGGCATCGTCGGGGTCCCGCACGGCCAGGTGCCCTTCACCGAGACGTTCTTCCGCAACGTCGGCTGGCGGGGCGGCCCGGCCCCGGCCCGGATCTATATCCCCGAGCTGCTCGGCGAGGTACTCGATGGTGTCATCAACCCCGGCCGGGTCTTCGACTACGAGACGGACCTAAACCACATCGCCGACGCCTACCGGGCCATGGACGAGCGGCGGGCCATCAAGTCGCTGGTACGAGTGGGAGCGGTCTGATGACGGGAGCGAACCAGATGACCACCTGGCCCCGGGATGAACCCGAACGCATCGGGGCGGCGGATCCGGTCACCGGTCCGGCCGCTCACCGCGGGACCGTCCGCCTTGTCCCGGAACCCGGCGAGGAGTGACCGGAATGGCTGTCAGCGACACCGCGCAGAAGAACCACGACGAACTGTTCCCGGCCACGTCTCGACGCTGAAGGTCACCGACCCTGAGCTGATCGAGATCGTCGACAACTTCGCCTTCGACGAGGCGCCCGGCCCCAGCGGCCTCGACTAGCGCACCCGGCGGCCACCCGCGTCCCCTCCCCCGCTGTCGCCAGATGCCGCTGAGGCCACGTCCGAGCACTCGACACGCCGGCGCCGTTGACGGGCTACGGCGAACCCCGGTGCGGAGGGGCAGGCCGGGCTTCCGGGCGCAGGCACGGGCCGGCGGCCGGCCGCGAGCACCCGGCCGGAT
Source organism: uncultured Actinomycetes bacterium (assembly GCA_963793825.1). Lineage (GTDB taxonomy): Bacteria > Actinomycetota > Actinomycetes > Streptosporangiales > Streptosporangiaceae > RYN-230. The sequence continues at coordinate 1,056,901 of CAWCBE010000007.1, forward strand.
AATGCGGAACGGCCCGGGCAATCAGATTGACACGGCCATATCGGGGAAGCTGAGCACCGCCGACGCGGTGAGCCGACCACGCTCGCTGACGCCGGGAAGGCGAGGTGGTTAGCCCAATGACGGACCATGGCAAGGAACAGATCACGGCCGGGCATGGTGGCCCCGGCGTGATGGCCGAGGCCGGATACAAGCTGCGCTGCACCCTGGCTGGCGGCCGGTGCCAGGAGCATGTCATCCGCCGGGACGAGCGCGGGATGGCCGCGTTATGACCGCCCGGCTCGCGGACTGCGCGTATCTGCATAGCGCATTCGGCCCGGGATGCCCCCACTGCTGGCAGTCCGCCGCTGATCCAGCCCCGGAGGACATGGCCGGAACCAGCGGCCGGCCCACGGCCGCCGGTCCGCCGGAACCTGGCCAGGGAGAGCCGGCCGTGATCGGGCCGCCCGGAACTTCCGCACTGGCGGGGAGCGTACCGGAGCCAAGTTCCACTCTCATTGTTCCCGCGGCTTAAGCACGCCACGGGCGGGACTTTGCCACCTCACAGGTGAACGGTCGTCACCGGATCCTGGTGATTCCCCGCGGGCTGCCTGCGACGGAGCCGCGCCCCGCAGGGACAGCGGGGGCCTGACCTTCCTCGACTGCGGCCGAGAACAGGTAGGCGGTCGCCAGACTGCGGTAGGGCCGCCAGTTCCCTACTGGACGATCGCGCGGTCCGCGGGCACCTGGCCCCGGCCGGCAGGGCCCTGCCGGCCGGGGCCGATGTCCCCCGAAGCCGTCCTGGCCGCCGCGGGCTGAAATTGGAATATCGCTAGCGTATTCACGCTGAGGCAGCCGACTCGCCGAGATCCTTGATCCGGATGCCGCGCCAACGGCACTGTGCGCCCACTCCCCAGCGAGCCTCACCGAACATCGCGTCGTTGTCGTGCACCTCGAACGCGATGTGACCCCGGTTGCCGAGACACTCGAGGATCGCGGAAGGGTCGTAGTCGGGAGAGTCGAGCGTGGCGGTGTTCAACTCGGCGATCTTCAGGCCGTTGACCCATGTCGTGATCACGGGGAGAGCGCCGACGCAGCGGATCCGGATCTCGTTCCAATCGTTCCATTTCCATACCTCGAGGAAGTCGTTCACCTCACCCGCGTAACTCAACCGGTCAATCTTGTCCTGGGTGACCGGTTCCGCGGACGTTGCCGGATCGTCGGGGGCGAGTCCGATGATGGTGCCGTCTGCGTCCTTCCTGGAAACCACCGCGAACGGGACGGCGGAAAAACTGGCAAGGCCATTGCCAAAAAAGCCCCCGATGCTGCCTGACTCACGATGATCGAGGAGAACCTGGAAGCCCTCCCAGCTATCCCGCCTGCGACGAATCATGATCCCCGTGTCGGCAGGCCAATCCGGCCGCGCCTCCAGCACGAGCTCGAAGTCCGCGAACGTTTCGTCGCTCACCAGGTAGCCGCCGTAGCCGCTGCCCGGCATATCCTGCTCGCCCACGATGCAGCCGTCTTCCACACGCCAGATCGCGGCGTGCTTCTCGGGGTCCACAGGACGTTCGATGCCGCGCTGATCGAATACGTCGAGGAGGCGAGGCCCGCCCGGGTAAACGGTGCCATAAACGCGTGGCGCCGGATGCCACCCCGCGAGCGAGGTGCCGTCGAACAGGCTGGCAAACCCCTCGCCATCAAGATTGCCTGGATTCATTGGATGATCTCCTTTGGGGACGGCCTGGTGCCGCGCATCGCGCTCAGCCTGCCTTGCGAACTGGGGCGACCGGGACCGCACCGAGGACGGCGGGCACGAGGGCGACCACTGGCCTGCCTGCTGCGGCCGTCGGTCGCCGGGCCGAAGGGTGATCGTGGCCCGCCGGGAGCAGAGGAAGGCCCTGACCACGTCGCGGTGGTCCACCCCGACAGGCTACGTGCAGCTTCTGAAGACCCCGGCGGACTACGCGCGATTCGGCATATGCCATTTCACCGCATCATGAATGAAAAGATTAAGGAAGAGATACGCGGCACAGCGATTGCTGGCTCCTGCCCGGCGCCGGGTGGCGCCGGGCAGGAGCGCCGGCCGTTTACTAGTACCGCATCCTTACTTCTGCAGGACGTAGCTACCCGGCGCGGGATCGAGCGGCGGGTGCTTGGCGCTGCCCAGCCTCCGCGGACGCTGCTTCATGTCACCGCTGCGGTCCTTCAGCCACGTGGTGTAGTCCGGCCACCAGCTGCCCTGGACCGTCTCGGCCTGGGCCAGCCAGTCACGGTGATCGGGCGGGTTGCTGGGCGCGAGCCGGAAGGTCGCCTTCGGGTTCGTCGGCGGGTTGACCATGGCGGCCACATGCCCGCTCGTGGAGAGCACGAACCGGACGTCGCCGCTGAGTAGCTGAGTGCTCCTATATGCCGACGGCCAGGGCACGATGTGGTCGTCGATGCCGGCCACGACGTAGCTGTCGACGTCGACCTTGGATAGGTTGACGGGAGTGCCGAGCATGCTGGCAGCACCTGGCTTGGCCAGCGCGTTGCCCATGGCGATCTCGATGAAGTTGCGGTGCAGCCCGGCGGGCATCCTGGTGGTGTCGGCGTTCCAGTACAGGATGTCGAACGGCGGCGGAGTCTTGCCCTGCAGGTAATTGTTGACCCAGTAGTTCCAGATCAGGTCATCAGGCCGGAGCCAGGCGAATACCTCGGCGAGGGTGCGCCCGTCCATGTAGCCGCGCGCCCGGGAGGCCAGGGTCGACGCAGCGGCGGTGCCCTCGTCCATGAGCGCGACGGTTGTGCCCGCATGCGTCTGGTCCAGTACCGCTACGCCCAGGCCCAGGGTGTTGATCTGATCGAGCTGCCCGGTCGCGCTCAGGTGCGCGCAGACCATCGATGAGGTGATGCCGCCGGCGCACAGACCCATGAGGTTTACCTTGGGGGCCTTAGTGATTTCCCGTGCTGCAGTGAGCGCCTCCGTGACTGCAAGACCGTAGGTGTCCAGATCCCAGTGGCTATGCCTCTTCTCGGGATTGCGCCAGGAAACCACGAATACCTGGTATCCCTGGGCCACGAAGAATTCGAGCATGCTGCGGCCGGGCGCCAGATCGGTGATGTAATACTTGTTGATCATCGGCGGGATCATCAGCAGCGGGATCCGGTGCACCGTTTCTGTGGTCGGCTCGTACTGGATGAGCTCGAAGACCTCCGTGCGGGCCACCACGGCTCCCGGCGTGCAGGCGAGATCCTTGCCGATCTCGAATGCATCGGGTTCCACCATCGTCGGAATGCGCGGGGCAGAAGACATATCCGAGACCAGCGCCCGGGCCCCCCGGACGGCGCTCATGCCACCGCTGTCGATGAACGCTTTCCATACGGCCGGGCTGAGCTGCGGGTAGTTGCTCGGCGCGGAGGCGGCGATGAGATTGGTCAGCACGAACTTCAGGCGCTCATTGTCCCGCCAGTCCAGTGCAGCGTCAGCGAGCAACTCCTCGGCGGTCCCGCCGATGGCCAGGTAGGCCTGCACGGTCCGCTTGAGCAGCGGGTTCGCACTCCACGCCGGGTCCGCGAACCGGCGGTCGCGGCGCTGCGGGGCGATCGTCGAAGTGCCAGCGGCCACGCCGACGAGATCTGCTGCCAGCTTGCCGGCCCGCTGGGCCACCGTCCCGGGGTGGCGGGTCAGGTTGATCGCGTAACGCACGAGGCTGGTATCCGGCCGGAGCCGGCGCAACGAGCCAAGGGCCTCGTCCAGCATGAAGAAATCCAGCGCGCCGACCGCATCCAGCTCGCCGGCTGCGTCAGTGGCACCGCTAAGGTCAATCTCCGCTGACTCGGCTGCGGTGCGCGTCGTCTTCGTGGGTGCCTGGGCAGAAGTTTCAGTCGGCACGGTAATCACGTCCTTCTTCTGGTCCACGATGTGGCAATAGCCATACTCTCGACCAGCGAAGGCGGCGGCCGGAGCCGACCACTGTTCTTTCATTCAGTAGACCACTTCTTGCCGAAGTCCTGAAGGGTTGACCGGCCCCGCGGGGCAGGACGTTCGTCCTGCGTCCCGGACAGCAGGGAGAGTCTCAGTGAAGAGCCGCTAAAGTCGTTGCTCCGCCGTCACCAAGCCTTGCTTGGCCGGAATGCCTGTGCTGACGATGGGTCCCTTTCTGACGATCGAGATACCACCCGTCATCACCTGATCAGCTTGAGAATTGCAGAGACCTCCAAGACGGCCGGGTTTAGGAAAATTTAAGCAATCAGCCTTATTATCGTTGGATCTCGCGGGTCTGAAGGACGTGAATGGCCTTGGCTAGTTGGCCTGTGAGGCGCCAGAACTAAGAATCTCGCACCTGCATCTTTTCGTAACCTTGGCTGGGTGGCCTGACGCTGCGGCTTGTGGCCATTTCTTCCGTGGCCGCTCAGCGTGGTGGCCCGGCTGCCGCGCCGGGTGGGCGGGCTTCCACGGGCCCCGTGGGGTGTCCTTCCGGGTGGCAGGGATGGTTTCCGGCTGGGTCCGCCGGGTGCGAGGGCTGCAGGCGTCCCCGCGGGACCGGAGCTGGTCGAACAGTTCAGCGGTCTGGTAAAGAAGGCAGTCATGAACAGACACGCGCTTGTTCTGGGCGGCGGCGGTGTCACCGGCATTGCCTGGGAGATCGGCCTAATCGCCGGGCTGGCCGGGCTGGGCATAGACCTGGCCGCAGCTGACGTGATCATCGGGACATCGGCAGGCTCGGTTGTCGGGGCCGACATAACCTCCGGGCAGGAGCTTGAGGCGCTGTACCAGGCCCAGCTCGCGCCGCCGGCTCCCGAGCCCGCCGCCCGGATGGGCTGGGGCGTCATCGGCAGGCTGCTGTGGGTCATGAGCGCCAGCCGGGACCCGGTGCGGGCGCGGGCGCGGATCGGGAACTGGGCGCTGGCCGCGCGCACCATGCCCGAGGCCGGCCTGCGCAAGGTAATCGAGGCTCGGCTGCCCGCCAGCGACTGGCCCGCCAGGGCGCTCAAGGTGACCGCCGTGGACGCGCGGACCGGCGAGTTCGTGGTGTTTGATTCCGCTGGTGACGCCAGCCTGGTGGACGCGGTTGGGGCCAGCTGCGCGGTGCCCGGAGTCTGGCCGCCGGTCACCATCGGGGACCGCCGTTTCGTGGACGGCGGCGTGCGCTCCGTAGCCAACGCCGACCTGGCGGCCGGATACGAGCGGGTGGTCATCGTGGCGCCGGTGGCCAAGGGCATCGGCCACATGGCCAGCCCCCGCCGGCAGGCTGCCGCACTCACCGCGGCGGGAGCCTGCGTAGTGCTTGTGCATCCGGACCGTGCGGCCATGCACGCCATCGGGCGTAACGTGCTTGACTTGTCGCGCCGGGCGGCAGCGGCGACGGCCGGCCGGGCCCAGGCCGCGGCCGAGGCGGCTGCGGTCCGGGCAGTCTGGCTGGCTGATGGCCAGCCGGCTGCCTCCTAGCCGTCAGGCCGACGGCTTGTGGTGCGCCAGAGGCCTGGCTGGCCGGTGAGAAGCAGCGCTGCACCAGGGACAGCAGCGGGCCATGATGATCGCGTGGCTTGCCTGGGTGGCGATCGGGTACCGAAGAGTGGCTTGTGCGCTCCTTGAGCTTCGTCTTTCCGGCTGACAACAGTGCAGGTGACCCCAACCGAGTATCCGGGCGGCACACACCGCCCGAACTTGCGGTGGCCATGGCTACCTGCGGACAGCCATGGCGGTGTCATATTGTGCCGAAGTAGCCAGGTCGGGCAGGAGTCACATGGCTGAGTACAACTTCCACGACCGCGTGGCGATAGTTACCGGAGCGGGATCCGGCATCGGGAGGTCATGCGCCCGCACGCTAGCCCGGGGCGGGGCCAGCGTGCTGGTTGCGGATTTGAACAGGGCAAGCGCCGAGGCGGTGACGCGGGAGATCGCGGAGGCCGGCGGCCTCGCCCGGGCCTTCACCGTGGACGTGGCCGACTCCGAGGCGGCAGCCGGAATGGTCGCCGCCGCGAGGAAGCTTGGCCCAGTGCGCATTGCCGTCAACAACGCGGGTATCGCCGGCGAGATGGCGCCGGTGGCCGGTTACAGCACCGAGGGCTGGCGTCACATCATGGCAGTAAACCTCGACAGCGTCTTCTACTGCATGCGGGAGGAGATCCCCGCCATGATCGACGCCGGCGGCGGATCAATCGTCAACATATCCTCGGCCGCGGGCATCGTCGGCCTCGCCAATGCGCCAGGGTACGTCACGGCCAAACACGGGGTAATCGGGTTGACCAAGAGCGCAGCCCTGGAGTACGCCGCTCAAGGTGTCCGGGTCAACGCCGTCGGGCCGGGCTTCATCCTCACCCCTCTGCTGGGTGGCCTCGGCCTTGACCCGGCCACCGCCGGCTTCCTCAGTGCCAAACACGCGCTCGGCCGGCTGGGCCAGCCCGAGGAGGTCGCGGCCCTGGTAGCTTTCCTGGCCAGTGACGAGGCATCCTTCGTGACCGGCAGCTATCACCTGGTCGACGGAGGTTACACAGCCCAGTAGCGCTGCACCTCACCCGCCGACCTGGGAAACCATCAGCACCCGCCCGTCACCATATCTCCATACGCTGACGGAACGAACGTCCGAATCCTGCGGCGAGAACGGCCCGACGGCCTGATCCGCGAACATGCCCAGGCCGCATGGCGTGACATGCTTTCGACAGCCACACATCGTCGGCGGCCTCACCAACGGACACCAGCGAGCCGCCTAGATGACCAGGTCAGGACCCTATAGCTGAGTTCCGGACCCCACAACGGTGTCGCCGGCGATGTCGTAGTGGCTGCGGCGCAGGTTCTGCACGAACGCGTGGCCGACGGCCAGGATTCCGTCCTCGTCCGCGCTATTTCGTCGTCTTCCTGGCTGGCTTCGCCACGGGCGCGGCGGCCTTCCTGGGGGTCCGCGCCGACGCCGCCTTCGTCGCTGCTTCCCCCGTCGCTGCTTCCTCCGTCGCCGGTCCCTTCGTCGCCGGTCCCTTCGTCGCGGGTTCCTCCGTCGCGGGTTCCTTCTTCGCCGGTCCCTTCTTCGCCGGTCCCTTCGTCGCGGGTTCCTCCGTCGCGGGTTCCTTCTTCGCCGGTCCCTTCTTCGCCGGTCCCTTCTTCCCCGGCGACTTTCTCGCGGCCGGCGGGGCGGCCTGGACCAACCTGGTCAGGTCCACGACAGAGTCGTCTCCGCCGAAGCTGTTGGGCTGGTATGCGTCGGCGGCCCAGTCGTTGTCCCACCGCTCGCCATCGAGGAGGTAGCGGAACCGGTAAGCCCGCCCCGCGTCGAGGTCAATGGTCAGGCTGAACCCGCCCTCGGCGTCGCGGCGCATCACATCGGCCTCGGGCGACCAGTCGTTCCATTCCCCGCACACCGCCGCGGTCTGGGCGCCCACACCGGGATCGAGCGTGAACGTGACGCTGGCCTTACCCTTCGCCTTTCGGGACTTGATCATCTTCGCCTCCGCTCCAGCCGACCGGAAACCAATGGCAACACCGGCCCGCCGCGCTGTTGCTGCCGCCAGCCGTCTGGCCCGGCACGCGTGAGATCCGGATTCCCGGTGCCCCATGGCGCCCGCCTGGACGACCTTTCGGATAGACCTGCCCGGCAAGGGTACGGCCCCGGGCAGCGGCCCTGGCAGGGCCGAAAGTACACCGGATGGTCCTGCGTGCCCCGCACACCACCGGATGACAGTCCTGAGCCGGACCAGGCCCCGTGACCGGCACACGCTCCTCGCTGGGGAACCGCCGGGGCACCGCCACGGACCAGGACCGGTGCCTGCCGTGAACTGCTCGTGAACGGGGAGTAAACCGGATTCTCGCGGGGTCCCCTGTCCCGTGCCTGCGTCCTGCCATCGGGGCATCACGACGGAACGCGGGTCATCAAGAGCGTTGGCACGGTACAGGGCCTGCTGCCAGTCATGCTAAGCGGACTTGGCATATTGCGTACTTTCCCAAGCATCGCTACTATCGCCGTAGCCGCGTGACTGCTGTCACAGAAGCGGCAGGCACGACGTGTCCTAGGAGGAACGGACATGCCTGTCAGGGATGACTACGTGCGCGAAGAGATCAGGCAAGTAGGCGGGACGCCGCTGCGTGTCGCAATCCGGCCAGGCACTGGGACAGGGCCTCCGCTCCTGCTGTGCAACGGCATCGGCATGCGATTGGAAGCCTTGCGGCCGTTCGTGGATGCACTCGGCCCGGCCATCGAGGTGATCCGCTTCGACGCCCCCGGTGTCGGCGGTTCTCAGCTGCCCAATCTGCCTTATCGTTTCACCACCCTGGCCCTGCTCCTGCGCAAGATGCTGCATAATCTCGGCCACCAGCAGGCCGACGTCCTGGGTATCTCCTGGGGAGGCGGGCTGGCTCAGCAGTTCGCGCTGTGCAACCCGCGCCTATGCCGGCGGCTGATCCTGGTGGCGACCTCAACCGGGCCGCAGACGATGGTGCCGCCCAACCCGCTGCCGCTGGTGAAGAACCTCACCCTGCGCCGCTATGGCGACCTGTGGGGAGGAAGCGCGAAAACCAACCCGGACGCGCTGACCAGCGCCCTGCGCAAGGCGCGGATCAGCCCGCTCAGCATGGGTTACCTGTACCAGAACACCGCCGCGCTGGGGTTCACCACGCTGCCGCTACTCCCGCTCATCCGGCAGCGCACCCTGGTGCTCACGGGCGACGAGGACCCGATCATCCCGGTGGCCAATGGCCGCATCCTAGCCGCGGGCATCCCGCACGCGACGCTGCACGTCTACCACGGCGGCCACGTCGAGCTGGTGACCCGCCCGAGCCTGCTCACCCCCCTGATCAGCGGCTTCCTCGCGTCATGACGAGGCAGAAAGCCAGCAGCATCGGGCGGAGTCCGCCTGCCATATGAGCTGCCGCGATGTGCCCGGCGCAGCCACAGGACATGATGATCGGCCGTGTCCCTTCGTCTGCTGTATCTGATCTTCATCCAGCTTTGCAGCTGGCTTGTCCGGCTGAGCCCATCGCCGGCCTCCAAGGAGACGGCGCGGCACCGGGCTGGCGTGCCCGGCTGCCGGGACTGGAAGGTGGCCGCCTTTCAGGCCTGGCAAAGGGCAGTGACCAGCGTGTCCACGGTCGAACCAGGACGGCCCGGCCGCGCCGCCAGGCCGTAACCAGTCACGGGTGATCGGTTAGTTGATCATGCTGGTTGTGGTGGCATCCAGCAGTTCCCGTTGAGGGCGTCGCGGATGGCGGCGAGGGGGTGGCGGCCGTGGCTGCGGGCGGTGGCGAGGTAGGAGCGGATGCGGCAGTGGCGCTGCAGGGTTGCCAGGGTGCGCCAGCAGCCGCTGATTTTCGCGGCGAGCTTGTAACCGCGGACGGCGTTCTCCGATCCGTTGTTCGTGGCCGGGACGTCGAAGCGGGCCGCGAATAGCCATACCTGGGCGGCCTTGCGTTTCAGCCGCCGGGCCAGGATCAGCCCGGGATGGCCGCCCTTGTGCCAGGGCCGGGACAGGTTCACCGGGATCCCGGAGGCGACGGCCTGGTCGTAGCTGTGGCGCAGCCTGGCCAGGAGGGCGGGGTCCAGGCTGGCCTGGCTGGCGCCGGGGGCGGTCCTGACTGCGGCGGCGGCGGCGCGCAGAGCGTCGCCGGCCTGCCGGGTCCAGGCCTGGGATGCCGGGTCAATCGCATAGGCGTCGTCAAGGTAGCGGTACAGGTGGGCGACGCACTGCTGGACGCCGGCGAGCCCGGTGTCGTAGCCGGGGTAGCCGCCGTAGTCGTCGCGGACCAGGACCCCGCGGTAGCCGTCCAGGATCCCGAAGCCGGTGATCGCCGGCTTCGTCCGGTTTCCGGCCGCGCCGTACCAGATCAGGTCCGCCCCGCCGCCGGTACAGGCCAGCATGGTCCGCACGGTGTAAACGTGCGGGTTCCCGCGGCCTTCCGCGCTGGTGGCCGCCGCGGCCAGCGGGGCGGGAGTCTCGCCGGTACCGGGCACATCCGCCGCTTTCAGGGCGTCCTTGAGCGCGTCCCCGAACCCGGCGGTGGGTAACGCCGCGTCCAGGCGGACCAGGCAGCGGGAGGCAAATCCCGTGGAGACCGGTGCCCCGAGCAGGGCGCCCATCAGGTCTGCGGCCCGCTCGACCCCGATCACGTCCGTGCTGGCCAGCAACGTCGCCGCGCCGGCCACGCCCGGCCCATAGCACACCGGGCCGCCGGTCACTCCAGGCGGCGGCGGGGCGGTCGTGACCTGCCCGCACCCGCAGGTACGGCGCATCATCCGGTATTCAGTCACTGCCAGCGCGGCCGGCGGGATACCGAGCACCTGCACGCTGGACGCGATCCGGCCCGCAGCGGCGGCCAGGTCCGCGCCGCACCCGCCGCACGTGCCCGGCTCGATAACCACGGTCTCACCGGGCCGGGCGGCCCACGCCAGGCTCGCACCCGGATGGCCTTTCTGCCCGCCCTGCGGCCGGCCCGCGCGTGCCCGCCGCGTCTCCCGGCGGCTGACCTTCGCCTCAGCCGCCGGGCCGTCCTGGCTGGGGGGCTGAGAGGAATTCGAGGAGTCCCGGCCCACCTGACGGCGCAGCGCCGCCACCTCCGCCCGCAGCGCCGCAATCAGCGCGGCCTGCTCCGCCACCACCGCCAGCAGCTCCGCGTTCCGGGCAGCCAGATCCTCATACGACGGCTGCTCCGGACCCGGCATCCCCGAACCCAACCATGATCACAAAGCGGACGCCAGCACTGACACGCCGCAGATCAACAGGGGGCCTGACTGGTTACGCCAGGCCGCCCGGCGTGCGCTCGCAACAGGCATCTTCTGCGTGACGTTGCACGTGCCCAAGAAGTGGCGCCGCGGACGACCGCGGGGACACAACGACCCGGGTTCCGGGGACCTTCGGCCCTGTCCCAGGTGCATTGACACCGAGCAATAGTTAATTGTGCGGGCCTTTAGCTGTAACCGTCGGCTAGGCCTTGACTGCGGGCGCGATCGCTTGCTGCGCCTGTAAGTCCCAGATCTGGAGATAGCAATGTTCAGCGCAGACATCATTGATAACCAAATACAAACAAGCCTCCCCGAGCTGGCTGAGTGGGTCCACGATATCTCGGAGCTGACCAAGCCTGACGACGTTGTCTGGTGTGACGGTTCGGAGGATGAATGGGAGCGGCTGACCAGCCTGCTGGTCGAGAACGGAACCTTCACGCGGCTGAACCCGAAGTTGCGGCCGAACAGCTTCTACTGCGCTTCCGACCCTAGTGATGTGGCACGCGTCGAGGACCGCACGTTCATCTGCTCGGAGAAAGAAGACGACGCGGGCCCGACCAACAACTGGATCGCGCCCGAGGAGATGCGCAAGACCTTCGCGGAGATCTTCGACGGCTGCATGCGCGGCCGCGCCATGTACGTGATCCCGTTTTGCATGGGCCCGCTCGGCAGCAGCATCTCCCAGCTTGGAGTGGAGATCACCGACTCGCCCTACGTGGCCGTGTCGATGCGGATCATGACCAGGATGGGAACGCCAGCGCTGCGCTCGATCGAGGAGAGCGGGTCGTTCGTCCGTGCCGTCCACTCAATCGGCGCCCCGCTGGAGCCCGGTGAGGCGGACGTCCCGTGGCCCTGCAACTCGACCAAGTACATCTCGCACTTCCCCGAGACCCGGGAGATCTGGTCCTACGGCTCTGGGTACGGCGGGAACGCGCTGCTGGGCAAGAAGTGCTACGCGCTGAGGATTGCCTCGGTGATGGCGCGGGATGAGGGCTGGCTGGCCGAGCACATGCTCATCCTCAAGATCACCCCGCCGGACGGCGAGGCGAAATACATCGCGGCCGCCTTCCCGTCCGCGTGCGGCAAGACCAACCTGGCCATGCTGCAGCCCACCATCCCCGGCTGGAAGGTCGAGACCATCGGCGACGACATCGCCTGGATGCGGTTCGGCAAGGACGGCAGGCTGTATGCGATCAACCCGGAGGCCGGCTTCTTCGGCGTCGCCCCCGGCACCGGCATGAAGACCAACGCCAACGCGGTCGCCACCATGTGGGGCAACAGCATTTTCACCAACGTCGCCCTCACCGACGACGGTGACGTGTGGTGGGAGGGCTTGACCGCTGAGCCGCCCGCGCACCTGACCGACTGGAAGGGCCGGGACTGGACCCCCTACTCGCCCGAGCCTGCGGCGCACCCTAACGCCCGGTTCACCACCCCGGCGGGCCAGTGCCCGATCATCGCGCCCGAGTGGGATGACCCCAGCGGAGTGCCGATCTCTGCGATCCTGTTCGGCGGCAGGCGCGCTAGCACCGTGCCGTTGGTGATCGAGTCCTTCGACTGGAACCATGGGGTGTTCCTCGGGGCCAACATCGCCTCCGAGAAAACCGCTGCAGCTGAGGGCAAGGTCGGGGAACTGCGGCACGACCCGTTCGCGATGCTCCCGTTCTGCGGCTACAACATGGGCGACTACTTCGCGTACTGGCTGAAAATCGGCCAGACGGCTGACCCCGCGAAACTGCCGCGGCTGTTCTACGTCAACTGGTTCCGCAAGGACAGGAACGGCAAGTTCGTGTGGCCCGGCTTTGGCGAGAACATCCGCGTGCTGAAGTGGATCATCCACCGGTTGTCCGGCGACGCCAAGGCCACGGCGACCCCGATCGGCTATCTCCCGGCACCGGGCTCGCTGGACCTCGACGGCCTGGACCTCAGCTGGGCTGATCTGGATCTGCTGCTCACGGTGGACACCGAAGCCTGGAAGCTGGAGGCCGAGCACATCCCCGAGTTCTTCCGCACCTTCCACAGGCACCTGCCAGCCCAGCTCTGGGACCTGCACCAGGACCTGGTCGAGCGCCTCGGCTGAGCCCCTGTGCACTGACCCGATCGTGGCGCGAACTTGCCGCACCTGGAGGGACAGGACTGCAGGGCTGGCGTCGGCTATCGTGTGAGCCCTGCTCAGCGAGGCGTCCCCCTTCCCGCGGTCCTGTGCTCCCAGGCCTGCAGGTTGAGCAGAGTCGGCGGGTGCCCGTCCTCGAGCCCAGCGAACAGGTGGTCGACCGCCAGGTTGGCCCGGTCATCGGAGCACATCTGACCATGTATAACGAAGACGCGATCGGCTCGGCCTCCATCGCGAGTATTCGCAGGTCGAGTGGTGTGACGGCATTATCGGCACCCAGCGGTTACGGTCTTAGCAGCCAGCTGAGCGCACGCTCAGTCACGAACAGGCCCAAGGTCCTCCGCGACCCGTGACCGATAACCCTGCCGGACAATGTTGCCCGGGCCGGAAACTGAAAGTGCCCGCAGACAGCGAGCGGTCAAAGCGCTGTAATGGAGGCTCCGATGAGCAAGAACATTTTGCTGGCTGTCGATGCTGCGCCCGGCGGCGATCCCGCCCACCATGTCTCGGCGGCCGCAGCCATGACCCGGGATCTGAGCCGAGGCACTGGGGACCATGTCATCGTCCTGCACGTGCACGAGTTTGCGACCGGCCGGTTTGGCCGGATGCAGGTGGACTGCTGGGACGGTGAGGGCGAAGCCGCGGCGAACTCGGTCGTGGCCGACCTGACCACCCATGGCGTCGACGGCCAGGGCTGAGATTCGTGAGACGCATGTCGGGCACATCGCCGCGACGATCCTGGCAGCGGCGCAAGATCACAATGCGCGCCTGGTGGTGCTGGGCTCGACCAGCCGCACTGACCTGCCCCGCCTGCCGTTGGGCAGCGTGGCCACCCGTCTGCTGCACATATCCACCCGGCCAGTGCTCATCGTGCCCCGGCCGGACACAGCGGCCCAGCCCGCCGAGGCAATCCAGGCACCTGCTGCCGCAGCGGCCGCCCACGCGTGAGCATCCCGGCCCATGCTTCGCCCGGCCCAGCAACCGGCCTCCGGGAGAGCCATCCGGAAGTGCAGGTCAGCACCGACGTGATGCATGATCATCCGGCCCGGATGCTCGCCGAGGCGACGGCTCGCGCTGACCTTGTACTGATCGGGCGCCGCCCCACCGGAGCCAGCGGATCCGGGACCAGGTCAGTGGTGCATGCGCTGCTCAGCCACGCACACGGCCGGGTCGCCGTCGTCCCGGCCGGCTGACCAGCCCGCGCCAGAATTCTGCCCCGGGCACCGGCTGGCCCCGTGGACCGGGTGACGAAATGTCACCCGGGGTCCGGGTCCCTGGGATCGCAGCCGCCGAACTGCACGAACATCAAGAGGGCGCGCGGCGTCGTGACAGTAGTTCGTCCAGTCCTGACCGGGCCTTGATGGCCCGGCCCATCCAGTAGGCACAGTTCCCATCGCGCGCCCAGACCCGGCGCCGGGCCCGTACAGCCTGTCATCGGCGGCCCCGATGGGAGTGGCAGCCATCCACAGCGGAGCGGGTACACCCAGGGCAGCAGGAGGTGAGCTGGACCAGTGGCGGAACCGGGCCGGGCGGAGCGCAGTGGCTGGCTTGTGCCACCCGGGATAGCGACGTTGCGCGGCTACCGGCGGGCCTGGCTACGCGGCGATCTGCTGGCCGGGCTGACGGTGGCCGCGTACCTCATCCCGCAAGTCATGGCGTATGCCCAGGTCGCCGGCTTGCCCGCGGCAGCCGGCCTGTGGGCTGCCCTGCCCGCACTGCTGGCCTATGCCCTGCTGGGGTCGTCCTCGTCGCTTTCGATGGGCCCCGAGTCCACGACCGCGCTGATGACGGCGGCGGCCATCGGCCCGCTGGCCGCCGGGCACCCAGCCAGGTACGCGCAGCTGGCCGTCTCGCTGGCGCTGCTAGTGGGACTGTTCTCGGTCGCCGCCCGGTTGCTCCGGCTGGGCCTCGTGGCCGACATGCTATCGCGCCCGGTACTGGTCGGCTACCTGGCCGGGGTTGGGTTAACCATGATCGCGGGCCAGCTTAGCCGGGCGACTGGCGTGCCAGTCACTGGCCATACGTTTGTGACCGAGGTTGGTTCGTTCGCCGACCACCTGAGCATGGCGGACCTGGCCACGCTGGTGCTCGCCGCCGCCGTGCTGGTGTTCTTGTTCCTGGTGGCGTGGCGCTGGCCACGGCTCCCCGGCCCACTGCTGGCCATCCTGCTGGCCACTGTCGTGGTGACGGCGGGCGGGCTGGCCGCGCACGGAGTGAGCGTGGTCGGGCTGATCCCGGCCGGGCTCCCCATCCCCCAGTTGCCCGATCTGCATCCGGCTGACCTGCAGGAATTGCTGCTGCCTGCGTTCAGCGTGCTGGTTGTCGCCTTCAGCGATGACGTGCTCACCGCGCGCTCGTTCGCCCGGCCACCGGAGACGGTGCGCGCCAACCAGGAACTGCTCGCGCTCGGCGCGGCTAACGTCGGCGCCAGCCTGCTGCACGGCTTCCCGGTCAGCAGCAGCGCGAGCCGCACCGCCATCGCGGTGGCCACCGGCAGCCGGAGCCAGGTGTACTCGGTGGCCGCAGCCGGGTCGGTGCTGGTGGCCGTGTTCTTCCTCCGGCCGGTGCTGGCCAGGTTCCCCGAGGCGGCGCTCGGCGCGCTCGTCATCTACGCGGCGATCCGGCTGATCGACGTGACCGCTTTCCAGCGGCTGCTCGCGTTCCGCCGCGGCGAACTGGTGATCGCACTGTCCGCATGCGCCGGTGTCCTGGTACTGAACATCCTGTATGGCGTGCTGCTGGCGGTGGCCATCTCCGTCGCCGACCTGCTGGTGCGGGTGGCCCGGCCGCACGACGCAGTGCTCGGCCAGGTGCCCGGGCTGGCGGGCATGCACGACGTGGACGACTACCCCACCGCTGGGACAATCCCCGGGCTGGTCGTGTACCGGTATGACGCGCCGCTCTTCTTCGCCAACGCGGACGACTTCCGCCGCCGTGCGCTGGCCACCGCGGACCGGTATGCCCCCGTCCGCTGGTTCGTGCTCAATGTGGAGGCCAACGTCGAAGTGGACTTCACCGCGCTGGAGGCGGTCAACGCCGTCCGCAGCGCCCTGGAGCAACGGGGCACGACCTTCGCGCTGGCCCGGGTCAAGCAGGACCTGCTGGCCAGGCTGGACGCCTTCGGCCTGACCGAGAAGATCGGCACCGAGCGGCTGTTCCCGACGCTGCCCACTGCCGTGCAGGCCTACGAGCAATGGGCCCGCCAGCATCCACCCGATCCCCAGCCAGGCCGGACTACAGGATGACCGGTCCGGCCCCGGCAACCGGCCATCGCTGGCACCTGGCTTTGGGGAGCCTTTGGTCCCATAGGCCAGGGCTCTCCCGTGGAGGGATCAGGGTCATTCGCCGGTACTGCGCAGTCCCTGAACTGTACGACCGGGCGGTCAAGCAGCTGCCCGTGGTGGACGAGGCCGGGTACCTGCTGGGGATAGTCAGCCGGTCCGACGTGCTAGGCGTGTTCGGCCGACCGGATGACGAGATCCGCCGTGAGGTGAGCCACGACCTGATCCTGGGCAGGTTCCTGATGGATCCAGCGCGGTTCGAGATCACGGTGCAGGACGGCATCGTCACGGTGGCCGCCGGCGGAGACCGTCCGCGAGAGCGAGCAACCCAAGCCCACGGGACTGTGTCACAACTGCCAGGCGCCCCGGCGGGGGGAAGGCAAAGCTGAAGGTCACGTTGAACCGGGGATCGGGCCCGCCGTTAAGCAGCCCATGCAGTTTGGGCCGATGAGCCACGCACCACGGCGGCCCGGGCATGAGGGCGTAGTTCGTACGGGCCTCGCGGCCGGTCTCGGTGAACCCGGCGGAGATCACCCACACCGCCCGGACGCTCGGCCGGCGGGCCTGGCCGATGACGCCGACCACCAGCGGCGCGGGCGCCGCCACCAGCGCCATTCGTTCGAGAGACCAGGCACCCTCGAGGACGACGCCATGCTAGCCCGGGACTGGTTCCTCAGCCATTTCGCGCAACAGCCCTGACCCCGCAGACCTGATCACGGAGGGGTGAGCAACGGCCAGCCTCTATCGTGTCTCGCTGTCAAACTCGCGGCCGTCGGCGCAGCGCGGGAAAGAGCGGACCAGGACCAGGACGGCGTGGAGCCAGGCGCGCCTTACAGTCAACGGCAAGCGCCCCGGCCGGACTGATCAGGATGGGGTTGAGATCGAGCTCGACCAGTTCGGGAACTTCCTCGGCCACGCGTGCGATCCGCTCGAGCACTGCCACGAGCGCCTGGCGGCCCACCTTGGGCGTGCCCCGGTAACCATCGAGCAGCGGGGCGGCCCGAAGCGACGCCACCATGGCGTCAGCCGCGCCGGCCTCGAGCGGCGGGCGGGATTCCCCTCAAACCGTGGAGACTTCGGTTGTGGTGATCATGGCTAGCATGGCTGGCCTTCTTGCGCCGGTGCCCGGGCGGGGCAGGCTCGTGGCCTGCCCGCTTTTCCTGCTCCCAGGGGCCGCAGTGGTCTCCGGGGTCAAGGGCGGCCCGCAAGGGCCGTCGCCCGCAGGGCGATGCGGAGCACCCTTGAGGCCGGAGGGGCGGCCCCGTACCCTTAGCGGGCGCAAGAAGGCCAGCGGCGGCGCAGCCGCCTCCTTTTCCCGGCCCGCGCGGCGGGCCCGCCGCGCTCACGCGGCGTCCTTTCCCGCCAGGGACCGTTCGTAATCCACCGGGCTGCGCATTCCCAGCGCCGAGTGCCTGCGCTCGTGGTTGTAGTCCTCGATCCACGCGGCGATCGCGGCCCGCGCCTCGGCCCTGGTCGCGAACTTGCGCAGGGACCGCAGCTCCCATTCCAGCGTGGAGTGCCAGGACTCGATGACCGCGTTGTCCAGCGCCGAGCCGGGCCGGCCCATCGACTGGCGGACGCCCAGCCGGCCGCACGCGCTGCGGTACCGGGCCGCGGTGTACTCGCTGCCCTGGTCGCTGTGGAAGATCACCCCGGCCGTCCTGCCGCCGCGGACCGCGGCCGCCATCGCCAGCGCGCCGTACGCCAGGTCCGCGTCGTGGTGCTCGCCGAGTGCGTGCCCGAGGATCCGGCGTGAGCCCATGTCAAGGACGGAATCGAGGTAGAGCTTGCCTTCCCCGGTGGGGATCTCGGTGCCGTCGCCATACCATTTGCGGTTGATCCCGGCGGCCGGGAAGTCCCGCTTCACCAGGTCCGGTGCCCGCCACCGGCCTTTCCCCTGCCGTGTCGTGTGCTTGCGGCCCTTCCGGCCGGGGCGGGCGGCCAGGCCCTGCTCGCGCATCAGGCCCGCCACGGTGTTCTCGCTCACCCGCCAGCCCGCATCACGCAGCGCGGCGGTGACCCGCGGCGCCCCGTCCTTGCCCTCGCGCGCCGCGAACAGCCGCGCGACCTCGGCTTTGAGCCGCTGCCGCCGCGCGGCCCGCGGCGGCAGCTCCCCGCCCTCCCACTTGTAAAACCAGGCCTGGGACACCCCCAGCGCCCGGCAGGACACCGCCTGCGGGACGCCGTGCTGTTCCCTCTGGGAAGCGATGAACGCGGCCACGGCTACCTGCTGCCCATCGCGTCGGAAACCCAGAGGGCCACGCTGCGCTTGAGGACATCACACCGCATCTGCAGCTCCGCGTTCTCCTTGCGCAGCCGCGCCAGCTCCGCGCGCTCGCCCTCGCTCAGCTGCCCGTCCCCGCCCTCCCGGCGGCGCCGGTCAGCATCGACCCAGTTGCCCAGGGTTCCCGCGTTGATTCCCAGATCCCGGGCCACCTGCGCGATCGGCTTGCCCGTCTCGCGGACAAGCCGCACCGCGCCCTCCCGGAAGTCCTTATCGAACTTCCTGCGTGTCTCTCCCATCGGAGAACCTCCCTCTAAGAGGATCTCTCCACGCTGGGAGGGGAAACCCAGGGACAGCAAACGCGCGGTCGCGGAGCAAGTCGGTCATCACCCCGCCGAGGCCGACCATCACGACCGGGCCGAACTCGGGATCGGAAGCAAGCCCGACAATGGCCTCGACGCCCCACGGCGCCATCGGCTGAATGACTGCCCCGCCCATCTGTGCGCCGAGCTGTGATTCCATCACCTCGAATGCCGTCCGCACCGCCTCGGCGTCCTCTAGCCGCAAGGCGACGCCGCCGACGTCTGACTTGTGGACGACATCACCGGAACGAGCCTTCAAGACGACGGGAAAGCCGACTGACTCGGCCACTATGGCCGCCTGTTCCGCGGACTTTGCGCCACGCGCCGGCAACACTGGCACGCCGCACGCCTCGAGTAGGCATGCGGCTTGCTCGAGATCAAGCCAGCCTCCTGCGGCGCTGCTCGCGAGCTTCGAGTTGACGATCTGGCGTACTGCCGGCTGATCGGACAGATCTTCGGGCTCCGCGACGCAGGGCCGCGGGCGCCGACGCCATTCGGCGTAGCGACAGACGTGACCGAGGGCCGCCGCTGCTCGCTCTGGTGACGCAACCTCCGCCACGTCGGCGGCACGGCCGACACCAGGCGGAATGGCTGCCCCGACGGTGCAGACGATGACCGGCTTGCCGGCCAATTGCGCGGCACGCGCAGCAGTCTCGCGTGCCTCCGCTGCGGAGGTCGCCAAGGTTTCAGTGAATACGACGATCACGGCGTTGATGGCATCATCGCGAGTGAGGATCTCAAGCGCCTTCTCGAGCATCGTCGCGGTCCCGTCTGCGGTGAGGTTGACGGGGTTGGCGACTGCCGCGGCGGGAACGAGGACCTCGCCGAGTGCGTGCTGCGTCCTCTCGCCGAGCTCCGGGACGGCCAGGGCGCCGCCCTCACACGCGTCCGCGGCGAGGATGAGCGGACCACCGGAGTTTCCGACGAGCGCGACGTCACGTCCCGCGGGCAGCGGCGCGGCGAGCAGGATGGCCGAGACATCGAGGAGTTCCTCGAGACGGTTGACCTTGATGATGCCCGCGCTTTGCAGGAGCACGGTGACGGTAACTTCCGGCGTCGCCGCAGCTGCGGTATGCGAGCGGGCCCCGCGGGCGCCTGCTGATGTTCTCCCCGCCTTCAGCGCCACGATCGGCTTGGTTTCGCCG
Organism: uncultured Actinomycetes bacterium; assembly: GCA_963793825.1. Lineage (GTDB taxonomy): Bacteria > Actinomycetota > Actinomycetes > Streptosporangiales > Streptosporangiaceae > RYN-230. The sequence continues at coordinate 1,076,690 of CAWCBE010000007.1, forward strand.
ACTCGCCGCGCAATGCGGGCGAACTTGCGCGGGTTGCCAATCGATTCGAGATAGAGCGCGATCACCGAGGTCCGGTCGTCACGCTCGAAGAAGCACAAGAGGTCGTTGGGGCTTACGTCCAGCTTGTTCCCGACCGACACGAAAGCCGACAGACCCATGCCAGCGGCGCGTGTTTCCTCGCTGAGCACGACCCCGACCGCGCCGGATTGCGAGACCAGAGCAAGGCGCCCAGGCAGCGCACCGCGCGAGCCGAAGGTGGCGTTCATCCGGATCCGGGGGTCTGTGCTCATGACCCCGAGGCAGTTCGGGCCGACGATGCGCATCCCGTGCCCATGAGCGACATTGAGTAGCCCGGCTTCGACAGCGGCGCCGGCCGGGCCTGTCTCCCCGAAGCCGGCGGTAATGACCGTGACGGCGCGCACGCCACAGGAGGCAGCTTCCTCGATCACCCCGGGGACGGCCGGCGCAGGAACCGCGACGATCGCGAGGTCAATCGGCTCCGGAAGCGACGACAGCGCCGGAAACGCGGGCACGCCGCAAACGGCGCGCGCGGAGGGGTTGACCGGGTAGACCGTTCCTGAGAAGTCGCCGACGACGAGCGATCTGAGGACTTGGTGGCCAACGTTTGCTGGGTGGCGCCCAGCTCCGACGACTGCGATAGAACCCGGACGGAGGATCGCCGCGATGCTGGCGACCTCTGCTGTCGCCTCCCGCTGGTCGCATGCGGCGCGGTACTCCGGCGTCGGCCGGAGGTCGATCTCGAATTGTACCGTGGCCCCCGCGTCATGGCGGGTGTAGTGCAAGCCCGTCGCCCCGAGCATTTCCAGCATGTCCAGGTTGTGCGCCATGAATTCGGTACGGAGGCATGTGACACCCCTCATCCGCGCGTACTCTGCCAGGCTCTCGAACAGCAGGGTCGCGACTCCGTGGCGATGGTAGGTGCTGGTGACGACGAAACCAGCCTCCGCAGCTGGTGCCGCCAGTTCGGGGCGGTCGTAACTCGCCAACCCGACCAACTGGTCCGACACGACCGCAACGAAGGCCATCCGAACGCCGTAATCCACCTGGCTGAAGCGCGCCGCCTCGGCGAGGCTGAGGGTCGGATGCGCCAGGAGCAGGTGCCGGTGAATCGAGTCAGGCGACAAGCTGGCGTGAAAACTGGTCAACGCCGACGCATCCGCCGGCTTGATCGGACGGACAACGACCGCTGCGCCGTTCATGAGCAGGCCGTCGAACTCCCACGCCGCTGGATAGCCCGGCGGTATCGCTCCGTCATGGGCGGCGGCGTACGCAGTCACCATCGCTGCCTCCTCCGCACTAGGATCATCGCCGTATCAGCTTGAGGTCGTCAGGGACAGAGGTCCCGAGAAGCTTGCTGGCCGAGCGAGCGGGCCCGGGCGGCCGGGCTGACCTCCGGCGGCAACGCCCACGGCGGCAGAAGATCAGGAAACGGCCCTTGACAGAGACCGTCCCAGACGCTGGACCTGACAGGCGACGAACGTCCCGGCCCGTCAGGGCAGCCGACTCTGCCCGATCTCCCGGTCGCCCTGGTGTCTGGAAGCAGCTGGAGCGGTGAATCCGCCCCTGCCCGTGGTTGCCGGCCGCCGGCACGGGCGCGGTATCGCCACATTGCTGCTTGAGCACCTGGTCTCGCTGGCCGACGCCCACCTGGCAGCTCCGGCAGCGCCGCATCATTCATCCGGCTGCCGCTTCTAGCCGACGAGCGTGTCGAACTCTCGAACTCTCCGTCGCTCTGCAACGGCCACGGAAACGCGGAACCCCCGGCCGGTGCGGTGGGACTGTTGCCGTCGTGCTGGTGGCTTTCGGCTCTGCGGTCTGGCCGCCCGTAGCTTGTGCTGAGCGTTTGGCTGAAGGCAGGTGTGCCATGAACGTTGCCGCAGGGAGCCGCCACGCGGGAGCGGGGCACAGGGCGGCGTGGCTGCTGGTGGTCGCCGCAGCGGTATGCCTGGTGGCCGGTTCGTGCAGCAGTGCGGCCCGGCCAGCAAGATCGCTGCAGGTGAAGCCGTGCACGGTTGCGCAGCTGGCGGCCAGGTGCGGGACGCTGGTCGTGCCGGAGGACCGGCTGACCGGGACAGGGCGCACGATCACCGTCCAGTTCGTGGTGGTCCCCGCGACCGGGCCGCGCCGGGCCCCCGACCCGGTGGTCTATTTCGCTGGCGGTCCCGGCGGCTCAGCGGTGGCCGAGATTCCCAGTGAGCTGCCTGATCTGCTGAGCCTCAACGTCCACCGGGACCTGGTGTTCATCGAGCAGCGCGGCACCGGCCAGTCGAACCCGCTGGCCTGCCCGGCGTTCCCCGGCCTGGCCGACACGAACGGGCTGCTCGCCGCCGTTACGTCCTGCCTGGCCCACCTGCACGGCGACCTGCGGTTCTACACCACGGCGATGTACGCCGACGATGTCGGCCAGGTCCTGGGTGATCTGCACTACGCCAAGGTCAATCTCATCGGCATCTCCTACGGCACGGCCGTAGAGCAGGTGTTCTTGCTCCGCCATCCAGGCCGGGTGCGGACGATCACGATGCAAAGCGGATCCCCGCTCGACGTCCACGTGATCGAGCAGGCGCCGGGGAACTCCCAGCGGGCCCTGGACTATGTCTTCGCCCGCTGCGAAAGCCAGCCCGCCTGTCACCGGGCTTTCCCGCAGCTGGCCGCCGACTGGGCCAGCCTGTGGGCCTCGGTCGGCAAGTCCCCGTGGGTCCTGCCCGCCGGGCAGTCACCCACCCACACCACCCAGCGCCTGGACCAGGACGTCCTGGCCAATGCGCTCTACCAGGCGATGTTCGCCTATGACGAGAACCTGATACCGGCCGCGGTCCACACCCTGGCCACGGCCAGGAACAAGGCCGCCGCCATAGCCGCGGTGATCCAGGCGGCCCAGGCCTCGGGCAATCCCAGCACCGGCGGCACCAACCTGATGATGCCCGACGCGATCACCTGCGACGAGCCGTGGGCCAGTGACCAGCCCGCCGTACTGTCAGGCCAGCGCGCCAGCTTCGCCTACCGGACAGACCTGCAGAATGCCCGGTGGTGGCAGGTCGTCTGCCCGCTGATCCCGAAGTCGGCCACCGCCGTGGGCGACCTGCATCTGCGGGTGTCCCGCGTGCCCGTGCTGGCGTTCAACGGCGCCGGTGACTCGATCGAGCAGCCGCGGAACTGGGCCGGGGCGCAGAAGTTCTACCCTGACAGCCGGAACATCACCCTGCCCGGCCAGGGACACGACGTCAACTCCGCCAGCTGGCAAGCCTGCGCCGGGGTCATCACCCAGGCATTCATCCAGCAGGCCAGCCTGGCCCACCTGAACACCAGCTGCCTGGCCACAATCGCTCCACCCTTCTTCCTCACCCTGCGCTGACCACAGGCGGCAAGATCCACCAAATTGACAGCAGCTATCCAAAGGACCACCTAAAGATCTCTAATGGTGGGGGTTACAGAAGGGTGTGAGGTCCAGGCCGGTTCCGGCGAGGAACCCTTCGAGGAGGGCGGGCCGGTACTGCATCCGTTTCAGCCGGGTCTTCACCAGGGCGGTCAGCTGGGCGAGGTTGCGCTTGGCCAGGTTGGCCAGGGATCTTTTCAGGTGTGACCACACCGGCTCGACCGGGTTGAGTTCGTGCGCATACGGCGGCAGCTGGCAGACGGTCAGCCAGTCCCGGGCCTCTACCAGCTCCGTCATAGCGGCGCTGACGTGGGAATTCAGATTGTCCCAGACGACCACCAGCGGGCCGGCGAGCTGCTGATGCGCCGCGTCCAGGAGCCGGGCGTAGTCCGCCTCGGTGAAGCCCTTGCGCGGGTCTTTGCCGCGGCGGCGGGTCTTGTGCACGCGGTAGATCAGCCGGGGGCGGCACCCGGGCTTGATGGCGATGAGCGCGGCGAGCGAGACACGCTTGTTGCTGCCGCCGGTCACCGTCACCACCGGGGTGGTGCCCCGCCGTCCCCAGGTACGTCCTTTGGGCGGCCTTAAGCCCTGGCCAGATTCGTCTTCGAAGACGATCCAGGCGCCCAGGTCCGCCGCCGTCCTTTTACCGCCGGCCAGGTCTCCTCCCGCCACGCCGCAATCCGCGCCTCGTCGCGCTCGGCGGCCCGCCGTGCCGGGACCTGGACGCTCCAGCCGATCCGGTGCAGCAGCAGGTCCATCCCCGCCAGCGTGTACTCCACGCCGAACCGGCGGCGCACCACCTCAGCGATCCGGGCCAGCGTCCAGCACTGATCCTCATCCCAGCCCCAGGCCGCCGGCCCGGCGTCCAGCAGCGTCTGCAGTTCGCGCAGCTGGACCGCGCTCAGCTTGCACTTCGCCCCGCCCGCGCCCCGCGACGCCAGCGCCGCCCGGCCCCCCGCGCCCAGTGCCCGCCGCCACCGGTTCACCGACATCCGCGACACCCTGAAGCGCCGGGCCACCTCCCGGTCGCTGGCCCCCGCCTCGATTAACTCCGCGGCCGCCAGCCGCACCATCTCCCGGCGGGCCCGCTCAGCCGCGTCCAGCCCGCCACCATCCGGATACCTCATGCATCCGGCATACCTCAGGACAGGCCAGCCGTCACCACCAGGCCAGTAACCCCCGCCATTGAAGATCTTTAGCTGACCTAATTCCCCCGCCAACGAGCCACCGCCGGCGACCTGTCATGCATGAGTGCTTGTCCTGACGCCAGCGGCCCAAGCGCACCGAACGGCGATCCTGGGTGACAGCAAGATGACATTGCGTAGTCGTTTGCTATCACGGCGTTTTACCATTTCTAGGCCCTGCTGGGGGCCTAGCCACTACTTCCGGAGTGGTGACACTGGCCGCAGCGGACGTAAGCTGGTCAAGGGGGGCTGGCCGGGACGGCAAGGAGCTCTTAATGCATGTCATTGACATCATCATCCTGGTCGGCTGGGTAGCCTTCTGGATCTATTGGCTCGCAGCGTCCGTTGGCGTCAAGGCTGGCCAGACCAGATGGGCCAGGTTCGCAGGCGTCCGGGTCGGTATCATCCTGGTCATTCTTCTCCTGCTGCGGGTCAGAGCTCTCAAAGGACACACGACGACCACAAACGATCCATGGCTGCAGGGGACCGGCTTGGCTATCTTCATCCTGGGGTTGGCGTTGGCCATCTGGGCGAGGGTATACCTCGGCCGGAACTGGGGAATGCCGATGTCTCAGAAGGTGGATCCGGAACTGGTTACTACAGGGCCATATCGCAGCATTCGCCATCCCATCTACTCTGGCATCATCCTGGCAATGATCGGCACGGCGATCGCCGTTAGCCTGTATTGGCTGGTAGCGATCATATTGCTTGGTTCCTATTTCCTCTACAGCGCCATTGTTGAGGAGCGCAACATGGCCCAGCGCTTCCCCAGCTCGTATCCGCAGTACAAGCGGTCTACCAAAATGCTGGTCCCGTTCATCCTCTGAGCTCGGTGATCATGTCCTATCTACTCCCGTGATGACGCCGGGGCCGTGCCGGTGAATTCAGCTGTGACCTGCAAAGCTCCGCCAGCCGGTTCAAGGCGGGCGAGGTGTAGGCGGACTCGGCGTCCATGAGCTGTGCGACGAGGACGACGTTCGGCTCGCTCGGGATCGTGCTGGAACGAGCACCGACGACCGCATCGTCGCGGGTCGCCGTCCATTCGACCGTCCTGTCAGCCAGTGGTCTCAGTCGCGGGTCGGCCGGGTCCCAGTCTCGGGCTTCGTCGTAGGCCAGGTAGATGCGCCGGAACTCAGGGTCTGCCAGCGCCGCTCGCTTTTGCCTCGTCCACTCTGGAACCACCTCAGGAGAGAGTGCGGCGAGAAGAATCCATCCGTCTCGTTCGATCTGCACGCCCTGCTCGCTCACGCCCATCTCCCGCAGGTCGCTGAGCATCTCTGCGACCTCGGATGGCAGTACGAGCTGGTCACCAGCGAGGAGGCCGACTAGCTGCTGGCGCCGATGCTCAAGCTGGCCAATCTGTTGTTGAAGCGCCTCGTCGATGCCGGCAACCGCAGCGCCGAACTCATCCGGGTCAGCATTGAGGAGGTGGCTGACCTGAGCGAGCGGGACACCTGCATCGGCAAGGACCTTGATCCGCACGAGATCGACGACCGCCTGTGCACCATAGCGCCGGTAACCGGAGTTATCCCGCACGGGTTCCGGGAGCAGGCCGACCCGGTGGTAATGACGGACCGCCCGCACGGTGACGCCGCAGTGGCTGGCCAGCTGGCCGATCGTCAGGAGCTTCGCCATCAGGACGCTACCGGTGAATCCCGGTTATACAACTTCACCGCCCACAGGAATCCGACCACTGCGAGGCCGGCGCACCAGGCCACGGCCACAATGCCGTGATTGCCCATGGGGGTTCGGGTAAGCAGGCTGCGAAAGGTGTCAATGATCGAGGTGAACGGCTGATACTCGGCAAACGCCCGTACTCCTGGGGGCATCGCGGCAGTGGGAACAAACGCGCTGCTGACAAAGGGAAGGACGAGGAGAATGAGCGAGAGGCTGTTTGCCCCTGCGGGCGTTTTGGCGAGCAGCCCAAAGGCCACCGTCAGCCACGAGAGTGCCATTCCAAGAAGGGCGAACAGCCCGATGGCAGCGAGCCAGCCGAGTGCGGTGGCGTCGGGTGAGAACCCTAGGACGAGTGCGAACAAGCAAATAGCTGCACCCGTAATGAGCGTGCGGACGACGCTTCCGGCCACCGGCCCGGCAAGGACCGAAGGACGCCAGATCGCCATCGTCCGGAAACGGGCGATGATCCCCTCACCCATGTCGGCGTTCACGCCAAGCGCCGTAGATTCAGCGACCGAGGCAGCGGCCATCACGAGGATGCCGGGAAGCACGTAGTTGATGTAGCCGCCGCTAACGGCGCTGCCGATTCCTGCGCGAAGCGTGTGACCGAAGACACCATCGAACAGGAGCAGGAAGAGCACCGGCACGAGTAGTCCGCTGATCGTCACCATCGGGAAGCGCACTGCGTGACGTACGTCTCGGCGCAGCATCGTGGTCGTGTCAGCGAGCGCCAGAGAGGGGGCCGTCATTGTCCTTCCTCCATCGAGTTGGCACCAGACGGCGGCGGGCCGCCGCCAGTCAAGGCGAAGAAGACGTCGTCGAGGTCCGGGGGCTGGGCCGAAAGGCTCTCCACGGTGATCCCGTGACGCTCAAGCCGGTCGAGCACCTGCCGGATACCAGCCACGCTTCCGTCGCTTGCCAATTCGAGCGACAAGTCGTCATCACTCCGTTCTGCACCGTCGAACTCCGCAGCCGCAGCAGCGAGCGCATCATCCCCGGCGAAATGGAGCCGGATGCGTCCGCCCGGTGCCCGCTTCTTCAGCTCGGACGGCGTGCCTTCTGCTACCAGGGCACCACGGTCGATGAGGACCACACGGTCTGCCAGGCGATCCGCTTCCTCCAGGTACTGCGTCGTCAGGAGGACGGTCACCCCGCCGGCGACCAGGTCTCGGACGATCCGCCAGAGAACCTGCCGCCCACGTGGATCGAGACCAGTCGTTGGCTCGTCCAGGAAGACGATCCGGGGCTCGCCCATGAGGGTCATCGCAAGATCGAGACGACGGCGCATGCCTCCCGAGTAGGAGATCACAAGCCGATCCGCTGCCTCGGTCAACTCGAAGCGCTCCAGGTTTCCTGCCGCCCGCTCCAGCGCAACAGCCCGCCGCAGGTGGTGCAGCCCAGCCATCAAGGCAAGGTTCTCTCTGCCGGTCAGGAACTTGTCCACGGCAGAGAACTGGCCGGTGACACCGATCACTGCCCTGACGGCCTCCGGCTCGGCCACGACATCGTGACCGAACACGGTCGCCCGGCCAGCGTCCGGGGCAAGAAGCGTCGAGAGGATGCGAATCGTCGTCGTCTTCCCTGACCCGTTGGGGCCGATGAGGGCCGTGACGGAACCCTCGGGAACTGCCAGGTCGAGACCGGTGAGTGCGTGCTGGCCACCGAAGGACTTGGCCAACCTCACTGCGTCGATCGCCAGTTGAGGGGCACTCTCCCTCGGCGTGGGTAGCTGTACGTGATCTTGCATACGTCCATCCTGCAAGCCTGACGCAGGGTCAATGTCAAGCGGTGACCGATCCGGTGCGATGCACGCCTTCCCCATCGCACCCGAGAGTAATCGTCAATACCTGCAGATCAAGATCTTTTAGGCTGCTTCCGGCGGGGCCTCCCCGGCGGCCTCTTCCTCGGGTCGTTCGACGAGCTTGCCGTTGACGAAGGCCGCCCCGGCGCATACCAGCGCGACCAGGTGGGGGCGTTGACCATGCGCAGATGCACCCAGCGCTCAGCCGGGTAGTCGTAGAACGCCAGCAGCTCTTCCTCATCCTCGGTGATCTTGGCGGCGGTCTTGGGGAACTTCGCCCCGTAGGGGGCGGCGAAGGCCTTTGACCGTCTTTCGGGCGTGATCCTTATCCTCGGCGTCCCAGATCTCGGCCAGGGCCTTCTTCGCGCCCGGGTGCGCGGACTTCAGCAGGGCATTAGCTGGTTCGCAGCGACGCCTCCACCTCGAGCACGAGCTGAATGTCGTCGCTGACCACGACACCGCCGGTGGGCAGCACCGTGTTGGCGGTGATGCCGTAGTCCGAGCGATAGAGCTCATAGGTCGCGGTGAATCCGGCCCTGGTGCCGCCATACGGGTCCGATCCGAAGCCGTGGACTTCGATCCCGAGCTCAACCGGCCTGGTGATGCCCTTGATGGCCAGGTCGCCGGTCATGATCAAGTCGTCGCCGCTGCGGTGCACGCTGGTGGACTGGAAAGTCATCGTCGGATGGTTGGCCACGTCGAGAAAGCTCTCACCCTTGACATCGTTATCACGCGCTTCATTGCCCGTGTCGAGCGACGAGGTGAGAACCGTCACCCTGGCCGACGACTCCAGCAGGTTAGCCGCCGTGACGATCTGGCCCTCGAACTTGGTGAAGTTGCCACGGACCTTGCTGACCATCAGGTGCCTGGCGATGAACCCGATATGCGAGTGCACTGGGTCGATGTCCCAGGTACCGACGATGTAGCCGGGGATATCGACAGGTTGTTCCGTCATGTTGTCTCCTTCTTCCCAGAGGGAATGACGGTTACCTCGGAGCGCACAGTACCGAAGCGGAACCTTCCCTGCTCGTATTGAACCGCGGCACCCGCGAGTGCCGCACTCTACCCGCCTGGCAGTACGTCGCGCCGGCACCCGGTAGCGGCCGAGGGCATGCTCTCCGTGAGGGCGTGGATCACGTCGCGGCGGACCCGGGGATCGGGATCCTCGACCAGCTCGAGCAACCTCGTCCACACCCGGTCGTCGTCGGCCCGGACGGCCCGGACGTGGCAGGTGCACAGGTTCTTGCCCGCGAGCTGGCGAGCCCGGCTCTTCTCGCTCCGGGACGGATCCAGGAGTCCGTCGAGGGCAAGTGACTAGAGATAGTCACTTGCCATCGAACACCACGCGCAAAAAAACGCGGGGCTGAGCGGGCTCGAACCGCTGACCTCTTGCATGCCTCATGCGGGTTCGACAAATCCGGTGTGACCTCGTCGTCCGACGCTGGAGCGACCGTCGCCGCCGTGGCGGCGGTGATCAACTACCGGCATGCTTACGAACTCGTGAGCAGCCACGGCGAGCCCGGGCTGACCTCTCGGCTTCTGCCTTTCACCGTCAACGGGGGCTCATCCTGGCCGCAATCATGCTCATCCTCGACGCAATCTGGGCCTCCGGTACCGACGGCGGCCAGCGACTGCTAGGACCGGGTCGCCGGGCGGGGCCTAACGTAGATCATCACGCTCCTGCGTGCGGTCGGGCTGGCTCAGCTCATCACGCTCCCGCGTGCGGTCGGGCTGGCTCAGCTCATCACGCTCCCGCGTGCGGTCGGGCTGGCTCAGCTCATCACGCTCCCGCGTGCGGTCGGGCTGGCTCAGCTCATCACGCTCCCGCGTGCGGTCGGGCTGGCTCAGCTCATCACGCTCCCGCGTGCGGTCGGGCTGGCTCAGCTCATCACGCTCCTCCGCACGGTCGGGCTCGCCCGGCACGCCCGTTGCTTCCTCAGCCGGCTCCTGGTCGCCCGTGAACCCTGCCATCCTGGCCTCCCTCGCGCTGTCTGCTGGATCAAACGATTGCCCTGACATACGGCGGAGCGAGCGTCGCATTGATCACTGCTCCGGCCGCTGACCGAACTGCTCGCAGGGGCCTCGCGCGCCGTCGAGACACCCGTGATGGGTGATGATCCGCCGGGACCGCGCCCGCCCCGGGGCAATCATCTCCCGCAGCCTGGCGGTATACCGCCGGTCCTGGATGGGCTGAAGCCGATCCAGGATCCCTCTTTGCGAACAGGGTGGAACACACGCGACCCGCGGCGACCGTCCGCATGGCCATCCGGGGCAGGCTGGAGGCCGCGTTCCGGGTAACTCTGATCCTCAGCCCGCCGGTGCGGCCGGCCAGGCGGGCAAGGGTGGCGATCACCTTTCCCGGCCGCTCCGGCCCGCGATGCTCCCGGAATGCAGCCTGGAATCCGGTGGCACCGGTTCCCCTGTCTGCCCAGCCCATTGTCATGCCCAGCGGCAGCCCGGCCCGGGCAAGCAGGTTACGAACCTGCTCGACCGGATCGCCAGGAGGGAAATCACCGGGACCGCGCCCAGCTCACCGGCCTGGTCAAGACGCTCAGACGCCCGGTCAGCCACGCGCACCTCCCACGATCCTTCCAGCCCGGCCGGGTAAGTGGCCAGCCGCCCCGGTGGCGTCCACCATGCCCAGCGGCTCGCGGCCCAAGACCAGGCCGGGGCCGGTGCCGGCCGCCCGTCGCGCATCTGCAGATCGGTTCCGCAGTCCTGGAGGTATCCGGATCAAGGCGCCGCCCGGCTCCCCGGTCACAGCGTCACCGACATCCCGGACGGCCACCGCACGGTTCCCTAGACCAGCACGGCTTTCCCACACTACGCCTGCACACGGTGATCACGCCACGACGCGGCGCAGGGCTGATCAGCCGCAGTCCACATGAGAACCCGCGCTGGGCGTGGCACTCCAGCCGCCGCCCCGGCAACCTGATGACTTCTCGCCTGCGAAGACACGGGGCCTCGTCGATCCGCTGAGTCCATCAGGCTAGGTCGCGGTCGGGGATCAGGATCCATTCGCGGAAGGTCCCGCCCGCGGGGGCGAACGGGACGTGGCGGCACGCCGCTACGACGAGGCGGTGAATCGCTGCCGCGCCGAGGAGGATCCTCCCGGGCGGGCCAATGCCCCCTTGGCCAAAGTTGATCATGGCCTGGCCCCCTTCAGGACCTCTCGCTGTAAAGTGTCAATGGTGACGCACTCGATGACGGTGTCACTCTCGGGCTGCCGTGTCCGGAACGGAGAAGATGAGAGACGCCGGTGAGTCAGCGCACTGAGGGAGCGGCTATTCGCTTCGACGCCACGCTGTCCGCGGTCGGCAGATCGACTGTGGTGCGGTTGCCTGAGGCGGCGAGCAAGGACCTGCCCTCGCGCGGGCAGGTGGCCGTCCACGGAACGATCAATGGCGCCGGGTTCCAGACGGTGCTCGAACCAGACGGAAATTTTGGCCACTGGATGAGGGTCGATGACACGTTGCGCCACGCTGCTGGCGTCAGCGCGGGTGACACTGTGACGCTCGACATCGAGGTGACCAAGGATTGGCCAGAGCCGAGCGTGCCCCAGGATCTTGCGACAGCTCTGGTCGCTGCCCCGCAGAAGATCCAGAACCTGTGGAACGAGATCACCCCGATGGCGCGTTGGGAATGGGTGCGCTGGGTCAACGCCACGAAGAATCCGGACACACGCAGACGACGGGTCAACGTGAGCATCTCGAAGATGCAGAGCGGGAAGAGACGGCCCTGCTGTTTCAACCTGTCCGCGTGCACCGACCCGGACCTGTCGAAGAACGGCAGGCTCCTCGAGCCAGCCGACGACCGTCCCTGACCGGCCAGCCGACGAGCAGAGCCAGGGCCCCGGCATTCGGCGGATCGCGGTTCCGGAGACACCGCCCAGAACGATCACCGGGCCGCGCCGAACGGCTCAGCGCGCGGGTATCACGAGCTCCCCGCCCGTTGGCGATCCCCAGCACGGCCGAGCACGCAGCGGCCGAGGCCGTATGCATGCATAGCCAGCGCTGGGCGTGAATGCGCGCACAAGCCGCGATGAGTTACGCGTAGCTGAGGGCGGCCAGAGCTGGTCAGCAGATAGGCCCTGGCTCGCCGCGATGGCGGTAAGCATCGACCGGACAACGGTGAAGTTGGCTGTGGCGGGACTGCGGTACCGGGTGCATTCCTTACCGACGTCGAGGTCAGCAAGCTGGCTGCGATGGGCCTTGAGAACATCGCTACGCATCACATACAAGGCGGTGTACCTGCCAGCAGCCGGTGCCAGCTCGCCTTGATGCCCATGGTCTCGGCAGTGAGCAACCGCCCGCTCTCTTTGGCCGCCAGCACCAGCGAGGGGCGGCCCGGCGACGCCGGAGCAGTGGCCACGACTTGCCTAACGACCGCGACTGGAGCGTCTGACACCCCTCCCCGCGCCGCCGCGATCTCACCGGCCGTTCAGGCATTGGGATCGGGAAGGTCGGCAGGGTAAGTGACGTGGATCTCTGTGATGGCTGACGGGAAGTCGCGCTGGTTATTGGTGATGAACCGGTCGGCGCCCAGGCTCACCGCGGTGGCCAGATGCGTGGCGTCGGCCACCCTGAGCCGGTACCGGCTCGACAACGCGGTGGCTAGCTCGGCCGTGGCCCGGTTGACGGGCCGCAGGTCCAGGCGGGCGAGCAGCCCAGCCAGGGCGCGGACCTCGTCGGCAGAACCGTCGCGGAGCGGTTTGCCGAGCACCTCGGGCAGCAGCAGGACCGACCCTGCGCCCGCCAGCGCTCCCACGCCACCGGGGCGGAACAAGGCGGCTACGCGCCGGCCGAGCGGGTGGCCCGGTACGGCGGCGTAGATGAGGGCGTCGGCGTCGAAGGCATCCATCACCGCGCGTCGCGGCCGGCCCGGATGGCAGTGATCAGTTCTTCCGCGCGCTGCGCGGTCAGCCCTGCGCCATCGGGCAGGTCAGCTGCCGCGGCTTCGCCGAGTAGGTCGTGGATCCGCGATGCCTCCTCCAGCGCTGCCCGTGCCCGGCGGCTGCGCAGCGCATCAGGGCGGACGAGGACGGCCACGGGCCGGCCATGCCGGGTGATCGTGACCTCCTCGCCGTCCTCGACGCGGCTGAGCAGCTCTGGCAGCGCGGCCCGGGCCTCGGAAACGGTCATGGAAGTCATAGCTGAATTGTACATCATTGTACATCGAAGTACAGGGTGTTGTGTTGCACCGACGTCCAGCCCACTCGCTGTTCGAACCGGTCGAACTCACTTCTGGCCTTGTGGAGCTAAGCGGGCTCGACCGCTGACCTCTTGCATGCCTGAATAACTCAGGCGTTCTCCGATCAGGCGACATATAGCCTGAGTAGCCAGAACTGGCCTTAGGACGGCCGACCGCCCGCCGCCCGAGGCGAACATCGCGGCGGCGCTGCCAGGCCCGGCGGATCCGCGAGGCCAGGAGAGCGGACAAGGCGATGCCAGCAGCCAGAACCACGGCTGTGAGGATCGCCGCGGGGACCGGATGGAACACGGCGTACGACACGAGGCCGGCCACGCCCAGGTCCTCGAGCAGGCTGGCGGCGATGTTGCTGAACGGTTCGGGGCTGGCGTTGACGCCAACCCGCGTGCCCGTCTTGACGACGTGCGAGGCGAATGCCGACCCGCCACCGAGCGCGGCCGCCGCGATGGCCGCGGCCGGGCTAGCGTGCGCCTGCTGGGCCATGACGACGCCGATCGCCCCGCCGACTACTGGCCGCAGGGCTGTGTGGGCCACGTCCCACGCTGAGTCCAGCACCGGTATCTTGCCTGCCACGAACTGACCGATGAACAGCACCGCAGCAGCCGCCAGTACCGGCGGGCGCTCCAGCGCCGCCGGTATCGCGGCGATGTGCCCGAACCTGCCCAGCAGGCCCAGTACGAGCACCGCTGCATAGCAGTTGACGCCGCTGGCAACACCACTGGTGAAGATCAAGGAGACGGGGAGCATCCGAGTCCGTCCTCTGGGGTCCTTATGCTGGCGCCTGCAACAATAGGCGCCAGATCAAACCGCCCCATACTGCCCGGACAGCCCAAATCTATAGCGCCGCATCGTGTCCGGGCGCGAGCCCGATCCAGCAGGCAGGCCCGGTCACCTAGCAGGTGGCAACCGCGATCGCCGCGGCGTGGGGCACGTCGTCAGCAAGCAGTAACGCCGCCGGGCGCGGCTGCACCGTGGCCTGCAGTTCCTGCGGGCCGCCGGCCGGCCGGGCACAGCACCCGGTCGCCCAGTTCTGCGTGCCCCGGCCATCCAATGCCGATGTTCCCAGAGTCGCCCGGATCGGCGGCGATGATTTCCGGCCGTAGGCGCTCGTCGGTCGCATCGCGTGCTGGCCGGATGCCCCGTTCAGCAGGCGCTGGCCGAGTTCGCGTTCGATCCGGTCCGGCCGTCCCGCCAGCAGCCAGGCGCCCCTGACTCACAGCCGCCGGGCAGCCCAGGCCTGCAGGCCCTCGTCGGTGAGCAGCAGGGCGAACGCCTCGTCAGCGGCGCCGAGGAGGGGCGCGTCCGGGCCCAGCCGGGCAGGAACGATCGGCGGTGGTGGTATCGCGCGGAAGGCCATAAGCCCGTCGTGGTAGGCGGCAGTGACCTCATCGGCGGCGATGTGCAGCAGCTCGGGCCCGAGGCCGCCGATGACCACGAGGTGCGGGTCGAGGCCGTTCACGAGGCCGGCGACGCCCCGGCCGATGGAGCTGGCGACGGCCCGGATCGCGGAGAGCGCGCCGGGCTGGCCGGCGCCGGCCGAAGCGAGCACGCGGCGGAGGTAGCCGACGTCGTCGGCCGGGACCCCCTGGTGCAGCAGGCGGGCCAGGGCCCTGCCGTCGAGGCCGGTGTTCCAGCAGCCCCTGGCACCGCACCGGCAGCGCCGGGCAGGATCGCCGAACGGCATGTGCCCGAACTCGCCAGCGGCACCGGTCGCGCCCCGTATCGCACGGCCGGCCTCGATGACCGTGCCGCCGACGCCGGCGTCGAGGTGCAGATACACCGTGGTGCCCGCGCCAGCGCACGCACCGTGGCATGTCTCGGCCACCCCGGCGAGGGTCGCGTCGTTACCCGCAACGAACTCCTTGCCGGGCTCGTAGCGGGGCCACAGCGCAGACAGGTCGGTATCATGCCAGCCCAGTCCCGGGGCGTGCACGAGCTTGCTGCCCACGACAGTACCGGGCACGGCGACCGCCGCGGCCCGCACGCGGGCGCCGAAGCGGCGGTTCATCCCGTCCAGCTCCGCGGCGACCGCGTCGAGGACGCGGGCCTGGTTGCGATGATGGGGGCGTACCGTCGCCGCCACCTTCGTGCCGCCGAGCTGGACCGCGGCGATCTGCCAGGTTTCATGCGTGATGGCGGCGACGGCCACGAGCGGCCCGTCCGGGTGCGCGCGCAGTGACGTCGTCGGCCTCCCGCGCCGGCCCGTGGACGGGGCCGGCTGCTCGCAGACGAGCTGGGCGGCGACAAGGCGGGTGACGGTCTCGGCCGCGAAACCGCTCGGTATCCCGATCTCGGCGGCCACCTGGGCGCGGGTCACGCCAGGCTGGCCATGCACCGCGCGCATGACCGCGGCCTGCGCAGACATCCGGAGTCTTGCCTTCATCTCACCGCCCATTTTATGCTCGCTGAACGATGATAATCTCGCGAGAGTGAGAGAGGTACACGGCGCGGGCGGGAGACAGCCGCGGCCATGACTGCGCTCCTCGCGTTCGTCACAGTGGCCACCTTTGGCACCTGGATTCCGTTGGCCCAGCTCGTGCCCGGTGTGCCGCAGCGCTCCCGGATCCTTTACGTGGCCATCGGCAACCTCGTCGTCGCCGCGATCGCCCTCCTGGCCGGCGGTGGCCGCCTGGAGCTGGGCTGGCGGGGCTTCTGGCTCCCGCTGGCCGGTGGCGCGGTATGGACGGCGGGCAACTACTGCGCCTTCAGGGCCTCGGAGACGATCGGGCTTGCCCGGGCCGCCGGAACCTGGACGCCGCTCAACATCATCGTCGCGTTCGCCTGGGGAGCCCTGCTCTTCGGTGAGCTGGACCATGTCTCCGGCATCCGCTTCGCCATCCTGGGCGTCGCCCTCGTGGCCGTGCTGGCCGGAGTACTCCTGATCGTCAGTTCCCAGGGCAGCCCCGCTACCTCGCCCTCCCCGCCACCCGCACGGGCAGCTGTGGCCGCCGGACCGGGCCGGCCTGCCGCTACAGCACGTGGCGGCCTGCTATGGGCGGGCGGGGCCGGGCTTCTGTGGGGGAGTTACTTCGTTCCAGCACAGTGGGCCGCAGTACCCGCGCAGGTCAGCAACTTCCCGCTCGCCATCGGAATCCTCAGCGCCGGCCTGGCCCTGGCTCTCCCGGCCGGCGAGCCGGTCCGGCTGGGCCTGCGGCCCGCGGCCACGCAGCTCGGTGCCGGCGTCCTGTTCGGCATCGGCGACCTCACCCTGCTCGGCCTCGTCGCCCGGGTGGGCACCGGAACCGGCTTCACTATCGCCCAGCTCAGCCTGCTGGTCAACGCCAGCATCGGCATCTGGGCCTTCCACGCGCCCGAGCCGGGAACGCCCCAGGCGCGGAAGGTGCTGGCCGGCATCCTGATCGCCGGGGCCGGCGGCTGCGCCATCGGCGCGATGCGATAGCGGGACCCGTTGAGCTCGGCCCCGCGGCAGGCGCTCACGGTCCCGGCCGGGATGCCGCAGGCCATCTCACCCAACTGGCCAGCCCTGTTGTACCGGCACCTGCGTGCATGCGGTCAACTTTGAAATCTGCCCGCACGCGCGTGCGTTGCGGCACTTTCGCGCGGCACCGCTCCGATCCGTGCGGACGGCACAGGGACACGGTAACGGCTCGACGTGGTTGGCGCGCTGACCTACGGGTAGCAGGCCCTGCAGCGGTGCGGAAGAGTACCGCCACACACCGGGGGTGAAAAAATGTCATCTGACGCAATCGCGCTGCTGAAGGCTGATCACAAGGAAATCCGCCGCCTGTTTCGGGAATTCGAAGCCGCAGGCGACAAGGCGGCCAAGAAGAAAAACAAGCTTGTCAAGCGCATAATCGAGCTGCTTACCGTGCACACCTACGTCGAGAATGAAGTGATGTACCCCGAGGTCCGCGCTCTTCTTCCAGACCTCGAGGACGACGTGCTCGAATCCTATGAAGAGCATCATGTCGCCGACATTCTGTGCATGGAGCTTTCTGGGATGGCACCCGACGCGGAACGCTTCGACGCCAAGACCGCCGTGCTGATCGAGAGCGTCACGCATCACATCAAGGAAGAAGAGGATGACTGGTTCCCGAAGGTACGGGGCGGGCTCAGCCGTAAGCAGCTTCAGGAAATCGGAGCCAGGATCGAGGAGGCCCGGGACAAGGCGCCACGGACCCCGGTGCAGCCCAGCGCGCTGAAAAAGACGGTCAACGCCATCATCTCCTGACCCCGGCCAGGGCGCGTGCGAGCCCTACGACCAAGATCCGACGGAACAGCACCGCGGCCAGCCGAGACTGTCGGCCGGAGCAGGGGCCGTCGCCGCGAGGACGTTGGCAGGCAGGCAAGCCGGACCCGCAGCGTGCCGGGATGCCGATCTGCCCATCTCAACCTCAGCGCCGACGATCGCGGACCAGGGCACCGTTTCGTGAGTCACCGGTGATCGCTTCCGCGGCGACCGCGAACGCGGCAGGGTGGTGGAGCTACCCGAGCCGCCTGACCAACCGGGTGCCTGCGCAGTACTTGAATTCGCTTCCCCTGACAGGAGGACCTGGCGTGATGGATGCGGAAGAGTGGAAGGTGAGCCTGCCCTCCTGGCGGGACGGCTCCGCGAGGCGGTCACTGATCGCCTTTCTGCAGGGGATCACCCAGGGACCGGACGCTCTCCCCGTGGCTGACCGGGTGGCTGCCTTCGACAATGACGGCACGCTGGCCTGTGAGAAGCCTCATACGGCGCTGGCGGGATTCCTCCTGGACCGGGTCGCCGCGACGGGCTCAGCTCCACCTGAGGTGGCGAGCGGCCACGACGTGCTGCGCGAGCTAGGTGTGCTGTTTGCAGGCCAGGCAACGGCGCAGTACGAGGAACAGGCCCGCCGTTTCCTCACCGGAACACTTCATCCACGCTTCCACCGCCCCTTCCCGATGCTGACGTACCAGCCGATGCTGGAACTCATGGCCCTGCTGCAGGCCCTGGACTTCAGCGTGTTCATGTGCACCGACAGCTCCCGCGACTTCATGCGGGTCATCGCCGGCCCGGCCTACGGATTGCGGCGCGAGCGGGTAATCGGGTCGGAGGTCCAGATCCAGGCCGTGGACGGGCGGCTGGTCCGTACGGCCATACCGGTCCCCATGGATGACGGGCCGGGCAAGACGGTGCACCTGTGGGATCGAACCGGAACCCAGCCGGTGCTGGCGGCGGGCAACGCAGCCGGAGACATCGACATGCTCCGGGCCGCCCGCTTCGCCCTGGTGGTTCACCACGACGACGATGTGCGCGAATACGCCTACGACGACCGTCAGATACTGAACGCGGCCGCCGCTGGTGGCTGGACGGTGCTCAGCATGCGTGACGACTTCGCCCGCGTGTGGCCGGCGGACCCCGCCGCTGGCGCGTGGTGACCGACGGCCTGTCCCGCTGGTCCTCAGATCCCTTTCAGCACGCGGGCATGGTCAGTGCTTCGCAGCATTCTTGGCTTTCTTGCCCTTGTGCTTAACCTTGCCGGCATCCTTCTTGGTCTTGCCCTTGGCTGCCTTCGCCTCGTGCTTTGCCTTCTTAGCCACACCCATGACCGGCTCCTCTTCGTCGCCTGACACGCCACAATCCGGTGGCTGCCATCTTCCGCGCTGGATGCAGCCCAAACCCGGGGGTGGGCGGGATCTGTGCCGCCGCGAGAGTGCCGGGGAACTGGCCACCAAGATCACGCCGATGAGAACGGCGATCAGCCCGGAGGCTGCGAGCAGGATGAGATCCGGGGACACGCGGATGCTGTCGCCGGAGGAGAAGCTGTACGGCACCCCTTCGATTGGGTGGTGATCTGCGGGTTTGCGGGTAGCTGCGGAGGATGCAGCGCAGTATGGTGATCGGGCGTACGCGGCGGGGCGGCGCGAAGGCGTGGTGGTCGCGGCTGCCAGCGCCGTTTCAGCCTGCGTCGTCCGGGCCGGTCCGGTACTGGCAGGACCGCGGCCGGGTGGCGGCCAAATGTGCCCTGGCGGCGATGGCGGCCTGGGCGCTGGCCCGGTACGCGGCGGGCCAGCAGGACCCTTATTTCGCTCCCCTTGCGGCGCTGCTGGGCGTGTCCCCCACGGTGGCCCGGTCCTTGCGCGAGGGCCTCCAGTATGTGGCCGGGTTCGTGCTCGGCGCGGTGCTGTCGATTCCGGTGGCCCTGATGCTGGGCCCGTCGATCGCGGGCATCGCAGTGGTCGTGCTGGCCGGGGTGGCGATCGGCAGCTGGCGGCGGCTGGGCGGGCAGAGCACGCAGGTTACCTTCACGGCGCTGTTCGGCCTGCTGATAGGCGGTTACCAGCCGCTGCACTATCTCACCCCCCGGCTGATCGATGTGGGCATCGGGGTGGTCATCGGGCTCGCGGTCAATGTCCTGGTGTTCCCGCCGCTGCAGCTGCGCCCAGCCGAGCACGCGGTCCGGCAATGGGGTGACGATATCGCCGCCGCCCTGGACGACCTGGCCGGCGCGGCGGCCGGCCAGTATTCCCCGGGGCCGTCCTGGTCGCGGCATGACCGGCAGCTCAGCGGGGCGGCTGAGCAGGCCCGCGCGGCCACGCGGAATGCGCGGGAGAGCCTGCGGTGGAACCCGCGGGCCAGGGTCGAGCGGGCAGTGCCGCGGCCCGACGGCATTGTGCTCGATTCCCTGGAGGAGCTGACCGCCCGGACCCGGGCCGTCGCCCGGGTCCTGCTCGACGCGGCTGCCGGAAGCGAGCCGCCTAGCCTCCCGGCGTCATTCGGCGAGAGCTACGCCGCGTTGCTGCGGACGTTCACCGGCCCGGTCCGCCAGCTGGCCGACATGCGATCTGCCCCGCCGGACCGCGACGAACTGGCGGGTGCCTCCGGCTGCCAGGGCCACCTCGAACGCCAAGCCGCGCAGCTCGCCGGCCGCCAGGAGGGGAACACCGCCCGGCACCTAGCCCATCTCAGCAGACAGCTCGTTAGTGAACTGGTCCGCAAATCAGGCGACCGCAACTGAGCTGCGAAAGATCACCTGAAGCAGACACGGCTGGCTGCGGGTGCCCAGGCGGTGGCGGCGACGGGTGCCGTACCCGCCGGAAACCACCGACGACTCACCGGAAACCATTGACACTCCCTATTCCGTTTCTTCACTGCCAGCCAGCGGCCGGCCGGACCGAAAAGGCCTGGGCCCCCACTCAGACCGATGCGGGCTCGGTAAATCAGATGTGTCGTCATCCGTTCTGGGTGATAGCGGCTTCCGGCAGCACCCGAACCCGCAGCTGCGGCCCACCCCACCCCGGCGAAAGAGGTCCTCGCAATCAGGAAGTGCCCCGTCGCGCGGCGTGGGCGCCGCCCGAGGTTCGCGCGAACGTGAACGCCTGACGGCGCAGCCGGGCCCAGTCCAGTTGCGGCTTCGGCGCGGGGACGCCGGGCCGGCCGCGCGGCACCTGTACTCGCAGCGCCAGCGGGCGGATCGTGCAGGACACCGGGGTGGGCATCAGCACCGATTCACCGTCGATCCCGACCGGGATCTGCGGTTGATCGGAGTCGATAATGACTTCGCGCGCGGTGAGCGTGGTGAGTTCGCGTGAGCGTTGCGCGCGGCGCAGCAGGCCGGCCGCCTGGGCGGCGTTCTGGACTTTCACGCCGATGACGCCGAGCACGCCTTGGTCGAGCCGGGCGCGCCGGCCCAGGCCGGCGATGTCACCGCCCTCATACGGGTTGTTGCTGACCAGCACCGCCTGCGGCCCGTCGAGTATCACCTTCCCGCCGGCCCGGACCACCAGGTGCGCTCCCTCGTGCCCGCCGAGCATGTCCGGGAGCATCTGCAACACCGTGCCGACCTTATCGTCGCGGTAGGCGGGACTCTGCACGACCTCGGCATAGACCCCGAACGACGCATTGTTGACGAACGTGCGGTCCCCGATCAAGCCAAGATCGATGCGCAGCTCGACACCGTCGGTAAGAGCATCCAGGCAACTCGCGGGGTCGTCGCGGTCCAGCCCGAGATCGAGGGCGAAGTGGTTGCGGGTACCCGCCGAGATGACCATCATCGGGATGTCCCGCGCGGCGGCGATCCCCGCGACGAGTGCCTGGGTCCCGTCGCCGCCTGCCACACCGAGCAGGTCAGCTCCCCGGTCTGCCGCCTGCCGCGCCAGCGCGGCCACATCGACGAACCCGGGACCTTCGAGCAGGGCCACCTCGGCGCCGAGCGCGGTGGCCTTGTCCTTTAGCCCGAACTTCCCGACCTTGCCGCCACCTGACCTCGGGTTCATGATCATAAACGGCCGCCGGTGCTGCGCCGCATCAAATTCGGGCGGACCCGCGGATGCGTGCCCACTGCTGAGTGCTGCGCGCCCGGCGGCTACGGCGGCGGCCGCGAGCACGAAGGCCAGCGCCACTTCCCAGAGCAGCCCGGCAATGACGTACACAACGACTATGAATATCGGCGCCGCGACCAGGATCACGCAGGCCAGCCAGCGCACGATTCCGCGCTTGGCGAGGAACCACCAGGCCGCCGCGCAGGCGACCGCCAGGCCCGCGAAGCCCAGGAGCAGCGCGGTAATGCTTTTCAGCCCCCCGGGCAGCAGGAGCACCACCACCGCAGCGGCCGCCGCCGCGAACGCGAGCCTGGCCAGCCAGCGCTGGCGGCCGGTGGGCCGCTCTGGCCGTTGACTCGTTCCACGCAGTGCGCCTGCGCCGCCCGCTCCATACGGCGGACCGTCGCCCCGCGCGGCCACGTCATCGGCCTCGCCTGCCATGCATGCCTCCCGCAGACCTCCCACGGCGACATCACCGCGGCAGCCCGCTTCTCATTGAGAGTCAAGCCGATCTAACGGCGGAGCGGCTCACCCGGGCTGAGTGAAACGTCACCGGAGCTGGGCACGGCTACCGTCGGCGCCGGCCCGCGATCAGGACGCCGGCGATCACGACTACGCCCACTGCCACTGCGAGGGCCACCTGGCGCCGCGGGAGGACCGCCATCTGTTCTTTCACCTTGCCGGCGGTGGCGCTGAGCCGCCCGCCGACCTCACCTGCCTTCTTCCGCGCCCGGGCCATGATGTCGGCCTTCGCGGCCAGGGCGGCAACGGTCTCGCCGATGTCCTCCCTGGTGCGCTCGATGTCCTCGGTGAGCGCCTGGATCTCGTCCGGTGGACCATCACCGGGAGCGGGGCTGGCCGGGGTGAGCCCGGATCCGGTCATCGGTGTGCACTCTCCTTGATCTCTTCAATGTCGGCCCGGACGCTGCCGACGACCAGCTCAGGAGCAGGCGTGGCCTTCCTCAGCTCAGCCCGGCCGAGCAGCGCGGCGATCCCAGCCGCGGCGAAAAGGCCCGCCCCGATGATCAAGGCCGCAAGCCACGCCGCCACAGCCGTGGCCAGCCCGATGATCGCCGCAGCCAGCAGGCAGCCAAACCCGTACAGCGCGAGCAGCCCGCCGCCGCTGAACATCCCGAGGCCCAGGCCAACCCGCTTTCCCGCGCGCATCAGCTCCAGCTGCGCGAGCCGCACCTCGTCGCGGGCCAGCCTGCCAATCTGCTCGGACAGGTGCTTAACGAGATGCGCGGTCGAACTGCCCTGCGCAGTGGCCGGCCGGGCCGTGGTCGTGTCTTCCATCGCTGTCCGCCTTTCCCGTCCGCTGCTACCTCGCACCGCCGTCTGGCCGGCCCCCGGCTGGGCGGACCAAGTGGCCGCTGCCGTCCCGCTCGCCGTCGCGCGCATGGTCCGGGTATGCCTGCGCTCGCCTCACCGGCACATTCGCCGGGTGCCCCGGCCCCCGATGTCATACGTCGCGTATGGCGGTGAGCTGTCCTGAGGCGACGGCGTCAACCAGGGCCTGGTGGTCGCGTTCGTTCTGGTCGGCGTAGGCGGCGGCGAACTCGGTGATGGCCTGGTCGAAGACGCCGGAGCCGCCGAGGTAGGCGGCGATGGCGATCCGGTCCCCGGAGCAGGCGTGCGCCCGGGCCAGCGCCCATCCGCACAGCTCCCCGTAGATCCGCATGCCGCGCGGTATCAGCGCCTCGATGGCGATGGAGTATTTCCAGTCCCGCAGCTGGCGGACATAAAAGTCGCGCTGCCTGCCGTCCAGGCCGGCCTCGGCCCGCTGCCAGCCCAGGAAAATGTCGCTGGCCGCCTGCATCAGCCGCTGCCCGGCGACGACCCGCTGGCCCATGTTGGTGTATTTGCTGGCCCCCACGAACCGGCTGAGCACCGACGCCTCCGCCTCCTTCACCTGCAGGAACAGCGGATCGGAGTCGTCACGGCCGAGCATCAGCACGATCCAGCAGCGGGTGCCGACGCTGCCGACACCGACGACCTTGCGGGCCAGGTCGGCGAAGGTGAACGTTTCCAGCAGGAACCGGCGGTCGGTTTCCAGCGTCCGCCGGTACTTGCCGAGCAGGTCCTTGACCTGCGCCTGGAAGGCGGCCAGGTCCGTCTGCGCGGGCAGCAGCTCAGCGACCGGCACCAGCAGCGGCGGGTCAGAGATGATCCGCGGCCGGCCGTTAACCAGGTGGGTCAGCTTGGCCAGTTCCTGCATGCTGTCGCGGGTCTGCGCCTTAGCCATGCCCTTATCCACCATCTTGCGCTGCCGCGCCTTCAGCTGCGAGGCGAACTCCGCCCGCAGGTCATCCAGGTCCGCGCGCGCATACCAGACATCCAGGTTGGTCATCCCGGCGAAACCGCGCATCGCCTGCCGGTACCGGGTGACCGAAGCGGTCACGATCTCACGGCGGTCCTTGCCGCCGAACCCGTTACCGCGGGCCGCGACTTCCAGGCTGGTGGCCAGCCGCTTGACATCCCATTCCCACGGGCCGGGCAGCGTCTCATCGAAGTCATTGACGTCGAAGACCAGCCGCCGCTCCGCCGAGCCGAAGATCCCGAAGTTCGACAAGTGCGCATCCCCGCACGCCTGCACCGCCAGCCCGGACACCGGAGTACGGGAAAGATCGCTGGCCATCGGCAGCGCCGCACCACGGTAGAAGGTAAACGGGGAAACCATCATCCGGCCCCGCCGGATAGGCACCAGCTCCGGCACCCGCGACCTCGCCTGCTCCTCCAGCAACCCGATCGGGTCGGGCCGCCCCGGGCCCGGGTCAAACACCGCATGGCTATCCCGCGGCACCGCAGCCCGCGCCTCCTTCCCCCGCGCGGCACGCTCCGCCGGGGCCAGCTCCCCCAGCCCCGAATCCAGCTGATACCGCTGCACCTCCCGGGCCATAGCCCCACCCGCCACAACACTCACCATCGGCTCCTTACTGGTGCGGGCGCATCGGCCCGGCCTCCATGACTCCCGCCAATGAACACTGCCCCTAGCTCAGAACTGGAGCTTGTGGTCAGCCATCACCCGGGCGAGCGGCGCGTCCAGCAGCATGTGCATGACCGAGCCCGCGATGCCCGCGAGGATCGATCGGCCATGTCCCTTGCGGGTGAGCGCCGGGACAATGATCGCGACGGCCAAGGCGACAGCTGCGTGGGCGACATTGTCGGTCGCCTCGATAGGCGTGGCCATCGGGCTGCCTTCTTCCCTTGGCTCCCGGCGTAGCAGCGGGTCCGGAGATGCCACTTCAGCTGCGCAAGCCCCCGCCCAGGCCCACACCTCACCCAGAGTCCCGGCCCCGGCTAGATATGCCCAGGGCCTAAAGTCCCGCAGCCCCCACCAGCCGGGCCCAGGCACTGTGACCCACGGCCCGGGCCACCGGTGACCAACGACCCTGACCACCGGCACCGCCCGCTGCCTGGCACTGGGCTACCGGAAAATCGGCCAGCCACCCGGTGTCAGCGCGAACGGCGCCGCCCGGGGAAGCGATACGACTACCAGACCGATCGTTCCTGCATCGAGCCGCCGCGGGCGATCAGGTAGACCAGCACGCCGATAAGCGGGATGAACAGCACGAACAGGAACCACAAGGCCTTGGCCCCGCCGGACAGGTCACGGCTGCGGAAAATATCGATGAACACCGTGATCAGGATCCAGATCCAGATCACCCACAGGAAGACCTCGAGCATCGTCCAGAAAATATTCAAGAGCGGATATGAAGATGAGGCAGCCGTGAGTAACATTCCTTCTCCTTCTGTCGCCGGGGAGTTGCCGTTAGCGACCTGGCTCCTGGGCCGTGGTCCCGGGCATTCTCAGCGTGCACTGGCAATCGGTCAGCAGCATCATCCGTCACGGGTGGGACTGCACTGCAATTTGCCATGCCTGCCTCGGGCGTACCTGACCCGCCCGGCGACCCTGAGCGCCTGCTAGGCGGAACGGGCCGGGCGGAACCGGAAGCGACCCGGCAAAGTACGGGGCGAAGGCCAGCGTGAACACTGCGTAATGACCGGCTGCGTGACGTGAGCCTTTCCCGGCGCTCACCACAACAGTCCTCAGCTAATGCAGCCGGGGTGCCGTCCCCCGCCGGGCGGTTCCGATGGCCCACACCCGTCATCTCCCCAGGACGCACCTGCGACCGGTACAACCAGCCGCCGTAATTGATTGGCGTAAGCCAGGTCTGCGCACAGCTATGAGACAGCTCCTACTGTTCCTTTCGCACCGGGGAAGGGAGTGGCTGCCTGCGGATCCAGGCCGCCCGGTCGGCAACCGGGCAGGCAGCACGCGTCCCGATGGCCGGCCCGCAGCGGTTGTGCCACGTGTCAGGGATGGGCAGCTGAGTCCCGGGCGAGGTGACCAATGACCGTGGCCGGGCCGCCTAACGGCCCTAACCGAGGGGCAGCCCCTACTGCTTACGGTCGCGGAAAGGGCGGGCTGAAGGCCGAGAAGCACGTGGCCAAGGAACTCGACGTCAAGTCGAAGGACCTCGACAAGGCCGTCCGGGAAGCCGCCAGCGAAGTCAGCTGACCCGCCCGAGCCTGCCCGGACACGGCCAGCTCGCCGCCGGCCCACACACCGCCACCTTGGAGGACGCATGAGAACCGCCTACCTGCCGGGCACGCGCGGATGGCTGCTGCTTCCGGTCGCCGTCCTGGTCGTGTGCGGGCTCGGCACCGGATGCAGCAGCTCGCCTCCGGCGTACTGCACCGCCGCCAGCCAGCTCAAGACCTCAGTCCACAACCTGGGCAACGTGAACGTCAGCAAGAACGGCCTCGGCTCGCTGCAGACCGCGCTGGGCAAAGTCCAGACCAGCGCGACAACGTTCGCCAGCGACGCGAAGTCCGCGTACCCGTCGCAGACCACGGCCCTGAAGAACTCATTGTCCAGCCTGGAAACCGCGATCAAGTCCGCCAAGGGCCAGCCTGCGCTGACCGCGGCCTCGGCGATCGTGCCGGCGGTCACCCAGGTGAAGAACTCCGCCAGCGCCCTGCAAAGTGCGGTATCAGGCAAATGCCAGTAAAGATGCCCGGCGGTTGAACCGCGCTAGGTCATGGCCACGGCCGCCCGGTGCCGGGCGTCCTGGCCGTGCCCGGCGTCATGCCACCAACGGCGGGCCCGGGGCCGGGCGACCGGCGCGAAGGAGGGAGCGCCATGCCAGCAGACACAGATGCGCCACGCGGGCGCCGGGTTCTCGGCAAGGGCCGGATGGAGGGATTCAGCGACGGCGTGTTCGGCTTCGCCATCACGTTGCTCGTCCTGGACATCGCGCTTCGCCCGCCGGGCACCGCCCTGCAGCAGGTGCTTAACGCCTGGCCCGCCTACCTGGCCTACATCACCAGCTTCCTCACCATTGGCGGCGCGTGGCTCGCCCACACCGGACTGACCGATCAGCTCGCCCGGGCCGACTCGCTCTTCCTGCGCCTCAACTTGCTCGTGCTGATGGTGGTCGTTTTCCTTCCGTTCCCGACCCACCTCGTCGCAGATGCCCTGCATAACACCAGCAGCGAACGGGTGTATGTAACCATGTACGGGCTCACCCTTCTGGCCATCCGCTTCCTGGGGGCCGTGCTGGGCTGGTACGCGCGGCGTGAGCACCTCTACTCGCAGCAGCAAGACGACGAGGAGGTGCACACAGACCGGCGGAAACTCCTGCCCGTCGTCGCCGGGTACGTGATCGCGATCCTCATCGGGCTCGCCTTGCCGCGACTGGCCGTGGCGCTGTACTTCGGCATCGCCGTGTACCTGGTGGTGCCATTCCGGGAGGTCGCACGGCTCCTGCACCGGCGCTCCTGATGGGAACCGATCACCCCGGCCATTGGACACGCTGAGAGCGGACTGCTTCCCCGGCCGCGCAGGAGGGAGCTTTCGTTGCCGGATCTCGACGGTGCGCTACGCACTGTCTCGCCGGTGGCTCCGAAGCCATTCCCCGTACAGGAGGTGCGCGGGGGCCAGCGTCGCGCGGGTTTTGATGTGCGACAGCCGTTCGATGCCATCGGCGGTCGTGCGGCGGCCTACACGAAGTGCACCTGCGCGCCGCCGGGCTCATGGTCAACCAGCTGGTCGCAGGTCGGGCAGTACCAGCGGGCTTCTACCGGGGTTCCGCACGCGTCGTGCCGTGGCACGTCGGCCGGGTCGGTGTGGTTAGCGCCCCAGTGCGCCAGCAGGCGGAGGGCGCCAGCGAGCTCCTTCCCCTCGGCGGTCAGCTCGTAGGCCGCCCGCGGGGGCCGCTCGGAGTAGAGCCGGGCCACCAGCAGGGCGTCGCGTTCGAGCCGCTTGAGCCGCTCGGACAGGATGTTCGCCGCGATTCCCGGGATCTCGCTGAGCAGCTCGTTGAACCGGCGCGGGCCGGTGAGCAGGGCCTCCACCACCAGCAGGGTCCACCGGTCACCCACCCGGGCCAGCGCCTCGGCGAGCGGTGAGCTGTCGTTGGATTCGGCCATGCCCCGATGGTAGCCGGTTGACAGATGCGGCATTGATAGTAGGTTACAAGTTACTAGTTACTGGAGGAGGCGGCGGTGTCGATCCTGGATGAGGTGCAGGCAAGCATCAGGCAGCTGGCCGAGGGGGCCGGTGCCTCGGTGGTCGGAATCGGGCAGCGGTGGGGCCTCGGCTCGGGCATCGTGCTCGCCGAGGGACGGGTGCTGACCAACGCGCACAACGTGCGGGGCGATCAGGTGACGGTCACGTTCGCCGACGGACGCACCACCGACGGGACCGTGGCCGGGCATGACATCGACGGCGATCTGGCCGTCATCGAGGTGGACACCGCCGGGGCGCCAGCCCTGCCGTGGGCCGCTGCCGCGTCCGCGGAACTCGGCATGCCGGTGTTCGCCCTGGCCAACCCGGGCGGCCGGGGGCTGCGGGTGACGTTCGGGTTCGTGTCCGGCATCGAGCGGACGTTCCGTGGCCCACGCGGCCGCCGCATCACCGGCACCCTGGAGCACACCGCGCCGCTGCTGCCCGGTTCTTCGGGCGGCCCGGTCCTGGACGCGGCCGGGCAACTGCTCGGGATCAACACGAACCGCCTGGGTGAGGGCTTTTACCTGGCCATACCGGCCGACCAGGCGCTGCGCGGCCGGGCCGACGCGCTAGCCCGCGGCGAGTCCCCGCCATCCCCACAGCTAGGCGTAGCCATCGCCCCTGGTCACGTGGCCAGGCGGCTGCGCCGCTCGGTGGGCCTGCCGGACACCGACGGCCTGCTCATCCGCGAGGTGATGGACGACAGCCCGGCGGCCCGCGCCGGACTGGCCCAGGGCGACCTGATCGTGGCCGCGGGCGGCCAGCCGGTGCGCACCCCCGATGACCTGTACGACGCGCTCCGGGCGGCACAGGCCGACAGCATCCAGCTGAACGTCGTGCGTGGCACCGACGAGCGGACGATTGAAGTATCGTTCGCTGGGAACGGCCAGCCAGGCCAGGGGGCATAAGCACACTGGCCCTCCGCAGCCGCGGCCGGCGGCGGATGGCCGCGGAAGATCGGCATGGAGCCAGCCTGCGAGACCTGCGTGCCGCACCGTGGAGCACGGTGCCATCATGGCCTCCGTCGGATCGGTCACCCGCTAGGGCAGTTGGCTTCGTCGGCGATCCCGCCCCGGACTCAGTCCTCAGTCGGGAAGTGTCTCCAGGCCGGCATCTGGCGGGATGACAGCGCTAGGCTTTGTGGAGCGTGACGATGGCGTAAATGCCTGCGGCGAGGAACGCGGCCCCGGCAGTGCCATACATTGCCATGACGGTTCTGCCGCGCGAGGCAAGCCGAGTGTCGATCGTTTCCTGGATCCGCAGAGTGCTGACTCTGAGATCTTCTGCGAGGCGACCCTGGAGTTCCTTCATGGGCTTCTCTGTCACGCGTATGAGGAAATTACACCGACGGTCCAGGGCAATGGCTCCAACCGCGGCGGCGAGGCCCGCTAGGGCAACGCCGCCGGTCAAGGCGGCATGCTTGGTGCCGTAGGCGCCAACATATGCGGCCGCCAGAAAGGCATTTGCGACCATGTAGTAGTTGGCGAGGTTCTGCCGTTGGCCGATGAAGGCCTGGTACAGCGTGGTGACGTGATTGAGGGCCGTAGTGAGCGGATCTACGACGTCAGGTTGCTGTCCCATCGCCTCAGTATCGCTGTGCTCGGTCCGGATGTCTGGGTGTGCGCCACAGGATAGAACTCGGCCGCTGTCGTCGCCTCGGATTCTCATTGTCCGATGCTCCGGCTTCGCCGGGCGTCGGCGCAGGACGCAGTGCCTCCGCGGCAGCCGACCTCAAGGGCACCGCTGTGCGCCCGGACATGCAGAGCAATGCTTAAACCTGTGGATCGTCCGGGAAGGGGGTACCTTCCCGGTGATCGAGTAGAGGTCTCAAGCAAGATCGGCGCTGGGAACGCCGGTTGGGAAGGTACAACCTGATGCTCACCGTAGTCCCTGGCCGAGGCGCTGCAGGCGGAGGTGGATGCTTATATCGCGGCGTTCGCTGCCGGTGCGGGGGGACGGCCGCCGCCTGGTGTCCGCAACGGCTACTACCAGTCACGGGAGATGCCGACCAGTACGGGCGCGATCGAGGTGACCGCGGCCTAGTCCGCGCGCGGGCCGTCTTCCGCGGCGGTGTCCTGATCGAATGCCCCGAACCGGCCGCGGCATGACTCCCGTCGCGCTGCGGCCGGCCTCGCCCGCCGACAGCGAGTTCTGTTACCACCTGCATAAGGCCGTCATGGGCGACTACATCACCGCGATCTGGGGGTGGGACGAACAGGTCCAGCGGGACTTCCACGCCCGCGTCTTCAACCCGGCCCGCTGGCAGGTCATCACCGCCCGCGGGGCAGACATCGGCATGCTTGACGTCGAATACCGCCCCGGCGAGATCTACCTGTCCCGCATCGAAATCTGCCCCGACCACCAAGGCCGCGGCATCGGCACCCACCTCATCAGCGCACTCGCCGAGCAGGCCGGGCAGAAAGGCCTGGACCTGGTCCTGGACGTGCTCACCGTCAACCACCGCGCCCAGGCGCTCTACCAGCGACTCGGCATGACGGAAGTAGCAAGGCACGGCGACGGCAACATCAAGATCACCATGCGGCTCACCCGGCAGCGCCAGTAAGGATCTTAAGCACCTGATCCACAGGTCCTGACAATTGCTTCACATGCACAACAGCCCGGTCAACAGTTCTGGCGCAGACGTTCGCCGGAGCCGTAGACGCGCTGCTGACCTGGCGCAACGCGCGGCCTTGGCCGGCAGGCGCGGTTCCGGGGAGTGGACCGGACCGCCAGGACGGCCAGCGCGGCTGGACCAGTTGCAAACGCACACCAGCATCCGAGATGAGAACATCTGTTCCGGTCGGCCGCTCTGGCATGGCCCCCGCTTTATGGCGGGGCCATCTTGCCGGAGGGCGTTTCGGGTCTGGTCAGCCCGCTGTTACCGCGACGGCTGGCCCGGGGGTGTCCGGGATGCCCAGGCGCAGGTGCTCGATGTGGTAGACGGCCTGGTCCAGGAGCATCGCGACGTGGTTGTCGTAGAGGCTGTAGACGATGTTCTTCCCCGACCGGGTGCCGGTGACCAGGCCCAGGTTGCGCAGCAGGCGCAGCTGGTGGGACACGGCGGACTGCTCCATGCCGATCGCCTCAGCCAGCTCGGTCACCGGGCACGGTGCCTCGCGCAGCCTGGTCAGGATCAGCAGGCGGCTGGGGGTGGCCAGGGCCTGAAGGGTCGTCGCGACCTTCGCCGCCGACGCGGGATCCAGGCGCGCGGCAGGCGCATCCTCCCGCCGGTCCTTGCCGGTGCCGTGACCCATGCCACTAAGCCTAACATGGATGCTCATATGAATACTTATTCATAGCGTCCGGTATGCTGGCTGGGTCCTGCTGCTCCCCTGGAAGGAGATCCCGTGCCCGCCAGGCTGCTGCTGGAACCGGCCACGACCACCGCGCCCGCGGCGGTGCCTGCCGCGGCGCCTGGCCGCGCCGGCCTCCGGTCGCTGCCCGAGGTGCGCTGGGCCACCGTGGCGACAGCACTGTTCGCGGCCGGGCTGATCACCCACTTCGCCGGCGGGCCGGGCTGGCTGGCCTGGGTGTTCTTCCTGGCCTGCTACGCGGCCGGGGGCTGGGAGCCGGCCCTGGCCGGGCTGCGCGCACTGCGGGAGGGGACCCTGGACGTTGACCTGCTGATGGTAGTGGCAGCGATCGCCGCGGCGGCGGTGGGTCAGGTGCTGGACGGCGGGCTGCTGATCGTCATCTTCGCCACCTCCGGCGCCCTGGAAGCAGTCGCGACCCACCGGACCGCGCAGGCCGTGCGCAGCCTCCTCGACCTGGCCCCGGAACAAGCCGTCCGCATCAGCGGCAGCGGGGCGGAGGAAATCGTCGAAGCGGCGGCCCTGCAGATCGGGGACGTGGTGCTGGTCCGGCCAGGCGAGCGGATCGGCGCCGACGGCCAGGTCATGGACGGCGCCAGCGAGGTGGATCAGGCCACCATCACCGGCGAGCCGCTGCCCGTCCCCAAGACGACTGGCGATGAGGTGTTCGCCGGAACCCGCAACGGCACCGGCGCGCTGCACGTCCGTGTCGATCGCGCCGCGTCGGACACCGTGGTCGCCCGCATCGTCGCGATGGTCGCCGAGGCGTCCGCCACCAAGGCCAGGACGCAGCTGTTCATCGAGAAAGTCGAGCAGCGTTACTCGATCGGCATGGTCAGCGCCACCCTGCTACTGTTCGCGATCCCCCTGCTGGCGGGCGCGGCGTTCCAGCCCACCCTGCTGCGGGCGATGACCTTCATGATCGTCGCCTCGCCCTGCGCCGTGGTCCTCGCGACGATGCCGCCGCTGCTGGCGTCCATGGCCAACGCCGGCCGGCACGGGGTGCTCGTGAAATCCGCGGTAGTGATGGAACAACTCGGCTCCACGACCGTGGTCGCGTTCGACAAGACCGGGACCCTGACCGAGGGCACCCCCCGCCTGGCGGAGATCAGGGTCCTGCCCGGCGCAGGCCTGGACACCAGCGCAGTGCTCGCCCTGGCGGCGGCGGCCGAGAACCCCTCCGAGCATCCGCTGGCCCGCGCCGTGGTCACCGCCGCGCACCAGGCCGGGCTGCCACTGGCCCATGCGGACGAGTTCGCGGCGGTACCTGGGCACGGAGTCACGGCCCGGGTCTGCGGACGCCGGGTCGAAATCGGAAGCCCCGCCCACCTGCTGGGCACTGGCGGCGCCGATGCTGCCGCCGCCGCGCAGATCGCGGAGCTGGAGGACAGTGGGCAGACCGCGGCGCTGGTCCGCATCGACGGCGCTGCGGTCGCCCTGCTCGGCATCGCCGACCGGACCCGCCCGGCCGCCGCTGCGGCCATAGCCCGCATCACCGCCGTCACGAGCGCCGCCCCCATCCTGCTCACCGGCGACAACGCGCGCGCCGCGCGGCGGCTCGCCGGGCAGGTCGGCATCCACGACGTCCGCGCAGGCCTGCTACCCGCCGGCAAAGCCGCCGCCGTCGAGCAGCTCGAGGCAGATGGCCACCAGGTCCTGCTGGCCGGGGACGGAATCAACGACGCCCCCGCGCTCGCCGCCGCGCACACGGGCGTGGCCATGGGCCGGGCCGGATCCGACCTCGCGCTGGACACCGCCGACGCCGTCATCATGCGCGACGACCTGGCCACCATCCCCGCCGTGATCACCCTGTCCCGCCGGGCCCGCCGGGTTGTCACCGCCAACCTCGCCATCGCCACGGCCATCATCGCCACGCTGGCCGCCTGGGACCTGGCCGGCCACCTGCCCCTGCCCCTCGGCGTCCTCGGTCACGAAGGGTCCACCGTCATCGTCGGCCTCAACGGCCTGCGGCTGCTGCGCGCAAGCGCCTGGCGCAAGGCCCTCGCGGCAGGCGAGACACAGACCGGATCGCCAGGCCCCGACCCGGCGCAGACGAGTACATGACCAGGCCGTTGCGCCTACGGGAGCCGGTACTGCCGCGCCACACATCCGAGTGAGCCCTGGCAGCTGGGTGGTAACCCGCCGGGTCAGGAGACGCAGTCGGTTATCACTGACAGGGCGAGGGCGGGCACGGCGAGGGCTACCGCAGGAGCGGCCACCACGGTCAGGACGAAACCGGCCGCCCGGCGGGCACGGTTGGCCGGGCGCGGGGCCTCGATGAGACGCCGGACGCGCTGCGCGCCAACTGTCTCACCAGGTCCGAGGGCGGCACCAAGGGCTGTTGCGGGCACTCGCACCTCAGCCAGTATCAGCAGCGCGGCGGCAAGTGACAGCCGGTGAGTCCGCTGGGCCGCGGCATCATCGGCGGCCATTTCCACCAGGGAGCCGATCTGGCTGGCCGCGACGGCCAGGAACCGGATGCCCGGGAAGGCACCCGGCAGAACGCGGGCCAGCATGATCACCAGATGATGCCGTCCTGCCAGGTGCGCCCGCTCATGTGCCAGGACGGCCTCGATCTGCTGTCGGTCGAGACGGTGCAGCGCCCCCGTGGTGAAGACGATGCGCCGGCGGCCGGGCAGGCAGTAGACCGCGGGACGCTCATCATCGAGCAGCACCACGCCTGGCAGCGGCCCGCGCCGCCCGACCAGCGCTAGGGCCTCGTCATGACCGGCACGGCGGCGCCCCGCAATAGCCAGCGCCGACGCCGTGGCCCAGATCAGGCGTCCGGCCGCGGCCAGCGTGACCACGGCCGCGATGATGCTTGCCGCGACCCGCCCCACGGAGTCGTAGTGGTTCCGCAGTTCTGCCAAGGCCGCCCAGCTCACGCTGCCAGGCAGGCACGGGACGGCGATGATCAGGCCAGCCACCAGCGCTGAGGCGACAAAGGTCACGGTGAGCACCTGCCAGACCGCGATACCCAGCCGGGGCGCGCGCAGTGGCCAGGAGGCGCGGGCCAGCCACCGGGTCCCCACGGCCGCCACCGCAACCGCGTACACAACGAGGAGCAACGGCGCCGCGATCCTCACCGCAGCGACCCTCCCTCCGCAGCGGCGTCCAGTGCCGCCCGCAACTGCGCAACCTCCGCGGGATCCATGTCCCCCACCAGGCGCACCAGGGTGGCCGCGGGATCCCGGGCCGCCGCGAGCGCCTCGCCCAGCAAGCCAGCCACGTAATCCTCCCGGGACCGCACGGTGACATACCAGTAGGCCCGGCCATCCTTGCGGCGGCTCAGCCAGCCTTTGCGGAACAGGTTCTCCATCACCGTCTGCACCGTGTTGAAGGCCAGCGGGCGGCCGGCGTTGAGCTCGCGGGCGACCTCGCGCACCGGGAGCGGGCCGTCGGCCGCCCACATCACGTCCATGATCGCGGCTTCCAGGTCACCGAACCGCGACATCCCGCCTCCCCTGGATAGCGCCCCGCATCTTTATGCGCCGCCTCGCGGCTCAGCACAGTGTGGCATACTTTCTGCACTATCACCTATCTACCTTAGGTGGATAGGTGGACAGGCGCCTGGGCGCCGCCGGTGGCCGGCAGA
The DNA here is from genome assembly GCA_963793825.1 of uncultured Actinomycetes bacterium. Taxonomy (GTDB): domain Bacteria; phylum Actinomycetota; class Actinomycetes; order Streptosporangiales; family Streptosporangiaceae; genus RYN-230. The sequence goes on from CAWCBE010000007.1 coordinate 1,111,618, forward strand.
CTATCCCGCCGCCCCTGGCCGGGCGGCCGGTACTGGCACAGCAGAAGCAGGGGGGCCAGTGACCATCAGCCACGACGAGCGGACAGCCCGTGCCGACCGTGAGCGGATCCGCTCCCTGCGCGATCACTCCCAGTCGATCCGCAGGATGGCCGGGCTGCGCAGCAAGGCGGTAATGGGCTGGCTGGTGGCCGAAGAAGTGTTCCGGGGCAGGCTGGATCAGCCCGCGGCCGGCACCGCCGTGCGGGTCCGTGTCAGGGAACTGGACGGCCGTGCGGTCTGGCTGCGCCCGCGCTCACATGACCGTGCCGCCCTCGACTTCCTGCACTCCGGCTATCAGCTCCCACCAGAGGAACTGACCGGGCCGGTCAGGCAGATCGCGGTGTTCGGCGCGAACATCGGCCTGCTGCTGGCCGGCCTCGCCGGGCGCTACCCGCATGCCCGCCTGCTCGGCGTCGAGCCCGACCGGGACAACGCCGCGCTGGCCCGGCGCAACCTGGCCCACCTTGGCGTCCGGTGCGCCCTCGCGGAGGCAGCGGTCTGGTACCGCGACGAGAGGCTCACGCTCAGCTGGCAGCCGGACGCCTGGGGACAGGCCCTCAGTGAACAGCCGCACCACAACGGCAACGGCGCCACGACGATGCAGCTGGACGCGATCGACGCCGGGAAGCTGCTCGGCGGGTTCAGCGGCCAGGCCCCGGTCGACTACCTGCTCGTCAACATCGAATCCGCCTGGTACGAGATGCTCAAGCACGGAGAGTGGATCCGGAACGTCCGCTGCATCAAGATCGAGATCCAGGACCACTACGACGAGGCGGTCCCACTGCTCGAGGCACTGGGCTATCAGGCCTGGCTGCAGTGGCTGAGCTGGGGCGCCTTCGCCGTCGGGATCCGGCGTTAGATCGCCGTCAACCTGCTCGCTGGCGCCTGGCCAGAGCGTCAGTCCCCCATGATGTTTCGCTTTGCCCCGGCCCAGGTCATCCGGCTGGGCCGTGGGCTCGGGGAAGGAGCCACCGGGAATCTGACCACCCGGAGGACATCCGACGGTCAGGCACAGGTCCGACGGTGAATGATCCGGACATGCCTTTCTGGACGTGCCCGGGGACTGGGGCACAGGTAGGTGCGCTGCCCGGGGGCCGGCGGTGAAGCTGAGCGTTGCCTGGTGCAGGCCCGCAGAGGAGGGGATGCTGGGGAACGATGGCGGGGTTGACCATGCCGACGCGGGCCTGGTCATCGCCGCCGCGGGCGGCGGCGATGCCGGCGATCACCGGATCCCACATGGCCAGATACCCGGTAAGTCGGGCGTTCGGGTCGGCGAGCGTGCGGGCCTGGGTGAGCAGCGCGTCAAGTCTCGTATTAGTTAGTTAACTCACTTGATCCATCGACTTTATAGTGCGATATTAAGTCAGGTAACTGACTTATACGGAGGTGTCCGGGCATGGAGTCGCCACAGGGACAGGTGGTATCAGTCGCCGACTCGCGCCTCAGGCTGCGATCGCGGCTGGGCGCGCTCACGCTGCTGCTGCTGTGCGCCGTTCAGTTCCTCGACATCGTCGACGCGTCGATCGTCAACGTCGCGCTGCCGTCGATCCAGCGCAATCTGCACTTCTCCCAGCAGAACCTGCAGTGGGTGGCCAGCGGCTACATCCTCACTTACGGGGGATTTCTGCTGCTCGGGGGACGCCTGGGCGACCTGCTCGGCCGCCGGCGCATGCTGATCACCGGGCTGACCGTGTTCGCCGTGGCGTCGCTGACCGCCGGACTGGCCAACACCTCGGGCCTGCTGGTCGCCGCCCGGCTCGTCCAGGGCGCCGGTGCCGCGCTCATGGCACCCGCGGCCCTTTCCCAGCTCACGACAACCTTCCGGGAGGGCAAGGACCGCAACACTGCGCTCGGGGCCTGGGGGGCGATCAGCGGGGTGGCAGCCGCGGCCGGCGTCTTCCTCGGCGGCCTGCTCGCCCAGGGCCCCGGGTGGCGGTGGGTCTTCTTTATCAATCCTCCGATCTGTGCTCTGGTGCTCGTCGGAGCGCTGCTACTGCTCGGAAATGACTCACCAGCCAGGAGCCAAGGCCCGACGTTCGACGCCCAGGGCGCGGCGCTGATCACGGGAGGCGTGCTGCTCCTGGTGTACTCCCTGGTCCGCGCGCCGGTCGCGGGCTGGGGCTCGGCTCAGACCATGCTGACGCTGGCTGGATCGGCCGTCCTGGTTGCCGCGTTCGCCCTCAACGAGCGGCGCAGCCGCAACCCCCTGCTCCCGTTTGCCATTCTGCGGGTGAAAGGACTTGTGGCCGCGGACTTGACCCAGCTGATCGCCTTCGCCGGCTTCTTTTCGATGTTCTTCTTCGTCACCCTGTACATGCAGGAGGTCCTGCACTACTCACCCCTCAAGGCCGGTGCCGCCTACCTCCCCATCACGGCCGGCTTCGCCGCGGCGGGAGGCATCGCATCACAGCTGATTACCCGCATCGGCACCCGCCCCGTGGTCGTGGCCGGCTGCCTGGTAGCGGCGGCCGGGATCTACTACCTGTCGCGCGTGCCGTTGCACGGCTCGTACGTCACCGATGTGCTCCCGGGGTTCCTGGTCATGTCGCTTGGCGCGGGATCGGTGTTCGTATCGGTCGCGGCCGCCGCCAATGCGGGCGTTCCCGGTGACAAGGCGGGTCTCGCGGCGGGACTGCTCAACGCTTCCCAGCAGATCGGCAGCGCGCTCGGCCTGGCCATCCTGTCGGTCCTGGCGATCACCCGCACCAACGAGCTGATCGCGGCCAAGGCATCCCCTGTCATCGCCCTGGACGCCGGGTACCACCGAGCCCTCCTCGTCGGCAGCCTCTTGATGGCAGCGGCCGCCCTCATCGCCCTGCGTATCGGCAACACCCGCGCCGCGGCCCCGCTGGTCCTGGTCGGCACGGAGACGGCTCGAGAACCGGCCGTCCGATAACCGGCAAGAAGAGAAGCAGAACCAGACCATGACTCCCAACACGGCCCATACGCCGGGCAGTAGGCCAGTTCCGCCCCGGGGACACTCGAGGCATGCCAGATCGCCGCACCGGCACATCCTGCACTGGTTTGTGCCGCACCTGCCTCGCCGAGTCCGGGCCAGCCTGAACACCGCAGCGAGCCCCGTCCAGCACAATCCAGCGGCGCACTCCGCGGCCGCCGGGGAGCGCGTCTGACCGTCCGGACTCTATAGTAGTAGTGAGATGACTAACTCATTGGGACGAATTCTGGATGGTACGGCTGAGCAACCGCCCGGGAAGCGGCAGCGCCTCATCGCCGCCGCAAGCCAGCTACTGCACCAGCAGGGCGTTGAAAAGACAACGCTGGCTGACATCGCACAAGCCGCGGACGTGCCTGTGGGCAACGTCTACTACTACTTCAAGACCAAAGACGACATCATCGCCGCAGTCGTCGAAGCCCACGTCCAGCAGTCCAAGGCGGCACTCGCCTCGATCGACAGTACTCACCGCTCACCCAAGAGCCGATTGAAGGCCCTCGTCGGCGAGTACGCAGATCAAAGTGAGGTCATCGCGCTATACGGGTGCCCGCATGGCAGCCTCTGCTCGGAGCTGGACAAACGCCCCGGTGCCCCCGACTTCGCACTCGCGGAGCTGATGCGCGTCCCCATCGAGTGGGCCGAGGAGCAGTTCCGGGCCCTGGGCCAGCGCGACGCCCATGACCTCGCCGTAAGCCTCATCGGCGCATATGAAGGAAGCGCGCTGCTCACCAACACCTTCCGCAATCCAGGCATCCTCGCCCGCGAAGCGCGCCGTCTCAACCGCTGGATCGACACGCTCTTATAAGTCACCGACGGCCGGCACCGGCTGACGCCATCCCCGCCGTGGTCAGCAGGGCGCAGGCGGCTGCGGCGGCGGCCAGCTTGTTCCGGATTGGCATCATGCACGGGCCGGCGGTTGTCACGTCAGCTCCCTGGAGTGGCCAGCAGCGGGGCGGCTGCGGTGTCCGGCGACGTCGTGGCCGCCGGTGCGGGCGTGGCACCGGTCATCGGGGCCGGGCGGGCGGCGGCCCGCCAGATCCGGGCCGCGAGCAGGGTCATCGCGACGGCGAACGGCAGCATGAACAGCACGACCTTGGGGCCGATGGCGCCCATCGCTTCGGCGATTTCCAGGCCGACGGTGAACAAGACGGCGAGCCAACGCGGCACGGCGCGGCTGCGCCACAGCGCGAACCCCATCACCACCGGCGCGGCGTACTCGGAGGCGAAGTACACGTACCCGGCGACCTGAGCCGGCCCGGAACCGAAGCTGGTCACCAGGAACCGGGCGGCCGCTATCTGGGTCATGTGCGCTGAGGCTGCGGCCGCGAGGCTGATTCCGCCCAGGACGTTGAGCATGGCCCCGGCGAAAGCGCCCAGGCCACCCAGCAGCGCTCCAATCGTGGCGATTACCCAGCCGCGTCCGGTGACCAGCACGGCGATCGCCGCATACGACACCGCCAGGCCGCCGAGCGCCAGCACCGACAGCGAGCCCGACAGGTACAGCTGGGACGAGTGGGCCGCCGCGATGGGCAGCAGCCGCAACGCCACGGCCGTGCTGGTGACCACCTGGTCGGTGCCCCGGGGGTCCAGCGCCTCGGCACCGATATAGAGCACGGCGGTGATCGGCAGGAAAGCAGCCAGTACCCGCTGGCGCACCCGGGCAGCCTTACCCGCGGCGTTCTCCTTCCGGTTGCGATGGCCGAGATGCCCAGCGGCCCTTTTCGTGGCCAGGGTTTGTGCGGTGGTCGCCATGTCGGGTCTCCTTTCGTGAAACTGCTGGGTTGCCGGGCCTCGGCGGCGGGCGCCTGGGGATGGCCGGGTCGAGGTGATTGACCAAGACCAGGGGCAGGCCCCGGGGCAGGGTCCGTCAGCTGACCTGTGCGGCGTCCGTCAGCTGACCTGTGCCGCCGGAGCCGGGACCGGAGCGGCCGACGCTGGTGCGAGGTCATCGGGTGCCGGGCCGGCGGGCGCGCTCGTCCCGCCCTGGTCGAGACGGAACGGCGGGTAGGCGTCGGTCATCAGGGCGGCGTACGCGATGACCCGCACCACCCAGCGGTTCATACCGATGACGAGGTCATACAGCCCTCGCGGGTAGCGGCGGGTGAACAGCAGCGTGATCGCCGCGAAGCAGACCAGCAGCCCGATCAGGCCGCCGGAGAGGGCATCGGCCTGCCAGGTGTGTCCCGAGCCCGAGGTGTAGGCGGCACCGCCGGCGAACACGGCGACGATGGCGTACTGCGGGATCGCCAGCAGCCACCACTTGACCAGGACCAGGCCGCGCGAAAGCCGCTGCGGGTAGGCGACGTCCAGCGTGGCGGGGTAGTCCGGCTCCTCAGCCAGGCTGAAGGGCGGGTAGCGGTCGGTGCCCAGGGCACTGTAGGTGTAGTAGGCGACCCGCCATGACCAGCGCAGCACCCCCAGATTGAAGCCGAACAGCGGGCGGGGGTAGCGGCCGGTGAACAAGATCGCGAAGAACGCGGTGACGGTGACGGCGGCGAACGCGATCCACAGCACGAACAGCACGATGTAGTGCGGGATCGCCAGCAGCCACTTGACCAGCCACAGCCAGCGGCTCAACGGCTCGTCCAGGCGCGCCTGCACCTGCACGGGGTAGCTGTGTTCCATGGTCTTCCTCGTTTCCTTGTCAGTGCATTCGGATCCATATCCGTGGCACCGGCCCACGATGGGCGCGGGCCGGGCCCGGACCTGGCCAGGCCTGCCGTCGGGAACGTCAACGGGCCGGAGTCTGCGCCAGCTGCCGCTCGGGCACCTGGTGCCGGCCGCCTGCCTCTGCGGCGATTTCAGCCGTGATCGGGCAGGGCCTGAAGCCCTTGACGGCCAGCCACACGCCAAGCGAGAACTCCCAGGCAGCCACCGGGAGGAAGCCCAGCGCGAGCACGGTGATCTGGTGGTCGGTGCGGAACATGGTCGTGATAACAGAGGCGAGGAGTATTGGGGCTCCGATGAGTCCCATCATGGGAATGACACGTGGCACGAGGCGGGACCGGTACAGCAACGAGCCCAGCAGCAGTGCGTTGATGACCGGCATGAGGCTCTGCGAGAGCAGGAACGTCCATTTGTAGACCGCGACGTGCGACGCGGCGGTGGTGACAAGCGAGGCCGCGTTCGCTCCGGCCGCCCCGCCCAGGTCCTGTCGCAAGGTCAACAGCGAAAGCAGGCTGACGACACCGGTGAAGATCATGCCGGCTTCAAGGACGCGAGTGGTGACAAAGCCCAGCGCGACGCCTTCGTTCTGCCGCTTGACCACCGGGTACAGCGTGACGGCGGTGCCGATGCCGGCGAGGGCGACGATTACCTCGAGGAAGCCGCCCACGAGAATGCCAGTGTGGCCGCTGGAGCTGAGGATCCAGTCCCGGTGGTTCTCCACGGCGCCGTAGAGGGCGAGTGTGGGGATCGAGACGAAGGTAATCAGGTAGAAGATGCCCGCGACGAGCGCGGTCTTCCTCGTCGAGGTCATCGGGATTCTGGTCGCTGCTTTCGTTGCAGTGGTTCGCACCGTGGTGGCCATTTCTGCCTCTTTGTGGGTGTGAGTTACAGAGGTTCGGTGGTGGCACTTCGGGCTGGTCAGGCTTTGACCTGAGTGACCTGGACCAGGGCCAGGGCCACGTCGCGCGGCTGGTCCGGGTTCATGTACCAAGGCTGACCGGGCCAGCAAGCGTTGTCGCTAGGGGAAGCCCTGGGGTTCGGCCCTAGGCTTTGGGGCGGCTGCGGGACGGGGCGATGAACGCCGCTATCCACCATGGGCACGGAAGACGCCGTGCCTGCCAGCCCGCAGCCTGGCCAAGACCGCCCCGCGCAGGTCACCCGCTGCCGCAAACGATGATTGCGGAGCGTCCGGTGTGCCCTGAGCTGCTACGTCGTGAAGTACCACATCTCGGGGTTGATGTTGAACTGGGTGATTGTCGCGAACGATGCTGGCGGGCCGGACAGGGTTTTCTTCCAGACCAGCACGTTGCCGATCTCCAGCGCGTCGGCCGGTGTGGGCCCGAACAGGCCCGGCTGCTGCGTCGTCAGGTACGTGGCTTCACTGGTCACCGCCGACGGGTTCGTGCTGGACACCGAGGCATCGATCAGCTTGTCTGCCTGCAGACTGCAGTACCCGCCGAAGTTGGACGACCCGGCGCAGTTGAACATCCCGAAGGTGGTGGGGTAGGTGTTGTCGGCGAAGCCGCCGAAGTCTGCCATCGCCCACTTGCTGATGTCCGACTTCCCGGCCGGGGTCTGGTCGTCGTAGTTGGCGACTATGTAGTTGAAGTTGCTGGACACCGGGGTGATCTCGATACCCGCCCTCTTCGCCTCCGAGGCCAGCGCGATGATCTGCTCGCCGATGCTGACCGGGGTGGTTTCGTAGATGAGGTTCCAGGCCAGCGGTGTCCCGGCCGGGATGCCAGCGCCGCAGTCTGCGGCCCCGGTGCCCGGCCGGGTGCAGGTGTCCGTGCCGCCGGGGATGACCTTCCAGCCGCGTGCCTTCAGCAGGCTGGTCGCGGCGGTGACGCTGAACGGGTACGGGTTGATCAGCGCGTTCGCCGGCGTGTACGGGCTCTTCGGGAGCATGGGCACGGGCCCGTAGGCCGGACCGGCGGCGCCGTAGAAGAACGCCTTGATCACGCCCGGCTGGTCTTGCAGATGCGCTATGGCCTGGCGGATGTAGAGCTGACTGATGATCTTGTTGAAGTGGCCGGTGGCGTCCTTGAAGTTATAGACGACGTACAGCCAGCCGAAGGCCGGGTAGCCGAACACGTTGTAGCCGGCCGACTTGATCTTGCTGATCTGCGGCAGGTCGGCCAGCGGCATGTAGCCGGTGTCCAGGCTGCCTGACCGGATCGCGTTCTCCTCCGCGGTGTCGGAGGTAAACGGCACGCTGGAGTACTTGGACACCGTCTTGGCGTGCGGGCCGCCATAGGCGCGGTTAGGCGACATCGTGAACGCGCCGCTGACGGTGCTGAACGAGGACAGGGTGTACGGACCGTCCACGATTTTCCACAGCGGGCTGGTCACCCAGGAGGCCGACGGCCTGGCCTGGGCGGCGAGGTAGTTGTAGATCCGCGCCGCGTTCTCCGGGCTGGCGAAGTTCAGGATCGGGCCGGTGGCCGAGGCTTTCGCCCAGGCGAAGGCGGGCATCGGCTGGATCACGCCGAGCTCGTTCTGCCAGAACCAAGTCGGGTTGACCGCGGACTTCATCGTGAACACGACCGTGCTCGCGCTGGGCGCGGTTACGCTGGCGACCTGGTCCGGCAGGCCGATGCCTGGAGTGTAATAGGCCCAGTTCGACGGGCTCGCCTTCACCGCGGCCTTCATCAGGTCATACCAGAAAAGAATGTCCTGCGAGGTGATCGGCTTGCCGTCGGACCATTTGTAGCTGCTCTTGAGCGTTACCGTGAACCTCTTGCCGCCGTTGCTCACCTTGGGGTCGGTTGCCAGGCTCAGCGCTGGGTCCTCCGTCGGCTCGACGCCGTTCACCAGCCAGTACAGCGGCCGGTACATTTGCTGGTCGAACAGGTGCACTGTGAACACCGAGATGGACGCCGAAGTGGCCAGCGGCAGGATCCAGGTCGGCGCGGAGTCCGGCGGCTGGGCCACCGACACGGTGCCGGCCTGCTCGGCGCCGGTAGCGGGCGTCGGCACCGAGCCGTAGACACCCGGCACCGCCGAGCCCGCCGTAGTCGGGCTGCCGCTGGTGCACGCAGCCAGCACGGTCGCGCTGACGAGGGCGAGAGCAGCCATGGCAGCGCCCGAACAGGCAGGTCTCGTCATCTGTTCTCCTGGGTCATGTGACGGCCGGCATTCGCTGGGCTTGGCCGCACAGGCCAGCCGCAGTGCACACGCGCGTTGGCGGCATCCGCAACTTCGAACTTGTCACAGTTCGTCATAGAAGCCCACCGTGCCAGGGCGGGCGGCACGATCGAAGCGCGAAGCCCGGGCGGGTGCGCGGTGGCTCCGGCTCCAGGTCGCCGCGCGGTGCTGGTGATCATTTGCGGCTGCATTGGCTCGTGGTTTCCGCGGTCCCCACGGCCGCTTGTACGTCAACGATCAGGGCGAGAGCCGCCCTGGACCTGCCGCGATGGGCATGCCGGCCAGCCGGGCGTCGATCCACTGCGCGTTCTGCGTGTGTGCTGCCGCGATCACATCGAAATGACCCGTGCCGGGATACATGTGGTAGTCGAGCGCTGCGCCGTTGGCCCTGAGGGAGCGCGTGATGCGGTCGGTGCGGCCCGGATCGGCGATCGGGTCTTTGCTGCCCTGCACGATCAGCGCTGGTGTGCGGAGCCGGAGCGCTGCTGGGTTATTGGCCGCCAGGATTGTCAGCAGAGGCCCAAGGTCGGCGCCGGGCCGGAACAGGTCGGCAGGCACCAATGGCGGCCACAAGCCTGGGCCGAGGAGGTCGTCGATGCCGACGGTCTGGGCGATGGCCAGCAGGCGGAGGGCGCGGCGTGTGAGCATTTGGTCCAGCCGCAGGGCGCGGTCGGTTGCGGCGGCGCCGATCAGTGTCAGGGCAAGGAATCCCAGCCTAGGGGTGGGCGCGGAGCAGTTCTGGAGCTGGGCGATTATGTCGTGAGTGCCGCTTGCGGGGGCGATGGCAACGGCGCCGATCAGGTCGAGATCGGGTGCCCAGGCTGGTGCCAGGCTGGCAGTGAACAGGGCGGCGTGGCCGCCCTGGTTGTGACCCATCACGGCCCAGCGCCGGCCGATGCCCGGATGGAGGTGGCGGGCTGCGGTGACGATGTCGATGGTCGCGCGTGCCGCGGAGGCTCCCGCCAGGTACGGGTGGGGCCCGGGGGTGCCGAGGCCCTCGTAGTCGGTTTTGACCACGGCCCAGCCGCGTTTGACCCACAGGTTGAGCATCGCGTCGGCGAGCTGGGTGTAGATGTGGCAGGGATGGCCTGGCGCGTCGCGAGACGGAGCGCAGATGTCGGCGACGCCGGTGGTCCCGTGCGCCCAGCTGAGCACGGGCCAGCCGCCACGTGGCGGCCGGCCCCGCGGAATCGACACCGTTCCGGACACCGCGGTGTCCTGCCCGGCGAGGGTCCGGGAGTGGTAGAGGACAAGCAGGTTCTCACCGGCGCTGGCGAGGGCGGCCGCGCCGGTCAGCAGCCGCGCCCAGATCACCTGGCCAGCCAGCCCGGCGGGCAGCGGCGAAGGTGGCGCATAGAAGGCCAGGCCCGTTGGCCCCGGCTGCGTGCCGTTCAGGGCACCGTCGTGTGATGCAGGGGATCCGCTGGTGGTACCGGCCCGCTGCGATGAAGTGCCGCCGAGGGATGTCATGCCGATTTGCCGGCGGCACGGGAAGTGCTATCGGGGCGCCTTCCACCATCGCGCCGCGCGGGGCGGCCGGCCGCCGGACCAGGGCGCGTGTACTGGGAGGCGACGGTGGTGGCCAGGGTAGTGCCGAGGGACATGGCATGGCCGCCGAGGACGGGGGCAGCGGCTTGTGCGGCATCAGTGAGGTCACCTCGGTTCATCTATCGATGATGACCTCGCCAGGCAGCGCTGGCGCTAGGGGAGGCGCTGGGGTTCGGCCCTAGGTTTGGCTCGCGGCCGCAGCCTCGGGCTGTGCTCGTGCTGCCAGCAGGCCCGGCAATGCCCTGCGGGAGTGGATGCCGAGCTTGTCGAAGACATGTCCCAGGTGGAACTCCACCGCCTTGACGCTGACAAACAGCTCCGCTGCCACCTCCCGGTTCGACCGGCCGGTGGCCACCAGGCGAGCCACGGCCATCTCCGATGCCGTCAGGTTCCACCGGGCTGGCCCTGGCTCGGGCCGTATCTCGGCCCCGTAGGCTTGAAGCTCGCGCTCGCAGGCCGCCACATGCGGCTGGGCCCCCAGGGTAACGAGGTGGTCGCGTGCCTGCCGGAGGCGTACGGCGGCGGCCTGGCGATCGCCGGCGAGCCGGAGGCGGCGGCCGTCATCGCGTTCTAGCAAGGCGAGCTGGAAGGGCAGGGGCAGTCCCTGAGCCAGCTGCCAGGCGGCGGCGAAGGATTCCCCGGCACCGGCCGGGTCGCCCCTGGCGACGGCCAGGTTGCCGTGCAGGCGGGCCGCCGTCATGCTGGCCGAGGGCAGGCCAAAGGCGGGGATGGCGGCGAGGAGTTCCTGCAGCGCCGCCTCGGCCTCATCCAGCCGGCCCAGGCCGATCAGGGCCTCGACCTCCAGCGGACGCCAGTCTGCCCAGCCCGGCAGGCCGTAGACCTCGTCCCGGCCGAGTGCCCGCACGGCTGACGTGGCCGCCAGCACTCCTTGCAGGTCCCCCCGGGCCCGGGCCAGCTCGGCGCCGGCCCAGGCCGCGTGGGTGACCGCGATCCCCGCCCCGGGAGCCGCGGCCCGCGAAGCCTCGACGTGGGCGGCTGCCAGCTGCCAGTCGCCACGGTCGGCCGGGACGATGGCGGCATGGGCGTGCGCGAAAGCAAGGGCCCATGTCCGGTCGTTGCCCTGGGCCAGGGAAACGGCCAGCTCGGAGTGGTTGAGGGCGTCGTCCCAGGCGCCGAGGCGGTACTCGGCATCGGCGAGGAAGGTCAGGCACTGGCCGGGGTAGCGCAGGTTCACTCCGGCCCGCAGCCGGGCTAGGCTCACCGACAGGTCGGTCATGGCCCCGACCGGGTCATCGGTGATCGTTCGGCACCTCCCCCGTATGACAAGGGCGCCGGTGTGCTCCAGCGGTACTTCGGCTGCCACGGCGGGCAACCCGTCGAGCCGGGCCAGTCCTTCGGGACCGCGCCCGGCGAGAGTCAGCGTCAGGGCTACCGGCATCAGAGCCTGAAGGCGGGCGGTCAGGTCATCACCGCTGGCTTCGACCGCGCGCTCGCCCCAGTTGATGGCCTCCTCCAGCCGTCCGGCGGTGGAGAGGTAGGCGGACAGGGAGGTGGCTGCGGCCGCTCCCACCATCGGCTCGGTGTCGGGGTTGTGGGCCCGCCAGGCCTCGAGCAGGTGGGCCTCGGTCACCGCTCCCCGTCCGCAGAGCAGGTCGAGGTGGCCGAGCAGACCGCTGCGCCGGGCGCTGGGACCGAACTGGGCGACCGCAGGCCACAGGGCCAGCGCACCGGGCACGTCGGCGCTGCCCAGCAGTTCAGCCACCGCATCGAGGAGCAGCCGCTCCTGGTCGGCGCGAGCCGTGCTGGCCGCCGATGCCTGGGCCAGCCACGTCGCCGCCTGGGCCGCCATGCCGTCCCGCGCCGCCTCCCGCGCCGCCTTTTCCAGGTCGCGGGCCAGAGTGTCATCGGGCCCGACGGCGGCCGCCACCCGGTGAGTGAGGGCGGCGGGGGCGGGGACCAGGGTGGCCGCGACCTGGTGCAGCCGGTGGCGCTCGGCTGGGCCGAGACTGTCTCTGACAGCGGCATGCACCAGCGGGTGGGCGAAAGCGATGTCAGCGGCTGAGGCCGCCCGCTCCTCGGTGACCAGGCCGGCGGCGACGGCTTCGTCCAGGGCGGTGAGCGGGTCGGCCAGGCCGGCCAGTGTGGTGGCGGTGGCCAGCGGGCAATGGCGGCCCAGGACGGCAGCAGCCGTGACCAGTCTGCGGGCCGGCCCGGGCAGGGCCTCCAGCCGCGCGAGGACCACTGCGGCCAGTGCGCGGGGCGCGGGCAGTTCGCCGCCGGCCTGGGCCAGGCCACCCTGGCCCAGCTCTTCGAGCAAGGCCCGGCAGTGCAGCGAGTTGCCGCCGGTGTGGTCCAGGAGCTGGGTCACCGCCCGGCCGGACAGGTCACCGACGCCGAGTGTCCGGGCCATGGCCACCAGATCCTGTGCCCCCAGGCCGTCCAGGCGCAGGCGGGTGGCCCGGTCGTCGCCTCCAGCGAAGCGGCTCCATGCCTCGCCCAGGCGGCTCAGCTCACCTGGGCGGGCGGACACCAGTCCCAGTACCCGGTCGGCCTGCATCCGCCGCAGGGCGAACAGGAGGGCCTGGGCCGAGGGCTGATCGCTCCAGTGCAGGTCATCGACCACCACGACGACGACCCTGTCACCGCCTTGCAGGTCGCCGAGAACTTCCACCAGCTGCGCGCCGACGGCCAACGGGTCGGCTTCTTTCCGCCGAGCCACCCCGGCCCGCGCAGATTCGCTGCCGGGCGCCGGGCCGGTGCCGGCCAGGAGCTGGTCGATGACTCCCCAGGGCAGCAGCATCTCTGCCTCGTCGGCGACGGCCCGCAGTAGGCAAACGTCCGCGTGCTCAGAGACGAAGCGCGAGATCATGCTGGACTTTCCGATCCCCGCCTCACCCTCGACCAGCACCACCCGGGGTCGGCCGCCCCGCACAGCCTGCATCTCGGCGTCGAGAACCGCCAGCTCACCCGTCCGGCCGACGAAATGGTCCACTGCAGCAGTGTGGACACCCCTGAGCGCCTGGCGCAAACGCCTGCGGGCTCCTGCTCAGCCACTGTCCTACCATCCGGCGCCGCAGCGATGCTGGCCCGCTGCGAGGAATCCGTTCCAAGATGACCGGCGTGCTCTCCGGTGCGGAACGCCGGTCAATCTCATCGTCGGGGTCTTGCCGGCCACGAAGGCGCACCACATCCGTTGCAGCTCTCCTGGTGGACGTTAATGCTGGCCATGCGGCCCCGGTGACATGGATCTTGTCCTTGCGAATGCCCCTCACGGGCGAGGCCGCTCACCGGGTTCGCTGCTTGACGAAGACCGAGCGCCTCAGTAAGAGTACGTTCACGGCGGCGACCGGTCGCCGAGCTGTGGAACATCCGCCCCAGTCGGGGTTCCATTGGCGAAGGGGATTCGCCCTCTCGGTCGTCCATGTCACAGGCCATCTTCCAACACCGCGTCGCTGGGGGACGAGGGTGTCATGGGGAGGCTTGTCCATGACCAGGGACGCCAGCTTCAAGAAGGTTGTCCGGCGCCACGCCGAGGAGACTGGGCAGCGCTACACCGAAGCGCTGACGGATCTCGAGGGTCTCGGTGCGCGGATGAACCACGCGCCCGTTGCTGGGCGGCTTCTGGCCCATCTCCGGGATCGCTACGGCATTGACACGGTCGCGGCGACCAAGCTCAGTGTGCACAAGACCTACGTCTTCCGCATCGACCGCAATGACGGCGGCCCGTGGGTCGCCCGCGCGTTTCCCCCCGCTCGGCCGCGTGCCGGTGTCGAGGGCGACGCCGCGATCCTGGGATTCCTGGAGCGGCATGACTATCCTGCGGAGCGCCTGGCGGTCGATGATGCGGTATCTGACTTCGATGGCAGCGCGGTCCTCGTGACGCGGTTCGTCGAAGGCCTCCAGCTCCCCGACGGTGCCGTGAAGTTCGCCATGATGGGTGAGCTGCTCGGACGGCTGCACGCGCTGCCGTACGAGGATTCCGTCAGCCGCCCGGGTGGAGCCAGTGGTGAGGACCCGAGCCGTGAGGGCGCGCCGCGTCAGGACCTGCTGGCCGCCCTGTCGTTTCTCGACGCCGTCGACACGAAGGTGGCGGCCGCCGGGCGCGAGCGATTCGAGCAGCTCCGCGATCAGGTGCGCTCAGCCGACGACGGTCACGGCCTTCCGGAAGGCTTGCTCCACGGAAATCTCCTCCATGCCCCCGATCACGCCGTCCTGAGCGAGCAAGGACCAGTCGCGATCAACTGGAAAGCGTCCGGGCGCGGACCGCGCCTCGCCGACTTCGCTTACCTGGTGTGGGGTACGGGTTCGTGGAACCCACGTCGGCCGGACCAGGAGCGCATCGACGCTGCCGTCAACGCCTACCGCCGGCACGTCGAGCCGACCGACGACGAACTCGGCCGGCTCGAGGCGGTCATGTACATCCGGACGCTCTACCTCGCCTGTTTCGGCTACCGACGCGCCCTCACCAACGGCCGCCCGTTCGACGAGTGGGGCTTCATCGAACCACCCGGGTACTACAGCTCCACCGCAGCCGCAGTCCGAGCCGGGTTCCGCCGGTAGGTCGTCGGTGCGGCAAGGGAACGACGGTGGTTCGCCAGCGGCACGCCGGAGTGCTCGCGCGAGCGCCCCCGTAGAGGTCCCGGAGGACACCTTCGAGCGGGTCCGCACGCTATGCCTGGCACTGCCCGAGGTGACGGTGCGGGTCGACGGTTCACTAACCAGAACGAGATCGACGGCGCACTCGTCCGATATCCGCCGGAGGTCGTTCTGCTTGCTCGTGGCATGGGAGGACCCGGCCGGCAAGCCCGTCCCGCTGCTCGTGTTGCGTGCCGGCCCAGACGAACGCGAGGCGCTGCTGTCCATTGGCCACCCGTGCTTCGCCTCGCGAGCCGGCCCTGATCGCATCGGGGTGCTGCTCACCGACGACACCGACTGGGAGGAGATCCGTGAGCTCGTGACCGAGAGCTACCGGATCCTCGCGCCGAGAAGCTCACCGCACTGCTCGACTAGCCACGCAGTCAATGGCCCAGCGTGTGCCCCAGGCCTGGTATCGCGAGGCTTGCCCCTGCTGAGGAGTTGCTAGGCCGAACTTACGTGATCTTGGATGGGCATTCGGGGGCCTGACCTGCTTGAGGGTCTGCACGCGGGCCTCAGAATGTAGTCAGTAGAATAGCTTGACCGTGATAGCCGGACCTGGCATCCTGGGCTGGTGAGGCGGCGCGCTGATGCGATGCATGTGGACTCCATCCGTAGTCACCAGAAGGCGGCTGATGGCACGGTCCGGGAGTACCGGTCATACTTGCTGCGCCATTCGTTCCGTGATGAGCAGGGCGGCCCCGCAAGGAGACCCTGGCGAACCTGACGGCGCTGCCGGACGCGGCAGTGGAGGCGGTCCGCATGGTGCTGCGGGGCGAGGCGGTGGTATCAGCGGGCGATGCGCTCAGGGTGGAGCGGTCAGTCCCGCACGGCGACGCGGCGGCGGCGTGCGTGATGGCCGGGCAGCTGGGGCTGCGGGACCTGCTCGGCCCGGCCTGCCGCGAGCGCGATATCGCGTACGCGCTGATCGTGTCCCGCGCGGTCCGGCCGGAGTCGAAGCTGTCCACGGTGACGTGGTGGGCGTCGGGGGATACCACGATCGGCGCGGACCTGGGCGTGGCCGACGCGTCAACCGATGAGGTGTATGCGGCGATGGACTGGCTGGAAGGCCGCCAGCGCGGCATCGAGAAGAAGCTCGCGGCCCGGCACCTGACCCCGGGCGGGATCGCGATGTTCGACCTGTCCTCCTCCTGGATGGAAGGCAGCTGCTGCGAGCTGGCCGCGTTCGGGCACTCCCGGGACGGCAAGCGCGGCCGGAAGCAGATCGAGTACGGGCTGCTCACCTGCCCCGAGGGCCGCCCGGTCGTGATCGAGGTCTTCGCCGGGAACACCTCCGACCCGATCTCGTTCAAGACCGCCATCACCCGCGTCCGCGGCGACTTCGGCATCCAGGACCTGATCATGGTCGGGGACCGCGGGATGATCACCGGCACCCGGATCGATGACCTGCGCAAGCTGCCCGGCATGGAGTGGATCACCTCGCTGCGCGCCCCCGCGATCGCCGCCCTGGCCCGCGACGACGGCCCGCTGCAGATGTCGCTGTTCGACACCCACGACTTCGCCGAGATCGAGCACCCGGACTACCCCGGCGAGCGGCTGATCTGCTGCTACAACCCGGTCCTGGCCGCCGAGCGGGCCCGCAAGCGCGAGGACCTGCTCGCCGCCACCGAGAAGGACCTGAGCAAGATCGCGGCATCGTCACTGCCGGGCGGCTCAAGGACGCCGCGAAGATCGGGGAGCGGACTGGGAAGGTCATCGGCAAGCACAAGATGGCCAAGCACTTCATCACCGAGATCACCGGCGCCAGCTTCACCTGCCACCGTGACCAGGATCAGATAGCCGCCGAGGCCGCGCTCGACGGGATCTACGTGATCCGCACCAGCGTGACCGCCAGCACGCTCGGCCCCGCCGCCGTGATCACCGCCTACAAGAACCTCAAGCACGTCGAGCGGGACTTCCGCATCATCAAGACCGACGACCTGGACCTGCGCCCCATCCGCCACTACCTCGGAAAACGAGTCCGCGCCCATGTCCTGATCGCCATGCTCGCCGCCTACCTCACCTGGCACCTGCGCGCCGCGCTCGCCGAACTCACCTTCACCGACCAGGACATCCCGGCCCCCGCCAGCCCCGTCGCCCCCGCCGGCCGCTCACCCCAGGCCAGAGCCAAAGACGCCGCCAAGCGCAACGCCCGCAAGCTGCCCGTCCGCAAATACGGCGACCTGCTCAGTCACCTGTCCACCCTCGACCGCCAGACCATCACCTTCAGCGGCCAGAAGATCAGCAAGCTCACCGAGCCTACCCCCGTCCAGCGGCGCGCCTTCGAGCTGCTCGGCGCTCCCATCCCCCTCACCCTGAAGTGCCAGTAACACCCCGGCGGCCAGCACCTTTACCCGGCATCCGCAGTTCACAGCGCCGATCTACCAAGATCAGTAAGTGCTAGGGCGAACGGGCAACCCACTTTGCAGGCAACGCATGCGGGCAGCCTTTGAAATCACCCCAGTGAGGCACATACCGGGCAGGTCCCAAGTGACTAGAGATAGTCACTTTTCATCGAACACGCGCGCGAAAAAACGTGGAGCTAAGCGGGCTCGAACCGCTGACCTCTTGCAAGCGATCATCGGCCGCCGCGGGAAGGAAGCCCGCAAACATCGCCAAGGTCGCCGCCCGCCGGCTTCTCACCCTGGAGTTGTACGGCCTCCGAGACGGCCAGATCCGCTGCCTGCCCGGACCTGCAGGCCAGTCGCCCGTCACCCAGCCGCCAGCGCGGGCGGCATGAACAGCCTTGCTGACCAGCGGCCAGGCGCGAGGTCGCCGGCCTGTCTGCCCCGCCGCCCCGGCACCGCAGGTGCCAGTTTGATTGCCCCGCCGGACCGCCTCACCTGACGCGGCCAGATCACCGGCTCGCCACGGACATGGCAGCTGTCAGGGAACAGAGACCCTCAGTCAGGCACACCGTCACCCAGAATCTGGGACAAACTACTGTTTGTGTATATGACCCGAAGTGCAGAGCAACCCGGTAGTGGCGTACGTGCCGGCCAGGGTGGCCGGTGGTGGGCGTTGGCAGCGCCGGGGCTCACGATCGGGCTGGGCTCTACGGTTGCTGAACGTCACCCGGCCGGAGTTGTCCTCGCGCTCCACGCCACGACAGGCCCGACTGCAATGATTCGCGGACACCCGCACCCTGGTGGCGGGAATGGCGATGCTGCCCGCGGCCGACCTGGGGGACCGCTATGGCCGCGAACGGCTGCTGGTCGCCTGGCTCGCCTGCTGCCCGCTGGCAGCG
Source organism: uncultured Actinomycetes bacterium (assembly GCA_963793825.1). Lineage (GTDB taxonomy): Bacteria > Actinomycetota > Actinomycetes > Streptosporangiales > Streptosporangiaceae > RYN-230. The sequence goes on from CAWCBE010000007.1 coordinate 1,129,815, forward strand.
GATCGCTGCACGAGAACTCGCGCCGCCCGTACAGGTCGGCGCCATCTTTCACCGGCGGCAGGCGGCAAGAAAGGAGGGCAGGCGGACCGCCAGGGGCAACGTCCTTCGCCGCGTGAACCCGTCCGCACGCAACTCCAGGCAACTCCTCCTGGCCCGATCCCGGAAGGAACATCATGTTCGCTCAGGTCAACTCCGTGCAAACGTCAACCGACAAGCTTGCCGGTCTCGTCAAGTGGGCCGAGGAGCAGCTCCCGGCTTTCCGTGAAACGGCTCCCGGGTTCAAGGGCTTCTACCTGCTTGCTGACCGTCACAGCGGCAAGGTCATGACCATCTCCTTGTGGGACAGCGACGACGACCTGCGACAAAACAACGAAGCCCGAGGCGCCCAGGTGCGTAAGGAGGCGAGCTCGGAGCTGGGCATAGCCTCTCCCCCTGTTGACGTCTATGAGGTAGTGCTACAGGCATGACCTGCCGCTGGGCCGGCACCGGCTACAGGTTCGCCGCGGCATGGATCGCGCTGCGCGGCTTCGGTGCCGGCATCGCCCTGCCCACGCCATGAGCGCCGCCCTCGGCGCCCTGTCCGAGGAGCAGGCCGGTGCCGGCCCGGGACTAATGCAAGCCCTTCGCCAGGGCGGTGCGATCGGCATGGCCGCCAGCGCCATCCTCGCCGCCTTCTTCCCGCCCCGCCACACACCACCCGTCGCCGGCCAGCCGACCGCTGCGCCGGCCCGTGAGCAAAGATCAACCCAATGAGCGCACCGACTAATCCGCCCCCCGGTCTCCGGGAACGCAAGAAGATCAAGCTGCGCCGCGCCGTCCAGACCGCGGCGCTGCGCCTCTTCGAGACCCAGGGGTACGAGCACACCACCGTCGAGCAGATCGCCGAGGCCGCCGAGACCTCCACCACCACCTTCTACCGCTACTTCCCCACCAAGGAAGACGTCGTGCTCGACAACGACGCCTCCCCCCTCTTCGAAGCCACCCTCGCCACGCGACCCGCCGAAGAGCACCTGACCGCGACCATCCGCGCCGCCATGTCCGCGGTGGTGGCCGCGGCCGAAGCCGACCGTGACCTAACCCTCGCCCGCATGCGGCTCGTCGCGACCGTCCCGGCCCTCGAGGCTCGTTACGCCGGCCAGGAGCGCAGGACCATCGACCTCCTGACCCGCCTGCTCGCCAACCGCACCGGCCGCCCCGCCGACTATTACCAACTCGAACTCATCGCCTTCGTGCTCGCCGCGGTCCTGTTCACCGCCTCCCGCCGATGGGTAGCCGAACAAGGCGCTACCCCGCTCGCCATCCTGGTCGACCAGGCCCTCACCACCATCGAACCCCTCCTGGCCGCACTCGAACACCCCATCCGAACACCCCCATGACCTTCCGGGGAGTGACCCGAATACGGGTGGGCCGGCCAGCGATCCAGCGAATTACGTGGCCGTCAGGTTTCGTCTATACCCTCCAGAGGCTTCGGTTGGTGGGCGTTCCCGCGGCGCACGGACCCTCACAGCCCATAACTACCTCATCGAGGCGGTGCGAGCTGGGACCAAACCCGGACGCGCGGCAGAGCCCCGCCAGCACATGTCGAGGCTCCCATCCCAACTTCCGCTCATGCATGATGAGCGGGCGGGGACTGTAGTTTCAACGGTGTAACTCCTGAGAACTGGGAGACACCAGTGACTGATGTGATCGACGGCCAGGGCCCTGAACCGGCGGAGCTGTCAGCGGCTGATGAGCAGCTGCTGCGGGAGCTGACCGAGCGGGCCCGCACCGGCGGGCTGAAGCTGAGCGGCGAGGGCGGGCTGCTGGGCCGGCTGACCAAGATGGTGGTCGAGGGCGCCCTGGAAGGCGAGATGGATGACCATCTCGGCTACGGCAAGCACGACCCGGCGGGCCGTAATGGCGGCAATTCCTGTAACGGGTACCGGGCGAAGACAGTGCTCACTGATACGGGGCCGGTGGAAATCACCGTGCCGCGGGATCGCGATGCCAGCTTCGAGCCAAAGATCGTCGCCAAGAGGCAGCGGCGGCTGACCGGGGTCGACGAGATCGTGATTTCCCTGTCCGCGAAAGGACTGACGCATGGGGAGATCGCCGCGCACCTGGCCGAGGTCTACGGCGCCGAGGTCTCCAAACAGACGATCACCACAATCACCGACCGCGTCATGGACGGCATGGCCGGATGGCAGAACCGGCCACTCGACCCGGTATACGCCGTCGTGTTCATCGATGCCATTAACGTCAAGATCCGGGAGGGCCAGGTCGCCAACCGCCCCATCTACCTCGCCCTCGGCGTCACCGTCGATGGCGAACGGGATGTCCTGGGGCTATGGGCTGGCGAGCACGGCGACGGCGAGGGCGCCAAGTTCTGGCTGCGGGTCCTCTCGGAGATCAAGAACCGCGGCACGCGGGATGTGTGCATGCTCGTCTGCGACGGCCTCAAGGGCCTGCCCGATGCTGTAAACGCCGTCTGGGAGAAGACGATCGTGCAAACCTGCATCGTGCATCTCCTGCGTAATTCATTCAAGTACGCATCGAAAAGGGACTGGGCGCAAATCGCAAAAGACCTCAAGCCTGTTTACACCGCGGCGTCCGAGGCGGAGGCGCTGGACCGGTTCGCAGAGTTCTCCGGGAAGTGGGAGAAACGCTACCCCGCGATCATCCGGCTGTGGGAGAACGCGTGGGCGGAATTCGTGCCGTTCCTGCAGTTTGACCGTGAAATAAGGACGGTGATCTGCACGACGAATGCGATCGAGTCGATCAACGCCCGGCTGCGGCGGGCGGTGAACGCCCGCGGCCACTTCCCCACGGAGCAGGCCGCGATGAAGTGCCTCTACCTCGCGATCATGAGCCTCGACCCGACCGGGAAGGGCCGCAAACGGTGGACCAACCGGTGGAAAGCCGCCTTGAACGCGTTCGACATCACCTTCGATGGCCGCCTCAGCGCGGGCAGGAACTAACAACAAGATCAGTTACACCGTCTAGTTGACAGACCCGACCCAGCGGGCGCTCCGGGAGCGGGGCTGCCAGTGATCTGTAGATGCCGATGAGAGCGAGTTCACCGTTGTGTCTCGGCGCAAGCCTGTCGATTGTTAACGGCCCTCGGTGTCCTGGAGCGGCTGTCGGGTTGGACGGGCCCTCGGCCGCTTCCTGGGGGGTGGGGCCAGCACGCCCAGGGTGGGCGTGCCTGCACCGTTGATGGCCTGACCTTGCCGTGACTGAATGGGGGCGTGCCTTTGATGAGTACGCCAGGTGGTGGACCTGGTGAGCGGGTACGGCCTGCCGCCGGCCGCTTAGTGCTCCGGGTTGCCTGGCTGGTGCTGCGCGCGGAGTTGCGGGCCCGCTGGGGGACGTGGCTGGCGCTGGTCCTGGTGGTGGGCCTGGCCGGTGGGGTGGTGCTGACCGCGGCTGCGGGGGCGCAGCGGACTGGGACGGCTTTCACCCGCCTGCTGCAGGCTAGCCACGCCGCCGATGCGGCCGTGGTGGTGAACGGCAGCGGGCAGGGCTATGACCGGGCGCTGGCCCGCCTTTCCGGGGTGGCCGGGGAGGCGAGGGTGCTGCTCGGCGAGGTCGGGAACTTGTCCCTGGCCCTTCCCGATGGTGTCCGGGTTCCTTCTGTCGGCGCAGATGTCAGCGTGGATGGAAGGTGGGGCACCTCGGTTGACCGTTTCAAGGTGGTGCAGGGCCGGATGTTCCGTCCCGGCAGTGCGAGCGAGGTGGTCATCGACCCCCAGCTTGCCACGGCCTACGGCCTGCACCCGGGCAGCGCACTGCGGCTGCTCGCCGCCCCGACGGGCGCTGGGAACAGGCCAGATTTCAGCCGGGCGGCCCAGCTGCGGTTCCGGGTAGCAGGCGTCGTGGTGTTCGGCAACCAGATCGTCCCGGTCACCCCGACCGACCATTTCCCCGAGATTGCACTGACACCAGGGTTCTACCGCAGCCGGCAAGGCGGGTCATTTCCTGTCGCCAACGAGGAAGAGCTCGTGCATCTGCGGCCGGGAACCAACCTGGGGAACTTCGCCCGCCGGGCGAGCGAGCTGGCTCGCCGCTACCCCGGCACCCACGGTGTCCAGGTGATTAGCCTCGCTGATCAGCAAATGAAGGTCGAGCAGGCGATCCGGCCGCAGGCGGACGCGCTAGGCCTGTTCGCCGCGCTGGCCGGCCTGGCCGTCTTGGTGGTCATCGGGCAGCTGCTAGGCCGCCAGCTGATGATCGGCGCTTCGGATTATCCGGTCCTGAGCGCCCTGGGGACCGGCCGGCGGCAGCTGTTCTGGCTGGCTGTACTGCGGGCGGGTGCAGTGTCGGCGGCCGGTGCCAGTGTGGCGGTGGTGATCGCCGTGGCCGCCTCTCCCTTGATGCCGATCGGGCCTGCCCGGCTGGCCGAACCCGATCCGGGCGTACAGGTGAACCTGGCCATTCTCGGCATCGGGCTGGTGGCCGTCGCTGCCCTGCCGGTCCTGGTCATCGCGCCGGGCGCCTGGCATGCCGCGCAGGCTGGGAGCAAGCGGGGTGCTGGGCAGCCAGCGCCGGCTGCGCGGTCGCGGCTGGCCGCAGCGCTGGCAGGCCTGGACGGGGCGCCTGCCGCGGCGATCGGGGCCCGGATGGCCGTCGAGCCGGGACAGGGCCGCAGCGCGGTCCCGGTGCGCAGTGCGCTGACCGGGACCGCGGTCGCGGTCGCCGCGGTGGTGGCCGCGCTGGTCTTTGGCGCTAGCTTGGCCCGGCTGGTTGGCACACCCCGGCTGTATGGGCAGGACTGGGGTCTGGGGCTCAGCCTGGGATTCGGTTCCGCCCCCGGCTCGGGACCGTCAGGAGCGGCCTCGTTCCTTTCGCACGTTCCCGGCGTCGCGGCATACGCGGGCGGCAACTCGGGCCAGATCAGCATCGACGGCCAGCAGGTGGCGGCCGTCGGGATCCACCCGCTGCACGGGAACGTGTTTCCCACCCTGCTCGACGGCACGCCCCCCGCCAGCCGCAGCCAGATCACCCTCGGATCGCGGACCTTGCGGCGGCTCGGCAAGCAGGTGGGGGACTTCGTCTCAGTGCAGGCAGCACCCGGCACGCGGCCTGCGCGGATGAGAATCGTTGGGGAGGCGATCTTCCCTTCCTTTGGCGTCGGCGGCTTTACGCCCACCGGCCTGGGCGATGGCGCGGCCATCTTCGCACCCCTGCTCCCGCCCAACGCCCTCGGCTGTCCCAGGGGCGTCACCTGCTACGACTTCTTCCTCATCCGCTTCCGGCCGGGGGCACCCGGGAAGGAGGTATCCGCCCTGGGCCACCGTTTCGTGTCGGCGCTGACCGCATCCGGGTGCCCCGCTGGGACATGCCAGGCGCTCACCGCCGCACAGCCGGCCACGATCAGCAACTACTCCCAGGTCCGGGCCACACCGCTGGCCCTCGGCGCGCTGCTGGCGCTGCTCGCCGTCGCCCTGATCGCCCAGGCGCTGCTCACCACCACCCGGCGCAGGCGCCGGGATTTCGCTGTCGTCAAGACACTGGGGTTCCTCCGCCGTCAGGTCTCAGCCGCCGTCGCCTGGCAGGCAACCACGCTCACCGCGGTGGCGCTGCTGGCCGGCCTGCCGCTGGGCGTAGCGGGCGGGCGGTGGGCCTGGGCCTTGTTCGCCGGATCGGTCGGCGTCGGCTCCAGCGCCACGGTCCCCCTCAGCGCGGTGGCACTGATGATCCCCATTGCGGTGCTGCTTGCCAACGCCATCGCAGTCGGCCCCGGATGGGCAGCCGCCCAGATCAAACCCGCCGTCACGCTGCGAAACGAATAGCGCGGCGCAGAACACCCCGCGGGCAAAGTCCAGCGAACGCAGCACACAAGCGAAATGGTGAGGCTGGTCATCCGCGACCAAACCCGATAGCACTCTCATGACCCGATGAGGCGGACGGCCGAGTCGACCGCATCCGCTGGGAGAGCGCAACATGGTGGGGTCTCGGCTGTTTGCCACCAGGTGCGGACGCGCACGACGATGACTCCCATGGCAATGGTGTACCGCCGTCCGGTAGGCGTGATGCGGCAGAGCGTCAAGCCACAGCTGGCCAGCTGGGATCGGGCAGGGCATCCCAGCCAGGTGAAGCTGGCTCGCTTCCTGGCGCATGTGGACGCCATAGCCGGGCCGGTGCTGGCAACGGTGAGCGGCCGGGTTGCTGCCGAGCTGATCGTCGGGTTCAGCGATGGCGTCTCCCTGATTGACGGCGGCCATGACCTGGACAACTACCTGTTCCCGGTCGCTCAGCGGCTCGGCCCTGAGCGGGTGGCGGCCATCTTCGGGCGCAAGATCTGCGGGCCGTCGTCACTAGCGGTGGGACCCGCCCAGCCAGACACCACCGGGGCTGCCCCGCAGTTCTCGGCCCGGATGGCTGGGTCCTATGAGCGCCGAGAGTGGAAACAAGAGCTCCACGATCGGCTTGCGGTGCAGGCGGCCACGATCGATCCGGGCCCGGCCGGGCTGACAATCGCGCTGACCACCGGGCCGGGCCGCAACTGGGCCAGCCTGTGGAAGCCGCTCATCGATGCCTTCGGCCCCGTGCTGGGCGAAGACCCTGCCCGGCCGTTCCACCCGCACGATGACCGTATCGTCAGCCTCGGCCTACATCACACCATCGACACCGGCCTCACCCACGACGTGATCATCGACGCTTGGTGGACCCGACTGTAGCTAACCCTGCTGCCTCTCGCCGCGGATGCCACGACCAGGCCGGTCCTGCCAAGAAGCGCGTAATGCCAAAATAGGCTGATTCTTTAGGTTTTCATCACTATGTCCGTAAGCTCACAAATATCATGACTTAATGTAACGCGACAGCCACAGACTATTCTCTTTCAGGTAACGGCTGCACCGTATCACCCGGGTTGCGCGTCATGTCCTTGCAGGCTCCTCAACTTCCAAGGGAACACACATGGCGGACCAGCCCCGCAGGCGGCAGAGTCAGCGGAGATGGGCAAGTGCGGCCTTCCTGTTCTTAGCTGCCTTTGCCGTAGCGGCACGTTATATCCTCTTTTCCAAAGGCATTTTGTACGGAGAGGCAGCGGCAAAGATGGCCAGCTTGATGGTAGCTGGCATCATTATCGCGGCTGGCTACCTGCCGCTCCGCATGCTACGGCCAAGCGAGGAAGCTGGAGAAGTCCCGAAGGAAACCATCGCCGCAACGGTCGCGGCCGTTCTGGGTCTCGCAACGACCGGCTACGCGATCAGCGAGCTGCTCGCCCCGAATACGCCTGTCGCTGCCACCGCCCCAGCCTGCAACGGGGTTCCGGTCTATGGGGCTCCGTTTTTCGCGAAAACAGAAGCGAACGGGGTAAACGCGCGCCGTGGTCCAGGCCGTGAGTACCAGCAAGCCAACCGCTATGAAGGTAATTGCACGCTCGGCTTTGACGGTTACTGCATCGGGCGGCCCGAACCAGACTTCATCCTCCACACCCCCGACCAGCGATGGCTGCTCGTTCATGACCGTAACCAACTGGTGGCATCAGCTGTCGTGCTGTCGCAGAGCCCTGAATCCGCGCTCGGAACGGCCCCAAGCCCGAAATGCGCGAAGCTTGGCGGGCTGCCCCAGCCGAGCCAGATCGTGCAGTTCAGCTACATCATGTCCAACGGACAGCTTGAAGCATTGGCACCCGGGGCGGCAGCTGTTGGTTACGGCCTGGCGACTGTGCCGCAGCGTGATCGCACATACCAGCCTATCGCCCTGGCGGTGGATGCGAATTTTTCAGCCAAGCTGGCGCCCGGAAACATCGCCAACCTAGTGCAGACTTCGGGTGGTGTCTGGCTGGCCGCTTCGGTATGCCTTGCCGATAATGTCCCAGTTGTTAACTCATTGCGCGCGATCCGCCTTACCTTCCGTGGCACGCATATTGTCGGAGAGCAGAATAATGCAAGCCCCCCATCCGCGATCCGTTCTCAGCTGGCCGAAATAGCTTGCAACAGTTCTGGCTGATGCGCGGCAAGGCTCCCGCGACGCGTTGTCAGCGGACCATGCTGTGAGAGATCATCTCTGGCCGGTGGGTCCAGCCGTAATCCGACCCTCAGAACCTCGTAGCACAGCGAGCCGGAGAGATGGAGGGCGTTGTGGTTATTGGCAAAGGTACTGAGGTGATCTCAGCGAAATAGGTTCGGGCATCCAGGCTTTAACCTGCCCAGACCGGGACGTCCAGGCAGACACGCGGACGAGCCGGACTGCCCGGAAACAGGCGTGGAGCCCCAGTAGAAGAGGTCTCACCACAAGATCCACTTCCGCTGGAAGGCTCCACGTGATCGCCTATCGTGCCACGCTTGACGTCCCCAGGGAACTCGCGCAGTTCACCGCGAAGCTGCTGGCCGCCGAGCGCCGGCGCCGTGGCACCCCGCGCGGAAGCCGGGCACTGACCTGCTTCTGGCAGGCGGTGCTGGGCCTGCGCTGGTTCCGCGACCGCACCACCCCCGATGCGCTGGCCCGCGACCACGGCATCTCCCGGGCCACCGCCTACCGCTACCTGGACGAGTTCATAGCGGTGCTGGCGCAGGAGGCGCCGGACCTGAGCGAGGCGCTGGAACGGGCCCGGGACGAGGGCCTGCCGCACGTGATCCTGGACGGCAAGATCATCGAGGGTGACCGGTGCCGGGAGAAGACGATCAGCGTGAAAGGAGAGGTCATCGACCTGTGGTATTCCGGTAAGGCCCACTGCCATGGCGGGAACGTCCAGGCCGTGTTCACCCCTGGCGGGTTCCCGCTGTGGGTCTCCGCCGCGGAGCCGGGCTCGGTGCACGACATCACCGCCGCCCGCGCCCATACCCTGCCCGGGCTGTACCGGGCTGCCGCGGCCGGCCTGCCGGCCCTCGCTGATCCCGGCTACGACGGCGCGGGCATCGGCATCCATATCCCGGTCAAGCAGCCCGCGGACGGGCGGGAACTGGATATTGATACCCGCACCCGTAACGCCATCCAGCGCTCGCTGCGCTGTCTCGGCGAGCGCGGGTTCGCCCTGCTCACCGGCCGCTGGCGCGCCCTGCAGCACATCACCGCCAGCCCATCGAAAACCGGCAGCATCGCCCGCGCCGCCCTCGTTCTCACCCATTTCGAGTACCGCTACATCACATGAAAGTCTTTGAGATCACCTCAATGAAGCGATAACGCCTCGCGGTGCTTGATCTTGCCGACGGAATCCGTGGTGTGAACTCGTGTGGGCAGATTCAAGCAACAGCAACCAGACGCCCTCATCTGCCGCGGGCGGTGTGCCGATGACCGCCACTCGGCGGTCTCGCTGTTGACAGCGCAGCTAGCGATCACACGATGTATGCATGCCTGTAACCGACCTGAACCCGGCCGAGCGCGCCCTCTGGCTCGGGTTTCCCCAGGGGACCGAGGTAGTTCTGCGTACTGGGGATCCGTCATCCGACGACCCCCGCCAAGGGCTTGGATGGGGCGAGGACCGTACGGTACGGGCGGAGGTGATCGCTTCTCTCGCGCTGGGCGAGCAGTCCGGCGGGGCGGCGGGCCAACTGCCCATGATCCGGTTGAGAGGCGCGCGCATTCCCGGAGAGCTCCGCCTCTCGTTCGCGAGTGTGCGAGACGCGCTGATTTTGGAAGAGTGCTGGTTCGAAACCAGCCCGGACTTGTATTGGGCCTCGATGGGGTTCACCTCTTTGAGGGGCAGTGTGATGCCGGGCTTGAGAGCTGCGAATCTGAGGGTAACCGGCCACTTACGACTGACTAACTGCCGGTTTTCTGGTGAAGTAAAGCTGCTGGGTGCGAAGATTGCGGGCGGGCTTCTGCTCGATGGAACCACGATAGTGAACCCGGGCGGCTTGGCTATCAATGGTGAGCGCGCCGAAGCGGGAGGAGACATCTGTTTCGGCGATGGTTTTGCCTGTGAAGGACAGATAAGGTTGTCAGGCGCCAAGGCCGGTGGATCGCTTGCCATGGCACGGGCATTGTTGTCGGCACCCGGCAATGTGGCCTTGGCTGCCGACAACATTCAGATTGATGGGAACCTGGATGCTGCGAGGGCTCAAGTGTCTGGCGAAACGAGCCTTCGCCGGGCTGTCGTTAGGGGAAGCGTCCGGATGCCCGGCGCGCGGCTCAGTAACCCTGGTGGCATCGCTCTCCGTGCAGCCCGCCTGGTTGCCGACGACGGCCTGTTGCTGAACGAGGGCTTCACAGCCGAGGGAGAGATCCGGCTCTCACACGCCCGGAGCGGGCGCAACGTAATCCTGGCCGGCGCACGGCTGCGCAACGACCTTGGGCCCGCTCTCACGGCGGACGGAGCCGCCGTGGAAGGCAGCATCCGGGCCTACAACCTTGAGGCCCGGGGTACCGTCGATCTAACCGATGCACGGGTGGCCGGATCCATACATCTGCAAGGCGCACACCTCGCTACAGCCAGCGGCAAAGCACTCACCGCCAACGGAGTGCAGGTCGTCGCGGTGATGAACCTATGCGATGGCTTCACAGCGCAGGGGACCATCAGCCTGACCAGCGCCCGCGTAACAAGCCAGCTCTGCTTCGACGGCGGGGCCCTGCTAACACCAGGCGGCGACGCTCTCCGCTGCTGGCGAGTGACAGTCCCCGAACTCGTGCTGCGACCCCGCCAGCCAATCCAGGGCCGCGTCAGCCTCCAGCACTCCAGCGTCACCATCCTGCACGACGACCCACTCACCTGGCCCAGCGAGCTCCAACTGGATGGCCTCACCTACGACGTTCTCGATCCCCAGCTGCCAGCCAACGCCCGGCTCGCCTGGCTCCGCCTCGATTCGCGTGCACACCTCGCCGGGCCTTATGAACGGCTCGCCGCCGTCTACCGCAGCGTTGGCAACGATAAAGACGCGCGGACGATCCTGCTGGCCAAACAGCGACGACGCCGGCCCACCTTGGCATGGTATGCGCGTGGCTGGGGATACATCCAGGACATCACCGTAGGCTACGGCTACCGCCCGGTGCGTGCAGCGCTATGGCTGCTTGCTCTCCTAGCGCTCGGCACAACCATTTTTGCCATCCACCACCCACCGCCGATCAGTAACGCTCCTGTCCCGGCATTCAACCCGCTCATTTACACCGTGAATCTGCTTCTGCCCGTCATTGACTTCGGCCAAGCACGTGCGTTCAACCCTAATGGCGCCGAGCAATGGCTCGCCTTCGTCCTAACCGCTGCCGGCTGGATCGTAACCAGTCAGGCCCCCGGTTGATCTGCGGCGTGTCGGTGCTGGTGCCCGGTTTGTGATCATGGTTGGGTTCGGGGGTGCCTCATCCGGAGCAGCCGTCGTATGAGGAGCTGGCTGCCCGGGTCGCGGAGCTGCTGGCGGTGGTGGCGGAGCAGGCCGCGCTGATCGAGTCCCTGCGCGCTGAGGTGGCGGCGCTGCGCCGTCAGGCGGGCCGGGACTCCCCGGACTCCTCGCAGCCTCCCAGCCAGGACGGCCCGGCGGCTGGGGCCAAGGCGAAAGCAAGGGCGGCCAGCCGGCGGGCGCGGCCGGGCCGGCCGCAGGGCGGGCAGAAGGGTCATCCGGGTGCGGGCCTGCAGATGGCCGCGCGGCCGGATGAGACCCGGGCGGTTGAGCCGGGTACCTGTGGCGGGTGCGGCGCGGACCTGGCCGGCGCGCCGGGCCGGGTTGCTTCTGTCGTGCAGGTCTTCGATGTCCCGCCGGCTGTGCTGACGGTGACGGAGTACCAGATGATGCGCCGCACGTGCGGGTGCGGGCAGGTCACGACCGCGGCGCCGCCGCCGGGCGTGACGGGCGGCCCGGTGTGCTACGGCCCGGGCGTGGTGACGGCGGCGACGCTGCTGGCCGGCACGGACGTAATCGGCATCGAGCGGGCCGCGGGCCTGATGGGCACCTTGTTCGGGGCACCGGTCTCCACGGGGTTCGTCTCCCGCTGCCTGGCCCGCCTCGACGCGGCGTTAACCACCGCCAGGTTCGAGGACGCCCTCAAGGGCGCACTGAAAGCGGCGGGCGTGCTCGGCACTGACGAGACTCCCGCCCCGCTGGCCACGGCGGCGGCCAGCGCGGACGGCTGCGGGAACCCGCACGTGTACACGGTGCGGACCATGCACGCATACACCGGTGGCGGCCCGGACCTGATCTGGTACGGCGCGGCGGGCAACCGCACCAAGGCGGCGATCACCGGGTTCGGGATCCTGGACGGCTACCGCGGGGTCCTGGTCCGCGACGACTACGGCGGCTACCTCAGCTACGACGCCGGGCTCGCCGGAGTCCAGCAGTGCCTGGCGCACTTGTACCGCTACCTCGACGATGCCTGCGCCATTGACCCGGTATCCCAGGCCTGGGCCCGGCAGGCCGGCGACGCGCTGCGCGAGGCAGGCACCGCGGTCAGGGCCGCCCGCGGCGCTGGCCAGGCCAGCCTCGGCCCGGGCCTGCTGGCCGGGCTGCGCCACCGCTACGACCAGGCCGTCGCCTGCGGGATCTCGGTCAACCTGTCCCGGCCCTGGCACAAGGGCGGCCACCCCGGGCTCGTCCTGGCCAGGCGCCTCAAGCGCAAGGCCGCCCAGGTCTGGCTATTCGCGACCCGCTTCGACGTCCCGGCCACGAACAACGGATCAGAGAACGCCGTCCGAGGCTACAAGCTCGCCGCGAAAATCAGCGGCTGCTGGCGCACCCTCGCCACCCTGCAGCGCCACTGCCGCATCCGCTCCTACCTGACCACCGCCCGCAGCCACGGCCGACACCCCCTCGCCGCCATCCGCGACGCCCTCAACGGGAACTGCTGGATGCCACCTCCACCCAGCATGATCAACTAACCGGCCACCCGTGACTGGTTACGCTGGATCCTCGCGACAACTGCGGCAGCTGGAATCATCCGGATCCTGCGACGTGACTGAACACCTGTCTGGCGCCGCCACTCGCTTGGGACCCGCAGGTCTCCCGCAGAGTAAGTACGATGCACTCTTCTGGCTCCCTTCTATGAAGGGATCTGTCAAGGGCATGGCCCCGGCGCTGTTGAGGGTGCGGCGGCGCTGGTCGGTGTCAACGTCGTTCGTCCGGCAGGGGTCGGATAGCCCGGGGGAATCTCACCCCCGGGCTTCCACAGATCCGTGCGTAACAGTCTCCCGTTACACGGCTCTTGCCGTCCTGGTCATCTGGCGGCCGGTTTCACCCAGGCCCAGTGTGCGAAGTACTGCGGCTTTGATGCCGCCGCGTCCGCCAGCTTCCTGGTCGCTTTCGTCCAGGAGCTGTGCTTCTTGTACTTGCTCATGATCCAGCGCAGCAGGTAGGTGTTGATGCGCCGGAGCACGGGATGCAGCGCCGAGCCGTAGAAGGCTCCGTAGTAGCCCATCCAGCCGGACTTTCGGGTTGATCAGCTTCGCGATCTCCCGTCCGTCCGAGTTGACCCAGCGGTGCAGCCGCCAGGACCGGATCTCGGCACTGACCTTCTTCAGGGCTTCCTTGCTGATCGCAGGCTGGAACGAGGTGAACCGCCCCCCGTCTTTCCGCCGCGCCCGCCTTGGCCGGAACGTGAACCCGAGGAACGTGAACGACGTGTGCTCATGCGAGCCGCGCCGGTTGCTGTCCTTGCAGTACACGATCCTGGTCTTGTCCGGATGCAGCGCCAGCCCGACTTCCGCCATCCGCTCGTGCAGCGCGGCCAGGACCTTGCGGGCCTGGTACTCGCTGGTGCAGTGAATCACGCCGTCGTCCGCGTAGCGCTCGAATTCCACGGCCGGGAACTCGCGCCCCAGCCACAGGTCGAACGCGTAATGCATGAACAGGTTGGCGATCACGGGTGAAATAGCAGATCCTTATGAGCAGTGCCGGGTTATGCGCAGCGCTGGCCTGCTCGCCCTGGTGACAGCGATGCCGGGGACCGAGCGCTGCACATAATCGCGGACGATCCGATCAGCGGTCCGGCATGGTGCCGGGCCAGCATGATCGGAGGTCAGCTGTCATGGCGGCTTTGCCTGCGCTGGTGTCGGGCCTGGAGGCGGAGCTACGGCGCCTGGGCTACAAGGACTCAACGCTTGTCTGGTACCGGAGCTGCTGGCGGCGGATGCAGAAGCACTTCGCCGCCCGTGGCATCGAGGAGTTCTCCCTGGACGCGGCGATGGCGTGGGTTGATGAGGCGTGCGGCTTCTTCGGCAAGGAGCAGGCCGGCACGCTGAAGCGAACCGGCGTGTACTTGTTCAGGGTTGCTTAGATGCTGGGCGAGTACGAGGCGCACGGGGCGGTGCTGCGCCGCTATAACCGGTCGGTGAGCAAGCTGGACGCCCCCGGCGCCGAGACGATCGCCCGGTTCCAGGCGCACCTTCGTGCCGCTGACCGCTCGGTGTCAACGGTGCGCACCTACGGGACGATCACCGGGGAGTTCGTCGCGTTCACCGGCACCCGCGGCGGGCTGGCCTGCTGCGACGCCGCGACGATCGAGGCGTTCGTCGCGACGCTGGCCGGCTACCAGGCCAAGACTGTCGAGCAGAAACTGTGCGCTCTGCGGTCGTTTCTGCGGTTCGCCTCCGCCGAGGGCCTCGTGGATGCCGCGTGCCTGCTGGCGGTCCCGGCAGCCCGCTCGGCCAGGCAGGCTCGGCATACGCTGACGCGCGGTCCCGGCAGATGACCTGCACCCCAGGATGCGCAGCCAGCCAGTCTGCCACGACCTGGGCATGGCGGCCAGCCAGCAGGTCCACCGGCCGCCGGGTGACCATATCTGCCAGCACAGTCCCGTAGCTCTTGCCGCGGCGCAGCGCGAAATCATCGATGCCCAGCACCACAGGCGTGGCCAGAACCGGTTCGGGCAGCGCCCGGACCAGGCGCAGCAGCGTCGCCCGCCCTGCCGCGACCCCGGCCGCCGCAGCCAGCCTTGCCCCGGCACGGCCACCCAGCGCCAGGCCGATCGCCTCCAGCAGCCGCCTGGCCACCGGGGTGCGGCGGCCATATCTCCAGGTCAGGCCGGGAACCTGCTCGACGAACGTCCGCCTTGCGCAACCCGCTGCAGGGCAGAAGAACCGCCGCACTGTCAGGTGGATGACCACCGGCTGGCCGGCCACCGCCACATCGTCCAGGTGCCGCCGGTAGCGGCTGTGCACCCGGGAAGCCACCGTCCCGCACGACCGGCAGCACGCTGTCACCGCAGCCACCCGGCCCCAGATCTCCACGGACCCCGCCGACCGCTCCACCCGCTCAACCATCACGCCGTCTAAATGCGGGAACAGAACACCAAGATCATCGAAGTTGCACCCGGCATATCCTCACAGACCACACCAGATGGCAACCGTCACTCACGCAAAGTGAGCCAGAGCCCGGCAGGGCGCTCCACGCCGTCACCTCGGGCGCGCCGCCGGGTGGCAAAGGACTGTAATCTCAACGGTGTAACTCCTGGAACTGAGGAGACACCAGTGACTGATGTGATCGACGGCCAGAGCCCTGAACCGGCGGAGCTGTCAGCGGCTGATGAGCAGCTGCTGCGGGAGCTTACCGAGCGGGCCCGCACCGGCGGGCTGAAGCTGAGCGGCGAGGGCGGGCTGCTGGGCAAGCTGACCAAGATGGTGGTCGAGGGTGCCCTGGAAGGCGAGATGGATGACCATCTCGGCTACGGCAAGCACGACCCGGCGGGCCGTAATGGCAGCAATTCCCGCAACGGGCACCGGGCCAAGACAGTGCTCACTGATACCGGGCCGGTGGAAATCACCGTGCCGCGGGATCGCGATGCCAGCTTCGAGCCAAAGATTGTCGCCAAGAGGCAGCGGCGGCTGACCGGGGTCGACGAGATCGTGATTTCCCTGTCCGCGAAAGGACTGACGCATGGGGAGATCGCCGCGCACCTGGCCGAGGTCTACGGCGCCGAGGTCTCCAAACAGACGATCACCACAATCACCGACCGCGTCATGGACGGCATGGCCGGATGGCAGAGCCCGGCCACTCGACCCGGTATACGCCGTCGTGTTCATCGATGCCATTAACGTCAAGATCCGGGAGGGCCAGGTCGCCAACCGCCCCATCTACCTCGCCCTCGGCGTCACCGTCGATGGCGAACGGGATGTCCTGGGGCTATGGGCTGGCGAGCACGGCGACGGCGAGGGCGCCAAGTTCTGGCTGCGGGTCCTCTCGGAGATCAAGAACCGCGGCACGCGGGATGTGTGCATGCTCGTCTGCGACGGCCTCAAGGGCCTGCCCGATGCTGTAAACGCCGTCTGGGAGAAGACGATCGTGCAAACCTGCATCGTGCATCTCCTGCGTAATTCATTCAAGTACGCATCGAAAAGGGACTGGGCGCAAATCGCAAAAGACCTCAAGCCTGTTTACACCGCGGCGTCCGAGGCGGAGGCACTGGACCGGTTCGCAGAGTTCTCCGGTAAATGGGAGAAACGCTACCCCGCTATCATACGGCTGTGGGAGAACGCGTGGGCGGAATTCGTGCCGTTCCTGCAGTTTGACCGGGAAATAAGGACGGTGATCTGCACGACGAATGCGATCGAGTCGATCAACGCCCGGCTGCGGCGGGCGGTGAACGCCCGCGGCCACTTCCCCACGGAGCAGGCCGGGTGGATTCAACCGGTCAACGCAACACCGGGTTGTTCGTATGGGTCGCAGAGTAGTTGGTCGAGCGCCTCCGCGGGTGTCCGCCAGGCGAGTCGTTTGCGGGGCCGGCGGTTGAGCTGGGCGGCGACGAACTCGAGGTAGTCACGGTGGTAGCCGGAAAGGTCCGTGCCTTTGGGGAAGTACTGGCGCAGAAGCCCATTCGTGTTCTCGTTCGTGCCGCGTTGCCAAGGAGCGTGCGGATCGCAGAAGTAGATGTCCAGATCGGTGGCGGCGGCGATCTGCACGTGGTTGCGCATCTCCATCCCCTGGTCCCAGGTCAAGGTCCGGCGCAGTGTGCCCGGAAGCGACGCCATCGCCTCGGTCATTGCGTCCTGGACCTCCACGGCTCCGTGGGCCTGCGGCAGGTGCAGCAGCATGACGTAGCCGGTGGTTCGTTCGACCAGGGTCCCGATCGCGGACTTGTTCACCGAGCCGGTGATCAGGTCACCCTCCCAATGGCCCGGCACGGCGCGGTCGGCCACCTCGGCCGGGCGTTCGCTGATATTGACCATGCCCGCGATCCGGCCGCGACGCTCTGCGGCCTTGCGGTGAGGCTTGCGCAGCGCCCGGCCGGTGCGCAGGCAAGCCGCCAGGTCTCGCCGCAGCGCGCCGCGTCCTTGCACGTACAGGCTCTGGTAGATGGTCTCGTGAGACACCCGCATCTCCACCTCGGCGGGGAAGTCAGCAGCAGACGCCAGCTGATCTGCTCGGGGCTGTCCTTCAACAGCAGCCTCTGCTGGACATGCTCACGCAACCTGGCGTTGCCGCCAGCAGCGCGACCTTCGGCCGCCGGGCCGCGCGTCGGCAGCCGCCTGGGCGACGGTGGCCGGTACCGCTCTTGCGGCGCACCGTCCCCGGCACAGCTCCCGGCTGATCGTGACGGCGGGCGGCCCAGTGCACGGGCGATCATCCGGACTCCGTGCCAGCGGCCCTCCGGCAGGCGATCTCCTCACGTTCGGCGAACGTCAACCTGAACGGCAACGACCCAGCGTCATGAACGGGCTCAACAGGCGGCATCACCCCGCCAGCGTTCCGGAACCACCGCCACGTAACGGTTCTCGACACGCCACGGCGTCCGCTGCCTCGCCGGGGACCTCGCCCGCCCGGATCAGCGACCAGTACTGCCGCTGAACCTCCACCCGAATCGCTGGGCGACCCAGATCACGCACCTCACCTCTCAGGCAAGGTGTTGCGTTGACCGGTTGAATCACCCGCGATGAAGTGCCTCTACCTCGCGATCATGAGCCTCGACCCGACCGGGAAGGGCCGCAAACGGTGGACCAACCGGTGGAAAGCCGCCTTGAACGCGTTCGACATCACCTTCGATGGCCGCCTCAGCGCGGGCAGGCTCTCCTTCTTCACGTCGGCAGGAAACTAACAACCAAGATCAGTTACACCGTCTAGTTGACAGACCCGGTGGCAGCGGCTGCGGGGGCCATGGGCTGTGGCGCTGGCCGCGGTGGCGGTAGCGTCAGATCTGCGGGTCCGGGAAGTGGCTGATCCGAAGTGCCGGTGTCCGGGGACAGGCCGGCCGCGCTGGATATCAGAGACGCCCCGGGGTACCCTCCCGGGCCCGCTTCTTCCTGGCTGCGGGCGTCGGCGGCCAGCTGCCGGTAGACGGCATCGGACAGGCGGCGCCGCAGGCACCGCATCGCTTCCATCGGGGTTTTCCCGGCGGCGAGCTTGCGGCGGTAGTAAGCCCGGCCTGCAGTGTCGTGGCGGAGCTGGACGATCCCGGCGATATAGGGCACGTGGTTGAGGCGGCGGTTTCCCGCGCGGGAAAGCCGGTAGCGGATGTGCTGGCCGCTGGAGGCATCGATGGGAGCGGTGCCGGTCCAGGACGCGAAGTGATTGCGGTCCGGGAAGCGGCTGACGTCGCCGACGTCGGCGAGGATCCGGGCGGCGCCGGCCGGGCCGATGCCGTAGATATCCATCAGGTGTGATCCGGTGGCCTGGACCGCGGCTTTGAGCTCGGCTTTCATCGCCTTGAGCTTGGCGTCCAGGCGGTGCAGGTCCTCCAGTTCCTCCGCCGCCATCCGGCGGCGGGTCTTCCCGGCCAGGTCGCGGGGGCGGACGGTGGCCAGCAGGGCCTGGTACTGGCGGGCGGACTTCTTCACCGGCGCCCCGCCGGGGACCAGGTCCAGGAACAGCCGGTGCAGCCGGTTCAGGGCCTGGTTGCGGGCGCGGGACAGTTCATCGCGGCCGCCGCAGCATCCGCAGCACCATCAGCTCCGGATTAACCCGGACCTCACGCAGTCCCTTGTCCCGCAAGGCGACCATGACGATCGCGTGCGCGTCCGCGGCGTCTGTCTTGCGGCCCTGCCCGGTATCGAAGACCCGGGCGCGGGCGGCCAGCTTGGCGGGCACATCCAGCACCCGCTCCCCGCTGGCCAGCAGCCGCTGCGCCAGCGGACGGCCGATCCCGTTCGCGCCTTCCACCGCCCAGACCCGCTCCGGCCACTGCCGCGCGACCTCCAGCAGCTGCCGGTAGCTGCGCGCATCGGTGGCGAACTGACCGGTGGCGCGCAGGATTTCCCGGTTGTCCCGGGCCTCGATCGTCACGGACAGCTTGTGCGGGCCGGCCCCGATGATCACCCTGTCCATCAGGATGCCTCCTCACCCTGCGCGGATCACCTTGCCGGCGAGGACGGGCAACGCCATTTCGAGCTGGGCAAACCCTTCTTGAGCCACGCCCCCGCCACGGCACCCGGCCAGGACGCACGCCAGAAAAGAGCCACACCTGCAGTCCAGGCGGGCAGCCGCAAGAAAGAGCGACCCGGCCGGGCACCTCCACCCGAGCCTGCGCTGACCCGGGCAGCCATGGAAGACACAAATAGCCGCCGATCGGTCGTGGGTGCTTCCGGGTGAGAGGGCCAAATGCGAGCGCCGTTGACACACGGTGTCGGTCGCTCATCGGCTCGATGATCGGCGAGCTGCCCATTCGTGGTCGAGGATGGACATCAGCACCTCGTCGTACCAGTGCCCGTCGTGCAGCACCGATTCGCGGCGGCCGCCCTCCTCGACGAATTCCGCCTTCTGGTAGGCGCGGATTCCGGCGGGGTTGAATGGGGCTACGTCGAGCTGGAGACGGTGCAAGCCCAGCTCGCGGAACGCGTAGTCAACGATGACGCGCATCGCGTCCGTGCCGTAGCCGCGGCCGATGTGTTCACGGCCGAGGGCGATCCCGAGGGTCGCGCACCGGTCCTTGGGGGTCGCGCCCCACAACCCGATGTGGCCGGCCAGCACCGGTGGGTCCTCGGCAGGGCTCCGGCGTGTTCCGTGATTGTCCGTTTGTGTCCTAGTCGAGGCCGTGGAGGCGGAGGGCTTCGGCGGGGGTGGTGTGGTCGCGCCGTCCTTCGGGGACGTGCAGGTAGCCGGCGTCTTTGATGGCTGCGATGATCGCGGCGCGGATGGTGGCCAGGTTGACGGGGCCGCTGCCGGTGCGGCTGGCCGCGGTGTCCTCGGTGAATGACACGTCCCGGATGTGATGATGCGCCTCGATGGTCCAGTGCTCGCGGACGAGCCGGGCGAGGTCGCGCGCGGTGGCCTGCGCGCTGGTCAGGCTGGTGATGGCGTAGACGGTCTCGCGGGAGGTCTTCCCGGTGGCCGTGTCCTGCCGCCAGCGGGTGATCTTGATGGCCTGGCGGGCGAACGGGAAGTCCAGGCCTTTGACGTGCGCGGTCTTGAGGGTGCGGGTCTCCAGGCGGCCGTGCCCGGTGTCGCGGGTCGTGCTGCCGGCCGGGACCTGCCGCCAGGGCAGCGCCTTGACCCGGGCGTACAGCAGCGGCTGGTTAGCCTTCACCACGGCGATGTACTGGCCGTTCTTCTCCGCTGCCAGCCAGCCCAGGTTCGCCCGCACCGTGTGCAGCGCATCGAAAGTCACCACGGCACCAGCCAGGTCCAGGGGCTGCAGGAGTGCGGTGAAATGGCTGGTCTCGTTGTGCTTGACGTCAACCTCAAGGTGGTCCAGGAGGCGGCCGCCGTGCTCGGCGGCGCCGAGGAGGTGCACCCGGGTGCCGTCGCCGCGGCGGGCCCCGCGGGAAGTCTTGCCATCGACCGCCACGGCCCGTAACCCGCCGCGGGCTGCTGCTTTCACCTCCTGGGCCGCGCGCCGGGCCCGGTAGCCGCGCACGCCGCCCCGGGACGCGGCGCCAGGGCGCCGCGGCCGGCGGGGGTGCCCTGGCGGTCCTAGGAGAGCCCGGGTCAGGGCCCGCGGGTCCAGCTTGTCCAGCACCACCCGGATCGTTTTCTCATCCGGTGCCCGGTACCGGCCGGCAACCGGGTCCCACGGGGCGCGCAGCCGGGCCAGGTCTTCTTGGCTCGCCCGCCTGGTCCACTGCCCGACCGCGGTCAGCCGGTCATTCCCGGCCGCAGTGAACGCGCACACCGCGATCGCGATCAGGCAGGCCAGCGGGTAAATCCTCCCCTGCGGGGACCGCGGGTCCGGCAACGCCTCCAGCCGCTGCCACGCACCAGCCGCCAGATCCTGCCCGCCGTGCCCGGACTCGACCACGCGCGCCCCGGCGCGCGACAATGCCACTGCGGGCACGCCACACCTCGTTCACGTAGACCTCAGAGACCTACATGATCACGTGGCGTGCCCGTACCCACAAACCGTGCGAAGCCGTCTCATTCGTCCGCATACCTGGCAAACCAGGCTAAGTCGGGAACAAGCCGGAGCCCTGGGGTCCTCGGGCGTCTCGATGGCGAAGCCGAGGTTGCCGTTCTCGTTCGCGCTCCATTTCGCGGTGCGCTCCTTCGCCGCGGCCTCTGATGGCGGGGCCACCCAGTGGGACAGCGTGGCCATGCGCCCGGGATCCATGTCCCACTTCGCGAGCGTAGGCAGGTCATCATCACGCACCCCCTGCAGCCGCACCCGTTCCCGGCGAGGATCGAGTCGCCGTAGCCGAAGGCGCCGGAAACATCGGTGAGTTCGGTCATGTGGGTGATACTGCCGCATGCCAGACCGGCGATGTGATCCGGTCCCTGCCGCGCGAGGGCGGCACCGCACGCTGCTCGCCCTTAGGTCTGTGCATTCCAGCGTTTCCGCCAGATTCTGCAAAGCTGCCAGGCAAGCCTCATCATCCAGCGGCGCGATTATGCGCCGCGCGTTCATCGGCCAACGTCCGCATCTAGCCGCCGACCAGACGGCGGCAGATTGTTGTGGCTCAAGCCGGACCGGCCCACGAGTTGGGGCGCTGAGGCGGCGACGGACCGTCTGCCGGGCCTGCACTGTCTGTCCTGCCGGGCTGGATTCTGTTCAGGGCGGACCCATCAGGCGTGTCCGCTGCGGAGGCTGGCCGGATCATCGTGCGGTGCTCGGTGGTCATGCCAGGCTGTGACCAGCGCCTGCTGAGGAAGGGGTGCTTGCGGGCCTGGGGTGGCTGCCATCTGGGTGGGCACGCGGGAGATGAGGAGCTGGGTATGATCCGCCGTGACACGCTGTCCGAATACGCCCGGGGATCGCTGTGGGTGATGCCGTCGTTCGCTGTGGTGGCCGCCCTGGCCACCGGGTCGCTGCTGTCGCAGGTCACCGTTGGGGCGCATTCCCCGCTGGCGTTTCAGGGCACTCCCGATGACGCCCGTAACCTGCTGATCGCGATCGCGGGCACGATGGTGACGGTCATCGCGCTGCTGCTGGGGCTGACGGTAGTGGCACTGCAGTTGTCGTCCACGCAGTTCTCGCCCCGGCTGCTGCGCAACTTCCTGCGCGACCGGCCCAACCAGATCGTGCTGAGCGCCTTTGTCGCTACCTTTGCCTACAGCGCCGCCGGGCTTTACACGGTGGGCGTGTCCGGCGGGAACCGGACCGCCGGCTTCCCCCGCCTCGCGGTGAGCGGTGCGCTGGTGCTGCTGTTCGCCAGCCTCGGCCTGCTGGTGTTCTTCGCCGATCACCTCGTGCACTCGATCCAGGTCAACACGATCATGAACACGGTGCAGCGCAACACGCTCACGGTGATCGAGCACGGGCTGCTGACCGGCGGCCAGGACGCACCCGTGCCCCCGGCCGGGGCCACCGCGATCGCCTCCCGCCGCTCCGGGTACGTGCAGGCAGTACGGTGCCAGGTACTGCTGTCACACGCGGCCCGGCACGGGGCCTGCCTGCAGCTGCGGCCCAGGATCGGCGAGCACGTGGTCGCCGGGACCACCCTGGCGTGGATCTGGCCCGCCCCGGGCCATCGCGCGCCAGACCCACAGTTGCTCGCCCCGGTCCTGGAGGCCGGGATCCGGATCGGGTTTGAGCGGACCCTGGAGCAGGACGCCGCGTTCGGCATCCGCCAGCTCGTCGATGCGGCCTGCAAGGCACTGTCCCCGGCGGTCAACGACCCCTACACCGCCGTCCAGGCCATCGACCACCTGTCAGTGATCTTCTGCGCACTCACCCAGCGGCCCCTCGGCAACCACGTCGCCCGCCACCCGCACGGCGCAGCAGTGATCGTGCCCGGACGCCGCTTCCCCGAATACCTCGCGGTCATGTGCGGCCTCATCCGCCGCTACGGCAACCACGAGCCGACCATAGCCGACGCACTGCTGCGGCTCCTGGGCGCCTGCGCCGGCGTGGCCGACGCTAACACCGAGATATGCACCGCGATCGCGGAACAGGCGCGCATCATCATCGCCGACGCCGAGCGCGCGATCCCCCAGCCCGCCGACCTCACCTCCGCCCGCGCCGGAGCACAGTCCGTGTACCACGCGGTCGCCAGGCACCTGCCGCGGCAGGACGACGACCAGCCAGCCGCACCCTCACCACCCGCCTGACCTCCACCAGCAACCAGCCTCAGCCCAAACCCCAGAATCCCCGGAACTGCCGAATAGAGTGCGTTGCGAGCACGAATTACTATGCATCGCCAGGCATGCCTACCCGCGGTCTTGAGGCGGTCTCAGGCCTGCGGAGATTAGCGGGCTGGCCTTGTAATTGGTCCCTACGGCACGCCCAGATCGCCAATTCGGAGCAATCGAAAGACAGACTCGCACAGTGACGTGTTAATTAATATTAACCGGTTCTGTCTCTCGCGCACCTTCTCGCCGGATGCGTATCGGCGCTGTCAACGATGAGACTTCAAGGAGATTCTGAATCTCGCCCGGCGGCAAAGGCATGGACTAGGCGCATAGCGGCACCGTGGTATCGTCTTCATAGCGCCTTCTCGGCGGGCCGCATAAATAGCGCATCAAGGGCTCCCTCGGCAGACGTCATTGCTGGGATCGCGGAGCTATAGTCAGCGACAGTTCGTCAGCCACATACGGAATGGCATCTTCGTCGGCGTGAAACCGTTCATCCGGACAGCGGTCCGTGTCAGGTGCGCGCTGTCGGCGAAGCCGGCTGCGTGCGCGGCGCGGGTTACGGACGCGCCGTCAGCGAGCAGGCTCAACGCGGTCAGGTACCGGTGCCATAGCAGGTACCGGCGGATCGGGACGCCAACCTGGTCGCGGAACAGGTGCTGGAGCCGGCTCTCTGACAAGTGCGCGATACGCGTGAGGTCCTCGATCGACGGCGGCGGGGACGGCGTGGCGCGCAGATGGTCCAGGACGGCCGTGATGCGGTCGTCGTACTCGGGCTCGGGCGTCACGTCGATCGCGAGCCAGCCGAGAGCATCGCGCCATCGCTTGTACGCCTCCGGGCAGCCGGTCGTCTTGCCGAACGCGGGACCTAGCCCGGCCGCGAGGCGGTCGCACGGCAGGTCATCGAGCAGGGCATACGGCCGGCCTTCCAGGACTCGGTCGCGAAGCTGCTCGGCTAGCCGGCTTTCGCCTTCAATCCAGCCGATGGCAGTCAGCTGCCCGTCGCAGTCGAACGCGTGCGCGACATCGGTATCGATGAGCACGCCGCGGGCCCTGTGCCAGGTACCGTCCAGCCGGACGCGCGGACTCCCCTCGATCCCGACGGACAGCTGCAGCGCGCCGTGCGCGTGAGGGTCGGCGACCAGGAAGTCCGAGAACACGAGGAACTCTGTTGGCCACAGGAAGCCGCGCATCGTTCCTGGAAACGATGGGCGTTTGCCCGCCCGGCGATGCTCAGCCCCAGACCCTTTCGTGGCCATGCCCCACCCCGACCCTTCGCGGCCATCGCCCGAATCCTACTGCTGGGCCGGATACAGCAGGTTCGTTCAACGGCTGAGCAGGTTCGTTCAAGGGCCCCGCTGCCCGCCTGGTCGATCCTTTCCTGTAGGCAACCACGGCCGCCCCGAGCTGCAGGTATCGGGAACGGTCAACGGCCACAGGTCCAAGCAGATAGGAGAAGATCATGTTCGCACACCTCACCCGCCAGGGGACTCATCCGCGCACGGCAGCACTCAAGGCGGGTACCCGCTTGCGCCGACTCGGCGCGGTCCTGGCCGCGGTCACCATCGGCCTGCTGGCTTCCGCGGCCACCATCCCGGCCGCCTTCGCAAGCGATGTCCCGCATCCCGGGACCGGATATGAGCTCGGCCGCTTCGGGCCGGTCCCGGCGACCATCTCCCACGCGGCCGCCACCGGCATGCCGGGCTGGCAGATCATCCTGATCGCCGTCGGCGCCGTGCTGGTCGCGGCCGCCGGAGCCATCGTGCTGGCCCGGGCACGGGCCGGCCAGCGGGCTGTCCCGTCGCCAGCCGCCTGACCCGCCCCGCCCGGCTCGTGCACCACACCAGCCGTGAGCCCAGATCCCAGCTACCAACCGGCGCGGGCCTGGCCGACCAGGCGGCGGCCAGGCCCGCGCACACACACCGCCCGCCCGCGGTGCCGGTACCAGGCCGGAACCGCACGACGGATCATCCAGACAGCCCAAACCCCATGTCTAAGTGGACAGGAAAAGACCATGTTCATGCACCCCTACATCAGCCGGGAACTCGCCCGTGAGCGGCAGCGCGACATGCTGGCGCAGGCCCGGCGCCAGCGCCCTGCCCGGCGGCTGCACGGCGAATCCCGAAGAGCCCAGCACCGTGAGCAGCCCTGGCCGCGCCTCCGCCGTGCCCTGCGCGCAGCCGCTGGCCTGCGCGCGGCACCCCAGATATGACAAGCACAGCCAGCGCTGGCGGCCCGCGGCCCGCGGCGTCCCCGGGCCGCGGATCGCGGTGTCAATCCAGCCCCCAGATCACCGGGCTGGACCAGTGGCCCGGCACTCACTAGGAGAACCAGATCATGACCGCTGAGGCAGCCACCGCCGCGGCACAGCCCGGCGCGGCGAAGTCCCCTCCTGCTGCGGGCGATGGCACGTCCCTACGGCAGCACCGGCGCAGCAGGCCCAGCAGCCGCGGTCCCCGGCGCATATTCCCGGAAAACGCTCACCCGATGCGCGATCAGCCGTCAGTCACCGACCTGGTGACCAGCGCCAGAAACGACGGCACACAGGCATGGGACGCCCTCGTCGAACGGTACGCCCGGCCCACCTGGCCAACCTGCCGCCAGTACGTCCTCGGCGGCATCCATGTCCCACAGCGGCCGGCCGAACCACGCCCGCAACTGCACCAGGTGCGCCACATCCGACCGGATCGTGGCATCAGCCAGCCCTGCCGCTGCCCGGGCACAGGTCTCGTAGCACGGCCAGGGTCAACAGGGTCTCCTCGGCCTTCACTGATCCGGCCGGCTGACTGGGCTGCTGAAATGGAACCGGCGCCCCGGCCGGCAGCATCGGGCCGATCCGCCGCCGCTGCCTGGACAAGCTGCTTCGCTACTCTGGTATCGCAGCGCTAATCAGCGCCGACGCCGAGACCGCGGGGGGAGGTGCGCGGCCAGGCAGGTGCGGTGATCAGGGAACGGCCAGCTGGCGTCACCCAGCTGGCGTCACCCAATTTGCGGATCCCGAATCCGAGCGACCCCGTTCCCCATCGTTGCGGTAACCAAGACGTTGAACCGACTCTTTTTGGCCTATTACAACGGCGGCCTGGACATCGCGGAATATGCAAGGGCAGCGCATATATGCGAGCGCACGTGCATGGCGTCGGTCCCCCGCCAGCCCGCCAGCCCGCCAGCCCATCATTAGACAGAGGCACCGGGCGCCAGACGAACGGCGCGCCGTATAGTTCAGCCTGTCGCACAAAGCCGTGCGGAGGACGGTTTGGCTGATCTTGGAACGCAGATACGGGGCGCGGGGGGCCGCGTCCGGGTTGATCTTGAGTCTTGGCTACCAGGATGGCGTTTTGCTCGTTACTCCTCGGCGCGGTGCCGGTGCAGCTTGCGCAGATTGTGCGCGGTGCAGGCGAGCAGCCATTCGCTTTCGCTTGCGGCCAGGCCACGTCGGGACATCATGGTCAGTTTCTGGCAGGTTTTGAGTTGCCCGAAGACTGGTTCCACAGTGCGGGCCCGCATCTTGTAGTCCTCTTTACCGCGGTGATGCCGCAGGCGCCGGGTGGCGCGGACGGT
Source organism: uncultured Actinomycetes bacterium (assembly GCA_963793825.1). Taxonomy (GTDB): domain Bacteria; phylum Actinomycetota; class Actinomycetes; order Streptosporangiales; family Streptosporangiaceae; genus RYN-230. The sequence goes on from CAWCBE010000007.1 coordinate 1,156,649, forward strand.
GGCGGGATACTGCCCGGGGTGCCTGGCTCTTCGGGACACGCGGTCGTGGTGCCGGCCCGGGTCTTTGCCCGGGTCCTTGGCCAGCGGCGCGAGGAGCCGCAGGCCGTCGGCGTCGGCGCGGGCGAAGTTCTCCTCGCTGACGTAGCCGGAGTCGGCGAGCACGGTGCGCAGCCGGCAGCTTTGCATGACTCAGCCTGTCGCACAAAGGCTCGGACGTCTCATACTGCGAGATTGGAGCGGTGGGCAGCGTCGTCCGTGGTCGAAGAGTGGCTGGATTCCGTAAACCGCGGTGACGCCCGGCGGGCGGGGCAGCTATCCGCGGATGAGGTGGAAATAGCCGGCCCTCGCGGGTCCATGCGCGGGCGGCAGGTGCTGGCCGCCTGGATGGGGCGGGCCGGGTTCTCCGCTAAGGCGCTCCGTTGGTTCTGTGGCGCTGACGGCAGCGTGGTCGTAGAGCAGGCCGCCCGCTGGATCGATCCCGCGACCGGTGCCGATCGCGGCCAGGCGCAGGTGGCCTCCTACTTCTGCATTGAGGGAGGAGGCATCACCCGTTACGCGCGCTGCGAAAGCCTGGAGCTAGCGCTCAGGGCGGCGGGCCTTGATGAGAGTGATGAGGTCATCCCAGAACGTAACCAGTCACGGGTGCTCTGGTTAGTTGATCATGCTGGTTTGGGGCATCCAGCAGTTCCCGTTGAGGGCGTCGCGGATGGCGGCGAGGGGGTGGTGGCCGTGGCTGCGGGCGGTGGTGAGGTAGGAGCGGATGCGGCAGTGGCGCCGCAGGGTCGTCAGGGTGCGCCAGCAGCCGCTGATTTTCGCGGCGAGCTTGTAGCCGCGGACGGCGTTCTCCGATCCGTTGTTCGTGGCGGGGACGTCGAAGCGGGTGGTGAATAGCCACACCTGGGCGGCTTTGCGTTTCAGCCGCCGGGCCAGGACCAGCCCGGGGTGTTTCCCCTTGTGCCAGGGCCGGGACAAGTTGACGGAAATCCCGCAGGCAACGGCCTGGTCGTAGCGGTGACGCAGCCGGGCTAGCAGGCCAGGATCCAGGCTGGCGATGCCGGTGCCGCGGGCGGCCTTGACCGCGGCAGCGGCCTCGCTGAGGGCGTCGCCGGCCTGCCGGGTCCAGGCCTGGGCATCCGGGCTGGTGGCGTAGGCGTCGTCGAGGTATCGGTACAGGTGGGCCAGGCACTGCTGGACTCCGGCCAGCCGGCCGTCGTAGCTGAGGTAGCCGCCGTAATCATCGCGGACCAGGACCCCGGCGAAGCCGTCCAGGATCTCAAACCCGGTGATCGAGGCCTTCGTCCGGTTCCCGGCCGCGCCGTACCAGATCAGGTCCGGCCCGCCGCCGGTATAGGCGTTCATCGTCCGCACCGTGTAGACATGCGGGTTCCCGCAGCCGTCCGCGCTGGCCGCCGCGGTGGCCAGCGGCGCGGGGGTCTCGTCGGTGCCGAGCACGTCCGCCGCCCGCAGCGCGTCCTTGAGCGCGTCCTCGAACCCGGCGGCGGTTAACGCCGCGTCGAGGCGGACCAGGCACCGCGACACGAACCCGGTGGAGACCGGCGCCTTGAGCAGGGCGCCCATCAGGTCCGCGGCCCGCTCGACGCCGATCACGTCCGTGCTGGCCAGCAGCGTCGCCGCGCCGGTCACGTTCGGGCCGTAGCAGACCGGGCCCCCGGTTACCCCGGCCGGTGCCGGGGCGGTCGTGACCTGCCCGCACCCGCAGGTGCGGCGCATCATCTGGTACTCCGTCACCGTCAGCGCGGCCGGCGGCATATCAAGCACCTGCACCGCGGAAGCGACCCGCCCCGGCGCGGCGGCCAGGCCCGCGCCGCACCCGCCGCACATGCCCGGCTCGACGGCCAGAGTCTCATCCGGCCGGGCGGACCACGCCAGGCCCGCCCCCGGATGGCCTTTCTGGCCGCCCTGCGCCCGGCCTGGCCGCGCCTGCCGGCCGCGCGCCCTTGCTTTCGCCTTTGCCACCGGCCCATCCTGGCCCGGCGGCTGCGAAGAGTTCGAGGAGTCCCGGCCCGCCTGCCGCCGCAGCGCCGCGACCTCGGCCCGCAGCGACTCGATCAGAGCGGCCTGCTCGGCCACAATCCCCTTCAACGCCGCGACCTGGGCAGCCAGCTCCTCATACGAGGGCTGCTCCGAACGCGGCATCCCCGAACCCAACCATGATCACAAAACGGACGCCAGCACCGACACGCCGCAGATCAAGGACGGGGGCTACTGACTGCGCCTTGTACCCCGAGTTACAGCGCTGCGAACCATAACGCGCTACCCGCGCCGGCAACTACCGACGTCTCACTCTCATAGCCGCGATGAGGTCTATCGGCACTCAAGGCCGTGAAGGGCTTCGCCCAAGCGGCAGGCCCGGTCATGCAGCAGTGCCGGGACAGGGGTGCGCGCAAGTATCGATTGTCTATGGCATCAGAGGCGCGTACACACGGACTCCTCATAGGCGCTCACTGCGCTCGGATCGGCCCTAGCCCGGCTAGGGTTTCGGTTGCGGCGAGGTCAACTCGCGACCCAGGCCCGCGCCTCTGCTTCCTCTGCGGCCGGGAAGGCTCTGATCTCACCCGGGGATCAGGTAGCCGAAGATGTTGGCAGAGAGATGACATGAATGCGGAACCTCCTCAGCTCAGCGCACGCTAAGTGCGTCAGCACAGTTCAGGAGCTTGAGGAGGTTCCTATGGCCATCGTAGGAGGGTTTGACGTGCATCGCCGGCAGGTCACCTTCGATTACGCCGATACTGGTACCGGCCAGGTGCGGCGGGGCAGGATCTCGCCGGCCTGCCGGGAGGCGCTGCGGGCGTGGCTGGAGCGGTTCGCCGGCCGTGATGATGCGACGTTCGCGGTGGAGGGCTGCACCGGGTGGCGGTTCATTACCGAGGAGCTGGCCCGGGCGGGGATCACGGTGCTGCTGGCCGAGCCGGCCGAGACCGCTGCCCTGCGCGGGCCCAAGCGCCGGGCCAAGACCGATAAGACCGATGCCCGGCACTTGCGCATCCTGGTGGCCGAGGGCCGGGTGCCGGCCTCGTGGATCCCGCCGGAGCAGGTCACGGAGATGCGGGCGGTCCTGGAGCTGTACCGGGATCTGCGCGAGGAGCACACGGCCTGGGCCCAGCGGATCCACGCCACGTTGTTCCACCACGGCGTTCCCGGCCTGGCCGGGCAGCTGTCCGACCCGCAGGCCCGCGCCTGTCTGCAGGACGACGGCGCGGCACTCGGCTTGTCGCCGGCGGGCGCGCAGGCGGTCCGGGTTGCGCTGCGCCGGATGGAGGACCTGGAGGCCGAGATCGCGCCCGTGCACGCGCAGATCGCGGCGTTCTCCCGGCGCCAGCCCGGCTGCCGTGCGCTGCAACAGCAGCTGTTCGGGGCCGGCCCGCTGGTCTCCGCGGTGATCTGGGCTTTCCTGGGCGACACCCGCCGGTTCTCCTCCTCGGCCAAGGCCGTCCGGCACACCGGCCTGGACATCACCGTGTACTCCTCCGATGACAAGCGGACCCCGGGCCGCCTGTCGCACCAGGGACCCCCGATCCTGCGCTGGGCCTTGTTCGAGGCCGGGCACCAGGGATCCCGTTCCTCATCCCCCGACCACGCCTACTACGCCGACGTCGCGGCGCGCATCGACGCGAACCGGGCCGCCCTGTCCGTCGCCCGCAAAATCACCCGCCGCGCCCACCACATCCTGCGCGGCCTCGGCGACCAGGCCTTCACCCCCCTGCCGGCCGGACGGTGAGGCCGGTGCGGGTGAAGCGGCGGCCCTCATGCAGCCGATGCACCGTGGCCACCCCCCGTGGCCGGCGCCCTGGAGCTCCCCTGCCGCCACCCCGTGCATTTCACGGCTGGACGGCCTCGAGAGACCGGCGCGGTCACATCCCAGCGGGACCACCCCATCGATCATCACGTCGCCGGGACCAGCCACCACGGGTCTCGCGGACCGAGGTAAGGCCGGGCGCCCGCATCACCCGCACGCACCGCCCTGAATCGCCCCTGCGCAGGAGGCAGCCGATGACCTGATCCCCGCCCCCATCCCCATGCCGGCTCGCCAAGCGTGCTCCGGCCACCGCCAGCGTCAAGACCACGCCCCTTCGGGGTGGCCTTCGGCCAGTCATGACTCCGGCGGCTCAGCCGGAGCGAACATCAGCACCTGCCGGCCAGAACGGGGGGATAAACAGGCGTTGAACTGACGGAACCGCACAGGTAAGGGGAGTGCCGGAGCCACTCTTTGTCAGTCACGACTGCGATCTTCTGCCATCGGGTGGCATGTGCCATTCCGACCTTGGTGCCCTGCCATGCCGCCCCAGCGGAGAATCCGGTGACGTCATTGCCGAGGAGGTAAAGGAGCCTGAGCTTGTCACGGTTCTGGAGCGCCGCCTCGACTGCTGCGACCAGGACGTTCTGATAGTCATCGCTCGTCAGCTCTCCGCTGGCCCTGAACCCCAGCACCGAGTTAGGGCGTATCTGAGATCTTGTCGAGCATCTGCCGGACCTCCTGGCGCAGGAACGGGAACGATGGCGCTCGAATCGTACGCCTGAGCCGACCCCGTTCGAAGGGAGCGTGCTCTGCCTGCCTTCGCCGTCCATGCCCCTCTGCGGGGACGTCGGCTGGCGGCGCAGGATCCCTCTTGCTGAGGCTGAATATTTGTTTAATAATTTGAACATGGGTTCAGCCAGAGAAGATCTGACGGCGGCGGCGGCGATACGCATCGCGGCGATGGAGCTGTTCGCCGAGCATGGCTACGCCGACGTGACGGTGCGTCAGATCGCCTCGGCCGCGGGAGTCTCTCCGGCGCTGGTGATTCACCACTACGGATCCAAGGAGAACCTCCGGGCGGTGCTCGAAGAGCGGGTCGCGGCTTTCGTGGAGTCGATGCTCGCCGATCTGGCCAGGGGGCAAGAGGAGGGTGGTAGCGCGAGCGTGGCTCAACTGTTTGCTGACCGGCTTGACCGTGAGCCAGCGATGGCGGGCTTCGTCCGGCGGCTCCTGTGTGATGGTGGCCCGGCCGGGGTGGGATTGTTCGAGCGGCTGTATCAGGCGACGCGGGCGGGCATGCAGGCCATGGAGCAGGCAGGGGTCGTCCGGCCAAGCCGTGACGAGCCGGTCCGCAATGCCTTCCTGCTCAGTAATGACCTGGCGATGGTGCTGCTGCGCCCCCATATCTCGCAGGTGATCGGTGTCGACCCGCTGGCACGCGATGGCCTCATCCGCTGGTCGGTCGAGGTCTTTGACGTCTATTCGGGCGGCGTGTTCACGCCTGCTCCCGCTGCGGCCCAGGCCCAGGACGTGCCGGTGCAGGGAGATCAAGGAGATGCGAGCCGATGACCAGCGCCATTGAGACATTCGGGCTGACCAAGAGATACGGCGCCACTGTCGCCGTCGCCAACCTCAACCTGCGGATCGGGACAGGACAGGTCTTCGGCTTTCTCGGGCCGAACGGGGCGGGCAAGTCGACGACGATCCGGATGCTGCTGGCACTGCAGCGACCGACGAAGGGCCGGGCCACGCTCCTGGGGCTTGATGCCACTGAGGACAGTGCCGACGTCCACCACCGTATCGGCTACCTGCCAGGCGACCTCGAACTCTTCCCGCGGCTGACCGGCCGCCAGCACATCGCCTGGTTCTTGCGCGCCCGCGGCGCCGCCGACGACTCGCTGGCAGATCAACTGGTCGAGCGGTTCCAGGTCGTGGTCGATCGTCCGGTCCGCGAACTGTCCAAGGGCAACCGGCAGAAGATCGGCCTGGTCCTGGCTTTCATGCACCGGCCGGAACTGCTGGTGCTCGACGAGCCCACTTCGGGGCTTGACCCGCTGATGCAGCACGAGTTCGAGAACCTCCTACGGGAGACGGCTGACCAGGGCCGAACCGTCTTCCTGTCTTCCCACGAACTCGATGAGGTGCAGCGCGCCGCCGACCGGATCGGGATAATCAAGGAAGGCAAATTGGTGGCTGAGGATACGGTAGAGGGCCTGCGACGAGCGGCGCCCCAGAAGATGCAGGTCCGCTTCCGGCGCCCGGTCAACCCGGCATCGCTGAAGGCTGTGAGCGGCGTCACCGTCACCGCGGCCGACGGCCCGCGAATGACGCTCGACGTGACCGGCGAGATCGGGCCAGTTCTGAAGGTCATCGCCAGCAATGACCCGGTCGACCTGATCTCCCGCCCGGCCGATCTTGACGAACTGTTCCTCGACTTCTACCGCCAACCGGCACAGGCGAAGGCGCCGCATGCTCACTAACGTCACCAGGCTGGATCTGCGGCTGCGGCGCCGCAGCACCATCGGCTACGCCGCCGGAATGGCCCTGTACACCCTGGTAGTGGTGGCGCTCTACCCCTCGTTCAAAGACTCGACATCACTCAATAGCCTCAGCGGCTCCACCGCCGCGGCCTTGTTCGGCGTCACCGGGCCGCTGACCTCACCCGGCGGCTGGCTGAACGGGAACATCTACGGCAACTTCTTCCCGCTGATCATGCTCTTGCTGACTATCGGCTACGGCGCTGCCGCCGTGGCCGGGCAAGACGAGGACGGCACCCTGGCCCTAATAACCGCCCTGCCGATCCGCCGACGCACCATACTCTTCCAGAAGGCCGGAGCGATGGCCCTGCAAGCCCTCTTCCTCGCCGCCGCGGTCACCATCTGCGTCGTCGTCGGCCGTGGCTTCCAGCTCACCATCAGTCCCGCCAACACGATCGCTATCTCGGTCGCGCTCGTGCTGATGGGACTGGACTTCGGCCTGATCACCATGGCCGTCGGCGCAGCCACCGGACGGCGAGGCACGGCCCTCGGCATCGGTGCGGGCCTAGCCGCCGCCTCGTATCTGCTCAGCTCTCTCGCCTCGACCATCTCATGGCTCCGGCCGGGACGGTACCTGTCGCCCTTCTACTGGTCGGCCGGCAACGACCAGATCAGCAAGGGAGTCAGCCTAGGCGACTTCATCGCCCTGATCGTGGTCGCTCTATGTGCCCTAGCGGCCGCGATCGCCACCTTCCGGCGAGCAGACCTCAACTAAATAGGAGCGCACTGAAAGGGGCTCGCTCCAGCGCGCCTGCCGGCAGTGCGTTCGACCATCTGGGATGGCGTGCCCGCACGATAGCGATCGCGCCCTGGATATTTATGCAGGCCATCGTATCCCGGGAACGCCGCACATCAGCGTGAGTCGTTTTGTGTCAAGCTTCCGGCCGGTGCCCAGTCCGTCGTCTGTCCCTGCATAGCGGTTATGGGGTTGGTCCCAGCAGCGCGTGATCGGGTTGGTGAGACGACGGACGGGGCTGCCCATGATGTGCGCCGAGATCACCGGGGGTGTCTCAATGCCGCGGAGGGCTCGCCCCGGCCGTCAGCTTCGGTCGCCGCAGCGAATGCTCAGGCGGCGAGTGCCTGCGTGGTGGGCTGGGTGCCGTGGGTGGCGATGGCCTGGTCCCAGGCCTGGCCGGTGGTGATGACGGCGTGCAGATGCCGCAGGATCGCCGCCGCGATCACGGTCTGAGCCTGCGTCGGGGTGAGCTTGTTGTCCTGCCTGCTGGTCAGGTGCTGGTAGCGGGCGGCATAGACGGGGTTGGCGCGTTGCGCGCCCCAGACCGCACGCCAGGCGGCCAGGCGCAGCCCGGGGCGTCCCTGCCCGGTCAGCCTGGTCCGGCCGGTGAACGCGCCGGACAGTTTCTCCCGTGGGGCCAGGCCGGCATGCTTGACCAGCGCGCGGGCGGTGGCGAACCGCCGCGGGTCGCCAGTCTCGGCCAGGATCGCCGCGGCGCCGACCGGCGACAGGCCGGTGATCGAGGTGACCAGCGCGGTCAGCCCGAGCTCATCCAGGACAGCGGTCATCCGCTGCTCGGCCTGGGTGAGCCGGGTCTTGGTGAGCTGCCAGTCCTCCAGCAGCAACTGCACCCGCTCGAGTGCGCCGGCCCGGTGCGCGATCACCCCGGCCGGATCGCTGAGCGCGGTGAACAGCCCGCGCACGATCCGCAGGCACGGTTTCTGCCCGCCGCGGCGGAGGATCTCACGCCTCACCGCCTGCTCGAAGCGGGCCGCCCCGAGGCGGCGGGTGCGGGTGAAGTCCGCGCGGTCCCGGCTGGTGATCACCTGCAGGGCGGCCATCCATGTGGCGGACCGGAACGGCTGCCGCGCTGTGTCCAGCGCAGCGGGCCAGACGCATTCCAGCAGGTCCCGCATCTGCTGGATCTGGCTGCCGGCCTCGGTGATCAGCTGCTCGCGGCGGGTACCCAGATGCCGCAGCCGGCCCCACGTCTCATCCACCGGCTCCGGAACATAGCAGCGCAGCTGGGCGGTGAGCCGGGCGATCAGCACGGCGTCTTTCTCATCGGTCTTGTCCCAGGTCAGGTCCTCGGTGCGGCGCGACCACGACGTGACCATCGGCTGCACGCACACGAACGGCATCGACCGGTCCGCAGCCAGCTGCCCCAGCACCCGCCACCGGTGCCCGGTCGGCTCGCACGACACGGTCAGCCCGGCCCAGCCCTTCGCCGCGGCACGCCCGGCAGCCCAGTCCAGCGCCACACCAAGATCCCAGGCACGGCACCGGAACGTCCTGCGCGCGATGACTCGCGAGTCATGATCGGTCACCACGACCATCTGCTTCTTGTCCGCCAGGTCGATCCCGGCAATCGCGTTCGTCACCGGCACCAGAACACGTAGCCGGTCCAAGCGCGCGTTGCGGTTGCGGTCGCCTCGCGACACGCCACTACCGTTACCCATGAACGTCCTCCTGCTGCGTGGGACACCAAGCCCGAAGCGCATCAGGGGGACGTTCCTACGTCACGAACCGACACGCAGAACGTCTTTCTATGCCGCGTATGGTGTAAGCGATTAGGTCATGCTAAGCCTAGGTGTTGTGACTGATAGGTGCTGCCTGGCCGAGCCCGAGTGAGCGCCGGACCTGATCCACAAACGCCGACCGTGCCTGCCATTGCATCGTGCGTAGCCGCGCCCAGGTGTCTTCATCGGGCGCAGCGAATCCATCGAGCGCGGCGTCAACTACCGCGTGATCGGCTTCATGCAACACCTCTGCTGCCGTGACCACGCTCGACGGAGCGATCATCCGAAGTCTTGTCAGCGCGTCTGTTTGCCGGCGATGCGCATCGGCAGCTTGCCCCCGGTACTCTTCCAGTTTTCCATCATCACCCTGTATACGGGCCTGGAGTCCGCGCTGGCCTGGAGCATCGAAGCTCGCAGTCAGGTAGTCCTCATATGAGTTCACGAGAGACTCACGGATCCAGTGCAGATGCTCGCGACGACCCGACACATAAAGCGTTAGGCCAGCGAGAGCGGCTGCAATTGTCGCGGCAACAGCGCTCAAGATTGATGGCAGGACGGCCGACATGTGACCCCCATAAACTGGATAATTTCCGCGGAGCCGGCTTGCCGACGGTTCAGGACGGTCCGTTCGCCGCCGACTCTGGGTCCCAGAGTTGCTGATGCCTGCGGAGAAGACACCGTGAGGCTGCTCTCTACTGGCGGTCAGCCGGCGTAGTCGGCCCTACCTCACCGGGCCAGTAACAGCTAGGAGGCTGACCGCCTCATGCTCTTCCAGTGCGGTGAGCGCTTGCTGGATCGCCGCGCGCAGCGTCATGGGAAAGTCCGCGGAAACCGCGCGGCTGGCTTCAGACTCACGGCCCAAGCGGACGCCCGGACGAGGTGAGGCGTAATGTTCAACGGGTGTAAGTGAAGTCGCGGTCGAACGCGGCGCGGCGGCCACGGTCGAAGATCCCGTCCGCGATGAGCTGGCTGAGCGTGCTGTCCCAGTCGTCTCGGCGAATGATGCCCAGACCGCTGATCCGCTTCACCCAGTAGGCCGTGTAATCATCGGCGCTGAGGTCCGACTGGCTAGAGGTCAGGTGCCTGCGGACATGCCCGAAATGGAAATCAGGCTGTACATCCCAGCCCTGCTCACGCAGCGCCAGAAGGCGGCGGACCCGATCCGGCCTGTCATACAAGACCCGTGCCTGTTCGAGCGTGTCTCCCGGATACAAGTACAGGACCACCCGGGTCCCGCCGAGCGGGAGCAGATACAGGTACTGGACGGCATGCCAGTGACACAGTTCTGCCCGCGCGCAAGTCTCATGCCAGCGATCAGAGGTCTGAACGACCTGCAGTCCGGGCACCGCTACGCGGAGACCCCGCACGCATGCATCCACAGAAACAGCGCCCTGACGGGGAAACGGCGTTCTCTCCAGCGTCACGTCCAGCAGCATAGAGGTGTCTCATTAGCGCGCGGCACGGAACAATCATCTCTTTACCGGAACATCCGCTTCTGCCGCATGTCGCGCGCCTGCGACGTTGGCGCGCCGGCCCGATTCCCAAGATCGTCACCATGTCCAAGCGGGATGGCGTTACGCCGCGATCACGATGCGGAGTGTCCTTTGACCACCAGGCGTCGCCGAACGGTTCCCTCTGGGGTCCAGGATCAAGCGCGGCGAGTGGGGTTGCTGGCGTGGGAGGTGCTGTCGCTAAACAGACGGCTCGCCACCCGTTCCCACAGATGGGGATGCTCGAGGATCCGTGACGTGCCCATGATCAGCGGCTATCAGGGTCCGTGACCTGGGCAACAGGCGGCGAGCGGTCGCATCTCTTGTTTCGTATTGATGGGATGCGATTTTTTCGAGTTCCCGGAAGTGCGGCAAGAAGTCGTGGCCCATACGCTCTGGATATGCTTTCTTCCGCGCAGCAAGTTCCGCCCTTATGGCCGGTTGCAGTGCAGTCCACGACCGCATAATCATGGTTCGCATCGTGGCTATAAGTACGTCCCCAGGTATTAGCTGACGAGTCACGAGGACTCCGAGATGTTCGAAAAAATAGGAGACAGCATAGGCGCTCTGCTTCCGGGGATCACCTAGCGATTCAAAACCATCTTCAAGGGCCTCGTTCTCGGGAAAGTCTAGGATACGCCTGTAGTGCTTGAGGAATTCCGGAGAACGGATCTCGCGAAAAACGTCAGCTATGACCAGGATCTGATTGGCATTATTTGTGAGACGCGCAGTGCGACGCACTTGCCACACGGCTGTAGCCAAGGCGAGCAGTGCGATTACAAGTGATAAGATAGAAACCCAATTACTAAAAGGCATTTTTCCACCATTCAGCTTTTCGGCCCGTCCACCGTCTATACAGTTTGTAGCCAGCGCTCCGCCAGCAAATCACCGCTACCACCGCTGTGGCCCGCAGCCTCGACTGGATTGTATAGCATCGTACAGATTCTGGGAAATTGCCCTGAGCCGACCGAGTTCACGCCACTTGGCGCGGATGACACCGAGGTGAAGAGCTGACAGCCAAGGTGGACGACGGCTTACGCCACGTCGGCAAAGCCGCCCGATAGATTGTAAACTCGATAGCCGTAAATCAACAGGATGCTCCGGTCAGGCAATCGCGCGTTTCTGCTCGTCATTTACTCGGAAGCACTCTTCTGCCGCGATTCGCCCATGGCGTGCCTGCTGGTCAGTTGATTCGTCGCGAGCCAAGCCACCGCGCGTACTGCTCGTCCTGCTCCTCAACGGTTCCGACATCAGCCAATGCGGTTGTCCCTTGGGTCGGGGCTGAGCGGGCCTGCCGGCCTGCCCCTCGCGCGGGATGTAGACAACGCGTCCTCCCCCATGTCGCACTGCATCCCGGACGCCCACGAATCACGGCGCGCACCATTCACGCCCAGCCGGATCCCCAGGGGGTCAAGGATGCGGCGCAACTCTCGCAGTGCCTTGAACAGGTCCGCTCCCTCAGCTGCCCAGAGCCCGCCTCCTTGACTGAGGAGCGTAAGCAGCCAGCCCCTTCCCCGCCGGGCCGTAATAAGGATCCAGAACTGCTCGCTGGATCCTGACAGCACCGGCACCTCATGGCCCTCGGACATGATCGAGATGGTAAGCGGCCCTGCTACACGAACTTCCGGCCATGCCGCGAGCAGCAAGCAGCCGATGCCGACGGATGCTAAGGAAGCCCGAGTTCCTGCATTCGCGTATTTACTAGCTTGTTAACCAGGCCGGGTGGCAGTGGCTCGTCGATCGCAAAGTGCAGAGACCCTTTCGTGCTCTGATAGCTGGCAAGGTCACCACCTAGCTTCTGGAGTACGGATCCGCTGTGCGGCAAGTAGCTCAGGTGATTCTTGAATGCAGCGAAGCCGGCCACGGTCTTGCCCCGCACCTTGAACGCCGGCATCCCGTAAGAAATGCACTGCTCGGCGTCAGGAATGACTCCCAGGATGGACCGCCGCAGCTCCTCCAACGTGGTGCGCTTGGGTTCGTCGACGGTGGCGAGGTAACTGTCGATGTCCTGAGGTGCCATGGGCGAAGTCTCTCAGCATCCTGGATAACTCAGCGCCGGTGCACCGGAGAGCCAGGTCCCTCATCCGAAACCCGCAGCAGCAGTCGTTGGCCGATCTTGAGACTCATCCTCTTCTCCCACGGGTCGGGCGTTCTGATCCTTTGAGAGCAGGTAGTGGGCGGGGCCTATCCTGGGCTGGTGCTGGACCTGGGCAGCATCGATGTGGAGGAGATCGCCGGCGCGCTGGCCGACCAGACCGACTACGAACAGCACAGGCTGATCAGCCCAGACACCGGCGAGATCGCGTTCTGGACGGCCGACACCGGCATCGATGGGCAGACGCCAGTCGACCTCGACGAGCTGGACCTGGTCGTCATCGATCACTGCCATCCTGGGTCTGGTACCAGGACATGGCCGACTTCGCCAACGGGATTACCGATGAACGCGCCGGGCGCAGGCTGGCCCACGCGATCCAGGGCAAGGGAGCTTTCCGCCGGGTTCAAAGACGAACTCCACGAAGAGTACCCGGACCTGCTGCCAGCCTGTTACGCGTTCCGGGACACCCGTGCCAGGCGCCGGGCCGTGCAATGGCTCGCTGACAACTCGCTCATCGACGACGACTCCGCGGACACCTTCCTGGTCAGGCACCCAGATCCCGCCCTCCCTGAGCCTTACGGGCGAGATGACCGCCGCGGAGCCACGATGGCGCCCTGGGGGCGAGGCCGGGCGCTCAGATCTTATTCTTCGATGGCCCCGCCGATGCGGCGCAGATGCCGCCGGAAGGTGTATGACCTGACTTTTATCACCGGGGCCGGGTTTGCTCGGCTCTAGCGCTGTGAGCTGCGGTGTTATAGGTGGAGAGTGTCGGATTTGCGCACTAAGCCGTGGCTGTGGCTCGTAGCCTCGTCTGGTGGCTTACGTTCGCACGGTGAAGACTGCCTCGGGGGCGACGGCCGTGCAGATCGTGTGGTGGCCGGGTCCGCACAGTTTGCGGGACCTGGCGGGCTGTGGTCCAGTCTTGCTGGCCGGGCAGCGCGGCTCAGCTGGCGGGGTGGCTTTCCCCGATCTGGGCGACAAAGGTCTTGACGGCGGGGAAGGCGAGGTCCGGGCGGTCGCGAAAGATGGTGTGACGTGCCCTGGGAAGTCGCACGAGGCGGGTGGTGCCAGCCGGGAGCCGGCTGGCTAGTTCCTCGACCACGGGCAGCGGGCAAACCGGGTCGTCCTCGCCGGCGAGGACCAGGACAGGGCACCGGACGGCACCGGTCAGGCTCCAGGGATCGAAGCTTGAGACCTCGTGGCTGTTGTAGTGCGCGACGACGTCCGGGTTCCTGATCATCCGAGCCAGGAACTGGCGGGACTCCTCGGCCCAGCCCGGCGTGGCGCTGTAGAGCGGGTAGCAGACGCGGGTGAACTCAGCCTGGAGATCCTCGGCGTCCCCGGCGTAACCGCCCCGGCGGTATGTGCGGATGCGCTCGATGATGGCGGCCGCCTCGGGGCCGCCGACGCGGCCGAACGCCTCGATGACTCGCGGGTCGTCCCAGTGGCCACCAGTCGTGTTGGCCAGGATGACGCCCCCAGGGTGATCAGGGAACAGCGCCGCGTAGGTCAGCGCGACATCCCCGCCGAAGCTGCTGCCGAGGACGACCGGCTTGCGCAGCCCGAGCGCGTCACACAGCCGACGCAGGTCATCAGCCCAGGTCCGCATGTTCCAGAACCCGGCGCTACTGCGGTCGCTGCGGCCATGGCCGCGCAGGTCGAAGTACAGGACCTGGAGGTCGCCGGCCAGCGGCCCTAGCGCGGACTTCACCGTCATGTGGTCCAGGCCGGGGCCGCCGTGGACGGCCACTAGGACCGGGCGCTCCACCGTCGTGTCTCCCTGCGGGATGACTGACGGCCCGGAGACATCGAACCACAAGCACACATCGCCAAGGCTGATGCGCACGCGACCTCCAGGGCGACTGCGGCGGGCCGGTTCAGAGGCCCACAGTAATTCTCCAGAACGCCACCCACGCACCTTTCGTGACGATGACGGCAGCACCCAATGCTCAACTGCGGCCTGGCCGCCACACCCTTACCGCCGAGAACCCGCTGCACCCGACCTCCGCAAGGCCCTCGCCTGATCAAATAGCCGAAACGACGTGCGTACTAACCTGATAAAAGTCGGGCCCAGATCTCGCCCTCCCTGAGCCTTACGGGCGAGATGACCGCCGCGCTGTCACGCCGCGGACCTGGTCGGACCGGTCGGAATGGCGAGCAACGCGATCCCGAAGTGGTCATTCTGACCCCGGCTGTCAGCGGCAGCGTGGTTGCTGCAGTGCTGCGGCTGCGTGAAAGTAGCGGCCAAGACGATGGCATCCGGTGATCTTGGCGGTCCGCGGCCGGGTGGGATGACGGTGCCTGATCGTCCGGGCTGGCATCTGCCCGGGCCGTGTGCCGCACGTCGAGGGTGCCCGAAGATGGCCGTCGGCGGATCCTGCTTGCGTGATCCGGTGCTGGCCGATTGCCGGTGATGGCGCCCTGGGGGCGAGGCCGGGCGCTCAGATCTTATTCTTCGATGGCCCCGCCGATGGTGCGCAGATGCCGCCGGAAGGTGTATGACGGGTCAGCGGCGCGGCGGGCCAGGTAGTCATCGAAAGCGGTCTGCTGGCGCAGTGTCTGGCCCTCCCGCATCCGGCGAGCCTGGTCCCGCTCGCTCTGCCCGATCTGGTGCGCTGTGACCAGCACCTGCCCGGCACGCTGTGCCGCGACGAACAACACGCCGTCGTCATCGGCGAAGACGATGTCCCCGGCGCTGGCCAGGTGCGGCCCGAACCGCGCGGTGACCAGCGCCTCGGGCTCCCGCTCGTCCAGCCGCACCGGCCCGGCCGGGTAGCTCCCGTAACTGAAGACCGGAAGGCCGATCGCGGCCAGTTCCGGCGTGTCGCGGTGCAGGCCCCACACCACCAGGGCCGCCATACCGGCGGCCTCGGCCTCCAGCACCGCCAGGTCGCCGGCGCATGCCTCGTCCAGGCGGCCGCCGTTGTCGATGACCAGCACGTCGCCGGCTTGTGCCCGGCCAAATGCCTCCAGGAACACGTCCACGCTGCCGTAGTGCCGCACGGGCAGAACCCGCCCAGCGATCCCCTGGCCGGCCACGACCGGCCGGATTCCGGAAGGGGCGGCCCGCAGCGGAACACCACAGCGCACGCAGGCATCGGCCACCAGCGGAGTGGACAGATCCGCGAACGCCTCCAGCATGGCGACCTCCCCAGTCCCGTATCCAGTACCGCGGGCAGCGCGCGCGGGCGGGAAATGACCCTACTGCCGCCCGGGACAACGGCTATCTGTGCCAGCCGACGGCCAGAAGCCACTCCACGTGACTACCCGATCAGGAGGACGCGACGAACTATCCGCCGTTCGGCGTGCCTCCCCGGTCGGCAGCCCGCGAGCAAAGCCGAGCGCAGAACTGGATTATCGGGCCAGCGGTCGCCACCGCTGGCTCATGTCGAATACAGCGCATCATTGTGAGGATGGGTGTCGTGGCTGGCGAGGTCGTGCGAGGGTGGCTGGTCGTTCTGCAGAGCGTCCAGCCGTTGACGACGGATCTTCGGCCGGCTGCCGGGTGGGGTGCGGTCGTCTTGACCGATGGCCCGGTGAACCGGGTGGCTCGCTCGGATGCTCCCGCACCCGGGCGCGTGATATCCGGTCCGCGATCGGAGTGGCCCGGCCGACTGCAAGAACTGAGAGGCGCCGCCGCCGTCGAGGTGGTCACGAACGATGAGTACGCCCTCCGGGAGTGCGCCCATCTACGGGAGCGGCTCGGGTTGTCCCGCGTCACGTCCCTGGGGCTCGACGGCTACCTGGACAAGGTACTCATGAAGACTCGCCTGGCCGCTGAGAGCGTGCCTGTCCCGCGGTGGGTATCGCTCGATGACATGGGCCCGGTGAGCGATGGGCTCGGTCTGCCGCAGGCCCTGAGCCTGCCCGTCGTGGCCAAGCCCAGGATCGGGGCGAACTCTCGTGGCGTGCAGATCATCTCCGCTCCTGATCAGTGGCAGGAGTGGGTCCGTGATAAGGCCGGACAGTCAGGGTGGGAGATCGAGGAGTACATCAGCGGGCCGATGTGCTTCGTGGACGCCCTGGTCGTCAACGGCGAGTACACCCCGGTCCTGGTGGGGCGCTACCTCGGTGGTCTGCTGCCCTCACCAGAGGTGCAGATTGTCGGTGCGGTCAGCGTCCCCCGGCAGGACGCCTTCTGGGAGCGCGCGGTGGACCTCGGTCGCAGGGTTGCGCACGCCCTGGGGATCGACGGACGCTTCGCCACCCATCTGGAGTTCTTCGAGCATCGCGGGACTCTGATCGTCATGGAGGCGTGTGCCCGCGCGCCGGGCGCGATGGTCTCCGAAATGGCCCGCGTGGTGTCCGGGCACAACCTCGAAACAGCTCACTTGTCCGTGCAGGCGGGCCAGCCTGCACCCCGGTTCGCCCCGACCGGTGAACAGGCGGCCTGGATCTCGCCCCTGGCCCGCCCCGGTCAGAACCCCACCGCGCCGCCGCCCAGACTTGACTCCGGCCTCGTCCTGCACCGGTTGCCCGCGCCGTCCGCAACCTCGGGCAGGCATCTCGCGGCGATCGGCCTATTGCGCAACTCCGAGTACGCAAGCCTGGTCAAAGACGTCGATCGGTGCGCCGCGCACATCTGGTACGCGCAGGAACTCCGGCAGGCACCTGGGCCGGTGAGCCTCCGGGAGTAGATCCCCTGGGCTCCGAGCCACTCGCGCCCAGGCCGACGCCTCAGGCACGCCGATCACGGATGGCGATCGAGTCACCACCACACCAACCCGCGCCCGGAGCCGCCTGCGTCGTTCATGGTTCAGCGGTCTGATCGTTGGCATCCGTACCGAATGGTTAATCTGGGTGCCGTCGGTGTTCCTGGCAATTGGCGAGCCATCAGCGCCTATTCGGCGATATGCGTGTGTTCCCCGCCTATCTACAGGCCGCCTGCGCTTACCGCCCGTATTGACCGGGCCGACGGCGAGGGGGCCGGCACGGTGCGAGCTGCGCGCCGTGCGCCGCCCATTCCGCCATCGGCGGTGGCCAGGACCCTGGAATCGGCAGCGTCAAAACCCTGGGCAGGCAACCTGGCGGCCGGTGCCCGGCCAAGTGTCCCCCGTGCGCCGCGCCTGGCTCCTCACGTGGCGCACCAGCGCGCCAGCACGCGCAAAGAGCTGCGCCACGGCGCAACTCTGCGCCTCAGTGGCGGCGCACCAGCGGGCCCAGCGCCGGGCTGACACCATCGGCGCCACCCGCTGAGCCCGCCCGCCGGGCCTGCCGTCCGCGAACGCGCCGTCCTGGCCAGCTGGCGCGGTCCCCGGGAGTGAATCGCACCCGCCGGGACGCCCAGCGCGGCCAGACCACTTGCAAATGCGGCAACAGCCGCCGGCAGAAACGGCCCTCCAGGAGGGCCGATGGTCGCCAGCCGGCAAGAGTCACCGGACCGATGCGGCGGAATTTGCCCAGGTGACAGGCTGACCAGCGTCGGTTCAGCGCCTGGAATCCGGTGTCCTGCCAGCAGCCCCAGCCAGGGGAAGATGCCCGATCCGAACACACATACGGCGGCCAGCGGCAACCCTGCACGTCAGGCTACAGGTGCGCGCGGCCCAGCGCGCCGCGGATCTGAGGCAGTGCTTAACGCATGACCTGCCACCGAGCCCGCACCGGCTACGGGTCCGCCGCGCCATGGAGCGCGCTGCCCGGCTTCGGTGCCGGCATCGCCTGCCCGCCGCTGTGGCCAAGGCGGCTACTCGCGGACGAAGCCGGGAAGCATGTCCCAGGGCGACGCGGGCAGCGGACGGCCGGTTTCCAGGAACGTCTTGAGGTTCGACAGCACCGCGGCCCATCCGGCGGCGAGCGCGTCGCGCTCGTCCTCGCCGGCCAGCCGGTCGTGCGTGACGGTCAGCCGCACGATGCCCTGGTACGGCGCGATCTCGATGCTCACGCGGGAGGTACACCGGCCGGGCGGCGGCGCCGGGTCCCCGGCGGGCCGGGCCGCCCCGGCGACGGGGGTGCCGTCGCCGGGGTTGGCCCAGGTGAGCACCAGACGGGCTGGAGGATCGGCGTCGACAACGGAGCCGGCGATGTCGACGGCCGAGCTGTCCAGCCGCCGGTGTTCCCAGGGCGACCCCGGCCGCCAGTCCGAGACGTTGCGGTGCCCCCACCACACCGCGCTGAGCTCGGGATCGGTGAGGGCCTGCCAGACCTCGGCCGGTGTGGCCGCGATATACGTCGTGTACTGGCAGCTCATCTGACCGGTCATGGCCTTCTTGTTCCTCACTTGGCCCGGGGCGCGAGGAGCGCGCCGGCTGGATGTGATGACGGCTGGCTCGCGGCCGCCGGTGGGGCTGGGACGGCCCGAGCATCCGCCGGGTGGCGCGCCCGGCGGACGGCCATAGCGGCCAGCGCGCC
The DNA here is from genome assembly GCA_963793825.1 of uncultured Actinomycetes bacterium. Lineage (GTDB taxonomy): Bacteria > Actinomycetota > Actinomycetes > Streptosporangiales > Streptosporangiaceae > RYN-230. The sequence continues at coordinate 1,175,351 of CAWCBE010000007.1, forward strand.
GATGACCGAGAACCCGGCCGCCGCGGCCAAGGCCGGGCGGTACCCGCTGGTCACCGCCGCGGGCCCGGCCAGGCTACCGCTGGAGTTGAAGATTGCAGTCGCGATCGCGATGCCGAACACAGCACCGAACTGACGCAGCGTGTTCAGGATCGCCGATGCCTTGCCGAGCGCCGGCGGGTCAACGGCGTTCAGTGCGGCGGCTGGGATGGTCGGGATGGCCATCGACACGCCCACGCCCGCGATGATGAACGGTGCGAGGTACGCGGTGTAGCCCGAACCCGAGCCGGCCAGCATCACAATCCAGGCGAACCCGGCGGCCTGCAGCAGCAGGCCGGGAACCATCAGCAGACGGGCCCCAATCCGGTCCGACAGCGCGCCCGCGAGCGGCGCGATCAGTAGCGGTGTCGCGGTCCACGGCAAGAACCGCAGGCCCGCCGCCAGCGGCGAGTCGCCCCAGCCGAGCTGGAAGTACTCGCTGGTCATGAACGCGGCCGCGTAGATCGAGGCGCCCAGCAGGAAGACGGCGGCCACCGCGGCCGAGAAGCTGCGCACCCGGAACAGGCCGAGCGGGATCATCGGCTGCGGCGCCCGGGTCTCCCAGATGAGGAATCCACCGAGGAGAACGGCGCCGAGCGGCAGCCCGGTCAGGACGTCGTTACTGGTCCAGCCCGCCTGCGAGCCCTGGACCAGGGCCCAGATCAAGGCGGCCGCGCCGGCCGACACCAGGGCCAGGCCGGGGACGTCGAGCCGGGTCCGCGGACCGCGGCTCTCGGTCAGCCACAGCCGCGCGCCGATGACTGCCGCGATGCCGACCGGCACGGTCACCCAGAACACCCAGTGCCAGGACAGGCCCTGGGTGACCGCCCCGCCGATCAGCGGGCCGGCCGCGACGCCAAGACCGGAGATCCCGCCCCAGATCCCGATGATGGCGCCGCGCCGCTGCGGCGGGAACGCCGAGCTGAGAATGGTCAGGCTCAGCGGCGTGATGACCGCGGCGCCCAGCCCCTGCACAGCCCGGGCCGTGATCAGCAGGCCGACGCCCGGCGCCAGCGCGCATGCCGCCGACGCCACGGTGAACAGCGCCAGGCCCGCGGTGTAGACCCGCCTTCGGCCAAGCCGGTCGCCCAGGGCCGCGGCGGTGACGATGCCCGCCCCGAACGCCATGTTGTAGGCGTTGACCGTCCACTGCAGCGTGCCGAGGCTGCCGCCCAGCGAGCGGTGGATCGACGGCAGGGCGGTGACCACCACCAGCGCGTCGAGGACGACCATGAAGAACGCCACGGCGGTTACGGCCAGTGTCGTCGCCTGCCGCGCCGATGATGCGCGCGGCGAAGCGCTAGCTCCCGTGGTCATTTGCGTGCTGGCGGTCATCGGTTGCCCCAATCAGTGTCTTGAACGCAAGGGGCGCCGGCCGGCCGGGATGGCCTCAGCGAGACTGGTCTCCGGCGCCGGCCTGGGGCGGCACCTCGCCGAGCTGAGCGACCTCGACGCCGCCATCGCGGGTGAGGCTCGGGCAGCCCTTGGCCAGGGCCAGCGCCTCATCCAGGTCGGCGGCGTTGATCAGCGAGTAGCCGCCCAGCTGGGTGCCCGGGCCGCAGTTGCCGAGCGCGGCGGCCTCCAGGCCCGGCTTGCCGATGTCGGCGACGTGGCCGTCCATGCCGTCGAACCAGGACCTCCAGGCCCCGGCCGACTCCGCGGTGCGGGTGTAGCCGGGCGCCAGGCGGTAGGTGAAGACGAAGCTTGGCATCGATCTGCTCCTTTGCTTGTGGCCGCAGCCTCTTGGCTGGCCGGGCCGGTCACTGGGGCAGACACCGCCCTCCCGGCCAACTGGGCGGCCCCCGGCCGCCCAGTTCATGGCGGCGGCGGTGTCGGTATCAGCGGGGGTGTCCGCAGCGAAAGGCAGGGATGCGAGGGTGGAACCGTGAGCACCAAGCTGATCGACCGGGCCCGGACCGGGGACGAGACCGCGTTCGGTGAGCTAGTCGGCCCCTACCAGCGCGAGCTGCAGGTGCACTGCTACCGGATCCTCGGCTCGGTGGCCGACGCCGAGGACGCGCTGCAGGAGACCCTGGTCACCGCCTGGCGGAGCCTGCGGCAGTTCGAGGGGCGCGCGTCGGTCCGGACCTGGATGTACCGGATCGCAACCACCCGGTGCCTGAACATCCTGCGATCGGCTAGCCGGCGGCCCGCGATGACGCTGCCGCAGGGAGTCCAGCCGCCGCAGCCGTCCCGGCTGGGCGAGGTGGTCTGGCTTGAGCCGTATCCGGACCTGCTGCTGGAGGAGCTGCCCGACACGTCAGCCGGGCCGGAGGCCCGCTATGAGGCCAAGGAGGCCATGTCGCTGGCGTTCGTCACCGCGCTGCAGTTGCTGCCGCCGCGTCAGCGCGCGGCCCTGATCCTGCGCGACGTCCTCGACTTCCCGGCCAGCGAGGTCGCGGGCATGCTCAACACCACCGAGCAATCCGTGACCAGCGGGCTCAAGCGGGCCCGGTCCACGCTGAGCCGCGAACTGCCGTCCGCGGACGAGGAGCCGCCGGCGCCCGCGGACTCGCCGGCCGAGCGAGAGCTGATCGCCCGCATGGTCGAGGCGTTCGAGGCCGCCGACGTCAACGGCATCGTGGCGCTGATGACCGAGGACGCCTGGCTACGGATGCCGCCGGTGCCGCTGGAGTACCAGGGCCGCCAGCTGATCAGCGACTTCTACGCCACCGTGGCGTTCCGGCACGGCCGCCGGTACCGGATGGCGCAGACCCGGGCCAACGGCCAGCCCGCCCTCGCGATCTACCTGCGCGACCCGGTCAACGGCGTCGCCAGGGCGTTCGGACTGCTCGTGCTCACGCTGACCGGCGACCGGGTCAGCGCGATGACGCGCTTCGACAACACCGCGCTGCCCGCCTTCGGCCTGCCGCGCACACTGGCCGACTAGAGCCTGACTCGTAGAGCGTGTCCCCTAGATCTTGCCTGGTGTTTCGGTTTGGACTGCCGCGTGGAGATGAGCGGCCGCGCAGGCATGACCTGACGGATCCCGAGCAGGCGCGGCCAGGCCGGTGACGCCGGCTCATCCGCCGCAGGCTCCGGCGCGAATTCTGTGATCGGGTTCAGGGTGGGTGATGGATGACGCGTTTACGCAAGCGCGTCCTGCTCACCGCCCAGAACTAAAGATCTCTAATGGTGGGGGTTACAGAAGGGTGTGAGGTCCAGGCCGGTTCCGGCGAGGAACCCTTCGAGGAGGGCGGGCCGGTACTGCATCCGTTTCAGCCGGGTCTTCACCAGGGCGGTCAGCTGGGCGAGGTTGCGCTTGGCCAGGTTGGCCAGGGATCTTTTCAGGTGTGACCACACCGGCTCGACCGGGTTGAGTTCGTGCGCATACGGCGGCAGCTGGCAGACGGTCAGCCAGTCCCGGGCCTCTACCAGCTCCGTCATAGCGGCGCTGACGTGGGAATTCAGATTGTCCCAGACGACCACCAGCGGGCCGGCGAGCTGCTGATGCGCCGCGTCCAGGAGCCGGGCGTAGTCCGCCTCGGTGAAGCCCTTGCGCGGGTCTTTGCCGCGGCGGCGGGTCTTGTGCACGCGGTAGATCAGCCGGGGGCGGCACCCGGGCTTGATGGCGATGAGCGCGGCGAGCGAGACACGCTTGTTGCTGCCGCCGGTCACCGTCACCACCGGGGTGGTGCCCCGCCGTCCCCAGGTACGTCCTTTGGGCGGCCTTAAGCCCTGGCCAGATTCGTCTTCGAAGACGATCCAGGCGCCCAGGTCCGCCGCCGTCCTTTTACCGCCGGCCAGGTCTCCTCCCGCCACGCCGCAATCCGCGCCTCGTCGCGCTCGGCGGCCCGCCGTGCCGGGACCTGGACGCTCCAGCCGATCCGGTGCAGCAGCAGGTCCATCCCCGCCAGCGTGTACTCCACGCCGAACCGGCGGCGCACCACCTCAGCGATCCGGGCCAGCGTCCAGCACTGATCCTCATCCCAGCCCCAGGCCGCCGGCCCGGCGTCCAGCAGCGTCTGCAGTTCGCGCAGCTGGACCGCGCTCAGCTTGCACTTCGCCCCGCCCGCGCCCCGCGACGCCAGCGCCGCCCGGCCCCCCGCGCCCAGTGCCCGCCGCCACCGGTTCACCGACATCCGCGACACCCTGAAGCGCCGGGCCACCTCCCGGTCGCTGGCCCCCGCCTCGATTAACTCCGCGGCCGCCAGCCGCACCATCTCCCGGCGGGCCCGCTCAGCCGCGTCCAGCCCGCCACCATCCGGATACCTCATGCATCCGGCATACCTCAGGACAGGCCAGCCGTCACCACCAGGCCAGTAACCCCCGCCATTGAAGATCTTTAGCCGCCGCCGCAAACATCACTAAATTGGAGCCAGATCCAGTTTCTCGTGGCCGCCGTCACAGGCGAATGCCGTCGGCGCACCGCGCTTCCCCGGCCTGCTGCGGGCGGATCAGGATCGCGGTGTCCCGTTGAAGGTGAAGGATCCCCTCACCTTCGGCCCGACGATCACACGGTGGAACCGCTCGCACCGGGGGAGGCCGGAACGAGGGCCTGACCCCTTCCGCCTAGCGTTTTGTCTCGGGCCGAGAGCGACACCCCGGCGGCGATAACGACGTGCTGGTGAGCGCCACGACGGCGACGCCGGCTCAATCGCGAACGAGTTTCAGTGCCAGCCTGGGCACGGCAAAGGATGTGAGAAAGATCGGCAAGAGCCTCTTTCCGGTGCACCGGAAGGCGACGATCTCGTTCTCGGCGGCGTCGAAGGTTTGAGTGCTGCTCGAGTTTCGTCCATTGCGCACTTGCAGGGTGTGACGTCCAGGCTCGACTGGTATCTCGATCGTGTGGTTCATGTCAACCGACCCGGCCCGCTCACCGTCGACCACGACATCGTACGTGCCACGACGGACCTCCGCTCCGATTGCCTTATGCGTCACCTTCAGCGTCGCCGGCATTTGTCGATCTCCTCTTGCTCCTGAACGGCGCTTCTCTGGCTGCTCGGCGACGAACGCAACGTGCCGTCGGCCCGGAGCAGCACGTTAACGTGGTGCCGGTCGTCGCATCCGCTGGCGGCACATCCTCGGAGCCGGGAACGCCTGTGTTGCGCCGACCACGAGAAGGGATCCGAGGCGGTGTCGCGCGTGGCCATCGTATGGCCGTGCCCGCTTGTGGTCGATGCGTACGCGGCGGCCGACCGTGACCTGGGGTTCCCGCGCCGGGACTACCCGTCGTGTGCCGGGCCGCTGGTGTTCTGGTCCGGGTACCGGCGTTGTATCCGGGAGGCGGGCCGGTACTGGGAGATCTTCGTGCCCCGGCGGCGGAGCGGGCGGGGGGGGCCGTGTACGACCGCCCGCGGCGGAGTCCGCCGGCTCCGGGCCCGCGCCGCGGAGCCGGGGGTGGCGTTCGCGGCGGTGGCGGGAGGCGGTGGGGCTGGGCGGGCAGGCGGCCACGCCCCGGCCGGGGCGGGGCCGGTTCGCGCTAACTGCGATCGGCGCCGCGCTCGCGGCGGCCACGAGCCTGCCGGGATGGGGCCGGCTGGGCGGGCGGCGGTTCGACTCAGCGGTGACCGGCGGCAGGCTGATCGCCGCCAGCACAGTCTCGCCTAGTACGTGGTCGGCAGGCGGCGTTTGATGCCTCATTGATCCCGCCATGACGGCGCGAAAGGAGGACGCCGTGGACCACAACGAACAAGAACAGGTCGCGTTGCACCGGTGGGCGGTGATCGCCGGGGCCGCCGGGGAGACTGTGGCCAGGGTATACCCGCCCGGGTATCACCTGGCCGGGCACGGCCTGGCTGGGATGGTGATCAGCGGCCACGGGCGACCGGCTTCCGTGCGCTGGCCGCGGCGCTCACCACAGTCCCAGGAGGGAGCCAAGGACGCGGGCGGCCGGGCCGCCCTCGTCTTCAGCGATGCGCAGCGCGGCGGGCACGTCAAGGTCGCTGGCCAGTGCGGCGCGGACGGCGGTCACCGCGCCGCCGCCTGGTCCCGGCGTGCCCCGGCCCGGGCGCCCGGCCGCGGCCTGCAGCCGGTCCAGCCGGGCCGCCGCATCGTCTAGGCCGGCCCGGTCGTAGTCCCAGTCCTGATCCCAGCGGCGGTCCAGGATCAGCAGCCGCACCGCCGCCACGGGGTAGTCGCCGAGAAGGTCGCTGACCAGGACAAGATTGCTGGCTGACTTGGCCATCTTGGTCCCTGCGATACGGACCACGCCGACGTTGAGGCGCGCGCGGGCGAACGGGGTGACTCCGGTGAATGCCTCAGCGAGGGCTGCCTGGTAGGCGTGGTGGGGGAAGCGCAGGTCGCCGCCGCCGGCGTGGACGTCTACTGCCGGGCCGAAGGTGTGCAGTGCCATGGCCGCGCACTCGGCATGCCAGCCTGGGCGGCCGGGTCCCCACGGGCTCTCCCATGCCGGCTGGTCCCCGTCCGATGCCTGCCACACGGCCACGTCGAAAGGGTCATCCTTGCGGGCGTCATCCGGGTGGTCACCGTATTCCGCAGCTAGCCGCAGCGCGACCTGGCGGTCCAGCCCTGCGCGCCGGGCGGCGCCGGCGCCGCGGAAGTAGATTTGGCCGTCCCGCCGGTACGCGGCTTCGCGGGCCAGCAGGCCTGCGGCCAGCGCGATCACCTGACCGATGTAGGTGTGCGCCCGGGGCTGCAGGGACGGCGGCCGGACGCTGAGCGCGGCCATGTCCTGGTCGAAGTAGAACTGCTGGATGACAGCGAACCGGCTGTAGGGGGAGCCGTCCCGGTTCGCGGCGGCCAGCAGCACATCGTTGACGTCGGTGACGTTGCGGCACATGATCACTTCAGTGCCGTCCGCGTGCAGCACGCGGGCCAGGGTATCGACCCAGACGAAGGTCGCGGCGTGTCCCAGGTGGGTGACGTCGTAGGGAGTGATGCCACAGGCGTACACCCGGGCCCGCCCGGCCAGCGGCAGCACCGTCCCGCCTAGCGTGGCCACGTGCGGCAGGCCAGCCGCCAGCATCTGGTCCATCGGCAGCCTCCTGGCCGCAACCCCCGGAAAGCATCCTCTGCCCGAGGTTATCCGGGCGTGACCTGGGCCGCCCCTCGCCGATGGTCACCCGGGCGCAGGACAAACGCCCCTCCCGTCAGCCGCGCCCCAGCCGCAGGATGATCATGTGAAGCGAATCGTGATCCTGGGCGGCGGCACCGGCGGAACGCTGACCGCCAACCGGCTGCGCCGCTGCTATGACGAGCAGGCCGCCGAGATCGTCGTGGTGGACCACGACGATGATCACGTGTACCAGCCTGGACTGCTGTTCGTCCCGTTCGGGCTTACCGACATGAGGCGGATCACCCGCGCGCGGCAGCGGCAGTTCCGCTCCGGCATCTCCTTCCGCCAGGCCGGGATCGACCGGGTCGACGTCGAAGCCGACCGGGTGCACCTCGATGACGGAACAGCGCTGGACTACGACGCCCTCGTGGTCGCCACGGGCTCACGGCTGCTGCCGGAAGAGACCGAAGGGCTGGCTGGCCCCGGGTGGCTGAAAAGCGTCTTCACCTTCTACACTCCAGAGGGCGCCGTCGCCCTGCAGCGGGCGCTGGAGCGGTTTACCGCCGGCCGGCTCGTGGTGAACGTCGTCGACATGCCGATCAAGTGCCCGGTCGCGCCGCTGGAATTCTGCTTCCTGGCCGACTACTACTTCCGGCAGCGGGGCATCCGCGACCGCGTTGAGCTGACCTACGTCACGCCGCTGGACGGCGCGTTCACCAAACCGGTGTGCAACCGGGAACTGAGCGGGCTGTTTGCCGACAAGGGCATCGAGCTGGTGACTGAGTTCAATACCGGCACGGTCGAGGCCGGCACGGCCGGGGCAGGTGCCGCCGGGGCTGGCACGGCCGGGGCCGCTGCCAGTGGGATGCCCGGCGACCGCCTGATCTCCTATGACGAGCGCGTGGTGCCGTTCGACCTGGCTGTCATCATCCCGCTGCACGGCGGAGCCGCCTATGTCGAGCGCTCCCCCGGCCTCGGCGACGAACTTGGTTTCATCCCGGTGGACCCCGGCACGCTGCAGGCGAAGGTGAAGCCCAACGTGTTCGTCCTCGGCGACGCGACCGACGTGCCGACGTCTAAAGCCGGGTCCGTCGCCCACTTCGAAGGCGACGTGCTGGCCGGCAACGTCCGCCGGTTCCTGGCTGGCCAGGAGCTCCTGGCTGGCTTCGATGGCCACACCAACTGCTTCATCGAGACCGGCTTCGGCAAGGCCCTGCTGATCGACTTCAACTATGACACTGAGCCGCTGGCGGGCCACTACCCCACCCGGCTGGGCCTGCCGCTGCTCCGCCAGTCCCGCCTGAACCACCTGGGCAAGCTGGCCTTCCAGCAGGTCTACTGGCACAGCCTGCTGCCCGGCCGCGACATCCCCGGCATCAGTTCCGCCATGCCTGTCCGCGGCAAGGCCCGCCCGCTGGACCGGGGCACCGCAGCCGCCACGACCAGCGGACATCGCTGATCACAGCCAGGAGGTGCTGACCGTGACGATCGCCAGCTACGCAGGCCACCGTGTGGACGTCAACGACGAGGGGTTCCTCACCGACCCCAGCCAGTGGACCGAGGACATGGCGCCGCAGATCGCCAAGGCCGTCGGCGTCGACGAGCTGACCCCGCAGCACTGGCAGGTCATCAGGTTCATGCGGGCCGAGTACCAGGCCAAGGGAACCGGGCCCACGGTCCGCGTCCTCGGCAAGACCTCCGGCGTGAGCATCAAGGAGCTGTACCAGCTCTTTCCCAAGGGACCGGCCAAGACCGCCGCCAGGATCGCCGGGATCCCCAAGCCACGCGGCTGCATCTGACCACCGAGAGGACGGTCCCGTCATGGACGCCAGCATCGAGAAAGTCTCGATCATCGTCTCCAAAGGCTCCCTTGAGGGCATCTACCCGGCACTGATCATGGCCAACGGCGCGCGTGCCGAGGGCATCGAGGCCAACCTGTTCTTCACCTTCTTCGGCCTCGACGCGGTCAGCAAGAAGCGTCATGAGCACATCAAGATGGCCACCGTTGGCAACCCTGGCCTGCACCTCGCCACCCTGGCCGGGGCCCTGCCCGGGATGCCGGGCCTGATGACCGGCTACCTGGAACGCAAGATGGGGAAGCTGGACATCCCGCCGATCCCGGAGTTCATCGAGATGATCGCGGACACGGGGGCCGGCCTGTACGGCTGCCAGGCATCCTGCGACCTGTTCGGGATCACCCAGGACGATCTCGTGGAGCAGGTCAAGGACATCATCACCGTCGGCGAGTTCTACGCTCTCGCGGCCGGCGGCCAGATCATTTTCACCTGACCGGCGTCCGTCCGCTCCCGGACGGTGGGCGATATCACAGCCGCGGAGCGGCTGGATAAATACCCAGGGGGGTATCATGGAGACATTGTCCCAGCGGAGCAAGGAGAGCCTCATGTGCAGCCCAGCCGTCTGCCAGCGATGCAAGAAGATCACCTGGACCGGCTGTGGCCAGCATGTGGAACAGGCCCTGGCCGGTGTTCCGGCCGGGAGGCGCTGCACGTGCCGTCCTAGCGGCACCGCCGGCCGGGCGGCGGGCATTGCGGAGGGGATGGGGGTGCGCCGGTGAAGGCGGTTGTGGTCGGCGGGGTTGCCGGGGGGATGAGCTTCGCGGCGCGGGCCCGGCGGCTGGCTGAGGATGCGCAGATCGTGGTGCTGGAGCGGGGCCCGTACGTGTCGTATGCGAACTGCGGGCTGCCGTATCACCTGGGCGGTGAGATCGCTGAGCGGGATGCCCTGCTGCTGCATACCCCGCAGTCGCTGGCGGGCAGCCTGGCGCTGGACGTGCGGACCGGCCACGAGGTGCTCGCCATTGACCCGGCCGGGCGCGCCGTGACCGTCCGTGACCTGGGGACCGGCCGCCAGTACCGGGAGTCCTACGACGTGCTGGTGCTGTCCACCGGGGCCACCCCGGTCATCCCGCCGGTCCCGGGGGCCGGCCTGCCCGCGGTCCGCGTGCTGCGCACCGTTCCCGACGCGGACGCCCTGCGCGCGCTGGTGGACGGCGGCGCCCGCCGGGCGGTGGTCGCCGGGGCCGGGTTCATCGGCCTGGAGGCGGCCGAGGCGCTGGTGCACCGCGGGGTGGCCGTCACGCTGGTCGAGCTGGCCGGGCAGGTCCTGCCGGCCCTGGACCCGGAGATGGCGCGCAGCATCGAACTGGAGCTGGCCCGGGCCGGCGTCGAGGTGCGGCTGGGCACCTCGGTCACCGCGCTGCGCGGAGGCAGGCCGCGGCGCCGTCACCGCCAGCCTGTCGGACGGATCCCAGGTCACCGCCGGGCTGGTCCTGCTGGCCGCCGGGGTCCGGCCGGAGACCTCGCTGGCCGCGGCGGCCGGGCTCGCGCTGGGCGCCCGCGGCGCCCTGCTCGTCGATGAGCACCTGCGGACCTCGGTGCCGTCCATCTACGGCGTCGGGGACGCGATCGAGGTCACCGACGCCGTCACCGGCCGCCCGGCCCTCGTGCCGCTGGCCGGGCCGGCCAGCCGGCAGGGCCGCGCGGCCGCTGATCACCTGTTCGGCCACGGCGGGCGGCGCTCCCCCGTGCTGGGCACCGCCATCGTGCGCGTCTTCGGCACCGTGGCCGCCACCACCGGCCCCAGCGAGAAGGCGCTGCGCGCGGCCGGGATCGCGCACCACGCCGTGCACCTGCACCCCGCCAACCACGCCGGGTACTACCCCGGCGCCCGCCCGCTGCACCTCAAGCTGCTCTTCACCCCCGGCGGGCGGGTGCTCGGCGCCCAGGCCACCGGCGGCGACGGGACCGACAAGCGGATCGACGTCATCGCCACCGCCATCCGGGCCGGCCTGACCGTCGATGACCTCGCCGACCTCGAGCTCGCCTACTCCCCCCCGTTCGGGTCGGCCAAAGACCCGGTCAACCTGGCCGGCATGGCCGCCGGCAACCTGCTGGCCGGCGACCTGGCCCTATGGCGGGCCGCCGACCTGGCCCGCCCCGACCCCCGCGCCGTGCTGCTGGACGTCCGCTCACCAGCGGAATACCACGCCGGCCACCTGCCCGGCGCGCTCAACATCCCGCACACCGAACTACGCGGCCGGCTCACCGAAATCCCCCCCGCCCGCCCCCTGCTGGTCTACTGCGCATCCGGGTTCCGCTCCTACCTGGCCCTCCGCGTACTACGCCAGCACGGCTGGCCCGACGTCCGCTCCCTATCCGGCGGGCTGACCACCCTCCAGCTCGAACTCCCCGCCCTGCCCCTCAACCACGACCAGCCACCCACCGGGCCACCCGCCGGGCCACCCACCGGGCCACCCACCGGGCCACCCGCCGGGCCACCCGCCGAACTGGCCGGGACCAGACGGTAACAGCGGCCAGGCGCCCCCCGCCCCCCGGCGGCGCCACGCAGGAAAGATCAGAGAAACTCTCCCATAACGATACCCCCTAGGGTATACTGAGCAGTAGCAGCCTCGATGGCGAGCCTGCGGACTGCCACTAGGGGGCGGGTCATGGCGCGTGTAGTGATCCTCGGGGCCGGGATTTCGGGGCACACTGCTGCCCTGCATCTGCGGCGGCTGCTCGGCAAGGACCACGAGGTGGTGGTCGTGTCGCCGAACGCGGACTGGAACTGGATCCCGTCGAACATCTGGGTCGGGGTCGGGCGGATGGCGCCGGAGGCGGTGACGTTCCCGCTCGCGCCGGTGTACCGGCGGCAGGGCATCACATTCCACCAGGCCCGGGCCGTGGCGATCTGGCCGGACGGAGACGGCGATAGCGGCCCGGCCGTGGACATCATCTCCACTCTCCCCGGCCACGGCGGCGAGCAGGAACGGCTGGGCTACGACTACCTGATCAACGCTACCGGGCCGAAGCTGAACTTCGCCGCCACCCCGGGGCTGGGACCGGACGGGAACACACTGTCGGTATGCACGCCCGGGCACGCACAGCAGGCCGCCCGGGCACTGGACAGCGTGATCGAGAAACTGCGCGCCGGGCAACGGCAGACCCTGGTGGTCGGCGTGGGGCACGGCATGTGCACCTGCGAGGGCGCGGCATTCGAGTACACCTTCAACGTCGAGCACGAGCTGCGCACCCGCGGGCTGCGCGACCTGGCCGACGTCATCTACCTGAGCAACGAGTACGAGCTCGGCGACTTCGGCGTCGGCGGGATGGTCTTCGCGCAGCAGGGCTTCCTGTCCTCCAGCCAGATCTGGACCGAGTCGCTGTTCCGTGAGCGCGGGGTCAAGGCCATCCTGCGCGCCCACGTCGAGCGGGTCGAGCCAGGCAAGATCTACTACGAGACCCTGGACGGCACCCGGGACGCATTGGCCTTCGATTTCGCCATGCTGCTGCCCCCGTTCCGGGGCGCGGACCTGAAGGCCTACGACCGGGGCGGGGCCGAGATCACCGCCGACCTGTTCGCCCCCAGCGGCTTCCTGAAAGTCGACGCCGACTACACCCCGAAAACCCGCGAACAGTGGCGCGCGGAGGACTGGCCGCAGACCTACCAGTCCCCCCGCTACGCCAACCTGTTCGGCATCGGGATCGCGTTCGCCCCGCCGCACGCCATCTCCACCCAGCGCACCAGCCCCAACGGCACGGTGATCGCCCCCGCTCCGCCGCGCACCGGGATGCCGTCCGCGGTGATGGGCCGCCAGGTCGCCCACAGCATCGCGGACATGATCCGCCATGGCGCCACCCAGCCGACGCATACCGCCTCGATGGCGGCCATGGGCGCAGCCTGCATCGCCTCCGCCGGCACGGGGATCCGCACCGGCACCGCCGCGGCGATGACGATGTACCCCGTCGTCCCGGACTACGCCCGGTACCCGGTGCACGGGCGCAGCGTGAAAGACACCTACGGCGAGATCGGGCTGGCCGCGCACTGGGTCAAGCACCTGCTGCACTACGTGTTCATCTACAAGGCCAAGGCCCGCCCCGGCTGGGCCTTCCTGCCCGAATGAGGTGCGGCACGGGTAGCCCTGGCCACCCCCGTCCCGGTCCCAGCACCATTGACCCGCAACTAAGCCAGGAGAGGCTCTGATGAACACCACCGACGACCGGATCGCCGCGGCACCGCTGCCCACCACCCGCACACTGCGCAGGCGCAGGTCAATCCCGCTGCAGCTATGGCGCTTCGGCCAGATCAACCTCCGCATGCTCCGCATGGTGCGCAAGGCGCACTGACCGCTTCACGGTGGCAGCCGGGTCCCGGGAGCCTGCGCCGCCTGAGTTACCCTGCCTCGCCTGGCCCCGGCGCTGAGCACCCTGCCGCATCAGCCGGGAGGGCCGCTGGCTGTTCCCGGAGGCAGGCTGGCGGGAGCGGGAACCAGCGCAAGGCCTCGAAGTCGGGGCCGAGCCCGGTCGGCCCGTCCTCCAGGCCAGCCGGGCGGCCCGCCAGCAGCGCCCGGGCCTGGCCGAGATAGTCAGGGAACGCTTCTTCGCCGGCGTGCCCGCGGCGCCGCAGGTAGGTCATCTCCCCGTCCGGGCCATAGTGCACCTCAGCCAGCCGCAACGGGGCCTCCGGGGCCTGGCCGGCGTGCCGCCACAGGCCAGTGCGCGGATCGAAGCGGTAATCCGGCAGCAGCCGGTAGCCCTCCGCCGCCACCAGGTCTACCGCGTCCGCGATGTAGTCAGCGGCGGCCGCGGAGATGAAGTAGTTGAGGTTGACCCGGGTCCAGCCGGGCTTGACTCCGTCGCAGCCGTGGCCGATTTCCTCGCGCAGCGCGTGCGAGCGGGCCGCGCCGATGGCCAGCAGCCGGTGCCCGTAGGGTCCGGCGCACGAACACCCGCCGCGGGCCTGGATGCCGAACAGGTCGTTCAGCAGCGCGACGACAAAATTGTGATGCAGGTACTGCCCCGTCCCGTGATGGATGCGGAACGAGACGACGGCCAGGCGGCGGGCCTGCCGGCTGCCGAGGATCTCGATCCGCGGGTTGCCTGCCCAGCGGCGCAGGACCCGCTGCCACAGCCGTTCCTCCCGGGCGGCGATCAGGTCCGTGCCGATCGCCTGCTTGAGGCCGAACACCAGGCCGGCCCGGATCGACTCGACGATGGCCGGGGTGCCGCCCTCCTCGCGGGCCACCGGGTCATCCAGATAGCGATGGCCAACCGGGTCGACGAACGCCACCGTGCCGCCGCCGGGCACCGTGGGCACGGCATTGCGCACTAGCTCCCGGCGGACCACCAGCACGCCCGGCGTCTGCGGGCCGCCCGGAAACTTGTGCGGCGACAGGAAAACCGCGTCCTTATGGTCCCCGGCGCCCGGCGCGGACCCCGCGACACGGACCGGCACGTACGGCCCGGCGGCCGCGAAGTCCCAGAAGGACAGGGCACCATGAGCGTGCAGCAGCCGGGCGACCGCACCGCTATCGGTGAGGATGCCGGTGACGTTGGAGGCGGCCGAGAAGCTGCCGATGCGCAGCGGCCGGGCGGCGAAGCGGATCAGCTGCCGTTCCAGGTCGTCCAGGTCGACATGACCGTCGGAGTCCTCGGCGATGACCACCACGTCGGCGATCGACTCGCGCCAGGGCAGCTCGTTGGAATGATGCTCATAGGGGCCGACGAACACCACGGGCCGGTCGGCATCCGGGATGCGGGCCGAGAGCCGGTACCGCTCATCCAGGCCGGCCGGAATGCGCAGCTCCAGAATGCCGATCAGCTTGCTCACCGCCGCGGTCGCCCCCGAGCCGCAGAAGATGACCAGGTCCTCCTTGGTCCCGCCGACCGCATCATGGATCATCCGCCGCGCGTCCTCGCGCAGCCGGCTGGTCTGCAGCCCGGTCCCCGAGCTCTCCGTATGCGTGTTCGCGTACAGCGGCAGCACCGCATCCCGGATGAAGTCCTCGATGAAATCCAGCGACCGCCCGGAGGCCGTGTAGTCGGCGTAGGTCACCCGCCGGGGCCCGAACGGGCTGTCCATCAGCTCACCGTCACCGATGACACCCCGCCTGACCCGCTCCAGCAGTGGCGACGTCGGCAGTTCCGCCGTCCCAACGGCGTAAGCACCGCCTGCCGCACCCGGTCCGCTCATGTCAGCCTCCTTGCGGTAGCAGGCTCATGGGCCCGCAGTTGACGCAGACCCGCTGCGTTCCGCGATGCTCGCCCGGACCTCATCCATGTCAAGCTCGCGGGCCTTGGCGATCAGCTGCTCCAGGGCCGGCTCCGGCAGCGCGCCAGGCTGCGCGTAGAGGATGATCCCGTCGCGGATCACCATCAGCGTCGGGATCGAGGAGATCCCGAACCCGGCCGCCAGCCCCGGCTGCGCTTCGGTGTCGACCTTGCCGAACACCGCGTCCGCGTGCCGGCCTGACGCCCGTTCAAAGACCGGGCCGAAAACGCGGCACGGCCCGCACCACGACGCCCAGAAGTCAACCAGCGCCAGCCCTTCGCCACCGGTCATCGCCTCGAAATTCTCCGATGTCAGCTCAACCGTCGCCATGCTGCGCCTCCCCATCTCCACTCACTGATTATAATACCCCTAGGGGTATAAGTGGTACCCGCCGGGCCGGCATTCTGCGACCGCGAAGCAGCGGCGGTCATGGCGCTGGTCCTGGCCGGCGGGTGGCGGGCTTGGGCACGGGATGAGAAGCGGAAGGAGCGGAAACGGACATGAGCCAGCAGGGGAGGCAGCCAGCCCCGAGAAATCCCCGGGTGAGACTGAGCCTGATGCCCGGTGATCAGCTACCTCGAATGGCTCCGGAATCAGCAGGCGCTCCGCCGCGGCGAGCCGGTGAGCCGCTCGTGGCTGCCGCGGATCCTGGCGCTGACCATCGCGGTCATCGGGGTGGTGGCCGCAGCGCTGGCGCTGCTGTCCGGGGTGACGACGGCATTGGCCGCTGGCTAACGGGTGGGGGCGGGAACGCTGGCCAGCGCATCGGTGATCGGGCGCATGCCGCCGAGGGTGAGCTGGTAGCCGGCCCGGGCGGAGAACTCGGCCAGCAGGGAGAACCGGTCCCCCCGGATCAGGGTGTGCCGCCACTCCACCGGCCGGGCCCCGGCGTGGCCGAGCCGGTCGATGGCCAGCGCGGCCGTGGCGGGCGGGATCTCCAGCAGGCGCTGCTGCGCCCGGCTGGGCACCACCGCGCGGATATGCTCGCGCCCGCCCTGGAGCCGGATGCCAGCACGGGCGGCCAGTTCGTCGTACAGGGCCGTGTGCGTGAAGTCGGCCTCCAGCAGCGGCGCCGCAATCTCGGCGGGCAGCCAGACCGTGTCCAGGGCGAGCGGCTCCCCGCCGGCCAGGCGCAGCCGCTCCAGGCGGAACAGCGGCGTGGACGCTTCCAGGCCGAGCCGGCCCGCGACGACACCGTCGGCGCGCACGTCGCGGGCCCGCACGACGCTGGCCTGACGCAGGCCCGCCGCCTCCACCGACGCGAACAGCGAGTACAGCGCGCCCAGCGGCTGGGTGATCGGCTCCTGCGCACCCAGCCGCGGGCGCCTGCCCCGCTCGGCCACGATGACCCCGTCCGCCCGGAGCTGCTGCAGGGCGGCGCGGACGGTATGCCGGCTGACTTCGTATTCCGCGGCGAGCTCCAGCTCGCCGGGGAACGCCTGGCCGAAGGCACCGTCCGTCAGCCTGCGCCTCAGGTCGTCACGGAGCTGCGCCCACAGCGGCAGCGGGCTGCCGCGGTCCAGCCGCCGCGGCGCGGCCGCCTGCTGGGCCGCCTGTCCAGCCACGGTGCGCCCCCTGTCCTGGGCAGGACATAGCCCATATCTCCGCTCATCACGGAAAGTACCAGCCGCAGGCGGCGGAAACCGGTGGCGGCGGGACCACTCCCTGCTACAAAGTCTTGTGACTATGTACGAATGATCGTACATTTGGCAGACCCGCGAGTCCTGGGCCAGCGCCCTGGCCGGAAGGATCACCATCATGGTCGAAGTGCTCCGCGTCGACACACCGACCCTCGGCGACCGCAGCTACCTGGCCCACGACGGGGACACGGCTCTCGTCGTCGACCCGCAGCGGGACATCGACCGGGTCACCCGCCTGGCCGCCAGGCTGGGGGTGCGCATCACCCACGTCGCCGAGACTCACATGCACAACGACTACGTCACCGGCGGGCTGGCGCTGTCCCGCGCCGCAGGCGCGAGTTACCTGGTCAACGCGGCCGACCCGGTCCGTTTCGGCCGGACCCCCATCCGGGACGGCGACAGCCTGGAGATCGGCGGGACCATGCGGCTGCGGGTGCTGGCCACCCCCGGCCACACCTTCACCCACCTGTCCTATGTGCTGGAAGCCGGCGGCCGGGTGACCGGGGTCTTCACCGGTGGCTCCCTGCTGTACGGCTCGACCGGCCGCCCGGACCTGCTCGGGCCGCTCCACACCGTAACCCTCGCCCACGCGCAGTACGCCTCAGCCCAGCGGCTGGCCCGCGAGCTTCCCGACTCGGCGGAGATCTTCCCGACCCACGGGTTCGGCAGCTTCTGCGCTGCCACCCAGGCACAGGCCCAGTCATCCACGATCGGGCAGGAAAAGCAGTTCAATCCCGCGCTCACCGGCGACGAGCAGAGGTACGTCAACGTGCTGCTGACCGGGCTGGATGCCTGGCCCGCCTACTACGCGCAGATGGGACCCGCGAACGCCGCCGGGCCAGCCGGCCCGGACCTGGCTCCGCCGCGCCGGGCGGACGCCGCTGAGGTGCGCCGGGCGATCCAGGCCGGCGAGTGGGTGGTGGACCTGCGGGACCGGATGGCGTTCGCCGCCGGCTTCGTGCCCGGCTCGTTCAGCTTCCCGCTCGACGGCAGCTTCGCCACCTACCTCGGCTGGGTGATCCCGTGGGCCACGCCAGTAACCCTGCTCGGCGAGACACCGGAGCAGGTCGCCGCCGCACAGCGGGAACTCGTGCGGATCGGCATCGACCGCCCGGCGGCCGCCGCCACCGGGCAGCCGCAGGACTGGGCCGGCGGCCAGCCGCTGGCCACGCTGCGGCTGGCCAAATTCGGCGACCTGGCCGCCGCCAGCGCGGCGGCGGGACACCACCCCGGTGACCCACCGGTGCTCGATGTGCGGCGCCGGCTCGAATGGGAGGAGAGCCATATCGCCGGGGCCATGCACATTCCGTTCAACGAGCTCCCGGCCCGCTATCACGAGGTCCCGGCGGGCGAGGTCTGGGTGCACTGCCACGGCGGCTACCGCTCGATGGTGGCCGCGTCCATGCTGGCGGCCCGGGGCCGCCGCGTGATCAGCATCGACGACGACTACGCCAACGCCGGCCCGGCCGGCCTGCCCGTGGTGCGGCCGTGACCCCG
Source organism: uncultured Actinomycetes bacterium (assembly GCA_963793825.1). Classification (GTDB taxonomy): domain Bacteria; phylum Actinomycetota; class Actinomycetes; order Streptosporangiales; family Streptosporangiaceae; genus RYN-230. The sequence continues at coordinate 1,193,552 of CAWCBE010000007.1, forward strand.
GGCGGGAACCTGTGGCCCAGGAGGCGTCCCTGACCGCCGGCCAGCCGGCGCCGCCGCCCGGGGCGGCCGCGGGCAGCCCGCCCACCGTGCGCTGGCTGAAGGTGCTCGACCAGGACAAGTGCATCGGCTGCCACGCCTGCACGACGGCGTGCAAGAGCGAGAACGAGGTCCCGGTCGGGGTGACCAGGACCTACGTCAAGTCTGTGGACATCGGCGTGTTCCCGCAGGCCCGCCGCGCCTTCCAGGTGACCCGCTGCAACCAGTGCACCGACGCGCCGTGCGTGGCCGCCTGCCCGACCCAGGCGATGTTCCGCCGGGAGGACGGCATCGTCGACTTCGACAAGTCGATCTGCATCGGCTGCAAGGCGTGCATGGCCGCGTGCCCTTACGACGCCATCTTCATCAACCCCGAGGACCACTCGGCCGAGAAGTGCAACATGTGCGCGCACCGCCTCGACATGGGCCTGGAGCCGGCTTGCGTCACCGTTTGCCCCACCGGGGCGATCCTTGTTGGTGACGGCAACGACCCGGCGTCGCCGGTCGCGCGCATCGTGGCGCGTGAGCCGGTGCAGGTACGCCGCCCGGAGAAGGAGACCCGCCCCGGCGTGTACTACAGGGGCGCCGACCAGGCCACGCTGGACCCGCTGGCGGCCCGCCGCCCGGAGGGAGGCCTGTTCGCCTGGGCGACCCAGGGCGCACCGGACCCGCAGCTCGTCGTGTCCGGCCACCCCGGCCGCCGGCCTCCTCGGCCGCCGCGCTGCTGTCTTACGACGTGCCGCATCATGCGCCATGGGGCTGGCGGGTGAGCCTGTACACCTGGACGAAGAGCATCGCGGCGGGAGCGTTCGGCGTCCCGGTGCTGCTCGCCTTCCTCGGTTACCTGGGCTGGGGCAATCCGGCGGTCCGCTGGGCCGCGCCGGCGGCCGCGCTGGCCTTCCTCGCCGTCACCGGCGTGCTGCTGATCGCCGATCTCAGGCACCCGCTGCGCTTCTACCTGATCTTCACCCGGCATCACTGGCGCAGCTGGCTGGTCCGCGGCTCCTTCATCCTCGGCGGGTACGGCGGCGTGCTCGCGCTGTATGTCCTGGCCGCCATCGGCGGCCAGGCCGGGGCCAGGCAGGTGCTGGCCGGGATCGGGATGCCGCTCGCGCTGGCTGCCGCGGTCTACACCGCGTACCTGTTCGCCCAGGCCAAGGCCCGTGACCTGTGGCAGAGCCCGCTGCTGCCCGCCCATCTCGCGGTGCAGGCGGTGCTGGCCGGCGCGGCGGTGATGCTCCCGGTTATGGCCTGGCTCTCTCCCGGCCGGGCGGTCACCGCCACCGAGGTCACCCTGGCCGTCGCGGCCGCGGCCCATCTGCTGCTGGTGGCGGGTGAGACGACGCTGCCGCACGTCACCGCGCACGCTCACCTGGCCACCACGGAGATGGTGCGCGGCCGGTTCGCCTGGTTCTTCTGGCCCGGCCTGGTCCTGGTGGCCGCGGCCGTGGCCGCGCCGTGGGCCGGGATGGCCGTGGCACCGTTCGCGCTGGCCGGGCTGCTCGCTCACGAGCACGCCTACGTGCAGGCCGGCCAGTCCGTCCCCCTGGCCTGAGGAGGCTGGCGCATGGGCCGCGGTGATCACGGGGAGGACCTGGACGCGCTGGGGGCGCGGGTGTCCGCCGCCCGGGCAGCGACCGAGGCGCGGGGCGAGACGTTCTACCAGGGGCCCAGCGGCGTGCACCTGGCCGCGTTCCCGCCCCGGGAACGCTGGGACGACTGGGCCGAGCTCGACTCACGGGCCTGGCCGGCCCGCCGGGAGCGCCGCTACCTGCTGGTCCCCACCACCTGCTTCAACTGCGAGTCCGCGTGCGGGCTGCTGGCCTACGTGGACCGCGACAGCGGGCAGGTCCGCAAGTTCGAGGGCAATCCCGAGCATCCCGGCTCCCGGGGGCGCAACTGCGCCAAGGGACCGGCCACCCTCAACCAGGTGACCGACCCGGACCGCATCCTGTACCCGCTGCACCGGTCCGGCCCGCGCGGCAGCGGCGGCTGGGAGCGGGTCAGCTGGGACGAGGCGCTGGACGCGCTGGCCGCCCGGATCCGCGCCGCGATCATCGAGGAACGGCGCAGCGAGATCATGATCCACCTCGGGCGGCCGGGCGAGGATGGCTTCACCGAGCGGGTGCTGGCCAGCTGGGGGGTGGACGGGCACAACTCGCACACCAACGTGTGCTCGTCCGGCGGCCGCACCGGCTACCAGTTCTGGATGGGCGCTGACCGGCCGAGCCCGGACCATGAGAACGCGCGGGTCATCTACCTGATCAGCGCGCACCTGGAAGCCGGTCATTATTTCAACCCGCATGCTCAACGGATCACCACGGCGCGATCGAATGGCGCCAAGGTGATCGTGCTCGACACCCGGCTGTCCAACACCGCTACGCACGCCGACTACTGGCTGTCCCCGGTGCCGGGCAGCGAGGCGGCCATCAACCTGGCCGTGGCCCAGCACCTGATCGCCACCCGCCGTTATGACCGGGAGTTCGTCCGCCGGTGGTGGAACTGGGCCGAGTACCTGCGGGCCTGCCACCCCCACCGGCCGGTGACGTTCGAGGCGTTCGAGGACGTGCTCGCCACCCTCTACACGGAATTCACCTTCGGGTACGCGGCCGCCGAGTCCGGCCTCGACGCCGCCGTCCTGGCCGAGGTGGCCGAGACCGTCGCGGGCGCGGGCACCCGGTTCGCCGCGCACGTGTGGCGGTCGGCGGCCGCCGGGAACCTGGGCGGGTGGCAGGTGGCGCGCACCCTGTTCCTCATCTCGGCGCTGCTGGGGGCGGTCGCCACCGAGGGCGGCACGTTCCCGAACGGGCTGAACAAGTTCGTGCCCCGGCCGATCCACGTCCCGCCGCACCCGGGCGTGTGGCAGGACCTGACCTGGCCGCTGGAGTACCCGCTGGCCCAGAACGAGATGTCGTTCCTGCTCCCGCACTTCCTGGACGAGGGCCGCGGCCGGCTCGACACCTATTTCATCCGGGTCTACAACCCGGTGTGGACCAACCCGGACGGGCTGTCCTGGATGGAGATGCTCACCGACGAGGAGAAGGTCGGCTGCTTCGTCGCGCTCACCCCGACCTGGAATGAGTCGGCCTACTTCGCCGACTACATCCTGCCCATGGGGCACGGGCCGGAACGCCATGACACCCACTCCTATGAGCAGTACGACGGGCAGTGGATCGGGTTCCGCCAGCCCGTGCTGCGGGCCGCCCGGGAACGCCTCGGCGAGACCATCACCGACACCCGGCAGGTGAACCCGGGCGAGGTGTGGGAGGAGAACGAGTTCTGGATCGAGCTGTCCTGGCGGATCGACCCGGACGGCTCGCTCGGGATCCGGCGGTACCACGAGTCACGGGCCCATCCCGGCCAGAAGCTGACCGTCGATGAGTACTACGGCTGGATGTTCGAGAACTCGGTGCCGGGCCTGCCCGAGCGGGCCGCCGCCGAGGGCCTGACCCCGCTGGCCTGGATGCGCCGCTACGGCGCCTTCGAGATCACCGCCGGGCAGGGCGCGCTGTACGAGGAGCCGGTCCCGGCCAGCGAACTCACCGGCACCGCGGTGACCGCGGACGGGCGGGTGTACACGGCCACGGAGCGGCCGTTCAGCCCGAACATCGTGCCTATGGGCGCGCCGGAACCGGACCGCGAGGGCCGGCGCGCGGCGGGGGTAGAGGTGGACGGCGTGGTGCGCCGCGGTTTCCCTACCCCGTCGGGCCGGCTGGAGTTCTACTCCTCGACGCTCGCGGACTGGGGCTGGCCGGAGCACGCGCTGCCCGGCTACATCAAGAGCCACGTGCACCCGGAGCGGCTGGCCGCGGACCAGATGGTGCTGCTGTCCACGTTCCGGCTGCCCACCCAGATCCACACCCGGTCCGCCAACGCCAAATGGCTGGACGAGCTCGCGCACACCAACCCGGTCTGGATCCACCCGGCCGACGCCGGGCGGCTCGGCGTCGCGCACACCGGGGACCTGGTCCGGGTGGAGACCGACATCGGCTACTTCGTGGCCAAGGCCTGGATCACCGAGGGGATCCGGCCCGGGGTGGTCGCCTGCAGTCACCACATGGGCCGCTGGCGGCTCGACGGCCAGCCCGGCCAGCGGGCCATGATGGCCACCGTCGACCTGCGCCAGGGCGATGACGGCTGGACCATGCAGCACCGGGCGTCTGTCGCTCCCTATTCCTCCAGTGATCCGGACACCCAGCGGATCTGGTGGAGCGACACCGGCGTGCACCAGAACCTCACCTTTCCCGTGCACCCTGACCCGGTCTCGGGCATGCACTGCTGGCACCAGGCCGTCCGGGTGCGCCCGGCCAGCCCGCACGACCAGCACGGCGACATCGCGGTGGATACCGCCAAGGCCCGCGCCGTGTACCAGGAATGGCTCCGGCTCACCCGCCCCGCCGGGCCCGCGTCACCAGCCGGGCTGCGCCGCCCGCCCTGGCTGATGCGCCCGCTCAGGCCCGCCGCCAGCACCTACCGGGTGCCCGCCCCGTGACCGCCAGCCCGGCCCGCCCCGGCCTGAGCGCCGGCCCTGAGCGGCCGCCCGCCGGACCGGAACTGCTCCGCGCGCTCGGAGCCGTCGCGGCCAGCCCCCCGCCGCACAGCGGCCCCGTCACCGCGGCCCTCGGGCTGCCCGCGCCAACCACGGCCGAGCACACCAGCGTGTTCGTCCTCACCGCGCCACCGCACGCCGCGATCCATCTCGGCCCCAGCGGCATGCTCGGCGGGGAGGGACTGGACCGGGTGACCGGGTTCTGGCGGGCGATCGGCCTGCACCCGCCGCAGGACGCGGATCACCTCGGCGCGCTGCTCATGCTCTACGCGGAACTAGCCGACGCGCAGACGGCGGCGCGCAACGAAGCCACCCGTGACCGGCTGCGGCACGCCCGGGAGGCGCTGCTGCTGGAGCACCTGTGGTCGTGGGCGCCCGGCTACCTCACCGCCGTCACCCGCCTGGGCGTGCCCTCGCTCGCCGCCTGGGCGCGGCTCACGCGCTCGGCCCTCGGCCAGGAGGTTCGCCGCGCGGCGCCACCACCGGCCTATCCCCTGGCACTGCGCACGGCTCCAGCGCCGCCGCGGACGGCCGATGAACGCGGCCAGTTGCTCGACGCGCTGGTCGCGCCGGTACGCTCCGGCATCCTGCTGACCGGCATGGACCTGCGCGGCGCCGCTGCGGCAGCAGGCCTCGGCTACCGCATCGGCGAGCGGCGCTACACGCTGCGGGCCCTGCTCGACCAGGACGCCAGCGCGACACTGGGCTGGCTGGCCAGCCACGCCCACTGCTGGGCGGGCCTGCACACCGCCCAGCAGCCCATCGGCGGGCACGATCCACGGCACTGGTGGACCCGGCGCGCGGCCCGCACCGCCCGTACTCTGACCCGGCTGCAGACCCGGCTGGCCGATGCCCGGGCAAGCTCTGAAATTCCGCTCAAACGGGCAAAGCCTTGACCTGAGGCGCCGTGCGGGCCGGAACCGCGGCTAGCCTGAATCGAGGCTGGCTGGCGGTGGCTGATTCGGGCCTGGACGGCCGTGGCTGACCACCAAGCACGCGCCCAGCGGGAGCCGAACCGGGTCAGGAGGGATGGCAGGTCATGCCGGACGATCACCGGCCGCGACGGCCCCATGGGGGAACCCACCGGGCGGGCGAGGCGGGTGATGCCTGGCCGGGAACGGGCCAGCGGGCCGGCGACCCGTGGGAGCAGCCGGAGCCGGAACGGGCCTGGCGTGACCCCGCTGGCCGCCATGGCTGGCCGCCCGGCGAGACGCGGGTGCCGTCCGGCGGGTATCCGCGCCAGGGCAACGCCAACGGGCACGGACCGGATACCGGGTACCGACCAGATACCGGGTACGGCGCAGAAGCTGGCTATGCCGCCGATAATGGACACCACGCGGATACCGGGTACTGGGCGGCGGACCCAGATCATGACCCCAGCATGCCCCGGTCGGCGGCTTCCGCCGCTGGCCGGCCGCGGAAGCCGCAGAGCCGCCGGTCCCGGCGCCGGGAGATCCGCCGTGCGCGCCGGACGGTCGTTGGGCGGCATCCGTTCCTGTCGGCCTTGTGCGCGGTGGTGCTGTTGCTCACCCCGGTGTGGGTCTCGCTGGGCGGCGCGCTGGGCAATCCGGCCCTGGGGTCATCGCCGGCGGCCCGCGGCGCGGAATGGTTCCGGGGGCATGGTGGCAGCTCGATCGTGAACTGGGTGGAGAACGTGTGGTATTCCCATCATCCGCCGCCGGTCGGGGGTACCCCGGCTCAGTCCGCGATTCCCCGGCTGGGCGGCACCGGCGCGGCGGGTGGTCACGGGCGGCGGGGCGTCGCGCACCTGGCGGTCCCGGCCCGGATGACCTCACCCGCCGGTCACCGGCTGCCCGGGGAAGGAGCCTGGCATCCGGCGGGCCGGCGGGTGGATGGTTACCCGGCGGTCTATGAGACGTGGGTGCGGCCGGACGCGGTGCACACCAGCCTGGTCGTCGGGGTGGCCTGGATGGACACCCGGCTGCTGCGGGCGACGCTGTATTCCGGGAGCACGATTCCTGGCGGCGGCCCGTACCGGCACACCGCGCCCATCTCGCGGGCCGCGTCCCGGAGCCTGGTGGCGGCCTTCAACGCGGGCTTCCTGATGAACAACGCGAACGGCGGCTACTACACCGACGGCAAGACCATCCTCCCGCTGCGCACCGGCGCGGCGTCGTTCGTCATCTACCGCGACGGTTCTTCCAACATCGTCGCCTGGGGCCATGGCGCCACCCTCACCCCGGATGTCGTGTCCGTGCGGCAGAACCTCGACCTGCTGGTCAACCACGGCAAGGCCATTCCCGGCCTCAACCCCAACGACACGACCCAGTGGGGCTTCACCCTCGGGAACGCCGTCTACGTCTGGCGGTCGGGGGTCGGCGTCACCGCTGACGGCGCCCTGGTCTACGCCGGCGGCCCGGGGCTGAACATCACCACGCTGGCGGACATCCTGGCCCGGGCGGGGGCAGTCCGGGCGATGGAACTGGACATCAACACCGACTGGGTCAACTTCGCCTCCTACGACCCGCGGGGCGCCGCCGCGCCGGCGACTCCGGCCACCGGCAGGGATCTGCTGCCCGGCATGTTCGGGGCACCGGACCGGTACTTCCAGGCCTGGTGGCCGCGAGACTTCTTCACCATGTCCGCCCGGGCCACCCCGGCCATCTCGCGGAAGACGCACGGCTGACCAAGCCGGCAGCCAGCGAAACCTGGACCGTCCGGGCTGGCCGCTGCGAGTTCCGGATCATCACCGGTCATGCGATCGCGGCCGCGTACTTCCTGATCGCCAAGGGCGGCCTCGCGGGGCCGCTCGGCAATGGCATCCGGGGCCCAGGTCCTGGCCGGCGCAGTTTCCCCGCTACTGCCGGTCCTGGCCTGCTGATGCGGGCCGCATGGCCTGCGGTGTTCCGCCGGGCGCGGGGGTTCCGTTGCGGGGGCGGCGTTGCGTCTGCCAGAACCAGGCGGCCCCCGCCAGCGCCAGGTCGAAGATCAGCTCATACCGGAAGGTGGGCTGGAACGTGGCGTACTGGACGTACCCCGGTGGCCGGAACTGCGGGGCGATTTCCAGGCCCCAGGGGAGGCTGGTCGGGCCGCCGAACAGTTCCTGGTTGAAGTAGTTGCCGACCCGGCCGATCGCCTGGGCGACCAGCAAGGCGGGGGCGACCGCGTCCATGAACTGCGCCGGGCTCGCGCCGTGCCTGCGCACCCGCCACGCGCCCACCACGGCGGCGAGCGCTGGGTGATGAGGATCGCCGCGGTGATCCCGATCACGTACATCAGCCCGTAGAAATGGATGAACGCCGGGCCGAGATGGAAGCCGTTCACCGGAGGGCTGGGCAGGTGCAGGGCCATCACCCGAGACTAGCCGCCCCCGCCCGGCCACCGCCGCGGCCGGGGAGGCTGCGGTCATCCGCGCCGGGGAGGCTGCGTCATTCGCGCCGGGGAGGCTGCGTCATTCGCGCCGGGCAAGTACCTCGGGGGCCGTTCCGGCCTGCACCCGGGATGCCGCTCCGGGCCGGTGCAGCCAGCGCAGGTGCTCGCAGTCACCCTGCAACTGCAGCCGCCGCCACAAGACGGCGCCCGGTGAGATCTGGCTGGCATGCATCAGCGCGGCACGGCGCTGGCGGGCCCGGTCCACCCGCACGCACAGGTCAACCCGGCCTGGCGGCTGGCCGGCGAACGGCGCGCCAGTCTCCGCCCGCAACCGGTCAGCGACGGCATCCGGCAGCGTCCAGGCCAGTACCGGCAGGCTGGCCGCTAGCGCCGCGCTCACCGCGGCACGGGTCGCCGCCTGATGATCCGGATGGCTGGTGATGCCGGTGTCGTCGAAAACCAGCAGGCCCTCGGCGCCGGATCGCACGGCCAGCCGGGCTACCTGGCCGGATAGCTCGCCCGGCGTGACCTCAGCAAGGTGGCCGTCGGGATAATCGAGCAGGGTGACGGTGGCGACCCCGAGCTCGGCAGCGGCCTGGCGGAGTTCCTGCTGCCGGGCCTGGTGCAGTGCGGCGTCGTTCTCGTTCAGCGTGGAAGCCTCACCATGGGTGAAGCACAGCAGGTGAACAGCGGCGCCGCCCGTGATGAAGCTGTCGGCTACCGCGCCGAGCCCGAAGGTCTCATCGTCCGGGTGGGCCACCACGGCCAGCACCGCACGCCAGCCGGGCAGCCGCTGCCCGGGCCGGGACACGGCGCCCCCGGTGACGCTCACCGGCGGGCCGTCCCGGCCCGTACTCCGCGAGATCATCTCCGGCCGCCGGTCAGCGGGCCCGCAGCGGAACGTGCAGCAGCGGCGCGGCCAGGCATGCGCCGGCCGCGCCGGCGGCCAGCGGGATCACGCCGATCACCGCCAGGACCAGCCCACCCGTCCCGCCTGCGGCGATACCCCCGATGATCAGCGCCAGGCCAGCCAGCACCCGTGCGGATCGTCCTGCTGTCCCGTTCATGAACCTGACTGTCCTCATCATGCGCCTCCTAGAATACCCCTGGGGGTATATACACGATACTAGCCGGCCCGGGCCGGGCCGGCACATCCGCGGCCAGGCGCGTGCCCGCGCAGCGAGGCCAGCCAGCCAGCGGCGGCTGACATGCAGGCCAGGAAGAGGACTGCGTTACGGAATCCCGGCCATGGTGCGGCGCCGAGTTCGTAGGCCGCGCCGGTGAGCGCGAGGCCGAGGGCGGTCCCGGTTCCGCGGGTCATGTTGAGCACGCCACCGGCCATCCCTGCCTGCTGCCGGGGGGCGGCCGCCATGATCGACGCATTGTTGGGCGGGGTGAACAATCCCAGCCCGGCCCCGGCCGCCGCCAGCCCCGCGATCAGGGTGAGCTGCCCGGGCCGGGTGAGGCCCAGGCCGGCCAGCGAGGCGGTGACGATCGCCATGCCGGTGACGGTGAGCAGCCGGGGACCGTGGCGGTCGGACAGGCGCCCGGCGAGCGGTGCGACCACGGCCAGGCAGACCGGCATGACGGTCAGCGTGAGCCCGGCCCGGCCGGGTGAGGCCCGCAGCGCGCGCTCCAGGTAGAACGGGGCCACCAGCAGGACACCGAACATGACCAGGTAGGACAGCAGCCCGCTGGCAATCCCCGACGTGAACGCGGGGCTGCGGAACAGGGAGGTGTCCAGCATCGGCGCGCGGGCCCGGCGTTCCCAGCGCGTGAAGCTGATCCCCAGCATGGCCGCCCCGGCCAGCAGCCCGATGATAACCGGGGATGCCCAGCCCGCCCGGTTCCCCAGCGTCACGGCGGACAGCAGCGCCGCGACCGCCGGGATGAACAGGGCAAGCCCGGCCCAGTCGAACGGCACCCGCTGCTGCAGGTGACGGCTGCGGGGAATGAGCAGCCACCCGGCCGCCAGCCCGGCCAGGCCCAGGGGGACGTTGATGAGGAAGATCAGCCGCCATCCCCCCGCCGCCAGCAGCAGGCCGCCCGCCGCAGGGCCGAGCGCGAGGCCGAGGGCCTGGGCGGCGCCCTGGATGCCGATCCCGCGGCCCAGCGCGGCGCGGGGCAGGGCCAGGTAGATGATGGCCACGCTGTTGGCCTGGAGCATGGCCGCGCCCACCGCCTGCAGGACCCGGAACCCGATCAGGGCGGCCAGGCTGGGAGCCAGCCCGCACAGGGCCGAGCCGAGGATGAAGACGCCGAAGCCGTAGGTGTAGAGCAGCTTGCGGCCGGCCATGTCAGCCACCCGCCCCACCGCGGTGACCATCGCCACCAGGACGAGGAGGTAGCTGAGGCCGACCCAGGTCACGGCGCCGAGGCTGGCGTGGAACGTGCGCTGCAGGGTGGGCAGGGCGAGCGTGACGATGCTGGCGTCGAGCTGGCCCATGAATGCGCCCACGCAGACGGTGCCCACGGCCAGCCACGGGGCAGACGGCCGGCGGGCGATAGCGGGCGGGCGGGGCGGCTCAATGAGGAGCCGCTGGAAGCCGCGGCGGCCGGCCGTGCGGGCTGACTGGGGCGCTTCGCTGGCCGGCACTCGTTCCCTTCCGCTGTCCGGGCCGGCGAATCCGGCCCCTCTTTCATGCTCGGACCTCGGTAACTAGATGTCGAATACATGTTTCTACTCTTATCTATAAGATATTCATATGGACCTTCGCCGCCTGGGGCACTTCCTGGCCGTGGCCGAGCACGGCGGGTTCACCCGCGCGGCCAAGGCCGTATTCGTCTCCCAGCCCGCGCTGTCACTGGCCGTCCGCGAGCTCGAGGACGAACTCGGCACCGAGCTGTTCTACCGGGTGGGCCGCCAGGTGCGGCTCACCCCCGCGGGACAGGCGCTCCTCGGCCCGGCCCGCCAGGCCCTGCGCGACGTGGAGACCGCGCGGGCCGCGGTGGCCTCGGTCACCGGCCTGCTGACCGGCTCGCTCACCCTCGGCTCCCTGCCGACCCTCGCCGCAGACCCGCTGGCCAGCCTGGTCGGCCGGTTCCGCACCGCCCACCCCGGCGTGCTCGTCGATCTGGCCGCCCCCGAAGACACCGCGGACCTGGCCAGATTGCTGCAGACCGGCGAGTGTGAACTCGGGCTCGCCGAAGGCGCCACACTGCCGGGTGGACTCACCACCCGCGAGCTCACCCGGCAGCGGCTCCAGGTCATCCTGCCGCCCGGCACCACCCGGCCAGCCCAGCTGGCCGTGGGGGAACTGGGCAGCCTCCCGTTCATCGCCGCGCCGCGAGGAACGTCCAGCCGGCGGCTGCTCGACGAAGCCCTCACCAGCGCGGGCCTGTCCCCGAGCATCGCGGTGGTCACCGCACAACGCGAAGCCATCCTGCCGCTCGTGCTGGCGGGGGCGGGCGCCGCGCTGCTCCCCGAGCCGCTCGCCCGGGTCGCTGCCCGGCTCGGCGCCGTGGTCAGCGACCCGCGCCCGCCCATCACCCGCAGCATCGTGCTCGCCCACCGGCCCGGGCCACTGGCGCCCGCCGCACGCCGGTTCCTGGACCTCGCGACCAGCGCACACCCGGGAGCCTCAGCCCCGGCCTGATCAGCGCGGGGCCGCACTGCCACCTGGCCTGACACTCCAGTCCGGGGGCAGACAGGTCAGCAAGAGATGCTGGCCAGCCTGGCTGGCGGCCGGTGCGGCGGGCAGAATCAGCCCGTGATCCAGGATGACCCGGAACGCCGGGTCCTGCTGCGGCGTGGATTCGCCCTGGAATACGCGACGCTGGCCTGGAACGTGGCCGGGATCGTGGTGCTGGCCGTTGCGGCGATCACCGCGCGGTCGGTGGCACTGGCCGGGTTCGGCCTCGACTCGCTGATCGAGATCGGCGCGTCCACCGTCGTGATCTGGGAGCTGTCCGGAACCGGGGCGGACCGGCAGCGGCGTGGCCTGCGGCTGATCGGGTATGGATTCGCGGCGCTGGGAGCCTACCTGCTGGTGCAGTCCACGGTGGTGCTGGCCGCGGGATATCATTCCCGGCACTCCCCGGTCGGGATCACCTGGACCGCGGTGACCGCGGCGGTGATGTTCGCGCTGGCCGCGGGCAAGGCCCGGACCGGCCGCGCACTCGATAACCCCGTGCTGCGGACGGAGGGCCGGGTCACCCTGATCGACGGCATCCTCGCCACGGCGGTCCTGGCCGGCCTGCTGCTGAACGCGGCGGCTGGCTGGTGGTGGGCCGACCCCGCCGCCGGTTACATCCTGGCCGGCTACGCCGCCCGCGAAGTCCGCGAGATCTTCTCCCCCGGGCACCTGGCGGCCTGACCGTGCAGCAGGTGACCCGCCGCCCGGCGAGCGGTCCTGCCGACCGGGCGGCGGCTGCGCCTTTCGGCGGGTCAGTAGCGGATGAGGGACGTTGGGCAGGCTAATCCGCGGCCGGCAAGGACGCGAGCGCAGCCCGGAGCCTGCTGGCCGCTTCCTCGGCCACGGGCATGAGGGCAGGTTCACCCGTCACGGTCACCATCGTCTGCGGATCGAGCGCTTCCACCACTGTCTGGCCGGCGTCGCCGCGGATCACCACGTTGCAGGGCAGCACGCCGAAGCCCTGCTCCCTGAGGGCGCCGCGGACCCGCGCGGCCGCCTCCGCGAAGGGCAGCGTGGTGCGCACGGTCATGCCGTAGTCCATGTCTGCCTCTCCTCAGGACAGGGTGAGGAACATCTTCTCCATCTGCTCCTCGGTCATCGGGGCCTGGCCCTCGGCGGTCAGGCACTGCCGCATCCCACTCGACACGATCTTGAACCCGGCCCGGTCCAGGGCCCGGGATACCGCGGCAAGCTGGGTCACCACGTCGGCGCAGTCCCGCCCCGACTCGATCATGGAGATCACTCCGGCCAGCTGGCCCTGCGCGCGCCGGAGCCGGTTGAGGACCTGCCCCTCCGCATCCTCGTCGATCTTCACAGGCTGCCTCCTCTCACGCTACACCAGTATACCCCACGGGGTATTAGAGCGTCTCGCTGGAGCACTGCCGAACAGGCCCTGATCTGGGTCGCCCGGCGGGAGCCTCCCGGTACTGGGATCTTACTCGGATACCCCCGAAGGTATTTGCGCACCAGGCCCTTGGCCGGCTACCTTCAGCCTCAACGCCATATACCCCCATGGGTATTCGAGGAGGAACTGGTGGTCCCCGAAGTTGACCTGCACACCTTCGCCTCCGCGCACGCGGACGGAGCTTTCGTCATCGACGGCGGCGCAGTTCCTCATCCGGCGCGGGATCAACGCCAGGTCGGTGGCCGGGGGCGCCGGGGCTGGACCGCCCGTGGCCTGCCTGTCATCCGCGGTGCGCAGGAAAACGTCGCGTGACCCGCCGCCGCGTCATGACCGAAGACACGAGGAAGGCGACCAGGATGAGCGGATGGCTGAGCCGGTTGTTCCCGGCCAGGCCCAAGGTGGGCCCGGCACAGGCCCGGGACCTGCAGGCCGAGGGCGCGATCCTGCTGGACGTCCGGGAAGACGCCGAATGGCAGGCCGGACACGCACCCAAGGCCCGGCACATCCCGCTGAGCCGTCTCGCGGCCCGGATCCGGGACCTGCCGCCGAACCGGACCGTGATCACCGTGTGCCGGTCCGGCGCCCGGTCCACGCGCGCCGCCAGCCTGCTGGCGCGCGATGGCCGGGACGTGGTCAACCTGGCCGGCGGGATGCACGCATGGGCCCGGGCCGGGCTCCCAGTCGTCGCCTCCGGCGGCCGGCCTGGCCGGGTGGTGTAGCCGGTGACCGTACTGGCCGCCGCCGATGAGCGGGAAGAGCTATTTGCCGATCGTCATCACCGGCCTGGCGGCTCCGTCCGGTGGGAATCCAGGCGCGCATCCGGTCCGGTCAGGTGGTGGTCAGCCTGCTGCCAGGCGGTGCTGGTAGGCGTACCGGACGGCTTGGGCGCGGTCGCGGACTCCGGTCTTGGCGAAGATCCGGTTGATGTGGGTCTTTACCGTCGCGTTGCTGAGGTAGAGGCGCTGGGCGATCTCGGTGTTGCTCAGCCCCGATGCGAGGAGGGTGAGCACCTCGACCTCGCGCATGGTGAGCCCATCGGGCGGTTCGTGGCCGGGGCCGGCCGGGTCCGCGGGCGGCGGGTGGCTGATGACCGCGGCCACGAGGCGTTCCTGGACGGCGGGGTCGAGATGGGTCTGCCCAGCGTGGACCGCCCGGATGGCGGTTTCGATCTGCTCGGCGCTGGCATCCTTGGTCAGGTAACCCCGCGCCCCCGCCTGCAGCGCGGGCACGATCACGTCCTGATCGGCGTAGGTGGTCAGGACCAGCACCCGGGCGGCCGGCAGCCGCTCCCGCAGGTCCGCCGTCGCGGCGATGCCATCGACCCCCGGCATGCGCAGGTCCATCAGGACCACGTCCGGGCGGTGAGCCTCGGCGAGGCGCACCGCCTCGGCTCCGTCACAGGCCGTGCCGACGACCTGGACATCGTCGATTAGAGACACCAGCATGCTCAGCCCCTCGCGCACGACCCGCTGGTCGTCGGCGATCAGGACCCGGATCGTGCCCGGTTCAGGTACTGCCGTCACGCGGGCACCTCCAGCTCGACCAACCACCCGTCGCCAGTCGGCCCGGCGCGGGCGGTTCCGCCCGCCCGCTGGGCTCGCTCGCGCATCGCCGTCAGGCCATGCCCGCCGCCCGCATTGGCAAGTAGGGAAGATCCGGGCCCCGCGGCCGGGCCGGGACTGGCAGCTGAGGGGCGGGCGTGGTCTTCGACGGTGACCAGGGTGCGATCGGCCTGGTAGCTCACGGTGACGGCGGTAGTGGCACCGGGTGCGTAGCGGGAGATGTTGGTCAGCGCTTCCTGGGCGCCGCGGAACAGCGCCAGGCTGGCCTCCGCGGGCAGCGGCCGGCTCGTCCCGTCGATCCGCAAGGTGGCATCTGTCCCGGTGTCGCGGCGGAATCCGTTGACCAGGGCACCCAGCTGGTCCAAGGTGGGCAGCCGGTCGCCGCGCAGCGCGCTGACGGCTTGCTTTGCTTCGGCCAGTCCCGCCTTGGTCAACTCGGCCGACCGCTCGATCGTGGCGAGCAGGCCATCGCTGACCTGTTCACGGCCGGCGAGCTTGCGGGCGCCCTGCAGCTGGATGGCCAGGCCGGACAGCGAGTGGGCAAGCACGTCATGCAGCTCGCCGGCGATGCGGCTGCGCTCGGCCACCGCGGCCGCGGCGGCCTCGCCCTCGCGTGCATCCTGGAGCTGGGCCATCAGCAGTTCGGTGCGGTCCTGGCTTTCCCGGCCGCGCCGGATGAACTGGCCCGTCACCGCCAGCAGCAGGCACACCAGCGTCGCGGTGATGGCCGACTGGACCGGCGGGTGCTCGGTTAGGCCGACGACCACGGCGAGCGCGGCCGTGATCGTCCCGGCGGCGGCAGCGGCCAGGGCCGGAGGCAGCCTGACCGCGGCGATCCAGACTCCCACGGGCGCGGCCAGCTCGGCCGGGCCGTGCGGCTGCAAGGCGGCCAGCGCCACCCCGGCCCCGCCGATCAGCCCGATCACGAAGGCCTGCGCGGCCAGGCCGCGCCGCGCCCAGCCTGGAGTTACCGCGGTCGCGACCGCTGCCGCGTAAACGGCCAGGGCAAGTGTTACGCCCAGTCCGGCACTCCGCAGACCCGGCAAGGGATGAGTTTGCACGCTGGCCGACACCACGATCGCGATGAACGCCCAGCCCAGCGGCCACAGCGCCTGCCGCTGGCGGTCACCGCGCTCGCTGGCCCGCGATCGCGCCTGCGCCACCCGGGCCGAAACGGGCTCTCCCGGCCCGGGGGCAGCAGGAGCGGGCCCGGGCCGTGCAGTGCCATGAATAAGGCCCGCCGCTACCAACCGTGCCCTCACAGACACAGTCTGGCTTGCGGCGGGCTCGGATACCAGATCAGGCACGGGTGCCGGCCGGGATGAGCGCCGGGACGGCCGCCGGGGCCGCGGCCAGGCGGCGGCCCCGCAGGTAGACCACGGCCAGCCGGGTCAGCACGTCGGCCAGGGCCATCATGACCAGCGCCGCCACCCACGCGCCGGAGCCGGTGATGTGGTGCGTGATGCTGAACCGCCCGATCGCCGGGCCGGCACCGTGCGTCGCGGCGAAGGCGAAGGCCATCCGGGCGCCGACCCCGGCGACCCACATGCTGGCCGCCAGAGCGCCGGCCCGGCCCAGCGCCCGGCCGTCGGCATCGCGGCGCAGCCGGGTGGCCAGGCCGCCGACCGCGCCCATCGCCGCGCCGGCCGACACGCCGAGCAGCTCCAGCGCGATGTCGTTGCCGCCGCCCGGCACCGAGTGCAGCAAGAAGATAGCGGCGGCGCCCACGGCCAGCACCGGGACGGCCAGGGCCCGCAGGTCCAGTGAGTGCTCGCGGATCTGGCGGACGACCATCAGGACGAGGATTGCGTTGATCACGTACATGTTGATGTTCATGCCGTCAGCGTGCCGCGCGGCACCCATCCGGGGCGTCGGCCCACGGGTGGGAGTCCGGGTTGACACCGATCTCCACCCCCGGGTTGACCTGGGCCGCAAGCGCTCCAGGTGCATCAACGCCGCGCATACCAGGGCATAATGCGCTGGCCTGTATGTCGCAAACCGTGGCCAGCGGTGGCGTTCCGTCCAGGTTCCGTGAGCGGGGAACTACCTTCCCGCATGCCCCTGAACTGCGGCGATACCCGCGATCCGCCCGCAGGGCGGAAGACCGGCCCGGACTGGCAGGGGACCACGCTATCGCCCGCATCGTGGGCGGCGTCAGCGTAAGTTGGGACCTTCGGCCCATGGATCCAAGAATCCGCGTCAGGCAGTCTGGGTGCTATGTGCCCTGCGCAGGAGGCATCGGGCCACGGGCAGGCACCGAGTCTGTTGCGTCGTCGGGTAATAGCGCAGGCCCGTCGTGGCATGTCTGAAATGAAAGACTCTGTCGCGGGCGACGGGGTGCGGCTGGGCAGGGAGCAGCCGATCCTGGTCGGTACGAAACTGCATCCGCCGCCCGTACGGAAGCTGACGATTCCGCGCGAGCGCCTTCTAGAACGTCTTCGAAGCGGGTCGGACCGCAGGCTCACTCTTCTCGCCTGCCCAGCGGGCTTCGGAAAGACTACCCTGCTGGCGGCGTGGCGCGAGGCCGAGGCCGCGCGGAACCCCGTCGCGTGGCTGACGCTGGACGAGGGAGACAACGACCCTATAGTCCTGTGGACGCATGCGATCGAGGCACTCCGCTGCGCACGCCCCGCCGTTGCCAGCCCGGCGCTTACGGTCGCGGCACCGGTCGTTGACGAGGTCCTGCCGCGCCTGGTCAACGACCTCGATGGCCAGGGTGCGATCACGCTCATCCTGGATGACTTCCACCGGCTGTCGGGCGTCCCAGCCCGCGCCAGTGTCGTGTGGTTCATCGACCATGCGCCGCCCGGGTTGCAGCTCGTGCTCGCGAGCAGGACAGAGCCGGTCCTGCCAGTCGCTGCGCTACGCGCCCACGGTGATCTGCTCGAGCTGCGAGCCGGCGATCTGCGATTCACCTCCGAGGAGGCGGATGCCTTCCTGAACGGCCGTCTCGGGCTCGACCTCACGGCTGAGGATGTCGAGGCTCTGGTAGGGAAGACGGAGGGATGGCCGGCCGGGCTCTATCTTGCTGCGCTGTCGCTGCAGCACGCGGCCGACCGCTCCGCTTACGTGCGCAGATTTGGCGGCTCGAACCGTCACGTGCTGGATTTCCTGGTGACAGAGGTACTCGAGGCCCATGACCCGCCGGCGCAGGCGCTGATGATCCGCACTTCGATTCTCGAACGGCTGTCCGGCCCCCTCTGTGATGCCGTGATGGAGCAGGAGGGCTCGGCCGCGATGCTCGGCGCGCTGTCACGGACCAACCTGTTCCTCGTCCCGCTCGACGACGAGGGCGGGTGGTACCGCTTCCACCACCTCTTCGCGCAACTGCTCCGGGTCGAGCTCCAGCAGCGCGAGCCAGGCACCGCCCCGGCGCTGCACCGCCGCGCGTACGCCTGGCATCGCGATCACGGGACAACTGACGAGGCGATCCAGCACGCTATAGCAGCCGGGGCGTATGCCGAGGCCGGCGAGCTGATTGAAACCTCCTGGATCGGTCATGCCAACACGTGCCGGTACGACACCGTCCTGGCCTGGCTGCGGCGGCTCCCCGAGGAGATACTGAGCGGCGACGTACAGCTGCTCCTGGTTCAGGCGTGGGTGCTCTCGCTGTCCGCCAGGCGGGAGGAGGCGGCGCTGGCCATCGCGGCGGTCGGACGGCTGGGCGATCTGAGCACCGGGCCGCTGCCGGATGGCTTCAGCTCGGCTGAGGCGAGCCTGACGATGCTGCGGGCCGCCTTCCCGTGGGGGGATATCGGCGCCCAGGTAGAAAATGGCCGCCGGGTGGCCGTGCTTGAGGGCGCCGGGTCGCCGTGGCGGCCACTGGCGTGCTGGGCGGTAGGCACGGGCTTGTACTTCCGGGGTGAGCTCGACGAGGCCGACCGGTGGTTCGCGGAATCGGCGGCGCTGGCGCCCGCGAGCGCGCAGTGGCTGGCTGGCGAGGCGTCGCTGGCCTACCGGTCATGGATCGCCGGCGAGCAGGGCCGTATTGACCAGCAGCGGGTGCTGGCCGACACAGCAGCCGAATTCGTGCGGGGACACGGCACCAGGAAGGTCATCGGCGTGGCTCCGCTGGCGCTGGGAGCATCGCTCGCGGCGCGCGGCAGGCCCGGGGAGGCACTGCCGCTGATCGAACGCGGCGTCGCCCTCTCGCGCACCTTTGGCCAGCCCATCCAGCTGGCGAATGCGCTGCTCAGCCAGGCGACGGTGCTGCGGGCCCTGGGCCAGCACGAGCGTGCCGCGGAGACGATAGCCGAGGCGAGATCCATCCTGGAATCCTGCCCAGATCCGGGGATCCTGGCCGGGAGGCTGGCCGCCCTCGACCGGCCACCGCAGATCCGCCGCGCCCGATCCGCAGATCAGGAACTGACGCAGCGGGAACTCCGGGTGCTTAAGCTTCTGCACGGCGATCTGTCCGAGCGGGATATCGGCCGTGAGCTGTACGTGTCGCACAACACGGTCCATAGCCATGTCCGGGCGATCTACCGCAAGCTCGCCGTGTGCTCACGGGCCGGCGCACTCGAACGCGGCCGCCAACTCGGCCTCTTCTAGCGAGCATTCCAAGGGGTAACGCACCAGGCGCCCGGCCAGCGCCCCCTAGGTCTGCCTGCCTCTTCGGAGGAGACTGGGCCGGTGCCCGGACCTGCGGGCCGGGTCTCGCCGGCCAGCGCTTCCCCTAGGTGAATCCGGCCGGAAGGTGATGACGGGTCACCTGCCTGAGTGTGAGGCTGCGTACAAATGGACAGCAACGGGACGCAAGGCCGCAGGTACCGGCTCGTCCTTCGCGGGGAGCTGGGTGATTCGTTCGGATTCCTGTTTGAAGGCATGCGGCTGCAGCGGCTGGCGGGCACGACGGTACTGACCGGCCGGGTGACCGATCAGGCGCATCTGCTCGGGCTCATCGAGAAAATCCAGGAACTCGGCGTTGAACTCGTATCCGTCAATCCGGACTAGGGCACGGACGGCGGTGAGGCGGGTCCTGGAGGCCCGCTTCGCCACCGCGAGCAGGACGAGCAAGTTGATCGGCATGAAGACCGGATCGTGGCCAAGGTCACGGGCCTGGCGTCGGGCCTTCGACGCCCTGGCCGCTCAGGCCGCGGGGGCCGGGTGGGCGGGTGCCTGGGGTGCCGTTTTGGCAGTGTGCTTTGCCAGCCGGTCGGCCAGGAACATGACGATGACCGCGATCGCGACACCGGCGAATGTGAATAGGATCCGCCGTCCCTCGTCCGTAAGGTTGGATGGGTGGGGCACATCCGCGGCGATCAGGATGGCCCCGGCCATGGCTGCGGTGTACCAGGCGTAGTTCACGGTGTGGATCGACACCGCCAGCGCGACCAGGAGGACGACGGCCACCTCGAGCGCGGTCCTGTTGTCGACAGCCAGCAGGACGAGGGCGGCCACCGCGGCGCCCACTACCGTCCCGGCGACGCGCCGCTCGGCGACGAGGGCGGATTGCTGCAGGCTGGGCTTCATGGCAATGATGGTCGCGATGGGCATCCAGTAGGCGTTGGGCAGCTTTAGGCCGAAGGCGATCGCGACGGCGATCGACAGGCCGACGGCCCGGATTACCGCGAAAAGGACCAGTGGCCGGGTCAGCGGCCTCGGCGAGATATCGCCGGGGATCTCGGCGATAGGCTGGGGCTGCGCGACCCGCCCGCGCGCCAGCCACCTGATGAAGGTCCAGGCGATCCACAAGGCCGACCCGATAAGCCAGGCCAGCGCCTGCTTCCACGGTTCGCCGTGGATCAGGCCGGACCGGAAGTTACTCGGCAGGCCGAACGCGAGGAGAGTCGGCAGGCCGAGGGCGATGATGAACCAGACGTTGAGAAAGTAGGCGGCGACGAACCGGTGCAGGCCGTATTTCACCGCCAGTCCGCCCAGCAACGTGGCAACGAAGGCGGCTAGCACCACAAACCCCCAGGCCCCGGCGCCGATGCCGAACCCCAGCGCCGTCAACAACGCACCGGTCAGGGCGACCACGGCCATTCGAGGCACCCGGTAGCCGTACTTCCCGCCGGGGTCGCTCACGGCCAGGCACACCGCCCCGAAGATCGCACTGAGGAAGTACCTCCGCTCCGCCGGGAGCACGCCCACGATGATCAGCAGCCCCAGCACGACCGCAAAGATGACGCCTCTGCGCAGATTGAATCCCTGCCGGTTGAGCTGGAATATCTTCGCCACCTGGCTCACAATTCACCTCTCGACACCCTGGCCCGGGGCGGCCACGCATCCACCGCAATTCCTCCCGCCTGGCAGCGCAGACCTCCCTCCCTGGGCTCCCACCAACCCAACAATCTCGCGGCGGCAGGTGACTCGTCATCACCCGCCCGTCGCTTTCACCTAGGTGGGGTCAGCGTGCCCCCGCCCGGGTAGGTAGCGATACCACCGCTCGAACTGGCGGCGGCGATTGCGTGCTTGACTGCTTTTTGAAGCGTGCAATGCCCGATTCAGCTGGCGTCCGCGCACACCAGCCGCGCGTCACCCAGCCGGGGCGATCCACTGCTGGACATAACGGGCCTTCCTTCATCCAGCGGCATCGTCGTCAGCTACCTGCCGCCGTTGCTGTGCCGCGGTTCACCCTGTCCCGGGCCCGGGCCGGTTTCACCTAGGTGAAACCGGCCGGCTGGTGATGCCGGGTCGCCTGCCTGAGTCTTAGCGTGCGCGGTGATGGACAGCGACAGGGCGCACGGCGCCAGCGGTACTGGAACATCAAGGAGTTCGGGGAGCCCAATCAACGCCAGCCAGGACGCTCTGGGCATCGTCGGGCAGAGCACTCTGGAGCAGGCCGTGGACAAAGCCGGGATGAAAGCCGAAAAGCACGTCGCCAGGGAACCCGGCACGAGCCCGGAGGACATCGGCAAAGCCATCCGGGAAGCCGCCAGCCAAGTCGGCTGACCCGCCGATCGCGGCGCGGGCACGCACCGGTCACAACGCCGGTCGCGGGTCACAACGCCGATGGTGCTTAGCGCAGGACCGCTGGTGTGCCGCGAAGCGCAGAGAGCAGAGTAAGGAGCCGATGGTGAGTGTTGTGGCGGGTGGGGCTATGGCCCGGGAGGTGCAGCGGTATCAGCTGGATTCGGGGCTGGGGGAGCTGGCCCCGGCGGAGCGTGCCGCGCGGGGGAAGGAGGCGCGGGCTGCGGTGCCGCGGGATAGCCATGCGGTGTTTGACCCGGGCCCGGGGCGGCCCGACCCGATCGGGTTGCTGGAGGAGCAGGCGAGGTCGCGGGTGCCGGAGCTGGTGCCTATCCGGCGGGGCCGGATGATGGTTTCCCCGTTTACCTTCTACCGTGGTGCGGCGCTGCCGATGGCCAGCGATCTTTCCCGTACTCCGGTGTCCGGGCTGGCGGTGCAGGCGTGCGGGGATGCGCACTTGTCGAACTTCGGGATCTTCGGCTCGGCGGAGCGGCGGCTGGTCTTCGACGTCAATGACTTCGATGAGACGCTGCCCGGCCCGTGGGAATGGGATGTCAAGCGGCTGGCCACCAGCCTGGAAGTCGCGGCCCGCGGTAACGGGTTCGGCGGCAAGGACCGCCGTGAGATCGTGACCGCTTCGGTCACCCGGTACCGGCAGGCGATGCGCGGTTTCGCCGGGATGACCAACCTGGATGTCTGGTATGCGCGCGCGGACCTGGATGACCTGCGGGCGGAGTTCGCCTCGCAGCTGAAGGCGCGGCAGCGCAAGATGGTGGATAAGGGCATGGCTAAGGCGCAGACCCGCGACAGCATGCAGGAACTGGCCAAGCTGACCCACCTGGTCAACGGCCGGCCGCGGATCATCTCTGACCCGCCGCTGCTGGTGCCGGTCGCTGAGCTG
Source organism: uncultured Actinomycetes bacterium (assembly GCA_963793825.1). Lineage (GTDB taxonomy): Bacteria > Actinomycetota > Actinomycetes > Streptosporangiales > Streptosporangiaceae > RYN-230. Next base: position 1,215,885 of record CAWCBE010000007.1, read on the forward strand.
CTGCCCGCGCAGACGGACCTGGCCGCCTTCCAGGCGCAGGTCAAGGACCTGCTCGGCAAGTACCGGCGGACGCTGGAAACCGACCGCCGGTTCCTGCTGGAAACGTTCACCTTCGCCGACCTGGCCCGCAAGGTCGTCGGTGTCGGCAGCGTCGGCACCCGCTGCTGGATCGTGCTGATGCTCGGCCGTGACGACTCCGATCCGCTGTTCCTGCAGGTGAAGGAGGCGGAGGCGTCGGTGCTCAGCCGGTTCGTGGGGGCCAGCAAATACACCAACATGGGCCAGCGGGTCGTCGCCGGGCAGCGGCTGATGCAGGCGGCCAGCGACATTTTCCTGGGCTGGCAGCGGGCCGAGGCCGGCCTGGACGGCAGGCAGCGCGACTTTTATGTCCGCCAGCTGCGGGACTGGAAATACTCCATCGCCATCGAGGCGCTGATACCGCGCGGCATGCGGATCTACGGGGAGCTGTGCGGATGGGCGCTGGCCCGGGCGCACGCCTGCTCCGGGGACCGGATCGCCATCGCCGCCTACCTCGGCGGCTCCGCCGTCTTCGACCAGGCCATCACCGAGTTCGCCGCCGCCTACGCCGACCAGAACGAACGCGACCACCAGGCCCTGGTTGACGCCGTCGCCTCAGGACAGCTCACCGCCATACGCGACGTATGACATCGGGGGCCGGGCCAACAGTGTCAGGAGCAGGAGGTGATGACAGCTGAACCGCCTCAGAGCCCGGTCACCGAAGCAGTCCGCAGCCTGGAGGTGCGCTGGATCTTCCCGGGCCAGCCGGGGGCCGCGGTGGCCGGATGGTTCGGGCGGTTCCCGGCCGAGACGGAATCCCGCGAGGACACCTACCTGCTGGATCCGCCGCTGCCCGGGCTGTCGGTGAAGGTCCGCGGGGGCGGGGCGCTGGAGGTGAAGGCCTACCGCGGCAGCCCGGGGATCCTGCAGGTGGCGGGCCGCGCCCGCGGGCGCCTGGAGTCCTGGCAGAAGTGGTCCTTTCCCGTCAGACCGCTCAGCCCCGGCAGCGGCGACCCGCCCGGCTGGCAGCCGGTGCACAAGCGGCGGCGGATCAGCCGGCTCGCGCTAGCCAGCGTGCCGGTCCTGACGCGCGCCGCGGGGCCGGACCGGGAGCCGCGGTGCGAGGTGGAACTCACCGAGGTCCGCACCCGCGGCCAGGACTGGTGGACCCTGGGCTTCGAGGCGACCGGCCCCACCGATCTGCTCCGCAGCACACTCCAGGCCACCGCCGCGCTCGTGTTCGCCCATCCCCTGCCCGGCGGCGTGGAACCCGGCCCGGATAACTCCACGTCCTACGCGCAGTGGCTCGGCCAGCGGCCCGGCACCGACAGTGACGCCGGCACCTGAAAATGTCCCCCGGCGACCTCGTCGAGAGGCCGTCACCGTCACCGCAGCCGGCCGCCAGCCGTTGCGGATCACCGTCGAACTGTGACCAGCCCGCCGGGCGCATCACGGAGCGTTCGGTCCAGTACCGCCGCCGGTATCGGGTCTTTGCTGGCGGCCGCGCTGCACGGCCCCCAGGAGTACGCGTATGCCGGCCCCCAGGAAGGCCAGGTCGCCGAGCATCTGGACCATCAGCAGTACCCGGGCCGCCTCGGATTTCGGGGAGATGTCCCCGAAACCCACCGTTGAGAAGACGGTCACCGTGAAGTACAAGGCGTCGGTGCGGGTCAGCGGCTGGGTGAAGGCCGCCGCGGAGGCTCGTTCCATCACGAAGTACGTCGAGGCGAAAAGGATCATGTACAAGGGAAAGATCAACCCCAGCGCCTCGACTGCCTGCACACCCGGGTAGCGCGAGCGCGCGATTTTTCTGACCTGCCACACCATGATGGCTACGAAGACCAGCAGGCTGGCCAGCAGGCGAGCCGCCGTGTCGGCAGTCCAGGGCCGGTCCAGCGGAAGCAGGTAGTACAGAACCACCAGCACCGTTGCGACAACGACACTGCGCAGCACCGCCCAGGCAACCAGGCGCCGGCGCTTGGCCCGCGGCAGTTCCAGGTAGGGATTACCAGCCATGTTCATCCCCCAACGGCCCCGGTAACTCAGAGGCCATGTACTGAGTGAAGCAGTATCATCACCGCCGTCATGATCGCCGCGAGCCAGCCGGACGCCGGGGCGTGCTGATGGCGGAAGCTATGAACGTGCGGCGTCCCCAGAATGGCACGATCTACGCCACCGCGATTCGCAGTACAACACCACCGCCACTTCCGGCACGACGAGCCCGATCACCACGGGCAGGAGTTTCCACCGCGGACTGTGCACCGCGTCGCCGTCGCCGTGCGGCGAGGTCCTCACACCGCGCATGCGCGTCCCTGGTGGACGCCAACAGGGGCTGGCCAGCAGTGCCAGCCCGTAGCTCGTGACCGCGGCACGCCCGGCGCCCTCTCGTAGTGCAGGGCGCCGCCGGCAGTGGCGGCAGGTGAGCCCCCGGATGGGCGTTCAGCCCGGCCTGCTCGCGGGTTCTCCCCTAGGTGAATTCAGGTGGCATGTGATGACGGGTCACCTTCCCGGGTGTGAGCCTGAGATCGCGATGCAGCGGCCGGGTGACGGCTGAGGCGGCTTCGTGAACCGCCTGGCAAAGGATGCCAGCGGAACTGGAGGAGGTCGGCATGTCCGGATCCGGTAGCACGTTCATCCTGGTGGCGACATACCCGGATGAAGCCACGGCACGGGACGACTACCAGGTCGTCAAGGACGCTCACGCAGCGGGGCTGGTGGGTTCCTACGACGCGGCTGTCATCACCAAAGATGTGAACGGCAAGGTCCATGAAAATAAGGACGAGACGGCCACCCGCCATGGTGCCTGGTGGGGCATTGCCGCCGGGGCGGCCATCGGGGTTATCTTCCCGCCGGCGGTGCTGGGCGCGGCCGCGGTCGGTGGCGTGGTCGGCGGGGTCACCGGGCACCTGTCCAAGGGAATGTCGCGCTCGCAGGCGAAGCAGCTGGGGGACCTCATCGACCCAGGGCAGGCCGGGCTCATTGTTGTCGGCGAGAGCAAGGTCGAGGACGCGATCAAGAACGCGGTGACCAGGGCGGAGAAGGAGACAGCCCAGGAGCTTGACGTGGATCCGAAGGACATCGACAAGGCTCTGCAGCAAGCGGTCAAGGAGATGTAACCCCGGCCACCCGCCCCGCCGGGGCCGCGCACGGCGGCTGCCAAGGGAGTCAGCGGACCCGCCGTTTCCCCCGCCGGGCACGCGCACACGCTCCTGCTTGCGCCGCGACCCAGACGCAAGCTTGGGGTGGCGGCCGCAGTCAGGCACACGGACTATCAACGAGATTCCGGGCCGCGGCCTGGCAAATCGGGGTGGCGAAATGAAGACGGTGATTGTGGGGGGAGTCGCGGGCGGTGCCTCGACCGGTGCCCGGCTGCGGCGGCTGGATGAGTCAGCCGAGATAGTCGTGCTCGAGCGGGACCACTATGTCTCCTTCGCGAACTGCGGCTTGCCGTACCACATCGGCGGGGTGATCCCGGACCGGGACAGCCTGCTGCTGCAGACGCCGGAGAGCCTGGCCAAGGCTCTGGCGCTGGACGTGCGGACCGGGCAGGACGTGCTCCGCATCGACCGCGACGCGAGGGAAGTAGAGGTCCGCGACCTCGCGAACCAGCGGACGTACCGGGAGCCCTACGACAAGCTGGTGCTCTGCCCGGGGGCCGAACCGGTCCGGCCGCCGGTCCCCGGGGCGGATGACCCGCGGGTAGATGTGCTGCGCAACATCCCCGACATGGACCGGATCATCGCCCAGCTGGACAAGGGCGCCACCAGCGCGGTCATCGTCGGCGGCAGCTACATCGGGCTGGAGCTCACCGAGGCGTTCCGGGACCGCGGTCTGGCCACGACCGTGGTGGAGCGGACGGAACGGCTGATGCCGTGGCTGGACCCGGAGATGACCCGGATCCTGGACTACCACGTCGCCACGCACCAGGTGGACCTGCGGCTCGGCACGTCCGCCACGGCGGTTCATCATGGGGCGGGCGGCAGGCTGGTGGTCGATCTGTCCGATGGCACGTCAGTCGAAGCTGACGTGGTCGTGATGGCGGCCGGGGCGCGGCCTAACGTGGATCTTGCCCGTGACGCTGGCCTGGAGATCGGGCCGCGTGGAGGCATCGTGGTCGATGCGCAGATGCGTACCTCGGCGCCCGACATCCTCGCCGCCGGGGATGCGGTGGAGACCGCTCACTTCCTGACCGGGGAGCCTGTGCTGTCGATGCTGGCCGGGCCGGCGAACCGGGAAGGCCGGATCGCCGCCGACACGATCGCCGGCCGCGAGGATGTCGGCGGCTACCGGGGCACCCAGGGCACCGCCGTGGTCAAGGTGTTCGACATGACCGCGGGCGGTACCGGCATGACCGAGACCGAACTGGCCGCGGCGGGCATGGACTACCGCAAGGTCTATACCCACCAGAACGGCCACGCCGCCTACTACCCGGGCACCGCGCCGCTGTTCCTCAAGGTGCTGTTCGACCCGGCCGACGGCAGGCTGCTAGGCGCGCAGGTACTGGGCTGGGACGGCGTCGACAAGCGCATCGACGTCCTGGCGGTGGCGCTACGCGCCGGGATGACGGTGTTCGACCTCGAGCACCTGGAACTCGCCTACGCTCCGCCGTACGGGGCGGCGAAGGACCCGGTCAACATGGCCGGCTTCCTGGGCGCGAACCTGCTGCGCGGCGACATCGCCCTGTGGTACCCCGAGGACTACCCCGACTGCGCCGGGACGGTAACGATCCTCGATGTGCGCACCCCGGCCGAGTACGGCGCCTGGCACATTCCCGGCGCGGTCCTGATCCCGTACACCGAGCTGCGGCAACGGCTGGATGAAGTGCCCCGGGACAAGCCCGTGTACACCTACTGCCGGTCGGGTTTCCGCAGCTACATCGCCTACTGCGTGCTGAGGCAGAACGGATGGGACCAGGTGGCGTTCCTGGCCGGGGGGATGATGACCTACCACGGCTACCATCGCACGCCGCTGGCAGTGGGCCAGGGCGGCATGCCGATGGTCGCGCACGCCGAGGACGAGCTGGCCCAGCGTCCCGGCGCGCTTGGACATGTCTGACCAGCCACGAGGGAGCGCAGGCCGGCTCCATGGGTGACATCCCGGTTGAGGCCGCGCTGAGCATCCGGGCCGAGCACGCCGAGGGCCCGGCGTGGGACGCTGCCACAGCCCGGCTGTGGTGGGTGGACGTCACCGGGCAGCGGGTGCACTGTTTCGACCCGGCGTCGGGCAACGACAGTTCCTGGGCCACCTGCGGGCAGCCCGGCGGGGTGATCCTGGGCACGGCGGGAGAGCCGGTCGTGGCCAGCCCCGGGGGCCTGGCCGTGCTCGACCGCGATACCGGCGCGATGGACCTTCGCGTCCCGGTCGAGCAGGACAGAACTGAGCACCGGGCGAACGACATCAAGGCCGACGGCCGGGGCAGGGCCTGGGTTGGGACGATGGCCTATGACAAGCGGCCGGGCAACGCCGCCTTGTACCGGGTCGACGGCGGCCAGGTGACCTGCGTGGCCGGGGGCCTGACGATCTGCAACGGGCCCGCGCTGGACGAGCCGGGGGGCGCCTCTACCTCGCGGATACACCCCCCTTCGTTGTCAACGTCTTCGACATGGACCCCGCAACAGGCACCCTGGCCAGCCGCCGGCGTTTCCTCGACTTCTGCCAGGCGCAGGTCTGGCCGGACGGCATGACTGTCGACGATGAGGGCATGCTGTGGGTCGCGCTGGGACGAGCCGGGGCCGTCCACCGCTACCGCGCCGGTGGAAACCCTCGACGGCGTGGTCGAGACCACGAGCAACCCCACCTCGGTCGCCTTCGGCGGCACCGACCGCGGCGACCTGTACATCACCACCTCCTGGTCCGACCTCGAGGCAGACACCCGCGCCGCCCAGCCGCTGGCCGGGGTGATCTTCCGCTGCCGCCCCGGGGTGACCGGTCCCCCCTCACCCCCGTACGCGGGTCTTCTGTCCGCACCAGCTCCGTGGCCCGAGCACGCTCCCGGCCTGCCATCACCCGAGAAAGGCGGCACTCCATGATCGAGCGGATGGTCCTGTTCGGTGCCTCCGGCGACCTGACCAGCCGCCTGCTGATGCCCGCGGTCGCCCAGCTCGCCGAGGCCGGGGCTGCTGCCACCAGAGTTCACGATCCTCGGCTCGGCCGACACCGACTGGTCAACCGAAGACTTCCGCCAGCACATCGCCGCCGGGCTGGACGAACACGCGGCCGTGACACCGGCTGCCCGCGACGCCGTGCTGAAGATGCTCAGCTTCGCACCCGCCGACGTCACCCAGCCAGCCGACGTCAGCCGGCTGATCTCCGCTGATCATCCGGACACCCTGGTCTACCTCGCACTGCCCCCGAGCCTGCTCCCCTCGGTCCTGGCGGCACTGGCGGCCGCCCAGCTGCGCGTGACGGACGCGGTGGCGATCGAAAAACCCTTCGGGACCGACCTGGCCTCGGCGCGGCACCTCAACCAGATCCTGCGCATCCAGCTGCCCCAGCCGGTGATCTTCCGGGTCGATCACTTCCTGTCCAACGAACTCGTCCGCCGCATCATCACTCTCCGGTTCCTCAACCAGGTCTTCGAGCCCACCTGGAACGCGGCACACATAGACCACGTGGACATCAGCTGGCTGGAGAGCCTTACCCTCGAAGGCGGGCCACCTACTACGACAAGGCCGGCGCGCTCAAAGACATGGTGCAGAACCATCTCATCGAAGCCATGGCCCTGGTCCTCATGGAACAACCCGCCCGCCTCGACGCCGACTCCTTCCGCGGGACCCGCGTCGAGGCTCTGCGCGCGGTAGCCACGCCCCAGGCGGAGACGATGCGCGGCCAGACGATCCGCGCCCGCTATACCGCCGGCACTATCGGGAACCGGCTGGTCCCCTGCTACCTGGATGAACCCGGGGTCGACCCCAGCCGCAACACCGAAACGTACGCGTCCCTGACCGTCGAAGTGAACAGCCCGCGGTGGGCCGGCGTCCCGTTCACCATGCGTGCGGCTGGCCACCACCCTCAACGGCCCGGAACGAACAGCCGAGAGCCGGGAACTCCAGGCACGCTCGACACCGCCGCGGTTCACCGCATACGCCCACCTGATGCTCGACATGCTCAACGGCGACCCGATGCTGTTCATCCGCGGCGACGAGGCCGAAGAAGCATGGCGCATCGTCGACCCTGTCATGAACGCATGGACAGCGGGACATGTCCCCATGCAGGAATACCCAGCCGGCCAGGCGCCACCGGGCCCGCCGTCCTGGCACAAGGCCCGCACGCCGGCCAGCCGGCTACCCGGAAAGAGCGGCTGACTCGCGGCCTGGGCTGCTACCGCGATGGCCTAGCGGCGAGGATCTCGATCTCCGCGCGCCCACATCGGCGGGTTCCCGGGCGCCGATACCACGGCCACCGGCGCAGCCAGTTGGATCTGCCTGCTCCTACTTCAGGATGTTGATCGCGCGGGCGACCACGAGCACGCCGATGCTAAGGGAGACAACCGCTTCCATGATCATCAAAAGCTTGGCCCACCGCTTGATCGCGGAGACGTCAGCGGGGCTGAACGCGGTGGCGGTCCAGAAGGCCAGCGACAGGTAATCCACGAACTCCGGCACCCAGGTGGCCGGCGCGTACTCGGTGTTCAGCATCTCCGGGAAGACGAACGCCGGGTTCGCATACGGCTGGTGCGCCCGGGCGGCGGCGCCACCACGATCCAGATCCCAGTACCACAACCCGAACGCGATCACGTTCGTGGCCCAGATCACCCCGCCGGTGGCCAGCAGCCCGGTGGCGTTGCTGACGAACAGCTTGTTGCTGGTGATGATGTCGCCGACGAGGCGGGCTGCGCCGAACAGGTTGGCCAGTGTCAGCAGGGCTATGACGATGCCGATGGTGACCCGCAGCCAGGTCTTCTGGCGGTCGATGCGGCCCGGGTCCCCGATAATCAGGGCAGCCAGCAACGCGAGCAGGACGACGGGCAGGACCCACGGGGGGTTCACCCGGTACTTCGCGGGCAGGGCCACATGCAGGCCAACGACGACGATGATCGCCAGCGCCACCGGCCACCAGTGCTCACCCCGCTCAGCAGCCCGCAGCGGCGGCGTCACCGGGGGCGGAGCGGCTGGCTCCTGGCCTGATGTCATAGCGCTCCCCGGCTCAGGTCGGTACCGCTGCGGGATCACGATGGGCCCGGGGAGCCGGCCGCTCGTGCGGCAGCTCTCTGGTGAACCCGAGCGAGAGGAGGGCGAGGAGGGCGGCAGTCAGGAGCCCGGCCTTGAGCGATCGGAGCTGCGCCGACTCGTAGTCATCGACGAGTGCTGCTGCAGTCGTGGGGTCGAGACCAGCCTTCTTCGCTGCGGCGTCGATCTGTGTGCCGGACACGAAATTGGTGTTGGAGCCCGCCGCCACCCCCACCTGGGCCGACACGCTGGCACTGATTCGAGGATCGTGCTCGACGTTGGAGATGAAAGTGCTGGTCAGGCCGATCAGCACGATGGACCCGATGAGCGCCACCCCGAGCGCCGAGCCGAGCTGCTGTCCCGTGTACTGGAGCCCTCCGGCCTCGCTCCGGCCCGACTCCTCGACCGAGGACTGGACCACGTTGCCCAGCTGGGAGATCATCAAGCCCATCCCGATACCGAGCACGGCCATTCCGATCGCGAACCCGGCGCTGGAGAGAGTGGGCTTGATCGTCGCGAGCAGGATGAGGGCACCGGCCAGGGTCACGATCAGGCCGCTCTGCACGATCGCCCGCACCGGAAAGCGGTTCGACAGCCGTGAGCCAACCGCCGCGGTCGCGAACATGGTGATCGAGATGGGCAGCATCTTGATCCCGGTCTCGAGGGCGCTCAGCCCAAGGACCAGCTGGAGATAGAGCGGAACGACGAAGAAGATCCCCATGAGGACGAGGTTCTGGCTGAACATCCCGATCAGCCCCGACCGCACCGGCGGGATGCGGGCGAGTGAGAGGTGGACCAGCGGGTCCCGGTTCGTGGCTTCGCGATGGCGCTGCCAGGTGACGAATCCCCAGAGCAGAATGCCACCAGCGGCGAGGACGAAGAGGGTGAGCGAGAAGCCGAAGATGGTGATCGGGGAGTTCTTCGGCTTGACCCATCCCCAGGTACTCGACTGGAGAACGCCGAAGACGAAGACCCCGAGACCGGCGGCCGACAGCACCGAGCCGACGATGTCGAGCTTCGGAGCGGGATCCGGGCGGGGGGCGTCGGCCACCTTCCGCATCATGATCAGGATGAATGCGGCAATGAAGACCTCGCCGACGAACACGACCCGCCACGTGAGTGCGGTCGTCGCCCACCCGCCCACAATGGGGCCGACCGCGATCCCCGCACCAGCGACCCCCCCGATGACCGCGTAAGCGGCCTTGCGCCGGGCCCCCGCGAAGTTGCCGGCAATCAACGCCGCGAGCGCCGGGAAGACCAGCGACGCGCCGATGCCCTCGAGCACCGACCACCCGAGGGCGAGTACAGCTACCGACTGGGACAGCGCGGTCAGCGCCGAGCCGCAAGCGTAGATGATCAGCCCGATGACGAACGCCCGACGGCGGCCGATCATGTCGCCGATCTTGGCCCCAGTGAGGATGAGCATGGCCATGACCAGGCAGTAGAGGGTGATAACCGCCTGGATCGTGGTGACCGTGGTGTGGAAATCGTGGACCAGCGCGCTGATCGAGACGTTCATCACCGACTGGTCCAGCACCATAAGGAACTGCGCCGTGGCCAAGGCGACGAGTGCCAGCCAGCCCTTATTCGCCGTGGCGTTGTTCACGGTCCTCCTCCTCGGCCAGTCCGATGACTGCATCTCCTGGTTAGCATTGTCGATGTCCCCCCGCCAGCCTTCAACCAGCTCGTTAACGCGCCATCGATCGAGCCGGGGCCACTCGCGCGCGAACCCTGTGGACCCAGCTCAATACGGTTGACTTCATAAACAGCGCCTTCCGGTTTGCCACCTATGCCCTGCTGTGTGGTTCCCCTCTTCTCGTGGTGATCAACGCAGCCTTTGCGCGCCTGGTGCCGGTCATCAGGCGTGGGCTCGCAGGGCTGGCGGCCAGGCTGGCGGGCTAGCTCACAGCTGCAGCCCTGGGTGGGATGAGGTAAGCGACGATGAGCGCGGCCGGGAAGAAGAACACGCTGAAGATGAAGTACCCGATGAAGCTGTGGCCCTTCCGGCCAGCGACACGGGCGGGCCAGAACGCGATCGCGATCCAGATGACAACACACAGAATCCACAAGATCAACATAACGCTTTCTCTCCGCGTTCGTCCGAACGCTTATGGTCGCTGCCCAACAGCAGCGGCGCCACCGGGGGTCACTCGAAGAGCAATCTCCGATTCCACTGCCATCCTGCCCAGGAAAGGTGGCAAGGCTGCAGGGCCGAACGGCACCGATGTGCAGGCCGAAGGAATAGATAATGGCGGCCAGCGGGGACGCGATGCCGCCACGGTTAAGGCCCTTTGCCCGGCTGATGCAAGCGCCCGGCCGCCTTCTGGTCAGCGCGGCGAAATGCGTCCGGCTGACCGGGCAGGCGTCCGGCTCAGTGAGTGGAGACGGGCCCGGCCCGTCGCCCGTCTCGGTAGCCCATCCGGTCAACGCCTGATCTGTGGTCATCAGCCACGCCGGGGTATGCCGTGCGGGCTGACGGCCGGCGAGCGGCGGATGAGGCGCCGTTCGGGTATCTCGGCCAGACCGGCCGGGCCAGCGGCCTCTGGTGGCGGGGTGAGCCGGGGACCGTAGCGCTTGGCCAGCGGGCCGGCACTCAGTCCGTGGGTGAGGACGCTGAGCAGCCACGTGAAGGCGATCACGGTGACCGCAGGTTTCGCCGCGGACCCGGCCACGTCCTCCAGCGCGAGTAGCCCGAAGACGGCCGATGCCAGGCCGCGCGGGCCGCACCAGCCCACAAACAGTACGGCGGCCCGGCCAAGCCGTGCGCCTGCCAGCGCGACCGCTACCGTGCCGGTCTCTGCCACGAACGGGACCAGCCTCGCCGCCTGGCCGCCGGCGGCAGCGAAGGCCAGGCCGCCGGTGAACGCGGCGATGAACCCGTTGCCGTGCAGCGCCACAGAGGTGGCGTAGCAGCACTGCGCCAGGCCCAGCACCGCGGCGCCGGCGAACCCCTCGGCCACCCAGCCGCGGGCACGGCCCATCCTGACCAGCCAGCCGCCGCCACCGCCGACCGCGGCCCCGATCAGCAGGCCGGGTGCCAGTTCGGCCCACCGCCGGCCCGGGCCCGGTGCTGGCGGCGTGCTCGGCGGTGGCCGCGCCGGCCAGGGCAACCAGCACGGCCAGCCAGATGGTGTTCACCCCGGGCAGGGTGAACGCGACCAGCTTGCCCAGGCCGATGGTCAGCGGCAGCCCGATGCACAGCAGCCGCAGGCACAGCCCCAGGTCCGCCCGCAGCTGATGCAGCCCGACCCGGGAAGCGTCCGAGAAAAGCACCAGCGCCAGCGTCACCTCGGCCAGTACCTTCACCAGTTCCCGGCTGGGAGTGATCCCCAGCGGCATGTGCGGGCCATGGGTCAGTGGCACGCCCGCTCCTTGCAGATCTTCTCCCCCGTGGCGACGGCTTCCTCCGCATCCTCAGTGGGGCCCCTGGGCGTTCCAGGAGCGATCGGCCCACCGGTCGCCACCAGCCACGTCGGCGAGGTCGGCGACAGTTATCTGCGACTATCGCTGGCCGCGGTGAACCTGGTCCAGAAGCCGGGCTGTTTCCACCTAGGTGAAACTGGCCGGCAGGTGATGCCGGACCGCCTGCCTGGGTGTGAGCCTGGCGGGTGATGGACAGCGGGCAGGGCGCACGGCGCGGCCGTACCGGGCTGGCCACCGGGAACAGCGGGAAGGAAAGCGATGGCGAAGCCTGACGCCGCCTTCATTTGCATCGGCACGTATCCGAGCGAGGCGGCGGCGGGAGCGGACTACGGCCTGGTCAAGGGTCTCCACGCGGGGGGCACGGTCGGATCGGCACTTACCACGCCGCCGTGGTCACCAAGAACGTCGCAGGGCAAGGTGCACGTGAATCAAGCCGCGGACACGGCTGGGCTGAAAGCCGAGCAGCCCGTGGCCAAGGAGCTCGAGGTGAGCCCCCAGGTTATCGACAAGGCCGTCCAGGAAGCCGCCACCCAAGTCAGCTGACCGCTCGCACTAGCCGGGCATGGCCATGTCCGACCGCAGGCCCCGATACCGCCACCTTGGAGAACACATGAGAGCCGCATACCGGCCAGGCGCGCGCACCATGCTGCTGCTTCCGGCCATTGCGCTGGTCCTGTCCGGGCTGGCCGCCGGATGCAGCAGCAGCCCGCCGGCGTACTGCACCGCCGCCAGCCAGCTCAAGACCTCGGTGCACAACCTCGGCGATGTGAACGTCGCCAAGAACGGCCTCAGCTCACTGCAGACTGCGCTGGGCAAAGTCCAGACCAGCGCAAAAACATTCGCTGCCGATGCGAAGTCCGCGTACCCGTCGCAGACCACGGCACTGAAAACCTCGCTGTCCAGCCTGGAGACGGCGATCAAGTCCGCGCAGGGCCAGCCTCCGCTGACCGCGGCCGCGGCGGTCGTGCCAGCGGTCAGCCAGGTGAAGACTTCGGCAAGCAATCTGCAGAACGCCACATCAGGCAAATGCCAGTAGAGAGTGCGCAGCGGATGAACCAGCAGATGACCACGGCCGTGCCACAAGCCAGCCCGGGCCGATGTCACGCCGCACGCCGCAGTCCGTGATCAGGAGCGATCAGGAAGGAGTGCCCCGATGGCGAAATGGAACTTCGTGGCAATGGGCCAGGTGGGCCTGACCGGCTGGACCAGGACCGTCGCTCAGCCCGTCGCCCATTCGATCGCCCGCAGGACCGGACGGCCAGAAGCGCAGATTCTGTCGCTCATCGGCGCGGCGTTCCTCACGATGGCACTAGTCAACTTCCTCCGCGAAGTCGATGCCGTGATCGCGGCCGGGCGAACCGGGCCCTCAGCCAGCCCATGACCTTCCACCACGGACTGGGACGGCTTCGAGAGTGGCTGCGCCTCCCTCTTTACCCGCGGGTCCACGCACGTGCCACATTTATGCCAGAACACGCAGTCACCGACCCGATGCAGGTCTGCCTTGAGCAACGCGAGCCGGACCGGCGTTTCAGCCCGACCCACGCCTCCTGGCATGGATCCGCCACGGGAATGCAGGCAACGCCCTGATTACGTTCGGCTCCGTGCTGCTGATCCTCTCGGTCGTGCTGATCTTGCGGCAGCCCGGACTGCCGAGCTGAGGGGCTCGCAATGGCCATAGACCCGAGTGCGCAGGACCAGCCGGCGCCTTTGCCCGCTGACGACAATCCCGCTGGCTATTCCTCGCCCCCGCGAATCGGCGAATCGGTACCCCGGCCGCGCCCGGCAGCCTGGCGAGCAGCAGCCGGGAGCCTGATTCACGCCATCGGCCATAGTGACGACGCGGCCGTGGAGCAGGCAGTTCTCCGGCTGAGCCGGTCCCGTCGGCTCTTCGCTCCGCTCGCTTTTGCTGTTGGCGCCATCGTGATGCTGTTCGACGGGGTGAGGCTGCTCATCACCAACTGGCGGCTCACCCTGATCCAGGTGCTCCCGGCGATGTGGATCTGGATCGCGCTGCTCGACCTGAAGGCCCATGTGCTGCACGGGCACTCCTTCCATGTGCTGCGCGGGCCGGTCGTGGTGCCGGTCGTGCTGGCCGTCGCGGCGATCACCGCGGCGAGCTTTTTCCTCAACGCCGTCTTCGCTTTCGCCATCGCCGAGCCGGGACCGCCGATGATCGGGCTCGCGTTCACCCGGGCCCGGTCCAGCCGCGCCGTGATCCTGGGATGGGGCGCAGCGGTCGGTGTCTGCCTCGGCGTGTCAACGGTGGTCCTCGTGCGCTGGGGGCAGTGGTGGTTCGCCATCTCGCTGAGTGTCATTATCGCCGTGATGATGGTCTGCTATGTCGCCGTGCCGGCCCGGCTCATCGGCGTGCAGACCACGCATTCGAAACGGGACAAGCTCGCCCTCACCGCCGTGGGCGGGGCAGTCGGAGCGGTGGTCTGCACCCCGCCCTATGTCCTCGGCCGCATCGGGCTACTCATGCTCGGCTCACGAGCACTGTTCATCCCGGGCATCCTCGTCATGGCCCTTGGCGTGACGTTGGAGGCCGGTACCACAAGCGCGGTCAAGGCGGTCAAGATGAGCGCCAAGCTGCTGCCCGGCCGTCAGCAAGCAGCCGGCGATCAAGCACTTCCCAGTGATGCCTCTCACCGTGAAGGCGGCTAACGCTTCCTGCAGGGCAAGTCGGCGGTCATGGTGGATGCCCTGGCCAGCGAGCCCGGAACTATGCCCGCACCTGATCCGCCTAATTCGGTATCCGGCGGTCGCCTGGTGCGGTGGCAGCGGTGCCACCCAGATCAGTCATTCTGTCTTTGGTGTCGGAAAGACCGCCGGCCTGACCGTTCGACGGCCATGCGGTTGAGGAATTTCAGGCAGCTGGTAGTTTCGGCGATCTCGTCAGCGCGGCCCGTAGACGTCTTTGACCGCTGGCACCCCGCGAATGGACGGAGGCCCGTAAAACTCCGTCATTAAGGACCTTCGGCCCTATGCCGCTGGGCAGATGGGCGCCTACGGTCCGGAGCGCGGAAGACCCGTCGTCGTTCCAAACAGCGGATAGTGCCTGAGCGGCTAGTGGAGTCGCACTTACCTCGCAGGCGCCTTAAGCCGATCGAGGGAGATCACGATGCCACGCATGTTGCGACGCGCAGCCGTCCTGGGAGCCACCGCCCATGTGGCGTCCAACCGCGGTCAAGCGAGGGGTGAGGCCGCCCAGCAGCAGGACGCGGCCGCCGCACCGCCGCCGCCCGTCCCAGATGAGGGCCCGGCCGCAGCCCAAGCTCGGGACCCCTACGGCGACCTGATGAAGCTTAAGGAACTCCTCGACGCCGGTGCCTTGACGCAGGCGGAATTCGACACGCAGAAACAGAAGATTCTCGGCGCCTGAACCCCGCATCCCATCCCGAGTCCGGGCTGCTTGCTCGGCGAGCACTAAGGAGTTTAAGCATGCCCATCGGGCCCGTACAGCTGCTGGTCGTCCGCTTCGACAAACCGGACTTCTCCGGGGCGATCCTCGACGAGCTCAACCGGCTCCGGGAGAACGAGGTGATCCGCCTCATCGACGCTCTCGCCGTGCAGAAGAACCTGGATGGCAGCTTGACGGCCCTGCAGTGGAGCGACCTGTCGATCGAGGAAGCGGAGGATCTGGGCGCTATTGTCGGTGCCCTGCTCGGCCTCGGGGTCGACGGCGAGGCCGGCATGGAGGCCGGAGTTGTCGCCGGGATGGAGGCGGGGGCCGACGGTCACCTGATCGACGAATCCGAGGTGTGGGACGTCTCGGACTCCATCGAGCCCGGCAGCGCGGCGGCTATCGCGCTGATCGAGCACGTCTGGGCCGGGCCGCTGCGCGCAGCAATCGCGAAGGCGGGCGGGGTCGCCGTCAGCGACGAGTGGGTTCACCCCCTCGACCTCGTCGAGATCGGGCTGCTCGCCGCCGACGAGCTGTGATCCGGACCGGACCAGGGCACCCACATAGTTCACCGTGGGTTGGCAACCCCGGGCGGCTGCAGGACCTCGATGTCGATGGATGAGAACCGCGCATCCGGCGGCCACCACGGTGCGGCCGGGCATCGGCTGCCGGCCCAGTCCGTGCGGGAAGGGTTATTCGCTAGCTGATGGCCGGGTCCGCCCCCGCTGCGATGACTGCGTTAACCTCGCGGGAGTGGACCGGCCGGGCCCGTCTTTCGTGGAGGTGCGACGCCGAGCCGAACAGGGATTCGCGGTGAACCACAACCCAGCCCCCGTCCACCGGCAGCCCACGGCAGAGTGGTGCGGCCCGCCTCTCGCGTGATCAGCCCCGCGTTGGGTCCGCCAGGTATCCGGCGATCGCCGGCTGCCGGCGCCCGATCAGCCACATGTCGGCGCGGCGTCCGAGCACCCGGACCACAACCGCGACCCCGCAGGTCAGCGCGACGCACGCGGCAAACATGCCGGCCGATAGCGGGTGGCTATGGCCGGACAGCACCAGGCCGAACCGCTTGCCCTCGGCATTGATGAAGCTGATCACGTGGTTGTTGGCGCTGTGGGTTAGCACGAGCAAGATGACGGCTGGGACGGCCATCAGCAAGCACAGGGCGGGCACGAGGGCGTAGGGCACGGCCGCGAGGATCAGCCAGCGGACGATCATCCGGCGCAGCGGGACACGGTGGTCCCAGCGGTAATGCAGCTGCAGCGGGTGGTAGGGCCAGCGGATGCCGACCAGCGCCGCGACTGGCAGGCACGCGACGGGGATGACGCAGATCGCGATGATCTCGGTGCCGATGAGCAGCGCGTCGTGGTGCTCCGCCCCGACAACGACGGCCAGCACCGCGCACAGCGGGGCCACGAAGACCCAGAGCACCGCCGCCTTGGCCAGCAGCAGCCGGCTGATCATGGTGCGGTCACCCAGGGCCTCCAGGACGCGGATCCGGTCCGGGGCGAGCACGTTCGTCGCCGGGACGTCGGCATACATCCAGCTGGACAGGATGACGGGAAAGGCCAGCGGACTCTGCAGCGTGAACAGCCAGCCGCGTGGCAGCAGGAACCACGCACCGGCCATGAGCAGCCCGTTGACCGCGACCACGATGGGCACCTGGTAGGGCGGGCTGAACGCCTGTCCCATCTCGGCGGCTACTGCGGCCCGGAAGGTGCCAGGCATGACCGCACCCCGGCCCCGCTCGCGCTCCGTGAACCGTCCCAGCGACGCCCGCGCTTGCCCGCCACGCGCCGGCGTTCCCCGTACTGGAGTCCCTGTCATTGTCATCGCCACCCCCCGCCCGTTCCTCTGCAGCGGCAGCCCTGAGCCGGACCTTTGCCCACCAGGGTGGCGGTGAGAACTGAGCTTTCTGCTACCCGCCTTCGAGCCCTCCCTGACTCGCACCCAAAGTGATGGTTCCGCGGCCGCAGGTGACCTGTCATCACCTGCCAGTCTTCTTCACCTAGGTGACTGAACCGCGCCGGCCCAGCCGCGCTGTGCCCCTTGTCAGAGACGGTCTGTCCGGCGCAGGCCCGAAGCGCGCGCGACGAACCTGTGCCGCCCGGATACTCGATTGAGCGGCTGACCTGCACTATCGCCAGCAGACCGGTCGCGGTGATGGTTGGCTGGCCGGGTGCTGCTCAAGATCGCCTACCGACGGACGTGCCGCCTCCTCGGCGTGGCCGCGCTGGTGTTCCACTTCGATGGGGCACTGTTACGCACGCCTGGCGACATTCACTGGTGCCGACCTACGTGACGTTGACTTCACCGAAGCTGTACTGCGGAGAAGTCAATTTGACGCTGCCAATCTGGGTGGTGCGTCACTGGTGCGATGCAAACTCACCCGCCTCCGGGATGTCCAGATCGCCGCCCGGCATGCTGATACGCGCACCACGATGCGGTCGGGCCCGGAAGAACCTCGATCGTCACCCGAACTACATCTGGCCGCCTACATGGCCTCCGGCACCTGACCGCCCGCTTGGCTATAGCATACGATGCATATAGCATAGGATGCATGGCAAGGTTGCACGAGGTTGAGATTGAACCGGAAGTGCCGTCCTGGCTGGCCGGGCTGAGCCACCGCGACTTCGGCCGTGTCAACTTCCTCGTCGGCCTGCTTGCTCAACGCGCCGAGGATCTTGGCGGGCCTTACGCCCGCCATCTGGGCGGGAAGATCAGGGAACTGAGGTTCCACCTGTTACGCCAGCAGACGAGGGTCACCTACTGGCTGGCACCGGGCCGGAGGGTGATCTTACTGACGATGTTCTCTAAGACCCGCAGCGCCGAGACTGCTGAGGTAGCTCGTGCCTTGCATGCCCAGAAGATCTGCGAAGCCGAACACGGCACCGCTCACCAGGTGTCCGGCCGGGAGGTGAACTGACATGACCGAACGGCACTCCCCTTACGAGGAACTCGCTGCCGGGCGCCGTGACAGCGACGAGTACCGGGAGGGGTACGCCGAAGCCCGCCGGGCGTTCCTCATCGGCCAGGCGGTCCGTGAACGCCGCCTGGCCCTAGGACTGTCCCAAGTCGAACTCGCAGCCCGCGCTGACATGACCCAGCCTGCCCTCTCACGCCTGGAAGCCGGCGGCGTCGTACCCACGATCCCACTCCTGGAACGAATCAGCGCAGCCCTCGACGCCGACCTCATCGTCCAACTCGCGCCCCACGCCGCCTGACAAGGTCAACAGCCCACCGTCTTGACCGGGTCTGCATGCCAATGTGCGGACCTGTCTCGACTGAAAACAGCCTGCTTAACAGTAGGCGTCGAAGAACCCGCGGGAGATCGCCGGTCCCGCCGCGCGCCAGCAGTTGCATGCCCGCAGCGACATCCCAGAGCGGACACGAAACTTCGGCTTAGCGTGCCCGGATGGTGCCCGGGTCGCCGGGCAGGACGCGGCGGAGCTGGCCGCGGGAGCTGATGCCGAGCTTGGTGAAGACCTTGTGCAGGTGGTACTGGACCGTGCGCGGGCTGATGCACAGCCGGATGCTGATCTGCGGGTTGGACAGCCCCTCGCCGGCCAGCCGCGCGACCTGGGCCTCCTGGTGGTCAGCGCATAGCCGACCGGCTCGCGGCAGGCCTGCGGGGTTGCGCTTGCGGACGCTCTGGCCGGTGGCCAGCAGCTCGCGGCGGGCGCGCTGGGCGAACCCCCTGGCCCCCATCGCATCGAGCATCTGGTAAGCGGCGCGCAGCTGCTCGCGCGCGTCCGCGCGGCGGCCCTGGCGGCGCAGCCACTCCCCGTAGAGCAGGTGGCTGCAGGCCAGTTCGGTGTGGGCGCGGGTGCGGCCGGGGCGGTCGATGGACTCACGGTAGCGCCGCTCGGCGGACTCGCCCTCGCTGAGCAGAGCGGTCAGGCGGGCCTGGATCCCCAGCGCCCACTGGCCTGGCGGGTGGACGGTGCCGTCCCGGGGATTCACGGTCCGCCGGGGGCCGGACTGCTGGGCGGCGGGCCTGCCAGCCCGGTCTGGTAGGCCAGGACGATGGCCTGGACCCGGTCCCGTAGCTGCAGCTTGGCCAGGATGCTGGCCACATGGGTCTTGACCGTCGCGGTGCTGAGCGTCAGCTCTGCGGCCAGCTCGGCGTTGCTGAGCCCGCGGGCCAGCAGCCGCAGTACCTGGAGTTCCCGCACTGTCAGGTCGGACAGGCCGGCGTGCGAGATGAACTGGCCGGGCTGGTGCGGGGCGAACCGTTCGATCAGGCGCCGGGTGATGGACGGCGCGAGCAGCGCGTCGCCCGAGCGGACCATGCGTACCGCCGCGACGAGCTGCTCGGGCGAGGTGTCTTTGAGCAGGAACCCGCTCGCCCCGGCGGTCAGCGCGGCGTAGACGTACTGGTCGAGGTCGAACGTGGTGAGGATGATGATCCGGCATCCGCATCCGGGCTTGGATGCGAGGATGCGGCGGGTGGCCTCAAGCCCGTCCATCCCCGGCATCCGGATGTCCATGAGGACAACGTCGGGGCGGTGCTGAAGCGCGGCGGCGACCGCCTCCTTGCCGTTGGCTGCTTCGGCCGCGACGGTGATCCCGGCCTCGTTCAGGATGAGCCGGAACCCGCTGCGGACCAGTGTCTGGTCGTCGGCGATGACCACGCGGAGCGGAGCGCCGGCGGTGGCTGCCTCGCTCATGGCGGGGTCACTTCCGCTGGTATCTCGGCTGGTTCCACCGGGATCCTTGCCTGCACCAGCCATCCCCCGCCCGGCCGCGGTGCGGCGGCAAGCTCGCCGCCGTAGAGCGCCACCCGTTCCCGCAGGCCAAGCAGGCCCATCCCGGCACCGCGGGGAACGCCGGCGTCCGGGGCCGGGCCAGCGGCGGGAATCGGCCGCCCGTCGTCGGCGACCTTGACCACCAGCGCGGCTGGTTCATAGGTGAGCCGGACTTCGGTCTGTGGCTTTCCCGCGTGCTTGATCACGTTGGTGAGCGCCTCCTGCACCACCCGGTACACGGCCAGTCCCAGGCCGGGCGGCAGGTCCCGCGGTGTCCCGCTGATCCGCAGTTCGACGGGCAGCCCGGCGGTGACGACACGGCCAACCATCTCGCGCAGCTCGTCGAGACCGGGCTGCGGCGCCAGGTCGGCGGCACCGCCCGGGCCGCTGCCACCATCCACCAGCACGGCCGGTTGCCCGGCTGGCCCGCCGGCATCCACGGTCCCCGGCGGGGGGCTGAGCAGGCCGAGCAGATGACGAAGCTCGGTCATGGCCGTGCGGCCGCTTGATTCCACCGCGCGCAACGCTTTGATGGCCTCGGCGGGATCGGCGCTCAGCACCCGCCGGGCGGCGCCCGCCTGCACCACCATCACGCTCACGTTGTGCGTCACGACGTCGTGCATCTCGCTCGCGAGGCGCGCCCGTTCCCGCGCCAGCGCGCGCCGGGTCGCAGCCTCGTGCTCGGCCTGGGCCTGGCGAAGCCGCGCGCCGGAGTCGCCGGCCCGCCGGGCCCACCGGTGGACGGCGTTTCCCACGATCATGATCGGGATGAAGATCAGCAAGGGGGTGGCCCGGGCCGGAATCGGCGGCGCCGTGTCCGCGAAGAGCGCGATCACCAGCACCGTCACCAGGGGCATGCTGAGCAGCGCGGCGCCGCGGTACCGGCTGTGCACGACGGCCGAGTAGGCGGCGAACGCCACCGTGAGAAAGGTGACCAGCGTCGCGTTGTTGTCGCCGTAGTAGGCAGCGACGATGGCGGCCATGATCGTCCAGAACGCGGTCAGCGGGAAGACCCTGCGCAGCGCCAGCGGTGCCGCCGTCAGGGCGACCAGCAACGGCCCTAGCGGGCGGGCGGGAGGAGGCCCGGCGGCCAGCGCTGCGACGGTTGCCGCCGCCGCCAGGACGACGTCGATACTGAGGGCGCGCCGGGAGAGCGCCGGCCGCGGCTCGGTGGTCCGGGCGAACGCCAGCGCCCGGGCCAGGCCGGCCTGCACCAGCCCTCGCCTGCTCTCGCTCACCAGCTCATTGTCCCCCGCGACCCCCCCGCGTGGCATCGCCCGCCCGGCCGAGGCGGCTCCGCCTCGCGAACGACCTGCCCGGCGGAAGTCAGCCGCCACGGCGGGCAAGTTGCGCCGCGCGGCCGAGGCGGGCCAGGACCGGGCGGGCCTAGCTTGCCGGGCATGGATGCCCTGATACGACTCGAAGAAGTCACCAAACGCTACGACAGTGACGCCGCGCCCGCGGTGGAGGGCGTCAGCATGCAGATCGCGCCCGGCGAGGCGGTCGCGGTGATGGGCCCGTCGGGCAGCGGCAAATCGACGCTGCTGAACATGATCGCCGGCCTGGACCGGCCGACCAGCGGGACCGTCACCGTGGCCGGCCAGCGGATCGACCGGCTGAGCGAGACCGGCGTGGCCCAGTTCCGCCGGCAGCAGGTCGGCATGATCTTCCAGTTCTTCAACCTACTGGACGACCTGACCGTGCTGGACAACATCCTGCTTCCCGCGCAGCTGGCCGGGGTGCCGCGGGGCAAGGCCCGGGCCCGGGCGGACGAGCTGCTGGCGGCGCTGCGGATCGGCCAGCACCGCCAGGCCTACCCGGCCCGGCTGTCCGGCGGCCAGCGGCAGCGGGTGGCGATCGCCCGGGCGCTGGTGAACCGGCCGGCGATGCTGCTGGCCGACGAGCCGACCGGCGCGCTGGACAGCGCCACCGGCGAGCAGATCGGCGAACTGCTGCTCGACCTCAACCGGTCCGGGCAGACGCTGGTGCTCGTCACCCACAACCCCGGCCTGGCCGCCCGGTACGCCAGCCGCACGATCGAGCTCGCCGACGGCGTGATCGCCAGCGACGCCGGAGCGGGGGCGCGGCGATGAGCGCCCGGCCGGTGATCAGGGCGGTGTCGGGCGGGCTGACCCGCCGCAAGGTGCAGACGGTCGTGATCTTCACCGTGCTGCTGGTGTCCACCGCCTCGGCCACGCTGGGGCTCGGGCTCCTGGTCGACTCCAACACCCCGTTCCAGCACGCGTTCGCCGCGCAGCGCGGCGCGGAGGTGACCGCCAGCATCGACCCGGCCAGGGCCACGACCGGCCAGCTGGCGACGACGGGGCGGCTGACGCAGGTCACCGCCGCCGCCGGGCCGTTCGCCGAGGCGACCATCACGCCCCGGGTCAACACGATCGGGCTCACCATGCCACCGGTCACGGTAGTCGGCCGCGCTTCACCCGGCGGCCCGGTGGACGAGCTGACGCTGGACGCGGGCCGCTGGGCGCGCCGGCCCGGCGAGATTGTGATCTCTCCCGACTCCTTTTACCGGGACGCCAGCGCGGTGCAGCTCATCGGCACCCGGATCACCGTGACCAGCGCGCCGGGTCGGCCGGTGCTGAAAGTGGTCGGCGTCGCCAAGTCGATCACTGGCACCGCCGGGGCCTGGGTGGTGCCCGCGGAGATCGCCGCCCTGCACCCGCCACACACCCCGGCCGCCGCGCAGATGCTCTACCGGTTCCACCACGCGGACACCCAGCCACAGCTCACCTCCGACGTCACCGCCCTGACCCGGGCGCTGCCGGCCGGCACGATCACCGGCACCAGCTCCTGGCTCACCGTCAAGGCCCAGGAGAGCGGGTCAATCGCGATCATCGTGCCGTTCGTGGTCGCGTTCGGCGTCATAGGGCTGGCGATGTCGGTGGTGATCGTCGGCAACGTGGTCAACGGCGCGGTCGTGAGCGGATACCGCCGGATCGGCGTGCTCAAGAGCATCGGCTTCACCCCGGCGCAGGTGGTGGCCGCGTACGTGGCGCAGGCCGGGATCCCGGCGCTAGCCGGAATGCTGGCCGGCGTGGTCGTGGGCAACGTGCTGTCGGTGCCGCTGCTCAGCCAGACCGCGACGATCTACGGAGTCGGCAAGCTGCTCGTGCCGCCTTCGGTCGATATCGGGGTGCCGCTGCTGATGTGCGCCCTGGTGGGGCTGGCGGCGGTGCTGCCGGCGCTGCGGGCCGGACGGCTCAGCGCCGTCGCGGCCATCGCGACCGGGCGCGCCCCACGGACCGGCCGCGGCTACGCCGCGCACCGGCTGCTCGGCCGGCTACCGCTCCCCCGCCCGGTGACGATCGGCCTGGCCGCCCCGTTCGCACGCCCGGCACGCACCGCGGTCACCATGGCCGCGATCGGGTTCGGCGCCACCGCGGTGATCTTCGCCGCCGGGCTGAACTCATCACTGACCAAGGCGGCGAACGGCCAGTCGCACGCGGCCTCCGAGCAGGTGCAAATCTCCCCCGTTCTGCACTACGGCCCTGCCCCGAAGCGATTCCCCGGCTTCGGCGGGCGCCGGCCACTAGCGGCCGGCCACTACCGGACCGTCGGTGCCGCGCTCCGGGCGCAGCCCGGGACGCTGCGCTGGGTGGCCGAGGCGATGCCCATGGTCGGCGTGGCGGGCCTGACGGACCCGGTTTCCACCGAGGCCTTCTGCGGCAACGCGGCATGGACCGGCTACGACATGATCAGCGGGCGCTGGTACCGGGCACCCGGTGAGGTGGTCGTCAACACCGGCTTCCTCACCCAGACCGGCAAGTCCGTCGGCGACACCGTCACCCTCACCTTCGGCGGCAAGCAGATCACCGCGCGGATCGTCGGCGAGGTCTTCGACCCGCAAGGACGAGGGCAGCCCGCCATGCTCACAAGCTGGCAGACCCTGGGCGGCGCCAGCGCGGGGCTGACCGTTCAGCAATACGACGTCGGCCTGCGGCCCGGCACGGACCCGGGCGCCTACGCGGATGCGGTCAACCACGCGCTGCTCCCCAACTTCTTCGCCTCCGCCACCACGAACGATCCCTTCTACCTGACCCTCAGCGCGCTGATCGGCACGCTGACCCTGCTGATAGCTCTGGCCGCCGGGCTCGGCGTGCTCAACACGGTGGTCCTCGGCACCAGGGACCGGGTGCACGACCTCGGGGTGTTCAAGTCGGTCGGAATGAGGCCGCGGCAGACGATCGCCATGGTCATCTGCTGGATCGCCGGTGCCGGGCTGATCGCCGGGGTGATCGCCGTTCCAGCGGCCATGATCCTGCACTCCTCCGTGCTGCGGGACATGGCCAGCGCCGGTGGCACCGGGATTCCGGCCAGCTACGTCAACGTCTTCAGCCCCGCGGAACTCCTGCTCCTCGCCCTGGCCGGGCTGGTCATCGGGGTGGTCGGCGCCCTGCTCCCGGCTAGCTGGGCAGCCCGCGCCCGCACGGCGTCCGCCCTGCGGGCCGAATGACCGGCATGACAAAGGACCGCTACCAGGAAGCTGATCATCGGTCACGCGGCCTGGCGTAATACGCCTCGCCGCGTGACCGGCGCCCGACCGGCTGACCCTCCGGGATGCGAAACGGCGGACGGCTAGCGCACACCCGTGCAGTAACGACGCCGCCTCGGCCCGGCGCATCAAGCCCTACCCCGCTGGAGATCACCATGCGCACTGTCCGTTGCCCAGCCAGCACCTGGTGGGCGAGCACCCGGCCGGCGGTGACCCTCGCGAGGCGGCGAGCCGCGCTGCTGGTGACGTTGAACCTGGCCGCCGCCGCGATTTACCTCGTTCATGTCGGCCACGGCATCGGCCTGGGCGGCTACCGCATCGATCTGGACATCTACCGCACCGGCGCCAGGGTGGTGCTGCACGGCGGCGATCTGTACGGTCGGCTGCCCCGGCTCGGCGACGGCCACGCGCTGCCGTTCACCTACCCCCCGTTCGCGGCCCTGAGCTTCGTTCCCCTGACGCTCCTGGGCTACAGCGCGGCGAACTGGCTGCTCACCGCCATCACCATCGTCAGCGTTGCGGCCAGCCTGTGGTGCTTCGCCGCCAGCACCCCTGGGGAGGCGGGCGCCCGGATGCAGCGGCTCCTGCCCTGGGCGCTGCCTGCCGCGCTGCTGCTCGAACCCATCCGCTCCACCCTGACCTACGGCCAGATCAACGCGCTACTCATGGCACTGGTCGCCTTCGACTGCCTGACCCGGGCGCCCCGGTGGCCGCGCGGGATCCTGGTCGGCATCGCCGCCGCGGTGAAACTCACTCCCGCGGTCTTCCTGCTGTTCTTCCTCCTCCGCCGCGACCTGCGCAGCGCGGCCCGGGCCGGGCTGAGCTTCGCGGCGTGCACCGGTGCCGGGTTCGCCCTCGCCCCGCACGACTCGCTCCGCTACTGGACCCAGATCGCCTACCAGCCCACGCGGATCGGCGGAATCGCCTACGCCTCGAACCAGTCCATACTCGGAACCCTGGCCCGCCTCGGCCTCGGCAATCCCGCGCGGACCTGGCTCTGGCTGGCCCTGTGGCTGCTCGTCGCGGCCCTCGCGGTCACCGGCATGCGCGGCGTTCTCAAGGCCAACCAGGTCACGTACGCCCTATTGCTGAACGCGGCAGCCGGGTTGCTGATCTCGCCAATATCCTGGTCACACCACTGGGTCTGGGCGGCGCCCGCGCTGCTCACCTGCCTCAGCACCACCAACCCGAACCGCCGACGGCCGCCGACGTTCGCGGTCCTGGCACTGCTCACCTTCGCGATAGCACCGCACTGGCTGCTCCCCTCCGGGGGCGGCCGCGAACTGCACTGGTCATGGTGGCAACAGGCCCTAGGCGACTCTTACGCCCTGACCGGGCTCGCCGCCCTCACCCAAGCAGCGATCAAGAAATTGCTACCCCGCCCGAAACGCCGGGATCCGGGCACAGCGGGCACGCTGGCAGCACCACACGACCAGGAACTTGGACCGGTACCGTCCCAAACCCGTGACGACGCTAGCGTGCCGACCCGCAGATAATCCGGGGGGTGGCCCGTGCGCTGCTCTCACGCAGCTGGGTGACACGAGCAGCGACGGCGTCCGGCCCGCGGGCGAAGGGAACCCGGAAGTGACGGGCTATCAGCGGACGAGGAGGAAGGCCGGCCGGCCGGACACACACAGTGACCGGCGCGAACCGTGAAGCGAGTTCATGGCGGCACCGCGACGGGCCACCCGGCGACCATAGCTGGCTGTTCTGCGCCTCGGAACCCGTCCGCAGACGCGGAAGAGCATGAGCGAATATTCGGCGCTCGGCTCGTCCGAGCGCAGCCTGTGGCGTCCTGTGGCCGGGATCACATATTCGCTCGAGGTAGGGACTACGAGGCGCTCCGCATTGCGAGGGGTGCCCCATCGGCCTCAGCTCTTTGTCGTCGCCAGGCGGTTGGATGCCTCGCTTCTGGCGGCGGTAGCGCCGTTTTGGAGCGCCCTTGGCGCACGACGCCGAGCAAAACATGAGTCCGGTAGAGCGATTCTGCCCGTGGATAGCACGACCTCGCTGGCGGTGAACCAATGCTGACAGGACTCGTTCGCGCAGCGCCGGGCCGTTCCGCTGGCCAGGGGCGCCGGACTACGGCACAAGCACGACCTTTCCGTGCGGCGCTCCCGACAGGCTGAGTTCGGCGGCGGCGCGCCACTCGGCGAGCGGAAATCTCTTCGCCACGGGGATGGTGAACTCGCCTGCGGCCGCGAGCGTCGCGTAATCGGTCAGGAAGTCCGAGCTCGGGAAGCCGCCTGCGGCCATCAACTCGTCGATGTTGACGCGGGCGCCCTGGCTGCGTGCCTCATCGTGGTTGCTGATCGTGACGACGCGCGTCGGGTCTCCCGTGATCTCGATGAGCGCCGCGATCGCGCCCGCGTTTGGGCGCGATGCGTCGAGCACGTGATCGATCGGCCCGTCGGCGAGTGACCGGACTCGCTCGACCATGCCCTCGCCGTACGGTGTCACGATGGCCCCAAACCCCTCGAGGTCGCTTGCGAACGTCGGCCCGACGGTGGCAATAACGCGGGCGCCGCGACGGAGCGCAATCTGCACTGCGGCGTAGCCAACCATGCCGCCCGCCCCGTGGATCAGCACGGTCTCACCTGATTTAACGTTCATTAGGTCGAGGGTCCAGTGCGCGGTCTGCAGCACCATCGGCAGCCCGGCCGCGTGAACGGCATCAAGCCCCGTCGGAACCGCGAACCACAGGTTCAGGATCGCGAAGTCGGCCGCGCCCGCACTCGGCTGTGCGGCGAAGTCCGACGAGCCGAACACGAGATCGCCGACCGCCACGGCAGCGACGCCATCGCCGATTGCGTCAACCGTGCCGGAGACGTCAACGCCAATGCCCCGCGGCAGGGCGCCGGGCATGAAACCACGACAGAGCTCCCAGTCGGCGGGGTTCAACCCGGTGGCGGCCACGCGAACCCGGATCGTGCCCTCACCCGGGTCGGGGATCTGCGTCTGCTCCTCCTGCAGGACGTCCAGGGGTTCGCCGACCTCGTGGAAACGGATGGCTCGTGACCCGACTGCGCTCATGACACTGTCTCTCCTTCGTGACTCGCCCGTGATGCTTCGTAGTGTCAGTTGCAGACACTACCGTGTTGCGACAGTGACTGTCACTACGTGCGCTAGACTCGTCGCATGCCGAGAAGCGGGAAGGAAGCACGCGAGCGCTTGGTGACGGCAGCGCACGAGCTCTTCCTCGAGCGCGGATTCGACGCCGTGACCGCGGCCGAGATCGCCGCTCGCGCCGGCGTGACCGAGCGCACCTATTTCAGGCACTTCCCCGACAAGCGCGAGGTGCTCTTCGACGGCGAGCGGGCACTCACCGAGTGGGTGACCGAGGCGCTTGCGTCGGTGCCCGCCGACGTTCCGCTCTGGCCGGCCATCCGTCGCACCGTCAACCTCATCGTTCCGCCCCTTGAGGCGAACCGACCCGACAGCGACCGCCTCGCTGCCATCGTCGCGGCGACGCCGGCTCTACGCGAGCGTGCGGTCTCGAAGGAGGCGCGCCTCGTCGCTATAATCACCGACCTGCTGGTCGGCCGCGGCGCCTCCGCCGACGAAGCGGCTCTCGTCGCCCGCACCGCCTGGGGCGTTCTCGCACACGCGATCGGAGCCTGGCGAGCGGCCCCTGGCACCCCGCTGCAGCAGCACGTCAACCGCGGCTTCACGTTGCTCAGCGGTCTCGTCAGCGCCTGAAGCCGCTCTCCGAGCTGAACACCTGCCCGACCATCCATCAGCCCGCGCCGCTAACGAGCACGCGACCGGGCGCCAGGTCGTCGGATTCGTCAATCTGCCAGCCGGGGAACGCGCAGCGTACGTCGAATGGGTATCGGCATGCGGGCCCTGCGGAGTGCTGGCCTCGGCCAGCGATCCAGGCGCCCGAGACGTCGCCGCTGGCGGTCGATCGGCCGCAGAACAGGATGATCTGCGGCCTCCGACCAGGCCAGAACCGCTGCTTGCGATCAGCGCATAGTCGGCGATATGCGTGTGTTCCCGGGCTATCTACAGGGCGGTTGCGATTACCGCCTGTACTCAGCGGAATCGCGGCGAGGCTCCGGCACGGCATATGGGGCGCGGCGGCCGCACAGCCATCCAGCCATCGACGGTGGCGGGGATCTGGCGATGCCGTGCCCGTCGAAGTCGACCGCGATGGTCAGCCGGGAGCTGGTTTTGGTCAGGGGTTCCACGGTGACGCCAGCGGTGGCGCGGATGGGTCCGTCTATGCCCCGCCTGCCCTGTCCTGGGTGGATCGATGTGGGTGAGCTCGGAGGTGACGGCCCGGTTGGCTCCGCCGACGCGCCGGGTGGTCAGGCATTTTGCGCCCACTCGCGGGGGCCGGGCTGGTCCAGGTGACCGTTGATGACACCCTGCTGCCATTGGAAGCGTGCCGGGTCGGTGGCGTAGGCGAACACCTGCGCTGCGGGCCGGCCCGCCACAGTGCTGGCGATGGCCGGTGCCATCTCAGCGGCCCTCGAGCAGGGCGGCATACCGGGCCAGGTAGAGCGGCCATCCCTGGTCGCCGTCGACGCCGTCGCTGACCGACTGCCAGCCGGGACCGTGCCGGTCGAGGTGGCGGTGCTCCAGTTCCACCCGGGTGCGGTCCGGTCCCTCGGACACGAACCGGACCTCGACCTCGCTAGTCAGCTCCGGGTCGGTCTCGACCTGCCAGTTGGGGCTGATGTCCCAGCTGAATACCACGCGGGCTGGCGGCTCGTAGACCAGGATCCGCGCCCACCGGCATTCACTGCCGTCAACGGCGCGATCGTAGATGTGCCCGCCGGCGTGGGGCTCGAAGACGGTCTCGGCGATCGGGGCCGCGAGCAGGTTGTGCTCCGGCGGCTTGAAGTCGCCGAACCTCTCGGTGAACGCGGTGAAGGCCTGCTCGGCCGGCGCGTTGACTACCACCTGCTTGCGGACAACGGGCGCCTCGGCTCGGGTCATGGACTTTCCCCTGTCGCTTGTTCAGCCACATCCGCGTAGCTGGCCAGAGCCCTCCGCCAGAAGGTGTCGAGCTGATCGTGCAACGCGGCCACAGCCGTCGGATTGAGCCGGTAGACACGCCTGGTACCGACAGCGCGTTCACTGACCAGGCCCGCGTCCTTGAGGACCTTGAGGTGCTGGGAGACCGCCGACCGGCTGACCGGCAGCCCCGCGGCCAGCCGTCCCACCGCCTGCGGCCCCCCGGCCAGGCGGCTGACGATGGCGCGCCGGGTGCCGTCCGCCAGCACGCTCCAGCCATCACTTCTTCGGTCAGGTTCCACTAACGGTTAGTTTTGCCTAACGGATTGGCGGACGTCAAGGCCCGGCACGAGGTTGGCACGAGAAGGACCCTGGACCAGAGCGCGGGCCTGAGCGGCCAGCCCCTGGACGATCCAGGTGATGCCGGTAACCAGGCCGATAAGCGACCCGGTCAGGTGCAGATGGCGGATCAGGACCACGCCGATCACGATGAACAGCAGCCCGGCGATGCCGAGCCAGACCCGGTGCGGCTCGGCCGGGTCGAACACCCGGACCAGGTGGAAGATCCCCGACAAGATCGTCAGGGCGCCAACGCCGGCCTGGTTGTACCAGCTGCGGTCGAAGGTGACAGCGGGGAGCGACGGAGACGCGGACTGATACAGTGCGGCCGGCTCCGGCACTCCTTGCCGCACCTGCGGTTAGCCCAGGTAATCGAGGGCAAGCCGACCCGGAGCGCAGGGCCGCTCGCGGCCCGAGCACCGGAAGCGGCGCGGCCGCAAGGCCCTGCCAATCGGCCAGGAGTGCCCACGGAAAGCAGTGCTCTGGCCGCGGATGCGGATTTGCTTGCCCGCCGGCCGGGAAGCGGTGCCCGTGGAGGAGGAAATTCTGGCGTCCGCTGTCCTGCGCCACTGCCCAGCCCATGACCTCGGTCCAGTGAGCTGGCTGTCCGCTGAGCGGGCGGCGTGGCAGCCGACGCACGGCCAAGCCCATCTGCGCCGTGCCTGGTCCCTGCGTGACGCCACGGCGCGCATCGGCCGGCGCGCCCGGAACGCGCCGCGGCGCGGCCCGGGCGCCTTGGGTGGCGCAGCGCACCAGTGGGCCAGCGCCGGGCGGGCGCCATCGGCGCGGTGCGCCGGGCCCGTGCCTCCGGCGCCGCCCCAGCGAACACGCGGCCCGGGGCGGCACGCGCGGCTACTGAGAATGGATCAGACCGCCAGGATCGCAGCCCAGCGGCACCACCTGCAAATGCTGCAACAGTCACTGGCAGAAATGGCTGTCCGGGGAGGGCCGGGCAATGACCAGGCGGCAAGAGTCACGGGAACGGTGGGCGGGGATTTGCCCAGGTGGCAGGCTGATCGACACCAACCCGGAAGCCCCGGATCCGGTGTCCTGCCAGCAGCCCTGGCCCGGGAAGACGACCGATCCGAACACACGTTCGGCGGCCCAGGCGGTCCCGGTTGCGGTACTTCGCTGCTGTACTCGCTGTTCGATCTGTTCGGATTTCACTTCTGACCATGTGGAGCTAAGCGGGCTGGAACCGCTGACCTCTTGCATGCCATCTGGCGGCAGCACGTCCACCCGCGTTCATACCCGCAGGTCACCGTCCCTGCAAGTACTCCACGGCCCACCGGAATCCGCACACGTCGCTGTACTTCCATGCTGTACACCCACCACTACGCCAACGGGCTCATCATGGCCCACGAGCAGGCCACAGCTGGCTGGAGCTAGACAGGGATGAGGTCGATGTGGATATCAGCGGCTTCCGCCAGGACCCTCAGGTCGCCCGGATCGGAGGTGAGAATATCGTCGCCGTCGGCGGCCAGGCACACCACGGTGGCGTCAATCGCATCCTGCTGGCCACTGCGGGCCAGCAACAGCCCCGCCCGGCGCCCCAGCGGGTCATCGATCGCTGCGACATCGGTCCCGGCGAGCAGCCGGGCGACTGGCACCTGGCGGCCACGGCCGCCACGCCAGACCTGCGCGACCACTCCCCCGCTGGTCACCGGCACCCGCCCCGCTAGCCACTCCCGCTTCACCAGCGCCACCACCCCGCGATCCCCGCGCTCCACCGCGACGAACGCCCCCGCATCCAGGACCAGCATCAAGCCGCACCCTGGCCACGGGCCGTCGTGCCCTGGCGCCGGGACTCCGGCGCTCCGCGCACCACGACCGCCCGGCTGCGTGCGCTGCGGGCAGCCTCCCGCATCTCCTCCTCGGAGATCTCACCATGCTCGGCCTCGTAGCCCATCAGGAACTCATCTAGTGCCCGCAGCCGCCGGTCAAGGTCAGCCTTCAGCCGCAGCGCATCATTGACCCAGGCGCTCACGCTCTCCGCCTGCCCAGCGGCTACCGCCTCCTGGGCCACCGCTACCAGTTCCGCATCCACCGACGCCGACATCCGCCGCTTTGAACTCATACGAACATGCTACACTTCTGCCACGTATGTAGGAAGCCGATGCCGACACACTCCCACCATGTTGCGGTACTGAGGTTTGATCATGGCCCGTGCCCCTCAAGTGCCGGCCAGGCGAGGGGAAGGATCCAACTTGCCGGTCTGTCCGGTGGCCCTGGCCAAGTCCCAGGCGTGTGCGGCCAGCTCTGCCAGGTACATGTCCACCAGGGTGGTCCCCGTGTACTCCTCGCCCCACGGCGTTGTGTACCTCAAGGACAAGCTGGAATTGTCGCCCCATGCTTGTGCCGCCTGTTCCGCAGCGCTACGTAGCTGACCGGGCGCGTCGGAGAGCTCCACGTGAGGGGACTCGTCTCCGGGCGGGGGTGCGTGCGGGCGGCCGAGAGCGGCCGCCCGGTGGCCCGCTTCGACGAGGTGGTCGATCAGTCCAGCCACGTCGTACTTTGGGCACGGTGTCGGGTGGCCGAGCTCGTCAGCAACTATTCCTGACACGATCACCGCAGCGTTCTCGTAAGAATCCAGCAACGTGCTTCGGCGGTGAGAATCGGCCATGCGGTTCCTCCTCGGTGTGACAGGCTAGCCACGCCGGTCGCGGTTCGCGAGCGCACCGAAGGACGACTATCTCACCACCCGCACGGACGCGGGAATCGGCGATATGCGTGTGTTCCCCGCCTATCTACAGGCCGCCTGCGCTTACCGCCCGTATTGACCGGGCCGACGGCGAGGGGCCGGCACGGTGCGAGCTGCGCGCCGTGCGCCGCCCATTCCGCCATCGGCGGTGGCCAGGACCCTGGAATCGGCAGCGTCAAAACCCTGGGCAGGCAACCTGGCGGCCGGTGCCCGGCCAAGTGTCCCCCGTGCGCCGCGCCTGGTTCCTCACGTGGCGCACCAGCGCGCCAGCACGCGCAAAGAGCTGCGCCACGGCGCAACTCTGCGCCTCAGTGGCGGCGCACCAGCGGGCCCAGCGCCGGGCTGACACCATCGGCGCCACCCGCTGAGCCCGCCCGCCGGGCCTGCCGTCCGCGAACGCGCCGTCCTGGCCAGCTGGCGCGGTCCCCGGGAGTGAATCGCACCCGCCGGGACGCCCAGCGCGGCCAGACCACTTGCAAATGCGGCAACAGCCGCCGGCAGAAACGGCCCTCCAGGAGGGCCGATGGTCGCCAGCCGGCAAGAGTCACCGGACCGATGCGGCGGAATTTGCCCAGGTGACAGGCTGACCAGCGTCGGTTCAGCGCCTGGAATCCGGTGTCCTGCCTGCAGCCCCGACCCGGAAAGATGCCCGATCCGAACACACATACGGCGACCCAACCGGTCGCCGTTGCTGTAGTTTCCTGCTGTACTGTCTGTTCGAGTTGTTCGAATTAAGACTCTGACCAGGTGGAGCTAAGCGGGCTCGAACCGCTGACCTCTTGCATGCCATCTGGCGGCAGCACGTCCACCCGCGTCCATCCCCGCAGGTCACCGTCCCTGCATGTCCCCGACGGTCCCCCGGGATCCGCACACGTTGCGGTACTTCCTTGCTGTACTCACCCACCGGTCAATAGCTGTCCGGAGCATCGGGGGCGGCATGTCCTTCCGCCTTCTCACGGCGTTCCTCCCCCTCCGCCGAGGAGAGTCTGCTGGTGCCACTGCGCCAACAGTCTCTGCCGTCCCGGCGGGCTCCGTCCATCTGTTAATCGCAGAGCATCTTGCTCTGAACTCGCTGAAGTAAGCCGCGATGAGTGTTCATTTGTGTGATGGCATCCTCGCCCCCAACGTGATAATAAAGGTTCATCGAGTTGAGGGTTAGATCGGCGATCGCCGCGCTTAGCTAAAGGCTGCGACGAAAACCGTCCTCGGTCATTATCTCTATATCTTGGCCCTTATCCCGGACCTGAGGCCGTTTCGTGTCAGCTAGGTACTGCCGGCTCGCTCGTTGCGGTGGCGGGCTGGGCGGGGACTGGTGGCGGAGCTTGCTGGTTGTCGCCGAGCGAGAGGTAGCTTTCGTCTTCCTGGGCGGTGTGCAGCCGGAGGATGGCGTGCAGGCCGTAGAGCAGGCTGCGCAAGTCGGCGAGGTCCACGTCGTCAGGCGGGCTGGCGCCGATGTCATCGAGGAGCTGGCCGAGCCGCCGGATCTGATGGGCGATCTCGGCGTGTGCCCTGCTCATCGTGGCTGTCGCGGCGCTGCCGCCGAGCAGCCGGTTCAGGGCCGGGTAGAGCTCGGTTTCCTCTGCTTCCTCATGCGGCCCGATTTCCTGGGTGAGCAGCCGGTGGACGCCGCGGATCCGGGACATCGCCGTGGCAGGCGGGACGGATCCAAGGTCGTCGGCGGCGGTGCGCAGCCGTTCAATGCTGGCCCTGATGGACTCGTGCTCAGCCTGGAATCGGGTGGTGAGCGCCGCGTCTTCGGCGGCCAGCCGGGTGCCCTCGCCGGCCCGGCCCGGGTGCAGGGCACGCAGCGCATTGAGGATCACGGCCACGTCGATCAGTTCCTGAAGCAGCGCGCCCCATACCGCGGGCAGCAGCCCGGCAGCTGCCGCCCCCATGGCGGCCAGCGACATCGCCATCCCCGCCAGCACGCTCTGCCGGGCGATCCGCTGGGTGCGGCGGGCGAGCGCGGTCACCTCGCCAAGGCGGTCGAGGCGGTCCACGGTGAGCACCGCGTCGGCGGCTTCGGAGGAGGCGGTGGCCCCGCGGGCACCCATGGCGACGCCTACATCAGCCAAGGCCAGGGCGGGGGCGTCGTTGATGCCGTCCCCGACCATGATGGTCGGCGCGCGGTGGTGCTCCACCCGGACCGCGTCGAGCTTCCCCGCGGGGGTGCGCTCGGCGAGCACCTCGTCGACGCCGATGACCGCGCCGACCGTGTCGGCCACCTCCGCACGGTCGCCGGTCACCATGACGATCCGGTCGATCCCCCCGTCCCGCAGCGCGCGGATGGTGCGGGCGGCGTCGGGCCGGACGGGGTCATCGAGGACCAGCACCCCGGCCGGCTCGCCGTCCGCGGCGACGAACACCGTCAGCGCGCCGTCCAGGCGGGCCCGCCGCCGGGCCTGCTTCGCCCAGGCCGGGGAACCAGTCACTCCCGCCCAGGCCGCCTTGCCCACCGCCACCTGGTGACCGGCGACGATCCCGCGGATCCCCTGCCCCGGAACCTCCTCGACACGGTCAGGCAGGACCAGCTCGCAGCCATGCTGGCGCGCCGCGCTGACGACCGCGCTGGCCAGGACATGCTGGGAGACCTGATCCAGGGACGCCGCCAGGCCGAGGACGTCCCGCGCCGGCATCGGGCCCGCCGGGATGATGGCGGCCAGCGACGGATGCCCGCTGGTGAGCGTCCCGGTCTTGTCGATCAGCAGCGTGGTGCACCGGGCGAGCCGCTCCAGCACGGCGCCGCCCTTCACGACTACCCCGCGGCGGGCCGCGACCGACAGCCCGGACACCAGCGCGACGGGAGCGGCCAGGATGAGCGGGCACGGGGTGGCAACCACCAGGACCGCCACCGCCCGCGCTGGCCCGGCCAAGGCCCACGCGGCACCAGCCGCAGCCAGGCTCACCACCAGGAACCACAGCGCGTAACGGTCCGCCAGCCGGACGAAGGGCGCCTGCGAGCTCTCAGCTTCCGACACCAGGCGGACGATCCCAGCGTAGGTGCTGTCCTCCGCGGTGGCCGCGGCCCGCAGGTCGAACGGTCCGCCGGCGTTCACCACGCCGCTGCGGACAAGGTCCCCGGCGGCGCGCTCCACCGGGCGCGGCTCGCCGGTCAGCGCGGACTCATCCAGGATGGCGGGCGTGGCGGCCAGGCTGCCGTCGACCGGTACCAGGTCGCCAGGAGCGACCAGTAGCAGGTCGCCGGGCACGACGGCGTCCAGCGGCACAGTCTCGATCGAGGCGCCGGCGTAACGCCGCGCGGTCCGCGGCGCACGTTCCAGCAGGGCCCGCAAGTCACGCTGAGCGCGCCCAGCCGCCCACGACTCCAGGGCGCGCCCGCTCGCCAGCATTACGCTGATCACCGCCGCGGCCAGCAGCTCGCCCACCGCGATCGCGCCCAGGAGGGCCAGCAGCGCGATGACATCGACCCCGAGACGGCGGTGGCGCAGCGAATCCGCGATCGCCCACAGCGCGTACGCCGATCCGCACGCCCCAGCCGCCAGCCAGGCGGCATCCCCGGCGTCTCCGGCGCCGGCCAGATGCCCGGCCGCGCCCGCAGCCAGGCCCGAAGTGATCACGACCAGCAGGGCCAGCGGCACGTGCCTGCCCAGCGATGCGAGTTTCGCGGGACGATGAGACGCATCCACGATACTGATGATTCTCCGGAGCAGCGGCTGGCCCCAGAGCCAAACGCCGGCCCGCCCAGGGACCTTCGCCCCCGGGTTGCCTGCCCAGCCACCGGATGCATGATCAGCGCAGCGTGGCGGAGCGCTGCCTCCCTTATCGTTCACTCGAGTCCCTGCCGTGCTGCGCGAGCCGTCGAAGCGTGCGGTGATCCCAGCCATGGCTTGCTCCTTCAGCACGGGGGTGGCTGCGGCAGCGTAAGACGAGGGACCTGACGGACGGCTCGCGCCGCCAGCTAAGCCCGAGTGCGCTCAGGACCACACGTGGCAACCCCGGGTCCCGGCGGGGGCCTTTAGGCCTTCCCGTGGGGAGTTATGTCCCTGCCCAGGTCCAGCGGCAAGTGTGACGCTGGATCCATGCCGCAATTGCTCTCGGCAACCCACGGGGCACGATCCGGCGGCCCCGGCGACCGCTACAGGGGTGAGGTCATGCCGTGGTTGCTCATCGTGGTGGCCGGGCTGTTCGAGACCGGGTTCGCGGTCCTGCTCAAGCAGAGCGCCAACTTCACCAGGCTGTGGCCCACCATCGGTTTCGCGGCGTGCGCCCTGATCAGCTTCGGGCTGCTCACCCTGGCCCTGCATGGGCTGGAGGTCGGCCCGGCCTACGCGGTATGGACGGGTATCGGCGCAGTGGGGACTGCCGTGGTAGGCATGGCCGCGCTGGGCGAGTCGGTCTCGGCGCTCAAGCTGGTGTCGATCGGCCTGGTGCTGGCGGGGGTAGTGGGCCTGAACCTCTCTGGCGTGACTCCCTGACGACCGGGCCTGCGCTCAGCCGGGACCTGCCCGACCTGGCAGCGTCCATCACGGAGGTCAGAGCCGGCGTCCGGTGCCCGGCACCGACCAGCTTGCCCACCCCGGCGGCGACCAGTGCCACGATCGCCAGGCCCCGGATCAGCGCTAGGCACCAGCCGTGCGCTAGCTGGGCTCCCGCGCGGTGGGACCTGCGTGACGCCAGGTGGGGACCAACTGCCCTGCCGCCGGGCGGACGTACCGGGCAGGCTGGAGGCAGAGGTCTTTCTGCAAGGTCGTGATCATCATGAAAGGCCGGTTGAGTCCTGCACGGAAACTGCCCTGGGCGCTGGCGGCGCTGCTGGCCGCGGGGACGATGATCGCGGTCGGCGGTACGCCGGCCGCCGCGGGCGCGGCGGCCCCGGCCCGGGCCCAGGCCGCGCCAGCCGGCCTCGGCGGCCGGGTCTGGACCGTCATCCCCACCCACGCCAAGGTGGTCGCCCTGACCTTCGACGCGGGCGCGAACGCGGATGGCGTGGCCAGCATCCTGGGCACCCTGAGCCAGCAGCACGTGGCGGCCAGCTTCTTCCTGACCGGCAACTTCACCAGCAGCTTCCCCGCCCAGGCCAAAGCCATGGCGGCGGCCGGCCGGGCCGGTGATCATTCGGTCTCGCACCCGTACTTCACCAAGCTGACCGATGCGCAGATCCGCCAGCAGGTCCTCGGCGCGCAGCAGACCATCAAGGCGGTGACCGGCGCCGACCCCGCGCCGTGGTTCCGGTTCCCCTACGGGGACTACAACGCGCACACGGTGTCGGTGGTGAACTCGGCCGGGTTCGTGCCGGTCGGCTGGACCGTGGACACGCTCGGCTGGGAGGGGACCTCGGGTGGCATCACCGTGGCGAAGATCGTCAGCCGGGTGCTCGGCAGCCTGCAGCCGGGTGAGATCGTGCTCATGCACTGCGGCTCCAACCCCGCGGATCACTCCACCCTGGACGCCAGTGCGCTGCCGTCGGTGATCAGCCAGCTGCGCTCGCGCGGCTACCAGTCCGTCACGCTGGACGCGCTGCGCGGCCTCGGCTACCACCTGCTGGCCTCCGGCGGCGGGGTTTCCAGCTTCGGCGCGCCCGGCTACGGCGGGGTCGCGGCCGGGACCGGGGTGACGGCCACCGGGCTGGCCGCCGACCCGGCCACCGGCGGGTACTGGATCCTGCGGTCCAACGGCGGGGTCAGCAACATCCACGCACCCTGGCACGGGTCGCTGGCCGGGAAGATCCCGGCCGGCCAGGCCGTCACCGCCATCGCGGCCGCCCCCGCGGGCGGCTACCTGATCCTCACCTCCGGCGGCGCGGTGTACCCATACGGCGCACCCGGTTACGGCGGGATCACGGTGGGCACCGGGGTCAAGGCGGTCGCCGTGGCCGCCGACCCGGCCACCGGCGGGTACTGGATCCTGCGGTCCAACGGCGGGGTCAGCAACATCCACGCACCCTGGTACGGGTCGCTGGCCGGGAAGATCCCGGCCGGCCAGGCCGTCACCGCCATCGCGGCCGCCCCCGCGGGCGGCTACCTGATCCTGACCTCCGGCGGCGGCGTCTACCCCTACGGCGCACCCGGCTACGGCTCGGCGGCTGGCACGCTGCCGGCCGGCGTCACCGCGGCCGCCCTCGCGGCCGACCCGGTCACCGGCGGGTACTGGATCCTCAAATCTGACGGTGGTGTGGCCAACTACAACGCGCCCTGGTACGGGTCGCTGAAGGGTTCTATTCCCGCAGGCCAGGCCGTCACGGCGATCGCCGGCGAGTAGCCTGCGGACATGATGCCGAGGCTTCCGGCGGCGGCTGAGCCCCTCACCCGGACGCCGCTGGGTGGCCTCAGCGCCGCCGAGGTCACCCGGCGGCGCACCCGGGGGCTGGGGAATGAAGCCGGGGAACGCACCAGCCGGTCCGTCGCGGACATCCTGCGGGCCAACATCCTGACCCGGTTCAACCTGATCCTCGGCGTCCTGCTCGCGGTGATCCTGGCGGCAGGCGAGCCGCAGGACGCCCTGTTCGGCATCGTGCTGGTGGCCAATGCGCTGATCGGCATCGGCCAGGAACTGCGGGCCAAGCTCACCCTGGACCGGCTGGCCGTGCTCAGCGCCCCGCAGGCGCGGGTGATCCGTGACGGCTCGCCGCAGGACGTAGCCGTCGGGGAGCTGGTGGCCGGCGACCTGGTCGCGGTGCGCCCGGGCGATCAGCTGGTCGCGGACGGGGTCGTGCGGCACGGCGCCAGCTTGCAGGCGGATGAGTCGCTGCTGACCGGGGAGTCCGAGCCGGTCGGTAAGCGGGCCGGTGATCAGCTGCTGTCGGGCAGCTTCGTGGTCGCGGGGTCCGGCACCTATCAGGCCACCGGGGTGGGCGCCCAGGCGTACGCCCGACAGCTGGCCGCCGAGGCCCGGCGGTTCACCCTGGTCCACTCGGAACTCATGGAGGGAATCGGCCGGATCCTGCGTTATCTAACCTGGGCGATCGTGCCGGTAGCGGCATTGCTGCTGGCCAGCCAGCTGCACGCGCACGACACCGTCCAGGCCGCGCTCACGGCTACCGTCGCCGCCCTGGTGGGCATGGTCCCCCAGGGCCTGGTCCTGCTGACCAGCGTCGCGTTCGGCGTGGCCGCCGTCACGCTGGCCCGCCGCCAGGTACTGGTGCAGCAGCTTCCCGCGGTCGAGGGGCTGGCCCGGGTGGACGTGATCTGCTTCGACAAGACCGGGACGCTGACCGACGGCACCATCGCGTTCGAGCGCCTCATCCCTGTCGACGACGGGGCGCCGGCCGAGGCGGCGCTCGGGGCGCTCGCCGGTGAGCAGGACGGCAACGCGACGCTGGCCGCCATCGGGCAGGCCTTCCCGGCGTCCCCGGGCTGGCCGCGCCAGCAGGCCGTGCCGTTCTCCTCGGCCCGCAAATGGAGCGCGGCCAGCTTCGGCCGCCACGGCACCTGGGTCCTGGGCGCCCCCGAGATAGTGCTCCCGGACAGCTACCCCGGGCTGCTCGCCCAGGCCGCCCGGCTGGCCGCGGAAGGCCGCCGGGTCCTCGTGCTGGCCCGCACCGCCGGCGCCCTGGACGGGGAGTCACTGCCCCCCGGCCTGCGGCCCGCCGCGCTGATCGCGCTGGCGGAACGGCTCAGGCCGGACGCCGCCGGCACGATCGCGTACTTCGCCGCCCAGGGCGTAGCACTGAAAGTGATCTCCGGCGACAGCCCGCAGACGGTCAGCGCGGTGGCCGCCCGGGCCGGCCTGCCCTGCGCGGGTGACCCGGTCGACGCCCGGGACCTGCCCGGCGACCCTGCCGAGCTCGGCCGCCTGGTGGACGAACGGTCCGTCTTCGGGCGGGTGACCCCGCACCAGAAGCAGGCAATGGTCACCGCCCTGCAGGCGCGCGGTCACACGGTCGCGATGACCGGCGACGGCGTCAACGACGTGCTGGCGCTCAAGCTGGCCGATCTGGGCATCGCCATGGGCTCGGGCGCGCCGGCGACCAAGGCCGTGGCGGAGCTTGTCCTGCTCAACGGCTCGTTCGGCGCCCTGCCCGGCGTCGTGGCCGAGGGTCGCCGGGTGACCGCCAACATCGAGCGCGTGGCGAACCTGTTCATCACCAAGACGGTGTGGGCCACGCTGCTGGCCGTGGCCGTGGGCGTGACCCTGCTCCCCTACCCGTTCCTCCCCCGGCAGCTGACCATCATCGACAGCCTGGCTATCGGCATCCCGTCCTTCTTCCTGGCCCTCGCCCCGAACACGCGGCGCTACCGGCCCGGCTTCACCGGCCGGATCCTGCGCTTCGCCATCCCGGCCGGCGCCATCATCGCCGCGGCCACCTTCGCCGCGTACCTGCTGGCCCGGGCCAGCGGCCTGCCACTGGCCCAGCAGCGCACCGCGGCGACCCTGGTCACCCTCATCCTCAGCCTGACCGTGCTGACCCTGCTGGCCACGCCGCTGACCTGGCGCCGGGTCATCCTGGTCGGCGCGGCCCTG
Organism: uncultured Actinomycetes bacterium; assembly: GCA_963793825.1. Taxonomy (GTDB): domain Bacteria; phylum Actinomycetota; class Actinomycetes; order Streptosporangiales; family Streptosporangiaceae; genus RYN-230. The sequence continues at coordinate 1,256,581 of CAWCBE010000007.1, forward strand.
GCCGGATTCGCCCTGCTGTTCCCGGTCACCGCGGTACGCGGCTTCTACGCGCTCGACCTGCCCCGCGGCCAGCTCGCGGGCACCCTGCTGATCGCCGCCGCGGGAGTCACCGCGCTGGCCGTGTTCTGGGCCCTGACCCGCCGGACGGCGGGCGCAGCTCACGAATGAGGCGGCGGGGGCGGCGCCTGGGCCAGCCGCTCGGCCCGCTGCTTGATGGTGCGGAGCATCTTGCGTTCCATCACCCAGGAGCCGGGCTCGATGACCGGGTAGGCCAGCTTGTCCCGCACCGGCAGGGCCGAGGTGTCGAACCGGTTGCGGCTGATCAGCCTGGTATGCCCGTTGACCGGCCGCAGCTCGAACGACCACACCCAGGCGTGGTTACTGGACCGGATGACCATCGCCTGCTCAGGGTCCAGCCGCTCGACCCGCATGGCGTAACCGGGCATGGGCACCTCATCCCCCACCTTCAGGTTCTGCAGCTCGGGGATGACGCGGTCGGTGTTGCGGATGTCGATGCCGAGCCGGCGCTCGATCCAGTCATAGGTATACGCACCGCCGCGTCCCGGCCCCATCTGCACCAGCCACGGCCAGACCGCCGACGGCGGCGCGTTGATCTCGACCACCCGGGTGGCCACGACGTCCGGATCGGGCATGAACTCATCACCGGCCACCGCGCCGCCCGCCTCCTGCGCGGTCGCGCCCCAGTGCAGGTGCCACGGGCGCAGGACACGGACGTACACCAGCGCCGCCGCCCCCGCCAGGAGCAACGCCGAGCCGAGCCACTTCCCTGGCTTCCCTGGCTTCCCTGGCATTGCTGACCCCCAGACCGCTATTTCCTGCGGCCAGACCGCGTTCGTTTGTCCGATCAGAGCCCTGTCCTTGGGTCTCCTACCGCGTGGTTCCCGCTGGCCGCTGGTTGCTCACACGGTCTTCGCCGGTCGCCGGGAAAGGCTCTCGCTCCCGGATGCCAGCGTGTGCCTGGCCGTCGCGATCACCCACAGCCCCCCCATCGAAGCCGCCAGCGTCGCCAGCATGGCCGCGCTGCCAGCCACCAAGGCGATGACCCCGGTCACCAGCGCCAGCGCGCCGATGCCGGACACGAGCACCACATAAGCCGCCGGCGGTCGCCGGCCCCCGCGGGTGGCCCCGTAGACCGCGGCCATCTGCTTCTGATCAGTAACGCAGGCGGCCCACCCCAGACCGAACACCACCGCCGCCGCCACCCGGACCGACCAGCCCGTCATAGCCGCCCCGGTCACCCACAGAAGGTAAACAGCCGCCGCCGCGGCCACGAACACTGTCGCCAGCCCATCCCTGACTGTGAGGCGCATCTCCGCCTCCTCCCGTGCCCGCCCGGCCGGCAATCCGGCTTGTGCCCGGGCGGCTACTTCCACGCTTTTCCCCCCGGCAGACCGGGCACCAGAGGCGTTGGTCCCCACGGCACAGGCACTTGCGCCACGCTGGACGACCTGTCACCGGATCAGCCGTGCGTACCCTGCAAGCAAGTCCCGGCGCCGATCACCATGCTCCCCACCGGCCGGAACGCGCCGCGGCCCCCGCGCGCTGAGTGGCGCAGCGCGCCACTGGGCCAGCGCCGGTGGCGCCATCGGCGCGGTGCGCGAGCCCATGCCTCCGGCGCTGCCCCAGCGAACACGCGGGCCGGGCAGTGACCAGGCGGCAAGGGTCACAGGACAGCTGCCACGAACGTCATTCTGCCCCTCAAAGTGCCCCTCGGAGGGATCGCCATGGGGCGGCTGCACCGGATGATCAACCGCGATTCAGGGCTGCTGGCGGGGGCCGAGGGCGAGGCGGGCGGCGCTGACGTCTTCCCGGCCGTGGCCGGCCTCAACGGCTGCGTGCCACTGGCGGGACACGCGCGGGCAGCCCGGCGAGGAGGCCCACCTCGGGACGCGGTCAGGTACGCCACGCTGGGCTCCGACGGCGGGCAACCTACCGGGTCTGAATCGCCTGAGCAAGCGACCGAGACCCAAAGTGCGTGGGCGCGCAGAACACGCGAATATCCTGATCTGCCGCGTGTGGTGTGTTTCTGAGGCCGTTGGCGGCCGGTGTGGGTGGGTCGTGCGAGGCCGCCGCGACGGTGGTCGGTGGTCAGGCGGAGCGAGCGCTTCCTGGGTCTTCGAGCTGGTGCTTCAGCCTGGTCCAGATCCGGCGCTCCATGCGGCTGCCAAGGGCCCCGACCAGCGGACTGAGCATCCGCATCCAGCCCCTCGGGCGCACCTGCCAGTCCCAGCTCATAACCGTGCCGTCGCCCTCGGCGGCGAAGGTCAGCCTTCCGGTCGTTTCCATCATCGAGCTGGCCGTGCGCGAACTAAGCCGGTGCGGCCGTTCGAACTCGGTCAGCTCAACAAGCATCTCCCCGCCAGCCTTGCCCATGCGCGCACGGAATCGCGTGCCCAGCCCGATCGGCAGGGGGGTGAGCAATTCGACGCCGGTCATGGCCGGGTTGAATGATGGTTCATTGCGCGAATCGGCGGCCGTGTCGAATACCCGCTCTACCGGCGCAGCCATGCGGATACGACCACTGATACGGGCCATTGCTCCAGGGTACTTCTGCCCGATGCCCTGGATCGCCCAAAGTCCTCACAAGATCGTCCTGCTCAGCCAGCTCGGGGGGAACGACATGCGGAATCCCGCCTGCGTCAGTGGTGGCGAGCCGGCCGAGTTGCCCTGGGCCAGGTAGGTCAGCTCAAAGTCGGAGAACACACTCATCGCGCTCACCTGCCCTCGCAGTCGTGACCGCTCAACGGTCCAGACGCTACACACCCGCTCACCGCCGCCTCGACGTGATCAAGGTCTGCGCTCGGTGATCGTTTTGATCGCCCGCAGGTCCTGCTCCCAGCTGCGCCACATTACCCGGCGCAGCAACGGCGACAGCATCCGCAGCACGCCACGCGGCTGCAATTCGGTGTGCACGGCCAGCTGGCACCCGCCCGGGATCGGTGTGACCTGCCCCCGGAACAGCACGGTCATCCGCCGGGCGGTGCTGACCCCCGACCAGCTGCGGGGACGGTCGAAGCTACTGTTCTCGATGATGGCGGTGCCCACGCTACGACCGAACCGGACCCGGTATCTGGTGCCGGCCCCGACCGGCCCAGGTGTCAGCTTCTCGGGCTCGCGCAGCTGCGGGTTCCACTCCGGCTCTCGCCGCACATCGGTGACGTAATCGAAGACCTGCTCCGCAGGCGCCGCGATGCCGATGCTGTTCTCGATAGCGTGACCGGACCGCCGGCTGGTGATACTCATAACTACCCTTCCTGCCGCTTACGGCAGGCGCCCGGCAGCCGGGCACAACAACATGCGGCCCGGCGGGCACCCAGCAGGCCTGCCCGGCAAGACGCCTACCGCACACCCTCCGTTTGATTCGATCCTCGCCCTTCCCGGCGCACACGGCAGAGTCAACGGTCCCCGCTGTAGCAGAAGGAAGTCACCGGTCCGGCTTGCCTGAAACCGCATGCGACGAGCACAGGCTGGACGATATGCGCGCCGGCAGGCGCATAGGGCTGCGCCACGGCACAACCTGCGCCTGAGCGGCGCAGCGCACCGGCGGCCCCAGCGCCGGACCGGCACCCTCGGCGCGCCGAGCCCGCGTGCCGCGCTCCAGTCAACGAGCGCACAGTCCTGGCAGGCAAGCGCGGCTCCCGGGAGTGGGACGGACCGCCATGACAGCCAGCACATCTGGACTACTTGCAAATGCGGCAACAGTCACCGGCAGAAATGGCCCTTCAGCAGAGCCGGGTGGTGGCCGGGCGGCAAGAGTCACGGGACCGGCAAGGCGGGGATTCGCCCAGGTGACAGGCTTGCCAGCGACGGTTTAGCGCCTGGAGCCCGGCGTCGTGCCAGCAATCCCAGCCGGGGAACATACCCGATCCGAACACACTTACGGCGGCCCAGCCGGGCCGCCGTTGCGGTACTTTTGCTGCTGTACTGCCTGTTCGATCTGTTCGAATTACGCCTCTGACCTGGGTGGAGCTAAGCGGGCCCGAACCGCTGACCTCTTGCATGCCATCTGCAGGCAGCACGTCCACCCGCGTGTCCCTGTGCAGGTCACCGTCCTCCCGCGTCCCCGCCAGTCCGCCCGCGTCCGCACCAGTTGCGGTACTTTCCTGTACTCAGCTCCTCTTCCTTCGCTTCCGGCTCGCGCCCCGCCGATCCGCCGCAGGAGCCCTGAGTTGGGTGCGCGTCACTTTTGTAGGTGACCAAGGTCGTTTAGGGGCGGGGCTGGTCAGGCGGCTTTCGTCTGGTTGTGGCGTGCTGGCCAGATCTGGTCTTCGGGGCGGCTGGCCTGCTGGCAGCGGAGGGTGGCGATGGCGTCGGCGCCGTTGACGGTCCAGTGCATGCCGGCTCGCTTGAGCCTGTGGCCGATGACGGATTTGCAGCCGGCTTCGACCATGCCGGAGCCGACGAACAGGCCGCACTGGCGGAACCAGTGGTAGCGCATGCGGGGGGCGTTGTTCTCGAAGTAGCCCAGGGCGGTGTCGATCTCGTTCTTCTTCACGCCGATAAGGGGGTACTCGCGGGTGGCTGCGACGATGCCGTCGATGTAGCCGTAGTCGAGGTCTTCCAGGCGGGCGGCGAGCCAGCGCTCTTTCTGGTCGCCGAGCATGAATTCCAGCTTGCGGGCGAGGTCGTGGACATGCTCGCGGGCGTGGAACAGGTCCACGATCTGGGTGGCCCCGGGAAACTTCGCGGTGGCGATGTTCCAGATCCAGGCGGCGCCATCGCCGAGGATGGTGAGCTGCCGGACGTGGTCCGCGCCCCGGCGGATGCCCTCTGCCTTCACGAGGTTCCCGAACGTGGCGGCGGGCTCGAAGGTGGCCACATAGCTTTCCGAGCCGCGGTTCCGGACGGGGTACCCGTTGTTGTCCAGCTTGTCCTGGGTGAAGAAGACGGCGAGCTTGACTTCGCGGGTGCGGGCGCGGCCGTCCTCGCCCTTGCCCTCGCGCCCGGCGGTCTCCTTCGAGGTCACGGGGATGCCGGTGCCGTCGATGGCGGCGTAGAGCTTGTCCGGCAGCGGGTCCGGCGGCAGCGGGACCAGCTTCCGGGCCGTGATCAGCGCGGCCCGTTCCCGGACGGCGGCTGCGGCGGCGGTGCCGCTGGCCTCGGCCGCGCGCTCGACCCGCTTGACCGTCAGCCGGACCCCGGCCAGTTCTTCCAGCAGGCCCGCGGCCTCCTCGAACGGCACGGCCGCCGCAGCCCGGTCGGCCATCGCGGCCAGTCCCGGCGACAGGGACGCCCCGGCCGCGCCCAGCCCGGCGTCGCGGGGGGCGAGGCCGTGCCCGCAGGCCGCGCAGTGATACCAGGCCCGCGTCACCGCCACCGGGCCGAGCACGGTGTCGATCACCTTGTCCCGGTAGGAGACGAACACGGCCTCGTGGCCGTTCCCGCAGGAAACCCCCGGGCCGCGGTAGCCGGGATCGGCGGCCAGCAGCTGCCCCAGCAGGCCGCAGCCCAGCTTCAGCAGCCCGGCCCGGATCACCGCCTCGGCGGCCTCCAGCCCGGCATCGCAGCCCAGCGACCTGGCCGCGTCCGCCGCCAGCCGGCCTATCTCGGCGGACCTGTCTCCCACGAGCGCACTGAGGAGCCCCCCCTTTCGCCCTCCATGCCGGAGGGCGCGTCCGCTGCGGCGACGGGCCTGGCCTCGCAGATCTTCTCGTTCACCTCCGCGATCTGCTCGCTGATCGACGTGAACTCCGCGTGCCGGGCCACCTCCCGGCGCACCCTCTCCACCTCGCCCGCCGCCAGCTGCCGGCCAACGGTGCCCCGTCCCCGGGCATTCCTGGTCCACAAGAACCTCGGCCCATGTCCGGGATGACCAGGCTGGGCGCACGCGCAGTTCGGCTTCCCGCACCTGCGCCAGTTCTCGCTCCGGGATTCCCCTCAAACCGTGGAGACTTCGGTTGTGGTGATCATGGCTAGCATGGCTGGCCTTCTTGCGCCGGTGCCCGGGCGGGGCAGGCTCGTGGCCTGCCCGCTTTTCCTGCTCCCAGGGGCCGCAGTGGTCTCCGGGGTCAAGGGCGGCCCGCAAGGGCCGTCGCCCGCAGGGCGATGCGGAGCACCCTTGAGGCCGGAGGGGCGGCCCCGTACCCTTAGCGGGCGCAAGAAGGCCAGCGGCGGCGCAGCCGCCTCCTTTTCCCGGCCCGCGCGGCGGGCCCGCCGCGCTCACGCGGCGTCCTTTCCCGCCAGGGACCGTTCGTAATCCACCGGGCTGCGCATTCCCAGCGCCGAGTGCCTGCGCTCGTGGTTGTAGTCCTCGATCCACGCGGCGATCGCGGCCCGCGCCTCGGCCCTGGTCGCGAACTTGCGCAGGGACCGCAGCTCCCATTCCAGCGTGGAGTGCCAGGACTCGATGACCGCGTTGTCCAGCGCCGAGCCGGGCCGGCCCATCGACTGGCGGACGCCCAGCCGGCCGCACGCGCTGCGGTACCGGGCCGCGGTGTACTCGCTGCCCTGGTCGCTGTGGAAGATCACCCCGGCCGTCCTGCCGCCGCGGACCGCGGCCGCCATCGCCAGCGCGCCGTACGCCAGGTCCGCGTCGTGGTGCTCGCCGAGTGCGTGCCCGAGGATCCGGCGTGAGCCCATGTCAAGGACGGAATCGAGGTAGAGCTTGCCTTCCCCGGTGGGGATCTCGGTGCCGTCGCCATACCATTTGCGGTTGATCCCGGCGGCCGGGAAGTCCCGCTTCACCAGGTCCGGTGCCCGCCACCGGCCTTTCCCCTGCCGTGTCGTGTGCTTGCGGCCCTTCCGGCCGGGGCGGGCGGCCAGGCCCTGCTCGCGCATCAGGCCCGCCACGGTGTTCTCGCTCACCCGCCAGCCCGCATCACGCAGCGCGGCGGTGACCCGCGGCGCCCCGTCCTTGCCCTCGCGCGCCGCGAACAGCCGCGCGACCTCGGCTTTGAGCCGCTGCCGCCGCGCGGCCCGCGGCGGCAGCTCCCCGCCCTCCCACTTGTAAAACCAGGCCTGGGACACCCCCAGCGCCCGGCAGGACACCGCCTGCGGGACGCCGTGCTGTTCCCTCTGGGAAGCGATGAACGCGGCCACGGCTACCTGCTGCCCATCGCGTCGGAAACCCAGAGGGCCACGCTGCGCTTGAGGACATCACACCGCATCTGCAGCTCCGCGTTCTCCTTGCGCAGCCGCGCCAGCTCCGCGCGCTCGCCCTCGCTCAGCTGCCCGTCCCCGCCCTCCCGGCGGCGCCGGTCAGCATCGACCCAGTTGCCCAGGGTTCCCGCGTTGATTCCCAGATCCCGGGCCACCTGCGCGATCGGCTTGCCCGTCTCGCGGACAAGCCGCACCGCGCCCTCCCGGAAGTCCTTATCGAACTTCCTGCGTGTCTCTCCCATCGGAGAACCTCCCTCTAAGAGGATCTCTCCACGCTGGGAGGGGAAACCCACTCACCGACCCGCGGCGGAAATCGCCCACCGCCGCCAGCTGCGCATACAGGAGGTCCCGCTCAGCTTCCAGCTCCGCAAGCGACGGCTCGGTCATGGGCACTCCCCACCTGGTTGTTAATGGACAACCAGGCTTCCATCATAACCAGCCCAAATGTGGGACCCCTACATATGTGTCGTGCACCCCCCTGAGTTCCTGACCCAGGATACTGTCCTACTGCTGTGCTACCGTAGCCATATGGCTGTCCGCAAAAAGCGCTCCATCTCCCTGCCCCCCGACCTGGACGCGGAAATCGCCGCTGCCGCCGAGCATGCCGGGATGACTTACAGCTCCTGGCTCGCGGCCACCGCCCGCAAGGAATTCACCATCCGGGCCGGCCTGGCCGCCGTAGCCCAGTTCGAGGACGAGCACGGCGCCTTCACCCCTGGCGAACTCGCCGACGCCGGCCAGTGGGCCGCCGAGGCCACCCAGCGAGCCAGCCGCAGCGGCACCAGCACCCGGCGGCGCAGTGCCTGATGGGCGTCACTTACGACACCGGCGCCCTGGTCGCCGCGGACCGCGGCGAGCGCCGCCAGTGGGCCCGCCACCGCGCCCTGCTCAACCGCCGCGAAGTCCCCGTCGTGCCCGCACCGGTCCTGGCCCAGGCCTGGCGCGGCGGCAGCCGCCAGGCCCTGCTATCCCGGCTCCTGACCGGCTGCGACACCGAGGCCCTGGATGACACCCGGGCCCGCGCCACCGGCACGCTCGCCGCCCGCTCAGCCACTACCGACATCGTCAACGCGTGCGTCGTCGAGGGGGCCTTGCGCCGCCGCGACCTGATCATCAGCTCCGACCCCGGCGACCTCCAGGCCATCGCCGCCGCCATCAGCCGCCACCTCGAAATCGACCACCCCTGACCGCAACTCCCCGGCCAACCATGTCACCAGACCATCGGAACCGGGCCGCTCCCCGCCGGCAGCACCCGTCACGCGCCGGCACAAAGACAAAGCCGCCCGGATCGCTCCATATCCTGGGCGACCCTCCCTCCGCGTCACACAGACCCCTCCGAGCACAGATAACCTCCAGAGACAGCCGCAACGCCCGCTTCTGCTTGATATGGAGGTGATCGTGAGGCACCCAAACCAATAGCACTGTGCCTCGATCACCTCCATATCAAGCAGATGCGGATCTTGGTCGATCGCTTCATCTACCAGGGGCTTCGCTTTCCCCGGAGTTCAGCCGGACTGAGGGATTGACGGCAGGAACTGAGGGGTCTTCAGTCTTCTCGAGCGGATCTGGGCCTTGGGTTCGGGGGGAGCCCTGCCGGGTTCTGCTGCTCGGCGGCGGTCTGGAGGAGCTGCCGGGCGCTGGATGCGTAGCGGACGGCGGTGCCGGGATCCAGGCCGAAGGTGGCTGCCAGGTGCAGCGGGTCGGCCCCGGTAGCCAGGGCTTCCTCGAGCTGGCGGTCGACGCGCAGCGCCTCGATCGTCGCGGCGTGGCCGCGCAGGGCGGAGTTGACCCAGGTCCTGCTGACCGGCCTGGTGCCCAGGGCGGTCTGGGCGTTGATGAGCAGGTGCGGGTTGGCGGTTCCGGGCCATCTAGCGCGGCGGGTCTGCAGCCAGGCGCGGAGCAGGCGCGCGGTGAGGTCGTCCAGGGGGCGGGGCCGGCCGCCCAGGAGCAGGCGGCCGCTGCCCAGGCCGGCGTCGGCGAGGAGCAGGGCGCAGATGGCGCTGCTGCGGGCGGCGTGAACGCCGGCCAGGGCCACGATGAGCCGGGCTGGTGGGGTGCAGGCAGCGGCGACGGCGTCGTCAATGGCTTCCTGGCCCAGCGGCTGCAGCACGGTGGCGGAGGGCCGGCGGCCGACCTTGATGCCGCGGGCGGGGTCGCGGAAGATCACGCCGGCTGACAGGCTGGGTTTCCCCTCCCAGCGTGGAGAGATCCTCTTAGAGGGAGGTTCTCCGATGGGAGAGACACGCAGGAAGTTCGATAAGGACTTCCGGGAGGGCGCGGTGCGGCTTGTCCGCGAGACGGGCAAGCCGATCGCGCAGGTGGCCCGGGATCTGGGAATCAACGCGGGAACCCTGGGCAACTGGGTCGATGCTGACCGGCGCCGCCGGGAGGGCGGGGACGGGCAGCTGAGCGAGGGCGAGCGCGCGGAGCTGGCGCGGCTGCGCAAGGAGAACGCGGAGCTGCAGATGCGGTGTGATGTCCTCAAGCGCAGCGTGGCCCTCTGGGTTTCCGACGCGATGGGCAGCAGGTAGCCGTGGCCGCGTTCATCGCTTCCCAGAGGGAACAGCACGGCGTCCCGCAGGCGGTGTCCTGCCGGGCGCTGGGGGTGTCCCAGGCCTGGTTTTACAAGTGGGAGGGCGGGGAGCTGCCGCCGCGGGCCGCGCGGCGGCAGCGGCTCAAAGCCGAGGTCGCGCGGCTGTTCGCGGCGCGCGAGGGCAAGGACGGGGCGCCGCGGGTCACCGCCGCGCTGCGTGATGCGGGCTGGCGGGTGAGCGAGAACACCGTGGCGGGCCTGATGCGCGAGCAGGGCCTGGCCGCCCGCCCCGGCCGGAAGGGCCGCAAGCACACGACACGGCAGGGGAAAGGCCGGTGGCGGGCACCGGACCTGGTGAAGCGGGACTTCCCGGCCGCCGGGATCAACCGCAAATGGTATGGCGACGGCACCGAGATCCCCACCGGGGAAGGCAAGCTCTACCTCGATTCCGTCCTTGACATGGGCTCACGCCGGATCCTCGGGCACGCACTCGGCGAGCACCACGACGCGGACCTGGCGTACGGCGCGCTGGCGATGGCGGCCGCGGTCCGCGGCGGCAGGACGGCCGGGGTGATCTTCCACAGCGACCAGGGCAGCGAGTACACCGCGGCCCGGTACCGCAGCGCGTGCGGCCGGCTGGGCGTCCGCCAGTCGATGGGCCGGCCCGGCTCGGCGCTGGACAACGCGGTCATCGAGTCCTGGCACTCCACGCTGGAATGGGAGCTGCGGTCCCTGCGCAAGTTCGCGACCAGGGCCGAGGCGCGGGCCGCGATCGCCGCGTGGATCGAGGACTACAACCACGAGCGCAGGCACTCGGCGCTGGGAATGCGCAGCCCGGTGGATTACGAACGGTCCCTGGCGGGAAAGGACGCCGCGTGAGCGCGGCGGGCCCGCCGCGCGGGCCGGGAAAAGGAGGCGGCTGCGCCGCCGCTGGCCTTCTTGCGCCCGCTAAGGGTACGGGGCCGCCCCTCCGGCCTCAAGGGTGCTCCGCATCGCCCTGCGGGCGACGGCCCTTGCGGGCCGCCCTTGACCCCGGAGACCACTGCGGCCCCTGGGAGCAGGAAAAGCGGGCAGGCCACGAGCCTGCCCCGCCCGGGCACCGGCGCAAGAAGGCCAGCCATGCTAGCCATGATCACCACAACCGAAGTCTCCACGGTTTGAGGGGAATCCCGGGTGCTGCTGGCGGGCGGCTGGACGGTGGCTGCCGGGCTGCAGCCGCGTTCCTTCAACCCGGTAGCCGACACGATCAGCTCCCTCGCGGCGCAGGGCGCTGCCGGCCGGTGGGTGATGACGCTCGCGCTGGCGGGGGTGGGAGCCTGCCATGTCCTGACGGGGCTGGCGCTGAGGCCGGCGGCCTTGGCCGGGCGGCTCATCCTGATGACCGGCGGTGTTGCCACGGTGCTGGTCGCGGCGAACCCTGAGCCTGCCGGGGGTGGCGGCTCGCTGCCGCATACCTTCTGGGCGGCGGTTGGCTTTATAGCCCTGGCGGCCTGGCCGCTCGCTGCCTGGAAGCGGGGGCCTTTGGTGCCGGCCGGACTGCGGCCGGCTGTTTCGGCCAGCGCTGCCGGGGTGCTGCTTGGCCTGCTCGTGTGGTTCGGCGCGGAGCTGATCGCTGGGGGCCGGCAGGTCGGCCTGGCCGAGCGGGTCCTGGCCGGGGCGCAGGCGGCCTGGCCGCTGGCGGTGGTCCTGGCCTGCCGCCGGAGCCAGCCTCGCGCCCGGATGCGGCGCGCAAGGCCCGCCCCCGCTGACATGCAGAACTAAGCGCCGGCGGCCGGTGGCCCGGCGGTCACGCCCAGGCGCCGCGACGGCCGCACCCTGCCGCCGCCCTGAGGTGGGCAGGACCAGGAACCCGGCCCGCGACCAGTCCCGCAGCTGCACCGACTGCCTGGCCTGGGGAGTGATGGAGCAGATACGGTGCCGGGCCTGCCGCTCGTTCCGCGACGGCAACCGGGACGAGCGCGAGTGCACCGGGTGCCGCCGGGCGCTGCGGGTGAAGAACGGGTACTGCAGGCTGTGCTGGGTCCAGCTGTCCGGCGGCCGCGCCTGGGAAGGGACCGCGCCCCCGGCGGTGGCCGCCCTGGCCGCGGCCGGCGTGAAGATCAGCCATCACCAGCTGTTCTTCGACCGGATGGCACCGCGCACGGGAGCCGCACCGCGCCGCCTGCGCAGGGCCCTCCCCCCAGGAGCCGCCTGGGTTCAGCCGGAACTGCCGTCGCCGCGCGCCCGCCCGGGCCGGCGTCCGCCGGCCAGCCCGTCCCTGGCCGCCGCGATCCGCATCACCGACCGCCTCGCCGAGGCCCGCGGGTGGTCCGGCGAGATCCGGCGCCGGGTCCGCCAGGGACTGGCCATCGCGCTGGACGGCCGCCACGAAGGCCAGGACGTCGCGTGGTCACGGGCACTGCCCGTGCTGCGGGCCCGGCACCTGTGCGCCGGGCACGTCGCCGAGGTACTCCGCCAGGCGGGCCTGCTTCACGACGACCGGCGTCCTGCCTTCGACGCCTGGCTGGACCGCAAGCTCGACGGCGTGACCGCCGGGATCCGCCGCGACGCCGAGCACTGGCTGCGCACCCTCAAAGACGGCGGCCCCCGCAGCCGCCCCAGGAGCATCGCCACCGTCCACAGCCACCTGGGCAAGGCGCTGCCCGCGCTGCTGGACTGGTCGGCACGCTATCACCACCTCCGGGAAGTCACCCGCGACGACATCCAGGACCACGTGCGCGGCCTGCACTGACCACAGCGCCATAACGCACTGGTGGCCCTCCGCTCGCTGTTCGGGTCCTGCCCGGGATTCCCCTCAAACCGTGGAGACTTCGGTTGTGGTGATCATGGCTAGCATGGCTGGCCTTCTTGCGCCGGTGCCCGGGCGGGGCAGGCTCGTGGCCTGCCCGCTTTTCCTGCTCCCAGGGGCCGCAGTGGTCTCCGGGGTCAAGGGCGGCCCGCAAGGGCCGTCGCCCGCAGGGCGATGCGGAGCACCCTTGAGGCCGGAGGGGCGGCCCCGTACCCTTAGCGGGCGCAAGAAGGCCAGCGGCGGCGCAGCCGCCTCCTTTTCCCGGCCCGCGCGGCGGGCCCGCCGCGCTCACGCGGCGTCCTTTCCCGCCAGGGACCGTTCGTAATCCACCGGGCTGCGCATTCCCAGCGCCGAGTGCCTGCGCTCGTGGTTGTAGTCCTCGATCCACGCGGCGATCGCGGCCCGCGCCTCGGCCCTGGTCGCGAACTTGCGCAGGGACCGCAGCTCCCATTCCAGCGTGGAGTGCCAGGACTCGATGACCGCGTTGTCCAGCGCCGAGCCGGGCCGGCCCATCGACTGGCGGACGCCCAGCCGGCCGCACGCGCTGCGGTACCGGGCCGCGGTGTACTCGCTGCCCTGGTCGCTGTGGAAGATCACCCCGGCCGTCCTGCCGCCGCGGACCGCGGCCGCCATCGCCAGCGCGCCGTACGCCAGGTCCGCGTCGTGGTGCTCGCCGAGTGCGTGCCCGAGGATCCGGCGTGAGCCCATGTCAAGGACGGAATCGAGGTAGAGCTTGCCTTCCCCGGTGGGGATCTCGGTGCCGTCGCCATACCATTTGCGGTTGATCCCGGCGGCCGGGAAGTCCCGCTTCACCAGGTCCGGTGCCCGCCACCGGCCTTTCCCCTGCCGTGTCGTGTGCTTGCGGCCCTTCCGGCCGGGGCGGGCGGCCAGGCCCTGCTCGCGCATCAGGCCCGCCACGGTGTTCTCGCTCACCCGCCAGCCCGCATCACGCAGCGCGGCGGTGACCCGCGGCGCCCCGTCCTTGCCCTCGCGCGCCGCGAACAGCCGCGCGACCTCGGCTTTGAGCCGCTGCCGCCGCGCGGCCCGCGGCGGCAGCTCCCCGCCCTCCCACTTGTAAAACCAGGCCTGGGACACCCCCAGCGCCCGGCAGGACACCGCCTGCGGGACGCCGTGCTGTTCCCTCTGGGAAGCGATGAACGCGGCCACGGCTACCTGCTGCCCATCGCGTCGGAAACCCAGAGGGCCACGCTGCGCTTGAGGACATCACACCGCATCTGCAGCTCCGCGTTCTCCTTGCGCAGCCGCGCCAGCTCCGCGCGCTCGCCCTCGCTCAGCTGCCCGTCCCCGCCCTCCCGGCGGCGCCGGTCAGCATCGACCCAGTTGCCCAGGGTTCCCGCGTTGATTCCCAGATCCCGGGCCACCTGCGCGATCGGCTTGCCCGTCTCGCGGACAAGCCGCACCGCGCCCTCCCGGAAGTCCTTATCGAACTTCCTGCGTGTCTCTCCCATCGGAGAACCTCCCTCTAAGAGGATCTCTCCACGCTGGGAGGGGAAACCCAGAACATAGTCCCCACAGAAACGTGAAGACCACACCAGTCAGGTATTCACGTTTGGCCTTGAGCTGGGCTTTTGCGGACAGGCCAGAGCTTCATCCACAGGTTAAGCGGGCGGCGCCCACGGAGTTTTGCCTGGTTTAGCCGTCATTGTTCCTGGTCCAGGCTGGCCTCGATGATCTGCAGGGTGAGGTCCTGGAGTTCGGCGAGCAGGGCCCGGGTTTTCCTCGCGTTGTCGAACAGGGGCTGCCAGGCGGTGAGCTCAGCCTCGGTGAGGCGGCGGGTGACGGTTTTGCCGCCGATCTTGCGGGTCCATTCCGCGTAGGGGCCGTGCAGCCGGGGAGGGTCGGCGTGGCAGCGGCAGTTGCGTTTGCCGCAGGCGTAGGCGCGGATGGTCAGGGTGCCGGGCAGGGCGAACCCGGTGGCGGCCAGCTGCGCGGCGATCTTGTCGCGTGCGGCCTGCTGGGCGGGGCTGACGTCCATGCGACACACCGTCTCAGATCCCGGGTTCTCCCACCTGTCCACAGTATTTTACTGGGGACATGCCGGGAGGCGGCAGGTGCCTGAGACCGGGATAGCCGGCTACATCGCCGGCTGGCAGCCGTCCTCGGTGTCCCCGCAGGCCGCTGGCTTCGCCCGGGCAGTCGTGACCCAGGCGGCGCCGGGTGGGCGGGAACGGGCGAAGAACCTGCTGTGGGCCGCAGGCAGGCTCGCGGACTGGGCGATCGGGCTGGGCCTGGATCCGGTGCCAGGGGTGCTGCTGCACTCCTCGGTGATCGAGCGGTTTGCCGCGCACGCGCCTGGGCTGACGGGGGTGACCCGGCGGACGCTGCGCACCAACCTGCGGTTCCTGGCCCGGGTGGTCGTTCCGGCGCTGGCCCCGGCGGACACGCCGCTGCCCCGCGAGCACGCCAAGGCCCCGTATGGGCAGGCGGAGATCGACGGCTATCTCGCCCGCGCCGCCGCCCAGCCCACGGCGGCGCGGCGGATGCGCGCCGGCGGGCTGATCTGCCTCGGCGCAGGCGCCGGGCTCATCCGCGCCGACCTTCGGGCCGTCCGCGGCAGCGACATCACCGCCCGGTCCGGCGGCGTCATCGCAGACGTGCGGGGCGGGAGACGGCCGCGGGCCGTGCCGGTGCTGGCCCGCTACCATCAGCTGCTGCTGGCCTCCGCGAAGTTCGCCGGGGACGGCCTGATCACCGGCGGGAGCGACCCGGGCCGCCGCAACGTGACCACCCCGCTGATCCGCGCCCTGGCCGGCGGGACCGGCCTGCCCCGGCTGGACACCAGCCGGCTGCGGGCCACCTGGCTCGCTGACTGCGCCGCCCGGATCGGGCTGGCTGCTTTCATGCACGCCGCCGGGATCACCTGCAGCCAGCGGCTCGGCGACCTGCTTGCCGACCTCGACCCGGGCGATGAGACCGGGGCGGTCGCGCTGCTGGGCGGGCAGCGGTGAGCATCCCGCCCGCCGTGCTGGAGGACATCATCGAGGCCTCCGGGATCGCGCCGCGGATCGAAGCGCTGCTCCCGGCCGGCGTCCGTCACCGGCAGCTCAAGGTCAGCACGTTAATCCTGGGCATGATGCTCACCCAGGCAGACCGCCGCGCCGCGCACCTCACCGAGGTGCACGCCGCCCTGACCGCGCTGCCCCCCGCCGACCAGCGCCGGCTGGGGGTGACCGAGGACTGGAAGACGGGCCCGCACCAGCTCACCTACCGCCAGGCCGAACGCACCTTCGGCCTCATCACCACCGCGCTAGCCAAAAACGAGCCAGACGGCACCCCCTCCGCCACCCTTGCCACCGTGCTGGATGACCTGCTGGAAGCCAGCATCCCGGGCGGATACAAGGACGCCTCAGCCTCGCTGGCCGCCGACTGGACCGACGTGGAGTCTTTCTCCCGCCCCCCGCGCCACGGCAGCAGCCAGTGCGCCGACCCCGAGGCGTCCTGGGGGCACCGCAACTCCAACCTCCCCGGCCCGAAAGGCGAGCTGTTCTACGGGTACTACCTCTCGGCCGCCACGATGACCCGCGACGAAGCCGGCCCGCCCGTCCCGGAACTGACCCGCCGGATCACCCTGTCCTCCTGCCACACCGACCCCGTCCGCGCCCTCACCCCCGTGCTGGCCCGCATGCCCGCCGCCGATATCGCGCTCGGCGACATCCTGGCTGACTCCGGCTACGCCCACCGCGACCCTGCCGCCTGGGCCCTCCCGCTGCGCGCCGCCGGCGCGCAACTGATCCAGGACCTGCACCCCGCCGACCGCGGCCCCCGCGGCACCCACGCCGGGGCGATCATCACCAACGGGAACCTCTACTGCCCCGCCACCCCCCAGCCACTGCTGCACCTCGGGCCGCTGGCCCCCGCCGCCACCCCTGAGGACACCGCCGCGCACGACATCCGCACCGCCGAACTCGCCCGCCACAAGCTCGGCCGGCTTACTGCCGATGACACCGACGGCTACCACCGTGTCACCTGCCCCGCCGCCGCGGGCAAACTCCGCTGCCCCCTCCGGCCTGCCTCGATGGCCCTGGACCGCAACCGGCCGGAGATCCTGACCCCGCCGCAGCACCCGCCGGCCTGCTGCACCCAGCAAACCCTCACCATCGGACCGGACGTCGCGGCGAAGACCCGGCAGAAACACGACTACCCCTCGGCGGCGCACCGCCGCTCCTACGCCCGCCGCACCGCCGCTGAGCGAGGCTTCTCCACCATCAAAGACCCCGCCAGCAACACCATCAGCCGCGGCTGGTGCCGCCTCATGGGCCTGGCCCCGCTCGCGTTCTGGCTCGCCGCCCTGCACGCCGTCCGCAACCAGCGCATCCTCACCGCCTGGAACGCCCGCCAGGCCGATAACCAGCGACGCGCCGCCGCCGGCCGGCCGCCCAGAACCCGCAAACGCCGCCGGAAAACCACCCTGACCGGCCTCACCGCACCGCCATAACCACGACGCCGTACTGCATCACAGCCTGCCGCCTGCCAGCATGCCGCCACGGCGTCCCATCACGCCCAGACCCAGGCCAGCAGCACAATCCGCAGCCAGGCAGCGGCCATGCAACAAGAAAATGCAAGATCAACTAGATCCAGGCCCCAAGACAGCCAGAATGTCAGACCTAAACGTGAACATGGTCCCCACAGAAACGTGAAGACCACCCAGTGGAGCTAAGCGGGCTCGAACCGCTGACCTCTTGCATGCCATCTCACGGCAGCACGTCCACCCGCGTCCATCCGTCCAGGTCACCGTCCTCCCGCGTCCCCGCAAGTCCGCCCGCGCCCGGGTGAGTTGCTGTACTTCCGTGCTGTACCGCTTCCTGGACCGACAGCGCTCCCAGGTGGGTGGCCAGGGGCCATCACCGGCTGCGGTGCGCCGCCCACTTGAGATCGCGCCTCTCGCTGGTGGCCTCGTTACCCAAGGTGGACTAACCTCTTAGCTAAGGAGGAGTCATGCCGAGCGAGGCCGCTGCGCAATTCAACATCCATGATGCCAAGACCAACCTGTCC
Source organism: uncultured Actinomycetes bacterium (assembly GCA_963793825.1). GTDB lineage: Bacteria > Actinomycetota > Actinomycetes > Streptosporangiales > Streptosporangiaceae > RYN-230. Next base: position 1,274,034 of record CAWCBE010000007.1, read on the forward strand.
CGGATTATCGACCGGGTCGAGCATGGTGAAGAGATCGTTATCAGCCGTGCGGGGAATCCGGTTGCCAAGGTCGTCCCGCTGGCCCGCAGGCTCGACCGGACGGGGCGCGGCTCTTTGCGCGGCAAGCTCGTTGCCGCTGAGGACTGGGATTCTGACGAGGTCAACGAGGTCATCGCCCGCGAGTTCGGCATGATGCAGTGAGCCTGCTGCTGGACACCCATGTGGTGCTCTGGTGGCTGACCGACGATCCCACGCTGTCTGACGAAATCAAGAACAGGCTCGACCACGACCCAGATGTCTACGTCAGTTCGGCGACCATCTGGGAAGTGACGATCAAACAGTCAGCCGGCAAGCTCACTGAGCCAGCAGATCTGCCCGAACGCATCCGGGACAGCGGATTCGCCGCGCTGCCCATCAACTCCGAGCACGCCATCGCCGCCGGGCGCCTCCCGATGATCCACCGGGATCCCTTCGACCGCATGCTGGTGGCGCAGGCACGATGCGAAGATCTCACGCTTGTGACACGAGACCCTCAATGCCAGAAATACGAGGTGGCCGTTCTCCCTGCCTGAGTGATCGGGGGGCCGGGTGAAACGCACCCCCGGGCTCGGAGTCTGATGGTCTCCCGTCACTCCGCTCTTGTCATCGCAGTCCTGCCAACTCGCGCATCCAGGCTGGTTGAGTCGGCCCTGGGCTGCGGTGGTACCGAGGTTGCTCTGGGTCCGTTCCCCAGGCCGCTCGCCGAACTCGCTGTGCCGGCCTCATGCACGTCCACCCATCCTGGCGCATTCCCACATGCTGGCACCTCGCCAGACAGGCTGTCTCGCGGGCAATAGCTGCCGCACGGGCAGATCCGCGGACCGGCGAGCCATGCAGTGTAGGTGTGGAATCACCCTCAGCGATGAAGGTTTTTTAGGGAGAACACGCGCAGTCCCGTTCGGTATGCCGCCGACGATGACTGTCCGGCTGGTTGCGGACATTCAGAACCGGCTGCTCTGGCGCGTCGGCACTGGTCGGGCTTCTGAGTGCTGCGTTCCTCTGCGGATGGAGCCAGGCATCCCGAGATGGGCAGCGATGCGCCTGCTGAGCAGCGCCTGCAGGACGTGACCACATGACCGGGCCCCGTACCACGGCGGGCAGGCACCTGCCACCGGCGGGTACGTGGGCCGCCGGCCAGGCCGGACAAGGTGCGTCCAGGTACGAGTTACCACCTTGGTCCATCATCATCGGTGCGCGAAAGGGTGCGCGGATCGCTCGGTGATCGGTCACGATTTCGTGGCTCGTGGCTCGTGGCTCGCGGCGCGCTCCGGTCCGGCCGCAATCTCTGAGGGCAGCCGTGAACGACAGATTCCGCTCCCGCCGCGACGAAGACGGCCACCGCGCCCAGGATGATCACGACCCGATGGCGATCAGCCAGGGCATGAGGGCATCCGTCGGCCTGGTTCGGTAGCCCCGGCCACGCGTATCTGAGCAGGGTGCACCCAGAACCGGCTGATCTGGCACCCCCTGCACCGCTTTCTGGCCGGCCTCACAGAACACAGACTCGGCGTGTGTTCCCCGCCTATCTTCAGGCCGACTGCGCTTACCGCCTGTGTTGACCGGGCTGGCGGCGGAGGCCGACACGGTGCGAGCTGCGCGGCGCGCCGCCCATACAGCCATCGGCGGTGGACAGCCAGGACCTGGCATCGGCAGCGTCAAAGTCCTGAGTAGGCAACCTGACGGCCGGTGCTCGGCCAAGCCCCCGTGCGCCGCGCCGCGCCTGGTTCCTCACGTGACGCACCAGCGCGACGGCACGCGCGCAAAGAGCAGCGCCGTGGCGCAACCCTGCGCCTGAGTGGCGCAACGCACCAGCGGGCCGAGCGCCGCGCTGACACCATCGGCGCAACACGCTCAGCCCGCGCGCCGCGCCTGCCGTCAGGCGAACGCGCCGTCCTGGCAGCTGGCGCAGGTTCCCGGGAGTGAATCGCACCCACCGGGACGCCCAGCGTGACCGGGGCCACTTGCAAATGCGGCAACAGTCAGGGCAGAAATGGCCCTTCAGGAGGGCCGGGTGGTGACCGGGCGGCAAGAGTCACAGAACCGATGATGCGGCGATCTGGGCAGGTGACAGGCTAGGCAGAACCGGTTCAGCGCCCGGAACCCGGTGCCTTGCCAGCAGCGACAGCCGGGGAATGTGCCCGATTCGAACACACATACGGCGGCCCACCCGGCCGCCGTTGCTGTACTGTCCTGCTGTACCCGCTGTTCGAACCGTTCGAATTATGCTTCTGACCAGGTGGAGCTAAGCGGGCTCGAACCGCTGACCTCTTGCATGCCATCTGGCGGCAGCACGTCCATCCGCGTCCATCCCCGCAGGTCACTGTCCTCACCCGTCCCTGCGCGGCCACCTGCGTCCGTATGCGTTGCGGTACTTCCGTGCTGTACTGCTCCCCCGCTGGTGCGACTGCTTCGGCTGATGACCAGCACATACGGGTAGCGATGGTCATGGCAAGGCTAACGCTACGCCGTATGCTCGGCCGAAAGGATCCCCAGCACCGGAGGACCCACCGTGAGTGGCTACCGTCCTATGACCTTGGCCGATCTGGCGAGCCGTCTCGCGCGGACCAGTGACCCAAAGATCCGCTGGAAGCTGGTGTGGGAGTTCCTCGAAGACTACCGGTGGGAGACCGCCGACATTCAGCTCGCGCTGCTACAAGAAGAGCCGCCGCCGACTGGGGATGAACGCTGGGACACGCTCATGGCCGCTCTGGCTGAACACCTGGCCGCCCGGCATGACGCTGCCCCGCCGCCGTGGTCAGAACTCCGGGTGCTGCGCCGCCCGTGGTTCCCCGCCGAGCTGGCGATTCAACGGGCTGAGGCCCTGGTCTGGGCGCCAGCAGCTTTCCGCAAACACGGAATTTACCTGTCAGGCCGGGATCTGGAGGCCGCGTGACCGATCCAGGCGATGTCCTTCTCGGCCGGGCTGAGCTCGATCGAACGGGCCTTTACTGCCCTCGGGGAACGGCTTGCCCGCCGGGGCGTCGTGGCGGACGTATTCATTGTGGGTGGCGCCGCGATGGCCCTCGCCTACGACGCCGCCCGGGTGACCAGGGACGTTGATGCGCGGTTCGTGCCGCACGGGATCGTCCTCGACGAGGCCCAGGCAAGTGGCCAAGTATCTTGGGCTACCGCCGTGGTGGCTGAACGAGCAGGCAACCGCCTACATCTCAGGGAAAGACGACCCCGGAAAGCGCCGGGTATTCGACCACCCAGGGCTGCGGGTGATGGCCGCATCGCCTGAGCACGTCTTCGCCATGAAGGCCCTGGCGGCCAGAACTCGCGACATCGACAATCTCAGAGTGCTCGCGGGCATGATCGGCATCGAAACCGCCGATGCCGCCCTCCAAATCTGCGCGGACTTCTATCCCGACGAGCCGATACCCCCAAGGACAGACGCAGTACTGCGGGAACTCTTCGGCTAACCGCAGCGCCCTGAACCCGGGCGACTATATTCGCTGCCCTGGAACCGGGCCCCGCGGCAGTCCCTCAGACCCTTCCACACTCCCGGATCAGGCGGCCGCGGCGACGGCTGATTCCGGCTGACCGCCGGAACAACCCGCCAGGCACCTCCCGGGGCCGCAGAACAACTTCCGCTTCTGCCTGACCGAGCCATCCTCGTCGAGCCTGCACTCACGCTGCCCTGTCGGCCGCCACGCATCCAGACCGCCAACGTTCCCCCCACGGCCGTTCCAAGATCGTTTTATGGGTTTGAGTCACGATTCGTGGCGGGGTGTTGCGATGTGATCATGAGCGGCGTGCCGGACAGGGGAATGTGACGAAGCTCCGGTAGGAACAGGGGTCCTCTCACAGATCCCAGCCACCGGAGCTTCGCCGTGGGTCAGTCTGTCATTTATGCTGCTGCGTCCGCGCCGGCAGGGCCGATCGTGTCTGTCCCGGTACCGGATGCCGGCGGTGACCTGCTGCAACTGTTCGCCGGGGTGCCGGATGGCCGGGTCGGCCAGGGCAGGGATCATCCTGTTGCGGCCGTGCTGGCGCTGGCTGCGGCGGCGGTCGTGGCCGGGATGAAGGGCTATACCGCGATCACTGGCTGGGTCGCTGACGTGCCGCCGGTGATCCTGGCCGATTTGTACCTGCGCAGCGGTGCCGCTCCCGCGCCGCCGCCGTCGAAGACCACGATCTGGCGGGTACTGACCGATGCCGACGCCGGGGCATTGGACGTGGCGGCCGGTACGTGGCTGATGAATCTCGCCGGGTTCAGCACTGCGGCCACGGCCGGCCGGGATGCCGGCGAGGAGGACTGCTCGCCGGCGTTGATGCAGGTGAGGCTGGACGGCAAGGCGGTCAGGGGCGCGAAAGACGCTGACGGGAACCAGGTCCGGCTGCTCGCGGCCCTGGTCGGCCCGGACGCCGCCTCCTCGGTGGTCGCCGCCCAGGCAGAGGTCGGCAAGAAGACGAACGAGGTACCGATGGCCCCGGTGGTCCTCGGCCAGATCGACCTGGAAGACAAGATCGTGACCGCGGACGCGCTGCACACGGTGAAGGCCACCGCGAACCACATCCATGAGCACGGCGGCGAGTTCGTGCTTCCGGTGAAGGAGAACCGGCGGGCACTGTTCGGTGCTCTCAACGCGCTGCCTTGGGGCCAGGTTCCGGTCGCTCATACCGCCACCGATAAAGGCCACGGCCGGATCACCACCCGCACCATCCAGGTCTTGCCCGCCCCCGACGACCTGCCGTTCCCGCACGTCAGCCAGGTGTTCCTCATCGAACGGTACGTCACGGACCTGCACGGCCAGCCGATCTCGGCCGTCGCCGCACTCGGCGTCGCCAGCCCGGAACCCGGGCAGGCAAACGCCGCCGACCTGGCCGGCTACGTCCGGGAACAGTGGTCGATCGAGTCTCTTCACTGGCTGCGCGACACCCTGTATCAAGAGGACAAATCCCAGGTCAGAACCCGATCCGGACCCAGGGTCATGGCTTCTCTGCGGAACCTCGCAATCGGCGCACTCCGCCTGGCCGGACGCATCGACGTCACCGAAGCCACCCGATGGGCAGGACGCTCCATGGGCCGCCCATTCACCATCCTCGGACTCACATCATGATCTTGGAACGGCCGTGACGTTCCCCCTTCGGGTCCGCCGGAGACCGGAAGCCAGAGAGCATTGCTTCCAGGTGCGTCCGGTCGAGCAGTAGCATGTCCAGCTGCTGGCCTTGGACGATGCCCTCCAGCGCCTCGTCTGAATAGCCCGACATGGACAGGAGTACGGCACGGGTTCCGGCGAGCCGCTGAGTGATCCGTCCGCGGAGCTTGGCCATGGGGCCATAGTTGACAGGCAGTCAGGATCGGCGAGATGAGCTCACAGAATGCCAGCCCGGAGCAACCCCGGGCGCAACCAGGTGTCCGGCACCGTTAATGGCAGCGGGTCAACAAGCGCATCGTGCTCACGCAACTGCTTTTATTCAAAAGCCGTAGCCGACCTCGGCGATGGCTGTGAATGAATCCGGCTTGGGCTCATCTGCCGGTGGCAAGCGCGAGGAGGGTATCGACCGCAGTTTCGAACGGCCGGGTACTTCCGTTGCACCTGGGCGAGTAGAAGCCCTCCCTGGAGCGTGGCGAGCAGAGTAGTGGCGAGCTCGTCCGGGTCGATGCCGGACGGGAGTTTTCCGTCGCCATGAAGGGATCTGAGTTTATCGCCGATGGTGGCTGCTCACTGATCGAACCCGGCCGCGATGAGGGCTCGGGCCTCGGGGTCGCTCTCGGCGAGTTGACCACCGAGCGAGCCAAGTGGGCAGTCCCCCTTTGCTTCGGTGCGCCTCGCCCCAGTGATCACCATGTACCGCCAGGCTTCGACTCCGTTCACGCTGCTGAGCGCGTGCCGATGGTTACGGACGATGGTGTCGGCTTGGTAGTCGATGACCGCCTGCACGAGTTCGTTTCTTGTCGGGGAAGTAGTGGTACAGCTGAGAGCCGCTGACTTCCGCCGCCGCCTTGACGTCGTCCAGGGTGGTGCCCGCGACCCCGCGCTCGTGGATCAGGACGGCGGCCTCCTCCACTATCCGCGCCCGGGTGCGCTCGCCCTTGGGGGTGAGCCTCGGCCGGCCACTCGTCTCGTTGGCCATGCACCAATGTTAGCAGGATTTTGAGTTTGACAACCCAGTATCGAGCTGTCAAAGTGAGTTGCACAACCTATTTTACAGCCGGAGGTTGACACATCGCATGACTGACCTAAAGGGCAACACAGCACTGGTAACGGGCTCGACGAGCGGGATCGGCAAGGCTACGGCCATCGCCTTGGCCGCCCGCGGCGCTCACGTACTGGTAGTGGGACGCAACGAGCAACGAGCCAAAGACGTGGTCGCCGAGATCGAAGGCAGCGGAGGCAGCGCAACGTCCCGGCTCACCACGTTGAGCGACCTCAAATCGGCCCGGGAGCTGGTCGAGTGGGCCACTGAGGCAGGCGACGGTCACGTTGACATCCTCATCAACAACGCTGGCGTCGCCTTGCTCGGGCCAAGCAACGCAGCCACCGAAGCAGAGTTCGACGAGACCTTTGCCCTGAACGTCAAGGTTCCGTTCTTCCTCGTCGCGTCACTGGCGCCAGCCATGGCCGAACGCGGATGGGGTTCGATCGTCAACGTCTCCACGATGGTCGCGAGCTTCGGAGAGGCTGGCATGGCTCTGTACGGCGCCAGCCGAGCGGCTCTCGAACTGTTGACCAAGGCCTGGGCCGCCGAATACGGCCCGAGTGGTGTCCGGGTCAACGCCGTTGCCCCCGGCCCGACGCGCACCCGCATGATGGAAGCAGTCCCCGACGAGATGGTGAGTCAGCTCGCAGCACTAGCACCAGCAGGTCGCGTAGCTCAGCCCGAGGAACTTGCCGCAGCGATCGTCTTCCTCGCTAGTGATGATGGCAGCTTCGTCCACGGCGTCACACTTGCTGTCGACGGGGGCCGGGTCGCGACGTAACACCAGTCGGCGGGCGTAGTCGGCGAACTGCTGCCAACCCCAGTTGGCTCTAGTGACGGCAATCACTTGTCCTGCATATCTAACTCCAAGTGTTAGGAGTGACGGCGGGGATGGCACTCAGCGTCGGCTCTGCCCGACCTCGATGAGGTGACCGTCGGGGTCACGCAGGTAGCAGCGGATCTCCGGGCCACGATCGATCGGTTCGGTGAGGAACTGCGCGCCCTTGGCCGACCAGTCGGCGCATACGGCGGCGATGTCGGCAACACGGATATTCAGGAACGCGCTGACCCGGTCCAGATCGTGCGGGGCCTCGAGCGTGATCGAGGGTTTGTCGTCCGTGGGGCCGCCGCCGGTGTTGATGATGATCCAGCTGTTGGCCAGCGCCACGATCGTCGGCTCGCCATCCATCAGCGCCTCGCCACCGAGCACCTCGGTGTAGAAGGCCCGCGAGCGGTTGACATCGTCGGAGACCAGGAAATGGGTGAGCACGATGCCCTCGGCTGGGGCGGGAAAGTCTGCCACGACGCAACTCCTATAGGTGATGTGGGCGGGGCGAGTGCCGCCCCGTCACGGACTGAGCCCTGGGTGTGAGCGGCAGCTCCGGCGATGGCGTCGGCGCGCTTGGCGACGGGCCCAGGAACGCCCCACCGACCCCAGGCGCGAGGATCACGTAGTGCCCGCACCGCTTGCGTGAGCTCTTTGTCGGCGGGTCTCATCGGTAGGTGACCGCCGGCTTAGGGGTGGGCGCGCAATTCCCGTTCGGTCTGGGCGTAGATGCGTTCCTGGCCTTCGGCGTCCTGGGACTTCTTCGAGGACTTCTTCAACTTCGCGGAGCTGTAGTAGCCCCCGGTCGCGGTCGCGAGCTCCGGATCGGCCATCAGCCGCACACAGCCTCGTGACCCCTTCTCCGGAGGCCCGACGAACGGATTGGTCAACGCCTCAATCGTTTTGAACGGCCCGCCGGCCTTGCTGCCGAGACTGGTTTTGACCGCGCCCGGGCTGACTGCGTTGAATGTCAGGCCCTCGCCCTCATAGCGGCGAGCTTGGGCGTAGGTGTACATCAGGGCCAGCAGTTTGGCATCGGCGTAGGCCTGGATCTGCTTGTACTTACCCGGGTAGCTCCAGTCGGTGATCGGCTTTCCCCGCGACTCGATCAGGGCGGTCATGTTGACCACCCGCGAGGGCGCGGCGAAATCATCAGCGCCCTTCCGGAGCAGGTCGAGCAGCCTGTCGGTCAGTGCCGCCAGCGCGACGTGATTGATGGCGATGGTCCGCTCGTACCCGTCGGGTGACAGTGCCTTGCTGGAGAACGCGGCGCCCGCGTTGTTTACCAATCCGTTGAGTCCCTTCGGCGCGGCCTCGTGCACAGCGTCAACCAGTTCCCGAACACCGGCCAAAGATCCGAGGTCTCCGGCTACGGCGAGGTACTGGCCTTTGCCGTTGCCGTTGCTGACCAGCAGGTTGACAGCGAGTCGGGCGTGGTCGGCACCGCGGGCGTGCACCAGCACAGTCGCCCCACTGTTCCCAATGCCTTGGGCTGTCTCATGGCCGATACCGCCCTTGGCGCCGGTGACTAGCACGGTCTGTCCGTCCAGCCGACCGGCGAATTGAGCATCGAACTTGCTCATGGTCTCTCCTCGAAAGATGTGCAGTAGGAGTGAGTCGTGTAGCCCACTCTGCCAGCCTCGAAGTGGGCTGTCCCGTCGCGTGCCTCTCTCGTCGGGTCGATAAATGGATTACACAACTCACTATGACGGGCAGCGACTGGGTTGTCAAACTCAGAAAGAGAGTTGCCCTGCTGGCATGATGAATGACGTGCACGCCCGGTCCCGGCTGATCCCGAATGGGGAGCGGACCCGGGTCCGCATCATCGACGTGGCCCGGCTGATCTGCGAGCTAGGCGCAGCGGGCACCACGCTCGATGACGTCGGCTGCGACGAGGCGATGGCCGTCCTGCACATTTACGCCGACCTCGCCGCTGCCGGACAGGACCCGGCGGAGCACTACCCCGGCGTCGCCCCCCGCTTCGCGGCATGCGGGGCATGCGCCGAGGATTTCGCCGGCCTCCTGATGGCTGCCGCCAGTGACTGACCGCGAGGTACTGGCCTTTGACCTGTACGGGACGCTGGTTGACCCGCTGAGTTGCCAAACTCAGAATGTTGCTAGGATGGGTAAATGGTCAACGAGACGAGTGGCCGGCCGAGGCTCACCCCCAAGGGCGAGCGCACCCGGACGCGGATAGTGGAGGAGGCCGCCGTCCTGATCCACGAGCGCGGGGTCGCGGGCACCACCCTGGACGACGTCAAGGCGGCGGCGGAAGTCAGCGGCTCTCAGATGTACCACTACTTCCCCGACAAGAACGAACTCGTGCAGGCGGTCATCGATTACCAGGCCGACGCCACCGTCAGTAACCAGCGGCACGCGGATCTCGGCAGCGTGGAAGGGGTCCAAGCCTGGCGGGACATGGTGATCACGGCGGCGGAGCGCGTCCAGGCAAAAGGCGGCTGCCCCCTCGGTTCGCTCGGCGGCCAGCTCGCCGAGAGCGACCCGGAGGCCCGGTCCCTGATCGCCGCCGGATTCGAACGGTGGATAGCGGAAATCAGCGAAGGGCTCAGGTCCCTTCAAGCCGACGGGCACCTCCCGCCCAGCCTCGACCCTGATGACCTCGCCGTCACCCTGCTCGCCACGCTCCAGGGAGGACTTCTCCTCGCCCAGGTACAACGGAGCACCCGCCCGTTCGAAACCGCGGTCGATACCCTCCTCGCCCTTACCATCGGCGGATGAGCCCAAGGCCCATCCGCCAGCTCATCTTGACGGGCGTGCGGGACTGGTGCCGGGCCCCGGTCAGCGGCGATTTTTGATTTCAGCCAGCCGGAGCTACGGCGGACACGACCTCAGATTCCACATAAATGCAACCTCAGCGCTAATTGGTCCCTGGTGACAGTCTTGCCAATGCTCTGAACCGGGCGGACATCAGGCGGTCGAGGACGCTGAGCGGTGATCCGAGTCATCTGAGCCACGAAAACAGTGTCGAGACCTTCGACATGCGAACTTGACAGGGAAGTCGCCAGGGCGACCATCGCGGCGGTCGACCTAATCAGGCTTGGCAGGGACCACCGGCTCTACAAGTGGGAACCATCGCGAATCTTCCGCTCGGCGGCACGCGTCCAACCTGAGCTGCTTCGCACCGCCGACGGGCAACGTCACCCGCGCGCCTTCCGGCCACTGGAGCACTCGTCCTAGGCGACCGCGCACGCGGTGCTCCCGGTCACTGGGGGATTCCCTGAGCCCCAAAGCCCTACTGGATCACCTGATGGCTGACACCCGGCCACGTCCCGTGCGCCGCAGCACGCCTGGTCCCTCAGGCGGCGCATCGGCGCGCCAACAGGCGCGCAGAGCTGCGCCACGGCGCAACTCTGCGCCTGAGCGGCGCAGCACACCAGTAGGCCCCGCGCCGACTGACACAATCGGCGCAACGCGCCGAGCCCCCGCGCCACTCGTGCGCTAGCGAACGCGCGGCCCCTGGTTAGCGGGCGCGCCGCCTGTGAGTACACCAGACCGCCAGGACGGCCAGCATGGCTGGACTACTTGCAAATGCGGCAACAGTCACTGGCAGAAATGGCCTTCCAGGAGGGCGGGGGTGACCAGGTGGCAAGAGTCAGGGGACCGATGACAAGGCGCTTTGCTCAGGTGACAGGGCTGACCAGCGTCGGTTCATCGCCTGGAATCCGTTGTCCTGCCAGCACCCACAGCCGGGGAATATGCCCGATCCGAACACACGTACGGCGGCCCACCCGGCCGCCATTGCTGTACCTTACTGCTGTACTCGCTGTTCGATTCGTTCGAATTAGGATTCTGACCAGTGGAGCTAAGCGGGCTCGAACCGCTGACCTCTTGCATGCCATCTGGCGGCAGCACGTCCACCCGCGTCCATACCCGCAGGTCACCGTCCTCCCGCATCCCCACAAGTCCGCCCGCGTCCGGGTGAGTTGCTGTACTTCCGTGCTGTACCGCTCCCATCCCCGCCGAGGGCCCCAATTGTGCCCCGGATGAAGCCCTGACCAGCGCCGACCCTCTACGCCAGATTACAGGTGCGCCCCCGGCGTGCATAAGATCAAGCAGGCCTCAGAAGCCGGGCCCTCGCCACTCCCCCTGGCTGGTAGCCAGGGCCGCCTGGAACCTGCAGCCGTTGGCTCAAATGCGCCTTTGAGTCATGGGCCGGGCTGCAAGGGAGGCGCTGACGTCCTTGTGGAGGCGACTTTCGCTGTGGCGGCGGCGGTGCGGGGCATCAGTGGGTTTCGTTGGGCCGGAACAAGCAGGTCGAGCGCGCGGCGGCCGGCGCTGACGAGGCGCCGCACTCTGGGCTGGACCGCCATCCAGCCGCCATCACCGGCACCGCCTCAGTGAACTCCGCACTGCAAACCGCCCAAGGCACCATCTCCTCAATCCAGCAGGTGAACGGCGGCTAACCCGAAGTTACGGCTAGTTCGGTAGGCGGTTCCGGTTCTGACCTGGTGTTTTCCCGGGGTGGCGGGTTTTTGTTCTGGCTACTTCAAGGCGATCGGGATCGGGGTGCCGAGCAGGTCGAAGGCCTGGCGCTGGGCGGGGGTGGGCTCGGCGAGCATGGGCACGGTGGCGGTGGCGCCCGCGAAGCGGACCTGGTTGCGGGTGAGGGTGGCCAGGTGCTCCAGCAGGCCGCGGAAGCTGTGGTAGGGCCGCCCGGCCGCATCATGCTGGGCGGAGGCTTTGGCGTGCGCAGCCGGTGAGCGGCGGGCAGGAGCGACCGGATTTTCCTGGCGGGGCGGGTTCTCGTCGGTGAAGGTCAGCGGCGCCCACGCCTGGCGCAGGTGCCAGGTCAGGTAGCAGGCGAGCATGCAGATCAGCACGTGGGCGCGGACGCGTTCTTCCAGCCGGTGGTAGATGGGCCGCAGGCCCAGGTCATCGGCTTTGATCGAGCGGAAGTCGCGTTCGACGTATTTGAGGTTCTTGTAGGCGGTGACCACGGCCGGGGCGTCCATCTGGGTGGCGGGGACGGGGGTGCGCAGCACGTAGAACCCGTCCAGGGCGGCCTCGGCGCTGATCTGCGCCTGGCGGCGGGTGACGGCCAGGCTGGTATCGGTGATCGCGACGTCGAAGTGCTTGGCGGTCTTGTATTTGCTGATCACCTTGCCCACCTCGACCCCGATTGGCCCGGCGCCGGCCAGCCGCCCGGCAGCGACCCGGGCCTGGATCGGGGCGAGCAGCTTCTCGGTGGCGGCCAGGAGGTCTTCGCGCTTGCGGGCCCGCTCGGCGGCCAGCACCGGGTTGCGGCAGCAGATGAGCCGCTCGCCGGGGAAGTCATCGCAGGTGATCTCGGCGAGATCCTGCTCGTCGAAGAGGCTGAGCTGCAGCGGCCCGTCGCCGGCCATCAGCTTCCTGATCGCGGGGGCACGCAGCGCGGTGATCCACCGGTAGGTCCCGCCGCGCGGCGCCGTGCCGTCCCCGGCGGCGTTCAGCGCGGCGATCCGCGCGGAAGTGATCATGCCCCGGTCGCCGACCATGACCATCCTGGCCAGGCTGAACTTCTCCCGCACCACCGTGACGATCTCAGTGAACGCGGCCGGGTCGCCGGTGTTGCCGGGCACCACCCGCACCGCGACCGGACGGCCGGCCGGGTCGGTGAGCAGCCCGTACTCGATCTGCAGCCGGCCCTTTTTGCCGTCGCGGGAGTAGCCGCGCGCTGCCAGCGGGCAGCACCGGCCTTCCATCCACGAGCTGGACAGGTCGAACAGCGCCATCCGTGACGGGTTCGCCTCCACGCCCAGGTGGCGGGCCGCCAGGCCCGCCTCGATCGCGTCCTGCCTGTTCTCCAGCCAGTCCATCGCCGCGTAGATGTCATCGGTGGAGGCACCGGCCACGCCCAGGTCAGCGCCCAGGCTGGTGTCATCCCACCAGGCCAGGGTGGACAGCTTCGAGCCCGGCCTGACGACCCGGGAGATGACCAGCGCCATCACCAGGTCCCGGGCCCGCCCTGCCGGGCCCAGCAGCGCGGGCACGCCCAGCTGGCGGGCCATGGCGTGCACCGCGGCCACGTGCCCGTGCGGCAGCGAGGATGTGATGGTCACCGCCTCCCCGGCGGCCACCAGCTGCTGGCCCTTGAGCCCGGCATCGATCAGGTCGATGACATGATCAGGCAGCGCGGACAGGTTGGCCACGGTCTCGTTCTTGACCGTGCCCGCCTCCCGGTAGGTCCGCCGCAGGTAGGCCGAGGAGTAGTCCCGGGCCCGGCCCTGCCGGTCCACGTACCCGGTCTTCCTGACTCTGACTACGTGAACCTTCCCGCCGCTTCGGATCATACACAGATCTTACGGCGGATACGCCAGGGAATGTCCTTCCGACACGCCACAAATTCTGACTACGTCCCATGACCGGGGACTACTGAAATGCCAGGTCAGGATGCGATGCCTACGGACAGCTACGGCAACTTCGGGCTAACCGCCGGCTAGCTGAGCGCAGCGGCGTCATTCGGTGGGCCCGGCGCCGGCCAGGCCCACCGGATCACCGTGGTTGCCGCCCGCCGCCGTTGCGCCTGCGCTGGGCCCTCATCGGCCCAGCCAGCCCCCGTCCACTGGGATCAGCGCCCCATGCACGTAATCGGAGGCAGCCGAGGCGAGGAACACGGCAACGCCACCGAAATCCTCGGGCTGCGCCCAGCGCCCGGCCGGGATCCGGTCGAGGATCGCTGTATAGCGGCCCGGGTCCGCACGCAGTGCGCGGGTGTTGTCCGTCTCGACATAACCGGGCACGATCGCGTTGACGTTGACGCCGTGCCCGGCCCACTCGTTAGCCAGGGCCCGGGTCAGGCCGGCGATCCCCGACTTTGCCGCCGCGTATCCCGGCACGTTGATTCCACCTTGGAAACTCAGCAGCGACGCGGTGAATACGATCTTGCCCCGTCCGCGTTCCAGCATCCCGCGGCCGACTTCGCGGGTCAGCACGAACTGGCTGCTGAGGTCCACGGAGATAACCCGGTCCCAGTCGGTGTCGGAGTGTTCCGCGGCCGGCGCGCGCGCGATCGTGCCCGCGTTGTTCACCAGGATGTCCACCGGGCGGCCGAGATCAGCCAGCCCGGCGGCCAGTTCCCTGACGGCTGCGCGGTCGGCGAAATCGGCGGCCACGCACAGGCACGTGCGGCCGTACGCAGCGACCCGGGACTCGACCTGACTGCCCGAGGGTTCCTGGTGTGCGCTGACGGCCACGATATCGGCTCCGGCGGCGGCCATGGCCTCGGCGATAGCCAGGCCGATGCCCCGGCGGGCGCCGGTCACCACGGCGAGCTTCCCGGTCAGGTCGAAGGATGGCAGAGACGGCGGGGTCATCGTGCGTCGCCCTCCCCGCCTGCCTGGCAGTCGATCAGGACCTTCATAACGCCAGCGCCGGATTCAAGCGCCTGGAACGCCTGTGCGGCGCGCTCCAGCGGTTCGATCCGTGAGATCAGCGCCTGGGCGGGAATCTCGCCCGCGGCGATCAGGCGGACTGCCGCCTCAAAGTCCTCGCGGCTGTACAGGCGCGCGCCGAGCAGGGTCAGTTCCCGCCAGAAGAAGCGGTACAGGCTGATCTCGCGGGCTACCGGGTGGATTGCCACCTGGACCAGGCGCCCGCGGGTGGCCAGCGAGTCGACCGCGGCGGCCACGCCCGCGGCGGCACCCGAGACCTCGAAGGCCACCGCGGCGCCTGCACCGCCGGCCCACTGCCCGACGGTCTCGGCGAGGCGCCCCGTGCCCGGGTCGACGGTGACCACGGCGAGGCTTTCCGCGACCGACCTGCGATAGGGGTCGGGCTCGGCCAGCAGCACCTCGGCTCCGGATTGGCGAGCGACGATCGCGATGAGCAGTCCGATCGGGCCACCGCCGACCACGAATGTCTTCTCGCCGGGCCGGAGTCCGGCGCGCCGCACGTCGTGGACGGCCACGGCAGTCGGCTCCGCCAGGGCGGCGTGATCCAGGCGCATGTCCGGGGGGAGCCGGACCAATGTAGCGGCGGGCACCGTCCAGCTGCTTTGCATGGACCCGGCGGCATCGATGCCGAGGAAGGCCAGACGGTGGCAGATGTGCGCATGGCCCGCCCGGCAGGCGGGGCAGTCTCCGCACCAGACCAGCGGCATGACGGTGACATGGTCGCCGGCCCGCCACTCGCTGACACCCGAGCCTGCCTGGGCGATCCGGCCGGACATCTCGTGCCCGATCACGGCCGGCGGGTTGACTCTCCCATCCATGTCCCCGTGGTAGATGTGCAGATCGGTTCCGCAGATTCCGGTGTAGGCCACGTCGAGGCGCACGTGGCCGGCGGGCAGCGGCGAGGTCTCGGCCATTTCGACCGTCAGTGTCCGGGCTGCGGTGTAAGCGGCCCGTCGCCCGGTCACGAGTGCCCCTCCTCGCTCAGATGCCAGATCTCGGTCAGGTCGGACCAGCGGCCTCCGGCCCCGGCGTCGGGCCACGGCTCCTGGCAGGGGTCGGTCAGTACCCACCACTGCCGTGTCTGCGGGTCCGCGGCCAGGGTGGCAAGGTCGGCCGCGAAGTCCTGGCCGTGGTACTCGAAGTACCCGAACAAGGTGTCGCCACGCAGGAAGATGCTGTAGTTGAGGATATTCGCGGCGCGCAGCGCGGCCTCGACGGCGGGCCAGACGGCGGCATGCAAGGCGAGGTACTCATCGCGACGTTCGGGTCGCAGCCGGACGGTCTGGGCTATGCGCTTCATGCCGGATCCTTTCACCGGGCGGGTTCTTGAGCGGAAGTGGCGAGGCTCACCCGGTAGATGCGAGCTGCGTTCCCGCCCAGGACGGCGCCTGCGGCGGCCGGCGGGTGTGCCGTAAGCGCGGTGCGGACGAGATCAAGCCAGGCCTGGTACCTGGTGGCCAGGGTCATCACCGGCCAGTCGCTGCCGTAAAGGCACCGGCCGGGACCAAATATGTCCAGGGCTTCACGCAGCACCAAGACCATGGCGGATTCCCCGGCGCCGGAGGCGGCCTCGGTGGCCAGGCCCGAGAGCTTGCACACCACGTTGTCCCTGCGTGCCAGCCGCCGCATCGCCTGCCGCCATGCCGGGTTGCCCGGGCCCCGGGTTCCGGCCGGCGGCTTGCCGAGGTGGTCAAGGACGATGGTGGTCTGCGGGCAGGCCGCGGCCAGTTCGGCCAGCTCGGGGAGCTGATGTGCGCGCACGCACGCGTCGAAGGGGAGCCCGGCGCCGCCGAGTAGCCGCACCCCCGCGCGGAAGCCCGCGCTCGCAGCGAAGCCCGCTGTCTCGTCCTGGATATTGCGGCGTACTCCGAGGACGAAGGGGTCGTCCGCATAACCGCGGATCACATCCCTGGCTTGGGCCGGGTTCTCCAGCGGGGCGTGGGCGACGGCACCGCGGATCCAGGGCCGCTCCCTGGCCTCGTGGCGCACCCACTCGACCTCGGCGGCGGCACTGCCCGGAGCCCGGCCCGCCTCGATGAAGATCACTTCGACCGGTCCGGGATGCAGGCCGGCGAAGTGGCCGGGCGTGAAGGGGCGGTCGAGCGGGGGAATCTGGCCGAGCCACGGGTAGCTGAGCCGCCGCGGATCCCAGAAGTGGACGTGGGAGTCGAGCAGCACCTGGCGGCTGCCGCTGGCGGGCGCGAGCCCGGTGGGTGTCATGCCCGGTCACCGAACGGCGTGCGGTAGGAGGGCGGGCGCGTGCGCAGGCCAAGCTGCAGGGTCAGCCGGATGGTGGTGGAGCGGGGAAGTTCCACCCGCAGCCACGGGCCGTCTGCGCGGGCCGAGGCCGACGTCACCACTGGCTGGCTGTGCCCGTAGTCGTAGAGGTCGCCGATCCAGGATGGGTCTTCGCAGGCGGTGTGGCGTACCGCGCGGATGGTGTGCTCGGCGAACGCCCCGGCCTGCACGATCACGTGATGCTCGGACTCCGGGTCGAGATTGACGAGATCGAGGACAGTGGCCTGCGGATCGATGCTGGAGACCAGGGCCGCCACCGCGGGCGGGAGGCCGGGGCGGCGGGCGGCGGCGTCGTAGTAGCGCACGCGTGCCTGCTGCAGTCCGCCGTTGTAGATGACCTGCGGGCCGCCCCAGGTCAGCTGGACCAAGGCCTCGGTGACCACCGGGTTCGAGAGCTGCCACAGGTGGATATCGGCCTCGGGGACCTCCCGCCCGCGGTAGAGCTCCATCCGGGCCAGCCGGTGACGCACCTGGGCCTGGGCCGCGGCCAGGATCCGCTCCGGGTAGCCGGGATTGTCCCCGGCGAGGAAGGCGAACCAGGGCTCCTCGTGCCCGGCTTCCTCCTTGCTGCGGAACGCCCGCACGGTACTCCAGTCGTAGCCGCTGGCCGTGCGCAACCGCTCGAGACGTTCCCGGTCGGCGGGCGACGCGGAGTGGTGCCACAGCGCGGTGGGCACCGCCATCAGGATCGGGTTGTAGTCGAACCAGCCACTGTCCCGGTACCGGAAGGGCACGTGCAGGGTGGGAGTGTGCACGTCCTCGCCCAGCTGCACGGTCCACTTGGACTGGAGGCTGGAGTCCGCCTCGGTGAAGGCCATGACCTTGCCCTGGGCGATGATCTCGTCGAGTGCCGGGCGCACCAGGTCGAGAAAGGAGTCGTCGCCGGTAGCGGCGGCAGCGGAAAGGGCGGCGACCACGGCTGCGTGCCCGACGCTGTACCACCCGTGCGGCCAGGACCAGCCGTAGTGCCCGCCATACCAGCGGCCTTCCAGCAGTCCGCCCACGGTGCCGTCCGGGGCGACATTGTCGGGGATGACGCCTCCGTTTGCGGCGGCCCGCTCCCGCCACGCGCCGACGTACTCGGCGATCCAGTCCCGGTAGCGCTGGTCACCGGAAAGCATCAGGGCATTGAGAACCAGCCCGGACGCGGCCAGGTTGACCGCGGTGTCCCCCACGCCCATCCTGCGGCGCATCTCCTCCCCCAGCCGCGGGTCGTGGCCGGGCTCCGGGGCACCGGCCTGGGGCGGCAGTATCCAGTCCAGCGGGAAGCCGTACATCGCCGCTTCCTGTGCCAGCCAGGGATAGGCCGCGCCGTCGAAGAGCCCTTCCCGCCGCGGGTCGCTGCCGTTGTGCGGGCGCCGGATGATGCGCCGCAGCGGGTCGTAGTTGCCGTGGCCCGGATTCACATAGAGGTCCGCGAAACGCAGCGCCCGCGGGGTCCACCGCCCCGGGTCCGCCATGCACAGGAAGTAGAACAGCAGTAGGCTCTCGCCCTGGTGGAACCAGTCGTAGCCGCGCTCGTACTCGCCGGCGAGCATGCCCAGCTCAGTGAGCTGGCTGGTGACCCCCTCCCAGTGCCGTTCGGATGCGGCGAGCAGGTCATCGGCCCCGCCGAGCAGGTAGAGCTGGGGCCAGTTGAAGAAGACCTCGTAGAAGTCGTCCACCCCGTCACGCGAGGTGAGCTGGCCCCGGTAGACCAGCCGTCCGTCCGGCCCGGTGAAATCCCCGGCGAACCGCCGCCAGGCGTAGTCCAGCAGGTCGAACAGCTCGCGCTGCGCTATCGCCCAGCCCGGCGGCTCCAGCAGCGGCACCGAGGCCCTGACAACAGTCTGCATCCGGATGTACTCCATTCCAGGCCGGGCCGCACCCGCGCTCTGCGGGAGAGCTTCGTGCCGCGCCGGCCGTCGTGTGGCAGGCAGGGGTGGGTCAGCCCTTGGTCGCGCCGGCCAGCAATCCGGCGACCAGGAAACGCTGGGAGAAGAGGAAGACGACGAGCACGGGGATGATCGCCAGCAGGGTGGCCAGCGCGAGTTCGGGGCGCTGGACTGCGAGAGAGCCGACGGTCGGGTTGAACTGGGGCACGTTGTCCAGCAGCGTGCCCAGGCCCACCTGGACCGGGAACTGGCTGCTCTGGGGCAGCATGACGTACGGGAGGAAGTAGTTGGTCCAGTTGGCCACGAAGCTGAAGAACCCGACCAGCGCGACGATCGGCGCCGCCAGGGGCAGCGCGACGCGCGTGAACGCACCGAACTCCGAGCAGCCGTCAAGCCTCGCGGCGTCCAGCAGCTCCCTGGGCAGTGCGGTGCTGAAGTAGATGTAGGTCAGGTACACCCCGAAGGGGTAGAACGCGTACGGCAGGATGATCGACCACATCGAGCCGATCAGGTGGAACGCGTTGATCTCCAGGAACAGCGGCACCACCAGCGTCGTGTTCGGCATGAGCATGACGACGAGGGTGGCCACCAGCAGCGCGCGCCGGCCGCGGAACTCGGTCATCGCGAGCGCGTAGCCGGCCGGGATGGCCACGCACAGGGTGATGATGAGGGCGCCGAACGAGTAGACCGCGGAATTGCGCAGCCACAAGAAGATCGCGTCGCTCTGGTACGCCGTCAGCCTGTCCCAGTTGACCCGCAGCGCGTGCCAGGACCCGAAGGCCAGCGGGTTGCTTTGCACGAGCTGCCCGTCGGTCTTGGTGGCCGCCAGCACCAGCCAGAGCACCGGGACCACGAAGAAGAGCAGGAACAGCGTGAGCACCACGACGGCCAGCGGGTTCGGCAGCGCGCGGCGGCCCGCGCGGCGGGGCCGCTCCCGCCGGCGCGGCCGTGCTGCCCGGGCGGTGCCGGAGAAGACGGGCAGCGCCGACCGCCTGGTGTCAGTCGGCATCGAAGAACCCCGATCTGGCGACGAACACCGCCGCGACGATCAGCCCGACCAGCATCAGCTCGACGGAGATGGCGGCGGCGCCGTTGACGTTGTTGTTCTGGAAGGCGAAATCGTAGGAAAGCTGGTTGAGCGAGTAATCGCGGCCGGCCACCCCGTTGCTGGCCTGCGACAGCAGCTGCGGCTCGACGAACAGCTGGGTGCCGCCGGCGAAGGCGAGGATCACCATGTACACGATCCACTTGCGGAGCAGCGGGATCTCGATCTGCCGCGCGGTACGCCACGGCCCGGCCCCGTCGATCCGGGCTGCCTCCAGGATGTCGGAGGAGATGTTGTTGAGCGCCCCGTACATCACCACGATCCAGCCACCCGCGCCGGTCCAGAACGCGATGCAGGTGAACAGGACGGCCAGGTGCCCGGGGGCGATGACCTGGCCGAAGGTGTCGTAGCCGAGGGCCCGCAGCAGGAAGCCGATGGGGCTGACCGTCGGGTCGAGCAGGAACAGCCAGACCATCACGCTCGCCGCCCCGGCCAGCGCGCCGGGGATGTAATACAGGAAGCGCAGCGACCTGCTGACCCCGCGCACGGCCAGGCGGTGCAGCAGCAACGCGAGCCCGACCACGAAGACCACCAGCGCGGCCAGCCAGAAGGCCAGGTAGAGCGCCACGTGCTCGACGGCGGGAACGAACCGGAAGTCGGCCGCGGCCGAGGTGAAGTTGGACAGGCCGGTGAACCTGTTGCCCGCGTTGGTGAAGGCGAAGTAGATCGCGTAGACGGTCGGCACGACACCGAAGGCGATCAGCAGCACCACGTAAGCGGCGACGAAGCCGTGGCCGGCCCGGGGCGCCAACCGCTTGCTGAACGGCGCCCCGGTCCGGCCGGTCCTGGTGGACGGTGAGCTCACTGCTTGACCTGGTACCCGTCAGAGGTCGCGTAGTTCACGATCGCCTTCTGCCAGGCGGGGAGCATCGAGACGATGGTCTTGCCCGCGTTCAGGCCCGGGGTGACGGTGGCGGCCCAGATCGCCTCCTGGCTGAACTGCCCGTAGCCCCAGCCGGGCCACACTTGGTTCGCCGCGGCCTGCAGCGGCGCGGCGATGTCACCGGCGTAGTACCCGGAGGAGGCCTGGTTCGCCAGCCACGTCTTGGCGGCAGCCGCGTAGGCCGGATAGCCCGGCGCCAGCTTGCCCTGATAGTCGTTCGAGGTGGTCACCCAGGTCAGGAAAGCCGTGGCGGCCTTGAGGTTCTTACTGTGCGCGGACAGCAGCCAGGTGCCGCCGCCGACGTTGCCGACCGAGGGGGCCGAATCGCCGGACCACTGGGGCATCGGCGCGACCGCGACCTGGCCCTTGGGGGTCTTGAACGTGCCCTGGAACAGCGCGCCGCCGTACCATGCCGGGCCGGGCAGCATCAGGATCTTGCCCGCGTCGTTCTTGTCGAAGTCGGAGCTGAACACGCTGCTGGTGGACATGGACTTGTCCTTGATCAAGGTGTCCAGCAGCGAGGCCATCCGGGTGCACTCCGCGCTGGTGGCGTTGACGGTAACGCTCTTCGGGCCGGTGATCTGGTTGGCGCCGCACTTGCTCGCCCACATGAAGATCTCGGGGGTGAAGGTGTCACCCGCGGAGCCGACCAGGTAGCCGGGATGCTGGGCGGCGACTTTCTGGCCCAGCGCCTGGTACTGCTCCCAGGTGGCAGGGACCTGGTAGCCCCACTTCTTCATCAGGGCCGAGTTGTACCAGAGCACCGTCTGGGACAGGTCGTTGCGCAGGCAGTAGAGCGTGCCGTTGACCAGGCACGGGTTGTTGGCCCCGGTCGCCCAGCCGGCCAGGGTTGACTGGGGGATCAGGCCTTTGTTCAGCGGCGCGGGGAAGCCGGCGGGCACGGCCCAGGTGACCTCGTTGTTCTCCGCGCTGAAGACCACATCCGGCCAGCCGCTGCCGGTCCGGTCGAACAGGCCCACCTTGGTCTGCAGGTAATTGGAGCCGTTGGCGTCCCCGTCGTAGGTGACGATGGTCATCTTCACCGAGGGATGTTCCTTGTGGTAGAGCTGCGCGGCGGCCAGGCGCGTCGAGTTGACCCACACCGTCAGCGTGCCGCCGGTCTGCGGCGCCTCCGTGAAACCTTTCTGCGGGGTCGCGCTCCCGGTACTGCTGCCGCCACCACAAGCCGTGAGGGCCGCCAGGGCGAGCGCCCCGCCAGCGGCCAGCAACCCGGTGCGTCTGCGGCCCTGGCCTGATCTCTTCGCGCTCACGGCGCGGACTTTCGCTGTCATGAACGACTCCACTGCGTTGTGGCGCCCGCCGGCCGGAGGCCCGGGCGGCAGAACATCCAGGATGGGTCGGGCTTATCTGGGCGCCGGCAGCCGGGCCCGGGGGAGGTCAGCGACGGCCGTAGGCCTCTGGACGCCGCAGACCAGGCGGTTTGCTTTGGTCCCTTATGAGAACGGCCGGAGCAGGCCCGAGTCAAGAGGATGAGCCTTCCTATTTCCGATTTTTGTGAGAAAGAGTCATACACGTTGTCGTCCCGTGTTGCCGGCCAGCCCCGCGTGCGCGGCGAGTCCGGTTCCGCGCGGCCTATGCAGTGCGCGCATGGACTCTGGGACAACGCGGGCCTCCGGCCCCGGTCACCACCCTTGGGTCCGGGGTCGGTGGCCCGGACAACGATTCGGATGGAATGAGTAAGATTCATCTTGGTACTGCGACCATAGAGAGATAAGCTCTCCCGGAACGGGAAAGTAGGCCCCTGCCGGGGTGACCCGCGATCAAGGAGGCCGCCGGTGGACGGCACGCCCTCGCTGGAGGCAACGGGCATGCCGGCCCAGCAGCAGGACGCCGCGCCGCCCGCCGGCTCGTACCGGCCCGGCTACGAACTGGTGGCCGAGCAGCTCTTGCAGCTCATCACCGAGCTGCGGCTGCAGCCCGGGGACCGCATGCCGACCGAGAACGAGCTAGCCACACGGCTGGGCACCAGCCGGACCGTGGTGCGCGAGGCTATCAAGATCCTTTCCGCGATCGGGCGCGTGCGCGCCCAGAAGGGCCGCGGCCTCTACGTCGCCAACGACGATGGCATGCTCGGTTCCTCGCGCTGGAGCGGCTTTTTCCTGCCGACCGACCTCGACCACGTCTACATGCTCTTCGAGTTCCGCCGGGTCCAGGAAGCCGCGGCCAGCAGGCTGGCCGCAACCCGGGCAACCCCTGCCGAGCTACGGGCCATCGAAGCCGCCGCCGAGTTGTGCCGGGAGGGCCATGTGACCGGGCAGGCCGCGCTGTTCGACAGCGGCGACGACGA
Organism: uncultured Actinomycetes bacterium; assembly: GCA_963793825.1. GTDB lineage: Bacteria > Actinomycetota > Actinomycetes > Streptosporangiales > Streptosporangiaceae > RYN-230. Next base: position 1,296,905 of record CAWCBE010000007.1, read on the forward strand.
CTTCCATCTTGGTATCGCCGCCGCCTCGCACAATCCGTTCCTGGTCACGGCGGTACGTGAGGCACGCCGCCTGCAACGCCAGTCCAGCACGATCGGGCTGCACGGCACAGTCGGTGGCCATGCGGAGGAGGCGATCGCGGAACACGCCGCGATTCACCGCGCGATCCGGGACGGCGACCCGGAGGCCGCGGCCCAGGCGGCCGCCATTCACCTGGACAAGACCCTCCAGGACTACCGTCGCGAGATCCAGCGCCGCGTCTTCGGCTGACTCCGGCGATCGGACCTGCCCTCCCGCTGACGCGGCGTGCTCGCCGCACCAGGTGAGCGCCTGCAGCCGCCCGCTATCACCCATCCAGCTCCGTCCACGCCTCATCAGGCACCACGGTAGCGAAGCGGGCGAGGGTGGAGTCCACCTGCTCGCCGGTGCGCATCCCGCTCACCACCGACACCACCGCCGGATGGCGCAGCGGGAACTGGACCGCCGCGGCCGGCAGTTCCACCCCGTGCCGGGCGCAGATCGCGGCCAGGGCGCGGGCCCGGGCGATCAGTTCCGGCGCCGCCGGGGCATAGTTAAAGTGCGCGTCGTCCGGCGGCTCGACGCGGGCCAGCAGCCCGGAGTTGAACGGCGCGGCGGCGACCACGGCCACGCCGCGGGCGGCGCACTCGTCCAGCAGCGGCTCCCCGGACCGGTCCAGCAGGGTCCACCGGCCGGCCAGCATGACCACGTCCAGGTCGGTCTCCCGGACCATCCGCAGCGGCGCCTGCCACTGGTTCATGCCCACGCCGACCGCGCCGATCAGGCCCTCGTCCCGCATCCGGATCAGCTCCGGGATCGCCCCCGCGATGGCCTCGTCCACGTGCTCGTCGGGATCATGCACGTACACGATGTCGACCCGGCCGGTGCCGAGCCGCTCCAGGCTGGCCTCCAGGCTGCACCGTACCCCGGCCGGGGAGAAGTCGAACCGCCGGCGCAGCCGGTCCGGCACCGCGAAACCCCCAGCCGCCAGGTCTGACCCAGCCGGGTCAGGATTCGGCTCCAGCAGCCTCCCGGCCTTACTGGACAAAACGAAACGCTCGCCGGGCCGGTCCCGCAGCGCTGCGCCCAGCCGTTCCTCGGACAGCCCGAGGCCGTAGTGCGGCGCGGTGTCGAAGTAGCGGATACCGCCGGCCCAGGCCGCGCCTACCGCCGCCGCGGCGTCCTCCGCGGTGATCTCGTGGTAGAGGTTGCCGATCGAGGCGCCCCCAAAGCCCAGCTCAGTCACCCGGATCCCGGTGCCCGGGATGGGGCGCCCGAGCATCACGACCTCCTTGCGCTAACGGCGGAACGGAAGCCCGGCCAGTCACGTCCTCGAGCACAGCGCAGTCCGGCCATCCCGCCGTCCACCGCCAACTCGATGGAAGACACGGTCAGGCGGGCTGCCACAGCTCGACCCGATTGCCCTCGGGACCGGTGACCCAGCCGAACCGGCCAACGCCCTCCATGTCCTGCGTCTCTGCAGCCACGTCCGCTCCCCTGGCGCGCAGTTGCGTGCGCATCGCATCCAGGTCGCGAACCCGGAAATTGAGCATGGCCTGCTGGGAGCGAGACCCAAAGTAGCCGGTCCCGGACTCGAACGCCGCGAACACCGTCAGCCCGGCTCCCTGACGCCACAGGCCGTTCTCATCGGCGTCCAAGCCCAGGCAATCGCGATACCACGCGCCCAGAGCCGCCGGGTCGGCGGCCCGCATGAAGTAGCCACCGATTCCAAGCACACGTTCCATGCCGCTATCTTGCCAGGACGGCGATCCGGCGGGCGGGCACCACACCATCGCCCACTTCACACCCCGTCTCAATCGCGGGGGAACTCGTAATTCCCGTACGCCGCGCCCGGTTCCTCACGTGGCGCAACGGCGCGCCGGTAAGCGCACAGAGCTGCGCCACGGCGCAACCCTGCGTCTGAGCGGCGCAGCGCACCAGCGGGCCAAGCGCCGGACTGACACCATCGGCACGACAGCCCGAACTCGCGCGCCAAGACCCACCTTCAGCCAACGCGCCGCCCCTGCCGGGCAGGCGGAGCTCCCGGGAGTGGACCGGATTACCAGGATGGCCAGCGCCACTGGACTACTTGCAAATGCGGCAACAGTCACGGGCAGAAAGGCCATTCAGGACAGCCGGGTAGTGACCAGGGAGCAAGAGTCACGGGAACGATGACGCGGCGATTTGCGCAGGTGACTGGCTAAAGATCTTCAATGGCGGGGGTTACTGGCCTGGTGGTGACGGCTGGCCTGTCCTGAGGTATGCCGGATGCATGAGGTATCCGGATGGTGGCGGGCTGGACGCGGCTGAGCGGGCCCGCCGGGAGATGGTGCGGCTGGCGGCCGCGGAGTTAATCGAGGCGGGGGCCAGCGACCGGGAGGTGGCCCGGCGCTTCAGGGTGTCGCGGATGTCGGTGAACCGGTGGCGGCGGGCACTGGGCGCGGGGGGCCGGGCGGCGCTGGCGTCGCGGGGCGCGGGCGGGGCGAAGTGCAAGCTGAGCGCGGTCCAGCTGCGCGAACTGCAGACGCTGCTGGACGCCGGGCCGGCGGCCTGGGGCTGGGATGAGGATCAGTGCTGGACGCTGGCCCGGATCGCTGAGGTGGTGCGCCGCCGGTTCGGCGTGGAGTACACGCTGGCGGGGATGGACCTGCTGCTGCACCGGATCGGCTGGAGCGTCCAGGTCCCGGCACGGCGGGCCGCCGAGCGCGACGAGGCGCGGATTGCGGCGTGGCGGGAGGAGACCTGGCCGGCGGTAAAAGGACGGCGGCGGACCTGGGCGCCTGGATCGTCTTCGAAGACGAATCTGGCCAGGGCTTAAGGCCGCCCAAAGGACGTACCTGGGGACGGCGGGGCACCACCCCGGTGGTGACGGTGACCGGCGGCAGCAACAAGCGTGTCTCGCTCGCCGCGCTCATCGCCATCAAGCCCGGGTGCCGCCCCCGGCTGATCTACCGCGTGCACAAGACCCGCCGCCGCGGCAAAGACCCGCGCAAGGGCTTCACCGAGGCGGACTACGCCCGGCTCCTGGACGCGGCGCATCAGCAGCTCGCCGGCCCGCTGGTGGTCGTCTGGGACAATCTGAATTCCCACGTCAGCGCCGCTATGACGGAGCTGGTAGAGGCCCGGGACTGGCTGACCGTCTGCCAGCTGCCGCCGTATGCGCACGAACTCAACCCGGTCGAGCCGGTGTGGTCACACCTGAAAAGATCCCTGGCCAACCTGGCCAAGCGCAACCTCGCCCAGCTGACCGCCCTGGTGAAGACCCGGCTGAAACGGATGCAGTACCGGCCCGCCCTCCTCGAAGGGTTCCTCGCCGGAACCGGCCTGGACCTCACACCCTTCTGTAACCCCCACCATTAGAGATCTTTAGCGAGCGCCGGTTCAGCGTCTGGAATCCGGCGTCGTGCCAGCACCCCAGCCGGGGAGATGCCCGATCCGAACACACATACGGCGGCCCAACCGGCCGCCGTTGCTGTACTTTACTGCTGTACTCGCCGTTCGATCTGTTCGAATTTTACTTCTGACCAGGTGGAGCTAAGCGGGCTCGAACCGCTGACCTCTTGCATGCCATCTGGCGGCAGCACGTCCACCAGCGTCCATCCGTCCAGGTCACCGTCCTCCAGCGTCCCCGCACGTCCGCCCGCGTCCGGGTGAGTTGCTGTACTTCCGTGCTGTACTGATTTCTCGCCGGTCCGCTCACTGCTCGACTTGTCGTATAACCAGATCGAATCACCTCCGGGGTTTCCGGAGGCTCCATCCAGACCACCATTCGCAGCGGGCTACCTGCGTGTACGGCTGTGCGCCGATGTCTGTGATCAGGTTGCCGTCTCGCTCGCCGGTTGGGCGGACGGCTGGTGGGCGGGGATCCGGCGGCTGAAGGGCACCGCGATCAGCGCGACGATCGCGAGCACTGACAATGCCGCGCGCAGTCCGTCGATGCGTGCGGTTGCGTTCTCCTGGACGATTGCGTCGGCCGTCTTAGGGGGCACGCCGGCCTTGTCGAGCTGGGTCTTCAGGTCCTGGTCGGACACGAATGGGGCACCTCCGGCTAGCTGGACCTGCGCCTGCGAGGTGACATTCTTGGGGACTGCGGGGTTGTTCTCCACACCGGTAAGGAATGACGCGGTCAGTGCCGAGATGAGGACCGCGCCTGATAGTGCGGTCCCGATCGACGCGCCGAGGTTGGTGACGGTGTTCTGGACTCCGCCGACTTCACCGCTTTGCTCATCAGGCACCGAGGACACGGTCACGGCCCCCAGTTGTGAGGCGAGCGCGCCGACACCGAGACCTGCGAGGAGCATCGGCCAGGTGACGATCTCCGGACCGGCGCCTGCGTCGAGGGCGGCCAGCATGACCACGATGCCTGCGAACAGGCAGAGGAACCCGATCTGGACCACCCGGCGTGGTGAGGCGTGGGGGAAGAGCCGGGGAACGCCGACGGCGGCGAGTAGCAGCGTGAGGGACAGTGGCAGCAGCCGGACGCCGGTCGCGATCGCGGACAGCCCGAGCGCCACCGACAAGAACAACGGCACCGCGAAGAACAGGCCCGCTTGCAGGAAGTACTGGAAGAAGAACGCCGTCAGCCCGCCGCGTAGCGTGCGGTTGCGCAGCAGTGCTGGGTCGAGCAGCACGGCGCGGCCGTGTGCGAGACGGTGGTTCTCCCACCAGAAGAAGACCCACAGCATGACTCCGCCTGCCAGGATCAGCCAGATCACCGGCGACAGCCCCAGCCACGCAGGCTGGCTGGGCTTGGGCTGGACGAAACCCCATGTCCCGGAACGCAGGATGCCGTACACGATCAGGCCGAGGCCGAGCGCGGACAGCACGGTCCCTACGACGTCGAGCCGCGCGCCTTCCTCGGCCTGGGTATCGGCCATGCGGCGGGTGAGCCCCAGGATGATGAGCACGATGAGGACTTCCCCGACGAACACCCACCGCCAGGACAGGTACGTGGTGAACAAGCCGCCGATCAGCGGTCCGGCCGCCACCGCGATCGCGCCAGCTGAGGCGACGAGCCCGTACGCGCGCGGGCGCTGATCACGCGCGAAGTTCGACGCGACCAGCGCGACGATGGCCGGCAGGATCAGCGCGGCCCCGGCGCCTTCCAGGACTGACCATCCCACGATCAGCACGGTGAGATTCCCCGCGAGCGCGGTGGTCAGCGAGCCGCACCCGTAGATGACGCACCCGATGGCGAAGGTACGCTTGCGGCCGAGGATCTGGCCGACCTTGCCGCCGGTGATCATCAGCGACGCCATCACCAGCGTGTAGAAGGTGATCGCGGTCTGGATGCCGGTCACCGTCGTGCCGACGTCCTTGGCTACGGTGGCGATCGACACGTTCATGACCGAACTGTCCAGCGTCATCAGGAACTGCCCCGAGGCGAGCGTCAGCAGCACGATCCCGCTTGCCGGATGGGCACGGTCTCCGGCTTGGCCTGCCACGGTCTCACGACTTACATCCATGCAGCCAGCCCTTATCCAGGCGAAAAACACCAGGCGCAACGATCGCACACAACGGGCGGGCGACAATCACCCCGCTCGGGTGATCACAGGTCCGCTGCGGCCTACGCCATCCTTGGAACGTGGATCAGACATCGATCACCGCAGCCGGTGCTATCGATACATTCCTGGTCCTGCTGATCGGTGTCGGGCCAAAGATCGCCCTGGTCCCGTTCGTGGAAATCACAGCTTCCCTCGACCCGGCCGCCAAGCGGCAGGTACTGCGCAAGATGCTGACCACAGCGGCAACAGTGGCCGTGCTGCTCATGGTCCTGGGCGAGCTGTTGCGCGTACTGCTGCACTTCACGATCGGCTCGCTGTCGATCGCCGGGGGCGTGATCTTGCTGGTAGTGGCGGTGTGGATGGTGCTCGGGCCACCCGGTGGCAGCAGCCACCGCACCGAGGGCAAAGACCCGATGCAGCTGGCACAGTTCCCGCTGGCCGTACCGTACCTGCTCAACCCGGTAGGCATCGTGGGCCTGATGACGATCTCTGCTGAGGCCAAGTCCCTCAGTGTGCTCGCGGTGGAGTTCGGCATCCTGGTGTTTGTCCTGCTCCTCGACGTGGTGGTGTTCCGCTGGGCGAACCGGGTCAGCGACAAGCTCGACGAAGGCCGCATGCTGGTCACCGAGAAGGTTTTCGGGTTCCTGATCGCCGCGATCGCCGTGCAGCTGGTCCTCGACGGCCTGGCCATGGTCGGGATCATCGCGCCGGTCAAGCACTGAGCACATAGATCGGCCCGGCTGCGCCGCTGCCGTCCTCCGGTGATCACGGCCCGGGTGGTGTGCCGGGGAAGTTCAGGACGGTTTTGATGTCGTCAGGCTTGCGGGAGTAGGCGTCGGCCCACTGGTCCAGCGGCACCTGGCGGGTGATGAGGTCGGCGAGCCAGCCGGGGTCGGCCTCGGCGAGAGCCCCGGCGGCCAGTTCGTAATGGTGCCGGTTAGCGTTGACCGAGCCGAACAAGACAGAGTTCTGCAACACCATATTGCGGTTGAGCAGGCCCGGGTCAACAGCGGCCTCGGCGCCGGCCGCAGAAACCCCGGTGAGGCACGTTATCCGGTGGCGGACATTCCGTGGGCCTGCTTCCAGCAGCATCTGCAAATACCCGGTGCACTCAATGATGATGTCCGCCTCCGCCGCCGCCTCGCCAAGGTCGGCACCGTGGACATAGGTCGCCCCCAGGCGGCGGACCATTTCAGGTTTGCGGCCTTCGGTGACCCGGTCAAGGACGTAGGTCCGGTAGTCCCGCTGGGTGGCCAGCAAAGCGGCCAGAAGCCCGATCGGCCCGGCGCCGGTGATGAGTACCGTCCTCGGTGCCCACGCCGCCCGGCGGCCGATCTTTTCGATGTGGTCCCAGGCCTTGGCCACGACTGTGGTGGGCTCCAGCAGCACCCCGTGGATCCCGAGACCTGGATCTACGGTGACCAGGTGGTCAGGGTGGATGCGGTAACGCTCGGACGCATAGCCGTGACGGCCCTTGATCCCCCGCTCGGTGTACTGGCCATTCATGCACATGTCCCAGTCTCCCGCCGCGCACGCCTCGCACGGAACGGGATCACGCCGGCGGACGATGCCGACCACCAGGTCCCCGGCGCCGAATCCGGTACCTGAACCTGCCTCAACCACCCGGCCCAGCGATTCGTGCCCGATGATGAGGCGGTCCTGGCCCGGCGGCGCGGACCCGTACTCGCCGCCAATAATCTCCAGGTCGGTGCCGCAGACGCCGATCGCCTGCGTCTGGACCAGGATCGGCTGATACCCATCGTGCAGCAGGCCGTCGGATGGACCTGGGCATTTACTGTCCTTGCCCCCGGGCCACTGCTCGGCGTGGTGGCCATGACAAGGCTGTTGCATGCCCCCGAGGCCAGGCTCATCGCAGGCGGGCGAGGCTAACAGAAGGACGTGACGCGTGCCCGCAGACCTCACCGGCGAGGCCCGGCCCTACTGCGGGCTGTCCTGCCAGAACGTGGCGATCATAATGAAGCCAGAAGCGGCCCAGCAGCTGAACCTCGCTGCGTCATCGCCGGTCCACTCCCACAGCTGCACGTTGCCTGCGAGTCCGGCGCCAGGAAGCAGGCCGGCCCCTGTCGAGCTGCCGCCGCGATCGCCCCAGCCCGCCGCGGCCCTCCCGTAGTTCATCGTGGTGAACCCGCGCACGACCTGCCCGCACCAGGCAGCCCTTTGAATCGAAGCAGCTCACGCCACCCACCAACGTCGGCACCGAATATCGTTCGAGTGCGGCTCGGACGGCCAAGTCCAACGATCAGGTCGCCACCCCGATCGGCGGCTCCGCGCGAGTTCTCCCCGGCCGCTGCGTCGCTGAATGTAATACCGCCTATCGAGGTAGCCGCTTCTGGCTGTCAACTCGGTGCCGTGCGAGGGCCCTGGAGGTCGCCGAGCACCAGATCAGCAACAGGGACCGCCCGGGCTTGGCGGCCCCCACTCAGGAGGTACGGCGGGTGAGGTCGGCTGGATCCAACTCGACCGCGAAGGGCCGGGTGATCCGGCCCGGAGTGCCTGCAACCAGCGTGGTCCGGGTGACATACCGGCCACGGCTCAGAGAGCACGCGACGACCTTCGGCGTGCCCTGCAACTCCACCCGCCAGTAGACGGGGATTCCGGCCTCCGCGTACATAACCGGCTTGACCGCCCTGTCTATCGACACCGTGGACGGGGAGACAACCTCCACCACGGCCAGAACAGCGTCACAGGGAATCCTGGCGGTCGTCTCACCGACGGCACCGGCGGCCACGACCACGACGTCAGGGACCAGAAGCTTCCCACCGGGCAGGGCCACGTTCACCGCCTCGAGCACCTCAGCATCGGCGCCCGCGGCGAGGGCCGCCTGGGCCAGAGCGCGGTGCAGCCGGTAGGACGCCCGCTGATGGCCCACGCCCGGCGCAGGGCTCACAACAAGAACCCCACCTTCATAGACCTCGAAACGGGCATGATCACCGGAATCCGGCAGCGCCTCAACATCATCGGCTGTCCACGGCCCGGTATGGTCTGCCAGCGCGACGCTCATAATCTCACCTCCCGCCGTCATCCAGTCTGACATTCGCACAGCCACACAGGAACGGCCACCGCCTCGCGCGCGCCGGCATGTTCAACGCACACCACGCACGAGCCAGGCTGAGCTGTCATCAGGAACCAATCCATGCGGCTCAGTGCCAACTGCAGGTGCCCAGAACGACGGTCAGACGATCTTGGAAAGTACCTAGACGGGCCTCAAATCATACCCTGACCTGCAATTTCTTGTGGAGCTAAGCGGGCTCGAACCGCTGACCTCTTGCATGCCATGCAAGCGCTCTACCAACTGAGCTATAGCCCCAGAACGCCCGCGCCCCCAGGGACGCGGACCGCAGACAGCATACCGGTTCCCCAGCCCACGTTCGAACCAGGTTGCTCCATCCCCGCCCGGCCACCCGGCCTCCCCTGCGCGGCCCCAGCGCACAGTGCCTTCCGGGAGGCAGCATCCCCACCACCCAGCGGGAGCCACCCCGCAGGTCAGCGGTCGTCGCTGAGCACGGGCTCCGGCAGGGTGCCCGCGTTGTGCTCGATGAGCCGCCAGCGCTGGCTGCGCCGGGCCATCACCGACCAGGCGCAGTTGGCCAGCGGCCCGATCACGCCCCACAGGTCCTCCGGAAGGCCGAGCAGCCGCGCCGCGCCCAGCCTGAGCGCCGCGCCATGGCTCACTACGACAGCCAGGCTCCCCGGCGGGAGGTCGTCGGCGATCCGTTCCAGTGCGGTACCGGCTCGCTCGGCCACGGTGGCCGACGACTCCCCGCCTGGTGGCAGCCACTGCGAGTGCTCCACTGGGTACTGGGTCCGGATCTGCACGTCGCTGAGGCCTTCCCAGGCGCCGCCGTGCCGCTCGCGCAGTTCCTTGTCCGTCGTCACGGTCAGCCCGGTGAGCCGGGCCAGCGGCGCGGCGGTGGCCATCGCCCGGCTCAGGTCGGAAGAGACGATCCGGTCCGGCCGCAGTGCGGCGAGCAGCCGGGCCGCCCGCTGGGCCTGCGCCTCACCCACCTCGTCCAGCGGGATGTCCGTCTGTCCCTGGAATCGGCCCTGCACGTTCCACGGCGTCTGCCCGTGCCGCCACAGCACCAGCCGGATCCGCCCGTCCGGCATGCTTCTGCCTGGCCCGGCCGCCGGGCCGGGCCGTTCTCCCGCGGTCAGCGGAAATCCCCGCCCGACGGCCGCCGGGGGCCCGCCGCGGCCGGGCCCCCGGGCCCGCCGGATCCGCCAGGACGGGCCCCGACCGGCTCGGGGAGTGGAAGCACCGGGCAGTCCTTCCAGAGCCGCTCCAGGGCATAGAACGCCCGTTCCTCCGCGTGCTGCACGTGAATCACGACGTCCAGGTAGTCCAGGAGGACCCAACGGCCCTCCCGCTCGCCCTCCCGGCGCACCGGCCGGGCTCCGGCCTTGCGCAGCTTCTCCTCGATCGCGTCCACGATCGCCTTTACCTGGCGGTCGTTGGCAGCAGAACAGAGCAGGAACACGTCGGTGATGACGAGCTGCTCACTCACGTCGTAGGCGATGATGTCGCTGGCCAGCTTGTCGGCCGCGGCTTCCGCGGCCATCTCCGCAAGCTCGATGGCCCTGGTGGTGGCAGTCACGTGTGGTATTCGTCCTCCTCAGCCGGGGAGACCTCTCCCCTAGCCTCTCACGTCTGACCGGACAGGTCAGCGGGGCAATTCCAGGGTATCCCGATCCGCCGGCCAACCGCTCATGCCGCAGGCCAGCCCGCGTTTCGCCGCGCCCACCAGGACACACCGCCAGGCAGGATCCCCAGGCTAGGCGGGCCGCGCGTCCCCGCAGTACAACCGCCGCTTCGCGATGTACTGCACCACCCCGTCCGGGACGAGGTACCAGATCGGCTCGCCGGCCCCGACGCGCTCCCGGCACTCGGTGGAGGAGATCGACAGCGCCGGGATCTCGATGAGGCTCACCTCGTCGCTCGGCAGGCCCTTGCTGGACAGCTGGTGCCCGGGCCGGGTGCAGCCGACGAAATGCGCCAGCTTGAACAGGTCCGCGGCGTCCTGCCAGGACATCATCCGGGACAGCGCATCGGCGCCGGTGATGAAGAAGAAGTCCGGCTCGTCCCCGCGAAGGGACCGCAACTCACGCAATGTGTCGATCGTGTAGGTGGGCCCCGGCCGGTCGATATCCACCCGGCTGACAGAAAACCGCGGGTTGGACGCGGTAGCGATAACCGTCATCAGGTAGCGATCCTCGGAGGGCGAGACCGTCCGGTGGTCCTTCTGCCAGGGCTCCCCGGTGGGCACGAAGATCACTTCGTCCAGCGAGAAGAAGTGCGCCACCTCGCTGGCCGCGACCAGATGGCCGTGGTGGATCGGGTCGAAGGTGCCGCCCATCACCCCGATGCGGGGTGCCTTCGAGATCCCGCCGGAGGACGGCTCCGGCGGGCAGATCTCACCAGCGCTCATGACGCGACTCTAGCCGTCTGGCCGGCGAACGCCTCCCGGCCGTGGGGCAAACGCGCGCCCGCCTGCCTGCCGGCCAGCCCGCGGACGCCCGGCCGGCGCAACTGATCCCGGGCACCGGCGGGTCCCCGCCGGCCCACCTGACCACCCGGACGGCCTTACCCTCCTCAGTCCGCGGCACCGTGCCGCAGGGCAGCAGCCGGACGCCGATCCGCACGCCGAGAACGTTGCGCAGCCGTACTTCCAGGTCGGCCTGGGCCGCGCCGGGGCCCGCCGGGGCCCGCTGCTCGCACAACGCCACCAGGTGCGGCGTGCCGCCTCGCTCATCCACGACCAGCAGGTAATCCGGGCTGACCGAGTCGTCCTCGAGCAGTACCCGCTCGACCTCGCTCGGGTAGACGTTTACCCCGCGGATGACCAGCATGTCGTCCCGCCGGCCGGTGACCTGGCTCATCTTCACCAGCGTCCGGCCGCAGGCACACGTGCCCCGGCGCAGCGCGGCGACGTCGGCGGTCCGGTACCGCAGCAGCGGCAGCGCCTCCCGGCTCAGGCTGGAGAACACCAGCTCACCCGGGGTGCCGTCGGGCACTGGCTGGCCAGTCGCCGGGTTCACCGCCTCGACCAGGAAGTGGTCCTCGTTGACGTGCAGGCCGTCGGCGGCCTCGTAGCACTCCGAGGCCACGCCCGGCCCGATCACCTCAGACAGCCCGTAGATGTCCAGCGCGCGCAGCCCCAGCAGTTCCTCGATCCGGCCCCGCAGCTGCCGCGACCACGGCTCCGCGCCGAACAGCCCGGCCCGCAGGTTGAGCCCCTCCCCGGGGCGCAGCCCCGCCTCGGCGAGCGCCTCCCCCAGCCGGATGGCGTACGACGGCGTGCAGGTCAGGATGTCCGGCTGCAGGTCCCGGATAAGCGTGACCTGCCGCGCGGTCATCCCGCCCGAGACGGGCACCACGGCCGCGCCCAGCTCCACCGCCCCCTGGTGGATGCCCAGCCCGCCGGTGAACAGCCCGTAGCCGTAGGCATTGTGCACCAGGCTGCGGTGGGTGGCTCCCGCCGCGGCCAGCGCGCGGGCGCACATCCGCGCCCATAGCTGCAGGTCACCTCGGGTATACCCGACCAGGGTCGGGCGCCCCCCGGTACCGCTCGAGCCATGCAGCGCGACCATCTCCGAGCGCGGGACACCCAGCATCCCCAACGGATACGCCGCCCACAAATCCCTCTTCTCGGTCGTGGGCAGCCGGGGCAGATCCTCGAGGCTCACATCCGCACCCGCGGCCACGCCGGCCGCGCGGAGCCGCTCGGCCTGAAGCCCGTCCAGGCTGAGCAGCCGGTCCACCAGGGCGCGCAGCCGGTCCAGTTGGACCACGCCGCGCCGCTCGGGCGGCATCGACTCGGCCTCAGGCTCGAACATCATCGTTCCCACCTCATGCATATCGTCCCGCATTCGGCAGAAACCGCCGGAAGCCCTCCCAGCTTGTCATACCAGTCATCCGGCGACGGACCCTGCTACTAAAGGTAGCTAGCCGGATTCGGGAAGTGTTTTCCGGTCAGTCCAATCCGCTGACTCGCACGTCCCGAACTCCGGGTTGATGGACCGCCACGGGGGCGGGTCCAGTCTTCCTTTTGGGAGGAAGCTTCATGATCGGTACGAAACGGTTCCGGATACCCGGGACTCGCACCGTCGGGCTGGCCCTGGCGGGCCTGATGGCCGCGGGCCTGGCCATCGCGTCCGGAACAGCCTTCGCGTCGACCTCATCGCCGTCGGCCAGCATGAGCGGGATGGCCGGCATGACGTCCGCCAGCCCGGCCCGGCACAACCACAAGGGCTTCACCAAGGGCTTCTACAACGGGTACACGGTGCGGTTCTACTACTCGAAGAATTTCAAGTGCAAGCAGCCGCCGGCCTCCATGGCGAAGTCGAAGTGCGAGGGCGGGACCAACTACACGCAGACCCCGGCGAGCACGTTCGACCCGCTCTACGTGATCGTCCCGCTCGGGTTCACCCCGCCGAAGTCCACCCTGCAGTGCCCGGCTGGCAACTGCATCGACCACCCGCACACGATCGACCTCACCTCGGTCCTGGGTAGCGGGACCGGTGACATCCCGCTCCCGGCGCACAGCCACATCGTGGCCACGTCCAACAGCCACATGTCCGAGTGGTGGAACGTGGACGTCGTCGGCGTCAAGAGCTTGGCGGCCTGGAACAAGCTCATCCGGGCCAAGAGCGCGCGTGAACTGCAGCACCTGCAGCGCACCGACGCCGCCCACGTTACCGGCAACATCCCAACCAACCTGTTCCTTTACTTCGCCGTGAAGTAAGGGCCCCGGCCGGTGCGGGCTGCGCTGTCCCCGAGGCGCGGCCCGCACCCGGGCTGGTCCCGGCCGTCTCCGGCATCCAGCGACCGGGACCAGCCCACCCAGGCCCCGCCCCTGGACCCCGCCCGGACCCCCCCGCCCCGGACCTCCACCCGGCCCGGCCCAGGACCCCCGCCCCGGGCTTCCACCTGGCCCCGCCCAGCCCGCCGCTGGGACCGGCCCCGCTCGTCAGCCGGGAACGATCCACCACAAAATCCCACCGACCCCGCCAGCCCCACATACAACAACACTCACTGCGCCGGTTGGTGATGTTGAGATTGGGGACACTCCGGTGTCCCCAATCTCAACATCACGAACGAGCTGAGATTGGAGAGGTGCGGAGAATGGCTGAGCAACCGATGGCAACGGCCCAGGCGCCGGGCCGGGAAGCGCCGCTGCGCTGGTTCAGCTGGCGTCACGCCGCCGGGGGGGCCGGGCTGGCCGCCGCCGCCCTCATGGTGACCGGGGCGTTCCTGCCCTGGGTAAGCACGTTCGCCGGACTGATCAGCATTCCCGGTGTCCGCGGCAGCAACGGTCGCCTGCTGGCCGCGGGGGGTGCCGTCATCGCCCTGGCCGGCCTCGCCCACCTGATCGGGGGTGGCCGCTGGTCCCGCTGGCTGATCGGCTACGCCGGCTTCGCCGCCACCGCGTTCTCCGGCTTCCTGCTGCTCCAGCTGGCCGCCAGCATGCAGTCGCTGAGCACGGACTCGATGGTGGCGGCGCGCAGCGGCCCCGGCCTGTGGGTCACCGCCGCCGGATCGGCGCTGGCGTTCGCCACCCTGTTCTTCCCGTCCTCCGCCCAGCGGGGCCTGGTCCGCCGGGACGCCCACGGAGGGGTGCTGGCCTGGGCCGCGGACCGGGAATCGACCGGATGGCAGCGCGGCCTCCAGATCTGCCTCGGCGTGGTCTGGCTGGCCGACGGCGCACTGCAACTCCAGCCGTTCATGTTCGGTCGGGGCTTCGTGAACCAGATCCTGATGCCCGCCTACATGGGCAGCCCCAGTGGGGTCACCGGCCCGGCGATGGCCTTCACCCGGCTCGTCCTGCACGCCCCGGCCGCCTGGAATGCCGCGTTCGCCGTCACCCAGCTGCTGATCGGCGCTGCGCTGTTGTGGCGCCGATCGGCACGGGCGGCGCTGGCCGCGAGCATCGCGTGGGCGCTGGCCGTGTGGTGGTTCGGCGAGGGGCTGGGCGGCGTGCTCAGCGGCTCGGCCAGCCCGCTCACCGGCGCGCCCGGGGCGGTCATCCTGTACGCGCTACTGGCCGTGCTGGCCTGGCCCGCGCCGGCTGGCCGACAGGCCGCCGGGGCCGTCGCCGCGGGCAGCCCGCTGGGCCGCGGCGGAGCCCGGGCCGCGTGGCTGGCACTGTGGGGCAGTTCCGGCTACTTCATCCTGCAAGTGGCGAACCGGGCGCCCCGTGCCCTGCACGACACGATTGCGGGCCTGGCCGCCGGGGAACCGGGCTGGGTCGCCAGCATGGACCGCGCGGTCGCCAGCACAGCCGGAGGCCACGGGACCGTGATCAGCATTGCCTTCGCCGTGATCTTCGTGGCGGTGGGCCTTGGGGTGTTCTGGGCGGCCACGACCCGGGCCGCACTGGTGCTCAGCGTGATCACGGCCCTGGCAATCTGGGTGTTCGGGGAGAACTTCGGCGCCATCTTGAGCGGGCACGGCACCGACCCCAATTCCGGCCTGCTGCTGGTGCTGCTGGCCGCGGCGTTCTGGCCGCTGCGCCGCCAGCCGGCCCCAGCCGTTTCCGGTGATCACGGCCAGGTCCCGGCCACGTCGGTCGAGGAAATGGCCTAGTCGCCGTGGGCACCGGCAGGCGCCCGTGGATTGGTGGTGCCGGGCCGGCCGGCGCTACCCGGGATACGGCCTAGCATGGCTGGCATGACCACTGTGCCGGATCGTGCCCGCGTCCGCCTTCCCGGGATCAGCTCCCGTGCCTACGAGCACCCCGCTGACCGGTCGGCGCTGGTAGCAATGCGCAAACTCACCGGCTTCGACGTGCTGCTTAAGCGTCTGGCCGGGCTGTTCAGCGACCGGAGCCTGCGGTTGCTTTTCCTGGCCAGCTCCGTACGGGCATCGAACGAGCAGTTCCCCGACCTGTACCAGCTGCTGCTGGACGGGGCCGCCATCCTGGACCTCCCTGAGGTGCCTGAGCTCTTCATCTCGCAGGACCCGATGCCGAACGCGATGACGCTCGGGTCGGACAAGCCGTTCATCGTCATCACCACCGGCCTGATGGACCTGCTGGATGCCGAGGAGCACCGGTACGTGATCGGGCACGAGCTCGGGCACGTGCTATCCGGGCACGCGGTGTACCGGACCATGCTGTACCACCTGACCCGGCTGGCTACCCGGCTGGCCTGGTTCGCCATCGGCTACATTGGCCTGCGGGTGATCATCGCCGGGCTGGAGGAGTGGTACCGCAAGTCCGAGCTGTCCTGCGACCGGGCCGGCGTGCTGGCCAGCCAGGACCCCGCGGCGGCGCGGCGGGCGCTGATGAAGATCGCTGGCGGTTCGCGGATCTCCGAGCTGAGCCCGGACGAGTTCCTCCGGCAGGCCCACGAGTACGACGCCGTGCCTGATGTGCGGGAGGGCCTACTGAAGATGCTGCAGATGCAGGGCACCACGCACCCGTTCGCCGTGGTGCGGTTCGCGGAGCTGGACCGCTGGGTGGCCGAGGGCGATTACGCCGACATCCTGGCGGGCAACTACCCGCGCCGTGAGGACGACAGCGACACCAGCATCGGCGACGAGTTCGTGGCCGCCGCCAAGGCCTACCAGGACTCGTGGAACCGGTCCAACGACCCATTCATCGGCCTGGTCAAGGGCGTGGCGGAGACCACGGTGGGAGCCGGGGAACGGCTGTTCGAGGGCCTGTTCGGCCGTCGCGGCGGCAGCGACAGCTAACCGGGCGCCGGCCCGACCCCGGTCACCGTTCAGCGGGCCCGGCGGCGCGGGCCAGCCAGCAGGACCAGGTCGTCGCGGTGCACGATCTCCCGCTCGTACTCCGGCCCCAGCTGGGCGGCCAGTTCCCGCGTTGACCGGCCCATCATCGCCGGGATCTCGGCCGCGTCGTAGTTGACCAGCCCGCGGGCGATCACCTGGCCGGCCGGGTCGCACAGGTCCACCGGGTCGCCCGCGTCGAAACCGCCCTCGACGCCGGTGATCCCGGCGGGCAGCAGGGACGCCCGGCCCGCCCGGATAGCCGCGGCCGCGCCCTCATCGAGCAGGATCCGGCCCCGGCTGGCCGCCGCGTGGGCCAGCCACAACTGCCGGGCGGCGGGCCGCCTGCCGGCCGGGGCGAAGTAGGTGCCGACCGGCTCCCCGGCCAGCGCGGCCCGGGCCTCGGCCGCACCGGCCACCACGGTGGGGATGCCCGCCTCGGTAGCGATCATTGCGGCATCCACCTTGGTGACCATGCCGCCGGTGCCGACCACGATGGTGCCGCCGGCCCCGGCCCGGCCCAGGGTCACCCCGGCCAGGTCAGCCCGGTTGCGCACTTCGGGGATCCGCCGGGCGCCGGGCAGCCGCGGGTCGGAGTCGTACAGCCCGTCCACGTCGGACAGCAGGACCAGCGCGGCCGCCCGGACCACGTGCGCGACCAGCGCCGCCAGCCGGTCGTTGTCGCCGAACCTGATCTCGTGGGTGGCCACCGTGTCGTTCTCGTTG
This sequence comes from uncultured Actinomycetes bacterium, assembly GCA_963793825.1. Lineage (GTDB taxonomy): Bacteria > Actinomycetota > Actinomycetes > Streptosporangiales > Streptosporangiaceae > RYN-230. The sequence goes on from CAWCBE010000007.1 coordinate 1,313,901, forward strand.
ACGATCGGCAGCACGCCCAGTTCCAGCAGCCGGGCCATGGTCCGCTGCGCATTGCGATAGTGCCCCCGGCGTATCAGGTCATCCGCGGACAGCAGGACCTGGCCGGTGCGCACCCCGTGCCGGGCGAAGGCGGCGCTGTACCGCGCGACCAGCAGGCCCTGCCCGACGCTGGCGGCGGCCTGCTGCGTGGCCAGGTCCCGGGGCCGGCGCGGCAGGCCGAGCGGGGCCAGGCCAGCCGCGATCGCGCCGGATGACACCAGCACCACCTGGGTGCCACCGTTGACCCGGACGGCCAGCGTTCCGGCCAGCGCGGCGATCCGGTCCTCATCGATGCCGCCCTGGGCGGTGGTCAGTGATGACGAGCCGACCTTGACCACCACGCGGGAGGCCGCCGCGATGTCGGCCCGCTCCCCCGCCCCGCTGCCCGCCCGCACCCCCGCTGGACCCTCAGTCTCATCCAGCCGGGCGTGCGTCCCGCTCATGGGGCGAGGCGGCGATCGGTGCCGCGGGGGCCGAGGCCATGCTGGTCCCCGGACGGGATGTCCGGATCCCAGTCGAAGACCACGGCGTCGTCCCCGTTGCCGATCATCACCTCGGCACCGTCCTCGGCGCCCGCCTCGGCCAGCGCTTGCTCCACGCCAAGCTTGGCCAGCCGGTCGGCCAGGAAGCCGACCGCCTCCTCGTTGGCGAAGTCGGTCTGCATCACCCAGCGCCACGGTTTTACCCCGCGCACCAGGAAGACGTTCGGGCCAGTCTGCTCGATCACGAACTCCGGGCCGCCAGCCGGCTGCGGGCGGATCACGCGCCGGGTCGGCTCCGGCACCGGGGTGGAGGCCCGGACCTGGGCCACCACCGCCGCGAGCGCGAAGCCCAGCTCGCGGATCCCTTCCCGGGTGGCGGCGGAAACCGGGCATACGGTCAGGCCACGCCCGGCGAACACCGCCGCGGCCTGCTCAGCGACCGCACGGGCGGCCGGCACGTCGATCTTGTTGAGTGCGACGATCCGCGGGCGGCCGTTCAGGTCGGCGCCGGTCTCCGCCTGGTAGGCGGCGAGCTCGGCCTCGAGCACGTCGAAGTCAGCGACCGGGTCCCGGGCCGGATCGCCGCTGGCGGACGGCGCGGCACAGTCGAGTACGTGCACCAGGACCGCGCAGCGTTCCACGTGCCGGAGGAAGTCCAGGCCGAGCCCCTTGCCCTGGCTGGCGCCCGGGATGAGCCCGGGCACGTCGGCCACCACGAACTGGGTGTCCCCGGCCTCGACCACGCCGAGATGTGGGATGAGCGTGGTGAACGGGTAGTCGCCCACCTTGGGCCGGGCTGCGGACATCACGCTGATGAGCGAGGACTTGCCGGCGTTGGGGAAACCGACCAGCCCCGCGTCGGCCACCGTCTTGAGTTCCAGGACCAGGCTGGCCTCGACGCCAGGCTCGCCGCGCAGCGCGAAGCCGGGCGCCTTGCGCCGGGTGGAGGCCAGCGCCGCGTTGCCCAGGCCGCCGTGGCCGCCCTGGGCGGCCACGTACCGGGTCCCGACCCCGATCAGGTCGGCCAGGACCTCCCCGTCCCCCGTCTTGACCACGGTGCCGTCCGGGACGCCCACGACCAGGTCCGCCCCGGCCGCGCCGTTGCGGTTCGACCCCGAGCCCTGCGTGCCGTTCCCGGCCTTGCGGACCGGGCGGCGGTGGAAGTCGAGCAAGGTGGCCACGTTGGGCTGCACCTCGAGGATGACGTTCCCGCCGCGGCCGCCGTTACCGCCGTCCGGGCCGCCGAGTGGCTTGAACTTCTCCCGGTGCACCGAGGCGCAGCCGTGCCCGCCGTCCCCGGCCTTGATCCGCAGGAGTGCCCGGTCCGCGAATTCCGCCACTGCCCCTCCCTCCGGGGTTGGTGCTCTCATGCATCAGGGGCGGACCATCCACGGTCCGCCCCTGAATGCGCGTGCTGGCTTTAAGCGCTGCCGCGGCGGCTTATTCGTCCGCCGGGGCGCCGTCGCGGGGCCCCGGCCCGGCGACGATGCTCACCGCGCGGCGGCGCCGTACGCTGCCGAATTCAACGGTGCCGCTAACCAGGGCGAACAGCGTGTCGTCACCGCCCCGGCCGACGCCTGGGCCGGGGTGGAAGTGCGTGCCGCGCTGGCGAACAATGATCTCGCCTGCGTTGACCGCCTGCCCGCCGAACCGCTTGACGCCGAGGCGCTGCGCCGCGGAGTCCCGGCCGTTCCGGCTGGACGAGGCGCCCTTCTTGTGAGCCACGTCAGTTCTCCTTCTCCGCGCCTGCCTTGGCGGCCTGGGCCGAACCGTCCCGTGCGGTACCGGCCTTGGCCGCGCCGGCCTTGGCCGCGCCGGATTTGCCGGAACCGCCCTTGGCCGTACCGATGCTGGTAACCCGCAGCTGGGTGTAATGCTGCCGGTGACCCAGGCGGCGGCGGTACCCGGTCTTGTTCCGGTAGTGGATCATGTTGATCTTGGGCCCGGCCACCGAGCCGAGGATCTCCGCGGTGACCTGGTACCGGCCCAGCTCAGCGGCGTCGCTGATGACGTTGCCGTCATCCACCACGAGCAGGGTCGGCAGCGTCACGCTGGACCCGACATCACCGGCGAGCGTGTCGACGGTGAGCACGTCGTCCACCGCCGCTTTCTCCTGCCTGCCACCGCAGCGCACGATCGCGTACACCGACAACTCGCTCTCTACCTCGTGCGGCCTGCCTGGCGCCAGGGCCGCGCTCTGTCTCGTCCGGGCGGCCATGCCGCCGCATTGGTCGGGTTATGCCTGGCGTGGGCCCGCCGCACCGCCCGCAATATGGGATGGCACTGGGATGAGACCTGCCTGCATTGCGCCAGCGGCATAGGGCATTGCAGCCCGGACGCGCACTGTGCGCCGACCACTCAGGTTATCAGAATCCCGGTGTCCCCTCGCCCGGTGCGGCCGGCGGCCACAGCTCGCCGGATTCCGCCGACCCGCCGGATTCCGCCGGGCCGCTGCCTTCCGCCGGGCCGCTGCCTTCCGCCGGGCGCACGTCATCCGGCGGCAGGTGATCCCCGGGGGCCGGCTCGTCCGGCATGGGCAGCACCTGGCCGGCCAGAGCCGGGTCAGCCGGGGCCGCCAGGTCCGGCGCAGCCGGGCTAGGGGTTCCCTCCGGCACCGCGGGGGCCCCATTCCCAGCGGTATCTGCCTGCACCGCGGTGCCTGGCAGCACCCCTGGGACGGTGGTGTCCGCCGGCACCGCAATATCTGCCGGGACGGTGCTGTCAGCCGACGGCGCAGTATCCGCCAGCGCGGTGGTGTCCGCCGGGATCGGGGCATCCGCAGGCGCGGCGCCATCCGCAGCCACAACGGTGTCCGGCTGCGCGGCGGCCTGCCCGGCCGAGCCGGACCGGCGGCGCCGCCGGCCTCCGGCCCGCTCACCGCGCTCGGAGGCACCGGTCACCCCGGCTGGGTCAGCGGCTGGCTGCTCCTGGTCGGCCCGCTCGCATCCGGGGGCGTCGTCCGCGCTGGCCCCGGCGGCCAACCGGCCACGATCGGCATTCCGGCCGTTCCGCCCGCCCTGCCCGTTGCGGTCGCCCTGCCCACTCCGGTCGCCCTGCCCGCCGGACCCCTGCGCCCCGGACCGGTCATGGCCGTTCCGGTCCTGGCGGCCGCCGCGGTCCTGCTGGCCGTTCTGCTCCTGGCGCCCGTTCTTGTCCTGGCGCCCGTTCCGGTCGCCGCGGCCGCCCGCCTGGCGCCCTTCCTCGGCACCGCCGCGGCCGCGCTGGACGCTGCCGGGCTCGGTCAGGTCCAGCGAGATGATCCGGCCGCGCCCGTTGCAGCAGTCACAGGGCTCGGAGAAGGCCTCAAGCAGCCCCGAGCCGACCCGCTTGCGGGTCATCTGGACCAGCCCGAGCGATGTCACCTCGGCGACCTGGTGCTTGGTGCGGTCCCGGGCCAGGCATTCGAGCATCCGCCGCAGCACCAGCTCGCGGTTGCTCTCCAGGACCATGTCGATGAAGTCGATGACGATGATGCCGCCGACGTCGCGCAACCTCAGCTGACGGACGATCTCCTCGGCCGCCTCGAGGTTGTTCCGGGTGACCGTCTCCTCGAGGTTCCCGCCCTGGCCGGTGAACTTCCCGGTGTTGACGTCGACGACCGTCATGGCCTCGGTGTTGTCGATGACCAGCGAGCCGCCGCTGGGCAGCCACACCTTGCGTTCCAGCGCCTTGGCCAGCTGCTCGTCGATCCGGTACTGGGCGAAGACGTCCTCATCCTCCGACCAGTGGGTCAGCCGGTCGGCCAGGTGCGGCGCCACGTAGCGGACGTACTCGTGGACCAGGTCCCAGCCCTCGTCCCCGGACACCACCAGCGAGGCGAAGTCCTCGTTGAAGATGTCCCGGACCACCCGGATAGTCAGGTCCGGCTCGCTGTAGAGCAGCTCGGGGGCGCTGGCGGTCTTCGACTTCTGCTCGATGGCCTCCCACTGCGCGGACAGCCGGGCGACGTCGCGGGACAGTTCCTCCTCGGTGGCGCCTTCCGCGGCGGTGCGCACGATCACGCCCGCGCCGTCCGGCATGACCTGCTTGAGGATCTGCTTGAGCCGGGTCCGTTCCTTATCCGGCAGCTTGCGGCTGATGCCCATCATCGAGCCGCCCGGCACATAGACCAGGTAGCGGCCGGGCAGGCTCACCTGGCTGGTCAGCCGGGCGCCCTTGTGGCCCACTGGGTCCTTGGTCACCTGGACCAGGACGGACTGGCCTGACTTCAGCGCGGACTCGATGCGCTTGGAGTCGCCCTCCAGCCCGCTGGCATCGAAGTTGACCTCCCCGGCGTACAGGACGGCGTTGCGGCCCTTGCCCACGTCGACGAAGGCGGCCTCCATGGAGGGCAGCACGTTCTGCACCTTGCCCAGGTACACGTTGCCCACCATGGACTGGTGCGTGGCCTTGTCCACGTAGTGCTCGACCAGCACGCCGTCCTCGAGCACCGCGATCTGGGTCCGGTCGTGCAGCTGCCGCACCACCATGACGCGGTCCACCGACTCCCGGCGGGCCAGGAACTCCGACTCGGAGATGACCGGCGGGCGGCGCCGTCCGGACTCCCGGCCCTCCCGGCGCCGCTGCCGTTTCGCCTCCAGCCGGGTCGAGCCGCGCACCGACTTGACGTCGCTGGCCGACACCGGCTCGTCACTGGCGGGCGCGCGCGGCACCCGCACGTGGACCACGGTGTTCGGCGGGTCGTCCGAGGACGGCTCGGCATCCGTGCCCGACCCGCGACGGCGGCGGCGCCGCCGGCGCCTGCTGCCGGGCGTCCCGTCGTCCGCGCCGTCATCTTCGCCGTCGGCCCTGGCCTCGTCGCTGTCAGCGGCACCGGATGCCTGCTCGTCGTCGCTGCCCCCGCTGTCGGCCTGCTTGCCGCGCGGCTGGGCAGCCCCGTCCGCGGCCCGGGCCGCCCGCGCACTGCCGCCGCGGCCGCCAGAACGCTGGCCCTCGGCGGACTCGGTCTCGGTGTCCCCGTCCCCATCCTGACCGCGGCCGCGGCCGCCCCGGCGGCGCCGGCGGCGGGTTGACCCGTCGGTGGCGTCCCGGGCGGTGTCCTCAGCCGCCACCTCGTCGGTCACGGGCGCCTCGTCGGCGGGCTCGTCGGCTCGGGCCAGCTTCCCGCGATCCGCGGGCTGGTCGGCGGCCGGGGGCTGGAAGATGACCGGCGGCGGCTGGAAAGTAGCCTGCGGTATGCCCGGCGACCCCGCCACGGCGGGCGGGGTGGCCAGGCTGCCCGCGGGGGACGGCGGCACGGCAGGCGTGCTGGCGGGGCTGGCCGCCGGGGACGGCGGCACGGCGGCCGCGACTGCCGGCGGCACCACGGGAACGCCGGAGGCCGGCGGCGGCGTCACGACCGGCGCGCTCACCGCAGCCTCGGCGAGGTCTTCCGGAGGCGGGCCCGCGGCCCTGGTCGCGGCCCGCCGGGGACGGCGGGACCGGCGGGCCGGGGCCGCGGAGTCACCCCCGGCGCCCTCCGCGCCACCAGTGCTGTCGGTGCCGGCACCAGACGGCGCGGCCGTACCGGCGGCCGCGCTCGCGCTGTCCGCGCTAGCCGGCCCGCCGCTGCCAGCATCACCGCCGCTGCCAGCATCACCGCCGCCGGCGGCTGGCCGCCGGACGGCGCGGTCAGGCCGGCCGGACCAGTGTCGCCGTCATTCTCACTGTGGTGCGGCGTGCCGCTGTGCTGTTCGTCGTTCAGCTCGGTTTCGAGCATCCGGGCTATCTCCCGTCAGGCTCCCGGGCGCGTGGGTTCCGCTGGAACCCGCCGCTCCGCGCGAGAGCTGGTCGTACGCGCTCACCTGGACCGCCTCGGCCGGTCCGGCCGACGGCGCTCCGGGGCGCGTTGTCTCAACATGGTCCTGCGCCGCGCCCGGCCCCAGCGGCTGGGGTACCACCGCGTGGGACGCCCAGCTCCCAGGAGGCCCTGCGGGCGCTTGTTGCCCGGCGGGCCCGGCTGCGGCGGTCACTGCCACGAGCGGTCCCTGCGCCAGCCGGGTCACCAGAGGTGGTACCGACGGCGCAAGCCCAGCCACACGGCGAAGTGCAGTCAGGATGTCATCGGGTCGGACGGCAGGTGTCAAGTGCCGAACAACCATTCGAAGTATCGCATACCCGGCGGGGGCCTCCCCCGCGGCACGCCAGCCAGCCTGGATGCTGACCACTGCGGCGCGGGCGTCCATCCGCCGGATTCCCTTACTGGTCAGGCGCTCAACCTCGACGGCATCGCTAGCGAGGAATGCGTCGGCCGCCGCCGCGGCCTGGTCCTGCCCGATCCCAGGAAGCGCCACGTCCCACAGAGATGCCTCGAACACCATGGCACCCAGGGAACCGGCTTCCTCGGTCACGTCTATCACATCAATCCCGTCCGGCAGGGCCGCATCGAGCTGGTCCCGTACCTCGGAGGCGACGCACACATCCGTCAGCGAAATCTCCAGGTACTCGGCCTCGCTCGCCGTCCCCGTTGGGGCCGCGCCAGCGTAAGAGATCTTCGGGTGCGGGGTGAACCCGGCGGAGTGGGCGATAGGCAACCCTGCCCGGCGCACTCCCCGCTCAACGGCCCGCGCGACGTCTCTGTGACTGGCGAATCGCATCCTGCTTCTTTTAGCGTACCGGACGATAAGCCGCTGGACGACGGGTGGCTGATCAGCCCTGCGTGTCGGGGAGTCAGGCACCGGCATCGGCCGCCCGCCCCGGGCCGGCGACCGTCAGCGGCAGCAGCGTGCGCCCGGTCGGGCCAGCCTGGATCTCGGTGCCCATCGCCGGGCAGACACCGCAGTCATAACACGGCGTCCACCGGCAGTCGTCCACCTCAGCCGGGCCGGCCGGGTCGATGGCTTCCTGCCAGTCCTGCCACAGCCAGTCCCGGTCCAGGCCCGCGTCGAGATGGTCCCACGGCAGCACCTCGCTGTAGTCGCGCTCCCGCGTGGTGTACCAGTCCAGGTCGACCGGGTCGTCGGCCAGCGCCTGCTCCGCGCTGCGCACCCAGCGGTCGAAGGAGAAGTGCTCGCTCCACCCGTCGAACTGGGCGCCGTCCTGCCACGCGGCCCTGATCACCTTGGCCACCCGGCGGTCACCGCGGGACAGCAGCCCCTCGATGATGGACGGGCGCCCGTCGTGGTACCGGTAGCCCACGGCCTTCCCGTAGCCGGGGTCGGCGCGCAGCGCGGCGCCGAGCTTGCGCAGCCGGGCGTCCACGGTCTCGTGGCCGCACTGCGCCGCCCACTGGAACGGGGTGTGCGGCTTGGGCACGAAGCCGCCGATGGACACGGTGCACCGGATGTCCCGGCGGCCGGACGCCTCCCGCCCGGCCTGGATGACCTGCCGGGCCAGTCCGGCGACGGCCAGCACGTCCTCGTCGGTCTCGGTGGGCAGCCCGCACATGAAGTACAGCTTCACCTGCCGCCAGCCACTGGCGTAGGCGGTGGTCACGGTACGGATCAGGTCTTCCTCGGTGACCATCTTGTTGATCACCTTGCGGATCCGCTCGGACCCGCCCTCCGGCGCGAAGGTGAGGCCGGACCGGCGGCCGTTCCGGGACAGCTCGTCGGCGAGTGTCACGTTGAACGCGTCCACCCGGGTGGACGGCAGGGACAGGCCGGTGCTGGTGCCCTCGTACCGGTCGGCCAGCCCGGTCACGATCTGGTCGATCTCGCTGTGGTCGGCGCTGGACAGCGAGAGCAGGCCCACCTCGGAGAAGCCGCTCTCGGCCAGGCCGCGCTCGACCATGTCGCCGACCGCGGTGATACTGCGCTCCCGCACCGGCCGGGTGATCATCCCGGCCTGGCAGAACCGGCAGCCCCGGGTGCAGCCGCGGAAGATCTCCACGCTGAACCGCTCATGCACCGACTCGGCCACCGGCACCAGCGGCTTGCGCGGGTACTGCCACTCGTCCAGGTTCATCACGGTGTGCTTGGCGATGCTGAACGGGACCCCGCTGCGGTTCGGCGCGACCCGCTGGATCCGCCCGTCCGGCAGGTAATCCACGTCGTAGAACCGGGGCACGTAGACGCCGCCGTCGATGGCCAGGCGTTCCAGCAGGCCATCCCGGCCGCCCGGGCAGCCAGCCCGCTTCCACTCCTTGATCAGGGCCGAGATGGCCAGCACCGCCTGCTCCCCGTCACCGAGCACGGCGCCGTCGCAGAACTCGGCGACAGGCTCCGGGTTGAATGCGGCGTGGCCGCCGGCGATGACCAGCGGGTGGCTCTCGTCCCGGTCCCCGGCGGACAGCGGGATGCCGGCCAGGTCCAGCGCCGTCAGCAGGTTGGTGTAGCACAACTCGGTGGCAAAGCTCACGCCCAGCACGTCGAAGGCGCCGACCGGCCGGTGCGCGTCCACCGTGAACTGCGGGATGCCGTGCTCGCGCATCAGGCCCGCCAGGTCCGGCCACACGCTGTAGGTGCGCTCGGCCAGCACGCCGTCGGTCTCGTTCAGCACCTCGTAGAGAATCTGGATGCCCTGATTGGGCAGGCCGACCTCGTAGGCATCCGGGTACATGAGGGCCCACCGGACTTCGGCCGACTCCCAGTCGCGGACCACCGAGTTCAGCTCGCCGCCGACGTACTGGATCGGCTTGCGCACCTGGGGCAGCAGGGGCTCCAGCAGTGGGTAGACCGATTCCACAGGCATCGTCACAGCTTAGTCAGCTCTGCTAGCTCGGTGGACGGCCCCCGCGGTCTGCGAGTAGTTGCTGGCCGGGGGGACGACCCCCCGCAACCCCCCGCCCATTCGCCGGCTCGGAGGGGACACGCCTGCGGCGAGCCCCGCCTCGCCGTGCCGACCCGGGGGGACGACCCCCCGCAACCCCCCGCCCATTCGCCGGCTCGGAGGGGACACGCCTGCGGCGAGCCCCGCCTCGCCGTGCCGACCCGGGGGGACGACCCCCCGCAACCCCCCGCCCATTCGCCGGCTCGGAGGGGACACGCCTGCGGCGAGCCCCGCCTCGCCGGCGAATAGTCATCAGAAGACCTGGTGGCGTCGGTGCACCGACTGGAGGACGCCGATCGCGATCATGTCCGCGAACATGGCGGAGCCCCCGTAGGACACGAACGGCAGCGGCAGGCCGGTGACCGGCATGATCCCGATCGTCATGCCGATGTTGATGAACGACTGCACGCCGAACCAGATCGCGATGCCCGACGCGACCAGCATGCCGAACAGGTCGTCGGCCCGGCTGGCAATGCGCAGCGCGCGGAACACCAGGATGGCGAGGACCGCGATGATGGTGGCGCAGCCGGCGAAGCCGATCTCCTCGCCGGCCACGCTGAAGATGAAGTCGGTCTGCTGGTTGGGCACGAAGCTGGCCGTCACGAGCTGGCCGTGCAGCAGACCGGTACCAAACGTGCCGCCCGAGCCGATCATGATCTTGGAGTGCAGCGTCTCATAACCGATGCCGGCCGGGTCGGCCTGCGGATGCAGGAACGCGGTGAGCCGGTCCAGCTGGTAGCTGCGCAGCAGGTGCAGCTTGAATACCGCGACCACGGCGAGCAGGCCGGCCGCGGCCAGCCCGGCCACCCAGCGCAGCTTCAGCGGGGACAGCGCGATCATGCCGAAGGTGATCAGCGTTAGCAGGATGACCACGCCCAGGGCGGGTTCCCGCTCCACCAGGACGATCGGGATCGCGGCCAGGGCGAGCACCCCGACGGCGTGCCGCGGGCGCGGCACCTTGCCGCTGTCCCGCAGCTCGCCGAAGACCAGCGCGATCATCAGGATCAGCCCGATCTTGATGAACTCGGACGGCTCGATCTGGAAGCCGGCCGGCAGGTTGATCCAGGCCTTGGCCCCGTTGACCGAGGTGCCCAGCGGGGTGAGGACGGCCAGCAGGCCCAGCGTGGCGGCCAGGTAGACGATCGGGGCGAACATCCGGATCTGCCGGTAGTCCAGCAAGCTGACCACAGCCATGAAGACCAGCCCGAGGGCCACGTTGATCAGCTGCTTGACCAGGTAGCCGCGCGGGTCGGCGCTCGGCTGGGTGGCCGAGTAGACCAGCAGCGTGCCCAGCAGGCTGAGCGCCAGCACCGCCGCCAGCAGCACCCAGTCGTACCGGCGCACCAGGGAGTCCTTGGCCACCGCCCGGGCCAGCAGCGGCTTGCGCGGCGAGCCGAAACTAGGGGTTCGCGGGGACGGATAGTTCCGCGTGCCGAGATTCATCAGGAACCCCCATACCCGGCCGGGGCGCTGATAGCGCCGTCCGCCGCGATGCCCGGCAGCGCGCTGGGCAGCCGCCCACCCGGGAAGGCGGCCTTATGGCCTTCCAGGCCGTAAATGTCGTCGTAGATCTGCCGCACCGCGGGCGCGGCTACCTCAGCGCCGTAGTTGGAGTCCGGGATCATGACCACGACCACGTACTTCGGGTTGTCGCACGGCGCGAACGAGGCGAACACCGAGGTGACCGAGCTGTTGAACACCTCGGCGGTACCGGTCTTGCCGGCCACGCAGACCTGGCCGCGCGGGAAGCCGCTGAACGCCCCGGCCGCGGTGCCGCCCCCGGTCGTCACGTCGGCGAGCGCGCTGCGGATGTAGGCCAGCGTGCTGCCGGCCACCGGCAGCCGCCGGATCACCGGCGGGTTGATCCGCTGCACGACCTGCCCGGACGGGCCAAGCACCGCCGCGCCGATCCGCGGGCTGTACAGCTTGCCCCCGTTGGCCAGTGCGGCGTAGGCGTCCGCGAGCTGGAGCGGGGTGACCGCCACGTATCCCTGGCCGATGGCGGCGATCGCCGCCTCGCCCGGTTCCCACACGTTGCCGTAGTGGCAATCCTGGTACTCAATCTGCTGGATGTACGTGCCGTTCGCGTTGCCATACTTGCACCAGTCCTGGCCGGCGTGCGCGTTGCCCTTCCACAGGTAGTAGAGCCATTCCCGGGTCGGGACGCTGCCCGCGCTCTGCTCCGGCAGGTCGATGCCCGGGGCGTTGCCGAAGCCCCAGGCCACCTCCATCTTCTGCATTTCCTGGATGGGGGCCTTCACGCTGGTCACCGTGTCCAGGCCCGGGTGGTCCCGCAGGTAGATCTGGTACGCCAGGTTGTAGAAGACCGTGTCACAGGAGATGACCAGTGCCTCGTGGAAGCTGATCGGCCCGATGCTGGGATTGCCGTCGTTGAGGAACCTGCGCCCGCCGATGGTGGAGGCGGCCGGGCAGTCGTACAGGCCGTTCAGGCTGTAGCCCGCCTGCACGGCCGCGGCCGTGGACGTCACCTTGAACGTGGAGCCGGGCGCATACTCGCCCTGGGTGACCCGGTTCAGGATCGGCACGCTGCCCGTGGTCAGCAGCTTGTACTGCTGCTGCGAGATCCCGCCGGTCCACACGCTGGGGTTGTAGTCCGGCTCGCTGGCCATGGCCACCACCCGCCCGGTGGTGGTCAGCACGACCGCGGCCCCGGTGGTGGCGCCCGGGTTGCCCTGCAACTGCGCCTTGTGGATCGCGTTGCCCAGGATGGTCTGGACATCCCCCTGCAGCCGTGCGTTGATGCTGGTCACCAGGTTGTCGCCGGGCTTGGGGGCGACCGAGCGGAGGACGCCGAGCTGCTGGCCGGCACTGTTCACCGACAGCACCTGCTGGCCCGGCGTGCCCTGCAGCTGGGTGTTGTACTGCGCCTCCAGCCCGGCCTGGCCGACCAGGTCCTCGCCGGCGAACCCGGTGTCCGGCAGGTGCTGCTGCTTCATCTGCTGGGGGGTGATGGGCCCGAGGTAACCGAGCACCTGCGCCGGGTTGGCCCCGTCGGGCTGCGGGTACCTGGCCACCGGGTTAACGCCCGCGCTGACCCCGGGATAGCTGGCGTGATCCTGCATGATCTGCACGGCCATCGCGGCCGGCACGTTCTGTGCCACCGGGATCGGCTGGTACGGCGACCCGGGCCAGCACGGCTTGGGCACCGTGGCGGTGCATAGCCGCACCTTCTCGGCGAGCAGCGTGTCGGACATGTGCAGCAGGCCAGCCAGCTTGCGCAGCACCGCCTTGCCCCCATCGGCCTGCGCCGCCAGGTCCATCATGTTCACGGTGACGACCAGGGAGCTGGCGTTGTCCACGATCGGCAGGCCGGCGTCGTCCAGGATCTTGCCGCGGACCGATGGGGTGATCACGGTCTGGGTCTGGTCCTGGGCGGCGAGCTGCACGTAGTTGCGGCCGGTCATCACCTGCAGGTACCACAGTCGTCCGCCCAGTGTGATGAGCAGTGCGGCGACCACCGCGTACAGCACGACGAGGCGCCGCCGCGAGACGGGAGTCATCGCTGCCCTCCTGTCCGCTTGCCGAAGAGCCGCCACAGCGAGCGGCGCCGGGGGGTCAGCCGGCGGCTGGCCAGGGCTCGTGACTGCACGCCACGAAACCGTGGCGAGTGGGTCGGTCCGCCCGCCGAGCGCCAGCGGGTGCGCTGGCGCCGGCGGCCGGTGCCGAACGCGCGACGGCCGGTCAAACCCCTGGAATTACCCAACGACCGGCCGGTGAGCGGCCCGCCGCGCGATGCGCGGCCGAGTACCGAGCCGCCGATGGCGCCGTCCCGGCGGCGGGCCGCCGAGCCCAGCTTGAGGTGCACCGGCCGGGCCGGGCGGGTCAGCGTGACCCGGGTGCCGCTGGCCGAGCCGCCCTGCATGGTGCTGCCGCGCAGCCGGGGGCCGCGGGCTGGCCGGAGCGCCCGGCCACCGGCCCCGTCGCCGAGCAGCCCGCCGCCCCGGCCGGACGCGGTGCCCGGCACCCCGGTCCGGTACCGGCTGGCCCAGTTGCGGCTGCCCAGGTGCAGCTGGACCGGGCGGGACGGCATCCGCCGCGGGACGCGGAACCCGCTGGCCGACCCGCCGGGCATGGCCCGGCCGCCGCCGAGGCGCAACTGCACCGGGCGGGACGGCGGGCGGCCCGCCACCCGGCTGCCGGTGCCCGGCCCGCCGGGCGCGGTCCCGCCCCGCAGCATCCGGGCCTTGAGCCGGGGGGTGCCGCCGGTCCCGCTGTCCCGGACGACCGCGCCGGACGGCGCGGCCTGGCCCGCCGCCACGACCAGGGCGGACACGCCCAGCGGCGGGTTCAGCGCGCTGGCCCGCAGCGCGGCCACGCCCTCGGTGGCGATCAGCCGGGCCCGGGTCACCGCGTACAGCACGAACGGGCTGAGCAGCACGTCGTACACGACCGAGGCGGGCAGCAGATGCCGGACCGCGGTCCAGGTGATGTCGGCGTCGCCGAACACGATGCCGGCCAGCGCGTAGAGCAGTTCGCCGGCCGCCGAGCCGAGCGCCACCACGCCCAGCGGCGCCCAGGCCAGGTCGCCGGTGTGCGCGGCGAACCAGCCGCAGGCGTAGCCCACCACGCAGAACACCAGGGCGTACTGCCCGACCAGGTGGGTGGCCGGGGGCGCGATGTCCAGCGCCAGGCCGGCCCAGAACCCGCTCAGCGCGCCTTCCAGCGGGCCGCCGGTCAGCGCCAGTGCCACCACGGTGACCAGCACCAGGTCGGGAGCGGCCCCGAACGGCAGCCGGATGTTATCCAGCACGGTGAGCTGGAGCACGATCGCCACCAGCAAGAGGGCGGCCGACATCGCGGCACGCCGCACCTCAGCCCCCCGGCCTGGTCGCGCCCGGGCTGGGCGTCGCGGTCGCGCCGGGGCTGGCGCCGGGCGACGCGGTCGCGCCGGGCGTCGCGGGCGCGGTGGGCACCGCCGGCAGCAGGGAGAACCGCGGGTTGGTCCGCGGCGCGACGATCACCACGCCGACCACGCCGATCGCGGTGTCGTCCGCGTACGGGCGGACCAGGGCCACCTTGGTCAGCGACCCGGAGGTGCCTTCCACCTGGGTGATGACGCCGACCGGCACCCCGGGAACGTAGGGACGGCCGCCGACCGACCCGAAGGTGACCAGCTGCTGGCCCGGGTGCAGGATCGCGTTCACGTCGAAGACCTGGAGCCGGAGCATCCCGCCGCCCGCCATCGACTTGCCGGTGCCGGTGACCACGCCGAGCTGGCCGCTGCCGGCCAGCCGGACCCCGACGGTGACGCTGGCGTCGGTGCTCAGCAGGACGGTGGAAGTGGTCGCGGCAACCGACGTGACCGTGCCGACCAGGCCCTGCCCGTTCAGCACGGTCTCGTCCGGCTTGATGCCGTCCGCGCGGCCGGCGTCGATGGTGACCGAGTCGTCGTAGGCTCCCCCGGCCGCGATCACGCTGGCCGTGACGATCCGGTACCGGCCCCGGCCAGCCAGCTGCAGCAACTGGCTGAGCTGCGCCGCGGCCGCCCGGTCCAGCCGCTGCTGGCTGAGCTGGGCCCGCAGCCCGACGACCTGCCGTTGCAGCGCCGCGACCTGGGCCCGAGAGCCGCCCCCGCCGGTCAGCCCATCGGCGAACGCGGTGAATGGCCGGGAGGCGACGCTGGCCGCGCTCTCCACCGTGCCGAACACGGCGCCGCCCACGCTGCGCAGCCCGCGCACCGGGGAGGTGGCGCCGCCCCGGTAGTCAATCGTTATCAGTGCCAGCGCGGCGGCCAGCAGCACCCCGAGAACGAGGCGGGTCCGCCGGGTGTCGTGCACCAGGTCTCCTCACCAGCCAGCCGGCCATCCCCTGGGAGCGGCCGTCACTGCAGCCTCTCCGTCCTCCCGTGCGGGCGCCGTCACCGTCTGGATTCGGGGACCAGCACCTGACGCAGGGTATCGAAGTCCTCGACGCACTTCCCGGTGCCGAGCACCACGGAGTCGAGCGGGTTGTCGGCGACATGCACCGGCATGCCCGTTTCCTCCCGGATCCGGTCGGACAGGCCGCGCAGCAGCGCACCCCCGCCGGTCAGCGCGATGCCCCGGTCCATCACGTCGCCGGCCAGTTCCGGCGGGCACTTGTCCAGGGTGGTCTTGACCGTGTCCACGATCAGCGCGACCGGCTCCTCGATGGCGCGGCGGATCTCCTCGGCCGAGATGACGATGGTCTTCGGCAGGCCGCTGACCAGGTCACGGCCGCGGATCTCAGCATGCGGCTCGTCCGCCGATGGGTACGCCGAGCCCAGCGCCATCTTGATCTCCTCGGCGGTACGGTCGCCGAGCATCAGCGAGTACTCCTTCTTGCCGAAGTTGATGATCGCCTGGTCAAGCTCGTCGCCGGCCACCCTGATCGACTGGGAGGTCACGATGCCGCCCAGCGAGATGACGGCGACCTCGGTAGTGCCCCCGCCGATGTCCACCACCATGTTCCCGGTCGGCTCGTTGACCGGCAGCCCGGCCCCGATCGCCGCGGCCATCGGCTCCTCGATGATGTAGACGCGGCGGGCGCCCGCCTGGTGGCCGGCCTCCTTCACCGCGCTCTGCTCGACGCCGGTGATGCCGCTGGGCACGGCGACCACGACCCGGGGCTTGGCCAGGTGGCGGCGGCGGTGCACCTTCTGGATGAAGTAACGCAGCATGCGCTCGGTCACGTCGAAGTCGGCGATGACCCCGTCCTTGAGCGGGCGCACCGCGACGATGTTGCCGGGCGTCCGCCCGATCATCCGTTTAGCCTCGACCCCGACCGCCACGATCGCGCCCGTGTTGGTGTTCAGCGCCACCACGGATGGCTCGTTGAGCACGATGCCGCGCCCCCGGACATAGACCAGGGTGTTCGCGGTGCCCAGGTCAACCGCCATGTCTCGGCCAAGAAACGCCAGCGCGTTGCTCATCAGGAACGAGAACCTTCCGAAAAGGGCCTGCTGGGTAATCTGTGCTCTTATCGCCGCAGTTCAGGCGCGCACCGCGCCGACCGCTCTTGTCCTTCATGTTCGAGCGCCGCCCTGCCTAAACGAGGTCGGCAGATAAGATCTTGCTAACGCCGCATGGCAGCGTCGGTCAGTCGGATCCGTATGTGATGTCCTGCCCTCGGGGAACGACTGAGCGCCCCCGATAGTGCCCCGCAGTACTGGGATCCTATCGGTGCCCCTCCGGCCGGCCGCAGTCAGGAGGACTCGGCGCGCCGCCCCATGCGGATGGCCAGCACCCAGAATCCGGCGAAGATCACACCAAGCACGTACATCACCGGGACCACCACGCCGGCCGCGATGACGAGCAGCTGGAGGACGCTCCCGGCGGCCAGCACGCCGCGGGTCGCGGCCCGGCCGACCAGGCCGGCCAGGATGACCGCGGCGACGGCCAGGCAGCCGCCGGCGATGCCCGCCGCGCGGGCCGGGTTGTGGCCGATGCTGATCGCCACCGGGATGGCCAGGCCGATGATGATGGCCTCCATCACCAGGACGGTGGCGCACAGCCGCCTCATCGCCCGCCCCTCATTCCGGGGCTTCCTCCCCGTATTCCGAGCCTTCCTGCCCGTACTCCGGGCCGGCCTCCCCGTACGCCGGGCCGGCCTCCCCGTACTCCGGGCCGGCCTGCCCGTACTCCGGGCCGGCCTCCCCGCCTGGGCCGGCCTCCCCGCCGGGCGTGGCCAGCAGCAGCCTGGCGTCCCCGGCCGTGATCACCGAGCCGGTGACCAGGACCCCGATCCGGGCCAGGCCCTCTTCGCCGGAGGCCGCGTCGGCCAGGCCGACCGCCAGTTCCAGCGCGTCATCGATCCGGCCCGCGGCCTGCACCCGTTCCGCGCCGAACACCGACGCGGCCAGTTCGGCCAGCTTGACCGGGTCCATCGAGCGGTCCGAGGAGTTCCGGGTCACCACCAGCTCGGAGACCACTGGCTCCAGCTGGTCGAGGATCCCGGCGACGTCCTTGTCCTCGCTCACCGCCAGCACCCCGATAACCCCCGCGAACGTGAACGCCTCGGTCAGCGCCTCCATCGACGCGGCCATCCCGGCCGGGTTGTGCGCGGCATCCACGATCACCACCGGGCTGCGCCGCACCACTTCCATCCGCCCCGGCGACCGTACGCTGGCAAACCCCTGCCTGACCAGGTCCTCCCCCAGCGGCTCCGACGGCGCCGTCCACCCCGGCAGCACGACCCCCGAGCCGAGCTCTTCAGCGGAGGGCCGGGACAGCGGGACCGCTGGGGGTGAGTCCGGGGTGTTCAGTTCATCTGCGGGGCGGCCCGGCGAGGTCGCTGGCGTAACGCCGGCCACCTCAGCCATGCGCCCATGAGCGGGGTCCGCGTCAACGGAACCATCGTCCTGCGCAGGAAAGCCTGCGGCCCCGCCGGGCCGCCCCGCCCCCCCAGCGGTCTCGTCGGACCGGTCCACCTCCCCGCCAGCGGCCTCATCGGGCCGTCCCGCCTCCGTCTCATCGGACCGCTCCGTCCCCTCGCTGTCCGCAGGCTGGGACTGCCCGGGGAGGGCCGCGCCGGTGGCGAAGGCCTCTACGGCGGCCAGGGCTACGGAGGCGTTGCCGGCCTGGTAGGCGCCGAACAACGGGAGGGCGATGTCGTAGTAGTCGGCGCGGAGGCCGCGGAGGTCGAGGCGCTGGCCGCCGACGGCGAGGTCGCGGGCCAGGACGCCGAACTCGAGGCCCTCGCGGACGACGCTGGCGCCGACGGTGACGGCGCGGCGGAGCAGTTCCTCGGCCGCGGGGAGGGGCTGCTGGGCGAGGACCGCGACGGAACCGGGCTTGATGATGCCGGCCTTGTCCGCGGCGATCTGCTGGACGGTGTCGCCGAGCCAGGCGGTGTGGTCCAGGGAGATGGGGGTGACTACGGCGACGGCGCCGTCGGCGACGTTGGTGGCGTCCCAGGTGCCGCCCAGGCCGACCTCGACGATGGCCACCTCCACCGGGACGTCCGCGAAGGTGGCGAACGCCATGCCGGTCAGGACCTCGAAGAAGGACAGCGGCACCGGGTGGCGCCCGTCGACGAAGGCGACGTAGGGGGCGAGCTCGTCGTAGGCGGCGACGAACTGCTCGGGGGTGATGGGGTGGCCGTCGATCATGATGCGCTCGGTGATGGAGGTCAGGTGCGGGCTGGTGAACAGGCCGGTGCGCAGGCCGCGGGCGCGCAGCAGGGCCTCGATCATGCGCGCGGTGGAGGTCTTGCCGTTGGTGCCGGTGACGTGGATGACCGGGTAGGACCGCTGCGGGTCGCCGAGCAGGGCGGTCAGGTCCGCGATCCGGTCCAGGGTTGGCTCGATGGCGTGCTCAGGACGGCGGGTCAGGATCTCCCGCTCGGCCTCGCGGAACTCGTCCTCGACGCCGGGCGCATCCCCCGGAGTGCTCAAGCGTCCTCCTGTGCTAGCCCGGGGAGGCCGCCCCCGGGAACCCCCCGGGCTGGCTGGCTCGGAGGGAACCCGGCTGCAGCGGGCCCCGCCTCGCCAGCCAGCGCGGCCAGGCGGCCGGTGATCCGGCCGATGTCGGCGTGCGCGGCGGCCAGCCGGTCCCGGGTCTTGGCCACCACGTCCGCGGGGGCCTTGGCCAGGAATGACTCGTTGGCCAGCTTGCGCTCGGTCTGCTCGGCCTCCTTGCGCGCGGCGGCCAGGTCCTTCTCCAGCCGGCGCCGCTCGGCGGCCACGTCGATGCCCGCCGCGGTGTCCAGTTGCACGGTGACCCCCTCGGCCACCAGGGTGGCGGTCGGTGCGAAACCGCCGCCGGGCACGGTGAGCCGGAGCAGCGCGCGGATGCTGGGCTCATGACGGGCGAGCACCGTGGCGGCGATGCCGCCCAGGTTCGCGGGGACCGGCTGGCCGGGCCGCAGTCCCTGATCTGAACGGAACCGCCGCACCTCGGTGACCAGGCGCATCAGCGCGGTGATCTCGGCCTCGGCGGCTGGGTCGTGGTAGGCCGGCCCGGTGGCACCGGCGGAGGCCGGGCGCTGGCCGGGCCAGGGGGCGATCATGACGGAGTCCCCGCCGGTCAGCGCGGTCCAGAGCTCCTCGGTGACGAACGGCATCACCGGGTGCAGCAGCTTGAGCAGCCGGTCCAGCACATAGCCGAGCACCTCGCGGGTGGCCTGCGCGGCAGCCTCATCGGCTCCGGACAGCTGCGGCTTGGCCAGTTCCAGGTACCAGTCACAGACCTCGTCCCAGGCGAAGTGGTAGAGGGTGTCGCACACCTTGCCAAACTCGTACCGCTCGAACAGGTCGTCGGTCTCCGCGACCACCGCGGCCAGCCGGGACAGGATCCACCGGGCGGCCGTGGGCAGGCCGGCCGGGTCCGGAGCCTGCACGGGGACCTCGGCGCCGTTCAGCAGGGCGAAGCGGGTGGCGTTCCACAGCTTGTTGCAGAAGTTCCGGGAGCCGGTGACCCACTCCTCGCTGACCGAGACGTCACTGCCCGGGCTGGCCCCGCGGGCCAGGGTGAACCGGGTGGCGTCGGCGCCGAACCGGCCGATCCAGTCCAGCGGGTCCACCGTGTTGCCCAGCGACTTGGACATCTTCTTGCCGTGGGCGTCCCGGACCAGCCCGTGCAGCGCCACATGGCGGAACGGGACCGCCTGGGCCGGCTCGCGGTCCGACATGGCGTACAGCCCGAACATCATCATCCGGGCCACCCAGAAGAACAGGATGTCGTACCCGGTGACCAGGACGCTGGTCGGGTAGAAGACGCGCAGATCCTGGGTGTCGTCCGGCCAGCCCAGCGTGGAGCACGGCCATAGCGCCGAGGAGAACCAGGTGTCGAGCACGTCCGGGTCCTGCTGCCAGCCCTCACCCGGCGGCGGCTGCTCTCCCGGGCCCAGGCAGACGACCTCACCGGACGGGCCGTACCAGACCGGGATGCGGTGCCCCCACCACAGCTGGCGGCTGATGCACCAGTCGTGCATGTCGTCCACCCAGGCGAAGTAGCGGGCCGCCATCTCGCGCGGGTGGATGTCCGTCCGGCCGTCCCGGACCGCGTCGCCCGCCGCCTTGGCCAGCGGGCCGACCTTGACGAACCACTGCAGCGACAGCCGTGGCTCCACCACTGTGCCACAGCGCATGCAGTGCCCCACCGCGTGCACGTAGGGCCGGACCTCGGCGACGATCCGGCCGTCGGCGCGCAGCGCGGCGACCACCGCGGGCCGGGCCTCGAACCGGTCCAGGCCCTCGAACGGGCCCTTGGCCGTGACCCGCCCGTGCTCGTCCAGGATCGTGATGCTGGGCAGCTCGTGGCGGCGGCCTATCTCGAAGTCGTCCGGGTCGTGGGCCGGGGTGACCTTCACCGCGCCGGTGCCGAACTCCGGGTCCACGTGCGGGTCGGCGACCACCGGGATGCGCCGGTTGGACAGCGGCAGCTGCATCTCCCGGCCGACCAGGTGCGCGTAGCGGGCGTCGTCGGGGTGCACCGCGACCGCCGTGTCGCCCAGCATGGTCTCGGCCCGGGTGGTGGCCACCACGACCTGCTCGTCGCCGTCCCCGTAACGGATGGAGACCAGTTCGCCGTCCTCGTCGCTGTGATCGACTTCGATGTCGGACAGCGCGGTGAGGCAACGCGGGCACCAGTTGATGATCCGTTCGGCCCGGTAGATCAGGCCGTTGTCGAAGAGGCGCTTGAAGATGGTCTGCACCGCGCGGGACAGGCCCTCGTCCATGGTGAACCGCTCACGGCTCCAGTCCACGCTGTCGCCGAGACGGCGCATCTGGCCGAGGATCTTCCCGCCGGACTCGGCCTTCCACTGCCATACCCGCTCGACGAAGGCCTCCCGGCCGAGGTCGTGCCGGCTCAGGCCTTCCTTGGCCAGTTCCCGCTCCACCACGTTCTGGGTGGCGATGCCGGCGTGGTCCATCCCCGGCAGCCAGAGCGTGGTGTAGCCCTGCATCCGGCGCCGCCGGACCAGCGAGTCGATCAAGGTGTGGTCGAGCGCGTGGCCGATGTGCAGCGAGCCGGTCACGTTCGGCGGCGGGATCACGATGCAGAACGGCGGCGCGTCCGGGCTGGCCGCGTCCGCGTCCGCGTGCATCAGCCCGCGCTTCTCCCACGACTGGTACAGCCGGTCCTCGACGTCGCCCGGCATGTACTGCGGCGGAAGCTCGGTCCGCGGCTGGCTCAGATCTGCACTCACGTCAGCCGAGTCTAGTGCGGTGAAGGCGGGGGCCGGCCGATGCACCGCTGGCCGGCCCGCGTGGGCCGCATCTTCTGCGGCCGCGGCCGGCGCGGTCTGATCATGGCTGGGCTGCGTACCGGTTACGCCTGCGGCGCAGCGGCCGGCCCCCCGCTGGGGGGAACGGCCGGAAGTTCCGGGACCTGGAGGCTTACGCGGACTTCTCGCGGGGGGTCCGGCGGGAGTTGGAGGTGGCACCGCGGGGGACGAGGGTGGGGTTGACGTGCTCCAGGACGACCGGGCCGGTGATCACGACCCGCTCGACGTCCTTACGGCTGGGCACCTCATACATCACCGACAAGAGCACCTCTTCGAGGATGGCCCGCAGCCCGCGGGCCCCGGTGCCGCGCAGGATGGCCTGGTCGGCGACGGCCTCCAGCGCGTCCTCGGTGAACTCCAGGTCCACGCCGTCCAGCTCGAACAGCCGCCGGTACTGCTTCACCAGCGCATTGCGCGGCTCGGTGAGGATCTGGATGAGCGCGTCGCGGTCCAGGTTGTGCACGCTGGTGATGACCGGGAGGCGGCCCACGAACTCGGGGATCATGCCGAACTTGAGCAGGTCCTCGGGCATCACGTCGGCGAACTGGTCACCGGTGGTGCGGTCGTTCTTCACCCGGAGCACCGCGCCGAAGCCCATCCCGGACTTGCCCACCCGCTGCTCGATGATCTTCTCCAGCCCGGAGAACGAGCCGCCGCAGATGAACAGCACATTGGTGGTGTCGATCTGGATGAACTCCTGGTGTGGGTGCTTGCGGCCGCCCTGCGGCGGAACCGACGCGGTGGTGCCCTCCAGGATCTTCAGCA
Source organism: uncultured Actinomycetes bacterium (assembly GCA_963793825.1). GTDB lineage: Bacteria > Actinomycetota > Actinomycetes > Streptosporangiales > Streptosporangiaceae > RYN-230. The sequence goes on from CAWCBE010000007.1 coordinate 1,336,082, forward strand.
GGGCCTGCTGCACGCCCTCCCCGGACACGTCCCGGGTGATCGACGGGTTCTCGCTCTTGCGGGCGATCTTGTCGATCTCGTCGATGTAGATGATCCCGGTCTCGGCCTTCTTCACGTCGTACTCGGCCGCCTGGATCAGCTTGAGCAGGATGTTCTCCACGTCCTCGCCGACATAGCCCGCCTCGGTGAGCGCGGTGGCGTCGGCGATGGCGAACGGGACGTTCAGCAGCCGGGCCAGGGTCTGGGCGAGCAGCGTCTTGCCGGAGCCGGTGGGGCCGAGCAGCAGGATGTTCGACTTGGCCAGCTCGACGCCGTCCTCGCCGGGCCGGGTGTCCCCGCCGGACTGGACCCGCTTGTAGTGGTTGTAGACCGCGACGGACAGCGCCTTCTTGGCCTTCTCCTGGCCGATCACGTAGGCATCGAGGAACTCGTAGATCTCGCGGGGCTTGGGCAGGCTGTCCCACTTGAGCTCGGACGGCTCAGCCAGTTCCTCCTCGATGATCTCGTTGCACAGGTCGATGCACTCGTCGCAGATGTACACCCCGGGCCCGGCGATGAGCTTCTTGACTTGCTTCTGGCTCTTCCCGCAGAAAGAGCACTTCAGCAGGTCACCACCATCGCCTATGCGAGCCACCCAGCTACTCCTTTACCTGGGGCCGTCGGCCCCCCCACGGGCCGGCGGTGGCGGGGAGCCCCCGCCCGGGCCATCCATGCTCTATATATCCGACGGTACCGCCTCCGGGGCCCCTGCCGCGAGAGGCAGGACCCGGGCCGGACGCCGGGGAGGGTGAATCCTCCTGGTTACGACGACCCTACATCGGCCTTGCGCTTCAGGCTCGTCAGAACTTCATCGACCAGACCGTATTCCTTGGCCTCGGCCGCGGTGAAGAACTTGTCCCGCTCGATGTCGTGGCGGACCTGCTCCTCGCTCCGGCCGGTGTGGAAGGCGACGATCTTCTCCATGGCCGACCGCATCCGGAGGATCTCCTGGGCCTGGATCTCCAGGTCGCTGGACTGGCCGTAGCCGCCCTCGGTGGCGGGCTGGTGCAGCAGGATGCGGGCGTTCGGCAGGGACAGCCGCTTGCCCTGGGCACCCGCCGCGAGCAGCACCGCGGCCGCCGAGGCGGCCTGGCCGATGCAGATGGTCTGGATCTCCGGCTGGATGTACTGCATCGTGTCGTAGATCGCCATCATCGAGGTCACCGACCCGCCGGGCGAGTTGATGTAGATGAGGATGTCCCGGTCCGGGTCGATCGACTCCAGCGTGATCAGCTGGGCCATCACGTCGTTGGCCGACGCGTCGTCGATCTGCACCCCGAGGAAGATAATCCGCTCCTCGAAGAGCTTGTTGTACGGGTTCATCTCCTTGACCCCGTACGAGGTGCGCTCCACGAAGGACGGCAGGACGTAGCGGGACTCCGCTGGGCGGAGCCTGGATGTGGTCATGTGCGGCTCCTCCGCTCTGATCTCGGGGATGTCAGGCAATCCGGGAAGGAGGTTCATGACACCGGCCCGGCGGACGGCACTTCGAGGGCGCTGCGGATCACCTGGTCGACGAAGCCGTACTCCTTGGCCTCGTCCGCGGTGAACCAGCGGTCCCGGTCCGCGTCCTTCTCGATCTGCTCGACGGTCTGCCCGGTGTGGAAGGCGGTGCGCTCGGCCAGCTTCCGCTTGATGTACAGCATCTGCTCGGCCTGGATCCGGATGTCCGAGGCGGTGCCGCCGATGCCGCCGGAGGGCTGGTGCATCAGGATGCTGGCGTGCGGCAGCGCGTAACGCTTCCCGGTCGTCCCCGCGGCCAGCAGGAACTGGCCCATGGAGGCGGCCATGCCCATCGCGTAGGTGGCGATGTCGTTCGGCACGTACTGCATCACGTCGTAGATGGCCAGCCCGGCGTACACCGAGCCGCCCGGTGAGTTGATGTAGATGCTGATGTCGCGCTTGGCGTCCTCGGCCGCGAGCAGCACCAGCTCGGCGCAAATCCGGTTGGCGATGTCCTCGTTGACCTGCTGGCCCAGGAAGATGATCCGGTGCCGGAGCAGCCGGTTGAAAATCTGTTCGGTGATCAGCGGCGGCGCCGCTTCCGCGGTGCGCGCCAGGATCCGGGTCGGGTCCCCGATGGCCGGAGGCGTGGTCACTCTGCTCTCCTAGGTCGATGTTCCTGCCGTCTAGACAGTGACGATAACGTCCGGCCCGGGCCGGAACGTCCGCGCCGGTGGCCTGTTCGCTGTCGGCGCAGGCTACCCGGCGGGCAGGCGCCTACTCACCATCCTGCGGGGCGGCTTCCGGCGCCGCGGCCGCCGCCTCCGGGGCCGCCGCCTCCGGGGCCTCCGGATCAGCCTCAGCCAGCTCAGCGGCCGCCGCCTCCGGGGCCTCCGGATCAGCCTCAGCCAGCTCAGCGGCCGCCGCCTCCGGGGCCTCCGGATCAGCCTCGGCCTCCCCGGCCTGCTCCGCGGCACCGTCCGGGCGCAGTTCCGCGGTGACGTCTACCGGCTCCCCGGCCTCGTCGGTCACCCGGGCCCGCTCGGTGATCAGGGTGAGGGCCTTGCCCCGGAGCACCTCGGTGACGACCGAGCCGATCTGCCCGCGGTCGGCGAGTTCCTTGGCCAGCCGGTCCGGCTGGACGCCCATCCGGTAGGCCTGCTCGATCACGAACGCGTTCAGCTCGTCCTGCTCGATGCCGATTTCTTCCCGCAGGGCCAGCTGGTCCAGCACGAACCCGGCCTTCACCGAGCGGCGGGCGCCGTCGATGATGTCCTTCTCGAACTGCTCCGCGGTCTGGCTGGCGGATTTCAGGTAGTCGTCCATCGTGGTCCCGGCCCGCTCCAGCTGCTCGTCGAGCGACTCGCGGCGCATCGCGGACTCGCTGCTGACCATGCTGTCGGGCAGCGGGATGTCGATCTTGTCGAGCAGCGCGTCCAGGGTCCGCTCCCGGGCCTGGCGGGCCTGCTGCATCCGCTTCATGGCCTCCAGCTGGCGGCGGGTGCCGGCGCGCATCTCGCCCAGCGTGTCGAACTCGCTGGCCGACTGGGCGAAGTCATCATCCAGCTCGGGAAGTTCCTTCACCTTGACGCTGTGCACGGTGACGGTCACGTCGGCCTGCTCGCCGCCATGCTCGCCACCGGCCAGCTCGGCGGGGAAGGTCTTCGACTCGCCCGCTGACATGCCGATCAGCGCCTCGTCCAGCCCGTCCAGCAGCGAGCCGCTGCCGACTTCGTAGGACAGGCCGCTGGCCTGGGCATCCTCCACCGGCTCGCCGCCCACCGAGGCGGACAGGTCGATCGAGGTGTAGTCGCCCTCGGCGACCGCCCGGTCAGCGTTCTTCAGCGAGGCGAACCGCTCCCGCAGGCCGCCGATGTACTCCTCGACCTCGTCCGGGGTGACCACGGCCGTCTCCACCGTGACCGCCAGGTCGGTGAGGTCGGGGATCTCGAACTTGGGCCGCACGTCCACCTCGGCGGTGAAGGCGAGCTCCTTGCCGTCGTCCAGCTTGGTGATCTCCAGGTCCGGCTGGCCGAGCGCGAACACCTCATTGTCCTGCAGCGCCTGGCCGTAGAACTGCGGGACCGCGTCGTTCACCGCCTGCTCCAGCACCACCCCGCGGCCGAACCGCTGGTCGATGATGCGCGGCGGGACCCGGCCGGGCCGGAATCCGGGCACCCGGACCTGCTTGGCGACCTCCCGGTACGCCTTGTCGAGGCTCGACTGCAGCTCCTCGAACGGGACCTCGATGGTCAGCTTCACCCTGGTCGGGCTCAGCTCCTCGACGTCGGTCTTCACGTCGCCGTCACTCCCTGATGCGTGCGCTCATGCTGCGCTGCCGTTAGTTACCCGCTTGGTGTCCTGCTCCGGGCCGCCCCACAGCACGCCTTGAACGCGGCTGACCGCGACCCCAGCGCAGCCACTGACGGCTACGGCCGCCAGTCTAGTGGCCCCGGCGAGGGCTCCCTGGTCCGAACCGGATCCGGGCGCCCGGATGATGCCGGTTGCGCCCCTTCACCCGTGGCGGGTGGTGCTGCCCGCCACGGCCCGCCCGAGCATGTGCGTAGTGACGGGTGGGCGTGGTGTGACGCCGTGGCCCGGATGAGGAGGCGGATGATGGCAGCCCAGCATGCCGGACAGGCGGGACGGGCCGGGCGAGCGCCAGCGGGCGGCCCGGCGATGAACGGGGCCTCCCCCTACGGGCCAGCCGATCCGGCCCCGGCCGCCTGGGCGCAGGCCTGGCAGGTGATCATGGTGGCCGCGGTGGCCACCTTCGCGCTCGGGCTGATCCTGCTGGTCTGGCCCAAGGCCACACTGGTCGTGGTGGCCGCGCTGATCGGCGCGGCCCTGCTGGTCACCGGCGTCGTCCGGCTGATCCACGGCTTCACCGAGTCCGGGGTCAGTGCCGGCACCCGGGCCGCTTACATCATCATCGGCCTGCTGGCCGCGCTGGCCGGGCTGTATTGCCTGCGGCACATCTCGGTCACCGTGGTGCTGCTCGCCTTCATCGTCGGCGTGTTCTGGACGCTGCACGGGCTGGTTAACCTGATCGTGGCGGTCACGTCCGGCCCGGGGACCGGCCGCGGGCTGCGCGCGGTCACCGGCGTGCTCAGCCTGGCCGCCGGGCTGATCGTGATGTTCTGGCCGACGATCTCGCTGACCGTCCTGGTCGTCGTGATCGGCATCTGGCTGGTCGTGTACGGGCTGATCATGGCCCTGATGGCCGGTCAGGTCCGCCGGGCCGCCCGCGCCCTGGCCGCCGCCGTCTGACCCTCCGGCCCGCCCGCTACCGCCGCGGCCGCCACCCGCGAGGTGGCGGCGGCGTTCGTCACGGGCCAGGGTGCCGGCTGACAGCAGCCCCAGGCGGCGCCCCCGGGCGATCGCCTCCCGGCGTGAGCTGACCCCCAGCTTCCGGTACGCCGAGCGCAGGTGCGTCTTCACCGTGTTGATCGACAGGAACAGGGCCTGGGAGATCTCCTCGTTGGTCATGTGCGAGGGCAGGAAGCACAGGACCGCGCGCTCACTGTCGGTCAGTGGCACGCTGATCCGCTCCACCGCCGGGCCGCCCCGGGGGGTCTGGGCGTCGAACCGCTCCAGGATCCGGCCGGCGAAGCCCGCGTGCCGGCTGGTCGGCGGGATGAGCACGGTCATCGCCGAGCGGACCGCGGCTCCCCCGTCCAGGAAGGCCCGGTAGGCACCGTCCGGCTCGGCCAGCGCCAGCGCCTGCTCGAGCAGGGTGGCGGCCTCCTCGGTGCTGCCCAGGCGGCGGTGCGCGACGGCCGCCACGAGCAGGCCGCTGATCCGCTCGTGCAGGGTCACCTGGTCCTGGGGCCCGTCCAGGCCAGGTGCCACCGCCTCCAGGGCGGCCTTGAAGTCGCCGTCGGCGATCAGCAGCCCGCCGCGGAGCAGCCAGGCGTCGGCCCGGTCGAAGTGCTCACTCTCCTCGACGAGCAGCAGCACGGCCCGGGCCCGGCCGGTGTTGCCGACCCGCAGCGCCACCTCGCCCTCGGCCACCGTGACCACGTCGGCCAGCGCCGGGCACGTCGGCCCCCACGTCTCGCGGAGCCGGGACAGCACCGCTGTGGCCGCGGTGGCGTCACCATCGGCCAGCAGCACCCGGGCCCGGATCAGCGCGGCCACCGCGCTGACCGGCGGCTCGCCGGGGAACTGGCCGGCCGCTTCCTGGCTGACGATCTCCACCAGCCGCTGCGCGGCGGATAGTTCGTCACGGCGCAGGCTCACCAGGGCGCGGGCCAGCACGGCCACCTCGGCCGCCTGCCCAGTCCCGGCCAGCCCGGCCCCGGCCAGCCCGGCCCCGGCCAGCCCGGCCCCCGCCAGCCCGGCCCCCGCCAGCCCGGCCCCCGCCAGCCCGGCCCCCGCCAGCCCGGCCCCCGCCAGCCCGTCAGCCGCCCGGACGGACCGCGGCGCTCCGGCCGCCGGACGCATGCCGGGCCGCCCGGCCAGGTCCGGCACTCCGGATGTCCCGGGCATGCCGATCCCGGCTGAGCGGCCGCCCAGCCCGGGCAGGCCGGCCCGGTCCCCGGCCAGCCTGCCACGCCCCGGGCCACCGCCCGCGGGGCTGCCCGCGGCCGGGCCGCGGGCGGAGCCGGGACGGGCAGCCGAGCCCTGGGCCGGGCCGCCCGCGAGGGAGCCACCCGGCGGCGCGGAGCCGCCAGCCAGCACGCCCCTGGGCATGGGCCCCGGACCTGGTGCAGCCGCGGATCGCCCGCCGGGCGGCAGGCCAGACGGCACGCCCGGCACGTCACTGGCCGACCGGCGGGCCGCCGTGAGGTCACCGAACCAGGCCTCGGCCAGCGCCCGCCAGGCCCGGGCGCGGGCCTGCAGCGCGGCCAGGCTGCCCGCGGCCAGCTGCCGGTCCGCGTGCCGCAGCGCGTGCCGGGCCTGCTGGATCTCCCAGCGGCGCAGCCGGGCCACGCCGACAGCGAACCAGGTCAGCCCGGCGGCCCGGTGCTCCGGCTGGGTGCTGGCCGCCGCCTCGGCGCGGGCCGCGATCTCCGTCGCCTCGGCGAGCAGGCCCGGGTCGGGGTCGGTGCGGCAGCCGGCCAGCATCACCCGCAGCGCGGCCAGCACCGGCTCCATCATCCGGCGCATAGCCGGGGCAGCCCGGCCCAGCGCCCGCTCGCCGCTCTCCAGGTATCCCGCGGCGCCTTCCTCATCGCCATCCCACAGCCGGGCGGCGGCCCACGCCGCCGCCACCGCGGGGTCGTCGGCGGAGCGATCGGGCGGGAACAGGCCCAGCACGCTCTCCAGTTCAGCGGTCGACCCAGGGGCGGCGAGGCCCGCCCCGGCCTCGGCCAGGATCTGAGCGGCGTAGTCCCAGTCCTGCGCCTCGGCCGCGCTGCGCACCGACGCGATCGGCTGGTCGTTGGCCGCGTACCAGCGGGCCGCGCGGCGCAGCAGCACCGGGATCTCGTGCGGGATCTCCCGGTGCAGTTCGGCCGCCAGCACCTCCCGGAGCAGCGGGTGGTAGACGTACCCGCCGCGTTCACGGTCGGTGACCTCGACGAAGCTGTTCTCCCGGCTGAGCCGTTCCAGCGTCCGCGCGCTGCCGGACTGGCCGGTCAGGGCATCGGCCAGCTCGCCGGTCACCTCGCTGGTGATGCTGGTCCGGAGCAGGAACATGCGGGTGGCGGGCAGCTGCTTGCCCAGGACCTCGTCCCACAGGTAATCAGTCACGATGGGCTCGTCACCGGCCAGGTCCGTGATGGCCGCGCCCGGCTGCGGGTCGGCGTCGGCCCGCAGGGCCGCCAGCCGGAGTCCCGCCATCCAGCCCTGGGTGCGCCGGAGCAGCTGGTCCCGGGCCGGGGTGTCCACGTCCAGGCCGAGCAGGGCGAAGTAGGCGTCCGCCTCCTCGGAGGTGCAGGCGAGGTCCTGGCTGCCGATGTCGGCCAGGTCCCCGGAGACGCGCAGCCGGGCCAGCTGCAGCGCGGGTGGCTGGCGGGCGAGCAGGACCAGCCGGAGCGTGGGCGGCGCGTGCCTGGTCAGCACGTCAAGGCCGGCCAGCACGGCCTGGTCGGTGAGTTCATGGACGTCGTCCAGGACCAGGGTCACCGGCTCGGTGAACGCCTGGGCCGTTTCGACGAGGCACAGCGGGAACCGGTCCGGTGAGCTGTTCTCCAGGGACCGGAGCAGCTCGGGCGGGATCGCGCGCAGCCGCCGCAGCCCGGCGCACACGTAGGACCAGAACCAGCCCTGCTGGTCGTCGGAGTCCGCGGTCAGCCAGACCAGCCGCCGGGCCTGCGTGTTGGCCCTGGCCCAGCTGGCGCAGGCCACTGTCTTCCCCGCCCCGGCCGGGCCGCTGATCAGCGTGACCCGGTTGCGCGTGGCGTGGTCGATCAGGCTGGTGACGCGGCGCCGCCGGAGCACCGGGAAGTGCGGCTCCGGGATGTTCAGCTTGCCTTCCAGGAATTGCGGCCGCCCGGGTGGCATGGCGACGCCCCCGGCCTCGCCCTCGGCCGGCTCTGACTCGTTAATGGTTGTTGTCATAGATCCCCCCGAGAGCCCCTGACCCGCTGGCAATCAGCTGGCTGTCTCATCCCATAGGGGTGAATGAGCAGGTCAAATGGCTTTGCCGGTCATACCCGGGGTTCGCCGGTATCAACCGCATGACGTTCCGGGTCGCTCATAGGCCCATCATTAGGACAGCGCGGCGCGGGCAGCCTCACCCGCTACGGGTGAGACTGACGGGTGAGGGTCCCGGGTCAGTGTCCCGGGCGGCGTCAGTGTCCCGGGCGGGTCAGTGTCCCGGGTCAGTGTCCCGGGCGGGTCAGCTCGCCGGGATCCGCCGGGCCCGGGCCAGCAGCGGGCCGACGTCACCCGGGCCGTGATCGAGCTGGTAGTCCAGGTTGATGGCCGCGTTGATCAGCGACAGGTGGCTGAACGCCTGGGGGAAGTTGCCCAGCTGCTCACCGGTCAGCCCGATCTCCTCGGAGTACAGGCCGAGGTGGTTGGCGTAGGTGTGCATCTTCTGGAACACCAGGGAGGCCTCGTCCGTCCGGCCGGACCGGGCCAGCGCGTCCACGTACCAGAACGTGCACAGCGAGAACGTGCCCTCACTGCCGCGCAGGCCGTCCGGCGAGGCGGACGGGTCGTACCGGTACACCAGGCTGTCGGAGACCAGTTTCTTGTCCATCGCCTGTAGCGTGTCCAGCCACATCGGGTCGAACGGGGACACGAAGCCCATCAGCGGCATCAGCAGCAGCGAGGAGTCCAGCACGTCCGTGCCGTAGTACTGGGTGAAGGCACGCTCCTTGGGGTTCCAGCCGCGCTCCATGACCTGCCGGTAGATGCGGTCCCGCTCAGACCGCCAGCGCATGATGTCGGCGGGCCGGCCGCGGCGCTCGGCCAGCCGGATGGCCCGGTCCAGCGCCACCCAGCACTGGAACCGCCCGTAGGTGAAGTCCTTCCGGCCGCCCCGGGTCTCCCAGATGCCCTCTTCCGGCTGGTCCCAGTGCTCGCACAGCCAGTCCATCATCTTCACGACCGCCGTCCAGCCCACGTGGGCCGGCTGCATCCCCATCTCGTCGGCGTGCCCGAACGCGTCCATGGCCTCACCGAAGACGTCCAGCTGGAGCTGGCCGGAGGCGCCGTTGCCGATGCGTACCGGGCGTGAGCCGCGCCAGCCTTCCCAGTGGTCCAGGGTCTCCTCGGTGAGATCCGACGACCCGTCCACCCGGTACATGATCCGCAGCGGGCAGTCGCCGTTGCTGCCCTGGTGCTCGATCAGCCGGTCGCGGACCCAGACGCCGAAGGCGGCCGCCTCCTCCATGTAGCCCAGGCCGAGCAGGGCGTACACCGAGAACGAGGCGTCCCGGATCCAGGTGTAGCGGTAGTCCCAGTTGCGTTCCCCGCCGATCTGCTCGGGCAGCCCGGTGGTGGGCGCGGCCACCAGCGCCCCGGTCGGCGCGTACGTCATCAGCTTGAGCGTCATCGCCGAGCGGGTCACCATCTCCCGCCACCGGCCCGTGTAGGTGGACTTGCACAGCCAGCCGCGCCAGAAGTCGGCGGTCTCGCCGAGCAGGGTTTCCAGGGTGCCTGCCGGCAGCCGGCGCGGCCGGCCGCCCATGGACTCCAGCACCATCCCGGCGCTCTCGCCCTCGCCCAGGGTCCGGTGCATGCGCAGGTCCTCGCCGACCCGCTCCAGCTCGTCGCGCAGGTCGCCGCGCGCGGTGCCACGGCCGACCACCGTGTGCAGGGTCAGCTCCATCTGGTCGGTGTGGAACAGGGCGCCCTCGTCGGTGATCTCCAGCTTGTGCGGCTGGCGGCCGTAGTCGAAGCGCGGCTTGATGTCGGCCACGAACCGCATCGTGCCGCGCACCACCCGGACCAGCCGGACCAGCCGGTGGTGGCCGGTCGCCCGGGCCCCGGCCACCGGCATGAAGTCGGTCACCTCGCCGACCCCGTCCGGGGTCATGAACCGGGTGATCAGGACGGCGGTGTCCGGGAAGTACAGCTGCCGGGAGACGTAGTCGGCCCGGTCTGGCGTGATCCGGAAATAACCGCCCTTGTCCGCGTCGAGCAGCGAGCCGAAGACGCTGGGCGAGTCGAACCGGGGACAGCAGAACCAGTCCACCGTCCCGTCCGTGGTGACCAGGGCGGCCGTCTGCAGGTCGCCGATCAGCCCGTGATCACTGATGTTCGGGTAGCGCGCCATGCTCGGTTCTCCTCGCAGGTCATCCGGTCGGGCTGGCCGAGGCGGAGGGACAGCGGGTGCTCGCCGCATGCAGCAGGCTGCTGGCGTCGGTGGTGACCGCGGCCAGGTCGGTGGAGACGGCCTTGGCCGCCGCGACCGGGCTGGACTGGCTGCCCAGGTTGGTCAGCGTCTTCTGCAGCGTGGACAGCGACGAGCTCAGCGCGCCGATCTGGGCGTGCCACTCCGAGCTGGCTTCGGCCCGCAGGGTGTCCAGGTTGGCCCGGATCCGGGCCACGTCGGTCTTGAGCTTGCCCAGCGCCGACGCATTCGCGCTCAGGTGGCCGATCTCGGCCACCGACGAGCGCAGCGCGGCGACGTCCGTGCAGACCGCCGCCGACGCGCTCGGTGACGGGCTGCTGGCGGCGGAACCGCCCCCGGAGGAACAACCTGCGGCCAGTACTGCGGCCAGCACCAGAGCAGCGCCGGCCAGCCCTCTCTTCATAACGGCCACGCTGCTCCTCGCCCGTAACCGCGTCGTCACCCCCCGCGGGCTATTGTGGTGTGCGCCCCGGCCATTTCACATCGCCCCCAGATTCACGGCCAGTGTCCCGGTATAAGTGGTTTGCCGGTCAGAAATGGGGGCTATGTGCCTCGGGGCCCGCCGCCGGGCCGCCGGATTGGCGGGATTGGCTAGGACAGGCGGCCCGCCAGGTGCTCGCCGACGCGGATGGCATTGGCCATCGCGGTCAGCGCCGGGTTCACCGCGCCGATGCTCGGGAAGAAGCTGGTGTCCACCACGTACAGGTTGTCCACGTCGTGCGCCTTGCAGTTCACGTCGAGCACGGAGCTGGCCGGGTCGGTGCCGAACCGGCAGGTGCCGGCCTGGTGGCCCACGCCCGCAATGGGCACGTCCATCTTCATGTAGTAGTAGCGGTCCAGCACGTGGTGTGCGGCCATGCCGACGTGGTTCAGCATGGCCCGGACCTCCTTGTAGAGGTCACCGAGCTCGGACCGGTTGGTCGCCGTGTAGGACAGGTGCACGGCGCCGCCGGCGTCCACCGTCACCCGGTTCTCCGGCCTCGGCAGGTCCTCGGTGGTCAGCCACAGGTCCACGGCGTGCGCCGCCACCTCGGCCAGGCTCCAGTGCGGGGCCAGCTTGGTCAGCCTGGGCTCCTCGCCCTTCATCGCCTCGGCGTTCGACTTGCCTAGCATCTGGATGTTGCCGAGCGGGTACTCGCGGCCGTTACCGGCGGCGTAGAAGTCGTTGACGGACAGCGTCTTCTGGTAGACGGTGTCGTTGCGCTCCTTGCCCAGGGCCACCATGGCCAGGCTGTTGTGGAACATGTAGTTCCGGCCCACCTGGCCGGAGGAGTTGGCCAGGCCATCGGGGTGCCCATCGCTAGCCGAGCGGAGCAGGATCTTGGCGCTGTTGGCGGCACCGGCCGACAGGGCCACGATGTCGCCCTGGTAGACCTCGCGCTGTCCGTCCCGGGACACCACCACCCCGGTGACCACCCGGCCGCCGGAGCCCGTCTCCAGGCTGAGGACCTCGGCGCCGGTCAGCAGCGTCACGTTGGGCAGGTCCAGGACCGGGCGGACCGCGATGACCTCAGCGTCGGACTTGGCGTGCACCAGGCACGGGTACCCGTCGCACCAGGCGCACCGGATGCAGTCGCTGGCCGGGCGGCGGCCCTCGTCGAGCAGGATCCCGCACGGCGCGTGGAACGGGTGGTACCCGCCGGCCTCCAGGTCGTTGGCGAGCTGCTGGATCCGCGGCTCGTGCGACACGGCCGGCCACGGGTACTGCTTCGACCAGTGCCCCTCGGTGGGGTCCTCGCCGTGCGCGCCGTGCACCTGGTAGAGCCACTCGGCCCGGGTGTACCACGGCTCGAGGTCGTCGTAGCTGAGCGGCCAGGCCGGGGAGACCCCGTCCACGTGCCTGATCTCGCCGAAGTCCGAGGGGCGCAACCGGTACAGCGCCGCCCCGTACATCTTGGTGGCCCCGCCGACGAAGTAGTGCACCTGCGGCTGGAATGGCGTGCCGCCGGAGTCGTACCAGGTGTCCTTGCTGATGTAGCGGCCGTCCACGAACACCGGGCCGGGCTGCCAGTTCTCTGTCTCGCGGGGCAGGAAGTCGCCGCGCTCCAGCAGCAGGATGCGCTTCCCGGTGCCTGCCAGCGTGTGGGCGAGGGTGCCGCCACCCGCGCCGGTGCCAATGATGATCACGTCGTAGCGTTCGGTCACGCCCCCACTATGCCCAGCGGCCTGTCCCACGACTCAGGCCCGGCCGGATGACGGGGGTTTCGGGGGGTCGTCCCCCCGAGCCGATACCGCCAATCACCCGGCGAGGATGATGTCGCCCGCGGTGCCCCCGGCGATGGTGGCGACATGATGAGCAGCGATGCGGCCGCTAAGGCCAGCAGCGGGCAGCCGGACGCCGCGTTCCGGCTGAACACCAGGCCCCTTCTCGTGGGCGGCGTGCTGATGGGGCTGGGCGGGCTGCTCGGCCTGGCCGGTGTGGTGGTCAGTGGGTCCGCGCTGGCCATGGCCCTTCGCGAATGGTCGGCTAACCAGGAGGTGCCGCCCAGCGAAATGGCCCGGCACCACTGGGAGCGGGCCAAGGCGGCCACCACGGCCGGGGCGACCGCCTGGCGTAACGGCCACCACCGGGAGCACGCCTCGTCCTGACCGCGCCCGGCCTCGCGTGACATGGGCCGGGGGGATCCACGAGCACGCTGGACCTGGCACGCTGGCCGTTCGCGCTCACCTCGATCAACCATTTCTTCCTCGTGCCGGTGACGACCGGGCTGGCCTTCCTGACCGCGCTGCTGCAGAACGGCCTGGCATCACGCGGATAAAGCCCGATTTCCTCCGGCTGACCCGGTTCTTCGGCACGCCGCTGGTGCGCAACGTGGCCGTGGTCGTGGTCACCGGGCTGGTCCAGGAATTCGGGTTCGGGATGAACCGGTCGGCCTATTCGCGGCTGGCTGGCGACATCTCCGGCGCGCCGCTGGCCATGGCAGGCGATTCCTGGATGCAGCACCCGGACAACACCGCCTCCGGCCGCGGCCCGCTGCGGCTGATGACGATCGTGGTCCTGGTGCTGTTGCCGCTGGTGCTGCTCTACCAGGGCTGGACCCACTACGTGTTCCGGCAGCGGCTCAGCCCGGGTGATTTCCGGCCGCCGCGGCTACTCAGCGGCGGGCCCGCCGGGGAGCGCGCCGGGCCTGGTAAGCAAGCCCCGGATGGCCGCAAAATGGCCGCAAAACGGTGCAGTAGGGTGGCCGGGGCCGCAATCACCCGCGTGAGGCGATGCCCGCGGAGCAGGCCCGCGCTCAGATAGCCGGACCGGAGCTAAGGGAGCTCGGATGGCAGCGGACCAGGTTGACGCACTAGTGATCTTCGGCGCTACCGGGGACCTCGCCAAGCTGGAAACCTTCCCGGCCCTGGTCGGGCTGGTGGACCGCGGGGTGCTGGACGTGCCGGTGATCGGGGTGGCCAAGAACGGCTGGGGCCTGGAGCAGTTCCGCGATTACGCGGTCGCCTCGCTCAAGCTGAACGACATGGACCCGGGCAGCCCGGCGGCCACCAAGATGCTGGGCCTGCTGCGCTACGTGGACGGCGACCTCGGCGACGACGCCACCTACCACGCCATGTCGGACGCGGCCGGCGACGGCCGGAACATCCTGTTCTACCTCGAGGTGCCCCCGGTCCTGTTCGGCCGGATCGCGCAGGGTATTGCCACGGCCGGCCGGGCCAAGGGCAACCGGATCATGGTCGAGAAGCCGTTCGGCACCGACCTGAACAGCGCGATCGAGCTGGACGCGCTGATGCACCAGTTCTTCCCGGAGGACTCGATCTACCGGGTGGACCACTGGCTCGGCCTGGACCCGGTGGAAAACTTGCTGTTCGTCCGGTTCGCCAACTCGATCATCGAGCCGCTGCTCAACCGTGATCACGTGGAGAGCATCCAGATCACCATGGCCGAGGCGTTCGACGTCTCCGACCGCGGCCGGTTCTACGACCGGACCGGCGCCATCCGGGACGTGGTGCAGAACCACATGCTCCAGGTGCTCGCCACCGTCACCGCCGACCCGCCGGACGGCAGCGGCCTGTCCTCCTGGCGGGACGAGAAGTCCCGGCTGATCTCCGCGATCCGCCCGCTGGGCGCCGAGGACGTCGTCCGCGGGCAGTACGAGGGTTACCTGGACGTCGAGGGGGTCCGCCCGCACTCCACCATGGAGACTTTCGTGGCCGTCCGGCTGGCCATCGACTCGTGGCGGTGGTCCGGGGTGCCGGTGCTGATCCGGGCGGGCAAGTGCCTGCCGGTCACCGCGACCGAGGTGACCGTCCGGTTCAAGCGGGCCCCGTTCGACCTGTTCGGCCTGGACCCGCTGCCGGATAACAACACGCTGCGGTTCCGGGTGTGGCCGGAAACCCGGGTCGGGATCTCGCTGGCGGGCAAGAAGCCCGGGGCCGGCTGGGAGCCGGACACTGAGGAGCTGCTGTTCGCCCAGCGGCCCGGCTCGGACATGCGGCCCTACGACCGGCTCATCGGGGCCGCGCTGGACGGAGACCGCTGGCTGTTCGCCCGGCAGGACACGGTGGAGGCGGCCTGGCGGGTGGTGGACCCGGTGCTCGGCGACGTCGTCCCGGTGCACCCCTACGCCAAGGCGACCTGGGGGCCGAAGGAGGCGGACCGGCTGCTGCCCGCCCGGGACATGTGGCTGGACCCGGCCGGCTGAGGCAGGCCGGCCGACGGCCCGCGGGGGCGGTGCAGCGGCGGCCGGTGCACAGCGAGACCGCACCGGCCGCATCATCGTGGGCCGCGATCTCACCATCCCCGGCCACCCCGGGATCTCGGTGGTGGGCGACCTGATGAACCGGGACGGCCGGCCCGGCGTGGCCGAGGTGACGACGCAGGCCGGGCTGTACGCGGCGCGGCGCATCCGGCGTGAGATCGCCGCTGACGATCCCGCGGCTGGCGGGCCCGGGGCTGACGGGGGCCGGGGAGCGGCCCGGCGGGGATACGGCGCCGACGGGTCAGCGGAGGCCGGCGTAGTCGGCCCGGCGGGCGACGCCGGACACGTGCTCGCCGCGCAGGAAGCGGCCGGTGTTCTCGGCGGCGCGGCGGGCCGCCACCTCCATGATCCCGGGCACGCTGCCGCTGTTGTGCGGCGAGCCCAGCACGTTGGGCAGCTTGAAGAACGGGTAACGGGTCCGGAACCGGGCGCGGCCGCGCGGCTCGGCCCACCATGCGTCGATGGCCGCGGAGAATCCGCGGTTGGCCCGAAGGTGCCGGTAAAGGGCCCGCTCGTCCACGATCGCGCCGCGGGCCACGTTCACCAGGGTGGCCGACGGCTTCATCAGGCCGAGTTCCCGCGAGCCGATCAGGCCGCGGGTGACCGTGGTCAGCGGGACGGCGATGACCAGCACGTCCGCCACGGCCAGGAGCTCGTCCAGCTGGCCCAGCGTGCCGGCCCAGTCGACCGGCTCGCTGGTGGTGCCGGAGGTGTTCACCGCGTGGATCCGCGCCCCGAACGGGCGAATCAGCCGGGCGACCGCCTCGCCGATCCCGCCGAACCCGAGGATGCCGCAGACCGCCCCGCGCAGCGTGGCCGAGGTGGCCTCCCGGTCGAACTCGCCGCGGGCCAGCGCGGCGTGCTGCTCCCCCAGATGCTTGGCCAGGCTCAGCGTCATGGCCAGTACGTGCTCGGCCATCGGCTCGGCGTAGGCGCCGACGTTCCCGGCGACCAGCACTTCCGGCGGGATCGCGGTAAAGTCCACCCGGTCCAGCCCGGCCGACAGCATCTGGATCAGGCCCAGCCGGGGCGCATGGGACAGGGCCGGGCCGGGCACCTCATCGGCCAGGTGGAGGCTGATCATCGCGTCCGACTCGCCGAGCACCGCGCGCTGGCCGGCCTTGTTCAGGCCGGCCAGCACGCGGACGTCGGCGGTGTCGCGGAGCACGTCGTTGATGATCGCGGTGATTTTGTCGTCCACCGGGTAGCTGACCGCTACCAGCCGCTGCTGAGCCATCGAGTCTCTTCCTGTGGGAGTTGCGATGCAGTCAAGGTCTACCGCAGTCATGACCGAAGCCAGCTTCCGGGAGCTGTATGACCGGCTGCGCGGCCGGGTGCCGTGGCCGCCGGACGACCGGCGCGGCGCGCTGAACTACCTCGGCCCGGAGCAGGTCCGCGCGGCCGCCGCCGGGGTCACGCTGGGCCGCACCGTGAGCCTGGGCGCGCCGGTGGAAGCGCAGCACACCGCGGACAACCCGCATCCGGCCCGGCACCCGATGACCGGGACCGCCGACCAGGCACCTTCGGCGGGGCTGTCCTTCGCCACCGACCGGGTGGAGATGAACGTGCACGGCAACGTGGACAGCCACCTGGACGCGCTATGCCACGTCATGTACGACGGGCACCTGTACAACGGGGTGCCTGCCGGGTCGGTCACCCCGCGGGGCGCGGTGGAGCTGTCCATCGACACCGTCGCCGACGGCATCGCCGGGCGTGGCGTGCTGCTGGACATCCCGCGGCTGCGCGGGGTGCCCTGGCTGGAGCCTGGCGAGCACGTGACCGCCGGCGACCTGGGCGCGGCCGAGCAGGCCCAGGGCGTCCGGGTCGGCCGGGGCGACCTGCTCTTCGTCCGGGTCGGGCACCGGCGGCGCCGCGATGAGCTGGGCCCGTGGGACGCGGCCAGCGCCCGCGCCGGGCTGCACCCGGACGCCATGCAGTTCGTCGCGGACCGGGAGGTCGCCGTGCTGGGCAGCGACAGCAACAGCGACACCGCGGGCAGCGACACCGTCGAGACGGAGTTCCCGGTGCACGTGCTGGCCATCAATGCCCTCGGCGTGCACCTGCTGGACTACCTGCAGTTCGAGGACCTGATCCCGCTGTGCGAGCAGGAGGGCCGCTGGTCGTTCCTGTGTGTCATCGCACCGCTCCGGCTGGCTGCCGGGACCGGCTCCCCCGTCAACCCGATCGCGATCCTGTAAGGCCGGCACCGGGGCCGGATCCGGTCAGGCCGCCGTCCGGGCCGGCCAGGCGGCGCCAGATGGCCCGCTGTGAGGTCAGCCCGGCCGCGCCCACCGCGATCAGCAGCACCACGTTCAGCACCAGCTGGAGCAGCGAGCCGGCCGCGTCATGCCAGCTGGCGAAGGCGACCGACAACCCGACCGACGCCGCGGCCGGGATCGTGGTGATCGAGATGAACACGCCGATCAGCGCGTTGGCCCGGGACTCGGTGAGCGAGACCACCCCAACGATGCCGGCCAGCACCGCCACGATGACGGAGAAGACGTTCGGCGAGTTGATCAGTTCCGCGACCGGGCGCACCCCGTCCCGGAACGCGGCCGGCACCTCCCCGGCCGCCCGCACCGCCAGGCCGAAGAAGAACGTCACCACGATGGCCGCCGTGAACCCGGCCAGCAGCGCGCCCAGCGCCACCCGGACGCTGGTCCAGTCCCGGCTGCGCCCGCCCGCCTTGGACAGACCCAGGGCCGCGGCGATGATGGCGAAGTACTCCGGGCCGACCACCATGGCCCCGACCACCAGGATCTGCGAGTTGGTCAGGATGCCCACGGCCCCGATCAGCCCGGCGATGACCAGCAGGACGTAGAAGCTCGGCGGGTAGCTGGCGTTGGCCCGGATAGTGCCCTCCACCACCGCCCACACCGGCACCCGCTCCCGGCGCGCCTGCCGGCGCTCGTCCAGCGGCGTGGCCGGGCCGTCCAGGGCCACACTGCCCTCTTCCACCGTGACCGAGCCGCGGCCGCCCTCCGGCAGCCCCTGCAGCTGGCGGAGCACCGGATTGGCCGACCGGTTCTGCACGTCGAACTGCACGGCGTCACCCGCAGGCCGCTGGGCCGCCCCCCGCAGCAGCAGCAGGTTGTGCACGCCGGGATCCGCGGCCAGCGCGGCCATCACGCGGACGGTCTCGGCTGCCGGGACGACCGCGCGGACGTGCAGCATCCCTGGTCAGACGCCGCGTTCGGCGTGCAGCCGCTCCGCGGCGATAGCCGAGGTGAACGCGCTGTAGTCCCGCTCGTTCTGGTCCGCGTAGGCGGCGGCGAAGTCGGCGATGGCCTCGTCGAACACGCCCGAGCCGCCGAGGTAGGCGCCGATGGCAATCTCGTCGCCCGACCGGGCGTGCGCCCGGGCCAGGGTGAGCCCGCACAGCTCGCCGTACAGCCGCATGCCGCGCGGGATCAGGCCGGCGATGTCCACCGAGAACTTCCAGTCCCGCAACTGCCGGACATAGAAGTCACGGGACACGCCGTCCAGCCCGCCGGCCCGCTGCCAGCCGAGGAAGATGTCGCTGGCCGCCTGCATCAGCCGCTGCCCGTTCACCACCCGCTCGCCCTGGTTGGCGTGCTTGCTGGCGCCCGCGTACGCGCACAGCACCGACTCCTGGGCCTCCTTCACCTGGAGGAACAGCGGGTCGGATTCGTCCCGGCCAAGCATCAGGATGATCCAGCACCGGGTCCCGACGCTGCCCACGCCGACCACCTTGCGGGCCATGTCGGTGAACTCGAACTGCTCCAGCAGCACCCGGCGGTCCGGCTGCAGGGTGCGCCGGTACTTGCCGACCAGCCCGCGCAGCTGGGCCTCGAAGTCGACGCCGTCGATCTGCCCGGCGAGCAGGTCACGGATCGGGATGATGACCGGCGGGTCGGGCACGATCTGCGGCCGGCCGCCCTCCATCCGGGTCAGCTTGCGCAGTTCCTGCATGCTGTCCCGGGTCCGCGCCTTGGAAAGGCCCTTGTCCACCGCCTCGCGCTGCCGCGCCTTCAGCAGGCCGCTGGCCTGCTGACGCAGCTCGTCGATGTCCACCTGGGTGTACCAGACGTCCAGGTTGCCCAGCTTCGAAGCCGCGCATGGACGACCGGTACCGCGCCACCGTGGCCAGCACGATCTTCCGGCGGTCCTTCTCGCTGAAACCGCTCTCCCGGGCAGCCACCTCCAGGCTGACCGCGAGCCGTTTCACGTCCCACTCCCACGGCGCGGGCAGCGTCTC
>CAWCBE010000008.1:0-360132 GCA_963793825.1 uncultured Actinomycetes bacterium
CGGCGGCCGCGGCAGTGAGGCACCGCCTGCTCACCGGGCGGCAGGACGCCGCAGACTTGCGCCGCCTCCCTGTCCCACGGGAGCTAAGCCTATCCGAGCGGAATCCGTCTGACCGTACCCTGAACTGTCGCTGGACCGGCATCCAGCAGCAAGACGAGAGTGATCATCGGGCCGGATCGGTGCCGCCCAGGGAGAATAACCCGAACCCAGGCGGCCCGGCCAGCCGGGCTGACAACCAAGGCCCTAGCCGCCGCCCGGGCCACCCGACTCGCCCGCAGCGGGCCGCTCAGCACCGCCGCGTGCCATCTTGGTGGTCCCCGTGAGGCGCGTCCCGCCATCAGCGGGGTCCGCGCCTGCGGGGACCCCGCTCTCGCCAGCCGACCGTACCTGCCCGCCCGCGGACGGCGGGATGCTCGGCGCGGCAGACGGGGCTGCCGCCGGCGCGGCGCCGCTCACGCCTCCCTCGTCGGCCAGCACATCGGGAAGCTCTGCGATGCTGCCCAGCAGATGGGTAGCACCCGCGCGGTGCAACCGGTCCCGGGTGTGGCCGCCGGTCAGCACACCGGCCACGATCCGGGCCCCGGCCCGGCGGCCGCACAGCACGCCACTCTCGGTGCCGCCGGCGTAGGCCGTCTCCTGAACGCCACCTACCCCCAGCCGGAGCATGGCGGACAGCATCGGATCGGGCCACGGGTAGCCACGCGGTGAGTCCTCCGGGCAGAGCACCAGGTCGACCCGGCGCCACCAGCCGAGGGTGTCCAGGACCAGTCCGACCAGGCTGCGGGACAGTCCGGTGATCAGGCAGACCCGGACCCCGGAGTCGCGGATCTGCGCCAGCGCCTCGGCTGCGCCGGCCATCGGCGCCAGGCCGGACCGGTCCGCGGCGAGCCGGTAGGACCGGTCGAAGGCGAGCGTCGCGGCCTCGGCGCGCCCCGGCGCATCGGGAAACACGCCGCGGAACACGTCCACCGCCGACTGCCCCCTGGCCTGATGGACGTGGACCATGTTGCGTGCGTAGGCAGCGGTACCCGGGACGATGCCCTGGGTGGCGAAAGCCTCGGTGAAGGCACGTTCCAGGATGCCGCCGTCATCCACGGCGACACCGAGCAGACCGCAGCACAAGAGCGTGACAGGTGCCGCGCCGCTCACTCCAACCCCCGTCTTCAGGCCCTTTCGGGCCGCTGCTCGCCTAGTCGTCGCTGGTGGTGGCCTCAGTCCACAGGTCAAGTTCGGCGCGATCGGCCTGCACCTTCCGCCAGACGGCGAAAACGCCCAACCCGGCGAGGGCAAGCAAAAGCAGCTTCTTCACGGCTTAGAACCCTTCACATCGGCAATCGCGGCGCCCGGCCCGGAAGGGGCGGCCGGGCTCCTTAGGCTGCATGCAGCCTAGCAGCGGTGTGGTCACCGGGGCCTGGCCACGCGAGTCTCCTGCCACACCGGGCCATCGGACTCATACACGTCCCCGCTGGCCCCGAAGACCAGGAAGCGGTCGAAGGACCGCGCGAACCACCGGTCATGCGTCACGGCCAGCACCGTGCCCTGGTAGGACTCAAGTCCCTCCTGCAGTGCTTCGGCACTGGCCAGGTCCAGGTTGTCGGTGGGCTCATCGAGCAGCAGCAGGGTTACCCCGCCCAGCTCCAGCAGCAGGATCTGCAGCCGCGCCTGCTGACCTCCAGACATCGCGCCGAACGGCACTTGCGCGCAGTGCTGCAGCTCATACCGGGCCAGGGCAGCCATGGACTCGTTGGGGAGCAGGGCGTGCTCGGTCATGAGGATCTCCGCGGGGTGGCGCCCGGCCAGGTCGGGCCGGGCGTGCGTCTGGGCGAACAGGCCCGGGACGACCCGGGCGCCCAGCCGGGCCACCCCCTGATGCGGCACGTCCGCGTCGCCCAGCAACTGGAGGAATGAGGACTTACCCGAGCCGTTGGAGCCCAGCACCGCGACCCGGTCGCCGTACCAGACCTCCAGGTCGAAGGCGTTCATCAGGCCGGTCAGTTCCAGGCTCTCGCAGATCACCGCGCGCTTCCCGGTCCGGCCGCCGCGCAGCCGCATCCGCACGTTCTGCTCCCGCGGTGCCAGTTCCGGCGGTCCCGCTTCCTCAAAACGGCGCAGCCGGGTCACCGCCGCCTGCAGCCGCGAGGCCATGTCCGAGTTGTAGGACGCCTTCTGCCGGAACATCCGGACCAGCTGCCTGAGTTTCTCGTGCTCCTCATCCCAGCGGCGGCGCAGTTCGTCGAGACGATCGTTACGGTCCCGGCGCGCCTGCGGGTAGCTGGCGAACCCGCCGCCGTGCACCCAGACGCTGCCGTCCTCGACGGTGATGATCCGCTCGGCCGTGTTGGCCAGCAGTTCCCGGTCGTGGCTGACCAGCAGGACCGTCTTCCGGGTCTGGGCGAGCTGCTCTTCCAGCCAGAGCTTGCCGGGCACGTCGAGGTAGTTGTCCGGCTCGTCGAGCAGCAGGGCCTCGGCCGGGCCGCGCAGCAGGGCCTCCAGCACCAGGCGCTTCTGCTCGCCGCCGGATAGCGTGCCCACCGGCCGCGGGCCGCAGCGGTCGACGCCGACGCCGACCGCGGCGACACAGCAGGCGTCCCACAGCACCTCCGCCTCGTAGCCGCCCGCGTCACCCCAGTCAGCCAGCGCCGCGGCGTACCGCAGTTGCGCACGCTCGTCGTCGCGCTGTGTCATGGCCAGCTCGGCGGCGCCCAGCCGGGCGGCGGCCTCGCGGACCCGCGGAGCGGCCACCGACACCAGCAGATCCCGGACGGTGGTGTCCTCCCCGCGCAGCCCTCCGACGAACTGGCGCATCACCCCCAGGCCGCCGCTGACGGTCACCGTGCCAGACTGCGGAGCCAGGTCGCCGGCCACCAGCCGGATCAGCGTGGTCTTGCCAGCGCCGTTCGGGCCCACCAGTGCGGCGGTCGTGCCCTCGCCAACCCGGAAAGATGCATCGCCAAGCAGCAGGCGCCCGCCGGGAAGCGCATGACTGAGGTGTGCCACCTCGACGTGACCCACCTCAGGTCTCCTTTCAGAAAGCCGCGGTGCCTGGTGGCCGGGGCCTGTTCCCCCGGCCAGCGCACCGTCACGGCCGAGACAACCAGGTCAGCCGGGCGGGCGCAACGGGGTTTCACCGCGCTCGTGGGCGCACTTCTTACGGCTTCCTTACCGAGGCCTTAGGGAAAAGGGACATCAAGCGGCGTAGTTCCGGAGTTCGCCCGATCCCGGGGGCGTCCCCGGTGATACTAGGGACGTGATTTTGCGCCGAATTGCTACCGCCCGCCTATGAGAGGCGGCGGTTACCTAGCCGAGGAGGCGCAGCCCGCCCCGCAGGGGTACCCGTATCGCTGGGAGCGGTCCGGAACGGAGGATGAGCCGGGCGGTGCGCTGCCCAGGCGCCCCGGGACGGCCGCCAGGTCGGCCAGGACTGCCGGCCCGGTGGACGGGACGGCGGGCGAGTGGCCGCCGTCGGCATGGTTCAAGGAACCACCGGGCGGCCCGGCGGCTGCGCTGGCGGGACGAGACACGCGCCCGGGCCCGCGACCGGTGCGGGCGGCCCGGCGGGACCGGTCCTTCCTGAGCCGGGTGCCCTGGCCGTGGTGGCTGCTGTGGCCATGGGCGGCGGCCTGGGCCGCAGTGTGGACCATGCAGGCCGGCCAGTCCTGGCACTTTTTCGCCCAGGGCGGCCAGTTGCTGCTGGGCGCGGGCCCGGGCACCCGGTTCCAGCTCTACGCCGCGCACCCTGACCTGCAGATCGGGCCGCTGGCACTGGGTGTCTCGGCCCTGACCCAGCTGCTGGGCGCGCACGCCGGGGCAATCGTCGCCCTGACGGTCATGTCGCTGACCGGCCCGCTGGTGCTGGCCGGGGTCTGGCGGCTGCTGCCGGCCGGGGAACGTACCCGGCGGTTCCGGCTGCTGTTCGCGGGCCTGGTGTTCCTGCCGGTCTGGAGCGAGCTGACCACGCACTTCGGGCACCTGGACGACCTGATGGCGCTGTGCTTCTCGGTCGCGGCGATGCACGCGGTGGCGCGGCGGCACCCGGTCTGGGCTGGCCTGGCCATCGCGGCGGCGGCCGATTCCAAGCCGTGGGCCGCCGCCTTCGTGCCGCTGCTGTTCGCCCTGCCGCGCCGGCAATGGCCGGCGGCCCTGGCCGCGTTCACCGGCGGTCTGGCCGTGGCGTGGCTGCCATTTCTCCTCGCTGACCCGCGGACGCTAGCGGTGACCCGGTTCACGATTCCGAACGACCCGTCCTCCGCGCTGCGCGCGCTGGGTGTCACGGCGCCGCAGACCCCCTGGTGGGACCGCTCGGCCCAGCTGGCCCTGGGGGTGGCGGGTGGCTGCCTGGCGGTGCGGCGCGGCCGATGGCAGGCGGTACTGCTGATCGCCATGTCGGCCCGGATCCTGCTCGATCCCGGGGTCTACGCCTACTACACGTCCGGGGTGCTGCTCGGGACCATCATCGTGGACCTGGTGCTGACCCGGTGGCGGGTGCCGTGGGTCACCATCGCCGGGGCCGCGTTGCTCTACGCGGCGCGGTCTACTCACGCGCTGATCCCCTTCACCCTGCATGAGCTGGGTGCCCTGCGGCTGGCCTTCGCGGTGGCCGCGCCCCTGGCCGCGCTGGCCGTCCCCGCCTGGTGGCTGGCCCGGCGGCCAGGCCGGCACGCACGCAACCCGGCGGACGGGTCGTTCTCCGTGCTCTCCCCGGTGCCCTCGGCTGGCCGCCGCGGCTCCGGCCCGTGGCCCGCGGTGGGCTCGTGGGGAACGGGCGCCCCCGCCGCCGCCAGCAGCCCCGCTCCATCCGCCGCCCAGGAACTGCCGGCACATTCCTGGCCATCGCCAGAATGGGGGCAGGAAGGCTCATGGCCTGGTGCGGCCCCAGGGATCCGGACCGGTTCCTGGCCGGCCGCGGAGCCCGCGGTCCCGGCCGGCTCCAGGCCGTCGGACGTATCCTGGCCGCCCGGGCAGCCCTGGCCGCCGGCTGAGCACGGGGCGCCGGGGGACTTCTGGCCAGCGGGAGCCTGGCCGGCCGCGGGCACCGCCGTCCCTCCGCACTCCCACCGGTATCTCGCCGATGCGGGAGCGGAACGCCGCCTAGAGGACCCGGCCCAGCCAGTCGAAGATGACCTGGTTGCGGCGGTGCGGCAGCAGCGGCTGGCCGGCCGCCCCGCTGAACTCATGCAGTGAGCGGGGACAGCGCAGCAGGCGCTCCGCCTGGCCGCCCTGGCCCGCGAAGATCATGTCGGCCCCATACTGGGTGACCAGCGTCGGCGCGCTGATGTCCGGCAGCCAGGCCACCGTCGAGTAGCGCGCGAGTTCCCGCACGAGGGCGGAGAAAGCCGACTGCCGGAACGGGTGCCCAGCCTTGGTCACGGCGAACCGGACACTGGCCGGGAGCCGGGGCATGATCACCTCCCATGCGGCATCCGCCTCTCCTGGATGGCCGGATCCGGCCAACTCCACCAGCGGGGCTGGCAGCCGGAGGGTGGAAAGGACATCGGTCACCCCGGGATCGAGGACCAGGGCGGCCAGCCGGTGCTCGCGGGCCGCGGCTCGCGCGGCGAGGGCGCCGCCCAGCCCCTGTCCGACCAGCGCGATGCGGCGGGGATCGACATCACGGCGATCCTGGAGGTAGTCCACGACCGGGGTGATCACCGTCTCCCAGTCCGGGCGCAGGCCGGTACCGCGCAGGTACAGCAGCGAGCCCTGTCCCGGGCCGTCGACCAGCAGCGCGTTGTAGCCGAGGGCCAGCGCCTCGGCGGCCCCGTACACGTACAGGCCGACGTGGTGGGTGTTCGCTCCACCGGTGAAGATGACGGTGGGCCGCCTGACCGGAGACTGGCCCGCGGTGCCGGGGGGACGTAGCAGCCAGCCCGGCAGCACGGTCCGGCCCGAGCGGATCCGGACCTGCTCGGCCGCGGGCTCCAGCAGGCCCGCGGCTAGCGCCCAGTTCCGGTTCATGGCACGGTAGCCCGCCGCCTGCCGCCGCGGATGGCCGGCGCCGATCGCCACGTCGAGCGAGGCGGCCAGGTAGCTGGCCGCGCGGAGGAAGGCGCCGCGGGCTGCCGCCAGGTTCCGGCTGGCCAGTGCGTCCCGGCCATACCCGCTGACCTGCTGGCCCAGCGAGCGGAACGCGCGGTAATACGCCTCGTAGCTGCTCCCGTCGCGGTGCGCGGCGGCGACCGCGCCAGCGACCTCGCCGTATTCGGCCGCGCCGTAGCCGGCGGCGGCCAGGGTGAACAGGGTCTGGTTGTTGAGGACCGGGTCAGCGAAGAAGGCGGCCGGATCGCGCACGGGCGGCGGGATGCGCGCCGGCCAGGGTGCCAGCCCGGCTACCGGCCCGCGGAATGGCTTAGGAGCAGCCGCCGCCGCGCCGCGTTCCGCGGACGGCGCTCTGTGCCGCGCGAGCTGGGGATGCCCGGTTGCGGTAACTGGCACGGTCATGAGTCCACGGTTCTTCCCGCCCCGGCATGGCGACGCACAGAGACAAAGATTGATTACTGAAAGCGATATCTTAACTACCCTAGGTTTAGGAAGGCCCAAACCTGCCCGGCTGGCTGCCGCCCGGGGCGGAACAGCACGGCTTGAGGTGCCAAAGGGAGGCACGGGGCCCGATGGGCACGTGCCGGCAGGAGGGCACATGCCAGCGAGAGGGCACGTGCCGGCAGGAGGGCACGTGCTAGCAGGTGGGCACGTGCTAGCGGGAGGGCACGGCAGGGGGGCGGTAGGGCGCCCGGCGGGTGCCGTCGCGGGACCAGGGACGGTGCCGGGATGGGCCGGCCAGCGCCGCGGTCAGGTCGGCCAGGGCGTGCAGCGAGTGCGCGCTGACCACCTCGTCGCAGAACGGCCAGGCCGCCGCCATGCCGCCGGCCAGTGGCTGGTAGTCCGCGCTCTTGGTGCGCGGGTTGACCCAGACGATCCGGTGCGCCACCCGGGACAGCCGCTGCATCTCCCGGCGCACCGCGGCCGGGTCCCCGGTGTCCCAGCCGTCGGAAATGATCACGACGGCGGCGCCCCGCGCTAGCCCGGCCCGGCCCCGGGTGTCGTTGAACTCGCGGAGGGCGACGCCGATCCGGGTTCCGCCGAGCCAGTCTGGTGCGGCCTGGCCGGCCCGCTGCAGCGCCGGGCCGGGCGGCATGTGCGCGAGCGCGCCGGTGAGCCGGGTCAGCCGGGTGGCGAAGGTGAACACCTCCGCCCGCGCGCCGCCGGTGGCGCAGTACAGCAACTGGAGCATCGCCCGCGCGTACGGTTCCATCGAGCCGGAGATGTCGCACAGCACGATGAGCTGGCGCGGCCGGACGCCGGGTGCCTGCCGGGCCAGCCGCACCGGATGCCCCCCGGTGCGCCGCGCCTGCCGCAGGGTGCTGCGCAGGTCGGTGCGCCGGCCGTGCGGCGTGCTGTGCTGGCGGCGGGACCGGCGCACCGGGACGGCCAGGGTGAGCTCGCGCATCAGCCCGGCCAGGCTGGCCAGCTCGGCCGGCGTCAGCTCGGCGAAGTCCTTGGCCGCCAGCCGTTCCGCCCGGCTGGCCAGCGCGGGCCGGGACGCGCCCGGCTTGCTTTCTGGCCCGTCATCCTGGGGGGTGCCCGCCTCCGCCGCGGCCGGGGCGGCCTGCGCGGTTCCCGCCGCCCCCGGGTCACTGGCCGGGGAGCCGCCCGCCCCGGGAGGGTCCGGCCGGCGGGGATGCGCGCGCGCTTCCCGGGCCGCGCTGGCCAGCACATCCTCCTCGGCGTGCGGCCCCGGCCGCGGGGCGCCCAGCTCGTCGCCGGCCGGCGGTTCCGGGCCTGGCCCGCCGAACAGGGCAGCGAAGACGCGCCGTAGCGGATCGATGTCGGCCTGCCCGGACACCAGCGTGGCCAGCGCGCACAGGTAGAGCTCGCGGCGGGTACCTGGCCGCGCCACGGTGACCGCGGCGGCGAACCGGGCGCACCGGCCCGGGTCGGCGGGCACCCCGGCCCGGCGCAGCGCCGTCCCGAACCGCGCAGCGATCAGCGCCATGTCCTCGGGCGCGGCACCCCCCGGCGCGGCACCCCCCGGCGCGGCACCCCCCGGCACCGCACCCCGGGCGACCGGCTGCTCAGTCATTGTCCCCCGCAACGGCGAACCCGGCCGCCCGGGCCACCTCCAGGTCCTCGGCGTACTTGAGCACCACGCCGGCCGTCCGGGCCGCCACCGCCTCATCCACCCGGTCCGCCCCGAGCACGGCGAGGGCCTCGGCCCAGCTGATCGCCTCCGCCACGCCGGGCGGCTTGGCCAGGTCGAGGGCGCGGAGCCGGGCGATGCCGCGGGCCACCTCGGCGGCCAGCGGGCCGCCCGTCTCGGGGACCCGGCGGCGGATGATCGCCGCCACCCGGTCCGTGCCCGGGTACTCGATCCAGTGATACAGGCAGCGCCGCTTCAGTGCGTCGTGCAGGTCACGGGTTCGGTTGGAGGTGAGTACCACGACCGGGGGCAGCACCGCCCGCCGGGTGCCCAGCTCGGGGATGGTGACCGCGGACTCGGCCAGCAGCTCGAACAGGAACGCCTCGAACTCGTCGTCGCCGCGGTCCACCTCGTCGATGAGCAGCACGGCCGGCCGCGGGCCGGGGTGCTCCAGCGCGGCCAGCAGCGGCCGGGCCAGCAGGTAGTCGGCGCTGAACAGGTCGGCGTCGCGCAGCGTCGCCCCACGGGCCTCGGCCAGCCGGATGGCGAGCAGCTGGCGGGGGTAGTTCCACTCGTACAGCGCCTCGGCGGCGGTCAGCCCTTCGTAGCACTGCAACCTGATGAGCGGCGTGTCCAGCGCGCTGGCCAGGGCCTTGGCGGCCTCGGTCTTGCCCACCCCGGGCTCACCCTCGAGCAGGATGGGCTGGCCCATCCGGGCGGCCAGGAACAACGCCACGCCGAGCGGCTCGTCGGTGAGGTAGCCGGCCGCGTCCAGGTCGCGCATCAGGGTGGCGACGTCGGGCAGCCGCACTGCGATATCGCTCATGCTGGGCCGGGGGCGGCGGAATTCGACATACGACCATGATGCGGCAGCCCCCGCGCTGCCCCGTGCAGCGCGGTCATCCCAGGGCGAGGTCGGTGCGGAGCGGGCGGCCCTGGATCGCGGACCACACGTTGGCCGGGGTGAGCGGCATGTCGGCGTGCCGGACCCCGAACGGGCGGAGCGCGTCGAGGACGGCGTTGACCACCGCGGCCGGTGACCCCACGGTGGCCGACTCGCCCACCCCCTTGGCGCCGACCGGGTGGTGCGGGCATGGGGTGACCGTCTCGCCCAGTTCCCAGGACGGGCACTCCACCGAGGTGGGCAGCAGGTAGTCCATGAACGAGCCACCCAGGCAGTTGCCCGCCTCGTCGTACGTGATCACCTGCATCAGGGCCATGCCGACCCCGTCGGCCAGCCCACCGTGCACCTGCCCTTCGACGATCATCGGGTTGATCCGCACCCCGCAGTCGTCCACCGCGATGAACCGGCGCAGCCGGACCTCGCCGGTGCCCGCGTCCACGTCGGCCACGCAGATGTATGCCCCGTAGGGGAACGTCAGGTTCGGCGGGTTGTACACCGTGCCCGCGTCGAGGTGGCCCTCCACTCCCTCCGGCAGTTCCAGCGAGGAGTGCGCGGCCATCGCGATCTCGGCGATGGTCCGGCCCTGTTCCGGGTCACCGCGGACCTGCCACCGGCCGGCCGACCACTCCAGGTCCGCCGGGGACACCTCCAGCATGGCCGCCGCCACCACCCGGGCGCGCTCGCGGACCTTGCGGGCCGCCAGCACCGTGGCCGCGCCGGACACCGGGGTGGACCGGGACCCGTAGGTGCCGAGGCCGAACGGGGTGCGGTCGGTGTCCCCGTGCACCACCTCGACGTCGTCCGGGGACAGTCCCAGCTCCTCGGCGACCAGCTGGGCGAACGTGGTCTCGTGGCCCTGCCCCTGGGTCTGGCAGGAGATGCCCAGCACGGCCGTGCCGGTCGGGTAGACCCGCAGCGCCGCGCCGTCCGCCATGCCCAGGCCGAGGATGTCCATGTGCTTGCGCGGGCCGGCGCCAACCCCCTCGGTGAAGCAGCTGATCCCGATGCCCATGTACTCGCCACGCTGCCGCTTCTCGGCCTGCTCGCGGCGCAGTTCCGGGTAGCCGGCCAGGTCCATGGCCAGCTTCAGGGCCCGCGGGTAGTCACCGGAGTCGTACTCCCAGCCGGTGGGGCAGGTGTAGGGGAACTGCTCGGGCCGGAGCAGGTTGCGCATCCGCAGCTCGGCCGGGTCCATGCCCAGCTCACCGGCGAGCAGGTCCACCATCCGCTCCACCAGGTAGACGCCCTCGGCGATGCGGAACGAGCACGAGTACGCCACGCCGCCCGGCGCCTTGTTCGTGTAGACCCCGGTCACCTCGCAGTACGCCGCGCGCAGGTCATAGGAGCCGGTGAAGATGTGGAAGAACCCGGCCGGGAACTTCGTCGGCTGCGCCGAGCCGTTGAACGCGCCGTGGTCGGCCAGGACCCGGGCACGCAGGCCGAGGATCCGGCCGTCCCGGGTGGCCGCGATCTCCCCGTGCATGTGGTAGTCGCGGGCGAACGCGGTGGACATCAGGTTCTCCGAACGGTCCTCCACCCACTTGACCGGGCTGCCGGTCAGCATCGAGCCGACCACCGCGCACAGGTAGCCCGGGTAGATGGGGACCTTGCTGCCGAACCCGCCGCCGATGTCGGGGGAGATGATCCGGATCTTGTGCTCGGGCAGCCCGGTCAGCAGCGCGTACAGGGTGCGGTGCGCGTGCGGGGCCTGGCTGGTGGCCCAGACGGTCAGCTTCCCGGTGACCGGGTCGAAGGCGGCCACCGTGCCGCAGGTCTCCAGCGGGGCCGGATGCGACCGCGGGTACAGCATGTCCTGGCTGACGATCACGTCGGCCGCGGCGAACGCCTCGTCAGTCGCGGCCCGGTCGCCGGCCGACCAGTCGAAGATGTGGTTGTCCCGCTTGCCCGCCAGGTCGTCGCGGATCACCGGGGCCCCCGGGTCCAGGGCCTTCTTCGCGTCGACGGCCACCGGCAGCGGCTCGTACTGCACGTCGATCAGCTCGAGCGCGTCGCGGGCGGCGTACCGGTCCTCGGCCACGACGAACGCCACCTCCTGGCCCTGGTACCGGACCTTGTCGGTGGCCAGCACGGCCTGCACGTCACGGGACAGGGTGGGCATCCAGGCCAGCCCGCGCCCGGCCAGCATCTCGCCGGTGATGACGGCCCGGACCCGCGGGTGCGCCTCGGCGGCGGTGGTGTCCACCGAGACGATCCGGGCGTGCGCCAGCGGGCTGCGCAGGATGGCGCCGTGCAGCATGCCCGGCAGCGCGATGTCGTCGACGAAGGTGCCCTGGCCGCGCAGGAACCGGGCATCCTCCTTGCGAGGCCATCGGCCGTACGCGGTGCTGGCCGCGGGGGACGACTCCCCGGAACCCCCCGCGAAGCGCTGGCCCGGTGGGAACACGCCGTCGGCGCGCCCCGCCTGACCAGCGAAGTTACTCATTGTGGCTCCTTCCGGCCCGCTCCTGCTCGCTGGCCCACAGGACGGACCGGACGATGTTCTCGTACCCGGTGCACCGGCACAGCTGGCCGGACAGGGCCTCGCGGACATCAGCGGCGGAGGGCTCGGGGTGGTGGTCGAGCAGCCACCGGGCGGTCATCATCATGCCCGCCGTGCAGAACCCGCATTGCAGCCCGTGACACTCCGCGAAGCCGCGCTGGACCGGGTCGAGGACGCCGCCCCGGGCCAGGTCCTCGACGGTGCGCACCCGGCGGCCGTCCGCCATCGCGGCCAGCACCGTGCACGACTTGACCGGGGTCTCGTCCAGCCAGACCACGCAGGCGCCGCAGTTGGATGTGTCACAGCCCCAGTGTGAGCCGGTCAGCCGCAGGTCGTCGCGCAGGAAGTGGATCAGCAGCAGCCGGGCTTCCACTTCCCGGGTGTGGCTGGTCCCGTTGACGGTGACGGTGATCTGCATGTCAGCCGCCTCGCGCCCGGCCCAGCGCGCGGTGCAGCGCCCGGGTGGTCAGCTCGCCGGCCAGGTGCTTCTTGTAGTCGGCCGGGCCGCGCTGGTCGGTGACCGGACGGCAGTGCTCGGCCGCGATCTGGCCGGCCCGGGCGAACGTCTCCGGCGTGGCCGGCGCGCCGCGGAGGAACTCCTCGGCCTCGACGGCGGCGAAGTGCTCCGCGCCGACCGCGGTCAGCCCTACCCCGGCGTCGGCGATGACCGCTGGCCCGGCCCCATCGCCGCCGGCCAGCCAGAGGGCCACCCCGGCCGCGCCCACCGGCCAGTCACCGGCCCGGCGTCCCACCTTCTGGTACGCGCTGCCGCCGCCCGGCCGGATGGAGATCCGGATCTCGGTCAGCAGCTCGCCGGGGGCCACCACGGTCTCGTACGGGCCGGTGAAGAACTCCCGGGCCGGGACGGTCCTGGTCCCGCCGGGATGCCGGATGACCATCGTCGCCTTCAGCGCCGCGAACGCGGCGGACAGGTCCTCGGACGGGTCGGCCTGGCACAGCGAGCCGCCGACGGTGCCCCAGTTGCGCACCACCGGGTCGGCGATGACCTGCTCCGCGTCCCGCAGGACCACGAAATGCTGCCCGGCCAGCGGGTCATCGAGCAGCTCGGCATGCCTGGTCAGGGCCCCGATGCACAACTCGGCCCGCTCGGCCCGGATGTAGCCGAGCTCGGTCAGCCCGTTGATGTCGATGAGGGTCTCCGGCTGCGCCAGCCGCAGCTTCATCATCGGGATGAGGCTGTGCCCGCCGGCCAGGATGCGGGACTCCGGCCCGTACCGGGCGAGGAGCGCGAGGGCATGGTCGATGCTGGACGCCTTCTCGTACTCCACGTAGGCCGGAACCTGCATTGGCTCTCCCTGTCAGCCCGGGGAGGCGACCCCCCGCAACCCCCCGCGCATTCGCCGGCTCGGCGGCGGCGCGCCTGCGGCGCACCCTGCCCCGCCCGCGAATAAGCGTGCGCGCCTGAGCAGTTTACGAGTGCGGCCGGCATGCGGCGATAATCAGACCGTGAGCGCTTCTGTGAGCGGGCCAGCGCGGCCCGGCCGCCGGGCCCGGGTGAGCGGCCGGGGCCGGCCGTCGTGACGCTCACCCAGCTCAACGCGTTCGTCCTGGTCGCCCGGCTCGGCTCGGTGACCTCGGCGGCCAACGCGCTCGGCGTCAGTGAGTCCGCGGTGTCCCAGGCGCTCACCGCGCTGCGCCAGCATCTCGGTGACCAGCTGGTCAGCCGGGGCCCGAGCGGGATGACGCTGACCCCGGGCGGCTCCCGGCTGCTGGCCACCGCATCGCAGATCGTGGTGCTCGGCGCCGAGGCGCACGCCGCGGTCCGCGCCGCGCAGGGTGCCCCGGAACAGCTGCGCGTGGTGGCCACGTCAACCCTGGCCGAGTTCGTGGTCAGCCCGCTGATGGAGGCGTTCACCCGGCGCTTCGCCGGCGCGCTGGAGGTCTCCGCGGGGGTGGCGGTGACCGATGAGATGGCAGTCCTGGTGGCCAACCGGCTCGCCGACATCGCGATCGGGCCGGCCGTGGCCGCCGACCCGGCGCTGCCGGTGGTGAGCGAGCCGGTGTTCCGGTACCGGCTGGTCGTGGTGACCGCGGGGCATTCCCGGCTGCGCGGCAGCCCGCAGCAGTGGCGCTGGCTGGTCGACCCGTCGGGCACCGACCCGGGCAGCGACACCGGAAAGCTGCTGGCTGCGCTGCACGTCCCGGAGGGCATGATCGGGGTGTTCCCGAACCAGACCGCCGCGTGGGCGGCCGCCGCGGACGGGGCGGGGGTGGCGCCCGCGGTCGAGCACCTGGTCACCCAGCAACTGCGGCGCGGCGAGCTGTCCCTGGTCGAGGTGCCCGGGACGCCGGTGGAGTCGTGCTGGAACGCGACCATGCTGGACCGGCAGTACCGGAGCACGGCGGCCAGCGCGCTGCGCCGCTTCCTGTCCGCCCCGGAGGCCATGCAGCTGATGCGCTCGCCGGCCGCCGGGGTGCCGCCGTCCCGGTTCCGGCCGCCGGTGTACGTGACGATCTGGAGCTGATGGCCCGGTCCTGCGGGGATTCGTCCAGTTAAGCAACAACTTATTCACATATTGCGCGGCCCGCTGCGGCACCGGATCATGGCGCTCACCTCACCAGCGCGGGTGTCAGGGAGCCCGGGCAAGGAGCACGCGCCATGCCGATCGAGTCCAGCGGGCACAGCCGCGGCAATCCGCGCTTGTACGAACTCGTGGAGAATGCCCCGAAAACCGGCAAGAGCCCCACGGTCTGGGCGTGGCCCCAGCTGATCGACTACCTCAAGGTGGCCGGGCAGCCGGTGGCGGGCCCCTGGCCACCGCATCAGGAGCCCCGGCCGGACCCGGAAGAGGATGTCCTGCCGGTGGCCGTCCCAGACACCCAGGCCCCCCAACGCCCTGCTCGTCCCGCGGCCACGCCCCAGTCCAGCGGTGCCGCGCCCGGGCCGGATACCCCGCCGCCCGGGGCCGGTGCCGACACGGCGGCCGCGGAGGGCCGGGCCGCTGGCGAGGCGGGCCCGGCCGGGGCGGGCCCGGGCGGGGCGGGCCCGGGCGGCGGTGCCACGCCCGGCGCGGCCCGCTGACCGCGATCTGAGCAGGCACGACACTGACGTCCGGACAAGGCTGGAGGTTCCATGTACCCGTCCCGGTTCCGCTACGAGGCACCCCGCTCACTGGGCGAGGCGATCAGCCTGCTGCGTGACGGCGGGGACTACGCGAAGGTGCTGGCCGGCGGCCAGAGCCTGGTCCCGCTGATGAAGCTCCGCTTCGCCTCCCCGGACCTGGTCGTGGACATCAACAACGTGCCCGGCCTGGACTACCACCGGGCCGACCCGGACGGCACGCTGCGCATCGGCGCGCTGTGCCGGCACGCCGACCTGGAGCGCTCCGCGCTGCTGGCCGGCACCCAGCCCACGATGGCCGCGGCGGCGCCGCTCATCGCGGACCCGATCGTGCGGACCCGGGGCACGCTGGTCGGCTCGCTGTGCCACGCCGACCCGCAGGGCGACTGGGCCTCGGTGCTGACGGCCCTCGGCGGCTCCGTGGTCGCCCAGGGCCCGGCCGGGAAGCGCACGATCCCGCTGGACGGCTTCGTCACCGGCCCGTTCGAGAACGTGCTGGCCCCGGACGAGATCGCGGTCGAGGCGCTGGTCCCGCCGGCCCGGGGCACGCGGGCGGGCGGTTACCTGAAGCTGGAGCGCCGGGTCGGTGACTTCGCCACCGTCGGCGTCGCGGTGGCGCTGGAGATGTCCGGGGACACGGTGACCCGCGCGGGCCTCGGGCTGACCGGGGTGGGCGGTTCGACCATCGCGGCCACCGAGGCCGCGGCCGCGCTGGCCGGCCAGCCGCTGGCCGCCGACGTCATCGAGCGGGCCGCGGACCTGGCCGCGGCAGCGGCCCGGCCGCGCACCGACCACCGCGGCAGCGCCGACTACAAACGGCACATGGTGCGCACCTTCGTGGTGCGCCTGCTTCGCCGCAGCGACCTGAGCGCGGAAAGGGCAGCCTGAGACATGACCATCGTCTACGACGACCGCGACGGCCAGGAGGCCGCCGACGTCCCCATGCGCCGGATCCGGTTCAGCATCAACGGGCAGAAGAAGGTGGCCGAGGTGGAGCCCCGGCTGCTGCTCTCCCACCTGATCCGCCGGGGACTGGGGCTGACCGGCACGCACATGGGCTGCGACACCACCAACTGCGGCGCGTGCACGGTGCTGGTGGACGGCCGCCCGGTCAAGTCCTGCACCATGCTCG
Source organism: uncultured Actinomycetes bacterium (assembly GCA_963793825.1). GTDB lineage: Bacteria > Actinomycetota > Actinomycetes > Streptosporangiales > Streptosporangiaceae > RYN-230. The sequence continues at coordinate 15,753 of CAWCBE010000008.1, forward strand.
CCGTCCAGGCCGACGGGCACGAGATCAGCACGGTGGAGGGCCTGGCCAGCGCCAGCGAGCTGCACCCGCTCCAGGAGGGCTTCCGGGAGGAGCATGGCCTGCAGTGCGGGTTCTGCACCCCGGGAATGATGATGGCCGCCAAGGCCCTGCTGGACGAGAACCCCGACCCCACCGAGGAGGACGTCCGCTGGGCCCTGTCCGGCAACCTGTGCCGCTGCACCGGCTACCAGAACATCGTCAAGTCGGTGCTGTGGGCCGCCGACAAGCTGCGGCCTGCGCCTGCCCGGGGGGACGACCCCCCGGAGCCCCCCGCGCATTCGCCAGCTCCGCGGGACACGCCTGCGGCCAGCCCCGCCTCGCAGGCGAATAACGGACAGGAGGGCTGAGGACGTGTCACAGGCAGTCGACGAGATCAAGATCGGCGGGCTGGGCGCCAGCCGCAAGCGGGTCGAGGACAACCGGTTCATCCGCGGCCGGGGCAACTACACCGACGACATCGTGCTGCCCGGCATGCTGCACATGGAGATCCTGCGCAGCCCGCTGGCGCACGCCCGGATCAAGTCGATCGACACCAGCCGGGCCTGGGAGATCCCCGGCGTGCACCTGGTGCTCACCGGCGAGATGATGGCCACCCGCAACCTGGCCTGGATGCCCACCCTGTCCTACGACACCCAGGCGGTGCTGGCCACCGACAAGGTCCGGTTCCAGGGCCAGGAGGTGGCCTGCGTCATCGCGGACGACCCGTACATCGCCCGGGACGCCTGCGACGCCATCGACGTAGAGTACGAGCCGCTGCCGCCCATCGTCAACCCCATCCAGGCGCTGGCCGAGGGCGCCCCGGTCATCCGGGACGACAAGGAGGGCCAGGCCGGCAACGTCATCTACGACTGGGAGGTCGGTGACGCCGAGGGCACCGAGCGGGCCTTCGCCCAGGCCGACGTGGTCTCGAAGCTGCAGCTGCACTACCCGCGGTCCCATCCGTCGCCGATCGAGTGCTGCGGGTCGATCGCCGACTTCGACCGGGCCACCTCGAAGCTCACCGTGTACATGACCACCCAGGCGCCGCACATCATCCGGGCCGCGGTCGCGCTCGTCGCCGAACTGCCCGAGCACATGATCCGGATCGTCTCCCCGGACATCGGCGGCGGGTTCGGCAACAAGGTGCCCGTCTATCCCGGCTACGTGTGCTCGATCCTGGCCTCGATCCTGCTGGAGCGCCCGGTCAAGTGGATCGAGGACAAGTCCGGCAACCTGATCTCCACCCACTTCGCCCGGGATATCTACCTGGACGGGGAGATGGCGCTGCGGCGGGACGGCAAGATCCTCGCGGTGCGGATGCGCACCGCCGCCGACCACGGCGCGTTCTTCTCCGATGCGCAGCCGAGCAAGTTCAAGATCGGCCTGCTGCACTCGGCGTTCGCCGCCTACGACATCCCGGTGGCCCACCTGTCGGCCCGCGGCACGTACAGCAACAAGGCCCCCGGCGGGGTGGCCTACCGCTGCTCGTTCCGGGTCACCGAGGCCATGTTCTTCCAGGAGCGGATGATGCAGGCCGCCGCGGACGACCTGGGCATGGACCAGGCCGAGTTCCGCCGGATGAACTTCGTCCGCGACGACGACTTCCCGCACCGCACCCCGTTCGGCTTCCTCACCGACTCCGGCCAGTACGCCAAGTGCCTGGACGTCGGGCTGCGGGCCGTCGGGTACGCCGACTTCCGGCAGCGGCAGGCGGAGGCGCGGGCCCGCGGCCGGCTGCTGGGCCTGGGCATCTCCACGATGACCGAGCCGCTGGGCGCGGGCAACAGCCGCGAGTACGACATCCTCGGCATCAAGATGTTCGACTCGGCCGAGCTCAAGATCCACATGACCGGCAAGGCCATCCTGCGGACCGGGGCGAAGACCCAGGGGCAGGGCCACGAGACCACCTGGGCCCAGATCGTCGCCCATGAGCTCGGCATCCCGGCCGAGGACATCGTGGTCGAGGAGGGTGACACCGACACCGCGCCGTTCGGCATGGGCACCTACGCCTCCCGGAGCACCCCGGTGGCCGGCGCGGCGGTGGCGATGGTGTCCCGCAAGATCCGGGCCAAGGCGCGCAAGCTGGCCGCGCACCTGCTGGAGGTGTCCGAGGAGGACATCGACTGGGAGCTGGGCCGGTTCTACGTGCGCAGCGCCCCGGACCGCGGGGTGAGCATCCAGGAATGCGCGATGGCCGCGTACAGCAACATGCCGGACGGCATGGAGCCCGGCCTGGAGAACACCGCGTACTACGACCCGCCCAACCTGACCTGGCCGTTCGCGGTGTACATCGTCACGGTCGAGGTGGATCCCGAGACCGGGGTGTGGGATGTGCTGAACACCGTGGCGGTGGACGACTGCGGGGTGCGGATCAACCCGATGATCGTGGAAGGCCAGATCATGGGCGGCCTCGCCGAGGCGTACGCCATGGCCAGCATGCAGTTCATCACGTTCGACTCCGACGGCAACTGCGTCGGCGCCAACTACATGGACTACATGATCCCGACCGCCTGGGAGACGCCCGGCTTCGAGCTGCACAGCGAGGTCGTCACCCCGTGCCCGCACCACCCGATCGGGGCCAAGGGCATCGGCGAGTGCGCGGCGGTCGGCGGCCCGGCCGCGTTCGTCAACGCGGTGATGGACGCGCTGTCCGGCAGCGGGGTGCGCAACATCGACATGCCGCTGCTGCCGGACCGGGTCTGGGAAGCGCTGACCCAGCGGCACGACGTCTCCGGGGCCCCGCCGGTGCGGACGGACTGAGGGGAGCAGCGGATGCAGGGCTGGGATGTCCTGGAAGAAGCGGCCGAGCTGGCCCGGCGCGGGCAGCCGTTCGCGCTGGCCACCGTGGTCTGGCGGCAGGGACCGTCGTCCGGCCAGCAGGGCTCCCGCGCGATCATCACGGCGGCCGGTGAGCTGCACGGCTGGATCGGCGGGGCCTGCGCCGAGCCCACCGTCATCCGGGAGGCCCGCCAGGCGATCACCGACGGGACCGCCCGGCTGCTGCTGCTCGGCACGCCCGAGCAGTTCGGCGCGGGCGTGCCGGACGGGATGACGGTGGTGCCCATCTCCTGCCAGAGCGAGGGGGCGCTGGAGGTGTACATCGAGCCGGTACTGCCCGCCCCGCACCTGGTCATCGTGGGCCGGTCGCCGATGGCCAGCACGCTGGCCGACCTGGCCCGCGCACTCGGCTGGCGCACCACAGCGCTGGACGCGCCGGACTTCACCGCCGCCGCCGTGGATGAGGGGTCGATGGTGGTGGTGGCCACCCAGGGGCACGGCGACGAGGAGGCCATCGAGGAGGCCATCGGCGCCCGCCCGGCCTACCTCGGCCTGGTCGGGTCGGCCAAGCGGGGCGCGTCCGTGCTCGGCTACCTGGCCGACCGCGGGCTGCCCGCCCATCAGCTGGACCGGGTCCGGGTGCCGGCCGGGCTCGACCTCGGGCACACCACGCACCGGGAGATCGCGGTGGCGATCCTGGCCGAACTGGTCCAGCTGCGCGCGGCCGGGGAAGTCACCGGCGCGATGGCGTCTCGTTGGGCGGGCCAGGACAGCGGCCAGGCGGGGCCCGCGGACGCCGTGGATCCGGTGTGCGGGATGACGGTCGCGGCCGGGCCCGGCCGCCGCCCGCTGCAGCATGACGGCACGGCCTACTACTTCTGCTCGGCCGGGTGCCGGCAGGCGTTCGAGCGTGACCCCGCCCCATACCTGGCCAGGGAGAGCCGATGCTGATCACCAACGACTTCGAGGTCGCGCAGCCGGTCGAGAAGGTGTGGACGTTCTTCTCCGACATCCCGCAGGTGGCTGCCTGCCTGCCCGGCGCGGAGCTGACCTCCGACCTCGGCGGCGAGAAGTACAAGGGCCGGGTGGCGGTCCGGATGGGCCCGGTGCGGCTGCAGTTCGGCGGGACCGCGGAGATCGCCGAGCGCGACGAGGTGGCCAAGCGGCTGGTCGTCAACGCGGCCGGCGCGGAGGAGAAGGGCCGTGGCCAGGCCAGCATGGTGGTCACCGCGACGCTGGTCCGCTCCGGCCGGGGCACCAAGGTCAACGTGGCCCAGGACCTGCAGTTGTCCGGGGCGGCCGCCCAGTACGGCCGGGGGATGATCTCCGACGTCACCTCGGTGCTGATGCACGACTTCGCGGTGACCATGCAGGACCGGATCGAGCGGGTCGAGCGGGGGGAGTCGGCCGAGCAGATCGCGGCGTCGGCGGCTACCCCGGCCAGCGGGCTGACCCTGGGCCTGCGGGCCGCCTGGATGGCGCTCAGCCGGGTGTTCCGCCGGTTCTTCCTGCCCTACCAGGCCGCGAGCTGAGGAGGAGACCCATGGTCTTGTGGTGGATCGGCAACGTGGTGCTGCTGGTCGTGGTGCTGCCCGTCGTGATCTTCCTGCTGAACCGGGTGCTGGCCGCGCTGGAGCGGATCCGCGGCGCGGCCGACGACATCCTGCGCGGCGGGGTCGCCCTGGTCGGTGAGCTCAGCGACGTCCCGGACGGGCTGGCCACCACCGACGCCACCATCAGCGCGGTCAGTGTCGGCGCGGTGCGGTACGCCGGCTCCGTCGCCAAGCTGCTCGGATGACTGACGAGAATCGAAGGAGGACAGTGATGCCAGCAGCGGCCTGGATGACGGTGATCGTCGCGGCGCTGATCATCGCGATCACCGCGGTCGGCCTCCTGCGGGTGATCTTCCACCTGCGGGCCATCCGCTCCACCCTGGTGCAGGTGACCGGCGGCGTGCAGGCCGTCGCCCAGCTCACCAGCACGGTCCCTGACCGGCTGACCTCGGTCAACGCGAACCTCAAGCCGGTCCGCGACTTCTGCGAGACGGTGTGAGGAGCGCCTGATGGAACCGCATGGCATCGTCCTCGCGGCCGGCACGTCTACCACCGGGTGGGTGATCGGCTACACCATCGGCATCATCGTCGTCCTGGTGGTCGTCGCGCTGGTCGTGCCGATCCTGCTGCTGGCCCGGTCAATCGGCAACGAGGCCCCGAAGATCAACGACGCGCTCGGCGACGCGGTGCGGAACACGGCGCCGCTGGGCGCGTTGCGCACCACGATCGAGCACGCGACGATCATCATCGGCGGGCTGCAGCGCGGCCGCGCCCGGCTGGGAGGTTAGCGATGCCGCCGCACGTCCTGGCCATGTCGTCCACCGAGCACACCCTGTGGGTGACCGCGATCATCGCCGGCTTCGTCGTCGTCCTGGCGGTCGCCGCGCTGCTGTCCATCCTGATCTGGCTGGTCAAGATCATCGACCGGCGGGTCGTCGAGATCGGCGGGACCTTGCAGGCCGCCGCGGCGAACACGGCCGACACCGCGCTGATCCCCCAGGTCGCGGACGGGGTGGACGCAGTCCTGGCCGAGGGCCTGCAGCACCACCTGTTCCTCGGCCGCGTCCTGCAGAAGGTGAAGTCTTGACCGCGCTAGTCGTGCTGACCGTCATCGTCATCGCCCTGCTCATCGCCGGGCTGGCGTTCTTCCTGTACTGGACGGGCACCCTGCTCACCCGGATCGCCGGGAACCTGGAAGGGGCCGCGGGCATCGTGGGAACCATCGTGGGCCATGCCAAGCTGATCGGGCCCGGGGTGGAGCACATCAACCGGACCGGCGGCGTGGTGGCCGGCGCGCTGCCGCTGCTGTACGGGATGGCCGAGGAGATCGTCACCGACGTGACCTACACCCCGGCGGCGGTCCCGGCGGCCGGAGAGCCGGCCCTCGTGGCCGCGCCCGCCCGGCCGGCGTCGGGGCGGCGCCGGTCCCGGCTGCACGAGGCGGTCGGCTTCCGGCCCCAGCCGTAGCGGCCGCCGCGGGAAGATGCCCGGGCCGGGCATCCTGAGGTCCGGCCCGGATCCTGGTCAACCGCGCCCGGGCGGGGGCGTCCAGCCTGGACCGCTCATCTCCCCGCCGATCCACTCGTCCTTCCACGCCTGGTCGTACTGCTGGTCGTTGCAGCCCGGGTGGTAGATGGCGGTGAGTTCCCGGCTGATCTGCTCCCGGTGCCCCACGCCGCCGCCCGGGACCTCGTAGGTGCAGATGTAGACCTTCCACTTGGACCCGGCGCGGCGCACCCAGCAGGCGGCACGGGGGTGCCGGAACGGGAACCGCTCGGCCGACAGGTCGTCGGCGTGGCCCACGTAGATGACCGCGTACCTCTCCGGCTTGGCGTCGGCGTCGGGCTTGCACGCGATGGCGTAGACGGCCGGGACCGGCGGCGCAGTCCAGCCCGCCAGCAGGCGGGGCCCCTCGAATGGGTACCCGGCCAGCGAGCCCAGCCTGATCATCACTCCGCGTCCTCGTCCTCGCTGATCGCCTCGGCGCGGACCACCGGCGCCTCGGGGAGCCCGGCGGTGGCCGCGGCCCGGCGGAACTCAGCGGTCGCCTGCTCGATGGCCGCCTCCCGGCTGCCCGCGTCCACGAGCAGCTGGGCGCCGTACCGGCTGGTGCCGATCCCGGTGGCGATGCCGCCGCTGGCGGCGACCGCGTCCGCCAGGGCCACCACGTCCTCGCGGGTCAGCACCCGGTCGCCGGCGGCCTCGATTCCCACGCTCCACCGCACCGCGCGCTCCTTTACGACAGGGTTGGCAGCAGCGTAGCGAGTTCTTCCAGGCTGGACAGATCGTGCCCGGACAGCAGCACGTCGATGTGCGGCGCGGCCACCAGCATGCCCAGGGTGCTGGGCCGGAAGTCCCGGTTCGCGCCCTTGTGCGGGTTCATCCAGACGATCCGGTGGCTGAGCCGGGCCAGCCGCGCCATCGCAGTGGCCAGCACCTCCGGGTCGCCCCGGTCCAGGCCGTCGGAGCAGATGACCACGATCCCGCCGCGGGCCAGGCCGCGCCGTCCCCAGTCCCGGACGAAGGCGTCCAGGCTGGCCCCGATCCGGGTGCCCCCCTCCCAGTCGAACACGGCCTGCGCGGCGCGCTGCAGTGCGTCGTCGGGGCGCCGCCGGTCTAGCGCCCGGGTGACCCGGGTCAGCCGGGTGCCGAAGCAGAACACCTCCACCCGCGCGGCGGCCCGTTTCGCCGAGTAGGCGAACTGGAGCAGGTTCCGGGAGTAGTCGGCCATCGAGCCGGACACGTCCAGGATCAGGATCAGCGGGCGGGGCCGCACCGTGCGCTGCCGCCAGCGCAGGCCGGCCGGCTCGCCGCCCGTCCGCATCGACTCCCGCACCATGCGGCGCAGGTCGGGGGAGCGGCCCGCGGGTGCGGCGGCGGTGCGGCGGGTGCGGCGCCGCGGGGGGGCCAGCCGGATCCGGCGCATGATCCGGCGCACCGCGGCCAGCTCGCCGGGGGTGCAGGCGGTGAAGGACTTGTGCCGGAGCGCCTCGGCGTCGGAGGCCATCAGGCCGAGGGTCGCCTCCTCAGTGCCGTCCGCCGGGTCCGGGGGCGGTTCGGTGGCCGGCACCTCCAGCACCGACTGCGCCTCCGGACCCAGCTGCGCCCGCAGGGTTAGCAGTTCGCCGAGCGGCCCGGGCGCACCCAGGAAGAACCGCCGGAACACCGTGTCGTAGGTGGCGATGCTGTCCCGGCGGTTGACCAGCGTGGCCCGCCCGGCCCAGTACAGGTCGAGCAGGTCGGCCGGGTCCAGGGTGCTCATCGCCTGGCTGTAGGCGAGCAGGTCCCCGGTGCCGGGGGTGAGGCCCGCGGCGCGCAGTTCCGCGGCGAAGTCCGCGAGCAACCGGATGAACGGCACTCCCGGGGCGGCGGCCCCCTCAGCCACCGGAGGTGATCTCCTCCAGGTTGTCCCGGACCAGTTCGGTGTCGTCGCGTTCCTTCACCACCGCGCCGAGCGTGTCGCCGGCCACCTCGGGAGTGAGGTCGCTCTCGCCCAGGAAGTCCAGGGTGCGGGCCCAGTCGATGGTCTCGGCCACCCCCGGCGGCTTGGCCAGGTCGAGTTCACGCAGCCGGTTCACCGCGGCGACCACCTTGCGGGCCAGCGCCTCCGGCACCCCGGGGGCCCGGAGCAGGACGATCTCCACCTCCCGGGCGGCGGGCGGGTAGCCGATCCAGTGGTAGAGGCAGCGGCGCTTGAGCGCATCGTGCAGTTCCCGGGTGCGGTTGGAGGTGAGCAGCACCAGCGGCGGGGTGTCGGCCCGGATGGTGCCGATCTCGGGGATGGTGATCTGGAAGTCGGACAGCACCTCGAGCAGGAAGGCCTCGAATTCGTCGTCCGCCCGGTCCACCTCGTCGATGAGCAGCACCGCCTGGTCGCCGGCCCGGACCGCGTCGAGCAGCGGCCGCTCGACCAGGAACCGGGGGCCGAAGACCTTGTCCACCGCCTCCTCATCGGCGGCGTGCCGTTCGGACAAGGCGCGGACGTAGAGCATCTGGCGGGCGTAGTCCCACTCGTACAGGGCCTGGCTGGTATCGATGCCCTCGTAGCACTGCAGCCGGATCAGCCGCCGGCCGAAGGCCGTCGCGAGCACCTTGGCGACCTCGGTCTTGCCCACCCCGACCTCGCCTTCGAGCAGGATAGGGCGCTGCAGCGACATAGCCACGAACAGCGAGGTAGCCAGGCCCCGGTCGGCCAGGTAGCCGTGCTGGTGCAGGAGGCCAGTGAGCCCGGCGACGTTGTCCGGGTAGTCCATCCCGCCCCTCAGCGGGCGTCCGGCGAGCCGAGCACCAGGTCCCGGATCGTGCCGCCCGCCGCGGCGAGCTTGCCCTCGCGGGCCAGCCGGTCCCGCCACGCGGTGCGCAGGTCCTCGTCCTGGCCGGCCATCCCGTCGAAGTTGATGTCCGCCATCCGCTTGCAGGACTTCGCCCCGCCGTCCTCACCCAGGTCGGCGCCGGTCTGGCCCTGGGCGCCCCAGACGCTGCGGAGTACCTCCAGGGCCTCGTCCGGGCGCTGGTCCGGCTGCTGGCTCATCGCGTCATGTACCTTCCCGGCGGGTGGTCTGCCTTACGACTGTAGGCGATGCCCGGCCTGAGGCCGACTGTAGGCGGTGCCGCTGATTCCGGCGACCGGCGATTAAGCGTTCTCTTATCGGGGCCGCCCGGGGCGGTCAGGCCGCAGAACCCCAGCCCGGCGGCGGCCAGGATGGCGGCCTGGGCCCAGCGCCGCCAGACAATGACGCCGTCAGACAATGACGGGGTGATCGATGTCGAGCCGGCCCGCTTCGAGGAGATGGTCGGCGCCGCCCTGGACAGCCTCCCGGAGAACCTGGGACGGCTGATGCGCAACGTGGCGGTCACCGTCGAGCATGACCCCGGCCCGCCGGGCCTGCTCGGCCTGTACCAGGGCATCCCGCTGACCAGCCGGACCAGCCAGTACGCGGGCGTGCTGCCGGACCGGATCATCATCTACCGGCAGGCCATCGGCGCGATCTGCCGGACCGAGGCCGAGGTGGTGCAGCAGGTGCGGCGCACCGTCGTGCACGAGGTGGCGCACCACTTCGGCATCAGCGACGACCGGCTCACCGAGCTGGGCTGGTGACTCAGGGCAGCCGCGGCGGCCGGGCCTTAGCCGACGTAACCTGGCGGCGGCAATCCCCCCGGTCCAGGAGGTGGTGACGAGCTATGGGCTCGACCCAGGTGCTCCGGCATATCCACGCGCCCGCCACGGCGGTCTACCAGGCGCTGGTCAACCCGGGGGCGATCGCCGCGTGGCGGGTGCCGGACGGCATGACCTCCGTCGTCCATGAGTTCGATGCCCGGGAGGGCGGCTCATTCCGGGTGTCGCTGACCTACGACGCGCCTGATCGCACCGGGAAGACTTCCGCGCACACCGACACCTACCATGGGCGCTTCGCGCGCCTGGTACCGGGGGAGCAGGTGGTCGAGGTGCTGCAGTTCGAGACCGCCGACCCGGCCCTGAGCAGGAAAATGACCCTGACCACGACGCTGGCCGCGGCCGGCGGCGGCACCGACGTGATCATGAAGCATGACGGCCTGCCGGACGGCGTGCCCGCCGCCGACAACGAACTGGGCACCCGGATGGCCCTGGACAAGCTGGCCGCGCTGGTCGAGCAGCGGCAGGCAGGTGGCCCCGCTGACCGCTGACCGCGGGTACTGGGATGGCATCACTCGGTTGGCTTCGGGTGCGCAAGCGAGGCATAGACGATCCAGACGGTGTGCTCCTCATCATCCGTCAGGTACCAGATGCGGCCGCTCTGCGAGACCTTGATCTGCCATTGCTCAAGGTTCTGGCCACGCCACAGCCGAGTCCCCAGGTCGCCGCGTAGCTGGTAGTGATCTTCATCCCTGGGCGGCCGCGGGTTCACGCGCATCAGTTCGAAAGCTGCCCGCGTCTTCTCACCGGCGCGGCCGCACAGGTCTTCCCAGCCCTTGGCCGCTTCGGTCTCGCCGAACCTGACCTCCCACTCGTCCCGTACGGGTGGGGGTGCGACACGGTCAAGGCGTTTGGGGCTCACGGGTCAGCAGTCCGGAACGGGTCCGTAGTCGGTGCCATCGAGGGGAGCGGTGGCGGCCTTCAGGAGCTCGGGATCGGAGTAGATCTCAGCCGTGCCCTTCCAGGCGGCCACGACTGGAGCGATCGCGGCCATGTTGCCCAGGTCGGCGGACGCGTGGATCGTTTCTACCAGTTCAACTAGGAAGGATCGGACGTCCTCGGTGGGCAGGAACCGCACCCAGGGGAAGACTTCCGGCAGCGCGAACAGCAGCGCACGCGCGCCCAGATCGTCTTTCATCAGCGAAAAGAACAGGCGGCTGGCCATGCTGAGCGCTTCGTCCTCGGCCTCGGCCCGGGCCGCCGACTCCAATATCAGGTCGCCCCCATCGCGGCGATCCAGCCGCAGCCTGCGGCGGGGGCTTTCCTCTAGTTGGGCCACGGTTGCCTTGGGCTTCTGCACGAGCTGCGAGAACGGAACTTCGGTGACGCTCATACCGCCAGGATAACTCGACCTTTGAAGTAATTCAAAATATGTTCATAAAACTAATCTAAAACTCGGGCCGGGTGCGCTGGCCCGCCGGATGCCAGCCCGCCCGCCATCAGCCCGACGACCCAGCAACACCCGCTAGCTGGCCGTTGGTGGCCCAGCGCCAGGCCTGCGGATCCTTAGTTTTGCCCATACAGCAAGGCGCCGGGCCTGCCGTTCAGCCTCGCGCTCACGACGCCTAGCCTCGCGCTCAAGGCTCCTGGCCTGCCGTTCAGCCTCGCGCTCAAGGCGCTGGACCTGTCGTTTGTTCCAGGCAGCCACGCGCTCGAAGGCACTGGCCCGGTTCTCCTGGCCCAGCCCTCGCAGCGCCCCCAGCACGATGGCGCCGACGATCACCCGCTCACGGAAGCGGCGGCTGCGCAGCACATGACCCACCACGCCCAGTCCGATCAGCCCCAGCGCTGCCTTACCGGCCAAGCCCGAGTCCTCCGGCTGCGCCGCCGAGCTGCTGCCCGCCGCGATGTGGGCCAGCGGCGGCTTCCCGGCACCCTGTCCTGATCTCGTCATGCCGCCCCCTGCCCTGAAGTGCCCGCGCACACTGCCAGCGTGCGCGCCATGAGGCTTCCTGGCGTCACCCCCCAGGGGGTGACTCAGTTCCTGGGCGGACGAGGTTCACAACGAGTGAGCCTCGTTGATCAGGGGAGTCAGCGGGTGGCCCAGCGTGTGCCGACGTGCCGTTGCTGTCAAGGAGCCCGGCCGGCCCCCTCAAAGTGGGTGGCGCTGAGTACGTGACCTGGACTGAGCGACTACCAGATCATCCCGCGTATATCCCGGGGACTTCGCCGCTGGTGCCCGGGTGCCCTGGATCGTTGCTAGGTTGATTACACTAAGTATAATAGGATATTACTGTCAGTGACGGATGTGTCTTCATGCCTGGAGGGGTCATGGCGGCTGAAAGTGCAGGGCTGCCCACGGGCCACCAGCCAGGAGCGCAGTCGATGCTGGCGGCGATTGTTGAGTCGTCGCCGGATGCGATCATCGGCCAGACCCTGGACGGGGTGATCATCAGCTGGAACCCTGGCGCGGAGCAGATATACGGGTATGCGGCCGGGGAGATCATCGGGCAGAACATCTCGGTGCTGATCCCGCCGGATCACGCCGATGAGCTGCCGTCGATTCTGGCCCTGCTCCGCCAGGGCGTGCAGCTTGAGCACTTCGATACCTACCGGGTCCGCAAAGACGGGGCGGTCATTCATGCTTCGGTGGCTCTCTCACCCATCCGGGACCAGGCCGGTGTGGTGGTCGGCGCGGCGAGCGTGGCCCGGGAGATGGCTGGCCGTGATCGCAGCGAGGCGGACCGGTGGAAGGCTGAGGCCCGGTTCAGGCAAGCCGAGCGGATGGAGACCATCGGCCAGCTCGCCGGTGGTGTTGCGCACGGTTTCAACAACCTGCTCGGCGCTATCGGGGCGTATGCGGGCTTCCTCGCGGACGGGACCGCTGGCCACCCCGAACTGCACTCTGACGCCGAGGAGATCCAGTCTGCGGTGAAGCGTGCTGCCGCGCTGGTGCAACAGCTACTTACTTTCAGCCACAGCAATCCCGGCGATCCTGGCCCGGTTGATCTCGGAGTCGTCATCAAGGAGGCCCGTGAGTTGCTGTCGGCGGCCACGGGCGGCCTGCAGCTGGCCATCAGGTCATCCCCGGCGCTGCCGCCCATCCTGGCCGACCGCACGCAGGTCGAGCAGGTGCTGCTCAACCTGGCCGTCAACGCCCGGGACGCGATGCCCCCAGGCGGCACGCTGACGATCGCCGCCCGGCCAGCCGAGCTGACCGAAGTGAACAGGCTCGTCCATCCTGACGTCGTGCCCGGCCAGTATGTGGAACTTGCCGTCAGCGATACGGGCACCGGCATGAGCGCCGAGGTGATGGCCCATATCTTTGAGCCGTTCTTCACGACCAAGCCTGCCGGCCAGGGCACCGGGCTGGGCCTGTCCACCGTTTACGGCATCGTCCGCCAGGCGGGCGGCGCCATCACGGTGGAATCCGGGGAAAACCGCGGCGCAACATTCCGCCTGTACTTCCCCGCCCAGCCGGTCGCCGGCCCTAGACCAGCCCCGCGACGCTGACACGCCGGCCACCGCGGTCCGGGTCGTGGGCGACGAGCCCAACAGGCGTCGCTATTGCCGCCCGTCAGAGCGGGTGGCGCTGAGTGCGCGGGCTGGGTGGGCGTACGTGGACTTGAACCACGGACCTCCTCCTTATCAGGGAGGCGCTCTAACCGGCTGAGCTATACGCCCTGGGCGGCCCGGGAAGCTCGCCGAGCCTCCGCGGCATGCCGCCGGGATAGGTTATCGCATTCGGGGGATTACCGCGTCAGTCCGACTCCCGGAGCGTGACCTCGATACCGCCGCCCATGCGGGTAACCAGGTTGTAGATCATCGCCCCGACCGTGGACAGCGCCGTGATCAGGACAATGTTCACCGCGCCCAGCAGCATGGTGTACCCGAGGATGCGGGAGGCGGAGAACCAGTGCTGCAGGTTCACTCCCGAGGAGCTGGAACTGGACGTGACGCTGCCCAGGGTGTGCTGCAGCGAGGTGAACACGCCGAGGCTGGACAGCACGAAATACAGGAAGGCCACGGCGACGAACAGCACCACCCAGGCCACCAGGGACATGAGGAAGCTGAACTTCATCACCGACCACGGCTCCAGCCGGGCCACCACGAGGTCGGCCCGGCGGGCCTGGACCTGGCTCCCCGGGACCGGCCTGGGTCCTGGGGCGGCCCCCGGGACGGGTCCCGGGCTGACGGCACCGCCCACCGCGCCGGCGGCCGCCGCTCCGCCCGCCAGGTACCGGCTCCGTGGCGGGGCCGAGAAGGTGGTCGTCCGGTTAGCGGAGTCACGCGATCCCAGGGTGTCCTGGGCAGGCAGCGGCGGCTGCGTGGTGGTGGTGGCCGGCTCGGCACCCGCCTCGGTCATCTGGGCCGGGTACGGAGGCGCCAAGGTGGCCGGCTCTTCCGGCGTCTCGTCCCCGTAGCCGTATCCTGCGCCCGGGCTCTGCTGGGCGAACATGGCATCCTGGCCGTTCTGGTAGGCAGTGTCCCCGCCGAAGGAATAGTCGGTGGCGTCGGAAGTACCCGCCTGCCTGGCTTCCCCGTCCTCAGGGGTGCGCAAATCGGCACTCGTCCCCGTGCTTGGCCGCGCCTCCTCAGGCAGCCATGACGGCGGTTCCGTGCGTTTGTCCACCCCGTCCTCCTCGGGAAGGTTTCCTACGAGGTTATCTCCGAATGGGAGATAAGTTCCCGTCCGGGGCTCGTCGCTGTCTGAGTGGATACCCATTAGACGTTCCCGGCTGTCATCCCGTTGCCTCCCTTGGCTCGGCTGTCATCGCACCGTGACCTGCACTGCGCCGCAGGCCGGCCCCTATCCGGCCGTCCCCGGGTCATCCTCATCCGGGTTGGCCCCGGCGGCCGGGATGTGGCCGGCGGCGGCATCGGGAGCTGCGGCATCAGGGGCCACGGCATCCTCAGCCACCACGGTGAACTCAGCTTCGAGGTCGGCGTCGGCCTCAACGTCGGCGTCCGATTCGGCGTTCCGGGCGATCGCCACCACACTGTCACCGGAGGCGAGGTTCATCAGCCGCACCCCCATGGTCTGGCGGCCCGACAGCTTGACCTCGGCGGCCGAGGTGCGGATGACGCCCCCGGATGAGGTCATCGCGAACACCTCATCCTCCGGGTGCACCATGAGCGCGCCGACCAGCTCGCCGCGGGCCTCGGTGACCCGCGCCGTGAGCACGCCGCGGCCTCCGCGGCCCTGCACCGGGTACTGATCGGCGGGCGTCCGCTTGGCGTAGCCACCACCGGTGGCCACCATGACGTCCGCGCCGTTCCGCAGCACGTGCATGTCCAGCAGCTCGTCGCCATCGGTGAACCGCATCCCGATCACCCCGGAGGTGGCCCGGCCCATCGGGCGGAGTGCCTCGTCGCTGGCGTGGAACCGGATGGCCTGGGCCTGGCGGCTGACCAGCAGCAGGTCCTCGTCCGGCGAGACCAGCCGCGCCGCGATGACCTCGTCGTCCTCCCGCAGGTTGATCGCGATGATGCCGCCGGAGCGGGGTGAGTCGTAGTCGGTCAGCAGCGTCTTCTTCACCAGGCCGGTGCGGGTGGCGATCACCAGGTAGGGAGCCACCTGGTAGTCGGGGATGGCCAGCACCTCGGCGATCCGCTCGTCCGGCTGGAAGGCGAGCAGGTTGGCGACGTGCTGGCCGCGGGCGTCCCGCTGCGTGTCCGGCAGCTCGTAGGCCTTGGCCCGGTAGACCCGCCCCTTGTTGGTGAAGAACAGGATCCACCGGTGCGTGGTGGTGACGAAGAAGTGCTCGACGATGTCGTCGGTGCGCAGCTGCGCGCCGCGCACGCCCTTGCCGCCGCGCCGCTGGGCCCGGTACTGGTCGGTCCTGGTGCGCTTGGCGTAGCCGCCGTGGGTGATGGTGACGACGACGTCTTCCTCGGCGATCAGGTCCTCGTCGGTCACGTCGCCGTCGTAGGGGATGATCTGGGTGCGCCGCTCATCGCCGTACCGGGCCACGATCTCGCCGAGCTCGTCGCTGACGATCTGCCGCTGCCGCTCGGGCGACGCCAAGATGGCCTCATAGTCGGCGATCTTCGCCATCAGCTCTTCGTACTCGCTCACCAGCGCCTGCCGCTCCAGGGCGGCCAGCCGGCGGAGCTGCATGTCGAGGATCGCGCGGGCCTGGACTTCGTCGATCTCCAGCAGCGTCATCAGGCCCTGCATCGCGGTCGCGGCCGACTCGCTGCCCCGGATCAGCGCGATGACCTCGTCGATCCGGTCGATCGCCTTGAGCAGCGCGCTGACGATGTGCGCCCGCTCCTGGGCATGGCGCAGCAGGTAACGGGTGCGCCGGACGATGACCTCGATCTGGTGCTCGACCCAGTAGCGGATCATCTGGTCGAGCCGCAGTGTGCGCGGCACGCCGTCGACCAGCGCGAGCATGTTCGCGCCGAACGTGTCCTGCAGCTGCGTGTGCTTGTACAGGTTGTTGAGCACGACCTTGGCGACGGCGTCCCGCTTCAGGATGATGACCAGGCGCTGGCCGGTGCGGCCGCTGCTCTCGTCCCGCACGTCAGCGATGCCAGTGACCCGGCCATCCCGGACCAGCTCGGCGATCTTCAGCGCCAGGTTGTCCGGGTTGACCTGGTAGGGCAGCTCGGTGACGATCAGGCAGGCCCGCCCGCGGGCGTCCTCGTCGATGTCCACCACGGCGCGCATGGTGATCGAGCCCCGGCCGGTCCGGTAGGCGTCCTCGATGCCGCGCCGGCCGACGATCAGGGCACTGGTGGGGAAGTCCGGCCCCTTGACGCGCTCGATCAGCGCGTCGAGCAGTTCCTCATCGGAGGACTCGAAGTTCTCCAGGTACCACTGGACGCCGGCGGCCACCTCGCGCAGGTTGTGCGGCGGGATCCGGGTGGCCATCCCGACCGCGATGCCCTCGGACCCGTTGATCAGCAGGTTCGGGAACCGGGCGGGCAGCACGACCGGCTCGCCGCCACGCCCGTCGTAGCTGGGCCGGAAGTCGACGGTGTCCTTGTCGATGTCCCGGAGCATCTCCATGGCCAGCGGGGCCAGCCGGCACTCGGTGTACCGCATGGCCGCGGGCGGGTCGTTGCCCGGCGAGCCGAAGTTGCCCTGGCTGTCGACCAGGGGCATCCGCATCGACCATGGCTGGGCCAGCCGGACCAGCGCGTCGTAGATCGAGGAGTCGCCGTGCGGATGGTAGTTGCCCATCACGTCGCCGACCACCCGGGCGCACTTGGAGTAGCCACGATCGGGCCGGTAGCCGCCGTCGTACATCGCCCACAGCACGCGGGTGTGCACGGGCTTGAGCCCGTCCCGGACGTCCGGCAGGGCCCGCCCGACGATGACCGACATCGCGTAGTCGATGTAGCTGCGCTGCATCTCGACCTGGATGTCAACCGGCTCGGTCCGGTCATGCTGCGGCGGTGGAGCGCCTCCCGAGTCCACGTCGGTCACGTGTCAACCTCTTCCATCATTCATTGGCAGCCGGCCAGGTCCTCCAGCGCACCGGATCCGCGGGCGCGGTCCCCCGGCGCCTAGATGTCCAGGAACCTGACGTCTTTCGCATTGCGCTGGATGAACGCCCGGCGTGCCTCCACGTCCTCGCCCATCAGCACGCTGAACAGCTCATCCGCCTGGGCCGCGTCATCGACCGTCACCTGCCGCAGTACCCGGTTCGC
The DNA here is from genome assembly GCA_963793825.1 of uncultured Actinomycetes bacterium. GTDB lineage: Bacteria > Actinomycetota > Actinomycetes > Streptosporangiales > Streptosporangiaceae > RYN-230. The sequence goes on from CAWCBE010000008.1 coordinate 32,877, forward strand.
GGGATTCATCGTGGTTTCCCACAGCTCGGCCGCGTTCATCTCACCGAGGCCCTTGTACCGCTGAACGCCGTCCTTCGGGCGGGGGTCCCGCCGGCCAGCGGCGATGCCCGCCTGGATCAGCGCGTCGCGCTCGCGGTCGGAGTAGGCGTAGCCCGGCTCGACCCCGCGCCCCTCCCACTTGATCTTGTAGAGCGGTGGCTGGGCCAGGTACACATGGCCGGCCTCGATGAGCGGCTTCATGAACCGGAACAGCAGGGTGAGCAGCAGCGTGGTGATGTGCTGGCCGTCCACGTCCGCGTCGGCCATCAGGACGATCTTGTAATAGCGCAGCTTGGAGATATCGAAGTCGTCGTGGATGCCGGTGCCCAGCGCGGTGATCATCGCCTGGACCTCGTTGTTCTTCAGCACCCGGTCGATCCGGGACTTCTCCACGTTGAGGATCTTGCCGCGCAGCGGCAGGATGGCCTGGAACTCCGGGTTCCGGCCCTGCTTGGCCGAGCCGCCCGCCGAGTCGCCCTCGACCACGTAGATCTCGCACTTCTCAGGGTCGCCGGACTGGCAGTCGGACAGCTTCCCGGGCAGCGACGAAGACTCCAGCAGGCCCTTGCGCCGGGTCAGGTCGCGGGCCTGGCGGGCCGCGATCCGGGCCCGTGCGGCCTGGGTCGCCTTGGTGATGATGTCCTTGGCCTCGCCGGGATTGCGCTCGAACCAGTCCCGCAGGTGGTCGTTGACCGCCTTCTGCACGAACGACTTGGCCTCGGTGTTGCCGAGCTTGGTCTTGGTCTGCCCCTCGAACTGCGGGTTGGCCAGCTTCACGTGGATGATCGCGGCGAGGCCCTCGCGGACGTCCTCCCCGGTCAGGTTGTCGTCCTTCTCCCGGAGCAGCTTCTGCTCCTTGGCGTACCGGTTCACGATCGAGGTGAGCGCGGCCCGGAAGCCCTCCTCGTGGGTGCCGCCCTCGGCCGTGTTGATCGTGTTGGCGAAGGTATGCACCGACTCGGCGTAGCTGGCGTTCCACTGCATCGCGATCTCGGCTGAGATGCCATCACCGTCGTCACCGAAGTCGATGACGGTGGCGTGCACCGGATCCTTAGACGCGTTCAGGTGCCGCACGAAGTCGGCGATGCCGCCGTCATAGCGGTAGGTCACCGTCCGCGGGTCGCCGGGCTCACCCGGCTCGCCGGGCCCGGCCCCCTCATCGCCGACCGAGGCGTGCTCGGGCCGCTCATCGGTCAGGTTGATGGTCAGGCCCTTGTTGAGGAAGGCCATCTCCTGGAGCCGCCTGGACAGCGTCTCGAAGTTCCAGTCCGTGGTCTCGAAGATGGAGCCGTCGGGCCAGAAGGTGACCGTGGTGCCGGTCTCGTCGGTCGGCTCGCCGCGGGTCAGCGGGGTGACCGGGTGGCTCAGCTCATAGGACTGCCGCCACACGAACCCGTCCCGGCGGATCTCGACCTCCAGCCGGCGCGACAGCGCGTTGACCACCGACACGCCCACGCCGTGCAGGCCCCCGGAGACGGCATAGGACTTGCCGTCAAACTTCCCGCCCGCGTGCAGCGTCGTCAGCACGACCTCGACCGCGGGCCGCTTCTCCACCGGGTGCTCATCGACCGGGATACCGCGCCCGTTGTCGGTGACCCGGACGCCTCCATCGGCGAGGAGGGTGACGTCGATGCGGTCGGCGTAGCCCCCCAGGGCCTCGTCCACCGCGTTGTCCACCACCTCGTAGACGAGATGGTGCAGTCCGCGCTCACCGGTCGAGCCGATATACATACCGGGACGCTTGCGTACCGCCTCAAGGCCCTCCAGGACCGTGATCGAACGTGCGTCGTAGGACAAGAGCAAGCTCCTCTTGGCAGAAATTGTGCACCCAGCACAAGAAGCCTGACCGGCCTCGTGGCCGCAGGGCGCAGTCCTATTTTACCTGGGAGAACCCTCTGTCTCAGCCGTACGTGTCGCGTGGCCCGCGGCTGCCGCGTACCCGCCACTCCCCGGGGCGCCTCGGCTGCTCAGGGCCACGGACTTTCACCCTGGTAACGGTGCCCGCGCCCAGCTCGCTGTTGACCCGGCGGATGAGCGTCCCGGCCAGCAGCCGGACCTGGGTGGCCCACGCGGTGGAGTCGGCGATCACCACCAGTTCCCCGCCGTCCAGCCGTTCCGGCCGGGTGTGGGTAGCCAGGTCGGCGCCGACGATCTGCGGCCACCGGCCGAAGACGGAGCCGACCGCCGCCGCGGCCTGCCAGCCCTGATCGCTGAGCAGGCCGGCGATGGCCGTGTTGAGCGGCTGCGGATCCTCGCGCCGGGGCCGCCGGGGCCGTCTTCCGCCCGCCGCCGCGCCGCCGGGTCCCGGGCGCTCTCCGGCCGCGCCCCGCGGCTCGGCCGGCGCCTGGCCCCGGGCCCGGGCGTCCGCCCGGGCTTTCGCGAGCGCCTCGGCGGCCAGCCGGGCCGGGTCCCGGGCGGCGCCCTCCGCCGGCCCTCCGGCCGCATCGTCCCCGCCACCCCGCGCCGGACGGCGGGCCTCCTCATCCGGCATGCGTGATCACCCCCGCCGAGACCTCGAAGCGCTCGCCCCGCAGCCCGGCCGGGACGTCGGCCGGGACCGCCGCGGTGACCAGGACCTGCTCGGCCCCGGCGACCAGGCGGGCCAGCCGGTCCCGGCGCCCCGCATCGAGCTCGGCGAACACGTCGTCCAGCAGCAGCACGGGGTCGTCGCCGCCGGCCCGCAGCATCTCGTACCCGGCCAGCCGGAGCGCCAGCGCCATCGACCAGGACTCACCGTGGCTGGCATAACCGCGCGCGGGCAGCGCGCCGATGCTGAGCTCGAGGTCGTCCCGGTGCGGGCCGACCAGGCAGACGCCCCGGTCCAGTTCCTCGGGCCGGGCCCGGGCCAGCGCCTCGCGCAGCCAGGCGGCCAGGGCCTCCCGGTCCGCGGGCTCGCCCGCGCCGCCATCCCGGCCCCGCTGCCGGTAGCCCATGTCCGCGGTGCCGTCCTCACCGGACACGGCGGCGTAGGCCTTGGCCGTCAGTGGCCGCAGCGCCGTGGTCAGCTCGAGCCGCCCGGCCAGCAGCTCGGCGCCGGTCCGGGCGAGATGCTCGTCCCAGGCGTCGAGCGAGCCGGCCAGGCCCCGCCCCGCGGGCTGGTCCGGCTCGCCGTCCGGGCCGCCCGGACGCGCGGCCCGGGCGAAGGCCCGTGACCCGGCCCGGGCCGACTTGAGCAGGGCGGTGCGCTGCTTCACCACCCGCTCGTAATCGGAGCGGACCCCGGCGTACCGGGGCGCGGCCGCGATGAGGAGCTCGTCCAGGTACCGGCGGCGCTGCTCGGGGTCGCCCTTGACCAGCGCCAGGTCTTCCGGGGCGAAGAGCACGGTGCGCAGGATGCCCAGCACCTGGCGCGGCCGCGGGGCGGGAACCCGGTTGACCCGGGCCCGGTTGGCCCGGCCGGGGTTGATCTCGATCTCCACCAGCGTGTCCCGCTCCGCCGCGGTGATCGCGGCGCGCAGGATGGCCCGCTCGGCGCCCTGCCGGACCAGCGGCGCGTCACTGCTGACCCGGTGACTGCCCAGGGTGGCGACATACCCGGCCGCCTCGACCAGGTTCGTCTTGCCCTGCCCGTTCTGGCCGATCAGGGTGGTCACCCCCGGCCCCAGGGCCAGGTCCGCCGCCGCGTAGGACCGGAAGTCGGTGAGCGCGAGGCGGGTCAGGTGCACACCAGGAGGCTACTGGGTTGGCCCTGCGGCGCGGATCGCCCGGGCGTTCTCGCCGCCCCGCCCCGGCTAATGCGCGGGGGTCCGGGGGTCGCCCCCCGGGCTAGCAGAGCCTTAGCTGCCGAGGCGGATGGGCATCAGCAGGTAGCGGTAGTCGGGCTGCTCGTCCGTGGCCGGCTTGCCGGTGATGAGGGCGGGCTTGCCCGGCTCGGTGAAGGAGACCCGGGCGACGTCGGAGTCCAGCGCGGTCAGCCCGTCCAGCAGGTACTGCGGGTTGAAGGCGATCTGGATGTCATCCCCCTCGAAGCTGGCGTCGATGACCTCCGTGGCCTGTGCCTCGTCACCGGACCCGGCCTCCAGCAGGAGCTGACCGGCGGAGAACGAGAGCCGGACCGCGGTGTTGCGCTCCGCGACCAGGGCCACCCGCTTGACCGCCTCGGCGAACGGTGCGGTGCCCAGCTCGGCGACCGCGTTCACCTGCTTGGGCAGCAGCGACTGGTAGCGCGGGAAGTCACCGCCAAGCAGCCGCGTCGTGGTCCGCCGGGCACCGCCCTCGAAACCGATCATGCCTTCGCCGCCGGCGCCCTCTTCGCCCGGCAGGGCCAGCGCGATGGATACTTCCGCCCCGGCGGTCAGCGCCCGCGCGGTGTCGGCCAGCGCGCGCGCCGGGACCAGCACCGCGGCGGAGAGGTCCGGCCGGGCCGGGGTCCAGCGCAGCTCGCGGACGGCCAGCCGGTATCGGTCGGTGGAGACCAGGGTCAGCGTCTCGCCCTCGATCTCGATCCGCACCCCGGTCAGCGCGGGCAGCGTGTCGTCCCGGCCGGCCGCGGTGGCCGACTGGCTGACCGCGGAGGCGAACGCGTCGCTGCCGATGGACCCGGCGGGCGGCGGCATCTCCGGCAGCGAAGGGTAGTCCTCGGCCGGCATCGTCAGCAGGGTGAAGGTCGCGCTGCCGCAGGTGAGCGTGGCGCGGCCGCCGTCGGCGTGGATGTCCACCGGCCGGGCGGGGAGGCTGCGGGTGATCTCCGCCAGCAACCGCCCGGACACCAGCGCCTCGCCGGCCTCCTCGGTCATCACCGGGAGCCGGGCCTGCGCGGACACGTCATAGTCGAAGCTGGACAGGGTCAGGTCCTCGGCGGCCTGGAGGCGGATGCCCGCCAGCACCGGGACCGCGGGCCGGGCCGGCAGGGCACGGGCCGTCCAGGCCACGGCCTCCGCCAGCATGTCGCGTTCCACCTGGATCTTCACCGGAAGATGCCTCCCCTTCTGCCCGGCGGGCGCGGGCCCGCGCACCGGCCGGTTTCAAGCTGCCCGGGCCGCGGGTATAGCTCCCGCTGGGCAGACCTGGATGTGAGCTGGCAGGCCGGGCCGCGTGTCACGTCCCCGCCTCCCTGTTGCTTGATTAGTTTCTCTTCTAGAGAGAAGACCGTAGTCGTAGTAGGAACGGTGGACGCTGGGGACAGCGGGTGTCGCCCCAGCTCAGCGCCTGATTCAGCGTCCACAGCCGGTGTGCGTGCCGCGCCTTTCCCCCGGGATGGCCTGGGGGTGGCGGTGGCGGCCCGGCCAGTCTCCGCGGGCCTGCCCACCGCTTTCGGCATGTTGTCCCCCGTTGGTCCCAGGGTCATCCACAGAGATTTCCACAGCCTGTGTGTACTGATTGTTACGGGCAGCGCTGTTCTGTGCTCGTTCACCCGGACCGTGCCTGCTGTTTGATCCGGTTAGTAAGTTCGGTTACCTGGTTGTAGATGGACCGCCGCTCGGCCATCAGGTTGCGGATCTTCCGGTCGGCATGCATGACCGTGGTGTGGTCCCGGCCGCCGAACTGCTGGCCGATCTTCGGCAGTGACAGGTCGGTCAGCTCCCGGCACAGGTACATGGCGATCTGCCGCGCCGTCACCAGCACCCGGGAGCGTGACGTGCCGCACAGGTCGTCGATGGACAGCCCGAAGTAGGAGGCGGTCTGCCCCATGATCGTGGCCGCCGTGATCTCCGGCCCCTGTGCCTCCGGGATCAGGTCCTTGAGCACGATCTCGGCCAGCTGGAGGTCGACCGACTGGCGGTTGAGGCTGGCGAAGGCGGTCACCCGGATCAGGGCGCCTTCCAGTTCCCGGATGTTGGTGGAGATCCGGCTGGCGATGTACTCCAGCGCCTCGGGCGGGGCGTTCAGCCCTTCCTGCACCGCCTTCTTGCGCAGGATGGCAATCCGCGTCTCCAGTTCCGGCGGCTGCACGTCGGTGATCAGGCCCCACTCGAACCGGCTGCGCAGCCGGTCTTCCAGGGTGACCAGCCGCTTGGGTGCCCGGTCGCTCGATATGACTATCTGCTTGCTGGCGTTGTGCAAGGTATTGAAGGTGTGGAAGAACTCCTCCTGCGTTCCTTCCTTGTTCTCCAGGAACTGGATGTCGTCCACCAGCAGCACGTTGACGTCCCGGTAACGGCGGCGGAATCCGTCCTGCTTGCCGTCCCGGATCATGTTGATGAAGTCGTTGGTGAACTCTTCCGAGCTCACGTAGCGGACCTTCACCCCGTGGTAGAGGCTCTGCGCGTAGTGCCCGATCGCGTGCAGCAGGTGGGTCTTGCCCAGCCCGGAGTCACCGTAGACGAACAGCGGGTTGTAGGCCTTGGCCGGCGCCTCGGCGACCGCGACCGCGGCCGCGTGCGCGAAGCGGTTGCTGGAGCCGATGACGAACGTCTCGAAGGTGTACTTCGGGTTCAGCCGGGCCTGGGTCGGCCGGGGCGTGCCGGGCAGTGGCGGCTGCGCGCCGGAGTGGTGCGGCCGGCTCCCCAGCGGGTCGAACGGGCCGGTACCGGATGAGCCGCCCGGGGCCGGGGCCGCCGGGCGTGACCCGTCGTGACCGTGCTGCGGGGGCTGCCCCGGGTATCCCGTGGCCGGGCCCGGCGGCATGGTCAGGCCGTTGCCGGTACCGGGCGCCACGGGCCCGGGCATCCGGGGGGCGAGCGTGCCGTCAGGCCACCTGGTCCCCGGGGCCGGGTCCAGGTCCGCGCCACCGAATCCCCGGGGCTGCGGCGGCTGCGAGCCATCGGGCGCGCCCGCGCCCGGGGAGCCCGGGTGGCCGTCCTGGGCAGCGGGCGGGCCGCCGTCCTGGCCGGGCCCCGTTCCCGGCGCCGGGAACGGCGCCGGAGGGAAGGTGCTGGCGGTCGCGATCGCGGTGGGGTCCACCGTCACGGCCAGCTGGATGCTGCGGCCCAGTTCCCGGGACAGCGCGTGGGTGATGAGAGCGCGCAGCCTGGTCTCCAGCTGCTCCTTGACGAACTCGTTCGGGGTGGCGATCAGCGCGGTATTCTCCACCAGGCCCAGCGGCCGGGTGAGCCTGAGCCAGGCCCGCTGATGCGGCTCGATCTGCATCGTGGCCAGTTCATCCAGCGATCTGGCCCATACCTCCGCGAGGTCTGTTTCGCTCATTTACCGTTCACCCCTCGCGCCCCCATGTGATCAACAGCTTTGTCCACAGCTTGTGCACGCCGGATGTCGAGGCGTACACGAATCGCACAGGTTCGGTGCCGGATACGTGGCAGTCCCGTGCGCGCCGGCCTCCCCCCCGCCGGGGTGGTTGTCCACAGCCTAGGCTCCAGGGCTGGGCGACGGCGAGCAAACCCCGGTTGTTCCCGCCCCCCGGGCGGGCATCCCCGGTTTGACCGCTGCCCGGCGGGGCGCGTACCGTGAACAGACCCAAACCACTTCGACGTGGTCATGCCCGCATGCGCGTTTACTCCTCGCGCCGGGCAAGCCCAGAACGGCACCTGGAGTTCCCGTGAGCAAGCGTACGTTCCAGCCGAATAACCGCCGGCGCGCCAAAACGCACGGCTTCAGGCTGCGCATGCGGACCAGGGCCGGCCGCGCCATCCTGTCCGCACGGCGGCGCAAGGGCCGCGCGCGGGTCAGTGTCTGACTCGCCTGCCCTCGTGCAGGACAGCGGAGGTCACCCGTGCTTCCCGCAGCAGCCCGGATCCGGCGGCGCGAGGATTTCTCCGCCGCTGTGCGGGGCGGCAGCCGGACCGGGCGGACCCTGCTGACCGGGCACCTGCTGGTGCAGCCGGGGGCCGGGGGGCCCGCCCGGGCCGGGTTCATCGTGAGCCGCGCGGTGGGTGGCGCGGTGGTACGGAATAAGGTCCGCCGTCGGCTGCGCGAGCTCGTGCGCGGACGCATCGAGTCGCTGCCGGCAGGTAGCCTGCTTGTGGTCCGCGCGAATCCGCGGGCCGGGACCGCGCGCCAGGCGGATCTCGCCGCCGAACTCGACCTGGTGATTGACGCACTGCTCCGGCGGCAGGCGGGGGCGCTGAGCCGATGACCAGCCCAGGCGCGAGCCTCGGCGCGCAGCCGCGTGCGGAACGACGGCATGACCGTCCGTCGCTGCCGGCCGCCATCCTGATTGGCCTGGTTGCGGGCTACCGCCGGTTCATCAGCCCGATGCTCGGCGCCCGGTGCCGGTTTGCGCCGTCCTGCAGTGCCTACGCCCTGGAGGCGCTGCGCGTGCACGGCGCGCTGCGGGGCTCGTGGCTGGCGGTGCGCCGGATCGGGCGCTGCCATCCGTTCCACCCGGGCGGCTTCGATCCGGTGCCGCCCCGCCGCGTCGGGCGGCTGTCGCCCCCATCGCAAGGAGCTAGTTCGTGAGTATCCCGCTGCTTAACCCGCTGTATGACGCGGTCGCGTGGGTAATCATGCGCCTGCACGCTGGGCTGGGCGCGATCTTCGGCCCCGCCAGCGGGTGGGCCTGGGCACTGACGATCGTGTTCCTCGTGGTGCTGATGCGGCTGCTGCTGGTGCCGCTGTTCATCAAGCAGATGCACGCCACCAGGAAGATGACGGCGCTCGCCCCCCAGGTCGCTGAGCTGAAGAAGAAGTACAAGAACGACCGTCAGAAGCTCAACGAAGAAACCATGAAGCTGTACAAGGAGAACGGCGCCAACCCGCTGGCTGGCTGTCTCCCGCTCGTTGCCCAGCTGCCGGTGTTCTTCGCGCTGTTCGCGGTGCTCCGGGCCATCTCCCTGGACGAGCCCAAGTACGGGCTGACCCCCGCCGTCGTGGCCAGCGCCCAGACCGCGCACATCTTCGGGGTTACCGTCGCGGACCGCTTCCTGTCCACGCTGTTCCCGCCCACGCTGTATCGCCACGTGGGGGTCGGGCCGGCCCAGTGGGCGGTCATCTTCGTCTTCGTCCTGATCAGCGCGACGACCACGTTCATGACCGTGCGGCAGAGCATGAAGCGCGGGATGACCCCGCAGGTGGACCCGGACAACCCGATGGCGTCATCGCAGAAGATGATGCAGTACATCGTGCCGGTGTTCGCCCTGTCCGGCCTGTACTGGCAGTTCGGCCTGGTCCTGTACTGGGTGACCACCAACCTGTGGACCCTGGGCCAGCAGTACGTGCTGTTCAAGCGGTTCCCCCCGCCGGTCCCGGCGGGGGCCGCGGCGGGCGGCGCCGCAGCCGCACCGGCCGCCAAGGGCAAGGCGTCCGCGAAGCAGTCCGGCCAGGAGCCCGCCAGGACCGCCGGGGCGGTGACCGCCGCAGGCCGGGCCGCGGCCCGTCAGCAGGCCGCCAAGACGGCCGCGGCCCAGCCCCGCGTACCGGCCGGGACTCAGGCCGGCCAGGGGCAGGCGGGTGCGGACCAGCCGGGCAAGAGCGCCGGCCAGCCCGCTAAGGCGGCCGGCCAGCCCGGCAAGGCGCCGATCAACCAGCTGCGCAAGTCCCCGGCCAAGCAGCCGGCCAGCCCGGCCAAGGCGGGCAACAGCAGCGCGGCGAAGCCCGCCAAGCCGGCCAGCGCGCCGTCCGGCAGCAACGGCAAGGCCACCGCGTCCGGGACGAATGGCGGCAACCCGCTGCGCCGGCTGGTCAAGGGGCGGAGCGAGCCCGAGCCGGCGCCGGAGGCGGAGCCCGAGACTAGGATCGTCAGGCAGCAGCCGGTGCGCCAGTCGCGGAGCCGGCGCTCAGGTAAGCGCTAAACGCAGAGGCAGCATCGCCGGGCCCGTACGGCGCCGGATGCACGTGCCTCGGATCGAGGAGGGACCCGGTCGTGAGCCAAGCGGACAACGCGGGCACCGTCACCAGCGGTGAAGCCGCAAGCCAGGCGCTGGCGGCGGAAGACGGCGAGGCAGGCAGCGCGCCCGCCGCGCCGGCCGGACCGCTGGCGGGCGAGGGCCCTACCGGAGAAGGCGTCGTGGCGGAGGACTCCGTCGCCGATGACCTCGATGAGGACGACCCGGACGCGGACGACCTCGGCGACGAGGACGCGGACGACCGGGCGGAAGCCTCCGGCGAGGCCGGCGCCGAGGACAACGGGGCCGCCGCCCCGGAGCTGAGCATGGCCGATCTCGAGCAGGAGAGCGAGATCGCCGCGGACTATGTCGAGGGGCTGCTGGACGTGGCGGACCTCGACGGTGACATCGACATGGATGTCGAGGGAGACCGGGCCCTGGTGTCCGTGGTCGGCGCGACGCTGCAAGAGCTTATCGGCCCGCGCGGCGAGGTGCTGGAGGCGCTGCAGGAACTGACCCGGCTGGCGGTGCACCGGCAGACCGGCGCCCGGACCCGGATCATGCTCGATGTCGGCGGCTACCGGGCCAAGCGCCGGATGGAGCTGACCGAGCTGGGCCGTGACGCGGCTGACGAGGTCCAGGGCAGCGGCGTGCCCAGGCGGCTGGATGCCATGACCCCGTTCGAGCGCAAGATCGTGCACGACGCGGTGGCCGCGGCGGGCCTGCGCAGCGAGTCGGAGGGCGAGGAGCCGAACCGCCGGGTGGTCGTCTTCCCGGCTGGCTGATCCGGGCGTGCCACCGACCTCTGGGGCGCGTCCCGGCGGCCGCGCCGTGTCGGCCCGGGGCGGCGACCCCCCGGGTTCCCCCGGCCTCTCAGCCCGGGGCGGCGACCCCCCGGGCCCCCCCGGCCTCTCAGCCCGGGGGGACGGCTCCGCGGAACCGCCGCCCGCCCCGCCGGAGGCGGCAGCGGTGTTCGGTGCGGCGCTGCCCGCCGCGGAACGGTACGTCCGGATGCTGGCCGGTGCCGGCGTGGAGCGAGGGCTGATCGGCCCCCGGGAAGTGCCCCGGCTGTGGACGCGCCACCTGCTGAACTGTGCCGCCATCACCGATCTGGTGCCCAGGCCGTCGGCACTCGTGGATCTCGGCTCCGGTGCCGGGCTGCCCGGCATCGTGCTCGCCCTGCTGCTCCCGGACGTTGAGGTGACCCTGCTGGAGCGGATGGAGCGACGGGTCATCTTCCTCAACGAATGTCTTGCGGAACTGAGCCTGCCCAACGCCCGGGTATGCCGGGCCACTGCCGAGGAACTGGCGGGCAAGCTCAGCGCCGACGTGGTAACCGCCCGGGCGGTGGCCCCCCTGGACCGGCTGGCCGGCCTGGCCGTGAGGCTCGTCCGGCCAGGTGGCCTGATCCTCGCCATCAAGGGGGCCAGCGCTGCGGACGAGGTTGCCGCCGCGCGGCCGGTGCTGCGCCGGCTGGGTATCCAAGAGGTGTCCGTGCTGACCGCCGGGGACGGTAAGGTCGATCGCGCCGCGACAGTCGTGCGGCTGATCGCTGGCCGCTGACGGCACGCCGAACGGCTGGGCGGCCGGCTGGGAGAGGAGCGCGGGTGGCTTCCGCAGCCGGCCTGGGATGGCCTGAGGAGCCCCGGGCGCCCGGGGCCCGTGCCGGTTCCTCGCCGGGGGCTGCCGATCGGGCCGGACTGGGCCTCGGCTGGCCCGTCGCCGGGCTGGGCGGCCCGGCCGTGACGGGCGGCCTGCTGGGCCAGGTGGCGACCGCTGAGCCCGGGGCCGGGCATGGGCCGGCCCCGGAGGCCGGGGCCGCGGCCGCGCCAGAACTGGCATCACGGGAGCCGGGCGGCGTGCATCCCGGCGGCTTGGCGGGGGACGACGGGATCGGGGGGGACATGCGACGGCGCCGGGGATCAGCGGCTCGGTCAGGCGAGGTGGCTGGTGCACGCTCCAGGGAGCACCCGCGCGATGGGCACCCCCAGGGCGGCATGCGCCCGGCGGGCCAGCGCCTGGATGGGCAGGCAGGAGCGGTGATGAGCGCGGAACATCCGGCCGGCGGCGTAACCGTGCCCGATGACGGCCAGCCCGAGCTGGTGGTCCCGGCGGCGCGGCGCCCGGCGGCGGAGCAACCAGGCCCGGCCGAGGCTCCGCCCGGGCCGGCCTCCTCCGGCCGCGGGCGGGCTGAGCGGGCCTGGCCGCGGCCCGGTTCCTGCCGGGTCATCACGATCGCCAACCAGAAGGGCGGCGTGGGTAAGACGACCACCGCGGTGAACCTGGCCGCCGCCCTGGCCCAGCACGGTTCGAGAGTGCTCGTCATCGATCTCGACCCGCAGGGTAACGCCTCCACGGCTCTGGACGTGGACCACCGGGTGGGCATCAGTTCCATTTACCACGTGTTGGTGGAGGATCAGCCGCTGGTCGGGATCATCCGGGCCGTCGATGACATACCGCTGCTGTATTGCGCACCGGCCACCATCGACCTGGCGGGCGCGGAGATCGAGCTGGTGCCGATGGTCGCCCGCGAAGGCCGGCTGGCCCGCGCGCTCCACGCTTACGATGAGTCGCAGCTCGACTACATCCTGATTGACTGCCCGCCGTCCCTCGGCCTGCTGACGGTCAACGCACTCGTGGCGGCGGCCGAGGTGCTGATCCCGATCCAGTGCGAGTACTACGCCCTGGAGGGCCTCGAGCAGCTGCTGCGCACAGTGGAGATGGTCAAGAGCCACCTCAACCAGGACCTGGCTGTGTCCACCATCCTGCTCACCATGTTCGACGGCCGGACCCGGCTCGCCTCCCAGGTGGCCGACGAGGTCCGCAGTCACTTCGGTGACGTGGTCCTCGAATCGATCATCCCGCGGAGCGTCCGGGTCTCCGAGGCGCCCAGCTACGGCCAGTCCGTGATGACGTACGACCCGGGGTCAACGGGGGCAGTCGCTTACCTGGAGGCGGCCCGGGAACTGGCCCACCGCTCGGCACCGCAGTAGGCCGGGCTACGGCGCACCGCTGCGCGGCCGGGAGGAGTGCCGGACATGACCGAACTGCAGGTGATCGCCGAGGGCCGGCTGGCCACCGGCGAGCGGTGGCTGCTGCGGGCCGGCGGGACGAGCCAGGATTTCTTCACCTTCCTGGAGACGGTCTACCCGGATGGCAGCCGTGATTGCGGCGGCATGGGCGGCCCGCCGCTGTGGGAAGGCCGCCTGCTGAACATCTACACCGGTGGCAGCGAGTCCGGGCTGCGCCGGGTCCTGGTCCGGGCGGCCCCGGCCGTCGCCACCGTGCGGGTGGACCTCGCGGGCGAGGAGCCCGCCCTCCTGCGCCCAGTCGCCGAGCGGCGCGATCGTGGTGTGGTGTTCTTCGCCGCGCTGCTGCCCCGGGCGGCCGTGGTGGGCGCGGTGACCGCCCTCGATGCGGCCGGACATGAACTCGAGCAACCCGGCCTGTCCCACCACGAAGAGGGCTGGCAGCGGTTCCGCCGCCGCCGGCCCTAGCGTTCCAGGCCCCCAGATCACCGGGCCGGCGTCCGGGCCGGCCGCGCCCTGCTCCGCATGGGCGGCTCCGATGAGGGACCGGGCCGGCGACGCTGGGCACGCGGATGCGGATGGGATGGCATGCTCTTGTCGGGGACCGTTCCCGTCCATCCCGCCGGCTCCTGCTGGGTGACGGGCGGGCGGGTCCGGACCCGGGTAGCAGGCGGTGGCAGGAAGCGCAGCGGCAAGGAGAGACGATGGCTCAGCAGAAGCGCGGGCTTGGCAAGGGCCTGGGCGCCCTCATCCCCACCGGGCCGGTCCCGGGGGGTCCGGGGCCGTCCGCCGGCGTGCCTGGACCGGGCGACGTCACGGCGGCCGGTGGTGCCGGTCACCGGGACGGGGCGGCTGGTGCCATCGGCGGGGCCTACTTCCAGGAGGTGCCGATCGGGGCGGTCACGCCCAATCCGCGCCAGCCGCGCCAGGTGTTCGATGAGGAAGCGCTCGACGAGCTGGTCGATTCGATCCGCGAGGTCGGGCTGCTGCAGCCGGTGGTGGTCCGCGAGGCGGAGCCAGGCCGGTATGAGCTGATCATGGGTGAGCGCCGGTGGCGCGCCTCGCAGCGCGCGGGCCTGACTGAGATCCCGGCCATCGTCCGCGCCACCGCGGATGATGACCTGCTGCGTGACGCCCTGATGGAGAACCTGCACCGCGAGCAGCTCAACCCGCTGGAAGAGGCCGCGGCCTACCAGCAGCTGCTGGATGACTTCGGCGCGACCCATGAGGAGCTGGCCCGGAAGGTCGGCCGCTCCCGGCCGCACATCTCCAACACGCTGCGGCTGCTGAACCTGTCCGGCCCGGTTCAGCGCCGGGTGGCGGCGGGCGTGCTGTCGGCTGGTCACGCCCGTGCTCTGCTGGCCCTCGACGATGCGGACGCCCAGGATCACCTGGCCCACCGGATCGTGGCCGAGGGACTGTCGGTCCGGGCGGTCGAGGAGATCGTCACGATGGGCGATGTCCGGCCGGCCAAGACGCGCCGGCCGGTGCCCCGGCAGCCCTCCGCGCCCGCGCTGGACCGGCTGGCGGATCGCCTCTCGGATGCGTTCGACACCAGGGTCAAGGTGGAGCTGGGCCGGCGCAAGGGGAAGATCGTGGTGGAATTCGGCTCGATCGAGGACCTGGAGCGGATCGTGTCCACCATGTCGCCCGAGTGGGCCGCGGCGTTGAGCGCGTAACCACTGGGCCGCCCCGGTGACGTCCCGGGCGGGCAGGACAGTCCCGTCTTAGCGGTGCGCGCGTGCTGCCGCCCGTGGTGATCGGGCCAGTCGGCCGCTGTTTCACGTGAAACGGTCCGGCGGAGCCGCTCAGCGCTCAGGCCGGCCATCCGCGGTGATGAGCATTCCCGTTCCGGCACCTGCCAGGAGCGTCCAGCCGGGCGCGAGCCAGCATGACGCTGTGGATCAGCCGGGGTGTCGCCGCGTTCTGGTCATGCCGCGGGGGCGGGAGTCCGCATCCGTGGGGATCGGCGCGGGCCTCGATGAAGGCCCGCACCCGGGCCGGCTGACCAGGACGCCGTGGGGTGGTCATCGAGGCTGATCGACCGGCCGGCGTCCGGGTGCGCTGCCATAGGGCGAAGCAGGCGTGGCCGGTGGGCCACCCGTTCGCCGGGGCCGAGTTCGCCGGGGCCGAGTTCGCCGGGGCCGAGTTCGCCGGGGCCGTCCCGGTTTCCGTCGGCCCGGCCGGGCGGCTCATGAATGCCCTCTCGACGCGGCCACTCCGTCCCTGCTGAACCGGTGGCGACCCGGCCACGGCAGGGGCATGTTTCACGTGAAACGACGTGTCGCGCCGGCTCAGCGGTGGGTCATGGTCGATCGCGCTGGCTTCTTCGAGCGCGCTGCGCGGCGGGCAGGCACCGGCCAGGCCAACGTGACGCTCCCGTGCTCAGGCAGTGGCCGCCACCAGGCGGCGAACTCGCCCAGCCGGGCCATGATGCGTTCCACCAGGGGTGACTCCAGGGTGCCTGGCTCGATCCGGGAGAACCAGGGCGGCAGCTCGGCGCGGTGTCCGGCCCGGAACTCCCACAGCGGCCGGCAGAGCGACGCCAGGGCCTCCGAGCGGCCCATGTCGGCCTGCTCGAGCGGCCCGGGCTTTCGTTTCTTCTCCCGGCGCGCCTGACGCTGGCGCGTCACCGGGTCAGCCGGCCAGAACAGGTTGTTGTGCCCGGCGGCAATGCGGCCAAAGACGCCCCCGGCCAGCCGCGCCTCGGCCTCCACGAGGAAGTGCACCGCATCGTGGGGCAGGTAATCGTCATAGCCGGGGCCCTGCCGCGGTGCCAGTTCCGGCCCGCGCTCCCTGGCCACCGTCATGACGTAGCGCCGCCCCGGAATCTTGGTGAACGTCACCTCCATGCGAGCACGCTAACCCCGCAGCACAGCTCCTGGCACGTGGATATTTCCCGGCCGCCGGCTGCCCCGGGGCGGCCGGCCCGCTTCACGCGGGCGAGACGGCCCTGTCGCGCAGGCCGGCCAGGACGGCGTCCACCTCAGCGGCCGAGGTGTCGAAGGCGGTCATGACCCGGACTATCGTCTGCGCCTCATCCCACAGGTAGCAGCCCCACTCCCGCTGCAGCATGCTGGCCACCGCGGGGGAGACGGCCATGAACACCGCATTGGACTGCACTTCCTGGCGCACGCTCACTCCCGGCACGCCCCGGACACCCTCCGCCAGCCGCTGTGCCATCCGGTTCGCCTGCGCCGCGTTCTGCCGCCAGGTCTCGTTCTCCAGCAGCCCGGCGAACTGGGCAGCCAGGAACCGCATCTTGGAGGCGAGCTGGAGCAGTTGCTTGCGCTGGAAGGGCACCGGTGCAGCCAGGTCCTCGGCCATGACCACGACCGCCTCGACTGCGACCGCCCCGTTCTTCGTGCCGCCGAAGCTCAGCACATCAGCCTGGGCGGCCAGGTCGGCCAGGCGGCAGTCCAGGTAGGCGGCGGCGTTGGCCAGCCTGGCCCCGTCGATATACACGCGCAGGCCGTTGGCCCGGCAGAACTCGCCGATGGCCTGCAGTTCGGCCAGTGAGTAGCAGGTGCCGAGTTCGGTGGCCTGGGTGAGGCATACCGCCCGGGGCTGGACCCGGTGCTCGTCCCCGCGGCCGCCCAGCCGGCTGGCGATCAGGCCCGGGGTGAGCTTCCCGTCCGGCGTGGGGACCGTGAGCAGCTTGCTGCCGAGCAGCCGCTCCGGCGCCCCGCACTCGTCCACGTTCAGGTGCGCGGTCTCCGCGCAGACCACGGCCTCGTATGAGCGGACCAGCAAGCTGATCCCGAGCACGTTCGCGGCCGTCCCGTTGAACACCAGGTACACACCGCCCCGGGCGCCGAACCGGGCGGCCAGCTCCCGGGTCACCCGCTCAGTCCAGGGATCCTCGCCGTATCCGTGCGCGTCCCCCGGGTTGACGGTGGCCATCATCCGCAGGACGGCCTGGTGGGCGCCGGCGTGATTGTCGCTGCCGAAGCTCTTGGCTGAAGTCACGGCCCGAGCCTAGCGGCGCCGCCCGGGCCGCCCGTGGTGGCCGGCGGCCCGGTGCTGAGCGGGGCCCAGGACCCCGCGCCGGGCCCCTCGGCCCGCCGTGGCCGGGCATGCCCCGCGCCCGGCCGGGGCACGGCCCCGGCCGCCGCAACACCCTGCCGCCGCAGCGGGCTGGTGGGTACCATGTCACCGGGCGGGCGGGTACCGGCGGCCTGTGCGGCCGCGCTGGTGCGGCCCGTGCCATCTGCTGTCCGCGTTGCCCGCCCTGCTACGCCCTCCCGACCAACAGGGGTGCCAGTGCCGCGCCGTCTCGTCAGTGTCACCCTGGACAACCTTGATGATCTTCCACACCGGTGCCGCCGGTGCGTCTTCTGGGAACTCGACCCGGTCGGCCATGCCCGGGCCCAGGAGGTGGGCGACCCGGCCCTGGAGAAGGAGGCGTGGATCTCCTCCACGCTGCTGGAGTGGGGCAGTTGCGGGAAGATCGCGTATGTGGACGGCGTGCCCGCTGGCTACGTGCTCTACGCCCCGCCCATGTATGTGCCCCGGTCCCTGGCCTTCCCGACCAGCCCGGTGTCCGCGGACGCGGTGCTGCTGATGACGGCCAACGTCATCAGCGAGTTCTCCGGCGGCGGCCTGGGCCGGGTGCTGGTGCAAGGCGTGGCCAAGGACCTCATCCGCCGCGGGGTGAAGGCGATCGAGGCCTTCGGCGACCTGCGCTCGGAGGGCCTGTCCTGCGTGCTGCCCGCGGACTACCTGCTGGCGGTCGGATTCAAGACGGTGCGGCCGCACCTGCACTACCCCCGGCTGCGCCTGGAACTGAAGACGGCCGTCTCCTGGCGCGAGGATGTCGAGGTGGCGCTCGAACGGCTGCTCGGCTCGGTCAGCCCGGAGCGGGCGCTGCGGCTGGCCTGACCACGCCGCGGTGTCCCGCCCGCCTGCTCAGCGCGGGCCGCCCGCCGTGGCGCTTTCTTCGTGCAGCATCAGGAGTGAGTAGGCGGCGACGGTCGAGTCGTCGGTGATGCGGCCGTTGAGGATCATGTTCTTGAATTCGGGGCGGGTCACCCAGCGCTGGCGCATGTCCTGTTCCTCGGGCTCGCGGTCCGGCATCCCCTCGGTCAGCCCGGTCGCCAGGTAGACGTGAAAGCCCTGGCTGCTGGTGCCATGGGAGCTGTGCAGGTAGCCGAGCGGGATCAGCTCCGCGGCGCGCAGGCCGGTCTCCTGGGCCAGTTCCAGCCGGGCTAGATCCTCCGGAGCCCCGGTCGCCCGTCCCGGGAAGGCACCCTGCGGGAAGGCCCAGCCGCGCCGCTGGATCGGGTACCGGTACTCCTCGACCAGGCAGAACCGGTCCGCTTCAGCGGGGATTACTACCGCGAAGTCCGGTTTGTCCACTACGGCGTAGACGCCACGGGAGCCGTCACGCCGCTCGATCTCGTCACGGCGCAGCGCCATCCACGAATCTTCGTAGATGACGCTGGACGCAAGGGTGCGGATGTCCGGCTCCCCGGCTGGGTGCATGCGGGCGCGCTCCAGGTTCTGGCGCAGAGACAGGCCCCGGGGCGGATCTCCCCGGGGCCGGATGTGACCTCAGATGAAGTCGGCGAGCTCCCTGAGCAGGGCCGACTTCGACTTGGCCCCCACGACCTGCTTGACCACCTCGCCGCCGGAGAACACGTTCAGCGTCGGGATGAGCATGATCCCGTACTTCTGCGCGGTCTGCGGGTTTTCCTCGATGTTCAGCTTGACCACGTCGATCTTGTCGGCGTGCTCCTTGGCGATCTCCTCGAGGACCGGGGCGACCTGGCGGCACGGGCCACACCACTCGGCCCAGTAGTCCACGATGACCGGCTTGGAGTTTTTCACGACCTCCGCGTCGAAGGTCTCATCGGTCACGATCTTGGTTGCACCCACGGGGTCGGTTCCTTCCGGTTTGTCGGATTCCTGCACGGCGGACTCAGGCTTCGTGATCGGCGAGCCACCGCTCTGCGTCGATGGCTGCGGCACAGCCGGTGCCCGCGGCGGTGACCGCCTGCCGGTAGATGTGGTCGACCACGTCGCCGCAGGCAAAGACCCCGTCCACGCCGGTCCGGGTGGTGGGGTGCTCGACGAGCAGGTAACCCTCTTCGTTCATCGGCAGCTGGCCGGTGAACAGCTCGCTGCGCGGGTCATGCCCGATCGCCACGAACATGCCGTTCACGTCGATGCTGCTCTCCGCGCCGTTCTGCGTGTCGCGCAGCCGCAGCCCGGTGACCTTGTTGTCACCGAGCACCTCGCTGACCTCGCTGTTCCACCGGAAGCTGATCTTCGGGTTGGCCAGCGCCCGGTCCTGCATGATCCTCGAGGCGCGCAGCTTGTCCCGCCGGTGGACGACGGTCACGGAGTTGGCGAACCGGGTCAGGAAGGTGGCTTCCTCCATCGCCGAGTCACCGCCGCCGATTACCGCGATATCCAGGTCGCGGAAGAAGAACCCGTCACAGGTCGCGCACCAGGACACGCCGTGCCCGGACAGCCGCTTCTCGCCCTCGGCAGCCAGTTCGCGGTAGCGCGAGCCGGTGGCCACGATCACGGTCCGGGCGTGGTAGGTCTCGCTCGCCGTCGTGACCACCTTGGGGGTGACCAGCAGGTCCACCCCGGTCACGTCGTCAGCGATCAGTTCCGCCCCGAAGTGCTCGGCCTGCTTGCGCATGGAGTCCATCAGGTCCGGGCCGAGCACGCCGTCCGGGAAGCCCGGGAAGTTCTCCACCTCGGTGGTCTGCATGAGGGCACCACCCGCCGTGACCGAGCCCTCGAACACGATGGGAGACAGCTTCGCCCGGGCCGCGTAGATGGCGGCCGTGTAGCCGGCCGGGCCGGAGCCGATGATGATGACATCCCGAGTGTCGGTCACGTCTGCTTGCCTTTCAGAGAACTTGCGCCCACGTCAACCGATCCTAGGGCGCGCAGATTCCCTGGGTGGCTGCACCGGGGGATCGCGGCGCGCCAGTCACGGGACCGGCTGATCCCGGGCCGGCTCAGCCGCCGCCCAGCGGCCCTTCGGTGATCTTGTCCAGGTGACCGGCTGAGCAGCCCGGGCCGGTCACCCACACGCTGGCTGGCTGGCTGCCGTGGCCGGCCAGCACGATGATGAGCGCAGCCCGCCCGTCGTAGCTGGCCCGGTCCACCAGTTCGACGACGCGCCCGCCGGCGATCGCGGCCACGCAGCCCCGCAGGGTGGCCTCCTCGGCCGGAGTGAGCAACGGAGCCAGCCTGTTCGCCCCCTGCCGGGTGGCCGGTCCGCTGACCGCCCGGCCGCCGCCGTCGGCGCTGCTGGCCGAGGCGTTGCCCTGAGCGGAACCCCCCTGGATGGCTCCCTGTGCGGGGGTGTACTGGTGATATTTCGCCAGTGCCGAGGCAGCCTGCTGGCCGACGGTGCGCGGGTGGTAAACGGTTCCGCTGCTGAACACCGGCAGCGCCGCGGCCTGCGGGCGCTGCGCCGAGGGTGCTGCGGCGCTGGACGCGCTGGAACTGGTCGGGGAGGAGGACAGCCGGGACAGGCCGTAGCCCCCCGCCGCCAGGATCACGGCCGCGGCCGCCACGCTGACCAGCCGCAGCGTGGCGGGGGAGCGTAGCCCCCAGCGGCGTCCCGCCGTCCCGCCCGCCCCGTCCCGGCCGCGGGCCTTCTGCCGGGCGGGCCCGGGCGGGCCGGGGGAGCCGCCCGTGCCCGCCGGGATGCCCGCGGGCGCGGCCGGTGGTACGGCGGCCGGTGGTTCCGCCGCCGCCGTCCGGTCATCGGCCGTCCGGGGGGCCGCTGCGGCCGCCGGATCGGCGGCCCGGCGGGCGGCCTCCGCGGTCAGGGCCAGGTCCAGCCGGGCCGCGACGGCGGGCGGCAGCGGCGTGGCCGGCAGCTGCCCGAGCAGCGTGGTGACCTCGGTAAGTTGCTGCCGCGCGGCGGCGCACTCCGGGCAGCCGGACAGGTGGGCGCGGATCCGCGCGCTCTGACGGCGGCCCAGCAGCCCTTCCGCGTCCAGCGCGAGCGACTCGGCGTCCACGTGCCCTCTCATGACTGGCTGTCCCCCGCTCCCTCCGCAGGTGAGACGCGCGGCAGGGCTGGCCGGTTCCGGGCCCCGGCCGGCTCCGTGTCCGCCACCGCGGGGCTGGCGCCGTGGCGGGACGCGCCCGCTGTCCCGCCGGCCGGGCCGGCCGCGGCGCCGCGCAGGTGCGCGAGCAGCGGCAGCAGCCGGGCCCGGCCGCGGGCGCACCGGCTCTTCACCGTGCCGGGGGAGATGCCGAGGATCTCCGCGGTGTCCGCGACCGGGTACCCGAGCATGTCCACCAGCACGAGCACGGCCCGCTGCTCCGGGCCGAGCGTGCGCAACGCGTCCAGGACATCCAGCGCGGTGTCGGAGTCCACGCTGGGATCGCCGAGCGCGGACCCGGCGGCCAGGGCGTCCAGGGTGGGCTCGTCCACGCCGCTGGCCGCCGGGCGGGCCGCCCGGCGGCGGATCCGGTCCAGGCAGGCGTTGACCACGATCCGGTGCAGCCAGGTGGTGACGGCCGAGTCGCCCCGGAAGTCACCGGCCCGCCGGAATGCCGAGATCATCGCGTCCTGCAGCGCGTCCGCCGCCTCCTCCGGATCGCCGAGCGTCCGCAGCGCCACGGCCCAGAGCCGTTCGCGATGGCGGGTGAACAATATTCCGAACGCCGTTGCGTCGCCGGTGCAGTGCCTCCGGAGCAGGTCACGATCGGGCGGCTCCGCCTCCGGCGCCATCCGGGCGGTGGCCGGCTCCGGGTCCGGCGCGGCCGGAACGGCAGATGCCACGGGCGGGACCGCGGGATCCGGAGCCGCTGGGCCGGGCAGGCCGGCCACGGCTCAGCCCGCTCCCCGCAGGGCGACGTTGTAGACGAGGGCCTGGAACTGGTTGCTGCTGCCCGGCTCGGGCGGCAGCTTGGTGAACCAGATCACCACATAGCGGCCCTTGGCCGTGCTGCTGGTCTGGAACGTCTGGGTGCCGGAGCCGACGTCCAGCCGGCTGGCGATGGTGGTGAACGAGGCGAGCCCGGCCGGCGAGATGCTCCGGTTGTTGCCGATCTTGATCTGCACGTCGGCGCCGGGCAGCGGGCCGAACGTGACCTGCACCGAGCGCAGGCTGACCTGCTTCCCCATGTCCAGCAGCAGGCCGGTGCCCTTCTTCAGGCCGCCGAAGACCGGGTTCCCGATGTAGAACTGGGTGTGCCAGGCGGTGGACGGGCTGGCGTCGATGGCCAGGGGAGCCCCGGCGTTGTCCTCGTTGCCCGAGTCGCTGGCCAGGCCGAGCGCGTCGTAACCGCCCGCGCTGACCGGTTTGAGCACGCTGGTCGCCCCGGTTGACGCCCCCGAATTGTGCCGCGCAGCGCCGGGACTGCCCGCCGACCCGGTACCGCCGCCGGACCGGGTCAGGGTGTAGACCCCGGCCCCGATGGCCGCCACGACCAGCAGTGCGATCAGCACGATGCCCAGCCGGCTGGCGCCTCCCCGGCGGGGCGGCCGGGGCGGGCGGGGCGGCCGCCCGCCTCCAGGCGGGCCCCAGCCGCCCGCTGGCGGGTAATCCTGGGCCGTGGCACGCGCCTGGTACGCCGCCGTGCCCGGGCTGCCATAGGCCGCTGTGGGGCCGCCGAAGCTGTCCGGCCGGAAAGGCCGGACCGGGGGCGGGGCCGGTGCGGCCGGCGGGGGCGCCAGCGGTGCCGGGATCACCTCGAACAGGGCCTCGGCGAACAGCCCCGGCGTGGTCAGTGGCGGTCCGCGCCGCCGCTCCTGCTGGAACAGGGCCTGGCAGGTGACGTCATCGATGCCGGCCGGCACGCCGGCGCACACCTGGCGGGGGCTGCGCGGCCGGCCGTCGGCCAGCGGCGCGGGCGGGAGGGTACCCAGGCCCGGCCCCGGCCAGTGCCTGGTCAGCGCGGCGTACAGCAGCATGGCCAGCCCGCGGGTATCGGCCAGCGCGGGATCGTCGGCCGTCACGTCGGACAGCGCCGCGTCGATGCCCACGCCCAGCACCTTGACCCCGCCGCCGGACGTCCAGCGCAGCGACTGCGGCGTGAGGCACAGGTGGGCCAGGCCCGCCGCGTGGGCCACGGCGAGCGCCTCGGCGCCCTCGGCCACGATCTCGGCCCCCCGCGCGGGCTCCATCGGGCCGGCCGCGAGCAGGTCATCCAGCGAGTCGCCGTGCACCCACTCCATTACCACGTATGCCTGGTCCCAGTCGTCCTCAACGTCGAACACCTGGGCCAGCCGCGCGTCAGTCAGGCGGCTGGCGGCGCGCGCCGCGGTCAGCACCTCCTGGATCCGCGGATATCCCGGGGCAAACGTCAGGACCGCCACCGGCCGGGCCAGGATCTCGTCGATGGCCTTCCACGACGACCAGCCGCCGCTGTCGCCGACCCGGTCTTCAAGCCGGTAACGACCGCCCAGCCGGGTACCCGGTTCAGAGATAAAGGTGCTCATAAGCCAGAAGCCGAGGGCGGGGCAGGCCCTCGACCCTCCTTCCGAGCCCCCTGAGCTGTCCACGGTGCGCAGCGCGGACTGCCGCTGTCGTACCCCATGCTAAGCCGCGGCGGAAGACTCGGCATGGCCCGCATGCCTGCCACCGCAAACCGTTACACGTTCCAGACACCCGATTCGGTTCCCGATAACCCGGCTGTGGCGGCTGTGGCCGGGGTGGTCGCGGCCGGTCACCGGTGCAGCCGGCCCTTGACGGTAGCCATCAGGTCGGTGACCTCGCTGATGGCCAGCCCCCGGGCGAACAGCAGGTAAAGGATCAGTCCGCCACCGCCGCCCAGCACGGTGACGACCAGCCCGTAGGCCGGCCCGGGAGGGAGCAGCACGCCGACCATGAAGGTGACCGCCCAGGCGAACAGCATGGCCGGGACGGCGGCGGCGTACATCCGGCCCAGGGTGCCCGCGATCTGGTGGCCGGCCAGGCCGCCGAGCCGCCGGCTGAGGATCCACCAGGACGCCACCGCGCCCACCACGTTCGCCAGCCCGAACGCGACGCCGAGCCCTTCGACCACGTGCCCCGCGGGCGCCAGGTGCAGCGCCAGCAGGCTGGCCGTGATGTTGGCGGCCATCACGGCCACGCCGACGAACATCGGGGTCCGGCTGTCGTGCAGCGCGTAGAAGACGCGCAGCAGCAACTGGAACACCATGTACGGCACCAGGCCGAGCGAGAAGATGCCGAACACCTCGCCGATGTAGCGCGCCTCCGCCACGGTGGTGCTGCCGTGCGCGATCAGGAACTCGGCCAGCGGGCCGCCGAGCACGATGAGCAGCAGCGCGGCCGGTACCACGATGACGGAGGACAGCCGGACGCCGGTGGAGAAGTCGCTACGGACCAGGGAATACCGCCGCTCGGCCGCGTGCGCGCTCATCCGGGGCAGCAGGGCGGTGATCACCGAGATGCCGACGATCGCATACGGCAACTGGAACAACTGCCAGGCGTAGCTGTAGGCGGAGAACGAGTCGTAGGGGGTGCCCGGGCGCACCGAGGCGGCATTCGCCACGTTCTGCACGACCAGGAAGGACACCTGGGTGGTCAGGATGTAGCCGAACAGCGGCGCGGCCATCCGGCGGATTTCGGCGACCTCTTTGCGCTGGAAGTCGAACCGGGGGCGCCAGCGGAAGCCGGCCCGGCGCAGCGCCGGGAACATGGCGGCGGTCTGGGCGATGATGCCGAGCGTGGTGCCGAAGCCGAGCAGCTCGACCTGCGATGACGAGATGCTGGCGGCCTGAGTGCCGATGCCGCCGGTCGCGATGAACATCAGCAGGACGCCGATGACCACGATGTTGTTGATGACCGGGGTCCACATCGGTGCGGCGAACCGGTTGCGGGCGTTCAGCACGCCGCCGGCCAGTGAGCTCACCCCGTAGAAGAAGATCTGCGGGATGAAGAAGAAGGCGAAGATCACCGTCAGGTGCCGTTCCGCCCCGGTGAGCGCGTGCGCGTAGAGGTCCACCAGCAGGCTCGCGGCCAGGGTGGCCACCACCGTCAGCGCGAACAGGGCCACGGTGGCCAGGGTGAACATCCGCTGGGTGTAGGCCTCGCCGCGGTCTTTGTCCCGCTTGGCCGCGCTGACCAGCAGCGGCACGACCACGCTGGTCAGGATGCCGCCGAGCATGAGGTCGTAGACCGCGTTGGGCAGCGTGTTGGCGTTGTTGTACGCGTTGGCCACATCAGTTGCACCGAGCGCGTAGACGAGCATCAGCGTGCGCAGGAAGCCGGTGCCGCGGGAGGCCAGGGTGCCCAGCGCCATCACCCCGCTGGACCGGACCAGGCTGGGCTCGGCCGGGCCGCGGCCGGCCGGATCCGGCCCGGATCCGCCGCCGGGGCCTGCTCCGGAGCCGCCGCCGGCCAGGGGCGGCCCGGGCCCGGCGAGCGGGTCGGCGGGCGGCGCCCACCGCGGGTCCGGGCGGTCGTCGTCCCGCGGCTCCGTGCTTCCGGGCGTGCTTCCCGGCCGGGCCTGGGTATCGGGTGGCGCGTCCCAGCGGCCGGCGGCCGGGGTGGCGGGTATCACGCCGCTGCCGGCCTGGCCGCTCCGCCCGGGGCTGGCCCGCCTTCCGGACGCGCGGCGGTGCCCGGGACCCCTATCGGGGGTGCTCCGCCCGGCCCGGGGCCCTGGCGTACTCATCCGGCTCCTCGGCTGTCTCGTGATCGGGCATCCGCTCGGTGACGACGGTATCTCGTTCCCCGGGTGATCCGCCGGGATCCGCACCGTTCGCGCCTCGTTCCCCGCCGGCTTCCGGGGGCGGCCCGCCGGCCTCCGGGTCTGCCGCCCCGCTGGCTTCCGGGACGGTGCCGTCCGGGTCCGGTCCGGCCCGGCCGCCTGGCTGCGCGGTCCCCGGACCACGGATACCGCGGCGGATGGCCCGGGCCACCGAGGTGATGACGAACACGCCGATCGCGACCGCGATGATCACCAGCGCGGTGGTGCCGAAGTGGGTCGCGTCCACGGTCAGCTGCGTAGTCGTCCCCGGCAGTGGCTGCCCGTCCGGGGCCAGCAGGCTCAGTGTCAGCGTGGTCGAGCCGGCCACTGACGACCGGACCCGGACCGCGACGGTCCGCTGCTGGTGCGGGCCGATCGTCACGGTCGACCTGGGCTTCAGCACGGTCATCCGGCTGGCCGGGGCCTGCACGCTGAGCTGCACCGTGACCGGCTGGCCGAGCCGGTTGCTGATGGAGACGGGCACTGGGCCGGATTTGCCGGTCAGCGTCACCTGGCCGTTGTCGATGATCCGGACCTGCTGCAACTGGGCGCTCAGGTACCCGGACACCCGGATCAGCAGGCTGCGGACCTGGGCCGGATCACCCCGCCAGGCGGAGGACTCGATGGCCGCCACCGCGTCGGCCAGGTAGCTGGCGTCCGGCTTGCCCAGCATGCTGGCCTGCATCTGGATGACCGACTCCAGGTCCTTGACCCGGCGTAGTTGCCGGCGCCGAAGTTCCGCCCGGCTGATCAGCTGGGCGGGCGGCGCCTGACGGGCGACCTGGCCGGCCGCAGGCCGGGCGGTCAGCAGCCCGGCCAGGCTCTCCGGGCGCAGCCACGGCGCCGTGTCGTTGGCCGTCAGCAGCGCGCTGGCCAGGCCGGGCGCCGGGTTCCAGTGCCGTGGCGGAGCGATGACTACCGACTGCGGCACGGCCGGCTGCTCGGCCGCCATCATCGCGGTCTCGGCCAGGAACCGCTGTACCGTGGCGACGGTCCCGGCGGCCACGATGGCGCCTGTGGGCCGGCTGGCCGTGGCCGCGGGGGCGGACACGACCTGGGTCAGCGTGCTGTCGGCCAGCGCCACGCGCAGGCCGGCGTTCACGCCATCCGGCGTGGTGGTGACGGCGCTCGGGGTGAGCTGGGCCGGGCTGGACGGCGGCATCATGCTGCTGCTCAGGATCACGGTGCCGACGCCGTGGGCGGCCAGGTTGCCGAGCACCGCGTAGTCCGCGATGCCGTCGGCGGGCCAGGCGATCTGGCCGGCGACCCCGGGCGCCCGCTGGGTCACGCCGAGCCGGAGCCGCTCCAGGGTCACCCGCATCGCCGTCGCATAGGCCTGGGCCAGGTCGGTGCTCAGCCCGGCGTGGGTGAGCGCGGCCACGTCCACGTCGGCGTAGGGGGTGATGAAGAAGTCCTGGCTGGCGGTGACGGTCTTGAGCCCGGCCAGCCAGGCCCGGGCGGCCGGGCTGGCCCGCTTCGCGGCCGCGCCGGTGCAGGCCGCGGTGCCGCCCACCAGGTAGGGGTTGCTCATCACCGCGGCGCTGGTGAGCAGGCTCGGGTCGATCGCCCAGGTGAGCTCGGCGGCGATCCCGGCCGGGCTGGACCCGGCGGCGAGCAGCGAGCCCAGCCGGCCGGCCGTCGGGAAGCTGCCGGCCAGGTCATTGTCGAGCAGGGCCGGGCAGGCGGCCCGCTCCGGCGGGGCGGTCAGCGGCCAGATCCAGGCGATCTCCTCCCGCCGGGCCAGCTGGGCGGACTTGAGGCTGCCCGGCCAGAACGGCAGGAAGGTGTGCTCGGCGTTGAGCGGTACCCCGCTCGCCGACACCTGGGCCGCCAGCGGGTAGACGCCGAAGCTGGTCATCCCGAGGCTGGCCGCGGGCGCGGTCAGCGTCCAGGACCGCGTCGCGCCCGCCCCGACCGTGCCCGCCAGCGGGGTGATCACCGGCAGCGGGTGGTCCACCAGCAGCTGCCCGGCGGCATAGCTGGCCAGCTCACTACGGCTGCCCAGCGGGACGCTGGACGACCACAGCTGGACGGTGAGGCCGGAGACGGGGCTTTTCGTGCCATTGGTGACGGTGCCGCTGACCGTGACCGACTTCCCGGGCCGGGCGATCTGCGGGCTGACGGAGCTGATGGCGACGGTCACCTGCTCGGCTGGCGCGGTGTCCAGGGCGGCGGCCGACACGGCCCGGGCGGGCCGGGTGGCACCGCGCGCCGCGGCCGTCCCGGTGGCGTCCGCCGCCACGCCGTGCACCGCCGCCCGCCCGCCGCCCGCGCCTGCTGCCGTGGCCGGCGCTGCGCTGGCCGGCCCGGCCACGGCCGGGCCGGCCGCGACCAGGGCAGCCACCCCGCAGGCCAGGGCGAGGCGCGGCCCGCGGGACCGGAAAACCGCCGCCAGCCGGGTCACCGGCGGCTCCCAGGCGAGTACCCGGGTAGTGCGGCGAGCGCCGCAACCCGGGTACCCCGGGCCGCCTGGGCGGGCCCGGTGGCGCTGAGCGCGGGGCGCTGACGGGGCATGCCGGAAATGGTATTGCCGTTCCCTGAGTAGTCCTCCAGGATGCGTCCGGGCTACCCGGATTTCCCCCGGCCTCCAGTAACCCCTACCCTCGATGCCCGTGCCGGATACCAGCCCGATGAGCCCTGATCAGCGGAAGGCCGCCGCTGCGCTGCTGCGCAAGTCGGCCGCGCCCGCGGCCGAACTGGGCCGTCTCTTCGCCCGGCACGGGCACGAGCTGGCCCTGGTGGGCGGCCCGGTCCGCGATGTCTTCCTCGGCCGGCCGCACAGCGACCTGGACCTGGCCACCGACGCACGGCCGGAGCAGGTGCTGGAAATCGTCCACGGCTGGGCGGACAAGGTCTGGGAGACGGGCATCGAGTTCGGCACCGTCGGCCTGCGCCGGCGCGGGGTGACCTTCGAGATCACCACCTACCGCAGCGAGACCTACCGGCCTGACTCACGCAAGCCCACCGGCATCCGCTACGGCACGTCCCTGGAGGCGGACCTGCGCCGCCGGGATTTCACCGTGAACGCCATGGCCGCCCGGCTGCCCTCGCTCGAGCTGGTCAACCCGTTCGGCGGCCTGCGCGACCTGCGCCGCAAGGTGCTGCGCACGCCGGGGAGCCCGGAGGAATCATTCAGCGACGACCCGCTGCGGATCATGCGCGCCGCCCGGCTGGCCGCGCAACTGGGGTTCACGGTGGCCCCGGACGCGGCCGTGGCCATGCGCCAGCTCGGCCCCCGGCTGGAGGTGGTCTCCGCCGAGCGGATCCGGGATGAGCTGATCAAGCTCATGCTGGCGCCCGGTCCTGGGGGACCCCGGCGCGGGATCGAGTTGCTGGTGGACACCGGGGTGGCCGGCGTGGTGCTGCCGGAGGTGCCCATGCTGCGCCTGGAGACCGACGAGCACATGCGGCACAAGGACGTCTACCAGCATTCACTCACCGTGCTCGATCAGTCGATCGAGCTGGAGGAGCGCTACGGGCTCGGCCCCGACCTGGTGCTCCGGCTGGCCGCGCTGCTGCACGACATCGGCAAGCCCAAGACCCGCACGAAGCTGCCGGACGGCCGGGTGGCCTTTCACCACCACGAGGTGGTCGGCGCCGCGATGGCCCGGCAGCGGCTGAAGGCGCTCCGCTTCCCCGCCGCAGTGACCGCGGATGTGTCCACGCTCATCGCGCTGCACCTGCGGTTCCACGGGTACGGGCCGGGCGAGTGGACGGACTCGGCGGTCCGCCGGTACGTGCGCGACGCGGGCCCGCTGCTCAGCCGGCTACAGGTACTCACCCGAGCCGACTGCACCACCAGGAACAAGGCCAAGGCGGCCCGCCTGGCCAGGGCCCAGGACGGCCTGGAGCAGCGCATCGCCGTGCTCAGCGCCGCCGAGGAACTCAAGAAGATCCGGCCCGACCTGGATGGCAACCAGATCATGGAGATCCTTGGCCTGCCACCCGGCCCGGAGGTCGGCCGCGCCCACGACTACTTGCTGGAACTCCGCATGGAGCACGGTCCGCTGGGGCCGGAGCGGGCCACCGAGGAACTGCTGCGCTGGGCCGGCCGCGACCCCGGGACGGAGGAGACCGGCCACGCCGGGGCGGCCGGCCCCGCTAGCGCTACGCCGGCCCAGCCCCGAGGCGACGCTCCCGCTCAGCCTGACCGTGACGCCCCCGCTCAGCCCGGCAGCGACGCCGGGGCCGACCCGGATCCGGGCCCGGCTTCCGGTGCGGGGCGGCCCGGAACAGCGGAGCCGGGCGACGGCACTGAGCCTGAGGACGCGGAGCCGGGGGAGTGATCCCCGGCTGAACCGGCTGGGGAGGCCCCCGCGGAGCGGCCGCCGGACGCCGAGGAGCCGCGGGCGGCCCAGTAACCGGCGGCGGTCACCCCGAAGCCCGCCGCAATCACGGCCACCATCGCCGACGAGTGCCCGTTCACCGGCATGAACGCCGCGCAGAGCCCCGCTCCCGCGGCAAAGGTGATGTTGACCGTCATGTCGTAGAACGAGAAGACGCGGCCGCGGTAGTCGTCGTCCACTTCTTCCTGCAGGATCGTGGTGGCGCAGATGGCGACGCCCTGGCCGACCAGGTTGAGCCAGAACCCGATGAATAGGAACGCGGCCTGGCTGAACGTCTCGCCGAGTGCGGCGGTCACCAGCGCGCCGCTGGCGAGCAGCAGGGTCATCCAGGCCGGCTTGCCCAGCCGCCTGGTCAGGCGCGGGGTGATCAGCGCGGCGCACCCGTAGCCGACCGCGGACACCAGCACCAGCACGGTGAAGTGGCTGAGTGCGGCGTTGGCGCCCGCGGACCGGTAGAAATAGTTCCGGTACAGCAGGATCGACATCAGGAACAAGATCCCGTACAGCAGCCGGTAGCCGCCGGTCGCGCCGAGCGCGGCGGCCGGCCCGCGCCGCCGGGCCACGTACCGCGCGCCCGCCGCCAGGCCCGCGGCCACGTCGGCGATCTCGCCGAGGACCGAGCCGGGACGGGTCCGCCCCGGCTCGCCCGCGGGGCCGAGCAGGTCGCGGTGCATGGTCCGGGCCACCAGGCCGGCGGCTATGTAGAAGCATCCCGCGGCCAGCAGGGTGACGGCGGAGCCGTCCCGGCCGCCGCCGGTCGCCACGTGCACGCCCAGTCCGGCCAGGCCGCCCGCGGCGGTCATGATCCCGCCTGCGGTGGGCGACACCGCGTTGGCCATCACCAGCTCGTCACCCGCCACCACGTGCGGCAGCGCCGCGGACAGCGAGGAGAGGAAGAACCGGTTCACCCCCAGGACGCACAGCACGCTGGCGTACAGCGGCAGGCCCAGGTTGCCGGACGCCACCAGGCCCGCGGCCAGCACCACGAAAACCGAGCGGATCAGCGCCGACCAGACCAGGATCTGGCGCCGGGACCAGCGGTCGATGAACACCCCGGCAAACGGGCCGATCAACGAGTAGGGCACGTACAGCACGGCGAACGCCGCCGCCGCCGACGCCGGGTTGGGGAACGAGGTGCTGTTGAAGAACACGTAGGAACCCAGGCCGGCGGTGAACACGCCGTCGCCCGTCTGGGAGATGAGCCGGGTGGAGAACAGCCGCCGGAAGTCCCGCCCGCGGAGCAGCACCCGCAGGTCGGCGAGGAAGGAAGACCCGTGTCGTCGGCCGCGCAGTCTCGCCTTGACGGCGGCCAGGACAGTCATCCGCTCAGCCTACGGCCGCTGGCCCAGCGCACTACGGGCGAGCACCGCATCCGGGAACACTCTTGACCTACCCGGAAGCCGCCCGCCAGGATCGGGCGGCCGCGGGCCGTGGCGGTCAGCCCGGGATCCGCCGGGTGTACTCGGCGGGCCCGAAGAAGACCAGCACGGACAGGTCCTCGGTGACGTCGGTGAACCGGTGGGTTTCCGCTGCGGGCACGTACACCGCGGTGCCGGGCCCGACATCGACGGTGAAGGACCCGGCCTGCAGCCGGGCCCGTCCCCGGGTGACCACGTAGATCTCGTCCTCGCTGTGCGGCTCCTGCTCGTCGATCCCGCCCTTGGGCAGCGAATACGTGCCCACCGACAGATCGCTGACCCGCAGGTGCTCCACCCAGTGGCTGCCGTCGCCCGGATCGGGCTCGGTGTAGTTACCCGCGCCGTTCAGGACCTGCATCGTTCCCCCTCTGCTGTGCTGGCCCGGGGCGACCCCCCGGACCCCCCCGCGAATCGGGATGGTGCCCGGCGCCAGCACCCGCTGCTAACGCTCGATGTCGCCGCGGATGAACTGCTCGACCAGGTCGCGGGCGGCCTCGTCGCCGTACTGCTGGGGCGGGGACTTCATGAAGTAGGACGCGGCGGACAGGATGGGACCGCCGATGCCCCGGTCCTTAGCGATCTTCGCCGCGCGGATCGCGTCGATGATCACGCCCGCGGAGTTGGGCGAGTCCCAGACCTCCAGCTTGTACTCCAGGCTGAGCGGGACATCCCCGAACGCCCGGCCCTCCAGCCGGATATAGGCCCACTTGCGGTCGTCCAGCCACGGAACATGGTCGGACGGGCCGATGTGCACCGCGGCCTTCTCCATCTCATGCGGGATCTGCGAGGTGACGGACTGGGTCTTGGAGACCTTCTTGGACACCAGCCGCTTGCGCTCCAGCATGTTCATGAAGTCCATGTTGCCGCCGAAGTTCAGCTGGTAGGTCCGGAGCAACTCGACGCCGCGGTCCTCGAAAAGCTTGGCCAGCACCCGGTGCGTGATGGTCGCGCCCACCTGGGACTTGATGTCGTCCCCGATGATCGGCACCCCGGCGGCGGTGAACCTGGCCGCCCACTCCGGGTCGGAGGCGATGAACACGGGCAGCGCGTTCACGAAGGCCACCCCGGCGTCGATCGCGCACTGCGCGTAGTAACGGTCCGCCTGCTCCGATCCAACCGGGAGATAGCACACCAGCACGTCCGCGCGGGAGTCACGGAGCGCCTGGACGACATCGACCGCCGGGTCCGGGGACTCGGAGATCATCTCCTGGTAGTACTCGCCCAGGCCGTCCATGGTCGGGCCGCGCTGCACGGTCACCCCGGTCGGCGGCACGTCGCAGATCTTGATGGTGTTGTTCTCGCTCGCCCCGATGGCTTCCGCGAGATCCCGGCCCACCTTCTTCGCGTCCACGTCGAACGCGGCGACGAACTCCACGTCCCGCACGTGATAGGGGCCAAAGGTGACATGCATGAGCCCGGGGACCCGGCCGCCGGGCTCGGCATCCTTGTAGTACTCCACGCCCTGGACCAGGGAGCTGGCGCAGTTGCCCACGCCGACGATGGCTACCCGTACCGAACCCATGGGGATTACTCCTTCTCTCAGCCTTCGGCCGCGTTGAGCGGCGTCAAGTCATTGCCTCAGCCGGCCGGTCCCGCGCCGGTCCCGCCATCCGGCCGCGGGGTGCTGTCTTTCGCCTGATCCGGGCCGGCCTGGCGCTCGGAGGCGATCAGCTCATTGAGCCAGCGCACCTCGCGCTCGACCGACTCCAGGCCATGCCGGTGCAGTTCCAGCGTGTAGCTGTCCATCCGGTCCCGGGTCCGGGCGATCGCGCCCCGTACCCCGTCCATCCGCTCTTCCAGCCGGGTCCGGCGGCCTTCCAGGATGCGCAGCCGGATGTCCGCCCGGGTCTGGCCGAACAAGGCGAAGTGCACCCCGAATCCGTCGTCTTCCCAGGCGGCCGGGCCGGATTCGGTCAGCAGCTGCTGGAGCCGCTCCTTGCCGTCCGCGGTCAGCCGGTAGACGATCTTCGATCGCCGGCCGGAGAGCGGTTTGGCCGGGCCATCCGGGACCTCTTCCGCGATCAGCCCCTGGACCAGGAGCTCCTTCAGGCACGGGTACAGCGACCCGTAGCTGATAGCCCGGAACGCGCCGAGGATCGCGTTGAGCCGCTTGCGCAGCTCATATCCATGCATCGGCGTCTCATGCAGCACGCCGAGAACCGCGAGCTCCAGGACGCGCGAGCGTTGCCCGACCATTCCTGCCCGCACCTCCCGTCGCACCGCCCGCGCCGGGACCGGATGCCCTGGCGCCAGATCGGTGTATCGGCTCAATGTACCCGCGCGATGTATCGAACCGATACATCACAAAGATATGCGGCGGCCAGTAAAGCCGCAACTCCGGCTCATCCGTCGTTTCCCCGGTAACCGGACGATCCGGGTAGCGGCCGGTGCCCGCGCCCGTCGTACCCTGTCGGTGATGGGAGTCAGGCGTTCGGTCGTTGATTACGGGCTTGCCCGGCGGGCAACGCTCGCGTCCGTGCTGGCCGGGCACACCACCGTCGCCGACGTCTGTGACGCCCACCCCTACCTGCTGCGGGCGGCCAGGTTTCATGGTGAGGCCACGGAGGTCGCCTGCCCCATCTGCCGCCGGTCCAAGCTGACCCACGTCACCTACGTCTATGGAGACGAACTCGGGCCGTACGCGGGCCGGGTGAAGCAGGGACCGGAGCTCGCCGAGATGGCGTCCGAATACGGAGAGTTCCGGGCCTATGTGGTCGAAGTCTGCCAAAGTTGCTCCTGGAACCACCTTGCCTCGTCTTACGTTCTCGGCACAGGCGAGCCACCTGCCCGGCGCCGTCGGCGGGCGCGTGCCGGTGAGTAACGGCGGGGCATGACCTGCCGTTCTCCGGGACGAGCAGGTCATAGCCGCCTGGTGCAGATGTGACGAATTCCTAACCTGCGCCGGGAGGCTGGGGCCACCGGATACCGTGAGGCCCGGCGGTCGCCTGCTGTCCGCCCACGACTGCCTCTCCAACCAGCGAGGACGCGTGAGTTACCCAGATTCTTCCGGCGCATATTCCCAGGACCCGCGGGGTGCGGGCCGCCCTGGCGTGCCCCGTGGCAGCCACCGCGGCCAGCCCCAGGGGCCCGGCCACGGCGGGTACCCAGGCCGCGGTCCTGGCCGGGACCAGGGTCCGGCGGGCTATGGGGAGAATCAGGACTACCAGTGGGACCGCGGCGTGACGGACCGCGGGGCGGCGGACCGCGGCGGTGACCGGACGGCCCGGGCCGCGGGCAACGGCCGCGCGGAGCGGCCGCGGCGGCGCGGTGGCCGGGACCTGGGCACCGCGGCCAGCCAGGGCAGCGGCCAGCCCGGCGGCGGGATGAGCGCCCGGGACAAGCTGGCCGCCCGGCTGGGCACCGGCCCGGCCGCAGCCGCGCCGGGCCCGGATGACGGCTACGGCCCGCCGCCCGCGGCCCGGGGTTACCCGGCGGCCGCGCGCGGCCGGGGCCCGGCTGGCGCGGGCCGCCCCCAGGGCGGGTACCCCGGGGGTGGTTACCGGGATGATGGCTATCCGGCGGGCGGCTATCAGGGACCAGGCGGCCGGCAGGCCGCCGCCATGCCGGGCGATACCGGCGGCCCGGGCGGCCGGGGCCGCGGCGGGCATGGCGGCGGGCGCGGCGGCGGTCCCGGGCGGCGGCCCCGCCGCAAGGGCGACTGGTGGCGCCGCTGGACATGGAAGAAGGCCATGTTCCTGACGCTGGCCACCGGCGGCGCGTTCATCGTCATCATGCTGGTCGGCTTCTACTTCGTCCTCGCGCAGACGCCGATCCCGGTCGCCTCGGAGTTCGCCACCGGGCAGGCCTCGCAGGTCTATTTCCGGGACGGCACGACGCTGGTCGGCCGGTTCGGCAGCACGGACCGGCAGATCCTGATGCCCAACCAGATCCCGGTCATGGTCCAGCACGCCATGGTGGCCGCCGAGGACAAGCATTTCTACAACGAGGGCGGCGTCTCGTTCACCGGCATCATGCGCGCTGCCATCGCCGACCTGACCAGCGGCTCGGTCCAGCAGGGTGGCTCCACCATCACCCAGCAGCTGGTGCGCAACTACTACGACGGGATCGGCACCGCGCAGACCGCCACCCGGAAGATCAAGGAGATCTTCGTCGCGGAGAAGCTGGCCCAGCTCAAGTCCAAGCAGTGGATCCTCACCCAGTACATGAACACCGTGCCCACCGGGGCGAACTTGTACGGGTTCGGCGCGGCCGCGCAGGCCTACTTCGGCGTGCCGGTGGACAGGCTGACCGTGGCCCAGGCGGCGATGATCGCGGCCATGCCGCAGGCGCCCAGCGGGTACAGCCCCGACCCGTCGGCCGGCGTGGCTTACCAGAATCTGGTGACGCGCTGGCACTACGTGCTCAACACGATGGTCCAGCAGGGCTGGCTGACGCAGCAGGAGGCCAGCGCCCAGAAGTTCCCCAAGATCGTCAAGGCGTTCAACAACAGCTGGTCCGGATACCGCGGCTACATCATGGGGGCGGTGCTGAACGAGCTGGAGGCCACCTACCACTACAGCCCCCAGCAGATCGAGAACGGCGGGCTGCGCATCGTCACCACGTTCAGCAAGCCGATGATGAACGCCTTGTACACGTCGGTGAACCAGGAGCTGTCGCTGATCGGCCCGCACGTGCCGGCCTGGGCGCACACCGGCGCGGTGCTGGAGGACCCGCGCACCGGCGAGATCTGGGCCACGTACGCCGGGCCCAACTACGACGCCCCGCTGCGCGGGCCGTACAGCTGCGCGAAGATCCGCTGCCAGTGGGACATGGCGCTGCAGAACCGGGAGCAGGTCGGCTCCTCGTTCAAGCCCTACGTGCTGGCGCTGGCCCGCCAGCAGGGCATGAACGTGAAGACCAGCACGCTGGACGGCCACTCGCCGCTGTGGATCCCGCCGGTGGCCCAGCCAATGACCTATG
Organism: uncultured Actinomycetes bacterium; assembly: GCA_963793825.1. GTDB lineage: Bacteria > Actinomycetota > Actinomycetes > Streptosporangiales > Streptosporangiaceae > RYN-230. Next base: position 68,969 of record CAWCBE010000008.1, read on the forward strand.
CCAGCCAGACCCCGCCGGCCAACGGGGCCGGCTACTACGAGGTGGGCAACGATGCGGGTGACCCGCAGGCCAACGGGGTGAGCGTGGTGACCGCGTCGGCGGAGTCGCTGAACACCGCTTACACCGACCTCTACCACCGGGTGGCGGGCACCGACGGGCAGAGCATCATCGCCCTGGAACGGAACCTGGGCGTGGACGTGTCGTCGTCCGCGTCCGGCCTGTACTCCATGCGCGATGAGGTGGGCAGCGCGCTCGGCCAGGCGTCGCTGACCGTGGGGGAGCAGGCCAGCACGTTCTCCACGTTCGCCAACAACGGTGAGTACATTTCCCCGCACGTGATCCTGGAGATCCAGCAGCAGCAGCCCGGGCAGGCCATGTCCACCACGATGGCCAAGGTGACCCGGCGCCAGGTGCTGACGCCGGACGAAGCCTCGGACGTGGACTACGCGCTGTCCTTCGACACCCAGCCGGGCGGCACCGCGCCGAACGCGGGCCTGCCGGATGGCCGGCAGATCATCGCCAAGACCGGGACCACCAACCTGTCCCAGTCCGCGTTCTTTATCGGCTCTATCCCGCAGTTCACTCTGGCGGTGGGCATGTTCACCAACCAGCAGGGCTGCCCGGCCAACGTGTCCGGCTGCCAGGCGGCGGCCAACCAGGAGAGCGCGCCGCCGCCCGGGGTGCAGACGCTGTACGGGCTGGCCGGCCTGCAGGGCTATGGCGGCCAGATGCCCGCCTCCATCTGGCATAGCTTCGCCCTGAAGGAGTTCGCCCAGATGCCGGCGCAGAGCTTCCCGGCTCCGGACTTCGGCGGCACCGCCTGGAACCTGCTCGGCCCGTACACGCCGAAGCCCAAGCCGACGGCGTCGCCCACGCCCACGCCCACCCCGACCTGCCTGGGCTTCTTCTTCGGGCGGCACTGCCACTCCGACGGCGGCGGCCAGCAGCCACCCAACCCGAATCCCCCTCTCCCGGTGCCGACCGCCCCGGCCCCCCCGACCCCGCCCACCCCGACGCTGCCGGGCGGGGCGGGCCGGGCACGAACAGCAGTCCGGTAGCGCGACCACCCGGCCCGGTGCCGGGCAGAATCAGCGGCAGCAGAAGGGCGAGCCGATGACGGAGCGCGGGTGAGCGACGCAGCAGCCGGTCCGGCCGGCCACGGCCCGGGCGGCACACCACATCCCCGGGCGGCGCGGCTGGCGGTCCTGGCCGGGTCCAGCACCGCCCTGGTCCTGGCGACCCTGCTGGGCTGCGCGCTCGCGCTGACCAACAAGTGGGCGTGCCGGGCCGGCGCCTGGAACGGGTACCTGGCCCAGTTCCAGGCGCACTGCTACACCGACATCTACCCGCTGTACTACGGCGAGGGGCTGTCGGCCGGGAAGGTGCCCTACTACGGCCACCCGGTCGAGTACCCGGTGCTCATCGGCGGAGCCATGCAACTGGCTGCCTGGGTGGTCCGCCCGATCAGTGACCCGTTCACCCGGGGCCGGGAGTTCTTCGACGTCACGATCGTGCTGCTGACCATCTTCGCCATCGCCGGGGTGCTGGCCACCGCCTACCTGGCGGGCCGGGCCCGGCGGTGGACCGCGCTCGGCGTGGCGCTCGCGCCCGCGGTGATCCTGGGCGCGTTCATCAACTGGGACCTCATCGCCATGGGCCTGGTGATGCTGGGCATGGCCGCGTGGGCGGCGCGGCGCGGCGTGCTGGCCGGCGTGCTCATCGGGCTGGCCGTGGCGACCAAGTTCTACCCGCTGCTCTTCTTCGGCCCACTGCTGCTGCTCTGCCTGCGGGCCGGCCGGATGCGCCAGTTCTGGGTGACCGCCGGCTGGGCGGCGGCCGCCTGGCTGGCCGTGAACCTGCCCGTGATGATCGCCGCACCGTCCGGCTGGGAGCGGTTCTACCAGCTGAACGAGACACGTGCGGCGGACTGGGGCTCGATCTGGTATTTCTTCCAGACCGAGCACTGGCCGGGGGTGGGCACCAGCAGCGTGCACGCGCTGAACCTGATCTCCTCGCTGGTCTTCCTGGCCGGCTGCGCCGGGATCGCGCTGCTCACCCTGGCCGCGCCGCGCCGCCCGCGGGTGGCCCAGGTCTTCTTCCTCGTCCTGGCCGTCTTCCTGCTGTCCAACAAGGTGTGGTCCCCGCAGTACGTGGTGTGGCTCGCCCCGCTCGTGGTGCTGGCCCGGCCCCGGATCGGCGCCTACCTGCTGTGGCAGCTGTCCGAGGTGGCGTACTTCTTCGGCATCTGGGCGTACCTGATCACGATCGCGGTGTCCGGGCCGACAGCGGCGGACGTCGGGGGGATCAGCAGCGGGCTGTACTTCGGCGCGCTGCTGGCCCGGTTCCTCACCGTGCTGCTGCTCTGCGGCCTGGTGATCCGGGACATTCTGCACCCGGCCGGGGACGTGGTCCGCACCGGGGGCGTGGACGACCCGGCGGCCGGGGTGCTGGCCGGCGCGCCTGACCGCTTCGTGCTGCCGCTGGGCGCCCGCCGGGGTCGCCAGCCTTCCGCCGCCCCGGCCCAGCCCTGACCCGGCGCTAGCCGGCCGCGCCGAGGTGCGCGCGGAGCCAGTGGATGTCGCTGGCCGGGTCGGGGGTCTCGCAGATCACCGGGGCACCCGCCGCCCGGATCACGTCCACCAGCAGGGTGGGGTCGATCGTGCCCTGCTCCATCCCCGCGTGCCGGTCCCGGCCGGAGCCGAACTCGTCCCGGGAGTTGTTGCAGTGCACCAGGTCGATGCGGCCGGTGATGGCCTTCACCCGGTCGGCGATCCCGGCCAGGTCCTCACCGCTGGCGAACGCATGACAGGTGTCCAGGCAGAACCCGACCTCGCCGGCCCCGCCGGCCCCGCCGGCCGCGGCGTCACCGACGGCGTCCCAGAGCCGGGCGACCGCGTCCAGGCCGCGGGCCATGGCCTGGTCACCGCCGGCCGTGTTCTCGATCAGCATCGGCACCGGCCGGTCGGTCCGTTCCACCGCCTTGCGCCAGTTCGCGTATCCGTCGGCCACGTCCGCGTCGGCGGTCACATGCCCGCCGTGCACGATCACCCCCCGGGCGCCGATCGCGGCCGCCGCCGCCAGGTACTGGCCGAGCAGCTTCCGGCTGGGGATGCGGATCCGGTTGTTGGTGCTGGCCACGTTGATCCGGTACGGAGCGTGGATGTAAGCCTGCACGCCCGCGTCCTCCAGCGCCGCGCGGAGCGCGGCGGCGTCGCCCCCCGGGAAGCTCGGCTGGGCCCACCCCTGCGGGTCACCCAGGAAGAACTGGGCCACCGGGGACTGGGTCGCCTCCGCCGCCCGCAATGGCTCCTCGTCATGGACGTGCGGTCCGATGCTCACCATGGCAAGGAGACTAGCCGGTGCGGCTCATGGCGTGGCTGCCGCCGGGCGGCGCGGTGGTGCTGGCCGCTGAGCCCATTCCGGCGTCCAGGTGCCATCGTCGCGATGGCCGGGCGGCGCGGACCCGAGGTGGCTGCGGAGTGTGGTCAGCACGGGGTGCGCGTTGTCGCTGCGCCAGATCAGTGAGTGCGGATAGACCGGTGTCGGATGGTGCACGGCAATGCGCCGCAGGCCGTGGCCGGCCGGCCAGGCGAGCCGGGTCTGCTCGCCGACGAAGGTCGCCACGGCCGGGGAGCCGGCCAGCGCGTCCAGCAGGGGCTCGGCGCCGAAGTGCGGATCGGCCGTGTTGATGGTGAGCCCGAACGCGAGGGCGAGTTCGTCGTAGTACGCGGCCCACTCGGTTCCGGGGACGAGGCCGGGCATCCAGATCGTGTGCCCGGCCAGCCCGGCGGGCGTGACCGCGGGGGCGGCCGCGAACTTGTGGGCCGGCCCGGTGAGCAGCTGGACGGGCTCGTTGAGAACCCGGCTGGTTTCGATGCCCGCGGGGAGCTCGCGGGCTGGCCGGGTGAGCGCGCGGAAGGACGCGTCGATCGTGCCGGACCAGAGCGCCGCGATGGCCGCGCCGGCGTCGAAGAGGGTCACGACATCGAGTTCGGTGCCGGGATGCGCGCGGTGGAAGTCGCGCAGCAGGGCGGCTGGCGCGAGCCTGCGGCCGATCACGTCCACGCGCAGCGCACGGCGGCCGGGCCGCACGGAGGCGGCCGCCCGCTCTTCGGCACGGAGCAGATCGCGGGCGTGCGGCAGGAACGCCTGCCCGTCGCGGCTGAGCGGGGCGCCGCGCGCCGTGCGGGTGAACAGCCGCACGCCGACGTCCTTCTCCAGCGCGGCGATGCGCTTGGAGACGGCCTGCTGGGTGATTGACAGGTCAACGGCGGCTTCGGAGAACTGGCCCGCGTCCGCGACCGCGACGAAGGCGCGCACGCCATCGAGATCCACGCCGACCGACCTTAGCTGCACAACGCGGCGTTGTGGCTCGCCGGCGGGACGGTTGTTTGCCCCGCTGATGTGCTGCGGGCTTTGATCTTGCCAGCTGGCGTGAGGTTGTCCGGGCGAGAGAGCCGGGGGCGCGGGACATGGTGAGCGGGCGGTGGCAGTTCGGGCGGCAGTTCGGGTGGCTCTGGGCGGCGTATGCGGTCAGCGCGTACGGCTCAGGTTTCGGGTTCGGCGCGCTTCCGCTGATCGCGATCATCGTGCTGCGCGCCGGGCCGGCCGAGGTGTCGCTGCTGGCCGCGGCCGGGCTGGCGGTGGGGGCGGCGGTCGCCGTGCCGCTCGGCCCGTGGGTGGAGTTCCGCCGCAAGCGGCCGGTGATGGCGGCGATGGACCTGACCCGGTTCGCGGCGATGATGAGCGTTCCCGCCGCGTTCGCGCTCGGCTGGCTCAGCTTCGCTCAGCTCCTGGTCGTGTCGGTCATCGTCGCCGCAGCCAAGATCGCCTTCAACGCGGCCAGCGGCGCCTATCTGAAAGCGCTCATGCGGCCGGCGGACCTGCTCGCCGCGAACGGGCGGTTCGAGTCGACCACCTGGACCGCCACCATGCTCGGCCCGCCGCTGGGCGGGGCCGCGATCGGGCTGTTCGGCCCCGTGACAACCGTGGTGGCCGATGCGGTCAGTTATCTGCTCTCGGCCGCCGGGATCAGCGCGATCGGCGGGAGGGAGCCGCACCCCGCGCGAACCGGTGCCCCGCGACTGCGCGCCGGGGACCTGCCCGACGGGTGGCGGTACATCCTGGCCCACCCGGCACTGCGCCCTCTGTTCTTCAACACGATGCTGGTCAATGGCCTGATCATGGCGATCTCGCCGCTGATCGCCGTGCTCATGCTCGGCCGCCTCGGGTTCGCGCCGTGGCAGTACGGCCTGGCGTTCGCGGCACCCTGCGCCGGCGGCCTCATCGGGTCACGGCTGGCCGGCCCGCTCGTCGCGCGGTTCGGGCAGCGCCGGGTCATGTTCACCGCCGGGGTGCTGCGTGCGGGCTGGCTGCCCGGGCTGGCCTTCATCGGCCCGGGCGCTGCCGGGATCGTGCTCGTCATTGCCGTCCAGTTCGGCCTGGTCACCTGCATGGGCGTCTCCAATCCGGTGCTCGCCACCTACCGGCTTGAACAAACCGGGCCGGACCGGGTCGCCCGCACCCTGTCCGCGTGGTCGGTCAGCAGCAGCGCCACCATCGCGGCCTTGACCGCCCTGGGGGGCCTGCTGGCCAGCATCACCAGCCCGCGGGCCGCGATAGCGGTCGCCGGTGTCCTCATCCTGCCCACCCCGCTCCTGCTGGCCCGCGCCGCGGGGCGGGGATCAGGGCAGCAGGCCGCCGTTGGCCAGGCCGAGGGCGACGCCGACGAACGCGGCCACCAGCCCGGCGACGATGAGCATCCGCTCCTCCCGGGTCGCCGAGACCAGCTGGCTGTACAGGCCGATGACGAGCGAGGCCAGCCCCAGCCAGGTCGCGGTGACGTGGGCCCACGCCCCCATGCCGTGCTGGTTGGCCAGGAAGCCGGCGATGATGGCCACCAGGCCGGCCACCAGGGTGAAGACAGCGAGCGCATTCTCCCGCGGATGACGCCGGCCGTCGGTGTTCAGCGTGAGGTGCGGGAGCCTGAGATGAGCCCGGGTCGAGGTGACCTGGGATAGGTGGGCTCCGGCAGCGTCAGGCATCGTGGCCACCCCCTCGGACGGGTCTTCCCCGCGTTATGCCCGCCGCCGCCACGCCGGAATCCTGAGCCGGGCCGCAGGCCAGCCCTGGTAAGCTGAACCGGCTGCCCGCCGCTGTCGGCATCCTCGCCGTTCCGCCCGGTCAGCCCCTCCTGCCACGGAGAGACCGTGGCCGCACCAGTCCAGAGGAGGCATGTTTTCTTCATGCGCCGCTACGAGATGATGATCATCCTCGATCCCGCTCTCGAAGAGCAGACCGTCCAGCCCTCACTCGACCAGTTCCTCTCGGTGGTCACCACCGGGGGCGGCAGCGTCAACAAGATCGACGTCTGGGGCAGGCGTCGGCTCGCCTACGAGATCGAGAAGAAGTCCGACGGCATCTACGCGGTCATCGACATGGTCGCGGAGCCGGACGCGGTCCACGAACTCGACCGTCAGCTCAGCCTGAACGAGGCCGTGCTGCGGACCAAGATCCTGCGCCCGGAAATGCACTGACGCTGGCGCCCGCGCCGCTCCCCCGACCCCATCCCCCTGAATGACCGGGAGTTACCCGATGGCAGGCGATACCCAGATCACGGTCGTTGGCAACCTGGTCAGCGATCCGGAACTCCGGTACACCCCGACTGGTGTGGCGGTGGCCAACTTCCGCGTCGCCTCCACCCCGCGCACCTTCGACCGGCAGGCGAACGAATGGAAGGACGGCGACAGCCTCTTCCTCACGTGCAATGTATGGCGGCAGGCCGCCGAGAACGTGGCCGAGAGCCTGCAGCGCGGCATGCGGGTGGTCGTCATGGGGCGGCTGCACCAGCGCTCCTATGAGACCCGCGAGGGGGAGAAGCGGACCGTCTTCGAGGTCGAGGTGGACGACGTCGGCCCGTCGCTGCGTAGCGCCTCCGCCAAGGTGACCCGGTCCAACCGCTCCGGTGGTGGCGGTGGTGGTGGTGGCGGCGGCTTCGGCGGTGGTGGTGGTGGCGCCGCCAGCGGCGGTGGCGGCAGCTTCGGCGGCGGCCAGGCGGGACAGGGCGGTTCCGGCGGCTTCGGCGGGTCATCCGGCGGCCGGGCCAACGACGACCCCTGGGCCAACGACTCGGGCGGCCTCGGCGACGGCGCCTCTGACGAGCCGCCGTTCTGAGCCGGACGGCCGCTAGGCGGCCCGGCCGGAGCCCGGACGCCGGGCCATGTCCTGACCAATAACTAACCAGACGACCATCCCCGCGCGATGCGGGGCTCTGCTGAGGAGCACCACGATGGCGAAAGCACCTATTCGCAAGCCCCGGAAGAAAGTCTGCCTGTTCTGCCAGGAGAAGATCTCCTACGTGGACTACAAGGACACCGGACTGCTCCGGAAGTTCATCTCCGACCGCGGCAAGATCCGGGCCCGGCGGGTCACCGGGAACTGCACGCAGCATCAGCGCGACGTCGCCAAGGCGATCAAGAACGCCCGCGAGATGGCGCTGCTGCCGTACACCAGCACGGCACGCTGACCGGGAGGGCCGGATACCGATGAGTCGCACACCGATGAAGCTGATCCTCACCAACGAGGTCACCGGCCTGGGCGGCCCTGGTGACGTGGTGGAGGTGGCCGGCGGCTACGGCCGCAACTACCTCGTGCCCCGGGGGCTGGCGATGCGCTGGACCCGCGGTGCCGAGAAGCAGATCGAGCTGATCAAGCGGTCCCGCGCGGCCCGGGACATCCGCGGCCTCGACGACGCCCGGGAGGCCGCCAAGCGGCTTTCGGCGACGACCGTCCGGCTCCGGGTGCGGGCCGGGGCGTCGGGCCGGCTGTTCGGCTCGGTGAGCCCGTCGGACATCGCGGACGCGGTCCGCGCCTCCGGTGGCCCGGAACTGGACCGCCGCAGGATCGAGGTGGCCGTCCCGATCCGGACCGTCGGCTCGCACCAGGTGACCGTGCGGCTGCACCCCGAGGTGAACGCCACGCTGGACGTCGAGGTCGCCGCCTCCTGATCGGGGGCGTGCGGCAGCACGCCGCCGTCACCCTCCGGCCGGAGCTGGCGGCGGCCGTTATCAGCCGGCTGACGTGGTGGCCGCCCGGGCGGCCACCACGTCTGTGCTGTCCGCCATGCTCAGTCGGCCGTGGTGTAGCCCGGCAGGCGCCGGGCGAGCCCGGGGTCGAGGTCGGCGACCATGGCCCACACCTCCGCCAGACGCCCGGCCAGCGCGCCCGTACCGTCGGCGCCGGCCGCCGCTGCTTCCGCGGCTAGCGCGCCGATTTCGTCGATGGCGGTTCCGAGGCGGTCAAGCCGGGGGTCGGACGTCGAACGCATGCTCGAATCCTAGGGGAAGGACTCGTAGTTCGCCGGAGTTCAGCCAGGCCGCCCGGAGTCCCGGTAACGGCCGACGTCACGTTCCGTGTGTGGATAACTTCCGTAGCGGTGTGGACGGCCAGCGGCCTCCCAAGTTTTTTCCGCACACACCCCGTGGACCACGTTTCTGCAGGCAGTAGCGGTGCTGACCGGCCATCCCGGATTGCTGTCCCCAGGGCTGTCCCCAGCCTGCGCACAGCTCCGGCGGCGTGTCTGCACAAGCTGTCCACAGGCCTGTGCACAGCACGATTGGACGCTGCGGCAGACCGCAACCAGACTGTCAGACCGGGCCGTTAGAACTAAGCATGAGAACGGGGCACGGGCGGGCGGGCGCGCGGTGTCAGGCGGCCGCCGGGGTGCGGGTTTGACGGGGAGGTGATGTGTGGTGAGCGTGGCCGAGATCGCTCCCCGGGGAGAGGGGTTCGATCGCACCCCGCCGCACGACGTGGCGGCGGAGCAGTGCGTGCTGGGCGGCATGCTGCTGTCCAAGGACGCCATCTCCGACGTGATGGAGACGATCCGGCCGGACGACCACTACCGGCCCGCGCACCAGATCGTGCACGAGGCCATCCTCGAGCTGTACGGCCGGGGCGAGCCGGCCGATGCGGTGACCGTGGCCGACCTGCTGACCAAGCGCGGTGAGCTGGCCCGGGCCGGGGGCCACGACTACCTGCACACGCTGATCGCGGCCGTGCCCACCGCGGCGAACGCCGGCTACTACGCCAGGATCGTCCGGGAGCGCGCCATCCTGCGCCGCCTTGTCGAGGTCGGCACCCGGATCGTCCAGCTCGGCTACTCCGGCGACGGCGATGCCGACGCACTGGTGGACCGCGCCCAGGCCGAGGTCTACGGGGTAACCGAGCGGCGGGTCAGCGAGGACTACCTGTCCCTGTCCGAGATCATGCCCGCGGCCCTGGACGAGATCGAGGCGATCGGCAGCCGCGGCGGCGGCATGACCGGGGTGCCGACCGGGTTCGCCGACCTGGACGCCCTCACCAACGGCCTGCACGCCGGCCAGATGGTCGTCATCGCGGCGAGGCCGGCCGTCGGTAAGGCGCTGGCGCTGGCCACGCCGCTGGCCACCCCGGATGGGTGGACGACGATGGGTGAGGTCCAGCCGGGGGACCACCTGCTGGGCGCCAACGGCCGGCCGGTGACCGTGGTGGCTGCCACTGAGGTGATGCGGGGACGGCCCTGCTTTGAGGTCGAGTTCTCCGATGGGGAGATCATCGTCGCGGATGCCGAGCACCTGTGGGTGACCTGGGATTTGCTGACCCGGAAGGCCTACGACTACCACCGTGAATCTGGGATGCCGCACTTCCCGGACGACTGGGCCACGTGGAGTTCGCCCGGTGCGTCGCCTCGCGGGTACAGCCCTGGGGACAGGGCCCAGATGCGCAGCCTGCGGAGGGCCGGCCGGTCAGCCGAGCAGGTAGCTGCGATCCTCGGACGCACAGCTGTAGCTATCCAGCAGCAGTGGGATCGTGCGGGGGATGTCCTGGGTAACTCCGTAGCGGCAAGACCCCGGACAACCAGGGACATTGCTTCCAGCCTTCGGCTTCGGGGTCAGCGGAATCACGCGATACCAGCGTCGAAGCCTCTTCTCCTGCCCGAAGCCGATCTAGCGCTCGAGCCCTACATCCTTGGCTACCTCTTGGGTGACGGTGACACTACCGGAAGCGGCCGCGTGGCCTGCGACCCCCGTGACCGTTCGTGGCTTATTGACGAATTCAGAGACCTCGGTTACAGGGTTACTGCGTACGCAGATCCTGGGCATTTTTACGCGGCCGGGATCAGGGAAGCGTGGCATTCGCTCGGCCTGGCGCGAAATAAGCACATACCTGTGGTCTACCTGCGCGGCTCCTTGGCTCAGCGCTTGGCGCTGGTGCAGGGCCTGATCGATTCGGACGGCTATGTCGATGTACAGGGCCGCTATCGCTTCGCCCACTCCAGCAAGCGCTTGATCGATGATTTCGCTGAGCTGGTAACCAGCCTGGGCTGCGTTGCACAGGTGAGGCATCGGGGTCCGCGCATGCGGGCAGGGCGGCAGACGCGGGAATCGTGGGAAGTCATCATGCCGGCGTCTCTGCCGCTGGCACGCCTTCCCCGCAAAGCGCTCGCGGCGCGCTGGAACTGGGGCCGTGAGCAGGTCAGCCGCTACATCGTGGCGGTGCGCCCGGTGCCATCTGTGCCGGTGCGGTGTGTGCAGGTGGATAGTGCCGATCATCTGTACCTTGCGGGCCGCAGCATGATTCCCACGCACAACTCGACCCTCGCTCTTGATCTTGCCCGGGCGGCGACGATCAAGCACGCGATGCCGACGGTGCTGTTCAGCCTGGAAATGAGCCGTAACGAGATCACCATGCGGCTGCTGTCGGCCGAGGCCCGGGTGCCGCTGCACAGCATGCGGACCGGCCAGATGAGCGAGGAGGACTGGACCCGGCTGGCCCGGCGGATGAGCGAGGTGGTGGACGCGCCGCTGTTCATCGACGACTCGCCGAACATGTCCATGATGGAGATCAGGGCCAAGTGCCGCCGCCTCAAGCAGCGGAACGACCTGCGCATGGTGATCGTGGACTACATGCAGCTGATGAGCTCGCCCAAGCGAAGCGAGAACCGGCAGCAGGAAGTGTCGGAGATGTCCCGGTCGCTCAAGCTGCTGGCCAAGGAGATCGACGTCCCGGTCATCGCCCTTTCCCAGCTCAACCGCGGACCTGAGCAGCGCACCGACAAGAAGCCAATGCTTTCCGACCTTCGCGAGTCTGGTTCGATCGAACAGGATAGTGACGTCGTTATATTGCTGCACCGGGAAGATGCTTACGAGAGGGAATCGCCGCGGGCTGGCGAAGCTGACCTCATAATAGCAAAACATCGAAATGGCCCGACCGCAACGGTCACGGTGGCATTCCAGGGCCATTACTCGCGCTTTGTGGACATGGCCCCGGGCTGAGCTGCCTCATACCCGGGCGCCGCTGGTCAGGCCCGCCTGCCGCGTGGGCCGTCTCCGGCCGGGAGCGGCGAACAGAGCGCCCGAGCCCAGGACTCCGGACATAGGGCAAAAGATCATGCAGGGCCGGGGTGGGGCTTGACCTCGTAGCGCAGGAGGAGATCGGTGCCGGGATAGGTGCATCCGGCTTGGCTGAGCTGGTCGCAGAGGGCGGCCAGCGCCTGGGTGCGCCGGGGGGCGGTGAGCGGGTCGAGCCGGACGAGCAGCTGGCCGGGGCCGGGGCAGATGTCGCCGGAGGTGGCCAGGGCCTCGCGGATGAGCGCGTATGCCTCGTCGCCCGCGCGGGCGTAGTGGCCGTCCAGGGCGCGGGCGAGGAGGGTCTCGGCGTTATAGGCCGCCATCCGGATGGCGTGGGTGATCTGCTTGGTCTCGGCGTCCAGCCGGACCATGTCCGGGGACAGGTCGCCGAGCCGGACCCGGGCGGGGGCAGCCGCGGCGGCAGCCTGGGCCGCTTCCAGTTCGTCATAGGCGGCCCGGACGGGGGCGTTGAGCTCGTTGACCTGCTGGTTCGTGACGAGCGCGGAGTGGCCGGGGGCGGGACTGCGCAGGGCCAGCAGGCTGGCGTCCCTGCTGGCTTCGGCCGCGCCGATGGCGGCCTCAGCCCGCCGCACCCGCGCGGCGGCGGTTTTCTTCGCCGGGCTGGGGACTAGCCGGTCCGGGTCGTCGGGGACCGCGGCGTAGGAGTCAAGCGCGTCCAGGGCGAAGTGGGTGCGGGCGTAGCGGAAGTAGTTCTCCTCCCGCCACCGCGAGCTCATCCGCCAGCACACCTCACCGGCGGGCAGGTCGGTGCGGGAGGTCAGGGTGTGCACCTGCCGGATGGCGCCGCCGGAGGCAGGCTCGCGGCGGGTGACCTGCCGCAGCGTGACCTGCTCGCCCTTGCGCGGGCCCTCGCCGATCTCCAGCGCGATGGTGGTGTCGGCCAGCTCGTACTGGTGGGGCCGGCCGCGGTCATCGGTGCAGGTGACCGTGGTGAACGCCGGGCCAGGCAGGTCCGCGGCCGGGCCCTTGCGGTAGGTGAGCAGGTCGAACCCCGCGCCGGTGATGTCGGCGAACAGCGCCGGGGACCAGCCGCCGCGGTCAAAGCACACCGTCACCCGCCGTCCTTCGCCTGCGACCTGGCGCAGCTGCGGGAGCAGGCCGCGCAGCTGCCCGGCCAGCGACTGGGACGGCTCGGCGATGACCATGAACACCGGGTCGCCGGCGGCGTCGGTGACCCAGGTCTCCTCGGTCGCCGGGCCGGGGAACTTCAGCCGGGCCACGTGCATCTTCTGCACCTGCCGGGTGCCGAAGTACGCGCGGGCGTGCCCGTCGGCGTAAAGGAACCCCAGCGCGCCCGGCCGGGCGGCGGCGTGGTGGCGGGCCAGCGCCATGATCAGGTCCGCGGCTTTCCCGGCCCCTGCCAGCCCGGCGAGCTTGCGGCGGATCGTCTTGACCTCCGGCGCCCGGTCCAGGCCCAGCACCCGGCCCAGCGCGGCCGGCGAGACCCTGGTGGCGCCCTCAGCCCGCGGCTCGCGCAGCAGCGCCAGGAACACCAGCACGACCAGCATCACCTCCAGCCCGTAAAACCCGTTCCGCAGCCGGCCGTACGTAGCCCGGGCGCACTCCAGCAGCCCGGTGCCCGCCAGCGCGGGCAGCGCCAGCAGCAGCCCGGCCAGCGGATACCGGGCACCGGGGGTGAACACCGGGACGGCGCCCTCGCCCAGCAGCCCGAACCGGGCCAGCACCCGCTCGCCGTCCCGCGCCACCGGGTCAGGCAGCACCGGCAGCGTCCCCGGCGGCCCGCCCGCGGTCTCCGCCTCCTCGCCGGCAGCCGGGTCAGCGGCCGGCCCGGCGCCCGCGCCGGGAACATCGCCGCCGGCCGCCCCGGCCGGGCGCAGCACGCTGCGGACCGACGATTCCGACACCCCGGCCGCGGCGGCGATCCCGGCTTTGCCAAGGCCCTGCCGGTCCAGTTCCCGGATCCGCGCCACGACGGCGGAGGTCAGCCTGGAGGGCCGCCGCGGGCCCTTGCGGTCCGGGACCAGGCCCGCGACCCCGCCAGCCGCCAGCGCTTTCTCCCACCGCCACACGCTCACCGGGATCACCCCGAACGCCTCCGCGACCTGCGCCTGGGTCGCGGCTTTCAGCTTCCATAGCTGCACCGCCGCCAGCCGCCGCCCGGCCTCATCCCCCGCGTCCCACGCGAACGTGGCCAGCCCGTGCACCCACATCACGCCGCTGCCGTCCGGGCCGGTCACCATGCCCACGCCCGGGGCGATCTCCGCCGCGTCCCCGGGCAGCAGCGGCAACGGCACCTGGGTCAGCATCCGGGCCATCATCCCACCCCACTCAGCGGCATCGAACCTTTCATCTATTATTGCGGACCACTGCCGCCAGAACCCGCACCGACACGCCATAAATAAGGCAAAAGACCAGATCAGCAGCCCAGCAACAACCCGTAACCGAGCCGCTATGTCAGGAGCCCTGGGCCCGAAGGCACCGCGGATCTGCCTTCCCGGGCCGCGCCCGTCTGGGCGGCCAGGAACTCTTCCCAGGTCCGGTGGCCGACGGCCCGGCCGGGAGCCAGGTTCGCGCCCGCCCGGAACGCCCGGGCGGCCGGCCCGGGCAGCCGCACGGGCACCAGCGGCCGGTGCTTCCCGGTGGCCCGCTGGTAGCTGCAGAGCAGGTCGGCCGCCGGGTAAACCTGCGGGCCGGCCAGGTCGGGGACCAACCCCGCCGGGCCACCCAGCGCCAGCTCGGCGAGCCGGGCCGCCACCTCGCCCGCGTCGACCGTGTCTTCAGCAGTGACCGCGCGGGGCCCCCGCGAGATGCTGGGCTCGCTCACCGAGGCTGATGACGCGCTCCAGGACAGCTGGCCGCGCCTCAGCCGGTCCGGGGCGGCCGGGGTCGAGAACCTCGGATCGCCGAGATTGACACGATCGCCGATCCGGCACGCGTGCGTGAAATCGCGGCAGCCGTCCTGGGCAGCGAGTAGCCAGGGCCGGCCGGGTCCTGGGCCACCACGCTGGACGGGGCCACCGCGGGTTGGCCCGGGTGAAGGCCCAGGGTAAAAGTGTGGGACAACGTTGTCCCGATCTCCTGGGGCACGCTAGGCACAGGAGCCCTCATGTCACATCCCATCATCTGCGCCCCATGAACCTGGTGGCGGGCGAGAGCCTTATCGATCTCATCCTCAGCAGCCCGGGCGCGCCGCCGCTGCCAGGGGCCAGGCAGCCGTCCGCATCCACGCGGGCGGACGTGCCCCGGGACGGGGGTGCGGGCGCTGCCGGGGCCGGGGTCGGGGACGGGGACACCGTCACGCCCGGGACCGCGGTGCTGGCCAGCCCGGGCGGCGGCCCGTTCAATACCGCCCGGACCATCGCCCGGCTCGGCCAGCCGGCCAGGTTCCTCGGCCGCTTCTCCGCTGACCCGTTCGGCCACATGCTGGCCGGTCAGCTGACCAGCGACCAGGTCGAGCTGGCGCTGCCGGAGCGGGTGCCGGAGCCCACCGCGCTGGCGATCGTGTCACTGTCGGGAGCCGGCGTTCCCCGGTACTGGTTCCACCTGACCGGGACCGCCGCCTTCGTGCTGGACCAGGCGTCGGCGGCCAGCGCGCTCCGCGAGGACGTGACCGCCATGCATATCGGGTCGCTCGGCCTGGTCGTGGAGCCGATGGCCACCGAGGTAGAACGCCTTGTGCACAGCCTGCCCGCCTCGGTGCTGCTGTTCGTGGACCCCAACTGGCGTGAGTCGGCCATCCCGGATTCCGCGGCCCACCGCGACCGGATCCGCCTCCTGATGCCGCGCACCGACATCCTCAAGACAAGCACCGAGGACCTGGGCTACCTGGCGCCCGGGCACAGCGTCCCGGATGCCGCCGCGATGTTCCTCGGCTGGGGAGCGGGCTGCGTGCTGGTCACCGACGGCCCGGCACCGGTCCGGGCCTACACGGCCACGGACCGGCTGGAGGTGACCGTCCCCTCGCTCCCCGTGGTGGATACCGTCGGCGCCGGGGACGCATTCGGCGGCGGCTTCCTGGCCTGGTGGGCAGAATACGGCCTGGCCCGGGAGGACCTTGGCCAAACCGGGCCGCTCCGGGCCGCCGTCACCGCCGCCGCCCGGATCGCGGCGTTGACCTGCGGCCGGGCCGGAGCCGATCCGCCGTGGCGCCGCGACCTGGACGCGGCCGAGGACTGGGGCCGCGCCCCGAAGGCCACAGCTTGAGGCTCGCCACGGTGCCGGGTCCGCTCGCGGCGGCCGCGCTGGGTTCCTGAGGTCAGCCAGGCACAGCCGGGCCGCCGCGTGCCGTAGACTATCCCGGGTCTAGCGCTCGTAGCTCAACGGATAGAGCATCTGACTACGGATCAGAAGGTTGGGGGTTCGAGTCCC
The DNA here is from genome assembly GCA_963793825.1 of uncultured Actinomycetes bacterium. Lineage (GTDB taxonomy): Bacteria > Actinomycetota > Actinomycetes > Streptosporangiales > Streptosporangiaceae > RYN-230. The sequence goes on from CAWCBE010000008.1 coordinate 84,709, forward strand.
TCCGAGCGCGCCCAGCGCAGGCCTACGCTTCTGTGCTTCGATCGCATGAGAGTAATGCACTGGCTCTTACAAACCTTCGGACTCGTCCAGGCTCTGGGCGGACATCGCCTGCTGATGTCGTTCTGCGGGTTTGGACCGGTCGGTGGCCAGTAACTCACCGGCCAAGCGCTGGCGAGTTCCCAATTCGCCGGGGCTCACCGCCACCACCAACGGTGGGCACGGCCAACGGATGAGGTCGTTCAGTCACGAGGGCCGGGTTCCCGTCCGGCTCATTCGGTGAGGACTATCCATTGTCGGCCGTCAACGAGTTCACGTGCCGCGTCGAGGTGACCGGCGTGGCATGCCGTCTCAGCGATCACATGCAGCAGGATCTCGCGCAGGTTGTCGAGCCGCCAGCTGCCAAACAGGTCCTCAGGCCACCACGTCGGTGGGCTGTCAAGAGAAGTCGCGGCAATGGTGCACCAGCCCGGCGCAGGTCCACCGCGAGGGGAGAATGGGGCGCCGCAGGTCCTGCTCGGAAAGGCCCTCCAGGATGCCGAGCACGTGATTGCGCTGGGCAGTGAGGGGCGAAACAAGCGCCTGGCTCTCCTTGGTCATCGGCGGCTGCACCATAGCCCATCCGCTCCTTCGCAAGACCGGCACACGCGACGATTCAGGTCATCATCCCGAGCTGGAGCAGGGAACTCGCCACGGGCGCACTAAATGCCGCCCCGATCGTTGCCAGCGGCCTCTCACACCTTGGGTCAGCGTACGACGATGCCGAACGGGACGCGCTGAAGGCCGCGGCGCGGCAGCGGATGGCGGCCGCCCACCTGGTGTCCGACCTGGAAGGCGGTGCACGGCAGTGAACTGCAACCGGCGTGTTATGCCGGGAGGTCCGCGGCTGGCCCCAGATGGAGCAAGCTCACGCCGTCTGGAAGTGTGCGTTCCTCGATGCGGGCACCTCGGCACATGTCAAGAACCCTGGGTTCGCCCCGCGGCCAGGGAAGGATGCCAGTGGGCGAGACCCGCTGCCACCGCGGGGTCTCCGCAGGGCTCACGTCGAGACGGCAGACCATGACAATGCGGGTTTGCGGGTCAAGCTGGCGGCAGTTTCCCAGCGGCACCGGCACTTCGGGAAGTTCCGCGATGCGGAGGAGTTCGTCGTCTGAGGTGAGGTTCGCCACTGCGCGGATGCAGTCGCGGAACTTTCCCGACATGGGAGTCGTGGTCTGGTACGTGCCACCGGTCTGCCTGAGGACATCTGCGAGGACAAAGCTCGGGGGCAGGCGCCTTCCCTGGCCCCTCTTCAGCGGGTTTTCAGCAGGCGTGACGACCTCGGCGGATGTGCTGAATGTTGCCATGCCCCACTACCCCGGCTACCGCTGGTAACGAGCCGACAGGGGCCGCAGCCCGGCACCACGGCCAAGTCCAGTTGGCCACGCGTACGCCAGACACGGCACTCGCCCGTGTCCGACTGTCAGCCGCTCCTGGGCTTGGTTCTTGCGGTGATCACCCAGCTCACAGCCGGCCGTCGCCCGCCGTACGCCCCCCGCCCAGCGCGCCGGGCCGCACCCCGCGCGGGCACACGGATCAATACGGCTCACAAATGACGCGGCCGGGCCTGCGTGAAGCCCTGCGGCTTGAAGAACGCGCTGGAGGCCGGGCGCCAGAGCAGCCACACCGCAGCAGCGCCGACCAGCCAGGCCGCGACGAACAGCGCGGTGCCGCCGTAGTACAGCACCGTCGCGCCGAACCCGGCATGGCTCACCGGCTGCGTGAAGTCGCCGCGCAGCTGCAGCGTCGCCAGGCCAAACAGTGCTGTGGACAGGATGCGCGCCCAGTTCTGGCCCTGGCCGTTCGCCCGCGCCATCCACAGCCACAGGGCGATCACGACCAGGCCGAAGACTATCCACAGCATGATGACGAGCGGTTTCTGGGCCGCGAGGCTGTAGCCCAGGAATCGTCCACGGGCGGCGGCCTTGATGTCGACGATGATAAGGGCCAGCCCGATGATCAGCTCGACGGCGCTGACGGCGGCGCCTGCGTGCATGAGCTTGACCGCGGTCAGCACCGGCGCGGGAGCAGGAAGCCGCAATGGCTCGGCCGACGACTGGCCGCTGGACGGGGAGGGCTGGTACATGGTGACCTCCGCCAGGGAGGGGCCGCCGAAGCCGGCGCGCCCTGTCAAAAAGTATCGCGCTTAAGCAGCAGCGTGCCAGCGCGGCCTTAACCCACGATTAAGGCGTCATTGTGTAAATGTCCCCGTGCTCCCCGTCTCCAGCGGACAGACAGCCCGCTATCTGCCCGTACCACACAGAACGGATTAGCCAGCTCAGGCCGAACGACCGGCGGTCGCGGTCCAGCCGCCAGGCGGTGATCGGGCGGGCAGCCCGGCTACGACGCCGGGCAGCGGCGGGCAGGCTTGTTGCCGCGGGGCAAGGCCCAGGGCACCCTGGCGGCGCTGGATTCCGATGCACGCGTCGCCCTGGATGCGCCCGCCCAACGGCCCGCCTGCCTGGTACAAGGCGATTCCCTCGGCATCCGCCCAGGGGACGAACACGGCCGAGCCGTTTCTCCATCTTTGGAGGGCTCCTCATCGTGTTCGCGTGAGCGCGGGTAGGCGACCGGAAGTAGGTCGGCCGCGGTGGGCGGCCTCCGATCAGGGGCGGCGGTCCGCAAGGACGCAGAGCTCGTTCCCCTCTGGGTCGGCAAGTGCGACCCAGCTCTCATCGCCTTGGCCGACGTCGGCGTGTCGAGCACCTAGGTCGAGCAGGCGACGGACCTCTTCGTCTTGCTCCCTGTCGGTTGGGTTGACGTCGAGGTGGAGCCTGTTCTTGACGGTCTTGCCCTCGGGCACGTGCGCGAATGTCAACGTCGGTGGCACTGGGCCAAGGTGGTTCTTTCCTTCAGGCACCAACGGGGAGCCAATTGTGACAATTCCGTCGTCTTCCTCTTGCACCTTGTAGTCAAGGACCGAGCACCAGAACCGGGCGAGGCCCTTGGGATCGGCACAGTCGATCGCAAGCTCGGTGAACTTACTGGTCATGTCAGGACCTCCCAGTCAAGTGGCGGGTCCGCCCAAGGCCACACGCTAACCAGCCATGGTGGCCAGCCGAGCAACCAGACCGATCTGAACGCCTCTGGAGCGCTGTGAAGGCAACGCACCCCGATGACCGCGTAATCTCGCCCTGGGTGTATCGCCACCTCCGTACCTGAGCTTGCGCGACTCGCGCTGGCCTGGCCGGTGCTAGGCGAGCTAAAGATCTCTAATGGTGGGGGTTACAGAAGGGTGTGAGGTCCAGGCCGGTTCCGGCGAGGAACCCTTCGAGGAGGGCGGGCCGGTACTGCATCCGTTTCAGCCGGGTCTTCACCAGGGCGGTCAGCTGGGCGAGGTTGCGCTTGGCCAGGTTGGCCAGGGATCTTTTCAGGTGTGACCACACCGGCTCGACCGGGTTGAGTTCGTGCGCATACGGCGGCAGCTGGCAGACGGTCAGCCAGTCCCGGGCCTCTACCAGCTCCGTCATAGCGGCGCTGACGTGGGAATTCAGATTGTCCCAGACGACCACCAGCGGGCCGGCGAGCTGCTGATGCGCCGCGTCCAGGAGCCGGGCGTAGTCCGCCTCGGTGAAGCCCTTGCGCGGGTCTTTGCCGCGGCGGCGGGTCTTGTGCACGCGGTAGATCAGCCGGGGGCGGCACCCGGGCTTGATGGCGATGAGCGCGGCGAGCGAGACACGCTTGTTGCTGCCGCCGGTCACCGTCACCACCGGGGTGGTGCCCCGCCGTCCCCAGGTACGTCCTTTGGGCGGCCTTAAGCCCTGGCCAGATTCGTCTTCGAAGACGATCCAGGCGCCCAGGTCCGCCGCCGTCCTTTTACCGCCGGCCAGGTCTCCTCCCGCCACGCCGCAATCCGCGCCTCGTCGCGCTCGGCGGCCCGCCGTGCCGGGACCTGGACGCTCCAGCCGATCCGGTGCAGCAGCAGGTCCATCCCCGCCAGCGTGTACTCCACGCCGAACCGGCGGCGCACCACCTCAGCGATCCGGGCCAGCGTCCAGCACTGATCCTCATCCCAGCCCCAGGCCGCCGGCCCGGCGTCCAGCAGCGTCTGCAGTTCGCGCAGCTGGACCGCGCTCAGCTTGCACTTCGCCCCGCCCGCGCCCCGCGACGCCAGCGCCGCCCGGCCCCCCGCGCCCAGTGCCCGCCGCCACCGGTTCACCGACATCCGCGACACCCTGAAGCGCCGGGCCACCTCCCGGTCGCTGGCCCCCGCCTCGATTAACTCCGCGGCCGCCAGCCGCACCATCTCCCGGCGGGCCCGCTCAGCCGCGTCCAGCCCGCCACCATCCGGATACCTCATGCATCCGGCATACCTCAGGACAGGCCAGCCGTCACCACCAGGCCAGTAACCCCCGCCATTGAAGATCTTTAGCTTCGGAGCAGAAAGCCGAGCGCGCCCACCTGAGCGCAGGCGGGAACCGGCGTTACGGTCACTCGCGCGCACTGATTGCTCAATAACCTGGATCACCGTATCTGTCGGCGATGCGGGCCAAGCCCTCTCGCATTTCAACAAGAGAGCCTGGCCCGTCTCCGGATTGACTGCCAGGCGATGGCTACTGCTTGACTGTCAGTACGACGCTGCCCAGGAAGGAAGCGACTGCACCCTTACTAAGCGGGTTGGCATTGCCGTTGCACTGGCCCTTCTTCTTGCCCGAGGTGTATCTGGGCTCGAACGCGGCGAAGTAGACCCGCGCCGCGCCGGGTCCGGATGCCCCGGCGAATGCGCCGGTGCTCTTGCCGCCCAGGACCCTAAAGGTGATGTCCTGGGTAAATGTGAAGCGGCACGTCCTCGTGTTCTCCGTCTGGCTCGCATGTTTGTAGCCGGTGCCTTCGACCACGAGGTTCCCGGCCGAGGACGAGACCGTGTGCGTCTTGGACTTGGAGCTGCCCAGGCTGAGGGTCCCGTGCGCGCTCACCACGCCTTGGAGATTTACCCGGACGATGAGGTTATTCGCCAGCGCCGCCTTGCCGTACAGAGCGCCCGAGATGACTTCCGGACCGGTGACAGACTTGGCGCCCGCCTGACTGCTCGCCAGCGCAGGTCCCCCCGCTAGCACGACCGCAGCGGTACCGCCCGCCACCACAGCCAGCGCACCGAACTTCTCTCTAAGTCTTGCCTTCATGTTTCTCCCCTCCTGGACTGATGCCGCGGCGAGGCTCAAGCCTCCGCTCACAGGGGAGACAGTAGGTCCGGAGCGTTCCGGGAACGTTACGTAATGGCAGCACCCGGCACCCGGCAGCCGATCAAGAAATCGCGGGACCAGGGCGCGTTGGGAATGTCTCACAGCCTTCCCACGGACTGACCGGACGGTATTGGACATCGCCAGGGTAGAGAGATGGCCGTACAGGTCAAGGGTCGTGCTACTGCTGGCGTGCCCAGGCATGGTGAACACCAGGTCATCGGCACGCTTGCCAGTCGTGGGTGCCCGCGGACCTGCCATCACGGCCCGGTGGGGAGTGCTTGAGCCCGGGGCTCATCCGGCGGGGACGGGAGCACGGTACCGCCGCTGCGCCTGCCGGGCCGGGAGGGTCTCGATCCTGCCGTGGCCGGTGAACGCCCGCAGCCGGAAGTCGCGAGTCACTGCCTCGATGACAGTTGCCGGGTCAAGTTCGGCCATGCCTACAGTGTGATCCGCCCGCGCGCCCGGCGTACGGCCTGCCCGGCATGGTCAGCGCGCCCGGCCAGGGGCCGTTACCTCGGCAACTCTTGCGCCGCGTCATCAGTTGGAGGCCTGCCCATCGCCCATGGCAAAATCAGCTGGGTGCAGATCGGGATGCTTGGGCCATTCGAGGTTCGCACGGACGACGGCGTCCGCGCCGACGTGCCGGGCGCCCGGCTGCGCGGGCTGTTGATCGCCCTCGCGCTCGAACCAGGTCACGCAGTCCCGAAGGCGGCGCTCGTTGACTGGATTTGGGGTGAGCACCCGCCCGCCGACGCGGCGAATGCCCTGCAACGGTTGGTTTCCCGGCTGCGGAAGGCACTGCCGGAAGGGTTGGTCGAGGGGCAGCCGGACGGCTACCGCTTGAGAGTGGAACCCGACGCTGTCAACGCGGTGTGGTTCGAACGCCTCGTCGGCCAGGCCCGCAATGACGAGGATCCACGGCGGGTACGGCTGCTGCGCGAGGCCCTCGCATTGTGGCGCGGCGCGGCCATGCAGGACGTCGGTTTGCAGGATAGTGCCGCGTTTGACGCGGCGGTCACCCGGCTCGAGGGGCTGCGCCTGACTGCCATGGAGGATCGGTTCGATGCGGAGGTCAGCCTCGGCCACGGTGCGGAGCTGGTCACGGAACTGACCGACCTGATGGCCGCGCATCCGCTGCGAGAGCGGCTTGTCGCTGCGCTGATGCGTGCCCTCGTCGCGGCCGGCCGCGACACCGAGGCACTGCTCGTGTACCAGCGCACGAGAGAAGCCCTGGCCGACGCGCTGGGCGTCGACCCCGCACCGGAGCTGTCCGCATTGCACGTCGCGCTGCTGCGCGGCGAGTTGGGACGGCGGGAGGAAAACCGGAAGACCAACGTGCGTGCCGAGCTAACCAGCTTCGTCGGCAGGGACGCTGATGTCGCCGTGGTCCGCGAACTCATCGCCGGACATCGGCTCACCACCGTGATCGGGCCGGGCGGCTCGGGGAAGACCAGGCTGGCCACGGAAACCGCGCGCACGCTGCTCGGCGGCCTGCCGGACGGGGCCTGGCTGGTGGAGCTCGCAGCCATCGGCGCCGACGGTGACGTGGCGCAGTCGGCGCTCGCTGCGCTCGGCCTCCGGGATGCTCTGCTCGGCGGTACGCCGAACGCGGAGCCGACAGACCGGCTCATCGCCGCGATCGGCGAGCGGGCGGCGCTGCTCATTCTGGACAATTGTGAGCACGTGATCGAGTCGGCGGCGGCGTTCGCCCACCGGGTGCTCGGGGAGTGTCAACGGCTGCGGATCCTGGCGACGAGCAGGGAACCGCTCGGCATCACCGGTGAGGCGCTGTGGCTGGTCGAGCCGCTGGCCTTGCCGGAAAGGGACGCCAGCCCCGGTGAGATCGAGTCCTCTGCAGCCGTTCAGTTGCTGCGGGACCGGGCGGGCGCGGTGCGCAGGGATCTCGCGGTCAACGCCCGCACGTTGCCGACCATGGTGCGCGTCTGCCGGGCACTGGACGGGATGCCGCTGGCGATCGAACTGGCCGCGGCCAGGTTGCGCACCATGTCCCTCGATCAGCTCGCCAACCGTCTCGATGACCGGTTCCGCCTGCTCACCGGCGGCAGCCGTACCGCGCTGCCACGGCACCGGACGTTGCGCGCGGTGGTCGACTGGAGCTGGGAGCTGCTCACCGACGCCGAACGGGTGGTCCTGCGCAGGCTCGCGGTGTTCTCCGGCGGGGCGAGCCTGGTCGCGGCCGAGCAGGTCTGCCCCGGCGATGGGGTCGAGCAGGAGCAGGTGCTCGAGTTGCTGACCGCGCTGACCGAGAAATCGTTGCTGCTCACCGAGGAGGACAGCGCACCGCGCTACCGGATGCTCGACACGATCAAGGAATACGCCCGGGGCCGGCTCGCGGAGGCGGGGGAATCGGACCTGGCACGCCATGCGCATCTCGCCTACTTCACCGGACTCGCCGAGACCGCGGATCCGCATCTGCGCCGTGCGGAGCAGTTGAAGTGGCTCGCCACGCTCGAGGCCGAGCATGACAACATCGCTGTTGCCCTGCGTGGCGCGCTCGCGGCCAGCGAGGCGGACAGGGCGATGCGGCTCGCGGCGGGCGCCGGCTGGTACTGGTGGCTCGGCGGGCACAAGGCCGAGGGCATCGAGCTGCTCATCGCGGCCACCAACACGCCCGGCGAGGTGACCGATGACGTCCAGGCCTGGGTGTATGCGCTTGTCGTGATGTTCATGAGCGACGGTCCGGGTGACCAGTACCTGGCGGAGGAGTGGATCCACAAGGCATACGGGTTCAGCCAGCGCAGTCAGCGCCGCCACCCGGCGCTGGGGTTCGTTGCCGCGCTGGAACGCATGTTGCAGGGGCCGGACGCGTTCTTGCCCGCGTTCGAACCACTGCTGGACGATGAGGACCCGTGGGTACGCGCGCTGGCCCGGCTGCAACTCGGCAAGATGCGGATCATGCTCGGCCAGGACGGGCGGGACGCGGACGCGTATCTGGAGATGGCGCACGCCGAGTTCCGGGCGCTCGGCGAGCGGTGGGGGATCTCGTTCGCCCTGACCGAGCTGGCGGACCGAATCGCCACCCGCGGCGAGTTCGCCGGTGCGTGCGAGTACTACGAACAGGCGATCGCGGTGGTCACCGAAGTCGGTGCTATCGAGGACGTCATCGGGCTGCGGTCGCGGCAGGCTCAGCTGTACTGGCTGCTGGGTGATGAGGAGTCGAGCACGGCTGCCATGGCCGAGGCACAGCGGTACGCGGAACGGGTCGCGTGGTCGTCTGCGCTGGCCGAGCTGGCCCTGGCGAAGGCGAAACTGGCCCGCTGGCGCGGCGACACCGAGCAGGCATACCGGCAACTCGGCGTCGCGACCACCATGCTGGGCGACGAAGCGGAGCAGGCGAACATCCGCGCGGTGACACACGACCTGCTCGGCTACCTGGCCGGCGATCTCAGCGAGGCCCGTACGCATCGCGCGGCGGCATTCCAAGCCGCGTCCGAGGCGGGGCACGCACCCTTGATCGCGCAGGTACTCGTCGGGGTCGCGGACCTGGCCCTACGCTGCGACCAGTACGGGCAGGCCGCGCGGCTGCTCGCGGCAAGCGCCGGCGTGCGCGGACTGCCGGATCGCTCCCAGCCGGATGTGGCCCGGATCGAGCAGGCCGTGCGGCGCCGCCTCGGCGAAGCGCGGTTCGCCGAGGCGACGCAGGAGGGGGCGCAGGCGAGCTGGCGTGAGCTGGTCGAAGCTACGCTCGCCTGCTGAACGTGGCACCCGGCACAGGTACCCGACCAGGGCGATCCCGGCGCACCAGGCGATCGCGGCGGCGGCTGACCCTCAACGCGACGGCGCCATGGTGGCGCCGTCGCGTTGAGGTCAGTTTGCTGCGCGTTGAATGATGATGTCGCCGTGCCGCGTGCGGGCGTGGATCGTCACGTTGTTGTCCGACGTGTCAGGGCTTTCCTGCGTCGGAACGGAGTTGCGCACCGCCCCTCGCTCGCTGTTGGCGTCCACCCTGGCCGCGGAGCCCTCGCTGATGCCGACCTCGATGTCTCCTGACCCGTTCAGCAGCTCCGCCTGACCGCGTGTCAACCGGCCGATCCGAATGGCGCCGTCGCCTGTTTTGGCGGTGACGCCGCCGTCGGCGCGGCCGATGTCGAAACCGCCGCTGCCACTGCTGAGATCGAGGTCGGCCGAGGCGTGGCCGATCCAGGTCTGCCCGCCCGACCTCGAGAGCGTGACGGGGCCCTTGACCTCGCTGATCCGCATTGCGAACGTCGCACCGTCGATGTTGGCGCGCTCGGAGATGTGGCCGATCGTGACCTCGCCGGCCGCGATGTTCGCCTGCAGTGCGTTGATGCGATCGAGCTGGACCCGGCCCGATGCCATGTGCAGCTCGCACTCGCCAAATGAGCCGTCAGCGTGAACACTTGAGTGCGCCAGGTACGCGACGAGGCTGGAGCCTGCGGGCAGGTCGATCGTGATGACGGCGGAACCGTTCTTGTCGCCGGAGACGGTCGTTTTGACCGATAGCTGACGGCCGGCCAAGTCGACCTTGGTCTTGCTGGCCACCTTGACGTCCTTCTTGCTCGCCTTGTCGATGGGTTCGACCAGCACCACGGTGTCGGTCCGGTCGCTCGCGGTGACCCGCACCTGAGCACCGGCGACAACAACAGTGGCGGCGATGGGCCCTGGCGTGTCGAATGTGGGCATGACAGCTCTCCTCTCGCGGCTTCGGGGTCAGCCCGATCACGGTCCTCGGAAGGCCATTGACCGGGAGGTCACGCGCGCCTCTTGAATGTAGCCAGCGCCCACAGGTACCCGGCCAGGGCGATCCCGGCGCACCAGGCGAGAGCGGCGGCCGCCTGGCCGCCTGACGGGGTGCCGGCGAGCAGTCCTCGCAGCGATTCGATGATCGGGGTGAAGGGCTGATACTGCGCGAATTGCCGGACACCCTGTCCCATCTTGGCGGCGGGCACGATGGCGCTGCTCAGGAAGGGCAGCAGGATCAGCGGCACGACGGTGAGGCCTGCGGATTCCGGGGTTTTCGCGGCCATGCCCAGCGCGACCGTGAGCCAGGCGGCCGCGAAAGCTGTCGCCGCGATGATGCCGACCGCGGTGAGCCAGTCCAGGGGGGTCGCAGGCGACCGGAACCCCAGCGCGAAGGCCATGCCGATGATGACCGCGATGGCGGCCGTGCTGCCCAGCATCGTGGCCAGTACGTGACCGGTCAGGACGGCACCGCGGGAGACATTCATGACCTTGAACCGGTTGATGATGCCCTTGGTCATGTCGGAGTTCACGGATACCGCGGTGGCCGACAGCCCGTAGGTGATGGCCAGCAGGATCAGGCCTGGTGTTGCGTATTGGATGTAGTGCTCGCCGACGTTGAATGCGTTGCCGAACACGTACACGAGTAGCAACATGAGCACGACCGGCATCAAAGTCCCGTTGAATATCGTGACCGGATTCCGAACGATGTGCCGGAAGTTGCGACGCAGCATGATCCGCGAATCGGTCAACGGCGCTGAAGTGGTGCTCATGATGCGATGGCCTCCGTGCTCGCGTGACCGGTCAGGGAAAGGAAAACGTCATCGAGGTCCGGCGTGTGCACGGAGAACTCCGCAACGTCGATCGAATGCTCATCGAGCCGGCCCAGCAGAGCCTGCAACGATTTCGCCCTGGCATCGCTGGGAACCCGCAGGGTCAGGTCCTCGTCGTCCCGCGTGGAGCCGGTCAGGACCCGCGCCGCCGCGTCGAGTTCGCGGGCGTCGGTGAACTGGAGCCGGACGTGGCTGCCGGGAACCTGGCGCTTGAGTTCGTCGGGAGTGCCCTCGGCAACCAGGTGGCCCTGATCGAGTACCGCGATCCGGCCGGCGAGCTGATCGGCTTCTTCGAGATTCTGGGTAGTGAGGAAAACGGTCACGCCATCCGCGACCAGCTCGCGGACGATGTTCCACATCGTGCGACGGCTGCGCGGATCCAGTCCCGTCGTCGGCTCGTCCAGGAAAATGATCTGCGGCCTGGTGACCAGCGTCATCGCCAGATCCAGCTTCCGGCGCATACCGCCGGAATAGGTCGCCGCCATCTTCTGCGCCGACTCCGCCAGATCGAACCGTTCCAGCAACGAGGTGACCACCCGCTTGCCCTCGCCGGCCCGCAGATGGTGCAGATCCGCCATCAACTGCAGGTTCTCCTGCCCCGTCAGCAGATCGTCCACCGCTGCGAACTGACCGGTGACCCCGATCACCGCGCGCACCGCCCTGGCCTCAGTCGCAACATCATGCCCGGCAACCCGTACCGTCCCACCGTCGGCCTTCATCAACGTGGTCAGCACGTTCACCGTCGTCGTCTTACCCGCCCCATTCGGGCCGAGCAGGGAAAAGACCGTGCCCGCAGGAACATCCAGATCGATGCCATCGAGCACGATCTTGTCCCCATACGCCTTCCGCAGTCCTGAGACTGCAATCGCTGTATTTCTCATGCGACCACTATCGGCGCCGTCCCTGACACGCCCCTGACACGCGCCTGACACGACCACTGACACGGGAGCGGTTCCACGGGGACCCGCGACGGCAGGGCCCGGTCGGTGGCCGGAGCGAACCGGGAAGCCGGGAAGGCTTTCGCGGCGTTTGCCGTTATGTAATCGCCAGACCCCTGGTGCGGCCGGTCAGCCCATCTGCCCAGGGTCGGCAAGATCGCGCGCGAGTGCGGCGACGAGCTCGTTGAGCTGAGCGACCCGGGCGCACACGACCATCGCGAGCGATCGTCTGCACACTGCCCACGCTGCATGGACACCAAGCGAGCAGGGGCGCGCTGACCGTTCGGGACGAAGAGGCCACGCGGGTGGTCGAACGGTTGACGGCCGCGCCTCGCCGCAGGTCTTGGGCCACCGGACTAGCCTGGCCGGGCGCCAAGACGCCGGGGTCACGGAGTAGCCAGCCCGAGAGGAAGTGCAGCATTTCGGCAAGTTCGGCCGCATCAGCGGCGTCCGGCTTTACCTCAGGCAGGAAAGTCACCGTCCTTCCTGGGGCCGCCAGAGAGCGCTTGTCGGTGGCATTGGCCTGGTAACCGGCGGCGCTGTCAAGTGAGCGCCGGAACTGGGCCGCGACCATGACGTGGCGATCATGGTAACGAGCATGAACGGAGGCCAATGAATGACACGGCTACCAGGATCTACTGCACGTCGTTACGGCAAGGTTTTTGATAAGATCGCGGCTGAGTACGACCGCCGCCGCCCGAGTTATCCTGGCGAACTCGTCAACCAAGCTTGTCAGGTCGCAGGGATCGGGAGCGGCGATCATGTGCTTGAGGTTGGGTGTGGAAGCGGCCAACTGACGCGTGGCCTTGCCGCCCGGGGCCTGCACGTCACAGCACTCGAACCCGGCACGAGCCTCATGGCACTGGCCAGGCAGAACCTGGAAGGTGCTGGAGAGGTGGAATTTGTAAACGCCCAATTTGAGGATGCATTGCTCCCCCGCGAGCAGTTCCAGGCCGTGTTCTCTGCGTCCGCGTTTCACTGGGTTGACCCTAAGGCCAGTTGGCAGAAGGCCGCTGACGTGCTTGTTCCCGGTGGAACGCTCGCCCTCCTGCAATACTGCGGACTTGAGGAGCCGCCTAGCATTCGAGACCAGGAAGCAGTGCTCGCTGCCATAAGAAAGGTCGCCCCGGACATTGCTGCTAATTGGCCGACCTACAGGGATCTCGACGCCACGCTCGCTGGGATGGAGCAGCGCCGTGGCAACGTCTCAGAGGTATGGGCCTGGCTCGGCAGCTACGACATAGGCCAAGATTATGCCGGCCGTTTGTTTGATGATGTTCAGGTGGCGGTCATGCCCAAGCTCATCGAGCACACTCCGCACGAGCTCAATGCTCTCGTTCGTACGATGTCGTTTTACGCTCGGCTTTCACCGGGCCAACGTCAAGTCCTTGAGCGTGAACACGAGGCCATTTATGAACGACTCGGGCGACCGATTCGCGCGAGCACGGTCGCGGCTCTCGTCACGGCACGGCGCAGGCACGGCGCAGGCACGGAGGGTCTTGTTCTCAGCCATGAGGCGAGACCCTGCTTTGCGGCTGTTGCCGGCGGCCGAGTACGTGATGTTCAAACGCGCTTTCCGCCGGTGACCTAGTAGCGCCTGTTCTGGCCGGTGGTCGCGCTCTGGTTGCGGGGGGCGGTCCGTGGCCGATGAAATGTCGTCCGCCGGACATGGCGGGGGGCAGCATGCCGTGGTAGGACCAGATGCCGATCCCGAACATCGCCGCCACCACGACGGCCGCCGCCACCGCGGCCAGCGATGCCCGGCGCGGCACGCGAATCACCAGCCAGGCGCCGAGCAGGGAGATGGCGCCGATCGCGGGCACGTAGAACCGGACGGCCTGCAAGGTGTCAAGGCCAGGCTCGGCCGTCCAGGTGTAAGCGGCATACACCCCCCACACGCTGAACCAGGATCCGGCCAGGGCGATGCCCACGCGGAAGTCGCGGCGGGCAACGGTGCCCGCGTCACCGTCGGCGTGCCGCAAGCTCACCCACCGCCAGATGATCCACCCCAGTGCGGCCAGCCCTAGCACCAGCATCGGCACGGCCTCGATCAGGTGCGCTGGCATGAACTGGGAGTTGCCCCATATGGCGCCGAGGCTGACGGTGATCTCGCCCGGCGGGTACCCGGACTTGAACGGGCCGCCATAGACCAGGTCATCGAACGCGCCCAAGCCAGCCCCGAAGACCGCCACCGAGCCCAGCCACCAGGCCAGCGCGCTCGCGGGCAGCTTCACCGACCGCAACCGCCAGGCCGCGAGCACCGCGACGACGGCGCAGCCGAGGACCACGAGATCGGTGTAGCGGACGAACACCGCGGCCTCGATGGCCACGAACCCGGCCAGGCCGGCCCAGGTGCGCCACCTGGGGATTGCCTCGGCGGCCAGCACAGCCCACAGGAGCGCACCGGTGCCCGCCGCGATCAGCGAGGCGTCCGTGAACGTGGGCATGTAGTCCCGCCAGGCAAACAGCAATGCCGCGCCCGAGGAGCAGAACAAGCCCACCGCAGCCGCCCCGCCGAACCGGCCCAGCCACCGCCGGGCGCCCAAGAACAGGCCAACACAGCCCAGTGCGCCATAAAACAACGGCGCCAGCCGGATGATGCCCAGCAGCTGGAACGGCGCGGCCAGGAACGGATAGCCAGGATCCTTCTCGCTGATCCACCTCCCGCTAGGCAGGTGCACCCACTGCACAGGGGACCCGCCGGGGCCCAAGGTGCCGGCGCCGTCAGACGACCGGGCCAGCTCGGCACTCACCGCATGCACCTGGGCCGCGGACAACGTCAGCAGATGCCCGTCGGTCAGGGCCACGATCGAGGTCCGGTACGCGAAATCGTCGGGTTCCACCAGATTCGGCACGGACGCGGACTTGCCGACCATGACGCACAGCACCGCGAACGCCGCCAGGGCGAAAAGAACCTCGGCACGCCGCAGGCCCGTTGAAGGCAAGAGCCCGGGGGCGTCGGCTCCGACGGGCGGACCGGCCATCCCGGCCGCATTCACAACATCATTCACCTGTCACGTCCACTGCCAGGACTACCCGCTGTGCGGCTGGCCGGCGACCCGGCAGACAGCGCCGGAGGTGACACATGAGTTACCCCGACCCTGTGATGCGCGTGCCGCGGTGACCTGGATTTCACCTGCGGAGCCGCGAGAGGCGCAGTCTCGAAGCTGGCTGTTGCCCTCTTCGCTGACCGATGATCTCAGCCGAGTCCGCCATGTCAAGGCCGAGCCGTGACGATCGCCTACTGTCGCTATCCGGGCACCGGCGGGTATTGTCGGAGCTGGAATAGTATGTAATGTCCTGTACCGGGCTAACCCAGTGGTGCAGGCGACCGCGTCGTTGGAGGCTGGGCGGCTCGGGCCCTTCGTGGCCAGGTGAGAGACCAGTGGTGATCCAGCGACATGCGTTCGGAGTAAGAGGCCTGCCGACCTGGATAAGCCGGGGTCATGAGAAGTTGCCGTGACTGCTGAACCCTACGCGGTGCACTGGACGGACCATCAGGCCGCCGTCGTGGTCCTTCCGGAGCACATTGACCTGTCGAATACCGCGGAGATCCGCAGCGAGCTGCTGTCAGTGATCAATCGTGGCGCGACCGCGCTGATCGTGGACATGACCGCGACGATCTCCTGCGATCATTCAGGCGCGGACGCCGTCGCCCGCGCCTACCAGCGGGCTGTTGTCAGCGGCACCGATCTGCGGCTGGTGGTCACCAGCCAGATCGTCAGGCGCATGCTCAGTATCGGCGGCATCGACCGGCTGGTGTCCGTCTACCCCTCACTGGAGGCGGCTCTGGCCGCCGGAACCCCAGCCGCGCCAGCCCTGGTGCCCGCGCCGGGCGACGTCGGCCACGGCACGGAGATCGCCCTGCTGGACCGGCAAGGCGTGATCGTGTCGGTCAACGATGCCTGGCGGGCCTTTGCCGTAGCCAATCACGGTGACCTGGCACGCGTCGGCCAAGGCATGTCGTATCTCGAGGTGTGCGCCGCGGCAGGCGGTGACCCTGTGGCGCAGCAAGTCGCGGCAGCCATCCGCCAGGCACTCGCGGGGGAGTTGCCCGGGCCGTTGGCGGTTGAGGTGCCCTGCCATAGCCCGGACACGGCACGCTGGTTCGACATGCTGATCTCCGGCCGCCTCGATGACGACGCGAGGCCCGTGGGGGCAACAGTCACGCTGTCCCTAAGCAGGTCAGGGCCCCGGATCACGCCAGCGGCCCCCGGGCATGAGCCCATCCTGCGGCACGCGGAAGAGTATGACCGGATCGTCCCGGGCACCAATGATCTCCTCATGCAACGGCTGTTCTCCGCAGGCCTGTCGCTCCAGACGGCACTGCGCATGCTGGGCGATCACCCAGCGGCCGGGAAAATAGAGGACGCCGTCGGCACCCTGGACCTGGCGATCAGGGACTTCAGGAGCGTCCTGTTGGACCAGCCCGACCCTGGCGACCGCGGCCAGTAACCGGCCTGCGAGGCTGGGTCAGAAGGGGGCCCATGCCGCCCAGCCAGACCTGGATCGGTGGTTGCTCCCTCCCGCGCGACGGCTGCGATGGCCCGGTGGCGGACATCGGTGCGGACAGGAAGGCGCTCCTGTCGTAGTCGGCCGGTCGATGCTGCCCCGCAGTCCAGCCCCGAGTTCGGGCTGAGGTTGTCTTCCCGCCCCGAAAGACCCAGAACGTCACGTCAGCGTGAAGGTGAGGATACTGAAGTCCCTGATGAGGGAGACGCCGATGGTGCCGGCAGCCCGGGTTCCCCGGTGCCGTCAGGTGGCGGACCGCTCGCGGCGCTCGGCGGTCTCCCGCGGGTCATGGATCGTGGTGACCTCGCCTGGCTGGGGGTCCGTGTGGTGCTGCCAGGTGTAGAACCGGACCTCGTGGCCATCCGGGTCATGCAGCAGGGGCAGGATCCAGCCGATGCTGGCCCAGTGCACGCCGGCGTGCCGCTCGCCCTGCGCGGTCAGCCGGGCGGCGAGCTCGTCGATCGCCTCCTTGTCAGGCACGCCGATGGCGAAGTAATCGAATCCGGCCGCGGCCCGCGCCCGGTCGGGATCGAGCCGCAGGGCCAGCCGCGGGCCGCCGCGGGGATGGCCCAGGGCCAGGCCCATCAGCCGGCCCTGCTCGACTATCTCCGCCTTGAGTTCGTAGCCCAGGCGGCTGTGGTACCACTCACGCGACCTGGCCAGGTCGGTTACGGGCAGCTTCAGGTGGTGAACCCCGGCGAGCGCCGGTACCTCCGACACGCCCATGGTCTTCCTCCAATGCAGTATGGCTGCATTCATTGCAGTTATACTGCATCTTATGACTGACCCTGTCAACCGCCGCACGTCCTCGCTGCGTGAAGCCCAGATCGCCCAGACCGAGGAGCGGATCATCGCCGCGGCGGCCGAGCTGTTCCTGGCGGACGGATACCTGCCCACCACGCTGGAGGCCGTGGCCAGGCGCGCTCAGGTGGGAGCGCGCACCGTGTACGTGCGCTTCGGCACCAAGGCCGCGCTGTTCAAGCGGGTGGTGGACGTGGCCATCGTCGGCGACACCCGGCCGGTCGATGTGCTGGGCCGCGACTGGGCACAGGCCGGGATGACCGCGCCGAGCGCGGCGGAGCGGATCGCGGCCAGCGCGGCGATCGCCCGCCAGATCATGGAACGCACCGGGGCGCTGTTCGCCGTGGCCCAGCAGGCGGCCGCCGTCGAGCCGCTGATCGCCGAGTTCTGGCAGCAGGGCCGCCGGCAGTCGCGCCACGCCCAGGAGGTGTTCTGGACCCGGATGGCCGGCGACGGCCTGCTCGACCCCGCCGCCGACCTGGCCTGGCTGATCGACACGGCCAGCCTCCTCGGTGCCGCCGAGACCTACCTGCTCGTCACCCGGATGACCGGCTGGGACCTCGACACCTACCAGAGCTGGCTCGCCACCACCCTGACCCGGCTGGCGGCGTCCGCCGCGGGGAGCGCACCGCCCGGCCACCGGCCAAGCTGAGCTGACAGCGGGCCGCCCGGCGGGCCGGGATTCCGCGAGAGGTCACGGCGACGGACTGTCCCGCGTACGGATAGGCGAGCTCGCCGCGGGCGAGATCATGAACCGCTGCCGCCGTCGGGGCGGTCTGGGATAGCAGGCGCCGCCGTAGCGACCCCGCCACCGCCCCGCCAATACGAACAGGGCCCTCATCTCACCGGGTGTCAGTCAGGCGGGTCTTCCCCGGTGAGCCCGTCCACCGATTCCCGCAGCAGGTCGGCGTGGCCGACGTGCCGCGCGTACTCCTCGATGATGTCGATCAGGAGGCGCCGCAGGCTGGGTGCCTCACGGCGGTCGTTGGTGATGCCCGTGGCCAGCCGGTCCAGGCCGCCATCGGCCAGCGCTTCCGCGATCGCCGAACGGGAGCGGGTCACGGCGCCGTGCCAGAGTGCGTAGAGCTGCCCGGGGCTGTCCGCCGCGGCCGAGTGCCATTCCCAGTCGCGGTCGGCATCCCAGTCCACCGTGTCCCACGGGGGCCCCAGGGGATGCCCGAGCAGCCTGCGGGAGAAATATTCGTCCTCGACCAGGGCCAGGTGCTTGAGCAGCCCGCCGAGGGTCATCGACGTGGGGGCGAGCGTCGCCCGCAGGCCGGCCGCGTCCAGTTCCCCACACTTCCACGCCAGGATGGCGCGCTGGCGCTCCAGGGAACCCAGCAGGGTGGCGGTCTCATCGCCCGCAAGGGGTGGTTCGGGACGACCTTCTCCGTCCGTTTGAGTCACGGGCGATAAGTCTAGACAGCGAACCAGGCGGGCCGTGGTCCCTCCGGGCGGCCACGGTCAGGCTGGTCTCCCGGCTGGCCGGTTGGCTGGCTCCCGCGCACCCGGCGGGCAGCAGGATCTCGGTGGGGCGCCTGCGGCTCACCTGGGTTGATGCTGGACACGGGCGCCATTAGGAGGGCCAGCGCACCCGCTGCCGCGCAGGCCCGGTGGGCGACGACGCCGCCGGCGATGCGGGCCCACGGCGGGCTCACCGTGCGGGCGGGCTTGCGCCCCGGCCACTCCACGCGGGGCCCCAGGGCGTCCCAGGATGACCGGCAGCAGGGTCGCCGACAACCCGGTGCTGATCAGCGGGATGAGCATCGCGCCCAGCCCGGTGCTGCGCAGGAACGGGACGGTGGCGAGGGCCAGCACAACCAGGGCGCCGGCCCGCGCCCCGGGCAGTACCTGGGCCGTCCGGCCAAGGGTCGCGGCCAGCTGGCTGCGGACGCCCGGCGAGGTCACCGGCGCCCCGGCGGGCAGCCGGGCCGCGACCACCAGGGGCGGGGTGTCACTGCCCGAGCCGAAGGCGTGGACAATGGCGGTATTCGCCTCGTGCGCGGGCTGTCCCGGGAGGTCGAACGTGAACGACCGGCGGCTGCCCAGCTGGCTGGCGGCGAAGCCCCCAGCCACGCGAGCAGCACCCAGGCCGCCACTACGATCCATCGGTGAGTGACCGACCAGCGTGCTATCGGGACGGTCCCGGATCCACCCGAAGATTCACTACCTGAATCATTCACTTGATGAGCAAGTCCTGGCGGGAAGGAGGGGATCCGGTCAGGTGCCCGAGTTCTACCCGGCTGGCGATGAGCGGCGGATCCGCTGGCTGATCATCGATGCCCTGCGCCGCTACGGCACCGACTCGGCTCGGCTCGGCCATGCCTTCGCGGCGCTGCATCACCTGCAGGCCGCGGACCTGAGGGCACTGGTGGGCATCATGAGCGCCGAAGGCGGCGGCCGGCCGCTCACCGCGGGCCAGCTGCGGGATTACCTCGGGCTCTCCTCCGGGGGTGCCAGCCTGGTCATCGACCGCCTGGAAGCGGCCGGCCACATCCGGCGGGTGCGGGATCACCCCACCGACAACCGGGTTGTCCACCTCCGCTACACGGAGCAGGGCATGGCCACCGGGATGGCCTTCTTCGGATCCCTGGGACAGCGCACCAACGCCCTGCTCGATCAGTTCAGCGAGGAGGAGGTGCAGGTGATCCGGCGGTTCCTGACCGCCGCGGCGGACGCGCTGCACGATGAGGTGGACCATCTGGAGCGTGGCGGCTGACCCCTCGCGCCCGACTTGCGCACTGGCCGGGTTGCGGCATACTCGAAGGGTCTTGCCATGCCGCCCAGACCCTGCGGTAACCCGTCACCTCGGCGTTCGTCATCGCGCCCCCGGCACCACCGGGATGGCCCCTCCTGGCCGCAGTCGGCGAGGTCCGTTGTCATTAGCGTGGCCGGGAGAATGCGATGCACAGTCGCGGCTTGACGTGTGCTGGAACGGTGCTGTGTCCGTCTGCCGCCGGTGGCTGCCGATGGTGAGCTCGCGCCGCGGGGAGCAGCCGCTTTCCGGGGCCGGGCCTGTCCTGCACGACGACGGCATACTGCGGGTCACCCGCGGGCCAGGCCCGGGCCTGATAATCGCCGGGGAGATCGACGAAGATACCTACCCCGCGCTGGAGGATGTGCTGGCCAGGTTCGGCGCCGGTGCTGCCCACGTCTATCTCGACCTGGCCGGGGTGGCCTACTGCGACCTGGCCGGCCTGCGGGCCATGGTCCGGCTGGCCGGCGCCCAGGCTGGTCGCGGCAGGCAGGTCATCCTGCGGAATCTGCCGCCGGACCTCCGGACGGTTCTGGAAGTGGTCGGCTGGGATAGCACCCCGGGCGTGGTCATCGATCCCCCTGCGCCCGGCGGCCCCCGCTAGCCAGGCCGCTGGCGCTCCTGCCTGCCGGCCGGCCGGACAGCAGGCGGAGCACGGCGCGTTCCGCCGCGCCCTGGGTGGCCAGCTCGCCGAACTCGCTGGCCTGGCCGAGCTGGCCGAGCGCCGGCGCGATCGTCTGCCCGTCTTCGTACCGTGCGATGACCCGCGGGTCGATGTAGGACGCCCGGGCCACGGCCGGGGTGTTGCCCAGGTACTCCGCGACCTCCCGGACGACCCGGGCGATAGCCCGCTTGCTGGCCGTGTCCGAGCGGGCGGCCTCCTCGGACACGGCCAGCCCCACCGCGGCCAGCACGGTGGCGTGCCAGGTGCGGAAGTCCTTGGCCGTGTAATCGCCGCCCGAGGTCTCCCGCAGGTAGTCGTTGATGTCGGCGGACGTCACGTCGTGCCAGCGCGGGCCGCTGCGGTAGGCCAGCAGGCCGTCACCGCCGCCGCGGCGCCGCTTGAGGCTGCGGATCACCGCGGTCACCCGTTCGTCGGCGACCGCCTGCTCGCGGTGCTTGGTGGCCTTGCCGATGTAGTCGAAGACGAGCTGCCCGCGGGTGACGGTCACATGCTCGCGGCGGATCGTGGCCAGCCCGTAGGTGCCATTCCCGGCCGCGTACTCTTCCCCGCCCGGGCGGAAGAAGCCCAGGTCGACCAGCCGGATGGCGGCCGCGAGGACCCGGTCGCGGCCCAGCCCGGAGCTGTCCAGGTGGCGGATCACCACGCTGCGGACCCGCGGCAGCACCTCGCCGAACTCCAGCACCCGGTCATGCTTCTCCCGGTCCCGCTGCTCCCGCCACAGATCGTGGTACCGGTACTGGCGGCGGCCGGCGGAATCGGTGCCGACCGCCTGGATGTGACCCTGGGCGTCGGCGCAGATCCAGACGTCTTCCCAGGCGGGCGGGATCACCAGGGCCCGGATCCGGGCCAGGGTCCCGGCGTCGTGCAGCGACGCTCCGTCCGGGCCGAGGTAGCGGAACCCCCGCCCGCACCGGCTGCGCCGGATGCCCGGGCCGCTCAGGTCACTGCGCACCAGCTCGGCTAGCTCCCGCAGGTCAGTCACGGCTGGCCAGCTACCCGCGCGGCCGGCGGCCAATCGGCGCGCGTTGGTTAGCCGAGGGTCCCCCGGGTAGCGATGACCTGGCCGTCACCAGCCGGGGGGCGCTCAGGAGGTCAGGACACGTGAACAGGATGCTCTACAGGCCAGTCACGCTCGGGGCCAGCCTGCTGGCCGGCGTGCTGGCCGGTGCCATCGTCAAGCGAGCCTGGAAGCTGATGGCTGGCCAGGACGAGGTGCCGGAGGCCACGGACGCGCAGCGCACCTGGCCCGAGGTGCTCGTGGCGGCGGGGCTGCAGGGAGCGGTCGCCGCCGTGGTCCGCGCGGCCGTGGACCGGGGGACCGCCGCCGGGACGCGGCGGCTGACCGGCAGCTGGCCGGGGGACGACGAGGATGACCGGCAGCCGGCCAAGGTGGCCTGACCGGATGGGGTACAGCGGGGTGACGGCAGTCGAGCGGTACGGCCGCCACCCCGCCGCCCGCCGCCCGGCCAGCTGGCGGCCCGGGGCGCCGGGGTGGTCCCGGAACTGACCAGCGCGCTGCTGCACCTGGCGAACCAGCTGCTGCCGCCGCCCGGGACCGGTGACGGCCAGGCGGCCGCGGGCCAGGACCTCCGGTCCCCGCTCAACGGCCAGCTGTTCCAGTGGCTGACCGCGCCGGGCCGCACCGCCGCGCCAGCTCAACCAGGCCAGCGGGCGATCCGGCCAGACAACCACGCGCTAGCGCGACCGGCACCGAGGAGGAGACCAATGGCGGTACGACAGGCCGCGGAAGCCATGAAACGGTCCGCACAGGACCCGCTGGGCATCTACCTGAACGACCACCTGGCCGGGGCCACCGGCGGCCTGGAACTGGCCCGGCGGGTAGCCGGCGCCGGGCAGATGCCGGCTGACGCCGGCACCCTGGCCCGGCTGGCCGCCGACATCGCCCAGGACCGAGGCGCCCTGATCGACATGATGCGCGCCCTCGGCGTCCCGGTGCGCACCTACAAGGTGTGGGCGGGCTGGGCGGGGGAGAAGGCCGGCTGCAAGCCGAACGGCCGGCTCCGCACCCGCTCGCCGCTGAGCAACCTGCTAGAACTGGAGATGATGCGGCTCGGGGTGCAGGGCAAGCAGGCCGTCTGGCGCACGCTCCGGGCCCAGGCCGGCAGCGACCCGCGGCTCGATGCCGGCCGCCTGGGCGGGCTGATCGCCCGCGCGGAGGCCCAGGCTGACCTGCTGGAGGATCTGCGCGTCCGTGCCGCGGCGCTCGTCCTCGCCGCGTCCGGGGCAGCTCATGGCTGACCAGCCGCCGGGCGCCGCCGCCGTCCTGTTCGACGTGGACGGCACGCTGCTGGACACCAATTACCTGCACGTCACCGCCTGGTGGGACGCCTTCCGCGAACGCGGTCACGAGGTGCCCTGCGCCGACATCCACCGGGCCATCGGGCTCAGTTCGGAGGACCTGATCACCCGGGTGCTCGGCCACCCGGACCCCGGGTCCAGCGAGGCTCACAGCCGGTACATCGCGCCCTACCTGGGCCGGATGCGGGCCCTGCCGGGGGCGCCCGGCCTGGTCACCGCCGTGAGCCGCCTGGGGCTGTCCGTCGTGCTGGCCACCAGCGCCAAGGATGAGGAAGTTGAGCTGATGCTGGACGTCCTCGGCGCCCGTGACGTCCTCGGCACGGTGGTGAGTTCCGGTGCGGTCAAGCAGGCCAAGCCGGCCCCCGACATTGTGCACGAGGCGCTGCGCCGGTCGGGTACCGACCGCTCCCGCGCCGTCATGGTCGGGGACACCGTGTGGGACGTGATGGCGGCCGGGCGCGCCGAGGTGCCCTGCATTGGCCTGCTGTCCGGCGGCATCAGCGAGGCGGACCTTCGCGGGGCCGGCGCCGTGGAGATCTACGCCGACCCGGCCGCGCTGCTGGGCAACCTGGCTGCCAGCGCCATCGGCCAGCTCACGGCGGAGCCGGCGCCGCGCGGCCTGCTAGCTAGGGGGTGCCCGTCTGGCCGCCGCCGGAATATAGCGGCCCGACGGCCCGGCGGAGCGTCCGCGGGCCGCCCAGCGGCGCGGCAGCCCCTCAGCGGCGGCGAGACCGGGCCGGGCGGGATGCGGTGGGCTCCCAGCCCGGAGTAGTCCCGGGAGCCCCGGCCCCGAAGCCGAGCCCGCCCGCACAGTACTGGCCCAGGTGCACCGCGCGCACCCGCGAGCCGATCGGCACCCGCTGGCGGCGCCGGATCCGTGGCCATAGCCGCATGCCGCTGTCCCTCCGCTAGCCGGCCGGGCAGACCGCCCATGCCGCCTAGGCTACTGTCGGCAGACCCTGGACCGGGAGGATGGATTCATGCGCGCAATCATGGTCAGCCGTCCCGGAGGTCCCGAGGTCCTGGAGATCAGCGACGCCCCGGCCCCGGAGCCGGGCCCCGGCCAGCTGCTGGTCGGCGTGGCCGCAGCCGGTGTCAACTTCATGGACATTTACCAGCGGGAGGGCCGGCCGCAGTACGTGCGCCCGGTGCCGTTCAGCCCCGGCGCCGAAGGAGCCGGCACGGTGCTGGCCACCGGCCCGGACGTGAGTGACTTCGCGGCCGGCGACCGGGTCGCCTGGACCGGGGTGCCGGGCAGTTACGCCGAGCAGGTGGCGGTCCCGGCCGGATCCGCCGTAGCGGTGCCCGCGGGCATGGACCTGGCCACCGCCGCGGCGGTCATGCTGCAGGGCATGACCGCCCACTACCTGTGCCACAGCACCTACCCGGTGGCCGACGGGGACCCGGTCGTGGTGCATGCCGCGGCGGGCGGGGTAGGCCTGCTGCTCACCCAGATGGTCACGATGCGGGGCGGGACGGTTGTCGCGACCACCTCGACCACCGCCAAGGCGGTGCTCGCCCAGCAAGCCGGGGCGGCGTACGTGGCCGGCTACGACGACTTCCCCGGCGTGGTGCGGCGCGTCACCGGTGGCCGCGGGGCCGCGGTGGTCTACGACGGCGTCGGGCAGGCCACCTTCGAGGACGGCCTGGACGCGCTGCGTCCCCGCGGCTACCTGGTGCTGTACGGGGCGGCCAGCGGCCCGGTACCGCCGTTCGACCTGCAGCGGCTGCTGCCGGCAGGCTCCCTGTTTGTCACCCGCCCGACTCTCGCGCACTACCTGGCCAGCCGGGAGGAACTCGTGTGGCGGGCCGGGGACGTGCTGCGCTGGATCGGCGAGGGGCGGCTCTCGGTGCGGATCGGCGGGACCTACCCGCTGGAGCAGGCCGCGGCGGCGCATCAGGACCTGGCCGGCCGCCGGACGACGGGCAAGCTCCTCCTGCTGCCGGGCGGTGGGCCGGCATGACCATCCCGCCGGGCGGCGTACCCTCGGGACCGCCCGACGGCCGGCAGGTGCCCCGGTTCGCCGGCCCCGACACGTTCGCCCGGCTGCCCCGCCTGGCCGACGTTGGGTCGGCCGCGGTGGCCGTGCTTGGCATCCCGTTCGACGCGGGCGTGTCCTACCGGCCCGGGGCCCGGTTCGGCCCGGCCGCGATACGGGCTGGCGCGAAGCTGCTCCGCCCGCACAACCCCGCGCTGAATGTGGACCCATGGGCCCGGCAGCAGGTGGCCGACGCTGGTGACCTCGCCGTCAACCCGTTCGACATCGCGGCCGCCATCGCGGAGATCGAATCGGGCGCCCGCGCCACGCTGGCCGCCGCGGACCGGCTGATCGCCCTGGGTGGCGACCACACCGTCGCCCTGCCACTGCTGCGGGCCACCGCCGAACGGCACGGCCCGGTGGCGCTGGTGCATTTTGATGCGCACCTGGACACCTGGGACACGTATTTCGGCGCTCCCTACACGCACGGCACGCCGTTCCGCCGGGCGGCTGAGGAAGGGCTGCTCGCCCTCGGCCGCTCGGCGCATGTGGGTGTCCGCGGTCCGCTGTACTCCGCGGCCGACCTGGCCGAGGACGCCGGGCTCGGATTCGCCACCGTGTCCACCGAAGACGTGGCCCGGCGCGGGGCGGACGAGGCGGTCGACCGGATCCGGGACCGGGTCGGGGATCACCCGGTCTACCTGAGCGTGGACATCGATGTGCTCGACCCGGCGCACGCCCCGGGGACCGGTACCCCCGAGCCGGGCGGCCTGACCACCCGCGAACTGCAGCTGATCCTGCGCGGGCTGGCCGGGCTGCGGCTGGCCGGGGCGGACGTGGTAGAGGTGTCCCCGCCCTACGACCACGCGGAACTGACCTCGCTGGCCGCGGCCAACGTGGCTTACGAGATGCTGAGCCTGTTCGCGCTGTGCCCGCCGGGCGCCCCCCGGTGACCGTGGTCGCGGTCTGCCAGCTCCGGCTGGCGGTGGCGGACCCGCACGGCAACCTGGCCGCGGCCGCGGAAGCCGTCGGGCAGGCCGCCGCGGCCGGGGCGGGCCTGGTAGTGCTGCCCGAACTATGTGACAGCGGGTACGTGTTCTCCTCGGCCGCCGAGGCGGCCCGGCTGGCCAGCCGGGCCGGGGACAGCGCCGCGCTGCGCCAGTGGCAGGCGCTGGCCCGGGCGCACGGCGCCATGATCGTGGGCGGCTTCTGTGAGCTCGGCGGCGAGGGCCGGCTCTACAACAGCGCCGCCCTGGTGGACGCCTCGGGAGTCCGGGCGGTGTACCGCAAGGCGCACCTGTGGGACGCGGAGAAACTGGTCTTCACCCCGGGCAGCGGGCCGCCGCCGGTGGTCGGGATCCCGGCCGGCCAGGTCGCCGTCATGATCTGCTACGACCTGGAGTTCCCGGAATGGGTCCGGCTGGCCGCGCTGGCCGGCGCCGACCTGATCGCCGCGCCGGTCAACTGGCCCGCCGAGCCCGTGCCGCCGGGGGAGCGGCCCTCGGTCGTGATCAAGGCGCAGGCCGGCGCCGCCGTCAATGGCGTCTACCTGGCCGTCGCGGACCGGTGCGGGCCGGAACGCGGGGTGTCCTGGGTGGGCGGCAGCCTGATCGCGGGCCCGGACGGCTACCCGCTGGCCGGCCCGGCGGCCGCCGGCCAGCCCGGGGTGCTCACCGCCGACTGTGACCTGTCCCGGGCCCGGGACAAGCGGATCAGCGCCCACAACGACGTCCTGGCTGACCGGCGCCCGGAGCTCTACTAGCCGGCGATTGCGCGGGAGGTTCCGGGAGGCGCCCCGGGCTAGCTCAGCCCGGGTAGCGGGCGCCGGAGACGGTCACCCGCAGCGAGTAGACGGAGGTGGTCGCGCACAGGAAGAGCTGGTTCCGCCGCGGCCCGCCGAAGGCCAGGTTGGCCACGGTCTCCGGCACGCGCAGCTTGCCGAGCAGGGTCCCGTCCGGGTCGAAGCAATGCAGGCCGTCCCCGGCCGCCGCCCACACCCGGCCCGCACTGTCCAGCCGCAGGCCGTCGAACGTGCCCGCGCCGCACCGGGCGAACACCTCCCCGCCCGCCAGTCCGCCCGCCTCGGTCACGGTGAACCGCCGGATGTGGCGCTCCTCGCTGTCGGAGATGTACAGCTGCCGCTCGTCCGGGGTGAAGGCCAGGCCGTTGGGGCGGTTGAAGTCGTCGGCGACGACCGCCAGCCGGCCGCTGGCCGGGTCAGCCCGGTACACGTGGCAGCCGCCGATCTCGCTCTCCGCCCGGTGGCCCTCGTAGTCACTGTCGATGCCGTAGGCCGGGTCGGTGAACCATACCGAGCCGTCCGCCCGCTCCACGACGTCGTTCGGGCTGTTCAGCCGGTGGCCGCGGTAGCCGTCGGCGAGCACGGTAACCGACCCGTCGTGCTCGGTCCGGGTGACCCGGCGGGCGCCGTGCTCGCAGCTCACCAGGCGGCCCTGCCGGTCCACAGTGTGCCCGTTGGTGAATTGCGCGGGCTCGCGGAACACGCCGACCGCGCCGGTGGTCTCATCCCAGCGCAGCATCCGGTCGTTCGGGATGTCGCTGAAGACCAGGTAGCGCCCGGCCGGGAAATAGGCCGGCCCCTCCGTCCACCGGCACCCGGTGTGCAGCACCTCCAGCCGCCTGTCCCCGCGGCAGCGGCGGAACCGCTCGTCGAGCACCTCGAAGCGGGCGGGCACGGTCTCGGTCACCAGTACTCCAGGTCCGGCCGGGGTTGCATGCGGCAATCCTGCCATGCTGCCGTCCCGGCCCAGGGCCGCCGGCGGGACGGCGCCGGGCGTGGTGAACGGTGCGGCCAGGTATGACTCCGGGCAGACTGGGTATAACCCGCGCAGTTCAAGACACCTAAGTTAATTAGTAATGTGAATGGCGTTGCAATTCGCGCTTTGGCTGGACATCCCCGCGCCGTTCGTGTCACGATGATAAAAGCGCGGCGGGTGCGGGAACCATGAGTCATGGCTACCCGGCCCATCTGTGCTTGGGGGGGATGAGGGCTCCGGTGCCTTCTTCCCGGGGTAGCTGGACGCAGGCATCTGGGTCTGCCGGGGTTGGCTCTGGGTCAGTTGCCATGGCCTGGCCTCCTGCGTGCCTGGATGCACGCGATGAGGGGGGAATTTACTGTGGGCTGTGTGTGGCAATCGGCATACGCTCCGGACGGGCGGTTCGCTGATGCCCGGGTCCATCAGCGGTTCGCGCCGCGGCACCGCAAACCGTCACGCTGGCTGAGAATTGCCCGCACGGCGGCGCCCGCCATGGGCCGGCTGCGGGGCCGGCTATTTCCATCGGAAATGCACGAAGACCCGGCCGAAGTTCTTTGAGTCTTTCTCGACGCGCGAGTAGAGGGCCCTGATTTCCTTCTGCTCGAGGAACCGCAGCACGTGCTTCTTGAGCTGGCCTGAGCCCTTGCCGGGAATGATCTCTACTACCGGGGCCTTCTTGGCCACGGCCTCGTCGATGATCGCGCGCAGCGCGCGGTCGATGTCCTGGCCACGGTTGTAGATGTCGTGCAGGTCCAGTTTCAGCTTCATGACGTCATCCTGCCTCGGCCGGCTGCAGGTGCAGATGCTCCATGATGTCGCGCACGGCCTCGGGGGGCGAGGCGGTGGCCGCCATCACCAGGGCCGGCTCGGGTGGCTGCGGGACCTGCGTGTCGGCCAGCTGGCTGTCCAGCAGGGCCGCGGGGAAGAAGTGGCCGTGCCTGGCCTGCAGCCTCGAGGCCAGCAGGTCGCGGCTGGCCTCGAGGAACACGATGCGCACGGCGGGGTGCCCGGCGGTGAGCTCGTCCCGGTAGGAGCGCTTCAGCGCGGAACACGCCAGCACGGCGGACTGCCCCGCGGCCTGGTAGGCGTCGATCCGCGCCACCACCGCGGCCAGCCATGGCCGGCGGTCCGCGTCGGTCAGCGGGTGGCCGGCCCGCATCTTGGCGACGTTGGCCGCCGGGTGCAGCGCGTCCCCGTCGGTGAACGGCCAGCCCAGCCTGGTCGCCAGCAGGGCACCCACGGTCGACTTGCCGCTGCCGGAGACTCCGGCCACGACCACGATCATGCGGCGAGCCTACCGGCGGCCTGGCCCGTGTACCTCCCTGGGCGCTGCCCTCGCTGTTAGGGTCGGGACATCGGGGGGACGGCGGTGGGCCGTCTCATCCGCCAGCAGCAGGAGACTGGATGCGAGTGCGCCGCCCCTTGTCCGTCGCCATGGGCTCGGCCGCCGTGGCCGCCGCCGTGGCCGCCGCCACCTCAGTGGCCGCCACGGGCGCGGCCGCCGCCGGCCCGGCCCGGCCCGGCGTGGTGATCGCCCCCGGCGCGGTGCACGCCCGGCAGGCCGACCTGGCCGGCCCGCCGACCACTGCGTACTGCGAGGCGAATTACAAGATCGCCTGCTACCAGCCCTTCCAGGTGCGGGCCGCCTACCACGTCGGACGACTGTTTAGCCAGGGCATTACCGGGCGAGGCCAGACGATTGTCATCGTGGACTCGTACGGATCCCCGACGGTCCGGAGTGACCTGGCCACGTTCGACAAGAAGTTCCACATCGCCGGGCCGCCGTCCCTCACGATCATCCAGCCGGCCGGGCCGGTCCCGCCGTACCGGCCCACCTCCAACCGGGAAGGCTGGGCGGGGGAAACCGAACTGGACGTGGAGTACGCGCACGTGATGGCGCCGGGTGCGAAGATCCTCCTGGTCGAGACGCCGACCTCGGAGAACGAGGGCACGACCGGCTTCCCGCAGATCGTGACGGCCGAGAAGTACGTGATCAACCACCACCTCGGCGGGGTCATCAGCCAGAGCTTCAGTGCCACCGAGCAGACGTTCCCCTCGAAGCGGGCACTGCTCAGCCTGCGCGGCGCCTACATCGACGCGGCCCGCAAGCACGTGACCGTGCTGGCCGCCTCCGGGGACAGCGGCGCCGCCGACGTGAAGTTCAACCAGTCCACGTATTTCCTGCACCCGGTGACCAGCTGGCCGGACAGTGACCCGCTGGTCACCGGGGTCGGTGGCACCCAGCTGCACCTGTCCGGGACCGGCGCCATCCTGGCGCCCGCCAGTGTCTGGAACGACACCTACGCCGTGGCGACCAACCAGTACATCTTCGGCAGCAACGGCCCGAACCCGCTGGCTGGCGGGGGCGGCAAGTCGGTGATCTTCTCCCGGCCGTCCTACCAGCGCAGCGTGGCCGGGGTGGTCGGCAGTCAGCGGGGTGTGCCGGACATCTCGATGAGCGGCGCCTGCAACGGCTCGGTCGACATGTACCAGAGCTTCCCGGGCCAGCCGGCTGGCTGGTACCCGACGTGCGGTACCAGTGAGGCGACCCCGCTCTTCGCCGGGGTCGTCGCCCTGGCTGACCAGGCGGCCGGCCACTCGCTCGGGCTGCTCAACCCGGCGCTGTACGCGATGGCCAGGGCGGGCGACCCTGGCATCGTGGACGTGACCTCGGGTAACAACACCGTCTCCTTCCGCCAGGGCGGCAAGCTGCACACGGTGACCGGGTTCACCGCCGGCCCCGGCTACGACCTGGCGTCCGGTCTGGGCACCATCAACGCGGCCGAGTTCGTGCCGGAACTGGTTGCGGCCACCAGGTAGGCACCGCCCTGGATTTTTGCCCGCCGCACCGATCCGCGGGCGCGTGAGTTCCGAATACCGGTCATGAGCGCCCATGACGCGGCGGCCGCGGCGGGCCGTCCCGGCCTGGCGGGGCCCGATCAGGATCTCGCCTGGCTGATGGCCCACGTGGCCCTCGGTGACGAGAGCGCTTTCGAGGCGGCCTATGACCAGCTGGCCGGCCCGGTGTACGGGGTCATCCGCAAGGTGCTGCGGGACCCGGCCCAGTCAGAGGAGGTCGCCCAGGAAGTCCTGCTCGAGGTCTGGCGGACCGCGTCCCGGTTCGATGCCAGCCGGGGCAGCCCCATGTCCTGGGTGATCACCATTGCGCACCGCCGGGCCATTGACCGGGTCCGCTCGGCCAGCGCGGAGACCGCCCGCGAGCAGCGGGCGGCCCACGTGCTCCCGGTGGCCGAGGACGGCGTCGCCGAGCAGGTGGAGTCCCGGCTCGACGCGGAACGGGTGCGCCGCTGCCTGAACTCCCTCACCGACGTGCAGCGTGAGTCGATCACCCTCGCCTACTACGGGGGCTACAGCTATCCGCAGGTAGCGGCGCTGCTGGGTGCGGCACTCGGCACTATCAAGACCCGGATCCGGGACGGCCTGATCCGGATGCGCGACTGCATGGGGGTGGCCTGGTGAGGCTGCATCGCGGCGAGTTGCACGGGCTGGCCGGCGCCTACGCGCTGGACGCCCTCGATGGCCCGGACCTGGACCGGTTCACCCGGCACCTGCAGCAGTGCTCTACCTGCGAGAACGAGGTCCGCGGCTTCCGCGAGACCGCCGCCCGGCTGGCCCTGGCCGTCGCGGCACCGCCGCCCGTGGAACTGCGCGGGCGGGTGCTGTCCGCCGTCGCCATCACCCGGCAGCTGCCGCCCGCGGCGGCCACGGCCCCGGCCCGCCGGGCCGCCCCGCGGCGCGCCGCCCCGCCCCGCGCCGCCGGGCCGGATGCGGGCCGGGTGCGCCGCACCTGGCTGCCGCGGATGGCGGCCCTGGCGGCGGCGGCCGGGGTCATCGCAGCGGTGCTGCTGGGCGTGGCGCAGTCGGCCACCCAGCACCGGCTGACCCAGGCGGAGGCACAGAACCGGGCCCTGGCCGCCGTTCTGGCCGCCCCCGACGCCCATCTGATGGCGGTCCGCAGCACCACCGGCGGCATGGCCACGGTGGTGGTCTCGCCGGCCCATCGGTCACTCATCGTAACCACATCTGGCCTGCCCGAGCTCACCGGCGGAAAGGTCTATGAACTGTGGTTCATTAACTCCGGGACGGCCCGGGCGGCTGGCCTGCTGCCCGCGCCGAGTGGCGGGCATACTTCTCCGTTTTTGGCATCTGGGCTGGCCAGTGGTGATAAGGTCGCCCTCACTGTCGAGCCGGCCGGGGGCACTAAGCAGCCGACGACAAAGCCAATTCTGTTGTTCAGATTGCCTGTGTAGTAAGGCTTTGCGAGCTTCTCCCGCTTTATTCTCCTTGTCCAGATTTGCATAGTTCAGTCACCCTGCGTACCTTAGGGCGCTGCACCCCGAATCGGACAAGGAGCATCATGAAGGTACGAACCTGGGTAATTACCGCAACGGGCGCAGCCGGGCTGGCAATCGGCCTCGCCGGGCCCGCCATGGCCAGCACGCACACCGTGCAGCCGGGTGACACGCTCAGCGGGATCGCAGCTCAGTCCGGCGTCTCGCTGCCCAACCTGGAAGCGGCCAACTCGTGGATCAAGAACCCCAACCTGATCTACGTGGGCCAGCAGGTGACCGTCCCGGACGGGAAGTCCGGGGCAACGGCCTCGGCCAGCGTTTCCTCCACCTCAACCTCCACCGCCGGTGACGGTGACGGCGACTCCGACGACGGCGTGGTGACCAGCACCCCAGCGCCGTCCAGCACGCCGTCGGCGTCGGTGGGCTCGTCCTCCGCCTCTCCCGTGACGGCGGTCTCGCCGGCCAGCGGGGGCTCCTCGCCCTCGTCCTTCCAGCAGTGCGTGGCCTGGCGGGAGTCGGGAAACAACCCGACCGCGTCCAGCGCCGGTCTGTATGGGATCCTGCCCAGCACCTGGGCCAGCCTCGGCCTCTCCGGTACTGCCGCGCAGGCTTCGGTCGCCCAGCAGTCCCAGGCGTTCCAGCAGCTGTACGCCAAGTACGGCACCTCCCCGTGGGCGCCCTACGACGGCTGCTGAGCAGGCCTGACGGCCAGCCCCGGCCGCGCTGACCCCAGCGCCGCCGGGGCTGTCGTCATGCCGGCCGCATGACTGCCTGCTGCCCCCTACGGTGGTGCTATGACCACCGCGAGCAGCGCCCCGGGCACCGGGCTGCCGGCCGGCAAGGGCAGCCCGAGCGTCCTGGTGGTGGAAGATGATCCCAGCCTCGCCACCCAGCTGGTCCGCGGGCTGGCCCGCGGCGGCTACCGGGTGGACCACGTCACCACCGGCCAGGAGGCGCTGGCCGCGGGCGGCCCGGACGTGGTGCTCCTTGACCTGGGGCTGCCCGATATCGACGGCGTGACGGTGTGCCGCCAGCTCCGCGAGCGGTCAGCCGCCGCGATCATCGTGGTGACCGCCCGGGGCGAGGAACCGGAGCGTGTCCTGGCCCTGGATGCAGGTGCGGACGATTACCTGGTCAAGCCGTTCGGCCTGGCCGAGCTGCTGGCCCGGATCCGGGCCGTGCTGCGGCGGGTACGGCCGGAGGGGGAGATGATCCGGTACGGCCCGCTCACGGTGGACCTGCGGACCAGGAAGGTCACCGTGCACGGCCGTGAGGTGGCGCTGACCCCCAAGGAATTCGACATCCTGGAGTGCCTGGCCAGCGATCCGGGCCGGGTGATGAGCCGCCAGGAGATCCTGGAAAGCGCCTGGGACGCGCACTGGTACGGGCCGACCAAGGTGCTCGACGTGCATGTCGCCGCGTTGCGGCGCAAGCTCGACGTCCCGGGCCTGATCGAGACGGCCTACGGCCGGGGCTTCCGCCTCGGCGAGGTCTGATGGCGCGCCGCATCGTCGGAACCATGCTGGCCCTCATCGGCGCGCTGCTGGTGACCACGGTGGTGCCGCTCGGGCTGATCACGGCCGGGCATGAGCGCCACTCCTTCCAGCAGGACACCACCTTGTCGGCCCGGGCGCTGGCGGGCATCGCGGAGGACCGGCTTGCCGACCAGGTGCACGACGCGGTCCTGGGCCGGGCCCTGGCCCAGGCCGCGCGGGCCGGCCAGGACGTGGCCGTCTACGACGCGGACCGCCGGCTGGTCGCCGCGGCCGGCGGCCCGGCCACGGCCGTCTCCGCGGCGGTGCTGTCCGCCGCGCTGCACGGGCGGACCAGCATCGACACGGCGTTCGACGACCGGCTATGGGTGGTCGTCCCGGTGAGCGGCGACCGGGGCGGCCGGGTCGTGGGCGCGGTAGTGCTGTCCCGGTCCGCGGCGGAGCTGGAAGAGCGGGTCGATGTGCTATGGGGCTGGCTGGGCACCGTGGCCGCGGCCGGCCTGGCCGCGGCCGCCATCGCGGCCATCGCCCTGGCCCGCTGGGTGAGCCGCCCGCTGAAGTCGCTGGATGCCGCGGCGCAGCGGCTCGGCGGCGGGGCGCTGGACGCCCGGTCGGGCACCGGCCAGGGGCCGCCCGAGGTGCGCCTGGCTGGCCCAGAACTTCAACGCCATGGCCGGGCGGCTGGAAGCCCTGGTCCACGGCAACCGGGCCGCCATGGCCGATGTCTCGCACCAGCTGCGCACCCCGCTCGCCGCGCTGCGGCTGCGGCTGGATGTGCTGACCCAGGACGCCGACGCGGCCACCGTCGAGGAACTGGCCGGCGCCCAGGTCGAGATCGCCCGGCTGTCGCACATGGTGGACGGCCTGCTGGCCGTGGCCCGCGCGGAGAACGTGGTGACCGAGCCGGCCAGCATCGGCGTTAACGAGGTGATCAGGGACCGGGTAGCGGCCTGGCGGCCGGTGGCCGAGGAGCGCGGGGTGGACGTGCGCCAGTCCAGTCCTGGCCCGGTCTGGGCCATGGCCGGGCCGGGGCACCTGGAGCAGGTGCTGGACAACCTGCTGGCCAACGCCCTCGATGCGGTGCCTCCTGGTGGCCACATCATGATCAGCGTGGTGGCCGGCGACCCGACCAGGATCGTGGTGGCCGACGATGGCCCGGGGATGACCCCCAAGCAACAGGAGATGGCGTTCCGCCGTTTCGTCAGCAGCACGCCCGGCGGGGCCGGGCTGGGGCTGGCCATCGTGCACCGCCTGGTGACCGCGAACGGGGGGGCCGCCAGGCTGTCCGATACCCCCGGCGGCGGCCTGACCATCACGGTGGACCTGCCCCCGGCAACGGCGGACCGGATACGCCGGCCACGGCCGGCCCGACTGATGGCGGGGTTTCCTTACCGGTTCTGAACGATTCCTGAACCACTTCCCGGCAGGCCGCCCCGCAGTCTGGAGGGGCGGGGGATAGCCCCGGCGGCGATGCGGCCCTGGGGCGCAGCGTCCCGGCCGGGCACTGAGTCCATCCTGCGCCGCCGAAGCTGGCCGAATTAGGGGGAAGTGATCTGATGGCGGGGTACCGTCCCGGACCGGGGGTCCACCGAGACCCTTATAATTCTCCTGGCCAGCCCCGCGACCCGCGCCGCCCGCGCCGGACCCTGGGCCCGTACGGCCCGCGCGAGGAAACCGGCCCCGAGGGTGACCCGTACGCCGGGCCGTCCCACGATCCTGCCGGGTACGGCCGGCCGCCGCACGGCGGCGCGCGTCCCGCCGGGCCGGACCCGGACCCGCCGTGGGGACCGCCGCCCGGGGCCGCCGGGAGGCTGCCCCGGGGGCAGCGGCCCGGGCGCGCGCCGGCCCGGCCCGACCCCAGCGGGGGCGCGGCGGGGAACGAGCGGCTCACCGCCGCCACCGGGGCGGTGCTGCTGCTGCTGTTCGCCGCCGAGGGCTTCACCATCCTGGCCATTCACCAGATGATCACCCTGCACTTCTTCCTGGGCATGCTGCTGATCGGACCGGTCATGCTGAAGGCCGGCACGGTGTGCTACCGGTTCGCCCGCTACTACACCGGAGCGCCCGAGTACCGCCGCAAGGGGCCGCCCGCCCCGCTGCTCCGGCTGCTCGGCCCGTTCGTGCTGTTCCTATCGCTGGCTGTGCTCGGGACCGGCGTCATGCTCGGGGTCACCAACTCGGTCCAGCCGTGGCTGTTCCTGCACAAGGCGTCGTTCGTGCTGTGGTTCGGCGTGATGACGATCCACGTGCTGGCCTACGTGTGGCGGCTGCCCGCCCTCATCGGCTCGGACCTGCGCAGTTCGCCGCGGCTGCGCCGGACACAGGAGATCGTCGGCGGCCGCCGGGCCCGCTGGCTGCTGCTGGCCGCCTCGCTGATCGGCGGCCTGGTCATCGCGCTGATGACCGTGCACCTGGCCGGCCCGTGGACCGGCTTCGGGCACTTCGGCGGCTGAGCCCGGCGGGGCGCCCCGGCTCAGGCCACGTAGTCGAAGATGAGGGCCAGCGCGTCGTCGAGCTTGCGCATGGTCTCCTCGGCGAGCTGGCCAACCCGGGCCCCGGACAGCCGGCTGCGCCGCACCCGGACCGCCGAGTAGGACTCCAGGTGCCCGCGGACCGGGTCGTTCCTGCTGAGGGCCACCACGTATGGCGTCTCGGTCAGGTCCGGGCGGTCGCTGACCTTGACCACGACCGGATGCCCGGTGATGGCGTTGAATCCGTCGTTGCTCACGATGGCGACGTACCCTGACCGGGCTACTCCCTGGTAGGCGTAGATGTCACCGCGGTTCACGCGGCGCCCTTGCCGGCGCCGGGGGGAAATCGCCGGCGTTGGCCTCCGTCCACTCAGCCCAGTCGTGCCCGGTGCGCCGGTCCGCCTCAGCCGTCGCGCTGGCCGCGTCCCGCTGGATCTTCTCCCGGGCGGCCCGGGTCATCCAGGCCGACATGGACAGCCCCGCCCGGTCGGCTTCCGCCCGGGCCTGCCGGTAGGCGCGCTCGCCCATGCTGATGCTGAACGTCTTCACAGACATGCTCACAACGCTAGCAACGGCATTCCTGCCACGAGGCGGAATGCCCGAGGATGACGGGGCCGTCTCCAGTGACCGGGACGGCCCCGCCCGGTGGCGGATCAGGCCGCCGGGAGTCCCTCAGGGCGCAGCCGGGGCCAACGCCACGGCCGCCTCGCTGGTGTTGACCACGAACGTGAGAGTCTCCTGCAGGTACAGCTCCACGGACGTGTCGTTGTGGCTCAGGTAACCGATCGAGACGTCCTGGCCGAGATGCAGGGCGAAATCACCGCCCCGGGTGCTCAGCACGAAGGCGCCCTCGATGGCCGGGGCCCAGATGATCTCGCCGCTGACCAGCCGGTTGATGTGCTCCCGCACCGGGTAACCATGGTCGGAGGTCTCGCTGACGGCGGTGTAGGCATCGGCGCTCAGCAGCACCGAGTAGGGCCCGTTGACACCGGCCTCGCGCAGGTGGCGCAGGGCCTCGGCGACCGCCTGCGGGTAACTGAGCACGTCGGCGGGCAGCGTCATGGCCGGGTTGTCGGTCACCGCCCGGATGCCCGCCATCTGCCCCGCTGGGTAACCCTCGAAGATGGCCCGGTCCTCGGCGAACGCGATCAGCCGGGCGGCGTCCTTGACCGGCTGCCAGTCCGAGTCCTGCGCGCCGCGCTCCACGTCGTCCACGGCCTGCCGGCTCACCCGGAACGGCACCCGGAACTCGGTCAGCGGCACGACCTCCCGTGCCCGGGCCACGATGCCGTCCTGCGGGGCCGCCAGGTCGCGCAGGTGCCCGGTGCCGACCGCGGCTTGGCTGTACCCCTCCGGGCCGTGCACGTCCACCACCCGCCGCCCGGCCAGATTGCGCCGCAGGGTCCGCGCCGCCTCTTCCTCAATCTCGGACCAGGCCGCCGAGGAGACCGGAGCCAGCTCGCGATGCAGGTTATTCATGATCAGTCTCTCCTCTGAGGCTGCCGATTCCGAGTGATCCGCCTGACTGCCCCGCCGCTGCGGGCGGCCGCGCGCCGCCGCCGTCCGCCGCCTGCTCCGCGCCTTCCGGCGGCGGCACGGCCAGGCCCTCCAGCACCCCGACCGGGGGCACGAAGAACAGAACGCCGGTCACCGCGCGGCTGACATCCAGCAGCCGGTCGTAGTTGCCGGGCGGCAGGCCGACGAACATGTTCTGCAGCATCTGCTCGATCGGGTCGGGGGACCGCGCGTAGCCGATGAAGTAGGTGCCGAACTCCCCGTCGCTGGGACGGCCAAACGGCATGTTGTCCCGGACGATGTCGATGTCGTTGCCGTCGGGGTCGGTGAGCGAGGTCAGCGCGTTGTGCGCGTAGCTGGGCTTGACGTCGTCGTCCAGCTCGATGTTGGTCAGCTTGGTGCGCCCGACGATGCGCTCCTGCTCCTCCACCGGCAGCGCGTTCCACCGGGCGAGGTCGTGCAGGTATTTCTGCACGATCACGTAGCTGCCGCCGGCGAAGGGCGGGTCCTCCGGCCCGATGACGGTGGCGTCAACCGCGTCCTGGCCGGTCGGGTTCTCCGTCCCGTCCACGAACCCGATCAGGTCGCGCTCGTCGAAGTAGCGGAAGCCGTGCACCTCATCCACGGGCGCCACCGCGGCGCCCAGCCGGGCGACGATCTGAGCGGCCAGCTCGAAGCACAGGTCCATCCGTGAGGACCGGATGTGGAACAGCAGATCCCCGGCGGTGGCCGGGGCGTGCCGCCCGGCGGCCAGGAGCTCACGGAACGGGTGCAGCCCGGCGGGCCGCGGCCCCCCGGCCGCCAGCCGGTCCCACAAACCGGAACTGAGCCCCATCACGCAGCTCAGCCCGGCGTCGGTGGCTCGGAAACCGACCGCGCGGAGCAGGGCAGCCAGGTCCCCGCACAGGGCGCGGACCGGGGCGAGGCTCTCCTCGCCGGCCCGCACCTCCAGGACGCAGAAGATGGCGGCGCTGGTCAGTCGCGCCGCGACCGGCTGCGGGACGGTCACCGGCGCGGTGGCCGCCCCGGCCTGGAAGGATCCTTCTGCCGTCATCGCCCGCCCCTACAGGTGTGGGCCGAGAAGCGTGAGGTCAGCGGGGGACAGCCGGTCCCGGGCCGTCTTGGCCTGGTGCCAGTACGGGTACAGCAGCGCCGGCGCGCTGACCGCCTCCAGCCGCTCCATTTCGTCCGCGGTCAGCTTGAGCTCGGCCGCGGCCAGGTTGTCCGCCAGCTGCTCGGTGGTCCGGGCACCGATCACCAGCGACGTCACGGCCGGCTTGGCCAGCAGGTAGGCGAGGGCCACCTGGGCGGCCGAGACCCCGTGCGCGGCGGCCGCCTCGACCAGCACATCGACGGTGTCGTGGAGCTTGTCCGGGTCGTAGACCGGCGGCTCGTTCCAGTCGGTCAGCTGCCGGGAGCCCGAGCTGGGCCGGGTGTCGCGACGGTAGCGGCCGGACAGCAGGCCGCCGGCCAGCGGGCTCCACACCAGCACCCCCAGGCCCTGGTCCACGGCGGCCGGGATCAGCTCATACTCTGCGTCCCGGGACTGCAGCGAGTAGTGGATCTGCTGGCTGACGAACCGGGGCAGGCCGCGCCGGTCGGCGGTGCCGAGCGCCTTCATCAGCTGCCAGCCCGCGTAGTTGGAGCAGCCCACGTAGCGGACCTTGCCCGACCGGACCAGCAGGTCCAGGGCGCCCAGGGTCTCCTCCAGCGGCGTCACGCCGTCCCACTCGTGGACCTGGTAAAGGTCGATGTGGTCGGTGC
Source organism: uncultured Actinomycetes bacterium (assembly GCA_963793825.1). GTDB lineage: Bacteria > Actinomycetota > Actinomycetes > Streptosporangiales > Streptosporangiaceae > RYN-230. Next base: position 123,805 of record CAWCBE010000008.1, read on the forward strand.
CGAGCCTCCGCAGGCTCGCCTCGCAGCCGTCCAGGATGTGCTGCCGGGACAAGCCGGCGTCGTTCGGGCCGTCCCCCATCGGCATCCGCACCTTCGTCGCCACCAGCACCTCGTCGCGGCGGCCCGCGAGCACCTCCCCGACGATCTCCTCGGACAGGCCGGCCGAGTACACGTCGGCCGTGTCGATCAGGTTGACCCCGGTTTCCAGGCACATGTCAACCTGGCGCCGGGCCTCGTCCACGCGGGTTGACCCGACGCTGGCGAAGCCGCCGGTGCCGCCGAACGTCATCGTGCCCATGGTGAGCACGGATATCTTGAGGCCTGAGTTGCCTAGCGTGCGGTACTCCACGGGAAAACCCTACCGAGGGCCCGCCAGCGCTTCCCGGGTGGCCGGCACGACCTCCTCGGCGAAGGCGCGGGACTGCCGTTCCCGGTCCCCGGACGGCCAGAACACGAACGCGTTCATCTGCTGCTCCGCGTACAGCCCGGCCAGCGTGTCCACCCAGCGCCCGACCGGGCCGTGGAACGGGCCGCGGTCGTCGCCGGTGATCAGGCCCATGACGTTGTACAGCCGGGTGATCGCGTCCGGGTCGCGGCCGGCCTCCAGGGCGGCGCTGGTCAGGATGTCGTTCAGCGCGGGCAGCCGCTCGGGCGGGACGTAGGGTGCGGACACCGACCAGCCATCCGCCTTCGCGCCGGCCAGCGCGACGGCGCGCGGGCCGACGGCGCCGAGCCACAGGCCGATCGGGTGGGCCGGCCGGGGGCCGGGGGTCACGGCCGGCACGGTGTAGTAGCTGCCCTCGAAGCTGAACGGCTCGCCGGCCCAGCTGGCCCGGATGATGTCGATGGCCTCGCTGAGCGCGGCCCGGGCCTCGCCGGGCGTCCGGCGCGGGCCGCCCATCCCCGCGATGCCGTCGGTGAAGGCACCCGCGCCCAGGCCCAGCTCGAGGCGGCCGCCGGACAGCACGTCCATGGTGGCCGCCTGCTTGGCCAGCATGGCCGGCGGCCGCAGCGGCAGGTTAGCCACGTTCGGGAAGAACCGGACCCGGGAGGTGCCCGCCGCCAGCCAGCTGATCAGCGAGAAGGTGTCGACGAACCCGTCGTTGTACGGGTGGTCCTGGATCCCGACGAGCTCCAGGCCGGCCGAATCGGCGATGGCGGCGATCCGGGCGGCGATGGCCTGCCCCCCGGAGTTGGGGTCCACGTTCAGGCCGAATATGGCCGGCTGGCTCATGATCGCTCCTTCGCGAGATCGGGCTCCTCCGGTGCGCTGCGGATCACCCTGGTCAGCGCGCGGGTGAGCAGGTCCTGTTCCTCCGGGGTGAGCTGGTCGAGCAGCACGGCCCGGATCGTCCGGTCGTGCGCGGCGCTGGCCTGGGCCAGGACCGTGCGGCCCGCCGGGGTCAGCGAGACGAGCACGCCGCGGCCGTCCCCGGGTGCGGCGGCCCGGCGGACCCGGCCCTGGCGTTCCAGCCGGGCCACCGCCCGGCTCAGTGAGGGCTGGGTCAGCCGGATGGACGGGCATAGCGCCCCGGGCCGCATCCCGGCCGGCCCGGCCGCGCCCAGCTGCAGCAGCACCTCGAACTCGGTGATGGTCAGCCCGGGGCCGGCCGCCAGGGCCGCGGCCAGCTGCCCGGTGACCAGCGCGTGCGCCGCGGACAGCGCCGACCAGGCCCGGGCGCAGGACTGCTCGTCATGGCGGTCCATGCGGCCTCCTCACCAGCCGGGCCAGCGGGTCCAGGTCCGCAGCGTGTCCGCGATGTGCTGCTCCTCGTAGTCCAGGTGGGCCAGCAGGTCGGCGGCGAGCGTGTCCAGCGCCGTGGCCAGCCGCTGCCGGGCCTTGTCCCCGGCCGCCTCCCCGAGGTCCCGGGCCGCGTCCTCGACCTCGCCGAGCAGGCCCGACACATGCTGGTGGTCGGCTTCCAGCTTGTCCACCACCGGGCTGAGCGCGGGGTTGGCCCGGCGCAGGGCCGGGAACAGGATGATCGACTCGTGCGTGTGGTGGCTGTGCACGATGCGGCAGTGCTGCAGGCAGTTCACCTTGAGCTGCCAGACCGGGCTGGCCATGGCGAGGTTGCGGACCGCTTCGCGCAGCGCCCCGGCCGGCCGCCCGGCCGCCGCGTCCGCCGCCATCTGCCGGATGGCGCCCAGATCGCTGCGGATCATGTCGTGCACCCAGCGCAGCTCGGCCACCAGGGCCTCGCCGCGGGGGTTGGCTCCCGCCGGGCCGGTGGCAGCCTGCGCGGTCACCGGCCGCTCATTAGATACATACGCATGCATGCACCTTAGCACGGGGGCGGGTGGCAGGCGGGCAGGCGGGCTGGCGGGTGGCAGGCGGGCTGGCGGGCTGGCGGGCGCCGGGCGGACAGCGGCTGAGGGCGGGACGGCCTGGAGTGCGGCCGGTCCGGGACGGGGCGCGGCCGGTCAGGCCTTGAGACCGGGCGGGGTGGGCGGCCCGGGCAGCGCGTAGCTGATCAGCTCCTCGGTGACGGTGCGGGTCACCCGGCCCTGGGCGGCCAGCAGGTCCAGGTGCACCGCGGTCTCCATGGTGGCCAGCATTTGGTTGAACGGGTCGAGGTCGGCGAACCGGCGGGCACGCCGGGTCCAGGGCAGGGACAGGGCCGCCTCGTACGCGGTGCGCGCCCCGGCGGTGACCCGGTCCAGGCAGGCATCCAGCCGGTCCTCGTGATGGGCCAGCAGTTCCAGCGCCCGGGCGTGGCTGCTCCCGCCGACCGGGCCGTGCGCGGGCAGCAGCCGCATGTCCGGCATCTCCAGCACCAGCCGCAGCGACCGCAGGTAGTCGCCCAGCGGCAGGTCGGCCATGGCCGCCTCGAACCCGACCGAGGGGGTGATGTGCGGCAGCACGTGATCACCGGCGAACAGCGCCGCCCGGTCCAGGTCGGCGAACACGGTGTGCCCCTGGGTGTGCCCGGGCGTCGGTACCGCCTGCAGGTCCCGGCCGGCCAGCCGGATGGTGCCGCCCTTGAGCCATTCGTCGGGCTGCTCCCAGTAGCCGGCGTCGGTGTACGGCCCGCCGCGGAAGGTCTCCCGCAGCAGCTGGATCACCGGCTCCGCGCCGCACAATTGCAGCCGACGCAGGTGCACGTGGGCCCCCTGGGCACTCGCGTCCGCCGTGGCGGCCAGCGACGGCCGGTCGCCGATGCCCAGGGCCACGTGGGTGCCGAAGCGGCGGCGCAGCACCACCGCCATCGTGTAGTGGTCCCGGTGCACGTGCGTGACCAGGCAGCGGGTGATCTCGGCGGAGCTGCGGCCGACCTGGTCCAGGGCCGCGTCCAGCAGGCCGCCGGTCTGCTCCAGCGCCCACCCCGCATCGATCAGCACCAGATCATCGCCGGATTCGATGGCGTAGACGTTGACCGCCTTCAGGGCGTCGCTGGGCAGCGGCAGCGGGATCCGGTGCACCCCGGGTGCCACCGTGAACAGCCCCTGCTCGGTCCAGTCCGGCGCGCCGCGCCCGGCCCCGTCCGCCATCCGCTTCCCATCCCTCACGCCACATGTCCTGGTCACCCGACACTATCCGGATCGCGGCCGGGCGGCCTGCGGTCACGTCACCGCCGCAGGACACCAGCCGCCTGCTCCAGCGCGGCCAGGTGGTCATCCAGCGTGCCCAGCCCCGCGCCCATGGTGTTCACCGCCAGGTGGGTCACGCCCGCGTCCCGCCACTGGGCGGCCTCCCCGGCCAGCTTCCCGGCGTCGCCGCGCCAGCTGACCCGGCCTTCCATGCCCAGCCGGGACGGGTCCCGGCCCGCCTCGATGGCCGCCGCGGCCACCACGCTGCGTGCCGCGTCCAGGTCCGGGCCCGGGCTCACCTGGGGGAACCAGCCGTCGGCCAGCCGCCCGACCCGGCGGTAGGCCCGCTCGGACTGCGCGCCGAACCATACCGGGATGGGCCGCTGCACGGGCAGCGGGGCCAGGCCGGCTCCGGTCACCCGGTCGAAGACGCCGGCGTGGGTGACCGACGGCTCGGTCCACAGCCGGCGCATCAGCTCGACCTGCTCCTCCAGCCGGCGGCCGCGGGTGCTGAAGTCCTGGCCCAGCGCCTCGTACTCCACCTGGTTCCAGCCCAGGCCGACCCCCAGCCGGAAATGCCCGCCGGTGAGCAGGTTGACCTCGGCCGCCTGCTTGGCCAGCAGCGCGGTCTGCCGCTGCGGCGCGATGATGATCCCGGTCACCAGTTCCAGCGGAGTGCTGGCGGCCAGGAAGCCGAACATCACCAGTGGCTCATGGAACGTGGTCCGCACGTCGTACGGCCCGCGCCAGCCCTGGTGCACCGCCGGGTCGGCGCCCAGTACATGGTCGTAGGCGAGCAGGTGCTGATAGCCCAGCTCGGTCACCCGCTCGCCGTAGCGGCGCACCGCGGCCGCGTCCGCGCCGATCTCGGTCTGCGGGAAGACAACGCCGATCTGCATGACCCCTCCTGAACGAGTGCCGCCGGGCCGGGCTGGTGCCGCCCGCCCTGGCAACGTAGCCTCCCGGCCATCCCGCCCGGCACGCGGTCGGCCCTCAGGAACCCGCCCACCCCCGCCAGCACCGGCCGGGCCCTTAACTCTGCGCCGAATCCGCCTGGGCCCTCGCTCCGCGCCGGGGCGCGGGGGGACCTGCTACTCCGCGCCGAGCACGTCCAGCACCTGCTGGCCGTACTTGGCCAGCTTGGCCTCGCCCACCCCGTTCACCCGGGACAGGGCGGCCAGCGAGCCCGGCGGCTGCGCCGCGATCTGGCGCAGGGTCGCGTCGTGGAAGATCACGTACGCGGGCACGCCCTGCTCCTTGGCGGTGGCCCCCCGCCAGGCGCGCAGCCGCTCGAAGACGGCCGCCGCCGCGGGCGTCAGCTCCGCATCGGCTGCCCCGGCACCGCCGCCGGCTCCCGGGGTACCCGCCGCCCGCCCGGCGCGCACCCGGGCCGGGCGGGCGGGCCGCTCCGGCTCGCGGCGCAGCATGACCTCCCGCCGCCGGCCCAGCACATCGCGGCTGCCCGGGGTCAGGGCGAGCGTGCCGTAGTCCCCTTCGACGGTGAGCAGGCCCTGGGCCAGCAGCTGGCGCGCCACCCCGCGCCATTGCGGTTCGGTCAGCTCGGTGCCGATGCCGAAGACGGTCAGCGACGCATGATCGTTCTCGATCACCTTGGGCGTCTTGCGGCCCAGCAGGATGTCGACGACCTGGCCGGCGCCGAAGCGCTGGCCGCGCTCCCGGTGCAGCCGGAACACCGCGGACAGGAACTTCTGCGCGGCGATGGTGCCGTCCCAGGCTTCCGGCGGGTTCAGGCACGTATCGCAGTTGCCGCACGGAGCCGCCTGCTCGCCGAAATAGCCGAGCAGCTGCACCCGGCGGCACTCGATCGTCTCGCACAGCGCCAGCATGGCGTCCAGGTGCGCGGCCTGGCGGCGCCGGTGCGCCAGGTCCCCGGCCGAGGTCTCGATCAGCTTCCGCTGCTGCACCACGTCCTGCAGGCCGTAGGCCAGCCACGCGGTGGACGGCTGGCCGTCCCGGCCTGCCCGGCCGGTCTCCTGGTAGTACCCCTCCACCGAGCGGGGCAGGTCCAGGTGGGCGACGAAGCGGACGTCCGGCTTGTCGATGCCCATCCCGAACGCGATCGTCGCCACCATCACCAGCCCGTCCTCGCGGAGGAACCGGGCCTGGTGCCGCGCCCGGGTGACCCCGTCCAGGCCGGCGTGATAGGGCAGCGCGGTGATCCCGTTCCGGGTCAGGAACTCGGCGGTCTTGTCCACCGACGCCCGCGACAGGCAGTAGACGATGCCCGCGTGGCCGTGGTGTTCGTTATGAATGAGGGACAGTAGCTGGCGCGCGGGCTCAGCCTTGGGCTCGATGCGGTAGGTGATGTTCGGCCGGTCGAAGCTCGCCACGAAGTGGCGGGCCTCCTCCAGGCTCAGCCGGGACGCGATCTCGGCGCGGGTGGCGCTGGTTGCGGTCGCGGTCAGCGCGATGCGGGGCACCCGCGGCCAGCGCTCGTGCAGGCCGGACAGGGTGAGGTAGTCCGGCCGGAAGTCGTGGCCCCACTGGGACACGCAGTGCGCCTCGTCGATCGCGAACAGCGACACCGCTCCGCGGTCCAGCAGCCGCAGCGCGGACTCGGTGCGTAGCCGCTCCGGCGCCAGGTACAGCAGGTCGAGCTCACCGGCGAGGAACTCGGTCTCGACCGCGCGCCGCTCGGTGCCTTCCTGGGTCGAGTTGAGGAAGCCGGCCCGCACGCCCAGCGCCTGCAGCGCGTCCACCTGATCCTGCATCAGCGCGATGAGCGGGGAGATGACCACGCCGGTACCCCGCCGGACCAGGGCGGGAATCTGGTAGCACAGCGACTTGCCGCCGCCGGTGGGCATCAGCACCAGGGCGTCCCCGCCTGCGATGACGTGCTCGATGACGTCCTGCTGGGCGCCACGGAACTGGTCGTAGCCGAACACGCGGTGCAGCACGTCCAGGGCGTCGCCGCGAGCCGGGCGCGCCGGGTCGGTGGCCGGCGCGGCCGGTGCCGGGACTGCTGGCTCTGTCACGGCGGCCATGGCTCCCTTCCGGACGGTCGTCCGCGCGGCGCCCCGGCGGTCGTCGGCCGGCCCACGCGGACGGCAGCAGCCTAGCCACGGCCGCCGACCATGGCGGCCGCAGCGGCCGGCGCCCCGGCAGTGGTAGACCGTGAGCTAGCCGTGTTCCCGCTGGCCGCGGCGCAGCTGAGGAGGTCGTGGTGGCCCATCATCCGGTGCTCGGTTATCTCGTCTGGGCCGTGCTGTTCGGCGCCCTGTTCGCCTGGGAAGGGCTGGCGCTGAGCCACGTCAGCAACGGGATCCCGACGTTGTCCGACGTCTTCCGGGCGCTGATGCGCCACCCGGTGGGGCGCTGGGCACTGTTCGCGCTCTGGCTGTGGTTCGGCTGGCACATCTTCGTCCGCGGCTGGCACTTCCTGCTCCGCGCCTGAGCGGCCGGGATGTCCTCCCACCTGCTCCGGCAGGATCTCATCCCGATGGTGGCCGGCTACCTGATCGTGATGGCCGCGCTCGCCCTCGGCCTGCGCGCCACCCTCCGCCCGGGGAAGCCTGTCCGGCCCGGCGCCGGAGCGGCCCCGGTCCGTGCCGGCCGGCTGCGGTGGCGCCGGCTGGCCATCCACGTGGCGGGGACCGCGGTCGGTGGTTACCTGCTGCTCATGCTGGTAGTGATCGGCTACTACTACGGGGTGGCGCGGGTGGGCGGAGCGTTCATCAAGAGCGCGTTCACCGGGTGCGCGATGCTGATCGGCCTGGCCACCCCGGTGTTTGCCGCCTTCTCCTGGCTCACGGAGCGCCGCGGCCAGCGGGCCACCGCGCCCCCCGTGGGCAACCTCAGCCGCCCACGGGAATGACCGAGACCGCTGCTCGCCCTGCCGCGCCGTTGAGCTCACGTCCCAGGCCGTCGGGCCTGGGACGTGAGCGGTGCGGCCGTGGAACGGCAGAGACAGCAAGATTGTCCACTGGCGATGGGCGGCCCGGGTCAGTTGAATTTGTACCGTTGGAGATCGCCGGTGGCCTCATCCCACAGGTTGAGCGTGAACTGGTCTCCGGCGATGCCGATGCCCGTGAGATAATAATTCGCCCCCCAAGTTTCGGTGGCTTGCTGGTTGATCCACGTGTCGTAGCCACCGGAGCTGCCCTTGGTCCAGAGCGCGTCGCTGACGCTACACGACTTGACCTCGACCTCCGTGCCGCTATTGTCACTCGCTACGCACATGCTGGGATCCCCGTTGAATTCGAGCTTAAAGGTGGTTCCATTCTGGAGCACCGCGTCGATAGTGCGGGCATTGTTCTTCCCTTCCGTCACGGGTGTGTAAAGGTTGAAGTTCGCGGTGTTCAGGCAGTTCTTAGAACTGTAGGCTTCGCACAATGAGCCGCTGGTGACTGCGCTGGCAGGCAGCGGGGCAACCAATACCCCAGCCGGGATCGCCAGCGCGGCGAGGGAGAGCGCGGCGGTACGAATGGCCTTACTGTGCATGGGGGATCTCCAGGTAGGTCGGGCTTTGCCAGTCCATTGCCCTAGATGATGACAACCAGGCTCAGATCTGTCCATAGGCCACATAAGCCACAAAGGTCACGCATCGTAGTAGTGCCTGGCTCCGCTGTCGGAACTGGGTTGACGGTCAGGGCGGGACCACAGCGTGGTTGGGCTATCTGGCGCGGGACAGGAACCTGGTGACGGCGGCCGCGAACTCGTCCGGGCGTTCCAGGTGCGGGGAATGGCCGCAGCCGGCCAGCACGTGCTCGGTGTACCGGCCGCCGCCGGCCTGGTACCGGTCGAGCACCGCCCGCACCTGGCCGACCATCGGCTGGGCCGGGAACACCTCCGGTCCCGGCCAGCCGGGCACCACGCCCAGCGCGCCGAGATGACCCAGGTCCACCAGGGAGGTGTCGGACACGATCTGGTCCTCGTCGCCCCGGATCCACAGCACGTCCGGCCGGTCGGCGGCGTCCGCGAAGCCGGACAGGTCGCAGTACTTCGGCGAGATGGCGTTGTTCACGCCGGACTCGCCGGGCGCGGTGCCGGGCCAGTTGGCCGAGGCGACCTGGTTGCCGGGGTAGTTGCCGTCCCCGATGGCCATCTCCAGCATCCCGTCCACCAGGGCATCCTCGACGCCCGGGGGAAGCGGGAACGGCGGCTTGCCGTACAGGTTCAGCAGGACCTGGCGCGGCGACGCCTGATCGTCGCCGCTGCGGTCCCCGGCCTCGATCCGGCGCACCATCTCGGGGCTGGCCGTACCGCCGCCGGAGCCCGCGTAATCCGGCCAGCAGGGGGTCCCGGCCAGATCCCGGGTCCCGCCGAAGCCAAACGGCGACATGGGGCTCTCGGCCACCAGCGACGCCAGCGTGCCCGGGTGGTCGATCGCATACTGCAGCGCCACGCCGCCGCCCAGCGACCAGCCCAGCAGGTGCACCCGGCGGCCGCCGGCCAGCAGGCCGGCCCCGGTGAGCAGGGCGTGCAGGTCATCGGAGAAATCGCGGACGCCGCGCCGCGCGTCCACCGGGGCCCGCTCCGACCGGCCGAAGCCGCGCAGGTCCGGCGCGACGCAGCGGTACCGCTCGCCCAGCACGGCCATGGTCTCGGCGAAGAACCGGGCCGAGGACACGTTGCCGTGCACCAGCACCAGGACGGGCGCCGCGGGCGGCCCGGACCACAGCAGCTGCGTGCGCAGCCGGGACGTGGCGGCCTCGGTAGGGGTGACGCCCGCGGGCAGCGCGGTGGCAGGCGGCATGTGGTTTCCCCCGGGTTCGCGGCAGCGATGGTGCAGGACTACCGTCCAGTAGGGCGGTGTGTCAACGACGTCAGGGAGCGTGCGGAGTGAGTTCGATGGCTGTGCTCGCGGGGCGGCGGGCGCTGGTCACCGGCGCGGCGAGCGGCATCGGCGCCGCGTGTGCCCGGGCGCTCGCGGCGGCCGGGGCCCACGTCATCGCCGCGGACCTGGACGCTGCGGGAGCCGCGGCCATCGCGGCCGAGACCGGGGGTGAGCCGTGGCCGGTGGACCTCACCGACGTCTCCGCGCTGGAGGACCTGCGGCTCGAGGTGGACGTGCTCGTCAACAACGCGGGCATCCAGCACGTCGCGCCGGTGCCGGATTTCCCGCCCGAGATGTTCCGCCGGATCCTCCAGCTCATGGTGGAGGCGCCTTTCCTGCTGGCCCGGGCGGCCCTGCCGCACATGTACGCGGGTGAGTTCGGCCGCATCATCAACATCAGCTCGGTGCACGGGCTGCGCGCGTCCCCGTTCAAGTCGGCCTACGTGACGGCCAAGCACGGCCTGGAAGGGCTGTCCAAGGTCCTCGCGCTGGAAGGTGCCGCGCACGGGGTGACCAGCAACTGCATCAGCCCGGGTTACGTGCGCACGCCGCTGGTGCAGCGGCAGATCGCCGACCAGGCCCGGGTGCACGGCATCGCCGAGAGCGAGGTGGTGCAGTCGGTCCTGCTGGCCGAGTCCGCCGTGAAACGGCTGGTCGAGCCGGGGGAAGTGGCCGACCTGGCGCTCTGGCTGGCCGGCCCGCAGGCGGCGATGGCGACCGGCGCGTCGTTCACCCTGGATGGCGGCTGGTCGGCGAAGTAGGCCTCAGGGCTTGCTGGCCACCCCGGCGAGGAACCAGTACTTGGCGGCGTCGGCGGGCACGTCGCCGGGCGCGTCCGGGCGCCACTGCGGCAGGTACACCAGGCCCGGCTCGACCAGGCCGAATCCCGCGAAGAAGGCCATGATCTCAGCCCGGGACCGGGTCCGGCCCCGGCTCGGGACGCCGCGCTGGTAGACCTTTTCGGTGGCCCGGGCCAGCTCCGGCCGGCTTTCGTTCGTGGCGTGCGCCAGCACCAGGTAGCTGCCCGGGGCGAGCGCGTCACGCAGCCGGGCCACGCTCCGCGCCGGGTCGTCGGCATCGCCGAGGAAGTGCAGCACGGCGACCAGCAGCAGCCCCACTGGCTGGCTGAAATCGAGCAGCATCCGCGTCGCCGGGTGGCCCAGGATGGCCTCCGGGCCGCGCACGTCGCCCTCGATCACGGCCGCGGTGGCGTTCCCGGCCAGGATGGCCCGGCTGTGCGCGGTGGCCACCGGGTCGATGTCCGCGTAGACGACCCGGGCATCCGGGTCGGCCCGCTGGGCGACCTCGTGCACATTCCCCTGGGTGGGGATCCCCGACCCGATGTCCAGGAACTGCCGGATACCCGCCTCGGCCAGGAACCGGACCGCGCGGCCGAGGAAGGCGCGGTTGGCCCGGGCGATGAGGCGGACGTTCGGCTCGACGGCCGCGATGGACCGGCCCAGGTCCTGGTCGGCGAGGAAATTGTGGCTGCCGCCCAGCCAGTAGTCGTAGACCCGGGCGCCGTTCGCCCGCCTGGTGTCCACGCTGGACGGTGCGCAGTTGCCCGCCGCGCCCATCCGCGCCTCCACGCCGTGCGCCCGTTCCGCCTGCACCGGCTGTGCCGCCCGGCCGTCCGGTACGCCCGGCCGCCATTCCTGCTGCCGAGGGCAGGATATTCCGGAACGGCCGCGGGCGGGTCAGCGGCGGGAGGTGGCCCAGCGGCGCATCATGTCGATGCGGGCCCGGATCTGGTCGCCGGTGGCCTGCGGCAGCGGCGGCCCGCCGCAGGCGCGGCGCAGGTCGGCGTGGACCACCGCATGCGGCTGGCCCGTGCGGTGATGCCAGGCCCCGATAAGGCCGTTCAGCTCCTTGCGCAGCGCGGCCAGGTTCTCCCGGGTCACCGGGGGCGCGGCGGTCGCGGGGCCGCTCTCGTCCGCGGCCTTCCCGGCGGGCGCTCCGGCCGCCCCCGGCGCCTGGGCCGCCGGAACGGCCCCGGCGGCCCAGGCCGGCACGCTCCGGGCCGGCCCGGCCGGCCGCGCCTGCCCGCGCACCTGCTCCGCCTGGCGCTTGCGCAGCAGCAGCGCCACCTGGTCGGGTTCCAGCAGGCCGGGCAGGCCGAGGAAGTCGTCCTCCGCGGCCGTGGTGCCAAACTCAGCGCCGTCATAGAGCACCCGGTCGAAGTGCGCCGACGCGTGCAGCGCCTCGAACGGGAGCGCCTCGTCCAGCTGGTCCGGGGCGTCCTGGCGGCGCTGGGCCGCGGCGAGCTCACGCTCCTCCGCGTCCGGCCGCGGGGCCTGCAGCACGTGGTCCCGTTCGGCTTCCATCTCGGCGGCGTAACCCAGCAGCACCGGGATGGACGGCAGGAACACCGAGGCGGTCTCGCCGCGCTGCCGGGCCCGCACGAACCGGCCCACCGCCTGGGCGAAGAACAGGGCCGTGCCCACGCTGGTGGCGTACACCCCGACCGCGAGCCGGGGGATGTCCACCCCCTCGGAGACCATCCGGACCGCCACCATCCACCGCTCCTCCGATTCGGCGAAGGCGGCGATCTTCCTGCTGGCCGCCGGGTCATCAGAGAGCACCACCACCGGGCGCTTCCCGGTGAGCCTGCGCAGCAGGGCCGCGTAGGCCCGGGCGTACTCATGGTCGGTGGCGATGACCAGGCCAGCCGCGTCCGGCATGCCGCGCCGGACCTCGGTGAGCCGCTTGTCCGCGGTCTCCAGGACCCGCTGCACCCATTCGCCCTCGGGGTTCAGCGCGGTCCGCCACGCCTGGGCCAGCTGGTCGGGCAGCATCGGGGTGCCCAGGGTCCCGGTGATCTCGTCCCCCGCCCGGGTCCGCCAGCGCATCTCGCCGGAGTAGGCCAGGAAGATGACCGGCCGGACCACGCCGTCGTCCAGGGCCGGGCCGTACCCGTAAACGTAATCCGACACGCTGCGTTTGCTGCCGTCGGCGTCCGGGGCGTAGCTCACGAACGGGATCGGGTTGGCGTCGCTGCGGAACGGGGTCCCGGTCAGCCCCAGCCGCCGCCGGGCGGGCTCGAAGGCCTCGCGGACCGCCTCCCCCCAGGACAGCGCGTCCCCGGCGTGGTGGATCTCGTCGAAGATCACCAGCGTCCGGCGGTTCAGCGTGCGCTGCCGGTGCAGCACCGGGTGCGCGGCCACCTGCGCGTAGGTCACCGCCACGCCGGTGAAGTCGGCGGACGCGCGGCCTTGGGAGTTCCGGTACGACGAGTCCAGGGCGATGCCCAGGTAGTGCGCGGCCTGCGCCCACTGGTGCTTGAGGTGCTCCGTCGGGGTGACCACGGTGACCGAGGCGATCTCGCGGCGGGCCAGCAACTCGGCGGCGACCGTCAGCGCCCATGCGGTCTTGCCCGCGCCGGGCGTCGCCACCAGCAGGAAATCCCGCCTCGGCCGGGTGAAGTACTCCCGGTACGCCGCCTTCTGCCACCCCCGCAAGGGCAGGAGCAAATCGGGCCGGACGGCACCCTGAGGCCGGCTGTCCTCTCCGTCCGGCGCGGTTGCGGGAGTAGTCACAGGGACGGAAGGCTACCAGCGGCAGCCCCGGCGGCGGGGGTAGCTACTAGTCGTGGCGCGCCCGGCGGGCGGTTAGTCGCGGCGCGCGCCCGGCTGGGCGTCCCGGTCGGCCGGCGGCCTGCCCCGGCCGCGCATCTGTCTGGCCGAGCCAGGCATCCGGCCTGCCTCGGCCAGCGCCCGGCGCAGCAGGAACTCGATCTGGGCGTTGGTGCTGCGCAGCTCGTCCGCCGCCCACTTGGCCAGGGCATCGTGCACGGCGGGATCGAGCCGCAGCAGCACGCTCTTGCGCTCGCTCACCGTGCCGCTGGCCGCCACATCACGGGGGCCTGGTCGTGACCGGCCCGCACCGGCGGTCGGCTGTCCCTCACTGGTAGAGGGACCCAGTGTTGACGACCTGCTGGGTGGCCTGCTCGCTGCACAGCACCACCAGCAGGTTGGACACCATGGCGGCCTTCCGTTCCTCGTCCAGTTGGACGACGTCCTGCTCCTCCAGCCGCCGCAGCGCCAGCTCGACCATGCCGACCGCGCCCTCCACGATCCGGGTCCGGGCCGCGACCACCGCGCTGGCCGCCTGGCGGCGCAGCATGGCCTGGGCTATCTCCGCCGCGTAGGAGAGCCGGGTGAGCCGCGACTCGATGATGATCACCCCCGCCGCGGCCACTCGCGCCGCGATCTCGGCAGAAAGCTGCCCGGTGATCTCCAGGGCATTGACGCGCAGCGACAGCTGGCCGGTGTCCCCGGAATCGTAGGGGTAACTGGTGGCGATGTGCCGGACCGCGGTCTCCGTCTGCGTCGCGACGAACTGGGTGAAGTCGTCCACGGCGTAGAGTGCCAGTGCCGTGTCATCCACCTGCCAGACGACCACGGCCGCGATCTCGATCGGGTTGCCGTCAGCGTCGTTGACCTTGGCTGGCGCGGTCTCGTGGTTGCGGATCCTGATGGACACCCGGCGCCGTTTGGTGAACGGGTTGACCCAGCGCAGCCCGGGCTCCCTGATCGTGCCGGAGTACCGGCCGAACAGCTGCACCACGCGGGCCTCGCCGACGGTGACCGGAGTGAGGCCGCACAGCGTGAACGTGGCCGCGAGCGCCAGCGCCGCTATGGCACATCCCACGACCACGGCGGCGGTGCCGCTGAAGGTGTGCGCCTCGATGATCAGCCCGAGTGCGGCCAGCGCGAAGGCCATGCCGAGCACGAGGAGCAGCACCCCGGACGCGGAGTGCGCGGGACGCTCGTTCGGGCGGCGGGCCGTTGGCTGGGGGCCGGGCGCCTCCGGGATCAGCACTCCCGGACCAGGCGCGAGCGGGCTGGATGTGCTTGGGCTGGGTGCTGCTGCGCTGTGCGTGGCCATCACGGCCTCCTCCGCTCGTGGAGCTGATCACCCACAATCTATCATAGTGATATCAATTTTTACCAGCGCCAGCCACCCAACGCCAACCACTCAGCCACCCAACGCCAACCACACACCGGGGCAGTCATGCAGCTGGTGCTGCCGGAGACTTTCGGTCATGCACGGCCGGGCCGGTGTAACCGCGGATCACTGGCGCCACCCGGGGATCCTTACCGGCGGTCATCTCTCGGGGGCCAGCGCCTCGCCCTCGACCTCAACCTTGCCGCCCGGAGCCAGGTTCCGAAACTTCTTCACCGCCGCGGCGATGGCCACGTCCCTGCCGGTGCTGACCAGGTCGATAACCACCTGATTGGCGTCCCCGGCGGCCAGCAGCGCCGCTGACTGCTCCGCCCGCTCCCGCTGCTGCCGCTCGACCAGTTCCCGCCGCTCCTGCTCCTGCTGCGCCGCCAGCTCCGCCTGCGCTCGCCGCTGCCGCTCGACCAGTTCCCGCCGCTCCCGCTGCTGCCGCTCGACCAGTTCCCGCCGCCGATCCCGCACCGGCGGCGGCGGCTCAACATGGACACCTTGCCGCTCCAGCATCTGCTGCAACACCCAGGCCTCCTGGGAGCTGGGGCCCTCGTACCGGATTGTCCAAGTCACGTCCATTAATCACAGTCTGCGCCGTGCAGAAACGCCTGACCAGAATCCCGGACCAGAATCCCGGACAGAGTGCCGCTGAGCTGCGGCGCAACTCCAGTGAGGGTGGTGGGGGGACGATGGTCATCGCGGGCCTTCGCGGTGGCTGGCTGCGGGCGACCGGGCGCCCGGATTCGCCCGGATGTTCCCAGACGCCGCTGCGGTACCGTGGGGGCATGGGAAGAATCCTGCTTATCGTGCTTGCTGCGTTCGTGGCGCTGATGGTCATCGGGGTGATCGTCTCCGCGCTGCATTTCCTCTTCGTGGTGGCACTGATCGCGGTGGTCGTAATCCTGGGGCTGCGGCTCACCACCGGCGTGCGGCGCCGGTCCCGGCGCTGACCGCGGGCGGCCCCGGGTAACCCGGTCGGCCGCCCAGGCCGGTCAGCTCCAGGCCGGTCAGCTCCAGGCCGGCCCGCGGTGCGGCCCGGCCCCGGCCGGGCCGCACCACGGCGCGTCCTGCCGCGCCCAGAACAAGGCGGCGGCTGAGCCGGCCGGAGCTGGAGTGAGCCCGGGGGGGGAGCGCTGCGACCTCCGGGCCGCAGCACGCCGCCACCGTCGCGGGCAGCACCGGTACCCGGGGCCCGTGCCACGAGGGCCACCACCGTCTGACCAGGGTGACCTGGCGCAGCCGGGCCCCGGTGCCGGCCGATTCCGCTGCCCTGCGGCGCCTGCCGCACGCGGCGTGGGCCGGCCAGCCGTCGGCCGATCCCAGCTAGGCCAGGTGGAGGACGATGTGATGAGCCAGGACCCGGGGTGCCCCGAGGCGGCGCAGGCCTGCCCGGAGCAGGCGGTGACCGGGGAGGTGCTGGCCAGCTTCGGCGCTGCCGAGCCGGGCCGGTACCGCGAGGTCATCCAGAGCCTGGTGCGGCACCTGCACGCCTTCGCCCGGGAAGTACGGCTGACCGAGGAGGAATGGCAGCGCGGTATCGAGTTCCTCACCCGAGCCGGCCACCTCACCGACGACCGGCGGCAGGAGTTCATCCTGCTGTCCGACGTGCTCGGGCTGTCCATGCTGACGGTGGCGATCAACGCGCCGGGCTCGGCCGGCGCCACTGAGTCCACCGTGCTCGGGCCGTTCTTCGTGGCGGGCGCGCCGGAGGTACCGCTGGGCGGGGACATCGCGGCCGGGGCCAAGGGGCAGCCCTGCTACGTGTCCGGGACGGTCCGCGGCACCGGCGGGGAGCCGGTGCCCGGGGCGCGCCTTGAGGTGTGGGAGGCCGACGAGGACGGCTTCTACGACGTGCAGTACCCGGGCCAGGTGACCGCTGGGCGGGGCTGGCTGCGCAGCGGTCCGGCCGGCGAGTACCGGTTCTGGTCGGTGCGCCCGGCCCCGTACCCGATCCCGGATGACGGCCCGGTCGGGGAGCTGCTCGCCGCGGCGGGCCGCGGCCCGATGCGCCCGGCCCACCTGCACTTCATGGTGACGGCCCCTGGCTACCGCACACTGACCACGCATTTCTTCGTGGCCGGGGACCCGTACCTGGACCGGGACGCGGTGTTCGGCGTCAAGGACAGCCTCATCGCCGAGTTCACCGGGCACCCGCCGGGGCCCGGCCCGGAAGGCCGCCACCTGGACGGCCCGTGGAGCAGCGTGACGTTCGACCTCGTGCTCGCCCGGCAGTAGCTCGCCCGGGGCAGCCGGATCCGGCCCGGCAGCACGGGACTTGTCGGGGGATGCCCCGTTCCGCGGGCCGGGCGCGCCGTAGCCTGGGCACGCTGGCGGCGCGGCGCACAGGAGGCTCGATGGCGGTACGGCACGCGATGCTGGTCATCGCGCGGGCGGTCTTTGACCTGGTGGAGATCCCCGGCCAGCAACCGCTCGTGGTGGCCCGGGATACCGGCGACGAGGCCGCGCGGGCGTGGTGGGAAGAGAACGTCCGGCCGGCCGCCGCGGCCGTCTCGGGGCGGAGCGGCGACGGCTGGGAGCGGAAGCTGGCCGAGTGGCAGGCGGCCACCCGGGTCGAGGTGGGCAAGGAACGGCTGCACGAGGGCGGCCCGCGGGTGGACGTGGCCCGGATCGCCTTCCCGGACGGGACCGACGCGGTGGCCGACCCGGACACGGCCCACGACTTCATCACCGAGGAGTTCCGGGCCCGGTTCCCGGCGCCGACGGTGGCGGCCCAGTTCGCCGACTGGCGCGAGACGGTGACCGTCGGGGACCTGCACACCTGGGTGGCCTGGCTGTTCAGCGGAGCCGACCAGATGCCGGTGGACATCGGCCTGCCCCGCTCCCAGTTCGGCTACCCGGTCCGGGAGGTGCTCGGCTGCCTGGACCGGCTGGCGCTGGACGGCTGGCAGATCGTCTCGGTCTCCGAGGACCGCAGCGTCCATCTGGACGGGCGTCCCGGGCACCCCGACGGCGACCCGGCCGCGGATCCCGGCGTCGGCGTGGTGCGTTACCTGCTCAGCCGGGCCGCCTGAGGTCCTCGGCCGGCGCCTGGCGGGCGGCCCCATGCCGGAGGCGGGCGCCCGCTACTGACGACGGCCGGGCCGGATCTCCTGCCCTCCCCAAGGCGGCATCGTGAGGCGGGTGAGCTGGGCGCTGTAGACGTTGACGGCGCCGCCGCCCGGGGTCCAGACCCGCACCTCTATCCGCTGGGCCTGCGGGCCGCCGCCGAACTTGGCCAGGAACGGGCCCCAGCCGCGGTACAGGAAATTCGGGTAGTTCCCGGCCGCCACGCCGAGCGTGACTGTCTGGATGCCGTCCGTTCGGGGCAGGCTCTGCCGGGCCAGCAGCACGTTGCTGGTGTTGTCCCACACCTCCACGTTGACCGGGCCGGTGGCCGACAAGGTCACCGCGGCCCGGAACCGGCCCGGCCAGCGCCGCCATTCCAGCCGGTCGGCCACGTACCCGGGACGGCCGGTGGACCCGGCGTGCCAGCTGCCCGGTGGCCCGGCGAGCACGGGGTGCCCGGCGGCGCCGGGGGCCGTCCAGGCCGGGAGCGGGCGGGTCCCGGCCGGCACGCGCAGCCGGCGGGTGCCGGGCGGGGGAGTCCAGCGGAACGCCCACACGCCGTTCGCGTCGGTTACCAGCGTGGCGTGCATCGGCCCGGCCAGCTGGCCGGCGAACACCATCGCATCGTCCGTCTGCTGGGTCTCGATGCCGGACCACGGGGCGAAGATGAACCAGTCCTGGCCTGGCTGGATGGGCAGGTACCCGTTCAGCGGGCGGACGTCGAGCCGGGTGGCGAAGCGGCCCACCACGCCCTGGGAGGCGAACACGGCGGCGGACGCGGGGATGCGCGCCTGCAGCGCGGCCAGCGTGGCCGCCGTGGCCGGCGGCACCCGCAGCCACTGGGCCGGGGTGCGCGGGACCCAGACCGCGGCCCAGCCGACCGCCTGGGCCACTACCAGCCCGGTGAGCAGCAGGCCGAGCCGCCGCCGCCGCGCGGTCACCCAGGCCAGCACGGCCACCGTGCCCGCCGGGAGCAGCACGTAGATGGGCAGGCTCTGGAACAGCGGCTCGGCGAACAGGAACCCGCGGAACAGGTCGTTGGCCAGGATGACCACCACCATCAGCGGCAGCAGCGGCAGGTAAGCCAGCCCGAGCAGCCCGGACGGGGCCAGGTTGGCCCACAGGTCGATCCGCTTGGACCACAGCCTGGCCGCCACCGCGGCCGGGTGGGTGACCAGGCCCTTGGCCAGCGCGGGCAGGGTGAGGGTCCCCGCGAACCCGGGCGCGGCCAGGTACGCGTAGGCCTGCAGGCCATGTCCCGAGCCCTTGTTGCCGTGGATCACCGAGATGAACAGCACGGCCGACACGCCGAGCGCGGCCAGCGCCGCGCCGCGCAGGCGGGCGGCCCGGCCGTGGCCGGCCAGCAGCAGCCCGGCCCCCAGCCCGAAGACGTACGTGCCCGCGACGTCCCCGCAGGCGAGGAGCGGCAGGACCCACACCCATGCCCGGCGCCGGCCGTTGGCCAGATCCCAGGCCAGCAGGGCGATGAACAGGACGGCCAGGCACTCGGCGTGGAAGTCGAAGGACACCGACCACCACGACCACGGATTGATGACCAGCAGCACCAGCCCGGCCCCGGCCAGGGCTCTGCTCGCCCGGGGGGACGACCCCCCGCAGCCCCCCGGGGATGGCCGGCTCGGAGGGGACACGGCTTCGCCGCGCCCCGCCTCGCCGGCTCTGCTCGCCCGGGGGGACGACCCCCCGCAGCCCCCCGGGGATGGCCGGCTCGGAGGGGACACGGCTTCGCCGCGCCCCGCCTCGCCGGCCAGCTGGCAGATCCAGAGGAAGGCGACGAGTTCCGCGCCGACCACGCCGATGTCCTGCAGCCACAGCAGCGCTACCCCGCTGGGGAAGACCCAGTACAGCAGGGCAATGGGCCACATGAGGAACTCGGCGTGGTTCTGCCAGAAGGTGAAGTTGCCCACCGTGTCGTACGGGTTCAGGTGGCCATGCGCGATCAGGTACCAGGCCTGCTGGTACTGCGCGAAGTCTGGGGTGAGCGCGAAGCGGTGATAGAGCAGCGCGCTCCACGCCGCGAACCCGGCCAGCTTGGCCGCGAGCACCAGGCAGCCGATCCGGCGCAGCCGGCGCAGGGCCCCGGGCGGGCCCGGCGGGGCGGCTGGGGTGACGGGTGTGGTCGCGACCGTGACCCCGCTCATGAGCGGAACCTGATCGCCAGGATCGGCGAGTAGCCGTAGGGGTAGAACTGCTCCGTCTTGACCAGGTTGGCCTCGAAGTAGACCGGGTCGGCGTTGGCCACCGGCGAGCGGATCGTGAACGTGGCCACGCCCTCGGCGTTGGTGAGCGCCTGCACCGGGGTCCGGCCCGGCGGAGCGGAGTTGATCACCGCCTGGGAGTACTCCAGGCCGCGCTGGTCGTAGATGACCTGTCCCAGGTAGACCGGCACGTTGGCCACCCGTACCGGCTGGTCGAGCCGGTTCACGATCTCGGCGTGCACGGTGATCTGCTGGCCGCGGTTGACCGGGTGGTCGATCGTGGCGGGCTGCAGCACCACCCGCCACACGCTGGCCACGTACGCGCTGGTCCGGCTGACCGACGCCGGGTCCTGCGCAAACGCCAGCACCTGGAACCCAGTGCCGATCGACGGCATGGCCAGGTAGCTGGGCGCCACGATCGTGTACCGGGCCTGCTGGTGCGGCCCCAGCACGGCCGGACCGTGCAACCGCCGCCAGAAGGCGGTCATGCTGGAGCCGTTCTCGATGGTGAACGCCGGCCGGACCGGCCGGCCGGTGACGTTGCTGACCGCCAGCGTCAGCTGCTGCACGGTGGCCAGCTGGCCCGTGGTCCGGACCGCCCGGATGGCGAGCTGCAACGGGCTGGCCGCGGTCAGTGCCATGGCCACCGCCGCGGCACACGCGGCGCCGCTGACGCCGCCCACCCAGGCCCAGTGGCGCGAGCACCGCCCCGGCGGCCGGGTGGTGGTCGCGGCGGCGGCGATCGCGGCTGGGAGCAGCATCACCAGGTAGCTGCCGAAGGACCGGGTGGCGAAGAACAGCGCCAGTGACGGCAGCAGGAAGGCCGCCGGCTTGAGCACCGGGTACGCGGCCAGGTAGCAGGCCAGGGCAGCGGCGAACACGACCAGCGCCGCGATGCTGAACGCGCGCAGTGAGCCGCCGCCGACCGGGATGGACAGGCTGAGGCTGACCAGTCCCTGCCCGGCCGGCACCGCGTGCGCGGAGAACGGGATGAGAACGCCGCGCAGCCATGCGCCGGGCGCCTGGACCAGGTAGGGGAGGTTCGGCAGGCAGAAGGCGGCCAGCGCCAGGCCGGCGTACCGCAGGCCGTCCCGGGCCGCCCCGGCCCGGCCGCGGCCCCGGCCCCGGGCCTCGGCCACGATGCCGGCCAGCACGAACGGGGCGACCAGCCAGGGGGTCTGCTTGACCGCCATGGCCAGCCCGAGCAGCACCGGGCCGCGCCAGGCGGCCGGCCCGCGGCGAGTGCCGAACGTGTCCCACCGGACCGCCGCCCCGACCAGCAACGGGACGAACAAGAAGTCGGTCACCCCGCCCACCGCATAGCCGATGAACACATCCATGCTGGCCACCACGGCCACCAGCGGGGCCAGCCGCCGGGGCAGCACCGCGAACAGGATCACCGCGCCCGCCGCCCAGGCGGCCACGTCGACCCAGACGGCGGCCTGGGCGGCCACCCCGAGTGCGAGTACCGGCAGGTACGCCTCGAAGGACAGCGCCGGGTAGGAAAGCGAGGTCACCGGGTGGCCGTTGAGCAGGAAGGTGTAGCCGTTCGGTGAGACGTGGAAGAGCGGGAAAGCGGCGGCCATCGAGTGCAGGTATGGGTTGATGCCGTGCAGCGCCAGCTGGGCGGCGTACTGGTCGAAGGCGATCTCGTCGGTCCCGTAGTCCGGGGACGTGTAGACCTGGAAGTAGCTCCACAGCGCCAGCCCGGCCAGCACCGCAGCGAGAACCGCCCAGTCGGCCCGGCGCAGCGCGCGGGCGGAGCCCGCGCCGGGAAGCCAGCCGGTCACGATGACCACCAGGCCGGCGAGCCCCAACGCGGCCACCGGCAGGGCCAGCCACGGAGCCAGGGTCAGGTAGCCGGAGAGCCGGAAGGCCCAGGCCACGACCGAGGCCCCGGCCAGCGTGCGCAGCGCACGGCCGGCCCAGTCGGTGTCGTCGGGGTCCGCCGGGCCCGTGCTGGCCTGGCCCGTGCTGGCCGGGCCGGCGCTTCCTGGGTGGGTGCGTCCCGGGACGGGCCGGGTGAGCAGGCCGGCGGCCGACCGCCCGGGAGAGCGGTGCCGCCCCTCGCTGGCCGCCCTCATCGGCCCGGCCGCCGGCCGGGGTCAGGCCGGGAAGACCTGGATGTTGCCATAGCCGGGCGCCCCCACCACTTCATACAGCTGGTTCCCGCTCGCCGAGACGAGGAGCTGGAGGCAGTGCCTCGGCGCCGGCACCACCCGCCGCACGCTCTCGGTATTGGTGTCCACGAAGGCCACGTTGGACATCCGGCCGGTGCCCTTCAGCACGTAGAGGGTGCTGCCGTCCGGGCTCAGCGCGGCCGACTCGCCGTCCGTGCCGACCTTGAACTTGTCCATGATCTGGCCGCCGGCGATGCTCACCCGACTGACCAGGCCGGTGCGCTCCAGTACGTACAGCGTGCTCTGCGCGATGTCCGGCACCACCGAGACCGTGTCCGCGGGGACCGGCACGGTGCCCGCCACCTTGCCAGTCTGTGAGTTGAGCACGGTCACGCTGGCGCTCGCCGGCCAGCCGGTCAGCACGTAGAACGTGGTGCCGTCGCTGCCCACGACCACCTGGCGGGCGGGCGCGGGCAGCGGAACGGTGCGGATCAGCCGGGTGGTGCGGCCGTCCAGCAGTTCCAGGGCGCCGGTTTTCCTCGTCCCGAGGGCGAGCCCGATGACACCCGCGCTGGACTCGGCGACCGAACGGGCCGCGGCGCTGACCGAGACGCTGCCGGATACCTGCCCGGTGGCGGAGTCCACGTTGAACAGGCCTGCGCTCGCCGGGCCGGCCAGCGCCCACATGATCCCGTTCGGTTGCGGCATGGCCGCGGCCAGCAGGCTCCTGGGGCCGGGCACGATCCGGACCGGGGCGATGCTGCGGGACCGGTGGGCGGGGGTTAACCCACCGCCGCAGGCGGTCACGCCCAGGGCCGCCGGGAGCAGGGCCAGGCCGGCGAGGAGGCGGCGGACCGGGGTGGCGCGGGCGGTCACCGGGTCACCCGCACGCCACCCCCCGGCTGCGCCGCGCCCGCCGGGCGGAGCAGCGCGCCGCCCGCGAGCAGCGCCGCCCGTGACCGCAGCACCCGGCCCGCGGGCTGGGCAGCCGTGGTGCGGGCCAGCAGCCGGGCCAGCTGCCGGGCCGGGGTCAGCACCGCGTACGACGCGTTGCCCGGCACCGGGATCCGGGCCGACCCGCGGCCGGCCACCGCCGCGCGGACCATCACCATGTGCCCGCGCCGCCAGCGGACGACCAGGCTGGACGCGCGGATGGCACGGGAGCTGAGGCGAAGCAGCAGTGGCCGCCCATACGGGGTCCGGTAACTGGCCCCCCCGCGCTGGACCAGGATGCCGATGCCGCCGACCACGCGGTAGCCGCGCATCGCCGCCCAGGTACCCCGCCCGGCCTGGCAGCCGTGGCCCCGGGCCGCCGACTGGGTCACGGTGACCTGGACCGGCCGGGTGAACGTGCCCCGGCGGATGCGCAGCATCCCGGTCAGGACGCCCAGGTCCAGCGGGCCGATCAGCTTGCCGGCCGGGCCGACCGCCTGGCTGGTCAGCACGCAGGAAGCGCCAGGCACGGGAGTCGGGCCGGCGGGCAGGTTCGGCCCGTAACTGGCCACGGCCGCCGCGGGATCGGCGAGCAGCAGCGCGGCGCAGCCGACGGCCAGGGCCGCTAGTGTCCGCACCGGTGCCCGCCGACATGTCCGCATAGCGATCTCCGTCTCCGCGCTCCCGTTGAGGGTCATGCGGTGACCAAGAGTAACAGCAAATAAACACTGAGTGATTGACCTGGCGTGAGGCGCCCGGCGTGCCGCGCCCCGCAGGGGTGGCTGCGCCGCTCAGCTGCCGGCGATGTTGGCCAGGTTGGCCCGCGCCGACTGGGTCAGCGGGTCGCCGGGGGGCAGGGCGCGCTCACAGCGGGCCAGGGTTTCCTGCAGCAGCGTCTTCACGTCGGTCAGCCGGCCGACCGCGTAGTACACGCTGGCCAGGCTCAGGCACCGGGCCAGGGTGTCCGGGTGCTCGGGGCCCAGCACCCGTTCGTAACCGGCCCGGGTCTCTTCGTAGAGTCGCACCGCCGAGGCCATCCGCCCGGCGGCGTGATAGGCGGAGCCAAGGTTGGCCCGGGCGGCCAGCGTGTCGAGGTGGTCGCGGCCGAGCGCCCGCTCGCGGTCCGCGAGGACCCGCTTGTACTGCGAGAGGGCGTCCTTGACCCGGCCCTCGGCCAGGTAGGTTTCGGCCAGCGACTGCCGGGTGGTCATCGTGTCCGGATGCCGCGGACCCTGGCCGCGCTCCCGGTCGGCCAGGGTGCGCTGGTACAGCGGGACGGCCTCGGCCAGTTGCCCGCCCGCCCGGTACGCGGCCGCGAGGTCCTCGCGAGCGCTGAGCGTGTCCGGATGCCCGGGCCCGCAGATCCGCTCGTACTCACTGAGCGCCCCGGTCAGCACGGTGACCGCGGGGCCGTGCTGGCCCGCGCTCAGCAGGGCGCGCCCAAGATCCCGGCGGGCGGTGATCGCGGCGGGGTGATCGGGGCCGAGCAGCCTGGTCCGCTCCGCGGCCACCCGCTCATACCAGGTGACCGCCTCGGTGACCTGCCCAGCCGCCAGGTAGGCATCGGCGAGCCGCTCGGCGATCGCCTGGGTATCCGGGTGGCCGGTGCCGAGCATCCGCTCGGCGACCGAGACGAGGTCCCGCCAGTACGCCACGGCCGGCCCGGCCAGCCGGGCCTGGTCCAGGCTCTGCCCGGCGCGCACCAGGAGCGGGTGGCAGCCGCCTGACCACAGCACGCTCCCGGCCGCCTCGTGCAGGCTGGCCGTGCAGCACCGCAGGCTGGCCGCCAGCCACGGCGGCTGCTCGGCCACGCCCCATGCCTGCAGCAGCGCATCCGCGGCCGACCGGGCCGCCTGCTCCTGCAGCCGGGCGGGCATGGCCGCCCGCACCGCCGCCTGGACCGCCGACGTCATCCGGACCAGCGGGGGCGCCCCCGACGGGTCGATGTCCAGCAGCCCGGTCCGTTCCATGGTCATCAGGGCCTCGCGGGCGCGGCCCGGGCCGGCGGGCTGCCCAGGGCCGGCCGCGCCCAGGTACGCGGCGGTGGCCCGGGTGCCGAACACGGTTTCCGGGACGCCGTGCCGGTCGAGCAGCGCCGCGAGCGCCAGCACCGGCTGGACCGCGGCCCCGGGCGCCAGCCGGTCCGCCTGCTCCACCGAGAACATCCAGGTGACGGCGGGAGCGGGCGGCTTGCTTCCGGGCGCCTGGCCCAGTTGCTTCACCAGCTGAGCACGCCGGTCCACGAAGTAGCCGCGGTAGTCCCGGCAGGACAGCGCCGAGCTGGCGATCACGCCGCTGGCCTGGGCCAGCGCCAGCGGCTCGTCGGCCAGGTCGGCGACCAGGTCGATGGCGCCCAGCCGCTGATCGGTGTCGGCCGTCAGCCGGCCCATCAGGTAGCTGAGTGCTTCCCGCTGGCTGAACGCGCCGACACCGAGCAGGACCGGGCCGCGCTCGGCCGGCACCACCGCCCGGCTGGCCGCGGTGATCAGCACCCGGCCCGCCGGGCCGTCCGGCCACAGCCCGTCCAGGTCGCCCGGGGCAGTCAGGTCGTCGAGCACCACCAGCCACGGCTGCGCGGTCTCGGCCAGCCAGTCGGTGAACCGGGCCGCCCTCGCGTCCGCGCCGCCGGGCGCATCCTCGCCCAGCACCGCGGCGGCCGCCTGCTCGTAGCCGGCCAGCACGGCGGTGCGGCTGGTAGCGGTGATCCAGATCAGCAGGCTCACCTCCCGCGCGTGCCACAGCGACTCGGCGGCGTACACGGCGAGCTGCGTCTTGCCCGACGCGCCCAGCCAGTCGGGGGATCCAGACGGCGGCCGGGCGGGCACCAGGGCCACCGTGGCCCCCGGCACCAGGGAGACGGCCAGGCTGGCGGCGGTCTCCGGCCGCGGGGTGAAGCCGTCGGCGAGCGGGGGGATCGCGCCGCAGCGCACCGGGCTGGCCGGCGGCCCGCCCGCCGGCCCGGTCGGCCCGCTGGCCGGCACCTGGCTGATCACGTGACACCACCTAGGTCTGGTCCGGGCATGCCCGGGACAGCCATGGCGCGGCGCCCCGTTCCGCGTGCGGGCTCGCGGAACAGGACTTGCCCAGGCCGACATGCCGCTGTCGTCATGGTTAAGTTCTCAACTCCGGTGAGGCTACCGAAACCAGGCCGGAAGCGCTCACAGTGCGCGCAGTCCATGCAGGACCTCCCGGAGAAGTTCCGCGCTGGGCTGGTCGGCGGCGGGCCGCTGCGGCACTACCGTGATCCGCCCCGCCACGGTCAGGTCGGCGATCAGCACCCGGACCACGCCGAGCGGCAGGCCGGTGTCGGAGGCCACGTCCGCCACGGTGGCCAGCTGCCGGCACAGGCTGAGGATGCGCCGGTGCTCCGGGCCCAGGCCGATCCGGTCATCGTCCCCGGCCGCCGCGCCCGCGGCGACGACGACCGCGATGAGGTCGAGGAGTTCCCCATCGGCCGGCTCGGTCCGGCCTCTGGTCACCGCATAGGGGCGCACCACGGGACCGGAGTTCCGGTCTAGCCATCTGCTGTCCGCGGTCACGCTGGCTCACTCCGCCGGGAGGCCCGCGGCCGGGAACCGCGGCCGCGCTTCCAGGTGCGGCCCGGCCCGCTTGACCAGCCTGGCCATCTCATAGGCGACCAGGCCGGCGTCGGCGTCCGCCGGGCACAGGACGGCCAGGCAGCTGCCGTTGCCCGCCGCGGTGATGAACAGCAGCGCCCGCTGCAGCTCGATGATGGTCTGCCGGACGTCGCCGGCCCCGAATTGCTGGCCGGCGCCCGAGGCCAGGCTCTGCACCCCGGCGGCCAGGGCGGCCAGGCGCTCGGCGTCGTCCCGGGGCAGCCCGCTGGAGGCCGCCACGACCAGCCCGTCCCGGGACAGGATCACCGACCGGCGGAAGTGGCCGACCCGGGCGGCCAGGTCGTCCAGCAGCCAGCCCAGGTCGGCCGCGGCATCCCCGGCCGTCTGGCTGCCCATCACTCCTCCCCGCCCCGGGCGGCCGCCGGCGGCCCGTTGCCGTCGCGCGGGCCGCCCGGCGCGGGCGGCGCGGCCGGCGTGGCGGAGAATGGCTCATCCCGGCCGCGCCGCCAGCCGGTCTGCAGCGAGGCGGCGAGATCCCGGGCCTGTTCCGGGCTGCGCGCGCCGGGCGCGCCCGGGGCCGGACTGTCATTGTCGGGTGTACTGCTCGGCGGGCCGCCACGCAGGTGCGGGGACAGGCTGGCCTGCCTGGTGCGCTGCGGCAGTCCCCGGGGGGCCGCCGCAGCCGCCTGCTGGCGCCCGCCCGGGGCCGGGCCCGGGGCCGGGCCCGGGGCCGGGCCCGGCTCGCCGGCCGGGCCATGACCCGGATGAGAGCCGGGCTGGAGGCCCGCAGACGGCACCACCGCGACGGCCCCCCCGGCGCCGGGCCGCGGGGCGGCCACGCCGAGCGCGCCCGGGGACTGGAGGTCCAGGCCCGGGAACCGGCCGGTGCCTCCGGTCCGGGCGGCGGGCACCGGGGCTGATGGCGCCCGGGCGGGCGGGGTCATCAGGCTGCCCGGCATGAGCACGATGGCGGTGGTGCCCCCGTAGGGAGAGGGCCGCAGCGAGACGCGGACGCCGTGCCGGACGGCCAGCTTGGCCCCCACGAACAGGCCGAGCCGGTCCGCGTTGGCCAGGTCGAAATCCGGGGGCTCGGCCAGCTGGCGGTTGAGGTCGTTCAGCTGGCCCGGGTCGATGCCCAGGCCGCGGTCCTCGATCTCGATCGCGAAGCCGTTAGCCACCCGCTCGGCCCGGATCTGCACCCGGGTACCCGATGGGGAGAACATGGTGGCGTTCTCGATCAGCTCCGCCAGCAGGTGGATCATGTCCGCGACCGCCGGGGCGGCGACCGCATCGTCCGAGGCGGACAGCACGACCACCCGCTGGTAATCCTCGACCTCGGCGGTGGCCGCGCGGATCACGTCGATGACCGGCACCGGCTGCGACCACGACCGGCCCGGCGCGGCACCGGACAGGATGGCCAGGCTCTCCGCATGCCGCCGCATCCGGGTGGTCAGGTGGTCCAGCGCGAACAGGTCGGCCAGCGCTGCCGGATCGGCGGCCTTCTGCTCCAGCGCGTCGATCAGCCGGAGCTGGCGCTGCAGCAGGGACTGGTTCCGCCGGGCCAGGCTGACGAAGACCAGCCGGAGCCCGTCACGCAGGCTGGCTTCTCCCGCGGCCGCGGCCGCCGCCGCGCGCTCCAGGCTGGCGACGGCCGCGGCCGCCGCGATGAGCTCGGCGCTGCCCGTCCGCACGGCCGGCCGGGCGGCGGGCGGCCGGGCGGTGTCCTCCGCGCCGCTGCGCAGCCGGGTCACCAGGTCCGGGAGCACCTCGTCGGCGCAGCGCTGCGCCGCAGTGGCAAGATCCGAGACATCCCGGGACAGCCGCCGCGCGAACAGCCCGATGAGCAGCACGGAAGCGGCAACCACTAGCACGCCGCCCCCCACGAACAGCGCTAATTCGCCGGTGGCGCGATCGTCGGGCAGGCCGAGCGCATCCCGGGCCGGCTTACTGACCAGGGTCGCCACCGCGGTGGCGGTCCACAGCAGGGCCAGCGCCGCGACAGGCACGGCAACGGTCATGGTGAAGTTGAACCCGATCGAGTGGCGCCCGGCGGCCGGCTGAGTGCCTGCCGGGCTGGATTCGGCCATGTCGTCACTCCTGGATCGGTCCCGTTGCCTGGGATGCCGCCGCTGCCTATCCGGGCGCCGCGTGAGGCCCCAATCCTGGGCCATCCCGGCACAATTGTCATGAGGCTTCACTTAATCCCCACGCCGTTGGCGCCACCATTATGCCCGGCCCGGCCCGGGCGGCCCGGACCCGCCTGGCGGCGGGTCCGGCTCAGCTGACGGTGATGGCATCGAGCTTGTCACGCAGGTACTCGTGCGCGACCACCGGCGGGTAGCTGACCTGGCCGATGGGCGGCGGCAGGGACTCGACCACGGCGTTGTGGTTCGCCTCGTAGAAGAAGATGAGCGAGAGCAGGTCCTCGCCGGGCGCGTCAGGGTGCGGCGGGAGCACCCGGTGCCGGGTGGACCGCCAGCGGTCCCCGGTCCACCGGGCCAGCAGGTCGCCGATGTTGACGGTCAGCGCGGCCGGGTCATACGGCGCGTCCGCCCAGGTCCCGTCGGGCAGGTACACCTGGAGGCCGCCCAGCCCGGGCTCGCGGTCCAGCACGGTGACCGTGCCGAAATCGCTATGCGGCCCGATCCGGTACTGCCCGGGCTCGGGCGGCCGGCCCGGATCGGCGGGCGGATAATGGTTGAGGTTCAGCCCGTAGGTGGGGTGGTCCAGGAACGGGGTGAAGAAGCTCGCCTCCAGGCCCAGCGCGACGGCGCACAGCGCCATCAGCTCATCGGACAGGGTGTGCATCCAGCTGATGTACTCGGTGACCACCGGGCGCATCCGGGGCACCTCGGCCGGCCAGGTGTTGGGCCGGAACCAGCGGGCGTCGATGGCGGCCTCGCCGGTCGGCTGCTCGGCGGCGAACGAGTACGACTCCTTGAGGTCCGGCGGTGTCGGCGTGCCCTCGGCGTACCCGTTGGCCTCGGCGCCGGGCGGGATCCAGCCCCGGCCGCCGACCGCGCTGGCGTACCGGGACTTCACGCTGCCCGGGAGCGCGAAGAACTCCCTGGCCACCGCCCTCGTCTCGGCGCTCAGCCCGGCGGGTATGCCGTGCCCGGTGATGAGCAGGAACCCGGAGGTGCGCAGCGCGTCATCGACGGCGGACGCGACGGCCGCCCGGTCCCGGGCGCGGCCGGCGAACCAGGGGGCGAGATCGACGACGGGAACGGCCGGGGGCATGGCATCGGTCCTTCCGGCGGGGGGGTGGTCCCGGCGTCATCGGCAGGCCGTGGGCGGATGCCATCGGTATGCCCCCGGGCGTATCAGGCAAAACGCCCGCGGCATCGCGAGGCGGGCGCCGCCCCGGCCGGGAGTCAGGTCAGCACCCACAGCAGCGCGCCACTGGCCAGCCCGGTCACGGCCAGGGTCGCGGCGGTGGCCGCGAGCACCCGCCAGGACAGCGCGCGGTCGGCCGCCGCCCGCTGCTGGCCGGCCGGGACGCCGCCCGCGGACCGTGCTCCGGCCGGGACCAGGGAAGCCAGCAGCGCCGCGATGTCCTCGGCGGCGCCCGGGCGGGCCAGGCCGGCCGCGGCGCCCCGCATGACCGCGAGCGCGGCCGGGTCACCGTGCAGCGAGCGGATCTCGGCCACCAGGTCGCGGAGCCCGGGCGCGTACCGGCCGGCCCCGGCGCCGGTCACGAAGCCGACGTTGCCTTCCTCCTGGCCCGGGACGAACGAGGTCAGCACCAGCGGGGCGGCGCAGCAGGCGGCTTCGGCGATGGTGCCCGGCCCGGCCTTGCCGACGACCACGTCGGCGCAGCGCAGCCAGTCGGCCATGTTGTCCACGAAGCCACGCACCGCCAGCCGCCCGCCCGCGTGCGCGGCGAGCCAGTCCAGCCTGCGCCGCAGCCTGCGGTTCCGGCCGCAGATCACCGCGACGTCCACCTCGGGGAGGTGCCGCAGGATCGCCCGGGCCCGCCGGTAGAGGCCGCCGGAACCCTCCGCCCCGCCGGTCATCACCACCAGGAACCGCTGCCCGCGCAGGCCCAGCGCCCGCTGCAGCGCACGGCGATCCGGTTCCGCCGCGGGCGCGGCCGCGAACCCGGCCCCCACCGGAAGCCCCACTTCTACCCAACGCCCCTCCGGCAGGCCATCCTCCGCGCAACGGCGGGCGACCGGGGCGGACGGAACCACGACCCGGTCCACGGCCGGGTCCCGCCAGGCGCGGTGCGTGGTGACCAGGTCGGTGATCACCGTGACCACCGGTACCCCGGGAGCGCCCACGTCCCGGGCCCGCACCGCCGGATCGGCGGTGAATGGGTGGAAGCACGCGATCACCGCCGGCCGGTGCGACGCGACCGCGCGGGCCACGCTGCCGTTCGCCGGGGACAGCAGGGTCCGCTGTGACCAGGCCAGCATCCGGGGGGAGTCGCAGCCACGCCACAGCAGTCCCCACAGCCACGGAGTCAGCCGGATGCAGGGCCCGTACAGCCTGATCAGAGCGCGCAGCCGCAGCGGAGTGCCCGGGCCGCGCAGCGGGTCGCAGAGGACCGGATCGAAATGGCCCGGGTAGCGGCGGTGCAGCGCCTGGCTGACGGCGCTGGCCGCGCTGCGGTGCCCGCCGCCGGTGTCGCCGATCAGGAACAGCAGCCGCAGCGGGCCGCCGTGCTCGCTGCTCATGATGCAGTCCGGCCGGTGCTCAGCGCGGCGGCCGGACCGGCCATCATGGTGCGGTCGTGGCCCCGGGCCATGCGGCCGGCCGCGAGCCGGCCGTACAGCGACTCCCACTCGGCCAGCGCGCGGCCGTGCTCGTGACCGCGGATGAGCCGCAGGCCGGCCGCGGCCATGGCCGCCCGGCGGCCCGGGCTGGCCAGCAGGATGTCGAGGTAGGCGGCGACTTCACCGCTGCGGCCGGGGGTGGCCAGGAACCCGTTGCGGCCATGCTGCACGAGTTCACCGAGCGCGCAGGCGTCGGCGGCCACCACCGGCAGGCCGCTGGCCATGGCCTCCATGGTGGTGAGGCTCTGCAGTTCCGCCTCGGAGGTAATGGCGAACACGTCCGCCAGCCGGTACAGCGCCGGCAGGTCGGCGGCGCGCACGTGGCCCAGGAACCGGGCCCGGCCGTGCAGCCCCAGCCGGGCCGCGCTGGCCCGCAGCGCCGCCGCCTCCGGGCCGGTGCCGGCGATGGCCAGCTGCGCGTCCGCGGTCAGCCGGGCCGCGGCGTGCAGCAGGACGCCGACCCGTTTCTCAGGGCTGAGCCGGCCGACGGACAGGATGACCGGTGCCCCGGCGGGCAGGCCGTACCGGCCGCGGATCCGCTGGTCGGGCGGCCCCGGACGGAACCGGGCCAGGTCCACGCCGTTGGAGACGACCCGGGAGGCGGCGCGCAGGCCGTGCGCGCGCAGCAGCCGCAGCGCGGTCCCGGTCGGCGCGGTGACCTCGCTGCACCGGTTCGCGAAGCCGACCACGAAGGAGTAGAACGCGCCCTCGGCCAGCCGTGGCGGGCGCCGCTCAGACGGCCGCACGTTCACCGGCAGGTAGTGGTTCGTGTAGACGACCGGGATGCCCAGCCGCCGCGCGGCGGCCAGGGCGGTGAGCCCCAGGGTCACCGGAGAGTGGATGTGGATCACGTCGGGCGCGAAAGCCGTCATCAGCCGGCGCCCCGCGGGCCCCGGGACGCAGGCCAGCCGCATGCCCTCGTACCAGGGCCAGCCGGCCGAGCGCCGGTAGTGCACGCTGAGCCGCTCGCCTGCGTCGACCCGGCCGCGGCCGCCGGGGCTGGGAGCCAGCACTGCCACCGTGTGCCCGCGGCCGGCCAGGCCGCTGGCCAGCGCCCGGGTGACGGCCGGCACGCCGCCGACCATCGGCGGGTACTGGTCGGTGACCACCATGACACGCATCAGGCCGGCTCCCGGCCAGGCGCCCGGCCTGCCGTCACCGGCGGGCCCGGCGGATATACAGGCCCACGGCCAGCGGCGCGAACACGGCCAGCAGCCCGGCTGACCACGCCACGGACGCCAGTTCCGGGTGCTGCATCGGCCAGGACGCGATCGTGGCCGCCGGGTCCGGGTTGCCCAGCAGCTGACGGCAGGCGGCCGCCAGCACGCTCACCGGGTTCCAGTCCGCCACGTCGCGCAGCCAGGGAGTCAGGTGGGCCGTGGAGATGAACGCGTTGGAGGTGAGCGACAGCGGCACGATGATGGTCAGGCCCACTGCCTGGGCGGATTCGGCGCCCCGGGCCAGCAGCCCGACGCAGCAGCCGGCCCAGGAGGATGCGTAGGCGAACAGCAAGGCCAGCGCGAGGGCGAGCAGCACGTCGGCGGGCCCGGTGTGGATCCGCCAGCCGACGAGCAGCCCGCTCACCGCGGTGACCAGCGCGGCGACCATGGTCAGGGTCAGGTCGGCCAGGGTGCGCCCGGCCAGCACGGCCGCCCGGGACATCGGCAGCGTCCGGAACCGGTCGATCAGGCCGGTGGTCAGGTCCACGGCGAGGCCGATGGCGGCTCCCTGCGCCGTGCCGCCCATGTTGATCGCGAAGATGCCGGCGATGAGGTACTCGCGGTAGCTCCCATGTCCCGGCAGGATGACGGCCCCGTTGAACACGTAGCTGAACAGCAGGACGAAGATCAGCGGCTGGACGGTGACGTTCAGCAGCTGCTCCGGCGTGGTGACGATCCGGGCCAGCGTGCGCCAGGTGAGCACCCGCACGTCGGTGAGGGCCCAGCGGGCGGACCGCAGCGCCGCCTGGAGCCGGCCTGCGCCCGCCGGGCGGCTGTCGGCCGGCCCGCTGTCCGCCGGCCCGCTGTCGGCCGGCCCGCTGTCGGCCGGCCTGGTAGCTGGCATCCCGCTGGCCGGCATCCAGCCCGGCCCGGCGGTTCCGGCCGGGTCGCCGGTGCTGGCCGGGTCGGTGACGACGGCGCTCATGCCGCCCGCTCCCCGGCCGGCCCCGCGACGGGCCCTTCCGCGGCCGGGCCGCTGTCCGGCCGGGTCAGCGCGTGGAACACGTCGTCGAGCGAGGGCTGCCGCAGAGCGACATCGTCCACCGCGGCACCGGCCGCGTCGAGCGCCCGGACCACCTCGCTGACCAGCCCGGCCCGGGGCATCACCGGGGCCTCCAGGCGGCCGGCCCCGGGCAGCCTGCGGACCGGCCCGGCCGCGTGGCGGGCCAGCACCGCGGCGGCGTCGGCCAGCGACGCCGTGCCGGACAGGGTGACCTGCAGCTGCGCGGTGCCGACCCGGGCCTTGAGCTGGGCCGGGGTTCCCTCGGCGGTGACGGCGCCGCCGTCCATGACGCAGATCCGGTCCGCGAGCTGGTCGGCCTCCTCCAGGTACTGAGTGGTCAGCAGCACGGTGCTGCCCGCTGAGACCAGTTCCCGGATGTTCCGCCACAAGTCCTGCCTGCTCCGGGGGTCCAGCCCGGTGGTCGGCTCGTCGAGGAACAGCACCCGGGGCCGGGCTAGCAGGCTGGCGGCCAGGTCCAGACGGCGCCGCATGCCGCCGGAGTACTTGCGCACCGGCAGGCCGGCGGCGTGCTCCAGCCCGAATTGCGCGAGCAGTTCGGCCGCCCGCCGTTTCGCCTCGCGGTGCCGGAGGCGGCTCAGCTCGCCGAGCATGATCAGGTTGGCCCGCCCGGTGAGGCATTCATCCAGCGAGGCGTACTGCCCGGACATGCCGATGCTGCGGCGCACCTCGGCGCTGTCGCGGACGACGTCATGGCCGGCCACCCGGGCCCAGCCGGCGTCCGGGCGGAGCAGGGTGGCCAGCATCCGCACCGCGGTGGTCTTGCCGGCCCCGTTCGGGCCGAGCAGGCACAGGGTCGTGCCGGCCGGCACGCTGAGGTCCAGCCCGGTGACGGCCCGGGCCAGCCCGAACGCCTTCGCCAGGCCGCAGGCTTCGATCATGGCTGGCGCAGGCACTAGGGTTTCCCTGCGGGAACGGCGGCCGGCCGGGGCGCGGCGTGGGGCAGCCGCGCGGAGGCCGGGAGTGCGCCCTGGCGGGTGGCAGCCGGCGGCCGGCTGCAGTGGCCGGGCCCGGCGGCGCGGCCCCGGGTGGCAGGGGAGCGGATACATGACTGGCGATCGTCGCTCGATCCTCATCGACGCGCGGGTGAACGCGCTGCCCGGCGCGCACGGGATCGCCCGCTCGGTGATGCAGCTCGCCGCGCACCTGGCGCCGTCCGGCGGCCGGGCCCTCCGGGTGCTGGTCAACGGGCACCGGGAGCAGATCTTCCCGCTGTCCGCGCTGCCGCCTCATGCCGAGGTGATCGACACCGACATCACCCTGCCCGCGGTGCACCGGTGCCGGGAGCTGGCCCGGCTGATCCGCGCGGCCCGGGCCGACGTGCTGTGGGTCCCCTACCCGACGTTCACCCCGGTGATCCGCCCGTGCCCGGTGGTGGTGACCATCCACGACTGCACGCTCGAGAATGACGTCAGTTTCGCCGGCGGGCGGCACCGTCAGGCCGGCCTGCGCCTGGCCACCTGGGCCGTGCTCCGGCGGGCCGCGGCGACCACCGCGCCGACCAGGGCCGCCCTCGCCGATATCCTGCAGCACTATCCGTACGCCCCCCGTCCCACGCTGGTGCCGAATGGCGTGGATACCCGGCCGTTCGCCGGGGTGACCCCGGCCGACGTGGCCGCCGCGCGCACCCGGTACCAGCTGCCCAGGCAGTTCATCCTCA
Source organism: uncultured Actinomycetes bacterium (assembly GCA_963793825.1). GTDB lineage: Bacteria > Actinomycetota > Actinomycetes > Streptosporangiales > Streptosporangiaceae > RYN-230. The sequence goes on from CAWCBE010000008.1 coordinate 158,678, forward strand.
CGGTCGGCGCGCACCGCCCGCACAAAAATCACGGAACTTTGGTCCGCGCGCTGGCGAGGCTGCCCGCCGCTGTCTCCCTGGTCATTGTCGGATATTTTGACCGGAATTTCCCGGACCCGCTGCCCGGGCTGATCGCCCGGCTGGGGCTGCAGTCCAGGGTCCGGCTCCTGCCCGAGGTCGACGATGGCCTGCTGCCCGCCGTGTACCGGGCCGCGTCGGTGTTCGCCTTCCCTTCGCTCGCCGAGGGATACGGGCTCCCGGTGCTGGAGGCCATGGCGTGCGGGACCCCGGTGGTGGCCAGTGACATCCCGGCCCTGGCCGAGGTGTCCGGCTCTGCGGCGCTGCTGATCCCGCCGGACGACCTGGCGGGCTGGGCCGGCGCCCTCGGCCGGGTGCTGGCTGACCCGGTCACCGCGGCCAGGCTGTCCGCGGCGGGGCCGCGCGTGGCGGCGGGGGCCGGCTGGGAGCGCGGCGCGGCCGCGCTCAGCGGCGTGCTGTCCGAAGTGGCTGATGGCCGGCCCGGGGCGTTCCCGGCTGGCGAGGTGCCCCCGGCGGGCGCGACGGTGCCGGGCGCAGCGCCCGCGGCCGGCCCGGCCACCGCGGCGGCGGGCGGCCCGGTCACCGCGGCGGCGGGCGGCCCGGTCACCGCGCCCGCGGCCCGCCCGGCCACCGCGGCGGCGGGCGGCCCGGCTAAGCGGGCCTGATCCGGGCGCGCAGCCCGCTGTGCCGTCCAGGCGGCGTGCCGGGGAGCCGGGCACGCCGGAACTTCTAGGCCGAGTGACCACTGGCGAGGACTTCGCGCGCCGCACGTTCCCCGGACCGCAGGGCTCCTTCCATCAGGCCCGCCCAGTCGCCAGCCGTGTGCTCCCCCGCGAAGTGGACGCGCCCGGCCGCCGCCCCCATGATTTCCGCGTCACCTGGGGCGGCCGCGGTGATGTCCGCCGAGTAGGACTCACCGGCCCAGGGATCGTCGTTCCAGGTGGTGACGAGCGCCGCGGCCTGGTCCAGGTCCAGGTCCGGGCGGAGCGCCGCCGCGCAGGAGGCCCAGGTGGCGGGCCCGTCGGCGACGGCTAGCGCGGTCAGGCCCGGCTCGGTACCGGCAAAGGCGTGCAGCACCGGCTGGACCTGGCCGGTCGCGTCGGCGGCGGTCCAGGTCCAGAACCGGCCCGGCACGCTCTGCACCGCGGAGGCGCGGGCCGGCCGGTTCAGCGGCACGTGCAGCTTGGCGTTGTGCGCCAGGCCGCTGCGCTCCCAGGCCTCGTGCTGGCGGCGCGGGACAGCCGGCGCGATCGGCAGATCACGCAGGACGGCCATGGGTACCGCGACGATGGCCGCGTCGCCCGCGGCCACCCCGTCCGTGCTGCTCACCAGGACGCTCCGGTGATCGTGCTGCACGGCGCGGGCCGGGCGGCCCAGCCGCACCGCCGGGCCGAGCCGCCGGGCGAGCGCGTGGGCCACCGCCTGGTTGCCCCCGGCGACCCGCCAGGACGGCCGCCGGGTGAACCCGCTGGTGACGTCGCCGACCGCGGCGGCGGCGAGCACGCCCGCGCTGACGCCGTGGGTCGTCTCGATGCGGGACAGGCAGGCGGCCAGCGCGGCGGGCGGCCCGTCCCAGGCCGCCGCCACATTGGCCAGGGAGCTCCCCGGCGGCGCGGCTGCCGCCGCTGCGGCCACCCACGCGGCGCAGCGGGCCACGTCCTGGGCGGAGACCGGCTCCCCGCCGCGGGGCTCCCGTTCGTAGTAGGACATCGCCGTGCCCGCGAGTTCCAGGCCGGTTTCGGCCAGCACGCCGCGCAGCACGTCGTAGCCATCCAGGACGAACTCGGCACCGCGCTCGATCACGGTCCGCGGGTCGCCCGGGAGCAGTTCCTGCGACCACACCCGGCCGCCGACCCGGTCGCGTGCCTCCAGCACCACCACGTCGCAGCCGGCCTGGACCAGCCGCCAGGCCGCCATCAGCCCGGCGAACCCCGCCCCGACCACCACGACGCGCACGCCCGCTCCCGGTCCTCACCACCTGGTCAGCGTCATTGTGGCAGGCCAGCCGCCGGCCCGGGCCGGGCCGGCCCGGGCCACGGCTGGCCGTACAGTCAGCTCATGCCCGACATCCATGCGGCCCGGCGGGCCGCCCTGCAGCAGCGGGTGGCGGCGCTGGGCGCCGACGCCACCCTGGTCACCAGCGGTGTCAACGTCCGTTACCTGACCGGCCTGGTCAGCTCCAACGCGGCGGTGTTGCTTCCGGCGGACGCGCCGGGTGTGCTCGCCACCGATTCCAGGTACGCGGGCACCGCCGAGCGGGACAGCCCGGACCTGGAGCTGGTGATCGAGCGGTACATAGAGCCGGCCCTGGTCACCCTGGCGCTCAGCCGGGGGATGAGCACGATCGCCTTCGAGGCGCAGGAGATGACCGTGCAACGCCATCAGGCGCTGGCCGCGCTGGACGGCTCCCCGCAGCTTGTCCCGCTCGGGGCGGCACTCGAAGAGCTGCGCATGGTCAAGGATGAGTCCGAGATCGAGCTGCTGGCCAGGGCGTGCGCGATCACCGGCGAGGCGTTCTCGGCGGTGCTGGACTGGCTGCGGCCCGGGGTCACCGAGCGGTCCTTCGCGGTGGCTCTGGAGCGGGCCATAATCGACCTGGGCGCCGAGACGCCAGCCTTCGACAGCATTGTCGCGAGCGGCCCGAACGGCGCGATCCCGCACCACGTGCCCGGCGCCCGGGAGTTCACCCCCGGGGACCTGGTGACGATCGACTGCGGGGCCAGGTTCGGCGGCTATCACGCGGACATGACCAGGACGGTGGCGATCGGCAGGTCGGCCGGCTGGCAGGCTGAGATCTACGATCTGGTCGCGGCCGCGCAGGCGGCCGGGGTGATGGCGGCGCGGCCCGGAGCCGAGGTCGGGGACGTCGATGCCACGGCCCGGGGCCTGATCGAGGGGGGCGGCTACGGCGGGAACTTCTCGCACGGGCTGGGCCACGGCGTGGGCCTGGAGATCCATGAGGCGCCCACCCTCGGCTACGACCGCACCGGCACGCTCGCCGACCGGATGCCAATCACGATCGAGCCCGGGATCTACCTGCCCGGCCGGGGCGGAGTCCGGATCGAGGACACGCTCGTGGTCCGGGCCGACGCGGGGGCCGCCGGACCGGCCCAGCTGCTGACCACCGTCACCCGGGAACTGCTCGTCCTGTGACGCGAGGGCCCGTCACAGGCCGTCGGGCCAGAGCAGGATGCTGTGCCGGGCCGCGTCCAGGATCAGCTGCGCCTCGATGCTGGCCCGGGTCTCGGCGATCCCGAGCCCCGGCCATTCGCAGACCAGCTCCAGCGGCCCCGGGGGTGGCAGTGGCCAGGCCCACCACCGCGAGAACCGCTGGCCCCGCCCGCCCCCGAAGGCGTAAGAGTTCAGGATCGGCGGGTCCGGCTCGGTGTCCGGCCCGGGCCCGTGGCGGCGGTGGTCGCCGAGGACCTTTCTGCCGTCCGGCCACTGCATCCCGAACCGGAACGACTCGTGGGGCACGCCCCCCGATTCCCGGCCACCCGGCCGGATGCGGGCCGACACGAAAATCTCGAACCCGGTGGTGTAAGCCGCGAGTGACGTGATCGCCACCGCGGCCTGATCGGCCCGCCCCAGCAGCAGCGGCCCGGCCGCCACCACACCGGGAAACTCGTTGTCCGGCAGTTCCCAGCGATGATGTGGCCGGGGCGGCGGCCCCGGCTCCGGAGCCGGCACTTCGTCAAAGAATCCCATGCCGCCAGCGTCCCTCCGCCGGTCACTGCCAAGCAATCGGATTACCGGGCTGATTCCTCCTCGGCAGCGAACTGCTGGCGGGACAGGCGCGCCGCTGGCGGGCCTCGCTGGCGTTGGCCGGGCCGCGGGCTCTCGGGCCGCAGGCACGCCGTGGAAAGTGCGGCCCCTCCGCGAGGGAGGGGCCGCACAGCGGACGACGTTGGCTTACCGGCCAACCACGATGTTGCCGCTGGTGATCTGGTACGGGGTGACTGGCCCGTTGCACCAGCTGTTGGCGACACCGTGAGCGTAGGTGTCAACCTTCCAGCCCGGCATCCCGCCGTCATGCACCTTGACGACGATCGGCAGGCCCGCCAGCCCGGCCGGCTCTCCCGCCGGGATCGTGAACTCGAAGCGGGCGTTGTGCCCCCGGATGACGGCACACATCACGGCGGCCTGGTAGCTGAGCACCTGGAACGCCGAGCCGGCTGGCATCGTGAACGGCAGCGTCTGACCGTTGCTGTCCACGGCTGTCCCTGACGCGGAGCCGTCCGGGGCGATCAGGCCGCGGCCGCGGACCCGGTAACCGGCGTTGGTGCCGGTGTAGAGGATCGAGAACGAGAGCGTGTTCCAGCGGACCGTGCCGGTGACCGTCCAGGTGTAGGAGGGGTCAGCGTTGTAGGTGCCGGTCCCGGAGAACCAGGTCGCGCTGGTTGACAGCGGCGTGACCGTGGTCACCGTCATGGTGTGGGCATAGGTGCCGGCGAACACCAGCGAGTGCGTCCCGCTGATGTTCCACACATTGGTTTGGCTGGCCGGAGACGTGAAGTTCGTATAGTTGATGAAGCCGTGGTGCCTGCCCCGCGCGAATGCGGCGAAGCTCACGTACTGGATTGGCCCCGACAATGCGACGCTCCCCGTCGCCTGTGGCGCCGGCCTGAAGCTCGTGCTCGCCCCAGCTACTGAGGGTGTCATGAATGCCACCGTCGTGAGCCCCGCGACAGCAGCCAGATAGGCGATCATCTTGCGCATGGTGACTCCAACCCCCTGAAGACAGGAGGATCTGGCAAGCGGCCCGGTCCGAAAGTCCCGCCCCCAAGTAACGCCATGATTGGCGGCCCTGCCGTGTCGCGGCAGGGCCGAACGTCCTTATTTGCCGGGCATTTCTAACCATCTGGGAATTGCCCAGCGGGCCGGGCTAAATGTGCGGCCGGAGCGCAGCCGAGGATGGATTCGGCGGCACTGGTGAGAAGGGCGCGGAGACGGTCGTCGGGGAGGCCGCTGGCGTGGAACAGGGCCGACTGGATCGCGCCGATGGCGGCGTGCACCAGGACCCGGGCGTCGCTGTCGGTCAGCCCGGAGTGCACCTCATCCACCAGGTGCACCCACTCTTCCAGGTACAGGCGCTGCTTGCGGCGAAGCCGGCGGCGGTCGTCGGCGGGCAGGTTGTTGATCTCGTTGTGGTAGACGAGGGCCAGTTCACGGGCGGCGATGACGAACTCCACCTGGCCCCGGATGAGCCGGCGGAGTGCCTCGCGCAGGCCGGGCGCCTCGGCCAGGATCTGCCGTTCCTCGTGGAGCAGGCCGTCGATGGCCCGGTCGAACAGCGCCACCAGCAGCGCCGACTTGCTGGCGAAGTGCCGGTAGATCCCGGAGCCGGTGATCCCGGCCACGGCGCCGATGTCCGCCATCGATACCGCGTGATAGCCGCTGCTGGCCACCAGGTCGGCCGCGGCCCCGAGGATGCGCTCCTTACGGGCCGGGTCGCGGGTCCGCGCCGGGGCGGGGTGGCGGGCGCGGGCCGGATCCCTGGGATAGCCGTGGTCCGGCGCGCGGGCCCGCGCGGCCTCCGTCACCGGTCGGCCCGGTCAGCCCGGCCGGCCCGGCCGGCCAGGAAGTCGCTGAAGTTGCGCTGGACTGGTTCCGAGCGCAACAGCGCCGTCTGGATCTCCGCCTCGAGGCCCAGGGATTCCCGGAGCGTGCCGCTGGTGCTGGCGTTCAGCAGCCTCTTGGCCTGGGCGATGGCCGCCCGCTGGCCGCCGGCCAGCTCGGCGGCCAGGGTGATGGCATGCTCCAGGGCCTGCTCCGGATCCGGGAGGACCGCGTTGACCAGGCCGAGCTGGACGGCGCTGGTCGCGCCCATCTCCGGGGCGAGCAGCATCAGCTGCTTGGCCCGCTGCATGCCGACCAGCCGGGGCAGCAGGTAGGCGCCGCCCAGGTCGGGAATCAGCCCGCGCCGCACGAACACCTGGCAGAACCGGGTGTCCGCGGAGCAGACCACCAGGTCACAGGCGATCGCCAGGTTGAACCCGCCACCGTAGGCGACCCCGGAGACCGCCGCCACCACCGGAAGGGGGGAGGTCCACACCGTCTCCACCAGCTGGTGGAAGACGTGCATCAGCCGGGTGGGCCCCTCTTCGCCCTCGCCGGAGGCGGCCAGGATGTCGGCGCCGTCCCCGCCGGCCGAGAAGTGCCCGTCCGCGCCGGTCAGGACGACCGCCCCGGTCTCCGGTCCGGCGGCCGCCTGGTCCAGCTCCCGCCGCAGGCATTCGGCGGCGGCTACGGTCAGCGCGTTCCGCCGGGCCGGGCGGTTGATGGTCAGGACCCGCACCGAGCCCTCCTGGCGGACTAGGACGTCGCCAGAGCTCATACCCGCTCCTCCTCTCGGGCCGGGAGCTTGGCCAGCTCGTGCCGCTGCACCTTCCCGGTCGTGCTGCGCGGCAGCTCGCCGGGAGCCAGGAAGGCGACGTACCGCGGGCGCTTGTAGCCGGCCAGCCGCTCCCGGCACCAGGCGTCCAGCGCGGCGGCGGTGAGTTCCGCGTCCGGCCACAGCACTACGGCCGCCTTGACCGTCTCGCCCCACCGCCGGTCCGGCACGCCGAACACGCATACCTCCTGCACCGCCGGGTGGGCCGCGATGACCTGCTCCACCTCGGCCGGGTAGACGTTCTCGCCGCCCGTCTTGATCAGGTACTTCTTCCGGTCAACGAAGGTCAGCGTGCCGTCCTCGTGCCGGACCAGCAGGTCCCCGGTGTGCAGCCAGCCGCCACGGAACGCGTCCTCGGTAGCCGCCGGGTCGTCCAGGTACCCGGACATCACTGAGGGGCCGCGGACCACGCACTCGCCGGGCTGCCCCACCGGGGCCTCGGTCATGTCCTCGGAGACAATGCGCACGTCCAGCAGGGGGCTGGGCAGCTTGCGCAGGGTCGGCGCCTCACCCGGATGGGAGACGCCGTGCGCCAGCAGGTAGCTGCTCTCGGTCTGGCCGAACGCGTCGTAGAAGTCAATGCCGCAGGCCTCGGTGAGCTGCTGGACCACGTTCGGCATCATGTTGGCGTAGCCGATGGCGAACCGGAAGCTGGACAGGTCGTAGTCACCGCGCCGCGGGTGGTGCAGGAAGTCGGTGATCACCCCGGGCAGCAGCAGGGTCCAGCTGAGCCGGTCACGCTCGATCATCGCGAACATCGTCTCGGCGTCGGCCTTGCGCAGCGCGCCGAACCGGCCGCCGGTGATCATCGTGGCGTACAGCGACTCGTCGCCGCCGCAGTGGAACAGCGGCAGCCAGCCGATAAACCCGTCGTCCGGCCCCAGCCCGAACCACTGCGCCAGCCGGAGCCCGCGGGTCGCGGCCGCGCCGTGACTGATCATCGCTCCCTTCGGGCGGCCGGTAGTGCCGCTGGTGTAGAGGACGTTGTGCACGTCGCCCGCCCGGATGTCGGCCTCCCGGGGCGGCCGGCCGGCCCCGGCGAGCAGCGGCTCGTAGTCGAGGAAGCCGTCCTGCGGGCCGTCGAAGCAGACCCAGGTCCGGACGGTGCTGCCGCCGCCGTCGCGCACGCCGCGGACCAGTGCGGTCAGGGGGCCCGAGCAGAGCAGCGCGGCGGGCTTCCCGGTCTCAATGCAGTACCGCAGCTCGTCGGCGTGCATCCGGATGTTCAGCGTCAGGGCGGTGATGCCCAGGGTGGCCAGCGCCGCGTAGGCTTCCACGAACTCCGGCCGGGTCTCGGACAGCACCGCCACCCGGTCCCCCTGGCGCAGCCCGAGGCCGTGCAGCGCGGCGGCCAGCCGGCCGGACCGCTCACCCAGCTCGGCGTAGGTCATGCTGCCGCGCTCGTCGGTCACCGCGACCCGCGGGCCGTAGATGCGGAAGGCCCGCTGGAAGAGGTCGCGGACGGTGTAGCCGGCCGCTGCGGCCGCGAGCTCGCTCATCTGGCTGCCTCCCCGGGCGCCCGGCCGTCACCGGGCGGATGCCGGCCGGCGAGACCGGCCGGGATGTCGACATGCCGGCTGCGGAGGTACTCGCCGAGGCCCTTGGCCTGCGGGTCAGGCCGGGCTGACGACGCCACCCCCTCGCCGAGCAGGCCGGCGATGACGAAGTTCAGCGCGTTCAGGTTGGCCAGCTCGTAGCGGTACACGGGCAGGCCGGCCGCCTCGGGGATGAGCTCCCGCACCCGGGCGGCGGTCAGGTACTCCCGCAGCCACCCGAACGCCGCCGCGTCCCGCGTCCACACCCCGACGTTGGCGTTGCCGCCCTTGTCCCCGGACCGGGCCGCGCACACCAGCCCCAGCGGCGCCCGCACGCTGCCGCTGCCCGGCGGTATCCCCGGTCGGTGCGCGGCGGGTTCCGGGGGGTGGTGGCCGCGGGCCGGTGTGCCGGGGGGTTCCGGGGGGTGGTGGCCGCGGGCCGGTGTGCCGGGGGGTTCCGGGGAGTGGTGGCCGCGGGCCGGTGTGCCGGGGGGTTCCGGGGGGTTGCCCCGCGGGGTCAGCACCGCCGGGGCCGCTCCGCTGGCGGCCCGCTCGGGTGCCGCGGGTGGCACCACGCGGCGGGTGCCGTCGGGCAGCACCACGATCTGCTCGACCTCCCCGGCGGGGATCAGGGCGGGCCAGTACACCCCGTACGCGCTCTCCGGGGTGGGCGGCGTCGTGGTGTGGAACCCGGCGTAGCCGCCCAGCGCGAGTTCCATGACGGCGCCGGAGAACGCCCGGCCCACCGAGTGCGGGTCAGCATCCTTGACCGTGATCCGCAGGTGCGCGGTGGCCTGCTCATTGGTCGGTGCATCCGGCTGGTCGAAGCGCAGCAGCCGGACATCTACCCCAGCGAAGCGGTCCCGGCCGCCGAGGATGGACAGCAGCTCCTGCTCGGCCCAGGCCGCCTTCTCCTCGATGTCCAGGCCGGTCAGTACCAGCGTCATCGTGTTCCGGTAGCCGCCCAGGTAGTTGAGGGCCACCTTGAGGTCCGGCGGCGGCGGGCTGCCCCGGGTCCCGGAGATCCGCACCCGGTCCGGGCCTTCCCGCGCCAGCGCGACCGTATCGAAGTGGGCCACCACGTCGGGGTTGAGGTAGTCCGGGGATGCGATCTCGTACAGCAGCTGGGCGGTGACCGTGCCCGGCGACACTAGGCCGCCGGTGCCCGGGTGCTTGGTGATCACGGCGCTGCCGTCCGCGGCCACCTCCGCGATGGGGAACCCCGGGTACCGCCGGTCGGTGATCTCCTCCAGCCACGAGTAGTTCCCGCCGGTCGCCTGCGGGCCGCACTCGATCACGTGCCCGGCCACCACGGCCCCGGCCAGCGCGTCCCAGTCATCCCGCCGCCAGCCGTGCCACCAGGCGGCGGGCCCGGTGACCAGGGACGCGTCGGTGACCCGCGGGCAGACCACCACGTCCGCCCCGGCGGCCAGCGCCTCGGTGATCCCCCAGCCGCCAAGGTAGGCACTGGCGGTGACCGGTTTCACCCCGGCGTCGGCCAGCGGCTGGCCGGTGTCCAGATGGGCCAGCGGGTGCCCGGCGGCCAGCAGCCCGTCGATCCGCCCGGACAGGTCGTCGCCCTCGATCCACGCCACCCGCGGCGCCAGCCCCAGCCGCGCCGCCAGCGCGGAAAGATCGCTGGCCAGGCCAGCCGGGTTGAGCCCGCCGGCGTTAGAGACGATCTTGATGCCGCGGTCCAGGCAGGTGCGGAGCACCTGCTCCATCTGGGTCAGGAAGGTCCGGGCGTAGCCGGCCGAGGGGTCCTTCTGCCGCGCCTTCCACAGGATGAGCATGGTCAGCTCGGCCAGGTAGTCGCCGGTCAGCACGTCGATGGGGCCGCCGCCGACCATCTCCCGGGCGGCCGCGACCCGGTCCCCGTAGAACCCGGAGCAGTTCCCGATCCGCACCGGCCGCGTTAGCCCGGGAGGGTGACCCCCCGGAACCCCCCGCGCTCTGCTAGCCCGGGGGGGCGACCCCCCGGGCCCCCCCCGCGCTCTGCTAGCCCCGGGGGGCGACCCCCCGGGACCCCCCCGCGCTCTGCTAGCCCCGGGGGGCGACCCCCCGGGACCCCCCCGCGCATCCGCCGGGTCGGAGGGGACACGGCTGCGCCGCGGCCCCCCTCGCCCGTGGATAACACCGGCTGGCCCGGGCTCGCCCGCGCTCACCGGATCTCACCGCCGGGCACCGGCATCCCGGGCTTCCGGCCCGGCCCCGGCGCGCCCGCGAACGCCTGGGCGATCCGCATCCACTCGGCCGCGACCGGCCCGGTGACCCGCAGGGCGGTGTCATCCAGGTGCCGGCGCTGGGTCACGACCAGGCAGAAGTCCAGCGCCGGGCCGGTCACCCGGTCCGCCGCCTCCTCCGGTCCCCAGGCCCATATCCCGTCATCGGGCGCGGTTAGCTCGGTGCGGACCGGAGTGCTGGGGACGGCCAGGCCGTTGAGCGCGAAGGTGAAGCGGAAGGTGCTCACGCCCAGGTGCGCGACATGCCGCAGCCGCGCGGTGGGCGCGCGGACCGCGCCGAGCGCGTCGGCCACATCCTGCCCGTGCGCCCAGGTCTCCATCAGCCGCGCGGTGACCGAGCTGGCCGCGCTCATGTCCGGCCCGTACCAGGGCAGCCGCTGCCGGGCGTCCAGCCCGCGGAACGTGCCCAGGTACCCCGCACGGGCGCGGCGGAACCAGGCCAGGGCCTCGGCCGCGCCCAGCCCGCGGTAACGCTGGGCAATCTCGTCCGGGAACCCGTCCCCCAGCCCCATCAGCGCGGCCGCCTCGGCGCGGAACCGGCCCGGGTCCGCCGCGGACAGCGCCGCGGTCTCGTCGAAGTAGGCCAGGTGGGTGACCTGGTCGTGGACCGACCAGCCCGGCGACGGGGTCGGCCGCTGCCAGCCCGCCTCGTCCAGCCCGGCCAGCAGGCCGTCCAGCACATGCGTCTCGGCGGCCAGGTCGTCCAGCAGCCCGCGGAGGTCAGCGGCCATGGTTCAGCGCCCCTTCCAGGCGGGTGGCCGCCGGTCGCGGAACGCTGCCGGGCCTTCCTGCGCATCCTCGCTCCGGTACACCGGCTCCCAGATCCGCTCGGCGGCCGCGAACGCCTCGCGGAGCGGGTGCTCCGCGACCAGCCGGACTGTCTGCTTGGCGGCCAGCACCGACAGCGGGGCGTTGGCCGCGATCCGCTCCGCCAGCCGCTGCGCCGCTGCCTGCAGGCCCGCCGCGGGCACCACCTCGTTGACCAGGCCGACCTCGAGCGCCCGGGCCGCGCCGATCGGGTCGCCGGTGAGCAGGATCTGCATCGCGACCCGGGGCGGGATCAGCCACGGCAGTGGCGCCGCCCACGGCGCGCCCCGGCCCACTTTCACCTCGGTGATCGCGAACCGGGCATCCTCCGCGGCCACGCACAGGTCACACTGCTGGGCCAGGGCGAACCCGCCCGCGTAGGCGACCCCGTTGACCGCGGCGATGGTCGGCTTGGCCACCTCGATGTTCCGGCCGAACTGGGGCAGGAAGTCCGGCGGCGGGACCTGCAGTGCCTGCGCCGCCATCTCCTTGAGATCGCCCCCGGCACAGAACGCCCGGTCCCCGGCGCCGGTCAGCACCAGGACCCGCGCCTCGTCGTCGGCGTTGAACCGGCGCACGCCGTCCCAGAGGCCGTCGCGGACCGCCTGGTTCAGCGCGTTGCGCGCTTCGGGGCGGTTGATGATCAGCCACCCGGCCGGCCCGCGGCGCTCGTAGCGGACCGCCGGGCCGGCCGGGCCAGGGTCCTGGTCACTCATTGGCCGCCTCCGGGGTCGTTTCCACCACCGCCAGCACGGTGCCCAGGTTGACCTGCTGGCCGGCGGTCACCGCGACGTCGGCCACGATCCCGTCGTGCGGGGCGCGCACGGTGTGCTCCATCTTCATCGCCTCCAGGATGACGACCGGGGTGCCCGCGGTGACCGCGGTGCCCGGAGTCACCTCGACCCGGACCACGGTGCCCGGCATCGGCGCGATCAGCGACCCGGCCGCGGCCTGCGAGCCCGGCTCCGGGAACCGGGGCAGCTCGGTCAGCCGGGTCGCGCCGAGCGGGCTGTCCACGTACCAGTCCGCCCCGTCCCGCGCCACGGCGAACTCGCGCCGCACCCCGGCGATGTCCGCGACCACCCGGTCCATCCCGGCCGACCGCAGCCGGAGTTCCGGTACCGGCTCCCCGTCAACTTCCGCCTGAACGCCGGCTCCGTGGAACTGGTACCGCACCACGATCTCGGTCCCGTCGTCATCGAACGCGGCGTGCTGCGGCCCGCCCGGCACGTTGCGCCAGCCGGACGGGATGGTCCGCAGCACCGGCGCGGCGGCCCGCCGGGCGGCCTGCCCGGCCAGCGCGGCGGCCAGCGCGTGCAGCCGCGGCGCGGCCGGGTCCCGCCACGACCGGGCCAGCTCCCGGGGGTCGTGCCGGGTCAGGTAGCCGGTGTCGATCCGGCCGGCCGCGAACTCCTCCTCGCGCAGGATGCCGACCAGCAGGTCCCGGTTACTGGTCACGCCGTGCAGCCGGGTCTCGGCCAGGGCCCGGGCCAGCCGGCGCCGCGCCGCGTCCCGGGTCGGCCCGAACGCGATGATCTTGGCCAGCATCGCGTCGTAGTGCAGCCCGACCGGGGAGCCGTCCGCGATGCCCGCGTCCACCCGCAGGCCGTTCATGGGCGGCACCGCGAACAGGTGCACGATGCCGCTGGACGGCAGGAAGCCAGCGTCGGTGTCCTCCGCGTACAGCCGGGCCTCGATGGCGTGCCCGGTCAGGGCGGCGGTGCCGACCTCGTCCGGGAGCGGCTGGCCCGCCGCCACCTGGAGCTGCAGCGCGACCAGGTCCAGCCCGGTGACCAGCTCGGTGACCGGGTGCTCCACCTGGAGCCGGGTGTTGACCTCCAGGAAGTAAAAGGCTGTGTTAGCCCGGGGGGACGCCCCCCCGGAACCCCCCGCGCGTTCACCGGGTCGGCGAGGATACGCCTCCGGCGCACCTCCCCTCCCCGGCGAATCCAGCACGAACTCCACGGTTCCCGCGCCGGTGTAGCCGATGGCCTTCCCGGCCGCCACCGCCGCCTCACCCAGCTCGCGGCGCAGGTCATCGTGCACGGCCGGGGACGGCGCCTCCTCGATGATCTTCTGGTAGCGGCGCTGGATGGAGCATTCCCGCTCGAACAGGTGCACCACGTTGCCGTGGCTGTCGCCGAAGATCTGCACCTCGATGTGCCGTGGCGCAGCCAGGTAGCGCTCGCAGAACACGGTCCCGTCGCCGAAGGCCGCCGCGGCCTCCCGCCGCGCCCCGGCCAGGGCGGCGCCGAGGTCCTCGTCGCGGGTGACGACCCGCATGCCCCGGCCGCCGCCGCCGAACGCCGCCTTGACCAGCAGCGGGTAGCCGATTTGCCTGATCGCCTCGGCCGGCGGGAGGTCGTCGCCGGTGACCGTGACGCTGGGCAGGACGGGGACGCCGGCCGCGGCCATCAGCTCCTTGGCCGCGATCTTGGAGCCCATCGCGGCGATCGCCTCCGGCGGCGGCCCGACGAAGGTCAGCCCGGCCTGCGCGCACGCGGCCGCGAAGCCGGCGTTCTCGGACAGGAAGCCGTAGCCGGGGTGCACCGCGTCCGCGCCGGTGCGCCGGGCGGCGGCGAGGATGGCCGGGCCGTTCAGGTAGGTGTCCGCGGGCGCGTTCCCGGGCAGCAGGACGGCCTCGTCGGCGGCCCGGACGTAGGGCGCGCCCGCGTCGGCGTCGGAGAACACGGCCACCGTGGCGATGTCCAGCTCGCGGGCAGTGCGGATCACCCGGGCGGCGATCTCGCCCCGGTTGGCGATGAGCAGCTTCCTGATGGCCGGCATCCGGCTGCCCCTCACATCCGGAACACGCCGAAGCCGCGGCGGCCCTCCACCGGCGCGGAATGCGCCGCGGACAAGGCGATGCCGAGCACGGTCCGGGTGTCCCGGGGGTCGATGATCCCGTCGTCATACAGCCGCGCGGTGACGAACAGGGCGTGTGATTCCCGCTCGATCTGCTCCTCGATGGCCTGCCGCCGGGCGTTATCCGCGTCCTCGTCGAACGGCCGCCCGGCCGCCCCGGCGGCCTGGCGGCCGACGATGGACAGCACCCCGGCCAGCTGCTGGGCGCCCATCACGGCCAGCTTCGCGTTCGGCCAGGCGAACATGAAGCGGGGATCGTAGGCCCGGCCGGACATCCCGTAGTTGCCCGCGCCGAACGAGGCGCCCATGTTGACGGTGACATGCGGCACGGTGCTGTTCGCCACCGCGTTGATCATCTTCGCCCCGTCCTTGATGATGCCGCCCTGCTCGTACGCCTGGCCGACCATGTAGCCGGTGGTGTTCTGCAGGAAGACCAGCGGGGTGTCGGTCTGGTTGGCCAGCAGGATGAACTCGGTGGCCTTCTTGGCCTCCTCGCTGAACAGCACGCCGCGCTCGTTGGCCAGGATCCCGACGCCGAAGCCATGGATGGCCGCCCAGCCGGTGACCAGGCTGGTCCCGTAGAGCGGCTTGTACTCGCCGAACTCCGACCCGTCCACCACCCGGGCCAGCACCTCCCGCGGGTCGAACGGCACCCGGAAGTCGGCGGAGACCAGGCCGAGCAGCTCGTCGGGGTCATAGCCGGGCGGCGAGGCCGGGTGGCCCGGGCCGGGGCCGAGCTTGCGCCAGTTCAGCTCGGTCATGATCTGCCGCCCGATCCGGATGCAGTCCAGCTCGTCGGTGGCGAAGTGGTCGGACAGCCCGGACACCCGGCTGTGCATCAGCGCACCGCCCAGCTCCTCGTCGCCGGATTCCTCGCCGGTGGCCATCTTCACCAGCGGCGGCCCGCCCAGGAACACCTTGGCCTGCTGGTCGACCAGCACCGCGTAGTCGCACATGCCGGGCACGTAGGCGCCGCCCGCGGTGGAGTTGCCGAACACCAGGGCGATGGTCGGGATGCCCAGCGCGGACAGCTGGGTCAGGTCGTGGAAGATCCGGCCGGCCGGCACGAACAGGTCCGACTGGCTGGGCAGGTCGGCCCCGCCCGACTCGACCAGGTTGATCACCGGCAGCCGGTTCACCCGGGCGATCTCCAGGGCCCGGAGCGACTTGCGCAGCGAGTACGGGTTCATCGCGCCGCCGCGCACCGTCGGGTCATGCGCGATGATCATGGCTTCGATCCCGGATACCACCCCGACGCCGGTGACGATGCTCGCGCCGACGGTGAACTCGGTGCCCCAGGCGGCCAGCGCGGACAGCTCCAGGAACGGCGCGTCCCGGTCCAGCAGCAGCTCGATCCGGTCCCGGACCAGCAGGCGGCCGCGGCGGCGGTGCCGCTCGGCGTAGCGCGGGCCGCCGCCCGCCCGGGCGATGGCCAGCTGCTCATCCACCGCGGCGATGGCCGCCAGCTGAGCCGACCGGTTCCGCCGGTAGGCCTCGCCGGTCACGTCCAGCGCGGACTTCAGCACCGGCACGCCGCCGCCCTCCCGTTCCCGCCGGGGTTAGCCGCGGCCACGGTCGGCACCGTCCCGCGTGAGGAGGAGGTTACTCCGGATTAACTAGCAGCGGAAGCGCCGGGCCGGCCGCCGAGGGCCCCGTCCTTCCTCCGTGAATGCGCGCACGATGTGACGCTCTTCACAGCCGGCCCGGGCTCTGTCTACCATACGGCTGTTAACCGCTGTTCACATGCGGCGATTGAAGCGAGGGCGCGATGACCCTGGACGTGACCAGCCTGAACCAGCGCCGCGCGGTGCACCGGTGGGAACGGGTCAGCGTGGGCGACATCCTGGAGCGGCTGCGCTGGAGCGTTCCGGACTCCGAGGCGATCATCGGCTGGGCCGGGGCTTATGCCTCGCCGGAGCACGAGCGGCTCAGCTATGCGCAGGCCGACGATCTCGCCTGCCAGGTCGCCTCCGGGCTGCTCGCGCAGGGGCTGCGGGCCGGGGACCGGGTCATGCTGCTGTGCGAGAACTCGGTGGAGGCTTACCTCACCAAGATCGGCATCGCCAAGGCGGGCCTGGTCTGCGTGCCGGTCAACCCGTCCCTGGCCCCCGACGTCATCAGCCACCTGATCGGCCTGGCCGAGCCGGCCTTCGCCGTGGTGGACGCGGAGGCGTGGCCGGCCGCGGAGAAGGCGTTCCGGGACGCGGGGCTGGTGCCCGGGGTCACCATCCCCATCGGCGGTGACCCGGTGGCGGGCAGCGTCTCGTTCGCGGACTTCGTGGCGGGGCAGCCCGCCGCCGAGCCGGACGCGGAGATCCACGGCGACGACATCTGGCAGATCCTGTTCACCTCGGGCACCACCGCGCTGCCCAAGGGCGCCATGGTGTCGCACCACGCCAGCCACTTCGCCGCCTACAGCTTCGCGCTCACCCTGACCCGCGGCATCCGGCTGGAATGCGACCTGCGGCTGGCCACCTTCCTGCCGATCATCTACCACGTGGCCGACCAGGTGTTCACGTTCCCGGCCTTCCTGTCCGGCGGGACGCTGGTCATCGGCCGCCGCCCCGACCCGGCCCAGATGGCCGCGGCCATCAGCCGGGAGGCGGTCACCGCGCTGTGGGGCGGGTCGCCGGCCATGGCGGCCGCGCTGGCCGGGGTGCTGCAGGCTGACCGGCTGGCCTACGACCCGCGCAGCCTCAAGGTGATGGTGTACGGCTGGGCGGCGCTGCCGCCCGGGGTGCTGGCCAGCTTCAAGCGGATGTGCGGCGACGACTTCACCGCGGTGGAGATCTTCGGCCAGACCGAGGCCATCTCCTGCCACCGGTTCTGGCCGGACAAGTGGCCGGAGGTCTACCGGCGCACCGCGCCGGAGCAGAACTACGTCGGCATCCCCAACCCGCTGCTGGAGTCGACCGTGATGGATGAGATGGGCACGATGCTGGCCGACCAGCCCGGGGTGCCCGGCGAGGCGGTGTACCGGTCCCCGGCGATCACGGCCGGCTACTACCGCGACCTGCCCGCCACCGAGCACGCGTTCCGGCACGGCTGGTTCCACTCCGGGGACAGCTGCGTGTACGACGGCCAGGGATTGCGGATCATGGTGGACCGGTTCAAGGACATCGTGAAGACCGGCGGCGAGAACGTGTCCAGCCTGCGGGTGGAGGCGGTGCTGCACCAGCACCCGGGGGTGCGCAAGGCCGCGGTCGTGGGCCTGCCCCACGAGCACTGGGGCGAGGCGGTGACCGCCATCGTGGTGCCCGACCCGGCCGCCCCGCCGGGTGCCGACGAGCTAATCGCCTTCTGCGGCGGGCGGCTGGCCGGCTTCGAGACGCCCAAGCGGGTGATCTTCGCCGAGGGGCTGCCGGAGACGGTGGGCGGCAAGGTGCTCAAGTACAAGCTGCGCCGCCAGCACGCGGACGCCTACCGCTGACGGGGCCCGGTCCGCTGCGCGGTGACTTGTGACCCCCTGGGCGGTCCGAACTCACCGCGCTCCGCCATCGGCAGGGTGGCGCCGCCTGCGCGGTGAGTTGTGGCCCCTGGGCGGGTCACAACTCACCGCGCTAACTGGTTTTCGCCCAGACGGAGACGTGCTGGCGGCTGTCGGCGGTGAATGGGTCGCGGGTCCAGCCGTCCCAGCGGTCCCGCAGTGTCATCCCGGCCAGCCGGGCCATCAGGTCGAGCTCGGACGGCCACACGTAGCGGAACGGGGTCGAGGAGTACTCGCAGCGGCCGTCGGCAAAAGTGACGTAGTCGGAACTCATCGCCTGGGTGGCGGTGTCGTAGATATCGAAGCCCCAGCGCTCCGGGCTGATCTGGAACGGGACCGCGGTCTGCCCCGGTGGTAGCCGGCGCAGCTCGGGCACGCCGACCTCGATGACGAAGCAGCCGCCCGGCTCCAGGTGCGCGGCCGCGTTACGGAAGCAGTCCACCTGGGCGTCCTGCGTGGTCAGGTTCTCGATCGTGTTGAACACCAGGTAGGCCACGGAGAACGTGCCGTCCACCCGGGTGGTGGCGAAGTCGCCGATGGTCACCCCGATGGCGTCGCCACCCGGCTTGTCCCGCAGCCGGGCCACCATGGCCCGGGACAGGTCGATGCCGTGCACCGGGACTCCCCGGGCAGTCAGCGGCAGCGCGATACGCCCGGTGCCGATGCCCAGCTCTAGGGCCCGGCCCGCCCCGGCCAGCCCGGCCAGCAGGTCCACGGCTGGATCCAGGGCCGCCGGCCCGAAGCGCTCGGCCTCATCCTCGTCGTACGTCGCCGCGACGCTTTCGCCAAAGTAACCGTCCGGATCGCCCATCCGGCGACGGTACTCGGCCCGGTCCGCGAGCCGCACCCGGATTTCGGCGGGGCCCGGCACGGCGGGCGTCCCGTGGCGGGCGGGCCGTGGTCGGCGGGCCGTGGTCGGCGGGCCGTGGTCGGCGGGCCGTGGCCGTCCGGAAATAGGCTCGTGCCCGGCTGCGCCGCGGGCGTAAAGTTGGCCGTGGCAGTTTCCGGCTGCCGCTGGGTCCGCGGGCAGAGCTGCAAGCTCACCGGGTGCGCAGCAGCACCTGATGGCAGGTCTTTCCAGCCCGATGCCGCGGACCCGCGGGCGCCGAGGGAAGGACTGCCTTGTCCAGTCAGACGCGCGCATTCCCCGAGCGGCCGAATCTCCGGTTCCTCAAGCTAGAGGCGAAACGGCGCCTCGCCGCGGGCGAATTCGCCACCTTGCACGAAGCGCAGCTGGCCATCGCCCGTGAGCACGGGCTGCCGAGCTGGTCGGCACTCAAGGAATTCGTCACCGCCGGCCGCCCCGGCGAGCCAGGTCACGCGCTGACCCGGGTGCGCTGGCTGATCGCCAGATTCCGCGGCGCGGACGGCGCGGCCTGGGAACCCCCGGCCGAGGATGAGCTGCGGGAGCAGTTCACCGCGCATTTCCTCAGCCTGATCCCGCCGGGCACGGTGATCAGCACGCTCAGCCAGGCGGCTGCGGAGTTGCGCGAGGAGCTCGTCGTCACCCGGGCGGCCCCGCTGGGCGTCCGGGCCCAGATCGGCGGCCTCCAGCTCGAGGCGGCCGCCGAAGCAGAGCCGCCGCACCGGCTGGCCGGGCTGCGGCTATACCACGTCGGCCAGCACGTCACCGACCGGCGGGTGACAGACCCGCCCGCCTGGTCCTCCGGGCCGGCGCCGGACGCGGCCGCCGCCGTGGCCCGGGAATCGTTGGCCGAGCTCGGCCTGCCCGGCCTCGTGCTGGCTGGTAGCGCCGGACCCGGGGACGGCGCCCGGGCCGTGGCCGGCGGGGTGGCGGCCGGCGGGGTGGCGGCCGGCGGGGTGGCGGCGGGCGGGGCGGCGGCCGGCGGCGGGGATCCGGTGTGGACGGTGGCGCGCGGCTGGGCCAGCCTGGACCGGGCGGAGGCGCTCCGCGGGGCGCACCGGTTCCCGGCCTACTCGATCACCAAGCTCATCACCGCGACCGCGGCCCTGCGTCTCGTGGCCGGCGGCCGCCTCGCGCTGGATGACCCGGCCAACGAGCACCTGCGCACGGTCCGGCTGGCCGACGATGCCGTCACCATCCGTGAGCTGCTCAGCCACACCGGCGGGGTGGACAGCCCGGGGGAGCTGTTCGCCAGCAGCATCCCCAGCCTGGCCTCGCTCACCGGCCCGGTCCTGCCCTGCAGCGGCCCGCGCGGCACCTTCCGGTACAGCAACGGCGGGTACGCGATGCTCGGGCAGCTCATCACCGACGTCACCGGGTCGGCCTACCCGGCGGCGGCCGCCGCGCTGGTGCTCCAGCCGCTCGGGATGGCTGGCTCGTCCTTCCCGGCCAGCTGGCTGGATACCGACGCGGTCACCGGCTACCAGCTGGCCGATGACGGGACCTTCGAGCCGGTGGCCGGGCAGGTGTGCACCATCCCGGCGGCCGGGGGCCTGTGGGCCACCGCGGCCGACCTGGCCCGGTTCGGCCGGGGCTGGGCGTCCCTGCTGCCCGCGGGCCTGGCCGGCGAGGCGCTCCGGCCGCACGCCGACCGCGACCCCGCTGGGGCCCAGATCGGGCTGGGCTGGCTGCTGCACCGGCCCAAGGACGTCGCCGGGCACGCCGGCGGCGGCCCCGGCGCCGCCACCTCGCTCCTCGTCCAGCTGAGCACCGGCCGGGCCAGCGTGGCCATGACCAGCCGGCTGGTCCCCATCGAGGCGGTCAACGCCCGGCTGCTCCGCCCGATCGCCTGAGCCTGCCCGGGTTGGCCGTCAGTGGCCGGCGCGGGCCGCCGGCCACTGACGGAGGTCTGTGATGCCGGGGCCCTGGTCGCGGCGGCGGTCCGGCCGCCGCGACCGGGCGCGGTCCCGCCGCCAGGGCGGAAATCCAGTTGCCCGCCCGCCGCAGGCGTGGCAGCGTCGCGCCTACCGGCCATCGCCGGCCCGGCTGAGCGGAAGGAGGGCGACCCACAGTGATGACTGTTGCGCGGCTCACGCCGCTGTCCCCGACCGCCTGCCTGAGGAGCACCAGCCGTGCCCGATCCTGCCTTCCGGCGCCGCGCACCGCGGCGTTTCGACGATGACGAGCCGGTCTTCGCCCGGCGCGAGCGGCGCCGTCGCTCACTCATCCCGCTCGACGCCCTCGACGCGACTGACGGCCTGACCGAAGGCGACCGCTGGTCAACCTGGGACCAGTCGGCCGCCGGGGACCGGGGTCCCCGGCCCCATCCCGGCTGGCTCGTCACCGACCTGGCCGCGGTCGATACCGAGCTGGGCATCCTGAAGACCGGCAAGGAAGCCGATGTCTTCCTGGTCCGCCGCGGCCTCCCCGGGGGCGGCCGGTCCTGCCTGCTGGCGGCCAAACGCTACCGGGACAGCGGGCACCGGATGTTCCACCGGGACAGCGGGTACCTGGAGGGCCGCCGGATCCGCGCCTCCCGGGACGCCCGCGCCATGGCCCGGCGCACCGACGCCGGGCGCGCCATGATCGCCGCGCAGTGGGCGGGTGCGGAGTTCACCGCCCTGGCCCGGCTCTACCAGGCCGGCCTGCCGGTGCCTTACCCGGTGCAGGTGCTCGGTACCGAGATCATGCTGGAGTTCATCGGGGAGCCCGACGGCACCGCCGCGCCCCGGCTGGCCGACCTGCGCCCGCAGGGCCGGGACCTGGCCGCCTTGTGGGAGCAACTGGTCGCGGCCCTGCTCACCCTGGCCGGGCACGGCCTGGCCCACGGCGACATGTCCGCCTACAACCTGCTGGTGCATCGGGACCGCCTCGTCCTCATCGACCTGCCCCAGGTCGTGGACGTCATCGGCAATCCGCGTGGCCCGGAGTACCTGGCCCGGGATGCCGCGAACGTCGCCTCCTGGTTCTCCGCCCGGGGCCTGCACAGTGCCGGGCCCGCCCCGGCGGACCTGCCGGGCCTGCTCCGCGCGGAGGCCCGCCTCGGCTAGCGCCAGGCCGCCGCGGGCCGGGACCTTCAGCGGGGGCCGGACAGGCCGGTGACGGCCATGAACTTCTCGATCATGGCGTTGACCTGGTCCGGGACCTCGAGCTGGTTGAAGTGACCGGCACCGACTGTCTGGCCGATCGTGATCGCCGGACAGGCCTGGCGCAAGTCAGCCGCGGAGTTGACCGGGCGGGCCGCGCCGATCGAGAGGACCGGCACCATCGCCTGGCACAGGGCGCCTGCCCCGTCGAATTCGGCCATGGCCTGCATCACGGCGGCGGCGACCGGCGGCGCTGGCCGGCGGAATCCCGCGACAATGGCGTCCCGGCAGGCGGTATCGGTCGGCAGGAACATCGTCTCCAGGAATTCCGTGCGCCAGGACCGGTCCTCGTCGGCCCGGACGGTACCGGCGGATTCCCGGAAGAAGGCCTTGACCCGTTCGTTCGTGATCGGTGCCGGGTCGATCATCACCAGTGCCCGGATGGCCCCGGGACGGGCCGCGCAGGCCAGCCCGACCAGTGCCCCCAGGCTGTGCCCGGCCAGCACCGGGGTGCCCGCCCCGGCCGCGCGGGCGACAGTGAGCACGTCATCGGCCAGGGCGGCCACGTCATAGACGCCCGGGCCCGGCTCGGGCACGCTGCTCTCACCGTGCCCCCGCAGGTCCACGGACACCACGGAGTGCCTGTCCGCGAAATACCTGGCCTGCGGGGCCAGGTAGGAACGGTCGCAGCACCAGCCGTGGACGAAGATCATCGGAGGGCTGCCCGTGCCGGCCATGTCATAGGCCAGCGTGAGGCCACGTTCCGGCACGAACTGGGTCACGGCTGCCCTCCGCGGATCCGGGCCGCAGGCGTCACTGGTGTCCTGCTGTTCCCAGCGGCATAGTCCCCCTCCGCGCCCCCTGGCATGCGCCGGCCGGGGGCGGATGCCGCCCCCGGCCGGCGCGCCGTGCTCAGCGGCGGGCGAGCCGCCAGCGGTCCAAGGACGGGGCGGCCAGCCTGGCACCGATCCCGGCCCGGGCCTTCCGCGGCTCACTGGCCGCATTCGGCTTGATCAGCAGCGTGGTGGCGGTCAGCCACAGGGCGGCGAAGATCATGCTGCCCAGGATGTCGGTCGGGTGGTGTTCGCCCCGGTACATCCGGGACAGCGCGATCAGCACCGGCATCACGATCGCGGGCGCCAGGAACAGCCAGCGCCACCAGCCACGGGCATGCCCGATGACCAGGATGGCGATGGCGATGTAGAGGCAGCAGGTGGCGGCCATGTGCCCGGACGGGTAGGCCGAGGTCGGCAGGTGATGGTCCAGATGCGTGACGTACGGGCGGGGCCGCTTCACCACCTCGGCGGCGGCCAGGAACGCGGCCAGCTCGCCGAACATCACCGTGGCCAGGTAGGCGACCGGCCGCCACCGCCGGGTGACGGCGAGGAACACCACGCAGGTGGCCAGGGACACGATGAGGATGCCCTGGGTGGCACAGGCCGTGCTGATCAGGTGGCTCCAGTAATTCCCGGTCGCGGTGCGGTGCGTGGCGAACCAGTGCGGGATCGTGTAATCGCCGAGCAGGTTGCCGTGCCCGTGCTTGACGACCAGCTCGCCGAAGCCGACGACGATGCCGAGGATCAGTACCCAGGCGACCAGGACGCCGGCGGCCACCCGGGCGCGCTGATGTGCGGGCTGACTAGTCATGGGGGTCTCCGTGTGGGTGAGGTGGAGATCGGTACCGGCCTCGGGTTCCAGGCCCTGGCTGACCGGGTCGGTCACCGGCTGGCCGCCGGCCCGCCGGCTGAGTTCGAAGGCGAACGCGGTGATCCCGAGCCAGGTGATGCCGACCGCCCAGGCGCCGAGGACGTCCGAGACGAAGTGCACGCCCAGCAGCAGCCGGCTGACGCCGATCAGCGCGATCAGCGTCACCGTCACCGTGGTGAGGATGGGCCGCCACCGGCCCCGGGCGGCGGGCAGGAAGACCAGGAACAGGGCTCCGTAGCAGACGATGGAACCGAGCGCGTGACCGCTGGGGAAGCTGTTCCCGGTGCCGTGCGCGACCGGGTGCGCCACCACCGGGCGCAGCCGCCCCACCAGGGACTTGAGGATCGGGTCGAGCGCCAGCGCGCCCGCCCCGGTGACCACCAGGTACAGGGCGAGCCGCCAGCGCCGGCGCAGGGCCAGGATGACCGCGGCGGTCAGCAGGACCGTCCACAGCACGCCGTCGCTGCCCAGCCAGGTGATCGCCTTGATCACCGTGACCAGCGTGCCGTTCCCGGCGACCAGGCGGTTGAGCCGCTCGGCTGTGCTGTGGTCGAGCGATTCCAGCGGCGCCCAGCGCAGCCGGACGAGAACCAGCAGGACGGTGAACACGGCGGCGGCGACGGTGACCGAGGCCAGCGACGCGAGGCTGCCCGGCCGTCGCGGCGGCCGGGTTCCGCGGCGGAGGCGGGCGGTAGGCGAGGCGGGGGCGGGGGCCGGCATGGCCGCCAAGTGCCCGCCGTGCACAAGTTCACACACGCCGGGGTCGCCTCGGCATGTCCGCCCGGTCCATCACGGTAACTTCGCTGACTCCAGGCTGCGTGGCGGTGGCTGCCATGCAGCTGGCCGCCGCCCGCGGCGCCGGGCCCGCGGCGGCGGGTGCGGGCCGTGGGGCCTAAGGTGCGGGGGGAAACGCACGATTTCCCCCGCTGATCTCAGGAGGCCGGGATGTGGCACTCGATGTTCGCCGAGCAGATCCCGGTGGCAGAAAAGATCATCCGCACCGTCACCGTGTACGCGCTGATCGCGCTGCTGTTCCGGGTGGCGGGCAAGCGCGGGCTGGCCAGCATGAACACGTTCGACTTCGTGGTGATCTTCCTGCTGTCCAACGTGGTGCAAAACGCGGTCATCGGCAATGACACCTCGCTGACCGGCGGAGTGATCGGGGCGGTCACCCTGGTGACGGTCAATGCGCTGGTGAACCGGCTCATCGCGGCCAACGCCACCGCGGCGCGGATTTTCGACGGCAAGCCGACCACCGTGATCAAGAACGGGCACGTGGTCCAGGGGGCCCTGGCGCACCTGGGGTTGCGGCGCAGCGAACTCGATCACGCTGTCCGGCTGGAGAACGGGGACGATGTCAGCGAGGTGGGGCGCGGTGTCCTGGAGCCCGGTGGCCAGCTCGTGCTGACCCTGAAGGCCAGTGAGCAGGGCGCGACCAAGGCCGACGTGACCGACCTGCAGAGCCGCCTCGGCCGGATCGAGGAGCTGCTGGTCGCCCGCTGATCCACTCCAGGCGGCCGGGGACGGGCGCCGGCCCCCGGGGCGGGCGCCCGTCTCCCGGGGGGAAGATCGCGGTTTCCGGGTCCCGCCGCCACCAGCACCGCGCCCAAACCAGTCACTACCGGCGCAGGCAAGCCAAACACCACGAAGTGCTGCTGGAGTATCAGGCCAAGTCGCTAACCCGGCCGTTGCCGAAGAGCGAAAGGTGAGACGGGTAGCGATTGAGAAGGTCCGGCGCCAGTTGCCCGACTATGCCTATGGCGGCACGCAGCGGCAAGCGCCCGGCATTATGTATCTGCTTGTGGTCACGAACCCATCCCGCAATGCGCATGTTACCTGGGCTGGTGTCCGGTGCGGTGTCGTGGGGCCTCGGAGAGGGACGCACCTAGTACCGAATGGGGCATCTATTGGCAATTCGGGTCATGCTGGCGTGGCGGCGTGACAGGCCCCTTACGTCAACGGGACCAGCGCTGTGCCTCCACTCCGATAGCACGTCTCTGGGCTCTGTGCTGCTCATCTGTGATGGCTGCCCAAAGGCCCAGGGCGGCAAAGGCCGCGGCGCCGATGACGGCCAGCGGTACCCAGAGAACGATCTGCGTGATCATGTAATCACCCCCCGTTATCGAACGTAGCCGGGCGGGTCATGCTTGTAAAGGCCTAATACATAGAGAGAATTATGCGAAACTCCTTAGTAGGTTGGTCACAGGGGATCGGTAACTTCCAGTCCGCTCCTATGCTGATTCGCCGGTAATTAAATAAATTGTCGTTATCTGCCCGTTTTTGGTAACTCCACTTCGGTGGGTTTCGCGGATGCGGGCCAGTCTGGGCGGCCCGAGAATCCCATCCGGGGCTAGTGCCGGTGCAGTGTGCGGAGCGGCGGCCTCCGGGCCGGCCCGGGGACTGGGCCAGCCCGGGGCGCCTGCCCGGGCGGCCCAGGCCGGTCACCTCACCGCCACGGCGCCCGGCTCGCGGCCGGCCCGGGTCCTGCGCCGGTCCCGATGGGGCCAAGGACCCTACCGGGAGCCTGCGGAGCGGGCCACCGTGAAGGAATGCGCCGCTCGACGAAGGTAAGCCTCGGGCTGCTGGTGACCTGGGCGATCAGTGACATCGAAGAACTGGCGACGATGAGCCGGACCAGCCAGCAGGTGCTGGCCAGGCTGCCTGAGCGGCTGCCCGTCCCTGGCCCGCTGCGCCGGGCCGGGATCTCGCCGTCCCAGTTCCTGGCCGTGTTCGGGATGATGGGCGTGGTCATGGGGACGGCCGCGGTGCGCGGGATCCGGTCCGAGGGCCGGTCGGCCGCTTTCCGCGGCGCGCTGCTGGGGTTTGGCCTGCATGGATTCGGGCACCTGGCGGTCTCCGCGGCGGCCCGTCAGTACGTGTCTGGCGCGGTCACGGCGCCGACCATGGTGATCCCGTTCTGGCTCTGGGCCCGCCGGGAACTCGCCCGCGACGGCTTGACCGTTACCGACCGCTCCGCGGTGGCGGTCGCGGCCGCGGGAGTGCCGATGACCCTGGGCATGCACGCGCTGGCCTACTGGCTGTGTCAGCCCGGGCGGACGACCTCCGGAACCCCCTTCGGATCGCGGGCGGGACGCGGCTCCGCCCCGCCCCGCCCGCGACCAGCCCCGCGGAACGACCTCCCCGAACCCCGGCCCGGGCGCTGAAACACCGGGGCGGGCGGGACAGCCGGTGCGTGATGGTGCCTTTGAGGCAGTGGCGGGTATGTAATTCCCCGAAACACCCAAGGCCGTGGCCCGAATTGGGTTACGGTGCTGAGTTTGTCGGGCTTTCTGACTGAGTTTCGGCTGGTCGCCGTGAACCCGCGGCTAGCGCAGCAGAAGCACCCTGCGATCTGGGAACCCCTTGTGGGCAGGCATCGCACAATTCACCAGCGCATAATTCACCAGCGCACAACCAACCAGCGCACCACCAACCAGCGCACAATTCACCAGCGCACAACTCACCAGCGGGCCAGGCGTCGCCTGGCTGTCATGGCCGCCGCGGCGGCCGCTCTCCTAGCCCTTCCGCTCGCGGTCACCCATCAGGCCGCCAGCGCGGGCACTGAAACACCGCGGATGGCGGCCTTCTTCTGGGCCCGCAGCCACGCCGGAGAATCCTACTGCTGGGGTGGTACCGGCCCTACCTGCTTCGACTGCTCGGGGCTGGTCATGGCCGCGTACTCCCGTGAGGGACTGAACTTCGGCCGCTCCACCTACGACATGCTCGCGTCCGGGGACCTGATCCCGGAAAGTGAGTCGCAGGCACGCCGGGGCGACCTGGCGTTCTACGGCAGCGGGCACGTGGAGTTCGTCGTGCGCCCGGGTTACACCTTCGGGGCGCAGGATCCCGGCACCCCGATCTGGTGGCATCAGTGGAATGCCTTCTGGTTCCCGACGATGTTCTTCCGGGTCCGCGGCGCCGGCTGATCTAAGCCGCGGCGCCCGGCTGATCTAAGGCGCTTAGTAACACCTGGCGGAGGCCTGTCGCCCTTACCGGCGGGAAGGCCTCTGCCCAGCGGGGGGCTCTGGTCCGGGCCCGGGCCAGAGCCCCCCGCCCGGGCCGGCCGCGGCCCGGGCGGCCAGCGCGGCGCCGCAGTTGGCGGCCAGGTGCACCAGTACCGGAGCGGCCAGGCTGCCGGAACGGTCCCGCAGCCAGCCCAGTGCCACGCCCGCCGCGGCCGTCCCGGCCACGGCGGCGGTCACCGCAGCCACCGTGGCGCGCGGCCCCGCCGCCACCTGGTTGACCCGCAACGCGGTGACGGTGGGGCGGATGTGCCACAGGCCGAACAGGCCGCCGGCCACCGCGGCCCCGGACGGCCCGGGCCAGACCCGGCGCAGCGCGGCCAGCAGCACCGCGCGGAACGCGACTTCCTCCCACAGCACGGTCCCGGCCGGGATCCGCACGGTCACCTGGTAGCCGACCTGGCGCCAGGTCAGCGTGGTGATCCGGCGGTCGGCGAGGGCCGGGCGGGTGCGCGGCGAGGCGGCCAGCACGATCCAGCCGGCGGCCAGGGCCGCGGCCGGCGGCGCACCCCAGCGCACCCCGGCCCGCAGCCGGCTCGGCCGCAGGCCCAGCTCGTCCGGGCCCAGCCCGGACAGCCGGGCCGCCGCCAGCGCCGCAGCGGCCGCGGCGGTGTTGATGGCCGGGTACCACCGGTCCGGCCCGGGCCGCGGCGGCCGGTTGTTCCAGGCGGCCGCCGCGGCGCAGCAGGCCACCGCGAAGGCCACGTCCGGACCCCGCCGGTCAGCCACCCGGCTGGACCAGCCCGGTCTCGTAGGCGAGCACCACCGCCTGGGCGCGGTCCCGCAGCCCCAGCTTGGCCAGGATCCGGCTGACATGCGTCTTGACGGTCTGCTCCGCCACGACCAGCCGGGCCGCGATCTCCGTGTTGGACAGCCCCCGGGCGACCAGGGCGAGCACCTCCGCTTCCCGCTCGGTGAGCTGGCGGAGCTGGTCCCGGCTCGGTCCGCGCGGGGCGCCCAGCCGGGCGAATTCGGCGATGAGCCGCCGGGTCACCCCGGGGGCCAGCAGCGCGTCGCCGGCCGCGACCACGCGGACCGCGTTGGCCAGCTCATCGGCCGAGGCGTCCTTGAGCAGGAAGCCGCTGGCTCCCCAGCGGAGGGCCTGGTACACGTAGTCGTCCAGGTCGAAGGTGGTCAGCACGAGCACCTTGGGGGCGCCGTCGCGGGCGGTGATCTCGCGGGTGGCCTGGAGCCCGTCCAGCACCGGCATCCGCACGTCCATCAGGATCACGTCCGGCTCCAGCTCGGCGGCGCGGCTGACCGCCTCGCTCCCGTTCACGGCCTCGCCGACGACCTCGATGTCCGGCTCGCTGTTCAGCAGGATGCTGAAGCCGGAACGCACCATGCCCTGGTCGTCGGCGATGACCACGCGGATGGTCACGACTGGGCCTCCAGCTCGTGCTCCGGGTCGGGCAGGACCGCGGTGACCAGGAAACCACCGTCGTCGGTCGGGCCCGCGTCCAGCTGGCCGCCGAGCATCGCGGCCCGCTCCCGCATCCCGATCATGCCGTGCCCGCCCGCGCCGCCGTCCGGGGCGGGCGCGGTGCCCGGCTGGTGGCTGTTGCGCACCTTGATCACCAGCGAACTGGGGAAGTAGGCCAGTTCTACCCGGACCGCCGAGCCCGGGGCGTGCCGCATGGCGTTACTCAGTGCCTCCTGGACGATCCGGTAGGCCGACAGGTCCATGCCCGGCGCCAGGTCCCGGGCGGTCCCGCTGACCCCGGCCGTGACGCTCACCCCGCCGCTGCGCGCCGAGTCCAGCAGCCCGGCCAGCTCGCCCAGGCCCGGCTGGGGCACCCGGTCCGCGTCGCTGCTGCGCAGCACCCCCAGCAGCCGGCGCAGTTCGGTCAGCCCGCTCAGGGCGCAGGCCCGGATCTCGGTGAAGCTCTCGACGAGTTCGGGCGGCGGCTCCGGCACCTTGCGCGGGGCCGCCTCCGCCTGGATGGCGATGACCGACATGTGGTGGGCGACGACGTCGTGCAGCTCACGGGCGATGCGCTGACGTTCTTCGAGCAACGCCCGCTCGCCCTGGTGGCGGCGGGCCTGCTGGGCCAGGGCGGCCCGGCTGCCCCGCCGGGACCGGACGATGGCCCCGCTGAGCAGCGGAATGGCCGCCAGGATGGCGCCCGCGCTGGTCTGCAGGTCGATTATGGCCGCGCCGAGCACGGTCACCACGGCGGCGGTGAGCACGAACCAGGCCCGGCAGCGGACCGCGATGGCGTACAGGCACAGCAAGTACACGATCAGGCCGCCGGTCAGGTAAACGCCGGAAGTATAGGTGCGCGGCCCGATGACCACCGTCGTCCAGGCCAGCGCGCCCGCGGAGACCAGCCAGGCCTGGGCCGGGAACCGGTTGCGGAGCAGCATCGGCACGCTGACCGCGAAGGCGAACAAGGCCAGCATGCCGGGGCTGAAATGCCCACCGTGCCGGGAGTTCTGCGTGTCCAGCCAGGACACGGTGGTGGCGAGGCAGATCACCCCGATCAGCAGGTCGGCCACCAGCACCAGGTCGACCGGCCCGCGCTGCAGCCGGCGCGAGCGCGGCGCCGGCGGGTCGGTGACTCCCTCGGTGACCGCCTCGTTGACCAGCGCGGCCAGCCGCGACCGCACGGCGGCGACGTCAGCGATCAGGCGCCGCGCGGGACGGCGGGCACTCGGGCTCATGACCTCAGCGTAGGCGCGACCCAGGCGGTCCTTCATGACCCTGCGGAGCCATCTGTCACCCCCTACCCCGGTAGGGGGGCGAGGGTGCCACGGCGGTCAGTCCCCGGCCGGCGGACCGGGCGCCCGCGGATCCCGGGGTACTGGCGGGGCAGCCCGCAGTCGGCTCCGCAGCGTGACGACCGCGACACGGCCGCGTCCGTAACTTCCTGGCCATCATCCCCGTCAGGAAGGGCCGCCGCCATGAATGCGCCCACTACGGCACCGGCCAGGAACGCACCCACAGCGGCGCCGGCCCGGAACGGCCCCGGCCACGAACCGGCCGGGGCCGCACCCGGCCGGCGCCCGGCCAGGAGGCTGCGCCGGGCGGCCGCGATCGCCGCGGCCGCCCTGGCCGTGCTCGCGCTGACCGCGGCGGTGAACCCGGCGCCCCCGGAAGACCCGCCGGTGACCCTGCCCGCCCTCACCCCGCAGGCGCTGTCCGCCCGCTACGCCGCCACCGCCCGGGCCCTCGCCACCGCCACCGCCGCGGCCACCCGGTCCGGTGACCAGCCGCTGGCCGCCCAGCTCGGCGCGCTGCGCGGGCACCACCTGCTCGGCTTCGACCCTGCGGGCCAGGGTGAGGCGGTCGAGGTGCTCGGTGACCTGGCCGCCGCCCGGCGGGTGGCCATCCTGGTACCCGGGTCGGACACCACGCTGGCCACCTTCGCGTCGCGGGGCCCGGCATCACCGCAGGGCGGGGCGCAGGCCCTGGCGGCCGAGGCGCGGCGGCTCCAGCCCGGCGCCGGGCTGGCGGTCATCGCCTGGCTCGGCTACCGCACCCCCCAGCTGCTCAGCCTGTCCGTGCTCAGCTCGGGCGACGCGGGCCAGGGCGCGCAGGCGCTGCGCCCGCTGGTCACCGGCCTGGCCCGGCATGGCGACCAGGTGGCGCTGCTGTGCCACAGCTATGGCTCGGTGGTGTGCGGGCTGGCCGCGCCGCACCTGCCGGTCACCGACATCGCCGTGTACGGGAGCCCGGGGATGGACGCCGCCTCGGTGCGCTCGCTGCACACCGCCGCCCGGGTGTGGGCCGGCCGGGAAGCGGGTGACTGGATCCGGTACGTGCCGCACGTCCAGTTCCTGGGGGTTGGCTTCGGAGCCGACCCGACCGACCTGTCCTTCGGCGCGCGCCGGTTCGGCTGCGGTGACACCGGGCACAGCGGATACCTCAGCCCCGGCGGGGAGGCGCTGCGCAACCTGGCCTACATCGCGCTCGGCGAGCCCGGCCAGGTGACCCGGTGACGGCCGCCATGGTGTCCCGCCCCGCGGCCCGGTCACTGGCCGCCCGGATCGAGGCGGCCACCCCGCCCGGCCGGGACCGCAGCGCCGACGCGCTCCGCGCGCTGGCCATCGCCGGCGTCATCCTCGGCCACTGGCTGGTCACCGCGCTGGTGCTGACCCACGGCCGGGGCGGCGCCGGGCTGCGTGACGCCAGCCCGCTGGCCGCGCTGCCCGGGCTCGCGCCGGTGTCCTGGGCGTTCCAGACCCTGGCCGTGTTCTTCCTGGTCGGCGGCTACGCCGCGGCGCGCAGCTACCACGGCGGCTACCGGGCCTGGCTGGGCCGGCGGCTGGCCCGGCTGGGCCGCCCGGTGCTCGTGCTGGTGGCGGTCTGGATCCCGGTCACCCTGGCCCTGGCGCTCGGCGGGGTGCCAGGCCCGACGATCCGCACCACGGTGACCCTGGTCCTCGACCCGCTGTGGTTCCTGGCCGTGTTCGCCGGGCTGACCGCGCTGACGCCGCTGGGCCGGCTGCTGGTCGGCCGGCTCGGCGCGGCCGCCGCCCTGCTGCCGGCCTTGGTGGTGGCCGGGACGGACCTGGCCCGGTTCGGCCTGGGCGGTCCCGGCTGGCTCGGCTGGATCAACGTCGGGGCCGGCTGGCTGGTGCCCTACCTGCTGGGCATGGCCTGGGCCGGGGGAGCGCTGCGCGGTTGGAAGGCCCCGGCGGCGATGCTGGCTGGCGGGGTGGCCGCGACCGCGGTGCTCATCGTCTGGGCCGGGTACCCGGCCAGCATGGTGGGGGTGAACGGCGCGACCATCTCCAACCTGAACCCACCCACCCTGGCGGCGGTCACGTTCGGCGTCGCGCAGGCCGGGCTGGCCCTGCTGCTCCGCCCCGCGCTGAACCGGCTGATGCGCCGCCCGCTGGCCTGGGCGGCGGTCGCCATGGTCAACCTGTCGGCGATGACGCTGTTCCTCTGGCACCAGTCGGCGCTGGTGGCGGTGACCGCCGCCGGCGCGGCGCTCGGCCGCGCGCCCGGGCTGGTCACCGCCCCGGCGAGTGCCGTCTGGATTACTCAACGGCTGTGCTGGCTGCCTGCCTTCGCCCTGGTCCTGGGCCTGCTGTGGCTGCTGCTGCACCGGCTGGAACATGGCCGCCCGGCCCGCCGGCGCGCCGCGGGCCGGGCGGCATGACGTCAGGGGTAGCTGACGACGTCACTCGGCCCCGGGCTGGCGGCGGTCACCGCCGCCCCGGTGCCGTTGACGACGTGATCGATGCTGCCTGAGCCGTTCAGGAAGCGGGTGAACACGTCATGCAGCGCGATGCCGGAGGTGGCCGGCACGGCGAACGCGGTGCCCGACTGGATGGGCACCCCCTGGTCGAAGTAGCAGTAGCTGCCCAGGCCGTACCCGGTGAAGGTGGTGACCTTGGCGGTGACCTGGAACGCGGGGTACCTGTCCGTCGCCGGCCCCGACATCCAGGCCGCCTGGGACGGCGGATCATAGGGCATCTCGTTCTGGAAGAAGATGTCCTCGCCCTGCTGCCCGTTCCAGATGACCTCGGTCTTCTGGTAGTGCTCCACGGCCAGGCCGTACGCGGTGACATCGCTGCCGTTCACCACCAGGCCGGTGTCCGCGGTGTTACCGGTCCAGCCCACCCCCGCGCCGTGATCCGCGCGCCAGGCCCAGATGTCGTCCAGGATCACGTGGGAGTCGTTCACCACCAGGCTGGTGGTGGCCGAGCCCGCGGTGGCCCCGCCGATGCGGAAGAAGACGTCCTGCACCAGGGTGGGATCGGCGGCGCTGCCGGTCCCGCCCCCCAGCGGGCCGCCGACCTGCAGCAGCACCCGTGAGTTCCGCGGGCCGGCGTCGAAGATCATCCCGGAGAGCTTCACCCCCGGCACGCTGAGCACCTGCATGGCCGCCGTGCCGTCCTGGGGTACCAGGGTGGGGAAGCCCAGCCCGAGCACGATGGTGTCCGGCCGGCTGACCACGATCGGCGCCTTCAGGTCATAGACGCCGGGCGTGAGGATAAGGTCGCGGCCCAGGGCCAGGGCCGCGTCGATGGCCAGCACCGGCGTGCTGGGCGCGGCGATGAAGAACTTGCTGACCGGGACGGACACGCCCGGGGTGGCACCGCCCTGCCAGGTGGTGCCCGCGGAGTCGTGCTGCACGGCCGGCACGAAGACGCTGAAGCCGCCCGCGGGGCTGCCCTCCAGGAACGGCTCCTCCTGCGTCACCGGGCTGGTGGCCAGCGTGGTGTAAGGCCCGGCCCCGCCTGCCGCCGGGAAGGCCTGCGCCGGGGCACCGAGGTCACCGGAGAAGACCTGGTTCCAGACGCCGTTGCTCCAGCCGTCCAGGCTGCTGTTGCGCACGATGAACTGCTGCTGGGAGCCGTTGATCACGGTGCCGCCGGAGAACGAGGAGTCGGCGATGAACCCGCCGCTGGCGTACTGCGGGCCGGCCGAGCAGTAGTCCATCAGGGACAGGTTGCCGCCGGTGATGTTCACCCGGCGCATCGGCGCCGCCTGGGAGACCGCCCAGAAGTCGGTGCCGGACTGGCATCCGGTCTGCCCGGTGACGTTGATGGTCAGGTTGGACAGCGAGCGCCAGAAGTTGTCCAGCGCGATGCAGTTGCTGCCGCCGCCGGTGGTCGGGAAGCACTGGTTGTAGACATCGATCGTGCCGTTGATCGTCACGTCCCCGGGTGAGCCGCCCAGGCCCGCTACCTCGGTGTAGTAGCCCACCTGGAAGGACAGCGGGTCGGCGGCCGAGCCGTAGGTACCGGGTTCGAACAGCAGGGCGTACCGCTGGGTGCCGAACTGGTTGGAGATCTGCTGGCTGGCGATCGCGTTGACGGTGGCCTGGATCTGGCTCTGCGGCATGTCGGGGTGAAGACGTACACATCCGGGCCGAGGTCCGGCGAGCCGGCCAGGTGCGCGGCCGGGCTGATCGGCGTGGCCGCGGGCCGCGCGGCCGCGGTGCTGCGGGCGACGGTGCTGCGGGCGACGGTGCTGCGGGCGACGGTGCTGCGGGCGACGGTGCTGCGGGCGACGGTGCTGCGGGCGACGGTGCTGGTGTGACCCGGGGCCGCTAAAGCGGGGGCCGCGGGGACCGCGCCGGCTAGGGCCACCGCGCCCAGCAGTGCGGTGACCACCCCGGTCCGGCGGCGGGTGACCGCGCTCCGGCGGCCACGCCGGGCACGTGGGCCCGGCTGCTCACTCCCGGCCGGGCAGGCCGGGTGGATTCGCGTGATCGTGATGCGTGGAAGATTCATGAACGATCCCCTGTCCGTAGCGTCGGCCTACCACCGCCCGTCAGCATGACCTACGGCCGAACCGCACCAAAGGCGTACAGAACGGTTTTTATGACTTTTAAATAAAGTGGCTGAGCTGCTCGCTGGGAGCTAGCTCAGCGGGGTAGGCAGGGTGCCCGCTCGGCTGCGTAGAGAGCCCGCCCAGCCGGTGCCGGGGGTGCTGTGGCCAGGCGGCAGGCGACGGCCGCCGGCGGCGTAGGCGGCCAGGCCGGTGATGGTGGCGTTGGCGGGATTCCCGGCCGGGGCGAACCAGAAGATGACGATGCCGGGGTCGGCACTCCAGCGCGCGGTGCGCGCCCGCACCTCCCGCCCGGCTACGGTTCCGGTGACCTTCACGGCGGCGCCGGCGTAGTAGCCGAACTCCGGGATAGCCGTCCCCGCGGTGCCGGCGGCCAGCGGCGCCTCGACCGCGTGGAACCCCGCGGCGTCGTCCGGGCCCGCCGTCTCGTTGGCCGCGACCACCGGGACCAGGTTCCCCGCGGCATTGCGGTAAGCGGCCACCACCACGAAGTGAGTCCCGGGCAGGTGCCGCCGCCCCGGGCCGGCGACGTACAACAGCAGCCCGCCGGCGCTGCCCTTAATTCCGGTGCGGATCACCCGCCCCTGCGGGATCAGGCTCCCGCCGGACGGAGCCGCCGAGGGCGCCGGCGACGGCTGCGCGGGGGCGGGCCGCGGTGATAGCCGGGGCCGGTGCGTGGTCGGGCCTCCGGCCGACGGATGGGCCGCGGGACCGGGAAACCCGGGGCCCAGCTGGCCCAGGCCGCTGACCGCCGCGGCGCAGGCCAGGACCAGGCCCATGGATCCGCCCGCCGCGAGCAGCCGTCGGCGACGGCGGAGGCGGCGGCCCTTGACCATGATCATGCCGATGTCCAGTGCCGTGGGTGATGGTCCCGGGACCTGCGGGCCGCCTGGCGGGCGGAACGGTGCCTGCAGCACCCGGCGCAAGGTGTCTGGGTCGGTCATCGCTCACCGCCGGCCGCTGACGCCGCCGTCCCATCGCGGACCGGATCTGGCGGGGGACTGGCGGAGGTCCGCAGCTTGGCCAGCGCCCGGGAACTGGTGCTCTTCACGGTGCCGAGGGAGACGCTCAGTTCCGCGGCCACATTCGCTTCGGGCAGGTCGAAGAAATAGCGCATGATGATCACGGCACGTTCCCGGGCGGTCAGTGAGCCGAGCGCGCTGACCAGCCATTGCCGCTGCGTCACCTCCTCCGCTACGTCGGCCCGTCCCGGCCGGTCCGGCAACTCGGCGGTGGCATACTCGCGCCGCTGCCGCCACCGGTCGGTCACATGGTTGACCAGGACCCGGCGCGCGTAGGCGAAGGCGTCGTCGCGGCGCACCCGTGACCACGCCGCGTAGGTCCGCACCAGCGCGGTCTGCGCCGCGTCCTCCGCCACATGACGGTCACCGGTCAGCAGCCAGGCAGCGTGAAGCAGCCGGGAAGAACACGCTTGTGCGAACTCGGTGAACTCCTCGTCACCGCGCGCCATGGTCTCCCTTCCGCTTCCTCCCCGCACCGGTGGCCGCGCGGCGGCCACTGATGCATAGACGGGCCAGCCTCCCCGGAAGTTGCTGTCCCGGCAGCACAACTTTTCCCGGGCCGGGCCGTACTTCCCGGTGTCCGTTTGCCTGCAGGCGCCGACGCCTGCTCCAGCCGAGGAGGGGCGTCGGCTGAACCTCGCCCCCGGCTGCCCGCGGCTTGTCATCCTCGGCGGGCCCCGCCGGCTCGGCACTCACGGCGGCGTGCCGACGAGGCGGTCCGCGCCGCCGCCGTGCTGTTCACCGTGCCAACCGGCTGGGCGTGGACTACAACGCCCGCATCCTGCGCACCATCATCGCCGAGCACACCGCCCGGGCCATCGGCGGGCAGCCATCCAGCGCGGCGGCGGCGGCCTGACCGTAGCGGCCTGCGGCGCCCTGGGCGGCGGCCGGCGCGGTTATCCCAGCGACGGGAACCAGAGCTTGATCTCGCGGGCGGCCTCGTCCCGGTCCCCGGACGCGTGCACCAGGTTCTTGACCGGGCGCTGCTCGGTGTTGGCCAGGTCCGGTGAGTCCGAACTGAAGTCCCCGCGGATCGTGCCCGGTGCGGCGTCCACCGGCAGCGTCGCACCGACGATCTTCCGCACCGTCTCGACGGCCCGGTTCCCGGAAATGATCATGGGCACGACCGGGGCGCTGAGCATGAACTCAGTCAGCCAGGCGCGCACCCGGCGGCCGATCTCGACCGCGTCCTCGGTGCCCAGCCGCTCCCGGGCGGACAGGCCCCGCCTGTTGTAGTCGTCCAGGGTCTTGTGCCCCACCCCGGCCAGCCAGTCCTCCGACCGCGGGTAGTGGTCCCCGACGATATCCGCCTCGCCGTGGGAGACCCGGATCGCCTCCAGCGTCAGGCCCCGCTGTTCCAGGCGGGACACGATGATGCCCGTCAAGCCGCGCGTGTAGGCATCAGGCTTGACGATGACGAGGGTGCGTTCCTGCATTTACGGGGCTCCCAGCCACGATCTGGCGCTTGGTCGCATGCAGGGTAGCACCGTCTTCACCCCCCGTTGCCGCCCCGCGGGCGTGAGACTGGGGGGCCTTCCGGGGCCAGGGGCCCCGGCTACCGGGGGGACAGGACGCAGAACTCGTTGCCCTCGGGATCGGCCAGCACCGTCCAGCCCACCTCGCCCTGGCCGACGTCGGCCGGCACGGCGCCCAGGTCAAGCAGCCTGCTGACCTCTGCGGCCGGATCCTCGCCGCGGTACGGCGCCACGTCTGGATGCACCCGGTTCTTGACCGACTTCAGGTCCGGGACGCGCAGGAATTCCAGGTATGGCCCCACTCCGGCGGGGGACCGGAGCCCGCAGATATGATCCTCGGCATACGCGACCGGCCAGCCCGCCGCCGCGGCCCAGAACTGGGCCAGGGCCGCCGGGCTGGCGCAGTCGGTCAGGATCGCGGCGACGGGGCCGGTATCCGCGTAGACCGGCCGCGGTTCCAGCACGCAGAACTCGTTGCCTTCCGGGTCGGCCAGCACCACCCAGGGCACCTCACCCTGCCCGATGTCGAGCGGCCGGGCGCCCAGCCCCTGCAGCCGCCCGACCAGCGCCGCCTGATGCTCCAGGGAGGTGGTGGCCAGGTCCAGGTGCACCCGGTTCTTCCCGGCCTTGGGCTCGGGTACCGGGACGAAGACCAGCGGCACGGCGGCCGGGTCAGGGTAACGGTACCCAGCCGGCCACACGTCAACCTCGTCCGCGGCCTCATCGGCGATCTCCCAGTCCAGGGCGGCGGCCCAGAACCGGGCCAGCCGGGCCGGGTCGTTCGCGTCCGCGACAAGGTGCACCAAGCGGGTCGGCATGCGCCTACGGTGCCATATCCGGCCCGCCGCGGCCGGGAGCACCGCCGGCCGCCCGGCCGGCGGGCTCGCCAGTCACTGGCCGAGCAGCCACCGTCCCGGCGCGATCAGCTCCCGGGCCTCGGCGGGGCCCCACGATCCCGGCGCGTAGGAACGGACCGGCGGCGGGCTGGACAACAGCGGCCCGGCCACGTCCCACACGGCGGCCAGCCCGTCCGGGCGGGTGAACAGCGACCGGTCGCCGAGCAGCACGTCGTGGATGAGCCGGACGTACGGCGGCAGCGGGTCCGCGCCGTGCAGGCTGGCCAGCGGGATCGCCGCGTGGGCCACGTCCAGCTCCAGGGCCGGGCCGGGCTTCTTGGCCACCAGGGACAGGTCGATCTCGCCGTCCCCGGCCAGCGAGAAAGACACCACGTTCCCGTGCGGCGGCAGGTGACCGCGGAGCGGCCCGTCCGGCTCGCGCTGGATCAGGCTGACCCGCTGCTGGGACGCGGCCATCCGCTTGCCGGTGCGCAGGTAGAAGGGGACGTCCCGCCACCGGTCGTTGTCGATCCACAACCGGGCGGCCACGTAGGTGTCCTGGCTGGACCGGGGGGCGACGCCGGGCACGTCCCGGTAGCCGTCGAACTGGCCCAGCACCACCTCGGCCGGGTCCAGCGGCCGGAAGCACCCGATGACCTTCTCCCGGGCGGCCTGCAGGTCGAGCGGGCCCAGGCTGGCGGGCGGCTCCATGGCGATCTCGGCGGCCACCTGGAACAGGTGCGTCACGAGCATGTCCAGGACCGCGCCGGTCGCGTCGTAGAACAGGGCCCGGTCGGTGATGCCCAGCTTCTCCGGCACGTCGATCTGCACCGACTCGATGTGCCTGCGGTTCCACATCGCGGCGAACGACTCGTTGGCGAAACGGAGCACGTGCAGGTCCTGGGTGGCTTCCTTGCCCAGGAAATGGTCGATCCGGTACACCTGCTGCTCGTCCAGCACGGCATGGACGATCTGGTCGAGGTCGCGGAAATTGTCCGCTGAGGTGCCGAATGGCTTCTCATAGACGACCCGGGCGTCCTGGGCGAGCCCGTGCTGGCCCAGCGCCTCGGTGAGCCCGCTGAAGGCGACCGGCGGGACGGCCAGGTAGTGAACAAGCTGCGGGTCCGTCCCCAGCGCGGAGCGGGCCCGGCCGAGGACGTCCAGCAGGCTGCCGGGGTCGTGGGAGCGGAACCCGCCGCCGGCGAAGAACACCCGCTGGGCGAAGGACTCCCACTCCTGCTTCCCCGGCCGGGAGCCGAACTCGGTGAGCGCATGGTGCACGTGGGCCCGGAAGTCCTCGTGCGCGACGTCGCCCCGGCCGTTGCCGACCAGCCGCCACTCCCGGGGCAGCAGCCCTTCGCAGGCCAGCCGGTAGAAGGCCGGCAGCACCAGCCGCTTGGCCAGGTCTCCGGTCGCGCCGAACAGGACGAACACCGTCGGCCCCGGCCCGGATACAGATTTTCCCGCTTGCTTCGTGGTCGCCACGGCCTCCAAAATACGTGCCGCGCCTGGCCGGCCCGGCGGCGCCCCGCCTGCCCGCCAGTCCCGCCGGCCGGCGGCGTCACCGGGCGCCTTCACGACAGCGCGCGAGTGAGGGCGGCGGGCACGTCGGCGACCCGCCGCAGCGGCTGGCTCAGCCCGCCGCCGGTGCGGGCCAGCGCCTCCGCTGCTTTTTCCGCCTCAACGGCCGGCCGGGGGCACATCACGTGCAGCCGGTCGATCCCGGCCAAGGCCCGTGCCGGATCACCGCCCGCCGTGGGCAGGCAGTCCGAGAGCAGGATCACCACCCGTTCCGCGGCCGGGGCGCCCGACAGCTGGGCGGCCGCGGCACGGAGCGCGGCCGCCAGGTCCGTCAGGCCGTGACCGCGCAGGGCCAGCAGGTCGCCGACGAGGTCCGCGGGCGGGCGGGGCCGGCCCGCGGCCTGCAGCACGCTGACTCCGCCGCTGAACGCGACGATCCCTGGGGTCAGCGTCCCGTCCGTGGCGAAGACCAGACTGGCCGCCGCGACCGCGGCGACCGCCACCGCCAGACCAGACATCGAGCCGCTGGCGTCGACAAGCAGGCATACGCTGCGCCGCTGCGCCCGCCACGCGGAGGTGACCAGCTCGCTGGCGTCCGGTGGCCAGGGCCCGGACAGCCGGCCCAGGGTCGCGTCCAGGTCGAGGTCACCCTCGGCCCGGCCGGGGACGAGCCGCCGGGTACCCCGGGCTGGCTCCGGGCCGGCCCGGGCCAGCTGGAAGAACACCCGGGCCGCCAGCTGGCGCGCGGCGGCCCGCAGTTCCCGGTCGGTGGCGCGGGCCAGGTCGGCGAGGAGCAGCACCGCCGCGTCCGGGTCGGCCGCCAGCAGCCCGGCCAACCCGCCGGAGTCCAGCTGGCCGACGGCGGGAGAGACGGCAGCAAGGGAGGGGTGCCGGGCGGCCAGC
Organism: uncultured Actinomycetes bacterium; assembly: GCA_963793825.1. Lineage (GTDB taxonomy): Bacteria > Actinomycetota > Actinomycetes > Streptosporangiales > Streptosporangiaceae > RYN-230. The sequence continues at coordinate 198,737 of CAWCBE010000008.1, forward strand.
TCAGCGCGGCCCAGGGTCCGGCGGGCCGGCCCCCGGGCGCGATCTCGGCGCGAGTGGCCGGCCCTGGCGGGCAGGCCCCGCTGGCCCGGGGGGATCACCCCCTGGGCCCCCCGCCTCGTTGGCTCGGCGGGACCCGCCTGCGGCGTGCCCCGCCTGGCCGCCGAGTGGCCTGCCCTGGCGGGCAGGCCATCAGCTTTTCCCCGGCCGTCCGGGGCGGGGGAGCCTGCGGGCCAGAGCTCGTCGAGGAGTTCGTCGATGACCGACTCCGGCGTCCGGTCACAGCCGTCGGCGATCCGGATCCGCCCGGACAGGGCGGCGTACGCGGCGTCGCGGGCGCTCTCCCGGGCCATGCCGTCCTCGCCGCGCAGCCCGGCCAGGCCGGTCAGCAGCAGCACCAGGTCGATAGAGCCGCGCACCGACGAGCCCATCCGGACGTCCGGATGCTCCCGGGTGGCCCGGGTCAGCGCCACGGCCAGGTCCACCTCCGGGCCGCTCCGCCCGGTCAGCGCGGTGGTGATCTCCCGCTCGGCCGCGGCGCCGGCGTAGCCCAGCACGATCCGGCAGATGCGGTCGGACACGGCCTGGCTGACCCGGGCGGTGCCGATCGCGTCGAACGGGTTCATCGCGGCCACCAGCCGGAACCCCGTCTCCGCCCGCACCGTGCCCAGCCTCGGGACCGCGATCTCCCCGTCGGTGAGCACGGTGATCAGGACGTTCAGCGTCTCCTCCGGGACCCGGTTGAACTCCTCCAGGTACAGCAGGGCGCCCGTCCGCATGGCCCGCAGCAGCGGGCCGTCGGTGAAACTGCCCGGCACGTAGCCGCCGGTGAGCACCTGGGCCGGGTCGTACTGCCCGATCAGCCGGGCCGGGGTCAGCTCGGCGTTGCCCTCGGCGAACACGACCTGCCGGCCCGCCTGCCGGGCGATGTCCCGGAGCAGGGTGGACTTGCCGGTCCCGGGCGGCCCCTCGATCACCACGTGACGGCCCGCCGCCAGGGCCACGATGAGCACCTCACGCTCCCGGCGCAGCCCCACGATGGGCGGGGCCGCGCCGGGAGTGGCAGTGGGCACGATAATTTTCGTCAGGAACCGGAGTGCAGGATCACGCCGCGGACGTTCTTGCCGTCCAGCAGGTCCTGGTAACCCTGATTGACCTGGTCGAGCGTGTACGTGCTGGTGATCAGCTCGTCCAGCTTGAGATCGCCGGACTGGTAGAGCTCGACCATCCGCGGGATGTCGTGGAACGGGTCGCCCGACCCGAACAGGCTGCCCTGGATGCGCTTCTCGAACAGGGTCAGGATCGCGCCGGACAGCTCGATCGTGTTCTTGGCCGGGTCGGCCAGGCCGGTCACCACCACGGTGCCGCCCTTGCGGATCGCGTTGAACGCGTTCGTGACGACTTCGGAGTCCACCACGCCGACGGTGACGATCGCCTTGTCCGCGCCGACCCCGCGGGTCAGCTCGGTGATCAGCTTCTGCGCCTCGTCGGCGCTGGCGCAGCTGTGCGTGGCGCCGAGCTGCTCGGCCATCTCCCGCTTGTTGGTCAGCGGGTCGATCGCGACGACGTTCCGCGCCCCGGCCAGCGCGGCGCCCTGCACGGCGTTGATGCCGATCCCGCCGACCCCGTAGATGGCGATGGTGTCACCCGGCTCGGTCGCCGCCGCGTGCACGGCCGAGCCGAAGCCGGTGGGCACCCCGCACCCGATCAGCACCACCTTGTCCAGCGGCAGGTCCGGGTCCACCTTGATGGCGGAGTGCTCCGAGATCGTCGCGCGCTCGGCGAAGGTGCCGAGCATGCACATGCCGCCAAAGTCCTCGCCGCCCTGGTGGAACCGGTAGGTGCCGTCCGGCAGCATGCCGTCCAGGATCGTTTCGCCCAGGTCGCACAGGTTGGACTTTCCGGTGGAACACCACCGGCAATGGCCGCACACCGGCAGGAACGAGCAGATCACGTGGTCGCCGGGCGCCAGGCGGGTGACGCCCGCGCCGACTTCCTCGATGATCCCGGCCCCCTCATGGCCGCCGACGATCGGGAACCGCGGCACGATGTCGCCGTGCCGCAGGTGCTCGTCGGAGTGGCACAGGCCCGCGGCCACGTACCGGATCAGCACTTCCCCGGCCTTGGGCGGATCGAGGTCAAGCTCGGTGATCTCGAAATCCTGCCCTGGTCCCCGCAGCACTGCGGCCCTCGTCCTCATCGAACCTCCTGGTGACGCCCGGTGCAGCCGCCGGGGCGCGCCCAGGCCGTGACCTGGCGGATGGGAGCCCGCGGCCCGCTGGCCGGCGCGATCCGGTGATCGCCTAGACGGCCACCCTAGGTCGGGCATGCCCGGCGCAACAGCCCCGTGACCGGTCCGGCAGCGGCCTAGCGGGCGCGCTCGCCGCGTTGCCCCGGCGCGGCCAGGCCGTACGGCTGGTGCAGCAGCAGGGCGGGTTGCGGGACCGGCCGGGTGAATCCGCTGCCGTCGTGCCCCTCCGGGGCGTCCCGTCCCGCCTGGTGCGGCGGGACGGCTGGCTCGCGGGGAGCTGTCCTCAGTGCCGCGCGGATCCCGAGGCCGATGGCGATCAGCACCCCGCCGCTCATGACCATGAAGAACTCCGGGTAGAGGTACAGCAGCCGTGGCGCGTGCGGCCCGAGGGCCGGCAGGTCGAGCAGGCCGGCCAGGGCGAACGCCTCCCAGGTGAGGAGCGTCTCGCGGTAAGGCTGCCGATAGGCGCCGGCCATGGCGAGGATCATCCCGGCGCCCTCGGCGGTCAGGGCGAGGCACATGACCGTGCCCGCTTCCTTGATGAACGGGCATCCGGCCATGACGCCGACCGCTCCACCGAGCAGGGTCCAGCGGAGCGGGCCGAAACGCCACCCGCCGCTGCGGGCGGCCAGCACCGCGAGTACCCCGGCCGTGCCGGCCAGCTGGAGCGCGGCCAGCCACAGGGCCGCGCCCGGAGAATGCTGGGCCGCCTGCGACATGAGCAGGACGCTGTACTCGACCGTCCAGATCAGCCAGGCCGCCGGATCGGGGTCGCTCGTCCGCCGCCATGCGTCCCGCAGGTAGGGGAGGTAGCCGGCCAGGCCGGTCAGCCCGGCCACCAGGCCCCACGTCGCAGGTGACATGAATACCCACATGACCCGCATGGGCCGACGCCCTTCGCTGAGGGGCAGCCGCCGGTCGCGGCTGGACAACTGCCCTGAGCGTCCGCCGGGCGTGTTGCACCCGCCTTGATGCTTGCCTTGCCGGCCAGGTCAGGGGCGGGACCGGGCCGCTGAGCGGGAGGCCAGCCGCCGATCGCGGCTGGCCATCGGTGGCTGCGGGCCGGACGGTGCTGGGCGGTCGCTGCGGGCCGGCGCTGCGGATTAAGAGCTGCGGATCAAGAGGTGCGCCGGGCGAAGGCGGGATCCAGGAGGTCCAGCCGGATCCGGGCCGACTCAGCCTCGGGCACGCCGAGGCGCTCGAAGATGTCCAGGGCCTGCCGGAAGAGGATCCGCGCGGCGTCCGGGCGGCGGGTGCTCAGCGTCGCCTCCGCGATTCCCTCGAGGATCTTCGCCTCCTCATAGGGATCGCCGATCTCCCGGGCCAGCCTGAGCGCGGTCTGGTAATGCTCGAACGCCTCGCCGTACTGGCCGCAGCCGCGACGGACGCTGGCCAGCCCGCGGAAGGCAATCGCCTGCTGGGACAGGTCCCCGATCTCCTCCGCGATGGACTGGGCCTTCTGGTGGTAGATCAGCGCCTCGTCGTAACACTCCGCGCTCTGGTAGATGACCCCCATGTCATTGAGGACGTCGGCTTCGTTGCGGAGGTCGCCGATCTCACGGTAGATGGCGAGGGCGCGCTGGTACGCGGCCAGCCCTTCCTCGTAACTCCCCTTGTAGTGGTAGACGGCCCCGGTGTTGTGATGAACGATGGCCTGGCTCTGGACCGCGCCTATCTCGCTGAATATCGCCAGCGACTTCTGGTAGCAGCCGAGCGCGTCCCGGTGATAGCCGCGATAACGGTGCATCCGGCCCAGGTTATTGAGGGTCTTCGCCTCGCCTCGCCGGTCCCCGGCCGCCTGGTACAGCGAGAGCGCGGCATGCAGGCGATCCATTGCCTCCGGATAACGCCCCAGCTGCCACGATGCGATCCCGGAATGACTCAGTGCATCGGCTGCCCCATGCTCGTCCGCGGTCTCGCCGAACAGCAGCCGTGCTTCGTCGGCGTAGGCGAGGGCCTCCCGGGAACGTCCCGCCCGCTGATGGGCCATCCCGGCCTGGTCCAGCGCCCAGGCCTCGCCCGGCCGGTCAGCCAGCGACCGGTAGATGGCGGCGGCTTCCTCTGCTGAGGCGAGCGCCATCTCGTGCCGCCCGGTCTGCTGGCTCACCTGGCTGAGGTCCAGCGACGCCCGGGCCGTCCGGGCCGGGTCATCGAGATCCCGGGCGGCCTGCACGGCCAGCGTGTGGGCGGCGATGGCCTCGTCCCAGTACGCCCGGACCTCCATGAAGCCGGCCAGCACATGGATGAGGTCGGCGCATTTGCGCTTCCACTCGTGCCGCCCCGCGTACTGCGCGGCCTGCAGGATGTTGCGCCATTCCGACTGCAGCCAGCGGGCCGCCTCGTCCTGGGAGGCCAGCGCCGGGCTGGCCGGCGCGGCCGCGGGGCCGAGTGCCGGGACACGGCGCCGGAGCGGATGGAGCACCCGGTCGGCGGCGTCGGCGGCGTGCAGGTAGTAGTCGAGGAGTCGGCCGACGGCTTGCCTGTGATCAGTCGGGGAGTCCTCACTGGCCGCCCGCAGCCCCGCGTACTCACGGATGAGGTCGTGGAAGCGGAACGGCCCGGCGGGCGCCCCGGCCAGCAGCTGATGATCCTGCAGGGCGGCCAGGGCCCGTTCCGCTTCGGGCAGCGTGGTCCCGCCCAGGGCGGCCGCCGCATGCAGGCTGACCGAGCCGCACGGGCTGGTGCCCAGCCGCCGGAAGAACCGCCGGTGGCTGGGGTCCAGCGAGCGGTAGGACAGATCGAAGGCGGACATCGCGTCCGCGGCGGCCAGCCCGGCACCGTCGAGGCGGGCGGGGGCGCGGGACAGTTCCTCGACTAGGTCGGCGAGCCGGAGTGGATAGTCCTGGGCCAGCCGGCCCGCGACGAGCTGGATGGCCAGCGGCAGGCGCCCGCACAGCTCCACGGCCAGCGCCGCCTGCCCGGGATCCTGAGCCTCACCGCGCCCCGCCACGCTCTGGAACAGGGTGATCGCGTCGTCCATCGGCAGCACGCCGAGGGTGAGCGCGCGGGCGCCGTCCAGGTCGGGCAGCGTGCGCCGGGTGGTGATCAGGATCAGGCACTGGCCGGCCGGCGGCAGGAGCGGCCGGATCTGGTCCAGATGGGCCGCGTCGTCGAGGATCAGGACGGCCCGGCGGCGGCTCAGCTGGGCCCGCAGCAGCGCGGCGCGCTCGCTGAAAGCCTCGGGGATCGGCGTGGCCGGCGCGGTCAGCATCCGGAGCAGGCCGTGCAGTGCCTCGGCCGCATCCAGGGCCGGGCGCCCGGGATCGTGGGTGTGGAAGCTGAGGTAGTAGATCCCGTCCGGGTAGTCACTAGCCAACGAGCGGGCCGCATGCACCGCCAGGGTGGTCTTGCCCACCCCGGCCACGCCCTCGATGACCTTGACCAGGGGACTGGCGTCCCGCTCCGTGGTGAGGAGCTGGAGTTCCTCATCGCGCCCTACGAACTGGGCCGCCTCAGGGGGGAGGGGGTCGGCCCGGGCTACCTGGGCCACCTGGGCCGGGTGCCGGCCGACCGCCGGGGTGGCCAAGCTCGGATCATTGCCCAGGATGCGCTGGTGCAGCTCGGACAGCCCCCGTCCCGGCTCGGTGCCCTGCTCATCGATGAGACGCCGGCGAGTATCCCGGTAGAGGCTGAGCGCGTCCCCGGCCCGGCCGCTGCCGTACAGGGCCGTCATCTGGTATGCGATGAACGTCTCGTCCAGTGGGTACTGGCCCAGCAGGTTTTGCAGCTCACCGACCAGGTCGGCGTGCCGCCCGAGCTCCAGGTCACACTCGACCCGCTTGAGGGTGGCCGCCCGGCGCTCCTCGTGCAGGCCGTCACGCATTCGCGACACCCAGTCGCCGCTGATCCCGGCCAGCGCCGGTCCGCGCCAGAGCCGGTCCGCCTCGCGCAGCAGCGTGGCCGCGTGATCGCAGTCGCCGTTAGCCGCCAGTGCGTCCGCTTGCCGGCGCAGCCGGCGGAACTGGTGCAGGTTGACGGTGTCGGGCTCGACGTCGAGCTGGTACCCGCGGTCGCGCCCGGCCAGCCGGGCACGGTCCCCCACGGCCTGCCGGAGCGATGCCCGGAGCCGGGTGACGTAGACCGAGAGGCTCTCGCGGGCCTTAGCCGGGGGCTGTGTGTCCCACACCCGCTCGATGAGGACGTCGGCGGGCACGATCGTGCCGGGCACCAGTAAAAGAATCGCGAGCACGGATCGCGGCCGGGCGGCCCCCAGATCACATTGCTGGCCGGCCGACCAGAGCTCTATCGGCCCGAGCACCCGGAATTCCATGATCGCCCTTGCGTGTTCTGCCGCGGGCCAGCTTATGGCTGGCACCCGGAAGGGACCTGCCTGACCATCTGCACCTGGTTGATACCCGCTGCGGGCAGTTCTCATCCGAATTCTTTTAGAACTCCAGGCAACCGTGAAATGATCAGGCTGACCGCGGTGCAATGGCCGGGCGGCTCTCCCGGCGTTCCCGGGTGCGGGCCGGTATGCCGCACCCGGCGGTTGCGCCGGGCGCATATTCCTGGGGCCACTGAGATTGGTGTCGCGGGCAGGCGCCGAGTGAGTTCCGGTACGCCGCGGGCTGGTGTGGTGCCCCGGTGCAGGCCCTGCGCCGGCGGGCGGGTCGCCGGCCTGCGCAGGGCTGAGCCTGACCACGCCGGCCGTTCTGCTCATCGGGCGTTACCGGGGCGCCCAGGATAACTTACGGATAAGCATAATACTGACGGTTTCAAGTTGCGCATGTATTCTCATGGATAGCAGGCGAGTTTGAGGATCCCGAGGTCCTCACGCGGCTGGGTTGCTGCGTTCGTTTGCCCACATGTCCTAGGGGGGAAAGTGGATGCCAGCAAACTGTCCCTGATGACTACCCTTTGCGGGGCTTTCGGGGTATTTAGTGCGTTTGGTGTGGCGATCCTGGCCTTCTTCACAGGCGGCGGCGGCCTGCAGCGGATCAGTGCACTTCTGGCCGCCCGCGCCGAGAAGAAAGCGCAGCCCGGGGTCAAGTCCACGGCCCGCTGGGCCGCGCTGAGCGGCCCGCTGGTCGTCTGGCTGGTAGCAGGCATTGTCACGCTGGCAGTGATCGTCAGTGGCGTCGGCCTGTTCACCAGTTTCTACTGGCTCCACTCTGTCGCGGCGGGCGTCGGACCTGCGGCGAGGTGGGCCTATGACGCCGCGGAAAACATGTTTTACTTCGAATCGATTCTCATCACGGTAGTCACTGTGTTCGCGGTAGTAGTGGCGGCCATCGCGGCGCTCCCGGTGGCCGGGACTGATGTCTCCGCGCATCAGGAACGCGCGGCCGTGGGTCAGGCGGTTGAGCATTAGGCGTCGCAAGCCGGCTCGAGCCTGCTAGCCGTCGGTAGTGCCGCGCTGCCGTGTCCAGGCCGGTCACTCCCGACGCCCGAATCCGGCTCCGGGCCGATCCCGGGCGCGGGCGGCCAGCCTCTGGGCCGGCCCTGCCCCGGCGCCGGACCACACGCCGGCCCGCCTCGCGGATCACCCGGGCAGGCCGCCGGGCCGGCCCGCCGCAAGATCAACGTAGGCTCAGCGGCACTGCCCTCGGGCCGGCCCGCGGGGGCCTGGGGCCTGGCCGTACCGGCCGGCCCAGGGCCCATAACCCAGGGCCCAGCTAAATACGACACGGCTAAATACTAAGCACACCAGGGATATATTCCCCCGCCGGGATTTGCCGCGAATGACATATCTGGCGATGGCTTGTGGTGTAGTTTCTCACTTCCAGAAGAGGTGATCGCACGTAACCTGTGAGGAGATTGTACGATGGGAATTCATAGGCCATTACTGCGCATCTTCGCACGAGGAAGCGACGTTTCCCGTGAGCTCCCGGCCGCCCTTCTCGCCCGGGCGGTGCGCGGCATGCTCATCCTCGCGCTTGCCCTGGCCGGCGCCGCCGCCGTGGCCGTGGGCTGGCCGGGGCACCATGGCGGTGGCCGGCCCCCCGTCAGCGGGCACCGGGCCGGGCGTCCGGTGTCCCAGGGGTCCCTCACCGCGCTGGGCGCCCACCGTGGCGTGCCCCGGCCGTGGATATTCTGACCCAGCCCCGTTCCGCTCGTGACTGGCGGGTGGGGCGGGGTGACTCCCGCTTTCCCTCCCCGGTCTCACCGGTCCGGCTGGTCTCCGTGGCGGCGGTGGCGTCCGGGTCAAGCCGCGCCAGGGTCGTTCGCCTCTGCCGCCGCCGCGCGTACCGGCTCATGCTGCGGGGGTAGCGGCCGTCACCAGGAGGGTGTCATGAGCGTCTACAAGGTAATCGAGATCGTCGGGACGAGCACGACGTCATGGGAGGACGCGGCCGCGCAGGCGGTGAAGACCGCGGGCGCGAGCCTTACCGACCTCCGGGTGGCTGAGGTGGTCAAGCAGGACATCCACCTGGAAGAGGGCGGTGCCATCACGTTCCGCACCAAGCTCGAGCTCTCGTTCAAGTACGAGCACTGAGCGCGGGGCTGCCGGGCAGGGTGGGCTCGAACTGGGCCGGAGCCGCCAGGTAGGCCTGCACGGCCTTGGCGAACTGCGCGGCGTGGAATCCGTCCGCGTACCGGTGGTCGAAGGTCGCCGTGAGCGTCAGCACCGGGCGGACGGCAACCTGGTCCCCCTCGGCCACCGGCGTCTTGCGGACCGCGCCGACCAGCACCAGCACCGGCACCCGGTAATAGTCCGCCAGCGGTGAGTAGGCATGGCTGATGCCCCACATGCCGATCGAGGTGATCATGGCGCCGCCGAACGCCTGCCGTGGCAGGCCGAGCCGGCTCAGGTCCAGGTTGAGATCGGAGGTGAGCCACGCGCCGAGGCGCAGTCCCATCCGCAGCAGGCCCGGCGGCAGCGTGCTCAGCAGTGCCTTCCCGCGGCCCAGCTCGGCGTCGTGACCAGCCTCGATGGCGGCGCAGCGCTGGCTGACCTCCCGGGCGATCTCCACGGCGGACTTGCGGTCGGCGCCCTCGATCTTGACTCCGGTCAGTTCCTGGCCGCTGCCGGTGGTGACGATGAAGAAGACGTCCACGCTCTCCCGGGCGTGCTCGCGCCCGCGGGCCAGCCGGACCCGGAGTTCCGGTACCTCGTCCAGCCCGTGCGCGACCGCCCGGCCGACGAGGTGGGTCACCGTGAGGTGCACCCCGGTCAGCCGGCGGGCCTCCTCCAGGTAACTCAGCAGCGCGCCCGCGTCCAGTTCCAGGTCACCGTAGAACTGCGGGTCTGCCGGGCGCCCCCAGGTCGAGCCGGCCAGTTTCCGCCATCCATGCACTCGCCGCGCCATGGCCGCCCCTCCGCGCTTGCGCCCCGGCCAGCCGGGGTGGTTCCGCGGGTGCCAGGCCCGGGCACCCGGCGGATACCTTCCTGGGCTCACCCTCGCCCAGCCCGCTGCACGGTCCCAGAGCCCTTGGTCCCCAGGTCGGTCCCAGGGGCCAGCGCCGGCCGGGCGGTGCGTGAGGGTGAGCTGCCAGGACAGCCGTATGCCCGCCAGGGCGCTGGCCCCGGCGGGCACGCGAAGCGGAGCGTAAGGCGCTCAGCGGAGCATCAGGCGCTCAGCGGAGCATCAGGCGCCCTTCAGGCGCTCCAGCAGGGCCTCGTGCTCGTCCCACAGCCGCTCAGGCAGGTGCCTGCCGAACGTGGTGAAGTACTCCCGGGTGTGGTCAGCCTCGTCCTGCCAGGTATCGGTGTCCACGGACAGCAGCAGGGCCAGGTCGGCGGGGCTGAGGGCCAGGCCTTCGGTGTCCAGGGCCCCCTCGGCGGGCAGGTTACCGATCGGGGTGGCCTGTGCCCCGGCCTCCCCGTTCAGCCGCTCCGTGATCCACTTCAGCACGCGGCTGTTCTCGCCGAAGCCAGGCCAGGCGAACTTGCCGTCGGCGTTCTTGCGGAACCAGTTGACGGCGAACAGGCGCGGCAGTTTCTCCGGCTCGGTCATGCCGCCGATCTGCAGCCAGTGGCCGAAGTAGTCGCCCATGTTGTAACCGCAGAACGGCAGCATCGCGAACGGGTCATGCCGCAGTTCCCCGACCGTGCCCTCGGCGGCCGCGGTCTTCTCGGACGCGATGGTCGCGCCGAGGAAGACGCCGTGCTGCCAGGAAAACGCCTCGGTGACCAGCGGCACCGCGGTCGCCCGGCGGCCACCGAACAGGACGGCCGAGATCGGCACCCCGGCCGGGTCGTCCCATTCCGGGGCGATCGACGGGCACTGGGCCGCATCCACGGTGAACCGGGAATTGGGGTGCGCAGCCGGGCGGCCGGCGTCCGGGGTCCAGTCCTGGCCCCGCCAGTCGGTCAGGTGGGCCGGGGGCTCGTCGGTCAGGCCCTCCCACCACACGTCACCGTCGTCGGTGAGCGCGACGTTGGTGAAGATCGTGTTGGTGGCCATCATGGTGAGCGCGTTGGGGTTGGTGACGGCACTCGTGCCGGGGGCGACGCCGAAGAAGCCAGCCTCCGGGTTGATCGCATACAGCCTGCCGTCCGCGCCGAACCGCATCCAGGCGATGTCGTCGCCGATGGTCTCGATCTTCCACCCCGGGACCGTGGGCTGCAGCATGGCCAGGTTGGTCTTGCCGCACGCGGACGGGAAGGCCGCGGTGATGTATTTCACCTCGCCTTCCGGCGGGGTGACCTTGAGGATGAGCATGTGCTCGGCCAGCCAGCCCTCGTCGCGGGCCATGGCCGAGGCGATCCGCAGCGCGTAGCACTTCTTGCCCAGCAGCGCGTTCCCGCCGTACCCGGACCCGTAGGACCAGATCTCCCGGGTCTCGGGGAAGTGCGAGATGTACTTGGTCTGGTTACACGGCCAGGGCACGTCCGCCTGGCCGGGCTGCAGCGGGGCGCCCACCGAGTGCACGGCCCGCACGAAGAACCCGTCGCTGCCCAGCGCGTCCAGGACCTGGGCGCCCATCCGGGTCATCACCCGCATTGAGGCGGCCACGTACGGCGAGTCGGTGATCTCCACCCCGAGCTGGGATATGGGTGAGCCGAGCGGGCCCATGCAGAACGGGACGACGTACATGGTCCGGCCGGCCATGGTGCCGGCGAACAGCCCGGCGAAGGTGGCGCGCATCTCGGCCGGAGCGACCCAGTTGTTGGTCGGCCCGGCGTCGTCTTCCTTCTCCGAGCAGATGAACGTGCGGTCTTCGACGCGGGCGACGTCCGAGGGATCCGAGCGCGCCAGGAAGCTGCCCGGCCGCAGCTGCGGGCTGAGCGGCATAAGCGTGCCCTGATCTACCAGGAGACTGGTGAGCTGATCCCATTCCTGCTGGGAGCCATCGCACCACTGAACTCGCGCGGGGCGGGTGAGGGCCGCGATTTCTGTCACCCAGTCAATCAGGCCGCGGTGTGCTGTCGGCGGCAGTTGCAGTCCTGGAATAGCGTCACGCACCAGATGGTCCTTCCAATCGCCGGCTGGTACCCGCAACTCGACTAGCGTCGGGTCCTATAGAACCGGGGAAACCTACCTTAACAACATGTACTGAAAGTCCTGCGGAGTGGTAGACCTGCATGTGTGGAGGTTTGTGGCGCTCAGCTCGCGATTCTGTAACACTTGTGAAGACGATGGCCGGTGGTCTAGACCGATTAACAGACCTAAGGCCCGCGGGACCTGCGGGAGTGGCCGGCAGGCCGGGACTATGTGCGCGAAGCCGCGATGATCGGGAGCGCGTTAACGTCTCCCAGGACAGGGTGTGATAGTGGTCACGAAAGCCCGGGTAGGCGTCCGGCTGCGCCGTTTCCGAGAGGAACGCGGCCTTACACAGGCGGCCCTGGCCAGCGCGCTGGGCATTTCCCCCAGCTACGTCAACCAGCTGGAATCCAGCCAGCGGCCGATGACGGCGTCCGTCCTGCTGAAGCTGGCCAGCGCCTTCGACGCGGATTTGCAGCAGTTCTCCGCCGAGGACGCCGACCGCCTGGTGGCGCAGCTCCGGGATGTGCTGACCGACCCCGGCGCCGGTGAGCAGATCTCGATGGCGGAAATCCGTGAGCTGGCCGCGACCATGCCGGCCGTCGGCCGGTACATCATCGAATTGCAGCGCCGGTACCGCCACGTCCGCGACGTCAACGAGACGATCATGACCCGCATCGATGCCGGCGAGGCGGGCGCGATGTCCGTGCCGCCGCCCATGGCCCAGGAGGAGGTCCAGGAGCTGTTCTACGCCCGGCGGAACTATTTCCCGGCCCTCGACCTCGCGGCCGAGCGGATCTTCACCGCAGCGGGCCTCACCGTGGGCAGCACCGCCGCCGGGATCACCCAGCGGCTGGGCCGCCGTCACGGCATCCGGGTAGCTGATCTGACCGCCAGCGATGGCGGCGTCAAGCGGCGCTACGACCCCGATGCCCGGGTCCTGATGCTGTCCCCGCTGCTGGCGTCGGGCCAGCGGGCCTTCCAGCTGGCCACTCACCTGGCCGCTATGGAGGTGTCCGCGGAGATCGATCAGATCGTCACCGATGCGAACATGTCCGGGGACGATGCGCGGATGCTCTGCCGGATCGGGCTGGCCAGCTACTTCGCCGGGGCCCTCGTGCTGCCCTACCGGCCGTTCCTGGAAGCCGCCGAGGCCCTGCACTACGACATCGACCTGCTGCAGCGGCGGTTCGATGTCGGCTACGAAACAGTCGCCCACCGGCTCAGCACCTTGCAGCGGCCCGGGGCCCGCGGCGTGCCGTTCATCTTCGTGCGGGTGGACCGGGCGGGCAATATTTCCAAGCGCCAGTCGGCGACCAGCTTCCATTTCTCCCGGGTCGGCGGCTCATGCCCGCTGTGGAATGTCTACGAGGCCTTCGCGCACCCGGGTGAGATCCAGACCCAGCTAGCCGAGATGCCCGACGGCCGCAGTTACCTGTGGGTGGCCCGGACCGTGTCCCGCCGTTACGGGGGCTACGGGACGCTGGGCAAGACCTTCGCCATCGGCCTGGGCTGTGACCTCCGGCACGCGCAGCGGCTCGTCTACTCGCACGGGCTTGACCTGGCCAGCCCGTCCGCGCTCATCCCGATCGGCCCGGGGTGCAAGGTGTGCGACCGGAACACCTGCCCGCAGCGGGCGTTCCCGGCGATCGGCAAGCCCCTGGATCCCGACCCGAATCACGGCAGCTTCATCCCCTACGCCATGGGAGACAACCCGGCTGGCGTGTCCCGCGGCCCCGGGCGGCCGGATCATGCCGGGGCGGCAGGCGGCGCCGCATGACGCCCGGGCGGCGGGCGGGCCGGGCGGGGCGGTAGAACGGAGGAATGCCCGAGCTTCCCGAGGTTGAGACGGCCCGCCGCCTGATCGCTGACCAGGCCCTGCACCGGCGGATCGTGGACGTGGACGATTCCGACCGCTACGTCGGGCGGCCGCATGCGCCGGGCGAGCTGCGCAGCGCGCTGACCGGGCGCAGCCTCACCGCCGCGCACCGGCGGGGCAAGACCATCTGGGTGGAGACCTCCGGGCTGGATGGGGCGGGCCCCGCTGATCATCCGGGGGACAGCGGGCCGGAGCCAGGTGATCCCGGGGCCGCGGCAGGCGGCCAGCAGGCTGGTGGCCCGGAACTCGGCATTCACCTCGGCATGAGCGGCCGCATCCTGGTCACCGGCCCGGACGGCAGCGTGGCCGAGGGCGGCGATCCGCGCCCCTACGGCGCCCGGGCCGTCAAGCCGCAGTGGAGCCGCTTCACCCTCCGGTTCGCGGACGGCGGCAGCCTGGTGCTGCTCGACCCGCGCCGGCTGGGCCGGGTGCGGCTGCACCCCGACATCGCCGCGCTCGGGCCGGATGCCGCCCAGGTCACGCCGGCTGAGTTCCGGGCTCTGATCAGCAAGGGGACGGTCGCCGTCAAGGCACGGCTGCTGGACCAGTCGAAGATCGCCGGGATCGGCAACCTGCTGGCCGACGAGATGCTGTGGCAGGCCAGGGTGTCACCGCTGCAGCCGGCCGGCAGCCTGTCCACGGCGGAGGTGAACCGGCTCTACCAGGCGATGAAGGCGGCGCTGGCCTCCGCCATCGCGGGCGGCGGCGTGCACACCGGGAAGATCATCGCGGCCCGCCACGCCGGCGGCACGTGCCCGCGGGACGGGGCCCCGATGGTGCACGGCACGGTCGGCGGCCGGTCCACCTGGTGGTGCTCCCGCGAGCAGGCCCTGCACCCAGGCCCGCCGGCTGCCGCCGCCCCGCCCCGGGTACCCAGGCGGGCTGCGAATCCGGCGTGATGTCCCGGCTGCGGGCGAGCCAGCCGGCCATGACGCACAGTCCGGGGCGGGCCATTTCCGCCGGGCTTACCCGGGGGTCAGGGCGGCGGCGATGCGCTCGACCATTTCGGTCATGATCGCGTGCGGCGTGGCGAAGTTGAACCGGAAGGCCCCGTCGCCGCCGGCGCCGAAAGCGGGTCCATCCACGACCGTGATGCGGGCGCGGTCGTTGACCAGGGCGCCGGGCGACTCAGGCAGGTCCATCGCGGTGCAGTCGAGCCAGGCGAGATAGGTGCCATCCGGCGGCCGGTAGCGGGCCTGCGGCAAGTGCCGGCTGAGCAGGGTGGCGAGCAGGCCGCGGCTCTCATCCAGGTAGGCGATGACCTCGTCCAGCCATGCCTCCCCGTGCCGGAACGCCGCGATGTTCGCGACGACCCCCGGGTTGCTCGCACCATGGGAGGCGAAGATTCCCATCGCCTCCCATCGCTGCCGGTCCGGCCCATTGGTCAGGATCACTTCCGCGCACTTCAGGCCGGGCAGGTTCCACGCCTTCGAGGCTGATGTGGCAGTCACCGTATGCGCAGCGGCGGCCTCAGACGTTGATGCGTAGGGAATGTGCCGGGCGCCGGGATAGACGAGCGGGCCGTGGATCTCATCGGCGAAAACCCGGCCGCCGTGCCGGTCGACGACCTCGGTCAGCTGCGTCAGCTCGTCGTGGCTGAAGACCCGCCCGAGCGGGTTGTACGGGTTGCAGAGGATGAGCAGCTGCCCGCCGGCCCGGAACGCATCCTCGATCGCGTCAAGGTCGAAGGTGAAGAAGCCGGCCTGGTCATGCATCCGGACACCGATGATCTCGCGGCCGAGGAATCCCGGGACGACCAGGAACGGCATGTAGGCCGGGGTGGGCAGGATGACCGGCGAGCCCGGGCGGGAGAAGCGCGTGATGGCGATCTCCAGCGCCTTGATCACGTCGGGAACGGGGTGGATGTGCGCGGGATCGGCGGCCCAGCCGTAACGGCGCAGCATGAACTCCGCGCAGGCGGCGGCCAGCTCATCGGCCAGGTGCTGCGGCAGGTACCCGAAGTTCGCGTCGGCGGACAGCGTGGCCAGGGCGTCAAGGATAGGCGGCGCGGCACCGAAGTCCATCTCCGCCACGGCCGCGCCGAACCCGTCCGGGCCGGGAGCCGTCCACTTGAAGCTGCCGCGGGCACGGAGCGCCGCCACGGTGGTGGCGTCGATCGCTTCCCGCAGGCTTCCTGGCACACCGTTATCTTCCCCCGGGGCCGGTCCCGGCCGGGAAGACCGGCCCTGCGCCTGGCGCTCGCACCGCGTGCGGCGGCTCACCGGGCGTGCACCGGAAGGCTGGTGACGAGCACGTCCGCCAGGTACGGGCCGAAGCCCGGGTCGCGCGTGCGCGCCACCCGCCGCCAGCCCCACCGGCGCAGGGCGGCCTGCGCCGGGGTGGCCGCGGGGAGGATGGTCAGCGTCGCCCGCTCTTCCGGGCGGTCCGCCAGTATGCGGTCGTGCAGCGCCCGCCCCACGCCCTGCTGCCGCCACGACGCGCGGACCAGGAGGTCGGTCAGCGCGAAGGTCCGGCCGGGATGCTCGGTGGTGATCTCGTCTCCCAGCGGGGCCGTCAGGTGCCGCCACCACGACGTGGACGGCCGCAGGGGCATCCCGGCCGCGTATCCGACCAGATAGCCGCCGTGACGGGCCTCGGCCACGACGAAGCCGGGCTGCCGGCGCTGCACCCGGAAGCGGCGAGCGAAGGCGGCGGGGTCCTCGGCTCGCTGGTCGGTCGGGCGGGAGTAAACCTCAGCGTGAGCATCCGCCAGCTCGTCCTCGTGTGCGGCGGCCTGCGCCCCGTCGAGCAGCTGGACCGTGATGCCGGGCGGGGTAATGATCACCTTCTCCGCGCTATGTCCAGCAGCTCGCCGGCGCTCTTGGTCACCCTGTCCGGCGAGTCACCCAAAAGGAGATCGCCCACCTGCCGCGCGTCCGTCTCGTTCTCCACGGCGAACGCCTCCCTCGGTCATCCAGCAAGTCTGCCACGGCAGCTTTCGCGGCGATCGTCACGATCGCTAACCACGGGCCAGCGGCGGATGTCATTCTGGCCCGCTGGTCTTCGTTGTGCACGCGTCGGCATTACTGGGCGGGGAGGATGCCCGCTGACTGGTGCACGGGCTGCCCGTCCAGCACCGTGGCCAGTACGCCGATCTCCGCGATCTGGGCGGGGTCGGCCTCCAGCGGGTTGCGGTCCAGGACCACGAAATCGGCGAGCTTGCCGGGCTCCAGCGACCCGATCTCCTGCTCCCGGTGCATCGCGAACGCGGCCTCCCGGGTGTAGAGGGCGAGTGCCTCGAGGGCCGGCAGGCACTCGCCCGGCCCGAGCACGCGTCCGGCGCCGGTCCGGCGCAGCACCGCGTCCCGGATCCCGGCCAGCGGGCTGGCCGTGATCACCGGCGCGTCCGAGGACCCGGCCACGGTGACCCCGGCCCGGCGCCACGACGCGAACGCGTACAGCTCGTCGGCGCGGCCGGGCAGGGCCTCGGCGAAACCGTCGCCGAGAGCGGACAGGAACCCGGGCTGGCTCGCGACCACGATGCCCAGTTCCGCGGCCCGCGCCGCGAGCGGCGGGTACATCGCGCCGGCGTGCTCGATGCGGTGCCGGAGCGGGTTCCTCGCCGGGCCGGCCGCCGCCGTGGCGTAGCCGTCGAGGACCGCCTCGATCGCCCGGTCCCCCTGGGCGTGGATGCATACCTGGAGCCCGCGGCCGTCAAACTCCGTGACCATCGCGGCCAGCTCGGCTGGCGAGAAATACATGATCCCCGAGCCGTACGGCGGGACCGGGTAGCTGCCGTGGATGGCCGCGGTGCGGCTGCTCATCCCGCCGTCCGCCCAGATCTTCACGGCCGCGGCGGACAGCCGGCCCGAGCGGCGCCCGCGCAGGCCGGAGGCCAGCAGCCAGTCCACCTCGTCGTGCACGACCAGGCCGCCGATCCGGACGTCGAGGGCGCCCCGCGCGTCGGCCTCCGCGTAGGCGGTGAGTGAGTCGCGGCGGGTGTCCGCATCGCACGCCGCGGTGATGCCCAGCGCCGCGCAATGCTGACTCGCGGCCGCCACGAGACCAGCCTGCCCAACGTCACTCATCCGCTCCATGTCCCGCCGCAGGTTGCTCCATAGCAGGGTGAATGTCGGGCCCTCGTAGACCACGCCATCGAGCCGGCCCTCGCGGTCCCGCCCGAAGCGGCCGCCCGGGGGGTCGGGCTGCCGGTCGTCGAACCCGGCCTCGCGGAGCGCGGCGGTATTGAGCACGCAGGCGTGCAGCGAGGTGTGGTACAGGATCGCCGGGCGGTCCGGCACGGCGGCGTCCAGGTCGGCGCGGGCCGGGTGCCGCCCCTCGCGGAGCTTGTACTCCACGTAGCCGCGGCCGGTGACCCACGATCCGCGCGGGGTCCGGGCGGCAGCGTCCCGCAGCCGCGCCTGGATGGCCGGGATGTCCGGGGCCGACGGCTGGCTGCAGTCGGCGCCCGACGCGAGGTAGCCGATGTCGCAGACGTGGCAGTGCGCGTCGATCAGCCCGGGAATGACGGTGGCGCCGTCCAGCCGCACCACCCGCGCGCCGGGCGCGGCGGCCGCGCGGACCTGTTCCGCGGAGCCGACCGCGGCGATCCGGCCATCGCGGACCAGCATCGCCTGGGCGGGCCTGGCCCGGGCCGGCCCGGCGTGCCCGGCCATGGTGATGATGACCGCGTCCTCCAGCAGCAGCTCCACCGGTCAGCCCTCCATCCGGGACGGACGCCGCCCGCCGTCCTTACAGAAAGGTGCTACCACGCGCCCGGCCACCGCTTCCCGCGCCCGGCGGGAGCCAACCGGGGGCACGTGCCACTCCGGGGGCCGGCGCTGCGCCTCCATGGCCCCGGCTCATGGCCGGCGGCTTAGGTGGCGGCCCGGTCAGCGTGCTCTTCGAGGGCGGTCTGCCGGATCTGCTGATGCTCGTGCCGGGTGGCTCGTAGTTCATCGTCAGAGGCGTGCTCCAGCGCCAGCAGGGTGTTGCTGGCGTCCGGCAGCACCCGCAGGATCTCATCAAGCTTGCGCTGGGTGGCCGCCTGGTGGTGGGCCTGGGTGTGCTGGATGACGAAGACCATCACGACGGTGACCGCTGCCACCAGGGTCTGAAAGGCCCTCTCCCACAAATTCGGGAAACCGAACGCGACGCTCAGCAGAACCCACGCCAGCCCGGCAGCCAGCACGCTGACCGCGGTCAGCGCATTCCCGGTCCAGCGGTCCACTCCCCAGAGCAGCTGGCTGCCCTTCGACCGTCCCTCGCGCGCGGGCGCGGCCAGTTCGTCCCCGCTGTCCGCGGGGTGGACGTGCCTCTCGTTCACTGCACCCACCAGAGCCTCCCAGGCCTAGTCGTCCCCGTCGCCGGCCGGCAGCGGGCACCCTGGCCTGCGGGATGGCAGACAGGCCCAACCGGAACGATGCGCTGATCCCGCCCGGGTCCGGCCAGCGGCGGAGATCCCCCGAATGGGCCGGTCAGCCCGGGACTGAGACGCGCAACGAGGCGCGTTCCGTGCGCCCCGGTAGTCAACGCAGGGGCGCCACCTGATCTTCCCTAGCCGGGTAGCTACCGCGGGCGCGGCGCCGGGGCGGCGCCATGACACCGTCGCCCCGCCCTGCGACCAGGCCCCGCCGGAGGTTCCGGGCTGGACCTGCCGGGGCTAGGACGGCCCCGGACTCGATCGGGCTGATCCGGTGGGGAAAGCTGTGCCCATGGACGGTGCCGTACCTGAATTGCCGGTAGACCCCCTTGAAGTCCTCAGGCAGCGGCGTAGCGCGAAGTGGCAGACGTATCCCGCCGATGTGCTGCCGCTGACGGTGGCCGAAATGGACTTCGCCCTGGCCGCACCGATCGCAGAAGCCTTGCACGAGGCCGTCGAGCGGTCCGATGCGGGGTACGCCATGGCCCGGCCTGACCTGGGCCGAGCCCTGGCCAGGTTTGCTGCCAACCGGTGGAACTGGCACTTTGACCCGGCGTCGGTCACAGCCGTGACCGATGTCGGGGTAGGCGTCGTCGAGCTGCTCCGGGTGCTTACCCGCCCGGGTGATGCCGTGGTGATCAGCCCGCCCGTGTACCCGCCGTTCTTTGACTGGGCCGCTGAGGCCGGAGCCCGGCTGCTGGAAGTGCCCTTGGCCTGTGACGCCGCCGGGTGGCGTCTTGACCTCGCCGCGCTGGAGGCGGCGTTCGCCACCCATCCGGCGGCCTATGTGCTGTGTAACCCGCACAACCCGGTCGGTCGGGTGCACACGGCAGACGAACTGGCCGCCCTGGTGCGGCTCGCGCGGATCTACCGGGTCGCCATCATCAGCGACGAGATCCATGGGCCCCTGGTGCTTCCCGGGGCCACGTTCATACCCCTGTTGACTGTCCCCGGCGCCGCCGAGGTCGCTGTGAGCGTGCTCTCGGCGAGCAAGGCCTGGAACCTGGCTGGTTTGAAGTGCGCCGCCGTCGTCACCGCCGCACCGCGCATGGCCGCGGTGACGGGCCGGTTCCCTGCAGACACCCGGTGGCGCATCGGCCACTTCGGCGTCATCGGCGCCGTCGCGGCGTTCACGGCCGGGGATGCCTGGCTCGACCAGCTCCTCGCCACCCTCGACCATCGGCGGGCCCTTCTTTGTGATCTGCTACGTCAGCGCTTGCCCATGCTTAACTGGCATCCGCCCGAGGCGACCTTCCTGGCCTGGCTCAACTGCGCCGCGCTCGGCGCGGACAACCAGGCCCGGGAACGGTTCCTGGCCGGCGGCCGCGTCGCACTAGAGCCCGGCCTGAGGTTCGGCGCCGCGGGCAGCGGCTACGCGCGGCTGAACTTCGCCACTAGCCCCGACATCCTGGACCAGGCGACGGCACGGATGGCGAGATGCGCGAGTTGACCCGCCGATCACGGACCGTGGTTCACTCAAAACCGGATGTATCGCCTGCCCCGCGGCGCACTATCTCGGGCTTCGGCTGGGAAAAGTCGATCACCGTTGTCGGCTCGGTGCCGCAGTCGCCCGAGTCGATCACCGCGTCAACGGCGTGGTCGAGCTGCTCGGCGATCTCCCACCCCGCAGTCATGGGGTCGTCCTGGCCGGGCAGCAGCAGGGTGCTCGAGACGAGCGGCTCGCCGAGTTCCGCGAGCAGCGCCTGGGTCGCCACGTGGCGGGGGATCCGCACCCCGACGGTCTTCTTCCCCGGGTGCTGCAGCCTGCGCGGCACTTCCTTGGTCGCGGGCAGGATGAATGTATAACTGCCGGGGGTCACCGCCTTGATCGCCCGGAACACCGAGTTGGGAACGTACACGAACTGGCCTAGCTGGGCGAAGTCCTGGCACACCAGGGTGAGGTGGTGCCGGTCGTCGAGGTGCCGGATCGACCTGATCCTCGTGATGCCGTCCCTGTTGCCGAGCTGGCACCCGAGCGCGTAGCAGGAGTCTGTCGGGTAGGCGATCACCCCGCCCGCGCGCACGATGTCGGCGATCTTGATGATCGCGCGCCGCTGCGGGTTGGCCGGATGAATGTCGAAGTACCTGGCCACGCCACGAGTCTAGGATCATCATCGTCTCCCCGTCGGCCGGTATGCCGCACTGCTCGGTCGAGCAGCACCGAGCCCGTGCACGCGGACCGGCCGCCGGGCACGGGTTGGCCTAGCCGCATAGCCGGAGCAGCCAGCCGAGGGTTCCGGTGGCTGGTCCGGGGGCGGGGGTGTGCATCATGACTGGCTGGCCCAGGACGGCGACCCACATGGCCTGGGGGGTGGCGGCCACGGCGTAGGGGCGTTGGCCGACGTGGATGGTGGCCATGACTGTGTCGCGGCGGGGATCGATGCGGCTGAGTGCCCCGGTGGCGGTGCTGGCCACCCAGACCGAGCCGTCGGCCACCGCCAGTCCGGTGGCCTGGCCGCCCACGCGCACGGTGCGGATCCGGCCGGCCGGCCCGACGGCGTTCACCCGGCCGGTCCCGTCGGTGACCCACAGCGCGTCACCAGCGGCGGCGAGGTGGGTCGGCGCACCAGGGAGGGTGACCACGGTGTTGACCCGGTCGCGGGTCAGGCTGATCCGGGACACGGTGCGGGTGTCGGGATCGGCGACCCAGAGGCCGCCGTCGCCTGCGGTCATCACGCCGGCCGTGTGGCCGATGGTGACTGCCGCGCTGGGCCGCCCGGTAGTGGCTGCGTAGCGGTCCACGGTGCCGTCGGTGGTGTCGTCCACCCACACCGCCCCCGCGGCGGTGACCACGTCGCCGATCAGGCCGCCATCCGGGAGGGTGGCAAAGGGGCGGGTCACCGTCCGGCCGGTCAGGCCGGGCACGATCCGGTAGAGGCTGGCCCCGTCGGCCACCCAGACCGCACCGGCGCCGGCCGCCACGTCGCCGGGGTTGATGATCAGGCGGGAGGGCAGGGTGACGGTGGCGCCGATCCGGCTGGTGGCCGGGTTCACCGCGTAGACGAGGTGGCTGCGCGTGGCGGTACCGCCGGTCAGCCAGATGCCGCCCATCCCGCTGGCCAGCCCGTTGACCTCGGGCAGCCGGGGGCCGCTAAGGACCCGGTCGCCCGCGGGCAGCACCCGGACCAGCCCGGCGCCGCCGCCGGCCAGGCGCGTCCCGGCCGTCGCCGGCCCGCCGGGCAGCCCGCCGGCCAGGACCAGCACGCAGCCCGCCGCGCCGAGGGCCAGCCCGGCCAGCAGCCCTCTGCGGAGCCAGGCCACGCTAGCTGACCTGGACCCAGCTGGCCACCGAGGGCACTCCGGTGGAGTTGACCAGGAAGAGCATGTACCAGCCGGGCGGGGCGTGGTTGACGTCCGGCGGCGAGGTCACCAGGAGCGTGCCGCCGCTGATGGTGAAGGTGCAGTTCACGTAGCGCTGGTCGAAGTTGTTGGAGTGGGTCACCGCGCCCGCCTTGACCAGCGCCACCCGGGAGATGCTGGCCGCCTGCGGGGTGGTGACGGTGAACGCCTGGCCGTAGCCCAGTGTCCCGGGGGCCTGGGAGATGACCGGCCGTGCCCCGTTGAACAGGTAGGGCGGGGAGAAGATCTCGCCGGTGTTCTCGTACTTGCCCGAGCTCTGCCCGGCGGATAGCACCCGCCCGTCCGGCAGCAGCAGCGCGGTGGAGTGGTACATCCGGGGTGCGGTCTGCGCCGCCATCTCGGTCCAGGTCCCGGTGGCCGGATTGTAGATCTCGGGGGTGAGGATCGGCCCGTCGTAGTAGCTGGCCGTGCCCCCGCCGACCATCAGCACCGTACCGTCGGCCAGCAGCACCGCGTTGCCCCACAGCCGCGGGAAGTGCATCGAGGCGGTGTACTCCCAGGCCGGTGGGGTGGCCGAGAGGTTCAGCAGCTCCGCGGTGCCGGTGACGCCTGATGTGGTGGACCCGCCCATCTCCATGATCGTGGTCAGCCCGGGCAGCAGCACCGACATGTCGACGACGCCGCGGCTGCCCGAGTTCAGCTTCGGGCCATTGGTCCACTTCGCGGCGGCCGGGTCAAGAAAGCACGTGGTGGGGAAGTTGGTCCAGGCGAGCAGGCCGCTGGTGAGCAGCTTCACCCTCGGGTAGGTCACCATCGACTTGTTGGCCGTGGACGGCAGCGTGGTGATGGCATTGCTGACCGGGTTGTAATGGTCCACGCTGGTCGCGCTGGTGCGGCTGTGCATCGTTCCAGCGCAGATGATCACCGTGCCGTCGCCGAGCAGCGTCGTGGTCGGGTACCAGCGGTCCTGCGACATCACCGGGCCCTCGGTCCAGGAGCTGGACGCCGGGTCGAAGATTGTCGTGTTGGCTACACCCTGGGTTGGCTGGATGGCCCCCTGGTAGATGTGGCCGCCCGCGATGAACACCCGGCCGTCCGCCAGCACGCTGGTGCCACTGCAGAAGATGTCGCGCTGGTAGGTCAGGGCGATGTTGGTGATCGCGCCGGTCACCGGGTCCCACAGCACGGCGTCACTGCCGACTGTGTTGTTCGGCCAGGAGAACAGCAGCACCTTGCCGGTATGCAGCATGACGGCGTGGATCGAGACCAGGGTCAGGTTGAACGGCGCGGTCCACGACCCGGTGGCCGCCGGATTGGTGGCCCGGTCGCGGGCCCGCCCTGGGCGCCCGGCGGGCCGCGCGGGCGCGCCGATCAGGGACCGCGCCGAGGGGCCGCCGATCAGCGCGGCGGCCGCGCCCCCGGCAACCAGGAACCGGCGTCGGCCCAACTGCCTGGCCGCGGTTTGCCCGGGAATATTCTGCCCATTGCCCGCTGGGACATTCGTAACTCGCATCTTAACGCCTCGCAGATCACGGCTCAGCCTGGCAAACGCAGGGAAATCACTTTCCGGACAACCCGGAATAAGACTCTGCCCACAGCCCGCCTCGCGTTCTTCTCAGGTCCATGTAAGCTACTAAAGCTGGTATTGCCTGCGAGTGTGTTTCCATAACGCCGTCCACTTTTCCCTGATGATCTGTAATGCGTTATATCGATTGATCTGGCCCGGGTGCCCCGATTGATTGTGCATGGTCCGCGGCCAAATCCCGACTCGGGACCCTGACCTCCGGGAGCCCGCGTCCGGGGCATCCGATGCCCGTCCCCGACAACGCGGGCAGAGCCCCGACTCGGCCGCAATCCGCTAGCTTGCCGGTCAGGTACGCGGGTCCGGGTCGCTACTGACAGGCCGCTGAGGGTCCCGTCCCCGTATGGCTTATGGTTGTCCCGGGCGAGAACATGCTCCGCGCTCTCGCGGGCATATAGACGGGGATTCTCGATGCGGCCGTTCTTTAAGGACGATGACTTCAGCTTCCTCACCGAGATCGCGCTGGGGGCGACGTACCACCAGGCCGCCGACGTGGGGGAGGTGCTCGCTACAGTCGAGCGGATTCGCAGCGGTCATGCGCAATCCTGGGTTGATGGGGCCCTGGACCGCGGCTGGAACGCGGTGACCTTCGATGGTCCTGGCCAAAACGCCGCGCTGGTCCGGCAGGGCCTGCCGTTCCGGCCGGACTGGGAGAAGGTCATCACCCCGGTCGTCGATCACTTGCTGGCCCGGCCGGATGTCGATCCTGGCAAGATCGCGCTGCTCGGCGTCAGCCAGGCCGGTTACTGGGTGCCCCGGTCGGTGGCCTTCGAGCACCGTATCGCCGCCGCGGTGGCCGACCCCGGTGTCGTCGATGTCTCTGCCACTATGACCAGGCAGGTTCCGCATTTCCTGATGAAGATGATCGATGCGGGGGAGAAGGAAAAGTTCGACCAGGACATGGGACTGGCCCTGAGGTTCTCCGCGGCGACGCGGGCCATGATGGCGTTCCGGATGCGCCCGTACAGCACGACCTCGCCGTATGAGTTTTTCACCGCAGCTCGTCAATACGCTTTGACGGACGAGGTGATCGGGCAGGTCACCTGCCCGGTGTTGGTCACCGACCCGCAGGATGAGCAGTTCTGGCCCGGGCAGTCCCGCGAGCTGTATGACAAGCTGCCGGGCCAGAAGGCGCTGATCAGTTTTACCGAGGAAGAGGGCGCGGATTCCCACTGCGAGCCCGCTGGCAATGGCCTGCGCGGTGAGAGAATCTTCGATTGGCTCGACCAGCGCATCCCCGCCTGAGACCTATGAGGCTTATGGGGCTCGTGAGGTGCCGTTGTGGAATGATCAGTGGCACCCATGAGGGCCGCCACCGTCAAGAGGACATGGGTTTTTAGCCCGGTGGTTCGCGTGGTGCCGCCGGGCTGGGCCTGACTGTTATCCGGGATCTTCCTCGTAGCTGCCGGGGTTACGCCGCCGTGCGGGAGGGGTCAAGCTCAGCGCCCGCAGCCGCGTAGCGGCGAGGACGAACGAGCTGGACGCCGACGAGCGGCGGCGGATTATCGGAAGCGAGGAAGAGTCCTTTCCGGGTCTGGCTCTTTATGAAGGGTCGTGTGCTATCCCCGGCGTGTGGCTGGCGGAGTGGTCTCACAAGCACCCATCCGGCGCCGCGCCAGTAAGCAGGCGGGGCGCCATGACCATGTGTCCGGGGACCGGGCTGCTCAGTCAGATGATCGAGCCCGGCCGGTGGCCGGCTCATGCCGCTGGAGCGAGCTCGCCCGGGGCTCACTGACCCTCCCGGCTTGCGGGGGTGTGGTGGTGGTGCCCGCCGCGCCTGATGCCGGGAGGGCCTCGGCGGCGAGCAGGTGGTAGGCGCGGGTCAGCAGCTTGCGGGAGATCGCGATGGTGGCGATCTTCTTCCCGCGGCGCTTGGAGATCGCGGCGTAGGTCGCGGAGAACTCCGGGGACCGTTTCGCGGTCTGCGCGGCCTGGTTGAGGACCCACCGCAGCCAGGCCGAGCCTTGCTTGGAGATGTGCCCGTGCCGGACGGTCAGGTCCGATCCGCGGACCGTCGGGGTCAGCCCCGCCCAGGACGCCAGCTTGCGGGCATTTGCGAACCGGGTGATGTCACCGATCTCCGCGAGCATCACCAGCGCGGTGAACTGCCCGACACCTGGCAGCGTAGTCAGGACCTTGACCCGCGGATCGGCCTTGGCCCGGGCGCGCACCTCGCCGTCAAGGCGGTCGATCTGGGGCTCCAGCGCGTCGATGAACGCCAGGCAGTCGGTGATGATCTCCCGCGACACCGGGGGCAGGTCCAGCTCGGCGAGCCAGCCGCGGCCGGGCCCGGTCCAGTAGCTGGCGGTGCGGTCATACCCGTGATCGGCGGCCACCGCGTGGATCCGGTTGCGCAGCTGGGTACCGAGGCGGACGAGGCTGGCCCGGTGCCGCAGCAGCGCCCGGAGCTGGCGGACCCCCAGCGGGGCGATCCACGCCTCGGGCAGCAGGTCGGCGCGCAGCAGCTGCGCCAGGATCGCCGCGTCAACCTTGTCGTTCTTCAGCCGCGCCGAGGCGATCGCCTTGCACCGCAGCGGGTGCACCATGTGCGGATCGAACCCGTAATCCTCCAGCAGCTCGATCAGCCACCCCCAGCCATAGGCGGATTCGAACGCCACCGGCGTCCCGGCCGGCAGATCACCGATCAGCCTCAGCATGGGCTGTGACCCGCTGACCACGTTCCGGTTGAGCTGGACCTTCCCGTCCCCGGCGATCACCGCCACCTGGGACCGCTTGCGGTGCACATCGATACCGACGTAGACAGACATTGCCGGGTCTCCTTTCCCCGAGCTCGTACCTTTCACCCGGAGCGTCCCGCTGCCGGGCTGAGCTGGGAAGGGGGCCCGGCCCTCATAGGGTCAGATGAAGCGGCGCAGCCGCTGATGAGCATGCACTGGGGCAGGTGCATGGCCAGGCGGCAGGTGCGCAGCACCCGGCGCTGGCGCCGCTGCGTTCCGCGCCTGCAGTCGTGAGATCAGCCTCGCGGGACGATGAGGATCTTGCCCGATCGGCCTGCCTGGTGAGCAGGCGCAGGGTGTAGTTGTCCAGCGAGCATCAGCTTCTGCAGGTTCCTGACCTTAGGCCAGTCCTGCTCCTGCGCCGACTTGAAGATCCGCTGCCGCAGCCGCCGTACGTTCTCCTCGCAGGCACGCCAGTCAACCGCGTCCCAGCTCAGCCGTCCTCAGGTCCGTTCACCGTCACCGGCACCTAACTTGCCCTCGGTTCCAGCGGTTTGGCCGCTTGGCTCCAACGGCTCACCTGCCCAGTCAGCGCGCTTTCGCGCCCGGCCACCGGGCCGGTATCCGCCTTCGGCAAACTCTATCTTCCCAGTTCAAGGCACCTTTTTCCTGAACGACGCGACTCAGCAATTATTCACGCGAAAGCCCCAGGCTAGCCTGGCTGGTTCCGCTGGAGTGGCGGAACCTTGGGGATCAGGGAGTCACCGAGAAGCTGGTGACGGCCAGGCCTGTGCCCCCTGACCAGATCTCGAAGCCAGCCTGGACGCTCCACAGCAGCGCGGACGGGCTGACCATGCCGAGCCGTTCGGATACCGTCATGAACGGGGCCAGTCGAAGCTTGGCCCCGTCCGCGGGTGTGGCCCGGCGGAAGGAGATGTAGTACCGGCCCGAGTCGGTGGTGTGCGGTACCACGTACCATTTCGCGCCGTCCACGTTCACCGTGGGGTAGATCCGCGTCCACCAGGATGGCTTGCTGTACCGGAGCCAGATCATCACTTCCGAGGTGCCGACGCCACTATGCGCGCCGAGCCACAGGTCCAGCGAAGAGTTCCAGACCCCGCTGTTCCGCGGGGTCACGGCCGTCCATCTGACGGTGTAGTTGCCGAGCGCCCCGGCCCGCGGCAAAGTCTGTGGTGCCGAACTGGCACAGGCTCCTTCGAAGCAGCCGGTCCCGATGTACGGGTAGGCCCGCACCTTGGGTGAGGAAGCGAGCCCCGGCGAACGGGTGACGGTGAACCCGGTGCGCTCGGTAACCGAGATGCACATTCCCTCGTCATCATGGTTCCTGCTGGGCTTGTTCCGTACCACGTACCGCTGGCCGCCTATTCCGGTCACGTGCAGCGCCTGCCAAAGCTTGCAGGACACCTGGCCCGAGGTGGCGGAAGAGGCGACCCCCGGGAGGGCGATCACGGCTGCCGTGGTCACCAGGCTCAGCGCCGTCGTCACGAGCACGGGACGGGATCGGCACATCATGTCGGATTTCCCTTCTGTGGTTAAGTGCAGCGACAACAATATTCCCATTAAGCTTGCTGGCATCACTTCATCCAGCCGCATTCTTGTATCTTCCGTGGGTCAGCGAACGCATAGGACAATGACCCGCAGTCCCGGGGTAGGCAAGGGGATTGCCAGCCTATACTGGGGCATACAAAGCGTTACGCAGGTTGAAAAGTCAGGGTTTGCGGCTACAGTGGTTCGGGTTCGGGATCCCGTGGGAGTTCCGGTCGCAGGAGCTGGGCCGGGCGTGTGCACCGCTGGGTGGTAGAGCAGTCCGTCGCTCTGCTGCACTGGTTCCGGCGGCGCGGATCCGCTCGGAACCCGAGACGGCATCCACCGGCTTTCCCTAAGTTAGCCGGGCCTGCGACATCATCTGCTGGGGCAGGCTGGCCAGCCTGTCACTTTGATCACCGGGCGGGCGTCGGGTGGCAACCGGCATTTAGGGATTTATTTGCATTCTTACCCATCAAAGCTTTCTTTCCTTATAGAGAACTACAAGAGTGGGAACCGCTAACATCTCGCCAATGTGGGTACTATGGCCTGCCCGCGCTCGAAACAGCGTGCTAGAAATGCCACCCAAGCAGTCCGCTGCAAATTCGCTTGTGCCATACTCGCCAGACGTTGTCATTCAGGCAGCCCGGCGGGCGGCCAGAGAGCGTATCGGAGGAGCGTTCACGTGAGCAGAAGGATTCACACCATGGGAGCGCGCCTCATACGCATCCTCACAGCCTGTGTGGTGGGTTTCGCCTGCATGCTTGCGGTTGCCCCACCATCCACGGCCGGCAGGCTGTTGCCACGGGCCCTAACGGGCGGCAGTCCGGCCTACAACTGGGCCACCTTCCATCTCGGCCCCCGCCTTCAGGGCTACGCCTCGAACAGCCCGCTCTCCACGGCCAATGCCGCCCACCTCGGCGTCGCCTGGGCGACGGACCTCTACGGTGCCGCCCTGGACTCCCCGGTCGTGTACTACGACTCTGCGATCGGTAAGACCCTCGCCTACATCGGTACCGAGCACGGCGACCTGATCGCGATCGATGTCTCCACCGGCCAGATCCTCTGGGCCACCTTGATCGGATCGCCTATCAGATCCACCCCCGTGGCGATCAACGGCGCGGTGTACGTCGGCACTTACGACAGCCCGCGCATCTACAAACTCAACGCCAGCACGGGAGCGATCGACTGTTCGGTGGCGGCACCCAGTGAGGTCGAGGGCTCCGCCGTCGCGGCCACCCCGCCCGGCGGGGCCGCAACCGTCTACTTCGACACCAACGACACCGCCTCGGCCAGCGGGCCGCTCCTCGCGGTCAAAGCCAGCAACTGCTCAATAGAGTGGTCGTTCACCGGCTACACCTCGACGACCGGTGCCTGGGATCCCGTCTCCTACGCGGTGGATGCGAACGGCACGCCGCTTGTCCTGTACGGTACGTCCGATCCGAACTCCACCGTTTACGCGGTGAACGCGTTGACTGGCAGGGAGATGTGGCACTTCGCGGTCTATAATCCCCCACCGGCGGGCTACGACATCGGCGCGGGCATCACGATCTCGCCACCGAAGGCCAACGGTTTCGCAGACGGCGTGGCCTACGTGCCGACCAAGTACGGGATCGTGTACGCGCTGAACCTCACAACCGGCGCCCAAATCTGGAACTACAACTACAACAAGGCGCTGGGCGTCGCCTATGGAGGCATCTCCACGGCCGCCCTTGACGGCACCAACCTAGTGCTGGGATACGTCAAGGGACTGCTCGATATCAACGCCGTCACCGGGACGAAGGTCTGGAATGCCGCAGATTCCTCGGGCACCCAGGTGGATTCCTCCCCGGCGATCGCTGGCGCTCCCGGCTCGCAGATTGTCGCGTATGGCGAGCTGACCGGCCGGTTCTCGGTTCAACTCCCTCGCCACCGGCGCCGAGTTGTACCACTACCAGACCGGCAAGTACATCACGGCCTCACCCGCGGTGACCGACGGCAACATCCTCATCGCATCCGCGGACGGATTCCTTTACGACTTCGCGGTGAAGGGCGGGAACGAGACAACTCTCCCGGGTACCACCATCACCTCGCCCGCTGATTCCTCAACGGTGGGTTACCCCACTGGCGGCCACTTGGCCGTCACGGGGTCAGCAACCGACCAGGCTGGCGTCGCCGGGGTGACCGTCGCGGTCCAGGCTGGCGGCCCGACCGGGCCGTGGTGGGACGCGGCCACCAGGCAGTGGTCCTCGGGCCCAGTCGGCAACCCTGCGAGCCTTGGCAGCCCGGGGGCCACGTCCAGTAATTGGGCCTTCACCTATCCCGTTGCGGCCGCGGGCGGCACCTATAAGGTGACGGCATACACTCTCTCCACGGCCGGGCAGTCCGACATCACCGCGCCTCAGGTGGGCTTCAGCGTGACGGCATCCAGCACCAGCCCACACATCACCGCGGCGCCGGTCTTCGCGGCACCGGGCGGCACCCTGACGGTGACGGGCGGCGGGTTCCACGCC
Organism: uncultured Actinomycetes bacterium; assembly: GCA_963793825.1. Classification (GTDB taxonomy): domain Bacteria; phylum Actinomycetota; class Actinomycetes; order Streptosporangiales; family Streptosporangiaceae; genus RYN-230. The sequence goes on from CAWCBE010000008.1 coordinate 229,191, forward strand.
TCCGAAAGCGTCGCGATCAGCCTGTCGGGCACGACCCTCAAGACTGCCACCGCGACGTCCACGGGTTCACTGCCGGCGACGACGATCTCCATTCCCACCACGGCCCCGTTCGGCCAGGCGACGCTTGCGGCAACCGGCAAGTCGTCTGGCGCGACCGCGACCGCCGCGATCACCGTCGCCAACAATTGGGCCCAGCTCGGTTACAGCGCCACGCATCCGAACTTCGAGCCGAACGACTTCACTTTCTACAACACGATCACTCCCGGCGGGAACGTCTTCGCTTACCTGGCCTGGCTGTACCAGTCCGGCGCGCCGGTCGATACCGCCCCAGCCGTTGCCGACGGCGTCGCCTACACCGCCAACACCGCCGGGCAGCTTACTGCGCTGGACGTCCACAACGGCGCGCCGCTGTGGACCTGGACGATCCCGTCCAAAGCTGCCCTGGACGGTTCGCCGGCCATCGACCCCGGCACGGGGCTGGTGTTCGTAGGCGCCAACGATGGCACCCTGAACGCGATCTCCACCTCCACCGGCCAGCTCGCCTGGTCCGACAGCATTGACCGCGCCAGTGGCACCAAGGTGTCGGCGCCGGTGTATGGCTCCGGCGACGTCTACATCACTACCAGCACAGGCAAGGTCGAGGCCATAGCGGAGGCAACCGGGAAGACAGTGTGGGGACCGATCAGCCTGCCGAACCCGGTCTTGGCCGCTCCGACGCTGGACACCGCGAACAAGACCTTGATCGTGCCCGAGCCCAACGGCGACGTGGTGGCGCTGAACTCGGCGACCGGCAAGGCCTTGTGGCTGGAGCCTTACCACAGTGGCGGCGCGATCAGCGCACCCGCCACGATCTACAACGGGATTGTCTACTTCGGCTCCGGCGACTCGGTGTATGCCATCAGCGAGGCGAACGGCACCAAGCAATGGTCCTACCGGACCGGGGGCACCGTTGCGGATATGCCCACGATCACCAATAGTGTCACCCGCGGGCAGTTGCTCCTCATTGTGGGCTCCGGCGACGGCCGCCTCTATGCCCTTCAGGCGGGCGATGGCGCTCTGGCATGGGACCTCAATACCGGATCGCCCATCGCCGGGGTCGCTACCGTGGCTTCGGTGGTGGTGTACGACACCACCACCGGGATAGTCGGCGCCAGCCGCACCTATGACGCACTGCCGCTGTGGAAGTACACGACCAAGGCGGGCATCACCGCGCCGCCGGTCATCGTCAACGGCACCATTTACATCGGCGCCCAGGACTGGAACCTCTACAGCTTCACCTCCTACGGCCAGCAGCCCGCAGCCGCGCCGCGGACGTGACAGACCAGTGCCTCTCCCAGGCGCCGCGTCACGACTCAGCATGCCTTGACGCGGCCTCCAGGCGGGCGGGCCATGGACGGATCTACCCGGGATTGAGAACCTGGTGATTGCCAGGCCCGACCAGCCCGCGGCCGTGCGTTGGGCGGGGTCGCCTGACAAGCATTGGGCCCCCACGGCTGGGTGGAACGTACCCGCTTCGGTGGACACCCGGCTTAGCTGCCCGATTCGTCGGGAGAGCGAGAAATGGGTTCGACACGCCGCTCATATACGCCGGAGTACAAGGCGCAGTCGGTAGCTTTCGTCCTTGACGGCGGCCGCCCGGTCGCTGAGGTCGCCCGTAACATCGGCGTCCACGAGATGACTTTGGGCAAGTGGGTGAAGGTGGCACGAGATGCCGCGGAATCCGGGAAGAACCCGGATGCCCCGCTGGGCGAGTCCGAGCGGGCCGAGCTGATCCGGCTGCGGGCTGAGTCCAGGGACGACAAATCGGCGATCGCCGAGCTGCGGATGCAGGTGGAGTTCGCAAAAAAAGTAGCGACCTGGTTCGCGAAAGGCAATCAGTAAGATTCGCTGCCATCGCGGGCTGGGCTGATTCGGGCGCCTACCCGGTGTCATTCATGTGTGCCTGGCTGGGAGTCTCACGTTCCGGCTATTACGCCTGGCGGGGCGCGGAGCCATCCCAGCGGTCGAAAGACGACTCCGCGCTTATCGCGGTCATGAGGAAGGTTTACGATGAGGCGCGCGGCAATCCTGGGGTGCGCCGGATGCGCGCGGGCCTGGCGGCGCTGGGCCAGATGGTGTCGCACAAGCGCGTCCACCGGCTGATGCAGGCCGCTGGCCTGCGGGGGCGCCACCCGAAGGCGTGGAAGCGGACCACCATCGGCGGGGACCAGCCGGTCCCGGCCCCGGACCTGATCGGCCGGGACTTCACGGCCGCGCTCCCTGACACGCGCTGGTGCGGTGACGTCACCTACATAAAGACGTGGGACGGATGGGCCTATCTCGCGACCGTCATCGACCTTTACTCGCGCAAAGTAGTCGGCTGGGCTATCGCCGCGCATATGCGGACCAGCCTGATCATCGCCGCTCTCGACATGGCCATTGCTGCCCGGAAGCCGCCGGCCGGTGTGATATTTCATTCCGACCGCGGCTGCCAGTACACGTCCTCCGTATTCGATGAGTACTGCACGCAGAATAATATCAGGCGTTCCCTCGGAAGGACAGGGATCTGTTACGATAATGCCGTATCGGAATCGTTCTTCGCGACGTATAAGAAGGAGCTGATCCATACCCGCCCGTGGCCTACGCTCGGGAACCTGGAAAAGGAGACGTCGGACTGGATTGCCAACTACTATAATCCAGTCCGGAGACATTCAACGCTCGGGTACTTGACACCCCAAGAATACGAACTAGGATATAGGCAACTCAGTCAATTGGCAGCCTAAATCTGGTGTCCAAAAAAGCGGGAACACTCCAGGGCTAAGCCAGGTAGGCGGCCACTGTGTAGGCAGCATGGCGGTCCACGTTGTCCCGGGAGTGGTCCTTACGGCGTGGACCGGCTTCTCTGGGCCAAGCGGGCCGAGAAGGCCGCCCTGGATGCCCGGCCTTCCACCGCCGAGATCATCCGCGACCGGGAGGAACTCGCCGAGCAGATTCGTGCGCTCGGCGAACTCGTGCAGATGGCACGCTCCTATGGCCATGACGTCAGCCAGGCGGCTTCCGGGCGGGAGGCGATCCAGTGGCTGTACCTGGCCTACCTGGCCGCGATCAAGGAGCAGAACGGCGCCGCCATGTCACTGGGGCGCACCTCGACGTTCGTGGACATCTACCTCGAACGCGACCTGCGGGCGGGCCGGCTTACCGGCGTGCCCGCGTCACCCTGCGGACGCGGCGGCCGGCCAGGAGCCAGCAGTCCACCTTGCGCATGCTCGGCGACCAGCGCACCCGGGATCTCGTCCACCGGTACGCGGACGCGATGGAGCGCGGCGACATCCAGACGCTGGTCGGCATGCTCACACAGGACGTGACCTGGTCCATGCCACCCGTCCCGACCTGGTTCTACGGTCTCGAGTCCGTCAGCGACCTCCTGGTCAGGTACCCGCTCACCGACCGGTGGAAGCACCGTCCGGCCCGGGTCAACGGGCAGCTTGGCGTCGCCGGTTATGTCTACGACCAGGACAACGTTGGTTTCATCCCGGCGGCTATCGACGTGCTCACCCTGGAAGGCGACAAGATCGCCGCTGTGACCGGCTTCCTGACCGCCGATCTCCTCCCTTCGCGGCCGGGTCATCGTCGCGGCCGACTTCCTGAGTAACGTGGGCCTGGATCGGGGATCTTCAGCGGGGCCTCTTTCTGCCGGCGGCTCCGTCGCTGCCCGCCGATATACCATGAAAGTCAGCGTGTCTGCCTGAAGGGCCTGTCATGTCCCGGATGATCGGAACGATCTTAGTGAGAACCTCAATCTGCCGGCTCCTGCGCTGACCGCAGAATTCCCGCCGCCGCCTCTTCCTCCCTGGAGCCTCACGTGGATATCACCGTTCCCGACATCGGCCACTTCGTCAACGTGCTGGTCATCGAGGTGCACGTGGCCACTGGCGACGTGGTAGCCGCCGAGGATCCGCTGATCACGCTGGAGTCGGACAAGGCCACGCTGGACGTTCCCGCGCCGGTCGCGGGAACAGCCGGCGAAGTCGCCACCCGGGTCGGTGACCGGGTATCGGCCGGGGACCTCATCCTGCGGCTCGACACCGGACCGGAGTCTGACGGCCCGGCCGCGGCGCCGGTAAAGGAGCGCGTCACCGAGGACGCGTCGGCCGTCCCGCCAGGCGACGTCTCGCCTGGCCGGACTGACGAAGTCATCAAAGTAACGGTCCCCGATATCGGCCATTTCATCGACGTGCCAGTGATCGAGGTGCATGTGGCCGCCGGTGACGTGGTCAGCGACAATGACCCGCTGATCACCCTGGAGTCTGACAAAGCCACGTTGGACATCCCGGCGCCCGTGGCCGGGACCATCGCCGCCGTCCGGGTCGCCGTGGGCGACAACGTCTCCGCCGGCCACCTCATTGCCGACCTGCGCACCGGGGACGTGGCCGGGTAGCTGCCCTTTATCCACTGCACTTGGTGGCCTCGGGTCGCCCTGAGCCAAGACACCGATGAGCCCGGAGAAAATCACCGCCATCGTGCGCGACCTGGCCGGCCTGATCACGGTCGTCCGCAACGCCGCCCCTCACCGACCAGGCCGAGGTCTGCGCTGCCCGACCGACGGGCGACAGGCCGTGCGGCCCGCAGGTAGTGGCGAAAGACCCGGTGATAAATCCTGGCCAGTGGTCTAGACCTATAAGAAGAGAGTCAAGGTTAGAGCGGCAGTGAGGCAGGCAGAGATCGTGAGTGCGACCATCGAGTTGATCCGGACCGAAGGCAGCGGCGTCCCCGCCGGCCCATGGCAGGGCTTCACTGGCGGCCGCTGGCTGGACCGGATCGACGTCCGTGACTTCATCCAGGCCAACGTGACCCCGTACTGCGGTGAGGCGGCGTTCCTGGCCGGGCCGACCGAGCGCACCCGCGCGTTGTGGGCGCGCCTGAGCGGCATGTTCGGCGATGAGCGGGCGCGTGGGGTCTACGACATCGATACGCGCATCCCGTCGTCGATCACGAGCCATGCGCCCGGCTACATCGACCGGGAGCAGGAGCTGATCGTCGGGTTGCAGACCGACGCGCCGCTGCGCCGCGCGATCATGCCCAACGGCGGCCTGCGGATGGTGGAGAAGGGCCTGGCCGCTTATGGATACACGCTGGACCCGGCGGTCCGGGAGATCTTCACCCGGTACCGCAAGACCCACAACGACGGCGTCTTCGACGCCTACCCGGCCGAGGTGCTCGCGGCCCGCCGCGCCCACGTCATCACCGGCTTGCCGGACGCGTACGGGCGGGGCAGGATCATCGGCGACTACCGCCGGGTGCCGCTGTACGGCGTGGACCGGCTTCTCTGGGTCAAGCGGGCCGAGAAGGCCGCCCTGGATGCCCGGCCTTCCACCGCCGAGATCATCCGCGACCGGGAGGAACTCGGCGAGCAGATTCGTGCGCTCGGCGAACTCGTGCAGATGGCACGCTCCTATGGCCATGACGTCGGCCAGGCGGCTTCCGGGCGGGAGGCGATCCAGTGGCTGTACCTGGCCTACCTGGCCGCGATCAAGGAGCAGAACGGCGCCGCCATGTCACTGGGGCGCACCTCGACGTTCGTGGACATCTACCTCGAACGCGACCTGCGGGCGGGCCGGCTTACCGAGCAGGAAGCACAGGAACTCGTCAACGATCTGGTCATCAAGCTGCGGCTCGTCCGGTTCCTGCGCACCCCCGAGTACGACGAGCTGTTCTCTGGCGACCCGACCTGGGTCACCGAGTCGATCGGCGGCATGAGCCGTGACGGCCGCCCGTTGGTGACCCGTACCAGCTTCCGCTACCTGCAGACGCTCTACAACCTGGGCCCGGCACCGGAGCCGAACCTGACCGTGCTGTGGTCCCCGGCGCTGCCGGAGGCGTTCAAGCGGTTCTGCGCGCAGGTCTCCATCGACACCAGCTCGATCCAGTACGAGTCCGACGATCTGATCCGGTCCCGGTTCGGGGACGACACCGCGATCGCCTGCTGCGTCTCGGCCATGGAGGTCGGCAAGCAGATGCAGTTCTTCGGCGCCCGGGTCAACATGGCTAAGACGCTGCTGTACGCGATCAACGGCGGCCGGGACGAGATGAGCGGGGCCCAGGTCGGGCCCGTGCTGCCCCCGCTGACCGGTGACGTGCTCGACTACGCGGACGTCATGGCCCGGTTCGACACGATGATGGACTGGCTGGCCAAGACCTATGTCAACGCGCTCAACGTCATCCATTACATGCACGACAAGTATGCCTACGAAAGGCTGGAGATGGCGCTGCACGACTATTCCGTGCTGCGCACGATGGCCTGCGGTATCGCCGGCTTGTCGGTCGTCACCGACTCTCTCGCCGCGATCAAATACGCGACCGTGCGGCCGCTCCGCGACGACACGGGTCTGATTACCGGCTACCGCACCGAGGGGGAGTTCCCGGCCTACGGGAACGACGACGCCCGCGCCGACGACATCGCCGTGTGGCTGGTGCGCACGTTCATGGACAAGGTGCGCCAGCACGAGACGTACCGCGGGGCGCTGCACACCCAGTCGGTGCTGACTATCACCTCCAATGTTGTCTACGGGAAGCACACCGGTAACACGCCGGATGGCCGGCACGCCGGCCAGCCGTTCGCTCCCGGGGCGAACCCGATGAACGGCCGCGACCGGCACGGCCTGGTCGCCGCCGCGCTGTCGGTCGCGAAGCTGCCCTACAGCCACGCCGAGGACGGCATCTCCCTGACCGAGACCATCACTCCGGCCGCGCTCGGCAGGTTCCCGGCGGAACGGGTCGGTAACCTCGTCGGCATCCTCGACGGGTACGTCACCTGCGGCGGATTCCACATGAACGTCAACGTGCTCGACCGCGCGACACTGCTCGACGCGATGGACCACCCTGAGCGCTACCCGCAGCTGACGATCCGGGTCTCCGGGTATGCGGTCAACTTCATCCGGCTCACCCGCGAACAGCAGCTCGACGTCGTCAACCGCACCTTCCACCGGTCGGTCTGATGGTGACCGTGGCCACCGCGGGCCTGCGGCAGGCGTCGGCTGACCTGTCCCTGGTCACCGGGTCGGTGCACTCCTGGGACCTGTCCACCGGCGTCGACGGCCCCGGTACCCGGTTCGTCGTGTTCACCGCAGGCTGCCCGCTGCGCTGCGTGTACTGCCATAACCCGGATACCTGGTCCGGCCGGAACGGGCAGCGGATGAGCGCGGCCGCCGTGCTGGCCCAGGCCGGGCGGTACCGGCGATTCATCGGCGCCGCCGGCGGCGGGCTGACCGTCTCCGGAGGCGAGCCACTGCTGCAGCCCGCATTCACCCGGGCCGTCCTGGCCGGCGCGAAGGACCTCGGCCTGCACACCGCGCTCGACACGTCCGGCTACCTCGGCGTCCGCGCCGACGACGAACTGCTGGACGCCACCGACCTGGTCCTGCTCGACATCAAGTCGTTCGGCTCCGCCACCGCCCGGCGGGTGACCGGCCGCAACATCGCTCCCACACTTTCGTTCGCCCGCCGGCTCGCCGCCCGCCATCAGCCAGTGTGGGTACGCTTCGTCCTCGTGCCCGGCTGGACCGACGACCGTGGCGACATCACCGCCCTCGCCCGGTTCACCGCGTCCCTCGGCAACGTCGAACGGGTCGATGTGCTCCCGTTCCACACGCTCGGCGCGGCCAAGTACGCCGCGCTCGGCCTGGACTACCCCTGTGCCGGGGTGGCCGCGCCGACCGTCGAGCAGATCAGCCAGGCCCGCGCGGCATTCACCGCGGCCGGCCTGCACGCGGTCTGACCAGCCAGCCGGCTTCCCGGGACGGCCCTGACGGCCTGCGCGCGGCCGGCCCGGTATGCGCGCAGCTCCCCGGACCGAATCCTATTTCGAGCGGCACGGGCGATTCGCCGCGGGTGAGCACCGGGAATCTGGTGCCCAGTGCGGGCAGAGTGGCCGGTCAGCCTGGTGAGACTATTTGGGTATCATGCGGGATGGTCACAGAATCCATCGCTAACCCAACACGCTAGTCACCAGAATTTAACATAGCCTTTTGCAACGGCTACTTGCGGCCGACCATCTGGCATCATAAAATATTGCACGCGGCCTGGCAGAAGTGATGTCGCTGCCTGCCGGGGAGTAACTACGCAGCCAGCCGGGATATTGGCTGCGGTCAGGCCTTTTACTTAATAGCTACTGCCAGGCCTTCGCCTAGTGGACGTACCGAGTTCACTAGGAAGGGCGCCGACAGCAATCGTCGCAGCCGGGAAATCACAAGTTCCAGGAAATACCAGGCGATCATGCCTGGCTGGCAGTGACCTGCACCGGAGGAATCATGAGGCGCATCGTCGTTCCTATTGTCCGGATGGCCGCCACAACGGCCACGATCCCTGTCCGCATCAGCGCTGCCACGACGATCGCAACCGCCGAAATCGTCAGCTGGGAGCGTCGCCTGTTCGCCTGCTCGCCGTTGAGCGCCGAAGCCAGGCGGTCGAACCGCCTCTATCGCGAACTGAGGGCCGAAGTGGCCCAGGATGCCGGGGAACTGGGCAGCCGTAATCACCGCAGCCAGCAACCGGGGCAGCGCGTTCAGGTAATGCGCCGCGTAAAAGTCTAGTCCCGAACCGACCCTGGGTGGGGCGCGCCAGGTGTTGCCGATGGCGCGGCGCTGGCCGCTTGTCTTCCGTGTGCGGACATGGGCCGCCGAGGTAGCCTGGCAGGCGCTTTTACCGGCATAACTTACCGCTGCAGGATGTAGGTGCCTGGGGCGGGGGATAGGGGCCGGAAGTGGGTGTTGCCTAGGGTGCGTGGGGCTTGTTTCTTGTCGCCGCTTCGTTCGGCTAGCCAGGTGGTGTAGTCGGGCCACCAGCTGCCCTGGACGGTTTCGGCGTGGGCGAGCCATTGGTTGTGGTCGGGGGGGTTGGGGCCGGGGGCGAGCCGGAAGGTTGCCTTGGGGTTGGCGGGGGGGTTGACCATGGCGGCGATGTGGCCGCTGTTGGACAGGACGAACCGGATGTTGCCGCCGAGTAGCTGGGTGGCGCGGTAGGCGGAGGGCCAGGGTGAGATGTGGTCGTCGATGCCGGCTACGACGTAGGTGTTGACGTCGATTTTGGAGAGGTTGACGGGGGTGCCGAGCATGGTGGCGGCGCCGGGCTTGGTCAGTGAGTTGTCCATGGCGATCTCGATGAAGTTGCGGTGCAGCGCGGCGGGCATCCGGGTGGTGTCGGCGTTCCAGTACAGGATGTCGAACGGCGGCGGGGTTTTGCCTTGCAGGTAGTTGTTGACCCAGTAGTTCCAGATCAGGTCGTCGGGCCGGAGCCAGGCGAATACCTCGGCGAGGGTGCGGCCGTCCATGTAGCCGCGGGTGCGGGAGGCCAGGATGGACCCGGCGGCGGTGCCCTCGTCCATCAGCGAGACGGTGGTGCCGGCCTGGGTCATGTCCAGCAGGGTCACGCCCAGGCCCAGGCTGGCGAGCTGGTCGAGCTGCCCGGTGGCGGCCAGGTGCGCGCTGAGCATGGAGGACAGGATGCCGCCGGCGCACAGGCCGATGATGCTGGCCTTGGGGGCCTTGGTGATGTCGCGCAGGGTGGCGACCGAGTCGATGACGGCCTGGCCGTAGGTGTCCAGGTCCCAGTTCCTGGCGTTCTTGCCCGGGTTGGCCCAGGACAGCACGAAGACCTGGTATCCCTGGGCGACGAAGAATTCGAGCATGCTGCGGCCGGGCGCGAGGTCGGTCACGTAATACTTGTTGATCATCGGGGGGACCATGAGCAGCGGGATCTGGTAGACCGCGGGCGTGGACGGCTTGTACTGGATCAGCTCGTAGACGTCGGTGCGGGCCACCACCGCTCCCGGTGTCACGGCCAGGTCCTGGCCGACCTGGAACGCGCCGGGTTCCACCATGGTCGGGATGTGCGGGGTGGAGGACATGTCCGAGACCAGGGCACGGACCCCCCGCACGGCGCTCAGCCCGCCGGTGTCGATGAACGCCTTCCACGCCGCCGGGCTGATCAGCGGGTAGTTACTCGGCGCGGACGCGGCGATGAGGTTGGTCAGCACGAACTTCAGCCGGGTGTTGTCCCGCCAGTCCAGCTCGGCGTCGGCGAGCAGCTCCTCGGCGGTCCCGCCGATGGCCAGGTAGGCCTGCACGGTCCGCTTGAGCAGCGGGTTCTCACTCCACGCCGGGTCCGCGAACCGGCGGTCGCGGCGCTGCGGGGCGATCGCCGAACTGCCCGCCGCGATGCCGGCCAGCTCCGCGGCCAGCTGCCCGGCCCGCCGGGCCACCGTCCCCGGACGGCTGGCCAGCCGGGCCGCGTACCGCACCATGCTGGATTCCGGCCGGAACCGGCGCAGCGTGCCCAGCGCGGCATCGGGCAGCACAAGATCCAGCATGCCGACCGCGTTAGCGGCGGTGGGCTCGGCCGACTCACCCGGCAGGCGGTCGGCGTCCTCATCCAGCAGGCGCACGGGGTTGGCGGTCATCGCAAATCCTTCGGTGGCTGCACCTCGCGGCGCAGGATCTTGCCTGTGGGGCCCTTCGGCAGGCCAGGCACGAGCCAGACATGCCGCGGGTACTTGTACGGCGCTATCCCCTGTCGGGCGAACGCGCGCAATTCCGCCGGGGTGGCGTACGCGCCGGGCTTGAGCGTCACCGCGGCGCCGATCTCCTCGCCGAGCTCCTCGTCCGGGATCCCCACGACAGCGGCCTCAGCCACGGCCGGGTGCTCGTAAAGGACCTCTTCGACCTCGCGCGGGTAGACGTTGTACCCGCCCCGGATGATCAGGTCCTTCTTCCGGTCCACGATGTAGAAGTAGCCATCCTCGTCGACTCTGCCGAGGTCACCGGACCGGAACCAGCCGCCCGTGATCGCCGCGGCCGTCGCCTCCGGCTGGCCCCAGTACCCCTTCATGACGTTGTGACCGGCGATCACGATCTCTCCGACCTGGCCGACGGGAAGTTCAGCGCCGTCCGCGTCAACGACGCGCATTTGCACCCCCTCGACCGGCGTGCCTATCGATCCCGGCTTGCGCACCCGGCCCGGGTGGTTGAACGAGGCGACCGGAGAGGTCTCCGACAAGCCATACCCTTCCAGGATCGTGCAGCCGAACGCCCGCTCGAACCCGCGCATGATCTCCACGGGCATGGCTGCTCCGCCGGATACGCACACCCTCAGCGAGGAGGTATCAGCCTGCGCACGGGCCGGATGGTGCAGCATCGCCGCGTACATCGTCGGCACGCCCTCGAAGATCGTCACCCTGTCGCGACCGATGATCTCCAGCGCCTGGCCCGGGTCGAACCTGGGCAACAGGGTCAGCGTGCTACCGCCTGCGATAGCGGCATTCAGGGCGCAGGTCAGCCCGAAGCTGTGGAACAGCGGCAGGCAGCCCATGATCACATCGCCGGGGCCCGCGTTGAGCAGCGTAGTGGCTGTCAGTCTGGCGTTGCGGGTCAGTCCCGCGTGGGTAAGCTCGGCGCCCTTCGGGCTGCCGGTGGTGCCCGAGGTGTAGAGGATCACGGCGTCGTCATCGCCGGCCCGCGGCACGCTCTCGGCAACTGGGCGGAAGCCGTCAAGCAGGGCGGAGAGGCCGGGGTCAGCGACCTCGATCACCCGCGCGCCGCTCTCCGCGGCGCCCTTGTCGGCTTCGCTCATCGCGGTGTGCCATGCGAACAGGACCGTCGCGCCGGAATCGCGGAGGCTGTGGGCGACCTCGCGGCTCTTCAGTAGTGGGTTCATCGGCACGGCCACGGCCCCGGCGCGGAGCACACTGTAGAAAACGATCGGGAAGGCCGGCACGTTGGGCAGCATGAGGGCGACCCGGTCGCCCGGCACTATCCCGAGAAATCCCAGCAAGGAGATCATGCGGCCGGCCGCGTCCCATAGCTGGGCGTAATTCAGCACTAGGCCGTCCATACGGACGGCCGGGGACTCCCCATGTTCGGCCGCAGCCTGTTCGAGCGTGTAGCTCAGGTTCACCATAAGGTCCTCCAGCAGGGCGCCGTCGATGCCGCCCATGTGCATCCCCAGATCGGCGCAACCGGCGGCCCGGCTAACCAGCTGATGTGGCGTAAGGTCACAACATCTCGCCCGCGCGGCCATGTGGCGCTGCCTGGGGCAGCTGGGAGGAGTATGCACTCTCGCGGGGCGGGCTCCACTGTTCGCAGTGACAGAAACCACGACGCCACGTTGTGCACCCAGCAGCCAGGTACAAACCCGGCAGGCGTATGACGTGGTTATCCGCCGCCCTCCCGGTACTGTTCAGGCTATGCGCCCGGCCAGCACAGGGCCGACCGGCCACACCGTAGTGGCCCGGCTCGCCGCCGAGTTGACCGACGAGCTCGGCGCTCTGACCGAGCAGCTTGTGAGCATGCTGCGGCAGACCGACGAGTCTTACCTTGCCGTCGATATCGAGGATCTGCGCCGCAGCGTCGGGGGCAACCTGGCGAGCTTCGTCGGTGATCTTGCCAGCCAGCGATCGCCGGGCACTTCCTCCTCCCGGGACACCGCCCGGCGCCGGGCCGACCAAGGCGTGCCACTCGGGTCCGTGCTGCACGCGTACCGGCTGGGTTTTCACGTCATCTGGGGCGCACTCGCCGACCGGGCGCTGCGCAGGGGCCCGGAATGGCTAGACGGTCTGGTGCGCGGGTCAGCCACCGTCTGGGCCTGGGTGGACACCAGCTCCGAGGCTGTCAACGCCGAGTACCGCGACGCTCTGATCGAGTCCGCCCGGAAGGATGAGCAGCAAAGGATGCTGCTGCTCGACGCCTTGTTCGGGGGCCGGCTGGGCGAGTGGAAGATGCTGGGCGGCAGCCTGCCCGCGATCGGCCTGCCGGAACGGGGGCCCTACCTCGCGGTGTCTGCGGAAACACCGGGAGCGGGAATCGAGAACCTGCCGGGGGCGGGCCCGTTCCTCCGGCGCCGGGGCGTGCCCTCTGCCTGGCGCCTTCGCGCGGACGAGCAGGCCGGCCTGGTCGCCATTAGCCGGGACCGCAACGTGCCTTTCATCAGGGATCTGCTCGCCGAGGTGGCGACCGGCCGGGTGGGGATCAGTCCCGACTTCGACGACGCCCTTGAAACGGGCCGGGCCCTCGGGATCGCGGCCGTCGCCAGAAGGTGCCTGCCAGCCGGCAGCACTGGCGTGGCCAGCGTCGATGACGACTGGGCAGCGGCTCTCCTGGCCGGCGCGCCGGAGATCTCAGCCCGGGTGGTGCGCCGACTGCTCGGCCAGGTCGTCGCCGTCGCCCCCGAGGAGCGGGACGTCCTGCTGACCACGTTGCGGACCTGGCTCGAGTGCGGCGGCAACGCCTCCGCGGCCGCACGGCAGCTGTACTGCCACCGCAACACGGTACGCAACCGGCTGCATCGGCTCGAAGCGCTCAGCGGTCAGTCACTCAGCGATCCCCGCGGCGTGGCAGGCCTGTCCATCGCTGGCTACGGAGCCAGGCTCCTCGAGCAGGACCCGATGCACCCACTGCAGCCGCCACCGCCCCCGCCCATAGCAGACACCAGGCCGCCGCCAGTTAACCGATTACCGTAATCCGCCGCGCGAGTGTGGAAATTCAACCGTTGCCTAACCACGCCAGGCCAGCCCTCCGGCGTGGGCCAGGGTGACGTACTCACCTGCGGGGATCATGGCTCGCGTGCCGTCAACTGATCCCCGGTCAGGCCGACTGGAGCCGTGAGAGCCTGGACGCGTGCGGACGTTGCGGCTGGCAGAAGCGGTTGGGGTGTTGTCGCTGGCGACTGACCTGGCCATGGGGCAGCCGCTGGAGCACGGGCTGCGCACCGCGGTGCTGGCCGTGCGGATGGCCCAGGCGATGGGCCTGCCGGAAGATGATCAGGTGACTGTCTTCTATACGGCGGTGCTGCACTTCGCCGGGTGCACGGCCGAGAGCGAGATCGATGCGCGATTCTTCGGGGACGAGCTTTCGGCGCGACCGGAGATGATGGCGGTGGCCTTCGGGACCCGGCTCGACTTGCTCGCAACAGCGGCCCGTGTTGCCCACCCGGGGCGTGCGCGGATTGCGCGTGCGGCCGCCATGGCCAGGTCGGCGTTTGGCGGCGTCGCGGAGTTCCGCAAGTGGGCCGCCAGCCATTGCGATGTCGCCCAGGTACTGGGTGCGCGGATGGGCTTGTCCGGGGAGATCCAGTTCGCGCTGCGGCACCTGTGGGAGCGCTGGGACGGCAAGGGCATGCCGGGAGAGCTGCAAGGTGACCAGATCCCGCTGGCGGTGCGAATCATGCAGGTGGCACAGGACGCGGACGTGGCCTGGCAGCAGGGCGGTACCGCGCTCGCCCACCGCATCCTGGCCGAGCGCGCCGGGTCAGGGCTGGACCCGCAGGCGGTGAGCGCCTGCCTCGGGCTCGGCGATCACGTGTACGAGGGTCTGGACGCACCGTCCATCTGGGAGGATGCGTTGCTAGCCGAGCCCGGGCCGCAGCCGGCGTTAGGTGAGGAACGGCTCGATGCCTGCCTTTCGGCGATCGCGGATTTCGCCGACCTTAAGAGCATGTGGACGATCGGGCACTCCCGCGCGGTTGCCGAGCTGGCCGGCCAGTCCGCCGTCCAGGCCGGGCTGGCCGCGGCGGATGCTCTCCTGGTGCGACGGGCGGCGCTGGTGCACGACATCGGCCGCGTCGCGGTGCCTGTCAACGTGTGGGCCAAACCGGGCCCGCTGAACCGCGACGAGCGTGAGCAGGTGCGGCTGCATGCGTATCACAGCGAGCGTGTGCTCGACGCGGCAGAAGGGCTGCGCCCGCTGGCCCGCCTGGCCGGGTCGCACGGTGAGCGCTATGACGGGTCCGGCTACCACCGGGGCAGCCGGGCCGGCGATCTGCCGCTGTCGGCCTGGCTGCTGGCGGCGGCGGACTGTCACCAGGCGATGCGGGAGCCGCGGGCGCACCGGCCGGCGCTGTCACCGGCCGCGGCAGCGGGCGAACTGTGCCGGGAGGCGGATGGGGGCAGGCTCGCCCCGGAGGCGGTGCACGCGGTGTTGGCTGCGGCGGGCCAGCCGCGCCGGCTGCTGCGTCGGCCTGCGGGGCTGTCCGAGCGCGAATGCGAGGTGCTTGGCCTGCTTGCCCGCGGCCTGGCAACCAAGCAGGTTGCCCGTCGGCTGGGTATTTCCCCGAAAACATGCGACCACCACATCCAGCATCTGTATGGCAAGGCCGGCGTGACCACCCGCGCTGGCGCGACGCTTTTCGCGCTCGAGCACGGACTCGTCAGTCCAGATTAAGAGCGCACCGCCGGGACCAGCTGCCCGCAGTGGACGACGGCCTGTTCCGCTGACCCGTACCCGGTGATGGGGAGTTCTCCCGACTGTCAGCGCTGCGTGGCTTTGCCTAGATTGTGCTGCGGCGCCGAACGGTAGGAGGGGAGGCCACGGCTCTGCGACGGTGTGTGGCGCGGCTGCCGTGGTCGCTTGGGGGGGTTGGTGTGGGCAACGTGGCCTCGCCGTGAACGCACGGCGAGGCCACGTGACGATCTCCCGGATCTGGAGCGCCCCTCGCGGCTGCTGCAGCCAGGACTGCGATCACGTACCGCATCTGGCCACGGTGGCGTCCGTCCAGGGCGACCAGCAGCGATCTGGATGAACCCGCGCCCGTACCCGCGGCTGCCGGAATCACGAACCTCGGCGCTCTGAGGCGGAGCCGCTCCGGCCACTGGTGGGGTTGCCCGGCTTTGACCGGGGCTGATAACCCGGGCCGCGGCGGCAGTCTGGCCTGATCCCGGGCTGGTTCTCAGCAACGGTCAGCTGGGCGCGGCCACCACCAGTTCACGGCCCTGCGGTACTTCGCGCTCGACGGCACCGACCACGCCAGCCACAACGAGCAGGCCAGCATGATCCGCCGGTACGGCATCTGGCGCAACAACCACGCCTACGACGAACGGCTGCGCCAGGTCGTTGACCGGGCAAACGTAGCCTGACGCGGCATTAGACGGCCAGCGGTGCGAACGTGTTGTGAGGCAGCGCGGCTTCGCGGGGCCCGGGGGCTGAGAAGTCCACGTGGCCGAGCTCGATGAGCTGCGGTACCGGGTTGTCATAGGTGCGGACGATGTAGCGCAGCTGGGCCAGGTTGGCGATAGACGACCAGAGCGTGTGGTCGTCGTTGGCCGGGTCGTCGTTGTCCCGGATGAACCCCAGCGGGATGTCAAAATTATTCAGGATATGCAGGGCGGTTTCCTCCATCTCCGCTCCGGTGGCCACGGGACGGAGGCTCGCCACGAAGGCCGCGGCACGGACGAATCGGGACGGAGAACTGGAGTCACCGGGCAGCCCGTTCATGCCCGGCCCCTGGCCCATGGCGCCGAGTTCTACCCCGTCAATCGTGATCGCCGCCGGATTCCGGTCTGAGAGGTTGATGTAGTTCCGCAAGTTGGTCAGGTGCCAGTCCAGGTGAGGCCAGTTGCAGGCCACGCCGATCGGGTTATCGAAGACCGTCATCTCGCCGTTGCGCCACTCGATGACTGCGGACTTTCCCGATGCGTCGTGCAGGACCAGGTGTGCCGGGGGAGCGAAGCCGAACGGGCCGAAGATGTACGGCCACACGGTGGCCCTGCCCATCGCGGCCGTGGCCTCCTCCACCGTCCCACTCACCCCAAGCACGTAGGCCGCGGTGTTGACGATCGACATCAGGCTCGCGGGATCCCGGTCGTCCACCGGCGTGTACTCGCAGAAGCCGGGCATGTACAGGAGCCCGGCGTACAAGCCCCGTTCATTCATGCCGTCGGTCATGGTGCCCGGCTGCCCGAACGCGTCCATCCCGACCACGCCGTAAGCCGATGTCCATCTCATTCCGCTGCCGTGCTTACCGATTCCCGTACCCCGGTAAGCGCGAGGGAGCACCGTGAGCTTCGTGCCCATCGCATTCGGGAATTCCATCGTCCGGCCCACTACGACGGCCCCGTCTGTTGCGGTCACACGAAAACTGGTGCACATGGAAGTGTCCTCTCTGCCGTTCCCCCCGGGCGCGAGCAGCAGTTTCGCAGGATACCTGATGGATCAGCTAGCCCGGCCTGCTTCTCAGGGCTGAGCGAAAAGAAAACACTTATCCAACTATTCGGATGAGTGGACGCTAAAGGATAATATCTATCTATAATTAACCGGGGCGGGCGAGTGCCTGCGCGAAGACCCGCACCATGACTGCTCGGAGTTCAGCCGATGAACAGCGCAGCCCCGGTCGGCCCCGCCGAGGCGCGGTGCGAGCGGGACTGGGAACCGGCCCCGGCAAATTGTTGCCCGGTTCCTCTTGCCGGGACTCGCCGCGTAGTGTCGGTCCGGAGCCTGCAGGGCTACGTCACGAACCTGCCCGCCTCGAGGATGGACCCCCTGGCTGATCGAGCGATCCTGGCGGCCCGTTGTGCCACCGATGAGCCCGGCGATCTGCCGCCGGCTTACTCGGTACATCG
Source organism: uncultured Actinomycetes bacterium (assembly GCA_963793825.1). GTDB lineage: Bacteria > Actinomycetota > Actinomycetes > Streptosporangiales > Streptosporangiaceae > RYN-230. The sequence continues at coordinate 246,550 of CAWCBE010000008.1, forward strand.
AAGTGCCGAACGACTTGGGCGATGATCGGGCAGTGAAGAACGTCATGTCGAGGGACGGAACAGGCATCGGCTACGACCAAGCGGGCGCCGGCCCAGCGCTGATCATCGTCTACGGCGCCATGAGCACCAGGTCCAGCGGGTCCAAGCCAGAGCTCGTCACCCTGCTTGCGCCATACTTCACCGTGTACAGCTACGACCGCCGGGGCCGCGGTGACAGCGGGGATACACCGCCGTACGCGGTGGACCGGGAGATCGAAGACATCGAAGCGGTGATCAGCGAGGCCGGTGGCACCGCTTTCCTGTACGGTCATTCGTCTGGAGGATGCCTGGCTCTCGAAGCCGCACGGAAGCTCGGCGGCAAAGTGCCGAAGCTCGCGGTGTATGAGGCTCCCTGCAACGACGAGCCAGCAGCCCAGCAGGCCTGGAGCCAGTATCTCGACCGGCTCGGCGAAGCACTGGCGGCCGGGCGCCACGGTGATGCGGTAGCACTATTCATGCGGAGCACCGGGACGCCCGCCGGGCAGGTAGACGGCATGCGCCAGGCACCCTTCTGGCCAGCACTGGAAGCCATCGCGCCGACGCTCGCCTACGATCACGCCGGGGTCATCGGCAAGACCATCGCTGTGCCGGCAGGCCGGCTAGCCCAGCTGCATGTTCCGGTCCTTGTCTTGTGCGGCGGGCCGAGCCCTGCATACATGCATCGCAGCGCCCAGGCCATCAGCCAGGTGATCCACACGGCAGAACTCCGCACGCTGGACGGGCAGGCACACGTCGTGCAACCCGCGGCTCTCGCTCCCGTCTTGACCGGGTTTCTTCGCAGCTAAGCAGTTACAGGCCCCGGAAAGACCATTGCCGGGGACGCTGGCCCCGGCCCAGGGTAGCCACGAATCCCGGGTCCGGCGGTGCCCGCCACGTGCCCGGTAGGGCGGTGAACCGGGGCGGACAGCGGTCACTTCCGGACAAAGCTGATATGGCGGCCGACCTGGGCTCAGGCGGGGAAGGGCACCTGGGCGTAATGCCCGTTTCGTTCGATCACGCCTGCCATCCTGCGGTTCACCAGCGCGGGCACACTCCGGGACTTCCTGCCACCGGGATCCCTCCCGCCCGGCCGGACCGGCTGGCAGCGCTGGGCGATCCGGCATTGACCGGGATGAGCAGGCAGTGCCTGGCGGACCTGATCCAGCGGCTGTCCCTGCGGCAAGCCGCCGAGGCCGAACGCGGTAAACACCAGCGCCGGGGCCGTGACCGGCTCCCTGGAACCCGCAGCGGCAACTTCACAGAGAAAATCGCCGACGCCGGGCGCGTCCTGGCGGTCATCCTCGGCTAGCGCAAAGTCTGCAGCTGGGCTGTCATTGCCGAGCTGTTCCAGGTAAGCCAGCGCACCATAGGCAACGCCACCGCATGGGTCCGCTCTTGCTGGAACAGGACGGATGCACGATCACCCGATCCACAGCGCGGTATCCCACCGCGACCGCACCCTCAACGCCACCGCAAGACACACCGCACCCTCAACGCCACCGCAAGACACACAGACAGCCCGGCACACCCGAATCGCCACATTGATTCTTTACGACCCCACTACGCCGCCAACCTGGCCACCAAAGTGCCCAAGTCGGCCCAGGCGTGGGTGGCCACCCTGATGCGGACCATCTTCGAGCAGCCCGACGCCGCCTCGGTGCAATAATCCCCTATCTGTTAACCGCGAGATCCGCCTCCGCACCGACGTCGTCGGGATCTTCCCCGGCCGGGACGCGATCGTCCGGCTCGTTGGCGCCGTTCTCGCCGAGCAGAACGACGAATGGACCGGAGCCCGGCCGCTATATGGGCCCGAAGCCCTCGCCGCCTGCCGGAAACCAGCCGCCAATCCTGAACTATGGGAATGACATGACAATTGAGGCTATTGGTGCTTAAGTAGAACCGATCGCGAGGGTGGTCATCTCATACACCACTTCCCGGGCGTGGCCTCCGGTTCACCTGCGGAGCCCGCGTCCGTCGCCCAGCCGACCCCAGGTGGCCAGGTGATCGCGGCGTGGCCGTCGTTTGCGCTCATCGGCGCCGGTGACCCGCTCATGCGTCAGGACCGCCCCGACTTGGCGTAATCAGTGCGCAGGCAAGCCAGGCGCTGCCGCGCGGCCACCTTGAGGGCCTCGTAACTGGTCAGGTGCCGGTGATTGGTGGCGTGATTACGCCGCTGCGGGCATCCAGGGCTGGCCTTCGGTGAGCATGACGAGGGCGCTGATGAACGTCAGGCCGTGTTTGGCGGCGGTCGACAGGTAGCTGCGGATGGCGCAGAACTGCCGGGCACCGTTGAGGGTGCGCAGGCAGCCGGATACTTTCTGTTTCAGCTTGGCCATGCGGATGTCGCGCTCAGATCCGTTGTTATCTGCCGGGATCCGCCAGTCTGCGGTGAACCGCAGGTAGTCGTCCCGGCGATCGCGCAGGCGGCGGGCCAGGGCGTGGTGCTTTCGCATCAGCGGGCTGGAGCGGGCCGCGGTCTGGCGTGCCCCGAGCAGGACAGCGGAGCGGTAGCTGTGGATCTGCGCGGCCAGCGCGGCCGGGTCTGCCGCGTCGCAGCCCTGCGCGATCGCGTCGCTGGCCAGCGCCTGCATCCCGGTGAGCGCATCGGCGGCCTGGGCAGCCCAGCACCACTGGCCAGCGGGCGCGCTGTCGGTGACGGCCTGCAGTTCCCGCAGCGCGTGCGCGCAGCACAGCTGGTGATCAGGGCTGGGGTAGGTGTCATACGGGGCCCAGGCGTCGTGGACGGCGACCCCGGTGAAGGACGCCAGGATCCCCATCGCCTCCATCGCCTTCCTCCCGCGCCGGGGATGCACCATGAGCAGGGTGTACTTCCCGGTCCGGGCACAGTGCACCCAGTGCAGCCGGCCCGCCACCCGGAACCCGGTCTCATCAAACCCCGCGACATCACTGGCAGCGATGTTCCCCCGGACCCGCTCCAGGAACCCGTCCAGCTTCCCGGCCGCCCGGGCGGTGATCCCCGCGACCGTCCCGGGCGACAGCGGCACGCCGAACAGCTCCGCCAGCGCCTGCGCAGTGCGCTTCCTGGACAGGAACTGCCCGATATACAAGTAGATGATGACCGCCGCCACCCGCGGCCCGTACTGCACCGGGGCCTCCGCGCCCGCCGGGGCCCCGCCCCTGGTCCGGTGCCCGCAGCCGCACTGGCGCTCGATCAGCTGATGCTCCGTCACCTTGACCGTGACTGGCGGCAGGTCAAAGACCTGGCGGCGCTCCACCGCGGTGACCGGCCGGCCCGCCAGGCCCGCCCCGCACCCAGAACACGACCCGGGCTCATGCCGCACCTCCCGGTCCGGCTTCGCCACCTGCGCCAGCGTCTGGCCCGGATGCCCGTCCTGCCCGCCCGGCTTCCGCCCGGTCTTCTTCCGCAGCGACCGCGGCCGGGGCGGCGGCTTCGCTAACCCATCAGCCGACGGCGGGACGGAGGAGTTCCGCGACGTCTTCCTCAGCCGGTCCTCAAGCTCAGCGATCCTCCCGGCCGCCCGCGCCAGCTCTGCCACCGCATCCGCCAGTTCCTGGCGCAGCGACACCACCAGCGCCGCCAGCACCTCATACGACGGCGGCTCCTGATCGGCAGGCACACCCGGACACTACCGGACGAAGATCCACTCCCGCCGGCGTTCAGCCCGCAGCCAGCAAGCCGGCCTCACCGCAGAATGTCACGCAACAATTCCCGGGACCTGGGCCTCCAGCCCGACCGCCGGCCGGTCTAGGGTATTCCGGCCTGGGCCATAGTGCTCCCCGGCCGGGGATCTTATGAGAAATGGTCCGGGTATAACTGCTTAATTAAGTCAGGCTGCATTTCTCTGTGGCATGAGCGGCATATTCCTGATACTAGCAGTGAAAGCAGAATCCAGACAGGAATCAGCCGGGAGCCATCATGTTTACCCACCAGAACTCATCATCCGCCACTTCCCGCTCTCACTCCCGCGCCCGCCAGATCCTGGCCCGCGCGGCCGCCGCAGCTGTCGCCGTCATCGCCGCGGGCAGCCTGGCCGGCACGGCGGTGTTCTCCTCAGCCGGCGCGGCCTCCGCGGCCACCCACCCTGCCTGGATCATGACCGCCGGGAACGTCCAGCAGCTCAGCGGGATCGACTCCAGCACCACCGCGCACTTCTTCAACACGGCGGCGTCCTATGGTGTGGGGGCCAGCCTGGTGAAGACCCCGGTGCAGCGCGGTTACAACACCACGCCGGTGCTGGCCTACTGCTCCTACGCCCAGTTCAGCTCCGACATCCAGAGCGGCGCTATCAGCTACCCCTACCAGTGGGTCATGTATGACCCGGAGTACTGGAGCCAGACCCCGGTCAGCGAGCAGCAGGACCCGGTCAAGTACATGCGCCTGTTCGGGCAGCTGGCCCACGCCCACGGGCTGAAGGTCATCCTGGCTCCCGCGCTTGACCTGGGCATCGTCCCAGGCTCGCTGCTCCCGCGGCTGCCCGGCGAGACCATCAACCAGTGGTACCTGCGGGTCGGCATCGCCAGCGCCGCCACTGCCGCTGACGTCTACGTCCTCCAGGACGAGTCCAACACCACCAACCTGAGCCAGTACGACTCGCTGTTCAACAGCACCGCCGCCCAGGCGCGCGCCGCGAACCGGGCCGTCCGGGTGTTCTCCGAAGTCTCCACCGACACCGGGACCGCAGGCCAGATGGCTGCGGCCGCCCAGTCCGTCAGCCCCGACGGCTTCTACGTCGCGGCCCCAGGAGCCATCCCCCAGGCCGACCAGTTCTTCCAGCAGATGCAGGCCGCAGGCTACTGAACCTCGGCAGCCAGCCACAGTGCGGGCCCGGCCCACCAGCCAGGCCCGCACTGCCACGCGCTCAACCCCGCGCCAGCAGCCCGGCCACCAGTCCCGCACGTGCCCGGCAGCGATGTCGGCCATGGACTCGCGCCGGGGCTCGAGGTGCACCACCATGACCGCTCCGTGCACACGCGCACATTTGGGCCGGAACCTGCAAGTCTCGCCTCGGTCTGGGCTGTACGGGGTGGCGTCCAAGATCCGGTGTAAATAGAGGACGGGCGTAGGTTTCCCTTCGAAACCGCCAAGTCACCGAAGGGGAAGGACGCCGCGGATCACTGCCGACCTGCGCGAGGTGGGCTGGCGGGTGAGTGAGAACACCGTGGCGGTGCTGATGCGCGAGCAGGGCCTGGCGGCGCGGCGGAAGAAGAAGCGCAAGGGCACCACCCGCCCAGGCAAGGGCCGCTGGCGGGCACCGGACCTGGTCAGGCGCGACTTCCCCGCCAGGCAGCTCAACAAGAAGTGGGTACGGGGATGGCACCGAAGTACCGACGGATGAGGGGAAGCTCTACCTGGCCTCGGTGCTGGACATGGCCTCCCGGCGGATCCTCGGCTTCGCCCTCGGCGAGCACCACGACGCGCAGCTCGCCTACGGTGCGCTGACGATGGCGGTCGCGGTGCGCGGCGGGCAGGTGCCCGGGGTGATCCTGCACACCGACCGGGGCGCCGAATACACCGCCGGGACCATCCGCGCGGCCTGCGGCCGGCTGGGCATCCGCCAGTCGATGGGCCGGCCCGGCTCGGCCCTGGACAACGCGGTCATCGAGCCCTGGCACTCCACGCTGGAATCCGGGCTGCGCGCCCTGGAGCACTTCGCGACCAGGGCGCAGGCGCGGGCCCGGGTCGCTGCCTGGATCGATGATTACAACCGGCACCGGCGGCACTCCGCGCTGGCGATGCTGTCCCCGGTGAACTACGAGAAAACCCTCCAGGCCGGGAAGGCGGCCTGACATGGCTCCCGCTTCTCCGCTCCCGAGTATCGGCCGGTGCTCGGTGGTGTCCAGGTCGTTCCTCCTCGGCCCTGACGGGCCTGCGGGGCCCTCCACCTGGACACCGCCTGCGCTCCGGCGGTTACATGGCAGCTATCAGAAGCGGAACCAAAGGCAAGATCAGCCCAACTGATGTGTCCACGCTTTCAGGGGAACCCCGAAGAACGCACAAGGGACTCCTGTGATGGGCGCTGGACCAGACACCCAACGCCTACCAGGAGTCCCCTCCGTCTCCAAAAGCCCTCAAAGCCCCAGGTCACAGCTTCATCAAGGCGACGCGGCAAAGCTATGCGCATCGAGGCCGAGCCTCGCCTGGAACACCGGGAAAGCCGGCAGCTGGCTCTTCAGGCCGGGCACCCGCCTCAGCACGCCGAGCAACCGGTCACCGCCTGCCTGCGGGACCTCGTGCAGGTCCTTCAGGCCGGGCAGCTCGCGGAGCTGGCGCAACTCACCGGCATCCACGGTCCAGGTCCACTCCGGCGGGCGGTACCCGCCCGGCAGCGGGCTACGCCGCCGGATCGCCTGCAGCTGCGTGGTCACCGCGTCAAACAGGAGCCACGCGCCGGGCAGCAGCCGAGCCCAGGCGGTGAGCAGGCGGTGCACCTCGTCCCGCTCGAAGTACGGCAGCAGGCCCTGGGCGGTGATGATCACGGGCCGTTCCCGGTCAACCTGGGCAGTCCACTCCGCGTCGGCCGCGGAGCCGGCCAGCGTCCGGTTGCGCGGGCCGTCGGGGAGCACCTCGCGCCGCACCGCCACCACCTCAGGCAGGTCGAGGGACAGCCAGCGCAGCCGCCCGTCATCCACCCGCCAGAACTGGGTCTCGAACCCTTCCCCGAGCGCGGCCACGGTGGCCCCCGGGGCGCCCGACAGCACCCGGCGCAGGGCGGTGTCTACGGTGCGCACTCGCTGTGCGTGCAACCTGGCCGCCAAGCCACGGTAGGGCACGTCGAACCGCTCAAAGGAATAGTCCAGCCGCACGAGGACCTCGACCGCGCGCGGGTCGTCCAGGTGCCCAGCGCGCGCCGCGGACGCACGCTGGTACAAGTTCCACAGCGCCGTCTCCGGCACGCCCGTCAGCTCTACCTTCGTCACAAGAGCGTTCATTCGCCAAGCTTATAGTTAGCCCCTCAGAGCCGGCTTCGGGGAAGTCCATGGCTTGACCTGCTGCTATTCCAGCCCGTCCGCGGCCGTGGTGACCCTCACCCTTAAGTACGTGGTGTTGGGTACACAGGCCGAACGGCATGCGAATCTACGTATGCCGTTCGGGTCTAGCGCTACGTGTGGTCAGTTATGGGCCCCTTGTCGTCGCGCCCAGGTCAATGTCGCTGGGGCGGTAAGATCGTCAGGATAAGACCCATTTATTTAGTTTGCGGCAACTCAGTGTGTTTATCTGTCACGATTCTTGCGCGGTTTTGCCTATGGCCCATTGAGCCCTTGACAGGTGACGGTGTTGCCCAATTTCATATTCCGTGCAGCGTTCTCCGCCGAGTCGGCCGGGGTCGCTGCGCAGTGGCCATCTCGCCAGCCCGGTTACGGCAACCCGGCTTCGGCTGACCATGCATCATGACGCACCCGGAGGACTCGTGCGCGCTGGAATCTGGCTCATCGGTGCCCGTGGATCGGTGGCTACCACGACCATCGTGGGGACGCTGGCGCTGCGCGCCGGGCTGGCCGAGCCCACCGGCTGCGTCACAGCCCATCCCGCGTTAAGCGGAGTGCCGTTGCCGGGCTTCGGCGATCTGGTCCTGGGCGGCCATGATGTGATCACCAGCCCGGTGATCAAGAAGGCCGAGCAGCTCGCCGCCGCGGGGATAGTCCCTGTCCGGCTGGTCGGCCCGCTGGCCGCCGACCTGGCCGAGGTAGAGGCCGAGCTGCGCCCGGTCCCCACTGGTGCCACGCAAGCCCAGGTTGCAGCTGCGATCACCAGCGACATCAAGGCATTCGGCGATCGGCACCAGCTCGACCGGCTGGTCGTGATCAACGTAGCTTCGACCGAGCCCGCGCCCGCACCACACCAGGCGCATGTCAGCCTCGCGAAGCTGACCACCGCGCTGGCCACACCGGGCCCGGTCCTGCCGGCTAGCGCGCTGTACGCCTACGCCGCGTTCCGCGCCGGCTGTCCCTACGTTGACTTCACCCCGTCCACCGGGGCCCGGCTGCCGGCCCTGGCCGAACTGGCCTGGGAGCGTCACCTGCCCTATGCCGGCCACGACGGCAAGACCGGGGAGACTCTGCTGAAGTCGGCACTTGCACCGATGTTCGCGATGCGCAACCTCGCCGTGCGGTCCTGGTCGGGGATCAACCTGCTCGGTGGCGGGGACGGTGCCAACCTGGCCAATCCGGGTGCCAACACCGCCAAATCGGCCAGTAAGCAGCGGGTACTCGGCGAGACCCTGGGCTACCTGCCGGAGGGCGGCACCCGGATCGATTACGTGGCCGACATCGGCGACTTCAAGACAGCGTGGGACCTGGTCACGTTCGGCGGCTTCCTGGGCACTGGGATGCGCCTGGAGTTCACCTGGCATGGCTGCGACTCGGCCCTGGCGGCACCGCTGGTTCTCGACCTGGCTCGGATCACCGCGTCGGCTCACCAGGCCGGGCACGCCGGGCCGCTGACCCCGCTGGCCTTCTTCTTCAAGGACCCGCTGGGCGAGGTCAGCCACTCACTGCACGCCCAGTGGGACGCGCTGCGCGGCTTCCTGGCCGGCCTGGGTGAGCAGGACCAGTGACCACGCTAGGTGACCTCGCCGAGCTTGTCCGCGCGCCAGCCGCGCTATCCGTGCCCGGGGATGCGCTGGCCGGCGCCGCGGTCACCGGTACCCTCGGGCCGCGGGCCGCGGGCCTGTCCGCTGCCTCCGTCTGCCTGTACTGGGCCGGCATGGCGGCCAACGACTGGGCCGACCGGGAGCTGGATGCCAGGGAGCGGCCCGAGCGGCCGATCCCGTCCGGCCGGGTGACGCCCGGTACCGCGGTCGGCACCGCCGTGGCGCTCACTGGTGCCGGGTTCGGCCTGGCCGGCCTGGCCGGAGGCCGACGGGCGATGGCCGTAACCGCGGCGCTGGCCGGCACGGTGTGGTGGTACGACTGCGCGCTGAAAGGCACTGCGGCCGGGCCGGCCGCGATGGCCGCCTGCCGGGCGTTGGATGTGCTGCTCGGCGTGAGTTCCGGGCCGGGGCCGCGGACCGCCGGGCGGTGGTGGGCCGCCGGGTCGGCCCTAACCGTGGCGGCACACTCCTACACAGTGACCGTCTTGTCCCGCCGGGAGGTCGCCGGCGGCGGCCCGCTGCTGCCGGCCGCGACGCTCGCGGGCACCGCCGCGGTCGCGGCCGTGCCGGTCGCGGCCGCGCTGCGGGCGCACCGCCCGCCCGCCACCGGGCGCCGGCTCCTGCCCTGCGGGCTGGCCGGGTGGTATGCGGCCAGTTATGGGGCTGCGCAGCTGCACGCCCTGTCCGAGCCGAGCGCCAGAAACATGCGGGCCGCGGTCGGGGCCGGGATCACCAGCCTGCCGGCCCTGCAGGGCGCGCTGATCGCCCGCTCGGGTCGGCCCGCGGTGGCTCTGGCCGTGGCCGCCGCCGCTCCGCTCGGCCGCCGCCTGGCCAGATGGATGTCGCCGACATGAGCCTGCGCTACGGGTACGGCACCAACGGGTTCGCCAATCACCGGCTCGACGACGCGCTCGCAGTGATCGCCGATCTCGGCTACGTGGGCGTCGCCCTGACCCTTGACCACCATCATCTCGACCCGTACGGGCCCGACCTGGTCCGCCGGGCCGGCGCCCTCAGGTCACGGCTGGACCAGCTCGGGCTCGGGCTCGTCATCGAGACCGGGGCCCGGTATCTGTTGGACCCCTGGCACAAGCACGCACCCACCCTGCTCGACCGTGACCCCGGGCCGCGGCTGGATTTCCTCCAGCGAGCGGTCCGCATCGGGGCGGACCTGGGCGCGGAGGCGGTTTCCTGCTGGGCCGGGGTCCGCCCGCCGGAGGTGCCCGCAGCGGACGCCTGGGATCGGCTGCTACGCGGCTGCGATCAGCTGGTGGCCGCGGCCCGCCAGGCTGGCATCCGTCTGGGCTTCGAGCCGGAGCCCGGCATGCTCGTGCAGACCCTGGACGACTGGTTCCGGCTGCGTGACGCGCTCGGCGCGCCGGACTGCTTCGGCCTCACCCTGGACATTGGGCACTGCCGCTGCGTTGAGCCAGGCCCGGTACCCGACTGCGTCCGCAGAGCCGGCCCGTACCTGGTCAACGTGCAGGTCGATGACATGCGGCGGGGTGTGCACGAGCACCTGGAGTTCGGGGCCGGTGAGATCGACTTCCCGGCCACGCTGGGCGCGCTCGCCGACACCGGCTACCGCGGGCTGGTCGCCGTCGAGCTGCCGCGGCACGGCCACGCCGCACCTGTGGTGGCCCGCGAATCGCTGGCCTTCCTGACTGCCGCCGAAACGGAGGAGACCCGGCGATGACCAGTGCGGACCTGCAGACCGCGGTGACCGGCGCGGTCGCCGACCCAGCGTGGCTGGCGGATGCCCTGTCCCGGATTGCGGCCAGCCCGGCCGCCGTCGCCGGGCTGTTCCCTGCGGTGAGCCGGCACTGCGGCCGGGGTCCGCTGCCGGACCCGGACCCCGAGCTGGCCGGGTGGACCGTTGACGACGCGGCCCGCGTCCTGCTGCTGACGGCCCTGTCCCTGCACGGGGCGGCGCTGGCCGGGGAGATCGGCGCACTGTACCGGTACGGGGACGCGGCCGAGAAGCGTGCGGTGCTGCGCGCGCTGCCATGGCTGGACATCGGGGACAGCGGAGTGGAGCTGCTGCGTGACGCGATCCGCACCAACGACCCGCGGCTGGTGGCGGCTGCCCTCGGCCCGTACGCCCGTTACCTGGACGACGCCCTGTGGCGGCAGGCCGTGCTGAAGTGCGTCTTCATGGACATCCCGGTGAGCGCGGTGACCGGGGTGGCGGACCGGGCCGACTCGGAGCTGGCCCGGATGCTGGCCGGCCTGGCCGACGAGCGGCACGCCGCGGGCCGGACCATGCCGGCCGACGCCACCGCCTTGCTTACCCGGCTTACCAGCCCGGCAGCGGAGCCGGAGCAGGAGAAGCCAGCAGAGCCGGAGCAGGAGAGGGAGGCAGGCTGATGCGGATCTTCGACCCGCACATCCACATGAGCTCACGCACCACGGACGACTACGAGCGGATGGCCGCGGCTGGCGTGCGCGCGCTGGTCGAGCCGGCCTTCTGGCTCGGCCAGCCGCGGACGAGCACTGGATCGTTCACCGACTATTTCGACTCCCTGGTCGGCTGGGAGCCTTTCCGGGCCAGCCAGTTCGGGATCCGCCACCACTGTGCGATCGCCCTCAACCCCAAGGAGGCCAACGACCGCCGCTGCCGGGGGGTGCTGGAGCTGCTGCCCCGTTACCTGGCCAAGGATGGGGTGGTGGCGGTGGGTGAGGTCGGCTACGACTCGATGACCCCGGATGAGGACGAGGTGTTCGCCGCCCAGCTCGAACTGGCCCTGGAACATGACTTGCCCGCGCTGGTGCACACCCCGCACCGGGACAAGCGGCGCGGCACCGAGCGCACGCTCGACGTGGTGAAGGAATCCGGTATCGAGTACGGCCGGGTCGTGGTGGATCACCTGAACGAGGTGACGGTCGGCCTGGTCGCGGACAGCGGCTGCTGGATGGGCTTCTCCATCTACCCCGACACGAAGATGTCGCCGCCCCGGCTGGCCGCCATCCTGCGCGAGTACGGGCTGGCGCGGATGCTGGTGAACTCGGCGGCCGACTGGGGCCGCAGCGACCCGCTGCTGACGCTGCGTACCGGTGAAGCGCTGCTGGCGGCTGGGTTCACCCACGATGACGTGGACCAGGTGCTATGGCGCAACCCGGTCGAGTTCTTCGGCCAGTCCGGGCGGCTCGACGTGTCGGAGGTACAGCACCCGGACGCGACGTTCGCCGACAACTCGATCCTGCGGGGCGGTAGCTGATGCGGCTGTGGCACCGCGACGGCCAGACGATCCATCTCGGCTACTGCACCAACGTGCACCCCGGCGAGGACCTGCCGGAGATCATGACGCAGCTCGACACGTACGCAGCCGAGGTACGGCGGCTGGTTCCCGCCGACCGGCTTGGTGTCGGGCTGTGGCTGGCCGCACCGGTCGCCGCGCAGCTCGCGGCCGACCCGGACGCGGTGGCCCGGCTAGGCCGGGAGCTTGACGCTCGCGGGCTGGAAGTAGTCACCTTCAACGGCTTCCCTTACCAGTCGTTCCACGCCCCGGTGGTCAAGTACGCGGTGTACCAGCCGGACTGGCTCACCCGGGAGCGGATGGACTACACGGTCAACCTGGCCCGGATCCTTGCCGGGGTGCTGCCCGAGGACGCCGCGCGCGGCTCGGTGTCCACCCTGCCGCTGGCCTGGCGCACCCCCTGGACGCCGCAGCAGTCCACCGCGGTGCGGCGGCGGCTGGCTGAGCTAGCCAGCCAGCTCGCGGCAGTGCGGGCGCAGACTGGCCGGCTGATCCGGGTCGCGTTCGAGCCGGAGCCCGGCTGCGTGGTGGAATCGACGGCCCATGCGGCCGCCGAGCTGTCCGGGGCGGATCCTGAGTACCTGGGCGTGTGCCTGGACCTCGCGCACCTGGCCTGCGCGTGGGAGGAACCTGCCGCCGCGCTGGCCAGACTGGCCAGGGCAGGCCTGCCGGTGGTGAAGGTGCAGGTGTCCGCCGCCCTCGGGGCGCAGCGGCCGGACGAGCCGGACACGGCGGCCGCGTTGCGCGGGTATGCCGAGCCCCGGTTCCTGCACCAGACCCGCAGCGCCGCCGGCCAGGCTGCGGACGACCTGGCCCAGGCGCTCGACGCGCACCTGGCCGGGCCGTGGCGGGTGCACTTCCATGTGCCGGTGCACGCCGCCCCGCAGCCACCGCTGCAATCCACCATCGATGTGCTGCGCACCGCGCTGGACGCCCTGGTCGGCGGCGAGACTGCGGTCTGCGACCACCTCGACGTGGAGACCTACACCTGGAGCGTGCTGCCCCCGGCGCAGCGGCCGGCCAGCCCGGCGGAACTGGCCGAGGGCATCGCGGCCGAGCTGCGCTTCACCCGGGACGAACTCCTCGCCCGGGGCTTGTCCGAACGGTCCCCCGCGGAGGCTCGATGACCAGGTCGCCTACCCCGCTCGTCGTTCTCGACGTGGCCGGGCTCACCCCCCGACTGCTCGCCTACATGCCGCAGCTGGCCGCTATCACCGCGGCCGGCGGCTGGCGTGCCGAGCTTGGCACGGTCCTGCCCGCGGTCACCTGCTCTGTGCAGGCCACGCTGCTCACCGGGACGCTGCCCCGCGAGCACGGCATCGTCGGAAACGGCTGGTATTTCCGCGGCCTGGGCGAGGTGCTGCTGTGGCGGCAGCACAATGCGCTGATGGGTGGGGACAAGCTGTGGGATGCCGCGCGGCGAGCGCATCCCGGGTACACCGTGGCCAACGTCTGCTGGTGGTATGCGATGGGCGCGCAGGTGAACTGGACGGTGACCCCACGCCCGGTATATCACGCCGATGGCCGGAAGGACCCGGACTGCTACACCGACCCACCCGGCCTGCACGACGAGCTCACCACCAGCCTCGGCACGTTCCCGCTGTTCAGCTACTGGGGCCCGGGCGCCGGGATCGCATCGTCCACGTGGATCTGCCGGGCCGCGCAGCTGATCATGGAGCGCCACGACCCGGATCTGACCCTGGTGTACGTCCCGCACCTCGACTATGACCTGCAGCGGCACGGGCCGTCCGGATCGCCGGCTGCGGCCGCCGCGGCAGGCCTGGACGCGGTGCTCGGCCCGCTCCTCGACGCGGCCCGGGCGCGCGGCGCGACCGTCGTGGCGCTGTCCGAGTACGGCATCACACCGGCTGCCCGGCCTGTGGACATCAACCGGGCGCTGCGCTCCGAAGGCCTGCTGCAGGTGTACACCCAGGCGGATATGGAGTACCTGGACCCGTGGACCTCGCGGGCGTTCGCCGTCGCCGACCACCAGGTCGCGCACGTGTATGTAGCTGACCCCGCCGACCTGGCCGCGGTGCGCAAAGTGTGCGCCGCGCTGCCCGGGGTCGCCGAGGTGCTCGATGGGTCAGGCAAGGCTGCGCACGGCCTCGACCACCCACGGGCCGGGGAGCTGGTCTTGGTCGCCGAGCCGGATGCCTGGTTCACCTACTACTACTGGCTGGATGATGCGCGGGCGCCGGACTTCGCCCGCCTGGTGGAGATCCACCGCAAGCCCGGGTATGACCCGGCCGAGCTCTTCTTCGACCCCGCCGCACCCAGCGCGGCCAAGCGGCGCACCGCAGTTGCGCTGGCCCGCAAGAAACTGGGGATGCGCTACCTGATGAGCGTGGTCGGGCTGGACGCGGGCGCCGCCGCGGTACGCGGCTCGCACGGCCGGCTGCCTGATGACCCGGATGACAGCCCGGTCCTGCTCTGTTCGAGCCCGCAGGCGGCCCGTGCTCAGTGCGCGGCGACCGAGGTCAAGGACATCTTGCTGCAGCTAGCCGGGCTCGGGCCCTGAATTCCGGCCTGAGCATGTGCGTGCGAAAATTTCGTCCACGTCATGCGATCAGACGCTATTGATTGATCAGGCCACCGACGCGAGCCCGTTTACGGACCCGGTGCTGGGCCGAGATCGACCGGCTCGGCCTAGCGGTTTCAGCGGCGCGGCCGCGTCCAGGGGCGATGCCCCCGGTGCTGATTGTGATGGTGTACCCCTTCAGCCCTCGCCGCAGGTGCTGTGAGACAGCACCGCCTCTGCCGCCGCCTGCGGTCCGGATCCCACGCGGACGTGGAAGGAGATCGAATGCTTAACTCGTAGTAACGTCGGCTCCGGGCCCCGTCGCAAAGCGGGGTGTGAGACCTAGCCAGCGGAGGTGCCCGGATGGCCGAGCTCCCATCGCCCCCAGAGGGAATTGTGCTGACCCACTTCATCGTCTCCGACGATGTCGAGCGCTCTCGGCGCTTCTACACCGAAGTACTCGGCGGCAGGGTGGCCTTCCCCGGAAATCCAGTCAATGTTGCGCTAGCCAACAGCTGGATCGTCATCAATGGTGGCGGAGGACCGACCGACGACAAGCCTACGGTCATCCTGGAGACGCCGCGTGATCCCGACCGGGTCAACAGCTTCCTTAATATCCGGGTTAAAGACATCGAGGCCGTGTACGCCGCATGGAGCGCGCGGGGTGCCGAATTCCTGACGCCGCCGAAACAGCACCAGTTCGAGAAGCGCTGCTACATCCGCGATCCCGACGGTCATCTGATCGAAGTGGGGCAGACCACGGACCTGGAGGGGGACTGGTCGCCCGCTCACTGGCCGTCGAGTACGCCCGCCGAGGAGCCCGAGTGAATGCCGGGATCACCTGCGAAATCGTGCACACCGACTCCGGCCAGTCCCTCGGACACGAGCCTCGATCCACTTGTGTCACGAACGTTGAGAGGAGCTTGATGTAGGTAGAGCTTCTTGAGGCGGTGCTGCGTAAGAGATGAGGGTTTGGCCCCTTGGGGCCGTCCTGCGGAGGATGGCTCCAAGCCGCCTGCTGCTGCGTTAGCTGAAGACTGTCGTGGTGAGCGATGCAGGAAAAGGCGCACTGGATGCGTCAGGCGGGGATCAGGAAGACGTGGTCGTAGCCGTTGACGTGTCGTAACAGGCAGGGCTGGCATCAGAACCGGGGCGCGTGGATAGTCCCGGGATGAGCCTGGAGGGTGTCCGGCCTTCCGCGTGAGCCTGCGTCGTTTCCAGCATTGGAGCGAGAAGCAGGCGCGGGCGGCCGGGCTCACTCATGTTCAGCACCAGCTCTTGGTGGCGATCAAGGGACATCCGGGTGACCTGCCTCCGACTGTCGGTGACCTTGCCGCTTACCTGCTGCTGCGTCATCACAGCGCAGTGGAACTAGTTGACCGGGCCGAGGGAGCTGGCCTGGTTCGCCGCAGCCCAGATCCTGAGGACGCCCGGATGGTGCGAGTCAAGCTGACAAGGAAGGGAGATCAGCTGGTCATCGAGCTGACCAAGGCTCATCTTGGCGAGCTACGCCAGCTCGCGGCCGTGCTGAGCGAGCTCGCTCCGGGTGGCCTTGCGGCCGGCGAGGGTATTGTCGCGTCCGCCAGGGCGCACTGATTGCAGAGTTGCGCCAGCTTGCGGTGGTGCTGAGCGAGCTCGCACCGGGCGGCCACTGGCCCTTGCCCTGGCTTGCCCGGGGCTGCGTGGCCACGCGTGGGGCAGGTGTTGCGTCGTCTACCCGCCGGGTGGGAAGTCGGTGGATGCGGCCAGGCTGGTCTGCTGCTCGAAGTCTTCGATCCGCTTGCGCAGGATGGCGATGGTGGAGTCGAGTGCCTGGGAGCCGAGCATCATGCGCAGCGGTGCGGGGTCGATGTCGAGGCTGTCAATGATGCGGGCGGCCATGCGGGCCGGGTCACCGGGAGCGACGCCGTTGGCCGGGTCCAGCATGCGCTGGAAGGCGTGCGCCGGGTTCCCGTCGTATTCGGGCATGAGGTCGGCGACGCGGGCGCTGCCGTAGCGGAACTCGGTGCGGGCCCCGCCAGGTTCGACGATGGTGACGCCGATACCGAAAGGCGCGACCTCTTGGGCGACCGATTCGCAGAACCCTTCAATACCCCATTTGGTGGCGTGATACAGCGAGTTACCGGGGAAAGCCACCTGGCCGCCGTAGGACGAAATCTGGATGATCCGGCCGCCGCCTTGGTTGCGCAGGTGGGGCAGTGCTGCGCGGATCAGCGTGATGGGCCCGGTCAGGTTGGTGGCGATGATGTGCTCGGCCTGGGCGTCGGATAGTTCCTCGGCCGCGCCGAACAGGCCGTAGCCGGCGTTGCTGACGATAGCGTCAACCCGGCCCAGCTGGCCGAAGGCGCGGTCGACGAGCTGCCGGACGGCGGAATGGTCGGTCATCTCCAATACCTCGGGGATGAACGTGTCCGGGTAGCGGCCGGTGAGGTCGGCGATTTTCGAGGTGTCGCGGACGGTTCCGATCACGCGGTCGCCGCGGCCGAGCAGCTGGCTGGTCAGTTCGCGGCCGAATCCGCTGCTGACGCCGGTGATGATCCAGGGTAACTGGTCAGGTGTCAGTGATCGGGTGCGTGATTACGCCGCAGCGGGCATCCAGGGCTGGCCTTCGGTGAGCATGACGAGGGCGTCAAAGAAGTGCAGCCCGTGCTTGGCGGCTGTGGAGAGGTAGCTCCGGATGGCGCAGAACTGCCGGGCGCCGGTGAGGGTGCGCAGGCATCCGGATACTTTCTGTTTCAGTTTGGCCATGCGGATGTCACGTTCAGAGCCGTTGTTGTCCGCTGGGATCCGCCAGTCTGCGGTGAACCGCAAGTAGTCGTCCTGGCGGCCGGCCATGCGGCGGGCCAGGGCATGGTGCTTTTTCATCAGCTTGCCGGAGCGGGCCGCGGTCTGGCGTGCCCCGAGCAGGACCGCCGAGCGGTAGCTGTGCACCTGCGCGGCCAGCGCGGCCGGGTCTGCGGTGTCCTGGCCTCGCGCGATCGCCTCGCTGACCAGTGCCTGCATCCCGGTGATCGCATCAGCGGCCTGCGCAGCCCAGCACCATTGGCCCGCGGGCGTGGCGTCGGTGACGGCCTGGAGTTCCCGCAGCGCGTGCGCACAGCAAAGCTGGTGCTCAGGCGTGGCGTAGGTGTCGTACGGCCCCCAGGCATCATGGACGGCGACCCCGGCGAAGGACGGCAAGATCCCCATGGCCTCCATGGCCTTCCTCCCGCGCCGGGGGTGCACCATGAGCAGGGTGTACTTGCCGGTCCGGGCGCAATGCACCCAGTGCAGCCTGCCCGCCACGCGGAACCCGGTCTCATCGAACCCGGCGACGTCGCTGGCGGTGATGTTCCCGCGGGCCCGCTCCAGGAAATCATCCAGCTTCCCGGCGGCCCGGGCGGTGATCGCCGCGACCGTCCCCGCCGACAGCGGGATGCCGAACAGTTCGGCGAGCGCCTGCGCGGTGCGCTTCTTAGACAGGAACTGCCCAATGTAGAGGTAGACGATGACCGCCGCGATCCGCGGCCCGTACTGCACCGGCGCGTCCGCCCCGGCCGGGGCTGCGCCCTTGGTGCGGTGCCCGCAGCCGCACTCCCGCTCGATCAGCTGATGCTCCGTCACCTTCACCGTGACCGGCGGCAGGTCAAAGACCTGGCGGCGCTCCACGCCGGTGACCGGCCGGCCCGCCAGCCCCGCCCCGCACCAGCTGCAGCAAGCCGGCTCGTGCCGCTCCTCCCGGCCGGGCTTCGCTACCTGCGCCAGCGTCTGGCCCGGATGCCCATCCTGCCCGCCCGGCTTACGCCCGGTCTTCTTCCGCAGCGACCGTGACCTGGGCGGCGGCTTGGCTAACCCGTCACCCGACGGCGGCTGGGAGGAGTTCCGCGACGTCTTCCCCAGCCGGTCCTCAAGCTCAGCGATCCGCCCGGCCGCCCGCCCCAGCTCCGCAGCCGCATCCGCCAGCTCCCGGCGCAGCGACACCACCAGCGCGGCCAGCACGTCATACGACGGCGGCTCCTGATCGGCGGGGGCGGGCACCCCCGGACACTACCGGACGAAGATCCACTACCGTCGGCACTCAGCCACCATCAGCGTGCCCGTCTCACCGTAGAACGTCCCACAACATTTCCCGGACCTGACCAGTTACGATCCAGGTACGCGCGGTCATGAGCCTGTCCTTTCGGTGCGGGCAGCGGGGGCGACCTCGTCGAGGGCTCGCAGGGCGTTGAGGGTGCGGGGGTAGCCGATATACGGGATGAGCACGGTAAGGACGCTCAGCAGCCGGGCGCGGTCGTTGCCCACGTTGAGGTTGCCCGCGACGTGTCCCTTAACTTGGGCGTCGCATCCGCCGAGAGCGGCGAGCATGGCGAAGGTGAGCAGTTCGCGGGTGGGTACGTCGATGCCGGCGCGGGTCAGGTAGTCACCGAAGCAGTTCGCGGACAGGTAACGCTGCACATGCTGCTCATCATCGGGCGCGGCGGCATACATGGCGTCGACCCGCTCGCCGCCGACGATCTGCTGCTGCACGGCCAGCCCGCGGTCGCGCCGGGTCGCTGGGCTCGTTGCCGACTGGCTGGGCAGCGGCAACGGCTCCCCGCGGTCGGCGAGAACTTCGTTGGTGGCGTGCAGGAAGTCAAATACCTTAGCCATACCGACGTACGGGACGGCCTGGTAGACGATCTCTTTCAGCTCGACCGGCGCCAGTCCGGCGGTCAGTGCAGCACCGGCCATGACCCGGAACTCGGCCACGGCCTGGCTGGCGATCATCGCGGCCAGCTGCACCATGAGCCGGGTGCGGATGTCGAGGTTACTGTCGGCGAGCACCTCGTCGAAAGCGAAGTTGTCGAATCGCTCGATCAGTTCCGGGTCGGTCCGGGCCAGGGTCGATTCCCGGCCCGGGAACAGTTCGTCGTGGTTGCGCCGGGCCGTCTCGCTGATAGCCATGGTGTCCTCGTCCTGTTCAGGCGGCGGTGCTGTTGGCCGCGGTGTACTGCTCGTCAGTGACCGGTTCGAGCCAGACGGTGGCGTCGGCGGCGGGGGTCTCGTCGAGGATCGCGTAGTGGCACATCATGTTGTCCGCAGTGCCGCCGTGCCAGTGCTCTTCTCCGGCCGGGGTCCAGACCGTGTCGCCGGCGCGCAGGCGGATGGCGGTGCCGTCGCGGGTGACGACCAGGCCCACGCCGTCGGTGCACTGCAGCAGCTGGCCATGGGCGTGGGAGTGCCAGTTAGTGCGCGCGCCGGGGGTGAACCGGACCAGCCCGACGACCAGGCGCGACGTGCCGTCGCCGTTGAAGATCGGGTTCATGTAGACATCGCCGGTGAAGTTCTTGGCCGGAGTCTTGACCGTTGGGGCTGTCGGTCGGCGTTCCATCGTCGTGCTCCTTGTCAACGAGAATTGATTCATAACTGGGTCAGGCGGATCGAAGTGCAGGAGGGTTCCGCGGCCCGGTGCCGGGATATGTCTGGCCAGCCCAGACCACGGGCTTGTACCTAGCGCAACGGCCCCCCGGTGCGTCGTGGAGCGAATTAGCTGGTACAAAGCGACATGGCAGCGGGACGAACGCGACCTGCGCGCGACGGCCCGTGCTGACGGCGACCCGGCGATTGCTTTGATCGGTGCTCATAGATTTCTCCACTATTGATGAATTCGAGACATAATGAATCAGCACATTGGCGTTGTCCGCGAATGTGTTGGTGGCTTGCTCACGGCGTTGTCTTCGTCAGCGCCGAGCGGTTCTCAGCTGATCATGTTTCCCCGTCGACGAGCTGACCTGTTTGCTCGGCGGTGGCTGCCCAGCTGGCGAGGAGGTTGAGGCTGTCGGCGGTGGGGCTGTCCTGAGGCGCCGTGTAGACGAGCAGGGTCAGGCCGGGCTGGGATGGCAGTTCCATGGCCTCGAAGTTGAGGTCGAGGTCGCCGACCACCGGGTGGTGGAGTTTCTTGTGCCCGGTACGGTGGAAGCGCACGTTGTGGGCGGCCCAGCGGGTGCGGAAGTCTTCGCTGCGGGTAGACAGCTCACCGACGAGTTCGACGAGTTTCTTGTCGTAGGGGTTACGGCCAGCCTCCAGGCGCAGCATGGCGGCGATGTCGTCGGCGGCGCGGTCCCAGTCGGTGAAGAAGTCGCGGGAGGCGGGGTCGAGGTAGACAAAACGGGCGTTGTTCGGAGGCCGGTGTGAGTCGGCGAGCAGCGGCGCGTACAGAGCGCGGGCCAGGCGGTTGGCGGCGAGCATGTCGTGGCGGGCGTTGCGCACCCAGGCCGGCGCGTTGGTGATCGCGTCGAGGACCTGCTGCACGCTCGCCGTGACACCCGGTTCTCTGCTCCGGCGCAGCCGCGCAGGCTGGCGTTCGGATCCGCGGGCGAGGTCGAAAAGGTAGTCGCGTTCGGCGTCGTCCAGTTGGAGCGCCCGGGCGACGCCCTCGAGGACGGCGTCCGAGGCGCCGGCCAGGTTGCCGCGCTCCATGCGGACGTAGTAGTCGATGCTGACCCCGGCGAGCATCGCAACCTCTTCCCGCCGCAGTCCACTCACCCGGCGGTTGCCGCCGTAGGCGGGCAGGCCGGCCTGCTCGGGGGTGATTCGCCCCCGCCGGGAGGCGAGGAACTCGCGGACCTGCGCTCGGTTGTCCATGACCTCACGCTAGGTGCTCTCAGTGCCCCGAGGGAGGCACTGGCATTACCCGGAAGCGCATTACCTGGAAGAACGGGCACTCCCGCGGACGTGCGGACACGCGTTGACTCACGACCATGAACGCATCGGACGAGGCAGCTGCCCGCGCCACACGAGGCGATCCTGGCGATCATCCTGGTCAGCTACTTCATGATCTTGCTGGACAACTCGATCATCTTCACCGCGCTGCCGACGATCCACACCGCGCAGAGAAGGTCGTCCACCCGGCGCTGGTCAGCGACGGCACCTTCGCCGAAGTTCAGCAGATGCTCGCCGGCCGCAGCGGCGGCCAGCACAAGCCGCACCGCTCCAAGCACCACTACGCGCTGCGCGGCCTGCTGGTATGCGGACTGTGCGACCGGCGCATGCGGGGCCACTGGGCCAACGCCGCACCGTATTACCGGTGCACCTTCGCCACCGAGTACGGCCTGGCCAACCGCGTCCAGCACCCCCGCAACGTCACCCTCCGCCAGGACGCCATCCTCGGCCCCCTAGACAAATGGCTTTTCCGGAAGTTCGACGCCCGCCACCTGGCCCAGACCATCGACGAGCTGACCGCCGCCGCGAAACTGCCGCCCGCACCGGCCGATGGCCCTGACGGCGAGGCTGGGGCCCGGATCGCGGTCTGCGACCGCAAGCTCACCGGCTACCGCGCCGCTCTCGATGCGGGCGGGGACCCCACCACCATCTCCCGTTGGATCACCGAGACCACCGCCGAGCGCGCCCGGCTCGTGGCCAGGACGCGCCCGGTGACACCACGTGCGCCCATGACCGGCGAGCAGATCGCATCCATCGTCACCGCGCTCGGCGACATCCTGGCTGTTCTCAGGGACGCGGACCAGGCCGACAAGGCAGAGATCTACAGCCAGCTCGGCCTGCGGCTCACTTACCAGCCAGGCCATCGCATCGTCCGCGCCGAGGCGCACCTCGACCAGACTCCCCATTGGGATTTCGACAGTGTCCGAGGGGGGATTGCACCCATACCCCCACATTGCTCTATGAGCTACAGCGCCGAGATAAATCTCTAGCATCCGTGCCGCCTGCCGAAGGCCCTATGTCCGTGACATGCAGGAACGCTATTTGCCGCTCGAGTGATGGCTGGCTCGTACTTGAGTTGGCTCACGATTCGGGTTCTGGGCTGACGCGACCGCTGTGACCTGGGGGTTCCCGGTTCGGCGGAGCTGGATTTGCACACTAAACGGGCCGTAGAGTTGCCGGGTGCCGTATGTGCGGACGGTGAAGACGGCGTCGGGCGCCACGGCGGTGCAGATCGTGTACTCCTGGCATCGGGGGTCGCGGGAGATCGAGCACATCGGCTCCGCTCAGGATGAGGCGGAGCTGGAGCTGCTGAAGGCCGTCGCCCGGCAGCGGCTGGCCGCGGGGCAGGGCGAGCTTGACCTGGGCCTGGATACGGCCGCGGCGGGCGGACCGCTGCCGATCACCGCGTCGCGGATGAGCTGCCTGCTCGATGCGCTGTCGCATGCTTACCGGATGCTG
The DNA here is from genome assembly GCA_963793825.1 of uncultured Actinomycetes bacterium. Lineage (GTDB taxonomy): Bacteria > Actinomycetota > Actinomycetes > Streptosporangiales > Streptosporangiaceae > RYN-230. Next base: position 269,058 of record CAWCBE010000008.1, read on the forward strand.
GGCTTTGACCGGGCCAGTGGCGGTGATGCGGTGTTCGGGCAGCTGGTGGCCGCGCGGATCATCGAGCCGGTCAGCAAGGCCGACAGCTTGCGGGTGCTGGGGAAGCCGGGGTGGCCGGCCCGTCGTATGCGACGCTCAAGCGCCGCCTCCCCGCCTATGCCAAGGAGGCGTTCCGGCAGGAGATCTCCGCTGCTTGCGCCGCGCATGCCGGGCTGGGCCCGGCCAGCCTGGTGCTCTACGACGTGTCCACGCCCTACTTTGAGACCGATGAGGGCGACGGATTCCGCGAGAGCGGCTTTTCGAAGGAGCGGCGGCTGGAGCCGCAGATAACGATCGGCCTGCTGACTGACCAGTCTGGGTTCCCGCTGATGGTGTCGGCGTTCGAGGGGAACAAGGCCGAGACCAAGACCATGCTGCCGGTCATCGAGGCGTTCATGACCGCGCACCAGCTCCCCGATGTCACGGTCGTCGCGGATGCCGGGATGGTGAGCGAAGCGAACCAGAAGGCGATCGAGGCAGCCGGGCTGTCGTTCATCCTCGGCATGCGCATCCCGCAGGTCCCCTACGTGGTGAAGCAGTGGCGCCGCGAGCACCCTGGCCAGGACATCCCGGACGGGGACACCTTCACCCAGCCCTGGCCAGCCGGGCCGGCCGGCGGCCGCCGCGACCAGGTCATCTACTACCAGTACCGCCATGACCGGGCCCGCCGCACGCTGCGCGGGATCGATGAGCAGGTGAAGAAGGCCGAGCAGGCCGTCGCGGGCAAGGTCCCGGTCAAGCGCAACCGGTTCATTCAGCTGGCCGGCGGCACCCGGTCGGTGAACCGCGAGCTCGAGGAGAAGGCACGGGCGCTCGCAGGCCTGAAGGGCTACATCACCAATCTGCGGGCCTGCCCGGACGGCACCCCGGTCACCGCGGAGTTCGTGATCGGCGCCTACCATCGGCTCTTCCAGATCGAGAAATCCTTCCGGATGGCGAAAAGCGACCTGCAGGCCAGGCCCATCTACCACCGGACCAGGGACTCGATTGAGGCCCACCTGACTATCGTGTTCGCCGCCCTCGCGGTCAGCCGCTGGATCGAGCACCATACCGGCTGGTCCATCCGCAAATTCGTCAAGACCGCCCGCCGCTACCGCACCATCCAGATCCAGGCCGGACCGCACACCATCAACGCCGCCGACCCCCTCCCCGACGACCTCCGCCAAGCCCTCGAAACGATCAGCCGCGCCAGCCGGACTGCACACTAAATTGAGCCAACTCGGGTCGTACGCCGGTGCTTCCGTATCACCGGGCCTGAATCTCCGTGAAACGCGACAGCATCAGGAAGACCGGGCAACGCCGGCTCTGTTCGTGGTCGCCGGGCTGGCGCTAAATTTAGGTACTAGGCATGCGGGCTACCCGGCCAGCACAGCCACAAACAGTTAGCGCACCCGGTGGCCGTAAGCAGGGTGCTCCGGCCGGCGTCCAGGCTAGAGCCCGGTTTGGGTGGTCAGCCGACCCGAGTCAACGGCTGCCCTGAACGCGGCATAATCCCGCTCGTTCTGGTCGGCGTAAGCGGCCGAGAAGTCTGCAATCGCCCGGTCGAAAGCATCCCCTTTACCGAGGTAGGAGGCGATAGCAATGCGGTCGCCCCAGCGGGCGTGGGCTCGGGCCAGGGTCGCTCCGCAGATGCGCGAGTACAGGGTGGCCCCGGGCGGGAGCATAGTGTCCACGTCCGCGCTGCCCTTCCAGTCCTGGAATTGGCGCACGTAGTAGTCGCGGGTGACCCCGTCCAGCCCTTTGATGCGCTGCCAGCCCAGGAAGATGTCGGTCGCGGCCTGCATCAGACGCTGCCCGGCCACCACCCGCTCGCCATGGTGGGAGTATGCGCTCGCCCCCAGGAAACGTTCGAGGACGGACGCTTGCGCCTCCTTGACCTGCAAGAACAAGGGGTCGTTATGGTCCCGGCCGAGCATCAGCATGATGTAGCAGCGGGTGCCGACGCTGCCCACGCCCACCATCTTGTAGGCCACGTGGGCGTAGCGGTACTCCTCGACCGGGTGGTGCTGGCGCCCGAGCGTGCGCCGGTAGGAGCTGAGCAGTTTTTTGATCAGGGGGGCGGGATCCTCCCATTCCGACCCGGGCTGGATCAGGTCCTCAATCGGGATGATGAGCGGAGGATCGGCGACGATCCGCGGTTCACCGTCGAGGTCGTCCGCCCGCCTTGCGAACACCCGCGTGCTGTCACGGGTACGCGCCTTGGCCACCATCTCCTCGGTCGCCCGCGCCTCCTTCTTGCTGACCCGTTTGACGCGCACCTCCTGGTGGACCAGCTTGAGCAGCATCCCGGCCTCCAGATGCTCGTACCACGCATCCAGGGAGCGCATCCCGGCCGCCTCGCGCATGCGGTCCCGGTATTCCTTAACCCCGGCCATGACGATGTCCCGGCGGTCGGCGCGGCTGAAGCCGCGGTCGCGTCCCATCACCTCGAAACTGGCCGCCAGGCGCTTGACGTCCCACTCCCACGGGCCGGGGAGGGTCTCATCGAAATCGTTGATGTCGAACAGCATCCGCCGCTCGGGGCTGCCGAACAGGCCGAAATTCGACAGGTGTGCGTCACCGCACAGTTGCACGGTGACCCCGGACTGAGGGGTCGCCGCCAGATCGGCCGCCATGATCAGCGCGGCGCCCCGGTAGAAGGTGAAGGGGGAGACCACCATCCGCCCGTACCGGATGGGGACCAGGCTGGGGACCCGGCTCGCCGCCTGCTCCTCAAGCAGCGCGATCGGATCCGGGCGGTCCGGTGCGGGTGTCCACCGCCCGTGGCTCGATCTTGGGGCCTGCTGGCGGGCGGCTCGGCCTCTGGCCACCCGCTCATCCACGGTCAGGTGGGCCCGCCTCCACGCGGACGCGAAGGTGGACGCCGCCGCGTGCGTGGTCCCGGGCCGCGAAGTCTGAGCCGGGTGCGAACGCTCTTCCAGGACGCCCCCAGTCGTGTTCGTCACCGCTGCCTAGCTGGGCGGATCAGCGGAAGGTCAGTGCCACCGTATGGTCATATCTGGTGGCGTTCCATGACCTTGGCCTTGATCAGCGTAAACCAGTCCCCTGGCCAGGGCCCATCACGCGCTCTGGCCGTGGGCCCTCCCCGGCGATGCCTTCATCGACCGACGCGGCGTTGCGATAAGGCGATATCGGCGGTACGCCGCCGGGCGGCGTGGCTGACCAGGCTGCGGTCATCGATCCCGGTGGCGGCGCCCATGAACTGGTTGACCGGCCGGGCGATGGCGCGCCGGCCCCGCCCGGCCAGGGCCGGCCAGCTGGATCGCCGCAGCGTGTCCAGGACCACCGACCGGGGCTTCTGGCTCGCCTCCGTCTGCTCAAGGCGGAACCGTTCCACGTAGGCGATCAGCGGCCGCCAGAAAACGACGTCGACCGCCAGGATCATGACGATCATGGTGATGATGCCCCAGGCGACGTGACCGAGCTGGCTCTGCTCCACCGCCACGCCCACGTAGGAGCCCACCCCGGGAAGCGTGTACCGGTGGCCGCCGACGATGATCAGCTCCGACGCGGTGAGGAAGAACCAGCTACCGCCGAAGCTCATCATCCCGTTCCAGACCAGCCCGATCGCCCCGCCCGGCACGTCGATGCTCCAGAACCGCTTCCAACGCGACAGCCCCATGAGCCGGCTCGCCTCGTCCAGCTCACCGGACTGGGTGACCAGCGAGTGGTAGAAGGAGAACGTGATGTTCCAGGCCTGGGAGGTGAACACAGCGAAGACCGACGCCGTCTCCAGAGCGGGTGCGCTGTGTTTCAGGTGCTGCGGCCGGGACACATGAAGCTCCTGATGCCAAGAAGCGCACAGACCTTGACATGGACATCGACGGGGCCCGCATCATGACAGCACCGCGAGATCAAGGTACGGAAGCCCGGCGCCTGGACAGGGAAGAGCTGCTGGCGTGGGCGGAGCGCGCTGGGCACCACCCGGCGGCCGAGCCGGGTCGTGGCGGGATGCGGTTTGCGTTCTACTGGCGGGTGTCAACCGAGGATCATCAGGACCCGGTGACGTCGCGGGCGCGGCAGCTCGGCCAGGCGGGGGCGCTGGTGGCCGGGCACGGGCGGATCGTCGCGGAGTTCTTCGACATCGGCCAGAGCCGGACGCTGGCCTGGGCGCGCCGCCCGCAGGCCGCAGCCCTCGTCGCCGGGCTGGGCGACCCGGACCGGGACTGGGATGCGGTGGTGATCGGAGAGTATGAGCGGGCGTTCTACGGGAGCCAGTTCGCCTCGATGGCGCCGCTCTTCGAGCACTACGGGATCCAGCTGTGGACTCCCGAAGTCGGCGGCCGGGTCGACTTCGACGCCGAGGATCACGAGCAGACGATGCTGGCGCTCGGCTTGCAATCCAAGCGGGAGATCACCCGCACCAGGATCCGGGTCCGCACCGCGATGGCCGCACAGACCAGGCAACAGGGCCGCTACCTCGGCGGCCGGCCGCCCTACGGGTACCGGCTCGCCGACGCCGGCCCTCACCCGAACAAGGCGCACGCGGCGTGGGGTCGGCGGGCGCGCCGGCTGGAGCCCGACCCGCAGACGGCGCCGCAAGTGGCGTGGATCTTCACCCAACGCCTCGCCGGGCACAGCATGGCCCGGATAGCCCGCGCGCTCAACGACGCCGCGGTCCCGTGCCCGTCGGCCGCCGACCCGCAGCGCAACCCACATCGCAGCGGCAACGCGTGGACCCTGCACACCGTGCGGGCCATCCTGGGTAACCCCCGTTACACGGGGCGGCAGGTGTGGAACCGGCAGCGCACCGACGCCGACCTGGTCAACCCGGCGAACACTGGGCTCGGGCACCGGCCAGTGCAGCGGTGGAACCTGCCCGAAGGCTGGGTCATCTCCGCCCGTCCGGCCCACCCCGCGATCGTCACAGAGGCCGATTTCATCGACGCCCAGGACCTGACCGCCCGCCGCGGCCCGCACAGCCCGGCAGGACGCCACTACCAGCTGACCGGGCTGCTGCGCTGCGGCACCTGCGAGCGGCTCCTGGAATCGTGCTGGTCCAACGGCAAGCCCGCCTACCGGTGCCGCCACGGCCACACCACCGCCACCCACCCGGACCCCACCCGGCCGCGGAACGCCTACATCCGCGAAGACCAGATCCTGCCCCGCCTCCCGGCCCTGGGCATCCTCATCGGCGCCCCGGCCCGCAGTAGCCGCAAGCGGGGCACAGCACACTCGCCGGCCCCGGCCGGAGCGGCACACCTGATCAGCTACCTGCGAGTCAAGGGCATCACGCTCACCTACGACCCGGACGAACACACCCTGCGCGCCGACACCCACGGCTTAGCATCGGTCACCATCGACCGCAGATCGCCGACGGCAAGGAGATAACCAAGGCTGAATCAGCAGGCAAAAGCGCCCGCAGCGGCGGAAGGCCGAGCCTGGGCGACGCCCCAGTGTGCCCGAATTCAGCAGCTCATGGGGAAATTGTGTGTCCGAGGGCGACTTGAACCGCTCGCCTATATCCTGAGCGGCTCACTGGAGCCTTGGCTGACCCTCTGACCAGCATCTTCACCAAGTCTGGAGGGCAGGGAGTTACTGGACGAACTCCACGGCACCTGGCGCCACTGCGCTCGGGCAGCCGGGCTCAGCTGGCTGGGTCTTCGCCAGCCTGCAGGTCGAGAAGCTGGTCGGCGGTGAGGGCGCGGACTTCGACGACACCGTCTCCGGTCCTCACGGTTACGGTGACCTGCTGGACGGCCAGATGCTGGGCATGGCCGATCAGCTCCTTGGCCCGGCCGCGTTTGCGGATGCGGTCGGCCAGATCCTGCACCGCCAGCGCGGCCGAAGGAATCGACAGCACCAGAGATGCCAGCGCCACCGGGTCAACGGCCTTGCCCTCGCCCTGGTGAGGGGTGCCGGCTCCCGGCGCCGCGGTGATCTCCTGCCCCCAGCCCTGGGCCATGGCTTCCAGATCACGCCTGGCCGCTTCGACGTCCTCGGCGGTGGCGCCTTCAACCCGGATGATCATGTGTCCTCGCTTCCTATGGCCGCGATTGCAGCAGGTCGTTGATCTGCCGGGCCAGATCCCCCCAGCCGACCTTCGTGGCGGCGGCCCGGGCCTCGCCGAGCACGAGGCGAGCCTGATCGGCCTGGCCTGCCGCCATCAGCAGCTGCCCCAGTGGCCAGCCGACGGCGGCGATGCCGTCGAGTCGTTGCAGGCGGCCGAAGATCTGGAACGACTCGGCCAGCCGGGGGAAGGCTGACTGGTAGTCTTTCCGCGCCAGGTCGATCCGGGCCAGACCCCAGCTGGCAGCGGCGATCCCGCCGAGGTCACCGAGCGGCCTGCTGACTTCCAGCCGCTTGCGTTGAAGCTCCGCCGCCTCGTCGTAGTCGCCCCGCTGGTAGGCCATGTCGGCGATCTGGCCCCACGCGACGGTAACCATCTGGGCGTCGCCGAGGCGTTCCAGGCGCGGCAGCGCCTCCGTCTGGTAGATCCGCAGGGCTTCGTCGTAGTCGCCCCGCCGCTCGGCGATGTCGGCGATCTTGCCCCAGGCGAGGGCGGTTTCCCGGGTGTCGCCGAGGCGTTCGTAGACCGGCAGCTCGATCTCGCGGCGGATCCGCAGGGCTTCGTCGTAGTCGCCCCGCCGCTCGGCGATGTCGGCGATCTTGCCCCAGGCGAGGGCGGTTTCCCGGGTGTCGCCGAGGCGTTCGTAGACCGGCAGCTCGATCTCGCGGCGGATCCGCAGGGCTTCGTCGTAGTCGCCCCGCCGGTAGGCGATGTCGGCGATGCTGCCCCAGGTGAGGGCGGCGGAGCGGGTGTTGCCGAGGCGTTCGTAGACTGGCAGCTGCATCTCGCGGCGGATCCGCAGGGCTTCGTCGTAGTCGCCCCGCTGCTCGGCGATGTCGGCGATGTTGCCCCAGGTGATGGCGGCTGAGTAGGTGTCGCCGAGGCGCTCGAAGGCCGGCAGCTGCTCCTCGCGGTAGATGCGCAGGGCTTCGTCGTAATCGCCTCGCTCCAAGGCGATGCCGCCGATCTTGCCCCAGGTGAGGGCGGTTCCCCTGGTGTCGCCGAGGCGTTCGTAGACCGGCAGCTGCTCCTCGCGGCAGATGCGCAGGACCTCGTCGTAGTCGCCCCGCCGCTTGGCGATATCAGCGATCGATCCCATCGCCGCGGCGGCCTCCGCCTCAGATCCTGCGGCGGTGAACAGCTGGTGAGCGCGGCGCAGCAGCTGTCCGGCCTGTGCGGGGTGACCGCGGGTGATGAGGCGGCGGGCTTGCTCGCCGATGACCCGGGCCTGGTCGAGCGGGCCGGTCCCTTCCCCGTCCCCGGCTTTCACCTGCTGCACGGCCCGGCCCAGCAACGTCTCACCCGCCTGGCCCTCGCCGCTGGTGAAAGCAGCATCAGCAGACCGCCGCAGCAAGTTGAGCGGCACGGGCTGGCTGTGGCGGTCCAGCAGTCCGACCGCGTCCTGGCCGAGCTTAAACGCACTGGCGGCGGGCCCGCTGCGCAGATAAGCGACGGCGCCGTCGGCGCATGCCGCGGCGATGGCCGGGTCCTCGGCCAAGAGGGCGAGCCGGGCGAGCTGCCAGTCGAGCGCCCAATCCCGGCCGGGTTGTGGCGCCGCCCCGTCCCAGGCCGTGAATAGTGGCCCGGCGGTCACGGCGGCCAGTGCGGCTTTGTCGCTGGTGCCAAGCGGTTCGATCCGCCCGGCGGCTAGGGGGTTGGCGGCCAGGGCCAGGCGGGCCGGGTGGTAAGGGTCGGGGTAGGGGTCGAGCAGGCCCAGGCCCCGCAGCCGGTCCGCCGACCCGCCCATCGCGTCGGCGAGGACGCCGATGACCGGTTCCGGTACCGGCAGGTCGAACAGGGTGGCCGCCCGCAGCAGCGCGCGGTTGGCGGGGCCGGCTTCGTCCAGGAGGGTGTCGAGGGCCAGGTTTTCCAGGAACTCCCGCACCTCAGCGTCGGCCGGGAGGTCGCCTTGCTGGAGGTAGGTTTCCATGCCCGCCACCGCTGCCTCGGCCCGCTCCAGCGCCACGTGCTCGCCGTAGACGAGCTTGAGGCCGATCAGGTCCTGCAGGCCGGGGTTGCCGCGGCCGACCGCGACTGCCCGGGCGGCCAGCCCGGCCCGTTCAGCCAGCCGGCCGGCGGGGGTGAGGGCCTGCTGGCGACGCTGCAGCTTGCGCTGGGCCACCTCCGAGAGGGGCCGCAGCTGCACATCCTCCAGCCTGTCGTGCAGCCCGTCGAGGGTGAAGGTGTACCGGCTGGTGACCAGCAGACGGCTGTCGGTCTCGGCCGGGTCGAACGCCCGCACCACTCCAGCCAGCACCCCGGCATGAGCGGGCGCGACCTTGTGCCGGGCCGGCCGGGTCAGCGGCCAGGAGCTGTTCCAGATCGTCGATGACCAGCAGCAGTGGCCGCTGGCCATCCTCACCCGATTGTGCGCAGGGCCCGGTCAGCAGGTCGATCAGTACCATCTCGATCGCTTCGGCCCGCTGGCGCACCTGCGGCAACCCCGCGTCGATCAGTTGCCTCGCGGCCGGGTTGGTGCGCACCGCTTCCTTCACCGCGTCGAGGATGGCCAGCGCAGAGTAGTCACCGAACAGTACCGCCACCGCGAACTCCGGGCAGCGGTCGGCGATCCGGGCGGCCAGGCTGGATTTGCCCAGCCGTCCCTGCCCGTGCAGCAGCACTCCGGCCCGCTGACCGGACCGCAGCGCCCGCAAAGCCTGCTGCAGTTCGGGGCGGCGGCCCACGAACATCTCCGCGGTGGCCACCGGCACCTGATGCTTGCGGTCCAGGAACGTCTTGGTGCCGTGGGTTGCTGGCACCAGCGACCGTTTCCGGCTGCCGGCCACGAGCGGCCCGCCTCCAGCTGGGCCGAGCCATAGCCGGGCCAGATGCCAATCTGCGCGCACGGCGGGGTCCTCAGCCTCCAGCAGCACGCGGCGGGCATTCCCCACCGCGGTCGTCACATCCGCGCGGTCCGCCAAACCCGCATACAGCCGCCGGGCGAACAGTGTGGCCGCCCGGTCATCGACCGACCCGTCCCAGCCGAGCACCGCCGGCATCCCCGCCGCCACCAGCGCGGTGGCCAGCGAATGCGTCACCAGCCCCCCATCACCGCCCTGGCCGGGATCACCCTTGTGCCCGCCCGCCGGGGGCAGGTGACCGGGCGCATCAGCGCCGGTCGCGGTCAGGCACGCCGACACAAACAGCAACCGTGGTGTGCTGGTCAGCAGGGCCGCCAGCGAGGCGGCGGTCGTCGGCCGGCCCCCGCCTTCGTCGTCTTCCATCAGCAGCACCGGCACCCCGGGGCTGTCAGGCCGTTTGCGCCAGTTGTTGATCCCGTGGCAGGACAGGTGCACGACTGGCATCCCGCCCAGCTCTGCCAGCCGGTGGGCCAGCTGCTCCGGATCCCCGGTGTCCTCGACCAGCAGGTCGAGGCGGGTCTCCCCGACGGCGGCCAGGATCGCCGCTTCCTCGGCCTCGAAGTCCAGCTCATGCTGGCCCCGGGGCGCCGAGGCCATGAACGCCAGCCCCAGCCGGAACCCATCCAGCCCCGGCCGATCCGCTGGCGGGCCTAGCCGCCGCACCACACAAAACCGGGCCAGCTCATCCTCGGCCAGAAACCCCCCACCCGGCGCAGCCAGCAACTCCCACGGCGCCCGCAACACCGCCCATGCCGCCTCTGATGGGGACCGCGGCCCGCAGACCTCGAACACCACCGGCGGGGCCGCCTGCTCCAGCAACCCGGTCAGCTGCCCCTGGTTCCCCTCAAGCCAGCCGAACAGCTCCCGGCCCAGCCCAGCGAACACACCCACATCCGCGCCGGCCTGCACTGCCCGCCCATACCGGCCCGCCAGCCCGGCCAGTAACCCCGCATCGCCCGGCGTGATAGACCGGCGCGGCCCGACCCGCTGCTCACCGGCCAGCACCTCAAACCCAGCGCCATCCACAACCAGGCCCGTCACCACACCCCCCGCCCGTCCAGTCTCCCGCTGCAGCGGCGCGCAGACTCGTGGAAGCCGGCTCCTCCGCTAAAGCCGTCAACACCATCCCCGGCGAAATTATCGCACTAGTTCCCCAGCCGGGCAGCTGGTCAGCACGTCGCGCCACCAGCGGCCTAGTGGACGGGCCTGCCCGGCCAGCAGCTGACCGCCCAGGGCCCGGACTGTGCTGGCTCATAGACAAGACGTGTTATCCGGCGGAGGCCTGGCCACGCCACGGCGCATCGGCCGCGGGGCTGGCGTCGGCGGGTGGCCTGAGCGGCGGACGACCCAGTGGAACGATCACCTTAAACGCCAGTAGGCCGGCATTGACGCCAGTTCGCGGCCAATCCCGGTCCGAACTCCCATGCTTCTGACCTGCGGGAATGCCGGGCGGGGTTCGCCTGCCTATAACAAAAGCCCTGGTCAAACCATGATCATCTGTGTCCGAGGGGGGACTTGAACCGCTCGGCTATATCCTCGGCAGCTCACCGGAACCGTGGCTGACCGTCTGACCAGCACCTTCACCAAGGCTAAAGGCTAACGGGAGAGGGTTACCTGGACGGCTCCACGGCACCTCGTGCCAACGTGCACGACGCAAGTGGCAGCAGCTCAGTTGGTTAGATCTTCGTTGGCCTGCAGGTCGAGAAGCTGGTCGGGGGTGAGGGTGTGCAGTTCGGCGGCGTGGCTGCCGGAGACCAGGGTCACGGTTACCTGCTGCGGCCAGCGCGGCCGAGGGGATCGACAGCACCAGGGATGCCAGCGCCACCGGATCGACGGCCTTGCCGTCGCCGTGGTGACGGCTTCCGCCGCCGCAGGTGGGGCCTCGGTGATCTCCTGGCCCCAGCCGTGGGCCATGGCTTCGAGACTGCGTCTGGCCGCCTCGACGTCTCCGGCAGGCGCTTTCGACCTGGATGATCATGTTTCCTGGTTTTGCTCTGGCCGCTGATTGAGCAGTTCGTTGATCTGCTGGGCCAGGCCGGTCCAGCAGATCTTGGTCGCGGCTGCCAGGGCATCGCCGAGCACCTGGCGTGCCTGATCGGCCTGGCCTGCGGCTATCAGCAGCTGGCCCAGTACCCAGCCCACGGCGGCGATCCCGTCGGGTCGTTGCAGGTGCTGGTTGATCTGGAACGACTCGACCAGCCGGGGGAGGGCAGATTGGTAGTCCTCTCGTGCGAGGTCGATTCTGGCCAGGTCCCAGCTGGCGGCGGCGATCCCGTCGAGGTCGCCAAGCTGCTTGTTAACCTCCAGCCGCTTGCGCTGCAACTCCGCCGCCTCGTCGTAGCTGCCCCGCTGGAAGAGGATGAGTGCGATTTTTCCCCAGGTGAGGGCGGTTTCCCGGGTGTCGCCGAGGCGTTCGTAGACCGGCAGCTCGATCTCGCGGCGGATCCGCAGGGCCTCGTCGTAGTCGCCCCGCTGGTAGGCGATGTCCGCGATCTTGCCCCAGGTGATGGCGGTTTCCCGGGTGTCGCCGAGGCGTTCGAAGGCCGGCAGCTGCACTTCGCGGCGGATCCGCAGTGCCTCGTCGTAGTCGCCCCGCTGGTAGGCGATGTCGGCGATCTTGCCCCACGCGACGGCAGCCATTTGGGTGTCGCCGAGGCGTTCCAGGTGCGGCAGAGCTTCTGTCCTGTAGATTCGTAGTGCCTCGTCGTAGTCGCCCCGCTGGTAGGCGATGTCGGCGATCTGGCCCCAGGTGATGGCGGTGGAGCGGGTGTCGCCGAGGTGTTCGTAGGCCGGCAGCTCGATCTCGCGGCGGATCCGCAGGGCCTCCTCGTAGTCGCCCCGCCGCTCGGCGATGTCGGCGATGCTGCCCCAGGTGAGGGCGGTGGAGCGGGTGTCGCCGAGGCGTTCGTAGACCGGCAGCTGCACCTCGCGGCGGATCCGCAGGGCCTCCTCGTAGTCGCCCCGCCGCTCGGCGATGTCGGCGATGCTGCCCCAGGTGAGGGCGGTGGAGCGGGTGTCGCCGAGGCGTTCGAAGGCCGGCAGTTGCACCTCGCGGCGGATCCGCAGGGCCTCGTCGTAGTCGCCCCGCTGGTAGGCGATGTCGGCGATGCTGCCCCAGGTGATGGCGGTGGAGCGGGTGTCGCCGAGGCGTTCGTAGACCGGCAGTTGCACCTCGCGGCGGATCCGCAGGGCCTCGTCGTAGTCGCCCCGCCGCTCGGCGATGTCGGCGATGCTGCCCCAGGTGATGGCGGTGGAGCGGGTGTCGCCGAGGCGTTCGTAGACCGGCAGCTGCACCTCGCGGCGGATCCGCAGTGCCTCGTCGTAGTCGCCCCGCTGGTAGGCGATGTCGGCGGTCGATCCCATCGCCGTCGCGGCTTCCGCCTCAGATCCTGCGGCGGTGAACAGCTGGTGGGCGCGGCGCAGCAGCTGTTCGGCCTGTGCGGGGTCACCGCTGGTGATGAGGCGGCGGGCTTGCTCGGTGATGACCCGGGCCTGGTCGAGCGGGCCGGTCCCTTCCTCGTCCCCGGCTTCCACCTGCTGGGCGGCCCGGGTCAGCAGGGTCTCACCCGCCTGGCCGTCGCCGCTGGTGAAGGCGGCATCAGCGGTCCGGCGCAGCAGATCGAGCGGTACCGGCCGGTCGTGGCGGTCCAGCAGGTCGATCGCGTCCTGGCCGAGGGTGAACGCTTCGGCGGCTGGGCCGCTGCGCAGATAGGCGACGGCGGCGGGGGCGCATGCCGCGGCGATGGCGGGGTCCTCGGCCAGCAGGGCGAGCCGGGCCAGCTGCCAGTCGGCGACGAGTTCCCGGCCGTCCGGTGGCTCCGCCCCACCCCAGGCTGTGAACAGCGGCCCGGCGCTCACCGCGGCCAGCGCAGTTTCCTCGCTGGCGGCAAGCGGCTCGATCCGCCCGGCGGCCAGGGGGTTGGCGGCCAGGGCGGCGCGGGCCGGGTCATAGAGGTCGGGGTAGGGATCCAGCAGCCCCAGGCCCCGCAGCCGGGCCACCGACCCGCCCACCGCCTCGGCGAGCACGCCGATCACCGGTTCCGGCACCGGCACCTCGAACAGCGCGGCCGCGCGCAGCAGCGCGAGGTTGGCGGGCCCGGCTTCATCCAGGAGCGTGTCGAGGGCCAGGTTTTCCAGGAACTCGCGCACCTCGGCGTCGGCGGGCAAGCCGCCTTGGCGGAGGTAGGTTTCCATGCCCGCGACCGCCGCTTCGGCCCGTGCCAGGCCCACGTGCTGGCCGTAGACCAGTTTCAGGCCGATCAGGTCCTGCAGGCCGGGGTTACCGCGGCTGACCGTCACCGCCCGGGCGGCCAGCCCGGACCGCTCGGCCTGGCGCTCTGGGGGGGTGAGGGCCTGCTGACGGCGCTGCAGTTTACGCTGCGCCACCTCCGACAGGGGCCGCAGCTGCACGTCCTCCAGCCGGTCCTGCAGCCCGTCGAGGGTGAAGGTGAACCGGCTGGTGACCAGCAGGCGGCTGTCAGTCTCGGCGGGGTCGAACGCCCGCACCACCCCAGCCAGCACTCCACCGTGGCCAGGCGTCACCTTGTGCGGGCCGGCCGGGTCGGCGACCAGGATCTGTTCCAGGTCATCGATGACCAGCAGCAGCGGCCGCTGGCCATTGTCACCGGCCTGCGCACACGGCCCGGTCAGCAGATCAACCAGCACCGCCTCGATCGCCTCTGGCCGCTGGCGCACCTCGGCCAGCCGTGCGTCGGTCAGGACCCGGGCCGCTGGGTTAGCCCGCACCGCTTCTTTCACCGCGTCCAAGATGGCCAGGGCCGTGTAGTCACCGAACACCACCGCCACCGCGTAGTCGGGGGACCGGTCGGCGATCCGGGCGGCCAGGCTGGATTTGCCCAGCCGTCCCTGCCCATGCAGCAGCACCCCAGCCCGCCGCCCCGACCGCAGCGCCCGCAGCGCGTGCTGCAGCTCGGGGCGGCGGCCCACGAACATCTCCGCGGTGGCCACCGGCACCTTCTGCTTGCGGTCCAGGAACGTCTTCGTGCCATGGACGGCGGTGACCAGCGACCGCTTCCGGGTCCCGGCGACCAGCGGCCCGCCACCGTCCGGCCCGAGCCACAACCGGGCCAGATGCCAATCGGAGCGCACCACCGGGTCGTCGGCCTCCAGCAGCACCCGGCGGGCATCCCCCACCGCGACCGCCACATCCGCCCGGTCGGCCAGGCCCGCATACAGCCGCCTGGCGAAGGCGGTGGCCGCACGGTCATCGACTGACCCGTCCCAGCCGATCACCGCCGGCATCCCGGCCGCGACCAGCGCGGTGGCCAGCGAATGCGCCACCAGGCCCCCGCCAGCGCCCCCGCCCGGGTCGCCCTTGTGGCCGCCTCCTGGGGGCAGGTGACCGGGCGCGTCGGCGCCGGTGGCGGTCAGGCACGCCGACACGAACAACAACCGCGGCACGGCCGTCAGCATGCTCACCAGATCCGCGGCGGCCGTCGGGCGGCCGGCGCCCTCATCGTCTTCCATCATCAGCACCGGCACACCGGGCGCGTCAGGCCGCTTGCGCCAGTTGTTGATCCCGTGACAGGACAAGTGCACCACCGGCATCCCACCCAGCTCCGCCAGCCGGTGGGCCAGCTGCTGCGGGTCACCCGTATCGTCGACCACCAGGTCCAGGCGGGTCTCGCCGACGGCGGTCAAGATCGCCGCCTCCTCGGCCTCAAAGTCCAGCTCCGGCTGGCCCCGGGGCGACGAGGCCATGAACGCCAGCCCCAGCCGGAACCCATCCAGCCCCGGCCCATCCTGCGCCGGGCCCAGCCGCCGGGCCACGCAAAACCGGGCCAGCTCATCCTCAGCCAGGAACCCTTCACCGGGCCGGGCCAGCAACTCCCACGGGGCCCGCAGCACCGCCCACCCCGCCTCCGACAGCGACCGCGGCCCGCACACCTCGAACACCACCGGCGGGGTGGCCCGCTCCAGCAGCCCGCTCAGCTGCCCCTGGTCCCCGTCCAGCCAGCCAAACAGCTCCCGGCCCAGCCCGGCGAACACGCCCGCATCCGCGCCTGCCTGCACCGCCCGCACATACCGGCCACCCAGCCCGGTTAACAGCTCCACATCTTCCGGCTTGATGGACCGGCGGGACCCGATCCGCTCCCCACCGGCCAGCACCTCAAAACCAGCGCCATCACCATCAATAACCAGCCCAGTCACCACGCACCCCGCCCCTCCGAACTCACGTCGCAGCGGGGCGCAACCGAGCGGGAGCCACCCCCTCCGCTAAAGCCGCGCACACCACCCCCGGCGGAATTATCGCACCACTTCCCCAGCCTGGCAGCTGACAGCAACCCACGACACCAGCAACCCAGCGAACGGGCCTGCCCGGCCCAGCAGCGAACCGCCCGGGCCCGAACCGTGCCGGCCTATGACCCCAACCGCGTTCCATAGGCCACGCATGACTGCGAAAATGGCATTGACCTGGCAATTCCATGATCATCCGGTGTCCGAGGGGGGACTTGAACCCCCATGCCCCTTTCAGGGCACTAGCACCTCAAGCTAGCGCGTCTGCCTATTCCGCCACCCGGACGTGGGCCAGGCCACAGGGATCGCCTGGGCTGGCGCCTCACGATAGCAAATCCGGCCCGTTCCGGCGAAGCGAGTGATGTCCCTCGCCACCTGCTCACCACTACCTGCCCGGCCCGGCTCCGGGTCGGTCAGTCACCTCTCCATCCCGCCCGCCCGCGGCCGCCCCTAACTCCTCCTCCAACCCGTCACCCGCCTGCCAATCCCGTCCGCACCCGGGCTCCCGGCCGGGCCCGGACGGCCCAGTGCGACGATGGGGCGATGACGCAGAACGCAGCCCCCGGCAGCACCCCCGGCAGGTCCGCACAGGACGAGGTCGCCACCCTGTGCAGCGACCTGATCAGGATCGATACCACTAACCGGGGCGACAACTCCGGCCCCGGGGAACGCCGGGCCGCCGAACACGTCGCCGGTCTCCTGGCCGACGTCGGCCTCGACCCGACCATCTTCGAGTCCGACCAGGGCCGGGCCAGCGTGGTCACCCGCATAGAGGGGGAGGACCCCTCCCGGCCCGCGCTGCTGATCCACGGCCACCTGGACGTGGTCCCGGCCGACGCGGCCGACTGGCAGCTGGACCCGTTCTCCGGGGAGGTCTCGGACGGCTGCGTCTGGGGCCGTGGCGCCGTGGACATGAAGGACATGGACGCGATGACCCTGGCCGTGGTGCGGCAGCGGATGCGGGAGGGCCGCCGCCCGCCGCGCGATGTGGTGCTGGCGTTCCTCGCGGATGAGGAGGCGGGCGGCTCCTACGGGGCGCGCTGGCTGGTGGACAACCATCCCGGCCTGTTCGAGGGTGTCACCGAGGCGATCGGGGAAGTCGGCGGGTTTAGCGTCACCCTGGCCGGCCGCCGCCTGTACGCGATCCAGATCGCCGAGAAGGGCATGGCCTGGCTGCGGCTGGCCGCCCGCGGCACGGCCGGGCACGGCTCCATGTTGCAGCCGGATAACGCGATCACCGAGCTGGCCGAAACCGTCGCCCGGATCGGCCGGCACGAATGGCCGCTGCGGCTGACCCCCGCGGTCGAGGAGTTCATGGCCGCGGCCTGCGCGGCGTTCGGCATCGACTACAGCCCGGAGGCGCTGCCGCAGATCCTGGACAAGGTCGGCTCCATGTCCCGGCTGACCGGGGCCACCCTGCGCAACACCCTGAACCCCACCGTTCTCAACGCCGGTTACAAGGTCAATGTCGTGCCCCAGGTCGCTACGGCCGACGTGGACGGTCGCTTCCTGCCGGGTTATGAGGAGGAGTTCTTCGCCGAGGTGGACAGCCTGCTCGGGCCGCATGTCACCCGCGAGTTCATCCACCATGACATCGCCCTGGAGACCACGTTCGACGGGGACCTGTGCGACGCCATGACCGCCGCCCTGCTCGCCGAGGACCCGGAGGGGAAGGTCATCCCGTACTGCCTGTCCGGTGGCACGGACGCGAAGTCGTTCAGCCGGCTGGGCATCCGGTGCTTCGGCTTCGCCCCGCTTCGGCTCCCGGCCGACCTGGACTTCTCCGGCATGTTCCACGGAGTGGACGAGCGGGTCCCGGTGGCCGCCCTCCAGTTCGGCACCCGGGTCCTGGACTCCTTCCTGGACCGCTGCTGACCCACCACGCGGCCCCGCCTCGCACGGCTCCAGCCTGGCGGCGGAGTTCTGCGAAATCCCGTCATGACACGTTGGGTAGTGTTATCGTTACGCATTGTGTGAGGCCGACTACTGCGGGAGCAGAACCCCTGCCGCATACCCCGCAGCGCCGGACTCGCGCAGCACCGGTCGCGACGAGGAATGTCGCCCGATGATCCAGGACCGGAGAACGACCAGGGGCTGCGGGTGGGAGCCCGCCGCTGATGCGGGCCGCCCATGACGTAGTCAGGTACTTCCGGTACCGGACCTCGGAAGATCGCCGTGGCCGGAGCGGCTGGCGCGCCGCCCATGCGGCCGCGGTCAGTGGCAGCTGCCCCCCGCAGCGCCCCCACTGGCCGTGGCCGCAGTGGCGCGTTCGAGCGGACCGGCGCCCGCCTCCAGAGGCTGCGGGCCGGCTGCCCAGAACCCCCGGATCACCTTGCTGGTGGTCAAAGGGTCAGTACGGGGCGTATGATCGGCCGGCGCAGGGTTGCCTGCCTGCTGCCGTCTGCATTCAGCCGGAGCCGGGCAAGTTCCCAGTCCCCGTACTCCGCGTGATCGGTCAGTATCCGCCGAGCGACGTCTCGTGACGTTCCACGCGGCAGGTAGAGCACGAGATAGGTGTACTCAGCCATCACCTTTTATTGTGCGCCGCTTCAGCGGTGGTTCAATCGGCGGTGAGGAAATAATCGCCGGGCCGCCTGTCCGAGGGCGGACGGCGATGGGTAGGGGAACACCCGTGCCAGGGTGCGGAGTTGAGATAGGCGGGGCTGCAGCACCAGAGACGGGATGCGGAGGTTGGCTGAGCACGGACTGTCAGGCCGGGGGTTGAACGGGGACGCCTGATACCGCACAGTCGAGGCAGCGCGGTCGATGAGGATCGTGCCGCCGCCGGGACGGGGAGCACCTGAGAACCGGACGGGCATGGCCGGGCGCGATGAACGCGGCTGGCGATCGGGATGAGTGAGAACGAGGAGCCGGGCCGGGCAGAGGCACCGGGCTAGAAGGTGAATGCGTGGCAGCAAGGACAGGTACCGTCGCGAAGAAGACGAAGGGCGGCGGCCTCACCGCGGGCGACGGCGGCGGTCCCGTGCGCCTGGTGATCGTCGAGTCGCCCGCCAAGGCGCGGACCATCGCGGGGTACCTCGGCCCGGGCTACGTGGTGGAGTCCAGCATCGGCCACATCCGCGACATGCCGGACAAGGCCGCCGAGATCCCGGAGAAGTTTCGCAAGGAGCCGTGGGCTCGCCTCGGCGTGGACGTGGATCACGGCTTCGAGGCACTCTACGTCGTCAACGCGGACAAGAAGACCCAGGTGTCCAAGCTCAAGGCGCTGCTGAGGGACGCCGACGAACTGCTGCTCGCCACTGATGAGGACCGCGAGGGAGAGGCCATCGCCTGGCATCTCCTCCAGGAGCTCAAGCCCAAGGTGCCGACCAGCCGGATGGTGTTCCACGAGATCACCCCGGAGGCGATCGCCCGCGCCGTCGCCAACCCCCGGGAACTCGACCAGGGCCTGGTCAACGCCTACCAGACCCGCCGGGTGCTGGACCGGCTCTACGGCTACGAGGTCTCCCCGGTGCTGTGGAAGAAGGTCATGCCGCGGCTGTCCGCCGGGCGGGTCCAGTCCGTGGCGACCCGGCTGGTCGTGGCCCGGGAGCGGGAGCGGATCGCGTTCCGCACCGCCCGGTACTGGGACCTGCAGGCCACCTTCGCCCGTACGGACGGGGCGGCCGGTACCGACGTAAATTCCTTCCTGGCGACGCTCGTCGCGGTGGACGGCCGCCGGGTGGCGCAGGGCCGCGACTTCGCCCCGAGCGGCGAACTGCGCAACGCTGACGTGCTCTACCTGGAAGGCGTCCCGCAGGACGGCAGCACCGGCGGGCAGGCCGCGCCGGCGCCCCCCGGGGTGGTGCACCGGCTGGCCGCCGCGGAACTCGCCGACCGGCTGGGCGGCGCGGACTTCTCGGTCAAGTCGGTGGAGCGCAAGCCATACCGGCGCTCCCCGTACGCGCCGTTCCGCACCACGACGCTGCAGCAGGAGGCGTCCCGCAAGCTCGGGTTCTCGGCCAAGTACACGATGGGCGTGGCCCAGCGGCTGTACGAGAACGGCCACATCACGTATATGCGGACCGACTCCACGACGCTGTCGCAGACGGCCATCGACGCGGCCCGCCGCCAGGCCCGCGAGCTGTACGGGGCGGAGTACGTGCCGGACGCCCCTCGCGTCTACGCCAGCAAGGTGAAGAACGCGCAGGAGGCGCACGAGGCCATCCGCCCGGCCGGCGACTCGTTCCGCACTCCCGCCCAGTCCCGCCTGTCCGGCGATGAGCTGAGGCTGTACGAGCTGGTCTGGAAGCGCACCGTCGCCTCGCAGATGAAGGACGCCACCGGGGAGTCGGTGACGGTCCGGGTCAGCGGCCGGTCCACGGCCGGCGAGGAGGCCGAGTTCGGTGCCTCCGGCAAGATCATCGGCTTCTACGGGTTCCTCAAGGCCTACGTGGAGGACGCGGACGACGACGCGGACCGCGACGACCGGGAGCGCCGCCTGCCGCCGCTGGCCGAGGGCGACCCGCTGGCCGCGCTGGACCTGGCCGCGGCCGAGCACGCCACCCGGCCGCCGGCCCGCTACACCGAGGCGACCCTGGTCAAGGAGCTGGAAGACCGGGAGATCGGCCGGCCGTTCAACCTACGCGAACATCCTCGGCACGATCCTGGACCGGGGGTACGTGTTCAAGAAGGGCACCGCGCTGGTGCCCTCCTTCCTCGCCTTCGCCGTGGTCACCCTGCTGGAACGGCACTTCAGCCAGCTGGTGGACTACGACTTCACCGCCCGGATGGAAGACGCCCTGGACGCGATCGCCCGCGGCGAGGCGGCCCGGGTGCCCTGGCTGCGCCGGTTCTACTTCGGCGCCGACGGCGAGGAAGGCCTCAAGGAACTGGTCAGCGACCTGGGTGACATCGACGCCCGCGAGGTCAGCTCGTTCCCGCTGGCCGGCACCGACATCGTGGTCCGGGTGGGCCGGTATGGCCCCTACCTGGAGCGCGGCGACCAGCGGGTCAACGTCCCCGAGGGGATGGCGCCCGACGAGCTCACCCCGGAGAAGGCCGAGGAGCTGTTCGCCCAGCCCAGCGGGGACTTTCCGCTCGGCGCGGACCCGGCCACCGGCCGCCAGATCGTCGCCAAGGCGGGCCGGTACGGCCCTTACGTGACCGAGGTGCTGGCTGAGGGCGAGAGCGGCAAGCCCCGCACCGCCTCCCTGCTGGCGTCCATGTCGCTGGACACGGTGACGCTGGACGACGCGCTTCGGCTGCTCACCTTGCCCCGCACCATCGGTGAGCTGGAAGGCGAGCCGATCACGGTGCAGAACGGCCGGTACGGGCCCTATGTCAAGAAGGGCACCGACAGCCGTTCACTGGAATCCGAAGAGCAGTTGTTCACCTTCACCCTCGCCGAGGCGAAGGAGCTGTTCGCCCAGCCCAAGGCCAGGGGCCGGGGCCGGGCAGCAGCGGCGCCGCCGCTGCGTGAGATGGGCGAGGACCCGGCCAGCGGGCGGCCCGTCGTGGTCAAGGAAGGCCGGTGGGGGCCGTACGTGACCGACGGGGAGACCAACGCCTCGCTGCGCCAGGGCGATGCGGTCGAGTCGCTGACCCCGCAGCGCGCGGCGGAACTGCTCGCCGAGCGGCGGACGGCGGCGCCGTCCGCCCCGCGCCGCCGGGCCGCGGCCAAGAAACCGGCCTCGGGTGCGGCGGCGAAGAAGCCCGGGGCCAGCAAGTCCGGGGCCGGCAAGGCGGCCGCGACCAAGAACGGTGAGCCCAAGCGGAGCCGTTCAGCCAGCCGGGTGCCGTGATCCGGCCCCTGCCCGCCCGCACCTGACGGACATTTCGCGAGCTTGCAGGCGGCGCGATTACCCCCCGTGTGGATACTCTAAACCGCGTGAACTTCCGATCCCCTTCCCCTGATGGACGCCGCCGGGCCAGCGTGCTGTCCATCAGGCCGTTCCGCCGGCTATGGATCGCGACATCGCTGTCCAGCCTGGGGGATTGGCTCAGCCTGGTCGCCCTCGCCTCGCTGGCTTCCGCGCTGGCCGGCAACGGCGCCGCTGCCCAGTACAGCGCCGTGGGCGGCGTCTGGCTCTCCTCGCTGCTGCCGGCCCTGATCCTCGGGCCGCTGGCCGGCGCGGCCGCGGACCGGCTGGACCGTCGGCTGAACATGATCGTGGGCGACGTGCTCCGCGCGGCCCTCTACCTGTCCATCCCGCTCAACCTGGCCGTTCACTTCGCCAACCCGCTGACCTGGATCTACGTGGTCCAGTTCCTCGCCTCGTGTGTCTCGCTGTTCTGGACCCCGGCCAAGGACGCCTCGGTGCCGAACCTGGTGCCCCCGGACGAGCTGGAGCAGGCCAACCAGTACAGCCTGTTCACCACGTACGGCACCGCGCCGATCGCCGGGCTCATCTTCAGCCTGCTGTCGCTGGTCAGCCGGGCCCTGAGCGGGCTCTCGCACTACTTCACCACCAACCCGGTGAACCTGGCGCTGTACTTCAACACGGCCACGTTCGTGGTCTCCGCGCTCGTCATCTACGGGCTCCGGGAGATCCCCAAGCGGCAGTTCAGCGCGCACATCTCGGCGCCCTCGGTGGCCAAGACCATCTGGGAGGGCTGGCGGTTCATTGGCCAGACCCGGGTGGTCCGCGGGCTGGTCATAGGGATGGTGGGCGCGTTCGCGGCCGGCGGCGTGGTGGTCGGGCTGGGCCAGCCGTACATCACGCACACCCTGCACGGCGGCAACGCAGGCTGGGGAGTCGTGTTCGCCGCGATCTTCGTGGGGCTGGCTGGCGGGATGTTCCTCGGCCTGCGCATCCTCCGCGGGTTCAGCCGGCGGCGGCTGTTCGGGCTGAGCATCGCCGCCTCGGCCATCCCGCTCGCGCTCATCGCCCTGATCCCGAACCTGGTCGTGGTCGTGGTGCTGGTCGTGCTGCTCGGCGCGTGCGCCGGGGTGGCCTACGTGACCGGTTACACGATCGTCGGCCGCGAGGTGAACGACGACACCCGGGGCCGCACGTTCGCCTTTCTGTACTCGGCCATCCGGGTCACCCTGTTCGCGGTGATCGCGGTGGCGCCGTTCGTCGCGGCCGGGCTGACCGCCCTGGTCCGCGGCGCCTCCGGCACCGGGAACCTGCACGTCGCGCACGTCAGCTACCAGGGCATCGGCTACAACCTGGTGATGCTGCTGGCCGCGGCCATCGCGGTCTGGGTCGGCGTGCTGTCCTACCGGCAGATGGACGACCGTAAGGGCGTGCCGCTGCGTGAGGACCTGGTAGCCGCCGTCCGCGGCGAGGAGTTCCAGCCGGTCCCCGGCCCCGGGGCCGGGGAGGGAGTGCCCGGGCACGAGGAAACGCCCGGGCACGTCAACGGCTACGAGCCGTCACCCGCCCGGCACGGGATGTTCGTCGCACTGGAAGGCGGCGAGGGCGCGGGCAAGACCACCCAGGCCCGGCTACTCGCCATCTGGCTGCGCGACCAGGGCTACGACGTGGTCACCACCCGGGAGCCCGGGGCCACCAAGGTGGGCATGAGGCTGCGCGCCGTGCTGCTCGACACGGCCCACGCCGGCCTGTCCGCCCGCGCCGAGACCCTGCTCTACGCGGCCGACCGGGCCGAGCATGTGAGCGCGGTGATCCGCCCGGCACTGGAGCGGGGGGCAGTCGTGGTCACGGATCGTTATGTGGATTCGTCTCTTGCTTACCAGGGCGCGGGGCGCGACCTGCCCGCCGCGGAGGTGGCCGGGCTGAACGACTGGGCCACCGGCGGGCTGGTGCCCGACCT
This sequence comes from uncultured Actinomycetes bacterium, assembly GCA_963793825.1. Taxonomy (GTDB): domain Bacteria; phylum Actinomycetota; class Actinomycetes; order Streptosporangiales; family Streptosporangiaceae; genus RYN-230. The sequence goes on from CAWCBE010000008.1 coordinate 291,948, forward strand.
GACCGTGCTGCTGGACATGCCGCCCGCCGGTGGCCTGGGCCGCCGGGCCCGGTCCGCGGACCGGCTGGAAGCGGAGCCGCTCGACTTCCACGAGCGGGTCCGGGCCGGCTTCCTCGGCCTGGCCCGGGCGCAGCCGGACCGGTACCTGGTGCTGGACGCGTCCCAGCCGGCCGACGAGGTCAGCCGGCAGATCCAGGAACGGGTCCGGGAGATCCTGCCCGACCCGGTGCCGCCGATGGCCGAGGCGAACACCGGCAGCATCCCGGCCATCGTGGACTGACGGGCCTGGCGATGACCGAACTGGACGCGCCGCCGGCCCCGCCGGTCTACGACGACCTGGTCGGCCAGGAGCGGGTCGTGGCCCAGTTGCGGCGGGCCGCCGCCGCGGCCGCCGCCCTGCTGCGCGGCGAGCGCGCGACGGGCATGACGCACGCCTGGCTGTTCACCGGGCCGCCCGGGTCCGGCCGGTCGGTGGCCGCGCGGGCCTTCGCCGCCGCCCTGCTCTGCCCGGACCAGGGGTGCGGGCACTGCCCGAGCTGCCACCAGGTGCAGGCGGGCACGCACCCGGACCTGATGCTGGTCCGGCCGGACGGCCTCTCCTACGGCGTGAGGCAGACCCGGGACCTGGTGCTCCGGGCGGCCGGGGCGCCGTCGGGCGGCCGCTGGCAGGTGGTGCTGTTCGAGGACGCCGACCGGGCCACCGAGCAGGCCGCGAACGCGCTGCTGAAGGCGATCGAGGAGCCATCGCCGCGGACGGTCTGGCTGCTCTGCGCCCCCTCCGCGGAAGAACTCGTCACCACGATCCGGTCCCGGTGCCGGCTGGTCACGTTGCGCACGCCACCGCCCGAGGCCGTGGCGGAGGTGCTGGCCCGGCGGGACGGGATCGACCCGTCTCGGGCGCTGGCCGCGGCGCGGGCCGCGCAGGGGCACATCGGCCGGGCGCGCCGCCTGGCCACCGACCCGGACGCGGCGGCGCGCCGCAATGACGTGCTGCGGCTCCCGGTCCGGGTGGTCAGCCTCGGCACCGCGCTGAGCTCGGCCGCGGCGCTGGTCAAGGCGGCCGAGCAGGAGGCGGCCGCGGTGACCGAGGAACTGAACGGCCCGGAGCGCGATGCGCTGCGCAAGGCGTTCGGGGAGGGCTCCACCGGCAAGGGCGTGGCCAAGGCGCTCCGGGGTGGCGCCGGGGCGCTCCGCGAGCTAGAGGACCGGCAGAAGTCCCGGGCCACCCGGCTCAAGCGGGATGCCCTGGACCGGGCCCTGCTCGACCTGGCCGCGTTCTACCGTGACGTGCTGGCCGTGCAGTTCGGCGCGGACGTGGACCTGGCCAGCGCGGGCCACGAGGACGAGCTGCGGCAGGTCGCGGAGGCCACCACGGCCGAGTCCACCGTGCGCCGGATGGAAGCCATCATGCGGTGCCGGGCACGGCTCGAGGTCAACGTCGCCCCGCTGCTCGCCGTCGAGGAGATGACCCTAGCCCTCCTCTGCGGCTGACCGCCGGTCGGCGCCACCGGCGCCAATCCATCAGCGCCGTATTTCCTTGCCCCTATGAGGGCAAGGAAATACGGCGCTAACGGTTTTCCACGGCGGGTCAGGCGTTCGACCAGGTCCCAGCAGTCGCCGTCTTCGTCCCAGCAGTCACCGGCGGCGGTGCTCTCCGGGGCGGTGGCGGCGGTGCTGACCAGATCTGTGCCGACGTAGCTGCGCTCCGGTTCGGTGGCCACTGGCCCGGTGGCGGCTGGAACCGTGGCCGGCTCCAGGGAACCCCCCTCCGCCCCGGCGGGCAGGAACAGCTCCGTCCCGGCGGGGGACAGGGCACGGGTCCGCCGCAGGCCGGTGAGGGCGGTGATCGCGCCGAGGACCGAGACTCCCGTGATGACGGCCAGGGCCGGGCGGTAGGCGCCGAGAGTGGCCGCCGCCGTGGTGATGTGGCTCGCCCCGGCGGCGTCCACTACCGCGGTGACCACGGCCAGCACGACCGCGCCGCCGACCTGGAACGAGGTCTGGAACATGCTGGCGGCCAGGCCCTGCTCCGAGTCGGCTACCCCCGCCGTGGCGGCCAGGCTCAGGGCGGAGAAGCCCAGGCCGAACGCGATCCCGATGAGCAGGACCGCCGGGAAGATCACCGTCAGGTAATCCGGGTGGATGCCGACCCGGAGGAAGACCAGGTAGCCGGCGACCAGGCTGACGAAGGCGGCCACGCTGACCCGGACCGGGCCGAACCTCCCGATGATGGCGTCCATCCGGGTGGACAGGACCACCACGACCAGGCCCGCGGGCAGGAACGCCAGCGCGGTCCGCAGGGCCGACCAGCCGGCCAGGCTCTGCAGGTACTGGGTGACCAGGAACTGGAACGACACGTACGACCCGAACAGGGTCAGCGCCCCGATGTTGGCCCGGGTGAGCCCGCCGGACCTCAGCAGGCTGAGCCGCACCAGCGGGTCCGCGCTGCGCTGCTCGATGACCACGAACGCGGCCAGCGCCGCCGCGACCACGGCGAACGAGCCAATGGTCCGGGGCGACGCCCAGCCTGCCTGCTGCGCCTCGACCACGGTGTACACCAGCAGCAACATGGCGCCGCTGATCGTCACCGCCCCGGGAACGTCGAACCGGCGGCGGTGCCGCGCCGGGGCGCCGCGGCCCGGCTGCCGGGCCTCCTGCGGCGTGTCGCGGGGAATGGCCGGGATGGCCGCGGCCAGCGTGATCAGCGCGACGGGCGCCGGCACCAGCAGCGTCCACCGCCAGCTCACCTCGGTGAGCAGCCCGGACAGGACCAGGCCCAGGGAGAAGCCGCTGGCGCCGAAGGCGGAGTAGATGCTGATGGCCCGGTTGCGCATCGGGCCCTCGTGGAACGTGGTGGTCAGCAAGGACAGCCCGGCCGGGGCGGTGAACGCCGCCGCGATGCCCTTGATGAACCGTGCGGCGATCAGCAGCTCGGGGCTGCTGACCAGTCCGCCGAACAGCGACGCCACCGCGAAGACGGCCAGGGCGGCCAGGAACACGCGGCGCCGGCCGAGCAGGTCGGCGGCCCGGCCCCCGAGCAGCAGCAGGCCGCCGTAGCCGAGCACATAACCGCTGACCACCCACTGCAGCGACGAGGTGCTCAGGTCCAGCGCCGTGCGGATGGACGGTAGGGCCACGCCGACCATGGACACGTCCAGGGCATCCAGGCAGATGGCCCCGCTCAGGACGAGCAGGATGGCCCACAGCCGCGGGCTCCACTGCCCGGCGGCCGCCGGCTCGGCCGAGGTAGCCAGGTCCGGCGCGGGCGCGGCCGGGGGACGGGCGTGGGTGGCAGGAACGGATAGGGATGAGGTGGAGGCGGCGCGGGGAACGCCCTGCGCCTGGCGGGAAGACTCCATGCCCTGAACCATATGCATGTACATGCAGTAGATGCAAGTGCAATTAATGCAGTTGCATCTACTGTCCGGTAGCGTTATCCTGCGCCTGTGAGTGCAACGCAGTCCATCCGGAACGCGGCCCCGGCCCCGGGGACGGCCCCGGCTCCGGCCCCGGTCCCAGCTCCGGGGACGACTCCGGCTCCGGCCCTGGCCCCGGGGACGACCCCGGCCCCGGCCCCGGTCCCAGCTCCGGGGACGACTCCGGCTCCGGCCCTGGCCCCGGGGACGACCCCGGTCCCAGCTCCGGTCCCAGCTCCGGGCCCGGCCCCGGGCCCGGCCCTGGCCCCGGGGGCGACGCCGCCCGCGGACGGTGAGCCGGTGGTGAGTGCGTGGCGGGCCATCGCGGCCAGCCACGCCGCGGCGTGTGCGGCGCTCGAGCACGAGCTGGGCCGCCGGCACGGGCTGGGTGTCAGTGAGTTCGAGGTGCTGGACCGGCTGGCCGAGCACGGCGACCGCAAGTTCCGCGCCCAGGAACTCGCGGATGCGGTGCACCTGAGCCAGAGCGCCCTGTCCCGGCTGATCGACCGGCTGGCCAAGAACGGGCTGGTCGAACGGTGCCTGTGTGACAACGACCGGCGCGGCATCTTCATCACGCTGACCGAGGCGGGCCGTGAACGCCACGCCGAGGCGGTGCCCACCCACCGCGAGATCCTCGCGGGCGTACTGCCGGCCAGCCTCGTGGTCTCGTGCACTGCCGCCGGGGACCGCCCCGGGCGTTAGCCCAGCATCCGGCTGGCTAGGGCTGGAGCGTTAGCTCAGTGCCCTTTATGCGAAGATTTGCGGCCCGCGTGAGCGGATCGCGTGAGCGGCCCGTAACCTGGGGCGGTGGGCATGATGATGGCCGTCAGCTTCGAGCGCTACGGACGGCTCTACTATCTGGATCCCGGGCCGCACACGCCTGCGGTCGGGGACAAGGTCCTCGTGCCCACTGACTCCGGCCCGGAGGTCGCCGAGTGCATCTGGGCCCCGCAGTGGGTGGACGAGGTGGAGGACCTGCCCGTCTGCGCCGGCCCGGCCACCGGGGAGCACCTGGCCCGCAATGAGGCCAATCGCGGCCGCCGGGCCGAGGCCCGGGTCGCGGCGCGGCGGCTGATCCGGGAACACGGCCTGCCCATGAAGGTCATCGGGGTGGACGTGGTGAACTCCCCGGATGTCTACACCATTTACTTCAGCGCACCCGGCCGGGTCAACTTCCGGGCCCTGGTCCGTGATCTCGCGGCCCGGCTGCACGCCCGGGTCGAGCTGCGCCAGATCGGCCCCCGCGACGAGGCGCGGCTGCAGGGCGGTATCGGCCCGTGCGGCCGCGACCTGTGCTGCTCGACGTTCCTCAAGGACTTCGAGCCGGTGTCGGTCCGGATGGCCAAGGACCAGGACCTGCCGGTCAATCCGCTGCGGATCGCCGGGGCCTGCGGCCGCCTGATGTGCTGCCTGAAGTACGAGCACCCGCTGTACCAGGACTTCCGCCGGGATGCGCCGGCGATCGGGGAGTCGGTCGAGACCCCGGAGGGCCCCGGCGTGGTGACCGGGCTGAGCGTGCCCGGGGACAAGGTGGTCGTGAAGCTGAACCGGGACGGCAGCAAGTGCGCCTGCCCGAAGGCGAGCGTGTGCGGCTCCCGGAAGGCCTACGAGGAGACCTACGGCGACAAGGCGGGCCAGGCGGCCACCGAGTGACCTGGCGCCCCCGGCGCCGCCTGGCGGCGGGGCTGGCGGCCGCAGCCATGACGCTAGCCGGGTGCAGCTCGTCCGGCCACCCGTCCGCCCCAGCGGCCAGCAGCCCGTCCGCTTCCAGCGCCGCCCCAGCCGGCCCGCCGCCCACCACCCTCGGCGGCTACTACGCCCAGAAGCTCCGCTGGGTGCCCTGTAACCAGATCTTCCAGTGCACCCGGCTGCTGGTGCCGTTCGACTACTCCCGGCCGGCTGGGCACCGCTTCTCCCTGCCGGTCATCAAGCTGCCAGCGTCCGATCCCGCCCAACGGATCGGTGCGCTGCTGGTGAACCCCGGCGGCCCGGGGGCATCCGGGGTGAGCTACGCGCTGCAGGCGCGCAGCGAGATCGCCGCACCGGTGCGGGCCCGGTTCGACGTCGTCGGCTTCGACCCGCGTGGGGTCGGGTCCAGCGTGCCGGCCGTGCACTGCCTGACCGGCTCCCAGCTCGACACCTACTTCGCCACCAACGACATGCCAGATACCGCGGCCCAGCTAGCCACGGTGGCCGCGGAGAGCAAGCTGCTCGTCCGCGGCTGCGCGCGTAACTCCGCGGCGCTGCTGCCCTACGTCGGCACCCGCGACGCGGCCCGGGACATGGACGTGCTCCGGGCCGCCCTGGGCGACGCCAAGCTCACCTACCTCGGCAAGTCGTACGGCACGTACCTGGGCACCTGGTACGCCCAGCTGTTCCCCGGCCACGTGCGGGCCCTGGTGCTGGACGGGGCGATCGACCCGGGCATCTCTTCGTTGAGTATGAATGTCGCCCAGGCGCGCGGGTTCGAGGTCGCGCTGCGCGCCTTCGTGGCGGACTGCGTGGCGCGGGCCGGCTGCCCGGCCGGCCGGGGCAGTGTGGCGGCCGGGCTGGCCCGCATCCAGGGCCTGGTCAGCCGGGCCGCGGCCCATCCGCTGCGGAACAACCTGGACAGCCAGCCGGCCGACGGGGCGATGCTGCTGAACGGGATCGCGACGGCGCTGTACAGCCAGGGGTACTGGCCGACGCTGCGGGAGGCGCTGGCCGCCGCGTTCCGCGGCGACGGCACGGTGCTGGTCGACCTGGCCAACGTGCTGTACGAGCGGAACAGCAACGGGCAGTACAGCAACCTGGCCGATGCGAACACCGCGGTGGACTGCCTGGACCGGCCGTGGCCGGCCGGACTGGCCAGGTGGCGGTCCGCCGCGGCCGCCGCCGCGCGAGCGGCCCCGCTATTCGGCGCGCCGATCATGTGGGGCAGCCTGCCATGCGCGTTCTGGCCGGTCCGCCCGGCTCCTCCGGTTCGTATCCGGGCGGCGGGCGCGCCGCCCATCCTGGTGGTCGGCAACAAGAACGACCCGGCCACCCCGTACCGCTGGGCGCAGGCGCTGTCCCGGGACCTGGCATCCGGGGTGCTGCTGGGCTGGGATGGCAACGGGCACACCGCATACATGATGGGCAGCCCGTGCGTGGACTCGATCGTGAACCGCTACCTGATCTCACTGGCGGTTCCGCGCAACGGCACCGTCTGCCGGTAGCGCTCTGGGCGCACTAGCTAGTTTCTCGCTTCCCATCCGCTGGTCGTGATGTTGACTTAGGCGTCACTGGAGTGCGGGCAAAGTCAACATCATCAAGCCTTGATCTCGCCGGCCTTACCCCCGTGGCATCAGCCATCCCGTTAGCACCATTAACCCCACGGCCGCCCTTTCGGTGGAACTTATGTTCACCCGACTTGGCTCACATCAGTGCGCACCCCCGGGGCGTTTCAAGGTGGGGGCCATCCGGCTGATTACTCGAGCGGGTTGATCAGGCAAAGGTGGAGCGCTGCTGACGACGTGTCCTCATCAGGTGGATCGGCGGCAGCAGGTGGGCGGCGAGACCGGCTACGGCCAGGAGTATGGCGACTCCGAGCGGGAGGGTGAGCCCGCTGGTCGTGCAGCTAGCGGCCGCGTGCAAGGCGGGGACCTGCCCCCGACAGGAAGTCGTCGCGCGGAGCGCGGCCACGAGGCCGAAGAACAGGGCCACCAGGCCTGCCGGCGGCACGAAGGTGGCGATCAGCTTGTCACGCCGGCTCCATGTCGGCGAGGGCCACAGAATCAGCATCCCGGCGAGCCAGCCCAGCCCGCTCGCGACTGGGCCGAAGATGATCAGCCACGGCGCCCACGCGTCCCAGCGGCGGCTGCCCGGGGGCGGTGCGCCTGCCTCGGCGGCGATGGCAGCGGGGTCGCCGACCTTGTCGAGGAGGGTCCGGACACTCGCTGCGTCGTCAGCGTCGAGCCCGGCCCGCTCCTCTTCGATGTGCCCGCGCACTTCGGCGACGAGATCCTGCCTCCGGGATGCGTCGACGCCCCGCAGCGCTGCGTCCAGCTGCGCCAGATAACGCCGGACAAGCTTGTCGGCCTCGCCGGCCGATTGTCGGGAAGTCATTCGTGGCTCCCTTCGTTGAGGATCCCGTCAACGGCGTCGCAAAAACCCCGCCACTGTTTCTTGAAGCTGGCGAGGGCGAGTTCCCCGTCGCTGGTGAGGTGGTAGTAGCGGCGCGGCGGGCCGGAGGTTGACTCCTGCCACGACGTCTCGACCAGGCCGTTGCGCCGCAGGCGGGCAAGCAGCGGGTAGAGCGTCCCTTCGCCGCCGATGATCGGCCCCCGTGCGGTGAGCTCACGCGCTAGCTCGACTCCGTACTTTTCCCCCCTGGTGAGCAGGGCCAGGACGCACTGCTCAGCCACGCCCTTGCGAACCTGGCCCAGCCAGTTAACTTCGCCGCCCGGTTCCATGTAATGCATGGTACCCGGCATTGATAGGAAGGTCAAAGAGCTAACGGGGGCCCGGCGGTCTCGCGAGCGAGACCGCCGGGCGTGACAGCCGGGCGTGACAAGAGGGTTGTCCGCGACAGGCGAGTGGCTCAACCACAGGTCAGCGTCATGAGCACCGCGATTCCATGATCGTGAGCCAAGCCGGGTTCCACGCGACCCAAGGGCACCGGTCGTTAGGCTGCTTGTCCCCGGCCGGCTAGCTGGGTCGCCCACTTGATGACCAGTTCCCGGCGGGCCCGGGTCGGTGTGCTGTGGGACTTTCCCCTGCTCTCCGGGCTGTCCCTGAAGTCAAGATCACGACGCGAAGCCTCCCTGCGGACGGCTGCGCGAGCCGACTTGCGGCCCGGTAGACTCGGGTGGCTGCCCGTGAGGGACGGCACGCCGCCTTAGCTCAGTCGGTCAGAGCGACGCACTCGTAATGCGTAGGTCATCGGTTCGATTCCGATAGGCGGCTCCCACGTCAGAGGCCCCTTCCGATCATGGAAAGGGCCTCTTTGCTAACGGGCGCCTGACCGTGGCCAAGGCGCGTGTATCCGCGGACGACGTTGCGGCCGGCCTCCGGCGAAACCGGGCGTGCGGCTGGCTACATGAGCGCCACTACGAGGCAGCTACGACGGATCACTGTCTAGCAAGTCCCAGCTAGGCAGGATGTCCGATGACTCAAGGCGCATCAGGTCGTCGCGATTCCAGCCGCGGCTGGCGTCAGTGGCCAGACGGTGCGCGTGCCGGAGCCTGGTGCGGTCCAGCTCGTTCCGCACGCTGCGGGCGTTGGCGAACCGGGGCCGGTGCATCCGGCGGGATAGGTACTGGCGGAACGCCTCCTCGGCGCCCGGGGACAGGTAGTAACTGGCCTGCTCGAGCATTAGCCGCCCGATCGCGACGAGCTCGTCAACATCGTAGGCGGCGAAGTCCAGGTGGTGCGCGATCCGGGAATGCATGCCCGGGTTGCTCTCGAAGAACTCGTCCATCCGGTTCTTGTAGCCCGCGAGGATGACCACGAGCTTGTCGCGCTCCTTCTCCATCACCTGCAGCATGATGTCGATGGCCTCCTGGCCATAGTCCTTGGAGTCGGCCGCGCGGTACAGATAGTAGGCCTCGTCGATGAACAGCACCCCGCCCATGGCCTGGTCGAGCACGCGCTTGGTCTTGGGTGCGGTCTGCCCGATGTACTGGCCGACCAGGTCGTCGCGCATGACGTGCACCAGGTGCCCGCTTTCCAGGTAGCCGAGCCGGTGCAGGAGTTCGGCCATGCGCAGCGCCACGGTGGTCTTGCCGGTGCCCGGCGGGCCGGTGAAGCACATGTGCAGGTTTGGCCGGGGGGCCTCGAGGCCGAATCTCTGCCGGGCCCGGTCCACCAGGAGCAGCAGCGCGATCTCCTCGATCCACCGCTTCACGCGCACCAGGCCGACCAGGTCGCGGTCGAGTGCGCCGAGCACGTCGTCGATGCTGGCGGCTTCGCGCTCCTCGGCGAACGTGACCAGGTCGTCCGGGGAAAGCCGGCCGCGCCGGTCGGGCTGGCCGTTCCAGGCTGTCGGCGCACGCCGCCGGGCGAACGACCCGGAGGCCGGCTGGGCCGCCGGACGCCGGATGGGGGTATTGGATACCCCACTGCGCCCGAAGGCCGGGATTATGGAGACCATCTCTCGGCGCAGGCCTGGATCCATCAGGTTGGAATCCCAGACAGATTCCGGACTGAAACCGCGTGAGCCGAGGCTTTCCGGACTCGTCTGGTGCCACGCGTTCCGGAGCATCAAGGCCAGCAGCACGAGCGTGACAACCATGCTGGTGGCGATCGCGAACCACAGATGGCTCAACCACAGCCAGCCCATCAACAGGGCAGCTGAGACAGCTAGCAGGAGTACGCCTAGTACGGAATGTCGCAGTCGAGCAGTCCGCATAGATGCGAGGGTAGACAGGCGGCTAACCTCGGTCAATCGCGGGTGGCTCGCCGCCCTCCCCTCAGGGCGGGTAGGAGTCAGGCAGCAACAGGCGCGAGCCTGCGCGAGCTGATGGCTCGGATGGGTCCCTCAAGGTTCGATCAGACCAGGCTGAGATGCTGCCTGTCCTGCTAACGGATTTGCTAACGACAGCCCTGGATGACCGTGGACGCGATCGGACCGAGGAGTCCGGTGAGCGGGGCAGGAGTGATCCTGTGACGGCACTGGACGCCTCGAATCCTCCTCGTAATGCGTAGGTCATCGGTTCGATTCCGAGAGGCGGCTCCCACGTCAGAGGCCCTTTCCGATCATGGAAGGGGACTGTGCTCCGAAAGTCGTCCAACGGCAATGCGGACGCTAGTGGGACTGAAGCTGGTCGCTGACCAGCACTCGGCGGGGCGGCCACGTCACGTGTCAAGGCTCAGGTGCTGCCCGCTGATGACTTCCTGGCCTGCATGCTCGCTGACGTGTACCAGATCGTCACGTCGTCGGCAGGCAGGTGCCGCTCGTAGGCACCGGGCAGTGGGTCATCGAGGGGGAAAGGATCCGCCAGCGCTGGGACCGGCTCGTCTAACAGGTGGAAGATCGTGCGCTGAACCGTCCACCGCAGTGGCTGCGGCAGGGCCTCGATCTGCTGCCACGAAGTGCCAGGGAACCGGACCAGGCGATCACTCACGTATTCCCCAGGCTTCAGTCAGTTCCTGGCGGGTAAACGTGGGCGCGTCATCGCCCGGGCCTGGGTCCGCCTGAATGTAGCCCTTGGCCACGCCACGCCCGACTTCCCGCCGCCGTCGCTTCAGCTCAGCCTTGAGCGCATCCAGCTCGGCGCGGGGGATGTTGACTAGTTCGGACGCGTCGGCATTCATGTGCGGTCCCCTCGGTCGGCCCGTTCAGCCCCAAGTGTAGATGGGGTGGAGTCCGGGAGGGGGCAGCTGGCATGCGCCCACCATGGGGATTACGCCCTCACGGGCAGGGTGAGCTGCCCCGCTGGGACACCAGACGATCTTGCTAACGGATCGGCTAACAACAGCCCTGGACGGCCCCGGATTCGGCTGGAAGGCCGGATAGCAGCAGGGCCGTGGCGTGCAGGTGCCTGAGGTCGTGCAGCCGGGCGTGCGGTAGCTGGTCGTTGGGTGGCGTTCTCCTGCCCCGGCTGGTTGCGGGCGCGGATGAACTTGGTCATCAGCGATGTGACGGTGTCCGGGTAGATGGGTTCGTCCCAGCCGGTGGTGGACACGTAGCCGCCTTTGACTCCGCGCCAGGAGTGGCCGCCTTGAGCCGGTCGGCGGCCTGGTCGGCTTTGGGCTGACGCAGTACGGCCACGTGCCGTCGTCAATGGACACGACGCGGGTCCCGGCCGCTCCACGGCAAGATCCGGCGCCTGCCGGGAGGACGGGAGTGGAAGCGAGGCTACGCAAGGCGTCCCTGAGAAGTCCGCCGCTCGCCCTTAATCTCCGGTGACTCCGTCGATGCGCTCGCGGAGCAGGTCGGCGTGGCCGTTGTGCCGCGCGTACTCCTCGATCATGTGGGTGAGGACATAGCGGAGCGAGAACGTCTCGTCGTAATAGTGCCCGATGACATCCAAGGAGTCAGCGGCGTCTACGAAGTTACGTGAACGCGCACACTCTGCCCGCCAGACCTCGAACGCCTCCTCCGGGTCGGCGTCCGTAACGTCGAATTCAGCACTGCCGCTGCTGAAGCCAGCCTCCTCGCCTGGTTCCCGTGGCCAGTGATAGGGAATGCGCTGGCCGCTCATCACGAGCCGGAACCAGCTCTGCTCGACTTCGGCCATGTGTCGGACCAGCCCAAGCAGGGACAGAGCCGAGGGCGGCACTGCCCGCTCCCGTAGCTGTGCGGCGGTGAGGCCCGCGCATTTCATGGCCAAGGTCTCGCGCTGGTATTCCAGGAAGCCCGTCAGCGTGACGCGTTCGTCAGCTAATTGCGGAGGCTTGCTTCTGTTGTCAACGTCCACCGGGACATCATGACAGGCCAAGGCTCATGCGAGCCAGGGTACATCGCGGGCACATCACCCCCGTGATCTGCCGGGAATCGATGAGAACCACCGAGACCCCAACCCCAGGTCAGGCCGCATATGGCTCGTGTTAACCAAGGTCAGCAACCACCTAGCACAAGACCCCGGCCTACAGGTCGGCAGTTCGCATCGAGAGGATCGAATGTCAACGGTCGCTTGATAGCCAATCGGCGACCAGCTCAGTCCGCTTACCTGGCCACCCCCTGGCCTTAATTTTGGCCTTACGGCAGGGCGTAACACCGCGAGCCAGCGCGAACCAACGAACATCAGCTGGCCGGGCCAGCGAATTCATGACCGACGGATCGAAGCTCTACTGGGGCTGGGCGCTGCTGACGCTCGCGGGCGCGGTGGCGAACATCATGCTGGCCTATCGCGTCTCCCGGGCGACAATGCGTTAGACCCTAGGCATTGCGGGTGTGCGCCCGAGATGCCCCCGGACGGCCATCAACGGTCAACGATCGCCACCAGCAACAACCTGTGAACGTGCGGCTAACGGACTTTGACCGCGAGCAGCTAATCCGACCTCCAACGTCAGACGAAGAAGCCGGTCAGCAAGCGAATCTACCTCTTCTGGGTTCGCTCGATCACTCGCCTGGTCCGCTTGCGACGCATTTGGCAATGCGGGTGAGCTGCCACGTCGCAACGCTGAATCCAATGATCGAGATCACCAACCCAGCCAGGCTGATCCAGTCCCCCACCTTCATCTTCATCGGCTCCTCAGCCGTGATCTTCGAGAAGGGAAGGGCAACGTTTACATGGTTCCTCGGCGCCACAACCCTGGGTGCCGAACGTGATCTTGGCGTCAGGGTGGTGCCCTTGTCGTTGGCCATCTCACAACCTCCGGTTGTCCCAGGCGGACACTGATGTGCGGACATATGCCTTCGGGCTACCACCTTCCCGTCAGGGACCGCAGGCACTCCCGAAGCAGGGAGTCAGAGCCGAACTTCACTCGCCAGCAGATCCCTATGGTCTAACGCTTCCGCGGCTTTCCCATCCTGCTCATAGCACTCAAACGTCACCTGGCGCGCACCGCGTTGTGCTCAGTCGGCTGCCGACCCAAACTGGAAATACCCCCGATCCAGTGGGTGAGCGAGGAGGATGCCGTGAACGAGCTCGACCGACTGGAAGCGGCGGTTGGCGAGTGCCGGGAGATGGTCCGCGAAGCCCATGCCGCCACGAAGGATCTGCGGGCCGCGGTGCGCGAGGCCAAGAGTGAACTGCGGTCCCTGGCCCAGGACGAGGTTGCCGCCCACCTCGAGGCGGAAGTATCCCGGCAGCTGGACGAGCTGAGCGAACGAACCCGGGAGGCCATCATCGCGGCAACGCAGAAGGTGATCGCCGAGTTCGACCGGTTCGGTGAGTCGTTGCTGGGCAAGGAGGCCTACTGGCAGAAGGCGAGCGGCCGACGTGCGGTCCCGCGGCCCGACACGGATGTCGTGACGCTCGATGACCGGCCCGGTGAAGACAAGGGCTGACAACACCAGGTGACAGCAACCGGGTCCCTTGCCGCCGGGCGCATACGGCATGGGCTGGGCGGCAGTCATGCGATCTCCTCCGGGAGCAGGGCGGCAGCGTCCTGCGCGCGGAGCGGATGCTCGGGGAGCGTGGGCGGCTCCTATGCGGGCTTGGTGCCGGGAGGCGAGTACGGCTCCTCCGGCAGCGGCTCAGGCGCTGTCGTCACGGGCGGATCCTCCTCGGCTTGGTCTCGCATCGGGCGCGCTGCTCGCCCCACCCGAGGCCAGTGATCCCGCCGTCGGTGACGAGGACGACCGGGGACGGCGACGACGGGTCGGGAGGAGGCACCATCCGCGCCGGAGAGATCGGTTCTCCGTGGCAGACGCGCGCCCGGGGCGAGCTGCCCGCCGTCGCTAGCTATCAGGAGGCGAACCGGATCTGCTGAACGATGAACCGGAACACGCCCGTCCGGGCCCGCTTGGCGTCGTCGAGGACCGGTGTGCCGTCGAAGATCGGGTCACCTTCCGTGGTGACGAACAGGACGAGGTCAGCGAGGAGGACGTTCCCGGGGTGGGCGCGGATCGTGATCCGCGCCGCGATGACCGGTTGGCCGGTGTCGCCGGGCTCGAGGAAGTCGCCGTTCTCCGCGCGGAATGGTGCGAGTCCGGCGCCGAGGATCGCGCCGGGCCGAGGTGGCGCCGTCGGGACTTCGATCGTCAGGGCGCCGAGGAACGGGGGTTCCAGGTTGGCACACGCCTCGACGGGGACGGGGGCGAGGCCGAGGTCGCCGTCGAGCGCGATGATCGCGGTTCCGGCGGCGATCTCCCGGACGGTCCCGGTGATGGCGACCCGGTCGCCGCGCTCGATCGCGAGCCCGGTCCCGGAGGTAGCGGCCCCGGCGCCGAGGACCCGTCCCGGGCCGAGGAGGTACTGGCGGCCACCGCCGAGGAGTGGCCCGGAGTCCTCGACGAGCGGGAAGATCTCCTGCCTGCCGTCACCCGTCTCGATCAGGACCTCCCGGGGACGGCCGCCTGGGAGGGAGAGGACCCGGACCGAGCGGGCCGCCGGCCGGGCGGCCGTCTCGGCGGGGGAAGACGTCTCCGTGACCGGGCCAGGCTGGAGCGCGGCGTCGGCGCGGCGGGTCGGGGTCGTGTCGGCGCGGCCGACCCGCTCGAGCGCGTCACGCCGCCGTAGCCACCTCACGATGCCGGGACCGGCAGGCCCGCTCCGGCGATCAGGGAGTCGACGAGCTCGTCGACCATCGCCGTGTCGACCCCGGCGCGGGTCTCCTCACCTCCGGGGCCGCCCCGGCCGGCCATGCGCGCGGCGTGTGCCCGGTGGAGCGGCGTCCGATCCGGGGACGCCTGGTCGAGCATCCGGCCGAGGCGGATCGGCGCGCCGCACCCGCGCGAGCGGTGGAACGGGATCCGGTAGCGGCGGGGTTCCGCGCTGAGCACCTTCGCCACGGCGGCGGCCTCGCGGCTGGCCTCGGCGAGCTGCCCGAACGCGAGGCCCGGGTCGGCCAGGCCGTCCGCGGGCTCGAGCAGCTCGACCAGCCGGACCTCGCCGGTGGCCGGCCCGACGGTGACGGAGGAGTCACCGTCAGCGTGCGGGCTGGTCGCGGTGATGGTGTACTGGTGAGCCAGGCGTTTCGCCACCGGTTCCGCCTCCTGTGAGCCGCGGGTATGAGCCAGACCGTAGCCGACCGGAGCGGCCAGGCCGGGGGCCGGTTACCCCTTCCGGCCGGTCCATGCTGTGTGGTTTCCGGTCACGGGCCTGGGTCGGCATCGAAGCGGCCGGCATCCGCCCACGCCGGCTGTCCTTCCGCGTGGGCGACGCGGTGATCTTCGCCTGGGGCAACTCGGCCATCAGCGCCCACGGGACGAGGTTCTGCCGGTTGACCAGGACCGCGTCGTCGCCACCGGGCACGGGCGGCTCGCCGATCTCGGTGCGGTACCGGTTGAGCGTCCAGGCGCCATTCCGGGACGCGTCGGCGGGTTCACAGGCTTCGAGTTCATCAGCATAATCCCGAGGGGTGCTAGCTTCCTTGAAGGTCTGCCCGACATCCCGCCCTGCTACATCGAGGTCACCGGGGCCTTGACCTCGCTGCCTTTCCTGGGTCGCACCGAGGCGGCCAAGTCACAATTGGACTTCACCGACTAGCACGGGAACGACTGGGGGCTGTCCGGATTCGGGGAGCCAGCTGCAGCCAGGGTTAATCGAAATGCGGAAGAGTGGCAGGTGCAGTGCTGAGCCGTGGGCGCGCTGATTTGCCGGTGTCATGCGGCGTTCAGGCCTGCGCAAAGATGTCCGCTGCGGCGACCCAGGCGCACTGACCCGCACTGGCGCGTCACTGACTGCCCTCCCGCTCGGCCCGGCTGATGCTATTCCTGCTGACGCGCCTCGCCCGGCCGCCCATCCGCCGCAGCGCCGAGGCTGGCATGCGCACGGGGTCACCGAAGGCCCGGTCCTTGTAGTACTTGCACATGGCGCAGCCCTTCCAGCCGCGGGTGCCGGTCCTGGCCATCATGCTCACACTCCTCCTGCAGCACTGAACCTCGCCAGCAGCTTGCCGTATTCCGCTACGGCGCCAGGAACGACCACCACCAGGACGCGCTCAGGAGCCCGAGGGGCGACGGTCGTTACGGGCCATCTGGGCGGCGCGCAGCTCGGCGTGCATTTCCCACGGCGCGCGAGGGAGTACGTGGCCGGTCTCAAGCAGTGACTTGAGGTTGGCGCATACGGCGGGCCAGCCGGCCGAGACCGCTTCCAGCGCGTCATCGTCAGCCAGGTTCTCGTGCGTGACGGTGAGCCGGACGATCTCGTGGTAGGGCTCGATGTCGAAGGTCACTGCGGAGGGACCCTCCGCCGGGGTGCTGCCTGGGGAGTCGAACGTCATCGTGAGTCGGCGGGGCGGCACGGACTCCAGCACGGTGCCGATCACGTCAGCGATGCCGGAGCCGTTGACGCGCCGGTGTTCCCAGGGGGAGCCGTTCTGCCAGTCGGAGACGTTGCTGTGCCCCCAGTACCGGGCGGTCAGGTCTGGGTCGGTCAGTGCTTCCCACACCCGCTCTGGTGAGCTTTCGATGTAGGTGACATATACGTATCCCGGTCGTGCGTCGGCCACGGTGGCCTCCTCTGCTCGGTGCTTAATGACGCTCAGCGCTCGCAGGCGGGGACGCTCGAACATCTCGATCCAGCGGTCCTGCATCTCCCAGAGCGGAACGGGGTTGAGGTAATGCAGCTTCTCCCGGCCCCGCCGAATGGTGGTGATGAGGTTCGCGCCTTCCAGCACGCCCAGATGCTGGGTCGCCGACTGCCGCGCCATCTCAAGCGGCGCGCACAGCTCCCCGAGCGTCTGGCCGTTGCGTTGGCGGAGCCTGTCCAGGAGGGCCCGGCGCGTCGGATCGGCCAGGGCTCTGAACACCGCATCGTCATCGCCCACTGGACCATCATGCAGGTAAATACCTGCATGAGTCAAGGCGGCCAGGCTCTTGGTGCGGCTGGGCCAACAGCAGCCCGGCGCCGTCCGTCCTCGGCGAAGATCACTCCTGGTCCACGGTACGTTGGGCGATCATGCCGGAAATACCTGGCGCCACCGGGACGGGAGAGGCCGATCCGCCGCGCGACCGTCACCGTCGGCCGGGTGTTGCCGGAACCGGCCTTCTCGCGGCCGGCTGGCTCATCGTGGCGGTGCTTGGGCTCGTGGCGCTGCTGCGGCTGGTGGCCTGGGACTGGGTCCAGCCACTGATCGTGCTCGACGCTCTCACGCTGGTCGTGTACCTGCCGGCCTGGGTGGTGGCCGCCGGGGCGCTCACAGCGCGGCGCTGGTGGCTGGCCGCGGCGGCTGCCGTCATCGTCGCGGCCCAGCTGGCGTTCGCCGCGCCGGAGCTATCCGCTGCGGTTCCCATTCCCGGCTGGGCCCAGCATGCCCCGGTGGTGCGGGTGCTCGACGCGAACCTTGACAATAGTCCCGGCTTCAAGGCCGGTTACGCGCGAGCCATTGAGCGGGACCGCCCCGACCTCGTAACCCTGGAGGAGTTCTCGCCATTCGCGCTGCAGGGCATGGTGGATGCGGGCGTGCTGAGGAGCTTTCCCTACCGTTGCGTGGCGCCGGAAATCGGCGCGAACGGGTTCCTGGTTGCCTCCCGGCTGCGGCTGACCGGTTGCCGGGTACGGAACGTGTTCGCAGCTGGTCAATGGGTGCCGTACATGGTCGAGGCCACCCTGTGGTCGCCGGGTGGGCCGGTTGCGCTGCGCGTCGTGCATACCCTGGCGCCGTTTCCCGCGTACTGGCGGGAGTGGGTCGCGGCGCTGGCCGCTGTCGGCCGGTCCGTACGCGCCAGCGGCGACCGCGCCATGCTGATGATCGGAGACTTCAACGCCACGTGGGGCAACCGCGGGTTCGTTGCTCTCCTGCATGACGGCCTGACTGACGGGGCCGCGGCGCGAGGGAAGGCAACCGACGTGACGTGGCCGAACGGTGCCGTGGTGCCACCCTTCGTACGGATAGATCACGTGCTGACTGGACCGCGGCTGGCCGTCACCAAGATCGCCGCCAAGCCGGGGTTCGGCAGCGATCACCGGTACCTGGTCGCCACGATCGCTGTCCGGAGCTGAGTTCGCCGCGTGCGGGGTGTCAGGGAGACCCCGCTCCCGGGGTCACGACGGCGGGCAGCGGGTCGCCCGAGGGGAAGGGCCTCGCCTGGGCCGGGAGGGCTCGTCCGCCAGTTGCAGGCGGTCTGCTGGATCGTGCGCCGCGGTGGTTAGTGTCTTGCTATACCGGCCGTGCTTGCCGGGCCGCGCGCCACTTCGACACCCCGGCGCGGATAACCAATCCTACGACGACTATCACGACCACGCCGAGTATCGCTTTCGCGCCGATGCTCCCGATGCGCTTCGCGATCTCCGCACCAAGGAAGTATGAAAGCCCGACATACATTCCGATCCAGCCGACGCCAGCGACGAGGGCTCCCAATATGAATATGTAGAATCGCACGCGGAAGATCCCGGAAACAAAGGCTGGCATCGTCACGGACGCAACGAAATTATACCGGGCGAAGGCGCGATCACCTTTGGCGAGCAGTTTCCGGCGTGATTTCTCAAGGCGTCCTGGATGATCGAGCAGCCTGCGCCCCCCATGGACACCAATAACATATCCAACTACCGAACCTAGCATCCAGGCAGCCATGGCCGAGGCGAGCACGATCCAGACATTGAGCTTGCCTTCTCCGGCCAGCGTGCCCGCCGCGATCAAGGCCGCATCACCCGGGCCCGGCAGGCCAGCTCCCATGACGGCGACGAGCACGAACATGACGAGGTACTCGGTCAGGCTCATGGCGGCAAGATCCGATGCGCGGCAACATGACCGATTGAGCATGCGCGGAAGGCGGCCGCGCACTTGATCGGCCCGGCTGCGGTCAGCCGGATGCCACCCAAGACCATGGCGACCTGTAGCGCCTCTCCCGGCCACGCAAGCACAGCCATCACCGCCCGCAGCGCGATGGTGCCGCAGGCCGGTTCCCCGCCCTCGTGCCGCCCGTCACTGGCAAGCATCTCGGTAAGGTGCGCCAGTTCGCTCATGACGGTCTCCGATCCGGGCCGCCGGTGCGGAAGCCGCGACCAAGGCCGGATGCTCACAAGTACTCTCTCCTCCGCATCCAGACGAGGGTCATCCAGCCCCAGATGGGCGGCAGGTATGACGTGAAAAGGCGCTGGATGAAGACCGCGGCGGTGGCGTCGGCCTCGGAGATGCCAGCCGCCGTGAGGCCGAGGATCAACCCGGCTTCCACCACTCCCATCCCGCCGGGTGTCGGCGAGATGCCTCCGATGAACGCGGCCAGCGTGATGACCACGATCAGGGTGGGCAGCCGGAGATGGTCGTCGAAGGCGCGCAGCGAAACCGACAGGGCCATGGCTATGACAAGTTCCTGGGCGAATGAGCCACCCACCAGGAGCACCAGCTTGCGCGGGGAACTGGCCACCTGCCTGAGGTTGGCCCAGATGTCGCGTACCTTGGGCCGCAGCTTGTCGGCCGCTAGCCTGCGGACCCGGGGCACGGCCAGCGCCAGGCCGGCCAGCAGGCCGACCGCCACCACGACCGCCAGGATGATCCACACCAGTTTCGAATCCCCGCCCGACTCGGGGGTGGCCTCGAGATGGATCGACCCCCAGGCGAAAGGCAGCGAAACGAGGAACAGCACCGCGGTGGCGATCCAGCTGGAGGTGGCCATGATGGCGCCCGAGCTCAGCGCCACCGACGCGTCGTAGCCCTGGCGCTGGAAGAAGCGCACCCGGGTGGCAAACACGGCCGCGGTCCCGCCCGCCAGCGCACTGAAGGAGTTGGCGACCTCGACCGCCACCACCCGCCCGAATGGGAGTGCCCCGGCCACGCTGCCGACACCTTCGGCGGCTGACGCGACAAAGGCCAGCTGGGCCAGGAAGAACGCGGCGATGACCCAGAGCCAGCTGGCCCCGAGCACGGTGTCGAAGGATTTGGACACGTCGATGAGCACACCGATGAGCGCCCAGCCGCCGATGAGCGTGCCGACCAGCATGATCAGCGTTGGCCAGCTCACCCGCCGGGGCTCTACCAGCTTCGGCACGCTGATCGACTTGGCCTGGGCGGCGCGCTGCCGGACATCATCCAGGAGCCCGCGCTGGCCGCGCAGAGTCCGGCTGAGCACGGGATCGAGTGCGGCCCGGTGCAGATGCTGGAGGGCGCCTGCCAGCACCTCCGGATCCAGGCACCGTGCTGCGGAATCGGCGGCTCGTTCGGCCCCCATCGTCACTGCCGTGGCCGCGATGACGCCAGCCATGTCACGGTCGAACTGGTCCGGCAGGGCGTTCGAGATGGCATTGCGGAAGTCCACCAGGGTGACAATCCCCGCGGCCGGGTCAACCAGCAGGGTGTCACCGCTGATTGCGCCGTGCGCGATGCGGGCCTTCCGGAGGGTCAGCAGCTGGCGGTAAAGATCGTCGAGAGCGGCGTCACTGACGTCACTCGGGTCAGCCTCGGACAGCAGCCTGCCGGCCGGCAAACGGTAGACCAGCAGCGCGTCTTTGGATGGTCCCGCGATGCCCGCCTCAATGATCTCAGGCACGGCAACGCCCGCCCGCTGGGCCCGCAAGGTGACATAGGCCTCGTGTTCGACCTGCTGAAGACGGGTGATCGTGAGACTGGGCCCGGAATCGCGGTAGAAGAGGAACCGGGCTGTCTTAGTGAGGAGCTTGGCGTCGGCCGCGTCCCGGCCATAAACCTCTATGCCGATCCGCTGGCCCGGCGGATCCGCTTCGCGCGCCTGGTATTTCGCCACTCCCCATACCTGCCGGGCCGCCGCTCGCACCGTGCTCGAGCGGATGCCGAGTTCATCGAGCAGCCGCTGTACGTCCTCGGCCGAGGGAAGGCCGAGTGGGGAGCCAAAGATGAGCCGGAGCAGCGTGGCCGCCCCCCACCCGATGGCCAGGCTGCCCAGGACGTTGACTGGCAGCCCGTGACCCCCGACGGCCGAGGCCAGCGCCACCAACGCGATGAAGACCTCGATGAGGCGCTGCAGCCCGCGGGCCAGATATGGCAATACTGCCGTGGTGACGGCCATGAACAGAGCGATCTGGAGGACGGGGAAGCGCATGAAGTAGCTGTCGATCACGATTCCGCCGGGTCGCCCGCCGCGGCTGCCGAGCAGGAGGGTGAGGATCCCGCTCAGCAGCGCCGCGCCTGCGGCACTCAACGCGATGTCACGCGCGATCACCCAGCGGCGCGCGACCAGGGCCAGCAGCACCAGGACAATCGTGACACCGAACGAACCCACCTCGTAGACCACCGTCACCAGCCAGCTGATGCTCCGTGGCGGTGGATGGATGACCTGGGCGATGGCGCGGTCGATGCGGGAGTCGTAGCGGATGACGAGCAGGCAGCACACCAGGGCGAGGATGGCGCCGGCCAGGCGCAGTCCGTCGCTTCCGCGCCGGCGGCGCTGGCCGCTGCCGACGGGAGCGAAGATGACCGAGCGCCAGCCGCGCAGCAGATGCGGCTCCGGGCGGGAGTCCGCGTCCTGGACGGAAGCTTCCCTCGTCTGCACAGGGTCTTCCATCATGTAAGACCAACTGCCTTCCGACGGCGTGAGCCAAGCCCGGCCCACCCACTGATGTACCAGTTCAGGGGCGTTACCGTCCACCGTTGAGCCCGATAGGGCCCACGCCGATCAACCCCTGTTAGCTGACTCTGCCGCCGAAGAAAACCTGTGTTTCGGTGAGCTGGCCGTCCTGGACGGTGATGACCTCGGTGTTGCGGTGCCGGCCGCCGGTCTTCAGCTCGTATTCGTACATGACGAACACATCACCGCCGGGCAGGTCGATGATGTGCAGGAATTCCTGCGATGCGAGCCGTTGTGCCGTGGGAAAGCACCGTTGCAGGAAGGCCTGCTTGTCGATGTGATCGTCCTGCGGGCTGGTGAAGACGAAGGCCGGGGCGAGCAGTGACTCCGCGGTGGCCAGGTCCTGGGTCAGGTACGCCTCGAACATCGTGCGGACGGTGTCGCTGCGGGACATGACGTGATGGCTCCTTCGATCAGGGCGTTAGGTCCAGGACGGCGCGCCCCGTGGCCCCGTCGAAGGGCACCGATTCGTGGTCGTGCGTGATGAGCCAGGCCCCGTTGACACGTCGGCAGCACAGGGTGGCGCGAACCCACATGTCGACTTTCGTGCCCCCGGCCATAGTCCCGCTCACGTGGTAGAGGAACGAGCAGAAGCCCAGATCACCAGCGGCTTCAACGTGCAACTCGATCACGTCGTAGCCGATGGCGCTGTCATAGGCGTCGAACCATGCCTGGGTCTGTGCCACGACGCCGTCCTTGCCGTGCATCCGCAACGGCGGGACGACGTTGAAAAGCACGATGTCGGGCGCTTGGCGCGCGGCGAGCGGGGCCGGGTCCTTGGCGCGGACGGCTGCGGCGCGCTCGGCGACCAGATCACGCAGTGCCTGCTGGCTCTCGGTTGCCATGTCGTCCTCCTTTGCTGGCTCTCTCTCGGAAGGTGCGACCCTGCGGTGCCGCTGAACTCATCGCTGCCCTGGATAGCTGCCACTCAACGCCCGGGCGCCGGAGTGCCGCCCCGCCCTCCCCGCCCAGCGCTCATCCGCCGGTGCCCTTGCCCGTCTGCAAGGTCAGCCAGTCAACCTCGGTGCGGGCCAGGTACTGGTCCCGCTCGGCAAGGTACCGCCGCGTGTGCGGGGCGGCCTCGTGTGCCTCGAACGCCGCCCTGTCCCGGTACAGCTCGTAGCAGACCCGCTGCAGGGGCTGGCCCTCGACCACGTGGGACGCGTACACGAGGGTGCCTGGCTCGCTGGCCTTGATCGCTTCGACGGTCTCGGCAACCAGGCGATCGTAAGCCTGGGCGCTGGACTCGTCTTTGCAGGTGAAGCGAACGAACAAGCCGAACATCGGTCCCCTCCCAGTCGTCTGACGCCGCGCACGGCGCCGAGTCAATGATGGCTGACCTCTGGGCAGCGCCAGGTGGAAGAGCTGACCTCTGGGCAGCGCCAGGTGGAAGAGCTGACCTCTGGGCAGCGCCAGGTGGAAGATCGGGGCGGCGACCCTGGCCAGGCGGCGGTGTCCAGTCACGCGACGCTGGCCTGCTCGGTGAATATCTGGGGTCAGCGGCCCGGCACGGGCTTCCCCAAGCCGGAGGTGCTGACGTCGTAACCGTGTTGGACCGTCCAGTCACATCCGGCGTGTGGTGCCTTGGCGCTCGGGTTTGGGCGGTGTAGCGTCCCCAGATACGGCAGGGGAGGAATGCCAACCGTCCGGGGGGACACCATGCAACTCAGGATGAAGCTCGCCACGATAGCCATGGCGGGCAGTGCCAGCGCGCTCGTGCTAGCCGGGGGACCGGCACTGGCGAGCACCCATGCGTTAACGACCGGCCGGGAAGTCATCTTCGGCCAGGTGCACGGGAAGGCGGCCCTAGCAAATTCCCCGATGGTTCCGCTGAAGTTCCGGGGGGTGGTCCGCACGCACGGAATCGTTAATCTCGGGGGCCCGGGCAACGCCAGGAATCACACGATCCCGACGCCGGCCGGCAAGTACGCGGTCCGGCTGACCAGCAAACACGTAATCCAGAGCGTGAACAAGATGACGTGCCGCGCCGTGTTCAAGGAGACCGATAGCTACGTCGTCCGGGGCGGCGCGAGCACGGGCACGTTCGCCGGAGCCTCCGGTCACGGCAAGGTGCACATCAAGTTCGCGTTCACGGTATCCAGGTACACCTCCGGTAAGCACAAGGGAGAGTGCAACACCGGCAACAGCGGCCATCCGGTGCACCCGAAGACGGCGGTGGTCTCGTTCCTGGCGGTGAGTACGCTCACGCTGCGCTAGCCAGGCCCTGCCATCCGGGCCAGGTCTCCGCTCATGATGATGAGAGGAGACCTGGCCCATGAGGCGGCAGCGGAGATGTCGACATGATCAGTTACGCCCTGGCCTTCCTCGCGAGCCTGGTCAACGCGACGGGCAACGTGCTGAACCGCAAGGCGGCGCGGGACGAGCCCATCCAGGCTGCGTTCCGGCTGCAGCTCATCCGTGACCTGCTGCACAAGAAGGTGTGGCTGGCCGCGGTGGGATTGATGATCATCTCATTCGCGCTGGCGTCCGCGGCGCTTGGCACCGGCCAGCTTGCGTCGGTGCAGCTCGTCGTCGTTCTCGAGCTTCCGATGACGATCATCGGCGGCGCCCTGGTGTTCCGCAGCCGTCTCAGCGTGCGGGAATGCGTGGCCATCGCGGCCATGACGGGCGGCGTGCTCGGCCTGCTTGTCCTCCTGCACCCCCGCCCGGGGCCACCCGCGACGATCGGCCCGTCCCTGTGGATACTCGCGTCCGCGGCGAATATCGCGGCCGTGGTCCTGTTGTTCATGGCCGCGCGGGCGCATCCACGGCCTGCTACCCGGGCGGCCCTGCTGGGCATCGCTACCGGGTTGTGCTACGGCCTGACCGCGGCCTTCACCAAGGGCATGGCCGATCAGTTCAACGCCGGTGGCATCGCCGGGGTGTTCTCCTCCTGGCAGCTGTACGCCTGCATGACCACCGGAGCGCTCTCCGCCTGGCTGCTGGAGAACGCCTACCAGGCGGGGCCGCTGGCGGCTTCCCAGCCCGGCATCACGCTGGTCAACCCGGTGATCTCCACCGTGTGGGGGGTCGCCGTGTTCGGCGAGCAGATAAACCGGGGCACGCTGCTGGCTCTCACCCCGCTGCCGCTGATCGCGGTGGCCGCGGGAGTTGTCCTGCTCAGCCGGGCCCCCGTGCTGGATGACTGCATGCAGCCCAGGCCGGTCAAGAGCGCGGTTCCCGCGCACCGGCCGGCCCGGCTAGCCACAGGGGCGGCCCTGGCGGGAGCCTCCGGGGCCCAGCCGGAGCAGCCGGGAGAAGCAGGTTCATGACGGCCCCCCGACGGCGATCTGCCGCCCGAGGGTCCGGGCCAGGCCTGCGTGGCCCGCGCGTTGACGCAGCCTGACGCGGACCGCATGGACGTGCCCAGGCCATGCCTGGTACGCACATGCCCGTGCCGTCATACGCTCCGCCCGCCATGGCTGACCGGTGGCGTCCCGGCGGAATGGCCGGAGGCGGCGGCCGGTTAGGCTCAAAGCGGCTCACCCCGGCCGCGTTCCTGATCATCTGGTTGGGCGGGCTTCATGAGCGTGTACGACTTCCGTGTCAGGACGGCCGACGGCGCCACGCAGGACCTGGGCGAGTACTCAGGCCAGCCGCTGCTGATCGTCAACGTCGCCAGCAAGTGCGGCCTGACCCCGCAGTATGAGGGGCTGGAGGCGCTGCACCGGGACACCAAGGACCGGGGCCTGCGGGTCCTCGGCTTCCCGTGCAACCAGTTCGGCGGCCAGGAACCCGGGACCGACGCCGAAATCCAGGAGTTCTGCAGCGTCAGCTACGCCGTTACCTTCCCGGTGTTCGGCAAGATCGACGTGAACGGCGAGCAGGCGGACCCGCTGTATGCCTATCTGCGGGCCGAGGCCCCGGGCGAATTCGGCCCGGGTCATGGCGGGCTGTACGAGCATGTCCGGCGCAGCAGGCCCGAGGCGATCGGCACCGACGAGATCAAGTGGAACTTCACGAAGTTCCTGGTTGACCGGGATGGCAAGGTCGTTGGCCGGTACGAGCCGACCGTCCTGCCGGAGGAGATCCGGGCCGACATCGAGGCCCTGCTGGGCAGCTGACCGGAGCCCGGTCACCGGACTCGCCCCGGGCGCACCGGTGCTGATCCCGGCGGGGATGCCCGGCGCCGCGTAGTGTCCGGCGGGTGAGGACGGCCGAGCAGGTCAGTGCGGACAAGCTGCGGGGCGGCTTCTATTCGCCACCGTTGCTCGTCCGGGCGTGCCTGGACCGGGTGGCTGCCCTGGCCGGAGGGCAGGACGGGCTGCGGGTGCTGGAGCCCAGCGCGGGTGACGGGGCATTCGTCCGCGGGCTGGCCGGGCATCAGATGGCGCGGCGGGTTGCCGGGCTCACGGTCGTGGAGATCAACGCCGCGGAAGCCGCCAAGTGCCAGGCGGCCCTGGACACCGCACCGTTCGGCGGCGCGGTGATTCCCGGCAGCGTGCTGGGCGCGGCCCGGCCGCGGCCTGGCCGGTACGACGTCGCGGTCGGGAATCCGCCGTTCGTCCGGTTCCAGTTCCTCCGCCGCGACGACCGGCAGGGCGCTCTCGGCGTCGCCCGGGACAGCGGACTGCCGATCACCGGTGTGTCCAACCTGTGGATCCCAGTCCTGCTCGCCGCGCTACACGGGCTGCGGCCAGGCGGGACGTTCGCCTTCATCGTGCCTTCGGAATGCTTTACCGGGATCTCGGCGCGGAGCGTGCGGACCTGGCTCACCTCCTGCACCGGGGACCTACGGGCCGACCTGTTCCCGCCCGGGTTGTTCCCGGGCGTGCTGCAGGAGGTCGTGGTGCTCAGCGGGCGGATGGCGCCGGTCCGGCCGGCGGCCCTCCGCGTGGTGGAGCACGTGGACCGGGTCGGGCCGGGCGGGACGCCGCGGTCGTGGACACACCGGATCGACCCGGGCGCCCCGACCTGGACCCGTTACCTGCTGCACCCGGCCCAGCTCTCAGCGCTGGACCAGCTCACCCAGGTCCCTGGGTTTCAGCCGTTGTCCACGGTGGCCCGGCTCTCCGTCTCCACGGTCACCGGGGCCAACACCTTCTTCTCGGTGGACGACCGCCTGCTAGCACAGAATGGCCTCGCGACCTGGGCGCTGCCGTTGCTGCCGCGCATCCGGCACGCGGCCGGACTGACGTTCGGCCAGGACGACCACGACGACCTGGCTACCGCAGGCTGCCCGCGCTGGCTGCTGAATTTCGCCGCGGACCTCCCGTCTCCCGCGGACAGCCCGCCGGCCGGGACCTACCTGCAAAAAGGCCAGGACCTTGGCCTGCCGGACCGGTACAAATGCCGGATCCGCGCCCCGTGGTACCGGGTCCCGGTGGTCCGGCCGGGCCCCCTGCTGATGTCCAAGCGGTCGCACCGGTACCCCCGGCTGGTGATCAACGCGGCCGAGGCGGTGACCACGGACACGATCTACCAGGGCACCATGCTGGGCCACGCCCGGGGCCGAGAAGCCGATCTGGTCGCCGGGTTCCATAACAGCGCCACCCTGCTCACCGCGGAGATCGAGGGCCGGAGCTTCGGCGGCGGGGTCCTGGAACTGGTGCCGACCGAGATCGGCCGGCTGTCGGTTCCGCTGGTGCCCGGGATGGGTGCGCACCTCGGCCACCTGGACCAGCTGGCCCGGACGTCAGGCCCGGACTCCAGCGTCCTCGTCGAGCGGACCGACGCCCTGCTCCGCCAGGCCGTCCCGGCGCTCACCCCGGATCTGCTGGGAACGCTGCGGGAAGCACGCGCCGCTCTCCTGCAGCGCCGGATGGACCGGTCCGGCTAACCTCGCCGGACCAGCGCGGCCGCCCGCCGGGCCGCCGCACTCCGGGCCGCCACCCGGCCGGGCCGCCGCCCGCCGGGCCTTGTCGTTGCGGCCCCGCCCGCCGTCTGCACCAACTCACTGCGGCTGGGTAGCGGCCGGCAGCGGCTGCCTGAAGCTCACCCCGGGCGGCGGCGGCGCACCGGTCCGGGCCAGCGCCAGCTGCCAGTCCGGCGAGGACCCCAGCGCCCAGCGCAGCGCGCCCACCGAAGCCCGGCCGACCTGCAGATCCGACGGGCGGGCAGAAACCCCGACGATCTCCCGGATCCGGGCCGGCAGGGTGGCCACGGCCGCGCGGAACAGCAGCCCGTACCCGGCGCGCACCCCAGCCGGCAGCGGCGGCCGCCGCAGGAACTGGATCGCCTCCCGCGACCCGGCCGACGCGGCCAGGTCGCGGTGCCCGCTGATCCACGCGGCCAGCCCGGCCGCGGTATCCGGCAGCGGGGCCGCGCCCAGCAGCGCCCCCACCCGGGTCTGCTCGGCGACGAACCGGTCCGCCTCGTCCTCCGGGCACGGCTGGGCCCCGTACACCCGGTAGGCGGTCAGGAAGGAGTCGGTCAGCGAGTTGTGCACCCACGCGCTGAGGGCCGCATCGGACGCGGCGTACGGTTCGCCCCGGCCCGAGATGCCGACGACGGGCCGGTGACGGCGGCGGACCACGCCGACCGCGCGCTCCACTTCCGGCATCGCGCCGAACGAGGTCGAGGTCACGTACGCGGCCGTCCGGGTCAGCCGGCCGAGCGGATCCTCCCGGTACCGCGAGTGCTCGGCCACCCCCGCCGCGACCTCGGGATGGGCCGCCTGGACCAGCAGCGCCCGGATCCCGCCGACGAACACGGCCGTGTCCCCGACCACCGGCCAGGTCATCGACCCGGGCCCGAACAGCCCCGGATCACCTGGGTAGCTGAGCGTCCCGGCCAGCGGGTATGGCCCGTGAGAGAACAGCCCGCTGGTGCCGGCCACCACCCGGCCGCGCACCCGGTCCAGCAGCGCCGCCAGCCCCGGCCCGAAGGGCGGCAGCAACCCAGGCTCCAACCTGGCCACCCACATCACCCCTTCAGTATCTGTCTGCCCCGTATTCGCATCCGCCGCCCCGCGCGGATGCGAATACCCTCAACGGCACAACCGGGCACAACTGGGAACGGCGGTCGCTGGTGCGCCCTGCGCGCGGAGCATGCTGATACCCCGCGGGTCCCCAGATCGCAGTTCGGGCCAAGCCACCGGAGGATGACCAGGCGTCCGTCCTGATCACTGTGTGAAAGAAGGGAGCCTGGGCCTGGTGGATTGACCAGCTACTCAGCGGGCCAGCACCAGCCGGTCTCCTCGTTCATGTGCAGCTCGGTCCGGGGGTGGCACTGCTTGGTGCAGATCACCGTCCCCGGCGACCCCTTGAGCGGCGGGTACTCGTCACCGCAGAACGGCGGGGCGGCCCCGCCGGGGGTCAGCCGGGCCGGCACGCTCCAGCGGCTCCCCTCAGTCCAGTCCGTCATGATTTCCTCCGTCGGCGCCACGCAGATCTGCGGCACGCCATCGTCCGGTGCCGCCTGCTGCGGCGCAGGCGATTGGGGGGATCCGCTACCAGCTTCGCCATGCCTGAAACGTCGTAGCGGGACATCACAGCGGTGTGGGGACTCGCCCCGGCCACCCCGGTACCGATACATTCGTCAGCATGTTCGAACCGGCCGGCCTCCTCGACGGGCTGAACGAAGACCAGTCTAAAGCGGCCACCCACCAAGGCGGGCCGCTTCTGGTGCTGGCCGGGGCGGGGACCGGGAAGACCCGGACGCTGGTAGCCCGGGCCGGGTGGCTCCGCTCCCAGGGCGTGCCGGCCAGCCGGATCCTGCTGCTCACGTTCACCCGGCGGGCCGCCGACGACATGCTGGCCCGGGTGACCCCGGACCGCGCGGGCGCCGCCGACCGGGTGTGCGGCGGCACGTTCCACGCGGTGGCCCACCAGATCATCCGGGCTCATGCGGAGTCGTTCTCGCTGCCGCCGGAGTTCAGCGTGATCGACCCGCCCGACGTGGCCGACCTGATGGACGCGGCCCGGTCCGAGCATGGCCTGCTCGGCACGCAGCGCCGCGCCCCGCGCGCGGCGACCTGCGCGGACATCTACACCCGCTGCGTGAACACGCACTCGACCGTGGCCCATGTGATCAAGGCCAGCTTCCCCTGGTGTGCCGGGTACGAGCCACAGCTGGGCAGCCTGTTCCGGGGGTACGTCGCGCACAAGCGGCGGCACGGGCTGGTCGATTTCGACGACCTGCTGCTGCTATGGCGGGCCGCGCTGGCCGACCCGGTGGCCGGCCCGGTGCTGCGCGGCATGTTCGATGCCGTGCTGGTCGATGAGTACCAGGACGTCAACGCGGTGCAGGCGGACATCGTCCGGCTGCTGCGCCCGGACGGCCGGGGGCTGACCTGCGTGGGCGACGATGCCCAGGCGATCTACGCGTTCCGCGGCGCCGACCCGGAGCACTTGCGTTCCCTGTCGGACGCCTACCCGGACCTGGAGGTCGTCCGGCTGGACCGGAACTACCGGTCCAAGGACGCCGTGCTGCGGCTGGCCAACACGGTCCGGCCGCAGTCCCCCGGGCTGGAGCTGGACCTGCGCGCCGACCGCGGCCCCGGCGCGCCGCCCCAGCTGGTCCGCTGCCATGACGAGGCGACCCAGGCGCGGGAGATCTGTGCCCGGGTGCTGGCCGCCCACGAGGCCGGGGCGGACCTGCGGGACCAGGCCGTGCTGATGCGCGCCGCCGGGCACAGCGACGTGCTGGAGGTGGAGCTGTCGGTCCGCGGCATCCCGTTCGTCAAGTACGGCGGGCTGCGGTTCACCGAGGCGGCGCACGTCAAGGACTTCCTGGCCGCGGCGCGGATCGTGGCCAACCCGGCCGACGACATCGCCTGGTTCCGGCTGATACGGCTGCATGAGGGCATCGGCCCGGTGCACGCCCGCCGCGCTCTTGACGCTCTCGGCCTGGGCACCCCGGCGCGGCCCGTCCCGGCGCCACCCGTCCCGGCGCCACCCGTCCCGGCCGAGTCCGCCGTGGCTGGTCCCGCGCCGGCTGGTCCCGCGCCGGCTGGTCCCGCGCCGGCTGGTCCCGCGCCGGCTGGTCCCGCGCCGGCTGGTCCCGCGCCGGCTGGGCCCTTGGCGGCCGGTCCCGCCCCGGGTGAGCCCGGCCTGGGCGGCAGGGGAGCGCTGGACCGGTGGGCTGACGCGGTGGCGGTCATGCCGCCGCGGTCCCGGGCCGGCCTGGCCGCCACCCTGGGCGCCCTGGCCTCGGCGGCGGCCCTGGAACGCACGGCGGACCGGGCGACCGCCATCCTGGCCGCCCTGGACGCTCCGCTGCGGGGCAGGTACCCCGATGCGGGCGTTCGGATTAATGATCTTCAGAGGCTGGCGGACGCGGCGTCATCCCGGCCGTCGCTGCATGACGCGCTGGTGGAGCTGGCCCTCGACCCGCCCGCGTCGGCGTCGGACCTGGCCGGGCCGCCGCGGCTGGACGAGGACTACCTGGTGCTGTCCACGATCCACTCGGCCAAGGGGCTGGAGTGGCCGGTGGTGCACCTGATGCACCTGGTGGACGGCTCGGTGCCGAGTGACATGTCACTGTCCACCCCGGCCGGGCTGGCCGAGGAGCGGCGGCTGTTCTACGTCGCGGTGACCCGGGCGCGGGACCAGTTGTACCTGTACGCGCCGCTGCGGATGCACCATCACCGGATGTCCGGCAGCGACCGGCACAGCTACGGGCAGCTGACCCGGTTCCTCACCCCGGCCGCGCTGGACGCCTGCGAGGTGCTGGACGCCAGGCCACCGGAGCCGGTGCTGCCCTCCATCGGCCCGCTCGCCGCCACTGTGGACTCGGCCCTGGACTCCCTGTTCGGGGCGTGACCCGGCGGCGCCCGGGCTGCGCCGTGCGGTCAGATGTCGGCGGCGTCCCAGCCCTTGGTGACCAGGCCGCGCAGGTAGGCGGCCTGCCCGGCGTGCTGCAGGTCATCGGAGATCACGCTGACCAGCCGCACGCCCAGGGTGACCGGCGGGTCCCAAGCCTCGTCGACCACCCGCTCCAGGTCGGCCCCGGTGAGGTTCTCCACG
Organism: uncultured Actinomycetes bacterium; assembly: GCA_963793825.1. GTDB lineage: Bacteria > Actinomycetota > Actinomycetes > Streptosporangiales > Streptosporangiaceae > RYN-230. The sequence continues at coordinate 323,324 of CAWCBE010000008.1, forward strand.
TAGGACACCGTGTTGCGGTAGACCGCGTCGTGGTACCCGAGAAGCAGGTCCGCGGGCACCCGGACCGCCGCGACCCGCTCACTGCTGTGCCCGTAGCCGTGCTCCGCGGCGGGGAAGGGCAGCCTGAACCGGTCCGCCCAGCCGTCCGCCGTCCAGGCCTGCTCGTGCCCCGCCACGCCGGCCACGTGATCATCCTGAACCCGGGTCAGGTGCCAGACCAGCCAGCCGACCGAGTTGCCGGCCCCGCCCGGGCGGAACGCCAGCTCCTCCTCGCCCAGGCCGTCCACGGCATCGCGGACCACCCCCCGGATCCGGCCGAACGCGTCACTGAGCAGGTCCCCGATCGTCATACGCACCCCTTTCGCGTCGCGGCTGCCCGCGGCGGCGGCCCGGGCGGCTCACTGCGAGCTTATGAGGTGCCCAGCCGGCCCAGCAGCCGCCGTGCGCGCGCCAGCCCGTACCGGTGCCGGGACATCCCGGCCCACGGGTCCCCGGCGCTGCGCAGCTGCTCGAGCCGCGCCTCGATGCTGCGCAGGGTGACCGCGTCCGGCCGCAGGGCCGGGTCCGCGACCTCGTCCCAGTGCAGCGGCACCGCCACCGGGGCGGCCGGGCGCGCCCGGATCGAGTACGGCGCCACCGCGGTCTGCGCATAGCCGTTGCGCATCATGTCCGCGTAGATCAGCCCGCCCCGGGCGTCCTTGCGCTGCTCCGTGGTGACCAGGCCCGGCTCGGCCCTGGCCAGCACGTCCGCCACGCCGCGGCCGAACTCGCGGACGGTATCGAAGTCCTCCCGGCTGTTCAGCGGGACCTGCACGTGCAGTCCCTTGCTGCCGGTGCTCTTCACGAAGCTGGTCAGCCCCAGGTCGCCGTCGAGAATCTCGCGCAGCCGCAGCGCGGCCGTGCGCACCCCGTCGAAATGCGCCGAATCCGGCGGGTCCAGGTCGAAGATCAGCTGGTCCGGCTCATGCAGGTGTCCCACCCGGCTGAGCAGCGTGTGCAGTTCGATGCAGGCCTGGTTGGCCAGGTACACCAGGTCGGCTGGCTTCTCGCAGAGGACCTGGCACAGCTCGCCGCCCTGCTTCTCCACCTCGGCCCGCGGCAGCCAGTCCGGGAAGTGCCGTCCGGCGTTCTTCTGGAAGATCCGCTCGCCGCCGATCCCCTCCGGGTACCGGGCCATCGACAGCGGCCGGCCTTTCAGGTACGGCAGCATCACCCCGGCCACCGCCTGGTAGTAGCCGACCAGCTCACCCTTGGTGATGCCGTCGCCGGGGAACAGGACCTTGCCGGTGTTGGACAGCGGCACAGTCTGCCGTCCCACCCGCAACTGCTCGCGGGCCCTGGTGTCAGCCATCGCCTTGCGGCACCTCCCGGATCACCTCGGCCGGGCTCTTGTCCCGGCGCAGTCCCTGGAACCGCGGGTGGCGCAGCTGCCCGGCGGTGGTCCACTCGCTGAACCCGACCTGCGCGACAAGCCGCGGTTCGGTCCAGTGCACCCCGCGGCGCGGCGGCAGCTCGCCCGCCTCGAACGCGGGCCGGTCCTGCTCCAGCGGCGCCAGTTCCTCGTGCAGCCGGCGCAGCATGCCGGCGTTGAACCCGGTGCCGACCTTGCCCGCGTAGGTGAGCTTCCCGTCGCCGTCGTAGTAGCCGAGCAGCAGCGCGCCCAGCCCGGTCCGCGAGCCCTGCGGGTCGGTGAAGCCGCCGACGACGAACTCCTGGTTGTTCTCGCACTTGAACTTCAGCCAGTCGCGGGTCCGCCCGGACCGGTACGGGGCATCCGCCCGCTTGGCGATCAGCCCCTCCCAGCCGTCCTGGCAGGCCCGCGCGTAGAAGGCTGTCCCGTCCCGGGTGCGGTGCTCGGTGAAGCACAGCGGACCACCGAACTTCAGCAGGCCGCGCAGCCGCTCCTTGCGCTCCAGTTGCGGCCGACCCCGCAGGTCTGTTCCCTCGGCATACATAACGTCGAATATGTAGTACTGCACCGGCACGGCCCGCAGCAGCTCGGCTGGCGGCCGGGCCACTTGCATCCGCTGCTGCAGCTGGGCGAACCGGGTCTGGCCATCGGTGAACGCCACCACCTCGCCGTCGATGATGAACTCCGCGGCGTCCTGGGCGGCCAGCGCCCCGGCCACCTCGGGGTAGGTAGTGGCGACCGGCTTCTGGTTGCGGGTCATCAGCCGGAGCCCGGAGCCGTCCCGGAACGCCAGGCAGCGCTCGCCGTCGAGCTTCCGCTCGTAGATCCAGGCCGGGTCGGAGAACCGGTCCCGGGTCAGTGTGGCCAGTTCCGGATCCACCCATGCCGGCATCGGATCCCGTCCGGCCATCGGCGTCACCCCCTCGCGATGATCCCTCTTCCCGCTCCGGCGCCGCTCATCCGGCCCCGCCAGCGCGAACTCGGGGCCGCCCGCTCGTGATGTTGACTTGGCGGACATCCGGATGTCTGCCAAGTCAACATCACGAGCATCTGGCCGGGGGCGCCGGGCGGGGCCGGGGAGGGTTGACGCTGCCAGCGGCTAAAAGGTCTAATGTCTCAACCTTTAGTCGTTTGGATGATCTGTGCTCCTAGGCGGACGGCGGCTGCCCGCCGGGGACGGGGGAGTCGTGACCGGTGCTGGCCCGGGGGAACGACCCCCCCGGAGTCCCGCCTCGCCCGGCGGTGTGGCCCCGGACCCGACCATGGCCGTGGCGGAGGGGCTGCTCGCTCCGCTGACCGTGCGCACCACTGGGCAGCGGATCGCGGAACGGTTCGTCACCGCGATCGCCCTGGGCCAGTTCGTGCCCGGGCAGCGGCTGCCCACCGAACGGGACCTGGCCGCGATGCTGGGCGTGAGCCGGGCCACGGTCCGGGAGGCCATCGCCCGGCTGGCCGAGTCCGGGTACGTGGCAGTGCGCCGCGGCCGGTCCGGCGGCGCGTTCGTCGAGGCGGGCTGGGGCCCGGAATCGGCGGAGATGATCCGCCGCACGCTCAGCACCGAATGGCAGGAGCTCGAACTGCTGCAGGACTACCGGCAGCTGATCGAGCAGCAGATCGCCCGGACCGCGGCCCACCGCCGGACCGACGCCGATGTCACGGCGATCCGGGCCGCGCTGGCCGACTACGAGCGGGCCGGCCTGGACCGGGACTCGTCCCGGATGGCCGACCTCGCGTTGCACGGCGCCATCGCCGGTGCCACCCACAATCATCACCTGCTCGACCTGAGCCTGAAGATCAGGCACGACATCAGCTTCGGCTTCGAGGCCGAGCCGTACAGCGCGGAGGTACGCCGCCGGGCCTTGCACCAGCACCCGGCGCTGGCCATGGCGGTCATCGAGGGCGATCCGGCCCGCGCCGCGGCCCTGGCCGCCGAGCACTTCGCGCTCACCGAGGCCATGCTGCGCGAGCTCAACGCCCGGGTCAGCGTGCGGGGCGGTAGCCCAGCCGCCGGCCCGGCCGCGCTCTGAGCGGCGCGGCTGGCCCCCGACGTGCTGCGGGACCGGATCGCCCCCGAGCCGGTCCCGCAGCACCCCCAGCCGTGGTTCCGCGGACGGCGGCCTGCCGCCTGGGTGGGCCTGCCGCCTGGGTGGCGGCGGCTCAGCGGCGGCTCAGGGCGGCTCAGTGGCGGGCCGCGCTGATCGCGCGCGCCAGGTGCGCCGTCGTGCCGGGGGCCCAGCCGGGATCGCCGGTGGCGGCGAACCGGACCCAGGTGGAGTGCATCGTCTCGGTCAGGGCCGCGGGCGGGTGCGGGCCGATCCGGGGCCGTAGCTGCGGCCGGGCGGCCGTGCCGAAGACGAACGCGACCTCCGCCGTGTGGCAGGAGCCGAGGCCGCCGCTGCCGGCGACGCCACCGGAGTCGACGCGCTGATGCGGATGGGGCGGAGTACAAGCAGATGCTGGCCGACCGTGAGCGGGGCACGCGACGACGGCCGTGCCGCGGGCGCTCTGCGAATCCCGCCGTGAGTCAGTGCGAGTCGCGGGTGACCTGATCGCCGCTGGAGCCGACCAGGAAGTCCAGGTCGGCGCCGCGGTCGGCCTGCATCACGTGGTCGATGTACAGCCGCTCCCAGCCGCGGGCCGGCCGGGGCAGCGCCGCGGTCATCGCCGCGGCCGGCTCGCGCCGGGCCAGCTCGGCCGCGGGCAGGTCGATGTCCAGCCGCCGGGCCGGCACGTCCAGCACGATCGGGTCACCGTCGCGGACCAGGGCCAGCGGGCCGCCCGCCGCACCCTCCGGCACCACGTGCAGCACCACCGTCCCGTACGCGGTCCCGCTCATCCGGGCGTCACTGATCCGCACCATGTCACGGACGCCGCGGGCCAGCAGCTTCGCGGGCAGCGGCATATTGCCCACTTCGGGCATTCCCGGGTAGCCGCGCGGCCCGCAGCCGCGGAGCACCAGGACCGATGACTCATCCACGTCCAGCGCGGGATCATCCAGCCGCTGCCGCAAGTCCTCAATACTCTCAAACACAACGGCCCGTCCCCGGTGCTGCAGCAGCCCCGGAGACGCGGCCGCGGGCTTGATGACGGCACCCCCCGGGGCCAGGCTGCCGCGCAGCACGGCGATCCCGGCCTCGGCCAGCAGCGGGTCCGAGCGCCGCCGGATCACCGACTCATCCCAGATCCGGGCATCCTCCAGGTAATCGGTGAGCGGCTGCCCGGTCACCGTGACCGCCGAGGGGTCGAGCAGGTCAGATACCTCGCGGAGCAGGGCCAGCAGGCCGCCGGCCCGGAAGAAGTCATCCATCAGCAGCCGGCCGGCCGGGGCCAGGTCGGCCAGCAGCGGCACCTTCGCGCCGATCGCGTCGAAGTCATCCAGGGTCAGGTCGACACCAGCCCGGCCCGCGATGGCCAGCAGGTGCACCACGGCATTCGTCGAGCCGCCGATGGCCGCGAGGGTGACGATCGCGTTATGGAAAGAAGCCTTGGACAGGACGGTGGACGGGCGACGGCCGGCCTGGACCAGTTCCACCGCGAGCCGCCCGGTCCGGTGGGCCGCCTCCAGCAGCCGGCTGTCCGGGGCGGGCGTGCCGGCCAGGCCGGGCAGCGTCATGCCCAGCGCCTCCGCCATGCAGGCCATGGTCGAGGCGGTCCCCATCGTGTTGCAGTGGCCCTTGCTGCGGATCATCGCGGACTCCGAGGCAGTGAAGTCCGCCGCGGAGATGTTCCCGGCGCGTACCTCCTCCGACAGCCGCCACACGTCGGTGCCGCAGCCAAGCGGGACGCCGCGGAAGTGGCCGGTGAGCATCGGGCCGCCGGGCACCACCACGGCGGGCAGGTCCACCGAGGAAGCCGCCATCAGCAGGGCCGGGATGGTCTTGTCGCAGCCGCCGAGCAGCACCACGCCGTCCACCGGGTTGGCCCGGATCATCTCCTCGGCGGCCATCGCGGCCAGGTTGCGCCACAGCATCGCCGTGGGCCGGACCTGCGTCTCGCCGAGGGACATCACCGGCATGTCCAGCGGGACGCCGCCCGCCTCCCAGATGCCGGCCTGCACGCTGGCGGACACCTCGTTCAGGTGCTTATTGCACGGGGTCAGGTCGGAAGCGGTGTTGGCGATCGCGATCTGCGGGCGGCCGGTGAACGCGGACGACGGCAGGCCCCGGCGCATCCACGCGCGGTGCAGGTACGAGCCGCGATCATCGCCCGCGTACCACTGAGCGTTCCGGTACGGCGCTGCGGCGTCTTGGGAAGTCACCCGAGCAGGCTAACCCCGGGTGCCGGACGGGGGAAGGAAGCCAGCGGGGCCCGCGCCGGCCCGGGGGGCTAGCGCGTGGTAGGACGGGGAGGAGACGCCAGCAACCGCGCCGTCGCCTCGGGCGCCCCCGGGACGGCCACTGAGCTGTGCTCGCCCGGCGGCCACCCCGGCAATGTCCCGGAAATCACAGAAGCACCAGTGCTCACAGCGAGGCTTGGTGCCGCGTTCGTGATGTTGACTTCAGTCACATTGGCGGGGATGGCTGTCAACGCTGAGGCGTTCAGGCGGGCTAACCCCAGGCTAGTCCCGGCGTAAATGTCGGTGCCTTCCGTGATAGCCGGGTGAGCCGGTTCGCAGGTTCAGCCCGGTCCGCCGGGAAGGCGTGGCCGCGATGGCCGGTTGGGGTTGGCGTCCACGGGAGTGGTGCATGGCCCCCTCCGGCCGGTTCATTCCATTCAGCCGGCTGAGCCTAGGGTTGGCCGCATGACGCTGCGGCTTGTTCAGATTGCGATGAATGCCCGGGATGACTCCGCGGTCGGCCGGTTCTGGGCGGAGGCGCTCGGCTGGGGTGTTTCCAGCGAGGAACCCGGCGTGACCAACCTCGAACCCGCAGGCTTCGCCTATCCCGACCCCGTCGCCGTCTGCATCGACGTCATTGCCGTCCCGGAACCCAAGACGGTGAAGAACCGCGTGCACATCGACCTCGCCACCACGTCTGCGGCCCATCGGGCAGACCTGGTCGCGCGCCTGCAGGATCTCGGTGCGACGCCCGCCGACGTGGGCCAGGGCGACGTCTCATGGACCGTCCTGGCCGACCCGGAGGGCAACGAGTTCTGCGTGCTGGCGCCCTGGCCGGGTGGCCGGGACACCGGGCCAGTGGCTGCGGTGACGGTCAACTGCGCGGATCCGCGGGCCATGGCCCGGTTCTGGGGCGAGGCGATGGACTGGACCCTGCACCAGGTGACCGGCGATCACGCGGTGCTGCGCTCCGCCAAGGATGTCGGGCCGTATCTCCAATTCCTCCGCACGCCTGACATGAAGACCGTGAAGAACCGCGTCCATCTCGACCTCCGGCCCTACCCCGGTGACGATCAAGAGGCGGAGGTGGCCCGGCTGCGGGCTCTCGGCGCCACCGACATCGACCTCGGCCAGGGCGACGTCCCGTGGACGGTGCTGGCCGACCCGGAGAGCAACGAGTTCTGCGTCCTCACCCCGCGCTGACGCGGAGCCTCTTTCCGATAGGGCAATTGAGGACTTCCCGCTGTCCGCTCGGCTGTGCGCCATGTCAACATCACGGGGCGGGCTGCGGGCGCCCCGGTGATCTAGCTCCGGTGATCTAACGGTGCCCAGGGGCGCAGGCAATGCAGGTGCGGGCGGCCGGGCGCGCGGCCAGGCGGCCCGCGCCGATCGGGCGGCCGCAGTTCTCGCACGTCCCGTAGCGGCCTTCGCGCAGCCGGCCCAGGGCCTCGTCCAGGTCGCCCAGGTGGTCCTGGGCCGCTTCCAGCAGCCCGGCCAGCTGGGCGCGCTCGAAGGCGATGGTGGCACCCTCCGGGTCATGCTCGTCGTCGGTGGCCACCAGCGCGGCCGAGTCCACGATCCCGCCGAACTCCCGGCGCAGCGCGGTGATCCGGGCCAGCGTCTCGGCCCGCTCGGCGTCCAGGGCCGCACGGATCTCCGCCGCCTGGCCGGGTGACGGCCCGCCGCTGCCCGGCGGCGGGCCGGCCCCGGGACCCGGGCCGCCGGCGCCGCGCCCCCCAGGCGGCCCGGTCATCCTGGCCCCCTCCCTCCCCCCGCGGCCTCCCGGAGGGCGTGCAGCCCCTGGGCGGTCGGCAGCGATGTGTCCACGGCCAGCGAGCGGGGCTTCTCCTCCCCGTGCAGGACCGCCTGGATGTGCCGGATGGCGGCGGTGAACGACGGTTCCGGCCCTGCGGGCGGGTAGCTGGCGGCTACCTTGCCCGCCTGGAACACGGTGAACGTGTCGTCCGGGCCGGGGTGGTACGGGTCGGAGAGATGGATCTGGCCGGCCGTGCCCAGCAGCCGGGCGAACCGGTCGCCGCTGCGCTGGAACCCGCAGGACAGCAGCAGCCGCTGGCCGCTGGAGTAGCCCAGGCTGCCCTGCAGGTCCACGTCCACGCCGTCGCCGTCCCAGCGAGCGGTGGCCCAGGCCGACTCCAGCGTCCCGGCGAACAGCTCGACGGCCAGCCGGACCGGGTAGCAGCCGACGTCGTTGAGCGAGCCCCCCTCGAGCACGCGGCGCAGCCGGATGTCGCCCGGCCGGTCCAGCAGGAAGTGGAAATTGGCCTGGATCTCCCGCAGCTCGCCGATGGCGCCGTCGGCCAGCAGCCGGCGGACCTGTGCCATCTGGTCGTGGAACGGGAAGACGAACGCTTCCCACAGCAGGGGCTCGCACTCCCGGGCCGCAGCCAGCACCCGCTCGGTCTCTGCCAGGGTGCCGCACAGCGGCTTCTCGCACAGCACCGGCCTCCCGGTCAGCAGCGCCCGGATCGTCCACTCCGCGTGCAGCCCGTTGGGCAGCGGGATGTAGACCGCGTCCACGCCGGGGTCGTCCAGCAGCGCCTCGTAGCTTCCTACCGAGCGCTCGATGCCGTTCTCGGCGGCGTACCGGGCGGCCCGCTCCGCGTCCCGGCCGGCCACCGCGGCGGCGGTCCCGCCGGCCGCGCGCAGGCCGGGCAGGAACGCCTTCCGCGCGATCCCTGCCGTGCCCACGATTCCCCAGCGCACCTGACCCGTCGAAGGCATCGATCCACCGTCCTGTCCGTGATGTCGGCCCGGCTGGGCCTGTAGCCAGTCTCGCGCAGCCCGCGGGCGGCCTCGTAGCCTGGGAGCACGGACGACGGCCGGGGAGCACCCGGGCAAAGCGAGGCAGCGATGGCGGCACTGTTCAGCGGGGTGGGCGTGGCCCTGGTCACCGTGTTCACGGCCGATGGCGAGGTGGACCCGGCGGGGACGGGCAAGCTCGCCGCGGACCTGGCCGGGCGGGGCGTTGCGGCCATCCTGGCCTGCGGGAGCACCGGCGAGGCTGCCACCCTGTCCACCGCCGAGCGGACCGCACTGATCGGGGCGGTGCGCGACGCGGTTCCCGCCGGGGTCCCCGTCATCGCCGGCGCCGGGGCCCCGTCGGCCAGCCAGGCCGCCGCGCTGACCCGGGCCGCCGTGGCCGCGGGCGCGGACGCCGTGCTGACCTGGTGCCCGGCCGTCGCCAGCCCGGCAGCCGAGCGGCACGCCCTGGCGGAGTTCTTCCCGGTCATCCGGGACGCCGCGGACGGCCGGCCGGTGCTGGCCTACCACAACCCCTTCATGTCATGCGCGGCCGTCCCGGTGGACCTGCTCGGCGAGCTGCCGGTCGCCGGCCAGAAGGACTCCTCGGGCAGCCCGGACCGGCTGCTGGACGAGCTGGCGAACTACGGCGGCGACACCTACGTGGGCTCGGCGGCGCTCCTGGCGCTGGCCGGCCCGATGGGCGTGGCCGGCGCCCTGCTGGCCCTGGCCAACCTGGCGCCGGAAGACTGCGTGCGGGCGCTGGGCGGGGACGCCATGGCCCAGCGCGGCCTGGCCGCGCAGCACCTGGCCGTGCGCCGGAACGGCATCCCCGGGCTCAAGCGGCTGCTGGCTGCCTCCAGTGGCCTGTCCCCGGTGACCCGGGTCTGGTAGGGGGCGCGATGCGCGGGCTGCGGTCAGCTTCCGGGCGGCCGTGAGCGCGCCGCGCCGCGGGCTGGCCGTCCCGTGCTTCGCGCGGACCCGGCCGGGCTGGCCGGGCTCGGGACCGCCGCCGAGCAGGCCGGCTCATCCTGGGCGCGGGCATTGGCTCGCCTGCCTGGGGCCACTTCGGGATCTTCCACGAGCCGGTCAGTGCCCGGATACGGCCGAACTGCTCGATGAGGGACTCGACGTGCTGGCCGGGCTGTGGTCCGGCGAGCGGTCCAGCTCCGCGGGCCGGCCCTTCACCGGGGAGCCGGGAGACGGAGGCCGGCCAGGCCGACCAGGAGGGGTCGGCCTACGCCGAGGCGGGCGCCTCCCTGGTGGGTGGAGAACGCCCGGCCCCGGCCCGGCTGGCGGGAGGCGGTAACGGCCCGCGTGGCCCGCGGCCGGTGATTCAGCCCCGCTGACCGGTTCCGGCGATGGCGCTGCCGGGACCGGCCTGGCGGGGCAGCCCGGAGGCCGCTATGCGGCGGTAGGCGGCGAGCCCGGCCGAGTCGTCCTGCAGCTGGTAGTTCCCGAGCCCGTCACGGTAGTTGAACCACACCACGGCGATCAGGCCTCCGGCCCGCGCGCCGCGGAACACGCTCCGCACCCAGCGGGCCGCGGCCGGGCCGCGGCGAGCGCCGGTCTCAGCCGCGCGAGCGCCTGGTTCAGGGCGCGGCCTTCTTCGCCGTGTTGCCGACGGTGAATACCACCTCCGCGCCCGCCAGTGTGGCGATGTCGGCGGTCTCGTCCGTGCAGTTGTCGCACACGACAATCATCTGATCGACGTGCCGGTTCTGGTCTCGCAGGGACCGGATGGTCGCGCCAATCCTCGCGGCCTCGTTGTGCGCCGGGACCACGGCGACCAGCCGCGGCGCCTCGCCCGTGAGTAGCGCCCTCAGCCCGGCCGTCTGGGCCCGTTTCAATGATCGGCGCGCGCTGTTAGTACCGTTCACGCTTATCCCCCCTGCGGAGCCCGTAAGGGCCCTGAAGGCGCCGCCCTGGGCCTGCCGTGACCGTCCGGGGGCGACGCTTTGTAGTGCTACCACTACGTTTGACGCATGCCGGGGCGGCCAGGATGACGCGGATAAGCACAATGCACAGGAAAGTTGCGAGATGAACCGTCCTGGGCCGCCGGCCCAGGAGGGCCGGCCCGGGACGGCCGGCCCGGGACGGCCGGCCCAGGACAGTGAGGCGCGGCTGGCCGTTCCGTTGACGGGAGGGCGGGCACCGGCTCGGGTCCTCCACCGTCTGGGCGCGAGCCGTCTCCTCCCTGGGAGGGTTCCTGTACGCCGCTCGTATACGTTGTTCCTATACGTCGTACATGTAGGCAGGCAGCTTGACTTGTACGGCGTATAGTTTGTCAAGTAATGGCGACGACCCCGGCAGACACCCAGCGGCCCCGGCTCAGTAAGACGGCCGTGGTCGGCCGCGCGCTCGCCCTGGCCGACGCGGGAGGCCTCGACGCGCTGACCATCCGCCGGCTGGCCACCGAGCTCGGCGTGACGCCGATGGCGCTGTACTGGCATTTCCGCAACAAGGACGAGCTGCTGGGTGGCCTGGCCGACCAGCTGTGGGGCGAGATCGGCACCGAAGTCGATAGCGCCGCTCCCTGGCACGCCCAGCTGCGCGGCCTGGTCGAATCCCTGGTCGCGGTGCTCCGCGCCCACCCGTCCGCGTCGCAGCTGCTGATCTCGGGGGAGAAGGGCAGCCCGGCAGCGCTGCACGTCACCGAGGTAGCGCTGGAGGTGCTCCGGAGCGCGGGCTTCGGCCCGGATGACGCGGCGGCGATCGCCCGTAGCGGGCTGTGGACCGGGCTCATGCTGGCCATGAGCGAGCCCGGCCACGATGTTCCCGGGCTGAGTGAGGCGGAGCGGGCCGAGGTGCAGCGGCGGAGCCGGGTCCGGCTGGCCATGCTGCCGCCGGACAGATACCCGCGGCTGGTCGAGTCCGCCGGGCCGATGACCGCCTGCGACGACCCGGACCGGCACTACCAGTTCGGCATCGACCTGTTCATCGGCGGCGTCCAGGTGATGGCCGGCCGGGACCGGCCGGGACCGGGCGCCGATGACTGACGGGGAAGCCATGGCCGCCCCCCGGCCGGCCGGCGGGGCGGCGGCCGGCCCAGGGCCCGCCCTCCTGCCGGGCGGGATCTCCCGCTGGACCGACATCGGCGGGCCGGTGCACTACCTCGACTTCGGCGGCCCGGCCGGCGCCCCGGTCATCGTCTGCGTACACGGGCTGGAAGGCTGCGCGGTCAACTGGTCCGCGCTCGCCCCGCTGCTCACCAGCCGCTACCGGGTCCTCGCCCTGGACCTCGCCGGGCACGGCCTGACCCGGGCGGCCGGCCGGAGCACCGACGTGAGCACGAACCGGTCGCTGCTGCACGCCTTCATCGAGACGGTGGCCGGCCGACCGGTGGTCCTGATGGGCAACTCGATGGGCGGGATGATCTCGCTGATGGAGGCGAGCGCCGCCCCGGGCCTGGTGACCGCCCTGATTCTGGTGGACCCCGCGCTCCCGTTCGTGCCGGCCTGGCCGGACCCGGCGGTGGTTACCTTGTTCGCGCTGTACGCCACCCCCGGCCTCGGGCGGCTGCTGGCCGGCCACCGCCGCCGGCGGCCGCCCGAGGCGGCGGTCAGGCGGCTGCTGTCGCTGTGCTGTGCCGACCCGTCCCGGGTCAGCGCGCCGGTCGTGGCGGCGCACGTCGAGGTGGCACATCGGCGGGCTGCGTTCCCGGACGCCGACCGCGACCTGTCCGCGGCGGTCCGCTCGGTCATCGCCAACGCCGGTTACGGGACCGGCCACTCCTACCGCCAGGCGGTCCGCTCAGTGGGCTGCCCGGTGCTGCTGCTGCACGGCGACGCCGACCGGCTGGTCCCGGTCGCCGCCGCCCGGGCCGCGGCGCGCTCCTACCCCTCCTGGGCGCTCGTGGTGCTGCCCGGCGTCGGGCACGTGCCCCAGCTGGAGGCGGCCGCGGACTGCGCCGCCCTGATCAGCGACTGGCTGGGGGCGAAGGTCCCGGCCTAGCGGGAAGGACGCCGCTAGGCGCGGCCCGCCCCGGGCCGCAGGCTGGTAGCAGCGGGGTTCGCGGACCGGCGTCCCGGCCGCCGAGGGCCGCCGCGCCCAGCGGCCGCCCGGACCCTCCTGGGCCCGCATGCGAACGGAGGGCCGGCCATGAACTTCAATCTCGCGGTCATCCTCCGGGAAACGGCGTCCGCGGCACCGGACCGGCCCGCGGCACTCTATTCCGGGGGGCAGCTCAGCTACGGGGACCTGGACATGCTCTCCGACCGGCTGGCGGCCGGCCTGGAGGTGGCCGGCGTGCGCCCGGGCGAGACGGTGGGCCTCCAGCTGCCCAACATCCCGCAGTTCCTCATCACCTATTTCGGGATCCTCAAGTGCGGTGCGGTCGCCGTCCCGCTGAACGTGATGCTGAAGGCCCCCGAGCTCGCTTTCCAGCTCGATGACTGCGCCGCCAGGCTGCTGATCACCTGGGAGGGCGTGCTCGGCGACGCGGCCAAGGGCGCCGAGGCGGCCGGGGTGGACACGGTCTACGCGGTCGGGCACCCGGCGGAGGCCGGGGACGGAGTCGAGCCGTTCGACCGGCTACTGGCCATCCCCGTGCACGACTACCCGCTGGCCCACCGGGAGCTGACCGACACCGCGGCCGTCGTGTACACGGCGGGCACCACCGGCCGCCCCCGGGGCGCCATGCTCAGCCACATCCAGCTGTACATGAACGCGGACATCCCGGGGCGGCTGTTCCGCGTCCGGCCGGACGACGTGGTGATCACGGTGCTGCCGCTGTTCCACGTGTTCGGGCTGTCCAGCATCGTGAACGTGTGCGTCCGGTTCGGCTGCACGATGTCGCTGGTCCCGCGGTTCGACGCGGCCGAAGTGCTGACCGCGATCGAGCGGGACCGGGCGACGATCTTCGAGGGCGTGCCCACCATGTTCATCGCCCTGCTCGGCCATCCGGACCTGGGCCGGTACGACGTGTCCTCGCTCCGGGTGGCCATCTCCGGCGGCGCCTCCATCCCGGCACCGGTACTGGACGCCTTCGAACGGCACTTCGGCGTCGTCATCCTGGAGGGCTACGGGATGACCGAGACCGCCTCCACCACCACCTTCAACCTGAGCGCGACAGAGCGCCGGGTGTACAGCGTGGGCAAGCCGATCTGGGGCACGCAGACCCAGGTCTGGGACGGGGAGGGGCGGCGGCTGCCGCCGGGCCGGGACCACGTCGGTGAGGTGGTCACCAGCGGGCTGCACGTCATGAAGGGCTACCTGAACGACCCGGCGGCCACCGCGGCCGTGTTCACCGGTGACTGGCTGCATACCGGGGACCTTGGCTACGTCGACGAGGACGGCTTCCTGTTCATCGTGGGCCGGCAGAAGGAGCTCATCATCCGCGGCGGCTACAACGTCTACCCGCGGGAGATCGAGGACGTGCTGCACGCCCACCCGGCCGTCGCCGAGGCGGCAGTGCTCGGGATCCCCGATGAGCGGCTGGGCGAGGAGGTCATGGCCGTGGTCATCCTGCGTCCCGGGGCCTCGGTGACCACGGCCGACCTGCTCGCCTACTGTCGGGAGCGGATCGCCGCCTACAAATACCCGCGCGTGTTCGAATTCCGCACGGAACTGCCGAAGAACTCGCTCGGCAAGGTGCTGAAGGACCAGCTCATCCTGCGATAAGGATGGGAAGGAAGGGGCAGGGCCATGGAGCGGATGAGCACGCTCGACGCCGGATTCTTCTTCGTCGAGCACCGGAACGTCCCGATGCATCTCGGCTCGCTCGCGGTGTTCGACGGTCCTGCGCCCGGATACCAGGAGCTGGCTGAGTTGTTCGCGGCCAAGCTCCCCCTCGTGCCGCGGTACCACCAGGTGGTGCGGACCACCCCGTTCCAGATGCTGTGGCCGTGCTGGGTGGACGACGAGCACTTCGAGATCGGCCATCATGTCCGGCAGGTCGTGGTCCCGGCGCCGGGCGGGAAGCGCCAGCTCTGCGAGCTGGCGGCGACGATCTTCGCCGAGCCGCTGGACCGCGGCCGGCCGCTGTGGGAAGCGTGGCTGCTGGACGGGCTCAAAGGCGGCCGGTGGGCGATCCTGTCCAAAGTCCACCATTGCGTGGTGGATGGCATCGGCGGCAACGACCTGATGACGGCGATCTTCGACCTGGAGCCGGACGCGGAGCGCCCGGTGGCAGTGGAGTGGGAGCCGGAGGCTGGGCCGTCCACGCTCGACCTGGCCGGCGCCGCGCTGCGGGACAGCCTGCTCACCTCGCTCCGGCAGCTGTCCGGGCTCGCCGCCCGGCTGGGCCAGCCGCTGCCGCAGGCCGAGGCGATCCTCAACTACGGCCGCGGGCTGCCCGGGGGCGCGCTGCGGCTCGCGGTGCCCTCGGCGGCGTCCCTGAACGGCCCGATCGGCCCGAACCGCAGGTGGGGGTGGGCCGAGGCCAGCCTGGACGACGTGAAGCAAGTCCGGGCCGCCCTGGGCGGCACGGTCAACGACGTGGTGCTCGCGGCGGTCACCCGGGGCTTCCGTGACCTGCTGGCGGAGCGGGGCGAGCTGGCCGAGGGACTAGTGGTGCGCTCGCTGGTCCCGGTCTCGGTGCGCACGCCCGATGAGCACGGGGTAATCAGCAACCGGGTCTCCGCGGTCCTCGCCAACCTCCCGGTGGGCGAGCCGGACCCGGTGCGCCGGCTGCTGCTGATCCGCGAGGAGATGGACGAGATCAAGAGGACATCCCAGGCGGTGGGGGCCGAACTGCTCACCGGCATGCTGGGCCTGGCCCTGCCCTCGGTGATGGCCTACGGCGTCCGGACCGCCTTCCGGGTGCCGCAGCCGCTGGTACAGACGGTGACGACCAACGTGCCCGGGCCGCCCATCCCGTTGTACCTGCTCGGGCGGAAGCTGCTGCGGCTGCACCCGTACGTGCCGATCGGCGACAGCGTGCACCTCTCGGTGGCCATCCTGTCCTACACGGGCCGGCTGTCCTTCGGCATCACGGCCGACCCGGAGGCCGTGCCCGACCTGGACGTGCTGACCAAGGGAGTCCGGCGGGGCCTGGCCGAGCTGGGTGAGGCCGCGGCGGCCGCCGCGGCGGACGGCCGGACGGCCACCCCGGCACGCGCCGGGTGACCACCGCTCGAACGGGGTATACCTCTAGTCCATCCGGTTGTTAGCGGGGGCGGTGGCCTGGGGGGCGTCGCGCCGCGTCGCGACCGGGCCCAGGAGGTGACCATGGGTCCTGACCGGGTGCCGGGGGGCACCTGGACGCGGATCGGCTCGCTGCGGGCTATGCGCCGGCTGGCCGGCAGCAGGCCGGCCGAGGACCGGCCAGCCGAGGACCGGCCAGCCGAGGACCGGCCAGCCGAGGACCGGCCAGCCGAGGACCGGCCAGCCGAGGACCGGCCAGCCGAGCGCAGGCCTGTGGGCATGAAGGCAGCACGGCAGGAGCGGATCGGCCTGGTGCTGGGAGCGGGCGGGGTGGTCGGTGCCGCCTGGATGACCGGCGCCCTGCATGCGGTGCAGGAACGGCTGCCCGTGCCCGCCGGCGAGGTGGACCTGATCGTCGGCACCAGCGCGGGCAGCGTGCTGGCCGCGGCGCTGCGCTGCGGCATCAGCCTCGAGGACATGGTGGCGCTGCAGCGCGGCGAGCCAGTGCCCGAGCTGCGCCAGGCCGGAGTGCGGGACCTCGACGATGGCCCGCTGCCGCCCCGGCCGCAGTTGCGGGCCGGCTCACCGCGGCTGATGCTCGCCTCCTTGCTGACCCCGCACCGGGTGCATCCCGGAGTCGGGGCGAGTGCCTGGCTGCCCCGGGGCCGGGCCCGGCATGAGGCGCTGCGGGCCACGGTAGAGGCGCTGGACCACGCCCGGGACGGCGCTGACCCGGCCCCGGGCGCGTGGGCCGACGGCCGCACCTGGATCGTCGCGGTCAACTACGACACCGGCCACCGGGCCATGTTCGGCCGGGAGGGTGCCCCGCGGGCCTCCCTTCCCGACGCGGTCGTCGCATCCTGCTCCATCCCGGGCTGGTACGTCCCGGTCGTCATCGGGGACCACCGGTATGTGGACGGCGGGGTCCGGTCGGCCACCTCGCTGGGCGCGCTGGCCCGGTCCGGCCTGGATCACGTGTACGTGCTGGCCCCGATGGCCAGCATCGTGGCCGACCGGCCGGCCCGGCCGCCGGAGCGGCTGGAACGGCGGCTGCGGCGGCTGCTGACCCGCTCCCTGCTGCGCGAGGCCGAGGTGCTGCGGGCCCAGGGCACCCGGGTCACCCTGCTCACTCCCGGCCCGGAAGACCTGGCCGCCATGGGCGTGAACCTGATGGACCCGCGGCGCCGCGCTGCCACCCTGGAAACGTCACTGCGCACCGTGGCGGCCACGCTGGCCTGGCCGGCCATCGGCCAGCCCCGGGTGGCTTGACCGGGCCGGTCTCCGGCCGCCGGGATGGCCCGCCCGGGTGATCAGCCCGCGTGATCAGTTCGCTGACTCCGGCGGCATGGCCGCGCGGCCGCCCGGGCCCAGCGGCGCGCGGGGGCGGCCGGCCGCGGCCTGCAGGCCCGCGTCCAGCCGGACGATGGCCCGGGAGCCCTGCCGGGCCGTCATGGCCGGCAGCAGCCCGCGGGGCAGCCACGCCGCGGCACGCACCCACGGCTGGCCGTACACGCGCGGCGCCCGGCGGGCGATGCCGGCCACCAGCCGCCGCACGGCCGGCTCCAGCGGGGCGGTCCGGCCGGCCGGACCGGGCAGCCCGGCCCGGATCCGGGCCAGCACCATGTCTTCGTCCGCGGCCCGCACCATGTCCGTGTCGGTCCAGGACAGGTAGGCCACCCCGACCGCCACGCCCTGGTGCGCCACCTCGCCGCGCAGTGCGTGCGCGAATGCCTCCGCCCCGGCCTTGCTGGCCGCGTAGGCCGTCATCAGCGGGGCCGGCGCCAGCGCGGCCAGCGACGCCACCTGGAGGTAATAGCCGCGCGACGCCTGCAGCGCGGGCAGGAAGGCCCGGGCCGTGGCGGCCGATCCAAGCAGGTTCACCTCGATCACCCGGCTGAAGGCGGCCGGATCGCCGTCGCCGAACAGTCCGCCCAGGCCGATCCCGGCGTTGGCCACCACCACGTCCACCCGGCCGAAGTGCGCGGCCACCTGGCCGGCCACCTCCTGCATGCGGCCGTTGTCGGTGACATCGGCCGTCCAGGCCTGGGCTCCGGCGTCCGGCCCGCACTGGGCGACCGTGGCCGCCAGGCCGTCAGGCTCCAGGCCGACCGCCGCGACGCGGGCCCCGGCCCGGGCCAGGCTGACCGCCAGGGCCGCGCCGATGCCGCGTCCGGCGCCGGTCACCACGACCGCCGCGTCCCGCAGGCCGTCCCGCCCGTGCTCCCGCCGCGTCATCCGCCCTCCTGCCGGGCCAGGCCCGCGCTCCGGCCGGCCCACCCGCCGTCCCCGGACGCCCGGGCCAGCTTCCGGATCAGGCCGGCCACCACGTCGGGGGCTTCCAGCGGGGTCATGTGCCCGATCCCGGCCAGTTCGGTGACGCCTTCCAGCCGGGGCAGCAGCCGGGCCAGCCGCCGGGACTGGGCGGGCGGGGTGAGCCGGTCGGCCGCCCCCACCAGCACGTCCGCGGGCACGTCCAGGTCGCGTGCGCCGGCCGTGACGTCCAGCGTGGCCAGGACCTGCCCCCAGGCGGACCTGGCCCGGCGGTCGCACGCCGAGATGATGGCCGCGTTCGCGGCGGCCACCTCGGCGTCGGCGGCTGGCCCCAGGGTCAGGTGGCTGAGCAGATGCCTGCTGAACGGGCCCAGCGGGGCGGCCGAGGTGAGCAGCCAGTGCCGCACCGTGGCCGCGGCGGGCAGGAACGCGCCGAACGGGACGGCCAGCGCCTCGGCGACCAGGCTCGCGGCCCCCGTCGAGGCGAGCAGCACCCCGCGCGCCCGGCTGCGCACCGGCTCGCGCCGCGCCGCGGCCATGATCGCCATGCCCCCCATGCTGTGCCCGGCGAGGATGGCTGGCTGGCCGGGCGGCACGGCGTGCTCCAGCACCGCCTCCAGGTCCCCGGCCAGCGTCTCGACGCGGCAGCCGCCGGCCGGGGGCTGCTCGCTGGCGCCGTGCCCGCGCAGGTCGTAGGCGACGACCCGGTACTCGCCGTCCAGCGCCCGGATGACCGGAGCCCAGAACGGGATCGAGCACGTCCAGCCGTGCACCAGCACGACCGTCGGCCGGCCCGGGCCGGCGGCCCGTGCGTCTGCACGTTCAGCCAGATCCCGTCGGAGGTGGTGACCTGGCACCTGGCCGCCGGCGCTGGCCGGGCCAGCAGATCCCCGGGCGGGCGGCGGGTCATCTCCCGGCCGCCGGGATCACCGTGTACTCGCCCAGGTCGACCCGGCGGGTGGCGCGGCGGAACTGCCGGACCGAGCCGGGCCACAGCGTCGGGTTCCGGCCGGCCGCGTTGAGGTACCAGCTCTGGCACCCGCCGGTGGCCCACACCGTCGTCCGCATCCGCCGCTGGATGTCCGCCTGCCAGCGCTGCTGGGCGCCCGGGCGGGCATCCAGCGCGGCCGCACCCAGGCGGCCGAGGGTGCCCAGGTAGTCCAGGACGTAGTCGAGCTGGGCCTCGATGATGTGGATGAGGGAGTTGTGGCCCAGGCCGGTGTTCGGCCCGATGAGCAGGCACAGGTTGGGGAAGCCGGCCACCGTGGTGCCGCGCAGGGCCCGCATGTCCTGCCCCCACGCCTCGGCCAGCGTCACGCCGCCCGCACCGCGGATCCGCCGGGCCAGGGGCATGTCGATCACATGGAACCCGGTGGCGAAGATGAGCACGTCCGCGTCCCGGACGGTGCCGTCCTGGGCGACCAGGGCGGGCCCGTCCACCCTGGCCAGCCCGGCCGCGACCAGTTCGGTGTTAGGCCTGGTGAGCGCCGGATAAAAGTCGTTGGACAGCAGCACCCGTTTGCAGCCCATGACATAGGGCGGGGTCAGCTTGGCCCGCAGGTCCGGGTCCGGTACGGCCGCCGCCAGGTGCCGCTGCGCGATCCGCTGGGCGGCCCGCAGCAGCCCCGGCTGCCGGACGAACGCCACAGCCAGCGATTCGCGCGCCGTGTCCAGGCCGAGCCGCACTATCTGCTGGGCCAGCGGGACCCGCCGGTACAGCGCCTTCTCCACCTCGCTGATCCGGCGGTCGCGCCGCGGCATGACCCAGGCCGGGGTGCGCTGGAACAGGGTCAGCCGGCGCACGGCCGGCTGGATGGCCGGCACGATCTGGATAGCCGAGGCGCCGGTGCCGACCACCGCCACCCGCCGGCCGTCCAGCCGGGCCTGGTGATCCCAGCGGGCCGAGTGGAACACCTCGCCCGGGAAGGTGCCCAGCCCCGGGATGTCCGGGAGCGCGGGCGCGGACAGTGGCCCCGCGCCGGCGATGAGCACGTCAGCAGCGAGGTCGCCGCGGGACGTGCGCAGCCGCCAGCACGCCGTCGTGCCGTCCCAGCCGGCCTCCGTCACCTCCGTGTTCAGGTGGAGGTGAGTGGCGAGAGCGTGCCGTTGGGTTATCTGATTGAGGTAGGACCAGATCTCGGGCTGCCGGGAGAAGCTGTGTGACCAGCCCGGATTCGGCGCGAACGAGTACGAGTACAGGTGTGAGGGGATGTCGCAGGTGCACCCGGGGTAGGTGTTGTCCCGCCAGGTCCCGCCGACCGCGCCGGCCCGCTCCAGGATGACGAAGTCGGTCAGGCCCGCCTGGCGGAGCCGCACGCCGGCGCCGAGGCCGGCGAACCCGGCGCCGATCACGGCCACCCGGGCGCGGGCGGGCAGCGGCGGCGGCCCGGCGGCGGCCGCGCTCACCGGGGCCGCCGGGGCGCGGCATGGCCACCGGGGCGCGCGCTGAGCGCCGGCCGCGGGACCGGTACCGGGGCGTCCGGGTCGGCGGTGATCCCCGCGTCGCGGAGCACCCCGGTCAGCGCCCACCAGATGAGCTGGCTGACGTACTCGGTGACCTGCGCCCGGCTCATCGAGCGCCGGCTCAGCCACCATTCCCCCGTGCTCTGCACCAGCCCGGTGATGCCGAAGGCCCAGGGCTCGGCGGCTCCCGAGTCCAGGCCGTAGGCCCGCAGGTAGTCGGCGAACACCGCGGTGAGCGTGGTGGCGATGAACTCCTTCTGCCGGGCCACCAGGCCGGGGGCGCCCGCGTTGCCCCCGGCGCTGTCCCCGGCGCCGTGCCGGGTCAGCAGCCAGTACAGGTCGGGGTTCTCATCAATGATGGCGAAGTAGGCGCCCACCCCGCCCCGGATCCGGGCCATGGCGGGACCGCCGGCCGTCAGCGCGGGCACCAGCCGTTCCCGCAGCAGCCCCGACGCGAACTCGCCCAGGGCCTGGGCCAGCGCCGCCTTGTCGGCGAAGTACCGGTACAGCACCGGCTTGGTCACGCCCGCCTGGGCCGCCACCGCGCCCATCGGCAGGTCGGGCCCGGTGTCCCGGAGCGCGCGCAGGGCCGCCGCCACGAATTCCTGCCGCCGCCGGGCCCGGTGCGCGGTCCACCGGTCCCGCCGGGCGTCGTAGCGCCGCCGGGCGTCGTCGGGCCGGGCGGCCGGGTGGGACGGCGACATGCCAGGATGCTACCAAAAGTAACTGTTACTTCAAGTAACAGTTCCGTGCCCAGCCTGGACCGGGACGGCCCGGCGGTGACGGCCACGGTTATCTCGTCAATGAGATAGCATTAACGATATGAATGGTGCGGCTGACGGTCGGCCGCCGCGGCTGCCGACCGGATTCGTGGCTCCGGCGCCCGTGCGGCCGGGCGGGCCCGGCCCAGCGCCCGCGGCGCCCGGCGGCACGGACCCGGTAGTGATCCCGGATGGCCCGCCCCGGGGCCCGGCTGCTGAGCCAGGCGGCCAGGCGGCTCGGGATCCGGGCCGGCCCGCCGCGGACCCGGGCGCGCTGCCGTTGCTGCCGCTGCTGCCGGGGTTCCGCGAGATGGCGCTGCGCCGGATGGCGGGGGAACGGCGCCGGATGGTTGCCGAGCTGGCCGCCCGGCGGCAGGCGGCCGGGCTCTCGCAGACCCAGGTCGCCGCGTGGATGGGCACGTCACAGTCGTCCGTCGCCCGGATAGAGGCGGGCCACGCCGACGTGCGCGCGACCACGCTGGAACGTTACGCGGCCGCGGTGGGCAGCGAACTGAGCTGGGGGCTGTCTGGTGCTCCCACCCCGGGAGGAATCTGATGAGAAGGCCCCAGGCTGATCCGGGGAGGCCGGCCCGGTCCCCGCACGGCTCGTTCCCGCCGGGGCCGCCCGGTCCGGGGCCAGGCCCGGATGAACCGCCCGGCCGGCCACCGCGGCCCGGCCATCCCGGCGTCCCAGGGCAGCCCGGCGTTCCCGGCGTGCCGGGCTGGCCGGGCCGGCCGCAGCCGCCGGCCGCCCCGCCGGCGTACCCGGTCACCTCCCCGGCCCGCGGCTGGGTCGTCGAGCCGGGAGCCTGGCCCGGCGCACTGTACCAGCGGCTGATGGAACGGCGGATCGTGCTGGCGTCGGGCCGGCTGGACACCGAGGCCGCGACCCTGCTCAGCGCGCAGTTGCTCACCCTGGACGCCGAGGGCGACCAGCCGGTCCGGCTGGAACTGCAGGGACTGGACGCGGAACTGCCCTCCGCGCTGACCGTGATGGGCGTGCTCGACGTGGTGCGGGCCCCGGTGACCGGGTATGTGGCCGGCCAGCTCCGCGGGGCCGCGCTCGGCGTCCTGGCCGCCTGCCCGCACCGGCTGGCCTACCCCAGCGCGGTGCTGGCGCTGGCCGAGCCGAAGCTGAGCCTGGACGGCACCGCCACCGAGGTGTCCGCGCAGGAAGAACAGGTCCGGGCGATGCTGGACTCGCTGTACCTGCGGCTGGCCGCGGTGACCGGCCAGGAGGTGGACCGGATCCGGCAGGATGCCCGGAAGGGCCGGTTCTTCGCCGTCCCCGACGCGGTCAGCTACGGGCTGATCGACGGCGAGGCCAGCCCGGAGCCCAGGCCGCAGGCGGGATTCCGCTGATACTGCGACGGTGGCCCCGGTGACCGGCCGGGATGGCGCCCGGCTGCGGGACGGGGCGCGGGGACAGGGCGGCCCCGCGTTCATCCGGTCCCAGACGCGGCTCGCCCCGGTTCCGCTGGTCCCGGAGCTCAGGCTGCACATCGCCGCCGACGCCATCGATCTGTGGGAGCGAACCGAGCAGCAGGGCGGCCCGGAGCATTTGCCGCCACCGTTCTGGGGGTTCCCCTGGGCCGGGGGGCAGGCGCTCGCCCGGTACCTGCTGGACAACCCCGGTACCGTGCGCCACCGCAGCGTGCTGGATATCGGGTCCGGCTCCGGGCTGGTGGCGATCGCGGCCATGCGGGCCGGTGCGGCGGCCGTGACCGCCAGCGATATCGACCCGCTCGCCGCCGCCGCGATCGCGCTGAACTGCGCCGCGAACGGGGTCCGGCCGGCCGTCATCGTCGGTGACGTGCTGGGCACGGTGGCGCCGGGCGGCGGCGGGACCGGGCCGGCCGAGGATCCGGGGGCGGCTGGGGTGGTGCTGGCCGGGGACGCGTTCTACGAGCGATCCCTGGCCGGGCGGCTGCTGCCGTTCCTGCAACGGTCCCGGGCGGCGGGCACCGTGGTGCTGGTCGGCGACCCGGGCCGGGCCTACCTGCCCCAGGATCAGTTCGAGCGGGTGGCCAGCTACCAGGTCCCGGTGTCCCGGGTGCTCGAGGATGCCAGCCTCAAGGACACCACCGTGTGGCGGCTCCGCTGAGAAGCCGGCCGCTGCGACGGTGCAGCGCTTTCCCGCAGTGATGGGGGCTGGTGTCCGCCTGCGGACACCAACCCCCTGATCATCAGGCTCGGCTGGCGTGCGGCCGGTCAGGCGGCCCGTCAGGCGGCCGGTCAGGCGGCCGGGGGACGGGCCGGGCCGGTGCCGGCGCCCGCGCCGGTCTGCTCGGCCGCCGCGGCGATCTCGGCGAGGTCCTTGTCGTCCAGCACCAGGCTGCCCGCGGCGATCCAGCCATCGACCTGCTCCGGGCTGCGCGCGCCGACGATCGCGCCGCTAACCCCGGGGAAGGCCAGGGTCCAGGCCACCGCCACCGCGCCGGTGCTCACGCCGAGGCGCTCGGCGACGGGGCGGAGGGCATCGGCCAGGGCCAGGTTGCGGCGCAGGCCGTCCCCGGTGAAGTTGGGGCTGCGGCTGCGCCAGTCACCCTCGCCCAGCCCGGCCGCCCGCTCCGCGGTGAACGATCCGGTGAGCAGGCCGGATGCCATCGGGCTGTAAACGATCACCCCGGTGCCGTGGGCCGCGCACCAGGGCAGCTTGTTCACCGCGGCGTCCCGGTTGATCAGGCTGAACGGCGGCTGGAGCGAATCGACGTGCCCAATCCGCTCGGCCGCGACCAGCTGGGCCCCGTCATGGTTGGACAGCCCGGCCGCCCGGATCTTGCCTTCGGCCCGCAGGTCCAGGAAGGCCTGCCAGTACTCTTCCAGCGGGGTCCCGTCCTCGGCCGGCCAGTGCAGCTGGTACAGGTCGATCCGGTCCACCTGCAGGCGGCGCAGCGAGGCCTCCACCTCGCGGCGCAGGCTGTCCGGCCTGCCGACCCGGCGCGGCGCCTTGGACCGGTCCGACTCATCCCAGACCAGGCCGCCCTTGGTGAAAACGTAGGGCCGGTCGGCCTCCGGCAGGCCGCGCAGCGCCCGGGCGACCACCTCCTCGGAGTGGCCCAGGCCGTACACGGCCGCGGTGTCCACCCAGTTGATCCCGGACTCCACCGCGTGCCGGATCGCGGCGACGGAGTGGTCATCGTCCTGGTCACCCCAGGCGAAGGTCCAGCCACCGCCGCCGATCGCCCAGGCGCCGAAGCCGACCCGGGTGATGGTCATGTCCGTCTGCCCGAAGGGCACCATCTTCAGTGTCTCGTTCATGACGTCTATGCTCGGCGGGAGACGTTCATCTGTCCAACAGCTAGAACCGATCGCTTTGAGACCTAGGATCGCATAATCATGGAACTGCGCCAGCTGGAGCACTTCGTCGCGGTGGCCGAGGAGAGCCACTTCACCCACGCAGCCGAGCTGCTGCAGATCTCCCAGTCCGGGTTGTCCGCGTCGATCCGGGCGCTGGAAGCGGAGCTGGGCACGCCGCTGTTCGTGCGCAGCACCCGGCGGGTGGGGCTGACCGAGGCGGGACGGGTGCTGCTGGCCGAGTCGCACCGCACGCTGGCCAGCGTGGCCGCGGCGCAGGATGCGGTGGCCGCCGTGCGCGGGGTGCTGCGCGGCACGCTGAGCGTGGGCGGCGAGCAGTGCCTGGGGGTGGTCGACCTGCCGGCCCAGCTGGCCAGGTTCCGGGCCGCCCATCCGGGCGTGGAGATCAGGCTGCGCTTCGGCGGCTCCGCCCAGCTGATCGACCTGCTCGCCGCGGGCCGGCTCGACGTGGCCCTGGTCGCGGTGACCGGGCCGGCACCGCGGGGCGTGGACCTGATCCCGCTGGCGGCTGAGCCCCTGGTGGTGCTGTGCCACCCGGAGCACGACCTGGCCCGGCAGCAGGAGGTGGGCCTGGCGGCGCTGCACGGCCTCTCCTTCGTCGGCTTCCAGCCCGACTGGGCGGCCCGGGTGCTGGCCGACCGGGCCTTCGCTGCCGCCGGGCTGCCGCACCGGGTCGAGCTCGAGGTGAACGACGTGCACACCCTGCTCGACCTGGTTGGCCACAACCTCGGGGTGGCGATCGTGCCCCGGCCCATCGCGGCCAAGAAACAGCACAAGCTGCACATCGCGGCGCTGCACGGCGACCTGCCGCCGTGGCAGGTGGCCGCGGCCTCGTCGGAGAACCCGAGCCCGGCCGCACGGGCGCTGCTGGCCCAGCTCACCCACCCGGGCGCGGAGCAGCACCGCGCGGGTAAGCCCGCCCGCTCAGGCCAGCCCGCCCGCGCGGGTCAGGGCAGCAGGCCCGCCCGGTCCCGGGCCGCGGCCACCACGGCCTGACCCAGGCTGATCCCGCCGTCATTCGGCGGCACCCGGGAGTGGGTCAGGACCCGGAACCCGCTGCCTTCCAGCCGCCCCGCCGCCGTCTCCAGCAGCAGCACGTTCTGGAACACCCCGCCGGACAGCGCCACCGTGCCCAGCCCCGATGATTCGCGGAGCAGCAGGCACACCTCCACGATCATGGCGGCCACGCCATGATGGAAGCGGGCGGCGATGACGTCCACGGGCTGGCCGTCCAGCAGGTCCTCGGCGGCGGCGCGGAACAGGCCTGCCCCGGCCACGGTCAGCGGGGCGCCCGGGGTGATCGCGGCCCGGTACGCCCCGGACGGCGGGACCGCCGCCCAGGCGGCCGCGGCCCGCTGCTCCAGTTCCACCGCGGCCTGCCCCTCATAGCTGACCGAGTCCCGCACCCCGGTCAGCGCGGCCACCGCGTCGAACAGCCGCCCGGCGCTGGAGGTCACCGGCGCGTTGATGCCCCGGCGGCTCATGGCCAGCACATCCGCCCAGGAATCCTCGTGCCGCGCGGCCACCCCCAGGCCGTCCACCGCGTCCCGCCGCCCGTCCCGCCGGTCCGGGTAGGCGGCGTCCAGGTACGCGGCGGCCATCCGCCACGGCTGCCGGATCGCGGCGGCGCCCCCCGGCATCGGCACGCCGGCCAGGTGCCCGGCGCGCTCGAAGCCGGCCAGGTCGGCGAGCAGGAACTCACCGCCCCACAGGGAGCCGTCCGTACCGTAGCCGGTGCCGTCGAAGGCCACCCCGATGACCGGGCCGTCCTCGTCGTTGTCGGCCAGGCACGAGGCGATGTGCGCATGGTGGTGCTGCACGCCCACCAGGCCGGCGACGTCGAGGTCCATGGCGTACTTGGTGGACAGGTACTCCGGGTGCAGGTCGTGCGCGACCAGCTGGGGGGTGATCCCGAACAGCCGCTGGAAGTGCCCGATGCCCTCGGTGAAGGACCGCAGCGTCTCGAAGTTCTCCAGGTCACCGATGTGGTGCGAGAGGAACGCCCGGTCCTCGCTGCCCAGGCAGAACGTGTTCTTCAGCTCGGCGCCGCAGGCCAGCACCGGGCGGCGGAACCGGCCGCGGACGGGCAGCGGCTCGGGCACGTAGCCGCGGGACCGGCGCAGCATCGTCACCCGGCCGCGCAGCGGCCGGACCACCGAGTCGTCCGTCCTGATGTGGATGGCCCGGTCGTGGCCGAGGAACGCGTCCGCGATGCCGCCGAGCCGGCTCAGCGCGTCGTCCTCGGTGTAGGCGATGGGCTCGTCGGACACGTTGCCGCTGGTCAGCACGAGCGGGCCGGCCACGTCACGGAGCAGCAGGTGGTGCAGCGGCGTGTACGGCAGCATCAGGCCGAGATGCCGGTTACCGGGCGCCACCGCGTCCGCGACCGGCACCGGGCCATCGAGCCGGGGCAGCAGCACGATCGGCCGCGCCGCGCTGGCCAGCACTTCCTCCGCGGCGGCATCGACCCGGCACAGCGCCCGGGCGGCGGCCAGGCCGCTGACCATCACCGCGAACGGCTTGTCCTCGCGGTGCTTGCGGGCGCGCAGCCGGGCGGCGGCGTCCTGGCTGGTGGCGTCGGCGGCCAAGTGGTACCCGCCGAGGCCCTTGACCGCCAGCACCTGTCCCTCGCGCAGCGCCCGCGCCGCCGCCGCCAGCACCTGGCCGGCCGGGCCGGCGCCGCCGCGGTCGCGCAGCCATAGCCGCGGCCCGCAGGCCGGGCAGCAGGTCGGCTGGGCGTGGAACCGGCGGTCCGCCGGGTCGTGGTACTCCGCGGCACAGGCCGGGCACATGGCAAAGGCGGCCATCGTGGTCAGCGGCCGGTCGTAGGGCACGTCGCGCACGATGGTGAACCGGGGACCGCAGTTCGTGCAGTTGATGAACGGGTAGCCGAAGCGCCGGTCCGCCGGGTCGGCCAGTTCCCGCAGACAGTCCGCGCAGGTGGCGCTGTCCGCCGAGACCAGCGCCCGGCGCTGGCCGGCCCGGTCGCTGGCCACGATCGCGAAGCCGGCGGCACCCAGCGGGGCCAGGGCGCGCGCGCTCAGCCGCTCCACCCGCGCCAGCGGCGGCGCGTCGGCCTGCACCGAGAACAGGAATTTCGCAACGGCCTCCGCCGGGCCCTCGACTTCGGCGAAAACTCCGTCTACGTCGTTGCCCACCCATCCGGCCAGTCCCAGCCGGGTAGCCAGCGCGTACACGAACGGGCGGAACCCGACGCCCTGCACCACGCCCTGTACCCGGATGGCAGTCCGGACCCTGCTGGTCACCGGCCCAGTCTGCCGTAGTTGCGGCCGGCCCGCCGCGGCAGGCCGGCCCGCGGCCTGGTCAGGGCCGCGGCCTGATCAGGGCCGCGGCAGCAGCGCGATGGCCTCGCCCGCGTGGACCAGGATCGTATCCCCCGGCTGCGCAGTGACCAGGGCGACGCTGACCTCCTCCTGGCCGGAGCCGGTGTCCACCACGGCCATGGCGCCGGGGAGCAGCCGGGTCACGGTCACCGGGACGGCGCTGTCCGAGCAGGTCACGCAGGTGCCGTCGGGGCACGCGGCGTCCGTGGCGGGCGGTGGCTGGCCCGCGCCGGGCAGCTCGCCCAGGGCCGGGTACTCGCCGGCGGCCCGGCCGGTCATGGTGCTGCCGCCGGGATGGTGGCCTCTACCTCGACCTCTACCGCGTCGCGGACCTTGAGCGCGCCGAAGAACGCCGTGTAGGGCTTGATGCCGTGGGCCGACTGGACCACGGTCCCGGTGGCCCGGTAGCTGCCCGGGGCGGTCTGGGTGACCTGGAGCCGCAGCGGCTGGGAGACGCCGCGGATGTTCAGGGTGCCCTCGACCACGCCGCTGTTCCCGGCCAGGTCGAACCGGGTGGCGCTGAACACCGCCTCGGGCTGCCGGTCGGTGCCCAGCAGCTTCCGCGCGTTCCCGGCGATCTCCCGGCGGTCCCGGTCGCTCAGCGGCTTGAGGCCGCCGGTGCCCTCCCGCACCGCCAGCGCGCCGAGGTCGGCGCGCACCTCCAGCGCGGCCGGGCTGCCGTCATCGGCCACGGTCAGCTCGCCGGTCCAGCTGGGCAGGTCGATGATGAGATCGTGCCCGGCCGTGGCGGCCAGGCCGTCCCGGGACGTGCGCAGGACGATCCGGCCGGTCTCGCTGCCCAGCTGATGCCGTCCGTTTGCCTCGGTCATGAACAGCACGTTAGGCCACCCGCGAGCGGGCCGTCCAGCGGCGGGCCGCCTCGCCTGCTGCCCCGGAATGGCCCGAATCCCCCCCTTTGACACCATGGGAGTGGTGAGCCGATCCACCGATGAGCGCGGCGCCGCGCCGCCGCGGTGCCGCGCCACCGCGGCGGGCGGGCGGGCGGTGGCCGCCGCGGCGCCCGACTGGCTGGTCGCGGCCGTCCGCCCGGCCCCGGCGCCACCGCCCTGGCCGCTGATGATCCGCGCGGCGCTAGCCGTGTGCGGGCCGCTCGCGCTGGGCCTGATCCTCGGGACGCCGGTACCGGGCCTGCTCAGCGCGATGGGCGGCCTGCTCGGCTCGGTGGTGGACCGGGGCGGTACCTACCCGGCGCGGATCAGGCGCATCGCTGTCGCGGCCACCCTGGGCGGGGCGGCGGGCCTGTGCCTCGGCGAGCTGGCGCACGGGCGGGGCTGGCTCCAGGTGGTCCTGGTGATCGGCGTGTCCGGGGTGTCCGCCCTGCTCACCGGGGCCGGGGCCACGGTGTCGATCACTGGGCTGCAACTGCTCGTCTACACCATCCTGGGCACCGGCCCGCTGGGCGCGCTGCGACCGTGGTGGTGGCCGCCGGTGCTGCTGCTGGCCGGGGTGGCCTGGGCCATCCTGCTGCTCATCCCGGGCTGGCTGGTGTCCCCGCTGGCCGCCGAGCGGCGCAGCACCGCCGCCGCCTACGCCGCCATCGCCGGCCTGCTTCGGGCGGTTGGCACGCCGCGGTTCCCGCAGGCGCACGAGGCCGTCGTCGCCGCGCTCAATGCGGCCTGGGACGACCTGGCCTCGCGCCGGGCACGCACCAGCGGCCGGGATCCCGACCTGGTCCGGCTGGCCGGCCTGCTCAACAAGACCCATCCGCTCACCGAGGCGGCGGTCACTATGGTCCAGGAAGGGATGAAGCCGGCCCCCGGGGTAATCGAGGAGATCGAGGTGATCGCCGCCGCCATCCGCGGGGAACGACCCCCGCCGGGCCCGCCGCCCCCCGCCGGGGACAGTCCCGGGGGCCGGTTGATGACAGCGGCGCTGGCGGGCGCGGTGGACCTGCTGACCGGGAGGCGGTCCGGCGACGCCGGGGCCACGCCGTGGCGGCCGCCGCTGGGTGAGCGGCTCCATGATGCGCTCGACGAGATC
Source organism: uncultured Actinomycetes bacterium (assembly GCA_963793825.1). Taxonomy (GTDB): domain Bacteria; phylum Actinomycetota; class Actinomycetes; order Streptosporangiales; family Streptosporangiaceae; genus RYN-230. Next base: position 353,015 of record CAWCBE010000008.1, read on the forward strand.
GCGGGCGGCCAGGCTCACCCGGATCTTCGCGCTCCGGCTGATGATCTCCATGGGCGTGGCCAGCCTGGTCAGCCAGGAGTTCGCGCTGCAGCGGTCGTACTGGGTGATGCTGACCGTGGCCATCGTGCTCCGGCCGGATTTCGGCTCGGTCTTCGCCCGGGCCCTGCAGCGGGGCATCGGGACGGTGGTCGGCGCGGTCGCCGGCGCGCTCATCATCGCGGTGGTGCCGGGGGGCCCCTGGCTGCTGGTGCCCTGCGCGGTACTCGCCGGGCTGCTGCCCTACGGGCAGCTCCGCAACTGGGGGCTGTTCAGCACCTTCCTCACCCCGCTGGTCGTGATCCTCATCGACCTGCTGCAGCGGGCCGGCTGGGTGCTCGCCCTCGACCGGCTGGTCGACACGCTGCTCGGCTGCGCCATCGTGCTGCTGATCGGTTACGCCCCGTGGCCATCCAGCTGGCATGCCCACCTGCCGGCGCAGTTCGCGGCGGTCCTCGATAGTGTGGCGCGTTACACGGAGGCGGCGCTGCTCGGCAGGCCCGGCCGGTCCGCGCTCCGCCGCCAGACCTACCGAGACCTGTCCGACCTTCGCACGGAGTTTCAGCGCACCATGGCAGAACCCCGCCTCGCCAGCCGGCCCGCGGCCCGGCTGTGGCCCGCGGTGCTTGGCGTGGAGCAGCTGATGGACACCCTCATCGCGGCGGGGGTGCGGAGCGAGGCCTCGGGCCCGCGGCCGCCCGAGGCGGACGTGCGCCGGCTGGCTGACCCGCTGCGCGAGATGGCCGCGGCGGTCCAGGCCGGCCAGCTGCCCCCCGATCGGCCGCTGCAGGTCAGCCCGGTTCTCCAGCCGGTGGCCGACGCCATCGCCAGCGTGCGGCGCGCGCTGGCCGGCGAGCCAGCCGCCTGAGGACCCGGCGGTACCCCGTGGACTGGCGCACACGTGCCCGCGATGGCCTGGTGGTGCTGCTCACCGTGACCACCGGATCGGTGGACGCGGCCTGTTTCATGCACCTCGGCCACGTCTTCTGCAGTGTGGTCACCGGCACCCTGGTGCTGCTCGGCATCGCGGCGGGCACGCATGACGCGGCCCTGGCCGAAAGCGCCGGGGTGGCCCTGGCCAGCTACACCGCGGGGGTGGCTATCGCGGCGCCGCTGGCGGCCCGCCGGGCCGGCCGCTGGCTGGACGGTTGGCCGGCCCGGCGGGCGCACCGGCCCGCCATGCACCACGAGATCTGGCCGGCCTGGCTGACCGTGGCCCTGGCCCTGGAGTTCTGCGTGCTGGCCGCGTTCTGCGCCGGCTGGGAACTGGCCGGCGGTCATCCGTCGCGTGGCGCCCAGTTGCTGCTGCTGATCCTGGTCGGGGTGGCCATGGGCATCCAGGGGTCCACTATCCGCCACCTTGGCGAGATCTCCACGACCTACCTGACCGGCACGCTGACCGGGGTCGTCGCCGGGCTGGCCACCGGGCGGGTGCCCGACGGGCTGAGCCGCAGCCTGGGCATTTTCGCCGCCGTGGTCGTAGGCGCGGCCGGATCGGCGGTCATCACCACGTACGCGCCGACGCTGCTGCCCTTGCTGGTGCTGACCCCGCTGGCGCTGGTCGTGTGGATCGCGTCGGCCCGGTTCGGCCCGCGCCCGGCGCCCGCTAACCCCGCACCTGCTAACCCCGGCAGCCGTTAGCCCTTCGGGAGCCGTGAGCCCCGGCAGCCGTGAGCCCCGGCAGCCGTGAGCCCCGGCAGCCGTGAGCCCCGGCAGCCGCTAACCCCGGCAGCCGCTAACCCCGGCTCAGCCGGCGGAGGCGCGGTCCGTCCAGTGCGGGTCCCGCTTCCCAGGTACCGGCGCCTCCCCGTTCCGGGTCACCGCCGGATCCTGGGTGACCGCCGCATTCCCGGTCGCAGCTGCCTCCCCGGTCGCAGCTGCATCCTCAGTCACGGCCGGGTCACCGGTCACCGCCGGCTCCCCATTCACCGCGGCCGGGCCGGAGCCGGGAACCGGGACCTGGCCGCCGCGCCGCTGCCGCCGCTCCGCGAGGTAGGAGCCGATCACGGTCAGGCCAAGCGCGCCCGCCGGGACCAGGGTGATCAGCGCGGGAAGCTGGTAACGCCAGCTGAACTCGAAGAAGTCCGAGGCCAGCAGCACGGCCGCGGCGGTGCCGAAGGTGAGCAGGCAGGCGGTCGCGGTGGCCCGCTGCGCGGCGCTGGCCCGGCGGCGGACCACGCCGAAGCTGCCGACCAGGCCGGCCAGGGTGGCCAGCAGCAGCAACGGTCCCGGCGCGTACCCGCCGTGCAGCTGGTAGCCGCGCAGGAAGCTGGCCAGCCCGCTGCTGAACGCGGGCTTCGTGCCGCTGTACCGGGCCCCGGCGGCGATCACCCTCGGCTGGCCGGCCGGGGTGATCGCGCCGAACTGCAGGTGACCGTCCGCCAGTGCGACGTACGGCGGGTAGACCGGGTAGCCGGGCTGGAACTGCCACCGGGCGATGGAGACGTCGCCGGCGTCGGTGACCCGGTCCACGGCGAACAGCTTGGCGGCGTCCCGGGCCACCGCGGCCGCCACCCGGAGCGGCTGCTGGCGCAGCACCCGGTCGGCGAAGTTGGTGTCCACGGCGACGTGGTGCATGCCCCGGGGGAGGATCAGCGTCTTCACCGGCGACCCCGCGCCATGGTCCAGCCAGTCCGGGCCCAGCTTCTGCTGCTGCGGCGTCGGGCAAAGCGGCTGCTCGTAGCCGGGCAGCTTCAAGGTCGCGCAGTCCGCGGCGGCGGCGGCCCGGCCGTACATGGTGCCCGCCGCGTAGGGGGCCAGCGCGAAGTGCTTGATCGTCACGTAATTCCGGTAGCTGACCAGCAGGATCGGCACGGCGAACAGGGCGCACAGCGCGACCGCCTGGGTCAGCTTCGCCCGCCAGCCCGGGACCACGATGAGGAGGTAGACCACGGCCGGAACGACCAGGATCTCGCCGACCTGGCGCACGGTCGCCGAGGCGCCGAGGGCCGCGCCGCCGGCCAGTACCATCCACCAGGCCGGCCGCGGCCGCCACAGCAACAGCACCAGGCCGGCCACGATGAACACCTCGAACGCGGTATCCGGCATGATCGACTGCTCGATCTGCAGCTGGTAGGCGTCCAGCAGCAGCGGGGCGGTGCCCAGTGCGGCCAGCCAGGGGGGGACGCCGCGGCGCCGCAGCACCAGGTACAGGGCGACCGCCATGGCCAGTCCGCAGAGGTGCTGCACCGCCGCGACCGCCGACAGCGACCCCGCGCCCAGGAAGGCCCGGAGCATGAGCTGGTAGCCAGGCGGGTCGTTGCCCGGATAGGCACCGAACAGGTACTTGACCGAGTCGATGTAGAGCAGGGCGGGCCGGTAGGCCACCTGGGTCAGCACCCGGAGCACCAGGCCCAGGGTGAGCAGCACGGCAAACAGCCAGTGCCGCCGCAGGATCGCGCCGAGGCCGCCGGGCGGCATGACCGCCGTCAGCGACGACCGCGACCCCGTGGTGGCTGGAACGGCTGGCATGGCCCCCCCGGAAGCTTGGCAGGAGAGAAGCTCGTGGTCAGGTCAGAATCTCCGTGGTCACGTCAGAATCTCTTGGTCACGTCAATCAATCCTGGTCGTGCAATCCTGGTCATGGCGACCCAGGCAGCAGCCTAGTGCGAGTCGCGGAGGCCGTCCGCACCTGAGCCCGGAGGCCGGGCGGGGCGGGTCGCGCCCGCGCCTGTCGGCCCCGCTGCCTAGCATCGTGCCCATGCCGGGAGGAGTTACGCACAGAACCCCCGCAGCGGCGGTGCTGTGGGAAGCGCTGCGTGCCCGGGTCCGGTACGGTCCGCCGGGCTGACGGGGCCGCAGCCGCCTGGCCACGGGCAGTGTGCCACGTGCCGGGGACCGGTTGGGGGCGGCTTTGCCCGTTGTTTCCAGTGCGCGCTGAATGCCGAGAGCGTCCCCGGGGAGCCCTCGCGGGATGTCGTGGTGCCGAGCGGCCGCGGACGGCCGGCGGGTACCCGCTCCGCCGGCTGGCCCGGCCGTGCCTGGCCCGGCCGTGCCTGGCCCGGCCTGGGGCCCGCGTTGATGGCGGCCGGGCCGCAGATACCTGGCTGCCGTGACCTCCCCGCGGTCCACCGTCACCGGGCCGCGCCGGCCGTCAATAGGCTGGTGGGGTGATCCCCGACCCGCCCTCCCATACCGCGCTCGTCCGGCGCGCCCGGCGCATCAACCGCGACCTCGCCGGGCTTTACCCGGACGCGCACTGCGAGCTGAACTTCACCAGTCCACTGGAACTCCTCGTCGCCACGATCCTGTCCGCGCAGTGCACGGATAAGCGGGTCAACATGGTGACCCCCGTGCTGTTCGCCCGCTACCAGACGGCGGCCGACTATGCCGCCGCCGACCGTGCCGACCTGGAGAAGATCATTCAGTCCACCGGGTTCTTCCGGGCCAAGTCGAGCAGCATCCTGGGCCTGGGGCAGGCGCTCTGTGACCGGTTCGGCGGCCAGGTGCCGGGGAACCTGGCCGACCTGGTCACGCTGCCCGGGGTCGGCCGCAAGACGGCCAACGTCGTGCTCGGCAACGCCTTCGGGGTACCCGGCATCACCGTGGACACCCACTTCTCCCGGCTGGCCCGGCGCTTCGGCTGGACCCGGCAGACCGACCCGGACAAGATCGAGGCCGAAGTCGGGGCGCTGATCCCGCGGTCGGAATGGACCATCCTGTCGCACCGGCTGATCTGGCACGGCCGCCGCGTGTGCCACGCCCGCAAGCCGGCCTGCGGAGCCTGCGCCCTGGCCCGGCTCTGCCCGTCGTATGGCGAAGGGCCCACCGACGAGGCGACCGCCCGGAAGCTGGTCAAGGCGGGCCCGTTCTCGTGACCGGCGGCCAGGCCAGAAGCGGAGCGGCGGCCGCGGCGGGGGTCCCCCGTGCGCCCGGCGGCCCGGACGCCGGCCCGGGAGAGCCGCCGGGCTGGCTGCTGGACCTGGCCGGGGCGGCGGCCAGTGCCCCGGTCCCGGCCCGGCTGCGGCCGCCTCCCGGCGGGGGCCGCCCGTCCGCCGTGCTGATGCTCTTCGGTACCGGGCCGGACGGCCCGGACCTGCTGCTCGTGCAGCGCGGGCCGGGGCTGCGGCGGCACTCCGGCCAGCCGGCGTTCCCGGGTGGTGCCATCGACCCGTCCGATGGCGGCCCGGTCCCGGCGGCGCTCCGGGAGGCCGCTGAAGAGGCCGGGGTGGACCCGGCGGGAGTTGACGTGCTGGCCGTTTTGCCGGACGTTTTCATTGAGCACAGCGGCTTCGCGGTCACCCCGGTGCTGGCCTGGTGGCGGCGGCCGGTTCCGGTGGCCGCGGCCGACCCGCCCGAGGTAACCTCGGTCGCCCGGGTCCCCCTGGCCGAACTGGCCGATCCGGCCCGGCGGGTTAGCATCCGGCACCCCTCCGGGGTGACCGGGCCCGCCTTCCGGGTTCGCGGCATGCTGGTCTGGGGCTTCACCGGCGCGCTGGTGGACCGGCTGCTCACGCTGGCGGGCTGGGAGCAGCCGTGGGACCACGGCCAGGTGGAGGAACTGCCGCCGGAGGCGCTGACCCCGGGCAGCTGACCGGGGAAGGCGGCCCGGCGGGGGAGCGGGCCGGATGTGACAGCAGCCGCGAGTTGAAGCGCGGGCCGCCGCGGGTTAGTGGCTGGCCTAATAACTCGGCGCGATCCGATCACCGGCCGGCGGGCTATACGGTGGGCAGGTGTCGGGTGACGTGCTTGATCTGATCTTGATCGCGCTCGCGGCCGCCTTTGCCGTGGCCGGCTACCGGCAAGGATTCATCGTTGGCATCATGAGCTTCGCCGGCTTCCTCGGCGGGGCTGCCGTTGGTGCCCTGTTCGCGCCCAAGCTCGCCCGCTCGCTCGTCCAGGGCTCGTCCCAGCAGGCGCTGGTGGCCATCGTCACCGTGTTCGTGGCGGCCATGATCGGCCAGCTGCTCGCCTCCGCCGTGGGGGCGGCAGTGCGCTCCCGGGTCAACTGGCGCCCGGCCACCCTGGTCAACTCGATCGCCGGGGCGGCGGTGAGCGTGCTGAGCGTGCTCCTCATCGCCTGGCTCATTGGCTCGGCCGTGGTGAACGCGCCCTTCGCCATGGTGACCAACCAGGTCAACCGGTCCGCGGTGCTGCACGCGGTGGACGGGGTCATGCCGTCCGCCGCCCGGACCATGTTCTCCGACTTCCGCAGCCTGCTGGCCAGCGGCCCGTACGTGCAGGTGTTCGGGGCGCTGGGGGCCGAGCCGGCGCTGACCGTGTCGCCCCCGGACCCGGCCGTGCTGAACTCGGCTGGCCTGATCACGTCCCGGGACAGCATCGTCAAGGTGATGGGGATCGCGCCGAGCTGCTCGCACCGGATCGAGGGCTCCGGGTTCGTCATCTCCCCGCAGCACATCCTGACCAACGCCCACGTGGTGGCCGGGGTAACCCAGGATCAGACGGTGACCACCAGGCTGGGCCGCCGGCTGGCCGCCACGGTCGTGCTCTTCGACCCCGAGCGTGACCTGGCCGTGCTGTACGTGCCCGGGCTGCGCGCCGGGGCGCTCGGCTTCGCGGGCCCGGTGAGCCTGGGCTCCAGCGCCATCGTGGCCGGCTACCCGCTGGATCACTCGTTCACCGTGGTGCCCGCCCGGGTCGGCGACGATCAGCCGGCCCAGGCGCCGGACATCTACCAGTCGCACGAGGTGACCCGGCAGATCTACTCGATCCGGGCCAACGTCGAGCCCGGCAACTCCGGCGGGCCGCTGCTGGCGCCGGACGGGAAGGTGGACGGGGTCGTGTTTGCCGCCGCGGTGGGCGTTAAGGACACCGGGTATGCGCTGACCGCCTCCGAGGTCCAGCCCGACGTGAACCGGGGTGCCGCCGCCACCACCCCGGCCTCCACCCAGACGTGCGACTAGCCCGGGCCTGCCCGCCCCGGCGGGTCCGGCCCGGGCTGGTCCCGTCCCGGCTGGGCGTGTCCCGGCTGATCGTGTCCGGGCTGGGCGTGTCCTAGCTGATCGTGTCCGGGCTGGGCGTGCCCGGGCTCGGCTGGGACCAGCCGGAGGTGCGCGCCCGATCCGGGCCGTCCATCCCCGGGCGCCTCGATCTCGGCCGCCAGCGCTGCGCTGGCCGCGCTG
>CAWCBE010000009.1:0-255952 GCA_963793825.1 uncultured Actinomycetes bacterium
TTCCGGGCCCCAGTATCCCCGCGTCCGCTGCATCCCGCGCCGGTCGCTCAGGTCAGGTCGCGGCGGCGGAAAGCGGCCAGCCCCGCAGCGGTCAGCCCCGCCGCCAGCACCGCCAGCCACACCAGCGGCGCGGCCGAGAAGTTCCCGCCAGGCAGCTTGGGTACGTGGGTGAACGGCGAGAGGTCCACCAGCCACCGCGGTAGCCGCAGCGAGGGCCCGAGCAGCGCGAGCAGCGCGGCCACCGCGAGCACGGTCCAGCCGGCCGGCACCGTCAGCCGCGGCGCCAGGCCGAACAGGGCGACCACCAGCCCGGCCAGTACCCACGCCGCGGGAACCTGGGCCAGCCCCGCGCCCAGCTGCCGGGACAGCTCGGCGCCTAGATGACCGGTGCGCAGCCCGTCCCCCAGGCCGCTGGCCAGCCCGGCCACGGCCATCAGCACCACGATGCCGCCCGCCGCCATCAGCACCTGGGCTGCCGCCCAGCGGATCCGGCCGACCGGGCCGGCCAGCATGACTTCCGCGCGGTGCTCCGACTCGTCGCTGCTCAGCCGGAGCACCGCGGACACCCCGTACGCCGCGGCGATCACGCCCAGCAGCGTGAACTCGATGGCCAGGTAGGCGTTAACGAGACCGCTGTGCCCGCCCAGCCGGGCAATCTCCGCCCGGGCCTGCGGGCTGCTGTTCAGGACGGAGCCGATGCCCTTGGCCGCGGCGCCCAGGACCACCGCGCCCGCCGCGAACCCGATCGCCCAGCCGGCCAGGCTGCCGCGCTGCAGCCGCCAGGCCAGGCCGAGCGGGCCGTGCAGCCAGCCCGCGGCCTGCGGCGGCCCCGGCCGCGCCGCGATCAGCCCGGCGCCCAGGTCGCGGCGGCCCGCCAGCACCGCCGCCGCTATGGCCCCGGCCACGGTGACCGCGGCACACAGCAGCAGCAGCCACCACCGCGGGCCGTCGTACGGCTGGACGCGCTCGATCCAGCCCAGCGGGGACAGCCAGCTCAGCCAGGACAGCCGGGGCGCCGGGTCACCCACGGCCCGGAACAGGTAGGCCAGGCCGAGCACCGATGCGGCCATCTCCCGGGCGGTGCGGGCACTCTCGGTCAGCTGGGCGCACACGGCGGCGATAGCGGCGAACATGCAGCCAGCCAGCGCGGTCGCCGCGCCCAGTGCCAGCGAGCCGGCCGCGGGCAGCCCGAGCAGCATCTGGACCACGGCGAGCAGCGCGCCGATCAGCAGGCACGCGGTGACCGTCACGGCCAGCGCGGCCGCCAGCGCCGCGTACCGGCCGACGACCGTGGCGCCGACCAGCTCCAGCCGCCCCGCCTCCTCGTCCGCGCGGGTGTGCCTGATCACGGCGAAAATGCCCAGCAGCGCGGCGCCTACCGCGACGAACAGCCCGGCCTTCCACAGGATCAGCGAGCCCAGCGAATCCCCGTACACCGGGCCGCTCAGCGCCAGGAAAGAAGGGTTGTTCCGGATGCTCAGCGCCAGGGAGGCACGCTGCGCCGGCGTCACGTACAGGCCGCGGAAGCTGTAGGTGGTGGCGGCCAGGGTGCCGACCAGCGCGTAGAGCCAGATGGCCAGGAAGACGCGGTCCCGGCGCAAGGCGAGCGCGGCCAGCGCGGGCGTCCCGGCCAGCGGGGCCGCCCCGGCCCGCCCGGCCCGGCCGCGCAGCGCCAGCGTGCTCATGCCGCGTCCGTGTAGTGCCGCAGGAACAGCTCCTCCAGCGTGGGCGGCTGGCTGACCAGGCTGCGCACGCCCGCCTCGGTCAGCCGCCTGAGCACCTCGTCCAGCGCGCTGTTGTCCACCTGGCAGCTGACCCGGGTCCCGGTGATCTCCAGGTCGTGCACGCCGGGCAGCCCGGCGAGCCCGTCCGGCGGCCGGGCCAGCTCGGCGCGCACCGAGGTGCGGGCCAGGTGCCGCAGGTCGGACAGAGCACCGGCATCTACCGTGCGGCCCGCCCGGATGATCGTCACCCGGTCGCAGAGCGCCTCTACCTCGGACAGGATGTGGCTGGACAGCAGCACCGCCCGGCCCGCCCGCCGCTCCTCCTCCACGCACTCGCGGAACGCGGCCTCCATCAGCGGATCGAGCCCGGACGTGGGCTCGTCCAGGATGAGCAGCTCTGCCCCCGAGGACAGGGCCGCGATCAGCGCGACCTTCTGCCGGTTGCCCTTGGAGTAGGCGCGGCTCTTCTTCGTGGGGTCCAGCTCGAACTTTTCCAGCAGGACGGTCTTGCGCTTGTCGTCGAGACCGCCCCGCAGCCGGGTGAGCAGGTCGATGACTTCCCCGCCGGTCAGGTTGGGCCACAGGGTGACGTCACCGGGCACGTAGGCCAGCCTCCGGTGCAGCGTGGTCGCCTCATGCCAGGGGTCCCCGCCGAGCAGCCGGGTGGTGCCGGCGTCGGCCCGGATCAGGCCGAGCAGGATCCGGATCGTGGTGGTCTTGCCCGATCCGTTCGGCCCGAGGAAGCCATGCACCTCACCGGGGGCCACGGTCAGGTCCAGCCCGTCCAGCGCCTGCGTCCGGCCAAACGACTTCCGCAGCCCGGCCACCTCGATCACCGCCGTCATACCTGCCAGCCTAACACCAAAATTCACAAAATCATGAAAGTTATACATCGCGTAAACTATGAGGATGGAGGGGCGAGCGACAGCACAAGCGGGGCAGCCGGCCCGCGGCAGGCCGGGCAGGCCGCGGGCCAGGGGCGGGCCGCAGACCGCGGGCGGAGCGGCCGGGCCAGAGCCGACCAGCCAAGCCAGCGGAGCGGCCGGGCCAGAGCCGACCAGCCAAGCCAGCGGAGCGGCCGGGCCAGAGCCGACCAGCCAAGCCAGCGGAGCGGCCGGGAACGGCCGGGCGGACCGGGACGGGCCGCCCCGGGATGCCGCAGCCGTGCAGGCGTTCATCGAGCGGTTCGCCGGGGTGCTCACCGAGTCGGGCCTGCCACGGATGCCCGCCCGGATCTTCGCGGCGCTGATGGCCACCGACGGCAGCCGGCTCACCGCCGCCGAGATCGCCAGCACCCTGCAGGTCAGCCCGGCGGCCGTCTCCGGGGGGGTGCGCTACCTGGCCCAGGTCGAGCTGGTCAGCCGCGAGAGCGTGCCCGGGTCGCGGCAGCACGTCTACCGGATGCCGGACAACGTCTGGCACGACGTGATGCGGATCCGGGACCGGGTGATGCTGCGCTGGGCCCAGGCCATGCGGGACGGCTCCGAGGTGCTCGGCCCGGACACGCCCGCGGGGGCGCGGCTGGCCGAATCCGCGCTGTACTTCGACTTCGTCAGCCAGGAACTGCCCGCGATGGTCGGCCGGTGGGAGGAGTACAAGGCCACCCACCAGCGCTGATCCGGGCCGGTGCCCGCCCCGCCGCCGGGCCCGCCCGGGCACCGTACCCGGGCGCCCCGGTCCGGGAGCGGGATCTTGTTCGCTAGCCTGGCGTCATGCCCGACAACGACAGCTACGGCGCGGACGACTTCGGCGGAGGCGACTTCGAGCCCGGGACAGACGGCCTGGAGGACAACGAGGCCGAGGACGACGGCGTCCTGGACCCGGAAGACGCGCTGGACGGGAACCCCGGCGACGACTCGCTCGAGGCCGGCATCATCCCGGCGGACCGCTGGTCGGCCGGGCAGCGATTCGGCACCACGCTGGCCGAGGAGCGCGAGGGTGAATCCCTCGACCAGCTGCTGGCCGAGGAGGTGCCGGACCCCGACCCGTACGCGGAGGACGAGGCCGACCCGGAGGCCGGCCTGCCGGCCGAGGGGCCGGAAGCCTACGACGAGGCCCAGCCGCGGGCAGGCCGCCTGGTCGCCGAGGATGAGGGCGCGCATTCCACCCTCGATGCCGACCTGGTCGCCCGGGACGTCGGCATCGACGGCGGCGCGGCCGGCGCGGAGGAGGCAGCCGTGCATGTCTCCGGCGAGGACGAGAACCCGATCGTGCCGGGCTAAGCAGCGGCGGGAAGAATCCGGGCATGACCGAATCCGCCTCGCCGGCCTCGCTGCTATCCGGGCGGACAGCCTGGGCCCGGAACCTGGAAACCCCGCTGCGCCGCTTCCTGCGCACCGAGACGGGCAGCGCGGCGGTCCTGCTGACGGCCACCGTGGCCGCGCTGATCTGGGTGAACATCAACGCCGCCTCCTACGACTCGGTCTGGGGCACCACGCTGTCGGTCCGGCTCGGCGGCGCCGGGCTGTCCGACAGCCTGCGCGGCTGGCTTAATTCCGGGCTGATGACCTTCTTCTTCCTGGTCATGGGGCTGGAGGCGCGCCGCGAGTTCGACATGGGCGAACTGCGCGAGCGGGACCGCGTCGCGCTGCCGGTGCTGGCCGGCCTGGGCGGGATGATCGTGCCGGTCGGGCTCTACCTGGCCCTGAACACGGGCGGCCCGGGTGCGCACGGCTGGGGCATCGCGATGTCCACCGACAGCGCCTTCGCGCTCGGCATGCTGGCCCTGGTCGGCCGCAGGCTGCCCGACCGGGTCCGCACCTACCTGCTCACCTTCTCGGTCGTGGACGACCTGGTGGCCCTGGTGGTCATCGCGATCGTCTACTCCGGGCGGCTGCGGCTGGCCCCGCTGCTGGCCGGGATCGGCATCCTGCTCGCCGCGGGAGTCATCCGGGCGCTGCGCGTCCGGTTCGGCGCCGCCTACCTGCTGCTCGGCGTGGCCGCCTGGATCGCGTTCTTCGAGTCCGGGGTGGACCCGGTGGTCGTGGGCCTGGTGATGGGCCTGCTCAGCTACGCGTCCCCGCCAGCCCGCAGTGACCTGGAGCGGGCCAGCGACCTGTTCCGGCTGTTCCGCGAGCAGCCCACCCCGGAGCTGGCCAGCGCCGCGCGGGAGGGCGTGCGCACCGCGATCTCCCCCAACGAGCGGCTGGAGCAGCTGTACCACCCGTGGAGCAGCTACCTGATCGTGCCGCTGTTCGCGCTGGCCAACGCGGGCGTGGCGGTCAGCGTCAGCGTGCTCGGGCACGCCTTCACCTCCCCGGTCACCCTGGGCATCCTGATCGGCTACGTGGTCGGCAAGCCGCTCGGCACGACCGGGACGGCGTGGCTGCTGGCCACCGTCACCCGGGGCCGGATCCGGCCGCCGGTCGGCTGGGCGGCCGTGCTGGGCGCGGGCACGATCGCCGGGATCGGCTTCACCGTCTCGCTGCTCATCGCGTCGCTCGCCTTCCACGGCACGCTGCTGGCCGAGGCCAAGCTAGGCATCCTGTCCGCGGCGCTGTGCGCCTCCGCGGTCACCTGGCTGGTGTTCCGGCTCACCGCCCTGCTGCCTAAGCGGCTGAAGATCCGCGCGCTGCTCGGCACCTCGACGCTCGTCACCGACCTGGTGGTGCCGGTGGACCCGCGCCGGGACCACATCCGCGGGCCGAAGAAGGCGCCGGTCACCCTGGTCGAGTACGGCGACTTCGAGTGCCCGTACTGCGGCCTGGCCGAACCGGTGATCCGGGAACTGCTGGCCGAGACCGGCGACGTCCGCTACGTGTTCCGGCACCTGCCGCTGACCGATGTCCACTCGCACGCCCAGCTGGCCTCGGAGGGCGCGGAGGCGGCGGCCCGGCAGGGGGCGTTCTGGGGTATGCATGATGTTCTGATGGAGCACCAGGGCGCGCTGACCGCGCGCGACCTGATCCGGTACGCCACCGAGCTGGGCCTGGACCCCGGACGGTTCACCGCCGACCTGCGCAGCCACACCGGTGCCGCCCGGGTGGCCGAGGACGTGGATTCCGCAGACCTGTCCGGCGTGTCCGGCACGCCGACATTCTTCATCAACGGCAGGCGGCACTACGGCGCCTACGACATCGACGCGCTGTCCGAGGCGGTCCGGTTCGCCCGGGCCCGCGCGCTCATCACGGCCTGAGGAGGCGCCCGATGGGTCTGGTCAAGACGGTCGGCCTGGTGCTGCACCCGGGCCGGGACTGCACGCCAGCCATGCACACGCTGCTGAGCTGGGCGCGGGACCGCTCGGCGACTCTGCTCGCGGTGGACGGGGAACGCCAGCGGGTGCCGGGGCCGACCACGCTGGCCGACCCGGCGGACCTGTCCCGGCGCGCCGACCTGCTGGTCAGCCTGGGCGGAGACGGCACTATGCTGCGCGCGATGCGGCTCTCCTGCGGCACGAAGACGCCGGTGCTCGGGGTGAACGTGGGCCGCCTCGGGTTCCTGGCCGAGGTGGACCCGCCCGAGCTGGGTGAGGCGCTGTGCGCCATCGACGAGCACCGGTTCACCGTGGAGGCCCGGTCCGGGGTGCAGGCCTCGTTCCACGGGCAGCAGACGATCGCGTTCAACGACGTGGACCTGGCCCGCATCCCCGGGCTCGGCGGCTCCGCCGTGCTCGAGCTCACCGTCGAGTCGCATGCGTTCATCCGCTACGCCGCGGATGCGGTGATTGTGGCCACGCCCACCGGGTCCACTGCCTACAACTTCTCCGCGGGCGGCCCCATCGTCTCGCCGAACGCGGAGGGCCTGCTGGTCACCCCGGCCGCGCCGCATTCGTCGTTCAACCGGGCGCTGTTCCTGTCGGCCAGCGAGAAGCTGTCCCTCATGGTGTTGCCGACCAGCGGGGAACTGGCGGTGGAGTCGGACGGTATCGTCGTCGGGCAAGTACGCCCGGGCGACCGGGTCGATGTGGCCACCGTGCCCGGGGCCGCGCAGGTGGTGCGCCTCGGACGCACCACGTTCTATCAGCGGGCCCAGCGCAAGCTCCAGGTCACCGGGTCCGCCGAGGCGTACTGAGCCCAGCGGCAGGCGGTACCGTGAGGTAACAAAAGACCGCATATCCCGGGATGGATGACCAGGCGTTCGGGGTTGGTAAGCAGTAGCGGGCAGGCGACACCCTGGAAGGGCTGTGATCGAGGTGCGAGATCCGGGAGACCTCTACGAGGTGGGCCCCGACGCGCCGGCGCTGGACGGCGTCGTGATGCTGCACTACCTCGACGGCTTCATCGACGCGGGGGCAGCGGGCAAGCTGCTGACGGCGCATCTGCTGGCCACGCTGGATCATGAGGAAATTGTCACGTTCGACGTGGACCGGCTGATCGACTACCGGTCGCGGCGGCCGCCCATGGTCTTCGCCCGGGACCACTGGGAGTCCTACGAGGCGCCCGAGCTCAGCATCCACCTGCTCAAGGACACCGCGGGCAGCCAGTTCCTGCTGCTCACCGGGCCGGAACCGGACGTGGAGTGGGAGGCCTTCACCAGGGCGGTGCGAGATGTGGCCACCCGGATGGGCGTGCGGATGGTGGTCGGGTTCCACGGCATCCCGATGGGCGCGCCGCACACCCGCCCGCTCGGCGTGACCGCGCACGCGACCACCCCGGGACTCACCACGGGCTACCCCGCGCTGGTGGACAAGCTGCAAGTGCCGGGCAGCGTGGCCGCGCTGCTGGAGAGGCGCCTGGGCGAGGAGGACAAGTCCGCCGTCGGGTTCGCGGTGCATGTCCCGCACTACCTGGCCCAGGCCGCTTACCCGGCCGCGGCGCTGACCTTGCTCGACTCGGTGACCCGGGCCAGCGGGCTGCAGTTGCCAGACGAGGCGCTGCGCGCCGCGTCCCGGGAGACGGACGAGGAGATCACGCGGCAGGTGGCGGGCTCCGAGGAGATCATGGAAGTCGTGCAGGCGCTGGAGCGGCAGTACGACGCGTTCGCCGAGGGGGCGGGCCGGGACGACAGCCTGCTCGCCGGGGGATCCCAGCCGATGCCGACGGCGGAGGAACTGGGCGCGGAGTTCGAGCGGTTCCTGGCCGAGCAGCAGGGCCGGGCCGACTCCCCCGACTCCTGACCCTGCTGCTCCCGGCCCTGCTGCCCGGCTGAGCCCAGCCGGGCTGGTCAGCTAACCTCGCGCAGCTTCCCGGTGGCGACGTCGAAGACAAACCCGCGCACCGAGTCCTTGTGCGGGATGAACGGGCTGGCCTTGATCCGGTTGATGGACTGGAGGACGTCCTGGTCGAGGTCGGGGAACGCCTCGGCCGCCCACTCCGGCTTGATCCCGGTGTCGGCCTGGATGCTGGCCTTGAAGTCATCGTCGGTGAACGTGAGCATGCCGCAGTCGGTGTGATGGATGAGGATGATCTCGCGGGTGCCCAGCAGCCGCTGGCTGATGGTCAGCGAGCGGATCTCGTCATCAGTGATCACCCCGCCCGCGTTCCGGATGACGTGCGCCTCCCCGTCCCCGAGGCCGAGGATGGCGTAGACGTTGAGCCGGGCGTCCATGCAGGCGACCACGGCCAGTTGCCGCGAGGGCGGGAGCGGCAGTTGCCCCTCGAAGCTCTCCGCGTACCGGTCGTTGTTGGCCAGCACTTCGTCTGTCGCGGTCATGACACCAGTCCTCCCTGAGTGGTTCAGCTCTACCTGACAGGCCTGCTATGGGGCATAACCCCCTCTTCTGTATCAGAACGGCCCGTCCGGGGAACTCGTCTCCCCCGGGATACGAAAATACATAATTCCGATGGGAATAGTAAGAAGAACCCCTCCTCCCGGTTAGCCCCGGGGCCTCCCGCCACACCGTGCCTAGAGGCCAGGACTTCCCGTGATCACTCAGTAGACTGGGCCTTTGGATGCCACGCGGGGCCAGGGGGGCGGGCAGCATGAGCCGATCGACCGTGCGTGCGTGCCTGGCCCCCGGGACCGTGGTGGGGCGCGGTGAGGTGCTGGTGGCCACCGGGATCGGTGACCCGGCCCGCGGCCTGCTGCCCTGCCCCGCCGCCCCGCTGATCGGCGGCGTACTGCAACGCCGCGGGATCACCGTGCGCTACGGCGCCGTCCCGCAGGTCGGCGACGAATCCCAGGCCGATGACGGCGCGGCGCTGTTCGTCACCACGACCCTGCACGCCGACGGCACCGCCACCGCCCTGGGCGCGGCCGCGGACAGCGTGGACGGCCTGGCCGTAGCCGCGGCCCGCGGCGCGGTCACGGACTGGGCCGAGGTCACCGGCAGCAGGCGGCTGCTGAGCGCGGTCAGCCCGTGGTGCCCCGGGGCGCGGCACGCCCTGGAGCAGGCCCGGCAGGCGGCGGCCCGCGGCCCGGTGCACATCTGCGGCCAGCTGATGGCCGCCCCGTCCGCCTGCGCCGACCTGGAGAAGGACGGGGCCGTCTTCACCAGCTCACTGTCTGATATTCCCAACGGCGCGACGGTCCTGATCCCCGCCCACGGTGCCGCGCCGCAGGTGCACGCCGAGGCCGCGGAGCGGGGGCTGGCGGTCATCGACGCGACCTGCCCCCTGGTGGCCAGCGTGCACGCGGAATGCCACCGGTTCGCCGCACGCGGCGATCAGGTAGTCCTCATCGGCACCGGCGGCCTGGCCGTGCTGCCCGGCCTGCTGGCCCAGGCGCCCGGGCGCACCATCCTGGCCGAGACCCGGGCCGGGGCCGGCGCGGTCCAGGTGAGCGACCCGCGCCGGGTGTCCTATGTGCTGACGCCCGGGATCCCGGTGGAGGAGGTCACGGCCGCGGTCGCGGCGTTGCGCTCCCGGTTCCCGGCCCTGCGCGGCCCCGACCCGGATGGGTACTGCTACGCGGCCTCGGACCGCGCCGAGACGGTGCGCACCGTGGCCGGCTCGGCGGACATGGTGCTGGTGCTGGGCAGCGAGGACGACCCGGATACCCGGCACCTGACCGCGCTGGCCCGGGCCAGTCACGCCAAGGCCCACGTCATCGGCGACGTCGCCGAGATCCTGCCTGACTGGGTGGCCGGCACGTCCGCCATCGGGCTGGCCTGCTCCACCGTGGCGCCGCCCGGCCTGGACGGCCAGGTGACCGCGGCACTGTCCGGGCTCGGCCCGCTCAGCGTGACCACCCGGGCCGTCCGCACCGAGGTCGCTAGCCGCCCGGACTGACGCCCGACGGGGTACCGCCAGGCCGATCCCTCGAAGGTGCGAGTTTTCCCCCCGAAAGGGGGGAAAACTACGGCGCTAACCGGTTGCTGCGAGGCGGGCGGGCATCTGCCATTGTGGGGGCCATGCTGTTTCCCACCTCACTTGTCGGCAGTTACCCGCAGCCAGACTGGCTGATCGACCGGGACCGGCTCCGGCACCGGTTCCCGCCCCGGGTCCGGGCGGCCGAATTGTGGCGGGTCGCCCCGGAGTACCTGGGGCAGGCCCAGGATGACGCCACCGAACTGGCCATCCGCGCCCAGGAACGGGCCGGGCTGGACATCATCACCGACGGCGAGATGCGCCGGGAGAGCTACTCGAACCGGTTCGCCACCGCGCTGGACGGCGTGGACATCGACAACCCGGGCACCGCGCTGGACCGCAGCGGCCACCCCAACCCGGTGCCCCGGATCACCGGGCCCATCCGCCGCCGCCAGCCGGTCGAGGTGGCCGACGTGGCGTTCCTGCGGGCCAGTACGGACCGGACCATCAAGATCACCGTGCCGGGCCCGTTCACCATGGCCCAGCAGGCCCAGAACGACTACTACGGCAGCACCTCCGACCTCGCCCTCGGCTACGCGGAGGCGGTCAACCAGGAGATCGCGGACCTGTTCGCGGCGGGCGCGGACATCGTCCAGCTGGACGAGCCCTACCTGCAGGCCCGCTCAGCGGAGGCCAAGAAGTACGGCATCCGGGTGATCAACCGGGCCCTGGACGGCATCACCGGCACGACCGCGGTGCACCTGTGCTTCGGGTACGCGGCGATCATCCACGACCGGCCGTCCGGCTACTCGTTCCTGCCGGAACTCGCGGACTGCGCCTGCGACCAGGTGTCCATCGAGACGGCCCAGTCGGGACTGGACTGCTCGGTACTGTCTTACCTGCACGGCAAGACCATCATCCTGGGCGCGCTGAACCTGGGTGACGAGGCGGTGGAGACGCCGGACCAGGTCGCCGCGCGAGTGCGGCGGGCGCTGCCCTACGTCTCCGCGGAGCGGCTCGTCCTGGCGCCGGACTGCGGGATGAAGTACCTGCCCCGGCAGTCGGCGTTCGGCAAGCTGGTCTCGCTGCGCGCGGCGGCCGGGCAGCTCCGGGCCGAGGCGGGCGTCCCGGCCGAGGCGTAGCCCGGCCGGGCGGGCGACCCAGCCCCGCCGCCGGGGGCCAGGCCGGGCCGGCCCCGCCCCGCCGCCGGGACAGGGTCCGCGGCTGGCGGCTACAGCGCGGCCAGCAGGTGGATGATCGAGTCCAGGACGCCCGTGGTTGAGGCACCGGAGCTAAACACGCCGGCCGTTGGCGGCGTCGTGGTCGGCGGCGTGGTGGTCGGCGGCGTGGTGGTCGGCGGCGTGGTGGTCGGCGGCGGCGGTGGCGGCGTGGTGTGCTTGGACTTTGTGGGCTTGGCTGAGGTCGGATGCGCCCGGGGCGTCGTGGCGTGCGTGCTCGCCCGCTGGGTGACCGGGACCGAGCTGAAGCCGGGGACCACCACGACGCCCGGGCTGCCGGCCCGGGCCTTCGCCTTGTGCTTAGCGTGCCCTGACCCAGCCTTGGTCACGGTCGGCCCGGGGTGGGTGGACGGGACCGCTGAGGTCCGGACGGGCGTGGCCGGCCCGGCGGAGTGATGCATCTCATGAGCGGCCAGGGCCACTCCGCCGCCGATGACCAGCACCCCGACGGCCAACCCGGCGGCCACCGGGAGCAGCCGGGCCCGGGAGGACCGCACCACCGGCGGATCGATCGCGACCGGGAAGCCCGCGCGGTTGAACGCCTCCGCCCGGCTGGCCACCGCCACGCAGTACTCGGAGGCGTCCGGTGACTGGTCGGTGAGCAGCTGGACAATCTCGTAACGCAGCCCAGCGGGCAGATGGGAGACGGGCAGTACCTGGAGCATGGAGACCGGGTCGACCTGGTGCCGCTGGGCCGGCTGGCAGATGGGGCACGAGCCGATGTGCTGCCGCACCTGGTTGCCGACCGACTCGGTCAGCTCCTGGTCCCAGCCGCGCAGGATCTCGGACAGCTGCGGGCACGAGCCCTCCCCGGTCCGGGCCATCAGCAGCGCGCCGAGCGCCGTCTCGAACCGCTGCCGGGCGCCGGACTCCAGCGCCTCGGCGCCGCCAGTCGGCACGCCCAGCACGTCCGCGAGGTCGCGGCCGTGCAGGCCATGCCGCAGGCTCAGCTCAACGATCTCCTGGTCGGCAGCACTCAGCCCGGCCAGTGCCGACAAGACCAGCTCGCGGTCCTCCGCCTGCTGCAGGGCGGTGCCAAAGTTGACGGTCTCCTCGCCGACCACCGGGTCCTCGGCGACCTGGACCACATCCCGCCCCGGCAACTGGCGGCGGCACTCGTTCCGGGCTACCGCGTACAGCCAGGGGCCGAGCCGGGACCGGTCCCGCAGCCTGCCCAGCTTGGCCGCGGCGATGATGAACGTGGCCTTGACCGCGTCGGCCGCCACCACCGGGTCATGCAGCTGTGACTGGCAGTACGCATACAATGACTCGGCGTAGTGGTCATAGGCGGCCACCAGCGCAGCGGGCTCACCCGCGACGATCCCTCCAACTATCTCCCCGTCACCCACGTGACCACGCTATGACGTCCTGCGGCTTTTCGGACGCAGTTGGCTTAATCGCCGGTGAACCGGGCATCTTGCCCGCCGCTGGCGCGCTCATCACCCTCCCAGCCGGATGGATACCGGGACCGTCGCACTGCCCAGGAGCGGTATGGAGGACCGCCGGGCAGCAGGCCGGCCAGGGCGGACATACGCCCAACACCTGCTGGCCGGCTCTCCGGCCGGCCGTGTGGCGGCCCTCCCAGGGGCGGGGCCGGTGGCCCGCAGGGGCGCCGGCCGGCCCGCTCCGTCTCCCGGCCGGGCCGCGAACCGGGGGCGGGGCCGGTGGCCCGCGGGCCACCGGCCGGCCCGCTCCCGTCTCCCGGCCCGGCCGCCCACCGGTGGCCTGGTCGGCCCGCCCCAAGCCCCGGCCGCGCAGCACTGGCCTGCCCGGCCGCCCCAGCCCGGCCGGCGACCGGAAATGTCGTTAACCGGAATACCATCCGGGTACCATCCGCCGGGCTCCTGGCACGTTTCCCGGAATACCTCCCCCGGTTTACCGGATACCCCGCACGGGTTTACCGGAATGGACAGGCACCCGCGCTACGGCGCTGTCCGCCCAGGTGAACCGCGGTCACCAGGAGTGAGCCACGGATAATGCGGCTTGCCGGATGAATGACAACCGATCTACTCTCATGCTTATCGCGCCGGCCCCGAATGCCGCCGCTTCGCCCGGACGACGAGGAGCCGCCCAATGAGCGATTGCCCGGTCCGCGAGCCTGGCGCGGCGCAACGGGCGGACACGGCGGCGCGGCGCGGCCCGGCCCACAGCCGCGGCGCCCCGCGGGCGCCGGCGGCTGGGCCACCGGGCTCATCGGCCAGCACCCGGGCGCGGCCAACGCGCTCATTGCGACCGGGCAACTCCTGCTGGCCCCCGGCATCGCCTGGCGGCCGGCCGTCCGGGTGGCCCTGGCCGCGTCGGTGGCCTGGGCGCTGGGCGGCTGGTGGCTCGGCGAGGGCCTCGGCGGGGTGCTGAGCCGGGCGGCGGCATGACCGGGCCGTCCTGGCTGGCCGACGGCTTCGCCGGGCTGATGCTCCTTACCGCGGTTTACTGCGCTGGCCGCCTGGCCGCCGCCCGCATCCAGCGGCGGCCCACCGAGCGCGACGTGGACTTGGTGCACGCGCTGATGGGCGTGGCCATGGCCGGGTTGCTGACGCCATGGATCGGCCTGCGCCCAGCCGGCCTGTGGACCGGCCTGTGGGCCGTGGTGTTCGCCGCGGCCACCGGCTGGTTCGCGTGGCGGGCTGGACTGGCCTGGTGGCTGGCCCGCCGTCCGGTACCGTCGGCCGGCCACCGCCTGCCGCACCTGATCATGTCCGGTGCCATGGTCTACATACTGCTGGCCGGCCATGCGGCGGTCAGCGCGCCTGGCGCCGCGACGGGCGGCACCGGGGCCCGCTTCCCGCTGCTGGCCATCATCCTGGCCCAGTTCATGGCCGGCTATGTGCTGTGGGCCACCGACCGGCTGGCCGTCCTCGTCCCCGTGCGGAACTGGCGGGCCCTCGTCCGCCCGGCCGCCGTCCCGGCCGATCCCGCCGCCCTGGCCGTGTCCGCCGTCCCGGCTGCCCACGCCGGGGCCCCGGCTATCCCGGGCCCGGCCGCCGCCGCGGGCGAAGCCGTCCCGGACGCGGCCGCCGCCGGTGCAGCCGTCCGGGACGCGGCCGCCGCCGGTGCAGCCGTCCCGGACGCCACGCCCCGGCCGCCCCTTTCTCCCCGCCTCGCCGCGTGCTGCACCATCGCGACAGGCCTCGCCATGGGCTACATGCTGGTTTTGGCCCGGTAGCCGCCCGCTCAGGACCGGCCCCGCTCAGGACCGGCCCCGCTCAGGACCGGCCGCGCTCAGGCACCGGCCCCGCTCAGGCACCGGCCCCGCTCAGGCACCGGCCGCGCTCAGGACCCGGCCGCGCTCAGGACCCGGCGGCGGCCGCCACCCGGTAGCGGTCCAGCGCGGCCTGCCGCGCCTCCTTGTGATCCACGATCGGGCCCGGGTAGTCAGCCCCGATCCGGCAGCCCGCCCGCTCCTGCTCCTCAGCTGGCATCCGCCACGGCTCGGCCAGGTACTGATCCGGAACCCGGGCCAGCTCAGGCAGGTACCTGCGGACATACCGGCCGTCCGGGTCGAATCGTGCCTGCTGGAGTGCCGGGTTGTAGATCCGGCGGAACGCGGGCTGCGGGTCCACGCCGACCGAGGCGATCCACTGCCAGTTCCCGTTGTTACTGGCCTGGTCGCCGTCGAGCAGCAGGCGCATGAACCAGGCCTCGCCGCGCCGCCAGTCGATGCCGAGGTCCTTGGTCAGGAACGAGCCCGCCAGCAGCCGCACCCGGTTGTGCATCCAGCCTTCCCGGCGCAACTGGCGCATGCCCGCGTCCACCAGCGGGAACCCGGTCCTGCCCGCGGCCCATGCGGTGAACGCCGCGTCGTCGCCGGACCAGGCCAGCGTGCCGCGGTAGCGCGGCTGGAACTCCTGCCGCGAATTCCCCGGGTGGTGGACCAGGACATGCTGGTAGAAGTCGCGCCAGCACAGCTGGCGGCGGAATGCCTCGGCGCCCTCCCCCGGCGGCAGGGCCGCTTCCACGGCGCGCGGCGACAGGCAGCCGAAGCGCAGGTACGGGGACAGCCGGGACGAGGCGTCCGCGCCGGCCTGGTCGCGGCCGGAGTCGTAACCGAGCACCGCGCCGCCGGTGAACCCGGCCAGCCGGGCCAGCCCGGCGCTCTCCCCGCCCCGGGCGGGCTCCGCCACTTCCTGCTCCAGCCCCAGGCTGGCCAGTGACGGGATCCGGCCGTGCCGGGTCTTCGGGGGCATGTTGACCCGCTGGGGGGCGTCGAGGACCGGGCGCCGCCGCAGGCCGGCCCAGGTGCGGTAGAAGGGGGTGAACACGGTGTAGGGGCGGCCCTGCCCGGTCAGGATCCCACGCACGTCGTCGGCCACGCTGACCCCGGGGTGCGCGTGGCCGGTCACCCCGGCCCCCGCCAGGGCGGCGCGCACCCGGCGGCCGCGGGTGGCCTCGTACGGGCTCGGGTCGCCGCTGAGATGCACCTCAGCGGCCCCGGTCGCCGCGGCCACCGCAGGCAGTTCCCGCTCGGGCGGCCCGTGCCTGATCACCAGCCGCGCGCCGCGGTCGGCTAGCTGCCCGTCCAGGTCGGCCAGGCACTCGAGCAGGAACGCGGTACGCGAACCCGACGCGTGCCGGCCGTGCAGCAGCCGGTCGTCCAGGCAGAACACCGGCACGACCTGGTCATGCGCCTCCAGCGCGGCGCACAGCGCCGGATGGTCGTGCACCCGCAGGTCACGGCGGAACCAGACAAGGGCAACCATGAGGGCCGAGGATAAGCGCTGTTACTCGGCCGGGGGGCGCGGGGTACTCCGCCAGGGCTAGCGGAGCTCGAGGTCGACGACGACGGGCGCATGGTCGGACGGCCCGGTGCCCTTGCGCGCCTCCCGGTCGATGTACGCGTCGGTGACCGCCCCGGCCAGCGGCGCGGTGGCCAGCACCAGGTCGATGCGCATGCCCATGCCCTTGTGGAACATGCCCGCCCGGTAGTCCCAGTAGGTGAACGGCCGGCCCTTGAGCGCCCGGGCCGGGACGTCGGTGAGCCCGAGGTCCAGCAGGCCGGCCAGGGCGGCCCGCTCCTCCGGGGTGACATGGGTGGAGCCGGTGAAGGCGGCCGGGTCCCACACGTCGTCGTCGTGCGGCGCGATGTTGAAGTCCCCGCACACGGCGAGCCGGGTAGCGCCGCCGCCCGGGCTGAGCTCGGCGGCGAGCGCGCCGCGCAGGGCCGCCAGCCAGGACAGCTTGTAGGCCAGGTGCGGGCTGTCCAGGGCCCGGCCGTTCGGCACGTACACCGACCACACCCGGCAGCCCGCGCAGGTGGCCGAGATGGCCCGGGCCTCCGGATCGGGGAAGCCCGGCTCGCCGGGAAAACCGCGGTGCACGTCATCCAGGCCGGCCCGGGACAGGATGGCCACCCCGTTCCAGCGGCCGCTCCCGTGCAGCGCGGCCTCGTAGCCGAGTTCGCCGACCTCCTTGACCGGGAAGCCGGCGTCGGGGGCCTTGGTCTCCTGCAGGCACAGCACGTCCGGCTTGACGTCGGCCAGCCAGCCGAGCAGCCGGGGCAGCCGCGCCTGCACCGAGTTGACGTTCCAGGTGGCCAGACGCATGATGAGCGCTCCCCCGGCTCAGGCGTTCGCGTGCAGGATGGTGTTCAGCGCGATGCCGCCGCCCGCCCGCGGGGTGACCCGGACCGCCCCGCTCTGCGAGTCGCGCCGCCACAGCAGGCCGGGCCGGCCGGACAGTTCCCTGGCCTTGACCACCCGCCCGTCCGGCAGCGCGACCTTGGTGCCCGCGGTGACGTACAGGCCCGCCTCGACCACGCAGTCGTCGCCCAGCGAGATGCCGATCCCGGCATTCGCGCCGATCAGGCAGCGCTCGCCGACCGAGATGATCTCCTTGCCACCGCCGGACAGCGTGCCCATGATGGACGCCCCGCCGCCGACGTCGGAGCCGTCGCCGACGACCACCCCGGCCGAGATGCGGCCCTCCACCATGGAGGCACCCAGGGTGCCCGCGTTGAAGTTGACGAAGCCCTCGTGCATCACGGTGGTGCCGTCGGCCAGGTGCGCGCCGAGCCGGACCCGGTCGGCGTCCGCGATCCGCACCCCGGCCGGCAGCACGTAGTCGGCCATCCTGGGGAACTTGTCCACCCCATAGACGGTGACCGGGCCCCGCTGCCGCAACCGGAGCCGGGCCTGCTCGAAGCCCGGCACCGGGCAGGGCCCGTGGTTGGTCCAGGCCACATTGGCCAGCAGCCCGAAGATGCCGTCCAGGTTGCAGCCGTGCGGCCGGATCAGGCGGCTGGACAGCAGGTGCAACCGGAGGTAGGCGTCGTGCGCGTCGGCCGGCGCGGCGTCCAGGCGGCCGATCGTGGTACGCACCGCGATCACCTCGACGCCGCGGGCCGGGTCGGGGCCGAGCAGGCTGGCCGCGTCCGGCCCGAGTTCCCCGGCCGCTTCCGCCGCCGACAGCCTGGCCGTGCCGCCCGCCGCTCCGGCCCTGGTCAGCTGCGGGGCCGGGAACCAGGTGTCCAGCACGGTCTGGCCGGCCACGGTGGCCAGGCCGGCCCCGGCCGCCCCGGGCGGCGGGGAATCCATCTCAGGCTCAGTCACGGCCCACATGCTAGCCGCCGGCCACCGGCCGGGGGCTGCCCCGGTCAGGCGCCGCGGTTGACGGCCGGGCCCGGAGCCAGGTCCGGCCGGGTCATCGTGAAACGGGCTTCGACCTGGCCGCGGACGACCTGCTTGGCGGGCTCCAGGTCGAACTGCGGCGCTGTGTCGCCGGCCTGCATGCCCGCTGAGAGGGCGGCCGCGGCCCGGAACGGGTGCCGAACCCGCGGAGGCTCGGCCAGCAGTTCCTGGTCGGCGATCTCCACCAGCCCGGTCACCCGGCCGCCGAAGGCGTCGGCGTAGTCGCGGGCGCGGTCCAGCGCGTCGGCGGCGGCCGCCCGCCGCGCCTCCTGGCGCACCGGGCTGCCCGGGCGCAGCTGCCACCAGGGCCCGGTCACCGTGACCTGCTCGATCCCGGCCGTGCGGATGACCAGGTCGCCGAGAATCCCGAAGTCGCGGACGGTGACCTCGAGCCCGCCCCGGGCCTGGTAACCCGCGACCCGCTCCCGGGGGCGGTTGTCCTTGAGCACCGGGGCCACGCCGGCCGCTGGCCAGCTTCTCCACGGCCTCGCCGTACGCCTTGACCACGGCGAGCACCTCCGCGTTCCGCGCGGCGAGCAGGTGCAGCGCGCGGCCCCGGTCCTTGTCGCTGGCCATCACGCCGATGTGCACGACGGCGATCTCCGGGTCAACCTCGAGGACTGCCGCCCCCCGCACCGAGATCAGTGGTTCCGCGCTCGTGTGCCCTCCTCCGTGACCGGGGCGGCGTCCGTGACCGGGGCAGCGTCCGTGACCGGGGCAGCGGCGATGGGGTCAGTCGCCGAGCTCGGTGCGGCGGCGGGCCACGAAGTCGTCGAGCTCGGCGCGGATCGCGTCGTCCAGCGGCGGCGGCTGGTACTCCTCCAGCGTCTTGGCGCAGATCTCGCCGGCCCGGGCGGTGGCGTCCTTGGCGCCGAGCCGGACCCAGCGCTCGTAGTTGGCGGTGGAGGACAGCAGCGGCCGGTAGAAGCACTCCCGGAACCGCTCCATGGTGTGCTGCGCGCCGAGGAAGTGCCCGCCGTGGCCGACCTCCTCGTGCGCGCCGAACGCCAGCGACTCCTCGTCGATCTCCAGCGGGGTGAACTCGACCCGCAGCATGCGCAGCAGCTCGATGTCGATGATGAACTTCTCGTAGCAGCTGACCAGGCCGCCCTCCAGCCACCCGGCGGCGTGCATGACGAAGTTGGTGCCGGCCAGGAACGTGGGCAGCAGGGTCATCAGCGACTCGTAGGCGGCCTGCGCGTCCGCGGTCTGGCTGGAGTTCAGCCCGCCGCCGGTGCGGAACGGCAGCCCGAAGTGCCGGGCCAGCTGGCCGGTGGCGAGCAGCCCGATGGCGGACTCCGGGGTGCCGAAGCTGGGCGAGCCGGACTGCATGTCGATGTTGGACAGGAACGAGCCGAAGATCACCGGGCAGCCGGGCCGGATCAGCTGGGCCAGCGCGATGCCGGACAGCGCCTCGGCCAGCTGCTGCACCAGCGCGGCCGGGATGGACACCGGGGACATCGCGCCCATCAGCAGGAACGGGGTCAGCACCACGGCCTGGTTGGCGGCGCAGTACTCGAACTGGGCGTCCAGCATCCGGTCGTCCCAGCGCAGCGGGGAGTTGCAGTTGATCAGCGAGATCGTGGCCGGCACGGCCTCGATGGCGGCCCGCCCGCCGAACAGGATCTCGGTCATCGCGATGGTGTCCGCCGCGTTCGGCCCGGACACCACGTTGCCCATGAAGATCTTGTCGGTCACGGTCTCCAGGGCGTAGATCATGTCCAGGTGCCGCGAGTCGAGCGGCGCGTCGTTCGGCTCGCAGATCACGCCGCCCGGCCGTGTCCAGCTGCGGGAACGACTGGGCCAGCATGCCCAGCCGCCGGAAGTCGTCCAGGGTCGCGTCCCGGCGGACGTCGCCCTCGCGGATGAACGGCGACCCGTAGACCCCGCCGAACACCATCTGGTCGCCGCCGATGTGCACCGTGTTGGCCGGGTTGCGGGCCTGCACGTCGAACTCCCGCGGCGCCTTGGCCACCTGCTCCAGCACGAACTCGGGGTCGAGGAAGACGACCTCGCCGTCGGTCTTCTGGCCGGCCTGGCGGAACAGCTCCACCGCCTCGGGCTTGGCGAACTGCACGCCGATCTCCGAGACGATCCGCCGCCAGCCCCGGTCCAGGACGCCGATCGCGTCCGGCGACAGGATCTCGTAGCGCGGCATGGTGTTGCGGAAC
Organism: uncultured Actinomycetes bacterium; assembly: GCA_963793825.1. Taxonomy (GTDB): domain Bacteria; phylum Actinomycetota; class Actinomycetes; order Streptosporangiales; family Streptosporangiaceae; genus RYN-230. Next base: position 19,883 of record CAWCBE010000009.1, read on the forward strand.
ATCGCCACCTCGTTCTTGACCCTCTCCGGACCCCTCCGTAACATCACATCGTAGAACAGAGTTCCGTAACATGGAACTCATGGCCGCAGGCAGGGCATATGCAAGCAGTGACCGCCGCCACGCGGGACGACCAGGCGTGATGGCCACTCCCACCGGCACCCAGGCCGTGGACCGGGCCGCCCGGCTGGTCACCGAGGTGGTGCACGCGCCCGACTCGGTGACGTTCACCGAGCTGGCCGCGGCCACCGGGCTGGCCAAGAGCACCACCTCCCGGCTGCTGCTCGCGCTGGAGCGCGGCGGCCTGGTCCGGCGGGACGACGACGGCCGGTTCTCCCCCGGCGAGGTGTTCGTCCGGTACGCCTGGCGCGGCGGCGCGGAAGCCGGGCTCATCGAGGTGGCCCGGCCGTTCCTGGACCGGCTCGGCGAGGCGACCGGCGAGACCGTCAACCTGGGCGTGGCCCGGGACGGCCTGGTCGAGCAGATCGCCCAGGTGGACAGCAGGTACCTGATCGGCGGCACCAACTGGGTCGGCCTGCCGGTGCCGCTGCACTGCGCCGCGCTGGGCAAGGTGCTGCTGGCCTACGGCGCGGCGCAGCTGCCGCCCGGCCGGCTGGAGGCCCGCACCAGCCGGACGCATCACCAGCCGCGCTGCCCTGGAGGACGACCTGCGCCAGGTCCGCCGGCTGCGGCTACGCGGTCACCGACGAGGAACTGGAGCCGGGCCTGGTCGCGGTGGCCGCGCCGGTCTTCCGGGACGGCGCGGTCGTGGTCGCCGCGCTGTCGGTGTCCGCGCCGGCCAGCCGGGTCGGCCCGGCCCGGATCCCCGCCGTGGCCGCGCAGTGCGTGGCCCAGGCGGACGCCCTGTCCGCCGTCCTCGGCCACCGCCCGCCGCCGACCCGGCCGGAGCGCGAACCGTCCGTAACCGGATCCCCCGCCAGGCAACAGAGAGAAGGTGCCTCGTGACGCAGGACGAGCTGCTCCGCCAGCTCTACGACTTCACCCTGGTCGGCAACGCGCCCGAGGTGCTCAGCCTGACCAACGCCGGCCTGGAGATGGGGCTCGGCCCGGAAACCCTGCTCTACGAGGCGCTGATCCCCTCCCTGGAAGAGGTGGGCGCCCGGTTCGAGCGCGGCGACTTCTTCGTCCCGGAGATGCTCATCGCGGGCAAGGCGATGGCCGGGGCGCTGGAAATCCTCCGCCCGCTGCTGGCCGAGACCGGCGCCGAGTCGATCGGCACCATCGTGATGGGCACGGTCAAGGGCGACGTGCACGACATCGGCAAGAACCTGGTCAACATCATGTTCGAGGGGGCCGGGTTCCAGGTCATCGACCTCGGCGTGCAGGTCGCCCCGGAGAAGTTCGTGGCCGCGATCCGCGAGCACCAGCCGGACATCGTCGGCTTCTCCGCGTTCCTCACCACCACGATGCCGATGTTCAAGGCGAACATCAACGCGCTGCAGAAGGCCGGGCTGCGCGACCAGGTGATCGTGATGGTCGGCGGCGCCCCGGTCACCCAGGAGTACGCCGACGTGGTCGGCGCGGACGGGTACGCGGCCGACGCGTCCGCCGCGGTGGTCCGGGCCAAGGAACTGCTGCAGCGGCGCCGCGCCGTGGCCCCGGCCTAGGAAGGACGCCCATGGAAACAGTGCTCCGGTCGGCTCGCGCGAGGTCGTGATCGGCCCGGACCGGCCGTTCTGCATCATCGGCGAGCGGATCAACCCGACCGGCCGGAAGATCTTCCAGGAGCAGCTGCGCCGCGGCGACCTGTCCCGGATCGAGATCGACGTGGCCCAGCAGGTGGCGGGCGGCGCCATGGTGCTGGACGTGAACATGGGCGCGCCGCTGGCCGACGAGGCCGAGCTGATGGTGGCCGCGGTCAAGCTGATCCAGGGCGCATGCGACCTGCCGCTGTGCATCGACTCCTCGATCATCGAGGTGCTGGACGCCGGCCTGGCCGCCTACGAGGGCAAGGCGCTGGTCAACTCGGTCACCGCCGAGGACGAGCGGCTGGACGCGATCCTGCCGCTGGTCAAGAAGTACGGCGCGGCGGTCATCGCGCTGCCCAACGACGAGGAGGAGATCCCGGACGACCCCCGGCAGCGGCTGGAGCTGGCCCGCAAGATCATCGACGTGGCGACCGGCCGGTTCGGCATCCCGCTCTAGGACATCGTCATCGACCCGCTGGCCATGCCGGTCGGCGCGGACACCTCGCTGGTCGGCAAGACCCTGGAGACGATCGAGCTGCTGCGCGCCGAGTTCGGGGTGAACACCACGCTGGGCGCGTCCAACGTGTCGTTCGGCATGCCGGACCGGCACACGATCGGCGCCTCGTTCCTGCCGATGGCCATCCGCTGCGGGCTGACCAGCGCCATCCTGGACGCCCGGTCGCCGCAGATCGTCCGCGCGGTGCAGGCCGCCGACCTGCTCCTCGACCGCGATCCGTGGGGCGCGGCCTGGATCGCCGCCCACCGCGCGCAGCAGGCCAGGCCCAGCACGCCCAGCAAGCACCGGCCCAGCAAGCACCGGCCCAGCAGGCCGCCGCCCGGCCAGCCGCGACGTGACGACCGCGCAGGCCCGGGACGCCGGCCTGGCCGGGACCGGGCCGGCCCGGGTCGACCTGCTGTTCGAGCCGGGCGGCCGCCGGGTCCGGGTGCCCGCCGGGGTCACCGTGTTCGACGCGGCCAGCTGGAACGGCATCGCCATCGACTCGACCTGCGGCGGCCACGGCACCTGCAAGAAGTGCAAGGTGCGGATGCTGGACGGGGCCGCGGCGCCGTCGTCGCTGGACATCCGCGCGTTCTCCCCCGACGAGCTGCGCGCGGGCTGGCGGCTGGCCTGCCGGGTGCAGGCGGCCGGGGACGCCCGGGTGGAGGTGCCGCCGCTGGTCACCCGGCCCAAGGCGGCCACCGTCGGGGTGGGCCGCCAGGTCATCCTGCGGCCCGCGGTGCAGAAGCGCTACCTGGAGCTGGCCGAGCCGTCACTGGCCGACCAGCGCAGCGACCTCGAGCGGGTGCTGGACGCGCTGGACGACCTGGAGCTGCGGGCCGACCTGCACGCGGCCCGGGTGGTCGGCCGGGTGCTGCGGGCCGCGGACTACCAGGTCACCGCGGTGATCGTGGACGACGTGCTGATCGACGTGCAGCCCGGGGACACCACCGGGCGGGTCTACGGCATCGCGTTCGACCTGGGCACCACGACGGTCGTCGCCACGCTGCTGGACCTGTCCACCGGGACCCCGGCCGCGGTGGCCTCGTCGCTGAACGCCCAGCAGCCGTTCGGCGCGGACGTGATCACCCGGATCAGCGCGACGATGATGGACCCGGCCGCGCTGGGCCGGCTGACCGCGCTGGCCCACGAGACGCTGGCCAGCCTGGCCGCCGAGGTGTGCGCGGAGGCCGGGGCCGACCCGGCCGACGTGTACGAGATCGCGCTGGCCGGCAACGCCACCATGACCCACATCGCGCTGGGCATCGACCCGGAGCCGCTCGGCGTGGCGCCGTTCATCCTGGCCGCCCGGCTGCTGCCCGAGGTGCTCGCCGCCGACCTGGGGGTGGCGGTGCACCCGCGGGCCCGGGCCGTGGTGTTCCCCCCGTTCGGCGCGTACGTGGGCGGCGACATCACGGCCGGCCTGCTCGCCTCCGGCATGGACCGGGACGCCCGGGTCCGGCTGTTCATCGACATCGGCACGAACTGCGAGATCGTGCTGGGCAACCGGGACTGGCTGCTGGCCACCGCGGCCCCGGCCGGCCCGGCCTTCGAGGGCGCGGCCATCCGCTGCGGGATGCGCGCCGCGGACGGCGCCATCGAGGTCGTCTCGATGACGCCGGACGGCCTGGAACTCCAGGTCATCGGGGACGCCGAGCCGGCCGGGCTGTGCGGGTCCGGGCTGGTGGACGCGGTCACCGGGCTGGTCCGGCTGGGGCTGCTCGACGGCTCGGGCCGGCTCGTCCCGGAGGCCGACGCGGCCGCGCTGGCCCCGGGCCTGGCCGGCCGGCTGACCACGCTGGGTGCGGAACGGGTCTTCGTGCTGCACTGGCTGGGCGAGCCGGGGGACGTGCAAGCGTCGGTGTACCTGTCCCAGCGGGACGTCCGGGAACTGCAGTTCGCCAAGGCGGCCATCGCCACCGGCTGGCGGATCCTGCTCGAGGAGGCGGGCCTGGCGGCCGGGGACATCCAGCAGGTGCTGCTGGCCGGGTCGTTCGGCAGCTACCTGTCCCCGGGCAACGCGATCCGGCTCGGGCTGGTGCCGGACATCCCGGTGCTGCGGGTGGTCAGCGCCGGGAACGTGGCCGGCGAGGGGGCCAAGATGGCGCTGCTGTCCGTCCGGGAGCGGGCCGCCGGGCTGGCCCTGCTGGAGGAGGTGAGGTATGTCGAGCTCTCCGACCGCGCCGACTTCAACGACCGCTTCATCGACCAGCTGGCCTTCCCCGGCTGATCCGGCTGATCAGGCTGGTCACGCTGGCCCGGCCGGTCACGCTGATCAGGCTGGTCACGCTGGTCCGGCGCCGCGGGCGGCGGTGATCGCCTGCGGCGCGCTGGCCGGGCACGTCCGGGAGATCGCCGGCCGCCGGGGCTGGCCGGTGGAGGTGCACCCGGTGGCGTCGCTGCTGCACAACCGGCCGGCCGCGATCGCCCCGGAGGTGGAGCGGCTGGCCCGGGCCGCGCAGGGGCGCGGCCTGCCGGTCGCGGTCGGCTACGCCGACTGCGGCACCTACGGCGCGCTGGACGAGGTGTGCGCGCGGCTCGGGCTGCGGCGGCTGCCCGGGCTGCACTGCTACGACGTGCTGGCCGGGCCGTCCCGGGTGGCCGCGCTGCTGGCCGGAGAGCCCGGCACGTACCTGCTGACCGACTTCCTGGTGCGCAGTTTCCGCCGCTCGGTGCTGGCCGAGCTGGGCCTGGACCGGTACCCGGAGCTGTGGCCGGACTACTTCGGGCACTACCGCCGGGTCGTCTGGCTGGCCCAGTCCGCGGACCCGGCCCTGGAGGCCGAGGCGCGGGCGGTGGCGGAGATGTTCGGCCTCCCGCTGACGGTGATCGACACCGGCACGGCCGGGCTGGAACACGAGCTGGAACGGCTGCTGGCGGGCGGGGCGGAACGGTGCTGCGCGGGCTAGGGACCCGGCGCGGGCTGCTGAGCGCGGCGCCGCTGCTGGCCCACCCGCGCTATGAGGTGTTCCCGGCGGCGTCGGCAGAAGACCAGGTCACCGAGTGGGTGTCGCCCGGGATGACGGTGACGGTGACCGCGTCCCCGGCCAAGGGCCTGGACGCCACGCTCAGCCTGGCCGAGCGGCTGGCCCGGCACGGCTACCGGGTCGTCCCGCACGTGTCGGCCCGGCTGGTGGTCGACGACGCGCACCTGGCCGACATCGTGGCCCGGCTGACCGCCTGCGGGGTGGACGACATCTTCGTGCCTGCCGGGGACGCCGACCCGCCGGCCGGCCGGTTCGACAGCGCCCTGCCCCTGCTGGCCCGGCTCACCGAGATGGGCCGCCCGTTCACCCGGGTCGGCATCACCGGGTACCCGGAGAGCCATCCGCGGATCGGCGACGACATCACCGTCCAGGCCATGTGGGACAAGCGGCAGCACTCCTCCTACATCGTGAGCAACCTGTGCTTCGACCCGGTGCTGCTGCGCCGCTGGATCGAGCGGATCCGGGCCCGGGGCGTGACGCTCCCGCTGTACGTGGGGCTGGCCGGCCCGGTGGACCGGGCCCGGCTGCTGCGGATGGCCGCGGTGGCGGGGGTGGCCGAGTCGGCCCGGTTCCTCACCGGTCACGCCGACTGGTTCCTCCGCCTCGGGATCCCCGGCGGGTACAGCCCGGAGCGGCTGCTGGAACGGACCGGGACGGCGCTGGCCACCCCGGCCTCGGCGGTCGCCGGGCTGCACCTGTTCACGTTCAACCAGCTCAAGCAGACCGAGCAGTGGCGCCGGGCGCTGCTGGAGCGGCTGGCCGGGCCGGGCAGCAGCCAGCTGGCCATCTGACTAAGAAGCCCACGCAATTCCGTCCGCATCGACATAGGCTGTGCATTGCAACTGATCCGCTCAGTTGTCGTGGGCGGCAGGTTCTTGCAACGACGGCATGTGCTCGTGTTTGTCCGGCTGCTTTAGGGAGCCATCGGTGAGCAGGCAGGCAGCGACCAGGTCACCGCGGTCCGGGGCCGTTTCGTGGCCCCGCGGCTAGTCGAATGGCCGCTGCGGTGCGGGCCGGTACCGCCGCTGGCCGACTGCCACAGCCCCCGCCCGGAGACCGGCATGGGACTGATCGGGAAGCTGGACCCGGGCGACACGTTAGTGCTCACCGCGGCGGGCGCCCCGGGCTCCCCGCGGCAGGCCGCGCTCGGCGGCAGCGGCAAGACCCAGCTCGCCGCCGCGCTGGCCCACTCGCTGTGGGATGCCCGCGGGGTTGACCTGCTCGTCTGGGTCTGCGCGACCAGCCGGGAGGCCATCCGCGGCGGCTACGCGCTGGCCCTCGCCGATCTTGGCGCCGCCGACCCGGACGATGGCCTGGCGGCCGCCGCCGAGCGCTTCCTGGCCTGGCTGTCCGGCACCGAGCGGCGCTGGCTGGTGGTCCTCGACGACCTGGCCGACCCGGCCGACCTGGACGGCCTGTGGCCGGAGAGCACCGAGGGCCGGGTGCTGGTCACCACCCGGCGGGAGGACGGCCTGGCCGCGCCGAACCGCCGTCTCGCCGGGGTCGGCGCGTTCAGCATGCGGGAGTCGCTGGCCTACCTGACCGCGCGGCTGACCACCGACCCGGGACAGCGCACCGAGGCTCTCGACCTGGCCACGGACCTGGACGGCCAGCCGCTGGCGCTGGGCCACGCCACCGCCGCGATGATCTGCACCGGGGGTAGCTGCCGTGACTACCGGGGCTGGTTCCACGACCGCCGGCGGCGGCTGGCCAGCGCCGACCCGCTCTCCCGGGCCACCGACCCGCTGGCCGGGCCGGCGGCCGCCCCCGGGATCACCGACGTCACCTGGTCCCTCGCCATCGACCTGGCCGACCAGATCCCCCCGGCCGGGTTCGCCCGGCCGATGCTGGCGCTGGCCGCGCTGCTCGACCCGGCCGGCATCCCGGGCGTGGTCTTCACCAGCCCGGCCGCCTGCGGCTACCTCAGCGGCCACCCGGCCATGCCCGCCGACCCGGGGCACGCGCGGGAGGCCGTGCACAACCTGGCCCGGGCCGGGCTGGTCACCATCAACCCGGCCAGCACCACCCGGACCGTCCAGCTGCATCCGCTGGTGCAGGCGATGGCCCGGGCCGCGATCCCGGAGGCCGAATTCGAGCACGCGGTGAAGTCCGCGGCGGACGCGCTCTACCAGGCGTGGCCCGGCCAGCAGGCCCCGCCGCGACTGGCCCAGGCACTGCGGGACTGCGCTGACCCGGCTCCGGGAGTGCGCCGGCGACGTGCTGTGGCAGCCGGAGGCCCACCCGGTCTTACTCAGGGCGGGCGAGAGCCTGTCCAGCGGGGAGGTGAGCGGCGCGGCCGTGGCCTACTGGCTGGCGCTGCTGGACACCGCGGCCCGGGTGCTCGGCCCGGCGCACCCGCAGACGCTGCTCTGCCGGGACGGCCTGGCCGCCGCGTACGAGGCGGCCGGGCGGCTGGACGAGGCCCTCGCCGTGCACGAGCGCACCCTGGCCGAGCGGCAGCAGGGGCTGGGGAACGACCATCCGGACACGCTGGCCTCCTGCGGCCACCTGGCCCGGGTCTACGCAGCGGCGGACCGTCACTCCGACGCGCTGCCGCAGTACGAGCGGGTGGTCGCCGACCGCGAATGGGTGCTCGGGGCCCGGCATCCGGACACCCTGGCCGCGCGCAGCGACCTGGCCGCCGCCTACCTGGCCGCGGGCCGCCAGGACCAGGCCCTGCCGCTCTACGAGCAGACCCTCGCCGACCTGGAACGGAGCATGGGCCCGGCCCATCCGGACACGCTCGCCGCCCGGGCCGGGCTGGCCCAGGCGTACCACGCCGCCGGCCAGCTCAAGCAGGCCGTCCCGCTGTACGAGCGGAGCCTGGCCGAGCGGGAACGGACCCAGGGCCCGGACCACCCGGACACGGTCAGCGCGCGGGCCGACCTGGCCTACGCCTACCGGACCGCGGACCGGATGAAGCTGGCGCTGCCGCAGTACGAGCGGGTCGTCGCCGACCGGGAGCGGACGCTGGGCAGCTATCACCCGGACACGCTGACGGCCCGCGGGAACCTGGCCAACGCCTACCTCGCCGCCCGGCGGGTCAAGGACGCGGTGACCGTCTACGAGCGGACCCTGACCGACCGGGAGATGGCCCAGGGCACCGACGACACCGACACCCTGACCGCCCGCGGCAACCTGGCCAACGCCTACCACTCGGCGGGCCGGCTCAAGGACGCCCTCCCGCTCTATGAGCAGACGCTGGCCGACTGCGAGCGGGTGCTCGGCCCCACCCACCAGGCCACCCTCACATCCCGGGCCAACCTGGCGTCCGCGTACCACGCCGCGCTCCGGCTCACCGACGCGATCACCGTGTTCGAGCGCACCCTCGCGGACTGCGAGCAGGGCCTCGGCCCGGACCACCCGCTGACCCGGGCCGTCCGGGAGAACCTCGAGGCGGCCAGCCGGACCTGAGCGGCCGGATGCTCAGCCGCGGTCCCTCAGCGCGGCGACCAGCGCCGGGATAACCTCAGCCAGGTCCCCGATGACCGCGTAGTCGGCCCGGGACATGATCGGGGCCGCCGGGTCGGTGTTGACCACGATGATGTGCTTGGCGCTGCCGCAGCCCGCCATGTGCTGGATCGCCCCGCTGATCCCGCAGGCCAGGTACAGCTCCGGGGTGATCTTCGTGCCGGTCTGGCCGACCTGCTGGGTGTGCGGCCGCCAGCCCTGGCTGGTCACCACCCGGGACACCCCGACCACCCCGCCGAGCAGCCCGGCCAGCTCCTCCAGCGGGGCGAAGCCGTCCGGGCCGCCGACCCCGCGGCCGCCGCCGACCACCACCCGCGCGGTGGCCAGCGACACCCCGCCGCCCTGGTCGGCGGACACCGCCGCGCGGACCCGCAGGTCCGCCTCGGTCAGCTCGGGCTTGTGCTGGTGCACCACGGGCAGCGGCGCGGCGGCGCCCGTGGCCGCCTCGCCCATGCCCGCCTCGCCCGCGCCCGCCTCGCCCGTACCCGCCCCGCCCGGGTCCGCCCCGCCCGGGTCCGCCGCGTCCGCGGACACCGTGGCCAGCGCGGGCGAGCCTTCCAGCACCGCGTCTTCCAGCAGCAGGCCGGCCCAGCGCTGCCGGACCAGCCGGTAGGTCCGGCCGGGGGCCGGGGTGATTTCCAGGCAGTTCGCGGCCACCGGCTGGCCGGTGATCGCGCCCAGGTAGGCCATCACCTCGCTGCCCCGGTCGGTGGCCGCGGCCAGCACTGCGGCCGCCCCGCCGGCCCGGCCGCCCCGCCCGGCCCGGCCAGCCCGGCCAGCACCCGGGCCCAGGCGCGCGGCGCGTACCCGTCCAGCTGGTCCGGCTGCACCGCGTGGACCTCGCCGACCCCGGCCGCGCCGAGCACGTCCAGCGGCAGCCGGCCGGCCGTGCCGAACGTCACCGCGAGCAGCGGGCCGCCCCCGTCCGCCCCGGCGGCCAGCCCGCGGGCCAGGGCCAGCGCGCGCAGCGAGGCGTCCACGACGGCATCCGCGGAGTCCAGCTCGACCAGGCAGAGCACGCTCACCGCAGCACCCCCAGCTCCTCCAGCACCCGGACCAGCGCGGGCACCGCACCGGCCCCGGTGCCCAGCACGGTGGCCTGCTGGCGCTGCTCGGCGGGCACCCGCAGCCCGGTCATCCGCAGCCCTTCTGGCTGCCAGTCCGGGTGGTACTCCTCGATCACCGCCCGCTTGGCCCGCAGCCGCCCGGGCAGCGAGGGATACCGGGGCAGGTTGATGCCCTCCTTGACGGTGATCACCGCGGGCAGCCGGAATTCGAAGGTCTCCTCGCTGCCCCGGTACTCCCGCCGGGCCCGGGCCCGGCCGCCGGAGATAGCCAGGTGCTTGATGCCGGTCGCGCACGGCCAGCCGAGGTCCTCGGCGACCCGGATCCCGACCTGGTAGTCACCGGTGTCGGCCGCCTCGTTGCCGAGCAGCAGCAGGTCATAGCCCGCCCCGTCGGCGGCCTGGCGGCGCACCTGGGCGGCGATCGCGGCGGCGGTCGCGACCGGGCCCCACTCCCGGCCGTCGGTCTCCAGCAGGATGGCCCGCCCGGCGCCGAGGGCCAGGGTGTCGCGCAGCTGCTCGGCGGCCGCGGCCGGTCCCAGCGTCAGCACCGTGACGTTCCCCCCCAACGTCCCGTCAGCTGGACTGCCTCCTCCACGGCGCACTCCTCGTGCGGGCTGATGGCGAACCCCGACATCCGGGTGTCCACCTCCTGCCCGCCCGCGGTGACCACGATCCGGCCGCCGACCTGGGGCACCCGCTTGACGCAGACGCAGATCTCCATGCCGGTCAGCCCCGGATCCGCTCGTTGTCCGGGTCGAACAGCGGGGTGGCGCCGGCCACCGCGACCGTGACCGGGTATTGCTCGCCGAAGTACTCCACGGCGAGGCGGGTGCCCGCCGTGGCGTAATGCGGCGGCAGGTAGGCCATCAGCAGGTGCCTGCCGACCGACGGTCCCGACCCGGCGCTGGTCACGTAGGACGGGCGGCCCTTGGCGTCCACCAGCCGCTCGCCGCCCGCGGTCAGGACCGGCTCGCCGCCGAGCATGTAGCGCGGTTCCCCGCCGCCGCTGGCGTGGTCGTCCACGGTCAGCGTGCACAGCACGGCCGCCGGGTCCGCCGCCCGCTGCCCGAGGTAGGCGGCCTTGCCGATGAACTCCTGCTGCTTCACCCGGGGCCGGGTCATCCCGGCCTCGACCAGCGTGTAATCCGCGGTGAGCTCGGCACCCATGGCCCGGTAGCCCTTTTCCAGCCGCCCGGTCGTGCCGTACACGCCGATGCCGGCCGGCACCAGCCCGTGCCGGGCGCCCGCCGCCCACAGCGCGTCCCACAGGCGGCCGCCCTGCTCCATCGGTACGTGCAGTTCCCAGCCCAGCTCGCCGACGTAGGAGATGCGCGAGGCGAGCACCGACAGGCCGCCGATCTCCAGCTCCCGGCAGGTGCCGAACGGGAATCCGTCGTGGCTCACGTCGCCGGCCGTCACCGAGCCGAGCACCTCGCGGGCCCGCGGGCCCCACAGGCCCAGCGTGGCCCGGGCCGAGGTCAGGTCGGCCAGCGCGGCCGAGCCGTCGGCGGGCAGGTGCTCCGCGAACCAGGCCAGGTCGGCCTGGCCGGTGGCGCCGCCGGTGACCACCCGGAACCACTGCGGGCCGAGCCGCATGATGGTCAGGTCGGCCTTGAACCCGCCCCGCTCGTTCAGCAGCGAGGTGTAGATGACCCGGCCGGGCGCCACGTCCAGCTGGGCGACGGCCAGCGACTGCACCAGGTCCAGCGCGGACGGCCCGGTCACGTCGAAGATGGCGAACGCGGACAGGTCAACCAGCGCGCAGGATTCCCGCATGGCCAGGTGCTCGGCGTTGATGACCGGCGACCACCAGCGGGCGTCCCATTCGCTGGTGCGGGGCATGAGCCGCCCCTCGTAGCGCGGCAGCAGCGCCTGGTTCGAGGCGTACCAGTGCGGCCGCTCCCACCCGGCCGTCTCGTGGAACACCGCGCCGAGCTCGCGTTCCCGGTCGTACACCGGGCTGACCCGGACCGGACGGCCGGACTCCCACTGCTCGGCCGGGTGCACGATGCCGTACATCTTGTTGAAGCCCTCACGGGCCCGCGCCTCGATGTGCGCGGCGGTCCGCTGGCACGGGTAGAACCGGGCGATGGCGGCCTCGTCCACGTCCACCGCGGGAACCTGGCCGCTCATCCACTCGGCCACGGCGCGGCCGACGCCCGGGCCTTCCTTGATCCAGCTGGCCGCGGCCGACCACAGCCCGTCCACCCCGGGCACCGGGCCGAGCAGCGGGTGGCCGTCCGGGGTCATCGAGATCAGCCCGTTGATCGCGTACCGGACCCCGGCGCTCTCGTCGCCGAGCAGCTCGGGCATGAGCTCCAGGGCCTCGGCCAGCTGCGGGTCGAAGTCGTCCGCGGTGAACGGCAGCTCGGTCGGGGACAGCGCCGACTCCTCGATGGACGGGATGTCGTCCGGGCTGACGATGATCGGCCGGTGCGCGTAGGAGCCCACCTCCATGTCGCCGCCGTGCTGCCGCTCGTACATGTTGGTGTCCACGTCCCGCACGATCGGGTAGCTGATCTCCCCGGGCGTGTCCGCGAACAGCGCGATCGGCCCGACGCTGATCATCTGGTGCACGATGGGGGTGAGCGGGATGTGCGCCCCGGCCATCCGGGCGATGCGCGGGCTCCACACGCCGCAGCACACGACGACGATGGGCGTCTCGATGTCGCCCGCGGTGGTCCGCACCGCGGTGATCCGGGGCGCGCCAGCCCGGCCGGCCCCGGCGGTGTCGATGCCGAGCACCTCGGCACCGGCCAGCACCTGGAGCGCGCCGGACGCCTGGGCCTCCTCGCGCATCAGGGTGCCGGCCCGCAGCGAGTCGACCACCCCGACGGTGGGGAAGTGCGCGCCGCCGAGGATCACGGACTCGTCCAGGTAGGGCACCAGCTTGGCCACCTCGGCCGGGGTGATGACCTGGCCCGGGATGCCCCACGCCTTGGCCGCGGTGCACCGGCGGCGCAGTTCGGCCAGCCGGGCCGGGGTACGGGCCACCTCGATGCCGCCGCTGCCGGTGAACACGCCGAGGGCCTGGTACTGCTCGGTGCTGTCGCGGGTCAGTTCCATCATCATCTTCGAGTACTCGATGGGGAAGATGAAGTTGGAGGCGTGCCCGGTGGAGCCGCCCGGGTTGGGCATCGGGCCCTTGTCCACCAGGACCAGGTCACGCCAGCCGAGCCGGGCCAGGTGGCAGGCCAGGCTGTTGCCGACGATCCCGGCGCCCACCTTGGCCGGGGTGATGACCTGGCCCGGGATGCCCCACGCCTTGGCCGCGGTGCACCGGCGGCGCAGTTCGGCCAGCCGGGCCGGTGTACGGGCCACCTCGATGCCGCCGCTGCCGGTGAACACGCCGAGGGCCTGGTACTGCTCGGTGCTGTCGCGGGTCAGTTCCATCATCATCTTCGAGTACTCGATGGGGAAGATGAAGTTGGACGCGTGCCCGGTGGAGCCGCCCGGGTTGGGCATCGGGCCCTTGTCCACCAGCACCAGGTCACGCCAGCCGAGCCGGGCCAGGTGGCAGGCCAGGCTGTTGCCGACGATCCCGGCGCCCACGATGACGGCGCTGGCCCGGGCCGGTGTGTCAGTCATTCCGCTCATTCCCGCCCATCCGTGTTGTCGCCCCCCGGCGGGGCGCCGGTGAGTTGCATCGGCCCCGCCACCCGGCACTGCGGCGGCGGGGCCGATGCAGCCAACTGTGTGCCGCCTGGCCCGCGGTTACTCGACCGGAATCTCCTTGTTGATCAGGCCCAGGTCGATGCCCTGGCGGCTGCGCACGATCCGGGCGATCACGTACACCACGATGGCCAGCACGTACATGCCGCCCATGAAGTACAGCGAGTTGTGGTTGTTCACCCCGTACGCGCTGTTGGTCAGCCACTCATACAGGTTGTAGCCGAGCAGCCCGATGGTGACGACGCCCGCCAGCGGCACCAGGGGCACCCCGGCAACCTTGATCCGGCTGGCCGGCGACGCCCGCCACAGGTCCGGCTTGAGCCACGGCAGCAGCACCACCGCGATCGCGCTGAACAGGTAGGTCACCGCGATGACCAGGGTGGCGTCCAGCGTGTAGGTCTCGAAGGTGAGGTTGTAGGCGTAGACCGCGCTGACGATGACCGCCGGGGCGAGCATCAGGATCAGCGAGTAGAACGGCACCTTGCGCTTCTCCGACACCTCGGCGGCCCGGTCCGGCAGCACCCGGTCGAACGCGGCGGCGAAGATGACCCGGGTCGAGGACAGGAACAGGGTGCCGACCCAGCCGATGAACCACAGCGCCATGAGCAGGATGAGCACCGTCTGGAACACGGTGTTGTGCACCAGCCAGCCGGCGAACATCACCGGGTAGGGCCAGATCGGGATGGGCGAGCTGACCTTGCCGCCACTGTAGAACGCCGTCCAGTACAGCGCGTTGGCGTTGTTGTAGAAAGCGTTGCCGAATGTCTTCGCCACCACCAGCAGGAAGATCACGGACAGGATCACGGTGATCCACAGGCCGGAGAACATCCCGGCGAAGACGCGCTTGAAGTCACTGGCCCCGCGGATCTCGCCGTAGAGCGTGGAACCCCAGTTCGGCCACAGCAGGTAGAACATCATCATCGGGACCAGCAGCATGCTCGCGCCGATCGGGGTGAAGCCAAAGACCGGTGACACGTAACCGTTCTTGGCCGCCAGGGCGTTGGTCTTGCCGTAGGCGTTGCTGACCCCGAAGATCTTGTGCGCCTCGGTGTTGAACGACGAGATGAAATTCGCCTTGCTGTTGACCAGCAGCAGGATGACGATGACGGCGAAGCCGACCAGGCCGGCGTAGAAGCACCACTTCTGGATCCGGGCGTACCCGGCCATGCCGAGCGAGACGAGCACGCCGGCCAGCGCGATCGTGATGACGGAAACCACGAAGATCCCGGTCTTGGTGGCGAACCAGGTCGCGCCGCTGGGATCACCGAGCGTCGCCCACAACGGCTGGAACAGCTCCACCGAGAGGATGTTGCCGTAGATCGGCGCCCACAGCCACAGGATGAACCACCACCCGGTGGCCGCCATCACGAAACCGAGGCCGCTGCCCAGGATCCGGCTCTGCCAGACGTAGTCACCGCCCGCCCGGGGGATGGTGACGATCAGCCCCGCATAGGCGATGACCAGGAACGAGACCCAGACACCCGAAACCAGGATCGAGGTGATCAGCTGGCCTTTGGGGATGAAGGACTGGAACGAGAACTCGTAGATCCCCAGCGTCACCACATTGGTGGCCAGCACCGCGTAGATCATGGAATCCCGGACGGACCAGCCACGGACCAGGCCGGTGGCTTTGCGCAAGAAGAGTGTTGGCGTCTCGCCGCCAATTGCGTCAGTTGCCATGCGCATCTCCCAGTTTGGGGGTTATGGGGGCTAGGTAAGCCTATTGCGCACCCGCTGCGGGCCGGCGGGAATCAGCCATTCACCAGAAGGTATTTGGTAACTTTCCCCTTCTTGGGGTTCAGTTCTAGCACCGCGCCCTGCAGCACCCCGTCCCCGTAAACGCTGCCGGGGTTGATGGCCAGCGTCCGGCCCATCCGCTTGATCCCGCGGCTCTCGTGAATATGGCCGTGGACCGACAGCATGGGCTGGTAGCCGTTGATGGCGTCGCGCACCGCGGTGGAGCCCACCGCCTTCATGACCGCGCCGCCGTGGGTGGGGCGGAGGTTCCCGTCCAGGGCGGGCGCCTCGTCCAGGCCGGTGCCGTAGGGCGGGGCGTGGAAGTTGAAGATGGCCCGCTCCAGGTCCGGGATCTGGCCGACCACCGCGTCGATCTTCTTCTTGAGCTCCTCCTCGGGAGCCTCACGGAAGGTGTCCCACGGGGTGGGGTTGGTCCAGCCCATCGACACCAGGGAGAACCCGTCCAGGTCGAGGGCCTTGCCCTCGCCGAAGCTGACGCAGGGAGACGCCTCGATGACGTCGTCGATCTCCCAGATGTCGTCGTTGCCGCCGTTGAGCACGCACGGGATGTCGCCGCCGCGGAGCTTGCCGTCCGCCATGTCCAGCCAGCGGTCCAGCGAGCGGATCATCTCCGCGCTGAACCGGCGGTCCACCGCGCCTTCGGTGCCGCTGAGCTCGGTAAGCTCGTCGGGCGTGACGATGGCCGGGTAGGAGCCCTTGTTGCGGATCTGCTTCTCGACTTCCTCGAGTTCCGCCCGGGTGTCCATCCGGATGGTCTCGCCGCGGACCACCGCCTGCCAGTACCCGGTGTGCGCCACGATCGGCACCATGACCTTGCCGGTGACGTCCCCGCCGAGCACGACGAGGTCCGCCTTATAGAAGGCCGCGGCGTTCAGGAACTTGCGCCAGCACACTTCCGAGCCGTGGATATCCGTGGCGAAGAAGACCCTCACACTGCCACCCATGCCTTCCTTCGCGCACCCGCTCCGCTGCGCTGGCTGTTTGGTTCGCGCACGCAGGTTTCCCGGCGCGTTACGCAACGACCGTGCATCCTGTGCAACGTCTAGCATCCGGCCGAAACCGGCGTCAAGCGGGGCAAGCCGAATTCAGTGGGCCACTTCCTCGGGCAGTTCGTACCAGCGAACCCGGTCGCCGACATTGGACCGCAGCTTCCACTTCATGCTCTTCGGCGCGGCCTCCGCGACGTCCAGCAACTGCCGCGCCGCGGCCAGCGGATCGTGGTACGGCCGCGGCGGCACCAGCCCCGGCTTCTCCGCCACCAGGGCGGGCAGCTTGACCAGGTTCTCGGTGACCGTGCGCCACCAGCCCCAGTCCGCGCCGAGCACCTTGCCGAACCGGTCGGTGTCGATGACCGGCGGGCCGCCCTCGCCGAGCGGCAGCGCGGACAGCAGGTGCACGATGTCCCGCGCGTCCTTCTCGTTCAGCTCGACGATCTGCAGCTTGGACAGCAGCAGGTCGACGGAGTCCACGGTGTACGGCAGCCGGCCGAAGGACGGCCGGAAGTCCAGCGTGTGGCACATCGTGAGCCGGTCCACCATGACGTCGACCGGGCGGCCGGACGGCGCGTTGAAGTACATCTGCCGGTCGCCGTTGAGGTTGTTGAACCGCCGGTCCGGCACGGCGCCGTTGTCCGCGAGCCAGGCCGCGACGTCCTTGCGGCCCTTGGACAGGCAGGCGAAGTCGATGTCCTGATCACGGCGCAGCCGGGGCGGGAACTCCGGGCACAGCACGCGCACGCCCAGCCCGCCGAGCAGCTTCAGCCCCAGGCCGGCCTCGGCGGCGGCCCGGGCCAGCCCGAGCGCCTCGGGGAGCGGATCATGCGACGACCCGGGGGTCACCTGGTCGGCGTCTTCGGCCATTTGCCGGCCCTGCTCTCGTTCCTCAGCGGTGCCTGCCGATGCGAGGGAGCGGGCCGCACCATTCGGGTAACTAGCTAGCGAGTATGCCATGCGTCACCGGAACAACCAGTTGACGCAGCACGGGCCAATGGTCATTCTGTGTTGCATGAGCGAGCCTGTGGTTGCGGCGGGGGCAACCTACCAGTCCGCGGAGCGAGTGCTGAGCCTGCTCGCAAGCTTCGAGGACGGCCGGCCAGAACTCAGTGTGTCAGAAATCGCCGCATCCCTGGGCGTACACAAGTCAACCGCCTCCCGGCTGGCCGCCACCCTGGAGCGGACCGGGTTCCTGGCCCGCTCGGGCCGGCGGTACCGGCTCGGCGTCGAGGTCATCCGGCTCGGCACGCTGGCGCTGCGCAGCACGGACATCGTGGCCACGATGCAGCCGGCCATGGAGAAGCTGTCCCAGCTGACCGGCGAGACCATCAACCTGGCCGTCCCGGCCGGGCCGGACATCCTGAACGTGGCCGAGGTGCCCAGCACCTATATCCTCAGCTGCTCCGGCGGCTGGATCGGGCGGCGCACCAGGCCGCACGCGGTGGCCAACGGGAAGGTGCTGCTGGCCTTCGGCGCCATCCCGGTGCCGGCCACCCTGGAGCGGTACACCGAGCACACCATCACCACGGCGGCGGCGCTGCAGGCGGAGCTGGCTGCCGTCCGCCGCGACGGCTACGCCACGGCGGCCGCCGAGCTGGAGGACGGCCTGGTCGCCGTGGCGGCGCCGGTGCTGCGCCCGGGCGGCGGCTGCGTGGCCGCCCTGTCGATCTCCGGGCCGGCCTACCGGATGCCAGCTGAGAAGCTGGATGACCTGGGCCGCCTGTGCGCCGCCTGCTGACCGCGGGGGCGTAGGGACGGCCGCCGCGCCCGGCGGGATGGCGGCGGGAATGGCCGGAGGGAGCACGCGCGTGGACGAGTACCTGCTCTATGTAGCGGGCGAGTGGCGGGCGGGCGGCTCTCCCGCCGTCCCGGCGGTCAGCCCGGCCTCGGGCGAAACGTTCGGCACCGTCGCCATGGGGAACGCGGCCGACGTGGACGACGCGGTGCGCGCGGCCGCGCGGGCCTGGCCCGCCTGGGCGGCCGCCTCCCCGTTCGACCGGGCGGCCTGGTGCGAGCGGGTGGCGGCGGCGATCGCGGCCCGGCGTGACGAGCTGGCCCGGGTGCTCACCCTGGACCAGGGCAAGCCGCTGGCCGCCGAGGCCTACGACGAGGTCGATGAGCTGGCCGGGTACTTCCGGATGGCGGCCGCGGATGCCCGGCGGCTGGATGGTGCCGCTCCCCCGTCCGCCGCGGCGGGGCGGCGGGTGATCACCGCCCGGGTGCCGCTCGGCGTGGTCGGCGTGATCAGCCCGTGGAACTGGCCCTACACGATGGGCGCCGAGCTGTTCGCGCCCGCGCTGGCGGCCGGCAACGCGGTGGTCTGGGTCCCGGCCCCGAGCACGGCCGCCTGCTCAGCCGTGCTGGCCGGGATCATCGCCGGGGCGGCCACGCCGGACGGGGTGTTCAATTTCGTGCCCGGGCCGGGCCCGGTGGCCGGGGACGCGCTGGCCGGCCACCCCGGCGTGGCCGCGGTCGGCTTCATCGGGTCGGTGGCCACCGGCGGGCTGGTCGCCACGCGGGCGGCCGGGAAGACCCAGCTGCTCGAGCTGGGCGGCAACGGCCCGATGGTCATCCTGGATGACGCGGACCTGGACCTGGCGGCGGGCGCGGCGCTGGAGGCGGCCTACCTGTGCGCCGGGCAGAGCTGCACGGCCGGGGAGCGGTTCCTGGTGCACGCCGCGGTGCGGGCCGAGTTCACCGAGCGGGTGGTGGCCGCGACGATGGAACGGGTCCGGCTGGGCGACCCGTTCGACCCGAAGACCACCATGGGCCCGCTGAACAACGAGCCGACCGCGGCCAAGTTCGACCGGCACGTGGCCGGGGCGGTCGCCCGCGGCGCCAAGCTGTGCTGCGGCGGGCGCCGCGCCCCCGGCTTCCGCACCGCCCTGTACGCCGAGCCGACCGTGCTGGACGGGGTGACCACCGACATGGAGATCGCCGCCGAGGAGACGTTTGGCCCGGTGGTGCCGATCATCGAGGTAGCCTCGGCCGCCGAGGCGCTGGAGCTGACCAACGCGTCCCCGTTCGGCCTGACCGCCGCGGTGTTCACCGAGGACCTGGAACGCGGCCTGGCCTTCGCCGAGCAGGCCCGGGCCGGCTGGGTCAACGTGAACGCCTCGACCAACCTGTGGGAGTCCCACCTGCCGTTCGGCGGCCGGTCCGGGTCGGTGAGCGGCCGCGGCCGGGTCGGCGGGGCGTTCGCCATGGACGCCTTCACCGAGCCGAAGACGATCCTGTATCCCAGCCCTAAGCTCCGCCGCTAACCCTCTCGGGCCAGCAGAGACTTATCCGCCACCGAGGCGGGGCGCGCCGCAGGCGTGTCCCCGCCGAGCCGGCGATGCGCGGGGGGCTGCGGGGGGTCGTCCTCCCGGATCGACACTGCGAAGGCGAGCGGGGTGAGCGCGGTCAGGTCGATGGCCGGCTCGACCGTCGAGTAGGACTGCACGTTATCCGCGAACACCGCCTTGTGCCCGTTGAACGACCGGTACGGGACGTCGCCGGGGGCGTTGGCGGCGCACGGGCGCACGTTGGGCACGGTCCCGGTGGCCGCGTAGGAGTTCGGGCCCTCGACGGCCGCGCCGGCCAGGATGGGCGGCCGCCCGTCGCGCGACCCGGCCAGGTTGGCCACCTGGTGCTGCATGCAGTCCGGGTACACGGTGCCGTCCCCGACGATGAGCGAGACGCCCCAGGCGTTGCTGCCGAGGATGTCGTCCAGCCAGCGCTGCGCCCAGGCCGCGTAGACCGGCTTCCCGGCCAGCGCGTCGTACTCGTCGGCCATGACCACCAGGCCGGCCCCGTGCGTGGTGGTGTCCCACTGGTCCCAGGCGAAGCCGAACCCGAACGGGTCACCGGCCGCGACGGCGATGCCCTTCTCGATCTGGCCGCGCAGGTTGGCCATCAGTGACGCTGCGCGGATGCCGGGCCGGGCGCCCGGGGAGTGGTGCAGCGCCCGGATGAGCTCATAGTCGGCCAGCGCGCTCACGTCGTACATGTTCAGCGTGTCGGACAGCGCGGCCTTGCCGTGGATCCACTCCCCGGCCCAGGTCGCGGCGTCCCGCAGGTACGTCCGGGCGGAGCGCACCGGGAGTCCCGCAGGCACGCCAGCCCTCGCCGGCGATTCGCGGGGGGTTCCGGGGGGTCGCCCCCCCGGGCTAGCCGGGTGCTCCAGCGCCAGCGCCAGTTCGGTGGCGCCGAGCATCATGTCGTCCCGCCAGGTGGCCTCGGGGTAGAAGTCGTACGGCAGCGCGGTCAGCAGCGGGCCCTTCCAGTGCGTGCCGGCCAGCGCGTATACGGTCTCCGCGGAGCGCAGGCAGCGGCCCGCGTAGCCCGGGTCGGAGGCGCGGAACACCTGGTAGCACAGCGCGAAGTCGGCGGCCAGCCGCCCGGCCAGGTTAGGGCTGATCGGCGCGCCGGGCTTCCCGGCCCGGAACACCGGCGGGTGCCGGATGTAGGCGTAGCGCGGGTTGCGGCCCTGGTAGCGGTCGTCGGCCTGCGGCAGCCGCCAGATGTCGTGGTCCCCGTAGTAGTGGCTGTTGGCCTCGCCCACGCCCACCTGGTAGTAGAGCGTCCGGGTCCGCTGGTCCCACATCCGCTGCAGGAAGTCCAGGCCGAACCGGGCCTCCGCGGTGAAGTCGGTACCGCCGGACCCCGCGCTGGCCGCGGCCCCCATCTGGCCGGGGAACGAGGCGATGCCCTGCAGCAGGATGGCCTCGGTGTAGCTGGTGGTCTCGACGAAATGCAGGTAGTCCCCGGCATCGAACCAGCCGCCGGTGGCGTTGATCCGGACCCCCGTCGCGTACCTGGCCAGGCTGCCCTGGAAGTTGCCGTTGCCATCGACCGGCGGGCTCCGGTAGGTCATCGCGCTGGCGTCGTTGAGGTGCCCCGGGGCGGTCCGCAGCGCGCTGCGGATGAAGTCCGGCCCGTCCCGCTCGTCGCGGTAGAAGGACAGCGCGTTAGCCAGCGGCCGCGCGTACAGCGCACCGGCCGGCCCGATCTGGAACCACGGCGAGGCGGACGCCGGGTCGCCGGCCACGCCCAGCCGGTACCAGCCCGGGGCGTGCACCCCGGAGAACCGCGCCGCCAGCACCCGCCGGTACCGGCTGCTCCAGGAGCCCAGGTCCTGACGGGCCAGCCCGGACGCGGCCACCCGGCAGGATCCGGACCGGATCAGCAGCCAGCGCAGCGGGTGCCGCGGCGTCGTCACCGTCATGATCTCGGCCAGCTTGGCCGCCCCGGACGGGTATCCGACCTGGTCAACCCGGACCGCCACGGCCGGCGCCCCGGCCGCCTTCCGATGCGACCCGGTGGTCAGCACCGCCCGGCCCGAGGGCTGCGCGCAGATCCGCCGCGCCGCGGCGGCCCCGGGCGTCCCGGCGCCCAGGCCTGCGGCGGCGCTGGCCGGCCCGGCCGGGCCGGCCAGCGCCGCCGCCAGGCCGACCGTCACCGCGCACGCCCCGACCCCGGCGGCACCGCGCCGGTACCCGCGGCTCAGCTGACCGTCCTGACTATCCCGCCGACCGCGCCGGTATCCGCGGCTCAGCTGACCGTCCCGACCATCCAGCCGACCGCGCCGGGGCTTCTGCCGCCCGCGCCGAAGATCCATCGGCACAGGCTAGGGCCGTGGCTTCCCCGGCCACAATGGGCCAGGAAAGTTTATTTCCGGTAATCGCGCGAGCACCTGGAACGTGGCCAGGGTGGGATCGGCGGCGTAGGCGATGCGGCCCCCGTCGGCCTGGGCCGCACGCAGCGCCTCCAGGGCGGCGGCCGTGATCACCTCGCCGGGCGCGAGCACCGGGACGCCGGGCGGGTATGGCGCCACCAGCTCGGCACTGATCCGGCCGACGGCGGCCGTGGCGGGCAGCGTTTCGTTGGGCGCGAAAAACGCCTGGCGCGGGGAGACGGCCAGGTCGGGCACGACGGTCCAGGCGGCGGACGGGACGGGGGTGCGGGCCGCGCCCCGGTGCCGCTCGACCACGGCGATCAGCGCGGCGGTGAACCGGCTCACGGTCAGCTCGTCGTCGGCCAGCGTGACGATCGGGATGATCGTGTCCCGGTCGGCCATCTCCACCGGCATCCCGGCCGCGATCAGGTCGGCCTCGACCAGGTTGCCGTGCGCGCCGGTACCAGCCAGCAGCACCACCAGCTTGGCCGGTTCCACCCCGGGGCCGTCGAGCACGTCCAGGCCGGGCGCCTGGCGGAGCTGTTGTTTCGCGGCGGCCACGGCGCGCAGCAGCCGGGCGCACAGTTCCTTGCCGTCCCGGGCCAGCAGCGCCCGGGCCGCGTCCATGCTGGCCATGATGGCGCCGGCCGGGCTGGTGGTGTGGGTGGCCTCGAACGCCCGGTCCAGCCGCGCCGGGTCCAGCGGGCCGGCCCGGGCCAGCACCAGCGCGCCCTGGGTGTAGGCGGGCAGCGCCTTGTGCGCGCTGGTCACCATGGCGTCCGCGCCGGCCGCCAGCGGGTGCGGCGGGAGGTCCGGGTGGAAGCCGAGATGCGCGGCCCAGGCCGCGTCCACCAGCAGTGGCACGCCCGCCTGGTGGGCCGCGGCCGCGTGGCCGGCGATGTCCCCGGTGGTGCCGACGTAGGACGGGTCGCCGAGGAACACGGCGCAGGCGTCCGGGTGGGCACGCAGTGCGGCGCGGACCGCGCTGACCGGGACCGGGCCGGGCAGCCCGGTGGCCGGGTCGACCTCGGGCAGCACCCACACCGGGTCCAGCCCGGCCAGCACCAGGCCGAGCAGCAGCGACCGGTGCAGGCTCCGGGTCACCACGATCTTCTGTCCCGGCTGGCCGGCCGCCAGGGCCAGGGCCTGGTTGCCGTGGGTCGAGCCGGCTACCGAGAACCGGCACCAGTCCGCACCCCACAGGTCCGCGGCGCGGCGCTCCGCCCCGGCCCGCATCGTGTCGGCGTGCTTGATGGTGTCCAGCCCGCCGTACAGCGGCGCGTCCCCGGCGGTGACCGCGCCGGTGAGGTCGCGGCGCTGCTTGTGGCCGGGCACGCTCATCGGGGTGAGCTGCCCCGCGCCGGCCGCCGCGGTGAACCGCAGCCAGGCGTCCAGCAGCGGCGCATCCCCGCGCAGCCCCCGCGGGTCCCGCGGGTCAGCCATCCGCCCCCCCAGATTGATGATGTTGACTTAGCCCACATCCGGATGTGGGCTAAGTCAACATCGCGAACGGCGGCCGGATTACGCGCGGGCGGGCTGGTGCCGGTAGAACTCGACGGGCTGCGGCGGGAGCGGGGTGTTGCCCAGGATGAGGTCGGCCGACTTCTCGGCGATCATCATCACCGGGGCGTAGATGTTGCCGTTGGTGATGTACGGCATCACCGAGGCGTCCACGACGCGCAGCCCGTCCAGGCCGTGCACCCGCATCGTGGCCGGGTCGGTGACCGCGTCCGCGCCGGTGCCCATCTTGGCCGTGCAGGACGGGTGCAGCGCGGTCTCCGCGTCCCGGCGCACCCACTCCAGCACCTCCTCGTCGGTCGAGACATCCTTACCGGGGGACAGCTCCCCGGCGTTGAACTCGTCGAAGGCGGGCTGGTTCAGGATGCGCCGGGTGATCCGGATGGCCTCGCCCCACTCCTGCCGGTCGGTCGGGGTGGACAGGTAGTTGAACCGCAGCGCCGGGTGCACCTCCGGGTCGCGGGACACGATCCGCACCGAGCCGCGGGAGTCGGAGTACATCGGGCCGACGTGCACCTGGTAGCCGTGGCCCCCGGCCGGCTGCGAGCCGTCGTAGCGGATGGCGATGGGCAGGAAGTGGTACATCAGGTTCGGGTACCCGACGTCGTCGTTGCTGCGGATGAACCCGCCGCCCTCGAAGTGGTTGGTGGCGCCCGGGCCGCCCCGCAGGAAGAGCCACTTGGCGCCGACCATGGGCCGGTTGCGCAGCTTGAGCGCAGGCGCCACCGAGACCGGCTGCTTCGAGCCGTACTGCACGTAGACCTCAAGGTGGTCCTGCAGGTTCTCGCCCACGCCGGGCAGGTCGGCGACCACGTGCACGCCGAGCTGGCCGAGGGTGTCCGCGGGACCCACCCCGGACAGCTGGAGCAGCTGCGGGGTGTTGATCGCCCCGCCGCACAGGATGATCTCGTCGCCGCGGACCAGCCGGGACGGGCCCCCGCTGCGGCCGGCTCCGCCCTGGCGGAACTCGACCCCGACCGCGCGGGTGCCTTCGAAAAGGATCTTGGTGACGAAGGCGCGCGTGGTCACCTCGAGGTTGCGCCGGCTCATCACCGGGTGCAGGTAAGCGCCGGCCGCGCTGAGCCGCCGGCCGCGGTGGATGTTGCGGTCGAACGGGCCGAAGCCCTCCTGGCGGTACCCGTTCACGTCCGTGGTCAGCGGGTACCCGGCCTGCTGCACCGCAGCGAAGAACGCCTGGAACAGCGCTCCGTCCGCCGGGCCGCGCTCCAGCACCAGCGGGCCGTCCCCGCCGCGGAACTCATCCGGGCCGGCCAGGCAGGTCTCCATCTTCTTGAAGTACGGCAGGCAGTGCGCGTAGTCCCAGGCCGCCATCCCCGGGTCGGCCGCCCACCGCTCGTAGTCCAGCGGATTGCCGCGCTGGAAGATCATCCCGTTGATGCTGCTGGAGCCGCCCAGCACCTTGCCCCGGGCGTGGTAGATGCGCCGGCCGTTCAGGTGCGGCTCGGCCTCGGACTCGTACCCCCAGTCGTAGAACCGGTTGCCGATCGGGAAGGTCAGCGCGGCGGGCATGTGGATGTACACGTCCCACGGGTAGTCCGGCCGGCCCGCCTCCAGCACCAGCACCCGGCTGGCCGGATCGGCGGACAGCCGGTTGGCCAGGGCGCTGCCCGCCGATCCGCCGCCGACGATGATGTAGTCATACTCTGCAGGAGCCATCGGCCCTCCCGGGCTACCCTTCCGACGTGGTGATGCCCGAGACTACGCCCGACGCCCCGCCCGCTGCGGTCCCCGGAAGCGAGGCCGCACCGCCGGAAGCACCGCCGGAAGCACCACCGGAAGCACCGCCGGAAGCACCGCCGGAAGTATCGCCGGGCCCGGAGGCCCATCCCGGCGTGGCCGCCTACCGGCAGGCCCGGTTCCGGCTGCCCCCCGGCGCGACCGAGCTGCTGCTCCTCCGGCACGGCGAGTCCCAGGCCGCCTACCCAGGCAAGCCATTCCCGCTGGTGGACGGGCACGCCGACCCCGAACTAGCTGGCGAGGGCCGGGAGCAGGCCGAGCGGCTGGCCGAGCGGCTGGCCGGCAGCCGGATCAAGGCGATCTACGTGACCTCGCTGCGCCGCACCGCGCAGACGGCCGCGCCGCTGGCCGCCCGCCTCGGGCTGGTCCCGCAGGTCGAGCCCGAGCTGCGCGAGGTCAACCTGGGCGAATGGGAAGCCGGGCTGTTCCGCAAGATGGTTGCGGACAACCACCCGCTGGCCGAGCAGATGTGGGCCGAGGAACGCTGGGACGTCATCCCGGGCGCCGAGCCGGCCGAGGCGTTCGCGGCCCGGGTCGGCGGGGCGCTGCGCCGGATCGCGGCCGCCCACCCGGACCAGCGGGTCGCCGTGGTCGTGCACGGCGGGGTCATCGCGCAGGCCCTGGCGCTGGCGACCGGCTCACGCCCGTTCGCGTTCCTCGGCGCCGACAACGCGTCCATCTCCCGCCTGGTGATCACCCCGCGGCGCTGGGTCCTCCGCGGCTACAACGACACCGCCCACCTCGGGCCCGTCTGACGCTTCCGAGCCCAGCCCAGCCAGCCGCGCCCAGCCCAGCCAGTCCAGCCCAGCCGCGCCCAGCCCAGCCCAGCCGTACTTTGCACTCAACTTTCCCGGCATAACGTGACAAATCGCTCCCGGAAATGTGAATTTGGAGTGCAGAGTCGCCGCAGGCCATGATCGATGTGACAGGTGGTTCTGGTGGTGCGGGCCGGAAAGATGGCGGTCACGTCCCGTGGGCGACCGCGCCGGCCAGCGCGGCCTTGCCGCGGACGACGGGGTTGACCAGGTCGCCGACCTCGGAGATGGAGATCGCGACCTCGTCCCCCGCCTGCAGCGTGAACGGGAGGCCGGGGACGAGGCTGGTGCCGGTGGACAGCAGTACCCCGGCCGGGAACTCATCCTCGCGGAACAGGAACCCGGCCAGGTCCGCGATCCGCCGCCGCAACCCGGACGTCTCCGCCTGGCCGGACCAGGCCACCGCGCCGCGGCGGGTGATGGTCAGCGCGATCGTCAGCGCATACGGGTCCGGGACCTCCCAGGCGGGCCGGATGCCCGGACCGGCCGCGCAGCCGCCCAGGTAGATCTTGGCCTGCGGCAGGTAGAGCGGGTTCTCCCCCTCGATCGACCGGGAGCTCATGTCGTTGCAGACGGTGTACCCGATGACCTCGGCGGCCGCGTTGAGCACGGCGCCGAGTTCCGGCTCGGGCACGTTCACCTCGGAGTCGGCGCGCACGTTCACCGGCGCGCCCGGGCCGGCCACCCGCCAGGCGGCCGACTTGAAGAACAGTTCCGGCCGGGGCGCGGTGTACACCCGGTCGTAGATGTCGGCCGAGTCCAGGCTCTCCTGCACCCGGGCGTGCCTGGAGCGCTCGTAGGTGACCCCGGCCGCCCACACCTCGGTCAGCCCGTCCACCGGCGCCAGCAGGCTGGCCGGGTCGAACTCGGCACTGATCTCCCGCGGGGCCTCCGCGCACAGTCCCTGGATCTCCGCCGCGGGCCGGGCCAGCAGCTCGGCCATGGTGGCGATCCCGGGGACCGGGCGGACCCGGCGGCCGTCCAGCAGGCCGGCCCGGGCCGCGCCGCCAGGCCCGCGGTACCTGATCAGGTGCATGCCGGAACGGTACGGCGGGCACCCCGGAAAGGTCAACACTTGATCCGACTTATTCATAACTTCATCAGATGAAGTCTTGACGCCCGGCGGGACCGGCCGTACCGTCGGGGCATGACCGCCGCTTACCCGGGCCAGGCCCGGCACGCCCAGGTGGTACACGCGCTGGGCGCGGCGATCGTCCGCGGCGAGCTCGGCCCGGGCCGTCTGGTGCCCACCGAGGACGAGCTGGTCAGCCGGTTCGCGGTGGGCCGCTCCGCGCTCCGCGAGGGGGTCAAGGTGCTGGCGGGCAAGGGGCTGCTGGAGAGCCGGACCAGCGCGGGCACCCGCGTCCGGCCGCGCGAGTCGTGGAACCTGCTCGACCCGGACGTGCTGCGCTGGCGCTACTCGCCGCAGGCCAGCCAGGCCGACATCGCCACCCTGGCCGACCTGCGGGTCGCGCTGGAACCGGGCGCGGCCCGGCTGGCCGCCGAGCACGCCAGCGCCGCGCAGCGCGCCGCGGTCGCCGCGGCCATGGCCCGGCTGTGGGCGACGGTCACCGACAGCGAGCAGTTCGTGCGGGCCGACCTGGCCTTCCACCGGGCCGTCTTCGAGGCCTGCGGCAACGACCTGTTGCTGTACATCCACGATGTGGTCAGCGTCGCGCTCGGCGCGATCCGGCCGCTGCACACCCACTCGGTGGCACAAAACCGGGAGACGCTGCCCGCCCACCAGCGGGTGGCCGAGGCCATCGGCCGCGGCCACCACCGGAAGGCGGAGGCGGCGATGCGCGAGGTCGTCGAGCACGCCCGCGCCGACGCGCTCCGCCCGCACGGCACAGACCCGCCCGGCCCGGACGGCACGGACCCGCACAGCACAGACCCGCCCGGCCCGCACAGCACAGACCCGCCCGGCCCGCACAGCACGGACCCGCCCGGCCCGCACACCGACCGCACCGGAGGGACGGCGGCATCATGACCGAAACACCCGGCGAGGTGCGCCTGGACGTCCGCGATCAGGTGGCCGTCCTCACCCTCGACCGCCCCGCGAAGCTGAACGCCGTGACCCCCGCCATGACCGACGCCCTCGCCGGGTACGTTGCCGGGCTGACCGAGAACCCGGAGGTCCGCGCGGTCGTGCTGACCGGCACCGGCCGGGCGTTCTGCGCGGGCAGCGACATCGCGGGGCTGGCCTCCTACGACAGCGCGTGGCAGTTCGGCCAGCGGCCGGACTACTGCGACGCAATCCGGGCGCTGGCCAAGCCGGTGATCGCGGCGGTCAACGGGTATGCGCTGGGCGGCGGCCTGGAACTCGCCCTGGGCTGTGACATCCGGCTGGCCGCCGAGGGCGCCACGTTCGCCGCCCCGGAGATCAAGCTGGGCTGGATCGGCGGCGGCGGGATGTCCGCGCTGCTGGCGCACAGCATCGGGCCCAGCAACGCGGCCCTGATGCTGCTGACCGGCGACCCGGTGGACGCGGCCACCGCGCTGCGCTGGGGGATGGTGACCGAGGTGCTGCCCGGCCCGGACCTGCTGGACCGGGCGGTCGAACTGGCGGCCACGATCGCCAGCCGGGCGCCGCTGGCGGCGCAGACGGCCAAGCGCACCCTGAGGGCCGCCTACGAGATGGCGCTGGGCCGGGCCATCGACTACGAGCGGCAGCTGCAGACGATCTGCTTCGGCACGGACGACGCGGCGGAGGGACGGGCCGCGTTCACGCAGCGCCGGCCGCCGGCCTTCCGCGGCCGGTAAGGGGGACGGATGGGGATCCTGTCCGGGTACCGGGTCATCGACCTGACCATCGCTATGGCCGGCCCGCTGGCCGCGATGCGGCTCGGTGACCTCGGCGCCGACGTGATCAAGGTGGAGCCGCCCGGCGGTGAGTGGCAGCGGCATACCGCCGCGGGCGGGGCGGCCGGGAAGCAGGTGAACGCCTCGTTCCTGTCGCTGAACCGGAACAAGCGCAGCCTGGCCGTGGACCTCAAATCGGCCGAGGGCCGGGAGATCGTGCTGGACCTGGCCCGGCGCAGCGATGTGTTCCTGCAGAGCTACCGGCCCGGGGTGGCCGAGCGGCTCGGCATGGACTACGAGTCCGTCCGGGCGGCCCGCCCGGACGTCGTGTACGTGTCGATCTCCGGGTACGGCGAGAACGGCCCGTACGTGAACCGCCCCGGCCAGGACATGCTGCTCCAGGCGATGAGCGGGGCCATGCTCAACGTGGGCCGGGCCGGCGACCCGCCCGCCCCGGCGGGCACCTACGCGGTGGACGCGATCACCGGGTACGGCGCGTTCGAGGGGGCGCTGGCCGGGCTGCTGCACCGGGAGCGGACCGGCGAGGGCCAGCTGGTCACGGTCAACATGCTCGACTCGGCCATCGCGGTGCAGGCCCAGGAGCTGTCCATCTTCACCGTCGGCGGCGTGCCGCAGCACCGCGGCCGCGAGCCGCACGGGCACACCTACATCCGGGCGCCGTACGGCACGTTCGCGACCGCGGACGGGTACCTGGCGCTGGCCTTCCCGCACCTGGCCGACCTCGGTGAGCTGCTCGACATTCCCGAGTTCGCGGCGATGCAGGACGAGGTGGACGGGCACGCCCGGCGGGACGAGATCACCGCGCTGGTGACGGCCCGGCTGACCGGGCGGACCACCGCGGAGTGGCTGGAGCTGTTCGCCTCACGGGGCATCTGGGCCGGCCCGGTGTACAGCTACGCGGACGTGCTGGCCGACCCGCAGGTACAGCACAACGGCTCGCTGGTCAGCTACGACCATCCCACCGAGGGGCGGGTCACCACGCCCGGGTTCCCGTACCAGTTCAGCGCGACCCCGCCCGAGGTGCGCCGTGGCGCCCCGCTGGCCGGGGAGCAGACCCGGGAGATCCTGGCCGAGCTGGGGTACGACGAGGCGGCCGTGGACGGGCTGGCCGGGCGCGGCGTGGTCACCGCACCCCGGCCGGCCGCCTGAGGGCACGGCAGTGGCTGCGGTGCTGCGCGGGCTGACCTGGGATCATCCGCGCGGTTACCTGGTGCTGGACGCGCTGGCCGGCGCGCTCGGACCGGCGATCACGGTGCACTGGGAACGGCAGCCGCTGGAGGACTTCGAGTCCCGGCCGCTGCGCACCCTGGCCGGCCACTACGACCTGCTGGTGGTAGACCATCCCGGGCTAGGCGAGGCGGTCCGGGACGGCGCGCTGCGGCCGATGCACGAGCTCTTCAGCCGGCCCGAGCTGGCCGGCTGGCGGGCCGGGTCGGCGGGTGCCTCGTTCGACAGCTACCGGATCGGGCGACGGCAGTGGGCGCTCCCCCTGGACGCCGCCGCCCAGGTGTCGGCTGCCCGGCCGGACCTGATGCCGGACCAGCCGGCCAGCTGGGCGGACGCGGTCCAGGCCGCGGCGGAGGTGCCCACGGTCCTGTGTCTGGGCGGGCCGCACGCGCTGCTCATGTTCAGCGCGATCTGCGTGGCCGCCGGGTCGGCGCCGGCCACGGCCGGCCGCGAGTTCGTCACCGTGGCGGCGGGCACCGCGGCGCTGCGGGTCATGGCCGCCCTGCTGGCCCGGGCCGACCCGGAGCTGTCCCAGCGCAACCCGATCGGCGTCCTGGAGGCGATGGCCGCGCCGGACGGGCCAGCCTACTGCCCACTGGTCTACGGCTACGTAACGTATGCACGCAGGGGCAGCCCGGGGGGCGGCCCCGCGGAACCCCCCGCGGCTCGTCGGCCCGCCTCGCCAGCGAGCGCCAGCCCGGGAAGGCACCGGCTGACCTTCTTTGACGCGCCGGCCGGGCGGAGCGGGATCGGCAGCGTGCTGGGCGGGACCGGGCTGGCGGTCACCCGGTCCTGCGCCCAGCCCGCCGCGGCCGCGGCGCTGATCCGGACCCTGCTGTCCGAGCCGGTGCAGACCGGGCTGTTCGCCGCGTATGGCGGCCAGAGCGCAGCCCGGCAGGCGTGGCAGGACACCGCCGCGGACCAGGCCAGCGGCGGTTTCTACCGGGCGACCTGGGCGACCGTGCAGCGGGCCTGGGTGCGGCCGCGGTTCGCCGGGTACCCGGCCTTCCAGTCGGCCGCCTCGGCCGTGCTGCGCGACGGCCTGCTGGGCGGCCAACCGCACGGCACGCTGGTCGGCCAGGTCAACGAGTTGTTCGTGGACGCCTGGCAGGCCACCCAGCCGCCTGCCCCGCCGCCTGGTTCCGGGCTGGGCCTCGCGCAACAAAGGAGAACCCGATGAGCACACGTGCGGAGCAGCCCGCCGGCCCGCTGGCGGCCGGGCGGCTCACCCGCCTGGAGATCGAGCGGAAGGCGGGGGACGTGGCCGCGGCGGGCGGCGTGCGCGCCGTGGTGCTGGAGGACGGCAGCGAGCGCGGCATCCGGGCGCTGGAGTTCCGCACCGGCGGCGGGCTGCGGTTCGACGTGCTGGCCGACCGGGCCATGGACATCGGCCTGGCCGAGTTCGACGACCTGAGCGTGGGCTGGCGGTCGGCTACCGGGTTCCGCCATCCCGGGCTGCACGAGCACGGCGACGAGGACGGCCTGTCCTGGCTGCGCAGCATGTCCGGGCTGGTGGTCACGGCCGGGCTGGACCACACGCTGTTCGGCGGGGAGGTGGGCGCGGAGCAGTACCACTACCCGCCGCGGCAGATGGTCCGGCACGGGCTGCACGGCCGGGTGGCGAACATCCCGGCCCGGCTGACCTCCTACGGCGAGCGGTGGGACGGGGATCACTGCGTGCTGTGGGCCGAAGGCGAGATCCGGCAGGCTGCCATCTTCGCCGAGCACCTGGTGCTGCGCCGCCGCATCGAGGCCGACCTGGGCGGCACCGAGATCCGGCTGACCGACACCGTGCGCAACGCCGGCTTCGACCCCACCCCGCACATGTTCCTGTACCACGTCAACGTGGGCTGGCCGCTGCTGGACGAGGGCGCCACGTTCGACGCGCCCATCGAGGCCACGCCCTGGCGCAGCGACAGTGCGGCCGAGCAGGGCGTTTCGCATCTGGTTTTTCCGGGGCCGCAGCGCGGCTTCGTAGAGCAGGTGTACGAGCATGCCCTCACCCCGGAACCGGACGGCCGGCAGCGGGTCCGGGTCCGCAACGCGCGGCTCGGCCGGGCCTTCGAAGTGGACTATGACCCGGCCGCGTTCCCCGCCTTCTTCGAGTGGCTGAACCTCCGGGACGGGAACTACGCGATCGGGCTGGAGCCGTCCACCCATCACGTGGCCGGGGACGCCGCGGCACGCGCGGACGGGTCGATGACCTGGCTGCGCCACGGGGAGGAACGGCACTACCGGACGGTGTTCCGGTTCCTGCGCGGCTAGCACCCGGGCCGGACCGGTCGGCCGGAATGCGTTTACCGGACAGGCCGGCAGAGCAGGCTTGGAAAGCAGGATTGAGAGCGGGCCGGCGCGGCGCAGCAGGAATACCATGCTGGTGCGGACGGGTGCTTACCAAACGACGGCCCGGCTGGTGGGGGCGCAATGTCCAGCTGGTTCAATACGACGATCGTGCAGTCGGGGCGGCTTCCGCTGTTCTGCTTCTTCTGTGCGTTCGTGGTCGGATTCGGTTTCATCCGGCTTTCTACCCGGCTGATCCGGGCCCAGGTGCGCTGGTGGCCGGGGAACGTCACCCCGGGCAACCTGCACGTGCACCACATGGTGTTCGGTGTGGTGTTCATGCTGGTCGGCGGGGTCACCGGGATCGCCGCCCCGAACGGCTCGCTGAACTGGCGGGCCGGCGCGGCCGCGCTGTTCGGCCTGGGGGCGGCCCTGGTCCTGGATGAGTTCGCGCTGATCCTGCACCTGCGCGACGTCTACTGGACCAGCGCCGGCCGGCTGTCGGTGGAAGCGGTGTTCGTGGCGGCCGGGATCACCGTGCTGCTGCTGCTCGGCATCTACCCCTCCGTGGCGCCCAGCCCGACGGACCGCACGGTCAGCACCACGGAAGCGGTGATCACGCTATCGTTCAGCGTCGCCATCACTTTCGCGCTGGCCGCGATCACCCTGCTCAAGGGCAAGATCTGGACCGGGCTGTTCGGCATCTTCTTCCTCCCGCTGCTCATCGTGGGCGCCATCCGGCTGGCCCGGCCGGGCTCGCCGTGGGCCCGCTGGCGTTACCAGCGCCGCCCGCGCAAGCGCGCCCGGGCCGCCCGCCGGGAGCGCCGCGTCCGCCAGCCCGTCGTCAACGTTCGGGTCCGCGTCGAGGACTTCCTGGCCGGCTGGCACGAGCACCGCCCGGAACCGAAGGCCGCACCAGCCCGCCCCAAATCCGACGCGAAATAAACGGCTCAACGGCCCTTCTGTCCACGCGCGCCCAGTAGCGTTCCTCATTCTCGTTCGTGATGAAAGAACGCATCCCGGGCGGGCCAGGCGGGAGGCGATCGTGATTTTTCACGAATGGCCGGGCAATGGCCCCGGGCGCCCCATCCTGGCCGGGGCGTGCCCGGTGGGCGCACTGCCGTCCGGCTGGCGCCAGCTAGCTGACCGCCGGGCCGGCCAGCACGGCCTGGGTCTGGGTGACCTGGGCGACCAGATGCCCGTCCTTGTCGGTCAGGTGGGTCTGCACCACGATCATGGTCCGGCCGGCGTGCAGCGGCCGGGCCACGGCGGTCACCGTCCCGGCCCGTACCAGGCGCAGGAACACGCTGCTGGAGTTGGTGGTCGCGGTGCGGGCGTCACGGGGCAGGTTCAGGTACGCGCAGATGCCGCCCAGGCTGTCCGCCAGGGCCATCAGCGCCCCGCCGTGCATCAGCCCGCCGGCCGTGCAGCGTTCCGGGGCCCAGGCCAGCCGCCCCCGGACCTCGGCCGGGGTCGCGGCGTCCAGTTGCAGGCCGAGCAGCGTGGCGAACGGCATCAGCCGGACCAGCGCCGCCGGGTCAGGCGGCGTCCCGTCGTCAGTCATGGCACCTCCTGGGCGGTCAGTCGGCGAATTCGGCCCGCACGCCGAGCAACCGTACCGGGCGCCGTCCGGTGAAGCGGTCCAGGGCCTGCAGCGCCGCCCGCTCGATGGCGTCCCCGCCCGTCCCCGGCTCGGGCAGCGTCCGGGAGTGTGTCTCGGTGATGAACGGGGCGTAGCGCACCTTCACCACCACCCGGGCCGCGGGCCGTGACCCGTCACTGATCTCGGTGGCCACCTGCCGGGCCAGCCGGGCCACCTCGCTGCGTACCTGCGCCCAGTCGCCGAGATCGGCCTGGTAGGTGACCTCCCGGCCGCGGGACCGGGCCAGGTAGGGCGCGCTGTCCACCGGCGAGTCGTCCAGCCCGCGGGCCAGCCGGACCAGCCAGGGCCCGGTGGCCGGGCCGAACTCCGCCGCCAGCCGCTGCGGGTCGGTCGCGGCCAGTTCCCGGACCGTGCCGATGCCCAGCCCGGCCAGCCGCCGCGCGGTCTTGGACCCGATCCCCCACAACGCATCCGTGGGCCGGTCCCCCAGCACCTCGAACCAGGTCTGGCTGGTGAGCCGGAACACCCCGGCCGGCTTGCCGAAGCCGGTGGCCAGCTTGGCCTGGAGCTTGTTCTGCCCGATGCCGACCGTGGCGTCCAGGCTGGTCTCCGCGCGGATCCGGGCGGCCAGATCCCGGGCCACCTGCTCCGGGTCGGCGGTCTCCACGGCCAGGAAGGCCTCGTCCCAGCCCATCACCTCGGTGGTCCAGCCGGACCCGCGCAGCACGTCCATGACCACCGCGGACACGGCCTCGTACGCCTCCCGGTCCACCGGGAGGAACACGGCGTCCGGGCAGCGGCGGGCCGCGGTGCGCAGCGGCAGCCCGGAATGCACCCCGTGTTCCCGCGCCTCGTAGGAGGCGGTGCTGACCACGCCGCGCTTAGCCGGGTCCCCGTCCCCGCCGACCACGACGGGGCGGCCGCGCAACTCCGGGTGGCGGAGCACCTCGACCGCGGCGATGAACTGGTCCAGATCGACGTGCAGCACCCAGCGTGGCATGCCTGCCCTCCCCGCAGATGGCGCCGGTTCGAGTATGTCAGCCACGCCCGGCATACTTCCCGGGAGGGGATTCCGGAACCGGCCTGGCCGGGCATTCCGGGGCGGGACCAGGACAGGACGGCACGCGTGAGGCAACCAGCGGACCAGCACAGCGCGCCCGCCCCCGGCGGGTCCGGTCCTGGCGGATCCGGTCCTGGGCGGTCCGCCCCCGGCGGTTCCGCCCCCGGCGGGTCCGGTCCTGGAAGGTCCGGTCCTGGAAGGTCCGCCCCCAGCGCGCCCGCCCCCGGCGGGTCCGGTCCGGGCGGGTCCGGTCCTGGAAGGTCCGCCCCCAGCGCGCCTGCCACCGGCGCGCCCGCCTGGGAGGCCGACCCGGTGCCGCGGCCCGGCGCGCCCGCCCGGCCGGTGCTGCCTGGCGACCAGGTTCTGATCCGCCCCGGGCAGCCGCAGGATGTGGCCGCGCTGCAGGCCATCCTGGCCGAGCCGGAGGTGGCGGCATGGTGGGGTGACCCGGAGCCGGCTGCCGAGACCGAGGCCAAGCTGCTCGGCGGCGGTCCCGGTGAGGCGCTCCTGGTCATCGAGGCAGACGGCCAGGTGGCGGGAGGCATCGAGTACTCCGAGGAGAACGAGCCGATATACCGGCACGCCGGGATCGACATCTATCTCAGCAGCCGGTTCTCTGGGCGGGGCCTGGGCACGGAGGCGGTGACGCTGCTGGCCGCGTTCCTGATGCGGGAGCGGGGGCACCACCGGCTGACGATCGACCCCGCGGCCGGTAACCGGCCGGCCATCCGCTGCTACGAGAAAGGCCGGCTTCCGGCGGGTAGGAATAATGCGCGAGTACGAGCGGGGGCGGGATGGGCGGTTCCACGATGGGCTGCTGATGGACCTGGTCCGCTCCGACATTGCCATGGAGCCGGCCGACCCGGCCCGGCCATCCCCGGCCCGGACCCGTCCGGCGGCTCCGCTGGCGGCGCCTGATCAGCCGGTCCGCGCGGGAAGAAAGGGAAAGCACCGGTAGTTTTACCTGAGACGCATTTAAGCGCGCCAGAATTTGCCGAATTGTAATATAAAGGAGGCCGGTTGTCAAACGGCGAAGCCCTCCGTGAGCAGGAATACATATCCATGCTTTACGGCCGGCTCGACGACCTCCGGGACCGCGCCTCGGGCCGGCTTCTCGCAGGTGCTGCTGCAGGGCGGTGGCACCCCGGCAGCCAGGTCGGAGCGCGACGCATTCGTGGAGATGTACTCCCAGCGGATCACCCAGCTGGACGCGGCCGAGAACGGGCTGTGCTTTGGCCGGCTCGACCTGGCCGAGGGCGAGCGCCGGTATATCGGGCGGATCGGCATTCTCGACGACGCTGGTGATTATGAGGCCCTGCTGGTGGACTGGCGGGCCCCGGCGGCCCGCCCGTTCTACATCGCCACCGCTTTCTCCCCCGAGGGGGTACTGCGCCGCCGTCACATCCGGACCCGGCAGCGCACCGTGACCGGCGTGGACGATGAGGTGCTGGACTTCGCCCCGGACTCCAGCGGCACGGACGGCCAGACGGCCGGACGCGCCGGGCTGACCGGCGAGGCAGCCCTGATCGCGGCCCTGTCGGCGAGTCGCACCGGCCGGATGACGGACATCGTGGAAACCATCCAGGCCGAGCAGGACATGATCATCCGCTCGCCGCACAACGGGGTGACCGTGGTGCAGGGCGCACCCGGCACCGGGAAGACGGCGGTGGCCCTGCACCGCGCCGCCTACCTGCTGTACACCTACCGCGAGCAGCTATCGAGGCGCGGCGTCCTGATCGTCGGCCCCAACCCCACGTTTCTCCAGTACATCGGGCACGTGCTGCCGTCGCTGGGCGAAACCGGCGTGCTCATGTCCACGATCAGCGACCTGTACCCGGGCATCAGCGCCCGCCTGCCCGAGCCGCCCGAGGTGGCCGAGATCAAGGGCCGCCACGAGATGGCCGCGATCCTGGCCGCCGCGGTGCGGGACCGCCAGACGCTGCCCGCGGAGCCGCTGGAGATCCGGTTCGAGCGCGAGGTACTGCGGCTGGACCGCAAGACCGTGCAGCAGGCCCGGGAACGGGCCCGGCGGTCCCGGCGCCCGCACAACGCGGCCCGGCCCATCTTCGTCCGGGAGATCCTGGACGCCCTGCAGCAGCAGGTGGTCGGGAAGTTCACCGCGGGGTTGCGGGAGACCGACACGATGGTCGCCGAGGTCCTCGGCGAGAAGCCGCCCCAGGTGGACAGCGCCACGCTCGGCGCCGCGGACACCGAGGATATCCGGGCCGAACTGCGCCAGGACTCCGGGGTACGGGCGGCCGTCGCGCAGCTGTGGCCAGTGCTCACCCCGGAACGCCTGCTGGACGACCTGTTCGCGTCCGGCAAGCGGCTCACCGCGGCGGCGCCCCGGCTGACCGTGGCGGAGCGGGCCCTGCTCCGCCGGGCCCCGGGCGGCGGCTGGACCCCGGCCGACGTGCCGCTGCTCGACGAGGTGGCCGAACTGCTGGGCGAGGATGACCGGGCGGCGCGCCGGCGGGCCCGCGAGGAGCGGCAGCGGGAGATCGCCTACGCCCAGGGCGTGCTGGACATCGTCTCCCGTGACCTGGAGGACGACCCTGAGATCCTGATGGCCTATGACCTGATCAACGCGGACCGGCTGGCCGGCCGTCACGAGGAGCTCAGCTACGGCACCACCGCGGAACGCGCCGCCGCCGACCGGACCTGGGCCTTCGGGCACATAGTGGTGGACGAGGCGCAGGAACTGTCCGAGATGGCCTGGCGGATGCTGATGCGCCGCTGCCCCAGCCGCTCGATGACCATCGCCGGGGACATCGCCCAGGCCACCAGCCTGTCCAGCACCTCCTCGTGGGAGCGGGTGCTGGCCCCGCACCTGGGTACCCGATGGCGGCTGGACCGGCTGACGATCAACTACCGCACCCCGGCCGAGATCATGGCCGTGGCCTCCGACGTGCTCGCCGAGATCGACGACAAGCTGGAGACACCGACCTCGGTGCGGGAGACCGGCGTGGTGCCGTGGCACCGGCAGGTGGCGCCCGGGGACCTGGCCACGGCGGCGGCCGTGGCCGCCAGCATGGAGGCGGCCGCGGTGGCGGGCGGCAACGTCGCCGTGGTGACGCCGGCCGGGCTGGTCGAGGAGATCAGGACGGCGGTCGGCAGCGGGCCGATCCTGGGCAGCGCGGCGGACGCCCCGGACGTGGACCCGGCGGACGGCCCGGACCTGGACGACATGGTGGTGGTGCTGACCGTCAGCCAGGCCAAGGGGCTGGAGTTCGACT
The DNA here is from genome assembly GCA_963793825.1 of uncultured Actinomycetes bacterium. Lineage (GTDB taxonomy): Bacteria > Actinomycetota > Actinomycetes > Streptosporangiales > Streptosporangiaceae > RYN-230. Next base: position 58,014 of record CAWCBE010000009.1, read on the forward strand.
CGGTGCTGATCGTGGACCCGGCCCAGATCCTGGCCGACTCCCAGCGCGGCCTGAGCGAGCTATACGTCGCGCTCACCCGGGCCACCCAGCGGCTGGGCGTGCTGCACCCGGGCCCGCTGCCCGAGAGTTTGCGCCGGCTCGAACCCCGGCCGTGACGCCGCCCGGGGCGGCCGTGACGCCGCCCGGGGCGGCCGTGACCCCGCCCGGGGCGGACGTGACCCGCCCGGGGCGGACGTGACCCGCCCGGCGCGGACGTGACCCCGCCCGGGGCGGGCACCGGCGCCGCGGAGCCCCCGGTGCCGCAGCCGGGAGATACCACCGCTCCAGGCCGCCCCGGGTTCGGCTGGTCCGCCACGGAGATACGCCGGGTCAGCCACCAGGTCGCCGATATGGTCGCCGACTACCTGGCCGGGCTGCCGGACGGTCCGGTCTACCAGCCGCCGCCCGCGGACCTGGTGGCCGCCTGGCGCCGCGCGGAGTGGCCGGACCACGGCATCCCGGCCGACACCCTGCTGGCCGAGTTCGCCGCGGACATCGCCCGGTACCCGTTCGGCAACGGCCACCCCCGGTTCGCCGCCTGGGTCAACTCGCCCCCGCATCCGCTGGGCGTGCTCGCCGAGGCTCTCGCGGCGGCGATGGATCCGAGTGTGGCCGGCGGCAACCACGCCGCTGTGCACCTGGAGCACCAGGTAGTCCGGTGGTTCGCAGACCTGCTGGGCTGGCCCGCTGGGTACGCGGGCCAGCTGGTCAGCGGCGGGTCGGCGGCGACACTGACCGCGCTCGCGGTGGCCCGGCACCGGGCGGCCGCGCGGGCCGGCCTCGATGACCGGGCTGATGGGCTGGCCGGCGCCGGTGACCGGCTGGTGCTGTACACCGGGACCGAGACGCACAGCTGCGTGACCAAGGCCGCCGAACTGCTCGGCCTCGGCTCGGCCCGGATCCGGGTGGCCGGCTCGGACGCCCGGCACCGGATGCGCCCGGATGAGCTGGAAGAGCTGATCCGGGCCGACCGGGCCGCCGGGAAGATCGCCGTGGCGGTGGCGGCGACCGCCGGGACGGTCAACACCGGGGCCGTCAACCCGCTGCCGGAGATCGCCGCCGTGTGCGCCCGGCACCGGGTCTGGCTGCACGTGGACGCCGCGTACGGCGGCCCCGCGGTCATGCTGCTGCCCGGCTACGCGGCCGCCCGGGGCGGCCTGGCCCAGGCGGACAGCCTCGGGCTAGACGCGCACAAGTGGCTGTACGCCCCGGTGGACGCCGGGCTGGTGCTGGTCCGCGACGGCGGGGCGGCCCGCGACACGTTCAGCCTGGTCCCGCCGTACCTGCGCACCGGCGGCGATGAGGACGGGCTGGGCGGCCCGCCGTGGTTCTCCGAGTACGGCCTGGAGCAGACCCGCCCGTTCCGCGCGCTCAAGGTGTGGCTGCAACTGCGCCACCTCGGCCGGGCGGGCTACCGGGACCTGATTGCCCGGGACCTCGCGCTGGCCGCCCGGCTGCGCCGCACGCTGGCCCGGGCCGGCGACTTCGAGGTGCTGGGCAGCGGGCTGAGCGTGGTCTGCTTCCGGCACCGCCCGCCCGGCCTTGGCGACGAGGAGCTGGACGCGCACAACCAGGCGCTGCTGGCCGCCGTCCAGCTGGGCGGCCGCGCGTTCCTGGCCGGCACCCGGGTGGACGGCGCGTTCGCCCTCCGCGCCTGCCTGGTGAACCCGCTGATGACCGCGGCCGACCTGGACGCGATCCTCGCCGACCTCCGCACCCGCGCCCAGGCGGTCAGCGGCGGCCGAGGAGGCGGCTGACGGCCTGGACGGCGCGGCCGAAGTCGGTGCCGAACGGGTTTTCCTGGACCACGTAGGTCCAGGTGGCGCTGGGCCGCTTCAGCCCGGCGGCGGCCAGGTCGGCCCCGTCCGCGGTGATCGTGGCCGTCTCGAACGTGCCCCGGGCCCGGTCCCGGACGTCCGCGGAGAACCGGCCGAACAGCCCGGTCAGCTCGCGGTTGAACTCGTTCACCGGGTTCAGTGAGCCGCCGAACGGGTTCGGGCCGTGCCCGAGGGACCGCAGGTGGATGCCCTCGCGGAGGTCGGCCGCCTGGGCCAGGTACTCCGACCAGGCCCGGTCCAGGTGCGACAGGGTGATCTGCCGGGCCGCCTCGGCCAGCACCTCCCCGGGCACCGTGGCGCGCAGTTCCTTGACTCGTTCCGGGACGGACCCGGCCAGGTCGGCCAGCGCGGCATCGGTGCGCAGCACCTGGTCACGGTAGGCCAGCACGGCCCGCCGCTGGTCCTCCAGCAGCGCGGTGTACCGCCAGGTGTCCCGGTGGATCTGCAGGTGCACGCCCTCGGCCACCCGCTGCGCGTGGCCGACGGTCCAGTGCGCTCTCGCGTCGTGCACCTGGCCGTCCTCATCCACCTGAGCCGGCGGTTCGGCGTCCGGAACGCAGGAGGTGATCAGCTCGTCCTCCATGCTGAGGAAGAACGCCGAGCCGCCCGGGTCGCCCTGGCGCCCGGACCGCCCGCGCAGCTGATGGTCGAGCCGGCTGCTGGCGTGCCGCCCGGCCCCGATCACCAGCAGCCCGCCGAGCGCGGCCACCTCGTCCCCGTCACCGCCGGTCCCGCCGAGCCGGATGTCGGTCCCCCGCCCCGCCATCTGGGTGGACACCGTGATGGCGCCGCGTGCCCCGGCCTCGGCGACGATGGCCGCCTCGTCGGCATCGTTCTTGGCGTTGAGCACCACGCACGGCAGCCCGGCCTCATGGAGCCGGCTGGCCAGCCGCTCGGACTCCGCCACGGCGAGAGTGCCGAGCAGCACCGGGCGCCCGGCGGCGTGGGCCAGCGCCACCTCCCCGGCGACCGCGGCCTCCTTCTGCTCGGCGGTCCGGTAGAGCCGGTCCGGCTCGTCCTCCCGGATGCAGGGCCGGTTGGGCGGGATCACGGCCACTTCCAGGCCATAGAACTCACGCAGCTGCTCGCCGACCGCGACCGCCGTGCCGGTCATCCCGCACGCCACCGGGTACCGCCGGACCAGCGACTGGATCGTGATGCTGTCCAGGATCTCGCCGCTGTCGGTGCGCCGCAGGCCCTCCTTGGCCTCCACCGCCGCCTGCAGGCCGTCCGGCCAGCGCTGCAGCCGGGCGACCCGGCCCCGGGACGCGCTGACCAGCTGGACCCGGTCCTCCCGGACGATGTAGTCGACATCCCGCTGCAGCAGCGCCTCGGCGTGCAGCGCCACGTTCAGCCTGGTCAGCAGGTCCAGGCTGCCCTCGGCATACAGGTTGACGCCGCCCAGGGCCTGCTCGGCGAGGCGGGTCCCGGCCTCGGTCAGGTAGACGTTGCGGCGCTCGTCGTCCACCTCGTAGTGCAGCCGGGGCAGCAGGCGGCCGACGATCCGCGCCATGTCCTCCCCGGGGTCGGCGGCGCCGGCCGAGCCGGCCAGCACCAGCGGGATCAGCGCCTCATCGACCAGCACCGAGTCGGCCTCGTCGATGAGCACCACGTCCGGCTCGGTGGTGACCATGTCGGCGGGCCCGACGGCGAGCCGGTCGCGGAGCACGTCGAAGCCGAGCTCGTTGGCTGATGCGTAGCAGATGTCCGCGGCGTAGGCCTGCCGCCGCTCCTCCGGCGTGCTGGCCTGCCCGATCCAGCCGGTGCTCACGCCGAGCAGGTCGTAGACCGGCCGCATCCATTCCGCGTCCCGGCGGGCCAGGTAGTCGTTGACCGACATCACCTGGACCCGGTGCCCGCGGCGCGCGTAGCCTGCCGCGGCCAGCGCGCCGGACAGCGTCTTGCCCTCCCCGGTGGCCATCTCGGCGACCTGGCCAGCCAGCAGGGCCATGGTGCCCAGCAGCTGGACGTCGAAGGGACGTTCGCCGAGCGCCCGGCGGCCCGCCTCCCGGCCGGTGGCGCAGATTTCCGCGTCGCCGGTCATCTCCCGCGCCGCCACCGTGAGGTCCGCGTCGCTCAGCGCGCGCAGCGCGGGTTCCCGCGCCTCGATGCCGGGCAGCAGCGCGGCGTAGCCGTCCAGGCTGGCCGAGCCGGGCTTCTGCAGGAAGCGGCGCACCCGGGACCGCAGCCCGGTCACCCGCACGCTCCGCACCGCCGCAAGCAGTCCTCCGTGGTGAGCAAGCGGGCCCGGTCAGGGCCCTGTCCGACTGCACTCTATAGCCCGCTCACCACCCCGGATCCCGGTGCTGACCTCGCGTCACCACCCGGGGACAGGGTCAGTCCGGGGCCGGGGTGGCGTGGTGGCCGGCGCCGGCTGGGGCCGGGGTGGCGTGGTGGCCGGCGCCGGCCGATCCCGGCCGGCGTGGTGGCCGGCGCCGGCCGATCCCGGGCCGGCGTGGGTCAGCGCGTCCGCGATCGCCGCGCCCAGCGCCCGGGCCACCGGGGGCGGGAAGGCGTTGCCGACCTGCCGGTAGGCGGCCGTCTTGCGCCCGGAAAACTCCCAGGAGTCGGGGAAGCCCTGCAGCCGGGCCACCATCCGCACGGTCAGCTTGGGCGGCTGGCTGACCGGGAACAGCGGGCCCGGCGCCTCGTCGCCGAGGCCGAGGCCGTCCACCCCCAGCAGCCGCCAGGCCGCGCGGGCCCGGGTCGGGCCCAGGTCCGGGCCGCCGTGCTTCTTGCTGCCGCCGACAATCGTCGGCGCGATGCCGCAGGCGGCGGCCGCCCACTCCCCCGCGCCCGGCCAGCCCCGGGCCGCCATCAGGTCGGCCAGCATCTCGCCGACCATGGGCGGCGGCTCGGGCCGCGGCTCCGGCCAGCGGAACCAGGCCGCCCACGGCTGCCGCACCGCCACCAGCACGAACCGGGGCCGCAACTGCGGGACCCCGTGCTCACTGGCGTGCACCACATCCCACCAGGTGGCGTAGCCCAGGGCCCGCAGCTGCTCCAGCACCTGGCTGCGGTAGCCGTCGAACCGGCGGGCGGCGAGGCCACGCACGTTCTCCAGCAGCACCGCCCGCGGCCGGATCTCCGCCACCAGCCGGAGCGCCTGCGGGAACAGGTCGCGCTCGTCGTCGCTGCCCAGCTGTTTCCCGGCGATGGAGAACGGCGGGCAGGGCACGCCGCCGGCGAACAGGTCCACGCCTGCGAAGGCGCGGCCGTCCACGTTGGCCACATCGCCCTCGATTACCTTCCACTCCCGGTTGCGGCGCAGCGTCTCGCACGCGGCCGGGTCGAGCTCGACCACGGCCTCGTGGCGGAAGCCCGCCTGCTCCAGGCCGAGCGCCTGCCCCCCGGCTCCGGCGCAGATCTCCAGCGAGGTCAGCTCGTGCACTGCATGTCCCTCATGCCCACCGCGGCCTCCAGCGCTCATCTATCCGCCGATTGTGCCCGGCGGCCCCGACAGTTCGGCTGTCCCACGCCGTCATCCGCTGTCCCACGCCGTCATCCGCTGTCCCAGGCCGTCACCACGAGGCCAGCGTGTCGGTCAGCAGCTCATAACTGAGCACCCGGCGCTGCCCGGTCACTTCGTGCCAGGCATCCGCCTGCTCCCCGTTCGCGTGCTCGGCCACGCTGGCCGCCATCGCGTCGTAGGCGATGTGGTACACCGCGTCCACCTCCCCGGTGCCGCGGGCGATCGAGGCCAGCCGGGTCGGCAGCGGCTCCGCGGTCACCGTGACCAGGTGCGGCTGGCGGCCCCGGCGGTGCCGGATCATCTGCAGGCACTCGTGCCTGATGTTCTGCACCCGGTCGGAGCGGATCGTCCACTTGCAGGACACCGCCGCGTGCAGCGCGGGCAGTCCCGATGCGGTCCGCACCCGGGCCAGTGACACGGTCACGTCCGGCTTGATCAGGTAGTCCGTGCCCACCGTGACCCGCAGCTCAGGCTCCGCGCGGACCAGGCGGTCCACCTCGGACAGGTGGGCATACTGGTCGAAGCGGGTGATGACCGCGCCCCGCTCGACCCGCCAGCCGCGGTTCGGGTCCCGGCGCTGCAGGACCCAGCCGAGGTGGTCACAGACGGCCTGTTCCAGCGGGCCGCCCGGGTCCTTGGGCACATCCGAGACGGCATCCCGGGGCACCGCGAGCCGGTCCAGCACCCCGGCGGCGATCCGCACCGACTCGATGCTGTCCACATCGGCGAAGTTGGGTACCAGCGCCCAGCCGAGCTTGTTCTTCCCGCTGGGCTTCCAGCCGAGCAAGGTGGTCGCAAAGGACGCAGTCACGGTTTCACTCCCCCAGGCCCCTCGGGCACTGTCACCGTAGCGAGCGGCACTGACGCCGGGGAGGTGATTGTGCCGGCCGTGGCACGTACCGTGGAACCGGCACGAGGAGGTGCGGGTGCAGACGAACCCTGAGGAACTGGACGTCGCGCTGCCGGACGGCAGCCTGCGGGTGCTCCGCTGGGGCCGCGGGCCGCGCAGCGCGATCGCGGTGCACGGCATTACCGCGTCTGCGGCCTGCTGGCAGCCGGTGGCCCGGGAACTGCCCGCGGACTGGTCATTGTTCGCGGCCGACCTGCGCGGCCGCGGGCACAGCGCCGGGCTGCCTGGCCCGTACGGCTTCGGCCGGCACATCGAGGACCTCGCCGCGGCCGCCGGCCAGCTGGGACTGGACCGCCCGGTCCTGGCCGGGCACTCGCTCGGCGCGTACCTGGCCCTGCTCACCACGTCCGCGCACCCCGGCACCTTCGGCGGGCTGCTGCTGGTGGACGGCGGCCTGCCGCTGGCCGTCCCGGAGGGAGTGGATCTCGACGCCCTGCTGGACGCCACCCTGGGCCCGGCCCTGGCCCGGCTCCGGGAGACCTACCCGGACACGGAGGCGTACTTCGACTTCTGGCGGGTCCACCCGGCGTTCTCCGGCGCCTGGAACAGCGACATCGAGGACTACCTGCGCTACGACCTGACCGGCCCCGAGGGTGCGTTGAGGTCACGGGTCTGTGAGCAAGCCGCCCGCGCGGACGGCCGTGAGCTGCTCGGCAGCGGCGCCCAGGTCGGCACGGCGCTGCGCGCCCTGACCGCCCCGACCCGGCTGCTCCGGGCACCGGCCGGGATGTTCGACCAGCCGCCCGGCCTGCTGCCGCCCGAGGTGTGCGAGACGTGGCTGGCCCAGGCGCCGATGCTCACCGTGGAGACGCTGCCCGGGGTCAATCACTACACGATCATCCTGGACCCGGCCTCCGCGGCCATCGTGGCCGCCCGGCTCACCGAGGCGGCGGTCCCGGCCTGAGCCCGGGCCGGATGGCCTGGGCGCTCCTGGCGCATCAGGTCCGCGCCCCGTCTCGCCGAGCAGAAGGTGACGGGAGAGCCCGTCCAGGGGACGACGCGGGCTGCTCAGCAGCCGACTCACTGGCGGATGAGGACGATGCGGATGCGGCCGGAGGTTGACGAGGGCAGTGGTACTGGCTCGTCAATGGCGTGGCCGGTGCTGCTCGATGAGCTCATGGAGCGCAGCGAGACGCGTCTCAGCGTCCAGGGCGGCCTCTGCTTTGAGGCACTCGAGCTGCCGCTCAATGCGCTGTAGCCGGGGCCCGATGTTGGCGGCGATCTCCTGGCGCAAGAAGCGCGCACAGATCGCCATGCCCCCCAGGAGACCCATGAGTACGCCGATGAGGATGCCCATCAGAACCACCGCCTGCCAGGATGTGACACCTACTGACTAGGATCTCATACCGGTGGCATGTGCCATAGGCTTGTGACAAGATTCTTACTGTCTCCGAAGTATCGCTTGCTCGCTTACATCACCGCATCCTGGCGTGCATAGCAGCAGCTAGCTGGCCTACGTTGGCCGCCCCTTGAGACGCCTGAGACCTGGGAGGCGTCCCACGAAGTGCTGGCTGCCGTTATGCACATGTCAAATGCGCATGCTTCTGGCATGCACTCGGTGGCGACACTGGATGGGAGGCGAGCCCTGACATGCCGGGAGCAGGACAGGGGCCCGTCGCGCTGGGCCGTCCCCGTGCGGCCTGGCCCCAGCACCGACCCGCTTCGCGGCCATCGCCGCCAGCGACAGCGAAGAGTGCCGCTTGGCAGCATGCGTGACCGATGGCATGTGCCAGCGCTGGGGAGGGATCCACCCATCAACATCGTCCGCGAGAGACCGCGGCCAAAAGTTCCGGCATGACCGCGACGAGCGGCAACGCTGCTGGTCAACGACCACTTCATTACGTTTGCCCGACGCCCAACCCAGCGGGCCATGGTGCCCGCGAACTCGTGTAGCATGACGCGCACGTATCGTCGTGGCACCTGCCAATGGCGATATCCTCAGGCATAATCAGGCGACGATGGCGTCCCGGTCTGTGCAAGCTCCGGCGCTACGTCCGGATAGCGTTCGCGGAGGGGCGCCAATGGCCGAGGCAAACCCGACGGTGCGCCAGCGCCAGGTTGGCGCCCGCTTGCGCCAGCTTCGTACCAGCCTGGGCCGGACGGTCGAGGACGTGGCCGGTGAGCTACTTTGCTCACCCACGAAGATAAGCCGGCTTGAGACGGGTGCACGTCCCGCCAACCTGCGGGATGTTCGGGACCTCTGCCGGATCTATGGCGTGACCGAGCAGGAAACCGACGCCCTGATGAGCCTCGCCCGTCAGGCACGTGAGCCCAGCTGGTGGACCCAATACGAAGATCTTAATCTCTCGCCGTACATTGGCTTTGAGCATGATTCAACCAGTATTACGGCTTTTTCGATGTACTGGGTGCCAGCCTTGCTCCAGACGGCTGGCTATGCGCGTGCAGTGATCACGGGCATAGCGCCGAAGATCGACCCCTCCATACTTGAGCAGCGCATAGAGGTCCGGCTTCGGCGCCAGCAGATCCTGGACCGGGAAACGCCTCCTCGCTACCGGGCACTCCTGGACGAGGCGGTGCTGCATCGCCAGGTAGGCGGACCAGGCGTCATGGGCGAGCAACTGGACAAAATTCTCCAGCTTGCGCGCGATGAAAAGGCGATTATCCAGGTCATCCCGTTCGATGCCGGGGCCCACGCCAGCGCCGACAGTAATTTTGAACTCTTGGAATTCAGCGATACGTCACTTCCCTCGATCGTTTTCGTCGAGGGCCTGTACAGCAACCTGTACCAGGAGAGGCAGGCAGAAGTCCTCCGTTACCGTGAGGCAATTGAGCGCCTTCGCGACGAGGCCCTTACGCCACGCGAGTCATCGAACTTTATCGCGAATATCAGGAAATTGCGCGCTGCCTAGTAATAGGTCCCTTTCGGCGTGCCCTTAGGATGGGAGGAAGATAGTCAAATGACATTGGCAGACCCGCTGACCCGGGGGGAGTCCAGTTGGCGCACGGCAGCGAAGTGCGACGGCGGTGCATGCGTTCAGGTCGCGGCTGCGGGTGAGATGATATTGCTCGGGGACTCCAAGAGTCCCCATGGCCCCACCCTCTCCTATACAAGAGATGAGTGGGAAGCGTTCGTTTCAGGCATAAAGAACGGTGAGTTCGACACAATCTGAGGGTGCCGCGCCGGGAAGGCGCTGAGGGGCCGGCCCGCCGGGAGCGGGTCGGCCCCTCGACCGTTGGGTAGGCAAGCCACATCGATAGCTTGTGCACCACAGGCAACTTTGGCCTCTCGACTCGCATATGACGATTAGCCTACGGCGACTTCCTAGCTATAATCAATTCCGAGAGCTGATCTTGCTATAGCTGTCGATCACCCTGGGAGGGCGCGTTGACCAGAGCAAGGCCGGATCCCAAAAAGTGGCGCAGTAGCAGTTCATGCGAGGGTGGTGCTTGCGTTCAGGTCGCGCACTGGGGCGGGAGCGTGGCTGTCCGCAGCTCCCAGGAGAGTCCTATACTCGTGTTCCGATCCTCTTCCTGGAAAGAGTTTATCGACGCGGCGAAGAGGGGCCTCTTCGACATCGACCGCTGACCGGTTCTGGCCCCCGGATTTCCTGGCGAACTCGCGGGAAATGACGAAGAGCACGTGCGTCACCCCGGAGGCGTGCACCATTGCCTGGTGGGGCCGGCATGGCGATCGCAGCGGCCTGTTGGTACCGGCCTGACGATCGCAGCGGCCGGTGCCGGGAACGTCACTGCCGCCCCCGGTTTGACCTTGCCCCAGGGGCAGGCCACAGCATCGGGAGGGCCGGGCACGGTGCCCGGCCGGGGAAGGGGCGCCAGGTGCTGACGATCGGCGAGTTCTCCCGGGCCAGCCGGCTGTCGGCCAAGGCGCTGCGGCTGTACGACGAGCTGGGGCTGCTCCGGCCCGCCCGGGTGGACCCGCTGTCCGGCTACCGGTTCTACGCGCCGGGCCAGCTGGACCGGGCCCGGCTGGTGGCCTGGCTGCGCCAGGCTCGGCATGCCGCTGGCCCGGATCCGGCTGGTGTGCGACGCCGCGTCGCCCGCCGGGGCCGCCGCCGAGGTGGCCGCGTTCTGGGCGCAGGCCGAGGCCGACCAGGCCAGCCGCCGGGACCTGGCCGCCTTCCTCATCCGCTCCCTGGAAGGTGAGGCAGCACCCATGGCACCTGCAGACTCTGGCCTGGCCATCCGCTACGCGGCGGGCTCGGACATCGGCCGCCGCCGGGCGGCCAATCAGGACAGCGCGTACGCCGGCACCCGGCTGCTGGCCGTGGCCGACGGGATGGGCGGCGCCGGCCACCTGGCCAGCGCGGCCGCCATCGACGCGCTCAAGCCGCTGGAGGCCGCGCCGCCCGCGGGGGACCTGCTCAACGCGCTGGAGAACGCGGTACAGCAGGCCGGTGCGGCGGTGGCAGGCATCGCGGCCGGCGAGCTGGCCCGGGCGGGCAGCGGCACCACGCTGACCGCGATGCTGTGGGCGGGCTCCCAGCTGGCCCTGGTGCACATCGGGGACACCCGCGCCTACCTGCTGCGCGACGGCGGGCTGTACCAGATCACCCATGACCACACCGTCGTCCAGTCGCTGATCGACGAGGGGCGGCTGACGCCGGACGAGGCCGTCTCGCACCCGCAGCGGGCCCTGCTGCTCCGGGCGCTGGACGGCGCCGGGGCCCCGGCTGACCTGTCACTGCACGACGCCCGGGCCGGTGACCGCTACCTGCTCTGCTCGGACGGGGTGACCGCCGTCATCCCGGAGGACCACATCCGTGCGGTGCTCACCGGCGCGGCCACGCCGGACCAGGTAGTCAGCGAGCTGATCGGGGCGGCCAACGCGGCCGGCGGCCCGGACAACATCGCCTGCGCCGCCGCGGACCTTGTCGCGGCCGCCTGACCAGGCGCGCACGCCGGTTAGGCTGGGAGGACAGACGGGCGCAAGAGCGCTGAACCGGGAAGGGTGTTGACGCTGGACGGCACGGATGGACCGACTCGAGTCCTGCTGCTGGAGAACATTCACCCCGACGCCACCGTCCGCCTGGTCAAGGACGGCTACCAGGTGGAGACGGCCGCGAAGGCGCTGACCGAGGACGAGCTGGCCGCCGCGATCGGCGACGTGCACGTGCTCGGCATCCGGTCCGGCACCCAGGTGACCGAGCGGGTGCTGGACACGGCGCCCCAGCTGCTCGCCATCGGCGCGTTCTGCATCGGGGTGAACCAGATCGACCTGGCGGCCGCGTCCCGGCGGGGCATCGCGGTGTTCAACGCGCCGTTCTCCAACACGCGCAGCGTGGTCGAGCTGGCCCTGGCCGAGATCATCGCCATGACCCGGCGGCTCACCGACAAGAACGCCCAGATGCACGCGGGTGCCTGGGACAAGTCGGCGACGGGCAGCCACGAGGTGCGCGGCCGCCGGCTGGGCATCGTCGGGTACGGCAACATCGGCGGGCAGCTGTCGGTGCTGGCCGAGAGCCTGGGCATGACGGTGTTCTTCTACGACACCGCGGACAAGCTGGCCCTGGGCAACGCCCGGCGCTGCGGCACGCTGGAAGAGCTGCTGGAGATCGCCGACGTGGTCACCCTGCACGTGGACGGCCGCCCGGGCAACAGCGGCCTGTTCGGCGAGGTCGAGTTCGCGGCCATGAAGCCAGGCAGCCTGTTCCTCAACCTGTCCCGGGGGTTCGTGGTGGATCACGGGGCACTGCGCCGCCACATCGAGTCCGGGCACCTGGCCGGGGCGGCCGTGGACGTGTTCCCCGAGGAGCCCCGGGCCCGCGGCGAGGAGTTCACCTCCGAGCTGCGCGGCCTGCCCAACGTCATCCTCACCCCGCACGTCGGCGGCTCCACCGAGGAGGCCCAGCAGGACATCGGCGAGTTCGTGGCCGGGAAGCTGCACGACTACGTCAGCTGCGGGACGACCGCGCTGAGCGTCAACCTGCCGCCGGTGGCGCTGCCGCACACCGCGGGCACGCACCGGCTGGTGCACCTGCACCACAACGTCCCCGGCGTGCTGGCCAAGATCAACCAGCTGCTCGCCGAGCACGGCGCCAACATCGAGGGCCAGCTGCTGGGCACCCGCGACGACCTGGGGTACGTGCTGACCGACATCGGCATCGAGTACCCCGACGACATGCTGGCCAGCCTCCGCGACCTGGACGTGACGATCCGGGTGCGGACCACCCGCCCCAGCTAGGCCAGCCGGCCGCCGCGCCGTGCCGCGCGCCAGCGGCGGGGCTTCAGCCGAGCGTGGCCGGGGCCGGCTCGTCGTGGTCGGCGTCCACCCGGCCGAGATGCCGCTCCAGCCGCCACAGCATCTCCAGGTGCTCGTTCACCCACAGCACGAGCAGGGCGTCATACTCCTCGGCGGGCTGGCCGCTGCCGATCGCCTCGCGGGTGCACTGGAGCAGGTGGCTGCGCACCGCCGGGTCGCGGCGCTGCGGCGGCGGCACCGCGGTGCCATGCGCGACCGAATCCCCCAGCGTCACGAACCAGGCCCGGATCGACTGGACCTCCTCCTCGAGCTGGCCCGCACAGGGCTTGAGCCCGTCCGGCAGCACCAGGGCCGGCCCGGCGCTGCCGTCCGGCCGGCTGGCCGCCCGGCTGGCCGCCAGGTCCTGGAGTGCGGCGAGCGACCGGCCGGCCCGGAGCACCCGGGCGGCCCCGGCCACCAGCCGCCCGGCCCGTTCCGGGTCCACCCGCTTGGCTGACCGTTCCGCCACGTACTGGCCGAACGTGTCATCCAGCCGGTGCACCGCCGCCGCGGCGGCCAGCCCGGCCTGGTCCGGGTCGGCGCCGCCGCCCACCCCGGTCAGCCGCTCGACCATGGCGGCCACGTAGTCCGCGGCCCGCGAGTAGGACTCGGCCAGGTTCTCCCGGACCAGCGCCGCGGCGCCCCGGGGCCAGAACACCAGCCCCACGCCCAGGCTGATCGCGAAGCCCACCGCGACGTCCTCGATCCGGACGATGCCCACCTTCCAGCCGGCCGGCTGGATGATGTTGAACAGGATGAGGACCACCACGGTGAAAGCGGCCTGCCCGGCCGCGAACGAGATGACCCGGGGCGCGTACGCGGCGATCAGCACGGCGACCGGGAGCACTATCCACAGCACCGTGGTGTCGCCGTGCACCGGAATCAGGATCGCGGCGCCGACCACGATGCCCACCGCCGTCCCGGCCAGCGCGGTGAGCACCGTCCAGCCCGTGCCCAGCGCGTTGGAGCGGAGCACGGACAGGGTGCCCAGGACGACCCAGAAGGAGTGCTGCAGGCCGGACGTCTGCGCGATGAACACCGCGATAGCCAGGCCGGCCGCGCCGCGGATGCTGTTGCGGAACCAGACCGACCGCACCCCGGAGTGGGTCACGCCGAAGTCCTCGGCCGCGCGGAGCTCCGAGCGGAGCCAGCCCAGCGGCGCGGCCAGCGCGCCCTGGCTGACAGCGGCGCGCATCCCCGCGGGCCGCCAGGCGGCGGGCGCGCTGGCCGCCTCCGCGTAGCCGGCGACCTGCCGCGCCGTGTACGACATGGAGTGGATCCGGAACGAGCGGCCGATCATCGTCTGCAGCGCCGCGTCGTCCGGCGGGCTGGGGGACGCGGAGATCCGGTCGGCGAGCGCCCGCGCCGCGGCGTCCTGGGTGAGTTCCAGCTCGTCGGCCGGGCCGGGGTGGCCCGGCTCCCCGGACAGCCGGGCGGCGCTGGCCCGCAGCGTGCTGGCGATCGCGCGCAGCGCGGAGGAGTTCTCCTCCGCGCACAACTCCCCGGCCGACGAGGCCGCCAGTGCGGCCAGCGACTCACACAGCCAGCCCAGCTCGTCGACGAGGGCCGCGAGCGCGACGGCCGGGCCGGTTGGCCCGGTGAGCCGGTGCGACGTGCTGGTCAGCCGGTCCCGGAGGCCGTCCACGGTGACCCGAGCCGCCCGGGCGCGGGACGCCACCGAGAGGGGATCGCTGCACAGCGCCTCGGCCAGCACGGCCAGCACCACGCAGGCCCGCGCGGCATCGGCGCGCAGCGTGGCCCGGTCCCGCGGCGGCCACAGCAGCATGACGGCCAGGGTGCCGACGGCGGCGGCCAGGCCCCAGCCCGCCAGCCGGGCCGGGATGGCCGAGGCCGGCGCGGGGACCGCGACCGCCAGCACGAAGGCGAGGATCGCGGCCGTGCCGCCGGCCGCGAAGTAGCCGTTGATGAAGCCGGAGAACAGGATTACGAAGCCCACGACGGCCATGGCGCCGGCGGCCAGCCAGGCGTTCCCGGAGCACAGCGTGCCCAGCGTGACCAGGATCGCGCCCGCTACGCCCAGGCTCAGGTAGGCGGCCAGGCGGCTCCGGGGCGGCCCGGAGAAACTGGCCAGCACCAGCAGCGCGAACGAGCCGAACGCGGCGAACAGCGCCGTCTGCGGCTGGTCGATGACCTTGCTGGCGAACGCGAACACGCCGGGCATGACGATCGCGGCCCGGGCGGCGGTCTTGAGCGAGGACAGCCCCGGATCGCGGATCAGGGGATGCGGAATCGCCGTCCGCCACCTGCCCGCTGCCTTCGCCAGCAATCCCGTGACGATGCCTCCCGCAGCTCCCGGAACCGGCCGAGATGATGGTATACCGCCAGGGGCGGCCGGCCATTATGCTGCGCCTGGTGAGCAGGCGGATACCGGACCTGGGAGTGCGCTGGTGACTGGCCAATGGCTACGCGGCCCGATGCCGGGCCAGGAGAGAGCCGCGCAGATCGACGCCCGCCATCCGCACCCGGCGCGGGTCTATGACTTCTGGCTGGGCGGGAAAGACAATTTCGCCGCTGACCGGGACGCGGCCCAGGAAGCCATCGCGGCCAACCCGGGGATCGTCGCCGACGCGCGCGCGTGCCGGGCGTTCCTGGGCCGGTCGGTGCGCTACCTGGCCGCGGAGTGCGGCGTCAGCCAGTTCCTGGACGTCGGCAGCGGGCTGCCGGCCAGCCGTAACACGCACCAGGTGGCGCAGGCGGCCGAGCCCGGGGCCCGGGTGGTGTACGTGGACAACGACCCGGTCGTGCTGAGCCACTCCCGGGCCATGCTGGTCAGCGGGCCGGACGGCCGCTGCGACTTCCTCGACGCGGACCTGCGTGAGCCAGACGCCATCGTGGCCGGGGCAGCCCGGACCCTGGACTTCAGCCGGCCGGTCGGCCTGCTGCTGCTGCTGGTCCTGCACTTCATCCCGGACCCGGACAGCCCGGAGGAGATCGTCACCGCCCTGCTGCGGGCGCTCCCGTCCGGCAGTTACCTGGTGCTCAGCCACCCGGCCAGCGACGTCCGGCCCGCCGAGGTCGGCGAGATGACCCAGCGGATGAACCAGCGGATGGCCCGGGCCCACGCGACGCTGCGGGACCGGGCGCAGATCACCGGGTTCTTCGCCGGGCTGGACCTGGCCGAGCCAGGCG
Organism: uncultured Actinomycetes bacterium; assembly: GCA_963793825.1. Classification (GTDB taxonomy): domain Bacteria; phylum Actinomycetota; class Actinomycetes; order Streptosporangiales; family Streptosporangiaceae; genus RYN-230. Next base: position 73,643 of record CAWCBE010000009.1, read on the forward strand.
TGGTGCAGCCCCCGCAGTGGCGGCCCGGCCCGGGCGACCGGGGGCCGGACGGCGTGACGGCCTGGTGCGGGGTCGCGCGCAAGCCCTGACCGGGCGTCAGCCGGCCCGCCGCCGGGCGCGCAGGCTGCGGTTCTTCATCAAGTTGCCGCAGCTGGACATCTCGCACCAGGACCCCTGACGGCTGTGCGACCGGTCGTAGAAGGCCCACAGGCAGTCCGGGTTGCCGCAGGCCCGCAGGCGCGGCCAGGTGCCGTCCTGCTCGGCGTCGCGGATCGTCAGCAGCAGCCCGAGCAGCCCGGCGGTGAGGGTGCCGGCTGGTCCCGGCGCCAGTGACACGGCACCACCGGTCCCCACGTCCAGCCGCAGTTCCCCCCGCCCGGCCAGATCTCGCAGCGGGCTGAGGTCATCCTGGTCCCCGGGCTCATCGCCGGCGTGGCGGATGAGCAGCGCGCGGATGCTCTCCCGGACCTCCCGGGCCCGCTGCAGGTCCGGCTCAGTGACCTCGGCGTCCGGGCCGACCAGCCCGGCCTCGCGCAGCCAGGGCCGCGCCGTGCCGCCCCCGGCGAGCAGGTCCGTCCCGGCGTCCAGGTCCCGGGTGTTGACGAAGGCCTGCACCCGGAGCAGCGGCATCGGGGCCTGCTTGAGCCCGGGCGGCACCCACGACGGCATGGTCATCCGCCCAGCATAACTCAGACGTGACTATCAAAAGCCCTTGACTAGTCATGCGTGACCTGTAAAACTCATTAACAGGTCACAACGAGCAAATCGTCCGCGGCGGCGTCAGGCCGCGGGACGGGAGGTAACGCCATGCTCGTGCTGTTGCTGGATGAGCACACCGGGGGCCTGGTCGCCCGGTCGGCCAAGCCATGGGAGCGGTGGCAGGCCCGGCTGGGGGCGTACCGCCTCGATGAGCACCTGGCCCGGGGCGCTTCACCGGAGACCAGCGCGGCGCTGGCGCTGCGCGCCCGGCGGCTGGCCCGGCCGGAGTTCCGCCGCGACCTGGCGCGCAGCGCCGAGCGGATCCTGGCCGAGGCGCAGCGGCCCGGGCCTGTCCACCCGGCCGTCCCGGTGTGCCGGGAGCGGGTGAGGGCGGCCGCGGAGGAACTGGCCCGCGTGATCGACGCGCTGACCGGGCCGGGACTGGTGCCGGTGCGGGGCGTGGCACAGGTCAGCGTGCTGCTGGCCGACGCCCGCGGGCCGCTCTACTACCGGTACGGCCCCGGTGACCTGCGGACCCGGCTGCGGGAAGCGGCGGGCGCGCTGGGCCGGCCGGCCCAGTGGCCGTCCCGGTGACCAGCCCCGGAAGGCTCCGGGGCGAGGCTAGGTCCGCAGGTAGGACGCGCCGTTGAGGTCCAGGATCGTGCCACTGGCCCACTCGGCCTCCGGTGACGCCAGGTACAGCACGGCCGCGGCGATTTCCTCCGGGCCGGGAACCCGGTTGAACGGGCTCTGGGCGCGGATCTCGCCGCCGCGCGGGCCGGCCAGGCTGCTGGCGGCCATGTCGGTCGCCACGTAGCCGGGCGCGATGGAGGTGACCGCGATCCCGTACGGGCCGAGCGCGCGGGCCAGGGACTGGCCGAACGCGTTCAGCCCGGCCTTGCTGGCACCGTAAGCCGGCTGGCCCGGCTCGCCGCGGAACGCGCCCCGCGACGACACGTTGATGATCCGGCCGCCGCCGCGGGGGATCATGTGCTGGACCGCGCACCAGGTCACGTTAGCCGCACCGGCCAGGTTTACCGCGAGCGTCTGGCGCCAGGCGGCCTGCCACTCCTCGTAGGACACCTCGGTGATCGGGTGCGCGACGAAGACGCCGGCGTTGTTCACCAGCACGTCGAGCCCGCCCAGTGCCCCGGCCGCCTCGTCCACCATCCGGCGCACCGCCGCCGGGTCGGCCAGGTCGGCCTGGACCGCGACGTGCCCGGCGCCGGGCAGCCCGGCCAGGACCTCGGCGGCCTGGCCCGCGGACCGGCCGTAGTGCACCGCGACCCGGTCCCCGCGGGCCGCGAAGGCCCCGGCCACCGCCCGCCCGATCCCCCGGCTGGCCCCGGTGACCAGGATGGCCCGGCCGGATGCGCGTTCTGCCTCAGCGTCTGCCATCTGGCGATCATCCACCCTCGCGGCCCGCCTCTGGCCACCTGCCCGGGCAGTCGGGCACAATGCCGCCATGACCGCCCCGCCGCCCTGCGCGTTCTGCGCGATCCTGGCCGGGCGGCTGCCGTCCAGCCGGGTTTACGAGGATGACCTGGTCATCGCGTTCACCGACATCCGGCCGCTGACTCCCGGTCATCTCCTGGTGATCCCGCGCGAGCACGCCGAATGCCTGGGCGAGCTGGACGAGGACCTCGGCGCCCGGGTGTTCACCGTCGCCTCCCGGCTGGCCCGGGCGCTGCGCCGGTCTGGGTTCTGCGCGGGCACGGACATGTTCCTGGCCGACGGCGTGCTGGCCGGGCAGGAGGTGTTCCATGTGCACCTGCACGTGATCCCCCGGTACCCGGACGACGGATTCCGGCTCAAGGCCAGGGCGCGGACACCGGACCGGGACGCCCTCGACGCCACCGCCGCCCAGATCCGCCAGGCGGCCGGGCCGCTCCTCCCGGGCTGACCCGCCGGCGGCCGTACCCGCGCCGCGGCCGCCGGCCGCCGTCGGCCGTACCCCGCCGCGGCAGCCGGCCGCCGGCGGCCGTAAGGGTCAGCCGACAGCCGTCAGCGGTCAGCCGACCAGGGATAAAACGCGGCGCACGGGTAGCCTGGACCCAGTGCTGCCGATCAGAGGAGTTGCTGGCCGCGTGAACGAGCAGGCCCCGCCGAACGGCCGGGAAGCGGGCGCCGGCCCTACCGAAGCGGGCGCCGACCCTACAGAAGACGGCCGGGCTCAGCCCGTGACCGGGCAATACAGCTTCGTCGTCGCGGCCAGCCGGCTGCCGGTGGATAGGACCGAGGGCCCGGACGGCCGGCCGGAATGGCGGGCCAGCCCCGGCGGGCTGGTCACCGCCCTGGAACCGGTCATGCGGGCCGCCGGCGGGGCCTGGATCGGCTGGCCCGGGTCCCCCGGCGACCCCCCGGAGCCGTTCGATACTGACGGCATGCACCTGGTCAGCATCGGCCTGTCCGCCGACGAGGTCCGGGACTACTACGAGGGCTTCTGCAACGCGACCCTGTGGCCGCTGTACCACGACGTCATCGCGCAGCCGGAGTTCCACCGGCAGTGGTGGGACGCCTATGTCCGGGTGAACCGCCGTTATGCGGAAACGGTCGCCGACCAGGCCGCGCCGGGCGCCACCGTCTGGGTGCACGACTACCAGCTGCAGCTGGTCCCGGGCCTGGTCCGGGCGCTGCGCTCTGACGTGCGCATCGGCCACTTCACCCACATCCCGTTCCCGGGCTACGAGATCTTCGCCCAGCTGCCCTGGCGCAGGCAGATCGTGCAGGGGCTGCTCGGCGCGGACCTGCTGGGCTTCCAGCGGCAGGGTGACGCCACCAACTTCCTGCGCGCCTGCCGCCGGGGCGCGGGCCTGGCCACCGTCGGCTCCCGGGTCTGGGTGCCGGACGCGCCGCCCGGCGCCGACATCCCGGGCGCCCCGGCCACTCCCGCGGGCGCCGGGCGCCCCCGCCGGCGGCCCGCCTCGGCCCGCTCGTCGGCGGGCGGCCGTGAGGTCCGCGCGGCCACCTTCCCCATCTCGATCGACACCAGGAGCTTCGGTGAGATCGCCCAGCGGCCGGAGGTCCAGGCGCGGGCCCAGGAGATCCGGGAGGCCCTCGGCAAGCCGGATATCGTGCTGCTCGGCATCGACCGGCTCGACTACACCAAGGGCATCCTGCACCGGCTCAAGGCCTACGGCGAGGTCCTGGACGAGGGCCGTATCGGACCGCCCGGTGCGGTGCTGGTCCAGGTGGCCAGCCCCAGCCGGGAGCGCGTCGAGCACTACCGGCGGCTGCGCGAGGAGGTGGAGACCACCGTGGGCCGGATCAACGGGACACACGGCGAGGTCGGCGTCGCGCCGGTGCACTACCTGCACCAGTCCTACCCCCGGGAGGAGATGGCCGCGCTTTACCTGGCCGCCGACGTGATGCTGGTGACGCCGCTCCGGGACGGGATGAACCTGGTCGCCAAGGAGTACGTGGCCTGCCGCCATGACGAGACCGGGGCCCTCGTGCTCAGCGAGTTCACCGGTGCGGCAGACGAGCTGACCGGTGCGTTCATCGTCAACCCGCACGACATCGACGGCCTCAAGGACGGCATCGTCCGGGCCGCGACGATCTCCCCCGCCCAGGCCCGGCGCCGGATGCGCGCGATGCGCCGCCGGGTGCTCGACAACGACGTCGCCCACTGGGCCGACACCTTCCTCAAGGCGCTGCAGCAGACCCCCGCCGAGGGCGAACACACCCGCCTCAGTCCAGCCGCCGTGCACTATGAGCACGGCGAGCCCAGCGGAGCCGGGCCCGCCGCCCCGGACGCCTCCGCCGCCTCGCCCCACCCCGCCCGGGCCTCGTGATGTTGAGTTTGCGGACATCCGAGTGTCCGCAAACTCAACATCACGAATGCGGCAGATGGCGCCGCAAGAGATGTCCCGGGCGAAACAGGCGTTCTGCCGTTACGCTGTGAGGTGGATACCTCACTTATCCGGCAGGGACGGGCCCAGAGGACATGACGACGGGGACACCGTGGCAGCGGCTGGCCAGCTTGGAGTGCTACCGCGTTACCCAGATCCCGCGCCGCTGCCCCGACGGCACACCACCCTCCTCACCCGGAGCGGCCGGCCCGGACCACGGGCGGGCGGCCCGCGGCGCGGCACTGGCCGCCGCCTATCACGCCGCGATCAGCAGCGGCCCGAACGCGGGAACCATAACCGTGCCCGCGGGCATGACCGCCCCCGCGGGCACGGTCGCCGTCGGCTGGGTGCGGACCGCCCCAGGCACCCCGGTGCACGTGCTGGTGGCCGGGGCCGCCCTGCGCGGCAGCACCCGGCCCGTGGCCCGCACCGCCGACTTAGCCGCCCCCGAGGTCTCCCTCGCCTTACCCGGGGGCGGGAAAGGCCAGCTCATCACGCCTGGCGGCCTGGCCGCGGCGATGAACTCGCTGCCCTGCTGGACCATGGTCGCCGGGATCGCCGACGGCCTGCTGGCTGAGGACCCCGGCCCGCCACCGCCCGGCCGGGCCACCCTGGAGGAATGCCTGCTCGCCGCGTGGGACGGCGCGTTCGGCTGGCTGGTCCTTGCGGACCCGCTGCACCCTCCCGAGATCGGGAAGCTGGCCGCGCACGCGGCGGGCCGGCAGCGGCTCACGGCTGGCCTGGCCGACCGCGACGCGGATAAGGCGGTCGAGGCGCGGCGCCTCGCCCTCCGGCACACCGAACTGCGCCAGGGCCTGTCGGCCGGCCTGTGGCGGGTGCACATGCTGGCCGGCGCGGCCGACCCCGAAGCGGCCGCGCGGGTCGCCGCCCTGGTCTGTGCCTCCGCGGATACCAGCGGCCTTCCCTACGCGCTCACTCCCTCTGGATGCGCAACGAAACCCCTCCCCGACCTGCTCGCCGCCCGCCCCGGGGACCCGGCACCAGCCCGGACGGACGCGTCCGCGGCGTTCCCGTTCGACGCCAGCACCGCGCTGCTGGCTACCCTGACCCGGGTGCCGGAGGCCGAGGTGCCTGGCGTCCGGCTGGTGCTGCGCCCCGAATTCGATGTCACGGTCGAGCAGCCGGGCCGCCCGGAAGCCGCTGGCCCCGCCCTGGAGCTCGGCACGGTGCTGGACCGGGACGGCCGCCTGGCCGGACGGCTGTCCCTGCCCACGGCGTCGCTGAACCGGCATGTATTCGTGTGCGGCGCGACCGGGGCCGGGAAGTCGCAGACCGTGCGGGCCCTGCTGGAGTCCGCGTCCGGGGCGGGTTTGCCCTGGCTGGTCGTCGAGCCGGCCAAGGCGGAGTACCGGATGATGGGCGTCCGGCTGGCTGGGCGTGCGGGCGGGGTGGTACGGATCCGGCCCGGCGAGGCTGATCAGGTCGCCGCGGGGATCAACCCGCTGGCGCCGGCCGTGGATGCCGCTGGCCGCCGGTTCCCGCTGCAGACGCACGCCGACCTGCTCCGGGCGCTGTTCGTGGCGTCGTTCGCGGCGGAGGAGCCGTTCCCGCAGGTGCTGTCCGCCGCGGTGACCCGGGTGTACGCGGAGGCCGGGTGGGACCTGGCACTGGGCGAGCCGGCCACCCCGGGTGTCGAGCCGCGGTACCCGACGCTGGGTGACCTGCAGGCGGCGGCCGAGCGGATCGTCACCGAGATCGGGTACGGCCGGGAGATCACCGACAACGTGCGCGGGTTCATCCGGGTGCGGCTGTCCAGCCTGCGGCTGGGCACCACGGGGCGGTTCTTCGAGGGCGGGCACCCGATCGACTTCGGCCGGCTGCTGGCCCGCAACGTGGTGTTCGAGATCGAGGACGTCGGCGACGACCGGGACAAGGCGTTCCTGATGGGCACGGTGCTCATCCAACTGACGGAGTACCTGCGGCTGCGGGCGCGTTCGGAGGGGACGGGCCCGGGCGGGGTGGACGGCGCTGGCGGTGCGCCGGGGCTGCGGCACCTGGCGGTGTTCGAGGAGGCGCACCGGCTGCTGCGGCGGCCCGACGACCTCGGCGCCCCGGGCGCTGCCGGGGCCGCGACGCATGCGGTGGAGATGTTCGCCGGGCTGCTCGCCGAGATCCGCGCCTACGGCGAGGGCCTGGTCATCGCCGAGCAGATCCCGGCCAAGCTGCTGCCCGACGCGGTGAAGAACACCGCCGTCAAGATCGTGCACCGCCTGCCCGCGGCCGACGACCGGGACACGGTCGGGGCGACGATGAACCTGACCGACGCGCAGTCCCGGTACCTGGTCACCTTGCCGCCCGGGCAGGCGGGGGTGTTCACCGACGGGATGGACTACCCGGTGCTGGCGGTCATGCCGGATGGCACGGCCCGGGAAGCGGCGGCTCCGCCGGTGACCGAATCACCGGCCGGAGTGGTCGGGTCGCGGTCGGGCAGTTGCGGGCCGGGCTGCCAGGCGAGCCCCTGCACGCTGCGCGACATGCGCGCTGCCCAACGCCTCCTCGACGACCTGCCCGCCCTCGTCCTGTGGGCGGAGATGTCGGTGCTCGCGCACGTGACCGGTTGGCTGATGCCACCACCCGCGGCCGGCGGGGAGCTGGCGACCCGGCTGGCCGGGCTGGCCTCGCAGCCGCGCCTGCTCGACTGCGCGGTGTCGCACGCGGCTGACACGGCCGTGGCCAGCCGGTCCAGCGAGATCGCCGCGCGGGTCAGCCCCGGCGCCCTGGCCGTGCACGTGGCCGTGGCCATGCGCCGCTGGATCGGGGACGGCGGCCGGGCCTGCACGTTCCCGGAACCGCAGTGGCTGGCCCCCGCGTTCCGGTGGGCGCTGATCCTGGACGACCTGAAAACCCTGGACCGCCGCGAGGCCGGGGCCGGGCGGCACCCCCGCTCCGCCGAATGGGAACGCGCCACCGGCCGGATCATCCCGGGCCAGACATGCGCCCGCCAGATCGGCGTGGTTCAGCGCTGGTATGACACGGATCAGCGGGATTCCGGCCGCGTGCGGCGGGTCGCGTTCGGCACGATGTCCCCCTCGGCGGTGGAAGTGGCAGTCGGGGCGTGCCGCGGCGACGAGGACTGGGAACAGCACCTGTCCGCCGCGCTTGGTGACCTGCACGACTGCCGCTGGCCCCTGGACTACTTGGGCGGCGGCGCCGATAGTACGACTCCAGGTATCGGGAGGTGACCCATGCCCATAGACCGCCCCTCCGACTTACCCGACGACGAACGACCCGCGACGGAGAACGCGGGCCGGGCAGCCGACGAGTGGCGGGCTGCCGAGGACAGCCAAGCACCCGGCGGCCGGCGGCCCAGCCCGGCTGTGCAGGCATCGGAGCAACCGCAGCCCAGTGCAGATGGGCGACCGGACGATCGCGGCCAACCCAGTGCGGATGGACCGGCCGGCGGTAGCGAACAGCGGAACCCTGGTGATCAGCAAGGCGATGCCGAAGACCGCGCTCTCGACACGCAGCCGGTGGACGAAGCCCGACCCGAAGCCAGCGCGGCGACTGCCGAAGCGCCTGATCAACCTGAGGCCGCCACAGCCGAACCCCGCACCCGCCAGGAACACGCCGACATCCACCCCACAGGTCGGCGGTGCGATCTGGGGTTGGACGAAATTCGGATCGATGCACTGTCCGAAGAATCGGCACCCGATAGCTCGCCGAACCGTCCAGTGGACGAGAACGAGTCTCCTACCGAAGAACCTCGACCAGTCGAGGGCCCAGGCCAGCAAACCGACGCCGATGCCAAGACCGCCCTTGAGCCGAGCGACGAAGATGAGCTTTCAGCTTCGGCCGATCTATTCAACGATGTCCCCGACGGCCAACCAGAGCCCATCCCTGATTGTGAAGCTACTGATGGAACTGGTGAGGGAGACGAGAGGTCACTCGACCAGCATCCGCGCTCCGATGAACCAGCCATAGAAAGCGACATGCGCCCTCTAACGGACAAGGAATGGATAGAACATGTAGAACAAGTAGTGGAAGGTCTCGACAAGGCCAGCGCCGCGGGACTTGAGACGAATCAACTTCACACAGTTAGCCCTGACCATCGTGAATGGAACGTAGAGCGCAACCGCCTTCAGGGAATTTTAGTTTCGGATCTATACGCTAAATCACAAGATGTTCCCTGCGACGGAAAAGCCCTCATAGCTGGTGGCTTGGGAGGCGCAGGAAAAACAACAATCCTGACCGAGCATGCCGGCATTGATCTGTCACAATACTTAGTGATAAATCCTGATAACATTAAGAAGGAGATGGCACTTCGCGGAATGATCACCGAGGTAGAAGGCTTATCCCCCATGGAGGCCTCCGAACTCGCACATGAGGAGGCCTCCTACATAGCAAAGCGTCTGGCCGTTAGAGCGATGGCTGACAAACGCAACGTTATCTGGGACATCACGATGTCTAGCACTGACAGCACGGAAGAGCGCATTGCAGGGTTGCGTGATGCTGGCTACACCAAAGTTGATGGGCTTTTCGTGGATATTCCCATAGAGACAAGTATCAGGCGAATGCAAGTGAGGCACCGCGAGGGCCACGAGAACTACCGGGCAGGCAAGGGCTTGGGCGGAAGGTACGTTCCTCCCAAGGTTACCTTGTGCAGGAAAGACCCTGAGTGGAGTAGCCAGAACAGAAGGACTTACGAAGCCGTTAAACCGAGATTCGACAACTGGACCCTGTACGACAACTCGGTCGATGACCAGCGACCCAGCTTAGTCGAATCGAATGCATATCGTGCCACAAACAGGGAGAAGCGAAGCCATGACCAGTGAAATCTCAGACCTCATCGCGGCGCTGCGAAGTGAGACTATGACTCTTGACGAAGTAGCGCAGATATTCCGCGAACGATCCTGGCCTACAAGTCCCGCACTTCAATCGCAAAATCACCTTGAACTGGCAGAAGCTGCACAGAATGACCCTGAACCCTATATTCGGAATTCCTTCGACGACGTCGTCGCAGCCTATGATCAAGGAAAGCTAACGGATGGCGAGTATGCCGTGCTCTTGCAGGCCGTAACCGAGTCTAAGAGAGCTGAGGACCTTCGAGAATGACTAACATATACCAACCATAAGCAGGAATGGCAACCCTTACATGTGGTGGCGGATAGAGGTGAAGCCTAACCACACCCGAGCACGGAATGTCAAAAAACACCTGTCCAGTGTTCGCACTCCGCCAAGAAGGCCCGCCAGTCAACAAGGGAGAAGGCCAAGTTTGACCCAGTGGGATTCTTGGAGTCCCGCACTGCAACTACGCCGGGCAGGTTGCGGGCGACCTCGACGCAGGCGCCGTTGGCGCTGCTGTAGCTGCTCTTCCTCCACTGGGCACGTTCGAGATGCACCTCGTCCATGCCGTACCTCTCTCGCCTAAGTCTCCGCAACAAGGGACGCCACGAGCGACCTAGTGGCGTTCGGGCTGGCGGCCACTGCACGGAGATGCTCAAACATGAGCTTATACCGGCGCACGTCACTCTCTTCTTCAAGGAAGAGCTCCCCAGCCATGGTGTCGATGTAGATGACGTCGGGGATGGCGGCCTCAGCGAACTGTAGGAGGATGAACGAACCTGGCATGCCCGGGTGCGCACCCGCATCGAACGGGATGACCTGGAAGGTGACGTTCGGTACCTCCGGCGCCTCAATCAGGTGCTGGAGTTGGGCATGCATGACAGTTGGGCCGCCTACCTGACGTCGGAGCGCAGCTTCATCGACGATGCACCACAGGTTGAGGGGGTTGTCATTCTCCAGCACCCCTTGGCGCTCAATACGAACTTCTACTCGGCGCTCAATCTCCTCTCGACTCGCCTGCGGCAACCCACCACGGATCACGGCACGGGCGTAGTCCTCCGTTTGGAGCAGGCCGGGGACGAAGAGAGACTCATAGTTCCACACGGTGTCGGCTTCGCCTTCGAAGCCGATGTAGGTGGAGTAGTGCTCCGGGAGCTCGGACTGGTATGCGTGCAACCAGCCTCTCTGGCGTGCCTCGCGGAGCAGCCCGACGAGCTCCTCTTGGCTTTCGCGGTCCACGCCATACAGGTCAAGCAGCGTTCGCAGCGTCCTGGTCTGCGGCCGGACGCGAGCATGCTCGATGCGGTACAGCGTCGCGGCGTTGACGCCCGTGCGCTCGAGGATCGCCTCCCGGGTCAATCCAGATGAGGCGCGTAATGACCGTAGCTCTGCGGCGAGGCGGCGGAGCCGGACAGTCGGCGTCTGGCGCTTACCAGACATGAACACCCTCCGAATAGATGCGACTGCGTATGCATCGTTGCATAGTCCTGAGATCACCGGCATGATGGCGTCAACAGCTTTGCACACCCTTCTCGATCAGATGGGCGCACCAGTCATGAACGGGCGAGCACCAGCCAGACAGGACGGGCTTGGATTACGGGATGACCCCGGCTCCTGGCCAAGGCAGTCTTACCTGGAGTTGGGCGTGACAGCGTCGGCTGTGCCCCATGCCAGGCGACACACTCGGCTGGTGCTGGCGGAGTGGGGGCTACCGGAGTTAGCCGATCCGGCCGAACAGATTGTCTCCGAACTCATGACCAACGCGGTCGCCGCGTCCCGCGGGCTGCTGGGTAGCCGGTTCGGCGGCCGGTGGTCAGCAGGGTTACCACCGGTTCGGTTGTGGCTGGTGGCCCATTCCCGGCGGGTGCTCGTGCAGGTCTGGGACGGCAACAACCGGATGCCCGAGCAGCAGGAAGCTGGCCCGGAGGGTGAGAGCGGACGTGGGCTCTGGTTGGTCGAGGCCCTCAGCGAAGACTGGGGAGCCTTCCAGCCCGAGCACGCCAGCGGAAAGGTGACCTGGGCGCTGGTGGCCAGTCCGTGACCGGCAGCCCGGCTCCCGGCACTGGCAGACAACCACCGAGCCCGGTCAGGCGTCCTGCGCCGTTCTGGCTGGCCATCTTTGCCGCTGTCCTGCCCGGCCGGCTGGCGAAGAGGCTGGTGTCCAGCGAGACTACGGCAAGTGAACGTGAGCCAGCCGAACCGCGCACCCGCCAGGAACATGCCGTCCACCCCGGAGAGCCGGACGGCCGAGGACCGGCATTGACGCGCCCCATCCCCCGGCCTTCGGCCCGCGTCCTAGTCGTCGGTCCCGCCGACACGCTGCTGCTGCTCAAGTTGCGCACACACGGCCGCACGCCCGAGTCAACCTACTGGCTGACGCCGGGTGGCGGGATCGCCCCAGGTGAGTCCGTGGCTGAAGCCGCCGCGCGGGAGCTGCGGGAGGAAACCGGCATCCAGGTGTCACCCGCGGACCTCGGGCCGGTCGTTGCCTACAGCGCAGGCGAATGGTCAACCAGCCGGGCAGTCTTCGCGGCCCACGATTCGTACTTCTTCGCCAGGTGGACGGACACGACCATTGACACCAGCGGGCAGGAAGAGCTGGAACGCTCCCTGATCATCGAGCACCGCTGGTGGGACCTCGACGACCTGGCCAGTACTAGCGAGCGGATCGTCCCGGCGAACGCAGCCCGGCTGGTCCGCTCCCTGCTCGCAGGCAGTCACCCGGCTGAGCCGATCCATTTGCCCTGGGGCTAGCAGGCCCGGACGGGGCCTGCAGGGTCGAAAGCGGTGAAGTCCCACGGGTTCTGGATCACGCTGCTGCACTCGCTGGACGTGAAGCCGCTATTGGGCGGGCTGCATTCGCGGTCCCGTTCACGGACCAGAACGCGGACACGGCCCGCTGGGTTCCGCGGCAACCTTGCCGCCACTACTACGTTGACTGATATATTGGTCGGCGTACTAGGAGGCGGATGACTGTGAGCAGGCGGGACGGCGGGGCCGGGCAGGACGCGCTGCGCCGGGCCGGCGAGGCGTCGGTGCTGATCCTGATCAGCCTCGCGGACGGGCCCAAGCACGGCTACGCGCTGATCCAGGACATCAAGGAGCTCGTCGGCGTCGAGCTCGGGCCCGGCACGCTCTACGGCGCGCTGGACCGGCTCGAGCCGCTCGGCCTGATCGAGTCACTGCCCGCCGAGGACCGGCGCCATCCCTATCGCATTACCGCGCCGGGGGCGGCGGCGCTCCGCGTGCACCTCGATTCGCTTGAGCGAGTCAGTGCGGCGGGGCGGCTGCGGCTGCGGCTGGGCGGCATCTGATGGATGCCCCCCGGGCGCCCCGGCTGGTCGAGACCGTGCTGCAGTGCTACCCGGCCCGCTGGCGCCGCCGCCACGGGGAGGAGGCCGCCGAGCTGGCCGCACTGCTGATCAGGGACGGGACCCCGGCGGTCTCGGTTGCCTGGAGCTACCTGGCCGGCGCGGCACGGGAATGGCTTACGCCGCGCCCCGGACGGCATCTGACCGCCGTGGCATGCGCGCTGCTGGTCGTGGCCTGCTCGGTGGGCGTTTCGGCGGGACTGCTGGCCTCGACAGCGCCGGCCAGGGCAGCCAGTACGAGCCAGGCACGCGGACGCGCGCATTGCCGGCCCGGCTCGACTGGGCCCGTTCCGGGCGTGACCCCCGCCATGAGCCGCCCGCAGGTGATCATCTGGGAAGCCGGGCATGGCCGATCCTGCTGACGGCGGCCCGGCCGGGACCGGCCCGCGGCGGCGCCGGCGGTGGGGGCGGGCGCTGGCTGAGGCGGCCGTCACGATCTTCGTGGTGGTGCTGCTGGCCGGCCTGGTGCGGGCGTTCGCGTTCCAGACCTTCTGGATCCCCACATCGTCCATGGTGCCGACGATCGGCGTAGACGACCGGATCCTGGTGCAGAAGGCGTTCTTCACCTGGCGTGACGTACGCGAGGGCGACATCGTGGTGTTCAGCCACCCGCCACGCGACCACTGCAGCGAGTCGCGGCAAGGCGGCGACCTGGTCAAGCGGGTCATCGCACTGCCGGGCCAGACGATCTATTCGTCGGGCAACAACATCTACGTGAACGAGCGGCTGCTGGCCGAGCCCTACCTGCCGCGCTACGACCCGCTCGGGCCGCCGATACCAGGTGCGAGCAGGCAGCATCCCTACCGGGTTCCCCCCGGCGAGTTCTACATGCTGGGCGACAACCGGGCAATCTCATGTGACAGCCGGTACTGGGGACCGGTCGAGGGCTCGACCATCATCGGCAAGGTCGTGCTGGTGTGGTGGCACGACGACCACCCCGACTTCCGCAGATTCTGACCGCCCCAAGCGGGCACCTTGACCAGGACATGAGCACCTTGCAGTCCAACGTGGCCAGCGCACCCGGCAATCCTCGTCCGGCCGCTCGACCCCAGCCCGGCACCGGTCCGGCCCTGCGGGATCCCGACATATACGGCGGCCCGGCCCGGCCGCTGCGCAGGCCATCACGGCCCGCGTCCAGCCGGGCCTGGACGACCGCTGACCCGGGCCGGGCCGGCGCCGCTCACCGCGGCCGGTACCGGCGCCCCGCCGTCGGATCTACCCTGTCGTCGGGCACCGGGACCGCACGCTGACCACGGCATGGACGTGATCGCCTGGAGCCAGAACCTCGACTACCAGACAGCCGCGCAGCCGGGCGCCCGCGCAGTCAGCAAAGGGCACTTGTTCGCCGCCGCGGACGTGGTCAGCATTCATGTGGTGCTGTCCGGCCGGACCCGCGGCCTGGTCGCCGAGCAGGACCTGCGCGGCATGAAGCGGTCCGCGTTCCTGGTCAACACCTCCCGCGGCCCGATCGTCGACACCGACGCCCTGCTCCGCGCGCTGCACGAAGGCTGGATGCGGGCGCCGGCCTGGACGTCTACGACACTGAGCCTCTCCCTCCCGACCATTCCCTCCTCAACGCCCCGAACGTGGTGCTGACCCCGCACCTCGGCTACGTGACCGCGCGCACGATGAAGCACTGGTGCGCCGACGCGGTGGAGGACATCGTCGCGTGGCAGCGAGGCGAGCCGATCCGGGTGCTGACGGACGGCTGACCCGGCGGGCCGGCCGTCGGCTGGCCGGCTGACCCGGCGGGCCGGCCGGTCGGCTGGCCGGCTCACCCGGCGGGCCGGCCGGTCGGCTGGCAGGCTCACCCGGCGGGCCGGCCGGTCGGCTGACCCGGGCTGGCTGACCCGGCGGGCCAGGCCGGCGGGCCGACGGAAAGGCGGCCGCGCCCAGCTGTCAGTCACCTGAAGATCAGCAGAGTGTCAGCGGGCCCTCAGTGCCCTTACAGCCCTCCCTCAGGTATTTCTCCGACCATCGGAGGCATACAACACGGGGGGGCTCATGTATCGGCGGCACTTCACGGGCTATGCCGTGATGTGCCGGCTGCTGCGGAGGAAAGGCGCCGCCACCACACCCGCCGTGCGAGGCCCAAAGGTGGAGGGCGGATCATGAGACAAGGCAGTCAGGTCATGACGGGCGAACTCGAGGCATCCGGCCCCAGCGCGGCATACGGCCCGCAGCGGGCCTGGGAATCGGAATTGCCGGCCGCAGGACAAGCCGCCGGGCTGGCACGGCAAGCGACCCGCGAGTTGCTCAGCGCGTGGCAGTTGAGCCACCTGGAGGAGACGGCGGTCCTGCTCGTCTCGGAACTGGTCACGAATGCGGTGCGGCACGCCCGGACCGCGGGATGGCTGGCGCTGCGGCTGGAGACCGCGGGGAGCGGGCTGCGCATCGAGGTCCACGACGCCGATTCCCGCTGGCCACGGCCGGCTACCCCAGACAGCCTGGACGAATCAGGATTCGGCTTCGTGCTCGTGGATGCGCTGACCGATAAGTGGGGCGTCAGCGACACAGCGCTGGGCAAGGCGGTATGGGCCGAGCTCGGCACGCAATCGCCGCCCGCCGGGTAAGCGGTACCGGCCGCTCGTGATGCACCGCCGGACCGGGCTACTACGGGCAGCGGCCGGTGGACGACCGGACGACCAGGGATGTCGGCATCAGGACCTGCTTGGCCGGGTGGCCGGTGCCCTGAGCGAACCGTTCGAGCAGGAGGCGTGCCGCTTCCCGGCCGATGTCGTATTGCGGGATGCGGACAGTCGTCAGGGCCGGATGCCACCATTCGACGAACGGCATGTCGTTGTAACCGACGATAGAGATGCTCGCCGGGCACGGGCGGCCAGCGTGCTGGGCGGCGGCGTAGCAGCCCAGGGCCATCAGGTCGTTGCCGGCCAGGATGGCGGTGACGTCCGGGACCTGCGCCAGCAGGGCCAGCGCGCCGTCCATGGCGGCAGAGGCGGTGAGCGCCGGGCAGTGCCGGAGAATCAGCCGGTCCGGATCGAGCCCGCACTGGTCCGCGGAGGCGCGGAAGGCCTCGGTCCGGGTCTGCACCACCGAGAGGTTGGGCGGCCCGGTGAGATGGGCGATGACCCGGTGGCCGAGACCGGCGAGGTGCCGCATGGCCGCCTGGACCCCGGCCCGGTCGTCGCTGCTGACCGCGGGCAGCGCGGGGCCGCCGGTCTCACGGTTGACCAGGATGACAGGCTCGGTCCCGGACGCGAGCCCGGCGATCGTCGTCCCGTCCAGGGTGGCTGAGGCCACGATGTAACCATCACAGCGCCGGGCCCGCAGTGCGGCGATGCGGACACGTTCCCGTCCGGGGTCGTTCCCGGTGTTGACGACGAGTGCCACGTACCCGGCCTCGGCCAGCGCGTCTTCGATGCCCTGGACGATCGGCGGGAAGACCGGGTTGGCCAGGTCCGGGAGCACGACGCCGACCGCGGCGCTGCGCCCCGCGCGCAGGGTCTGGGCCACCGGGTCGGGGACGTACCCGAGACGCCTGGCGGCCACCCGGACCCGCTCGGCGGTGGGGGCTGAGATCCTGCCCACGCGGCGCGGGTCGAGGGCCCGCGAGGCGGTGCCCGGGTGGACCCCCGCGAGCTCAGCCACATCCCGTATCGTCGGCCGACCAGCCACGAACTGAACGTACCTATCCTGGCAAACGGTTGCCAAGCTTCCCGTCTCGGTCGCTTGACAGATGGCAGGAAAGCGGACCAGGCTGGCCAGGAGCAGTGGCAATCGATTGCCAGAGAGGTCCCGATGCCCCGTATCAGCTATGTCGAGCCGAGCACGGTCACCGATCCCGAGCTCACCCGGCTCCTCGAGGAATCCCGCACGTACGGCACTCCCCGGCTGGAGAGCCAGGCCATCCGGGCGCACGTGCCGGCCGTCCTGCGGACCTTCTCCGCATCCTGGCAGCAGGTGTTCCGCGAGGGCGTGCTGGATCACAAGATCAAGGAACTCGCCCGGGTCTACGTGGCGAAGTCAATGGAGTGCGGCTACTGCGCGGGCCAGCGGTCGCACATCGCTGCCGCGCAGGGAGTGACCGAGAGCGAGTACGACGACCTCATCGACTTCCGCAAGTCCGACCGGTACGACGATCGTGAGCGTGCGGCCCTGCGCTGGGCCGAGGCGATCGCGTGGGATCCCGGCAGCGCCGATGATGACCTCTGGTCGGAGCTGCACGAGCACTTCTCCGAGCCCGAACTGGTCGAGCTGGGCTACTTCATCGGCCTCACCATGGGCCAGCAGCGGTTCCTGAAGACCCTCCAGGTCAAGAACGGCGACCTCGGCACGGCCAGCCTGGCCGGCCTCGCCCCTGAAGTCGTCCGCGAGTTGGCCGGGCAGGACCAGAGCTTGGCCGGTTGAGCGGGATCCCGGACACCGGCCGGGCAAACGCTCCGGGGACATCCGGCCGGGCAATGCTCCGGGACACCGCCGGATGGACGGCCGGAAATTCTTTTGCCGCCGTGTCGATCTGGCGGCCGGGCGTTCGACGTGTGGGCGAACAGACAAGGTTGCGGTGACCGTGACCGGGCTCCGGGGCCCCCGGAGCGGCACTGGCGCGGTTCCGCCACACCCGAAGGAGCGAAGACCCATGCGATTCCTTGGTTACACCCTGGCCGACCCATCGATCCCGATCCCGCCGCCGACCCCCGAGATGTACGCGCGGATGGGCGAGTTCATGGCCGAGGCCAACAAGGCGGGGGTGGTCGTGGCCACCGGCGGGATCGCGCCGTTCGAGGAAGCCACCAAAGTGCGCTATGCCGACGGCGAGTTCACCGTCATCGACGGGCCCTACACCGAGGCCAAGGAACTGGTCGGCGGCTGGGCCCTGCTGGAGGTGCGGGACAAGGACGAAGCGATCGAGTGGACCAAGCGGTTCCTGGTCGCCGCCGGCGGAGGCGAGTCCACGGTCCGCCAGGTTTACACCTGATTGGGAGGTTCCGGCAGGGCCCGGCGGGCCCTGCCGGAACTTGCCCGGCCCGAGAACCGGTGGTCTGATCAGACCTTGTGGGGAGCTCCCAGGCGCACGCCGCGATCGAGACCGTGATCCGGCTCGAGTCGTCCCGGCTAATCGCCGGGCTGACCAAGTACGCCTACGGGGATATCGGCATCGCGGAGGAACTGGCCCAGGATGCCGTGGTCGCCGCACTGGAGCAATGGCCGCGCCAGGGCGTGCCGGCTAAGCCGGGCGCCTGGCTGATGACGGTGGCCAAACGACGGGCCGTCAACCAGTTCCGCCGCAACCGGGAGCTGGAACGCAAGTACGCGCAGATCGGCCGGGTACTCGAGGCGGAGGCCGACGACGGGACGGCCGCGCTGGACCGCGCGGTCGCAGACGACATCGACGACGACCTGCTGCGGCTGATCTTCATCTCTTGCCATCCGGTGCTGCCGGTGCGGGCCCGGGTCGCGCTGACCCTGCGCCTGCTCGGCGGGCTGAGCACGGCCGAGATCGCCCGCGCCTTCGTGCTGCCGGAGCCGACGATCGCGCAGCGGATCGTCCGGGCCAAGAAGGCCCTCTCCGCCGCGGGGGTTCGCTTCGAGGTCCCCGCCGGCCAGGAACGGCAGGCCCGGCTGGCCTCGGTGCTCGAGGTGATCTACCTCATCTTCAACGAGGGCTACTCGGCCACCGCGGGCGATGACTGGATGCGCCCGGATCTTTGCCACGAGGCAGTCCGGCTTGGCCGGCTACTGGCCCAGCTCGCGCCGGACGAGGCAGAGGTCCATGGCCTGGTCGCGCTGATGGAGATCCAGTCATCCCGGATTCACGCGCGGACCGGGCCGTCCGGCGAGCCGGTCCTGCTGCTGGAGCAGAACCGGGCCCGGTGGGACCGGCTGCTCATTCAACGGGGACTGGACGCCCTGGCCCGGGCGGAGGCACTCGGTGGCCTGCGGGGCCCCTATGTGCTGCAGGCCGCGATCGCCGCCTGCCACGCACGGGCGTTCCGCTCGCAGGACACCGACTGGGCCCGCATCACCGAGCTGTACTCCGTGCTGGCCGAGGTGATGCCGTCACCAATCGTGGAGCTGAACCGGGCGGTCGCGCTCTCGATGGCCTTCGGCCCGCAGGCCGGCCTTGACCTGGTTGACCAACTCGCCGCCGAGCCCGCGCTGCGCAGCTACCACTTGCTGCCGAGCGTCCGCGGTGACCTGCTGCTCAAGCTGGGCCGGGCCGCCGAGGCCCAGGCCGAGTTCCAGCGGGCCAGCGAACTGACCCGCAACGCCAGGGAGCAAGAGCTGTCCGCCCAGCGGGCCCGCTCAGCCCGCGCGCAGGCGGATGGCGCGCAGGCGGATGGCGCACAGCCGGATGGCGCACAGCCGGATGGCGCGCAGGCGGCCGCGGCCGAGGTGGATGGCCTGGCGACGGATGGCGCACAGGCGGAGGACGCTGGCCAGCCGGGCCCGCTGCCGGGGAAGGAATCCGCCATCCCCTGATCGCGCTCCGCCACCCCAGGGCCGCTATACGGTTTCGCCGCGGACGAACATGCTGGACCGCACACCCCCGCGCGGGAAGGCTCGCTGGGGGAAAGGGGAGTTTGATGCGGGTAGCGGTACTGGCTGACATCCACGGGAACCTCCCAGCGCTGGAGGCAGTGCTGGGCGACGTGGACGCCGCCGGGGCTGACGTGATCGTGCTGAACGGCGACCTGGCCGATGGCCCGATGGCCGGCCCGACCCTGGACCGGCTGGCCGACCTGGGCGACCGGGCCATCTGGGTACGCGGGAACAGCGACCGGTGCCTGGCCGAGGCGTTCGACGGCACCTTCGAGCCGACCGGCCTGGCCGCCAACGCACCCGCCGGGCACTACGCCTGGTGCGCGGCCCGGATCAGCCCGGCGCACCGGGACCTGCTGGCCGCGTTGCCGCTCACCGTCACCCTCGACATCGGCGGCCTCGGCCCGGTGACCTTCTGCCACGGCACACCCCGTGACGACAACGAGTTCATCTGCGTGGACAGCCCGGTCGGTCACTATCAGGCCGCGTTCGCCGGGGTGGACGCGGGGACGGTGGTGCTCGGCCACACGCACATGCCGTTCGACCGGCTCGCCGACACGCGCCGCGTGATCAACCCGGGCTCGGTGGGGATGCCCTACGGCCACACCGGGGCCGCCTGGGCGCTGCTCGGCCCGGACGTGGTGCTGTGCCGTACCGAGTACGACACCGAAGCCGCCGCCACAGCGATGCAAGCCAGCGCCGCTGACCTGCCCGGTATCGAGTTCATCGCCGGGAACGTCCGGGCTAGCCCCAGTGACGCTGAGGCGCTGGCCGCCTTCGCTAGGGCGGAGCGGGAACAGGCCCGCTAGCGGCGGGGTTCACCCGGTATGGCAACAGGGCACACGATCACCACCACCCCCAGCACTAAGCACGTCGTGGTCACCGTCGGCGGCGAGAAGCTGGCCGAGACGGACCGGCCGGTCCTGCTGGACGAGACCGGGCTGCCGACCCGCTACTACCTCCCCCGGGAGGACGTGCGGACCGACCTGCTCCGGCCCACCGACACCCGCACCACCTGCCCGTTCAAGGGCCAGGCGTCCTACTGGTCGGCGGAAGTGGGCGGCGACGTCTATGACGACCTGGTGTGGGGCTACGAGAACCCGATCCCGCAAGCCGCCGAGATCGCCGGGCTGCTGTGCTTCTACTCGGACCGGGTGGAGCTGACCGTGGACGGGCGGGCCGCCTAGCCCGAACTTACGTGATCTTGGATGGGCATTCGGGGGCCTGACCTGCTTGAGGGTCTGCACGCGGGCCTCAGAATGTAGTCAGTAGAATAGCTTGACCGTGATAGCCGGACCTGGCATCCTGGGCTGGTGAGGCGGCGCGCTGATGCGATGCATGTGGACTCCATCCGTAGTCACCAGAAGGCGGCTGATGGCACGGTCCGGGAGTACCGGTCATACTTGCTGCGCCATTCGTTCCGTGATGAGCAGGGCCGGCCCCGCAAGGAGACCCTGGCGAACCTGACGGCGCTGCCGGACGCGGCAGTGGAGGCGGTCCGCATGGTGCTGCGGGGCGAGGCGGTGGTATCAGCGGGCGATGCGCTCACGGTGGAGCGGTCAGTCCCGCACGGCGACGCGGCGGCGGCGTGCGTGATGGCCGGGCAGCTGGGGCTGCGGGACCTGCTCGGCCCGGCCTGCCGCGAGCGCGATATCGCGTACGCGCTGATCGTGTCCCGCGCGGTCCGGCCGGAGTCGAAGCTGTCCACGGTGACGTGGTGGGCGTCGGGGGATACCACGATCGGCGCGGACCTGGGCGTGGCCGACGCGTTAACCGATGAGGTGTATGCGGCGATGGACTGGCTGGAAGGCCGCCAGCGCGGCATCGAGAAGAAGCTCGCGGCCCGGCACCTGACCCCGGGCGGGATCGCGATGTTCGACCTGTCCTCCTCCTGGATGGAAGGCAGCTGCTGCGAGCTGGCCGCGTTCGGGCACTCCCGGGACGGCAAGCGCGGCCGGAAGCAGATCGAGTACGGGCTGCTCACCTGCCCCGAGGGCCGCCCGGTCGTGATCGAGGTCTTCGCCGGGAACACCTCCGACCCGATCTCGTTCAAGACCGCCATCACCCGCGTCCGCGGCGACTTCGGCATCCAGGACCTGATCATGGTCGGGGACCGCGGGATGATCACCGGCACCCGGATCGATGACCTGCGCAAGCTGCCCGGCATGGAGTGGATCACCTCGCTGCGCGCCCCCGCGATCGCCGCCCTGGCCCGCGACGACGGCCCGCTGCAGATGTCGCTGTTCGACACCCACGACTTCGCCGAGATCGAGCACCCGGACTACCCCGGCGAGCGGCTGATCTGCTGCTACAACCCGGTCCTGGCCGCCGAGCGGGCCCGCAAGCGCGAGGACCTGCTCGCCGCCACCGAGAAGGACCTGAGCAAGATCGCGGCATCCGTCACTGCCGGGCGGCTCAAGGACGCCGCGAAGATCGGGGAGCGGACTGGGAAGGTCATCGGCAAGCACAAGATGGCCAAGCACTTCATCACCGAGATCACCGGCGCCAGCTTCACCTGCCACCGTGACCAGGATCAGATAGCCGCCGAGGCCGCGCTCGACGGGATCTACGTGATCCGCACCAGCGTGACCGCCAGCACGCTCGGCCCCGCCGCCGTGATCACCGCCTACAAGAACCTCAAGCACGTCGAGCGGGACTTCCGCATCATCAAGACCGACGACCTGGACCTGCGCCCCATCCGCCACTACCTCGGAAAACGAGTCCGCGCCCATGTCCTGATCGCCATGCTCGCCGCCTACCTCACCTGGCACCTGCGCGCCGCGCTCGCCGAACTCACCTTCACCGACCAGGACATCCCGGCCCCCGCCAGCCCCGTCGCCCCCGCCGGCCGCTCACCCCAGGCCAGAGCCAAAGACGCCGCCAAGCGCAACGCCCGCAAGCTGCCCGTCCGCAAATACGGCGACCTGCTCAGTCACCTGTCCACCCTCGACCGCCAGACCATCACCTTCAGCGGCCAGAAGATCAGCAAGCTCACCGAGCCCACCCCCGTCCAGCGGCGCGCCTTCGAGCTGCTCGGCGCTCCCATCCCCCTCACCCTGAAGTAGCCAGTAACACCCCGGCGGCCAGCACCCTTTACCCCGGCATCCGCCCAGTTCACAGCGCCCCGATCCCTACCAAGATCACGTAAGTTCGGCCTAGCAGCGCGGCGTCATCCCGCGCCCACGCTGACACCGCCCGCCCGAGCGCGACCTTGGGAGCCTCGACCGTGGGGACGGGGCCATCCTGGACGCCGTCTCAGCCGGCCCGCTCCGGCAGGCCGATCCGGACATCCACGCCGGGTGAGTAGTGCACCAGCGGGTCGTCGGCGGGGGCCGGCAGGCCGGCCGCCGGGATAAGCCCGTCCCTGACCACGAGAGCCTCGGCCCGGTACAGCGGCCAGGGCCTGTGCTCGGCCCGGGCCGACAACTGCTGGCCGGCGAACACGCTGTACAGCCGCCACCGGGCGGTGAGGAAGTGGTCCCGGTCGCCGAGCCCGGCCGGGTCGTACGGGTCGCCAATCCGGATCCGGACCTCGCTGATGGCGCCGCGGGGGCCCGGGACGCGCCGACGGCAGTAATAGCTGACGTGGCGGCCACCCCGGGACAGCCGCATCGACGACCAGAAATACGGCAGCCCGTAGCTGGCCCGGGCGACCGCCACCGCGCCGGCTCGGGCCGCGTCCAGTGACAGGAACCAGATCCCGGCCTGTCCGGCCCGGTCCCGTACGTAGGTGCGCACGTTCGTCTCGCAGAAGTTGGACACCCAGGGCACCCCGTGGTCGCCCGGGGTATGCACCCGCATGAAGAACGGCACCAGCCCAACCCAGGCCACGCCGTCGCACAGGTCCGCCTGCAGCCCGTCCGGCAGCAGCCGCTGGATCACGGCCGGGTCGTAGGGCCAGTGCAGGAAGGTGAGGCGTTCCCAGCGCTGCCGCATCACGGGGCGCTCGACGCGCAGCGGGCATACCGGCGAGAAGCTCCCCGGCCCGGCTGGCGCCAGGTTCTCAGCTGCCACGGCCTCAGCCTAGCCGCGCAGGTCGGCGATCCTCCGGCGCAGGTGCCCGGCCTGCGGCTCGCTCATGCCGAGGGCGAGGGCCCGCTGGTACGCGGCGCGGGCCTCCTCCGGCCTGCCTGGCCGGTGCAGCAATTCGGCCCAGGTCGCGTGCCACCACGGGTACCTTTGACCGCCTCGTCCAGGTCGGCGCATGCCAGCAGGTAGAAGCCGGTCAGCATGGCTAGCTCCTCAGGATCCCGCCCGGGCGCCTTCACCGGCTCACTGTGAGAACGAGCGGGTCCCAGGACAGCCGGGGCCCGCGAATTTCTGCCCATCCGGGAGCTCCGGTCAGGAGGCGCCGCGGGCGAAGTCCAGTGCTTCCCGGGCCAGCGGGAGCCAGAGCAGCTCAGACTCCGGGTCGAGGCTGAACCACTCCTTCATCGGGGTGCCCTTGTTGGCGTCGAACCGTACCCCGTCGCTGCTGGCGACCAGCGCGTCAACCCGTGGCGCCGGGAGCTTCACGACCAGCCGCCCGCGGACCAGCATCGCGAAAATCTTCTTCTCCCAGCGCAGCGCGCTGCGGCCGAAGCCGCTGCCCCGGCTGGGCGGGATCACGCCCGGGCACCCGAGCAGCTCACCGACCAGATCCTCGAAGCGCTCCTCTGGAGCCCCGGACTCTCCTGTCACAGGGCCACGCTAAGCCGCACCACCGACAACACGGCGGCGAAAGCCAGGCTTCGTCAGCACTCCGTGCCCGACCCTGAAGGTCTCAGGTCAGGGGCGGTGCCAGAAACACTGTAAGAGATTCGTGGTTCCGGCCAAGAACGTGCCTACCAGACAGCCCATTAAAAGCTGCGCGCAGAGGCGGGAGTCATCTAACTGGCTCCAGGGCAGGATGGTGCGTCACTTAGGTAACCAGCCCTGAGGGAAGAAAGTAGCGAGTAATACCAATGGCTCCAGGGGCCGCAATCCACTTCACCCTCTGATGTACGGGTCAGAGGT
Organism: uncultured Actinomycetes bacterium; assembly: GCA_963793825.1. Taxonomy (GTDB): domain Bacteria; phylum Actinomycetota; class Actinomycetes; order Streptosporangiales; family Streptosporangiaceae; genus RYN-230. The sequence continues at coordinate 97,863 of CAWCBE010000009.1, forward strand.
TGGCCCTAGGGGGCCTGGCGCCGGTTTGGCGAGCGCCGTATTCCTTGCGCCGCGGCTCAAGACGGACACGAATCGCGGAAGCTGCTATGGCCACCGCTATCGCCCAGAGGATGGCGATGATGAGAAGAACTTGTGTCTCATCCCCCGGGATGACGCCACCCGCGCTCGCCGCGACCATCATGGAAGGCACACCGGTGACGAAGATGCCGATCGCAACACCAGTGAGTAGCGGGCGGCGGCTATTCGACTGTGCTGGCTGTACAGGCTGCTCGCGGGACACAGGTCCGAGGCGTGCGTCAACCCGCGCGATGATTTCCCGGTCAACTCGCTCCAGGAAGGACTCGATCACCGCGTCGCCGTATTCGGGGCCAAGCTCCTTGTGCGCCGCGGCGGTGGCGCGGATCTCCTGTGGATCAAGCGGCGATGTGCTCATGGGTGAGAGTCCTCCCGTATAGCTATGACCGAGACCCCGAAAGACAAGCTACATCTCCGGGCGGGGCATGTCAGCATGGGAGGTTCGCCGCGCGCATTTCGGGTCTGGCCCGCTGGGTCGGCAAAGGCTCCAGGTCAGCGGCTCGCCGTTGGTGCGTCCGCGCACGGCGCGGATGCGAGGCATCGTTGAGGCTGGAGGGGCCGACTCGGACCATGCGCGAGTTTCAGTCCGGGGAACAGAAGGTGACCTCGGGGAAGCGTGGTGACGGCTGGTCCAGCAAGGCTTGTGGCCTGCTCCGCAGGTGCTGGTCGAAGAAGGCCCGGACGTAGGTGCGGGTGATGTCCAGGGACCGGGCTCCGGACAGGCCGGCGCCGGTGTCGATGCCGATCTGATCGGCCAGCAGCGCGAGGCCGGTGAAGGAGGCGTGTATCGCCCCGGCCACCACGATCCACCGCTTCCAGCCGGTCAGGAGTTTCCAGTCATGCTCCCAGGTGGTCACGGCGCCTGGCTTCCCGGGGATATCCCCTCGGCTTCCCGGGGTGTAGTTGGATTGCTTGCCCAGGAACAGAAACGGCCGTGACAGGCCGTCATCCGTGATCTGGGCGTGAGTGGCGCCGTCCATGTCGATGCCGGCCCGGATGCGGGAGTCGGCCAGCATGGCGGAGATGGCGGCTGCGCCGCCGGCGGAGTGGCCAGCCATCGCCATCCGGGACGGGTCGATCAGCGCGGCGCCCGGCCAGGCCGGGTGCGCGCCGGTCAGCGCGCCGAGCACGAAGGAGACATCGGCTGCCCGGCCTGCGCCCAGCTTCTCCCAGAACCCCGTGCCCCTCCCGCGTGTCTCACGGGCGCGGCAGGTGGTGACCCGCCCGTCGGGAAAGGCCGTGGCGAAGCTCTCGTAGGTGTGATCAATTCCGGCCGCGACGTAGCCGTGGCTGGCTAGGTCCTCGGCGACGGCGGTGAGCGTGCTGCGGGAATTGGTGAAGCCGGGCGAGAGCACGACGAGGGGGCGGCTGTGCTGGCGCCCGGCCGGCGTGGCATCGCTGACCGCGTTGGTCCGGACCGTGCTCAGCACGTCCGGCGGGACGCCGCTGAGGTCCCTGCTGGTGAGCTGGAGTTCGGACTCCGCTGGCGTCATGTACCGGGCTCGCCGCCCGTCCGAGGGCACCGCCGGATACCACAGTGAGACCATCAGCTCCCGTGCGCTCACCCCCGCGGCCCATGGATCGGGACGGGAGACGTCTTTCAGCCACAAGGACGTGGTGCCGACCGGGCTCGGGCCGGTCGGCTCAGGCAGGTACGGCGTGCGCCCCGGCCCGGTCGGCGGGTCACCGGCGTCCGCGGAAGTTCCCATGCGCCCATCATCACCGCCCCGGTCCACCACCCGGCGGTGCCCTCAGGACGGGTCTGCCGCTTTGCACAGGTCAGAAGCGTTTCTAGAGTGCATCAGGAGATACGTGGTTGTCCCCTTGTTGGCGTCGAACCGGACCCCTTCGGCCGCGCCGACCAGGGCATCGACCCGCTATGCGGGGAGTTTCACCACCAGGCCACCCCGGACCAGCAGGGCGAAGATCCGCTTCTCCCAGCGCAGCGCGGAACGGCCGAACCCGCTGCCCCCGGCGGGGTGACACCGGGAGTGCCGACCAGCTCATCGACCAGGTCCGCGAAGCGCTCCTCGGCGGTCAGCGGCGCACTTCGTTCTCGCTCACGCGGCTAACGCTAGACCGGGGCACCGACAACGAGGCAGCCGCTGCTCACCGGGCAGGCGCCATGGCGGAGACTGGGATGATGCGCTATCTGGATACCGACACCGCCACGCGGATTTCCAAGATCGGTCTGGGGACATGGCAGTTCGGGTCCCGGGAGTGGGGTTACGGCGATGCGTACGCCATTAGCGAGGCCCAGGCCATCGTGCGCCGGGCCATCGACCTGGGCGTCACCCTGTTCGATACCGCCGAGATCTACGGATTCGGCCGCAGCGAGCGGATCCTGGGCGAGGCGCTCGGAGACGACATCGAGTCGGTCTTCCTGGCCACGAAGCTCTTTCCCCTGCTGCCGCTCGCCCCGGTCGTGGAGCAGCGCGCCGTGGCCAGCGCCAACCGGCTGGGTGCCCGGCACCTCGACCTGTATCAGGTGCACCAGCCGAACCCGGTGATCGGTGACACGACCACGATGCGCGGCATGCGCGCGCTGCTGCGGGTGGGGCTGGTCCGCGAGGTTGGGGTGAGCAACTACTCGCTGGACCGCTGGCGCAGCGCGGAGGCGGCGCTCGGCAGCCGGGTGCTGAGCAACCAGGTCCAGTACAACCTGGTAGACCGCTCACCCGAACGGGACCTGCTGCCGTACGCCGAAGCGCAGCAGCGGGTGATCATCGCCTACAGTCCGCTGGCCCAGGGCCTGCTGTCCGGCCGGTACCAGGCAGGCACCCGGCCGGCCAACCGGGTGCGCGGGGCCAACCCGCTGTTCCTGCCGGAGAACCTGGACCGGGCCAGTCAGCTCATCGCCACGCTCCGGGACGTGGCGGACGCGCATGAGGCTACGCCGGCCCAGATCGCGCTGGCCTGGGTCATCCGCAGCCCGGCCGTCACCGCAATCCCGGGCGCCTCCAGCATGGAGCAACTGGAGCGCAACGTGGCCGCCGCGGACATCGACCTGACCGACGAGGAGTACGACGCGCTGCGGGCCGCCGCGAAGGAGTTCCAGCCGGTCACCGGGCGCGCCGCCCTCCCGGCGATGGCCCGGGCGCGGCTCGGGCGCTGAACCCGGCCCCGGGCTCAGCCGCGGCCGACGTACGGCATGGTCGTGGCGGTGAGGGTGAGGAACTGCACGTTGGCGTCGAGCGGCAGGCCCGCCATGTAGAGCACCGCGTCCGCGACGTACCGGGCATCGAAGGTGGGCTCGGCGGCCAGCCTGCCGTCGGCCTGCGGTACGCCACTGCTCATCCGGGCGGTCATCTCGGTGGCGGCGTTCCCGATGTCGATCTGCCCGCAGGCGATGCCGAAGGGCCGGCCGTCCAACGAGATGGACTTGGTCAGGCCGGTCAGCGCATGCTTGGTCGCCGTGTAGGCGGCGCTGCCAGGCCGGGGAACATGCGCCGAGAGCGACCCGTTGTTGATGATCCGGCCACCCTGGGGCCGCTGTGCCTTCATCATCCGCACCGCCTGCTGGGCGCACAGGAACGAGCCGGTGAGGTTGGTGTCCACCGCGCGCCGCCAGCCGTCGACGGAGATCTCATCCACCGGTCCGGCCGGGCCGAAGACGCCAGCGTTGTTGACGAGCAGGTCCAGCCGTCCCCAGCGCTGCTGGACCGCCTCGAAGAGCGCCGCCACCGACGCTGGTTCCGTGACATCGGCGGGCACCGCGAGCCCCGCCCCATCCGGGGCTGACGCACCGTCGAGAGTCTCTCGGAGCGCCGCCTCCCGGCGCCCGGCCGCGGCGACCCGCCAGTCGGCCCCGAGCAGGGCGGCACTGATGCACCGGCCCAGCCCTGATCCGGCGCCGGTCACCACGGCCACCCTGGGCTCTGCCATCACGCCTCCTCGCAGGGCATCATGGACCCCGCCCTGCTTCCGGGGAGCCCCTCCCCCCGCCGCTACCGCTCACCAGCATCGCCGGGCGACGCCGCCTGCTGCTTCTTGCGCAGCCGGGACGCCCGGAGGTTGACCACGTTGCCGCAGGTGCGCACGTCGTGCCAGACGCCGCTGTTGTTCCGGGACAGGTCGTAGAAGGCGGATCCGCAGGCCTCCCGGCGGCACAGCTTAAGCCGCGGCCAGGTGCCATCCGCCTGGGCGAGCAGGACCTGCGCCCAGATGGCCGATTCGAGCCACTCCCCGGGGGGCCCCTGAGGCACGATCCGGACCCGCCCATCGCCGTCGGCCACCAGTTCCGCCGCCGCCCGCCGGGGCGCGAGTGACGAGGCGCGCACCGGCCCGGCCCCGGCCCCAGGCCCGGACTGGGAAGTGAGCATGCTGGTCAGTGCCGCCCGCAGGCCGACGAGCCGGGCCAGATCCGCGTCGGCGGGGGCGGACTCCGGCACGCTGAGGCCCTGCTCCGCTGCCCACGCCCGAGCGGTGTGGCCCGCCCAGCGCGCGCCCGTCTCGCCGACGGCCAGCAGGTCCTCGCCATACGGCTCGATGGCGCGGCTGTTGAGCAATTCCTGCACCAGAGCCAGGCCAGCCGGGGCCACCCGGATCCCGTACCGCTCGGTCGCCATCCATGACATAGGCAAACTCTACTTGACTATGTCGCCAGGGTCGAGCATGCTTGCGACAGAAGCCAAAAGAGGACACCTCTGTCGGACGAAGACTCGGGAGATGACATGACCACCATCAAGGGTGCGACCGCGCTGGTGACCGGAGGACAGCGCGGGCTGGGCCGCGCCATCGTGGATGGACTGCTGGCTGCCGGGGCGGCGAAGGTCTACGCCACCGCACGCCACCCGGTGCCCAGTGCGGACCCCCGGATCGAGCCAGTCGCCCTCGAAGTGACCGATCAGCAGTCGGTGGACGATCTGGCCCGGCGGGCGGGGGACGCGTCCATCGTGATCAACAACGCCGGAGCGCCCCTCGGCGGCCAGTTGCTCGGCAACGACCTCGCCGAGGTCGCCTCGCTGTTCGACGTCAACGTGTTCGGCCCGCTCCGGGTGGCGCAGGCGTTCGCCCCGGTGCTGCGGGCCAACGGCGGCGGCGCGCTGGTCAACGTGCACTCGGTCCTATCCTGGGCGGCGGGGGCGGGTGCTTACGGGGCGTCGAAGGCGGCCCTGTGGTCGGTCACCAATTCGCTGCGGCTGGAACTCGCCACCCAGGGCACGCTGGTCGTCGGGGCTCACCTCGGGTACACCGACACCGACATGGTCAAGGCCCTCGACGTGCCGAAGAACGACCCGCGCGACGTGGCCAGGCAGATCGTGGCCGCCGTGGAGCAGAACGAGCCCGAGGTGCTGGCCGACCCGCCCAGCCAGTACTTCAAGAGCGTGCTGGCCGGCCCGGTCGAGGGACTGGCTGTCCGCTGACCCGGGCGCGTGGCGCACCGGTGACGCCGTGGCAGCGTCACCGGGGCGGCGTCCGGGCACTCTAGGCTGGACGGGTAACCGTCCCAGCAGAGGAGGTCCGATGCCCGGCAGCGCGCCGGGACCGGAAGGTCCCAAGGACGATTTGAAACGGAAGTTCCGCGAAGCACTGGACCGCAAGCGCGGCCAGCAGGCTGCGCACAACGACCGTCAGGCCGGGCAGGGCGGCGGGAAGGTATCCGGTGCTCATGGTCCGGCCGGCCAGGGCCGGAAGTCATTCCGGCGCAAGAGTGGCAGCTGAGCGGCAGCCCGGGCGGGGCAGGCGGGGCGGGCGGTGACCGGCAGGCTCACCGCGCGGCCCGGCGGGGCCGCCCGGCTCCGGGCACTGCTCGGCTCGGATGAGGTCATCCTGGCCCCGGGCGCTTTCGACCCGCTGGCCGCCCGGCTCGTGGAGGAGGCTGGCTTCCCGGCGGTGTACATGACCGGGTTCGGGACGTCGGCGGCCCTCCTGGGGCGCCCCGATGTGGGCTTGCTGACGATGACCGAGATGGTGGACAACGCCCGGCGGATCGCCGCCTGCGTGGACATCCCGGTGATCGCCGACGCGGACACCGGCTACGGCAACCCGCTTAACGTGATCCGGACCGTCGCCGCGTACGAGAACGCCGGGGCGGCCGCCATCCACCTGGAAGACCAGGTCGCGCCGAAGAAGTGCGGCCACATGGAGGGCAAGCTGGTCATCCCGGCGGCGGAGATGGTGCAGAAGGTCCGGGCCGCGGCCGAGGCCCGGGCGTCCGCCGATTTCGTCATCATCGCCCGGACCGACGCACGGGCGGTGGAAGGGCTCGCGAGCGCGCTCGACCGGGCCGGGCAGTACCTCCAGGCCGGCGCGGACGTGCTGTTCATCGAGGCGCTGACCTCCGAGGAGGAGGTCGTGGCCGCGGCCCGCGCCTTCCCCGGAGTCCCCCTGCTGTTCAACTGGGCAGAAGGCGGCAAGACCCCGCCGGTCAGCCTCGAGCGGCTCCGGCAGCTCGGCTACCGGATCGTGATCTTCCCGATCAGTACGCTGCTCGCGGCCACCGCCGCGATGCGCCGGGTGCTCCGGGAGATCGCTCGGGCCGGCACACCCGCGGCGATCCTGCCGGAGCTGCCCGGATTCGGCGAGTTCTGCGGCTTCATCGGGCTGCCCGAGGTACGCGAGACGGAGCAGCGCTACGCCGCCACTGATCCGCCGCCACACCTTCCCGGCTGACGCTACCCGGCATGGCCCCGCCCAGCAGGGCACCCCCGGCCAGGGCCCCTCCGGGCAAGGCCCTCCCAGAGAACGCGCTGCCCGGGAGTCCGGTACCAGGGAGACCGCCCCCCGGCGGCACCATGGTCATGAGGGCGCTATCCCCGGTGAGGATCTGCAACTGCAGGCGGAGCAGGCCGGGGCCGGGCGGCCTGGCCGGCCGGCCAGCCGGTACCGGGCGGGCCTCAGCGAACCGGGCCAGCGCCTCGGCCCGCCGGCCCGACCGGTACAGCGCCACCATGAGCTGGCCCAGGAACCGCTCGCGCTGCGGATGCTCCCGGATGAGGCCGGTAAGCAGCGGTACCGCCTCGTAGTGCTGGCCCAGCGCCAGCATCACCTCGACCCGTTCCTCCTGGACGGCCAGCCAGAGCTCGGCCAGACGCTCCCGCTCGGCCGCGGCCCACGGGCCGGGCACCGCGTGCAGCGGCTGACCGTGGAACCTGGCTACGGCCGCATCCAGGGCCCGCGCCGCGGCGTGCAGCCGCCCGGCGGCACACCAGCCGCGGGCGCTGGCCAGGTCGCCGTCGAGCAGCCCGGCATCCAGGGCGGCTGGATCGAGCCGGAGCAGGTAACGAGGGCCTCCCTCGGCCGGCACGGAGCCGCCCGGGACCGGGCCGGCCGGCGCTGAACTATGCGGCCCGGAGCGGCCCGGTGCCGGGCCATCCGGGGCCAGGCCATCCGGGGCCAGGCCATCCGAAGCCGGGGCGTCTGGCGCCGTGCCGTCCAGAACTGTGCGCTCGGCGCCGCATCCGTCCAGGACGCCGCGCAGCCCGGTCATGTGCGCGGCCACCCGGCTGGTGGCGCGCCGGGCCGGCGTCTGCGTGGCCAGGCCGCGGGCGATCTCATCCGCGGCCACGGGCCGGCCGCCGCGCATCGCCAGCATGGCGAGCACGGCCCGTCGCTGTGCCGACCCGATCCGCAGCTCCCGCTGGCCCCGCCAGGCCCGCACCGGGCCCAGCAGCTCAATCCGTAGAGTCCCGCAGTCCCCGCTCACCCGTTACTCCCCGCAACGCCCCGCGCCAGTCTCCCACCGAGGAACGGGCAGCCGCGGCTCCGGGTTCACGGGAATCCAGAAGTTAACCGGGCGGCCGCTTAGCCGTTTCCGTTCGCTCTCAACGACCGGCCGATGCCACCGGGCTGGCCCGATGAACCCGGCCCCCGGGGGACGCTGGCCACGGTCAGGGAGGGCGGCCGCCATCAGGAGGCAGGCCCGGTCAGAGGGCAGGCACGGCCAGAGGGCAGGCCCGGCCAGAGGGCAGGCACGGCCAGAGGGCAGGCACGGCCAGAGGGCAGGCACGGCCAGAGGGCAGGCACGGCCAGAGGGCAGGCCCGGCCAGGAGGCGGCCGTCGTCAGGAGGCGGCCGTCGTCAGGAGGCGGCCGTCGTCAGGAGGCGGCCGTCGTCAGGAGGCGGCCGTCGTCAGGAGGCGGCCGTCGTCAGGGGGCGGGTGCAGGCAGGGGGACGGGTGCTGTCAGCCGACCCGGGCGGGCCAGTCGATCCGGACCCAGACCACCCAGCCGGTGCACGGGCCGCCGGCCACCCCGGCGTCGCTGACCAGCTGGCCGATGATCTCCAGGCCGTGCTGGCGGCCGTCCAGCTCGGGCGGCCGCCATACGCCGCCCCCACCGGCGACCTCCAGCCATACATAGTCGCCGGCCCGGATCTCGACCCGGACGGTAAACGTCCCGCCGGGCTGCCCGCTGGCGGAGTGGGTCACGCAGTTGGCGGCGAGTTCGGACACGCAGAACACCGCATCGTCGGCCACCGGGGCCCCGGCCAGCAGCCCGGCCAGGAACCGTCGCGCCGCCCCGACCTGGTCCAGCCGTCCGGGGAAGGCCTGCTCATGCGTGCACGGGGGAGCTGCCCGGGCAGCGCCGTCTGTGGCCCGCACCTCGGTCCCGGCGGGTCTCATGAGTCCTCCCCCACGGTCGACTGCCACTACCCCTTGCTCACGGAATAGCGCGGCAAACACAGCGCAACGGATAATTCGTTACGAAAAATAAGGCGGTTGACCTGCGTCGGAGTGCTGGCCGGTGCCCGTTGCGGCCGTGCGCCGGGGTTCTGGTTAGCTTGACGGCGAGGAGGCTCAGCCGGTGCAGACGGCGTTCGTGCTTGGTGGCGGAGGCGTGCTCGGCGCGCACGAGGTGGGCATGCTGCGGGCGCTGGCCCAGGCTGGCGTGCGGCCCGACCTGGTCGTCGGGACATCCGTGGGCGCAATCAACGGCGCCATGGTCGCGGCCGACCCGGGTTCCGCCGCCGCCCGGCTGGCCGAGCTCTGGCAGGGCGAGGCGCTGCAGCAGGCGTTCCGGGAGACGCTGTGGGGCCGGGCCGTCCGGCTCGCCCGCTCCGGGACCCACCTGCACTCGATCGAGCCGCTGCGCCACATGCTGGACGAGGCGCTGCCCGGCGGCACGTTCGCCGACCTGGCCGTCCCGTTCCACTGTGTCGCAGCCAGCATCGAGGATGCGGCCGCCCGGTGGTTCAGCGACGGGCCCGTCGTGCCGGCCGTGCTCGCGTCGTGCGCGGTTCCCGGGCTGCTGCCCCCGGTGGAGGTGGACGGCCGCCACTACTTCGACGGCGGGCTGGTCGATTCGATCCCGGTCGGCCGTGCGGTGGCACTGGGCGCGCGCACCGTCTGGGTGCTGCACGTAGGCCGGATCGAGCGCCCGCTGACGGTGCCGCGCCGGCCCTGGGAAGTGGGCCTGGTCGCGTTCGAGATCGCCCGGCGGCACCGCTTCCACGAGGAGATGGCCTCGCTGCCGGCGGGCGTGCAGGTGCACGTGCTACCGTCCGGCGCGGACCCGCGGCCGCCTGATCTGTCCCAGCTGAGGTACCGCGACCGGGCTAAGGTCGGGCTACGGATGGAACGCGCCTACCAGGCGTCCGCGAGTTACCTCGCCGAACTGGCCGGGCACTAACCGCCCAGCCGCGAGCGGAGGGACCGGGCATGCTGCCACCCAGGCTGGTCCGACGGCTGGTGCTGGCGCCGCTGGCGGTCGCCATCGCCGCGGCCATCGTGGTGCTGTTCCCGCCACTCGCCCTGCTCGCCGTGCTGCTCGGGGTCCTGAGCCGGTCCCGCCCACACCGGATGCGGGCGCTCCGGCTGCTCACCTTCGCGCTGATCTGGCTGGCCGCCGAGACCGCGACCCTGTTCATGTCCCTCGGGCTGTGGATCGCCAGCGGCTTCGGCGGGCGGCTGCGCACCGAGCCGTACCAGACCCGGCACTACGCGCTGATGGAGTGGTACCTGGGCCGGCTCTACCGTGCGGCCGGCCGCACGCTGGGACTCCAGGTGAAGGTGGAGGAGCCGGACCTCACCCCGGCCGAGCAGGCCGCCCGGCTGGCTCGCCCGGTCATCGTGCTCAGCCGTCACGCCGGGCCGGGTGACTCACTGCTCCTGGTGCACCACCTGCTGACCGTTTACGGTCGGCGGCCGCGGATTGTCATGAAAGCGTCGCTCCAGCTCGACCCGAGCGTGGACGTGGTAGCCAACCGGGTGCCCAACGTGTTCATCAGCCACCGGCAGGCCGGCGAGCACGTGTTCGTGGAGCAGATCCGGCGGCTGGCCAGCGGCCTCGACCAGGCCGGGGCGCTGGTGATCTTCCCGGAAGGCGGCAACTGGACGCCGGGCCGGTGGCGCCGCGGCATCCGGCGGCTGGAGCGGAGCGGGCGCGCTGACCTGGCCGAGCGGGCCAGCCAGATGCCGCACCTGCTGCCGCCGCGGGCCGGCGGCGCGCTGTCCGCCATCGCCGCCTGCCCCGGGGCGGACGTGATCTTCGTGGCACACGCCGGCCTGGACAAGCTGGTCAGTATCTCCGATATCTGGCGCAGCCTGCCGATCCGGCAGGTGGTCCAGGCCCAGTGGTGGCGGGTGCCCGCTGCCGAGGTGCCACGGGCGGCCGTCCAGGAGGAGCAGGTGCGCTGGCTGTATGACTGGTGGCAGCGCATCGACGACTGGATCGACCGCAGTGAGGGAGACCAGACCGGGCGACCCCGCTCAGTGTCCCCGGATTCGGTGTTACCCTTTCCCGCAGGCCATTTCCGGCGTGAATTCATTGCAGGCGGTTAGCCGCGCGGGAGGCACACCGTGCAGGTCGGGAGCGGCGCGAGTGGCGGCACGCCCGCTCCGCCGGGGCAGGACCCCGCGGTGCCTACCACCGCCAAGATCCTCGTCGCGGGCGGATTCGGGGTCGGCAAGACCACCCTGGTCGGCGCGGTGAGCGAGATCCGGCCGCTGCGCACCGAGGAGACGCTGAGCGACCGCAGCGTCGGCATCGATGACCTCAGCGGGGTGGACCGCAAGAACACGACCACCGTGGCGATGGACTTCGGCCGGATCAGCTTCCACGCCCGGCTGACGCTGTACCTGTTCGGCACGCCGGGGCAGGAGCGGTTCTGGTTCATGTGGGACGAGCTTTGCTACGGCGCGCTTGGCGCGGTGATCCTGGCCGACACCCGGCGGCTGGCCGACTGCTTCGCCTCGGTCAACTACTTCGAGCAGCGCGGGACCCCATTCGTGGTCGCGGTCAACTGCTTCGACGGCGCCCCGCACTACGAGGCCGCGGAGGTGCGCGGCGCGCTCGACCTCGACCCCGGGGTGCCGCTGCTGCTCTGCGACGCCCGGGATCGGGAATCGGCCAAGCGGGTCCTCATCACCCTGGTGCAGTACCTGCTCGCCCGGACCGGGGGCGCGGAGCAGGCCCCCCTCCCGGCCGGGTGACCCGCGGCCCGGTCAGGATGCCCGGCAGCGCCGCGCGGATCTGGACGTGCAGCAGCGTGTAGAACCGGGTCGCGCCGAGGGTCCGCGCGCACAGCCGCAGGTCCTCCGGGACCTCGTCGAGCGCGGCTTAATTTGTATTTCGGTTTGGAAGCCTCTGGTGACCGCGGGAGCGGGAGGGACGGGCCGCGGCCGAGGGGAGGACGGGCGGCCCGGAGCGCCGGAATCGGCCCCCGGACGACCTTCCCGCCGGCGAATTCCCCGGGCCCGGAATGATCTGGCAATGACCGGCGTTATGCAGTACAGTTACGGCGGGCGAAGATTTCCGCCGTCACGGCGCACGTGCCTCGCCAGAATCGCCGCCAGCCAGTTCCGCTGGCCGGCCGGATTCCTTGCCAGGACTGCCAGCCAGGCTGCTTTCCCTAGCTCCGTTCCGGGCGTTCTCCCAGCCCAAGCGTTGAGCGATGACCACGAACGGGCCGTTGGGCTGGTGTCCGAGGAATTTCCTGGCGTCCGGCACGTGTGCATTTCCGCAGCGCCTACCGGCGCTATTCCGGCGTGCCTTAATAACGGCCGCCCGTCGAAGGGATTGCCCCTGATGACCACAGCTACCTATCAGCCGCCCGCGGCCGGCCAGGCCCGGCCGCGCCGCGCGCAACCGCCCGACCGGGCCACCCAGCAGCGGGCCCGGCCGGCGCAGCAAACGGCCCGGCCGGCGCAGCAGCCCCCGGACGCGTCGGCACCCACCGAACCGGTGACCGGGCTACTCGACACCGGCGACGGCACCACCGCATTCCTCCACCTGAGCGGCTACCAGCGGGGCCCGGACGACGTGTCCGTGCCCGCCGCCCTGATCCGGCAGCACGGGCTGCGCCCGGGCGACCAGGTCAGCGGGGCCGCGCAGGCGGCCCGCCCGGGCAAGGCCCGGGACCGGCACCCGTCGCTGGCCCGGGTGGACAGCGTCAACGGGCTGCCCCCGGGGCAGGCGGCGCGGCGGCCCGCCTTCGCGGCCCTCACCCCGCTGCACCCGCAGCAGCGGCTCCGGCTGGAATCACCGGCCGGCTCCCCCACCGCCCGGATCATCGACCTGGTCACCCCGATCGGGAAGGGCCAGCGCGGGCTCATCGTGTCCCCGCCCAAGGCGGGCAAGACCCTGATCCTGGCCGCCATCGCGGCGGCGGTCGCGGCCAACCACCCGGAAGTGCACCTGATGATGGTGCTGGTCGGCGAGCGGCCCGAGGAAGTCACCGACCTGCGCCGCTCGGTGCAGGGTGAGGTCGTCTACTCGACGTTCGACCAGCCGGCCCACGAGCACGTCGCGGTGGCCGAACTGGCCATCGAGCGGGCCAAGCGGCTGGTCGAGATGGGCCGCGACGTCGTCGTGCTGCTCGACTCCATCACCCGGCTGGGCCGCGCATACAATCTCGCGGCCCCGTCCAGCAGCCGCATCCTGGCCGGCGGCGTCGCCGTCGGCGCACTATACCCGCCGCGCAAGCTGCTCGGCGCCGCGCGCAACCTGGAGGACGGCGGCTCGCTGACCCTGCTGTGCACCGCCCTGGTGGAGACCGGCTCCCGGATGGACGACGTGTTCTTCGAGGAGTTCAAGGGCACCGGGAACATGGAGCTGCGGCTGCGCCGCGACCTGGCCGAGAAGCGCATCTTCCCGGCCATCGACGTGGCCGCGTCCAGCACCCGCCGGGACGACCTGCTGCTCCCGCCCGCCGAGCTGGAGGCCACGGCCCGGCTGCGCCGGGTGCTCACCGAACTGGACCCGCAGCAGGCCATCGAGCTGCTGCGGGACAAGGCCCGCGACACCGCGTCCAACGCCGAGTTCCTCGGCCAGGTCCAGCGGGCCGCCTAAGCCGCGCTGCGGCCACCCTTGACCGGCTGACCCGGCCGGGCTACCGTGGCCAAATTCGTCAGCCAAGATTGTCGCCAAAATCAGCTGAACGCTCGGCGCCACCCAGACCCCCAGGGGATCGCATGCCCCATGACGTGCGGCCCGCTGCTCCATGCTGAGCAGCACCGAGCCTTCCGGCTGGGCCCGCGGGATGGTCCGCGGCGCCTATGACCTGCACGTGCACGTGGAACCGGATGTCATGCGCCGCCGGGTCACCGACCTGCAGCTGGCCCGCCGGTGCGCGGAGCTCGGGCTGGCCGGGTTCGCGCTCAAGTCGCACTACGTGCCGACCGGCGAGCGCGCCGCGGTGCTGAACGAGGCGCTGGGCGGCGCGGTCCGGGTGCTGGGCACGCTGACCCTCAACGCCTCGGTGGGCGGGATGAACCCGCTCGCGGTCGAGATCGCCGCCCGGGAGGGCACCCGTATCGTCTGGCTGCCGACCCTGGACGCGGCCAACCACCGCGCCCGGCATGCCGATCTCCCCGAGGGGGCGACGCCCCCCATGTGGCTGGCCCTGCAACGCGATCTCGACGCCCAGGGCATCACGGTGGCTCCGGTGCCGGTGCTCGGCCCGGACGGCCGGCCGCTGCCTGCCACCCAGGAGGTGCTCCGGCTGGCCGCGCGGCACCAGCTGGTGGTGGCCACCGGCCACCTCTCTGCCGGGGAGGCCCGGACGGTGGCCGAGGCCGCGCTCCAGGCCGGGGTGCGGCACGTCATCATCACCCACCCGGAGTTCCCGCAACAGGACATGACCCTGGCCGACCAGCAGGCGCTGGCCCGCCAGGGGGCGTTCCTGGAGCGGTGCTTCACCACGCCGTTCACCGGCAAGTACGACTGGCCCCAGATGGTGGCGAACATCCGGGCCACCGGGCCGGAGCACACCATCATCACCACGGACCTGGGCCAGCCGGCCAACCCTCCGGTGGAGGACGGGCTGCCGCTGATGGCCGACGCGCTGCGCGCGGCCGGATTCACTGACGAGGAGATCAGCACCATGATCGTGTCCAACAGCCGGCTGCTGGCCGGGCCCGGGCCACGCGACGGGACGCCGTGACCGCCGCGGCCGGGACGCCCGGGACGCCGGCGGGGCCGGCCGGGCCCGCGCTCGGGCGGCTGCTGGTGGTCAGCGCGCACGCGGCCGACTTCGTGTGGCGGGCCGCGGGCTACATCGCGCTGACCACCGCGGCGGGCGCCGCGGCTCATGTGGTGTGCCTGTCGTTCGGCGAGCGGGGCGAGTCGCCGGGCGCGTGGAAGCAGCCCGGGATGACCCTGGACCGGGTAAAGCAGATCAGGAAGGCGGAGGCCGAGGCGGCCGGGGACGCCCTCGGCGCGGTCATGCACTTCCTGGACAAGGGGGACTACCCGCTGCCGGATGGTCAGGACGTCCTGCTCGAGCTGGCCGAGCTGATGCGCGAGGTCCAGCCGGCCGTGATCCTCACCCACGCGCGGTCCGACCCGTACAACTACGACCACCCGGTGGCGGCCGACCTCACGCTGCGGGCCCGGGCGATCGCCCAGGCCCTGGGGCGGGAGTCGGCCCGCCCGCCGCTCGGCGCGCCGCCGGTGTTCCGGTTCGAGCCGCACCAGCCGGAGATGTGCGAGTTCCGGCCGGACGTCCTGGTCAACATCACGGCCGTGTTCGGCCGCAAGGAGGCAGCGATGGCCGCGATGGGATCCCAGGAGCACCTGGTGCGTTACTACAGCGCCCTGGCCGAGCGGCGCGGGGTGCAGGCGGTGCGTAACGGCGGCCCGGCCTCGATCCGCCAGGCCGAGGCCTACCAGCGGGTGTTCCCCCAGGTGAGTGGGGTGCTGGCATGAATCCGGTGATCATCGTGGAGCCGCCGCGGGCCGACCCGGCCGTGGTGGCCGCACTCGGTGGGCTCGGGGTGGCGACGGTACATGAGGCCCGGGCGGCGCTGCGCCGCGGCGAGCTGAGCCTGGACCGGTACGGGCTGCGGCCGGTGCTGGGCCAGCTCGGCGTCCGCTACCTGCGGGCGGAACCCGCGCAGGATCAGCGGTGACCGGCGACGTCGCGGTGCTGGACGCACTGCGGGCCGCCATTCTGGACGGGGAATTCGCGGCCGGGCAGCGGCTGGTCGAGGTGGACCTGTGCGAGCGCTTCGGCGCCACCCGCTTCGCCGTGCGCGCCGCCATCCCCGTGCTGGCCGGCGAGGGACTAGTCGAGGTGCAGCGGCACCGCGGGGCCCGGGTCCGGGTCATCCCGCTCGAGGAGGCCATCGAGATCACCGAGGTCCGCCGGCTGCTGGAGGGCCTGACCGCGGCGCGGGCCGCGGCGCGGGTCACCCCGGCCCAGGCCGCCGCGCTGGAGCAGGTCCTCGGGCAGATGCGCGCGGCGGTATCCGCCGGGGAGCTGCTCCGCTACAGCGCCGCCAACGCCCGGCTGCACGCCCTGATCCGGGACATCGCCGCGCACGCCACGGCGACCGGGATCATCGAGCGGCTCCGCGCCCAGCTGGTCCGCCACCAGTTCGCGCTGTCGCTGGTCCCCGGCCGCTCGGCCGAGTCGCTGGCCCAGCACGAGCGGATCGTGGCGGCCATCGCGGCCCGGGATCCCGCCGCGGCCGGCGCGGCCATGCGGGATCATCTCACCAGCGTCATCGATGCACTCAACGACCTGCCGGACGCCCCGGCCCGGCCGCGGCGCGGCGGGATCGCGGCCGGCGCCAGGAGGTGAGGACCGGGTGGCTGCCGACCGGTGCCGGGACATCGCCCACGTGTCAGCGGTGGAACTGCGTACCCAGGTGCCCGCGATGACGGTGGACTTCTTCGTCCGGCTGCTGGGCATGTCCGAGGTGGCCCGCGAGGGCCCCCGGACCTACCTGCGTACCTGGGACGACTACGAGCGGTTCACGGTTTGCGTGACCGAGGCCGCTGCCTCCGGGGTCGGCCGGACCTGGCTGCGCGCGGCCAGCCCGGCGGCCCTGGATCGCCGGGTCGCGGCCATCGAGGCCAGCGGCCGCGGCACCGGCTGGGCCGACGGCGAGCAGGGCATCGGGCCGGTCTACCTGTTCACTGACACCGACGGCCACGAGATGGGCGTCTACTGGGAAACAGAGTGGTGGGCGGCGCCCGAGGGGCAGCGCCCGGCGCTGAAGAACCAGGCGTCACCGTTCCCGGGCCGCGGCACCAACGTGCGCCGGCTGGATCACGTGAACTACCTGGCCGCGGACATCCCGGCGGTCACCCGCTTCCTCCCGGACGTGCTCGGCGCCCAGCTCACCGAGCAGATCGTCACCGATGACGGCGTGCCCTCGGCCGTCTGGTACCACGTGGCCGACAAGAGCTACGACCTCGTCTACACCAGCGACTGGACTGGCTCCTGCGGCCGCCTGCACCACGTCGCGTTCGCCACCGACCAGCGCGAGGACATCCTGCGCGCCGCGGACGTGATGCTGGAGGCCGGGATCCACATCGAGACCGGGCCGCACAAGCACGCCATCCAGCAGACGTTCTTCCTCTACCTCTGGGAGCCGGGCGGCAACCGGATCGAGTTGTGCAACGCCGGCGCCCGGCTGGTGCTGGCCCCCGACTGGCGGCCTGTCTCCTGGACCCAGGCCGAGCGGGCCAAGGGCCAGGCCTGGGGGCTCAAGACCATCGACACCTTCCACACCCACGGCACGCCGCCGGTGGATCCTGGTGTCTCCGCCGGGCCAGCCGGGGCGCCGGGATGACCTGGTTGACCGCCGGGCCGGCCCGGCGCCGGTGACCGTGGCCGTGCTCGGCCTGGGCGAGGCGGGCAGCCGGATCGCCCGGGACCTGGCCGCCGCCGGGGCCCGGGTGCGCGGCTTCGATCCCGCCGCGGCGGCCCCGCCGGGCATCGAGCCCGCGGCGGACGACGCCGGCGCTTGCCGGGGCGCGGCCCTGGTGCTCAGCCTCACCACCGCCGGGGAGTCCGAGGGCGCCCTGCGCCAGGCCCTCCCCGCGCTGGGCCCGGGTGCCGTGTACGCGGACGCCAACACCGCGTCCGCCGGGCATAAGCGGCGGCTGGCGGACCTCGCCGAGCAGGCCGGGGTGCCGTTCGCGGACATCGCCATCATGGCCCCGGTGCCACCCCGCGGGCTGCGCTCCCCCATGCTGGCCTCCGGCCCGGCCGCAGCCGCCGCCGCCGGCCTGCTGAACGGGCTCGGCGCCTCGGTCGGCGTGCTGCCCGGCCCGGCCGGCACGGCCGCCACCCGCAAGCTGCTGCGCAGCGTGTTCTACAAAGGCATGGCCGCGGCGGTCGTCGAGGCCCTGCGGGCCGCCCGGGCGGCCGGCCAGGACGACTGGCTGCGGGAGCACATCGCGGCCGAGCTGGCCGCCGCCGATGAGGCCACCGCGCAGCGGCTGGAGCGCGGCAGCTACCAGCACGCCGCCCGGCGGGCCCATGAGATGGCCGCGGCCGGCGATCTCCTCGAGGAACTCGGCGTGCCGCCCCGCATCGCCCGGGCCAGCCAGCGCTGGCTGGAGGACCTGGCCGGGCCCGGCCAGTCCGGGCCGCCCGGCCCCGGCTGACCGGGCACCCCGCCGGGCCTGCCGGGCGGCGGGTACCGGAGGCCCACCGTCAGCCCGCCCGGGTTCACCGTGAGCGTGGTGTCGTAGACCGGGGGCCGGCCGCGCCCGCCGTCCCGGCCGGCCGGTGGCGGTGAACGTGATCATCGTGGCGGGCGGCGTGGCCGGCGGCGCCCGGAAGGTGCCCTGCACCGCGTCGGCGGCATCCGAGGGCTCGCCCAGCATCGCGGCGCAGAACACCTGCCGGGCCGGGCGTAGCGGCCATAGGCGGCCGCGAGACCGCCGGGTGGCCCGCCACAATGGCGGCCACGATCTCGCGGTCGTGCATGCGCCAACCGCAGCGCCACGGCCGCCGCGGCGCCCAGCCATGCCGGAATGCCGGTGGCAGGCGGGCGCTCCGGGCCCGGCGAAGGTGCCGGCGAGCGTGCCGCTCCCGGAGGCGGCTAGCCCGCGGCTAGCTCGGCCCCGGTGCGGCCCGCCAGGCTGACTGGCGGTACAGTCCGGTTCCGGATGACTCACACCGATGTGACCGCCGCCCGGCGCAGGCTCGACCCGCGCCTTCGCGCGCTGCTGGGCTTCACCTGCGCGCTGGTGCTGGTGGACACGGTCTTCTTCACCGCCCTCACCCCGCTGCTGCCCTACTACACGCACCTCGCGGACCTGTCCAAGGCCGAGGCCGGCCTGCTGGTCGCCGCGTACCCGTTCGGCACGCTGGTCGGGGCGCTGCCCGGCGGGCTGCTGGCCGCCCGGCTGGGCGACCGCGTGGTGGCCCTGCTCGGCCTGGCCCTGATGAGCGCGTCCACGCTGGTGTTCGGGTTCGCCTCGGCCGCCCCGGTGCTCGACGCCGCCCGCTTCGTGCAGGGCCTGGCCGGCGCGTGCACCTGGGCGGCGGCGATGGCCTGGCTGGCCCGCGCCGCGCCGCCGGAGCGGCGCGGCGAACTGCTCGGCACGGCGCTGGGTGCCGCGGTCATCGGCGCCCTGTTCGGCCCGGTCGTCGGCGCGGTGGCCGGCCAGGTGGGCACCGGGCCGGCCTTCGCGGCGGCCGCGGTGGCGGGAGTGATCCTCATGGTGGCGGCGTTCATGGTGCCGCCCCCGCAGCCGCCGGAGCCGCAGGGGCTCCGGGCGGCGTTGCCCGCGCTGGCCGACCGCCAGGCCCGGACGGGCCTGTGGCTGACCATGCTGGCCGGGCTGGCCTTCGGCGTGGTGGACGTGCTGGCCCCGCTCCGGCTGGCCCAGCTGGGGGCGAGCACGCTCGTCATCTCGGGCACGTTCCTGGCCTCGGCGGCCCTGGAATCGGGGCTGTCCCCGCTGGCCGGCCGGCTGTCCGACCGCCGCGGCGCGCTGGTCCCCCTGCAGATCTCGCTGGCCGCCGCCACGGTGACCAGTGTCCTGGCGCCGCTGCTGGCCCCCGCGGCGGTGCTGATCGCGCTGCTCATCGTGGGCCTGCCCAGCTACGGCACGCTGTTCGCCCCGTCCTCGGCCATGCTCAGCGACGCGGCACACCGGCTGGAGCTCAACCAGGGCCTGGCCTTCGGGCTGGCCAACCTGCTCTGGGCGGGCGGCCAGACGCTCGGCGCGGCGGCCAGCGGGGCGCTGGCCCAGGCCACCTCGGACGTCGTCCCGTTCGCCCTGCTCGCCGCCGTCTGCCTGGGCACCCTCGCGGCGTTGCGGATCCAGGGCGCCCGGGACCGCTCGCCGTAGCCGACGGCCAGCCGGCCAGGTGCTGCGCGAAACCAGTCGCGGGCCGGGCGGCTGGCGGCGTCGAACCCCGGCCCGCACGCGTCGAGGTGACCACCCCGGCCCGCTGATCAGCAGGCCCGGGCACGCAGCCCGGGCACGCAGGCCCGGGCACGCAGGCCCCGTCACGCAGGCCCGGGCACGCAGGCCCCGTCACGCAGGCCCGGGCACGCAGGCCCGGTTCCGGCGCTAACCGCCTCCTGTCACCATCACTCCGGCGGCAATGCCGGCGGATATTATCGCCGATATGGCGGAACGGGCGGCTACGGGCGAGCACGACGGCCGCCCGGCGCCCACGATCGTGCAGGTGGCCGACCGGGCCGGTGTCTCCATCGCCACGGTGTCCCGGGTCGTCTCCGGGACGGGCCGGGTGCGCGAGGCCACGCGGCTGCGGGTCCAGCAGGCCATCACGGCGACCGGCTGGGTCCCCGACCCGGCGGCCCGGGCGCTGGCCGGGGGCCGGGGCGAGGAGGTCGTGCTGGCCGTGGCCGTGGCCAGCCGGCAAGACTTCGGCGGCGACCCGCATTACGCCCGGGTCATCGCCGGGGCGCAGCAGGAGGCGGCCCGTGCCGGCCTGTTCCTGTCCGTGCACGTCGCCCCGCTGGGATCGGTGGCCACGCAGCCGGCATTCACCCGCAAGCGGCGCCCGGCCGGGGCGATCCTGGTCAACGCCGCCCCGGAGGAGGCGGCGTTCGTGCACGGCCTGGGCTGGCCGGTCGTCTCGATGGGCCCTACCGCGCGCTCCCTGCCCAGCGTGGGCCCTGACAACGCGGCAGGCGCATCGGCCGCCGTCGGGCACCTGGTGGCGCAGGGGCGCCGCCGGATCGCGATGATCACCGGCCCGGGCCGTAACCCCTGTGCCGGTGAGCGACTGGCGGGCTACCGGTCCGCGCTGCGTTCCGCCGGCCTGCCCGAGATGGTGGCCGGCGCCGATTTCACCCGCCCGGGCGCGGCCATGGCGGCCCGCCGCCTGCTCGGCAGCCGGCCCGGCCTGGACGCGGTCTTCGTCGCCTCGGATCTGATGGCTACCGCCGTGATCCAGGTGCTGCAGGCGGGCGGGCGCCGGGTCCCGGACGACGTCGCCGTCGTCGGCTTCGACGATTCACCCCCCGCGCTGATGACCACGCCCGAACTGTCCACCGTGCACCACCCGGTGGAGCGGCTGGCCGCGCTGGCCGTGCGCATCCTGGCCGACCCGGCCGCGGGCCACCCGCTGGACCAGCGGCTGCCCACCAGGCTGGTGGTGCGGGCCAGCTCCGCCGCCTGACCGCCCGCGGCCTTGCGCCGTGCGGCACGGCCTTGCGCCGTGCGGCCGGCCCGGGTCACTATCGTCCCAGCAACGCGGTCCTGAGGAACGATGACGAGCAGGTGGCTGGCACGGGTCGGCGCGGACCCGAGAGAACGGGCCCGCGAGATCGCCCGCGCCCACACTGCGTTCCTGGCCAGCCGCGCGGTCAGCGACGTCAGCGCTGGCCTGCGCAACCTGGTCGCCGAGTCCTGGCAGCGGTCGGCCGCCGCCAACGTGGATCCGGACGCCGACCCCCCGGTCACCCTGACCGGCCCCGACCTGGCGGATTACCGCGCCGACCACCTGCTGTCCGGCGCCATCGATGCGCTCCGGGAGCTGATGGGCACCGTGGCCGAGGACGGCGAGCACCTGTGGGCCGTGTCGGACACCGCCGGGCGGCTGCTCTGGGTGGAGGGCCACCGCAGCGCCCGGGCCCGGGCCGAGCGGATGCACTTCGTCGAGGGGGCGCTGTGGGACGAGGCGCACGCCGGCACCAACGCGCCGGGCACCGCGCTGGTCACCGACCATGAGGTACAGATCTTCGCCACCGAGCACTTCCGGCACACGGTGCAGGCCTGGACCTGCGCGGCCGCACCCATCCACGACCCGGTGACCGGCGAGGTACTCGGCGCGGTCAACGTGACCGGCGGCGATGTGGTGGCCCACCCGCACAGCCTGGCCCTGGTCCGCGCCGCGGCCCGGGTGGCCGAGGCCCGGCTGCTGGCCCGGCAGCCCGGGCCGCGGGCGCTGTGGCTGCCCCCGCCCCGGACCTCGCCGCGGCTGACGGCGCTCGGCCGCAGTGAGGCGGTGCTGCGGCTGGACGGCCGGGACATCCGGCTGAACCGCAGGCACAGCGAACTGATGGTCCTGCTGGCCGCGAACCCCCGGGGGATGACCGGCGATGAGCTGGCCACCGGCCTCTACGACGAGGCGGCCAGCCCCACCACCGTGCGGGTGGAGCTGACCCGGCTGCGCCGGATCGTCGGCGGCCTGCTGCAGTCGCGGCCGTACCGGCTGACCGTCGCGGTCTCCGCGGACTACCACGACGTCCGGACCGCGCTGCAGCGGGGCGACGTGCCCGGCGCGGTGGCGGCCTACCAGGGCCCGCTGCTGCCCCGGTCGGAGGCACCGGCTGTGGCGGCGGAACGGCGCTGGCTCGACGTCCAGCTCCGGTCGGCGGTGCTGGCCTGCCGCGACCCCCTCGCCCTCCAGTCTTGGACGGAGCGGTTCGGCTTCGACGACCTGGAACCGTGGGAACGGCTGGCCGACCTGCTGCCGCCCGGTTCGGGGGATCACCGGGCCGCCGCCGCCCGGGTCCGGCAGCTCCGGGCCGAATACGGCCTCGGTAACGATGCAACGTTCAGGTAACGTCCGCCGAATTACGGTGTGGCCTTCGTTACCTGCTGCCCAGCGACGGGCGGCCGGATGGACGCTCGGAGGTCTGCACCATGACGCGTTATGCCGCACCGGGCCAGCCCGGTGCCCTGATGAGCTACCTGCCCCGGTACGACCACTGGGTCGGCGGCGAGTACGTCCCCCCGGCCCAGGGCCGCTACTTCGAGAACCCGACGCCGGTCACCGGGGAGACAATCTGCGAGGTGGCCCGGGGCACGGCCGGGGACGTGGAGCGCGCCCTCGACGCCGCGCACGGCGCCGCCCCGGCCTGGGGACGCACCTCGGCCGCCGACCGGTCGAACATCCTGAACCGGATCGCGGACCGGATGGAAGCTAACCTGGCCGCCATCGCCGTCGCGGAGACCTGGGAGAACGGCAAGCCGATCCGGGAGACCCTGGCCGCCGACATCCCGCTGGCCATCGACCACTTCCGCTACTTCGCCGGGGCGATCCGGGCCCAGGAGGGCAGCCTCTCCGAGATCGACGACGACACTGTCGCCTATCACTTCCACGAGCCGCTGGGCGTGGTCGCCCAGATCATCCCGTGGAACTTCCCGATCCTGATGGCGGTGTGGAAGCTGGCGCCCGCGCTGGCGGCCGGCAACGCGGTGGTGCTCAAGCCCGCCGAGCAGACCCCGGCCTCCATTCACTACCTCATGAGCCTGGTCGGCGACCTGCTGCCGCCCGGCGTCCTCAATATCGTCAACGGCTTCGGCGTGGAGGCGGGCAAGCCGCTCGCGTCCAGCGCCCGGGTGGCCAAGGTCGCCTTCACCGGCGAGACCACCACCGGGCGGCTGATCATGCAGTACGCCAGCGAGAACATCAAGCCGGTCACCCTGGAGCTGGGCGGCAAGAGCCCCAACATCTTCTTCGACGACGTGTCGTCGAAGAAGGACGACTTCTACGACAAGGCCCTGGAAGGGTTCACCATGTTCGCCCTCAACCAGGGCGAGGTGTGCACGTGCCCGTCCCGGGCGCTGATCCAGCAGGGCCACTACCGCGAGTTCATGGACGCGGCGGTCGCCCGCACCGAGAAGGTGATCCAGGGCCACCCGCTGGACACCGGCACGATGATCGGCGCGCAGGCGTCCAACGACCAGCTGGAGAAGATTCTTTCCTACATGGACATCGGCCGCCAGGAGGGGGCCAAGGTACTCACCGGCGGGCACCGTGCCGACCTGGGCGGGGAACTGGCCGGCGGCTTCTACGTGCAGCCGACCATCTTCGAGGGTGACAACCAGATGCGGATCTTCCAGGAGGAGATCTTCGGCCCGGTGGTCTCGGTGACCTCGTTCGCCGATTTCGCCGACGCCATCAAGATCGCCAACGACACCCTGTACGGGCTGGGCTCCGGTGTCTGGACCCGGGACGTGAACACCGCTTACCGCGCCGGGCGGGCCATCCAGGCCGGCCGCGTGTGGACCAACAGCTACCACGCCTACCCGGCGCATGCCGCGTTCGGCGGGTACAAGGGGTCCGGCATCGGCCGGGAGACCCACAAGATGATGCTGGAGCACTACCAGCAGACCAAGAACCTGCTGGTCAGCTACTCGCCGAAGGCGCTGGGCTTCTTCTAGGCCCGGGGGCTGGGAAGAAGCGGTAGGTGACCAGCATGACATCCCGCGTGGAGATCACCCCCGCAGCGGCCGGACTGCTCCGGTCGCTGCGGGGCAGCCACGGCCCGCTGATGTTCCATCAGTCCGGTGGCTGCTGCGACGGCAGCGCGCCGATGTGCTACCCGGCCGGCGAGTTCCGCACCGGGTCCTCGGACGTGCTGCTGGCCGAGCTGGCCGTGCCCGGCGTGGCCGAGCCGGTCGGCTTCTGGATGTCCCGTGACCAGTTCGAGCGGTGGCGGCACACCCACCTGACCGTGGATGTCGTCCCCGGCCGGGGCAGCGGCTTCTCTCTGGAAGCCCCCGAAGGCGTCCGCTTCCTCATCCGCTCCCGTCTCCTCACCCCCGAGGAGAACGCCATCCTCAACCCGGGCCATCCGCCCCGTTCCCCGGCCACTCCCCCCTCCCCGGCCTGATCATCCCGACTCTGCACTCCAGATTCGCGCTTCCCCGGGCGATTTGCCCGTTATGCCGGGAAACAGGAGTGCAGAGTCGTGGCAGCAGGCACCCCGGGGGCGGCAGCAGGCACCCCGGGGGCGGCTGGCCAGGCCGCGGCGTGGCCTGCCGCTGGACCGGGCCGTGTGCACCGCACTGGCCCCGCTCGCGGACGGCCGCTAGAACGCCGCCACCTCACGAATCACCGAACGCGTGCGTCTTCAGGATGCAGGGGAAGTGATCGAGGGAGGCAGGCGATGATGGCAGACACCGCGGTAGAGGCGGCCACCGAGCACACGGTGGCCGACACGCGGCTGGGCAAGCTGACGATCGTGCGGGACGGCGGCGCGCTGACCGGGCTGTACTTTCCCCGCCACTGGCCCCGGCCTGACCGTGCGCGCTTCGGGGCCCGCAGCGTGCGGGGATTCGGGGCGGTAACCCGCCAGCTTGAGGAATACCTCACCGGGCAGCGGAGTGAGTTCGATCTGCCGATCAGGGCCCGCGGCACCGAGTTCCAGCGCCGCGTGTGGGACCTGATCACGCAGGTGCCGTACGGGCGGACGATCACCTACGGCGAGCTCGCGCGGCGCTTGGGGGGCGGCGTGAGCCCCCAGGAGGTCGGGGCGGCGGCAGGCCAGAACCCGCTGTGCATCCTGATCCCCTGCCACCGCGTGATCGGGAGCACCGGGAAGCGGGCCGGCTACGCGGGCGGCCTGGACCGTAAGCGGGCGCTGCTGGAAATAGAGCGGCCAGGGACGGCCCCGGGTGCGGCAGGCGCTCACGGCACCGGCCTGTGCTAGCTGCCCGCGCACCAGGCCGCCGCGGCCGGCCAGAATTGGCTGCCACTCCGGTCTCACTAAAACCAGCGGCGGGGCGTCTGCAGGGCATGACGGGTAAGCAGCCGTTCGAGGCGGTCGTTACCGCGCACGGGGCGACCGTGCTCCGGGTCTGCCGGGCTGTGCTCGGGCTGGCGGACGCCGACGACGCCTGGTCGGAAACATTCCTGGCCGCGATGAGGGCCTACCCGGACTTGCCGGCCGACGCCAACGTCGAGGCGTGGCTGGTCACCATCGCCCACCGCAAGGCCATCGACATCGCCCGGGCCGCGGGCCGCCGCGCCATACCGGTCGCCGAGCCCCCCGGCATGGTGGCCGCGGGCCCCGCGGATGACCCCGCCGGGGGCCTGGACAACGACCTGGCCGATGCCGTCGCCGCGCTGCCCGCGAAGCAGAAACAGGCGGTCGCCTACCACTATGTGGCCGGGCTGCCCTACGCCGATGTCGCCACCATCCTCGGCGGCACGGCTGAGGCGGCCCGCCGCGCCGCCGCCGACGGCATCGCCACCCTCCGGCGCACCTACCCAGGCGCCGCCGCAACGAAAGGAGAGCCCGGTGTACGCGGATGACCTGACCACGAACCTGGCCCGGGCCTTCCCCGGCCGCCCAGGCGACCTGGACCGGCTGCACGCCCGGCTAGCCGCCGCAGCCGAACGGGACGGGATCCTCGACGTGGCCTACCGGACCGTCGATAGCCCGGTCGGCCCGCTGCTGCTGGCCGCGACCGGAACGGGACTGGTCCGGGTGGCCTACGCCAGCGAGGACCACGACGCTGTGCTGCAGGCCCTGGCCGACCGGATCAGTCCGCGCGTCCTCAACGTTCCGGCCCGGCTCGACGCGGCCGCACGGGAGTTCGACGAGTACTTCGCAGGGCGGCGGCGCCGCTTCGACCTGCCGCTGGACTGGCGGCTGTCGGCCGGATTCCGGCGCGCGGTGCTGAGCCGCCTGCCCGAGGTCGGATACGGGCACACCGCCAGCTACGCGGCCGTCGCGAAGCTGGCCGGCAACCCCAGGGCGGTCCGCGCCGCGGCGACCGCGTGTGCGACCAATCCGCTGCCGGTCGTCGTCCCGTGCCACCGCGTCATCTACTCCGATGGCCGGATCGGCCGCTACCTCGGCGGTCCTGAGGCCAAGCGCGCCCTGCTCACCCTGGAGGCAGCAGCATGAGCCGCAGCCATACCGCGGAGGCGCCCGGCGCCGCTCCCGCCGCGACATGGCGGGACCGCGTCGAGGCCGCCGACTGGGACGCCGCCCGCGCCGACCTGGAACGCTACGGCTGCGGCCTGATCGGGCAGCTGCTGACTCCGGAGGAAGGAGGCGGGATCGCCGCGCTCTACGATGACGACTCCCGCTTCAGGTCGACGGTGGACATGGCCCGGTACCGCTTCGGTGCGGGCGAGTACCGTTACTTCACGCCGCCGTTCCCGGCTGCCGTCGCCGGGCTGAGGCAGGCGCTGTACCCGAAGCTCCTGCCGATCGCGCGCACCTGGTGGACCAGGCTCGGCCGGGACGCCCCGTGGCCGGACAGCCTTCAGCAGTGGCTGGGGATGTGCCACGCCGCAGGCCAGGCCAGGCCCACGCCGATCCTGCTCAAGTACGGCGAAGGTGGCTGGAACGCCCTGCACCGTGACCTGTATGGCGAGCTGGTGTTCCCGCTGCAGGTCGTCATCAACCTGAGCCATCCCGGCGTGGACCACACGGGTGGCGAGTTCCTGCTCTACGAGCAGCGGCCGCGGGCCCAGTCCCGGGCCACGGCGACCCTCATCCCGCAGGGTCACGGCCTCGTGTTCACCACCCGCGACCGCCCAGTCCGATCCAGGCACGGCTGGTCAGCCGCGGCTGTCCGGCACGGCGTGTCCGTGGTCCGCTCCGGGCACCGGTTCACCCTCGGCCTGGTCTTCCACGACGCCGCCTGAGGCCGGCCGCGGCCGGATGCCTAGTGGCGGGTCCGGCGGGCCGTGCCCGCGGCTGCCCCGGGCATGGCGGGCAGGCGGGCGGCCAGCAGCTGGGCCAGGTGCTGGCCGCGCACCCCGGCCAGCTGGTCGGCCTGAGTGCGGCAGGAGAACCCGTCCGCCAGGCAGACCGCCCCGGGCGGCGCCGCGCGCAGCGCGGGGAGCAGCGCATTCTCGGCCACCGCGACCGACACCTCGTAGTGCCCGCGTTCCATGCCGAAGTTGCCGGCCAGCCCGCAGCAGCCCGCCAGCATGGTGACTGACGCCCCGGCCCGGTGCAGCAGGGCCTGGTCGGCCGCGTAGCCCATGACCGAGTGGTGGTGGCAGTGCGGCTGGGCGACGATCTCGGTCCCGGCCAGGCTGGGCGGTGCCCAGCCGGGCTCCGGGCCGAGGGGCGGCGCGGCGGTCAGCAGCTCGGCCAGCGTGTGCACGCCCTCGGCCACGGCGACGGCCCGGGGGTCGCCGGGCAGCAGGTCGGCCAGGTCGGAGCGGAGCACCGCGGTGCAGGATGGCTCCAGCCCGACGATCGGCAGGCCGGCCTGCGCGTAGGGGGCGAGCACGCCGAGCAGCCCGCGCAGCCGCCGCCGTGCCCCGTCCAGCTGCCCGGTGCTGATCCAGGTCAGCCCGCAGCACGCGGACCGTTCGGGGATGATCACCTGGTACCCGGCATCCCGCAGCACCGCCACCGCCGCCTGCGGCACCTCCGGGTCGAAGGCGTCGCTGAACGAGTCGGCCCACAGCACCACGGGCCGCCCGGGATGTCCCGGATCCCGGCCCGCCCGCACGGCCCCGCCGGTCGCCACCCCGCCCGTCGCCACCGCCTCGCGGCCCGGCCAGCGGCGGAACGGCACCGGGGCGAACGCCGGGATACTCCGGCGGGGGTCCATCCCCCCGGCGGCCAGCACCGCCGCCGCGACCGGGCGGATCCCGAGCACCGCGTTGACCAGCCCGGGCGCCACACCGGCCCAGCGCGCCCACCGCGGCAGCTGCCCCAGCGCATAGTGCGCGGGCGGCCGCAGCCGCCGCCGGTAAGCCCGGTGGGCGACCTCCGACTTGTACCGGGCCATGTCCACCCCGGCCGGGCAGTCCGCCGAGCAGGCCTTGCAGGACAGGCACAGGTCCAGCGCCTCGTGCACCTCCGAGGCTCGCCAGCCGCCAGTCACCAGGGTGCCGTTGGCCATTTCCTGCAGCACCCGGGCCCGCCCCCGGGTGGAGTCCTTCTCGTCCCGGGTGGCCAGGTAGGACGGGCACATGAAACCGCCGGACGCCGACGAGTCGGCCCGGCACTTGCCGACCCCCACGCAGCGGTGCACCGCCGTGGTGAAGTCGCCGCCGTCCTCGCCGAACGCGAACCCGCCCGCCCGCGGCAGCGGCACGGCCCGGGGCCTCCGCAGGTCGGCGTCGAGCGGCCGGGGCCGGACCAGCACGCCCGGGTTGAGCTGGTCCTGCGGGTCGAGCAACTGCTTGAAATTTCCCAACGCCCCGAGCGCCGCCGGTGAATACATCACCGGCAGGAGTTCGCTGCGGGCCCGCCCGTCACCATGTTCCCCGGACAGCGACCCGCCGTGCGCGGTGACCAGGTGCGCCGCGTCGGTGAGGAACCGGCGCATCAGCGCGGCACCACCCTGGGCGGCCAGCGGGAAATCGATCCGGACGTGCACGCAGCCGTCGCCGAAGTGCCCGTACAGCAGGCCGTCCAGCCGGTAGGAGCTCAACAGCGCGCGGAACTCACGCAGATAGGCGCCGAGCCGTTCCGGCGGCACGGCGGCGTCCTCCCAGCCCGGCCAGGCCTGCTGGTTGTCCGGGGTCCGCCCGGCCAGCCCGGCGCCGTCCTCCCGGATCCCCCAGACCGCAGACGCCTGCGGGCCGGCCGGGATGACCGTCGCGGCGAGAGCGCCGGCGTCGGCCACCATGGCCTGCGCCCGGGCCAGCGCCTCGTCCGGGGAGGCGGCGCCCATCTCGATCATCAGCCAGGCGTCCCCGGATGGCAGGTCCGGCACCCGGGCGGCGCCCTTGCGGCGGCGCACCACGTCCACCATCCGGGCGTCCAGGCCCTCAACGGCCAGCGGCCGGTGCGCCAGGATCGCGGGCACCGCGTCGGCCGCCTGCGGCACGTCCGGGTAGCCCAGCACGGCGAGCGCGTGGGCCGGGGCGATGGGCACCAGGCGGACCGTGGCGCCCAGGATGGTGACCACCGTGCCCTCGGTACCGGCCAGCGCCTTGGCCAGGTCGGCGCCGTTCTCGGGCAGCAGGTGCTCCAGCGAGTAACCGGACACCTGGCGGCGCAGCCGCCCGAACTCCTTGCGCAGCAGGGCCAGGTTCGCGCCGACCAGGGCATCCAGGCCAGGCACCGGGTCGAGGCCGCGGCCCGCGGTGAACCGGCGCCCGGTACCGTCCAGCACGTCCAGCTCGATCACGTTGTCGGCGGTACGACCGTAGGCCAGGGCGTGCGCGCCGCAGGCGTTGTTGCCGATCATGCCGCCGAGCGTGGCCCGGGACCAGGTGGACGGGTCGGGGCCGAACCTCAGCCCGTGCGGCCGGGCCGCGGTCTGCAGGCCGCCCAGGATCACCCCCGGCTGCACCCGGGCGATCCGCGCCTGCGGATCGATCTCCAGCACCTGGCCCAGGTGCCGCGAGGTGTCCAGCACGATCCCGGTCCCGACCGCGTTACCGGCGATCGAGGTGCCCGCCCCCCGGGTGGTCAGCGGGGTCCCGGTCTCCCGGGCCACCCGGGCCGCGGCCACCATGTCGTCCGCGTCCCGCGGAAACACCACGACCTGCGGGACCACCCGGTAATTCGAGGCGTCGCTGGAGTACTCGGCACGGCGGCGGGGGGAATCGTCCACCCAGCCCCGCACCACCGCGCGCAGCGCCCGGGCGATGTCGGCCTGATCCACGCCTGCCATCCTGCCGTGACACCCGCACTGCCGGCGCGCCACCCCGGCCGGACCAGGCCACCAGCCGTGATGATGGGCACGCGGGCCAGCCCACCGCCCGGCCGTCACCGCGCTGCCGGGGTACCAGCGGTAACCTTCCGGCCATTATTAGCTACGCTCAGTAGCAGAGCCGGAGAATGCCGCTGCGGGGGGTCGCGATGCTGGAGCGGATCAGGAACTGGGTCGTCCTGATGTTCGAGAATCGCTCGTTCGATTCCCTGCTCGGTCACCTGCCCCATATCGCGATGCAGGACAGCATCCGGGATCGCGAGGTCGTGCTGCGCTACCCCGGGGGAGGGGTGCCAGTCCATCCGGCCGGCCGGTTCTGCGACCCGGACCCGGACCCGGGTGAGGGCTACGGCAACGTCAACGTGCAACTGTGGGGTGAATACCGCCCAGCCTCGAATGCCGGGAAGTCCCCTTATCCGCTTTTTCCCGATCCTATGGGGCCACCATTCAACGTCCCCCCGGCGGCCGGCCTGCCCACCATGGACGGGTTTGCCGTGGATTACTACGCGAGCTTCTGCTGAGAGAAGGGCCGGGCGCCCACCGACGCGGAAATGCAGGCGATCGGCGGCGTATTCACCCCGGACACCGCCCCGGTGATCAACCGGCTGGCGGAAGAATTCGCGGTGTTCACCAGATGGTTCTGCGAGGTGCCGAGCTGCACCTTCCCGAACCGGTCCTTCTACCACGGCGGGACCAGCCTCGGGAAAATCGACAACGAGAGCGTTGTCTCCTACGCCTGGGACCAGGAGATGCCGAACCTCTTCGACCTGCTCACCGCCAAGGGAATCGACTGGCGGGCCTACTACGACACCAGCCAGATCGTGCCGGACTGCGCGATCAACCTGGCCGGCCTGCGGCATGTCGGCATGTGGCGGAGCCATTCCGCCCCGCGGCCCCAGTTCTTCACGGACGCGGCGGCCGGGCGGCTGCCAGCCTACTCCTGGGTCGAGCCGAACATGTTCTTCCCGCCCCTGGATGACTATCATCCGCCGACCGACATCCGGGCCGGGGAGCAGTTCCTGGCCCGGGTGTTCGAGGCGGTCCGCGACTCACCGCAGTGGCCGCAGACCGCGCTGATCGTGCTGTTCGACGAGCACGGCGGCTGTTACGACCAGGTGCCGCCGCCGGCCGCGCCGGCACCTGACGATCACCGCGGTGAGCAGGGCTTCGGCTTCGACCGGTTCGGCCTGCGGGTGCCGGCCCTGGTGATCTCGCCCTACACCGAGCGTGGCACGGTCATCGACCATGACTTCCACACCTGCGCGGTGCTGCGCACGCTGCGCGAGCGGTTCGACCTGGGACCGGCCCTGACCCGGCGGGACGCCGCCGCGCCGCTACTGCTGCCCGCTTTCAACCGGTCCGCGCCCCGTGCCGACCGCACCGACCTGACCGTCCCCGCCTACCATTATCAGCCGCCGACCAGGCCGCAGCGCGCAGCGGCGCGGGGCGACACCCCAGACGCCTGGCTCCTGGCCGGCAAGTGGGCCAGAGCGGGCACCGGCGAGCTGTCCCAGCTGGCCCAGTGGACACTGCGGAACGCGGCCCGCCTGTTCGGTGACGACCCGGGCCAGGTGCCGGACGCCCCGGCCGCCGCCCGGCAATGGCTGGCACAACGGCTGCCCGCCGCCTGGGGCCAGTCCGTCCCCCGCCAGTAAGCACGCACGTCCCCGGGGCCGGCCGCACCGGCGGCTCCCCGCGGCGGCCCGCGCCGGGGAGCCTTCCGGCCCGGTGCCGCGGGCCGGGTCAGCGGCGGACCCGCCAGCCGGTGCCGACGCCGGATAGGTGCAGGGCGAGGCAGACCAGGCCGAGCAGCATCAGGCTGGTCGGCGAGAAGATGGCGTTACTCACCGACACCGACGCGGCGTTGATGATGAAGGCAATGGCGAACAGCACGGCGGCGACGAAACCCAGCATGGGATCATCCTTTCGGGGTTTGCGGCTGAATAATGTTCCGGAGTGACGGAGCGGTCGCTAGGCGTCCCTTTCGGCTCCTTCTTCCGAAACGGCCAGCAGGTACCCTTGACCGCCGGGTTAAACCGGGCTCGCGCACGCATTGCCAGGCCGTCGGGGGGAAGGTAGCGGGCGTGACCCC
Source organism: uncultured Actinomycetes bacterium (assembly GCA_963793825.1). Lineage (GTDB taxonomy): Bacteria > Actinomycetota > Actinomycetes > Streptosporangiales > Streptosporangiaceae > RYN-230. Next base: position 130,010 of record CAWCBE010000009.1, read on the forward strand.
AGACCCTCGCCCAGGGCCGGCCTGGCGCTCCCCCGGCGTCGCGCTCGCCGCCGTGCTCGCCGTGCTGCTGGCGGGCTCGCTCGCCACGATGATCGCCACCATCCGGCGGCCGGCGCAGCCCGGGGGGATCTCCGTCGCGGCCGACTCGGTGCGCAGCATCACGCTGCAGGCACCGCCCGGCCGGCTGACGATCACTGGCCAGCCGGCCAGCCACCTGACCGCGCCGGGCCGGGTCACGGTCACCGGGACCCTGCACTGGTCCGGGCCGACCGCCGCGATCGCGTCCGCCCACCAGTCCGGCCACCTGCTCCGGCTGGCCTACCGCTGCGCGGCAGGCAGCCCGTGCTCGGGCAACCTGCGGCTCACCGTGCCGGAGAGTACCGCCATCGTCCTCGATCAGCCATCCGGCCAGGTGACCCTGACCACGCTGGCCGGGCCGCTGCGGATCACCGCCCGCAGCGTGGACATCACCGCGGCCCGGCTGCGCTGCCCGGACCTGGCCGCCACCATCACGTCGGGGCACCTGAGCGCCACCTTTGCCGCGCCACCCCGCAGGCTTGCCGTCAGGCTGCGATCGGCGCAGGCCACCGTGTGGCTGCCCGGACGCACCGCCTACCGGCTCACCCAGGACGTCACCGCCGGGTACCTGAGGGCCGCGATCCCGCAGGACAGCCGCGCGGCCCCGATGGTCAGCGCGCGGATCGAGTCCGGCGAACTGAACCTGCTCCCGGCGGGCTCCTCCGGTTAACCGCGGTGGGCCAGCCAGCCGGCGAACTCGGTGGCCACGATCCGCTCGCCGTGCACGCCGCGGGCCTGCGGGGAGGCCAGCCACACGATCGGCGGCCCCATCACGGCCGGGTCGATCGGGGTGAACCGCGCGGGCCGGTCGGCCGGGTCCTCCGGGAGCATGCCGGTCGCGGTGGCGCCGCCGGGCAACAGGATGTTCGCGGTGACCGGGGTGCCCGCGAGGTCCTCGGCCATGATCCGGGCCAGCGCCTCGGCCCCGGCCCGGGACGGGCCGTACGGGACGAACCCGCGCCGGTTCATCGTCGAATGATTCATTGAGATCGTCACCACCCGGCCCGAGCCGGCCGTGAGCATCCGCGGGATGACCTCCCGAGCCATCAGGAAGTAGCCGGTCAGGTTGACGTCGACGACGGCGCGGAACCCCTCGGGGGGGACCCGCCAGAACGGCATCGGCTCGACCATGAACCGGGGGTTGACCGTGCGCATGCCCAGGCCGGCGTTGTTGACCAGCAGGTCGATGCCGCCCAGCCGGGACCATGCCTCCCCGGCCGCGCGGGCCACTGACTGCTCATCGCGGGCGTCGGTGGCCACCCCGGACACTCCCGGCCAGCGCGCCGCCGCGGCCGCGGCCCGCTCCGCGGACCGGCTGGTGAGCACCACAGCGGCGCCCGCCTGCGCCAGCGCCCCGGCCATGGCCAGGCCCAGGCCGCCGGTCCCCCCGGTCACCAGCGCGCGGACCCCGTCCAGCCTCAGGGGGCCGTCCGCCGGGGGCGGCCCCATTGCGTCTGCGCTCACCGGGACCACCCTAGCCAGGCGGGGGACGTTCAGATGGAGAAGTCCTGTTCGTACCAGACCTCGGCGGCGGAAGCCGGCTGGTGCGGGTGCGGCGCGGTGCCGTCCAGCCGGCATTCCAGATCCGCGATCTTGTCGTGCAGGGCGCGCAGGCTGACGCCGACCAGGTCGGGCAGCAGGGTGTGGTCCAGGTCGGGCGGGGCGGTGGCGGCCCGGGTGCGGTGCACCACCTGGCCGGGGACGCCGACCACGACCGAGTCCGGCGGGACCGGCTTGACCACGACGGCGTTGGCGCCGATCCGGCTGCCCGTGCCGATGGTGATCGGGCCGAGGATTTTCGCGCCGGCGCCGATGGTCACCCGGTCACCGACTGTGGGGTGACGCTTGCCGTGCTCCAGGCTGGTGCCGCCCAGGGTGACCCCATGGTAGATCGTCACGTCCGTGCCCACCTCGGCGGTCTCGCCGATGACCACCCCGGTGGCGTGGTCGATGAACAGGCCGGGGCCGAGCACGGCGGCCGGGTGGATGTCCACGCCGGTCAGCATCCGGGTCAGCGCCGAGCCCATCCGGGCGGCCAGGGTCCGGCCGTGGCGCCACAGCCAGTGGCTCAGCCGGTGGCCCCACAAGGCATGCACGCCCGGGTAGCACAGCATGACTTCGAGGGTGCTGCGGGCGGCCGGGTCACGGTCCCGGGCCGCCCGCAGGTCCCCGCGCAGGGTGGCCAGCACCGTCAGCCGGCCAGCCCGGCAAACAGCGGCGTGCTCAGGTAGCGCTCGCCGAAGTCCGGCACGACCACGACGATGAGCTTCCCGGCGTTCTCCGGCCGGTGCGCCACCTGGACCGCGGCCCACACCGCCGCACCGGAGGAGATCCCGGCCAGGATCCCTTCCTCGGCGGCCAGCCGCCGGGCCATCTCCATCGACTCCTCGTTGCCGGCCTGGATGATCTCATCCACCAGGCCCAGCTCCAGCACCGCCGGGACGAAGCCCGCGCCGATGCCCTGGATCGGGTGTGGCCCCTTCGGGCCGCCGGACAGTACCGGCGAGGCGGCCGGCTCGACCGCCACCAGCCGTACCCCGGGCTTGCGCTCCTTGAGCACCCCGCCGACGCCGGTGATCGTGCCGCCGGTGCCCACCCCGGCCACGAAGATGTCCACGCCGCCGTCGGTGTCGGCCCAGATCTCCTCGGCGGTGGTGGCCCGGTGGATGGCCGGGTTGGCCGGGTTCTCGAACTGCTGCGGCACGAAATACCGGCTGTCGGCCTTGGCCAGCTCCTCCGCCTTCGCGATCGCCCCCGGCATCCCGTCCGGGCCGGGCGTCAGGACCAGCTCCGCGCCCAGGGCCCGGAGCAGCTGGCGGCGTTCCATGCTCATCGTCTCCGGCATCGTCAGCATGCAGCGGTAGCCCCGCGCCGCGCACACCATGGCCAGCGCGATCCCGGTGTTCCCGCTGGTCGGCTCAAGGACGATCGTGTCCGGGCCCAGCAGGCCGTCGCGCTCGGCCGCGTCGATCATGGCCACGCCGATCCGGTCCTTCACGCTGCCCGCCGGATTGAACGACTCCAGCTTCGCCACGACCTGGGCGGCCGCCCTGTCGGCCACCCGCCGCAGCCGCACCAGCGGCGTGCCGCCGATCAGCTCCGTGATGTCATCCGCAATGCGCATTTGTGTCACCTTTCCCTCGGCCACCAGCCACATTAAGCCAGGAGCACGGCCGGGCCCGGATCAGCCCTGGTGCCGGGACCTTGGACTGACGGGAGCGGGCCCACGGTCCCTTAACGGACCTGGGCGCAAAGCGTCCAATGAGGCAGTACGGCAGAAAGTCTTCAGAAACGACGCAGCACCCGGTACCCGGGCCAGGCGTCCTGGCCAGCCCCCCGGGGGGCAGGGGCCCGGGCTCGCCGGGCCCGGGCTCGCCGGGCCCGGCACGAGCGCTAGGCGGACGTGATGGCCGAGTCGACCCGCAGGCAGTTCATGCAGTACGGCGTGGGGGTGGGCGCCCTGCTGGCGGTGCCCGTCACGGCGCGGCAGGGCTTAGGACGGGCCCGGGTCAGTGCGGCCGGCCGGACGGCCCGGTCCACCGTGCCCGGCGGCAGCCTGCGGAAATTCAGCCAGCCGCTGCCGTTGCCCGGGAAGGGCATCGTGGTGGCCACCCCGAGCGGCCCGAACCAGTACGCGTTCACCCAGCGGCCGATCCGCCGCAGGCTGCACCCGGACTTGCCGCCCACGCCGCTGTGGGCCTATGACGACGGCTCAGGTCTGACCGGCCAGGCCGGCTCGTTCGGCATGGTGCTGGCCGCGCAGAGCGGGGTCCCGATCGACGTCAGCTTCACCAACCACCTGCCGGAAACGTACCCGGCCTGGCTTCCCGTGGACACCCGGCTGACCGACCGCAACGGCCGTCAGGTGCGGCCGATGACCCACCTGCACGGCGGGTTCGTTGCGGCCGGCAGCGACGGCAACCCGGTCACCGACGGCGGCGCCGGCTACGCCCATGGCCAGACGCAGCACGTTCATTACGGCAACCAGCTGCCGCAGATGCCGGCCTCGCTGCGCTGGTTCCACGACCACGGCATGGGTACCACCCGGCTGAACGTGTTCGCTGGCCTGGCCGCCGGCTACCTGATCAGGGATGCTTTCGACACCGGGGCCGAGCCGAACCCGGTCGGGGTGCCGGGCGGCGCCTACGAGGTCCCGCTGGTGATCCAGGACCGCCAGTTCAATGCGGACGGTACCCTCCGGTACCCGGTCAGCGATATCCCCGGGGTCAAGTGGATCGGCGAGTACTTCGGCGACCACATGCTGGTCAACGGGAAGGTGTGGCCGTTCCTGGACGTGGAGCCGCGGATGTACCGGTTCCGGGTGCTGAACGGGTGCAACGCGCGGATCATGAGCCTGCGCTTCGGCGGGCTGCCCATGTGGCAGATCGGCGCCGAGGGCGGCCTGTGGGACAAGCCCGTGCCGGTCAGCGCGGTGGTGCTGGCCCCGGCCGAGCGGGCCGACCTGCTGATCGACTTCCGCGGGCTGGAAGGCCGGGCGGTGCTGCTGCGCAACGACACGCCCGCCGCGCCGGTGTCCACTCCCGCGCCCCCGCTGGCGCCGGTCATGCAGATCCGGGTCGGCACCTCGGTCACCCACCGGGGCCCGCGCTCGATCCCGGGCAGCCTGCCCGGCCAGCGCGCCCGGCTGCATCACCCGTGCCGGACCCGGTACATCACGCTGAACGAGATCGGCGCGGAGACGGCCGGCTGGTACCTGAACCTGAACGGGATGGACTTCGACGCCTCCCCGGTGACGGAAACCCCGAGGGCCGGCACAGTGGAGGACTGGGTCTGGGTGAACATGACCCCCGACACGCATCCCATGCACGTGCACCTGGTCACCTTCCAGGTGGTCGGGCGGACGCCGTACGACGTCGCCGCCTACCAGAAGAAGTATGGCGGCCCGGCCGGGGTGCCCGGCGGGATCAGCCCGGAGCCGTTCGCCACCGGCCCGATGCAGCCGCCCACCCCGGACGAGCGCGGCTTCAAGGACACCGTCAAGGCCAACCCGGGCTTCTTCACCACCATCCGGGCGAAGTGGGAGCTGCCCACGGGAGTGACCGGGACCCAGAGCTACGTGCATCACTGCCACATCGTCGAGCACGAGGACAACGAGATGATGCGGCCGTTCACCGTGACGCCCTGACCCGGGCGCCGGTCGTGGTCCGGCCCCGGGGCCGGGTGCTGTCCCGGGGCCTGACCCGCGCGGTCGCGGCGCGGTCAGCCCCGCGCCGCGGGCTCGGTGACGGCCTCAGGCTCGGGGGGCGCCCCGGTGATCTGCTCCTCGTGAACGTAGCGGCGGCCGCGCAGCAGCGAGGCAACCGCGGCGATGAGGCACGCGGCGATGGCGAAGTCGAACGCCACGTCCAGGCCGGCGGAGAACGACGGGGAGATCAGCGCCGGGAAGAAACCCCGCCCGGTCAGGTAGGCGGCATGGCTGGCCGGCAGGTGCGAGATGACCGGGCCGAGCAGCGTCTGCACCGGGTTGTAGCCGAGCAGCGCCGCGAACATGACCGAGACCGGGGGCAGCGCGGCGACCCGGGCCGCGTCGGGCCCGGGGCACGCCCTGGGCGACCAGGCCGTGGTTCAGCGCGGCGGGCAGCGACCCAGCCAGCCCCAGGATGATCAGCGTGAAGAAGATGCCGATAGACAGCACCATGGCCGAGTTCTGGAACGTCGCGCTCATCCCCGCGCCTACCCCGCGGCTCTCCCGGGGCAGGCTGTTCATGATCCCGGCCCGGTTAGGCGAGGCGAACAGCCCCATGCCGAGCCCGTTGAGCAGCAGGATCAGCGCGAACTGCCAGTACGTGAAGTTGATCGGCAGCAGTTCGAGGAGCAGGAACGAGGCCGCGGCCACCACCATGCCGCCGGTGGCGAACGGGCGCGCCCCGTAACGGTCGGACAGCCAGCCGGACACCGGTCCGGCGATCAGGAAGCCGATGGTGAGCGGCAGCATGAAGATCCCGGCCCACAGCGGGGTCTGGCTGAAGCTGTAGCCGTGCCGCGGCAGGTAGATGCCCTGCAGCCAGATGATCAGGACGAACATCAGGCCGCCCCGGCCGAGGCCGGACAGCAGGCTGGCCAGGTTCCCGGCCGTGAACGCCCGGATCCGCAGCAGGGGCAGCCGGAACATCGGCTGCTTGACCCGGGTCTCGACGAAGCAGAAAACCCCCAGCATGACGAGCCCGCCGATGATGGCCGTGAGCACGAACGGGCTGGCCCAGCCCATCGTGTGGCCGCCGTAGGGCTGGATGCCGTAGGTGATCCCCACCAGGACCGCGATCAGGCCGATGGCGAACGTGACGTTGCCCCACCAGTCGATCCGGGCCGGCTGGCGTTCGCTCAGCTCGCGGAGCTTCAGGTAGGCCCAGAACGTGCCGAACACGCCGAACGGGACCGAGACCAGGAAGACTAGCCGCCAGTCCACCGGGCCGAGCAGCCCGCCGAGGATGAGCCCGATGAACGAGCCCGCGATCGCGGCCACCTGGTTCAGCCCCAGGGCCAGGCCGCGCTGGCCGGCGGGGAACGCATCGGTGAGCAGCGCGCTGGAGTTGGCCATCAGCATGGCCCCGCCGACGCCTTGCAGGACACGCATGAGGATGATCCACAGCGCGGCGGGCGTCCCGTGCAGCCACGTCAGCGCCAGCAGCACCGAGAACACGCTGAACACGGCGAAGCCCAGGTTGTAGATCCGGACCCGGCCGACCATGTCACCGAGGCGGCCGAAGCTGACGACCAGCACGGCGGTGACCACCAGGTAGCCCATGATCATCCACAGCAGCAGGCTGGTGTTCCCCGGCTGCAGCGGGTTCACGCCGATGCCCCGGAAGATGTCCGGCAGCGCGATCAGCATGATCGAGGCGTTGATCGTCGCCATCAGCACGCCGAGCGTGGTGTTCGACAGCGCAATCCACTTGTAGCGGGGGCCCGTGGGCCGGGAGGCCCGGCTGGACGGCGCCGCTTCGTGGGGCGCGGGCTCGTGGCGCGCCGCGTGCATGGCTGACACGGATGAGGAGGCCTGCATACCCACCCTTCCTGAGGATGGCGGCCGGGCCCGTGCGCCCAGGCGCCAGCTAGCCATAATAGTTGCTAAACATAAACTAACTATTAGGGGGTAACGGCAGGACGTCGCCGGGTCATTCCCCGCCGGCGCGAGATCTCGCGGCGGTGCGGCCTCTCGCGGCGGTGCGGCCTCTCGCGGCGGTGCGGCCTCTCGCGGCGGTGCGGTGGCCCGCTCGCCCGGCCCTGTGCGCGGCGAGTTGAGACCTTCTGGCGGGTCACAACTCACCGCACAACCCCAGGCGCCCCGGGCGGCAGCGCTACGTGGCGAGTTGAGACCCTCTGGCGGGTCACAACTCACCGCACAACCCCAGGCGCCCCGGGCGGCGGGGCTGGATCAGGCGGGCGGGGCGGACATCTCGATGACGAGCGGCCAGTTCGCCAAGGAGGGCGCGATCCGGGAAGCTGCCGACGTTCGTGCCGCTGAGCCCGCGGCCCGCGAAAGCGTCCTCTAGCGGACCAGCTCGTCGAACAGGCGGTCGAGTTCGGCGGCCGGGTCGGCGGTGAGGCCGCTGTGCACCGGGCTGGGCTGGACGATCGTGCTGCGCGGGGCGGTCAGCCAACGGAACCGCACGCCCAGCGGCTCCTCGGCGGGCCGGCCGGCGTGGCAGCCCTCTCCGAGGGCGCCCAGCGCTGCCAGCACCGCGGGCACGTCCGCGGCCGGATCCAGCGCCCGGAGCCGGTTCTCGTTAAGCAAGATCCGGCAGTCCAGGAAACGGTAGCGCTGGGCATAGAGGATCACCCCGGCGTTGATCGCCTCGCCGCGCTCCACCCGCGGCACCACCCGGATCAGCGCATACTCGAACGGCTCCCGGCCCGCCGGGGCCGGGCCGCTGCCCGGGCGGCCGGCGCTCACTGGATCACCTCAAGCACCCGGGGCGCCCGCGCCAGCAGGTGCGCGGCGTAGTCCCCGGGCCGTCCGTCCCCCAGCCATTCCTCCGGCACCAGGCCGAGCACCTCCTCAAGCAGCCCCGGCGTGATCCGGGGCGCCAGCGCCTGGTGCGCCGCGGCCAGCCGGGTCGCGGCGCCCCGCAGCACATGGTCATGCGCGTCGAAGGGCGCCAGTGGGCGGGCCGTGACCCAGTTGTGCTGGAAGTACAGCGCCGACCCGTGGTCGATAAGCCAGATGTCGCCGTGCCAGACCAGCAGGTTCGGGTTGCGCCAGGTCCGGTTGACGTTCTGGATCAGGGCGTCAAACCAGAGCACCTGGCTGGCGAAATCCGGGTCCGCCCGCCAGCCAGCCGGGTCGAACCCGGCCGCCGACGGCAGGAAGTCCACCCCCACGTTGAGCCCGCTGCTGGCCCGCAGCAGGTCCTGGATCTCGGGATCGGGCTCGGCGGCGGCGATCCGCGGGTCCAGGCAGGCCAGCACCAGCTCCGGGGTGCGCAGCCCGAGCCGCCGGGCCAGCTCGCCGCCGATGATCTCGGCGGCCAGCGCCTTGGGGCCCTGCCCCGCGCCACGAAACTTGAGCACGTAGGTACCCAGGTTGTCCGCCTCGACCAGGGCCGGCAGCGACCCGCCCTCGCGCAGCGGGGTCACGTACCGGATCACCGTCACCTGTTCCAGCACGCCCGACAGGTTATCGGGCCGCCGCCACGGCACCGCGGCGCGGAGCAGATCAGCGGAGCAGGTAGGCCAGCACGTCGGTGGCGGTGAAATCCGTCCCGGCCGCCGCTACCAGGCCGGGCAGGAAGCCGAGGTCCTGGCCGAGGGTGACCACCGGCGGCTCGGTCGCGCCGCCAGCCAGCCGCTGGCCCAGCCCGATGGTGGCGAGCAGGCCGTTGCACAGGCATCGCCGGCCGGCCGTCTCCGCCGCCGCGCCGCCCTTGCGCTGGTAGGCGTCGGGGGGCTCGGCCGGGCAGCGGTAGCCGACCCGGCCGCCGTCCCGCTGGTAAGGCACCCGCAGGTAACCGAGGTCGCACAGCCGGGCCCGGGCCGCATACACCGCCTCGTCGGCCAGCGTGCCGGGCAGCTCGGCCACCTTGAACGGGAAGCCGGCCGGCGAGGCGGACGGCTCGTTGCGCACGGTGAGGGTGCCTGCCAGCCCGCGGCCGAGCAGCTCAGCCCGCAGTGCGGGCGCCATCCCGGACTCCCGGCACAGCGCGAAAGCCGTGCCGACCTGGATCCCGGCCGCGCCCGCGGCCCGCGCACCGGCCAGCTGCCCGTCCCCCGCCTGGCCGCCCGCTATCCAGAACGGCCTGCCCAGCGCCCTCACTTTCGCCAGGTCGATGGTGTCCCGTGGCCCGTAGACCGGCTCGTTCCGCGCGGACAGCACCAGCTTGCCCCGGGGCGGTGCGCTGTGCCCGCCCGCGGTGGGCCCCTCCAGCACGAAGCCGTCCGGGGCGGTCACCGGGCTGCGGACGAGGTAGGAGGCGAGCACGGCGGAGGAAATGATGGCCAGGAAGGCCGGCCGGGTGAGCGGCGGCGGCCCGGCGGGGAACAGCTCCGCCGGGTCAAGCCAGGCCACCTGCCGGGCGCCGGGATCCGCCCCGGCCACGGCGACGTCCAGTTCGCCGAGCCGCCCGGCGGCCAGCGCGTCGAGCAGCTGCGGGATCTGGGCCGGGATGCCCGCCCCCATCAGCACATAGTCCACCCCGGCCAGCATCGCCCCGTACACGGCGGCGGGCGTGGCCAGCTGCACCTTTTCCAGGTAGTTGATGCCGACCAGGCCGTCGTGTCCTGCCCTGGCCAGGTACACCTCGGCGAAGTTGCCGGCCACGGCCAGCTCCTGCCCGGCCGCGCTGCCCCGCAGCCCGATCCGCGGGACGGGCCGGAACGGCTGGCCCTCCTCGATGCCGCCGGGCACGTAGTAGCGCCGCAGGATGCGCTCGGCCGCGCCGGGCAGCGGCAGCGCGGCCAGAGCCTGGCGGGCCGTGCCGTCGGGGTCCCCCAGCTGCAGGCGGCGGGCCAGCACCAGGTCGAGCGCGACCCCGGAAACCACGCCCAGCTGCCCAGCCGACGCGACCGCCCGGGCCAGCCGCCAGCCGGACACGGCCACCCCCATGCCACCCTGGATGATCACCGGCAGCTCGTCATCCCGCGCGGCCGCCCCGGGGTCGGGTGCGGCCGAGGACGCGGGCACGGGCGGGGTGGCTGGCGCACCGCCGCCTGCCGTCCCTGGCGCACCGCCGCCTGCCGTCCCTGGCGCACCGCCGCCTGCCGTCCCTGGCGCGGTGGGATGGGCGCTGGGTGTCAGGGCTGGAACGGGCATGCCGGGTCCTCGCCGAGCGGGTCGCCGCTGGCGGCGTAGGCCCGGGCCCGGGATCCGCCGCACAGGTCGGCGTACCCGCAGCTGCCGCAGCGGCCGGTGAACCGCGCCTCCCGGATATCGCGCAGCAACGGGTGGCCGGTGTAGATGTCGCGCAGCGGCTGGTCCCGGAGGTTGCCCAGGCCCAGCGGGAGGAAGCCGGCCGGGTAGACCTCGCCGTCGTGGGCCACGAAGAGAATCCCCTTGCCATCGCGGGTCGGCGCGGTATGCGCGCTCGGCGGGCGGCCGGGCGGGCCGAGCAGCATCTCCAGCCGCCCGGTCAGTTCCTGGTACAGCGGGTCGTCCGGGGGCGCGGCACCGCCCCGGCGGTCCGCCACCACCCGGCGGAAGAACGGGGCCTCGACGGTGCGCACCACGAACCCGTGCCGCGCGGCATCGTAGAGGAAATGGCAGACGTCCTCGTGCTGGCCGGGCGTGATCGCGTCGGCCTGGACCCCCCGGCCGACGTGCACCAGGAAGAACACCTCCCAGATGTGCGCCCCGGTATCCGCGACCAGCGCCGCGACGTCGGGAAGCTCGGCCAGGTTGGCGCTCATCACCGTGGTGTTGACCTGGACCGTGAGCCCCGCGCCGGCCAGCGCGCGGATGGCGTCGACGGTCTGGCTGAAGTGGCCGGAGATGCCGCGGACCCCGTCGTGAGTGGCGGCGGACGCCCCGTCCAGGCTGACCGATACGGCCCGGACCCCGCTGGCCGCGATCCGGTCGATCATCCCGCGGCTGAGCACCGGGGTGACCGAGGGGGACAGGCAGACAGGCACGCCCTGCGCCACCGCGTAGTCCACCAGCTCGAACAGGTCCCCGCGGAGCAGGCAGTCCCCGCCGGTGAGCACCAGGATCGGGTAGGGGCGACCGAACCCGGCGACCTGGTCGATCAGGTCGCGGCCGGCGGCGTGCCCGAGCTCGCCGGGTGGCGTCTGGGTGGTGGCGCTGGCCCGGCAGTGCCGGCAGGCCAGCAGGCAGGCCCGGGTGGTCTCCCAGAACACCAGCATCGGGCGCTCGCGGAAGTTCAACCGGCGGCCGCGGGCGTGCCGGGCTGATCGTGGGGGCCGGGGCAGTCATCGGGCGCTCGCTCCCCTGGGTGCGGCAATGGGTGGCACAGCCAGCCTCGCCGGGCGGCGGCGGGCGGCCCAGGGACCTAGGTCCCTGGGCCGCCCGCAAAGGGACTCAGCCGGGCCGCCCGGCCGGCCCGCCGGGAAGCCCCCCGGGTGCCTTCCCAGGGGGAGCCGGGCAGGCAGGCCGGCCTGTGCGTAGGCCAGCCCCGGGCGAAGGCGCCGGTAGGCTGGCACGGTGACTCAGCCCGGCACGCTTGCCGCTGGAGCGGCGTGAGCCGCGTCTCACGCCGCCTGTCCCTGGGTGCCTGCGTGCTGGCCGCGGTCACCGGGGGCCTGGGCCTGGCCGGTGCGGCCGCCCAGGCCGCCGCGCCCGCTGGGCCGCCCGCCGCCACGCACGGAACGGCCCGCGGGTCGTGGACGGTCTACCACGGGGACGCCACCGGCACCGGGGTGGCGCGGTCCCCGGCCCACGTGGACACATCGGCGCGCGCGTGGACCTCGGCGCGGCTGGACGGGGACATCTACGGCGAGCCGCTGGTGTCCGGCGGCCGGGTGTACGTGGCCACGGAGCGGGACACTGTCTACGCGCTGTCCGCGGCCACCGGCGCGGTGGCCTGGTCCCGGCACCTGGCCACCCCGGTCCCGGCCAGCTCGCTGCGGTGCGGGGACATCGGGCCGACCGTGGGCATCACCGGGACCCCGGTCATCGACCCGGTGCGCGGCGAGATATTCGCGGTCGCCGACGAACTGGCCTATGGCAAACCCGCGCACGTGCTGATCGGGCTGTCCACCCAGACCGGCGTGGTCCGGATGAGGCGGGACGTGGACCCGGCCGGCACCGACCCGGCGGGGATGCTGCAGCGCACCGGGCTGGCCCTGGCCGGCGGCCGGGTCGTGTTCGGCTTCGGCGGCAATGACGGGGACTGCCCGCCCTACCGGGGTCATGTGATCTCGGTTCCCGAGGCGGGCGGTCAGCCCGCCGTCTTCACCGTGGACGCGAAGAAGGGCCAGGCCCAGGGCGCGGTGTGGATGGGCGGGGGCGCGCCCGCGGTGGACCGCAGCGGGCACGTCTGGGTCAGCGTCGGAAACGGCTCGGTGCGGACGGAGTCGCGCGGCTACGACGACAGCGACTCGGTGCTCGAGCTCTCCCCGGCCATGCACCTGCTGCACTTCTTCGCCCCGGTCACCTGGCCGTCGGACAACGCCACCGACCAGGACATGTCCACCGAGCCGGCGCTGCTGGCCGACGGCCAGGTCGTGGTGGCCGGCAAGCAGCACAAGGTGTACCTGCTCAACGGCGCGCACCTGGGCGGCATCGGTGGCCAGCAGGCGATCCTGCCCAGCGCGTGCCAGGCGGACATCGACGGCGGCTTCGCGGTGACCCGCCGCACCGTCTACCTGCCCTGCCTGAGCGGGATCGTGGCGGTCCGGGCCAGCCGGTCGCCACCGTCGGTGCGACTGCTGTGGACGTCCCAGGCCGGCGGCGGGCCGCCCATCGTCGCGGGCGGGCTGGTCTGGACCATCGACCGGAACGGCATCCTGTACGGACTGGACCCGGCCACCGGCCAGGTCCGCCAGCGGGTGTCGGTGGGCGCCCCGGCCAACCATTTCAGCACCCCCAGCGCGGCCGAGGGGCTGCTGCTGCTGGCCGCGTCGGCGGACCAGGTCACCGCGTTCGGCAGCAAGGCAGGCGACCGCGCCGCGGCCGGCCCGGCGGCCAGCGCGGCACCTTCCTCCGCCCGGCCCGGCGCGGCGGCCAGTGGCGGCCAGGGTGGCGGGCTGCCCGGCGCCGCCATCGGCGGCATCGTGGCCGGCAGCCTGGTGCTGCTGGGCGGCGCGGGCTGGCTAGTCTGGCGCCGGCGCATCCCCGCCTAGCCTGGCCGCCGGCCCGGGCCACCCGGCCGGCGACAGGCTTCAGAGGTCGTCATCCCGGGTCCTGGGGGCATCCGGCCCGAAGCGGCGGGCATCCCGCTCGATCACCTCGACGTCATCCTCCGCCGCGCGCTGGATCCGGCGGCTGTGCCTGGTGCGCTGCCGGGGATGGAAGGCCAGCCGCTGGGTGCGCCGCCCGACGAACGCCACGATCACCGCGAAGGCCGCCAGGACGAGCACGAAGATAACGACTGCATCCCCGACCGTGAACGCGGCGGTGGCCGTGGCGCCGTGCGCCTGGATCAGGCTGGGACTGATAATCATCGGCCGCCTCCGACCCTCGGAGCCGCCGCGCCGGGGCACGGGCGGCTCGCCCCTCCCAGTTTAGAACGCAGCAGGCTACTAACCAGTAACATCTGGCCCCGGGGGCGGGCCGTTTTGCACCGCTGCGGCCACGCGAACGTCGCTGGTCATCCGGGCGGGCGGCGGGCGCCTAGTCACCGGCCGGTTGCAGCACGGCCGAGGCGAGCCGCCGCTGGCCGCCGCACAGCCAGACCGACAGCCGGGCCGCCCCCGGCGCGGCGACCAGGACCGGCTCATCCGCGGGGAGGATGGGCCGGTGATACTCGATCTCGGCGCAGGCCGGGAGCCAGCCCAGGCCGGGCAGGATTTCTTCCACCGCGGCCCAGTGAATGCTGTTGTTGACGTGACCGGCCGTGTCGAAGTCGGCGCGGCGCAGCGGCCACGGGCGGCCCGCCGCGGCCACGGGCGGCCCGGGATGGGACAGCCGCGCTGAGACGCGGCGGCCGCCGACCGCGGGGCCGTAGCGCTGCTGGAATGCCTCCCCGAGCGGACCGGGCCGCCCCCCGCCGGGTCGACTGCGACCCAGACCGCGGTGGCCTGCATCAGGTCCCCGGCCGCGCCGGCCACGGTGGTGGTGCGCTCCGCCCAGCGCGGGCCGGTCCCGGAGCAGAACGTGCGCAACGTCACCCGCTCGCGGTGCGCGGGGTAGCCGCGGACGGCGACGGCGGTGCGGCGCACCAGCCAGGTGTACGGCTCGGCCCACCCGGAGTCGGCGAGGTCGTCCTCGGCGGCCTGCTGCAGGTACCGGGCCAGCGCATCGAACCGGAGCCGCCCACCGGGGGTCACGTCGGTGCTCCGCACCACCCGGGAGGCCCGGAACAGCCGGCCCTGGGCGGGGTCGGCGCGGAAGGACGGCCGGGCGGCCGGCCGATCGGCGGTCGGCGTGGTCTCCATCCCCGGCATTGTCGCCGACCGCGACGGGTCCGCCGCAACCTGGGGGGATGCCAAGCGGCGCGCGGCGCCCCCGCCCCGGCCCGCCGCCGGCCCGGCCGCAACCGTGGTTACGGACACGGGGGGCGGGACCGCCAGCCGGCCCGGACGGCCGTCGGGTTACCCTCGCGGATGACGGCACGACTTACGACGGAGGCAGCAGCATGACTGAGGCGGGCAGCGCAGACATCGGCGTGACGGGCCTGGCGGTGATGGGCCGCAACCTGGCCCGTAACCTGGCCCGGCACGGCTACGCGGTCGCGTTGCACAACCGCTCGCCGGAGCGGACCCACAGCGTGGTCAAGGAGCACGGCGACGAGGGCACGCTGGTGCCGGCCGACTCGATGGAGGAGTTCGTGGCCAGCCTCAGGCGGCCGCGGGCGGTCATCATCATGGTCAAGGCGGGCGAGGCCACTGACGCCGTGATCAACGACCTGGTTCCGCTGCTGGACCAGGGTGACATCGTCATCGACTGCGGCAACGCGCACTTCATGGACACCCGGCGGCGCGAGGCCGCGCTGCGCGAGCGGGGCCTGCACTTTGTCGGGTGCGGCGTGTCGGGCGGCGAGGAGGGCGCACTGAACGGGCCGAGCATCATGCCCGGCGGGTCCGAGGAGTCCTACGCCCGGATCGGCCCGATGTTCGAGTCGATCGCCGCCCAGGTGGACGGGACACCGTGCTGCACGCACGTGGGCCCGGACGGCGCCGGCCACTTCGTCAAGATGGTGCACAACGGCATCGAGTACGCGGACATGCAGCTCATCGCCGAGGCCTACGATCTGCTGCGGGCGGGCCTGGGGGCCTCGCCGGCCGAGATCGCGGAGATCTTCCGCACCTGGAACGAGGGGGACCTGGACTCGTTCCTGATCCAGATCACCGCGCAGGTGCTCGCGCACAAGGACCCCGAGACCGGGAAGCCGTTCGTCGACGTCGTGCTGGACCAGGCCGAGCAGAAGGGCACCGGCCGGTGGACGGTGCAGAACGCGCTCGATCTGGGCATCCCGATCACCGGCATCGCGGAGGCCACATTCGCCCGGGCCCTGTCCGGCCACGCGGACCAGCGCGAAGCCGCCCGGGAAGCGTTCGGCACCGCGGTGTCGCCCCAGATCAGCGACCGGGACGCGTTCGTGGAGGACGTCCGCCGCGCGCTGTACGCCTCCAAGGTGGTCGCCTACGCGCAGGGCTTCGACCACATCGGCGCAGGCAGCGCGGAGTACGGCTGGGGCATCGACCAGGGCATGATGGCGACGATCTGGCGTGGCGGCTGCATCATCCGGGCCCGGTTCCTGAACCGGATCCGGGAGGCCTACGACGAGAACGCGGAACTGCCCAGCCTGCTGGTCGCACCGTACTTCGTCGCGGCCGTGCGGGACGGGGTGGACAGCTGGCGCCGGGTGGTCGCCCAGGCCGCGCAGGCCGGCCTCCCCTCGCCCGCCTTCTCCTCGTCGCTGGCCTACTACGACGGGCTGCGCCGGGACCGGCTGCCCGCCGCGCTGATCCAGGCGCTGCGGGACAACTTCGGCGCGCACACGTACCGCCGGGCGGACTCCGGCGGCACCTTCCACACCGAGTGGGCGGGCGACGGCCGGGAGCACCCGGCCTGACCGGGACAGGGCGGGCCGGGCGGCGACAGCAAGAATTGGCGACAGGCCCACCGCGGGTACCCACGATTCCACGTCATCGGCGCCGGGCTCGTATCCTGTCGGGCATGCCTTCTCCCGCCTATAGCGCGTGTCGTTCCCCGCGCCTCCGCGTAGTGGCATGCTTGCTGGTGGTGATGTCCGGCGTGGCCGGCTGCGGTGTGTTCACCCCGGCCAGCTCGAGGACCGTGTCCCAGTCGCCGGCCGGCGACCGGTCCTCGTCCTCGCCCAGCCCCAGCGCGACCCCGTCTCCCACGCCCTCCCCGACCCCGACCACCTGCCCGGTGAAGATCGCCCCCGGCTTCCCCTGCACGATGCGGGAGAACGCCAAGCTGGCCCGGGCCTACCTGCAGTCCCTCCCGGGGAACCTCGGGCTGGTGCTGCACGACCGGGAGACCGGGGCCACCTGGGCATGGGGCAGCAGCGCCACGCTGTACCCGGCGGCGTCCACCATCAAGCTGGCCATGATCACCGACATCCTGCAGCGCGGCGTCACGCTGACCCCCGCGGCTCAGGACGAGATGTTCCAGGCCCTGTTCACCAGCAACGACAACGATGCCGACGACCTCTGGTATCAGTACGAGGACGCCAGCTTCATGAACCGGATCCGGGCCTTCGGCATGAACAGCACCCAGTTCACCAACTCCGTGTACTGGGGCAACGTGGACACCACCGCCCAGGACCTGGACAACCTGATGAACTACGTGCTCGGCAGCGCCTCCCCCAGCACCCGGAGCTACCTGGTCTTCCGGCTGCGGCACGTCAGCGGGATCGACCAGCAGTGGGGGGTCTGGGGCGCCGGGCCGGAGAACCACCCGGGCAATAAGGACGGCTGGGAGCAGGACCCGAACGGCTACGGCGTCTGGTACACCAACACGGTCGGGTTCGCCGGCCCGAACGAGCGCTACACCCTGGCGATCATGTACGACATGGGCAGCTTCGGCGAGAACGGCAACGCGGGCTTCAGCTACGGCACGAACGCCCTGACCCAGATCTCCTCGCTGCTGTTCCAGGGCCACCACACCGCGCTCCAGCCCGTGCCGCAGGCCTCCGCAGTCCCCTGACCGAGTAGCCCCGGGCATATCCGGGCATCACTCCCCCATGCCGGAGACCGGGCCGTGACCTCGCCGGGGGCTTTCGCGGACCTGCCCGCCCTGCGCGCCTGCTGGCACCCGGTGGCGTTCGCGGCCGGGCTGGCCGACCGGCCCCAGCACGCCGACCTGCTGGGCGAGCCACTCGTGCTCTGGCGCGGTGCGGACGGGGCCCCCCGGGCCAACCTGGACCTGTGCGTGCACCGGGGGACGGCACTGTCGCTCGGCTGGGTCAGCGGCGACGACCTGGTCTGCCCGTACCACGGCTGGCGGTACCGCGCCGACGGCCGCTGCGCGGCCATCCCGCAACTGGCTGACCCGGCCCGGGTGCCCGCTAAGGCGCGGATCCCCGCCTTCCGCTGCCAGCAGCGCTACGGGCTGATCTGGGTGGCCCTGGACGAGCCCCGCTGGCCGCTGCCCGAGGTGCCGGAACTGGAAAACGGGCAGTGGGCGGTGCTCACCGCCGGGCCCTACCGGTGGGCCTGCGACGCGGGCCGCCAGGTGGAGAACTTCACCGACCTGGGCCATTTCCCGTGGGTGCACCCGGGACTGCTGGGCGACCCGGACCGGCCCGTGGTGCCGCGCCACGAGGTGCGCACCGAGGGGCATGTCCTGCACTACACGATCACCCGGCCGGAGGCGGCGAACAGCGAGGACTTCCCGGTGTTTGGCAACGAGCAGGCCGGGCCGCCGGACCGGACCAGCCGCTACCAGCTGCACCTGCCCTACACGATCGCCTTGCGGCTGGGCTGGGGCGGCGACCGGGGCATGGTGTACTTCTTCGCCGCCCAGCCGGTCGACGCAGGGCACTGCGCCGGGTACGTGGTGATCGGCCGGAACTACAACCTCGACCAGCCGGACCGGGTGCTGCAGGACTTCGAGGACACGATCTTCGGCCAGGACCAGGTAGTGGTCGAGTCACAGCGGCCGGAACGGGTGCCCTTCGACCTGGCCGCGGAACTGCACCTCAGGTTCGATGCGGTGGCCGTCGCCTACCGGAAGGCCATGCGGGCCTGCGGCCTGGCCCGGTAGCGGTCAGGAGCAGCAGGTCAGGAGGCCCGGGCGTGCACGGCGGCGGGGACGGTGTCCGCCAGGCAGTCGCAGTCCACCTCGGCGCAGGAGATCACGAACAGGTGCAGTGCGGCGGGCAGCCGGCAACCGGGCTCATCCGAGCAGTCCGCCAGGCCGTCAACGTGCATGATCGCGGTGCCGTGGCAGTGCTCGAGGTCCTCGCGGCAGTCGGGGCAGACCTCGCTGATCTGAGCTGGCTCGGGCATCGTGCCTCCCTCCCGAGTCAGCTCTATCACCGGGGGCCGACAGCCGTCCGGGCGACAGGCCGGCCGCCGGAAGATTGCTAGGAAATCTTCCGGGTGCGGCGCCGCGGGGCGCTCGCGGCGCTGATCGCGTCGATCAGCTCCGGCTTGGACATCTTCGACCGGCCGCCGATGCCAAGGTCGGCGGCCCGGCTGAGCAGGCCGGCCTTGCTCAGCGCGGCCAGGTCCTCCGGCCCGCCATCGGTCTCCCGGCCGGCCGCCGCCTGGCGCCCGCCGCCGGCCTTCGGCCCGGCGGGGGCCTCCGGCTCGGGGGCGGCCGCACGGCCCTGGTCCGGGCCGCCCATCGACGCGACCGAGGCCTCCAGCGCGGCCATCAGGTCGATCACGTTCGACTTGGGCCGCTCCTCCTCGAAGACGACCGACTTGCCCTCACGCTTGCGCTCGATGAGCTCCATCACCCGGTCCCGGTAGGTGTTGTGGTAGTCCTCCGGGGACCACTGGACCGTGAGGGAATCCACGAGCCTCTTGGCGATGTCGAGTTCCCGGTCCCGGATGACCACGTCCTGGGGCAGCGTGTCCAGTTCCTCACTGGGCTTGCGGATCTCGTCCCCGAAGTACATCGTCTCCATGATCAGCACGTCGGAGCCCGGCCGGACCGCGACCAGGTGCTCCTTGTCCCGCAGCACCATGGTGGCGATGCCCACCTTGCCCGCCTCGTCCATCGCCTGGCGCAGCAGGGCGTACGCGCGGTCCGCGCCCTTTCCCCGCGGCGCCAGGTAGTAGGTCTGCCGGTAGTGCACCGGGTCGATCTCGGCCAGGTCCACGAAATCGCTGATCTCGATAGTCTCCGACTTCCCGGGAGCGATCTCCTTCAGCTCGTCGCGGCTGACGACGACGTACTCGCCACCGCCGAGGTCGTACCCGTTGACGATGTCCGAGTTGGGCACTTCCTCCCCGGTCACCTCGTCGACCTTCTTGTACCGGATCCGGTGCGAGGTGCCCTTGTGCAGCTGGTTGAAGTGGACGGTCTGGTCAGCCGTGGCCGGGTACAGCCCGACCGGGACATTCACCAGGCCGAAGCTGAGGAATCCCGACCAGATCGAACGCGCCATGCTCTTCTCCCAGTCCCCCGGGCCGCGACAGCCGGGCCAGCGGTCCCCCGGCCCGGCTGGTCACCGCAGCTGCCGTGCCCGGGGCGCGGCCGCTGAGCTGCACTGTCGATCTTGATTCTATGCAACGGCGGCGGGCCCGCCCAGGCCCGGTAGCTGCGGGTTCACCCGGCCGGCCGGAAAACGGGGCGGGCGGACGCGCCCGGGCACGGCGGGCGCAGCGGGGAGGGGACGGCTGGGTCGGTCAGAGCGGCGGCTCCTGGTACCGGCCCTGCGGCTCCTGATACCGGCGCTCCTCGTAGATCTCCGTGGACGCCCCGTCCACCGGGCGGCGCCGGCGGGCGGTCATGAAGGCGAGCGAGATGATCAGCCCGACGATGCCGCCGATCATCAGGATCAGGCCGACGAGCCGCAGGTTGACGTAGGCGGGGGACAAGCTGATGGCAAATCGTAGGATCGCGCCGATCACGATGAGCGCGATGCTGCCGCCGATGGTCATGGTCAGCTACCTCCTGTCGGCCCCGCGGAGCGCGGCGCGCGCCCGGGGCACGGCTAGAGCGCCCGGCCGGCCGGGGGCGGCCGGGCCCAGGGCCCTCAGGTGCCCGCGACACGCCCGCGCACACCTGCCGGCCGGACCCGGCCAGCAGGACTCACCCGGCGGGAAGGCGCTCCCCCGCGGCCAGCAGCGGGGCGCCCACCGAGATGGTGCCGGGGTACTTCAGGCCCGTCCCGGTGTTGAGCACGACCACCTCGTCGCGGCCCGACAGCCAGCCGGCCTCGCGCAACTGGCCGACCGCGGCGACGCAGGCCGCGCCCTCGGGGCAGATGAAGCTGCCTTCCTGGCGGGCCACCTCGCGCTGGGCCGCGAGCAGGTCCGGGTCATCGACAGCCACAGCGGTCCCGCCCGTCTCGCGCACCGCCCGCAGCACCAGGAAATCGCCGAGCGCCCGCGGCACCGTGATACCGAACGCCACGGTGCGCGCCTCCGCCTCCGGCCACGGCTCGCTGTGCTCCGCCCCGCTGACGAAGGCCCGGACAATCGGCGCGCACCCGCTGGCCTGCACCGCGACCAGCCGGGGCGCGGGGCCGGTCACCCAGCCGAGTTCCCGCATCTCGCCCAGCGCCTTGTGGATGCCGATGATGCCCACCCCGCCGCCGGCCGGGTAGACGATCACATCGGGCAGCCGCCAGCCGAGCTGCTCCGCGATCTCGTACCCCATCGTCTTCTTGCCCTCCAGCCGGTAGGGCTCGCGGAGCGTGGCGACGTCGGCATACCCGGCCCGGCCGGTCAGCGCCGCGGCCACGATCGCGGCCGCGTCCCCGATGAGGCCGTCCACCACGTACAGTTCCGCGCCCGCCACGGCGCACTCGGCGCGGTTGATCGCGGGCGCGGCCGCGGGCATCACGATGAGGCTGGCCAGCCCGGCCCGCGCGGCGTAGGCGGCCCAGGCCGCGCCCGCGTTGCCGTTGGTGGGCATGGCCACCCCGGACGCGCCCAGCTCGGCCGCGCGGGACACGCCGACGGCGGCCCCGCGGGCCTTAAACGTCCCGGTGGGGAGCAGGCTCTCGTCCTTCATCAGTAGCCGGGGCACGCCGAGGGCGCGGCCCAGCCGGGGCACCGGCAGCACCGGCGTCATGCCCTCACCCAGGCTGACCACCCGCCCGGGGCCGCTGACCGGCAGCATCTCGTGGTAGCGCCACAGGTCCGGCGGCCGCCCGGCCAGGCCCGCGCGGCTGACCTGGCCGCGGACCCGGTCGGTGTCGTAGCGGGCCAGCAACGGCGCGCCGCAGTCGCAGGTGCCCTGGAGACGATCGGCGTCATGACGCGCCGCGCACCGCGAGCACTCCAGGCCGGACAGGGCTGAATAAGGGGATGGCACCGGGTTTCCTCCTGTCGGCCGGTCAGGCACCGAGGGCGCGGACCGTATCCGGGGTGAGCTCGGCCAGGCTGCCCAGCACCAGGGTGGCGGACGCCAGCGCCGCGGGGCCGGGCGGGTACTCCGGGCGCGGGACGGCGATCACCCGCAGGCCGGCCGCCGCGGCCGACCGGAGGCCGTTGGCGGAATCCTCGACCGCGGCGCACCGGCCGGGCTGGACACCGAGCGCGGCCGCCACCGCCAGGTAGATGTTCGGCGCCGGCTTGCCCGCGGGGACCTGCTCGGTGGACATGGCGGCCTGGAAGCAGCCGCGCAGCGACGACGCATCGAGCACAGCGTCGATGAGGGAGGGCGGCGAGGAGCTGGCCAGCCCGAGCGGCCAGTGCGCAGCCAGCGCGCGGACCGCCTGGGCCGCCCCCGGCAGCAGCGGCAGCCGGCTGGAGTACCGGGCCGCCATCCGCTCGATGACCACGGCGGCGGCCTGCTCCGGCGGGAGCCGGACGCCCAGTTCCCCGGTCAGGTACCGGGCCCATTCGCGCGTGCTCATGCCCATCAGCCGGTGCTGCGCGTCCGGGGGCCACTGGCCGCCGTGCTCGGCCACGAGTTCGCGGCGCACCTCCTCCCACACCGGCTCGGAGTCGATGAGCACGCCGTCCAGGTCGAACACGACCGCCTCGATCATGCGCCTACCCTGCCGGCTGGCGGGCCGGGCCGGCAAGCGGCGCGCACCGGCGCGGCCGTCCGCCCGGTCCCGCGGCCACCGCGGCGCCCGGTTACAGGAGGCCGGCGAATTCGCGCAGCAGCGCCGCCTTCGACCTGGCCCCGACGACCTGCCGGAGGAGCCCGCCGCCGCTGAAGACGTGCACGGTGGGGACGTGCAGCACCCCGTACCGCGCCGTCGTCTGCCAGTTCTCGTCGGTGTCCACGGTGACCAGGTCGACCTGCCCGGCGTGGTCGGCCGCGATCGCGTTCAGGACCGGGCCGAGCTGGCGGCACGGGCCGCACCAGCGCGCCCAGTACTCAACGATGACCAGGCGCGGGCTGCCCAGCACCACCGCGTCGAAGCTGTCGTCGGTGACCGGGGTGGCCATGCTCAGCTGCTCCGTGCTCATGGATTCCTTCCTTCCGGTGCATCCGGGCCGCCCGGCCGGGCTGGCCCGGATCCGGGCTCCGCGACGTGCAGCGCCAGGCAGTCCACGGCGCTGCCGGACTCACAGACGTGCACCAGGCGGCGGAGCCGGCACTGCAGCTGCGCTAGCTCCGTGATCTGCTCGGCGACGTGGGCCAGCTTCCGCCCGGCCGCGGCCACGATGTCCCCGGTGGACCGGGCCTGGGCCGGCCCGAGCAGGTCGCCGATCTCGGCCAGGCTGAACCCGAGCCGCTGGGCCCGGCGGATGAAGGCCAGCCGCCACTGGTCGTCCTCGGTGTACTCGCGGAAGCCCGACCCGCCCCGCCCCGGCGCCGGCAGCAGCCCGCGCCGCTGGTAGAACCGCACGGTTTCCACGCCGACCCCGCCGGCCTCGGCGAACTTGCCGATCGTCAGTCCAGGCATGAACGGGACGCTAACAGCCGTACTCCGGTACGGAGTCAACCCGCCTGGGCCGCGGCCGCGGGCGCCGCCGCCGGGCGCCCGGGAGCCCCCCAGCCAGCGCCTTCCTGGCTGCCCAGTTGGTGCGCGGCGGCCGTTCCGTCCAGAATGTGACACATGACTGCTGCCGCCAGCTACGCCGGGGAGGCCGCCGCGGCCGAGCTGACGGTCGCCGGGCTGGGGGCGCGGTTCGGGCCGCTGACCGCCCTGGACGGCGTGGACCTGAGCGTCCGGCCCGGTGAGCTGGTCGCGCTGGCGGGCGAGAACGGCGCGGGCAAGAGCACCCTGGTCCGCTGCATAGCCGGGGACATCGCGCCGACGTCTGGAGTGGTCGCCCTCGATGGCCGGCCGGTCCCGCCCGACCCGATCAGTGCCAAGCGGCGGGGCATCGAGGTGGTCTGGCAAGACCTGGCGCTGTGCGACAACCTCGACGTGGCCTCGAATGTCCTGCTCGGCCGGGAGCGGCGCCGCCAGGTGTTCTCCGAGGTCAGGATGCGCAAGGACGCCGCCGAGCTGTTCAGCCGGCTGGGCGTGCCGCTGCGGGATCCGGGTCGCTCGGTGCGCTCCCTGTCCGGCGGCCAGCGCCAGCTGGTGGCCGTGGCCCGGGCCATGGCGCAGCAGCCCCGGCTGCTGCTGCTGGACGAGCCGACCGCCGCGCTGGGCGTGCAGGAATCCGCGCTGGTCGAGGACCTGATCGCCCGGGTCCGCGAGCAGGGCACCACCGTGGTGCTGGCCTGCCACGATATCAGCCAGATGTTCCGGCTCGCGGACCGCATCGCAGTGCTGCGGCACGGCCGCCTCATCGCCGAGGTGACTCCCAACGAGGTACACCCCGGTGACGTGGTGGCACTGCTGTCCGGCCAGGAGGTGGACTCCTCGGCCCGCCGCCAGCTGACCCGGCTGCACGGGCTCACCGACCGGCTGGTCTCGGCCGACCCGTCCAGCAGCCTGGCGCTGATCCTGTCGGCGCTGGGCGCGGCGCTGGGCAGCGAGCGGCTGAGCATCCACCTGGTGGCCCCGGATTCCTCGCTGGTGTGCGCGGCCTCGCTGGGCCTGGGGCCGCCGCTGCTGGCCGCGTGGGCCCGGCTGCCGCGCGGCCCGGCGGGCGGCCCAGTGGGACTGGCGGCGGCGGCGGAGTGCCCGGTCATCGAGGAGAACGTGCAGGCGGGCACGGCCTGGGCGCCGTTCGCCGAGCTGGCCAGGTCGGCCAAGGTGGCGAGTTCCTGGTCGGTCCCGGTGCTGGGCCCCGGCGGCCTGCTCGGGGTCATCACCGTGTTCCGCGCCACCGCGGGCAAGCCACGGCGGGACGACCTGGACCTGGCCACCCTGTACGCCGGCTACGCGGCCGGCGCGGTCGAGCGGGACCGGCTGCTGGACGAGGTGACGGCGCGGAACCGGGTCCTGGAGACGATCCGGGAGATGCTGCAGACGCTGGCCGGGCCGCTCCAGGTGGCCGACGGCCTGCCGACGGCCTTGCACGCGCTGCGCCGCGGCCTGGAGGCGGACGAGGTGGTGCTGGCCGTCGGGGACCCGGACGGCCCGCCCGGGTGCCGGGCCGCGGCCGGCCTTCCCGGGGCAGGCGGCCGGGTCCGCGGCCGCGCTCCGCGCCGCACAGGCCGTCCTCGGCGCGGGCCAGGAGGGAGTGCCGGTGCCCGGCACCGACGCCGGGGGCCAGCACCTGCTGTCCGTGGCCTTCCCGGCGCCCGGCGGCTGCACCGCGCTGGTGGCCCGCTGGCACGCCGCGCTCCCGCCGCCCGATTCCGCGGCGCTGCTGGCCGACGCGGCCCACTCGCTGCGGCTCGCGCTGGAACGGGAGGCCGCCTGGTTCGCCATCCAGGAGACCACCGCGCTGCGCCGGTCCGGGGAAATGCAGCGGGGGTTCCTGTCCCGGCTGAGCCACGAACTGCGCACCCCGCTGACCGCGATCAAAGGCTACGCGTCCAGCCTGCTGCAGCCCGACGTGACCTGGGACGCCGCCTCGCAGCACCGGTTCCTGGCCACGATCGCCACGGAATCCTCCCGGCTCAGCCGCCTCGTCGACGACCTGCTCCGGTTCTCGGCCATCGAGTCCGGGATCATGCAGCTGCAGCCCGACTGGTGCAACATCCCGCTGGTCCTGGACGCCGCGATCGCCTGCCTGCCGCCGGCCAGCGCACTGCGCGTGGAAGTGCGCTGCGCCGCGGACCTGCCGCCCGTCTGGGCCGATCATGACCGGCTGGAGCAGGTCTTCGTGAACCTGCTGGCCAACGCGACCGGCCACAACCCGGCCAGCACCCGCGTGACCGTCACCGCGCAGCGGGCCAGCGCGGACACGGTGCTGGTCACGGTGGACGACGACGGCGTCGGGATGCCGCCCGACGTGGCCGCCACCCCGTTCGAGCCGATGCGGCGGCGCCGGTCAGCGAGCTCCGGGTCCGGTCTCGGGCTGTCCATCGCCCGCGGCATCATCGCCGCGCACGGCGGCCAGATCGAGCTGGACCGGCCGCCGCGGGGCACCCGGTTCCGCATCCGGCTGCCGGTGGAGAACACCGCCCTGCCCGCCGCGAGCACCCCGGCGCTGGAGGCCGTCGCCGATGGTTGAGCCGGCGGCCACCACTCGCGCCCTGGTGGTCGAGGACGATCCGAACATCGTCAACCTGATCCGGTCGAACCTGGCCGTCCGCGGCTTCGACACCGTGGTCTCGCTGGACGGGCTCCGGGCGCTGAACCTGCTGGAGACCGAGGACCCGGACATCGTCCTGCTGGACCTGATGCTCCCCGAGGTGGACGGTTTCGAGCTGTGCCAGCTCATCCGGGAGCGCTCGCCGGTGGCCATCATCGTGGTCTCCGCGCGCGGCGGGGAGCGGGACAAGGTGACCGCGCTGAACATGGGCGCCGACGACTACCTGACCAAGCCGTTCAGCATCGAGGAGCTGCTGGCCCGGATCACCGCCACGCTGCGCCGCACCCGGCCCGCCGAGCTGGCCTCGGCCGCCCCGCAGGTACTTACCATCGGGCCGCTGGAGATCGACCTGGCCGGCCAGCAGGTCCGCCGGGACGGCACCCCGGTGCACCTCACGCCGACCGAGTTCGCCCTGCTGCGCGAGCTGGCGCTGAACCGGGGGAAGCTGCTGACCCACGCCCACCTGCTGCGCCGGGTCTGGGGCCGGGGCTATGAGACGGAGACCGAGTACGTCCGGGTGTACATCCGCCGGCTCCGGGCCAAGCTGGAACCGGACGGCAGCGCGCCAGTCATCCTGACCCAGCCCCGGGCCGGTTACCGAATTGCCGCCGATTGATTATCGAATTGCGACCGGCTAGCTAAGGCCCCCGGGTATGAGCTGGCTGGTGCATAGCGGCTCGCTGACCAGGGCTTTCGGGCCTCGGCGAGGACATCGCCGCCGACCGCCAGCACGGCCCGATTCCCGTGTTAACGCTTTTTTCATGGTGTTACGGGGATGTTTACGGCTCTGTTTACCGGAGTCGGCTTAGTGTTTGCCCAGATAGATGGGGGGAGGCCTGCGGCTAACGCAGGCGGGCCCGCCCGGCAGCTGAACTCCAAGAAGATGTCCCCCGCCACAGTGAGGTGGTTCCCTTGCGTTCCTTTACCCGGATAGCTGCGCTGACGGCGGTTGCCGGCAGCGCCGCCCTGGTCGCCGCGGCCTGCGGCAGCAGCGGCAGCAGCGGCTCATCAGGCGCGTCCAGCAGCAGCAGCGCCAGCAGCAGCAGCGGTGCGGTACCGCAGTTGTCCCTCAGCCAGATCAACAACTCGTTCTCAGCCATGGCCGCGCTCAAGCCGCTGGCCGCCAAGGGCAAGGGCACCGTCGCGGTGCTTCTGCCGGACACCGTGTCCTCCACCAGGTACGTGGAGTTCGACGCCCCGTACCTGAAGGAGTCCTTCCAGAAGGCCGGGCTCACGTCCTCGCAGTACGTCGTGCAGAACGCGCTGGGCAGCGACGCCACCCAGTTCAGCGACGCCCAGACGGACATCTCCAAGGGCGCCACGGTCCTGGTCGTGGATGCGCTGGACTCCGGCGTCGGTGCGCACATCGAGTCCTACGCCAAGGCGCACGGCGTGGCGGTCATCGACTACGACCGGCTGGTGCTTGGCGGCAGCCGCAAGTACTACGTCAGCTTCAACAACGTGCAGGTCGGCAAGCTGATCGGCCAGGGCCTGGTCAGCTGCGTGGCCGCCTGGGGCGTGAAGAGCCCGCAGGTCATCGTGATGAAGGGCGCGCCGACCGACAACAACGCGACCCTGTTCGCGCAGGGCTACGACGCCGTGCTGGCGCCGAAGTTCGCCAGCGGCTGGAAAGACGTCAGCAACCCGGCGGGCACCTGGGACCCGCCGACCGCGCTCAGTGAGTTCCAGCAGCAGTACACCGCGCACCCGAGCATCAACGCCGCGCTGATCCCGAACGACGAGAACGGCGCGCCGATCATCCACTACCTGCAGACCAAGGGCATCAAGGCCAAGACCTTCCCGACCACCGGGCAGGACGCCACGCTCACCGGGCTGCAGAACATCCTGACCGGTTACCAGTGCGGCACCGTCTACAAGCCGATCTACCTCGAGGCCCAGGCGGCCGCCGCGCTGGCCATGTACACCCGGGCCGGGATCACGCCGCCGGCCAGCCTGGTCAACGGCACCACCCAGGACACGACGGCTAAGGTGGCAGTCGCGTCGGCGCTGCTGTCTCCGACCTGGGTGACCACGTCCAACATGAACTCGACCGTCATCGCGGACAACTTCGTCCCGGCCTCCCAGCTCTGCGCGGGCAAGTACGCCTCGGAGTGCAAGGCCGCCGGCATCTCCGGCTGACCAGGCACAGCGGGAAGCGCAGAAAGCACAGCCGGGTACCCGGCCGTGACAGGTAACTCGGGAGATGGAGCCCGGCCCGCCCCTGCGGGCCGGGCTTCGTCCGGTACCAGTGAAGGAACCGCAGCCATGGACGGGCCGCTCCTCCAACTGCGCGGCATCGGGAAGAACTTCGGCCCGGTGCAGGCGCTCAGCGGAATCGACCTCGAAATCCCCCCTGGGCAGGTCACTGCCCTGGTCGGGGACAACGGGGCGGGCAAGTCAACCCTCATCAAGACGATCTCGGGCATCTGGGAGCCGACCCACGGTGAGCTCATCTGGCAGGGCAAGCCGGTGCACTTCCGCAGCCCCAAGGACGCCACCGACGCCGGGATCGCCACGGTCTACCAGGATCTCGCGCTGTGCGACAACCTGGACATCGTGCAGAACATGCTGCTCGGCCACGAGGTGCGCAGGCACCTGCTGCTGGACGAGGTGACCATGGAGACCACCGCGAAGCAGACGCTGAGCGACCTCCGGGTGACCACGGTGCGGAACATCCGCCAGCCGGTCGGCTCGCTGTCCGGCGGCCAGCGCCAGGCCGTGGCGGTGGCCAAGGCGGTCATGCTGGACGCCAAGCTGGTGATCATGGACGAGCCAACCGCGGCGCTGGGCGTGTCCCAGACCGAGTTGGTGCTCGACCTGATCACCCGGCTGTCCGGGCGGGGCATCGCCGTCATCGTGATCTCGCATAACCTGACCGACGTGTTCCGGGTCGCGGACCGGCTCGCGGTGCTCTACCTGGGACGCCTCGTGTCAACCGGCCCGATAGCGGACTATGACACCGCGTCCGCCGTGACGCTGATGACGACGGGCAGTGCGAACGGGGACGGGGACGCCAGCCGGCGGGCCCGCACGCCTGACAGTGGCATGGAGGGCTGAGCCGTGGCAACGAAGAACCCGCCGCCGCAGCCGGGCGAGATCACCGCCGACGACGGGGCCGGCAACACGGAAGACATCGCCCTGGCCACCGGCGCTTCGACGGATCTGCTCGCCGGGTCCATCGGGGAATACGGCCGGATCTGGGTGAAGCGGATCCGCAGCGGCGAGAGCGGCGCCCTGCCGGTCATCATCGGCCTCGTCGTGATCGTGATCTTCTTCCAGATCAAGAGCTCGGTGTTCCTGTCCGCGGGCAACCTGGTCAACCTGATGACCCAGGCCGCGTTCATCATCACCCTGGGCATGGCCGAGGTGTTCGTCCTGCTGCTCGGCGAGATCGACCTCGCGGCCGGGTACACCGCGGCGTGCGGGGCGGTCATCGCCCTGTGGATGGTGGCCACCGGCTGGCCCTGGTGGGTCGCGATCCTGGCCTGCCTGGCGGCTACGGGGGCCTACGGGGCCATCCAGGGCATCCTCATCACCCGGCTGCGGTTGCCCTCGTTCGTGGTCACGCTGGCCGGCTACCTCTTCCTGTCCGGGGCGCTGCTGTTCCTGATCAACGCGGCCGGGGCCATCGGGAACGGCGGCGTTATCCGGCTGAACAACAACGTCCTGAACGACATCGAGGCGGGCGCGCTTAGCCCGGCGGCCAGCTGGATCGTGATGATCGCGCTGGTTGTGGTGGCCGGGGCGATGATGTTCCTGCGGGACCGGCGGCGGCGGGTCAACGGGCTGGTGGCCCCGCCGCAGTCCATCACCCTGCTCAAGATCGCCGCGATGGCCGTGGCCGGCATCGTGGTCGTCCTGATTGGCAACAGCAACCGCGGCACGCTGTTCCTGGCCGTGCGCGGGCTGCCGTGGGTCGTCCTGGTCGTGCTGGGCGTCCTGGTCGTCTACACCACGTTGCTCGGCCGGACCCGGTTCGGCCGGTACATCTACGCGATCGGCGGCAGCACCGAGGCGGCCCGCCGGGCCGGCGTCAACACCAACCGGATCCGGGTGCTGGCGTTCGCGCTGTGCGGCCTCACCGCCGGCATCACCGGCATCATCTACTCCTCCTACCTGGGGTCGATCTCCAGCGGCGTCAACGGCGGGCAGAACGTGCTGAACGCGGTGGCGGCGGCGGTCATCGGCGGCACCAGCCTGTTCGGCGGCCGGGGGAAGATGCTGGATGCGGTGCTCGGCGGGCTGGTGGTGGGCGTTATCGCCAACGGCCTCCAGCTCCTCGGGCTGACCGCCTCCGCGCAGCTCATGTGGACCGCCCTGGTCCTCGTCGCGGCGGTCACCGTGGACGCCCTCACCCGGCGCGGGCGCAGCACCGTCTGACGCCGCCCGTGAGGGAGCCAGCCCTCCCTGACGGACAGGCGGGCGCCGGCCCAGGCCGCTGGGCGGGACGGGGAATCCGCACCCCGTCCCGCCCAGCGGGCCGTACTCGCGGAGCGCTCAGCGCCGCGCCGGGGCGGGCGTGCCGGCCACTGGCCCGGCCCGCCCGGCCCGCTCCGCCGCCGCGGTGATGTTCCGCACCATGCCGCCGAACACGATGCCGTGGAACGGGGAGATCGACCGCCAGTAGGCGTGGCCGGCCAGCCCGCGCGGCTGGAAGACGGCCCGCTGCCGGTAGACGGTCCGGCCGCTGTCATCCCGGCCGGCGGACAGCTCCAGCCAGGCCAGGCCAGGCAGTTTCATCTCGGCGCGCAGCCGCAGCAGTGATCCCGGCGTGATCGCCTCCACCCGCCAGAAGTCCAGCGCGTCCCCGGCCAGCAGCCGCTTCGGGTCACGGCGGCCGCGGCGCAGGCCGACCCCGCCGGCCAGCCGGTCCATCAGCCCGCGCGCCGCCCAGGCCAGCGGGAAGGAGTACCAGCCAGTCTCCCCGCCGATGCCCTCGATGACCCGCCACAGCGTGGCCGGCTCGACCGCCACCACGCTGCTGCGCTCGTCCACGTACAGCGAGCCGCCCGCCCAGGACGGGTCGCTGGGCAGCGGGTCACTCGGCGCGCCCGGCGTGCCCGCCGAGGACCACCGGGTGGACACGTCACCCTCCCGGGTGTGCCGCAGCGCCAGGCTGATGGCCCGGTCGATGGGCATCAGGCCGTCCGGGGGGTCGGGCACGTACCGGGCGATGTCGTGCTCGGCGCAGACGACCTCGTTGCGCAGCGACTCGACCAGCGGCCTGGCCAGGCCGGCCGGGACCGGGGTGACCAGCCCGACCCAGAGCGAGGACAGCCGGGGGGTGAGCAGCGGCACCGGGACCAGCACCCGCGGCGGTAGCCCGGCCACGGCCACGTAGCGGCGCATCATGTCCGCATAGGTCAGCACGTCCGGGCCGCCGATGTCGAAGCGCCGGTTCACGTCGGCCGGCAGCCCGGCGCAGCCGACCAGGTAGCGCAGCACGTCGCGGACGGAGATGGGCTGGATGCGGGTTTCCACCCATTTCGGGGTGACCATGACCGGCAGCCGCTCGGTGAGGTAGCGGAGCATCTCGAACGACGCGGACCCGCTGCCGAGGATGACGGCCGCCTGCAGTGCCGCCGTCGGCACCCCGCTGCGCAGCAGGATGTCGCCCACCTCACCGCGCGAGCGCAGGTGCGGGGACAACTCGGCGGGCGGGCCGGACACGATGCCGCCCAGGTAGATGATGCGCCGCACGCCCGCGTCCACCGCCGCCTGACCGAACAGCCGGGCCGCGTCCCGGTCCCGCTGCTCGAACGAGGCGCCGGTGCCGAGCGAGTGGATCAAGTAGTAGGCCACGTCCACGTCCTGCAGCGCCCGGCCGACTGCCCCGGCGTCCGTGACGTCGGCGGCGGCGATCTCCACATCCCCGGTCCAGGGCCGGTCGCCCAGCTTGCCCGGGTCACGGGCCATGCACCGGACCCGGTACCCGGCGGCGAGCAGTTCCGGCACCAGCCGGCCGCCGATGTACCCGGAGGAGCCGGTGACCAGGCAACGCAGTGAAGTGGACATGTCCTCGAGTCTTTCGCATGGAGGATGACGCTTGGTATTCGGCCGGTACTGCCCGCCTGGTTGTCCGGCCGTGGCCGGTTTGCGGGCCTGGCCGTGCGGCCCGAGTCCCGGGGCCAGGCGGGAATGATCCTGGCCGGGGGGCCGTTGCGTTAGGTGTAATATTGATGGGAACGCAAACTTAGATACTCTGCAAAGTTATAGTGAGTGCATGATGAGCGTGACTGAGACCCATGCTCCCCCGGAGCCCCGCATGCCGCTGCGGGAACGCAAGAAGCAGGCGACCCGGCGAACGCTGCGCCGGGTGGCGCTCGAGCTGATCACCCAGCGCGGGTTCAGCCAGGTCACCGTGGAGGACATCGCCGCGGCGGCCGACGTCTCGCCGCGGACCTTCTTCAACTACTTCCCGTCCAAGGAAGCCGCACTGTTCGGCGCCGACCCGGCCCGGATCGCGGCCCTGCGGGACAGCCTGGTGCACCAGGTGCCCGGGGCGCCCGCGCTGGACGCGCTGCGCGTGGTCATGGCCGAGGACGCCCGCGCGGTGGCCGAGGAACTCACCGCGCTGGGCGGCGACCCGGCCGTGTGGCTGCGCCGGGTCAGGGAGGCCCGGGCCGACCCGCACCTGCGGGCGGCCCAGTCGGCCCAGATGGCGCTGGTCGAGCGGGCCATCGCCGACGCCCTCGCCGAGCGGCTCGGCACCGACGCCGAGCGGGATCCGTATCCCGCGCTGCTGGCCGCCGCCGCGACCGGGGTGTTCCGCGTCTGCACGACGTTCTGGGCCACCACCGGCGGCACCATCCCGCTCGACCAGCTCACGGACATGGCTTTCCGGGCGCTCGGTGACGGGCTGCCGGAGAACTGCGCTGTGCGCCGGGTCACCACGACCCCGGCGTCCAGAAAGGATGAGGACAACTAATGGCTTCCGCTGCTTCCGGGCCCGCCATGCGCGGGCCGCAGCCGCCCGCCGGGGCTGAGCCCGGCACTGCGCTGCCCGGCCTGAGCCGCCGGCGCATCCTGCTCATCATCGGCGCGCTCATGCTCGGCATGCTGCTCGCCGCGCTGGACCAGACGATCGTGTCCACCGCGCTGCCCACCATCGTGGGCGACCTCAAGGGCGGCTCGCACATCGCCTGGGTCATCACGGCCTACCTGCTGGCCACGACGGTGTCCACCCCCCTGTGGGGCAAGCTCGGCGACCAGTACGGCCGGAAGATCTTCTTCCAGGCCGCGATCGTGATCTTCGTCATCGGCTCGATCCTGTCCGGCCTCAGCACGTCGATGTTCGAGCTCATCGCGTTCCGCGCGGTCCAGGGCCTGGGCAGTGGCGGCCTCATGGTCGGCGCCCAGGCCATCGTCGGCGACATCGTCTCGCCCCGGGAACGGGGCCGTTACGTGGGGCTGTTCGGCGCGGTGTTCGGCGTGTCCAGCGTGATCGGCCCGCTGCTCGGCGGGGTCTTCGTGGACAACCTGACCTGGCGCTGGATCTTCTACATCAACGTGCCCATCGGCATCATCGCCCTGGTGGTGGTGGCCAGCCAGGTGCCCGGGGCGCTGAGCCGGGTGCACCACGTCATCGACTACCTGGGCACGCTGGTGCTGTCGGCCGCGGCAACGTCGCTGATCCTGCTGACCAGCCTGGGCGGCACGACCTACCCGTGGAAGTCCGCCCCCATCTACATCCTCGGCGCCTGCGGGATCGCGCTGATCGGCCTGTTCGTCCTGGTCGAGCGGCGCGCGGCCGAGCCGGTGCTGCCGCTGCACCTGTTCAAGACGCGGGTCTTCTCGGTGACCAGCCTGGTCGGCTTCATCGTCGGCTTCGCGATGTTCGGCGCGATCACCTACCTGCCCGCCTTCTTCCAGGTCGTCCGGGGCATCTCGCCGACCCTTTCCGGTGTCTACCTGCTGCCGCTGATGGTCGGGCTGCTGGTGGTCTCGATCGGGTCCGGGCAGATCATCAGCAGGACCGGCAAGTACCGGTTCTTCCCGATCGCCGGGACCGCCTTCATCACGCTCGGCATGTACCTGCTCTCGCTGATGGGCGTGGGCTCGTCCACCTGGCAGGACGCGGTGTACATGCTGGTGCTCGGCATGGGCATCGGCGGGGTCATGCAGGTGCTGGTGATCATCGTGCAGAACGGCGTGCCGCACAGCGAGCTGGGCGTCGCCACCTCCGGGGCCACGTTCTTCCGCTCCATCGGCGGGTCGTTCGGCACGGCGATCTTCGGGGCGATCTTCTCCAACGTGCTGATCGGCAACCTGGCCAAGCACCTGCACGGGATCAGCCTGCCGTCCGGGTTCAGCGCTGCCGACGCTACCCCGGCCCTGCTCAAGCACCTGCCTGCGGCCGTGCACGCGGGCTTCGTGGCCGGCT
Organism: uncultured Actinomycetes bacterium; assembly: GCA_963793825.1. Classification (GTDB taxonomy): domain Bacteria; phylum Actinomycetota; class Actinomycetes; order Streptosporangiales; family Streptosporangiaceae; genus RYN-230. Next base: position 164,256 of record CAWCBE010000009.1, read on the forward strand.
ACGCGGAGTCGATCCAGACGGTCTTCATCGTGGCCGTGCCGATCGCCGCGCTCGCCTTCCTGGCCACCTGGCTGATACCTCAGGTGGAGCTGAAGCAGTGGCCGGAGGCGGGAGCCGGGCAGGCCGGGACGGCCGGGCCCGCCCCCGGCGAGATGCCGTCCGAGACGGCCATCTCGGTGGCGGGCGCGGCGGTGTCCGAGGAGGCCATGGACGACTGCGTGCGGGCCGTGGACGCCGAGTCCGCTGCCGCCCGGGCGGCAGCCGCCCGGGCGGCAGCCGCCCGGGCGCAGGCCGGGGCCCGTCCGGGCCGGAACGGGCACGCCCCGGCCCAGGAGAAGCTCGACCCGCAGCAGGCCCAGGGGCCGCCGTCCGGGGGCTGACCGAAGCCCCGCCTTCCCTCATGCTGGCCGTGGCCTGCCGCCCAGGTAGGCCACGGCCAGCCGCTTCGGCACCACCATGCACCACGCGTCGGTGACGAACTCGCGCATCTCCGCGACGCTGAGCGCGGCCATCCGGGCGTCGATCCACTGATAGCGCTGATCGCTGGCCCGCTCCAGCAGGAAACGGCCAGGCTCCGCCGCGATCAGCGCAGCCCGCTGCTCGCGCGGAAAGCCGAAACCGAGGATCGTCTCGTCCCGGGACAGGGCGGCGTAGACGATCCGCCCGACCCGGAACTTGACCCGGTCATGGATCAGGTGCTCTTCGCTGCGGGGCAGTGACACGGCCACGGCCCGCACATCCGCCACGGTGACCACGACCCGATGATGCCGGCCGGGTCGGACATTTCCCGGCCCGGGCCGCATGCACCGCGCCCGCCCAGCGCGCCCGCCCAGCGGGCCCGCTTCCGGGAGGCCCGGTGCCTTCCCGGCCGCATTGATGACCCTAATATCTATAATGCCGATCTGTATTATCCCTATACCGGGAACCGATGAAATTGGCCAGGCGGGCTGGCCGCCGCTCGCTTGATGCCTATATTTAGGGGGAGCTTTCTAGGGAATTAGCGCGGGCGACTGACGAGAAAGAGGAGCCGGTGACGCTCAACCCGTACATAGTCCTGGGCAGCGCGGTGGTCGGGCTGCTTGTCGGGCTGACCGGAGCGGGCGGGGGCGCGCTGATGACGCCCATGCTGATCCTGCTGTTCGGGGTGAAGCCGTCCGCTGCGATCTCCAGTGACCTGGTGGCCGCGGTGCTGATGCGCCCGGTGGGCGCGGCCGTGCACCTGCGCAAGGGCACGGTGAACCTGCGGTTGGTGGGCTGGATGGTGGCCGGCTCGGTACCGATGGCCTTGCTCGGCGCGTACCTGCTGCACCTGCTCGGCAACAGCAACGGCGCTCAGCAGAACGTCGAGGTGGCCCTGGGCGCCGCCCTGCTGGTCGGGGCGGCCGCCATGGTGTTCCGCTACTACCTGGACCGGCGGTCGGGCCTGGCGCGGATCGGCAAGATCCATGAGCTGGCGATCCGGCCGCTGCCGACCGTGCTGATCGGCATGATCGGCGGCGTGATCGTCGGGATGACCTCGGTGGGCTCCGGCTCGCTGATGATCGTCCTGCTGCTGTTCGTGTACCCGCTGCTCAGTGCGGGCCAGCTGGTCGGCACCGACCTCACCCAGGCGGTGCCGTTGACCGCCGCCGCCGCCCTGGGCGCCCTGGTATTCGGTCACGTGGAATTCGGCGTCACGGCGTCCCTGGTCGTCGGCAGCGTGCCCGCGGTGCTGATCGGTTCCTTCCTGTCATCCCGCGCCCCCGACCGCTACATCAGGCCGGTGATCACCTTCGTCATCTTCGCCTCCGGGCTGAAGTACGTGGGGGTGGGCACCACGGCCCTGGGCTGGATCCTGTGCGCCGTGGCCCTGGCCGGCGGCGGCTACTGGCTGGGCCGCGCCCGGCCCTGGCGGAATGGCCGCCAGGCCGTCACGGAGGCCACCGGCGGCCCGGTCGGCCAGCCCACGGTGCCGCGCGGCCGGGAACCGGCGAACTGACCGCCGCGAGCGGCCCGCGGCGTCCTGACGGCGGCCGCCCGTATGGTCAGCCTCAGCCCGCCGCCACCCGGCGGGCCGCCTCCGCGCCGGAGGCCAGTGGCGACGCCGGAGAGGACTGAGCCGTGCCCGCTTGGCTGGCCCTAGTCCCTGGCCCGCGGCCCGCGCCCGGCGGCATCCTGGAGCCCTGCGGCCTGCGGATCAGCGCCCGCGGGCAGCGGCCGGGGGTGGTCGCGGGCCCGTAGTCTTCCCATGTCACTGTCCAGAAGCGCACTGGCTCGCCAGTTTTCGAACACATGTTCTTCGACAATCTCACTTCACAGTTGACTCGGAACTGTGTTCTAATAGCGAGATGCCAGAGGTCACTCGTGCTGCCGATCCACGGCCGGAGCCCCACCCTGCAGCGGCAGGGCTGGGGCTCGGGCCGTCCGGCTTCCCCCACACGGGGCCGACCTGCTGCGGGCTGACCTGGCATGCGCTACCGCACAGCCGCGCCTGTGCACCAGGTCCCCAGTGGCGGGTTCATGACCAGTCCGGAAGCACTGGACATGCCTGACGAAGACCCATCGCTGGAGGTGACACCATGAGCACAGACTTCGAGCGCATAATCCGGCACAACAGCGAGCGGATCGCCGATCTCAGGAAGACCACCGCGGACATAGAGCGGGACGTGGCCGCGGCCCGCGTGTCTTTGGAACGCGAATTCGCCCGTGCTGTGCGCACGGCCGACGAGGGCCCGGCCTATTTCCGCGGTGCGTGCCAGTGCGGCGCAGACCACGGGAAGCTGGACACGGACCCCGGGACCGCCTGGGTGCCATTCCCGGTGCCCCGCGAGGCGCTCGACGACGAGTCCCCCGGCGCGGAGTGCCCGGTGCATTCCGCGGAAGAGCGCGGTACGGTCCTGCTCAACTCGGGCCGGCGCACGGCGGGCCGCCGGAGGCTGCCGCGAGGCGGCCGGGCCGCCGTCGGCGCCGTTGCCGCGCTCGCGCTGGTCACCATCCTGGTCATGGCCCTGTCGGGCGGCGGAGCCAGCTGGCCGGCCAGCGTGGCCCAGATGCAGGGCCAGATCGGCACGGCATGCCGGAACCCGGACGTCAAGTCGGAGCCGGGCCAGGTGAACTTCGCCTGCGCCAAATCCACCCGGCAGATCCTCTGGGTATTCGCGCTGATCACCAGCGGGGGCGACGCCAGCTTCGCGGACTCGAGGACCGGACGGGTCGGCCTCGAGCCGATCGCGCCGGCCCAGGGCGGCGAGGTGGCCGGCTCGCTGAACCTGCACCACCCCTACGACCCGACCAGCCCGGTGGACAGCCTGCAGGTCGCAGCGCGCGCCATCAACGACATCGTGGGCGGCGCGACGCTGACCGGCACCAACGGGAACCCGGTCGTGCAGCCCGGGCTGGAGAGTTCCCCGGCGAACTGCGCCCGCTACACGGGCTCGGCGGCCCTCAGCGCCAGGCAGGGATTCCCGGACGTCTGCGCCCATCCGGTGACCAGCACGGCCAGGCAGGCCGCCCTGGTGGCCGACGTCTTCAGCAAATGGATGGTCGGCGCCCCGGCTACGGCCGCGAAAGACGCCGCTGTGCTTTTCGAGAATGCGAATAATCCCGGCAGCCCTCAGGTCCGCGCCATTCTCCGGCACCTGCCGCTCGCCGGTCTCGCATCCTGACCCGAGTCCGCGTCGCCGACTCTATTTCACTGTGCACTCAGGAAGGAGGTGGGCTTGTTGCCTTCCGCCGGAAAGCCGTGGTGGCAGCAGGCAACGGCGGTCGTCAGCCTGAGCGCTGGCGGCGCGGTAACCGGGTTCTCCTTTGCCCCGAAAGCGAGTGTGGACATTACGTCGCCGGCCAGCCTGCCGATCAGCCTGCTGGCCCTGGGGCACACGGTCCGGCAGGGGCAGCAGGCGACCGCGGATGACTCGGCCTTGCGGTCTGCCATCGTCAAGGTGGCGAATTACTACCTCCAGATGGCGAAGGACAAGACCCCAGCCGAGATGGAGGCGATCATCTGGCAGCGCGACAGCCTGGACGGGGCCGATCACGGGCCGTCCTGTGCCGCGTTCGCCAGCATGACCCTCGAACTGGCCGCCCAGGTGGTCGGCGGGCAAAGCTGGGTGACCGGCGGGAGTTCCTATCCATGGCCGATGCACAGCTGGGCCGATGTCCGGGTCGACCCCAACCCGGCATCGCCCGGCGTCACGTCGCTGCTGCAGGACGCCGAGGCGCACCAGCGCTGGCACTCGCTCGGCGACGGCTACCGGCCGATGCCGGGCGACTGGGTGCTGTTCGACCAGCACGTAGAGGTGGTTACCGGCGATGCCGGCGGCGTCCTGCGCACGGTCGGGGGCGACTCGCTGCCGAACTTCTCGGTCAACGCGCACGTATACCCGGGCCCGCTGGCCGCCCAGGGCGTGGCCGGATTCGTCAACAACGGCGTGCTCGCCGCGGCCGGGTCCGGCGGGGCTCCGCCAGCCCGGCAGGCGGGCACGGCGCAGCCGTCCGGACCCGGGCCGGCACGGGCCGGCCAGCCGGCCGGGGCCAGCACCCAGGGCTCCGCGGTCCGGCTGGCGGACATCCCCGGCAGCCCGGGGCATCTTCCGGCTGAGACTGCGCAGGCTAGCCCGCCGGGGACCGCCGCCATCCCGGGGACACGGGTGCCGGCTCCCCGTCCCGCGCACGATGCGACGCTGGCACCGGTGCGCGCTGCGCCGGCCGAGGACGCGCACCCGCACAGCCTGGCCCGCATTCCTGGGGTGCAGGCCGCTCCGCAGCCGGGCACGGCGGTTCCCCAGGCGCCCTACCGCCGGCACCAGCCCGAGCCCGCGGTCCCGGCAGCGAACGGCAGCCCCACCAGGCAGGCGTTCATCAGCGCGGTGGCCCCGGGCGCCATCGCCGCCCAGCGCAAGTACGGGGTGCCCGCCGCGGTCACCATCGCCCAGGCCATCGAGGAGTCGGGCTGGGGGCAGAGCAGCCTGGCTGTCAAGGACAACAACCTGTTCGGCATCAAGGGGACGGGACCGGCGGGCACCGACCAGCTGCCGACCCAGGAGTACCAGGACGGGCAGTGGGTCAGCCTGACAGCACCATTCCGCGTGTACCACACCGCGGCGCAGAGCATCGATGATCACGGGAAGCTCCTGGCCACCAGCGGCTACTACACGAGGGCGATGGGTGTGCGGCGTTCGCCGAACGCGTTCGCGGCCGCCCTGACCGGGGTCTATGCCACCGATCCGAGCTACGGCGAGACGCTGATCGGGCTGATGCGGCAGTACAACCTGTACCGGTATGACGCCGGTGTCGCTTCCAGCCCGGCGGTGGCTGCCGCCCCGGCGGCCCCGGCTGGCCTCTCGGCGCTGGCCGCCCAGATCCCGGGGGCCGCCTGGTCCGGCTCGGCCACCGGGCGGAACGCCCCCGCGACGGCCCCAGCTCACCCCGCTGCCGCCCCGCACGCCATCGCCGGCCCGGACCCCATCGCCAGGGTGCACGCCACCACCACGCCACCCGCCCCGCAGGCGACGCTGACGCCGGCTGCGCCGGATCCCACCGTCACCCCGGCCGCACCCCCGGCCGTGACCCCGGCCGCACCCCCGGCCACCGTCACCCCGGCCGCACCCCAGGCCACCGTCACCCCGGCCGCACCCCAGGCCACCGTCACCCCGGCCGCACCCCAGGCCTCGGCCACCCCGGCCGCTCCTGGTCCCAGCGCCACCCCGGCCGGACCCCAGCCCACCGGCACGGCTGTCGCGCCGCAGGCCACGGTGACGCCGACCGGGCCCACCGGCACGCCCGCTGCCGCCTCCTCGGCCCCGCCTGCGGACGCGGCCGGGCCAGCCGTGACGCCGCCCGCCGCGGGCCAGCCCGGCCCGACCTCGCCGGCCGGCCAGGCCACCGGCTCGCCGTCAGCGGGCCAGGCCACGGCTCCCTCCACGCCCGCGGGCCGTGGCGGGGCGGCACCGGGGGGTTACGCGCCCAGCCAGGCCGCCATCCCCGGGATCGCTGGACTAGCGCCGGCCGGGCGAGCCAGCGGGATCCCGGTCCAGGCGGCGACCCGGGCCGACTGGATCGCCGGTGCGGCCGCCGAGATGGCGGGCCGGGCAGCACACCCGGGCGGCAGCATCGAGCTGACCATCGTCCAGATGCCGTTGTCCCCGCCGGCCTCCGGGACCGCCGCCACCCAGGCCCCCGCTCCCGGGCCCGCCGCCGGCCATCGGGCGATCTCACGCGCCACGGAGGAACGCCTGGCCGATCTGCAGGCGGGCGCGGAGCGCACCGCCCGCGCCCGGTCGGCCAGCGCCGGGCCAACCAGCTCGCCGGGAGCCAGTTCCCGGGCGGTCAGCCCGCGGACCGCCGGCGGCCGCCCACCCAGCGCCCGGCCCGCCGTCTCGCGCGCAGTGGAAGACCGCCTGGCCGATCTCCAGCAGCCGCGCGCACCGCACGCCTGGGCCCGGCCGTCGGGCGTGCCGCAGACCACCGGTGCCCGGACGGCAGCGGCACGGCAGACGCCGGCGAGGCCCGCCACGCAGGGCACCCGTGCGGCGCAGGCCGGGGCGCCCGGGGCAGGCACCCGGGGGACGCGGGCCAGGGCGGCCACCGCCCGGCTCTACCAGCCGGAAATTCCGCCATCGGCCCGGAACGCGTTCATCACGACGGCCAAGGGACCGCTGATCCGGGACGAGCTGCTGTACCGCGACGTGGCCAACCAGGCCGGGATCAGCTGGAAACTGCTGGCCGCCTGCGACTGGATGCAGTGCCAGGCCAGGCCGGGCTACTCCGCCGTGCACGGCGAGAAGGTCGGCACGGTCAACCCGGACGGCAGCGTGTACCTGACCAGGTCGGCCGGGCTAGGGCAGTGCGCCGACGATCTGCTCCGGCTGGCTGACTCGGTGTATGGCATCGACCTGACCGCGCGGGTCTGCCTGTCCATCGCCGACCTGGCCAACGTCTTCGCGGCCTTCCGCTGGGGCCGGCTGCTGGTGACCCACCACACCTCAGCCATGGAGTTCCCGTACTCGGTGGCCGGCCTGACCACGCAGCACCTGCACATGCGCTGGCCGGGCATTCCCGACGCCCCGGCGCCGGACAAGCCTGGCGGACGCTTCCGCAGGCCGTTCGGGGCGGTGCCCATCGTGCTCGGCCTCCATTACCCGGCGACGGCCTGACCCGGCCCGCCTAGCAGGAAGGTGACCCATGCTCCGGTTCATACTCGCCCTCGGCGCCATGGCCGTGGGCAGGCGCGGCCCGCTGACCCCGGCGTGGGTGCGGGCGCCCGCGCCCGCCGGGACGCCCGTCCGGCCGGCGGCGGCTGGATCCTGGCCGCCCGCGCCGGCCCCGCCGGTCCTGGACCGGCCGGGGCCGCCGGCCGAGGGGCACGGGACCGGGCCCGGCTGGCCCGGAGGCTACCCGGGCGGGCCGCCGGGCCGGCGCCGCCGGATCCCGCTGTCGGTGAAGTGGGCGGCCGTCGCGGCGCTCATCGTGCTGATCTTCCGCCGGGCGATCACCTCGGTGCTGCTGGCCGCGGTGTCCGCGGCGCTGCACATCGTGGGCATCAACGTGCATCTGCCGAACGTCCGGTTCGGCTGGCCGTGGCAGGGGGTCACGGCCGGGTCCACGAGCAACACCGACCTCGGCCCGTGGGTCCTGCAGAGGATCGAAGGGATCTCCCGCCCGGCCCTGGGCCAGGCCAACTTCACCTTCGTGTTCACCCACAAGGTGTCCAAGAGCCTGGGCATCTGGCCGTGCTGGTATGCCAGCACCTTCTACGCGGTGGGCCACGCCTCGGCCACGGTGGACCTGAACCCCGGGCCGACCTGGTGGGCCCCGGCCACCGGCCACTACCGGCTGCAGGTACTCCGGGCGCCCCAGGGCGGCCAGCCGGGCCGGGTGTCGGTCACGATGACGCTTCCGCCGCCGCAGCTTCCGCAGTCCGCGCACGACATCGTGATCGACAACCTTCCGTCCCGCCCCATCGCCACTCAGCACAGCTGGACCTACCCGGGCCTGGGGTGCGGGGTGCTGATCAGGCCGCAGTTCCCGGAATCGGTGCTGTACGCACAGGCCCAGCAGATCGGGTTCTACAAGGCTGTTCATGCGTCCCAGGTCACCCGGCCGCTCATCGCCAGCGCGGAGGACCAGTCAGTGCGGATCATCCGTGACAACTTCGTCCAGCCGACGGTCAATTCCTTCGGCTACACGCTGGAGGAGTTCTCGATCCGCTGGGCCAGCCGCTGAGAGTCCTGCCCGGACGGCGGCCCGGGGCGGGGCTCAGGCCGCGGCGCGCGCGGCGGCCAGGGAGCGCCCGTGCTCGCGGGCCTGCTCCTCGGCCTGGGCGCGCATCTCGTCGGCGAGATCCCGGAACTGGTCGAGGGCCGGGTTCACGCCGACCAGGGTGAACTCCGACTCGACCACGCGGAGGTCAAGCTGCCAGACGTCGGCCAGGATGCGGCGCATCCAGCCGGTGGCGTGGTCCGAGCCCTCGCGCGGAGTCCCGGCGCCGTACGCGCCACCGCGCACGGTCACGAGCACGGCGGGCCGCCCGGCCAGGGCGGGCTCGGTGCCGCTGGCCAGCCGCGGATCGGTGACGACCAGGTCAACCCAGGCCTTGAAGTGCTGGGACACGCCGAAGTTGTAGAGCGGCACGGCGAACAGGTATGCCCCCGCGGCCACCAGTTCATCCGTCAGGGTGGTGGCCAGCGCGACCGCGTCCCGCTGCCGAGGGGAAAGGTCCTTGGCCGGGACGCCCCGGGCCGCGAGGACGTCGCTCCAGGCGGTCGCGGGCACCGGGTCCAGCCCCACCTGGCGCCGGATGACCGGCTCCTGGGCATGCCCGTGGCGCCATTCCTGTTCGACGATGCCGGCGATGGCGCGGCTGTGCGAGCCCTCGGCCCGGATGCTTGCATCGAGCCGGAAAAGGGGGGTCATGCGGATCTCCCGGGCCATGTCATCTGTGCGGGACCAAACTGCTTGCTCAATACCATGTGCTAGGAAAACACAAGTACTAGTTAAAAGCAAGTTTCCCGTCCTAGGCGAGTGAGCATTATAGTAGTGGGCATGACCGCGACCCCGCGGCGGGATGGGCCGACCTGTGACGCCTGGCTTCGGCGCGCCTTCGATCTGCTCGGGAAGCGGTGGAACGGGGTCATCCTCGGCGGGCTGAGTCACGGGCCAGCCGGCTTCTCCGAGCTGCGCCGGGCGGTCGGGACGATCACCGACTCGGTGCTGTCCGACCGGCTGGCCGAGCTGGCCGCCGAGGGGCTGGTCAAGCGGTCGATTACGGACACCAGGCCGCCCGGGGTCAGTTACGCGCTGACCGACGCGGGAGCCGCGATCCTCCCGGTCCTGGAGCAGCTGGCCGCGTGGGCCCACGGCAACCTGGCACCGGGGTGCGACGCCGCAGCCGCCGCGACGGCCGGGCGGCTCCCGCGCGCTGCCCAGCGCCGCTGACCCTGATCACCGCTGGCTCCCGGGCACCGGCAACCGGGGCTGCCGCCCAACCTGAAATAAGCCCGCTCAAAATATAATCTCTGCGGCATTTCATCGTGCGCACATCATCCGCAGAGCGTTGCGGCATTGACACGCAGGCGAGTACGGTTTTTGGCATCGGCTTTCCCGGGCCGCGCGCACATAACATATCAGCGGCCATTTACTACCACCGGAGAAATGCCCCTTCTGGGGCGGATAGGGGAATTTGCATGCGAATACTTCGCACGTTGCTCGCCTGCAGCTCGGCCGCCGTGCTGACCGGCGGCCTGACGCTGGCCGCCGGCGCCACGTCCGGGCTGGCCGCCACCCGGGGGCCTGCCGCCGCTCACCCGGCGCATCACCCGTCGGCCCGGTTCCTGGCCGAGGCGCGCGCCGCGCTGATCAAGTACCTGGGCCAGCATCCGCTGGCCGACCGGATCCAGCCCGGGCCGCAGCACCGGGGACTCGGGAAAATTGCCAGCATGGACAGCTACAACTGGTCCGGCTACGTGGACCAGGCCACCAATAAGCTGCCCGCCTTCAGCAGGGTCAGCGGCAGCTGGACCCAGCCGGCGGTCACCTGCTCGGCTGAGGACACGATCACTTCGGAGTGGGTCGGGCTGGATGGCTGGTCCACCCAGACGGTGGAGCAGGCGGGCACGGTCGGCTGGTGCTTCGAGGACACCGCGACCTACTACAGCTGGTGGGAGATGTTCCCGGCCGACACGATCCAGGTCGGGTCCTCGGTGCAGCCCGGTGACGCGATCAGTGCCGCGGTATCCCGCAGCGGCCCGGCCACCTACACCTTGTCCCTGACCGACGCCACCCACCCGGAGAACAGCTTCACCCAGAACGCGAGCTGCGCCACGGCGTGCCGTGACGCCAGTGCAGAATGGATAGCGGAGCGGCCCGCATTCTCGATCGGCCTGGCGCCGCTGGCTAATTACGGGACCTGGACACTGACCAACGCGGAGGAGACCTACGGCGGCGTCCCCGGGAACATTTCCAGCTACCCGAACTACTTCCCGGTCGATATGCAGGACGCGACGCAAACCTACGACTTGTCCACGCCGGGAGCACTGTCCGGCGGCAACAGCTTCACCACGACCTGGCTCAATAGCTACTAGCCGGCCCTGCTGCAGCTACTAGCGGCCCAGCGGCGCCGCCGGGGCCCGCGTACCCGCGGGCCCCGGCGGCACCCCGGTACCGGGGCCGGGCGGCCACCGGGGCGGCCGCTACGATGCGCCGCATGAAGTTCGCGATCGCGATTCCGCAGTTCTACTCCGACGGTGAGTTCGACCCCGCGGCGTTCCGCGCCTACCTGCAGCGGGCCGAGGAACTGGGCTTCGAGAGCGCCTGGGCACAGGAACAGGTGCTGGGCTCTGACCCGCAACTTGGCCCGGTCGAGACAATGACCTACGCGGCGGCGTGCTCCACCACCCTGCGGCTGGGCTGCGTGGTGTTCGTCTCCACCCTGCACAGCCCGGTTCACCTGGCCAAGAGCCTGAGCACGCTGGACCAGCTCAGCGGCGGCCGGATCGAGATCGGGGTCGGGACCGGCGGCCCCGGCCGGCCGTTCGCTGCGTTCGGGGTGGACCAGGACCGCTACGTGGCCCGGTTCACCGAGGGGCTGGCGCTCATGAAGGCGCTGTGGACCGAGCCACGGGTCACCTTCGACGGCGAATTCTGGCAGGTCCGGGAGGCGGCGATGGAACCGAAGCCCGCGCAGAAGCCGTTCCCGCCGCTCTGGTTCGGCGCGAACGGCCCGGCCGCGCTGCGCCGTGCCGCGCGCCTCGGCAACGGCTTCTTCGGTGCCGGGTCCACCCCGACCGCCGTGTTCGCCGGGCAGGTGCAGGCCGTCCGGGAAGCCCTGGCCGCAGCGGGACGGCCCGCCGGGGAGTTCGGCATCGCCAAGCGGGTGTACGTCGCCCTGGACGACGACGGGGCACGGGCCCGCGCCCGGATCGATGGCGCGCTGGAGCGGCTCTACGGCCACCGGTCGGAGCGGATCGAGGCGGCCGCGGTCGCGGGCACGCCGGATGACTGCGTCGCGGCACTGCGGGACGTCGCCGCGGCCGGCGCCCGCCTCATCCTGTTCACCCCGCTGTTCGAGCAGGCCGAGCACGCCGAGCGGCTGGCCAGCGAGATCATCCCGCAGCTGGGCTGACGGCAGCCTCCGGTTATCACCCGGCAGCCCCGCAGCCGGAATCGGCCCGCGCCCGGGCGCCCGGGGGCACCGGCCGGAACACGGTCCGGCCGGCCAGTCCCGGCCCGGCAGTCATACTCGGGTAATGGCCGATCATGAGCCTTCCGGCGGCCCGCCTGGCCGGGAAGCCCCGGGGGCCGGCCGCGGACCCCCAAATTCCACTGCGCAGGCTGCCCGCCGCGGAACGGAACGCCATCCGGGTCAGCCGCCTCCTCGACGCGGCGGGCCAGCTGGTCGCGGAACGCGGCTACGAGAAGATGACCACTTCCCAGGTGGCCCTGCGGGCAGGCGTCTCACCGGGCGGGCTGTACCAGTTCTTCGCCGACAAGCGCGAGATCGTGCACGCGCTGGCCTCCCGCAACCTGGACCGGTACCTGGACACGATGGAGCGCGCGGCCCAGTCCTGCGAGATCACCGACTGGCATGACACCGCGGGCGCGGCGCTGGACATGTTCGTCGCCATGTGCCGGGCAGATCCCGGCTTCCGGGTGGTCCGCTTCGGCGACGTGGCCGACGTGCGGCTGCTCGGCAGCACGGCCGACAACGACACCGTGCTGGCCGGCCTGCTGGCCGCGCTGCTCACCGCCCAGCAGGGTGACCCGGCGGGGATGCCCGGCGAGCGCACGCTGATCATGGCGATCAAGATCGCCGACGCGCTGGTCCGGCTCGCCTTCGCCGTGGCACCCGACGGCGACCAGGACATCATCGATCACGCCAAGCGCCTCATCAAGATCCATCTGGACCTGTCCGGCCCGGCCGCGCCACCCTGATGTCCACGGAGCCGCGGGCCTGAGGATCGTCTAGCCGCCCGGCCCGGCCGGGGCGGGCGGCCCAGCCGGGGCGGGCGGCCCGGCCGGGTCCAGCAGCAGGGTCATGAACGTGCTGGTGACGCTGGGCGGGTAGGCACCGAACGGCCCGCATACGGTGAACCCGGCCCGGGCATACAGGGCCCGGGCCGGGGCGAACGCCGCCATGGAGCCGGTCTCCAGGCTGAGCCGGCGCAGTCCCCGGTCCCGGGCCGCGCCGATGAGGTGGGCCAGCATCGCCCGGCCGATGCCCTGGCCGCGCACTTCCGCCGCGGTATGCATCGACTTGAGCTCGCCGTGCTGCCGGCCCAGTTCCCGGAGCGCCCCGACGGCGAGCAGCCGCCCGGACCGCCGGTAACCGTAGAAGGTGACCGCCGGGTCGAGCAGCCGGTCGAGGTCCAGGGCGTGCACGTGCTCGGCGGGCGTGGTCGCATAGGCGAATTCCAGGTGCCGCCGGAGCAGGGCCCGGACGTCCGTGGCGCGCGGGTCGTCGGCCGTGATCTCGTCCTCAGGCACGGCCTCACTGTACGGGGACGCCCGGGCCCGGGCTGTCCCGGCTTGCGGTGATACTGGCGTTATGGCACACCGGCAGGGCCGCGCGGGGCTGGTCGTCCGGGAAGACGTCGAGTCGGGGACCGCGGAGCTGCTCGGCGACCCGCACCGGCCCGGTTCCTGGACCCTGCTGGTGGACGGCACGCCCCAGTCGCACGTGGACCTGGACGACCCGGGATACCTGGACTTCGAGTACATGCGGCGGCTCGGGCACCTGGCCGACCTGGCCGCCCCGGCCGGGGATCCGTTGCGCGTGCTGCACCTCGGGGCGGGCGGCCTCACCCTGGCCCGCTACATCGCGGCGACCCGACCCGGATCCAGCCAGGTCGCGGTGGAGTCGGACGCGGCGCTAGCCGAGTTCGTCCGCCAGCGGCTGCCGCTGCCGCGCACCGGACGCCCGGCCGGGCGGCTGCGCATCCGGGTGGGGGACGCCCGGGCCGTGCTGGCCAGCGTCCGAGCCGGGTCGTTCGACCTGGTGGTGGCCGACTTGTTCCGCGGCGCGTGCACCCCCGCCCATCTGACCTCGGCCGAGTTCGACGCCCTCGCGACCCGGGCACTGAGCCCGGGCGGGGTCTACGCGGTCAACATCGGCGACGGGCCGCCGCTGGCGCACCTGCGCGCCCGGGTCGCGACGGTCCGGTCGGTGCTGCGGCACGCCTGCCTCCTCGCCGACCCGGCCGTGCTGCGCGGCCGCCGGTTCGGCAACCTGGTGCTCGCCGCCGCGCAGCATGAGCTGCCGGTGGCGGCGCTGGCCCGGCGGGCGGCCGCCGACCCGTTCCCGGGGCGGGTGGTGGACAGCGCCGGCCTGGACCGGCTCGCTGCCGGGGCGGCGCCCATCACCGACGCGGGCAGCGTCCCGTCACCGGCCCCGCCCCGTGCGCTGTTCACCCCGGGCCAGCCGCGCGCCGGGCCCTGCTCACCGCCGCGGCCCAGACCAGGCGGCTGAGGTCGGCCGCCGAGACCCGGGCCGCGAGGGTGAGCGGCGCCCGGAGCGAGACCACGGCCGGATCATCCTGGCCCGGCAGTTCGGCCAGCCCTGGGTGGAGATCAGCCCGTCCCGCCCGGGGCTCCGCCGGGGCCCGCCGGCCGGCCAGACCACCGTTCAGCCGGGCCTGTGATCATGCTGCCCAGCCGCCTCGTCCACGAGTTCGTCGAGCATGCGGTCGAGTGCGCCGAGCGCGACGGACAGATGGCCTTCCCCCTCTTCGAGATGCACCGAAGCGCCAGGGAGCTGCGACGCAAGCCATTGCCCGTGGGCGAAAGGCACCATGAGGTCGGCGCTGCCCTGCCAGATCATGACCGGGACGGAGATCTCGTCCAGGCTGAAGCCCCACGGCCTGGCAAAGGCCAGATCGTCATCGAGCCAGCCATCCACGCCGGCGCGGATTGCCTCCCGGAATTCAGCCGCCATGTCCTCGGCGAACTCGCCGGTCAGCACGGCCCGGTCGACGTCGGGCAGCAGTGTGCTGAGCGAGGAGACAATGTCGCCGGCGGTGACATTCCTGAGCTGCTCGGCCTCCGGCAGGAGATAAGCCCGCAATTCGTCTTCACCCTTGAGCGCCGCGGAGAACTCGATGACGTTCTCCTCCCCCATGCCGGACATCCAGTCGAGGCCCGTGGCCCCGTACGGGGCCACGCCGGCGATGACCAGCACGCCAGCCGCCGCGCCGAGCCGGGCGGCGCAGGCCAGGGCGTGCGGGCCGCCACCGGACCAGCCCGCTACCAGGCAGCGTTCGGCTCCGATGGCCGCGAGGACGGCGGCGGTGTCGTCCGCGACATCCACGACGCGGCGGCCGGGCTGGCGGCCGGAGTCCCCGTACCCGGGCCGTGACGCCGAGACCAGGCGGAGCCCGCGCGCGTGCGCAGCCCGTTCGATCGCCCGCACCGGGATGGCCGCACCGGGCGTCCCGTGGTGGAACACCAGCGGAAACCCGTCGGCGGGCCCGCTGAGCCGCATGTCGAGGCGGCGGCCGTCTGGGAGCAGAACATGATCAGAAACGTCCATTCCGCCATTCTGGCATCCCCGCCTGGGGCACGGCTGGGTGGCGGCTTCAGCTGTCACCGGCCGGGGCCGGCCCCGTGACCCGGTCTACCCGTTCAATCGTGATCAGGTCGCCCTCGACGACGTACAGGACCCGATAGCTGCCGGCCCGCAGCCGGAGCATCTCCCCCCACCGGAACGACTCCGCCGGGCAGGGATCGGCGGCCAGGGCGTCCAGTACGGCCACCACTGCCTTCATGCCGCCGGTGTCATCCAGGAACCTGGAGGCCGTGGTGACCGCTCTCGGCGACCACTCGAGACTCACACCTATCCGCCAAGCAGCAGCCTGCGCGCCTGCTCGTGCGGGATGACCCCGGGCCGGCCGGCCGCCGACCACTCGAGGTAATCCTCCAGCGCGGCCGCGGTGTCAGCATCCTCCCGCGCCTGCGGGGACGCCAGCCTTTCCAGGGCACGCATGCGCCGGTACTCAGCCACCGGGACCACGACAGCGGCTTCCCCGCCCAGGTGGATCACTTCGTGCGGGCCGACACCCACGGGCCCGGCAGGCTGTGCGGTCATGCCGCCCACGGTACCGGCCCGCGCCGACAGTTCCGCGGCGATACGCCGGCGGCCCGGCGGCCCGGCTCCCCCAACGGAGCAACTTTGGTTGACTAGTCCGATATTGTCAACTAGAGTTGCTCATATGCACGTGATGGAGATCCCGGCGGATGCCGATCCTGCCGATGGGCTGGCCGCGGTCGCCGCGTTGCGGCGCCTGGCCGATCAGCTGGAGGACGTGGCCGTCGAGCAGGCGATGCGGGCCGGCTGGGGCTGGCCGCAGGTCGCCGAGGCGCTGGGTGTCACCCGGCAGGCAGTTCACAAGAAGCACGCCCGGCGGCTCATTGCCGCCGGCGTCACGCTGAGGAGACGGTGATGGTGACGCGGTTCGCTGAGCACGCCCGTGCAGTCGTCAGGCAAGCAGAGAAAGAGGCTGAGACGGCGGGCTCGCCGGTGATCGAGGCCGAGCACTTGCTGCTGGCCCTGGCGTCCACGCCCGGCACGGAGGCGCACGACGTACTTGCCGCGGCCGGCCTGGGTCATGACGCGGTCAGCGCCGCCCTGGGCGAGGAGATGCGCCAGAGCCTGGCCGTAGCGGGGGTGTCCCTGCCGCCGGGCGGCCTGCCGCGGCCCAGCCGCGATCCGGCACACAAGGCGCGGCTGGGTGCCTCCAGCAAGCTGGCACTGCAGCGCGCGCTGAAGGCTACCGCGGGGCAGCGCCAGATCCGGCCCGGGCACTTGCTGCTGGGCGTGCTCGGTGCGCAGGCGGGAACGGTGCCCCGGGCCCTGGCCGTGGCGGGCGCAGATCAGGACGGACTGATCCTGCGGACCCGGCAGGCACTCGCGGTCCGCCCGGAGTGACCGGGCAAATCTGGCTGGCCTGGTGACCTGGTGCCGCGTAGGGTGCGACCGTGGCCGGCCAGCTTGGATTTGGAGTGTTCCCGCTTGGTCTCGCGGGTGCCCCTGGCGGCGTAGCGTCCGGTCCTCCCGACGACTTCGGGCAGGTGCAGGCGGCCGTGGAACGGCTGCAGGGCGACGGGCCGCGGCTGCTGGTGCGCATGTACGTGAACTGGCCCGGGAGACGCGGCACGGCCCGCGCCCTGGCCGAGGTGGCCGGGCTGGCCGCTGTGCCGCTGCCCTGGGATCTGATGCTCTGCTACCGGGACAGAAAAGCGAAGCTGGGGGCGTGGGAGGACTTCGTCAGCCAGGTGGTATCCCGGTATGGCCGCCAGCTGGCCGCGGTCCAGGTGACCGGTGAAGCTAACCTCACCAGCGTCCCAGACGGAGCCGATGGTGCCTTCCCCCGGGCCGCCGAAGCGTTAGTCCGCGGCGTGCACGCGGCCGCGGCAGCCAAGCAGCGCACCGGCGCGACAGCGGCCATCGGCTTCGCCGTCGCTCCCGACGTGAACCCGGCCGTCAGCCCGTTCCGGCGGATGGTCGCGGAACTCGGCGGCCCGCGGTTCGCCGCCTCCGTCGAGTTCGCAGGCCTGGACATGTATCCCGACGTGTTCGGCCCCCGGCTGGGCCTCGATCAGCTGGACTCCGCGGTGGGCTGGCTGCTGGGCAGCTTCCGGAATCAAGCCCTGCCCCTGGCTGGCATCGGCCCAGCCGTCCCTATCCGGATCTGCGAGAACGGGTGGCCCACCGGGCCGGACCGGAGCGAGGCGCAGCAGGCGGACGTGCTGGAAACCGTGTTGCGCGCCGTCCACGCCCGGCGGGACGAACTCAATGTCACCCACTGGGAGCTATTCACCCTGCGCGACGCCGACAGCTCCAACGGCGACCCTTTCACCAGTTCGGCGTGCTGCACGACGATTACTCCGCCAAGCCGGCCTTCGGCCGCCTCTGCGAACTGCTCGCCGAACTGCGCGGGTGACCGACGGTCCTGGCCCCGGCGCGGACCGCCCGCCGCTCACCGCGGGGTGACGGCCGGCCCAGCCGCTCGCCCCAGCGGGTCAGCCAAGTGGCTACCGTCCGTCCACTAGCGGCCCGTGAAGCGGGCCTCGCGCCGCTCGGCGAAACTGCGTAGCCCTTCCGCCGCGTCCTGGCTACGCAGGATCCCGGGTAGCAGCGAGGCGATGTGCTCGCGCGCCGCGTCCGGGCCCTGGCCACGTCCGACGCGCGCGTTGGCGAGCGTGCCCTGGACCCCGAGAGGCGCCTGCCGGGCGATCAGCTGGGCCAGTTCCCGCGCCCGCCCGGTGTGCGAGCCGGCCGGCACGACCTCCTGCACCAGCCCGATCCGCAGCGCCTCGGCGGCGCCGAATTCCTCCGCGGTGAGCAGGAAGCGCATCGCGTTGCCCCAGCCGAGCTGCGCGGGCGCACGGAAGGTGGCGCCGCCGAACGGCATGATCCCGCGGCCGATCTCGAGCTGGCGGAAGCGCACGTCGTCGGCGGCGACCACGATATCGGCGGCCAGGGCGAGCTCGATAGACAGGGTGTAGGCAATGCCATTGACCGCCAGCACGACCGGCTTGGGCACCGGCTCGCCCCACACCGCGAACGGGTCGAAGCGGTGCGAGCCGGCGATCGCGCCGGGGCCGGTCCTGGCCACCGCCGGGCCGACCTCGGCCAGATCCAGGCCCGCCGAGAAGTGATCGCCGTGCGCGAAGAGCACCCCGGCGCGGAGCTCATCGTCGGTGCCGAGGGTCTCGTACGCGGCGCCCAGCGCCTCGATGGTCGCGAGGTCGAAGGCATTGCGCTTCGCCTCGCGGTTGATCCCGATGAGCAGCACGTATCCATCGCGCTCGACGGTGATGGGCTCGGTCAACATCGCTCCCAGGCAGCCGCGGGCTATCCGTTCGACCCGACTCTACGGACTGCCGCCGTGCTAGCACGCACCTACCGGGCAAACCATCCGATCCGCCAGGGCCGCGACAGCCGGGCCGGCCGGTCATCATGGTGAAACGACGGCTGCCCACGGAACCGCGGACAACCATGATCCAGGAGCCCCATCTGGCACGGATGACTCGGCGGTGACACGGATGACTCGGCGGTGAATTGGATGATTCCCGCACCGGCGCCCGCAGGCTGGGAGGATGCCAGCCCGTGACGTCGGCCATCGGCCGGCCAGGGGCTCGCGGGATATCGAGCACGCCGGGTCAGCTCATGACGAGGTGGAGCTGGAGGCCGCCGAGGGCGCCCGGTATGCCCCGGGACCATCTACCGGAACATCCGCGAGTACGGGCATCGTCGCCCCGGCGGGTGTCTGACCAGGCTCAGGTCCGGGCAGATGCGGAGCGGGCGGCAGTGAGGTACCAGCAGCCACCCGTGAGATTCAGCGCCCCAAGAACCAGGAAGAAGGCTGCCCATCCGTAGACGCCGTACGAGAGGCACACGACGCCCGCGGCGGCCGCGACACTGCCACCGGCAATACGCCCGACCCCAAAGACGCGGAGGTGGCGGTACTCATATGGCACGATCAGGCGCCGCATGCCGGTTCGCGGGGAAGGCGGGGGAGATAGCCACCATCCGCGCAGGCCTCGCGGGGCGGTGCTGTCATTGGGTGCGTTCATCGGGATGCCCCCTGTGGGCTGCGGCGTCGGCCATCCGATCACCTATTTAAATAGATATCACAATGATAGATGGCTCGTCAATGGTGGCGGTCCTCACGGGCGCCCGAGCCCGGAACCCGCCATCGCGGTGCTGGCCGGCCTGCTCATCCTCGGGCAGATCCCGAACGCGGCAGCAGTCGCCTGCCTCCTCTTCGTGGTTGTCGCCGGGATCGGCGCCACCCGCCTCGGCGCCCGAACGCTTCCCGCCCCACGACCACCGCGACGCCGCGCCGGCCCCCGCGCGGGGGCCGGGTCTACCCGCCGTGCCGGGCCGGTCAGCCTTCGCTTAACCGGAAGGCCGCTGCTTGGCCCACGGCCGCGGCGCAGCGCAGGTGTTTGCGCGACTTTCAGTGCCGCATATAGACTTAAATCGTGGCGATTTATGATGGGCTGGCCCGGCATTACGATGCCGTGACGGGAGACTCCGCTACCGAGAGCGCGTTTATCGACAGTATTATCAAACGCGCGCACGGCCAGGCCGTGACGTTGCTGGAGGTTGCCTGCGGGACTGGCGGAATTATTGCCGCCCTGGCGGGCAGATATCAGGTGAGCGGCCTCGACATATCGCCAGGCATGCTGGCCGTGGCCCGCGAGAAACTGCCCGAGGGAACCCCGCTACACCTGGCGGACATGAGCAGCTTTAACCTGAACGTAAGATACGATGCCATTATTTGCGTCTACCACGGGATCAACCACCTGCTCAGCTTCCCAGCTTGGGAGGGCTTTTTCGACTGCGCCTGCAGGCACCTGAACGAGGGCGGCGTGCTCGCCTTCGACACCTACACTGCCAGCAGCCTTAACCTGATGACGAAGGCCCCAAAAATAGCAGAGCAATTCGGTGAGAACTACCTTCACATGAGCGTGCGGACGAATGATGAGGTAATATTCGACTGGAATATCGAAGTGCTTGAGCTCCAGCGGGACGGCAGATACAAATCGCTCACAGAAACCATCAGGACGGTAACATTTCCCCCGGAAATGATACGGAAATCCCTGAGTGAGAAGTTTGCCGGCATAGTCACCGTGGAAAGCGACAGCGGCGGCGCGGGAGACGACAGCGAGATCCGGACCTGGTTTGTGTGCACTAAAGCAGGAGACGCACCGCCGAATAATCCGGGCCATCGCTAGTGTCCCCCGCCTGAAATCCGTTGAAGATATCGGGCCAGGGAGTCCAGGATTTCCTCGGCGGTCTTCTTCCACACGAACGGCTTGGGGTCAGCGTTCCAGCCCTCGACCCAGGCGCGGATATCTTTTTCCAGGGCTTGCACGCTCTTGTGCGCACCGCGGCGGATCATCTGATCGGTCAAGAACCCGAACCACCGCTCCACCTGGTTGATCCACGATGACCCGGTCGGGCAATGCCGTTGCTTGACTTACTGAACTATCGCGGGATGGAGTGTGAGCACCTTGGCGGGCACCCGGCGGGTAGGACGGCGGGCCTGGCCTGCCTTGCGGAAGGAGTACTTCGAGGCCGGGCGCTTGAGGAACCGGTCGGCCTCCCGCAACCGCCTGGCGCCGTTGTCGAGCTTGCGGCAGACCTTCGCGGCCATCGTCGCTATGACCTGCTTGATCTGCACGGATGTCTGTGCGCATTGACGGATGACGCTGCGCCGCACGTGCTTGAGGACCTTGACGAAGGAGATGCGGTCCGGGTCGATCCGCTCCTCGCCGGCCAGCCGCATGATGATCCGGGTCATGCAGTGGTGCACCGCGAGATGCGCCCAGGCCTCCTGGCGCACCAGCTCCGGGTCCGCTGACCGCAAGATTTCCTGCGGGCCGCGCTGGAACGTCTTTATCTGCCGGAATGAAGATTCGCTTTCCCAGCGCTGATGGTAGAGGGCGGCGAGTTCACCGGCGGGGAAGGCCACGGGGTCCATCAGATCGGTCAGCAGCCTGACGACCTCGCCCCCGTCGACGCGGTATTCGATCACCCTCACCAGGACCCCGCCCGGATGCGCGCCCTTCTGCCCGGCCAGGTTCATCCGCGCCAGGTACGTTCCGTCGTCCAGGACCTTCACCGGGCGGCGGGCCACGCTCGACCGTGCCCGGATCAGCAGATGCGCCCCGGCCTGCGTATACGCCTTCCACAGTGCCACCCCGGGAAAGCCCCGGTCCATGATCACCAGCATCCCGGCCGCGCTGCCGGCCATCGCGATCGCCAGTTCCGGCTCCCCGCCGCGGAACCCGCCCACGCTGGCGTTGACCGACGAGTGCGTCCCGGTCTCGGTCAACGTCACCACCCTGGCCTGGGGGAACCCCGCTGGCTGGCCTCTGGCGTCCACCGGCCCGCCGAACGCGGTCCGGTTGGCCGGCGTGTCCGGCACGTCAAGCACGAACCCATCCACCGCCGCGACCCGCATCCCCCGCCAGAACGCGCCGTCCAGGCTGGCCGGGGCCACCGGCCCGGCCAGCCTGCGGAACACCCCCTCGATCACCCCCGCACCCAGCCGCTGCCGGGCCCGGGTGAATGAGGACTTGTCCGGAATCGCCTCGTCCATCCCCTCCAGTGCTCCCACCAGGTTCTCCGCGACATCGTCATAGGAGTCCTGCTGGAACAGGGCAAGAGCGAGCACGTAGTAGACCATGAACCGGGCAGGGAGCGCCCCGGGCTTCTTGTCCCGCTTGCCGCACTCAGCCAGGACCTCATCCACCAGATCGGCGGTCACCCACTCGGTGAGCACACCCAGCCGCACATCATCAGATAACCCGGTCCACGGATGCATACCCGGCATCATGCACCCACGGCTGCCTACCCGCGCAGCGATAGTTTGCAGCTGACAAGCAACGGCATTGCCCGGTCGGGGTGAAGTGCATGTGCACCCGGGGGTGGCGGGCCAGCCACGCCTTGATGGCGGGGGTCTTGTGCGTGCCGTAGTTGTCGCAGATCACGTGGATGTCCAGGCCCCCGGGCACGGTCTTGCCGATCGTGGCCAGGAACTTGCGGAACTCGGCCGCGCGGTGCTGGCGGTGCAACTCGGAGATCACGGTGCCGTCGGCGATGCTGAAGGCGGCGAACAAGCTGGTGATGCCGTGCCGGACGTAGTCATGAGTGCGCCGCTCGGGCATGCCCGGCATCATCGGCAGCACCGGGGATGACCGGTCCAGCGCCTGGATCTGGCTCTTCGTGCGCCACGAGGCGCCGCATTACCGGGCGGAGATGGAAGGGCTCCGCCGCTGGCCTGTCGCAGCAGGCTGGCGAAGCTGAGGGCAGCCTGATCCGGGAGACGCCGGGGAGGGCGGGAGCAGCCCTGACAACGAGGGGACGGGCCGGTACTGCCAGACGGCCCGGGCCCACCTAGCGAGACGGGAAGGTGCACGTGAGGAACCAGCGGTTAAAGCCCCTCAAGAGATACACCGGCTCCAACCTGGTGGATGCGGGCCGGAGCGCAGCGCACGCCTGCGCGCCTTCGGGCGGGCGGGTGACTTCCGGGCCGGGTGAAGTCGCCGGCAGGGAGGCCACGGGGAAAGCCTGCGGCGTACTCGTGGCGATGCTGCAGGGGCAAAGCTGGGCACCGACCCCGCCGACCGGTGTGTGGTGAACGTGGGAAGCGTCCCGGGCTGGTCCCGTGTCCTGGCCGTCCAGGCCGGGTGCGGGCAGGTTCGTCGTCGGCTGAGCGGGCCGGGACGTGGCGGAGCCGTCGTAGTAGTCCGGGGCCGGGAAAGCCGGTCACATGGCGAAGGGCGGCAGCAAGTCCGCAGTGCAGGGAACGGAAGGGCAGGAGATCGCCGGTGAATACGGGCGTGCTGTGGCCTGCGGCCGAACAGGCCGAGGCACGGGTACTGCGGATCCAGACCAAGCTGCATCAGTGGGCGACAGGTGATCCTGGCCGCCGGTTCGATGATGTGTTCAACCTCGTGTGTGACCCGGCTGTCCTCGTCGTGGCGTGGACGCGGGTCAGGGGTAATCGGGGCAAGCGGTCAGCGGGAGTGGACGGCGTCCGCCCGGATGCCGTGTTCTCCGCGGAGGAATGGTTCCTGCCGGACTTGAGGAGAGACCTCAAGGAGCGGCAGTTCACTCCGATGCCCGTGCGGGAGCGGATGATCCCCAAGCCCGGCAGCGCGAAGCTGCGCCGGCTGGGCATCCCGACCGCGCGGGACCGCACCGTGCAAGCGGCCCTGAAGCTGATCCTGGAGCCAATCTTCGAGGCGGGCTTCCAGCCGTGCTCCTACGGTTTCCGCCCCGGGCGCCGGGCTCAGGACGCGATCGCCGAGATCCACCAGTTCACGTCCCGCTCTTATGAGTGGGTCCTGGAAGGTGACATCGAGGCGTGCTTCGACATGATCGATCACCGGGCCCTGATGGACCGGGTCCGGGGCCGTGTCGGGGACAAGCGGGTTCTGGCCCTGGTGAAGGCGTTCCTGAGAGCAGGCATCCTCAGTGAGGACGGCCTGGCCAGGAAAACCAGTACCGGCACACCCCAAGGCGGGATCCTCTCGCCGCTGCTGGCCAACATCGCCTTGTCCGGGCTCGACGAGTACTTCGCCGATGCCTGGCGGACGGCCAGTGCCACCACCTACCAGCGGACCAAGCGCCGCCGGGGAGGGCTGCCGATCTACCGGATCGTCCGCTATGCGGACGATTTCGTGGTTCTGGTCGCCGGAACCGATGCGCACGCGAAGGCCCTGCGGGAAACGGTGGCCGCGGTGCTGGCCCCGATGGGCTTGCGCCTGTCGGAGGCCAAGACGAAGGTCTGCCACATTGACGAGGGCTTCGACTTCCTCGGGTTCCGCATCCAGCGGAAACGGAAACGAGGCACGGGAAAGCGCGTGGTCTACACGTATCCGTCGAAAAAGGCACTAGCCTCGATCGTCGGCCGCGTCCGCACGCTGACCCGCAGGTCATCACATCCGGCACTTGCGGCCCTGCTGCGCCAGCTCAACCCGGTGCTGCGGGGCTGGTGCACCTACTTCCGTTACGGCGTGTCGAAGGCAACCTTCGCCTATCTCGATGATTACGCGTGGCATCGGGTGGTGCGGTGGATCCGCAAACGGCACAACAAGACGAAGTGGGCGGTCCTCATGCGCCGCTACCTCCCCAGGTGGCGGCCGACCGAGGACGAGGTGACGTTGTTCCAGCCCCAGGCGGTGACGGTCAGCCGCTACCGATACCGGGCAGCCAACATCCCCGCACCCTGGGCAAGCCAGACACCAGGCCTTGCCAGGTAACTCACTGACACGGACTCGTGGAGAGCCGGATGCGTGGAGACACGCACGTCCGGTTCGGCGGGCGGGCCGGGGAAGCGTAACGTCCGTAAGGACGTCAACGCGCCCCGGTCCGACCCAACTCATCCACGCACAGCACCACTGCCTTCTCCGGCGGGTCGTGGTACAGGCCCACGACATCCACGACCTTCTCCACGAACAGCGGGTCAGACGACAGCTTGAACCCACCGGCCAGGTGCGGCTTGAGGCCGAAGTCCCGCCAGATACGCCCGACCGTGGACTTCGACAGCCCGGACCTGCGCGCCATCGACGCCCGCGACCAGTGCGTCGCGTTCTGCGGTGTCTCCTCCAGCGTCGCCACCACGACATCCTCAACCCGGTCGAGGGTGACCGACGGCGGGCGCCCTGGCCGGTCCTCATCCAGCAGCCCATCCAGCCGCCGCTGGATGAACCGCCCCCGCCACTTGCCCACGGTCTGCGGCCAGACACCCAGCTCCGCGGCAACCTGCTGATTCGTCTTGCCGTCCGCGCACCCCAGCACGATCCGGCAGCGCTGCGCCAGCGCCTGCGACGACTTGGCCCGCCGCGACCAGCGCACCAGCGCCGCCCGCTCATCCTCCGGCAGCACCAGCGCGGCCATCGGCCGTCCCGTCCTCGCCATGACGCCAGCCTATACTTCTTCAACGAATTTCAGGCGCGGGACACTAGTGCTGCAGCAGAGAACCTTTGCCCGGTAAGACAACTCCCGGAACCCGACGCTGCAGAACAGCCCGCGCGCCCCGGGAGGCCCCGGCGCACCCCAGGCAGGCGACCGTCATATGAGTGGCCCCAGCCGCCCGCGCCAGATGCATCCCGTGCGGAAGCTTCTCCGGCGTTGGTGGCGGCCGCCCGCGCCGGGGGGCGCGGCCCCGCGCCTCACCATTGATATCCCCCGTGCCCGGGCCACCCTGACCACGGTCAGGGTCGACCCTGATGGCCCCGGGGATGCAGCTCAGGGTGCAACCAGGGCTGATCCCGATCGACGGGGGTCCTGCGCCGGGACAGTCTTGAAACATGAACACAAGCACGGCAGACACCGGGTCCGCCACTATTACTGACCAGCCCGCAGCGTGCCAGCTGCGCCGGTCCGCCGACGACAGGGTGCTGGCCGGCGTGGCCGGCGGCATAGCCCGCTACCTGGACGCGGACGTCACCTTGGTTCGCGTCATCATCGCCGCGCTAGCCCTGCTCACCGGGGCCGGCGTGGCCCTGTACCTGGCCGCGTGGCTGCTCATCCCCGAGGACGGCGCAGACCAGTCACTGGCCGCGGCCTGGGTCACCGGCCGCCAGAACCGACCCCGCTAACCCCTGACCGTTAACTAGCCCGACTTGAATGGAGACCGATCACCATGCCCGGCATCATCGCCCTTGCCCTCATCGCCGTCGTGGCGCTGACCGTCCTCGGCTTCGCCATGCACCTCTTGTTCTCCCCCTGGCTGCTGGTGGTCATCGGCATCCTGGCCTGGATCAAGTTCCGCCCGCACCGCTCCCGCCAGTAGCGCCGGTGGCGGGCGGCCCGCTGCCCGGTTGGCCCTGAGCGGGCCCGCCGGGCAGCGTCGTGCTCGCCGTACATGGCCGTTCTCAGTGGCTGGTAATGAGGTGGATCACGCCGACGTCGGACAATCCGTCGAGCGCCAGTTGCACCGCCAGCGCGGCGAGCAGGAAACCGAACACTTTCTCCGTCACCAGCATCCGGCTCGCGTCCAGCTTGCTGCCGACCTGCACGGCCCAGCGGAACACCGCGACGTCCAGCGCAAGCACCACGACGAGCACGCCAACGGCAACGGCGAGCACTGCGATTGAGACAGCCTCGGCCGACAGGGTGACCAGCACGACGATCCCGGCTGGGTTGAGCAAATAGGGCACGGCCAGCGGGAAGACGGCGACCTGCATAGGGTCCCGGCCCTCGACCGGATGACTGCCACCGTTCCCGTTCTGCTGGCCGAGCACCATGGTGACCGCGATGATCAGCAGAATGATGCCGCTGGCGACGCCCAGCGCGCCCGGCGAGAAGTGCAGCAGCCTGGTGAGCAGGCCGCCGAGGACCAGGAGGAGTGCGGCGACCGTGGCCGCGGTGGTCAGCATCTTGCGCAGGACGCGGCGCTTGACGGCTTCGGTCATATCCGTGGTCACGTCAAGGAAGGGCACCAGCGCGATCTTGGGCCCGACGCCGATCAGGAGCAGCAGGAAAGTGTCGATGACGAAGGTGACGTTGAGCGACTCGAGGTCCTTCATCCTGGCTCCGTCCGGTGAGCCTGCAAATCTACGCTGACGCTGGTGGTGGCGGGCCGCTGACGCCCCCTCAAGCTGAGGGCTGCGCCCGGAGGTCCCGTGAACTCTAGATCACGCGATCTCCCCCGCCGTCCCAGCTGCGCCTACGGACGGGCCAGCCGCCCGATTTCGCACACCGCCTGTCCCGTCTTCGGGCAGGCCCACACCGCCCGGCCGTCCCGCTCGACTGCCGACAGCGGATGGGAGTGCGGATGGTATGGGCACTGCGGCCAGTTCGTCGGCTGGCCGATGCTGCAGAGCTCCTCAACCGCCCATTCCTGGACCTGGTCGGCCACCGACGCGATCCGGGCCGGGAGCGGCTCGCCGGTGATCGCGAAGACGCCCTGCCCCCAGCCGCCCGGGCTGTACAGCATGGCCGTCACCTCACCACCGCCGGTGGACCATGGCTCGTCGCGGACATCGGGGGTGACCGAGCCGGAATTCTCCAAGTCCCGCAGCACGGGCGTGAGCGCCCCGGCCAAGGCGTCATCCACGCGGACCCTCCTCTACCGAGGCGCGGCGCTAGAGCCGCTCCGAGCACGGCCTCAACCGATAATGCCCGCCCACGCCGCATCGCGCATCCCTGGCTGGCCGCCGCGCGGGCCGGACGCGTTGAGCGTCTGGACGACCTGGTCGTAGTGGCCGCGCGCCTCGCCGGAGCGCAGCAGCTTCACCCGCTCGACCTGGATCTCCTTCGCCCGGGCAGGGCGCGGCTAGCCAGCGATCCCCGGGCCGAGCCTGAGGTAAGTGAGGCCGAAGTCGTGCTTCCAGTCCTGCCCGTCCGCGGACATCTCCCAGCGGCCCGTGATCGTCGCGCCGTCGGCGGAGATCACCCCGGTGAAGCGCTGCCAGAAGCCGGGAGCGTCGCGCCACAGCTTCCAGGTGCCGCCGTCCAGGCTCATCCCGTACACCCGGGCGACCCCGCGTGAGTCGTAGTAGTGCTGCGAGAAGGTTCCCGGCCCCCCGCTCGCACCGATGACGGCGATGCCGCTCGGGGCGGCGGGGTGGTCGACGGCGAACCGCTGGATGAGGAAGAACCTGCCTTCGAGCCACTCGAAGGTGGTCCGGCCGCTGCGGCTGGTCATGGCCGGGCTCCCCGGGCCGAAGTAGCCGGCCTCGAAGGAGGCCTCCATCTCCCACTGGCCGGTCAGCGCGTCCAGGCGGCCCAGCGAGGAGGGACGTTCGGCGGGCACGTCACCGGGGGCGCCGGGGGCTTCGCCGCCAGGGCCGGGTGTCATCTGGCCTCCAGCCTGGCGAGCAGTTCTTCGAGCCGGTCGGCCGAGTCACGGACGCCCCGTTCCATCCCGGAGGCCACCATCGCGTCGCGGTCCTGGACGGACTGGAAGCTGGAGACGGCGCGCATCCGCGTCGTGCCGCCGCGCTGCTCGAAGGTGGTGGTGTCGAGCTTGACGTGCCCCGGGGCACCTTCGAACTCGAAGGTCGCCACGATGGCATCGGCAGAAGGGGTGCCGTGGAAGACGCCGTGAAAGCCGTACTCGTTACCCTGCGCGTCCTGGTGGACGTACCGCCACGTGCCGCCATTGCGCACGTCGTAGCAGTCGATGGTCATGGTCAGGTCGCGCGGGCCCAGCCACTGCACCAGCAGGCGCGGGTCGGTGTGCGCCCGGAACACCAGGTCGCGCGGTGCGCCGAAGTCCCGGGTGATGATGATCTGCGGCACGCCTGGCTCGGCGGTGATCACTGTCTTACTCATCGTCGTTTCCTTCCGCCGGGGCCGCGTCGTCGCGGCCCCGGCCGTCGTCCTGGCCGGCGGACAAGGCCGCGAGCAGGTCATCGAGCCGCTCGTGGCTCTCGTCCCAGAACCGCTGGTAGCGGGCGAGCCAGGTGGTGACATCGCGGAGCGGGCCGGCCTGCAGGCGGCTGAGCCGGGCCGTCGCGCGGCGGGTCCGGGAGATCAGTCCGGCGTTCTCCAGCACCTTGAGATGCCGGGAGATGGCCGGCTGGGACATGTCGAACGGCTCGGCGAGCTCGGCGACGGTCGCCTCGCCGTCGGCCAGCCGGGTCAAGATCGCCCGCCTGGTCGGATCGGCGAGTGCCCCGAAGACCAGGCTGAGCCGGTCAGTCACTGTCCATAACCAATCTCTTTTAGAACTACTTGGTTATAGAGTGGCCTGGCCTCCCGTGCTTGTCAAGCCCCCGCCGGACCCAGCCCGCCGCCAGGCTGCCCTCCCTCAGAGCGCCCCCCGCCAGGCAGGCCCCCGCCAGGCAGGCCTCCGCGGCGGCGGGACTCGATCTCCTGCCCGACCATGGTGACCAGGTCCGGGTAGGCGGACAGGCCCCACAGGACCTCGGGCGGGATGCCCAGCTGGCGGCCGGCCTGCGCCACCACCGGCTGGCTCATCCCGAGCGCGGCGGCCAGGCCCTCGTCCCGCTGGAAGGTCGGCGGCAGGTCATCCAGGGACAGCACGGGGGGCCGGTGGAACCGGCCGTCCGGCCCGGGCAGCCAGGCTTCCCGCGCGGCCGCCTCCCCGATCGCGGACCGGGCCGGCTGCTGGGTGGAGTCGGCGAAACCGTCGCGGACCGAGTACTCGATGATGCCCGCGATCAGGTGCCGCCGGGGGGCCAGCAGCACGTTCCAGACGAACTCCGACCGGGCCGGGCCGGGATGGGCCAGGGCGTACTCCAGCCCGTCGATCTGCGCCTCCGGATCGAATCCGGCCAGCCCGCGCTCATGCCGGGCGAAGCCGTCGGCCAGCAGGATGTGCCCGAGCGCGCCGGGCGGGCGGGCCGTGACCGCTACGGTGTCCCGGACGCCCATGCCGCGCAGCTGGGGCAGCCACGGCCCGTACGCATCGGCGGCGAACCAGGCCCCGGGGTTCCCGTCGAAATACCGCTCCAGGTCCTTGGACCGCTGGTAGAGCCGGGGCGGCGGCAGCAGGCACCGCTCCCCGGTGGCCGCGTTCTCGCCGGCCAGGAACGCCGTCTCCCGCAGCCGCCGGAGCAGCTCATCGCGCCGCCCGGCCGGGGCCTCGCCGACCGCCCGGATGATCGTATCGAGATCCTCGTCATGCTGGACCGGGTCGAGGGCGGCCGCGTCCAGGCCCGCGTACCGGGGCAGGATGCCGTCCAGGACCTGCGCCACCAGGTCGGGCTCGGTGAGCCCGAGGGCCTCCAGGAAGCGCCGGGCCGCGGGCACGTCCGCGATGGCCCGCCGGACCAGGGGCAGGTCGCCCACGCTCAGATGCGCACCGGCGGCCGGCAGGTACGCCCCCGGCCATTGCGCGGAGCTCCCGGGGACCACCTGGCGGCCGTCCTCCAGCCGGATGATCGGCTGCTGCCGCGCCGGGCCCGGCGGCTCTCCCCCCGGTCCCGGTGGCTCCCCCGCCAGGCCGGCTTCCCGCCACAGGCTGGGGTGGGCGTCCAGGTAGGCGTACAGCCCGGCGATCCACTCGTCCGGCTGGGCGGCCAGGAACTCCGCGCTGAGCCGCGCGGCCAGGTCCGCCCCGGTCACTTCCCCGATGCCCAGTTCGTCACGGAGGTAGCGGTAGAGCTGAGGTGTCTCGTTGGGCGCGATGGTCTCGGCGGTGAAATGGAGCGGTCCCGGGCGCGAGTACAGCAACCCGAGCTGTGCGGGGCCGAGCAGGGCGCGCAGGCCCGGGTCGCCGGCCAGCTTCAGGCTCGCGGCGACGGCGTGGCCCCCGTCCGCGGCCGGGATGAGCTCCTCGGCGGCCAGCGCGGCGCGCACCGTGTCGAACAGCGGGCGCAGCAGCGATCCCGGCGGGAAGCGCACCGCCTCCAGCGGCATGGCCTGCAGCACCTCGGCGGTGAGCAGCCCGTCGGCGCGCAGTTCGCGCAGCACCTCACCGAGCAGCGCGGCGGTCTCGCGGGCCAGCACCTGGTTGGCCGGGTCATGCTCGGGGACGTTGTCGCGGGCGGGCGTGGTCCGGTACGGGCCCTGCACGGCGAAGCCGAGGAAGGTCTGTTTCTCGGTCGGGAAGAACACCACCAGCGGGACGCCCTCGTAGCTGGCCAGGCTGCCGCCCGCGGCGTCGCTGACCCGGAAGGCCAGCTCCACGCGCTGCCCCGGGTGCCCGGCGGCGCCCAGGTCCCGGTGCCAGGCGAGCCAGGTTTCCCGGTAGCCGGCGGGGTGACGGGACACGGTGACCTGACGCCGCGGGCCGGCGCCGGCGGCCACGGCGCGCTCGGCGAGCGCCTCGTCGACACCTGTGCCGCTCACCCTGATGCGCTGGATGCTGCACAGGAAGAGCAGCGTGCGCGGCTCGAACTGGCTCAGCGCCGCGGCGATCTCCGCCGCGGCGGTCGCGGGCGGAACCTCGTCGTGGTCGAACGGGAACTCGAAGACGGTGCCAGCGGCGGGTGCACCCGGGCCGAGGGCGGCCGGGCGGACGTAGTGGTCGATCCGGAAACGCTCCCCGCCGCTGTGCACCCGCGGGCTCCGGGTGTAGGCGTACACGGACTTGAAGCCGATGCCGAACTGGCCGATCGCGGTGAGGTCGGCCGCCTTGGTGCTCGCGCCGACCCCGCAGACGCCGCGCACGTCGGCCTCGGTGAACGGCCGGCCGTCGTGCCGCACCTCCAGCCGGCCGGGGAACAGCTCGAACGCCATCTCGGTCGCCCCGGCGTCCTCCGCGTTCTGGATCAGCTCGAAGATGAAGTGGGTGCGCTCGCTGTACAGCCGGCCGAGCAGGTCCAGCACGGCTGTGTCCCAGCCGTAGCGGGCGATGTTCTCGTCGCGGATCTTCTGGTAATCAGCTGGCACCGGTGACCTCCCGGTTCCCACCGTAGGGCCCCGGTTCCCGGATTACCGGCCGGCCTGCGCGCTGTTACTGGGAGGCAGCGCCACTAAGCGCGTCCGGGAACCGAGGAGGGCATCTCATGCAGGTGGAAATGTGGGGCGACCTGGTCTGCCCGTGGTGTTACCTGGGCCGCGCCCGGTTCCGCCAGGCCCTGGCCAGCTTCCCGCACCGCGACCAGGTCGAGGTGGCGCACCGGTCGTTCGAGCTCGACCCGGACTTCCCGCCCGGTAAGCAGGTCAAGATCGGCGACCTGCTCAGCGAGAAGT
The DNA here is from genome assembly GCA_963793825.1 of uncultured Actinomycetes bacterium. Lineage (GTDB taxonomy): Bacteria > Actinomycetota > Actinomycetes > Streptosporangiales > Streptosporangiaceae > RYN-230. Next base: position 195,859 of record CAWCBE010000009.1, read on the forward strand.
ACGGGATGAGCCCGGCCCAGGCCCAGGCGGCCGAGCAGCGGGTGGCCGGCCTGGCCGCCGCCGAGGGGCTCCCGTTCAGCGCGGACCGCGGGCACGGCAACACGCTGGACGCGCACCGGCTGTCCCAGCTGGCCGCGGACCGGCACGCCCAGGACGCGGTGCTCGACGCCCTGTACCGGGCGCATTTCAGCGGGGAGCAGTCCATCTTCGAGGCGGGCTCGCTGGCCGCCGTGGCCGCCGCAGCCGGGCTGGACCCCGGCGAGGTGGGCGAGGTGCTGTCCGGTGACGCCTACACCGGGGAGGTCCGGGCCGACGAGCACCGCGCCCGCCAGCTCGGCATCACCGGGGTCCCCTACGCCGTCGCGGCGGGCCGGCTCGCCGTGCCCGGCTGCCAGCCGGCCGAGGTGTACGGCCGGCTGCTCGCCGCCGCCTGGGACGAGGCCTCCCCCGCCGCCTGACGCCGGGCCGGGCGGCCTGCGGCGGCCGCAGCGGGCGCCCGGTCAGGACCGGGGCCGGGCCGGCGCGCGGTCCGCGCTGGGATGGCTGGCCGGTGGGCGCCTGGCCGCCCGGATCGGGACGGCCGGCCGGCTCGGGGGATCCCCACGCGACGGCGACCACGGCGAGCAGCGCGGCCATCGGGGCGACCAGCGCGATGAAGCCGGACGCGCTGAGGCTGCCCAGCGCGACCAGGGCGCCGGCGAAGCCGACGGCCAGCACGCCCACCACGATCAGTCCCCACCCGTGCAGGAACAGCCGCAGGGTGAACGGCGGCGGCACGTCCGTCACGTCCTCGACCGCGGTCACCGACTTGGTGCCGCGGCGCTCCATCAGGCCGTCCCTGACCCGTGCGGTGAGGGCCAGGGTGCCCGGCTGGTCCGCGATGAGCAGCAGCTCATCGGGGTGCGACGGGTCGGGGTACTGCGCCACCGCCCCGCCCCCGGCCGCCCACGACACCACCTTCCGGCTGCCGGACGGCCGGACCCGGTACCGGGCCTGCTCACCGGCCAGCACCGTGTCCGGCCCCTCGATGATCACCGGCGGGGCCGGGCCGGCCCCAGGGCCTCCTCGTCCTCCGGCGCGGCCGCTTCCAGCCGGCCGTGGCCGTTCTGCGCGGCCCGGGCGGCCACGTCGGTCTCACCGGTCACGATGAACTGACGGCGGGCCAGCTGCCCGGCCAGCCGGATCTGCGCCGCGTGCACGCTCCAGGCCATCGCGACCACGCCGGCCGCCAGCCCGGCGGAACCCACCCCGAGCAGGGCGGCCACCGCCGGGTGACCGGCCCCCGCTACGACCGTTGCGAGCATGTCATGTCCCTGGTCCGGGTCCCGGGCCGGGTGCTTCTGGCACCGCCAGCCAGGACCATCTGCACTGCCTCACGACAGTATTCAAACACATAATCGAATAGCCGGGAAGCCCGAGACGGGTAACCGGGGCGATGGGTAACCGGGGCAGGGACCGGACGCCAGCCGGGCCCCGGACGGCCCCCGCGGGACCGGCGCCTGCCGCCCGGCCCCGCCAGGCTACCCCCGGACGCGCCATTTACCTAAACAGCCGCCATTAACTGCCCTTACCCGCCTATTAGCGCGGCCCGGGAACAGGGGCGGCTGGTAAAAGTCACGCCATGCCTACCAGCGGTGAATTGCTCAGCTACGTTGGCCCCGCAGCAGGTCTTTTCCTGCCGTTCATAAACCTCACAGGGGGCGCATATGAAGATGGCGCGGGCTATTTCAATCCTATCGGGCGCAGCCGCCGCGCTCGCGATGATGACGGCCGGGCCGGCCATGGCCAGCCCGGCGCAGGCCGGCCGGGCTGGCCAGGCGCGGGGCCTGGCCGGCGGCCGCATCACGTCCATCCTGCGGAGCGGGGACGTGGTGACCGGCATCCGCGGCGCGGGCCACGGCAGCGTGGTGCTGACCGGGTCGGTGGTCAGCGGCGGCACGGCGGCCGCGTTCCTTTACCAGGGCCTGCTGGCCCGGTCCCCCGGGGCGACCGTGTCCGTGCTGCACCCGGCCTTCCGCGGGGTGACCTCAGCCACCTTCTACGGCCCGGACACCCACCTGTTCAATCCCCGGGCCATCCGGGCCGGGGAGATCCGGGCGGTCGGGAGTTACGTGTCGTCGGCGGCGCCCGGCGGCGTGCACGACCAGGGGATGATCTATCTCGGCCCGCTCAGCGGCCGGGGCGGATCGTGGAAGTCCATCGACGTGCCCGCCGGCGGCGCGCACGTGACCGGGCACGTCCGGGCCTGCCCGCGGTCGCGGCGGCGGTGCCGGGTGATGGACACCATCCCGCACAGCACCATGGGCAACCTGGTGGTCGGCAACTACGACCTCAACCCCACGGTGCGCGGCGGGATCGCCTCCGGCAACGGGTTCATCTACAACATCACCCGGCACCGGTGGACGCTGCTCCGGCTGCACGGCAGCCTGGCCACGAAGAGCACGCTCTACGGCATCTGGCAGGACGGCGGACCGGGCAGCCCGCGGTACACGCTGGCCGGCGGCTCCTCGGCCCGCGGGGCCCGGGCCCACGGGCCCCAGCAGGGATTCCTGGTCAACTACAACGAGCGGACCGGCGCCTTCGGCCGGCCCGCGTTCTTCAGCTACGGCAACGTGCCGGCGACGGTCACCCACTTCGAGGGGATCACCGGGGTCCCGGGCGGGTTCCACCTGGTCGCGCTGAGCTCGGGCCAGGGCCCGTCGATGGCCTTCGTCCCGGTACTGCGGCACGGCCGGTTCGGCCGGGCGCGCTGGTACCCGGTCAAGGTCAGCGCGAGCGGGCTGTGCCCGTGCGCCACGATCACCGGGGACACGGTGTGGCGGAACCGGGTAATGGGGCTGTACGTCCCCACCAGTTCCCCGGCCCCGGGCAGCTATCTCGCCATCGTCCCGGCCCGGTAGGCCGGAGCCGGCCGGCCCCGGGAACGTGCGGCCCGGGGCCGGCCAGCCCCGGGAACGTGCGGCCCGGGGCCGGCCGCCACGACGGGGCGCGCGCCAGCCGGGCGGCCTGTTAGCGTCACGGCATGGCAGTGGTCCTGGTCACGGGAGGCAGCAGCGGTATCGGCCTGGCCACGGTCCGGCGGCTGGCGGCCGCGGGTGACCAGGTGTTCTGCGGGTCACGTGATCCGTTCCGGGCCTCGCTGCCGCCGGGGGTGACGCCGCTGGCCGCCGACGTCGCCGGCCCGGAGGCCGGCCACGCCGCGGTCGGCTCGGTGGTCGCCGCGGCCGGCCGGCTGGACGTCCTGGTCAACATCGCGGGCACCGGCAGCCTCGCCCCGCTGGAGGAGGCGGATGATGCGGAGGCGCACCGGATCTTCGAAGTCAACGTGTTCGGCCCGCTGCGCCTGGCCCGCGCGGCACTGCCCGTCATGCGGGCCCGGGGCGGCGGCCGGATCATCAACGTGACCTCGGAGAACGACACCGCCCCGGCGCCGTTCGGCGGCTGGTACTCGGCGTCGAAGGCCGCGCTGGCCAGCCTGAGCACCGTGCTCGACGCCGAGGTGCGCGGGTCCGGCGTGGCGGTGACTGTGGTTGCCCCCGGCCTCTACCGCACCGCGATGTCACAGGCGCTGCCCTCGTTCGGGGTCGCCGCGGATTCCCCCTACGCCGCGGCGTTCGCGGCGCTGCGGGAGCGGACCCTGGCCGCGCTGGAACGGGCGGGCGACCCGGACGAGGTGGCCCGGGCCATCGAGGACTGCGTCCGGGCGGCCGATCCGCCGGCCCGGATCGTGGTCGGCGCGGACGCCATCGCCATGGACGAGGCCATCCGGCAGGCGGGCGCCGAGGACGTGGCCCGGCTGCTGCGGGACTTCGTCGCGGGCCTCACGCCGTAACCGAGGCGGCCGGCCGCGGGCCCGCGCGCTACGCCTGCCGCCCTGGCCGCCGGTGCTGGCGCGCCCGTCTTGCGGCGTTGCGCCGCGCCTTTCCTGAAAGCCCTTTTCCTGGCCCGGAAATTTGCCATTCCCCGGCCGTGGCGGCGCGACCGGCTTCGCCCCGATCGTTAAGCTCGGCGGAGGACCTGGCCCTATTGTTTTGCCCGGTTATCCGGATTTCCCAGGTACGCATGGCAAACCGGATGCCGGGGCGCAGCCCGCCGGGAACGGCGAGCAGAAAGGCCCATCCCGTGACCTTCATGCCCAACGCCCCGCACGAGACCGGGGCCGCCACCACCGGGCCCGGCCGTCCGGGGAGGGTGCCCGGGCGCCTGCGGGCCCGCCGGCCCGCCGCCGTCTCGGGGGCGCTGGCCGCCGCCGTCATGCTGGCGCTGCCCGGGCCGGCCGGGGCCAGCACCAGGGCCGCGGGCAGCCCGGCCGCGCCCGGGCTGAGCGCCGCCCGCCTGGTGAGCACGACGGCCCACCTGGGCACCGGCGTGGCCGGTGCCGCCGCACCGCGCGGGGGGTACTCGCGGCAGGCGCTGAAGCTGCGGCCGATGCCGTATGGGGCGGTCAGCTTCGGGCGGCGGCACGGCCGCCTCACGGTCCGCGCGGTGCTGCTCGGCCTCACCCCTGGCTCATCGCACCGGGTCAGCCTGCTGATGCCCGGCCGGTCCCGGATGATCCAGTTCGGCCCGCTCACGGCGGACAGCGTGGGCCAGGCCGGTGCGACCCTGCGCAGCGGTTACGCCGGCCGCCTGGTCCGCGGGAGCCGGCTGGTGATCCGGATGGGCACCCGGCACCACGGGGTGGCCGCCGAGCCGATCGCGGTGACCGGGCGGCTGGCCGGCCCGGGCCGCCGGCCGCACCGGCTGGTGGCGGTCGAAGCCGGCCAGGGGCCGCTGCGGGGCCGGGCCACGATCGCCTACCGCCCGTCGCACCACACGCTGACGGTCACGGTCACAGCCGCCGGGCTGACGCCGGGGCCGCACGCCGCGCACATCCACCTGGGCAGCTGCATGAGCCAGGGCCCGGTCAAGTACATGCTGCGTGACCTGGTCGCGAACCGCCATGGGCGGATCGTCCATGCCATCCGGGTGATCAGCAACGTGACCTCGCCGATCCCGGCGCAGGGCTGGTACATCAACATCCACCAGGGCAGCAGCGCGACGATCCTGGACAACGGGCAGCCGACCATCTTCTTCCGGCCGCTGCTGTGCGCGGACGTCCGCTAGCCGCAATGCCGGACGTGCCGCCTGAGGCCGGAGGCGGGATCGCCGGACCTGGATGGCCGGCCGCAGCCGGGGGCGCCGGGGGTGGCCCGGTCCACGGCCGCCGGCCCGGCCCGGGCCTGGTGCCCTCAGTGGGGCAGGCGGCCCGGGACGCGCCGCACGGCCAGCGCTCCCGCCGCGCCGGCCAGGGCCGCGCCGCCGGCGGACGCGGCGACCAGCCACCGACCCGGGCTCGGTAGCTCGCGCCACGAGGCCAGGCTGGCGGCCACGTCGAGGGCATCGGACAAGGCCCCGGCGGCGAGCCAGGCGGCCGCCGACCCGGGCTCGGCGGCCGGGCGGAGTGCCTGCAGGGCACCCAGCCCCAGGGCGAGGTCACGGGCGCCCAGGGCACGACCGAACACCCGGGCGGCCAGGTCATCAGCGGACGCGCCCACCCAGGGGCGGGCCGGCAGGGAGGGGAAGGCCAGGGCGGTGAGACCGAGGGCGACGCGCCCGGCCGCCACGGCCTGGGCCCCCCGCCGCAGCAGCACCGCGGCCGAAGTCGATGTCACGGATGCCCTTTCCCCCGGACCGCCGGCCCGCGCCCCGCGAAAGCCGGCCGCCCCGAGGCGATGATCATAGCCGGGCCGGGTCCGGGCCAGCCCGCGGCCCGGCCGCGCGGGGCTGGATGGCCGTGGCACGATGCGTCTCGTTAAGTACGTGGCTGCATCGAACCGGGACAGGAGCGACAACCATGCTGGCACCGCGGGACAGCCGTAGCCGGGACAGCCGCCGGCTGGATGGGTTGTGGCGCTTCCGGTTCGATCCCGGCGGCCAGGGCGTCGCCCAGGCCTGGTGGCGGGGCCCCCTCCCCGGGGCCCGGGAGATGGCCGTGCCGGCCAGCTACAACGACCTGGTGACCGACGCGGCCGAGCGGGAGCACGTCGGCGAGGTCTGGTACCAGCGGGACGTGTGGGTTCCGACCGCCTGGGCTGGCCGGCGCATCGTGCTGCGCTGTGACGCGGCCGCGCACCACGGCACCGTGTGGGCCGGCGAGAGCCTGGTCGCCGAGCACGCCGGCGGGTACACGCCGTTCGAGGCCGACGTGACCGGGCTGGTGCGGTGCGGGGAGCCGGTCCGGGTCACGATCCGGGTGGGTAACGAGCTGACCATGGCGACGATCCCGCCGGGAGTCGCCTCCCCGGGCGCCGGCGGGCGGAAGCGGCAGCGGTACTTCCACGATTTCTTCCACTATGCGGGGCTGCACCGGTCGGTGTGGCTGTACGCCACGCCGCCCAGCTACGTGGCGGACGTAACGGTCAGCACGGCCTTCGACCCGGCCACGGGGACCGGGGAAGTGCGGTGGCAGGCCGAGGTCGCCGGTTCCGGGGACACCTGGGCCCGGCTGCTGGCCGCCGACGGCACGCTGGTGGCCGAGGCGCCGGGTACCGCCGGGGTGCTCACCGTTCCCGGGGCGCGGCCGTGGTCACCGGGCGACCCGTATCTGTACCAGCTGGATGTCGGGCACGGGGACGACCAGTACCCGGTGCCGGTGGGCATCAGGACGGTCGCCGTGGCCGGCGCCCGGCTGCTGCTGAACGGGCAGCCGGTGGCGCTGCGCGGCTTCGGGATGCACGAGGACTTCACGCTGCACGGCAAGGGCCATGACGACGCCCGGATGGTCCGCGACTTCGCGCTGCTGGAGTGGATCGGGGCGAACTCGTTCCGCACGTCGCACTACCCGTACGCCGAGGAGGTGCTGGATTACGCCGACCGGCGCGGCCTGCTGGTCATCGACGAGGCCCCGGCCGTGGGACTGCACCTCAGCCTGGGCCATATGGGTGAACACGGGGCGCGCACGTTCGGGCCCGGCGGCATCGGCGCGCCTGCCGCGGCGGCGCACCTGGCGGCGTTGCGGGAACTCGTGGCCCGGGACCGCAACCATCCCAGCGTCATCGCCTGGTCGGTGGCCAACGAGCCGGACACCGCCGAGCCGGGCGCCCGGGACTATTTCGCGCCGCTGGTGTCGGCCGTGCGGGACCTGGACCCCTCCCGCCCGGTCTGCCTGGCCAACGTGGCGACCGCGCCGCCGGACGCCGACGTGGTCACCGACCTGTTCGACCTGATCTGCGTGAACCGGTATTACGGCTGGTACGTGAACAGCGGCGATCTGGACACCGCGGAGCGGGAGCTGGAAGCGGAGCTGCGCGGCTGGGCCCGGCATGGCAAGCCCATCCTGATCACCGAGTTCGGCGCCGACGCGCTGCCCGGGCTGCATGCCCTGCCGCCGGTCATGTGGTCCGAGGAGTACCAGGCCGCGCTGATCGAGATGTCGGTGCGGGTGTTCCGCCGTGTCCCCGAGATCATCGGGGAGCACGTGTGGAACTTCGCCGACTTCGCGACCGCGCAGGCGGTGCACCGGCCCGGCGGTAACGCCAAGGGAGTCTTCACCCGCGACCGGCAGCCGAAAGCGGCCGCGCGGCTGCTGCGGGACCTGTGGCGGCCGCCGTCCTGACCCGGGCTCTCTGCGGCCCGGCCGCGGCCGGGCCGCAGAGAGCCGGGCCCGGTCACGGCTTCAGGGCCTGCGCCAGGGCGCGGTAGCCCGGCACCGGGTCGGCGTCCGGCTCGGTCAGCAGCTGGACGACCACATGATCCGCACCGGCCTCCAGGTGCCTGCCGAGCTGCGCCGCGACCTGCTCGGCGGAGCCGTGCGCGACCAGCGCATCGATCAGCGCGTCACTGCCGCCATCGCCCAGGTCCGCGTCGGACCAGCCGAGCCGGCGCAGGTTGCTGGTGTAGTTGACCAGGCCGAGGTAGGGCTTCCGGACCCGGCTGCGGCCGAGCACCCGGGCGCGTGCGGTGTCGGTGTCCAGGACCGCCTTGTGCTCCGGGGCGAGCAGCGGGCCGGGCCCCAGGATGTCCCGGGCCAGGCGGGTGTGCTCGGGCGGCACCAGGTAGGGGATCGCTCCCGCGGTCCGGTCCCGGGCCAGCCGGAGCACCTTCGGGCCGAGCGCGGCCAGCACGAGCGCGTCCCGGGGGACGCCGTCGCCGAGCAGGGTGTCCACGTAGGCCGCGAGGGTGTCATAGGGGCGCTGGTACTGCTGGGTCGCCTCGCGGTGGCCCGCGCCGACACCGAGCACGAACCGGCCTGGGAAACGTTCCTGCACCCGGGCGAACGAGCGGGCCACCTCGTGCGGGCCGTCCTTCCACATGTTCACGATGCTGGTGCCGACCGTGAGGTCCCGCGTCGCGCCCAGGAGCTCGTCCACCAGGGCCAGGTCACCGTCGGGTGAGCCGCCCAGCCACAGCGCACCGAACCCGGCCCGTTCCACCTCGGCGGCCAGCTGCGGCGTGACCTGGTAGGCGCCTCGCCAGACCCCCCAGTGTCCGAGCCGATCGCGGAGTTGCGTCATGGCCTGCTCCCTCCTGCCGGATGCCCGGCGGCCAGATGGATGTCCCGGACTGCCGGAACCCCGCCCGGGGCCGGCGTGTTCCCCGATACCCCCCGCACCGTTCCCCCCGCACCGTTCCCCCTCCACCGCGGCAACCCGGCCGCCGGCCCGGCCAGGCATCCCGGCCAGGCATCCCGCAATTCTGGCCAGGACCGGGGGCACACAGTGTTCCCCAGCCCGCTCTGTATCGGTAAAGTAGTGGAGGTGGACAGTGACGTGCGGGGGCGGCCGCGGGTGACGCTGGCTGACGTGGCGGCCAGCTGCGGGGTCAGCCGGATGACCGTGTCCAACGCGTACAACCGACCGGATCAGCTGTCCGCGGAGTTGCGGCAGCGGGTGCTGGCCACGGCCGACCAGCTGGGCTACGGGGGCCCGAGCGCGGCTGGGCGGGCGCTGAAGCGGGGCCGCAATGACGTGCTCGGGGTGCTGCTCACCGAGGCGCTGCCGTACGCGTTCGGGGATCCGGGCACCGTCTCGCTCCTGCACGGAGTGACCGCCGCGACGGCCGCCGCGGGCCTGGCCCTGCAGCTCATCCCGGCGGCCGCGGAGACGGCGGAGCGGCTGGTCCGCGACGCCGCGGTGGACGGGCTGATCGCCCACTCACCGGCCGACGATGACCCGGCGCTGGCGGCGGCCCTGCGCCGCCGGCTGCCCACGGTGGTGTCCGGCGGGCCCGCCGGGGCGGGCGCGGACTGCGTCACCATCAGCAACGACGCGGCCGCCGCGAGCGCCGCCCGCCACCTCCTCGAGCTCGGCCATCGCCGGATCGGCATCGTGACCTGGCGGCTGCATGCCGACGGGCATACCGGGTGGGCCAGCCAGGCCAGGCAGGACAGCGCGCGCTACGAAGTGTTCCGCCTGCGGCTGCAGGGCTTCCAGCGGGCCGCGGCCGGACTGCCGGCGGCGGCCGTGCGGGTGTGGGAACAGCCGGGCCACAGCGTCGCGGACGGCTGCGCCGCCGGGCACGCGCTGCTCGGCCTGCCTGCCGGTGAGCGCCCCACTGCCGTGCTGGCCAGCACGGACGTGCTGGCGCTGGGAGTGCTGCAGGCCGCCCGCGAACGAGGGCTGGACGTCCCCGGTGACCTGTCGGTGACCGGCTTCGATGACATCGAGGAGGCCGGGCGGGCGCACCCCCCGCTGACCACCGTGCACCAGTCCCTGTACCAGCAGGGCCAGGACTGCGCCCGGCGGCTGATCGCCCCGGGCACCGCGACCAGGCTGCTGCACCCGGCCCGGCTGATCGTCAGGGCCAGCACCGCTCCGCCGCGGGAGCAGCCGTGATCATCACCCTGGGGCTGCTGTCCGGCCTGCTCACGACGGGCGCCTGGCTCCCGCAGCTGCTGCGGACCTGGCGCCGCGGGCGGGCCGACGACATCTCCTACTCCTACCTCACCGTCTTCGCGGCCGGGGTGCTGGGCTGGCTGGCCTATGGGCTGCTGGCCGGGCAGCCCGCGGTGGTCGCCGCCAACCTGGTCACCTTCGCCCTCATCGCCGCCCTCACCCTGCTCAAGACGCGCCCCCGCCGGCCCACCGGCAAGGAGCCCCGGTCAGCCGGCTTACGCGGCCAGGACGGCGTAGCGGCCGTTGCCTTCCAGCAGGGTGGTGTGCGTGCCGGATTCGATGATGCGGCCGTGGTCGAGCACGGCGATCTGGTCGGCGCTGCGCACGGTCGAGAGCCGGTGGGCGATGGTGATCGTGGTCCGGCCCGCGGCCAGGTGGTCGAACGCGTGCTGGACGGCGCGCTCGGTCTCGGTGTCCAGGGCGCTGGTGGCCTCGTCCAGCACGAGCACGCGGGGATCGCGCAGCAGGGTCCGGGCGATGGCGATGCGCTGCTTCTCGCCGCCGGAGAAACGGTGCCCGCGGGAGCCGACCATGGTGTCGTAGCCGTCGGGCAGCCCGGCGATCAGGCCGTGGATCTGCGCGGCCCGGGCGGCGTCCTCGATCTCGGCATCGGTGGCGCCGGGCTTGGCGTAGCGCAGGTTCTCCCGCACCGTGGTGTGCAGCAGGTAGGTCTCCTGGCTGACCACGCCGACGATGGCGGCCAGGTCGGTGAGCCTCATGTCGCGGATGTCGATGCCGTCGATGGTCACCCTGCCCTGGCCCGGGTCATACAGCCGGGCGATGAGTGCGGCCAGGGTGCTCTTGCCCGATCCGGTCTCGCCGACCAGGGCCAGCGTGGTGCCGGCCGGAACGTCCAGGTCGACGCCGGTCACAGCGGGCCGGTCCGCGCCGGGGTAGGTGAAGCTGACGTCCTCGACCTGGACGTGCCCGGCGATCCGGGCCGGGTCGATCTCGACCGGGGAGGCCGGGTCGTCCACCTCGACGGGCAGGTCGAGGTACTCGAAGATCCGCGCGAACAGCGCCAGCGAGCTGATCACGGACACGCCGGTGCTGAGCAGGCCGGTCAGCGGCCGGAACAGGCTGTTCTGCAGGGTGGTGAAGGCGACCAGGGTGCCGATGGTCATCGCGCCCGCGGCGACCGGCAGGCCGGCCGCGAGGTAGATGACCGCCGGGATGGCCGCGAAGATGATGCTCATCGAGGCCATCCGCCAGCGGCCGGCCAGCTGGGAGCGCAGCTCCAGGTCGATCAGCCGGGCCGAGGAGGCCGTGAACCGCCCGACCAGGGACGGCCCGGTGCCCATCGTCTTGGCCAGCTGGACACCGTTGATCGACAGTCCTTCCTCGATGGTGACGTTGAGGTTGGCCAGTTCACGCTGCTGCTCGGTGGTGATGGCCCGGCGCATGCGGGCGACCTTGCGGCTCAGGTAGACCGACGGGGGCATGACGACCAGCGAGATGAGGGAGAGCTGCCAGGACAGGGCGACCATGGCCACCGCGGTGGCCACCGCGGTGGTGAGGTTGGCGGCGATGGAGGTCGCGGTGGAGGTCACCACGGATTCCATGCCGCCGATGTCGTTGGTGATGCGGGACTGGACCTCGCCGGTGCGGGTGCGGGTGAAGAAGGCGACCGACTGCCGCTGCAGATGGCCGAAGACGCTGGTCCGCAGCCCGTGCATGACCTGCTGGCCGACCTTGGTGCTGATGAAGGTCTGGATCACCCCGAAGGCGGCGGTGACGGCGGCGATGCCGACCATGCCGGCCACCAGCAGGACCAGCAGCCGCAGGTTCCGGTCCGGAAGGGCGGTGTCGATCACCGCGCGGAGCAGGAACGGCGAGGCCACCCCGACGATGGAGGAGGCGATGATGATGGCGGTGACGATCGCCATCTGCCAGGTGTAGGGGGCGAACAGCCGCCCGATCCGGCGCAGCGACACCTGACGTGCCTGCGCCTTCTCGGCGGCCGTGGCCGTTCTCGCGCCGCGGGAGCGGCCGGTGTTGCCCATCCGGGTGTTCGTGTCTGTCTGTGGGTTCATGTCTGGTGACGCCAAGTGCTTGCTCGATTCTGCCGGGGGGAGGCTCGCGCGCCAGGCGGAGCCCGGGGCTATTCTATTTACTGAGGTAACCTCAATGTGAGGCTACAACAGCAACTGCTGGTACGCTATTCCCGTGATCCAGAGCCACGAGACGGCCGGCCGTGCCGCGGCCGGCGATGCCGGGCCGGCCGTGCCGGGCCGGCGATGCCGGGGCCGCCATTGCCGGGGCCGCCATTGCCGGGGCCGCCATTGCCGGGGCCGCCATTGCCGGGGCCGGCGATGCCGGGGCCAGCATTGCCGGGGCCGCCATTGCCGGGGCCGCCATTGCCGGGGCCGGCGATGCCGGGCCGGCGATGCCGGGGCCAGCGGCGACGAGACGCTGGCGGACGCCTTCCGGTCCGTCGCCCGCCGACTGCGCGAGACCTCCCAGGAAACCCTGGCCCCCTGGGACATCACCCCGTCCCAATTCCGCGCCCTGCGCGTGCTGCACCGCAACGGCGATATGCGCTTGTCCGATCTCTCGGAGCGCCTGCATATCGCGCCCCGCTCGGCCACCGAGGTGGTCGACGCCCTCGAATCCCGGGGCCTGGTCAACCGGCGGACCGATCCCGGTGACCGGCGGGCCACCCTCGTCCGGCTGACGGAGCACGGCACCGACATCCTCGATGCGATCGGCGCCGCCCGCGGAACGGAGGCGGAGCGGTTCTTCGGCCGGCTAAGCCAGACCGACCGCGCCCACCTCGCCCGGATTCTCCGCAAGCTCCAGGACTGATCCGCGCGCCGCCCTGGCCGCACCCGGCATCTTCCGCCAGCTCGAAGGGCACCAGCGTCAGCATCCCGGGTGGGCGCGGGTGCGGCCCGCGGCGATACGGCATGCTTGCGGCATGGCCGTGCAGATCGGTGAATCGCTGGCGGGCATCGACTGGCACCAGGTCAAGGCCGACCTGGCCGCCGATGCCTTTGACAATGGCCGCTCCCCCCAGGCGCTGCACGCGTCATTTGCGCGGTCGCAGCATGTGGCCATCGCCCGCGACGGTGACCGCGTGGTCGCCATGGCCAGGCTCTTGTCCGACGGTGTCTGCAATGCCTACCTGCTCGATGTCTGGACACTGTCGGCCTACCGGGGGCAGGGCATCGGCTCCCGGCTGATCCGCCAGCTCATGGACCGCGTTCCTGGCCAGCACATCGGCCTGCAGACCGACGAGGCCGAATCCTTCTACGCGGCACTCGGCTACCGGTACCAGCCCCACTTCATGTCGGCCGTCTCCGGCACCTGGCTCGGCAACGACGCCAACCGGTAACGCGATCACTGCCCCGGAGCAGGATCGACCAGCTGGACTTCGATTACCTCGGTCTGTGAGATGACCCTCTCGCGCTCGGCGGCGAGCGACAGCCGGCGCTCATCGGTCATATACGCATCCAGCGCCCGCGCCGAGGGGAACTCCAGGAGCTGGATCTCCAGTGGCTGCCCGCCGGTGCCGCTGCCCCTGGCCCGCTGCAGGACCTGGCCACCGTGGCCAGCAACGAAGCCCAGCACCTGATTCTCGTATGCGATCAGGCCATCCTCGGCCCCAGGCCGCGCCCACAGCAGGACGCACAGGGTCAGGCGCACAGCGCTGACATCCGTGACAGTGATTTCCGCATTCCAGCAGAATGCCCCAGCTCATCCAGCCCGGCTGGTGATCCGCAGGTAGTAACCGACGGGATCCAGGATCCTGAAATCTCTCAGGTCCCAGGGGCGATCCTGGAGATCCTCTTCCAGCGGCCATCCGGCCGCCACGACCCGGTCGCGTTCCGCGGCGACGTCGTCAACCTCAAGCACCAGTTCCACCCCGACCGGCGGCCGCCGGGCCGGATGAGCATCCGGGGCTGCCCGCAAGGCCGCCCCGATGCGCACAGCGCCCCGCTGCAACGCCACATACGCGGCCGGGTCCTTGCGCTGATCCTTCGTCACGCTGAAGCGCAGCACCCGCGTGTAGAAGTCAACGGCGGCATCCAGGTCGGCCGGAAAGATCTCAACCCGGAGGGTCATCTCCACGTGTCCGCTCCCCTGCAAGTCGGTCCGCATCATGACCCGGCGCTTGGTGGGCCTGCTCGTACGTGACTCCGCACCGGCACCCGTTGAGCTCACGGTCGCGGGCACCATCATCGCAGCAGCCTGCCGGGGGTCCCCGGAGCGCCTGTCACCGCGCGCCCGCACCCGCGGGAACCCTCCACAGAGTGGCGTCATGGCGCACCACAGCCGGCTGCCCAAGATCGTGATTGACGTCCGGCCCGCAGATCACGACCGTGAGCTGGCGTTCTGGAGTGCGGCCACCGGGCGGCCGTGCCCCGCGTGCCCGCGGCTAGCGGCAGGAGGGCGGTGGCCCGGCAGGGGCAGTCATGCGGCAGGCTTGCCTCATGAGTGTGCCTTTCCCGGCGCCGACGACTCCGGTGCCCACGCGCGCCGAGGTCTTCCTCGGGTACCTCGACTATTTCCGCTCCCGGCTGGTGAGCAAGCTGGAAGCCCTGCCCGACGGGGAATTGGGCCGTCAGCCGGCTGCCGTCGGGCTGGACGCCGGCCGAGTTGGTCAAGCACCTGACGTACGTGGAGCTGCGCTGGCTCGAGTGGGGCTTCGAAGGCCGCGTTGTTGCCGACCCCTGGGGCGACCGCCAGGATGGCCGCTGGCACGTCGCCCCGGACGAGACACCCGGTGAACTGGTAGCGGCGCTGCACGCACAGGCCGCACGCACCAGGACCATCGTCGAGTCGCATGACCTGGCCGACCTCGGCCAGCCGGGCGAGCGGTGGGACGGAGCGGACCCGCCAGCGCTCGAGCGGGTCTTGTTGCACCTGCTCCAGGAGTACGCCCGGCACGTCGGCCATCTCGACATCGTCAGCGAACTCGCCGGCGGCGAGACCGGAGAGTAGCGGAGGCATGCTGCCCCTGGCCGCGGAGGCGCGGGCGGGCGCGATTTCGCCAATCCCACCCGGGAGCGGGCTGGCCCGCCGACGGCCCTCGCGGCGAGGACTCCCTGGTCCGGCCCTGCAGCGCCGGAGACGTGATGGATCGCCGCCAACGCGGGGACGGGCGCGCAGCTATCGTCGTCAGCGGCAGGTGACGCCGGGTTGCCTTTCGCGCTGGGATGTACGGCCATGAGTGTTAGTGACGACACATTGCGCCAGATGACGCGGGAAGAGCGGACCGCCCTGAGCCGTCGCCTGGCCGCGATCGACAGCGATCTCCCGTCGCTGAGCGCGGGGGCGGAACGACGCAGGCGATTCGTGATCCTGCTGACTGTCGCCTCGGTCGGCCTGGTCCCGTGGATTGTGCTGCTGGCGCTTACCCTGCCGCACCGCTACCTCGCGGGCCACTGGACACTGACCTGGGTTGGCTTCGACATCGTCCTGCTGAGCGGCCTCTCCCTGACGGCGTGGCTGGCGTGGCGCCGCCGGCAAGCGGTCATCATCGCTGCCATCACGACCGGGACGCTACTGACCTGCGATGCGTGGTTTGACATCACGACCTCATCAGGACGCGTCAACACCGTCACCGCGATCGCGTCGGCCCTGGTTCTTGAGCTGCCCCTCGCGGGGCTGCTTTTCGCCGTGGCATACCACCTCCTGTGCGTCACCGTGCGCCGGGCGCAGGCCGCGGACGGCGTCCTTGATGTGCCATCCGGGCTGGTCAAGATGCCGTTGTTCGGGATGCCGGTGAAGCGGCCCGGTGAGGCACCCGCGCATCGAGGCGGCTGAGCAGTGGACCGACCAGTGGACCGACCAGTGGATCCCCTGGTGCGAATCAGCGGCCGACGCGCGAGGGTCACTCCTGACACAACACAAGGAGGCCGCCATGAGCGTGACGGAAGTCGGCAGCAACGACGCCAGCGGGAACGCGGGCGCCAGGACCGACGACATGAAGCTCGAGGTGATCGTCATCCCCGTCTCGGATATCGACCGCGCGAAGGAGTTCTACGGAAGCCTCGGCTGGAGACTCGACGCCGACGTCGCCGCGGGTGACGACTTCCGCCTGATCCAGTTCACCTCTCCGGGCTCCGGCTGCTCGGTCCAATTTGGCACGAACCTCACGTCGGCCGCGCCCGGTTCGGCTCAGGGCCTGTACCTGGTCGTCTCGGACATCGAGGCTGCGCGTGACCAGCTGGCGGCGCGCGGCGTGAAAGTGGGCGAGGTGTTCCACGAGGGGACGCGGGGCGCTCGATTCCACGAGGCCGGCCGGGTCGCCGGGCCCTCGCCCAATCGCAGCAGCTACGGCTCGTTCGCCTCGTTCAGCGATCCGGACGGCAACGGCTGGCTGATCCAGGAGGTGACGACGCGACTGCCGGGCCGTATCGACCCGGCTACGACATCCTTCGCATCGGCGAGCGATTTGGCAGCCGCGCTGCGGCGGGCCTCGGCCGCCCACGGCGAGCACGAGAAGCGCATCGGCAAGGCCGACGCGAACTGGCCCGACTGGTACGCCGAGTACATCGTGCGCGAGCAGGCTGGCCAGGAACTGCCGTCGTAACCGAGCGCGACCTCGCTGCCCTGCCGGTGCGGGGCTCTCACTGGGTCAGCCCCCCGGAACGCGGGCCCGGGGGCTGGCGGCCGGTGATCCCGGGCGGCACGTGCGGGAGCGCTCCAGGCACAGTGCCGACAGGACCGCCAGCCAGCGAAGCCGGTGCTGATGCGGGACCTCAGCCCGCTGCGCTGAAAGGAGAAATTATTCCTCGACGAGGATTACCAGGGTTTCGGGCAGCACGCCGTCATACGCCATCGCTGCGGCCATCTTCTCCGTCTGCATCGCGGCCATGACGGCATCCATATCGGCCACGTCCATGAGTACCGCGACCTGGGACGGGTTCTGCGGGTCAACGAACGTGCGGATGTTAGTCACCCCGAGCGGCCCGAATACCTCTTCGCGCCTCGGCGAGGAAAGCCAGTGATTCTTGTCCTTCACATCATGGTGCGCGATTACCGTCGGCATGGTCCCCCCAGGTTTCATGTGGCCAGCGGTTAAGGCTGGCGTCGCTGACGCTACACCCATATGCTTCTGTTTTGAACCCGCTGGGCCCTCGCGCATTCGGTTAGTTCGCAATCCACGCCAGCATGGACAATTCGGCTCGTATCGGAAATTCTTCGATCGCCTTGAGTGCCGCGCCGAGCCGCTCTTGGATTTGTCCGCGCGGATTAGCGCTCATCCCCCGGCGGCGCACCTGGGCGCACCTGTATGCGGCCCCGCCCCCGCCCCTGACCGAACACCGCTCGCCAGGGCCAGGCCGGCTGCCGCGGCCATCGGCATCCATCCGCGCACCGCCCCGCACACGCACCGCGCCGCACGCACCGCGCCGCACGCACCGCGCCGCACCGCCCGCGCCGCACCGCCCGCGCCGCACCGCCCGCGCCGCACCGCCCGCGCCGCACCGCCCGCGCCGCACCGCCCGCGCCGCACCGCCCGCGCCGCACCGCCCGCGCCGCACCGCCCGCGCCGCACCGCCCGCGCCGCACCGCCCGCGCCGCACCGCCCGCGCCGCACCGCCCGCGCCGCACCGCCCGCACCGCACCGCCCGCGCCGCACCGCCCGCGCCGCACCGCCCCGCACCGCACCGCCCCGCACCGCACCGCACCGACAAACTAAGCATGCTTGACAAAATAAATTGTCGGTGAAACAGTACAGCCATGCACGATGTGACCGTGATCGACGACCCCGCAGCCGCCGAGGCCTCGCTGGATCCGATCCGCGCCCGCCTGCTCGCCGAGCTGGCGCAGCCAGGGTCGGCCAGCACCCTCGCGGCGCGCGTCGGGCTCACCCGCCAGAAGGCCAACTACCACCTGCGTGCGCTGGAGCGTCATGGCCTGGTCGAGCTGGTCGAGGAACGGCGGAAAGGCAACTGCACCGAGCGCGTGCTCCAGGCCACCGCCGCGTCGTACGTGATCTCGCCGGCCGCGCTGTCCGCGGTCGCGCCAGATCCGGCCCGCGAGCCAGACCAGCGGTCGGCGCGCTGGCTGCTCGCGGTCGCCGGGCGGCTGGTCCGGGAGGTCGGCGAGCTGATCACCCGGTCGAGCGCCGCCGGAAAGCCGCTGGCGACCCTCGGCATCGACAGTGAGGTCCGCTTCGCCTCCGCCCAGGACCGTGCCGCGTTCGCCGCCGAGCTAGCCGAGGCCGTGAACGGGCTGGTCGCCCGCTACCACAACGAGAACGCGCCCGGTGGCCGTGACCACCGGTTCGTCGTCGCACTCCATCCCAAGATCACTAAGGAGACCAGGCCATGAGCCGTCCATTCGAGATCACCCGCGAGATCGACCTGCCCGCCGCCCCGGACGACGTCTGGACCGCGATCACCGCCGACACAGCCGCCTGGCAGTTCCCGACGGGCATGGAGATCCCCGCGGGTGCCTCCCCGCCCGCCGGGGCGCCCATCCAGACCTGGGACCCGCCGCACCGCCTGGTGATCCGGATGGAGTCCCCCGACGGGACCTTCAACGCCCTGGACTACGCGATCGAGGCCCGTGGCGGCGGGACCGCGCACCTGCGCTACGTGCACAGCGGCATCCTGGCCGACGGCTGGGAGGACCAGTACGACGCCATCGGCGGGCACACGGACTTCTACCTGCACACGCTCGGCCAGTACCTGGAGCACTTCAACGGCCGCCAGGTCACCTACGTCGGGCAGCCGTCGGCGGGGATCGAGGGCCCGAAGGAGGCGGGAGCGCCGGGGGCCATGGAGGTGCTGCGCGCAGCGCTCGGCCTCAGCGACCAGGCCGCAGCAGGCGACGCCGTCCATGCCGATCTCGGCGGCGCGGGCACGCTCGACGGAGTCATCGACTACCTGACGCCGGAGTTCATCGGCGTGCGGACGTCGGACAGCCTCTACCGCTTCTTCGGGCGCAACCATTTCGGCGGCGTGGTCGGGATGAGCGCGCACGTGTTCCGCGACGACGTGGATGCGGCGGCCACCGAGGCGGCGCTCAAGAGCTGGCTGGACTCCGTGTACGCCTGACAGTGCCGCAGCCGGGCAAGCCGACCGCCCCGGCCGGGTCGTGACCGGCCGGGGCGGCCGGCTTTCAGCCGGCGGCGAGCCTGCTCAGCAGGGCCCTGGTCGCGCTCCTGCTGCCGCCGGGGTCATCCCTGACCGGGAAGATGACGGGCCAGAATTCCGTGACGCCCAGGACGTCCAGCCGCTCGAGCTGCTTTTCGATCTGGGCTTCGGTGCCGGTGACAGCCAGGGCACCGGGCGATGCCACCTCCTCGCGGGCCAGCAGCCTCTGGTAGTTCTCCAGCCCCGCGTACCGGGCGAACACCTCGTCGGCGGCGCGCAGGGCGGCACCGGGCTCGTCACACACCGCCACCGGCAGCGCGGCCACTACCCGCGGCGCCAGGCCTGGCTGCCGCCGCCCGCACCTGCGGGACAATGTCCTCACCGAGGGTGCGCGGGCCTGCCAGCCAGGTCACCACGCCGTCGGCGAGTTCCCCCGCGGCCCGCACCATCAACGGCGAAAGCGCGCCGACCAGCACCGGCACGGGGCTGGTACCCGGCACGGTAAAGCCCCCGTCCACCCGGTAGAACTCGCCCCGGTAGCGGACATGGCCCTCGCGCAGCAGCGGTACCAGCACCGAGAGGTACTCGCGCATGTGCGCGGCGGGCCGCGCGTAGCTGATCCCGTGCAGATCCTCGATGACCGGGCGGTGCGACACGCCCACCCCGAGCGTCAGCCTGCCGCCGCAGAACGCCTGGGTGGTCGCCGCCTGCTGGGCGAGCGCCAGCGGATGCCGCGGATACGTCGGCACGATCCCCACGCCCAGGTCCACCCGGCCGGTCCGGGCGCCCGCCACGGCCAGGACGTCCAGCGCATCCACCCCGCGGGAGAAATGCACGCACCAGGCCGAACGGAACCCGTCCGTCTCCGCGGCCACCGCGTCAGCCACGATGTCGTGCGGGGTCATGGGCGTGCCGACCGCCTCACCGCCGATGCCCAGCGCGATCCGCATGCTCAGCCGCCCCCATGCCGGCGGGCTGATGCCTTCCCCGGCAGCCCGCCCGGCCGGCCGGGTTCCCGGGCGCCCGCGCAGAACCCGAACGTAGCCATGCGGTCAGCATCCAGTGGCGGCCGGGCGCCAGCAACGTCACGCCGAGGCGAAACCCGCCACCGCGCTCACCCGCAGATGGCAGGCCCGCTGCTCACGTCGGCTCGCCGCTTTCCCGGAGTCGCTGGCTGCCGAGTTCCGCATGCATGGCGTGCATGTCGCAGTACGCGCGGGGCGTGACGCCGAACCGGCCGCGGAACTCGCTGATGAAGTGCGAGACGCTGGCGTATCCCACCTCTTTGGAGACCCGGGCCACGGCCAGGTTCCCGTCCACGAGCAGCTCGCGGGCACGATCCAGGCGCATCTCCTTGAGGAACTGGTACGGGGACCGGCCGGTGACGTCCCGGAACAGGTGGGCGAACGCCGAGGGGCTCAGGCTGACCTGCTCGGCCATGTCGGCAACGGTCAGCGGCTCGGACAGGTGAGCCCGGACATAGTCGAGCACGGCGGACACCGGGTTGGTGGCCGCCTGCGCCGCGGCGATGGCCAGCAGCTGGGCGAACTGCTCACGCTGCAGCACCCGGTACACCATCTCCTGCAGGTACAGCGGGGCCAGCACCCTCCGGTCCGCGTCCGTGCCCACCGCGCGCAGGAACCGCAGCACCACCCCGAGCAGTTCCTGGTCGAGGGCCGACACCAGGGCCGGGCGGCCAGCCGCCCCGGCCTCGCCGTCCCGGGACCGGAACGCGGTGGTCCGGCGCTCCAGCATGTCGCTGGACACCCGGCGGACCAGGGCTGGCTCGATCTGCAGCACGAAGGACAGGAAGGGGCGGCTCGGTGACGCTTCCAGGATCTCGGCCTGGAAGTGCAGGTGGCTGCTCAGCACCAGGTAGTGGAACGGGTCGTACAGGTAGGTCTCGCCGTTGACGGTCACCGCCTTGCGGCCCTGGGCCACGATGCACAGGGACAGCGACTGGATCTCCTCCCAGCTCGGCCCGGCCGGCGCGGTGAACCGGTAGATCGTCAGGCCCGGCCAGGCCCCGGCGTTGGCCCCCACGGCCGGCGCACGGGCAGCGAGTTCGGCGATCAGGTCGCCCGATGTCACCGGCCGTTCGAGCTGCCCAGAACTCATCGCGATGCCTCCTCGCCCGCTCAGCACCAGCATGCGCTACCGGGGCGGCCTGGCGGAATGGGCAAGAGCTCAGCAGAAAGTCGCTATGCCAGGGCATGGCTGTCCCGGCGCAGCGATGACAGAGTCACCAGAACGTGACCTGTGCCACAGGACACTGACCCAGGACGACGCCCTCGCCGTGGAGGTAGCCGATGACCCGGATTGCGTACCTGGTGACCAGTGCACGGGAGATGACTCTCGTGGACGGGACACCGCACCCGACCGGCTATTTCGCGGAGGAGGCGCTCAAGCCCTATCAGCGTTTCGCCGCGGCTGGCCTGGACGTCACCGTGATCACCCCGGATGGCCAGCCGCCCTATGCGGACCCGTACGGCTTGTCCTGGTTCTTCCACTATCCGGAGGAGGACAAGGACTACCTGGCCTCGGTAGTCCGGACGTTCGCCCACGACGTGGACGACATCCGGATCACCCTGCACCAGAACACGGAGCTGGGCCTGGCCGCCGCGCGGCGGGTGGCCGCCCGGCTCGAATCCCGCGGTAACAGCCCCGCGCAGGCGCACCGGATCGTCAGCGCGGCCGCCAAGCGGGCCTGGCGGCAGGACCGGCAGTTCGCCGAGGTGCTGGCCGAGGACGGTTCGCATGGGCTGACCCTGGAGGAGATCCAGGCCGAGGTCGACGCCCAGCGCGCGGACAGCGAGCGGCTCGCGGCCGAGCGGCTCGCCACGCTGCAGGCCATCCCGGGCTTCCAGCACCCGGTGGCGCTGTCCTCGCTCAGCGACGCGGAGCTGGCCGGGTTCGACGCGGTGTTCGCGCCGGGCGGGCACGGCCCCATGGTCAACCTGGCCGGCCACCCCGACGTCGGCCGGCTGCTCGTGGCGCTGCACAGCAAGTCCGCGCCGATCGCGGCGCTGTGCCACGGCCCGGCCATGCTGCTGTCCGCACCGGAACGCGCCGACGGGCAGTGGCTGTTCGACGGTTACCGGCTGACCTGCTTCACCGACGAGGAGGAAGTCCAGACCGAGGTCGGGCTGCTCGGGATGTCCTGGTTCCTGGACACCGCGCTGAAGAACGCGGGCGCCGTATTCGACGATGGCCCGGCGGCGTGGGTCTCCCATGTGGTGGCCGACCGCAACCTCATCACCGGGCAGAACCCAGGATCGACCGAGGCGACCGCGGACGCGGTCATCAAGGTCCTGCGGGCTCCGGCCCGTGCCGCCGCCTGAGCATCGAGGAGTTGCCCCACATGGCCAGCATTCCGACCGAGACCGTGCCCGGCCCCGTCCAGGCCAGCAGCCCCGCCGCGACGGTGCAGGCCTTCCTGGACGCCTTCGCCCGCCGTGACGTGGCCGCCGCACTGGCCGTCGTGGACCCGCAGGCGGCGGTCACCATCCACCCGCTCGGTGTCCGCGCGGCCGGCCGCGACGCGCTGCGGACCGTGCTGGATGACCTGATCCGGGCGTTCCCCGACCTGCTGGTGACCACCGGCCGGCTCATCACTACCGGTGCGGTGGTGACCGCGCTGGTCAAGGTGGAAGGCACCCAGGCGGCGGACTACGCCGGTGCCATCAACCAGGAGAAGCACCTGGACATCGACCAGGCCTGGCGCTTCTCCCTGACCGGTGGCCTGATCACCGGCGTCACCGCGTACTGGTGCCAGCAGCAGCTGTACCGGCGGCTCGCTGTCAAGCGCTTCGACGCGATCGCCATCGCCTGAGGAGATCCTGATGACTGCAGTTGACCAGCAATCAGCGCACGCGTCAGCCCGCGCCGCCGAGTCGGCGGCCGGGGTCGTCACCGAGTTCTTCGACCGCTACCGGGCCCACGACGTGAACGGCATGGCCGACCTCTGCTCGATCAACGCTGATTTTTCCTATGTCCCGGTGGAGATGTGGGGCAAGCAGCGGGTGCTGCGCGGCGACGGCAAGGTCGGCACGATCGGCAAGCCGCTGTGGACCGGGCTGATCAACGCGTTCCCGGACCTGACCGTCGCGGTGCACACGGTGACCGCCAATGACGACGGCGACGTGGTCGCCGAGGTCGACATCGGGGGCACCCAGCAGCTGGCCTGGGCGCTGACCAAGCCAGCCGGCCAGCACTACCGCGAGCCGCACCTGTTCATCTTCCACGTCGGCGAGGACCTGCTCATCGACAGCATCACGGCCTACTGGAATGACGCCAGCATCAGCCAGCAGCTCGGTCACGAGGAAGTCAACTGACGAAGGGGACGCAACGATGGCACTGCTCAAGCGCGAGGAATGGCAGGGCTTCGTCCGCGACGTGGACTGGACCTACAGCTACGTAGACGATGAGGCGGTCTTCCCCGAGTGGCACAGCGGTACCGGCAAGGTGCCGCGCGAGGCGTGGTCGGCGTGGGAAGAGGACTACAAGGTCAGCTACCCCGAATACGTGGCCGTGCAGCGGGACAAGGAAGCCTCGGCCTATGCCGTCAAGGCGGCCCTGCAGCGTTCGTCAACGTTCGAGCATCTTGATGAAGGCTGGAAATCGGCCACGAAAATGCACTTCGGCGGGGTGGCCCTGGTCGAGTACGCGGCCGTGCTGGCCGAGCTGAAGATGGCCCGGTTCGGGCTGAACGGGGCGTGGCGGAACATGGCCACGTTCGGCCAGCTCGACGAGCTCCGGCACGCCCAGATCACCACGTTCTTCGGGCACGAGTTCGTCGGGAAGGACGCCCAGTACGACTGGACGCAGAAGGCGTTCCACACCAACGACTGGGTGCTGATCTCGCTGCGCAACCTGTTCGACAACATGATGATCGCGTCCAACGTGGTCGACATGGCCATCGAGCTGCCGTTCACATTCGAGACCGGGTTCACCAACCTCCAGTTCGTGGCGCTGGCCTCGGACGCCCTGGAGTCCGGCGACGTCAACTTCGCCAACATGATCTCCTCCATCCAGACCGACGAGGCGCGGCACTCGCAGCAGGGCGGCCCGACCCTGGAGATCCTGGTCGAGCACGACCCGGTCCGGGCGCAGTGGGTGGTGGACAAGGCCTTCTGGGGGTCAGCCCGCGCATTCGCCGCGCTGACCGGCCCGGCCATGGACTACTACACCCCGCTCGAACACCGGAAGCAGTCCTACCGGGAGTTCATGGAGGAGTGGGTCATCGACCAGTTCGTCCGCACCATCGAGGACTACGGGCTGCGCAAGCCCTGGTTCTGGGATGAGTTCATCCGCGGCCTGGACACCTGGCACCACGGGCTGCAGATGGGCTTGTGGTACTGGCGGCCCACGCTGTGGTGGCGGCCGAAGGCGGGAGTCAGCAAGGACGAGCGCGCCTGGCTGACCGAGAAGTACCCGAACTGGGAGAAGGTCTACGGCGACAAGTGGGATGTGCTGATCGACAACGTCAACGCCAACAACGTGGAAGCCACGCTGCCGGAGACGCTGCCCTGGCTGTGCATGACCTGCCATCTGCCCTGCTGCAACGCCACCCAGTCCCGGGACGGCACCTGGCGGGTGCGGGACTGGCCGCTGCGCTACGACGGCAGGACCTTCCACTTCTGCACCAGCGCGTGCCGGCAGATCTTCTGGAAGGACCGGGACAACGTCAACCACGAGACGCTGGTCAACCGGTTCCTGGCCGGGCAGATCCAGCCCATGGACGTGGGCGGCATCCTCGGCTACATGGGCATGACGCCCGACGCGATGGGTGACGATCCGGACTACGAGGCCTGGACCAGGGACTACGTCGGCCGTCCGGTGGACGGCATCGCGCTGGGGGCCCAGTCATGACGGCTGAACTGGGCATCGAGGACCAGGCCCCGCAACTGGTCCCGCTGAACGCCATCTTCGCCACTGACTTCGTCCAGATCCTGGTGCCGGTCACCACGGCCAGCACCATGCGCGAGGTGGCCGCGGCGGTCGCGCACCATGTGGAGGGCAGGCGGGTCCGCGCGCTGCCCTACGACAAGGTCGTGATCCACCAGGGCAGGCGGCTGCCGCCGGACATGACCGTCGCGGCCGCGGGCATCCAGCCGCTGGACCACGTCGCGGTCGAATACGACATCCCGGAGGGGTCATGAGGAACCCGGTAGGCCCCATCCTGCGGATGGGGGACGAGGTCGAGCAGGTCATCGCGGCCATCGAGGACGACAACCCGGACACCGACATCGAGGTCATCGACCGCGGCGCATACGTCCGCGTTCAGGGCGAGGACCGGATCACGGTGACCGAGCAGACGCTGCGCCGCTACCTGGGGGCCGACTTCGAGATCGCCTCATTCGGCTCGATGATGTCGGCCTTCAGCGGCCGGGCCATCACCAGCAGTGACGCCATCATCTGGGAGAGCTTCGGCCGGCCCCGGAACGCGCCCCCCCGGAGCACGAAGGAGGTGCCGGCATGACCGAGACCCCCGCGCGCAAGCCCCGGCCGCGCCGCACCTTCAGCGCGTTCGGCGACGTGCGCAAGATGCCCAGCGAGTACGAGATCGTCACGCACAAGCAGAACTGGACGCTGCGCCAGAACCGGGCCGCGGCATTCGAGCAGAATCCGTCCTCCGCGCCGAACCTGTGGTTCCTTACCTACCGGGACAATTCACCGCTGCAGGCCGGGGACTGGGATGGCTTCCGCGACCCCGACGCGCTCACCTACCGGGCCTACGTCGGGCTGCAGTCCGACGCCGAGGCCAAGGTGGCCGGCGTGCTGCAGGCGCACGCCGAGGCCGGCTCGGACGCCGCGCTGACCGAGGAGGCAGTGGCCCGGCTGGGCCACCTGCTCACCCCGTCGCGCTACCTGTGGCACGGCTTCCAGCAGATTGAGGCCTACATCGGCTACATGGCGCCCAGTTCCTACATCACCAACGCCGCGGGGTTCTCCACCGCTGACTTCCTGCGCCGGGTGACCACCATCGGGTACCGGACGAGGGAGCTGCAGCTGGCCCGGCCCGAGTCTGGCATCGGCTCCGCGGAGCGCTCACTGTGGGAGGGGCACGCTAGCTGGCAGCCTGCCCGCAAGGCAGTGGAGTACGCACTGGTCAGCTACGACTGGGCGGAAGCTTTCACCGCGCTGAACCTGGTGCTGGGCCCGACGCTGGAGGATGTCCTGCTCACCCAGCTGGGCCAGCTGGCCAAGGCTGACGGGGACGGTCTCACCTGGCTGCTCAGCTCCTTCCTGGCCGCCGACGCGCAGCGGCGCGGCCGGTGGAGCCGCCGGCTGGCTGAATACGCGGTGGCCCAGCGGCCGGAAAACCGGGCCGTGCTGGCCAAATGGGCCGGGCGCTGGGCGGCCCTGGCCGATGACGCGGCCCACGGGCTCGGGCAGTTCCTGGAAACGCTGCCCGGCAGCGGAAGGCCCGCCGACCAGGTCGCAGCGCACGCCCGGGCGGCCCGCGAGGAATTCCTCACCCCGGTGCTGGAGCCGGCCGGCGACACCGCGACGGCCGGGTCGGGCTGAGCGTGGAGGGAGCGAGGATCGCCGGGTCCCAGGCCGCGCGGCGTGACCCGGCGACGGGGCGCTGGCGGCAGACGCAGGTCACCCTGGACGACCTCTGGGAAGGTGACATGACCTCGGTGACGATCGAGGGCGAGGACGTGCTGGTGATCAATGTGGCAGGCCAGGTGCGCGCGTACACCAACCACTGCCCGCACCAGGACGGCCCGCTCGCTGACGGTGACTTCGACGGGCAGACGCTGACCTGCCTGCGCCACCTGTGGGAGTTCGACGCCGCTACTGGCTGCGGCGTCAACCCGGCGAACGCGCAGCTCAAGGTGTTTGGCTGCCAGGTCGATGACGACGGCGCGATCTGGGTGGATATCGGCCGATGAGCGCACGGCGCCAGATGGCCCCGACGACCGCCGCCGAGCTGAGGATCGACGAGCCGCAAGTACGGCTGGCCGACACCGAGGGCCGTGCCGCGCTGCAGGCTGTCCTGGGCCTGGATGCGGTCCGCGCCCGGGCCCGGCTGCGGTTCGGCCCCGGGCGCACCTGTGAGCCGGTGGCCCGGCTCCTCGACCGGGCCATCACTGCGGCCGAGCAGGCGGGCCTGACCCCGGAGCGGCTGATCCTCGCCTCGGGCACCGTCCAGGCCGCGGAGGACATCGTCCGGGTCCGGCGCAAGGCGCACGGCAAGGCGGACTGGATCGCCAGCCGCACGTCCCGGGTACAGATCACCCTGCAGCCGGCTGGGCTGTACGCCGCCGGGCGGACCGGGCCGGCCAGCCGCGTCCCCGCGGGCCGCGCCGGCACCGCGCACCCGGGCGGGGCCGACGCCAGCGCAGCGGGGCGGGCCGGCCGCGAGGCCCGGCCGGCTGATGCCGGGCCACTCGCCGCGGCCGTCCGCGAGGCGCTGCTCGACGTGATCGATCCCGACCTGGGCGTCAACATCGTCGATCTCGGCTTCGTCCGCCAGGTCGAGGTGCAGGGTCGCGCCGCCGTGATCACGATGACGCTGACCTCGGCCGCCTGCCCGCTCACCAGCATCATGGAAGACCAGATCCGGACCGGGCTGGCGGAGCTGCCCGGCATCGACGGCTTCCAGGTGGACTGGGTATGGCTGCCGCCCTGGCGGCCAGCTGACATCACCGATAGCGGCCGCGAACAGCTGCGCGCGATCGGGTTCACCTTCTAGCCAAGCCGGCGCCGCCGCTTCTCCGCCGCCGCACTGCGGGGCACCGCCCCGGGCCGCCGCGCCGGGCGCCAGGGTCACGGCCCGGGATTCCCACGGGCGCGACGGGGCGCCCGGAACGGCACCCTGTTGCCATGAACAGCCGGGCGCAGAGCGAGATCAGCGTGGCAGCACGCTTCCCGGGCCCGGCGGAACAGGGGACACCATGCCTTACATCAGCGTCGGCCAGGAGAACTCGGGCTCGATCGACCTGTACTACGAAGATCACGGCTCGGGAAGGCCGGTCGTCCTGATCCACGGCTACCCGCTCAGCAGCCGCGCGTGGGACAAGCAGGTCCCGGTGCTGCTGGAGGATGGTCACCGGGTGATCAGCTACGACCGGCGCGGGTTCGGCCGGTCCAGCCAGCCAGCCACCGGATATGACTACGACACCTTCGCCAGCGACCTGCGCACGCTCCTGGACACCCTCGACCTGCGCGACGTGACCCTGGTCGGACCACTCGATGGGAACCGGCGAGGTCACCCGCTACCTGGGCCGGTACGGCTCGGCGCGGGTCACCAGCGGGGTTCTGGTCTCGCCGATCCCGCCATTCCTGCTGCAGGCGCCCGACAACCCGCAGGGCCTGCCGGCCAGCCTGTTCGACGGGTTCATGCAGGCCGCCCGGGCCGACACCCCGGCCTGGATGAAGGCGTTCCTGGACAGCTTCTACAACGCCGACAAGCTCCGCGGCACCCTGGTCAGCGACCAGGCTTACCAGGCCAGCTGGAACGTGGCCGCGTCCGCCTCGGCGACCGCCGCGGTGGCCTGCATCCCGACGTGGGAGACCGACTTCCGGGCCGACCTGCCCAAGATCGACGTGCCGATGCTGGTCATCCAGGGCAATGACGACCGGGTCCTGCCCTTCCCCAACACCGGCGAACGGCTGCCCAGCCTGATCAAGAACATGCAACTGGTGGTCATCGACGGCGGCCCGCACGCCATCGCCTGGACCCACGCCGACCAGGTCAACAGCGCCCTGCAGAAGTTCATGGCCTGACCCGGATGTCAACCACACCCCCCTACCTCGGGCCGCCGGAACGCTGACCGGGAAATACCAAGCGCGTCATCGACCGCACCTTCACCACGGCAGGAGAGCCCATGACCGACCGGCCAGACTCACCCGCACAGCTCAGCTTCGAGCGCGACGTCCGGCCCCTGTTCCGCGGGAAAGACCGTGACTCCATGCGGAGGGCCTTCGACCTCTGGTCGCGCAACGACGTGCAAGCCCACCAGGGGGCCATCCTCGAGCAGCTCCGCAACGGGACTATGCCCTGCGACGGCCGGTGGCCGCCAGAGCAGGTCGCTACCTTCGAACGCTGGATCGCCGATGGGTCGCTCCCCTGAGCCCCCCTCGCCGAGATGCCGCCGGAGGCCGGGGCCCGGATGATGCAGCCGGTGCTGCCGCTGCCGGATCTCAGGTGGTGACGGTTCCAGGGCTCCGTTCCCTGGGCTGACCGGGATCTGCGGGGTGACCGAGCGATTCCAGCGTGCTGACGGCCCCGGGTACGCCCACCGTGGCGCGGATGGCGGCCTGAAGGCGGGCCGCGGCCTCGGTGTACTGGGGGCCGTGCAGGATGTTTTCGGCTGCGGTGCGGATCTGGTCCGGGCTGGCGTCGTGGCTGAGGCTGAGGCCGGCCCCCAGGCTGGTGATCCGGCTGGCCAGATAGGGCTGGTCGGCCACTGGGTTGGGCAGGCACAGCAGCGGGACGCCGTGGGCGAGGGATGCGCAGACGGTGCCGTGTCCGCCGTGGCTGATGGTCAGGGACACCCCGCTCATTATCTGGCCATGGCGGCGATACCCGTTTATCTGGCCATGGCGGCGATACCCGTGGACGGTGGCGTTGCCCGGCACCCGCAGGTACTCGGTGTCCAGGGCCGGGCCGGTCAGCTCGGCCCGGCAGCCTAGGCTGGCGAGTGCGTCCAGGATGCGTTGTGCTTTGGGCTGCTCCAGGCGGGTATTCGTGCGGGCGGTGCTCAGGCTGACGAGCACCAGGGGTGGCCGATCGGGCGGGCCGGCGGTCCCGTGGCCGGCCGGGGCACGGTCTCTGAGGGGTCCTACCCAGTTGAACTCCGGTACCTCGGTGGCGGGCGGGGTGTCCAGATCAGCGACCGAGGCGACGATCACGCAGTGCGGACTCCAGGCCTGCCAGGGGTCGCTGATCTGCGCCAGGCCCAGCGTGCCCCGCATGCCATTGATCGCGGTAAGGAACGGCTGAGCGTACGGGTTGCCAGGATGAGGTCCGCCGAAGGCACCGGGCGCGGTGTGAACTAGGCACGCGGTCGGGACACCGAGGATCTGGGCGGCGGCCAGCGCCCCGAACAGCAAGCAGTCCACGACCAGCACGTCCGCCGCGGCGGCGGCAAGGTCAGCTCGCAGCTCGTCGACGTGGGCCGGATTGGCCAGGATCTGCCCCAGCATGATGGCGCCCCGATCGGGCGGGGCGACCGCGGCCAGGTCAATCGCCTTCCTGGGCAGCATCAGCCAGCGAGTGTGATGACCACGGGCGTCCAGCTCCGCGGCGATGCGCCGCGCCGGGACTTGGTTGCCGCCACCGTCCCAGGTGACGAACAAGAAACGCGTCATCTCGAACCTCTCAATTACTCAGGATGGTGACCACGACGCGAGCAGTGAACGTACGGTCTGCGCCATGACCGCCTCGGCTTGGCCACGGCTTCGCCCGAAGTCGCGGCGCAACAGCCTCCACGCGTACACGTCACACGCCACTACCAGCGCGTCCACCAGCCCTTCCGCTGGGGCATCCCCAGGAACGACGGCCAGCGGGCCAATTCCCGCCCTGGTGTCCGCACTGTCATAGGGCACAGGCCCTGATCGCTGGAGCCGCTCAAGCTGCGGCCCGAACTGGCGGCACACCCAACGGCGGTGCTCGGCACGGCCGACCGCCAGCATGCGGTCCAGCTCAGAGCCCCGGCCCTCCTCCGCCAGCCTGCGTACCACCAGATCGCCGACCTCCTCGTAGTGATTGAAGAGCACCGTGATCGAACCGGTGATATCGCCGGGGGCGGCTGCCCCGCGCTCGGCGGTGACCCGGGCCTGGATCCTGGCGCCCGCTTCCTCCAGCAACTGATCCCGGCGGCCGAAATGGCGCAGCACCGTCTGCACCGTCACCCCAGCGCGCTCAGCCACGTCATCCAGGCGGACATCGATCGACAGCCGTTCCCACAACAACGCCTGGGCGGCATCGAGGATGCGGTCCCGGGTCTGCTGGGCCGACTCCGCCCTGGCCTTCATCTGGTAGGGCCGCGGCGATTTCATGTTAACTAAGACTAATTCCAAATCGTCTCTCGTCAACCGACCCCGCTCAGCCGGCCTGGCCGCCTGCCGGCAGCTGGTTGCCGCCGCCGGGCCGACTGGCGAGCCTGGCTCAGTACTTGTTCGCGACGAATAGCGTCTGGGCCGGGAACTTGGTGAGGATCTCGGTGCCGTAGTCGGTCACGACGACCTCCTCCTCGATGCGCGCCGCCGAGATGCCGTCGGAGGCCGGGCAGTAGGTCTCCATCGCGAAGACCATGCCCGCCTGCAGCTCGACCGGGTTCTCCAGCGAGTTGAGCCGCGAGATGATCGGCCGCTCGTGCAGGCCGAGGCCGAGCCCGTGCGCGAACTGCAGGCCGAACGCGGCCAGCTCGTTCTCGAAGCCGAAGTCCACCGCCCGGGGCAGGACGCGCGCGACCACGTCGGTCGAGACGCCGGGCTTGATGGCGCCGATGGCGGCGTCCATCCACTCCCGGGCCTGCTTATAGGCGTCGTGCTGGCTCCCGGTGGCGCTGCCGACCCCGAACGTGCGGTAGTAGCAGGTCCGGTAGCCGTTGAAGGAGTGGATGATGTCGAAGAAGGCCTGGTCGCCAGGCCGGATGATGCGGTCGGTGAAGTTGTGCGGATGCGGGTTGCACCGCTCCCCGGAGATCGAGTTGACCGCCTCCACCTGGTCGCTGCCCAGCTCATACAGCCGCTTGCTGGCCAGCGCGACGATCTCGTTCTCGCGTATGCCCGGCTTGAGCACGTCGACGATGTCCTGGTAAACGCCATCGACCATGGCCGCCGCCTGGTTGAGCAGCATGATCTCGTCCGGCGACTTGATCACGCGGGCGTCGAGCATGGACTGCTGGGCGTCCCGCACCGTGATGCCCTGCCGCTGCAGCTCGAACAGGAACGGGGGCTCGACGATATCGAGGCCGAGCGGGGCGTCCGCCACCCCGGCCTCGGTGAGCAGCGACTTGATCTCGGTCACCGCGTCGCGCATGAGGCCCGCCTCGGGGGCGACCGCGCCGCGGAAGCCGAGGAACCCCGGCCTCCAGTTCTCGTCCGGCAGCCACTTCGAGTACAGCTTGTGATGCCGCACGGCCGAGCCGAAGTCCCACAGGATCGTGTCCCGGTCCCGGAACACCAGGGCGTAGCGGATCATCTTGTCGCCGAGCGCGCCGCCGATCCAGGTCTGTGTCGTGTAGCGGATGTTGTAGAAGTCGAAGAGCAGGAAGGCGCCGCACTCGCTCGCCTCCAGGGCCGCCCGGGCCCGGGCCATGCGGTACTCGCGCAGCCGGGCGAAGTCGACGCGCTCCTCGTAGTCGACCCCCATCTGGCCGGGGGCACCGAGGGGCCGCACGCCCGCGGGACGCTGTGATGGGGCCGGGAAGCCCTCTGCGCCAGTAGCCAATCCATCCTCCTTCGCGATGAGGCGCAATCGATTGCGACTCACGTCACGATCCGCCCTGCCGTTAAGTCTGCCACGCCGGGCGCGTGCGGGCCGGCCAGGCACTCTCGGTCTCGCCGGGACGGCCGGAGTCAGCGCCGGCGACGGGCCGTTAAGCAAAAAGCTCGGGATGCTTCTCCAGCTCCAGCCGGGTACGGCGGATGTGCGTGACCAGGACCCGCTCGGCGTCGTCCGGGTCCTGCCTGCGGATGCAGTCGAGCAGCAGGCGGTGCTCCAGGTGCGTGACGCTCAGTCCGGCGGCATGTGCCGCGAGCCTGGTGAACTCGCGCCGGTAGTGCTGGGTCGTGTTCCACATGCGGTGGATGATCTGCCACATCTCGCTCGATTCCGCGCCCGCGTAGCTGGACAGGTGGAACTCCCGGTCGGCGAGCAGGAAGGAACCGATCCCGGTCCCGGCCTCCATCTCGTCGGCGAGCTGGCCGAGACGGCCGACCGCGGCGGCGTCAAGGTTCGGCATGCTGGTGCGGAGCAGGAGCGGCTCCAGCCGCTCGCGGATGAGGTAGGTCTCGACGCACTCGCTGAGCGTCAGCTTGGTGACCCAGGCGCCGGAGTTGGCGACGAGGGTGACCAGCCCCTCGGAGTCGAGCATCCGCAGTGCCTCGCGCACCGGGATGCGGCTCGCACCGGAACGCGCCGCGACGTCCTCCTGCCTGATGCGCGCGCCGGGCAGGTAGCTTCCGCCCAGGATCGCGGCGCGGAGGCTGTCCGCGATCCGGCGACTGGCGACGTTCTCGCGGCGGCCGGCGTCTTCGCTCACGGTGGTCACTGGCTTATTCACTCGGCTTCACTCGGCCGGGTGCCCGGGATGCCAGAGCTTGACGGCGGCGTCCTTCTCGTAGGCCTTGCCCGCCGGGAAGCTCACCAGCTCGAACTGCATGCCCCACGGGCTGAGGAAGTACTGCCAGCGCTGCCCGGCCGAGGCGTTCCGGCTCGCGACCGGCCCGGCGAGCAGCCGCACGTCCTTGGCGCGCAGGTAGGCGACGGCCGCATCCATGTCGTCGACATAGAAGGCCACGTGGTGTCCGCCCAGGTCGCTGTTGCGCGGCGGCGGGCGCTGGCCGGGCCGCGGCTCATACTCGAAGACCTCGAAGTTGAGGCCGAAGCCGCAGCGGTAGAACCGGATCTCCCGCACCACCGCGCGCGGATCGACGTTGAGGTGATCGAGCATCCAGTCGTCGTCGTGCCGCATCGCGGGCAGCGAGTAGACGTGGTCGCAGCCCAGCACGTCCACCAGGAAGGCGTGCGCCTGGTCCATGTCGGGGACGGTGATGCCGATGTGGTCGCCGCCGCGTAGTCCGGGGATGCCTGCGCCCATTGGGTCCTCCTCGACCAAGTATGTATCCAATACTGCCGATGGTGCTCCACGATGTGGGAGTTTTTGCTTAAGTTAGCCGTTGATATGGATACATTTGCGCAGTAGCCTCCTGTCAGGCCATCAGCACATCGAGGGAGATGCGGATGCCACGTGAGAAGCGCCTTCACCCCGCGGCGGAGTGGACCGAGCTGACCACGACGGCCGCGGACTGGAAGGCAGCCGATCCCGGGCTGCTCGCGACCATGCTCGGGCAACTGCACCTCATCCGGGCCTTCGAGGAGACCGTCCTCGAACTGGCCGGCGAGGGCCTCGTGCACGGCCCGGCGCACTCCAGCATCGGCCAGGAGGGCGGCGCGGTCGGCTCCATCGTCTCGCTCCGGTCGTCGGACGCCGTCAACGGCTCCCACCGCGGTCACCACCAGTTCCTGGCCAAGGCCATCACGCACGTGACCAAGGGCGTGCTCGACCCGGCCGACCTGGTGACGCCGGAGGTGGCGACCGTGCTGCAGCGCACGCTGGCCGAGATCCTCGGGCTGGCCCAGGGCTACTGCAGCGGGCGCGGCGGTTCCATGCACCTGCAGTGGTTCGAGGCCGGGGCGCTCGGCACCAACGCCATCGTCGGCGGCGGCGTGCCGATGGCGGCGGGCAACGCCTGGGCGCAGCGGCACTCGGGCACCGACGACCTCACGGTCACCTACTTCGGCGACGGCGCGGCCAACATCGGCTCGGTACTGGAGAGCCTCAACCTGACGTCCGCGTGGGATCTGCCGCTCTGCTTCTTCATCGAGAACAACCGCTACGCCGTCTCGACCACTGTCGAGGAGGCCACCGGGGAGCCGAGGCTGTCGGCCCGCGCGCTCGGCTTCGGCATCCCCGCCTGGCGGGTCGACGGCATGGACCCGCTGGCCGTGCACTTGGCCATGGAGCGGGCCCAGCAGCGGTTGCGCGCGGGTAAGGGCCCGGTTGCGGTCGAGGCGCTCGTCTACCGCTTTTTCCATCAGAACGGCCCGTTCCCCGGCAGTGCCTTCGGCTACCGCACCAGGGAGGAAGAGGCACAGTGGCGCGCCCGCGACCCGCTCGGCCGGGTCGCCGCAGAGATGATCAAGCTGGGCCTGATCGATGAGGCGGGCGTGGCGTCCGTGCGCGAGCAGGCGCAGCAGGCGATGAGGGTGGCCGCCGGCGCACTCGTCGAGCCGGACCCGGACGCCAAGCCCGGCGTCCGCCGCATCCGCCCGCAGCTGTGGCCGGATCCCGCCTTCGTCGACGTCGGCATCCGCGGTGACCTCTCCGAGCTGGCCGACGCGCGCACGGCCGAGCAGCGGGACTTCACCGGCGGGCTCAAGCCGGGCAAGCTTATCGAGGCCGTGGCCCGGGTGATGGACCGGCGGATGAGCGAGGACCCGCGCATCATCGTGCTCGGCGAGGACGTGCACCGGCTCAACGGCGGCACCAACGGCGCCACCAAGGGCCTGGCCAAGAAGTATCCCGGCCGCGTGCTCGGCACGCCGATCAGCGAGAACGCCTTCGCCGGGCTGGGCGGCGGGCTCGCGCTCGACGGCCGGTTCCGCCCGGTCGTCGAGTTCATGTACCCCGACTTCCTGTGGGTCGCGGCCGACCAGGTGTTCAACCAGATCGGCAAGGCCCGGCACATGTTCGGCGGCCGTAACCCGGTGCCGCTCGTGTTGCGCACGAAGGTGGCCATGGGTTCCGGCTACGGTTCCCAGCACCTGATGGACCCGGCCGGCATCTTCGCGACCAGCCCCGGCTGGCGGATCATGGCCGCCTCGACGCCGTACGACTACGTGGGCCTGATGAACGCGGCGCTCGCCATCGATGATCCGGTGCTCATGCTCGAGCACGTCGACCTGTACTCCTCCGAGGGCGAGATCCCGGTCGACGACCTCGACTACCAGATCCCCTTCGGCACGGCCGCGGTGCGGCGGGAGGGCAACGACGTCACGGTGCTCACCTACCTGTCGATGGTCGAGCACGCCCGGCAGGCGATAGCGCAGACCGGGGTGGACGCCGAGCTCATCGACCTGCGCTTCCTCGACCGGGCCAGCCTGGACTGGCCGACCGTCGGGGCCAGCATCAAGAAGACCAACGCGGTGCTCATCGTCGAGCAGGGCGCGCGGGGCACCTCCTACGGTGGCTGGCTGGCTGATGAGATCCAGCGCCGCTTCTTCGACTGGCTCGACCAGCCCGTGCAGCGCGTGATGGGCTCCGAGGCGAGCCCGAGCATCTCGAAGGTGCTCGAGCGCGCGGCGATCGCCCGCACCGAGGAAGTCGCCGCCGGCCTCGAGCGGGTGCGGGCCGGCTTCGGGAGGGCCGGCTGATGGCGTCGGTGGTGCGGATGCCGAGCGTGCTGGCCGGCGCGACCGAGGCGGCCATCGCCACCTGGCTGGTCGCCCCCGGCGACACCGTCGCGGTCGGGGACCCGCTGGCCGAGATCGAGACCGAGAAGGCGATCGTCGAGTACAGCGCCGAGGACGCGGGAGTCGTCGGCCGGATCGTGCTCGCCGCGGGCGAGGCCGGCGAGATCGGCGCGCCCATCGCGGTGCTGGTGAAGGACGGCGAGACGGACGCCGACATCGACGCCGCTCTGGGCGGCGGGGCACCCGCCCCGGCCGCCCCGGCCGCCCCGGCCGCCCCGGCCGTCCCAGCCGCCCCGGCCGCCCCAGCCGCCCCGGCCGCCCCGGCCGCGCACCGGCCGGATGAGAGCCTGCCGGCTCAAGCCGCCGCCCAGACCCGCCTGTTCGCGAGCCCGATCGTCCGCAAAATCGCCCGCCAGGAGGGCATCGACCTAGCCACCATCGCGGGGTCGGGCCCGAACGGCCGGGTCGTCCGCCGCGACCTCGAACGGCTCTCCGCCGGGCAGCCCGGGCCCGCCGCGGGCGAGGCCCGCAACGGAGCCCCGGCGGCTGCTCCGCAGCCGGACACCGCCCCGCCGGACGCCGCCCAGCGGGCGCTGCGGCCGGCCGCAGCCCCGGCGTCCGCGGCCGGCACGCTCATCCCGCACACGCCTATCCGGCGCGCCATCGCGCGCCGCCTCACCGAGAGCAAGGCGACGACACCGCACTTCTACATGACCACGGAATGCCTCGTTGATGAGCTGCTCGGGCTGCGGGAGCGGATCAACGAGACCGCACCGGTCAAGATCTCGGTCAACGATTTCGTCATCATGGCCGTGGCCGCGGCCTTCGGTGACGTGCCGGAGGCGAACGTCACGTGGAGCGATGAGGGCCTGGTGGCGCGCGCATCCGTTGACGTTTCGATCGCCGTGGCCACCGACGGCGGCCTGGTCACGCCCGTGCTGCGCGGCGTCGAGGCCAAGCGCCTGTCGGTGATTGCCGCGGAGGCGCGGTCCCTCGCCCAGCGCGCCCGCGACCGGCGGCTGCTGCAGCACGAGCTGGAAGGCGGCGTCTTCTCGGTCTCGAACCTCGGCATGTACGGGACGCTGGAGTTCTCCGCGATCATCAACCCGCCGCAATCGGGCATCCTCGCGGTGGGCGCGGCCAAGCCGCAGCCCGTCGTCGTGGACGGGGCCGTGACCGTGGCGACCGTCATGCGCTGCACCCTGTCGGTCGACCATCGCGCGATCGACGGAGCCCTCGCGGCCCGCTGGCTCGCGGCCTTTACGACCCGCATCCAGGACCCGCTGGGAATGATCATCTGACCCGGCCGCGCGGCTGGTCAGTGCCCGGCGATCTGGCCGCCGTCGATGTGCAGGATCTCACCGGTAATGAACGGCGATGACTCCAGGAACAAGATGCCGTCGACGATGTCACTGACCTGGCCGACATGCCCGACTGGGGGGAGCCGCGGGCCGAGCCCGGCGTAGCTGTCGGCTGGATGCATCGGCGTCTGGATGATGCCTGGCGACACGGCATTAACCCGGATGCCGCGAGAGGCGTACTCGATGGCCAGCGATCTGGTCGCCGCGGCCAGGCCACCCTTGGTCAGTGCGGTCAGGACGGCGGGCGCACTGGAACTGGCGTAATCGACGAGGGTGGTGGTGATGTTGACCACATGGCCGTGGCCGCGCTTGAGCATTTCGGCGATGGCGCGCTGGGTCAGCCAGAAGAATCCGGTCAGGTTGACGCCCACCACCGTGGCGTAGTCGTCCGCGGTGTAGTCGGTGAACGGCCTGGAGATGTAGACACCCGCGTTGTTGATGAGAGTGTCGATTCGCCCGAAACGGTCCAGCGCTGCGCCGACGATCCGGTCGGTGGTGCCAGGCTCGGACACGTCCCCCTCAATGGTGAGCACGGCCGGGTCCCCGGCGGGCTTGATCGTCCGTGATGTGGCCACGACCGCCCAGCCCCGCTGCCGGTACCCGGCGACGAGGCCGGCGCCGATGCCCTGGGAACCTCCGGTGATGATGGCGACGCGCTGGCCTTCCCCGCCCATGGCCTTCCTCCTTCAACAGCTCTCCGCCGTCGGTGTCGTAGGTCGCACCTGCGTCCCGGCCACCGGGACTGGTCCTGGTACCCACCCTCGCGGTTAGGGCAGCTGATCACACCCGTGACGACCCTGGCCAGTGCCCCGGCGTGCGGAGTCCCGGCCGGGGCGGTGCCGCGGCCCGCATGCCGGTGAGGTGAAGGTCGAGGAATCGCTCCCAGGTCCCGGGGGCGACGTCCCCGGTGGCCTGCACCAGCCCGCGCATCGCCCAGATGAGCGCCAGGACGTCGCCGGCGCTGATACCCGGGTTGACCGTCCCCGCCGCGATGGCGCGTGCGGTGAGCTCGTCGATCGCTGCTCGTATGCGGCGTGCGGTGGAAGCCTCGGTGTGGCGCTCCAGGAGCAGGCTCGCGTAGCGCGCATGGTCGGCGAAGGACCTCCCGAGGGCGCGCAGCAGTTCCTCGAGGCCGTATCCGTCGGTGCGGGCCAGGGCCCGTTCGGTCGATGACGCAACCTCCTCCAGGACTAGCTGCAGCAGTTCATCGATCAGGGCGTCCTTGCTGGTGAACCGGCGGTACACGGTCCCGACTCCGACACCGGCGCGCGCCGCGATCTGCTCCATGCTGGCGTCGGCGCCGGATTCGCCGAGCACCTCGCGTGCGGCGGCGAGGATGCGGTGATAGTTCCGGACGGCATCGCGCCGCGCGGCCGGGACGCGGTGCCGGAGCGCACCTGGCTGACTGCTCACTCGGCTCCTTCCCGGCCGGGCCCGCGGCCGTTCGCGCGGGCCCGGTCACTCGCTCTTGTCGCCGACGATCGTCCCGCCGGCGAGGATCGCCAGCTCAGCGTGCTCCGGCTCGTCGGCCGCCCGGCGCACTCCGAGAGCCGAGGGGATCAGCAGCCCGGCCAGCGCGGCCAGCACGAGCCCGGCGGCCATCACCGCGAATCCGATCGTGTAGCCCGATTCCTTCGGCAGCCCCGACGGCTCGAGCTGGGAGGTGACGATGCTGGCCATCACCGCCGCGCCAATGCTGCCGCCGATCGTGCGGATGTTCGCGTTCATGCCGCTCGCCACGCCGGTCTGCGAGGACGGCACCGCGGCGACCACGAGCGCTGACATGGCCGAGAAGGCGAGCCCGAACCCGAGGCCCATGATGGCGGTCAACAGGTAGATCTCCCATGCCTGGGCGTGCGCGAAGGCGAGGATCGCCATGGCTACGCTCCCGATCAGGCATCCGGCGACCACCAGGACCTTGCCCCCGAGCATGCGGGCCAGCCGGCCGGCGAACATGCCCACCGCGAACATGGTGATCGACGCGGGCAGCAGCATGAGCCCGGAGCGGGTAATACTGGCGCCGAACCCGTAGCCGGCGGCCGAGGGCGTCTGCACGAACTCGGGCAGGAACGCGAACGTCGCATACATGCCCAGGCCGATCAGCAGTGCGACCAGGTTGTTGGTCCACACGGCCCGCCGCCGCATCATCTTCATGTCGATCAGCGGCGTGGCCGCGCGCAGCTCGGCGAGCACCCAGACCACCGCCAGGACCACCGCCGCGGCCAGCAGGCCGATCACCCGGGCCGAGCCCCAGCCCCAGTCGGGCGCCTCGCTCAGCGCGACCAGCAGCGCCACCAGCCACGCGGACAGCAGTACCGCCGGCAGCCAGCTGATCCGCCCGGGGGTGCGCACCGGCGACTCGGGAACGAGCAGGATCGCGCCGACAGCGGCGATGACGGTGAGGATCATCGGCAGCCAGAACAGCCAGTGGTAGTCCAGCGCATTGACGATCGGGCCGGCCAGGACGATGCCCAGGCCCGCCCCGACCGCGGTGAGTGACGCCAGAACGCCTACCGCGCCCGTCACTCTCGCGGCCGGGAACTCATCCCTGATGATCCCGAACGCGACAGGGACCATGCCGCCGCCGACCCCCTGGATCACCCGCGCCACGATCATCACGCCGATCGAGGGCGCGACCGCCGCCAGCAGCGACCCCACCGCCAGCGCGATCAGCGTGGCGACGAAGACCCGCTTCTTGCCCGTCATGTCGCCGATCCGCCCCAGGATCGGCGTCATTATCGACGCCGACAGCAGGTACGCGGTGAGCACCCATGTCGCGGCGGCCTGCGTCGTATGCAACTCGTGCTGCACCGTCGTCAGCACCGGAATGACCAGCGACTGCAGCAGCGCGAACGCCCCGACACCGGCGGCCAGCACCGCGAACGTCACCTGATAATGCGCGCGGCGGCTACCCACGGCCACGGAGACCTCCCCGAAACGGAATCTCGCTTCCGGACACGCAGCCTAGCAAGCGGAATCCGGATTCCGCCTCGGCCCCCCGCCGTCGGCTCATCAGCGCCCGCCAGGGCCGCCGGCCTCCCGCCTCAGCCGCGGGTGAGGCGGGAGACCGTCATCCGGTCCTGGCCCGCTACCCGTCGGCGGCGAAGCCCTTCTGCGGCTCTGACGCGATGAGCAGCGACACCGCCTCGATCAGGGCCAGGTGGGTGAATGCCTGCGGGAAATTGCCGAGATGCTGGCCCGTCGTGGCATCTATTTCCTCGGCGTAGAGCTGCAGCGGGCCGGCGAACGACAACAGCTTTTCGCACAGGGCGTGCGCGCGTTCGGTCTCGCCGATCATGGCCAGCGCGGACACCAGCCAGAACGAGCAGATGGTGAACGTTCCCTCTTTGCCCTCGAATCCGGTGTCGGTTCCGTCCACCCGGTAGCGCAGCACCAGGCCGTCCTCGGTCAGCTCGTCGGCGATGGCCAGCACGGTCGCGCGGACGCGCTTGTCCTCAGGGGGCAGGAATCCCATGATCGGCAGCAGCAGCAGCGAGGCGTCGAGATCGTCGGTCTCATAGTGCTGCCGGAACACCCCCCGGCCGGACACGCCCTTGTCCAAGATCTCGGCCTTGATCTCGTCGGCGCCGGCCCGCCACCGCTGGGCCTGTTCCTCCTCACCGCGTTCCTCGGCGAGATCGGCGCCACGTGAGGCCGCCACCCAGCACATCACCTTGGAGGCGGTGAAGTGCTTAGGGTCGCCGCGGACTTCCCAGATCCCCTGATCAGGCTCGCGCCAGTGCCGCAGGGCATCGTCCACGAACCCGGAGATGCCTTCCCACACCGGCATCCCTATCTGCGTGGCGGCCCGGTGGAACTGGACGTCCACCGCATCGATGATCATCCCCCACACGTCGTGCTGCTGCTGGTTCCAGGCACCGTTGCCGACCCGGACCGGGCGTGCGCCCCGCCACCCGGACAGGTGGTCGATGGTCCGCTCGGTCAGGTCACGTTCGCCGCCGATGCCGTACATGATCTGCAGCTCGAACTTGCTGTTCAGGTCACCGCCGCTGACCGCGTCGATGACGAAGCCCCAGTACTCGATCGCTTCCCAGGCGAAGCCCAGGCGATACAGCGAGCGGAGCATGAACGCCGAGTCCCTGATCCAGGTGAACCGGTAATCCCAGTTACGTGCCCCGCCGGGCGTTTCCGGCAGCGATGTCGTGGCGGCCGCCATGATGGCGCCGGTCGGGGCATAGCTGAGCCCCTTCAGGGTCAGGGCGCTGCGATCCAGGTAGGTCTTCCACGGATGGTCAGGGATCTTGGCCGAGCTCAGCCAGTCGCGCCAGAAATCGACCGTGCAGTTCAGCGCGGCGAGAGCTTCTTCGGCGCTGCCCGGACCGTTGCCGTCATCCCAGGACAGCGCGACGAACGCGGACTGGCCCTGCGTGAGCGTCGTGCGGCCGTAACACCGGGCCCCCAGGACGCCGAGCGGGATGCTGCCGGCCAGCTTGAGATGCACATCCCCTTCTCTAGGGCTGACCGTCATGGCGTCGTACCCGTCGCCTGTGTAGCTCCAGGTTCCCCCAACAGCCCCGTAATTGAACAGCGGGCCGCAGTTCACGACGGCCTCGACCCGGCCGCTGATGCACGTCGCGATCCGGATCAGGGCGCCGACGGCACCGAAATCGGAGGGGGCCCGGTGGTAGTCCGGCCGCCGTCCCTCGTGCCGGACCGGGCCGACGGCCAGGAAGTCATGAACGGTCATCCATCCCGTCGGCGTCTGCCAGGTCGTCTCCAGCACCATCGTCCCCGGCACGTACCTGCGGTGCTGGGGCACCTGCGTATTGCCGGGACCGAACCTGAACGAGCCAGCCGCCCGGTCCAGCAGTGCCGCGAACACGCTCGGGGAGTCCGGGCGGGGCAGGCACAGCCACTCGACCGACCCGTCCGGCGCCACCAGGCAGCTCTGCTCGCAGTTGGACAGGAACCCGTAGTCGGCGATCGGCGGAAACATGCTCACCGGTGCTTGATCTTTCGCAGTCACTGCTGAACCTCCCCAACATTGCGGATATTGGCACCTCGGAGTCCAGCATGGGCACGAGGCTGGTGGTGACATCGGGCGGGCTCACCACACGCAGATGAATCATCGCCTGCCTGCGGCTTACCCGGCCGTGGTCCGGGGCTCCCCGCCGGGCGGGCTGCCGCCCGGCCCGGCCGGGGCGGATGGCTCATCAGCCGCCACCGCCGGCGGTACTGCGGCGGGACGCACCGGGCCAAGGGGATGCGTATAGATGTCTCCCAGCGTCTCGATCTGCTGGGTGGTGAAGGTCCGCTCGCGGCGGATGTCGCGGGTGAAGGCGAACCACCAGGTGAACAGGGCGCCGACGCGGTTGCGGAAGCCCGTCAGGAACGCGATGTGGATGAACAGCCAGATCACCCAGCCCACGAAGCCGCCGACCTTGAGCGGCCCGGCTGAGACAACGGCACGGCCGCGGGAGATGTAGGCCGCCGAGCCGAGGTCGTGATAACGGAACGGCTTCTCCTCCACATCGCCCGAGACCCGGTGCCGGATACGGTGCCCGGCGTAGAGCCCGGACTGCATGGCCACCTCGGCGACCCCCGGGAGCTTGTCCAGGCTCATCATGTCGCCGAGGACGGAAATTTCGGGATGATCGGGAATGGTCAGGTTCTTTTCGACCAGGATCCGCCCGGACCTGTCGCGCTTGGCCCCGGTGGCGGCGGCCAGGGCCTCGGCGACCGGCGGGGCCTCGACGCCGGCGGTCCACAGCACGGTGCCGGCGTCGTAGCGGGTCTCGGTGCCGTCGTGCGCCCGGACCAGGACATAGCCCTCGTCGACGTGGGTGACGATGGATCCCATGTGCTGCTCCACGCCCAGCGCGTCCAGCGCCTTGGCCGCCTTCTGCGACAGTTCCGGGCCAAACATGGCCAGCGGCGCGCTGCCGCCGTCGAACAGCAGTACCCGGGCATCCTCCGGTTCGATGTTCCGGAACTCGGCGCGGAGGGTCTTGGTGGCGACCTCCCGGATCTGCCCGGCTAGTTCCACGCCGGTCGGGCCCGCGCCGACCAGGACGAAGGTGAGGTAGGTGCGGCGTTCCGCCGGGTCGGGGGCCGTGTCCGCCATCTCGAAAGCGCCGTAGACCCGGCGCCGGATCGCGAGCGCATCGGAGACCGTCTTCATGCCCGGCGCCCAGCGGGCGAACTCGGGATGGCCGAAATAGGACTGCCGGACCCCGGCCGCGACGATGAGGTCGTCATAACCGAACTCGATGCGGTCGCCGCCGACCCGCCGGGCCAGGACACGCCGGCCGGCGACATCAAAATCGAACACCTCGGCCATGACGCAGTCGACATTCTTGTGCTTCTTGAGCAGGTCACGCAGCGGCGCGGCGATCTTGCCCTCGGACATGATGCCGGTCGCGCACTGGTAGAGCAGCGGCTGGAATACGTGGTGCTGGGCACGGTCGATGAGCGTCACTGAGGCGCTTTTCCTCAGCGCGCGGACCGCGAACAGGCCGGCGAAGCCGCCGCCCACGATCACCACGCGGCGTTGCCCTGGCTGGCCTGTCATCGGGTGCTCCGGTCCATCCCTCATCCTGCCGGATCGTGCCAGGTGTCCCGGCTGGGCAGCAGCCGGTCGGCTTCCTCCGGGCCCCAGCTGCCCCGGGCGTAGGGGTGCACGGGCGTGACGTCACCCAGCACCGGGTCAACGACCTCCCACGCGGCCTCCACGGTGTCCTGGCGGGCGAA
Source organism: uncultured Actinomycetes bacterium (assembly GCA_963793825.1). GTDB lineage: Bacteria > Actinomycetota > Actinomycetes > Streptosporangiales > Streptosporangiaceae > RYN-230. The sequence continues at coordinate 240,014 of CAWCBE010000009.1, forward strand.
CAGCCAGCGGTCCCCGTCCAGGGCCGCGCCGATGAGCCGGTCATAGGGCCGCATGTCCGAGCCTGGCTGCCCCGCGAAAGTCAGGTCCTCCAGCAGCGGCTCCATGCCGCCGCCCGGCTTCTTGCCCGCCAGCGTGAGGCCCACCGCGGTCTCCGGCCAGACCCGGAATCGCAGCGAATCGCGGACGGCAAACGGATCGATACCGAATACGTCATGGGGGGGCCGCTTGAAGCGGATGTGCACCTCGGTGGCGGTGACCGGCATGCATTTGGCCGCCCGGATCAGGATCGGGACGTCCTGCCAGCGCCAGGTGTCAGCGGCGAGCCGGACCGCGACATAGGTCTCCGTCGTCGACTTCGGGGCGACACCCTCGACGTTGAGGTAACCCTCGTACTGCCCCTTTACCGTGTCCTCCGGGGTCAGCGGGCGCAGCGCGGAAATCACCCGCGACTTGGCGTCCCGCCAGTCGGCCAGGGCCGGCCGGTCCGGCGGTTCGGCCAGCACGGTGGCCAGCACCTGGAGCATGTGGTTCTGGACCACGTCCCGGATAGCACCCGTCCGGTCGTAGAACCGGCCCCGGTCGGCGACGTCGAAGGCTTCGGCCATCGTGATCTGGATGCTCTCCACGTAGGTCCGGTTGAGCAGCGGCTCGATCACCGAGTTGGCGAACCGGACGAAGAGCACGTTCTCCACGGGATCAAAGGCCAGCCAGTCATCGACCCGGAAGATCGCCTCTTCCGGGAAGTACTGGTGCATGGTGTCGTTGAGCTGCCGCGAGCTGGCCAGGTCGGTGCCGAACGGCTTCTCCACCATCACCCGCGCGCCGGCGGCCCGGCCGGCCGTGGCAATTCCCTTCGCGATGCGGCCGAACAGCGGGGGCGGCACCTCCAGGTAGAACAAGACCTTGGTGCCAGCGCCAATCTCGTCCGACATGGCCTTATACGTGGCATCGTCGTCGAGATCCCCGTTGACGTACCGCAGCAGCCCGAGCATCTTCCGTGCGTCGGCGCTGTCCGGGTCCATGTGGTTGAGCCGCAGCGAGGCGGCCGCGTAGTCGCGGAACTGGGCCAGCCCCCACCCGCTCTTGGCCACCCCGATAACCGGCACGTCGAGCACCCCGCGGGCGACCAGCCCCACCAGTGCCGGGAAAGTCTCGATCTTGGCCAGGTCACCCGTAGCTCCGAAGATCACGAGTGCGTCAACTTGGTTTGCCGTCATTCCCGCTCCCCTGCCTGTCGCCCGCCATCCATTTACCAACGCGGCTGTTCTCCGCCGCCCCACCCGCCCTGGGTGACCTGGAGCCAGTTCCCCTATCCGGCCGGCGGGGCGTGGCCATCGGGGGCAGCCGCGGGCGGGGCCAGCGGCGGCGTGCCCGGTTGAGCTGAGCGCTGGAATCCCCGCCTGCTGACGCGCCGCCGGAACACGTAGTAGGTCCAGGTCTGATAAGCGAGCACGACCGGGAGCAAGATGATGGCGACGACCGTCATCACCTTGAGCGAGTAGGCCCCGGACGCCGTGTTGTGCACGGTCAGGTTGTATTTCGCGTTAGTGCTGGAGACCATCACGTTGGGGTACAGCCCGGTGAAGATCGACACGACGCAGGCCGCCATGGTGACCGTGGTCGCGGCGAAGGCGAAGCCTTCCCGGTGCTCGTAGACCAGCCAGACGGCGGCAATGACGGCGAGCACGGCGAGCAGCTCGGGCGGGTTGAGGAGGAAGGTGGTCTGGGCGGTCACGTGCGTCCAGATCGTGAAGGCCACGACCGCGGCGCCCGTCACCGGGGCCGCCAGCCGGGCCACCCGCCAGGCCCGCTCGCGCATGTCATCGGTGGTCTTCAGGCACAGGAACGTCGCCCCGGACAGCAGGCAGAGCAGCACGAACGTGACCCCGGTGAACAGCCCGTACGGCTGCAGCAGGTCCCAGAATGACCCGGTGTATTCCTGGCTGGAGTTGATGGGCAGCCCGTGCAGCAGGTCCCCGAGCGCCACCCCGATCAGCAGCGGGGCCAGCAGGCTGCCCGCGGTCAGCAGCCCGTCCCAGGTGCGGCGCCAGCGGATGGCGTCACGCTTGCCGCGGTACTCGAAAGACACGCCGCGCACGATCAGGGCCACCAGCAGCAGCACCAGCGCCAGGTAGAAGCCGGAGAACATCGTCGCGTACCAGCCGGGGAACGCGGCGAACATGGCCGCCCCGGCCACGATCAGCCAGACCTCGTTGCCGTCCCACAGCGGGCCGATGGTGTTGATGGCCGCCCGGCGGCCGGCCTCGTCCCGGCCGACCGCGCCGTGCAGCATGCCGACGCCGAAGTCGAAGCCCTCCAGGGCGAAGAAACCGGTCCACAAAATCGTGATGACGATGAACCAGAACGGCACGAGTTTCATCGGGACCTCAATACTGGACGGCCGGGACCGGCGCGTCCACATCGGCATCGGCGCGCGCGGGCGGGAGCTGCTGGCGCGAGTACTTCAGCATCAGCATCAGGTTGACCGTCGCGAGCACGCCGTATAGCACAACGAAAATCACCAGGCTGATCACGATGGACGTGACGCTGACCGACGACGAGATCCCGTTTTTCGTCAGCATGATGCCTTGCACGATCCACGGCTGCCGGCCGCTCTCGGTCAGCAGCCAGCCCGCGGTGTTCATCAGGAACGGCAGCACGGCGGCCCAGATGGCCACCCACAGGAACCGGCGGGAGGTCTCGAGTTTCTGGCGCCGGAGCAGCCACAGCCCGCACAGCCCGAGCAGGAGGACCAGCACTCCGGTGTAGGCCATCACGCGCATCGCCCAGTACTGGATGAAGACGTTCGGCACGTAGTAACCCGGCCCGTACGACTTGGTGTACTGGGACTGCAGCGGATCCAGCCCGATCACCTTGCCGTTCCAGTGGTTGGTGGCCAGCAGGGACAGCAGGTGCGGGATAGCGATGATCTCGGTCGGGGTCTGGTCGTTGTTGCCGCCGCCGATCTGGAACAGCGAGAACGAGCACGGCTGGCAGGTCGTCCACTGCGCCTCGGCCGCCGCGATCTTCATCGGCTGGTACTTGGCCTCGATCACGCCGAGCTCATCACCGACCAGCATGGTGAACAGGATGGCCGGGACCAGGACGATGAGCGCGAGCCGCGCCGACCGGTTAAACACCTCACGGTCCCCGCCGTGCCGCAGCTGCCACGCGGAGACCGCCAGCATCACCGCAGCGCCGGTGACCAGCGAGGCCAGCAGGACCTTCGAATATCCCCACACGAACACCTGGTTGGTGAACACCGCCCAGATGTCGTTCAGCTGCGGCTTGCCATTGACCATCGTGTAGCCGACGGGATGCTGCATCCACGAGTTGGCCGCCATGATGAACGCCGCGGACAGCACGGTGCCCAGGGAGACCGCCCAGATCGTCAGCAGGTGCAGCCGCCGCGACAGCTTGTCCCAGCCGAACAGCCACAGCCCGAGGAACGTCGACTCCAGGAAGAACGCCGCCAGGCCCTCCATCGCCAGCGGGGCACCGAAGATGTTGCCGACCAGCCGCGAATAGGCCGACCAGTTCATCCCGAACTGGAACTCCTGCACCAGTCCGGTCACCACGCCGATCGCGACGTTGATGACCAGCAGCGTGCCAAAGAACCTGGTCAGCCGCAGATATTCATCACGCTTGCTCCGGTACCAGGCGGTCTGCAGCAACGCGGTCAGGAATGCCAGCCCAATCGTGACGGGGACGAAGAAGAAATGATTGATCGTCACAAACGCGAACTGCCACCGCGCCAGATCGACGTTCGCCATCTACTCCCCCGGTCAGGAAATGCTTGCGGAGGACCCCGGGCACGCCCAAAACAGCCGCGAGGAGCCACGGGACAGGCGCGCCCTTAACTCAGGATCCGTTCTGCCAAGCGATAGCACCTGCCGCTGCGACCGCCTGGTAATCCCTGATCGTTACTCTGGGCGGGGCAGAACTCCCGTGCATCACCCGCCGGGGGTGAATGCCCTGGGCGGCAGCCCGGCCGCTGCCCGTGGAGTGAGCGGCCGCCCGCGCGCTCTCCCCGGCCGGCCAATTCATGCTGCGTCTTCTGCCGCTTCACCCTTAGTTCATAACCAGGGTCACGCTGGGCCGGGCCAGCGGCTCATGCGTGCCCGCCCCGTACTCACCCACAGGGTGTGATGCGGCTCACGACGCGCGCCACGATGGTGACGGTGTGAGCGAGCACTATGACGTGATCATCGTGGGCAGCGGGGCCGGAGGCGGCACGCTGGCGCACACCCTGGCTCCGTCCGGCAAGCGGATACTCCTGCTCGAGCGCGGTGATTTCCTGCCCCGCGAGACGGACAACTGGAATCCCGGCCCAGTATTCGTCAACGGCAAGTACATCTCGCCGGATACCTGGTACGACGCGGACGGCAAGCCCTTCCAGCCCCAGGTGCACTACTTCGTCGGCGGCGCCACCAAGCTGTACGGCGCCGCGCTGTACCGGCTGCGCCCCGGGGACTTCGGCGAGATCAAGCATGCTGACGGCGTGTCACCGGCGTGGCCGTTGAGCTATGCGGATCTCGAACCCTGGTACACGAAGGCCGAGTGGCTGTACCAGGTCCACGGGGTGCACGGCGAAGATCCCACCGAGGGCCATTGCTCGAAGCAGTACCCGTGGCCGCCGGTCTCCCACGAGCCGCGCGTCCAGCAGATCTCCGATGCGCTGACCGCCGGCGGCTACCATCCGTTCCATGCGCCGTGCGGCATTCTCCTGGATGAGGCGCACCGGGAACTGAGCCAGTGCGTCCGCTGCGCGTGGTGTGACGGCTACCCGTGCCTGGTGCACGCGAAGGCCGACGCGGATGTCATCGCGGTGCGTCCGCTGCTAGACCAGCCGAACGTGACCCTGCTGGTGAACGCGGAGGTGGAGCGCCTCGAGACGGACGGCGCGGGCGCAGCCGTCACCGGGGTGACGGTAAGCCGCGACGGCCGCCATGAGGTGTATGAGGGCGACATCGTCGTGCTTGCGGCGGGCGCGGCCAACACCGCCAGGATCCTGCTCCGGTCCGCCTCGGACCAGCACCCGTCCGGGCTGGCGAACGGATCCGACCAGGTGGGCCGCAATTACATGTACCACAACAGCAAGGCCGTCGTGGCGCTCGGCAAGGAGCGTAACGACACGGTATTCCAGAAGACGCTCGCGCTGAACGACTTCTATTTCGCGGGGAACGGCCGGGACTGGCCGCTCGGCAACATCCAGATGCTCGGGAAATCAAACGCGATGGCGATGAAGGGCGAAGAGCCCAAGCTGACCAAGCTGGCACCGCGCTGGAGCCTCGAAGAGGTCGCCAAGCACGCCGTGGACTTCTGGCTGACCACGGAGGATGTGCCGCAGCCGGGTAACCGGGTCACCGTCGACCGCGACGGTCACGTGCATCTCGCCTACACGGCGACGAACAACGCCGAGGCAGACGGCCTGTACCACGAGCTCAGGAAGATCCTCAACCATGTCGGGATGGCCCCACATCACGTCCTGGACAAGAACTTCTACCTGAGCATGGACGTCGCCGTGGCGGGCGTCGCGCACCAGGCGGGCACCTGCCGTTTCGGCACCGATCCGGCCACCTCGGTGCTCGACGTCAACTGCAAGGCCCACGAGCTCGACAACCTCTACGTCGCTGACACGAGCATCTTCCCGAGCATCGGGGCCGTGAACCCGGCGCTCACCGCCATGGCTAACGCGATCCGCGTCGGCGAGCACCTGATAAGCCGGATGGCCTGAAACCAGGCAGGAAGCCTCCTGCGGGCGGCTGAGCTGGCGACCGCGCCGCCGGGCAGCCACCAACGGCCCGCCCGCACCCGCCTGAGCTGCGGGGTTTCATGACGGCTCTTGACCTGATCCAGGCCTCGCCCGATCATGGGACAGCGGACCAGTCCGGGGGGCACTGTCGGAAGCATGAGCGGAAGCGACGTGCGTCAGCGGCCTGGCCGGGCACACCGGGCCGGCGGCCCGGTGCCGGACCTTCTCGAGTCGAAGCTGCTGCGTCCGCTATTGCGGCCTGGGACGGTCAGCCGCTCGCCGCTGATAGAACGGCTGGCGCGGAGCAACGCGCACCCGATCGTCTCGGTGGTCGCGCCCGCAGGCTACGGGAAGACGACGCTGCTATCGCAGTGGGCCGAGCGTAACGGCCAGTCTTTCGCGTGGGTGTCGGTTGACGAAGCGGACAACGACCCGAAGGTCCTGCTCACCTACGTCGCGGAGGCGCTCGATGCGGTCGAGCCGATCGATGATCGGGTGTTCGACGCGCTCGCGTCGCCGGTGAGCTCAGTGCCTGGCTCGGTTGTCCCGCGGCTCGGGGCGGCGTTCTCGTCGATGACCTCGCCCGTCGCGCTGGTCCTGGATGACGTGCACGTGCTGCGCAACCCCGAATGCCGGGCGGCGCTGTCAGTGCTGGCCGATCATGTCCCAGGCGGCTCGCGGCTGGCCCTGTCCGGCCGGGCCGAACCGCCGCTGCGCATCGCGCGGCTACGGGCCGAGGGGCGGATCCTGGAGATCGGCCCCGGCGACCTGTCGCTCACCCACGCCGAGGCGTCGTCGCTGCTGCGCAACGTGGATCTCACGCTGAGCGTGGCTGACGTGGCGGAGCTGCTGCAGCGGACCGAGGGATGGCCGGCCGGGCTGTACCTGGCGGCTCTCTACCTGAGGGAGGGCGGCCCCCTGGCCACCGCGGCGGTCTCCTTCGGCGGGGATGACCGGCTGGTCAGCGAGTACCTGGAGTCGGAGTTCCTGTCCCGGATCTCGCACGGGCAACGAGTGTTCCTCACCCGGACCGCAGTCCTGGAGCGCATGTGTGGACCGCTGTGTGCCGCCGTCCTGGACTCGCCGGACGCGGCCGGGATCCTGGCCGATCTGGCCCGGCTGAATTTGCTGCTGGTGCCGCTGGACCGGCGGGGGCAGTGGTACCGCTACCACCACCTGTTCCGCGACATGCTCCTGGCCGAACTGCACCGCCTGGAGCCCGGCCTGATCCCGGACCTGCAGCACCGCGCGGCCGGCTGGTGCCTGCGCAATGGCCTGCCCGAGGCCGCGCTGGAGTACTTGATGGCGGCGGGGGACGCTGACGAGGCCGCCGGCCTGGTCGGCAAACTCGCGGTGCCGGCCCAGCGGCAGGGCCGGCTCACCACCATCCAGCGGTGGTTCGGGTGGCTGGAGGACCGGGGCGGGATCGAGCGGCATCCGACGGTCGCGGTGATGGCCTCGATGATCTCGGCGATGACGGCCCGGCCAGCGGACGCCGAGCGACTGGCCGACGCGGTCAACCAGTGGCAGTACGGGAACCCGGCCCGGCCCGAAGACCCGGCCGGCGAGGCGTGGGCCGCCCTGCTGCGGGCCGTGCTGTGCCGGCACGGGGCCGAACAGATGCGCGCGGACGCCGACGAGGCCGTGCGGAGGTTCGCGGGTCAGAACTTCGTGACGCCGACACCCGCGCTGGTCCAGGGAATCGCGCGCGTCCTGGGCGGTGACTTCGACGGCGGCGATGCGTCGCTGGAAGATGCGCTCAGCGTGGGGGAGAACGCCGGCGCGCCCGAGGATTTTGCGGTCGCGCTGTGCGAGCGGTCGCTGGTGGCGATGGCTCGCCGCGACTGGAGCCACGCCGAGATCCTGGCCAGCCAGGCCGGCGCCCTGTTGCGCGGAGCCGGGGCCGCGGAGAGCTTCGCGGCGCCGCTGGTCAGCGCGGTGCAGGCACGCACGGCCATGCACCGGGGAGATGCCCCGGCCGCGCGCCAGCATCTCGTGAGCGCCCAGCGCCGGAGGCATCTGCTGACCTACGCTCTGCCCTACCTCGCCGTGCAGGCCCGTGCCGAGCTGGCTCGCGTCCACCTCGCGCTCGCCGACCTGCCCGGGGCGAGGACGCTGCTGCGGGAAATCGATGAGCTGCTCAGGCGGCGGCCCGGCCTCGGGAACCTAGCGAGCGACGCCCGGGCACTCCGGGCCCAGCTCGGCCGGGAGCGCGGCCCTAGCACCCCCGGGGTGTCGGCCCTGACTGCTGCCGAACTTCGCCTCCTGCCGCTGCTCTGCACCCACCTGTCTTTCCCCGAGATCGCCGCACAGATGTTCCTGTCCAGCAACACCATCAAGTCGCAGGCGAACTCGATCTACCGCAAGCTAGGTGCCTCCACCCGCAGCCAGGCGGTGTCGCGGTCGCGCGACCTCGGTCTCCTCGACCGGTGAAGGCAGGTCACGACCGCCCGGGGAAGGCCCGGGTAACTGCGGCTGTGCGGCTGGAGACCTGCAACCGGCTGTAGATGTTTCCCAGATGCGTGCGGACGGTGCCCTCAGACAGGCCGAGCCGCCGGGCGATCTGGGCGTTGGTGTGCCCGGCGGCGAGCAGGTTCAGCAGTTGCCAGTGCCGGGCAGTGAGCTCCGGCAGAGGATGGCGGCGGCGTTCAGCGTCGAGGTAAGCCTGATACAGGTGCGGGCGTAGCAGCGTGAGCAGGGCGCGGTCTTCCTCGGAAAAGTCGGCGCCCGGCCCCCGGAACAAGAACAGCCGCAGGGTCCGGCCCGGGCCGGGGGGCTTGCCGGGCTCGGCGGGGAGGGTCAGCATCAGCTCGTGTTCGACACCCTGCGGCGGGTAGAGGTCGCAGTACATGCCCGTGCTGTGCCATTGCCGGGCTGAGTAGAAGTCCGCGATCTTGATGACGGATCGCAGATCACCGGTGCGGTCCGGGTAGCTGCAGGGCCGACAATCCCAGTAATGCGCCCAGTGCGCCAGCCTCAGTCCCTCGTCCGCGGCGTTGCCGTCAGCCGGGACGGCCTGGGCGAACCACGCCTCCTGCCGCTCACTATCGAAGCCCTCGAACAAGACCGCATCGCAGCGGACCTGGCTCATGAGCTCGCTAAGCAGGGACATCGGCAGTCCCTGCGCCGGCAGGTCAGCCCGGTATTCGCTGACCATGCCGGCCAGGGCGCGCAAGTCCCGTTCACTGGCCGCCACCACAGCTGTCATAACGATCCCCCGGCCACGCTACTCCGGTCGCTGCGGGGCGGCCATACGCAGAATGTCGGATAGCAGCGACGGCACTGGCCGGCGAAGACTGGCGCCGAGGCGCAGCAGCGAGCCGTGCCTGGCACCAGGGCGGCGACCGGCTCGAAGGGGGGAGGGTGATGACTGAGGTGGCCTGCTCTTGCGGGTGCCGGTACGCGTTCGAGGGGGACGCGGGTGCTTGTCCCGGATGCGGTGAGGTGGCAACGATCATGACCTATCCCGCGTCCCGGACCCCGGCCACCGAGACCTACGCGCTGGGCCGCGACGCGCCCGAGAGCGCGCGGCTCCAGCGCCAGTCCGACGAGCTGAGGCCCGATAGCGCCGCGCTGCTCGCCCAGGTCGGCCTCGGGCCAGGGCAGAGCGCGATCGACCTTGGCTGCGGCCCGAGCGGCATCATCGAGCTGCTGGCCGAGCGGGCATCCGCGGGCGGGCGCGTCGTGGGCGTCAACGCTGACCCGGCCCATGTGGCCATGGCACGGCGGCTCGCCCGTCAGCGCGGGCTGGGCAACGTCGAGATCGTGGCGGCGGACGCGCGGTGCACCGGGCTGCCGTCAGACTCGTTCGACCTGGTGCACGCCCGCACGCTGCTGGTCACTGTCCCCGAACCGGCCCAGATCCTGGCCGAGATGGTCCGGCTGGCCCGCCCGGGCGGCTGGGTCGCCGGCCTGGAGCCGGACGCCGAGTATTCGCTGTGCTACCCGGCTCATCCCGCCTGGACCCGGGCAGCCGAGATCTTCCGGGCCGCTTTCAGCCGGAACGGCGCCGACCTGCTCATCGGCCGCCGGCTGACCGAGCTGTACCGGGAGGCAGGCCTGGAGGACATCGGAGTCGAGGCACGGGCAGGCGTCTACCGGGCGAGTGACTCCCGCCGCACGGTCCGCCTTGACCTGATCCGCAGCATGCGCCCGATGATCCTTGAGCTCGGGCTGGCCGAGCAGCGGGAGCTTGACCAGCTGGACCAGGCGCTCCGCCTGCATCTCGATGATCCCCGAACGCTCGTCCTGCCGCACCTCTCGTTTCTGGCCTGGGGCCGCAAACCGGGTCGCTAGGCCGCCCTGAGCACCCGGGCGGGCCGTTGCGGAAAACCGGCCAGACGGGCACCCCGGTCAGCTGTCGGGCTCGGGCACGTAGTGGCGGCTCAGGTCGGCCGGGTCAATCCAGACCCGCATGATCGCGCGGGTCGAACGGGTCGCGGAACCGCTCCTGGGTCGGGACCCATCCGGCCGCGGGCTGCGTCCGCTGCGCATGGCGGCGCCGCTGCCCGGGCCTGCCGCGGCTGGCCCGGGTGGAGGACGCTTGGCCGGGGGCGGGCGGGCTCAGCAGCGGGAGGTCGGTCACCGCGGCTGCGGCTTCGTCGGAGTAGGTCGAGCCGAGCACGACCCCGACCCGCCGGCTCATCTCATCCAGGTCCAGCTGCCCGCGGGCGTAGTGCTCTCGCAGCAGGCCCAGCAGGTACTCCCGGTCGGCGTCGCTGACCAGGGACCGCGGGCCCTGCGGCGGGATCGGCGCCGGCACGGCTAACTGACGGGACGCGCGACAACCGCCGTGCCGTAGGCCACGATTTCAGTGAGCTGCTGGCCCATCTCCGAGGAGTCGAACCGCATGGCCACGACCGCGTTCCCGCCCAGCAACCGAGCGTTCTCGATCATGCGGTCGATCGCGTGGCGGCGGCTGTCCTCGAGCAGTTCGGTGTACTGGGTCACCTCGCCCTGGCGCAGCGCCTTGAAGCCAGCACCAATCGACTAGACTGCGCCCATACTGCGCACGACCAGGCCGAATGCGACGCCGAGGTCCCGCTCGACGGTCATGCCTTGCAGCTCAAGCGCGGTGGTGACCGGGAACCCGGCCGGTGCAGATTGCGTCATGCCCGTCATCGTAGACACCGGACCGGCGTCGGCGGTCGAGGCCGGCCGGGCTGCTCGTGGCTCGCGGCCTGGGTTCGGCCACCCGGCCACCCGTTCCGGCCCGCGAGGGCACGACTTACTTCCGGCAGGGCCTTTTCGGGACTTATGGCGGTATGCGCGAAGTGCGCCGGAAGCGCATGCTCGCCGCAATCAGCCCTACTCGTGGGGGGAAAATCACATGGCTTCGATCGACCATCACACCGAGCCCGCGGCAGCCAGTTCACCGGTACCCGCGAATCCATCAACAGCCACCGGGATCGTCTGGGGGAACTCCGCGCCGCTCGCGTTGGCCGGCTTCGCGACTACCACCTTCATGCTCAGCATGATCAACGCCAACCTGGTCAACTTCGGAACCCTGCCGGTCGTCTTCGGCGTCGCGTTCGCATTCGGCGGGCTGACCCAGCTGATCGCCGGAGTGATCCAGCTGCGGATGGGCAACACCTTCGGCGGCATGCTGTTCACCGGCTACGGCGCGTTCTGGCTCTCCCTGTTCGCCATCGCCAACTTCTTCCTCAAGGCCGTGCCGGTGACCCAGGTTGGCCACGCACTCGGCCTGTTCCTGTACGCCTTCGGTATCTTCACCGTCGTCATGGTGGCCGCGTCCTTCCGTACCAGCATCACGGTGGTCACGACGCTCGTCCTGCTGGGCGCCGCCTTCTTCGTCTTGGGCGCCGGCAACTACACCTCGGCCGTGCCCACCCCGGCGGCATCCGCGCTCATCAGGACCGGCGGGTGGATCGGCCTCGTGGTAGCGGCAGGCGCTTTCTACCTGGCCCTGGCCGAGGTGTGCGAGGCAAGCTATGGCCGTGCCATCCTGCCGCTCGGGTCGCTGGCCAAGAAGAAGTAGCCACCGGACGCGACCAACGCAGGCCCCGTTCCTGGTCAAGGAGGACGAAGACCCATGGGCCGATACGCTGAAGCCTTCCAGCAGAGCCTCACCGACCCGGAGCATTTCTGGGGCGCGGCAGCCGCCGGCATCGACTGGTATCACCAGCCGACGGTCGTGCTGGATCAATCCAACCCGCCGTTCTACCGCTGGTTCGCCGACGGCACGCTGAACACCTGCTTCAACGCAGTGGACCGGCATGTCCGTGACGGCCGCGGCGATCAGGTCGCAGTGATCTACGACAGCCCGGTCACCGGTACCAGCCGGACGCTGACCTACCGGCAGCTACTCAACGACGTCGCGCGGTTCGCCGGCGTCCTGCGCGGCCTGGGGGTGGGCGCGGGCGACCGCGTGATCATCTACATGCCGATGATTCCCGAGGCGATGGTCGCGATGCTCGCCTGCGCCCGCCTCGGCGCCGTGCACTCGGTGGTGTTCGGCGGGTTCGCCGCACCTGAACTGGCCGCCCGCATCGATGACGCAGCCCCCAAGGTCGTCGTGTCGGCATCCTGCGGTATCGAGGTCAGCCGGGTGCTGGAATACAAGCCGATCCTGGACAGGGCGGTCGAGCTGTCGTCAGCGAAGCCAGACCACTGCGTCATCCTGCAGCGCCCCCAGGCCACGGCCACCCTGACCGAGGGCCGTGACCTGGACTGGCAGGAGGCGATGGCGGCCGCGGAGCCCGCCGAGTGTGTCCCGGTCGCCGCCACCGACCCGCTCTACATCCTGTACACGTCGGGCACTACCGCGAAGCCGAAGGGCGTCGTCCGCGACAACGGGGGCCACGCCGTCGTCCTGCACTGGAGCATGGAGAACATCTACGACATCAAGCCTGGGGAGGTGTTCTGGGCCGCGTCCGACATTGGCTGGGTGGTCGGACATTCCTACATCGTCTACGCGCCGCTGCTGGCGGGCTGCACCACGGTGCTGTATGAGGGCAAGCCGGTCGGCACCCCGGACCCCGGGGCCTTCTGGCGGGTGATCGCCGAGTACAACGTCAAGGCGATGTTCACCGCGCCCACCGCGTTCCGCGCCATCAAGAAGGAAGACCCGTCCGGCGAGTTCACCAGGAAGTACGACCTGTCGCACTTCCAGTGCCTGTTCCTGGCGGGCGAGCGGCTCGATCCGGAAACCTACCGGTGGGCAGGCGAGCTGCTCGGCGTCCCGGTGATCGACCACTGGTGGCAGACCGAGACCGGCTGGCCGATCGCGGCGGACCTGATGGGCCTTGACCCGCTGCCCACCAAGCCGGGCTCGCCAAGCGTGCCGGTGCCCGGCTTCGACCTGCACATCGTCGACCCGTTCAGCGGCGCAGACGTCCCACCAGGCACCACCGGGGACATCGTGCTGCGGCTCCCGCTGCCGCCAGGCTGCCTGACCACCCTGTGGGGGGACGACGAGCGGTTCATCGAGTCCTACCTGGTGCAATACCCTGGCTTTTACATCACCGGGGACGGAGGATTCCGCGACGAGGACGGCTACGTCTACGTGATGGGCCGCACCGACGACGTCATCAACGTCGCCGGGCACCGGCTTTCCACCGGGGAGATGGAGGAGATACTCGCTAGCCATCCGGCCGTCGCCGAATGCGCGGTCATTGGCGTCAACGACTCACTCAAGGGCCAGATCCCGCGTGGGTTCGTAGTGCTCAAAGCCGGTGTCGAGACCGACCCCGACGTGGTGAGCGCCGAGCTCGTCGGGCTGGTACGCGCCCGGATCGGTGCCGTCGCCGCGCTGCGCAGGGTCAACGTCGTCGCGGGGCTGCCGAAGACTCGTTCGGGCAAGATCCTCCGTAAGACCATGCGGGGTATCGCCGACGGCAACAATGACGAGCCCGTGCCCTCCACTATCGACGACCCCGCCGCCCTCGATGCGCTCCGGCCCGTCTTGCGGGGCCGCAGCTGACCTGGGAAGTCTAGAGGTTAGGCATCCGTTCCATCGCGTCGCCGTAGCGGCCGCCCTTCCTCCATCGGGTACGGCTTGCCCGGGCCGGGGAGGGATCGGGACTATCCAGGGCTCCTGGCCAGGAGCCCTGGATAGGACGATCTGCGAGCAGCCCGTCAGGAGCCGCCGGGCTCCTCGCCAGCCGCCGGCCCGCGAGGCATGTTCATCAGCCGTCCCTCAAGATCGGCCCAGGTCTTGCTCCACTCCGCGAGCGGCTCGAGGATCTGCTCCAGTACCGCGAGCTGCTCATCGAACGCCGTCAGCTGGGTCTTGAGCGCATCGATGCTGCGTCGCTGCGCGGAGACAGTCGCCGCGACCGCCTCCATCTGCGCCGCCGAGAGGGCGCCAGGCGCCGGCCATGCCGACAGGCCCGGCAGTGTAGGCAGGCCCGGCAGCGTAAGCAGGCCCGGCAGTATAGGCAGCGGGTCACCGAGCCTGGCCAGGCCCTCCAGCCGCTCGGTGACGCCGCGGAGCTGAGCGATGAACTCCTGGATCAAAACGGGAACTACCCCGGATGCGCGCTCTTGATCGTCGGCCATCAAGTTTCACCTTCCCGGTGACATAGCCACCGTACCTCGGTCCCGTTGCCCGACGGAAACGAGCCCGGTGAGGCCCCCGCTGCGCACCGCGGTCTATGACGCGGCGGCGCGGCGGCAACTGGCTGCATGTCCTCCCGTGGCCGGCTGACCTGTAGATCAGTACAACGTACGGTTGTGCACGTGCACGTTGGCGACCCTGAGGGGGATGGCACTGGTGGCTGCTGATCGGCTGACGGCCACGGTGATAGGTGGCGGGATCGCTGGTCTGGCCTCGGCAGTGTCCTTGGCGCAGGCGGGCTGGCAGGTCAGAGTGCTGGAGCGGGCGTCGGCGTTCGGTGAGGTCGGCGCGGGCTTGACCATTACCGGGAACGGAATGACAGCGTTGGCTGCCCTCGGCATGGACGAGGCCGTCCGCGCGGCCGGGTATGAGACTGTCACCGCCGGCTTCCAGGACCCGGGTGGCCGCTGGCTGATGCGTATCCCCGACCGGCCTGACCTGCGCGCGGTCACGACCATCTGGGGCCTGCACCGCCAGCGCTTGCACGCTGTCCTGCATCAGGCCGCTGAGGCGGCCGGCGGCGTTGAACTGGTGACGGCGGCCGAGGTAGTCGCTGTTCGGCCGGGGGCGCCGGGAGGCGAACTGGCCGCGGTCATGTGGCGGACCGGAAATGTGGCCCACAAGGCCAGCGCCCAGCTGGTAGTGGCGGCCGACGGGGTACGGAGCGCCGTGCGGACTCAGCTGTTCCCGGCCGCACGCCCTCGCTACAGCGGCAGCACGAGTTGGCGGGCCGTGATCCCCGATGCTGTCTCCGATGGGCGGCTGGTTGAGGTGTGGGGGCCGGGTACTGAGTTCGGTGCGCTGCGGGTAAGCGACAGTGAGATGTACTGGTACGGGTACTTCCGGAACCCCGAGGGGGCAGTCTTCGCCGACGAGCTGGCCGCCGCCCGCGACCGGTTCTCCGCCTGGGCTCCGTGGATTCGCGGCCTGGTGGCAGCCACCCCTGCCGACCGGTTGATACGCCACGACGTCTATCACCTTCCCCAGGGGCTACCTGCGTACGTGTGCGGCCGGGTGGTACTGGCCGGGGATGCCGCGCACGCCGCGCTGCCGACCTCGGGGCAGGGAGCGGCCACGGCCCTGGAGGACGGCGTGTGCGTGGGCCGCATCATTGCCGCACCGGTGCGGGCAGGCGGTGACCTGGCGGCGGCGCTGACGGCGTTCGACCGCATCCGCCGCCCGCGGTGCCAGCAGATCGTCCGGACCGCGATCATGATCGCTCGGATCGGGGCCGATCTTGGCGGCGGGTGGCGTCAGACGGCCCGTAATACGCTGCTGCGGCTTGCGCCCCCCGGCCCTCTGCTCAAGGCGGGGGCGCCAATCGTCGGCTGGACACCCCCGTAGCGGAATCCAGAATGTAATAGTGGGCTGGCCCGGCCGGTCTGGCCGAGATCAACCTGTCAACCTCCGGCACAGCTATGCGGCGGCTGGCCAAGGACAGGAAGGTCGGCTGGAAGGCGCCAGCGGTTCTGCCCTGGGGATGCGGCCTTCACTGACTCAGCGGCCGACCGCCAGGTGGCGAACACGCTGGCCTCGGTGGTGCTGGCACTCTTTAGCCGCCCGGCACCACCGGCAGTCCGGCCAGCTTCCCCCGGGCCGCCGACG
>CAWCBE010000010.1:0-115871 GCA_963793825.1 uncultured Actinomycetes bacterium
CCGGAGGGTCAGGCCAGCGAGCGGGTGGTGGGGGCGATGGGGACGGGCAGGACAGTGTCACCTTCCAGGTAGGCGTCCACGGCCCCGGCCGCGGCCCGGCCCTCGGCGATCGCCCACACGATCAGCGACTGCCCCCGGCCCATGTCACCGGCGACGAAGACCCCGGGCACCGAGGTGGCGAAGGACGCGTCCCGGGCCACGTTGCCCCGCGCGTCGAACTCGACTCCCAGGTCGGCCAGCAGGCCCTCTTTCTGCGCCCCGGTAAACCCCATGGCGAGGAGAACGAGATCACATGGCAGGGTGCGTTCGGTCCCCGGAACCGGGGCGAACCGGCCGTCGGCCAGTTCGACCTCGATCAGCCGCAGTTCCCGGACCCGGCCCGTGGCATCGCCCACGAACTCCTGCGTGGACACGGCGTACACCCGTTCCCCGCCCTCCTCGTGCGCGCTGGACACCCGGTAGGTCATCGGGTACGTGGGCCACGGCTGGTTGTCCGGGCGCGCCCCGGTCGGCCGCGGCAGGATCTCCAGCTGGGTGATGGACGCGGCGCCCTGCCGGTGCGCGGTGCCCAGGCAGTCCGCGCCGGTGTCACCGCCGCCGATGATCACCACGTGCTTGCCCCGCGCGCTGATCGGCGGGTCGGCGACCTGCCCCGGGCCCATGCCGCCGCCGATCGCGGCCACCGCCCGGTTGGCCTGCGGCAGGTACTCCATGGCCTGGTGCACCCCGGCCAGCGAGGCGCCCGGCACGGGCAGCCCGCGGGCCACCGTCGCGCCCCCGCATAGCACGATCGCGTCGTAGGTGGCCCGCAGCGAGGCAGCGGAGAGGTCCCGCCCCGCGGTCACCCCGCAGCGGAACACGGTCCCCTCCGCCTGCATCTGCCACAGCCGGCGGTCCAGGTGCCGCTTCTCCATCTTGAACTCGGGGATTCCGTAGCGCAGCAGGCCACCGGGGGCGTCGGCCCGCTCGAACACGCTGACCTGGTGCCCGGCCCGGGTGAGCTGCTGGGCGGCGGCCAGCCCGGCCGGCCCGGATCCGATCACGGCGACCCGGCGCCCGGCGGCCCGCGCGGCCTCACCCGGCGGCAGCGGGCGGACCCAGCCCTCGGCCCAGGCCCGGTCGATGATCTCCACCTCGACCTGCTTGATCGTGACCGGGTCGGCGTTGATGCCGAGCACGCACGCGCTCTCGCACGGCGCCGGGCAGAGCCGCCCGGTGAACTCCGGGAAGTTATTGGTCGCGTGCAGCCGCTCGGCGGCGTCCCGCCAGTCGTGCCGCCAGACCAGGTCGTTCCACTCCGGGATCAGGTTGCCCAGCGGGCAGCCCTGGTGGCAGAACGGGATGCCGCAGTCCATGCACCGGCCTGCCTGCGCCTCCAGGGCGGCCGGGGGAAAGTCGGTGTAGACCTCACGCCAGTCCCGGATCCGCACGTCCACCGGCCGCCGGGGCGGCGTCTCCCGCGGCGTCTTCATGAACCCCTTGGGGTCAGCCATCTCCGAACCCCCTCAGCCGTGCGCCGCGGCCATCACGGCCTGGTTGACGTCGCGTCCCTCACGCTCGGCGGCCCGGGCGGCCTGCAGGACCCGCTTGAAGTCCTTCGGCATGACCTTGCCGAACCGCGGCAGCGCCGCGTCCCAGTCGGCGAGCAGCCGGGCGGCCACCGCCGAGCCGGTCTCCGCGTAGTGCCGCTGCACCAGGTCGAGCAGCTGGGCGGCGTCGGTGTCGTCGAGTTCCTCCAGGTCGGCCATGTCGGTGTTGACCCGGCCCGGGTTGGGATCGAGCAGGTAGGCGATGCCGCCGGACATGCCGGCCGCGAAGTTGCGGCCGACCGGGCCGAGCACGACTACCGCTCCCCCGGTCATGTACTCGCAGCCGTGATCGCCGGTGCCCTCGGCCACCGCGCTGGCCCCGGAATTGCGCACGCAGAACCGCTCGCCGACCACCCCGCGCAGGAACATCTCGCCCGCGGTGGCGCCGTAGCCGATCACGTTGCCCGCGATAATCTGTTCTTCCGCGTGGAACGCGGCGTCGGGGTCCGGCGCCACGATGATCCGCCCGCCGGACAGGCCCTTGCCCAGGTAGTCGTTGGCGTCCCCGGCCAGCCGCAGGGTGATCCCGCGGGGCAGGAAGGCACCGAAGGACTGCCCGGCCGAGCCGCGGAACCGGACGTGAATGGTGTCGGCGGGGAGCCCCGCACCGCCCCAGCGCCGGGTCACCTCGTAGCCCAGCATCGTGCCGACTGTCCGGTTCACATTCCGAACGGGAAGATCCAGGGTGACTGCGCTCCCGTCCTGCAGCGCCCCTTCGGCCAGCTGGATCAGCGTGTTGTCCAGCGCCTTGCCGATGCCGTGGTCCTGGATGGTGGTGTTGTGCCGGGCCGCCCCCTCGGGCAGCTCGGGCTGGTAGAGGATCGGCGAGATATCCAGCCCGGCCGCCTTCCAGTGGCCGATGGCCCGCTCGGCGTCCAGCAGGTCCACCCGGCCGATCGCCTCTTCCAGGGTGCGGAACCCGAGCGCGGCCAGGTACTCGCGGACCTCCTCGGCGATGAACTCGAAGAAGTTGACCACGAACTCCGGCCGGCCGGCGAACCGCTGGCGCAGCTCCGGGTTCTGGGTAGCCACCCCGACCGGGCAGGTGTCCAGGTGGCAGACCCGCATCATGACGCATCCGGCGACCACCAGGGGGGCGCTGGCGAAGCCGAACTCCTCGGCGCCGAGCAGCGCGGCGATGATGACGTCCCGGCCGGTCTTGAGCTGGCCGTCGGCCTGGACCACGATCCGGTCCCGCAGCCGGGCCCGGAGCAGGGTCTGCTGGGTCTCGGCCAGCCCCAGCTCCCACGGGGCACCGGCATGCTTGATGCTGGTCAGCGGGGCGGCCCCGGTGCCGCCGTCGTGCCCGGAGATGAGCACCACGTCGGCGTGCGCCTTGGACACCCCGGCGGCCACGGTGCCCACGCCCACCTCGGCGACCAGCTTGACGTGCACCCGGGCCCGCGGGTTGGCGTTCTTCAGGTCGTGGATCAGCTGGGCCAGGTCCTCGATCGAGTAAATGTCGTGGTGCGGTGGCGGGGAGATCAGCCCCACTCCGGGCGTGGAGTGCCGGGTCGTGGCGATCCACGGGTAGACCTTGTGCCCGGGCAGCTGGCCGCCCTCCCCGGGCTTGGCTCCCTGGGCCATCTTGATCTGCAGGTCGTCGGCGTTAACCAGGTACTCGCTGGTCACCCCGAACCGGCCGCTGGCCACTTGCTTGACCGCGGAGCGGCGCAGGTCGCCGTTGGCGTCCGGGACGAAGCGGTCCGGGTCCTCGCCGCCCTCGCCGGTGTTGGACCGGGCGCCCAGCCGGTTCATCGCGATGGCCAGGGTCTGGTGCGCCTCGGCGGAGATGGACCCGTAGGACATGGCACCGGTGGAGAACCGGCGCACGATGGCCGACACCGGCTCGACCTCGTCGATCGGTATAGCCCGGGGGGACGACCCCCCGGAGCCCCCCGCGCTTGGCTGGCCCGGCGGGGACCCGCCTTCGGCGGGCCCCCCCTCGCCAGCGGGTGACACGCGGGCCGGGTGCGACGCTGCGCCCAGCCCACGTGGGTCGGTGGGTTCCCCGGCCGTTACGCCGGCGCCGCGGATGCGCAGCAGGCCACGCAGCGTCATCAGCCGGGCCGACTGGTCGTCCACCAGCCGGGTGTACTCCTTGAAGATCTCGTACCGCCGGGTCCGGGTGGCGTGCTGCAGCTTGAACACGGTCTCCGGGCTGAACAGGTGCGGTTCGCCCTCGCGGCGCCACTGGTAGTCGCCGCCGGTCTCCAGCCGCCGGTGGGCCGGGCCGCCGCGCGGCGGGACCGCCCGGCGGTGCCGGGCCGCGGCCTCGTCCGCGATCTCGCCGAATCCGATCCCGCCCAGCCGGGAGGTGGTCCCGGTGAAGCAGGTCTCGATGACCTCCTCGCCGAGCCCGATGGCCTCGAAGATCTGCGCGCCGGTGTAGGACGCGACGGTGGACACGCCCATCTTCGACATGATCTTGAGCAGGCCCTTGCCCAGCGCCTTGACCAGGTTCTCGGCCGCCTTCCTGGCGGTGACCCCCTCCAGCGCCCCGCGGCGCACCATGTCCTGCACGGTCTCCAGGGCCAGGTACGGGTTGACCGCGGCGGCCCCGTAGCCGATGAGCAGCGCGATGTGGTGGCACTCCCGGGCGTCGCCGGCCTCGACGACCAGCCCGGCCCTGGTCCGGGTGCGCTCCCGGATCAGGTGGTGGTGCACCGCCCCGGTGAGCAGCAGGGAGGGGATGGGGGCCAGGCCGGGGTCCGACTGGGCCGTCCCCCGGTCGGAGAGCACGATGATGTGCGCGCCGGCGTCGATGGCGGCGGACACCTCGGTGTTGATCTCGGACAGCCGGACGCGCAGCGCCTGGCCGCCGCCAGCCACCTCGTACCGGCCGTCCACCACGTACGAGGCGAACCCGGGCAGGTCCCCGTCGTCGTTAATGTGGATGATCTTGCTGAGGTCGTTGTCGCTGATCACCGGGAACGGCAGCACGACCTGGCGGCAGGAGGCCGGGCCCGGCTCGAAGAGGTTGCCCTCGGGACCGGTCGAGGACTCCAGCGAGGTGACCAGCTCCTCCCGGATAGCGTCCAGCGGCGGGTTCGTCACCTGGGCGAACAGCTGGGAGAAGTAGTCGAACAGCAGCCGCGGCCGGGCGGACAGCACGGCGAGGGGGGTGTCGGTGCCCATCGACCCCACCGGCTCGGCCCCGGTCTTCGCCATCGGCGTCAGCAGCACCCGCAGTTCTTCCTCGGTGTACCCGAACATCTGCTGCTGGGTGGTCAGCTCGGCGGCGCCCGGCAGGGCCCGGACCCGGTCCGGGAGGTCGTCGAGGTGCAGCAGCCCGGCGTGCAGCCAGTCCTCGTACGGCTGCTCGGCGGCCAGCTCGGACTTCACGTCCGCGTCCTCCAGGATGCGGCGGCGGCCGGTGTCGGCCAGGAACACGCGCCCGGGCTGCAGCCGGCCCTTGCGCACCACGTCGGCCGGGTCGATGTCGAGCACGCCAACCTCGCTGGCCAGCACGACCAGCCCGTCCCGGGTGACCCAGTACCGGCCGGGGCGCAGCCCGTTGCGGTCCAGCACCGCGCCGATGACCGTGCCGTCGGTGAACGCCACGCACGCCGGGCCGTCCCACGGCTCCATCAGCGTGGAGTGGAACCGGTAGAAGGCCCGCCGGGCCGGGTCCATCTCGTCGTGGTTCTCCCACGGCTCGGGGATCATCATCAACATGGCGTGCGGCAGCGAGCGGCCGCCCAGGTGCAGCAATTCCAGGCACTCGTCGAAGCTGGCCGAGTCGCTGCCGCCCTCGTCCAGGATGGGCAGCAGCCGCTCCATGCCCCGGCCGTCCGCGGACTGCGGGAATAGCTCGCTGGCCAGCATGGCCTCGCGGGCCCGCATCCAGTTCCGGTTGCCGCGGACGGTGTTGATCTCCCCGTTGTGCGCGATGTAGCGGTACGGGTGGGCCAGCGGCCAGGACGGGAAGGTGTTGGTCGAGAACCGCGAGTGCACCAGGGCCAGCGCGGAGACGTACCGGGCGTCGGACAGGTCCGGGTAGAAGTGCTCCAGCTGCGGCGCGGTCAGCATGCCCTTGTAGCCGATGGTCCGGCTGGACAGGCTGACCAGGTAGCAGTCGGCCTCGTGCTCGGCCCGCTTGCGCAGGCAGAAGGCCCGCCGGTCCAGGGCGATGCCGCTCTCGCCCGGGGCGGTCACGAAAAGCTGCCGCAGCACGGGCAGCACATCGAGCGCCCCCTGGCCGCAGTGCGCCAGGTCCACCGGGACGTCGCGCCAGCCCAGCACGGTCAGGCCCTCGTCGGCGGCGAGCCGTTCCACGATCGCCACCGCCTCGGCGGTGGCCGGGCCCGGGATGGCGGCCGGCCTGCCGCCGCGGGCCGGGCCGTCGGCGGGCAGGAACACCATGCCGGCCGCGTAGCCGCCGGGCGCCGGGAGATCGAAGCCGCACTCAGCACGGAAGAAGGCGTCAGGAACCTGGGTGAGGATCCCGGCGCCGTCGCCGGTATGGGGGTCGCTGCCCTGGGCGCCCCGGTGCTCCAGGTTGCGCAGCACGGTCAGGGCCTTGGCAACGGTGTCGTGGCTAGGTAGCCCGGACAGGTCAGCAACGAAGCCGACGCCGCAGGCGTCGTGCTCGTAGCTGCTGTCGTAAAGTCCCCCCGTGCTGGCTGAAGCGGCAGGTGCCATCCGCACTCCTGTCGTCACGTCCGAATTTGCGTTCTCGCATGCGGTCGGGACGACATTGGCCCTGCCATGTACCGCGGAACACGGTATCCCTGGCTCCCTGAGCTAACGCTCAAAGGTTACACGCAGATTACGCCACCGGGTCAATCATCCCCGCTATATGCGGTTCGCGAAACACCTGACCCGGCAGGAACAGCGGCGTCACTGCCGGTAACCGGTAACGGCGGGGTTACCGGCAGGCGACAGGATTACCGGCCGCCGGCCTTCAGCGCGCGGCCGGGGTGCGGGCGCGCACGCCGGCCGCGAGTTCCGCGGCCAGGTCCCGGACGGACGCCAGCCCCGCGGCGGCACCCGGGGCGTCCAGCAGTCGCTGCACGAACGCCGACCCGACGATGACCCCGTCAGCGAACCCGGCCACCTCGGCCGCCTGGCGGCCGTCCCGGACCCCGAGGCCGACCGCCACCGGGAGGCTGGTGACCGCCTTGACCCGGGCGACCAGCCCGGCCGCGGAAGACCCCACCGTGGCCCGGGTCCCGGTGGTGCCCATCAGCGAGGCCGCGTAGACGAAGCCGCGGCAGCCCGCGGTGATCCGGGCGATGCGCTCGTCCGAGGAACTGGGCGCGACCAGGAACACCCGGTCCAGGTCGCAGGCACCGGCCGCGTCCAGCCAGCCGGCCGCCTCCTCGGGGGGCAGGTCCGGGGTGATCAGCCCGGCCCCGCCCGCCGCCGCCAGGTCCCGCGCGAACGCCGCGACGCCGTAGTGGTCCACCGGGTTCCAGTACGTCATGACCAGCGTCGGGACGCCGGCCCCGGCCACCGCCTCGACGGTGCGCAGCACGTCGGCGACCCGGGTCCCCCCGGCCAGGGCCCGGTGGGTGGCCTCCTGGATCACCGGGCCGTCCATCAGCGGGTCGGAGTACGGCAGCCCGATCTCCACCACGTCAGCGCCCGACTGCGCCATGGCCACGGCGGCCTCGATGGCCCCGGGCACGGAGGGGAACCCGGCCGGCAGGTAACCGACCAGCGCCGCCCGGCCCTCCGCGGCCGCCTTCTCGAACGCCGCCGTGACCGTACTCACTGGGCTGCTCCGTCCTGCAGGCCGAACCAGCGGGCGGCGATCTCGACGTCCTTGTCGCCCCGGCCGGACAGGTTGACCAGCAGCAGGGAGCCCGGGTCGAGTTCCCCCGCCACCTGCAGCGCCCCGGCGAGCGCGTGCGCCGACTCGATGGCCGGGATGATCCCCTCGGTCCGGCACAGCAGCGAGAACGCGTCCATCGCCTGGGCGTCGGAGATGGCCCGGTAGCTGGCCCGGCCGGTGTCGCGCAGCCAGGAGTGCTCCGGGCCGACCCCCGGGTAGTCCAGGCCGGCCGACACCGAGTGGGTCGGCAGCGTCTGGCCATCCGCGTCCTGCAGCAGGTAGGTCCGCATGCCGTGGATGACCCCGGCGGTCCCGGCGACGAGCGTCGCCGCGTTGCGCCCCGGCCCGGGGCCATCGCCACCCGCCTCGCAGCCGATCAGCGCGACCGACTCGTCCGGGATGAACGCGTGGAACGCGCCGATGGCGTTGGACCCGCCGCCGACGCAGGCGATGACGGCGTCCGGCAGGCGGCCGGTCATGGCCAGCACCTGCTCGCGGGCCTCCACCCCGATGACCCGCTGGAAGTCACGGACCATGGTCGGGAACGGGTCCGGCCCCATCACCGACCCGATGCAGTAGTGGCTCGTCTCCACGGTCGTCACCCAGTCGCGGAACGCCTCGTTGATGGCGTCCTTGAGGGTCCGGCTGCCCGTGGTCACCGAGACCACCTCCGCGCCGAGCAGCCGCATCCGGGCCACGTTCAGCGCCTGCCGCTGGGTGTCCTCCTCGCCCATGTAGACGACGCAGTCCAGGCCCAGCAGCGCGCACGCCGTCGCGGTCGCGACCCCGTGCTGGCCGGCCCCGGTCTCGGCGATCACCCGCTTCTTGCCCATCCGCTTGGTGAGCAGCGCCTGGCCGAGCACATTGTTGATCTTGTGTGACCCGGTGTGCGCCAGGTCCTCCCGCTTGAGCAGCACCCGGCAGTGGCCCGCCCGGGCCGCGAACCGGGGCACCTCGGTGACCAGCGTCGGCCGGCCGGCGTAGCCGCGCGAGCAGCCCGGCCAGCTCGGCGGTGAACACGGGGTCCGCCTTCGCGGCGGCGTACTCGCGGGCCAGTTCATCCAGGGCGGACATCAGCGCCTCGGGCGCGTACCGGCCGCCGAACGGGCCGAAATGGCCCGGCTGCCCGGGCCCGGCGGCAGCGCCGTGCGCGGCCCCGGCCGGCGCGCCGCGGGTCGCGGCGGACGGGCCGGTCATCCGCGGTCCCCGCGCAGGGCCGGATGCGAGCCGGCCGTCACCAGGTCAGCCACGGCTGACCGCGGGTCCTTGCCGGTGACCAGGCTCTCCCCGACCAGTACCGCATCCGCGCCGGCCGCCGCGTAGGCGAGCAGGTCGTGCGGGCCGCGGACGCCCGACTCGGCGATCTTCACGACGCCGTCGGGGACGTGCGGCGCGACCCGGGCGAACGTGCCCCGGTCTACGTCCAGCGTGCTCAGGTCCCGGGCATTGACCCCGATGACCGTGGCGCCCGCGGCTACCGCCCGCTCCACCTCTTCCTCGGTGTGCACCTCGACCAGCGGCACCAGCCCGATGGAGCAGGCCCGCTCCACCAGCGAGACCAGGGCGTTCTGCTCCAGCGCGGCCACGATGAGCAGCACCATGTCGGCGCCGTGGGCCCGGGCCTCCCACAGCTGGTAGGAGGTGACGACGAAGTCCTTGCGCAGCACGGGCACGCTGACCGCGGCCCGGACCGCGGTGAGGTCGTCGAGGCTGCCGGCGAACCGGCGCGACTCGGTCAGCACGCTGATCACGCTGGCCCCGCCCGCCTCGTAGTCGATGGCCAGCGCGGCCGGGTCGGCGATCGCCGCCATCGCCCCCTTGGACGGGCTGGCCCGCTTCACCTCCGCGATGACCGCGACGTCCTCGCCCTTGAGCGCGGCCATCGGGTCCTTGGCCGACGGAGCCCGCCCGGCCATCTCCTTGAGCTGGTCCAGTGACACGTCCTGCTGCCGTGCAGCTAGGTCGGCACGGACCCCGGCAAGGATCTCGTTCAGCACGCTCACGCGGTTCGCTGTCCCCTCGGGTTGGATTCCTTGCGCCCCGATCGTAGCGAGGCTGCTCCGCTCGGCAAGCGCGCCCCCTCTACGGGAGACGCCCCGCTGCCCGCCCGTCCGGCGCGCGACCGCGCCACTTCCCTGACTCTGCGGGAGACGTTCCGCCCCGCACATCCCGCGCGCCACCGCGCCACTTCCTGACTCTGCGGGAGACGTTCCGCCCCGCTCATCCGGCGCCACCGCGCGACTTCCCTGATTCAGCGCGCGGACCGCCAGTTCACCCGGCCGGCTCGCCCAGGGGGCTCTCACCCAGCGGCTCCGGGCGGGTCTGCGGTCATCCGACCTCGTGACACTAGTGCTGCCTAATCGCCGTTCCGCCGGTGGCCGTGCCCGGTCTTCCCGGAGGTCCTGGCGGGCCGGGATCGGCCGTGGGATCCACCCCCTGGCTGAGCGACTCCCACAGCGCGGCCGGGTCGGTAGCCGGATCCGGTGCCCGCCGGGCGGGCGGCCCCGCGGCGGGCCCAGCGTCCCCGGCGGCCCGCCGCGCGGGCTGCCGCTCGTAACGGCTGGACATCACCGGCCAGGTGGCGCCGCGCCACGCCACCAGCAGGCCGGCCGCGGCCACGCCCGCGGCGCCCAGCAGCACGGCCCAGCGCCACGGGAACGCGGCCAGCAGCACATGGCTGGACAGGCCGAGGCCGGACACCCCGCTGCTGCCGGTGGGGCCGCCGGCGCCGCCGCTCACCGTGCTGCCGCCGGTCACCGAGGTGGCCGGGTGCGTGGCGGCGGCCCGCAGCCGCGCGATCGTGAGCGGCGGCGCGGCCACGGCGATGATCGCTGCGCCGAACACGACGAGCAGCCCGCCGACGACCCGGCGGGCCAGCCGCCGGGTGGCCAGCACGGCGGCCAGGCCGGCCAGCGCGGCCAGGCCGAGCGCACCCGCGGCGGGCAGCACGTCCTGGCCGCGCACCGCGACCGAGACGGCCGGCAGCGGCCGTGGCTCGATGGTCACCACCCGGGCCCAGCCCTGCCGGACGGCGAGCAGCACGACCGCGGCGCCCAGCGCGCCGAGCAGCAGGGTGGCCAGGTACTCGCGCCGGGGTGAGCTCACCCGGCCACCACGGCCGGCAGCGGCGCGGCGTCGAAGCAGGTGCGGTCGCCGGTGTGGCAGGCCCCGCCGGCCTGGTCCACCTTGACCAGCACGGTGTCGCCGTCGCAGTCCAGCGCGACCGACTTGACCCGCTGCACGTGACCGGAGGTGCCGCCCTTGACCCAGTACTCATGGCGGCTGCGCGACCAGTAGGTACACCGCCCGGTGGTCAGCGTCCGGTGCAGGGCCTCGTCATCCATCCAGCCGACCATGAGCACTTCGCCAGTGTCGTACTGCTGCGCGACCGCCGCGACCAGGCCGGCCGCGTCACGCTTCAGCCGCGCCGCGATCTCCGGGGCGAGCGCGGACGGCGCACGCGGGCCGCTCACTCGTGTGTCCATGCTGCTGATTCTCCCAGCCTTCCCGGCAGGCCCGGGCGGGCACACCCCCGGCCCATTCCGCTGCCGCCCCGGGTGGCTACCATCGCGGGATGACCCTCGCCCGCGATGAGCGCCTGGCGCTGTGCGCGCTGCTCGATGAGACCGGCCCGGACGCGCCCACGCTATGCGAGGGATGGACCACCCGCGACCTTGCCGCCCACCTGGTGCTCCGGGAGAACCGGATGGACGCCGGGATCGGCATCCTGGGCGGCCCGCTGGCCGGCTACACCCGGCGGGTCCAGCGGCGGCTGAGCGAGCAGGTCCCCTTCAGTAACCTCGTCACGACGATTCGCAACGGCCCGCCGCGGCTGTCTGTCCTTCGCCCTGCCCGGGGTGGACGAGCGGGCGAACGTGGTCGAGTTCTTCGTGCACCATGAGGACGTCCGCCGGGGGTCTCCGGGGTGGGCGGAACGCAAGGTCGCCCCCGCGCTGGCCGACGCGCTGTGGCGGCGGCTGTCCATGGCCCGCCTGGTGCTGCGCAGCGCGCCCGTCGGGGTGGAACTCGCCCGGGATGACGTGACCGATCCGGGCGCGGGAGGGCGGCTGCGGATCACCGCCAAGGCCCGGACCCCGGTGGTCACGGTGACCGGCCGGCCCGCGGAACTGACCCTGTGGGCCCTCGGCCGGACCGCTGCCGCCCAGGTCCGGCTGGACGGCAGCGACCCCGCAGTAGACCGCCTGACCGAAGCCCGCTGGCGCCTCTAATACCCGGGACCCCAGCCCGGTCCCTGCCGCCCCGGGGAGGCGCCTCATGTCGAGCGATCAGGTCCCTCCGGGCGGCGTCTCGAAGCCGCACCGGGGTCCTGGTGCCCGCGCCAGCCCGAGGTCAAGCGTACTCAGCGGCTCGGCAGCCAGCAGCAATTCGCCCAGGTTAGTGGGGCCCGAGTCGACTAGGGCGGACACGACAAGCGACGCATCGATGACCAGGGTCACGGGCGATCCGCGTCACGGTGCGCGAGGATGCGGTCCGGCGGCAGGGATGAGCTTGTCGCGGTCTTCCTGGAACGGATCCGCCCGACCAGCGTCTCGGCATCGTGCTGGCGTGCTGGCTCGACGAGCTTTGCGCGCAGGTATTCGTGGCGGCACCGGCTGCTCAGGGCGGCGCGGGCGGCCAGTTCGTGCCGTGTCTCGTCCGCTACGTCACGGATCGTGATCGGTGGGCCCTGACTCCCGGGAGGCCGACACCCAGCGAATTCGCCGCGGAAGCGCCGGGTGCAGGCCCACGAATGGCCAGCCACGCAGAGCCGAGTTGTGATCATGACTTAGGTGCCGTTGAAACAGCGCCTAAGTTATGGTAGTAAGGTTGAGGTTTCCTGGAAACGGTCATCTGTCTCATCGGCACCGCGAGCCACGCGCCTGACGCCCGGACGGGGGCTCAGTTGCCTGGCCCACAGTGACGGAGCGCGTGCGTCAGGCCGAGCACACCGCGCCCGACCACCACCACCGACATCCCGGAAGTCAAGCGCTGGCCGGTGACACCCGGCTGAACCGGCGGGGGACAGCGGCCCAAGGGGGAATACATCGCCAGCCGTGGAGATACCACTACCAGGGTGGTCCGCGGCGCGGCCCGGAGGGCGCACCATGGAACTGGCTCGTGCGGCGGCGCCGCCGCACGGGACGGGATGAGCCGGAACGGAGACAGCGCAGTGCACGTACTCGGCATCGACATCGGCGGCTCGGGGATCAAGGCGGCACCGGTGGACACCGCCCAGGGCACCCTGCTCGCGGAGCGGGTCAAGGTGGAGACCCCGCGGCCGGCCCGGCCGGAGGCGGTCGCGGACGCCGTCGGGAGCCTGGTGGCCACGTTCGGGTGGACCGGCCCGGCCGGGATCGCGTTCCCTGGCGTGGTGATCGGCGGGACCACCATGACCGCGGCCAACCTGGACCCGGCCTGGGTGGGGCTGGACACCCGCGAGCTGTTCAGCAAGGCCGCCGGGCAGCCGGTGTCGCTCATCAACGACGCCGACGCGGCCGGCCTGGCCGAGATGCGCTTCGGGGCCGGGGCCGGGCATCAGGGCACGGTGCTGATGCTGACGTTCGGCACCGGCATCGGCAGCGCCCTGTTCCGGGCCGGGACGCTGGTGCCGAACACCGAATTCGGCCACATCGAGATGCACGGCCACGACGCCGAGACCCGGGCCTCCGAGCGGGCCAAGGAACAGCACGACCTCAGCTGGGAGAAGTGGGCCGGCCGGGTCGGGGAGTACCTGCAGCACATGGAGGCGCTGACCGCGCCGGACCTGTTCATCATCGGCGGCGGGATCAGCCGGAAGTCGGACCGGTTCGTGCCGCTGCTGGACGGCCTGCGGGCCCGGGTGGTGCCGGCCACGCTGCACAACAACGCCGGCATCGTCGGCGCCGCCCTGGCCGCGATCAAGCCCGGCGCCAGCCTCGGGGACCTCTTAGCGCACCGGGCAGCCGGCGGCGTGCAGCGCGGCCTTGACCTCGGCGATCCGCAGCTGGCCGAAGTGGAACACGCTGGCGGCCAGCACGGCATCGGCGCCCGCCTGGACCGCCGGGGCGAAGTGGGCGAGCTCGCCCGGCCCCGCCGCTGGCGATGATGGGCACGTCCACCACCGCGCGGACGGCCCGGATCAGCTCCAGGTCGAATCCGGCCTTGGTGCCGTCCGCGTCCATGGAGTTGAGCAGGATCTCGCCGGCCCCGAGTTCGGCGCCGCGCCGCGCCCACTCCACCGCGTCGATCCCGGTCCCCCGCCGCCCCCCATGCGTGGTCACTTCGAAGGCTGACTCGGGGCGCTCCCGCGTCGTCCGGCGGGCGTCCACGGACAGGACCACGCACTGTGCGCCGAACCGCTGCGCCGCCTCGGCGAGCAGGTCCGGCCGGGCGATGGCCGCGGTGTTCAGCGAGACCTTGTCCGCGCCTGCCCGCAGCAGCCGGTCCATGTCGCCGGTGCTGCGCACCCCGCCGCCGACGGTCAGCGGGATGAACACCTGGTCGGCGGTGCGCTGCACCACGTCGATCATGGTGTCGCGGCCGCCGCTGGACGCGGTGATGTCCAGGAACACCAGTTCGTCGGCGCCCTCGGCGTCGTAGGCGGCGGCCAGCTCGACCGGGTCGCCCGCGTCGCGCAGGTCCCGGAAGTTGACCCCCTTGACCACCCGCCCCGCGTCCACGTCCAGGCACGGGATGACCCGCACCGCGCCACGCCGGTCATGCGACCGCCCCCGGGGGCCATCGCTACGGCTGCCCGCGACGCGCATCAGGGCCGGTCGGGCGTAGGCGACAGCTTCGACCTCGACCAGCATGCGCGGGTCGATCAGGGCGGACACGCCGATCATGGAGGTGGCGGGCAGGATGTCGCCGAACGCGGCGCCGTGCGCCCGGCCGTACTCCTCCCAGCGGGTGATGTCGGTGACGTAGATCCGGGT
This sequence comes from uncultured Actinomycetes bacterium, assembly GCA_963793825.1. Lineage (GTDB taxonomy): Bacteria > Actinomycetota > Actinomycetes > Streptosporangiales > Streptosporangiaceae > RYN-230. Next base: position 14,283 of record CAWCBE010000010.1, read on the forward strand.
CCTGCACGACGTCGGCCAGGCCGAGCCCGGCCGTTCCAGGGCCGACGCCACGTTGCGCAGCGCCTGGGCGGTCTGCGCGTAGGCGTCACCCTCGTGCACGAGCTCCGTCCGTCCAGCGACGTGCAGCCGGACACGAACGCGAAGTCCCCGGCGGCCACCGCCCGGCTGTAGCCCACCACCGGCTCCCACTCGGTGCCGGTGGAGATCCTGCGCCGGTCACGTCATCGCGGCCACCGCCGCGAGCGCTTCCTCCAGCGTGAACGCCCCCGCGTAGAGCGCCTTGCCGACGATCGCGCCCTCCACCCCGAGCGGGACCAGCGACGCGATCGCGCGCAGGTCGTCCAGGCTGGACACGCCGCCGCTGGCGATCACCGGGCGCGGCGTGCGGGCGCAGACGTGGCGGAGCAGGTCCAGGTTGGGCCCGCGCAGGGTGCCGTCCTTGGTGACGTCGGTGACCACGTACCGGGAGCAGCCGTCGGCGTCCAGCCGGTCCAGCACCTCGTCCAGCTCGCCGCCTTCCCGGGTCCAGCCCCGGGCGGCCAGCCTGGTGCCGCGCACGTCCAGCCCGACGGCGATCTTCTCGCCGTGCGCCGCGATGGCCGACCGGACCCAGTCCGGCTGCTCCAGCGCGGCGGTGCCGATGTTGACCCGGGCGCACCCGGTGGCGAGCGCCGCCGCCAGCGACTCGTCGTCGCGGATGCCGCCGGACAGCTCGACCGCGATGTCCAGCTTGCCGACCACCTCGGCCAGCAGGTCCGCGTTGTAGCCGCGGCCGAACGCGGCGTCCAGGTCGACCAGGTGGACCCACTGCGCGCCGGCCGCCTGCCAGGCCAGCGCGGCCGCGACCGGGTCGCCGTAGGAGGTCTCGGTGCCCGCCTCGCCCTGGACCAGCCGGACGGCCTGCCCGCCGGCCACGTCGACGGCCGGCAGCAGGACCAGCTCGGCGGAGGTCATCGCACCATCTCCAGCCAGTTCGCCAGCAGCGCGGCGCCCGCGTCACCGGACTTCTCGGGGTGGAACTGGGTCGCGCACAGCGGGCCGTTCTCCACCGCGGCGACGAACGGCTCGCCATGCGTCGCCCAGGTGACCAGCGGCGGCGTCATCCGCTCGGACGGCTTCATCGGCAGCGAGCGGGCCGCGTAGGAGTGCACGAAGTAGAACCGCTCCCCCGGGCCGATGCCCGGCCAGCAGCCGGAGCCGGCGGCGGCGTCCACCGTGTTCCAGCCCATGTGCGGCAGCACCGGCGCCTTCAGCCGCTCGACCGTGCCCGGCCACTGGCCGCAGCCCGCGGTGCGAGCGCCGTGCTCGACCCCCTCGGCGAACAGCACCTGCATGCCGACGCAGATGCCGAGCACCGGCCGCCCGCCGGCCAGCCGCCGGTCGATCACCTGGTCGCCGCGCACCGCGCGCAGCCCCGCCATGCAGGCCGCGAACGCGCCGACGCCCGGCACCACCAGCCCGTCCGCCGTCCAGCGCCGCGCTGGCGTCCGCGGTCACGAGCGTGTCCGCGCCCGCCCGCTGCAGGGCCCGTTCCGCCGAACGGATATTGCCCGACCCGTAGTCCAGCACCGCGACGCGGGGTTTCCTCGCTCGCGAGGCGGGGCGCGCCGACGGCGTGCCTGTCCGGGCGAGCGGATCGCGGGGGGTTCCGGGGAATCGCCCCCCCGGGCTGGCACCGCTCACAGCGTGCCTTTGGTGCTGGGGACCCCGGACGACCGGGGGTCCGGCGCGACCGCGGCCCGCAGCGCCCGCGCGACCGCCTTGAACTGCGCCTCGACGATGTGGTGCGGGTTGCGCCCGGTGACCTCCAGGTGCAGGCAGATGCCCGCGGTGGCGGTCGACCGACTCGAAGAAGTGCCGGGTCAGCGTGGTGTCGTAGCTGCCGATCAGCGGGGCCATCGGCGCCGGCTCGGAATGCACCAGGTACGGCCGGCCGGACAGGTCGATGGCCGCCCGGGCCAGCGTCTCGTCCAGCGGGATCGCGGCGTCGCCGAACCGGCAGATGCCCGCCTTGTCGCCGAGCGCCTCGCGCAGCGCCTGGCCGAGCGCCAGCGCGGTGTCCTCGACCGTGTGGTGCGCGTCGATCTCGATGTCCCCGGTGGCCTGCACGCTCAGGTCGAGCAGCCCGTGCTTGCCGAGCTGGGCGAGCATGTGGTCGAAGAACGGCACGCCGGTGCTGACGTCGGCGCTCCCGGTGCCGTCGAGATCCAGTTCGACCAGCACGCTGGTCTCCTTGGTGACCCGCTCCACCCGGGCCGTCCGGCCGCCGCGCTCGCTCATCGGGGAACCACCTCATCCAGTGCGGTACGGAACGCGGCCATCTCCTCAGGCAACCCGACGGTGACCCGCAGCCAGCCCGGGCGGGCCGATCTCCCGGATCAGCACGCCGGCCGTCCAGCAGCCCCTGCCACACCCGGTGCCGGTCGGCGGAACTCGCCGAACAGGACGAAGTTGGCGTCCGAGTCGGCGACGGCCAGCCCGCGGTGGCGGAGCCAGTCCACGAGGGCGTCTCGTTCATCACGAAGGGCCTTGACGGTGGCCAGCAGCTCATCGCGGTGCGCCAGCGCCGCGCGGGCCACCGCCTGGGTGACGCCGGACAGGTGGTAGGGCAGCCGGACCAGCAGCAGCGCGCGCACGATGGCCGGGTCCGCGGCCAGGTAGCCGACCCGGGCGCCGGCCAGCGCGAACGCCTTGGACATGGTGCGGGTCACCACCAGGCGGCGGAACCGCGGCAGCAGGGCCAGCGCGCTGGGCGAGCCGTCCCGGGCGAACTCGGCGTACGCCTCGTCCACCACCACCATGCCCGGGGCGGCCTGGCCGATGGCCTCGATGACCGGCAGCGGCAGGGCGGTGCCGGTCGGGTTGTTCGGCGAGGTGAGGAAGACGACGTCGGGCCGTTCGGCCGCGATGACCGCCGCCGCGCGCCCGGGGTCGAGGCCGAAGTCGGCGTCCCGGGCCCCGCTCACCCACCGGGTGCCGGTGGACAGGGCGATGAGCGGGTGCATGGAGTAGGACGGCTCGAAACCGAGCGCGGTGCGGCCCGGGCCGCCGAACGCCTGGAGCAGCTGCTGGATGATCTCGTTGGACCCGTTGGCCGCCCAGAGCTGGTCGGCGGTGAGCCCGTGGCCGAGGTAGCCGGCCAGGTCAGCGCGCAGCTCGGTGGCGTCCCGGTCCGGGTACCGGTTCAGCGTGCCGGCCACCTCGCGCACGGCGGCGGTGATCGCGGCGGCCAGGCCGGCCGACGGCGGGTAGGGGTTCTCGTTGGTGTTCAGCCGGACCGGCACGTCGAGCTGCGGCGCCCCGTACGGCTCGTGCCCGGCCAGGTCCGGCCTGCATCGGCACCCACTCGGGGATGCTCATGTCGCCTCGGTCCTGGGCGACCCGTACCCGCACGGCGGCCACATGCGCGAGCAGGTCCTCGGCGCCGCCCAGGGCGTCGATGTGCGGGGCCGCCCCGGCCAGGGCGTCCCGGCTGCACTCCACCACGTGGATGCCGCGCAGGAAGGACAGCGTGGACAGGCCGGCCGTGTGCCGCGCGGTGCCCCCGGTGGGCAGCACGTGGTTGGACCCGGCCAGGTAGTCCCCGAGCGACACCGGCGCGTACGGGCCGGTGAAGATGGCCCCCGCGTTGCGGATCTGGCGGGCCAGCACGGCCGCGTTCTCGGTCTGGATCTCCAGGTGCTCCGGGGCCCAGGCGTCGCTGACCGCCACGGCCGCGGCCAGGTCGTCCACCAGCACGGCGGCGGACTGGCCGGCCAGCGCCTCGCCGACCCGCCCGGCGTGCCGGGTGGCCGCGACCTGCGGGCCGAGCGCCTTGTCCACCCGGTCAGCCAGGGCGGGGTCGGTGCTGACGAGCAGGCAGGCGGCCAGCGGGTCGTGCTCGGCCTGGGCGATCAGGTCGGCGGCGACGTACTCCGGGTCGGCGGTGTGGTCGGCGATGATCGCGATCTCGGTGGGCCCGGCCTCGGCGTCGGTGCCGATCACGCCGAGCAGCAGCCGCTTGGCCGCGGCCACGTACACGTTTCCCGGCCCGGTGACCACGTCGGCCGGGGCGCAGTCCTGCGTCCCCCAGGCGAACATGGCGATGGCCTGCGCTCCCCCGGCCGCGTGCACCTCGTCGATGCCGAGCAGCGCGCAGGCGGCCAGCACCGCCGGGGCGGGCCGCCCGTCGGCCTGCGGCGGCGACGCGACGGCAATCTCCGGCACCCCGGCGGCCTGGGCCGGGACCACGTTCATCACCACCGACGAGGGATAGGTGACCAGGCCGCCGGGCACATACACGCCGGCCCGGCCGACCGGGACGTACCGCTGCGTGACCGTGGATCCCGGGGCGACCGTGGTGGTGTGCTCCGCGGGCAGCTGCGCCTGGTGCACCAGCCGGGTCCGCCGGATAGCCTCCTCCAGCGCGGCCCGCAGGCCCGGGTCGAGGGCGGCCAGGGCGTCCTGCAGGGCCTGCGCGCGGGACCCGGGTGGACGGCACGTCCACGCCGTCGAACCGGGCCGTGTAGTCGCGGACCGCGGCCGCGCCGCGCTCGCGGACGTCGTCACAGACCGGGCGGACCGCGGCGACCGCGGCTTCCACGTCCAGCGCAGCGCGCGGCAGCACGCCGGCCAGCTTCGCCCGGGTCAGGTCGCTGACCGCCCGGCCACGGAGATCGATTCGAGGTAGCACGGGCCAAGTCTACGAAGGCAGTTCACCCGGCAGCGTTCCCGTCCGGGTGCTGGACGGCTACCGGCCCTCGCCGCTTATCCGGTCCAGCTCGGCCAGGTCGTCCGCGGAGAGGGCCAGCCCGGCCCCGCTGACGTTCTCGCGCAGGTGGGCGACGGATGAGGTGCCCGGGATGAGCAGGATGTTCGGCGAGCGCTGCAGCAGCCAGGCCAGCGCGACCGCCATCGGCGTGGCGCCGAGACGGGTGGCGGCCGCGTTCAGTTCCTCGGACTGGAGTGGCGAGAAGCCGCCGAGCGGGAAGTAGGGCACATAGGCGATGCCCTGGGCGGCGAGGGCGTCGATGAGGCCGTCGTCGTCCCGGTGGGCGACGTTGTAGAAGTTCTGCACGCACACGACCGGCGCGATCGACTGGGCCTCGGCGATCTGCTCCGCGTGCACGGTGCTGAGGCCGAGATGCCTGATCAGTCCTTCCTGCCGCAGCTCCGCGAGCGCGGTGAACGGCTCGGCGAGGGAGCCGGGCTCCGGGCTGTCGAACCCGCCGACGCGCAGGTTGACGACGTCGAGGACGTCGAGCCCGAGGTGGTCCAGGTTGTCATGCACGGCCTGGCGCAGCTGCTCGGGAGAGCGCGCCTGGGGCCAGCCGCCGTCGGCGTCCCGCAGCGCGCCCACTTTCGTCACGATGTGCAGGTTGTCCGGATAGGGGTGCAGCGCCTCCTTGATGATCTCGTTGGTGACGTATGGGCCGTAGTAGTCGGCCGTGTCGATGTGCGTGATGCCCAGCTGCGCCGCCTCACGCAGCACGGCCACGGCAGCGCCGCGGTCGGCGGGCGGCCCGAGGACATGCGGCCCAGCCAGCTGCATCGCGCCGTACCCCATGCGGGTGACCGTCAGGTCCCCGGCCATGGTGAACGTCCCGCCGGGAAGTGCCCTGGATGCCATGAAATCCTCTCCTCGGAACCCATCTCAGTGCCGGGCCACGGCGGAGCCGCCCCCGCTGTTCCCAGTGCCGGGCCACGGCGGAGCCGCCCCCGCTGTTCTCAGTGCCGGGCCACGGCGGAGCCGCCCCCGCTGTTCTCAGTGCCGGGCCACGGCGGAGCCGCCCCCGCTGTTCTCAGTGCAGGGCCACGGCGGAGCCGCCCCCGCTGCCCGGCCTGCGCTCCCGCAGCACGTCGCTGAGTTCCAGGCCGCCGGCCATGATCCCGGCACCGAGTGGCCAGAACGCGATGGCGCTGCTCGCCCCCAGCGACAAGGACGCGGACAGGTACGCCCCGGCCGGCAGGGTGGCCAGCAGGTGATGGTAGGTAGCCAGCCCCCAGTGCTCGCCGATCCACAGCGTGACCAGGCCCGCCGCCAGCGCGCTGAGCAGCACCACGGCCATGCCCGCCGGGCGGGAGCCGCGCACCGCCAGCAGGTAGCCGGCCAGCCCGGAGATGACTCCTCCGGCCAGGCAGATCAGGCAGTACCAGCCGTCCGCGGCCATGAAGGCGCTGGTCTCCGCGTTCACCACGGCCGCGGCGCCGTGGCCGGTCATCACCAGGTACGGCCGCGGCGCCACGGCTATCCAACAGAAGCCCGCGGCCACGCCCAGCACCAGGGTGAGCAGCGTGACGGCCAGCCAGCGGCGCAGCGCATCGAGCGGCCGTGGCCGCCGCGCCACGCTCCCGTTGTAGTCGGCGGCATGGATCATGATGTGCAGCAGCGTACGGGAAGCCTGCCCGTTATGCGGCCGGCCGCCGCGCTGTGCCGGGCCGGCCGCCAATCCTTGCTAGGTTAGGTCGCAGGCGTGCGGCACGACCAAACGGGCCATCCGGTCCCAAGGGGATTCCATGATCGAGGCGCGGGAACTGACCAAGCGCTACGGGGACAAAACGGCGGTGGACCATTTGTCCTTCAGCGTGGCACCAGGCCGGGTGACCGGCTTTCTCGGCCCGAACGGGGCCGGCAAGTCGACCACGATGCGGCTCATTCTGGGCCTGGACCGGCCGGATTCGGGGACCGCGACCATCGAGGGCAAGCGGTACGCCGACCTGAGCCAGCCATTGCGCCACGTGGGCGCGCTGCTCGAGGCCAAGGCGATGCACCCCGGCCGGAGCGCCTACAACCACCTGCTGTTCCTGGCCCAGACCCAGGGCCTGCCCCGGGCCCGGGTCGACCAGGTGCTGGAACTCGTCGGGCTCCGCGACGTGGCGCGCAAGCGGACCGGCGGCTACTCCCTGGGCATGGGGCAGCGGGTCGGCATCGCCGTGGCCATGCTGGGCGATCCGCAGGTGCTGATGCTCGACGAGCCGGTCAACGGGCTGGACCCCGAGGGCATCCTGTGGATCCGGAACCTGATGAAGTACCTGGCCTCCGAGGGCCGGACGATCTTCGTCTCCAGTCACCTGATGAACGAGATGGCGGTCACCGCCGACCACCTGGTGGTGATCGGGCGGGGCAAGCTCATTGCGGAAAGCAGTACCCAGCAGTTCATCGAGCAGAGCTCGGAGAAGTACGTGCTGGTGCGCTCGCCGGAGGCGGACCGGCTGGCCAGCCTGCTGGCCGCCGAGGGCGGCAAGGCCACCGAGCCGCCACCGGACAACGGGCCGGAGGCGCCCGGTGAACCGGGCGCCGCGGCGGCCGTGCTGCGGGTCACCGGGCTGGCGGCGCCGCGCATCGGCGAGATCGCCGCCGCCAGCCGGATCGTGCTGCACGAGCTCACGCCCCGGCTGGCCTCCCTGGAAGAGGCCTACATGGAGCTCACCGCGGACAGCTCGGAGTACGGCGTGGGCAGCCACGACGCCGGGGCCCAGCCGTCCGGCACCGCACCGTCCGGCACCGCACCGTCCGGCACCGCGCCGTCCGGCACCGGGCCGGCCAGCGCCGGCGTGGCCAGCTCAGCGCAGGCCAGCACGGGACAGGACAGCCGATGACCTCCGCCAGCCCGCCGGTGCAGGCCGCCGCCGGCCGCGCCGCCGTGCCGCCCCCCGCCCACCACGTCGGGTTCGGTCACCTCATGCTGGCCGAGTGGACGAAGATCCGCTCGGTGCGGTCCACCGTCTGGACGCTGCTGTTGTTCATCGTCCTCACGGTGGGCTTCACGGTGCTGTTCACCGGGCTGACCGTGGCCAACTGGACCGGCCCGCACGCCGCCGATCGGGACGCGACGGTCGCCGCCAACCCGATCGGCTTCATCCTGGGCGCGGGCATCGGGCTCGGCCAGCTGACCATCTGCGTGCTCGGGGTGCTGGTGATCACGTCCGAGTACTCCACCGGGGTCATCCGGGCCTCGCTGCTGGCCGTGCCGCGGCGGCTGCCGATGCTGGCCGCGAAGGCCGCGGTGTTTGCCATCCTGGTGCTGGTCGCGGCGGAGATCGTGTCGTTCGCCTGCTTCTTCCTCGGGTCGGCCATCCTGCACAGCAAGGTGCCCGTGTCGCTGTCCGACAGCAACGTGCTGCGCGCGGTCGTCGGCGCCGGGCTCTACCTGGGCGTGCTTGGCCTGTTCGCGCTGGCCATCGGGCTGCTGATCCGGCACACCGCCGGGGCCATCACCTCGGTCATCGGGATCGTGCTGGTGCTGCCGATCCTGTCCGGGCTGCTGCCCGGCAGCTGGGGCGCGCACATCAACGCCTACCTGCCGGAGCAGGCCGGATCGCTGGTCTACGGCGCGCACCGGGCGGCCGGGGCGCTGCTGTCCGCCTGGCAGGGCTTCGGCGTGTTCTGCCTGTGGACCGTGGTGCTGCTGGCCGCCGGGGCTTACCTGCTCATGCGCCGGGACGCCTGACCTCCGGCCGCCCCGGGCTGCCTGGCCGCCGGCGCGGCGCTGGTCCTCCGTGCGCCCGCGTCATCGCGTCGTAGGTGGCCAGGAAGATCGCATGACGCCGCCGCACCTCGGCCCGGTCCGAGCCTTCGGCCACGGTGTCCTCGCTGACCCGGACGATCATGGCCGCCTCGTCGAGCAGCACCTGGCGCTGATCGTCGGCGATGGTCCGCTCCATGATCCGGGCCAGGGCGTCGAGTTGCCGGATCAGGATAGCGGGCAGGCCGGATGCGCTCTGCCGGATCTTGTCGAACGCACGCTGCACCATCCGCTCGTAGGTCGGCTCGGTGGTGATCAGCCGGATCACGCCGGCCCGATCCCGGTGGACACGGGCCGGATGCCAGCGGCCGGCCACCTTGCACAGGCTGTCGGACAGCCAGTCGATGCAGGTCATGGCGGTAAAAGTGTCGTTGACGGCGGAGGAGAGGGAGCGGATCGCAATCTCGACCAGCTGATCGATACCGAACGAGACGTCCTGGGCCAGTGTCCGGTACGGGCCGGTGACATGCGCACGCGCCAGCCCGCGGGCGACCTCAGCCTCGGCCCGGGCCGGCCACACGGTGGCGAGCTCGCTGCCCTGGGCCAGGAAGTGTCCGGGCCGGTAGTGCAGGTGGATCACCGCCCCGGCCTCGGAGGCAATGCCGAGCAGGATCCGGTGGTGGATGTACTGCAGGTACCCGCTCCGGGACACCCGGACCATGGCGCACGGCCCGGGCATGCTGCCCAGCACCTCCGCCACGGACGGGTCGGCTGGGTCGGCTGCCCCTTCGTGCACCTGTTCATCGATGGCCTGTGACAAGTCACCGGAGATGCCCGCGATCACCTGGGGGAGCTGGATCTGGCGGGTGATGTGGCTGATGAAGTAGATGAGGACGGCCAGGTCCGCCACCATCAGGGCCAGGGTGACGGTAATGCTGATGTGCGGGACGAACGCCCCGTCCGGGCCGGGGCCACCGATCGACACGAGCGCGAGGACGGCGTACACGAAGGTCGCCACGAAGGTCCCGAGCGTGAGCTGGGTGCCACGATCGCGGATGAAGGTGCGCAGCATCCGCGGCCCGAACTGGGTGGAGGCCAGGGTCAGCGCGACGATCACGATCGAGAACACGACGCCGACCACGGTGATGACGGCGGCGGCGATCGCGGTGAGGATCTGCCGCGCCGCGTCCGCTGACCCGTTGCTGACCCAGGCGGGCAGGCTGAACGCGCCATGATAGGCAGCCCGGTCAGCCGCGTAGCTGGCGGCGAACAGGCCCATCGCCCCGATGACCTCGAGCGCCGGGACCAGCCACAGGTTGGTGCGCAGCTCTTCCCGGGTCCAGTCGGTGCGCAGGAAGATGCCGCGTATCACAGGAAACGCCTTTCGCAGGCCGGACTACCCACCAGCCTGCCCAGCCCGCCCCTGGTTTATCGCTCCGGGCCGCCCCATCTCAGCCCACGCACGTGGGCCCGAGCAACTGCTTGAGGTCCGCCGCCAGCGCGGGTGAGGGCTTGACCCGGAGCTTGTCATCCAGCCGGACCACCGTCGTCCGCTGGCCATTGCAGAGTTTCAGGTGCACCTCGGCCAGGCCCGGGTGGGTGCCGAGCACCTCGCGCAGCCGCTCGACCACGGGCGGCACGCACCGCTGGACCGGGATGGACAGGACGAAAGGGCCACTTTCATCCACCGACAGGTCCGGCGCGCTCACCTCCGATGCGATCAGCTTGGGCGTCTCGTCCCGCCGGTCCAGCCGGCCCTTCACCACCACGATCGCGTCCTCGGCCAGCAGCAGCGAGCACTGCTGGTAGGCGGCGGGGAAGAACAGTACCTCGATGGCGCCCTCCAGGTCCTCCAGCACGGCCTGGGCCCACGGGTTGCCCTGCCGGGTGACCTTGCGGGCCACCCCGGACAGGATGCCGCCGACGGTGACCATCTGGCCGTCGGCGCGGCCGCCCCGGGCGGATCGCTCGGCATCCTCGGTGGCCGAGCTGAGCAGCTCGGCCACCGAGCAATCGGTGTTCGCGGCCACGATGTGCTCCACGCCGAGCAGGGGATGGTCGGAGACGTAGAGGCCGAGCATCTCACGCTCGAAACTGAGCAGGGTGGTCTTGTCCCACTCCCCGTCCGGCACCGGTACCTCAAACGTCGCCTCCACCTCCGCGTCCCCGCCGAACAGCGAATCCTGGCCGATGGCCTCGTTGCGCTTCACGTCGATGACGGTGTCGATGGCCTGCTCGTGGATGATGGCCAGACCCTTGCGCGGGTGGCTCAGGGAGTCAAAGGCGCCGGCCTTGATGAGTGATTCGATGACCCGCTTGTTGCACACGTTGACGGGGACTTTGCGCAGGAAATCAGCGAAGCTGACGAACGCGCCCTTGCTGGCCCGCGCCTCCACGATCGCGTCAACGACGTTCGTGCCGACATTCCGCACCGCCGCCAGGCCGAACCTGATGTCATTCCGCACCGGGGTAAACGTGGCGTCCGACGCGTTGACGTCGGGCGGCAGGACGGTGATGCCCATCCGGCGGCACTCGTTGAGGTAAAGAGCGCTCTTGTCCTTGTCACCGGAGACCGACGTGAGCAGCGCGGCCATGTACTCGGCCGGGTAATTCGCCTTGAGGTAGGCGGTCCAGTAGGAAACCAGCCCGTAGGCCGCGCTATGCGCCTTGTTGAAGGCGTAGTCGGAGAACGGGACCAGGATGTCCCAGAGTGTCTTGATGGCTGAGTTCGAATAGCCGTTCGCCTTCATGCCCGCTTCGAACGGCGCGAACTCCTTGTCCAGGATCTCCTTCTTCTTCTTGCCCATGGCCCGACGGAGCAGGTCCGCGCTGCCGAGGCTGTACCCGGCCACCTTCTGCGCGATCGCCATGACCTGCTCCTGGTAGACGATCAGCCCGTAGGTGTCGCCCAGGATCTCGGCCAGCGGCTCGGCCAGTTCCGGGTGGATGGGCACGACCGGCTTGCGGTTGTTCTTCCGGTCGGCATAGTCGTTGTGCGCGTTGGCGCCCATCGGGCCCGGCCGGTACAGCGCGCCGACCGCGGAGATGTCCTCGAAGTTGTCCGGCCGCATGCTGCGCAGCAGCGCCCGCATCGGGCCACCGTCGAACTGGAAGATGCCGAGCGTGTCCCCCCGGGCCAGCAGGTCATAGGTGGGCTTGTCATCCAGCGGCAGGGATTCCAGGTCTACGCCGATGCCCCGGTTGGCCTTGACCCCGTGGACCGCGTCGTCCAGCACGGTGAGGTTCCGCAGGCCGAGAAAGTCCATCTTGAGCAGGCCCAGTGACTCACAGGCCGGGTAGTCGAACTGGGTGATGACCGCGCCATCAGCTTCGCGCTTCCAGACCGGGACGTGGTCGATGATCGGCTCGCTGCTCATGATCACGCCGGCCGCATGCACCCCGGCCTGGCGGATCAGCCCTTCCAGCCCGCGCGCGGTGTCGATGACCTGGCGGACCTCGGCCTCGGCCTCGTACAGGGCGCGGATCTCACCCGCCTCGCCGTACCGGGGGTGGGCGTCGTCGAAGATCCCGGACAGCGGGATGTCCTTGCCCATCACCGCGGGCGGGAACGCCTTGGTGATCCGGTCGCCGAGCGCGTACGGGAAGCCCAGCACCCGGGCGGAGTCCTTGACCGCGGCCTTGGCCTTGATGGTGCCGTACGTGATGATCTGGGCGACCTTGTCCTCGCCCCACTTCTCGGTGACGTAGCGGATCACGTCGCCCCGCCGGCGTTCGTCGAAGTCGATGTCGATGTCGGGCATGGACACGCGCTCGGGATTCAGGAACCGCTCGAAGATCAGGCCGTGCTTGAGCGGGTCCAGGTCGGTGATGCCGAGCGCGTAAGCCACCAGGCAGCCTGCGGCCGAGCCGCGGCCCGGGCCGACCCAGATCCCGTTCCGCTTGGCCCACATGATGAAGTCCGCGACGACCAGGAAGTACGAGCAGAAGCCCATCTGGGTGATGATGCCGACCTCATACTCGACCTGCTCGCGGCGCCGCTCGTCGTAGCCGCCGGTGTACCGGCGGTCCATCCCCCGCCAGACTTCCTGGCGCAGCCAGCTTTCCTCGGTCTCGCCCTCCGGGATGTCGAACAGCGGCATCAGGTTCTTGGACTGGAACGCCACATCGGCACGCTCCGCGATGAGCAGGGTGGAGTCGCAGCCGGACTGCCACTCCTCGTCGGCGAACGCGGCGCGCATCTCCTGCGGGCTCTTGAGGTAGTAGCCGCTGCCGTCGAACTTGAACCGGCCCGGGTCGGCCATGTTGGACCCGGTCTGCACGCACAGCAGCACCTCATGCGCTTTGGCGTCCGCCTCGACGGTGTAGTGCGAGTCGTTGGTGACCACGAACGGCAGGCCGAGTTGCCGCGCGATGCGGCGCAGCCCGTCGCGGACCCGCTGCTCGATGCTGAGCCCGTGATCCATGATCTCGACGAAGAAGTTGCCGGCGCCGAAGATGTCCCGGTAGGCCGCGGCAGCGTCCAGGGCCTGCTGGTACTGGCCGAGGCGGAGCCGGGTCTGCACCTCCCCGCTCGGGCACCCGGTGGTGGCGATGATGCCGCGGGAGTGCGTGGCGAGCAGTTCCCGGTCCATCCGGGGCTTGCGGAAGTAGCCCTCCAGCGAGGCGCGCGAGGACAGCCGGAACAGGTTGTGCATGCCCTCGGTCGTCTCGGCCAGCAGCGTCATGTGCGTGTAGGCACCCGCCCCGGACACATCGTCGTCCTTCTGCGCGGGCGTGCCCCAGCGGACCGGCTGGCGGTGCCGCCGGTGCTCCGGGGCGAGGTAGGCCTCGATGCCGATGATCGGCTTGATCCCGGCCTTGGTGGCCTTGGACCAGAAGTCGTAGGCCCCGTAGAGGTTGCCGTGGTCGGTCATGGCCACCGCGCTCATGCCGGCCCGCTCGCACTCGGCGAACATGTCCTTGAGCCGGGCCGCCCCGTCCAGCATCGAGTACTCGGTGTGCACGTGCAGGTGGGCAAACCCGCCGGAGTGGCCAGCCTGGTCCGCTGCGGCTGCCGTCACGAACTACCGCCTCCTCAAAAGGCATGCAACGAAAACCCTCGCGGGCACTCACCAGCCAGGGCCGGGGGAAGCGGCCGGATACCTTAGGCCAAGGACCTGCCCGGCCGGGAATTCCCGGCCGCAGGACGCCGTGGCCGTAGCGCACCGGCCCGGCGGAGTCGAGCCTACAGAGGCCGTGGAGGCGCGGCGACCCGCCACACCGGCTGGCCTGTTATCCCGTTTTGCGCCTCCGGCCCGGCCCGGGAAGATGTAACCCTCGGCCACGTAATTTTGCTCAGAGTGGCCAGCCGCGCCAGTGGCTCCGCACCGGTTCAGGAGGAGCCCCGCGCGTGCGGACGGCGGGCAACCCTCCCATTTGACGACTTAAAGTAGTCTTAATATTACTGAAAGTAATGAGGGGTGAACGTCGTCATACCGCCTCTCAGGGTGATCACGCATGCGACTGATCCGGTACGTCGGCGTGGCCGCCGCCATCAGTGCCGTCGTGGCCCTGCTGATCGGCACCGTCGCGATCCACTCCCGGCCGCACCCGGACGACGACGACCCAGCGGCGACCGGGCCGGGTATCGGGGCCGGGCCATCGGCGAGGAGCGTGGCCCGCGCCTACCAGTTCCTCAACCAGATGATGGACCGTCACCCGGGCGGCACCGCCCCGCGCCTGGCCCAGAGCTACCGGGGAGGACTGCTGGGCCTCGACGGCGACACCTCTTCCGCTGTCTACGATGACGCGCTGGTTATCGACGCCTACCTGGCCGAGAACACCCAGAACGGGATGGCCCGGGCCGAGGTTATCGGTAATGGGCTGCTCTACCTGCAGGCCCACGATCCGGCGCACGACGGGCGCATCATGAACCAGTACGAGCCGACCGCCCTGGACCACCCGAGCGATATCCACGTCACCGACCCGTCCAGCTACACCGGCGACGTGGCCTGGGCCGGGGACGCCCTCGCGCAACTGTATTCCGCCACGGGCAGGACGTCCTACCTGGACGGGGCCGTGGCCATCGGCGACTGGATCCAGGCCCACTGCCGGGACGACCGCGGGCCGGGCGGCTACACCGGTGGCTATACCGGGCCGGCCAGCAGAATCGAATGGAAGTCAACCGAGCACAATATCGACGTGTACGCGCTTTTCCGGCTACTGGCCCGGGAAACCGGGAATCCTGTCTGGTCGTCTCGATCATTGTGGGCAAGACGGTTCATCGTGGCCATGTGGGACGCTAAGGCGGGCCGCTTTTATCTGGGCACCAGTAATGATGGCGTTACCCCGGAATTCTCCCCGGCGGTCGAGGACGTCAACAGCTGGTCGTACCTGGCGCTGCAGGACCCCGCGTACGAAGGATCGCTCGACTGGGACGAGAGCCACCTGGCCGTGACCGCGGACGGCTTCCGCGGCGTGAGCATCTGCACCGGCAACCGCACGGGCGTGTGGTTCGAGGGAACCGCCCACCTCGCGGACGCACTGGAATTCAGCGCCGAGGCAGGCGACCGGGCCGACGCGGCAACCTACCTGGCAGATCTCGCCTCCGCCCAGGCCAACGGGCCGAACGCGGACGGCCTCGGGATCATGGCCGCGTCGTACGACGCGCTGAGTGACTGCCAGGGCGGCAACGTGTACGCCTCGCTGCACACCGGCACGACCGCGTGGTACATCCTGGCCGCCAGCCGCATCGACCCGCTTTCCGGCGTCCCCATCCGGGCGCAGCCTCACACCGGGAGCCCGGCGAATACCCTGCTCCGGCGATTATCCCTACTAGGAATTACCTGGGAAGTGCATAGCGGAGGTTGGCCTGGCCGGTCACCTTGCCCGCGGCGTTGCTCACCTTGTTGCTGGCCTTGCCTGTCCGGGCTGCGGCTTTGCCGGTCACCCGGGCCGTCTTCGTGACCAGGGACGCCTCACGGCGGGCGGTCCTGGCCGCGTGCCGGCCACGCCAGGCCAGCGACGGGCGGCCGGCGGTGTCCGCGGCCGCGATCAGCAGGCCGCCCATCATGGTGAGGTTCTTGAGGAAGTGGATCCGCTGCTGGGCGCGTTCCTGCTTGTCCTCGACCTCCCAGAACCGGTGCCCGGCCAGGGTGGTGGGCACCAGGGTGCCCGCCAGCGCCAGCGCGGACAGCCGCGGGAACCAGCCTGCCGCCAGCAGGGAGCCCGCGACGGCCTGGACGGCGCCGTTGAGGCGTACCGCCTGCTCGGTCTCGCCGGGCACCCCCGGTACCCGGTCCCGCAGCTGCCGGACCACCGGCCCGGCTGCCGGAGTCACCGGCTCCGGGTGGCGCCAGGTCTGGTAGCCCTGGATCACGAAGATGGAGCCCAGCATGGGGCGCGCGATGAACCTGAGTGCGGTCATAGGCGCCCAACTGCCCGTCCCGGCGGCGCTGTAACGTCCGGACGGCGGGCATGGCTGGATCAGCCATGCCCGCCGCGCGCCGGCGCGGTCCGGGGACAAGCCGCAGGGACAGGACGGGCTCAGCCTTCCGGCTTAGGACTGAACAGTGCGAACATGCTGCCGTTGGGGTCGGCCAGGTAGGCGACGGCCATGCCGTCCCCCATCGTCATCGGCGCGACGATGACCTTGCCGCCGAGTTCCTCGGTCCGGGCGCAGGTGGCCGCGACGTCGTCCACCTTGACGACGAACACCGCGTAGGGCGGGATGTTGCCGCCGGTGTTGAAGATGCCGCCGGACGGGCCCGCCGCGCCCGCCGCGGTGATGAGCGTGTACCCGTCATCCGGGGCGAAAGTCCAGCCGAAGAGCGGGCCGTAGAAGGCCTGGGCGGCCTCGACGTCGGGGGCGCCGATCTCGAACCAGGCGACGGTGTTGCTGGCCGGTGCGGTCATGAGGTTCTCCTCCTGAGGAATGAACGTGTCAGGGAAGAGCCTGCTGGATCACCGCGACACCGTTATGTCGGTGTTTCCGGCCGGGTTATGTCGGTGTTTCCGGCCGGGTCAGGCCGGTGTTTCCGGCCGGGTCAGGCCGGTGTTTCCGGCCGGGTCAGGCGTGCAGTTCCGGACGGTGGATCAGGGAGTCCGGGATGTCCACCGCCAGCTCGTTATAGGCGCGCTGTGGTGCCTGCTCACCCGTGTCGGTGACGCCCCGGATCCGGTCCACCCGGAACGCCCGGCCGCCGCGGCGCAGCCGGCACCAGGCGAGCAGGTACCACTGGCTGCGGGTGGCCGCGAACGCGACCGGCTCCACCTCGCGCACCGTCACCTGGTCCTTCCGGTCCGCGTACTCGAGGCGGAGCACGTGACCGGAGGTGATGGCCTCCTGGATGGCCAGCGGGACGCTGGCCGGCGGCCGCCGGGCCTGCGGGCGCACGGCGGGGCCCGGCGCCGGGCCCGGCGGGCTGATCAGCCGGATCCGGTCCAGCAGCCGCGCCGCCTCCGTGGTCTGCGCCGCGGACGCGGATGCGAGCACCTTGTGCAGCGCGCTGCGGGTCGCGGCCGCGAACGGGGTGGCCTCGTCCCGGGCCAGGGCCACCGCGATCGCCACCATCTCGGCCGCCGTGAAGTTGACCGGCGGGAGGGTCAGCGTCTTGTCGATGACGTAGCCGCCGGCCCGCCCGGTCTCGGCATAGATCGGCACGCCCGATTCCTGCAGGGCGAGGATGTCCCGCTCGATGGTCCGGGTGCTGACCTCGTACCGCTGGGCCAGCTGCCGGGCCGACCGCGGCCGCGGCGCCACGGCCCGCAATTCCTCGACCAGCGCGTAGAGCCGGTCAGTCCGGTTCATGCTGCCGCACATTACCGCGCCCCACTGACATCCGCCCGGGCCCATGGGCGGCCGGGGCGCGGCTAGCTCTCCGCGTGCAGCACGTCGAGGGCGTGACTGAGGTCGTCGGGGTAGCCGCTGCTGAACTCGACCCGGTGACCGTCCGCCGGATGCTCGAAGCCCAGCCGGACCGCGTGCAGCCACTGCCTGGTCAGGCCGAGGTGCGCGGCGAACACCGGGTCCGCGCCGTAGAGCCGGTCCCCGGCGCACGGGTGGCGCAGCGCGGCCATGTGCACCCGGATCTGATGCGTCCGCCCGGTTTCCAGCTCGACCTCGGCCAGGCTGGCGCCCCGGAAGGCTTCCAGTGTGTCGTAGTGCGTGACGCTGGGGCGGCCGCCGGTTATCACCGCGAACCGGCCATCCCCGGACGGGTGCCGCCCGATCGGCGCATCGATGGTGCCGCGCAGCGGGTCCGGGTGCCCCTGCACCAGGGCGTGGTACCGCTTGTCCACCTCGCGGTCGCGGAACGCCTGCTTGAGCACGCTATAGGCGTGCTCGCTCTTGGCCACCACCATCAGCCCGGTGGTGTTGGCGTCGAGCCGGTGCACGATGCCCTGGCGCTCGGCCGCGCCGCTGGTGGCGACGGTGTGCCCGGCGGCGAGCAGCCCCTCGATCACGGTCGGGCCGGTCCAGCCGGGGGTCGGGTGAGCGGCCACCCCCCGGGGCTTGTCCACCACGATGATGTCGGAATCCTCGTACACCACGGCCAGGCCGGGCACGGCCCGGGGCACCGGGACCAAAGCGGCCGGCGGGCCGGGCAGCGTCACGTCGAGCCACTCCCCCGCCGGGACCCGGTCGGACTTGGTCGCGGTCCGGCCGCCGACCAGTACCTGGCCCTCGCTGATCAACTCCGCGGCGCTCGCGCGGGACAGTCCGAACATCCGGGCCAGCGCGGCGTCGAGCCGTTCACCATCCAGGCCTTCGGGGACGGGCACCCGCCGCTGGCCCGGCCCGGTCACCTGCTGCCGTCTTCGGCCGGGCCCCGCGGGCCGGGACCGCCGGGAAACGCGGCCGGCCCCGCTGGCCCGGCGCCCTGCTGGCGGCCGCCGTCCAGGGACACGCCGCGGGCGGCCAGCAGCACCGCCAGCACGCCACCGCAGACGATGCAGGAGTCGGCCACGTTGAACACGGGCCAGTGCGGCAGCTGGATCCAGTCCACCACGTGCCCGCGGAACGGCCCCGGTGACCGGAAGATCCGGTCACCCAGGTTGCCGGCCGCCCCGCCGAGCAGCAGCCCCAGCGTGATCGCCCACGGGATGCTGCGCAGCCGCCGCGCGGTGCGCAGGATGGCGATGATCACCCCGACCGCGATCACGCTGAACACGAAGGTCATGGAGGTGCCGATGCTGAAGGCCGCCCCGCTATTGCGCAGCACCCGGAGCGTGAGCAGCCCGCCGAGCAGCCGGATGGGCGCCCGGCCCGACAGCGTGGCGACCACGACCGTCTTGGATACCAGGTCGGCGACGAGGACACAGGCCGCGATGATGAGCAGCAGGCCGACCCGGCGCGGCCGCTGCGCGGCCGCCGGGTCGCCCGGGTTGACGGAGTCGTTCAGCGCCGTTCCTCGCGTTGCTTGCAGGCCACGCACAGCGTGGCACGGGGAAACGCCTGCAGCCGCGCTTTCCCGATGGCCTGGCCGCAGGACTCGCAGACACCGTAACTGCCGTCGCTGATCCGCGACAGGGCCCGCTCGGTCTGGGCCAGCAGCTCGCGGGCCTGCTGGGTCAGGGCCAGCTCGTGTTCCCGCTGGAAGGTCTTGGCACCGGCGTCGGCCGAATCATCGCCCGCATCGCCGACCGCGTCGCCGAGCCGCTCCGCGATCTCGGACTCCGCCGTGGAGATATCCTCGCGTAGCCCGGCCGCCTCGGCTTCCAGCTCCTGGCGGACTTCAGCCAGTTCCTGCTCGGTCCAGGGCTCTTCACCAGGCCGGACAGCGAGACCGGCGGCACCCGAACGTGCGGCTGCTGTCATCTCGGCCCCCTTATGCGTGATATGTCCACTAGTAAGCTGCCACCAATCGATCTTGGATCGCGGGCAGTCACCGGAGAATAGATCGGCCTGCCTGCGACTGCAAACACATCTGGCCCCGGCGATAATCCGCCCGCGCGGCGGTGCGCGCGCCGGGCCGGCCGGTGAGGGCCGGCCCAGCGCTGGCCCGCCGCCCCCTGGCCGCGGCGGCCATGCCGCGCCAGGAATGTCCCCTGCCCCGGCGGGACGGAAACCCGCCCGCCGGCCTCCGGGACCGGCCCAGAACGGCGGGGCAAACCCGGTGCAGGCCGACGGGACCCGGCCGAGCCGCATCAGGCCCGGCCGAACGGCAGGAATCGGGCGCGGCGAAACCCGGTCGGCTGCTGCGCCACCATCGGCTATCGTTAACTGTCTGCACGGTGATGATGGGGATAGCTGTCGCTGAACGCGGCCAGGAGCGACCCGGGGACGGTGTGAGCCCGGGGGCAGGCCCAGCGGACCAGATCACCCCGGAACCGCCGGAAGAACCGCGCCGGCCCGCAGCCACGGGCCGCGCTCAGTAGAACCGGCTGGCAGGCATAACTGAGCGGGCCGAGCGCCGCCCCCGGGCGGATGACCTGGCCAAGGAGGGTGGTACCGCGGGGCCGCCGCCGGCGAGCCTCGTCCCTCCACGCGAAGCCGCGCGCACCAGGTGGCAGCCCACCCTCTGGCGCGCGCCCCGCCGGAGGACCACCCACCGTGTCAGACGAATCCCAGCCGCGGAACACCGGTTACTTCCCGGACCTGCCCTCAGCCATCGACCTGCCCGCCATGGAACATGGCGTGCTGGCCCGGTGGGAGGACGGCAAGTTCTTCGAGCGCTCCCTGGACGCCACCGCGGGCCGCCCACTGTGGACCTTCTACGAGGGGCCGCCGACCACCAACGGCATGCCCGGCGTGCACCACATCGAGGCGCGCGTGTTCAAGGACGTGTTCCCCCGGTTCAAGACCATGCAGGGGTTCCACGTCCCGCGGCAGGCCGGCTGGGATTGCCATGGCCTCCCGGTCGAGGTGGCGGTGGAGCGGGAACTCGGGCTGTCCGGCAAGAAGGCGATCGAGAGTTACGGCATCGCCGAGTTCAACGCCCGGTGCCGCGAGTCGGCGCAGCGGCACGTGGACGCGTTCGAGGAGCTGACCGTCCGGCTCGGTTACTGGGTCGACCTGCCGCACGCTTACCGGACGATGGACACCAGCTACATCGAGTCGGTGTGGTGGTCGCTCAAGCAGATCTTCGCCCAGGGGCTGCTGGTCAAGGACTTCCGGATCAGCCCGTACTGCCCGCGCTGCGAGACGCCGCTGTCGGACCACGAGATGGGGCAGCCGGACGTGTACCGGATCGTCTCCGATCCCGCGGTCACCGTCCGCTTCCCGCTGGCCAGCCTGCCGCCCGGCGCGAACCCGCTGCTGAACGGCGCGCACCTGCTGGTGTGGACGACCACCCCGTGGACCCTGGTGTCCAACACGGCGGTGGCCGTGCACCCGGACGAGAGTTACGCGGTGGTCCGCAAGCCCGGCGACGGTGAGACCGTGGTCGTGGCCGAGAAGCTCGCGACCCGGGTACTCGGCGAGGGCTGGCACGTGATGGCCACGGTGCCTGGCTCCGACCTGGTCGGGGCGACCTACCGGCCGCCGTTCGACCTGGTCGAGATCCTGGGCGCGCACCGGGTGGTGCCGGGCACCTTCGTCACCACGGAGGACGGCACCGGCCTGGTGCACCTGGCGCCGGCCTTCGGCGCGGACGACATGGAAACCAGCCGCGCGCACGGCCTGCCGGTGGTCAACCCGGTCCGGCCGGACGGCCATTTCGAGGAATGGGTGCCGCTGGTCGGCGGCCTGTTCTTCAAGCGGGCCGACGAGCCGCTGGTCCGTGACCTGGCCGACCGCGGGCTGCTGTTCCGGGTCGACCAGTACGAGCACAGCTACCCGCACTGCTGGCGGTGCCACACCCCGCTGCTCTACTACGCGCTGCCGTCCTGGTACATCCGGACCACCCAGATCAAGGACCAGCTGCTGGCCGAGAACGAGCGGACCAACTGGCAGCCGCCCACCATCAAGCACGGCCGGTACGGTGAGTGGCTGCGCAACAACGTGGACTGGGCGCTGTCCCGGACCAGGTACTGGGGCACGCCGCTGCCCATCTGGGAGTGCGGAGAACAGCACCTGACCTGCGTGGACTCCCTCGCCGAGTTGAGTGAGCTGGCCGGCCGCGACATGTCGGAGCTGGACCCGCACCGGCCCTACGTGGACGAGGTCACACTGCCCTGCCCGGAGTGCGGCGGCGAGGCGCGCCGGGTGCCCGAGGTGATCGACGCCTGGTACGACTCCGGGTCGATGCCGTTCGCCCGGCTCGGCGCCCCCTGGCACGACCAGGAGCAGTTCCTGGAGTCCTACCCGGCCCAGTTCATCTGCGAGGCCATCGACCAGACCCGCGGCTGGTTCTACTCGCTGATGGCGGTGGGCACCCTGGTGTTCGGCCGGTCATCCTACGAGAATGTGGTCTGCCTCGGCCTGGTGGTGGACGAGACCGGCCGGAAGATGAGCAAGCACCTCGGCAACGTGCTGGAGCCCCTCCCGCTGATGGAGGCACACGGCGCGGACGCGGTCCGCTGGTTCTTCGCCGCGTCCGGCTCCCCCTGGTCCACCCGGCGGATCGGCGACGCCACCCTGGACGAGATCGTCCGCAAGGTGCTGCTCACCTACTGGCACACCGCGTCCTTCCTGGTGCTGTACGCCAACGCGGCCGCCGAGCAGGGCCGTGCGTGGCGCCCGGCGCAGCTCGGCGACGCCCCCCCGCCCAGCGCCCGGCCGCTGCTGGACCGCTGGCTGCTCAGCGAACTGCACGCCACGACCAGCGAGGTCACGGCCCACCTGGAGAGCTTCGACACGGCCGCGGCCGGCCGGCGGCTGGCCGCGTTCATCGACGACTTGTCGAACTGGTACGTGCGCCGGTCCCGGCGCCGGTTCTGGGACGGCCCGGGCCGCCCGGACGGCAACGCGGCGTTCGCCACCCTCTACGAGTCCCTGCACGTGCTGACCCGGCTGATGGCGCCGATCACCCCGTTCCTCACCGACCACGTCTGGTCGGCGCTGCGCGGGCCGGACGACCCAGAGTCGGTGCACCTGACATCCTGGCCGGCCGCCGACTCCGCACTGATCGACGCGGACCTGTCCGCGCAGATGGCCCTGACCCGCCGGCTGGTGGAACTTGGCCGGTCGGCCCGGTCGGCCGCCTCGGTCCCGGTCCGTCAGCCGCTGCCGCGGGCCGTGGTCAGCGCGCCCGGGTTCGACGGCCTGGCGCCGGAACTGCGGGCCGAGATCGCCCAGGAACTCAACGTGCGCTCCCTGGAGCCGATGGCGGCGGTCGGTGCCGACCTGGTCGACTACGTGGTGAAGCCGAACTTCCGGGCCCTGGGCCGCCGGTTCGGCAAGGGCACCCAGGCCGTCGCGGCGGCGATCGCCGCCGCGGATCCGGCCGGGCTGGCGGCCGGATTGCGCCGGGAAGGGAAGATCTCGGTCGTGGTGGACGGCACACCGGTCGGTCTGAGCCCGGACGAGGTGATCGTGACGCAGACACCGCGGTCCGGCTGGACGGTGGCGGCTGACGCGGGCGAGACGGTGGCGATCGAGGTCACCATCACCCCGGAACTTCGCCGCGAGGGACTGGCCCGGGACGTCATCCGGCTGATCCAGGAGGCGCGGAAGAACGACGGGCTGTACGTGAGCGACCGGATCCGGGTCCGCTGGGAAACCCCGGACCCGGAACTGGCCGCGGCGCTGACCGAGCACGGGGCACTGATCGCCGCCGAGACCCTGGCCGACGACTTCGGCCCCGGCTCCCGCGCGTCCAGCCCAACGGATGGTAGCGGGCGCGCTGCCCACCAGCACGCCGACGCCGACCTGGGCCTGGCCTTCTGGCTGGCCCGCGCCTGACCCGCCATCGGCTGGGGTCCCCCGCCACCCAGCCAACGGCTCACTGGCTTATCACCCGATCGTTGCGCGGTTTTCCGGTCAACCCGGCAGATCGCCGCCACTCAGGGGTGATAAGCCGACTCACCCAGGGGCGGTCGCGGGGCGTGAAAGCCGGGCATTTTCCGGTCAGTGAGTGGTGGCGACGGGCCCGGGGTCAGGTGGCGACGAGCTGATCGGGCTGGCAGGCGCGGCACGCCACGAACTTGGCCTCCTCGGCGGCCTGCCTGGTCATGACCTCGAGGTCCTGGTCGCCCAGGAACCGGATCAGGATGCACCCGCTGCGGTGGTACCGGGCTACCCCGGGCACCACCGTCACCGTGACCTGGCCCGCCGCGTCGGCGCCGGCCGCCGCGCCCTCGCCGTCCGCCGCGCCCTCGCCGCCGGCCGCGCCCTCGCCGTCCGCTGACCGGAGGCTGGCCTCGCCGTCCGCTGACCGGAGGCTGGCCTCGCTCGTGCCGGACTCCGGGGCCTGACTGGGCTCCGGGGCCTCACCGGGCTCATCTGCCTCCATGACATCAGCGGCATCAGCGGCAGTCCCGGCAATCTCGCTGGTGCCAGGGACCTCAACGGCCGCGCCCGCGTCACCGGCCTCACGAGCTGTCGCGGGCGCGGCAGAATCACCGGCGAGACCAGCCTCATCAACCTCGGTGGGCTCACTGGTATCAACGGTCTCATCAGCCTGGCTGGCTTCAGCGGGCGCGGCAGTCTCCGTGTCAGCACGGGTGGCCGCGGGCTGCGGCGCGGCGGCCGCGGGCTGCGGCGCGGCGGCCGCGGCGGGGGCGGCGGGCAGGAACCCGGCCCCGGCCGGCTCGGCCGGGGAATCCGCCATGTCCGGCTCCGCCGCGCTGCCTGCTGCCGAGCCGGCCGCCGCCGGTTGCGCGGGCGCAGACGGAGCGACCTCACTTGCTGGCTGAGGCAGCGAGATCGTCCAGCTCATCTGCCCGGGAGGCACACCCTGGCGCCGGTGCGAGGCCGGCTCCCAGAGGTCCCCGCCGGAACTGGCCGGGCCTGGTCCCGGCGCAGCCGCACCAGGACTGGTGGGCCGGCGGCGCGGCAGCCCGGAACTGGTGGGCTCGACGGGCGCACCGGGTTCGGCCGGCCCGGGAGCTTTCCCGGCCCCGCCCCGGTCCGCCTCCCGTGCGGGATCTCCACGTCCAGGAAGGGCGGCCGTCCCCAGGGAGGCTGATACCGCAGCGGGAACCGGGATCCCGGGCGAGACGGCTGTACCGGAGGGAAGCCCCGGGCCGGCCGGCGCCGACGGCCCGGACGAGTCTGCGGACCGGGACGGGAAGGCGGGATCACCAAACCCGGGCGGGCGCTCCGGGCCTTCCGGCCATCCGGTGCCCGACGATTCTCGCGGCTCGCCCGGCCAGGCCCCGGCGGCCGGCGCGACGGGTTCGGGGGGCAGCGGAAACTCCGCGGCCGGCCAGGCCAGGTCGCCGGTGTCCCGCTTGCCCGCGGACTCGAGTTCCTCGGCCACCCGCTCCCACAGGTCGTCGGGTGGGGCCGGGTGGCCTGAGCTGACGACGGCCGGATGAACGGGCTGGGCGGCCGGCCCGGCCGGGCCCTGGCCCCGCGGCCCGCCCGCGTCTTTGCGCCGCGGCCGCCGCTCTTCCCTGCGCCCGGAACGCCTGTCGTCCCGTCCCGGACGGCGGTCTTCCCTGCGGGACCGCTCCTCGCGATCTGACCGGCCCGGCAGTGCTGCCACCGCACCAGCCGGACCGCCCGCCGCCTGGGCAGCGGCCAGCGCTGGAGCGGGTTCTAGCTGGCCGGCCGGGGCGCCTGCCCCCTCCGCGGCGGCCCCGGATTCCGCTGGGCCGGGGACCGCGTCCCCGGCTGTTACCTCTGCTGGCATCTCCGCGGCCGGCCGCAGCGGTGCCGTGACCGGGGGCGCCCCGGCCGCTGACACGGTCTCGCGGCCGAAGATCTCGGCCCAGTGCCTGACGACGCCCGCGGCCAGCAGCACCGCCGACACCAGGCAGACCCCGATGGCCACATACACCAGCAGCAGGCTGCTCGCCGCAACGCCCGCAGCGAGCAAGCCGATGGCCAGGACAACCAGGAGGGCACTGAACTTGATCACGGGTGCTCTCCGCAGGCCGTGCGGATCATGCTGCTCTCAAACGGGGATGGAGGCGCTGCCGGGCTGCAGGCTCGGTGAACGGCTAACCGATTAGCGGTGGTCGTGCGGTGACGCATCGGACGGGTGGAATCCGCCACCGTGCGACACCGGCTCCGGCGCGCCCGCGTAGGCACTGGCGATCGACTGCTGGCCGTTCCGGGCCTCCAGGCGGGACATGCCGGACACCGAGGAGTCAGCTCCGCCGCCCATCGCCGGGAAGGCACCGCTGTCGGTCGCGCCGGCCTCGAGGTCCCGCATCTGGCCTTCCAGGTACGCCTTGAGCCTGCTGCGGTACTCGCGCTCGAAGGCACGCAGGTCATCGACCCGGCGCTCCAGTTCCTCACGCTGCTGCACCAGCGAGCCCATGGCCTGGCGGTGCCGCTCCTGGGCGTCCCGCTCCAGGCTCTCGGCCCGCGCCCGGGCGTCACTGGTGATCTGCTCGGCCTGGCGGCGCGCCTTGCCCAGGATGTCGTCCGCCTCACGGCGGGCCCGGCCAAGCGTCTCGTCGGCCTCACGCCGCGCGTCGGCGATCGCCTGGTCGGCGGTCTGCTGCGCCAGCGCCAGCACCCGGGCGGCCGTGTCCATGTTGTCCTCGACCGGCATCATCCGGGGCGGCTCGGGCATGCGCTCCGGCTCGGGCGGCCGCGGTGGCTCAGGCGCCATCATCTCGGGAGACGGATCGGCGAGCGGCGAGCTGAGCGCGGACATCGGAACCTTGCCGCCGCGCAGGCTTTCCGCCAGCTTGGCCCGGAGTTCTTCGTTCTCCTGGATCAGCCGGTCCAGCTCGACCTCGACCTCGTCGAGGAAGGCGTCAACCTCTTCCTCGTCATAGCCGGGCCGGAGCCTGGTGGTACTGAACTGCTTGTTCCGCACATCCGCGGGCGTCAGCGGCATCCTGTCTCCTCGGCACGCTTGAACGGTGTCCTGTCGGACGCTACCCGGATCAGAGCAGCTGCACGGCCTGCATCGCGAAAATGACCACGAAGAAGAGCACCATGAAGCTGAGGTCCAAGGCCACACTACCGAGCCGGAGCGTTGGTATGTATCGCCTTAGCAATCTCAGCGGGGGGTCCGTCGCTGTGAAGATGATCTCAGCGATGACGAGCACGAAGCCGTGCGGGCTCCACGATCTCGAGAACGCCTGTATCCAGCTGAGGATCAGCCTCCCAAGCAGGAACACGAGATATATCGAGAGTACGTAGAACAGAACGATCTTTACAATCGCCACAGCCATGCCCTGCCTTCACGGACGCCGGGATGACCATCGCGGGCGCCGTTGCCTGGCGCCCGTCACCGAGCGTGTTCACTAGTGCGCGTCTAACTCTGGTTGAAGAACCCTCGTTCAGCTATCCGCGCCTTGTCCTCCGCCGTCACCTCGACGTTGGCCGGACAGAGCAGGAACACCCTGTTGGTCACCCGGTCGATGCTCCCGTGCAGCCCGAAGATCAGCCCTGCGGCGAAGTCGACCAGGCGCTTGGCGTCACTGTCGACCATCTCAGTCAGGTTCATGATCACCGGAGTGCCATCACGGAAATGCTCTCCGATGGTACGGGCTTCATTGTACGTGCGCGGGTGCAACGTGGTGATGCGCGCCAGATCGGTGGCATGGGTAGTCACCGGGGCCGCAGTGGCGGCCCGGGACGCGGACGGAGGCGGCTCGGCGGCGAACTCGACCCGGCTGGCCCGCACCGGGGCGCGCTCACGCTCCGGCTCGGCCTCGTCCTGCTCCGGCGGCTCACCGTACTCGTCGTACTCCTCATAGGAGTCATAGCCGTCGTCATATCGCGGATCGTCCTCGACAAGGCCGAGGTAGACCGCCATCTTGTGCATCGCGCCGGCCATCGGTCAGCCCTCCGTACATCTGTCGCGCAGCCCCGCTGCGTCGGACATTACCTGACGAAGCCCGGCCGGCCTCCGAGCAACGCCGTACCGACGCGCACGTGTGTCGCGCCGGCCGCGATCGCGTCCTCGAGATCCCCGCTCATCCCCGCCGAGATCATCACCGCGCCCGGGTGCACCGCCCGGACCTGCGCGGCGATCTGGGCCAGCCGCTCGAAGGCGGCCAGCGGCTCGGCCTGCACCGGTGCCACCGCCATCACCCCGCCGAGGATCAGGCCCGGCTCGCTGGCCACCGCGTCGGCGACCGTCATCACCTGTCCGGCCGGTACTCCGCCCCGACCCGGATCGTCGTCCAGGCTGACCTGGACCAGGCAGCAGAGGGCGCGGTCCTCCCGGCGGGCCGCGGCGCCGAGCGCACGGGTCAGCCGGAGCCGGTCCACCGACTGCACGACGCGGGCGTACCGGACCACGCTGGCTGCCTTGTTGGTCTGCAACTGCCCGACGAAATGCCAGGTCAGCGGAGGTTGCAGGGTGGCCAGGGCGGCCGCCTTGGGTGCCGCCTCCTGGTCCCGGTTCTCCCCCACATCACGCACCCCCAGCCCGGCCAGCAGCCGGATGTCGCTGGCCGGGAAGGTCTTGGTGATAGCGACCAGCGTGACCCCGGCCGGGTCACGCCCCGCCGCCCGGCAGGCCGCCCCGATCCGGGCCCGGACAGCAGCCAACGATGCTGCGATCTCGGCGGCGCGCCCGCCGTCCGGGTCGGCGGCCCGGCCTGTCACTTACTTGAGGAAGTCCGGCACATCGAGTTCGTCGTCCTCCTCGAACACCACGGAGCGGCGCCGGGTGGTAGCGGCATCGAACACCCGCGCCGCGGCCACGGCGTCGGGCCGCGGCCGGGGCGTCGCCGTCTCGTCCTGCGCCGGGCGGGGGGACGGCACGCCGTCCGCGTCCTGGTCCGCCTGGCTGGCCGGGACGCCCGTGTCGCCGGGCGACTCGGGCCCGGCCTCCGGCCCGGGATCGGTGACCGGCACGCTGGCCACGTCAGCGGCCTGTGCCCGGGTGCCGTCCGCGGTCCAGCCCGCTGAGGCCCAGCCTTCCGAGGCGGCCACGGCCGGGGCCGCCTCGGCCGGGCCCGGCGGGGTGACCGGGGCGGCGGCCACCGGGACCTGCAGCGGCGCCGCCGCCGAGGTCCGGTACCCGTCCGCAGCAGGCACGGCGGGCGCGGTCCGGTAACTGCCGGCCGGCACGGCCGGGCTGTCGGCGGAGTAGCTCGCCGCGGCCCGCGGCCGACTGGCCCGGGAACCGCCCTCGTCGAAGCCGGCCGCGATGACGGTGACCCGGACCTCGTCGCCGAGCGCGTCGTCGATGACCGCGCCGAAGATGATGTTCGCCTCCGGTGCGGCGGAATTCGAGACCAGCTGGGCGGCCTCATTGATTTCAAAGAGGCCCAGGTCAGAGCCGCCCTGGATGGACAGGAGGACGCCGTGGGCACCGTCGATGCTGGCCTCCAGCAATGGGCTGGAGATCGCCATCTCGGCGGCCGCGACACTCCGGTCGTCGCCGCGGGAGGAGCCGATTCCCATCAGCGCCGAGCCAGCCCCGGACATGACCGATTTGACGTCCGCGAAGTCCAGGTTGATCAGGCCGGGCGTGGTGATGAGGTCGGTGATTCCCTGCACGCCGGACAGCAGCACCTGATCGGCCGCCTTGAACGCGTCCAGCACGCTGACGTGCCGGTCCGAGATGGACAGCAGCCGGTCGTTAGGAATAACGATCAGCGTGTCCACCTCGTTGCGCAGGCGTTCGATGCCCAGTTCCGCCTGGGAGGCACGCCGCTTGCCCTCGAAGCCGAAGGGCCTGGTGACGACGCCGATGGTCAGCGCACCGAGGGAGCGGGCCACGTTCGCGACGATCGGCGCCCCGCCGGTCCCGGTGCCACCGCCCTCACCGGCGGTGACGAACACCATGTCGGCACCCTTGATGACTTCCTCGATCTCCTCGCGGTGATCCTCCGCCGCCCGGGCGCCCACTTCCGGGTTCGCACCCGCGCCGAGACCCCGGGTAAGTTCGCGGCCGACGTCCAGCTTGACGTCGGCGTCGCTCATGAGCAGGGCCTGGGCGTCCGTGTTGATCGCGATGAACTCAACACCTTTGAGCCCCTCTTCGATCATCCGGTTCACGGCGTTAACGCCGCCCCCACCGATACCGACGACCTTGATGACCGCCAAATAGTTCTGCGGTGCTGCCACGAGGAGGGCCCTTTCCGCTCGTTTGCCTCTGTCGTGTTCCGGCTCGCCGCTATTACGGCCGGAGAGAGCGCCCTTTCCTGGAAACCACCGCCAAAACAAAAGCTTCAGCAGCCTTCCGAAATACGCCCCGAACTTTCGGCTGGGCATCTTTCGCGATTTCCAGTGAGTCAACCCTCACTCTCAAGTTGAGATTTACAGTTATGTCATCCTGCCGATTGATACGGACAGTAGGGTTACGCGGGACCAGGGTCAACTAGACACGCGCGAACCGGGCCGGCGTGTCGTCGACGAGGTGCGTGCCGCCGTCATCCGCTGGTCACCGCCGTGCCCGGGGCACTCACGTCATAGTGCCGGGCATGCGTGCGCATCAGCAGGGCGAGTTCCCGCGCTTTGGCGGCGGCCCGGTCGGTGCCGCCCCACACGATCGTGACCCCGGAGCGGAGCGTAAGGCTCACGTCGGTGGCGCTGGGCGCCTGGACGGCCCGCAGCGACCGGGCCAGCGGGCGGGGCAGTTCCGCCACGATCAGGGCGGCGGCGTGTACCGCGGGGCTGCCGCGCAGCGCGCTGACCGGCGTTCCGGCCGGCACGCCCAGCAGCGGCAGGCGGCCCGGCGCGGCGGCCGGCTCCACCGCGACTCCGTACTCGTCGATCAGCTGGTAACCGCCGCCGCTGGGCACCGCGAGCACGGGCGTGCGCTCGGTGACCACGATCGTCACCTGGTCCGGCCACTGCACGGCGACCCGCGCGGACTGCACCTGGCGGATCTGCTCGACGCGCCGCGCCGCCGCGGCGCCGTTCACCCGGACCAGCGGCAGGCCGAGCGGGATGCCCGCGGTGGCGCGGACGTCGGCCTGGCTCACCAGGTGGGTCCCGGTCACCTGGATGCTGCGCACCACGAAGAAGCGGGAATCCAGCAGCGCCCAGGCCACCCCGCCCACGATCGCCACGGCGGCCAGCACGAAGAACACCGCACGCCACGACGGCCGCCCTGATCTGCCCGTCCCGCCACCCGGGCCCGCTCCCCGGGTGCCCGGCCCGGCCGCTGCGCCGGCCGGCCCGCCCGGCTGGGGCCCGGTCTGCTCGGCGGCCCAGGCCGCCGGCCCCCCGGGCTGGGCCCCGGCTGGCTTGCGGGTCATCCTGCCTGCCCCCCGCGGGCCCGCAGCGCGGCGAGGACCGGCTCGCCCAGCGCCGTGACGCTGCCGGCCCCCATGGTCAGCACCAGGTCACCGGGCTTCGCCGTGGCCGCCACGGCGGCGGGCACCGCCGCGGTGTCCGGCAGGAACCTGGCCTGCCCGCCCGGCACGGCACGGGACACGAGTTCCCCGGTCACTCCCGGCTCCGGGTCCTCCCGCGCCGGGTACACGTCGAGCACGAGAACCTCGTCGGCCAGCCCCAGGGCGGCCCCGAACTCGGCAGCGAAGATCCGGGTCCGGCTGAACAGGTGCGGCTGGAAGACCGCGATGACCCGGCCCCCCTCGGCGATGTCCCGGGCGGCGGTCAGGTCGGCGGCCAGCTCCGTCGGGTGATGGGCGTAGCTGTCCAGCACCCGGACGCCGTCCGCCTCGCCCTTCAGTTCCAGCCGCCGCCGCGCGCCGCGGTAGGCAGCCAGCCCCCGGGCCGCCAGATCCGCCGGGAACCCCAGCTCGGCGCAGGTCGCCAGCACCGCAGTGGCGTTGAGCGCGTTGTGCCGGCCGGGGACGCGGAGCCGCACCCGGGTGACGGCGGAACCCGGGCCGGCCGGCCCGGTGACGTCGAAGCCCACCGTCATGCCGCGCGGCGTCACGCCGGTAAGCCGGTAGTCCGCGCGGGCTGACTCGCCGTAGGTGCGTACCCGCAGGGGCAGCGCACGGGCGGCATCCGCCAGGGCCCGGGCGCCCGGGTCGTCGGCGCAGGCGACCAGGAGGCCGTCCGGCGCGATGCGCCCGGCAAACGCCCGGAACGCCGCCTCGATCTCGGCCAGGCCCGGGTAGTTGTCCAGGTGGTCCGCTTCCACGCAGGTGACCACGGCCGCGTCCGGGGAGAGCATGAGGAACGAGCCGTCGCTCTCGTCCGCCTCGGCCACGAACAGCTCGCCGCGGCCCACGTCGGCGCCGCGGCCGGTCTCGGCCAGGATGCCGCCGATCACGTACGAGGGATCGGCCCCGCACTCGCGGAGCACGGTGGTGAGCATCGAGGTGGTGGTGGTCTTGCCGTGCGTGCCCGCTACCGCCACCGAGCGGCGGCCGAGCATGACCGAGGCCAGCGCGGCCGCGCGGTGCAGCACCCGGAGCCCGCGCTGCCGGGCCGCGGCCAGCTCCGGGTTGTCCGGCCGGATCGCGGTGGACACGACCAGGGTGTCCGCCGCGCCGAGGTGCTCGGCGGCGTGCCCCACGTGGATCTCCGCGCCGAGCGCCGCCAGCTCGCTGAGCAGGCCGGAACTGGCCGCGTCGCTACCGGAGACCGGCACGCCCCGGCTCAGCATGATCCGGGCGATGCCGGACATGCCCGCGCCGCCGATGCCGGTGAAGTGGACCCGGCCCAGGTCCTCCAGCGGGACCGGGTCCATCGGGGTCACCAGTCCCATGTCACCCACTCCGGTCGGTGCGTCATCCCCGGTGCCCGCCCCAGCCGCTGTCCGGCCCGGGGCCGCCGTGCGGGCCGGGGGCGGCGTGGCCATTACCGTACGGGCCGTTACCGCGGGTGCCCCTGTCGTACGGGGCCACGTCGTAGGGCGCACTGTCGTAGGGGTGGCCACCGTACGGGCCCGGCTCCGGATGGCCGCCCGGGTAGGGGCCCGCGGGGCCGCCCGGGTAGGGGCCCGGGGCGGCCGCCCGGCCCGCGGCCCGGTCCCGGATGATCCCGATGACCTCGGCCGCGAGCTGGTCGTCGGTGTCCCGGTGACCCATGCTCGAGGCCGCCTGCGACATGGCCGCCACCAGTTGCGCGTCCACCAGGACCGGCAGCAGGTCGGAGCGGATCCAGTCCGCGCTCAGGTCGGCGTCGGCGACGATCAGGCCGCCGCCCGCCGCCTCGATCGGCAGCGCGTTGAGCCGCTGCTCGCCGTTGCCGTGCGGCAGCGGCACATACACCGCGGGCAGCCCGACGGCGGTGAGCTCGGCGCAGGTCATCGCACCGCTGCGGCAGATCGCGAAGTCGGCTGCGGCATAGGCCAGGTCCATCCGGTCCACGTAGGGCAGCGTGATGTACGGGGGGCCGCCGGGTGGCGCCTGGACCTGGATGTCACTGCGCGGCCCGAGGATATGCAGCACCTGGAGGCCGGACGCGCGGATGGCCTCGGCGGCGTCCAGCACCGCGTAGTTCAGTGACCGGGCCCCCTGCGAGCCCCCGGTGACCAGCAGCACCGGCAGGTCGGGCCGGAGCCCGAAGTGCGCCCGCGCCTTGTCGGCCAGGGCCAGCCGGTCCAGGCGGGAGATCTCGTACCGGAGCGGGATGCCGACGTACCGCGCGTGCGGCAGCTTGGTGCCCGGCTGGCCGGTGAACACGTGCCGGGTGAACCGGGCGCCGATCCGGTTGGCCAGCCCGGGGCGCGCGTTCGCCTCGTGCACCACGATCGGCACGTGGCGGCGGCGCGCGGCCAGGTAGCCGGGAGTCGCGACGTAGCCGCCGAAGCCGACCAGCACCTCGGCCCCGGAGGCCTCCAGCACCCGGCCCGCGGCCGCCACCGAGGCGTTCAGCCGTCCCGGCACGCTGAGCAGCTGCGGCGTGATCTTGCGGGGCATCGGCACCGGCGGGATCAGCGCCAGCTCGTAGCCGCGCAGCGGGACCAGCCGTGTCTCCAGGCCGCGTTCGGTGCCCAGGCAGACCACGCTGATCTGCGGATCGGCCCGGCGCAGCGCATCAGCGAGCGCCAGCGCGGGCTCGATGTGGCCCGCGGTCCCACCGCCTGCGAGTACGACGCTCATGGCCGGCCACTCCCTCTCTCACCGACGGCGCCCGGTTCCGGCTGGCTTCGTGCGCCCTCCGGCCAGGCCCAGCCAGCTTAGGACCCGGAGCCCGGCGCCGGGGCCAGCCTCGGCAAGGGCCTGCGCCGCACCAGGTTCCCGTTTCGCGAAAGACATCAGCATGCCCAGCGCCACCATCGTCACCATCAGGGAGGACAGCCCCTCGGAGATCAGCGGGAGAGGCACCCCGGTGATCGGCAGCAGGCCGATCACCGCACCGATGTTGACCACGGCCTGGCCGACGATCCAGGCGGTGGCGGCGCCTGCGGCCAGCCGCATGAACACGTCCTCCACCCGCCGGGCGATCCGCAGCCCGGCGTAGGCGAGGCCGCCGTACAGGAATGTCACGCAGAGCGTGCCGATCAGGCCGAGTTCCTCGCCCAGGATGGCGAAGATGAAGTCGGAGGTGGATTCCGGGACCCAGCCCCACTTCTCCCGGCTGGCGCCGAGCCCGACGCCGAACCAGCCGCCCGAGCCCAGCGCCCACTTGCCCTGGATGGGCTGCTGGTTGGTGCCCACCGGGCTGCCGCCGGCGTGAAAGAAACCGGTCAGCCTTTCCACCCGGTAGGGCTGGACCACGATCATCGCCAGCAGGGCCAGCCCGATCATGGCCAGGATGCCGAGGAAGATACGGCCGGGCGTGCCGATGATCCACAGCAGCGCCAGGAAGATGATCAGCAGGATGAACGTGGTGCCCAGGTCGTCGCCCAGCATCACCAGCATGGCGAGGATGCCGACCCCGGGCAGCAGCGGGATGAGCAGCTGCCGCCAGTCGCCCAGCTGGCCCAGCTTGTCCTTGCGGGCCAGCAGGTCGGCGCCCCACAGCAGGAACGCGAACTTGGCCAGCTCGGACGGCTGGAACTGGATGCCGCCGAACTGGATCCAGCGGGCCGCACCCCCCTGCGTCTGGCCCACGACCAGCACCAGGACCAGGCCGAGCAGCGAACCGAACATCAGCGGGTAGGCGGCCGCCCGGAACCGGCGTGGTGCGGAGTGCGCCGCCAGCCACATGCAGGGCAGCCCGATCAGCACGCCGAACAGCTGGTGCTGCAGGCCGGACCAGGGCGAGATGCCCTTCATCAGGCCGGTCGCGGATGACGTGGACAGCACCATGACCAGGCCGAGCGCGAGCAGCAGCGTGGTCAGGCCGAGCACCAGGTAGAAGGAGGTGAGCGGCCGGTCCAGGAAGCCGAGCCGGGCGGACACCCGCTCCCGGGCCTGGCCGGCCCAGGACGCCGGGCCGACGTGCTGCCGCGCCGGCCGCAGCCCGGTCTGGGTGGACGAGCTCACCGTCGGGCCGCCGGGCGCCGGTCGGCGGGAACGGTCCGGGCGGCGGGCAGGGATCGGCTCATGATCCCAGTTTCGCCGCCGGCCGCCGCGACCCAGCGGACATCTGCCGCGTGTCGCGCGGGAGACTTACTTGGGCATCCACTCCACGTAGAAGACGCCCAGGCCGAGCGCGACGAACATGGCTGAGATCAGCCAGAACCTGATCACGATGGTGGTTTCCGCCCAGCCCTTGAGCTCGAAGTGATGCTGCAGCGGCGCCATCCGGAACACCCGCTTGCCGGTCATCTTGAACGAGCCGACCTGGATTATCACCGAGAGCGCGATAAGCACGAAGATGCCGCCCAGGATGGCCAGCAGCAGCTGGGTCTTGGTGCACACGGCCAGGCCGGCCAGCACCCCGCCGAGGGCCAGCGACCCGGTGTCGCCCATGAAGATCCGGGCCGGCGGCGCGTTCCACCACAGGAAGCCGAAGCAGGCGCCGAGCACCGACGCGGCGACCACCGCGAGGTCCAGCGGGTCGCGTACCGAGTAGCAGTGCGGGGCCAGGAACGTGGTGCAGTCGTTGCGCAGCTGCCAGTTGCCGATCAGTACATAGGCGGCGAGCACCAGGCAGGCGCACCCGGTGGCCAGGCCGTCGAGCCCGTCGGTGAGGTTGACCGCGTTGGACGTGCCGGCGATCAGGAAGACGATCCACAGCATGAACGCGGTGACCCCGAGCGACGGGCCGAAGTCGCGCAGGAAGGACAGGTGCGCGTCGGCCGGGGTCAGGTCGTACCCGTCGGCGAACCGCTGCTGCACGACCAGCACGGCGAACACCGCACCCACCACGGCCTGCCCGGCCAGCTTGGCACTGCTGCGCAGGCCCAGGCTGCGCTGCTTGTAGATCTTGATGAAGTCGTCGATGAAGCCGACCACGCCCAGGCCGACCATGAGCATCATCACCAGCACGCCGGAGACCGAGGGCTCCTGCCCGGTGACGATGTTGCCGAGGAAGTAGCCGACCACCGCGGCGATCACGATGACAGTGCCGCCCATGGTCGGGGTGCCGCGCTTGGTCGCGTGCCCGGCGGGCCCTTCCTCCCGGATCAGCTGGCCGTAGCCGCGGCGGGAGAAGATCCGGATGGCCAGCGGCGTGCCGAACAGGGACAGCAGCAGCGATACCCCGGCCGACAGGAGGATGGTCCTCACGGCGCTGTCTCCCTGATCCGGGCGGCGTCCCGCCCGCCGTGGCCGGCCAGCACGTCCGCCAGTGCGTCGGCCGCGACCTCGCGGTCATCGAACGGGGTCACGGTGCCCCCCGCGTACTGGCCGGTCTCGTGCCCCTTGCCCGCCACCAGCACGACGTCACCCTTGCCCGCCCCGGTGACGGCCAGCTGGATGGCGGCCGCCCGGTCCGGCTCGATGATCATCCGCGCGCGGTCGGCGGGCGGCACGGTGAGCACGCCGGCCAGCATCTCGGCCAGGATGGCCAGCGGGTCTTCCGACCGCGGATTGTCACTGGTCAGGATGGCCAGGTCGGCGAGCCGGGCGGCCGCCGCACCCATCAGCGGCCGCTTGGCCCGGTCCCGGTCACCGCCGCAGCCGAGCACGATGGCCAGCCGCCCCTGGGTGACCGGCCGCAGGGCCCGCAGCACCGCCTCCACCGCGCCGGGCTTGTGCGAGTAGTCCACCAGCACGGTGAAATCCTGGCCCCGGTCCACCCGCTCCAGGCGGCCGGGCACGCCGGGGCAGGCGGCCACCCCGGCCACCGCGGTGGCCAGGCCGATGCCCGCCTCGACCAGGGCCACGATCGCGCCCAGGGCGTTGGCCACGTTGAACGGGCCGGGCAGCGCCACCGAGGCGTCGGCGGCCACCCCGCCCGGGCCGACAACCCGGAACGTGCTGCCGTCGGCGCCGCCGCGCACGTCGGCGGCCCGCCAGTCGGCGGCTGCCTCGCCCGCGGCCGAGCAGGTGGTGACGGGGATCCGCGCGGTCGCGGCCAGCCTGCGGCCCCACGGGTCGTCGATGTTGACCACGCCGGCCCGGGCGAAGCCCGGGGTGAACAGGCTGGCCTTGGCCGCGAAGTAGTCCTCCATGCCAGCGTGGAAGTCCAGGTGGTCCTGGGACAGGTTGGTGAAGATCACCACGTCGTACGAGGTGCCCGCCACCCGGCCCAGGGCAAGTGCGTGACTGGACACCTCCATGGCGGCCGCGGTCACTCCCTGCCGCACCATCCGGGCCAGCAGGGACTGCAGGTCAGTGGCCTCCGGGGTGGTCAGCGTGCTCGCCGTGACCTGGCCGGCCACCCGGGTCTCCACCCCGCCGGCCAGCCCGGTCAGGTGCCCGCCCAGCCGCAGCCCGGACTCGAGCAGGTACGTGGTGGTGGACTTGCCGCTGGTGCCGGTCACCCCGAGCAGCAGCAGCCGGGATGACGGGTCCCGGTGCACCCAGGAGGCCACCTCGCCCAGCCGGGCGCGGGGGTCGGCCACCACGAACACCGGCAGCCCGCAGTGGGCCGCCAGGCTCTTGCCATCCGGGTCGGTGAGCACGGCCACCGCGCCCGCGTCGGCCGCGTCGTCGCAGAACCCCGCCCCGTGGTGCCGGCTGCCGGGCAGCGCGGCATACAGGTCCCCCGGCTGCACCCGGCGGGAGTCGTGGGTCACGCCGGAGACCAGCACCGGGCCGCCCGGCCCGGCGAACGGGTCCGGCTCCGCCCGGCCGGTGCTTACCCCGAGCAGCATGGCCAGTTCGGACAGCGGACGCGGCGGGACATCGCGTGGAAGGAGAGCCGCAGGCACGGGCCGAGGTTACCTCTGATCACGGCGCCATGAGCCGGACGTTGGGACGCTTGCCGCCATCGGGCGGAATGTGCAGCGCGGTCAAGGCGAACTTCATCACCTTGCCGAACACCGGGCCGGCCACGATGTCGCCGTAGTAGCCGCCCTTGCGCGGATTCTGCACGTTGACCGCGACGACCAGTTGCGGGTCGCTGGCCGGGGCGATCCCGATATAGCTCGAGCCGTACAGGCACAGGCAGCCGCTCTGATTCGAGATCTGCGCGGTCCCGGTCTTGGACGCCACCGAGTAGCCCGGGATCAGGCCCCAGGGCTGGGCCCCGTTGACCGCGTCCAGCCAGGGCACCTGCTGGAGCATGGCCATCAGCGAATGGGCGGTCGTGGCCTGGATGACCCGGTGGCTGGCCGGCTTCGGCGCCGGGACGAACTGGCCGCTGGCGGTCGTGGTGCCGGCCACGATGGACGGCGCCACCCGGATCCCGCCGTTGGCGATGGTGGCGTACACGCTGGCCATCTGCACCGCGGTGACCGCCACGCCCTGGCCGAACGCCATCGTGTAGCGCAGGTCACCCCACTTGCCCGGCTGGTAGATGAGCCCGTCGCTCTCGGCCGGGAGGCCCGGCACGCTGGGCTGCCCGATGCCGAAGCTGCGGAAGTAGTCGTACTGCATCTGGGGGCTGATGTGCTGCGCGACCTGGACCATGCCGACGTTGCTGGATTGCACCAGGATGCCGGCGATGGTGAGCCGCTCGGTCGGGTGGTAGTCCGCGTCGTGGAAGGTGAACCCGTGCCAGACGATCTGGTCTGGCACCGTGTAGGCGCTCATCGGGGTCTGGCCGCCGTGCTCCAGGGCGGCCGCCACCGTGATCACCTTGGCCGTGCTGCCCGGGTCGAACACGTCACTGACCGGCATGTCCACGGTGTTGGCCAGGGTGGCCGGGCTGGCCGGGTTGTAGGACGGGGACTGTGCCATGGCGAGGATCCGCCCGGTGCTGGGCTGCATGACAACCACGGTGCAGCTGTCCGCCCGGGTCTGCCGGACCCGCAGGGCGCAGGCCTGCTCGGCCTCCCACTGCAGGCTGGACATGATGGTCAGCTTCACGTTGCTGCCCGGCACCATCGCCGGGCTGGTCTGGCCGGCCACCGGGATGGGCTGGCCGTTCGTGCCGATCTGGGTCTCCTGCTCGCCGTCCCGCCCGGCCAGCAGCCGGTTGTAGGACTCTTCGACCCCGGCCCGGCCGACCAGGTCCCCGCGGCCGTCCGTGTTGGCAAAGCCGACGATATTGGCGGCCAGGTCGCCGTTGGGGTAGACGCGGGTGTAGGTCGGGGTGAGGGTGATGCCGGGCTCACCGAGCGCGCCGATCCGGGACGCGTCCGCGGCCGAGATGCTCTGCTTCAGCACCACCCACTGCGGCGAGCTGGGATGCTGCAGTTTCGCCATGATCGCCGCGGTCGTCATCCCGAGCGGCCCGGCCAGCGCGCTGGCCACCGTGGCGAAGGACACCTTCGCACGGGTGATCGTCGGCGGGTCGGCGATCACCTGGTCGGTCTGCACGGTCATGGCCAGCGTCGTGCCGTCGGCGGTCGTGATCGAGCCGCGCAAGGCCGGCACCGGGGTAGTGCTGAGCCGGAACTGGTCGGCCTGGGCCCGGTAGGACGGGCCCTCCATGATCTGCACCTGGATGAGCCGCCCGGCGACCAGCGACAGCGCGAAGCCGACGCACAGCATGGCGATGCGGACCCGGCGCCGCGGGTTGCCCAGCGCCAGCGTGGCCCGGCGGGCGGCGCCCCGGCGCGGCGGCGGCTGCCGGGGTGGCCGGCCGCCCGGCCCGCCGCCGCGCCCGGCCGAAGGGCGGCCCGTCCCGCCGCCCGGGCCGGCCGGACGGGCGGCGCGCTGGCCACGGCGGCCGGGAAAACGGCCGCCCGGCCCATGCCGCTGGGCGCGCTCCTGCCAGCTGTCCGCGCGCGGTCCCGCGGCCCCGTCACGGGAGCGCCGGGCCGCGGGCGGGCGGCGCGGCCCGGCCCCGGCCGGGGGCCGGTCCCCGGCGCGCGGGGCGGGGCGGCTGCCTGGTCCCTCGCCCTGGCCGCCCCTCACGGAACGTACCCGGGCACGGCGGGGACCCCGGGCTCGGTCGTGGGCTGGCTGATGAGCCGGCCGGTGCGCAGGTTGAGGAACGATGTCAGCGGCGGGTCGATCATGCCCAGCTGCCTGGCCCGGAGGGCGATCTCGGACAGCGCGGAGGCCGCCGCGATCTGCTGCTGGAGCGTCTGGACCTGCTGCTGGCGGGCGGCCTGGGCCTGCTGCAGCGAGTTGATCTCATAGGAGCCCGAGGCGAGGATGGTATTGATCACCAGCAGGCAGATCAGCCCGCCGCCGAGCAGCCCGGTCACGAACAGGATGAACGGCGTGCGGGCGATGGCCGCCGACGGCCCGGCGGCCCACCGCCCGGACTGGCGGTCCCAGCCGGTGCGGCGCGCGGGCGCCGGGCGGCGCGGCAGCCCGCTCCCGGCGCCGCGGCCCGGGCCGGCCTTGCGGTCCGGGCCGGCGCGGCGGCCGGTCCGCGGGACCGCCGTGCGGCCGGCCCCCGGAGCCGTGGCCCGGCCCGGCCGCACCGGGACGGCCAGTCCCGGCTCCCCGGGCCGCCCCCGTGACCGCGCCCGTGCTCCTGCCCGCGTGTCACTGCCCACGCTCACTGCCGTGCCCCCCTGTCCGGTCCGCTCCGCATGGTCCCCCGTGACCTCGTCCCGTTCGTACCGCTCATCCCGCCCGTGCCTGCGGCCCGGTCAATACCTCCAGGGGCCGCCGGCGCCCGGATCACGCCGCCGCCCTGATCCGCTCGGCGGCCCGCAGCCGGGCCGGCGCGGCCCGCGGGTTGCGGCTGACTTCCTCCGCCGAAGGCCGCTGCGCGCCCCGGGTGAGCAGCCGGAACGCCGGGCGCGCGGACTCCAGCGGGACCGGCAGCCCCGGCGGCGTGCGGTCGGCCGACGCCCGCGCCAGCGTGGTCTTGACCAGGCGGTCCTCCAGGGAGTGGTAGGCCAGGACCACGATCCGGCCGCCGACCGCCAGGCTGTCCAGGGCGGCGGGCATCGCGCGGCGCAGTGCGTCCAGCTCACCGTTGACCTCGATGCGCAGCGCCTGGAAGGTCCGCTTGGCCGGGTTGCCGCCGCTCCGCCGGGCCGGGGCGGGAATGGAGTCGCGGACGATCGCGGCCAGCTGGCTGGTGGAGGAAAGTGGAGCGCGGCCGCGCTCTCGGACCACCGCGTCGGCGATCCGCCGGGCGAACCGTTCCTCGCCGTAGTCGCGCAGCACCTGGGCCAGCTGGCGGGCCGGATAGGTGTTGACCACCTCGGCCGCGGTCAGCGGCCGGGTCTGATCCATCCGCATGTCC
This sequence comes from uncultured Actinomycetes bacterium, assembly GCA_963793825.1. Lineage (GTDB taxonomy): Bacteria > Actinomycetota > Actinomycetes > Streptosporangiales > Streptosporangiaceae > RYN-230. The sequence goes on from CAWCBE010000010.1 coordinate 55,095, forward strand.
AGCGGCGCGTCATAGGAGTAGGCGAAACCGCGCTCCGCGTCGTCGAGTTGCGGTGAGGACACCCCGAGGTCGAACAGGATGCCCTGGACCCGCAGGTCACCCTGGCTGGCCAGGACCTCGGGCAGCTGGTCGTAGACCGCGTGCACCAGCGTGACCCGGTCGGCGTAGCCAGCCAGCAGGCGGCGGGACTCCTCGATGGCCTGGGTATCGGTGTCCACGCCGATCAGCGTGAGGCCCGGGTGCGCGTCCAGCAGGGCGCGGGCATGCCCGGCGCGGCCCAGGGTCGCGTCGACCAGGATGGCCCCCCGGGGCTGCAGGGCCGGGGCGAACAGGTCCACGACCTGCTCGACCATGACCGGCAGATGCCCGGCTGCCGAGCCGCTCATCGGACCCCCTCTCACCCCGCCGCACCCGGGGCGCGGATGCGGCGGGCGGCGTGCCTGCCTGTGTGCTCCCGGCCAGGCCCCCATCCGCGCGATGCGCGGGCCCCGCGTCCCCTGGCGCCGGGGAAGTGACGCCAGCCGACGTGAGTGCCCAGGCGCGGGTGGGAAGCCTCGCCGAGCACGCGGCACCGGTTGACCCGGTACCGCTTAGAGCACCCCTGGCAGTACCTCCTCCGACGCATCGGAGAAGGCATCCTCCTGCTCCGCCAGGTAGGACTCCCAAGCCTGGGAGTCCCAGATTTCCAGGCGCGTGTTGGCGCCGATGACCACGCTGTCGCGGGTCAGCGCGGCGTATTCACGCAGGCCAGGCGGGATGGTGATCCTGCCCTGCTTGTCGGGGATCTCGTCGGACGCGCTGGCGAAAAAGACCCTGCTGTAGTCCCGTACCTTCTTCGCGGTCACCGGCGCGGTGCGCAGCTCGTCCGTCAGCCGGCCGAACTCGGCGACCGGGAAGACGTACAAGCAGCGCTCCTGCCCTTTGGTGATCACTAGCCCTCCAGCGAGTTCCTCGCGGTACTTGGCAGGCAGGAACAACCGGCCCTTCTCGTCGAGACGCAGGGTGTGAGTGCCCAGGAACACAGGCCCTCACCTCCCGCCCCCCGGAGTAGCGTGCCCCACGGACCTCCACTGTACTCCACATTCCCCCACCGTCAACGTCTCATGTCTCCCAGCTGCACCACCTTTGCGACGGATTAGCAGGTCAGCAGCAGGGAGGAAAGTGGGGCGGGCGGTGGGGAGCGCCATCCGGAAGGGATGGGCGGTGCCGGAATCGCGTACAACAGCGCCAGGACGTACTGTCAGAACGCAGCACCCGCCCGCTGGCCCGGCGTCCCGGGGCGGCGGAGGTGGCTGGCAGTCCGCGGCGGCCGGCTGACGAGGAGGACAGGGTGGTCGTGGAGATGGACACCGGCGCCGGGCGCGCGCTTGACGACCTGGTCGAGATCGCGCACCGGATCGGTGGCGCGATCGAGTCGGTCATCGAGGGCAAGCCCGAGGCCGTCCGGCTGGCGCTCACCGTGCTGCTGGCCGAGGGGCACGTGCTGATCGAGGATGTCCCCGGCGTGGGCAAGACGATGCTGGCCAAGGCCCTGGCCAAGTCCACGCACTGCTCGGTGCAGCGGGTCCAGTTCACCCCGGACCTGCTGCCCAGCGACATCACCGGGGTGAGCGCGTACAACCAGGAACGCCGCGAGTTCGAGTTCAAGCCGGGGCCGGTGTTCGCGAACATCGTGGTCGGCGATGAGATCAACCGGGCGTCCCCGAAGACCCAGTCGGCGCTGCTGGAGTGCATGGAAGAGCGCCAGGTGACAGTGGATGGCACCAGTTACCCGCTGGAGCGCCCGTTCATGGTGATCGCGACCCAGAACCCGATCGAGATGGAAGGGACCTACCCGCTGCCGGAGGCGCAGCGGGACCGGTTCACCGCGCGGATCTTCATGGGCTACCCGAGCGCCGAGGCCGAGCTGGCCATGCTCGACCTGCATGGCTCGACCTCGCCGCTGGACTCGCTGGAGCCGGTCGCCAGCGCCGCCGACGTCAGGGATCTCATCGCGGCGGTGCGCCGGGTGCATGTGGCCGAGGGCCTGAAGGAGTACGTCGTCAGCCTGGTCAATGCCACCAGGTCAGCGCCGGACCTACGGCTGGGCGCGTCCCCGCGGGCCACGCTGCACCTGCTGCGGGCCAGCCGGGCCCGGGCCGCGCTGGACGGCCGGGACTTCGTGCTCCCCGACGACGTGCAGGCGCTGGCCGGCCCGGTGCTCGCGCACCGGCTGCTGCCGACGGCCGAGGCGATGATGGAACGCCAGCTGCCGGACCAGGTGGTGGCGGGGCTGGTGGAGCGGATCCCGCTGCCCCGGCTGAGGTGACACGGCAGCTCCCTCCTGACGTACCGTAGGACGACGGGGCGGAGGAAGGGCCGGGATGCGGGCGCTGTTCGCCGGATTCACCACGCGTGGCAAGTCATTCCTAGGGGCGGGCCTGGCTGCGGGCGTGTTCGGGCTCGGCCTGGGTGAGCGGGCGCTGCTGTCCATCGGGACCGTCCTGGTCGTGCTGCCGCTGCTCGCCGTGCTGGCCACCAGCCGGGCCCGGTACCGCATCCGGTGCATCCGCCGGGTGACCCCGCCGCGGGTGCCCGCCGGGCGCAGCGCGGTGGCCGGGCTGCGGCTGGAGAACGTGTCCCGGCTGCCCACGGGCCTGCTGCTGGCCGAGGATGGGCTGCCATACCCGCTGGGATCACGCCCCCGCTTCGTGCTGGAGCGGATCGAGCCGGGCGGCTGGCGGGAGCTGAGCTACCCGGTCCAGTCCGAGACCCGGGGGAAGTACACCATCGGCCCGCTGCAGGTCCGGGTGGCCGACGCGTTCGGCCTGGTCGAGCTCACCCGCTCGTTCTCGACCACGAGCACTCTCGTGGTCACCCCGCCGGTGATCCCGCTGCCAGCCGCCCCGCTGGCCGGGAACTGGCGCGGGGAGGGCGGCGGGCGGGCCAGGACCGCGGATTCCGCCGGGGAAGATGACGTGATCCCGCGGACCTACCGGGACGGGGACGAACTGCGCCGGGTGCACTGGCGGTCCACCGCGCGGCACGGCGAGCTGATGGTGCGCCGGGAGGAGCAGCGCTGGCGGAACCGCGCGGTGCTGCTGCTCGACACCCGGGCCCAGGCGCACAGCGGCTCCGGGCCCGGCTCGTCCTTCGAGTTCGCGGTGTCCGCGATGGCTTCGATCGGCGTGCACCTGGCCCGCGGCGGCATCGATGGCCAGCTGCTCACCGCGGCCGGGCTCGCCACCGCGCCCGGCTCGTTCGAGGACGCGCTCCTCGACTCGCTCGCCGTGGTCAAGCAGGCGAGGCTGCTCGACCTGACCCGCGGCCTGGAACGGGCGCAGGGCGGGACTGGGGGGCTGTTCGTGCTGGTGGCCGGGAGCCTGGCGGCGTCGGAAGCGCGGCGGCTGGTGGCGGCGCGCCGCGACTCCGGGCCGGCCATCGCCCTGCTGCTCGCGGTGTCCACCTGGGCGGGCCAGGGCGGCGACCCGGAGCAGCCTGCCGCCGCGGGCGCGGTGCTGCGGGCGGCCGGCTGGCGGGTGGCCCTGGTCAGCGCCGGGACCCCGCTGGCCACCGCCTGGCATCAGCTGCGTTATGCGCCGGGCGCGGGCCGCTACCCGCCGGCGCCTCCCGGGCCTGAGCCTGGCCGCCCGGCGGCCGGGGTGACACCGTGAGCCGCCGGCTGACGGTGGCCACGGCCTTGGCCACGGTCGCGGCCTCACTGTCGCTGTACCCGGAGGTGAAGGGCGGCGTCTGGATCTGGGACGGGATCGGCGCGGTGGCCGTGGTGGCCGGGGCCGGGGCGCTGACCCGGCTGCGGACCCTGCCGGTCTTCTGGTGCGCGACGGCCGGGCTGGCCGCCCTGCTGCTGTACCTGAACACGGTGTTCGCCGCCGCGTACTCGCTGGGCCGCATCGTCCCGACCGGCGCTTCGCTGGCCCACCTGTGGTGGCTGTTCCGCCACGGGCTGGCGCAGAGCGCGCGGTTCGCGCCGCCCGCCCCGGCCAGCAGGCCCATCCTGCTGCTCACGGTGGCGGGAATCGGCCTGGTCGCGGTGGCCGCCGACCTGATCGCGGTGCGGCTGCGGCGGCCGGCCGCCGCCGGGCTGCCGCTCCTGCTGCTCTTCTGCGAGCCGCTCACGACCAGCGACCACCAGGACCTGCCCGGGGCGATGCTGGTCTTCGCCCTGGGCTGGGCCGGCTACCTGGCCATGCTCGCGGCGGACGGCCGGGAACGGCTGCGTGTCTGGGGCCGACTGGTGACGGTGTGGCACCGTAGCGGGAGCCACGCGACCGCGGAACGCGGCGGCCCGAACACCCGTGACCTCGCCGCGGCCGGCCGGCGGATCGGGCTGGCCGCTGTGGTGATCGCGCTGTTCATCCCGCTGCTGATCCCGGGCCTGCAGAACCACAAGCTCTTCTCCGGCTCGCTCGGCGGCAGCACGGGCTCCCTGGTGGCACTGCCCGACCCCCTGGTGCAGATGAACAGCCAGCTGCACCGCACCGATGCCCAGCCGGTACTGACCTACCGGACCTCCGATCCCGACCCGCAATACCTCCAGGTCTACGTGCTAAGCAATCTCAGCGCCCAGACCTGGACCCTGGTCCCGGCCTCGGGGACGCCGGTCCAGGACGGGAAGCTGCCCGGCGCGCCCGGGCTGGCCCGCAACACGCCCAGCACCACCGAGCACGCCCAGATCACCCTGGCCAGGGGACTGACCAGCGGCCAGCAGACCGCGAGCTTCCTGCCGCTCCCGTACCCGGCGCGCACCGTGGATGTGGACGGCACCTGGCGCGCTGACCCGCGGACGCTGACCATGTTCTCCGGGCAGAGCCTGTCCGGCCTCAGCTACTCGGTGGCCAGCCGGGAAGTGTCGCCCACCCTGCAGGAGCTCCAGCTGGCCGGGGCCATCCCGGCCAGCATCGCGAACAACTACCTGCGCGTGCCGGCCGCGTTCCAGCAGCTGACCGGCCTGGCGGAGCGCATAACCCGGGGACAGAACACGGCCTACGGTGAAGCGGTCGCACTGCAGCACTGGTTCACCAGTTCCGGCAAGTTCCGCTACTCGCTCGATGTCAGCGAGCCGGACACGGCCCAGGCGCTGATCCGGTTCCTGACCGTGGACCGGCGCGGGTACTGCCAGCAGTTCGCGTTCGCCATGGCGGTGCTGGCCAGGCTGCTCGACATCCCCTCGCGGGTGGCGGTGGGCTACACGGCCGGCGCGCCACTGGGCCACGGCCGCTGGGAAGTGCGCACCAGCGACGCCCACGCGTGGCCGGAACTGTACTTCGAGGGTGTGGGCTGGCTGCGTTTCGAGCCGACTCCGGCTGGATCGGGCGGGCAGGCCACCGCCAGGCCGCCGGGGTACTCGCTGCCCCCGGTGCTGGCCGCACCGGCCGGGGGGGTCAGCACGCCGACTCCCGCCGCCGACGGGACGCAGTCCCGCGCCTCGCGGGGATCCACCGGCGCGCTGTCCAAGCTGGAGCACCAGGGCGCGTCCTCCCCGGGGACGAGCACCGGGCACCCGGCCTCCCTGCCGCTGGGTACATTCGCGGTGACGCTGGCCCTGGTGCTGCTGGTCATGCCCCGCCTGGTCCGGGTGGTGACCCGGCGCCGGCGGTGGCGGGCCGCGGCCGGCGATGCCGGGCTGGCCGAGGCCGCCTGGCTGGAACTGCTCGACAGCCTGACCGACTACCGGGTGAGCTGGTCGGCCAGTGAGTCGCCGCGCGCACTGGCCAGCCGGGTCACCACGGCGCTGCGGCTGGAGCCGGCCGCCGCAGCGGCGCTGGGCCGGATCGCCACGGCGGCCGAACGGGCCCGGTACGCCCGCGAGCCCGCCGCCTCAGCCACCCTGCGCGCCGATACCGGCCTGATCCGGCGGGCCCTGGCGGCCCGGTCGGGGCGGGCCGCGCGCTGCCTCCGCTGGCTGCTGCCGCCCTCCTCGCTGGCCCGGGCCCGCAGCGGCCTGGCGCACCTGCTGGACGTGTTCGGCTGGATGGATATGGCCGGGCACCGGCTGGCCCGCTGGCCACGGCCGACGAAGCCGAAGCGGCGGGCGGAAGCGTAGCCCGCGGCGGTCAGCCCCCTCCAGCACCGGGCACAGGGCTCGCGCCCGGCCGCCCGCGGCCGGGCGCAGGCCCGGCCGGTGCCGGCCGGACGCACGCCGGTGCCGGCCTCAGGGCTGGCACCGGGCGGCTGGCCACCCTACCGGTCGCGCTCCTGGCGGCGGCGCCAGCGCTCTTCCATGCGCTCCATGAAGCCGGCGCGGGGCCGGGCCGAGCGCGCCCGCCGGTCCCGGGCCAGCCCGCCACGGGCCATCGCGCCTCGTCCTGCCGCCCCGCCGGACATGTGCCGCCAGCTGGACAGCGCCCACATCGAGCAGGCCAGCATGACCACAAACCCGGCCACGCCAACCACGGTGAGCTTGGAGATCACACCCGCTAGCAGCAAGCCCACGCCGAGCAGGAAGCCGATCGCCGCCTCGACGACCCGGCGCTTGTAGTGCACCCGGGGATCCTTGGCGCGCACTGCCTGCGCGAACTTCGGATCCTCGGCATAGAGCGCACGCTCGATCTGGTCGAGCTGACGCTGCTCGTGCTCAGACAGCGGCACGGCGCCTCCCATGAAACTTCGCGCGCGGGGACGGGTGCGATGACTTCATCTCACGGTCCAGGGTTCTTTCCCTCAAGAATACGAGCCCGGCCGCAGTAGGTGGAAGGGTAGTGGGACGGTAAAGGGCCGTCAGGTCACCATGGGTGGCCCCATCTTGTCCCGCGCGCGCCACGCCCGCCCTCCCGGGATGCCGGAATCTAGTCAAACGGACATTCGAATTAGATCCGTTAAACATGAGCATATCAGCCGTCATCCAGCTGGTCCGGCGGCCCTGGCCGCCCGGACACCAGGGTGGCTGGGTGCACCGCCCCGGTCCCGAATCGCCCGATGATCCGGTCCAGGGCCCGCTCGGCATCGCGCCACCCTGAGGCCGGCTCGCCGAAGGCCAGCTGGGTGACCGCGCGAGAGGCCGGGATGAGGCCATTGGCGCGGACCCCCACCAGGCGCAACCGGGCCCTGGAGTCCAGGCCGGAGGCCCCGTACAGGGCGCAGGCGGTGGCATAGATGGTGCGGGCCACGTCGGTCGGCTCGGGCAGCGTGCGGGACCGGGTGATGGTGGTGAAGTTGGCCAGGCGCAGCTTGAGCACCACCGTACGGGCGACGGCACCCGCGGCGCGCAGGCCGCGCGCGGTCCGCCCGGACAGCCGGAGCAGTTCACGGCGGATCACCTCGGGGTCGTCCACATCGCTGGGGAACGTCTCCTCGGCACCGATGCTCTTCTCCGGAACCCGGCTCACCACCGGGCGGTCATCCCGGCCCCAGGCCAGTGCGGCCAGGTGAGCCCCTATCGCGGCCCCGAGCTCGCGCTGCAGGGTGGCCACCGGGATCTCCGCGATATCCCGCACCGTGCGCAGCCCCAGCCGGGCCAGCACCTGGCCGGTCTGCTCGCCCACGCCCCACAGCGCGGACACCGGGAGCGGGTGCAGGAAGCCGAGGACACCGTCGGCCGGGACGATCAGCAGGCCGTCCGGCTTGCACCGGGCCGACGCGAGCTTGGCCACGAACTTGCACGACGCCACGCCCACCGAGCAGGTAATGCCCTGCTGCTCGGCGATCGTGGCCCGGATCAGCTGCCCGATCCCGGCCGGCGGCCCGAGCCGGCGGATCGCGCCGGACACGTCGAGGAACGCCTCGTCCAGGGCGAGCGGCTCCACTTCCGGGGTGACGGACCGGAAGACCTCCATGACCTCACGGGAGACGGCCGCGTAGCTGTCGTGCCGCGGGCCGATGAATACCGCCTGCGGGCACAGCCGCCGGGCCCGGGTCACCGGCATGGCCGAGCGCACCCCGAAGGTGCGCGCCTCGTAGGAGGCCGAGAGCACCACACCGCGGCCCGACGTGGCGCCCACGATCACCGGGCGGCCAGCCAGTTCCGGGCGGTCACGGATCTCCACGCTCGCGTAGAACGCGTCCATGTCCACGTGCAGGATGTGGCAGCCCGCGTCGGCGGCCAGTCCCGGCTCTGGGGTCACCGGTACCCCAGCACGTGGAACTGGGCGGCGACATCGTGGAACGCCGGGTGCGTGGAGGCGGCCTGCTCCAGCGCCAGCAGGGCATCCGCGGCGCCCGGGTCCGCGTCCGCGAACGAGCCCGGCACGAGGTCGGAGAACACCCGGACGCCGTGCGCCGCCCCGGGCCGCAGCCCGGCTTCCTCGAGCAGCCCCACCACCTCGGCCAGGGTGAACCGGCGCGGTGCGGTCAGGCCAGCCCCGGCAGCCGGGCCCGTTACCCCGGGCACGGTCTCCGCCGCGGCCGCGCCGGGGGCGCGCACCGCCGCGAGCAGCCGCCTGGCCTCGTCGAACCGGCCGGCCAGGGCCCGGTGCAGCACCGCCGCGACCGCGCTGCTCGCCAGCACGCTCACCGCGCCCGCCGGGCGGAGCACACTGGCCACCGCGGTCATCGCCGCGGCCGGGGCGTCCACATACTCCAGCACGCTGTGGCAGAGCACCAGGTCAGCGCCTTCCGCGCCGACGAGCGCAGCCAGGTCGGTGGCGTCACCCTGGATCGCCCGCAGCGGCACCGCCATCTCGGCCGCGCGGCGCTGCGCCGCGGCCAGCGAGTCGGGGCTGGGGTCGATCACCGTGACCGTGTGCCCCTGGCCGGCCAGCGGCACCGCGAAGCCCCCCGTCCCGCCGCCGGCATCAATGATGTCCAGCCGGCCCCGCCCGGTCTGGGCCACCAGCCCGGAGATCACCGAGCGGAGGATGTCCCGGACCACCACGGTGCGGGCGTCCGCGTAACTGTGCCACCGCTGCGGCGGGCCGCTCCGGTCCGGCGCGGCGGGCGCCCCGCCCGCCGCCGGGACCTGCGCCGCGAACTGTGCCCGCGCGGCCAGGCCGGCCTGCCCGCCCGGCCGGGGCCCGCCCTCACGATCGCTGGTCACGGCCATCCCTCCTCGCTCGTTCGCTCCCGGGTCCAATGTAGTGCGGTCACCCGACAAACCCCGGCCGTTGCCGCCCGCCGCCCCGCGCCCTTCCTCCCGGCCCCGGGCGGGCGCGGCACGGCCGGGGCGCGGCCGGGCGGCGGGCCGCGGATACCGCCGCGGATCCGCGATTAACAGGATGGTTGCTGGGCAAAACTAAGGCCAGTGGTGCTGCTGCGCTGCCGCAACGGAGGACCACTGCCATAGCGGGCGAATCCGGCAGCCGTGGTGCCCAGCCCCGTGCTGTGGCCTGCGGGTGCCGGATGACCCGGCCTTGTCCCTGGGCCGGGCCAGCGGGGCTGGAGGTCAGTGACGACATGACGGTCCGGGCGGTATTCGCTTCCCCGGAATCGGTATTCCGGCTGGTCAGCAAATCGGGTCCCTGCGGATTCGCGCAGAGTTTCCTGGGGGAATGGTCATCGATAGCCAAACCGGTCTCACATGCCCGGCCCATCGCCTAGGCTCCCCCCCATGGTCGAGCACCTGGAGCTCCCCCGCCCGCTGCGAATGATCCGCTGCACCGGGCTGAGCCTGAGCGAATCCCTTGGTCTCCCGCTGGCGGCGTATTTCCTTGGCGCCTGGCTGGGCGGCCAGACGGTGGGCCTGCTGGCCGGGACGGGGGCCATCTGGGCCACCGCGCTGATCCGCAAGCTCGTGTCGGGGACAGTGCCCAGCCTGCTGACGATCTCGGCCATCGTGCTCACCCTGCAGACCGGGCTGGTGCTGGCCACTGGCCAGATGTGGATCTTCCTGCTCCAGTTCCCGCTGGGCTACCTGGCCATGTTCATCCTGTTCGCCCGGACCGCCCGCGGCCCCAACCCGATCGTCGCCAAGCTCGCCGCCGAGGTGGTCGCGCTGCGCCGCCCGACCCAGCATCCCGCGCTGCACCGTTTCTTCCAGGGCGCCACCTGGCTCTGGGCGGGCATATTCCTCATGCTCACCGCGGGCCTGGGAATCATGATGGTGACCGAGACGGTCAGCACGTTCATGATGCTGTCCACGGTGGCGACGATCGCCGGGACGGCCGCGGGCATCGGCGCCTCAGTGCTGTGGTTCCTGTCGGTGGTGCGCAGGCACGGGCTGCGGGTCACCTTCGCCGCGGCCTGATCCTCGTTAGGCCAGAAAAGCTGCTGGTTCATGGCGGCCGGTTCCGGCCGCCATGAACAGGCGGCGCCGGGCGGCTGTGGCCGGCCGTCAGACGGTAAGCGTCGGCTTGAGTTCCAGCAGGCGGCCGAGCAGCCCGTTCACGAATGCCGGCGACGCGTCGGTGGACAGGTCCCGGGCCAGGACGACGGCCTCATTGATGGCCACCGCGTCCGGGACATCATCCGCCCACAGCAGTTCATACAGGCCGATCCGGAGCACGTTGCGGTCCACCACGGGCATCCGGTCCAGTGACCACCCTTCGGCGTGCTCCGCCAGCAGCTCATCGATCCGGTCGCGATGGGCCTGCACGCCGCGGACCAGGTCGGCGGCATACTCGTTGACCGGCGGGCTGGCCTCGGCGATCCGCTGCTCCAGCAGGCCGAGCACGGGCTCGCCGCGGATCTCGGCCTCGAAGAGGACGTCCAGCGCCCGCTTGCGGGCCTTGCTACGCGCGGCCATGGCTGCCGCTCACGCGGGGCACAGCGGCGGCCGGGGGGCAGCAGGTCATGCGCGGCCGAGGTAGTCGCCCGTGCGGGTGTCCACCCGGACTCTTTCCCCCGTGGTGATGAACAGCGGCACCTGGACCTGCGCGCCGGTCTCCAGCGTGGCCGGCTTGGTGCCGCCAGTGGACCGGTCACCCTGCACGCCGGGGTCGGTCTGGCTGACCGTCAGCTCCACCGACGCGGGCAGTTCCACGTACAGCGGGACGCCGTCGTTGAAGGCGACCACCGCGGTCTGCTCCTCCAGCAGGTAATCGGCGGCATCGCCGACCGTGTCCCGCGAGATGTGCGGCTGGTCGTAATCCTGGGTGTCCATGAAGACGAAGTCGTCACCCTCGCGGTAGAGGTACTGCATCTCGCGCTTGTCCACGTTGGCCACGTCGACCTTGACCCCGGCGTTGAAGGTGCGGTCCACGACCTTCCCGGAGAGCACGTTCTTGAGCCTGGTGCGCACGAAGGCGCCGCCCTTGCCGGGCTTGACGTGCTGGAAGTCGACGACGTTCCAGAGCTGGCCGTCGATGTTCAGCGTCATGCCGTTCTTGAGGTCGTTCGTGGTGGCCACGGTTGCTTATCTCCTGCGTGCGGGTGCGGCCCGCAACGCCGGCTGTGCCGCGCTACAGGACCGTCAATTCCCGGGTGGTAGTGGTGAGAATGTCCTGCGGCGCCGCCGTCCCCGACCCGGCCCGCGCCACCAGGGTGTCCTCGATCCTGACGCCGCCCGGCCCGGAAGGTAGATCCCGGGCCCGACGGTGATGGGGACCCGGTCCACGAGTGTACCCGTCTGGCCGTGTCCCACGATCGGGGCCTGATGGATCTCCAGTCCCACGCCGTCCGGCCGTCCCGGGATTACCGCCACGGCCGGGCGGTGGCGTGGGCCAGCATCGAAAGCTCCAGCGGGCGCAGCGCATCGGAGCGCTGCCACAGTTCCGGGGCCACCGAGTCCCGCTGCCGGACATGCCGGACCGCCCCGAACCCGGCGCCTTCCAGCAGCGCGGTCATGTCGCCCGGGGCCAGGAAGGTGAGCCAGGGCTCGCCACGCTGCGCGGCCACCGGGCTGACCATCTCCACGTAGGTGTCCCCCGCCGCGTCCCGCAGCCCGGCCGGCAGCATGTAATCGGTGACGAGTTCGGTGCCCTCCGCGAAACGGCCGATCTCGGCCAGGACCCGGCCGATGGCCGGCCGGGTCAGGTACAGGGTGACACCGAGCCAGCCGACCACGGCGGGGCGGGACGAGTCGAACCCGGCCTGGCGCAGGCAGTCGGCCAGGGATGAGGATTCCAGGTCGGCCGGCACGAAGGTGACGGCGTCCGGCACCGGGAGCCCGGCCTCGGCCAGCCGCTCGCGCTTCCACCCCTGGGTAGCCGGGTGGTCCACCTCGAAGACGGCGACCTTCCCGGCCAGCGGGGAGCGGCAGGCGAATGAATCCAGTCCCGCGCCGAGAAGGACGTACTGGGTGACACCACGGGCGGCCGCGGCCGCGAGGCGGTCCTCGGCATACCGGCTTCGGCAGGTCGCCTGGGCGCGCGCGGCCGCCAGCACCAGGTGCTCGCCGTGCGCCCGGTGGTAACCAATGAATTCGTCGGCCAGCTTCCCGAGGAGGACGGCCGCCAGGTCATCGGCGAAGATCCACGGCTGGTGGTCAACGAGCAGGTGAGCGGCACGGGCAGCGGCCGCGGTGAGGGCGGTCTGGCTGGGCGATCCGTTATCTTCCATGCCGCGGAGAATAGTCGACTACGTTTATGACAATACCATGGAATTGTTTTTTGGGAAAGGCGCTTGAGATGACAATTGGGTAGCGTTTCCGGAAGCCAGGTGCCTTCTCCTACAATGCGGCCTCATGGCAGCCGAACAGGACCTGCGCCAGCTGATCCGGCATATGCGCCCGGAGGCCCATCCCGGCCGGTACGTATTCGCGGTGGTGCCGGGGCCGGTACCGCCCGGCCTGCGCCCGGTGGTGACGGTCGCGGAGGACGAGGGGGTGACCGTCGTCGTGCCGCGGGAGCAGGCCGACGCGGCGGGGCTGGCCTACGGTTACGTGGCCGCCTGGATCACGCTGCGGGTCCAGTCCGCGCTGGCGGCGGTGGGCCTGACGGCGGCGGTCGCCGGCGCCCTGGCCGACGCCGGGCTGAGCTGCAACGTGGTGGCCGGGTACCACCATGACCATCTGTTCGTCCCGGATGAGGGACTGGCGGAGGCGCTCGATGTGCTGGGTGCGCTGAGCCGCGGCGCCTGCTGAGGGAGTGCGCCGCGGCGGCTCAGCGCGGCGGGCCCGCGGGCCCGTCGCCGCGTGGGCCAGCGCCGGGCCCCGGGCCGCTGAGATGCTTGGTCAGCAGGACGTCGTCTACGTAGCGGCCCTCGATCAGGAACTCAGCGTGCAGCACGCCCTCCTGCTCGAAGCCGAACCGGGTATACAGCCGCATCGCACCGGGGTTCGTGCTGAGCACGTGCAGGCTGAGCTTGCGGGCACCCCGGTCACGGGCCCGTCGCTCGGCCGCCTCCAGCAGGGCCGTGGCCACTCCGTGGCGCCGCATCCCAGGATCCACCGCGAGGCCGGCGACCATGACGACATGGGCGTTTTCCGGCAGTGGGGTGGACGGCCCGAGCCTGATGTAGCCGGCCACGGTGTGGTTGCGTTCCGCGACCAGGTGAGCGCCCGGCGGGCTGCTGGCGCCGAAGAAGCCCGGCCCGGCCCGCCGGATGACGGAGGGGAAGCCGCTCTGCGGCGACCACGCCACGGTTTCCAGTGCGGTCAGCCGGGCATCGTCGGAGGCGCGGGCCTCGCGGACCCGGATCTCGGCGACTACGGGCATGCCTTCATCCTGCCGCACCACGCCGGGCCGGCCGGCAGGGCCTTCCCGCGGGCGTCCGGCCGGGAGCGGCCCTGTCGGCAGCGGGTGGCACGATCAGGGGATGACCGACGCGGCCGTCACCAGGTCCGAACCCTGTGTCCTCGCCGAGCGGAGCGCCGCCCAGCTGCTCGCCGGCCCCCCGGCGCGGACGGCCGAGGAGGTGGCCGGACGGCTGCTGGCCATCCAGGGGCAGGATCCCCGCGGGGCCCGGCTGGCCGTCCGGGCCCGCAGCCATGGGCTCAGTGCGGCGGACATCGACCGCGCGCTGACCGTGGACCGGTCACTGGTGATCAGCTGGCTGAACCGTGGCACCCTGCACCTGGTCCGCAGCGAGGACTACTGGCCGCTGCACCAGCTCACCACCCCGCAGCTGGCCACGGGCTGCGCCCGCCGCCTGAGCCAGGAAGGCCTCAGCGCCGACGTGGCCGACCGCGGCGTGGCGGTCATCGAGCACGCCCTGACCAGGCACGGCCCTCAGACCCGGGCCCAGCTGGCCGAGCAGGTGAGCGCGGCCGGCCTCCGCACGCAGGGACAGTCCTTGGTGCACCTGTTCTTCCTCGCGTCGCTGCGCGGCCTCATGGTCCGCGGCCCGATGTCAGGCAAGCAGCACGCCTACGTGCTGGCCCGGGACTGGCTCGGCGCGCCCCCCGCGCCGCCCGCGGCGGGCCGGGAGGCCGCGCTGGGCTGGCTGGCCCGCCGCTACCTGGCCGGCCACTCCCCCGCCACCGAATGGGACCTGGCTAAATGGGCCGGCCTGCCGCTCCGCGACGCCCGGCGGGGGCTGCGGGAAATCGCGGCCGACCTGGTTGAGGACGAGGAGGGCCTGGTCCGGCTGGGCCGCCCGGCGGACCGGGCCGTCCCGGCCGGCGGCGCCCCCCGGGCCGCCGGGCCCGGTCCGGCCCTCCCGGCGCCGCGCCTGCTGGGCCCATTCGACCCGCTGCTGCACGGCTGGCAGTCCCGCACGGCAGTGCTGGGCCGGCACGAGCCGGACATCGTCCGCGGCGGCATGTTCCGCTCCTTCGCCCTGGTGAGCGGACGGGCGGCCGGCACCTGGCGCGTGTCAGGCGACCAGGTCTCGCTGTCCCTGCTGGACCAGGTGAGCGCCGCGGACCGCCGGGCCCTGGACGCCGACGCCGAGGACGTGCGGCGCTTCCTCGGCCTGGCCAAGCCAGCCGGGCAGCAGCCAGCCGGGCAGCAGCCAGCTCCGGCCGGCCGGGAATCGCGCTAGGGCGCTTGCGGTCCAGGCGCACGCCGCCATATACTCGGCTACGGATATACGGAGACGAGGAAGCAGGCGATTGTCATGGCAGGCCAGCGGCGGAGGGTGTCCAACCCGCTGGCGCTCGCCGTGCTGGCCACGCTCCGCACGCGCCCGATGCATCCGTACGAGATGGCTACGACGATGCGCGCCCAGGGCAAAGAGCGCAGCATCAAGCTGAACTACGGCTCCCTCTATACCGTGGTCAACAACCTGGCCAAGCACGGCCTCATCGAGGCCATGGAGGCCAGCCGCGAGGGACGCCGCCCCGAGCGCACCGTGTACCGCCTCACGGACGCGGGCGGCGCGGAGCTTGAGGACTGGCTCACCGAGCTGCTCGGCACCCCGGTCAAGGAGTACCCGCAGTTCGAGGCGGCTCTCGCCGAGATGGCGGTGCTCCCCCCGGCCCAGGTGCGCGACGTGCTCGAGCACCGGGTCGAGGCGCTGCGCAAGGCTCTCGACCAGGAACGGGCCGAGATCGCGCAGTTCCCCTGGCTGCCGCGGCTGTTCCTGATCGAAAACGAGTACCACCTGGCCATCCGGGAAGCCGAGCTGGCCTGGGTGCGCGGCCTGGTGCGGGAACTCCGGGACGGCTCATTCCCCCTCCTGAAGGAGTGGGAGCACTGGACCCGGACCGGGGAAATCCCCGCGGGCCTGCCTGCCGAGCTCTACGAGGGGGCGGGCCTGCCCGCGGCGGCGGACGGACCGGCCGCGGAAACGGCGGCGGACGGACCGGCCGCGGAAACGGCGGCGGACGGACCGGCCGCGGAAACGGCAGCCGACCCCGGCGCCGGCCCTGGCCCTGGCGCGGAAAGGGGCCGCTGAACTGACCGAGAACGCGAGCCGGCCCCCGGCAAGGTGCGGGAACACCTGACCAGGGGCCGATCCTCGAACCGATCCCGCGGGAACGAGATCCGATCGGGTTGTTGCAGCTCAAGGATACTCCGTGAGTTCCGCGCGGACCGGTTCAGCCAACCGACCCGGCACGGAGGAACACGTCCATGAGTATCCAGGCGCAGCACGCGGGCCCGGCCCGCGCCACGCCCGCCCCGGCCTTCGCTATCGAGGCCCGCGAACTCGTCAAGGCCTACCCCAAAGGCGTCCGCGCCCTCGACGGCCTGACCTTCACGGTCCAGGCGGGCACCATCTTCGGCCTGCTCGGGCCGAACGGGGCCGGCAAGTCCACCACCGTCAAGATCCTCACCACGCTGGCCCGGCCCGACTCCGGCGTGGCCACCGTGGCCGGCCTCGACGTGAGCGGCCAGGCAGCGCAGGTCCGCCGGGCCATCGGCGTGGTCGCGCAGCGCTCGGGCGCGGACCCGACCGCGACCGGGCGGGAGAACCTGCTGCTGTCCGGGCGCATCCAGGGGCTGCGCGGCCGGGAACTCAGCCGCCGGGCCGGCCAGTTGCTGGACCGGTTCGAGCTGGGCAGCGCGGCGGCCCGCATGGTCCGCACCTACTCCGGCGGCATGCGGCGCCGGCTCGACGTGGCCATGGGACTGATCCACCGGCCGGAGGTGCTGTTCCTCGACGAGCCCACCGCCGGGCTGGACCCGGAATCCCGGTCCGCCATGTGGGCGGAGATCGCCCGGCTGTCCGCGGGCGAGGGCCTCACCATCCTGCTCACCACCCACTACCTGGAGGAAGCCGACCGGCTGGCCAGCCGGCTGGCCATCGTGGACCGCGGACGGGTGGCCGCGGCCGGCACCCCGGACGAGCTCAAAGGCCGGCTGCGCGGGGACACGGTGCAGATCGAGCTGGCCGCCCCGGGCGACCCAGTCCGGCTCACCGCCGTCGTGGGCCAGGTCCCGGGCGTGCGCGAGGTCAGCGCAGCCGGGCTGCGGCTCAGCGCCCGGGCGGACGACGGGGCCACGGCGGTGCCGGTCCTGCTCGCCGCCCTGGAACAGGCCGCGATCGGGGTGCACGGGGTGACCGCCGCCCGGCCCACCCTGGACGACGTCTACCTGCGGTTCACCGGGCGCCGCCTCGCGGAGGCCGAGGAGCCAGCCACGCCAGCCACGCCAGCCAGCGGCCCGGGGGGCGGCCAGCCCGCCCCGGCCAGCACCGCCCCGGCCAGCACCGCCCCGGCCAGCACCATCCCGGAGGGATCCCGATGACCAGCATCGCCGCGCACACGACCTGGATGACCCAGCGCCAGCTCAAGGCGCTCGCCCGGCAGCCCGCCTACATCATCATCACGCTGATCCAGCCGGTCATCTGGCTGTTCCTGTTCGGCTCGGAGTTCCGCCGGGTCGCCCAGCTGCCCGGGTTCGGGGCCTCGTCCTACCTGGACTACCTGGTGCCCGGCGTCGTGGTGATGAGCGCGCTGTCCACGAGCATGTGGAGCGGCATGACCGTGCTCGAGGAGATCGAGGGCGGCCTCATGGACCGGTTCCTGGTGCTGCCGCTGCACCGTTCGGCGATCATCAACGCGTCCGTCGTCATGCAGTCGCTCAATACCGCCCTGCAGTCGGTCATCATCGTGCTCCTCGGGCTGGCCGCGGGGGCCCGCTACGCCGGCGGCGCGCTGGGCATGCTCGTGCTGATCATGGCCTCGGTGCTGGTGGCGGTGGTGTTCAGCGCGCTGTCCAACAGCATCGGGATGCTCGCCCGGCAGCGCGAGACGATCATCAGCCTCAGCGTGTTCCTGCTGCTCCCGCTGACCTTCCTGTCCAGTGCGTTCATGGTCCCGGCCCTGATGCCGCACTGGATGCGGATCGTCGCGGACTGCAACCCGGTGAATTGGGCGCTGGAGGCGGGCCGGGCGGCGATGAGCGCGGCGCCGGACTGGGGCCGGGTGCTCGCCCAGGGCGGCGGCCTGCTGGTGCTGGCCGTCGCGGTCACCGCCCTGTCGGTGCTGAGCTTCCGCGCCTACCAGAAGTCGGTCTGACCGGTCACCGGCCCGGCCGGGCCTGGTGCCCCTGGGACGGGTACCGGGCCCGGCCGGCCGGGACGCGGCACGCTAAGCGGTCAGGTCGCGGACCCGCTCGATGAGGCGGACCCGCTCCTCGTGCGTGCCCGCCAGCGGCACCACGTTGAGCGTGGTGACCCCGGATTCGGCCATCACGGCCAGCCGCTCGGTGACCAGCCCGTCCGGGCCGATCAGCGAGGTGCCGGCCAGCAGCTCGGCGGGGACCAGGGCCGCTGCCTCGTCCTTGCGGCCGTCTAGGTAGGCGTCCTGGATCCGCGCGGCCTCGGCCGCGAACCCGTACCGCACGGCCAGCTCGTAGTAGAAGTTCCGGCCCTTGGACCGGTGCGGCCCCATCCCCCCGATATACAGGGCCAGCATGGGGCGGCTCAGCTCCAGGTAGCCCTGCACGTCCGGGCCGATGGCCAGCGGGGCCTGGGCCACCACGTCCAGCGGCCCGAGCGCGGGGTCGCGGCGGGCCCGCCCCGCGGCGAGCGCGTCGCCCCACGCGTCGGCGGCCTTCTCCGGCAGGTAGAAGATGGGCTCCCAGCCCTCGGCCAGTTCCGCGGCGAGCGCGACGTTCTTCGGGCCGAGCGCCGCGACCATGATCGGGATCCGGTCCCGGACCGGGTGGTTGATCAGCTTGAGCGGCTTGCCCAGCCCGGTGCCCTGGTCGGGGGGCAGCGGGATGGTGTAGTGCTGCCCCGCGTAGGACAGCCGTTCCCGGCGCCACACCATCCGGCAGATCTCGATCAGTTCCCGGGTCCGGCCGACCGGGGCGTCGTAGCGGACCCCGTGCCAGCCCTCGATCACCTGCGGCCCGGACGCCCCGATGCCCAGCGTGAACCGGCCGCCGGACACGTAGTCGAGGCCGGCCGCGGTCATCGCGGTCAGGGCCGGCGTCCGCGAGTACAGCTGGAGGATGCCCGAGGCGATCTGCAGCCGCTCGGTGCGGGCCGCGATGAAGCCGAGCTGGCTGACCGCGTCGTAGCTGTAGGCCTCCGGGACGAACACGATGTCCAGGCCGGCCTTCTCATAGTCGCCCAGCTCGGCGACGGTCTCGGTGAACCCGCCCGCGTAGTTGATGTGCATCCCGATCCGCATGCTCCGGCCTTTCCCCAGACAGCCGCACCGAATTGCGTTCGGCTGCGGTTGCCTCGAGGGTAACGCGCCGCGCCCGCAGCCGGCAGGCCGGCCGCGACCGGGTGCAGCCCCTTTCCTGCGCAACGGCCCGCACCCCGCACGGCCCCGCCGCAGCGCATGAGCCTGCGCCGGAAGGTAGGTCAGCCGCGGATGTCGGTGACCTGCGGCAACCAGTCCAGGATGTCCTGGCAGACCGCGTCCGGGGGGCGGCCGGCCGTGCTGACCGTGTGGACGGCGACCGCCCGGTAACCGGCCAGCCGGTGGCGGAAGAGCTCTTCCAGGCCCGGGTTACGCAGCACCGGGCGGAGCTCGTCCCCGCCGACCCGGTCCATCGACTCCGCATAGCCGACTTCGAGGTAGACGACATGGTGGCCGTCCAGGGCGCGCTGGGTGGCCGGGTGCTGCACGGCCCCGCCGCCCAGCGCCAACACGGCCCCGGGGCCGGCCAGCAGCCCCGCCGTGACCTGGTGCTCCAGCGCCCGGAAGCCGGGCTCGCCCTCGGCCGCGAAGATCTCCCGGATCGGGCGGCCGGCCCGCTGCTCGATGATGACGTCGACATCGGCGAACGGCAGGCCGAGCCGGGACGCGAGCAGCCCTCCCACGGTGGTCTTGCCCGCCCCCATGAACCCGATCAGGACGATCACGGTGCCTACCGGGCCTGCTCAGCGACTTGCGGCTGCGCCGTTACCAGCTCGGCGATCGCCTGGAGCGCCAGCTGGTAGGACATCAGGCCGAACCCGGCGACCGTGCCATCGGCCACGGCGGCCACCACCGAGGTGTGCCGGAACCGCTCCCGGGTCGCCGGATTGGTCAGGTGCACCTCCACGAGCGGCGCGGTCCGCATGGCCAGCGCGTCCCGCAGCGCGTAGGAGTAGTGGGTGAACGCGGCCGGGTTGAGCACCAGCGGCATCCGGGCCGCGGCCGCCTCGTGCACCCACCCGATCATCTCGGCCTCGTCGTTGGTCTGCCGGACCTCGACACTCAGGTCCAGCGTGCGGCCGGTGAGGCGGCACACCTCGACCAGGTCGTCGAACGTCTGCGTGCCATACACATCCGGCTCGCGCGAGCCCAGTTGCGCGAGGTTGGGCCCGTTGAGCACGAGAACCTGCTTCATCGCCTGCATACCTCCAGGTAAGCACTGCTCAGCAGTGCCTCGGACGGGGTGTCCAGCACCGGCTGGGCCAGGCCGTCCAGGACGACCATCCGCAGCCGCGCCCCGCGTGCCTTCTTGTCCACGGCCATGGCCTCGCGCAGCTCGGGCCACAGTCCCGGGCGGTAGGCGGTCGGCAGCCCGGCTGCCTTGAGCACCCGGCGGTGCCGGCCGGCGGTCACCAGGTCCAGCCGGCCCATCAGCCGGGCCAGCTCGGCCGCGTACACCATGCCGATGGCGACCGCCTCGCCGTGCCGCATCCGGTAGCCCTCGACCCGCTCGATCGCGTGGCCCAGGGTGTGGCCATAGTTCAGGATCTCGCGGCGCCCGGATTCGCGCAGGTCGGCGGAGACCACGCCGGCCTTGACCCGTATCGCGCGCTCGATCAGCTCCCGGGAGTGCCGGCCGTGCGGCAGCACGGCACCCTCCGGGTCCGCCTCGATCAGCTCCAGGATCACCGGGTCGGCGATGAACCCCGCCTTGATCACCTCGGCCAGGCCGCTGACGTACTCCGGTTGCGGCAGCGTCTCCAGCGTGGCCAGGTCGGCGAGCACCCCGGCGGGCGGGTGGAACGCGCCGACCAGGTTCTTGCCCTCCGGGATGTCCACCGCGGTCTTCCCGCCCACCGCCGCGTCGGTCATCGCGAGCAGCGTGGTCGGCACCAGCACCACCCGCACGCCGCGCAGCCAGCAGGCGGCGGCGAACCCGGCCAGGTCGGTGGTGGCCCCGCCGCCGACGCCGACGATGGCATCGGTCCGGGTGATCCGGCTGGCGGCCAGCTGCGACCAGAGCGCGGCCGCCACCTCGATGTCCTTGGCGGCCTCGCCCGCCGGGACCTCGGCCTGGTGCACCTGGTAGCCGGCGTCGGCCAGCGACCCGCACACCGGCTGGGCGATGTCGCGGCGGCCCTGGGCGGCGATGACCATGACGGAGGACGCCCCGGGCCCGACGAGGGAGGGCAGCTCGGCGAGGATGCCGGTGCCCACGACGACGTCGTAGGGCTGCTCGCCGCCGATACCGATCCGGGTCGCGTTCATGACGTCGTGCCGTCCCGGCCGGCCCGCGCCGCGATCTCTGCCACCACCAGGGCCGCGACCTCGGCGGCATCCCGGTCGTCGGTGCGCACACTGCGCCAGGCCAGCCCCTGGTAGACCGGGTGCCGTTCCTCGAGCATCTGCCGCAGCCGCCCGCGCGGGTTGCCGGGCAGCGGCGGCCGCGGACCGTCCAGGCCGGACCGGCGCGCCACGGCGCCGAACCCGGCCTCCAGGTAGATGACCCGCTGGCCGGCCAGCAGCTGGCGGGTGCCAGGGTCGAGGACGGCCCCGCTGCCCAGGGCGAGGACCCCGGGCTGGCTGGTGATCAGCCGCGCGGCGGCCTCCCGTTCCAGGGCCCGGAACGCGGGCTCGCCGTCCTGCACGAACAGGTCGCCGACCGGCTTGCCGGCCATCTCCTCGACCATGCTGTCGGTATCGCTGAATCCCGTGCCCAGCGACGCGGCGACCAGCGCGCCCACGGTGGTCTTGCCTGACCCGGGCGGGCCGATGAGGATGGCCGCCGGGCCGCGGCGCGGCGGCCCGGGCTCATGGCCGCGGGATGGCGCGCCCGGCTGCCCCGGCGGCGGCGCGCCCGGCTGCTCCGGCGGCGGCGTGCCCGGATGCCCCGCGGTCACGTGATCACCAGCGACTTGAGGTAGCCCTCCAGGTTGCGGCGCACCTCGTCCACGGAGTCGCCGCCGAACTTCTCCGCCGCCGCGCCGGCGAGGACCAGCGCCACCATGGCCTCGGCCACCACCCCGGCCGCGGGTACCGCGGTCACGTCACTGCGCTGGTTGATGGCCCGGGCCGGCTCGCCGGTGCGCACGTCCACGGTGTCCAGCGCGCGGGGCACCGTGGAGATCGGCTTCATCGCCGCCCGCACCCGCAGCACCTCGCCCGTGCTCATGCCGCCCTCGATGCCCCCGGCCCGGTTGGTCCGCCGCCGGACGCCGGCGCCGGCCGGCTCCATCTCGTCGTGCGCCGCGGACCCGCGCCGCCGGGCAGTGGCGAAGCCGTCGCCGACCTCGACACCCTTGATGGCCTGGATGCTCATCAGCGCGCCGGCCAGCCGCCCGTCGAGCCGCCGGTCCCAGTGCACGTGGCTGCCCAGGCCGGGGGGCAGCCCGTAGCCCAGCACCTCGACCACGCCGCCGAGCGTATCGCCGTCCTTGCGCGCCGCGTCGATTTCCTGCTGCATCGCGGTGCTCGCCGCCCGGTCGAGGCAGCGCACCGGGTCCGCGTCGATCCGGTCCCGGTCCGGCGGCCCGGGCAGCAGCCCGGCCGGCGCGCTCACCGGCCCGATCGCCACCACATGGCTGAGTACCTCAATACCGAACGCCTGGGCCAGGTACTGCCGCGCCACCTCACCGACGGCGACCCGGGCGGCGGTCTCGCGTGCGCTGGCGCGTTCCAGCACCGGGCGGGCGTCGTCGTGCCCGTACTTCTGCATCCCGGCCAGGTCAGCGTGGCCGGGACGGGGGCGGGTGAGCGGCGCGTTGCGGGCCAGCTTCTCCAGCTCACCCGGGGGAACGGGGTCCGGGGACATGACCGTCTCCCACTTGGGCCATTCGGTGTTGGCCACCCGGATGGCCACCGGCCCGCCCAGGGTCCGGCCGTGCCGGGCCCCGCCAGTGATCTCCACCTCGTCCTGCTCGAACTTCATCCGGGCGCCCCGCCCGTACCCGGCCCGCCGGCGGGCCAGCGCGGC
Source organism: uncultured Actinomycetes bacterium (assembly GCA_963793825.1). GTDB lineage: Bacteria > Actinomycetota > Actinomycetes > Streptosporangiales > Streptosporangiaceae > RYN-230. The sequence goes on from CAWCBE010000010.1 coordinate 77,804, forward strand.
GGCGATGCCGGCGGTGCTGATTTCGACGCCCGCGGGCACGCCCTCACAGATGGCCACCAGGGCACGCCCGTGCGACTCCCCCGCGGTCAGCCAGCGAAACATGCGCACGATCCTGCCACGGCCACGGCCGCGGGAAGCAGCCCGCGGGTCATCCGCGGCCGCCGGGCCGGGCGGGCGGCAGCACGGTGACTGCGATGCCGCGGCGCAGCCGGCCGCCCGCCGCGCCGAGCAGCGCACCGCTGACGCGGTGCACGGCCGCGGTGGCGGCGGCCGGGTCGCTGCCGTCCGCCAGGGTCACCCGCAGCGCCAGATCGGCCTGCTCCTCGCCGCCGTCCGCCGCCCCCCCGCCGTCCGCCGCCCCCTCGCCGCGCCGGCCGGCGGAGCGGCCGGCGGTCCCGGCCGGGGGCTCCTCGGCCGGGGGCTCCCCGCGCGGGCCGGCGCCGTCCAGCCAGCCGATGTCCTCGGTGGAACCAGGCCAGCCCAGGTCAGGCTCGGCCGGATCCGTGATCACCTGATCCGGGGTGGTCAGGGCGGCCGCGGTGATCAGCGGCTCGGTGGCCAGGGCGGTCCGCAGCGCCGCCAGCACGTCGGGGTCCTGGTGCGGCAGCGGCACCGGCCGCCCGGCGGCCAGTGCGGCCAGCCGGGCGCCCTCCACGGCCAGTGGCACCGGCCCGGCCACGTCGATGACCACCGCACTGGCGTCCTGGGTGCCCGCCAGCCAGGCGCGGGCGGCGGGGACCGGGACGGGGCGCGCGTCAGGGCGCCACCGGGTCAGGGCATCAAGGCACGTGAAGGCCAGGATGGCGGCCCGGCCGTCCTGGCCGATCAGGGTGGGCAGCGCCATCTCGGCGGACTTCTCCCGGCGCAGCTCGCGCTGCCCGCCGCTGTCCCCGGCAGCACCGCTGCCGCCCCCGCCCGCGGGCGGGACGCCGCCTTCCTCCTCGGTGAGCACGGCGACCACCGGGACCAGCAGCCGTGAGGTGGCCAGCGCGGCCAGCGCGGCATGCTCGCTGCCCTGCCCGGCGGCGTACGCGGCCAGCGCGGCCGCCACCGCGGGGTCGACAGCCCCGTCGTCCCCGGGAAACTGCGGCTCCACCGCGTTCAGCGTGCGCACGGCCCAACCTTAATGCGGCGCAGCGGCTGGTCAGCACGGTTCTGGCCGTCGCAGCGCGGCCCCCCGGCCTGGTGACAGGCCTGCGAGCTGGGTTGGCACGGCCCTGGTTACGGTCAATTACATCCACTGATTTGGCCACTGCTGGTGAAGCAGTTGAGGGGAAAATCCGCGTGTGAGAGTCTTTTGAGCGCACCGCAGGCCGACCGGAGGGGAGTGTGTGACGCAGGCTCAGCACAGGGTCAGGATCCCCGAACCGGGAACGCCGATGCAGAAGGTCATCCCGCCCCGCCTGGTCGAGCCCTATCTCACCGGGCGGCGCTCCGTGATCGCTGGTTACGTGTACCGGGCCCAGGACTGCGCCTTCCGCAGCCCGGGCGAGTTCTACGATGCCCTGAACCTCGGCTACGACGGATCTGACTTCACCGCCGAGCTCGCGGAGATCTACGTCATGCGCTGGCGTGCCCTGGACATGGCCGGCTCGCTGGCCACCCCGCCGGCGGACAGCGCCAACGCCCTGGCCCTGCCGCGTATCCCCGAGTTCTACACGCTGCCCGTGCCGGTCCCGGTGGGAGCGGAGATCCGCCGGATCGGGCCCGCTGGTGAGGAACTGATCGCCCGGTATGACGGCCAGGCCTGGCTGCGGCCGTCGAGGGGACTGTGAGCCCGATGCGCTTCCGGTTGATGGCCACCTACCGCGGCGTGCCGTACGAGGCGGGGGTCGGCCCCTCGGATTCGGACGTGGTCCTGTTCGCCGCCTGCCCGCCACCTGAGGAGCTCGGCTTCGAGCCCGCCCCGGGGCACTGGCGCAAGCGGGTCATCCGGGCCGAGGTGGACGTGCTGTGGCAGTCCCGGCCGGTCGGCACCTTCCATGGCGAGCCCTGCCTCGTGCTCGATGACCTGGGTGACCGGCTGCACATCGTCTATCAGGGCGAGGACAGCAGGCGGGCCAGGGAACTCGGTTACTGGCAGGTTGACCGGGGCGTGTTCGAGCTGCTGACGCCGCGCGAGGAGGTGACCGGGCTGACCGAGGAGAAGGCGGAGAAGGGCCTGCCACGGCGCAGCCCGCCCGCGGCACCGCCGCTGCCGTCCTACCCCTACAGCGCGCCCCAGTGGCCGCCGGCCCCCGTCGCGGCCACCGCGGGCCGCGGCCGCGACGGGCGGGACGGTTACCCCGGCGAGCCTGCGCTCGCCCAGGCCGCGGCCTGGACTGGCAGTCAGGCCGGCGGCTACCACGGGAACGGGACGGCCCCGCCCGGCGGCGGGTACAACGGGACCGGGTCCCTGGCCCCGGCGGGCGCCGGGTACGACGGCACCGGCCCGGCCGCCCCGGGCTACAGCGGCACCGGGGCACCTGCCGGGACGGGCGGCTGGACCCGGAACGGCCCGTTGGCCCCGGGTCCGGCGGCCAACGGGAACGGCATGGCCAACGGGACGGGGGACTGGAACAGGACCGGGCCGCGGCCGTCCCGTGGCCACGCGGCCGGGTCCGGCCGGCGGGCCGCCCGCAGGCAGCGGGTACAGACCCGGTCCATCTTCTCCGAACTGGCCGACCTGGCCGCCATCCCGCGGTCCGCGTACGCGCTGGAACAAGAGTCAGACGGCGCGATGTGCCTGGTCCGGACGGACCAGGGGTTCGAGGTCTTCAGCGCGGCCGACGGCGCCCGGCACGAAGTCCGCTCCTTCGATGACGAGGAGGCGGCGTACTTCTACCTGTTCGGCGTGCTGGCCGCCGAGGCGGTCCGGAACGGCTCGCTGGCACCGCCCCACTAGGCCCTGGTGCCGCCGGGCCCGGGCGGGGCCGCGGCTGACCTCTCGTAACAGCGCCGCCGGTGACGCGATCAGCACGCTGAGCCGGCGCAGCCCACGGGACGTCCGGGCCTTGATCGTGCCGAGCGGCACATCCAGGCGCTCGGCAATCTCCCGCTGGGTCAGGTCGGCGTAGTAGGCCATCTCGATGGCCTCGCGCTGCTGGGTGGTCAGCCGGGCCAGGGCGACCTGCATGTCCTGCGTCTGCTCCACCCGGCTGGCGATGTCACGCCCGTCCGGCCCGGGCATCGACGCGGCATCCTCGAGCGAGACCGTCTCACGGTGCCGGGAGCGGAGGTGATCGATGGCCCGGCGGCGCGCGATCGTGAGCACCCAGGCCTCCAGGCTGCGCTCCGGGTCGAACCGGCTGCGGAACCGCCAGACCTCCGTGAAAACCACCTGCACGACGTCGTCGATATCCGCGTCGGGCACCCGGCCGCGCAGGTAACGCCGCAGCATGGGGCCGAGTTCCGCGTAGCAGTCCCCGAACGCGTCCTCGTGGGCTTCGGCCAGGCGAACACCCAGTTCCCTGATCCTGTCTGCGCCCACGGCGCCACCTTCCTTCTCCGCCCGGCCGAATCGGCAGCTACGGCCTGGACCGCCACGGGCTAGGCGAAAAGTCCTGGAATAAACCGCTTCAAAAGTTATTCATAGTCTACGATCGCGGCCGGTGCAACCGGACACGGGGGTGACCCCGAACTCCTCGCGTGACCGCGGCTGGTTGTGCGCCCGGCGCAGGACAGCCCGCCGGGCACGGGCGGACAGGGCCGGAGGGATGACACGGTGACTGGAGGACGCGGCGCGGCCGGGCCGCGCGGCGCGGTCAGCCGCGGTGGCGCGGCGGCACGCCGCGGCCAGCCGCGGCCCGGGCCCGGACGGGCTGGGCGCGGCCGGGCGTCAGTTGCGGCCCAGCGCCGCCAGCACCTCAGCTACCGCCCCGGGCAGCGTCTCGACCAGGCGGGCACCGTCAGGCAGGGCCGTGCGCGGCCAGCCGGGGCCGCCGAGCAGCAGCCGGGTACCGGGCCGGGGCGGCCGCAGATCCGGCAGCGCCCGGACATTCCCGCTCGCGGGGACCTGCGACCACAGGAACACGGCCGCCGGGCCGGTGCGGCGGACAGCGGCGGCCAGCGACGGGTAGGGCAGGTTGGCGCCGAGCACCCGGGCCGCGACGCCCCGCTCCGCCAGCGCGGCCGCGAGCGCGTAGAGCGGGAGGCTGTGCTGCTCACCAGGGGCGCAGGCGAGCAGGACGGCCCGGTGATCAGGCGGCCCCGTCTGGGCCGGCCTGATGCCGGCCAGGACGGCCAGGGTGACCGCGGACAGCAGGTGCTCCGCCTCGATGCACTCGCCGCTGTGCTCGTAGCGGGTGCCGATCCCGGCCAGCACCGGGACGAGCAGGTCGTCCCAGGTAAGGATCACCCCGTCCCGGTCCACGGCCGCCTGGATGATCTCACCCATGAGCGCGTCGTCCAGCGCGAGGGCAGCGCGGGCCAGCCCGCGCGCGACGGCGGACGCGCCCGGCAGGGCGAGGCGCTGGCCGCCGGCCCCGTGGCCCGGCCCCGACCGGGCCGGGTTCGCGGCCGCGCGGGCCGCCCCGGCCGGGGCGGCCGCGTCGGCCAGCGCGGCCCGGGCCGCATCGCCGGGCGCCACGCCGCGCAGGATCAGTTTCTGCATGTGCTCCAGGCGGGTGATGTCGTCCGCCGTGTAGCGCCGGTGCCGGCCGGGGCTCAGCTCCTGGGCACCGATCCCGTACCGCCGGTTCCAGGTGCGCAGCGTGGACGGGGCGATCCCGAGACGGCGCGCCACCGTCCCGACACTGAACCCGACCTCATGCGCCATGACCCATTCCCGACCTGAGCGGACGCCGCTCAACGCGGCCCGTGATCCCGGACCCGGCTCTAGCAGGGCCATTCAACCCGGGATGCACGGCGCGGGACAAGCCGGGCGATCGGGGGCCGGGCCGCGGGCCGGGCCCGCGGCCCGGTCCCGGCTTGTCCCGCCGCGGCCCGCCGCCCTGGCCCCCCGCGGGAAGGCGCCCGCCCGGGCTGCGGCGGCCCGGGCCGCGGCGGCCCGGGCGGGCCGCTCCTGGTGGCCTGAGGCCTGCGCCGCGGCCATGCTCGCGGCGGGCCCGCACCGTGGACGCGCCCGGGCCGGCTGGGTGGCCCTGGCCGCCATGGCCGTCGCCCAGGTGGCCTCCTCGAAAGCCGGGCACCTGGTCTTCTTCGTCTGGCTCATCGTGGCCCTGCTGGCCGCGGCGTCGGTCGCGTTCACGGCGGTCCGCGCGGGCTGGCGCCGGGCGGCCGCGGCGGCCGCGGCGGCCTTCCTGCTCGGGCTGGCCGCCGAGTGGGCCGGAACCCGGACCGGCTTCCCGTTCGGGGCCTACCGGTACACCGGCCTGCTCCGCCCGTCCATTGGCACCGTGCCGCTGACCGTGCCGCTGGCCTGGTCCGGGATGGGGCTGGCGGGTTACGCGGCCGGCTGCGCGATCACCCGGGGCCGGGCCGGCCGGATCGCGGCCGGGGCTGCCGCGCTGACCGCCTGGGACCTGTTCCTTGATCCGCAGATGCTGCGGAACGGGTTCTGGCAGTGGGCCCACCCCGGTCCCTATCAGGGCGTCCCGCTGAGCAATTTCGCCGGCTGGCTGCTCGTGTCGGCCATCCTCATGGCGGTGCTCGATGGGCTGCTGGCACCGCGGCGGCCTGCCGTGCCCTCCCTGTATCCGGGCCTGCTGGCCGCCTACACGGTCATGGCCGTGATGGAGACGGTGGGCTTCGCCGCCGTCTTCCCGCACGGCCGCGCCATCGCGCTGGCCGGGGCGCTGGGCATGGGCATCCCGGCCGCTGCCGCCTGGGCCCGGCTGCGCCACCCGCCGCACGGGGGATCGGCCTGACGCAGATCCGGACTGGGACAGGCCGGAACGAGGCGGACCCGGAGGGGACGGCATGATGACTGAGGTCGCGGTGATCGGCGGCGGGGTGGGCGGCATGGCCACGGCCATCCGGCTGGCCGCGCGCGGGCACCAGGTCACCCTGTACGAGCGGCGCACCGAGCTGGGCGGCAAGCTGACCGAACGGCGGCGGGACGGCTTCACCTTCGGCCTCGGCCCGTCCCTGCTCACGCTGCCCGGCGAATTCGCCGGGCTGGCCGCCGAGGCCGGACGGAAGCTGGACGAACTCGTCACGCTGCTGCCCGTGGACCCGGTGTGCCGCTACCACTTCGCCGACGGCAGCGTGCTGGACGCGGCCAGCGACCCGGCCGAGATGGCCGCCGCGGTCGACCGGCTGGCCCCGGGCGAGGGCGCGGCCTGGCAGCGCTACGTCGCGTGGGGCGGGCGGTGCTGGGCCGCCAGCGAGCGCGCGTTCCTGGCCGGCCCGCTGGAGATGTCGTCGCTGTCCCGGCGGTCCGCCAGCCCCGCCGACCTGCTCGCCATCGCCCCCGGCCGGACCCTGGCCGGGCACGCGGCCCGGTTCTTCACCGACCCCCGCATGATCCAGTACGCCGGCCGGTACGCCACCTACTCCGGTTCCTCCCCGTACCAGGCGCCGGCGGCGCTCGGCTGCATCCCGTACCTGGAGCACGCCCGGGGCGCCTGGCACGTCCAGGGCGGCCTGGCCCGGCTGCGCGACGCGCTGGCCGTGCTGCTGGCCGAGACCGGCGTCGAGGTGCGCACCGCGACCATGGTGACCCGGGTGCTCAGCTCGGCCGGCGCCGTGACCGGGGTCGTGGCGGACGGCGAGCGGACCGGCGCCGACCTGGTGGTCTGCGGCGCCGACGCGGCCCGGCTGTACCGCGACCTGTACCCGGACCAGCCGATGCGGCGCCGGATCGGGCGGCTGGGGCCCTCCTCGTCCGGGGTCCTGCTGCTGGCCGGCGTCCGCGGCCGCACCCCGGGGCTGGCCCAGCACAACGTGATCTTCTCGGCGGACTACCGGGCCGAGTTCACCGACATCTTCCGGCGCGGCCAGCCCCCGGCCGACCCGACTATCTACCTGGGCTGCTCGGCCACGGCGGACCCGTCGGCCGCGCCCGCGGACCATGAGAACCTGGCCGTGCTGGTGAACGTGCCGGCCGGCAGCCCGGCGCGCTGGGACTGGACGCCGCGCGAGTACCAGGAACTGCTGCTGGACAAGCTGGCCGCCGCGGGCATGGACATCCGCGGGCGGCTGCTGTTCACCGAGATGCTGACGCCCGCCGACCTGGAGCGGCGCTACGACGGCTGGCAGGGATCGATCTACGGGACGCCGCACCACGGCCGCCTGGCCCCGTTCCGGCGGCCGGGCAACCGCGGGCCGGTGCGCGGGCTGTACCTGGTCGGCGGATCGGTCCACCCGGGTGGCGGGCTGCCGCTGGTGGTGATCGGCTCGCGGATCGTCGCCGACATGATCACCGAGGACCTCGCCGGGACGGGATCGTGATGCGCCTGCTCAGCCTCGGGCAGGCCGCCGCGGCCGCGGTCGTGCTCACCCGGCTGGCCCGGGGCCGGTCGATGCGGCCGCCGCTGCGGGCCGGCGCCCGGCTGCCCGCCGGCGCCACGGTCTCGGTGATCATCCCCGCCCGGGACGAGGCGGCCCGGATCACCGAGTGCGTCCTGGCCGCCCGGGCCGATCCCGGGGCCGGCGAGGTGATCGTGGTCGATGACGACTCGGCGGATGACACCGCCGCGGTTGCCGCCCGGGCCGGGGCACAGGTCATCCGCGGCGCGGCGCTGCCGCCCGGCTGGGTCGGCAAGCAGTGGGCCCTGCAGCAGGGACTCGAGGTGGCCCGGGGCGAGTTCGTGCTGGCCCTGGACGCGGACGCGCGGCCTCGCCCCGGGCTGGCCGCGGCCCTGGTCGAGGCGGCCGCCGGGGGGCCGTTCGACCTGGTCAGCGCGGGCCCCCGGTTCCGCTGCGACAGCGCCGCCGAGCAGGCGCTGCACGCGGCGCTGCTGGCCACGCTGGTCTACCGGTTCGGCCCGATCGGCCCGGCCCGCCAGCCGCCGCCGCACCGCCTGGTGCTGAACGGCCAGTGCCTGCTGGCCCGCCGGGGCGCGCTGACCGGGGCGGGCGGGTTCGCGCCGGTCCGCGGCCACCTGACCGACGACATCGCGCTGGGCCGGGCCCTGGCCCGCCGCGGCTGGCGGATCGGCTTCCTGGACGGGCGGGAACTGCTGGAGGTGGACATGCACGCCTCCGCCGCACAGGTATGGCGCGAGTGGGGGCGGTCGCTGCCCATGGCCGACGTCACCAGCCGCGGATGGCAGGCCGCCGACCTGGCGGTCCTGGGGCTGACGACAGCACTGCCGCTGGCCCGGCTGCTGGGCCGCCGGGCGACCGCGCTCGACCTGGGCCTGCTCGCGCTGCGCGGCGCACTGCTCGGCCCGCTGCGCGGCAGCTACGCCCGGCCCGGGCCCGGGCTGTACTGCTCACCGCTCGCCGACATCCTGGCCTTCACCCGGATGACCGGGGCGACGCTGCGGCCGGTCCGCACCTGGCGGGGCCGCCGTTACCCGGCGGCCGGGACGGCCACGGCCCGGCCCGGGCCGCCGGCCGGGTCCCGGGCGGCTAGGACGGCGGCTGCGCCGCGGCCGCCCGGCGCCGCCGGGACTGGCGCCGGCGGCTGGCCAGCGCAGCCATCCCGAACCGCAGCCCGATGAGCGACATCAGCGCGCCAGTCGCGGCTACCTGCGGCGCCGGGGCGAACAGCAACTGCGCGGCCGGCGCCGCGAACACCCCGGCCCGGGCGCCCACCGCAAACGACCTGGTGGCCAGGGCCACGGCCGCGCCCAGCCCGATGCCGAGGGCGAAGGCGGGCGGGCACAGCACGGCGAAACCGCCCGCGAAGGTGAGCACGCTGCGGCCGCCGCGCAGCCGGGCGAAGGCGGGCCAGGCGTGCCCGGCCATAGCCGCGGCGACGGCCACGTACGCCGCGAACTCGCCGCCGAGGAGCAGGCCCAGCAGCCCGGCGGCGGTTCCCTTGAGCGTGTCCCCGAGCAGCACCGGGACCGCACCCGACCAGCCGAGCTGGTCCTTCATGTTCCAGAAGCCCGGGTTGCCGTCGCCCACCTGGCGCGGGTCGAAGCCTCGGCCGCGCGCGACGAGCACCGCCACCGGGATCGAGCCGAGGGCGTAACCGCCGGCCGCGGCGGGCAGCCAGGAGTCAATCATGATCGCCTCATTCCATCTCACCCGCTACCCGCGCGCGAAGACCGGTCACGCCGCGAGCCGGATGGCCTTCGACCGCCCCGTGCTGGCCGGGACCGACGGCCTGCTCTTCTGGAAGATGCTCGGGACCGGCCGGGGCGCGGCCATGAGCCTCGGCGCCGACCTGCAGCGCTGGGCGCTGTTCGCCGTCTGGCGGGATCCCGCGGCGCTGGACCGTTTCCTGGCCTCCTCGCCGGTGCCGGCCGGCTGGCGGGGAACCGGGCAGGAAACGTGGTCGGTGCGGCTCCGCTACGCCGGCGGCCACGGCCAGTGGGGCGGCCGTGACCCGTTCGACGGCACCCAGGCGGTGCTCGCTCCCGGGGAGCCGGTCGCCGCGCTCACCCGGGCCACGATCCGGCCCCGGCGGCTGGTCCGGTTCTACCGCGCCGTGCCCGCGGTCGACCACGCCCTGGCCAGCGCGGACGGATGCCTGCGCGCGGTCGGCATCGGGGAGTGGCCGGTAGCCCGGCAGGCCACCTTCAGCCTGTGGCGGGACACGGCCGCGATCCGCGACTTCGCCTTCCGGGAGGGACCGCACCGGACCGTGATCAACCGAACCCGCGCGGAGGACTGGTACGCCGAGGAATGCTTCGCCCGCTTCGTCCCCTACGACTCGGCGGGGTCGTGGGACGGGGAGGACCCGCTGCGGCCGGGCTGAGCTCCCGGATGGCGTCACGACAGCCCGATCGCGCCCGCGGGGGCGGATGCCGCGATGACCTGCTCGGTGACGCCCGCCCGGGCCAGGTCGCGGGCCAGCAGGCAGGCCCGGGTGATGGCCCGGGCCCGCGCCGAGCCGTGCGCGATGACCACCGTGCCCGCCAGGCCGAGCAGGGCCGCCCCGCCGTGTGCCTCTGCGTCGAAGCGGTCCGCCAGGGCCCGCAGCCGCCGCCGGTTGGCGGCCTGGGCGAGCGCGCCGGCCGGGCCCGCGGCCAGCGCGGCCCGCGTCTCGGTCAGCGCCAGCCGCAGGCTGCCCTCGATCGTCTTGAGCGTGACGTTGCCGGTGAACCCGTCGGTGACCACCACGTCCGCCACGGCGGTCAGCAGGTCCCGCCCCTCCACGTTGCCGATGAACTGCACCGGCGCGGCATCGAGCAGCGGCTGCGCCCGGCGGGCCAGCCGGTTCCCCTTGCCGGGTTCCGTGCCGATGGTGAGCAGGCCGACGGTGGGCGACTCGATGCCGAGCACGGTGGCGGCGTAGGCCGCGCCGAGCACGGCGAACTGGGCGAGCATGCCCGGTGCCGGGTCGGCGGTGGCCCCGGCGTCCAGCAGCACCACCGGGTGCGGGGTGGCCGGCAGCAGCACGGCGATGGCCGGGCGGGCGACCCCGGGCACGCAGCCCAGCCGGGCCAGCGCGGTGGCCGCGGTGCCCCCGGTGGACCCGGCCGACACCATCGCCACGGCCCGGCCGCTGGCCACCAGGCCGCAGGCCACGGCGGCGCTGGTGCCCGGCTGGGACCGCAGCCCCACCCCGCTGTCGCCCATCGGGATGACGTCCGGGGCATGCACCACCTCGACCTCCGTGGCGGCCCCGTGCCGCCTGAGCAGGGCGAGCAGTGGCTCCGCGTGACCGGCCAGGATGATCTGGGCGCCATGCTGCCGCACCGCCGCGACGGCCCCGGCCACCAGCTCGGCCGGGGCATGGTCACCGCCCATGGCGTCCAGCACGACCGCTCCGCCGGATCCGTGCATCAGGGCCTCCTCGTAGCTGCCTTTCTCGTGTTCGCGCCAGGTGACGTCGGCGGTTGCCACCCGGCCGGGCCTGCCGCCGCTGGTCAGGGCGCCGCGAAGGCACTGGAGGCCAGCAGGCCGGCCGCGCCGCCCAGCGTGCTGGCCAGGTGAACGCGGCCAGGCAGCGTGGACCGCTGCCAGCCCGGTCCGCCCGCCATCAGCCGGGCCGTCGCAGGCAGCCCGGCCAGCAGGGCCGGGTCCGCGGTGTCGGGCATCTGGGACCAGACGAACACGGCGGCCGGCCGCACGGCGCGGACCGCATGGGCCAGCGCCGGCTGGGGTACCCGGCCGCCGAGCTGGCGGACGTCGACGCCCCGGCCGGCCAGTTCCGCGTGCAGCGCGTAGACCGGCAGCACGTGCTGCTCTTCGTCGGCGCAGCCCAGCAGCACCGGGCGCAGCGCCCGGGCCGCCGGGGCCCGGGCGATGACGTCGAGCAGGGTCGCGAGCAGGCAGCCGGACAGCATGTGCTCGGCGGCGCCGTGCCCGGCGGCGTGCGGCGGGCGGGCGCCCAGCTCGCGCAGTGCGGGGACGGCGAGCTGCTCCCAGCCCGCGGTCACGCCGTGCCGGGCAAAGGCCGCCGTGAACGTCGAGACGAGCAGGGGCGCGTCAAGGGCCTCAGCCGCGCGGAGCACCAGGGCGGCCGGCACGTCCCCGGCCAGGCCGGCCCCGGGACACGGCCCGACGGCCCGGGCGGCCTGGGCACGGGCGGCGAGAGCCTGCTCGCTGTCGCCCGGCGCGGCCAGGGTGGCCAGGGCGGCCGCCTGGGCGGGCGGTATCCCGGTTTCCACCAGTGCCCGCATGGCCCGCAGCCGGGCCAGGTCGGACGAGGTATACCGGCGGTGACCGCCCGGGCTGCGGCCGGATGGGCCGATTCCGTGGCGGCGCTCCCAGGTCCGCAGGGTGCCCGCCGGGATGCCGAGCCGGCGGGCGGCCCCGCTCACCGTGAACACCGGCTCAGGGCGGCCCGGTGCTGCGGTGGTACTCACGAGCCGGGCAGCCTGGCTTCGGCCCGCCGGTCGGCGCGGGCCGCCCGGCGGGCGGCGGCCAGGTGCCGGGCAAAGATCGCCGCGCGGCGGCGGCGGGGCAACCGGACCCGGCGGTGCAGCACCGCGAAGCCGCAGCGCTCGATCTCGTCGAGGATGCCGCCGTAGAGCTCCAGCGCGGCCCGGATGCACGGCCGCGAGGACGGCGCGAGCAGCGCCACCCCGGGCAGCGCGGCGGTGTAGTGCGCCCGGGCCCGGGCGGTCTCGAACGCCAGCAGCTCGCGGACCGCGGCCGTTGGCGCGCCGCCAGCCAGGTCGGCCGGCCCGACCCCGAACCGGGCCAGGTCGGCCGCGGGCAGGTAGACGCGGCCGCGGCGGAGGTCCTCCGCCACGTCCCGGATGAAGTTGGTCAGCTGGAACGCCAGCCCCAGCTGGCGGGCGGGCTCGCGGGCCGCCGCCGGGTCGGCGGGCTCCAGCACCGGCAGCATCATCGTGCCGATGACGGCGGCCGAGCCCTCCATGTAGCGCAGCAGGCCGGCATAGTCCGGGTAGGAGGTCACGGTGAGGTCCATGGCCATGGAGCCCAGGAAGGCCCGGAAGTCCGCCTCGTCGATGCGGAACGAGCGGACGGTGTGCGCGACGGCCGCGAGCACCGGGTCGTCGCACCGGCCGCCGCGCAGGGAGCCGAAGAACCGGTTTTCCCAGTCACGCAGCTCAGCCGCGCGCCGGGCCGGGCTGAACCCGGGGTCGAACGCGTCGACGATGTCATCGGCGTAGCGGGCGAAACCATAGAGCGCGTGCACGTGCGGCCGCTTCCAGGCGGGCAGCAGCTGGGTCGCCAGGTAATAGGAGGTACCGTGCCGGTAGGTCAGCTGGCGGCACCGCTCGTAAGCCCCGGTCAGGGTGCCCGCTCCCCCGGCCGCGGACCGCCCGGGCCAGCACGGCCGGAGGGACTGGCGGGGCGCCGCGCGGAGATCGGTCATGGCCGGGCACCGTCCAGCACGGCCTGGGCGGCCAGCCGCCCGGAGATCAGCACCATCGGCACGCCTATCCCTGGTGTCGTCCCCGCTCCGGCGAAGTAAAGGCCGGGCACCCGGGCCGCGCGGTGCCCGGGGCGGAACCAGGCCGTCTGGGTCACCCGGTGATCCAGCCCGAACGGGGTCCCGGCGGTATGCCCGCGGGCCGCCCAGCCCGGCGGGTCAATGAGCATCTCGGCCGGGGCGCGGCCCAGGTCGCCGTAGCCCAGCTGGTCCAGGCGGCTCAGCAGCCGGGCCCGCAGCCGCGGCGTCATGGTGGCCCAGTCATGCCCGCCACGCAGGTTCGCGGTCGGCTCCAGCACGCTCAGCGTGGCGTGGCCGGCGGGCGCGGCGTCCGGGTCATGACTGGGTGCGGTGACCAGCAGGCTGGGATCCGGGCCAGGCTGCACGTCGCCGCGCCGGGTGAGCGCGTCGAACGTGCCCGCCCAGTGCTGGCCGAGGTGCAGCGTGTGGTGCGCCTGGCCGGGCCGTTGATGCTGCACGCCGAAGTGGGCCACCAGGCAGGATGGGGCGAACCGCGGGCGGCGGAGCCGCCAGTCGGCCGCGCCGGGCGGCAGCAGGTCCCGCTGGGCGGCGGGCAGGTCGCCCGCCACCACCACGTCGGAGGCGGGGAGCAGCTCGCCGCCGGCCAGCCGCACGCCGGTGACCCCGGAGCCGCTGGCCAGGACCCGCTCGGCGCGGGTGCCGTAGCGCAGCTGCGCCCCGGCCTTGGCCGCGACGTCGGCCAGGGCCCGCGGCACCGCGTGCATCCCGCCGCGGCGCGGGATGTAGACGCCGCCGATCGTGTCCATGTAGGCGATCACGGCGTAGATCCCCGGAGCCCGGGCCGGGTCCAGGCCGACATAGAGCGCCTGGAAGGTGTGCGCCTGGATCAGCCGCGGGTCGGTGAGGTACCGCCCGGCCAGGGAGTTCATCCGGCGGAGCGCGCCCAGCCGGGCCAGCCGGGCCAGCGGCCCGGGCTGCCACAGGTCGCGCAGCCGGCTGAAGTCACGGGCCACGAACGGGCCCCACTCGGCCGCCTGCAGCTGCCCCAGCTGATGCCGGAAGCGCAGGTAGCGGGCCGCCTCGTCCGGCCCGCAGAGGCGGCGGACCTCGGCGGCCATCCGCTCGGCGCCGGGCAGCACGTCAAGGTGCGACCCGTCGTGGAAAGCCAGCCGGTAGTACGGGTCCAGCTCGGCCAGCGGAAGCCAGCTGGACAGTTCCTCCCCGGCCGCGCCAATGGTCTCTTCCAGCACCTGCGGCATGGTCAGCACCGAGGGCCCGGTGTCGAAGCGGTAGCCGCCGACGGTGGCGGTGCCGCAGCAGCCGCCGGGCTCGCGGCCCGCTTCCAGCACGGTGACGTCGCGCCCGGCCGACGCCAGGTGGATCGCCGTGGCCAGCCCGGCCAGCCCGGCGCCGATGACTATGGCCGGCCGGGCCATCTCAGCGGCCCCGCCAGGTGGCGCGGGCGGCCAGGCCGAGCAGGGCGGCCCGCGCCTCGGCGGGCACCGTGGCCTCCGTGCCCAGCGCGGCCTGCGCCCGGTCGGCCAGGCCGGCGATCCGGTGTTCCACGGCATCGCGCGCCCCGCAGCCGGCCAGCGCCTGGCGCACCTCGGCGATGTCCCCGTCGGTCGCGGCCGGGTTGCCGGCCGCGGCCTCCAGGACCCGGCGCTCCGCCCGGCCGGCCATCTGCCGGCCCAGCACCAGGAGCAGCGTCTGCTTACCTTCCCGGATGTCCTCACCGGCCGGCTTACCGGTCACGGACGGATCCCCGAACACGCCCAGCAGGTCATCGCGGAGCTGGAACGCCTCCCCCAGCGCCAGGGCGTAGCCGGACAGGAAGGACTCGTCGTCCCGGCCGGCCACGGCCGCCCCGAGCTGGAGCGGCCGCTCGACCGTGTACCTGGCGGACTTGTAGCACGCGATCCGGCCGGCCGTGGCGGCATCCGCCGCCCCGCGGTGGGAGTTCACCAGGTCGAGGTACTGGCCGCCGGTCACCTCGGCGCGCAGCGTGGTGAACAGGCGCAGTACCGGGGCGAGCCGGTCAGGGGGCAGGCCGGCGTCGGCGATGGCCGCGTCGGCCCAGGTGAAGGCCTGCAGGCCGAGCACCAGGGCGGCGGCGCGGCCGAACTGGGCGCTGTCCCCGGCCCAGCCGGACCGCTCGTGCAGCGTGGCCAGCGCCACGTGCGCGGACGGTGCCCAGCGCCGGACAGCGGAGCCATCCATGAGATCGTCGCAGATCAGCGCGCAGGCGTGCAGGAACTCCACCGCGCAGCCGACGCGCAGCGCGGCGTCTGCGGGCGGCCCGCCGGGGGGCCCGCCCGCCGCCCGGAACCCCCAGTACACGAAGGCCGGGCGGAGCCGCTTGCCGGGCCCGAGGATGAGCGGGCCGAGCACGTCGCGGAACGGGGCCAGATCGTCTCCCAGGAAGCCGGCCTCGCCCAGCCGCCTGCTGAGCATGGCCGCCAGTTCGTCCTCGACACGCTGCCGCGGCCAGGAATCGTCGAGGCAGGCCGCCGGCACCTCGCCGAGTTGTGCAGTCACGATCCGGCGGTCCTCTCGTCGGGAATTGCCGTTACTGCGTCCTTCGCGGCGGGACCCCGGCGCGGTTGCAGAGCCAGCGCAGAGCGTCCGGTGCGCCGGCCCTGGCTACGCTGGGTTACGCTCGCAGCAGCGATCCGCGGCTAGCCAGGGGGTCCGCGTTGCGAAGAAATGACGGCCAAGAGTAGCCGGAAAGTCACCCAGAGCCACAAGAGGTTACGGATGAGCGCACTACCGCCGGGCTTGAGGAACTTCGCCCTCCTCCGGAGCCGGGGCCGCTATGGTTCAAATGCCGGCGGGGCTGACGGTCCCCCGCTCCCCAAGCAGCCCCGCCGGCACTCGACGCTCCCCCGCCCGCCGCTGCCGCGCCCGGCCGTGCGGCCTGGGCCTGGGACAACGCAGGAAAGCTGAGATGGCCCCGACGACGCACGCCCAGACCCCGCTGACCGGCTCCCAGTATGAAATTTCGGCCGGCGACTACCAGGCCACGGTCACCGAACTCGGGGCCGGCCTGCGCCAGCTGCAGCACCGGGGCGTGCCGCTGATCACCGAGTACCCGGCGGACGTGCTCCCGCCGGCGGCGGCCGGGCAGCTGCTCTGCCCGTGGCCGAACCGGGTGGACGGCGGCCACTACGCCGTTGACGGCGTGCACTACCAGCTGGACCTGTCCGAGCCGGGCAACCAGAACGCGATCCACGGCCTGACCCGGTGGTCGGGCTGGACGGCCGCCGCGCACACCGCCACGCAGGTCAGCCTGCGGCACGTGCTGCTCGGCCACCAGGGGTATCCGTTCTGCCTGGAAATGGAGGCCAGCTACCAGCTGGACCCGGGCGGCGGCCTGCAGGTGAGCATCGGGGCGCGCAACATCGGCTCGGCCGCCGCGCCCTACGGGACGGGATCACACCCGTACCTGGCGGCCGGTCCCGGCCCGGTGGACGGCTGGGAGCTGGCACTGCCCGCGGCGCTGTGGCAGCCCGGCGGTGACCGCGGCATCCCGGTCGGCGTGCCCCAGGACGTGACCGGCACCGAGTTCGATTTCCGCACGCCGCGGCCGGTCGGCGATGCCCGGCTCGACCACGCGCTCACCGGCCTGGCCCGCGACGCGGACGGCCGCGCCTGGACCCGGCTGTCGGCCGGCGGCACCGAGCTGGCCCTGTGGGCCGGGCCCGGTTACGGGTGGCTGCAGGTGTTCACCGGGGATGCGCTGGAGCCGGGGCACCGCCGCCGGGCCCTGGCCGTCGAGCCGATGACCTGCCCGCCCAACGCCTTCGTCTCCGGGGTGGACCTGCTCATGCTGGAGCCCGGGGACAGCGTGACGCACACCTGGGGCATCGAGGTGACCGCGGGCTAGCCGGCCGGCGGCCCCCCGGGCCGCCCCGGTCATCGCCCGCCAGCCGGGCCAGGTCCTCGGGGGTATCCACGTCATCGGGCTGCCCGGTGTCGCCGCACTCCACCAGCGTGACCAGGTCCGGGTGCGCGCGCAGGAACGGCCGGGCGCCCACGTCCCCCACCGCCAGGCGCAGCACCTCCGGCCAGTGCCCGCGGGCCAGCAGCACCGGGTTACGCGGCCGGCCCTGGTAGGCGGCGACCGCCACCCCGGCCCCGGCGGCGTGCGCGGCGATCAGCCGCCGGACCGCCTCCGGCCCCACCAGCGGCTGGTCCACCAGGGCCACCACCGCCGCCGTGCAGCCGGCCGGCACCGCCCGCAGGCCGGTGGCCAGGGACGAGCCCATGCCGGTAGGCCAGTCCGGGTTGACGGCCGTGATCACCCCCGGCACGATGACCGGCGCGGCACCGGTCACCACCACGATGGGATCGGCCCCCCCGTCGGCGAGCACCCGGGCCCCGTGGTCGGCCAGCCGGGCCCCGCCCACCTCGACGAGTGCCTTGGGGCGGCCCAGCCGGCGGCCCGCCCCGGCGGCCAGCAGGACGCCGGCCACCCGCGGGCCTGCCGTCACCGCAGCGGCCCGTTCCTGGTGCCCGGCAGCCTCAGGCATCCGGGGCGGCCGGTCAGCCGTGGTGGATCCGGCCGGAGGTCACCGTCAGCGGCTGCCCCGAGCCCCCCCAGCGGAGCTGGATGAGCTCGGCCGCCACCGACACGGCGGTCTCCTCGGGCGTGCGCGCACCCAGGTCCAGCCCGATCGGCGAGCGCAGCCGGGCCAGTTCGCCCTCGGTCAGCCCGGCCTCGCGGAGCCGGTCCAGCCGGTCGGAGTGGGTCCGGCGGCTGCCCATCGCGCCGATGTACCCGGCCGGGGTGCGCAGCGCCACCTCGAGCACCGGCACGTCGAACTTGGGGTCGTGGGTCAGCACGCAGATGACGGTCCGCTCGTCCACCGGGGTCCGGGCCAGGTAGCGGTGCGGCCACTCCACGACCACGTCATCGGCCTCGGGGAAGCGGGCCCGGGTGGCGAAGATCGGCCGCGCGTCGCACACCGTGACGTGGTACCCGAGGAACTTCCCGGCCCGGGCCACCGCGGCCGCGAAGTCGATCGCGCCGAACACCAGCATCTGCGGCGGCGGCGCGAACGAGCGCACGAAGACGGCCAGGTCATCCCCGCGCCGCTCGCCGTGCGCGCCGTACCGGCGCACCCCGGTGAGCCCCTGGGCCAGCATGCCCCGTGCGTCGTCGTCCACCGCCGCGTCCAGCCGGTCCCCCGCGCCGAAGGTACCGCTGGCCCGGTCGTCCGCCCAGATCACCCGGCGGGCGCCGGCCTCCCCTGGGCCCTCGATGACGGTGGCCACCGCGACCGGCTGCCCGGACCGGATGCCCTCCGCCACGGCGCCCAGCTCGGGGAAGGCCTCCTGGCTCACCGGCTCCACGAACACGTGCAGGATGCCGCCGCAGGTCAGCCCGACTGCCAGCGCGTCGTCGTCGCTGACCCCGTAGGTCTCCAGCACCGGCTGCCCGGTCGCCACGGCCTGCTGGGCCACCTCGTACACGGCGCCTTCCACGCAGCCGCCGGACACGCTGCCGATGACCTCCCCCGAAGCGGACACCGCCATGGCCGCGCCGGGCTCACGGGGCGCGCTGCGGAAGGTCCGGACCACCGTGGCCAGGCCGAACACCTCACCCGCGTCCCACCACTTCGTGATCGGGTCCAGGATGTCTCGCAACCGTTCACCTCAGCCGTCGTTGCCGGCCGGACCGCCCGCGCGGCCGACCGTACCCTGACGTCAGGGTACGTTCACCTCACCCCGGGCGCCATCTCCCGGCCAGCCCGGGCGCGACCCGGATTACTCGACGATCTTCGAGATGGGGATCTCCAGGATGTCCCGGGCCCCGGCCGCCCGCAGCGCGGGGATCAGCGTATTCACCCCGCGCTTGGGCACCACGGTCTCCACCGCGTTCATCCCGCCGCGGGCCAGCGCGGTGATGGTCGGCGAGGACATGGCGGGCAGCATCCTGGCCACCTCGTCCAGCCGGTCGGCCGGGACGTTGAGCTTGAGCAGCACGTTGCCCCGGGCCCGGATGGCCCCGGACAGCAGCAGCATGATGTCCTCCATCGCGCTGCGCTTCTCCGCGTCCGCGAACGCCCCGGTGTTGGCGATCAGCTCGGTGTAGCTGGTCAGCAGGGTGTCCAGGATCCGCAGCCCGTTCCGGCGCAGCGAGGAGCCGGTCTCGGTGAGATCCACGATGGCGTCGACGATGTCGGGCACCTTGGCCTCGGTGGCCCCGTGCGACGGGATGACCATGGCCTTGACGCCGTTCGCCGCCAGGTACCGCGCGGTCAGGGCGGGCAGCTCGGTGGAGATCCGGACGCCCTCCGGCAGGTCGGTGACGGACTGCCAGGGCGAGCCCTGGGGCACGGCGAGCACCACCCGGATCGGCTGCGCGGTGGCCTTGGAGTAGTGCAGCTCGCCGAGCGAGGCCACCTCAGCGCCGGTCTCGGTGATCCAGTCCCGGCCGGTGATGCCCAGGTCGAACAGGCCGCGCTCGATATAGGACGGGATTTCCTGGGGGCGCAGGAACCGCACCCGCTCGATCCGCGGGTCATCGATGGACGCATGGTAGTCGCGGTCTGACGAGCGGCGGACGGTCAGGT
The DNA here is from genome assembly GCA_963793825.1 of uncultured Actinomycetes bacterium. Taxonomy (GTDB): domain Bacteria; phylum Actinomycetota; class Actinomycetes; order Streptosporangiales; family Streptosporangiaceae; genus RYN-230. Next base: position 97,211 of record CAWCBE010000010.1, read on the forward strand.
CGGCCGCGTCGAAGAGATCAAGAGTGGCACGCTCCAGCGAGCCCTTGGGCAGGACCAGGGATAGCACGGCACAAGCCTTTCATGCACAACGGAACCGTCATTGGCCAGTCGGTAACCCCGCCCGGTCAATGTCGTGGCCGGAGGGTTCCTTCCGGCGCATCCAGCCCGGCGCCCCGCAGCGAGCGCAGCACGAGCGCGGTCTCGAGCGCGGCCACGACCGCCTCCCAGCCCTTGTCCTCGGTGCTGCCGTCCAGCCCGCTCCGGTCGCGGGCCTGCTCCAGGGTGTCACAGGTCAGCACCCCGTTGCCAACCGGCGTGCCGGTGTCGAGGGCGACCCGGGCCAGCCCGTAGGTCACCGCGTCGCACACGTACTCGAAATGCGGCGTGCCGCCACGGATCACCGCGCCCAGGCAGGCCACCGCGTCGTGGCCGCGGGCCAGTTCGGCCGCTACCACCGGCAGTTCCACGGCCCCGGGCACCCGGACCACCCGCGGGTCATCGATCCCGCAATCCTTCGCGGCGGCCACCGCGCGGTCCACCAGGGCGTCGGTGATCTCAGCGTGCCAGCGGGTGGCCACGATGGCCAGGGTGAGCCCGGCGGCGTCCACCGCGTGCTCCCCCGGGCGGCCGGCGCCGCTCACCGTGCTTCCCCTGACGTTCGCGCCATCCGGCGGAAACCCGCACACCGGCCACTCGCCCGGGCCTGGCGGCCCGGGCTCGCGAGCCGGTACCGGACGGCGTTCACCGGGCACCGGCCAGCCCGCTGGCTTCCGGGGCGGCGGGCATGGCGGGCAGCCCGTCGATGAAATGGCCGAGCCGGTCCCGCTTGACCATGAGGTACCGCAGGTTCTCCGGGGTGGCCGCGGCCGGCAGCGGCACCCGGCCGGTCACCTCCACGCCGAACGCGGACAGCCCGCTGACCTTCTCCGGGTTGTTGGTGAGCAGGCGGACCGACCGCACGCCCAGGTCGGCGAGAATCTGCGCGCCCGCCGAGTACTCCCGGGCATCCGCGGGCAGGCCGAGTTCCAGGTTGGCGTCCACCGTGTCGGCGCCCGCGTCCTGCAACTGGTAGGCCCGCAGCTTGCTGAGCAGGCCGATGCCCCGGCCCTCGTGGCCACGGAGATAGAGCACGACCCCGCGGCCCTCCGCGGCGATTGCCGCCATGGACGCCTCCAGCTGGGCCCCGCAGTCACAGCGCCGGGAACCGAACACGTCGCCGGTCAGGCATTCGGAATGGGCCCGGACCAAGACGTCGGTCCCATCGCCGAGATCGCCGAGGACCAGGACGAGGTGCTCGGTCGCATCGACCGAGTTCTGGTAGCCGAGGGCGCGCCACGTGCCGTGCGCGTTCGGCAGCGTGGTCTCCACCCTCCGGTGGATCATGAGCTCGGACCGGCGCCGGTAGTCGATGAGCTGGGCGATGGAGATGAGCGCGAGGCCGTGCTCGTCGGCGAACGCGCGCAGCTGCGGGAGCCGGGCCATGGTCCCGTCGTCGTTCACCACCTCGGCGAGCACCCCGGCCGGGGTGAGCCCGGCCAGCCGGGCCAGGTCCACGGCCGCCTCGGTGTGCCCGGGCCGCCGCAGCACGCCACCCTCGGCGTAGCGGAGCGGGAAGATGTGTCCCGGGCGGACGATCTCGTGCGACTCGGTGGCCGAGTCCACCAGGGTCCGCACCGTCCGGGCCCGGTCCTCGGCCGAGATCCCGGTCGTCACCCCGTCCCGGGCGTCAACGCTGATGGTGAACGCGGTGCGCATCCGTTCCGCGTTGTGCGGGGTCATCAGCGGCAGCTGCAGCCGGTCCAGCGCGTCCCCGGGCAGCGGCACGCAGATCACGCCGCTGGTGTGCCGGATCATGAAGGCCATCAGCGCGGGCGTCATCTTGCTGGCCGCGACGATGATGTCGCCCTCGTTCTCCCGGTCCGCGTCGTCCACGACCACCACCGGCCGGCCGGCCGCGATGTCGCCGATCGCCCGTTCCACCTCGTCGAGCATGCTCTCCCCGCCCGGCGTGTCACGTGCCGCCGTGGGCTGCCTGGTCACCCCGTCACCGCCCGCCGGGCCGGTGCCGCCCGCCCCGCGCGCGCCGCCCGCCGGGCCGGTCCCGCCGTCCTGGGCCGGCCCCGGGCCGCTCTCCGTGTAGCCGGCCAGCATCTCGCTGGTGGTCATGACCGGCCTCCCTGTGGCCCGGCACCCGCCGCAGCCAGTCCCGGACCGCCGCCCAGCAGGCGCTCCACGTACTTGGCGATCACGTCCACCTCCAGGTTCACCAGGCCGCCAGGCTGAACCCGGCCCAGCGTGGTCAGCCCCAGGGTGGTCGGGATCAGGCTCACCTCGAACCACGGCTCCGGCCCGGCCGCCGAGCCCGCGTCGCCGAGCCCGGACACCGTCAGGCTCACGCCGTCCACGGTGACCGAACCCTTGTGCACCACGTAGCGGGCCAGGGCCGGGGGCAGCGAGATGCGGACCACGTCCCAGTGCTCGTCCGGGGCCCGGGACAGGACCAGGCCGGTCCCGTCCGCATGCCCCTGCACCAGGTGGCCGCCGAGACGGCCACCCATCTCAACCGGCCGCTCCAGGTTGACCGGAGATCCCGGCTGCAGCGCGCCGAGGCTGCTGTGATCCAGCGTCTCCGCCATCACGTCGGCGGTGAACGTCTTGTCCGGCGAATCGGTTACGGTCAGGCAGACCCCGTTGACCGCGATCGAGTCCCCGTGCCGGGCCTGGGCCGTGACCACCGGGCCGCGCACGGTGAGCCGGGCGGCGCCGGGCAGCCGCGTGACCGCGACCACCTCGCCGACTTCTTCCACTATCCCGGTGAACATCCGCGATGTCCTCTCCTTGGAGCCGTCCTGCTAGCCGGCTCCGGGGGTGCGCGGACGCGCCTGCGCGGCGGCAGCCAATGCTGCCAACCGCGCGCGTGCTTCCTCCCATCCGGACTTTCACCGTCGGTCCCGGAATTCCACCGGGTCAGCCGGCTGCGGGCGCTGGGCGCCTGCGGCCGGGTCGCGGACTGTCACCGCCGGCTCGGACTTTCACCGACCCCGGAGCACGCTTCACTGCTGAAACCAGTGTGCCACGGCACGTATTCCGCGGCGTCGGCGCCGTCCCGGCCGCGCCAGGCGGGGGTGAAGGGGCGGGGCAGCGCGCGGTGGCCGCTCCCCGGGCGACGATGACGGGTTGACCACGACCCGGTAGCCCTTGGCGGCGGCGCTGATGTCGTCGGCGGTGGTGGCCTGGCCCCGGCGGCCAGTCAGCCTAGCTCCGGCGGGATCAGGGGGCCTTCCTCATGGTCGTGCGGCCGCCTGTCCCGGTAGCCGTGCTCGGCGATCTGCTCCCGCCTGAGGTTCTCGGGGTGCTCTCCGGCGGCCGCACCGTCGCGGTCCAGCGCGCACGCAGATCGTGCGGCCGGTAGTGGCCTGGCTGACCCGGGCGCAGGCCGCCCCCGGCGGCAGTGCCGGTCCGGCAGCCGGTCATCAGTTCCGGGCCCCGGCCAGCAGGCCCCCGTTTTGTCAGTGTCGGCCGATACTATCGAACGTGTCATCGAGATGATGCCCTGGCCTGCTGGCCGGTTCTAGTTCGCGTCCGGGGAGAGAGGTGGGCGGCATGTGCACCCGGCCCGGTTTCACTTCTCCGGCCGCGGCACTGGCCGCCGTGCGGGACGGGCTGGAATACCTGAACTCCGTGGATGCCGCCGGACTCCAGGCCGTGGTGCAGGCGGATTGCCTGCGCGGCCTGGCGCGGGCCGAGGCGGCGCAGACCGCAGCGCAGGCCCGGATGCTGGCGGCGTTCAGCACGGGCGGCGGCTACCAGGGCGATGGGCAGGGGTCCGCCCGGGTGTGGCTGCGCTGGCAGACCCGGATCACTTGCGGCGCCGCGGCGGCCGCCACGGGCTGGGCGAAACGCCTCACCGCCCACCCCGCCGTCGGCCAGGCATTAGCCGGCGGGGACCTCTCCCCCTCCTGGGCGCGGGAGATCTGCCACTGGAGCGACCAGCTTCCGGCCGGCCTCCGCGCCGATGCCGACGACATCCTGCTCGCCGCCGCAGCCGGCGGCGCGGACCTGGCCGACCTGGCTGCCCTGGCCGAGGAGATACGCCGCCGCACCGCCCGTCCGGACGAGGACGGGGATGATGGTTTTGATGGCCGGAACGTATGGCTGGATGTCACCTTCGGCGGGGCCGGGCGGCTGGCCGGCGGCCTCACTCCGGCCTGCGCCGCCGCCCTCTCCGCTGTCTTAGACGCACTGGGCAAGAAGGCCGGTCCCGAGGATGTGCGCAGCGCCGCGCAGCGGCGCCACGACGCCCTCGAAGAAGCTTGCCGGCGGCTGATCGGCTCCCGTTGCCTGCCCGGGCACGCCGGACAGCCCACCCACATCCAGCTGCACCTGACCTTGGACCAGCTGCGCGGCATGCCCGGTGCGGCCGAAGCGGAAGCGGAATGGGCCACGGGCCCGGCGGGCGGCCCGGGCCCGGCGGGCGCTGAGGCCGCGCGGGCCGCCGCCGACGGCCAGCCGGGCTGGTTGTCCGGCCCGGCCGCCGCCGCTTATGCCTGCGATGCGGCCCTGACCCCGATCGTCACCGGCCATCTCGACCCGGCCGCGCTGGCGGAGCTGGGGGCCGCGTTCCTGGCCCGCTCCGGCCCGGAGGGCGCCGCGGCCGCCCGAGTCCGCACCGGGCGCGGCCGCCCCGCGGTAGCGCTGCGCCCGGCGACGCGGGCCCGGCTGCACGACACGCTGCTGCGGTATGCCGCCGACACGCTGTCCGGCCCGGCCGGACTAGCCGCCTTCCTGCGCACCCGCCTGCTCGGCAGTGAGTTCCCCTCGGTCAGCCTCCCCCTGGACACGGGGACCGCTACCGATCAGGTCCCCCCGCACCTGAGGCGGGCGGTCATCGCCCGGGACCGGCACTGCGCCTTTCCCGGGTGCCACCAGCCGCCTGCCGCCTGTCACGTTCACCACTTGCGGCGCCGCGCCGACGGCGGGCTGACCACCCTGGCCAACTGCCTTCTGCTGTGCTGCTTCCATCATCTGATAGCGGTGCACCGCTGGGGCTGGAGCCTGGCTCTTCATGCCGACGGCACTATCACCGCCACCAGCCCCGATGGCGCCCGCGTGCTGCATAGCCACGGCCCACCCACCGCCGTCGCCTGACCACGGCGGCACCGCGCCCGCTACCCGAACTGGCCGGGGAATCAGACAGGCCCGCAGCTAGTGGAGCCTGGCCTCCGGACGGGTCGGCTCGAACAGTTCCACCGGGTTGCCCGACGGATCCTCCGCAATGATCTGCTTTCCGCCCATCCCGGTGACGATCTCGTTCCGGAACCGGACACCCTGATGGCGCAGCCTGCTGACCGTGCTGGCCAGGTCGGCTACCTCGATGGAGAAGCGGTTCCAGCCACCAGGCTGCGGCATCGTGCCGTCCGGCATGGCCTGGCCACCCCCAGGGCCGCCGCCCGGCGCGCTCAGCACCAGGCGCAGATCACCACGCGACAGCATGGCGAAGGCCGGGGCTGGGTGCATCACCTCGGCGAAGCCAAGATACTGGCGGTAGAACGCGATCGCCGCGTCAACATCGTTAACGATGTAGCGCACGCTGACAGTGGCCATGACAACCTCCCGGCACCATCATGCGCTCCCCGGCGGGCCGGCTACCCGGATCCGGTGACCTCGGCGAGGCGGCCGGTGAGGAACTGGCGTTCGGCTTCGTTGGCGGTCAGGCTGAGGGCGGCCTGGTAGGCCGCGGCGGCTTCCTGGCGGCGGCCGAGGCGGCGCAGCAGGTCCGCCTTGGCCGCGGGCAGGTACCGGTAGCCGGCCAGCCGGTCGTCCTGTTCCAGGGCGCCGATCTCGGCCAGCCCGGCCGCTGGGCCATCTGCCATGGCCACCGCGACCGCTCGGTTCAGCGCCACCACGGGCGACGTCCACACCCGCCCCAGCAGGTCATACAGGCGCACGATCTGCCGCCAGTCGGTACTGGCGTAGCTGGGCGCCGCCGCGTGCAGCGCGGCGATCGCCGCCTGCACGGCGAACCGGCCCGGACGGCCGCCGCGCAGGGCGCCGGTGACCAGGTTGACGCCCTCGTCGATGGCCGGCCGGTCCCACTGGCTGCGGTCCTGTTCTTCCAGCAGCAGGAGCCGGCCGTCCGGTGCGCTCCGGGTGGCCCGGCGGGCATCGGTCAGCAGCAGCAGCGCGAGCAGGCCACGGATCTCCGGCTCGTCCGGCATCAGCTGGCGGAGCATCCGGGCCAGGCTGAAAGCGCGCTCGACCAGGTCACCCCGGACCAGCTGGCTGCCGCCGGGCGCGGTGTGACCGGTGGTGTAGAGCAGGTGCACCACGGTGAGCACGGCATCGAGCCGGTCCGGCAGTTCCGCGGGCCCCGGCACCCGGTAGGCGATGCGGGCGCCGGAGATCTTCTTCTTGGCCCGGGTGACCCGCGCCGCCATGGTCGGCTCCGAGACCAGGAAGGCCTGGGCGATCTCCGCCGTGGACAGGCCGCACACGAGCCGGAGGGTCAGGGCGACCTGGGCCTCCCGGGCCAGCGCCGGGTGGCAGCAGGTGAACACCAGGCGCAGCCGGTCGTCGGGGATCACATCCACCCCCTGACCGGGCCGGGGCGCCCCCGTGGCTGCCCCGGCATCCGGCTCGATCAGCAACGGGAGTTTCCGGCGCAGCGTCGTATCGCGACGCAGCCGGTCGATGGCCCGGTTCCGGGCCGCGGTGGTCAGCCAGGCGCCCGGGTTGCGCGGGACGCCCTGCCGCGTCCAGGCCTCTAGCGCCACGACGTAGGCGTCCTGGACGCACTCCTCGGCGAGATCGATGTCGCCGGCCACGCGCGCCGTCGCGGCGAGCACGAAGGCCCACTCGCGACGGTGCGCGTCCGCCACAGCGATCGCCGCATCGTCCGCGGCCGGGCTGGTCACCGTCAGTCGAAGACCATGACCGGCCTGACCTCCACCCCGCCGAACCGCGCCGGGCAGAGCTTGCCGATCTCCAGGGCATGGTCCAGGTCACGCGCCTCAACCAGGTAGAAGCCGCCCAGGGCCTCCTTGGTCTCGGCGAACGGGCCATCGGTCACCACGTCGCCGCGGATGGAGGTGGCGGTGGGCGTGGGCTGCAACGCCCGGCCGCTGATGACCTTCCCGCCGGTCTCCTCGACCTGCTCCGCGAACCGGTTGTGCGCATCCATCACCTGCTGAAAGACGTCGGGCGACGCGGTCGCGTAGCCGTTCTCGTCCTCGCAGATCAGAATCAGGTACTCGGCCATGACGGCTCTCCTTCAGTTTCTCGACTGTCCGTCACCTGCCCGACGAACGGCCCCTGCGGATATCGACAGCAGCGCCGGACTGGATGTCGTTAAGCATGAATATCGCAGGTCCCCGGCCCCGGCGCCGGTAGGTGCGGCGTGGCGCGGGCCGCGTTCAGCAGTGCCAGGACGCCCGGGAGGTGGCCTGCTCAGCCTGCGCGCGGAGGGCCTGCACCGCGGCGGCCGGCTCGTTGGCGCTGTAGACCGCCGACCCGGCGACGAACACGTCGGCGCCCGCTTCGGCGCAGCGCTCGATGGTCTTCTCGCTTACCCCGCCGTCCACCTGCAGCCACACCGCGGCGTCCCGGGCGCTGACCAGGTCCCGGGCGCGGCGCAGCTTGGGCAGCACCATGTCCAGGAACGGCTGGCCGCCGAACCCCGGCTCGACCGTCATCAGCAGCAGCATGTCCAGTTCGGGCAGCAGGTCGGCGTACGGCTCGACCGGGGTGGCCGGGTTGATCGCCAGGCCGGCCCGGGCACCGGCCGACCTGATCATCCGGAGCGTCCGTACCGGCGACCTGGCCGCCTCGGCGTGGATGGTGACGTTGCTCGCGCCCGCCTCGGCGTAGGCCGGCGCCCAGCGGTCCGGGTCCTCGATCATCAGGTGGCAGTCCAGCGGCAGCCCGGCGTGCTTGAGCAGCGCCTCGACGACCGGGAGGCCGAGGGTGAGGTTGGGCACGAAATGGTTGTCCATGACGTCCACGTGCAGCCAGTCGGCCGCGCCGGTGACCGCCGCCACCTCATCCGCGAGCCGGGCGAAATCGGCGGACAGGATGCTCGGTGCCATCTGCACAGCCATGGGCCCGAGTGTAGGCGGCGCCGGGGTCTCCCGGTGGGGGACCTCCCGGGTGAACCTGGGCTGCCCCCTTACCGGCGGCGGCGGTAGGGTGCGGCCAGCGGCGGTGGCCCAGGGATAGGCGGCCAGCGGCGGTGGCCCAGGGACAGGCGGCCAGCGGCGGTGGCCCAGGACAGGAGGCCAGCCGGAGCCGGGCCGGCGGAAATGTCACAGTCTCCGGATAATGTTCGATCGCGCGTTCGAATCGACGCCCGGGACGGGAGGAAGCTCCGTGAACCACCAGGCAGCAGGCAGCTACCCGGCCGACGGCCCCCCCGGCGGCCCACCAGACGGGCCGCCGGGCGCCGAGGCGGGCGGCGGCTCAGCCGGGGCCACCGCCGGGCCGGAAGCCGCCGCCGCGCTGCTCGCCCGGGTGCGGAAGCTGCTGGCCAAGGCGGAGGCCGAGGGGGTGACCCCGGCCGAGGCCCAGGCCCTGACGGCCAAGGCCGCCGAGCTGATGGCCAAGTACGGCATCGACCGCGCGCTGCTCGCCGCCCGGCGGCCGGGGACCGACCACCCGGCTGACCGGAAGGTGGACATCGACAACCCGTGGGCCCGGGTGCAGGCCCACCTGCTCTGCGGCCTGGCCTCGGTGCTGCGCTGCCAGTGCGTCATCCTGGCCCGGCCCGGCCCGGGAACCCGGATCCACATCTTCGGCTTCGCCTCTGACATCGAGCGGGCCGACGTGCTGTACACGTCGCTGCTCGTGCAGATGTGGCAGGGCCTGGCGGGCGCCGAGGTCCCGGACTGGAGCCGCAGCGCGCGCGCGTGGCGGCGTAGCTGGCTGCTCGGCTTCGTGTCCGCGGTCGTCTCCCGGGTGCGGGCCGCCGAGCAGCACGCCACCACCGAGGCCACCGCGCCTACCGCCCCGGCCGGGGACCGGACGGCCCTGGTCCTGGCCGACCGGCGGCAGGTGATCATGCGGAACATCGAGCACGCCTACCCGGTGACCCGCAGGTCGCGGGTGACCTACTCGGGGAGCGGTTACAGCGCCGGGTACACCGAGGGCCAGAAGGCGGACATCGGCTCGGCCCGGCTGCGGCATGGCTCCGGCCGGGCGCTGACCGGCCGCCGGTAGCCCGCTGCGCGCCGGCGGCAGCGGCTCGAGCCGGCGGCCCGGGCGGCTCAGCGGCGGCGCAGCAGGGCCAGGAAGATCGCGTCGCTGCCGTGCCGGTGCGGCCAGAACTGCGCGTACTGGCTGCCGGGCTCGGGGCAGCGCAGGCCCGGTACCTCGGCCAGGACCGCGGGGGCGTCCAGCACCTCGATGTCGTCGCGGCCGCCGAGCACGTCGGCCAGCACGTCACGGGTCTCGGCGAGGTGCGGCGAGCAGGTCACGTAGGCCACCACTCCCCCCGGCCGGGCCGCATCCAGGGCGCTGCCGAGCAGCCGCCGCTGCAGCCCGCCGAGGGCCAGCACGTCCTCGGGTGACTTCCGCCAGCGGGCCTCGGGACGGCGGCGGAGCGCCCCAGTACCGGAGCACGGGACGTCGGCGAGGACCCGGTCGAACGTGCCGGGCGCCCAGGCCGGGCGGCAGGCGTCGGCCACCACCGCCCCGGCGGCGCCGGTGATCGCGGCCGCGTCCCGGGCCAGCCGGGCGCGGTGCGGCCGCGCGTCGGCGGCCAGCAGGTGCGCGCCGCGCTGGGCGGCCAGGCCGGCCAGCAGCCGGGCTTTGCCCCCCGGCCCCGCGCACATGTCGAGCCACCAGGTGTCCCGGCCAGCCAGGCCGGCCCGGGCCAGCGCCACGGCGGCGAGCTGGCTGGCCTCATCCTGCACGGCCGCACGCCCCTCATGGACCGGCCCGATGCCGGCCGGGTCGCCCGAATCGAGATAGGCGCCGAACTCCGACCACCGGGCCGGCTCCGCCCCCGCGGCCAGGAGCTCCGCCGGCGCAGCCAGTCCCGGCACCGTGCACAGCGTGACCCGCGGCCGGACGCCGTCCGCGGCCAGCGCGGCCTCGGTCTCGCGCAGCGGGCCGGCCACGTCCTCGCCCAGGGACGCGGCGATCGCCGCCGCCAGCCAGCGCGGGTGGCTGTAGCGGACCACCAGGTGCCCGAGCGGGTCACCGTCGCGCGGCGGGGCCGCCACGCCGATCCAGCTTTCCAGGTCGCGGGTGGACACCCGGCGCAGCACCGCGTTGACGAAGCCCGCCGAGCGCGGCCCGGCCAGATCCCTGGCCAGGTCCACGGAGGTGGCCACGGCGGCGTGCGGGGCCACCCGGGTGGCAAGCAGCTGGTGGGTGCCCAGCCGCAGCACCTCGCGGAGCGGGGGGTCGACCCGGTCCAGGGCCCGGTCGCTGCACAGGCCGAGGATCGCGTCGTAGGTGCCGCGGCCGCGCAGCGTGCCGTAGGTCAGCTCGGTGGCCAGCGCCGCGTCCCGGCCCGCCAGGCCGCGCTGGCCGAGCAGCGACGGGAGCAGCAGGTTGGCATAGGCATCCCGCTGGTCCACCGCGATCAGGACGTCATAGGCGGTCCGGCGGGCCGGGTCGGCGCGCCGGCGCTGGCCGCCGCCGGGGCGGGACTGGCCGCCGCCGGGGCGGCCGCTGCCACGGGGACGGCCGTTGCCGCCGGACTGGCCGCCGGGCCCGCCGGACTGGCCGCCGGGCGCGCCGGACTGGCCGCCGGGCCCGCCGCCGCCGGGCCCGCGCCGGCCCGGGCCGGGCTGGTGCCGCGCGGAGCGCCGCGGGCTGCCGGAAGCTGCCATCTCAGGCGAGCACCATGGAGTCCTGGCGCAGCCCGCGGGCCCATTCCACGGCCCGCATCCGGCGCTTCCCCGGCGGCTGCACGTCACCCAGCGGCACCGGCCCGGTCGCCGTGCCCACGAGCACCGCGGAGCGCCCGGCCCGCACTTCCCCGGCGGCCAGCCGCTCGCCCGGGCCCAGCGAGCCGCCGGCGGCCGGGGAATCCCCGGCCGTGGATCTAGTCACGTCGGCCGCCTCCAGTGGCCAGAGCTTGATCCTGGCGTCGCCGAGGACGGTCCAGGCGCCGGGGCTGGGCGTGCAGGCCCGGATCTGCCGGTCCACGGCGAGGGCGGGCCGGTCCCAGCGCACCCGGGCGTCCGCCGCGGTGATCTTGGGTGCGAGGCTGACTCCCTCGGCCGGCTGCGGGCGGGCCTCCAGCTGCCCGGACTCGATCCCGTCGAGCGTGGCCACCAGGAGCCCGGCGCCAGAGACCGCGAGCCGGGCCAGCAGGTCACCGGCGGTATCCCGGGGCCGGATGGGCTCGGTCAGCATGCCGAACACCGGGCCGGCGTCCAGTTCCAGGACAAGCCGGAACGTGGTCGCGCCGGTCAGGTCGTCACCGTGCAGGATGGCGTGCTGCACCGGTGCCGCGCCGCGCCAGGCCGGCAGCAGCGAGAAATGCAGGTTGACCCAGCCGTGCCCGGGGATGTCCAGGGCGGCCTGCGGGATCAGCGCCCCGTAGGCGGTCACCGGGCAGCAGTCCGGGGCGATGGCGCGCAGCCGGTCGAGGAAGGCGGGATCCCGTGGCCGGGGCGGCTTGAGCACCTCGATGCCGGCCTCCGCCGCCCGCTCGCCGACCGGGCTGGGCACGAGGTGCAGGCCGCGCCCGGCCGGGGCGTCCGGCCGGGTCACCACGGCCGCCACCTCGTGCCCGGAGGCCAGCAGCGCGTCCAGCGCGGGCACTGCCGCCTGCGGGGTGCCCGCAAAGACCAGTCGCATGGCAGCGGCCTAGAACGCCTTTCCGCCGGTCGGGTGCGGTGAGGCCCTGATCTCCGGGATGGGCTCACCCCACCACTCCGCCTCGCGGATCGCCCTGTTCGCCAGCTTGCGCTGCTGCGGATCGAGCCGGTCGATGAACAGCACGCCATCCAGGTGATCGGTCTCGTGCTGGACGCAGCGGGCCAGCTGCCCGGTGCCCTCGACCGTGACCGGGTCACCGTACATGGTGAAGCCCTTGGCCACCGCTCCGAAGGCGCGGGGGGTGGGGAACGCCAGGCCGGGGAAGGACAGGCAGCCCTCGTCGTCGGTCTCGGTCTCGCCGGTCAGGTCCAGCGACGGGTTGATGAGGTGCCCGAGCTGGTCGTCCACGTAGTACGTGAAGACCCGCAGGCCCACCCCGATCTGCGGGGCGGCCAGGCCCAGGCCCGGTGCGTCCATCATCGTGTCGGTGAGGTCCTTGACCAGCTTGCGCAGCTCGGCGTCGAAATCGCGGACCGGCTCGGCCGGGGTGCGCAGCACCGGGTCGCCGAAGATGCGGATGGGCTTGACGCTGATGGCACACCGTCCTTCCTGAGCAGGCTCGTGCAGGCATGCTGCCACATGCCTTCCAGCCCACCAAGTCTATGAACCCGCGGAGCCCGCCCGGGCCGCAGTGGACCGGGCCTTGAAGGCCGCCTTGCGGGCGGCCCGGGCCACGCCGGGATCCGGGTGATGGTCGCTGAGTGCCGTCAGCAGGTCGGTCACGCCAGGGTGGCGGACCCGCCACAGGCCCGCCACGAGTTCGGCCTGCGCGTCCGGCGGCACGTCGGGGAGCAGTTCCGCGACGACGTCCTTGGGGTCGGCTTCCTCCAGCAGGCCGGCCCCTAGGTCCACCAGCAGCCAGGCCCGGTCCTCCCGGCCCAGTTCCACGTTCTCGCCGTGCTCGTGCAGCCACACGGCGGCATGGGCGCGCAGCACCGGATCGGCCAGGGCCTCCCGGACGGGAGCGACCGCGTCGCCGCCGATCCGGTCCAGCACCGCGAATCCGGCCCCCCGCAGCCCTGGTGAGCCATGACTGGCCGCCGCGATCAGCTCGTCGGCGGCCTGCCGGGGCGTCCGGCCCGCGAGCCAGCTCGCGATCTCCGCCTCGCCGTCCTCCACGTCGCAGTTGGCCAGGGTGGCGAGCAGCGCCGCCGCGTCGCCGCGGGAGCCGCCGCCGGTGACCGGCAGGTGCCAGCCCTGGGCCCGGAGCCGCCGGTGCACGCCCCAGATGCCCAGCGGGGCGAGGGTGACCGTCAGGCTGCCGCCGGGATCGTCTGACTCCAGGTCATCTGCGCCCAGTTCGACCACGCCCAGGTCAGCGAGCGCCTCCAGGGCCACGGACAGCGCCGCGCCCTCGTCGGGCGCGTCCTGCCCCGGGTCGGGGCGCCCCGGGGCACCCGCCGCGGCCAGGTACGCGTCGAACAGGGCATCCATCCGCACCGGGCCGCCGACCGTGTAGAGGGCGGTCGCCAGCCCGTCCAGGTCCTCAGCGGCGAGCATCACGGTGAGTGCCGCATCCCAGGCGGCCAGCACGTCGTCGGCAGCGGGCGCGGCCAGCACGCCGAGCCGGTCTCCCGTCTCGACCCGCCCGTCGGCCAGCACCAGCATCCGCGCGGCGAGCGCCACCCGCCAGGCGGCCTCGAACTCCGCCGGGATCAGCTCCAGGTGGGTGGCGGCGGCGACGGCATCTGCGCGCCGTCGCCAGCCGGCCCCGGTGATGGCCCGGCCCGGCCCGACCCACCGGGCCACATCACGGGCGGCCCGCAGCAGCGGCGCGACCCGGGCCGCCGCGGCCAGTTCCTCCCGCGGGGCCAGCCGCACGGTCGGCAGCCGCGGCAGGCCGCCCGGGCTGACCACGGGCGGCGCGCCGCAGGCAGGAGCCCGTCCGGCGCCGCCCCGGGCAGCAGGCCCGGCATCCGGCCGGGAAGCAGTGTCGGGGTCACCGTGCCCTGTCCTGGCCAGGTGCACCGCTGTCAGCTCGATCGGTTCCTGGCCCGCCTGGCCAGGCTGTTCCCGGGCGTCCGCAGGCCCATCCGCAGGGCCGGCCGGACCGGGCGTCGTCCGCGACCGCGGAGTCCGTCGTGAGGTGGCCACTCCTGCACCCTACGGCCTTCCGGGGGCCAGTCAGATCAGCTCGGCCGGGTCGAGCTCGACCCGGACCGCCCCGGGTTCCTTGCGCGCACTCCGCTCGGCCTGCGCCGCGTGCAGCGCCTCGGCCAGCGCGCGCCCGGCCGCGCGGGGGACCCGCACCAGCACCCTGACCAGGCCTTCCCCGGTATCGACGGGACCGAGCAGCTCAGCGGCGGGCGGCAGCGCGGCCACGGCGAGCAGGCCCTCGACCGCCTCGGCCGGCCCGCTGAGCGAGGCCATCCGGACGGCCGGCGGGAAACGCAGCTCGGCGCGCTCGGCGAGTTCCCGCTCGGCATGAGTGACCGGATCCCAGCGCACCAGGGCCTGCACCGCCGGGATGCCCGCGTCGGCCACCACCACCACCCGGCCGCCCGCGGGCCCGGACTGGACCAGCGCGGCGGCGTTCAGCCACCGGCGCAGTGCCTCCTCCGCCGCGTGCAGGCTGGGCCGGCCGAGCAGCGCCCAGCCGTCAAGCAGGAGCGCGGCGGCGTAGCCGCCTGCGGCGCGCGGCTCGGCGCCCGGCGTCGCGATGACCAGGGCGGGCGACCCGGGCACGGCGGGGAGGGACGCCGCTGCGGTGGAGGTGAGCACCGGCACGCCGGCGAAGGTCCGGCCCAGTTCCTCGGCGGTGCGCCCGGCCCCCGTCACCAGGGCACGGACCGCCGGGTGCGCGCAGTGCGGGCAGCGCCAGCCGGCCGCCTCGGCCGCGCACCACCGGCAGCGCGGCGCCGCGTCCGCGTGGGCCAGCCCCAGGGGCCCCCCGCAGGCCGGGCAGCGGGCCGGCGCCCGGCACCGGGCGCAGCCCAGTGCGGTGAGGTAGCCGCGGCGTGGCACCTGGACCAGGACGGGGCCGTGGGCGAGCGCCTCCCGGGCGGTGCGCAGCGCCAGGCTGGGCAGCCGGGCCCGCTGCGCCGCCGGGTCGCGGGCCAGCTCCGCGTCCTCCCCGGCCGCGCGGGCCAGCGGGGCCAGGCCGCGCAGCACCGGGCGGGGCGCGACCAGCGCCCGGGCCCAGCCGCTGGCCACCAGGCTGGTCGCCTCCGCGGTGCGCGCGAACCCGCCGAGCAGCGCGGCCGCACCGGTGCGGTGCGCCCGGAGCGCCAGCACCTCGCGGGCATGCGGGTACGGGGCGCGCGGCTCGGCGTGCAGGTCGTCGCCGTCGTCCCACAGGACGACCAGGCCGAGGTCATGAACCGGGGCGAACATGGTGGCCCGGGTGCCGGCCACCACCCGGACCGTGCCCCGCCGGACCGCTAGCCAGCGGCGGTACCGCTCGGCCGGGCCCAGCCCGGCGGCGAGGGTCACGTGCCGGCCAGGGCCGAGCACGGCCGCCAGGGCGGCATCCGCCTGGCCCAGGTCGGTGGCGTCCGGGACCACGATGAGCGCGCCGCGCCCGGCCGCCGCCGCGGTGCCCGCGGCCCGGGCGATCTCCTCCGGCCACAGTGGCCCCGGCAGGGCCGACCACACCGCCCGCGGGCCCTGCCCGCGAGCCAGCGCATCCAGGAAGGCCGGGCCGGCCGGGTAGCGGGACCACGGGCCCGGATCCGGCCGGGGCGGCGTCCCGGCGGGCACCGGAGGGGGCGCCTCCGCCTCGGCCCGGGCGTGCCGGGGCGGGACCGCCAGCCGCAGCACGTCGGCCAGGGTCCCCGCGTACCGGTCGGCGACCTCACGGGCCAGTGCCATGATCTCCGGGGCCAGCACCGGCTCCGGGGAGACGACCCGGTCCAGCCGGGCCAGCTTCCCGGGATGCTCACTCGCGACGGCGCGCTGCAGCACGAACCCGTCCACCAGCTGGCCAGCAAAACGGACCCGCACCCGGCAGCCGGCCACCGCCTGGCCCGCCATCTGCTCCGGCACGAGGTAGTCGAAGGGCCGGTCCAGGTGCGCCAGCGGGAGGTCCACGGCCACCCGGGCGATGGGCAGGTCGGCGGCGTCCGGGCCCGGGTCATGGCGGGCCCGGCGCCCGCGGCGGGCGGGCTGGCCCCGCCCGCCGCCGGGGCCGGCGGGCGCCCGCTGCCCCGTTGCCCCTGCCACGCTCCTGTCCTACCAGAGACGTCCGACGTCCGTGCCCCGCCCGGGCCGCCCGGCGCCGGGCGGGGCACGGACCGCTACAGGCGCACGGTCCCGCAGGCGCCGTCGGCCAGCCCCGTCTCCCGGTTCAGCCGGAGCAGCACCGGCCGGGGCACGACCACCTGGGCCCGCACGTCCCTGAGCACCGTGCGCAGCCCGCTGGAGAGCGAGTGCAGCGAGCGCACGGTCGTGGCAGTGTGGCTGTCCCGGGCCGCCCGGTCGATCTGCCGGATCGCGGTGGCCAGGTCCCGCGACAGGACCGCCGGGCTGACGCCGCCGTTGACGTCCGAGACGACCCGGTTGTACGAGGTCAGCGCGCTGTTCTTGTACGCGACGCAGCCCGGGTCAGTGGCCCGGATGAGGTTGGGCACCAGGTAGGCCGCGGCCCCGGCCCAGGCCAGGCTGATCCCGATGGCCAGCCAGCAGCGCAGCGCGCCGCGGCCGCTGCTCCTGGCCCGGCGCAGCCCGAGGAGGCCCAGGATCAGGCCCGCCGGGATGGTGACCAGCGCGCCACCCAGGATGGCGCAGGTCAGCGCGGCCGTGGCGAGCCGGTTGCGCCCGGCGCCCGGGGGCCGCCGGGCCGGGCCGCCCGGCGCGGCCGGGCCGCCCGGCGCGGTCGGGCCGCCCGGCGTGGCTGCCCCATCCGCCGGAACCGGAGCCAGGCTGGCCGGCGGCGGTTCGGGATGAGACGATGCATCCGCCTCAGACATATGCGCACCCGACGGGCTCGTACCGGAATGTTCTTCCCGCGACAGCGTGACCTCAGACCTTAGTGGAGTAGCCGCTTACCCCCGGCAGAGGATAGGCCGTCCCGGGGCGCGCCAGCCACCGGGTGCCTCAGAGCCGGGCGGCCGCACGCAGACTGTCCGCCCGGTCGGTGCGCTCCCAGGAGAAGTCGGGCTCCTCGCGCCCGAAGTGCCCGTAGCTGGCCGTCTGGGAGTAGATCGGCCGGAGCAGGTCCAGGTCCCTGATGATGGCGGCCGGGCGGAGGTCGAAGACCTGGAGCACGGCGTCCTGGATCCGCTCCACCGGCAGGTGCTCGGTGCCGAAGCACTCCACGAACAGGCCAACCGGCTTGGCCTTGCCGATGGCGTAGGCGACCTGCGTCTCGCAGCGATCGGCCAGGCCCGCCGCGACCACGTTCTTGGCCACCCAGCGCATGGCGTAGGCCGCGCTGCGATCCACCTTGGACGGGTCCTTGCCGGAAAAGGCGCCGCCGCCGTGCCGGGCCATGCCGCCGTAGGTGTCGATGATGATTTTCCGGCCGGTCAGCCCGGCGTCGCCCATCGGGCCGCCGATCTCGAAGCGCCCGGTCGGGTTGACCAGCAGCCGGTACTGGCTGGTGTCGATGTCCAGCGGCTCGACGACCGGCAGCACCACAAGATCGCGGACGTCCGGGGCGAGCAGCTCCTTCAGGTCGATGTCCGGCGCGTGCTGGGCGGACACCACGACCGTGTCCAGCCGCACCGGCTTGTCCCCGGCGTACTCGATCGTCACCTGGGTCTTGCCGTCCGGGCGCAGGTACGGCACCTCCCCGCTGCGCCGCACCTCGGACAGGCGGCGGGCCAGCCGGTGCGCCAGCATGATCGGCAGCGGCATGAGCTCCGGGGTCTCCCGGCACGCGTACCCGAACATCAGTCCCTGGTCCCCGGCGCCCTGCCGGTCCAGTTCCGAGGAGCCCTCACCCTCGCGGTGCTCGAACGCGTACAGCACGCCCTGGGCGATGTCGGGTGACTGGGAGCCGATGGACACCGAGACGCCGCAGGAGGCCCCGTCGTACCCCTTGGTCGAGGAGTCGTAGCCGATCTCCAGGATCTTCTCCCGGATGATCCCGGGGATGTCGACGTACGTCTCGGTGGTCACCTCCCCGGCGACATGCACCTGGCCGGTGGTGATCAGCGTCTCCACGGCGACGTGGCTGTTCGGGTCATCCTTGATCATGGTGTCGAGGATGGCGTCACTGATCTGATCCGCCATCTTGTCCGGATGGCCCTCCGTC
Source organism: uncultured Actinomycetes bacterium (assembly GCA_963793825.1). Classification (GTDB taxonomy): domain Bacteria; phylum Actinomycetota; class Actinomycetes; order Streptosporangiales; family Streptosporangiaceae; genus RYN-230. The sequence continues at coordinate 115,236 of CAWCBE010000010.1, forward strand.
ACCGATTCGGAGGTAAAAAGACGTCGGGCCACCTTGACTCCCCGGTCGTGTACGCGGCTGAAGCTCCGCCGAAGTCTAGCCGGGGTCGGCGCGGCCCCGCGCATCAGCCGGCGCATCGTCGCTGCCTGCCCGGCCTGGCGCGGCCGGCCCGGGCAGCCGGGCGGCGACCAGATCCCACACCACGTCGGCGAGAACTTCCTTCGGCCCCCGGGGAACCGGGGTGGGCGCCCCCCCGGCGGCCAGCACGACCGCCTCGTTGTCGGCGGTGCCGAACGCCAGGCCATCCCCCACCTGGTTGACCACGAGCAGGTCGCAGCCCTTGGCGGCCAGCTTGGCCTGCCCGTTGCGCAAGATGTCCTCGGTCTCCGCGGCGAAGCCCACGATGACCTGGCCCGGCCGGGCGCGGTGCGCGGCCAGGCCGCGCAGGATGTCCGGGTTCTCGGCCAGCGCGATCGGCTCGGGGGCGGCCCCGGACTTCTTGATCTTCGTGCCGCTCCGGGCCGCGGGCCGGTAGTCGGCCACCGCGGCCGCCATCACCACCGCGTCCGCCTCCGCGGCGGCGTCGGTCACGGCGGCGGCCAGGTCGCGGGCGGACACCACGCGCACCACCTTGGCCCCCGCCGGGTCCTCCAGGCC
>CAWCBE010000011.1:0-161608 GCA_963793825.1 uncultured Actinomycetes bacterium
GTCCGGGTAATGCGGGCATCCCTGACTCACCCGCCCCGGTAGTCCGGGTCGGCCACTGCAGGCTGCTCCGGCCGCAACTCACCCGGAACCGGGTTCGCACGGCGTGATGTTGACTTCAGCGACACCGGGATGTCGCTGAAGTCAACATCATCAGCCCGCCATGCGTGACGACCGGCACATCCGGCTCAGGAATTTCAGCTACCTCACGGCCCCCTCGGGCCGGCGGCCCGGGCATATGTGCAGGCCGTTACAGAGCTGGCCGTCCTATGTCTTTTGGGTGAAATCTGCCGCGCGCCCCTCGGCGAGGGCACCGGGCGTTCGTACAGTGGTATAGACCAATCACCCGGGTGGTGGAAGGCGAACACGATGAGCCGCCGCGCGAAGATCGTCCGCACGCTGGGCCCGGCGGCGCGGCGGCTGGCCCGGTACCGGTCGCCGATCCCGCTGCTGGCGTTCAGCCCGCTGCCCAGCACGCGCAGCCAGCTGGCCCTGAGCTGGGGAGTGGAGACGTTCATCGTGCCCCCGGCCCGGCACACCGACGACATGGTGCCCCGCATCGGGGACGCGGCCGCCCTTGGTTCAGGAATCGGCTGACGGCAATGGAGGCGGATGAGATGACAACAGGTGCCCCGGGTGGGATTCGAACCCACACTGCATGGTTTTTGAGACCATGGACTCTGCCGGTTGGTCTACCGGGGCGGGAGCGCCGGGCCGCTCAGGGGCGCCTCGGCCGAACGTCAATCTACCTGGTAACGGTACGATCGTGAGCGTGAGTCAGACCCCATTGCGAGTATTGATCGCCGAAGACGAGGCGCTGATCCGCCTCGACCTCAAGGAGATGCTTGAGGAAGAGGGCTACGCCGTGGTCGGCGAGGCGGCCGACGGCCAGGCGGCCGTGGAGCTGGCCGGCAAGCTCCGGCCCGACCTCGTCATCCTGGACGTGAAGATGCCCGTCCTGGACGGGATCTCAGCCGCCGAGCAGGTCGCGGCCGAGCACATCGCACCGGTGGTCATCCTGACCGCGTTCTCGCAGCGGGAACTGGTCGAGCGGGCCCGTGATGCGGGCGCCATGGCCTACCTGGTCAAGCCGTTCACCAAAGCGGACCTGGTGCCGGCCATCGAGATCGCGGTCAGCCGGTTCCAGGAGGTGGCCGCGCTCGAGGGCGAAGTCGACACGCTCAAGGACCGGCTCGAGGTCCGCAAGCTCCTCGACCGGGCCAAGGGCAAGCTCCAGGCCGAGCAGGGGCTGTCCGAGCCGGACGCGTTCCGGTGGATCCAGAAGACCTCAATGAACCAGCGGCTGGCCATGCGCACGGTGGCCGAGCGGGTGATCGAGGGAACCATGGGCCCGAACGTGCCGGCCGCCGAGGTAGCGGACAGTAAGCCCGGGGCGGGGGCGGACGAGAGCGGCGGCTGAGGGGCCGCCAGCCGCGACGGCGGTGCCCGGCCAGCCGCGACGGCGGTGCACCGACCGCCCCGGGGCGGCGGGGATGGCCGCGCACGGCGCCCAGGCGGCGGCTGAGGCGCGCGCCGGGCCGGGAGGGTGGCGCGGGGCGCCTGCGGGCGTCCCTGAGCGCTGGCGCGCCTGCAGGCGGTCGCTGAGGGACGGCCCGGATCGAGCCCGGGGAACCTTTGGTGCCGTGTCGGCCTTCCCCGGGCCGACATGTTCTCTACTCAGTTCCCCGGACTCGCGACCTCCACGGTAGCGAGGTGCCCCCGCGCTGCGCAAAGGGGCCGTCATCCCCTGGCCGGTTTGTGATTTCCGCCCCGTAACGTGCGGTTTCCGGTGATTGTCCGGGTATGGCCGGGCCCAGCGGGCCGCGGCGGCCGGGCCTGATCGCGGCCCCGGGCCGGGACCCGGTCCCCGCTCAGGCCCCGGCCGGAACCCGGTCCCGGATCAGGCAGGTGAGCCGGGCCGTGCACACCCGCCGGTCCTGATCGTCGCTGATCACGATCTCGTAACAGACCAGGGTCCGCCCGCCGTTCAGCCGGGTGGCGACGCCGGTGACCTGACCGTCCGGCGCCGCACGGTGGTGCGTCGCGCTGATCTCGATGCCGACCACATAGTGGCCCGGGCCGCTGTGCAGCGCGGCGCCCAGCGAGCCGAGCGTCTCGGCCAGCACGCACGAGGCGCCCCCGTGCAGCAGGCCGTAAGGCTGCGTGTTGCCGTCCACCGGCATGGTCCCGGTGACCCGTTCTGCGCTGGCACTGGTAACGACGATGCCCATCCGGTCCGTCAGGCGGCCCTCGCTCATCGTGAGGAAGTCGGCCATGATCTCGCCGGAGCTGTCCTGGTCCACCGTGTCTCCTCCCAGTGCCGCCGGGCGACCCGCCTGCGGGCCCGCGCCGGCCTGCGCTGCCGGATCGTACCGGAAGCCTCGGCCGGTCCGGCCTGGCCATTGATGGGGCGGCCTGCCCCGGCGGCCCGGCCCGGCCCGGCCTGCTCCCCGGCGGCGCTGGCCCCGGGCACCGGCCACTCAGCCGCCCTGGTCCCTGGCGTCCCGCGGGGCACAGATCACAAAAGATCGCGATTTATCGGCTGAAAAGGTGGCGCATCTCACAGGTGAGCGTTAACAATGCCCCGTGGGGGCCGTCTGTGCCGGCTCCCGGGAACCCAACGAAGGGAGTCTCACCATGCGTCTGTCATTAAGGGGAAGGCTGGGCTCACCGGCCATCCGGTTCGGCGTGGTCGCTGTCACCGCCGTGGCCACGGCCGGAACACTCGGAATGACCGCGGCCAACGCCACCTCGTCCGGTCACTCGGGCGGCTGCTCCCCCACGGTGACCAGGCAGTACTTCGGCTCCACGATCGAGCCCTACACGCACAAGAACACCCCGGTATTCCGGTACACGCTGACCAACTGCCGGGGGATGCAGGTCAGGATCCTCAGCTACGGCGGCATCGTCCAGTCGATCGACGTCCCGTCGCGCTCCGGCGCCGAGGCCGACGTGGTGCTGGGCTTCAAGACGCTCCAGGATTACGTGAAGTTCGTCAGCCCGCCGGTGATCGCGAACGGTGGCCCGTACTTTGGTGAGACGATCGGCCGGTTCGGCAACCGGATCGCCAAGGGCACCTTCCACCTCAACGGCAAGACCTACACGCTGCCGATCAACAACGGCGTGAATGCGCTGCACGGCGGGCTGGTCGGCTTCGGCAACCACATCTGGGCGTCCCACGCGGTCCACGGCCTGGGGACCGCAGGCGTCCAGCTGACGCTGGTCAGCCCCAACGGCGACGCCGGCGGGGCCAAGGGATCCCTCGGCTGCCCGAACGGCTGCACCGGGTACCCGGCCAAGCTGACCGTGACGGTCACCTACACGCTGAACAATAAGGGCCAGCTCGGAATCCACTACAACGCGCACAACGATTCCAAGCGGCTGGCCACGGTGCTGAACCTGACCAACCACAGCTACTTCAACCTGGCTGGCGAAGGGTCTGCGGCTGGCTCCGCGTACCGGCAGTTCGTCCAGATCAATGCGAACAGCTACTCGCCGACCGACAGCACCCAGATTCCGCTGCCACTGGCGCACGGGGTGCCGGTCGCCGGCACGCCGTTCGACTTCCGCGCGCCGCACACCATCGGCTCGCGGATCAGCGACGTCAGCGCGCCGGACAACGTCCCGGCCAGCTTCGCTGGGGCCACCGGGGGCAAGAGCCAGCTGCTCATCGCCCAGGGGTATGACCACAACTGGATCCTGAACCCTGGTCACTTCGGCCCGCACGGCCTCAACCTGGCCGCCCGGGCCTTCGACCCGGCCAGCGGCCGACTGCTGACCGTCTGGACCGACCAGCCGGGCGTGCAGTTCTACAGCGGCAACTTCCTCAACGGAACCCTGGTGGGCATCAGCGGCAAGACGTACCGGCAGGGTGCGGGTTACACCTTCGAGACCCAGCACTTCCCGGACTCGCCCAACCAGCCGTCCTTCCCGTCAACCGTGCTCGGCGCCGGGAACACGTTCACATCCACCACGATTTTCGCGTTCAACTCCTGACCGCCGGTCCGGTCCGGCCGGGAACCGCGTCAGCGGAACCCGGAATCGGGCCGGCCATTGATGCGGCCCGGTGGCCACCGTTCCCGGTGGCCACCGGGCCGCAACCATGTCCGCGGCGACCTGGTGCCGCGGGCCCGCCACTGTCCGGGCAGGCCACTAGACTCGCTGCGTGGCGACGAAGCCGACCCCCTCACCCGCATCCGGCCCCCCCGCGACCAGGGACCGGCTGCTGCTGCTGGATGGGCATTCCCTGGCCTACCGGGCCTTCTTCGCGCTGCCCCCGGAGAATTTCTCCACCACCACCGGGCAGCCGACCAACGCGGTGTACGGCTTCACCGCCATGCTCATCAACGTCATCCGGGACGAGCAGCCCACCCACGTCGCGGTGGCCTTCGACCGCGGCGAGCCGACCTTCCGGCACGAGCAGTACGTCGAGTACAAGGCGAACCGGCGGGAGACCCCGGCCGACTTCCGCAGCCAGCTCAGCCTGATCTTCGAGGTGCTGGACGCACTGGGCATCGCCCGGCTGTCCGTGGCCGGCTACGAGGCCGACGACATCATCGCCACGCTGGCCACCCGCGCCGCTGACAACGGCATGGACGTCGTCATCGTGACCGGCGACCGGGACGCCTTCCAGCTGATCAGTGAGGCCGTCACGGTGCTGAAGACCGGCCGGGGGGTCAGCGAGACGGTCCGCTTCACGCCCGAGCGGCTGCTGGAGATTTACGGGCTGACCCCGGCCCAGTACCCAGACTTCGCGGCGGTCCGCGGCGACCCCAGTGACAACCTGCCCAACATCCCCGGCGTGGGGGAGAAGACCGCGGCCAAATGGATCACCGAGTTCGGCTCGCTGACCGCGCTGGCTGACCGGGTGGACGAGGTCAAGGGCAAGGCGGGCGACAAGCTGCGTGAGCACCTGGGCAACGTGCTGCGCAACCGGCAGCTCACCGAGCTGGCCCGGGACGTGCCGCTCGACGTCGGCCCGCACGAGCTGCGACCGGTGCCCTGGGACCGGGAGCAGATCCACCAGCTGTTTGACACGCTCCAGTTCCGCGTCCTGCGCGACCGTCTCTACACCACGTTGCCCAACGGGATCACCGGGGCCGCTGCCGCTGCCGAGGCCGCGGCCGAGCCGGGCGCGGCCTTCGAGGTGGACATCGCCCGGCCCGGCCCCGGCGAGCTGGTCTCGTGGCTGGCCGAGCACGCCAGCACCGAGGGCCGCTCCGGCGTGGCCGCCAGCGGGACCTGGGGACGCGGCACCGGGCGGCTGGACGGCCTGGCACTGGCCACCCCGGACGGCGCGGGCGCGTTCATCGACCCGGCCGCGCTGACCGAGGAGGACGAGCAGGCCCTGGCCGCCTGGCTGGCCAGCCCGGCCCGGCCCAAGGCGCTGCACGACGCCAAGGGGCCGATGCATGCGCTGGCCGCCCACGGGCTCCGGCTGGCCGGGCTGACCACGGACACCGCCCTCGCCGCCTACCTGGCGCTGCCCGGCCAGCGCTCGTTCGACCTGGCCGATCTCGCCCTGCGCTACCTGCGGAAGGAGCTCGGCGCCGCGGACGGCGGCACCGCCACCGGCCAGCTGGCCCTCGACCTGACCGGGGAGGAAGACGGCGAGGCGGAGGCGGCCATCGCGCTGGTGCTGCGGGCACGGGCCACGGCTGAGCTCGGCGATGCCCTCGACGCCGACCTGGACCGGCGCGGCGCCAGCGAGCTACTCCGGGACGTGGAGCTGCCGCTGGTCAGCGTGCTGGCCGGGATGGAGCAGGCCGGGATCGCCGCGGACACCGACCACTTCGCCGCGATGTCGGCCAGCCTGGGCGGCGAGGTGAAGGCAGCCGAGCAGGCCGCGTTCGCCGCGGTGGGCCACGAGTTCAACCTGGGCTCGCCCAAGCAGCTGCAGGAAGTGCTGTTCACCGAGCTGGGGCTGCCCAAGACCAAACGGATCAAGACCGGGTACACCACCGACTCCGAGGCGCTGACCAGCCTGCTGGCCCAGACCGGGCACCCGGTGCTGGCGCACCTGCTGCGCTACCGCGATGTGGCCAAGCTCAAGAGCATCGTGGACACCCTGGTGCCGATGGCCGGCGAAGACGGCCGGATCCACACCACCTACAACCAGATGATCGCGGCGACCGGCCGGCTCTCATCCACCGACCCGAACCTGCAGAACATCCCCATCCGCACCGAGGAGGGGCGGCGGATCCGGCAGGGCTTCGTGGTCGGCCCCGGGTACGAGACGCTGCTCACCGCGGACTACAGCCAGATCGAGCTGCGCATCATGGCTGACCTGTCCGGGGACACCGCACTGGAGGAGGCGTTCAGCTCCGGCCGTGACTTCCATGCCGAGACCGCGTCGCGCGTGTTCGGGGTGCCCACTGACGAGGTCACGCCCGAGATGCGCAGCAAGATCAAGGCGATGAACTACGGGCTGGCCTACGGGCTGTCCGCCTACGGCCTGTCCCAGCAGCTGCGCATCAGCGCCGAGGAAGCGCGCGGCCTGATGGACGAGTACTTCCAGCAGTTCGGCGGCATCCGAGACTACCTGAACGCGGTGGTGGGCCAGGCACGCATGGACGGGTACACCCAGACCATCATGGGCCGCCGCCGTTACCTGCCCGACCTCACCTCGGACAACCGGCAGCGCCGCGAGATGGCGGAGCGGATGGCGCTGAACGCGCCCATCCAGGGCTCGGCCGCGGACATCATCAAGGTGGCCATGCTCCGGGTCAACGCAGCCCTGCGGGACCGGGGGCTGCGCTCCCGGATGCTGCTCCAGGTCCACGATGAGCTGGTCTTCGAGGTCGCCCCGGGCGAGCTCGACACCCTGCGCAGCATCGTCCCGCAGACCATGTCCGCCGCCTTCGACCTGCGGGTGCCGCTGCAGGTGTCGCTGGGCACCGGCCGTTCCTGGGCCGAAGCCGGGCACTGACCTCGCTGCGGTGGGCCCGGCGCGCGGGCCGTCTCACCGGCGTCGGCATGGCTGGCCTGGACCCGTCCGGGCCCGGCCGGCACGGGTAACGATCACGTGGCGATCAGGGGCTGCGATTGACCATGTGGCCGAGCTCTCATATCCTGAGCGCTGCGCCGTGTTCTGGTGCAGTCCCGCCGTGGCCGGGTATGGCCGGGGCCAGCCGAGAGGGTGGCCGTGGCTCGCCGGGTCGGCCAGGCGAATCCAGTTCACCTGATAATCGCCCTCAAACGGGTTATCAGTACAGCGCGTCCACCACTACATTTCCTGTCCGCCGGAGCCAACCAACACATGACGAGCAGCACAGAGGCCAGCCCGACCCCCAAGGTGGCGGTCAACGACATCGGGTCGCAGGAGGCCTTCCTCGCCGCGATCGACGAGACCATCAAGTATTTCAACGACGGCGATATTGTCGAAGGGACCGTCGTCAAGGTCGACCGAGACGAGGTCTTGCTCGACATCGGCTACAAGACGGAGGGGGTCATCCCCTCCCGTGAGCTGTCGATCAAGCACGATGTGGACCCCCACGACGTGGTCAAGGTCAGCGACCACATCGAGGCGCTTGTCCTGCAGAAGGAGGACAAGGAAGGCCGCCTCATCCTGTCCAAGAAGCGCGCGCAGTACGAGCGCGCCTGGGGCACGATCGAGAAGATCAAGGATGATGACGGGGTCGTCACCGGCACGGTCATCGAGGTGGTCAAGGGCGGCCTGATCCTCGACATCGGCCTGCGCGGGTTCCTGCCCGCGTCGCTGGTGGAGATGCGCCGGGTCCGTGATCTGCAGCCCTACGTGGGCCGGGAGATCGAAGCCAAGATCATCGAGCTGGACAAGAACCGCAACAACGTGGTGCTGTCCCGCCGGGCCTGGCTGGAGCAGACCCAGTCCGAGGTCCGCCAGAACTTCCTGAACACGCTGCAGCGGGGCCAGATCCGCAAGGGCGTGGTGTCCTCCATCGTCAACTTCGGCGCCTTCGTCGACCTGGGCGGCGTGGACGGACTGGTGCACGTGTCCGAGCTGTCCTGGAAGCACATCGACCACCCGGGCGAGGTGGTCGAGGTCGGCCAGGAGGTCACGGTCGAGGTGCTGGACGTGGACATGGACCGGGAGCGGGTCTCCCTGTCGCTGAAGTCCACCCAGGAAGACCCGTGGCAGCAGTTCGCGAGGACCCACCAGATCGGCCAGGTCGTTCCCGGGCGGGTCACCAAGCTGGTGCCGTTCGGCGCGTTCGTGCGGGTCGAGGAGGGCATCGAGGGGCTGGTGCACATCTCCGAGCTCGCGGACCGGCATGTGGAGATCCCCGAGCAGGTGGTGCAGGTCGGCGACGAGATCTTCGTCAAGATCATCGACATCGACCTGGACCGGCGCCGGATCAGCCTGTCGCTCAAGCAGGCCAACGAGGGCACGGTCGGCGAGGCCGTCGGCGACGACTTCGACCCGACCCTGTACGGCATGCCCGCCACCTACGACGAGCAGGGTAACTACGTCTACCCCGACGGCTTCGACGCCGAGACCGGCGAGTGGCTCGAGGGCTACGACACCCAGCGCGAGGAGTGGGAGCGGCAGTACGCCCAGGCGCGATCCCGGTTCGAGGCGCACCGCCGCCAGATCGCCGAGGCCCGCACCAAGGCCGACACCGCCGTCGGCGAGGAGAGCGAGCCTGCCGCGGGCGGCACGCACACCTCCGGCACCCCGGACCGGGGTACCAGCGGCGGCGCGCTGGCCTCGGACGAGGCCCTGGCCGCGCTGCGCGACAAGCTGTCCGGGGGCCAGAGCTAACCGGTTCCCAGCCCTGACCCATGATCGCGGTGTGCGGCCCCGCGCTGCGGCTGGCCAGGCACCGGCGATCATGGGTCAGGTGACAACATGCTCAAGGTAGGGCTGACCGGCGGCATCGGCGCGGGCAAGAGCGAGGTGGCCCGGCGGCTCGCCCGTTACGGCGCGCTGATCATCGACGCCGATCAGATCGCCCGCCAGGTGGTCGAGCCCGGTACCGAGGGGCTGGCCCAGGTGGTTGGGGTATTCGGCGCGGGCGTGCTGGCCGGTGACGGCACCCTGGACCGGCAGCGGCTGGGCGAGATCGTGTTCACCGACCCGCAACTGCGGGCCAAGCTGAACGGGATCGTCCACCCGCTGGTCGGGGCACGCCTGCGGCAGCTGGAAGAAGGGGCCGATTCCGGCGCGATCCTGGTCGAGGACATCCCGCTCATCGCGGAAAACGAGCTGGCCGACTTCTTCGACCTGGTCGTGGTGGTGGACGTCGGGCCGCGCACCCAGCTGGACCGGCTGATCCGGGAGCGTGGCCTGACCCGGGAGCAGGCGGAGGCCAGGATCGCCGCCCAGGCGAGCCGGGAGCAGCGGCTGGCCATCGCGGACATCGTGCTGGACAACTCCGGCTCGCTGGCCGAGCTGGACCGCGAGGTGGGGGACCTGTGGGCCGAGCTGTGCCGCCGGGCCGGATAGGGTGCCGCGGTGCCCGGCACCGTTCCCGCGGCGGCTGGTAACGGCTGACCCGGCTCGCTCACGCGGCCGGTATGACACGCCGCTGTCACCGGCCAGCCAGGTCATGGTGCCGGCCGGCTCCACCCTCTTCCCCGCCGCGCCGGATCCGGGGCCGCTGGCGGCGGAGCTCCGCCAGTGCTCCCGGCCGCCGCGCGGACCGCGCCGGTTTGTCGTACCCCGGAAATACAGTGATGAGGTGGCGTGTTCTGCCACGAGGGCCCGGCCGCGGTGCCGGGGCCGCCCCGCCGCCGGCGGGTGGGCAGCGGGCCGGGCGAGTACCGGGCACCGGGACAGGCGAGTACCGGGCACCGGGACGGGTGCGGCGGGGCAGTGACCGGAGGGAGGCGGCTATGCGGCCGGTAACGGACGTGCAGCGGCGGGTGGCACCGTTCAAGGTGATCACCGACATGACCCCGTCCGGCGACCAGCCCCGGGCGATCGCCGAGATGGAGCGGCGCATCACCAGCGGCGAGCGGGACACGGTACTGCTCGGTGCGACCGGCACCGGCAAGACGGCCACGGTCGCCTGGCTGGCCGAGCGGCTGCAGCGGCCCACCCTGGTCATGCTGCCGAACAAGACCCTGGCGGCGCAGTTCGCCAATGAGCTCCGCGAGATGCTGCCGCAGAACGCGGTGGAGTACTTCGTCTCGTACTACGACTATTACCAGCCCGAGGCGTACGTCCCGCAGACCGACACCTACATCGAGAAGGACTCCTCGATCAACGACGAGGTGGAGCGGCTGCGTCACTCCGCGACCAACTCGCTGCTCACCCGGCGGGACACCATCGTCGTCGCCTCGGTCTCGTGCATCTATGGCCTGGGCACCCCGCAGGAGTACGTGGACCGGATGCTGCGGGTGCGGACCGGGGACACCATCGAGCGGGACGCGCTGCTCCGCAGGCTGGTCGGCATGCAGTACGCGCGCAACGACCTGGCCTTCACCCGGGGCACGTTCCGGGTCCGCGGCGACACCATCGAGATCATCCCGGTCTACGAGGAACTGGCCGTCCGGATCGAGATGTTCGGCGACGAGATCGAGCGGCTGAGCACGCTGCACCCGCTGACCGGCGAGGTGGTCAGCGAGGACGAGGAGCTCTACATCTTCCCGGCCTCGCACTACGTGGCCGGGCCGGAGCGGATGGAGCGGGCCATCGCCGGCATCGAGGCGGAGCTGGCTGACCGGCTGGCCGAGCTGGAGCGGGGCGGCAAGCTGCTGGAGGCGCAGCGGCTGCGGATGCGCACGACCTATGACCTCGAGATGATGCGCCAGGTGGGCAGCTGCTCGGGGATCGAGAACTACTCCCGGCACATCGACGGCCGCGTGCAGGGCAGCCCGCCCAACACGCTGCTGGACTACTTCCCCGAGGACTTCCTGCTGGTCATCGACGAGTCCCACAACACCGTGCCGCAGATCGGGGCGATGTACGAGGGCGACGTGTCCCGCAAGCGGACCCTGGTCGATCACGGGTTCCGGCTGCCCAGCGCGATCGACAACCGGCCGCTGACCTGGGACGAGTTCTGTGAGCGGATCGGCCAGACGGTCTACTTGTCCGCCACTCCCGGCCCTTACGAGCTGCAGCGGGTGGCCGGCGACGTCGTGGAGCAGGTGATCAGGCCGACCGGGCTGATCGACCCGCAGGTGGTGGTCAAGCCGACCAAGGGGCAGATCGACGACCTGGTGCACGAGATCAGGGAGCGCGCGGAACGGTCCGAGCGGGTGCTGGTCACCACGCTGACCAAGAAGATGGCCGAGGACCTGACCGATTACCTGCTCGAGCTCGGCATCCGGGCCCGCTACCTGCACAGCGAGGTGGACACGCTGCGCCGGGTGGAACTGCTCCGCGAGCTGCGGGTCGGCGAGTACGACGTGCTGGTCGGCATCAACCTGCTCCGCGAGGGCCTGGACCTGCCCGAGGTATCGCTGGTCTCCATCCTGGACGCTGACAAGGAAGGCTTCCTGCGCTCGGGCACCTCGCTGATCCAGACCATCGGCCGGGCCGCCCGGAACGTGTCCGGCCAGGTGCACATGTACGCCGACAAGGTGACCCCGTCCATGCAGCGGGCCATCGACGAGACCGACCGGCGGCGGGCCAAGCAGGTCGCCTACAACACCGAGCACGGGATCGACCCGACGCCTCTGCGCAAGCGGATCGCGGACATCCTCGACCAGCTGGTCCGCGAGGACGCCGACACCGAGAAGCTGATCGGCGGCGCGGGCCGGCAGCAGAGCCGGGGCAAGACACCGGTGCCGGGGCTGTCCTCCCGGGTCCGCGCCTCCGCCGCGGGGGCCGGCGAGCCGGAGGGGACCGGCGGGGCGGCGCGGGGCGACCTCATCGCGCTGATCACCCAGCTGACCGAGCAGATGCATACCGCCGCCGCGGAGCTGCAATTCGAGGTAGCGGCCCGGATCCGGGACGAGATCAAGGAGCTCAAGGCGGAGCTTCGCGGCATGCAGGCCGCCGGGGTCTGACCAGTCCTGGAACCGATCCGCGCCGCGATACGTCCAAGGGGTGTTGTTCAGGGCACTGAGCGGTCCAGGCCGCCGCTCAGTGCCCTGGGCATACCCCAGCGGCGGGACGGAGCGCAGCATGGACCTTCCTGGGCAGCCAGCCGGGCGGAGCGCCCGGAGCGCCCTGCTCAGCCTGGCCGCCGGAGCGGCCGCCCTGGCCCTGGCCGCCTGCGGGACCCAGGTCGCCGACACCTCCGGCACCACCTCGAAGGCCAGCGCGGACGCAGCCCAGCGGGCCGGTTCACCCGCCATCGCGCCGCCCAGCCTGCCGCCCTCGGTCAACCCGGGGGGCCCGATGATCCCGGCCCATGGCGCCGGGGCACTGTGCGCCGCGGTGCCCGCGGTCACCCGGCTGCTGGTCAGCCCGGTTAGTGCCCTCCCGCAGAGTCACGTGCACCCGGCCATGGTGGCCGGGGTCACGGTCCGCAGCGCCGCTGCGGCCCGCGCGGTGGCCAAGGCGGTCTGCGCCCTGCCGCCCATGCCGTCCGCGCCGATGAACTGCCCGGCCGGCCATGGCCCCGGCTACCGGCTGAGCTTCGCCGCCGGGGACGCCAGCTTCCCCGTGGTCACCGCCCAGGCCAGCGGCTGCGCCGCGGTGACCGGCGCCGGGCGGCCGCGCTGGGCGGTGCCCGCCCCCGGGTTCTGGGCCGTGATCCACCGGGCCATGGCCGCCCGGTAACCTGGCCGCCGGACGGGCCGCCGGCGGGAGGGTGAGCATGACCTGGGTGCTTTTTGACTACGGCGGCGTGCTCTGCCATCCCCAGCCGGAACGCGACATAGCCCGGCTGGCCCGGGCGGCCGGCTGCGCGGTGCCCGACCTGAAGGCCGCCTACTGGTCTTTCCGGCTGGACTATGACCGGGCCGATTTTGACGCCACCGGGTACTGGCAGCGGGTCGCGGCGGACCTGGGCCGCCGGTTCACTGACCAGCAGATCGCCGAGCTGAGCCGGCTGGACACCGAGTCCTGGCTGCACCTCCAGGACGCCTCAGTGGACCTGGTGCACACGCTCACCCGGGCCGGGTACCGGCTGGCGCTGCTGTCCAACGCGCCCGCCGGCGTCGCCCAGGCGGTGCAGCGGCTGCCCCTGGCCGCCTCCTTCGAGCACCTGCTGTTCAGCTGCTTCCTCAAATCGGCCAAGCCTGATCCGGCCTGTTTCCGCGCCGCGCTGGCCGCCCTGGACACCGGGCCCGGCGACGTCGTCTTCCTCGACGACCGCGCGGACAACGTCGCCGCGGCGGCAGCGCTGGGCATCCGCGGTGCCCGGTTCACCGGGGCCCGCCAGGCCCGCGCCGACCTGGACCGGCACGGGATCAGCCCCGGCTGACCAGGAGCAGCCCGGCCGGCCACGGGCCGGCGGGGTGCCGCTGGCTGCTGCGGAAGCGTTCAGCGTAGGGTCGTACTCGTGCTGGCCAGTCTGGTGGCCGCCGTGGTGGCTGCCTTCTGCTACGGGATCGCCTCCGTCATGCAGGCCGTGGCGGTACGCGCCGCCAGCAGGCAGCCGGCCGATGCAGGACCGCCGGAAAGCCCGCTGGGCCGGGTGGATCCCGGCCTGGTCGTGCGCATGCTGCGGCAGTGGCGCTTCGTGGTCAGCCTCGGCCTGGACCTGGTCGGCTTCCTCGCCCAGCTGGTGGCGCTGCGGCGGCTGCCCCTGTTCGCCGTCCAGGCCGTCGTGGCCGGCAACCTGGCGGTCACCGCCGTGCTGGCGGCCTGGCTGATCGGCGTGCAGCTGGCCTGGCGGGAATGGCTGGCCGTGGCGGGCGTCATCGTGGGGGTCGGGCTGCTGGGCACCTCGGCCGGTGCCGAGGGGGCGACCGGCGTGAGCGGCGCGTTCAAGGTGGCGCTGCTGCCCGCCGTGGCCGGGATCGCCGTGGCCGGGATCGCCGCCTCGCGGCTGCGCCGCGGCGCCCGGACCCTGGTGCTGGGCGCGGTGGCCGGCCTCGGTTTCGGGGTGACGGCGGTGGCCGCCCGGGTGCTGTCCGGGTTCTCCCCCGGGGAACTGGTCCGTGATCCGGCCGCCTACGCGCTCGCCGCGGCCGGGATCGTGTCCTTCGTGCTCTACGCGACCGCGCTGGAGGGTGGCAGCGTAACCGTGGCCACCGCGGCCGTGGTGCTCACCGAGACCGCGCCGCCGGCCCTGATCGGCGTCCTGTTCCTCGGCGACCACACCCGGCACGGCCTGGCCGTGCTGGCGGTGCTGGCCTTCATCCTGGCCGTGGCGAGCGCGGTACTGCTGGCCAGGTTCGGCGAGGCGGGCGAGCGGGCGCCGGACGGCGCAGGGCCGCTGCCCCGGGCCGACGGGGCGCCGAGCACATCCACGGCCCGGTGAACGGCAGGTCTAACCCAGGTAATGTCCGGCGGCTGATATTCTGATGGTCCGTGGACCGGCGGGTTCTACCGCATCGTTCAACCACGGGAGCCTTCACTTGGCCGCGGCACCGCACGCATCACGGCAAACACAGACCCGGCACCTCTTCGTCACCGGGGGCGTGGCCTCCAGCCTGGGCAAGGGCCTCACCGCCTCCAGCCTGGGCCGCCTGCTCAAGCTGCGGGGCCTGAACGTCACCATGCAGAAGCTGGATCCGTACCTGAACGTCGATCCGGGCACGATGAACCCGTTCCAGCACGGTGAGGTTTTCGTCACCGACGATGGGACCGAGACCGACCTGGACGTGGGCCACTACGAGCGGTTCCTGGACACCAGGCTGCGCGGCTCGGCCAACGTGACCACGGGGCAGATCTACTCCAGCGTCATCGCCAAGGAACGCCGCGGCGACTACCTGGGCGACACCGTCCAGGTCATCCCGCACATCACCAACGAGATCAAGGCGCGCATCCTGGAGATGGGCGGCCCGGGCGTCGATGTGGTCATCACCGAGGTCGGCGGCACGGTGGGCGACATCGAGTCGCAGCCGTTCCTGGAGGCCATCCGGCAGATCAGGCACGAAATCGGCCGGGACCGCTGCTTTTTCCTGCACGTCTCGCTGCTGCCCTACATCGGGCCGTCCGGCGAGCTCAAGACCAAGCCCACCCAGCACTCGGTGGCCGCGCTGCGCAGCATCGGCATCCAGCCCGATGCCATCGTGTGCCGCAGCGACCGGCCGATCAGCGACGGGCTGAAGCGGAAGATCAGCCTCATGTGCGACGTGGACGAGGAAGCCGTGGTGTCCGCGGTCGACGCCCCGTCCATCTACGACATCCCCAAGGTGTTGCACACCGAGGGCCTGGACGCCTATGTGGTGCGCCGGCTCGGGCTGCCGTTCCGGGACGTGGACTGGACCGACTGGGACGATCTGCTGCGCCGGGTCCACCGGCCCGCGCACAGCGTGACCATCGCGCTGGTGGGCAAGTACGTCAACCTGCCGGACGCCTACCTGTCCCCGGCCGAGGCGCTGCGGCACGGCGGCTTCGCCAACGATGCCCGGGTCAACATCCGCTGGGTGACCAGCGACGACTGCCAGACGGAAGAAGGCGCCGCCCGGCACCTCGCCGATGTGGACGGCGTGCTGATCCCGGGCGGGTTCGGGGTGCGCGGGATCGAGGGCAAGGTGGGCGCGGCCCAGTATGCCCGGGAGCACGGCATCCCGCTGCTGGGGCTGTGCCTCGGGCTGCAGTGCGTGGCCATCGAGGTGGCCCGGGACCTGGCCGGCCTGCCCGCCGCGAACAGCGCCGAGTTCGACCCGGAGACCCCGGATCCGGTCATCGCCACCATGGCCGACCAGGAGGACGTGGTGGCCGGCGAGCGGGACATGGGCGGCACCATGCGGCTGGGCCTGTTCCCGGCCGTGCTGGCCGAAGGGTCGCTGGTGCGCGAGCTGTACGGGGCGGACCTGGTCGAAGAGCGGCACCGGCACCGGTACGAGGTCAACAACGCCTATCGGCCGGTCCTGGAGCAGGCCGGGCTGCTCTGCTCGGGCCTGTCGCCCGATGGCCGCCTGGTTGAGTTCGTAGAGCTGGAGCGGGACGTGCACCCGTTCTTCGTGGCCACCCAGGCGCACCCCGAGTTCCTGTCCCGGCCCACCCGGGCCCACCCGCTGTTCACCGGGCTGGTCGCCGCGGCCCGGGAGCGGGCCAAGTCGGTCAGCCGGGGCGGTAGCGCGGTGGGCCACGCCACCGCGGCCAGCGCGTGACCACGGCCGACCCCGCTGGCATCCGGGACGTCCCGGCGCGCTGGCCGGTCGTGTCCTCGGCTGAGCAGGCCCGCGGGCCGGTCGTCGCGCTGCGCACCGACCGGGTCCAGATGCCTGATGACGGGGTGGTTGAGCGCCAGGTGGTCCAGCATCCCGGCGCCGTCGCGGTGGTCGCTCTGGATGAGGCGGGCCAGGTACTGATGATCCGCCAGTACCGGCACCCGGTCGGGTCCCTGCTCTGGGAGCTGCCCGCCGGGCTGCGCGACGTTCCCGGCGAGCCGGCCGAGGTCACCGCGCAGCGGGAACTGCTGGAGGAGGCGGGCTACACGGCCCGGGACTGGCGGGTCCTGGCCGACTTCTACTCCTCGCCCGGGATCAGTACCGAGCGGATCAGGGTATTCATGGCCCGTGGCCTGCACGAGGTGCCGCAGGCCGAGCGCGACTACGTACCCGTCCACGAGGAGGCTCACCTAGTGCTCGGCTGGCTGCCGCTGGCCGAGGCGGTGCACCGGTTTACCTCAGGTGAGCTGCGCAATGGCGTCACCGCGGTGGGTATCTTGTCCGCGTATGCCGCACAGCAGGACGGGTTCGCCGGCCTGCGGCCGGCGGACGCACCAGAAGACTGAGGTGGCAGCGGGTCCGGCAGGACTCGGGGCGCCCGGCAACGGGGCCGGGTGTTGGAGTTACGGAGAGGGGCTTGCGGCCATGAGGGTAGGCATTCCCAAGGAAGTCAAGAACCACGAGTACCGGGTGGCGATCACCCCGGCGGGCGTGCACGAGCTGGTGCGCGGCGGCCATGAGGTGGTCATCGAGCGTGACGCCGGGGCCGGCTCGTCCATCCCGGACGAGGATTTCGTCGCGGCGGGCGCGGCCATCCTGCCCACGGCCGACGATGTCTGGCAGACCGGTGATCTCATCCTGAAGGTCAAGGAGCCGGTGGCCGAGGAATACCACCGGATGCGCAAGGGCCAGGTCCTGTTCACCTACCTGCACCTCGCGGCGTCCCGGCCGTGCACCGACGCGCTGCTCGCCTCGGGGATCACCTCGATCGCCTACGAGACCGTGCAGCTCCCGGACGGGTCCCTGCCGCTGCTGGCGCCCATGTCCGAGGTGGCGGGCCGGATGGCCCCGCAGGTGGGCGCGCATCACCTGCAGCGCGATGGCGGCGGGCGCGGGGTCCTCATGGGCGGCGTGTCCGGGGTCTACGCCGCCAAGGTGGTGGTGCTGGGCGCGGGCGTGTCCGGGATGAACGCGGCCGCCATCGCGCTGGGCATGCAGGCCGAAGTCCTGCTGGTGGACAAGAACATCGCCCGGCTCCGCTCGGCCGACGCCATCTACCAGGGGCACTGCCAGACGGTCGCGTCCAACAGCTATGAGGTGGAGCGGGCCGTCATCGACGCCGACCTGGTCATCGGCGCGGTGCTGGTACCCGGGGCGAAGGCCCCGACGCTCGTCTCCAATGAGCTGGTGTCCCGGATGAAGTCCGGGTCGGTGCTGGTGGACATCTCCATCGACCAGGGCGGCTGCTTCGAGGACTCCCGGGCCACCACGCACGCCGACCCCACCTACCGGGTGCACGACTCGGTGTTCTACTGCGTCGCCAACATGCCCGGCGCGGTCCCGCACACCTCCACCTACGCACTGACCAACGTCACCCTGCCCTACGTGGTGGAACTGGCCAACCGCGGCTGGGCCGGGGCGCTGCGCGCCGACCAGGCGCTCGCGCTCGGGCTGCACACCCACGAGGGCGCGCTGACCTGCACGCCGGTCGCCGAGGCGCACGGGCTGCCGGCCGTCGGTGTCAGCGAGGTGCTCAGCTGACCGCTCTCGCGGGCGCAGTCGAGGCGTACCTCGATCACCTCACAGTCGAGCGCGGCCTAGCCGCGCGCACCCTGGAGGCCTACCGGCGCGACCTGCTCCGCTACACGGCGGCGCTGGCCGCCCGGGGCCGGACCGTCATCGGCGAGGTGTCCACCGAGGATGTGGCCGCGTTCCTGGCCGGGCTGCGGCAGGGCGACGAGGAGCATCTCCCGCTGGCCGCCAGTTCCGCGGGACGCGCCGTAGTCGCGGTCCGCGGCCTGCACGCCTTCGCGGCCGCCGAGGGGCTGGCCGGCTCCGACCCGGCCAGCGCGGTCCACCCGCCCGCCACGCCGCGCAGGCTGCCCCGGGCCATCGGCGTGCCGGAGGTCGAGCGGCTGATCGCCGCGGCCGAGGCCGGGGATGACCCGGCCGGCCTGCGGCCGCTGCGCGACCGGGCGCTGCTGGAACTGCTGTACGGGACCGGGGCCAGGATCTCTGAGGCCGTCGGCCTGGACGTGGACGACCTGGCCTTCCTGGTCCCGGGCGAGGCGCCGGTGGCCGGGAGCCGGCCGGTCCCGGCCACCGTACGGCTCTCTGGGAAGGGCGGCCGGGACCGGGTGGTGCCGGTCGGCTGGTACGCCCGCGAGGCCCTGGACGCCTACCTGGTGCGCGCGCGGCCGGTGCTGGCCGCCGGTTCGCGCCGCCGGTCGGCGCCTCCGGCCGTTTTCCTGAACGCCCGGGGCGGCCGGCTGACCAGGCAGGGCGCCTGGGCCGTGCTCAAGGCGGCGGCGGCCCGGGCCGGCCTGGGCGACGTCTCGCCGCATACGCTGCGGCACTCCTACGCCACCCACCTGCTGGACGGGGGAGCCGACGTCCGGGTGGTCCAGGAGCTGCTCGGCCACGCCTCGGTGAGCACCACGCAGATCTACACCATGGTCACCGTGGACAAGCTCCGCGAGGTCTACTCGGCCGCCCACCCGCGAGCCCTGGGTTGATCCGTGGGCGGGGCGGGGTGCGCCGCGGGCGTGTCCCCGCCGGGCCGGCGGATGCGCGGGGGCTCCGGGGGCCGCCCCCGGCTAGCACCGCCCAATACCTCCCCGTCCGGTGAGTCGGCTTGCCGCGGGTCAGGGCAGGGCCTAGAGTCCGGGAGTCAGCGGGGGCTTTCGCTCGGTCCGCCGGGGAGGTGCAGCGCATGGTTGCAGGGACGCACGCGGTGGAACTTGTGCCCGGCTCTATCGGGCCCACGGGGCGCCTGGTGCCAGGCTTTCCTGACCCCGAGCCGCTGCTGCGCCATGGCCCGGCCCGGGTGGTCGCGGTCTGCAACCAGAAGGGCGGCGTGGGCAAGACCACGACGACCATCAACCTGGGCGCGGCGCTGGCCGAGAACGGCCGCCGGGTGCTGCTGGTGGATTTCGACCCCCAGGGCGCGCTCTCGGTCGGGCTGGGCATCCAGCCGCACGAGCTGGAGTACACCGTCTACAACCTGCTGATGGAGCGCGGGCTGGCGGTGGCGGACGTGGTCTTCAAGACCGGCATGAACGGCATGGACCTGCTGCCCAGCAACATCGACCTGTCCGGGGCCGAGGTCCAGCTGGTGCACGAGGTGGGCCGCGAGTTCGTCCTCGGCGGGGTGCTCGAGCCGATACTGCCCGAATACGACGTCGTGCTCATCGACTGCCAGCCGTCGCTGGGCCTGCTCACGGTGAACGCGCTGGCCTGCGCAGCGGGCGTGCTGGTGCCACTGGAGTGCGAGTACTTCGCCATGCGCGGGGTCGCGCTGCTGCTGGAGACGATCGACAAGGTGTCCACCCGGCTGAACCCCCGGCTCGGCATCGACGGCCTGCTGGCCACCATGTACGACTCGCGGACGCTGCACTCCCGTGAGGTGCTGGCTGAGGTGGTGAAGGGGTTCGGGGACAAGGTCTTCCACACGGTCATCAACCGCACCGTGCGCTTCCCCGACGCCACCGTGGCCGGCGAGCCGATCACCAGCTTCGACCCGTCGTCCACGGGGGCGAACTCCTACCGGGAGCTGGCCAGGGAGGTACTGGAGCGGTGGCGGCAGGCCGGGCGCGCGGGTCACGTCCCCGCCGGGTGAGCTTGCCGGGCGTTGCCGAGCTGCTCCGGCCGGCCGCCCCGAGCCCGTCCCCGCGAGGCGGGCGCCCGGCCAGCGGGCGTGAGCCCCACCCGCAGAAGATCACCGTCTACCTGTCGTCGGCCGAGTTGCTGGATCTGGAGCGTGCCCGGCTGGCGCTGCGCGGGTACGGCATTACCGTGGACCGTGGCAGGCTGGTCCGGGAGGCCCTCGCGCTGCTGCTCGCTGACCTGGATGCGGCGGGCGAGTCGAGCCTGCTGGCCGGGCGGTTGCGGGACACGAGATGAGGCGGCAGGTACCAGATGATGGGAGCGGTGACGGCTGAGCCTGGCGGCGAGGCCGCGCCGGGCGGCTCCGCCGGGTTCGAGGTGCACCTCGACGTGTTCGAGGGGCCGTTCGACCTGCTGCTCGGCCTGATTTCCAAGCACAAGCTGGACATCACCGAGGTCGCGCTGTCCCAGGTGACGGACGAGTTCATCGCCTACATCCGGGCCCTGGCCGGCGGCTGGGACCTGGACCAGGCGAGTTACTTCCTGCTAGTTGCCGCCACCTTGCTGGACCTGAAGGCGGCCCGGCTGCTGCCCAGCGGCGAGGTCGAGGACGAGGAAGACCTCGCCCTGCTGGAGGCGCGGGACCTGCTCTTCGCCCGGCTGCTGCAGTACCGCGCCTACAAGGAGGTCGCGGCGGTGTTCGCCGGGCAGATGTCGGTGCAGGGCCGCCGGTTCGCCCGCCGGGTACCCATGGAGCCGGAGTTCGCCGAGCTGCTCCCGGAGGTGCTGCTCGGGCTCGGGGCGGCCGAGTTCGCGGCCATCGCGGCGCGCGCCCTGGCCCCGCGCCCGGTGCCGGTGGTCAGCACGGACCATCTGCACTCCCCGCAGACCACGGTCCGGGAGCAGGCGGCCATCCTGGCCCGGCAGCTGAGCCAGCTGGGCCGGGCCACCTTCCGGCGGCTGTCCGCCGACTGCCTGGGGACCTACGAGATCGTCGCCCGGTTCCTCGCCCTGCTCGAGCTGTACCGGGACAGCCGCGTGTCGTTCGACCAGGTGACCCCGCTGGGTGAGCTGTACGTGACCTGGGTCGCCGGGGAGCAGGCCGGGCCGGCTGGGGACGGCCCGGCCGGGGATGGAGCCGGGGATGGATACGGGACCGGGGAAGGAAACCGTGAGCATGACTGACCTGCCTGGCCTGGCGCCGGACGATGAGCAGCCCGGCGGCCCGGCGCCGGACGGGGGTGCCCGGCCGCAGGCGGGCCCGGCACCGGGGGACGGCCGTGCGCCTCGTGATGCCGTTGGGGCTGAAGATGTTGCTGGGGCCCGCAGGGGTGGCAGGCCGGCCGAGGTTGCCGTTCCGGCCGAGGATGCCGCGCTGCCGGGGGGTGAGGCGCGGCCGGCCGACGGTCCCGGGCTGCGGGCCAGCCTGGAGGCGATCCTGCTGGTCGTAGACGAGCCGGTCCCGGAGATCGTCATCGCCCAGGTGCTGGAGCGTCCCCGGGACGAGATCGCCGCGGCGCTCCGCGGCCTGGCGGCCTGCTATGACGCCGAGCAGCGCGGGTTCGACCTGCGCGAGGTGGCCGGCGGCTGGCGGTTCTACACCCGGGCGGACTGCGCTCCGGTGGTGGAGCGCTTTGTCCGGGACGGCCAGGAAGTGCGCCTGACCCAGGCCGCCCTGGAGACGCTCGCGGTGGTCGCCTACCGGCAGCCGGTGAGCCGGGCGCGGGTGTCCGCCGTGCGCGGCGTGAACTGCGACAGCGTGCTGCGCACTCTCACCCTGCGCGGGCTGGTCGAGGAGGCGGGCACCGACACCGAGAGCGGGGCTATCCTCTACCGCACGACCGGGTACTTCCTGGAGCGCCTCGGCCTGGCCGGCCTGGACGAGCTGCCGGAGCTCGCGCCGTTCCTGCCCGAGCACGTCGAGGACGTGGAGGATGCCGTCGATGAGCGCCAGCGATCCTGACGGCCGCGACGAGCGGGACAGCCTGACCGACGTCCCGGGCGGCATCCGGCTGCAGAAGGTGCTGGCCGCGGCGGGCGTGGGCAGCCGGCGGCACTGCGAGGAGCTGATCGGGGCCGGCCGTGTCGAGGTCGACGGCGAGACCGTCCGCCGGTTCGGGGCCCGGGTCGACCCGGAGCACCAGGTCATCCGGGTGGACGGGATGCGCATCCCGTCCCGCCAGGACCTCGTCTACCTGGCGCTGAACAAGCCACCGGGGGTCCTCACCACGATGTCGGATGACCGGGGGCGGCCCACCATCGCGGACTTCCTCGGCGAGCAGGGTGAGCGGCTCTACCACGTGGGGCGCCTGGACTACGACACCGAGGGCCTCATGCTGGCGATGAACGACGGCGAGCTGGCCCACCGGCTGACCCATCCCCGGTTCGGCGTGCTGAAGACCTACCTGGCCGACGTGCCCGGGCCGGTGCCCAAGGATGTCGGGCGCCGCCTGCTGTCCGGCGTGGAACTGGACGACGGCGTGGCCAGCGCCGACAAGTTCCGGGTGGTCGAGCGGGCGGGCGACCGTGCCCTGGTGGAGATCACCCTGCACGAGGGCCGGAAGCACATCGTGCGCCGGATGCTGGCCGAGGTCGGTCACCCGGTCAGCCGCCTGGTCCGCACGCACGTCGGCCCGGTGGCGCTCGGCACGCTCCGGCCGGGCACGACCCGTCCGCTGACCACCCGGGAGATCGGTGAGCTGTACGCCGCGGTCGGTCTGTAACCTTGGCATCAAGACTGGCGGGCGAGGCAGGCCCCGGACCTGACGGCCGGGTTCCGCGTAAAGGAGCAGGCTGGTGGCGGTCAGGGCGATCCGTGGCGCGGTCCAGGTGGACGCGAACGAGCGCGAGGCGATCCTCGAGGGCGCGACGGAACTCGTCACCGCGGTGATGGCGCGGAACAATCTCGTCACCGACGACGTGATCAGCGTGCTGTTCACCGCGACCCCCGATATCGACGCAGAGTTCCCGGCCCTGGCCGCCCGCAAGATCGGCTTCCAGGACGTGCCGCTGCTGTGCGCCACCGAGATCGCGGTCCCGCACGCCATGCCCCGGGTGGTGCGGCTGCTGATGCACCTGGAGACCAGCATGACCCGGGCCGAGCTGCAGCACGTGTACCTGCGCGGCGCCGCGGCGTTGCGGCTGGACATCGCGCAGTGAACGGCCCGGCGGGCGATTTCCCGGCCCGTGCCGTCATCATCGGGACCGGCCTGATCGGCACCTCGATCGCGCTGGCGCTGCGGGCCCGCGGGACGGCCGTGTGGCTGGCCGACTCCGACCCGGCCGCCGCCCGGCTCGCCGCGGACATCGGGGCCGGCCAGGTGCTGCCCGCGGGCGAGGTCCCGGGTGGTCCCGCTGACATTGCCGTGCTGGCCGTGCCGCCCGCCGCCGTGGCCGGCACCCTGGCCAGCGCGCAGGGCCGCGGCCTGGCCCGCTGGTACACCGATGTCGCCAGCGTGAAGAGCCTGCCGCTGGCCCAGGCCCGGGCGCGGGGCTGCGACATGACGACGTTCGTGCCGGGACATCCGCTGTCCGGCCGGGAGCGCTCCGGGCCGGCCGCGGCGCGAGCCGAGCTCTTCCTGGGCCGCCCGTGGGTGCTCTGCGCCGGCCCGGGCATCCCCGAGGCGGGCCTGGCCGCGGCCGGGGCGCTCGCCCGGGCCTGCGGGGCGGAGCCGGTCCGGGCCAGTGCCGCCGAGCATGACGCCTGGGTCGCGCTGGTCTCGCACGCGCCGCACGTGGTCTCGGCGGCCATGGCCGCCCGGCTGGACGAGGCGCCCGGTGGCGCCCTGGCCCTGGCCGGCCAGGGCCTGCGCGACGTGATCCGGATCGCGGCCGGTGACAGCGGCCTGTGGGCCCAGATCCTGGCGGCCAACGCGGCGCCCGTCGCCCGGGTGCTCGCCGCGGTCGCCGCGGACCTGGCCGCCGCCGCGGAGTCGCTCGGCGAGGTGGCCCGCTCGCTGCCCGGGGCCGGGGCACCGGGCGAGCTGGGCCCGGACCCGGCTCCGGAACTCAAGGTGCTCGCCGCGCTGCTCGACCACGGCTCGGCCGGGGTCGCCCGGCTGCCCGGCAAGCGCGGTGGCCCGGCGCGCGCCGACAGCATCGTCCAGGTCGTGCTCCCCGACCAGCCCGGCGAGCTGGCCCGGCTGTTCCAGGCGGCGGGGGAGGCCGGCGTCAACATCGAGGACATCGGCATCGAGCATTCACCGGGGCTGCCGGTGGGAGTGGCCGAGCTGACCGTCCGCCCGGAAGCCGTCGCGCCGCTGACCGAGGCGCTCGCGTCCAGCGGATGGCCGGTCCGCCGGTAGCATCGCCCTCGTGACCGACTGCCTTATCATCGCCGTGGATGGCCCTGCGGGGTCCGGCAAGTCCAGTGCCGCCCGCGGCGTGGCCCGCGCCCTCGGGCTGCGTTACCTGGATACCGGGGCCATGTACCGGGCCCTGACCTGGTGGATGCTGGACCATGGCATCCCGGTCACCAGCCCGGAGGCGGTCGCCGAGCACGCCCGGCAGCCGGTGATCGAGGTGACCACCGACCCCGCGCATCCCTCGATCACGGTAGACGGCACCGACGTGACCGGGCCGATCCGGACCCGCCAGGTGTCCAACGCGGTCAGCGCGGTCGCCTCGGTGCCGGCCGTGCGCGCCCGGCTGGTCGCCATGCAGCAGGACATTATCGCGCGGACCTGCGCGGCCGGGTCCGGGATCGTGGCCGAGGGCCGGGACATCGGCACGGCCGTCGCGCCGCAGGCGCCGGTCAAGGTCTTCCTCACCGCCAGCGAGGTCACCCGCGCCCAGCGGCGCAGCGCTGACCTGGCCGGCGACCCGGGCGCCACCCCGGACGTGACGCTGTCGGAGCAGCAGCGCCGGGACCGCGCGGACTCAGCGCAGACCGCGGTGGCACGCGATGCGGTGCAGATCGACTCGACCGCGCTGGGCCTGGGCGAGGTGATCAGCGCCATCGTGGCCCTGGCCGGCCAGCAGGCGCCCGCGGCGTGGTCCCGATGACCAGCCTGGAGCATGACGGCGGCAGCCGTCACGACGGGAACGGCGACCAGCCGGGCCTGGCCGGAGCGGCGGGGGAGGGCGGGACCGAGGCCCGCGTCCCGGTCGTGGCCGTGGTCGGGCGGCCGAACGTCGGGAAATCGACGCTGGTCAACCGGATCCTCGGCAGCCGGCAGGCGGTGGTGCAGGACGTCCCCGGGGTGACCCGGGACCGGGTGGCCTACGACGCGACATGGCGCGGACGGGCCTTCACCGTGGTGGATACCGGCGGCTGGGAACCCTCCCCGGGGGCCGAGGCCGGGCAGTCCAGCCGGGCGCTGGCCGAGCAGGTGACGGCCCAGGCCCAGGTCGCGGTCCAGGCCGCCGACGCGGTGCTGTTCGTGGTGGACGCCGTGGTCGGGATCACCGATGCGGACGCCGCCGTCGCCGCCGTGCTGCGCCGGTCCGGGAAGCCGGTGGTCCTGGCGGCCAACAAGGTGGACGACACCCCCGGCGAGCCGGCCGCGGCGGCGCTGTGGTCCCTGGGCCTGGGCGAGCCGGTCCCGGTCAGCGCCCTGCACGGCCGGGGCAGCGGCGACCTGCTCGACGCGGTGCTCGATGCGCTGCCGCCGGCCCCGCGCGAGACGCTTGATGACGAGGGCGGCCCGCGCCGGATCGCGCTCATCGGCCGCCCCAACGTGGGCAAGTCCAGCCTGCTCAACAAGCTGGCCGGGGAGACCCGGGTGCTGGTGGACGAGGTGGCCGGCACCACCCGGGACCCGGTGGACGAGCTCATCGAGCTAGGCGGGACCACCTGGCGGTTCGTGGATACCGCCGGGATCCGGCGGCGGGCGAACCAGAGCCAGGGCGCCGACTTCTACGCCGCGCTGCGGACCGCCGGCGCGCTGGAGCGGGCCGAGGTGGCGGTCGTCCTGGTGGATGCCAGCGAGCCCCTGACCGAGCAGGACCTGCGGATCGTGTCCATGGTCATCGAGGCGGGCCGGGCCCTGGTCATCGCCTACAACAAGTGGGACCTGGTGGAGGAAGACCGGCGGGAGCAGCTCGACCGGGAGATCGACCGGCAGCTGCACACCGCGCGCTGGGCGCCGCGGGTGAACATCTCCGCGCGGACCGGGCGGCACGTGGAGCGACTGGTGCCCGCCATCCAGCAGGCCCTGGACAGCTGGGACACCCGGGTGCCCACCGGCCGCCTGAACGCCTGGCTGAACGAGGTGATCGCGGCCACCCCGCCGCCGTCCCGCGGTGGCCGGCAGCCGAAGATCCTGTTCGCCACCCAGGCCGGGATCAGGCCGCCGCACGTCGTGTTGTTCACCACCGGGTTCCTGGAGGCCGGGTACCGCCGCTTCATCGAGCGCAGGCTCCGCGAGGAGTTCGGCTTCGAGGGCAGCCCGCTCCGTGTGTCGCTGCGGCTGCGGGAGCGGCGGACCGGACGGCCGCAGCGCGCCCGGCACTGATCGCGCCTGGTCTCCGGGAGTACGGCGGTGGAACCGGCCGCCCTCCCCCGGGGGCCGCGCAGCTGCGCATCTGGGGAGGGCGGCCGGTGCTTGCGGGGTCAGCAGGCGAGCCGGAACCACACCGTGGTGGCCAGCTCGTCGCGGGCGTAGCCCCAGCTGTCGGCCAGCTGCTCGACGAGGAACAGCCCATGCCCGTCGGGCACGAACACCTCGTCGCGTACCACGGGGGTGCTGGGCGAGCCTTGGTCGGTTACCTCAACCTGGACGACGTCGCCCCGGCTGAGCAGGACAATGGTGATCGTGCCGCCGGGCTGCCCCGAGTCGGTGTGCAGGACCGCGTTCGTGACCAGTTCAGAGCACAGTAAAACGGCTTCGTCCAGCCGCGGGTGCCCGCTGCCCAGGCTCGCGGCCACGAACGCCCGGGCCTGCGCGACGTTGCGCCGCTGCCCGGGTATCCGGAGCGTGCCCAGGATGTCGGGGGAGCGGGCGCCCGGTCTGGAACCGGGCGGCGCATCATCCTGCTTCGCCCGGTGCCCGGTGGCATGGCGCGCCGCCGGGGCGGTGCGCGTCGTGGCTGCCATGTTGGTGCTCCTTCCCCCCCGACGCCCCCGGGTGTGCTGCCGGCACCCTTGATGATCCTTAGTAGCGAGTCAGATACGGGGCGTCAGGAACCATCATGGTGTGAGTGTGCACGCCACGCAAGTGCGTAGCACAAATCGAGGCGACGGGATTTCAGATGAGATCTCATCCCCTTCGCAATTCCAGTATCGTTACTTGACGTAGGGCAGCCATGCGGTTCCTGCGCGCTTTCGCGCAGGGGGTACCGTGGAATCTGGCTGCCGAGGGAGGCGAGACGCTCGTGTCGATCGGTCCCACGGTCCGGAGACGCCGGCTCGGCTCAGAGTTAAGGCGGCTGCGCGAGGCGCATTCCTTCAAGCTCGAAGAAGCCGCCGACAAACTAGGGCTGGCCGCGTCTACCCTGTCGCGCATCGAAACCGGTAAGGCGCCCACCCGGACCGCCTACCTGACGACGATGTTCGACATGTACGGGGTGGCGGATCCGGGCCAGCGCCAGGTGCTGCTGGAGATGGCCCGGGAAGGTCACCGCAAGGGCTGGTGGGCCGTCTACGACGACGTCTTGCCCACGGGCTTCGACGTCTATGTCGGCCTGGAGGCTGAGGCGGCCGGGCTGCGTGTCTTCGAGGACCAGGTCGTGCACGGCCTGCTGCAGACCGAGGACTACGCCCGGACCGTCATGACGGCCGTGCGCCGCAAGCAGCACCCGCACGAGGTCGACCGGGCCGTGGAGCTGCGCATGGAGCGCCAGAAGGTGCTGACCCGCGAGGATCCGCTGCGGTTGTGGTGCATCCTCAACGAGCCAGTGATCTCCCGGATGATCGGCGGTGCCGCGGTGATGCGGGGCCAGCTGGCTCACCTGCTGGAGGTCAGCCTGTGGCCGAACGTCACGCTGCAGGTCCTGCCGCTCGCCAGTGGCGTGCATCCGGCCCTCAACGGCCCGTTCTGCATCCTGGAGTTCCCGGAGCGCGGTGACCCCGACGTGGTCTACACCGAAGGGGTGGCCGGGCATGCGTACCTGGAAAGGGACCCCGAGGTCCAGGCGTGCGCAGAGGTTTTCGATTTGCTCCGGGCGGCGGCCGCTTCCCCAGCTGATACGGTGGAATTTATCGGCGCGGTTGCAGGAAATTTGGGATGATATGGGTGCTTTTCCGGCAAAGAAGGGAATTGTGAATGACCCCCGATTTTAGCAATGCGCGGTGGTTCAAGAGCAGCGCTTCCAGCGTCACCGGATGTGTGGAAATCGCATACCTGCAGGACGGGCTGGTCGCGCTCCGGGATTCGAAGGACATCAGCAAGCTGCCGCACGTGTTCAACCGCCGGGAATGGGCAGCCTTCCTGGCCGGCGTGCGGAACGGGGAGTTCGACCTGCCGGCGTAGTGCTAACGGGGTTTCACCCCAGCCCGGGGGCGACGTTCCGGAACCCGCCTGACAGACGCGGGGGCGGCGCCCGGAGCCGGTGGTGCCCCGTCGTGCGGGATCGCGCACCACCGGCTGGGCGTGCGGGCGCCGCCTGTGACCGGGGTACTCAGCGGTCAGGCAGGCCGAAATCGCCATCGGCGGCACCACCGACGAAGGCGCGCCATTCACTGGGAGTGAAGATCAGCGCCGGGCCGTCAGGGTGCCTTGAGTTCCGCAGGGCCACGTCGCCGTCGGCCAGGAAGGCGACTTCGACGCAGTTACCCCCCGTGGGACCGCTGTGCCTGCTCTTGTGCCAGGTCACCGGCCCTAGCTCGGTGGCTGGCCTGCCGTTGTGATTGGTACTCATCCATCCCCTCCAAGTCCACCTGGATGTCGCGGATAATATCCGGTGAACTCTCCGGGTGCGCGCTGACCAGGCTCAACCGTTCCATGGCGAGCAGGTACGCCTCTACCTCGGCCGGCTTGTCGAGGTACGTGGCGCTGGTCAGCTGCTCCACGTACACCATGTCCGGCAGCCCGGGATCGGCGAACCGCAGGATGCTGAACGAGGCGGGCGCGGCGTGGCTCACCGCCGGGAACGGCGTGACCTGCAGGGAGAGCCACGGCTGGCGGCATGCTGCGGCCAGCTCCCGCAGCTGGCCGCGCAGTACATCCAGGCCGCCGATGGGGCGGCGGAGCGCGATCTCGTCCACGACGGCCCACAGGTGGATGCCACCCGCGGCGAACCGGCGCTGCCGCTCCTTGCGCAGCACCACCAGCCGCTCCGCCTCGTCGAGCGAGAAGTCGCCCAGCGCGAGCACCGCGGCGGCGTACTCCTCCGTCTGCAGCAGCCCGGGCACGAACTGCATGTCGTAGCTGCGGATCGACTGCGCGGATTCCTCCAGGCCGATGTAGGCCTGGAACCAGGGCGGCAGCACGTCGTGGTACCGGTGCCACCACCCCGGCTGGTTAGCCCGGCTGGCCAGCGACAGTAACTGCTCGCGCTCCGCGGCGTCACTGATGCCGTACAGGGTGAGCAGGTCCGCGATGTCAATCTCGCGGACGGAGTTACGGCCGAGCTCGATCCGGGAGATCTTGGACTCGGAACCCCGGATCGCGCGGGCGGCCTGCTGGGCGCTGATTCCCCGGGCCTCCCGCAGGCGGCGCAGCTGGGCGCCGAGGAGCAGGCGCAGCACCGTCGGGCCGCCCAGTGCCTCTGCCATGGGCCCACGTCCTCTCGGGGGAAGTGCTCACCGGCCTGGATGCACCAGCGGCAGAGCCGGTGCCGGGCCAGCCGGCCATGACGCGTCCGGCTGTGGCCGTATCGGGGTAATGGTGGCGGCCGGGGAAACTTTCGGCTGGTTTGGCATCCTATCGCCTGCCTGGCCCGCCGGGGCGGCGCCACCCCGGAACGGCGCGCCTACGGCGTGTTACGCCGGCGGCCAGGAGGCGGGGGCCCCGGACCCGGCCGGTAGCATCGTCGGGCACGGTCGTCTCCGGCAAGGGCAGGGTCATGCGGTACAGGTCGTTGGGTGATAGCGGGCTGCTGGTCTCGGTGGCCGGGCTCGGCGGCAACAACTTCGGCGGCCGGCTGGACCTGCGGCAGACCCGGGCGGTCGTGGATGCGGCCCTCGACGCCGGCATCACGCTGCTGGACACGGCCGACAGCTACGGCCACGGCGGCGGGTCGGAGGAGCTGCTCGGCGAGGTCCTGGCCGGCCTGCGCGACCGGGTGGTCCTGGCGACCAAGTTCGGCCACCAGCGGGCGGACCTGGGGTACGGGCCGGCCGCGGGGGCCAAGGGCGGCCGGGCCTACATCCGCCGCGCGGTGGAGGCCTCGCTGCGCCGGCTGCGCACCGACTACCTGGACCTGTACCAGCTGCACACCCCGGACCCGGCCACTCCGGTGGCGGAGACGCTGAGCGCGCTCACCGAGCTGGTGACCGAGGGCAAGGTGCGCTACATCGGTCACTCCAATTTCACCGGCTGGCAGATCGCGGACGCCGCGCACCTGGCCGGCGAGGCGGGCACCGAGGCGTTCATCTCGGCGCAGAACCACTGGTCGCTGCTGGAGCGGCAGGCGGAAGCCGAGGTGGTCCCCGCGGCCCGGCATTTCGGGGTGGGCATTCTGCCCTACTACCCGCTGGCCAACGGCCTGCTCACCGGGAAGGTGCGGCGTGGCCAGGCCCCGCCGGCCGGCACCCGGCTGGCCGCCCGGCAGGGCTACGTCACCGAGGGCAAGCTGGACCGGGTTGAGGCACTGGCCGGGTGGGCCGCCGAGCACGGCGCCAGCCTGCTGGACGTGGCCATCGGAGGGCTCGCCGCCCAGCCGGGCTGTGCCTCGGTGATCGCCGGTGCCATGTCACCGGACCAGGTCAAGGCGAATGCTGCCGCGGCGGAATGGATCCCGTCCGACGCCGAGCTCGCCGAGCTGGACCGCCTCGTCCCGCCACCCGGCGCGGCGTCCTGAGCACGCCCGGCCCGGTGGCGGCCGGGGCTCAGCTGCCGGACACGGCCTCGTTGTAAAGCGAGCGCACCTGCCGGCCGAACCTGGCTGAGTAGGAGACCGACGGGGTATCCCCGCCTTCCTGGTAGCCGCCGATCACCCCGAGGACGGTGCCCAGGCCGGTGGCGCCGTGCACCTTGACCAGGAACGGGCCGCCGCTGGTGCCGTTGGTGTAGCCGCCGCAGTCGAATTCCATCTGGTGGCCGCCGAACCTCCTGGTCCGCGAGATGCAGGTGATAGGGCGATGCCTGCCGTCCGGGTAGCCGATCACCTGCGCCAGCTGGGCCGCCTTCCAGCCGGTCGCCAGCGCCTCCCCGCCGGTGAGATCCTGCACCTGCCCGGCATCCCCGGGCTGGTGCACGACCAGGAAAGCCACGTCGTCGTCCGGATTGCCCGAGGACAACCACGCCCCGTCCACGAATATCTCGGTGACCGGCCACGCCCCGAACGGCTGCCGGCCCCGGTGGTAGTCGGGGACGAACTCGACCTGCCCCGGCTGGTACCCGGCCAGGCAGTGCGCGGCGGTGATCACCAGGTCCTTGCCCGGGCTGGCCACCACGCTGGCCGTGCAGAAATGCCGGCCCAGGCCGCTCCCGCTGGTGGTGAACAGGGCACCGACGGCCGGGGTGCCGTTGTAGAACTGCCCGTGCAGCAGCGCGGGCGGGACGGTGCGTGCCCCGCGGGGCAGTGACTTGACGGCGGCCGCCAGCCGCACGGCCAGCCGTTCGGCGTTCTTGGCCTGGGGCCCCACCATCGCGATGGTGACCGCGGCGGCCAGCATGACGCCCCACGCGGCGTACCTGCCCGACAGGACCGGTCGTGGTCGGCCAGTCCGCGTGCCGAAACGCCGCATGTATCCCTCCCACCTGGGCTCTCCCCCGCGCACCGGGGCTAGCGTGACCCTTTCCTTACCGTGACCCTTTCTTTGCATTGTGCGGGGCGCTTCCGCCAAGATCCATAGGTATCAGCTGGGAAGATCCTGGGCATCGCTGGCCCCGGCCGGGGGGCCGGAGCCCGTCCCGGGTAGCGTGATCACCGGTCCGGCGCCGGCGTAGGATCGCGACCAGCGTGCTGTCCGCCTCTCTCAGGCGGCGTGTCACCCCTCTGGGACCGGGAGTGGCAAATATCAGGTCAGCGGGGTAAATGGAGGAGTAAAGCCTGATGTCCGGGATGGGTTCCAGCCTCCAGTTGACGAATTCCACCATCGTCGCTGCCTTCCGCTCCGCGCTCATCCACCAGGGGATCATCGCCCTGCTGATCTACTTCCTGCTCGCCATGCTCTGGGTGAGCGCCCGGGAGTGGCTGCCGGTGGCCGGCAGGCAGTCGCCTACCGTGACCGCTGAGCCCGCCGGGCGCCGCCTGCTCCGGATCGGCTTCGGGGTGCTGTGGCTGGTGGACGGGCTGCTCCAGGCACAGCCCGGGATGCCCCTCGGGCTGGCCAGCAACGTGACCGAGCCGGCCGCCGCGGGCTCACCCGGCTGGGTGCGGCACCTGGTGGACTTCGCGGCCACCGGCTGGAGCTATCACCCGGTCAACGCGGCCGCCGCGGCGGTCTGGATCCAGATCGGGCTCGGCCTGTGGCTGCTCACTGCCGTGCATGGCCCGTGGGCCCGGCTGGCCGGGCTGGCCAGCGCGGGCTGGGGCCTGGCGGTCTGGGTGTTCGGCGAGGCCTTCGGCGGCCTCTTCGCGCCCGGGGCGAGCTGGCTGTTTGGCGCCCCCGGCGCTGCGCTGCTCTACGTGGCCGGCGGCCTGCTTCTGGCGCTGCCCGCCCGGGCCTGGCTCGGTGAGCGGCTCGGCCGGGGCATCCTGGCCGTGTCCGGCTTGTTCTTCGCCGGCATGGCCGTGCTGCAGGCGTGGCCGGGCCGCGGCTTCTGGCCGGGCAGCACCGGGCGCCAGCCCGGCAACGTGGCCAGCATGGCGCAGGGCATGGCGCAGTCGCACCAGCCGGGATTCCTCGCCGCGCTGGTACGCGGCTTCGGGTCATTTGCCGCCGCCCACGGCTTGGCGGTCAACCTGGTCGCGGTGGCCGCGCTGGCCGTGGCCGGCCTGGGCCTGCTCAGCGGCCGGCGTGCGCTGCTGCGGCCCTCGCTGGTCCTGCTGCTGGCGCTGTGCGCGGCGGACTGGGTGCTGATCCAGGACCTGGGCATTTTCGGCGGCCTGGGCACCGACCCGAACAGCATGATCCCGACCGCGCTGATCGTGGCGGCCGGCTTCCTGGCGCTGACCCGGGCGCCATCGCCCGGTCTGGTACCGTCCGCTCAGCCCGCCGCCGCGGCGGCGGGCGGCGGGGCTGCCCCGGCGCCGCATCCCGCCGCCCTCGCGGATGCGAGCGCGGCGCAGCCTGTCCCGGCGGAGGCGGTCCCGGCGGAGGCGGTCCCGGCCGAGGCGGTCCCGGCGGGGGCCGGCGCGACATCGTGGCGGAACCGGATCCGGCCCGGCCACCTGCTGCGCGATATCGGTGCGGCCAGCCCGCGGACGGTGGGAGCCGTCGCCGCGCTGGGCGTCGCCATCATCGGCGTGATCCCGATGGCCGCCGCGTCGGCCAGCACCACCGCCTCGCCGATCATCGCCCAGGCGCTGGACGGGTCGAGCGCCCAGCTCAATTTCCGGGCACCCGCCTTCCGGCTCACCAACCAGGCCGGGCGGCCGGTCAGCCTGGCCAGCCTGCACGGGAAGGTGGTGCTGCTCACCTTCCTGGACCCGGTGTGCACGAGCGACTGCCCGATCATCGCGCAGGAGTTCCGGCAGGCCGACCAGCTGCTGGCCAGCCAGGCCGGCCGGGTGGAGCTGGTCGCGGTCGTCTCCAACCCGATCTACAACACGGTGAGCTACACGCAGGCCTTCGACCGCCAGGAGAACCTGGCCGGCCTGCGCAACTGGGATTACCTGACGGGGCCGGTCGCCGCGCTCAGGACGGTGTGGCGGCAGTACGGGATTGCTGACCAGATCCTGCCGGCCGGCGGCATGATCGGGCACAGCGACCTGGCCTACGTCATCGACCGGTCCGGCCGTACCCGGACCGAGCTGAACTTCGATCCTGGCCCGGGCACGGCCAGTTCCGAGGCGTCGTTCGCCGGGGAACTGGCCACCGCCGCGCAGCAGAGCCTGGGTACATCGTGACGGTCCGCCCACCGACCGCGCTCGCAGCCGCCTGCGCTGCCGCGCTGCTCGCGGGCTGCGGCGTCGCACCCGCGGTCCAGGCGGCCCAGCCGGCCCGGCCGGCCGCCCTGGCCCTGGCCGGTTCCGCGGAGTACCCCGGCGGGACCTGGGCGGAAGTGGTGATGGGTGGCTCGGCCGCCCAGCACAACAACTTCTGGGAACTGTTCGCCCGTCCGGCCGGCGCGACGGCCTGGAAGCTGGCGACCCCGCTGGGCATTGCCAGCAACGGTGGCTTCGCGGTGGCCGCGGTGGGGCAGTCCTCGCTCGCCGCGGCGATCAGGCCCAGCCAGCGGCTGGCCTTCACCCCGCTGGCGGGGAGCACCGACAACGGGGGCCGGTGGTCCCAGGATGGCCTGCTGGATGCCCCGCTCGCCGGGTACCCGGCCGCCCTGGCCGCGGGGCCAGACGGTGCCCTCCTCGCCCTGACCTCAGCGGGGCAGGTGCGGGAGCGGGCCGCAGCCGGGGCGGCGTGGTCCGCGCTGGCCCGGGAGCGGTCTGTCGCGGCCTCCGCCGCCGGGCGCGGCTGCCGGCTGACCGGGCTCACCGTGGCGGCCTACACCCCGAGCGGGGCGGCGCTGCTGGCCGGCGGGTGCGCCCGGCCCGGCCAGGCCGGGATCTTCCGGTCTGCGCCAGGTGGCTGGGCCGCCGACGGTCCCGCGCTCCCGGCCGCCCTGGCCGGCCAGTCGGTCAACGTGCTGCAGATCGCCCGGGCCCCGGGCGCGGATGTGGCACTGCTGCTGGCCGGCCATGGCCGGACGTCAAGCCTGCTGGCCGCATGGTCGGACCGCAGTGGCGGCGGCTGGCGGCTGTCGGCGCCCTACCCGCTGCGCGGGGCGGTGCCGCGCTCCGCGGCGGCCGGTGGCGAGGCGCTCGGCGTGCTGCTGGACGGCGGCCGGGCCATCTCGATCGCCGGGCCCGGCGCGACCTGGCGGGCGCTCCCCGCGCTGCCCGCCGGCACGGCCGCGCTGCCCGGCGGCGGGGCCACGCTGGCCGCGGCGCCGGGCGGCGGCTTCCAGGCACTGACCGCCCGGGGCGGGCTCCTATCGGTGTGGACCCTGGGTGCCGGCCTCACCGGCTGGCACCGGTCCCAGGCCCTCAACGTGACCATTCCCTACGGTTCGTCGTGAGTGAGCGTTCATGAGCTACCTGGTAGATCACTGGTCTTTCGATCCGTTCGTCATCGTTGTGGCCGTCCTGGTGGTCTGGCACGAGATCGGGCTGGCGCGGCTGGCCCGCCGGTCCCGGCCGGAGCGGACGCGGCAACGGCGGCTGCGCTCACTGGCCTTCTACGCCGGCCTGGCCACCCTGCTGATCACCGTCTGCTCGCCGATCGACTACTGGTCGGACAGCTACTTCTTCGTGCACATGGTGCAGCACCTGCTGCTCATGTTCGCCGCGCCGAGCCTGGTGGTGGCCGGGGCGCCCTGGCAGCCGCTGCTGGACGCGCTGCCCGGCCGGGCCGGGCGCACCGCCACCGGCGCGGTGCTCCGGGATAACTGGGCCCGCCCGCTGCGCGCCGTGGCCGGATTCCTGCTCCGTCCCTGGGTCTCGGTGACCCTGTTCATTGCCGTGATGCTGCTCTGGCACGCGCCCGCGCCGTTCGACTACGCCGACCGGAACCAGGTGGTGCACATCTGGCTCATGCACGGCAGCTTCTTCCTGGCCGGGGTGCTGTTCTGGCTGCAGTTCATCCCGTCCCCGCCGTTCCGCCAGCGGATGCCGCTGGTCCAGCAGGCCGCCGCGCTGATCGCGACCAACCTGGTCATGTGGTTGCTGGCCATGGCGATGAGCATCTTCTCGCAAGGCCCGTGGTATTCCGTCTACCTGCACATGCCGGGTGTGACCCTGCCGCCGTTCGCGGACCAGGAGATCGGCGCGGCGATCCTCTGGGTGTGCGGTGACTTCTGGGCCATCCCGGCCCTGATCTACGTGGTGCGGCAGATCGTCAACGAGGACGGCGGTGTCGGCGGAGCGATCGAGCAGATCCTGCACCGCGGCTCGGCCGGCGGCGGCTGGGCGACAGGCCGCCGGGTGGCCGCGCCCCGGCCGTCGGTGCCCCAGGCCGCTCCGTCCGGGGCGGCCTCGTCCCGGCCGGCCCCGCCACCGCTGCCGCCGCCCACCGAATCCTGAGCCGCTCGCCCGGGCCGGAGGGTAGGACCCCGTGCCTCAGTCGCCGTGCTTCTCCAGGTAATCGAGGTACAGCGGGCGCAGCGAGTCGGCCACGTCCGGCTCCCCGGACCCGAGTGCATCGGAGATCATCGCGGACAGCTGGGTGACGTCCGCAGCGGCGTGGTCGGCGTGCCCGGCCAGCGCCTCACCCTCCGGGATCTCCCGGAGCAGCTGCCATAGGAACCCGATGTCCAGATGGTGGATGGCCCGGTGCACGGCCCGGTCATGCAGTTCCTGGGAGGAGAGGGCCTCGAGGGCGTCCCGGTCGGTCATGGCAGGAACCCTACCGGCACCAGGCACTCACGGCGCCCGGCCGGCGGCGGGCCCGGCCGCCTTCCGGCGTCGCCAGGCGCCGCGCTCACTACCGGCCGGGCCATCCGCCGCCCTGCCCCTGGCCGCCCCGGCCCCCGCCGTTCCCGCCCCAGCCTCCGCCGTTCCCGCCCCAGCCTCCGCCGTTCCCGCCCCAGCCCCCGCCGTTCCCGGCCCCGCCGTGGCCGCCCCAGCCCCCGCCGTTCCCGGCCCCGCCGTGGCCGCCCCAGCCCCGGCCGGCGCCCGGCCAGTCACCGCGGCCGCCCCGCCGCTGGCCCAGGTCACCGCCTGCCGCGCTGCCGGTCCCGGCCGGACGGAGCGCCCCGGCCGCGCCGGCCCGGGCCGGGAGGCCCGTAGGGTCCTCGACCAGGCAGCTGACCGGGGCGTTGCTGGTGCCCTGCGCGGTGAAGGCGACCAGCTCGAAGCGTCCCGGCGAGAGCGTGCCCAGGCCCGCGCCTGGTTGCACGATGAGCGAGTCCCCGGCCGAGATGTTCCGGGCGTTGATCACCTGATAATGCCGGTCGCCGGGCAGCACGAGGCGCAGCCGCCATCCGGTGACCGGGGCCGGGCCCCGGTCAAGGATGACGATCCGGCCCTGGACAATCCCGCCCGGCCCGCGGCTGATCTGGTATCCGACACCGATGCCGTGATCGGCTGAGCTGCCCTGCCCGGCGGCCCAGGACATCCGGCCAGCGGGTGAGCCGGTGCCCGGCGCGGCCGTGCCGGGCAGCGCGGCGCCGGAGGGCGGCCCCGCAGGCGCGGGCGCGGGCCGGCCCGCGCGCGCCGGGGGGGAGGTGGCCGGCTGCTCATCGCCCGTGGTGTGCCCCGGGGCGCCGGACGTCACCGAGGGCGGCAGCGTGGCCGTGCACGGCACCAGGCCGCAGTCCCTCGGTTGGCCGCCGCCCGTCTCGTGCTGGGCCAGCAGCACGCCGCCGCCGGCCATGGCGGCGATGGTGGCGGTCATCCCGGCCGCGGTGAGCCAGCGGTGCCGCGCCAGGCTGTCTATGGCCGGGCCCAGCCTGAGCGGCGGCTGTCCCGCCCGCTCACCCACGGCCCGGGCCCCCCGGGGTCTGGGCCAGGCCGCCGGCTGTGCTCGCCCGGCTGCTGTCCTGGTGAGAACCAGCCCCAGGCCGTCCCGAGGCGGGCCGGCCGTCCTTGGCCGAGCCGGCCAGCAAGCGCGCCGGGCCCGCCCCGGCCCGGGCGTCCAGGCGGGCTATGCGGCCCACGACATAGCGCGGTCCTGGGCCATCGCCCCGCATTGCATCTGGCCAGCGTGGCCGGCCTGCGCGCCGCCGTCCGCCGCTACCCATCGCCCCGTGATCCCGCTCGAGACATGGCAGTCCCCAATTCTCACGCGCCCCCCGCGCAAATGCGTGCCGGCCAGGTCAATTTAGCAACGCCAGCCTTAGGCACGGTGGCAAAACACCATAAGGCCGGGCAAGGTCGCGGGGCCGATGGCGGGGTAACGTCAATAGCGTCCGTTTTGCGGGCTTTTCGGGGGCTATTCCGGTCCAATCACGGAACGGAGGCCAGATATCACGCGGCGGTATCGGATCGTGCCCCGCCGGGCGTGCGGGCTGACTGCCGGATCGGGCCCGGGTGACGCACCTGCCATGCTGGCCCAGGCCGGCCGGGCCGGCCACTGGCTGGCACGGGCTGGCTGGCATGGGCTGGCATGGGCTGGCTGGCATGGGCTGGCGTTGCGTACTCTCGTGACG
Organism: uncultured Actinomycetes bacterium; assembly: GCA_963793825.1. Classification (GTDB taxonomy): domain Bacteria; phylum Actinomycetota; class Actinomycetes; order Streptosporangiales; family Streptosporangiaceae; genus RYN-230. The sequence continues at coordinate 38,280 of CAWCBE010000011.1, forward strand.
TGTATCTTCCCCCGCATTTCGCCGCGCCCGATGCCGCTGCGGTCGCCTCGTTCGTGGACGCGGCCGCCGCTGCCGACCTGGTCACGTTTGACGGCGTCAAGCCCGTCGCCAGCCTCATCCCGGTGCTGTGGGACCGCGAGCCGGACGGCCCGGAGCCAGCCGCCCCAGGCCCGGAGCCAGCCGCCCCGGGCCCGGACGGACCAGCGGCGGACCGCCCGGCACCGGCCGGCCACGGCCGCCTGCTCGGCCACTTGGCCCTGGCCAACCCGCAGTGGCGGTCGGTGGAGGCCGGCTCGCCCGCGCTCGCCATCGTGCACGGGCCGCAGGCCTACGTGTCACCGTCCTGGTACCCGAGCCGGGCCCGGCACGGCCGCGTGGTGCCGACCTGGAACTACGTCACCGTGCACTTCACCGGCCCGCTGACGGTGCACCGGGACCCGGGCTGGCTGCGGGATCTGGTGACCCAGCTCACCGAGCGGCACGAGGCGGGGCGGCCGCATCCGTGGGCGGTGAGTGATGCCCCGCCCGACTACCTCGAGGGCCAGTTGCGCGGCATCGTGGGCGTGGAACTGGTCATCGACACCGTGGAGGCGAAGTACAAGCTGAGCCAGAACCGGGGGGCCGACGACCAGGCCGCCGTGGCCGCGGCGCTGCGCGGCGAGCCGGGCAGCGGGGCCGCCGACATCGCCGCGCTGATGCCGGCGGGCAGCTAGTGCAGCCCGTCACAAGTCCTTGAGGGGTTGAGGTAGGGGCTGCTGGCTACTTCTTGTAATCGGCGAGGTGGACGATGGCGGCTGTGTCGTAGGCGTCGTTTGGGTGCCCGGCCGGCTCACCGGTCTTGAGGACGGCCGGGGTGTAGGTCTCGGTGGCGGGGTCGTAGAGAGCGAAGCCCCAGTGGCCGTCGTCACCGAGGTACTCGATCCGGCATAGCGGGATCTGCTCGTCGTTTTCGTCTCCCTCACCAGCCCACGCGTCCATGTAGCCGAACGAGCCGCGCCACCGGATGGTGATTTCCTGCAGGTCGGGGTGGGTGAGTGAGGCGTGATGATCGACAGTTCCCTCGATCAGGTCCTTCAGCTTGCGGGACGGGACGGGCATGGTGTCATTGTCGCCTTCCCGCAGCGGCGGCGAGTTCCCCGCGGCGCGCCCCGCCGGCCGCCGTGATCATCGTGATACGGAAGGAGAATCAGTGATGGCTGCCCGTTCCCGGGCGGTGCCGGTCGTCGTAACGAGGAAGCGGCGGCGCAAGCTGGAGCAGATCGTGCGGGCGGCCACCAGCCCGCAGCGGCTGGTACTGCGCGCGAGGATCATGCTGGCCGCGGCGGAGGGCAGGCCGAACGCCCGGATCGCCCGTGACCTGGGCTGCAGCCAGGCCACGGTGCGGGCCTGGCGGAGCCGGTTCGCCCGGCTCGGCATCCCGGGCCTGTTCGATGAGCCGCGGCCGGGCCGCCCCGAGGTACACGGGCCGAGCACCCGGCTGGCCGTGATCGCGGTCGCCACCTCTGTCCCGCCCGAGGGCGAGTCGCAGTGGTCACGGGCGATGATCGCAGGCCACCTGGGCGAACGCGGCCTGGCGATCTCGCCGTCCACCGTGGGCCGGGTGCTGGGCGAGGCGAAGCTGCGGCCGCACAAGGTCCGCGGCTGGCTGAGCCGCGCCGACGACGACACGTTCTGGCTCCGCGCCGGGCAGATCTGCCGTCTCTACCTGGACCCGCCGCCCGGCACCGTGCTGATCAGCGTTGATGAGAAGACCGGCGTCCAGGCGAAATCCCGCAAGCACCCCGGGATCCCCGCCCGCCCCGGGCGAGATGCCCGCCGCGAGTTCGAATACGTCCGGCACGGCACCGTCTCCATCATCGCCGCGATGAACGTCACAACCGGCGAGGTCATCGCCGAGCGGATCCGCCGCAACGACTCAGCCACGTTCACCCGGTTCCTGACGATGCTGGACCAGGCCACCGACCCGCGGCTGCGGATCCGCCTGATCATGGACAACGGCTCCAGCCACACCTCCCGCGCCACGAAGACCTGGCTTGCCGCCCACCCCAGGTTCACCGTCACCTACACGCCGAAACACGCATCCTGGCTGAACATCATCGAACAATGGTTCAGCCTGCTCACCCGCCGGCTGCTGCGCCGCGGCGACTTCACCTCCCCAGAACACCTCGACGCCAAGATCACTGCGTTCACCATCCGGTACAACAAGAAAGCCCGCCCCTGGAAATGGAGCTACGACGCCGACGCCGACCACGCCCGCTACCTCCAGCGCCACACCCGCCCCGCGCCAGCGACCGAGACCCTGCCGAAAGCCGCATGACGATGAACGGACAGTAATCGCGATCCCCTCAGGGACTTACAACGTGCTGCACTAGCAGGCCGGGAGGCTCACCAGCGATCGTGGACCTGGGCGCGGATCCGCCGGTCGTACAGGTCCTCGATCGCGGCCAGCTGGGCGTCGCTGAATGGCGGCAGCTGCGCGGCGGCCGCGTTCTGCGCGGCCTGGGCCGGGTTGCGCGCCCCGGGGATCACGGTGCTGACACCGGGCTGCTGGATCACCCAGCGGAGCGCGGCCTGGGCGGGCGTGGCGCCCTCCGGGGCCAGGGCGGCGAACTCACGCGCCGCCTCCACGCCGGAGTCGAAGTCGATGCCAGAGAAGGTCTCCCCGGCGTCGAAGGCCTCGCCGTGCCGGTTGAAGCTGCGATGGTCGTCCGCGCCGAACGTCGTCTCGTGGGTGTACCGGCCGGACAGCAGCCCGGACGCCAGGGGGACCCGGGCGATGATGCCCACGCCGGCCGCCTGGGCGGCAGGCAGCACCTTCTCCAGCGGCTTGCGCCGGAAGGCGTTGAGGATGATCTGCACGCTGGCGACGCCGGGCCGGCCGATCGCGGTCAGCGCCTCGTCGCAGGTCTCCACGCTGACGCCGTAGGCGGCGATCCGCTGCTCATCCACCAGCGTGTCGAGCGCGTCGTAGACCGCATCGCTGGCGTACACGGCGGGGGGCGGGCAGTGCAGCTGCACCAGGTCGAGCGGGTCGGTGCCCAGGTTGGCCCGGGACCGGTCGGTCCAGGCGCGGAAGTTCTCCAGCGTGTAGCACGCGGGGTCGAGTGGCGCGCGGCGGCCCATCTTGGTGGCCACGGTGAACTCCGCCCCGGGGCGGCTGGCCAGGAACCGCCCGATCAGTTGCTCGCTGCGGCCGTCCCCGTACACGTCGGCGGTGTCCAGGAAGGTGATGCCGGCCGCGACGGCCGCGTCCAGCACCGCCAGCGCGTCACTCTCGTTCACCGCGCCCCAGTCGGCACCGAGCTGCCATGTGCCCAGCCCGATGACCGAGACCGCCCGCCGGGTACCGCCCAGAATGCGCTGTTCCATGAGGCGATCCTAGGCGTCCGGCAGGCCGGCCGGGCACCCCTCCTCGTCCGCGCCCATGCCGGGCGCGGCGGCCAGGATGGCCTCGCTGATCCCGGCCAGCTGGCGGGCCTGCTCGGGAGTGAGCGCGTCGAACAGCACCGCCCTGACCTGCTCCACGTGGCCGGGCGCGGCCGCGCGCAGCGCGTCGAAGCCCGCGTCGGTCAGCTCGGCGATCTGCCCCCGCCGGTCCGTCGGGCAGTCTCGGCGCCGCACCCAGCCGCGCTCCTCCAGCCGAGCCACCGCGTGCGACAGGCGGCTCTTGCTGGATGAGGAGGCCTCGGCGAGCTGGGTCATCCGCAGCGCGCGGTCCGGGGCCTCGGACAGCCGGACCAGGATCTCGTAGTAGGCCAGCGGCATCTGGGCGTCACGCTGCAGCTGGCCATCGACCGCGGCGAGGACCCACTGCCAGGCGGTGACGGCGTCCCGCCAGGTGGCCTGCTCGCCGGGGTTGAGCCAGCGGGGCCCCGGGGTGGCGGGCAGGCTGGAAGTACTCATGAGATGAGCATACCCGGAATAGTTGAGCGCTTGACAATGTTAGACTGCCCGTGATAGTCGTTGAGCACTCAAATATGAACGACGCCACTATGAACGACGGGAGTACCACATGACCAGCACGACGGCGACCGCCATCCCCGGGTACGTAGCCGGTACCTGGGACATCGACCCGGTGCACTCCGAGGTGGGCTTCTCGGTGCGGCACATGATGGTCAGCAAGGTGCGCGGGAAGTTCAAGACCTTCTCCGGCCAGATCGTCACGGGCGCGGAGCCGGTGCAGTCCTCGGTGACCGCCGAGATCGACCTCGCCTCGATCGACACCGGCCAGGACCAGCGCGACGCGCACATCCGCTCTGCGGACTTCTTCGAGGTGGAGAAGTACCCGACCATGACCTACCGGTCCACCGGCGTCCGCGCCGAGGGCGACCACTTCGTCGTTGACGGCGAGCTGACCCTCAAGGACGTTACCAAGCAGGTCCCGCTGAAGCTGGAGCTGAACGGGTTCGGCCCGGACGCTTACGGCGGCACCCGCGCCGGGTTCACCGCGACCGGCGAGCTCAGCCGGAGCGACTTCCACGTGGACTTCAACGCGGCCATGGAGACCGGCGGCGTGGTCGTGTCCGACAAGGTCACCCTGCAGTTCGAGATCGAGGCCGTGCTCAAGGCCTGAGCCAGCCAGCACGCTACGCCCGCAGGGCGTGCAGTCCGTGCATCAAGGGCGGGGCGCCGGCGACGGTGCCCCGCCCTTGGCGTGCCCGGCCCCGGGAATTTGGCCTGCCCGGCCCCGGGAATACGGTGAAACCGGGGGAGCCGCGCAACCGAGGAGGCACATGCAGTGAGAGCCGCCGTCTACGACCGGCCGGGGCCGGCCGCCGAGGTGCTCCGGGTGGCCGAGGTGGACTGCCCGGAACCGGGACCGGGCGAGGTCAGGGTCCGGGTGCATGCCTCCGGGGTCAACCCGACCGACGACAAGACCCGCAGCGGGGCCACCGGGCGGCCCATCGACGGGTTCCAGATCCCGCATCACGACGGCGCCGGCGTCATCGACGCGGTCGGGCCCGGGGTGCCGGAGCACCGGGTCGGCCAGCGCGTCTGGGTCTTCCTGGCCGCCTTCGGGTGGCGCTGGGGCACCGCCGCGGAATGGACGGTGGTCCCGGAGCGCCAGGCGGTGCCGCTGCCCGAGGCCGCCTCCTTCGAGCTGGGGGCGAGCCTGGGAGTTCCCGCGGTCACCGCCTACCACAGCCTGTTCGCGGACGGGCCGGTGCGGGATGCGGTGGTCCTCGTGGCCGGCGGGGCCGGCGCGGTCGGCCACTTCGCGGTGAACCTGGCCGTCTGGGGCGGCGCGGCCCAGGTCATCGCCACGGCCAGCGGCCCGGCTAAGGCGCAGCTGGCCCGGGAGGCCGGGGCCGGGCACGTGGTCAACTACACCGACCGGGACGCTGCCGAGCAGATCAAGTCGGTGGCCGGGCCGGCGGACCGGATCGTGGAGGTGGCGCTCGGCGCCAATCTCGGCCTGGACCTCGCCGTGTCCCGGCCCGGCACGGTCGTCACCAGCTACGCGGCTCACCCCCAGGACCCGGTCCTGCCCGTGCGGGCCTGCATGACGGCGAACATCGTGCTGCGGTTCATGCTGCTCTACACAGTCCCGGCGGCAGAACTGGACGAGGCGGTCAACGGCATCCGCGCGGCCCTGGAGGCCGGTGCGCTGACCGAGCTGCCGGTGCACCGGTACAGCCTGGACGACATCGTCGCCGCGCACGAGGCGGTCGAGAAGGGCGTGACCGGCAAGGTGCTCGTGCTGCCCTGACCGGGCCGCAGACGGGCGGGGAGCCCGGCCGGGTGACCGGGGGCTCCCCGCGACGCCGCTGGCCAGCCGGGACGGCCCGGCTGGCCAGCGGCGTCAGCCGGCCGACCGCAGCCCGCTGAGGAAGGCCGCGCCCGCCGGGGTGCCGACCCCGGTCATGTTGTCGTAACCCGGTTGCGTCACCTGCCCGGTGTAGCCCCCCATCGCCTGGCTCTGGTCGTCGAACTGGGTGACCAGGAGCAGGCCGCACAGCGAGGCGGAACAGGCGATGCCCTGGTACGCGGCCGGGCTGTGGCTGGTCAGCGGCAGGGCGTCGTGCACCGCCGCGCTCCCGGCCAGGCTGTACAGCGCCGGGCTGATGAACCCGAACGGCTTGGGCTGCCCCTGCTGCGCCGCGGTGACCAGGCCGGCCACCAGCGGTGCCGCCAGGCTGGTCCCGCCCGCGGCGACCTGGCTGTACGTCGGCGGCTTCTTGCGGTGGAACGTGAGCAGGCCGGTGGCGAACCCGGTGAACGCGTCGGCGTCCGCGCTGATGTCCGGTACGGAACGGACCGGGCCGCCGCGGTCCCCGGCCACCTGCGTCATGCTGGCCGGCGCCACGCCGTCCTGGTAGGAGGGCTCGGTCCAGAGCAGGCTCGGGCCGCCACCCGCGGCCCCGTCCTCACCGAAGTTGAGCCACTGCTTGCCCAGCTGCACATGAACCCCGGTGGACCAGCCCGTCTCGAAGAGCCGGGTGCGGCCCTGGCCGATGCCCAGGGTGGTGCCGCCGACGGCGATCGCATACGGGTCACTGGCCGGGGCCAGCACGCCGGACTGGTCACCGGAGGAGAAGTACATGCCGACGCCCTCGGCGACCGCCTGCACCAGGAAGGCGTGCTCGATATTGGTCAGCTCGGCTGGCTGCCCCTCCAGCCCGCTCTCCCAGGAGTTGGAGGCCACGGTGGCCAGCGGCCCGGCCAGCACGGCCATGTCGGCGTCGAACAGGCCCTGCAGCCCGAAGTCCCCCTGGTTGCAGCTGTCCCCGCCCACCACCACCTGGGCGGCCCCGGGGGCCATCGCGTAGGAGGACTCCACGTCGAGCTGCTCCTCGACGTCGAACGGGTCGCCGCAGGCGCTGCCCCGGCCCAGCGAGAGCGCCCGGTACCGGGCGCTGGCCGGCGCCGGGAGGCCGTTCGCCTTGGCGTAGTCCTGCAGGGTCAGGTACATGTCCGGGGTCAGGCCGAGCTCAACGAGCGCGATGGTCTGGCCGGCCCCGGTCGAGGCGGCGGTCGCCCCGTACGCGGCCCGCATCTGGGTGCCGGAGTACCCGCAGATCACGGTGGGGTAGGTGCCGGTCCCGTCGTGCTTGAGCAGCCCGCTGACCCGGTGCTGCCCGTAATAGTGCGAGCACGGGGTCTTGACCGCAGCGGACTTGGCCGACGGCCGGGCGCGCCGGGCGGCCGCCGGGGCTCCCGGGCGTAGCAGGGTGGACCGCGGGGCGGCATTGTCCAGACCGGACACGCCGAGCACGCTCCCCGCCAGCGGCGCCGGGATGGAGATGGGCGTGGCGTTGGCGCGCAGCCGGTACGGGCCGGCGTTGGCCGCTGCCGACGCCGGGTACAGCTTGAGCTGGGTCCGGAACGCCGCATCGATGCGCGAGGCGGACGCGGTGGCCCGCACATAGCTTCGCAGCGGGCCGGCTGTGACGCTGGTGAAGCCGGCCGACCGGAGCCACTTGCTCACGGCGGCCGCCTGGCCGGCCGTGGCCCCGAAGCGCGCCTCGTAGCTCTTCGGGCGGAGATAGGCCCGGAACGAGGGACGCTTCGAGGCGCCGCCCGGCGTGCTCACCGCGGCCGCGAAACGCTCCGCGGCGGCCAGCCGGGGCCGGAGCCAGACCTGGATGGTCAGCTCCTGGCCCGCTGGCACCGACCCGGTCGCCGGGGTGTGGCCGGCGAACGGCGCGACGCTGCCCGCGAGGGGCGTGGCCGCCGGGGTGGCCGCGCTCGCTAATCCGCCGCCGGCCAGGGTGGTGCCGGCCATCGCCGCGGTCGCCCCCAGTGCGGCGATGAACGTCCTGGTCCTGGACATGGTCCCCCCGTCTGTGCGTGTGTCGCCGAACCCGTCCGGTAGTCGTCGCGAAAAACTCCCGCAACGGTGTCTATACCAGTCCGAACCAGCGGGAAAGGGCTTAACGGCGAGTCGTGATATATGGCGGGTGCGTTATTCCGCGGACAGGACCCGGACGATGCCGCGGGACCCGGACGATGCCGCGGGACCCGGACGACCCGCGGGCTTACCCTAGCCGGCCACCCGGGCGGCGGCGCGGATCCGAGGCTGGCCGGCCCGGGTGGCGCTCCCGGACGGCGCCTGGCGGATCGAGGTGGCCAGCACGCCAGGCCGCGGGAGCACCATGACGGCCTGGCTGCCGCTCCGGCCACCCGGCCACCCGGTCACCCACTCATTACTTAACGTAGTGTAGGTGCTACAAAGAGTGAAGCGGGGGAACCCATGGCCAGAGAACATCCAGTGGGCTGCGTCCTGCTGGTGGAGGACGACCCCGAATCCGCGGACTACGTGCTGCACGTGCTGCGCGGCCGGGGCGGCTTCGAGGTCAGCCACGTGCTGGTCCCGTCCGAGGCCCTGCAGGCGGCTCGCGACGGGCGCTGGGACCTGGTGCTGACCGACGTGGAGATGCCCGGGATGACCGGCATCGAGCTGCTGGGGCGGCTGCGGGAGATTGCCCCGCTGCTGCCGGTGGCGGTGCTCACCGCGCACCCCTCGGTGGACTACGCGGTCCGGGCGCTGCGCAACGACGCGGACGAGTTCCTGGAGAAGCCGGTCAGCCCGGAACGGCTGGTCGCCGTGGTGGCCGGGCTGGTGGCCAAGGGCCGTGCGGCCCGGAAGACCGCGCGGCAGAGCGTGCTCGCCATCGGGGCGCACCCGGACGACGTGGAGATCGGCGCGGCGGGCACCCTGCTGGCCCACCGCCGGATGGGCCACGAGGTGGCCATCCTCACCCTGAGCCGGGGCGCGCGGGGCGGTGCCGAGCGCACCCGGGCCAGCGAGTCGCAGCAGGCCGCCAAGGTCATCGGCGCGACGCTCTACCACGAGGACCTGCGTGACACGCAGATCGCCGAGGGCGATCCGACCATCGGCGTGATCAGCCGGGTGGTGGCCGAGGTCAGCCCGACCGTGATCTACACCCATTCGCTGCACGATGTGCACCAGGACCACCGGAACTGCCACCGGGCCGCCCTGGTGGCGGTGCGCGGGGTGGGCCGGGTCTACTGTTTCCAGTCGCCGTCGGCCACGGTGGACTTCCGGCCGACCCGGTTCGTGCCGATCGACGGGCAGTTGGACGGCAAGCTCGAAGCCATCGACGCGTTCGCCTCGCAGGTGGAGATCCGCGGGTACCTGGAGCGCGACTTCATTGAGGCGACGGCCCGCTACTGGTCGCGGTACTGCGAGTCACGCTTCGCCGAGCCTTTCGAAGTGGTCCGGGAGTCGGCCGTGGCCGGCCAGTACGAGCTGCAGCCGGCCCGCGGCACCGTGCACGGGGAGGGCACGGCCGGGCCCGCCGCGCCCGACCGGCGGGCTAGCCCGGCGCAGCCCGTGCCCGCCGCGCTTACCACGGAGGTGCCCGATGCCGCGCGATGACCGATCCGGGCCGCTCCGGGTCCTGGTCACCGGGGCCGGCGGCCCGGCCGCCGTCTCCGTGATCAAATCGCTCTGCCGTGACCCGTCGGTATGCCTGCTGGCCGCGGATATGGATCCCTGGGCAGCCGGCCTCTACCTGCTCCCGCCGGACGCGCGGACACTGATCCCGGCGGGCCTGGACCCGGACTTCGCCCCGGCCGTGCTGTCCCGCTGCACCGCGCTCGGGGTGCACGTCCTGATCCCGACCGTGGATGCGGAGATGCGCCCGCTGGCCCGGGCCCGCGCCGAGTACGCCGCGGCCGGGATCGAGCTCATGCTGGCCCCGGAGCGGGCCCTGGACCTGACCCTGGACAAGCTCGCCCTGGCCCGGTGCTGTGCCGGGCACGTGCGGGTGCCGCGCACCGAGTGCTTCGATGAGACCCTCGACCCGGCCTCGTGGGAGTACCCGGTCGTGCTCAAGCCGCGCACCGGGAGCGGCTCGCGGGACATTTCCGTGGTCGCCTCGGCCGGCGAACTGGCCGCCCTGGACCGGTCCGCGGAGTTCATCGTCCAGGAGTACCTGCCCGGGCAGGAGTACTCCATCGACGTGCTGGCCGATACGCGCAGCCATGTGATCGCCGCCGTGCCCCGGGTACGCGTCCGGGTGGACTCGGGTGTTTCGGTGGCCGGGCGTACCATCCACGATCCGGAACTGGAGCGCTTCGGGGCCACGGTGGCCAGCGTCACCGGCCTGACCTACATCGCTAACGTGCAGGCCCGCCGGGACGCGGCGGGCCGTCCCGCCCTGCTGGAGGTGAACCCGCGGGCGCCGGGCGCGCTCCCGCTGACCATGGCCAGCGGCGTGGACATGCCGATGCTGGCCATGGATGCGCTGCGCGGCCGCCCGGTGCCCGAGCACGTGGACTTCCGGGAGGTGGCCATGGTCCGCTTCCTTGACGAGCGCTTCCTGGATCCCAGTGAGGTGCAGAAGGTGGCCGGATGAGGCCAGTGGCCGGCCCGCCCGCGCTGGATGAGGACCATCATGTCCACTCCACGTTCTCCGACGATGCGGTGAGCACCCTGGCCGACAACGTGCGCGCGGCCCGCCAGCGCGGCCTGCGGGTGCTCTGCCTCGCCGATCATGTGCGCGCCAGCACGCCGTGGGTGGCGGGATTCACGGCGGCCGTGGCCGCGCTGCGGCCGGGCAGCGGGCTGGTGCTGCTGGCCGGGGTCGAAGCGAAGATGCTCGACGTCACTGGCCGCCTCGACCTGCCGGGCGGGCTGCCCGGGGTGGACCGGGTGCTGATTGCCGATCACCAGTTCCCCGGCGAGCACGGGCCGGTTCCCCCCGGGCAGGTGCGCGCCGAGCTGGCCAGCGGGCAGCGGTCGGTGGCCGAGGTGATCGACTGCCTCCTGGCCGCCACGACGGCGGCCTTGTTCCGCGCGGCCATGCCGCAACTGGCCCACCTGTTCAGCCTGCTGCCGAAGCTCGGGCTGGATGAGGCGGACGTGCCGGACCCGGCGCTGCGCCATCTGGCCGCAGCGTGCGGCCGGGCCGGCGCCCGGGTCGAGGTCAACGAGAAGTGGGGCTGCCCGTCGCCGCGGACGCTGCGGGCCTGCGCCGCGGCCGGGGTACCGCTGGTGGCCAGCACCGACAGCCACGATTGCGCGACGATCGGCGCCTACCCGCGGGTGCGCGGCCTGCTCGGGCGGGCCTTCGCCGGCGCGGTGCCATAGTGGGCGACGTGTTGCTCGGCTTCAAGGCCCTGCTGGTCTTCTTCGTCCTGCTCGGCACCCTGCCGCTGCTGGTGGCGAACTACCAGTTCCTGCTGGTCGGCCTGCACTTCCGGCGGCTGCACTACGCCCGGTGCGCACCCTGCTTCCCGCGCACCGCGATCCTGATCCCGGCGTGGAACGAGGAGGCGGTCATCGGCACCTCGATCGACCGGCTGATGCTGCTCGACTACCCGCGCGAGGCGCTGCGGATCTACGTGGTGGACGACGCCAGCACCGACGCGACGCCGGCCGTGGTGACGGCCAAGGTGGCGGAGTACCCGGGGAACGTGGTCCACCTGCGCCGGGACAAGGGCGGCGAGGGCAAGGCCGCCACCCTCAACCACGGCCTGGCGGTGATCCTGGCCGACGACTGGATGCAGGCCGTGCTGATCATGGACTCCGATGTCATCTACGAGCGCAGCTCGCTGCGCCGGATGGCCCGGCACCTGGCCGACCCCCGGGTGGGCTCGGTGACCGCCTATATCAAGGAGGGCAGCCGGCCCGGGAACTACATGACCCGGTTCATCGGCTATGAGTACATCACCGCCCAGGCAGCGGCCCGGCGCAGCCAAGAAGTGCTCGGGGTGATCGCCTGCCTGGCGGGCGGGGCGCAGCTGCACTCCCGGGAGAACATCGAGGCGCTCGGCGGGCGGATCGACCACACCACCCTGGCCGAGGACACCGTCACCACGTTCGAGACCCAGCGGGCCGGCCGCCGGGTCATCTTCGAGCCGCACGCCACGGTGTGGGCCGAGGAACCGGGCAGCATCGTCGCGCTGTGGAAGCAGCGGCTGCGCTGGGCCCGCGGCAACATCCAGGTGACCCGGCGGTTCAAGCGGGTCTGGTTCCGGCCGCAGCCCAATAACCGGCTGGGCAGCATCAGCTTCGGGCTGCTGTGGTTCTGCCTGCTGCTGCTGCCGCTGTTCATGCTGCTGGCCTCGGCGTCCCTGGTCATCCTGTTCTTCATCGACTACCAGCTGGCCTGGTCCGCGTTCCACGCGCTGTGGCTGACCAACGTGATCACCTACATATTCATCACCTCCTTCACGCTGCTCATTGACCCCGCCATAGGGCGGCATAGCTGGAAGGAGGCGCTGCTGTTCCCCGGCGTGGTAAACGTGACCATCCTGCTCGCCGCGATGCTCCCCGGCCCGGCCAGCTGGCTGGGGCACGAGCTGCTGGAAACCGCCGGGATGCCGGTGACCGGCCAATGGATCCGCGGCATCGAGCTGTTCACCTACATCTGGCTGTGCGCCTGCATGGGGGTCGCCTTCCTGGGCAAGATCGCCGAATCCCGCCGGTTTGGCCGCTTTCTCGGGCCGCTGTTCGTCTACATCGGCGGCTACGGGCCGTTGCTGTGCGCGATCACTACCGCCGCCTACGTCAAGGAGATCCGGCACGCCGAGGTGCGCTGGGACAAGACGGAGAAGACCGGCAAGATGGTGATCCCGACATGACCAGCCTGCCCGAGCCCCGCTCCCCGGCCGAGGCGGAGCGGCAGCGGGTGTTCCGCGACGAGGTGGACGACGCGGTCCGCTACGAGCGGGGCCTGGCCGTCAAGTGCGTCTGCTCCCTCCTGCTGGTCGCCCTCGTGCTGGCTCTCCGGGTCTACTTCTTCGGCTGACGGCACGCAACGTGCGCGCCGCCGGCTGTTTCAGGCCGCCCGCGCCGGGCAGGACGGGCCTAGCCCTTAGCAGGGGCCCAGCCCCTAGGAGGTGGATGATGGCCGACCGCGACGCCGCGCCCCGGCAGGTCGAGATCAAGGACGGCGAGGAGACGGTCGCCGCGGCCGAGGTGTCCAGGCACCCCGGCGGGATGGCCCGCGCCTCGCTGCACGCCCCGTCCGGGCATGTCAACCCGGGCAGCCGGGCCAGCCTGGTCGACGCCGTGGTGGAGACGCCGGAGGTGCAGGAGAGCAGCCGGCTGGAGGCCACCGTCCCGCTCGGCGACAGCGTGGCACTGGACCGGCTCCGGGAGCGCACCGAGGAGTCCAGTACCCGCCCGGCCGGCTCGACCGCCCTGGTGGACGCCGCCCTTCCCGGCGCCGGGGAGGAGCGGCCCGCCGCGGCCGGGGAGGAGCCGCCCGCCGCGGCCGGGGAGGAGCCGCCCGCGGCCGCGGAGCCTCCGCCGGGCGGCCAGCCGCCCGTGGGCTGAGGGACCGGTGGCGGTCTGGGTCGGGACCTCAGGCTGGAGCTATGACCACTGGCATCCGGAGCTGTACCCGCCGGGCCTCCCGGCGCGAGACCGGCTGCCCTGCTATGCGGCGAGCTTCCGCACCGCGGAACTGAACAGCAGCTTCTACCGGTGGCCGGGCCCGGCTGCCTTCCGCTCCTGGCGGCAGCGACTGCCTGGCCTTCCGCCTTTCGGTCAAGGCGCCCCGGGGCCTCACTCACGGGCGGCGGCTCTACGCCCCAGAGCCCTGGCTGGAGCGCATCCGGGCCGGCTGGCACGAACTGGGGGACAAGCGCGCCATCCTGCTGGTCCAGCTGCCGCCGTCGGCGCCGCGCGATGACGCCCGGCTGGATTACTTTCTCCGGCTGGTCCCGGAATGGCTGCGCATCGCGGTCGAGTTCCGCCATTCCAGCTGGGCCTGCGAGGAAGTATTCGCGCTGCTGGAGGCACGCGGCGCCGGGTACTGCGTGATGAGCGGCGCCCAGTTGCCGTGCATCCTGCGGGTTACTGCGGATTTTGGCTACGTGCGGCTGCACGGGCCCGATCACCACCAGTTGTACGCGGGGTCGTACTCCGGCTCCGACCTGGCCTGGTGGGCGGCCCGGATCCGGGAATGGGAAGCGGCCGGGAAAGACGTTTTTGCTTACTTCAACAACGACGGGAATGCTAATGCGGTGCGGGATGCGCGGGCGCTGCGCTATCTCCTCGGGCAGTAGGCTGGCCGGGAACATTTCCTGGCCCCCGGCGATTGAGTAATTGTGACCCTCACCGACCTGCTCCCGGCCGACGCTGCCCCCGACGCGGTGTTCGACGCGTTCGCGGGCTGGGCCAAGGAGCAGGGCCTGGCCCTGTACCCGCACCAGGAAGAGGCCCTCATCGAGGTGGTGTCCGGGGCCAACGTGATCCTGTCCACGCCGACCGGGTCCGGCAAGAGCCTGGTCGCCACCGGGGCCCACTTCGCGGCGCTCGCGGCGGGCCAGCGCACCTTCTACACTGCGCCCATCAAGGCCCTGGTGTCGGAGAAGTTCTTCGCGCTGTGCGCCGCGTTCGGGCCCGCGCAGGTCGGCATGATGACCGGGGACGCCAGCGTGAACGCCACCGCCCCGATCATCTGCTGCACGGCGGAGGTGCTGGCCAGCATCGCGCTGCGGGACGGCGCGGGCGCCGACGTCGGCCAGGTGGTGATGGACGAGTTCCACTTCTACGCCGACCCGGACCGCGGCTGGGCCTGGCAGGTGCCGATCCTGGAACTGCCGCGCGCCCAGTTCCTGCTGATGTCCGCGACGCTCGGCGACGTGACCAGGTTCGAGGCCGACCTGACCCGGCGCACCGGGCGGCCGACCGCCGTCGTCGCCTCCGCCGAGCGCCCGGTGCCGCTCACCTACTCCTACGTCATCACGCCGCTGCACGAGACCCTCGAAGAGCTGCTGTCCACCCACCAGGCCCCCATTTACGTGGTGCACTTCACCCAGGCCGCCGCGCTGGAGCAGGCCCAGGCGCTGATGAGCGTGAACGTCTGCTCCCGCGCGGAGAAGGACGAGATCGCCGCGCTGATCGGCGGCTTCCGGTTCACCGCCGGGTTCGGCAAGACCCTGTCCCGGCTGGTCCGGCACGGCATCGGGGTCCATCACGCCGGGATGCTGCCCAAGTACCGGCGGCTGGTGGAGACCCTGGCCCAGGCCGGGCTGCTGAAGGTGATCTGCGGTACCGACACCCTGGGCGTGGGGATCAACGTGCCGATCCGCACGGTCTTGTTCACCGCCATGTCCAAGTACGACGGGTCGAAGACCCGGCTGCTCCAGGCCCGCGAATTCCACCAGATCGCCGGCCG
The DNA here is from genome assembly GCA_963793825.1 of uncultured Actinomycetes bacterium. Taxonomy (GTDB): domain Bacteria; phylum Actinomycetota; class Actinomycetes; order Streptosporangiales; family Streptosporangiaceae; genus RYN-230. The sequence goes on from CAWCBE010000011.1 coordinate 53,381, forward strand.
GGCCGGCCGGGCCGGGTTCGACACCACCGGCCGGGTCGTGGTGCAGGCCCCCGAGCACGTGGTGGAGAACGAGCGGTTGCTGGCCAAGGCGGGCGACGACCCGAAGAAGCGGCGCAAGGTGGTCCGCAAGAAGCCGCCCGAGGGGTTCATCGCCTGGGGGCAGCCAACCTTCGAGCGGCTGGTCGCCGCCGACCCCGAGCCGCTGACGTCCAGTTTCAAGGTCACGCACGCCATGCTGCTGAACGTGATCAGCCTGCCGGGGGACGCCTTCACCGCCATGCGGCACCTGCTGACCGACAACCACGAGGACCGGGCCGCCCAGCGCCGGCACATCCACCAGGCCATCGCCATCTACCGGGCGCTGCTGGCCGGGGGAGTGGTGGAACAGCTGGACGAGCCGGACTCCGAGGGACGCCGGGCCCGGCTCACCGTGGACCTGCAGTTCGACTTCGCGCTGAACCAGCCGCTGTCCCCGCTGGCCCTGGCCGCGATCGACCTGCTGGACCGCGAGTCGCCGTCCTACCCGCTGGACGTGGTGTCGATCATCGAGGCGACCCTGGACAACCCGCGGCCGGTGCTGTCCGCCCAGCTGTTCAAGGCGCGCGGTGCGGCCGTCGCCCAGATGAAGGCGGACGGCCTCGACTACGAGACCCGGATGGACCTGCTGGACTCGGTGACCTACCCGCGGCCGCTGGCCGACCTGCTGGAGGCCGCGTACGACATGTACCGCCGCGGCCACCCGTGGGTCGCCGATTACGCACTGGCCCCGAAGTCCGTGGTCCGGGACATGTACGAGCGCGCCATGACCTTCGTTGAGTATGTGGGCTTTTACGGGCTGTCCCGCACGGAGGGCATGGTGCTGCGCTACCTGGCCGACGCGTACAAGGCGCTGCGGAACACCGTCCCGGACGAGGCCAAGACGGAGGAGCTCGCCGACCTCATCGAATGGCTCGGTGAGCTGGTCCGCCAGGTCGACTCCAGCCTGCTGGACGAGTGGGAGCAGCTGCGCGACCCGTCCGGCACCCTGGTCAGCCAGGTGGAGGCGGGCCCGCCCGCCGTCACCCGCAACGTCCGCGCGTTCCGGGTCCTGGTGCGCAACGCGCTGTTCCGCCGGGTCGAGCTGGCCGCGCTCGGCCGCTATGAGGACCTCGGCGAGCTCGACTCCGGCGACGGCTGGGACGCCGGGGCGTGGGAGGCGGCCATCGAGCCGTACTTCGACGTGCACGACGAGATCGGCACCGGCCCGGACGCCCGGGGCCCGGCGCTGCTGATCCTCGAGGAGGGCCAGGACCGCTGGCGGGCCCGGCAGATCTTCGACGACCCGGCCGGCGACCACGACTGGGGAATCAGCGCCGAGATCGACCTGGACGCCTCGGCCGAGGCCGGCGAGGCGGTGCTCCGGGTCACCGCGGCCGGCCAGCTGTGATGCCGGCCGGGCGGCCGGTCAGCCGCCGGTCCCGGACAGGCGCAGCGTCGAGGTGTGCCGGCCCAGGGCGTCGGTCCAGGTCAGCCGGTAGGTCCCGGTGAATGTGCCGGGCCGCGGCGGGCGGAAGGTCAGCCGCAGGGTCAGGCTGGTGCCGGGCACGACCGGCAGCCCACGGTAGACCGAGAAGACGTTCCGGAACGGAACCGCCAGCCGGCTGGTGCCCGCCACCGTGGCCGGCAGGTTCCCGGTGTTGCTGATCGTCACGTAGGCGGTGGCCTGCCGCCCCGGCCGGACCACGCCGAACCGGACGGTGGCCGCCGACGGGCTGAGCCGGCTGAGCAGCGGCCGGCCCGTGCCGTGCAGGGTGATCACCGCGGCCGGGCCGGCCGACCCGGCGATGGTGATCTGGCCGGTGGCCGGCCCGGCGGCCATCGGGCGGTAGGTCACCTGGACCACGACAGCCTGGCCCGGCTGCAGCCGGGTGCCCGGCCGGGGCAGCCCGGCCGCGCTGAACGGGGTGCCCGGGCCGGTGACCCCGGTCACCGTCTCGGCGGCCGGGCCGCCGTTGCTGACGACCACGTTGACCGGCAGCCCGGTGCCCACCGGCACGCTGGCCTCGGGCGTGTCGGCCAGCCCGAAGTCCAGGTGGCCCGGCGTGGCGAACAGCCCGGCCTTGATGCCCTCCCCGGACAGCGGCACGTCCAGGTCCGGGCCGCCCAGCCCGGCGGCCTGCGGGTCGGCCACCCGGAGCGCCAGCGTCCCGGTCAGCCCGCCGGGGGCGGCCGGGTCGAACTGGACCGCCGCGTGCAGCACGTCACCGCGGCGCAGCCGCACCGGGAACCTGACCGGCTGCCCCGCGGCGGCGCCCGGGCGGCCCGGCCCGGCCGCGGTGACCCGGGCCACGCTGAACGTGCCCGGGCCGGTGGCGCTGGCCGTCACCGCGTCCACCGTGACCCGCGCCGACGCGGACACCACCACGTCGCGGTCGCTGCGGCGGCCGACCGCGGTGGCCGGGAAGCTGACCTGGGCGGCGGGCCCAAGGGCGGCACGGGAGCGCAGGCCGAAGGCGAGCAGGTGCCCGTCCCGGGTGCCGACGTAGACTCGGCCGCCCGCGGTCGCGGGGGTGGCGAAGGCGGCGGCCCGGCCGATCGGGCCAGACCACAGCGGCGCCATCGTGCACGGCCGCCGGCAGTGGCGGCCGGGCACCGCCCGGAACGCGTTCAGCGACGCCCGGGAACCGTGCGGCCCGACCGCCCGTTCCGCCCACACCACCGCGGACCCGGTCCTGCTCCCGGTGGAGGTGACCACCGGGGACCCGGACGTGTAGCCGAAGGTGAACGAGCTGTTCCCGGCGTCGGTCAGCACCGGCCGCCCGGCGCGCGGCAGCCGGAACTTGAGGTACCGCAGGTAGTCATCCCGGCCCAGGTAGTACACGTAGTCGCGGGAGGCGCCGGAGTTGCCCAGCGTCACCACCCGGGTGTCGCCGAACACCGCCGGGTGGCCCCACTGGCCGCCGAACGGGCCGGCCTGGCTGACCGCCGCATCCCCGCCGCCCGGTCCCTGTTCCCGGCCGCCCAGGTGGTCGGAGTTCAGCAGGAACACCCGGCCGTCCTTGCCCGCCTGCACCAGCAGGTGCGGGAGACCGCGGGTGCCGAACGGCAGCCCGGCCGGGCCGCCCGAGCCGAAGTCGATGTCCGCGGCGTCCAGCGCGGGGGCGTCCCGCGGGCTGAAGAAGTCCCGGGCCGACAGCGCCCCGTAGCGCCCGATCGCCAGCCGGACCACCGCGTCGCCCAGCTGCCCCGGCGGGCGGCCGCCCGGCCCCGGGGGCGGCGAGATGCCGTTCCCGGAGGCGAAGAAGGCCCGCCCGGGCCCGTCGGACATCAGCCCGCCGCCAGACTGCCAGATGCCGCCCTGCGCGTTGGTCAGCCCGGATTCGTCGGACCACAGCCGGGACCGCCCGGTCGAACGGGTTGATGGCCGCCACGTAGCCCACGTAGGGCGGATAGTCACAGTGCGAGCCGAACGCGGCCAGCACCCACCGGCCGAGCTGCAGCAGGGCCGGCCGCTGCAGCTGCTTGACCGCGGAGAAGGTCAGCCGCGGGTCGTTCACCGGGTGGCCGCCAATCGCCACCCGCCGGGTGACATGGCCGTCGAGCGGGTTGACCGCGAACAGGTGATAGGAGGTGCGCCGGCCGCCGCGCCGGGTCGTCTCGGCGACCACGTCGACCATCCGGGTCTGCGGGTCGTAGACCGGCGTCCCGGTGATGCCGGTCCGGGGCTGCAGGTCCGGGCACCCGGGAACGCGGCCCGGCCGGCCCAGCCGGACCGACCAGTGCACCCGGCCGGTGACCGCGTCGATCCCGTACACCCAGTCCTGCTCGGTCGCGGCGATCACCATCCGCCCGAGGACCAGCGGCTGCGCGTATACCTGCCCGCGCACCCGGGTGGTGAACAGCCGGCCGAACCGGCCGCTGCGCAGCACCTTCGGCGCCAGCCCGGGCTCGGCCGGGTCCCAGCCGGTCCGCAGCGCGTCCTGGGCGCCGGTGAGTTCATCACCGGCGGCCGTACCGAGCAGGGCCTGGTCGCCGTGCGGCTGAGCGCTGAGCATCTGGGCGCGGGCCGGGCCGCCCGCCGCGGTGGTTCCGGCGGCCGCCGCGGGCCGCCCGGAGGCATCCGCGGCGGCGGTGCCGAACGTGACGGCCGCCGTGGCGGCGAGGCCGAGCGCGAGATGCCGCCGCAGTGCACTGGCGGGCCGTGGCTGGCGCATCGCACATCCTCCGGGGTTGGGCCGGCCCGGTCTCGCCGGGTGACTGATTGATAACTCAGAGTTAGTTCATCTATAACTCAGAGTGACCGGTGAACGGCGGCGGCGCGCCGGGCCAGCCCGCTGGCACCGCGACACGCGGAGCGAGCCCGGATCACCGGAGATGTCGCATCCGTCGGGCATCATGGCCAGCGTCACGACCCGGCCGGACCGCATCCCCGATCGGAGCCCTGCCGCTGCGATGCGACTGATCCACACCTCGGACTGGCACCTCGGGCGCACCCTGCACGGTGCCGACCTGCTCGGCTACCAGGCCTCCTTCCTGGACTGGCTGCACGGCCAGGCGGTCAGCCACCGGGCGGACGCGGTCGTGGTGGCCGGGGACATCTATGACCGGGCCGTGCCGCCGCTCGATGCGGTGCGGCTGCTGGACACCGCACTCACCCGGTTCGCCCGCGACGGCATCCCGGTCGTGCTGACCAGCGGCAATCACGACTCCGCGGTGCGGCTCGGCTTCGGGTCCGCGCTGAGCGAGCCGGCCGGGGTGCATGTGCGCACCTCGCTGGCCGACCTGGGCCGGCCGGTGCTGCTCCGCGACTCCGGCGGCGAGGTCGCGGTGTACGGCATCCCGTACCTGCTGCCCGACGCGGTCCTGGCCGACCTGGACTGCGACCGCTCGCACGAGGCGGTGCTGGCCGCCGCGGCCGCCCGGGTCCGGGCCGACGCGGCGGCCCGCGGCATCGGCCGCATCGTGGTGGCCGCGCACGCCTTCGTGCGTGGCGGCCAGCCCGCGGAGTCCGAGCGCGATATCCGGGTCGGCGGCATCGCCGACGTGCCGGCCTCGGTGTTCGCCGGCTTCAGCTACGTGGCGCTCGGCCACCTGCACGGCCAGCAGCAGCTGCGGAGCGGCGACGGCGGCCCGGTGGTCCGGTACTCCGGGTCCCCGCTGGCGTTCTCATTCGGCGAGAAGGACCACGCCAAGTCGGTGACGCTGGCCGACATCGACGGCGCCGGGCAGGTGCGCACCACACTGCTGCCCGTGCCGGTGCCCCGGCCGCTGCGCGAGGTGCGCGGCCGGCTCGCCGACCTGCTCGAGCGGGCCGGCGGGGATCTCGCGGACCTGGCCGGGGCCTGGGTTAAGGCGGTGCTCACCGACCCGGTGCGGCCCGCCGCGCCCATGGAGCGGCTGCGCGAGAAGTGGCCGCACACGCTGGTGCTGGATTTCGCCCCCGACGGCGGCCTGCCGGGGACCGGGGCCGACCTGGAGCGGCTGGCTGCGGCCACCGACCCGGTCGAGATCTGCGGCCTGTTCGTCGAGTTCACCGGGGGCGGCCCGGCCGATGACGCGACGCTGGCCGGGATCCGGTCCGCGGTCGAGGCCGCGGCCAGCGCTGAGGCGGCCGCCTGATGCGGCTGCACCACCTGGAGCTGACCGCGTTCGGGCCCTACGCCGCCACCCAGCGGATCGACTTCGCCCGGCTGGCCGCCAGCGGCCTGTTCCTGCTGGAGGGGCCGACCGGGGCGGGCAAGACCACGATCCTGGACGCGATCACGTTCGCGCTGTACGGCGGGCTGCCCGGCCCGGATCCGGCCGCGGACCGGATGCGCTCGCATTTCGCCCCGCCGGACGCGGAGCCCTCGGTGACCCTGGAGTTCGCCGTCCGCGGGGTGGCCTACCGGCTCACCCGGGTGCCTGAGCACCGGCGGCCGAAGCGGCGCGGGGACGGCTTCACCACCGAGGCCGCCCGGGTGCACCTGCAGCGCCGCGAGGGGGCGGGCTGGGCCAGCCTGACCGCCAACAAGGCCGAGGCGGGCGACCTGGTCACCGGGCTCATCGGGCTCAACCGGGCCCAGTTCACCCAGGTGATACTGCTGCCGCAGGGGGAGTTCGCCCAGTTCCTGCGGGCCGCCGACGACGAGCGGCGGGTGCTGCTGTCCCGGCTGTTCGGCACCGGGCTGTACGACCGGATCACCGCCTGGCTGGACCAGCAGCGGGCCGCCGCGCTGCGCGACCGGGCGCAGGCCACGAAGGCCATCGACGACGCCGTGTCGGCCGCGGCCGAGGCCGCCGGGCTGGACGGCGCGGCCCGCGCGGACCTGCTCGCGCTGCCGGCCGCCGAGCGGTCCACCCGGCTCAAGGAGGTCGACGAGGAGGTGGCGCTGCGCGCCGCGGTCACCGCCGACGGGCTCGAGGTGGCGCTGGCCGAGACCGCCACCCGGCTGGCCGCCGCCGGGCAGGCCAGGCAGCAGACGGACCGGATGACCAGGCTGACTGCGGCGCGCGAGAGCCTCCGCGAGCATGAGAGCACCTGGCCGGAGCATGAGCAGCGGGCGGCCCGGCTGGCCGCGGCCCGGCGGGCTGAGCCGGTCCGGCCACTGCTCGCGACGCTGGCCGAGGCGGATCACGCGGCCGCCGCGGCCCGGGCCCGGCTGCTCCGGCTGGTTCCCGACCCGGACGCGGGCATGCTGGCCGGCGACGGCGCGCCCCGGGCGGTGGTCCGGGCCGAGGCCGCCGAGCGCGATGCCGCCGCACTGCAGCACCTGGCCGCCCAGGAAGAGGGACTGCCGGCCCGGGGGGCGGCGCTCACCACGGCCCAGCAGGCCGCCGCGGCGGCCAGCCAGTCGGTGTGCGAGCTGGAGTCGGCGCGCCAGGAACTCCCGGGCCGGATCGCGGCGGCCGAGGAAGAGCTGGCCGCGGCCCGGCTGCTGGCCGCCGGCCTGGGCGCCGCCCGGGACCAGCAGGCCGTGCTCGCCCGGCGCCGGTCCGCCGCGGTGCGGCTCGCGGAACTGGCACCGCTGCTGGCCGCCGCCGATGCCGCGCTGCGGGCCGCGGTGGACGCGCACCAGGCGCACACTGAGGCGCACCTGCGGCTGATGGCGGCCCGGCTCGACGGCATGGCGGCGGAACTGGCCGGCGGGCTGGCCGCGGGCGCCCCCTGCCCGGTGTGCGGTTCCGCCGAGCACCCCGCGCCCGCCCGTGCGCAGGCCGCGCTGGTGTCCGGGGAGGACCTGGCCGCCGCGGCCGCGCGGCGTGACGCGGCCGCGGCGGATCGCACCCGGCTGGCCGCCCGGCGCGACGGCCTGGCCGCCGAGGTGGCGGCCAGCGCCGCGGTGGCCGACGGCGGCACGGTGGACGCCCTGGCCGCGGCCGAGGCAGCCACGGCGGGGGCGGTCCGCGCGGCCGGGCAGGCCGCGGCGGAGGTCACCCGGCTGGAAACCCGGCTGGCGGCCTGCCGCGCCGACCAGCAGCGGGTCGCCGAGCAGCTGCAGGCGGCCGCCGCGGCGGCCGCGGCCGCGCAGGCGGCGGAGGCCAGGGCCAGGGACGATCTCGGCCGCCTGGAGGAAGAACTCGACGCGGCCGCGCAGGGGCATCCGTCGGTGGCGGCCCGGCGGGCCGCGCTGCGCCGCGCGGCCGCGGCCGACCGCGAGCTGGCCCGGGTGCTGGATGACTTCGGGTCGGCCAGCGCGCAGCAGCGCCGGGCCCGCGACCAGGCGGAGCAGGAGGCGGCCGACCGCGGCTTCGACCGCGCCGAGCTGGCCGCGGCGGCGCTGCTCAGCCCGCGGCAGCAAGCGGACCTGGACGAACAGGTCACCTCGTGGGCCACCGGCCTGGCCGCGGTCCAGGCGGCGGCCTCCGCCCCGGACCTGGCTGGGCTCGACCCGGCTCAGGCCGGCCAGGCGCAGGCGGCGGCCGGGGCCGCGGCGGAGGCACTCGCCCGGGCCGAGGCCGCCGAGCGGGAGGTGCGCGCCGCGCATCAGGCCGCCAAGGCCAGGGTCAGCCGGCTGCAGCAGCGGCTGGCCGAGGTGCAGCAGGCGCAGCAGGCGGCGGACCGGCTGGAGGAAGACACGGCGGCCCTCATCCGGCTGGCCGGGCTGGTCAAGGGGATGGACGGGCAGCGCCGGATGGCGCTCACCACCTACGTGCTCCGGCAGTGGTTCGGGCAGGTGGTCGCCGCGGCCAACGTCCGGCTGTCCGCGATGTCGTCGGGACGCTACGAACTGCGCCGCACCGACGAGGGCGGCGGCCGCCGGGAACGGGCCGGCCTGACGCTGAGCGTCATCGACCGGCACACCGGGGAGGAGCGCGGCCCGGCGTCCCTGTCCGGCGGGGAGACCTTCTACACCTCGCTGGCGCTCGCGCTCGGCCTGGCCGACGTGGTGAAGGCGGAGGCTGGCGGGGTGGACCTGGACACCCTGTTCATCGACGAGGGCTTCGGCTCGCTGGACGCGGACACGCTGGAGGCGGTGATGGCGGTCATCGACGAGCTGCGCGACCGGGGCCGGGTCGTCGGCATCGTCAGCCACGTGGCCGACCTCAAGGACCGGGTGGCGGAGCGGCTGGAGATCCGCCGCCTGCCCGACGGCTCCTCAACCGCGCGCGTCATCGCCTGACCCGGAACCCGGGTACCGCGGGAGGCGCTCAGCTGATGGTAACCCCGCGGCTGCGGTCCGTGTCCCTCCCGCCCGGTCACGCACTATGCTGGTCCGCATCGCGGCGGGAGAGCGCACGGGCAGGCGGGATGACGGCGGCACGGGGGGCACGGCGTTGAAGTTCGCGCAGTCAGGCCGGGAAGCGGGGCTTCGGCGGGCACTGCTCAGGCAGGGACGGCTGACCAAGGCGGGCATCGCGAGCCTGGCCGCGCTCGTGATGGTGCTCGGTGCGGCGGGGACCGCCGCGGCGCTCAGCACGCAATCCTCGCGGCTCCCGCTGGCCAGCCGCCTGCGGCTGCCGGTGGCCTACAACGGGGTGGACGGCTGGTCCGGCGGCCGGGTCCGGCTCACCGTGCTGTACGTCGGCGGCCCGGACACCTTCGTGCGGACCGCGCACTGGGACCGGTGGACCGGCCGGTCCGCAGTCAGCCGCGGCACGCTGTGGGTGGATGACTGCCGCCCCGACTGCGCCGCCGGGCACTACCACCGGTACCCGGCCGCGGTCACGCTGTCCCGGGTGGCGCGCCGGAAGGGCGTCAGCTTCTTCTCCCGGATGAGGCTCCGTTACGTCCACGGCGGGCAGCGTGACTACCGCTTCCGCTGGGGAACGTACCAGGGTGCCACCGCCCCGCTGTGGATCGGCGGGCCAGGCTGACCCGGCGTCCCCGGCGCCCGGGACAATGAGGTATGGAACTCACTACGGCGATGCTGGCCGACGCGGCCCAGGTGGCTGGCGGCAAGCTGTACGTGCTCGGCGGGCAGTGGGACCGGCTCATGGTGTCCGGCTTCCCGGCCGCCCATCCGACGATGGCCGTGGTCCTGGTCATCCGGGTCGAGTACACCGAGGCCCCGCAGACCTTCCAGCTGCATGCCGAGCTGACCCTGGACGGCCAGTCCCAGGACGCGCAGGCGTCCGGGCAGCTCGCCACCGGGCACTCGCCGGGCCAGGCGGCGGGCGCGCCCGCCTTCGTGCCGCTCGTCATCGCCTTCGCGAACGTGATCTTCCGCGAACCGGGGCGGTATGAGTGGGTGATCGCGGCGGACGACACCGAACTGGGCCGGGTGCCGCTGGAGGTGCTGGCCGGGGCGCTGCCCGGCCCGCCGCCCGGGGCGCCGGCCTAGTGCAGGCCCGCGCCCGGCTCCCGCGCCGCCGCGGCGGCCGGCCGCCGCGGCCCGCCGCCCCGGGAGCCCGCCATGCGGGTTCTTGACGCGGTCGGCCACGCGCTCGCCCTGGCCGGGTCGATGACCTGGCAGGTCACCTGGTCACTGATCCTCGGCTTCACCCTGTCCGCGGTGGTGCAGGCGGTCGTCCGGCGGTCCACGGTGACCCGGCTGCTGGGCGACGACCGGCCGGCCGCCCTGGCCCGCGCGACCGGGCTCGGTGCCGCCTCATCGTCCTGCTCCTACGCCGCGGTGGCGCTGGCCCGGTCGCTGTTCCGCCAGGGGGCCAGCTTCACCGCGGCCATGGTGTTCGAGATCGCCAGCACCAACCTGGTCATCGAGCTCGGCATCATCCTGGCCCTGCTGATCGGCTGGCAGTTCACCCTGGCCGAGTTCATCGGCGGGCCGATCATGATCATCCTGCTGGCGGTCGCCTTCCGGCTGTTCGTCTCGCAGCGGCTCGTCGCGGAGGCCCGCCGCCAGGCCGACCGGGGCCTGGCCGGGTCGATGGAAGGCCACGCGGCCATGGATATGAGCATTGCCTCCAGCGGGCCGTTGCGGAAGCGGTTGGTCAGCCGGGAGGGCTATACCGCGGTCAGCCAGATCTTCGTCATGGAGTGGGCGGCGGTGATCCGGGACGTGGCGGGCGGGCTGCTGATCGCCGGGGCGGTGGGCGCGTGGGTGCCGGCGTCCTTCTGGCAGCACCTGTTCCTCACCGGGCATCCGCTGGCCGCGCAGATCTGGGGGCCGGTCATCGGCCCGGTCATCTCGCTGCTCAGCTTCGTCTGCTCGATCGGCAACGTGCCGCTGGCCGCGGTGCTGTGGAACGGCGGGATCAGCTTCGGCGGGGTGGTCTCGTTCATCTTCGCCGACCTGATCATCATCCCGATCCTGGTCATCTACCGGAAGTACTACGGCACCCGGATGATGCTGGTGCTGCTCGGCCTGTTCTACGCCACCATGGTGCTGGCCGGGTACCTGGTGGAGCTGATCTTCGGCGGGCTGGGCCTGGTGCCGGCCACCCGGGCCGCGAAGGTGACCGAGGTCAGCATCACGTGGAACTACACCACGATCCTCAACATCATCTTCCTGCTGGCCGCCGCGGCCCTGCTGGCGCGGTTCTTCACCTCCGGCGGCGTGGCCATGCTCCGCATGATGGGCGGCGGCCCGGCCGCCGGGGACCAGCATGCCGCTGACCAGCACCCGCACGGCGTTACCGACTTGTGACCCCCTGATCCTGGCCTGGGCCGCGGCTGGCGCGTCTTCTATCACGACGATTCCGGAACCGCAGCGGGCGGTGCTGCCTGCTGTGCCGTGACAAGGGGACGCTATGCGGGGCATCAGACAGAGCCGCCCGGGGCTGGCCGGCCGGGCCGGGGGATCGACGTGGCGGGCCCGGGCCGCCGCGCTGCTGGCCGGCGGGGTAGCCGCCGCCACCCTCACGACCGGGCTGGCCGGGGCGGCATCCGCCAGCACGCCGTCGTGGCAGATCGTCAAGACCATGCACGGGCCGAACCTGTTCGGCATCACCGCGATCACCGCCACCGGCAGCGGCCGGGCGTGGGCCTTCGAGTCCGGCCAGGGCAGGCCGTCCGCATGGCGGCTGACCGGGTCCACCTGGTCGGTCATGCCGTCCTTCCCCGGCCGCCCCGGGGATACGGTCACCGCGGCCGGGTCCACCTCGCCCACGAACGTCTGGGCGTTCAGCTCGCTGCTGTCCGGGTCCGGCCGGGCGCTGCGCTGGGACGGCCACCGCTGGGCGATCATCAGGACCTTCAAGCAGGCCATCGGCGGCGCGCTGGTGCTCGGCCCGGCCAATGTGTGGCTGTTCGGCGCGGCGTCGACGCCGGGTAGCGGCCTGGGTACCTGGCATTACAACGGCGCCACCTGGCGCCGGTTCCCGGGGCTGGGCCAGCTCAGCGGGGCCAGCGCACTGAGCCCGCGGAACATCTGGGCGGTGGGCGGCAAGACCGCCGCGCACTGGAACGGCACCAGCTGGTCGGTGACCTCGCTGGCCAGGGTGCTGCCGCCGAACACGCTGTTCTGCCACCCGTCCGCCGACTACGCCGTGGCCCGGTCGGCCCGCGACGTGTGGGCCGTCGGGGCAGGTAACTGCCAGGACGAGCGCGGGCCGTTCTACCTGCTGCACTGGGGCGGGGCCCGGTGGCGGCTGGCGGCTCACTCGGCCCGCTTCGGCGCGCCGCAGGGAGTGGCCCCGGATGGCTCGGGCGGGCTGTGGATCCCGACCGTGGCCGGCTTCCCGGGCCAGTTCGCCATGGTGCACTACGCGGGCGGGGCGCTGCGCCAGGCGGCCATGCCGCTGGCCGGGAGCAGGCTGACCGTGGACGCCATCGCCCACGCGCCGCACAGCACGGTGACGTTCGGCGGCGGCGCCTCCTACCCGGCCTTCAACCCGGGGCTGAACCGGTCGGCCGTGATCCTGCGCTACCGCCCCTGAGCCGCACTCAGCCGGAAGGCGGCTGCGCCGCGGGCGGCAGGAGCCCGCGGCGCAGCACTTCCAGCAGGTCATCCAGCACGTCATCGGGGACGTGGCCGCCCGAGGTCCAGTCCGCCCAGCGCATGCCGATGAAGTTGCCGATCCCGGTGTACATGAAGGCGATGACCTCCGGGTCGTACCGGGCGTCCACCTCCCCGGCTAGCTGGGCCTGCCGGACCCCGCGGGCGTAGCCCCGGGTCAGGTGCTCGTAGTAGGCGCGGAACTCGCCCGGGGCGACGAACTCCGACTCGCGCACGATCCGGTCCATCCACGGCCGCTGGGACAGCATGTCGAAGAAGGCGCGGAACGAGGCGCGCTCGATCTGCCGGTGGCCCGGCCCGGCCTGCTCGATGGCCTCCTTGATGGCCATCCGCAGGTCGGCGTTGAGCTGCCGGACCACCGCGGCGAAGATCTCCGCCTTGGAGCCGAAGTGGGCGTAGAAGCTGCCGGTCGCCATGCCCGCCCGGGCACAGATGCCGGCCACCGTGGTCCGCTGGTAGCTGCGCTCACCGAACAGCTGCTCGGCGGCGGCGAGCAGCCGCTGGGCGGGCGGCTCCCCGCTGCCGGCGGGCAGCCTCCGGCTCGCTGCCACGGCCACGCCTGCTACCCCCGTCCAGGATCTGGCACCGGACTGGCCCGCGCGCCTGCCCGTGCGTATGCTAAGGCATCCCGCTGGCCGGGGCGGCGGGCGCCGTCCCGGTGTAGGCGGTCACCGGGCTGGTCGGCGAGGTGGTCGTGACCAGCACCGGGCCCTGCTGCACGATGACCCCGTTCTTGATCACGCCGATGTACGCCCCGGTCATCCCGGCGTGGTCGGTGGCGGAGTAGGTGTACGGCGCGACCGCCGGGCCCTGGGGCAGGCCGCCCTCGATCGCCTTGACCAGGTCGGCCCGGGTCGGGTTCTTCCCGGCCTTGAGCATGGCCTGGACGAACGTGTAGGCGACCCCCTCGCCGAACAGCACGTTGCCGTCGAACGGCAGCTTCGGCAGGTACTGGTCGTGGATCTTCTTGAACAGCGTGACCCAGCTGTTGCTGGTGTCGCCGAGCGACGGTGAATAGCCATCGGTGATGATGCCCTGGGTCAGCGCGTTGCCCGACACGGTCGCGCCGCCCTGCTTGGCGAAGGACTCGAGCAGCCCGGCCAGCGTGATCGGGTCCGAGCCCACGTCGCTGACCACCAGGGTGGGGCTGTAGCCGAGCTTGAGGCTGTTCAGCCGGAGCAGGGCGGTGAAGGCCGGCACGCTGAACGACACGACCACCTTGGCCCCGGCCGCCTTCAGCGCCGCCACCTGCGGGCCGACGTTGATGTTGGTCGGGTCGTAGCTCTGCCTGCTGACCACGTCGGCCTTCGGGATCTCGGCGTCGAGGCCCTTCACGCCATCCTGGCCGAACTCGTCATTCTGGTAGAAGTAGCCGATCTTCTGCCCGGCGAAGTGCTGCTTGATGTAGCTGCCCAGGATCTTGCCTTCACGCACGTAGTCCAGCTGCCAGCCGAACGTCTCCGGCCAGCTCGACGGCTGGTTCCAGCATTCGCAGCCGGAGGCCACGAACACGTCGGGCACCTTTGACGAGTTCAGGAACGGCGCGACGGCGAGGTGGGTGGGAGTGCCGAGGCCATTGAAGATGGCGTAGACGTTGTCCTGCAGCACCAGCTGCTTGACCACGGACACGGTGTCGGTCGGGTTGTACTGGTCGTTGAGGTACTTGTAGACGATCTTCCGGCCGTAGATCCCGCCGTGCGCGTTGACGTACTTGAAGTAGGCATCCGATGCGGGCGCGATCTCGTCGTAGCCCGGGGCCGCCACCCCGGTCAGCGGCTGGTGGCTGCCGATTGTGATCGTGGCGGCGGTGATGCCCGGCGCAGACGCGGTCAGCGCGCTGCCGGAGGAGCTGGAGGAGCTGGAATTGCCACCTGAGCTGCAGGCGCTGACTACCATCGCGAGGGCCGCTGCCGCGGCGATGACGGGCACGACGGCCCGGCTTGACCTGATCATTGGGAGCCTTCTTCCTGATGTTCGCTGGCTGCCGCCCGCCCTGGGGGGAGGTCCCGTGAGGCAGGCGCGCCTGGGGTGAACTGCCGGACCAGGCGGCGCACACCGCCCTGGATGCCATCCGGGAAGACGAGCATGACGAGGATGAGGACGATGCCGTAGGCGGCGACCGGGACGTTGGACCCGGCCGCGCTGGACAGGCCGTGGCTGGTAGCCACGTCGGTCACGTAGGTGGGCAGCAGGACGAGCACGAGGCTGCCCCAGATGGCGCCGAGCAGTGAGCCGAGGCCGCCGAGCACGGCGCCGGTGAGCAGCGCGATGGACAGCGTCACGGTGAAGGCGCCCGGCGAGATGATCGAGGTGGTCACCGCGAGCAGCGCCCCGCCCAGCCCGGCACAGGCCGCGCTGACCACGAAGGCGAGCACCCGCAGCCGGGCCACGTTCAGCCCGGCCAGCGCCGCGGCGACCTCGTCGTCGCCCGCCGCCCGCCAGCTCCGCCCGACCCGGCTGCGCGCCAGGTTGGCCAGCAGCACCAGGGTGATCAGCGCGCAGGCACAGGTCACCCAGGCCTGCCAGCGGGTCAGCGGGAAACTGGCGCCGAGGAATGCCGGGGAAGTGATGCCCACGGTCAGCCCCTGGTCACCGCCGAACACCCCGGCGAACTTGATGGCCAGCGACGGCAGCGCCACCGCCAGCAGCAGGGTCGCGCCCGCCAGGTACGGGCCGTGCAGCCGGGCCGCGGCCACGCCGACGATCGCCCCGGCGAGCGCGGTGATCGCGGTGGCCGCGGCCAGCACCCCGGCGAGCGGCCACTGCAGGTGGATCAGCAACAGCCCGGCGGCGTACGCGCCCACCGCCATCAGCGCCCCGTTACCCAGCGAGATCTGGCCGCTCAGCCCGACCAGCACGGTAAGCCCGGCCACCGCCACCAGGTAACAGGCGATCTCGGCGATCTGGTAGTCACGGAACGCGTTCAGCTCAATGGTGAGGACCGCCACGACCACGGCGGCCAGCACCGCGGCGGCCAGGTGCCGGAGCAGGGTCATCATCACACCCGCCGGGCTGGCGCGGCGGCGAACAGGCCGGACGGGCGGACCATGAGCACCACGGTGAGGGCGGCCAGGCCGAACATCGGCACCAGGTCCGAGCCCAGGTAACCGCTGACGTAGTTGAGCGCGACCCCGAGGATCAGGCCGCCCGCCACCGCGCCCCCCGGGCTGTCCAGGCCGCCGATGACCGCGGCGGTGAAGCCGAGCACGAAGATCGCGTCCATGCTGTTCGGGTAGAGGAAGATCGACGGCGATATCAGCACCCCGGCCAGCGCGCCGATCAGGCCCGCCAGCGCCCAGCCGAGCGTGAACGTCCGGCCGACCCGGACCCCGAGCAGCCGGGACACCTGCGGGCTGAACGCGGCCGCGCGCAGCCGCAGGCCCGTCGGGGTGTACCGGAAGCCCGCGGCGAGCAGCAGGGCCGCGATGAGCACGGCCACCGCCACGAACACGTCGTTGGACGAGATGCCGAGCGCGGCCGAGCCGATGTGCAGCCCGGTGATGGAGAACGCCGCCGGGAACGACCGGTACTGGCCGCCGAAGATGATCCCGGCCACGCCCTCGATCAGGATGAGCAGCCCGATCGTGACGACGATGGCGTTCAGCGGCGGCTTGCTCTCGACCGGCCGGATGACCACGCGCTCGATCACGCCGCCGAGGACCAGCCCCGCGGCCAGCGCGGTGGCGAACCCGGCCCAGTAGGACCCGGTGTGGTTGATCACGGTCAGCGCGATGTAGGTGGTCAGCATGGCCATGCCGCCCTGCGCGTAGTTCAGGATCCGGGTGGCCCGCCAGATCAGCACCAGGGACAGCCCGATCGCGGCGTAGATCATGCCGACACTGATCCCGCCGAGCGTCAGCTCGCCAAACTCTGCCACCGGCTGCCTCCTAGAAGCCCAGGTAGTGCTTGCGGAGCCCGACGTCGGCGGCCAGCGCGGCAGCGTCCGCCGCCGCGACAACCTGGCCCAGGTGGAGCACGATCCCCTGATCAGCGATGCTCAGCGCACTGCGCGCGTTCTGCTCGACGAGCAGGATGGCCAGGCCCGCGTCGCGCAGTTCCGCGGTGAGCTGCATGACCTGGGCGACGATCAGCGGCGCCAGGCCCAGGGACGGCTCGTCCAGCAGCAGCACCCGTGGCTGCGCCATCAGCGCCCGCGCGATGACCAGCATCTGGCGCTCGCCGCCGGACAGCGTGCCGGCCGCCCGGCGCCGGGCCCCGGCGAGCACCCCGAACCGCTGGTAGGCCTGGGCCAGGGCCTGCCTGCGGGTGGCGTGACCGCGCCGCCACAGCGCGCCCAGCCGCAGGTTCTCCTCCACGGACAGCTCGCTGATGACGCCCTGCCCCTCCGGCACGTGCGCCACGCCACGGCGGGTCATGTCCTCCGGCCGCCGGCCGGTGACGTCGTCGCCGCCGATCAGGACCCGCCCGGCCTGCGGCTTGAGCACCCCGCTGATGGCCCGCAGCAGCGTCGTCTTGCCGGCCCCGTTCGCGCCGAGCACCGCGGTGACCGTCCCGGCCGGGACGCGCAGGCCGACGCCGTGCAGGACGAGCGCGCCGCCGTACCCGGCGGCCAGCCCGGCCACCTCCAGGGCGGCCGCCTCAATCACCGGTCCCCGCCCCGAGGTAGGCGGTGGTGACCGCGGGGTCGGCCTGTACCTGCTCCGGCGGCCCGCACGCGATAACCCGGCCGAAGTCGAGGACCACCACGGCGTGGCAGACCGCCATGACCAGGTCCATCCGGTGCTCGACCAGCAGCACCGCGGTCTGGCCCGACAAGCTGGCGATCAGCGCGCCCAGCTCGTCCAGCTCGGCCTCGGACAGGCCGCCGGCCGGCTCGTCCAGCAGCAGCAGCCGGGGCTGCCCGACCAGCGCCCGGGCCAGGGCGACCCGCTTGCGCATGCCGTAGGGCAGCTCGCCGGGCATGGCCCCGGCCACGCCGGAGGCGCCCACCCGGTCCAGTGCCGCCGCGGCCCGGGCGCGCAGCGCCCGCTCGTCGCGGTCGCTGGGCGGCAGCCCGGCCAGGGCCGACCAGAACCCGGCCCGGGCCTGGCGCTCCGCGCCGACCATGACGTTCTCCAGCACCGACAGGCGGGCGAACAGGCCCACGCCCTGCAGCGTGCGGGCAATGCCCAGGGCGGCCAGCCGGTGCGGCCGGAGCCGGCTCAGCGTGGTGCCGTCCAGGACCAGCTGGCCGGCGTCCGGGCGGACGAACCCGCACGCCACGTTGAGCAGCGTCGTCTTGCCGGCCCCGTTCGGGCCGATGATGCCGGTGACCTGGCCTGCCGCCGCACTGAACGAGACGTTGTCCAGGGCGGTCAGGCCGCCGAACCGCACCGTGACGCCGCGTACGCCGAGCAGCTCGGCGGCCGGGGCGCCGGACGCCGCCGGCGGTTCCGCTGATGAACCATCATTCACAGCAAAGATCCTGATCAGATAGGCGTCTTCGGTATCTGATGAATCCTGATTCAGATGATTGAAAAGCGCCGCCGCCAGGCCGGCAAGACCCACGGGGCCAGTTGTCGCTGTTTCGTGACCGAACCGAGATCCAGTTCCACGGGCGGCGCTGGCGGGCCGCCCGGCGAGGCTGCACGTGCCCCTGCACGACACGTTTGCGCCGTGCTCTTGCACGGTGCCCGCCGGGCGCAGTGGCTGGTCAGGGCCGGTCCGCGCGGGCCGCCCGCCCGGCGGCACGGCCGGTGCCAGCGCGCTGAACTGGGGATCTGAGAGGAAACCTGGAGGTTTCTCGCAGCCGACAACGCTGGGCCTGCGGGCCCCGGTGATCGCATACTGGGCGTATGGGTGCGTTAAGGGGGAGGGACGCCGTCCGGCATGCCGCCGGCCGGCTACGGGACACACTGGCCATGCCGGGCCTCGGCCCGGCGCTCGCCGCCTATTTCGATCCGGCCGGGGACTTCCCGGGGATGAGCTTCTCCTCCCTGGGCCGTAACCCGGCCGCCGAGGTGACCCCGGACGACCTGCTGGCCGTGTCCCTGCTCGATATCGCCTGGCGGCCCGAGGCCGTCCGGCACCTGCTCGGCAGCCAGGCCGCGGAGATGTCCCGGATGCTGGCCAGCGTCCGGGCCGACCTTGATCTCTGGCATGCCTCCGATGCGGATCTCGCCGCGGTGGAACGGCTCTGGGCGGCATTACTCGAGGTGCCCGGGGTGGGCGGGGCCACGGCGGCGAAACTGCTGGCCCGCAAGCGGCTCCGGCTGTGCCCGGCCACCGACCGCGCGGCGATCCGCGCGGTGGGCCTGCCCGGGCAGACCTGGGAGACGATGCGCTTCCTGCTGCAGGACCCGGAGGCCCGGGCCGAGCTGGAGGCGCTGCGGCCGCCGGCCGCCGCCCGGGAGGGCCTGCTGCGCATCCTGGACGTGGCGATCTGGATCGTGCACGGCACATCGCACGCCGCCCAGCGGGCGCGGATGGCCGGGCGAGCCCCGGCCGCCTGAGCCGCTATGCGCGGTGGGCGGCCACCAGGGCGTCCATCAGCGCGTCGATCCGGCCGTCGGCCCGCTGGCGGCCCGGGTCGCCGTCATGCCAGGCCACGATCTCGCGGGCGCCCTGCTCGAATGGGATGACCGCCCGGTAGCCGGGCACCACGCTGCGCAGCTTGCTGTTGTCGAAGACCATCGAGTGGGCCTTGTCGCCGAGCAGGCCGGCCCCCCACTCCGGGTCGGCCGCGGCGATCGCCTCCGAGGTCACGTGCACGATGTCGGCGGGGCAGCCGGCCGCCGCGGCGAGTGCCCCGGCGATCTGATTCCAGGTCAGCACGTCGTCCGAGGTGATCTGGAAGGCCTCGCCCAGCGTCCGGGGGTGCCCGAGCAGTGGCACGAAGCCGGCCGCGAAGTCCCGGTGATGCGTCAATGTCCACAGCGAGGTGCCGTCGCCGTGCACCACGACCGGCTTGCCCGCTCTCATCCGGGCTACCGCCGTCCAGCCGCCTCCCAGGGGCACCAGCGTCTGGTCGTAGGTGTGCGATGGCCGCACGATCGTGGCCGGGAAGCCCTCCTCACGGTACGCCCGGACCAGCAGGTCCTCACAGGCGATCTTGTCGCGGGCGTAGCGCCAGAACGGGTTGCGCAGCGGAGTGGACTCGGTCACCGGCAGCCGGGCCGGCGGTGTCTGGTACGCCGACGCGGAACTGATGAACACGTACTGGCCGGCCCGGCCGCGGAACTGGTCGATGTCCGCCTGCACGTGCCCCGGGGTGAAGGCGACCCAGTCCACCACCGCGTCGAACGTGACGCCGCCGAGCGCCGCGGCGACCTCGGCCGGGTCGCGGACGTCGGCGTGCCGCACCGTCGCCTCCGGTGGCGGCGGGCGGAGCCCGGTCTTGCCCCGGTTGAGCACCCACAGGTCGATGCCGTGCTCGACCGCGCCCTGGGCGCAGGCCGAGCTGATGACCCCGCTGCCGCCGATGAACAAGACCCGCAAAGCCGTCACCCGGCTAATCTAGCCAGCCCGGCGCGGCGCTGCCCGGCCAGCGGCCGGCACCGGGCCGGGCCGGCCGCTGGCCGGGCAGCGGCCTCGTGCTGCAGGCGGGCACGGCCAGATCCCGTACCGGCCCGCGCCGCCCTACGGGACCGACGAGCCGGGGCCGGGCTGGGCCGGCAGGCTGGCGGGCCGCCCCGGCCGCTGCGGGGGCTCCGGCCGCCCCGGCCGCTGCGGGGGCTGTGGAGGCTCCGGCGGCTCCGCGGGCTCCGGCGGCGGGGCCTGGGCCGCCGGGCCGGCCGGGACGCGGGACAGCGGGCGGCGCCAGGACACCTCGAACAGGGCACCCCCCAGCCCGGACTCGCCGATCCGCCAGTGGCCGCCGGTGGACGCCGCGATCGAGTCGGCGATGGCCAGGCCCAGGCCGGTCCCAGCGCCGTGCTCGGTGGCCCGGTGAAACCGGTCGAACAGCCGGTCCCGCTGCCCCGGCGGGATACCCGGCCCGCTGTCCTCCACGGTCAGGCTGACCCGGCCGCCACGGGCCGCGACGCTCAGCCGCACGCTCCCGCCCGGGCCCGCGTAGCGGCAGGCGTTGTCCACCAGCACCCCGGTGAGCCGGTCGATCCATTCCGGTGGCGCGCTGATCCAGACGGCCCGCGACGGGGCGGCCGTCACCACCACCCCCGGGGAGCTGGCCTGGGCGACCGCCTGGAATCGCTGGGCGCACGTCCCGGCGATGGTGGCCAGGTCGAGCGGCTCTGCCCCGGGCGGCGGCGGCTCGGAGTCGAACCGGCCCAGCCAGAGCAGGTCCTCCACGATGCGCCGGAGCCGGCCGCTCTCGTCCTGGATGCGCAGCAGCGCGGCCCGGTAGTCCGCCGCCTCGCGCGGGGCGCTTAGCGCGATGCCGATCTCGGCGTTGATCACGCTGAGCGGGGTGCGCAGCTCGTGCGAGGCGTCCGCGGTGAACTCCAGCTGGCGGCGCCGCGACTGCTCGACCGGGGACAGCGCCCGGAGGCCGATGATCAGCGACCCGGCGAACATGGCCAGCAGCAGCACCGGGGCGGCCAGCGCCGCGCCGTCCCGCAGCATGTCCTGGATGCTGCGCTGGTCGGCCAGGCTCTGCCCGGCTACCAGCCGGCGGCCGCCCTGCCGGATGGCCGTCAGCCGGAACACGCCCCGGCCGAGCTGCACCGTGACGTGCTGCCCGGCGGCGGGGACCAGGCGGCCGGGCAGCGCCGGGGCCCCGGTGGCCAGCGCCACCGGGGCGCGCCCCGGGCTGGCGCGCCACACGAAGACCGGTACCTCGTCCGCCTCGCCGCTGCCGGCCCGGTCATGACCGGGCCGCGGGCCCGGCCCGGCCAGCGTGCTGGCCAGCTGCTGGTCCAGCCGGCTGTCCACCGCGGACACCAGCCGGGCCGCCACCACCTGGTCCAGGATCACGGCGCAGCCCAGGTAGACCGCCCCGATCAGCGCGGTGGCCGCCAGGGCGACCCGGGCGGCGTGCCCGAACTGCGGGGAACGGGCCCGCCGTGGCGGCGCCGTCGCCGCCCGGCTCACCGGGCCACGATCCGGTAGCCGACCGCCCGGACCGACTCGATGCGCACCCGCCCGGCCGCCAGCTTGGCGCGCAGCCGGGCCATGTGCACGTCGATGGTGTTCGACCCGAGCGCGTCCGCCTCGTTCTCCCAGACGCTGAGCGCGATCGACCGCCGGTTCAACCGTGGCCGGCGACCGGCGCATCAGCATCTCCAGGATGCCGCGCTCGGTGACGGTGAGCGCGGGCTGCTGGGCCCCGATCCGCACCTCCCGGGTGGCCGGGTCGAACAGCACGTCGCCGACGGCCAGCCGCGGTGGCTGCGTGCTGCGCGGCCGCCGCTGCAGGGCGCGGATCCGGGCCAGCAGCTCGGTGAAGTCGAACGGCTTGACCAGGTAGTCGTCCGCTCCCTGGTCCAGCCCGGTGACCCGGTCCTCGGGCGCGTCCCGCGCGGTCAGCATGAGGACCGGGACGGCCACCGCCCCCTGGCGCATCCAGCGCAGCACATCCAGGCCGGACACTTCGGGCATCCGCCAGTCCAGCACCGCCACCTCGTAGTCGTAGCTGCGCAGGTAGCCCAGGGCGGCCCGGCCATCCGGCACCGTGTCCACCACGTAGCCGTGCTCACGCAGCCCCCGGCCGAGGGCCTCGCGCAGGCCGCGGTCGTCCTCGGCCACCAGCAGCCGCATGGCCGCGGCCGGTCAGCGGGGCAGCCGGCGCCAGACCGGCCGGGGCAGCAGCCGCAGGCCGGCGGCGAGCACGGCCAGCGACGACGGTACCCAGACGGTCCCGGCGGCCGGGCGGCGCAGCGCCGCCGCCACGGCCGCGCCGACCGCCTGCGGGGTGGTGGCCAGCGGGGCGGGAGACATCCCGGCGGTCATCCGCCCGGTGACGAACCCTGGGCGGACCAGGAGCACCCGCACGCCGCTGCCGTGCAGCGCGTCGGCCAGCCCGCGGGCGAAAGAGTCCAGGCCAGCCTTGGCCGCCCCGTAGACGTAGTTCGCCTTCCGCGGCCGGATGGCCGCGACGGAGGAGAGCACGACGATGGTGCCGCGGCCCTGGGCGCGCAGCCGGGCCGCGGCGGCGAGCAGCGTGGTTACATGCCCGGTGAAGTTGGTCTCGACCAGCAGGCCGGCCTGCAGCGGATCGCGGTCCAGCACGTCCTGGTCGGTGAGGATGCCCGCGGCCGAGATGACCAGGTCAACCGGGCCGTCCGCGAAAGCCGCGTCGATGACGCCCTGGTGGGTGTCGAGCGCGGTGGCGTCGTAGCCGAGGGTGCGGACTTGGCAGCCGAGCGGTTTCCCGGCGGCCGCCAGCCGCTGCTCGTCCCGCCCGGCCAGCAGTACCTCCGCCTCCGGCGGCAGCCGCAGCGCGGCCACGATGTCCAGCCCGATCTCGCTGGTACCGCCGAGGAGCAGTACCCGGGACGGTCCGGCTGGCGCATCCTGACTGGTCCGCATCGATCCTCCGCAGCGTAACGGCCGGGCCCGGCGGCCCGGCCTGCTCAGCGCAGCCCGGTGCGCCGGCGAGGTCAGACTGGAAGACTCCGGCCGGGTCCAGCCGCCCGGCGGCTTCGCGCCACGCCGCCAGTCCTGGGTAGATGGCGGCGCAGGCCCCGGGGTCCAGCCTGCTGTCCTGGGCCAGGTTAACCCGTCCGCCCGCCGCCGCGAGGCGCAGATCGAGTTCCTGCCCGGACGCGGTCCAGCCCCCGCGGGCCGCTCCTGGGTCAGGCTCCCGGCAGCAGCCCGACCGCGAACAGCAGTAGCCAGCCCAGCTCGCAGCCGATCATCAGCCGGTCCCGGGAGATCAGGTCCTCGACCGGCTTGGCCGGCCGGTGCACGGTCAGCCAGTCGAAGCGGAGCAGGGCGAGCGCCAGCGGTACTGCGCTGGCCAGGTGGATCACCTGGGTCCAGGTGCTGTGCTGCCCGGCCGCCCACAGCAGGTACGCGGTGATCATCACGACGGAGGCGGCCCGCTGGGCCATCCGCAGCCCGGTCGGCCGGTACCAGCGCATCACCGGGCGGTGCACCGCCGCGTCCGCGCCGAGCACCTCCAGCTCGGTGAACCGCTTGGCGATCGCCACCATCAGCGCGCCCAGGCTGCAGACAGCCAGGAACCAGGCGGACGGGGGCACCCGGGTGGCGCTGGCCCCGCCGAGCGCCCGGAGCACGAACCCGCTGGCCACGAAGACCAGCTCGATCACCGGGATGTGCTTGAGCACCAGGGTGTACAGGATGGACAGCACCAGGTACACGGCGGCCAGCACGGCCAGCGTCCGCTCGCCGAAGTACAGGCTGACCGCCTCGGCCACGGCGACAGCCAGGACGGCCACCGCGACCGCGTGGGCCCGCGGGAGCCGGCCGGACGCGACCGCGCGCATCCGCTTGCGGGGGTGCTGGCGGTCCCGGTCGGCGTCGGCGACGTCGTTGAGGAAGTACACGGCGGACGCGGCCGCCGTGAACACCCCGGCCGCGAGCAGCGCATAGCCCAGCCCGTCATCCCGGCCGAGCGAGGCACCGGCCAGCGGCGCGGCGAAGACCAGCAGGTTCTTCGGCCACTGCCGCGGCCGCGCGGTCTGCACGACCGCGATCAGCCAGGCCACCGGCCCCCCCGCCCGGGCCAGCGCAGCCGGTCCGGGCGGCACATCTGCCGTACGGGTGCGGGTGGTCACCTTGCGTACACGGCGGTGAAGTCCCGGCTGGCCGGGGAGAAGTACCGGCCGGCCGGCTGCAGCTGGTCGGGCAGCAGGTTGACCGGGACCGGGCGAGCCGGGTTGTTCTTCGGCAGGTAGTACATGAACGACATCCAGTCCGGGTTGATGTCCAGCTCCATGCCGGTCACCACGCCCGCCCGCCGCATCAGCGTGGCCAGCTCACGGACGTTCAGTTCCGGGCCGTAGACGAAGATGACCCGGCCGTCCCTGGTGATCCCGATTCCGGACCGCCACACGTAATAGCTGCCGCCGAGCGTCGCGCCCCAGCTGCCCTCGACGTTATAGTCCACCGAGGCCGGGATCTGGCCGTTTTGCACAATTGGGCGCAGGTTCTGCCGCACGCCCACCACGTCCGGGGTCATCCGGACGGTCTGCCCCCAGGTCCCGATGGCGATTCGCCCGTTCCGGTAGTACACAATCGAGGCGACGCCCTTGACCAGCGTCCCGCTCGTGGTTCCGTTCAGGTAGAAGCCGCCGCCCGAGCTGGCGATCTTGAAGCCACCGTTGAAGGTGGCCAGCAGCCCGAGGCGCTTCTTGGGCACGATGAAGGGCTGAGCGCCCCAGCGGCCCGGCCCCGGGTCCTCAGCCCCCGGGTGCAGATGGAAGCCGACCAGGTGCTGGTTCATCGACACGATGCCCGCGACGTAGGACGTGTAGATGCTGCTGGCCCGCAGGTAGGTGCCGAAGACAGCGGCCTGGCCGTGGTCCGTGCCCAGCACCCGCCACTGGCCCTCGCCACGCAGCGGGTGGGGCACCAGCGGGGCCAGCGCGGCGGGCGGCGGGTAGAACGGCTGGGCCTTGGCGTGCCTGCGGTGGTGCCTGCTCGCCCGCACCGTTCCCGCGCTGGGCCCGGTCAGCGCGAACGACGGCTTCCCGCCCACCTTCGGCGGCTTGTAGGTGATCCACTCGCCGAGCGTGACCAGGGGCCCGAGGTAGTGGTCGCGGGCCCACTCGGCCAGCCGTTCCGAGGTGGTGCCGCCGCCCGGCATGGTCAGCGCGTGCCCGACCGACCAGCCGAGCCACACCACGAACGCCAGGACCAGCGCCATCACCACCTGGAACCAGCGGCGGGTGCGCAGCTTGGGGCGGTTCCGGCCATTGCGGCGGCGCCGCCGGTAGCCGTGGCTGCCGCTGCCCGGCCACTCCCGGCCCGGCCCGTCAGGATCGGGCCCGTCAGGATCGTGATACCCGTCCCAGCCTGGGTCACTGCCGGGCATGCCGGTCTCCGGGTCGCGCCGGAATGACGCCGAGCTAGGCACCCGCGTTCTCCCCTCCGGATTTCGTAAGCAAGGCAGACGGCCCGCGCGCGCGGGCACCGGCTCCCGGTGCGGCGGCAGGGCCCCATGCCAGGCCCGCGCCAGTGAGCCGGTTTCACGTATCCCCGTCCGGTGAGCATCCCCGGGCGGTCAGGGCCCAAACGATAGGTGTACTCGGGAATCATGAAGACTTCGTTAAGGGCGTGCCATGCCGGGCGTGAACAACCTCACACCGCCGTGACCCGGCCGGCCGGTGAAGGTCAAGATTGCGTCAACCAGGAGAAAGACTCCGTATCGTGAGGTTGCCCGGGGCGGGCCGGCCCGGGCTGCCGGAAGGAAGCAGGTGCCCTCGTGCAAGAGACGCCCAGCACGCTCGACGTCGTCGTCATCGGGGCGGGGCTGGTCGGGCTGGCCACCGCGATGGCCCTGCTGGAGTCCCGGCCCGGGCTGCGGGTCGCGGTGCTGGAGAAGGAACAGGCCGCCGGCACCCACCAGAGCGGGCATAACTCCGGCGTCATCCACGCCGGCCTGTACTACCAGCCGGGCAGCCTCAAGGCGAAGTTCTGCACCGCCGGGCGGCGGGCGCTGACAGAGTTCGCCGACGAGCACCAGATCCCGTACCGGCGCACCGGCAAGCTGGTCGTGGCCACCCAGGAGAGCGAGCTGTCCCGGCTGACCGAGCTGGCCGGGCGCGGCCGGGCCAACGGGCTGGCCGTCCGGGAGCTCGGCCCGGCCGAGATCGCGGAGATAGAGCCGTCCGTGCGCGGCATCCGGGCGCTGCACATCCCGGAGAGCGGGGTCATCGACTACCGGCAGGTCGCGGCCGCCTACGCCGAGGCGGTCAGCAAGGGCGGCGGTCAGCTGCTCTGCGGGCACGGCCTGCTGTCACTGGCCCGGACGGCGGGCGGCTGGGTGGCCGGGACCGCAGGCGGCCCGGTCCGGGCCCGGGCGGTGGTCGCGTGCGCCGGGCTGCAGGCGGACCGGATCGCCGCGATGACCGGCCAGGGCGGCCGCGAATTCCGGATCGTCCCGTTCCGGGGTGACTACTACACATTCCGGCCGGACGCGGCCGGCCTGGTCCGCGGGCTGGTCTACCCGGTGCCCGACCCGGCGTTCCCGTTCCTGGGCGTGCACTTCACCCGGGGCGTGGACGGGACGCTGCACGCCGGGCCGAATGCGGTGCCCGCCCTGGCCCGGGAAGGCTACGGGCGGCTGTCGGTGAACGGCCGGGACCTGCTGGACGCCCTGCGGTTTCCGGGGCTGCGCCGGCTGGCCCGCTCCTACGCCCGGACCGGGGCCCTGGAGATCTACCGGGACCTGGTTAAGCCCGCCTACCTGGCCGAGATGCGCCGGTACGTCCCGGCGGTCACCGCGCGGGATATCACGTTCGGGCCGTCCGGCATCCGCGCCCAGTGCCTGCGCCGTTCCGGGGCGCTGGTGGACGATTTCCTGATCGAGGAGGCGGCCGGCATCATCCACGTGCTGAACGCGCCGTCCCCGGCCGCCACCGCGTCGATCGTGATCGGGCGGCATATCGCCTCGCGGGCGGCCGCATCGTTCGGGCTCTGACGCCCGGTGCGGCCCGCCCCGGCCGCACCGGGCAGGACCGGCCGGAGGTGGCCTGATGACGCTCCGCTTCGCCGCCAACCTGTCCATCCTGTGGCCGGGCCTGCCGCTGGGCGAGCGCTTCGAGCGGGCCGCCCGGGCCGGGTTCAGCGCGGTCGAGCTGTGGTGGCCCGGCGACGACGAGGCCGCCCTGCTGCCCGGCCTGACCCGGCGCTGGGGCCTGCACCTGGCGCTGCTCAATTTCGATGGCGGCGACCTGCCCGGCGGGGACCGCGGGCTGGCCGCCGACCCGGACCGGGCCGGGCGGTTGCGCGCCAACGTGCCGCGGGCGCTGCACATCGCCGCGGAATGCGGCTGCCGGCGGCTGAACCTGCTGGTCGGGCAGCGTGACCGGCGTTACCCGCTGGATGTGCAGCTGGACCTGGCCCGCGACAACGTCGCCTGGGCCGCGGACCTGGCCGCGGACGCCGGCTGCCAGGTGATGATCGAGGCGCTCAACTCGGTCGAGAACGGTCCCTGCCTGCTCACCACGACCGCAGCCGCGGCCCGCTTCATCGCCCGGGCCGGCCGGGACAACATCCGGCTGCAGTATGACGCGTATCACATGCAGCGGATGGAAGGTGATCTCACCGCGACGGTGGACGCGTACTGGGAGCTGATCAGCCACATCCAGGTCGCGGACGTACCGGGGCGCGGCGAGCCGGGCACCGGTGAGATCAACTACCGGTTCCTCCTGGGCCACCTGGACGCCAGGGGCTATGACGGCTACATCGGGCTGGAGTACCGCCCCTCGTCGGGCCGTCCGGAGGAGTCATTCGGCTGGCTGGACCACTTCGGCTGGCCCCGGGCCTAGCCGGCCCGGCCGAACGGCCGGTGCGCCGCCCGCACCGGGACCGGCTCGCCGCGCGGCTGGCCGTGCAGCAGGTGCGGCGGGTCCCCCGCGGGTGTGGCTCATCAGCGGGACATCCTGGCCGCGTCCAGCTGACCGGTGCCCGCGTCCGGCTGGCCGGGCCGGCGAGCGGCATTGCGGCTACAGGTGACGCTGCCTGAGCCAGTCCAGTGCCGCCTGGGCGACCTCCCGCCAGCCGTGATCGATGGTGAGGGAGTGGCCGCGGTCAGGGAATTCCCGCAGGTCCGTGATCGCGGGTGATTTGTGGTACAGCCGCCGGGACGCCATCACGATGGCCGGCGGGACCGTGTGGTCCTGGCCCCCGGCGGTGAGCAGCAGCGGGCCCCGGCTCTTGTTCTGCGTGTCCACCTTGGCGGGTGACCCCGGGGTGAAGTTCGCCAGCGCATCCTCGAACAGGGGCTTGCCCGGGGACGGGATGGCCCAGCGGCCGTACAGCTCTGCGGATTCCTGGGCGGACAGCGCGTTGCCGAAGCCGTAGCGGAACTGGTCGGCGGTGAGCGATACCGCCTCGTTCCGGTTGGCGGGCTTGCGCAGCGCGATCGAGGCGACGCGCAGCGCCGACGGCGGCAGGTAGATCACGCCCTTGATCGGCGCCGGGTCGATGGCCACGGCGGCGGCGGCGAGGTCCTGCCCCAGCAGCCGCTGGGCGATGAGGCCGCCGAACGAATGGCCGATGACCACCGGCCTGGCCGGCAGCCCCCGGATGATCGCCGCGTAGTGCTGGACGACATCCTCAATGCCCTTGCCCGCCACCTGCTCGGGGTGGCCCCGGGTGTCCTCGACCGTGTCCCCGTCGCCCGGCCAGCCCGGCGCCAGCGGCGCGTAGCCGGCCTCCTTGAAGAAGTCCACCCACGGGTCCCACGAGGACGCGTGCAGCCACAGGCCATGGACGAAGACAACAGGAGGGCTGGCTGGCTCCATGTCCGGGTCCTCTCCTCAGCATGGCCGGCGCCTCCGCCGGGCCGGACCGCTGCAATACGGCCAGCCGTACCCCGTTTGCGTGGATCTGTAACGACGGCCATCATCGGCCCCGGCGGGAGGCGCCGGGGCCGATGATGGCCGTCGAGCCCGCGGCCGGTCAGGCGGCACGCTCGCTGGCCGCCGCCGTGGCCGCGGGCGCCGGCGGGCGGGCGGCGGCCGGCCCGCGGACCCCCGCGCCGCGGCGCGGCAGCGCGAAGACAGCACCAATGGCGGCGGCCAGCGCCACGGCGGCGGCGACCCGGATGCTGGTGGCCATCGCGCTGACGAACGCGCTGTGCGCGGCGCTGATCAGCTCGGCGCCGCGCACGCCGCCCGCCTGCCGCCCGACTGCGTCGGCGGCCGCGATGGAGCTGCCGGCCAGGTCGCTGACCCGGTGTGGCACGTGCGCCGTGCTGAGCGTGCTGCCCAGCCGGGACCGGAACAGGGCGGCGGACAGGCTGCCCACGATGGCGATGCCCATGGCCCCGCCGACCTCCCGGATCGTGTCGTTGACGGCGCTGCCCGCCCCGGCCTGGTGCGCGGGCACGGTGCTCATGATGGTCTGGCTGGCCGGTGCCATGACCAGCCCCATGCCTGCGCCCATGATCGCCACGGCCACGGCCAGCGGCGGGTAGCTGGTGTGCACGCCTACCGTGGACAGGTCGAGCAGGCCCGCGCCCATCAGCGCGATGCCGGCCGGGATGACCACCCGGGCGCCCAGGCGGGCGGCCAGCACGGGGGAGAGCGGCGAGGCGGCCGCCATGGCCAGCGCGAACGGCAGGGCGCGCACCCCGGCGGACAGCGGGCTGTAGCCGTGCACCAGCTGCAGGTACTGGGTCAGCACGAACAGGCTGCCGAACAGGGCGAAGAAGATCACGGTCACCGACGCGGCGGCGGCCGAGAAGGCGCGGACGGCGAACACCCGCAGGTCGATGAGGGGTTCCGGGATGCGCAGCTCCCACCAGGCGAACCCGCCGAGCAGGGCCAGCCCGGCGGCCGCCTCGGCCAGCGTGACCGGCCCGGTCCAGCCCCGGCTGGGTGCCTCGATGATGGCGTCCACCAGCAGGAACAGCGCGCCCGCCACCGCCGCGGTGCCCGGGATGTCCAGCCTGCGCCCGCCCGGCTCGGCCGTCTCCGGCACGGCCAGCGTCACGCCGGCCAGTGCCACTGCGACCAGCGGGACGTTGATCAGGAAGACGCTGCCCCACCAGAAGTGCGACAGCAGCAGCCCGCCCAGGGTCGGGCCGATGACGATGCCCACCCCGGCCACCGCCGACCAGGCCGCGATGGCCTGCGGCCGCTCCTTCGGCGGGAAGACCGCGTTGAGGATGGACAGGGTGGCCGGCATGACGAACGCGGCCCCCAGGCCCATCACCACCCGCGCCCCGATCAGTGTCCCGGTCCCGGACGAGAACGCGGCCAGGACGCTGCCCAGCCCGAACACGACCAGCCCGCCGAGCAGCGACAGCTTGCGGCCGTACCGGTCACCGAGCGCGCCGGCCGGGATGAGCAGCGCCGCGAAGCACAGCGTGTAGGCGTCCGCGATCCACTGCAGCGAGCTGGTGCCCGCGGGCAGCACCCGGGCCAGCGTGGGCAGCGCGGTGTTGAGGATGGTGTTGTCGATCACCACGACCAGCAGGCTGAGGCAGAGCACCAGCAGGATCTGGCGGCGGCGCGGATGGCCCAGGGGCCAGCGGGCGTTCGGCATCGCGCTCTCCTTGCAACCGATTACTTACACTCGTTCACTTACACTCGTAAGCATAGACAGATGAGCTAACAGTTGTAAAGTGAAGATATGAAGCAATCGGCGGAAGTCACCCGGCACCAGGCCAGCGCCCGCGGCGCGCCCAGCGCCCCCAGCGCGGGCACCCCCGGCGCGGGGGGCCCGCGCGCGGGGGGCCCGGGCCGGCCGGGGCCCGGCCCGGCCCGGCGGCGGAACGCCCGGGGCGAGGGCGCCCGGCTCAGCGAGGACATCGTGAACGGGGCGCTGGCGCTGATCGAGCGGGAGGGCTCGGCCGAGGCGGTGACCCTCCGGGCGGTGGCCCGCGAGGTCGGCATCGCGGCCCCGTCGATCTACCCGCACTTCGCCGACCGCGAGGCCATCCTGCTGGCGGTCGTGCTGCGGATCTTCGATGAGCTCACCGGGGCCATCCAGGGCGCGACCGGGGCGGCCGGCCCGGACCCGGCCGACCGGCTCACCGCGGGCTGCGCCGCCTACGTGGCCTACGGCCTGGACCACCCGGCCCGGTACGGCGTGCTGTTCGCCGGGAAGCAGCCCTCAGCGGAGGGCTACTGCCAGCCGGTCCAGCTGGGCCCGGACGGCCGCCCGGTGCTGGAATGGGGCGCCGAGTCATTCGCCCTGCTGGTGCAGGCCATCGAGGACTGCGTCCGGGCCGGGGTCTCGGCCAGCACCGACCCGGTCGCCGACGCGACCGCCGTCTGGGTGGCCATGCACGGGATGGTGACACTGCGCACCGCGCTGCCCGGGTTCCCGTGGCCCGGCCCCGGCGACTTCATCCGGCACGTGGTGCTCTCGCTGGCCCGGGTTACCGCGCCCTGACCCCGTCGATGGCCTCCCGGAGCAGGTCAGCGTGCCCGTTGTGCCGGGCGTACTCCCCGATGAGGTGGAGGTAGGTCATCCGCAGCGACCAGGTTCCGCCGGGCCAGCCGAACGTGTCCGAGAACTTCAGCTCCTTCACGGCCGCGTCGCCGAGCTGCCACTCCGTGCGCAGCCGGTCGATCTCGGCGGCCGCGTCCGCCGCCACCGTGCCGGTGAAGTCGGCATCTTTGCCGAGGCCCGGGTCGAACAGCGGCGGCACCGGCTGCCCGGCCGCCCGCTGCCGGAGCCAGACGCGCTCCACCTTGGCCAGGTGCCGGATCAGCCCCAGCAGGGACAGGTCGGAGGACGGGACCGGCCGGAGCGCGAGCTGCTCGCCGGTGAGCCCGGCGCAGATGTTCAGCAGCGTGGCCCGCTGCCAGTGCAGGTAACCCTCCAGCATCGGCCGGTCGTCTCCGGTGGTCGGCCCGTCAACGGGGTCGGGGGCGGGTGCGGTCCAGTTCATCCGCCAAGTCTGGCATCAGGCGTCCAGGCCGAGGAACCCTCGACGGAGCTGCCCCGGATGGGCGGGAATGGCAGCATGACCCTGGGCGTCCTCACTCCCTTCCTGATCGGGCCGGCCGGTGGTCGCGGTTATCGTGACGGTGGTACTGGCCCGGATGTTCCGCCGCGGCTGCTGAGCGGCCGGCCCGCCGGAAAGGCGCCGTTCCTGACGGAGCTGATGAGCGGGCTGGCCTATCCGCCCCGGCCAGCCCGCCCGCTACCCCCTTGCCGGGATACCGTGCATTGTGTTAACAGCTCATTTCCGGCGTAACGGTTCAGTCTCTGGATCTCGCGCCCAGGCAGCGACAGTGATTCACTAGCCAAATCAGATCTGAGATCCTATTTGCCGAGTGAGGGAGCCCGATGGCCGCAACGGGTGGGTTGCCCGCGGGAAGCGGCGCCGCTCGGTCCCCGGCCGCGCCCGGGGAGGCGGCCGCGTCATCCCCCGCGGCCGTGCCGGGGATGGGAGCCTCCGGCACCGGGGTGCAAGTGCGCGGGGTCGCCCGGGCGTTCGGGCCGACCGTGGCGGTGTCCGGGGTGGACCTGGACGTCCCGCTGCACGGCCGCCTGGCCATCGTCGGCCCGAGCGGCTGCGGGAAGTCCACGCTGCTTGCGATGGTATGCGGCCTGGACGAGCCTAACGAGGGGTCGATCACCGTCCTCGACGCGGATACCGCTGCGGGCCGGCTGCGGCGCTGTGCCTGGATGCCGCAGCGTGACCTGCTGCTGCCCTGGCGCGACGTGCTCGGCAACGCGGCGCTGGCGCTGGAGAACCAGGGGGTCCGGCGGCAGGCGGCCCGTGAGCGGGTGGCGCACCTGGTCGAGCGGTTTGGCCTGGCCGGGTTCGAGAAGCAGCTGCCGCACCAGCTGTCCGGCGGGATGCGGCAGCGGGTCTCCTTCCTGCGCACCCTGGTGGCGGGCAAGGAGGTGCTGCTGCTCGATGAGCCGTTCGGCGCGCTCGACTCGATCACCCGGGCCGACCTGCAGCAGTGGCTGCGCAGTGCGCTGGATGCCGAGCCCCGGACGGTCATGCTGGTCACCCACGACGTCGAGGAGGCGCTGCTGATCGGCGAGCGGGTCGTGGTCATGTCCGCGCGGCCGGGCCGGGTCGTCGCCGAGTTCAAGGTGAACCTGCCACACGCCGGGAGCCGCCGCGAGCTCATCCGCCACCCCGAGTTCACCGAGTTGCGCGACGAGATCCTCTCCCTGCTGGAGGCGGTGGCATGACGGCCCGGACCAAGGCGGGATCATGACCAGCACCGTCACCCGCCCGGAGGAGCCGGCCGTCGCGGCCGCGCCCAAGTCATTCCGCCGGTCCGCCGCGGCCTCGCTGCGCCGGGCGCTGCCCGCCGCGGCCATCCTGCTGGCCATCGCCGGGATCTGGGAGGCGGTCAGCCACTGGTTCGGCGTGCCCGATTACGTGCTGCCGTCGCTGGACCGGATCGCCTCCACCGGGATCTCCGACTGGTCCGGCACGCTGGCCAGCGCGACCTGGGTCACGACCAAGGAGGTCCTGCTCGGGTACCTGCTGGCCGTGGTGCTGGGCGTCTCGCTCGCGTTCGCGCTGCACAGTTCGAGCGTCGTCCGCAACGCCGTCTACCCGCTGCTGATCGGCTCGCAGGCGGTGCCGGTCGTGGTGATCGCCCCGGTGCTGGCGATCATCTTCGGCTACACCATCACGCCCAAGCTGATCGTGGTCGCGCTGATCTGCTTCTTCCCCATCGTCGTCAACACGATCGACGGCCTGGCGTCGGTGGACCCGGAACTGCTCCTGGTGATGCGCACACTGGACGGCAGCCGGTGGGCCACGCTGCGGCGGGTCGAGGCGCCGGCCGCGCTGCCGTCCATGTTCTCCGGGCTCCGGATCGCGGCCACCTACGCCCCGATCGGTGCCGTGTTCGGGGAGTACGCCGGGTCACAGAACGGCCTGGGTTACGTGATGATCCAGGCCATCCCGCAGCTGGAGACCGACCTGGTCTTCGCGGCCATCTTCATCCTCACCGCTGAGGCCATCCTCCTGTTCATCGCCGTCTCGGTACTCGAGCGGATCGTCTGCCCCTGGGCACGAGAAGGGAAACGGTGACATCCATGACCGCAAGACGGGCAGGCCGCAGCCGCGGAGCGCTGGTCCTCGGGGCGGCGGCCCTGATGTCGGCCGTCGTGGCGTGTGGTTCGTCGTCCTCGTCCGGCTCCTCCGCCAGCGGCAGCGGCGGCACGGCCATGACTAATACCACGGTCCTGCTGGACTGGTTCCCCAACCCCGACCACATCGCGCTGTACCTGGCCCAGAAGGACGGCGACTTCACCAAGCAGCACCTGAACGTGACCTTCCAGTCGCCGTCGAACAGCACGGACGCGCTGAAGCTCATCAGCCTGGGCCAGGTGCCGCTGGCCATCTCGTACGAGCCGGAGACGATCGTCGCGGCCACCCAGAACCTGAACGTCACCGCGGTCGCCTCGATGATCCCGACCTCGCTGAACTCGCTGATCATCTCGGGCAAGAGCGGGGTCAGCGGCCCGGCCCAGCTGGCCGGGAAGACCGTCGGCACCGACGGGGATCCCACCTCGGCGCAGATGCTCAAGGCGGTGCTGAAGAAGTACAACCTGTCCCTGAGCCAGATCAAGCTGGTCACCGTCAACGAGGGCCTGGTCCCCGCTATGGTGACCAGCAAGGTGGCCGCCATCATCAGCGGTTACCGGAACGTTGAGGCCATCCAGCTCGGCTCGCTCGGGCTCAAGCCGAAGGTCTACCCGGTGGACACCCAGGGCGTGCCCAACTACGACGAGCTGGTCATCATCGCGAACAAGTCCAAGCTGGCCAGCGACGCCGCCTACCGGACCACGGTGCGTGAGTTCCTGGCCGGGCTGGCCCAGGGGGCGGCCGCCGCCCAGGCCAACCCTGCGGCCGCGCTGGCCGCCCTGTCCCCGGTGGCCAAGGGATACAGCCCGGCGCTGCTCAAGAAGATGGTCTACGCGACCGCCCCGCTGCTGGCGAACCCGGGCGGGTTCGGGTCCATGAGCGTGAGCCAGTGGCAGAACTTCGCCAACTGGATGCACGGTGACGGGCTGATCACCAAGCCGGTCAACGCGGCGTCCGTGGTCAATACCAGCCTGCTGCCCAAGGGCTGAGGCTGAACTAGTATCTGAGATCTCAAATGGGGCACGAGGGTGCGCCCGGCCCGGGGGAGCCCGGCCGGGCGGCACCCGCGTCACGGAGGCGGCGGATGACCAGCACGCTGGGTGAGGGTGTCGAGCACCGGCAGCTGAAGGACTGGGTGTACCTGAAGCTCCGCGAGGAGATCGTGGCCACCCAGCTTCCGCCCGGCTACGTGCTGCGCGAGGCTGAGCTGGCGGCCCGCTTCGGGGTCAGCAAGACACCGCTGCGGGAAGCCTTCGTCCGGCTGGAGAAGGACGGCTTCGTGCAGATCGCGCCGTACCGCAGCGCGGTCGTGTCCGGCTACAGCCGCCAGGATCTCCGGGAGATCTACGAGGTGCGGGAGCTGCTGGAGGGCCAGTGTGCCCGGGAGGCCGCGGTGAACATCGCCGCCGAGGACCTGGCCGCGCTGAACCGGATCGTGCGGGACAGCAGCGCGGCCCTGGCCGCCGACGAGGCCGGCCGCCTGGCCGGCCTGCTCGACGAGTTCGACGTGCTGCTGTACGGGCAGTCGAAGAACAGCCGGATCACCGCGATGCTGAACAACATCCGGGACCACGTGCGGCGGATCGGCCGCCTGACCATGGCCATCCCCGGCCGGATGGGCACCTCGGTGCACGAGCACCAGGCCATCTACGAGGCCATCGTCCAGCGGGACGGGCAGCGGGCGGAGACGCTGATGCGCCAGCACATCCTCTCGGTGATGGCCGACCAGCTGGCCAACCTGGACCTCAACTCGGTGTCTGGGCGCTGATGAGCGCCAGCTCGGACGTCCTGATCATCGGGGCCGGGTCGGCGGGCCTGTTCTGCGCCCTGGGCCTGGCCGGCACGGCGTCGGTCACCGTGCTGGAAACCGGGCCGGACGCGGGCACGCCGCCACCGCCGTGGATGCTCTACGACTACCTGCTGCCCGGGGAGTGCTACCACTCCTACGCCGACGCGGACACCGGGCTGGCGCTGCCGCAGGGCCGCGGCACCGGCGGCGGGTCCACCGTCAACTCGGCCGCGGCCCTGCGCGGCCAGCCCTGGTGCTACGACGGCTGGTCGGTGCCGGGCTGGTCGTGGCTGGACTGCCTGCCCGCCTTCTGCGCGATCGAGTCAGATCAGCAGTTCGGCGACGCGGCCTGCCACGGGACCGCCGGGCCGATCCCGATCACCCGGCTCATCCCCGGGCCGCTGGACGACGCGTTCACCGACCTGTGCGCCAAGCACGGCCACCCGGCCGCCGCGGACCACAATGCCCCCGGGGCGCTGGGGATCGGCGTGTGGCCCACCAACCGGCGGCACGAGGGCCGGTGGGGGACGCACGCCGCCGTGCTCCCGCTCATCCGCGGCCTGGTCAACCTGCGAGCCGGCACCCAGGCGGAACGGCTGGTCTTCGACGGCACCCGCTGCGTGGGCGCCGACGTGACCGGCCCGGACGGCCCCGAGCGGCTGCAGGCCGACCGGGTGGTGCTGTGCGCCGGCGCGTTCGGCACCCCGCTGCTGCTGATGCGGTCCGGCATCGGCCCCGAGCGGATGCTGCGCGAGGCGGGCGTAGACCTGCTCACCGCGCTGCCAGGAGTGGGCGAGAACCTCCAGGACCACCCGTGGTGCCTGCTGGACGTGCAGGTCACGGACGTCGCGGACATCGAGGCCCGTCCGGTCAGCGGCTCGCTGCTGCGCTACGAGCTGCCCGGCGAGCACGTCGAGGCGGAGATCTTCCCGTGGCAGACGCAGCCTTACGACCCGTCGGTGCCCGCGGCCCAGGTCTCGTTCACCGCGGCGCTGATGACCCCGCTGTCCCGCGGGCGGCTCGCGCTCACCCGAGGCGGGCCACGGATCCGGGCCCGGCACCTCGCTGAGGACCAGGACGCGGCCCGGATGGCCGAGATCGTCACGGCCACCGCGGACTTGGCCGACGAGCTGGCCGCGACCGGTCTGGTGCGGCTGCCCGCGGACCCCTGGTGGCGGGCCGGGGACCTGGCGGCGGCCTGCCGTCGTCAGGTCGGTACCTACAACCACCACAGCGGCACCTGCCGGATGGGTGACCCGGCCGCCCCGGGAACGGTGGTCGACCCCCGGCTCCGGGTGCTCGGCGTGACCGGGCTGTCGGTGGCGGACTCCTCGATCCTGCCGGTGATCCCGCGGGCCAACACCAACCTGGCCGCCATGATGATCGGCTGCCGCGCCGCCGAGCTACTCAGCCGCTAGCCCGGAGGGGCCCCCGGCTAGCACGGTCCGCCGTCTGGCCCGCGGGGCTGCGCCGCGCCCGGCCCGCACGGCCGATCAGGGGGCCCGGCGTCCCGTCACCCCGGGCCGGCCCGGGCCATGTCCCAGAAGGCCAGCTCGTAGCGGGTGGAGCGGTCGAACACCGCGGCCAGGGAGGTCATCAGGGCCTCATCGGCCACGTCGGTGTGCCGGTCGAGCAGGGCTGTGCTGGCCCGCACGAGCTCGTCGTAGCCTTCGCCGGCGAACAGGGAGATCCAGTCGGCGCAGACGGGATCGGCGGGCATCGCGCCGGCCAGCCGGGTGGCGATCTCGCCGTAGCTCCACTGGCAGGGCAGCACCGCCGCCAGCCCGGTGGGCAGGTCGTGCCGCCCGGCGGCATCGAGCAGGTGACGGGTGTAGGCGTAGGTGACCGGGGCCATCGTCGCGGCGCCCGGCGGCCCGGCGGTGCCGCCCAGGCGGGCCAGGAAGGCATGGTTGGCCGGCAGCTCGGTCTGCACGATCTGGGCCAGGAACCGGGTCAGCACGCCGATGCCGGCCCGGTCCGGGGCCCGGCCGATGATCAGCGCGATGGCCCGGGCGTAGTCCTCCAGGTACAGCACGTTCTGCTCGAAGTAGTAACGGAACGTCGGGTGCGGCAGCGTGCCCGCGCCGATCCCGGCCACCATCGGGTGGCTGATCACCGCGGACCAGGCGGCGGCCCCGCGCTCGCGGAGCAGGCCCGACGCCGGCCGGGCCGTCTGGGGCACGGTCATTCGCGGGGCATCCCTTCCGGCTACGGCCGCAGGCGGCAAGACATGAGATATCAGACCGTGGCCGTGCGGCTTCGTCAATCCCCGGCCGGTGGCAGCTGGACTCACGGGGATGCCCCTGGCCGTGAAACATGATGGTTACGCCGATGGGATTGACTATGCGGGAACCCCGATCCTAGCCTCAGATCTGAGATCTGATCTGCCGCATGGATCTCTCCAGCGATACCAGGCGCGGCACTGGCAGCGATGGAGGACCCTCATGGGCAGCGGCGCGGGCAGCGGCGAGCACGGGCCGGGTGGCCCGGTCCCGGTAGACACGGTGATCGCTGGCGGCTGGCTGCTCACCCTGAACACGCAACGGGATGTCTACCGGTCCGGTGCCGTCGCCATCGACGGCGGCGCGATCGTGGCGGTCGGCCAGCGGGACGACATCCTGGCCGGGTACGCGCCGCGGCGGCTGATCGACGCCCCGGACGGGGTGATCATGCCCGGCCTGGTGAACGGGCACCGGCACCTGCTGTGCTGCGCCAAGGGGGCGATGCCGGAAGGCGGCCAGACGCTGGACGCGCTGCGCCAGTTCATCTACCCTTCCTTCGCCGCGCTGACCGACGAGGACATGCACACCCACGCCCAGCACGCGGCGGCGGAGATGATCCGGTTCGGCACCACGCTGTTCGAGGAGCCGGGGTGCAACCATCTCGATGCGGTGCTGGAGGCGCTGGCCGCCTCCGGTATCCGGGCCCGGACCGGCCCGTGGACCTGGGACCAGGCCGGCCCCACCGGGAACACGGACCTGCCGGACTGGCTGCGGATGGACGCCAAGGCCGCGCTGCGCCGGCTGGCCGACGGGATCGATCAGGTGCGCAAGTTCGGCCACCCGCGGATCAAGGACGCGGTCACCATCGAGGGTGTCGGCACCTGCTCCGACGAACTGACCCGGGGCGCCGCCGAGCTGGCCGCCGACGCGGAGTCGCTGTTCGTGCTGCACAAGTCGACCAGCCAGCGCGAGGTGGAGCTGGAGCTGGCTGCCTTCGGGCACCGGCCGGTCGAGCACATGCACGAGATCGGCGCGCTGAACGAGCGGACCCTGCTCAATCACATGACCAGCCTGGACCAGGCGGACGTGGGCTTCGTCGCGGACGCGGGCGCCCGGATCTCGCAGAACCCTTCCTCCGCGCTCAAGCTGGCCAAGGGCACCACCCAGACCGGGAAATGGCCGGAACTGCTGGCCGCCGGGGTGCCGATGGCGCTGGGCACCGACGCCGAGAACGTGTCCAACCACACCGACATCTGCCGGTCCATCCAGCTGGCGGCGCTGCTGCCGCGGGACGCCCGGCGCGACCCGGGCGCGGTCACCGCCGAGCAGGCCGTGGAGATGGCCACCATCAGCGGGGCGACCGCGCTGTGGATGGGCGACGAGACCGGCTCGCTGGAACCCGGCAAGCAGGCGGACGTGATCATCTTCGACACGTCCGACTTCGACTGGCGCCCGCTGCACAACCCGGTGGCCAACCTGGCCTACGGGGTCACCGGCCACTCGGTGGACACCGTCCTGGTCGGCGGCGACGTGCTGCTGGAGCACAAGAAACTGACCCGGGTGGACGAGGATGACCTCCGCGAGCAGGTCGAGCGCATCAACCGCCGTGTCCTGGCCGAGATCGGCATCGACCCCCGGCCGCGGTGGCCCGTGCTCTGACCCTCCGGCCCTTAGCCCCGCCGCCACCATGATCATGTTGACCTGGGCGACACTCCGGTGTCGCCCAAGTCAACATCACGAGTGCCCGGGGGGATGGGGGAGTCAGTCTTTGATCAGGCCGAGCATGCGGGCGTAGTTGTCGCCGAGAATGCCGTCCAGTTTGGCCTGCGGGATGGGGCCGGCGCTGGCCCGGTCGGCGTAGTCGTTCACGGCGAGCAGCTTGGCCCTCAGCTTGACCGGGTCGTAAAGGAAGCCCGGGTAGTCGGTGCCGAAGAACAGCTTCTCCAGCGGGACGAACGACGCCTGCGCGCGCACCAGGAAGCGGAACAGGTCCTCGGTGGTCACGCTGGCGATGTGGTAGCTGAGCTCGGCGTAGAAATTGGGGTGCTTGGTCAGCATGAACATGGCCTCGTTGACCCAGGGCAGCCCGCAGTGCGCGATGGTCAGCCGCAGGTCACGGAAGTGCCGCCCGGCCGCGTCGAGCAGCGCCGGGCGGGCGTGCTCCATCCGGGCGTCGATGCGGGTCGAGCCGGCCTGGTGCACCATGACAGGGATGCCGAGCTCGGCCGCCTTCTCGAAGACGGGGAATGCGAGCACCGGGTCGGCGGGCGACCAGTCCTGGTACATCGGGTACAGCTTGAGGCCGGCCAGCCCCAGGCCGAGGACGGCGCGTTCCAGCTCGCGGACCGCCGCCTCCGGGCCCCGGTAGGCCGGGTTGACCGAGGCATAGCCGATGAACTTCTCCGGCCGCTGCGCGACGATGGCGGCGATGTAGTCGTTGCACTTCTCCGGGCTGGGCGGCCCCGGCACGCCGGTGATGCCGTCCGTGTCCACGGTGCCGATCAGCTCGCCCTCCAGGAACTGGGGCGACACGGCCAGGATGACGATCCTGTCGAATCCGGGGTGGTCGCGGACCGACTCAGCCGGCCCGATCACCGGGAAGCCCTTCCGGCTGTAGCCGCTGGCCGCCCACTCCTGCTCGGTGGGCGTCCGGTGCGACGGCAGCAGGCCCAGGCTGCGG
Organism: uncultured Actinomycetes bacterium; assembly: GCA_963793825.1. Lineage (GTDB taxonomy): Bacteria > Actinomycetota > Actinomycetes > Streptosporangiales > Streptosporangiaceae > RYN-230. The sequence continues at coordinate 94,005 of CAWCBE010000011.1, forward strand.
TAGATGCACAGCGAGCCCTCGCGGCCGTACTCCGTGGTGAACTCCGGGTCCGCGGCCAGGCTGAGGATGTGGGTATGCGCGTCGATCTGCACCAGCAGCCGTCCAATTCTGCTCAACGGATCACGACCGAGGGATGCCCTCAGGACCGGATCTTCTCCAGCGTGCGGCGGAATCCCGCGTTCGCCTCGGCCAGGATCTGCGGCTCGTCCATGGTCAGCAGCTGGCGGCCGCGCATCAGCACCCGGCCGTCCACGATGGTGGTGTCCACCGCGCTGCCGTTGGCCGCGAAGACCAGGTGCGAGTAGAGGTGCGCCTGGTCGCCGGGCATCAGCGGGGTGAACATCGGGTTCTTCGTGTCCACCAGGATCACGTCGGCCTTCTTGCCCGCGGTGAGCTCGCCAGTGTCGTGCCTCAGCGCGGCGGAGCCGTTGCGGGTGGCCATCCGGACCACCGCCGGGGCCTGCATCAGGCTGGCGTCCACCCGGTTGGCCCGGTGGATCAGCGAGGCGAACTTCATCACCTCGAATGCGTCCCGGCTGTTGTTGCACTCGGCCGCGTCGTGGCCCAGGCCGACATTGATCCCGGCGGCGAGCATCTCGGGCAGCCGGGCGATGCCGTTCCCCAGCTTCGCGTTCGAGCTGGGGTTGTGCGAGATCTGGGTGCCGGTCTCGCGCATCAGCGCGATCTCGGTGTCTGACAGCCACACGCAGTGCGCGGCCACGCAGTCCGGGCCGAGCAGGCCGGCGTCGTAGGCGACCTCGGTGGGCCGCCGCCCGAACCGCTCACGGGAGTTCTCCACCTCGGTGAGCGACTCGTTCAGGTGGATGTGGATGCCGGTGCCGAGCTCGTCAGCCAGCACCCGGGCGTCCCGGAGCAGCTCGGGGGAGGCCAGCGGCAGCCACTCGATGCCCACGTACACCTCGATGCGGCCGTCACCCAGCCCGTGCACTTCGCCGTAGGCGTCCTGGTTGTCCTGCAGCGTGTCCAGGTTGTGCTCGGGCAGGGCCACGTCGTTGGACAGCACGGCCCGGATGCCGATGTCGCGGGCGGCGCGGCCCAGGTCGGGCAGCCGCCGGTACATGTCGTTGACGCAGGTCACCCCGCACTTGATCGACTCCAGGTAGCTGGCCGCCGCCGACCAGTACGCGGCGTCGGAGTCCAGGGTGCGGATGAACGGGTACCAGCAGGCGTCCAGGTACTCCCAGAGCGGCAGGTGGTCGCTGAACCCCTTGGCGATGGCCGTGTGGTAGTGCAGGTCCACCAGACCGGGCATGACGATCTTGCCCGCCGCGTCGATGACCTCGTCCCCGTCGGCGGCCGGGCCCGGGTAGCGGCCATCGCCCACGGCGGCGATCCGGTCACCGTCCAGCACGACGTGCCCGCCGAAGTGCACGTCGTCCGCGTCGTTGATGGTCAGCACCGTGCCGCCGGAAATGATGATCTTGCCCATGGCTCTAGCTCCTGGTCCGCTTGGTCAGTAGTCGATGGCCGCGACGATGCGCCGGAGTGCGGTGTTGGCCTGGTCGAGGACGGCCGCCTCGTCCACCGTGGTGAGCTGGCGGCCGCGCATGAGCACCCGGCCGTCCACGATCGTGGTGTCCACCGCGCTGCCGTCCGCGGCGAACACCAGGTGCGAGTAGAGGTGCGCCGGGTCCCCGGGCAGCAGCGGCGTGAACATCGGGCTGCGGGTGTCCACCAGGATGACGTCGGCCTTCTTGCCCGGGGCCAGCTGGCCGGTGTCGTGGCCGAGGGCGGCCGCGCCGTTGCGGGTGGCCATCCGCACCACGTCCGGGGCCTGCAGCAGGCTGGCGTCCACCCGGTAGGCGCGGTGCACCAGCGAGGCGAACTTCATCACGTCGAACAGGTCGCAGGAGTTGCTCGACTCGGCGGCGTCGTGGCCGAGGCCGACGTTGATCCCGGCGGCCAGCATCTCCGGCAGCCGGGCCACCCCGTTGCCCAGCTTGGCGTTGGAGCTGGGGTTGTGCGAGATGTGCGTGCCGGTCTCGCGCATCAGCCCGATCTCGTGGTCGGTCAGCCAGACGCAGTGCGCGGCCACGCAGTCCGGGCCGAGCAGGCCGGCCTCATAGGCGACCTCGGCCGGCCGGAGCCCGAACCGCTGCCTGGAGTTCTGCACCTCGCCGAGCGACTCGGCCAGGTGCACGTGGATCCCGGTGCCCAGGTCGTCGGCGAGCTGGCGGGCGTCCCGGAGCAGCTCGGGGGAGGCCAGCGGCAGCCACTCGATGCCGACGTGCACCTCGACCCGGCCGTTGCCGAGGCCATGCACGGCGTGGTAGGAGTCCTGGTTGTCCTGGAGGGTGTCCAGCTCGTGCTCGGGCAGCGCCACGTCGTTGGACAGCACGGCCCGGATGCCGATCTCCTCGGCCGCCCGGCCCAGCGCGCCGAGCTGCCGGTACATGTCGTTCACGGTGGTCACGCCGCACTTGATGGACTCGGCGTAGCTGTTCAGGGCGGCCCAGTACGCGGTCTCCGGATCGAGGGCCCGGATCGACGGGTACCAGAACTGCTCCAGCGACTCCAGCAGTGGCAGGTGATCGCAGAAGCCCTTGCCGATCGCGGTGTGGTAGTGCAGGTCCACCATTCCCGGCATGACGATCATGCCGGTGGCGTCGATGTGCCCGGCGTCCGCGGCCCGCCGGCCGGGGAAGCGGCCGGGGCCTGCCACCGTGATCCGGTCACCCTCGATGACCAGGTGGCCGCCCTCGTGAACCGTGTCGGCGTCGTCGAGGGTGAGCACGGTGCCGCCCTCGATGATGATCACGCGGCACCGTCCCCGACGGCGGCGGCGCAGTCGCGGAAGGCGCGGACGGTGGCCATCCGGTCCTGGCCGAGCGGGAACACGGTCACCGAGTTGACGCCCAGCTCAGCCAGGGTCCGCAGGTGCTGGCGGGCCTCGGCCGGGCCGCCGGCCAGCGCCATCCGCTTGACGAAGCCCACCGGCAGCGCCTCCGCCGCCCGGGCCGCCTCCTGGAACTCGCCGCCGGAGTAGCTGCCGCGGACCTGGTCGATGATCTCCTGCGGCAGCCCGGCCAGCCGGCAGTGCACCGGTGCGGTCTGCGGGAACCAGGCGGCGATGGTGCGGGCCGCGGCCACGGCCGCCTCCTCGTCCTCGTCGATCGCCCCGTAGGCGAACACGGTCACGGGCGGGCGGCGGTCCCGGCCGGCCGCCTCCGCGCCCCGGCCGATGTGCTCCAGCGCGAAGGAGATCCCGTCCGGGTGCAGCCCGGCCAGCAGGATCACCCCGTCCGCGATCCGCCCGGCCAGTTCCAGGGTGCGCGGGCCGGTGGCCGACAGGTACACCGGGATGCCGCGCCCGGGCGGGAACCGGTAATGCGCGTCATGCAGCGCGAAACCGGGCCCCTCGGCCTCGACGGACTGGCCGGACCACAGCTCGCGGATGGCTGAGACGGCGGCTTCCAGCGTGGCCAGCCGGGCCGGCTGGTAACCCAGCGACAGCAGCGGCCGGTCACCCGCGCCGATGCCCAGGATGGCCCGGCCGCCGGAGATCTCCGCCAGCGTGGCGGCGGCCGCGGCGGTGACGGCTGGATGGCGGGTGACCGGGTTGGTGACCGCGGTGCCGATCGTCATCCGCGACGTCTGCCGGGCGGCCAGCGTCAGGTACGCCCAGCAGTAGCGGGCGTGCAGCGAGGAGTCGGTCAGCCAGAAGCTGTCGTAGCCGAGCGCCTCGATCTCGGCCACCATCGACTCGAACTCGCCCGGCGGGTCAACCCCCTGCAGCGTTACTCCGGTCCGCACTGCTCACCACTCCTGTTCATCGAGCCGGGTGATCGTGGCCGCCAGCGTGGCCAGGCCGGTGGCGACCGGCCCGGTGTCGATCCATTCCTGTTCGGTGTGCGTGCCGCCGCCGGTGGTGATGCCCAGCGTCACCGCCGGGATCTGCAGCGGGTAGGCCGCGTTCGCGTCGGTGCTGGCCGCCGTCAGCCGCGGGGTGATCCCGGCCTCCCGCAGCGCTCCGGCCGCCAGGGTCACCAGCGGGTGACCGGGATCGATGGCCCCGGCGGGCCGCTCGCCGATGACCTCGACGCCAGTTTCTACCGGAGCGGTCACCCCGCGCAGCACCTCCCGGGCGGCCTCGTGCAGGGAGCGGAGCGCGGTAGCGTCGCCGCTGCGCAGGTCGACCAGGAACTCGGCGTGGGTGGCGCGGGAGTTGACCGATTCCCCGCCCGCTATCCGGCCGATGTTGACGGTGGCCTGGCCCGCCCCGGTGCCCCCGGGCGCGGCGCAGTCCGGCCCGGGGAGCCGGGCCAGCGCGGCCAGCGCGGTGACCAGCCGGGCCGCCTCATGCACCGCGCTGGGCTGCCCGGCGTCTTCCCAGGCGTGCCCGCCGGGCCCGGTCACGGTAACCCGCCAGCGGACCGAGCCGACGCCGGTGACATTGACCCGGCCCAGGTAGTCGCCCTCCAGGGCGATGAAGGCCCCGACCGGGCCGGGGGGGTCGGCCAGCAGCGCGCGGACCCCGGCCAGGTTCCCCAGGCCCTCCTCGCCAGCCGTCGCGACGATCCAGACCGGGTGCCTGAGCTGGCCGGGGAGCAGCGCGTCCAGCGCGCTGAGCGCGCACACCGCGACGGTGTTGTCCGCGACGCCCGGCCCGGCCAGCCGGCCGCCATGGCGTTGCGCCCCGTGCCGGATCCCGGGGCCGAACACGGTGTCCAGGTGGGCACAGACCAGCACGGCCGGCCGCGGCCCCGCGCGGCCCGGCTGGCCGGCCCGCAGCTGCGCGCGGACGTTGCCCGCGGCGTCGGTGGCCGCCCCGGCCAGGCCGCCGGACCGCCACCAGCTGAGCACGGTACCCGCCCGCGGCCCTTCGTGCCGTGGCGGGGCCGGGATGGTGCTCAGCGCGATGGTCCGGTCCACCACGAGGTCAGCCAGGGTGGCGAGCCTGGCGGTGCTGGCCCGGGGGGGCGGCCCCCCGGATCCCCCGGCGACCCGCTGGCTCGGCGGGAACGTGCCTTCGGCGCCCCTCGCCTGGCCGGCCGGTGCGGTGCTCATCCGGCCACGATCCCATGGGCCAGCAGGTCGTCCACGGCCGCGGCGGCCAGGCCGAATTCGCCGAGCACTTCGGCGGTGTGCTGGCCGAGGGCGGGCGCGCCCCGCGAGTAGCGGGCCGGGCCGCCCACCGATAGCGGCGGCCGCACCGTCTGGTACGGATGCCCGTCCGGGGTGGCCGCGCTGTGCAGCATGCCCAGCGCGGCCGCCTGCGGTGAGGTCAGCGCGTCGCCGGGCGGCCGGACCGGGGAGGCCGGGATGCCCGCCTCATCCAGGACCCGCTGCCAGTGCGCGGTGCCCGCGGCGCCGAGCACCTGCTCGATCTCGGCGGCCAGTTCCGCGCGGTGCTGGAGCCGGGCGGCGTTGCTGGCGAACCGGGGGTCGGCGGCCCAGCCCGGCCGCCCGAGCACCTCGCACAGCCGCAGCCACAGCGGCTCGCTGCCCGCCCCGGCCAGCGCGATCGCCCCGTCCTGGCAGCGGAACACCCCGTACGGCGCGAACTGGGGCGAGTCGTTGCCCAGCAGGCCGGGGGCGGTGCCGGTTTCCAGCACGTCCGCCGCGTAGCTGGTGAAGCAGCTCAGCGCGAACTCCAGCAGCGACGAGCTCACCGCTCGGCCGAGGCCGTCGGCCGTCCTGGCCAGGAGCGCGGCCATGATCGCGGTCGCGGCGGCCAGCCCCGAGCCGATGTCCAGCACCGGGACGCCCACCTTGACCGGGCCGGACTGCTCGGTGCCGGTCACCGCCATCAGGCCGCCCGCCGCCTGGAGGATCAGGTCGAACCCGCCCCGGCCGGCGTCCGGCCCGGACGGCCCGAACCCGGAGACGGACGCATAGACCAGGCGCGGGTTGAGCTCCTGCAGGGCCGCCGCGCCGAGCCCGGCCCGGTCCAGCGAGCCGGGCCTGGAGTTCTGCACGAAGACGTCACTCGCCCCGGCCAGGGTGCGGATCAGCTCGCGGCCCCCAGCGGCGCGCAGGTCCACCGCGAGGCTGCGCTTGCCCGTGTTGAGCGAGGCGAACAGCCCGCTCTGCGAGCCCACGGTGACCGCGCCCTGCTTCCGGTACGGATCCCCGCCGGGCAGTCCCTCCACCTTGATCACGTCGGCGCCGAGCGCGTCGAGGATCATCGTGCAGTACGCCCCGGAGACGAACCGGGTCAGGTCGAGCACCCGGATCCCGGCCAGCGGCCGGGCGGGCGCTACCACGGCGGCGGCTCGGTGTACTCGCCGAACTCGGCCCGCAGCACGCCGCAGATCTCGCCCACGGTGCAGCCCGCCCGGGCCGCGGCCAGGAAGGCGGGCATGGTGTTCTGGCCGGCCGTCACGGTGCCGCGCAGCCCGGCCAGGGCCCGCCGCGCCGCGGCGCCGTCCCGGGCCGCCAGCCGCGCGGCCAGCCGGGCTTTCTGCCGCCCCACCGCAGCCTCGTCCACCGCGAACAGCCCCGGCGGCCGGGCCCCGTCATCACCGGTGAACCGGTTGACGCCCACCTTCACCTGGTCGCCGGACTGGACCGCCTGCTCCGCGGCGTAGGCCGACTCGGCGATCCAGCGCTGCGGCACGCCCTGCTGCAGCAAGGACACGTACCCGCCGGCGTCATCCACCCGCTGCACCAGGGCCAGCGCCCGGTCGTGCAGTTCGGTGGTGAGCGACTCGACAAAGTAGGAGCCAGCCAGCGGGTCGGCGGTCCGGGTCACGCCGGACTCATAGGCGATGATCTGCTGGGTGCGCAGGGCCAGCCGCACCGATTCCTCGGTCGGGATCTCCAGCGCCTCGTCGTAGCCCATCACGTGGATCGACTGGGCGCCGCCCAGCACCGCGGCCAGGCATTGCAGGGTAGACCGGATGACGTTGTTCAGCGGCTGCTGGGCGGTGAGCGTCGCGCCGGAGCAGCCGGAGAAGAAGCGCAGCCGGCCGGACTCCGGCGCGGTGGCCCCGAACCGCCCGGTGGCGATCTCGTACCACAGGCGGCGGGCCGCGCGGACCTTGGCCGCCTCCTCGAACAGGTCCAGCTGGCTGGAGAAGTGGAAGGACAGCCGGGAGGCAAACGAGTCGAACGCCAGCCCGCGGGCGGTGAAGTGCTCCGCGTAGGCGATCGCCGACGCCATGGTGAGCCCGATCTCGGTGACCGCATCACAGCCGGCCTCCCGGGCGTGGTACCCGGTCACCGAGATCGGGTTGAACCGCGGCAGCTCGCGGGCGCAGTACTCCACCACGTCCCCGGCCAGCCGCAGCGACGGCCCGGGCGGGAACACGTAGAGCTTGCGGGCCAGGAACTCCTTGAGGATGTCGTTCTGCAGCGTGCCGGCCAGCCGGGCCGGGTCGGCTCCCTGCCGCTCGGCGGCCACCAGGTAGAAGGCGAGCATCACCGGCGCGGTCGCGTTGATGGTGAAGTTGACCGACAGCTCGTCCAGGGGCAGGCCGTCGAACACGGCGGCCATGTCCTCGGCCGTGTCGATGGCCACCCCGACCCGGCCGACCTCGCGGCCGGCCAGCTCGTGGCTGGAGTCGTAGCCCAGCTGGGTCGGCAGGTCGAACGCGACCGACAGCGCCGTCTGGCCCTGCTCCAGCAGGTAGCGGTACCGGGCGTTAGTGTCCTCCGCGGAACCGAACCCGGCGTACTGGCGCATCGTCCACAGCCGCTCGCGGTACATGGACCGGTACGGCCCGCGGGTGAACGGCGGCTCGCCGGGGCGGCCGAGCGCCGGGCCCGGGCCGCCGGGCGGCTCGTAACACGGCTCGACCGGGATGCCGGAATCGGTGGTGAGGCTGTGTCGCCCGGCGGCAGCCCCCCGGACCCCCCCGGCACTTTGCCCCGCGGCAGCCCCCCGGGCCCGCCCGGCATTTCGCCCCGTGACAGCAGCCCCCCGGAACCCCCCGCTCATCCGCTGGCCCGGAGGGGACACGCCTTCGGCGCCCGCCGCCGGTCCAGCGCAGTGATCGGGGGGCCCGAGGGCCAGGACGCCCCGCACCACGTCCGCGACCGGCGTCCCCACCGGGAAGACGCCCTGCACGCCCAGGCCCGCGAGGGCCTGCTCGTCCGGCGGCGGGATGGTCCCGCCGACCACCAGCGGGATGTCCGCCACGCCCGCCGCGCGCTGCGCGTCCCGGATCTGCCGGCTGAGCGCCAGGTGCGCCCCGGACAGCACGGAGATGCCGATGACGTCGGCGTCCTCCGCCCGGGCCGCCGCCACGATCTGGGCCGCGGACTGGCGCAGCCCGAGGTAGATGACCTCCGCGCCGGCGTCGCGCAGGGCCATCGCGACTACCTTGGCCCCCCGGTCGTGCCCGTCCAGGCCGGGCTTGGCCAGCACAATGCGCATCCGGTCAGGCCCGGCCGGGGGCCAGCGCGATGGCGGCGAAGCTGGCGTACACGCGGGTGGCCTCCACGATGTCGGCCACGCTCAGGTGCTCGTCCGGGCAGTACACCGGCTCACCGCCCGGGCCGAAGATGACGGTCGGCACCTTGGCGCCGAAGCTGGCCGTGTCCCCGAGCCAGCCCGCCACCCGCAGCTCCGGCTCGGCCCGGCGCACCGCGCGCACCGCGTCCCGCATGTGCCGGACCACCTCGTCGTCCGGCCCGGCCAGGTAGCCGTCCTTCACGTCGGCCAGCACCACCTCGGCGCGCAGCCGCGGGTCCCGCGCCCGGGCCCGGTCCAGGCAGCGGCTGATCTCGGCCCGCACCTCCTCCACCGTGACGCCCGGCTGGGGACGGCAGTCCACCCGGATCACGCACTCGTCCGGGATCATCGACGGTCCGCCGGGCGGCAGCCCCCCGTACACCCGGCCGGGCACGATGAAGGTCTCCGCGCCGAACAGGTCCCGCACCCAGTCCTCCAGCTCCGGCGTGAAGGCCGATGCCTGGAGTTCCAGGATGGCGTGCGCCGCCAGCGCGTTCGCGTTCACTGCGAGCGGCTTGTGGCAGGTGTGCGCGGACTTGCCGAGGACGGTGACGTCGAAGTAGTAACGGCCGCGGTGGCCGAGGAGGATCTCGTTATCGGACAGCTCGCCGAGCACCGCCATGTCCGCCGGGTAGCTGTCGAAGTAGGCGATGGAGCCGAGCTGGTCACCCATGTGGTCGGATACCGCGGCCATGGCCACCGTGCCGGCCAGCTCCGCCCCGCTGTCGCGCAGCGCCTCCATGGCGGCGATCTGGCAGGCCAGCGCCGCCTTCATGTCCATGATCCCGTGGCCGTACACCGAGCCGCCGATCAGCTCGCCGGAGAACGGCGTGGTCGCCGTCCAGCCGTGGGACACCGGCTTGGTGTCCATGTGCCCGGTGAGCACCACCCGCTTGCCGGGCCCGAAGGACAGCTCGCCGAGCGCGTTCGGCCGCTCCGGCAGCACCGGCTGCAGGCTGGTCGCCTCGAAGCCGGACTGGCGCATCACGTCGTGCAGGAACCCGGCCAGTTCCCCCTCCTCGCCGAGCACGCTCGGGATGCGGCATACCTGCTGCACCAGGTCGAGCAGCCGGTCGGTGTTCACGGCAGCCCCCACGCGGGTGCTGAGCTGTTCCGGAGTCGGCACGGGGATCCCCACTCGTTAGGAAAAATAAGATCTCAGATCTTATGACTGGCAAGTTTAGGGTGGGCGCCGGGGGCTGACAAGGGCTGGCCGCCGGGGGCGGATGGCCGCCGGTTCGCGCCGTGACCGGGGCCGTTCGGGCGGTGCTGTCCGTCCGGAGGCGCTGACCCGGGCCGTTTCATTCTCAAGATATGAGATCTTAAAAGCACCCGGCCCCGCCGGGCAAGCCGCGATATGAGGATTTAACCAGGCGCAACATGCCGGTAATCCGACCCGGAAGGGTCTGGCTTCCGGGCTGACGAGCCGGGAGCCCCGGGCGCTCTTGACGGTCGTGAGCGCGGTGTGCTTCTGTGCAGATCTTAAATCTGAGACGCGATGACGCCCGGCAGACCGCGGGAGCGCAGGAGGAACCATGACCCCCGCAGCGGCCACCCCGCCGCAGGCCCCGTCCCGGGCCGGCTGGACCGGCCGGGCCTGGACGGAGATCTCCGGCACCTACCGCGCCATCGTGGCGCACCCGTTCATCCAGGGCCTGACCTCGGGCGAGCTACCCGCGGCGGCGTTCCTGCACTACATCTCGCAGGACGCGCACTACATCCGCGAGTTCGTCAAGGCGGTGGCGCTGGTCGGGGCGAAGGCGCCGGATCCGGGCGCGGCGCGGCTGCTCACCCGGCACGCCGCCGACGGCCTATCGGCCGAGTCGGCGCTGCACGAGGCGCTGGCCGCCGATCTCGGCGCGGCGCCGGGCGCGCTGGCCAGCGCCCAGCCCGGTCCCACCACCCAGGCGTACACCAGCTACCTGATCGCCGCGGCCGTGCTCGGGGACTACGCCGAGGGGCTGGCCGCCGTGCTGCCCTGCTTGTGGATCTACGGGGAAGTCGGGCAGCGGCTGGCCCGCCTGGGCTCGCCGAACGCCGTCTACCAGCGCTGGATCGACAGTTATGCCGGGCCGGACTACGCCGCGGACGTGGCCGCCGTCCTGGACCTCGCCGATGCGGCCGGAGCGGGCCTGAGCGGGCCGCAGGACGCCCGGGCCCGGGCCCGCTTCACCACCGCGGCGCGGTACGAGTGGATGTTCTGGGACGCCGCGTGGCACCGGGAGTCCTGGCCGGTGTGACGGCCCGGCGCGGCCAGCCTCTAGGGTCGGGAGAAAGGCTGGACGACACAGGACGGAACTGACGTGCGCACTGTTTCACTGGGCGGGCTGACGGTCTCGGCACTGGGCCTGGGCTGCATGGGGATGAGCGAGTGGTACGGCGCGGCGGACTGGGATGAGTCCGTGGCGACGATCCGCCGCGCGCTCGATCTCGGCGTGACCTTCCTGGACACGGCCGACGTCTACGGTGCCGGGCACAACGAGGTGCTGGTCGGCCGGGCCATCCACGGCCGCCGCGACGAGGTGCAGCTGGCGACCAAGTTCGGCATCGACCGGTCCGGCGGCGACGCCGCCCGGGTGATCCGCGGCGAGCGCGGTTACGTCAGGCGGGCCTGTGAATCGTCGCTGCTGCGGCTGGGCGTGGACGTCATCGACCTGTACTACCTGCACCGCCCGCCGCAGACCGCGGAGATCGAGGAGACGGTCGGCGCGATGGCCGAGCTGGTGGCCGAGGGTAAGGTGCGCGGCCTGGGCCTGTCCGAGGTGGACAGTGCGCTGCTGCGCCGGGCCCATGCGGTGCACCCGATCACCGCGGTGCAGAGCGAGTACTCGCTGTGGGCCAGGGACCCGGAGACGACCGTGCTGGACGGGCTGCGGGAGCTCGGCGTCACGCTGGTCCCCTACGCTCCGCTGGGCCGGGGCTTCCTGACCGGGACGGTCGAGGTCGGCCAGCTCGACGCCCGGGACTTCCGGAGCCACAACCCGCGGTTCACCGGCGACGCGGTGACCGCTAACCAGGCGATCGCCGACGCGGTCCGCGCCGTGGCCGAGCGCAAGCGGGTCGCCCCGGCGCAGGTGGCGCTGGCCTGGGTGCTCGGCCAGGGGGAGCGGCTGGGGGTGCCGGTGGTGCCGATTCCCGGCACCAAGCGGGTCAGGTGGCTGCAGCAGAACGTGGCCGCGCTGGACGTCAGCCTCTCCGGCGAGGACCTGGCCGAGCTGGACCCGCTCGCCGAGAAGGTCGTGGGCGCGCGCTACTAAGACCGGCCGCCGCGGGACCGCCCTCAGCGGCGGCCCCGCGGCTAGCGCCCGCTCGGTGCCGCCGTGGTGAACAGCACTAGAACCTTTCCGGTACCGCGGCCTCCCGGCGGGCAAAAATCCCTGGTTGCAGGTAGCGTCGGGGCATGTTCCCCGGGTCACGCTCACAGCTGCGGTCACGGTGCCCGCGGCGGTCCGGCCCGCCCGGGTGCCCGGCGCGGCTGGAGTGCCCGGGGCGGCTGGAGTGCCCGGCGCGGCTGGAGTACCCGGGGCGGCTGGGGCGGCCGGCCGACAGGGGATGCCGGTGATCGGGCTCATCGCGGTCACCGCGGGCGGCCGGGCGGCCGCGCAGCGGCTGGCCGCCACCTGGCCGGGCCAGACCCGGACCTATGACGGCCCGGCCCGGCAGGCGCTGCCCCGCGCCTGGGCGCAGTGCGACGGCCTGATCTGCTTCCTGGCCGTGGGCGCCACCGTGCGGCTCATCGCGCCGCTGCTGGACAGCAAGTGGACCGATCCCGCGGTGGTCTGCATGGACGAGTCGGCGCGGCGCGCGGTGGCTGTCGTCGGCGGCCACGCCGCCGGGGCGAACGCGCTAGCACGCCGGGTGGCCGAGGTCTTCGGCGCCGACGCCGTCATCACGACGGCCACGGACGCGGTCAGCCTGCCCGGCCTGGACACGCTGGGCTGGCCCACCGAGGGCACCATCGGGCCGGTGAGCCGGGCCCTGCTGGACGGCGAGCGGATCCGGCTGGAGTCGGCCGAGACCTGGCCGCTGCCGCCGCTGCCGGACACCGTGGGCGAGTCCGGGAACTACCGCATCCTGGTCACCGACCGGGTCGTGCCCGCTGCCCCGCGGACCGCGATCCTGCGGCCGCCCTCGCTGGTCATCGGGGTGGACACCGCCGCGGCCGCGACGGCCGGGGACATCCTGCAGGTGGTGGACAGCGCACTGGGCGAGGCGGGCCTGTCGCCCGCCAGCGTGACCGCGCTGGCCGTGCTGCAGGAGCGGGGCGCCGGCCGGGACGGCGACCGGGGGGCCCACCCCGGCATCGCTGAGGCCGCCCGGGAGCGCGGCTGGCCGGTCCGCTGTTACCCGGCCGGCCTGGCCGCCCGGACGCGGCGCCGGCCCGGCGAGGCGGCCGCGCTGGCCGGCGGGGACGACCTGATCGTCCGGGAACGCTCGGCGGACGGCGTGCACGTGGCCGTCGCCCGGGTCCGGCCGCGCGGCCGGCTCGCCCTGGTCGGCATCGGCCCCGGGGCCCGTGACCTGCTGACCCCACGGGCGCGGCACGAACTGCGCCGCGCCGCGGTGATCGCCGGGCTCGGCCAGGCGCTGGACCAGGTGGCCGACCTGCTCCGGCCCGGGACGCGGGTGCTGGGCGGGCCGCCGGGCACCGAGGCCGCCTCCGTCCAGGACGCGGTCCAGGAGGCCCGCCAGGGACGTGCGGTCGCCATCGCGTTCCCCTCGGACCCCGGGGCCTACGCGCTGGCCACCCTGGCGCTCAGCCTGGCCGCCGAGGACATCGACGTGGTCGCGGTGCCGGGCATCACGGCCAGCCAGGCCAGCTCGGCCGTGCTTGGCGCGCCGCTCGGCAGCGGCAACGCGGTGATCTCGCCGGGCGAGCAGACGCCCTGGCCGGTGGTCGAGGCACAGGTCCGGGCGGCCGCGGAGGCCGATTTCGTGCTCACCTTCTGCATGCCGCCCGGGAAGCCGGACGACGCCCGGCTGGAGGAGGTGCTGGGCATCGCCCGCCAGTACCGCGACCCGGGCACCCCGGTCGCGGTGGTGCGGGACGCGCAGCGCGCCGAGCAGCAGGTCCGGCTGGCCACCCTGGGCGCCCTGGAGGCGTACGAGGTGGCCGAGCAGAGCATCCTCATCATCGGGTCGAGCCGGACCCGGATCTGCGGCGGCCGGATGGTGACGCCGGACGGGCGCTAGCCCGCCCCGGGCACCTGCCCGTCCGCCCGCTCCCGGTCAGCAGGCGGCCCGCCGGGCGGCGGCCGCCCGGGCGACATGGGACTGGCCGTGCCCAGGCCCGTGGTGCCGGGCGCCGGCGGGTCGTCGCCGACGATGATGCCGCCGCCGCGCTGCCAGGACAGGTAGCGCCAGGACAGGTTGATCAGCGCGTTGATCCGGTTCCGGCCGCCCAGCAGGGTGATCAGGTGCAGGGCGAGCCAGGTGAACCAGGCCAGCAGGCCGCGGAACCGGATTCCGTGGTTCAGCTGCACCACCGCCGACCGGCTGCCGATCGTGGCCATGATGCCCTTGTCGTGGTAACTGAACGGGACCGTCCCCTGCCCGGCCTCCAGGCGGCGGATCTGGTCCGCGGCATGCCTGCCCATCTGCAGGGCGGGCTGGGCGAGCTGGGGCAGTGGGTGGCCGTCGATGAGCGCGATGTCGCCGACCGCGAAGATCCGGTCCTGGTCGGCGACCCGCAGGTCCGGGCCGGTGAGCAGGCGCCCGCCGCGGCCCAGCGGCAGTCCCCACCGCCGGGCCTCGTCCGGGCCGGAGATGCCGGCCGCCCAGGCGGTCAGGTCGCTGCGCAGCACCTCCCCGCTGTCCAGGATGATCGACTGGGCAGTGATCTCCTTGATGGTGGCGTTCAGCCGAAGGTCCACGCCGCGCGCCTGGAGCTGCCGCGCGGCGTACTCGCGCAACTTCGGCGTGAACGGGCCGAGCACGCCCGGCGCCATCTCGACCAGCCGGATGTGCACGCAGGCCGGGTCGAGATCCGGATAGGACGCCGGCAGGGCCAGGTTCCGCAGGTCGGCCAGGGTGCCGGCCAGTTCCACCCCGGTGGCGCCGCCACCGACGATGGTGACGGCCACCTCCTCGCGGTGCGCGTCGATGCTGAGCCGTTCCAGCCCGGCCATGATCCGTTCCCGCAGGTTCACCGCGTCGTGCAAGGTGTAGAGACCGTAGCTGTGCTCGGCGGCCCCGGTGATCCCGAAGAACGCCGCGGCCACGCCGGTGGCCAGGATCAGGTAGTCGTAGCCGACCCGGCCGCCGTCGGAGAACTCGGCGATCCGCGCGGCGGGGTCGATGCCGGACAGGTCCCCGTGCCGGAACCGGGCCTGCTGCCGGTGCGCGAAGCCGCGCAGCGCGTAGGCGACGTCGCTGGGCGCCAGCCCCGCCGTGGCCACCTGGTACAGCAGCGGCTGGAACGTGGCGTAGATGTGCCGGTCGGCCAGCGTGACCCGGTATCCATGGCGGGCCAGCCTGGCCACGGCGGCCAGGCCGCCGAACCCGCCGCCGACGACGAGGACCCTGGGCGCATCCTCCCGTGCTGTCACGTAGTGCTCGCTACCCAGGCGCCAGCCGGTAATCACCCTGAGGCGGGATCAAATCCCCGCCCCCCGGGTGACCGCCGCGGCCCGGCTGACGACGCCCGCCACGCTGCCGGAATCCCGGTACGCCGCCCGCTGGAAGGCGGCCCCGTTGCCCCGGCCGAGCACGTCGGCGAGCAGGCCGGCCACCGTGGCGTGATCCCCGGCGTCCCGCAGCGCCTCGGCCACGTGCTCCACCAGCAGGCCGAGCGCGACCGCGGGCGGTACCGGCCGGAACGTCTCCGGGTGCAGGACCGCGCCGTCCAGCCCTGACCGGCTGGCCCGCCACGCGGCGAGCCGCAGCACCTCGGGCCGGACCGGCCGGGCCGGCTCACCGCGCCGCCAGGCCCGTGACTCGGTCTCCACCAGCGCCCGGGCCAGCGCCGCGATCAGCACGGCGTCCCCGGCGCGCAGGCACACGTCGGCGATCCGTATTTCGAGGGTCGGGTAGCGCTGGGACAGCCGCGCGTCGAAGTACACCATGCCGCTGTCCAGCAGCGTCCCCGTGGCCACCATATTCTCAACGGCCTGCTGGTACGCCTGGGCCGAGCCGAACGACTCGGTGGGCCCGGCGCACGGCCAGCGGCCCCACGCCTGGTACCGGAAGCTGGCGTAGGAACTGTCCGTGCCGTGCCAGAACGGCGAGTTGGCGCTCAGCGCCAGCAGCGGCGCCAGCCAGGGCTGGATGCGGTCCAGCGCGGCGACCCCCTCCTCGCCCGAGGAGACCGCCACGTGCACATGGCAGCCGCAGGTGAGCTGCTCCTGCGCGGTCAGCCCGAACGCCTCGGCCATCTGCTGGTACCGGGGCTGGCCGGTCAGCTGCGGCGCGACCGCGACCGGGGAAGTGCCCAGCGCGGCCACGGTCACCCCGGTCTGCTCCGCCGCGGACACGGCGGCCGACCGGCACCGGAGCAGCTCCCGGTCCAGCTCGTCCAGCGACCGGCACGGCTCGGTGCTGGTCTCCACCTGCTGCAGCTGCAGTTCGTAATCGAGGTCGCCCGTCTCGGCCGGCGCCGCGGCCGGCCCGGCCGGCCGCGGCCTGGGCCGCCCGGGCCCGGTTCCTCCTCCGCCGCCCGCAGCAC
This sequence comes from uncultured Actinomycetes bacterium, assembly GCA_963793825.1. GTDB lineage: Bacteria > Actinomycetota > Actinomycetes > Streptosporangiales > Streptosporangiaceae > RYN-230. Next base: position 110,087 of record CAWCBE010000011.1, read on the forward strand.
CGCCCCGGCCACCGCCCGCGGCCGGCCGGTATCCGGCTCGACCAGCAGCAGCTCCTCTTCGACACCGATGCTGCGCACGTCCATCGGTCCAGCATGCCCGGTGGTCCAGACCAGGGCGGCCGCGGAAACGCGGCTGTAACTCCAGGAACGGATCATTGCCAGCATGGGTCACTCCTCAGCCGCCCCCGGCCGCCCGGGTGCCCCGGCCGGCTACCTGCCGATCGAGGAGCACGGGATCGTCGGCGACCTGCGGACCGTGGCGCTGGTCGGCACCGACGGCACCGTGGACTGGTACTGCCCGTCCCGGTTCGACGCGCCCTCCCTGTTCGGCGCGTTGCTGGACGCGCGCAAGGGGGGCTACTTCTCGCTGTCCAGCCGCAGCACCAGCCGGCCCAAGCAGATGTACCTGCCGGACACCAACATCCTGCTGACCAGGTTCCTGGGGGCCGAGGCGGTCGGCGAGGTGATCGACTTCATGGTCCCGGAGACCCGCAGCACCGGGAAGGCCCGGGACCTGCTGGTCCGTCAGGCCCGGGCGGTGCGCGGCCGGGCCACCTTCGAGCTGGCCTGCCATCCCGCCTTCGACTACGGCCGGGCGCCGCACACCGTGACCGTGATCCCGGGAACCGGCGCGCTGTTCGAGTCCGCGGCCGGCCGCTGCGTGCTGCGCACCACGGTGCCGCTCAAGGCGGAGGAGTCCGGGGTGGCCGCCACGTTCACCCTGGATGAGGGCGAGTCCGTGGACATCCAGCTGGAATGGCTCGGTGAGGTGCGGCCGCTGGCCGCCGGGGAGACCGCCGAGGCGTTCACGCTCACCTCGGACTTCTGGCAGGGCTGGGTCAGCCAGTCCCGCTACCGCGGGCGCTGGCGGGAGACGGTGCAGCGTTCCGCGCTTGCCCTCAAGCTGCTCGTGTACCACCCGACCGGCGCCCTGGTGGCCGCGCCCACCACGTCGCTGCCGGAGGAACTCGGCGGCGGGCGGAACTGGGACTACCGGTACGCCTGGCTGCGCGACGCCGCGTTCACCGTGTACGCGCTGATGACCCTGGGCTTCCTGGAAGAGGCCGCCTCGTTCATGGAATGGGTGCAGCGCCGCTGCGAGTCAGCGACCAGGGAACGCGACGTGATGATCATGTACGCGGTGGACGGCCAGGAGGACATCCACGAGGCGGTGCTGGATCACCTGGAGGGTTACCGCGGGTCGCGGCCGGTGCGGATCGGCAACAACGCCGTGGAGCAGCGCCAGATCGACGTCTATGGCGAGCTGATGGACTCGGTCTACCTCTACAACCGGGAGGTGCCGATCTCCTACGACCTGTGGGTCGGGCTGTCCAAGCGGCTGAACTGGCTGTCGCGGCACTGGGAGGAACCGGACGCGGGGGTGTGGGAGATCCGCGGCCCGCGCCAGCGGTTCACCTACTCGGCCCTGATGACCTGGGTCGCCTATGACCGGGCGGGCCGGCTGGCGCGGGACCGCGGCCTGCCCGCGCCGGTGGAGCGGTGGCGCAAGCTGGCCGCGTCCGCGCACCGGTTCGTCCAGGATTCCTGCTGGGACCCGGAACTGCGGGCCTACATGATGCACCCGGGGAGCCGCCTGCTGGACGCCTCGGTGCTGGTCATGCCGCTGGTGAAGTTCGCCGGCCCGACCGATCCGCGATTCCTGTCCACCCTGGACCGGATCGGCGCGGAGCTCACCTCGGACAGCCTCGTCTACCGGTACGCCATCACCGGCCACGACGGGCTGGACGGCGGGGAGGGCACGTTCAACCTGTGCTCGTTCTGGTATGTGGAGGCGCTGACCCGGGCGGGCCGGGTCAAGGAGGCCCGCACCATCTTCGAGAAGATGCTCACCTACGCCAACCACCTCGGGCTGTACGCCGAGCAGATCGGCGCGTCCGGGGAGGCGCTGGGCAACTTCCCGCAGGCGTTCACCCATCTGGCCCTGATCAGCGCGGCCGTCAACCTGGACCGCGCGCTGGACCGGTCCTGAAACGAGCCGGCGTCAACCGGCACCTACGCGGGCAGCAACGCGGCGCCGGGCAGGGTCTGCTGCGCCAAGCGGGTGATTACCGGCAGTCAGCTAATCCGTGACGTAACCCTCCACCGGGGTCCCCGGGTGCGAGTACTGAGTGCCCCCGATTTCGGGTATTTTTCCGCCGGGGGCCAGTTGCGCGGATACGGGCGCTCAGTGCCGGACATCCGGATCCGGACAGCGGAAAGGCTCATGGATGACATCGAGGCGCGTTGGCGTCTGGTCGTGGCACGGCGTGGCAGGCGGCCTGATCCTGGCCGGGCTGCTGGCCGCGTGCACCTCACCCAGTGCCGGCCAGCGCCCGGGCCAGCCGGAGCCCGGCCCGCCCAACCAGGTCGTGGGCGGCCCGACCGGTCATTACCTGGTCCCGGCAGGCATCCACAAGATCAAGCACGTGATCATCGTGATGCAGGAGAACCGGTCGTTCGACAGCTACTTCGGCACGTTCCCGGGCGCCGACGGCCTCCCGATGAAGGATGGGAAGCCCACGGTGTGCGTGCCGAACCCGAAGAGCGGGTGCACCCGCCCCTACCATGACAAGTCCGACCGTAACGGCGGCGGGCCGCACGGTGAGGTCAACGCGGTGGCCGACGTGAACGGCGGCGCCATGAACGGCTTCATCAGGCAGCGGGACGCCGCCCGCTCTACCTGCAACGTCCCGGATAACCCGGCCTGTGCGGTGAAAGGCACGCCGGACGTGATGGGCTACCACACCGCCGCGGAAATCCCGAACTACTGGACCTACGCGAAGGACTTCGCGCTCGATGACCACATGTTCGAGCCGGTCAAGTCGTGGTCCCTGCCCGACCACCTGTACATCGTGTCGGCCTGGTCGGCCCGGTGCCGGAACCGCTCGCCGATGAGCTGCGCGACCAACATCGTCGGGCCGTACGGGGTGACCACGTTCCAGAAGGCGGTCGACAGGGAACTGCGCACCGGCAAGACCAGCATCGACCTGGCCTGGACCGACCTCACCTGGCTGATGTACGTGCACCACGTCAGCTGGTCCTACTACGTGCAGGCCGGCGTGCAGCCGGACTGCGCCAACGACTCGGCCGAGACCTGCGCGGCGGTCAAGCAGAACGTCTACACCCCCGGCATCTGGAATCCGCTGCCGCTGTTCGGCGACGTGCAAGCCGACCACCAGCTCGGCAACATCCGCACGCTGGGCAGCTACTTCTCCGCGGCCAAGGCGGGCACCCTGCCCGCGGTCAGCTGGGTCACGCCGTCGGGGCCGGACAGCGACCACCCGCCGGCCAGCGTGCACCGCGGCCAGGCCTACGTCACGGCCGTCGTCAACGCGGCCATGAAGAGCCCGGACTGGAAGTCAACGGCGATCTTCCTCGCCTGGGACGACTGGGGCGGGTTCTACGATCATGTGCTGCCCCCCGCGGTGGACCAGGAGGGCTATGGCCTGCGGGTGCCCGCCATCACGATCTCGCCGTACGCCAGGACGGGCTACATCGACCATCAGGTCCTGAGCAGCGACGCCTACCTGAAGTTCATCGAGGACGACTTCATGCACGGCGACCGGCTCAGCCCGAAGACCGACGGCCGCCCGGACCGGCGCCCGGACGTGCGGGAGGACGTCCCGATCCTCGGCAACCTGGTGCAGGACTTCAACTTCAATCAGCCGCCGCGGGCCCCGGTGCTGCTGTCCACCAACCCGCCGACCGACTCGCCGAGCATTCCCAGTTACTTCGTGCACCACGATGCGTGCCCGGGATGTACCTCGGTGCTGTCCGGGATGCCGGACGCCGCCGGGCCGGACGTGCCGCAGCTGCAGCTGACCGCCCGGCCTCGCGGCGGCTGACCACCGTCAGCGTGCGCCGCCGAGCTGGGCCCGGCTGCGCCGCAGGAAGGCCTGCTCGGCCGCGTTGCCGGTGCGGGCCAGGGCCGCGTCGTAGGCGGCAGCCGCCTCGGCGTCCCGGCCGAGCTGCCGCAGCAGGTGACCGCGTATCGCGTGGTACAGGTAGTAGCGGCCGAGGCCGAGCCCGTCCACCAGGGCCAGGGCGGCCTCCGGCCCGTCCACCTCGGCCACGGCCACCGCGCGGTTCAGCGCCGCCACCGGGCTGGGCGAGACGGCCAGCAGCTGGTCATAGAGCGCCAGGATCTGCGGCCAGTCGGTCGCCGCCGGGTGCGGCGCGTCGCTGTGCACCGCGCCGATCGCCGCCTGGATCTGGTAGGGGCCGGGCTGGCCGCGCCGCAGGCACTGCCGGACCAGGGCCTGCCCCTCGGCGATCAGCGGCGCATCCCACTGGCTGCGGTCCTGGTCGGCCAGCAGCACCAGGGTGCCGTCCGGGGTGGTGCGGGCGGCCCGCCGCGACTCGGTCAGCAGCATCAGCCCGAGCAGCCCGATGACCTCGGGCTCGTCCGGCATCAGCCGGGCCAGCAGCAGGCCCAGCCGGATTGCCTCGGCGCACAGGCCGGCCCGGGTCAGCTCATCGCCCGAGGTCGCGGTGTACCCCTCGTTGAAGATCAGGTAGATCACCGCCAGCACGGCCCTCAGCCGGGCGGGCAGGTCGGCCTCCCCGGGCACCCGGTACGGGATCCGCGCGGCCCTGATCTTGGCCTTGGCTCGGACGAGGCGTTGGGCCATGGTGGTCTCGGTGACCAGGAACGCGCGGGCGATCTCGGCGGTACTCAGCCCGCCGAGCAGCCGGAGCGTCAGCGCCACCTGGGCCCCGGTGCCGAGCGCGGGATGACAGCAGGTGAAGATCAGGCGCAGCCGGTCGTCGTGCACCGGTCCCTCCTCTGCGGTGTCGGCGCCGGGCTGGCCCGGGCCGTGCAGCCGGGCCGCGCGGGCGTGCCGGTCGTCCCGGGAGCTCTCCCGGCGGAGCCGGTCGATGGCCCGGTTCCGGGCGGTGGTGATGATCCACCCGGCCGGGCTGGGCGGCAGGCCGGCGTCCGGCCAGCGCCGCACCGCCTCGGTGAACGCATCCTGGACCGCGTCCTCGGCCAGGTCGATGTCGCCGAGGGCGCGGACCAGGACGGAAACGGCCCGCCCGTGCTCCTCCCGGAAGATCCGGGCGATCTGCGCGGCGGGCACGGCCACGCTCAGCCCCCGGTGCCGCCGAGCACCGGCCGCACCTCGACCGGGAGCGTGGTCGCCGCGGAGAATTTACGGGCCCACTCCAGCGCCGCGTCCAGGTCGGGCGCGGTGATCACGACGAACCCGCCCAGGTACTCTTTTCCTTCGATGAACGGCCCGTCCGTGACGATCATCTCGCCCTGGCGGTCCCGGACCACGGTGGCGGTGTCCGGCGGGTGCAGCCGGCCGGTGAAGACCCAGGCCCCGGCGGCTATGAGGTCCGCGTTCCAGGCGGCGACCTTCTCCATGATCGGCCCCAGCACCTCGGGCGGGGGCGGGTCTCCGGCTGGCTGGTACATGCTCAGCAGGTACTGCTGCATCGGTGTCCTCCTCGGCGTGCCGCGTGACCGGCAGGTCAGCGTCTCACCAGCTACACGAACGGCGGCCCGCCTTCTCGACATGCCCGCCGCCCGGCCGCGAAATCTTCCAGTCGGCTGACAACCAGGGGTTGACTCGACAACCAGGGGTTGTCACAATGAGGGCATGGCGACACAGGGACAGGGTGGCGGGCACCAGGAGACGTTCGACCGGATCCGCGCGGTCCGGGCCCAGGCCATCGAGCACACCCGGATCGCCCGGCGGCTGGCGGTCGAGCGCCGGGACCTCATGCGCGAACTCCTTGACGCAGGCTTCTCGCAGGCCGACATCGCCCGGGAACTGGGAGTGACGCGGCAGGCCATTCAGAAGATGCTCGCCTGCTGACCGGCCCGCCGCATCCTGGGCCGGCCGGGCGGGCCAGCACGGTCCTGCTAGTCTGGTCAAGGTCAAATTCCGGTTAAATGTCCACGATGGCGCGATTGCCCGGGCCTGCTGCGGCCAGTGCCTGAGGGCCAACTCAGCGCAAATGTTCAGCTAACCCGGCGTGGGGTACCTGAATGCCGCCCTAGGCTGGTTGTGGCCCAGCTAGCCGGGGCTTGCCGCCCAGGCATCCCGGGGGAGCCCGGCACCGGCGCGCGGCATGCCTGGGCTTCCGGGGAACCACGAAGCTTTCGCCAGTGGAGGTGCGGCCCACGTGACACAGGTGTCCCCCCACCCGGCAGACCCGCCTGGATCGGTAGGGTCGGCCGGGCGGACAAGGACGCCTGGACCGCTGGACCGTGAGGGGCCACCGGGGCCGATCGAGCGGCTGATGAGCACGCTCATCCGTCGGCTCGCCTGGAGCCGGCTGGCTAACCCCAAGGTCGCCGTCACCCTGTCCGGCGCCGGGCTGCTGCTGGGCATGCTGCTCGGCGCGACCTCGCCGAACGCCGAGACCATCGGGGTCCGGCTGCCGCTGTCGCTGTTCCCGTCGCTGGTCCACCAGACCGTGCTGGCCAGCCTGATGCTTTACAGCAGCCTGATCCTGGCCTGCCTGGGGCTGGCCGGGATGATGTGGGCGCACAGCCAGGGCTGGCGGCCCAACCCGCGGCACCTGCTACTGGCCAGCGCGGTCATCGTCGGGATCATGGTGTGCCTGACCCCGGTCGGCTCCTCGGACGTGGCCAGCTACGCGGCCTACGGCCGGATCGCCGCCCAGGGCGGCAACCCCTACACCACCGGCCCGCAGGCGTGGGGCGACCCGGCGTACACCAACGCGGTCGGCACCATGTGGAAGAACCAGCCGTCCGTGTACGGCCCGGTGGCCACGCTGTTCCAGGCCTTCGCCGCCGCCATCGGCCGGGGTGACGTCAACACCACCGTGTGGGTCTGGATGATCCTCAACGGGCTGGTGTTCATCGGCGTCGGCGTGCTGCTCCTGCTGACCTCCGACGACCCGGTGCGGGCCACGCTGTTCTGGACCGCGAACCCGGTGCTGATCCTGGCCCTGGTCAGCGGCGGCCACCTGGACACCTTCGTCGCCGCCGCGGCGATCTGCGCCATCCAGGTGGCCCGCAAGATGCCGTCTGCCTGGGGTGACGTCCTGGTCGGCGTGCTGATCGGCCTCGGCACCGGGGTGAAGATCTATGCCGTCCTCATCGGGGTGGGACTGGCCTGGCCGCTGCTGCAGCGCCGGGAATGGCGCCGGGTGGCGGTGATGGCCGGGGCGACGCTGCTGACCCTGGTCATCCAGTACAGCTTCTACGGCCTCGGCGCCCTGAAGCCGCTGTTCGGCGGGCTGGCACTGATCACGCCGCCCTCGCCATGGTCGGTCTTCAGGCTGGCCGAGCTATGGGGAGCCCATTACCCCAACCCCACCATCACCATGATCATCTCTATCCTGTGGCCGATCGCCCTGCTCGTGGTGGCCTGGCTGGTGTATCAGCGGATCTCCGCGGACCAGCCGCGCGAGGTGGTCGCCCCGTTCGCGCTGACCTTCGCCTGGATCCTGGTCGCCCCGTGGGTGTTCGCCTGGTACACGGCGGTGGCCTGGGCCGCGCTGACCCAGGTGCCGCGGAACCGGATGACCCGCTGGCTCACTATCGTGACCGTCTTCCTGGCGCTCTGCCTGTCCAGTGGCGGCCACGCGGTCCCGGGAACCTGATGCGGCCGTTCTCCCGCCTGTCTCGTGACGGGCCCGGGCGGTGAAGCCCGCCGCCGTCGATGTCCAGCCGGGGCAGGCCCCGCGCCCGGCCACGGCCGGCTGGTCGGTGGCCCGGGTCACCAGGCTGCCCGCGCCGTGGGCCCGGGCCGGCGTGGCGCGGCGGCACTGGCTGGCCATCGTGCTGCTCGCCGCCGGGCTGGTGCTCCGGGTGCTCACCCAGCTCGCCTACCGCCCCGCGCTGTTCTACATCGACACCGAGCGGTACCTGTACAACGCCGACGGGATGGACCCGGTCGGCTACAAGGGGCCGCTGAAGGCCATCCTGTTCGTGGCCAATTTCGATGCGGTGGCCGCGGTCCAGCACCTGCTCGGCCTGGCCATGGCCGTGCTCCTCTACCTGCTGCTGCTCCGCCGCGGCGTGTCCCGCTGGCTGGCCGCGCTGGCCATCGCCCCGGTCCTGCTCGACGCCTACCAGCTGCAGAACGAGCAGAGCGTCATGCCCGGCACCTGGTTCGAGGCGCTGATCGTGGCCGGGCTGGCCATCCTGCTGTGGCGCCCGGCGGCCGGCTGGCGGCGGGTCGTGGCGGCCGGCGTCGTGCTGGGTGCCTCGGCCACCGTGGCCCAGGTTGGCGAGGCGCTGATCCTGCCCGGGGTGATCTACCTGCTCGTGGCGGGCGGCGGCGGGCGGGCCGCGCTGGGTAAGGCGGCGGCGTTCTGCGCCGCGTTCGCGCTGCCCATCCTGGCCTACTGCACCGTCTCCTACCTGGTGGCCGGGGAGTTCTTCCTGTCGCACACCGGTGTCACCTCGTTCTACGGCCGGACCGCGGCGGCGGTGGACTGCGCCACGATCAAGCTCACGCCCGCCGAGCGGGGCATGTGCCCGGATCCCGCGCAGCAGGCCCACGGGCCGGACTGGCTGGAGTACGGCGACGGGTCGCCGATCGCGCCGTACTACGCTCACCTGCCGCGAGCCGAAGTGGACAGCCTGCTCTCCGACTTCAATCACCGGGTGCTGACCCAGCAGCCGCTGTCGCTGATCCGCGCCTACGGCCGGGATGTGGTGAAGCTGTTCGCGCTGACCCGGGACACCAGCCCGGGCGACACTCCCATCTCCCGGTGGCAGTTCCAGACCTCCTTCCCGTACTTCCCGGCGCATGCCTCCGAGGGAGTCATCGACACCGCAGTGGGACGTTATGGGGGAGGGACGCCGGCCGTGTGGCGGCCGGCCGCGACCTTCCTGCGGGCCTACCAGCTCGACGGGGGTTACACCCCCGGGCCGCTGCTGTTGCTGGTCACGGTGGCCGGGGCGGCGGGATCGCTGACCCTGGCCCGGCGCCGGTGGCGGGCGGACCCGGGGACGCGCCAGCTCGCCCTGGCCTGCCTGCTGTTCACCGTCTCGGGCGCGGCGGTGCTGCTCGTCTCCGACCTGTTCGAGTTCTCCTGGCGGTACCAGCTCCCGGCCCTGGTCACGCTGGTGCCGGGGGGCATGCTCGGCCTCGCCGTCCTGGTGCGGCTGGCCCGGCGGCCGCCGGCCGCGCCTGCCGACTGAATAGCGGCCGCACCGCGCACCCGGGCGGCCGGGGCAGTGAACTTTTCACGGGGCTCAGGTAGTCGTGTAGGTCAACGTACAGAGCTGACCGCGGAGGTGCGGTGGACGCCGAGCCCTGGGGATTTGCGGACTTCGTGGTGGCCCGCGAACGCGCGCTGCAGCGGACCGCGTGGCTGCTGACCGGCGACTGGCCGCTGGCCGAGGACCTGGTCCAGACGGCCCTGGCCCGGTCCTGGCCCCGCTGGGAGCGGATCAGGCGGCGTGACGACCCGGAGATCTACGTGCGCCGGGTCATGGTCAACACCTGGGCGACCTGGAGCCGCCGCCGGTGGCGCGGCGAGCGGGCCACGGGCACCGTGCCGGACTGCCCCGGCCCGGCCGACATGGCGGCCGAGCTGGCCCTGCGGCTGGCTGTGCAACGCGCGCTCGGGTCGCTGACCACCCGGCAGCGGGCGGTCCTCGTGCTGCGGGTCTTCGACGACCTGCCCGAGGCGCAGGTGGCCCAGGTGCTGAACTGCGCGACCGGGACGGTCAAGAGCACGATGGCGCGGGCGCTGGCGAAGTTGCGGGAGGATTCCCGGCTGGCCGAGCTGATGGAGCGGGAGGCCCGGTGAGTGACCAGATCAGCCGGTTGCGTGAGCTGCTGAGCTCGGCCGCCGGTGACCCGCCCGGTGAGGTGACCGCCGAGGCGGTGCGCCGCCGGGTGGCCCGGCGGAGGGTGCGGGAGTACCTGGCGGCGGGGATCACCGCCGTGCTGCTGGCCGGCCTGGGCGTGGCCGTGTCGGCGGCGTCCCGCGGTGCCCAGGCCCCGTTGAGCGGCGGGCGGCTGCCCGCCGGTGTGCCCCGCTACTACGTCCAGCAGGGAGTCAGCCAGGCGCCGCCGGCGGTGACCGTGGTGCGGTCCACCGTGACCGGCACAGTGAAGGCCACTGTCCGGTGTCCCTGGGGGCAGCCGGGTCCCGGCGGCGCGGCACCGGTGGCCGCGGAGCATGAGACGTTCTTCATGGCCTGCCAGAAGACCATCCGGCACGGCACGGTGGTCAGCGCCTCGCGGGTCTACCGGTTCCGGCTCACCGGCTCGGGCCGCATCGGGGGCTACGACCTGGTGCCGGGCGGTTCGTTCGACGGGCTCGACGTGACTGGGCTGGCTGCCTCCGCGACCGGTGCCGAGATCGCGGCGGCCATCGTGCCCGGCGGGGCCGCCGGGGCATCGGTGGCGGCCGACGTCGCGGTCATCAATACCCGCAGCGGGGCCCGGGCGATGTGGACGGCCAGTAAGCCGGTGCGCGAGAAGGTGACCTTCCCGGTGGGGGACATGTCCCTGACGGCGGACGGGCGGGAGCTGGTATTCCTCGCCTCCCCACGGTGCCCGCTGGGCAAGTGCAGGCCCACCGGCCAGGGGGAGGAGGTGCGGGCGGTCAGCCCCGCGGCCCGCGGCGGGCGGCTGGACAGCAGCCGGGTCCTGGTCCGGCAGGTCACGCTCGGCTCGCTGGCCAGCAGTTACCTCGACGGTGCCCTGATAACCCCGGATGGGGCGAACGTCGATGTGCTGGACATGGTGAGCAAGCCGCGACCGCCGTTTGGCACGACCGTGTCGGTGATCCAGGTCTCGGCGGCCACGGGCCGGCCGGTGCGGGTTCTCTACCGGGTGGGGACGGGCGACGGCTTCACCTTCCGGTTCTTCGGCGCGGACCCGTCCCGGCGTTACCTGCTGCTCAACGTGGGCCCGGCCAGCGGGTCGCTGGCCAACGGCTGGATCGACGATGGGCGGCTGGTTCCGCTGACCCCCGCGGACGGCAGCAACGTCTTCTACGAGAGCTGGTAGGACGGCGTAGCCGGGGCGTTACGCTGCGCTGCTACGGCTATCCGGAAGCCCGGCTGCTAGCTCGGCCTGCGGGCTCGCGCTGCTGCGCCGCCAGGTCAAGGCCACGGTGAAGTTGGCTCTGGTGCCGACCGCGGCGATGAACGCCCCGGCCTCCGCATGCAGGTCCAGGCCGAACTCAACATGCACCTCATCAGGAGCCTCGGCCAGCGAACGCAACTGCGCAATGACGCCCTCCACTGCGGGCCGAACGTGGCCGACAGCCTCTTCGAAGCTCTGCCGCGCCCGCTCAACGACGTCAACGCCGCGCTGGCCCCGCATCGCCGGGCCTGTCTGCCCCGACACCTCGACCAGCACCGAACCGCCCGCCGCCAGCGGGAATTCGACCAACTGCGCCATCGCGGCCACTCCTCCCGAGTGTTGCCGGGCCGTTCCGGGCGGCCCAGTGCCCGGGCGCCACGTTACAACTCTGGACAGAAATGACCCAACAGTGAGAATGAGTCATGAGGGCCTGCGCATGCCCGCAAGGCCGCAGAGGAGATGGCTGACTTGCCAGCTGGAGATCCCGCCCGGCCGGAACCGCCCAGTGCCATAGGGAACGGGCGAGCCGCGGATGCCCCAGGGGAATCACCGGACGCGGTACCCATCTGGCGTGTGTGGTTTGACCGGATATCACGCCTGATCAGTTCGCTGCGCTTCATTCTTGGCATCGGGATGATGCGCGCGTCAGGGCCGCCAAGTTACTCGCCGGACGGTGATGAGCCGCTCTACTCCCGCGCCGTCCTGGAGGGCGTCAAGATCGAGGAGCATTACCGCTACGAGCAGGAGATATCCCTCAACCGGCATAGCGAGATGTCCGCGGCTCCGGCTGGGAAGATAGAAATAAGGCTGCCGTATGACGGGGACGAGTACTTCACCAGGCAGGCGTACGCCGACATCACCCGAATCTATGATCAGGTACACGGCGAGACTCATGCCATCGTCGGGCATCTGGCGCTCAGCGGGTACGGGCATACGGATCTCGACCGCCTATTAGGCCTCAGCGAGACCTATGGCTCGATCCCAATCCGGGTACCTATCCTATCCGGCCTCGGTAAGGCAGGCCCGGAGTACCTGATCGCGGACCGCAGCGTCCGTGTCTTGAGTTGCGAATATAAGCCGGAGACCAGCTGGGTGAAAGTGCGGCCTATTAACGTCCGTATCGATCTGCTCGATCCGGACAGCTCGGGGAGCTATGGCTCGGCCGGCACCACCGGGGATATCACCGGGCAGGTGACCTTCCGGCCAGAGTTGCTGCTCAGCATGACGGTTGACGTGCACGTTTCCGGTGCGGCGCAGGACGAGTTGCCCGCCGAGGTAACAAAAGTAACTGTTTCCTGGCCGACTATCACTTCCCTGAGATTCCTGAACCTGAAGGTGAACGGCAAGGATCATCCGGTCAGGTACAACCCGGAGGGCCGCTGCCTCGAGTGGTCCAACGTTACGATGGCCAAAGTTCATGATTCAATGGTCGGGGGAATGTGCGCTTACACCAGCGGCCGGATGGAGCTGTCCATACCGCAGCCGGGTGAGCTCTATCAGGAGCAGAGCCTCGAAGGCACAGCCGAGGTAAAGCTCGGCAAACTTCTCTCCGGCGTTGAGGCAAGACTGTACAGCGCAGCTGGAACTGCGCAGCGCCGGCCTGAGCTGGAACTGCGGACTCACCTGGAGACCAAGTTCAGCCTGATCCTAGACGACGAGTTCGCGAAGCGAGTGCTCCGGCCGTACCAGCACCTTCACTTTGATGAAGTCGTTCCCAGTGAAATGCGGATAAGTGACATCAAGATTGCCCTGGAGAACCTGGGCTTCATCGTGGATGATCCGCATCCGGAAGCTGGCATTGAGGGGCGCTGGCTGCTGGCGCACCGATACGAAGGCCCGGACCAGATGCAGCTCGATCTCTATGTGCAGGGTATTCCCTACCAGGCCAGGCGTGACTCGCGCCTGCCGGGCGGGCTTACGTACCGGAGCAACCTTGAGAGCGGGGAGATACGGATCTACGTGCGCGGTCAGTTGCCCAGGAACAGCCAGCCGGTGATTCATGAGATCAACGCATTGCGCAGGGCGCTCCGTGAGCGCTTCGACCACTTGCCAGCTCGGCGATGACCAAAAACCGGAGGGCGGGTCATGGATACCCAACTCGAAGGACGCGCCCCGCAGGCTCGTTGCTATAAGTGCGGATCCGCCCGTGTCACCCGCGCGTGTCATCACTGCGGCCGGATCGGGTGCAGCACTCACGTACTCCCCACGCCCATGTTCGCAGGCCGGCCACTCAGCCGGGAAATGCGCCGCCTGGGGATGGGAAGGAAGCCGGCCTGCCACTGCGAAGACTGCAGGCACGTCGCCAGCCCGACCGTGATCAGCGCTGGCGTGCTCGCAGCGGTCACGCTCGTGGCTGGCTTCGGCGTCCTCTGGGTTGACCTCCTGGCTGGCCTGGTCGTGATCGTGGCCGGGGCCGGGCTCGGGGTTACCAGCTATCTCGCCGGCCGCCGTCAGGTGGGGACGCCCCAGAGGCTACCGCTCCCGGTCCTGCCGCGTGCCGAAGAGCTCAGCCTGAAAGAGGAGTTGCACGGCCGGGTCACGCTAAAACCGGACGGCGGGTACGAGGCTTCCGTCGATCCGGTGGAAGGCAAGCTCACCGCCGTCCTGGCCTTCGGCAAGCCGGATCGTCATCGTCTCGACGGATACCTGGACCGGTACCGGCTTGCGCGCGACAGTGATGTGGAGTTCGCTGCCGGATGCCTGGTACTCAGCGGTCCCGCCGGGATCAACCTGACGGGTAACTTCCCGCAGCTTGTCATTCCCCTCAAGGGCATGACCGCCGGCTACCCGGTCTTCCATCCGGAAGGTCAGCGCGCATCGAGCTTCTTCCGGGCCGAGTATGTCTACCACCTCACGCCAGACCGGGAACCCGGCAATGTCCCGCTCTGGGTCACGCCGGCTGTTGCTCCCCGGTCCGATCGGCGCGCGCTTGAGCTGCAGATTCAGTGGGGTGAGATAGGGGAGCCGGGATCCCCGCTCACGCTGGAGAAGATTGAGTCATTCAAGGTGAGGGTCCCCGTGGCATGGGGAAATATCGAGGGAGCCAGCCCGCCGGTCATGGTGGGTCCTCAGGAGAGCCAAGAGGAAGACCAGATCCTCCGGGCGATCGAGTGGGCGCAGCTGATGCCCCGGAAGGAAGAAGCTGCGGGGCGGCGCCTGGAACTCGTCGTGCAGTTCGAGGAGCAGATCAGTGGCCACAGCACCATATACGGCCGTATTGACGCCGTATTCGAGAAGGCGGTGTCCGGGATCAAGGGGGTGCGCTTCTTCGGACCTCTCGGCAGCCGCAGGTCTTACACGCCCGCGGATAGCGTCAAAACGCATGTGGTGCTCGACTTCGAGTTGAGCCTGGCGAGCACCCGCTATCAGGACATCCGGCTGGTCCCGGACCGCAAGATCCCGGAAGACGTAACCCGGAATGAGTCTGAGGAATATCCTGGCGTGGTACCGGGTGATGAGACGGTCATTGCGCTGACGAATGCACTCAGCGACGAGGGGTACTATATCAAGCGGATCATCGAGAATCCGCCAAGAAGCGGGACCCGGGCCAACCTCGTGCGCCGCTACTGGGATATTGCGGGACGGCGATACGACGGAGTATATCCGATAGATTTTCACATAATCCTGACCGGGGAGGAAATTCACCGGGGCGGGATACGTGCGCACAGCGGAACTACCAAGGCGCGGCTGACCGTGCAAGGCTCCTTTGCCAATGCGGATATGCTTGAACGCGTCGAGCAAGCCTGGGAAAGATTGCATGACCTGACCGGTGAGACGCTTCGGTCACCATTGTGCTCGGGCCAGTCAAGGCCAGGCCAGGCGGACCCTGGGGATGAGTGGCTGAAATCGGCACGCAGGCCCGGGGCCCCCGGCGGACTGAACGGCGCGGGCCCGAAGCGTGCGCCGCGGAACTCCGCCCGTCTCCTGGAGCTCCTCGGGCTGCTCGATGAGGCCTTGCTGCATGGCCGCATCTCGGACGAGCGCTACTGGGAAATGCGTGAGCGTGCTGAGCAGCAACTCGGGGGCGGCTGACGAGCGGGTTGGCGGAGGCGTGATGAGCTGGGAATGCGCTGAGTGTAACGCGAAGGAGTCCGGCGGCAGGAAGGTAGACGCGGTCTGCCATCACTGCGGAAAGCCGCTGTGCCGTGAGGACCAGGTTGAGATCGTGGACAACGCCTTCAGTGGCACTGGCCTGGCGGCCCCGACAGCAATCCACTGCGGCGCGTGCAGGCGGAAATATCATACGGGTGCCGTGCCATTGGGCCGGAGAGGCACATGATAACGGTTACGCTCGCACCTGCGGAGCTTACTGTCGGGGATCTTGCTGATCTCAGCGTGCAGCTCGCTAACCGTGGGCCGGGTCCCTGCACGCGCGTTATCTTCACGTTGTCCCTCCCCCGGGAGATCAGGCTGGTGCACGGCAACCCCAGGATAGAACTGGGTGCCCTGGAGCCGGGAGAGATGGTCACGCGCTCCTTCCAGGTATGGCCGCTCAGGGCAGCCCGCTGCCAGGTCACCACCACGAATTTCTCATACCGGGACCAGTACGGGAGCACGTGCCGGAATAATGATTTCCGCGCCGAGCTGATTACGCGGATGCCGGCGGGGGGAGACCCGGGGAAGCGAGAGAGCAGGACTGCCTCAACGCCCGATCTCATTATCGAGCTGGCCACGGATGAGCTGCCGCACGGCGAGTCGGCCCGGATCGAGGGCACGGTCATTAACACGGGTGATGTCGGGCTGGGCAATCTTGAGCTTGGCATCCTGGGGTCAGTAAGAGTTCCCAAGCGGGGGCGGTGGGTTACCCTGGGGACACTGCCCGCGGCGGCCTCAGTGCCCTTTCGGTTCTACGCGCGCGCTGACCAGGCTCCCGGCAGCGTGCCAATTTATTTTGAGGCCTCTTTCGACCATGACGGCAGGCGTGTTAACCGGCGCCTGGTGAAGGAAATACGGGTTTCTGGCCGCCGCCATGCGCGGCCCGCGAGCCCGGATTCGCGTATCATACTATTCTTCGGCTCTAATCCGGATAATACCGAGCGACTGCGTATCGACCGGGAGTACAGGGCAATTGCCCAGATACTCGAGCCCGGCGGGCAAGGGTCGGGTATAAGCATCCGGCCCTCACTGGCCGCGCAGCCCGACGATATTTTTGCCGAACTGGTCCGTCGTGAGCCGTGGATCGTGCATTTTGCCGGCCACGGTGCTGGGCATGCTGAGGGCTTCGTCGTTGAGGGTGGTGATGGTTATGCGCGAGTTATCCGGCCGGATGCCCTGGCGCAGCTTTTCGAGAGCATACAGAAGAAGGTGGCGTGTGTCATTGTCAATGCTTGTTCCAGTGAGGGGACAGGCCGAGCGCTGGCCCGGCATGTAAAGTACGTAATCGTCATGAGCGAGCCTATCTATGATTGGTGCGCGATTGAATTTAGCACGGGCTTCTATCAGGGCCTGATGGCCAATTATCCTATTGAAGCAGCGTTCCGCCTTGGAGTGACGAAGCTGATGATGAAGTCGGAAGGCGCGGAGCATGAGATCCCGCGACTGCTCGGCCCGTCAGGCGAGGTCAGTTAGGGCTGACCGGCGCGGGCGGACTGGCGCCTGCCGCCCGATCCCCGCGCAGCTCGGCGCGGGATTCGCGGTGCACGGCCACAGGCGCTGGAGCTGGGCCAGAAAGCCGGGATTCGGGTCGGCGATGGGCCGCTTGGCCTTGATGCGGGCGAGTGCCTCGTCGGCGCTGATCCCCAGCGCCCGGCAGTGCACCGCGGCATCGATGTAGCTGGCCCGGCTCACGCCCTGGTGGCAGTGCAGGTAGACGTGGCCGCCATCGTTGAGCCAGGCCACGATGGCGTCGGCCAGGCCGGTCAGCACGCCGTTCTTGAGTCAGCCGTCCGGCACGTCCTGGATCCAGACCGCGAGCACCCCCTCCACCGTGGAGTGGTTGATGAACTGGTCGTTGTCCCGAGCCCGCAGGGTGACCTGGCCGGACGGCCCAGCTCTCGGGCCCGGCGCCCCCGGGAGCCGGGCAATAGAGCTGGGGCGGGCCCGTGCGGGCCCGCCCCAGGGCGGTGGGCCGGCGGTGCCGCCGGCGGCCGGGCGGGGTCAGGGGGTGGCGAGCATCCCGTCGGTGTTGCCGGCCGAGTCGGTGTAGAACCCGACCAGGTCACCAGCGTTGTTCACGCCGTTGATGAAGGTGGTGCCCACGCCGTGCGGGTCGTCCACGGTGGTGAAGTGCCCGTTGTGCCAGGTGAAGCCGTGCGTGGTGGCGCTGCTGCCACTGCCCAGCGTGTAGGCGCCCACGACCTCGCCGTTGTCGTTGATGCCGAATGCCTGGGTCATCGTGGCCCCGTGGAAGGCGATCTTGATGAACCGGCCGTTCGTCTTCTTCACGAACGCGTCGGTCGCGCCGCCGGAGGTGACGTAGAAGCCGGCCACGGTGCCGTTGTTGTTGATGGCCGCCGCGGTCAGGCTGGGAGCCTTGGTCCCGCCCGGCGCGCCGGGGACCAGCACCCGGCGGAAGACGTGGGTGTTGATGTTGTACTCAAAGCCACGGTTGCCGCCCTGGCCGTTGGTGTAGAAGCCGACCGCGATGCCGCTGTCGTTCACGCCCAGCAGCTGGTCCACCGGCGGGTTCGCGTTGTCACCGGTCGGGAAGTTGACCACGTGGAAGTGGCCGTTCCTGGCGTAGAACCCGAAGTTGTTGTTGGCCATGCTGGCCGTGTTCATGGTCGACCAGAAGCCGACCGTGGTCCCGGTGTCGTTCAGGCCGGTGACCTGGGTCTGCTTCGAGCCCGGGAAGTTCTCGTTGCGGTAGCTGCCCTGACCGTACGGCTTCACCAGCCGGTAGCCCTTGTTCGGGTGGCCCTGCGCGCCGGACCCGAAGTACCCGGCGATCACGCCGTTGTTGTTGATTCCGAGCAGCTGGTTGAAGGTGACGTCACGGTGGTTGTTGAGGGTACGGAAGTGGTAGGCGGCGCTCGGGCTGTGCGTGCTCGCGCCAGCCGGCGTGAGCAGGGTGAAGGCGGCGGTGGCGGCCAGCGCCCCCGAGGCCACCGCGGCCGCGCCCAGGCGCATCGGCTTCGCCCAGCGGGCGCGGCGCCCGGTTCCGTCGGCCGCGGCAACGTCGCTCGTGCGGTCGGCAGCGTTCATGGGAGGGTCCTTTCTAGTGCTTTTGCCTGGCGGGCGGAGTAGTGCCATTCAGGCGGGCCGCTCGCCGTGTTTCCCCGTCGGCCCAAAGCATTGCCGCCGGGCTGGGGGGAATCACCGGGTGCTGCGGGGGATCCACGGGATGCCCGTCCGGGGAGCGTGTTCGGGACCGCGAGAGGGGCTGGGCCGGGGACGGCCGTGCGGGGAGCGCGGCCGTTGGGCTCAGCCGGTGATGCCGGAGCCGTCCAGCCGCCAGGCGTCCGCCACAATGCACCACGTGCCGCCGGGCTGCCGGCGGACCATCGTGGAGCCGAGCCCGCTCAGTTCCACCGTGGAGCCGTCCGGGGCCCGCCCGGAGATCCGGCGCTCGGCCAGGACCAGTGCCAGGTCATCGGCGGGCAGCACGGCGCAGACCGTGACTGGCAAGGGCAACCGCAACGCCATCAGCCCGGTGAGCAGGCCGCGGACGGTAGCCGGCTGAGCTGGCCCGGTCGCCCAGGGCCGGAGCAGCGCCTCGCGCTCATACTGGGCCACCGCGGCTTCCAGATCACCATCACTGAGCGCCAGGCTGACCAGTTCGAGGGCCTCCTCCGGCCGGCGGGCGGCCGGAGGCCCGATCGGATCGGACAGGGCCAGCACCTCCGTTCAGGGCCGCGGCGGGCACGCGGGATTGTGTGCCGCGCCAGCAGCCGGGCGGCTCGTGGCGGCCGGCCGAGTGCGGGTACGCGGCCGGGCCCGTGCTGTTCGCGCCATGGTCCCAGCGGGTTCGGGGGGAATGGGGCCAGCGCGGGGGGAAACTCGGGGGGATTCGCGGGGGGCTACCGCTGGTCCAGCAGGCGCCGGTACAGCGCCGTCGTCTCGGCCGCCGGGGGCACGCCGACCTGGCTTTCCAGCAACTCGACCAGATCCTGGTAATGCTGGACGGCGCGGGCCGTCTCACCGAGGCGCTGCCAGCAGCTCATCAGTTCCCGGTGTGCCGTCTCGTTGAGCGGCTCATGACCTACCGCGCGGCGGAAAGCCACGGCCGCCGGGCCGTACCGGCCCGCGGCGACGTGCAGCCGGCCGGTCGCCAGCAGGGCCGACTCGAAGCTGCGGCGCAACTCCGCCCGGCGTGCCTGCGCCCACTCACCCGCGGCCAGGCCGTCCAGGAAGTCGCCGCCGTAGGCAGCGAGGGCACGCTGCAGGTCGGGGAGGGCCGCCG
Organism: uncultured Actinomycetes bacterium; assembly: GCA_963793825.1. Classification (GTDB taxonomy): domain Bacteria; phylum Actinomycetota; class Actinomycetes; order Streptosporangiales; family Streptosporangiaceae; genus RYN-230. The sequence continues at coordinate 129,464 of CAWCBE010000011.1, forward strand.
CCGCGGGGCGGGCCTTCCTGGCGGCCGCCAGGGCCTGCTCGAACGACTGGAGGTCGCAGTCGTGCTCCCACTCAGGGTTGACGCAGTAGCGGCCGTCTGCGTACTGCACCCACCCGGGGTGGCCGAGTGCGCGGCGCAGCCCCCGCAACGCGGTGTGCAGCGCGTTGCCGAGCTGCTGGCGCGGCTGGTCGGGCCACAGCGCCGTGCCGATCTGCTCACGGGTCAGCGGCGGCGACGCGATGAGCAGGAACAGCAGTTCCCGTGGCTTGGCGTAACCCCAGTCCGCGGCGGTCAGCGGCACATCTGCGCGGTGCACGGTGGCCGCGCCGAGCGCCCGGATGCGCAGCGGCGCGGGCGGCGCCGGGGCGGCGGGGGCCGCCGTGGTCCCGGCTGGTGCGTTGCGGGCTGGTGCGCTCTCGGCCCGGGTGCCGCTGGCCTGGGCGGCCGTGGCGGCCTGGGCGGCCGTGGCGGCCTGGGCGGCCGTGGCGGCCTGGGCGGCCGTGGCGGCCTGGGCGGCGCCGGCGGGCGCGGCGGCGGTGAGTGCCGGGTCGGCCGGGCTGGTACTGGCCGGGCTGGTACTGGCCGGGGTGGGGCCGGCCGGGCTGGGGCCGGCCGGCGCCATGCTGGGCTGGGCCGTGCCGGGGGCGGCCTGGCCGTCGCCCGGGCCGGCCTCTCCGGCCAGGCCGTTTCCCGCCGGGTGTGCCGCCGTTGCCGGGCCTATGGAGACCTGGCCTGCCGCCGCTGCGCCCGTGGGTTCCTGGGCTGCGGGTTCCCGGGCCGGGGAGAGCGCCTCGCTGCCTGGGGGACCGACCGGCTCGGCTGCCGCTCGGCCGGCCGCGACGTCCTCGGCCGGCCATTCCGCCTGCAGCTCAGCCAGCAGGGCGTCGGCCGCGGCCAGCAGCCCCTCCTGCCAGGCGGCGGCGAAAGCGTCGGCGCCGAGTGCGGCCTGCGCCGCCGCCAGGGTCCGGGTGTGCTGGCCGGCCTCGCACGGCGGGATCACTGTGCCGATCGCCTCGCGGATCGCCCCGGCCGCCGCGAGCAGCCGTGCCGCCCGCGCCGGGTTCCCCCGGGCGAGTGACAGTGCCGCCAGGTCCTCCAGCACGCTGGACATCCGCCATCGGTCATGCAGCTCACGGTGCACCGCGAGGCTCCGCACCAGCAACGGCCCAGCCGTGGGGTCGCCGTCTTCGGTCGCGAGCAGCCCGAGTTGTTCGAGTGACCAGGCCACCCCCTCGTTGAAGCCGATTCGTTCCGAGGACGAGCGGCTCTCGGCCAGCAGCGCCGCCGCCTGCTCGCGGTGCCCCTGGTAGCGCGCGATCGCGGCCAGGCTGATCAGTGACCATGCGATGCCCTCCACGTCACCGAGTTCACGGAACATGGCCAGGGCCGTGCTGCACTCCGCGCTGGCCCGTGCGAAATCGCATTGCAGCCATGACGCGAAGCCCAGGTAGCCGTGCGCCCGTGCCGCTGACCAGCGGTCACCGATGGCCTCGGCGAGGGCCAGCCCCTCGGCGTGCAGTTCCATAGAGCGGGCGTACCGGCCGTGTTCCCGGGCCACGCCGCCGAGCACCTGAAGTGTGTCGGCGACTCCGCGGGCATCCCCGGCGTCCCGGAAAATGCGCAATGCGGCGTCCAGGCGCCGGACCGCCGCCACGTAGTCGCACTGCAGGAACGCCAGCCGCCCGCTGCCGAGCAGCGCCTTGGCCCGCAGCGCCGCGGGAGCGTGCGGGCCGTCCGCGACCGCGCCGTCCATCCACTGCCGCACCTCGTGGTAGTGGCCGCGCAGGTAGGCATAGTGGCCCAGTGACCCGGCGATCCGCAGGGCCGCGATCGCGTCCCCGCACTCGCGGGCATACTCCAGCGCCGCCCGGATGTTCGGCGTTTCCGTGTCCAGGCGGTCCAGTTCGCGTTCCAGCCCGCCGGGGCCCTGGCCCGGTGCGCCGCGATCGATCCGCGTCCCGGCCTCCTCGACCACGGTCACATAGCAGCGGAGGTGGGTCTGCCGGGCCGCATCCTGTTCCCCCGCCTCGGCCAGGCGGTCGCGCGCGTAGTCGCGGACCGTCGATAGCAGGTGATACCGCACGTCGCCGGTGTGCTCCACGCGCAGCAGCGACTTGTCGGCCAGCCGGGCCAGCAGGTCGAGGGTGTCCTCGCGGCGGATGTCCCCGGCCCCCACCACCTGCTCAGCAGCGCCCAGCGTGAATCCGCCCGCGAACACGGCCAGGCGGCGGAAGGCCGCCCGCTCGTCCTCGGCGAGCAGGTCATGGCTCCAGTCGAGAGTCCCGCGCAGCGCCTGGTGGCGGAGCGGCGCCGAGCGGGACCCGCCGACCAGGACCGTGAACACATCCTCCAGCCGCTCCGCTAGCTGGCCGGCCGACAGGATGCGCATCCGCGCGGCGGCCAGCTCGATCGCGAGCGGCAGCCCATCGACTCGGCGGCATACCTGCAGGACCGCGACAGCGTTGTCGTCCGAGAGCCGGAACGTCGGCAGCACTAGCTGCGCCCGCTGCTCGAAGAGCCGCACCGCGTCATACCTGCCCAGCGCGGACGCAGCCGGTGCCTGCCCCTCCTGGGGCAGCGAGAGCGGCGGGACCGGCCAGTTCCGCTCCCCGTCCACGCCGAGCACCTCGCGGCTGGTGGTGAGGATGGACAGGGCCGGGCAGGCGCCGAGGAGCCGCTCGGCGAGGTCGGCCGCGGCGGCCGTCAGGTGCTCGCAGTTGTCCAGGATGAGCAGCAGCGAGGCCTCACCCACATGCTCGGCAATTCTCTCTGCGGCGTCCCGCCCCAGGTTGTCCGGCACGCCGAGGCGGGCGGCCACCGTCTCGCCGACGATGGCCGGATCATCGATCGAGGCCAGCTCAACCCAGCACGCGCCGGACGAGAAGGACGGCCCGGCCGCACTGGCCACGGCCAGGGCCAGCCGCGTCTTCCCGGTCCCGCCCGGACCCGTCAATGTGAGCAGCCGGCTGCGCGGCAGGCTTTCCAGCACATCCTGGAGCTCACGCTGCCGGCCGACCAGCGGAACGAGCCGGGTTGGGAGCCGCCTGGTATTCAGCGCCGCCACGTGCCCCGCCCTCCGGTTGGCCAACGCCAGCACCCGCCCTCGCTGGAGTGCCCGGTGGCGCACCGCGCGGAGCGGCCCGGCCCAGGGCCGGGTCCGCCCCTATTGTCCACCAACCCTGGCCAAATGCCCCATCCCGGCCAGCCGGCTTACCGGATCTGAACTAGTCCCCAGGGTGACCGCTGGGCCGCAGGCCCCGCCATCCCGGCCGCCCGCCAAGGCTCAGGCGCGGCCGTTGACTGCCTTACGCGGCGTGGCTGTCCGGTGCGCCCAACCGGTCAGGAGGGCGCCTGGATGCCGCAGAGGGGGTCAGGATCCGCTCGCGGGCAGAACGGCTGCCGGCCGGACGGCTGCTGGCCGGACGGCGGCTGGCCTGTCGTCTCGTGGCCGGCGGAGCCGCACGCGTGGCCAGTGGGGCCCGGCTGCTGGCACGAAGCCGCCGGCAGCAGAGCCCGCAGTCCGTGGATGAACCGGGCGGCATCAATCGTGCCGACCCCGGTGACGAGGTCGTATCCGCGCCTGGCCGGGTATCCGGTCACCGTGACGGCCTTGCGGTTCTGCCTGAAGCTGACGGTGTTGTTGCCCTGGGTGACGTCGACGATCCCCGATGAGCGCGCCTGCTCCAGGCGGTATAGCAGCGGATTGACCAGGCCCAGCCTGGTGTGCAGGTCCTGGTCGGCGATCGCGACGAGGCCGGCGAAGTACGGCGTGGCCACGCTGGTCCCAGCAGCGATCTTCCAAGCTCCGGGAGTCCCGGTAAACGACTCGAACGTGATGCTTGCGCCGCTGAACGAGGCACTGAGCGCCACGTCTGGGACGCCACGGTGGTCCCCGACCACCGCGCGCACCGGGTCCTGGTAGGCAGGCCGGCTGAAGATCGCCGACGCGCCGCCGCTGCTGGCCCAGGGCAGTGCCCCGGCGTACCGGGCGACCACGGCGTTGCCGCTCTCGTTCCAGGCGGAGTCGGGGGAGCGCCGGCCGCCGCTCGCGGTCAGGCGCAGCCTGGTCCCGCCGACGCCAGTGACGAGCGGGTCGGAGGCCGGCCAGTCGACGACCCGCCGGGTGCGGAACATGCCGCTCGACTTCGTGGGCCCGGTAACCCCGAAATCGTTGGCGGCGGCCAGCACCGTGACATGGTGCCGGTTCGCGCTGATGTAGGCATAACGCAGCCGCAGGATGGCGGCCCGGCTCGGGAAGTTCTGCTCCGGGATGCCGAAGCTCTGGCTGATGACGTCGCCCAGGTTGTGCGCGATCACGTAGTTCTCGGCCGCCACGAACTGCGGGAACCCGCCGCCCGTGAGAGTCTCGGCCACCGGCGTCTCCACCAGCAGGATGCTGGCGCCGGGCGCTATGGCGTGGGCCGCCTCCACGTCGGTGGTTGTCTCAGCGGCCGAGTCCACCATGCCCTGGTTGCCCGGGTGGTAGCGCGGCACCCTGCCCACCGGCTGCAGTACCCGCAGCGACGGCGGCGCGGGCAGGCCGGTGCCCTGGTCGAAGACACGCAGGTCATGACGGATCGTCGGGGACCCGAATGAGTCCACGATGACGATCGTGCGCCCCCGGCCATCCAGGCCGGCGGCATACAGCGAAGGCAGGTCATAGGCCCGCTGGATCTGCCGCGGCGAGTAGCAGGCCAGGCCGTGAACTCTCAGGCACCAGCCTGATGAGGGCGGGCTGGGGGCGGGGGGCGTGGACCGCCTGGTCGGTATCGGCGTGGCCGCGGGCGAAGGCGAGGCGGATCCGGTGACGGGCGGGGCCGGCAGGCTAGTCAGGATCCCGGCGGGGACGGCGCCCCCACCCCCCGCCGTCCCGGCCGCCCCCAGCAGGAGGCAGGCGGCCGCCGCCGTGACGGCGGCAGCCTTGCCCTGAGCGCCCATCCAGACCCTTCGCAGTAATTGCCGCGCGGGCGTCCGTGCCAGAGCGAAGACTCTGTGGCGCGTGACCGGCAGGCGGCGGAACACGCCCAAACTCTGTCAGACCAGGTGGCCCTGCTCGTCCGCTTCCGCCGGGTCAGTCATCCTGTTGGCGGCCACCAGCAGGCCACTGTCGCAGACGATCATGCTTGGCGGCCGGAGCCCCTTCGGGCAGTTCCACGGACTGGGCCGCTACCGCAGCACCTGGCCTGGCCAGCGCCAAAGCGGGCCGAAGCGCAGGACCGCAGCGCGGCGGGCCGGTCCCGCCGCGCTGGCCAGACCAGTCGGCTCGGCACCTTCTGGGGTGGATGTCTGCCGCTCGGGCATCACCGTGAGCAGGATGGGTATTTAGCTCATTGGCCTGCGGGCCGCTGTTTCTGGCGCCCGCGGCTGGGAGGCGTAGGGAGAAGGCCCTGGGGTTACACGGGCCTGTGGTCTCCGCTGGGTCAACGGGGATGGGCGGTGCAGCCGGTGGGGCAGGACGGCGCGCCGGTGAGCGGCTATGGGACCGCGATGAGGGCGGCTGAATCCCAGGACGTGGCCGGACGCCAAATTTACATGACCGAGATTCTCGCGGCGGGTGCAGCGGCTGGCCCGGCTGCCTCCCAGACGTCGGCTGACTGGGAGGCGGGCGGCGCGGCGGCTGCGCTTTACAGCGTGCATTACCAGCCGCTGGTGCGGCTTGCGGTGCTGCTGGTGCGAGACAAGTCAACAGCGGAGGAGATTGTCCAGGATTCCTTTGTCGCAATGCACGCGAACTGGTGTCGGCTCAGGGACCACGGTAAGGCATCGCTGTACCTGCGGAAGTGCGTGGTTAACCGGTCCCGCTCGGTGCTGCGTCACCGGGTGGTCACTGAGCGGAATATGCCGCAGCCGCCGCCGGAGATGCCAAGTGCGGAGCAGGAGGCGATGGCGCTCCTGGAGCGTTCTGCACTGGTCGCTGCGCTGCACGGGCTTTCCGCGCGGCAGCGCGAGGCGCTGGTGTTGCGGTATTACGGGGGCCTGTCCGTGGCCGAGATCGCCTCGGCGATGGGAATCAGCCAGGGTGCGGTCAAGAGCCATGTTTCCCGGGCTATGTCGGCGCTGCGTGACGTGCTGGGGCGTCAGACATGAGCCAGCGCTATGACGACTATGAGGAGTTTGTTCGCCGCGCGCTGCATGCTGCGGCGGATTCGGTGGAGCCTTCCGAAGATGGCCTGGAGCGGATCCGCGCCCGCCTGAGGGCACCGTATCCGGTGCCGGTCGCCTGGGTGATGGCTGTCTGCTCCGGGGTGTCCAGCCGGGTGCTGGGTGGCTGGGACTCCGTCTCGGCGTGGCTGCGCACAGTGCCTGGTCCTGGCTATGAGCGCTGGCGGGGACGGCACGGCAGGCCGGCCGGGCACCGCCTGCTGCGGGTGCGCATAGCCGCTGTCGTGATCATGGCCGCAGTCGTGCTGGCGATAGGCGCTTACGCGCGGGGCCCGTTGATACGGCAGGCGTCTTCGCTGACTGGCGCGCTCGTCCACTCACTGCAGGGCGGCGGGCCCGCCGGCCGGGGCGGCCCAGGCGGCCCAGGCGGCACGGGCGGCCCAGGCGGCCCAGGCGGCCCGGGAGTGAGCGGCCACGGCAGCTCCTTGCCTCCCGGCGGGGTAGGAGCCGTCAGCGGCGCCAGACCTGGCACGCCGATTAACCAGCAGCGGAGCTTGGCTGCCTGTTCAGCGGCGACGCCGGCGCTGGCTATCTCCTCGGCGAGCCCGTCCCCGGGCCGGAACCCGTCCCCGGGCGGAAGCGCGACCCCGAGCGCGAACCCGACCCCGGGCGGGAACGCGTCCGCTTGCCCGAGCCCGGCGGCGACCTCGAGCCCGACACCGACCACCACTCCCACGCCGGCCACGAGCCCGACACCGACCTCGAGCCCGACACCGACCACCACTCCCACGCCGGCCACGAGCCCGACACCGACCTCGAGCCCGACACCGACCACCACTCCCACGCCGGCCACGAGCCCGACACCGACCTCGAGCCCGACACCGACCACCACTCCCACGCCGGCCGCCAGTGCCACGCCGGCCGCCAGTGCCACGCCGGCCGCTAGTGCCACGCCGGACGCTAGTGCCACGCCGGACGAATCTGGACGAGCGCCAAGCTGACCTCGACCGATGGCGCCGGCCACCCGGGAGCAGCCGGAGGCGCTCCGCACCGCGGCGTCAGCGCTGCCCGACTCGTGGGCGCCTCCTTGCCGCGTGCCACCCGGCGCCGAATCCCCAGGGCGGACGATTAAGCCTCAGGCCACCTTGGGCGTCTCGCGGTTCAGGAACTGCTGGCCCGCGGTGTGCCCCCGTCCGATGTCGTCGCCGTGGTGCGCACCCGGGGCAAGGCGGCCGCCCTCGCCGATCGCGGAGTGCAGGTGCGTGAGGCGGACTACTCCCGTCCGGAGACCCTGGGTGCGGCGCTGGCCGGCGTGGAATGGCTGCTCCTGGTGTCGAGCAGCGAGCCGGGTCAGCGGGTCGCCCACCACACCAACGTCATCCAGGCCGCAAAAACGGCCGGGATCTCCCGCGTCGCATACACGAGCATGCTCAACGCCGACGACACCACCAACCCGCTGGCCGGCGAGCACCAGGACACCGAGCGGGCCCTGAGGGAGACGGACGTACCGTACACCCTGCTGCGCAACGGCTGGTACACGGAAAACTACACCGGCCAGATTGGCCAGTACCTCGACGCTGGCGAGATCCTCGGCGCGGCCGGCCACGGCAGGATCTCGGCGGCATCGCGCCAGGACTACGCCGCCGCGGCTGCTACGGCACTCCTGGAAGACGAGGGAGGGAACCGGACTTACGAGCTCGGCGGCCCGGCCTTCGACCTGCCCGGGCTCGCGCGGATCATCACCGAGGCCACCGGCATCCAGGTGACCTACCGTGGCCTGCCAGTCGAGGAGTACGCCTCCCGGCTGCAGCGAGCCGGCCTTGATGAGGCGACGGCTCGCTTCGTGGCCGCTCTCGATGCCTCCATCGCACGCGGCGACCTCGAGACCAACCGTCAAGACCTGGCGCAGCTGCTGGGGCGGCCTGCCACGCCTCTCACGAGGCTGCTTGACACGCCCGGCACCGGACTGCGCCAGCGCAAGAAGGCGCGCACCCGCCGGCTCATCGCCGACACCGCGGCCCGCCTGTTCGCCGAGCGGGGCTATGAACATGTCGCGGTCAGTGACGTAGCGCGCGAGGCCGAAGTCGCCGAGCAAACGGTCTACAACCACTTCCGGACCAAGGAGCAACTGGTCACCGATCGCGACCAGCAGATTCAGGATCGGCTGTGCGACCTGATCCGCACTCGGCCGCCGGTCATTACTCCGGCCGCTGCCATCCGCGACTTCGTCCTCAGGTCCGTCGCCGGGATTCGCGGCATCCCGCCGGAGATCTGGCACGGCGAGCTCGGCTACCTGGCGGCCATCAGCCCGGCCGTCCACCGGCTGGCGCTGGAGCTGACCGACCGCCAGGCCGCCGCCCTGGCCCGCGCCGTCAGCGACACCACCGCTGTCCCGCCGGAGATCGCCAGGCTGCAGGGGATCGCGCTCGCTGGCGTGTTCCACATCATCATCAGCGAGGCTGGCCGCCGCACCGTTGAGGGCCAGAGCCAGGCGAAGATCGCTGACGAGCTGTACCCGATCGTGGAAAACATTCTCGACGAGCTCCATCGCTGGCTCAGTGTTTCAGGGCCGCCTGCAACGCGGTAACCGGCGCGACCGCCGGTCAAGTTCCACGAGCCGTCAGGCAACCTCTATCTCGGCCACAAGGAGACATCACCATGATCCTCATCACCACCGCCGGCAAGGTGGGCTCGGAGGCAGCGTGGCTGCTCGCTCAGCGGGAAGAGCCTGTGCGGGTCCTGGTCCGCCACCCGGAGAGGGCGGCCGCGCTGGCGCACGCAGGAGTAGAAGTCGCCGAGGGTGATCTGGAGGTTCCGGCGAGCATCGACGCAGCGACGCAAGACGTCTCGGCCGTGGTGCTCGTCAGTCCAGCGATACCCGCCCAGGAACTGAACGTTGTCGGCAGCGCCGTCCGCGCGGGCGCCGGGCACGTCGTGAAGATCACCAGCCAAGCCTCAGCGGACTCGCTGGCCCCCGCGATCGCCGGGTCGAGCAGCTTCGGCTCCTCGGCCGGCCGATCACCTTCCATGCCCTGACATTTCGAAGAGGAAAGGCAGGCAATGATCAAGGCCGGCGTCCCTGAAACTGTCGCCGAGATGAACGCCCAGGCGCTCAGCCTGTTCGCCCAGGGCGACTCCGATTGGATCAGCGACGATGTGCCCGCGCTCCTTGGCCGCCCGGCGCGTACCTTCGAACAGTTCGCCACCGATAACGCCGCGGCATTCTTGTGACCCTCAGGCGACAGGCTCGGGAGCCGATATTTGCAACGAGCTCAGCCCGCTTGTCCCTGGTGGCCTCAGATGGGAGGAGTGGCGCAGGAAGCATTGCCTCCCGTCCGGCGGGATCGGCTTCGTCGGGCTTCGTGGTGGTCAGACATGGTGCGCAGGCCGGCCTGCGTGCCTCCTCGGCGCCGCGCGTGCGGATGGTGCGGACGCCGACGTCGGTTCACGCCAGCCCCGGAGCGGCAACTGCGCCGCGCCACGGGCCGAGGCGGTACCGACCAGCATGGACAATCTGCCCGTAACCGGTGCACAGTAGTGACGCGACGCGTCCGAGGAGGACCACATGCCCAAGTTCATGGACTACCACGAGGACCTGAAGCTGCCGCAGGAAGCCATCGAGCAGATAACCCAGGGGACGCAGGACGGCGCTCTCGACGAGTTCGGCGTGCGGCAGATCGAGCTATACCACAACGCCGACGGCAACGTCTATTGCCTCCTGGAAGGTCCTGATGAGGAGGCGATCCGTAAGCATCACGCGGCACTGGGCGTCCCCTGCGGCGACGTGCACCGTGTAAACAGCCTGCTCTGACGAGGCGTCCGATCAGCTTCGTGCCGCCGTAATGGTGCGGCGGACCGCCCGTGCCATTCCTCATGCGCCTTAGTCGCGTTGGCGGGGGACGAGTTAGTCGCGTTGGCGGGGACGAGCGCCTCGCAGCATGCGCGGAAACTGCAGATGGCTGCCGGAAGCCCCGGCTCATTACAAGCCGCGAAGCTCGCTGGCGTTTCGATTCCGTCTGGTGCTCCGAGGATGCCATGTGCGCGCCAGTTACTAGGACTGATATGACCATAGATCCTGATCATGCTTTCGGTGTCCCGGGTTCGCGCGAGGTGACGTCGGGCTGGACCAGCCAGTAGCGAGGTCAGCGCCAGCTCCAGCTGAACGAGCATCCGACACACTGCCGACAGCGGGGCATTTCGGCCGGGATCATTGCCGATTTGAAGGTGACCGGCCGCGTACTGACTAGAGAGGTTTTTTTATGGAGCACGTGCGATTGGGGAAGACTGGGCTGAAGATCAGCCGGATCGCGCTGGGCTGCATGAGCTACGGGGATCCCACAACCACCAACGCGCATACCTGGGCACTGGACGACGACGATGCTCAACCGTTCTTCCGCCAGGCCGTCGAGATGGGCGTGACTTTCTGGGATACGGCGAACACCTATCAGCTCGGGACTTCAGAGGAAGTCGTTGGCCGCGCGATTAGGCGGTACTCCCGCCGCGAGGACATAGTCCTCGCTACCAAGGTGTTCGGCAGGATGCATGACGGTCCAGGCGGGCAGGGTCTGTCCCGCAAGGCGGTCCTTGAGCAGGTCGACGCTTCGCTGGCCCGGCTCGGCACCGATTACATCGACCTTTACCAGATCCACCGCTTCGATCCCGAGGCCCCAGTCGAAGAGACCATGGAGGCACTGCACGACATCGTCAAGGCCGGGAAGGTCCGCTACGTTGGCGCCTCCTCCATGTACGCCTGGCAGTTCGCCAAACTTCAGCACACCGCCGAAATACGCGGCTGGACCCAGTTCGTGGCGATGCAAAATCAGTACAACCTGCTGCGACGGCAGGATGAGCGCGAGTTGCTGCCCATGTGCGCTGACATGGGCGTGGGCGCCGTGCCGTATTCCCCGCAGGGCAAAGGACGCCTGGCTCGTCCGTGGGGCGAACAGTCACGCCGCTCCACCGTGGACAAGGTCGTCAAGTCCTTCGACTCGCCTCTCGATGAGCCCGTCGTCAACGCGGTCCAGCGCGTCGCCGAAACCAGGGGCGCGAGCATGGCTCAGGTTGCGCTGGCCTGGGTGCTGAACAGCCCGGTCGTCTCCGCACCCATCGTCGGAGCGACCAAGCCCCATCACCTGCCGGAGGCGATCGCCGCACTGGACCTGCACCTTACCGACGACGAGATCCGGTCACTTGAAGGGCCATACACGCCCCACGGGCCTGCCTGGTTCTGACGAACGGCCCGGCTTCGATCTTGGAGCTGGCAGGGATCAATCAACACCCACCGGGAGCCCAGCGACGCCGGCCGTGCCGGCCAGATTTGAACCGGCGGCCGCTTGACCCCGACGACATAAGATTAAGCGTTTCCGCTGATCAGTCCGGTGATGGTCGGGGAGCGGCCGGTGTATTGACATGCGGGTTGCCTGCTGGATGCATGTTGTCTGGTCCCGGTGGCGTCCCCAGGGTAGGACGGCCTCCATGCCGGACGATGGCGCCGTGCGGATCAAGCCGCTTACGAAGGCGGATGTTGCGTCTGCCGTCGACCTCGCCGTGCGCGTCCTTCGGGTCAAGCCTGGTGACCTCGGCGAGCAGTTCGCCTCAGACCTCACCGGTGACCGGCGCCAGATGTTCGTGGCCAAGGTGGGCGCCCAGGTGGTCGCCTATGGCAGGGTTATCGAGCTGGCGGCCGATGAGGCGGGTCCGGGAACTCCGGCTGGCTACTACCTCAGCGGCGTTCTGGTGAAACCGGCACGGCGGCGCGGAGGTATCGCCCTGGCGCTGACCCGGGCCCGCCTGCGCTGGGCTTTCGCCCGTACCGACGAGGCGTTCTATGTGGCCGGGGCGGATAACATCGCGTCGCTTCACCTGCACGCGGCCCTCGGTTTCCAGGAAATGAAGCGCTTCGCGAGCGAACGATCCGCAGCTGGCGTAGCCGTGCTGTCGCGGCTGGCCAGGGACGACGGCCCACCCTGACGTCTACCAATTCACCGACAATGTCAGCGCGGTTCCCGTGCCGATGTTCGTCGTCATCGTTTCCCCAGCAGGCCGAGGTCGCGCAGGCTCTCGGCGGTTTCAACAATCGTGGTCTCGGCCGGGCGCGGGCGCCATCCGAGCACCCGCTTGGCGCGGTCGTTGTGGATGATCAGCCGGGGCGGCTCCAGTCCTGGTGCCTCTTCGGTTGGCACTCGCTCGGCTAGCGGGCCGAGCCGCTCGCGCAGGATCTGGGCCATCTGCAGGAAGCTGATGGTCGGCCCGTCGGCCAGGGCCAGGTACCGCTGGCCGGCCGCCCCGGGCGCGGCCATCGCACGGATGTGCAGATCGGCCACGTCACGTACGTCGGCGACGCCGAAGCGCTGACGTCGCACTACGGGCATTGTCCCGTCTAGCATCGCCTTCGTCAGCTGCAACGACGAACGCGCTTGCGCCGTCAACGTAGGGCCGAGAATGAACGTGGGGTTGACCACGACCAGCTCGGTGTGGCCACCCTCATGTTCGATGAAGTCCCAGGCGGTTCGCTCGGCGATCGTCTTGGACCGCGGATAGGGTGGCAGGCCGGGCGTATCGGGGTCGGTCCAGTCGGCCTCGGTATACTCGGCCCCCGGCTTTGGTGAGTAACCGACCGCCGCGAACGACGAGGTCAGTACGACGCGTCGAGCACCAGCGTCGCGCGCGGCCCGGAGGACACGCAGCGTGCCGTCACGGGCGGGAACGATCACCTCATCGGGATCGTCGGACTGGATCATTGGCGAGGCAGTGTGGTGGACCTCCTCGCAGCCGGCCGCCGCGGCAGCCCAGCCCTCATCGGCGGTCAGCTCGGCGGTGACGACCTCCAGCCGGCCGTCGTCTGCATCACCGCGACGGACCGCCGCACGCACGTCGCCCTCGCGCTCCAGGGACCGCACCGTCGCGCGCACCGGACGCCCGTCCCGCAGCAGCGCAGCGATCAGCTGCGTGCCCAGATAGCCGGATCCGCCGGTCACCAGCACCGGGCTCATCGCAGCACCACCTCTTCCAGGCGGGGATACATGTCCTGCACCCGCAGGTTTGCTTCGGCCTCCGCGTCGGGATCGCCGTGGTCACGGGCATCCCACAACGCTGCCTTCGCGCGGAGGTAGTCAAGGTGGATGTGCAGCGTCGCGATCTGGGCCTTGATCCGCTCGGCGTGACGCAACAACAGATCGCGCTGCTCACCCGCCGCCTCATGTCCACGCGTGCGGTTGGCCTGGTATGTGCGCATGTCTTCGATGCCCACGCCCATGGCGCGCAGGCATGCCAGCGCCTGCAACGTATCGACGTCGCCCTCACCGTAACGGCGGTGCCCGCTGCTTTCGTCGCGCTCGATCGGGCCTATCAACCCGACCTGCTCGTAGTAGCGCAGTGTGGGCTCGCTGAGACCGCTGCGGCGGGATACATCCTGGATGGTGAGAGCTGTCATACGAGCAGCAAAGCAAACCTCAAGCGCTTTAAGTCAAGCGGTGGCCGGAAAACCTGGGCGCGATCCGCTGGCCGCCTTAGAGCCGGCCCGCGATGGACGAAGTCGAATGCCAGAGCGACCTCGCCATTGCCACCTGCCTCGATGTCATCCAGGACCAGCAGGGCAGCCGGCGCCCGACTCCGACACGTGGCTGGACGACCGAGCGGGGAACTCTCCACCCGGTCCAGCTCGCGGCCACCGCGTCTAGGCCGCCTTGCCGGAGGCTTGCGCCGCCTCATATCGGCGGCAGCGGCGGCGGCGGCTCAAGTGGGATCGGCGGCGGCTGCGGTTCCCCGAACGCTGCCTCGGCCGCTGACATGGCTCCGTAGTCGGTCGCAAGGTTGGCGTAGATCGAGTAGATCAGCGTGATGAAGATGCCAAGCTTGAGCCACAGCGTGGGCGTGAAGAAGAACAAGCAGCAGATCAGCGGGAAGTTGATCAGCCAGTAGATCGCACCCCACATGTGGACCTTGTACTGGGTGTACGGGTTGGTGGACAGGTCTTTGAAGACCAGGCTCATCCAGCCGTGCCGGATGTGCACCGGCGTGTGCGCGGCGTGCAGCCGGGCGACGTCGGCGCGCAGTTCGCGGACTTCGGCGATCAGGGACTCTGTCTCAGTCATGGAGCCAGTATCAGCGCGCGCACGCCGATGAGCACGACACTCTGCGGCAGCGCCGCGGCGCCGGTCGCGGGCATTCGTGCTGAGCCTCCTGGCCGGGCTGCCGCGCAAGAATTGCTGGCCGATCGCCGAGCGCCGGCTGCGCTGGTCCAGCTGGCGGCGACGCCACCAGCACCGCGCCAGAGCCTACTATTACCAGCGGCAAGCCAGGCAATTATGAAGATCATCGTTTTACGGCTGGCGGTAAGGTCGCTGATCTGCCGGGCTGCGCGGCAGGTGCGAAAATGGCGGGGTGAACCGCAGACCGGGCTTCTTCCCGACAGGGCGCAGCCGCGGTGTCACTGCTGCTATTGACGGGTTGTTCGCGCTGGTGTGGTTCGGGTGGGGTCAGGCGGCCGCACCGTCATGGCTGGTAGTTCCCCTGGCGGTAGGTACCGGGCTGGCTGCACTGCTCGCGGTGGCCGGGGTCATGGTGGCCAAGCGATCAGCCGGCCGGTTGCCGGCCATGAGTGACCCCGTAGCCCGGCGCCGGTACAACGTCATCGTTGGCTTGGAGTTCGGACTTCTGGGCGCCGGCGCAGCCGTGCTGGGAGTGACTGGGCATTATCAGTGGGTTCCGGCATGGATCTGTTTCGGCGTCGGGGTCCATTTCTTCCCACTCGCCTCGACTCTGGACAACCCGTCGTTGCGTCCGCTCGGGATACTGCTCATCGCTGTGGCTGCGGCCGCCCTGATAGCTGGTCTCGCCTCGACGGTGGCGCCATCGACGATCACCGGACCCGGGGCCGGGCTGTGTCTCCTCGCCTTCGGCCTGGCCACTTTGTTGATCAGATCCCCTAAGCGCAACTCCCGGCAAACCAAGCCAGCTCCATAAAGATCACGATCTACGGCCGGAGTACCAGGCACTTTCAAGGCATCCTTGCTGGCTGCGGCGGGATTCCCCTCAAACCGTGGAGACTTCGGTTGTGGTGATCATGGCTAGCATGGCTGGCCTTCTTGCGCCGGTGCCCGGGCGGGGCAGGCTCGTGGCCTGCCCGCTTTTCCTGCTCCCAGGGGCCGCAGTGGTCTCCGGGGTCAAGGGCGGCCCGCAAGGGCCGTCGCCCGCAGGGCGATGCGGAGCACCCTTGAGGCCGGAGGGGCGGCCCCGTACCCTTAGCGGGCGCAAGAAGGCCAGCGGCGGCGCAGCCGCCTCCTTTTCCCGGCCCGCGCGGCGGGCCCGCCGCGCTCACGCGGCGTCCTTTCCCGCCAGGGACCGTTCGTAATCCACCGGGCTGCGCATTCCCAGCGCCGAGTGCCTGCGCTCGTGGTTGTAGTCCTCGATCCACGCGGCGATCGCGGCCCGCGCCTCGGCCCTGGTCGCGAACTTGCGCAGGGACCGCAGCTCCCATTCCAGCGTGGAGTGCCAGGACTCGATGACCGCGTTGTCCAGCGCCGAGCCGGGCCGGCCCATCGACTGGCGGACGCCCAGCCGGCCGCACGCGCTGCGGTACCGGGCCGCGGTGTACTCGCTGCCCTGGTCGCTGTGGAAGATCACCCCGGCCGTCCTGCCGCCGCGGACCGCGGCCGCCATCGCCAGCGCGCCGTACGCCAGGTCCGCGTCGTGGTGCTCGCCGAGTGCGTGCCCGAGGATCCGGCGTGAGCCCATGTCAAGGACGGAATCGAGGTAGAGCTTGCCTTCCCCGGTGGGGATCTCGGTGCCGTCGCCATACCATTTGCGGTTGATCCCGGCGGCCGGGAAGTCCCGCTTCACCAGGTCCGGTGCCCGCCACCGGCCTTTCCCCTGCCGTGTCGTGTGCTTGCGGCCCTTCCGGCCGGGGCGGGCGGCCAGGCCCTGCTCGCGCATCAGGCCCGCCACGGTGTTCTCGCTCACCCGCCAGCCCGCATCACGCAGCGCGGCGGTGACCCGCGGCGCCCCGTCCTTGCCCTCGCGCGCCGCGAACAGCCGCGCGACCTCGGCTTTGAGCCGCTGCCGCCGCGCGGCCCGCGGCGGCAGCTCCCCGCCCTCCCACTTGTAAAACCAGGCCTGGGACACCCCCAGCGCCCGGCAGGACACCGCCTGCGGGACGCCGTGCTGTTCCCTCTGGGAAGCGATGAACGCGGCCACGGCTACCTGCTGCCCATCGCGTCGGAAACCCAGAGGGCCACGCTGCGCTTGAGGACATCACACCGCATCTGCAGCTCCGCGTTCTCCTTGCGCAGCCGCGCCAGCTCCGCGCGCTCGCCCTCGCTCAGCTGCCCGTCCCCGCCCTCCCGGCGGCGCCGGTCAGCATCGACCCAGTTGCCCAGGGTTCCCGCGTTGATTCCCAGATCCCGGGCCACCTGCGCGATCGGCTTGCCCGTCTCGCGGACAAGCCGCACCGCGCCCTCCCGGAAGTCCTTATCGAACTTCCTGCGTGTCTCTCCCATCGGAGAACCTCCCTCTAAGAGGATCTCTCCACGCTGGGAGGGGAAACCCAGCGGCGGCAGCGGACAGATGGGATCCGCGGCGCTCTTCGCGGCCCTCTCATAAAGCTACGGAGCGACTTTCGCCGCGGTCGGCGTTGGCGGGCTGCTGGCGGCCGTGGTGGCCGGACGCCTCGGCTCCCCGAAGCGGCGGATGACCATGATCTGGGCAGCATGGGCCGCGGCGTCCGTCGCGCTGGCCGGGGCTGGCGTCGCCCCGGACGTGGTCGTCGTTGCCATCTGCGGCGCGATCACCTACTTCGGGCTCACCTACGGGAACCTCCTATGGGGCGCGCTCATGCAGGTCGCGGTGCCAGCCCAGATGCTGGGGCCCGCTCCCGGCGGGCCCGCGGTGGCGTGGGCCGTTGTCCTGGCGGCCGCCCGGTCATCCCGGCCCTGCGGGAAGCCTGGCGGCGGCGGGGCGGCCCGCGGTGGGCACTTAGCACCCAACTTTCCCGGTATACCGGGCAAATCGCCCGGCAGAACGTGAATCTTGAGTGCAGAGTCACCGTGGCCATGATCGATGTGACCAATGCTGCCCATGGTGCAGGCCAGTCCGGCCGCCCCGAACGGGCGGCCGGACTGGCCTGACGGGCCGGATGCCACCCGGGCCGCGGGGCGCGTAACTCCCACCCTCGAAGACCGTTAGGCGCAGGACTATCCGCCATGTCGTGCTGTGTCATCTTCGTGCCCGGCGTCCGCGACCCAGAACGGGCGGACTACGCACCCGTGCAGCTGCCCGGCGTGGTCATTGACGATCACCCATGCCCGGCGCGTAGCGCGGACTGAATCGTCCCGGGGTTTCTGGAGGCTCTGATGTGCCCCGGGATTCCCGGGGAACATCAGATGCGGCTGGCCGTCTGCGTGGCGGGACGGGCTTCTCCCGGTCGATTTCATGAAGAATAGGCGCGAATATGGCCTCGTGGGCCGTGGCGCCGTACTTCCGCCTGATGGCGCGGAGCACACCCTTGCCGCTGGCTTCTCCCACCAGCTCGTCCAGGACGCGGTAGTCAACTTCCTGGCCACTTGCCAGCTGGTCGTATGCGGCCTGCGCGATCTTCGCCACGCTCGGATGAGCAGCAGACTCATTCAGGATCATGAGCGTTGCGTCCTGGAGGTCCATGCCCGGGAGTCTATGACTGTCCCCGGAGTTGGCGTCAGGGGTATCAGCCGGTCAGACGCGGATCGGTTCCGAGCCAGGGACGTCCCGCTTGTAAGGTACGCCCGAGCTCTCGGAAACTGTCTGTGAGCAACGTTAAGTGCCCCCGTGGCCTTGCCCGCCGTGATCCGTTGCAGCATCCCGCCTCAACACATGGCCGGAGGAGAACCGAGATTCGTGCCTGGCACGAAAGGATCAACGGCTGCGGACGACCTTGCTCACCTTTATGGGTTTGCATGGCCGTGGTTAATCGGCAAAGTACCGCTTACGGCTGCGCCGCAGAGCGAGCCAGTACCAGCTGGCGAAGGCGGTGGACATGCCCGCCCGGCGGATCAACAAATCGTCCATGGACAGCGCCGACACGGCGCTGCGGCTCGCCCGCTACTTCCGCACGTCGGAGTGGTTCTGGATGAACCTGCAGATCCGCTGCGGCCTTGAGGTCGGAAAGACCGGCTGCACGTTGACCCCCGCGGTCCGGCATTGACTGGCACCTGCCCGGGAACCCTGCCGTTGTCCGCCAATGCCGCCGGAGTGGAGCAACCATGACAGAATCTCAGCCCCGTAACGACTTCGCCAGCTTCCCTGCGCCCGCCGAGGGCATCTTGATGGCGTTGTTCATCACTGTCCGCAAGGTCGCCCGATCGCGCGACTTCTACTCGCGCGTCCTGGGCGGCACCGTCATCCTGGATGAGAACCCATGCACTGTCAGGCTGTCCAACTCGTGGATCATCATGAATCCCGGCGGCCCGCCGACCCCCGACAAGCCGGGCATCACGGTGGTCGACTACCAGCCCGGCGACACCACCTCGATCTTCCTGAACTTGCGGGTCGCTGACATCCAGGCCTGCTACGAGGAGTGGAAGGCGAAGGGGGCAGAGTTCGTGACGCCGCCGATCGACCGTGGAGCGGAGATCCGCTGCTACCTGCGGGACCCGGACGGATACCTGATCGAGGTCGGCCAGTCCACCGGCCTGTTGCACGGCCATCTCGCCGCCAAGCGCCCGGAGGACCTCCCTGGCTAAGCTGTCACCGGCCGGGAACCCTCATCGACGCCATGGCGTCATGTGGTGGCTGAAGATGGAGCTGCGGTTCGGCTAGCGCTGGATCCGACTCCTATTGCTGGGTTGCGGCCCGTTCAGGTAGGCAGCAGTGCCGTCGCGAGGCTGTC
The DNA here is from genome assembly GCA_963793825.1 of uncultured Actinomycetes bacterium. Classification (GTDB taxonomy): domain Bacteria; phylum Actinomycetota; class Actinomycetes; order Streptosporangiales; family Streptosporangiaceae; genus RYN-230. The sequence continues at coordinate 148,425 of CAWCBE010000011.1, forward strand.
GGACAGCCATCGGTTGAAGTCGGCGGTGCTCCAGCTGTGCTGAGCGACCAGCAGCCGGTAGAGGTGGCCGTCCGTGAGCGCCCAGCAGAGTTCCGCGGCACGTTGCTCGGTTAGGCCGACGGCCAGTCCGTCCAGGGACGCGAGATACCGGATGAACACGGTAGCGCCCAACATCCGGTTGTGGCTCGCCTCGGCGAGCAGCTGTGCGGCCGCCGGGTCGATATCGGCTGCGGCGATGAGAACTTCGCCGAGCGGCGTGGTGCGCGCGGCGACGTCGGTCACGGTCTGCACCCAGAGCATGAGTGCCTTCCGCGGGTCTGGCTCGGCCAGGATCGCCTTGGTCGCCGGGCGGTCGGCCAGGGCTATCGGCTCGTCGTCGCCGACGATGGCCCAATCCAGGGCCAGCTTGAGCAGGGCCACCTTGCCGCCCACCGAGTTGAACACGGTACGCCGGCTGACGTGCGCGGCCTCCGCGATCCCGTCGATCGTCGTGGCCGCATAACCCTGGGCCAAGAAGAGGTCGTGAGCCGCGGTGACGATCGCCCGCCGGGTGCGGCGGGCCTGCTCGTCGCGCACCTGCGACTCGTACCGCCTCGGCGGCTGGCTCGTTGGGTCAGGCGGCTGGGTCGTCGCATCGGGCGGGCTCGTTGCGTCGGGTGGGGGGCTCAACGTGACCCCCCCGGAGTCTTGACGTTCCTCCGAATTCGTTGCACTATGAATGCATTAATCACATCGTGAGCATATCAAACTTCCGGGGGTATGCAGTAACGACAGAGAGAGGTGGTGACTCTCATGTCTAGTGCCACGTCCACCGGCAGCGCCTGGGACCGGCGGCGGTGGCTCATCCTGGGCGTGATCGGCCTGGCGCAGCTCATGGTGGTGCTGGATCTGACGGTGATGAACGTCGCACTGCCGTCCGCGCAGCGGGCGCTGCACTTCACTACCGTGGACCGGCAGTGGGTGGTCACCGCCTACACCCTGGCGTTCGGCAGCCTGCTGCTGCTCGGCGGCCGGCTGGCCGACTTGCTGGGCCGCAAGGTCACGTTCCTGGTCGGCCTGGCCGGGTTCGCCGGCGTCTCGGCCATCGGCGGCGCCTCGGTCAACTTCGCCATGCTGATCACCGCGCGGGCCTGCCAGGGCGCGTTCGCGGCGCTGCTGGTGCCGTCGGCGCTGTCGCTGCTGACCACCACGTTCACCGAGCAGAAGGACCGCGGCAGGGCGTTCGCCGTCTACGGGGCGATCGCCGGGGCCGGCGGCGCGGTGGGCCTGCTGCTAGGCGGCGCGCTGACCGAGTACCTGTCCTGGCGGTGGACGCTGTATGTGAACCTGATCTTCGCCGCGGTGGCCTTTGCGGGGGGAGCGCTGCTGCTGAAGCGCCAGCCGTCCCCGGTTAAGCCCAGGCTGGACATCCCCGGCGTGCTGCTGGTCTCCGGCGCGCTGTTCTGCTTGGTCTACGGCTTCTCCAACGCGGCCACGCACAGCTGGCACGCGCCGTCCACCTGGGGGTTCCTGGCCGCCGGCGTGGCGCTTGGCGCAGGGTTCGCGGTATGGCAGGGCCGGGCGGCCCACCCGCTGCTGCCGCCCCGCGTGGTGCTCGACCGCAACCGGGGCGGCGCCTACGCCTCGATGCTCATCGCCTCGGCCGGGCTGTTCGGGATCTTCTTGTTCCTGACCTACTACCTGCAGCAGACGCTCGGGTACTCGCCGCTGGCGACCGGCGTGGCGTTCCTGCCGATCAGCGGCGGCCTCATCCTCGCGTCCAACCTGTCCACGATCGTGCTGATGCCCAGATTCGGGCCCAAGCCGCTGGTTGCGTCCGGGATGCTGGCCGCGGCAGGCGCGATGGTATGGCTGGCTCAGCTGGGCCCGCACACCGGCTACGCCGGAGGCGTGCTCGGCCCGATCATCCTGGCCGCAGTCGGCGTGGGCATGGTGATCGCGCCGGTGATCAACACCGGCACCTTCGGCGTGGCCCCGCAGGACGCGGGCGTCGCCTCCGCCACCGTCACCGTCGGCCAGCAACTCGGCGCCTCGGTCGGCACGTCGCTGCTGAACACCATCTTCACCGCCGCCGTCACCTCCTATCTCGCCGCGCACCTCGCCGCGGCCCGGCTCATCGGCCGCCCGGCCCTGACCGGGCAGGCGCTGGCGCACGGCTACGACACCGCGTTCTGGTGGACCGCCGGCATATTCGCCGCCGGCGCGGTTACCGCCGGCGCCCTGCTCCGCCCCGGGCCACTGCGCCCGGCAAGCATCCCGCCCCCGGCACACGCTGAAGTGACAACTGCACAGGCCAAGGCCGACCCCGCTCTTCCCGGGTGATGTCGCTGGCGCAGATTCTCGGTGTCCGCGAAGGAGGTGACCCACGGACGTATGAGGGATATTCACGTGAACTGCCAAGTCGGGGACCTCAGGGATCCTTACCGCGCATTCAAAAAAGGAGGACGACAATGACAAGCTCTGCTCGGCCCGATGGCCCCGCCGTCGATCCACGCCACCTAATGGTCATCGGAGCCGGCCCCGGCCTCGGCGGTGCTATCGCGCACCGGTTCGCGCAAGGCGGCTACCACCTCACGCTCCTGGCCCGGCGCACGGACGGGCTGGCCAAACTGGCCAGCGACCTAGCCGACGCCGGCGCTGCCGTCGACACCGTGGCCGCGGATGCCAGCGATCCTGAGGGCCTGCGCGCCACCCTCACCTCGCTGTATGCGGGCACCGGCGCGCCCGGGGTCCTGGTCTACAACGCATCGATGCTGACGCCGGACTCGCTGCTGAGTAGCGACGTCGCCCACCTGCACCAGGCCTACAACGTCGATGTCGTCGGGGCCATCGTGGCCACGCAGGTCGCTGCCCCGGCGATGCGGGCCGCCGGAGGCGGGACCATCCTGTTCACCGGCGGCGGCTGGGCTGACCACCCGGGCCCGGCCTGGGGCACCGTCTCGCTTGGCAAGGCCGCGTTGCGGCCGGCGGCGACCATGCTCGGTGCCGAACTGGCGGGCGACGGCATACGCGTCGCCAGCATCACCATCGCCGGGCAGATCCAACCGGGCACACCGTTCAGCCCGGACCAGATTGCAGAGAAGTACTGGTCGGTCGTGCAATCAGACGGCACCTGGCAAAGCGAATTCCGGTTCGACGGAACATGAACCGCCAGCCTCGCCACACCATCTGGCCAGGTGGACCGCCGTAAGCGATCCGGGCCAGTCGAAGTTGACGGCCGACCCGCTCAGGGTGGTCACCGGATCCGCGCGAGTAGGGGCCCGTGGCCGGGCCGAGGCGGGGATCGGCGGCTCCTGGCGACCCGGGTCGGCAGGAAGGCTAGCTGGCCCTCGCGGCCAAGTCGAACGTTGCGCCCGGCATCCTGATGGGGACGCCCTGGTCCGCACGCTGCTCGTGGCCCCCACCGTCGTGCTGCCCGGCCGTGGGAACTGGTGGCCGTTCCCGGATGAGCGAGGTCAGTGCCGATCGGTCACCCGGCCTGGCGCACGAGGGCCAGATCCTCCCCTTGCCAGCCAGCAGGTTGCCAGCTAGCAGGCCAGGTGAGGCACCAGCCACACGCGACGCAGCTAGCAGGCCAGCATTGCGCCAGCGTGCCAGGCCGAGGACGCTGGCGGGGAAGAGCCAGCTAAACCACGCGTGAGAAAGGCAGGCCATCGTGAGCACCCAACCCGAACAACCGCGTGTCATGCCACCACCTGCGCGGCCCAGGAATGGCCTGGGGGTGGCCGCCTTGGTTCTCGGCGTGGCCAGCCTCGTGGCCGCCGTCTCGTTCGTCCTTTTTCCCCTGGGCCTGCTGGGGGGCCTCGTCGCGGCTGTCCTGGGCGTCATCGCCCTCACCCGCAGCCGGACGAAGGGTGCGACAAACACTGGACAGGCCAGCGCCGGCCTCATCTGCGGCATCCTGGCGCTAGCCGTCGCCATCGTGTTCTCCGTGCGCGTCGGCACGTTCGTCGCGCGCAATACCAACGTCTTCACCAGCTTCGACAACTGCATCGCTAAGGCCAGCAACCGCAGCGAAGTCTCCAACTGCATCACTCACCTCGCAAACAGCATTCGCTAACCCCTGACATGGCTTGGGCCCGCCGGGCCGTCTCCGCTCCCGGCCGGAACGGGCACGGCCATCGAGGTCGAGCGGATGGTCAACGCCGTCGGCCTGTGCCGGGGTTTCCAGAGCTCGTTGTGCCATGGAGCGCGCGCGCAGGCAGACTCGTGCCGCGGGTCAGGCTGATCCGGTCGGGCAGTGCCTCGCCGCCCTGAAGAAGGGTGACGCTCACCTCTTGGAGACGGTGTGGCCCGGGTGAGGTGGTGGTCTGCGATCCCCCGCTCCGGCGAGGTCCGCGGCCATTGGCGGCCGAGGCAGTTCGTCAGGCAGAGTAAATCCTAGCTGGCCGAACGCTCACGCCCGTGTCGAGATTGCCGGTCATAAGTCCCGCCGACGACTCGCTGACCAGTCGCCGACACCACCCATCGGAGAAACCATGACCAGTGCAGCCACTCCTGTTCCCACCCAGCGCGTACCGGAACTGGCCGGGCAGACCGTCATCGTGATCGGCGGCAGCGCGGGCATCGGGTTCGAGACAGCCCGGCGCGCCCGGGCTGAGGGTGCTGATGTCATCCTCACCGGCCGTAATCCCGACCGGCTCAAGCGAGCGGCGGCGGAACTCGGCGCGCCACGCACTGCGGCCTTCGACGCCAACGACGCGGCTGCCCTGAAGCGGTTCTTCGAGGACCTGCCAGCACCGATCGACCACGTGATGGTCACGGCCGGCGGCCCGACCTACGGGCCCCTGCTCGAGATGGACTCAGCCCAGGTGCGCCAGGCGCTCAGCGACCACGTGGTGCTGGGACTCGACGTCGCGCGCAACGCTGTCGGCAAGATGAGGCCCGGAGGCACCCTGCTGCTCATGGGCGGCACCGGCGGTCGGCGCGTCGGCCACGGCCTCGGGATCGCCTCTGCCGCCACCGCAGTGCTGCCCCCGTTCACAGCAGCCCTCGCGCTTGAGCTCGCGCCAGTTCGCGTGAACCTCATCGCCGCCGGCTTCGTCGACACCCCGCTGTCTGCATCGCTGCTCGGAGACCGGCTCGAGGAGCGCCGCAATGAGCTGCGGACGACGCTCCCGATCGGCCGCGTCGTCGGCCCCGCCGACGTCGCCGCGCTCGCCGTCCACATCATGATCAACACTGCGCTCACCGGTGCGACCTATGACGTTGACGGCGGGCAGCAGTTTGCCTCCTGATGAACATCCGACACTGAAAGAACGATCCGGCGGCTGGTGGGAGGTCACGTACTGGCCGTGGTTCTTCAACCGCAACCAGGCGATCACCGCACTGACGGTCACCGAACTCCTGGAGAGCAGCCACGACAGCAACGCCCCGCTCGTGGCCGCGCTCCAGCAGGAACTGCTAACGGGCCCGCTGTCCAGGCTTGCCGTCACCGCCCCCGTGACCAGGGCTCCAGGCGCCATCGGCCCTGATCGGCTGGCGCGCAGCCGCCAGACCTGACGGATCTGTCGGCTCAGCCTGCGGACTCCCTAGTAACGCGTTGCGTTACGATCATGCCGCCGGTACACCCCGGCGAGATCCTGCTGACCGAGTTCCTCGAGCCACTCGGAGTGAGCCAGTATCGGCTGGCCAAGGCGGTAGACGTGCCAGCCAGGCGGATCAACGAGATCGTCCACGGGCAGCGCCGCAGCAGCGCCGACACGGCCCTGAGGCTTTACCGCTACTTCGGCACTTCCGAGCGGTTCTGGATGAACCTGCAGGCCCGCTACGACCTAGAGGTCGAGAAGGACCGCCCAGGGACTGCGCTCGACGAGATACAGCCCCTCAGCGCCGCAAGCTGATGCACCTGGGCTTATCCGCCAGCCGAAACCAGTGACCCCTTGACCCCCAGGACGTGGGACCAGGCGTTTCCGCGGGTCAGCTTGTCGAGATGGGGAGTGGTCAGTCCGGCCACGTGCCGACTGTCCAGCCGGGCGCATGCCGTGCGGTCCCCAAATGGTCCCCAGGACGGCCGGTCACGCATGACATCCTCTACCCCTATGGACAGTGATGGCTTCTGCCAGCCGGTAGTGTCCGCTCGCGGCCATGTTCCTGATCCAGCGGATGACGGAGCGATCGCGGCCCGCGCGACTGCCTTGCTCGCCGGTCTTCCGCGTCAGGAGATCGGCGATGCCCAGCGCCTTCTGTCAGCCTTAATGGCTGACTCATACCGAAACTCCTTGTGGTACATCCCCACATCCCCGCGCGGGCGCACAGGGAGCGACCGGCGACGAGATCCCTGACGAAGCCTATCGAATGGAGCCTCTCGAGCTACTCGGCGGCTGGGACTTCAACTTCGATGACCAACGGGAGATAAATCAGCGGCTACCCCCATTGACTGCACTCTCCTGGTGTGGCCCGCATGGGTCTTGACCTGCTGCTTAGCTGGTCTTGTATGACGTCACCACCCTGTATTTCAAGTCTGATGAGGGTGACGCGTTCCGCGAGAGCGGGTTCTCCAAGGAGCGGCGGCTGGAGCCGCAGATCACCATCGGCGTGCTCACTGTCCCGCTATGCGTCGTACTTATTCGGCCCAGGCGTCCCGGGAAGGCAGTAGAACACGATCAGCGTGATGGTGCCAATGATAGGGATGAAGCCGATGAGCCACCAGAACCCGCTCTTGCCGGAGTCGTGCAGCCGCCGGACCGCCAGGCTGAGAGTCCCGATGGCGATGACCGCATAGATGATGTACTGGATCGCGACGAGATGGGCCGCGTTCCCGATGCCGGCGCCGATCATATCGATGATGATGGCGCTGAGGAAGAACCACCAGAACGCGGATCGTGAGGCGCGGCCGCTGAAGGTGACGATGTTCCTGAAACCCTCGGAGATCGCCTCCCCGAAGCCGACGGGCCCGCCTTGCAGGTAGCCGCGCTGGCTGGGGTCCCAACCGCCCTGCGGCGGGTACGGCGGCTGCCCGTAACCGCCTGGCGGCTCCTGCGGGTACGGCTGGTAGGGGCTGCTCATGAATATCCTCCATTTTATTCCCCCGGTTTTCAGTGGTTCCTGCTCCGGGAACGTTACCGATTCTCGCCCGGTTCGGGCCGTAAGGAAAGCATTTTGAGCGTTTTTCGTGCTCCTTATGCGGCGAAGTACCTGGCGGCACATTTCTCACGCTGCGGTGAGAACGCAGTCTGGGTGCGCAAGGGCCTCTGGCTGGCTCGTCAACCGCGGCCTAAACATAGCCTTGAACGACCGGGCGGTCCAGACCGCGAGCCGGGGTAAGCGGGGTAAGACGGTCTCACTGAGGCCTCGGGGTTCCCGCTGATGGTGTCCGCGTTTGAGGGCAATAAGGCGGAGACGAAGACGATGCTGCTGGTCATCGAGGTGTTCATGGCCGTGCACGACCTGCCCCAGGCACGAATCCGGTGTCTGGGCCGGTCTGAGGGAGTCGGGCGGGGAGCCTCCCCTGCAGAATCGCTCCGTCGGGGTCGGGGTGAGTCCGGGGAGGTCGGAAGGCAGTGGCTCCTGTGATTGGCTCCCCGGCTCCCTGACGGGCCGTCATAGGTGCCGGGATTGTCGGGATTTCCGGCTGCATGGTGGCTCCCGTATGGCTCCCCTGTCGCTCCCCGGGGCGGGAGAGGGTCCCCAAGCCGATCAGGACCGGCGAAGGCGTCATGCAACTGGAGATCGACGGCCAGATCGCCACAACCGCCACCGAGCGGGCTGGCGGCTGGTGGGAGGTCACCTACTGGCCGCGATCCTTCGACCGCAACCAAGCCATCACCGCGCTGACGCTCACCGAGCTCCTGGAGAGCGGGCGCGACAGCGATGACCCGCTGGTAGCGGCGCTCCGCGAGGAACTGGGGTGACCGGCGGCTGGCCAAGTCCACCTCCGTCTGCGCCGTAGGCGTAGCCGGCGGCGGACGCGGTCATCAGATATCCGTCTGCATGCTGGCGGCGGCACCCGACCGGCCGCATGCCGATCATCTGGGCATGTCGGCGGGGACAGGCCATGCGATGCCTGGCTGAGCGCGCTCGCACGCTTGCCCGAATCCTTGAGGGGTCTTTCGCCAACTGGTGAGTACCATCCAGGCATGACCTTCAGCCGGATCACGACCGACCCAGATGTCATGGGCGGCCAGCCGACCATCCGCGGCCTGCGGATGCCGGTTGCGACGGTCGTGGCCATGGTGGCAGACGGGAGTACGACGCCGCCCATGTCCGGGACTACGGCCTCCAGGCGGCGACTGACCAGGTCGTGCTGGCCCAGGCGCGCGGCGACAACCGTGTCCTGGTCTCAGCAGACACCGATTTCGGTACCTTGCTGGCCCGGGAAGGGGCCGATCGTCCGCCGATCTTACTGATCCGCCGCCTGTCCGGGCGACGCGCGACCGAGCAAGCCACCATCATCCTCGCCAACCTCGACGTTGTCGCCGAGGATCTGGGCAGCGGCGCGGTGGTGGTCCTCACTGACGAATGGATACGCGTCCGGCGTCTGCCCATCGTCTCCTGACCGCAGTCGGCACGGTAAGAGTGCACTCTCCGGCCGAGTCCTCCTGGCCCTTATGCCGGGTCGGAAGGCGTCGAGTTCGTTGACCGCAAGCTGACGCCACTTGGGCTATCCGCCGACCGAAACCGGCGACCCCCACTGCGTGACAGTCCCCCTCGGGGTCAATTGCCGCCCGTGCCGGGCGGTGCGATCGCGTCGCGCCCGGGCACTCGGCAGACCCCTGGCTGAGACCTGACGCCATAGCCCTCCGGCGGGCATCTGGCTGGCGGCCGGCAGGACTAGCAAGAGGACGTTCGGCCCTCGTGCCCGCTACCCAGTCGCAGAACTGTAGTTGGGAGCGGGGCTCTGACCGGTGACGGGCTGGTTGCGCCCTGGGGCTCGTCGCTCGTGTGTGGCAGGAGATGGTCACCATGGCGGGCGTGCGGGCAGCTTCGGCATCGGGCCTGCGGAATTCAAAGCTCTGGCTGACGTTGTGGGCCGCGCTGGCGGCAGTGGTAGTGCTGGCGGCAGTGGTAGTGCTGGCGGCAGCCGGTTGCGGGAGCGGATCAGTTCCGGGCAGATCGCCTGCGCCCCGGGCGCTGTTCCCCGCCAGGTTGACGCCCTGCGGTCCCGGCGGGTACCCAGGGGAATGCCGCACGGTGTGGGTGCCCCAGGAGTGGGCGCACCCTCACGGTCCCCAGATACCGTTGCTGGTCGCTGTCCTGCCCGCCTCGGCCCGCCGCCGAGCTGCCCCGCTGTTCTATCTGGCCGGGTGGGGCGGTTCCGCCATTGGCGACGTTGGCTGGGCGGTGCAGAGTTTCGGGCAGCTGAACCAGAGCATGGGCCTGGTGTTCGCCGCCCAGCGCGGCACCCCCTTGTCCTGGCCGCAGACCTGCCCCGGCCTGGACACCACCGGGCCGCGGCTCCGCACGGCGGTCCGTCACTGCCTGGCGTCGGCCAGCCGCAGCCCGCGTTACGACACGACCGCCGCTGCGGCGCGGGACCTGGACCAGATCCGGAGGGCACTTGGCTACAACAAGATCAACATCTATGGCGGCTCATACGGCGTGTCCATGGGCCTGGCCTATTTGCAGCGCTACGGCGCGCACGTGCGCACCGCGGTGTTCTACAGCGGTTCACTGCTCAACGTCCCCCTCTGGCAGCAGACCCCGATCCATGCCCAGCAGGCCTTCGACCAGATGGCCCGCCGCTGCGAGGCCGCCCCGGTCTGCGCCCGGGCCTACCACCCGGCCGCCGACCTGGCCACCGTGGTGAACCGCCTGCGCGCCCACCCGGCCCGGGTCACCATCACCGGCTCCAGCGGGCGGCCGGAGACAGTCACCATCACCCTCCAGGCCTTCCTCAACATCGCCATCGACGATTACCTCTCGTCGCCTGACACGGCGGTCCGGCTGCCCGGGGACCTGGCCGCCTTCGCCCGCGGCCAGTGGGCCAAGGTGATCAACGAGCGCGGGCTCGCCTCCGCGACCTCAGCTGGGCCCACCCAGCTGCAGGAGATCACCATCCGCTGCGGTGACGCGTGGGCCGCGATGAACCCCGCGAAGGTAGCCCAGCAGGCCCGGTTGTCCCTGTTCACCCCGCAAATGGCCGCCACGGCGGCCTGGCAGCAGCAACTCTGCGCGCTCTGGCCGCACGACCCGGGAGTGTCGGGAGTGGTGCACAGCAACGTCCCGATCGTGTTCGTCAACGGCAGCGCCGACCCGGTAGACCCGCCAGCCAACGTCGCGGCCGCACCGCGCACCATGCCCAACGCCCTGCTGGTCACGATGCCCGGTGGCTCGCACCAGGTCGCCTCCGGCAACTGCCTCGCAGACCAGGCCGCCGCGTTCATCCAGGCAGGCAAGCCCGCCAGCCACGCCGCCTGGGCAGCATGCGCGCGCACCCTGGGCCACGAGTACCCGGCATTTCCGCCCGCACCGTAACGCCCGGGACCGTCCAGCTAGCGGGTCACCACCGCCCCGGCCGCGGGCGCGGGCGCGGTTGCCTTACTGAGGGAGTCGGGCCGGGAGCCGCCCCCTGCATATTCGCCCCGCCGGGTCGCGGCGAGTCCGGGGGAGTCTGAGGGCAGTGGCTCCCGTAATTGGCTCCCGGGATTCCTTGACCGTCCGTCATAGACGCCGGTTTCGCCGGGTTCCGGCCCGCCGCTGGCTCCCGTACGGTTCTCAGCCGCGTCACCCGCGCTCTGTGCGCAGTGCGATGGTCGCGGGGGCTCCGTAGAAGCATCCTCGGCCTCGATGCGGACAAATGAACTAACCGACGAAGACCTGGCAGCCGAGGACGTCAACGGCAAGCTGGTGGCTGCTCTCGATACCGCGGCCTGGTCGCGCCTCGGAGTCGCCGGGCTCGACCTCGTGGTCCTGGTGGCCGTCGAGCGTGCTGGGCCACCGCGGTCGATGCGCTCTTGAGCCATCAGGACAATCGCGCCAGGCTTCGGGACCTGTAGACCTTGAAGCCAGGTTTGGCAAGCAGTCCACGTCGGAGACCGGGATGACGACTACCTCGAGGTGGGTGTCCATGGTCCGGTCATACCCGGCTCGGGAGGAAATCCGAACACCGCGAGCAGGGCCGGATTTCCGAACGAGGTAACCTGGCTGATCCGCGGTCGGTCACGGTCAGCACGCAGACGCCGTAGGGCTGCAGCTGCCCGTCAGCGTCCCGCGCGTACACCGCCGCGGCGGGCTGGCCGTTGGCGCCGGTGGCCAGCATCCGCCAGTCGCCGGGGGCGCCAAGGACGCGGTCGCGCAGGAACGGGATGCAGGCACCGCGGCCCGAGAACCAGGACCGCAGCGGCGTCGCCTCCAGGATGACGTCCTCGACCAACAGCCGCTCGAGGGCAGCGGCGTCGGCGTTCTCGAACGCGGCGATGTACTCATCCAGCAGCGCCCGCGCCTGCGGTATGTCCGGCTCAGTGATCTGATCAGCTGCGGGAGCTACTTCCTCCAGCCGGGCCCGGGCCCGCTGCAGCGCGCTCTTCACTGACGCCGTCGTCGTGTCAAGCATGACTGCGACCTGCGCGGCGGGAAACTCGAGCACGTCGCGCAGGACGAGCACGGCGCGCTGCCGGGGCGGCAGATACTGCAGGCTCGCGATGAGTGCCAGCCGCAGCCTCTCGCGGGCGGTGACGATGACCGCCGGGTCGGCCGCCTCCGGGATCGCCAGCGTGTCCGGGACCGGGTCGAGCCACGCGACGTTGGGTCCGGCGTCCTGGGGCCATACCGCCGGATCCGGCTCCGCGTCGTATAGTCCCGACGGCAGCACCCGGCGATCGCGACGGGACAGCGCCGTGAGGCACGCATTGGTAGCGATCTGGTACAGCCACGTGCGCACCGAGGACCGGCCCTCGAAGCTGTCGTACGAGCGCCAGGCGCGCAGGTAGGTCTCCTGGACCAGGTCCTCGGCGTCCGCGACCGAGCCGAGCATCCGATAGCAGTGCGCGAACAGCTCGCGCCGGAACGGCTCGTTCCCGGCCGAACGCCGCGCTATCCGGCATCAGTCACACCGGCAGGCCGAGGTAGGCGGCGAGCTGGTCCGCGGGCCCGGCCCCGGCAGGCGCGGCCGCGACGGGCCCGAACGGGGCCTGCCCGCCGGCCGCGGAAACCGTCGGTGATCGCCAGCCGTGCCGAGGCGAGCAGCTCGGTCGCCAGCTCGGGGTCCAGGTCGCCCGGGTAGCCGATAGCCCGGGCCAGGTCCCAGCCGTGAGCGAACTGATCGAGGGCCGCCATGTCCGTACGGCAGCGCCCGGGAACTCGCCGAACGGCAGCCGGATCATACGGCCGAGCACGCCATCGGCCTCGAACGCCGCCGCCGCCATCCGGGCGCTCTCCTCGTAGGCGGCGACGAAATCACCGGCCGTGTAGTCCACGTCGGTGGGCCGCTAGTGCCACTGACGACACCGGCCCACCAGCGGGCCGTGTCGGTGAAGTGGTTGATCAGCGCGCGAACGTCCCAGGATGCGCACGGCGTGGGTGCATCCAGGTCGCCGGGCTGCACTTTCTGAAGGACTGCCAGGGTGCTGCTCAGGGCTCTATCCAGTTCGGTCACGTGCTCGCTCCTGATTCTCTCACCTGCAAAGGCCGTCAATCAGGTAGACCTGGCCGCCCGGCGAAAGGAATCGGTACCGTTCGTTCGGGTCTCGGTGATGATCTTGACGGGCTCGCCCGTGACGGGGACCACGCAGCGGTACCTGCACCCCGACCACCGGGCCATCGCCGATGTCGGCGAAGCGCTGAGCGCCTACCTGAATGCCGGATGAGAGAGGCCAGGTTGGCCAGCCAGGGAACCCCCAGTGACCTCGCATGGCCCAGGGAGATGGTGTCGGTGCGAGCCAGGCTTCTGTCTGCCCGCTGGCATCATGCCCTGGGCCACTGCATCCGGCTCGGAGTGCGGGACCCAAGGTCCAACCGGCTAGCTGATCATCGTGATCAGCCGAAAAGCTCCCGGAGGACCGCAGCCGAGCGCGCGGATATCGGCTCGTCTGGATAGAAATCGGCACATGCCTGAAGTGCATCATCGGCCGATTCGATTCCGGTGATGTCCGCGAGCAGCCGAAGATCGTCAACGTCGCATGTCGAGCCGCCAGCGCCGATCCCATGCGGCATGAACCGTGCATCGACATCGCGGGTCACCCGGTGGCACGCCGTGCCTGAGTAAGCCGCCCCTCGATGCGAACTCGCGGCCAAGCCATCATTGA
>CAWCBE010000012.1:0-745181 GCA_963793825.1 uncultured Actinomycetes bacterium
GCCCCAGAGACCAGCAACAAGCAGTCCGGGCATCACGAGCCTGGTCGCCCCAGGCCAGGGCGCCGGCGCGGTACCGGGCCGCGTGCCCGTCGGTAGGCCTGGCCAAGGACAGCACCCGCGCCAGAGACGGCCGGGCCCGGTGAAAGGGCTGGTACGGCCGGGCGCCGTCCTGGCCACTGTGGTGGTGTTCCAGTTGCTGTTTGCCAGCGTGTTCCTGGGTGTGCTGCACCGCCCGGTGCCGCACTACGCCCCGGTGGCGGTCGCGGGAGCCTCGCCGCTGGCCAGCCTGGTCGTCTGGCACGACGGTGGGGTGATCCGGCTGACCGGCGTGCCAGATGCGGCCGCGGCCCGGGGCAGCGGTCCGGGACGGGCGGGTGAACGCGGCGGTCGTGGCCGCCCCGCGCGGTGAGACCCTGCTGACGAAGACGGCTGCCAGCCCCGGGACCGCAGCCGTGCTCACCAAGACGTTCACCCAGGCCGCTGTGGCGTTGAAGGTGCCGCTGGCGGTGCGTGACCTGGCCCCGCTCCCGGCATCGGACCCGACCGGCGTGTCAGCTTTTTTCCTGATCATCGCCTGGATGCTCGGCGGGTACGTCGGAGCTACCGTGCTCGCGGTGATGCTCGGCGGGCCGCGCAGCCCCAGCCTGCGCGCCGCGCTGCTGCGGCTGGGCCTGCTGTGGCCGCCTACGCGGCCTGTGTCCGGGTTGCTGGGCGCATTGCTGATCGGCCCGGCACTCGGCGTGGTCTCCGGATACAACGCCGCGCTGGCCGGGCTGGGCATCGTTGTAGTGTTCGCCGCCGCGGCGGCGACCGCCGGGCTGCAGGCCGCACTCGGCCTGCCCGGCTACGCTGCTCGCCATCATCGCTATGATCGTCTTCGGCGACCCCGACCGCCTGGACGTCCATCGCCACCGCGCTGCTGGCCTCCCCCTGGAACGTGATCGGCCAGGGCCTGCCACCCAGCGCCGGGCTCACCGCCGCCTCGAAGCATCATCTAACCTCGGTGGGGTCAACCTGACAGGGCCGCTGGCCGTGCTCGCCGTATACGCCGCCGCCGGGGACCCTGCTCGTGCTGGCCACAGCAGCGTGGCGGCAGCGCCGTCCCGCCAACTCCGCGGCGACTGGGCAGCCGGCATGACCCCGGAGCAGCCTCCGGCACCTTCGCGATCGGCGGTGCGGGAACGGTGACTCGGGGGCGAGATGTGATCGACAGGTAGGATCCGAAGATGAGCACGGAATCCGTGAGCGCACCCCGTCGCGCTGGTCGCCGGCGCTGATAAGGGCACGGCCGGAAGACGGCCCGGCGTCTGGCCGAGGCCGGGTACCGGGTCTATCTCACCGCCCGCGGCAGCGAGCGCGGACAGGCTGCCGCCGCGGCCGTCAGCGCGCAGTTCCTGGAACTGGGACGTGACCTCCGGCGAGTCGGTCCGGCACGCCGCCGGCTGCGTCGAGCGGGGCCGAGGGGCACCTGGACGTGCTGGTCAACAACGCCGGGATCACCGGCCCGGTGCGTGACCCGCACGACTACACCGCCGACGACATGACCGAGGTGCTACTGACGAACGTCGTCGGCTACGTCCGCCTCATCCATGCCTTCCTGCCGCTGCTGGAGAAGAGCGACGACCCGCGGATCGTGAATGTCAGCAGCGGGCACGGGTCGTTCAGGCACTTCCAGGACCGGAGTCGCACCGAAGCGTTCGCGGGCACGCCGCTGCATGCCGCGTCGAAGGCCGCAGTCAACATGATGACCGTGCATTTCGCGCGACTGCTGCCCAATATCCGGATCAACGCCGCCGACCCCGCCCTGACCGCGACCGACCTCAGCGGCGGACACGGACATTCAGTCCATGACGGCACCGACGCCATCATCGCCTACGCCCTCAGCGCACCCCGCGGCCCGACCGGCACCTTCGCCCGGCCGGACTTGGACCCGCTCCGAAATGGTTGATCTGTACTCGCCAGCGCGTTGAGGCCAATGCGAGGGGAGCCGCAAATATTCGGCGATTTGCGCGACTGCGGATCATCTTGATCCTTCAACAGGCTCAACGTTCAGCGACGAGGGCTGCCGTCTGCCGACTCTGTCTGAGCGGCACTGTAGGTCCAGGTGACCGGCCGCCCGCAGTCGAGTAAGGACGAGCGACCGGGGGTGCCACGTCGCCTCGGCCGGAATCGGCCGCGAGGGCAATCGGTCGGGCGCAATCCGGGCCGGGTGTTAGCGAGTTGGCTTCGCCCGGGCCGGTGGCTTGGCCACCTACGGCTTAGATCGCTTTTCAGCAGAGCCTGTGGATGCTGCCGTAGCCAGAACGTCGGCCAGGGGCAGGGGGAATTCAGCAGCAGCTGCGCAGTGCCGGGCAGATCTGGCCGGGGTCTGGCCGGGATGCGTTACGCGTGTCCGGGCAGCGGTGAGGGCCGCGTGAAGCTGCTCCGCGGCCGTACGGGCGGCTGCGGCTTGAGCGGCGTGCGCCTGGGCCTGGCGTAGCCCGGCCACTGCATCGATCAGGGCCACCAGATTGCTGGCCAAGGCACCCGCCTGGCCCATGCCGTCACCCGTCGTCCCACCTGTCATCGCGAGCAACCGTGCCGTGGCCCGGAGCCGGTTTCCCTCCGGAGTGTGGCGCGGGATCCTGCCGTGCGGTGAGCGGGAGACCCGGTCGTAGGTGTCCGCAGCACAGCGCAATGCCGGGCTCCCGGTCGCCATGGCGGCAGTGTGGAGCGCGTCAGCCACGGCCCAGGCAGTGTCCGCTCCGTGGTCCGGGTCGCTGGCGGTGCAGTGCCGCAGGTGTTCTGCCGCGGTGGCGGCTTTCCGGGCCGCGTGACGGTAGATCTCAGCGCGTTCCGGTCCAGTGAATAGGGACGCGCCGGAACGCTCCGCTCCCCCATAGCCGCGTGCCCAGTTCTCACGCAACCGGGGCAGGGTCAGCGCGCTGTCCAGGCGTCCGCCGCCGAACCAGCGGGGCGTCCCGTCCGGGCCGGTGCAACCCGGGAGGGTCACCGCGTAGCCGGTCACCTCGCCAGGATTGACCTCACTGAACCGTTCGCGCACCAGCACACCGGACGCACGCAGGCGGGCGAAGAACCCGGCCTCATCGGTGGCATGTTCCGCTGCCTCGGCCACAGTCGCCCGGAGCACGGCGCGGACGGTCACGTGCGGGAACTGGTCCGCACCGGCGAGAGGATCACGCGCCTGCGGCCCAGACCACCGGGTGCGCAGCTTGGGCAGCGTCAGATCGGCCGCGAGCTTCCCGCCCCCGTACCAGATGGGGTGGCCGTCCCTTCCAGCGTGCTGGGGCAGGCCCACGGCGTAGCCCGTTACCTGACCCGGGCGGATCGTGCTGTACCGGCGGCGGACCAGACACTCCAGCCTGGGCCAGGCTGGTGAAGAACTCTTGCTCCGTGCGCGCTCCGGCGGCGGCAGTGCAGACTTCGCGGCGGAGCCTGGCGCGGGGCGGCTCATCCCAGCCGCGCCGGATCGCCTGCTCCGACTCGGCCCGGGTCGCCCGCCGGGCAGCGGTGCGGTCGGCTGGAGCGGTGCAACGCAGGCCGAACCGGCGTTCCGCGTCCTGGCAGGCCTCCCGGACCCGGAAGTAGTCGTTCCAGACCTTCGGGCGGATCTGGTCTTGCCGGGCCAGGGTCGCGACCAGGTGGATGTGATCCGGGGCGTGCCGGACCGCCACCCAGCGCACCGCGAGATCGTCCCCGGCCGGGGCGAGGCCGGTCCGGTCCATGATGGCGGCAGCGACCTGCGCCCATTCCGCATCGGAGAGCAGCCGGTCCTCAGGCGCAGCGCGGACCGCGCAGTGCCACACCGGCACGCGATAGTTCGATCCGTTCTGTGCGGCCAGGGGTTGGGCGAGCAGCCCGGCTAGGCGCCGGAAGTCCCGTGATCCGTTCGGGCGGCGCTCTGGTTCCAGCTCGGCTGGGTCGCTGAACCCGGCGACCAAGTGCGGATCGGTGTGCTCATTGGCTTTTCCCGGGCCGTAGAGGTAATAGAGCAGGCGCGGGGCGTCGGTGCCGCGGAGCACTTTCCCGATCACGCGGAACACCCTGGCCAGATCACGGAATGCTCCGGCGCACATATTCTGCGGCTTCGTCCAGGCGGCGGACTACCCGGGCACAGAATTCGGCCGCTGGCAGCAAGTCCTCACCGCGCTGTCCCGTGGCATTCAACCGCGCCACCGCCTGATTGAGATTCGTACCCACCCGGCGGACCAGCCCAGCAGCAGACATGAGCTCCCCCAGGGCCTCGCGCAGCGGCGAAGCCTGACGGGACTGAGTACCGCAGGCCGCAGCTAACGTCACTTCCGCGGCATACGCCCCACGTGCCAGCCCAGCCTGGGCCGCTGCGCGGTTGACCGCGTCGAACTCTTCCAGGGTCAGGGAGAACTGCACGGTCTTGGGCCGCGAGACAGGCTGCCGCGAACGCCGCCGCACGCCCGCACCCGCCACCATGGCCATCCCCAATCCCCTTGGTGATGCTCTCCTTGATCGGGACCGCGCCCGGTCCCGATCAAGCCACATGGCCCATTCTTATGTCTGGATCTGCGCACAGTCCAGACGTATCCATTGGATATGAATAACTTGCTTCGCTTCGCTTTGCGGGGTGCGCTTCACCCGCTGACGGTCAGCAACAATGCCGGATACGAATCAGAGGTATCATCTAATGTCAGCCAGGTCCGATTTGTATCGGAACCTGATCCGGCTCTTATGCGGCCTCGACTCCGGCCCCCTTGAAGACCTGCCGATGGTGCCAGTCGATGTGATTCACTTCCACGACGGGCTGGCCCAGCCGGGGTGCGAGCAGCGGCTGGCCCGACAGGTCGTCCACGGCCCGCCGCCCAGCATCGCTGCGGGCCACGTACAGGCTGGACACCCGGATATGCAGCTCAGCTGTCAGCCCCAGCACCCCCAGGTCGAACAGCGCATGATGCAGCGCACACAACGCCAGCCCGTTGGCCACCACGTCCGGGCCGTCCTGGCTATGCCAGCGCACATGCGCCGCTTCGAGACCGACCGGATTACGGCCCAGCGCCCCATCGAAGCCGCACATGGCGCACTGGTAGGCGTAAGCCCGCAATACCTCCTCAGCGAACCCAGGACGCCGGGGGCCCCGTCTGGCCGCTGCAACGGCCGGAGTGGCGGCCAGTTCCAAGACCGCGAGGTCCAGGCCCACCGCGTCACAGATCATCGCGGCCAGCCCCGGCGTGAAGTGCAGATCCAGCAACAGCCGCGCGGCGGCCGCCAGCGTGCCCGGATCCGCCAGCAGCTGCTCGGCTCCGGGCCGCAGCCGGCCGATCGCCCTGCGACCGGCCAGCCACGGGCCGCGCTCTGGAGCATCCGGCCCGATCTCCGCCCCCGAACCGTCCCGCAGGTCCCAGATCTCCCGCTCTAGGTGCACGAACGGCATCGCCGCCCGCTGCCGCCCGGCTGACGCGCTCGCGACGGGTGGTCCGAAGTCGTTGATCAGTGTGCTGACCGGCTCCTCGGCCTCCGAATAGACCGCGGTGGTGCTGCCCCTAGAGGTGAACCTTCCGAACAGCCACAGCAGCAACAGAGGCTTATGCGGCGCCCGGAGACGCGCCCGGCCGACAGGTGCACACCGTAGCCGGGCCAGCAGATCCAGGAACTCCTCACGAGTCACGCAGCCCCTCCTGAAACCGGCAGCCCCTCAGCATCGTCATCGTCCAACGGGTCCAGGCCGACCGGACAAGGAACCTGGATTCTGTTCAACGGGAGTCGCCACAACGCCGAACAGCATGCCAGCAGGGTCCACTCCGTGACGGCCACTGTCTCGGGCTGGCGTTCAACACCACGGTCAAATGACGGTCAAACGATCTTGGAAGCCACTTGGCTGTCCACAGCAAGCCCTGTGACCTGCACTTGTGGTCGGGATGGCGAGATTCGAACTCGCGGCCTCCTGCTCCCAAAGCAGGCGCGCTAACCAAGCTGCGCTACATCCCGTTGAGCCGACCGTAGCCTACCCGTCCAGCGAATTCCGTGGCGACAGGCCAGCACCTCGGGGCGCCTCCCGGTCCGCGCAGCCGGTACGCTACGCATGTTGACCTGGCTGACGGCGGGCGTTGTCCCGCCTCCCGGCTCGGCACGCGGGCGTAGCTCAATGGTAGAGCCCCAGCCTTCCAAGCTGGTCATGAGGGTTCGATTCCCTTCGCCCGCTCTCACCGCTCCGGCC
Organism: uncultured Actinomycetes bacterium; assembly: GCA_963793825.1. GTDB lineage: Bacteria > Actinomycetota > Actinomycetes > Streptosporangiales > Streptosporangiaceae > RYN-230. Next base: position 6,188 of record CAWCBE010000012.1, read on the forward strand.
CAGGTCAGGGTCACGATCATCGGTTTCTAGGTGATCTTCGGGAAGCGCGTTCCCGGCCTCGTGCCCGTTGCGTGCCCCGATGGCAGCTCCGTGCCCGCTCCCCCGTCCGCCCTGGCCTTCCGCCGCGCCCGTCGCAGCAGCTTCCCCATGCCCGCCGCGATGGCCTCGTCCCGCTCCTGCGTGGCGTGCTGGTAGATCAGCGCCGCCGCTGCGGAGGAATGGCCCATGCGCTCCATCAGCTCCCGCAGGCTCGCGCCCTGGCCCGCCGCCATGATGTTTCCCGTGTGCCGCAGGTCGTGAAAATGCAGGTCCGGCAGATCAATGGCGGTGCGGGCTTTGGTCCAGGTCCGGCGGAGGGTGGACCGCCGCAGCCTGCCGCCCTTCGGGCCGATGAAGACCAGGCCGCCCTGTCCTGGCTGGGCGAATCGCTCCAGGTGCCAGCGCAGTTCCGGCGCGATCTCCTTCGGGAATGCGACCCGTCGCCGCCCGGCCTGGGACTTCGGGTCGTCGTCTATCAGCCTCCCATCGTCGGTCTCCGCCGTCGAGATGACGATGCGCACCGCGCAGCCCTCCAGGTCGAGCTGTTCTCGCCGCAGCCCGGCAAGCTCGCCAAACCGCAGGCTGGCAAACGTGGCCAGCAGCACCAGCGCCCGGTATCGCGGCGGCACCTGGTCGAGCGGCTCGACCAGTGCTTCCAGCGAGATGACCTCGCGCTCGGGCGAGTCCTCCTGACCAGCGCCCTTGATCTGGCACGGGTTATGGCGAATGAGCCGATCATCGGTCGCGGTGTTCAGGGTGGCGTGCAGCAGCCGGTATGCCTTGGCCACCGTGACCGACCCGAATGGCCGCTTCTGCCGGGGCCCGGCGGCGAGGCGTTCTTTGCGCCAGCGGCGGATGTCTGACTCGCGGATGTCGCGGAGATCCACGTTGCCGAAAGCCGGTGACAGGTGGTTTTTGAGTAGGCCCCGGTACAGCTCCTCGGTTCGCGTCGTTTCTTGCTCATGCGACCTTTCTCCTTTTCCTGATGGTGACCGGTTCGACGAGACCGGCCTCGATGAACTCGCGGAGTGCGGATTCGGGGATGCGCACGTGTCGGCCGACCCGGACGAACCGGATACGGCGCTGCTGGATCAGCCGACGCGGGAAGCGTTCGGTAGTGCTGAGCACATCGGCCGCTTCGGCGACAGTCAGCAGCCGATCAGCCCGGGCGGTCTCGTGGCGGCCTATCATGCGGCTCGCTCTGTTGCCGGAAGTTCGGGGGCGGCCTGGCCGCTGGCTCTCGCTCTGGCCAGGGTGACCGCGGCGTGCCATCGCTGGCGGTCGGCGACGACGTGGAGCAGACGTTGGGCGTTGGGCATGTGATCCGGGTCGCCGGGGGAGACCGGCTCCCACGTGTAGCGAGCCGGATCGGCCGCGGGCAGGCCGAGGGCGGCCAACAGCCATTCGCGCCGGTCGGATCGGTGGTCGGCCAAGGTCTTGCCTGACCATTTCCGGGAGACCAAGACGCGGCGCCCGGCGTAGCCGAGGTGTTCGCGGCCCTGCGCTTTGCCCTTGCAGTGCCCGGGGCGCAAGCCCGGCCGGGGATTCTTGGGCTGGACGCCGTAGCGCAGCCAGTTCGCGCACGTCGGCGAGCACGGCTCGTACCAGAGCGCGTCGGCCAGCCGTTCCGCGTGCTCAGCGCCTACGAGGAAGACGGGGGAGAAGTGGCCACACCGGGCACGTCAAGCGCCACCCACTGCGGTCAGCAGGGCGAGGACCGGCCCACTCGTAGTCCTTGCTGGGCGCTGTGTCGGAACTCGCTACCTGGGTTGGCGGTGTAGCGGCTACGTCGTCCGGTCCGGGTGCGGGTCAGGTAGCCGGACCAGAACAGGTGATCGCTACAAGCTGCGGTCGGGCATCACGACGCCGGGCGGTTGTAGATCAGCGTCACGCCCTCCCGTGGCGGAGTGGCGGGCGCGGTGCCGGTGCAGGTGTAAGAGCTGGTGTCGATGAGAGCAAAAGACGTCTGCTGACGGTTAGCGAGCCGGAAGTTGCCGAAGCTCAGCTCGGCCCCCGCGGGCATCGCGGAGGGATGGAACGTCACGGTCGGATCCGCAGCATGCGTAATGTGCCCGCGCCGACCCGGCTTGGGCTCGAAGGACACGACCCGCAAGAAACCAGACGGCGGCGGAGCGGACGAGCAGAACCTGCCCGCCGTGACCAGGGCCGGGATGCCGTCCTTCCTGAGGTCGCGCTGCAGGATCTTTGGAGCGAGCAGCACCCGCGGGTGGATGGTCAGCGTGGCCGTGCCGTTCGCGTTGCTGACGAGCGTGAATGCCGCAGTGCGGATCACGGCAGGGCGGTGCGCTGGCGCGGTTCCGGTGACGCCGGTCAGGCCGACGACCAGCGCCGCGGCTGCCGCCACAGCCCCGGTTCCGGCCAGACCAATGAGCCTGTGCCGCCTGCGTGTTACTTGGCCGTGCCGCACGATGGCATCCAGCGGCGTGCTCATGTGAACCTCAGTTAGGGAGTCCCTGGCCACGGTCAGGGACTCTCGGACGGTGCCGGTCGCGCTGTCGTCGTTCATTTCCGTATCTCCTGATCGTCGTGATGGGGGATCGCGGATCGCAGCGTCGCCACCGCCTTGTGCAGGTGGGCGCTGACGGTCCCGGGGGCAATGCCGAGGAGCCTGGCCGTGGTCTCGGTGTCCAGGTCGAGCAGCAGCCGCAAGGTGACGACCTCGCGCTGACGCAACGGCAGCTGACGAAGCGCAGCCGCCAACTCGCCGCTCATAACGGTGTCCTGATCCGCCGGGATCGCGCTGTCATGGCTGCCCAGGGCGACCTCGCGCCGGTGGCGCCGCCACTGGGACACGTTCACATTCAGCGCCGCGCGCACCACCCAGGCCCGTGGCGCTTGCAGATCTCGCACCTTCCGCCATGACATCCACGCCCGAGTGAACCCCTCCGCAACCAGTTCCTCGGCGAGCAGCCGGTCGCCGACGTTGAGCAGCACGATCCGCAGGCAGTCATCGCGGGCGGACTCGTAGAACTCGGCGAACTCCATCGACGCTTGCTCCACACCCCATACACGCATCAGCCGCCGGATTCCTTTATCTCCACTCCGACTCCCGGCGCAGTCAAATCGAACAACGGTGATGACCGTGCCCGCTGCGTGCCCGACCGGGCAGTCAGCAGGAGCGTCTCACGGTAAGCCACGGTGACTGCCATTCACGCTCTGACCTGGGCAGCAGCAGTTCAGGAGGCTGCGGGCCGCAGCCTTCCAAGCTGGTCACGAGGGTTCGATTCCCTTCGCCCGCTCTTACAGTTCCGGTCGCCCGCTCTTACAGTTCCGGCCCAGGTCATGGCGTGACCGAGGACCACACGCCGAACCACTGCTCGGCGCCGTAGGCTTCGAACCGCTCTACCTCGGCGAACCCCAGCTTCGCCGCGAGGCGCATCGAGCGGGCGTTGGCGGTCTGGGTAAAGAGCACCACCGGCTGGCCGGGAAGCTCGCCGACGAACCAGCCGAGTGCCGCTGCGCACGCCTCGGCGGCGTACCCGAATCCCCACGCCTCCGGCAGGAACAGGTAGCCGAGCTCGGCCTCCCCGGCAGCAGCCGGAGGACCGTGCCCCGTTGCCCTGCTGAGAATGATCTGGCCGATCATGGCCCCGTCGAGATCGACTATGAAATGGCCGGGGCGCCGCTCAGGCTCCCCGGGAATCGCGCGCTCGAGCTCGTCACGCGGCCGGGGGCCACCGAGGTAGGTGCCCACCTCTGGCGAGGCGAGCAGCTCGATGAACGCCGCACGGTCCCGGGCCTCGGGCTCACGGAGCACGAGCCGTTCGGTCCTGATCGGCTCAGGCGGCCAGGCGACGGGTCCCAGGTCTGCCATGCGCGCAGACTAACCGATGGTCGAATCGCCCAGAGCGGGATGAGCCCCGTGCCTGTGGCATCGATTTTGGGTCTCTGTCCCGAGCTCTCCGTCCAACGCACTGCATGCCGCGATGAGCGCGCGAGGAGCGTTGGTCAAGCCGCACCGAGTCATGGCTGCCGCGCCACTCCATCCTGGGCATCGGCTGTCATCGGCTGCTGCCCGTAGCCTGTGCCGCATGAACGTTCTCTTCATCGCGAGCATGTCGGTCGTTGCCGCTGACCCGCCGCAGAGCCGCAAGCTGTTCGTTGACGCCCTCGGCCTTCCGCTGCAGAAGTACGAAGCCGATGAGTACTACTCCAGCGAGAGCATTTCCGGCAGCAAGCACTTCGGCGTCTGGCCACTCTCGCAGGCGGCCGAGGCGTGCTTCGGCACGCCGGAGTGGCCCGCTAGCCGGGTGGTTCCCCAGGCATCAATCGAGTTCGAGGTCGAGGACGCAGCAGCTGTTGCAGCGGCTGGCGAGGAGCTTCAGCACGCGGGCTACGAGCTGCTGCACCCAGCGCGCACCGAACCGTGGGGACAGACGGTGACCAGGCTCCTTACAGAGGATGGCTTGATCGTCGGCATTTCCTACGCCCCCTCGCTTCACGACGAAGAACGTGCCTGAGCGCCGGGGCCACGGCGGCCCCGAAATCCTGCCTGGCGATAATCCCATGACCTGACCAGGAAGGCGCAGTCAAGGGCTTACCTCGCCCACTGACCGGTTATCCGCTTTGTCGATGACGCAGAAACGGTTGCCGTCGGGGTCCTCGAGGACAACGAAGTCGGAGTGCTCCGTATAGCCGTCCCAGTCCCCGACCTCGCGCGCCCCCAGGACGACGAGCCGCCTGACTTCGGCGGCCGGGTCGGCCGCGTACAGGTCGAGGTGCACGCGCGGGTGATCCTGCACCGGCGTCTCGCTCACCATGAGGGCCAGCTGCGCACCTACGCCGTCGCGTGGGATCAGGACAGCCCAGGTGCCGTCGCCGGGCTCATCCCGCGGCACGTAGCCGAGCGCCGCGGTCCAGAACTCCTGCGCCCGCGCCACATCGCCGACGCCGAGCACGGTCGAGCCGATCGTCAGTGGCCGTGCTGGATTACTCATCCGGCCAGCGTGGCATACCGCCGGGCGGCTCCGTTGTGAACCGCGGGGGTTGCCGCCCGGGCATTGATCGCCTATCGTCGATTAACGATGAATAGTGTGCAGCCACTCGACCGCGCGACCGCTGACACCTATGCGGCCTGGTTCAGGGCACTGGCCGACGGCACCAGGGTGCAGGTGATCTCGCTGCTCGCCCGGAGTGGCAGGCCGATGACCGTGAAGGAGATCGTCGCGGCCGTGCCGGTCGGCCAGTCCACCGTGTCCGCGCACCTGCGGCAGCTGGCCGTGGTCGGGTTCGTGCTCGCCGAGGACCGGGGCACCTCCCGGCTGTACCGGATCAACGAGGAGTGCGTGGAATACTTCCCCACCGCAGCGGACCTGGTGATGGGGAAGCCGTCACCGATCCCGCCCGCGGCCCGCTGACCCCTGAGCCCCGGAGGTCTCGCACACCATGCAGATCCAGCCGATGACCGAGGAGCACGCCGCCGCCGTGCTCGCGATTTACCAGGCCGGCATCGACGAGGGCAACGCCACCTTCGAGACGCGGGCCCCCGCCTGGGACAATTTCACCGCGGCCAGGCTGCCCGGGCACCGTTACGTCGCGCGGGCCGGCGCGGACATCCTCGGATGGGTCGCGGTCTCCGCCGTGTCCAGCCGCTGTGCCTACGCCGGAGTGGTCGAGCACTCGGTCTACGTGCACCCGGGCGCCCGCGGGCAGGGCACCGGCCGCCAGCTCCTGGACGCCCTGATCACCTCGACCGAGGCCGCCGGAATCTGGACCATCCAGTCCGGGATCTTCCCCGAGAACACGGCCAGCGCCGCCCTGCACCAGGCCGCAGGCTTCCGTATCGTCGGCACCCGCGAGCGCATCAGCCAGCACTACGGCCGGTGGCGGGATGTCGTCTTGCTCGAGCGCCGGAGCCCGGTGATCTGACCCGGCCGCGGGTCACCGCAGCGAAGTGATCACGGGCGCGCCGGGGTCCGCATCTGGGAGACCAGCAGGGGGCCGAGGACGGCGGAACGGGCCGTGCCGCGGAGCCGGTTGAGCCGGCTATCACGGCTGGTCATCTTCTGATTACCTTACGTCGATGACGGCCGTCCTGAACAGGCACCCCGGCGGCGATCAGGACTGGAGAGCGGACTGGAACAGGTAGGCGCTGGCCAGGCTGCGGTAGGGCCGCCAGGGCTCGGCGATCCGCAGCACTTCCTGCTGGGAGGGCAGCTCCCCGAGCCCGTAGCTGTGCCGGATCGCCTTCCGGAGGGCCAGGTCACCGGGGAGCACGACGTCGGGCCGGTTGAGCGCGATGATCAGGAAGCCGTGCACGGTCCAGGACCCGATCCCGGGTATGGCCGTAAGCCGCGCCTCGATCTCCTCATCGGACAGCCGGGCCAGGTCCGCGTCGCTGAGGCGGCCCGAGGCGAACTGCTCGGCCAGGGAGCGCAGGGTCTGCACCTTGCGGCCCGACAGGCCGGCCGCCCTGAGCTGGTCCGGCGGCAGGGCGAGGACCTCCTCCGGGCCGGGCAGCTGGCCGCCGGCCAGATCGGCCAGCCGGGCCAGGATACGGCGGGTGGCCAGCACGGACAGCTGCTGCCCAGCTATCTGGAAGACAAGCGCGCTGAACGCATCGCGTACCGGCAGGCCGGACAGCCACGCCCGGGGATCGAAGTCAGGCTGGGCGTCGATGAGCCGGCCCAGCACCGGGTCGGCGCGGCGCAGGTAATCCCGCGCCTGCTGATCGGCCGTCCGGCTGGCGTCCTCGCCGGCCGGGCGGGGCGTATCACGGTCGGCTGGGGTCATCGTGGCCTCCCCCTTCCCACCATGCTGATCGTGACACACAGGCAGCCGGGCCCCCGGAGGCGGGCACCAAGGTAACTCAGAACCGGTAAAGACGTGTTCTTCCCGGGCTCCGACGGGTACTTCACGGGCTCCGCCGCTGGCGGCCGCCGCCGGGCGGCCGAGGAGGAGTCCAGATGCTGCTGTCCCCGCACTCGCACCACCTCGTGGCGGCCCTCAACCCGCTCAGCTCGACATCCCTGCTGGCCAGCCTGGGCGCACTCGGCGTCTTCCTCGTCCTGTTCGCCGAGACCGGGCTGCTTATCGGGTTCTTCCTGCCGGGCGACTCGCTGCTGTTCACCGCCGGGCTGCTGTGCACCGCGTCGGCATCCCACGCGGTCCACCTGTCACTCCCGCTGGTCATCCTGGCCGCGATCGGCGGTGCGCTGCTCGGCGCCGAGACCGGATTCCTGATCGGCCGGGCCGGCGGGCGGCCCCTGCTGCAGCGCAGCCAGAACCGGTTCCTGTGCAACGGAGCGGAACGGGCGGACCACCTGCTCAAACGGTACGGCTACGGCAAGGCCATCGTGCTGGGCCGGTTCATCCCCGTGGTCCGCACCGTACTCAACCCGATGGCCGGCGCGCTGGCCGTGCCCGCCCGGACCTTTACCCTGTGGCAGGTCATCGGCGGGGTCATCTGGTCGGCTGGCGTCATCCTGGCCGGCTACGCCCTGGGGTCGACCATCCCCAGCATCGACACCTACCTGCTGCCGATCATCGCGGTCATCGTGGTGGTCTCGCTGATCCCCATCGGGCTGGAGCTGTTCCGCACCCGTTCCGCCGGCCCGGGCCCGGACACCAGGGCCAGCCGGGGCGAGGCAGCGGCCCGCACCGATGCCGCGGACCGGGCCACCCAGGCTAGCGGCCCCGGACACCGGTCCAGCTAGGGCAGGTTCCCGCGACGCACCGCCAGATGGCGGCGCACCAGCCGGCCCGGGCAGAGTGCTGCCCGGGCCGGCCAGGCCGGCCCGGGCAGCAGTGGTGCGGAATCGCCGGTTAGCGTGCCCAGACGCCGAAGGCGTCGAACGGGCGCGCCATGCCGTTGCCGACCAGGCCGTCCGACCACAGCTGGGAGGGTGACACGCGGGGCGCGCCCTGCGGCGGCAGCAGGCCGTTGCTGGTGGCGATGACCCCGGTGGTCTGCCACGGGCCCACGAAGGAGCCGCGGGCACCGCTGTAGGTGGTCAGCGCGCCCTGCAGGAACTGGTTGATCCGGAACGCGTGCAGGAAGAACGGCAGCGGGATCGGCGTCCCGGTGCTGTCGGTGAAGTCATCCACGGCCGCGGCGTGATCGAAGGTCGGCCCGTACGCCTGCGTCTTGTACGACACCGGCGGGCCGGAGGTGGTCGGCGGGGTGATCGCAAAGTGCAGCTCGTTCCCGCCCTGGTCGTAGTAGATGCTGAAGTGAACGCCGTCTCCCTGCGTCACCCCCGAAAGCTGGGCGTAGTGCGCGAAATACGGGCCGTTCAGCGAATTGTTGAACGCCTCCACGTACGACACCCAGGTCCCCGTCGTGCAGGTGTAGCCGAACGACGCGGCCACCGTGCAGGACTCGATGCCGGCCCGAACGTACTGGTCGCCGCTGGCGCCGTTGTTCAGCGACCCGTTGGAGAGCTGGATGTACTCCTGCGGGTAGATCTCGGTCAGCAGCGACGTGTCCGGCACGGTCAGCGTCGAGGCGATGTAGCGGAAGTCCCGCCCGCTCGCCTCGTACCCGGCCTGGCTGGTCGTGGCCATCACTGGCAACGTCGTCCCATCCGCCCGGGCCGGCGCGGCGGTGGCCGCGCTTGCGGCACCCGCGGCGGCAAAGCCCAGGGTGGTAGCAGTGGCACCCGCTGCCGCGGCGGCAGCGAGCCTGCTCATGATGCGGCTTCGCATCGGTAGGTCCCCTCCTCTAACGACTGGGAAGCACACCGCTGCGTTGCTCGGGCGGTCATGTCAGGACCGATTCGCGGTATGCCCCGTTGGTCCGTTTTCGTAGCTGGCCCTGGCCCGCCCTCCAGTAACACTTCCCTACTCTGCGTACTCTAATGATTACTCCATGAGATGGATTTGGGCTGGCCAAACAGCTGCTGCCCGGGCCGCCGAAGCGGCCCGGGCAGCACCCGTTACCTATTCACTTGCCTACCGATCCCGGCGGAGGGCGCGAGCACCCCGCGGCGAGATGGGCCTAGCGGGCCCAGACGCCGAACGCGTCCCAGGGCCGCGCCAGGCCGTTGCTGGCCAGACCGTCCGACCACAGGTTGGACGGCGACACCCGGACGGTGCCAGACGGCCAGGGCAGGCCGTTGCTGGTCGCCTCGACCGGGCTGGTGGTCCACGGGCCCACGAAGGAGCCGCGGGCACCGCTGTAGGTGGTCAGCGCGCCCTGCAGGAACTGGTTGATCCGGAACGCGTGCAGGAAGAACGGCAGCGGGATCGGCGTCCCGGTGCTGTCGGTGAAGTCATCCACGGCCGCGGCGTGATCGAAGGTCGGCCCGTACGCCTGCGTCTTGTACGACACCGGCGGGCCGGAGGTGGTCGGCGGGGTGATCGCAAAGTGCAGCTCGTTCCCGCCCTGGTCGTAGTAGATGCTGAAGTGAACGCCGTCTCCCTGCGTCACCCCCGAAAGCTGGGCGTAGTGCGCGAAATACGGGCCGTTCAGCGAATTGTTGAACGCCTCCACGTACGACACCCAGGTCCCCGTCGTGCAGGTGTAGCCGAACGACGCGGCCACCGTGCAGGACTCGATGCCGGCCCGAACGTACTGGTCGCCGCTGGCGCCGTTGTTCAGCGACCCGTTGGAGAGCTGGATGTACTCCTGCGGGTAGATCTCGGTCAGCAGCGACGTGTCCGGCACGGTCAGCGTCGAGGCGATGTAGCGGAAGTCCCGCCCGCTCGCCTCGTAGCCCGCCTGGCTGGTCGTGGCGATCGTGCTGCCGATCGTGGTCGCGTGCCGCGCCTGCGACGTGGCCGCGCTCGCGGCACCGGCGGCGGCGAGGCCGAGGGTGCCCGCGGTGACGCCCGCCGCCGCTGCGGCGACGAACGTCCGGGTGATGCGTCTGCGCATCGATTTCTTCCTTCCCCTTGATGATTGCCGGGCCGGAGGAGAATTACTACTGGCTGAGGCGTTAATGCTTTGACCGGTCCCGGACTTGCCTGCGTAGTGGTCTGCGCTTCACGCTGAATTCCGCCCCGCCGAGTCCAGCAGAGACATTACCACGAGTAGTTCTTGACTTACTGTGTGCGACATGAAGCATGTCACAGGCATGCTCTGTCGGTGCTGAGAATCCGCCTAAAGGATTCGGTAAGGCAATACGAAGAGCGTGTTAGTCTGCACTCAATGCCTTTTAAGCCCGCCTCGCGCCTAGTCAGAGTGATTTATGCTGAATGAAATCGGGCGAGTTATGGATGATTTAGCCCGCTGCGCCCGGGCGCGCCGCGATGGTGCGCCCCTTCCATTCGCCGCCGCGCCCGGCGTAGTGCCGCCGGGCGGAATCGGCGGTCATGGCGGCATATAGCACGGCGATGAGCGGCAGCACGGGGCCGCGCGCACCGCTCAGCCGGTACAGCCGCAGCACCGGCTGGTAGCTCACGGCCATCAGCAGCCAGCCGGCCGCGCCGGCGGCGGCACACCAGGCCGCCGCCGCGCCGCCGCCCGCGACGGCCAGGCTAAGGCCGCACACCACCGCCGCCGGCGGCAGCGCGTACAGCCACAGCAGCCCGGCCAGGGTGCCGGCGAGCAGGGCAGGTGAGTAACGGAGCTGGGTGTAGGCACTGCGGGCGACCATGTCCCACAGCCCGGCCAGCCGCGGGTAGGGCCGCTCGCTGCGGATGTCGGTGGTGAACCCGAGCCAGCACCGGGCCGACGACGGCGGCTGCTTGAGCAGCCGCCCCAGCGCGACATCATCGATCCGGGCGCCGCGGATCCGGGCCAGGCCGCCGGCCGCGGCCAGGACGTCCCGGCGGACCAGCATGCAGCCGCCCGCGGCCGCGGCGGTCCGCGCGCCCGGCCGGTTGACCCGGCGGAACGGGTAGAGCTGGGCGAAGAAGTAGACAAAGGCCGGGACGATGAGGCGCTCCCAGCCGGTATCGGTGCGCAGCAACGCCATCTGGGACACCAGCGCGCGGTCATCGGCCCGGGCCGCGTGCACCAGGCTGGTCAGGGTGCCGGGAGCGTAACTGATGTCCGCATCGGTGAACAGCAGGTAGTCGCACTCCCCGGCGGCCCGCACCCCGGTGGCCATCGCGTTCACCTTGCCCGCCCAGCCGTCCGGGAGGCCGCCGGTGGATACGATGCGCGGCGCGCGGCGCGCGTCCGCCCCCAGGGCGGCGGCCACGGCGGCGGTGCCGTCAGTGCTGGCGTCGTCCACGAGCACCACGGAGAACTCGCCCGGGTAGTCCTGGGCCAGCAGGCTGGGCAGGGTGGCCGGGAGGATGGCGGCCTCGTCGCGGGCCGGGATAACCGCCACGACACTCGGCCACCCGCCTTGCTCTCCGCCGGGGCGCCCCCCGCAGCCCGGGCCGCCCGGCCGCCCCCGGCGGCCCGGGCCGTCCGGGTCACCGGGCAGGCGCTGGCCAGTGCGCCAGAACCCGCCGTGTGCGGTGAGCAGGTAGGCCCAGGCGAGGGCGGCGAGCACGGCGGCACCGGCCAGGATCGGCATCCGCCCAGCCTGGCATATCGCCGGCGATCCCGGGCCAACCCGGAGGGCCGCCCCCGGGTCGGCACCGCGCCTGGCCGGGGGGCCTCCCGCGGGCAGTACCGCTAGTTCAGGCTGCGGCCATCTTGGGGCGCGTCCGGCAGCCGGACCACGTCCGCGGTCGCCTCCGGGCCGTTGGCCAGGTTCTTCTTGATCGAGTCCAGGATGGTCAGGCCCTGGCCGACCAGGCCGGCCGCGATCTCACTGAGGCCGTCCGCGCCGTTCAGCACGTTGACGTTCGCGCCGGCCAGGCCGGCCGCGGCTTCCTTGACGATCTGCGGCAGCTGGTCGATGAGCATCCGGTCGAGCGCCACCCGGTCGTTCGAGGCCGCTGCCTCGGCCAGGATCCGCATCCGCTCCGCGTCGGCCCGGGCCAGGATGCGCACTTTCTCCGCTTCTGCCTCGGCGGGCTTGACCACTTCGGCCACCAGCTGGCGCTCGCGCAGCTCGGCCTGGCGCTGGGCCAGGTCGGCCTGAGCGTTGATCACGCCGATCTGTGCCTGCGCCTGCATCAGCGGGCCCGCCTGCGCCGCCTCGGCCTGGGCCTTGTCGATCTCAGCCTTGTACTGGGCCTGCACCACCGCCGTCTGCCGGCCATACTCGGCCTGCTTACGCTGCGACTCCTGCTGAGCCTGGGCAGAGGCCTGGTTGGCCTGAGCCTGGGCGATCTGCGCCTGGCGCTGGATGGCGGCGTTGTGCGGGGCGGCCATCGCGTCGATGTAGCCCGAGTTCATGTCGTCGATGGACTGGATCTGCAGCGAGTCCACGGTCAGGCCGATCTTGACCATCTCCGCCTTCGAGCCATCGAGGACCTCGCTGGCCAGCTTCTGGCGCTCGGTGACGATCTCCTCCACCGTCATGGACCCGATGATGGAGCGCAGGTGGCCGGCGAAAATCCGGCCGGTCAGGGTGGACATCTGGTCCTGGTCGGACAGGAAGCGCTGGCCGGCGTTGACGATGCTCTCCTCGTCGTTGCCGACCTTGAACGCGATCACCGAGCGGACGTTCAGCGTGATGCCCTGCTTGGTCACGCACTGCTCGGCGACCTCCGCCTCGCTCATGGCCAGCGACAGGTAGCGGGCCTTGCGGAAGAACGGGAGGACGAACGCGCCGTGCCCGGTGACCACCCGGAACGGCGCGCCGTTGCGACCACTCCTCCCGCCGGAGATGAGCATGGCCTCATCGGGTGCGGGGACACGGTATCCAAGCATGATCGGGCTCCTTCAGACAATCCAGTCAGGTAAGGGTTCCGGGAAGGGGTTGAGCGGGTCGGCCCACTCGCTGACATCCACCGTCCGGGTGCCGCGCGATTCGATGACCAGCACGGTCCGGCCCCTGGGAATCGGCTCGGCGGACCAGGCGAGGTAGGCCTCGGTGCCGCCGCGCACCTTGAGCAGGACCTCTCCGGGCCCGGCCGGGCCGCGGGTGGCGACGCACACGACGCCTATGCACCCGATCAAGGATGCGTCCCCAGGCACCGCGCAACTCCTCTTTTCACCCCGGATAGTCCACCTCACATTAGACCCCGCAGCATGCCCGCGGGCTTGCCCGGCGGCCAGAACCGCGTCGATCCGGTATCAGTTCCGCACCCAGGCCCCCGCCGTTCCGCCACCGGGCCCGCCGCTCCCCGGTCCCCGCCCCTCGGTCCCCGCCGCCCCCCCGGTCCCCGCCGCCGCGGGCAAAGAATTCTGGGGCGACCGGAATAGCCGGGGTGGGGGCCGCGTTGACAACCATCGCTGGTGTGTTCGTGTCCCCCGGGCCGCAACTCATCTGCCTTCGCGGAATACCGTCCGGCTGGAGCCGCGTCGTGCCACTCGCCGAGAGGCGACCGCACACCAGCGCTTAGCGGCGAGGCCCGCGGAGTTCGCTCCGCGGGCCTCCTCGCGCATCCGGGCCGGTGGCCGGCCCCGGTCATCGCACCCGCGCCGGCCCGGCCGGCCCGGCCTCAGCCCAGCGGCCACCGCACGCCGGTGGCGGCCAGCACGTCGGCGGGGCCGGGCATGCCATCCTGCGCGCCTGCCCGGGTGACCGCCGTGGCGCCGACCGCACAGGCCAGCCGTACCGCCTCGGCCGGCGGCAGGCCGCCCGCCACCGCCACGGCCAGCGCGGCCACGAAGGCATCTCCCGCCCCCACGCTGTCCACCGCCGTCACGCTGAACCCGGGCACGGCGCCGTCCCCGGCGGCCCCGCTGAGCACCGCCCCGGCCGGCCCGGCGGTGACCACCACGTGCCGCGCGCCCGCGGCGGCCAGCGCGGCGGCCGCGGCCGCCGCGCCGGCCAGGCCGGCCACCGGCCGGCCCAGCAGCGCGGCCGCCTCCGGCACGTTGACGACCAGCCAGTCCACCCCGGACGCCAGCAACCGGTGCGCCTCCTCCGGGACCGGCGCGAGGTTGAGGATCGTGGTCATCCCGGCGGCCCGGGCCCGGGCCGCCGCCGTGGCCAGCACGGGCACCGGGATCTCGGCGGACAGCACCGCCACGGCGGCGGGTGCCGCGAACGCCGCCGCCACCTCGGCGTCGGCAGCCAGGCCGTTGGCGCCCGGGGCGACCGTGATCGAGTTCTCGCCGGCCGCGTCCACCGTGATCAGGGCCAGCCCGGTCGCAGCCGCGCCGACGACCCTGACCCCGGTGACGTCCACCCCGGCGGCCCGCAGCGCGGCCCGGCAGGTCACGCCGAACTCATCCGGCCCGCAGCAGCCGGCCATCCGGACCGAGGCGCCGAGCCGGGCGGCGGCCAGCGCCTGGTTGGCGCCCTTGCCGCCGGGCCGCAGCCGGGCCGCGCCGCCCAGCACGGTCTCCCCCGGGCCGGCCAGCCGCGGCACGCTGACCGAAATGTCCATGTTCAGGCTGCCCAGCACGATCACCCGCGGCCGTTGCATCGTCCCGATCCCCTCCTGATACCGGCACTGCCATGATCATGGCCACGGAGGGCCGGCCCTGCAGCCAGCCCGGCAGCCAGCCCTGCGGGCCAGCCACGATTATCCGGCCGGAGCGGGCGCGCAGCAGTGCGCGACGGCGGCCCTGGCCGCCTGCTCGCGGGCCCGCCGGTCCGGCTCGCCGGACGCCCAGGCCAGGTACCCGTCCGGGCGGACTAAAGCCGCCGCCGGGAGCCGGGCGCTGTCGCACCTGACGTAGCGGACGGCCCGGACGTGCCCGGGCAGGCTGCCGCGGCCGGGCACGGGCGGGCCGGGCTCCGCCGCGCCGCCCCGTTCCAGCAGCACGAACCGGCCGTCGTGGAAGAACTCCGGCAGCCGCGTGCTCCCCCCGCCGGGCAGCACCAGCCGCCCCCGCGGCAGCCGGGTCCCGGTCAGCGGGTGGCGGTGCGGCCCGTCCGGCGGGTACCGGACGGCCAGTCCCGCATAACTGCGGGCCAGCCAATCCTGAACGAAGGGCAGTGGCACAATCACCCGCTCCGCGGTCCAGCGCAGTGCGCGGCGCGGCCGGTTGCGGGCCGTGTTCAGCCGGAACTGGCGGCCCGTGAGGGTAAGGACGGCCGTGCCGACCGGGTGCCGTTCGGAATGATAAGTCTCGAGCAGGCCGCCCGGGGCCCAGCCGGCCAGCGCGGCCCCCAGCTTCCAGCCCAGGTTGACCGCGTCCTGCAAGCCGGTGTTCATGCCCTGGGCACCGGCCGGGGAATGGGTGTGCGCGGCGTCGCCGGCCAGGAAGACCCGGCCATTCCGGTAGGACACCGCCTGGCGGCTCTCACTGCGGTAACGGCCCGACCAGTACAGGTCCCGGGGGCCGAAATCCCGGCCGGCCACCCGGGCCAGGCCCGCCCGGATCTCGGCCATCGTCACCGGCTCGGTGACCGGCGCCCCGGCCCGGGCGAAGTCGTACAGCACCAGCCGGCACGAGCCGTCGCGGAACGGGAAGACGAGCAGCATGCCCTGCTCGGACAGGTCGCCGTAGGCGTCCGTCATCGGCAGCCCGTCCAGGTACAGGTCGGCCAGGATCACCGAGCCCGGGTTGGGGGCGCCCGGGAACGGCAGGCCGGCTGCCTCCCGGACGAAGCTGCGCACCCCGTCGCAGCCCACCACGTAGTCGGCGCGCTCGGCGCGGCCACTGTCCAGGGTGACGGTGACCCCGGTGGCGTCCTGCGCCAGCCCGGTGACCCGGCACGACCAGCGGATCTCGGCACCCAGTTCGGCCGCCCGGCCGGCCAGCAGCGACTCGACCCGGCTCTGCGGGATGTCCAGCAGGTAGTTGAAGTCCGAATCGAGCCGGCTGAACCGGATGGCGGACCCGCGCAGCCCGAGCGGGAAGCCGGGCACGGCCAGGCCGGCCTCGGTGAACGGGCCCGCCTGCCCGCGCAGGTCGAGCAGCTCCAGGGTGCGCGCGTGCAGGCAGATGGCCCGTGAATCGGCGCGCGGGCCGGCCCGCCGCTCCAGCACCAGGCAGGACACGCCGGCCAGGGCCAGCTCGGCGGCGAGCAGGAGCCCCGTCGGCCCGGCCCCGATCACGATCACCCGGCCCGGCCTGGGGTCTGCCACGTGCCCTCCTCGCCCGGGGAGAAAGCCCGCTGCCGACTGCCGGCGAAAAGGTGGTCGGCACGGCTCCGATGGGGCATAACTTAAGCGAATACCGGATAGAACGGAACGACCGCGCCAGCCCAGGACACACAGCCGATATCAGGTACGGTGGGGAAGATCACTGCGCTCCTGTCCAACATGTCCGTGCGGACGCTCATCCTCGGCATTGATGAGACCGGACGGATCGTCCAGTATGACCGCAATTCGCCGGAGATCCTGACCCTCGATGCGGCCTCGCTGGTCGGCGCGCACCTCGGTGACGTGCTGGCCGGGAACGCGGCATCCGACCCGGCCCTGGCCACCCTGCTGGACGCCGTCCGGGCTGGCCGGGAGGCGACCGCGGTACTCGCCATCAAGACCCGGGAAGGGCGCCGGGTGGAGGCGGTGGCGAGCGTCCAGCCGATGCACGGGGAAAGCGCCGGCCTGGCCGCGCTGGCCGTGCTGCGGATGCCGCCGACCCGGGCCGAGCGGTTCGTCGACCCGGCCCTGATGCGGCACTCGCTGCTGGACGACACGTTCCGCCAGATCGGCGCCACGCTCGACCTGGACCAGGTGGCCCGCGGGCTGATCAACCTGCTGGTGCCGCACTTCTGCAACTCGGCGGGGCTGCTGGTGCTGGAGAGCGTGGCCGCCGGGGACGAGTTCCCGGTGAACCCGCCGGATGGCTCGCAGCTGCTGCGCCGGCTGGCGGTGGCCTCGGATGACGGGTCGCCGGGCTGGGACGCCGCCTTCCCCACCGGGGAGGTGCTGCTGTACCCGCCGGACACGCCCTACGTCGAGTGCATGGAGACCGGCAAGCCGGTCCGGATCGTCACCCTGGACACCGACGGCGCGGTCAGCATCGCCGAGTCGTGGCTGCGCCGCCCCGTCGCCCGGCTGCTGTCAGACACCTCGATGCTGCTGCTCCCGCTGGCCACCAAGGACAGCATGCTGGGGTTCTTCGTGTGCAGCCGCAAGACGGGGTACCGGCCGTTCGACGACTACGATTCCGAGATCGGCATGGAGTTCGCCTCCCGGGCCGCCATCTTCATCGACAACGCGCGGCAGTACAACCGGGAGCGGACCACCGCGCTCACCCTGCAGCGCAGCCTGCTGCCGACCGGGCTGTCCGCGCCGTCCTCGGTCGAGGTGAAGCACCGCTACCTGCCCGGCAGCAAGCTGATCGAGGTGGGCGGGGACTGGTATGAGTCGATCGCGCTGCCCGGGGCCCGGGCCGCGCTGGTGGTGGGCGACGTCGCCGGGCACGGTGTCCGCGCGGCGGTGACCATGGGCCGGCTGCGCACCGCCATCCACACGCTGGCGTTGCTGGAGCTGCCGCCGGCTGAGTCACTGCAGCAGCTCAACGAGCTGATGACCTCGCTGGGCGAACGCGAGCCGCACTTCGCCACCTGCGCCTACGCGATCTACGACGCGGTGACCGGGAGCTGCGAGATCGCCTCGGCCGGCCATCTCCCCCCGCTGCTGGTGAAGCCGGACGGGACCAGCGAGTACCTGGATACCGCCCCGGCTCCGCCGCTGGGGGTGGGCGAGATCCCGATCGAGAGCCGCACCTTCCAGATCGACGACGGCAGCCTGCTGGTGCTGTACACCGACGGGCTGGTGGAGGACCGGCAGCGGGACATCGACGAGGGCCTCGGCTTCCTGCGCGGCGTCTTCGACACCGAGGCGCCGAAGCAGTCGCTGGATGACCTGTGCCGGGCCGCGCTGGCCGGCGTGTACGCGCATCAGCAGCGGGACGATATCGCCATCCTCATCGCCCGGCTCAGCCGGATCCCGGAGGACCATCACATCAGCTGGCAGCTGCCGCCCGAGCTGACCGCGGTGAAGAAGGCCCGGCACCTGATCCGCGAGCCGCTGGAACGGTGGGAACTGGCCGAGCTGGTGCCCACCACCGAGCTGCTGGTGTCCGAGCTGGTCACCAACGCGATCCGGTATGCGATCGGCGGGGTGACCGTGCGGCTGGTGCTGGAGGGCTCGCTGGTCTGCGAGGTGCTGGATAACTCGGCCGCGCTGCCCCGGCTGCGCCACGCCGGCCGGGATGAGGAATGCGGCCGCGGCCTCGAAGTGGTCAGCCAGTTCGCGCAGCGCTGGGGTGCCCGGCGCACCCCCGGCGGCAAGGTCGTCTGGTGCGAGCAGTACCTACCCGGCGCGGGCCCGGCCGTGCGGGGCGGGCTGGCCTGGCCGCCAGCCAGCTGAGCCTTCACTCCTGCCGTTCCGGGGTGCGGACGGCGCGGCGGGTGTCCTGCTGGATGGACAGCTTCCCGCTGCGCATGATGCCGATCCGCTCCGCGCGGCGGGCCACCGTGCTGTCGTGGGTGACCAGGACGAGGGTCAGGCCCCGGTCCCGCCACAGGCTCTCCAGCAGGGCGATGATCTCGTCCCGGGTGCCCTCGTCGAGGTTGCCGGTCGGCTCGTCGGCCAGCAGCACCTTCGGCTCCTTGACCAGGGCGCGGGCGATGGCCACCCGCTGCTGCTGGCCGCCGGACAGCTCCGAGGGCAGGTGGCGCCGCCGCGGCCCCAGGCCCACGCTCTCCAGGGCCGCCGCGGCCCGGGCCTGCCGCTCGCGCGGCGCCCCCCCGAGCGGCACCAGCGCCGTCTCCACGTTCTCCTGGGCACTGAGCGTGGGCACCAGGTTGAACGTCTGGAAGATGAACCCGATGGACGTGGCCCGGACCCTGGTGACCTGGCTTTCCCGCAGCGCGGCCAGGTCCTGGCCGTCGAACTCGACGGCGCCGCTGGTGGGCCGGTCCAGGCCGCCGAGCATCTGCAGCAGCGTGGTCTTACCGTGGCCGGTCGGCCCCTGGATGGCCAGCCACTCCCCGCCGGTGATGACCAGGTCCACGCCCGCCAGGGCATCGACCGTGCCCCGGCCCTTCTGGTACCGCTTGGTGACGCCGGTCAGCTTGTACATTATTCTTCCTTCCCGCCCCGCGCCCGCAGGCCCGGCGGACTCGACTGCCTGCTCACTCGACCCGGGACAGCGCCGCGGCGGGCCGCAGCCGGGCCGCCCGCCAGCCGCCGAACGAGCCGGCGATGAGGCCGCCCGCGATGGCCAGCACCACGGCCAGGAGCACGGCGCTGAGGGTGACCGGCGCGCTGAGATGGACGGTCACCGTATGGCTGGCGTCGCGGGCCAGCGAACTGAAGAACCCGCCCGGCCGGCCGGCCCCGCGCCGCCGCCCGTGCCACCGAACCCGCCCGTGCCACCGAACCCGCCCGCGCCGCCGAAGCCGCCCGGCCCGAAGGCCCGCGCCCCGCCGGGCGTGGCCGAGCCGGTGGTCGGGCCGATCGAGGCGGTCAGCGGCCGGGCGAGCCTGGACACCAGGGCCGCCCCGGCGAAGCCGAGCGCGACCCCGGCGACCCCGCCGACCACCCCGATGACGAGCGACTCGCCCATCACCTGCCCGACGATCCGGCGGCTGCGCCAGCCGAGCGCCTTCAGCGTGCCGAACTCACGGACCCGGCGCGACACCGCCGCCCCGGTCAGCAGGCTGGCCAGCAGGAAGGCGGCCACCAGCACCGCGATGGCCAGCCACTTGCCCAGGTTGTTGGCCAGGCTGGAGGCACTGGCCAGGGACCCGGTCACCTGGCTGGCCAGGTCGCTGGAGTTGGTCACGGTGGCCGAGGGCAGCAGCGACGAGATCTCCGTGGATACCCCGCCGATGTGGCCCGCATTGCTGGCTGTCACGTAGATCGTGTTCACGTCGTTCTTCATGTTCGCCAGGGCCTGGGCGCGGCCCAGCGGGATGAAGGTGTCGGTGGCGTTGGCCGAGGCGGGCACGCTGACGATGCCGATGACCTTGAAGCTGGTGCCGGCCACGGTGAGCGCCGATCCGGTGGACAGCTTGCTGGACGAGGCGTAGTTGGAGTTCACCACGGCCACGTTGGCGCTGGCGTCCGCGCTGGTGAACGTCCGGCCCGACGACAGCTTGGCCGAGCTGAGCGGGCCCAGCTCGCCGCTGGCCAGGTCCACCCCGTCCACCGTGAACGTCGAGACGTTGAAGTTGGACCGGAAGCTGCCGCCGCCCCCGCCGGGCGCGCCGCCGAAGCCGCCGCCGGTGTTGACGGCCGGTACCGTCCCGGTGATCACCCGGTCGGTGAGCGTGAGCCCGCCCGCCGCCGCCGCCACGTTCTTCAGCCGGGCTACCGAGCTGACGTCCGCGGCGGTGAGGTTGCCCAGGCCGAACGCGGCCAGGGTGTCAATGTGGATCTTGGATCCGGCGGCGGGCCGGGTCCTGGACCCGATGCGGCCGCCCGCGGAGAACCCGAACCCGTTCCCGGATCCGGCGGCGGGCGGCCTGGTCACGGTGATGTCGGTGCCGACCCCGTACAGCGAGTGCAGCACCGTGCCCTGGGCGTTCCTGACACCGGTGGCGGCGGCGGTCACCGTGATCACCAGCCCGATGCCGAGGGCGATGCCGAGCGCGATGAACGCCGACTGCCGGATCCGGCGGCGCAGCTCACGCCGCAGGTATATGAAGAACATCGGGCTCCTCGGGAAAGGCCTATCCCGGCGTCCGGGCGGATGCGGCCCGGACGCCGGCGCAGGTTGCTGTCGAGCAGGACAAGCCCCGGCAGGCGCGGCATCGCGCCGGGCCGCGGGCGTGCCAGGTTGATCCTGGCGGCTGTTCCTGAGCAGTTTCTGAGCAGGATCTGCAAGGTGGCCGCGACCCTCGGGGCCGGGGCCGGCCGCGGGGGCCCGGACAGGCAAGAGCCCGGGCCGCCGCGCTGCCGCGGGGGCCCGGGCTCAGCCCGCAGGCCGGGACCTCAGACGTTCCGCATGGCCCGCAGCGACTCACGCAGCGACGACGTGGTGGCCAGCACGGCGGACGGCTCGTAACCACAGTGCGCCATGCAGTTGGCGCACCGCGGGTCCTTACCGCGGCCGTAGGAGTCCCAGTCCGTGGTCTCGATCAGTTCCCGGTAGGTCGGCACGTACCCGTCGGCCATCAGGTAGCAGGGCTTCTGCCAGCCGAGCAGTGAGTAGGACGGGATGCCCCAGGCGGTGCAGCCGAAGTCGGCCTTGCCCTCCAGGAAGTCCAGGAACAGCGGGGTGTGGTTCAGCCGCCACCGCTTCCGGTTGCCGTTGTCGAACGCCTTGCGGAACAGTTCCCTGGTCTCGGTCACGCCCAGGAAGTGGTCCTGGTCCGGGGCCTTCTCGTAGGCGTAGGCGGGCGAGATCTGCATCTCGTCGATGCCCAGGTCATCGTTGAGGTAGCTGAGCACGTCGATGACGGTCTGCGGGGTGTCGGTGTTGAAGAACGTGGTGTTCGTGTTGACCTTGAACCCGCGCTCCTTGGCCATCTTGATCGCCGCGACGGCCTCGTCGAACACGCCTTCCTTGCAGACCGACTCGTCGTGCCGCTCGCGCAGCCCGTCGATGTGCACCACCCAGGCGAAGTACGGCGACGGCTTGAACTTGTCGAGCTTCTTGGGCATGAGCAGCGCGTTGGTGCACAGGAAGACGAACTTCTTCCGCTTGATCAGCTCGCCGACCAGCACGTCGATCTGCGGGTGCATCAGCGGCTCGCCGCCGGCGATGGACACCATCGGGGCGCCGCACTCGTCGATCGCGGCCAGCGCCTGCTCGACCGGCATCCGCTGCTTGAGCAGCGTGTGCGGCTGCTGGATCTTCCCGCAGCCCGCGCACTTCAGGTTGCAGGCAAACAACGGCTCCAGCTCGACCAGCAGCGGGAACTTCTTCTTCCCGGCCAGCTTCTGGCGCATCAGGTACGAGCCGATGCGCATGCTCTGCCGTAGGGAAACACTCATGACTGCCTAACCTCCTTGGGCAGGCTGAATCGGATGTTCTCCGTGGTGATGACCCGCTCGCTGACCGCCACGCTGCCGAGGCCGCCGAGGGCGGTGACGATGTCGGCCACCACGGCCGGTGGCGCGGACGCGCCCGCGGTCAGGCCGATCGTGGACACCCCGGCCAGCCAGCCCAGCTCGATGTCGGACGGGCCGTCGATCAGGTGGGCGGGGCTGCCCGCCCGCTGCGCGGTTTCCACCAGCCGCACAGAGTTCGAGGAGTTCGCCGAGCCGGCCACCAGGACCAGGTCGGCATCGGCGGCGACCGCGCGCGCGGCGTGCTGCCGGTTGGTGGTGGCGTAGCAGATGTCGTCGCTGCCCGGGGCCCGGGCCTCGGGGAACCGGTCACGCAGCGCCCCGGCGATGCCGGCCGCCTCGTCCTCGGCCAGCGTGGTCTGCATCAGGTAGGCCACCTTGGCCGGATCCGGCGGCCGCAGGCGGCCGACGTCGGCGGCCGTCTCGACCAGCGCCACGGATTCCGGGGCCTCGCCGAGGGTGCCCTCGACCTCTTCGTGCCCGGCGTGCCCGATCAGCGCGACCAGGTAGCCATCGGCGGCGAACCGGCGCGCCTCCGCGTGCACCTTCGCCACCAGCGGGCAGGTCGCGTCCACTGTGGTCAGGCCGCGCCGGTCGGCTTCGGTGCGGACCGCGGGCGCCACGCCGTGTGCGGAGAACACCACGCGGGCACCGTCCGGCACCTCGCTGAGCTCGTCGACAAAGATCGCGCCCCGCTGCTCCAGCCCGGCCACCACGTGCGAGTTGTGCACGATCTGCTTGCGCACGTACACGGGCGCGCCGTGCTGCTCCAGGACCCGTTCCACGATCTGGATGGCCCGCTCCACCCCGGCGCAGAACGAGCGGGGCCCGGCCAGCAGCACCTGCCGCGGGGCCACGGCCGCGGCCCAGCGGGCCAGCACCGGCCCGGCCGCGCGCAGCGACCGCAGCGCCGCGAGCCCGCCGCCCAGCGCACCCGGGCGCAGCAACGGCCGGCCCGGGGTGTCTGACACGGCCCGGATCACGGCCAGCGGCCGGCCGGCCGCGGCCCGGGCCAGGGCGGCTGACTCCAGGTCCGCGACGAGCGCGCCGGTGGCCGCCAGCCGGTCCCGCTCAGCGCCGTGGACCAGGTGGTCCACCGAGACGACCGGGCCCAGCCGGACCCGCAGCCCGGCGCGGCGCAGTTCCCCGGCCAGCAGCGGGGCCGACGGGCACGGGATAACGGTCTCGCCCTCGCGGACCTCGCTGGCCACCACCAGGTCACCGGGGCGCAGGTCGCGGGCCAGGCCCCCGCCGGTGCCGGCGATGGCCAGCGCGCCGAACGGGACCTGGCGCAGTGCGGCCGCCCGGTGGCCGGCCCGGCGCGGCCCGTACCCGGTGGCCACCACGTGGCCGGCCGCGCCCAGCCCGCGCCGCACGGCCCGGGCCTCGAAGCGCAGCGGCGCGCAGACCAGCAGGCCGCCCTGCGCGACCGCCTGCTGCTCGGCCCGCGGGCTCGCGGCCAGCACCCGGCTCATGCCCGGCCTGCCACGTACCGGCCGAGCGCGCTCAGCGGGAAGACCAGGCGGTAGAGGTGGTAGTTGATGTAGAAGTCACCGGGGAAGCCGGTCCCGGTGTACTGCGGCTCATCCCAGCCGCCGTCACTGCGCTGGCGGGAGGCCAGCCAGCGGATGCCCGCCTCGGCCGCCGGGCCGGGTGGCCCCGCGGCCAGCAGCGCCAGCAGCGCCCACGCGGTCTGCGATGCGGTCGAGGTGCCCTGCCCGGCCAGCGATGGGTCGTCGTAGGAGCGCAGGTCCTCCCCCCAGCCGCCGTCGGGGTTCTGGCAGGCTTCCAGCCAGGCCACGGCGCGCTGGATGGCCGGCTTGGCGGCCGGCACGCCCGCCGCGATGAGCGCGGGCACCACGGCACCGGTGCCGTACACGTAGTTGGCGCCCCACCGGCCGAACCACGACCCGTCCGGCTCCTGGGCGCGGAGCAGCCAGACCACGCCGCGGCGGGCGGCCCGGCTGCCGGCCAGGCCCTCGGCGGCGAGCGCCTCGACGACATGCGCGGTCACGTCGGCGGACGGCGGGTCGATGACTGCGCCGAAGTCACAGAACGGCAGCTTGGTCACCAGCCGGGAGGTGTTGTCGGCGTCGAACGCCCCCCAGCCGCCGTCCTTGGACTGCATGCCGGTGATCCAGCGCAGCCCGCGGCCGATGGCGGGGTGGCGGCCGCCCGGCCCGGCCGTGCCCGGCGCGGTCCGGCGCAGCGCCAGCACGGCCTCCGCGGTGTCGTCGATGTCGGGATAGCCGTCGTTGTCGAACTCGAAGGCCCAGCCGCCCGGGGCCAGGGCGGGACGGCGCACCTGCCAGTCACCGGGCCCGGGGACCTCCTCCGCGAGCAGCCAGTCCGCCGCCCGGGCCAGGGCGGGATGATCCGGCGGCAGCCCCGCGTCGGCCAGGGCCACGACGGCCAGCACCGTGTCCCAGACCGGGGACTGGCACGCCTCCAGCCGGCGGATCCGGCCCTCGGGCGTGTCCTCCCAGATGGTGAAGCGGTCCAGGCCGGCCAGCCCGCGCTGCATCACCGGGTGGCCCAGCTCGTAGCCGAGCAGGTGCAGGGCTATCAGTGAGTAGACCCAGGGCGGCTGGATGCCGCCCCAGCAGCCGTCCCGCTCCTGCCGGGCGATGATCCAGTCGGCGCAGCGGCGCAGGGCCGCGCGGCGCATCGCCTGGACCGGCCGCAGCCCGAGGCCATGGCGCTGCGCCAGGTGCAGTGCCCGGTCCAGGCCGCCGAACGCCAGGTCCCAGCCGGTCCGGTCCGCGGCCTGAGCCGACTTGCGGGCCGCCGGGTGGCCTGACGGGGGATCAGCCACCCGGATCTCGTCCAGGCCGAAGGGGAGGGACCGGACCGGCCGGAGCGAGCCCACCACGGTCAGCGGCACGATCGTCTGCCGCGCCCAGCAGGCCCAGTCGTACACATTAAGCGGCATCCAGGTGGGCAGGTACACCATTTCCGGAGGCATGACGGGAAGGTCATCCCAGGACCACTGGCCGAACAGGGCGAGCCAGATGCGGGTGAAGACGCGCGTCGCCGCGATGCCGCCCCGGCCCCGGATCCACTCGGCCGCCGCTGTCATGTGCGGCGCGCCGGGGAGATGGCCGGCCAGCCGCAGCGCGACGTAGGCCTCGACGGTGGTGGACAGGTCGCCGGGGCCGCCGAAGAAATTCGCCCAGGTGCCGTCGGCCCGCTGCTGCGAGGCGATCCACCGGCCCGCCGCCGCGGTCTCCTCCTCGGCACGGATGCCCAGGAACTCGCGGAGCAGCAGGTCCTCCGCGTCCATCGTGACGTTGGTCTCCAGCTCGCCCTGCCACCAGCCCGGCTCGCGCTGCAGGCTCAGCAAGTAGTCACGCGCCCGGGCCAGTGCCCTTTCAGCGCCAGATAGCTCAGCCGAATCACCGGGCCGCGTGTGCGTCACTGTCATCGTCTCACCTCACCTTCATCACAAAGCCCCGCACCGGAACCAGGCCGCAACGGCCACGCGCTACCCGCTACCGCCGCGTCCTGGCCGCGGGTACGGTGGCCGGACTGCTCACCACTGGCGGGCCGTGATGAACTCGGCGATGCCCGCGAACTCGGCCCGCACGTCCTGCGGCATGTCGGTCTCGGTCAGGCAGTTCTCGGCCGCGGCCAGCTGGGCCGCCGCCTCGCCCTCGGTCCAGCTCTTCCCGCCGGCCTCCTCGACCAGCCGGGCCGCGAGCACCAGGTCCTCCTCACTCAGCTGGCCTGGCCGGGCCAGCAGCGCGGCCAGCTCCGTCCCGGCCGGGGTGCCCGCCGACAGCGCCGCCACCACCGGCAGCGACTTCTTCCTGGCCCGCAGGTCGGCGCGCACTGGCTTGCCCGTCACCTCAGGAGCACCCCAGATGCCCAGCAGGTCGTCGGTGAGCTGGAAGGCCTGCCCGGCGTGGGCACCGAAGCCGGCCAGCCCCATGGCGAGCTCAGGTGGCGCGCCGACGTGGATGGCGCCGATACTGCAGGCGCAGGCCATCAGCGCCGCCGTCTTATCGCTCGCCATGGTCTGGCACTCGGCCAGGGTCACGTCGTCACGCTGCTCGAACGCGAGGTCCGCGCCCTGCCCGGCGATCAGCCGGAGCACGGCGGCGGACAGGCAGCGGGCCGCCCACACACCGCGGGCGGCCGTGTCCTCCAGCAGGATGTCCTGGGCCAGCGCCAGCAGGGCGTCACCGGCCAGGATGGCCGCGCCCACCCCGTGCACCGTCCACGCGGTCGGGCGGTGCCGGCGCTCGGTGTCGCCGTCCATGATGTCGTCGTGCAGCAGCGAGAAGTTGTGCACCAGCTCGACCGCGACCGCGGCCGGGACGCCGCGTTCGGGCGCGGCGCCCGCCGCCCGCGCCGACAGCAGCGCCAGTGCGGGCCGCAGCGCCTTGCCGGCCCCGCTGCCGTCCAGGCCCAGGTGGTAGGCGGCGACCGTGCGCACCTCCGGGCTGAGCCGGTCCACCGCCGCGGCGATCCCGGGCCCGACGAGGTCACGCGCGGTCTCCACGCCCGCGGGCATGACGGCGGTCACGACGACGCCCCGGCGACGGCGGCGGCCCGGCCTGCGGCCCGGATGCCACCACCCGTCCCTGCTACCTGGCGCCGCAGCTCTCGCGCTGCGATAAGTCCGCTTCGCACGGCTCCCTCCATCGTGTCCGGCCAGCCGGTATCGGTCCACGCGCCCGCGAGCACCAGGCCGGCCATCCCGGTCCTGGCTCCAGGCCGCTTCTCGCCACACCCAGGGACCTGCCGGAACGTGGCCCGGCGTTCCCTGGTGACGAAAAAGTCAATGATCCGCGCCTCACGGGCCGCGGGAAAGAGCTCCTGCAGCGCGGGCACGAAACGGTCCCGCAGCGTCGCGGCGGGGGTGTCCACCATGTCGTCGGCGGCCGACACCGAGACCGCCAGGTACTGCCCGGCGCCCAGCCCGGACGGGCGGGTCCGGTCGAAGACCCACTGCACCGGGGAGTCCACGGCCGCCGCGAACGGCAGCCGGGTGACCTTCCGGTCGTAGATCACGTGCACGTTGACGATCGGCGAGGCGCCCAGCTCGCTCCAGCCGGCCACCCCGGCCTGGCCCAGTGCCGCGCCGGCGGGCAGCAGCCGGGCCGCCGGGCCCGGCGGCACGGCCAGCACGACCCCGGACGCCGGCCGGATCTCCGCAGGCTCCGGGCCGCCCCGGTCGGCCAGTTCCACACCGAAGCCGCCGCCGGGCAGCGGGCGCACCGCGGCCACCTTGGCCCCCAGCCGCACGGCCGCGCCCAGCCGGGCCAGCAGCCGGCCGCCCGCCTCGCCGTGCAGCTCGCCGAGCGGTACCGCGGGCACGCCGATGTCGGCGGCATCCCGCGCCCCGAGCAGGGCAGTCCGTACCACCGTCGCCGCCAGCGACAGGCTGGCGTCGTCGCCGCCGATATTCAGCGCCGAGACGGTGAACAGGTCCCACAGCCGCCGCCGGGCCCGCTCACCCTGCCCGCGGGCGGCCAGCCAGTCCCCCAGCCGCTGGGCGTCCACCCCGGGCCGGGCCGGGTCCACGAACCGCATGGCCAGGGCGGCCCGGGTGACCCGCAGCCGCTCCGCCGGTGACAGCAGCGCGTAGCGGGCCAGCGCGCCGCCCATGTGCAGCGGGCCGGGCAGCCGGTTGCGCCGCAGCCGGGCCCGGCCGCCCGGGCTGAGCACGGTGACGTCGAAGCGCTCCTGCAGCGACACCGAGCCGGACATGCCGAGCCGGTCGATCAGCCCCTGGTAGGCCGTGCAGCAGCGGAGGAACACGTGCTGGCCGTTGTCCACGATCAGGCCGTCCCGGCTGAACGAGGTGGTGGCCCCGCCCAGCCGCGGCCTGGCCTCCAGCACGGTCACCGGCAGGCCGGCCTCGCGCAGCGCGATGGCCGCGGTCAGGCCGGCCAGCCCGCCGCCCACCACCACGACGCCCGGGCCCGGCTCCGCCGGGCCGCGGCCGGGCTCGGCCACCGGTCGCTCCTCGCGGATCATTGCGGCGCTCCTGCCGTCGGGGCCGCCTGGCGCGGTGCGGGGCGGCCCGCCCGCAGCGCCGCGCCCGCCAGCGACCGGGCGGCCACCATGGCCTTCTGGCCGGGTGAGAGGGACACGCGCCGCTGCAGCACCGCCTCCGGGGCGGCCGCGATGTCCTGCAGCAGCCGGAAGTAGATCCCGGCCATGGCCCCGGTGCAGGCCGCGCTCCGGCGGTCCAGCAGCGGCATGAGGCGCAGCCCGCGCGCGTACCAGTCGCGGGCCCGCTCGGCCTCGAACAGCACCAGGCTGGTCAGCTTGGGGTCGGCGGCCGGCCAGCCGGAGCCATTCGGGCGCAGCGCGGCCCCGAACCGGTCGAAGTCCTCGGACGGCAGGTAGACGCGGCCGGACCGGTAGTCCTCGCGGATATCCCGGAGGATGTTGGTGAGCTGGAGCGCCACGCCGAGCGCATCGGCGAGCGGCTCGGCGGTGGCCACGTCCGTGGTGCCGAACACGCCGAGCGAGAGCCGCCCGATGGACCCGGCCACGCAGCGGCAGTAGTGCCGCAGGTCCTCGAAGGTCGGGTAGCTGGTGCCGCGGACGTCGGCCTCGCACCCGTCGATCAGCTCGCCGAAGGCCTGCAGCGGGATGGGAAACCGGTGGCCCGCGTCGGCCAGCGCCACCAGCACCGGGTCGGCGCGCAGTGCCGGGTCATCCGGGCTGGGACGGTCACCCCCGCCGCCGGTGAGCCGGTCGGCGCTGGCCCGGGCCTGCTCCAGGGCGGTCAGCTTCTGCGCCGCGGGCAGCTCCCCGTCTCCGATGTCGTCGATGCGGCGCGCGAACGCGTAGACGGCCGACAGCGCCCGCCGCTTCGGCGGGGGCAGCAGCCGGATGCCATAAGAGAAGTTGCGCGCCTGTGACCAGGTGATCTCTTCGCAGTGGCGGTAGGCGGCCAGCACGTCCATCGCGTCACCTCCCGACTGCATACGCCCTCAGCACTTCCCGCACCAGCCGGCCGCGCCGCGGCCGGGGGGTCGCGCGCAGCACATCATGTCCAGCCCCGGATATGGCCGCCAGGGCCGCCCGCCCCCCCGCCACGTAACCGGCCACGGCAACCCGGGCCGCGCCGCGCAAATTCCCGACCAGCGGCGCACCCTGGTCCAGCAGCCGCCGGGCCCGCTGCACCTCGAAGGCCATCAGCGCCCGGAGCTGCGGCGCCGCGGTAGCTGCCGCGAGGTCCTCTTCAGTGCAGCCGAATCGTGCCATGTCCTCGGCGGGCAGGTAAACCCGCCCCGCCCGGAGATCTTCCGCCACGTCCTGCCAGTGTTCGGCCAGCTGCAGGGCGGTGCAGACGCGGTCGGACAGGATGGCCCGCTCCGGGGTGAAGGCGCCGAACACGTGCAGCACGATCCGGCCGACCGGGTTGGCGGACAGCTCGCAGTAACCGAAAAGGTCCGCGGCCGTGGCGTACCGGGTGACCGCCTGGTCCTGGCGGTTGGCCCGGATCAGGTCGGTGAACGCCTGCTGCGGCACCCCGCACTCGGTGACGACCGGCGCCAGGGCGCGGACCACGCCGATCCGGGGCGGCTGGGCCGCTTCCGGCTGGGCTCCTTCCGCCCGTGCCCCGTCCAGCTGGGCCGGGATGAGCGGAGCCGCCGGGGCCCCGCCCGCCGGGGCCTCTGCCGCCCGGTACAGCCGGCCCAGATCGGCCTCCAGCTCGTCGAGCAGCCGCAGCCGGTCCTCCGGTGGCGCCTCATCACCCATGTCATCCACGGCGCGGGCGAACCCGTAGACCGCCTGAAGGTGCCCCCGGTACCGGGCGGGCAGCACCCGCAGCGCGACCGGGAAGTTCTCTCCCGAGGCCTGCTGGGCCGCAGCCGACCCGATCGCCTCCGCGGCCAGGTAAGCAGCGGCCGGCCCGCGACCCTCGCCCAAACGGGTAACCCCCTGGCTCACGATCACTATCTCCGCACAGTCGCCAAACAAATGCAAACAATGACGCCAGCGTCACCTGACACGGGTGTCGCTGAAGAGCCGCACGCCCACGGGCGGGTTCCTCCCCGCGTTCAGCGGAACAACACCTACTCATTATGCCCGGCCCCGTTACCGGGGCACCGGAGGGGCCGGCCGACGACACTCATAGCACATTGAGCATTCCATTAGCAACGGCCTGCCCCGGCCTGGCTTTCCAGGTTTTTCGGGAACCAGCGCCGCTGGCCTGGTGACGGCCATCATCCCTGTTCAGGGGCCTGTTCCCGGTAATTGTATCCCGGGGGCCGGGATATGTTTCGAGTTGGTTACAAGCCGGATTCATATTGGCGATATGCCGTTCGCGGGGCCGCCAGACGGCCCGGGCGTTGCCGACGGTTACCGAACGCAATGCCATCGCCACGGCGCCGCCGGGACCAGGCCGAGTTGCCGGATGTGGCCAGAGGGTCAGGGCGGCCACATTCACTGACGTTAATGTCATATTCGGTCAGGGCGGCCCCGCGGCAGCGGCCGGAGCAAGCCCCCGGTTACCGCAGTGGTGGCCGCCCCGCCGATAAGCCTGCCGCCGCCGGCTTGGTCCTGGGCTCGCGAGCCCGGGCGCACCGGGCCCCGGAGCTAGCCGCCGGGCCCCGCGCCAGGCCCCCCGCGCCAGGCCCCCCGCGCCAGGCCCCGCGGGCCAGGCCCCGCGCGCCGGGCCCCGGAGCCGGCCGCCGGGCCCCGCGCCAGGCCCCGCATGCCAGGCCCGCGTGCCGGGCCCCGGAGCCGGCCGCGACGCCGTCCCCCGGCGCCGGGGGACGTACGCCGCGCTGGGGGCCGCGGAACCACCGTGAGGAGAGTGACTGACGGTAACTGAGCGGGCCTGAAGTACGGCCGCGGAATGCGGGGCGGGAGATAACGAGCCGGGCCGCGTGGGCCGGCCCGCGCGACCATGACCACGGATGCCCCGCCGGCCGCCTGGGAGCATGCTGCGGGCCGCTCCGGCCCAGCTCAGGGCGGTTCGGAAGTCCAGTTCGGCGGTAAGCCCCACAATTACCCGCAAACGTGGCAAATCATATTTACGCAGATCCCGTTCTGCGCATTTCGCCGGTATCCGAACGTATCCCCTGCTACGCTCCGTTGCTTCGGAGGGGCCTCCGAAGCTCCTTCGTAGCTACACGGTCACAATTCCGTATTTCTCTCACACACCTTGAGGCCCGAGCCATGGGATTGCGTCTCCGGTCGATACGCCAGAAGATCCTCCTCCTCGTCCTCGTCCCCGTGCTGTCCCTCATCGGGCTGTATATCTTCACCACCAGCCTGACCGCCCGGGAGGCCGTCAACCTGTCCCGGACAGACACGCTGCGCAACGCCACCGGCGTCCCCACCGGCAACTTCCTCGCCGCCGTCGACCAGGAGCGCCCGCTCGCGCTCGTGTACCTCTCCCGGCCCACCGGCGCCAACCTGGCCGCGCTGGAGTACGCCGAGTCCAAGACCAGCGCCGCGGCCGTGACGATGGGCACCGCGCTGAACTCCAGCGGCACGATGGGCAACGCATCCGCCGGGGAGAAGGACTCGATCGCCGCGCTGTTCAAGGACGTCGCCGGGCTGCCCGCGCTGCGCTCCCAGGTGCGCGCCCAGATCATCACCCGGCCGGCGGCGTTCACCGGCTACAACGACATCGTGCTGGCCGCCTACGCGGTGCTGAACCAGGTGATCCTGCAGGAGACCAACGCCAGGGTCGTCGCCCAGGGGCAGGCCTTCGTACGGATGGGCAAATCCGAGGAGATGCTGCTCCGCGAGGACGCCCTGGTGCTCGCGGACTTCGCCGCCGGGTCGTTCCCGGCCGCCGACCGCCAGCAGTTCACCGAGCTGATCGGCGCCCGCCGGATCCTGTACGCGCAGACCCTGGCTGACCTGACCGCGCCGTACTACGGCTTCTACGCCCGCAACGTCAGCCCGGCGGCCATGACCGCGCTGACGGGCCTGGAGGACCGGCTGGTCGGTGACCCGGCCGCGAACCGGCCGCCCGCCGTGTCCCCGGCCGCCTGGCAGCAGGCCGTCGGCAGCGTGGCGACCGGGCTGTCCAAGGCCGGCACCCAGGCGTCGGCCCAGCTCACCAGCCAGGCCGGCGCCGATGCCAGGTCCACCTACCTGGACCTGGGGCTGGCCGGCGGGCTCGGCCTGCTGGCCGTGGCGCTGTCTATCGTGGTGTCGGTCCGGGTCGGCCGCAGCATGGTCCGCGAGCTGCGCGAGCTGCGCGACTCGGCGCTGGACCTGGCCAACGTACGGCTGCCGTCCGTGGTCAGCCGGCTGGCCGCCGGCGAGGACGTGGACGTCGCCGCCGAGGCCCCCGAGCTGCCGGCCAGCTCCGATGAGATCGGCCAGGTCAGGCAGGCGTTCGCCGCGGTGCAGCAGACCGCCGTCGAGGCGGCCGTGGGCCAGGCCAGGCTGCGGCAGGGAATCAGCGATATCTTCCGCAACCTGGCCCGCCGCAGCCAGTCGCTGCTGCACCGCCAGCTCACGCTGCTGGACGCGATGGAGCGCCGGGCCAGGGAGCCGCACGAGCTGGAAGACCTGTTCCGCATCGACCACCTGACCACCCGGATGCGGCGGCACGCGGAGAGCCTGATCATCTTGTCCGGCGAGGCACCCGCCCGCGGCTGGCGCCGCCCGGTGCCGTTCGTGGACGTGCTCCGCGCCGCGGTCGCCGAGGTGGAGGACTACACCCGGATCAAGGTGACCGCCACCACCCGGGCGGCCATCAGCGGCCCGGCGGTGGCCGACGTGATCCACCTCATCGCCGAGCTGGCCGAGAACGCCGTCATCTTCTCCCCGCCGAACACGCCGGTGCTCATCACCGGGGACGTGGTCGGCCGGGGCTTCGCGGTGGAGATCGAGGACCGCGGGCTGGGGCTCAGTGAGGAGCGCCGCGCCGAGATCAACGAGCTGCTGGAGAACCCCCCGGCGTTCGATGCCTCAGGCAGCGACCGCCTCGGCCTGTTCGTCGCCAGCCAGCTGGCCCGCAAGCACAACATCCGGGTCTCGCTGCGCGCGTCGCCCTACGGCGGCACGACCGCGATCGTGCTCATCCCGCTCAACCTGGTGGTGCCCGAAGACGGCTACGACGAGAACGAGGCGGCCAGCACGGGTACGCCGCGCGCCGTCCAGCTGACCGGCCGGCACGCGGCCCGGGATGACGCCGCCACCTTCGGCGGGACCCAGACGGGGCCCAGCCGGTCCGCGGCAGAGCTCGCCGCCGAGATCTGGCGGTCCGCCGATACGCCGGACCCGTGGACGGCCAGCGCGGCCGAGCCCGGGCCTGTGCTGCCCGGCACCGATATCCCCGGTACGCAGCCGGCTGGCGCCGAACCAGCCGTTGCCGGACCAGCCGGCCCGGCACCCGAACCGGCCGCAGCCAGCGGCAACGGCCACTCAGGCAACGGCCACTCAGGCAACGCTCACTCAGGCAACGGTCACTCAGGCAACGGGTACCCGGAAACGGCGCGGCCGTTCGGGCCCTCGGGGAACGGGCACGACGCCGGCGCCGGGCAGGACGAGGCCGAATCCCTGCCCCGGCGGGTCCGCCAGGCCAGCCTGGTCCCCCAGCTCCGCGAGGCCGCCGAGCATGCGGCGCCCTCGTCCGCCGCCGGGCCGGCGGCGGACGAGGGCGCAGAGCGGTCACCGGAGGAGGCCAGGAGCACGATCACCGCCATCCAGCGCGGCTGGGAGCGCGGGCGCTCGCTGTTCGAGGCGCCGGCCCGCGTGCCCGGCCCCGCGCCGGCGGACCAGGAGGCCGGGGCGGACCCGGCAGCACGGGCCGACGGTGACACAGGGGATGCCGGCCCGGGGCCGGATCCTGTCGCCGAATAACCACAGGATGGCCGGATATGAGTGCGACAGAGCAGGAGAAGGGTGTGGGCTCGAGTTCCGCCAACGACATGGACTGGCTACTCGATGACCTGGTGGCCCGCGTGCCCGACGTGGACAAGGCGGTCATCCTGTCCCGGGACGGGCTGGCGATCGCCGCGTCCAGCGGGCTGGCCCGGGAGGACGCGGAGCACCTGGCCGCCGTGGCGTCCGGGTTCCAGAGCCTGGCCCGCGGGGCAGGCCGGCACTTCGGCGGCGGTCATGTGCGCCAGACCATCGTTGAGATGGATACGGCGTTCCTGTTCGTGACCGCAGCCGGCGAGGGCAGCTGCATGGCCGTGCTGAGCCCGGCGAGCGCGGATGCCGGGCTGGTCGCATATGAGATGGCTGTGCTGGTCAAGCGCGTGGGACAGCATCTTGCGGTCAATCCCCGGCCGGCCACGGCCGGGGAGATCGCGGACTGAGCCGGCATGCCCTCGCCTGAGGATCAGTATCTGGACGAGGCGGCGGGCCCGGTGGTCCGGCCCTATGCGCTGACCGGCGGCCGCACCCGGGCCACCGGGGAAGTGCTCGACCTGATCGCGATCATCACGGCGGTCCGGGGCGTCCGGCCGGACCCGTCGGACATGGGCCCGGAGCACCTCGCCGTGCTGCGGATGTGCCGGCTGCCGACCTCGGTGGCCGATATCGCGGCCGACCTGGACCTGCCCCTCGGCGTGGTCCGGATCCTGCTGGGTGACCTGACCGGACAACGCCTCATCTCCGTTCATCACCCCATTCCGCCCGCGCGGCTGCCGGATGCGCACGTTCTCAGGGAGGTCGTCGATGGCCTACGCCGGCTCTGACCAGGCCGGTGGCCCTGGACGAATCCCAGTCACCATCAAGATCCTTATCGCCGGCGGGTTCGGCGTGGGCAAGACCACCCTGGTCGGGTCGCTGACCGAGATCCGCCCGCTGCGCACCGAGGAGCCGCTCAGCGAGCCGGGCGCCGCGGTGGACCGGCTCGACGGAGTGGAACGCAAGACCACCACCACCGTGGCGCTCGACTTCGGGCGGATCACCATCCGGGACAACCTGGTCATCTACCTGTTCGGCACGCCGGGGCAGGAGCGGTTCTGGTTCATGTGGGATGAGCTGGCCCGCGGCGCGCTCGGCGCGATCGTCATGGCCGACACCCGGCGGCTGGCCGACTGCTTTCCCTCGGTGGACTACTTCGAGCAGCGCGGGATCCCGTTCGTGGTCGGGGTGAACTGTTTCGACGGGGCCCGCCGGTACCGTCCCGACTCGGTGCGGACCGCGCTCGACCTGGACCCCGAAGTGCCCATCGTGCTGTGCGACGCCCGGCAGCGGCCGTCCTGCCGGGACGCCCTGATCGCGCTGGTCGAGCACGCCCTGGAGGTGCTGCGCGACCGTCCCGAGTATGCCGCCGAGGCGCGCACCCCCGAGCCGGCTCCCTAGGCACGCCAGATCAGCGCGAGGGCGCAGTCGTCGGAGCCGCCACCCGCCTGGAGCACCCGGACCAGCTCCCCGGCGTTACCGAAACCGGCCGCGACCAGGCGGTTCGCCTCGCCCAGCAGCCGGTCGGTGCCTTCATCGAGGTCCCGTCCCGGCGCCTCCACCAGCCCGTCGGTGTACAGCATCAGCGCGTCGCCGGGCCGCAGCGTGCCGTGCACCGGCACGGCACGCGGATCCGGCACGACACCCAGCACGATCCCCCGGGCCTGGGTGATCTTCCAGGTCCCGCTGCCCGCCTCGAACTGGGCGGGCGGCGGGTGCCCGGCCGAGGCGAGCATGTACTCGCCGGTGGCCAGGTCCAGGGCGAGGTGCACCGCGGTGACGAAGCCCTCGGCCGCCCGGCCGCGGCGCAGGTAGGCGTTGCAGGCGTTGAGGAACTCACCATCCGGCACCGAGCCGAGCAGGCCGCCGAAGGCGCCGGACAGCAGCAGTGCCCGGGTGCCGGCGTCCACGCCCTTGCCGGACACGTCGACCAGCGCCAGTTCCAGGGTCTTCCCGTCGCACGCGGACACCAGGAAGTCCCCGCCGAACGAGGAGCCCCCGGCAGGCCGCAGGATCGCCGCGGACCCCCAGCCCGCGGGCAGCTCCGGCAGCCGCGCCTGGGCCCGGATCCGGTCCCGCAGCTCGATCAGCATCTGGTCGCCGCGCAGCCCCTGCACCCCCAGCTTCCAGCGGGTCCGGGCCAGCACGTCGGCGAACAGCGCGGTGACCACCACGGTGGCGATGATCCCCGGGCCGGCCCGCCGGTACAGCGCGTCGTACGCCAGCATGAGCGCGACCAGGCCGAACAGGATGCGCAGCGCCCGCGGCCAGAGCAGCAGGCCGCCGGCCAGGACCGGCAGGATCATCAGCCCGGGCGAGAACCACCACTCCGACGCGTGCACCGCCGCCACGCCGATCCCCAGCGTGGCCAGGGTCAGCACCGCGGCCATCCGGCGGTTCCGGGTGATGAACTGGCGCCGGACCTGACCCCACGCCCGGGCCGCCGCGGAGCGGGCCCGGCGCACCGAAGGGGTCAGCGGCCGGGAAACCATGATGGCGGCACTGTATACCGCCGCGCTGGCTGGCAGCCTGGCGCAAACTGATTCGCGCCCGGCGTGGCCGCCGGGGTAGGAATGCGGCATGGCCGAGCACTACCCGATCCGGCCCATCCGCGTGGCGGAGTTCGACGCCCTCCATGCCGTGGGCGAGCACGCCTTCCACAACGCAGCGCCCACCCCGCGCCGGCGCGCTGAGATCCTGGACTGTTTCGAGCTGGACCGCAGCCTGGCCGCGTTCGACGGCCCGGCGCCGGTGGGCAGCGCCGGAGCCTGGAGCTTCGAGCTGTGCGTACCCGGCGCGCTGACCGCCGCGGCCGGGGTGACCTGGGTTTCGGTGCTGCCCACGTACCGCCGCCGTGGCATCCTGGGCAGCCTGATGCGCCGCCAGCTCGACGACATCCACGACCGGGGTGAGCCTGTCGCCGTGCTGTGGGCCTCCGAGGCGGGCATCTACGCCCGGTACGGCTACGGCCGCGCGTCCTGGCATGCCACCTTCACCCTGTGCCACGGCGAGGGCGAGCTCATGCCGGGCGCGCCCCGTGATCCGCGGCTGCGGCTGCGGATCGCCGAGCCGGAGGCGGCCCTGGCCGAGCTGGCCACGGTGTACGACTCGGTGCTGCCCGGGCAGCCCGGGCTGTTCGCCAGGACCGGCTCGTGGTGGAAGCAGGTCATCGGCGACCCGGAGGAGGAGCGGCAGGGCACCAGCCCGCTGCGCTGCGTGCTGGCCGAGGACGACGCGGGCCCGCGCGGGTACGCGCTTTACGCCGGCCTGAGCCGGTGGGATGCGGAGACGTTCCTGCCCGACTCCCGGCTGGAGGTGCGGGAACTGGTCGCGGCCGATCCGGCCGCCACCACCGCGCTGTGGTCCGACCTGCTCAGCCGGGACCTGGTCAGTGAGGTGAGCGCGCGGCTGCGGCCGGCCGACGACCCGCTGCTCCAGCTGCTCGCCGACCCGCGCCGGGCCCGGCCCCAGGTCAGCGACGGCCTGTGGGTCCGGATCATCGACGTCCCCGCGGCCCTGAGCCTGCGCCGCTACTCCTGCCCCGTCGATGTGGTCATCGAGGTCACCGACGATGCCTGCCCGTGGAACCACGGCCGCTGGCGGCTGGCCACCTCCGGCGCCGCGCCGTGGGCGGGTCACTGCCAGCGGACCGAGGACCCCGCGGACGTCGTCCTGCCGGCCTCGTCCCTGGGCGCCGCTTACCTGGGCGGCACCCGGCTCGGCTCACTGGCCCGCGCCGGACTGGCCGCCGAGGTCCGGCCGGGCGCCCTGGCGGCCCTGTCGGCCGCCCTGTCCTGGGAGCCGGGCCCGTGGTGCCCGGTGATCTTCTGAACGCCGCCCCTCCGGATGACTGGCCCGCCGCCGCCGGGGCAGACTCCCGTGGAGGGTCGCCATGGCAGGGATGAAGATCACGCTGGATTCGGCCATGCGGGCCCGGGACGTGTCCCGGCCGCACGCCGGCCATGAGGCCGCCGCCCTGGACGGGACCCGGCCCGGCACCGGCCCCGCCGGGCCAGGCGCCAGGACGGCCGCCGGCCCGGACCGGCCCGGACGGGGCGAGCAGGGACGGGGCGAGCAGGGACGGGGCGAGCAGGGACGGGGCGAGCAGGACGGCGGGCCAGGCCGCGAGGACCGGCCGGGACGGGGCAGGCCGCGGGAGGGGCGCGGCCCGGAGCGGGCCGCAGAGCAGGCGGGGCAGCCGGAGGGACCGCGGCGGCCTGGGCCGCCCGGCGAGGCGGCTGACGCGGGGCCTGCGGGCGGCGGGCGCCCGGCCACGCGGCCGCGCGGGGCGGCCCCCGCAGCGGTGTCCCCGGCGGCGCCACCATCGCCCGCCCCGCCGCGGGGCGGGGCCAGGAAGCACCGGTCCCGGCGGCGCAAGGGCCGCTGACCGGCCGGGGGTACGGCGGGATTAACGGCCCGGCACGGGCGGCAGTTCACCGGTCCGCTCGTAGTCCGCGATCATCTCCAGCCGCCGGGCGTGCCGGGCCTCCCCGGAGAACGCGGTCTCCAGGAACACCTGCGCGAACTGGACCGCGTCCTCGACCGGGTGCATCCGCGCCCCGAGGCTGACGACGTTAGCGTCATTGTGCAGCCGGGCCAGCCGGGCGGTCTCCACCGACCAGGCCAGCGCCGCGCGGATCCCGGCGACCTTGTTGGCCGCGATCTGCTCCCCGTTGCCCGATCCGCCGATCACGATGCCCAGGCTCCCGGGGTCCGCGGCGACCGCACTGGCCGCCCGGATCACGTAGACCGGGTAATCGTCGCGCGGGTCGTACGTGGCCGGACCGCAGTCCACGGCCTGGTGACCGGCCTTCCCGAGCCACTCGACGAGAGCCGCCTTCAGCTCATACCCAGCGTGGTCAGAACCCAGGTAGACGCGCACCGGGCCAGTCTGCCAGACCCGGGCCCGGTGCGCCTCCCCGGGTGACGGAGCTCCCTCGCGAATGCGCGGGGCCCGGGGGTCGCCCCCCGGGCTAGCAGCGCACTAGTCGAAGATCGGGTCGCGGGTGCGGCTGCGCTTCAGCTCGAAGAAGCCGTCGGTCTGAGTGACCAGCAGCACGCCGTCCCACAGCTTGGCGGCCGCCTCGCCGCGCGGGATGGGCGACACGACCGGCCCGAAGATCGACGTGCCGTTCACCGAGATGACGGGCGTGCCCACCTCGTAACCGACCCGCTCGATGCCGTCCCGGTGCGAAGCCCGCAGCGCGTCGTCGTACTCGGTGGAGTCCATCGCGTCGGCCAGGTCAGCGGGCAGCCCGGCCGCGGCCAGCGCGGCCTCGATGGTGGCCCGGTCCCTGGGCGCCTTCTCGAGGTGGAACCGGGTGCCCAGCGCTGTGTACAGCGGCTCGACCACGCTGGAGCCGAACTTCTGCTCGGCGGCGGTGACCACCCGCATCGGGCCCCACGCCTGGGCCATCAGCTCCTGATACCGCTCGGGCATGTCGGCCTTGCCCTCGTTCAGCACGGCCAGGCTCATCGCGTGCCAGGTCACCTCGACCGGCCGGACCTGCGCTACCTCGAGGATCCAGCGCGAGGTGATCCACGCCCAGGGGCACAGGGCATCGAACCAGAAATCAACGGGGGTAAGCTCCTGCTCGGTCATGAAGCTCCTTCATCGTCGGCTGGGGGGTCGGGGCTGCCTGGGGAACGCCGTATCCGGCGGTCCCGGGGACGGCAGCCGGACGTGAAGGCACCAGGGGTACCTCCTGCCCGGAGTAACCGGCATGCCGCAAGCGGCATTCCGGCTCCGGGACGGAGCATGGAAATAGTGCCCCGGCGCCGCACCCGGCGCCGGGGCATGGGTCGTCGCAGCGTCCGGTCCCAGCGGGCCGGGCCGCCGCACGCGGAACCTGACACAGAAAGGTGCCAGCGAGGTGACGAATAACCTCACCCGGGATGAGGCACGGGAACGACGGCGGCTGCTGGAGGTGGATTCCTACCAGGTGGAGCTCGATTTCACCGGGGGCCCGGAGACGTTCCGGTCCACCAGCACGGTCGAGTTCCGCTGCACCAGCCCCGGCGCCAGCAGCTTCATCGAGCTGACCGCGCCGGCCGCCCGCGAGATCGTGCTCAACGGCACCCCCGTCCCGGCCACGGCCTTCGACGGCGACCGGATCGTGCTGGACGGCCTGGCGGCCGAGAACGAGCTGCGGGTGACCGCCGACAGCGCCTACTCGCGCAGCGGCGAGGGACTGCACCGGTTCACCGACCCGGCCGACGGCGGCACGTACCTCTACTCCGACCTGGAGACCTACGACGCACACCGGATCTACGCGTGCTTCGACCAGCCGGATCTGAAGGCGGCCTTCGAGTTCTCGGTGCTCGCGCCGGAGGACTGGCGGGTGCTGTCGAACATGGCCCCGGACGTCGCGGGCGAGCCGGCGCCCGGGCAGGCGCGGCGCTGGCACTTCCCGCCCACCCCGGTCATGTCCAGCTACATCACCGCGATCGTGGCCGGGCCGTACCACGAGGTCACCAGCGAGCACGACGGCATCCCGCTCGGGATCTACTGCCGCCGGTCACTGGCTGAGTACCTGGACCCCGATGAGATCTTCGAGGTGACCCGGCAGGGCTTCGACTTCTACCACGCCGCGTTCGGGGTGCGGTACGCGTTCGGCAAGTATGACCAGGTCTTCGTGCCGGAGTTCAAGGCCGGCGCGATGGAGAACGCCGGGTGCGTGACGTTCCTGGAGGACTACGTGTTCCGCTCCCGGGTCACCGACTTCGCCCGGGAGGCGCGCGCGAGCACGATCCTGCACGAGATGGCGCACATGTGGTTCGGCGACCTGGTCACCATGCGCTGGTGGGACGACCTGTGGCTGAACGAGTCGTTCGCCACCTGGGCGTCCACCCTGGCCCAGGCCGAGGCGACCCGCTGGCACGACGCCTGGACCACCTTCTGCCATATGGACAAGGCCTGGGCCTACCAGCAGGACCAGCTGCCGTCCACGCACCCGATCGCCGCCGACATCCCGGACATCGCCGCAGTCGAGGTGAACTTCGACGGCATCACGTACGCCAAGGGCGCGTCGGTGCTCAAGCAACTGGTCGCCTATGTGGGCCGGGATGCGTTCCTCAGCGCGGTGCGCAGCTATTTCGGCGCGCACGCCTACCGGAACGCGACGCTGGCCGACCTGCTGGCCGCGCTGGAGCAGGCGTCCGGCCGCGACCTGGGGCCGTGGTCCAGGGCGTGGCTGGAGACGGCCGGGGTCAACACGCTGCGGCCGGAGTTCGCGGTGGGCGGCGACGGCCGGCTCGCCTCCTTTGCCGTGCTCCAGGAGGCCCCGGCCAGCCACCCGGTGCTGCGCCCGCACCGCATCGCGGTTGGCCTGTATGACCTCAAGGATGGGGGTGGCCTGGTCCGCCGGCACCGCGCCGAGGTAGACATCGCCGGGGAGCGGACCGAGCTCCCCGAGCTGGCCGGCCAGCAGCAGCCCGACCTGGTGCTGCTGAACGACGACGACCTGACCTACGCCAAGATCCGGCTGGATGACCGCTCGATGCGCACGATGGTGGGCAACATCGGGGACTTCACCGATTCGCTGGCCGCGGCGCTGTGCTGGGCGGCGGCCTGGGACATGTGCCGGGACGCCGAGCTGCCCGCCCGCTACTACATCACCCAGGTGATCGAGGGTGCCGAGTCCGTCGCGGCGATCTCGGTGCTGCAGACCCTGCTGCGCCAGGCCGGCTCGGCGGCCCGCCGGTTCACCGACCCGGCCTGGCGGGCGGACGGCCTCCGGTCCATGGCGGCCGGGCTGCGCATCCTGGCCGAGCGGGCCGCGCCGGGCTCGGACCGGCAGCTCGCGTTCCTGCAGGCCTTTGCCGGGGTGGCGGTCACGCCGGAGGATCTCGCCTTGCTGGCCGGGCTGCTGGACGGGTCGGCCACGCTGGACGGCCTGGAGGTGGACACCGAGCTGCGCTGGCGGCTGCTGCACCGGCTGGTCGCGCGCGGCGTGGCCGGGCCCGCCGACATCGACGCGGAGCTCGCCCGGGACCCGACCGACGCGGGTGAGCGGCGCGCCGCCACCTGCCGCGCCGCGATCGGTGACCCGGCGGCCAAGGCGGCGGCCTGGGCGGCGATCACCAGCGGGACCCTGCCCAACGCGGTGTTCCGCGCGACGCTGACCGGCTTCGCCGACCCGGACCGGCCGGACCTGCTGGCGCCCTACGCGGAGCGCTACTTCGAGGTGGTCGGGGCGATCTGGGCGACCTGGGGCAGCGACATGGCCCAGTGGTTCGCCAGCAACGCCTTCCCGCTGACTCAGATCAGCGAGCAGACGCTGCGGCTGGCCGGCGAGTACCTGGCCCGGGCTGACCCGCCTGCCCCGCTGCGCCGGCTGATCCTGGAGGGCCAGGACAGCGTGCAGCGGGCCCTGCGCTGCCAGCAGCGGGACCGCCAGGCCGGCTGACCGGCGCTCACCGCAGGTCGGCGACCACCCGGGCCAGCTCCCGGACCCCCCGGCAGTCGGCCAGCTCGTCCAGGGACACCGCGCGGCCCTCGCCGTCGCACAGCGGGATCCGCCAGTTCGGGTACTCGTCAACGGTCCCCGGCATGTTCTGCGGGCGCCGGTCACCGACGGCGTCGGGCAGCGACACGCCGACCAGCAGGGCCGGGGTACGGGCCAGGTAGGCGTAGCAGGCCACGGTGAACTCGGCCGGGCTGGGCCGCTGGCCGGCGCCCAGCAGCCCCTCGGCCGCGAGCGCGTCCTGCAACGCGGCCACGGCGGCCTCCGCGTCCCGGCGCTCGGCCTGGTAGGGCCGGGTCAGCAGGCCGAGCCGGGAGCGGAGTTCCACCTGCTCGCCGGTGAAGAACGCGGCGACCGGCGGCACGTCATGGGTGCCCACCATGGCCAGGCAGTTGCGCCGCCACTTGCCGGGCGGCAGCGGCACGCCGTCCGTCCCGCGCTCGAACCAGAGCATCGACGTGCCGAGCACGCCCCGGCGGGCCAGGTGGTCCTGGATCCACGGCTCCACGGTGCCGAGGTCCTCGCCGACGGCCACCGCGCCGGCCGCCGCGGCCTGGCCGGCCAGCACCCCCACCATGGCCTGGTAGTCGTAGCTCACGTAGGTGCCCTGATCGGGCCGCATCCCGGCCGGCACCCACCACAGCCGGAACAGGCCCATCACGTGGTCCACCCGCAGGCCGCCGGCGTGCCGCAGGGCCGAGCCCATCAGGCCGGCCAGCGGCGCGTAGTCCTGGGCGGCGAGCCGCTGCGGGTGCCACGGCGGCTGGTTCCAGTCCTGGCCGCGCTGATTGAACTCATCCGGCGGCGCGCCGACGCTCACCCCGCTGACCAGCACGTCCCGCCAGGCCCAGGCGTCGGCCCCGCCCGGGTGACAGCCGACCGCCAGGTCGGTGATGATCCCGGCGCGCATCCCGGCCGCCCGGGCGGCCTCCTGGGCGGCGGCCAGCTGGCTGTCGGCCAGCCACTGCAGCCAGGCATGGAACTCGGCCTGCCCGGCCAGCCTGACCCGCTCCGCGGCTACCTGCGACGAACGAACCTCGTGCAGCGACTGCGGCCACGCCCGCCAGTCGGGTCCGTGCTCCTGCGCCAGGGCGCACCACAGGGCCCAGTCGGCCAGCGGCTGCCCCTGGGCCTCCTGGTACGACTCGAACTGGGCCCGGCGCGGCGCGCTCAGCGGGCGGGCGTAGATGATCTCCAGGGCGGCCCGCTTGGCCCGCCACACCTCGTCCCGGTCGATCAGCTCGCTGCTGGTGTTGCGGGCGCGCAACGGCGCGGCCAGCGAGTCGATGCGGACCCGGTCCCCCGCGCTGAGCGTGGCGTACTCCGGGATGTCCTCGACCCGCAGGTACAACGGGGACAGGAAGCGGCGGCTCATCGGCAGGTACGGTGAGCCGCTCACCGGGGGCAGCGGCTCCGCCGCGTGCAGCGGGTTGACCAGGATGAACCCGGCGCCCAGGTCGCTGGCACTCCAGGCGGCCAGGTCGGCCAGGTCGGCCAGGTCGCCGTGACCCCAGGACTGCCGGGACCGTACCGAGTAGAGCTGCACGGCGAAGCCCCAGTCCCGGCGGCCCGGCGCGGCCGCGGCCGGCGGCGGCGGGCGGTCCCCGGCGGGGCGGGGCGGCGGGGGCTCGCCCAGCGCGTCAAGGATCGCGGTCAGCGTCGCCTCCGGCACCTCGACCTGCTGCCCATGCCAGTCCCGGTAGCTGGTGGCCACGCCTCGTCCCGCCGCCCGGCGCCTCGTCTCGTCGCTCGTCACCCTTCAATGATCGGGCAAGCCGGCCATGCCGGATACGGGCTAGACCACAAGACGGCAATCCCGGCGCTCGCGGCGTTGGCGGCCTGGCTGGGAGGGACCGCCCCGTCCCGGCGTCAGGCCGGTCCGGGCCGCCGGCCGGGCCCAGGCACCAGCGACCAGCCGAGCCAGAAGCCGGCCAGCGCCTGCAGGACCGCGACCAGCAGGGTGACGGCGATCGCCACGGCCGCGTGCGCCGGCAACCCGGCCAGGGCGGCCACCACCCGTGCGGTGGCGCCGACCGGGCGGCCCTGCCCGGCCATCCAGGCCAGCGGCAACGCCCATCCAGCCGCCGCCACGACAACGGCCGCCGGGACCGCGGCGCGCTTCCGCCAGCGGCCGTACCGGGCCGCCGCGCCGCCAGCCAGGCCGGCCAGGAAGGGGACGAACCACCCGCCGATCGCGGCCGCCGCGGCGATCAGCACGATCGCGGCGAGGCAGCCGAGCAGCCACAGCCAGGCCGGCCCGCGGTGCCCGGGAACCCAGGACGGGTAGTGCGGGGCCGGGGGCCGCGGCGGGTCCGGCGCGGGAGCGCCGAGGCGCCCCAGCCGGTAGGCGCCGAGCCGGCCCAGCCTGCGCAGCTCAGCCACGTCGCCACCCCGCCCGGCGGCCGGAAGCGCCCGG
This sequence comes from uncultured Actinomycetes bacterium, assembly GCA_963793825.1. Classification (GTDB taxonomy): domain Bacteria; phylum Actinomycetota; class Actinomycetes; order Streptosporangiales; family Streptosporangiaceae; genus RYN-230. The sequence goes on from CAWCBE010000012.1 coordinate 50,804, forward strand.
CCGGGGGCCGGGACGGCGGGCTGCGGCGGTCATGAGCGCAGCCGCCACTGGATCGCCCCGCGGGCGTACCCGCCCGCGGGCGGCATCGGCAGGTAACGCCCGTCCCACCAGTCGGCCACCTGATCTTCGTACCACGGGGAGACCGGGTTCTCACTCTGCCCGCCGGGGTAGATGCCCTCCGCGCTGGGCTGGCCGGCCCCGGGCCACCACACGATCATGCGCCAGCTGGGGCCCTGCCGGGACACCGGGTAGCCGTCGGCGGCGTCCACGGTCCACGAGTCGCCGCCCGCGGCGCGCGGCCCGTACCCGAGGGCCGGCGCCTGGGTGAGCGAGGGGAACTGCCGGCTGTGCAGCCGCCCCCACGCCCAGCTGGGCGGCGCGCCGCCCAGCCGGGCCGCCAGGTGCGCCACCGCCCGGTCGAAGGCGAGCCGCATCACCTGCGGCGCGGTGCGCCGGCGGCCGCCGGGCCGGGTGAACGCGCGATTGCCCGGGTCGGCCAGGGTCCACTGCTCCAGCACCTCGTCCAGGCTGAACTGCCCGGGGCCGACCCGCAGCCCGGCCCGGTCCCTGGCCACCGGCACGGCGGCCCGGTTCCACCACGGCTGGAATACCGCGGTCAGGTAGTCGGTCCAGAACGTCCACCACAGGGCGGCCCCGGCCGAGGTGGCGGTCATCGCGCCGGGCCAGCCGTTGAGCACCGAGGCGGCCTGCTGTTGCGCGGCGGTGAGCGGGCCGGCGTGCAGCACCGCCAGGAGCCGGGGCACGATCCGCTGCGCCAGCGGGTCGGTCAGGCTGGCCTGCACCGCCGCGAAGCTGGCCGCCGTCATCCCGCGGCGGCCCAGCAGCGAGGCGTAGATCTCACCGGCCCGGTAGCCGGGGTCGAAGAAGTTCGCAGTGGTCCCGATGTAGTACGGGTAGCTGCCGCCGACCGGGCGCTGGTTGGCGGTGGCGATCACGTGCGAGGGCGGGTCGTAGGCCTGCGGGACGGCCTGGTACGGGATCACCCCGGCCACGTCGTCGGCGCCGGTGCCGGGCATCGGCAGCCACGGGTCCCCGTGCCGGACCAGCGGGTAGTAGCCGGCCGAGATGGCGCCGATGTTCCCCCGGTCATCGGCGTAGACGAAGTTCTGCGTCGGGGCGCGCCAGCCCGCCAGCGCGGCGTGGAACTGCGCCCAGTCGCTGGCCTGGTTAACCGCCAGCATGACGGCCAGGTCGGGCGAGGGCACGTTCCCCATCCAGTCCACCGAGGTGGTCTGGCCGGCCTGGGTCATGACCGGGCCGTGCACCGTCAGGTCCACGGTGAGCGGTACCGCCGCGCCGCCGCGGACCGGGATGGTGTACCGGACCTGGCGCATCCGCCGCCAGTCGCCATCCCAGAAGTACTGCCCGGGGCGGGCCCGGCTGGTCTGCTCGGTGTAGAACAGCGTGGCCTGGTTCTGGGTATCGGTGAGCGACCAGGCGATGTGCCGGTTGTGCCCGATCAGGATGCCGGGCAGGCCAGGCACGCTGACCCCGCTCACCGACAGCCCCGGGGCATCCAGCGCGACCTGGTACCAGACCGACGGGATGGTCTGCGGCAGGTGCGGGTCGCCGGCCAGCATGGCCCGGCCGCCGTGGACCGCGGGGCCGTTGGCGGCCCAGGCGTTGCTGTCCGGGTAGCCATGCAGCTGCCCCGCGGGCAGCGCGCTCACCTGGGCCAGCAGGGCAGCCGCCGCCTTCGCCTCGGCCGCCGGGACGGGCGGCCCGGCGGACGGTGCGGGCGATGGCGCGGCGGGGTGGCCCCGCGGCCGGGCGGCCGCCAGCGTGGCCGCCGATACGCCCGGGCCCCGGGCGGCCAGCGTGCTGGCCACCGGGGCGATGCCCAGGTTGCGGTACGGGCCCGGGTCGTAGGGGTGCTGCTGGCCCGGCGGCAGGATGGGGAACCAGGACAGCGTCCGGTCCGGGCCGAGGGTCTTCTCCAGCAGCGCGTAGTCCAGCGGGGTGGTGGTGAAATCCAGTTCCTGGGTCAGGTCCCCCTGGACGACCAGGCTGTCCACCGGGGTCCAGTCCGCCGGGTAGACGCCGGCCAGCGAGTAGAGGGCCGGCCACTGGCCGTCCCTCCGGAGCTGGGCCAGGTAGTCGTTCACGCCCCGGGAGTAGCTGAGCAGCGCCTGGGCCACCGGGCCGGACCTGGGCATCTCCGCCCATTCCCGCTGCGCGGTGCGGAGCAGTCCGAGGCGGAGCTCGAACTTGTCCGAGCCCAGCGCCGACGGGCCGGCCAGCTGGGCCAGCCGCCCCTCGCCGAGCCGCCGTTCCAGGTCCATCTCGGTGAGCCGGAACCGGGCGTGCAGGTAGCCGAGGACGAGGAACAGGTCACGGTCGTCGGGGGCCTGCACCGAGGGCACGCCATGGCTGGTGAACGACACCCGCACCGGGCGGGCCAGCCCGGGCAGCTGCAGCACCTGGGAGTGCGGCAGCCCGGCGGCGTCGGCGGACGTCCACACGCCGCGGCCCGGGTCGAGGGCGGGCCCGAGGGCCGGCGCCGGCCCGTAGCCGGACGCCAGGATGTAGAGCAGGATGGCCGCCACGACCAGCGGGGCCGCCACCCGGATCACCCGCCCGGCCCAGCTGGACCACGCGGCCCGGCCGGGGCGGCGCCCGGCCGGCCTCATCGCCGCCGCGCGGTCATGCCCACCGCGGGGTCACCACAGGGCCGGATGCCGGTCCCGCCACGGGCGGGCCGCCTCCAGCTGGGCGGACAGCGCGATGAGCGTGCCCTCCTCACCCATCCGCCCGGCCAGCATCACGCCGATGGGCAGGCCCTCGGCGTTCCAGTACAGCGGGACGCTCACGGCCGGCTGGCCGGACACGTTGAACAACGCCGTGTACGGGGTGAACTGCTTCTGCCGCTCGAAGTTCTCGGCCGGCGCCACTTCCTCGAAGTACCCCACCGGGACCGGCGGGCTGGCCAGGGTGGGGGTGAGGATGGCGTCGTAACCGTTCAGCACGGCCAGCGCGCCGCGCACCACGAGCTGCAGGTAGGCCTGGGCCAGCACCAGGTCCCCGGCGCGGACCTGCTGGCCGCGGCCGCGCAGGTACCGGGTCAGCGGCAGCAGCCGGTCCTCCCGGGCCGGGTCCACCGGGGCGAGCGTGGCCATGGCGTACCAGAGGGTCTCGAAGGCCGGCACCGCATCCGGACCGAACGGCATCTGGATGTCCTCGACGTCGTGGCCCAGGCTGTCCAGCAGCCGGCTGGCGTCCTCGTACGCGGTCACGCAGTCGGCGTGCACGGCCCCGTTCCCGACCGGGTGCTGCAGTGTCCGGCCGATCCGCAGCCGGCCTGGCGGGCGGGACGCGTACCCCAGGAATGTCTCGCCGCGGGGCAACGGCGGCTGGGTGTACATGTCGCCCGGCTGGTTCCCGGTCATCACGTCGAGCAGCAGCGCCGCGTCGGCGACCGACCGGGCGATCGGGCCGTCGGTACCCAGCCCGAACAGGTCCGGCATCAGCGGCGCGCCGGAGATGCGGCCGCGGGATGGCTTGAGGCCGAACAGCCCGCACACACTGGACGGGATCCGGATCGACCCGCCGCCGTCGCTGCCCTGGGCGGCGGGGGCCAGCCCGGCGGCGACCGCCGCGGCCGCGCCGCCGCTGGACCCGCCGGCCGACCGGCCCAGGTCCCACGGGGTGCGCGCGGGCGGCCCGACCGCCGTCTCGGTGTAGCAGGGCAGCCCGAACTCGGGCGTGGCCGTCTTCCCGGTCAGCACCGCCCCGGCCGCCCGGAGCGCGGCGGTGACGTGGTCGTCGGTGTCCGGCACGTTGTCGGTGAACGCAGCCGAGCCGAGCGTCTGGCGCACCCCGGCCACCATGTTCAGGTCCTTGATCGGGATGGGCACTCCGGTCAGCGGGGGCAGCGCCTGCCGGTCCCCCGCGCGGGCCACCATCTTCTCGGCCGCGGCGGCCTGCTCGGCCGCCAGTTCCGCGGTGATCGTGAAGAACGCCCCGACGGCCGCGTTCAGCCGCTCGGTGCGTTCCAGGAAGTGCGCGGTCACCTGGACCGGGGACAGCTCGCCGCGGCGGATCGCGGCGGCTAGCTCGGTTACCGGGAGATCGTGAATCTCAGTCACGTTTCCGCACCGTAGCCGGGTTAGCGGCGGTGGTCCAGAAAGGGCCGATGTTCGCGCGTCCCGCCAGGGCCGCGGAGTGACCCGGTGCCTACTGAACGTTACGAGTCGCTCGCGGAAAGCGATAAGCAGATCCGTTACCCTCGGACCGTGGATCCGACCACCGGGCCGGCCAGCGGCCCGGGGAGCGCGGCGCAGGTGCCGGCCGCGGGCGCCGGCCGCGCCGTGGAGGCGGGGCCGGGTGCCCGCGCCGCGCTGCGCCGGCTCGCAGCCGACCCGCGGATGCCGGCCTGGGTGCGCCGGGCCGTCCTGGCCATCACGGCCGGCGTCGCGCTGGGCATCCTGCTGGACTGGCGGGCCGGCCTGACCGCGACCGCGGCCGTGGCCATCGTCGATACGGTGCACCGGTCCCGGACCACCGCGGTCATCCCGGCCGCGGTCCGGGTCACCTCCGCCCAGCGGCGCACCCGGCGCCGGCTCCGGCGGCTGCGCCGGGCCGGCTACCGCACCCTGCAGGCGCGGTCCCTGCCCGGTACCAGCTGCGTCATCGACCACCTGGTCGTCGGCCCGCCGGGCGTGTTCGCGGTGGACTCCGAGCGGTGGGACCGGCGGCTGCCACTGCGGACAACCCAGGGCGGCCACCTCTATCACGGCCCGTACAGCCAGACGAGCCGGCTCAAGCACGCGCACGTCGAGGCGGCCCAGGCGGCCCGGCTGATCGGCGCGGAACTCGGGCGCGAGCTGCGGGTCCGCCCGGCCATGGTGATCTACGGGCCCACCGTGCCGTGGACAGTGGCCCGGATCAGCGGCGTGGATGTGTTCAGCGGCCGCCGGCTGCGCCGGTACCTGCGGGCCCAGGCCCGGGCCAGCCGGGCGCACCGGCTGAGCGACGCGGACATCGCGCGGATCTGTGCGGCGGCGGCGCTGGCGCTGCCCGAGGCCGGCCGCTGAGGCCACGGCCAACCGGCGCCCGGCGCCCGTGCCCACCGGTAGGCTAAAGGGTCTTGAATGCCTCGAGGGGAGCAGGTCATGCCACCGCTTCGGTCCCGCACGGTCACCCACGGCAGGAACATGGTCGGGGCACGCGCGCTGATGCGCGCGAGCGGGGTAGCGGGCGAGGACATCGGCAAGCCGATCGTGGCCGTGGCCAACAGCTTCACCGAGTTCGTCCCGGGCCACGTGCACCTGCGCGAGGTCGGCCAGGTGGTCTCTGACGCGGTGCAGGCAGCCGGCGCGGTCCCGCGCGAGTTCAACACGATCGCGGTGGACGACGGGATCGCCATGGGCCATGGCGGGATGCTCTACTCGCTGCCCAGCCGGGAGCTCATCGCCGATTCGGTCGAGTACATGGTCAACGCGCACTGCGCGGATGCCCTGGTCTGCATCTCCAACTGCGACAAGATCACGCCCGGCATGCTGATGGCCGCGCTGCGGCTGAACATCCCGGCCGTGTTCGTGTCCGGCGGCCCGATGGAGGCCGGGCGGGCCCGGCCGGGCGAGGTGACCGCCTCCGGTGACCCGCGCAAGCTGGACCTGATCAACCCCATGGTCGCCGCGGCCGACCCGAGCGTGACCGACGAGCAGCTGGCCGAGATGGAAGAGGCCGCCTGCCCGACCTGCGGCTCCTGCTCGGGCATGTTCACCGCGAACTCGATGAACTGCCTGACCGAGGCGATCGGCCTGGCCCTGCCGGGCAACGGCACCACGCTGGCCACGCATGCCGCCCGGCGCGCGCTGTTCGAGCGGGCCGGCGCCCTGGTGGTCGGCCTGGCTAACCGGTATTACACCGAGGACGACGAGTCCGTTCTGCCGCGGTCGATCGCCACCCGGGACGCGTTCGAGAACGCGATGGCGCTGGACGTGGCCATGGGCGGGTCGACCAACACGATCCTGCACCTGCTGGCCGCGGCGCACGAGGCACGGGTCGGCTTCGGGCTCAAGGAGATCGACGAGCTGTCCCGCCGGGTGCCGTGCCTGTGCAAGGTCGCGCCGAGCAGCGAGCGCTACCACGTCGAGGACGTGCACCGGGCGGGCGGGATCCCGGCCATCCTGGGTGAGCTGAACCGGGCCGGCCTGCTGAACCCCGGCGTCCACACGGTGCACAGCTCCTCGCTCGGAGAGTTCCTCGACCCGTGGGACCTGCGCTCGCCGTCGGTCACCGCCGAGGCGGCCGAGCTGTTCCACGCGGCGCCCGGCGGCGTCCGCACGATCAAGCCGTTCTCCCAGGAGGCGCGCTGGACCAGCCTGGATTCCGACCGCGAGAACGGCTGCATCCGGGACCTGGCGCACGCCTACACCCGGGACGGCGGCCTGGCCGTGCTCTACGGCAACCTGGCCCCCGAGGGCGCGATCGTGAAGACGGCCGGCGTCCCCGAGGAGCTATGGCGCTTCTCCGGCCCGGCGAAGGTGTTCGAGAGCCAGGAGGCGGCCGTCGAGGGCATCCTGGGCGGCAAGGTCGAGGCCGGCGACGTGGTGCTCATCCGGTATGAGGGCCCCAGCGGCGGCCCCGGCATGCAGGAGATGCTGTACCCGACCAGCTTCCTCAAGGGGAAGGGCCTGGGCCGGGCCTGCGCCCTGGTCACCGACGGGCGGTTCTCGGGCGGCACCTCCGGGCTGTCCATCTGCCACGCCGCGCCGGAGGCCGCGGCGGGCGGCGTGATCGCGCTGGCCGAGGACGGCGATGCCGTGCAGATCGACATCCCGGCCCGGTCGCTGGAACTGGCCGTCCCCGAGGCAGAACTGGCGGTGCGCCGGGAGCGGCTTCTCGGTGCGCTGGGCGGCTACCGGCCCGCGAACCGGGACCGGGCGGTGAGCGAGGCCCTGCGGGTCTACGCGGCGCTGGCCACCTCGGCGTCCACCGGCGCGGTGCGCGATATCGGCCGGCTCGGCGGGGCTGCTCAGTGACCGAAGCGCCGGCCGGTCCCTAGTGGCCGCCGCACGGGAGTGGGTCGGCGGCGCGCGGCCCCGCACGCTGCCGGCCGCCGTGGTCCCGGTCGTGGTGGGCTCCGGTGTCGCCTTCGGCTACGGGCATTTCTCCCTCTGGCGGGGGGTGCTGGCCCTGATCGTGGCGCTGGCCCTGCAGGTCGGGGTCAACTACGCCAACGACTACAGTGACGGGATCCGCGGCACCGACGAGGCCCGGGTCGGCCCGGTCCGCCTGGTCGCGAGCGGGATCGCGGCCCCGCGGCAGGTGCGGAGGGCGGCGTTCGCCTGCTTCGCGGTGGCCTGCGTGGCCGGCTTCGTGCTGGCCGCCGTCACCTCCTGGTGGCTTCTCCTGCTGGGGGCCGCGGCCGTGGCGGCGGCCTGGACCTACACGGGCGGACGGCACCCGTACGGCTACCACGGGTTCGGCGAGATCGCGGTGTTCGCGTTCTTCGGGCTGGCCGCGGTGGCCGGCACCGCCTACGTGGAAGAAGGCTCGCTGCCCTGGCTGGCGGTGGCCGCGGCGGTGCCGGTGGGCCTGCTGGCCTGTGCCCTGCTGGTGATCAACAACCTGCGTGACATCCCGTCGGACACCGTGTCCGGCAAGCGGACGCTCGCGGTCATGCTGGGGGACCCGCGGACCCGGGGGCTGTACGCCGCGTGCATGTTCATCCCGTTCGCGGTGGCGGTGGCCCTCGCCCCGGCCCGGCCACTGGCCCTGCTCACCCTGGCCGCGCTGCCGCTGGCGGTGCTGCCGGTCCGGGCGGTACGCCGTGGCGCGGCCGGGCCGGCCCTGATCGGCGCGCTGGGCATGACCGGCCGCCTGCAACTCGCGTTCGGCGCCCTGCTGACGATCGGGCTGGCCGTCAGGTTCTGACCCGGCGCGCTGGCCGCCCCGGCCAGCGCCCGCCCGGGCCGTCCCAGGGTCCCCGCTCGCGACCTCAGTGCTCATCGCGGGTGCCGGGGCGGCCCCAGCCAGCCGCTAGGCCGAAGTTCCCCCCGGGGGGAACTTCGGGCTAGGGCGCCGCCTCGGCCAGGCCCGCCCACGGCGGCCCGCCACTGGCCCCGGGCGCCACGTTGCCGGACAGCCGTCCGAGCAGCGCGCCCAGGGTGTCCAGGTCCGCCTCGGTCAGGCCGTCCCGCAGCCCGTGATCGAACCTGGTGGCGGCGTCCCGCAGCCGCCGGAAGGCGGCTTCGCCGGCCTCGGTCAGCTGCACCACCTGGATCCGCCGGTTGGCCGGGTCCCGGCTGCGCGTGATCAGCCCGTGCGCGTCCATCGCATTCAGGTGGTGGGTCAGCGTGGCGTCCCGGACGCCGACCGCCTCGGCCAGCTCCCGCTGGTTCGCCAGCCGCCTGGTCTTCAGGTTCAGCAGGATCAGCCAGACCGGGATGGTGCCGCCCGCCTCCGCCAGTGCCTCGTCGAAGGCCCGGCTGACCAGCCGGGCCGCCTGGCTGAGCTGCAGGCCGATGGGCAGGCGGCCCGGCGGCCCGGCGTCGCCCGCTCGCGGCGGCCTGGCCCGTCCTGTTCCCTCGCTGGCTGCTGGCATGAGCTCATGCTACCGGATCGCTCGACATCTAAGCATTAGATATCTAACACTTAGACACCTAATTTTTTGCCATGAGCACCGCATCCATCACCTTCCGGAATGCATCCCCGCGCCTGGCCCCGCCGGGAGCGGAGCCAGGCCAGCCCGGGCCGCGGGGCCCGCGGCCCGCGGCTGGCCCTCGGCGCCATCTCGCCGGCCCAGATGATGGCCGCCTCGATGCCACCGTGGCCAGCATCGCGCTGCCGTCCGGGCAGCAGGCGCCGCACCCGAGCCGTGCAGCTAGAACTGACTACCGCGGGCGTCGGCTGGTGCCACGCACTTCCCCCGCCGAAGAACGACGAAGCCCTCCGGCCCGCCATCCCTAGGGACACCCCTACTCTGTACCACTCGCCAGTCACTAGCGCAAGCCTTACTTCACCGGCACAAAACGAAATTGTGTTCGATATGGGGGCTTGGTAGAGTACGACCATGAGTAAGCAGGCTGCTCCCCGGATGACACTCCCCACGCAGCTAGTTCTGCGGGAGCTGCTGGCCGAGCCCACGCAGGAGATGTACGGGTTGCAAATCTGCACCCAAGCCGGATTGCCCAGCGGCACGATCCACCCGATCCTGGCGCGGCTGGAGAACCTGGGCTGGCTGGAATCCCACTGGGAAGACAGCGCCAGCGCACACCAGGAAGGCAGACCCCGCCGCCGCTATTACCACCTCACAGCGGATGGCGCCGAAGGGGCCCGCGTCGCGCTAGCCCGGGCCACCACGCCCGTCACCACCATCCCCGGACTCCGGACCAGGCCCGCGGGCGGCCCGGCATGAACGCGCACCGGCGGCACCTTGGAAAGCAATTTGCCCGTACCCTCAAAGTCGCCCGCACGCTCGAGGACGCCCTCGCCCGCCTCCACACTGCCACTCTCGCCCGCGACGACGACATCGGCCGCACCCAGCCCTTCGGCCACGCCCACAACCACACTCTCGACCTCCAAATTCGAATAATCAGCACCGCCCGTCACCTTTGCCTCGACGAGATCGACCGCGCCCGCCTCTGCGATCAAGCCTGCGAGCACGCCAGCGAACTTGCCGCCGAAGTCGGCCGCGCCGCTGCCCTCGGCCGCGCCGCCGGACTCGGCAGCCTCCACGACCACGACCTCGACCTCATCCGCCAGCTCCGCCGCGACCTTAAAACCAATCTCGATCTCGCCCGCGCCCTCATATACCAAGGTGTGTGCGGCGCTGAATCCCGAGGACGGACACCAGCCCGCCGGATAACCCCATCGGCAGGACGGCTCGTGGTAGCGGCGGCCAGGCTGCTGCCCGCCATGGAACGCGCTCGTTACAGCGAGGAATACCTCTGTGAGCTATGGGACATCGCCAGCGCAGGGGCAGGGCGTCGCCAGCAGTTGCGGTACGCCATCCACCAGCTCCTCCGAATAGCGTCCCTACGCGCCACGTCGCTCACTCCCCGTAGAAGAAAAGCATCACCATGAGGCGGGTAACCAGGGTCATACTGCGAGCCACGGGAGCGCTGACAACCATCCCGCTGGCCCTGGCCGGGCTCAGCGCCCGTGGCCTGGCCGGGATCGTCCTGATTGTGCTCATCGTGGTGGCCGCCCTATGTTGGACCATCACCGATGCCCGTCGATCCCATCGGCTCGCCATGCTCATCAGAGCTGTTCGCGGCAACCCATCGGCAGCCCTACCCCAGCCAGGCATCCTCGGCCCATCCGAAGCCGACAGACAACCCCAAGACCCCGCGCCATGAGCGCCCACAAGCGATTCGATCCCGCGCCCTATGGTGGACCGAACCTTAACTATTAGGGGTTTTCACCACGCCGTTGGGGGTTGGCGCCGCGGGCAGCGGCGTTTCGCCCGGCGAGTCAGCCTCGGCACCGGGCGCGAGCGGCTCAGCCGCCGGCGGCCCGCCCGGCAGCGACCCGGCCGGCAGCGGCCCGCCCGGCAGCGACCCGGCCGGCACCGGAGGCCCGGCCACCGGGGACTCGGCGCCCTCCCCGCCGCCGCTGAACGCGCCGCTGAGCGTCTTCAGCGCGGTGGTCACCTCGCTGGGGATGACCCAGAACGTGTTCCCCTGGGCCTGCGCCAGCTGCGGCAGCGTCTGCAGGTACTGGTAAGCCAGCACCTTCGGGTCGGCGTCACCATCGTGGACGGCCTGGAACACGGCGCCGATCGCCTGGGCCTGGCCCTCGGCCCGCAGGATCTGGCCCTGCCGGTCACCCTCGGCGCGGAGGATCTGGCTCTGCTTCTCGCCTTCCGCGGTGAGGATCTTCGACTGCCGGAGGCCCTCGGCGGTGAGGATGGCGGCACGCTTCTCCCGCTCCGCCCGCATCTGCTTCTCCATCGCGTCGATGACGCTCTTCGGCGGGTCGATGGCCTTGATCTCGACCCGGGTGACCCGGAGCCCCCATTTGCCCGACGCGTCATCGAGCACGCTGCGCAGCATCGTGTTGATCTTGTCGCGCGAGGTCAGGGTCTCCTCGAGGTCCATGTTCCCGATGACGCTGCGCAGCATCGTCGCGGTGATCTGCTCGATGGCCTGGATGTAGTTGACGATCTCGTAGTCGGCCGCCCGCGGGTCGGTGACCTGGAAGAACAGCACCGTGTCGATGCTGACCACCAGGTTGTCCTCGGTGATCACCGGCTGCCCCCGGAACGCCACCACCTGCTCGCGCAGGTCGATGAGCGGCTTGACCCGGTCCACGATGGGCACGATGAAGTTCATCCCCGGTTCCAGCGTCTTGCGGTACCGGCCGAACCGCTCGACGTTGCGGGCCCGTGCCTGCGGCACGATCCGGACGGTCCTGCTGACCACGATGAACACGAGGATGACCGCGATGGCGGCGGCGATGAGCCCGGCCAGTTCCATGGCTACTCCCGGGGATGGACGAGTGCGGTGGCGCCCTCTATCGCGAAGACGTCAACGGTGGAGCCGACAGGGATGACCTGTGACTCGTCATAGGGGCGGGCCGACCACACCTCGCCGCCGATGCGGACCTGGCCGCCGTCGTCGGTGACTTCCTCGACGACCTTAGCGGAACGCCCGACGAGAGCCGAGGTCCCGGTGCGCAGTGGTGGCGGCTGCTTGAGGTGCCGGACGGCGATCGGCCGCACCACCCCGAGCCCGGCAGCGGCCGCGACCGCGAAGGCACCCAGCTGGAAGGGCAGGCCCGCGCCGAGCCCGGCCACCAGGGCCGCGACCATGGCCCCGGCCGCGATCAGCCCGAAGGCCAGGGTCGTGGTGAGCACCTCGGCGACGCCTAGCACCGCGGCTAGGACCAGCCAGACAATCCACGAACCCATGGCTACTCCCGGAGCGGGAGCGGCGGCGTGCGCGGCGTGCGCAAGCGCGCGACCAGCCCTCTCCCCTGAGATTAACCCTAGCGGGCCCCTGGCCGCGAGGGCGGAAGTCCTTCATTCCGGCCGCCGGATGGCAGAGCCGGCCGCCGGCCCATTCCGTCCCGCCCGCTGGCGAGGGTGGCCACCCGCTGCCAGGGGGGCGATCGTTCACACCGGGGCCTGGAACGGGAATTATGGTGCCATCTAACGTCGGAGGATTTCATGACCAGTCCAGCCCCGCTGTCCTATAGTCACGGAACCTCGCCGCTGCCGCTGCTCGGCGAGACCATCGGCGCGAACCTGAGGCGCATCGCGGCCGCGCACGGCGGCCGGGAAGCGCTGGTCGATGTGCCCTCCGGACGGCGCTGGACCTACGCGGAGTTCGACGCGGACACCGACACGCTGGCCCGGGGCCTGATGGCGGCCGGGATGCGGGCCGGTGACCGGGTGGGCATCTGGGCGCCGAACTGCCCGGAGTGGGTGCTGGTGCAGTACGCCACGGCCAAGGCAGGCGTGATCCTGGTCAACATCAACCCCGCCTACCGCAGTCACGAGCTGGGCTACGTGCTGCGCCAGTCCGGCGTACGGCTGCTGATCAGCGCCGAGTCGTTCAAGACCAGCGACTACCGGGCCATGGTCGAGGACGTCCGCGGGGACATCCCCGGCCTCCAGCGGGTGATCTACCTGGGCTCGGCTAACTGGGACGAGCTCTTCGTGGCCGGCGGCATGCCGGTCGCCGGCGGCGGGGACGAGCTGGCCGGCCGCGAGGCCGGGCTGGGCTTCGACGACCCGATCAACATCCAGTACACCAGCGGCACCACCGGGTTCCCGAAGGGCGCCACGCTGTCCCACCACAACATCCTGAACAACGGGTTCTTCATCGGGGAGGGCTGCCGCTACACCGAGGCCGACCGGGTCTGCATCCCGGTCCCGTTCTACCACTGCTTCGGCATGGTGCTGGGCAACCTGGCCTGCACGACACACGGGGCCGCGATCATCATCCCCGCCCCCGGGTTCGATCCCGCCGCGAGCCTGCGGGCCGTCGTGGAAGAACGGTGCACGTCGCTGTACGGCGTGCCAACCATGTTCATCGCCGAGCTGGCGCTGCCCGATTTCGCGGCCTATGACCTGTCCACCCTGCGCACCGGGATCATGGCCGGATCGCCGTGCCCGGTCGAGGTGATGAAGCGGGTGGTCACCGAGATGCACATGACCGAGGTGACGATCTGTTACGGGATGACGGAGACGTCACCGGTGTCCGCGCAGACCACGGCGGATGACGACATGGAGCGGCGGGTGTCCACGGTGGGGCGAGTGCACCCGCACGTCGAGGTGAAGATCGTGGACCCGGAGTCCGGGCTGGCCGTGCCCCGGGAGGTCACCGGGGAGATGTGCACCCGGGGCTACTCGGTGATGCTGGGCTACTGGGACGACCCGGAGCAGACCGCGGCCGTGATCGACCAGGCGCGCTGGATGCACACCGGCGACCTGGCCGTGATGGACGAGGCCGGGTACCTGAACATCGTCGGCCGGATCAAGGACATGATCATCCGGGGTGGCGAGAACGTGTATCCCCGGGAGATCGAGGAGTTCCTGTACGGCCACCCGGCAATCGAGGACGTCCAGGTGATCGGGGTGCCCGACCTCCGGTACGGCGAGGAGATCTGCGCCTGGGTCAAGCTGCGGCCCGGCGCGGCACTGACCGGGGAGGAGCTGCGGGACTACTGCCGGGGCCAGATCGCGCATTACAAGATCCCCCGGTACCTGCGGATCACCGGCGAGTTCCCGATGACCGTGACCGGCAAGGTGCAGAAGTTCAAGATGCGCGAATCCTCGGTCTCCGAGCTGGGCCTGGAAGACGCGGCCCGCACCGAGACGGCCTAAAGATCTTCAACGACGGAGGTTATGGGCCCGCTCCCGGCGGGCCCGCGGTGGCGTGGGCCGTTGTCCTGGCGGCCGCCCGGTCATCCCGGCCCTGCGGGAAGCCGGGCGGCGGCGGGGCGGCCCGCGGTGGGCACTTAGCACCCAACTTTCCCGGTATACCGGGCAAATCGCCCGGCAGAACGTGAATCTTGAGTGCAGAGTCACCGTGGCCATGATCGATGTGACCAATGCTGCCCATGGTGCAGGCCAGTCCGGCCGCCCCGAACGGGCGGCCGGACTGGCCTGACGGGCCGGATGCCACCCGGGCCGCGGGGCGCGTAACTCCCATCCTCGAAGACCGTTAGCCGCCGGGGCCAGCCGCCGGGCCAGCCCCCGGGGAGGTCACTCGGGCCATGACTCCCGGCTCAGGACCGCTGGAACTCAAGCACTCGCCACGGCAGCACGTCGGCCAGCGGGGTATCCCGGACCAGCCGGTAGTCGGCTGATCCGAGGAGCGCCCCGAGCTCGGCCATGGTCCGCTCCCGGCCGCCCACCGCCATCATCATGATCAGGTCCATCAGGTGCGCCAGCGAGGGCTCCGGCCCGTCCGGGAGGACGTACTCGATCACCATCAGCGCGCCGCCGGGCCGGCTGGCCCGGTGGCAGTGGCCGGCGATCCTGCGGACGTGCTCGTCATCCCAGTTGTGCAGCACCTGGCTGATCACGTGCAGGTCGCCCCGGGGCACGGCGCGGGGAAAGTCCCCGGTGGCGAGTTGCACGCGGTCGGCCACCCCGGCTGCGGCCAGGTGGCCGGGGCCTCGGCGAGCGCCTCGGCGCGGTCCAGCAGGATGCCGTCCGCATCCGGGAGGACCTGCAGCAGGTGGGCGAGGAGCGTGCCGCGGCTGCCGCCCACGTCCACGATCCGGCCCCGAGGTCAGCGGCCGGAACCCGAGGAAGCCCACCGCCAGGCTCCGCGCGGAGCCGTCCGCATCGGAACGCAGCAGCTTACCCGCGGGGTCAGCGTGTACCGGCCGTCACTGTCCTGGCGGACCAGCCCGTAGGCCGCCGCCGCAGCCAGCAGCCGGGCCAGCGCCCCGGCCGCGGCCCCGACCCGCGAGGCCAGCTGGGGCGGCGGCCAGCGGGCCGCCGGCTAACTCGTCCGCCACGCCGAGCCGGGCCACCGCCGAGGTGACCTGGGCCGTCATCATGCCCTCCAGGAGCCGCCCCAGCCGGCCCCCGGCCGGAGCATCGAGCATCGCGGCGTACAACGACAGCTCGTCGGGCACAGCAGGGCTCCCTTAGCGTCTCCCGGGCCGCGGCACCGGCCGTCGTGCCGCCGCCACCAAGTCCAGCCCGGCCGTGCCCCGTTGTAAAGGGCCCCGGATGACTAGTCTCACGTCACCCGGCGGGGCGGCGGCCGGCCCGGACGGGCGGATCCAGTGATTACCTTGCGCCCATCGGGCCCACGCTATGCGCAATAAGTGCGAGGCTGGAAGCCCCGCAGGCCGCCGCCGGGACCTGGCCCGGCGCCGAGGCAGCGGCCCGCTCCGAACCGGGCTGGCCGCCATGTTCGCCGGGCGTCCCCGGGGGCAGGAGAGGGCGGGACTCAGCAGCGGTAACCCAGGCCCAGGAGAGGATGATGCCGTGTCGGCGGGACGCTCGCTCCGCGCCAGCCAGGCCCGGCTGGCCGCGATCGCGGTGGCCGCCGGCGTGAGCGTCCTGGCCGCCGCGTGCTCCGGGGCCGGGCCCGCCGGGCACGCGGCCGGGCCGTCGCGGCGCGCGCCGGGCGCGGTGGCCGGCCCGGCCGCGCCGCCCAGCCTGGCCATCTCCCCCGCCGCGTACCAGCTGCCGACCGGGCTCTCCCGGGAAGTCGTGCTGGCGCACGGGCCCGACCTGCTGATCGCGGGCGGGCTCACCCCGCAGGCCACGTCCAGCACCGCGGTGAGCCTGCTGGACCCGGTGACGGGCAGCAGTGCCCCCGCGGGGCGGCTGGCCGCGCCGACGCACGACGCCGCGGGCGCCACCCTGGGCGGCCGGGACTTCATCTTCGGCGGCGGGGACCAGGCGAGCGCGGCGACCGTGCAGGCGCTGACCGGCAGCCACCCCGCCACCGTGACCGGGCGGCTGCCCGGCCCGCGCAGCGACCTGGCCGCGGTGACCGTGGGCCGGACCGCCTACCTGCTGGGCGGGTACGACGGCTCCAGGTACGACGCGTCGGTGCTGGCCACTGCCGATGGCCGCCACTTCCGGACGGTGGCCAGGCTGCCGGTCCCGGTCCGGTACCCGGCGGTGGCCGCGCTGGGCGGCCAGATCTGGGTGTTCGGCGGGCAGACTCCGGCCGGCCCGACCAGCGACATCCAGCGGATCAGCCTGCCCGGTGCCGGGCCGGCCCGGGCCGCCGTGGCCGGGCACCTGCCCCGGCCGGCCTCGGCCGGCACCGCCTTCGCGCTCGGCGGGGCCCTGTACGTCGCGGGCGGCCAGGTGACCGGGCCGCGGCCGGCCGGGCCGGCCACCGCCCCGCCCGCCGGCGTCGTCACCACCGGCGTGGTGCTCCGTTACCGCCCGGGCCAGCGCACCGCGACCGTCGCGGGCACGCTCCCGGTGCCGGTGTCGAACGCGGCGGTCACCGTGCTGTCCGGCACCGCCTTCCTGATCGGCGGGGACGACGGGACGCACGCCGTTCCCGCTGTGACCAGGCTCCGGCTGGTGCCGGCGGCGGCCGGGCCGCCCGCGGCCGGCGCGGCGGCGGCGCCGGACGCCGCAGCGAACGGCCCGCTGGCCGGAGGGCCGGCCAGCACCGCGGCCGGGCGGGCCAGCGGCGCGGCCAGGGCGGCCGGGACCGCGGCGGCCGGCGGGACCGGCCCGGTGCTGGCCAGCGAGCCGTGGCTCGGCCCGCCGCACGGCCCCGGCCGCCTGGCCCCGCACTCCGACCCGGCCGCGCTGCCCGGCGACATCCTGATCGCCGACCACCGGAACAACCGGCTGCTCATCGTGGACCCGCAGGGCCGCGTCCGCTGGCAGTTCCCGGCCCCCGGTGACCTGGCCCGCGGGCAGACGTTCCTGGTGCCGGACGACGCGTTCTTCTCTCCCGACGGCCAGGACATCGTCGCCACCGAAGAAGACGACGCGGTCATCAGCATCATCAATATCGCCACGCACCGGATCACGTACCGGTACGGCACCCCGGGCGTTCCCGGGTCCGCGGCCAACCACCTGTCCAACCCGGACGACGCCATGCTGCTGCCCGGCGGCGCGCTGCTCACGGCGGACATCAAGAACTGCCGGGTCCTTCTGGTCCGGCCGCCCGCGCACCAGCCGTTCCGGGTCATCGGCCAGACCACCGGCTTCTGCTGGCACAGCCCGCCGCAGCACTTCGGCAGCCCCAACGGCGCGTTCCCGATGACCAGCGGCCAGTACCTGGTGACCGAGATCAACGGAGACTGGGTGAACGCGATGAGCCTGTCCGGCCACGTCGCCTGGTCGGCCAACCCGCCGGGGGTCAGCTACCCGTCGGACACCAACGAGGTCTACCCGGGCCGCTACCTGACCGCCGACTACTCCACCCCGGGACAGGTGGTGGAGTTCACCGCCACCGGGCGGCTGCTCTGGCGCTTCGGCGGGCTCAACCACCCGTCGCTGGCGCTGCCGCTGCCCAACGGCGACATCCTGGTCAATGACGACTACAACGACCGGGTCATCGTGATCGACCCCGTTACCAACCGGATCGTCTGGCAGTACGGGCACACGGGCCACCCGGGAACTGCCCCTGGATTTCTCAACGACCCTGACGGGGTTGATCTCACCCCGCCGGACTCGCTGATGATGGTGCATGCCTCGACCACGGGCCTGCCCTGACTCCCCTGGCCGCGGCGCGCGGCGGCATGACCATCCGGGACGGGCCGTTCAGCCGCCTACGGGACCGGCGGCGGCCTGCACGTCCTTATCTGTCACGCTCGGGGCGTAGGGGGCGCGCAGGATCTTGATATCGCGACACTTGATCCGAAGTTACGCCACCGGCCCTGGCCGGCGGTAGCGGCCATCAGCGGTAGCCCGGGTAGAGCTGGCCGGTCGGCACTACCCGTACCCCCAGCGGCACCAGCGAGATCGGGATGATCTTGAAATTCGCCAGGCCGAGCGGGATGCCGATGATCGTGACGCACAGCGCGATCCCGGTGACCAGGTGGCCCAGCGCCAGCCACCAGCCGAACAGCACGATCCAGATGATGTTGCCGATCAGCGAGCCCAGGCCCGCGTTACGGCGCGGCTCGATGCTCCGGCCGAACGGCCACAGCACGTAGCCCGCGATGCGGAAGGCGGCGATCCCGAACGGGATCGTGACGACCAGGAAGAACAGGGCGAAACAGGCCAGCCCGGCGAGCGCGTACGCGATGGCCATCCAGAATCCGCACAGCACGAGCCAGATCACGTTCAGGATTGTTCTCATCCGCCCGCCCCCCGGTGGACGCCCTGGCCTGCCGCCCCCCGCGCCTGACCGGACACTCCCTTACCGTATCTCAAGCTGGCCGAGCAGGGCCTGGGTGGCGCTGGTCACCGCCTCCACGGCCTGCTCGAACGCGGCCTCGTTATGCCGGGCCGGCCGGCGGAAGCCGCTGATCTTGCGGACGTACTGGAGCGCGGCCGCCCGCATGTCCTCTTCCGTCACCGGCTCGGTGTAGGGCGGGCGCAGGGTCTTGATGCTGCGGCACATGAACCGACCATACCCGGCCGGTGCGACAGCCAGGACCCGGCGCTCAGCCCAGGCCGAGCAGGGGCTCCAGGCCGACGGTCAGGCCCGGCGGCAGCGAGCCGATGCCGCGCACCGCGAGCAGCACGCCGGGCATGAACGAGGCCCGGTCCAGCGAGTCGTGCCGGATGGTCAGCGTCTCGCCGTTCCCGCCGAGCAGCACTTCCTGGTGGGCGACCAGGCCGGACAGCCGGACCGAGTGCACGTGCACCCCGTCCACGACGGAGCCCCGGGCGCCGTCCAGCGCGGTGGCCGTGGCGTCCGGGGACGGGCCCCGGCCCGCCGCCGCGCGGGCCGCCCCGATCAGGGACGCGGTCCGCGACGCGGTACCCGACGGGGCATCCAGCTTGCCCGCGTGGTGCAGTTCGATGATCTCGGCCGACTCGAAGAACCGCGCCGCCTGGGCCGCGAACCGCATCATCAGCACGGCGCCCACCGAGAAGTTCGGCACGACGAGCACCCGGACCGACGGCGCCCCGCCCAGCCAGTCCCGGACCTCCCCCAGCCGCGCCTCATCGAACCCGGAGGTGCCGACCACCGTGTCCAGCCCGGCCCCGATGCACCAGCGCAGGTTGCCGCGGACCACCCCCGGGTGGGTGAAGTCCACCGCCACGGCGCAGCCGGCCAGCGGCTCCCGCGGGTCCCCCTCGTCCACCTCGGCCGCGACCTCGAGATCGTCCGCGGCGGCCACGGCCTGGCGCACGGCCGTGCCCATCCGGCCGCGCGCCCCGAGCACCCCTACCTTGATCATCGCGCTCCGTCCCCGGGCTAGCCGATCGCGTGGGCGAACGGCGCGGCGTCGTCGTACGGCCCGACCACGGCCAGCACCGGCGGCCGGGTCAGCACCTCGGCGGCCACGGCCCGGACATCGTCGTGGCTGACCGCCTCGATGGAGGCCAGGATCTCGTCCACCGGCTCCAGCCGCGGGTACACCAGCTCCGACTTGCCCAGCCTGCTCATCCGCGACGAGGGGTCCTCCAGGCCCAGCACCATCGACCCGCGCAGCTGGCCCTTGCCCCGGTCCAGCTCGGCGTCGCTGAGCCCGCCGGACACCACCTTGGCCACCTCCTCGCGGCAGATGGCCAGCACCTCGTCGGCCTTGGACGGCAGGCAGCCGACGTAGATGCCCCACATCCCGGTGTCCGCGTACTGCGAGGTGAAGCTGTACACCGAGTAGGCCAGGCCGCGATTTTCCCGGACCTCCTGGAACAGCCGCGACGACATGCCGCCGCCGAGCGCCGCGTTGAGCACGCCGAGCGCGAACCGGCGCTCGTCGGTGCGGCGCAGTCCCTCGCAGCCCAGCACCAGGTTGGCCTGCTCGATGCTGCGGGACACCAGGCGCACGCCGCGGCCGGCGGCGCTGGCTGCCTCCCCGGGGCCGGCCAGCCGGGGCAGGGCCGGCGCCCGGCCGCCGTGCAGCGCGGCACCGAAGGCCCGGCGCACGTGCTCGGTCACCATCTCGTGGTCGAGGCTGCCCGCCGCGGCCACGACCAGGTTGCCCGGGGTGTACCGGGCCCGGTAGTGCTCGGCGATCTGCTCCTGGGTGATCCCGTTGATCGACGCGGTCGTGCCCAGGATGGGCCGGCCGAGCGGCGTGTCACCGAACAGCTGCTCGGTGAAGGCCTCGTGCACGGTGTCCGACGGGTCGTCGTCGTTCATCGCGATCTCTTCGAGGATGACCCCGCGCTCGGCGTCCACGTCTTTCGGCTCGATCAGCGAGCTGGTCACCATGTCCGACAGCACATCGATGGCGAGCGGCAGGTCGGCGTCGAGCACCCGGGCGTAGTAGCAGGTGTACTCCTTGCCGGTGAACGCGTTCAGCTCGCCGCCCACCGCGTCCATGGCCGCCGAGATCTCCATGGCCGTCCGGGACGACGTGCCCTTGAAGAGCAGGTGCTCCAGGTAGTGGGTGGCCCCGGCGTGGGTGGGGCCCTCGTCCCGCGACCCCACCCCCGCCCAGATGCCGAACGCCGCGGACCGGACGGCGGGCAGGGCCTCCGTGATGACCCGGAGGCCGCCGGGCAGCACGCTGTACCGTACCGCCCCGCCGCCGCTGCCCAGATGCTCGGTATGCGGTGCGACTGTGCTCACGAGTCGCGGTGCCTGCGCTCGCGGTGCCGGGTGCGGTGGGTGTCGCCGCCCTGGCCCGCGCCGGACCGCTCGCGGGGCGGCCCGTCACCATCGTCGTCACCCGCCGGGGCGCCACCATTCGCGGCCGCCGCGGCTTCCCGCTCCACTACCTCGACCGGGACCAGCGACAGCTTGCCGCGGTCGTCGATCTCCCGGATCTCCACCTGGATCTTGTCGCCGACCTTCACGACGTCATCCACGTTGTCGATCCGCGCCCCGCCGTGCAGCTTGCGCAGCTGGGTGATGTGCAGCAGGCCGTCCTTGCCGGGCAGCAGCGAGATGAACGCGCCGAACGTGGTCGTCTTCACCACGGTGCCCAGGAAGCGCTCCCCCACCTCCGGCATGTGCGGATTGGCGATCGCGTTGATCGTGGTCCGCGCGGCCTCGGCGGACGGCCCGTCGGTGGCCCCGATGTAGATCGTGCCATCGTCCTCGATGGTGATCTCCGCGCCGGTGTCGTCCTGGATCGAATTGATCATCTTGCCCTTGGGGCCGATGACCTCGCCGATCTTGTCCACCGGCACCTTGATGGTGATGATCCGCGGCGCGAACGGGCTCATCTCGGCCGGCTCGTCGATCGCCTCGCGCATGACCTCCAGGATGGTCAGCCGGGCCCCGCGCGCCTGGCGCAGCGCCGCACCGAGCACGGCGGCCGGGATCCCGTCCAGCTTGGTGTCCAGCTGGAGCGCGGTGATGATGTCCTTGGTCCCGGCCACCTTGAAGTCCATGTCACCGAACGCGTCCTCGGCACCGAGGATGTCGGTGAGCGTGACGTACTGGCCGCCCTCGTGGATCAGGCCCATCGCGATGCCGGAGACCATGTCCCGGAGCGGCACGCCCGCGCTGAGCAGGGACATAGTGGAGGCGCAGACCGAGCCCATCGAGGTGGACCCGTTGGAGCCGACCGCCTCGGATACCTGGCGGATCGCGTACGGGAACTCTTCCCGGCTGGGCAGCACCGGCAGCACGGCCCGCTCGGCGAGTGCGCCGTGGCCGATCTCGCGGCGCTTGGGCGAGCCGACCCGGCCGGTCTCCCCGGTGGAGTACGGCGGCATGTTGTAGTTGTGCATGTAGCGCTTGGTGCGCTCGGGGTTGAGCGTGTCCAGCATCTGCTCCATGCGGAGCATGTTCAGCGTGGTGACGCCCAGGATCTGGGTTTCCCCGCGCTCGAACAGGGCCGAGCCGTGCACCCGGGGCAGCACGTGCGCCTCGGCCGACAGCCGCCGGATGTCCGTGAGGCCACGGCCGTCGATCCGCACCCCGTCCCGGATGATCCGCTCCCGGACCAGCTTCTTGGTCAGCGCCCGGAAGGCGGCGCTGATCTCCTTCTCGCGGCCGTCGAACTGGCCGGCCAGCTTCTCGATGGCGATCGCCTTGACCCGGTCGGTCTCGGTCTCCCGCTCCTGCTTGCCCGCGATGGTGAGCACCCGGGCCAGGTCACCGGAGACCGCCTCGGCCACGGCGTCGTAGACATCCGGCTGGTAGTCCGCGAACACCGGGAACTCCACCCGCGGCTTGGCGGCCTGGTCAGCGAGCCGCTGCTGTGCCTCGCACAGCAGCTTGAGGAAGGGCTTGGCCGCCTCCAGGCCCTCCGGCACGGTGTCCTCGGTGGGCGCGACCGCACCGCTGGACGGGTCGGCCAGCAGGCCGATGGTGCCCGTGGTGGACTCGGCCTCGACCATCATGATCGCGACGTCACCATCCGGCAGGACCCGCCCGGCCACCACCATGTCGAAGGTGGCCTCGGCGAGCTGCTCGTGGGTCGGGAACGCCACCCACTGGCCCTTGATCAGGGCGACCCGCACGCCGCCGATCGGCCCGGAGAAGGGCAGCCCGGACAGCAGGGTGGACAGCGAGGCCGCGTTGATCGCGACCACGTCGTACAGGTGCTCGGGGTTGAGCGACAGGATGGTCTCGACGATCTGGACCTCGTTGCGCAGGCCCTTGACGAACGAGGGCCGCAGCGGCCGGTCGATCAGCCGGCAGGTGAGGATGGCGTCCTCAGAGGGACGGCCTTCCCGGCGGAAGAACGAGCCGGGAATCCGGCCCAGCGCATACATCCGCTCCTCGACATCCACGGTGAGCGGGAAGAAGTCCAGCCCTTCCTTGGGGTGCTTGCCCGCGGTGGTGGCGGACAGGATGACGGTGTCCTCATCCAGGTACGCCACGGCCGAGCCAGCGGCCAGCCGGGCGAGCCGGCCGGTTTCGAACTTGATGGTATGGGTTCCGAAGGAGCCGTTATCGATAACGGCCTCGGTGGTGTACACACCCTCCACGGGTGAGACCTCCTTGACTGAGGTCCCGCATTGCCCGCCACCGGTGCCGCGCCGGCTGCGCCGGGGGTCCGGTGCTACCTGGTGGGTCGTCTCGCCCTGCCAGCTAGCCTGGGCCGCCTGGCCGAGCCAGCGGCCGGCCCGGTCTTCGATCGAAGTCCTCGGCCCGTGTGCCCGCCTGAGCGGTGCGCACGCGACCCGAGAACCACTACCGAGGACCGGTCCTGGCGCCGTGAGCGCCCCGGTATCGGGCCGCGGGATGGCTATTCTGGGTTGTCCCGGGTCCTACCTGCGCAGGCCCAGCTTGCTGATGAGCGCACGGTAGCGCTCGATGTCCGTGTTAGCCAGGTACTTCAGCAGGCGCCGACGGCGTCCTACCAGCAGCAGCAGGCCGCGACGGCTGTGGTGATCGTGCTTGTGCACCTTGAGGTGCTCGGTCAGGTCGTTGATCCGGCGGGTCAGCAGTGCGACCTGGACTTCCGGCGAACCGGTGTCACCCTCATTGGTCGCGTTGTCCGCGATGATCTCCTTCTTGACGGTTGTGTCCAGCGGCACGTGGCATCCCTGTCTTCATGTCATGTGATCGGGAGAGGGGCCAGCCCGGCCCGGCCATGCGGGTAGCGCTGGACGCCCCGGTCAGCCACCTGAGGGTGCAGCTGACCCTGGCCGGAACGCGCCGACCATCACCCAAAGATATCACGGTGACCGACAGGCCTTGGCGCAGCGCCGCCAGCACGGTGCGTGGCGCCGCCCGCCCCGCCGGGCCGCGGCGCCGGGCCGCCCCGCCGGCCGCCCCGCGGGACCGCCCCGCGGGCCGCGCCCGCGGCTCGCGGGTGCGGGCCAGCCCGCCTCCAGCGACGATCAAGGACGTTCCGCCTGACCTTGGTCCCTATGCGCGGCCGCCGCCCGGGACGACCCTGACAGTGGGTGTTCCTACATGACTGGATTCAGGCAGTTCCACCGAGTCACCGCGACCCCGGCGGCGCGGCAGGCCATCGCTGGCCTGCGCGCCCGCGGGGGGCCGCTCATGTTCGTCCAGTCGGCCGGCGGGTGCGGTGGCAGCGCTCCCCTGTGCTTCCGCCGCGGCGAGTTCCTGCTCGGCGCGGCCGACGTGCTGCTGGGCGAGGTGGAGGGGTGCCCCTTCTACATCGACCGGCAACTGGACTCCGCCTGGGGCCGGCCCGGGCTGGTGCTGGACGTGGAGCCGGGCTTCGCGGGAGGTCTCTCCCTGCCGGCCGGGGCAGGTAAGCACTTCGTGGCCCGGGCGGTGCCCAGGCCGGGCTCCCGGAAGGGGGCTTCAGCGGCATCGCGGGGCGCAGGTCGGGCTAGCTGAGAAGTTCTACTGGGGCTGCGCCGGCGAGGTGCCGCTGGTGCTGAGGCTGACCAGGAAGAACCGACGTCCCGCCCGACGACGCGGCACTGTTCCCGGTGCATGCGATCCGCGACGACGCGGAGCCCGGGCCCTGGCGGTTACGCCGACCGCGGCGGCAGCCGCTCAAGTATCTCGTGGAGCAGCACCGTGTGCCGGTCCAGCGTCTGCGTGTGCCGGTCCAGCGTCTGCGTGTGCCGGTCCAGCGTCTGCGTGTGCCGGTCCAGCGTCTGCGTGTGCTGATTCTGGACGCCCTTGAGTCCGATGATCTCGTGGTAGATGAGAGTCATCATTTCCCGGGCGGACTCCGCCTGGCTCCTCGCGCTCACGGCCACTTCGGCCCAGCCGCGAGTCTCCGAGCGTAAGACGGCCACATCGTGTTCGAGGACGGCGACGCGCTCTTCGAGAGTCATGCCTGGAACCTTGGCCGCGGCCGCCGACATCCCGGAGCTTTCCGGGCGGGCTGCGCTCGCCCCGCCGGCCGGGACGCTCACCCGGTCCCCCCGACCTGCTCGCGCGCCTGGTCAACGTCCCGGTGCATCTGCTCGATCAGCGCTTCCGCCGAGTCGAAGCGGACCATGCCGCGCAGCCGGGTGGCGAAGTCCACGGCCATGTGCCGGCCGTACAGGTCGAGGTCGTCCCGGTCGAGCGCATACGCCTCCACGATGCGGTCCCGGCCGTTGAAGGTCGGGTTGCTGCCGACCGAGACCGCGGCCGGCCAGCGCTCCTCCTCCCGGCCCTGGTCGTCCAGGTTGATCAGCCAGCCCGCGTACACGCCGTCGGCGGGAACGGCGGTGCGGGGAACCGTCTCCAGGTTGGCGGTGGGGAAGCCGAGGGCGCGGCCGCGCTGGTGACCGCGCACCACCACGCCCTCCACCCGGTGCGGACGACCCAGGTCGCGGGCGGCACCGGCCACGTCACCGGCGTTGAGCATGGACCTGATCTCGCTGGAGGAGATCGTGGTGCCGTGCTCGGCGAGCAGCGGCACGCCCTCGGCGCCGAAATCGTACTTCTCGCCCAGCTCGGCCAGCAGCGCGACGTTACCGGCCGCCCGGTGGCCGAACCTGAAGTTCTCCCCGATGACCACCCAGCGGGCGTGCAGCCGGTCGGCCAGCACCGCCCGGACGAACTCGTCCGGGCCGAGCCGGGAGAAGTCCAGGGTGAACGGCAGCACGCATACCGCGTCGGCGCCCTGCCCGGCCAGCAACTGCACCCGGCGCCGGACGGTGCACAGCAGCGGCGGGTGTGATCCGGGCCGGACCACCTCGGCGGGGTGCGGGTCGAACGTGATCACCACGGCCGGCAGGCCCAGCCGCGCCGCGGCCTCGGTGGCCCGGGCCACGATGCGCTGGTGCCCGCGGTGCACGCCGTCGAAGACGCCGACGGTCACCACTGAGGAGCCCCAGTCCCCCGGCACCTCGTCCAGGCCCTGCCAGCGCTGCACGGTGCTGCTCCTTCGTTCCTCGTCACCCGGTCCAGCGGCCCTCGCCGCTAGGTCAAGCCTGCCATGCCCGGGCCGCCGCCGGGCGCGGCGGCGAGCCTATGCGGCGCTCCTGGACCGCGGCGGCCAGGCCGGCCAGCACGTCGGCGGTGGTGTCGATGTCCAAGCACGCGTCGGTGACGCTCTGCCCGTACACCAGGCCGGCCGGGTCGCCCGGCTCCTGCCGCCCGGCTTGCAGGAAGCTCTCCAGCATGACCCCGATGATGCCCGGCTCGCCGCCGATCTGGGCGGCCAGCGCGTCCGCCACCGCGGGCTGGCGGCGGTGGTCCTTGCCGCTGTTCCCGTGGCTGGCGTCCACCATCACCCGCCGGTCCAGCCCGGCCGCGTCGATGAGGTCCAGCGCGGCCGCGACGTGCTCGGCCTGGTAGTTCGGGCCGGGCCGGCCGCCGCGCAGGATCACGTGGCAGTCGGGGTTGCCGGCCGTGGTGACCACCGCCGCGGCCCCGGCCCGGGTCACCCCGAAGAAGGTGTGTCCGGCGGCGGCCGCCCGGCATGCGTCCACGGCCACCCCGATGTCCCCGTCGGTGCCGTTCTTGAACCCGACCGGCATGGACAGGCCGGAAGCGAGCTGCCGGTGGACCTGGCTCTCCGTGGTCCGGGCCCCGATCGCCCCCCAGGCGACGGTGTCCGCGATGTACTGCGGGGTGATCGGGTCCAGCCACTCGCAGCCCACCGGCAGGCCCAGGCCAGTCACGTCGAGCAGGAACCGGCGGGCCAGCCGCAGGCCCCGGTGCACGTCATGGGTGCCGTCCATGCCGGGGTCGTTGATCAGGCCCTTCCAGCCGGTGACGGTCCTCGGTTTCTCGAAATAGACCCGCATCACGATCAGCAGGTCATCAGCGAGTGAATCGCGCAGCACGGCGAGCCGGCGGGCGTAGTCCAGGCCAGCGGCTGGGTCGTGCACGGAGCATGGCCCGGCCACCACGAGCAGCCGGTCGTCGTCGCCGTCGAGCACCGCCCGGACCTCGGCCCGGGACCGCGCCACCTCATCTGCCGCCGCCGCGGCCAGCGGTAGCTCCTCCAGCAACGCCGCGGGCGAGAGCAACGGCTCATAGCCCAGGATGCGGGTATCGCTGGTATGCGGCATCAGGTGCCTCCTCCTGGCGGGCGCCGCCCGCGGCCGGCGGCCGCGGAATCCCTGCTGCCATTGTGCCGGACCATGGTCGGTGACCAGCCCGCGCGGAAGCGGCTGCCCTCCCGTGCCCCTCACTGAGGTTGTGCTCACCCCGCGGGGGCGGGCCGGGACCGGCGGGCGGATCCGGGAACCAGGACGGGATCAGCCACCGGGGACGCGGGGCCAGGCCCCGGGGACAAGGTCAGGAGACGAAGACGGCCAGCGGCCGGAGCTGGCCGGCCCGCTCCTCGACCAGCGCGATCAGGGTGCCGTCCGGGCCGAACGCCGCGACCGGGCCAGCCGGCTCAGCCCTGGCCGGTGCCCCCTCCGGAGGCTCACCCCCGGCCGGCATCCCCCCGGCCGGCCGACCCCCGGCCGGGAGCCGGCCGCCGTGTGAGAGCGCGCGCGCTTCGTCCGCGGTCAGCAGGCGGCTCGGGAACGCGGCCGCGGCGGCCTGCGCCAGCGGCAGCACGGGCAGCGCCGCCCGGCCGCCCGCCTCAGCGGCCGCGGCCAGGTCGTCGAGGCGGTGCGCGCCGGACAGGTCGTAGGGGCCCACCCGGGTGCGCCGCAGCGTGGTGAGGTGCCCGCCGACGCCGAGGGCGGCGCCCATGTCCCGGGCCAGCGCCCGGATGTAGGTACCGCTGGAGCAGCGCACCTCAGCGTCCACGTCGAGCAGGTCACCGGCGGGCCGCAGGTCGCCGACGGTGAACGACCAGATGGTCACCGGGCGCGGCTGGTGGACCGGCGGGGCGCCCTCGCGGGCCAGCTGATAAGACCGGCGGCCGCCCACTTTGATCGCGCTGACGGCGGGCGGCACCTGCTCGATCGGGCCGGTCAGCGCCGCAGCGGCGGCCCGCACCGCGGCGGGTGGCAGCCCGCTGGCCGGCGCTCCCCCGGTCACCGTGCCCTCGGCGTCGCCGGTGTCGGTGACCTGGCCCAGCCGGATCGTGGCCTGGTATTCCTTGTCGGTCAGGGTGAGATGGCCAAGCAGCCGGGTCGCCTTGTCCAGCCCGATCACGAGCACCCCGGTCGCCATCGGGTCGAGGGTCCCGGCGTGCCCGACCCGGCGGGTGCCGGCCAGGCGGCGGATGCGGGCCACCACGTCATGGGAGGTCATGCCGGCCGGCTTGTCCACGATGAGCAGGCCGCCTGGAGCGGCCCCCGGCTCTGCCGCGCTCACCGGCCGCTCTCCCGCGACACCGGCTTAGCCCTCCGCCAGCAGCCCGCGCAGCCGCGCCATCGTCTCCTCGGCCGACGTGGAGCCGGTGAACCCGGCCGCGTTACGATGCCCGCCGCCGCCCAGCCGGGCGCATGCGCGCCCGACGTCCACCGTCTCCCTGGACCGGGCGGAGACCTGCCACAGCCCGTCGTCGGACTGCTTGAGCACGACCGCCACGTCAGCCTCCTCGGTGCGCCGTACCACGTCAATGACCGGTTCCACGGCATCCAGGCTGAGCCCGTGCGCCGCCCGGTCGGCCGCGCTCACCGAGGTCCAGACCAGGCCGTGCCCGCCCGCAGCATCCGTCTCCAGGACCGCGCGCGCCAGCACGTCGGAAAGAAGGCCCAGATAGCCAAACGGAGCCCGGTCCCACAACTGCCTCGCCACCGCGCCCGGTTCGATCCCGGTGCTCAGCAACCGGGCTGCCACCTCATGGACCTCGGGAGTGGTCGTGGAGAACTTGAACGAGCCAGTATCGGTGACCAGCCCGGCGTACAAGCCCAGCGCGACGTCCTGGGTCAGCGGGGCCCCGAGCGCGCCGATCAGGTCCAGGACGAGCACCGCGGTCGCCGCGGACTTCGCGTCGATCAGGTTGACACGGCCGAACCGGGTGTTGGAGGCGTGGTGGTCGATGACGATCAGCTGGCCGGCCTGGGCGGCCGGGGCGGCCAGCAACCCGAGCCGGTCGATGCTGCCCGCATCGAAGGTGATCATGAGTTCCGGGCGGGCCGGGTAGCTGCCCGGCGGGCTGAGCAGCTCCAGGCCGGGCAGGAAGCGGAGGATCTCCGGGACGTCGAACGGCTCGTCGCCGAAGGAGGCGGTGATCCGCTGCGGGCGGCGTCCCGGGGCGCGCAGTGCGTGCGCCAGCGCCAGCATGGACCCGAGCGCGTCCGCGTCCGGGCGGATGTGGCAGGCGAGGCAGATCTCGTCGGCCTCATTGATCAGGGCGACGGCGCGGGCCTGCTCGGCGGCGAGGTCCGGGGCCGGACAGTCACCGGCGGGCCCGCGGGGCGACGCTGGCCCGGACGGTACCGGCACGGCCGTCACTGGGGCGACCGTCACTGGGGCGACCGGGCCGGCCCCGGCGGCGCTGGAGGCAGCAGTCACGGAGGCGAGTATCCCGCGCCGTGATCACCGGTGCCGGACGTTCCGCCGGACGGCTCCCGGTACGGGTCCGGGTCGCCGGCCGGCACCGCTCCCTCCCGCACGCTGGCCAGCCGGGCGTCGGCCTCGCGGGCCTGGGCCACCAGTTCCTCCAGGTGCCGGGCGCCTTCGGGCAGCGTGTCGGGGATGAAGGTGATCGACGGCGTGTGCTTGAGGCCGGTGAGCCGGCCGACCTCGGACCGGATGACCCCGGTCGCGCTGGCCAGCGCGGCCGCGCTGGCCGCACGCTCCTCATCCGGCCCGTAGACGGTATAGAAGACGGTCGCCTCGCGCAGGTCCCCGGTGAGCCTGGCCTCAGTGACCGTGACGAAGCCGAGGCGGGGATCCTTGATCCGCCGTTCCAGCATCTCCGCCACAATCTGGGCGATCCGGTCGGCGAGCTTCCGCGCCCGTGCGTGGTCCATGGGTCGCTCACTCCTCCTCGGTCAGCAGCCGCTGCCGTGCGGACAGCAATTCGATATCGGGCCGCGCCGCCACCAGGCGCTCGCATGCGTCGAGCACCTCGACGGCGTGGGCGGCGGTCGAGGACACGATGGCCACGCCGATCTCCGCCCGGCGGTGCAGGCCGGTGTGCCCGGTCTCGGCGACCGAGACACCGGGATGCCGGCGGCGGACCTCGGCAATCACCGAGGCCACCGCCGACCGCTTCTGCTTCAGCGACCGGACGTCGCCGAGCAGCACATCCAGGGTCAGTGCCCCCAGGTACATGAGGCCCTCCCCGGCTGCGGCGGGTGCATGCACCCACAGCACGCGCCGCCGCAGCACGGGGATGTCCGGCGTGATCCGCGCACTAGGCCCGCGGCTTCTCCCGCATCTCGAACGTCTCGATCGTGTCACCGACCCGGACGTCGCTGTAGCCGATGCCAATGCCACACTCGTAGCCCTCGCGGACCTCGGTCGCGTCGTCCTTGAACCGGCGCAGCGAGTCCACCGTGAGATTGTCCGAGATCACCACGCCGTCGCGGATCAGGCGTGCCTTGCTGCCCCGGGTGATGGTGCCGGAGCGGACCAGGGAGCCGGCCACGTTGCCGACCCGCGGAACCCGGAAGACCTCCCGGATCTCGGCGGTGCCGAGCTGGACCTCCTCGAACTCGGGCTTGAGCAAGCCCTTGAGCGCGGCCTCGATCTCCTCGATCGCCTGGTAGATGACCGAGTAGTAGCGGATGTCCACGCCCTCGCGCTGGGCCAGTTCCCCGGCCCGCCCGGCCGGACGGACGTTGAACCCGACGATCACCGCCTCGGAGGCGATGGCCAGGTTCACGTCGTCCTGGGTGATGGCGCCGACGCCTCGGCCGATGACCCGCAGGAGCACCTCTTCGCCCACATCGATCTTGAGCAGCGCGTCCTCCAGGGCCTCGACCGAGCCGGACACATCGCCCTTGATGATGAGCAGCAGTTCTTCCCGCTCGCCCGACTTGAGCGCGGACTCCAGGTCCTCCAGGGTGACCCGCGGCCGCCGCTGGGCGAACATGGCGTTGCGCTCGCGCGCCTCGCGGCGCTCGGCGATCTGCCGGGCCACCCGGTCGTCGCTGACAACCAGGAAGCTGTCTCCGGCATCCGGGACGGCGGTGAGGCCGAGCACCTGCACCGGCCGCGAGGGTGGCGCGTCCGGCACCGGGGAGCCGTTCTCGTCAAGCAGCGCCCGGACCCGGCCGAACGCATCGCCGGCGACGATGGAGTCGCCGACGTGCAGCGTGCCGCGCTGGACCAGGACGGTCGCCACCGGGCCGCGGCCACGGTCCAGGTGGGCCTCGATGGCCACGCCCTGGCCCTGCTGCTCCGGATTGGCCCGCAGGTCCAGCTCGGCATCCGCGGTCAGCACCACGGCCTCGAGCAGGCTCTCGATGCCGGTGCCCTGCCTCGCGGACACGTCCACGAACAGGGTCGTGCCGCCGAACTCCTCCGCGACCAGGCCGTACTCGGTGAGCTGGGAACGCACCCGGGCCGGGTCCGCCCCCTCCTTGTCGATCTTGTTCACCGCCACCACGATCGGCACCCCGGCCGCCTGGGCATGGTTCAGCGCCTCAGTGGTCTGCGGCTTCACACCGTCGTCCGCAGCGACGACCAGGACCACCAGGTCGGTGGTCTCGGCGCCACGGGCCCGCATCGCGGTGAAGGCCTCGTGCCCCGGGGTGTCGATGAAGGTGATCTTCCGCTCCTGGCCGTCCACCTCGGTGGTGACCTGGTAAGCGCCGATGTGCTGGGTGATGCCGCCGGCTTCGCGGGCTGCCACGTTGGTGTGCCGGATGGCGTCCAGCAGCTTGGTCTTGCCATGGTCAACGTGACCCATGACGGTGACCACCGGCGGCCGGGCGACGAGTGCCTCCTCACCGCCCTCGTCCTCACCGAACTCGATGTCGAACTCCTCCAGGAGCTCCCGGTCTTCTTCCTCCGGGGAGACCACCTGGACGTTGTAATTGAGCTCAGCACCGAGCAGCTGCAGCGTCTCGTCGTTCACCGACTGGGTGGCGGTGACCATCTCACCGAGGTGGAACAGCACCTGGACCAGCGAGGCCGGGTTGACCCCGATCTTGTCTGCGAAGTCACTCAGCGAGGCGCCCCGGGACAGCCGGATGACCTGCCCGTTACCGCGCGGGATGGACACCCCGCCGATCGACGGCGCCTGCATGTTGTCGAACTCCTGGCGACGTGCCTTGCGCGACTTCCTGGCCCGCGACGGGCGGCCACCGGGACGCCCGAACGCGCCCTGGGTACCGCTGCGGCCACGTCCGCCGCCACCGCCGGGACGGCCACCGCCGCCGGCCATGCCGGGACGCGGCCCGGCACCACCAGCGCCACCGCCGCCGCCGGGGCGCGGGGCCCCCATCCCGGGGCCGCCGCGGCCGCCGCCGCCACCCGGACGGCCGGCGCCGCCACCCGGCCGGCCGGGGCCGCCAGGGCCGCCCCCCGGGCCGCGAGCGGGCCGGGGCGGCATGTTGCTCGGGCTGGGCCGCGGGCCGCCGGGCCGGGCCATGTCGGCCGGGCTGGGCCGCCCGCCGGGACCGCGCGGGCCACCCGGGCGCGGGCCGGCCGGGCGGGGACCGCCCTGGCCGGGCGAGGCCGGGCCGGCGGATCCGCCAGGAGCCGGCTGGCCCGGACGGGGCGCGGCCCCGCGCGGGGCCGATCCCATGCCGGAGGCGACCGGAGCATACGGGTTGTTGCCCGGACGCGGGCCGGGCCGCGGGCCACCGCGGCCAGCCGGCCTGGGGGCGCCGGTCCGCGGGCCGGACTGGCCGGTCCCGCCCGTCCCGGCACCGCCGGGAGCAGGCCGCGGGACCGTCGGCCGCGGGCCAGGCACCGGGCCGCTGCGCGAGGGCGCGGACGGAGACGGCGCGGGCGCGCCGTCGGTCGGAACCGGAGGCACCGGAGGCCGCGGCGGGGCCGCGGAACCAGGCGCGGCGCTCGCCGCCGCGGGCCGGACACTGTCACCGTCGGCCGGGGCGGCCGGACGGGGCACCGCACCATCGGGCGCCGGGGCCTGCGGCTGGCTGGCCGCGGGGCTGGCCGGCGCCGCCGGGGCGGCACCCTGCGGGCTGCCCGGGGCCGCCACGGCAGGAGCCTGCGGGCGCGCCGGGCCGGGCCGGGGTACCGGCCGCCCGCCGTTGCCGTCCGCGCCACGACCGGGCGAGGACGGGCCCGGCTGGCCCTGCGGCCGCCTGCCTTGCGTCTTGGGGCTCTGTGAGGCGAATGCCTCCTTGAGCCTGCGAACCACGGGCGCCTCGATCGTGGAGGACGCCGAACGGACGAACTCGCCCATTTCGTTGAGCTTGGCCATGACGGCCTTGCTCTCTACCCCGAACTCTTTCGCGAGTTCGTAAACCCGGACCTTCGCCACTGCGCTCCCTCTGTCGGCCCGGCTCCGCCCGGGCCAATCGTGGCCGGTCCGTTGCAGCGCGCTCCGGCCGACCTCAGTTCTTGGTTCTCATCGCCGCGTTCTCATCGCGCGCTCATCACAACTGATCCCGCTTTCCCGGCACTGCTGCCGTTCCGCTTCGACCCGCCCGCCCGGGCGGGCCCGGGGGGCCCGCCGCGCCAGGCCGGTCCGGGCTGCACTCAGCCCGTCACGACCCAGCTTCGCCCTGTCCAGCCAGGTACCCCGTGAGCTGGCCGGTACCGAGTGGTCCCGGTTCGCGCAGCGCCCGCGGCAGGACCCGGCGCCGCTGTGCCAGCTCGAAGCATTCCTGGCTGGGGTGCAGGTACGCGCCCCGGCCGGGCAGCCGCGCCTGGGGGTCGGGGACGAAATCGTCCCCTGACGCCACCACGCGCAGCAAGTCAGACTTAGCTGCCCGGGCCCTGCAGCCTACACAGGTACGGACCGCGGGTGCGGACCGCGCCGGCCGCTGGGACCGAGCCGCCATTGCCACCGTTAGCTTACCTCGCCGGCGCGTCGGCAACACCGCGCCCGGTTCCGGCCGTCCCGCCGCCCTCTCCGGGAGCAGTCTCGCCGGCTTCCGCCCCGCCCGGTTCTGGGCCGCCGGCTGGTGGGCCGCCGGCCTCTGGGCTGCCCGGTTCCGTTCCGCCCGGGCGGAGGTCGCCCCGGGTTTCCTGGGCGCCGGGCCCGGCCGCGGCCGGACCTGATCCAGTGACCGGCCCGGGGGGCCGCCCCGCAGCCGGGTTATCCGGCTGAATGTCGATCTTCCAGCCGGTGAGCCGGGCCGCCAGCCGCGCGTTCTGCCCCTCTTTGCCGATCGCCAGCGACAACTGGTAGTCCGGCACGATGACCTGCGCGCTCCTGGCCTGCGCGTCCACCACGTGGACCCGCACCACCCGGGCCGGTGACAGCGCGTTCCCGACGAACTGCGCCGAGTCCTCGGAGTAGTCGACGATGTCGATCTTCTCGCCGTGCAGCTCGGTCATCACGTTGCGCACCCGGCTGCCCATCGGGCCGATGCAGGCTCCCTTGGCGTTCACGCCGGGCTGGTGCGAGGCGACCGCGATCTTGGTCCGGTGCCCGGCCTCGCGGGCGATCGCCACGATCTCCACCGCGCCCGAGGCGATCTCCGGCACCTCCAGGGCGAACAGCTTCTTGACCAGGTTCGGGTGGGTACGGGACAAGGTAATCGACGGCCCCCGGTAGCCCTTGCGGACATGTAGCACATAGCAGCGGATCCGCTCACCATGGGCGTAGCGCTCGCCGGGCACCTGCTCGGTCGGCGGCAGGATGGCCTCGATCTTCCCCAGGTCGACCAGCACCGCCCGCGGGTCCCTGCCCTGCTGGATGACGCCCGCGACGATGTCACCCTCCCGGCCCGCGTACTCGCCGAAAGTGAGTTCGTCCTCGGCATCGCGCAGCCGTTGCAGGATCACCTGGCGGGCCGTCGTGGCCGCGATCCGGCCGAAGCCCGCCGGGGTGTCGTCGTACTCGCGGGCCACTCCGCCGTCCTCGGCGGACTCCCGGGCCCACACCGTGACGTGGCCAGTGGCCCGGTTGACCTCGACCCGGGCGGA
Source organism: uncultured Actinomycetes bacterium (assembly GCA_963793825.1). Lineage (GTDB taxonomy): Bacteria > Actinomycetota > Actinomycetes > Streptosporangiales > Streptosporangiaceae > RYN-230. The sequence continues at coordinate 85,546 of CAWCBE010000012.1, forward strand.
CGCGGCCGCCCCGTCGGTCTTGTGGTAGGCGACCAGCAGCGCATCCTCGATGGCCTTGATGGCCAGGTCCATCGAGATGTCCTTCTCGCTCTCCAGGCTGCGCAGGGCGCTCAAGTCAATGTCCATCTGGCTCCCCCTCGTCCCCGAGCGGCCCGCCGGCGCCGGCGCCGGCGCCGCCGAACTCGATCTGCACCTGCCCAGGGCCCAGTTCCTGGTAGCCGAAATCGCGCTGCTGGCCGTCGACGTCCAGGCTTACCCCGGCCGGCCCGGCGGCGAGCACCCGGCCCAGCACGGTTCCCGGGTAGCCGGCCGCGGCCTCGGTCAGCGGGACGCGGACCAGCCGGCCCCGGGCCCGGCGCCAGTGCCGCTCCGCGGTGAGTGGCCGGTCCACCCCCGGTGAGCTCACTTCGAGGGTATAAGCCGTCTCGCCCATCACCCCCGAGCTGTCCAGCTCGGCCGACAGTGAGCGGCTCAGCTCGGCGATGTCATCAAGGCTCGGCCCGCCGTCGGCGTCCACCACCACCCGGAGCAGGCGGCGGCGGCCCGCGGCCACCACCCGCAGCGACTCCAGGTCCAGCCCGGCGGCGGTGATCACCGGCTCCAGGACCCGGGACAGCCGCCCGGTGTCCGCCGGACGCCGCCCGCTGTCCGCTGGGCGCCGCCCAGTGTCCGCCGGACGCCGCCCGGGGTCTGCCGAGCGCCGCCCGGGGTCTGCCGAGCGCCGCCCGGGATCCGCCGAGCGCCGCCCAGTGTCCGCCGGACGTGACGGTACGTGACGGGAAGAACCACGCATCACGACCTCCTCGTCCGCGACCTGTGCTGTTGTCTGGCCTGACCTAGCCTAACCGTCCTGCGCGCCCGGCTCGGCCGGTCTGCAGGCCGGGCCCGGCGCGCCGGGCCTGCGGGCCGCCTCCTGGCCGGGTGCCCGGCGGGCCGGCCCGGGGTGGCGCGGGCCGGGCGGCCCCGCGCAGCCCCTACGCTCTCGGCTAGCACCAGGGACCGGGAACTGGAGGAGCGGTGCGGTCAGATCTGAGACGGCGCAGCGTGCTGGCCGCGAGCGCGGCGGCAGCGGCACTGCTGGCGGCCGGGTGCAAGGGCGTGGGAGCGCTCGGCAACCCGCCGAAAGAATCCCGTGACGTGGGCGTGCTCGGTGAGGCGATCAGCATGGAGAAAGCAATGATCGCCAGGTACCGCTCGGCGGAGGCCGCCTCGCCCGCCCTCGCGGCCACCCTCACGCCGCTGCTCCACCAGCACCAGGCCCACCTGGCCGCGCTGCGGGCCCGCCTCATCGTGCCGGCCGGCGCCCCGGCCGCCCCGGAAACCGCCACCCCGGAACCGGCCACCCCGCAGCCCTCTGGACCGGAGCCGTCTGGCTCGGGGACCCCCGCCCAACCGACCGCCCCGGCCACCGCGCTCACCACGTTGGCCGCCGACGAGGATGCCGCCGCTGCCACGCTCACGGGCCTGCTGGCCGCCGTGGGTCCCTCGCTCGCCCAGCTGCTGGCCAGTGTGGCGGCGTCGGAAGCCAGTCACGCGGTGCTGCTGCGCGCCCGCCGGAGCTCCCGGTGAGCGGCGAGCAGGCGGTGCCCGCGCTGCAGGAGCTGCTCCGGGCGCTGGACGCGGCCATCTACGGGTACGGCGTGGCCGGTGCCCAGCTTCCGGCTGCGCACCGGGCCGCCGCGCAGCAGGACTGGACCGGGCTGCAGGAGACCCGGGACACCCTGGAGTCGCTGCTGACCAGCCGGGGCGCCCAGCCGGACGCGGCGGCCGCGGCGTACCGGCTGCCGTTCCCGGTGCATAACGGGCATGCCGCGGTGTCGCTGGCCGGGTACCTGGAGGAACAGCTGGCCGGCGCCTACCTGGGCCTGGTCGCACTGCCCGACCCGCAGCTGCGGGCCTGGGCGGCCCGGCAGGCTCAGGGCTGCGCGGTCCGGTCGGCAGGCTGGCTGGGCCGCACTTCCGCCTTCCCCGGCCTCAGCGCCCCGGGTATCGCAGCCGGGCCGTCCCCGTCCGGGACGCCAAGCTCGCCCGCGGCCCGGTCACCGTCGGCCGGGACGTCGTCCTCGCCCGCGGCCCGGTCACCGTCACCGCCCGGGACGCCATCCCGGTCCGCGGCCGGGTCACCGTCCCCGGGTCACTGACCGCGAGGGCGGCCGGGGCGTCAGTTGGCGTGCGGCGCGGCCAGCACGTGCGCGATCCGGGCCGCAGCCGCGGCCAGGTCCGTGGCAGCCGCGATCCGCTCCGCCCAGGACCACCAGAACCACCAGCTGCCGTCCTCGCAGCAGCCCGCGTACACGTCCTCGGCCAGTGCCGGTGCCGCCTCATTCACGATCCGCAGGCTGGGCACCCGGCCCGGCGGGGCCATCAGGTGACTGGTCATGCCGTGCCCGGCCAGCGCGGCCGCAAGCCGGTCCAGCTGGTCGGTGTATGCCTGATCCGGTGGAGACAGAGCGCTCGTCCGGTCAGCACCCATGACCATGTAAATCACCTCTAGTAATCAGACGGTAGCTAAGAGTCCTCAGGTCAGGATGACGCCTGAGATTGCTCTTTGCAATATGCATTCGGTATTTGGCTTGCCCTCGCAGGTGCCACACTGGAGGCATCGTCCCAGCGGGATGGAGGGATCCCGACGGCCACCCAGCAAAGCCCCACCGTCCGGCGCCGCAGGCTAGCCCTGGAATTGCGTAGATTCCGTGAGGCAGCCCGGCTGACCTGCGAAGAAGTCGCCGAGCACCTGGAATGCTCCATATCCAAGATCAGCCGGATCGAGACCGGGCGGGTGTCGGTGTCCCCCAGGGACGTCCGCGACATGCTCGAACTTTACGGCGTGGCCGCCCCGCAGCGGGACAACCTGGTGCAACTGGCCCGGGAATCTCGGCAGAAGGGCTGGTGGCACGCGTACAGCGACGCGATCGAGCCGCGCTTCGCCACGTACATCGGGCTGGAAAGCGCCGCCTCGGAGATCCGGATCTACGAGGTGACCCTCATCCCGGGGTTGCTGCAGACCGAGGACTACGCGCGCGCGGTGATCGCGGCCGGGACCGTGGACGGCGGCCCGGGCGCAGTGGAGCGCATCGTCGCCTTCCGCATGGCCCGGCAGCCCACCGTGACCAGCGATGACCCTCCGCAGCTGTGGGCCGTGCTGGACGAGGCCGCGCTGCGCCGCCGGGTCGGCGGATCCGGGCTGATGCGACTGCAGCTGGAGCACCTGCTGGACCTGAGCCGCCTGCCGAACGTGGCGATCCAGGTGCTGCCGTTCGGCGCGGGCGCGCACCCGGCCATGGGCCGCCCGTTCGTGATCCTGGCCTTCCCCGAGCGGGCTGACCCGGACGTGGTCTACCTGGAGGACCTGACCAGCGCCCTCTACGTGGAGGATGTGAACGAGGTGGACCGCTACAACATGTTCTTCAACCACCTGCGCGCCACCGCGCTGTCTTTTGAGGAGTCGGCCGCCCTGATCACCTCGGTGATCAAAGACCTGTAGCCGCCCGCCCAGATAGCGGCGCGGGGAGCGGCTCGGCGTGCAGCACGGTGAGCCGGGACACGGCACGGGTGAGGGCCACATAAAGCCGGTGCAGGCCGCGCGCCTCGGCCGCGGCGATGCGGGCCGGCTCCACCACGATGACGTGGTCGAACTCCAGGCCCTTGGCCATGGTGACCGGGACCACCAGCGACCCACGGTGGCCTGCACGCCCCCCGCGCCGATGCCCTGCAGCATGCGGAACGCGATCAGGCTGACCATGTCCCAGGACGAGGCGCACAGCGCGGAACCGGCCGGAAGATGATGGTCCCGCCGATCAGCACCGGCTTGCGGCCCCACTGGTCGGCCCGCTGGCCCTGCACCGGGATCGTCACCATCTGGGTCAGCAGTAGCCGGGCTGGACGGAGGGCTGGGCCAGGGCGGTCATCCAGCGGCAGCCTACGACAAAACGGACGCTCGCTTCGTTCCGGCCCGCGGCCGGAACGGATCAGCGGCTGGCGCGGCGCCGGGCCCGGCGGGCCAGCGCGTCCGCGCTCACCGCGGCCAGCAGCACCTGCGCGAAGACCAGGTCCTGTGCGGCCGCGCTCATCCCGAGCAGGTAGATGCCGTTGTAGATGGCCGCGATGACGAGGCCGCCGAGCACCCCGTCCAGCGGCTTGCCGCCCGCGGAACAGGCTGGTTCCGCCGATCACCGCGGCGGCCACCGCGTACAGCACGAGGGCCGCCCCGTCCCTGCCCGACGATACTGAACGCAACTCCGACGCGTAAATGATCCCGGCCACGCCGGCGGTGAGCCCGGCCAGTGCGAAGGCCGCCGTCCGGACCCGGGCCAGGCTGACGCCCGCCCGGCGGGCCGCCTACGCGTTGCTGCCGATCGCGTGCACGTCCCGGCCGAACCTGGTCCGGTTGAGCAGGAAGGACCAGGTCAACAGGACGCCCAAGACGATCAGGACCACGTCAGCTGGCCGCCGTGCGGTTCCCGGGGCCTGGTCATGTCGTGGCGAAGCGGTAGCCGGATCGCGGCTCGGTGATGAACAGCGGCGCGTCACCGGCTCGCTCCAGCTTGGCGCGCAGCCGGCCCACGTAGACCCGGGTGTACTCGGTCTGCGTCTCGTATCCCGGGCCCCACACCCGGCGCAGCAGCGTGGCATGGGTGAGCAGCTGACCGGGGCTGATCGCGAACTGGCGGAGCAGCGCGAACTCGGTCGGGGTGAGGTGGACCAGCGTGCCGTCCTTGGTGACCCGGCGGCGCTCCAGGTCGATCTCCACGTCACCAACGCGGACCACGCGCGGCTCAGGCGGCCGTCGGCCGAGGGCTTGCTGCGCCGGAGCGTGGCGTTGATCCGGGCCAGCAGTTCCTCGATGCCGAACGGCTTGGTCATGTAGTCGTCGGCGCCGAGGTTGAGCGCGCGGACCTTGTCGGTCTCGGCACGCCGGGCGGACAGCACGATGATGCCGGCACCGGATTCCTGGCGGATCTCCCGGCACAGCTCGAAGCCGTCCCGGCCGGGCAGCATCAGGTCGAGCAGGACCACATCGAGCGGGCGCTCGGCGAGCACCTCGCCGACCCCGGTCCCGTCCTTGGACACGATGACGTCGTAGCCGCGGGCGGCGAGGTTCGACCCGGACCAGGTCAACGATGTTCTGGTCGTCTTCCACGATGAGGACGACCGTTTTGTCAGCCACCACGCATCTCCTCCGGTTCCTCCACCACGCTCCAGGATGCCCCGGCAGGCCCGGCCGCGGGTCCCGGCGACCTCCGTGGTGCCGCGAACCGCGGCACGAAGATCCGTTCGGTGGGCCCCGGCGGGATGCCTGTCCCGTAGTCGGTGACTTCCAACTCGGCCCAGCCCGGGGCGGCCGCGCGGCGGACGGTGACGTCGGCGCCCCGGGCGGACGCGCCATGGCTCGCGGCGTTCTCCAGCAGGTTCACGAAGACCTGCTCCAGCCGGTCGTGGTCGGCCCAGAGCGGCTCCACCCCCGGCTCCACCTGGAGGCGCGGCCCGGGCCCGGGCTTGCCGGACAGGCAGTGCGCCGCGGCCCACCACCAGGGCAGGTCGCACCAGTCCCGTTGCAGCCGGAGCAGGCCGGACTCGATCGCGGTGGAGTCCCAGGTCGCCGACCAGCCGTTCCATCCGGGCCGACTCGGCGGCGATGGACCCGAGGAAGCGCCGGGTAAACTCCGGATTCCAGGTCAGGTCGGCTGGCACAGTGTGGAGGCGTAGCCGTGGATGGCGGTCAGCGGGGTGCAGCCCATGGCTGAGCGAGGACAGCATGTCCCGCTGGATGCTCTGACCGGCGCAGTGCCGCGGCCTCCTGCCGAGCCGCCTCCAGCGCCTGGCGCTCGATGGCCAGGGCGAGCGACCGGCTGGCGTCGTCGAGCAGTTCCAGTGCGTCCGCGGTGATCGCGGTGCCCGGGACCCAGCGGGCGGCGAGCGCCCCCCGCTGGCCGGGCAGCCGCAGCGACACGGCGGCCAGCCCGGGCCCGGCCAGCCGGGCGGGCACCGGGTCCTCCCCGGCCAGCACCGCGCCGGCCGCCGCCCGCAGGTGCACCCGCGCCTGCGGGGACCCGGCCCCGAGGTACCGGTGCGCCACCGAGCGGAACTCCCCCGCGCCGCCATCGCCGGTGATCACCGCGGCCGCGTCGGCGCCGAGGCCGTCCAGCAGCGCGAGCAGGGCGATCTCCAGGCCGCCGTTCAGCCGCTCCGGCCCGGCGAGCGTCTTCAGCGACCCGCGTAGCGACTCCAGCACCCGGTTGCGCCGGGACACCTCGGTCAGCAGCCGCTCCCGCTCGATCGCGGAGGCCGCGTAGCGCAGGTAGCTGGTGGCCAGCTCCAGCCGCTCGGGCGCCGGGTTGCCCGGGGACGCCGCGTAGCCGGACACGGTGCCGAGCACGCCGCCGCTGCCCACGATCGGGGCGGCCCAGGCACCGCGGACCCCGGACGCGGCGGCCGCCGCCATCCCCGCCTGCCAGGCCGGGCTGGCCAGCAGGTCGTCCAGCACGACCACCGCCCCGCCCGCGTCGGCCAGCCCGGCCGGGCCGCCGTCCGCGCCGACCGGCAGGGCGGCGTTGACCGCGAGCGGTTCGCAGGGCAGCCCGGTGGCGGCCAGCCGGCGCAGCACCGGCTGGTCCCCGCTCGTCTCCAGCAGGTGGACACAGAGCATGTCCTGGTCCAGGGCGCCCGCCACGGCCGAGACGATCAGCGGCAGCGACGCGGCCGGCTCGGCCTCGGACAGCTGGTCGGCCAGGCTCTGCAGCCGCCGGATCTGGCGGCTGGCGATGGAATCGACCTCCACCCCGGACATGAGCGCGACGACGTCGCTGCGCTGCACCTCCACCGGGGTAACGTCGGCCACCACCGCGCCGTCCCGGAGCACCACGATCCGGTCGGCCAGCGCGAAGACCTGTTCCAGGTCGTGCGAGGCGAGCAGCACGCTGGCGCCCGCCTCCCGGGTCTCCCGCAAGATGGACTCCACCCGCGCCGTCTCCGGCACGCCGAGGCAGGCGGTCGGCTCGTCCAGCATCAGCAGCCGCGGCGGCGTGAGCAGCGCACGGGCCAGCGCCACCAGCTGCCGCTGCCCCCGGGAGAGCACCCGCAGCGGCACATCCAGGTGCAGTCCCGCGGCGCCCGCGCGGTGCAGCACGGCGGCGGCCTCCACGCGCATGGCCGACTCCGACAGCACCCACCGGCCGGGGCGGCCCAGGAGGATGTTGGCCCCCGCGTCCAGGTCATCGCACAGCCCGTGCTCCTGCCAGACCGTCTCCACGCCGGCCCGGCGGACCGCGGCCGGGCGGCCCGGCATCGGCCGCCCGGCGAACAGCACCTCCGTGCCGTCGGCGTCCAGGACGCCGGCGATGGTACCGATCAGGGTGGACTTGCCGGCCCCGTTGCCGCCGGCCACGGCCACGATCTTCCCCGGCCCGACCTGGAGGCTGACGCCGCTGAGCACGGTGAGCGGCCCGAAGCACTTAGTGAGGCCCCGGACCTCCAGCAGCGCGGCCCGCTCCCCGGGCAGCGCAGGCCGGCGGACCCAGCTCACCAGCGCTCACTCAGCGGGGGTGACGACGTACTGCCGGAGGCACAGGTCGTGGAAGGTCACCGGGCCGCGCGGGCCGGGCACGTGGTCCACGTTGATACCCGGTCTCCGGGACCCCGCGGAGCTTGAAGCCGTCGAGCAGCCGGGTGCTGGCGTTCCAGAACGCGCCCGTGCCGCGGTAGGCGGCCAGGAACTCGCGGGCCGCGGCCGGGTCGGCGGTGACGATGCTGGCGGCCAGGCCGGAGGTGGCGGCATTGGCCAGCCCGGCCGCGGCCGCCGGGCCGTCCGCCGGGGCCACGGTCACCGTGGCCTCGTGGCCGGTGTCCAGCGCCCACTCGTGGCCCAGCGGGTGCGCGTGCGGCGGCAGCGCGGCCGCGATGCCGCGCTCCGCGCAGCGCGGCCATGGCCAGGTCCAGCAGCTCGTCCCAGGCGTCAGCGCTGATCAGCAGCAGGTTCAGCCGGTTGCACACGCCGAGCCGGTCCAGGCTCGCGGTGATGATCTCCCTGGCCAGCGCCGGGTCGGCGGCCCGGTCCAGGTAGAGCACGCCGCCGCCGTCCGCGTGCGCCAGCGTGCGCACCCCGTGGCGGGCGGCCTCGGCGGCCAGCGCTGCGGGTCGTCTCCCCGCTGCCGCGCAGGATGACCAGCGGGATCAGGCCCGGCTGGCGGACCAGCTCCACGGCGGCCGCCCGGTCAGCGGACCGGACCAGCTGGAGCGCACCCGGGTCGAGGCCGGCCGCGGCCGCCGGCCGGGGCGATCACCTCGTCGGCGAGCGCCGACGCGGACCGCAGCGCGGCGCCCCCGGTACGCAGCACCCCGGCGTTACGGGACTTGAGCAGCTGTGAGGCGACATCGACGGTGACGTTCGGCCGGGCCTCGAAGTTGGCGCCGATGACGCCGACCGGCACCCGGCGCTCGGCGAGCCGCAGGCCACCCGGGCAGATCGCCGGCCGGGGTCAGTCTCGGGCGGGAACGGGGCCTCGGCGAGCAGGCCCAGCTGGGGGGCCATGTCGCCGATCCGGGCGTCGTCCAGCCGCAGCCGGTCCAGCAGGCCGCGGCCCAGCCCGGCCTGCTTCGCCGTCGGCCATGTCCGCGGCGTTGGCCGCCAGCATCTCCGCGGCCCGCTCGGGGAGCAGCGCGGCCATGCCGCGCAGCGCGGCGTTGATGACCTCGTCCGGGGCCTGGGCCAGGCCGGCCGCGCCGGCCTGGGCCGCCTCGCCGCCGGCGATGACTGCTTTCTGTGCGTCTGACACGCCTGCAGAGCCGTATACAAACCCGGCCGCGCCCAGCAGTATCCGCGGCGCCAGCCCGCCCGTGGCCCTCGCCGGCCTGCCGCCGGGGCGAGCAGCCTCGCGGCAGCTCAGCCGGCCGGCGCTCGCCAGGACCAGTGGAAGCCGACCACCGACCGTTCCACGGACCGCAGGTAACGGTGCACCGAGTGCTCGGGTCCAGGGTGACCACCTCCTGCTCGAGGACGCTCCCCTCGACCCCGTCCCAGACGGCCCACCAGATCGCGGCGGGCAGCGCCCGGGATCGAACTCGATCCGCATGTCGAAGTTCTCCAGCGTGCCCATGACCGCGCGCCGGTACTCGCGCTCCTCCGGGTCGTCGGGGTTCCCGTCGTAGTGGTAGGACGTCCAGTACTCCAGGGTGTGCGTCTCGCCGAGGCCGAGACAGCGGGTCAGCGGGATGTCGGTCGACATAGGCGTCACCGATCTGGCGGAGCGGGCCGGGCGCCCCGGCGCAGCCCTGGCCCGAGCTCGAGGGTGACCGCGTTCGTGTCGTAGAGGTACGGAATCCGGTCCAGGCCGTCGGTCGACGGCCTCGACCACCTGGAGCGTCCGGGTCCGGGAAAGCCTGCCGGTCACCGCCGATGTAGACGTGGTCATGCAGGGATACGGTCTGGTGACGGCGCGGTCCCAGCACGCCGGCCACCTCGCGGCGCGTGACCGGAGCGCATCGCCCGCGGCCCGGCCAGCACCATGATCCGGCCGTTGCCGCCCCACAGCCGCCACAGCCGGTCCGCCTCCTGCGGGGTGAAGCCGAAGGCGGCGACGAACAGCTCGAGCGTGGCCCGGCTCAGCAGGCGGCCGGAGAGCGCGCGGCCGACGGTGTCCTTGAGCTGATGCGGCAGCACGTCGGAGCTGCCGCCGGCCCGCGGCGCGTGCCACAGGTAGTGCGCGAGCACGTTCGGCGACGGCGAGGTGATTGATGGCACCTGGCCGGGTGCGCTCCGCGCGCAATTCCCACAGCTGCCGGTAGCGGCCCGGGCGCAGCAGTAATTCGCGCAGGTAGCGGCCGGCGGCCTGACGGCCCGCGGCAAGCTGGGTTCGGTCACCAGACGGCTCAATCCGCTCTTTGCGAACTTACTGCGAATTATGCGCTCTAGCCTACGACGCAGATCTCGCCGGAGGGGATGTTGGGCTAGGGCGGGAGGCGACAGGGGGACCGGGGGGGCGGACCGCCGCAAGCGGGCCCGCCCCTTCCCGGGCTCTCCCGGATGTCGCCCTGGTCGCCTCGCCCCGGCGTTTTGCCATGCCCGCCCGGCAGGCCGGTCTCGGTGCCCCAGGCCAGCCCGCAGCTGCGCCCGCTCAGAACAGCACCGAGGCCCGCTCAGAAAGACCGAGGCGCCGCTCAGAACAGCACCGAGGTCAGCGTCGCGACCTCGGTGAACCCCACCTTGCGGTAGGCCGCCCGCGCGGGCCTGTTGAAATCGTTGACGTACAGGGACACCACGGGCGCCAGGGACTGCAGCGCCTCGGTCACCAGGGCCGCCATCCCGGCCGCCGCGAGCCCGCGGCCGCGCAGCTCGGGCCGGACCCAGACGCCCTGCACCTGGCAGGCGTACGGGGTGACCGCGCCGATCTCGGCCTTGAACATCACCTGGCCGTCCTCGATCCGGGCGAAGGCGCGGCCCGAGCGAGATCAGCTCGGCGACCCGGGCCCGGTAGGCGGCGCCGCCGTCCGGTCCCAGCGGGGAGATCCCGACTTCTTCGGTGAACATCGCCACCGACGCGGGCAGCAGCACGTCCAGCTCGTGCGGCCGGACCCGGCGGAGCTGCGGGTCGGCCGGGACGCGGGGCGGCTCGGAGATGGCCATCACCGGCTGCCTGTCGCTGATCTCCCGGGGCTGCCCCCAGTACGGGCGGAGCAGGTCCCAGAACGCCGACCGCCTCGGCCGGGCCCACGATGGACGAGCAGCGCCTGCCCTGCAGCCGGGCCCGGCCGGCGAAGGCGGTCACCGCGGCCGGGGCGGCCGACACCGGGACCAGGTTCGCCCCCGCGTAGCAGGCGGAGACGAGCTTCCCGCCCGGGACGTAGCCCCACATCTGGCCGCCCAGCCGGACCGGGTCGAGCCCGGCCTCGTGCACCCGGGAGCTGACGAAGACGTTCACCACGGGGTCGCGGTCACACAGGTCCAGTACGTCATCGCGATCGCGGTCAGTGAGCAGGCGCAGCGACGAGGACCTCAGCGCCTTGGTGCGCAGCACCCTCCCAGAGTAGCGGGCTGTCACCCTGCCGCCCGCCGGTCGGCCGGTCAGCCGTCAGCCGGCGGCGGGCGGTGGCAGCGCGGGGCAGGTGGCGTTGACGAGGCCCGGGCCGCTCGGCAGCGCGCCGGTGGCCAGGTAGCGGTTCAGGTAGCCATCGACGCAGGTGTTCGGCGGCTGGGCGAGTGACTGCCCGTGGTTGCCGCCGCCCTCCACCACCACCATCCGCGGCGCTGGGCAGCAGCCGGTGCGCCACCTGGGCGCCCGCGTACGGGGTGGCCGCGTCCAGGGTGCCCTGGATCATCAGGATGCCGGGCAGCCCCGCGCCCTTGATCTGCAGCGGCTGGGCTGGCCCGCGGACCGGCCAGAACGCGCAGGCGGCATTGAACCAGGCGTTGTCCCAGGCCTGGAACGGCGCGGTGCGGTACACCCGCCTGGTGTCCGCGTTCCACCTGGCCCAGTTCCGCGGCCAGTTCACGTCGGCTGCACTCGACCGCGTTGTAGACGGCGAACTCGTTCTCGCTCTGCACCCCCTCCTGCTGGTACTGGCCGACGAGCTGGCTGGCTGAGCCGCCGTGCAGGTAGCTGGCCAGCGCCGCAGCCAGGCCCGGCCACAGCGCATCGCTGTAGCCGCCCTGCAGGAACGTGTCGTCGAAGTCGTCGGCGCCGATCACCCGTCCACCGGATGGGCCTGCAGCCGCGCGCGGGCCCGGTACCAGGCCTGGTTCACCGCGGCCGCGGTGCTGCCCAGCCGGTAGGTGGCGTCGTGCGCGGCCACCCAGGAGAAGAACGCCTCCATCCGGCCCTGGAACGCGTAGTCCTGGGCGATGTTGTCGGCGTACCAGGCGCCGGTCGGGTCCACCGTGGTGTCCAGCACCATCCGGCGCAGCCGGTGCGGGAACAGCGTGGCGTACACCTGGCCGAGGTAGGTCCCGTAGGAGTAGCCGAAGTAGCTGATCGGCGGGACGCCGAGCGCGGCCCGGATCGAGTCCATGTCCCGGGCGGCGTCCTGCGAGGTCAGGTAGGGCAGCAGCCAGCCATAGCGCTGCTCGCAGTCGGCCGCGTAGCTCTTGGCCCGGCCGATGAGCATCTGCTCCGCGCGGCCGCGGCCGGGATGTAGTCCGGCCGCAGCCCGGAGAAGAACGAGGGGTCGCAGGTCAGCGCGGGCACGCTGGCCCCCACGCCGCGCGGGTCGAAGCCGACGATGGTGTAGTCGGCGGCCACCTGCGGGCTCAGTCCCTCGGCGACGTACGCGGCGAGGCGAGGCCGGGGCCGCCCGGGCCGCCCGGGTTGACCAGCAGGTCGCCCTGCTGCTGGCTGGCGGCGCGGTGGCCGCCACCCGGGACAGCGCGAGCGTGATATTCCGGCCGCCTGGGTGCGCGTAGTCGAGCGGCACCTGGAGGCTGGCGCACTGCATGGTGGCGCCCTGCACCGAGCAGGAGTGCCAGTGCAGCGCCGGCGCGCGGACCGGGAGCCGGCAGCCGGCGCCGCCGGCGGACCCGTCGTTGCCCGCGCCCGTGTGCAGCCCGCCCCGGTCCGGATGACCGCGCCCGCCAGGGCCGCGTGCAGCCGCGCCACGGCGGGCGGGTCACGGCCGGATCGGCGGGCCGGCCCGGCGGAAAGTCAGCATGCCAGACATCCTGCCCGATAGGCGGGCCCGCGCCGGCCAGAGCAGTGGCCGCCGCGCTGCCCGATCCCCGGCCGCGGACCCGCGCCCGGGTCACCCGGTCTGCTGGCGCTCCTGCGAGGGCCCGCCGGTACTCCTCGATGACGATGTCGTTCAGTTCCTGCACCGAGGTGTCCTTGACCAGCTTGTCGAAGGTGATCTCGCCGTGCTGCAGCAGGTTGATCCGGTCGCAGACCTCGAGGGCCTGCCCGTAGTTGTGCATGATCATGATGATGGAGACCTGGCCCTGGCGCTTCAGGTCCTTGACCAGCTCCAGGATCATCGCCCCTTCCTTGGCGCCCATCGCCGCCAGCGGCTCGTCCAGCAGCAGCACCTTGGCGTTCGAGGTCACCGCCCGGGCGACCGCGATGGCCTGCCGCTGCCCGCCGGACAGCTTGGCCACCTCGGCGTCCACGGACGGGAGGTTCACCCCGATCCGGTCGAGCTGCTCCCTGGCGGTTTTCCGCATGCTCCGGTTGGACAGCAGCGTCAAGCGGGTCCGCTCCCGGTTCAGGAACATGTTGTGGTAGACGGTGAGCTCGTTGATCAGCGCCAAGTCCTGGTACACGGTGTCGATGCCCATGGCGCGGGCCTGGTCCACCGACTTGAAGGTGACCTCCTGGCCGTCCAGGACGATCCGGCCCGAGGTCGGCGGCTGGAAGCCACAGATGATCTTGATGAGGGTGGACTTGCCCGCGCCGTTGTCACCCAGCAGCCCCAGCACCTCGCCCTTGACCAGGTGCAGGTTCACGTCGTGCAGCGCGCGGACCGCGCCGAACTGCTTGCTGATGTGCTCGACCGAGAGCACGTCGCCACTGCCGTCAGCCACCGGGCCGGCCGGTGCCGGGCCCGGTGTTGGCTCTGAGGTCATCAGTTCCTCCCTGCGGCCCGCAGCCGGGCGAGCCGGACGTTGGCGATCATGGACAGCAGGATGGCAGCCCCGAAGACGATGTCCAGCGGGTTGGCGCTGATCCCGGCGACGTTGAGGCCGTTGATGAGCGTGGCCAGTACGATCCCGCCGAGGAACGCGCCGAGGATGGTGCCCTGGCCGCCCAGCATCGCGGTGCCGCCGATGACCGCCGCGGTCACCGCGTAGAACATCGGCTGGTACCCGCCGGCGCTCGGGTCGATCGTGTGGACGTACCAGGCCGTCTGCAGGCCGACCAGCGCGCCCAGCGTCGAGGTGAGCATGAAGTTGCCGTACTTGATCCGGCCGGTCTTGATCCCCGCCTCCCGGGCGCCGAGCTGGTTCCCGCCGGTGGCGATCGTGTACAGGCCCCATTTGGTCCGGTTCAGCACGACGTAGAAGATCGCGGTGAGGATGACCGCGATGATGAACTGCGCCCACGGCGCCGTGCCGATCCAGCGCCCTATGCCTATCGTGGACGCGGGAATGGTGGCCGGGTACGCGTGCGAGGTGGTCAGCGTGAGGCCGAGCAGGATGAAGCCGGTGCCCAGCGTGGTGATGAACGAGGGCAACCCCATGGTGACGGTAAGGAAGCCGTTGAACCAGCCGACCACCACGCCGAACAGCAGCGCCACGATGATCGCGGGCCAGGCCGGCCAGCCGTAGAAGTCGATCAGGTAGTGCATCAGGAACGGCGCGAACGTGAACACGAAGCCGACCGACAGGTCGATCTCCCCGCAGATCAGCAGGAACACCTCGCCGATCGCGATAACGATGATCGGCGCCGCGGTGCTCGAGAGCAGGTTGGCCAGGTTCGTCTGGCTGATGAACGTCGAGTTGTACCTGATGCCGAAGTAGAGCAGTAGCACCACCGCCACCACGAAGACCGTCGCCTCGCGCTGCCGGCTCAGCAGGCCCAGCGCGCTGCGGAGCGGTCTCGGTGCACGCCCGGTCGGCCCACCGGCTGGCGACACGTCCTGCGGTGTGCGCTCAGTGATCTCGCTCATGTCGACTCCAGATTCCCTTCGCTCACCACGTTAAGCGGCGGCAGGACAGGCTGGCGTTATATGCCAGTCTGCCCCACCGCCGGTCTCACCTGCTAGTCGGGTCGGTCACGTGCTGGTGGTGGCCAGCGGGTTACTGATCGCTCCGGACGGGCGCGGGATGTACTTCTGCGAAGCGGTGGAGCCCTGGAACCGGCTGCTCTTCGTGTACGGCTCCGCGTTGGACTTGGTGATGAAGGTCAGGCCGGTGTCGGTGTTCGGCGGGGCGATCGTGCCGCCCGAGATGTTGTACAGGTAGAGGTACAGCGTCGGCAGGAAGCCCTGCAGGTAGGGGTCCTGGTAGATGGTGAAGTCGGTCTTCCCCGCCTGGATGTTGCTCAGCGTGGTCGGCGTGGTGTCGAACCCGCCGTTCGGGATCTTCAGGCCGGTCGAGGTCAGTGCCTGGCCGAGCAGCTCGGTCGAGCCCGCGTCCACCGCGAACGCACCCTTGAGCGTCTTGTGCCCGGTCAGGAACGCCTTCTCCGCGGACAGTTCCTGGCCGGTCGCCGCCCCGGTGGCCACCTCGTGCACGGTGTAGGAGCTGCCGAGCACCGACACCGCGCCGTCGTAGCGGGGCTGGATGTTGCCCGACCCGGGCGTGGCGATGAAAATGGCGATGTCCCCGCCGCCCGGGATCAGCGACTTGATCCGCTCGCCCAGCTGCTGGCCGGAGATGTACAGCGCCTGCCCGACGTACGCCAGCCGGTTGGTGCCGATGTCCGCGACGCCCTTCTTGACCAGGCCGTCGGCGTTGTAGCTGAGCACCGGGATGCCGGCGTTCATCGCGTTCTTCACCGGGGTGGTGAACGAGGTGGCGTCGATGCCGGCATAGGCGATCCCGGCCGCCTTGGCGGAGATCGCGGTGTTGAAGTAGCTCACCATCTCCGAGACCAGCGAGTTCTGCGAGCCGCCCCACTTCGGGGTGGGCAGGCCGAGCAGCGCGGCCGCGTCCTGGAAGCCGTACTGGGTGGGCACGAAGAACGGGTTCGTGGTGACGTGGTTCACGTACCAGAACTCCCAGGCCGGGGTCTTCGGGAAGTTCCCGGCGGCCCCCGTCGCTTGCGCTGCTGGTGCTGCCCGACGAGCAGGCGGCGAGCAGCCCGGCCGCGACCGCGGAGGCGCTGACCATCCCCGCGCCGCTGAGCAGCCGGCGGCGGCTCGGCCCGTCCTTCATGTTCAAGGTCTCGATGGCCTCGTCGACCTTTGGGTCGATCTTCATCTATCTACCTCCAGGAGTATGACCTCGGTACTCGGCGTGACACCACGGCGTGGCGCGCCTGGAAACTCGTGAGGGCCCGGCCCCCCCGGCCGGGACGCCCATGCTGCGCGCCCACGGGTCATCCCGCGAGCACCGCCGGGGCGGCGAGGCTACCTCGGGCCGCATGGAGTAGCAGGATCGCCGCCGCCCCGCGGGCCGTGCCGGAGAATGCGGCACCGCAGCGGACGCCGGCCGCACTCGCTGCATCGCCCTTCCCCGAATCCTGTCGTGTTCCGAGGCTGGGCGGCCGCAGAGCTCCGGTGCTCAGCCACAATCGGGCGCCCGGCGGCGGCTGGCGCGCCCACCTGTTAGCGCTCTCAACCCAGTCTGAACCGGACGATCCAGCCTGAATCGCAAACCGTACGCCCCTTG
Source organism: uncultured Actinomycetes bacterium (assembly GCA_963793825.1). GTDB lineage: Bacteria > Actinomycetota > Actinomycetes > Streptosporangiales > Streptosporangiaceae > RYN-230. Next base: position 101,798 of record CAWCBE010000012.1, read on the forward strand.
TTGGAGCCTTAAGCTAAATCACACAGACCCGATCGTCAACGAACAAGATATAAAGATCCGATTCCGGCGTTATCACAGGTCGGCCGCGCGCCATGCAGCCCTGCCCGCTGGGGCAGGGCTCACGGGGTAAGGAAGGTCAGCATGCTCGCCAGACACCGGCAGTCACTGATCCTCGAAGACATCCGGCGAGCCGGGAGCGCCCGGGTCAGTGATCTGACCCAGCGCCTCGGCGTGTCGGACATGACGATCCGCCGTGACCTGGAGGCACTGGCCAGCGCGGGACTGATCGAGAAGGTGCACGGCGGCGCGGTGCTGCCCGGCGCGCCCAGCAGCCACGAGCCGGGCTTCGAGGCCAAATCGGTGCTGGAGAAGCCGCAGAAGGAAGCGATCGCCCGGGCGGCCGCGGCACTGGTGGCCCCCGGCACAGCGATCGCGCTGTCCGCCGGGACCACCACCTTTGCCCTGGCCCAGCTGCTGGTGGACGTGGCCGACCTGACAATCGTGACCAATTCGGTACGAGTGGCCAGCATCTTCGGCGCGGGCGGGCGGCCAGCCAGATCGGCGGCACGGTGCAGGTCGTGCTGACCGGCGGCATCCGCACCCCGTCGGATGCCCTGGTCGGCCCGATCGCGGACATCGCCATCCGGTCGCTGCACGTGGACCAGTTGTTCCTGGGCTGTCACGGCATTGACCCGGCGGCCGGGCTGACCACGCCGAACCTGGCCGAGGCGGAGACCAACCGGGCCTTCGTCCAGGCCGCGCGGCGGGTCACGGTGGTGGCCGACCACACCAAGTGGGGCATCGTCGGCCTGAGTTCCTTCGCCCGGCTGGACGAGGTGGACACGCTGATCACCGACGGGCTGCTGCACCCCGAGGCCGGTGTCCTGCTGGCCGAGCATGTCGCCGAGCTGATCATCGCCGACGGGCAGCCGGACGGCGCTCGCTCTGCTGACCCGGAGGGCGCCCCCCCACCCCCCCCCCCCCGCCCCCCCCCCGCCCCCGCCTCGCCAGCGAGTGCTGGCCAGGGCATCTCTCCTGGCCGGCAGAGCCGAAAATCAGGCCACGGTCACCTGGGGGCCGTCCGGGGAGGAGGCGGCCGACATGGACTCGGCCAGCTTCATCGCCTCCTCGATCAGGGTCTCGACGATCTGTGACTCGGGCACCGTCTTGATGACCTCGCCCTTGACGAAGATCTGCCCCTTGCCGTTGCCTGAGGCGACGCCCAGGTCGGCCTCACGCGCTTCCCCCGGGCCGTTGACCACGCAGCCCATCACCGCCACCCGCAGCGGCACGTCCAGGCCCTCCAGGCCCGCCGTGACCTGATCCGCGAGGGTGTAGACGTCCACCTGGGCCCGGCCGCAGGATGGGCAGGACACGATCTCCAGGCCCCGGTCCCGCAGGCCGAGGGACTCCAGGATGGCGGCGCCGACCTTGACCTCCTCCACCGGGGGGGCGGACAGCGATACCCGGATCGTGTCGCCGATGCCCTCGGCGAGCAGCGCGCCGAAGGCGGCCGCGGACTTCACCGTGCCCTGGAACGCCGGCCCGGCCTCGGTGACCCCCAGGTGCAGCGGGTAGTCGCAGGCCTGCGCCAGCTGGCGGTACGCGGCGATCATCACCACCGGGTCATGGTGCTTCACCGAGATCTTGATGTCGGTGAACCCGTGCTCCTCGAACAGCGAGCACTCCCAGAGCGCGGACTCGACCAGCGCGGCCGCGGTGGCCCGGCCGTACTTGGCCAGCAGCCGCTTGTCCAGCGACCCCGCGTTCACGCCGATCCGGATCGGGATCCCGGCGGCCGAGGCGGCCCGGGCGATCTCGGCGATCTTGTCATCGAACTGCTTGATGTTGCCCGGGTTGACCCGGACCGCGCCGCAGCCCGCGTCGATCGCGGCGAACACGTACTTGGGCTGGAAGTGAATGTCGGCGATGACCGGGATCTGCGACTTGCGGGCTATCTCGGGCAGCGCGTCCGCGTCGTCCTGGGAGGGCACGGCCACCCGGACGATCTGGCAGCCCGCCGCGGTCAGTTCCGCGATCTGCTGCAGGGTGGCGTTGACGTCCGCGGTGACCGTCGTGGCCATCGACTGCACCGACACCGGCGCGCCCCCGCCGACCGGCACCGCGTGCTTGCCCTTGCCCACGATGATCTGGCGGGACTTCCGCCGCGGTGCCAGCGGCTCGGCAGCAGGCTGCGGCATACCAAGGTCAACCGTCATTATGTGCAAACCTCACTGTGTTTCGTGTTTGAGAGTTCGCTCTATTAATTACCTGGCGTTCCAGCCGTGCATGCACCGGCCAGCCAGGCGGGCCGGGCTGTCCGCGGTTCGCAGCCCCTCACTGGGGGATGTGTACCGGATTGATGATGTCCGCCATGATCAGTAGCACGCCGAACCCGACCAGCAGCGCGAACACGCCGACGCTGAGCGGGAGCAGCTTGCGCATGTCCACCATCCCCGGGTCCGGCCGGCGCCGGAGCCGGGCGAACCAGGACCGGATGGTCTCGTAGATCACCACCGCCAGGTGCCCGCCGTCCAGCGGGAGCAGGGGCAGCAGGTTGAACAGGCCGACGAAGATGTTCAGCGAGATGACGATGAACAGCACCACCGAGACCTTGGTCTGCCAGCCGACCTTGGCCGCGAAGGCCTGGCCGGTGTACTCCCCCGCGCCGACCACGCTGGTCACGTTGCCGCCCGCGGTACTGCTCCGGTTCTTGGCGAACAGGTCCGGGATGGCCTTCGGGATGCTGCCCAGGGCCTTCACCGAGCCGGCCACGATCTGGCCGAACTCCGAGCCGGCGTAGCGGACCGCGCTGACCGGGCCCACCGTCTGGAACAGCACGGCGGGCGAGATGCCGAGGTAGGAGCCCTTGCGGCCGTGGATGAGGGCCAGCGAGGGGTGCAGGGTGATGGTCCGCCCGTCGCGGACCACGGTCACCGTGACCGGGGTGCCCGGCCGCTGCGCGCGGATCGCGGTGCCCAGCTGGGTCCAGTTGTGCACCTGGGTCCCGCCGATCGCGACGATCTTGTCGCCGGCCCGCAGGCCGCCTTGGCGGCGGGGGACTGCGGGTTGCCGGACTACGCAGCTCGCCGCCGTGGCGCTGGTCGGCACGCAGGGGTCGATCGCGCCGACCGTGGGCGAGTTGCTGTTGGACAGCCCGATCCCGACGGCCAGGATGAACAGCAGCACGAAGGCCAGCGCGAAGTGCATGAACGACCCCGCACCGAGCACGATCATCCGCTGCCAGCCCGGCTGCCGCCGGAAGGACCGGTCCTCGTCGGCCGGGTCCACGTCCTCCAGCGCGGTCATCCCGATGATCTTGACGTACCCGCCGGCGGGCAGCGCCTTGATCCCGTACTCGGTCTCCCCCTTGGTCCGCGACCACAGGGTCTGCCCGAAGCCGACGAAGAACTGGGTCACCTTCATGCGGAACTTCTTGGCCGTCACGAAGTGCCCGGCCTCGTGCAGCATGATGGAGAAGAGCAGCGCGAAGATGAAGATGATCCAGCCGAGCAGGGTCATCCGGCCGACTCTCCCTCCCAGTGCGCCCCGGCGAGGGCGTCACGCACGACCGGAACCCGAGCCGGTCAGTTCCAGCGGCACGGGCCCGGGCCCAGCTGTCCGCGGCGAGCACGCTCGTCCAGCGTCACCGCGTCCCGCGCCGTGCTCTCATGCTCAGAGACTACCTTCGCCACCGTGTCCACGATTCGCAGGAAGCGCGATCCGGCCGGCCCGGAATGCCTCGACGCAGACCTCGTTGGCCGCGTTGTAGACCGCAGGGGCGGTGCCCCCGGTGCGGCCCGCCTCGCGGGCCAGCGCCACGGCCGGGAACGCCTCGTCGTCCAGCGGCTGGAACGTCCAGGTGTGCGACCCGGCGACCAGTCGATGGCCGGGCCGCGCCTGGGCACCCGGTCCGGCCAGGCCAGCCCGAGCGCGATCGGGATCCGCATGTCCGGCGGGCTGGCCTGGGCGATCGTCGCCCCGTCGGTGAACTCCACCATCGAGTGGATCACCGACTGCGGGTGCACGACGACCTCGATCCGGTCGAAGCCGATGCCGAACAGCAGGTGCGCCTCGATGAGCTCCAGGCCCTTGTTGACCAGGGTGGCGGAGTTGATCGTGATGACCGGGCCCATGCTCCAGTTGGGATGGGCCAGGGCCTGGGCCGGGGTGACCTGCTCCAGGTCGGCCCGGCTGCGGCCGAGGAACGGGCCGCCGCTGGCGGTCAGCACCAGCCGGCCGACCTCCCCCGCGCTGCCGCCGCGCAGGCACTGGGCGATCGCCGAGTGCTCGGAGTCGACCGGCACGATCTGGCCGGGCGCGGCCTTCCCGGCGACCAGCGGGCCGCCGACGATCAGCGACTCCTTGTTGGCCAGCGCGAGGGTAGCGCCGGCGTCCAGGGCGGCCAGCGTGGCGGCCAGGCCCACCGAGCCGGTCACCGCGTTCAGCACCACGTCACAGGGCCAGGCGGCCACCTCGGCGACCGCGGCCGGGCCGGCCAGGACCTTGGGCAGCGGGCGCGGGTGGCCGGTGGCGGCGGCCCGGGCCCGCAGCGCCTCCTGTACCTCGGGCACGGCTGCCTCGCCGGCCACGGCGACCACCTCGGCGCCGAACTCGATGGCCTGGGCGGCCAGCAGGCCGGGATTGCCGCCCCCGGCCGCCAGGCCGGCCAGCCGGAACTTCCCCGGGTTACGCCGGATGATGTCGGCCGCCTGGGTGCCGATCGACCCGGTCGAGCCGAGCAGGACGATGTCGCGGGCGGGCCGCCGGGCCCGGGCTGGGCAGCTTCCATGGCCACATTCTCTGTCATCGGCGGCCCCGGGCGTTATCGAGGACCGGCTGACCGCGGCCGGCACGCAGGATGACCTGCCCGGCATGGCCTGGTGAGCGCGCCGCGGCCATGCCGGCGGCGGCCGGCCCGGCGCACGGCCGGGCCCGGTGCGCGTACCGTGATCACGTGATTCATGCGCGCCTCTGCGTCCAGGTGGCCTGGCCGTGACGGCCGTCACGGAGCCGCGGCCGGGCCGGGACGGCTGGCGCGGCCGCCCGGTCGCGCAGGAGGCGGCTCTGGCCGGACCGGGCCAAGCTCGAGGCGGTCACGGCGGAACTGGCCGGGCTGCCCCCGCTGGTGTCCCCGGCCGAGTGCGACCTGCTCAAGGACCGGCTCGCCGCGGTGGCCCGCGGCGAGGCCTTCGTGCTCCAGGGCGGGGACTGCGCGGAGACGTTCGCCGGGACGAACCCGCATGATGTCCGGGCCAAGCTGCAGACGCTGCTGCAGATGGCGGTGGTGCTCACCTACGGCGCGAGCATCCCGGTGGTGAAGATCGGCCGGATGGCCGGCCAGTTCGCCAAGCCGCGGTCGCGGCCCACCGAGGTGCGCGACGGCGTGGAACTGCCCGCCTACCGCGGTGACGCGGTGAACGGCCTGGAGTTCAGCCCGGAGGCCAGGACCCCGGACCCGGCCCGGCTGCTGCACGCGTATCACTGCTCCGCGGTCACGCTGAACCTGTGCCGGGGCTTCACCAGCGGCGGGTACGCCGACCTGCACCAGCTGCACGCCTGGAACCAGGACTTCGTCCGGGACAGCCCGTCCGGGCAGCGTTACGAGCAGCTGGCCCGGGAAATCGACCGGGCGCTGGCCTTCATGCGGGCCTGCGGCGCGGAACCCGACGAGCTGCGCACGGTGCGAGCTGTTCGCCAGCCACGAGGCGCTGATCCTCGACTATGAGCAGGCGCTGACCCGGGCGCGACAGCCGCACCGGGCTGCCCTATGACCTGTCCGGCCACTTCCTGTGGATCGGCGAGCGGACCCGTGACGCCGGCGGCGCGCACCTGGAGTTCGCGGCGGCCATCCGGAACCCGGTCGGCGTCAAGGTCGGGCCCACCGCCAGCCCCGGCGGACGTGCTCGCGCTGATCGAGAAGCTCAACCCGGGCAACGAGCCCGGGCGGCTCAGCCTGATCACCCGGATGGGCGCCGGCCGGATCCGGGAGGCGCTGCCGCCGCTGGTCCGCGCGGTGACCGGGCACGGCGCGACGGTGAGCTGGATCTGCGATCCGATGCACGGCAACACCTTCGAGGCGCCGAGCGGCCACAAGACCCGCCGGTTCAGCGACGTGCTCGACGAGGTGGGCGGGTTCTTCGAGGTGCACCGCAGCCTGGGCACCCACCCGGGCGGCGTGCACATCGAGTTCACCGGCGACAACGTCACCGAGTGCGTGGGCGGCAGCTACAACGTCATCGAGGACGACCTGTACCGGCGTTACGAGACCGCGTGTGACCCGCGGCTGAACCGCAGCCAGTCACTGGACCTGGCCTTCACGGTGGCGGAGTACTACCGGCCGTCCTGACGCCGGGCCGGTCAGGCCATCGCCGGGTCACTGGCCAGCGATTCCCAGTCCGGCCGCAGCGGCATGCCCGAGCGGCCGCCGTCGCCCAGCTTGACCCCGAGGATCTGGTGCAGCTGGACCACGTTGCGCTCGAAGCCGAGCCGTGAGCCCGCCATGTACAGCCGCCACACCCGGGCCGTGCCCTCGCCCACCTCGGCGACCGCCTCGTCCCAGTGCGCGTCCAGGTTGGCGCACCAGCCGGCCAGGGTCATCGCGTAGTGCTCGCGCAGGTTCTCCTCGTGGCGGACCTCGAAGCCGGTGTCGTTCATCAGCGACAGCAGGTAGCCCGGCCCTTCCAGCTCGCCGTCCGGGAAGACGTAGCGGTTGATGAACCCGCCGGTCACCCGGGCCGGGCCCTGGTTGTCCGGCCGGGTGATGCAGTGGTTGAGCATCCGGCCCTCGGGCCGCAGCTTGCCGCAGCAGGAAGGAGAAGTAACCGGGCAGCTGGCCCTTGCCGATGTGCTCGGTCAGGCCGATCGAGCTGACCGCGTCGAATTCCCCTTCCGGCACGTCGCGGTAGTCGAGGTGGCGCACCTCGGCCAGGCCGGACAGCCCCTGCTCCGCGATGGCCCGCTGGGCCCAGGCGGCCTGCTGCGCGGACAGGGTGACGCCGAGGGCCTTCACCCCGTACTCGCGGGCCGCGTGCCGGACCATGCCGCCCCAGCCGCAGCCCACGTCGAGCAGCCGCATCCCGGGCCGCAGGCCGAGCTTGCGGGCGACGAGATCATGCTTGTACGCCTGGGCCTCCTCGAGGGTGGCGTCCGCGGTCGGGTAACAGGCGCAGGTGTAGGCCATGGACGGCCCGAGCACCCACTCGTAGAAGGTGTTGGACACGTCGTAGTGGTGCGAGATGGCGCTGGCGTCACGCTGCTTGGAGTGCCGCCTGCCGCTGAGCCAGCGGCGGTTGACCCGGACCTCCTGCGGGGGCGGCGGGATCCGGGGGAACAGCAGCTTCGGGCCGCCGAGCTCGCGCAGCAGCCTGAGCTGCTCGCCGGGCGGTCACGCTGACCTCCTGGGCCCGCATCATCCGGGCCAGCGCGGTGTACATGTCGCCTTCGACATCCAGGTGGCCGGACACGTAGGCACGGGCCAGCCCCAGCGACCCCGGGGCCTGGGCCAGGTAGGACACGGCGACCGGGGATCGCACGGTGATCCGGACCGGGGCGTCGCCGGTCCCGGCCACGCTCCCGTCGTAGGCCCGGAACTCCACCGGCGCATCGGGTCCCGCGATCCGCTCGAAGACGTCGGCCAGCGCCATTTCTGCCATCCTTCCTGCGCTACTGCCCGCGCACGCACTTCTCGTAGAGCCCGGCCAGCCGGCCGTCAGCGTCATAGCGCTGCTTGAGCGCGGCGTAGGCCGGCCCGTTGTAGCTGGCCCAGAACTGCTCCTCGGTGTAGAACGAGGTCGAGTACAGGCCCTTGTGCCCGCCGAGCGCGGCCACCTGGTCCTCGACGAGCCGGTTGTGGTAGCCGTCGGACCGCCCGGGCGGCAGCGGGACGGTCCCCCAGAAGCCGAAGTTCACGTAGACCTCGCCCGGGGCCAGCGGGTACAGCGGCCAGGCCTGCCCGCTGCGCAGCCGCAGCGGGCACAGCCAGACCGGGCTCATGCCCACCTCGGCGGCGAAGAAGCGGAGGAACTGCGCGCCGCCGGCCGACCGGGATCTCCACGTCCTGGATGACGTCCTCGCGGGGCGGCTGCCCGCGCCGCGCGGCGAGCGCTCCGGACAGCCCGTGCCGCCGGTCGAAGGCGACCAGCGAGCGGTACACGTCCGACCTGCGGTAGCGGCGCGGCCACAGGGCGCGGATCACCGGGTTCTGCACGCCGAAAGGCCGGGAGCACCAGAACCAGTCGGTGTCCCAGCGCCACAGGTAGTCGCGGATGGTGAGGAAGTCCTCCCGGGGGCCGCGCAGCGACTGGTAGTAGATCTGGCGGCCGGTGTAGTCGCTGGTGCCACGGGGCCACGTCGCTGTACGCGCCCACCGTCAGGTACATCTCGTCCAGGCTGAACATGGTGCCGTCGATGAAGTCGGCCCGGTGCCCGGAGTAGCTGCCGTCCGCGGCGACCTGCGCGATCGGCCGCCATGCACTCTTCCGGGCTGCGGAACGGGAAGTGCCGCAGGTGCACGAACGGCGCGACCGGCTCCAGCTCGATGGTGAGCGACAGGGCGTAGCCCAGGGTGCCGTAGGAGTTGGGGAACCCGCGGAACAGGTCGGCGTGCTCGTTGCCCGCGGTCGCGGTCACCACCTCGCCGTCCCCGGTGAGGATCTCCATGGCGATGACCGATTCGTGCGGCATCCCGAGGCGCAGCGAGGTGGACTCGATGCCCAGGCCGGTGACCGCGCCGCCCAGGGTGATCGTCTTGAGCTGGGGCACCACGAACGGCATCAGGCCGTGCCGCAGGGTGGCGTCGGCCAGGTCCTCGTAGGTGGTCATGCCGCCGACGACCGCGGTCCTGGCGGCCGGGTCGACGTGCAGCACCCGGGTGAAAGCCGAGGGGTCCAGCGGGGCCACGGCCGCCGGCCGTTCGCCGGGCCGGGGAACCGGAACAGGTTGGAGGTGCGCTTGGCCAGCCTGACCTTGCTGCCCGGCGGCGCCGCCGCGTAAGCCTCGCGGATGGCCGCCACCGCCGCCGCGTGCTGCTCGCGGACCCCGGCGGGCAGCGCCCCGGCCAGCGCCCCGGCCACGGCTCCCGCCACGTCCGGCTCGCCCGCCAGCGCCGGGCTCGTCTGGTCGCTCACTCCGCCTTCCCTTCGCTCCGTGCCGGTTGGCCGCTGCGCGCGAGCGCAGCAGGCCCAGCTGGGCATGTTCCGAGCCGAACGGACGAACGGCGCACGGAAGTTTACCTTGCGGTAGCTTTCAGCCCGCACGCCCGCCCCTGAGTAGTCCGTCGCGCCGCCCCGCGGGCCGTCACCGGCGGGTGGGCCGGCGCTTCCGCCCCGCCCCCCGCCCGCGCCGCGGCGCCTCGCGGGCCGCGGCCGCTCCCGGGGCCCGGGGCGGCGGCCGGGGCCGCGGCGGGCCGCCTCGTACCCGGCCGCCGCATACCCCGCCGCCACCTGCTCCGGGGTCATCGGCAGCCGTGCCGCGGACGGGGGCACTCCGGCCTCCATGATGTCGCGCAGCAGCAGCGCCAGGCTGTACCCGGGATCCGCCTCCAGCGCCATGTCGAGGGCGATGTTAGCCAGCGCGCCGTCGCCGGACTGCCAGGCGGTGAAGGCGAGCAGCGAGGCGGGCGCCGGCCGGTAGGCCCGGCACGAGCGGCGGACCAGGTCCGCCCACAACCGTAAGTGCGCCGCCCGGAGCGCCGCCTCGGGGTCCATCCGGGCCCAGGCGTCGTCCCGGACCGGCAGCAGGGCGAGCACCACCGACAGCCACGCCACCTGGTCGTCTCCGGTGACCCGGCCGCCGCCGCGGTAGGTGGCGATGGCCTCCTGGACGGCGTGCCGCCCGGCGTCCAGCAGCCTGCCGCCGGGCGGCTGGCCGCCCGGGCTGCGCCTTCCGGCGCGGCCAGCCCGGCGGCCCGGTCGCGGGCCCGGCGGGTGGCCTGCTCCATGGCGTGCGCGGCCGGCGCCGGTGACCGGGGCCACGGTGCCGGCCAGCGCCGCGCGGTCCGGCAAGGCGACCATTCCGGCCACGGTCATCGCGGCGGCGGCCGGGCTGGCCGCCGCGTCGAACGGCACGCCCTCCGGCGGGCAGCAGCCTGGGTTGGCGCACAGGTAGGACCAGTACCGGCCGTCCTGGACCCGGAGCAGTTCCTGCAACCGCAGCCCGCCGGAGCGCAGTGCCGCCGCGAGCGCGTCAGCGACCGGGGTGACCAGGGATCCCGGGCCGTAGCCGACCGCGATCGCCGTGCCCAGCCGGCGGTGCCGCAGCACGCTGACCGCGTGCGCGGCGATCTCGCCGGCCTGCCGGGGATCGGGCGGGTCGGGGAGGTCGTACCGGAACGCCAGCTCGATCCGCTCGCGGGGCGGCCCGGCGCCGATCACGACCAGGCTGGCGGCGGGATGGAAGCCGAGCAGGCGAGGCACGACGGCCAGCAGGTCGGCAGGCGAGCTGACCCGGATCCGGGGCGGCCCGGAGAATGCGCCGGGGCCGGCGGCGGGTGGTGTGTTAGTCATACTGCCAGGCTGGCCAGGAAGCCAGAAGGCAGCCACTACAGAATTACGTTCTGTGGATAAGCCGGTACATTAAGCCGATCACGCGGGCCAATCGCCGGAAAATGCCATGACTCATGCACAGCTGGAAAGTGGGCCTTGACAGGCCGCCCGGGCGGCAGCCAGGCTGGGCGGGGAACACGGCCAGAGTGACACGCATGACAGGATGGCACCATAACCGGATAAGCTGACCCGCACCCAGTACTGGCGAGCGCATGGGGCGCCGCGGCGGGTATCGCTCACCGGAGGTAACATGCGCCTGGGCTCGGCCATTCTGGTTATCTGGCTGGTTATCGGCGCCATCGCCGGAGCCCAGCGGCATTACTACAGCGGCGGAGTCTCCAGCTGCACCAAGGCGAGCACGATTGTCGTCACGATTCTGGCCGGGCCGCTGAACTATGTCGGGGTGAACCCGAAGGTGGTCTGCCACGTGCCGCAGCCGAGCCAGTGACGCGCGGGCCGCGCTAGCGGGGGTGTGTGGTGTATGAGGGTGAGGAGAGGGTTGGGGGGGTGTGTGGTGGGCGGAGGAAGTGCAGGTAGCAGCGTTTGAGGGCGGAGATGGGGGGGATGGTGCAGGTTCGCGGGCGTGCGGTGAGGCTGGGAGGTTGGAAGCTAGTTGATGTGGTGATGTATAATGGTAGTGCTGGTATGAGGTGGGAGGTGGGCGTGGTTGTGAGAGGTAGGTGGTGATGGTGTAGATGGTGGGAAATTTGGGTGGAGGTGTGGGAGTGGGTGATTGATGGTGGGGGAAAGGGAAGCGAGATGTTGGTGTGAGTGCTTTGAGGGTGAGGGTCTAAGATGGCAGTGGGATAGAGGGTAGTGATAGGGAGGGAATGAGAAGGGTAGAGATTAATGGGAGTAAGCAGAGGCTGGTTGGTTTAAAAGGTGATGTAGTGAGCTTTTTTGGTGGAGAAGTGAAGGTTCGCGAGCAAGGTGTGAGGGAGTGGGAGGTGGCGGCAGCAGGGGAGGTGAAGGGGAGAAGGGAGTTAGGTGAAATGGTTGGTTAGTTGTGTTTCACAAAGAAAAAAAGGAGGAAAAGGAGGCGCTGCGGTGCTCCGCGGCCAGACCGAGGATCAGGTGCGTGGCCCGCTTGCACCAGTGAGGTGCTGAAAGAAAGGTCGTACTAAGCGGGTGGTTGCTTTCACCTCCTGAGCGCGCGCGGGCCGGTAATCTGCACCCGCGAAGGTGACCCGCTAGATTTCCGGCGCAGGCGGCGGGGCTAGAGCAGGGACCGGGACGAGGCCGCGGGTCCAGCTTGTCCAGCACCACAGGATCGTCTTCTCATCGGCGCTAGGTACTGGCGGCACGGGTCCCACGGGGCACGCAGCCGGGGAGATCTTCCTGGCTGGCCCGCTGGTCCACTGCCCGACGCGGTCAGCCGGTCGTTCCCGGCGCCGCTGAACGCGCACACCGCGATCGCGATCAGGCAGGCAGCGGGTAAATCCGCCCGCGCCGACCGCGGGTCCGGCAATGCCACCAGCCTCTGCCACGTCCTCGCTGCTAGGTTCTGGCAGTCCGGGCAGGACCCGGCCACGCGCGCCCCGGCGCGCGACAATGCCACAGCGGGCACGCTGCACCTCGTTCATGTAGACCCTCAGAGACCTACATGATCACCGTGGCGTGCCCGCACCCACAACCGCGCGATACTGCATCATCCGCCCGAACGGGGCCAAACCCTCCTAAGCCGGGAACACGCCGGAGGCCGGGAAGCACCGGCCAGGCCCTAGGCCGGGAAGTACTTGTCCAGGAACCCGTTGCGGAACTTGCCGGCCGGGTCCCAGCGCCTCAGCAAGGCCTGGAAGTCGGCGCACCGCGGGTACAGCGCCCGCAGCGCGTGCGGCGGGGTGCCGAACACCTTCCCCCAGTGCGGCCTGGCCCCCAGCGGGTTGAGCAACTGCTCGATCGTGGCGATCACCGGGGTCACCGCGGCGGTGTCCTGGATCCAGGTGAAGTGCAGCGCCACCGTGTCCCGCTGGTAGCTGGGGGACAGCCACAGGTCGTCCGGGGCCACGGTGCGGATCTCGCACACCTGGAGCACGGGCTTGAGCACGCCGGCCAGGCTGGCCAGCACGTCGAACGCGCCCGCCGCGAGCTGCCGCGGCAGCAGGTACTCCGACTGCAGTTCCTGCCCCGCGCTGGGCGTGGTGCCGGCCCGGAAGTGCGGCAGCCGCTCGTGCCAGGACCCGGGCACGCCCAGCTGGGGGGTGGCGTTCGCGGCCGGTTGCCCGGCGATCGGGTGCACCTGCTGGCTGGCCGGCGTCGTATCCATCCAGTGCGCCTGGGGCACGGGCTGCCCGGTCCGCAGCTTGACCCAGACCTGCTGGTGCCGGCCGCCCTGCCAGTCGGTGAACACGCTCACGCTGTAGCCGCTGCTGAAGATCTCGTCGAAATGGCTGCTCAGCATCATGGCGGGCAGCCCTTCGTAGACGTACTGGCGCACCTCGAAATCGGGCACGAGGTCCAGCGTCAGGCGGGTGACCACGCCGAGCGCGCCCAGCGACACGACGGCCCCGCGGAACTGGTCGCCGCCGGTGTCCCGGCGCAGGGTAACCAGGTCGCCCGCGGCGGTGAGCAGCTCTATCTCGGAGACGGCGGTGGCCAGGTTGCCGTGGCTGTCCCCGGAGCCGTGGCTCGCGGTGGCACACGCCCCGGCCACCGACAGGCCCGGCAGCGACGCCAGGGTGGGCAGGGCGAAACCGGCCCGGGACAGCTCCGGGGCCAGGGCCTCGTAGGTGACCCCGCCGCCGACGCTGACCACGCTCCGGCCCGGGTCGATGTCGATGACCGGCGGCAGGCCGGCCAGCGACACGAGCAGGCCCGGGGTGTCCGCGATCCGGTTGAAGGAGTGCCCGGTGCCGAGTACCCGGGCGTGCCTGCTGGCCTGCAGCACCTCCCGCAGCTCGGCGAGGCTGGACGGCCGGCTCACCTCGTGCGCCCGGTAGACGACGTTGCCTGCCCAGTTGGTCTGCCGCCGGGCCATGATCACCTGCTCTCCGCGCCGCCCCGCCGCCGGCCGCGGGAACCGGCGCATTAGCCAGTCACGGTGGCGGCCGGCCCTGGTCTCCGGCCGGCCCGGCCCACCCAGCCTGCCAGGCCGCCCCGCCGCTCGGCTACGGTGCCCGATGTGGATGAACGCACTCCCGGGGCGCCGTCCCCGGTCCCACCGCCCGGCCCGGCCGCCCCGGGCCGTCCCAGCACGCCGGACCACCCCGGCCACGCTGGACGGCCCGGCCGCCACGTCCCTGCCCGGCTCCGTCACCGCCGCACTGGACGGCCTGGTCACGGAATTCCACCGGGCCGGGGGCCAGCCGGGTGTCGCCTACGGCGTGGTGGCCGCCGGGGCGCTGGCGCATGCCGGCGGGGCCGGCCAGCGCTGGCTGGGCGGCCCTGTGCCGGACGCGGGCACGGTCTTCCGGATCGCGTCCATGACCAAGAGCTTCACCGCCGCGGCCGTGCTGGCGCTCCGGGACGACGGCGTGCTGCGGCTGGACGACGCGGCCGCCGACTACGTCCCGGAACTGCGCGGCATGCGCCAGGCCAGCCCCGATTCACCGCCCATCACGATCCGGCAGCTGCTCACCATGACGGCCGGCTTCCCCACCGACGACCCGTGGGGGGACCGGCAGCAGGCTCTGCCGCTGGCCAAGTTCGACGACCTGATCCGCGGCGGGCTGCGCCAGGCGTGGGCGCCAGGGACCAGGTTCGAGTACGCCAACCTGGGCTACGCCCTGCTCGGCCGGGTCATCGCGGCGGCCGCCGGGACCGGGTACCGCGAGTTCGTCACCAGGCGGCTGCTGGCGCCGCTCGGCATGACCCGGACCGGCTTCGAGGCCGGCGCCGTGAACCGCGCTGAGCTGGCCCATGGCTACCAGCGTGACGGGGCGGACTGGGCCGAGCTGGTCCCGGATGGTTACGGCGCGTTCGCCCCCATGGGCGGGATCTTCAGCTGCGTCAGTGACCTGGCCCGCTGGGTGAGCGGCTTCGCCGCCGCCTTCCCGCCCGGGGCGGAGGCGGACGGCGGCGGCCACCCGGTGCGCCGGTCAACGCGCCGCGAGATGCAGCTGGCCCAGGTGCTGCTGCCGCCGGCCGAACCACCGCTGCCGGGTGGCGAGGCGGCGGACGGCCCGCACGGCTACGGCTTCGGCCTGTTCGTGACGGAGACCGCCGCCTGGGGCCGGCTCGTCTTCCACAGCGGCGGCTACCCCGGCTTCGGCAGCCACATGCGCTGGCACCCGGGCACCGGCCTGGGCGTGATCGTGCTGGCCAACAGCACCTACGCCGCGGCGCACCCGCTGGCCGCCCAGCTGATGGAGGTGCTGCTCCGCGGCGTGGCGGCCGAGCGGACCGGGACCGGAGTAGCCGGGGCCGCGCCCGCGCCGGGCGGCCCGTGGCCGGAGACACGGCAGGCCCGGCGCGCGGCCGACCGGCTGCTCCGGTCCTGGGACGACCAGGCCGCTGATCAGCTCTTCGCGCCGAATGTGGCCCAGGATGAGCCCTACTCCCGCCGCCGGGAGCAGGCCGAGCGGCTGTGGGAGCGGATCGGGCCGGTGCGCCGCGGCGAACCCCGGCCCGCCGAGTTCGACTCCCCCGCGCACTGCCGCTGGTGGCTGGCGGGCGAGCACGGCACCGCCTGCGCCGAGATCAAGCTGACCGCCGAGCGGCCGCCCCGGGTGCAGCTGCTCTCGCTGGCCGTGCCGCCCGCGCCCGGCGGGGTGCTCTGGGAGCGCACGCTCGCCCTGGTCGACCTGATCAATTCCCTGCCCAACGACCCGTCCGCCGACTGGCCCGCCGGCCTCCCGGTCGCCGGGCCGGCCGACACGGGCCTGCTGCTGCGCCGGCTGCGGATGGCGGCGGCGTGGGCCGGGCGGTGCCGTCCCGGGGCCTGGCGCGGAGGGAACGGTGAGACCCGCACCGTGGCGGAACTGGATGGTGAGCACGCCCGGCTCATGCTGGCCGTCGAAGTGGACCCGGCCGGCCAGGTCCGCGGTGTAGAAATCACCCTCCCCGCCTGACCGACCCGTGGCCGCCAGCCCCGGGCTCCAGGCCCCAGCGGTAGGCTCCGCTCGGTGCCACTGGGGCCGCACGCGCTGGCGTTCGCGGTGCACGACCGGGCGTCGTATCGTTGTGCCTGGCACAGGACCTGTCCCGTGGCGGTGGCAATGAGCGACATCCTCGGTTACGGCAGGGACCGTGAGCCCCGCTGGCGGCGGCATTGGTGGTGGCTGGCGGTTGCCGCGGCCGGCATCGCCGTGGCACTGGCCGCTTCCATCTGGTACCTGCCAGGCCTGCGACAGCACGATGCGCAACCGAGACCAGGTGCCGCCGGTCCGAGCCAGGCGGCGCAAGGAGAACCCGGTTCGCGCACTGCCGCACCGTCTCCGCTGCCGCGCAAGCCCGCCCGGATGACCGGCCAGCCGCTGCCGCGCGACGCCAGCCTGTGGCTGCTGCTGGGCGGCCAGAGGCCGGCCTGGCTCTCGGTGGCCACCGGCCGGACCGAGCCGGTCCGCGGGCTGCCCCGGTGGGGCAATGGCTATCAGCTCATCCGCATTGCGGGCGGCTGGGCCGCGCAGCCATTCCCCGCTGCCGACGTCGGCTGCGGCAACTGCGCCCCCGGGCCGCTGCCGGTTTACTACGTCGCAGACGGATCACGGGTCGCGAGCCGAATTGGCACCGCCGGCTTCACCGCCCCGGCCGCTATTCCCGGCGCCCTGTGGCTGGTCAGCTACGGGCGTGGCGCGGACATGAGCACCGCGGTGGGCAATGCGTAGGAGATCAGCGTCACCGGCGCCACGCTCGGGCCGCGGCTCAGGCTGCCGGCCGGGTACATGATCGACCAGGGAACCGGCGCGGGCCTGCTGCTGGTGCAGGCGCTGGCGGGCCCAAGCCCGGTCAGGTACGAGCTGTGGGATCCCGGCACCCGGCAGGTGACACGTTCCTTCGTGAACCTGATCGCAGCAGGCCCCGCTGAGATTGCCTGGCTGCCCGGCTGCACCGCGGGCTGCCGGGTGCACGTGCTGGACCTGCCCGGTGGCCGGGCCGAGCAGATCTCACTGCCTGGGCGAAGCAAGTCCTACGACGGCGCGTTCAGCCCGGATGGGCGGCTCCTTGCCCTGCTAGTGACGGCCAGGGTCACACGGGCTGGCCGCGCCGCCGCGACCCGGCTCATGGTCGCGACTGTCACGGGCGGGCGGATCACTGCGGTGCCAGGGACCACGGTCGGCAGCGGCAACGGGGTTGCCTTCGGCTGGCAGGCCGGAAGCCACCGGCTGATTGCCGACGTGGCCGTGAGTACGCCGGGGCGGCCTGAATGGCAGATCGCAGTGTGGCAGCCCGGTGATGCCTGGCTCTCCACCGCGCTCGCCCGGACGCCGTACGAATCGTGGCCGGTTATCGATCAGGGTCCCTACTGACGCCGGGATCGCTCAGCTAAAGCTGAACGTCTATATTGGCGGCGGTTTCGCCCCCCGGGCAGGCCTGGCAGCCCGGCCCGTTCCCCAACATCCCGGCCCGTTCCCCCACACGGCCACCGGGCCGGCGATGGGCCGGGCAACCGCCAGGACAACGGCCAGCAGGCTCGGGCGGTGTATTGGTGGCGACGGCGCCATCGTGACAGGGCATAGCCCAGCCCGCGACGGGCCGGCTCGGGCGCGGGGCCGGGTCCTGGCCGTACACCTCATCGGCGGCCACCCACGCCGCAGGGCCCCGGCCTCGAGGGCATCGAGGGCATCTGCCTGGCCGGTGCGGGCTTGGTGGCGAACACCGTGCCCGCGGGCACCCGGGGCGGCGCGGCACCGGGCCCGATCACTCGCCCAGGACCGGGGCAGGCACAAGGCCCGGTCGATGAACGCGCACCCAGCCGGGGCCGCGCAGGCCAGGTACACGCCCACGGCCGTCACGCCACATGATCACGAAGTGCCGCTAGCTAGGGGTATAGGCCGGGCCGGGCTGCTGGGAGTCGAGGAAGCGGTCCACCAGGCCGCGGATCACGGTGGCCATCGAGAAGCCGTGCTCGGTGCACCAGGCCCGGAGCCGGGCGTGCTGCTCGGCGGAGAACCGCACCGGCACCATCTGCTGGGCGGACGTGGCCGGGCTGCGGAACAGGTTGCGCACCATGTCCCGGCCGGCCTCCGCGAAATCCTGCTGCTCGGCGGGCGCAGCCCCGCCCTGCACGGCCCAGCCGAGGCGGCGGCTGAGCGGGGCGATGACCCCGGCCTGCGGGGTAAGGCTCGTGCCCAGCAGCCAGGTGTACACCCGGTCCCGGTCCGCGGCGGGCAACTGGGCCAGCGCCCGGACCAGTAGCCGTGCCGCGTCGGTGGAAGTCGTTGCGGCCCCGGCGGGCAGTTCCGCGGCCCCGGCGGGATCTGCAGCGGGCTGGTCTGCAGCGGGCTGGGGCGGCTCGGTCATCGTCGGCTCCCGAGGGCAGGGACAAGCCGGTGCACTATCGCCTGATACCGCGAACGATATCGCGCAGCGATATCACTGACAAGGCGATGCTACTCAGCGAACGAGACCGCTCACGAGGCGATGCCGCTCACCGGACGAGACCGCTCACGAGGCGATGCTGCTGCTTACAAGGCGATGCCGAGCAGGGCGTCCACGGTGTCCCGGATCACCGCGGCGCCGGGATGCGCGGGCCCCCCCGGCGGCCGGGGCTCCGCGCCGAGCACGGCGTCCGACCACTGGTCCACGGCGGCCAGGGCGCCCGGGGCGTCCAGGTCGTCGGCGAGCCGCTCGCGCACCGCGGCCAGCACGGCATCCGCCGCGGGGCCGGGCAGCGGGGCGGGCGAGGCGGTGGCCAGCCGCACCGATTCCCGCCACCGGGCCAGCCGCGCGGTCGCGGCCGCCAGGCCGCCGGTGGTCCAGTCCCAGTCGCCCCGGTAGTGGTGCGCGAGCACCGCGAGCCGCACCGCCATGGGGTCAGCGCCGTCGGCCAGCAGCCGGGAGACGAACACCAGGTTGCCCAGCGACTTAGACATCTTCTCGCCGTCCAGCCGGACCATGCCGGCGTGCAGGTAGCTTCGCGCGAACGCACCGGGCCCGAGCGCCACCCGGGCGTGTGAGGCGCTCATCTCGTGGTGCGGGAAGATCAGGTCGCTGCCGCCCGCCTGCACGTCGAACACGGTGCCGAGGTAGTTGGTGGCGATCGCCGCGCACTCCACATGCCACCCCGGCCGCCCCGGGCCGAACCGGGCCGGCCAGGACGGCTCACCAGGCCGGGCGGCCAGCCAGACCAGCGGGTCGAGGGGATCCTTCTTGCCGGGCCGCCCCGGGTCCCCGCCGCGCTCGGCGAACAGGTCCATCATGACCGCCGGGCTCAGCCGGGACACCGACCCGAACGCCTCGTCGCAGGCCCGCGAGAAGTACTGGTCGCCTTCCACGTCGTACAGGGCGCCCCGGCCGGCCAGGCGGCCAGCGAAGCCCTCGATCAGGCCGAGCGCCTCGACCGCCCCGACCAGCCGGTCCGGCGGCACCAGCCGCAGCGCCGTCATGTCGGCCCGGTACCGGTCGATCTCCCGGTCGGCGAGGGCGCGCCAGTCCTCGCCGTCCCGGTTCGCGCGCTCCAGCAGCGGGTCGTCTACGTCCGTCACGTTCTGCACGTAGGTCACCCGGTGACCGGCGTCACGCCAGGCCCGCACCAGCAGGTCCCAGGCGAGGAAGGTGGCCGCATGCCCAAGGTGCGTGGCGTCGTAGGGCGTGATGCCGCAGGCGTACAACGTGGCGGCCGGGCCGGCCGCGGCCACGGTCAGCTCCCCGGTCGCCGTGTTGGTGACCATGGTCTGGGGGCCGCGCCCCGGCAGCTCAGGAATGGATGCGCCACGCCAGGATTCCATGAGCGCAGGCTATCGCTGGGGCACCGGGGCACTGTCCGCGCCGTCGGGCAGCAGGCCCGGCCAGCGCAGCGCGGGCACCGCCTGCTCGAAGGCGTAGCCGAACGCGATCAGCCGCGGCTCACTCCAGGCCGGCCCGAGGAAGGACAGCCCCACCGGCAGCCCGGCCACCTGCCCGGCCGGCACGCTGACCGCCGGGTACCCGGCCACCGCGGACGGCCGGGACGAGTGGAACACGCCGTGGTCGCCGAGCACGTAGTCGGTCAGCCAGGCCGGGCTGGCGGTCAGCGTCACGATGGCGTCCAGCCGGCTATCGGCCAGCGCCCCGTCCAGGGCCTGCCGGGCCCGCGCGGTGGCCTGGCCCCGGGCCGCCCGGCCGGCCGGGTCGGCCGGATCCCCGCTGGTCGCCTCGGCCAGCTCGAAGATTTCCTGGCCGAAGTGAGTGAGCACGCGCCCGGCGTTGCGGCGGTTGAATTCGATGAGCTCGGCCAGGGACCGCGGATGCTCGCCGGGCAGCGCGCTGAGGTAGTCGTTCAGGTCCCGCTTGAACTCGTGCAGCAGCGCGGTGAACTCGTGATCGCGGATCGCGTCGGCGCCGGGCAGTTCCACCGGGTCCACCAGGGTGGCGCCCAGGCCGCGCAGCGCCGCCGCCGCCTCGTCCAGCACCGCGCGGGTGGCCGGGCCGCCCTCGCGGCAGCCGTCCCGCCACACGCCGATCCGGGCGCCGCGCAGCGCCTCGGGGTCCAGGAAGGCGGTGTAGTCGGCGGGCTGGCCGGCCGCGGCGGCGCTGGCCGGGTCGCCCGGATCGGCCGCGGCGAGCACGGTGAGCAGTTCCGCGGCGTCCGCCACGGTCCGGGCCATCGGGCCCGCGGTGTCCTGGGCGGCGGAGATCGGCACGATCCCGTGCCGGCTGACCAGGCCGAGGGTGGGCTTGATGCCGGCGATCCCGCAGGCGCTGGCCGGGCAGACGATGGAGCCGTCGGTCTCGGTGCCGACGGCGAGCGGCGCCAGCCCGGCCGCCACCGCGACGGCCGAGCCGGAACTCGACCCGGACGGGTTGCGGCCGGGCCCGTAGGGGTTCAGCACCTGGCCGCCCAGCGTGCTCCAGCCGCTGGTGGAGACGGTGGAGCGGAAGTTGGCCCACTCGGACAGGTTGGCCTTGCCCAGGATCACCGCGCCGGCCTGGCGCAGCCGGCCTACGCAGAAGGCGTCCCCCGACTCCGCGCCGGCCAGCGCGGGGGATCCGGCGGTGGCGGGCATCCCGTGGACCGCGATGTTGTCCTTGACCAGGACCGGGATCCCGGCCAGCGGGCCGGCCGGCCCGCCCTGGCGGCGGGCCTGGTCACTGCCCGCCGCCTCGTCGGCGGCCTGCGGGTTCACCGAGATGACCGCCCGCAGCAGCGGGTTCAGCCGGGCGATCCGGTCCAGGCAGCCCGCGGTGAGCTCGGCGGAGCTGAGCGTGCCCGCCGCCAGGGCCCGCCGCAGCGCGGCTACCGGCTGGCCGGGCCTGCCCATCGCTGTCAGCGTTCATCCCGGCGGGCGGAGGCATGGTGGCAGGATAACCAGGTGCAGATGACCATGGGAAAGCTGGCCGCGGTGCCCGCCCTCAGCCGACCGGACCTGCTGGCCCCGGCGGTGGCCGCCGCCCTGGCCACGCTCGGCGCTGACCTGGCCCCGGCCGGGGCCGGGGTCGCCGAGATCGACCCGGGGCTGGCCGACACCGCGGCGTTCTGCGAACGGTACGGCGTCGCTGCGGCCGAGTCGGCCAACTGCGTGCTGATCAGCGGGCGGCGCGGCGGGGAGACCAGGTTCGCGGCCTGCGTGGTGCTGGCCACCACCCGTGCCGACGTGAACGGGGCCGCGCGCCGGGAACTGGACGTCCGCAAGGCCTCGTTCGCGCCGCGGGACGTCGCGGTGGCCGAGACCGGCATGGAGTACGGCGGCATCACCCCGGTCGGCCTGCCCGCGGGCTGGCCCATCCTGGTGGACGCCGCGGTGGCGGCCACCCCGCAGGTCGTGATCGGCAGCGGGGTACGCCGGTCCAAGCTGGTGCTGCCCGGCGCGGCGCTCGGCCGCCTGCCGGGCGCGTCCGTCATCGACGGCCTGGCCCGCCCGGCTTAGGGCAGCCAGGCGATCGACGCGCCGGCCCGCCCGCCCTCAGGGCCGCCAGGAGGTCGACGCACCAGCCCGCCCGGCCCTTAGGGCAGCCAGGAGGTTGAACGCACCAGCCCGCCCGGCCCTTAGGGCAGCCAGGAGACGTGGCCGTGCAGCGCCGCGTAGCCGACGAAGGCGCCAGTGTCGATGAGCGTATGGGCGATGATCATCGGCGTCACCCGGCGCCAGCGGAAGTACAGCACGGCGAAGATCACGCCCATGACCGCGTTGCCGATGAAGCCGCCGAAGCCCTGGTACAGGTGGTATGAGCCGCGGAGCACGGCACTGAGCGCGATGGCCCGGACCGGGGTCCAGCCGAGCTGGTCGAGCCGGCGCAGCAGGTAGCCGAGGACCAGGACCTCTTCCACGATCCCGTTGTGCGCGGCATCCAGCACCAGCACCGGGATGCGCCACCAGACCGCGGGCAGGCTTTCGGGTACCACGTTCAACGCCAGGCCGAGCTTGTACGCGGCCAGGTACAGGGCCAGCCCGGAACCGCCGATCAGCGCCGCGAGGGCGGCGCCCTTGGCCAGGTCCGGGCCCGGCTGGCTGGCGTCGAGGCCCAGGGCCGAGGACGGCGTCGCGCCCTCCCGGAAGAGCAGGTAGAACACGAGGGCTACCGGGGCGAGGGCGATCAGCAGGTTGGCCAGCTGCAGGGTGAGGTCCAGCCAGGGACGGCCCGGCGCGAACGACCCGACGATGAGCGCTTGCTGCTTGCCCAGGGCCTGGGTCGCAGTCAGCGAGCCGATCAGGTTGATGACCGCGAACAGCGCGCTCCCGCCCAGCGACAGCGCGAACACGATGACGATCTCCCAGCCGAGCAATCGCCTGGTCAGCGGGGTCAGGCTGGTTTCCTGCAGCTGAGTCACGTCAGGACTCTAGCCGCGATACCTCCTGGGGCAGCCCGGCAGAGACATCCTGCGGCCAACCCGCAGCAAGCCTGCAGTCAGCCTCCAGCCGACGTTCAGCCGTGCCCGAGGTCCCGGAGGTGGCCTGGCCGCCCGGCGGCGGCTGCGGGGCCCGCTCAGGCGCCGGCGGCGGTAACGATGGCGTCGGTGGCGAAGCCGAGCACGATGCCGAGGAATATCGCCCAGGTGATGATGACCTTGAAGCCGCTGCTGCGGGCCACCGCGAGCAACTCGATCACCACGTACAGGATGGAGCCGGCCGCCAGCGCGAGGAAGGCAACCCCCAGCACCGTGCTGGTGACCTGCTCCCCGACCAGGGTGCCGACGAAGGTCGGGCCGCCGCCGATCAGGCCGAGCAGGGCCAGGCGCCCCCAGGACGGCCGCTCCCCGGCCGCCGCCAGCGGGGCCACGATGCCGAACCCCTCGGTCGCGTTGTGCGCGCCGAAGCCGATCACCAGCAGGATGGCCAGGCTGAGCCGCCCGGCCGCGGCCGAGGTCCCGATGGCCAGGCCCTCGCCGAAGTTGTGCATGCCGATGCCGACGGCGATCAGCATGGACAGCTGGGTGGCCCGGGCGGCGGCCGACTGCGGCGCGGCCGGGACGGGCACCGACCGGGCCGGGGCCGCGCCCGGCCCCTCGGGGACGGCCCGGCGGGCACGCCGGGCGATCCAGCGGTCGAAGTAGACCAGGCCGAGCAGGCCGGCCCCGGCGCAGCCCAGCATGACGGCCGCGTTGCCCACCGCGCTGCCATAGTGATGAGCCCTGAGCGCCGCGTCGGCGGGCTGCCACGCGTTGGTCAGCACGTCCCACAGCAGGAAGATCAGGATCCCGATGGCCGTGCCGTTCAGGAACGCCTTCACCTTGGGCGTGACGGCATTCATCCGGCCGATCGGCAGGCCCAGGACGATGGTCAGCCCCGCGATGGCTCCCAGCAACGCGATCTGGGTCGATGACACCTAGGGCCCTCCTGGTCGGGAGACATGATCAGTGCCGCCAGCATAAAGTAGGTTAGGCTTACCTAACAAGGCTCGGCGGATGAGACCTTCTCCACTCGCCGAGCTTAGGTCCGCCCCCCTCGTCCGGCGCAAGGCGGCGGTGCCTGCCCCCTGGGGTGACGCCCTGGGCATGACCCCCTGGGCATCACGCCCGGCATGACACTGGCCGCCGCGTCGCGCAGGGACACGGCGGCCAGTGGCTGGAACCGCGGGGAGACGACGGGGCGCTACACCAGCAGGTCGTCGAATTCCCCGCGCTTGACCCCCTCGATCAGGGCGGCGATCTCAGCCCGGGTGTAGATCAGGGCCGGGCCCTCAGGGTTCCGTGAGTTGCGCATCGCGTACTGCCCCTCGTCCAGCCGGGCCAGTTCCACGCAGGTTCCCTGCGAGTTGCTGATGCTGCTCTTGCGCCAGCGGGCATCGACCAGGTCGGTCGCTGGCATCCCGTTATATGTGTTCATCTATTCGACTTCCTCAAGCATCCTGCTCAGGATTTCCGTGGTGTGTTCCGGCGATTCGCTCTCCACACTGAGGCGTTCCATCACCTCGGTGTATCGCTCCACATCGTCGCGCTTATCCAGGTAAAGCGAGCTGGTCAGCTGCTCGACGTAAACCACGTCGGGAAGATCCACCTCGGGGAACCGGAGAATCGTGAACGCCCCGCCTTCGGCGGCGTGACCCCCAGAGCTGAACGGCACTACCTGGAGTGTGATGTTGGGCTCCCTCGTCACCTCGATCATCCGTTCGAGCTGCGCCTGCATCACCGCCTTGCCTCCGATGGGGCGGCGCAGAGCCGCCTCATCCACCACTGCCCACAGCCGGGGCGCACCCGGCTTGCTGAGCAACTCCTGCCTGGCCACGCGCAGGCTGACCCGGCGCTCCACTTCTTCAGCGGAAGCACCCGGCTGGCCGAGCGCTACCACGGCCCGCGCATAATCCGCGGTCTGCAGCAGCCCGGGCACGAACTGGACCTCGTAGAGCCTGATGAGCGAGGCGGCCTCTTCCAGGCCCACATACACCTGGAACCAGTCCGGGAGGACGTCCCCGTACTTATGCCACCACCCTGGCGAGTTAGCCTCGCGGGCCAGCTCGACCAGGACCTTGCGCTCAGTGTCGTCGGTGACCCCGTACATCGCCAGCAAGTCGACGACGTCACGTTCCTTGAACCCGACCCGGCCGAGTTCCATGCGGCTGATCTTGGAGCCGGATGCGCGTATGGCAAAGCCGGCTTCGTCACGCGTGATGCCGTTGGCTTCACGCAGCCTCCGCAGCTGGGAACCAAGCAGGATGCGAAGAACCGTAGGGCCGCTCCCTGGCTGTACCGAGATCACTGAACCCCCCTTGGTCCTCCCCATAAGGACGTCGTCAGCAGCTCCTCCCGTCGGGGCCTCCTCACGATCCGCACGCGCCTGACGCACTTACATCTGCACGTGCATCCGCCCTTGCGCTTGCAAGGTACGTACGCGATGATAGCGCTTGCGCGCCGCACGCACGATGAGTGCTCAGCAGACAGACGGGAACCCGATGACCGGACACCGGGCGGCCTCGCCAGTCACAACGGAGGTCACGAGCGTGGGCCCTGAGTGGCTCCTCTCCCCGGAGGAGCCGGCGGCTGTGAGCTATGCCAGCCCGCCGCCGATCCTCGTGCCCGCCCTGGACGAGGCCGCGGACAGCCAGCCTTCGGCGACCTGCGGCCTGCGCGCGATCCCCGAGGCGGTGCGCGCCGGCCGCGACTTCGCCTGCACCGTGCTGCTGGACTGGGGGCTGCCCGACCTGGTGGACATGGCCGGCCTGGTGGTCTCGGAGCTGGTGACCAACGCGCTGCGGCACGGCGTCCCGGCGGGCCACGCCGCCCGGGACGACTGCCCCATCCGGCTGCAGCTGCTGGGCCAGGCCCGGTACGTCATGTGCCTGGTGGCCGACCCGGGGACCGGGATCCCGGTGCTGCGGGAGGCGGACCCCTGCGCGGAGAACGGCCGCGGGCTCACCGTGGTCGAGACGTGCTCCGTGCGCTGGGGATGGCACCTGCTCGACGGCGGCGGCAAGGTGGTCTGGTCGCTGCTGCATCCGGGCCGCTGAAAGCGGGCACAGTTCCGGCCAGGGGCATCTCGCCGAGGCGGCGGATTGGCCTAGGCAATGGTGACCCGCGCCGCTAAGCTCGGTGCGCCGGCGGCCCGGTGGGCGCGGCCGTCCGGCCCGGCGCGCCCATCGGGAATCCAGCCAGGGAGCCTCCATGTATCAGCCTTATCCCACCGGTGGCGCGGAACCGGCACCGGGGCCGCAGCGCGCGCAGCCGCCGTCCTCCATCCGCAACGCGGTGAAGCTCATGTACGCGGGCGCCGCGGTCAGCGCCATCGTCATCATCGTGGCCCTGCTGACCATCGGCAGCGCCAGGACCGCCGTGCACAACGCGTTCCCCAGCTACTCAGCCAGCCGGGTGCGCCGGGCGGCGATCGGCCTGGTGGGCTATGAGGTGGTCATCCAGCTCATCACGATCGGGCTGTGGCTCTGGATGGCCTGGGCGAACAAGGGCGGGAAGTCCTGGGCCCGCATCGTGTCCACGGTCCTGTTCGGGCTGAACACCCTGATCCTGCTGGCCAGCCTGGCCCGGCCGCACGCGGCTATCGGCATCGTGCTGCTCCTGGTGATCTGGCTGATCGGCCTGGGGGCCATCTTCTTCCTGTGGCGCAAAGACTCCAGCGGCTTCTACGCGGTGTCCAAGCTCCCCTAGCCGGAGGCGTCCTCCGGCGCCAGGGCAGGCAGCAGCGCGGTGAGCTGCTGCCAGGCCAGTTCCGCGCCCGCGGCCAGGCAGCCGTGCACGACCGCTTCGCTGCCCAGGGCACTGACCCGGACCTCGGGCATGACCGGCGCGATCTGCCCGAGTTCCCGGGTCACCGCCGCGGCGAACCCCGGGGCCTGGCCGATCCCGCCGCCGAGCACGATGAGTGCCGGGTCCACGATCGTGACGATGGCGCACAGCACCCGGGCCACCAGCTCGGCTTCCCCGGCCACCACGGCCGCGGCCCGGGGGTCACCGGCGGCCGCCGCCTCGAATACCCGCCGCGCGGAGACCTGGCCGCGCATCCCGGCCCGCCGCGCCGCCCGCACCACGGCCGGCGCCGAGGCCGCCGCTTCCAGCGGGCCGCGGCGCCGGGCGTCGTCCGGGTCGGCGCCCTGGCCGCCGGACATGGGCAGGTAGGCGATCTCGCCGGCCACGCCGTGCCGCCCCCGGTGCAGCCGCCCCCCGACCACCAGGCCCATCCCGATCCCGCTGCCCACCGAGACGAACGCGAAGCTGTCCGCCGCCTGGCCGTGCCCGTGGCTGCGCTCGGCCAGCGCCGCCGCGTCCACATCGTTCTCCACCACCAGGGACTGGCCGAACGCGGCGCGCAGGTCGGCCAGCACCGCGGGCCGGTCCCAGCCCGGCAGCCCGCCGGTCAGGGCCATCGAGTTGCGCCGCGGGTCGTACACGCCCGGGCTGCCGATCACTGTCTGGGTCACCGCGGACCGCACTACCCCCGCCTCGGCGCACAGGTCGTCGGCCAGCCGGATCAGCTCGCCGACCCGGCCGCGCACGCTGGACGCCCGGGACCGGTTGGCCGCCCGGGCCAGGATGCCGCCGGCCAGGTCGGCCAGCGCGCCCCGCACGTACTTATGCCCGATATCCAGGCCCAGGACGTAGCCGGCGTCCGGCCGGACCTCGTACAGCCGGGCCGAGCGGCCCGGCACCCCGGTCCGCTGGCCGGCCTCCCGGATCAGCCCGGCCCGTTCCACGGCGGCCAGCGCCAGGGAGACGGTGGGCTTGGACAGCCCGGACAGCCGGGCCAGCTCGGCCCGGGAGCACTGGCCCAGCGCCCGGAGGTGACCGAGCAGCAACTGCTCGTTCATGGCCCGGATCAGCTGCGGCCGGGCCGCGGCGAGCGGGCCGCCCGGCTGGCGCGGGAGGGGCACCGCACCATCCGGCACGACGCCGTCGGGCACCCCGGCCGAGGTCACTATCACTGGTACCTCCCGCCTCATCCTCCCGCACCGCATCCGGCGGAAGGACAGGCATCTGCCAGGCGCCGCCGGGGTCCAGCCGCGCCGCCGGATAAAGCTCGCGTAACAACTCTTGTGACCCCTAGTTAGTTAGGATACTGTCCTAACAATCTCGCGCAAGGATGCGTACCGCCGTTTCCTCAGGCAGGTGCCCGTGACTGGCAGGTGCCCGTGACTAACTCCCCGGTGCTCCTCGGGATCGACTTCGGCGGTACCAAGATCGCCGTAGCGGTCTGCGGGCTGGCCGGGGACCGGCTCGGTTCCGCCACCGTCAGCAGTGGCGGCGAACTCGGCGCCCGGGCGAGTTTCGACCGCGGCGTCGAGGCCGCCCGCGGCGTGCTGGATTCGGTGGCCCCGGGCGCCCGGCTGGCCGCGGTGGGCGTCTCCACGTTCGGCATCCCGTTCGAGGACCGGGTCGACCTCGCCCCCGCCATCAGCGGGTGGGACACGCTGCCGCTCGGGCGGGAACTGCGCGCCGCGTTCCCGGCGAGCCAGATCCGGATGGCCACCGACGCCAAGGCGGCCGCCCAGGCGGAGGCGCGCTGGGGCGCGCTGGCCGGGGCCGACCCCGGGGTGTACCTGAACCTGGGGACCGGGCTGTCCGCCGCCCTGGTGCTGGGCGGCCAGGTGGTCGCCGGGGCCGACGGCGCGGCCGGGGAGATCGGCTACAACCTGCGGGCGGTGGCGGACGCCGGCCTGGCGCTCGGCGCCCGGGTCCCGCTGGAGGACATGGTGAGCGGGCAGGCACTGGCCCGGCGGGCCGCCGCGCTGCCCGGGCCGCCGATGTCGGCCGCGCAGGTTTTCGAGGCCGGCCCTGGCGATCCGCGGCTGGACGCACTGCTGTCCGAGTTCGTCGCCGAACTCGCCTTCCACGTGGTCAACCTGGCCATCTGCATCAACCCGGCCCGGATCGCGGTCGGCGGCGGCATGGTCCGCTCGTGGGACCGGCTGCGGCCCGGCCTGGAACGGGCCCTCAAGGCGGGCACCCCGTTCCCGCCCGAGCTGACACTGGCCCGCTTTCCCGCGGAGGCACCGCTCATCGGCGCGGTCGCCCTGGCCGCGGACGCCGCCGGGGCGGCCGCCGTCGACGGCACCCCGGTATCTCATGCTCTCCGCACCCTTGATGACACTCTCGATGAAAGGCATCAGCCATGAGACGCCTCACAGCGCTCGGGGCCCTCGTCGCAGCCAGCCTGCTCGCGGCTTCCTGCAGTGCCGGCTCCGGTTCGGGCAGCACCACGGCGACCAATACGGTCACCATCTCCAACGAGAACGGCGCCCTCTGGACGTGTAACTTCAGCCCGTTCAACGGCTCCGACACGCTGCTGTCGGTCGGCTTCGTGTACGAGCCGCTGGTCTTCGTGAACGCGCTGCAGAACGGCAAGACCACGCCGATGCTGGCCACCTCCTGGACCTGGGGGGCGGGCAACAAGTCACTGACGTTCACCATCCGCAAGAACGTCAAGTTCAGCGACGGCACCACGATGACGCCCGCCGACGTGGTGTACACCTTCAACCTGCTCAAGAAGTACCCCGCCCTGGACCTGACCGGGGACTGGGCGGTGCTGTCCAGCGTCGCCCAGACCGGGTCCGACCAGGTGACCATGCGCTTCAAGCAGGCGGCCGTGCCGGCCTTCTACTACATCGCCGGCCAGACGCCCATCGTGCCCGAGCACATCTGGTCGAAGATCAGTAACCCGGTGGCCTTCGCGGACGCCAGCCCGGTGGGCACCGGCCCGTACAAGGTGAACCCGTGCACCAAGCAGAACATCACCTACACCGCTAACCCGCACTACTGGCAGCCCGGCCTGCCGAAGGTGACCAAGGTCCAGTACCCGGCCTTCACCAGCAACAACACGGCCAACGATCAGCTGGCCAATGGCCAGGCCCAGTGGGGCTCGCAGTACATCCCGTCCATCCAGTCGTTCTACGTCGCTAAGAGCCCCAACCATCACTACTGGTTCCCGCCGACGGTGAACGTCTCACTGGTGCCGAACCTGACGAACAGCCTGCTGAGCAATGTGAAGGTGCGGCAGGCCATGGCGTACGCGATCGACCGCTCGAAGGTCTCCTCGATCGGTGAGTCCGGTTATGAGCCGCCCGCGAACCAGGCCGGCATCGTCACGCCGACGTTCTCCAGCTGGCTCGACTCCTCGCTGACCGGCAAGTACAACTACGGGTACGACCCGGCCAAGGCGAAGCAGCTGCTGGCCTCGGCCGGCTTCAAGATGGGCTCGGACGGCATCATGGCCAACGCGAAGGGCCAGAAGCTGTCGTTCACCGTCATCAACATCGGCGACTACTCCGACTGGGTCGCCTCGATGCAGGTGGTCGCCCAGAACCTCAAGGCGGTCGGCATCCAGGTGACGCCGGACAACCTGACCAACACCGACTTCACCGCCGCCATCTACACCGGCAAATTCCAGCTCGCGTACTACGACCAGCAGACCTTCGGCCCGAGCCCGTACTACGAGCTGCGGAACTGGCTGGACTCGGCGGGCACCGCGCCGATCGGCAAGCAGGCGTCGACCAACTACGAGCGGTACATCAACCCGGCCACGGACCAGCTGTTCAACCAGTACGCGGCGTCCACGTCGGTGGCGCAGCAGCACGCCATCATCAACCAGGTGCAGCAGGTCATGCTGTCCGACCTGCCCATCATCCCGGTGGTGCAGGCGGTGGACTGGTATCAGTGGAACGACTCCTCGCTCAGCGGATGGCCCACGCCCAGCAACCCCTACGCCCAGCCGGCCGCGTACTCCTACCCGGATGCGGAGCAGGTGCTGCTCCATCTCAAGTCGAAGTGACCCGCAGAGACGGCACCGTGCAGGTGGCACCGCGCAGGTGACCCGGTGCGTGCCCGGGGCCAGCCCCCGGGCACGCGCCGCCGCCCGCCGCAGAGCCCGGATGAGGAGCTCAGCATGATGACAAGGAGGCGAGCTTGAGATTCGCGCTGCGCCGCCTCGGCTTCTTCGTGCTCACCCTGTGGGCGGCGCTCACCCTCAACTTCCTGCTGCCCCGGCTGATGCCGGGGAACCCCGCGCTGGCCATGCTGGCCAAGTTCCACGGCCAGCTCGGCCCGGGCACGCTGCACGCCCTGGAGGTGCTGTTCGGGGTCAACACCAACAAGAGCCTGCCCGCGCAGTACGTCAGCTACCTGCACCAGGTCTTCACCGGTAACTTCGGGCCCTCGCTGGACTTCTACCCGGAGCCGGTCACCTCGGTCATCGGCAGCGCCATCTGGTGGACGCTCGGCCTGGTCGGCATCGTCACCATCCTGGCCTTCCTGCTCGGCACCGGCCTGGGCATCGTGTCCGCCTGGCGGCGCGGCGGGCGGCTGGACAGCGTGCTGCCCCCGGTGTTCGTGATCACCTCCGCGATCCCGTACTTCTGGATGGGCATGGTGCTGGTGCTGATCTTCGGGATCACCCTGCACTGGCTGCCCACTGAGGGCGGCTACTACGTGTCCACGGACCGCCCGGGCCTCAACCTCACCTTCTTCCAGGACGTGCTGTCCCACGCCGCGCTGCCCGCCATCGCCCTGCTGATCACCACGATCGGCACCTGGATCCTGACCATGCGCAACACGATGATCACCACGCTGGCCGAGGACTACGTGCGGATGGCCCGGGCCAAGGGGCTGCCCGGCCGGCGCATCATGGTCGACTACGCGGCGCGCAATGCGATCCTGCCCAACCTCACTGGTTTCGCCATGTCCCTCGGCTTCGTCGTGAGCGGCGCCATCCTGATCGAGTACGTGTTCAACTACCCCGGTGTCGGCTTCATGCTGCTGCAGGCCGTGCAGGGCGAGGACTACCCGCTGGAGCAGGCGCTGTTCCTGCTGATCACGGTGGCGGTGCTGTTCGCCATCCTGCTCGCCGACATCGCCACCGCGCTGCTCGACCCGCGCACCAGGACGGGGGGGTAGCCATGTCCATGCCCATCTCCGGGGTGCCCGCCACCCTCGAGCCCGCAGGCCAGCCCGGCCCGGGCGGCTCCGGGCAGGCCGCGCTGCCGCGCACTCATGCCCTGGCCCGGATGGCCCGCGCGATCCGGTCCAACCGCAAGGCCACCGCGGGCACCGTGCTGCTGGCCATCTTCGTGTTCGTGGCCGCGTTCCCCGGCCTGATCGCGAAGGACAACCCGGCCGCGGATGCCTACCCGCCCAAGCTGGGCGTGTCCACCGCCCACCTGCTCGGCACCACCGCCTACGGCCAGGACATGTGGGCCCAGCTGGTCTGGGGCACCAGGAACGTGATGATCATCGCGTTCACCGTCGGGCTGGCCGCGACCGGGATAGCCGTCCTGATCGGCGTCGCGGCCGCCTACCTCGGCGGAGTGTGGGACGGCTCGCTCAGCCTGCTCACCGACGTGCTGCTGGTCATCCCGCTGTTCCCGCTGCTGATCATCATCGCCGGGTACGCGCACGGCGGGGGCACCCTGGTGCTCATCCTGGTGATCACCCTCACCAGCTGGTCCTACACCGCGCGGCAACTGCGGGCCCAGGCCCTGTCGCTGCGCAGGCGGGACTTCCTGGAGGCGGCCCGGGTCCGCGGCGAGCGCCGCCTGTACATCATCGTGGTCGAGGTCATCCCCACCATGACCTCGCTGATCGTGGCGGCCTTCCTGACCAACGCGCTGTACGCGGTGCTGTTCGCGTCCAGCCTGCAGTTCATCGGCCTGGGCGACCCGAACACGCAGAGCTGGGGCACGATGCTGTACTGGGCGCAGAACAACGCGGCGCTGCAGACCGGCCAGCCCCTGTGGGCCCTCGCGCCGGGTGCCTGCATCGCCGCCCTCGGCGCGGCGTTCGCCCTGCTCAACTACGCGTTCGACGAGATCGGCAACCCGGCGCTGCGGCCAGCCCGCCGGCCGCGGAAGCAGGTGACGAATGCCTGACCCGATCCTCACCGTCCGCGGGCTGACCGTGGAGTACGCGATGGACCGCGGCCCGGTCCGCGCGGTCGAGGACGTCAGTTTCGGCCTGGCCCCCGGGGAGTTCCTCGGCATCGTCGGCGAGTCCGGCTGCGGCAAGTCGACGCTGCTGTTCGCCATCGCCCAGCTGCTCGCCCCGCCCGCCGGCATCACCGCGGGCCAGGTGACCTTCGCCGGCCGCAGCCTGGTCGGGCTGACCGACGCCCAGCTGGCCGCGGTGCGCTGGAAGGACCTGTCCGTGGTCATGCAGAGCGCGATGAACGCGCTCAACCCGGTCAAGTCGATCGGCGCGCAGTTCCGGGACGCGATGCGGGCGCACGGCGTGACGTCCAAGGCCGAGATCGCCGACCGGTCCGCCGAGGTGCTCCGCATGGTCAGCATCGACCCGGTGCACCTGCGGAGCTACCCGCACCAGCTGTCCGGCGGGATGCGCCAGCGATCCATGATCGCGATGGCCATGCTGTTCACCCCGGAACTCGTGATCATGGACGAGCCGACCTCGGCGCTGGACGTGGTCGCCCAGCGGTCGCTGATGGCACAGATCAAGGACCTGCAGCGGCGGCTCGGTTTCGCGATCATCTTCGTCACCCACGACATGTCGCTGGTCAGCCACTTCTCCGACCGGCTGATGGTGATGTACGCCGGCCAGGTGGCCGAGCTGGGCCCGACCAGGCAGGTGTTCGACACGCCGCGGCACCCCTACAGCAGCGGGCTGCTGGACGCGTTCCCGTCCATCCGCGGCGCCCGCCAGCCGCTGACCGGCATCCCGGGCAGCCCGCCCGACCTGGCCCGGCCGCCCGCCGGCTGCCGGTTCGCGCCGCGCTGCCCGCAGGTCATGGCGGCCTGCGCCGGCACGCCCCCCGGCCTCTACCAGGTCGGCCAGGTCCAGGTCCGCTGCCTGCTGCAGGCCCCGCAGGACGGCCGTGCGGCGGCGGAAACCGCGCGGACCACGACGGCCGGAGGCGGCCATGAGTGACCCGGCGGCCCCGCCCGGTAGCACGGCCCCGCCCGGTAGCACGGCCCCGCCCGGTAGCACGGCCCCGCCCGGTAGCACGGCCCCGCCCGGTAGCACGGCCCCGCCCGGTAGCACGGCCCCGCCCGGTAGCCCGGCTCCGCTGCTGCGCACCGAGGGACTGGCCAAGCACTTCAAGATCGGCAGTGCGCTGTCCCGGCGCACCCTGCATGCGGTGGACGACGTCAGCCTGGCCATCGGGGACCGGGAGATCGTCGCGCTGGCCGGGGAGAGCGGCAGCGGCAAGAGCACCATCGCCCGGCTGCTGGCCAAGCTGTACAAGCCGACCAGCGGCGAGATCTACTTCCAGGGCCGGCCGGTCTCGGCGATCCGCTCCCGGAAGGACACCCTGCACTACACCGGCCTGGTGCCGATGGTCTTCCAGGACCCGTTCAGCTCGATCAACCCGGTGCTGCGCATCTCGCACGGCATCCTGCGCGGCCTCAAGCTGCACCGGCCGGAACTGTCGGCCACGCAGCGCCGGGCCGAGGCGGAGCGCGTCTTCGAGATCGTCGGGCTCACCCCGGCCGCCGAGGTGCTGGCGCGGTTCCCGCACGAGCTGAGCGGCGGCCAGCGGCAGCGGGTCGGCTTCGCCCAGGCGCTGGCGCTGCGCCCCAAGCTGATCCTGGCCGACGAGCCGGTGTCCATGCTCGACGTGTCGATCCGGATCGGGCTGCTCAACCTGATGCGGTCGCTGCGCGACGACCAGGGGGTCTCGATCCTCTACATCACCCACGACATCGCCAGCGCGCGGTACGTCGCGGACCGGCTGCTGGTCATGTACGCCGGCCAGCTCGCCGAAACCGGCCCGGTGGAGGAGGTGCTGGCCAGCCCGCGGCACCCGTACACCCAGCTGCTGCTGTCGGCCGTGCCGGACCCGCGCGCCCCGCTGGACGTCTCGGCCGAGACGGACCTGGGCGAGCCGCCGAAGGTGATCGACCCCTCACCGGGCTGCCGGTTCCGCTGGCGCTGCCCGCTGGCCATCGACGAGTGCCACCGGGTCACCCCCGGCCTGGCCGAGCTGGGTCCCGGGCACGCCGCCGCCTGCCACGTCGCGGCGGCCGGAGCGGAAGTGAGGGCGTTCGGGTGAAGATCGCGGTCGTCGGCGGGGGTTCCACGTACACCCCGGAACTGGCCGACGGGGTGGCCCGGCTGGCCGGCGCGCTCAAGGTCACCGAACTCGTCCTGGCCGACCCGGACGAGGGCCGGCTGGCCGTGGTCGGCCCGGTCTCGGCCCGGATCATGGCGCGCTACGGGCACCCGGCCCGGGTCCGCTGGACGGCCAGCCTGGACGAGGCGGTGGACGGCGCGGGCGCGGTCCTGCTCCAGCTGCGCGTCGGCGGCCAGGCCGCCCGTCAGCGCGACGAGACCTGGCCGCTGGAGTGCGGCTGCATCGGCCAGGAGACCACCGGGGCCGGCGGCCTGGCGAAAGCACTGCGGACCGTGCCGATTGTCCTTGATATTGCCCAACGCACCCAGCGGCGGGCCGGCCCCGGCGCCTGGATCATCGACTTCACCAACCCGGTCGGCATCGTGACCCGGGCGCTGCTGGACGCCGGGCACCGCGCGGTCGGCCTGTGCAATGTGGCCATCGGGTTCCAGCGGCTGTTCGCCGGGCTGCTCGGCGTGGACCCGGGCCAGGTGTCGCTGGACCATGTGGGGCTCAACCACCTCACCTGGGAACGGGGTGCCTGGGTGGGCGGCACCGACCGGCTGCCCGCCCTGATCGCCGCGCACGGCGCTGAGATTGCCGGGCACACCGGCATGGCACCGGGCGTCATGCATGATCTTGGCGCGGTGCCGTCCTACTACCTGCGCTATTTCTACGCGCACGACGCGGCGGTGGCGGAGGAGCGGGACCAGCCCACCCGGGCCGAGCAGGTGGCGGCGATCGAGCGGGAGCTGCTGGCCATGTACGCGGACCCCGCGCTGGACCGCAAACCGGAGCTGCTCGGCCAGCGCGGCGGGGCGTACTACTCCGAGGCGGCGGTCGCGCTGCTCGCCTCGCTGGTCAGCGACGCCGGGGACACCCAGGTGGTGAACCTGCGCAACCGCGGCACGCTGGACTTCCTGCCCGATGACGCGGTCATCGAGGTGCCCGCGGTGATCGGCGCCGACGGGCCGCGCCCGGTGCCGGTGGCGCCGCTGCCGCCGCTGATGCGCGGCCTGGTGGCGCACGTGTCCGCGTACGAAGAGCTGGCCGTGGATGCCGCGCTCCGGGGTGGCCGGGACCGGGTCCGGGCGGCGCTGCTGGCCCATCCCCTGGTCGGCCAGCTCGACCTGGCCGACGGCCTGGCCGACCGGCTCATCGCGGAGAACCGTGACTTCCTGCCCTGGGCGGCCGGCCAGTGAGCCCAGATCCGGTGACCCAGGCACGGCCGGCCGTGCTGGCCATCGACGGCGGGAACAGCAAGACCGACATCGCGCTGGTCGCCGGGGACGGGACGCTGCTGGCCGCGGGCCGGGCGCCCGGGGTGCGCACGTTCCCCGCTCCGCCCGTGCTGGCCGCCATCGGCGCGGTGATCGGCGCGGCGGCCCGCGGCGCCGGGCTGCCGGGCGGCTGGCCGGTGGCGGCGCACACCGTGGCCTGCATGGCCAACGCCGACCTGCCCGAGGAAGAGGAGCGGCTGGCCGCCATGATCGCGGCCGCCGGGTGGAGCACGACCACCGAGGTCGCCAACGACACGTTCGCGGTGCTCCGGGCGGGCCTGGACACCCCCCGCGGCCAGCCCTGGGGCGTCGGGGTGACCTGTGGCGCCGGAATCAACTGCGTGGGCGTGGCCCCCGACGGGCGGAGCACCGGGTTTCTCGCGCTGGGCGGGATCACCGGCGACTGGGGCGGCGCCTACGGCCTCGGCCGGGCCGCGCTGTGGTGGGCGGTCCGCGCCGAGGACGGCCGGGGACCGCAGACGGCGCTCCGCGAGGTGGTAGCGGCCCATTTCGGCGTCCCCGAGGTCCGCGACGTCGCGGTGGCCATCCACCTGGGCAAGATCTCCGAAGACGACCTGCAGGGGCTGGCCCCACGGCTGATGACCGCGGCCGCGCGGGGTGATCAGGTGGCCCGTGACCTGGTCAGCCGGCTGGCCGACGAGATCGTCACGATGGCCGGGACGGTGCTCCGGCGGCTCGGCCTGAGCGGAACGCCGGTGCCGGTCGTGCTCGGTGGCGGGGTGCTCACCGCCCGCGACCCGCAACTCCTCGGCTGGATCACCGAGCGGCTGGCGGCCGCGGCGCCGGGCCGCGAAGGTCAGCGTGGTTGACGTGCCGCCCATCGCGGGCGCCGCCCTGCTCGGCCTGGACCGGGCCGGGGCCGGCCCCGCCGCCGAACGCCGCCTGCGCGCCGCGTACCCTCTCCCGCCCGGCTGCCGCCCCGGCCGGTGACGCGGCCGGTGACGCCCCGGCCGCTGCCGCCGAGTCCATCAGCCCCGACGGCTACTACGTCGCCGCCTCCGGCGATGTGCCTACCACCCTCCAGTTCTTCCAGATCATGAAGGCGGCAGGCTACTGAGACCAGCCACGCTAGTCCCAGCCACGCAGATCCGGGGGAACCCCCCGGATCTGCGCTTGCGCGGAATTTCCGCCGCGTCGTCAAGGGCTGGGGGCCGTGAGGGCGTGGCAGGCGATGGCGGCGGCCGCGACCACGTTGAGGGAGTCCACGCCGGCCGCCCGGGCGTGCGGGGCCATCGGGATGCAGACCGCCTGGTCCGCCTCGTGCAGCCACCGGGAGGACAGCCCGTCCCCCTCGGTGCCGAGCAGCAGCGCCACCCGGCCGCTCGGGTGACTCCCGGGCCCGAGCGCGGCACCGACCGGCGTCGCGGACTGGTCCGGGGTCAGGGCGAGCCGCCGGAAACCCGCCGCCCGCAACTCCGCCAGCCCGCCGTACCAGTCGCTCATCCGCGCGTAGGGGATGGCGAACACGGCGCCCATCGATACCTTGACCGCGCGCCGGTACAGCGGGTCCGCGCAGCGCGGCGACAGGATCACCGCGTCGATGCCGAACGCCGCCGCGCACCGGAAGATCGCCCCGACGTTGCCGTGATCGACCAGGTCCTCGAGGACCAGCACCCGCCGGGCCGCGGCCAGCAGCTGCGGCACCGGGGGCAGTTCCGGGCGGCTCACCGAGGCCAGCGCGCCCCGGTGCACCCGGTAGCCGGTC
This sequence comes from uncultured Actinomycetes bacterium, assembly GCA_963793825.1. Taxonomy (GTDB): domain Bacteria; phylum Actinomycetota; class Actinomycetes; order Streptosporangiales; family Streptosporangiaceae; genus RYN-230. The sequence goes on from CAWCBE010000012.1 coordinate 139,365, forward strand.
AGCTGCCGGGCCACCTCCTCGGTCATCACGTAGACGGGTGCCGCGCACTCGGCCGCCAGCCCGGCCAGCCGGGCCAGCTTGCCGGTGGTGACCAGGAGCGAGCGGATCCGCAGCCCGGCGGCCATCCCGCGGCGGATCACCTTCTCGCCTTCGGCGACGAACAGCCCGTGCCGGGCCTCCAGGCTCATCCGGAGCGCGGCATCGGTCAGCGCCACGTAATCGGCCAGCCGGGGGTCGGCCGGGTCGGTTACCTCGATCGGACCAGCCACCGCCCCAGTCTGCCCGGCCCGCCCGCGGGCCGCGGTCCCGCCCCGGTACCGTGGGCCGGGCCGGGCCTGGAGCGCGGCGCCCGGGCCGGAGTTGCGGCGCCCGGGCCGGAGTTATTGCAAAGCCAGTAACCGCCGGATCTGCCCGGCATTGCCCCGATAAAGTCGTTCCCACTCCGCGGGGACCGCGGAGCAGCTGACCGAGGGATGCCGTGAACGCTGGAGCCACCGGGCCGCTCACCCCGCCGGCTGGTACCGGGGGCGGACGGCCGCGCCGGGTTCGGATCTGGGTCGCGCTGAGCGCCCTGGCGGGCGTGATCGCCTGCACATTACTGGTGGCCTTCGGTGCCGAGGCCGTGGTGTCCCGCGCCTCATGCAGCGCGCACCCGGTCGTGGTCCGCCTGGCCGCGGCGGAGGAGATCGCGCCAGCCATCCGGCATGTGGCCACGTTCTTCAACGCGCAGCATCAGGACGTCAACGGGCACTGCGCGGCCGTGCACGTCATCAGCGTGTCGTCCGCCGATGCCGCGGCCCAGATAGCCCAGTCTGGCTCCGGTTCCGCCTTCGACGCCTGGATTCCCGACTCGTCGCTGTGGGCGAGCGTGGCCCGCAGTTCACCGGCTGGCGCGCAGCTCGTGCAGCAGACCGGTCTCGACGTGGCCAAGTCCCCCCTGGCGATCGCGATGCCCAGATCGGTGGCCGAGCAGACGCCCGCCTTCGGCGCGTCCGTGGGCTGGCAGTTCCTGCTCCCGCAGTCGGTAGGCGGCCCGGCCACCAGCCTGGGGCTGCACGTGGATTTCCCCGACCCGGCGGGCAGCTCGGCGGGCCTGGCCACGCTGATCGAGTTGCAGCACATGCTCGGCTCGGGCCCGGCTGCCCTGGCCGACTTCACCAAGTTCGTGTTCAACGTCCAGGTCACCAAGGATGAGGGCAGCGCGGCCCTCGCCTCCCTGGCCAGCCTGGCCCAGCCGCCCCGCGATGAGCGGCCGGTCACCGTCGCCTCGGAACAGGCCATCGCGCAGTTCGACCGGGCGCACCCCGGGGAACCGCTGGCCGCGAGGTATCCCGCGGCGGGCACCTACGAACTCGACTACCCGTACGTGCTGACCACCGCGGACGCCGTCACGCAGCAGGCCGCGCGGGCGTTCGAGACCGCACTGCGGTCCGGGTACGCCTCCTCGTACGTGCGCTATGAAGGGTTCCGGTCGGCCACCGGGGCGGTTCCGTCCTGGATCGGCCAGTACGGGCTGGACACCGGCCAGCCCCCGCTGTCGCCGGCGGCCGCACCAGGCCAGGCGCAGACCAGCCTGCAGGCCTGGGAACGGCTCAGCCTCGGCTCCCGCGATCTGGTGCTGCTGGACGTCTCAGAGCAGATGGCCACCCCGGTCGCGCCCGGCGGCCCCTCGCTGGAACAGGTCCTCGGCCAGGCCGCGGGCCTCGGCCTGGCCCAGTTCCCGGACAGCACCGAGCTGGGTGACTGGGCGTTCGCCACCCACCTGGACGGCAGCAAGCCTTACAAGGAACTCGTCCCGGTCGGCCCGCTCTCCGCCCCGCTCGGGCTGATCACCCGGCGCCAGGAGGTCGGGCAGATCGCCCTGCAGGGCAAGCCAGTGCCTGCCCCCGCCGCCCTGTACGGGAGCATCCTGGCCGCGTTCCGGCACATGACCGCGACGTATCAGAGCAGGTACTCCAACGCGGTGCTGGTCATGACGGCGGGCGTGGACAACGCTCCCGGCGACCTGGCCAGCAGCGCCCTGGTCCAGCAACTGCACCGGCTGTACAACCCCAGGCGGCGGGTCGAGATCATCGCCATCCAGTTCGGCAAGGCGGGGAACTTCCCGGCGCTGCAGCAGATCGCCACCGTGACCGGCGGCCAGGCGTACGAGATCACCGACCCGGCCCAGATCAGCAAGGTGTTCTTCGCGGCGGTGGCCCGGCGCTTGTGCACTCCGAACTGCGGCGCCTAAACCCTCTCCGCCCGGCGGGGCGGGCCGGCAATCCCGGCAAAATTTCTTACCGATCCATGACAACCCCCGGGCGGGGGGTCGCGTCTCTTATGTGAGGCCCGACGAGAGCGGGGCGTCGGGCCTCACAGAACTTCCCTAGCACGGTCGGTCCGGAGCGAGCTTTCACCGGGCCACTAGCTGAGGGACGGGACATGAGGTCCGGCCATAGCGGGGTGCCGGGCCTCATTCCCGTTTCCGGGGCAGAACTCGCTCACTCCAGGCGCACTGGCCATGGGCAGCGCGGCGGCGGCTCAGTCGATGGAATCCAGCAGCCGGTGACCGCGCGCGATCAGCAGCGGCACCGCCGGGCCTTCCCGCTCGAAGCCCTCCCCCACGGTCTTGCGCTGCAGGTAGCGGGCGTGGATGCCTTCCAGCACCACCGCGAGCTTGAAGCAGCCGAACGCCATGTAGTAGCCGAGCGCGGTTACGTCCCGGCCGGTGATGGCGGCGTACCGGTCCGCGATCTGCGCCCGGCTGAAGAACCCGGGGCTGGCAGTGATATCGGCGGCCACGCTGAGCTCCATCGACTTGTCGTCGTCCGGTTGCGCCCAGTAGACCAGGGCGAGGCCAAGGTCGGCGAGCGGATCACCGAGGGTGGACATCTCCCAGTCGACCACCGCCGCGATGGCTGGCTCGCCCCCCAGCGTGATCAGCATGTTGTCCATCCGGAAGTCGCCGTGCACCAGCGTCCCGGGGCTGTCGGCCCGGCCCGGCAGGCCCGCCGCGAGCCGCCGGGTGAGCTGGTCAAAGCCGGGCATGTCGCGGGTCACCGACAGCTCCCACTGCCGCTGCCAGCGGGCCAGCTGCCGCTCGAGGTAGCCCTCGGGCCGGCCGAAGTCCGCCAGCCCTACCGACGCCGGGTCGACTCCGTGTATCGCGGCCAGCATGGCGGCGAACTGCCCGGACAGCAGGGCCGCCTGGTCCGGGGTGACCAGCTGCCCATCGGCCCGGGTGCGCAGCACATGCCCCGCCACGTAGCGCATGAGATAGAACGGGGCGCCGATCACCGCCGGGTCGTCGCAGAGCGCGAGCACCGGGGGCACCGGGATCTCGGTGCCCTGCAGCGCGCTGAGCACGCGGTACTCGCGGCTCATGTCGTGCGCGGTGGGCAGCACGTGCCCCAGCGGGGGCCGCCGGAGCACGAGCAGTGGTGCCTCGGGGCCGCCCGTGGCGCGGGGGTCCAGCAGGTAGGTCAGGTTGGACCGGCCGCCGGCGATGAGCCGTACGTCGGGCGGGCCAGCCGAGGGCAGGATGCCGCTGCCGCGCAGCCAGCGGCCCAGCCGTGGCAGGTCCTCGATACCGGGGACAGCATCGCTCGCCATCGCACGCTCCAGTCCCGCGCCGCCGGCACCGGACCGCCCGGCGTGCATCCTGACACGCTAGCGCGCCGGACGGCGGGGCCGAAATGGTTGGCCGGAGGGACCAACGGAGCGCTCGCCTCGGGCCTTCCGGCCTCTGGACTAATGTGCGGGCCTGACGTACTCAGGTAGGGATACCACTGCGAAGTGGTCTAGACCTGAGGATCGTGCATCGTGACTGACGCGTGGACGCCGGGGGCAGAGCGAGTCTCGGGAGCGGCCGATGGCGGTTGCCTGAAGGGCGGCGTCCCCCGCGCTGTCTGGCTGGTCTTGCCGGGAGACCCGGTGCGCACCACGGCGCGGCAATCGGCGGAATCCCTGGTCCGGCTGGGTCAGCCTTGCCATTTAGTGTGGAATCCGCTGACCGGCGACCTGGCCCAGCTCATCCCGGTGACACGCGCGGCGCGGGCCCTCGGCTGGCCGCCCGCGGCCCATCGCGCCCTGCCCAGCCAGCGCTCCCCCGGGGCCGGCGGCCGGAGCCCGGAAGCCGCCCTCCACGAGCTGGCCTGCCCGCTGGAGCCGGTTGACCCGTTAGCCCCGGCCGCGCGGGACGGGCTGCCCGGGGTGAACAACGAGGGCCGGGTGTGCGTCCAGATCGGGGTGATCGCCATGCCCGGGGCACCGTTCACCCACGGCCCGCTCACCGGGCTGCGCGAGATCATGAACTGGCTCGACGCCTGGCAGGTGCCGCGCGTCGGGCCTGCCAGCCGCCAGCCGCAGGCCCCGGGCGGCCGTGCGCCGCACCGCCGGCGCGACTGGGCGCGCGGCGGTCACTTCAGCGCTGCCCAGGTGCCCGGCTGCCGCTGCGGCGGGCCCGGCGCCATCGACATCAGCCGGCTCATCGGCACTCCGCGTCAGCTGCCTGCCACCTGGCCGGCGGCCGCCGCCCCGGGCGGCACGCCCAGCGCCTCCGGCCGGACGTCCAGCGGGGCCGGCCGCCCGCCGTGCGGTCCCGGCGGCACGCCCGGCAGGCCGTTCCGCGAGTCGGCCAGGATCCCGGCGATGACCCGGCCGCCCCGGCGGACGCCAGCCAGGTCGGCCGCCCCGTAGCCGAGCACGAGTCCGTGGCCGGTGACCGGCCCGGCGTAGTACCGGTGGTCGAGGGCCGCGATCGCGACGCCACGCTGCTCGGCCGCCGTCACCACCGGGGAAACCAGCCCGGCCGGCAGCTCCAGCACCATGTGCATGCCCGCGGTGTCCCCGGTCAGCCGGGCCGCGGGCGCCGCCTGGCCGGCCAGCGCCTGGCCGAGGATGGCCGTCAGGGCCGCGCGGCGGCGGGCGTACTCGTGCCGCATCCGGCGCACATGCCGCTCCAGTTCACCGCTGGCCAGCAACCCGGCGACGACGTGCTGGACCGGCTCAGGCACGCGTTCGCCCAGGCCGGCCGCGGCCTGGGCGAGGACCGGGATCAGGTCCGGGCGGGCCACCAGCCAGCCCGCGCCCAGCGCGGGCGTCAGCGTCTTGGAGGTGGTCCCGAGATAGATGACCACCTCGGGGTCCAGGCCGAACAAGGTGGGCAGGGGCGCGACGTCGTACCGGAACTCACCGTCGTAGTCGTCCTCGAGGATCAGCGCGCCGGTGGCGCGGGCCCAGGCCACGAGGGCCTGGCGGCGGCGCACGGGCAGCCGACCGCCCAGCGGGTACTGATGAGCCGGGGTGGTGTAGACGAGGCGGAGGTCAGCGGGCAGATTCTCGACCACCAGCCCGGCCGCGTCCACCCGGCAGGGCACCAGCCGGGCGCCGTGCGCGGCGAGGACCGACCGGGCCGCCGGGTAGCCCGGCTCCTCCACGCCGACGCGGTCGCCGGGGCGAAGCAGCGCCGCCGCGGCCAGCCGCAGCCCAGCCGAGACACCGCGGGTCGGCAGAACCTGGCTGGCCGCGCAGCGGATGCCGCGGCCGCGGCGGAGGTAGCCGGTGAGCGCCTGGCGCAGCGCGGGCAGGCCGCCGGGGTCGGGCCACTGGGAGAGCGGCTGGCGGCCCGCCTGCCGCCAGGCGCGGCGCCAGGCCGCCTGGTCGATCCCGTCCACCCAGGGAGTGCCGGGCCGCAGGTTGACCGGAGGCCACCGCCCGGGACTGGGCCCGGCCGTCCCCGGCCCCGCCGCCGGCCGGGCGGCGGCCGGGATCACCGCGGCGGAGTCGGCCGGGGGCACCGCGACGGGACCGGCCGGGTCAGCCGCCACGTCGGCGGACGGGCGGCCCGGACCCGCGGCCACGTAGGTGCCCGATCCGTGCCGCCCCTCCAGCCACCCCTCCGCGAACAGCTGCGTGTAGGCCGCGGTGACGACGGTCCGGCTCACCGTGAGGGTGGCGGCCAGGGCGCGGCTGGACGGCAGCCGCTCCCCCGGGGCGAGCCGGCCGTCGGCCAGCGCCTCGCGCAACTGGGCGGCGATCTGGGTGGTGAGCGGCGCGCCCATGCCCCGGTCCGCGGTAACCGGCAGCTCAACGGTGGCTCGCGCAAGAGTGGTCATCAGTTCTTTCCGTATAGTGGCTACTGCTATAGGTCCACTTCCTCGGTACGGTAAACCACCATGAGCACTGAGCGCACGGCCGGCCACCCCCCGGCGGCACCGATCACCACGCCCGCGGCCAGCGCGCTGTCCGGCACCGAGCGGACCGCGCTGCGGCGGCACAAGGAACGTGGCCGGGAGGACCGGGCCGACCTGTACGCCGTGCTGGACGCCGGGCTGGTCTGCCACCTCGGCGTACTGGTCGACGGTGTCCCGGTCGTGCTGCCGACCGGCTACGGGCGCGACGGCGACCTGCTCTACCTGCATGGCTCCTCCGCCAACCGCGGCCTGCTGGCCGCCGCTGGCCAGGAGGTATGCGTGACCGTGACGCACCTGGACGGGATCGTCTGCGCCCGGGCCGTGTTCAGCCACTCGATGAACTACCGGAGCGCGGTGGTGTTCGGCACGGCGCGGCTGGTCACCGGCGATGCGGAGCGCCTGCACGGGCTGCGGGTGATCACCGAGAACCTGGTGCCCGGCCGCTGGGCGGCGGTGCGGCCGCCGACGCGCAAGGAGATGGCCGCGACCGCGGTGCTCGCGGTACCGCTGGCCGAGGCGTCGGTGAAGGTACGCACCGGCCCGCCCGCGGATGACCCGGACGATTACGCCCTGGACGTGTGGGCCGGGGTGGTGCCCGCCGCGCTCACCTTCGGCCCGGCCCAGCCGGATCCGGCGCTGGATCCCGGCACCACCGTGCCCGCGCACATCCAGGCGCTGGCCGGTGCTGCGGACCCGGGCCCCCAGCCCTGATTGCTGCCCAGGTGGGGACGTGGGCGCGGAACTTCGGCGAGGCTCTAGTCTTGGGGGCATGACTGACCAGCTCGTCTGGATCGACTGTGAGATGACCGGGCTTGACCTTGCCCGGGATGCCCTTATCGAGATCGCCTGCCTGGTAACCGACGGCAACCTGACGGTGCTGGATGAGGGCGTGGACCTGGTGATCAAGCCGCCCGCCGAAGCGGTGGACCAGATGGTCGACGTGGTCCGCGACATGCACACCACGTCCGGGCTGATCGAGGAACTGGCGTCGGGCGTGACCCTGGCCGAGGCCCAGGAAAAGGTCCTGGCCTACGTGCGCAGTCACATCCGGGACGCGCGGAAGGTGCCGCTGTGCGGTAACTCCATCGCCACCGACCGGGCGTTCCTGGCCCGGGACATGCCGGAACTGGACGCGTTCCTGCACTACCGGATGGTGGACGTGTCCAGCATCAAGGAGCTGGCCCGGCGCTGGTACCCGCGCGCTTACTTTGCCAGCCCGCTCAAGCACGGCGGACACCGGGCGCTGGCCGACATCCGCGAGAGCATCCAGGAGCTGCGGTACTACCGGGAGGCGATCTTCGTCTCGCCGCCCGGCCCGGATTCGGCCACGGCGCGGGAGATCGCCGGCAAGTACGGCATCGCGCCCGCGGGCCAGGCGACCGCCAACCCGGACGGCGGCGGCCCGCGGCACCCGTGACGGCCGTCGGGCGCATCCGCCGGGCGGCCGGTCACGGGCATCCGGTTCGGAATTGGTGCCAGACGCCGCTATGCTTAGGCAGCCGCTGGCGATGGTGGGTGTAGCTCAGTTGGTTAGAGCGCCAGGTTGTGGTCCTGGATGTCGTGGGTTCGAATCCCATCACTCACCCCAGTAAAACAGCAGGTCAGAAGCCCCGGCCGGAATCACGGCCGGGGCTTCTCGCTGTGCGACGTCAGCTGGGATCACCCACACGGGGGGCTTGACACTCGCGGTATTCGACAATGACGGCACGCTTATGGACAGAGCGGCCTGTGTACGTCCAGCTGGCTTTTGCGCCCGGCACCCGCGCTTCGGGCGGCTCTACCCGGCCACGGTGTACCAGCCGATGCTGGAGCTGCTCGGCCTGCTGGACCGCAACGGCTTCTCCTGCTGGATCTTCTCCGGCGGCGGCACGGACGTCATGCGGGCCTGGACGGCCGACGCCTACGGCCTGCCCCCGCACCGGGTCATCGGCAGCGTCGGCGAAACCGAGTTCCGCATCGGCGACCGCGGCCCGGAGCTCGTCAAGAGCGCCAAAGTCGGGGTCCTCGACGACGGCCCGCAAAAGCCCAGCTCGATTCACCGGCACGTGGGCCGACCAGGTCCTGGCCGCCGCTACCGGGCACAAGTGGACCGTGATCGACATGGCCACCGACTGGTCGCTGTTTACCCGCCTTGATACCTTGCCGCCGGGCCGAGCACGGCGCGGAGCGTCCGCTCTGCCACGCCCGCCAGCTCCGGGTTGTCGGCCGAGTGGGCCGCGAACACCAGCCCCAGCACGAGGGCCCAGCCCCGGGCCCGGTCCCAGAGGGAGTCGGGCGCTCCGTGCTGGCTCGCCGCCGCATAGGCGGCGCGGAATGCCTCATGGTGCCCGACGGGCAGCAGCATCCAGGCCACCGACAGGTCGGTGGCCGGATCCCCCGCGGTGATGTCCCCGAAGTCGATCACCCCGCTGAGGCGGCCGTGATGGACCAGGATGTTGGCGGGATGCAGGTCGCCGTGCAGCCACACGGGCGGGCCGGCCCAGGCCGGGGCGGCCAGCGCCGCCTCCCAGGCGGCCAGCACGACTGCCCGGTCCACCCGGTCCGCTGCGGCGTCCAGGTTCCGGATCACCGTCTCGTGGCGCTGGGCGAGCGGGATGCCACGGCTGGGGTTGCCGGGAGCATCCGGCGGGGCAGACGTGTGCAGCGCGGCCAGGAACCCGCCCAGGGCGGCGGCGGCGTCCTGCGGGTCAGCCGGCGGCTCGAGGGAGGCCGCCCGCCCGGGCAGGAACGGCACGATGCTCCACGGCCACGGGTAGCCAGGGCCCGGCCGGCCGGGCCGCACCGGCGCGGGAACCGGCAGCGGGAGCCGGGGGGCGAGCACGGGCAGCCACGTCAGCTCGTGCTCGATGAGCCGGACCGCCATGGCCCGCCGTGGCAGCCGGGCGATGAGGTCGGGGCCGACGCGGCACAAGACGTTGTCCCACCCGTTGGCCAGCACCGTGACCGGCCGCTGGGCCAGATCGGGGTGCTGGGCGGCCAGCAGCCGTCGCACCAGGGCGGCGGAGACCTCCACCTCCGCGGCCGGCATCGGGCGAGGGGTCATGGCCCGACCCTAGCCTCGGCCGCCGGTGCCGCGCCGGCCGTGGTCTCAGCCGCCGGTGCGCTCGCAGGTCCAGCCGAGCAGGGCCAGGCGGCGTCCATGCCGGTCCCGGATCCCAGCCGGCTGGGTCGAACAGCGGCCGGTGCCCGTCCAGCCCGGCCTCCTGCGCACCGGCTTAGGCTGCGGGCTGCACCAATCGGCTTAGGCTGCGGGCTGCACCAGAGGAGGGCTGGCCAACCCGGGCTGGCCAGCTCGGACAGTGGGTTGCCTGCTGGGCGGCGGACGTCCCGCGATCGCGCCACTATTTCGTTCGTGACTAGACAGAGGGCCCGCCCGGGCGGCCGCCTTCGGGTGCACGCTGAGCCACTGACAGGGCATCCGTGCTGCTGCGGCCGAGGTTGCGGGCCAGCGCGGTGTACATGTCTTCCTGGGTAATGGTGAGCTTGGACAGGTCGTGGTGGCCGTCGGGGGTTTGCTCGATGAGGCGGCGGATGGCTTCCATGCCGGCTTCACGGCAGATGCCAGCGAGATCGGCGCCGGAGCATCCTTCGGTCTCCGCACCGAGTGCGCCGAGATCGACGTCGGCGGCGAGCGGCTGGTTGCGGGTATGGACGGCCAGGATCTCCTGACGGGCGGCACTGTCGGGGGGGTCTATGTGGATGTGGATGTCGAAGCGGCCGGGGCGCATGAGGGCGGGGTCGAGCATGTCGGGCCGGTTTGTCGTCGCCAGCGTGACGACGCCCCGGGTTTCCTCGATGCCGTCGATTTCGGTGAGGAGCTGGCTCACGACGCGTTCGGCGACGCCGTTGCCGGATCCGTCGCCGCGGCGGGGAGCGAGGGCATCGATTTCATCCAGGAACACGATGCAGGGGGCCGCCTGGCGGGCTTTCTTGTAGATCTCCCGGATCCCCTTCTCCGAATCGCCAACCCATTTGGACAGCAGCTCGGGGCCTTTGACGGAGATGAAGTTCACCCCGGTCTCGTGCGCGGCCGCTCGCGCCAGGAGGGTCTTCCCGCCCCCGGGCGCCCCGGAAAGCAGGATGCCCTTGGCGGGACGGGTGCTGGCGGCGGCCAGTAGCTCGGGGTAGCGCAGCGGCCATTCGACCGCTTCGCGGAGCGCTGCCTTCGCTTCCTCCATGCCGCCGACCTGGTCCCAGGTAACGTCGGGGAGCTCGGTGAACACCTGACGCATGGCCGACGGCTCAATCTCGTGCAGGACGTTGAGGAAGTCGTCCATGGTGACTTCGAGGGCCATCAGTTCGCTCGAGGGGATGTCGGCGTCGGCGTCGGCGTCGGCGCCAGTGTCGCCGGTGCCGGGCATGAGGCGGCGGAGCGCGGCCATGGCTGCCTCGCGGGCCAGGGCCTGGAGGTCGGAGCCGCCGAAGCCGTGGGTGACGTCCGCGAGGTGGCCGGCGTCCACGTCGGCGGCCAGTGGCATGCCGCGGGTGTGGATCGCCAGGATCTCGGCACGGCCATCGCGGTCGGGGATGCCGATCTCGATTTCCCGGTCGAAGCGGCCGGGGCGGCGCAGTGCAGGGTCGAGGTTGTCGGGGATGTTGGTGGCACCGATGATGATGATCCGGCCGCGGCTCTTGAGCCCGTCCATCAGGGCGAGGAGCTGGGCGACGACGCGTTTTTCGACCTCGCCCCTGACGTCAGCGCGGTTCGGGGCGATCGCGTCGATCTCGTCGAAGAAGATGATGCAGGGGGTTTTCGCCTGGGCTTCCTCGAAGATGGCCCGAAGGTGGGCTTCGCTGTCGCCGTAGAGCTTGTGGATGATCTCGGGGCCGCTGACGGTGATGAAGTGCGCTTCGGTCTCGTCGGCGATGGCCCTGGCCAGCAGGGTCTTGCCGCATCCGGGGGCGCCGTAGAGCAGCACGCCGCGGGGGGCGTCGATGCCGAGCCGATCGAAGACCTCGGGGTAGCGCATCGGCATCTCGATCATCTCGCGGACCCGGGCTACGGTGCGGCCGATTCCGCCGATGTCCTGATACGACACCTTCGCCGCGCCGGGGTCACTGGCGGCCCGGCCGCTGCCACTGGCGGCCCGGCCGCGCATGGTCTTGATCTGGATGCTGGTGGCCGAGGTGATCACCACAAAGCCAGCGGGGTCAGTGCCGTTGACGGTGTAGTTCTGCCCCCGGGAGCCGAACATGTTAACGCTCACGCGCTCGCCGGCTGTGACGGGGAGGCCGACGATGAGCGGCCTGACATGGCCGCCGTCGTGGGCGTGCGGGGGGAGCGCCGTGCCGATTGCCGTCATCCTGACTGTCTGGGCGTCCGCCACCTCGGCGAGTTCCACGGCGACCCGGTCATCGAGGCTGGCACCGGCATTCTCGCGGGCGATGCCGTCGATCTGGATCGTCCGCTGGCCGCGGTCGGCCGTGAGCACTGACGTGGCCTTCAGCACGGTGGCACGTTCGCGGCAGGTGATAGTCACCATGTCACCGACAGTCACGCCGAGGCGCTCCATGTCTGCCGGGTTCAGGCGGGCGAGCCCGCGCCCGGCATCCCTCGGCACGGCCCGTGTGACGCGCAGCAGGGCCTGCTTGTGGCCGGGGGCGGTGGCACGATCGGCAGGCGCATTCTTGGCCGGCATGACGTTCCCTGGTTTCCTCTTGGTTGCTCCTCGATCTCATGACCATCATGTTCACTGTCCGGGACTCTGTACCGGACAGCACCTTTCCCGGCCCGGATGAGGCGTTATGCCCGGCCTGGGGGATGCTGGCCGGGCCGCCCGTTAGCGCCGGCCCGGCCGGGGTGCCGCCCGGCAGGCACGCCCCCTCGCCCAGCCATCCATTTGTAGTCGTTTTGGCTACCCGTCGCTGACATAGTGGCCGCCGCCGAACGCGATAGCGCCGGCGTCGTCCGCACCGAACGGAGAGCGATGGGAGATGAAGTAGGCCTGCTGAGTGTAAGCGAATGACTACATATTGTAATGTACAGTAACAGGTAGCTCATCATCCAGATAACTGCGGCGGATGCGCCGGCACTGGGGCCAACGGGCCTGCGTCGCCCGGGAGGAATCATCTGCCGGGCACGATGCGGGGCTGGACGGCATCTGGTGACGGGTTCTTCGCACCCGAGCCGCACACGCGGCGGGTCCAGCGCCAGGCCGGGCCCAGATGGCGGGCCGGGGGTGGTTGGTTTGGCGTCTTGGCGGTGGATCACGGCGGGCTATGTCACGGGCATGGCGCTGCTCTTTGGCGTCTTTTGCCTGGTGCCTGGCCTGCGGGTCGCAACGTGGGGGCTGATCGGGCTGGGCGGAGCGCTGGCCCTAGTCCTGGGCGTGGTCGTCAACCGTCCGGCCCGCGCGGCGCCATGGCTGCTCCTGGCCGCCGCGACCCTCTTCCTGGCGGCCGGCCAACTTCCCCGTGCTACCAGCCAGGCCAGCCACGGGAACCTCGCACTGCCCTCTCCCCTGGTGCTCTTTGGCTGCCTCGTCGCGTATCCGCTCTGCGCGGCGGCATTGCTGATCTTCATCACGAGCCGCACCACCAAGCGGGGCCGGCAGCGGAGCCTGCTGGATGCACTGACCGTGGCCGTGACCCTGTTCTTGCTCGGCTGGACCTACCTGATCTTCCCGTTCATGAATGACGACGGGCTGCCCCGGCTCGTCAAGGCATTCGCGATCAGCGTCGCGTTCGGTGACCTGCTGGTTCTCACCGTTCTTGGTTGGCTCCTGGCATCCAGCGGCTGGCGTACCAGGCAGGGACAGCTGCTTGCCCTCGGCACCCTGGGCTTGCTGGCCTCCGATGTCTTCATCGGCCAGCGGTATCTGTACGATTCGCTGCACATCGCCGCTGCGGCCGAGCTGGGCTGGGTGGTGTGCTTCGTGGCCTGGGGCGCCGCGGCGCTGCATCCGGCCATGGCCGAGTTCGGCCAGCCGGTTGCCCCGCGGCACACCATGATCTCGGCGGTCCGGAAGCCCGTGCAGGTGCTCGCGTCCCTGATCATCTCGGGTGCCTTGCTCGTCTACTCGGGCGCCAAGGGACTGTCGGAAACGGGCGTCATCGCAGGCGGTGCCGCCATCCTGTACGGAGTCGCAGCCTGGCGCCTTTACGCCGTGTCGTCGTCGCTGCGCCGGGCACAGGCCACGATGCTGGCCCTGCGGCAGGCCGGTGTGTCGATCTTGGCGGCCGACACGATGGAAGAGGCCGCACATGAGGTGCGCGCCACGACGGCGCGGCTAACCGGTCCGAAGCCGCACCATCCTGCCGTGCTCGCCGTGCGGCAAGGCCGCCTGCTCCATGCCCTTGGCGCCCCGCCCGGCGAGCCGCCCATGCCGGCCGACCTGCCCGACAAGGTGGCCGAGGACTGGCTCTCGCTGCTGACCGAATCAGCCTCGGGCCTCCGCCCGATGCTGGTGAGCGGCCAGCGGGCGGCCGGGGATCTGGCCACCGACGACAGCGTCCTGCTCTGCCCGCTGGCCCTGCCGGACCGGCCGTCCGGCGACCCACTGGTCGGCCTGCTGGCCGTATTCGGCCGGGAGGCACGGCTTACAGCGCTGTCCGAGACGATGGAGATCCTGGCCCAGTGGATGGCGCTGGTAATCGAGCGAGTCCTGCTGAGCCGGGAAGTGACCCAGCACCAGAGCGAAGCGTACTTCCGGACCCTGGTCCATGACAGCTCTGACGTCATCCTGATTCTCAACGACGACAACCGGATCCGGTACGCAACCCCCTCAGCCAGCACCATTTTCGGCGACGTCGCCGTACAGGGGTCCCTGCTGCCAGACCTCCTCCAGCCCGAGGAGTGGGATGACATCGCCAGCGTCCTGGCCAGGATGCGGGACAGCGCGGGCCAGAGCGAGGAAAGAGACTGGCAGATCACCTGCCGTGACGACGCCTACCTGGAAACCCGGGTCCGGTGCAGCGATCTGCGGAACGATCCCACCGTCGGCGGCCTGGTGCTAACTCTGCGCGATGTGACTACGCAGCGCGAACTCGAACATGAGCTGAAATACCAGGCCTTCCATGACCCCCTGACGGGGCTGCCCAACCGGTATCTCTTCCGGGAACGTGCCGAGCAGGCGACTGCCCACGCCCGGGCCAGGGGCACCATCGTGGCCGTGCTCCTCATCGACATGGATGACTTCACGATGGTTAACGAGACCCTGGGATACGACGCTGGCGACGAGCTCCTGGTGGCCGCGGCCAGCCGGCTCTCGGCGGTAACGGGCGGCGCGGGCACCACGTCGCGGGTGGGCAGCGACGAGTTTGTGCTGGTCCTGGAGGATCTGACCGACGGCGCGGGCGCGGACACCATGGCTGCCGCGCTCGTCCAGGCATTCACCGAGCCCTTCATGCTCACCGCTGGCCCGGTTACCGTGACGATTACCATCGGCGCGGCCACCACGGAGGACGGCGCCAGCCTGTCTGAGGTGGTCAAGCGGGCCAAACTTGTCCTGAACGGGGCGAAGGCAGCGGGGAAGCGGCAGTGGAACCGGTACAAGCCGGTGCTGGACGTCGCCGACGCCGACAAGCGCCGCGACCTGCGTGCGGCGCTCGACGATGCGGTGGCCAGCTCGGCTTTCACCCTGGCGTATCAGCCCATCGTGACTCTTACCAGCGGCGAGGTGGTCGGGTTCGAGGCCCTGGTGCGGTGGCCACACCCGGAGTGGGGGATGCTCTACCCTGACCAGTTCCTGGCCTTGGCCGAGGAAACCGGCCAGATCGTCCCGCTCGGTTCCTGGGTGCTGGAGCGGGCCACGGCTGACACCGCCCGCTGGCAACGGGAAATGCCCAGGCAGCCGCCGCTTTATGTCAACGTCAACGTATCCGCCCGGCAGTTCCGCGACCCGGGCTTTGTCAGCTGCGTGCGGAGGGTGCTGGCCTCCTCCGGGCTGCCGCCGCCATCGCTGCAGCTGGAATTCATGGAGAGCCTTCTCCTGTACCGTGATGAGCAGGTCCGCGCCAATCTTGACGAACTGAAAAGCATCGGTGTCCAGCTCGCGATGAATGGTTTCCGCACTGGGCACTTGGCGCTGAATTACTTGCGGGAGCTGCCGATTGATGTACTCAAGATAGAGAAGTCCTTCGTGGAAGGCATCGCGGTCTCCACGCAGCGACTGGACCTCGCCGAGGTCATCATCCGGATCGCCAAATCGCTCCGTATGTCGATCATCGCCTCGGGAATCGAGAGTGCGGTGCAGCGGGATCTGCTGATCTCGATAGGTTGCCCGTTCGGCCAGGGATACCTGATGTCGCGGCCGCTGGGCCCGGACGCGGCGGAGGCGTTGGTTCGGATCGGCCGCAGGCTGGCACCTAAACTTCCAGCCGGGGTCGGCTAGCTGAACGACGGGGACCGGGCGGCGAGTGGCACCCACCGTTCCTTGCCCGCTTGCGGTCACCTTGCCCAGCCGCGGCGGATGCCTGCGAACGGCTAACCGATGTGGGTACCGCCCCGAGACCACGCGGGACCGTGCTTACTGTGTATGAGCTGTAATTGAAGCCGCAGCTCTCGAAATCTTCCAGTCCGATAGGTGGTTTGCAGGCTGCTGCTGCGGATATGCACATAAAGAGTGCGCTGCGGGAAGTCGTAGCGCCGCTACAAGTATGGACGTGAGTCTGCCGAAACGATGCACGAGGGAGAGCTGACTGCGGGACAGCAGGAGAGGTGATTGGGGTCTTCGAATCTGGTAGAGGTGATCGATCGACCAGACTCTGATCACAAAGCAGTCGTCTTGTTAAGGGAGACGAGCGAATGGCGCTTCCAGAGGAAATGCGGGTTCTCGTGGGCGACCTTGAGCTGGCGGCCTCGCGCCGTGCCGGCGAAGAGCGCGAGCGGCAGGGGGCCGCCGCGCACGACGCCCGGGAGCGGGCCAGGGAAGAGCGTGAGCGGCAGGAGGCCGCCGCCCACGACGCCCGGGAGCGGGCCAGGGAAGAGCGTGAGCGGCAGGAGGCCGCCGCCCACGACGCCCGGGAGCGGGCCAGGGAAGGGCGTGAGCGGCAGGAGGCCGCCGCGCAGGACGCCCGTGAGCGTGCGGCGAGAACAGCCATCCGCCGGATCGAGGTCGGGGAGACGCTGAACGGGTTCCACCAAGAGCGCGCCGCGGTGACGTGGGGCGCCGGCGGGCGCGGGGCGGGCATAGCCTCCCTGCGGGGCGTACTAGGCGGGGGTCACCCGGAGCGTGATGCGCAGGACGCCGCTGAGCGTGCGGCAAGCATAGCTGGCCTGCCGAACGAGGTCGCGGAGATGCTGAGCGGTTTTCACCAGGACCGTCTCGTGCGATCTGCGTGGGACGCCATCGGGCGCGTCGAGGATGAACGTGACCGGCAGGCGGTTGCGGCGCAGGACGCCCGTGAGCGTGCGGCGGAGATCCTCGGGTTCCGGGGGATCTGGAGCGATCACGCCGCCACGATGGGAGGCGCTCGATGAGTTCCCGTAACGGCCGTACACGCTGCGGGAAGCTGGCTTGAGCCGTTAATTTCTGCGTTCCGCGGATGCGGACAGGCAGACCCCTGCGCATGCTGGGGATCACCGGCGCGGCGCCCTCGGAACCGGCATTCCGGCGGACCGGCAGCGCCTGGACCCGGATGCTTTCGATGACCTGGCGGGCGCTACCCGGACCGGACTTTCACCGGCAGGCGACGAGCTCACGAACAGCACGGACAGGCCGCCGGGCAGCGTCACCTCCCGCTCTGCTGGGCGCACGAAAGCCCGGGGCTAATACCCTATTAGTTTCGCTGTCTTTGCGGCGCATACGGCATAAATGCGGAATTGACAGGATATCGAAGGTCATTTGTATCAGCCCCTTGCCGTTATGATAAGCAGCGTAAATGCTTTTATGACTGGCTTGCCGGGTGGGTGAGATGAATGCGGGCTCTGGCTAAGGCGGCGACCAGCTCGCTCGTGGCGCTGGGCCTCGTGCTCGGGCTCGCGGTGGTCGCGGTGGCCGCCCTCGGCATCCTGGGCATCCGCTTGGCCGTGCAGCAGGGAACCGTGATCGCGGGCGGCGAGCTGACCACCGCGGAGGTGACGGGCCAGGTGGCCCGGAACATGGACGCAGCGTACGCCACCGGCCAGGCCGCCTTGCGGGCCACTGTTCCCGCCGAGCGGTCCCGGCTCCTCGGCTCGCTGTACACCACACTGCTTCCCGCGACGGACGCGCAGCTCTCCACGCTGGAAAAGCTGCACGCCGACGATCCGCCGGCCGAATACGCCGACCTGGAGGCATTCGTCCGGCAGTGGACCGCCGTCCGCGATCTGCTCAGCCGGGCGGCGGACCTGACGGCCCAGCCGGCCGCGGCGCTCGCTGCCCGGCTGACGGCCGCCTACCAGCCGGCCAGCGCCCACCTTGACCGCCTGATCCGGAAGCAGCTTAACGACGGGCGCACCGATCACGCGGGCGCGTCCGCGAGCGCGGCGCGGGTCATCGGCCTCACCCTCGGCGTGGCGGCCGGAGGCATCGTGATCGGCGCGCTCTTCCTGCGGCACGGGATCCGGCGCATCCGCCTGGACCTGAAGCCCGGCCAGGACCAGGCGGAGTTCGTGGATATCCTGCAGATCGCGAACGACGAGGACGAGGCGCACCAGCTCCTGCAGCGCCACCTCGAGCGGACGCTCCCGGCCACCACGGCCGTGGTGCTCAACCGGAACAACAGCGCAGACCGGCTGGAGGCGGTCACGTCCCTGCCGCCCGGCTCGCCGCTGGCGGGGACGTTGCGCGGCGCGGAGCCGCGCTCGTGCCTGGCGGTGCGGTCCGGCCGGACGCATAGCGAGAGCGGGGGGCGGCCGCCCCTGCTCTCCTGCCCGGTGTGCGCTCAGGTGCGCGGTGCCTCGTCGTGCGTTCCGCTCATGGTCGGCGGCGAGGTGATCGGCTCCGTCCTGCTCAGCCGCCCAGACCCCTATTCGGAGGGCGAGGAACAGCGGATCCGCGAGTCGGTCAGCCAGGCGGCGCCCGTCCTGGCCAACCTCCGCAACCTGGCCGTCGCCGAGATCCGGGCCGCGACCGACGGCCTGACCGGGCTGCCCAACAAGCGGGCGGTCACGGACGCGCTGAAGCGGACGTTCGCGCAGGCCACGATGACGAAGGCGCCGCTCGCGCTGCTCCTGGTCGACCTCGACCATTTCAAGCAGGTCAACGACCAGTACGGGCATGCCGCGGGGGACCAGGTCCTGGCGAGCGTCGGCGCCGCGCTGCGCAGCGTGGTGCGGGAGCGGGACTTCGCCGCGCGCAACGGCGGGGACGAGTTCGCGGTCCTGCTGCCCGACACCGATATCGCCGCGGCCCTCGAGATCGCCGAGCGCGTCCGGGTGACAATCGCCGAGATCACCCCGCCGGGCACCGACGTGCCGGTCACGATCTCCGTCGGCGTCGCTGGCTACCCCGACCACGCGAGCACCCTGGAGCGGGTCGAGCGGCTGGCCGACGCCGCGCTGTACGTCGCCAAGCGCCAGGGCAGGAACCGGGTCGAACTGGCCTCCGCCGACGCCGGGCCCGACCTTCCCGGGCCCATCCTGCCCGAGGCGAGCGCGGACGGTTCCTTGAGCACACGTGGCCAAGGGCAAGAAACTGCGAGCGCCACTGCTACGGCTGCGCCGGGAATCGCCGCCGCGGAGTCAGCGGGAAATCCGCTCCCCCGCTCGGGAAATTCAGCACCAGTAGATGAACCAGTCAAATAGGCCCCGGCCGGCCCCGCCGTCCGGCGAGCGCAGGGTCACCCACGCGGGCCATGACCCCGCCTGGAGACGCCACGCCCACCGGCCCGGCCGGTTCACCGCCGGGGCCATTTTCCAGGTTTCTGGCAACCGCGGCTGACCGCGGCGGCCCGGCCCCGCGCTCGCCTACTGTGATGCCATGCCATCACTGGCCGAACTGCTCACCAGGTGGCGCGACGACCTGGCGGCCTGGGCCATCCCCGGGCACATCACCGGGGCAGTGACCGAGTCGCCCTGGGTGCTCCCCCGGCAGGTGTTCGCCCGCCGGGCTGACCGGCTGCACCGCGCCCCGGCCGGGCCGTCCTATGAACGCGAGTACGCGGCCCTCGACCCGCCGGGCACCGTGCTCGACGTGGGCGCGGGCGCCGGGGCCGCCTCCCTGCCGCTGGCGGCACGGGCTACCGGGCTGGCCGCCGTGGACTCCGACCCGGCGATGCTGGACCTGCTGGCCGGGCGCGCTCGCGCCGCCGGCCTGGCCACCCTGGTCTGCGGCCGCTGGCCGGACGTGGCCGCCAAAACCCCCGCCGCGGACCTGGTGACCTGCCATAACGTGCTCTACAACGCCCCGGATCTGGGCCCGTTCATCGACGCGCTGACCGGGCACGCGCGGCGCCAGGTGGTGGTGGAGATGACGGCGGCCCACCCGCTGGTGGCCCTCAACCCGTTGTGGCTGCACTTCCACGGACTGCGACGGCCCGAGGGACCCACGGCCGCCGACGTCCTGGCCATCCTGGCCGCGATGGGCCTGCGGGCAGGGCACACTGAATGGAATCGTCCGGGTGAGGCAGATTACCCGACTATGAGGGAGCTAGTGGACGTGACCAGGCGCCGGCTGTGCCTGCCGCCGGAACGCGCCAGCGAAGTGGAAGCGGCGCTCGAGGCGGCGCTCCGGGAGCGCGGGCAGTGCGGTGATCAGCCCGCTGACCTTGGCACGTCCGGGCGGGCAGTGGTCACCATCTGGTGGGAGGGCACGGCATGAGCGACGTGTCGGACAGCTGGTTCCGCGACCCGGCGCCAAAGCCGCCCCAGCAGGCCACCGGGCGCGCGTACCCAGGGGCCAGCGAGCCCACCGAGAGCCTGTCGGCGGGCGGCCACCCGGGCGCGGGCGCCTGGCCGGAGCAGCCCCCGGTGCGGGCCGACCAGGGCGGCCGGCCCGCGGGGCCCGGTTACTCCGGGCCGGGCCCGTCAGGGCGCGGACACTCGGGCGGCCGGGGGCGCCGGTGGCTGCGGCCGCGCCGGGTGCTGGGCATCATCGCCCTGCTGGTCGTGGTCATCCTGATCTTCACCGGCGCGATGTACTTCTACCTGAACTCCAAGCTGACCCGGGCCGACGTGCTGGTTGACTACGCCGGGCGGCCGGTGGCCGGGGCCGGGGCGAACTGGCTGATCACCGGGGATGACAGCCGCCAGGGGCTGACCCCGCAGCAGCAGCGCCAGCTGGCCACCGGGAAGGCCAGTTCCATCACCGGGGCCCGTTCCGACACCATCATGCTGCTGCACATGCCGTCCAACGGCCTGCCGCCCGTCCTGATCAGCATCCCGCGCGACTCGTACGTGCAGATCCCCGGCCACGGCATGAACAAGATCAATGCCGCCTACGCCTTCGGCGGCCCGAAACTGCTCGCGGAGACCCTGCAGAACGCCACCGGGCTGCAGATCAACCATTACATGGGCATCGGCTTCGGCGGCCTGGTGCATGTGGTGGACGCGGTCGGCGGGGTGCGGATGTGCATCCCGCGCAACCTGAACGACCCGGCCTCGGGCCTGCACCTGAAGAAGGGGTGCCAGACCCTGGACGGCGCCCAGGCCCTCGGCTTCGTGCGTACCCGCCACCTGTTCGCCACCCAGGACCTGCAGCGCGAGCAGGACCAGCGGGCGTTCATGAAGGCACTGCTGAGCAAGATGACCAGCACGGGGAACCTGATCAACCCGTTCGCGACGATCCCGGCGACGGTGGGCGCGGCGGACGCGCTCACGGTGGACAGCGGGACGCAGCTATACCAGCTGGCCCGGGTCGCGTTCGCGCTCCGGCATCCGGAGACCACCACCATGCCGATCGGCAGTGAGCCGGTGACGGCCGTGGGCGACGTGGTCGTCTGGAACCAGGCCGAGGCCCAGCAGCTGTTCCACGCGCTGAACCACGACCAGCCGGTGCCGAAGAACCTGATCACCGGCTCGAAGGTCGGCTAGCGGCGCGTGCCGCCCGGCGGCCGGAACTGACCGGCCGCTGGCTCGGCCGGCCCGTGTACTGATTGTGCCATTTGGGGCTCTTGCGCTTATCGTGTCCGCCTCCGTACCATGCGTCGCATCCCATCCCGCTGGTAGCCCTGGCCGGAGGTCAGTTTGAGGACCAGCAGTATTCCCAGCATGAACCGCCCGCACGGCCTGTCCCTGCGCGAGGCGGAGATCATGACCCTGATCGCGGAGGGTCATTCCAACGGCGAGATCGCCTCGCAGCTCGTGCTGGCCGAAAAGACGGTTAAGAATCACGTGAACCGCATTTATGCCAAGCTGGGCGCACAGTCGCGGGCGGCCGCCATCTCCCGCTGGGGGGACGCTGGTACCGGGATGACCTGACCCCCGGCTAGCGTGCGGCTGGAACTTGTGTGACGATGAGGTCAAGCCCAGGGGGTTTTCAGGAAATCTTCAGGTTGACGCCGGAAGATGCAGGTCATGACCATGCCGCAGGTGAATGGGCGGACCCAGGCGGCTGCCCGGCTGCTCGTTGTCGAAGACGAGCCCAACATCCTCGAGCTGCTGTCCGCCAGCCTCCGCTACGCGGGGTTTGACGTGCTCACCGCGACCGGTGGCTCCGAGGCGGTGCAGGCCGCGCAGCGCCACCGGCCCGACCTGATCGTGCTCGACGTGATGCTGCCGGACATGGACGGCTTCGACGTGGTCCGGCGGCTGCGCGGCGGCGGCGCGCGCATCCCGGTGGTGTTCCTGACCGCCCGGGACGCCACCGAGGACAAGATCCGCGGCCTGACCCTGGGCGGGGACGACTACGTGACCAAGCCGTTCAGCCTGGAGGAGGTCATCGCCCGGATCCGCGCGGTGCTGCGCCGGACGAACGGCGACGGCGCCGAGCCCACCCCCCGGCTCAAGTTCGCCGACCTGGAGCTGGATGAGGAGAGCCACGAGGTATGGCGGGCGGGCCAGCCCATCCAGCTCTCGCCCACCGAGTTCAAGCTGCTCCGGTACTTCATGAGCAACTCCAACCGGGTGCTGTCCAAGATGCAGATCCTGGATCACGTCTGGGACTACGACTTCCGCGGCGACACCGGGATCGTGGAATCCTACGTATCGGTGCTGCGCCGCAAGGTGGACACCACCGAGCCCCGGCTGATCCACACCCTGCGCGGAGTCGGCTACGTGCTCCGCCTGCCCACGTCCTGACCGACGGGCATGACAACGACGTCCTGGCTGCACCGTTCGCAGGAATCACTGCGCGCGCTGTCCGGGCGTACCCCGCTGCGGGTCAAGATGATCGCGGCCCTGCTGGCGCTGGTCGCCCTCGCCCTGGTGGCCATCAGCGCCGTCGGCCTCGCGGTCTTCCGCAATTACCAGATCGACCGGGCCAACCAGCAGGTCACCGCCCTGTACCAGCACCAGGAGATGGTGCTGCAGTCCGGGCACTTCCAGTATCCCGAGGTGGTCGTCTCCAACCCCTACCTGATCGCGGTGATCCCGAGTGGGACGGCACTGGCCGCCGTCGCCGCCCAGACGCCCGGCATTCCGCCCGGGACGTCGCTGCCGGACGTGCCCACCTCCAAGAGCTGGTTCCAGGCCAACGGCAGCCACATGGTCAATGTCAACGCGGTCTCCGGCAATGACAACTGGCGGGTGATCACCCAGCAGTTCCAGGTGACGCTCGTGTACTACGGTCAGTCACACATAGTGAACGCGACCCTGATCGCCGGTGTGGATCTCGGCGACATCAACGGGACGATCAGCCAACTGGCCCGCGTCGATCTGCTGGTCAGTATCGTCATCATCGTGGCCCTTGCCCTGGTGGGGGTGGCCATCGTGCAGAGCAGCCTGCGGCCGCTGACCGACATCCAGCGGACGGCCCAGGCGATAGCCAGCGGCGACCTGTCCCGCCGGGTGCCGGACGAGGACCCGCGCACCGAGGTCGGCCGGCTGGGCCGGTCGCTGAACGCCATGCTTTCCCAGATCGAGTCGTCCTTCGACGCCCAGAGCCGGTCCGAGGCGGCGGCCCGGCGGTCCGAGGAGCGGATGCGCCAGTTCGTCGCGGACGCCTCGCATGAGCTGCGCACCCCGCTGACCGCGATGCGCGGCTACGCCGAGTACTACCGGCAGCGCGGCGGGATCAGCGGGGAACCGGCCGCACCCGCGGCGGAACCGGGAAACCTTCCGGCGCTCAACGGCACCCCGGCGCGCGGATCACCCGGCCACGGCGGGGGCCAGCTGGACCGCGCCGACCTGGACCGGATCATGCAGCGGGTGGAGCAGGAGTCGGCGCGGATGGGCGTGCTGGTCGAGGACATGCTGCTGCTGGCCCGGCTGGACCAGCAGCGGCCCCTCGAGCAGCGCCCGGTGGACCTGCTCACCCTGGCTGCCGACGCGGTCCAGGACGCGCGGATCATCGCGCCGGACCGGGCCATCGACCTGAGCGTGGGGTCGGCGACCGCCTTCCTGGTGCTGGGCGACGAGGTGCGGCTCCGCCAGGTCATCGGCAACCTGATGAGCAACGCGCTGAACCACACCCCGGACGGCACGCCCATCTCGGTGCGCATCCTGGCCGGCCCCCGGCAGCCGGTGCCCTCCGTCGTGCTGGAGGTCGCCGACCAGGGCCCCGGGATAAGCCCCGAGCAGGCCGAGCACGTCTTCGAGCGGTTCTACCGGGGCGACCAGGCGCGGACCAGGAAGGCCGGTGGCACCGGGCTGGGCCTGGCCATCGTGGCCGCCCTGGTCGCCGCGCACGGCGGCGCGGTGACGCTGGACACGGCCCCCGGCCAGGGGGCGACCTTCCGGGTCACCCTGCCGCTGGCTCCCGAGGCGCAGCGCGACGGCACCGACTCCGACGCCGACGAGGACGAGCCGCTCTCCTCCCGGCGCAGCCCGCACTGACCCGCCCCGGGCGGGACGTTCAGGCGGCCAGGGCAGCGCGGGCCGCGTCCAGTACCGGCTGGCGGTAGGCCGCGCCGAACAGGCAGGCGTGCACCAGCAGCGGGTGCAGCTGGTGCAGCGGCACGCGTTCCCGCCATCCGGGGGCGAGCGGCGCCACGTCCGTGTAGGCGCCGGTGATCCGGTCCAGGTAGGGCGCGCCGAACAGGGCCAGCATGGCCAGGTCGGTCTCCCGGTGGCCGCCCTGCGCGGCCGGGTCGATCAGAGCGCCGCGGCCCCCCGACCACAGCACGTTCCCGGACCAGCAGTCGCCGTGAATGCGGCTGGGCGGCTCGGGCGGGCCGGCCAGCGCGCTGATCCGGCTGACCACCTCCTCGACCGCCACGGTGCCCGCGGCGTCCAGCGCGCCGGTGTCCGCGGCGCGCCGCAGGTAGGGCAGCAGCCGCTTGCTGGCGTACCAGCCCGCCCAGTCACCGGCGCTGCTGGCCACCGCCGGGCCGGCCGCCACGGCCGGCGCGTCGCCGGTGCGGTCACCGAGCGGGAGGGTGGCGATGTACCCGGGCCACGGCGTGCCGAACCGGGCCGCCCCCGCCGCGTGCAGCACGGCGAGGTCACGCCCGAACTGCTCAGCCGCGTGCGCGTCGGGCGCCTGCTCGGGCAGCCAGGCCACGGCCAGCGTGGCCTCGTCCCAGCCGAGCACCTCGGGCACGCCGACGGCGTGCGCCTCGGCCAGCCAGCGCAGCCCGCGCGCCTCGGCCTCGAAGATCCCGCCCAGGTCGTCCGCGGCCGCCTTGGCGAACACGACCCGGCCGTCGGCCAGCGTCACCCGGTAGTGCGCCCACAGGTGCTGTGCCCCGACCGGGACCGCCTCGGCGACGGCGCTGCCGGTGACCCGCTCCAGCCGCTCAGCCAGCCGCGGGCCGGCCAGCCCGGGCGCGCTCACCTGCTGCCCGGTTCCGCCGCCGGGACGTCCAGCAGCGTGCCGAGCTGCCCGGCCAGGCCGCGCACGGCCGCCTGGACCAGGTCCAGGGCCAGGGCGTAGTCCTCCTGGGAACCGCCGTAGGGGTCGGGGACCTGTCCCTGGTACGGGTCGTCCGCGGCGGCCAGTCCCGGGTCGAAGGAGCGGAACAGCAGCAGCCTGGGCCCGGCCGCCGCCGCGTCCGGGGCCATCTCCCGCAGGTCCTCCAGGTTGGCCAGGTCCATGGCCAGCACCAGGTCCTTGCCGGCGAACCAGGACGGCTGGAACTGCCGGGCCCGGTGCGCCGACCCGTCGTACCCGCGCCGGCCCAGCTCAGCCCGGGCGCGGCGGTCCATCGGGCCGCCCACATGCCAGTCCCCGGTCCCGGCGCTGTCCACCTCGACGAGCTCGCCCAGGCCGGCCCGCTCGAGTTCGGCGCGCGCCGCCACCTCGGCCATCGGCGAGCGGCAGATGTTCCCCAGGCAGACAAAGCAAACCCGGTAGGGCCCCAACGGCCGGCGCGGGGCAGGAGGGACCGGCAACGCGGACGTGTCTGCGGGCATGGGTCCAGAATGCCCGACCCGCAGAGTGCTCACGCCTCCGATCGTCGCAGGTTGCGCGGTTGCGCGGCAGGCGAAAGAGCATGTCACCATAATCGGGTGTCCCAGATCACCGCCTACCGCTCACTGTCGTACTGGCTCAACTCGGCCGGCCAGGACCTGGCTCCGGGGAATCCGTTGCCGGGCGGCGCTGATGTGGACGTGGCCATCGCCGGGGCCGGCTTCACCGGCCTGTGGACCGCGTACTACCTGTCGCAGGCCGACCCCGGGCTGCGGATCGCGGTGTGCGAGCGGGAGATCGCCGGCTTCGGCGCCTCCGGGCGTAACGGCGGCTGGTGCTCGGCGCTGTTCCCGGCCTCCCTGGCCAAGCTGGAGCGGATGGCGGGCCGCCGCGCCGCGGTCGCCATGTACCGGGCCATGCAGGACACCGTGGACGAGGTGGGCCGGGTGACCGCCGCCGAGGGCATCGACTGCCACTGGGCCAAGGGCGGCACCCTTCAGCTGGCCCGGTCCCCGGCCCAGCTGGAGCGGGCCCGGGAGGAGGTGGCGGAGGCCCGGGCCTACGGGTTCGGTGAGGATGACCTCCGGCTGCTCAGCGCGGCCGAGACGGCGGAGCGGGTGCGCGCCTCCGCGGTGCTGGGCGCCACTTACACGCCGCACTGCGCCGCCATCCACCCGGCCCGGCTGGCCCGGGGGCTGGCGGCGCTGCTGCGCCGCCGCGGGGTCGCCGTGTACGAGCGGACGCCGGTCACCGAGATCGCGCCGCGGCGGCTGCGCACCCCGCACGGCACGGTGCGGGCCGAGTACGTGATCCGGGCCACCGAGGGGTACACGCCGCGGCTGCCCGGCCTGCACCGCGCGCTGGCCCCGGTGTACTCGCTGATGATCGCCACCGAGCCACTCCCCCCGGCGATCTGGGACGAGATCGGCCTGGCCGGCCGGCCGACGTTCGGGGACTACCGGCACCTGATCATCTACGGCCAGCGCACCGCGGACGGCCGGCTCGCGTTCGGCGGCCGCGGCGCCCCTTACCACTTCGGCTCGACCGTGCGGCCGGAGTTCGACCGCTCCCCGGCCGTGTTCAGCGCGCTGCGGCGGTCGCTGGCCGACCTGTTCCCGGCGCTCGGCGGGATAGACGAGGTGAACGTGGCACATGTGTGGGGCGGCCCGCTGGGCGTGCCGCGGGACTGGTGCGCCTCGGCCGGCCTGGACCGCGCGACCGGCCTGGGCTGGGCGGGCGGGTACGTCGGGGACGGGGTGGCCACCACCAACCTGGCCGGGCGGACCCTCGCCGACCTGGTGCTGGGGCACGACTCGGAGATCACCCGGCTGCCCTGGGTCGGGCACCGGTCGCCGCCGTGGGAGGCCGAGCCGCTGCGCTGGCTGGGCGCCAACGCTGGCCTGCAGGCGATGAGCTGGGCCGACCGCTGGGAGGCGCGGACCGGGCACCAGTCGAGGCTGGCCCAGTTCGCCGGGCGGTTCCTCGGCGGCTGAGCCACCCCGGCCGGCGCAGCCGGGCGGGATGGGCGGCCGGAGACTGGCCGGGGCTGCGGCCCGAGCCGCAGCCCGGGGGCGCTGCCCGGGGGCGCAGCCCGGGGCCGCCGGCTGGCGGCCTCGGGCTGTCCGGGCCAGGAGCGGCTACCGCCGCCCGAACGAGGCGACCCGGGCCAGGGCCGGCACGAACTTCGCGGCGTCGATCGTGCCCCAGCCGCTGGCCAGGTCATAACCGGCCGTGGCGGGGTACCCAGTGACCCCGGCGAAGCTGTTGTCGCCGGCCGTGATGTCCACCAGCCCGGTGCCCGGCACGCCATGGCGGGCGGCCGCGCCGAGAAGGTACAGCGCCGGGTTGATCAGGCCCAGCCGGTGCCCGGCGACCTGGTCGGCCAGCGCGACGATGCCGGAGAAGATCGGTGACGCCTCACTCGTCCCGCCGATGATGTACCACCCGGCCCCGCCGGTCCCGGCGAAGGACCAGTAGACCCAGCAGCCGCCGTTGACCGCGGCGCTCATCGAGATGTCCGGGGTACCGCGGTGGCTGCCGACCACGCTGCCCACCCCGGCCTGGAACAGCGGCCGGTGGAAGACTGCGGACACGCCGCCACCGCCGGCGCCGTACCCGTCGTTCCACACGGAGTCCGGCTGCAGCCGCTGCCCGGTGTTGCCCAGGTAAAGCTGCGAGCCGCCCACTGAGGTGACCAGCGGGTCGGTGGACGGCCAGGAGTTGACCCGGTACGGGTACAGCGTCGAGCCGTCGATCTCGTAGTCGGTGGCACCGGCGTCACCGGAGGCACCGAGCACCGTCACATGATGGGCGTAGGCGTCCTTGAACGCATAACGCAGGTCCAGCAGGCTGGAATAGTTGCCCTGGCTGAACCCGGGGAAGGTGTTCTCGGTGGCGCCGAAGCTCTGCGAGATCACGTCCCCGATACCGGCGTTGATCAGCGATTCCTCAGCGTTCATCATCTCCGGGAAGCCGGTCACGCCCTCGGTCTCCGCGACCGCGGTCTCGGCCAGGACGATCTTCGCGCCGGGGGCGATGGAGTGCGCGTACTCGACGTCGAGGGTGGTCTCCTCGGCCCAGCCGACCTCGGTGGAGTTGGTCGGGTCGAAGGCGGGCACGTTGCCGAACTTGACGATCTGCAGGTCGGGGTTGGGCAGGCCGAACTGCTGGTCGAACGTCTTGATGTCGCTGCTGATCGTGGGCGAGCCGTACGAGTCGACGATGACGATGGTCCGGCCCGCGCCGGTGATCCCGCGCTGGTAGAGCGGATTGAGGTGGTAGGCCACGTGGTACTGCAGCGGCGTATAGCACCGGATGTGGATCGTGGCCAGGCAATCCGACGTGCTCAGCGGCACCGGGTTCGCCTTCCCGGTCAGGATGGGACCGCTCAGCGCGGGCCGGGGCGCCACCGGGGCGGCGTGGCTGACGGCGCGGGCCGCGCCGGGCGCGGCCAGCGCGACCATACTGCTGGCGGCCAGCAGCGGGAGGGCCCGCGAGGCCAGCCGGCCGCCGCGGGATCCGGGGCGGCCAGCGCCGGGACCAGTGTCACGACGGGGCTTGCCGATTCTGGTTGACATGCCTCTCCTTCATCGCGGCCAGGCCAGCCGCCGGCATGGTGGGACAGCGGCGGCCCAGGCGCAGGTTCACGGGCCCGGCGCGGTCCGCCAGGCCTCCCACCCACAGCACTGCTCCGTTATCCCACAGGCCCCAGTCCGCGTCGATGCCTTCGTCACCGTTCGCTACGGTACGTGCGGTTTTGTGGGACTTGTCAGGGATTGCGGGCGGATGCCCGGCCGCCCTCGCCCAGATGTCCCGGCCCCGGCCGCCCCGACCTGGCTGACCAGGGCACGGCCGGGCACGGTTCGCTCAACCGGGCAGATACTGTTAGCGTCACTGCGTTCCTGGCGCCGCTAGCTCAACTGGCCGAGCAGCAGACTCTTAATTCCCTGGTTCTGGCTCCGAGTCCCTGATGGCACACCCGCCATGACCTGGCGTCTCATGGCTCAAGGAGCTTCTTCATCTGTCCGTTTTGTCGCCACGTTTGGATCGGTGTTAGCTCGTGGGTTAGGAGCCAGGGCTGGAACCGCGCCTAAAGATCTTCAATGACGGAGGTTACGGGCCCGCTCCCGGCGGGCCCGCGGTGGCGTGGGCCGTTGTCCTGGCGGCCGCCCGGTCATCCCAGCCCTGCGGGAAGCCGGGCGGCGGCGGGGCGGCCCGCGGTGGGCACTTAGCACCCAACTTTGACTCTGTTGGCTTATTGGGTTTAGGCGGCGGTGGTGAGGTTGAGCCGCTGTAGGTGGGTGGTGCGGGCCGGGGTCTGGTCACGCGGGCTGCTGGTTTGCCAGGCGTCCAGCCGGATGAGGTTGATGGCCGCGGCGGCGGCGGCGTGTTCGAGGCTGGTTTTGGGCAGGCCGAGGTAGCGGGCGGTGCGGATCCCAGTGACGGCGGTGGCCTGGCGGATGGTCCCTTCGACGCCGGCGCGGATGGCGTAGCGCTGCTTCCATGGCCGGGAGGATTGCTCTGCGCGGGCGGCGGTGACGGCCTCGTGGATCTCGCGGGGGCGCAGGAACAGCTGCCGGCCGTTGCGGGCTGAGGTGGTGCACTTGCCCCGGGCGGGGCAGGGCCGGCAGGTGGCGGCGGGGAAGGCGGCGATGATGGCGTCCTGGCCGCGGTTGCGGGTGGCGGCCCAGGTCCGGCTGGCGGCGCCCTGGGGACAGGTGACTTGCTGGTGCTCCCAGTCGATCGTGAACATCTCGGTGGTGTAGCCGCCGGAGCGGGCCTGCGGGGAGGCATTGACGGCTAGCGGGGCCAGCAGGGTGATGCCCTGGGCGCGGGCCTCCAGCAGCTGGTCCGCGCCGGCGTAGCCGGCGTCGGCGACGTGCACGGCGGGGGCCAGGCCTGAGGCGGCGAGCATGTCATGGACCGGGCCGGTCATCGTGGCGTCCGGTACCGGCGCCATGGTGGTGGCCACGTTCGTGATCAGGTTCGGCGCGGCCAGCGGGCCGCTGCCTGGCTGGCCGGCGGGGCCGCCGCAGGTCTCGGTGAGGTGGATCTTGTAGCCGTGCCAGTCCTTGCCGCGTTTCTCGCTGTAGCGGGCCTGCAGATCGTAGGGGGAGACGATCCGGGATCTGCCTGGCGGGAGGCCAAGCTCAAGGCCTGCCTCCCGCCGTATCACCGTCCCGTCCTCCCCGCGGGTGTACTGCTGCACCCAGACCTGACGCAGTGCCTCCACCGCGGGCAGCTCCCGCAGCCAGCCCGGCGCGCCCGGCGCGCGGACGGCCTCCAAAAGGTGACAGCCATCCCGGCCGTACTGGCGGGCCAGCTCCTTGCGTTTCGCCTCACTGCCGGGCAGCCGCAACCCGTCGATCCGCTGCCCGTAGGCCTCCTGCCACGAGGCGCCGATCACGCCTGCGAGCCAGCCCGGCGCCGCGGCAGCCAGGGCCTCCAGCGCCGCCCGGATCGTCTCCCCGGCCAGCTCCAGCCGGTTCAGGTCCCGGATCCGGCCCAGCACATGCGTGGAATCAGTCCGCTGCATCCCCCCGGCTTTGACCAGGCCCAGCTCTTTCAGCCGGGAAAGCAGCAGGTCAAAAATCACCCGCTCCAGGCCCGCCGCCACCAGACGCGACCGGAACTCACTCAGCACGCTGAAATCAAAGCCCTCGTCGTCTAACGCCAGGCCCAGGGCGTACTTCCAGTCCAGCCGCCCCCGCACCGCATCCGCCGCCTGCCGGTCAGTCAGGTTCTCCGTGAACTGCAGCACCGTCACCATCGCCAGCTGCGCCGGGGACCTCCCCGGCGCACCGCGCACCCCGCACCCCGTACGCCCCCGCGAAATCCGCATCCCCGCACCACGCACCCAGCTGATCCCGGGCCCGGATCGCCAGGCTGCCCTTACGGAATGCCTTCCTCACGACCCTGGCGGTACTCGCCGGGACCTCCGGCCACGGCTGCGGCTGCATCGACATGACAGACCCGATTCTGCGGCCAGGAACGGGGACAGGGAAGCTGACCGCACAAAAGATCATGAACGGCACCCCGGCCAGCACCCCCGAAAAGCCCGGCGTGTCGGGAAGATTAAGCCAACAGAGTCGACTTTCCCGGCATACCGGGCAAATCGCCCGGCAAAACGTGAATCTTGAGTGCAGAGTCACCGTGGCCATGATCGATGTGACCAATGCTGCCCATGGTGCAGGCCAGTCCGGCCGCCCCGAACGGGCGGCCTGACTGGCCTAACGGGCCGGATGCCACCCGGGCGTGAATTTCGTCCATCGCGACTACACCTTTGCCGGCTATGGCCAGGACATCCGGGCCATGGTGGTCTAGGCCTTTCGGCAGCGATGTTCGCTCCATGTTCGCTCGGATGTCGCGGTACGCCCCGGTAGCGGGCGGCACTACGCGGCACCGCCTCTCCCGGTTTGCTGTACAGCCCGGCACGTCATAACATGGCCCGGCACGACGCGCCGCTAGCTCAACTGGCAGAGCAGCAGACTCTTAATCTGCGGGTTCGGGGTTCGAGTCCCTGGCGGCGCACCAGCAGACACCAGATGATTCCCGGCCGCCTCGCGGGAGACCCCGGGCGCCACGCGGCGGTAGCCGGTCATGGTCAGCGTGATCTGGCTGGGCCCGGGATCGACCGGAGTGCCTGCCGGCGGGCTGGACACGGACGGGCTGCCCGGCCACAGACCGGGCGACGGCCGGGAGCGCAGGATGCAGGGCACGCAGGTCATGCGCCCTTCATCCTGATCCTTAGTGTCGCTGGGTCAGCGTGGGGATGGCTCAGCTGTCAGTGCACTGCGGGCTAACGTGCACTAGGCCGACCGCGACGCGGATGGCGGGCTGCGCAGGAGGGTTGATGGCCACCCCCGCGCCGCCGGGGAGAGCTGAGGGATGAATGACCATGACGGGAAAGCGTCCCGCCGGCCGGACGGTGAAGACCCTGTTGAGCAGCGCTATGCCCGCGGTGTACCGCTGACACGAGCGGTTCAGCTGGCCGAAGAAGCTGACGCTCGCCGGGACGCCGTCCGCACGGAGCCTGCTTTGCAGTCCGGCCGGATCACGCATCTCGCGGATGGTCACCGAGACCGTGCCGTCGGCCTGCCTGACGACCGTCCAGGCCGCCAGCTGGCGGCCGGGATGGTGGCTCGCCGGGTGGCTGGCCGGAAGCAGCGCGCTCACGGCAAATGCCGCGGCGGCCACCACAGCCAGGGCTCCGGCCAGGCCGGGAATCCGCCGCCGGGCTCGCACCGCGCGGCCCCGGTTGATGATCTGCTGGACCGGGGTGGTCATGGGGACTTTGTTTCGCTGTTCCTGTACCGCACTGATCAGTTCGGAGTCGTTCATGATGGGCTCCCCTGCTGTGGCTCGGGCATGAGGCGGCCGCGCAACGCGGCAATGGCGCGGCCCAGATGGGCCTGAACCGTGCCCGGCGCGATGCCGAGCACCTCCGCGGTGCGGACGGTGTCCAGGTCGAGGAACAGGCGCAGTGCGACCACCTGCCGCTGCCGGCCAGGCAGTCGCATCAGGGCCGCCATGATCCGCGGATCGACGGGCTCGCCGGTGGTCCCCTCGACCGCGTAGAGGTCCGCCACGGTGCCAGGATCGGGCACTGATATCTCCCGGTGGCGGCGCCGCCACCGGGAGATGTTCGCGTTCAGCGCGGTCCGGACCACCCACGCCACCGGTGCCGGATGCCGGCTGACCGTGCGCCAGGACGCCCAGGTTCGGGCAAAGGCCTCGGCGACAAGCTCCTGCGCCGTGTCCCGGTCACCGACACTGACCAGGACGGTGAGCAGGCATTCATCCTTGGAACTGCGGTAGAACTCCGCGAAGTCCAGTCGTTGGGTCCCCACGCCCATTCAACGCGCCACCGCTGCGCGCTGGTTACCTGGGTCGGTCGCTGATTGCGGCCCGGGATCTCTCTCAACCACCCGGGGCGGGACGCCCTGGGCGACCCGCAGGCTGGCCGCCGTGTGACGCAGGTCGTGCGGCCGGGCGCACTTGCGCTGCTAACCCCTCCAGCACCAGGCCAGAAGCGTGCTCCTCGTCGACCACGAAATCGCCGACGACCATGCGGGCAGCAATCCGCGCCTGCAGCCGGGGGCCTTGCTCAAACAGCTCGCCGTAGAACTGCCTGAACGCAGCCGCTCCGTCCAGCATCACGCTGCCCTCAGGTCACTACGGCCCGGGCCCACCCGAGGTGCCGTAGCCGGGCGGAATGCCCGCCGCTAGGGTGAGAGCTGCCCGGGCCAGCGGCGCCACCCCGACCAGCGGAGCGGCGGCACCGTGCACCGAGGAAGGCCGCGATCGTGAACGCCGACACCCGCAGCACGCCGGGCCCCCGCATGCCGGCGGCGTTCATCGGGCACGGCAACCCGATGAACGCCCTCGAGACCAACCGCTACACCACGGCCTGGAAGGCCTTCGGCGAGGCGGTGCCGCGCCCCCGCGCCATCCTGGTCATCAGCGCGCACTGGTACATCAACGCCACCGCCGTCACCGCGATGCCGCGGCCACGGACCATCCACGACTTCTACGGATTCCCTCCCGCGCTGTTCGAGGTCCAGTATCCCGCCCCCGGGCTACCCGAGCTGGCCGCGGAGATCAGCGATGTGGTGCATCCCAACTGGGTGGGTGCCGATATCGACAGCTGGGGCATCGATCACGGCACCTGGTCGGTGCTGGTGCATGCCTTCCCGGATGCCTCCGTCCCGGTCGTCCAGCTCAGCATCAACGCCGACAAGCCCCTGGACTACCACCTTGAGCTGGGCGCCAAGCTGGCGCCGCTGCGGGAGCGGGGCGTGCTCATCGTCGCCAGCGGCAATGTCGTGCACAACCTGCGCGGGATGGACTGGAGCCTGGCCGACGACGGCTACGACTGGGCTCAGCGCTTCGACGAAGACGCCAAGGCCCGCATGCTGACCGATCCGGCCGGGTTCGTGACGCTCGACGCCCACCGCGATTTCTCCCACGCGGCGCCGACCCCCGACCACTTCCTCCCCGCCGTGTACCTCGCCGGCCTGGCCGCGGCAGCCGAAGCCCCGCAGACCGAGGTCCTGGTGGATGGCTACACCTACGGGTCGCTGTCGATGACGGCTTACACGCTGGGCCTCTCCCGCCCCAGTGCCGCCGGCGCGGGCGGATCGCCGCCGCCACCGCCCGGGCTCCCGCCCGACGAGTCCAACATCTGAGCACGCCGTCACGGCGGGCGGCCTTACTACTGACCCTGGTGTCCTGACCCGAGGCGCCGGCCAGCGCGCCGGCCAGGAAACGGACAAGGCCAGGAACCCCGCCAGGGGCACGACGCTGCCGTAGGCCGCTGCCTAGTCGGTGCGCCCGTGGCCGGCCTCGCCGCCCGCGGGTTCGCCCGGCGGCCGGATCCCGGTGCCTGCGGGCGGTGCGCCGGCCAGATGGGCGAGGATCAGCCGCACCTGCCGCTCGGACCTGATGACGAACTCCTCGGAATCGGGGCGGACGCCGCACAGCCGCTCGATCTGCTCGGGGAGCGTCACCATCCCCATCGCGGCGCCCATCAGGAAGATGAGCAGGAAGGCGGGGTCGAGGTCATCCGCGATCTCGCCGGCGGCCTGGCGGCGGCGGATGTCGGTCACCTCGGGCGCCTCGCCGTGCGCGGGCCAGCTGTCTGCCGGGCGCGGGCCCGACTGCCGGGTAAGTCCTTCCCAGGCGAACATCCGCAGCAGCTCGGGGCGGGCCGCGAAGGCACGCAGGTAGCCTGCGATGCCGTCGGCGAAGGACGCGTCCTCCCGCGCCATGAGGGCCTCCTGCCGGCGCCAGGTCGCCATCAGCTCGTTGTAGAGGCCTTCCTTGCCGCCGAAGTAATAGGAGATCAGCTGGGTGTTCACGCCCGCCCGCAGGGCGATCTCGCGTACCCGGGCCCCGGCGTAACCCTTGTCCGCGAACTCGGCGAGAGCGGCGTCGAGGAGCCGCTGGCGCGTGCGCGTGTAATCCCGCAGGCGCTCACCGGGATCTGGTGCCCGGCGCGCGCGCCGCGGCACCTGGGCTGGCGCGGCGTCCGGCGTGCTCATCGGCATCATGCTAGCCCGCGCGGTCCTGTTTTCAAATGCCTGAGTGACCGTGTCACTCATTTGATTGACATCACTCAGCCAGCCGAGTAACACTGTCGGCACGGTTCCCGCCCGCGCGGCGGGCCCCGCGGGAGGCCAGGCCGGGCCCAGCCTGTTCCTTCCACCGCGAGCCCGGCGCAGCGGACTACCCGGCGCAGCGGACTAAGGGAGGCACCTCAGTGACTCGGCCACGCACCGCCCTGGTTATCGGGTCTGGCATCGCGGGACCCGCCGTGGCGATGGCGCTGCAGAAGGCGGGCATCGACTCCGTTGTCTACGAGCAGCATCCAGGGCCGGCCGCGGACACCGGGAGCTTTCTCACCCTGGCGACGAACGGAGTCGATGCGCTGCGCACCCTCGGCGCGGAGAAGCCGGCGACGGCCGCCGGATTCCCGACCACGGCCACGCTGCTATGGAGCGGCACCGGCAAGCCGCTCGGGGCGGCCGAGGTGAGCATGACCCTGGAGGACGGCACCACCGGCTACACGCTGAAGCGGGCTGACCTGTACCGGGCCATGCGAGACGCGGCCGAGAGCCGCGGGATTCCGGTCGAGCACGGAAAGCGGCTCGAGGCCGCCCGCCACGTGGACGGCGGCGTGCGGGCGAGTTTCGGCGACGGCCGCGACGCGACCGCCGACATCATGATCGGCTGCGACGGGATCCACTCCACCGTGCGCAGGATCATCGACCCCGGCGCCCCCGCGCCGGCCTATGCGGGACTCATCAACCTGGGAGGCTTTGTCCGGGGGATGCCGGTGGAGGCCGCTCCCGGCACGTACCACATGATCTTCGGCAGACGGGCGTTCTTCGGCTATGCCCTCGCCCCCGGCGGTGAGGTGTGGTGGTTCGCCAACGTGCCCTGGCCCGACGAGCCTGCCCGCGGCTCCCTGGCCCGCATCGGCACCGGCGCATGGAAGCAGCAGCTCACTGGCCTGTTTGCTGACGACTTCGGCCCCGCGACGCGCCTCATCGAGGCCACCACGCACGAATTGCGGGCCAGCCCGGTCCACACCCTTGCTCACCTGCCCCGCTGGCACGCCGGCCGGATGATCGTCACCGGCGACGCCGCCCACGCGCCGTCCCCCAGCTCCGGGCAGGGGGCCTCGCTTTCCATCGAAGACGGGGTGCAGCTGGCCAAGAACCTGCGCGATCTGCCCAGCCCCGGTCAGGCCTTCGCGGCCTTCGAGCGGGCCCGCCGGCCGCGAGTGCAGCAGATCATCAAGCAAGCCGCACGCGTCAACAACAGCAAGGCGGCCACCGGGGCCAGCCGCGTCGTCCGCGATGCGATGCTGCCGCACGTCCTCAAGCTCATCGCGAACAGCAAGCGCTCCAGGCAGCTCTACGGCTACCACATCGACTGGGAAGCGCACTGACGCGACGGTACCCGGCTCCGCGGGCGGGGCGGCCGCCCGCCGCACCCTCCGGGCTGCCCTGATACGAGGCGCGGGTCAGCTTGGCGGGCCGAGCAGCGCCCGGGTGGCCCGGACCGCGACGTCGGCGATGTCCCCGATGTCGCCGCCGTCCTCGACGGTCGTGGCGATGAGCTCGCGCAGCCCGCCGAGCAGCATGACAGCAAATGGCCGGGGCGCTGGCACGATCCCGGCGGCCCGCAGTTCCGGGGTATCGGTCAGCCGCTGGACCAGCACGACGAACGCCTCGAGCAGCTCGCGCTGCACCTGCCGGGCGGCGTCACCGAGCGACGAGATCTCACGGATCCAGCTCAGCGTGATAGCCGGGTCGGACTGCGCGCACGCGATCCAGGCCTCGATGGCCTGGCGTACCTGCGTGTCCCAGGCGGCCTGCGGGTCAACCGCGGCGGCGACCCGGCGCACCATCTCCGCATTGGCTTCCTGCAGCAGGGCGATGAAGCACGCCTGCTTGCCGGCGAAGTGCGCATAGAACGTCCGCCGCGAGGTGCGGGCATGCCGGACGACGTCGGCCACCGTGGACTCGCGGAAACCGCGCTCCCGGATGGCCTCGGCCATGCCGGCCAGCAGCCGCCGGCGGAACCCGGCAGGCCCTTCCGCCATGTCGAGCAGCACGGAGGGCTGAGCGGTGGTCACGGTCGTCAGGTTATCCCCCCGGTACGGCGCGCCCTTGCCCCGGATGGTACACGGGCGTACCGTTACCTGGTACCCATGCGTACCAGCGATCCCGGAGGGCCGGCCGTGACCCAGCAGGTGGTGCCGCCAGCATGACCGACCGGCTCGCGGATGCCGGGCGTGGCATCTCGCTCGCCTACGAGCAGCTGGGTGACCCGGCCGGGATCCCGCTGGTCCTGGTGGCCGGGCTCGGCATGCAGATGCACAGCTGGCCGGACGAGTTCTGCGAGCTGCTGACCGGCCGCGGCTACCTGGTCACCCGCTTCGACAACCGTGACGTCGGCCGGTCGGCACACCTGGACTTCCGGCCGCCGCGCCCGCTGGCGATGCTGCGCAAGCGCTGGGACCCGCGCCAGTACCGGCTGGCCGACATGGCGGCCGACACCGCCGGGCTGCTCGACGCGCTCGGCCTGCCCTCCGCCAGCCTGGTCGGCATCTCGATGGGCGGCATGATCGCGCAGACCGTCGCCGCCCGCTATCCCGCCCGGGTGCGGTCACTC
This sequence comes from uncultured Actinomycetes bacterium, assembly GCA_963793825.1. Classification (GTDB taxonomy): domain Bacteria; phylum Actinomycetota; class Actinomycetes; order Streptosporangiales; family Streptosporangiaceae; genus RYN-230. The sequence goes on from CAWCBE010000012.1 coordinate 177,034, forward strand.
ACCTCGATCATGTCCACCACGGGCGCCCGGCGTACCGGCCGCCCGGCGCTGTCCACCTGGCGCCTGATGCTGTCCCGGCCCCCGCACAGCCAGGCGGAGTACGTGGACGGCGCGGTCCGCATCTTCCGGCACATCGGCTCGGCGGGCTACCCGTTCGACGAGGCGGCCGTGCGTGAGCTGGCCACGCTGGCATGGAGCCGGGATCCGTTCAACGCCGGACCCGGGCGCCAGCTCGGCGCCATCATCGCCTCCGGCGACCGGACCGCCGAGCTGCGCGCGGTGACGGCGCCCACGCTTGTCATCCACGGTGACCGGGACCGGATGGTCCACCCGACCGGCGGGGCCGGCACGGCGCAGGCCATCAGCGGCGCCCGGCTGGAGACGATACCCGGGATGGGCCACGACCTGCCGCGGGGCGCCTGGCCCGCCCTGGTGAACCTGATCGACGGGCACATCCGCGCCACGCTGGCCGCCACCCGGGGCCCCGGTGCCGCGGACGCGTAGGCCGACCGCGGGCCGGCCGGCGGCACCGCGGTGACCGAGCACGTTGACGTCCTGATCGTCGGGGCCGGGCTGTCCGGGATCGGCGCCGCGCACCATCTGCAGTCCGCGTTCCCGGGCAAGAGCTACACGATCCTGGAGGCCCGGGACGCCATCGGCGGTACCTGGGACCTGTTCCGCTACCCGGGCGTGCGGTCCGACTCGGACATGCACACGCTCGGCTACCGGTTCCGGCCGTGGACGCAGGCCAGGGCGATCGCCGACGGGCCCGCGATCCTGGACTACGTCCGCGACACGGCGGCAGAGGCGGGGATCGGCAGGCACATCCGCTTCGGGCACCGGGTCACCCGCGCCTGCTGGTCGAGCGCGGGCGCGCGGTGGACGGTGCAGGCCGCGCACGGAGCCGGGACGACCGAGATCAGCTGCGGCTTCCTGCTCATGTGCAGCGGCTACTACCGGTACGACCAGGGTTACCGGCCGGAGTTCGCCGGCCTCGGGGACTTCCGCGGCCAGGTCGTGCACCCGCAGCACTGGCCCCCGGATCTGGATTACGCCGGCCAGCGCGTCGTCGTGATCGGCAGCGGCGCCACCGCGGTGACCCTGGTCCCGGCCCTGGCCGCCACCGCGGGCCACGTGACGATGGTGCAGCGCTCCCCCAGCTACATCCTGACCCTGCCTGCCGAGGACCCCATCGCCAGCCGGCTGCGCGCGATGCTCGGCGCCCGCCGCGCCTACCCCCCCACGCGCTGGAAGAACGTGCTCATCGCCACGGTGATCTACCAGCTCAGCCGCCGCCGGCCCCGCCTGGTCCGGAACTGGATCCGTGCCATGGCCATCAGGCAGCTGCCGCCGGGGTACGACGTGGACACCCATTTCAACCCGGTGTACAACCCCTGGGACCAGCGGCTGTGCCTCGTCCCCGACGGCGACCTGTTCAAGGCCATCCGGGCCGGGCGGGCCTCGGTGGTCACCGGCCGGATCGACCGGTTCACCCCGCGGGGGCTGCGGATGGACTCCGGGGAGGAGCTGGCGGCCGACATCGCGGTGACCGCGACCGGCCTGCAATTGCTGGCCTTCGGCGGCGCGCGGCTGGTCGTGGACGGCCGGGAGGTCTGCCTGCCCGAGACCATGGCCTACAAGGGCATGATGCTGAGCGGCGTGCCGAACTTCGCGTTCACCATCGGCTACACCAACGCGTCGTGGACGCTCAAGGCGGACCTGGTCAGCGAGTTCACCTGCCGGCTGCTCGGCTACCTGGACTCCCATGGGTACGACGCGTGCGTCCCGGTCAGCGACGACCCGGGCATTACCCGGCGGCCGCTGCTCGACTTCTCGGCCGGCTATGTGCTCCGGTCCATCGATCAGTTCCCGCGGGCCGGGTCGCGGGCACCGTGGCGGCTCGGCATGAGCTACGCCCACGACGTGCTGACCCTGCGGCACGGCCGGATCAACGATGGCGTGCTGCGCTTCTCCCGGCGGCACGATGCGGCCGCGCACCACAACGGGATTGGCGCGGACGGCCCCCAGCGAGTCCGGTAGAACTGTTGGACAACGGCCCGATCGTCGTCGCGCACGCCCGGGCCCTGCTCAGCTACGGCGGGTGGGCGGCAAGACGTAAGGCCGGCCCGGGCCGGCCCGCCGTCGGCTACTCAACGCACCGCTTCGGCCTGGCGGCCCTCGCCCAGCCTGCCGCTGGCCGGGCCGCCGCCATCCGGGCCGCCGCCATCCGGGCCGCCGCCTGGGGCCGGGCCGCGCAGCTCGTCGAGCCGCACGCCGGTGACCCCGGCCAGGATCAGCACGCCGCCCGCGAACTGCACCACCGAGGGCAGCTGGCCGAGCAGCAGCCAGGCGAACAGGATGGCGAACAGCACCTCGGCCATGCCGATGAACGACGCCAGCTTGGCTCCCAGCCGGCGGGCCGCGCCGATGCCGGCCACGTAGGCGATGACCGCGGCGACCAGCGCCAGCCCGATCACCGGGACCAGCCAGCTGACCTGATAGCGCAGGAACGTCACCGGCCCGGTGGAGGCCGTCATCGGCAGCAGGCCGGCCCAGACCAGCAGGCCGAGCGCGGCCGCACCGACGCACATCCCGGCCCAGGCCATGACGATCGGGGGCAGCGGCTCCCGCCCGGCCAGGCGGGCCGAGGTGCCCGCGGACAGCAGGAAGTAGATGGCCAGCCCGACCGCGGCGAGCAGTCCCCACGCCACGCCCACCGGGTTGATCCGGGCCGACCCGGCCAGGTTCAGCACCAGGGCCAGCCCGGTGATGGCCAGGGCCGTGCCGAGCACGGTGAGCCGCCGGGGCCGCTGGCCGTGCCGCAGCCAGAGCCAGCCGACCACGAGCACCGCGCCGAGGTACTCCAGCAGCAGGGCGACGCCCACCGGCATCCGCTGCACGGCATTGAAGTAGCACAGCTGGCAGCCGGCCACCGCAATCAGGCCGTAGGCGGCGGCCGGGGCCGCGTGCCGCCGCAGCAGCCCCCAGCGGCCGCGCAACTGCACCAGCGCGGGGATGGTCAGCAGGACGGCCGACAGGGCGATCCGGCTGAGCACCGCCGCGGCCGGGCTCCACCCGGCGCCGATCAGCGACGAGGCGAACGTGCCCGAGGTGCCGAACGTGGCCGCCGACAGCACGGCCAGGCCGAGGCCGGCGCCCTGGCCGGACCGGGCGCGCGGGCGGGCGTCAGGCACAGCCGTGCTCCAGTCGGTGATCGGGCCGACCTGCGGCCCGGTAAGTGGTAAAAATAACGTACGCCAGTGACGGTAGCGGGCCGGCCTGAAAGGAGTCAAGGTGCTTTTTGCTCATGACACCGAGGTGGCCCTGACGGCGGCGGCGGCGCTGGTCAACACCGGACGGGGCCAGGCTGACCAGCTGGCCAGCCCCGCTGCGCTCGACGAGTTCGTCACCGCCTGGCGGTGGAGCGGATCCCGCACCCACGACCAGGCGGAGCTGGACGCGGTCCGCCGGCTGCGGCCGCGGCTGGAGCGGCTGTGGTCGATGACCGAGGACCAGGCCGCGGACCTGGTCAACACCCTGCTCCGGGAGGCCCGCGCGCTGCCCCAGCTGGTGCGGCACGACGGGTGGGATTACCACCTGCACGCGACGCCCCCCGAGGCGCCGCTGGCCGACCGGATGGCGGTGGAGGCGGCGATGGCCTTCACCGACGTCATCCGGACCCGGCAGCTGGACCGGCTGCGGCGCTGCGCCGCGCCGGACTGTGACGACGTGCACGTCAACCTGTCCAAGAACCGGTCCCGCCGGTTCTGCGGTACCGCCTGCGCGAACCGGACCAACGTGGCCGCCTACCGGGTCCGGCAGGCTTCCCGGCCCGCCCGGCCCTGATCTGCGTTCCGCTTGCCCGGGGCGGGGGCCACCTGACAGGCTGCCGGGTGATTACCGCCTACCGTGACGGGGGAGTCATGCGCCTGCCTGCCCGAGCCAGCGCGATGGTCCTGGCCGGCGGCCTGACCCTGACCCTGACCCTGACACCGGTGGCGGTCCAGGCGGCCACCGTGGCCCGGCAGGCGGGCCCGGCGGCGGCCACGCCCACCGCCACGCCGGTGACCACCGGCACCGCATCGCCGGTCGCGCCCGCGCATCCCACCGGGGTGCAGGCCAGGGGCGCCGCACTGGAGGACGCGGGCACCGGCCGCATGCTGTGGGGCCGCGAGCCCGACGCCGAGCGCCCGATGGCCAGCATCACCAAGGTGATGACCGCCCTGGTGGTCATCCAGGCCGGGCATCTCAGCCGGCGGATCACCGTCCCGGCCGGGGTCCGGGCCTACGTGCGCGAGTGGGGAGCCAGCAACGCCGGCCTGTACCCCGGTGACCGGCTCACCGCTCACGCCCTGCTGGAGGCCCTGCTGCTGCCGTCCGGCTGCGACGCCGCCTACGCACTGGCCCAGGCCTACGGGCCGGGACGGGCCACGTTCATCGCCAAGATGAACGCGGAGGCGGCCCGGCTGGGCCTCCGGCGCACCCATTTCTCGAGCTTCGACGGGCTGCCCTGGCCGACCGGGCGGTCCACCTACTCCACCCCCGCCAACCTGCTCGCCCTAGGACGGGACGCGATGCAGTCCGCGGTGTTCCGGGCCATCGTGGACCAGCGGACCGACCGAATCCCGGCCGGCCCGCTGCATCACGCCTACACCTGGCATAACACCAACCTGCTGCTGGGCCGCTACCCGGGCGTCATCGGGATCAAGACCGGGAACACCCCGGCCGCCGGCTACTGCCTGCTCTTCGAGGCGCGCCGGGGCAGCGTGACACTGATCGGGGTCGTGCTGAACAGCTCACCGACCACGATCACGGCCTCCTTCAGCGACGCCGCGAAGATCCTCAATTGGGGCTTTGCGCGCAAATAACCGCACCAGATCGATAACCTGCAGTTCTCCCGCACAGGACACCGGGCCACAATACTGGTGGATCCGGAGGGTTTCGGGGCAAGGGGCGCAATGATGCGGTTGCGGTCAGGGGTGGCGGTCGACCTCGGCACGGTGAACACGCTCGTGAGCATCTCGGGGCGCGGGCTGGTCATCGACGAGCCGTCGGCGATCGCGCTGGACCGGTCCACCGGCCGGGTGGCCGCCGTGGGCGAAGCCGCCGACGCGCTGGCCGGCAAGGAGCCCCAGGGCGTCGAGGTGTTGCACCCGCTGCGGGACGGCGTCATCGCCGACCTGGAAGCCGCGACGGCGATGCTGCAGGGCTTCCTGCGCCGGGGGCAGCTGCGCCGCGGCCTGCTGCGCACCGCCGCGGTGGTCTGCGTGCCGGGCGGCGCCACCTGGGTGGAACGCCGCTCGCTCGCGGCCGCGGCCGGCGCGGTACGGCCCCGGTGCACCGTGCAGCTGGTCGACGAGCCGGTGGCCGCGGCCGCCGGGGCGGGCTTCGACCTGGCCGCTGGAGCCGGCGCCTTCATCGTGGACGTGGGCGGCGGCACCACCGAGGCGGCCGTGGTGGCCGGCGGGCAGATCGTCCGCGCTCAGTCGCTGCGGATGGGTGGCAACGCGATGGACGACGCGATCGTGAGCATGATCAAGAGCGAACTGGGCTTGATACTGGGGCGGAACGCGGCCCGCAGCCTGAAGTGCACCCTCGGCCTGGCCGCCGACGGGCCGGCGGTGATGGAGACGGTCGGGGTGGACGCGGCCCGCCGCACGCCCCGGGTCGAGCACGTGCCGGCCGGGATGGTCGCCCGCGCCCTGCAGCACATCGTGACGGCCATGGTGGACTGCGTCCAGGAGATGCTGTCCGACATCCCGCCGAACCTCGCCGAGGACGTGGTCCGCGGCAAGATCCGGCTGTCCGGCGGCGGGGCGCTGCTGCCCGGGCTGGCCAGCCGGATCGAGGCGGCCACCGACATCCCGGTACTGGTCGTCGAGGACCCGCTGCGCTGCGTGGTCCGCGGCGCGGCGGAGATCCTCGAGCATGGTGACGGGCTGCGCTGAGCCCGCGCGCAGGTAGCATCGGGGCACAAGAACACGGGAGCTCGGGCCGACCGGGCTGAGAGGGTGGCTGGCCCGCTGGGCCGCGTGCCGCCGACCGTCTGAACCTGACCGGGTAATGCCGGCGTAGGGAGGGTGCGGTGACCCCGGGCACGGCGGCCGGGCTGGTGCACGGCATGGGCACGGAACTGGTCGAGCCGGACTGGCCGCCGCTCACCAGCGCGGAACTGACCACCGTGCTGGCCAGGTACCCGCAGGCCGGCCTGCCCGGCACCGGGGCCGCCCGCACCGCGCGGCCCGCCTGGCACAGCCCGCGGCCGATGTCCGCGGCGGCGCTGGTCACCTGGCCGGGCGGCACGGTCTTCGTCAAGCGGCACCACACCGCGGTACGCACCGCCGGGCAGCTCGGCACCGAGCACCAGTTCCTGGCCCACCTGCGGTCTCGCGGCATCCCGGTGCCGCCGGTGCTGCGCACCGCGACCGGCGGCAGCACCGTGCGGCGTGGCGACTTCGTCTACGAAGTGCACGGCGTCGCGCCCGGCCTGGACTTGTACCGGGATGCCCTGTCCTGGTCACCGTTCCGCAGCCTGGGACAGGCCCGGGCGGCCGGCGCCGCGCTGGCCCGGCTGCACCACGCGGCAGCGGACTTCCGGCACCCGGCCCGGCCGCCCGGCGTGCTGCTCAGCGGCGGCTGGCTGCTCGGCGCGGCCGACCCGCTGGCCGCGGTGAGCCGGCTGGTCAGCCAGCGGCCCGGGCTGGCCCGTTCGCTGGCCGGCCGGGCCTGGCGCGACGACCTGGCCCGGGATCTGCTCCCGCTGCTCAGCCGGGCCAGCCGGCTCAGCAGCGGGCTGGCCGCGCAATGGGGCCACGGCGACTGGCACCCGTCCAACCTGACCTGGACGTCGGCCGGCCCGGACGCCGATGTCGCGGGGGTGTTCGACGTGGGGCTGGCGAACCGCACGTCCACCGTGCACGACCTGGCAACGGCCCTGGAGCGCAGCACGGTCAACTGGCTGGACCTGCACGGATCCGGCCGGGCCCAGGGCGATCTGGCCGCGGCCAGCGCGCTGCTGGACGGCTACCGGGCGGTCCGGCCGCTGGCCGCCGCCGAGGCCGCCGCGCTGCCCGCGGTCTTCCCCGTCGTGCACCTGGAGTACGCGCTGTCGGAGATCGAGTACTTCGGCTCCGTGGTGGACTCCCCCGGCAACGTCGAGCTGGCCTACGACGGCTACCTGCTCGGGCACGCCCGGTGGGCGGCCGGCCCGGACGGTGCCGAGTTCCTCGGCCACCTCGGCCAGCAGCTAACCTGAGTGCGGATGACGATCTGGACCATCGGTCACTCGACCCATGCCCTGCCGGACTTCCTCGCCTTGCTGCCGGGGCCGGGCATCCAGGCCGTGGCCGATATCCGGTCCCGCCCGTTTTCCCGGTACAACCCCCAGTTCAACCAGCGTTCCCTGGGCGCGGGCCTGCTGGGCGAGGGCATCGGCTACGCCTTCCTCGGCGCGGAACTGGGCGGCCGGCCGCCGGAGCCGGAGTTCTACGATCGCGACGGGCACGTCAGCTACCCGGCCCTGGCCGGCACGGAGCGCTTCAGGTCCGGGCTGGCGCGGCTGCTAGCCGCGGCCAGTCGTTCCCGGGTCGCCATCCTGTGCAGCGAGGAAGACCCGGGCCGGTGCCACCGGCGGCTCCTCGTCGGCCGGGCCCTGGCCGGCCAGGGGGTGCCGCTGGTGCATATCCGCGGTGACGGCCGCCTGGTCCCGGAGCAGGCCCTGGTCCCGCTGCCCGCGGTGATGAGCCAGGGGACCCTGTTCGGGTAACAGCCGTAGGGGCATGCGCAAGCCCGGATGCCCGCCTCCGCAGGGCCTGCGGGGCGGGCATCCGGGGCGCGGGCCCAGCGAGCCGCGCCCGCGTGGGCTGGGCTAGCGGGCGGGCCGGCGCAGCATGCTGAGGCCGGCCAGGGCGAGGACCACCAGGATCGCGCCGGACCAGATGTTCGACCAGTACATCGGGGTGGCGACGGCGAACTTCGCGTCCAGGATGAACGGGGACACGATCAGCCAGGCGCCCAGCAGCAGGCTGCCGGACTGCAGGCCCGGGTACCCGCGCGGGCCGGCCAGGGCGGCCGCCGCCAGGGCGGCCACGGCCAGGCCCGCGATCAGGTTGGCCGCCGTGGCATTGGTCCCCCCGTGCTGCAGCACCAGGAACCAGGGGGAGAGGGCGACCCACAGCCCGGTCAGCAGGCCGAGGGCGGCGACCGCCTGGGCGGCGATGCCGCGCCCGGTGGCCGGCAGCACGTACTCGCCGGTGAGGCCGGGGGATGTGGTCACCGCCGGCAGCGTGCCGTTGCTGGCCGGGTGGCTGGTGAGTGCGGATGACATGACAGGATCCTGTCCGTCCGCGGAACGCTGGCATTACGTCATATCTGCCGGACAGGCCGGCGGAGCGGCCAGCCGCGGCCGCGACAGCCCGCGGCTGGTGTCCTCGCCCGGCCCGTCAATAAGCGGACACAAAGATTGTCTGTTGCACAGATAGTCTTGTCAACATCGCAGATCCGTCAGATGTTCTATCTCGCAGATCATCTGACGATAGGTGCGGCCCGGGTATGATCGGACGATGGAGGCGCGAGGGCAGGCGGTGGTGCCGTCACTGATCGGGCAGGCTGGGATCATCGACGATTTCGGCCTGTCGCTCGGGGTCCTGTTGCGCGCCTATCACGCCATGGTGGCCGCGGTCCTGGAGCACGTCCCGCAGGGCCCGCGCGGCTACCAGACCCTGGCCGCAGTGGCCCGCGGGGACCAGCCAAGCCAGCTCGCCCTGGCCGGCTGCCTCGGCATCGACCGCACCGTGATGACCTACCTCATCGACGACCTGGTCGCCGCCGGGCTGGTCGAACGACAGCTCAACCCAGCCGACCGCCGCCAGCGCAAGATCGTCGCCACGCCGCGCGGCATCAGCATCCTCGACGACGCCGAGCGCGAGGTCCGGGAGGCCGAGGACCGGCTGCTGGGGGCGCTGGACGCCGGCCAGCGAGCCGACTTCCGCGCTCTCCTGAGGCGCGCCGCCTGCGCCGTCGGCGACGCCGAGATCGGCTGCGCGGACTAGCCGCGCCGCGGCCCGGTATGTCACCGCCCGCCCGGCGGGTTCCGCGGGCCGTCCTGCCGGGCTGACACCCCCTGGGCCAGCTCGGCGAGCCAGCCCGCGAACTCCGCGGTGCCCGCGAAGGACTGGTCGGCCAGCTCGAGGAGCCGCGGGTCGGTCTCGGTGCCGTGGTCGACCACCAGGGCGTACCCGCCTGCGCCGCGGACCGCCCGGAGCGCCGGGATGTCCCCGAGGTCGTCGCCGGCGTAGGCGGCGGTCTTCAGCCCGGACTCGGCCAGCAAGCCGGAGACGGCGGAGCCCTTGTCCACGTCAACCGGGGGACGCAGCTCCTCGACCAGCTTGCCCGGTTCCAGCCGCAGCCCGGTGGCGGCGGCGATCCCGGCGGTGGCCAGGCGCACCTGCTCCGCGGCGGCGCCCTGGTCCGGCGCCTGCCGCCAGTGCACCGCCACCGAGACCGACTTGCGCTCCACCCGGATCCCCGGCACCCCGCCGAACCGGTCATCGAGCTCCCGGCTCGCCTCGCGGACCGGCTCCAGCCAGCGCTCCGCGGCCGGGTGCAGGCGCCGTTCCCCGTCCTGGATCCGCTCGAGGCCATAGGACCCGAGCAGCAGCACGCCCGGCACCCGGACCCGGTCGGCCAGGAAGGCGGCCGGGCGGCCGGACAGCACGGCCAGCAGCCGCAGCGGCCCGGCCAGCTCGGCCAGGCTCGCGGCGACCCCGTCCGGCAGCGCGCTGGTCCCGGGGTCGGCGACGATGGGCGACAGGACACCATCGAAGTCGAGGATTACCCCGGACGCCGCGGGCTCCGCCGCGAGGGCCGCCAGCGCGTCCGGCCGCGAAGTCGTCACGTTAGAGTCCAGCCTTTCTGACGGTGTGAGCCCGCCCGGGGACGGGGACAGGCTCCATGACCAGGACATGCCGCGAGTCCGCAGGAGGGGCCATGACCGAGCAGGGCCGTCCCGCCCAGGTGCCCGCCAGCACGACACCCGCCGGCGACGGGGTCGTCGTCGGGGACGGCCCCGTCTGGGTGGACGCCTACATCGACTTCCAGTGCCCGTACTGCCGCCGGTTCGAGCTGACCGCCGGGCCGGCCCTGGCCGGGCTGGCCGGGCAGCACCTGGCCAGCGTGGCCTACCACCCGATGAACTTCCTGGACGCGGCGTCAACCACGGCCTACTCGACCCGGGCCGCCGCGGCGTCCGGGTGCGCCGCGGACTTCGGCCAGTTCGCCGAGTACGCGCATGAGCTGTTCACCCACCAGCCACCGGAGGGCGGCCCCGGACTGAGCGACGCCGAGCTGGCCGCCCTGGGCCGGGCGGCCGGGCTGGGCGGCACCGGGTTCGCTGGCTGCCTGGCCGACGGCGCATACCGGGACTGGCCGTCCTATGTGACCGCGCGGGCGGTGGCCGCGGGGGTCGGCGCCACCCCCACAGTCCTGGTCGCCGGGGTGCCGGCCCCGGCCGACCCGGAAGCGATCGCCGCCGCGGTCGCCGCCGCCGGGCCCTCCCGGCCAGGCGGGCGGCACGGTTAGCGCTCCTGCTCGGTGGGCCGGATCAGCATCTCGTTCACGGCCATGTGCCGGGGCCGGGTGACGATGTAGCGGATCGCGTCGGCGATGTCCCCGGCCTCCATCCGCTGGCCGAACTGCCCGCGCAGGCCCTCCAGGATCTCCGGCCGGTTGTGCGTGGCCAGCTCGGTGGCCGTCGCCCCGGGCTCCACCAGGGAGACGCGCACGTAGCGGGGGGCGAGTTCCTGGCGCAGCGACTCGCTGAAGGCGCCGACGCCGTGCTTGGTCAGGTTGTAGACGCCGCTGCCGTTGCGGGCGACCCGCCCCGCCACCGAGCTGATGTTCACCATGTCCGCGACGTGCCGCGGCCCTTCCTCGGCGGCGCGCAGCAGGTGCGGCACGGCCGCGTGCGCACAGTAGAGCAGGCCCAGCACGTTCAGCTCGACCATCCGCTGCCACTCCGAGAGCGGCGCCCCGGCCGCCGGGCCGAGCAGCATGACCCCGGCGTTGTTGATGAGCGTGTCGAGGCGGCCAAGCTCGCCCACGGTGCGCTGCACGGCGGCGGCCGCCTGCGCCCCGTCGGTGATGTCGGCCTCCAGCACCAGCACCGTCCCGCCCTGCTCCCGGAGCCCGGCCGCCAGGGCGTCCAGCCGGTCCCGGCGCCGCGCCGCCACCGCCACCGCGGCGCCCTGCTCGGCCAGCGCCACGGCCGTGGCTGCCCCGATGCCGCTCGACGCGCCGGTCACCAGCGCGACGGTTCCTTCCAGTGTTGCCTTCACCCGCGTAATCTCCTCGCCATCCCGTTCCTCGGCGGCGGCATCCCCGCCCGCCCTTCCCATCATCGCGGGATGCCACCCGCAGGCCCTGCGCCGCCCCGGCCGGCCGCCAGGGCTGAGAGAATAGCCCGGTGAGCGCCACCCGCCTGGTCACCCCCGATGACGTGCCGGCGCTGACCACCCTGGTCCGCGGCAACCGGGAGTTCCTGGCCCCCTGGGAGCCCGCCCGTGGCGAGGACTACTTCACCGCCGAGGGCCAGCGTGCCGCGGTGCAGTCCGCGCTGGCCCGCTACCGGCAGGGATCCATCCTGCCGTGCGTCATCCTGGACGAGTCCGGTCGGGTGGCCGGACGCATCACGCTGAACGAGATCGTGCGCGGGCCGTTCCAGTCCTGTCACGTGGGCTACTGGCTCAGCGCCGCCGCGGGCGGCCGGGGCCTGGCCACCACGGCGGTCCGGGAGATCTGCGGGACCGCCTTCGCGCGCCTTGCGCTGCACCGGATCGAGGCCGGCACCCTGCTGCACAACGTCAGGTCGCAGCGGGTGCTGGAGCGCAACGGCTTCACCCGCATCGGGGTGGCCCCGGCCTACCTGAGCATCGCCGGCCGCTGGCAGGATCACGCCCTCTACCAGCTCATCAACCCGGGCCGCCAGCCGTGAACCTGGACTACTGGCTGGGCCGTGCGGTAGCGGCCATCGAAGAGTGGGCGGCGGCCTCCGGCCCGGTCTCCCCGCACCCGTCGCTGGCGGTGAGCGACGAGCGGTTCGGCGCGGCGTTCACCGAGTTCACCGCGCGGCTGGCCGAGAACTACCCGTTCTTCCACCCGCGCTATGCGGGCCAGATGCTCAAGCCGCCGCACCCGGCGGCGGTGGCCGGCTACCTCGCCGCGATGCTGATCAACCCGAACAACCACGCGCTGGACGGCGGCCCCGCCACCGCGCGGATGGAACGGGAGGTGACCGCGCAGCTGGCCGCGATGTTCGGCCTGGACCGGGCCCACCTGGGCCACCTCACCACCAGCGGCACCATCGCCAACCTGGAGGCCCTGTTCGTGGCGCGGGAGCTGCATCCCGGGCGCGGTGTCGCGTACAGCACCGAGGCGCACTACACGCATGGCCGGATGTGCCATCTGCTGGGCGTGCCGGGACATCCGGTGCCCGCCGACCGCCAGGGCCGCATCGACCTGGACGCGCTGGAAGACCTGCTCCGCGCCGGCCAGGTGGGCACCGTGGTGCTGACCGCCGGCAGCACCGGGCTGGGCGCGGTGGACCCGGTGCACGACGCGCTCCCGCTCCGGGAGCGCTACGGGGTGCGGATCCACGTGGACGCGGCCTACGGCGGGTTCTTCACCCTGCTCGCCGGGACGGGCGGCCGGGCCGGGCTGCCCGAGGCCCCGTGGCGGGCCATCGCCTCGTGCGACTCGGTGGTGGTCGATCCGCACAAGCACGGGCTCCAGCCCTACGGCTGCGGCGCGGTGCTGTTCCGCGACCCCGGGGTGGGCCGTTTCTACCTGCATGACTCGCCGTACACCTATTTCACCTCGGACGAGCTGCACCTGGGCGAGATCAGCCTGGAGTGCTCCCGGGCCGGCGCCTCGGCGGCCGCGCTGTGGCTCACCTTCCAGGTGCTGCCGCCCACCCCGGACGGGCTCGGCCAGGTGCTCGCGGCCGGGCGGCGGGCCGCGCTGGACTGGGCGGACCTGATCGGCGCGTCCGCGGACCTCAGCCTCTACCAGCCGCCGGAACTGGACATCGTCAGCTACTTCCCGGTGACCGAGCCGGCCACCCTGGCCCGCATCGACGCCGCCTCCGGGCGGGTCCTGCAGGCCGGGATGACCGGGCCCGACCCGGTCTTCCTGAGCACGCTCCGGGCCGACGCGGGGGCGTTCGCCGCGCGCCATCCCGGGGTCGGCCTGGACGCGCCGGCGGCCCGCATCCTGCGCAGCGTGCTGATGAAGCCCGAGTCCGAGGAGTACCTGCCGCACCTGCACGCCCGCGTGGCGGAACTGGCCCGCGGCTGAACCGCGCCCCGCGGCGCGAGGCTTGTGCGGGGTGGGCCAGCGGTCTAGCATCCCAGGCATCGAAGCGCTTCGCATTCACGGACGGGGCCGTGGCCAAGATCTCTGACGTCGCCCGGCACGCGGACGTATCGCCGAGCACCGTCTCTTACGTGCTCAGCGGCAAGCGGTCGATCTCTGAGCCGACCCGGCGGCGCGTCCTGGAGGCCGTCGCGGCCCTCGGGTACCAGCCGCACGGGGGCGCGGGGGCCGTGGCCGGCCACCGGTCGAACGTCATCGCCCTGGTGGTGCCGCTGCGGCCCGGCATCTACGAGCCGGTACTCATGCAGTTCGCGGTGTCGGTGGTGACCACCGCGCGCCGCAACGATCACGACGTGCTGCTGCTGACCCAGGACGAAGGCGTCGGGCGGCTGCCGCGGGTCACGGCGTCGGCGCTGGTGGATGCGGTCATCGTGACGGACGTGGCCTGCCACGACGTGCGGCTGCCGGTGCTCCGCTCGCTGCCGCTGCCTGCCGTGCTGATCGGCATCCCGGCCCGCCGCGCCGACCTGACCTGTATCGACCTGGATTTCGAGGCGGCCGGGAAAGCATCCGCGCATCACCTGGCGCAGCAGGGCTGCCGGGACGTCGCGCTGATCGGCGCGCCGCCGGAGGTGTACCGGCGCGGCACCGGCTTCGCCCAGCGCACCCAGGCCGGCTTCGAGCGCGCCGCCCGGGGCTGCGGGCTGCGCCCGGTCACCTGGCCGTGCGACCCGGCGCCGGCCGCGGTCCGCGGCACGGTGCGCGCGCTGCTGGCGCAGTGCCCGCAGCTGGACGGCCTCGTGGTGCACAACGACCCCGCACTCGGCCCGCTGCTGGACGAGCTGCGCGCGGCCGGCCGGGAGGTCGGCGACGACCTGTCGGTGCTGGCGCTGTGCCCGGACGAGCTGGCCGAGCAGGCCGCGCCGCCGCTCACCTCCATCGACATCCCGGCCGAGCAGATCGGCAGCCAGGCGGTGGCCCTGCTGATGGCGAAGCTGCGCGGCGAGCAGGTGCCGGGCGCCACGTTGCTGCCGCCCCGGCTCACCGTGCGGGCGAGCAGCCACTGCCGGCCTGGCTAAGGCGGGTGCCCCGGGCGGCCGGGCGCGGGCACCAGGAAGCGGGGGCAGCGGGCGGCGCCGCGGCCGAGATCGGGCTCAGCGCCGGGCCAGCACGGCCCGGACCCGGGCCACCAGCTCATCCGGGTGGAACGGCTTGGTGAGGTAATCGTCGGCGCCGGCCGCGAAGCCGCGCGAGATGTCCGAGTCCTGCACGCTGGCGCTCATCAGCATGACCGGCAGCTGCTCAGTGGCCGGCGCGCCGCGCAGCCGCTCGGTGACCTGGTAGCCATTGAGCCGCGGCATCATCACGTCGAGCACCGCCATGTCCAGCGGCTGCGCGGCGGCGAGCCGGAGCGCCTCCTCGCCGTCACGTGCCTCGATCACGCTGAAGCCGGACCGGCTCAGCCGGTAGGCGACCAGCTCACGGATGTCCTGCTCATCGTCGGCGACCAGGATCGTCTGCCCATCGGTCACAGCGTTGCCCCCGCCCGCACGGTGAGCGGGAGTTCCACCACGAAACGGGTGCCCCCGCCCTCGGCTTCGGCCACCCAGATGGTCCCGCCATGCCCTTCCGCGATGGCCTTGCTGATGGCGAGCCCCAGCCCGGTGCCGGCCGTGCCGGCCGCGGTGGACGCCCGGTAGAACCGCTGGAAAAGGCGGGCCCGCTCCGCGGCCGGGATCCCGACGCCGCTGTCGGCCACCTCGATCAGGCAGCGCTCGCCCTGTCCCGTGACCTGCACCCGGACCGTGCCGTGCTCGGGGGTGAACTTGATGGCGTTGGACACCAGGTTGCCCAGCAGCTGCCCGAGCCGCATCCGGTCCCCGTGCACCGTGGCGCCCGGGCCGGTGCCGGCGGTCAGCTCGATGCCCTTCTCCGCGGCTGGCCCGGCGAACAGGGCGACGGTCTCCCCGACCAGCTCGGCGATGTCCACCTCGGCGAGGTCCAGGCTGAACTGGCCCGCGTCCATCTGGCCGATCAGCAGCAGGTCGCCGACCAGCCGCATCAGCCGGTCGCTGTTCCGCTTCACCGTGCCCAGGAAGCGCCGTTGGTCGTCGGTGAGCGGGCCGGGCTCGCCGTCCAGCAGGATGTGCAGCCAGCCGTCCATGGCGGCCAGCGGCGTCCGCAGCTCATGCGAGACGGTCGCCACGAACTGGTCCTTCATCCGCGCCGCGGCTGCCTCGGTCTCCTTCCGCTCGGTGAACTGGGCCACCTGGGCGCCGATCAGCTTGACCGTGGTGATCATCCCGGCGGTGGCCAGGCGCGCCGGGCCAATCAACTGGACCACGGTCGCCGTGCCGTGCCTGCGGAACGGCACGGCCAGCTCGCGGTCCCCGGCCCCGGCCCGCCCGGCCGCTCCCCCTGCGGCCGCCTCCTGCACCGGCTCACCGCACTGCCACGCCCGGCCCACCGCGCCGCGCCCGGCCGCCACCGTGGCTTGCCGGAGCCGGGACACCTGCTCCTCGGTCCCGGGCAGGCCCACCGCGGTCCGGCAGCGCAGCAGATCGCCGTCGTCGTCCCCCAGCCACACCGCGCTGACCTGCCAGCCCAGTTGCTCGCACTGGATCGCGAGCAGCCGGGGCACTGCCTCGTCCAGCGACCCGGCCTCGGCCAGCACCCGCGCCGCCTCGTACTGGGCGGCCAGCTGGCTTTCCGACATCGTCCGCTCGGTGATGTCGCGGAAGGTGACCACGATCCCGGTGACCTGGTCACCGTCGAAGAACGGGTAGGCGGAGCAGTCGATAGGGAACGGGGTGCCGTCCTTCCGCCAGAACACCTCGCCGGTGAACTGGGCACCGACCCGGTCATCGATCACCTGCCGCAGCGTGCACTCGGCGGCCGGGTACTCCGTCCCGTCCAGGTGAGTGCGGTGCAGCATGCGGTGCGCGTCCTGGCCCAGCAGCTCGTCGGCCGTGTAGCCGGTCTGCTCGAGCGCGGCCCGGTTGATGTAAATGATCCGGCCGCCCAGGTCGCGCCGGTAGATGCCCTCGTCGGTCGAGTCCATCACCACCCGCAGCTCCCCGGCCTGCACCTCCATCCGGCGCAGCACCATGGCTTCCGCGCAGGCCAGGCTGGCGGCCTGGGCGAGTTCGGCCAGGGCCGCGGTCTCCCCGGCGGTGAACTCCGCCTCGCGGGACCGGCCGAGGCTGAGCACGCCGACGGCCCGTCCCCGCTGCAGCAGTGGCAGGTGCAGCTCGTGCTGGACCTCGCGGTCCCCGATCAGGCCGGGCAGCCGCAGCGAAGTCCCCGGCGAGCTGATGGTCACCGGGCGCTGCCCGGCGACCGCGCGCCCGGCCAGGCCGCTGCCCGCCGCCAGCTCGGCGGCGAAGTCCCCGGACCGGGCGCCGCGGCTGGCCCGCAAGGTGATCAGGCCGGAACGCTCGTCCAGCAGGTAGAGCGCGCCGACTTCGGCACGGGCCTGGTCGGCGATCTCGCGCAGCGCCAGCCGGGCGATGGCCTCCATCCCGCTCTGCGCGGCCAGTTGCGTCCCGAACTGGTGCGCGGCCTCGGCCCGCTCCCGCCGCTGCTCCACCTCGGTGAGCGCGCTCTCCAGCTCGACCTGCTGGCCCTGCAGTTCCGCGTTCTGCTGCTCGACCTCGTCCCGTACGGCCTCCAGTTCTTCCGTCATGGCGTTGAACGCGGTGCCCAGCTCGGCCACCTCCCGGATGCCGCCCACCGGCACCCGCGCGCCCAGGTCACCCTCACGGACCCGCCGGGTCGCCCGCTGCAGCCTGCGCACCGGGCTGGCGATCGTCAGCTGGGCCAAGACGACGAACCCGGCCAGCACCAGTACGCACACCGCCAGCCCGGCGATGCCGAGCACCAGCGTGACCGTGGCGGCGTGCTGGGCGCGGGCCCGTTCATCCGCCCGCAGTGCCAGCTGGCCCTGGTCCAGCCGGATGAACTGCTGCCGGATCCGGTTGAGCATCCGACGGCCAGCGCCGGCCGCCAGGGCACGCTGCGCGGCGGCCAGGTCGGACTGGCCGAGGCGGATCTCCGGCGCAGCCCAGCCGCGGAGGTACCCGGCGATGGCCGTGCTGATCGCCATCGCCTGGGCGTGCAGCGGTGGCTGGCCGGTGGTCAGCAGGTCCAGGGCGCGCGCCTGCCCCGGGTAGTCAGCGACGGCGGCCCGGAAGGGCGGCAGCTGGGCCTGGTCGCCCGTGTCCACGAACCCGCGCACGCCGGACTGCATGTCCAGCACGGTGTTCTCCAGCGCGCTCCCGGCGGCCAGCACGGCCACCGCCCGGTCGCCGCCGGCCTCGGCGCTGTCCAGCCGCTGGATCCCCGCGATCAGCAGCACGAAGCCGCCGATGATCAGCACGGCCAGCAGGGCCACGGCGGCGGCGGCCCAGGCCGTCAGGCTGCTCCGCATGCGGCCTCCTCCCGGTAGGCATGCGCCGCGGCCAGGCCGAACCGTTCCGGCCGCAGCAGCCGCTCGGCGCGGCCCGGCGGCAGCACGCCGCCGGGCCGCAGGCCCGCGGGCACCGTCCCGCTGCCGGGAGGCCCGGGCCGGGCCTGGTCGGTGCGCTCGGCCAGCGCCGCTGGGCTGCGCGGGCACCGCCGGGCCAGCCCGGCCCGGCTGCGCAGGCCATGCCGGTCCGCCATCCGGGTGACGGACCGGGCCGCCTGCTCCGGCCGGCCCGCGGACAGGGCGATGCCGCAGACCCGGGCCAGCACAGCGATATCCGCCTGGCCCAGCGGGCTAACCCCGGCATCCGCCATCCGGGCCTCATCTCCGCGCCGCCGAGTCCGATTACTGAGGATCATTATTTATTTACCCTAAGTGATTACCGGTGGAAACGCCCTGGCCGGAGGCGGCTTACTGGGCAACGGTTACCCCTGCTGCGGCCCGCCCGGCGACGGCTGGGAAGCTGGGGAAGCAAATGGCGAGGAGGATGTCATGACGAGCCAACCGACGGCCGCGGCGGCCGGCACCATCGACATTGGCGGCGACCTCACGGTGAACCGGATGGGCTACGGCGCCATGCGGATCACCGGGCCCGGCATCTGGGGCGATCCGCCGGACCGGGACCAGGCCAAGGCGGCGTTGCGCCGGGCCCTGGAGCTGGACGTCAACTTCATCGACACCGCCGACTCCTACGGCCCGGAGGTCAGCGAGGTCCTGATCGCCGAAACCCTGTACCCCTACCCCGAGGACCTGGTCATCGCGACCAAGGCGGGCCTGGTACGGCCCGGGCCGAACCGCTGGGAACCGGATGGCCGCCCGGAGCACATCCGCGCGGCGTGCGAAGGCAGCCTGCGGCGGCTGAGGCTGGAGCAGATCCCGCTGTACCAGTTGCACCGGCCCGACCCCCGGGTGCCGCTGGCCGACTCCCTCGGTACCTTCGCCGAGCTGAAGGACGAGGGCAAGATCCGGCACGTAGGAGTGTCCAACTGCACCGCTGAGCAGGTCCGGGAGGCACAGCGGATACTCCCGGTGGTGTCGGTGCAGAACCGCTACAACGTGAACGACCGGTCTTCCGAGACGGTCGTGGACCTGTGCCAGCAGGAGTCCCTGACGTTCCTGCCGTGGGCGCCAATCCAGGAGACCGACCTGATCGTGCCGGTGCTCACCGCCGCGGAGCGGCTCGGCGTCAGCGAGCGGCAGGTCGCGCTGGCCTGGCTGCTGGCCCGTTACCCGCAGATCCTGCCGATTCCGGGCTCCGGAACCCCCGAGCACGTGGCGGACAACATCGCCGCGGCCAGCCTCGAGCTCACCCCGGGCGAGTTCAACGCCATCACCGACGCCATCACCGTCGACCACTGACGCCTGCCGCTCATGCGGTGGGTGGTGACCGCCTGGCCGGCCCGCCACCCACCGCATAACGTCATGGCCGGAAACCCACGGCGGGTCACAGCGGGGTGATCAGGGGACGGACCACTGCTGATCGGGACCGCCGCTGCCCGCCACATCCGCACCCCGGTACCGGGACCGGGGGTGGCGATGCCTCCAGCCGCTGACCCCGCGCTCGTTCCCGCCGCCCAGGTAGTTGATGGCCAGGCCGTGCGACTTGGCGCAGTGGCACGCCGTGGCCATGCCCGGAGGTGGCCCGCCGGGGAGCCGGAGGAGCCAGCAATGTACTATTCTGGTGATTTATCAGTTACAAGACGTGACAGCAGCCTTGTTCTTCCAGCCGGTCCGCTGACGTGCCGGACACGAGATGTCACGACTGATAGCATTCGGAAGCTATCGCCGTATCTGCCGGGGGGCGGGTCTGGCGGTGTTCGGGGGAACAGCGATTTTCGGGGTATGACGGGGTTGCTCAGAGTGCACCGGCCCGGCCCGGCTGCCCGGGGCCAGGCTGGACAGGTCACATCGGCCGACACAGGCGCGGCCTGCCGGTCGGCGGTGCAGCGCGGCCTTGGCGCGCTGCCGTTCGTCATCATTGCCGGGGTGGCCATCGTCGCCGTGGTGTACGGCCCGGAGGCCGGCGTGCTGCCACTGCTGGCCGTCGGCCCGGCGTTCGCCGCCGTGTCCGGCGGGCTGCGCAAGACGCTGGTCGCCGGGGTGGTCGCGCTGCTGGTATGCGCGGCGCTCGCCGCCGACCAGGTCATCGGCACCTGGGGCGCTTACGCGCGCGACTCGGCCGCGGTCGTCGGGGTAACCGTGGCCGCGGTCATCGCCACCACCGTGCGGCAGCGCCGGGAGCAGGAACTGGCCGAGGTCAGGGCCGTCGCCGAGGTGGCTCAGCAGGTGCTGCTCGGACCGGTCCCGCATCAGGTCGGCCCGGTGCGGCTCGCCGTGCGCTACGTGTCGGCCACGTCGCGGGCGCAGATCGGCGGTGACCTGTACGGGGTGGTGAACACGCTGGACGGCTGCCGGATCATCGTGGGCGACGTCCAGGGCAAGGGCCTGATCGCGGTCAAGACCGCGGCGACCGTGCTGAGCGCTTTCCGCGAGGTCGCGTACGATGCGGCCGACCTGCAGCGGATCGCGGAGCGAATCGAGCTGAGCCTGGCCCGCCAGCTGAACGCGGAGCAGTTCGTGACGGCACTGCTGGTCCAGGTGTCCCCAGACGGGTCTAAGGTCCAGCTGCTGAGCTGCGGTCATCCGCCGCCGCTGCTGGTCGCCGGGGGCATGGGCGCCTTCATCGAGCCGGCCGAGCCCGGCCTGCCGTTCGGCCTGGCGCACCTGGCCCGGTTCCCGCGCGAGGTGGCTACGCTCGCGTTCAGCCCGGGAGACCAGCTCCTGCTGTACACCGATGGCGTGAGCGAGGCCCGGGACAAGCGCGGCGAGTTCTTCCCGCTGTCCCAGTGCCGGGCGCTGCGCAGCGGCCAGGATCCGGAGCAGGCGCTCGATCGGCTGCAGCACGAGGTACTCAGCTACGTCGGGCACGCCCTGGACGACGATGCGGCGATGCTCCTCATCCGCCGCGACCCAGCCTGAGCGAGCTGGTCAGAGGGTGCCGTCCTCGATGGCCAGCTGGATCCACGGGATGACCTCGTCGAGCATGGCCGAGAGCGAGGTCGTCGCCTCGAACCCGAGGACCCGCTTCGCCTTCTCGGTGGCTGGCACCCGGCGCTGCACGTCATGGGTGAACGGGTCGTCATGCACCACGCGCAGCGGCACGCCGGGGCCCTTGACCTTGGCCCAGATCACCTCGGCCAGCTCCTGGACGGTGGTGGACTCCGCGGTGGACAGGTTGAAGTCCTCGTTCAGCGCCCCGGGGTGCTGCAGCGTGTCGACGATGCCGCGGGCGAGGTCACCGCCGTAGGTGTAGTGCCGTACCTGGTGGCCATCGCCGAGCAGATGCAGCGGGTCCTGTCCCTTGATGACCTTCTGCACCAGGTCGGGCACCACGTGGCTCATGGCCAGCCGGACGTTCCCGGACAGGATCTCCTCATCACCGCGGGCCCGGCTCTCCCCGATGCCGACGCAGTTGAACGGCCGCACGATCGTGTACGGAAGCTGGTACTGGTCGTGGGCCGCCCGGGCGAAGTACTCCACGGCCAGCTTCTGGAACCCGTAGGACGACAGCGGCGGCGGCACCTCGCGCTCCTGCCCCTCATACGAGGGCCACGAGTCGGTCAACTCGAACACCATGGAGGACGAGACGTAGGTGACCTTCTTCAGCCGGCCGGCGCGGTGCGCCGCGATCGCCGCGTCGCAGGACGCGGCGATGATCCGCTCGTTGGTGGCGAGCAGGTCGTAGGCGTAGGTGTGGAAGTAGGAGATCCCGCCGATCATGGCGGCACCGGCCACGAAGTGGTCACAGTCGGACAGCAGGCGGGTCATCAGCCCGGTGTCCTGGGCGTCGCCCTCGACCAGCGTGTAACCCGGGTGGTCGTCGTAGGACTTGGTCACCCGGCCGTACTTGGAGAAGTTGTCGAGGCCCACCACGTGGTAGCCGCGGCCCAGCAGTTCCTCCACGAGGTAGCCGCCGATGAATCCTGCGGATCCGCTGACCAGGACGTTCTGCGTCGTCACGGTGTCTGCTCCGGGTTGTCGGTCGATTGGGCGAGCGCCTTGAGCTGGTCCACGGTGAGCTGGCGGCCGAAGGCGAAGCGGTACCAGCGCAGGTATCTCGGCAGCCAGGCCGCCACCTGAAAGTTTGACATGCCGTCCTGGCGGTCCAGCCAGATCGTGGGAATCTCGGCGATCGGCAGCCGGAGCCGCCGCGCCTTGGCGGTCAGCTCGATGCCGATCTCGAAGCCGTCCCGGCTGTCGATGCCGACGGCCCGGACGAACGCGGTCGAGTAGGCCTTGAACGAGTTGGTGGCGTCCCGGGTCCCGACCCGGGCCAGCAGCCGCAGGCTGCGCCCGGCGGTGGCGGACATCAGCCCCTTGACCAGCGGGCCGCCCACCTGCTGGCCGCCGGCCATGTACCGGGACGCGGCGGCCACGGCCACGCCCCGCTCCACCAGCCGGACCAGGTCGTCGATCTGCCGCACGTCATCGCAGCCGTCCGCCATGGTGACCACGGCCACCGGCGCCGTGGCGTGGTCGATGCCGAACCTGATCGCGTTGGCCGGGCCTCGCCCGTAGGTATTGACCAGGCACTGCAGCCGGGGCTCGGCCTTGGCCAGGCGCTGCACGACGGGGCAGGTGGTATCGGCCGGGTCGTCCACCACGACCAGCACCTCGCACGGCGTGGAGACCGCCTCGAAGAGGCGCTCCAGCACCGGGGTGACGCTCTCACCCTCCTGGTAGGCGGGCATCACGATGGAGACGCGGGTGGCGCCCGGGTCGCTGATCATGGCCTGACGCACTAAACCCGCAGCGGCCGGCCCCGGGCCCGCGCTACGGCCGCGGAGCATCAGACAAGAACCCCCGCGCCGCGGATGTTCCAGATATCCACGATGGGCTTGTCGGTGCGCAGGCTCGCGTACTCGGCATGCGGGGCGGCGATGATCAGCAGGTCCGACTTCGCGACCACGTCGTCCAGCGGCAGCAGCGAGTCGTCCACGGTGACGTGCGGATCGGTGCAGTACACCGTGTCGGTCTCGAAGGCCAGGATCCGCTTGAGCTTGTAGGCCAGGCTGGACCGGATGTCGTCCGAGCCGCCCTTGAACGCCATGCCCAGGATGCCGACGGCCATCGAGTCCAGGTCATACCGCTGCTTGAGCCGGTCCACCAGGTAGAGCGGCAGGCCCTCGTTGATGGCCATGGCGGTGTGCCCGAGGGCGAAGTTGTTGTTGTTGAAGGCGGCCAGCTGCATGGTGTCCTTGAGCAGGCAGGGCCCGGCGGCGAATCCCGCGGCGGGCAGGTCGGCCGCGCGCGGGTAGTCCAGCATCAGGCCCTGCCGGATCCGCTCGAAGTCCAGCCCGCGGCTGTTGGCCATCATGTACAGCTGGTTCGCCGTGGCGAACTTGACGTAGCGCCAGACGTTGGTGAACAGCTTGGCCAGCTCGGCCTCTTCCGGGCTCATCTGCACCTGGCTCGCGGTCAGCAGGCCGAACAGGGCACCGGCCCGCTCGAAGGCCGACTCGGTGCGCGCCGAGATGATCTGCGGCAGCTCGAAGAGCTCCGTCATCGCCTTGCCCTCGGCGATCCGCTCCGGGCAGAACGCGACGTCGATCGCGTAACCGAGCCGGGTGATCATCTTCTCGACCAGGGCGGTCACCCCGGGGTACACGGTGCTGCGCAGGATGAGCAGCTGGCCGTCCCGCAGGTACTTGGCACAGCCCTGCAGGGCGCGGGGGATGGCCTGCTGGTCAGGGTTCAGGTGCTCGTCAACCGGGGTGCCGATGACCACGACGACGTGCTGTGCGGTGCCCACGATGGCCGGGTCGGTGGAGGCGCTCAGCTGCTCCCCGGCGACCACGCGGGCCAGCACCGGGGCGGCACCGGGCTCCTCGAACGGCATCTGGCCCGCGTTGACATGCCCCACGGCGGCGGGGTCAACGTCGTAGACCGCGACCTTCGCGCCACGGTCGGCGAATGCGATCGCCAGCGGCAGCCCCACGTGACCGCCGCCACCGATGACGACGACATCACGCTCAAATGATTCGTTACGAGAAAGTGTCACCGCACACCTGGTCTTCGAGGTTGTTGGCCTGCCCTACACCGGCCCGCCTACCCTAGCGGCCCCCGGAATTGGCCCGTCGCCATGGCGGTAAATATATGACCATCGGATGGTCTGTGATCAGCCACGGAGCCGGGCCGGAGGCCTAGTCGGCCGCCGCCCGCTGGCCCGGCCGCCCGGCCGGTCGGGCGGCCGCCGGCGCAGCGGCCCGGAAGCAGCCGGCCGCCGGTACCAGTAAACACGACGCCGGACGGTGCCGCGCCGCCCGGCCGGGTGACCGGCAGTCATGGTGCGCGGGCATGCCGCGCTGGCGGGCTCATGATCTGATAGGCCGGTGAGCCCAGGCGACACAGCATTCCCCGAGGCAGGCAGCGGCACCGCACCGCCGCCCGCACCGGCGGCGGCCCGGCCGGAAGCCGGCCCGGCGCCGGGCGGCCAGCGCGCCCGCCGACCACGGCCCGGCCCGGCCGCGGCGTGGGTGGCCGGGACGCTGGCCGCGTTCGGCTGCTACCTGCTGCTGGCCCGGACCCGGGCGGTCAACTCGGACGGCGCCAGCCAGGCCCTGCAGGCCTGGGACATGATGCACGGCCACCTGCTGCTGCGCGGCTGGCAGCTCTCCGACGTCTCCTTCTACACCACCGAACTGCCGCAGTACATGCTGGTGGAACTGGTCCGCGGGCTGCACGCGGACGTGGTGCACGTGGCCGCCGCGATGACCTACACGCTGGCCATGCTGCTGGCCGCGCTGCTGGCCAAGGGGACGGCCACCGGGCGGGAGGCCCTGCTCCGGGTCCTCCTGGCGGCCGGGATCATGCTCGCGCCGCAGCTCGGCTCCGGGGTGAACATCCTGGTCTCCTCGCCCGACCACATCGGCACGTCGGTGCCGGTCATGCTGACCTGGCTGATCCTGGACCGGGCCCGGCAGCACTGGTCCGTGCCGCTGCTCGCCGGGGTGCTGCTCGGCTGGACCGCGGTCGGCGATCCGCTGGCGCTGTACATCGGGGCGCTGCCGCTGATCCTGGTGTCCGCGGTCCGGGCCGGCCGGGCCGTGCTAGCGGACCACCAGCCGCTGCGGGCGCAGCGCTACGACCTGGCTCTCGGGGCCGCCGCCCTGGCCGGGGGCGTGGCGTCGGTGCTGGCGCTGCGCCTCATCCACGCCCGCGGCGGGTTCTACACGCCGCCGCCCGTCACCCGGCTGGCCGCCAGCGGCAGCATCGTGCTGCATCACCTGCGCATCGCCGGGGAAGGGCTGCTGCTGCTAGGCGGCGCCGACTTTCTCCATCACCCGCTGGGCGCGGGCGGCGCCGTCCTCGTCCTGCACCTGGCCGGGGTGCTGCTCGCGGCCTGGGGCATCTGGCTGGCCATCCGGCGGTTCCCGCGGGACCCCGACCGGGTGACCCAGCTGCTGGTCACCGGCGTGCTGATCAACCTGGCCGCGTACGTGCTCAGCACCCAGGCGGGGCGGATTACCAGCACCCGGGAGATCGGGGCGGTGCTGCCGCTGTCCGCCGCGCTGGCCGGGCGCGTGGTGGCCGGGTGGCTGCTGACCGCCCGCCCGCTGGGCGGCCGGCTGAAGGCGGCCTGGGCAATACCCGTGCTGGCCGTCGTCGCGGCCGGCTACCTGGCCGGCCTGGGCCACGAGATCAGCCAGCCACCGGCACCCGCGCAGGACCAGCGGCTCACCTCGTGGCTGGCGGCCCGGCACCTGCGGACCGGCCTGTCCGGCTTCTGGGAGGCCAACGTGGTCACGCTGACCAGCGGCGGCCAGGTACGGATCCGGCCGGTGACGGTGGCGCCCGGGGGACGGATCGGCCCGGGCCGGTGGGAATCGAATACGGCCTGGTACGACCCGCGGCGCAGCCGGGCCACCTTCGTCGTGCTGTTCCGGGGCGTGCCCGGCTACCAGGGCTTCACCAGCGCCCGCCAGGTGCTGGCGACTTTCGGCCGGCCCGCGCGCAGCTACCGGGTCGGCGCGTACCGGGTGCTGGTCTGGGACAAGAACCTGCTCACCGAGCTCCGCTGACCGGCGGCCGCCGGGCGGCCGGCCTTGGCGCGGCGCCGGTACCGGCCTGGCCGCCGGCCAACCAGATGGACGCATGGCCGGGCTCCAGCGCGGCCCCCGCCGCGGCCAGCAGCTCGGCCTGGACCGTGTCCAGGTCCACGGCGTCCTTCAGCTGGGCGGCGAACGCCTGCACGGCGGCGTCCGCGTCGTAGCGGGCCCGGTTGAACCGCCGGTCCACCACCCGCTGCACCCGCCGCCGGACCGGGTTGAACAGGGCCGCGGCCGCGAGCGTGGACGCCGCCACCGCCCCGGTGGAAGAGAACTGCAGCACCTGGGTGGCCAGCAGCACCAGCCCGGCATACACCCCGACCAGCAGCCCGGTCACCAGCGCGTACCCCAGCGTCCGGGAAATGATCCGGTCGATGTCATACAGCCGGTAACGCAGGATGGCCACGCCCATGCTGGCCGGCAGTGCGATGAGGCCGAGGATCGCGACTTCCCAGATGGCCGAGTTGGTGGCCAGCGCCCAGATGCCCAGGACCGCGCACACCACCGTGCCGCTGATCAGCCACTTCAGCTGCTGGCGGCGCTCTCCGGTGGAATGCCGCCAGCTCGCGGCCTGATGGCCCAGCGCGGCGAGCCAGGCCAGGCCGACGGCGCCGAAGAAGACCAGCGCGGTCCAGGACGGCGGATTGTCCGCGGCGGCCAGGCTGCCATCGGCCAGCACGCGGAGGTGATGGCCGGCGGATGCGATGGCCACGGCCGTGCTGACCGGGAGGCTCAGGCACAGCACCAGGTAGGCCCACAACACTGGCCGCCACCGGGCCGAGGGCAGCCGCCCCTCCGGGAACAGCAGCGTGACCAGCGGGAAGATGACGATGACCAGGGTGAACTGCTGGTCAACGAATACGGCCAGCGGGGCGAGCCCCGGGATGCCGCGGTGACCAGGATGGTACGCGTACACGGCGTACGCGGAGGCGACGACGGTGAACGGGAGCCAGGCCCCCGCGGCCAGCAGCAGCCAGCCGATCGCGTTACCGGGCTGATGCCACGCCACCACCAGGCCCACTGTGGCGACGGCCAGGATCACCGCCACCATGCTGGCCGCCGCGGTCACGGACGTGAAGTTGGCGTGCAGCAGCACGCTGGTCACCGGCAGGGCCCCGGTCAGGACGAGCACCAGACCGCCCAGCAGGACCGCGGTCCGCGGCGAGGCCAGGCGGGACCGGACCACGCCCGGCGGCCCGCTCATCCGTGCCCCTCCCCGAGCCACACGGACACGTGCCCAGGCTCCAGCGCGGCACCGACCGCGGCCACCAGTTCGGCCTGGACCGTGCCCAGGTCCACGGCGTCCTTCAGCCGGCCCGCGAACGCGGCCACCGCGGCGTCCGCGTCGTAGCGGGCCCGGTTGAACCGCCGGTCCACCACCCGCTGCACCCGCCGCCGCACCGGGTTGAACAGGGCCGCGGCGGCCAGCGTGGACCCCGCCACCGCCCACGTCGAGGAGAAATTCAGCACCTGCGTGGCCAGCAGCACCAGCCCCGCATACACCCCGACCAGCAGCCCCGTCACCAGCGCATACCCCAGCGTCCGGGAAAGCAGCCGGTCAATGTCATACAGCCGGTACCGCAGGATGGCCACGCCCATGCTCACCGGCAGCGCCAGCACGGCAATCAGCGCCGGCGCTGCCGATGACCTGAAGCACGTGGTCCTGGCTGTTGCTGAAGGGAACGACCAGCAGGCCGCCGGCCACGGCGACCGCTGATCCTCCCAGCAGCCATTTGAGCTGCTGGCGGCGCTCGCCGGAGGACCGCCGGTAGCTGACCGCCTGGCCGGCCAGCGGACGCCAGCCAGCACGCGCCGAGCAGCGGGAAGAACACGGTCTGGACCGCTCCCCACCACGCCGCGGAGCCGGCCGGGTGGTCGATGATGAGCAGGTTCCCCCCGGAGTCCACCCGGACATGGTGGCCGATGATGACCTGCGCCGAGATGATCAGGGTGCCCGCGATCCACAGCCCGGCGACGGCCAGGTAGGCCCACAGCGCCCAGCGCCACCGGGGACTGGGCAGCCGTCCATCCGGGAACAGCAGCACGCTCAGCCCGAACAAGCGCGATAGCGGGGGCCCAGCCGGGCTGGAGCAGCACCGCGACCCAGCCGAGCGGCAGCCCGCCGTGCCGCAGCCGGTAGTCGGCCACAGCGTAGGCACCCGCCGCCCCGCTGAGCACCAGGAAGCCCACCGCGCCGAGCAGCAGCCAGCCGATCGGGTTGGCCGGCTTCCGCCAGGCCAGCACGAAGCCCAGCACGCCGAAGACCGGCACGAGGACCAGCTCGCCCGCACCTGAGCTGGCCGGCATGCGGGCCAGGGCCGACAGCGGGACCGTGGCGGC
This sequence comes from uncultured Actinomycetes bacterium, assembly GCA_963793825.1. Lineage (GTDB taxonomy): Bacteria > Actinomycetota > Actinomycetes > Streptosporangiales > Streptosporangiaceae > RYN-230. Next base: position 205,315 of record CAWCBE010000012.1, read on the forward strand.
GAGCAGGGCCAGGATCACCCCGGCCAGGACCAGGCGCGGCGGCCAGCCGGCCGACGTGGCAGCCGGCGGCCGGCCGACTGCGGCCCCGGTCGACGGTCACCGGGCCCGCCAGCCAGCCACACCGACAGATGCGGCCGGCTCCAGGGCCGCTGCGGTCACGCGGCCAGGTCGCCGTGACCGCGTCCAGGTTCACCGCGTCCCGCAGCCGGTCCGCGAACGCGGCCACGGCGGCGTCCGCGTCGTAGCGGGCCCGGTTGAACCGCCGGTCCACCACCCGCTGCACCCGCCGCCGCACCGGGTTGAACAGCGCCGCCGCGGCCAGCGTGGACCCCGCCACCGCCCACGTCGAGGAGAAATTCAGCACCTGCGTGGCCAGCAGCACCAGCCCCGCATACACCCCGACCAGCAGCCCCGTCACCAGCGCATACCCCAGCGTCCGGGAAATCAGCCGGTCAATGTCATACAGCCGGTACCGCAGGATGGCCACCCCGATGGACAGCGGGATGGCGGCGAAGGCCAGCGCCGCCAGCTCCCACAGCCGCGGAGTTCACGGTGAACGTCACCGCCACCGCCGCGCCGAACACCACGCCCCCGCTGGCCAGCCACTTGAGCTGCTGGCGCCGGTCCCCGGAGGACCGGCGCCAGCTCGCCACCTGGCGGCCGATGGCGGCCAGCCACACGACGATCAGGGTGACCGCGACCATCCCCTGGACCGCGCCCGTCACCCCCGGCGGCATCCAGCGCTGCGCGGGCAGCGTGCCACCCGCCGTGATCCGGAACTGGCCCCGCACCGCCGCGCCGACCGTCTCCACGTCCTGCAGCACGACCGCCGCCGCAGCGGCCCCCAGGGCCGCCCACACCAGAGCGCGCCACCGCCGCGAGGGCAGCCGCCCGTCCGGGAACAGCAGGATGACCAGTGGGAACAGGGCCACGGGAGCGATCCCCAACGGCGAGAGCAGGAAGGCCATCGGCGCCGCGTCCCGGCCCCACGAGCCCAGCGAGCCGAAGAGCTGGGCGTAGTCGGCCGCGTTCAGCCCCACCGGGTAGAGCAGGGCCGATGCCAGGAGCAGCCAGCCGATCGGGTTGGCCGGCTGGTGCCAGGCGACCAGCAGCCCGACCACGGCCGTGACCATCAGCATCAGCATGATCCCGAGACCGCCCAGCAGGGCCCAGAACGACTGCGGAAGCCCCGTCGGCGCCACGAGCGTGCCGATCAGCGTGGCCAGCACCAGCACGGCCAGCGTGACCGCCCACGCCCGTGGCGACGGCCATCGCCGGGTCAGCCCCGCGGTGATCACGGCCGGCTCCCGGCTACCACGGGCGGTCACGCCGCGGCCACCGGGCTCAGCCGGGCGGGCCCGAGGTCTGGAGCCTCCCGCAGGCCGAACACGTCGCGCAGCGTGGTCAGCGCGGCCAGCTCGCCGCAGCGGCCGTGCACGCCGGGCAGCGGCGGGGTGGACGAGGAGCACAGGTACACCCCGGGCAGCGGGGTGCGGTACGGGTTCCACCGGGGCACCGGGCGGAACACCGTCTGCCACACGGTCTGCATCCCGGCGGCGATGTCCCCGCCGACATAGTTCGGGTTGGCCGCCTCCTCGCCGGCGGCGGTCCGGGCGTGCCGGGCCAGCACCAGGTCGCGGAACCCGGGGGCGAACCGCTCGATCTGCGCCTCGACCCGGGCCGTCATGTCCACCGTGGACCCGGCGGGCACGTGGCAGTAGGCCCACAGCGTGTGCCGCCCGGCCGGGCGCCCGGCTCGGGATCGGCCACGCCCGGCCTGGGTGACCAGCACGTACGGTGCCTCCGGGTGCCGCCCGGCGGCGACTTCGGCCTCGGTCGCCGCGATCTCGCTCGAAGGTGCCGCCCAGGTGCAGCGTGCCCGCCCGCGCGGCAGTCGGCGTTCGCCCACGGGCACCGGGCCGGCCAGGGCGTAATCGATCTTGAAAACCCCCGCTCCGTAACGGAACCGGCGCAGTGCCTGCCCGGTACCCAGCGGGCAGCCGTTCGCCGGCCATCGACAGGAAGCCCCGCGGGGCGACGTCGAGCAGCACGGCGCGGGCCGCGGGAAGCTCGCGAGCGAGCGGACCCAGCGGCCGGTCTCGATCCGGCCCGCCCGCGGCGACCACCGCCGCGGCCATGGCGCCGGTGATCCGCGCGCTGCCGCCCTCGGCGACCGGCCAGCCGACCGCGTGGGCCAGCGCGGTGAGCATCAGGCCGACCGCCCCGGTGGGCACCGCGCGCAGCGGCATCATGGCGTGCGCGGCCGCGCCGGCGAACAGGGCGCGGGCCTCCGGGGTGCGGAACCGGCGGGCCACGGCATGCCGCGGACCGCAGGCCGTTGACCAGCCGAACACGGCGAGCCCGGCGGACAGCCGCGCGCGGCGGCCGCCGGATCGGGGACAGCAGCAGCTCGGCCAGGTCCGCGCCGTCGCGGGCCACCGGGCCGAGCAGCCGCCGGTAGGCGGCGCCGTCGCCGCCGAGGCGCGCCGCGGTCTGCGTGACCGACCGGGTGACCACCGCGGCCCGGCCGCCGTCCAGCGGCTGGGCGAAAACCACCTCCGGGCTGGCGAAGGCGACGCCGCGGGCGGCCAGGCCGAAACGCCGGAAGAAGGGTGACGCCACGGCGAGCGGGTGCGCCGTCGCGCAGGTGTCGTGCCAGAACCCGGGCAGGGTCAGCTCCTCGGTACGGCAGCCGCCGCCGATCGTGGCCGCGCCCTCGATGACCAGCACCCGCAGCCCAGCGGCGCTGAGCGTGACCGCGGCGGCCAGGCCGTTCGGCCCGCTGCCGACCACGACCGCGTCGGCCGCACCAGACATCAGTCCGCCCCCAGGACGTCTTCCTCCAGGCTCTGGCTGCGGATCCCCGCTCAGCCGCCGGCGCCGGCGTCAGCCGGTGCCGCCGGGCGGCGGCGCAGCGCGGTGACCGGCGTGGCCAGGGTCTGCCCCAGGCTGCGGACCATCGAGTTGTGCCAGATGTTGCCCGCGTGGCGCCACTGCCGGTGGCTGTCCACGCACACCGACCGGGTGGTCACCGTGGCCTGCGTGGCACCGAGGCGGCGGCCGAGCGGCGGTCAGCGTCTGGGCCCAGAACACGTCTTCCTTCCGGTGCCCGCCGAACGTCATGGCCAGCTCGTAGAGCGGGTCATTGGCCCGCATCAGCACCTGAGCCTGGATGACAGTGCCCTCGGCGGGGCGTTCGGCAGAGAACGTGATCCAGCCGGCGAACATGTGCCCTTGCGGTGTCATGAGGGTGAACGATTCGTCGTCGGCATAGAGCACGAACACGCCGGTGGACAGCTTGACCCCGCCGCCGATGGCCAGGTCCAGCAGGGCCACGTCGCCCGGGCTGATCCCGGTCAGGGCGCCCGCGAACCGGTTCCCGGCCGGCCAGAACTCCGGGAAGTGCGCCTTCCAGGTGGCGATGGCCTGCTCCGGGGTGACGTCACCCGGCACGGTCAGCCGGTAGGTCTTCTGCCACATCTTCCCGAATCCCTGCACCGGGCCGGTCAGCCGCCGCCCGGCGACGTTGGTGCCGCGCACCCCGGCCCGCTGCTCGACGGCCAGCCGGTCCACCTTGGACGCCCAGCTGCCCGCGTCCCGCGGGGTGACGCCGGACGCCGCCTCCCGCGCGCTGAGCTCGATCTGCTCCGCCGACCGGACCTGGTCCGGCTGCACTGCCTCGGTCATGACGGCTCCCTCAGGTCACCGCACCGGCCAGCGCCGATGCCTCGTCGTCATAGATGGTGATCGCCTCGTCGAGGCGGGTCAGCTCGAAGATCTCCCGGTAGTGCTCGCTCAGCCCGTAGGCGGCCAGCTGCTGCCGCTGCCGGTTGGCCCGGACCAGCAGGGTCACCAGCATCCCGATGCCGCCGCTGTTCATGTACTCCAGGCCGCCGAAGTTGAGCACCAGGCGGCCCGCCGCCGGGCCGCCCGCTTCCTCGTACGCGGACATCAGCACCGGCTCGCAGGCCGCCGTGACCTCCCCCTTGATGTCCACCACCGCCACCTGCCCGGCGACGTGCCGGACGTCCATCGAGACCCTGGGTCCCTCCATCTGGTTCCCTCCCCTAGTGACCGGCGGGCCGTGATCCCGCCGGTGGCCCGGCCGTCAGGCGGCCGGCGCCGGCCAGCTGGCGTACCGCCGCATCGAGGTCCCCGAAGACCTGGATGAAGTCGGACAGCCGGGTGATGTCGAAGATCTCCCGGTAGTGGTCGGACAGGCCGCTGGCCACCACCGTGCGGCGCTCCGACCGGGCCCGGGCCAGCACGCTGACGATCAGCGCGATCCCGGTGGAGTTGATGTAGCCGACGCGGGCGAAGTCGAGCACCACGGTGCCCGGGCCGCCGCCGTCGACCGCCTGCTCGTAGGCCGCGTTGAGCACGCCGGCCGCGGCGCCGTCGACCTCGCCGGCCAGCTCGATGACGGCCGCGCCGGGCACCGCGTGCACGGCGGCCTCACAGGCCTGCTTCATCGCTGCCTCCCTCGGATGCCGCGGGGTACGCGGCTGGCTTCCCGGCCGGGCCGGCCCGCATGCTGAGCTGGATGGTGTGCCGTGGCCCATCGGTGCGGATCTGCATGGCGTCGACCATGTTCCGGATCAGGAACAGCCCCCAGCCGCGGGCCCGCTGCTCGCCGTCCAGCTTCAGCGCCAGGTCCGGTTCCTCGGCTGGCCCTTCGGGCTCGTGCTCCCCGCCAAGGTCGGTGATGGTCACGATGATCTGCTCGCCGGCCTGGATCACCTCGACGTCCACCGGGATCTCCGCCCGTCCCCGGTTGCCATGCTCTATCGCGTTCATGGTTGCCTCGGCCACGGCGGTCTTGAGCTTTTCCAGCCGGGCCGGCGGCAGCCCGCTGGCCGCCACCGCCTCCGCCACCCGGGCCAGGGCCACCCGCTCGTTGCCCGGCTCGCTGGCCACCGAGAACGCGGCCAGCCGCCGGCCGTCGGGTCCGGCCAGTGAGGTCATGCGCCGCCTCCCGCATACATCGCGGACATGGTCCGCTCCAGGCTGACCAGGGTGATGTCGTCCTCCTGCTCGGCGTCCGGGCCGGTGAACGCGCCGAGCTCGGTCAGGCACAGGTCGATGAGCGCCTCGCCGGAGACGCCGCGCCCGGCCAGCGCGGACACCCGCGGGAACCCGAACATCTCCCGGTCCGGGCCGTGCGCCTCGGCCAGGCCGTCGCTGTGCAGCAGCGCGCAGTCGCCCGGCTGGAACTGGAAGGTCTTCTCCTCGTACGCCATGCCGGGCATCAGGCCGAGCGGCATCCCGCGGGCCCGTAGCTCGGTCACGCCGCTGGCGGTCCGCACGTAGGGCACGTCGTGGCCGGCGTTGGCGAACTCCACCTGGCCGCTGGCCGGGTCCAGCACCAGGGCCAGGCAGGTGACGAACATGTGTGCCGGGATGTCCGCGCACAGCAGGTCGTTGACCTGGGCGAGCACCGCGCCGGGGGAGATCAGCCGGGGCGCCGCCCCGCGCAGTAGCGCGTGCGTGCTGGCCATCACCAGGGCGGCCGGGACGCCCTTGTCGGTGACGTCCCCGACCACGAACATGACCCGGCCGTCGGGCAGCGGAATGAAGTCGTAGAAGTCACCGCCCACGGTGCGGGCCGGCCGGTAGAACGCCGCGACGTGCCAGCTCGGCAGGTCGGGCACACTCTTGGGCAGGAACTGCTGCTGGATGATCTGCGCGATCTTGAGTTCCTGATTGAGGCGCTCCCGGTCGCGGGCCTCCGCCTGCTGCTCGCGGACCAGCTGGCCGACCCGCATGGCCGGGGCCGCGTACCCGGCCAGCGCGTTGAGCAGCCGCCGGTCCTCGGAGGTGTAGTCCCGCTCGGACAGCCGCGGGCCGAGGCTCATCAGCCCGATCAGGTTGCCGGAAGAGATGAGCGGCACGGCCAGCACCACCCCGCCCGCCTTGAGCGCGTTGAGCGCCGGGGAGTCGAGGTCCAGTGTGCGGATGTTGACCGCGCCGCCCGCGCCGAGCAGGTAGCCGACCAGCGGGTCGTGCGGCGCGAGCTCGATGTCGGGACCCGGGGCGGGGCGGCTGGCCAGCGGCGCCGGGGCCGCGGCCGCGGCCGCGGCCGCGGTCGCCGCCGCGCCGCCACCCCCGCGCCCGCAGCCGAGGCCACCGGGCCGCGGGCGGAGGTGCCCCCGCTACCCCGCCCGGCTCGGTGACCGCCGTCTCCCCGGCCCCGGCGGCCGGCGGCGCCTCCGGCGCGCTCTCCCTGCCTGCGCCGCCGTCCGGTGGGACGGGCCGGTCCAGCGGGTCAGCCGCCGGGGCGGCCGCCCCGGTGCCGGCGATGCGCCTGTCCAGCCGCTGAGCCATAGCACGCTCCCGGGTCGCGCGGTGTTCTCCAAGCTCAGGGCCCAGCTTAGGGAGCGGCCGGTACGGGATCGTTACGGCAATTACGCAGTCCCGGCGGAATTTCACGCTGGTGCGTTACGGTGAGCGTCACGAGGTCGATCCCGGGGGGGATTCGGTGCGGGAACTAGGCCTGGACCTGCTCGGGCCGCCGGTGGTCACGGCGGACGGGGTGCCCGTCAGCTTCGACACGCGCAAGGCGACGGCGGTGCTCGCCGTGCTCGCGATGGCGGGCCGTGAGGTGGGCCGGGAACGGCTGGCCGCCCTGCTGTGGCCGGAGGCGGACACGACCAGGGCCCGCGCGTCGCTGCGCCGCACGCTGTCGGTGACCGCGGCGGCGGTCGGCGAGGCGCTCGAGGTCACCCGGGCCGGCGTGGCGCTGCGGCCCGGCCGGGCCAGGGTGGACGTGACCGAGTTCGAGGCGCTGGCGGCCGGGCCGGACCCCGGCGCCCTGGACCGGGCCGTGCGGCTGTACCGCGATGACTTCCTGGCCGGGTTCGCGCTCCGGGACTGCCCGGAATTCGACGACTGGCAGGCGGCCACCGCGGAACGGCTCCGCGAGCGGCTGGCCGGAGCGCTTGACCGGCTGGCCGCGGCGTGCGCCGCCGCCGGGGACCTGGATTCCGCCGTGGCGCACGCTCGCCGCCGCCTCGACCTCGACCCGCTGCACGAGCCCGCGCACCAGTCGCTGATCAGGCTGCTGGCCTGGGCCGGGCAGCGGTCGGCGGCGCTGCGCGCCTACCGGGCGCTGGTCCGGGTGCTCGACACGGAACTGGCGGTGCGGCCGCTGCCGGAGACCACGGAACTGTACGACGACATCCGGGCCGGGCGGCTGGCCGTGCCAACGGGCGCCGCCCGGCCCTCAGGCGCCGCCCCGGCGGCCCCGTTTCCCGTGGCCGCCGGGCCGATCGCCGCGCCAGGCTGGCCGCTGGCCGGCCGCGCGGGCGAACTGCGCCGGCTGCACGGGGCCTGGCGGGAGGTCAGGTCGGCGGGGCGGGTGGCCGTCGTGCCGGGCGCCGCCGGATGCGGCAAGACCCGGCTGCTCGCCGAGTTCCGCCAGGAGGTGGCGGCGTCCGGCGGCGTGGTGCTGGCCGGGCGCTGCCACGACGGCGAGACCGAGCTGCCGTTCGTGGTCGCCGCGGGCCTGCTGCGCGCGGCGCTGTCGGTCTGCCCGGAACTGCCCGCCCGGCTGCCCGCGCACACCGCGGCGATGACCGGCCGGCTGTGCCCGGGGCTGGCCGCCGACTACCCCGACGACCTGGCCCGGCTGGACAGCCCGGTGGCGCTGACCCGGCTCTACGACGCGATCGGGGACACCCTGCGGGCCGCCGCCCCGCCCGGGCCGCCGGGCTGGACCGCGGCCGGTCCCGCTGGCCGGGATGGGGCCGGGGCGCCGGGCCCCGTTCCCGCCGTGGTGGTCTGCGTCGACGACGTGCACTGGGCCGACGGCCCGTCCCTGGACCTGCTGGCCTACCTGATCCGGCGGCTGGGCGACTGGCCGCTGCTGCTCGTGCTCAGCTGGTCCACGGACCACACCGGGCGGCTGCGCGGCCTGCGGGCCGCGGTCAGCGAGGCATCGGAGCTGGGCCGCTGCGCCATCATCGAGCCGCCGCCGCTCAGCGAGGGCCAGATCCGGGAGCTGCTGCTGCGGTCCGGGCTGCCGGATGCAGACGTGGCACGGCTGCTGAGCCAGACCCGGGGACTGCCGATGCTGGTTCGCGAGTACGTGGAGGGGCTGCGGTCCGGCGCCGCGGAGGCCGGCAGCGAGCGGTGGTGGCCGCCGGCGTCGGTGCGGGAACTGCTGCGCCGCCGGCTGCAGGCGGCCAGCGAGCCGACCCTGCAGATGCTGACGACGGCGGCCGTGCTCGGCAGCGGGTGCGACGGGGATCTGCTCCGCGCGGTCAGCGGCCGCGGCGAGGCGGAGACGGTGGAGTCCCTGGACGAGGCGGTCCGCCGATTCCTGATCACCGAGGTGCCGCCGGCCGCCGGGGCCGGGGCACCGAGTTATGACTTCCCGTACGAGGCGCTGCGCGAGGTCGTGTACGAGGCGGCCACCCTGGCCCGGCGCAGGCTGCTGCACGGCCGGGCCGCCGACGCGCTGGCCCGGCGGTACGACCGGGACCCGGTCACCACGCGGGCCGCGGCGGTCGCGGAGCACCTGCAGCGGGCGGGCCGGGAAAGCGAGGCGGCCCTGTGGTGGTGGCGGGCCGCCGGGCGGGCCCGGGACCTGTTCGCGTACGCCGAGGCGTACGCCCAGCTACGCAACGCCGAAGCGCTCGGGTACCCGCAGCTGGACGTGGCCGTGGCCCTCGGGGACGTGCTCACCCTGCTCGGCCGGTACCGGGAGGCGCTGGATGAGTTCGAGGCCGCGGCCGCATCGGGCGGCGGTGACCCGGCGGGCGCGGCGGCCATCGAGCACAAGCTGGCCGAGGTGCACCACCGGCTGGGCGACTGGGCGCTGGCCGAGGCGCACCTGGCCGCGGCCGATCAGCTGCTCGCCCCGGACGACGCCGGCCGCCGGGCCCGGGTGGCGGCGGACCGTGCGGTGCTCGCCTACCGCCGCGGCGCCATGGCTGAGGCGGCCGAGCTGGCCGGGCGGGCCCTCGGCGCGGCGCGCCAGGCGGCCGACCAGGCGGCCATTGCCCAGGCGCTGAACGTGCTGGGCATGCTGGCCGCCCGGCGCGGTGACGTCACTGCCGCGGCCAGCCAGCTGCGGGAGAGCCTGGCCCAGGCGCGCGGGCTGCCCGACCCGGGAGCCGCGGTGGCCGCGCTGAACAACCTGGCCAGGCTGCTGGCCGAGCAGGGCCGCGCGGCCGAGGCGCTGCCGCTGGCCCAGCAGGCCCTGGCGCTCGGCAGCGAACTGGGAGATCAGCACCGTGTCGCGGCGCTGCACACCAACCTGGCCGACCTGCTGCATGCGGCCGGCCAGCGGGAGGCCGCCGTCGCCCACCTCAAGGAGGCGGCGCGGGGCTTCGCCGCCGTGGACGCCGGCGGCGCTCCCCGGCCGGAGATCTGGACGCTCGTCGAGTGGTCACGGTGACCAGGCCGCGGGGACCGGTGGTGCCTGGTCATGGTGACCTGGTCATGGTGACCTGGTCATGGTGACCTGGTCATGGTGACCTGGGCGTGCTGACCTGGGCGTGGTGACAAGGCCAGATCGGGCCGGGGCGCGCCCCGCGGTCAGTGCCGGTGGTCGCTGGCCACCTCGCCGGCCGCCGGGTCGAGGATCACCGGGCCGAAATGCGGCCGGGTGTGGAAGTCCAGCAGGCCGCCGGGGGCGTCCAGGCTGCCCGCGATGGCGTCGAAGGACCCGGCGCCGAGCCGCTGGTGGCCCCCGGGGAATGGCCGGGCCGCTCAGCTCAGCAGGGCACGGCCGAGGAAGTCGCGGCGGTCGGTGACACCGGGCAGCACGAGGAAGTACCCGCCGCCGAACGGTCTGATGAACTCGGCCAGCGGCTCGTCGATGAGGCGGGCCTGCACCGTCTCGAACTGGCGCTGGATGTTGCGCTGGTAACTGAGGAAGATGAGCCCCATGTCAAGGTTGCCGGCCTGGTCGATCCCGCGGTCGTAGTTCCAGGCCCGGCGCAGGATGCGCTCGGACTCGGTCTGCGGGGTCCGCGGGTTGGCCAGCCGGATGTGCGCGGTCAGCGGGATCACCGCGCCGGACGGGTCCCGCGCGTACTCCGGCCGGGAGAACTCGCCGCTGGCGTCCAGCGGGGCGCCGGAGTCGCGGCGCCGGCCGATGATCCCTTCCTGCTGCGGGATCGTGGTCCGGTCCCACGCCTCGATGTACATCCGGATGGCGCGGACGACGAGGTACGTGCCGTCGGCCGTCCAGGCTGTTCCGGGATGGGCTGACGGCGCCAGCCAGACCAGGGCGTCCATGTCCCGGGCCCGCTGGGTGTCCGGGTTCGCGATCCCGTCCTTGAACCCCATGAGGTTCCGCGGCGTGCCCGCCGGTCGCGGCGGGCTGGAGAAGCCGTCGATGCGCCACAGCGGCTGCATCGCGCCGCGGGTCTGCCGGGCCAGATCGCGCAGCGCGTGCAGCACGGTGTCGGTACTGCCCGCACTGAGCTGCACGCTCAGGTCCCCACCGCACTGTGCCGGGTCGAGGTCATCGTTGCGGAACGTGCGCATCGCGGTGAGCCCGGCCGGCTTGCGGCTGGCCAGGCCGTACCGGTCATCGAACAGGGAGGCGCCCACGCCGACGGTGATCGTGAGCCCGTCCGGGACCACGCTGGGCCCCAGCACCCCGGAGTCGGCCGGGGGCGCGCCGATCCCTTCCGGCGGCGGGGTCCCGCCGGCGGTCAGGAAGCGGGCCCGGGCGGTCAGCGTGGCGAACAGGCCGGCCAGTTCTGCCCGGCCGGCCGCGGTGACGGTGAAGGCCACGACGATGGTCCGCCGGGCCGGCTTGGCCAGGATGCCCGGCTGATGCCGCCCGTGGAACGGCACCGCGGGAAGCCGGCCCACCCAGCCGTCCGCGGCCAGCCCCGGGGGGCTCGCCGCGGACCGCGTGGCGCCGGCCGCGTAGCCGCAGGCCGCGCCCACCGCGACACCGGCCGCTCCCGCGGCACCGGCCGCTCCCGCGGCACCCGCGCCGAGCGCACCACGGAGGAACGAGCGCCGCCCGGGCGCGGCTGGCTCCCCGGCGGGCGTGCCCGGCCCGGCCGGGGCGGCCGCATCAGGCGCGGCAGGCCCGCCAGGCGCGATGGCCGGCCCGCCGGGCACGGCCGGCCGCCGGGCACGGCCGACCCGCCGGGCACGGCGGGCGCCGCGGCCGCGGGCTCCTGCGGTCCGGTCATCACATCCTTCCCGGCCCGGCGATTGCCGCCGCCGGGGCCAGGTCTTCCAGGGCCTGCCCGGCGGCCGCGTCGATCTGCTGCCGCTGGGCGGTGCCGAGCTTGCTGGCGGGAGTCCAGCTGCCGCCGTGATCCGCGGCGGTGACCAGCGTCTCCAGGTGACCCAGCACCGCGCTGGCCGGCGCCAGCGCCGGGTCCCGGGGCACCAGTACCGGGCGCAGCACCGCCAGCAGCTCCTGGACCGCCGCGATGCTGGCCGCGGCGGTGGCCAGCGTAGTCCCGCTGCCGAAGTCATCCTGCCCGGTGAGCTGGAATTGCGCCGTGTCCTCCAGGGTCCGCAGCACAGCCTGGGCGAAACCGGGCAGCGGCAGCTGCATCGACGGCCAGAACGTGCGCAGCGCCCGCACGGCACGGTCCAGGGCCGCGGCCGGCCCGGCCAGCTGGCTGGCGCCCTGGCCATGCCAGAGCCCGTATTCCAGGCGGTAGAACCCGGTGAACGCGGGATCGGTGACGCCGCCGGGCAGCCCGCCCGGCGGCCCGTCGATCTGGGTGTCGTAGTTGCCGAACGCAGCGTAGGCCCCGGCCAGCCGCGCATAGCTCAGGTGAGCGGGCAGCCAGGCGGTCCGGGCCGCGGCCAGCCGCCCGGCGCGGATCTCCGCGGCCAGCGCGTTAACCCGCCGGGCCAGTGTGCCCAGGCCAGCGGTGATGTAGCTGCGGTAGGCCCGGGCCGGGCCGGCCAGGTCGGCCGTGGTGACCGGGAGGACGGCGGTGGCTCCGCGCCGGTGCCCTCCGATCCGCACCACCGGCCCGGTCCGCGAGCCGCCCGGCGGCAGCAGGCAGTGGAACGCGTACCGGCCCGTCCCCAGGTCAACCCGCAGCGGGCGGGTGCTACCCGGCCCGACCACCGCGGCCTCGGCGTACACCGCCCCGGTGGCCGGGTCGATCAGGTCCACCCCGGCGGCTCCGGTGCCCGCGTTGCGCAGCTGGAAGGTCTGCGGACCGGCTGCCACCTGCCGCCAGCCGGTGCCGCACTGTCCGGCCGACACGGCGATGACATTCGGTGCCGGCCCGGCCGCCGCGCACCCGGCCAGCACCGCCGCCAGCGCCACGGCCGCGCTCCCGGCCAGCGCGGCCCGGCCCGGCACGGCCCGCCGCCGCCAGCGCCGCGGCACACGCGCGACTAACGGCTGCGGGAGGACCGGCCGAACGCCAGCGGGCACCTGACCCCCTCAGCATGAGTCAGAGCAGTAGGCAGAGCATCTGCGGATAACGGGACATCCTGGCGTGCGGGCCCGGCCGGCCGCAACCCGCCCCGGCCCGGCGGCCGCACGCCGGGCGCGGGCTATGCTCGGCACGCGGTGGCCTGCCGCGCGGCGCACGCCGCGTGGCGCACGCCGTGTGGCGCACGCCGCGTGGCGCACGCCGCGTGGCGCACGGATTTAAGGGGGCTGGCCCAGGTGAGCGAATCGCCCCGTAAGCGGGGGCTCATGTGGCTGATCGTGCTGGTGACCGGCCTGACGGTGCTGGTGGGTGCGGCGGTGGCCATCCCGGTGGCGCTGGTCGCCCGGCACGACCAGCGGGCCGCGGCCGCCCAGCTGCCGCGGGTCACCGGCATCCCGTCGGACGTGCCGACCGGGCTGGCCAACCTCATGTCGCTGTCCTCGCTGCCGTCGCCGGCCGCTCCCGGCTTCACCCTCACCGACCAGCACGGGCGGACGCTCGCCCTGTCCTCGCTGCGCGGCAAGGTCGTGGTGCTCCAGTTCATGGACCCGCACTGCACCGACATCTGCCCGATCGTGTCGCAGGAGTACGTGGACGCCTACCACGACCTGGGCGCGCTGGCCGGGAAGGTGGTGTTCGTCGCGGTCAACGTGAATCAGTACCACGCCAGGGTGTCCGACATGGCCGCGTACAGCCAGGAGCACGGCCTGACCGCCATCCCGGACTGGCACTTCTTCACCGGCCCGTTGCCGCAGCTCCGCTCCGTGTGGCACGGGTACAACATCGAGGTCCAGGCGCCGAACCCGGACGCCGACGTGGTGCACACGTCGGTGGTCTACTTCATCGACCAGCGCGGCCGCGAACGGTACCTGGCCATGCCCGAGGTCGATCACACCAAGTCGGGCACCGCGTTCCTGCCCGCCGCCCAGTTGTCCTCCTGGGGGCACGGGATCGCGCTGATCGCCCGGGACCTGGCGGCCTGACCCAGCTCCTGGTCCCCGGCCAGCACCGCCGTGTACTGCCCGATCAGCGCGTCGCCGACCGCGGTCCAGGTGCGGGCCAGCACCCGCTCCCGGGCGGCCCGGCCCTGCGCCGCGCGGGCCGCCGGGTCGGCGGCCAGCCGGGCCGCCGCCCCGGCCAGCGCGGCGGCATCGCCCGGCCGCACCAGGTATCCGGTAACACCGTCCTGGACCAGGTCAACGGCGCAACCAGCCGCCCGACGTAGCCGACGAGGACCTCCGCGCCGGGCGCCAGCGCCCGGCGCGGCTCGTCGCTGCGGGCCGACGGGCGGAACCGCTGGCAGTCCACGCCGCGGCCCCACATCCAGACGCGCTCGACCCCGTGCTCCCGGAGCCGTTGCGCACTGTCCGTGGACGGGGCCAGGGTGCGGGCCGCCGCGTTGTGGATCCGGCGGACCCAGCGCCACGCCAGCGCCTCGGCGGCGGGGGGGCCAGCCCGCCGAGAGAGCCGGCCCCGGCGCGATGACCAGCGGCTGGTGCCCCCGGGCCAGGAGCTGCCCGGCGACCCGCAGCACGCCGTGCGCCACGCCGTTCACGTCGGGCGGGAAGGATTGTGTGATGATGCCGATCCGTACGTACCCACCTGCGGCGGCGGCGTGGCGGCGGCACCGGCGGTGCCGTGCCGGGCGGCGAACGTCTGGTGACATTTGATCGCCGCTGGCGGGACGGCCCGCGGCGGCGGGCGGCGGGCCGGTCGGCGCGGCACCGCGCCCAGCCTGGGACGCTACCGGTCATGCAGACACTGGTTGTCGATCACCCGCTGATCGCGCACAAGCTCACGACCCTGCGCGACGAGGCCACCGAGGCACCGACCTTCCGGCGGCTCACCGATGAGCTGGTCACCCTGCTGGCTTACGAGGCGACCCGTGAGGTCACGGTGCAGCCGGTGGTGGTGCCCACTCCGGTGGGCGAGGCGCAGGGGGTCGAGCTGGCCAGCCCGCCCCCGCTGGTGGTGCCGGTGCTGGGGCAGGCATCGGCATGCTCGACGGGATGACCCGGCTGCTGCCCATGGCCGACGTGGGGTTCGTCGGGCTGGCCCGGGATGAGGAGTCGCTGGTCGCCGCGACGTACGCCAACCGGCTCCCGGCCGGCCTGGCCGGGCGGGACGTCTTCGTGCTCGACCCGATGCTCGCCACCGGCGGCACGCTGGAGACGGTGATCGCCATCCTGTCCGCGCGGGCGGCGGCGACGGTGACCGCCGTCTGCTGCTGGGCGCCCCGGAAGGCACGAACGGGTCGCGGCCGCGATCAAACGACGTCGCGATCGCCGTCAGGGTGGTCATCGGCGCGCTGGACGAGCAACTCAACGAGCGCGGCTACATCGTCCCCGGCCTAGGCGACGCCGGTGACCGGCTGTACGGGGCGGTCTGACGGGACCTTGCACTCCAGATGCGCAGCGGATGCCCGTTTCGTCAGCATTTCTCCGGGCCAGGTGAGTGCACAGTCGGCCGAGGGCGAGGAGCCGGGCAACCAGGGCAGGCGGGTTACATGCCGACCGGGTGCCAGACGGTCTTGATCTCCAGGAAGGCGAGCAGGCGGCCCAGGCCCGGGTCGGCGGCCCAGTCCTCGGCCGCCCGGCCGGCGAGGACCAGGTGGACCCGCTTGACGTTCCCGGCCGCCAGCCGCTCCAGGCCGGCCCGGTCCGCCGGGCGCCGCGCCGGTCAGGTCGATCGCGTTCACATCCATGTGCCCGGCGAGCCGGGGCCAGCTCCGCCGCCCGCCCGGTCAGCACGTTCACCACGCCGCCAGGCACGTCGGAGGTGGCCAGCGCCTCGGCCAGGGTCACCGCGGGCGTGCTCCGGCCCGTCCGCACCGGTACCGCGGTGTTCCCGGTGGCGATCACCGGCGCCAGCACGCTGGCCAGGCCGAGCAGGCCCGCGCCCGGCGGGGCGAGCACCGCGACGACCCCGGAGGGCTCGGGGACGCTGAGGTTGAAGTACGGGCCGGCCACCGGGTGGCGCCCCCGGCGATCTGCGCCACCTTGTCCGCCCAGCCCGCGTACCACACCCACCGGTCGATGGCCGCCGCGACCTGCTGGGCCGCCTCCCCCGCCGTGGCCCCCGCATTCTTAACGGATTCCTCGGTGAACTGCCCTGACCGGCCCTCGAGGACTTCGGCCACCCGGTACAGCACCTGGCCCCGGTTGTAGGCGGTCGCCCCGGACCGCCGGGGAACGCCTTCCGGGCGGCCAGCACCGCGTCCCGTGCGTCCTTGCGGGAGGCCAGCGCGGCGTTCGCCAGCAGCGTCCCGTCCGGGGCGGTGACCGGGAAGGACCGGCCCGACTCCGAGCGCGGGAACACCCCGCCGATGAACAGCTTGTACGTCTTGCGCACGCCCAGCCGGGCCTGCGGCGCGGCGGCCTCCCGCCCGGGCGGCTTTGGACCGGGGGGCGGGCGGCTGGGGGGCACGGGACGTTGGGCCGGATTTTCTCGCGGGCTTGCGGTCAGGCATCGAGGTATCCCGCCAGGCCGTGCCGCCCGCCCTCGCGGCCGAAGCCAGACTCCCGGTAGCCGCCGAACGGGCTGGCCGGGTTGAACCGGTTATAGGTGTTGGCCCAGATCACCCCGGCCCGCAGCCGCTGCGCCATCCAGAAGATCCGGCTGCCCTTCTCGGTCCAGATCCCCGCGGAAAGTCCGTACGGGGTGTTGTTCGCCTTGGCCACGGCCTCCTCGGGGGTGCGGAAGGTGAGCACGGACAGCACCGGCCCGAAGATCTCCTCCTGAGCGATCCGGTGCGACTGGCTGACCCCGCTGAACACGGTCGGCGGGAACCAGTAGCCGCGCTCCGGCAGGGGACAGGCGGTGACCAGCGCTGCGCGCCCTCCGCTCCCCCGCCGCCGACAGCTCGGTGATCGTGTCGAGCTGCTCCCGGGAGTTGATCGCGCCGATGTCGGTGTTCTTGTCCAGCGGGTCGCCGAGGCGCAGCGTGCCGAGCCGCCTTTTCAGCCGGTCCACCACGTGCCGGCGATGCTCTCGTGCGCCGGCGGCCGAGACCGGCGCAGCACACGTGACCCTGGTTGAAGAAGATCCCGTTGACGATCCCCTCGACCGCCTGCGTCCAGCGGGGCGTCGTCGAACACCACGTTCGCGGCCTTGCCGCCGAGTTCCAGGGTGAGCCTGCGGCCGGTGCCCGCCAGCGCCCGCTGGATCTCCTTGCCCACCTCGGTCGAGCCGGTGAACGCGACCTTGTCCACGCCCGGGGTGGGCGACCAGGGCCTGCCCGGTGGCGCCGTCGCCGGTGAGGATGTTCACCGTGCCCGGCGGCAGGCCGGCGTCGGCGATGACCTCGGCCAGCAGCAAGGCGCTTGAGCGGCGTGGTCTCGGCCAGCTTGAGCACGCAGGTGTTCCCGGCGGCCAGCGCGGGCGCCAGCTTCCAGGCCGCCATCAGCAGCGGGAAATTCCACGGGATGACCTGCCCGGCCACGCCCAGCGGGCGGGGATCCGGGCCGAACCCGGCGTGCCCCAGCTTGTCCGCCCAGCCCGCGTGGTAGAAGAAGTGCGCGGCGGCCAGCGGCACGTCCACGTCCCGCGATTCCTTGATCGGCTTGCCGTTGTCCAGGCTCTCCAGCACGGCGAACTCGCGGGCCCGCTCCTGGATGACCCGGGCGATCCGGTACAGGTACTTGGCCCAGGTCCCGGCCCGGCAGCGCGCCCCAGGCCCCCTGATAGGCGTCCCGGGCCGCCGCGACTGCCCGGTCCACGTCCTTCGTCCCGGCCTGGGCGACCTGGGCGAGGGGCTCCTCGGTGGCCGGGTTCAGCGTGGCGGGAAGGAGCCGCCGTCCGCGGGCGGGACGAACTGGCCGCCGATGAACAGCCCGTAGCTGGGCGCGATCGACACGATGTCGGCGGACTCGGGGGCGGGCGCGTAATCCCAGGACGGCCCGGCCGGGGGCGGGGAGGCGACCATGGCGTTAACCTACCTCGCCCTCACCAGGGTGGCCCCGGTCAGGTGATGACGTCGGCCACGGTGACGATCACGGTGACGATCACGGCGACGTCATGGGGCCGGCCTCGCCGGGGATCAGGTTCCCGGGGTCTGGGGACAGCCGATCGTCCCCAGGCTCAACATCACGATCCCGTATGCTGGCCGTGGTCGCGGGCCGAAGACTGTCGCCTGATGACCCTGCGGGGCGGCAGGATCACCCTATGGGCGGCACCGTTCATCCCCGGACTGGAACTCGCCCGGCATCTGCACGCTGAGGTGGTCGCGCCGCTGCTGCAGGAGATCACGCCCGGGCTGCGCTACTCGGCGGCGCTGCTGGGCCCGGGTTCCGAGGTCCTCGGCCTCCACACCGAGCGTTCCACCGATCACGACTGGGGCCCCCGGCTGCAGGTCTTCCTGCTGGCCGGGACCGCCAGCCGGGATAAGAACCAGATCAGCCGCGCACTGGCCGGGCGCCTCCCGGCCGGCTTTGCGAGGCTACCCAGTCCGGTTCCCGCTCACCGGCGAGCCACCCAGCGCCGCCCGGCACCCACATCACCGTGGCGGTACTGGAGCGGCCGGGTGTGCCTGCTGCTCGGCTTCGACCCGCAGCGGGGCATCAGCCTGCTGGACTGGCTTGCCACGCCGGCGCAGCGGCTGGCCGAGTTCACCGGCGGCGCGGTGTTCCATGACGGACTCGGCGCTCGGGGCTCGCTGCGGGACCGGCCTGCCTGGTACCCCGACGACCTGTGGCGTTACCTGCTGGCCTGCCAGTGGCGCCGGATCGCCCAGGAAGCAGGCATTCGCCGGGCGGTGCGCGGAGGTTGGCGACGGGCTTGCGGGGGTCGGCGGTCATCGTGGCCCGGCTGGGCCGGGACCTGATGCGGCTGTGCCTGCTGATGGACCGCCGCTACCCGCCCTACAGCAAATGGCTGGGCACCGCCTTCGCCCGGTCACCGGCCGGCCCGAGGTGGGGTCGCCGCTCACGGCCGCCCTCGCCGCGCCCCGCTGGCGGGCCCGCGAGCAGCATCTTGCCCAGGCGCTGGAGGCGGCCGCCGCCCGGCACAACCGGCTCGGCCTGACCGAACCTGTCCCAGCCACCGTGCGGAGGTTCTACCGCCGCCCCTACCAGGTGCTGGGCGGCGACCGGTTCGCCGAGGCGCTGCGGGCCAGCGTCGCCAGCCCCCGGATCCGGGAGCTGCCACTGGCCGGGGCGGTGGACCAGTTCATCGACAGCACCGACGCGCTCGCGGATGCCGCCGCGCTGCGGCCGCCACCGCCGCGCTGCTGCATGGGTCCGGCGAGCCCGTTCCTGGCCCGGACAACCGGGCACAATGATCCGGCCGACGTCCTGAGTGAAGCCGCCCCAGGTGCCTCCGTACGCCTTCCGGCGGATCCGGGCAGATGCCCGTGATCCAACAGGAATGCACGGAGGCATCGCCGGCTGGTTCTACGCGCTTAGCCCGTGGCCGGGGGGTTTGGGCTAGCATCCTCCGGAAGAACCGACCAGTAGCTACCGGGCCGCGCCCGCGGGCCGGCGCGGCAAGGGGCACGGCGATGAAGTTCGATCGCGAGATGCGCGTCCAGGGCAGCGGTCCCCTGGACGGCGCCCGCTTCGACGCGCTGGCCTACGCCCTGGCCGAGATCGAGCAGAGGGACCCGGCCGTGGCGGAGGTGGACCTGACCGCCTCCCTCGCGCAGGGGTGGGTCACTGCCTCGATGATCATCGATCAGGAAAACCTGGAGCGCGCCGTCGCCAAGCTCATCGCCACGGTGCGGACCGCGATCTACCCGAACGGCGACATCGCGGGCAGCTGGAAGTTCCTCGCCGAGACCGCCGACCTGTCCATCCGCCCGGCGGCCGACCGCCGGGCGGCGGGCGACCAGCGGCCGGCGGGCGACCAGCCGACGGCCAGCCCCGTGCAAGCCGGTGGCGGGCTGCCGGTCCGTGGGGGCGGGGGCCTGCCCGTCCGCGGAGGGAGACCTGTCGCTGGCGGCCTGCCTGTCCGTGGAGGCGAGCCTGCGGCGGCGGCGTGCCGGCCCGCGAGGGAGCCCTGCTGGCGGCGCCGCAGGCCGCGGCCATGGACCAGGCCGCGGCCGGGCGCCGGCTGGTGACCCCGTCCGGCGGCCGGTGGCGGACTGCCCGAAGCTGACCGGAGCGGGCTTTGGACCGACGGGCGCGTGCGCGGGAGCGATGGGAGCGCGCCTGGGAGCGACGGGCGGGTGCCCGGTAGCGACGGCCGCGTGCCTGGGCCTCGTGGCGGCGACGTCCTGCCTGCTCGGGGGGATCGGCGCCCGGAGACGCCACGGCCCGGATAACCCTGCCTGCGGGCGCCACGGCCGGAGAGGCCACCGCCGGAGAAAACCCAGCGGCAGACCAGCCACCTGCGCCGCACGAGCAGACCGCTCCGTTCCGGCTTCCCGCGCCCTACCGCTTGCCGACACCCAACCACACACCCGCAGGCGCCTGACCCGCACCCGCAGGCACCCTGACCCCGCAGCCGCCTGACGCCCGCGGCCCATCTGACCTGCCCGGCCCACCTGGCCAGCCCCGCGGCCGGCCGCGTGCCGCGAGTGATCAGCCCGCCACCAGGCGCGCCGATACCCAACTGTGATCACCGAAGTCCGGCTGAAGGGGCGCTGCGCGACCTAATCGGGTGATGGGGCATCTGGTGGAGGGGGTTTCCAATGAGGTTCACACGCGCGCGAGTCATCCTGGCGGCCGGGGTCCTGGCCGGGGCCGGGACGCTGACCGGCACGGTCCTGGCCGCCGGCCCGGCCGCGGCGGGCTCCAGCCCGGTGGTTATGGTGAACTGCGCCGGGCAGGGACAGGTCCGGCCATCCGGCTACGACATCGGCTGCATGCGAACGAACTGCTGGCCCAGCTGCACTGGAACAGAGGGCGGTCGGTCGCCTTCGGCGGCGGGGTACTGAAGGTCGATGACTGCGTGCCGAACTGCGCGCAGGGCAAGTACATTCGCTACTCGGTGCTGACCGTGCTCTGGCGGGCCACTCCATGGCCGGGCACTCGGGGCGCGAGTACTTCAGCAGGCTCACCATGATCTTTACCGCCGCGCGCCCGCAGCACTCCCGGGCCGCCCTCACCCTCACCCTGCCGCCCACCTAGACCAACGCCGGCCGGGTGGGGCGCCCGGCCGAGGGCATCGCTGTCGCTCTCATGCACATGCGGTGGTGGTGGCGCCTCCGGGTGGTCGTGGCGGGCGTGGCTGACGCGGTGCTCGCCCCGCCGGGGCGGGGTGCCCGGGCCCGCCGCGGCTGGGCCCCGCCGGGGGCGGCCGGCCAAGCCGGGGTCAACCCGCCGCCGGCGGGCCGCCAGGTCGGCCGCCACCTTCCGCCAGGCGTCCAGCGCGGTCCCGATCGCGGCGGCTGGGACGTCCGCGTGGGTGAGCATCCGCACCCGTCCCGCGATCATCGTGACCAGCACCCCGTGCGCAGCCAGCCGCTCCGCCCATTCCGCGGCCGGGTGGCCGGTGCCGGCCACGTCCACGAAGATGATGTTGGTCTCCACTGCGCCCGGGTCCACGGCGCCGGGCAGGATCTCGGCGATCCCGGCCGCGAGCCGCCCGGCGTTCGCATGGTCGGCGGCCAGCCGCCCGGGGCCGTCCCGCAGCGCGATGAGGCCGGCCGCAGCCATGATCCCGGCCTGCCGCCAGGCCGCGCCGAACAGCACCTTGAGCCGGCGGGCTCGCGGATGAACCCGGCGTCCCCGGCCAGCAGCGACCCGATCGGCGCGCCGAGCCCCTTGGACAGGCAGAACATCAGCGCGTCGGCATGCTCCGCGTACTGCGCCACGGTCGCCCCGGTCACCGCGGTGGCGTTGAAGATGCGGGCGCCGTCCAGGTACAGCGGGGTCTGCCGGGCGGCGCACGCCGCGGCGATCCCGGCCAGCCCGGCGACACCGAGCACCGAACCGCCGCCGAGCTGGTGGGTGTTCTCGATCGCCACCAGGTCGACCTGGTCCACGTCGTACGGGTCGGGTTCCAGTGCCTGGGCCACCTGGGCCGGGGTCAGCAGGCCGCGCCGGGCGCCTGGATGCGGCGAACGCGATTCCGGACAGGGCCGCGGCGGACGCCGCCTCGCTCCCGCCGACGTGGGCCGTCGCCTCGCAGACCACGAACCGGCCCGGCCGCACGAACGCGTGCATGGCGATCTGGTTGCAGGCGACGCCGGTCGGCAGGTAGAGCGCGGCCTCTTTGCCGGTCAGCTCGGCCGCGGCGTCCTGGAGCCGGTTGACGGTCGGGTCGTCGCCGTACCAGTCGTCGCCCACCTCGGCGTCCGCCATGGCCCGCCGCATCGCCGCCGACGGCCGCGTCACCGTATCCGACCGCAGGTCAACCAATCCATCCATCTCCGGTCCCGTCTGGGCCGCCCCCGGTGACGCCCATGATCGCGGTTGATTGGGGGCCTATCTGGACCTTAATCAACCACGATCACGGTGCGGCCGGGGGACGTCCTAGGGTGGTCGTCGTGGCCGATACGCCGGATGCGCCGATGGCGCTGGACGGGGTGGGCGGGACTGGGCTGGCGGTCGC
This sequence comes from uncultured Actinomycetes bacterium, assembly GCA_963793825.1. Classification (GTDB taxonomy): domain Bacteria; phylum Actinomycetota; class Actinomycetes; order Streptosporangiales; family Streptosporangiaceae; genus RYN-230. The sequence goes on from CAWCBE010000012.1 coordinate 227,187, forward strand.
CGCGATCCGGGCCCGGGAGAGCGCCCGGCCGGACCGGCTGTTCGACGATCCGCTGGCCGCGGCCTTCGCGGAACTGCGCACCGCCGGGACGGCGCCGGGGGGTGAGCCCGCAGCGGCGGCCGGGAACGAGCCCGGCGAGCCGGGCGGGCGGCACGCGGCCGCGCTGCGGGCCTGGGTGGTGGCCCGCACCGTGTTCCTCGACGAGATGCTCAACCAGGCCTGCGCGGACGGGGCCCGGCAGGTGGTGCTGCTCGGCGCCGGATTCGATGCCCGCGCCTTCCGGCTGCCGTGGCCGCCTGGCGTGCGCTGTTTCGAGCTGGACACCCCGGGCGTGCTCGGCGTCAAGGAACAGGTACTGAACGCGCAGCAGGCCCGGCCCGGCTGCGAGCGCATCCCGGTGCCGTGTGACTTGCGGGCGGACTGGCCGGCCAGGCTGGCGGCCGCGCGCTTCACCCGGGCCGGCCGGCCGCGTGGATCGCCGAGGGCCTGCTCGTCTACCTCGACCCGGACACGGTCGACCGGCTGATACACGAGGTCACCCGGCTGTCCGCGCCGGACAGCCAGCTCGGCCTGACGTTCCGCAACCGGGTTCGCGGGCCGGGCGGTGGCTCGCTGGGGCCGGCCCTGCGCCGCTCGGCGGCCCCGGACGACCCGGCCGGCTGGCTGGCGGGGCACGGCTGGTCAGCGACGCTGGCTGGCGCCCGCGAGGTGCTGGCCGCGCACGGCCGGGCCCCCCGCAGCCCCGCCCAGCCGGGCCCGCCGCGGGCCCTGCTGGTCAGCGCCCGCCTGGAGCGGGCGGGCGCAGGTGCCGCGGCCACCGCTCCCCGCCCCGCCGGGAAACCCTCCCGCCGAACGCACCGCGCCGCCCCACTGGCAGCCCCCGCCCCCCAGCCGTCAGGGGCTGATGCTGGCCGGCCGCTGCCCGCGCTGCTGTCCCAGGCGCTGGTCGCGTTCACCATCGAGTTCGACAACGAATTCGAGTACCGGATGCCGCACCGGACCACCTGGGGCCCGGCCGCGGGCGCCCCCGGGCCGTGGCACGTCTCCCAGGTCATGTGGGCGAACTTCATCCAGTTCATCCCGGCCCGGGGGCATCCCGTTCCGGGAGGTGGCGGCGCTGGCCCCGCTGGTCAACCTGGCGGGCCTGCAGCGCTGGGGCTACCTCGTGGTCGCCCCGGACGGCGAGGTCGGCGGCGCGCCGCCGCCGCGGCGGGACTGGCTGGTCCGGCTCACCCCGGCCGGGCGGCAGGCACAGCAGGTCTGGCGGCCGCTGGCCGGGGAGATCGAGGAGCGCTGGCGGGACCGGCTCGGCGCGGTGGAGTTCGGGCGGCTGCGCGCCGGGCTGGGCGCCGTGGCCGGCCGGGCCGCCGCCGGTTTCCCGCCGTACCTCCCGGTGTCCGGGATGTACCGGGCCGATCCGGCCGTGCTGGACGCGGGGGCCCGTGCGGCGGCCGGGCTCCGGCCCCTGGCCGGCGCGGACCAGTCCGGCCACGCCGGAGCCAGTCCGGGCGCGCCCCGGGAGCCAGTCCGGGCAGCGCCCCGGGACCAGTCCGGGCAGCGCCCCCGGACCGGCCCGGGCAACGCCGGGAGAGCTAGCAGCGCCCCGGAACCGGCCCGGGCGGCAGCCCCGGACCAGTCCCGGGGCGAGCCCTACCGGGAAGGCGGGGTCCAGCCCGGGGCAAGGCGGCGTCAGTCCCCCGGTCCGCCCGGCACCAGCCCGGCCGGGAATGCGGGCGGCCGCCCGGCCGGGGACCGCGGCGCCAGCCCGGCCGGGGACCGGGACGCGGGCCGTGCCGGGGGTCCGGGCACCAGGCCCGGCGGGGGTCCTGGACCGGGCGCCCCGGCGGGCGGGCTCGGCCTGCCGGCCTTGCTGTCGACGGCCCTGCTGTCCTGGCGCCTGGAGTACGAGCAGGAGGCCGGACTGGCCCTGCCGGTCAGCGCGAACTGCTGCGCATCCTCACCCCACAGCCGCAGCCGCTGCGCGACCTGCCCGCCCTGGCCGGGATATCCAAGGAAGCGGTCGCGGTGTCGCTCGGCCTGCTGGAGCGCCGCGGCTACGCGGTGACCGGGCCCGACCCGGCCGCGCGCCGGGGCAAGGCCGCGTGGCTCACCGAGCGCGGCCGCCACGCCCAGGCCGGGTATCTCCGGCTGGCCAGCACGCTGCAGGAACGCTGGCAGGCCCGGTTCGGCGCGGCGCCCGTGACGGCGCTGGGTGAGTCGCTGCGGGCGCTTTTCGTTCTGCATGAAGGGCAGTCAGCGGTCGCGGCGGCGCTGGCTCCCTATCCGGAAGGATGGCGGGCGAACCCGCCCTACCTGGCCCGTACCCGGGCAATGATCAGCGATCCGGCCGCGGCGCTGCCGCACTACCCGATGGTGTCCCACCGCGGTGGCTTTCCCGACGGCAGCTGACCTTAGTCCAGGGTGTGTCGGCATGGCCAGCACGTGAGCGAGGCAGGGGCTCACCCTCGGCCGGCCGCCACCGGCCGCACCGCCGCCTGCGCCCGGGACATACGTGCGCACGTCAGCGCCGCTGCGGCGCGGACGCGGCGGGCTCAGCCGGGGGGATGGGGGCGCCGGCGTCCCCGGTACGCGGGCCGGCGCCGGGGACCCGGGAGGCACAGGGAGAGCAGGATAAGGACAGCGGCCAGATTGGCCAGCGGCGCGAGGAGGTCCCCGATGACGGCCAACACCGGCCGGGTGATGATGTGCCCGGTCGGACCACCCGGCAGCGACACGAGGGCCGCGGCCAGGAGCCGGAGCAGCACCGCCCAGTCGAGCAGGGTAGCGGGGTAGAGCACCAGCAGGCACAGGCCGGCCACGTCGTACCAGACGTAGTGGTAGGGCCAGGTGAACAGCCACGCCAGCGTGAGGGCCAGGGCGGGCCGGACGAATGGGCGATCAGGGAAGCCGAGCGGGAGCCGCCACAATGCCAGCAGGGCGACTGCGGCGAAGGTGATGTAGGCGACGACCTGCATGCCGGGCGGCGGCCCGGGATACCCGAGCGGCCGGTAGAGGAGTTCGTACAGGTTGCCCCAGGTGAACATGGTGCTACGGTGCACGAGCACGACGACGGCGGGGCGCCCGGCCAGGAGATACGCCGGTGCCAGGAGGGCCAGTAAACCGGCCAGCGCGAACGGGCCCACGGCGGCCAGGCGCCGCGTGGTCACCGTGGCCCAGGCGACCCCGATGCCGTACAGCGCGAATGTGACCTTGATGGCGGCCGCCGCGCCGATGAGGAATCCAGCGGCTAGCGCGTGCTGGTCATCCGGCCTCTCGCCGGGCCGCCGGACGCTCAGCGCCGCTACCCCGGCAAATCCGAGCGCTGCTCCGATGCCATCGATGTGGCCGGCCGCGACCACGGCCCACAGCGCGAGCGGGTTCACCGACCAGAGCAGGTGCGCGCGCGCCCGCAGCGCCGGGTTGGACCGGAATATCCGGTGCAGTGCGAGCACCACGGCGAGGAAGGCCAGTGCGTTCACAGCTTCAGCCAGAACGTGATCCGGGCGATCGAGATCCCGCCGAGCTCGGCGGCGGCCCACTGCTCCGCGGTGGCCAGCGGGCCATACGGACGCCTGGTGCTGCCACAGGCGCCGCGCCGCCCGGCCGACCGGATCGCCCGTGCGGATGAGCTGCTGTGCGGTCATCACGTACGGGCTGTGGCCAAGGACGGCGATCCTGCCGTACACGGCGTAGTTCAGCGCGTCCTTGGACCCCGCGGGGCAGGACAGCGAGCGCGGCGACGATCAGGAACGCGCCCGCGACGAGCAGCCGGGGGGATGGCCGGGCTCCGCGCGCCACAGCGGCCAGTCCCGCGCCCGCGCCGGCGAAGCCGAGGACCGCCATGAGCCACTCGGCCGGATCAAGACCGACCACCGCGGCGTAAACGGCAGCCACCAGGGCAGGCTTCCGCCGCGTGCGCCCGAGGCAACGAGATTCGCGAGTACGGCAGGATCCGCCGCCGCGGACAACGCCACCATGATCGCCGCGGCCGCCGTCGATCCTCCGGCCGCTGACCAGGAAAATACCCTGGTCGGCAAGTCGGAGGGGGCGCGCGGCGGGCCAGGCCGCCGCGGGCCGCGGGCCAGGAGCGGGCGATGCGTGCTGCCGCCCCTCGCTTTGGCCACGCTCCCCATCCCTGACAGCGGCGTCTACGCTGCCCAGGCACTGCCTCGGCGGCTGCGCGGCCACGGGGCCCGTGCCCTGGCGATACCTGGCTAGCCGCGCAAATCTCGGGTCCTGTTAATACGAGTGTGCTGTGTCCAGGGCACGAAATAGCCGTTTGATGGACGCGGAAGGCCAATTGGTTACCAGGATTTGGAATTGATTGCCCGGCGATGGCATTCATTGCTGGTCGTTGACGCGGCGGCTGCCCTTAGCCAGGCGTCCATCTGGGCTCAGGCCCGGGGCCGCTCAGCCCGGCTGGCCAGCGGGCACACCTCGTGCTGCTGCGCGCTGCGCCGCAGCGTGCTCCACACCCGGGTGTGGCGGCAGGAGGCCCTCACCTCATGCTCCTCAGTCCAGGGTGAAGTAGTCCGGGCCCTGGTAGCTGCCGGTGAGCTGCTTGGCACGCTGCATGAGCAGGTCGTTGAGCAGGCTGGACGCGCCATCCTGAAGTAGGCCGGGGTCAGCCGATCCGGCAGGCGGACTCCGGATCAGCACCAGGTAGCGGATGGCGTCCTTGGCGGTGCGCACGCCGCCGGCCACTTCACCCCAACGCGGCGCCCGTGGCGGCGGCGAAGTCCGCCACGGCACCGAGCATGACCAGGGCGACCGGCGGGGTGGCGGCCGGGTTGATCTTTCCGGTGAACGTCTTGATGAAGTCCGCGCCGGACAGCATGGCCAGCCAGGAGGCGCGGGCCACGTTGTCCAGGGTGGCCAGTTCCCCGGTCTCCAGGATCACCTTGAGGTGGGCGGGCCTCACGCCTCCCGCACCGCCCGGATCTCCTCACTGACCTGGCCGTAGCGGCCGGCCAGGAAGGCTCCCCGGTCGATCACCATATCCACCTCGTCAACACCGGCCGCCACCGCGTCCGCCACGTCGACCAGCTTGACCGCCAGGGCGGCCCGCCCGGAGGGAAACGCGGTGGCCACCAGGCGACCGCCACGCCGCTGCCGTCCAGCTCGCGCCGGGCCAGCGCGACCAGGTCGGGGTACACGCAGACCGCGGCCACCGGCGGCACCGCGGCGTCCCGCGGGTCAGGCGCCTGGCCTTCGCGCATAGGCCGCGTACCTTGCCGGTGTGTCGCGCCCTCCAGCGTGGTCAGGTCCATCATCCGGATCGCCGCGTCCAGCGCCCACATCTTGGCGTCCCGGTTGATGGACCGGGTGGCCAGGGCGGCCGCGCGCGCGGTGGCGCCGACCTGGTCCACCCCGGGGAGGCCGTGCAGCAGCTGGCGGACGCCGCATCCGAGGTGCCCGCCGCGGCGGGCAGGAACGCGGCCGGGGAGGTGGCCAGGCCCACGGCGGCGGTGCCGGTCACGATCGTGTCCCGCTGGCTGCCCACGCCCTGGCTGCCTCCGTCCCGGCTCATCTCCGTCCCGGTACCCGCACCACAGCATCACTCGCCGCGCGGGCGGTGGCAAACCCGGGCTTGATCACCGTGTCGATGATCCGAGCCGCTCGTCGAAATGGGCGAACGCGCTCTTCATCGCGTTGACGGTGAGCCACTCGAAGTCCCGCCAGCCGTAGCCGAACGCCCCGGCCAGCCGGGCGAACTCCGAGGACAGGGTGACCCCGCTCATCAGCCGGTTGTCGTGTTCACCGTCACCCGGAAGGACAGCTGGCGGAGCAGCCGGATCGGGTGGTCCTCGATGGAGGGGGCGGCGCCAGTCTGCACGTTCGAGCTGGGGCACATCTCCAGCGGGGTGCCGGTCCCGTACATAGCTGGCCAGCCGGCCCAGCGACGCGGTGCCATCGTGGCTATCCGGATATCATCCACGATCCGGACGCCGTGGCCGAGCCGTTCCGCGCCACACCACTGCAGCGCCTCCCAGATGGAGGGCAGCCCGAACCCTTCCCCGGCATGGATGGTGATGTGAAGTCTCCGGGCCGCGTACTGGAACACGTCCAGGTGCCGGCTGGGCGGGCTCCCGCCTCGGCGCCCGGCTATGTCGAAGCCGACCACGCCCGCGTCCCGGTAGCGCACGGCCAGTTCGGCGATCTCCAGCGAGCGGGCCGCGGTGCGCATCGCGGTGAGCAGTGCGTACCGGTGATGCCGCGGCAGCGCTGCCCATCCGGAAGCCCTCCAGCACGGCGCGGACCACCTCGTCGAGGGTCAGCCCGGCGGCCACGTGCAGTTCCCGCGCGAAGCGCACCTCGGCGTACACCACGGCGTCCGCGGCCAGGTCCTCGGCGCACTCGCGGCGACCCGGGTCAGCGCCTCGGGAGTCTGCATCACCGCCACCGTGTGCTGGAATGCGTCCAGGTAGAGGTTCAGGTGCCCGCGGTGCGCGCCACGGCGCAGCCACCGCGCGACCTCGTCCACGTCCCGGGAGGGCAGCTTGTCGTAACCAATCTCACGGGCCAGCTCCACCACGCTGGAGGCCGCAGCCCGCCATCCAGGTGGTCGTGCAGCAGCACCTTGGGCCGGCCCTGATCTCCTCGATGGTCGGAGTCACCCGCCTATTGTCACAGACCAGCCCAGGTGCCGGGCGTCGCCATCCAGGGGGAGCAGCTGAATCAGGCTGGCCGGGGCATGGCCGAACAATGCCACCGCCTCGGCGAGCACGCCACTCCGGTGACGGCCGCGGTCACCAGCAGCATCCGGTATGGCCGCCCCTGGCGCGGATGGCTCGGAGCCCTCCGGCCGAGGAACCAGATCAGCGGGGTGAGGCCAGGACAGCCAGGCCGACGATCAGGTCCCGGCGAGGATCACGGCGCCGACAGCGGCGAAGGCGAGCGCGGTCCGGGCCCAGGCCAGCCGGTCCGTCTCGGGCCAGGCCGGGACGGGGGCCCGGGGCTCCGGCGCCGCCTCGTGCTGGTCACTGGCCGACCGACATCAGCACGACCACGGCGGCGGCCACGGCGATGGCCGTGATCACCACGGCCAGGATCAGGGCAGCACCGAGCGCGGCAGCGGCCTGCCATGGACGAGCGCCGCCTGGTTACGGCGCCACTCCAGGTAGGCGGTCACGGACGCCGCCGCGCCGAACACGATCAGCGGGAGGCCGAGGGTGTGCCGGCCCCAGGGCACACCGCGGAAGGCGGCAGCAGCTCACGATGCCCAGCCCCGCCACGACCAGGGCGAGCGCGGTGCGGTTCCAGGCCAGGAACGTGCGCTCGTTGGCCAGAGTGAACCGGGCATCCGGCTCCATCCCGGCATCCGGTGCCGCAGAACCCCGTTCTGCCCCGTCGTCGTGGCCGCTCGTCGTCCCTCCCCGTCCTCCGCACGCCCGGAACCCCGTCGTGCGGTGCAGGCGCGCGAGGTCGTCCGGCGGGGTGAGGCGCACCGCTGCCGCCGGAACGCATTGTGGGGGTGGCGCGCGCGCCCGGGCGCGACGGCTGCCCGCGGCCACGGGTGCGGCCAGTGCGAGAGGCGACGATGAGCGACACCTTCGAGGTGATCCTGGCGGCCTACCCATCGGCCGGGGCCGCCGAGCGCGATTTCGACGCCCTGGTCGGGCTGGTGCGGGATAGGCTGTCCGCGCAGAGGCCGTCATCCTGGTCTCCCGCGACGCGGGCGGCCAGGTGCGGGTCACCCAGACCGGCGATCACCTCGGCCGCAAGGGCCTCGGCTGGGGCGGCGGTGTCGGCCTGCTGGTGGGCCTGTTCGCGCCGCCGCTGCTGGCCTCGGTCGCGGTCGGCGCGGCAGCGGGCGGCCTGGTCGGCCGGTTCGCCCGGCACCGGGTGGACAGTGGCCTGGAGGAGCACGTTGGGGACAAGCTCCAGCCCGGCACCGCGGCTATCATCGCCATGGTGGACGACGACGACCGGCTGGCCGCGGAACAGGCGCTGGGCGGCTCGCCGGCCAAGTCGGTCGCACCGATGGACCAAGGCGGGCGTCCGGGGGCTGAAGGACGCCCTGGCCGAGGCGGCGGGCAAGTTCAGCCCGGACCGCACCGTGCTGCCCATCCCCGACCGTGCCTTCGGCGGCGTGGCCGGGCGGACCATCGACCAGTCGGTCCCGGACTGGCTGATGATTCCGGGGCCGCAGCCGCCGGAGAACGCGCCGAACGTGCTCATCGTGCTCATCGACGACGCCGGGTTCGGCGGCCCGGACACGTTCGGTGGCCCGATCGCCACCCCCAACCTCAGCCGCGTGCAGCAGATGGGGCTGACTTACAACCGCTTCCACGTCACCGCGGTGTGCTCGCCGACCCGCGCCGCGATGCTGACCGGCCGCAACCACCACCGCGTGGGGTTCGGCTCGATCGCCGAGTACCCCGGGCCGTTCCCCGGGCTACACAGCGGCCCGGCCACGTAGTTGCACCGCCCTGCCCCGGATCCTGAGCGAGAACGGCTACGTCACCGGCGGGTTCGGCAAGTGGCACCTGACGCCGGACAACGTGCAGGGCCCGGCGGGCCCGTTCGATCACTGGCCGCAGGCGTGGGGCTTCGACCACTGGTGGGGATTCCTGAGCGGGGCGGCGGGCCAGTACGACCCCATCATCACCCAGGACAACTCCACGCTGGGTGTCCAGCCGGGCAAAGATGGCCAGCCCTACTACTTCCCCGATGACCTGACCGACAAAGCGGTCGAGTGGCTGCACGGCGTGCGGGCGCAGGACGCCACCAAGCCGTGGTTCATGTACTACTCCACCGGCTGCGCGCACGCGCCGCACCACGTGGCCAGCGCCTGGGCGGACAAGTACCGGGGCAACTTCGACGGAGGCTGGGACCAGCTCCGGGAGCAGGTCTTCGAGCGGCAGAAGCGGCTCGGCGATCATCCCGCCGGACACCGAGCTGACCAAGCGGCCCGACCTGTTCCCGGCCTGGGATTCACTCAACGCCGCCGAGCAGAAGCTGTACGCCCGCCAGATGGAGGTGTTCGCCGGGTACTGCGAGAACGCCGACTGGAACGTGGGCCGGCTGCTGGACTCCATCGAGGACATGGGCGATCTGTCCAACACCCTCATCTTCTATATCTGGGGTGACAACGGGGCCAGCATGGAAGGCACGGTCACCGGCTCATTCAACGAGATGACCTTCCTCAACGCCGTCGTGCTCGACCCGGAACATCAGCTCCGGCTCATCGAGCAGTACGGCGGCATCGACGCGCTGGGCAGCCCGCACACCGCGCCGCACTACGCCGCGGCCTGGGCGCACGCCAACAACACCCCGTTCCAGTGGGGCAAGCAGATGTCCAGCCACCTGGGCGGGGCCCGGGACCCGATGGTGGTCGCGTGGCCGGACCGGATCACACCCAGCGCCGAGCTGCGGACCCAGTTCACGCACTGCATCGACATCGCCCCCACCGTGCTGCAGGCCATCGGCCTGCCCGAGCCGGTGACGGTCGATGGGATCAGCCAGGAGCCGATGGACGGCACCAGCTTCCTGCCCACCTTCGCAGACGGGGAGGCCGCGGAGCGGCACACGATGCAGTACTTCGAGATGTTCGGCAGCCGGGCCATGTACAAAGACGGCTGGTGGGCCTGCGCCAAGCTGGACAAGGCGCCATGGGACTTCTCCCCGGAGACGCTGCAGCGGTTCGCCCCGGGCGGGTACGACCCGGCGCAGGACGTGTGGGAGCTGTACTACCTGCCGGATGACTTCTCCCAGGCGCACGACCTGGCCGCGGCGCACCCGGACAAGCTCCGCGAACTGCAGGAGCTGTGGTGGGCGGAGGCCGAGCGGAACCGGGTGCTGCCGCTGCTCGGCGGGCTCAGCGTGCTGTTCGGCCAGCTGCCGCCGATGCCCACCGTGACCCGGTTCACCTTCGCCGGGGACGTGCAGAACGTGCAGCGCGGGATGGTGCCCCGGGTCTACGGGCGGTCCTACGCCATCGAGGCGCAGCTCACCATCCCGGAAGGTGGCGCCGAAGGCGTCATCGTGGCCAACGCGGACTTCATCGGCGGGTTCGCACTGTGGATCGACAGCACTGGGAGGCTCAATCACACCTACTCCTACCTTGGCGTGGAGACCTACAAGCAGGTCTCGACCGAGTCCGTCCCGGACGGCGAGGTGACGGTGAAGATGCTGTTCGACCGCGGACGCGGCCAAGCCGGGCACGGGTGGCAGTGTGACGCTATGGGCGAACGGCGCGGTGATCGGCGAGGGCAAGATGCCGCACACGGTGCCGATCGCGTTCTCCAGCTATGCGGGTATGGACATCGGCCGGGACAACGGGCTCGTCGTGGACCTCGGCTACGAGGAGAAGGCCCCGTATCCCTTCACCGGCACCGTGCACAAGGTCGTGTTCGACCTCAAGCCAGCCACCCACGAGGACGAGCAGGCCCTGCATGCGCATGCGCAGGCGCACGCGGTCGGCGAGGGGGCCGCTGGGTGACGGCGCGGGCGGACGGGATGGCGCCGGAGATGGATGAGCAGGGCGACGTGAGCGTGACCGGGACACGGGGGCCCCGCTGCTCCGCGCTCGGCGCCGCAGCCGTTCCACCTGCTGGCCAAGCCGACCGGCGCGGTCTGCAACCTGGACTGCACCTACTGCTTCTTCCTGTCCAAGGAGATGCTCTACCCGGGCAGCCGGTTCCGGATGGCCGACGACCTGCTGGAGGCCTACCTGCGGCAGCTGATCGAGGCGCAGCCGGCGCCCGAGGTCGTCGTGGCCTGGCAGGGCGGCGAGCCGACGCTGATGGGGCTCGAGTTCTTCCGCCGCGCGGTGGAACTGGCGGAGCGGTACCGGCGCCCGGCCAGCAGATCACGCACACCATCCAGACCAACGGCACGCTGCTGGATGATGAGTGGGGCGCGTTCTTCGCCGAGCACGGCTTCCTGGTCGGCCTGTCGATCGACGGCCCGCAGGAGGTGCACGACACCTTCCGGGTGGACAAGGGCGGCAAGGGCAGCTTCGACCGGGTGATGAAGGGGCTGGGCGCGCTGCAGCGGCACGGCGTCGCGTGGAATGCGCTGACCACGGTGCACGCGGCCAACTCCGGCCTGGGCCGGGAGATCTACGCGTTCCTGCGGGATGACTGCGGCGCGCAGTTCATGCAGTTCATCCCCATCGTGGAGCGGGCCACCCCGGAGACCCTCCGGTCGCCAACGCGGGCTGGGGCGCACGGGTGCGCGACCGCCCGCTGTATGTCCAGGACGGGGAACCTGGTGACCGGCCGCTCGATCGCTGCGGACGGGTACGGCCGGTTCCTCATCGACGTCTTCGAGGACTGGGTACGGCGCGACATCGGCGAGGTCTACGTGCAGATGTTCGATGTCGCGCTGGCCAACTGGTACGGGGAGCCGCCCGGGCTGTGCGTCCACTCCGAGACCTGCGGGCGGGCGCTGGCCCTGGAGCACACCGGGGACGTGTACTCCTGCGACCACTACGTCGAGCCCGCCTACCGGCTGGGCAATATCCGCGAGACCCACCTGGTCGACCTGGTGATCTCGCCCCGGCAGCAGGAGTTCGGCCAGGCCAAGCGGGACACGCTGCCCCGCTACTGCCGGGAGTGCGACGTGCGGTTCGCCTGCCATGGCGGATGCCCGAAGGACCGCTTCATGACCACCCCGGACGGCGAGCCGGGGCTGCACTACCTCTGCCCGTCCTACCAGGCGTTCTTCCGCCATATCCGGCCGGCCATGGATGCCATGTGCGCGCTGCTGCAGGCCGGCCGGGCGCCGTCCGAGCTGACCGGCCGGTATGCGGTCGCGGATGCCCGGCGCGGCCGTAACGACCTGTGCCCCTGCGGGTCGGGCCGCAAGTGGAAGCGCTGCCATCTGCGGCCGCCCGCCGCCCGGCGCGGCCGCGGCCCGCCCCGGGCCCGGCCGCCGGCCGGGCGCGCCCCGGCCGCGGCCGTCCCGCCGGGATGACCCGGCCCGGCGGGCCGGGCCCGGATCGGGCTGCCCCTAGGATCAGGCCAGGCGGGCCGGTCCGCGCGGGGGAGGACGCATGCTGCAGTCGAGCGATGTCGTGGCCTTCACGGCGGCGACCGACCTGCCCCGGGCCCGGGCGTTCTACGAGGAGGTCCTGGGCCTGACCGTGGTCGAGCAGACCAACTTCGCCTGCGTGTTCGACGCGAACGGCACCATGCTCCGGGTGACGGCCGCCCCGGACGTCACCCGCGCGGCCTACACCATTCTCGGCTGGCAGGTCACCGATATCGCGGCCGTGGTCGAGGGGCTGGCCGCCAAGGGCGTCGTCTTCCTGCGTTATGACGGCATGGACCAGGACGAAACCGGGATCTGGACGACCGCCGGCGGGGACAGGGTGGCCTGGTTCCCCGATCCGGACGGCAATGTCCTGTCGCTCACCCAGTTCCGGTAGGCGGCAGCAGCACGTCGATGACAGGCGATGGCAGGTCGGGCGGCTCCGCTCCGATGGTCACGGCGTCCGTGAGCGCGTCGACCGCGCGGCCGAACCGGGACTCGTCATCGGTGCGCAGTTCCAGCATCGGCTGGCCCCGCTCGACCCGCTCCCCCGGCTTGACCAGGCAGAGCGCGCCGGCGGCCGCGCTGACCGCATCCTCCTTGCGGGCCCGGCCGGCACCGAGCCGCCACGCGGCCACCCCGACCGCGCGCGCGTCCAGCCGGTGCAGCCAGCCGTCCCCGGCGGCGGGCAGCACCCGCCGGGTATACCGGGCGGCCGGCAGCGGGGCATCGGGATCCCCGCCCTGGGCGGTGATCATCGCCCGGTAGGCGGCCAGCGCGCGCCCGTCGGCCAGCGCCGCCGCCGGGTCCGCGTCGATCCCGGCCAGCCGGAGCATTTCCCGGGCCAGCGCGAGGGTCACCTCGACCAGGTCCGGCGGCCCCTCCCCGCGCAACGTGGCCACCGACTCCTCGACCTCGACCGCGTTGCCCACCGCCCGGCCGAGCGGGACGTCCATCCGGGTCAGCAGGGCCGAGGTGGCCACCCCGTGCTCGGCCCCCAGGGTCACCATGGTCCGGGCCAGCAGCCGGGCGTCCGCCTCCTCGCGCATGAACGCGCCGCTGCCCACCTTGACGTCGAGCACCAGCGCGGCCGTGCCCTCGGCGATCTTCTTGGACATGATGGAGCTGGCGATCAGCGGGATCGACTCGACCGTGCCGGTCACGTCCCGCAGCGCGTACAGGCGGCGGTCGGCCGGGGCCAGGCCCGGGCCGGCCGCGCAGATCACGCAGCCGGTGTCGCGCAGCACGGCGAGCATCTCGGCCGGGCTCAGGCTGGCCCGCCAGCCGGGCACGGACTCCAGCTTGTCCAGGGTGCCCCCGGTATGGCCGAGCCCCCGGCCGGACAGCTGCGGGACCGCCGCCCCGCAGCTCGCCACCAGCGGCGCGAGGATCAGCGAGACCTTGTCCCCGACCCCGCCGGTGGAGTGCTTGTCCACGGTGGGCCGCCCGGCCGCGGTCAGGTCCAGCCGCTCCCCCGAGTTCACCATGGCCGCGGTCCAGGCCCGCAATTCGGCCTGGTCCAGCCCGCGGAAGTAGACCGCCATCAGCAGCGCGGACATCTGCTCCTCGGCCACCACGCCGCGCAGGTAGGCGTCGATGAGCCAGCGGATCTGGCCGTCATCCAGCCGTTCACCGTCCCGCTTGGCCCGGATCAGCTCGACGGCGTCCGGTTCCGGACGCTGGGGCTCAGCCATTCCGCGGGTCTCCCTGGCGCAGGTCTGCCTGGCGCTGGTCCCGGTCCCTTAGATCCTCGTCTGGGATGCCCGCGGGCGCAGGCCCGGTCTGCCGGAGGTCACGGAGCGGCGCGTTCTGGTCCCGCCGCGCGCCAAGATCGGTGCCGCTGAACGCGGCCGGCAGCAGCACGGCGAGCGGCTGCGGGCCCTGGTCGGTATTGACCAGCAGGTCCGGGCCGCCGGCCTCGAGGAGCAGCTGGCGGCAGCGCCCGCAGGGCAGCAGCGGCGCACCGTCCCCGGCGACCACGCTGACCGCGGCCAGCGTCCCGCCCCCGGTCGCGTGCAGGGCGCTGACCAGGCCGCACTCCGCGCACAGGGTCAGCCCGTAGGAGGCGTTCTCGACGTTGCAGCCAGTGACCACCCGCCCGTCGGCGGCCTGGCCCGCGGCCCCCACCCGCAGCCGCGAGTAGGGCGCGTAGGCCCGCTCGGCCGCCTGCGTGGCCGCGGCCCGCAGCCCGTCCCAGTCGATCACCACGCCAGTGCCTCCCGTTGCTGGGTCGCGGCTGCTGGCCGCGCCGGCGGTGCATGCGACCGTCGGCCGGAGGAGCCGACGCAGGAGTCATTCCCCTCCGGACCTGCCATCACCGTACAGGCTGGTGCGGAGCCCGGCACCTGAGCCCGGCGCGACCTCCCGAACGCACGCCGCCGGCATTCCTGCTCGCGCATAACCCCGCTGCCGGGCCAGGCGGATCCGCTCATGGCCGGGCGGGGCGGTTCTTCTTCGGCAGCTTGCTGACCACGGCCTCGTAGGAGGCGTCAACGGCCTCCAGCAGTTCCTCATCGGGGATGGCGCCGCCGATCCGCAGGCTGTTCCAGCCGGAACGGCCGAGGTAGGCCATGACCGACGCGTCGTCCGGGTAGCGCAGCAGCCACTCGTTGGCCGCTTCCCGGGTGGGAGCGCACTTGAGGCCCACCGCGGGCGGCATGCCCGAGCCCAGGAACGCGAAGATCTTGGGGCCGACCTTCACCACGACGTCGCCCTCCCAGGGCTCGTCCCGCCATGCGCCCGGCTTGGCCAGGCAGTGCGCCAGCAACTCCTGCCACGTCATGACCGCCTCCTGCGCGAGGACCGCCTGCCGCACGCCACCTCATAATCATGGACCGGGTGCCAGGCCGCGGAGAGCACGCCGGGCCGCCGGCCACGGCAACAGAAGCGCCCTGGGGTGGCAACGGGGCCAGAACACGGAACGTGCCCGGCGGTCCGGCTCACTCATGGCGGCGGAACGGTGCTTCGTCATCCTCGGGGGCCCGCTCGTCATCCTCGTCGTCAACGGGCGCCGAAGCCGCGGAGCGGGCCGCTTCGCGGGACCGGGCGGCGGCGTCGCCGTGGAGCCCGCTTCGCTCGATGCACCACTCCGTCCAGTCCGGCAGCAGCCGGAGTGCCGGGTTGGCGTAGTCGGCAAAGTAGCCTTCGCGGATCAGGTGCGCTGCCATTTCGATACGGTGCGGCGAGCAGGCGTAGAACGATCGTTCGTCCAGATTCTCATGCGGTCCCCACTCGCCAAGGATGGCGCCCGAGGCCTCGCGCGCTGCCTCGGGAACGTCATCGTGCCGTGTGGCGTACCAGTCCAGGAACGCATCATGCACTTGGTCAGCGTCGAATGGTGATGAGCCCGCGGTGGCGTCTGCGGATCCGGCGAGGTCGCGGGCGCGGCGCCGGAGCCGGTAGTACTCATGGATGAGTTCGCGCGGCTCCCGCCCCTCTAGCATGTCCGCCAGGATCCCGGTCCCCCGGCAGGGCTCCAGCAGCCGGGCGGTCATCCCCGCCGCGCACGGCGACAGCTCCGCGCTGGAGGCCGTGGGACCGACGGCGCCGCGCCATTCACGCAGCCCGTCCTCAGCCGAGGCGAACACGCCGGCGCCGACGACCACGGCGATCCAGCACAAGTCGATGTCCCAGGCGTACCAGTGGTCCGGTACGCCCCCGTCGTAGCTGAATGGGGCCATGAGCAGGAGACGGCTGCCGTACGCGTCGCGGGCAGCGAGGGGTTCCCCCGCCGGCCGCGAACCATAGGCCGGGAAAGCCGGCGCCGGGCTCCAGCCCGTGGTCCGCCAGCAGCTTGGCGACCTTGGCTGCTTCAGCCAGCGCGGTTTCACGGGGGTCCTTGATGCCGGGGAACTGCTCGCGGACCCTGAGGGCATGATCGCCCGGCGCGTCGTCGATCATCGTGGGCGTCGTCAGCGCCAGCCCGCACAGCAGCGACCACAGCTTGTGCCAGTCTTCCGCACCCTGGGCTATCTCGGCGCCCAGCGCCGTGCCGGCCTCTTCCGCGAGGGCACGCAGCCACTGGGCTGGATGAAGACCGGTCTGCGGCGACCGCAAGCAACCGTAGAACTCATCGCCCACGATCCGGCAGGCCTGCGTCTCCACATCGACGAGGCGAGACGGCCAGGTGAGGGCGCGGGCCCGGGCGAGAATGCGCTCGTGGGATTCCCGCCACCACGCTGCGGCTGGAGCGCCGCCAGCCAGGCGGTAGGCGAGTTCCCGGAACGCCGCCCGATCCGGGTCCGCCTGGCGCGGCAGCTGCCCGAACGCCGTCTGGCCCTGGGCCCGCTGCTCCTGCAGTTGCTGGGCGCGACGCTGCGGGTTGCCGCTAAGGCCCTGGCGATGAGTCCTGGGCTTACGGGAGTTCCGCTTCTTGGAGGACACGGCCGTCAGCGTAGTGGTCCCACGGGTGCTCCCGCGTGGCTGCGTCCCGGGCAGCAGGCGAAGGTGACCACATCCCGGCGTGAAGCTGGCGGCTCCGAGCCCGAGCGGCGGCACCGGGATCGCCAGCTTCAGGCATGGCACCAGGCCACTCCCGCAGAGGAGGTGGCGTGCGCGGCCACGAGGCTGCCGGTGAACCGGAACTGAACGCCGCCGCCATCGTCGCCGCGCTGAACCGCCACCATATCCGGACCGAGGGGGTACCGGACGGGCTGCCGTTCAGCCACGATGCCACATCCCTGGCGCCAGCCGAGATGTGGAACCTGATCTGCCCGGACGGCGAGTTCGACATCTCCTTCCATCCGTCAGGCTTCGCCGGCGGCTACGCCCAGCTTGCCGTCAACGCGCACCGACTCCGCGTGGGCGACGTGGTAGTCGTCGTCGCCGACCTCGCCGATGTGATCCAGTCCAAGGAGTCGGCCGGCCGCCCGAAAGACCTGCGCGAGCTGCCGCTGCTCTACCGGCACCAATCCGGGCGCCACGGCGGGCAGGGATGACGTGCCTGCACAGCCTCCCGCCGGCCCGGCCCCGTTCGTGCTGGCCTCCGGGTCGGCCACCCGGCTCCGGGTGCTACGGGACGCCGGGATCCAGGTCGAGGCCATCGTCAGCGGGATGGACGAGACCACGGACGACGGGCTGGGCACTGCGGCCGCCGTCGCCGTGCTGGCCGAGCGTAAGGCGGACGCCGTCGCGCCGCTCCGCCCGGGCGCGCTGGTACTGGGCTGTGATTCGCTGCTCGACCTGGACGGGGAGGCTCTCGGCAAGCCCGGCACGGCGCAGCGGGCCACGGCCCTGTGGCACCGCCTGTCCGGGCGGCAGGGCACCCTGTTCACCGGCCACTGCCTGATCAAGGCCGGCACCGGGCGCCGGGCCCAGGGCGTCGGCCGCACCGTGGTGCGCTTCGGCCGGCCCAGTGACGCCGAGATCGCCGCGTATGTCGCCAGCGGGGAGCCGCTGGCACTGGCCGGCGGGTTCAGCCTCGACGGGCGGGGCGCACCGTTCGTCGATGGCATCGACGGCGATCCGGGCACCGTCCTGGGGCTCTCCCTTCCCCTGCTGCGGCGGCTGCTCGCCGAGCTCGGGGTGGCCATTACCGACCTCTGGCCGGGCCGCCCCGGTTAAACCGGTTTCCGGCTAATGATCGACCGGAAACCTGGCCCCGGTCGAGCGGCACCGGCGGCCGGCAGACCACCTCCGGCGGACCGCGGACGGGTGGTCCGCCGCCGGCGGACCACCGCCGGCTGGCCGTCGCGTCAACCCTGCAGGCGTGACAAGCCACCTGGCCGGCATCCGCCCTGCTGACCCCGGGCCGGCCCGGCCGCCCGCGGCACCGGCCGGCCTCACCCGAACGCAGGCCGCCGGCCAGCCTCCCGATCCTGCGGACCCGGAATCGGCGCGGGCCCGGCCGGGTTAGCCGGGTGGGGCGCCAGCCGCGACCGCCGGCCCGGGCACCAGCCGGGACTGCACTGGCCCCCGCCGAGACTGATGCTGATCACGAGAACGGAGTTGTCATGCCGAAGGCAGTGCGGTTCGACGAGTACGGCGGGATCGACGTGCTTCACGTGGTCGACGTGCCGCAGCCGGAACCAGGCCCCGGGGAGGTCCTGGTCCAGGTGAAGGCGGCCGGGATCAACCCGGGCGAAGCCAAGATCCGGGACGGGATGCTGCACGAGCGCTGGCCGGCCACCTTCCCATCCGGTGAGGGCGCCGACCTGGCCGGCGTCGTCACGGGCAGCGGCCCGGACACGGCCGGCTTCGCCGCGGGCGACGAGGTGATCGGCTTCGTGGACACCCGGTCCAGCCATGCGGAGTATGCGGTGGTGCCGGCCGGGAACCTCACCCCCAAGCCCGCCGGAGTGCCGTGGGACGTGGCCGGGGCCCTGTTCGTGGCCGGGTCCACCGCCTACGCCGCGGTGCGCGCGGTGGGCCTGGGGCACGGCGACACGGTCGTGGTGTCGGGTGCGGCCGGCGGCGTCGGCTCGATCGCGGTCCAGCTGGCCCGGCGGGCCGGGGCCACGGTCATCGGCCTGGCTAGCGAGAAGAACCACGAGTGGCTGGCCGCGCATGGGGTGGTCCCGGTGACCTACGGGGACGGGGTGGCAGGCCGGATCGAGCAGGCGGCCGGCCAGGCGGACGCCTTCATCGACACGTTCGGCGGGGGTTACGTCCAGCTGGCCGTGGAGCAGCTCGGCATCCAGCCCGCCCGGATCAACACCATCGCGGATTTCGAGGCCATGGGGCGCTATGGCATCAAGGCGGAGGGCAGCGCCTATGCCGCCAGCGCCGCCGTGCTAGCCGAGCTGGCCGCGCTGATCGCCGGCGGCGAGCTGGAGGTGCCGGTGGCCGCGACGTACCCGCTCGGCGACGTCCAGGACGCCTACCGGCAGCTGGAAACCGGCCACCTCCTGGGCAAGATCGTCCTGATCCCCTGAGCCGGGCGGGCCGTGCCGCCTCCTGGTGCCGCCGGCCCCGGGGCCAGGAGGCGGGGCCGCCGGGCCCCGGCCGCCGGCCCTCCCCTAGCCTGAAGCAAGCACCCGGAAGCCTGGACCAAACCGGGACCGCGCTGGGTCAGGAGGCATCGTGGACATCACCGAGCTGATCCTCGACGACCACCACGAGCAGCGGCGGCTCTTCGCCATCCTGGAGCAGGTGGACCGGGGCAACACGGACGCGCTGCGCGCCGTGTGGGGGCGGCTGGCGGCCTTCCTCGAGCTGCATGCGGCGGCCGAGGAGGAGATCTTCTACCCGGAACTGCTACGGGTGGGCACCCTCGCCCGGCGCACCAGTGCCGTCGAGGACGAGACGCTGGACGCGATCCACGATCACAACGAGATCCGGGATGCGGTCACTGCGGTCGCGGAGCACGCGGCGGGCAGCGACGAATGGTACGCGGCCGTCGCCGCGGCGAACCTGGCCAACAGCGACCACATGGCCGAGGAGGAACGCGAAGGGCTGACCGACTTCCGCCGCCTGGCCAGCCTGCAGCGGCGGCACGACCTCGGGGTCAGCTGGGCCGCCTTCGAGGCCCGGCACGTAACCGGGGTGCCGCCGGTGGACAAGGACCCGGCGGAATACGTCCGGGCCGTCGAGGAAGGGGTGCCACCGCCGGAGGAGCCTCCCGCCCCGGACGGCTCCCTGAGCATCGGCAGCCTCAAGACGACCTGACTTCACCATTACCCGGGGAGGGCCTGGTGACCGGCGCCCTTCCCGCTGGCGCGCGCCTGGGTCAGGGTCCCCGGGAACGATCACCGGGTTCCAATTTGGCAACGGGACGGCTGCGGCATGCCGTCCTTCCTTCCCTGGCCGCCTCGCCCGGTCTAACCTGCGGACATCCCAGAGCGGGGCGTTTCGGATCTTCCAATGCCCCCCGGGCACGGGGCGGAGTGAGGGGGCCACCGGTGGCCCTGCGGGAGGCGCAAGCCATCCCCGGACCCGCGGTCAGACCGCACCGGATGAACAGGCGGTGACAGCCGCCCCGGAACAGGAGGTTATCCGTGAGACACACGGTCCCGGCCATGGCAGCACTCGGCGCGGTGGCGCTGCTTGCCGCGGCCTGCGGCAGCAGCACGAACAGCCCGTCCTCGTCGAGTTCCTCGAGTAGTTCCTCGTCCAGCAGCAGCAGTGCCTCGGCGACCAGCTTCAAGGGCTGCATGGTCACCGACACCGGCGGCATCGACGACCGGTCCTTCAACGCCTCGTCCTGGCAGGGCATGCAGCAGGCCGCCGCGGCCGACCCGAGCATCGGCGTGAAGTACCTGCAGTCGTCGTCCGAGAGCGACTACGTCCCGAACATCAACGCGTTCATCAGCCAGAAGTGCGGGATCATCGTCACGGTCGGGTTCCTGATGGGCAGCGCCACGCAGGCCGCGGCCAAGGCGCACGCGAGCCAGAAAATGGCGATCGTGGACTACAACTACACGCCGCCGCTGAAGAACGTGGACGCCCTGCTGTTTGACACCGTCCAGGACGGCTTCCTCGGCGGCTACCTGGCCGCCGGGATGACCAAGACCGGGAAGGTGGCCACCTTCGGCGGCCAGAAGCTGCCCACCGTCACCATCTACATGGACGGCTTCTGGGACGGCGTGCAGTACTACAACTCCCAGCACCACACCAACGTGAAGGTGCTCGGCTGGAGCGAGCCGAGCCAGAACGGCAACTTCACCGGTGACTTCACCAACCAGACCAAGGGCCTGACGCTGACCAACACGTTCATCCAGGAAGGCGCGGACATCATCTTCCCGGTGGCCGGCAACGTGGGCCTGGGCGCGGCGAAGGCGGTGCAGACCGCCGACCAGCAGGGCCACAACGTCAACATGATGTGGGTGGACACCGACGGCTGCGTCAGCGCCCAGCAGTACTGCAAGTACTTCATCACCAGCGTGGAGAAGGGCATCCAGACCGCGGTGAAGACCGCGGTGCTGAACGCCGCGCACGGCACCTTCAAGGGCGGCAACTACATCGGCACGCTGGCCAACGGCGGGGTCACGCTCGCCCCGTTCCATGACTTCGCCAGCAAGGTCCCGGCCTCGCTCCAGTCTGAACTGGCCAAGGTGAAGGCGGGCATCGAGGACGGCTCGATCAAGACGCCCACCAAGAGCCCCGTCTAACCCGGCCGAGTAGTTTTGGCTGCGCGTGACCCGGGCGGGGACCCCGCCCGGGTCACGCGGGGCTCCGGTGCAGCTCACGCCCGGCAGCCCGGAGCATGGGAGGCGGGCCGGTGAAGCTAGAGCTCAAGGGGATCACGAAGCGCTTCGGCGGCCTCGTGGCCAACGATCACATCGACCTGACCGTGGAAGAGGGCCAGATCCACGCGCTACTCGGGGAGAACGGCGCGGGCAAGACCACCTTGATGAACGTGCTGTACGGCCTGCTGCAGCCGGATGAGGGCGAGATCCTGCTGGACGGCAAGCCGCAGCGCTTCGCGACCCCCGCGGGCGCCATCCGGGCGGGCATCGGCATGGTGCACCAGCACTTCATGCTGGTGCCAGTGTTCACCGTGGCCGAGAACGTCACGCTCGGCCTGGAGGAGACCCATGCGCTGGGGCTGCTCGACCGGCGGCGGATGCGCCGGGACGTGCGTGACCTGTCCGAGCAGTACGGGCTGCAGGTCGATCCGGACGCGCTGGTCGAGGACCTGCCGGTGGGCGTGCAGCAGCGGGTGGAGATCCTCAAGGCGCTGCGCCGCCAGGCCAGCGTGCTGATCCTGGACGAGCCGACCGCGGTGCTCACCCCCAGCGAGACCGAGGAACTGTTCCGCATCATGCGTGACCTGCGGGCGGGCGGGCGTTCCATCGTCTTCATCTCGCACAAGCTGAAAGAGGTCCAGGCGATCGCCGACACGATCACGGTGATCCGGCGCGGCGCCGTGGTGGGCGAATGCCCGCCGACCGCGAGCGACGCGGAACTGGCCTCGCTGATGGTGGGCCGGACCGTCCAGCTGCGGGTCAGCAAGTCTCCCGCGAAGCCAGGCGCGGCCCTGCTCCACGTGCAGGACCTGACGGTCGCGGGCGAGCACGGGCAGCCCGCGGTGAACGCGGTGTCGTTCCAGGTCCGGGCGGGGGAGATCCTCGGCGTGGCCGGGGTGCAGGGCAATGGCCAGACCGAGCTGTGCGAGGCGCTGCTCGGGGTGCTGCCGGCCGCCGGCGGGTCCATCCAGCTCGACGGCCGTGACGTCACCCGGGCCAGCCCGCGGCAGCGGCTGCGGGCCGGACTCGGCTACATCCCCGAGGACCGGCAGGAGGACGGGCTGGTGGCCAGCTTCTCGGTGGCCGACAACCTGATCCTGGACGTCTACGACCAGCCGCCCTACGCCTCGGGCATCGCCCTGGACCTGGGCACGATCAGCGCTACCGCGGCCGACCGGGTGGCGGGCTTCGACATCCGGACCACCTCCACCGCGACCCCGGCGGGCACCCTGTCCGGCGGCAACCAGCAGAAGGTGATCCTGGCCCGGGAGATCGGCCGCGACTGCCGTGTCCTGGTGGCCAGCCAGCCCAGCCGTGGCCTGGACGTGGGCTCCATCGAGTTCGTGCACCGCCGCATCGTCGAGCAGCGTGACCAGGGCCTCGCGGTGCTGCTCATCTCCTCGGAGCTGGACGAGATTTACGCCCTGTCCGACCGGATCGCGGTCATGTACGAAGGCCGGATCACCGGGTTCCGCCCGCCGGACGTGCCCGCCGAGGAACTGGGCCTGCTGATGGCCGGCGCGGGCGACGAGCAGGCCGCCGCGGCGGCCCGGGCCGCGGGCGGCCCGGCCCCGCCGACCGCGGCGGAGACCGGCCTGATGGGAGCCGAGATGCTCGGCATCGGCGTCCCGGACGGGAACCCCGACGACCAATCCAGCACAACGGAAACCAGCCCGCCAGCGGACCCCGCGGCGGCCGGCAGTGAGGCGGAGCCGGAGTGAGCGAGGCAGCGCCGTCCCAGCCGCCCGCCCCCGCCGAGCCACCGGCCGGGACCGACACCGCGGCGGGTGGCACCGGACGCGGGCGGCCGCCGGTCGGCCGGGCCATCATCGACGCCATCCTCGAGGGCAACTCGGTCGTCGTCACCATCCTGGCCATCGCCGTGGCGATGGTGATCGGCGGCCTGCTGATCGCGTTCACCGACCCGCCCGTGCTGCACGCCTGGGCGTCCTTCTTCGCCAACCCCGGCAACGCCATCGCCCTGGCCTGGGACGCCGCGGCCGGTGCCTACGTGGCCATGTTCGAGGGCGCGATCTTCAACCCGCACACCGTGGCCGCCGTCTTCCAGCAGGCGTCCCTCAGCCAGGCACTGCACGACGGCTACATCTCCGCGGTGTTCAACCCGCTGTCCGAGACGGCGGTCAACGCCACCCCGCTGATCCTCACCGGGCTGTCGGTGGGCCTCGCCTTCCGGGCCGGCCTGTTCAACATCGGCGCGGCCGGGCAGTGGATCGGCGGCGCGATCGTGGCCACCTGGCTGGGCTTCGGGGTGAGCCTGCCGCCGGTCATCCACGTGATCGTCTGCGTGCTCGGCGCGTTTGCGGGCGGCGCCGCGATCGGCTGGATCGTCGGCGAGCTGAAGGCGCGCACCGGCGCCCATGAGGTGGTCGTGACGATCATGCTCAACTACGTCATGTACTACTTCCTGGCCTACATCCTGGGCACCAAGTCGATGCAGCAGCCCGGCCGGACCGACCTGATCAGCCCGATGATCGCGGTCAGCGCCCGGCTGTGGCACATCGCCGGGCCCAGCCTGCGGATCAACGCCGGCTTCCTGCTCGCCCTGCTGGCCGCGGCCGGGGTGTGGTGGCTGCTGAACCGCAGCACGATCGGCTTCGAGTTCCGGACCGTGGGCGCCAACCCCAGCGCGGCCCGGACGGCGGGGATGAGCGTCGAGCGGACCTGGGTGCTGGCCATGCTGCTGGCCGGCGGGCTGGCCGGGCTGGCCGCGTCCTCGGTCATCCAGGGCACCGACTACCAGCTGAACTTCCTGAGCTACGGCACCTTCGGGTTCGACGGGATCACGGTGGCGCTGCTCGGCCGGGCCCGCCCGCTGGGCATCGTCCTGTCGGCGCTGCTGTTCGGCGCGCTGCACGCCGGCGGCGTGCAGATGCAGGCGTCCACCCAGATCCCGCTGGACATCGTCACCGTCATCCAGGCGCTCATCGTGTTGTTCGTGGCGGCGCCGCCGCTGATCCGGGCGATGTTCCGGCTGCGGGCGACCCGCGCCGCCGGGATGGGCGAGACCGTGGCGAAGGGGTGGAACGCATGACGTCGCTGACCACGGCGGTGCGGTCGTCGGCCACGGTGAACCGGACGGCGATCGCCTCGGCCACGTACGTGCTGTTCGGCCTGGCCGACATCCTGCTGTTCGGGCTGCACAGCCACGGCTCGGCGACGTTCTCGTTCGCGCTGTACGGGGCCAAGGTCGGCGTGCCGAACCTGGTGGTGCCGGCCGCCCCGGTGGCCTATGCGCTCGGCGCCGTGTCCATCGCCATCGGCGTGGTGCGCGCGGTGGTGCCGCTGACCCGGGGCGGGCGGCGGGCGTGCATCGCCATCGCGGTCGGCGGGTTCGTGATCGCGCTGCTGTGCTGGGCGGACGCGGGGAACTCCACCGCGCTGAACGTGATCAACCTGCTGCAGGGCACGGTCGTCTACTCCATCCCGCTGATCCTCGGCGCGCTGGCCGGCGTCATGTGCGAGCGGTCCGGCGTGATCAACATCGCGATCGAGGGGCAGCTGCTGCTGGGCGCGTTCGCCGCGGCCGTGATCACCAGCGCGTTCAGCTCGCTGTGGCTGGGGCTGATCACCGGGTCGCTGGCCGGCGGCCTGCTCGGCGCGGTGCTGGCCGTGTTCGCGATCCGGTTCCTGGTCGACCAGATCATCCTGGGCGTGGTGCTCAACGTGCTGGCCTCCGGCCTGACCGGCTACCTGTACGACCGGGCCCTGGTGCCGTACCAGAACCGGCTGAACTCGCCGGCCACCTTCTCGGCCATCAAGATCCCGCTGCTGGGCGACATCCCGATCCTCGGCCCGGTGTTCTTCGACTCGACGATCTTCCTGTACATCACCTACGCGATGATCGCCCTGGTCCAGGTGGGCCTGTTCCGGACCCGCTGGGGCCTGCGGGTCCGGGCGGTAGGCGAGCACCCGACCGCGGCCGACACGGTGGGCATCAAGGTGCTGGCCACCCGGTACCGGAACGTGATCATGGGTGGCCTGATCGCCGGGATCGGCGGCGCATTCCTGACCATCGGCCAGGTCGGCGCGTTCGGCAAGGACATGTCCTCGGGCGAGGGCTACATCGCCCTGGCGGCGATGATCTTCGGCCGGTGGACCCCGCTCGGCGCGACCGCCGCGGCGCTGCTGTTCGGCTTCGCCACGTCCCTGCAGTCCATCCTGTCCACGCTGAACGTGCCCATCCCGTCCAACATCCTGCTGATGGCCCCGTACGTGGTGACGATCGTGGCGGTGGCCGGGCTGGTCGGTAAGGTCCGCGCCCCCAAGGCCGACGGCCAGCCGTACGTGAAGGCATGACCGGCGCCAGCATGACCAGCGACGAACTGGCCGGGGACCCGTTCGCGGCGGCGCGGGCCAGCGCGGCCCGGCTGGCCGCGCTGACCGGGACGCCGCGGCATGACGCCGCGGTCATCCTCGGCTCCGGGTGGGCGCCGGCTGCCGACGCACTGACCGGCAGGCTCCCCGGGGTGACCGAGATCCCGGTCACCGACCTGGGCGGGTTCGCCGAGCCCACGGTCGGCGGCCACCGCGGCACGGTCCGCTCCGTGCTGCTGCCGGCCGGCCGCGGCCACCCCGCCCGCGGCCACCCCGCCCGCGGCCACCCCGCCCGCGGCCACCCCGCCCGCGGCCACCGCAGGGGGCAGCACGGGCCAGCCCGGCGCGGACGGGCTCCGGGTGCTCGTCTTCCTCGGCCGGACCCACCTTTATGAGGGGCGCTCCCCGGCCGCCGTGGTCCACGGGGTGCGCACCGCCATCGCGGCCGGCTGCCGGGCCATCGTGCTGACCAACGCGGCCGGCGGCATCGACCCCGGCTACCAGGTCGGCCAGGCGGTGCTGATCCGCGACCACCTCAACCTCACCGGCCGCTCACCGCTGTCGGGACCGCCGCCCCCGGAGGGCTACCCGTCCCGGTTCACCGACCTGACCGGGCTGTACTCACCGCGGCTGCGCGCGCTGGCCCGGGCCGCCGACCCCAGCCTGGCCGAGGGGGTCTACGCGGCCCTGCCCGGCCCGCACTACGAGACACCGGCCGAGATCAGCATGCTCCGTGCCCTCGGGGCCGACCTGGTCGGCATGTCCACCGCGCTGGAGGCCATCGCCGCCCGCCACCTGGGCGCCGAGGTGCTGGGCATCTCGCTGGTCACCAACCCGGCCGCGGGCCTGGCCCCCCAGGGCCTCGACCACGCCGAGGTGGTGGCGGCCGGGCAGGCGGCCGCGGGCCGGATGGGCGCCCTGCTGGCCCGCGTGCTCCCGCAAATCCAGGGTGCGTCTTCGTGATCGTTGACTTAGGGGCCATCGGAGTGGCGGCTAAGTCAACATCACAACGCCAGGCCGGGCGAGGAAGCCGGGAGACGGCGACATGAGCGAGCACGACGGGGCGACCCAGAACTGGAAACCCGGGTACGGGCCTGGATCGACGATGATCCCAGCCGGGAGGACCGGGCCGAACTGGGAAAACTACTGGACGCGGCCCGCGGCGGCGAGGACGCCGGGCCGGGGCCGGGCTGAGCTGGCCGACCGGTTCGCCGGGCGGCTGGAGTTCGGCACGGCCGGGCTGCGCGGCTCGATGGGGGCCGGGCCGAACCGGATGAACCGGGCCGTCGTGCTCGGGGCCACGGCGGCGCTGGCCCAGTGGCTGCATGCGCACCGGCCAGACGCGGCCCGGGCCGGGGTGGTGCTCGGCTGGGACGCCCGGCACCATTCCGCCGAGTTCGCCCGGCAGGCCACCGCCGTGCTCACCGGGGCGGCCATCCCGGTACACCTGCTGCCGGGCCGCAGCCCCACCCCGCTGCTGGCGTTCGCCGTCCGGCACCTGGGCGCCGCGGCCGGTGTGATGATCACGGCCAGCCACAACCCGCCCGCGGACAACGGGTACAAGCTCTATCTCGGGGACGGGGCGCAGATCGTCCCGCCGGTGGACGCCCAGATCGAGGACCTGATCGCTGCCCTGGGGCCGCTGGCGAAGATCCCGCTCGGCCCGGACACCGGCCCGCTCGTCACCCGGCACGGCGACGAGGTCGCCCAGGCCTACCTGGACGCGGTGATAGCCGCCTCCCCCGGCCTGCTCCCAGCGCGGTTGGCCGCCACCCGGGCCCGCGCCGCCACCCCGGCCCGCGCCGCCACCCCGGCCCGCGCTGCCACCCCGGCCCGCGCTGCCACCCCGGCCCGCGCCGCCACCCCCGCCGGCGCCGCCACCCCCGCCCGGGACCTGTCCATCGTCTACACGCCGCTGCACGGGGTGGCCGGGCCGCTGATGCTGCGGGCCATCGAGCGGGCCGGGTTCCCGGCACCCCACGTGGTCCCGGCCCAGGCCGAGCCGGACCCGGACTTCCCGACCGTCTCCTTCCCCAACCCGGAAGAGCCGGGTGCCCTGGACCTCGCGCTGGACGAGGCGCGCCGGCTGGACGCCGGACTGGTCCTGGCCAGTGACCCGGACGGCGACCGGCTCGCCGTCGCGGTGCCCGACCCCGGCGCCGAGGGCGGCTGGCGCACGCTGACCGGCGACCAGGTCGGCGCGCTGCTCGGCGCGTTCATCCTGGACGCCACGGCGGCCGGCGCCGACCCCGCGCACCGCCTCGTCGTTTCCACCGTCGTGTCCTCGACGCTGCTGTCCCGGATCGCCGCCGCGGCGGGCGTCCGCTACGCGGAGACCCTCACCGGTTTCAAGTGGATCGTGCGGGCCGGTGAGCACCTGGACGGGTTCCGTTTTGCCTATGGGTATGAAGAAGCGCTCGGGTACGCGGTCGGCGGGGTGGTGCGGGACAAGGACGGAATCGGCGCCGCGCTCGCCGTGCTCAGCCTGGCCCGCGCGGCGCGGGCGGCCGGCCAGTCGCTGCTGGACCGGTGGGACGCGCTGGAGGCGGCGCACGGCGTGCACCTGCGCGCGGCGCTGACCGTGCCGACCCAGTCGCCGGGGCAGATCATGGCCGGGCTGCGGGCGCGGCCGCCGACGGCACTCGGCGGCCAGCCCGTGGCGGAGATGGATGACCTGGCCGGCGGCGGCGACCTGCCGCCGTCGGACGTGCTGATCTTCCGGCTGGACGGCGCGCGGGCCGTGATCCGGCCGAGCGGCACCGAGCCGAAGCTCAAGGCCTACCTGGAAGTGATCGAGCCGGTCGGCCCGGGCGGCCTGACGGCCGCACGGCGCGCCGCCGCGGCACGGCTGGCCCCGCTCCGCGCCGCGGTGAACGACCTGCTGCTCGGCCCGGGCGCGGCCGCCGGGCGTTGACCGGCCAGGTTCCTGCTGATCGACCAGTCCAGCCACCCGCAGCCCAACCCGCTGGCCGACTGGCGGCAGCATGAGGCGAACCGGGAGGGGACCTACCCGGGGTATCACCGCATCCGCCTGGTGGCCATCCACTACCCGCAAGCCGAAAAGGCCGCGGACTGGGAATTCACCTACTACCGCCAAGGCGTCCTCACCCACGTCCTTAATCGCAATATACTGGCTAATTCCACGCACGCGTACGCTTTGTACTGGTCTACCCCACAGGCGGAATGGAGCCAGAGCTGGCATATCTTCCAGGCTCTTGCCCGCACATTCCAGCCTGCTCCTTGACCTGCGTAAACAGGTACCAGGACAAAGTGCTCAAGCTGCGGCCACCTGGGTCAGCAGCTCGGAAAATTTAAGTGTTCATAAAGGCTTTAGGCCACCTGAAGGTAGAGACTATCTCCCGGCAAGCCTTATCCCTCGGCTCCCGGCTGTTCATGCCGGGTAAATGCCATAGGCGCCAAATAGGGACCAAAAGGTCAGGGCTAAGACTGAGAGGGCGGCCGGGTGCCTGGCGACGAGCTGGCGATGCACACAACGGCGGGGATTGCGGAACCACAGCCCGGCAACGGCCTGCCACCCGGCAGTGCTGGCCGGCTGCCGGGGCGGCCGTTGGCCGGCCTGGTACCCCCATCCGCCGGCCGCTGGCTGGCTTTCTTCGGTGCGGCGCTGACCCTGCTGCTCGTCCGCTTCCTGGTGCCCACCCCGGTCGGCCAGGCCGACAACCGGGACGGCCCGCGGCTGATGTGCGGGCTCGGCATGGAGCCGGTGACCGGCCACCATCCGCGGTTCTTCCGGTTCGCCTACTTCGAGTACCGGCTGTCGCCGGCGTGCGGCGCGCACCATCCCTACCCTTCCTCAGCGCTGCTGCCGCTGGAGGTCGGCCGGCTCCTGACACCACTGTTCGGCCTGCCCGGCAACCTGAACCTGATCGCCGTCGGGGTGCTGTACTGCGTGCTGGCCGCGATCGCGATCGCCAGCCTGGCGGCCGGCCTGCGGATCAGGTGGTGGGCCCAGCTGCTGGTGGCCGCGGCGTGCTGGCTCGCCATCGCGGACTCAGCCTTCTTCGACGTCTTCGGCGGCCCTTTCAGCGAGCCCGCCGCCCTGGTCGGCCTGATGCTCGTCGCCGCCGGGGTGCTCTACCTGGGGCGGGACTGGCGCGCCACGGTGTCCGGGCTGGCGCTGGCCGGGACCGGGGGCTTCCTGGCCATCCTGTCCAAGGAGCAGTACCTGGTGCTGGCCGCGCCGGTCTGCCTCACCCTGGCGCTGGCTACCGCGAGCCGCGGGCCCTGGCGGGGGCTGCAGCGGTTCCGCGGCCGGCAGGCCGCGGCCGGGCTGCTGGTCGCCGCGGCCCTGGCCGTGCTGGCCGCCGGGTACTGGACCTGGGACTACACCAGTTCCTACGGCCAGCGGCTGCACCATATCCAGGCCGTGGACATGATCTTCACGGACATCGTGACGAACCAGTCGTCCGCGCCTGCCCAGCTCCGCGCGCTCGGGCTGCCGGCCAGCTGGGCCACGTACGCCGGCGATTACTACTGGGACACCAGGTCGGTACGGTTCAGCCCGCTGTACACCCGGTACGAAGGCAAGCTGACCGACGGGAACATCGCGCACTACCTGCTGAGCCACCCCGGCACGGCGGTCAGCGTGGGCCAGCAGGCGGCCGAGTTCGCGCAGCAGTTCCGGATCACCACGCTCGGCGACTACCCGGTGTCGGCCGGGCATCCCAAGGGTGCCTACGAATCCCGGATGGCGGTGCTCACCTGGCTGGCCCGGCGGCTGCCGCCGACGGCTCGGCTTGTGGCTGTACCTGCCGCTGTGGATCGTCATGACGGCCCTCGCGGCCCTCGGCCTGACCGTGGGGCGGCCCAGGCCCTGGCACCGGGACGCCGCGGCCCTGGTGCTCTGCATGACCGGCTGCGCCGTGGTGGCCTTCGTGCCGCCGGCTTACTTCGCGGGCATCTCCACCACCCGGCACATGGTGGGGATGAACCTGTCCACCGTGCTTGCCTTGATCGTGAGCGTCCCGCTGGCCGTCTCCCTGCTCCAGCAGGCGGTGTCCCGGCGCCGCCGGCGGCCGGCGGCCGCGGCGCCGGTGGCCGGGGCGCCAGCAGCCGGTCAGCCCCGGCCCCCTGCGCTGGCAAACGCCCGCCGGGCGCTGACACCCAGCCGCTGCGACGCTGACACCCCACCGCTCGAGCTGACACCCGCCTGCTGGACGCTGACACCCCACGCGCTCGACGCTGATACCGCGCCTGCTGGACGCTGACACCCGCCTCCCGCGCGTGCCCCGGTGGCTCAACGTGCCTGACTGCCTCACTCCTGCAGTGCGGTGTGTAGCAAACTCACGTTCAGGAGCCGGGCCGGGACGGCGGCATGGTCTCTGGGGTTGGCGTGGCTGAGGAGACGGAAGTTGCGCCGGCGGGGCCCGCGTACCGCCCGGCGCGGGTGGCGGTTCCGCGTGCCTCCACGGCGTGAGTACGCCGCCGCGCCGCGTGGCCAGGTACTGGGAATCCGTGGCAAGCTCGGGAGTATGAGGCAATCGCAGGAAGACGCGGCCTGTGAGGTCGCGCACGGCCACGGCGCGGGGCCGGCTGCTGACCGGACGCTGATCGCTGCGTTCGTCTCCCCGGTGGCCGAGTACCTGATGCGCTACGCCAGCGACGCCGGGTTCCGGGTGGTACTGGTCGAGCCGGACATGGCGCGGGCCGGCGCCAAGTGGGTCAGGGGCTATCCGGTGACCGGCGAGATCGGGGACCAGCTGGATGAGACCGCCGACGTGGTGGTGACCGACCATCACCGGCCCGAGCTGGGCGTCATGCTCCGGGACGCGCTGGACAGCAAGGCCCGATGGGTGGGCATCATGGGCAATCCGCGCCATCCGGCCCCGCACATCCCCGCGCTGCGGGGACTCGGCGTGGCTGAGGCCGACATCGCCCGGGTGCACCGGCCGATCGGGCTGAACATCGGCTCCCGCACTCCCCCGGAGATCGCCATCGCCACCCTGGCCGGGCTGATCGCCGACCGGAACGGCCGCCCGGGCGGGTTCGAGTTCTGAGCGCCTGCCTGGTCCCGGGCGCTGGCCGCGATCAAGGCCGGGACGGCAGCCAGCGCCGCGGCGCCAGCCGCGGACTGGGACTGGGACCGGGCCCGGACGCGAACTGTGATCGGGACCGGGAGGGGGACCTGGACAGTGACCGGGGACCGGGACCGGGACGGACCGGGACGGGGACCGGTCTAGCCTTTCAGCGCGCCGGACACCAGGCCGCGGACGTAGAACCGCTGCAGGACGACGTACACGAGGATGCACGGGATCATCGCGATCACCGCGCCCGCCAGCAGCAGGCCGTAGTTGACCGAGCCATAGGTGCCGGTCTCCACGTTGCTCAGCGCGACCGGCAGGGTGAACAGGCTGTCGTTGGTCAGGAAGCTGAGCGCGCCGAGGAACTCGGTCCAGGAGAACAGGAACGCGAACAGCGCCGTGGTGGCGATGCCCGGCATGACCAGCGGCCGGTACACCGAGACCAGGGTGCGCAGCACCGGCGTGACAGGCAGCGCCGGGCGGAAGCCCAGGGCCGGGGCGGAAGCCCAGGGCCGGCCGGAGGTGAGGCATGAGCGCCCGGCTAACCGGGCATACCACCAGTCACGGGCCGATTAAGTAGATGAATCTGTCGTCATGCCGGCCGGGCTCGGTGCCCGTTTCCGTTATGCCGCGAGCACGGGGAGCCGGCCAGGGTCCCGCATCGTGTTAACGATAACAATCCTGGCCGCCCCGGACCGAGGAATAGGTATCTGCCTCTAAATTGGGTGCACCACGTGCGGATTCGGGCGCGAGCCCGGGCCGCCTGGACGCGGCCGCCAGCAGCGGTCTTGTGGGGGACAGGAGGGAAGCAGGATGCCTCTTGCCGAGCGCGGCCGGAACCGGCCACCGGTGATGACCGACGTGGCGCAACTGGCCGGAGTTTCCACCAGACCGTTTCCCGCGTGCTCAACGACCACCCGAACGTGCGGCCGCAGACCCGGGAACTCGTCCTGGCGGCGATCACCGAACTCGGCTACCGGCCCAATGCCGCCGCCCGGACCCTGGTGACCCGGCGGACCCACACGCTCGGGGTGATCAGCTTCGACACGACGCTCTACGGGCCCGCTTCGATGCTGTACGGGATCGAGCGCGCCGCACGGGACAACTACTTCGTCGCGATCGCCAGCGTGCCCACCCTGGACCGGCGCTCGGTGCTCGAGGCGGTGGACCGGTTCGCCGGGCAGGGCGTGGAAGGCATCATCGTGATCACTCCGGTGGAGGCGGCGGTGGACGCCCTGCGGCACTGCCCGGACGACATCCCGCTGGTCGCGATGGGCTGCCGGACCGAGCCACCGGTGCGCTCGGTCGCCGTGGACAACGCCGAGGGCGCCGCCCTGGCCACCCGGTACCTGCTGGATCTGGGCCACCGGACGGTGCACCACCTGTGCCGGGCCGGCCTCCTGGCTGGACGCGGAGGCCCGGGTGGACGGCTGGCGCGAGGCGCTGCGGGACGCCGGGGCCCCGGAACCGGAGGCGCTCGCCGGGGACTGGTCGGCCGCCAGCGGGTATGAACTCGGCCAGCGGCTGGCCCGCGATGAGAGCGTGACCGCCGTGCTGTGCGCGAACGATCCGATGGCCCTGGGCCTGCTGCGGGCCCGTCCGAGCACGGCGGCCGGTGCCGGAGGACGTCAGCGTGATCGGATTCGACGACGTGCCCGAGGCGGCCTACTTCCCACCCCCGCTGACCACGATGCGGCAGGATTTCGGCGAACTCGGCCGGCGGGCGCTCGATACGCTGGTCGGCCTCATCTACGGCCGGGACGACGCGGCGAGGCCGACCCGGTGCCCCGCACCTGGTCGTCCGGTCGAGCACCGCCGCACCGGGGGGCTGACACCCGGGGGCAGGAAGCCAGCACCGGGCAGGCGCCGGCCAAGGCAGAACAGGACAACGATGACTGTGAGCGCTCACCGTACCGGGGACCAGCCCGGGAACACCGGCGACCGGTACGTGCTGGGGGTCGACTTCGGCACGCTGTCCGGCCGGGCGCTGGTGGTCCGGGTCAGCGACGGCGCGGAGCTCGGCACCGCCGTTCACGAGTACTCCCACGGCGTGATGGACGAGACGCTGCCCGCGACCGGCGAGCCGCTGCCCCCGGACTGGGCGCTGCAGGACCCGCAGGACTACCGCGACGTGCTGCGCCAGGCCGTGCCGCAGGCGGTCCGGGCGGCCGGCATCGACCCGGCCGAGGTGATCGGCATCGGCACCGACTTCACCGCCTGCACGGTGCTGCCGGTGCTGGCCGACGGGACCCCGCTGTGCCAGCTGCCCGGCCTGGACGGCCGGCCGCACGCCTACGCCAAGCTGTGGAAGCATCACGCCGCCCAGCCCCAGGCGGACCGGATCAACGCGCTGGCCCACGAGCGCGGCGAGCCCTGGATCGCCCGCTACGGCGGCAAGATCTCCTCCGAGTGGCAGTTCGCCAAGGCGCTGCAGCTGCTGGAGGAGGACCCGGAGCTCTACGGCCGGGCGGACCGCTGGATCGAGGCCGCCGACTGGATCATCTGGCAGCTGTGCGGCGCCGAGACCCGCAACGCCTGCACCGCCGGGTACAAGGGCATCTACCAGGACGGCCGCTACCCGTCCGTGACTTCCTGGCCGCGCTGCAACCCGCGGTTCGCGGGCTTCGCCGCGGACAAGCTGGCCCACGAGGTCGTCCGCGCTCGGCGACCGGGCCGGCTCGCTGACCGCGCAGGCGGCCGCTGGACCGGGCTGCCCGAGGGCATCGCGGTCGCGGTCGGCAACGTGGACGCGCACGTCACCCCGCCCGCCGCCAACGCCATCGAGCCCGGCCAGATGGTGGCCATCATGGGCACCTCGACCTGCCACGTGATGAACGCGACCAGCTGGCCGAGGTACCCGGCATGTGCGGCGTCGTCGACGGCGGCATCGTCGCCGGGGAGTGGGGCTACGAGGCCGGGCAGAGCGGCGTCGGCGACATCTTCGCCTGGTTCGTCGACCACGGCGTGCCCGCCGCCTACGCCGCCAAGGCGGACCGGCGGGCATCTCCCTGTTCGACCTGCTGTCCGCGGAGCGCGGCCGCGCAGCCCGCCGGTGCCCACGGCCTGATCGCCCTGGACTGGCTGAGCGGCAACCGCTGGGTCCTGGTGGACCACCACCTGTCCGGGGCGATCGTCGGACTGACCCTGGCGACCCGGCCGCCGGACATCTACCGGGCGCTGGTGGAGGCGACCGCGTTCGGCACCCGGGTCATCATCGACACGTTCGCCGCCGCCGGCGTGCCGGTCACCGAGCTGGTGATCGCCGGCGGCCTGCTCAAGGACCGGTTCGTCATGCAGGTCTACGCCGACGTGCTGCGCCGGCCGATCAGCCTGATCGCCTCCGAGCAGGGCCCGGCGCTGGGCTCGGCCATCCACGCCGCCGTCGCCGCGGGCGCCTACACCGACGTCCCCGCGGCCGCGGCGGGCATGGGCGGCAAGCGCGACGCGGCCTACGCCCCGACCCGGCCAGCGCGGACGTCTACGACGACCTGTACGCGGAGTACCTGCGGCTGCACGACTACTTCGGCCGCGGCGGCCAACGAGGTCATGCACCGGCTCCGCGCCATCCGGGACCGCAGCCTCGCCCGCCAGGAGGACAGCCGCCGATGAGCACCGACCACGCGATCAGCGCGGCGAAACGCCGCCCGTGAGGAGGTCGCCCGGCTGCACGCCGAGCTGGTGCGACGGCCTGGTCGCCTGGACCTCCGGGAACATCTCCGCCCGGGTGCCCGGCGCCGACCTGATGGTGATCAAGCCGAGCGGCGATCGCCTACGCCGACCTGACCCCGGGGTCGATGGTGTTCTGCGACCTGGACGGCCGCGGTCGAGGGCGAGCTCAGCCCGTCCAGCGACACCGCCACCCACGCCTACGTCTACCGGCACATGCCGGACGTCGGCGGCGTGGTGCACACGCACTCGGCGTACGCCACGGCCTGGGCCGCGCGGGGCGAGCCGATCCCGTGCGTGCTCACCGCGATGGCCGACGAGTTCGGCGGCGAGATCCCGGTCGGGCCGTTCGCGCTGATCGGCAGCGACGAGATCGGCCGCGGCATCGTGCGCACGCTCACCGGGCACCGGTCGCCCGCGGTGCTGATGCGCAGCCACGGCGTGTTCACCATCGGCGCCACCGCCCGGACGCGGTCAAGGCCGCGGTCATGTGCGAGGACGTGGCCCGGACCGTGCACCTGGCCCGGCAGCTCGGTGCGCCGCGCCGCTGGCGCCGGACGAGGTCGACGCACTGCACCGGCGCTACAAAGAACAGTACGGCCAGCGCTGACCAGCGCTGGCGCGGGCAGTCCCACCGGGCGGATCCGTTAAGAAGGTGGCCATGACCGCTCGCAAGCCCCGCATCGGGATACTGGGCATCATGCAGGACCTGTACGACGACATGATCCCAGGCATCGCCCAGCGCCAGGCAGGCTATGCCGCGGAGCTCGCCGCGCAGCTGGCCGACGTGGGCGAGTTCGTCCCGAGCAAGCCGATCAAGCACCGCGAGGACGCCGAGCGCGAGATGCGCGAGTTCGAGAACGCCGGCCTGGACGGGGTCATGGTCGTGATGCTCACCTACGGGCCGGCGATGCGGGTCGCCCGGCTGCTCGCGAGTCCCGGCTGCCGATCTGCTGGCCAACATCCAGCCCGAGCCGAACGTCACCCCGGCGTGGGACATGGCCGACATGACCTACAACCAGGGCGTGCACGGGGCGCAGGACACCGCGAACGCGATGGTCCGGGCGGGCGGCGGTTCGAGGTGCTGACCGACGACTGGCGCAGCGAGCAGTTCCGCGCGGACGTCGGCCGGTGCGCGCGGGCCGCGGCGGCGATCACCGGTGGAAGTCGCTGAAGGTGGCGATCTTCGGCTACGCGATGAACGACATGGGCGACATCCGGGTCGACGAGAGCGCGCTGATCCGCTCGCTCGGCCCGGAGATCCTCGCGGTCGCGCCCGGCGACATGTACCGCGGCATGCAGGCGGTCACCGACGGCCAGGTCGCCGACGTGATCGCGTTCGAGGACGAGCGGTTCGAGATCGACCCGCGGCTGTCGGCGGCGGAGCGCGAGGACCACGCCCGGATGCAGGTCGCGATCGAGCAGATCCTGGTCAGCGCGGGTTCGGCGCCTACACCGCGCACTTCGACGCGATCGGCGAGGACGGCCGGTTCAGCCGGCTGCCGCTGGCCGCGGCCTCCACCCTGATGGCCAAGGGCTACGGGTACGGCGCCGAGGGCGACGTGCTCACCGCCTGCCTGGTCTCGGCCGGGCACACGCTGATCGGCGACGCGCACTTCACCGAGATGTACGCGATGGACTTCCCGTCCGACTCGATCCTGATGAGCCACATGGGCGAGGGCAACTGGAAGGTCGCCCGCACCGACCGGCCGGTCAAGCTGATCAAGCGGCCGCTCGGCATCGGCCGGCTGGAGGACCCGCCCACGTTCCTGTTCCAGTACCAGCCCGGCCCGGCCACCCTGGCCACCCTGGTCTCGCTCGAGGGCGAGCGGTTCCGGCTGGTCGTCGCCGAGGGCGAGAACCTGGACAGCCAGGAACTGCCGGCCCTGGAGATGCCCTACGGCCAGTTCCGCCCGGAGTCCGGGCGTGCGTACCTGCCTGAACGGCTGGCTGGCCGCGGGCGGCCCGCATCACGAGGTGATGAACCTGGGCCATCACGCCGCCGACTGGAAGGTGTTCTGCCAGCTATCCGGCATCGAGTTCGTCCAGGTCTGACCCCAGCCCTCCCCGCCCTGCTGGCGGCCTGCGGCAGCAGCGGTAGCTCGGCCGCCCCGGCCGGATCCTCGAGTGCCAGCCTGAGAGAACCGGCTGTACCCGCTCACCGTCGGCCTGGGCCTGTGGTCGCAGCGCGCCCAGAACAGCGGCAACGCGGAACTGTTCCCGCTGGTGGTGATCGGCGGCCTGGTGGCCATCATCCCGCTCATCGTCGTCTTCCTGGTGCTGCAGCGGCACTGGCGCAGCGGCCTGCTGCTCGGCAGCATCGCGAACTGAAGCCGGCGAAGGCGTCGCGATCCAGCGGAAGCGCAGGCTAGCCTGCGGGCGGTGAGGACCTCCAGCGGGTACTCCGGGACCCCGCTCCCGGCCAAGCTCGGCATCCGGCCCGGGCACGCGGTCGCCGTGCTCGGCGCCCCGCCCGGCTTTCACCGGTTGCTCGGCGACCTTCCCGGCACTGAGCTTTCCGACGGGCTGCCCTCGGCCGGCCCGCTGGACGTGATCGTCTTCTTCACGGCCTGGCAGGCCGAGCTCGACGATCAGCTCGGCGGCCTGCGCGCTCGCCTGGCCCCGGCCGGCGGCTTGTGGATCGCCTGGCCCAAGCGGGCGGCTAAGGTGCCCACCGACATGAGCGACCACGCCGTGCGCGAGATCGCGCTGCCCGCCGGCCTGGTGGACAACAAGGTGTGCGCGATCGATCAGGTGTGGACCGCGCTCAGGCTGGTCATCCGGCGCGAGCTCCGGTAACGCGGGCCGGCCTGGCGGGGCTCAGCCGAGCAGGTGGCGGCCGGCGAAGACGCCGAGATCCTCCCGGTACAGCTCCAGCCCGACGCCGTTCGGGTCGCGGAAGTACATGCTCTCCTCCACGCCGCGGTCCGGGCCAAGGTACTCGGTCCCGGCCTCATCGAACTTCTTCTTCGCCGCGTCGTACTGCTCCTGCGAGATGGAGATGGCGAGGTGCTGCACGCCGCCAATGGTCTCCTGCCACGGCGGATGCTCGTGTCCGGGGAAATCGAAGAAACCAAGCAGGTTGCCGTTCCCGATGTCGAAGAAGAAATGGCTGGAGCCCGCGTAGTCACGGTTCTCCACCAGCTCGACTAGCGGGAACCCGAGGAACTCCTGGTAGAACTGGATCGTTTCCTCCACGTCGCGGCAGATGAGGGCGAGGTGGTGGACGCCCGCGACCGTGGTCGGGGGACGCTCGCCAGGCGGCCGCAGATAGCGCTGGCGCAGTTCCTCCCGGCGCGCGCGGACCTTCTCCAGCTCGGCTCCCGTGGGCTGTGGCATGACCGGCCTCCCTGCTGCTCGCCCCCGCCGGGATCTGCGTGGAAAGTCCCGGCCCAGCCTCAGGCTAACCCAGGGAGGCCGTCCCGCTCAGCCCCGCCCGCCCGGCCGGGCACCACGGCCACCGGACCCTTGGCATGGTGGGTGACCTGGGTGCTGACCGGCCCTATGACCAGCCGGGCGAAGCCACCGGCCCCCCGTGCGCCGATGATCAGGAGGTCGGCGCCGTCCTGATCAGGAGGTCGGCCGCGGCGCTGGATGGCCTCGCCGACGAGTTGCTCGGCGGCCTTTTTCCGCCTGCAGGCGGCTTTCCTCCTCGGCGGGGAAGAAATCGGCAGGAGCGATGCCTGGACCGAAGAGGCGCCCGGCGCCCGGATGGCAGGGCCGCTTATCCCGCATCCTGGGGACTTTCGCCGGAGTGTCCGGCCAGCGGCCGCTGCCCAGCGGGGCACTTCGCCGTTAGGCTGGGCATACACCCGGCGGGCAGGGCCAGCCCGCCGGGCAAAGCAGCCGGATGGTGCAGCCGAGGAGCAGAGCAGCGGATGAACGAGGCAGCAGAAAACGGTGCGAAGATTGCGGTCTTTCTGCTCGACGATCACGAGATCGTCCGGCGCGGCGTGAAGGACATGCTCGAGTCCGAGCCCGACATCTCCGTGGTTGGCGAGGCCGGGACGGCCGCGTCCGCGCTCGCCCGGATCCCGCGCTCAAGCCGGACGTCGCCATCCTGGACATCCGGCTGCCAGACGGCGAGGGGGTCAGCGTCTGCCGCGAGATCCGCTCCAAGATCCCCAGGTCGGCTGCCTGATGCTGACCTCGTTCAGCGACGACGAGGCGCTGTTCGACGCGATCATGGCCGGTGCCGCCGGGTACGTCCTCAAGCAGATCCAGGGGACCGACCTGGTCGGCGCGGTGCGGACCATCGCCTCCGGGGAGTCCCTGCTCGACCCGGAGGCGGCTAGCCGGGTGATGCGGCGGATGCGGGACCAGGCGGCCCGACCGACCCGCTGGCCGGGCTCACCGACCAGGAGCGCCGGATCCTCGAGCTCATCGGCGAGGGACTGACCAACCGGCAGATCGGGGACCGGCTCTTCCTGGCCGAGAAGACCGTGAAGAACTACGTGTCCGCGCTGTTCGCCAAGCTCGGCATGCAGCGCCGCGCGCAGGCCGCCGCCTACGCGCGCGCGTCTTCGACGAGCCGCACCCCGATCAGGCCGAACGGCTCCCCCGGGGTAACTAGCCGCCGGGCCCCGGGCCGCGGGTGGCGGCGGCCCGGGGCGCCCGCTCAGTCGAGCGGCACCCGCCATACCAGCGCGGTGCCGCCCTCCTCGCCGGCGCCTAGTTCCAGCGTGCCGCCGAGTTCGGCGGCCCGCTTGGCCAGGTTGGCCAGGCCGCTGCGCCGCGTGGTGGTGCCCATGCCCACGCCGTTGTCCATCACCCGGAGCACCAGCTCCTCGGCCGACCTGCACGGTCACGTCCACCTGGACGCGGCCGCGTGCCGGGCCGCGTTGGACAGCGCCTCGCGCAGCGCGCTGAGCATCTGCTCGCCCACCTCGGCCGGGACTGCCTCATCGAGCGGGCCGACCAGCCGCAGCCCGGGGGGGAAGCCCAGCGCGGCCGCCATCTCGTCGGCGACCTCCAGGATCTGGGTCCGCAGCCGGTGCGGCTTGGCCTCGCCGCGGGCCTGCAGGGCGAAGATCGCCGAGCGGATCTCCCTGATGGTCTCGTCCAGCGCGTCCACCGCGCTGGCACCCGGTCGGCCGCCTCCGGGCGGCCGAGCAGCGGCATCGCGCCCTGCAGCGACATGCCGGTCGCGTAGAGCCGCTGGATGACCAGGTCGTGCAGGTCGCGGGCGATCCGGTCGCGGTCCTGGAGGATCGCCAGCCGCTCGGCGTCGCTGCGGTGCTCGGCCAGTTCCAGGGCCATGCCCGCCTGCGCGGCGAACGTGCGGACCATGTCGACCGCCTGCTGGGGCAGCGGCATGGCGCCCGGGTCGCGGCCGACCGTGAAGCACGCCGCGGACGTCGCCGGGCGCGCCCAGCGGCAGCACGATCGCCGGCCCCAGCGGCATGTGCTGCCGGGCCGCGCCGGCCACCCGCTCGTCGTGGCCGAAGTCGGCGACCGCCACGGCTCGCCGGTGGACAGCACCTGGCCGGACAGTGAGGTGCTGACCGGCAGGACCAGCCCGATGGCCTCCTCGGCTCCCGACCCGGCGGCATGCTGGATGACGAGCTGCTGGCGGTCCGGCGTGGGCACCGCCAGCGCGACCAGGTCGGCGCCGGACATCTCCAGCGCCTGCTGGGTCACCATCTCAGCACCACGTCGGGGGCGGTCCCGGACAGCAGCCGCTGGTGACCTCGCTGGTGGCCCGCGAGCCAGCGCTGCTGGCGGCGGGCCTCCTCGTACAGCCGGGCGTTGTCGATCGCCACCCCGGCCGCCGCGGCCAGCGCGATGAGCAGCGCCTCGTCCTCCTCGTCGAAGTCGGCGCCGCCTTGCTTCTCGGTCAGGTAGAGGTTGCCGTACACCTCGTCCCGGACCCGGACCGGCACGCCCAGGAACGACCGCATCGGCGGGTGCCCGGCCGGGAAGCCGCGCGAGTCCGGGCTGGCCGCGATGTCGGCCAGGCGCAGCGGGCGGGGGTCGTGGATCAGCGCGCCGAGCAGGCCCAGGCCCTCCGGCCAGTGGTGGATGCGCCGCGATCTGCGTCCTCGGTCAGGCCGACCGGGATGAACTCGGCCAGCCGGCCGTCCTCGCCGATGACGCCCAGCGCGCCGTAGCGGGCCCGGACCAGCTTGAAGGCGGCCTCGACGATCCGCGGAGCACCACCTCGATGTCAAGATTGGCGCCGACGGCGACAACGGCTTCGAGCAGGGCGTTGACCCGGTCCCGGGTGGCCAGCACCGTCTGCAGCCGGGACTGGAGCTCGGCGAGCAGGTCGTCGAGCCGCAGTTGCGGCAGCACGGGGTGCGGTTCCGGCGACTCCACGCGACTCTCCCCACCGGTCTCTTAGGATGTTCTTAGCCTGGACAACGGTATCGCCCGGCCCATACCCGTGTCTGTAGCGCCGCCTGCGCGGCCTGCGCGGTGGGTGGGGGCCAGCTGGGGAACCTGCCGACCAAACCGGTCCGGCCAGAGGTGATGATGGTGAGCGTGACGCGCACGCCCACGCGCTGGGTGGCAGCGCTGGCCCGCTGGACGGGCCTGGATGCCAACCCGCTCCGCCGCCGCACGGACCGCATGGAGACCTGGGTGCGGCTGGCCCTGGTTATCGCGTTCCTGGTGGCCAGCCCGCTGGCCGCGCTCGGCCTGGGCCGGCTGACCGCCGAGGTGTCCGCCAGCGCGGCCCGCGCCCAGGCGGCCGCCGAGCGCCAGGTGACGGCGGTCCTGCTGCGGCGGGTTTCCCGGGCCCCGGACGATTCCCTCTACGCCACGGCCGAGTTCGTCTGGACCCTGGCCCGGTGGACCGCGCCGGACGGCCGGCGGATCACCGGCCAGGCGCCGGCCCCGGTCGGCAGCGCGGCCGGCCGGCGGGTCACCATCTGGGTGGACACGGCCGGCCGGCTGGCCTACCCGCCCATCGGGGAGGGCCAGATCGCCAGCCGGGTCGTCGCCGTCATCGCGCTCACCCCGGCCGTGCTGGGCATCGTGCTG
This sequence comes from uncultured Actinomycetes bacterium, assembly GCA_963793825.1. GTDB lineage: Bacteria > Actinomycetota > Actinomycetes > Streptosporangiales > Streptosporangiaceae > RYN-230. The sequence continues at coordinate 269,317 of CAWCBE010000012.1, forward strand.
CTCACCGTCTTCTGGCTGACCAGGCGCCTGCTGGACCGGCGCCGGATCGCGGGCTGGGCCGCGGAATGGTCAGCCGTCGAGCCCCAGTGGACCAAACGCTTCCCCTGACGACCATTCCTGCCGATATCCGGGCATTCCTCCAGCCGACCAAGGCCCGTCCCAGGGGTGACCGAAGTCCTTCCCTGGCCAGGTCGCGCGGCCCTGCCTGGCTGATGGCCTCGTAGGAGACGCTGCAGGGGATGGAAATTCACTGCCGGGCCCGCGGGGCCCGGTGCCCAGAGGGAGGCAAGAACAATGCGCCGCAAGACATTCGACGTGCTGGTCAGCACAGCGGGCTTCGTCCTCGCAGCAGTCCTGCTCGTCGCGGGCGGCCTACTGGTGTGGGGGTACTCGTTCGCTAACGGACAGGTGCACGACCAGCTCGCCGCACAGAAGATCGTCTTCCCGACGACGAGCAACCCCGGGTTCAAGGCCCTGCCGGCCTCCGACCAGGCCGCCATGGGCGCCTACGCGGGCCAGCCGCTGACCACCGGAGCGCAGGCCAACACCTACGCTAACCACTTCATCTCCGTTCACCTGAACGAGATGGGCAAGGGCCTGACCTACTCGCAGCTGTCCGCCCAGTCGCTGGCGCAGCCCAAGAACGTCGCGCTGGCCGGCCTGGTGCAGACCGTCTTCCGCGGCACTACCCTCCGGTCCATGCTGCTCGAGGCCTATGGCTTCTGGATGTTCGGCCAGATCGCCCTGTTCGCCGCGATCGCGTCCTTCATCGGGGCCGCGCTCATGCTGATCCTGTCCATCCTGGGCGTCGTCCACGAGCGCCGGGTGCCTGCCGAGAAGGAAGTGTTCGCCAAGACGGTGAAGCCCACCACCGCCACCGCCTGAGCGGTACCCGCACAACGAGCCCGGCCGGCCGGGACGAAGGTCCCGGCCGGCCGGGTCGCGTGTCCCTGGCCAAGGCCAGGCTGGACAAGGACGGTATAAGGGTCGGCCCCGCGCGGGCCGGGCCGCCGGGCGCGCCGGGCCGCCGGGCCGCGCCCGCCAGAGCCCGCATCCGGCCCAGGAACGAAGGGATCAGCGTGAGCCAGTCCAGGCAAGGCAGCGACGCACTGCCCCCGCTGGGCGGCACGCCCAGCGGGGCCACGGCAATGCGGGCTGGGCGGCACGCCCGGCCGTACCATGGCAATGCCACTGGGCGCTACTCCGGCGCCATTCCCGGTCTCCCTCCGGGAAGCCCAGGGGAGCGCCATGCGGGGACCAAGGTCCCGGCACCCCATGACAGACATCCCTGCCCACCATTAACCATCCTGGTTGATTCTGAGGCAGTCACTAGTTTTCCGGGCCTGCACTAGGAGACTTCGATGAAACCGCCCGCTGACATAGCATCCGCGCCCATTAATCTCGACCAGCCCGGAACGTATCTGCACGGATGGATCATCACCGTGTCGGTCGCCAATCTGGTCCTGATCCTGGTGATGGTCGTCATCTTCGGCCTGGCGCTGCTGCTGCCCTTCCCGCAGGGCCGCACCTTCCCGCCCAACCCCGAGGAGGCCGGGCCGCCCGGCGCCGACCGGGCCGTGGAGGCGGCGTACGCCGGCGAGGACGAAGACCGCGACATGTGGACGAACAAGGTCCGGCGCTTCGCCACCCGGATCCTGCCGCCGGGCAAGCTGCTGCCCGACCGCCAGCCCGCCTACGTGGCTCCTGGATCTACATCTTCGGGGTGGCCAGCCTGGTTGCCTTCGTCGTGGCCTGCGTGTCCGGGTTTGCGATAGCCCTGGGCGGCCCGGACTGGTGGCGGTACAACACGGTCGGCCACTTCTTCAACAGCCTGCACCTGTGGAGCGTCGAGCTGTTCATGGCCCTGCTGGTCATCCACCTGTGGGGCAAGTTCTGGATGGCGGCCTGGCGCGGCAAGCGGGCCTGGACCTGGATCACCGGCGTGGTCGCGTTCATGGCCTCGGTCGTCGAGTGCTTCACCGGGTACCTGTCGCAGCAGAACTTCGACTCGCAGTGGATCTCCACCAGCGCCAAGGACGCGTTCAACTCGGCAGGCATCGGCGCCATCTGGAACGCGATGAACTTCGGCCAGATGCTGATGTGGCACATCGTGCTGGTGCCGATCGCGCTGACCGCCATCATCGGCGCGCACGTCCTGCTGGTCCGGGTGCGCGGCGTCTCCCACCCGCTGCCGGCCACCGTCAAGCTGCCGGGCCGGGGCTCGGCACGGCAGCGCCGCCGGGCACTGGCCACCGCCGATGCCGCCCCGTGGCGCGGCGCGACACGGCGCTACGACATCCTCAAGGAGGGCACGATCGCCGGGGTGATCATCCTGGTGCTCACGGTGGCCCTGGCCGCACTGCTCTCCTCGCCCAACGTCCCGGAACTCTCGGTGCAGAGCTGGGCGAAGGTCGCCCCCGCCGACTTCCTGGCCACCTCGGCCACCGAGCTGAACGGCACCAGCGAGACCGCCACCTACGGCCCGCCGTACAACACGAACGGGGAGCCGCAGAAGCTCCTGTTCGCCCCGGCCAACATCTTCGGGGTGACGCAGCCGATCAACACCGCGCAGGACTTCGTGCTCACGCCGCTGGCCTCGGCCGCGGTGGGCAACCCCGCGCTGGCCGCCGCCCTCGCCGTCTACCGGGCCGCCTCCCCGGCCCAGCAGCTCAAGTGGGCCAACGCTTACGCCAGCGCGGTCACCAAGGTGAAGTTCGTGAACGGCCAGCCGGTAGTCCCGGCCGCCGCTGACGGGCCGGTGCCGGTCATGCTGGCCAACGAGCTGACCATGGCGCGCAGCGGCGCGCTGGACTCCGACCTGCTGGCCAAGCAGACCTTCTACGGCACCAACTTCACCCGGCCCCTGCTGTTCATCGAGGACGGCGCCTACTTCGTCAACCAGGCCACGGCCATGCACCTGACCGGTGAGCAGTGGGGCGTGATGAACGAGACCGGCAGCTACCCCGGCCAGCCGTGGCTGTGGCTGTACACGCTCTGGTACCAGACCAGCTGGGGCCAATCCTCCAACGCCGACCTGATCGCCATCTACATGACCGGACTGGCCACCGTCCTGCTGCTGCTGGTGCCGTTCATCCCGGGCCTGCGGGACATCCCGCGGTTCATCCCGGTGCACCGGCTGATCTGGCGCGGCTGGAAGGACACGTCCGCGGACGGCCCGCCGCCCCCGGCCGACACCTCCGGCCCGGTCGGCACCGCCACCGCCGGCAAGTCCTGACCGCCGGCGGCCCGCCCGGCCGCCAGCCGGGCGGGCCGCCCCTCCACTGGCCGCCCCGCCCCCCCGAGGAGAGTTTCGTCATGAGGTCCGCAGTCGTACGCACGTTCAGGGAGCCGCTGGTCATCGAGGAGCGGCCCATCCCGGAGCCCGGCCCCGGCCAGGTCGTGATCCGGGTGGAGGCGTCCGGGCTCTGCCACACCGACATCCACGCGGCGCACGGCGACTGGCCGGTCCGCCCCACCCCGCCGTTCGTCCCCGGCCACGAGGGCGTCGGCCTGGTGCACGCGGTCGGCGAGGGAGTGACCAGCCCCCTGATCGGGCAGCGGGTCGCGGTGCCCTGGCTCGGTTACGCGTGCGGCACCTGCGAGCACTGCCTGACCGGCTGGGAGACGCTGTGCACCCAGCAGCGCAACACGGGTTACTCCGTGGACGGCGGTTTCGCCGAGTACTTCGCCGCCGACGCCGCCTTCGCCGCCCCGGTGCCGGACGGCATCGACCCGGTTGACGCGGCCCCGCTGACCTGTGCCGGGGTCACCACCTACAAGGCGGTGAAGGTCGGCAACGTCCGGCCCGGCGACCTGGTGGCCATTTCCGGCATCGGCGGCCTGGGGCACATGGCGCTGCAGTATGCCCGGATCTTCGGCGGCACGGTGGCCGCGATCGACGTGACCGACGAGAAGCTCCAGCTGGCCCGTGAACTGGGTGCGGACATCGTCATCGACGCCCGCACCGAGGACCCGGCCGCGGTGCTGCAGGAGCACGGCGGCGCCAGCGTCGCCATCGGCCTGGCGGTGGACGACAAGTCCTTCGCGACCGCCTACGCGGGCCTGCGGCGCGGCGGCCGCCTGGTGCTGGTGGCCCTGCCGGCCTCGGGCACGCTGCAGCTTCCCGTCTTTGACACCGTGCTGAACGGCACGTCCGTGATCGGGTCCATCGTCGGTACCCGGGCCGACCTGGCCACTGTGTTCGACCTGCATCGCCAGGGGCGGACCCGCGTGGTCGCCGAGACCCGCCCGCTCGAGGCGGTCAACGAATGCATCGACGAGGTGCTGCGGGGGAAGGCCAGGGCACGGATCGTGCTCCAGCCTTAGCAGGGCCCGGCGCCGCGGGCGGGGTCCGGGGACCACGCCATGGTAAACGCGCCACACAGAGGGTCGTAGCGCCTGCGGGCGCTGCGGCCCTCCCGTGTTGACGGGCGCGGCGCGGCTGAACATAATGCCAAGCGCCCAGCGCAGTCAGGACGTAGCCCAAGCAGCGTGGCTACCTCTGTCACCCGTGACAGCAGGAGTAGCCATGCTCGAGATAGACGCCGACAGCCAGGCCGCGTCCGGTTCTGCCCGGCGGCGGGCCGAGCTGGGGGCGCTGACCGCCCCGGACCGTGAGGTCCTGGACAGCGCGCGCTCGCGGCTCGATTCCCAGCGTGCGGCGGCCGGGCCCGGACCGCTGCTCCGGCGCTCCCTCGAAGACATCCGGGCCGTCGATGCCGTGATCCAGGCCGTCCGGCACGGCGCGCCGCGTTCACCCGACCTGCTGGACGCGGGCGCGGCCCTGGTGCTGCTCTGCAACCTGCGGCTCTACCTCGACCGGCTGGAAGCCGACCTGCTGGATGTGGCCCAGCAGCTGGAGATGAGCTGGGACCTGATCGCCGCGATCATGGGGATGCCCGCCGCGGTGGCCGGGGACCGCCGCCGGGCGCTCCGCTCCCGGCCAGATCCCCAGTAACCGTCCTGGCCATGACGCCGGCCGGGCGGGGGCGGCGTCATGGCCAGGCGCGGGCCGCGTGTTTGAGCGGCGCCCGGCGCGGCAGATAGGAAGGTCACCGCCTGCGAAAACAAGGCCAGGCGGCTGGAGGGTATCGCTGTGGTCACCGAGGAAAACGCGGTGGCGCTGCCCGGTGAACGGTATGAGGACCTCATCGGGTCGCTCACCGAACTGTGCCGGGCGCTCGCTGAAGACAAATCCATACCGGAAACGCTGCACAGCATCCTGATGCTGGCGCTCCGGCTGGTGCCGGGCTGCCATGCCGCCAGCATCACCGTGGTAGACGAGGACGGCCAGCCGGCCACCGTCGCGGCGACCGACGCCGAGACTGAGGAGCTGGACCGCCGCCAGTACCTGCTGCGCGACGGCCCATGCCTGGACGCGGCCCGCCGCCAGCAGGTCAGCAGCTGGAGCCTGGCCGAGGCCGAGCAGCGCTGGCCCGAGTTCACCCGCCTCGCCCAGGAGATGGGACTGCGCAGCTACCTGTGCGCCGGCCTGGGCATGGGCGAGCGGCGGCTCGGCGCGCTCAACCTGAGCAGCCGCGGCACCGACGGCTTCGACCAGCTGGACGAGGGCCTGATCACGCTGTTCGTGCCGCCCGCCTCGGCCGCCATCATCACCGCCGACCGGTACTCCCGGACCCGCGAACTGGCCACCCAGCTGGAGCAGGCGCTGCTGTCCCGCGCGGTGATCGACCAGGCCATCGGCATCATCATGGCCGAGTCACACTGCCCCGCCGACCAGGCCTTCGCCATGCTCAGGCGCGCATCCAACAACCGGCGGACCAAGCTGCGGGATCTGGCTGGCGAGATCGTCGCCCGGGTCAGCGGCCGGGCCCCGGCCGGTGGATGACAACGGCCGGGGTCCGGTCCCGGATCAGCCCGGCCTGGGTAGCGCCGAGGCCGGGCTGGGCGGGCTGGCCGGAATCTGGCAGCGCACCGTCGAGGAACTCGGCTCCATGACCCTGCGGCCAAGCTGCGTGCCCTGCTGCTCATCGACGGGGCGGGCTGGCTGAACCTGACCAGGCTGGCCGGGTGGGTCCGGGGACAGCGTCAGGCCGCGATCGCCCGGGCGCTCACCCGGATGAGCCCGGAAGGCCGCCGGGACCTGGCCCGCGGGCGGGCGGACCTGGCTGACCCGGCTGACCGATGAGCGGGCTCAGCGCCCGGCGGCGAGCTGGGCGGACAGGTCGATCAGCTTGGCCCGGGTCGCCTGGAGCCGCCCCGTCACGGCGGTCAGCAGCCGCCGGGTCAGCTCATAGCCGAAGGCCGGGTCCTCCTCGCAGCTCCGCCGGACGGCCGCGGCGTCGAATTCGAACGCCTCGGTGGGCTGCACCGCCACGGCCCCGAACTGCCACTCGCAGGGCGGCAGGAACCATGACAAGCCGACTATCTCGCCGCGGCCCAGCGTCTCCACGATGATCCGCCGCTGCCCGGGCGCGTCGATGTCCAGCGCGACCTGCCCGGCCCGGATCAGCCAGAACTGCCGGGGCACCCCGCCGACGGAGAAGAAGCGGTGCCCGGCGGGCACGCTGGTCAGTGTCGCGGCGGTGGCCAGCCGGTCCAGGTGCGCGCCGGCATCCCGCGCAGGAAGGCCTGGCCCGCCAGCGCGGAGGCCAGCACCGGGGCTGTGGTCATGGCAATCCCTCCCCCGAAGGCCGGGTGGGGCCTCTCCTGGCTGCCGCCGCCCGCTGCGCGGCTACAACTGGCTGCCCACCAGGACCGCGAGGTCGATCAGGCGGCAGGTGTAACCCCACTCGTTGTCATACCAGCCAAACACCTTGGCCAGCGTGCCCGACGCCTGGGTCAGCCCGGAATCGAACACGCAGGACGCGGTGTCCCCGACGACGTCCCGGGAGACCAGCGGATCGGTGCTGTACCGGAGGATCCCGGCCAGCGGCCCCTCGGCCGCGGCGCGGAAGGCGGCGTTGATCTCGTCCACGCCCGCCTCGCGCTCCAGCACGACGGCCAGGTCGGTCAGCGACCCGTCCTCCACCGGGACGCGGAGGGCGACGCCGTCCAGCCGCCCGGCCAGCTCCGGGATCACCAGGCCGGTGGCACGGGCCGCCCCGGTCGTGGTGGGGATGATGCTCACCGCGGCGCTGCGCGCCCGGCGCAGGTCCTTGTGCGGGCCGTCCAGCAGCATCTGGTCGCCGGTGTACGCGTGGATCGTCGTCATGAACCCGCGGACCAGGCCGAACTCGTCGTGCAGCACCTTCGCCATCGGCGCCACGCAGTTCGTGGTGCACGAGGCGTTGGAGATGATGTCGTGCTGCCGCGGGTCGTAGTCGGCCTCGTTGACGCCCATGACCACGGTCAGGTCCAGGCCCTTGCCCGGCACCGAGAGGAGGACCTTGCGGGCACCGCCCTTGAGGTGCAGGGCCACCTCATCCCGGGCCCGGAACTTGCCGGTGGACTCGATGACGAGCTCCGCCCCGGGCCCGGCCCAGTCGATGTCGGCCGGATTCCGGTGCGCGGTCACCGCGATCGGGCGCCCGCCGACCCGGATCGAGCTCGCGTCGTGGGTGACCCCCGCGAGCCGCCCGTAGGTGGAGTCGAAGGCCAGCAGGTGCGCCAGCGTGGCCGCGTCGGTGATGTCGTTGACCGCTACGACCTCGATGTCGTCGCGCTCCAGGGACCTGCGGACGAAGGCACGCCCAATCCGCCCGAAACCGTTGATACCTACCCTGATCGCCATCGAGGACCTCCCCTGGCCGCCACGGCCAGTACGTCAATTCACGTCATCTAGTAACTATCAGCGTCCCGCGCCCGGCCGGCGGGCGGCCACAGGCGTACGGCATGGCCGGCCGGGACCATGGTCCCCGGGCGGGCCAGCCCGGGAACCGGGACGCACCTGGTCCGGACCGGCCCGGCCTCGGGCCGACTGGTCCGCAAGGCAGGACCTTTGGCCCCTGGCCGGTCAGGCTGCCGCCGGGAATAGTGTCGCTCTGCGGTGCGGCGGAAACCGGGACCGGCTGCCTGGAGGTGCTATGACGATGACCCAGCCGAGGCGGCTGCGCGCCCTGCCGCGGGCGGAATCGCTGAGCCTGCTGGGCAGCGTCTCGATAGGCCGGCTGGTCTTCACTCACCTGGCGCTGCCTGCCATCAGGCCGGTGAATCACATCGTGCACGGTGACCAGGTCATCATCCGGACGTATCTGGGCACCGCGATAGCCTCGGCCGTGGGCGGCAATCCTGGCACCGTCGTCGCCTACGAGGCCGACCTGATCGACCCGGACGTTCACCTCGGCTGGAGCGTCATCATCGTCGGCCGGGCCAGCCGGGTCACTGACCCCGGCGAAGCCGACCGGTACCGCGCGCTGCTGGACCCGTGGGTGGCCGGCGGGACGGATGACGTCATCGCCATCCAGGCCGACATGGTCAACGGCTTCCGCCTGATCCGGACCGCCGCCTGACCCGGGCGCGCAGTCACCGGGGGCGACCGCAACTTCGCACCCCAGATTCACGACCGATGCCCGCTATATGATGGTTTGTCCGCGAAGGGGAGTGCAGAGTCGGGGATGTGCGGGCGCTAGCAGGACGCTTCCCACATCCGCTGGTACAGGCCGCCCGCCCGGACCAGGTCCTCGTGCGTTCCGCGCTCCGCCACCCGGCCGCGGTCCAGCACGACGATCTCGTCCACCTGGTCCAGCCCGTCCAGGTCATGGGTGATGAGCAGGGTGGCCCGGCCTTCCGTCGCAGCCAGCAGGTCGGCCGTGAGCGCCTGGCGGTTCTCCGGGTCCAGGTGCGCGGTCGGCTCATCCAGGATCAGCAGGGCCGGGTCGGCGAGCAGGGCCCGGGCCAGCGCGATCCGCTGGCGTTCCCCGCCGGACACAGCCATGCCACGCGGCCCGACCATGGTGTCCCAGCCCCGTGGCAGGGCGCCGATCCAGGGCAGCAGGCGGGCCCGGGCGGCCGCCTCGTCCAGGTCCTGCTGGGTGGCGGAGGGCCGGGCCAGCCGCACGTTGGCGGCGATGGTGGTGTCGAACAGGTGCGGGTCCTGGGCACAGCCGGTGATCAGCGTGCGGACCGCGTCGGCCGGGTAGCTGGCCAGGTCGGCTCCGCCGAGCGTGGCCTGGCCGCCGGCCAGCTCGCAGAACCGGAGCAGCACGGCGGCCACCGTGGACTTCCCGGCCCCGCTCGGGCCGACCAGGGCGACCCGCCGCCCGGCCGTCAGGTCGAGATCGATGCCGTCGATGGCCAGCGGGCCGCCCGGCTCGTACCGCACCTGGGCGCCGCGCAGCCGGACCTGGAGCGGCCCGGCGGGCAGCGGCCGCGGCGTGGCCGGGTCACGGACCGGGTCGGGCGCGTCCAGCACGGCGCCCACCCGGGCCGCGCTGGCCCGGGCCTGGCCTAGCTGGATGGCGGCGGCGGGCAGCGCGGTCACCGCCTCGAACGCGGCCAGCGCGGTCAGCGTGATCACGGCCAGCGGGACGCGGGTCAGGGCACCGGAACCGACCGCGGCCACGCCCGCCACCAGCACCGCCCACAGCGTCAGCCCGGCGACCGCCTGGGACAGCCCGCTGCCCAGCGCGGCGCCGGCCGCGGAACCGCGGGCCAGCCGGGTCAGGTCCGCGTCGGCACGCTGCGCGGCAGCCAGGGCGGCGTCCTGGGCGCCGAACGCATGGAGGTCGGCCGCGCCCGCCACCAGGCCGGTGACCTGGGAACCCAGCTCACCCCGGGCGGCGGCGGTGCGCCGGCCCGCCACCGCGGCCCGGCGGGCGGCCAGCCAGGACGCCCCGGCCCCGGCCAGCAGCAGCCCGGCGGCCAGCAGCAGGCCCGCAGGGGCCAGGATGACCAGGCAGGCGGCCGCGGCCCCCGCGCCGACCAGGAAGGCGGTCAGCGGCGGGGCCACCCCGCGGATGAACAGGTCCTGGGTGGCATCCACGTCGGAGACCAGCCGGGCCAGCAGGTCACCGGAGCGGAATTCGCGCAGCCCGGCCGGGGCCAGCCGTTCCAGCCGCTGGTAGACCCGGACCCGCACGTCGGCGAGCACCCGGAACGCCGCGTCGTGCGAGGTGAGCCGCTCGGCGTAGCGGAACACGCCCCGGCCGACGGACAGCCCGCGGACGGCCACGACGGCGACCGAGATGGCCACGATGTTGGGGTGCTGGGAGGCCCGGGCGAGCAGGAACCCGGACGTGGCCAGCAGGGCCACCGCGCATCCGGTGGAGGCGGCACCGGCCAGCACCGCGAGCACCAGCTGGCCGCGCAGCGGCCGGGCCATCCGGAGCAGCCGCAGCAGCGGGCGCGGCGCGGCCGCGGACGGGGGGGCCGCGGACGGGGGCGGCCGCGGACGGGGCGGGCCGCGGACGGGGCGGCGGGGGTGGCGGTCATGAGGTTCCCGCCCCGTGCGGCGCGGACGGCCGCCACGGGCGCGCCGGGCACGGGCGGGCCGGCCACGGGCGGGCCGGGCACGGGCGCGCCGCCCACCCCGGTCACCAGCCGGCCGTGGTCCAGGCTGATGACCCGGCGGGCGCCGCCGGTCCAGCCCCGGCCGTGCGTGACCAGCAGCACCGTCCGCCCGGCCATCAGCCCCTCGATCACGTCCAGCAGCTGCCGGGCGGTGATCGGGTCCAGGTGCGCGGCCGGCTCGTCGAGCAGCAGCAGCGGGGCGTCCCGGAGGAAGGCCCGGGCCACCGCGATCCGCTGCCGCTGGCCCGCCGACAGCCGGGCGCCGCGCTCGCCCAGCGGGGTGCCGTACCCCTGGGGCAGTGCCTCGATGAACTCGGCAGCCCCGGCCGCCGTGGCGGCCGCTTCGATGGCCTCCGGTGCCGCCTCCGGCTGGCCCAGCGCGATGTTGGCCGGCCACGCTGCCCGGCAGCAGGTAGGGCTGCTGCGGCACCCAGGCGATCTGCCGCCGCCACGCGGCCAGGTCGGTGCTGGCGATGTCCGCCGCCCCGGCCGTGATCCGGCCGGAGGTCGGCTCGGTGAACCGGAGCAGCAGCGCCAGCAGCGAGCTCTTGCCCGCCCCGCTCGGCCCGGTCACCGCGATCCGCTCACCGGGCCGGATGTCCAGCGTCACCCCGTCCAAGGCCGGGACCTCGCGGGCGGGATAGGCCAGGGTCACGGCGTTCAGGGTGATGGTCTCGCGGCGGAGGTCGGGCAGGACAGGCGCGGCCGGCCCCAGCCCGCGCGGCGCGGTGCCCACGGCAGTGGCGGGCGGGGGCACGTCCAGGATCTCGCAGGCGCGGCCGGCCGCCGTGACGCCCTCCATGCTGGCGTGGAACTGCGTGCCAACCGCGCGCAGCGGCAGGTAAGCCTCCGGGGTCAGCAGCAGGACCAGCAGCGCCGTCTGGTAACTCATGTGCCCGGCCAGCAGCCGCAGGCCCACCTCCACCGCGACCAGCGCGGTGGCCAGCGCGGCGGACAGTTCCAGCACCAGCGCGGACAGGAACGCGACCCGCAGCGTGGCCATGGTCGCGCTCCGGTGCGCGCCGGTGACGTCCCTGATCACCTCTTCCTGGGCCTTGGCCCGGCCGAACATCTTGAGCGTGGGCAGCCCCTCCACCACGTCCAGGAAGTGGCCGCCGAGCCGGGCCAGCAGCTGCCACTGGCGCTCGGTCTTGGCCCGCGTCTGCAGCCCGATGAGCACCGCGAACAGCGGGATGAGCGGCAGCGTGACCGCGATGACCACGGCGGAGATCCAGTCCGCCGCGGCCACCCGGGCCAGCACCGCGACCGGGACCAGGAAGGCCAGCACGAACTGGGGCAGGAACCGGGCGAAGTAGGGATCCAGGGCGTCCAGGCCCCTGGTGCACAAGGTGGTGATCTCGCCGGCCTGCTGCCCGCCCAGCCAGGCCGGGCCGAGCCGGGTCAGGTGCGCGGCGAGCCGGCGCCGCAGCTGCGACTTGACCGCCGCGGCGGCCCGCAGGGCGGTGAGCTCACCGCCGTACGCGGTCACCGCGCGGGCGGCCAGCACGGCCAGCAGCAGCCCCAGGGTCAGCGCCAGCGCGGCTACCCCGGTGCGGGCGGCCGCGCTGGCCAGGGCGTGGGCGAGCAGGCCGGCCTGGGCCAGTATCAGGCCGGTGGTGACCAGCCCGAGGGTGATCGTGACGATCAGGTACCCGCGGGCGGCCGCCGCGTACCGGAGCAGACGCGGGTCAACCGGCCTCATGGACCGCTGGGGACCTGTGTCACCGGGCCGCCGAGGCCGCGGGCCGGGCCGGGCCCGGTTCCGCTGGACCGGCCGTCCGGGCGGCCTGGCCCGCCCAGAGCGCCCAGGCCGGCCAGCGGGGACGGCAGCGGCGTGCCGCTGACCCGGCTCCGGAACACCCAGTGCGTCCAGGTCTGGTAGGCCAGCACCACAGGAGTGAAGATCACTGCCACCCAGGTCATCACGAGGAGAGTGTAATGAGACGTTGACGCATTGTGCACGGTCAGGCTGTACGCGGCGGACGTGGTAGACGGCAGCACATTCGGCCACAGGTCACCGAACAGGGTGGCCACCGCCAGCACCAGGGTAACCGCGGTCCAGGCGAACGCCCAGCCCTCGCGGCCGCGCAGCGCCGCGGCCACCGCGGCCAGCAGCGCCACCGCGGCCAGGGCCGCGGTGCCGAAGAACTTCGTCAGCCGCAGGTAGTCGGGGTCCTTCTTGATCATCCATGCGGCCTGCAGGCCGGCCACCATCAGCGACAGGCCGGGGGCCCGCCCTAATCCGAAGTTCGCCCTAATAGGGACGTTGGCGATGCACCCCAGGGACGTTGGTCACTGCCTGCCGGGGGGCCCGGCCAGCGCAGGCCCAATGGCCCCCGGGCCGGGGACGTCGGCCCGATGCCCCCGGGCGGCCGGCCGGCCGACTATGAAGCATGAAGTCAGGCAGGGCGAGCTGCCCCGAATCCCAGAACATGATGCTGGTGTCAGCGCTGGGAGGACGACCCATGAAGGCCAATGTTGGTGACCGGCTGGTTACCGAGGGCCCGGACGGGCAGCGGGAATGCCTGATCATCGGCCTGCAGCACGCGGATGGGTCGCCACCTTACGTGGTCCGCTGGCTGGCCGACGGGCATATCGCGCTGGTCTACCCGGGGCCTTATGCCCGGCTGGTGCACGCGGAGAACGGGACACGGCGCGGGGACCGGCTGCAGTGACAGCCAGGCCAGCCGCCTGGGCGTGCGGGACGGCCAGCCGGAGAACGAGGCGTGATGCCGGCTAACCCGGGCCCGTGGTGCACCGCCCGCCGCCGGGCGGCACGCCTGCGGCACAAACTGGCCGGGGATTCCGACCTGCTGGGCCTGCCCACCGGGCCTCCGGGCGGTCCCGGACTCGCCGGCAGCGGGCCGGTCACCCGAGCTGAACTGGCCGGGCTGCCCGCGGCGGCCCGCACCTACCTGCGCTTCATGGGCGCGGTGGGCAGGCCGGCTGACTGGTCGTTCGTGGCCCACTGCAGCGGGCGGTTCCGGCTGCGCCCCGGCTGGCCGTGGCTGGCCTGCGCCACCTGGCAGTACAACTCCGCGCTGGAGGTGGCCCGCATCTTCCACCTGCGGATCGGCGCACCGCCGATGACCGCCCGCGACGCCTACGTGCGGGGCCAGGGCAGCATGGCGGGCACGCTGCTCGGGGTGGTCCCGGTCGCGGGCGGCCTCGGCCCGGAGTACGACGTCAGCGAGCTCGTCACCTACCTCGACGACCTGGTGTTCTGCGCGCCGTCGATGCTGCTCCGCCTGCCGGTCAGCTGGCACGAGGCCGGCGACCGGTGTTTCGACCTGACCATCCGGGACCGAGGGCACGAGGTCAGGGCGCGGGTGTTCACCGACGACCGGGGGGCGCCGGTGGACTTCAGTACCCAGGACCGGTGGTGTGACCTGCCCGGCGGCCTGGCCCGGGTGCGCTGGACCACGCCGGCGCAGGGCTGCCGCCAGCGGGGCGGGCGCTGGCTGCCCACCCGCAGCACTGCCATCTGGCACCTGCCGGGCGGGGATTTCAGCTATGCCGAGTTCTGCCTGCGCCCCGGTGATCTGCGCTACAACGTCGCCCCGGGCTGGCTGCTCGTCCCGGCCGCCATGGATGAGGTCGCCGCTGCCGGGTAGTGCCCGGCGCGCCCCGCCCGGCACCGTGCTGCTGGTCAGCCCGACCGGGAAGGTGCCGCCGGGCGGCGTGGTCGTGCTGACTACCGCGATCCGGCCGTCACCGGCCCGGGCCGGGCCGGGCGGTCACGTGCCACCCGGCCGGGCCAAGTACAGCGGCCGGGCCAAGCACGGCAAGGGAGCACCCCCGGGGCACCAGAGCGTAGCCAGCTAGCGGCCGCTCCGGCAGCCCCCCGGAACCGCCCCCCCGTCCGCAAGGTAACCAGCACGTGTCCGTGTCATGTCCGGGCCGTTCCGCGCAACTGCCCATACCGGGAACTTCACTCACCTGGCGCTAAACCGCCCCGCCGGATTGGCCACCCGCCCGCCGGCGGGCCATGATGTGGGTGAGGTGTGGGCTGGACGGCCAGCCGGGACGGCCAGCGGCGCGGCTGGGCCAGGCCGCCCCGGGCCCGCCGCCGCGCCCGGAACGGACCAGAGCCGCGCCCGGAACGGACCAGTCCGGCATATCAGGACTTTTGCCCCTAATAGCCAGCAAAACCGGCACGACAGGCTGGCTGGAGATCCCGGGAAGAACAGGAGACACGGAGTGACTGCGCTGACCGCGCCGGGCTCCTCGTACGCCCTGCTGGCCGACGGCACCACCATCACCATCCGGCCGGCCACCCCGGGGGACTACGAGGCCGTCAGGCAGTTCCACGAGCACATGTCCCAGGACAACCTGTACCTCCGCTTCTTTTCCATGAGCCGGCTGGCCGGGGAGCAGGAGGCCCGCCGGGTGTGCCGCCCCGACGGGGACACCCACGGTGCCCTGCTCGGCTTCCTGGGTGACGAGCTGGTCGGCGTGGCCAGCTATGAGCCGACCAGTGACCCGGGCTCGTCGGAGATCGCCTTCGCGGTCTCCGACCAGATGCATGGCCGCGGCGTGGCCACCCTGCTGCTGGAGCACCTGGTCTCGCTGGCCCGGGAACGGAGCGTGCGGGTGTTCACCGCCACTACCCTGCCGGAGAACACGGCCATGCTCCGGGTGTTCGCGGACGCCGGCCTGAGCGTGCAGCGCTGCCTGGAGGACGGCGTGGTGGAACTGACCATGCCGATCCCGCACAGCGTCGCCCTCAGCGAGGCCAGCACGTACCTCGACGCGGTGGCTGGCCGGGAGCAGCGCGCCGACGTGGCCAGCCTGGAGCCCTTGCTCGCGCCGCGTTCCGTGGCCGTGATCGGGGCCGGGCACCGGCCGGGGTCCATCGGCCGGTCGATCCTGATGAACATCCGCAGCGCCGGGTTCAGCGGCGCGCTGTACGCGGTCAACCCGCGCGAGCTGCACCTCCCCGGAACCACCAGCGTGCCCTCCCCCGCCGCGCTGCCGGAGGCGCCGGACCTGGCCGTGGTGACCGTGCCCGCGGCCGGTGTCGTGGACGTGGCCCACGCGCTCGGCAAGCGCGGCACCCGCTCCATCGTCGTCATCACTTCCGGGCTGGACGCCGCCCAGTCGGCCAGCCTGCTCGACGCCTGCCGCCGCTGGGGCATGCGGCTGGTCGGCCCCAACTGTTTCGGGGTCGCCGTGCCCGCCCTCGGCCTGGACGCCACGTTCGCCGTCCACCATCCCTCCGCCGGGCGGGCCGGGCTCGTGGTGCAGTCCGGCGGCGTCGGCGTGGCCCTGCTGGGGCACTTCTCCCGGCTCGGCATCGGCATCTCCTCGTTCGCCTCGGTCGGCGACAAGCTCGATGTGTCCGGCAACGACATGCTGCAGTGGTGGGCTGAGGACGGGACCACCCGGCTGGCAGTGCTGTACCTGGAGTCGTTCGGCAACCCGCGCAAGTTCGCGCGCACCGCGGCCCGGGTCAGCCAGCAGATGCCGGTGCTGACCGTGCACGCCGGCCGCTCGGCCCCCGGCCAGCGGGCCGCCGCCTCGCACACCGCGGCGGCCGCCGCCCCGATGATCACCCGGCAGGCCCTGTTCGAGCAGGCGGGCGTCATCGCCACGACCAGCTTCGGCGAACTGCTGGAAGCGGCCGTGCTGCTGGCCGAGCAGCCGGTGCCGACCGGCAGCCGGGTCGCGGTGATCTCCAACGCGGGCGGGGCCGGCGTGCTGGCCGCGGACGCCTGCGTGGAGGTGGGCCTGGTGGTCGCCACGCCCAGCCACCGCGCACAGGCCCGGCTGGCCGGGGTGCTGCCGCCCGGCGCGGCACTCGGCGGCCCGGTGGACACCACGGCCGGAGTCAGTGCCAGCGCGTTCACCGAGGCGCTGGCCATCGTGGCCGCCGATTCCGGGGTGAACGCGGTGCTGGCCCTCATCGTGCCGACCGCGGCGGCCGACCTCGGCCCGGCGCTCACCGCCGCCCAGCTCCCGGTCCCGCTGGCCACCGTGGTACTGGACCAGCCCGACTCGGTGCGGGTGCTGCCGGGGGCCGATGGCCGCCCGTCCGTGCCCGCCTACGCCTACCCGGAGAGTGCCGCCCGGGCGCTCAGCCGGGCCGCCCGGTACGGCTCGTGGCGGTCCCGGCCGAAGGACACCGTGCCTGACATCAAGGGCCTGCAGGTGGCCGAGGCCCGCGAGCTGATCGAGGCGTTCCTGGATCGCATGCCGGGTGGCGGCTGGCTGCCCGCCGCGGAGACCGACCGGCTGCTCCGCTGCTATCAGCTGCCGCTGGCGCCGTCCCGGCTGGTGACGGACGCCGCGCAGGCGGCCGCGGCCGCCACCGAGCTCGGCGGCCAGGTAGCGCTCAAGGCCGAGGTACCCGGCCTGGTGCACAAGAGCGACGCCGGCGCGGTGCTGCTCGGCGTGAACGGGCCCGAGGAGGCCCGGGCCGCGTTCACCCGGCTGGCCGACCGTTTCGAAGGGAACTTCTCCGGGGCCCTGGTCCAGCCGATGATCACTGGCGGCACCGAGACCATCATCGGGGTGGTCCAGGAGCCGGTATTCGGGCCGCTGGTCGTGTTCGGCCTGGGCGGCGTGGCCACCGCGGTGCTCGGCGACCACGCGGCCCGGCTGGCCCCGCTGACCACCGACGACGCCGACGACCTGATCCACTCGATCCGGGCGGCGCCGCTGCTACTCGGCCACCGCGGGCAGCGCCCCGCCGACATCGCCGGGCTGCGTGACGCGCTGCTCAAGATCTCGCGGCTCGCCGATGACCTGCCGCAGGTCGCAGAGCTGGACCTCAATCCCGTGATCGCCTGCGCCGACGGCGTCACCGCCGTGGACGCCCGGGTCCGGGTGACCGGGCACGGCGGCGCCGACCCGTTCCTGCGCCAGCTGCCAGAGATGCGGCACCGCGACACCTGACCTCCTGACAGGCCCGGGGATCAGGCGCCGCAGTACATGCCGCGCCGGCCCGGGAAGCCACCCGCAGTCCACCCATCGCCGGAAGGGAACCGCGAGATGACCGTGACCGCGACGCCTGAGCTCAGCACCGAACAGATGCAGGCCCTGGACGGGTACTGGCGCGCCGCGAACTACCTGTCCGTCGGCCAGATCTACCTGATGAGCAACCCGCTGCTGACCGAGCCGTTGCGCCCGGAGCAGATCAAGCCGCGGCTGCTCGGCCACTGGGGCACCACCCCCGGGCTGAACTTCCTCTGGTCCCACCTGAACCGGGCCATCGTCACTCACGACCTGGACATGATGTTCATCATCGGCCCCGGGCACGGCGGCCCCGCGGCCCTGGCCAGCACCTGGCTGGACGGCAGTTACACCGACATCTACCCCAGCATCCGGCAGGACACGGCCGGGATGGCCCGGCTGTTCCACCAGTTCTCTTTCCCGGGCGGGGTGCCCAGCCACGTGGCGCCGGAGACCCCGGGCAGCATCCACGAAGGCGGCGAGCTGGGCTATTCGCTCTCGCACGCCCACGGCGCCGCGTTCGATAATCCTGATCTCATCGTGGCCTGCGTCATCGGTGATGGTGAGGCGGAGACCGGCCCGCTGGCCGCCAGCTGGCATTCGGGGAAGTTCCTCAACCCGGTGACGGACGGGGCGGTGCTGCCGATCCTGCACCTGAACGGCTGGAAGATCGCCAACCCCACCGTGCTGGCCCGGATCCCGGAACGGGAACTGGACGCGCTGCTGCGCGGCTACGGGTACGACCCGGTGTTCCTGGCCGGTTCCGACCCCGGGACCATGCACCGGGAGATGGCGGCCGTCCTGGATCAGGTCATCGCCCGGATCCAGGCCATCCAGGCCGCCGCCCGCGCGGGCGGCCCCGCCGCCCCGGAGGGTCACGGCGAGCGGTGGCCGATGATCGTGCTGCGCACCCCGAAGGGCTGGACCGGGCCGGCCGAGGTGGACGGGCTCCCGGTGGAGGGCACCTGGCGTGCGCACCAGGTCCCGCTGTCCGAGGTCCGGTCCAACCCGGAGCACCTGCGCCAGCTCGAGGCGTGGATGCGCTCCTACCGGCCGGGCGAGCTGTTCGACGGCCAGGGGCGGCCACGGCCGGAGATCCTCGGCTACGTCCCGGCCGGGGAGCGCCGGATGGGGTCGAACCCGCACGCCAACGGGGGGCTGCTGCTCCGCGAGCTGGCGTTGCCCGACTTCCGGGACTACGCGGTGACCGTGGACGTGCCGGGGACGACGATGACCGAGCCGACCCGGGTACTGGGCCGCCTGCTCCGCGACGTGACCAGGCTGAACGAGGAGCCGCGCAACTTCCGGGTCGTCGGCCCGGACGAGACGGCGTCCAACCGGCTCGGCGCGCTGCTGGAGGTGACCGGCAAGACCTGGGAAGAGGCCACCCTGCCGGTGGACGAGCACCTGGCCCGGGACGGCCGGGTCATGGAGATCCTGTCCGAGACCACCTGCCAGGGCTGGCTCGAGGGGTACCTGCTGACCGGCCGGCACGGCCTGTTCAACTGCTACGAGGCGTTCATCCACATCGTGGACTCGATGTTCAACCAGCACGCCAAGTGGCTGAAGACCAGCCGCGGGCTGCCCTGGCGGCGCCCGGTCGCCTCGCTGAACTACCTGCTCAGCTCGCATGTGTGGCGGCAGGACCACAACGGGTTCAGCCACCAGGACCCGGGCTTCATCGATCACGTGATCAACAAGAAGGCGGAGGTCGTCCGGGTGTACCTGCCCCCGGACACCAACACCCTGCTGTCGGTGGGCGATCACTGCCTGCGCAGCCGGGACTACGTGAACGTGGTCGTGGCGGCCAAGCAGCCCACCCCGGACTGGCTGGACATGGACGCCGCGGTGCTGCACTGCACCCGGGGCGCCGGCATCTGGGAGTGGGCCAGCAGCGACACCAACGGCGCCCAGCCCGACGTGGTGCTGGGCTGCGCCGGCGACGTGCCCACGCTGGAGATCCTGGCCGCCACCAGCATCCTCCGCGAGCACCTGCCGGACCTGCAGGTCCGGGTGGTCAACGTGGTGGACCTGATGCGGCTGCAGCCGGAGTCGGAGCACCCGCACGGGATGAGCGACGCCGAGTTCGACGCGCTGTTCACCACGGACCGCCATGTCATCTTCGCCTACCACGGCTACCCGTGGCTGATCCACCGGCTCACCTACCGCCGCCACAACCACCACAACATCCACGTCCGGGGGTACAAGGAGGAAGGCACCACGACCACCCCGTTCGACATGGTCGTGATGAACGAGATGGACCGGTTCCACCTGGTCATGGACGTGATCGACCGGGTTCCCGGGCTCAGCGACCGGGCCGCCTGGCTGCGCCAGCAGATGGCCGACTCCCTGGTCCGGCACTGGGCCTGGGTCCGGGAGCACGGCGAGGACCTGCCCGAGGTCCGCGACTGGGTCTGCGCCCGCCGCGCAGGGATGAACATCCTCGTCGTCAACGCCGGGTCGAGCAGCCTGAAACTGAGCCTGCTCGACTCGTCGAACGAGATCGTGGCCGCCACCGAGGTGGACCACTGGGACACCGACGATCCCCCCGCCGCCCTCACTTCTTTCCTCAACGGCCTGCCCGGGGTCGATGCCATCGGCCACCGCATCGTGCACGGCGGGCCGACGCTGACCGAGGCAGCAGTGCTCGACGCCGGGGTACGGCAGGCCATCCAGGCGGCCACCGACCTGGCCCCGCTGCACCAGCCCCGGGCGCTGGGCGGCATCGACGCGGTGGCTGCCCTGCTGCCCGGGGTGGCCACGGTGGTCTGCTTCGACACCGGGTTCCACGCCACGATGCCGGCGGCGGCGGCCACCTACGCCCTGCCCGCCGCCTGGCGGGAGCGGTACGGCCTGCGCCGCTATGGCTTCCACGGCCTGTCGCACGCCTACGCCAGCCGCCGGGCCGCGGAGTTGCTGGGCACGTCGCCGGGCCGGCTCCGGGTGGTCTCCTGTCACCTCGGCGCCGGCGCCTCGCTCGCCGCGGTCCGCTACGGGCAGAGCGTGGACACCACGATGGGCTTCACCCCGCTGGAGGGCCTGGTCATGGCGACCCGGGCCGGGAACACCGACCCCGGGCTGCTGCTCTGGCTGCTCACCGACGGGCGGCTGTCCCTGGGCGAGCTGTCCTCCGGGATGGAACACGCCTCCGGCCTGGCCGGCCTGGCCGGCACGCCAGACCTGCGCGAGGTGACCAGCGCCGCCGGTGCCGGTGACCCGGCCGCCACACTCGCCCTTGACGTGTATATCCACCGGCTCCGGCAGCTGATCGCCGGGATGGCCGCGGCCATGGACGGGCTGGACGCACTGGTCTTCACCGGCGGGGTCGGCGAGCACTCCGCGGTGGTCCGGGCCCGGGGGGTACCCGGCTTCCTCGGCGCCGCCATCGACCCGGAGCGCAACAGCGCCGCCACCCGGGATGCCGACATCAGCGCGCCCGGCGCGGCCGTCGCCACGCTCGTGGTGACGGCCCGGGAGGACATCGAGATCGCCCGCCAGGTCCGCGCCGTCCTCAGCACGGCCTGACCGGCCGTCGCGGCCCCGGTCGGTCACGGCTGGACGGCGACGTCCCCTCCCGTCGCAGTGCGCGGTTGAACGAGACATGCGCCCGCCGGTCTGGCCCTCACGGCCGTCGAGGAGCATCCTGAAACCAGGAGCGCAGCCGCTGGGTCCGGCTGGCGGTGGTGCCCCGCTGGCGGGAGAAGCTGAGTGCGATGACCCCAGACGCGCAGTTCCAGGCGACCGCCCGCTATCCAGGAAACTGGGATCGCTGCCGGCGGTGCGGGGCGCCCCGCCTCATGCACGGGGGCGACGGAAGCTGCGGCGTGTCCCTGGGCAGCCGGGCGCTGGCCCTGCTCGTCGTGGCCGGCGGCGTGCTCGCCGTCATCGGCGTCGCCACCTGGATGCTGGTCACGGCGCCCGCCATCCCGGCGGCCTCGGTGATCGCCTTCGCCTGCCTGGTCATCCTGGCCCTGTTCGTCGGCGGCCTGGCCTTCCCGGCCCGCCGCCGCTAAACCCGCCGGCCGCCACTGACCCGGGTCCCCGCCCCGCCGCCACTAACCCGGGTCCCCGCCCGCCGCCACTAACCCGGGTCCCCGCCCGCCGCCACTAACCCGGGTCCCCGCCCGCCGCCACTGACCCGGGTCCCCGCCCCGCCGCCATTGATCCGGCCTCCGGCTCCCGCTCCCCCGCTCCCCCGCCGCGATTTCTCAGATGATCATTTTCGCCTTCCGGCACGGGGCGGCCCGGAGCGAGGGGCCGGGTTAGTCCAGGCTCTCCCGGCTGGGCGCTGTGGCCGCTTCTTCGGCCTCACCCCGCTGCGCGGCACGGGGGGCGTCCAAGCCACCGGGGTGACGCGCTATTTCGACCACGGTGGCGAGGAGGCTGGAGTCGCGTGCGCCCACCAGCGCCCAGGCCCGCGCGATGGCGAAGCCGAAGAAGCCAATGCACAATCCCCCCAGGCTGCTGAGATGGCCCGAGTCCCGGGGAGACCCGCCCAGCTCGACGCCGGAGGCCAGCTGAAGGCCGTACAGCGCGAGCAGGACAGTCGGCAGGATCAGCTGGTCCGGCGGGGTCCGCAGCCTGGTGTCCCGCAGCAGCAGCATGATCAGGCCGGCCGTGGAGGACAGCCCGGCTCCGGCCAGGATGATGACCGTCAGGCTGAGGTTAGCTCCGGGCAGGAGGGTCACGAGCGCGATGACCAGCGTGTTGACCAGGGCCGAGAAAGCCATGGCCGCCTTGAGCTGGTGATCTTTTTCAGCGCCGGGGCCGGACAGCTTCGCCGGAGAAATCGAGATGGCGACGAACAGCAGCCCGATCAGCGCCCCCGCGACCGTGGCGCAGGCACTGAAGAAGTCGTGATAGCTGGCAGGGACCACTCGGCCAAGATACTCATGGTGCCCTCAACGAGTACGCGGCCAGGGTTGGCCCGCCCGTTCGCGGACGAGTCGCGTCTCGCTGTGGCTGGTGTCCGGCATATCAGGACTTTTGCCCCTAATAGCCAGCAAAACCGGCACGACAGGCTGGCTGGAGATCCCGGGAAGAACAGGAGACACGGAGTGACTGCGCTGACCGCGCCGGGCTCCTCGTACGCCCTGCTGGCCGACGGCACCACCATCACCATCCGGCCGGCCACCCCGGGGGACTACGAGGCCGTCAAGCAGTTCCACGAGCACATGTCCCAGGACAACCTGTACCTCCGCTTCTTTTCCATGAGCCGGCTGGCCGGGGAGCAGGAGGCCCGCCGGGTGTGCCGCCCCGACGGGGACACCCACGGTGCCCTGCTCGGCTTCCTGGGTGACGAGCTGGTCGGCGTGGCCAGCTTTGAGCCGACCAGTGACCCGGGCTCGTCGGAGATCGCCTTCGCGGTCTCCGACCAGATGCATGGCCGCGGCGTGGCCACCCTGCTGCTGGAGCACCTGGTCTCGCTGGCCCGGGAACGGAGCGTGCGGGTGTTCACCGCCACTACCCTGCCGGAGAACACGGCCATGCTCCGGGTGTTCGCGGACGCCGGCCTGAGCGTGCAGCGCTGCCTGGAGGACGGCGTGGTGGAACTGACCATGCCGATCCCGCACAGCGTCGCCCTCAGCGAGGCCAGCACGTACCTCGACGCGGTGGCTGGCCGGGAGCAGCGCGCCGACGTGGCCAGCCTGGAGCCCTTGCTCGCGCCGCGTTCCGTGGCCGTGATCGGGGCCGGGCACCGGCCGGGGTCCATCGGCCGGTCGATCCTGATGAACATCCGCAGCGCCGGGTTCAGCGGCGCGCTGTACGCGGTCAACCCGCGCGAGCTGCACCTCCCCGGAACCACCAGCGTGCCCTCCCCCGCCGCGCTGCCGGAGGCGCCGGACCTGGCCGTGGTGACCGTGCCCGCGGCCGGTGTCGTGGACGTGGCCCACGCGCTCGGCAAGCGCGGCACCCGCTCCATCGTCGTCATCACTTCCGGGCTGGACGCCGCCCAGTCGGCCAGCCTGCTCGACGCCTGCCGCCGCTGGGGCATGCGGCTGGTCGGCCCCAACTGTTTCGGGGTCGCCGTGCCCGCCCTCGGCCTGGACGCCACGTTCGCCGTCCACCATCCCTCCGCCGGGCGGGCCGGGCTCGTGGTGCAGTCCGGCGGCGTCGGCGTGGCCCTGCTGGGGCACTTCTCCCGGCTCGGCATCGGCATCTCCTCGTTCGCCTCGGTCGGCGACAAGCTCGATGTGTCCGGCAACGACATGCTGCAGTGGTGGGCTGAGGACGGGACCACCCGGCTGGCGGTGCTGTACCTGGAGTCGTTCGGCAACCCGCGCAAGTTCGCGCGCACCGCGGCCCGGGTCAGCCAGCAGATGCCGGTGCTGACCGTGCACGCCGGCCGCTCGGCCCCCGGCCAGCGGGCCGCCGCCTCGCACACCGCGGCGGCCGCCGCCCCGATGATCACCCGGCAGGCCCTGTTCGAGCAGGCGGGCGTCATCGCCACGACCAGCTTCGGCGAACTGCTGGAAGCGGCCGTGCTGCTGGCCGAGCAGCCGGTGCCGACCGGCAGCCGGGTCGCGGTGATCTCCAACGCGGGCGGGGCCGGCGTGCTGGCCGCGGACGCCTGCGTGGAGGTGGGCCTGGTGGTCGCCACGCCCAGCCACCGCGCACAGGCCCGGCTGGCCCGGGTGCTGCCGCCCGGCGCGGCACTCGGCGGCCCGGTGGACACCACGGCCGGAGTCAGTGCCAGCGCGTTCACCGAGGCGCTGGCCATCGTGGCCGCCGATTCCGGGGTGAACGCGGTGCTGGCCCTCATCGTGCCGACCGCGGCGGCCGACCTCGGCCCGGCGCTCACCGCCGCCCAGCTCCCGGTCCCGCTGGCCACCGTGGTACTGGACCAGCCCGACTCGGTGCGGGTGCTGCCGGGGGCCGATGGCCGCCCGTCCGTGCCCGCCTACGCCTACCCGGAGAGTGCCGCCCGGGCGCTCAGCCGGGCCGCCCGGTACGGCTCGTGGCGGTCCCGGCCGAAGGACACCGTGCCTGACATCAAGGGCCTGCAGGTGGCCGAGGCCCGCGAGCTGATCGAGGCGTTCCTGGATCGCATGCCGGGTGGCGGCTGGCTGCCCGCCGCGGAGACCGACCGGCTGCTCCGCTGCTATCAGCTGCCGCTGGCGCCGTCCCGGCTGGTGACGGACGCCGCGCAGGCGGCCGCGGCCGCCACCGAGCTCGGCGGCCAGGTAGCGCTCAAGGCCGAGGTACCCGGCCTGGTGCACAAGAGCGACGCCGGCGCGGTGCTGCTCGGCGTGAACGGGTCCGAGGAGGCCCGGGCCGCGTTCACCCGGCTGGCCGACCGTTTCGAAGGGAACTTCTCCGGGGCCCTGGTCCAGCCGATGATCACTGGCGGCACCGAGACCATCATCGGGGTGGTCCAGGAGCCGGTATTCGGGCCGCTGGTCGTGTTCGGCCTGGGCGGCGTGGCCACCGCGGTGCTCGGCGACCACGCGGCCCGGCTGGCCCCGCTGACCACCGACGACGCCGACGACCTGATCCACTCGATCCGGGCGGCGCCGCTGCTACTCGGCCACCGCGGGCAGCCCCCCGCCGACATCGCCGGGCTGCGTGACGCGCTGCTCAAGATCTCGCGGCTCGCCGATGACCTGCCGCAGGTCGCAGAGCTGGACCTCAATCCCGTGATCGCCTGCGCCGACGGCGTCACCGCCGTGGACGCCCGGGTCCGGGTGACCGGGCACGGCGGCGCCGACCCGTTCCTGCGCCAGCTGCCAGAGATGCGGCACCGCGACACCTGACCTCCTGACAGGCCCGGGGATCAGGTGCCGCAGTACATGCCGCGCCGGTCCGGGAAGCCACCCGCAGTCCACCCATCGCCGGAAGGGAACCGCGAGATGACCGTGACCGCGACGCCTGAGCTCAGCACCGAACAGATGCAGGCCCTGGATGGGTACTGGCGCGCCGCGAACTACCTGTCGGTCGGCCAGATCTACCTGATGAGCAACCCGCTGCTGACCGAGCCGTTGCGCCCGGAGCAGATCAAGCCGCGGCTGCTCGGCCACTGGGGCACCACCCCCGGGCTGAACTTCCTCTGGTCCCACCTGAACCGGGCCATCGTCACTCACGACCTGGACATGATGTTCATCATCGGCCCCGGGCACGGCGGCCCCGCGGCCCTGGCCAGCACCTGGCTGGACGGCAGTTACACCGACATCTACCCGAGCATCCGGCAGGACACGGCCGGGATGGCCCGGCTGTTCCACCAGTTCTCCTTCCCGGGCGGGGTGCCCAGCCACGTGGCGCCGGAGACCCCGGGCAGCATCCACGAAGGCGGCGAGCTGGGCTATTCGCTCTCGCACGCCCACGGCGCCGCGTTCGATAATCCTGATCTCATCGTGGCCTGCGTCATCGGTGATGGGGAGGCGGAGACCGGCCCGCTGGCCGCCAGCTGGCATTCGGGGAAGTTCCTCAACCCGGTGACGGACGGGGCGGTGCTGCCGATCCTGCACCTGAACGGCTGGAAGATCGCCAACCCCACCGTGCTGGCCCGGATCCCGGAACGGGAACTGGACGCGCTGCTGCGCGGCTACGGGTACGACCCGGTGTTCCTGGCCGGTTCCGACCCCGGGACCATGCACCGGGAGATGGCGGCCGTCCTGGATCAGGTCATCGCCCGGATCCAGGCCATCCAGGCCGCCGCCCGCGCGGGCGGCCCCGCCGCCCCGGAGGGTCACGGCGAGCGGTGGCCGATGATCGTGCTGCGCACCCCGAAGGGCTGGACCGGGCCGGCCGAGGTGGACGGGCTCCCGGTGGAGGGCACCTGGCGTGCGCACCAGGTCCCGCTGTCCGAGGTCCGGTCCAACCCGGAGCACCTGCGCCAGCTCGAGGCGTGGATGCGCTCCTACCGGCCGGGCGAGCTGTTCGACGGCCAGGGGCGGCCACGGCCGGAGATCCTCGGCTACGTCCCGGCCGGGGAGCGCCGGATGGGGTCGAACCCGCACGCCAACGGGGGGCTGCTGCTCCGCGAGCTGGCGTTGCCCGACTTCCGGGACTACGCGGTGACCGTGGACGTGCCGGGGACGACGATGACCGAGCCGACCCGGGTACTGGGCCGCCTGCTCCGCGACGTGACCAGGCTGAACGAGGAGCCGCGCAACTTCCGGGTCGTCGGCCCGGACGAGACGGCGTCCAACCGGCTCGGCGCGCTGCTGGAGGTGACCGGCAAGACCTGGGAAGAGGCCACCCTGCCGGTGGACGAGCACCTGGCCCGGGACGGCCGGGTCATGGAGATCCTGTCCGAGACCACCTGCCAGGGCTGGCTCGAGGGGTACCTGCTGACCGGCCGGCACGGCCTGTTCAACTGCTACGAGGCGTTCATCCACATCGTGGACTCGATGTTCAACCAGCACGCCAAGTGGCTGAAGACCAGCCGCGGGCTGCCCTGGCGGCGCCCGGTCGCCTCGCTGAACTACCTGCTCAGCTCGCATGTGTGGCGGCAGGACCACAACGGGTTCAGCCACCAGGACCCGGGCTTCATCGATCACGTGATCAACAAGAAGGCGGAGGTCGTCCGGGTGTACCTGCCCCCGGACACCAACACCCTGCTGTCGGTGGGCGATCACTGCCTGCGCAGCCGGGACTACGTGAACGTGGTCGTGGCGGCCAAGCAGCCCACCCCGGACTGGCTGGACATGGACGCCGCGGTGCTGCACTGCACCCGGGGCGCCGGCATCTGGGAGTGGGCCAGCAGCGACACCAACGGCGCCCAGCCCGACGTGGTGCTGGGCTGCGCCGGCGACGTGCCCACGCTGGAGATCCTGGCCGCCACCAGCATCCTCCGCGAGCACCTGCCGGACCTGCAGGTCCGGGTGGTCAACGTGGTGGACCTGATGCGGCTGCAGCCGGAGTCGGAGCACCCGCACGGGATGAGCGACGCCGAGTTCGACGCGCTGTTCACCACGGACCGCCATGTCATCTTCGCCTACCACGGCTACCCGTGGCTGATCCACCGGCTCACCTACCGCCGCCACAACCACCACAACATCCACGTCCGGGGGTACAAGGAGGAAGGCACCACGACCACCCCGTTCGACATGGTCGTGATGAACGAGATGGACCGGTTCCACCTGGTCATGGACGTGATCGACCGGGTTCCCGGGCTCAGCGACCGGGCCGCCTGGCTGCGTCAGCAGATGGCCGACTCCCTGGTCCGGCACTGGGCCTGGGTCCGGGAGCACGGCGAGGACCTGCCCGAGGTCCGCGACTGGGTCTGGCCCGCGCCCGCCGCGCAGGGATGAACATCCTCGTCGTCAACGCCGGGTCGAGCAGCCTGAAACTGAGCCTGCTCGACTCGTCGAACGAGATCGTGGCCGCCACCGAGGTGGACCACTGGGACACCGACGATCCCCCCGCCGCCCTCACTTCTTTCCTCAACGGCCTGCCCGGGGTCGATGCCATCGGCCACCGCATCGTGCACGGCGGGCCGACGCTGACCGAGGCAGCAGTGCTCGACGCCGGGGTACGGCAGGCCATCCAGGCGGCCACCGACCTGGCCCCGCTGCACCAGCCCCGGGCGCTGGGCGGCATCGACGCGGTGGCTGCCCTGCTGCCCGGGGTGGCCACGGTGGTCTGCTTCGACACCGGGTTCCACGCCACGATGCCGGCGGCGGCGGCCACCTACGCCCTGCCCGCCGCCTGGCGGGAGCGGTACGGCCTGCGCCGCTATGGCTTCCACGGCCTGTCGCACGCCTACGCCAGCCGCCGGGCCGCGGAGTTGCTGGGCACGTCGCCGGGCCGGCTCCGGGTGGTCTCCTGTCACCTCGGCGCCGGCGCCTCGCTCGCCGCGGTCCGCTACGGGCAGAGCGTGGACACCACGATGGGCTTCACCCCGCTGGAGGGCCTGGTCATGGCGACCCGGGCCGGGAACACCGACCCCGGGCTGCTGCTCTGGCTGCTCACCGACGGGCGGCTGTCCCTGGGCGAGCTGTCCTCCGGGATGGAACACGCCTCCGGCCTGGCCGGCCTGGCCGGCACGCCAGACCTGCGCGAGGTGACCAGCGCCGCCGGTGCCGGTGACCCGGCCGCCACACTCGCCCTTGACGTGTATATCCACCGGCTCCGGCAGCTGATCGCCGGGATGGCCGCGGCCATGGACGGGCTGGACGCACTGGTCTTCACCGGCGGGGTCGGCGAGCACTCCGCGGTGGTCCGGGCCCGGGGGGTACCCGGCTTCCTCGGCGCCGCCATCGACCCGGAGCGCAACAGCGCCGCCACCCGGGATGCCGACATCAGCGCGCCCGGCGCGGCCGTCGCCACGCTCGTGGTGACGGCCCGGGAGGACATCGAGATCGCCCGCCAGGTCCGCGCCGTCCTCAGCACGGCCTGACCGGCCGTCGCGGCCCCGGTCGGTCACGGCTGGACGGCGACGTCCCCTCCCGTCGCAGTGCGTGGTTGAACGAGACATGCGCCCGCCGGTCTGGCCCTCACGGCCGTCGAGGAGCATCCTGAAACCAGGAGCGCAGCCGCTGGGTCCGGCTGGCGGTGGTGCCCCGCTGGCGGGAGAAGCTGAGTGCGATGACCCCAGACGCGCAGTTCCAGGCGACCGCCCGCTATCCAGGAAACTGGGATCGCTGCCGGCGGTGCGGGGCGCCCCGCCTCATGCACGGGGGCGACGGAAGCTGCGGCGTGTCCCTGGGCAGCCGGGCGCTGGCCCTGCTCGTCGTGGCCGGCGGCGTGCTCGCCGTCATCGGCGTCGCCACCTGGATGCTGGTCACGGCGCCCGCCATCCCGGCGGCCTCGGTGATCGCCTTCGCCTGCCTGGTCATCCTGGTCCTGTTCGTCGGCGGCCTGGCCTTCCCGGCCCGCCGCCGCTAAACCCGCCGTGCGCGCCACTGACCCGGGTCCCCGCCCCGCCGCCACTAACCCGGGTCCCCGCCCCGCCGCCACTAACCCGGGTCCCCGCCCCACCCGCCATTGATCCGGCCTCCGGCTCCCGCTCCCCCGCTCCCCCGCCGCGATTCTCAGATGATCATTTTCGCCTTCCGGCACGGGGCGGCCCGGAGCGAGGGGCCGGGTTAGTCCAGGCTCTCCCGGCTGGGCGCTGTGGCCGCTTCTTCGGCCTCACCCCGCTGCGCGGCACGGGGGGCGTCCAAGCCACCGGGGTGACGCGCTATTTCGACCACGGTGGCGAGGAGGCTGGAGTCGCGTGCGCCCACCAGCGCCCAGGCCCGCGCGATGGCGAAGCCGAAGAAGCCAATGCACAATCCCCCCAGGCTGCTGAGATGGCCCGAGTCCCGGGGAGACCCGCCCAGCTCGACGCCGGAGGCCAGCTGAAGGCCGTACAGCGCGAGCAGGACAGTCGGCAGGATCAGCTGGTCCGGCGGGGTCCGCAGCCTGGTGTCCCGCAGCAGCAGCATGATCAGGCCGGCCGTGGAGGACAGCCCGGCTCCGGCCAGGATGATGACCGTCAGGCTGAGGTTAGCTCCGGGCAGGAGGGTCACGAGCGCGATGACCAGCGTGTTGACCAGGGCCGAGAAAGCCATGGCCGCCTTGAGCTGGTGATCTTTTTCAGCGCCGGGGCCGGACAGCTTCGCCGGAGAAATCGAGATGGCGACGAACAGCAGCCCGATCAGCGCCCCCGCGACCGTGGCGCAGGCACTGAAGAAGTCGTGATAGCTGGCAGGGACCACTCGGCCAAGATACTCATGGTGCCCTCAACGAGTACGCGGCCAGGGTTGGCCCGCCCGTTCGCGGACGAGTCTGGACCGTACCCGCTTCGGTGGACACCCGGCTTAGCTGCCGATTCGTCGGGAGAGCAAGAATGGGTTCGACACGCCGCTCATATACGCCGGAGTACAAGGCGCAATCGGTAGCTTTCGTCCTTGACGGTGGCCGCCGGTTGCCGAGGTCGCCGCAATATCGGCGTCCACGAGATGACTCTTGGCAAGTGGGTGAAGGTGGCACGAGATGCCGCGGAGTCCGGGAAGTCTCCGGATGCGCCGCTGGGTGAGTCCGAGCGGGCCGAGCTGGTGCGGCTGCGGGCGGAGTCCCGGGATGACAAGTCTGCAATCGCTGAGCTGCGGATGCAGGTGGAGTTCGCAAAAAAAGTAGCGACCTGGTTCGCGAAAGGCAGTCAGTGAGATTCGCTGCCATCGCGGGCTGGGCTGATTCGGGCGATTATCCGGTGTCGTTCATGTGCGCCTGGCTCGGGGTTTCGCGTTCCGGCTATTATGCGTGGCGGGGTGCGGGGCCGTCCCAGCGGTCCAAAGACGACTCGGCGCTGATCGCGGTCATGAGGAAAATCTATGAGGACGCGCGGGGCAATCCGGGGGTGCGGCGGATGCGCGCGGGCCTGGCGGCGCTGGGCCACCTGGTGTCACACAAGCGCGCGCACCGGCTGATGCAGGCCGCTGGCCTGCGCGGGCGCCACCCGAGGGCCTGGAAGCGGACTACCATCGGCGGCGACAAGCCGGTGCCCGCCCCCGACCTGATAGGCCGGGACTTCACCGCCGGCCGCCCCGATGAGAAATGGTGCGGCGACATCACGTACGTGAAAACGTGGGACGGATGGGCTATCTCGCGACCGTCATCGACCTGCACTCACGCAAGCTCATCGGCTGGGCCATCGCTGATCATATGCGGACCAGCCTGGTCACGGCGGCCCTCGATATGGCCATCTCCGCCCGGAAACCACCCCCGGGAGTCGTCTTTCATTCCGACCGCGGCTGCCAATATACATCTTCGGCCTTCGATGAGTACTGCACCGGGAATAACATTAGGAGGTCCTGGGAAGGACGGGAATCTGCTACGACAATGCCGTATCGGAATCCTTCTTCGCGACGTATAAGAAAGAGCTGATCCATACCCGCCCGTGGCCTCGCTGGCGAACTTGGAGAAGGAGACGTCTGACTGGATCAGCAACTACTACAATCCGCTGCGGAGGCACTCAACGCTCGGGTACTTGACACCTGAGGAATACGAACTAGGATATAGGCAACTAGTCAATTGGAGCCTAATGGTGTAAAAAGGGGAGAGTCGCGTCTCGCTGTGGCTGGTGCGGCCGACAGGTTCAGGTTGGCTTGGCGGCCAGGTGGTCCACGTCCAGGGCGCGGTGCCGGAAGGCCCAGCCCCGCAACCCATGACCGGCTGCCTGGTCCAGCGCCGGGGGCGGCACGGCGAGGACCGGGCAGACCGCGTGGGCCAGGCAGTAGCGGGCCACCCGGGCACCGGCCAGCGGGCGCAGCGCACCGCGGCGGCCGGCCCCCACGATCAGCCAGTCGCCGGGCTGGCCGGCCGCGGCGACCAGTACCTCACCGGGCTCGCCCCGGAGCACCTGCGGTTCGGCGGGGCGGCCAGTGGGCTCGATGCTGCCCCAGGCATTCGCCAGCGCGGTCCACAACCGCAGCCACGCTGCGTCTCGCCAGACCTGACGCAGGTGACTGGACGGGAACCGGCGGTCCGCCAGGTCACCGCCCGGCGGCATCCAGGCGAGGACCGGGACAAGCGTGGCGTCGCCCTCCAGGGCCACGCGGGCGGCCAGGCGTAGCGCCTGCAGGCTGCCGGGTGATCCGCTGCAGCCGACGATGATCCGACGTGCGCCGGACACGGGGCAATCTCCTCTCGCCGGGACCGGCTCGGGGCCGTTTCCCCACAGCTACGCCGGCCAGACCGACCCGGGCCGGTTCCTTGCAGGGCCCTAACAGTCGCGCGTGCCCGGGGGTGACGCCGCTACGGCGTGAAAATTTGGGTAGCTGACCCGCCGTTGTCCGGGGCCCGGCTCCGCCGGGCGCTGCCGCGCTCGCGCAGGCCCGGTCCGTTGTCCCAGACGCGTATGTGGGCGCGGCAGGCCTGAGAGGCTGTGGCCGCGGTCGTTCGCTGACGTCGTTTCTGCTTGGCGGGCCTGACCCCGTCTGACAGTCTGACGCCGGGAGCCAACCTCAGGGCCGCTCAATGGTGCTTCGAGCCCGCGGACCAGATTTTCTGCTTGCCCCTGGCCCCTGCGAACGACCGCGCCCGCAGCTACCCCTCATCGTAGGAGCCACTGATGCAAGATGCTGAAGAGGAGCCGCTGTTCGCAGAGCGAGTCGCCGGCCTGGACATCGCCAAAGCTGAGGTCGAGGTCGCCATCCGGGTGCCCAGCGACACCCGTCCCGGCCGCCGCCAGCAGGAAACGCGGACGTTCGCCACCACCCGCAAAGAGCTGCTGGCCCTGGCCGGCTGGCTGCGCTGCCAGGGCGTCACCAAGCTCGGTATGGAAGCCACTGGTGACTACTGGAAACCTGTGTTCTTCGTGCTGGAATCATGTGGATTCGACTGCGAGTTGTACAATGCGGCGCAGGTCAAGGCGCTGCCAGGGCGGCCTAAGACCGACCGGGCCGACTCGATCTGGATCGCAAAGATCACCGAACGGGGCATGATCTCTTCCAGCTTCGTGCCACCCGAGCCGATCCGCAGGCTGCGCACCCACACCCGCTACCGCCGTCACCTCACCCAGGCCCGCACCGCCGAGAAACAGCGGGCCGGGAAACTGCTGGAGGACGGTCACCTGAAGCTGTCGTCCGTGATCTCTGACATCCACGGGGCCTCGGGCAGGGACATGCTCCACGCGCTGGCCGCCGGGCAGCGCGACCCCAGGGCCCTGGCGCAGCTGGCCCGCGGCACGATGCGCGGCAAGATCCGCAGGCTGGAAGAGGCGCTGGAATGCTCCTTCTTCACCGATGAGCATGCCGCCGTGCTGGCAATGATGCTGGCCACCATCGACCACTACACCACCCAGATAACCGAGCTCACCGCCAAGATCGAGGCGCTCACCGAGCCCTACCTGCACCAGGTGGCCCAGCCCGGCGCCGTCCCCGGCATCGGGCCGGTCGGCGCCCAGGACATCATCGCCGGGATCGGCACCGACATGACGGTCTTCCCCACCGCCTCCCACCTGGTCTCCTGGGCCAAATGGTCGCCCCAGGTCAAGCAGTCGGCCGGGAAACGCAAAGGCAGCAATGCAACCGGCCGCGGGAACCCCTACCTGGGCGCTGCCCTCGGCGAAGCAGCCATCAGCACCGGCCGCACTCAATCTTTCCCCGGCGCCAAGTACCGCCGGCTGGCCAAGCGGATGCCCAAGAAGAAAGCCCTGGTCGCCGTCGGCAACTCCATGCTCACCAGCGTCCACGCCCTGCTCGCCGACCCTGACGCGACCTACCACGACCTCGGCCCCGACTACTACGAACAGCGCATGCACGTCCGCCGCCAAGCCCGCAACCACGTGCGGAGCCTGGAACGCCTCGGCTACAAGGTCACCATTCAGGCCACAGCCAACGACCCCGGCCCCGACGACCAGCCCCTGACCGCGACCGGCTGACCAACCGCCATCACCGAACCCCCGGCGCTGACGCGCCGGGGGTGCTGCCGCCTGCCCAGCTGAGGTCCCATTTTCGGACCAGCCAGTGCGGGAATCCTCACGCCCGCCCAACGCCTCATTGTTGACAGAGACTCGAATATGAGAGTAACTTTCTAATTAGGTCTCATATCAAAACTTTCCGGGATGGTGGCGCCATGAGCATCTCCACTGCCCGCCGGTGGTGGGCGCTGGCGGCCATTGCGGCGAGCGTGCTCGTCGTGGGCCTGGACCTGACCGTGCTGAGCCTGGCCCTGCCCGCGCTGTCCGTGCAGCTGCATGCCTCCACGACCGACCTGCAGTGGTTCTCGGCCGCCTACAGCCTGGTGCTGGCGGCGGCGCTGCTGCCCGCCGGGATGCTGGGCGACCGGCTGGGCCGCAAGAAGATGCTGCTGACCGCCCTGGCCGTGTTCGGCGTCAGCTCCCTGGGGTGCTCCTTCGCCACCTCGGCCGGTGAGCTGATCGCGGCCCGCGCCATTCTCGGGCTGAGCGCCGCGGTGATCCTGCCCATGTCCATCGCCGTGATCCCGGTCCTGTTCACCGAGGACGAGCGGCCCCGGGCCATCGCGGTGGTGATGGGCGCGACGTTCCTGGGATTCCCGGTCGGCCCGCTGCTGGGCGGCTGGCTGCTGGACAAGTTCTGGTGGGGGTCGGTCTTCCTGATCAATGTGCCGGTGGCCGTGCTGGCCCTGGTCGCGGTGGCCACGCTGATGCCGGAGTCGTACGGCGCGCGGGGACGCCGGATCGACGTCCCGGGCATCGCGCTGTCCAGCCTGGGGCTGGCCGGGCTGACCTACGGCTGCATCAGGGCGGGCGAGGACGGCTGGGGCAGCTCACTCGCGCTGGCCACGGTCGCGGCGGGCGCCGGCCTGCTCGCCCTGTTCGTGGCGTGGGAACGGCATGCGACCGTCCTGGGCCAGCCGCTCATCCAGCTCGATCTGTTCCGCTCGGCCGGCTTCACCTGGGGCACCATCCTGACCACGCTCGTGTCGTTCGCGATGTTCGGCATCCTGTTCGCCATGCCGCAGTACTTCCAGGAAGTGCTGGGCCAGGACTCCTTCGGCAGCGGCGTGCGGCTGCTGCCGCTGATCGGCGGGATGGTGGCAGGCATGCTGGTCGGCACCCGGCTGCAGACTCCGCGCCGGGCTGCGGACGGCGCCCCGGCCGGGGACCCTCCGCTGGGTCCCCGGCCCCTGGTGGCAGCGGGCTTTGCCATCATGGCCGCCGCGCTGGCCGTGGGCGCCACCACCCACCTGGCCAGCGGGACCGGCTTCGCCGCGGCCTGGTTCGCCGCCGCCGGGCTGGGCCTGGGCGTGGCCATGCCGGCCGCGATGAACACCGCCCTCGGTGCGCTGTCCCCCGAGCGGAGCGGGTCCGGCTCGGCGCTGATCACCGCCATGCGCCAGGTCGGTGCCACCATCGGCGTCGCGGTGCTGGGCACGGTGCTGCTGTCCGCGTACCGGGACCGGCTGAGCCTGGGCGGCCTGCCCCCGGCCGCCGCGGGAGCGGCCCGCAGCAGCGTGGCCGGCGGCGTCGGGGTGGCCCGCGCCGCGCACTCGGCGGCCCTGCTGGCCATGACCCGGACCGCCTACGTGCATGGCATGGACGTCATGCTGGCGGTCTGCGCGGTCATCGCGATCACCGGCGCACTGCTCGCCCTGGCCTTCCTGCCGGGCCGGTCCCGTGCCGCGGTCGCGGCGGGGCAGGAGGGGAGCAGGTCGCGGCGGCTGCGCGGAGCGTGAAGAATCGGGGTCATGAGCGACATAGGCGCCGCTGATCCGCCTGCCGGGCTGCGCGAGCGCAAGAAGGCCAAGACGCGTGCGGCCATCCAGGAGCACGCGCTGCGGCTGTTCCGCGCGCGGGGCTACGCCGCCACCACGGTGGAGCAGATCGCGGAGGCAGCCGAGATCTCCCCGGCGACGTTCTACCGCTACTTCCCGACCAAGGAAGACGTGGTCCTCCAGGACGGCCTGGACCTGATCACGATGGAGGCCCTGGAGGCCCAGCCGCCCGGCCTGGCCCCGATACCCGCCGTGCGGGCCGCGGTCGCCCTGGCCCGGACCCGGTTCACCGCGGCGGACCGCGAGCGCTTCCGGGAGACCACCGCGCTGACCCTGGCCGTCCCGGAGATCCGGGCCCGTGCGCTGGACGAGTTCGCCCGCACCCTGGATATCTTCGCCGCGGCCCTGGCCCGGCGCAGCGGGCGGCAGCCCGGTGAGGTGGCGGTGCGCGCGCTGGCCGGCGCGATCTTCGGCGTGATCACCGCCACGACGCTGCCGGTCCTGGAGGACGGGCCCCCCGAGATCGACGACCTCTTCGCCGCGATCGACGCGGGCCTGGCCCAGCTCCAGGCCGGCCTGCCGCTCTGACACCAGGACCCGGGCCGGGCCAGGGCGGGAGACGAGAGCGGGCGGGTCAGCGCACCCCGCGCGGGCGGAACTGGACGGAGATCCGCGGCCCGGCCGGCCGGGCCGTCTTCGGGACCGCGTGCTCCCAGGTGCGCTGGCAACTGCCGCCCATCACCAGCAGGTCGCCGTGGCCCAGGTCATGCCGGAGCGCCGGGCCGCCGCTCCGGGGCCGGAGCAGCAGGGCCCGCGGGGTGCCGAGCGACAGGATGGCGACCACGGTGTTCTCGGTGGCCCCCCGGCCGATCCGGTCTCCGTGCCAGGCCACGCTGTCCCGCCCGTCGCGGTACAGGCACAGCCCCGCGGTGGCCAGCGGCTCGCCCAGGGCCGGGCCGTAGTGCGCGTCGAGGGCCTGGCGCGCCTGCTCCAGCGCCGGGTCGGGCAGCGGCTGGCCCTCGGCGTAGAAGCACAGCAGCCGCGGCACGTCCACGACCCGCTCGTACATCCGGCGGCGTTCCTCACGCCAGGGCACGGCCGGCCGCAGGCGGCGGAACAGCACCGCCGCGCCGGCCATCCACCCCGGCCGGATGTCCACCCAGGCACCGTCAGCCAGCGGGATGCGGCGCACGGCGGAGCCCAGCGGGCCGGGGCCGGCTCGTCGGCCAGATCGAGCAGGGATTCCTGCAGGGCAGTGTCCATCTCGCCCAGGATACGTGGTTATCAAAAATTTGTTCGAGGCCGGATCGGCCAGTTCCGCCCGCGCCCCCGGCCGGGGCTTTACAGTGAACCCCGTGGCAGGCCGTGAACTAAGTGAGATCGTCGAGGCCGGCTGGGCCCGCGCGCTGGCCCCGGTCGCCGACCGGATCGCCGCGATGGGCGACTTCCTGCGCGCGGAACTGGCCGCGGGCCGCCGCTACCTGCCTGCGGGCGACCGGGTGCTGCGCGCCTTCCAGCAGCCGTTCGACGGGGTGCGGGTGCTGATCGTCGGCCAGGATCCCTACCCCACGCCGGGTAACCCGGTCGGGCTGAGCTTCTCGGTGGCGCCCGAGGTGCGCCGGCTGCCGCCCAGCCTGCTCAACATCTTCCGGGAGTACACCGCCGACCTCGGCTACCCGTCCCCGGCCACCGGCGATCTGACCCCGTGGAGCGAGCGGGGCGTGCTGCTGCTGAACCGGGTGCTCACCGTGCAGCCGGGCAAGCCAGGCTCCCATCGCGGCCAGGGCTGGGAAGAGGTCACCGAGCAGGCCATCCGGGCGCTGGCCGCCCGGCAGACCCCCATGGCCGCCATCTTGTGGGGGCGCGACGCCCGCAGCCTGGCGCCCCTGCTGGACGGGGTGCCGCTGATCGAGTCCGCGCATCCCAGCCCGAACTCGGCGGACCGCGGCTTCTTCGGGTCCCGCCCGTTCAGCCGGGCCAGCGCCCTGCTGGAACAGCAGGGCGCCGCCCCCATCGACTGGAAGCTGCCGTAACCCCTCCGGCCGCTCTGCGCCGCCCCGGCCTGCCGCCGCGGGCGCCCGTCCCCGCCCCGGCCTGCCGCCGCGGGCGCCCGTCCCCGGCCCAGCCGACGGGAATGTTGAGCGGTCAACTATCGTTAGTGGCAGGCAGAGAGTGAACCATGAACGTTCCAGAGGAGATGCCATGCCCGCAGTGACCGTAGACGACATCCTGGTCCTGCCGCGCATTCCGGAGCCGGATCCCGCCGCCGTGGCGGAGCGGCCCGTGGTGTCGGTGACCACCGCCCCGTCCGGGTTTGAGGGCGAGGGCTTCCCGGTCCGCCGTGCCTTCGCGGGCGTGGAGATGCGCCAGCTGGACCCGTTCATCCACATGGACCAGATGGGCGAGGTGGACTACGCCCCGGGCGAGCCGAAGGGCACCGCCTGGCACCCGCACCGCGGCTTCGAGACCGTCACGTACATCATCGACGGCGTGTTCCGGCACCAGGACTCCAACGGCGGCGGCGGCCTGATCACCAACGGTGACACCCAGTGGATGACCGCGGGCGGCGGCATCCTGCACATCGAGGAGCCTCCCGAGGAACTGGTGATGAGCGGCGGGCTGTTCCACGGCTTCCAGCTGTGGGTGAACCTGCCCCGCGCACTCAAGATGACCGACCCGCGCTACCAGGACATCCGGGCTGGCCAGGTGTCGCTGCTGTCCTCCCCCGACGGCGGCGCGCTGATCCGGGTCATCGCCGGTGACCTGGCCGGGCACCCGGGCCCGGGGGTCACCCACACCCCGATCACGCTGGTGCACGCCACCCTGCAGCCCGGCGCACAGCTCCGGCTGCCCTGGCGGGCCGACTTCAACGCGCTGGTCTACGTGCTCGGCGGGTCCGGCACCGTGGGCGCCGACCAGCGCCCGGTGCGCACCGGGCAGCTGGCCGTGTTCGGCCCGGGCGAGGCGCTGACCGTGGCGGCCAGCCGCACCCAGCAGGGCCCGGCCGGTGAGCTGGACGTGCTGGTCCTGGGCGGCCAGCCGATCCGCGAGCCGGTCGCCGCGTACGGCCCGTTCGTCATGAACACCAGGGACGAGCTGGTCCAGGCATTCGAGGACTTCCAGGCGGGCCGCCTGGGCACCATCCCGGCCCAGCGGACCACCGAGATCCCGGCGGAACCGCACCCCGGCCACGACGTCCTCTAAGTGAGTGAGCGTTTGATTTATCGGCCGGCCGGGGGCGGCTGCCGTACGCGGGAGTCAATGCAGATCAGGAGCTGACCGGGGACCGCGGCGCGTGCTCAGTGTCGGCATCATCGGCCGGGTCTTCTTCTCCGACACCGTAGGTCGACAGGCCGAAGAGATAACCAAAGCCCCCGACAGCGAGCACCACCACGAACGACCACCAGACGGCGGCCCGGGTCGCGACCGCGATCGTCAGGCCGGTGAAGGCGGCGATCATGGCGAAATTCCCGGCCAGGGCCCGCGACCGCAGGCTGAGGAGCTGCTGGCGCTCATCAGCCCGGGAACCGGCCAGCGCGCCCTCGTCGCTGTCATCCCCGCCCCGCAGGTAGGTGGTGATTGCGAAGACGAGCACGCTCACCTCGATCACGATCGACAAGAACCACGACGGGCCACCCCGGACGGCCCACGCGACGGCGAGCGCCGTTCCGGCGAGCCCATACCCGACGGGCTTCCGCAGCCGTGGGCGGATGAATGCCATCATGTGCCTGCCTCCTCCTCCGGGTCGAACATCTTGTCGACCGTCAGGTCGAAGAACCGCGCGATCCGGAAGGCCAGCGGCAGCGACGGCAGGTAGCGGCCGCTCTCGATGGAGATCACCGTCTGGCGGGAGACGCCCAGCGCCGCCGCGACCTCCGCCTGGGACAGTCCCCGCTGTGCCCGCTGCTCCCGGACCCGGTTCCGCATGATGTCAAGGTAGCTTTACTTCGCGGCAATGTCAAGCACCCTTTACAGAACGGCCGGCCAGCCCATTGTGATGGATTTGCCGTGGTGTGCGGCGTGCCGGTCCACGGATACGCGAAGCGCGGGGCCATGATCCTGATGTGTGACGACCAAGATCACCGCGGGGCCCGCGCGCGCCCAGCCCACGCGGGCATGCCAGGCTGGCAGGCGTTATCCCTCTGACCTGGCCGCTGAGGAATGGGCACTCGTTGAGGCACTGCTTCCTTCTCGCCGCGGTGGCCGTGGCCGGCCTCCAGCCCACCCCCGCCGGGTCATCGTCGATGCGATCCTGTACGTGAACCGCGCCGCGGACACTGTCCCGAACGCCACCCGCGGCTGGGACCAGGCCAAGAAGGTCAACGGGCGTTATCTTGAGCCTTAATTTTGATCATGGCTGTGACCTGCGGTGATGCGATGTGGACGGTGTCGTTGACGAACCGGTCGAGGTGACTGTTCAGCACGGTCCAATGATTTTCGATGAGTTTCTCTTCGGCGTGTCGCGGCCGTCGTTCCGGCGGAGGACGGTGGCGGCCCGGCGTTCGCCGAGTGCTCGGGCAAGCGCGTCGCGGAGTTGCTGGTTGTCTGCTTCCAGATCGCGGATGCGGCTGGTGGCCGCTTCGAGGCGGCGTAGCAGCGAGGAATCGGAGGCCCGTTGCCGCTGGGGTGGGACCGGGGTCGAAGGCGCGGCCGGGTTCCGCTGGCGGAGTCGTTCGATCTCGGCGCGCAGGCCGTCCTGAGCGTAGAGCCAGGACCGGGAGACGCCGGCTTCGCGGGCGACGGCGTCGAAGGTGATGCGCTGGCCGGTGGCGTCCATGCGCCGCAGGGCGGTGACGGCGCGCTGGCGGGTCTGCTGAGCCCGGCGCTGGGCGGCCTGGACGACGTGGTGGGAGTTGTCAGCCCGCATCGGCGGCCTCGGATTCTTCGTCCTTCCCGATTTCGCTGATCATCTTGTCCAGGTTGCTGAGGACCTGCTGGTTCATCTCCGCGACGCGGGTCTGGCCCTTGCCGGTGGACACCTCGATGAGGGTGAGCGTGCGGTGACGCTGCCCGCGCAGCTCAGGCAGGAACTCTGGCCCGGAAACGAAGACTGGGCAAGTCAGGCATGCGTTGGCGTGCGGGCAGCTCTTCTGGACTGGTAGCCCGCAGTAGCCGTTGGACAGGGTCTGGGTGGCCATGCCGTAGCGGGTCTTGGCCCATTGGGCTTGGTCGAGAGGGCCGTCGGGGTCGAGGGTGACGTGCTCGCCCTTGATGTTGACCTTGGTGGCCTGTTCCCAATGCCGCCGTACCGTCTGGTCGGTGATTTTGGCGTAGTGCGAGGTCATCCGGTGCGAATCATGGTCTAGCAGGACCCGGACGACTTCTTGGGGGACGTCTCGGTTGATGAGCCGGCAGGCGAAGGTATGGCGCCATTGATGGGGTGTCAGGTGCACCAGCCGACCGTGTTCATCACGGATCTCGCAGGTCTCCAGCCAGCGGCCCAGCATTCGCCGGTAGGTGCCGTCGGCCAGCGGGAGGTTCCCAGAGATGTTGGCGCGTGGCCGGGGAAACAGGCAGGTCGTGCCGTCCGGCCAGTGGTCCAGTACCCGCCGCTGCTGATCATGGATGGCTGCCTCGAGTTCTTCGTCGATGGGGACGGCTGCCTCACGTCTCATCTTGGTGTTGAAGTAGCGGAGGTAGGGGGCACCCTGGCCGTCGTGGAGAACGCAGTCGAAGCCGAGGGCCAGGGCGCTGGAGATCCGCAGACCACAGCGGGTGAGGATGAGAGTGACCAGCCGGCCGGCGGGGCTGGGCCAGCGGTCCAGGTTGGCGGGTGACTCGATCTGGGTCATGACGTACTCGGCGAGGCGGCGGTCGACCTGTTCGGGGACCGGCGGGACGTCACCAGGGTAGAAGGCCGCGGTGCCGGGCAGCGTGTCGTCCCACCCGTTCTGCCGGATGTTCTGGAAGAACAGGTTGAGCCCGCCGATCCGGGTCTGCT
Organism: uncultured Actinomycetes bacterium; assembly: GCA_963793825.1. GTDB lineage: Bacteria > Actinomycetota > Actinomycetes > Streptosporangiales > Streptosporangiaceae > RYN-230. The sequence goes on from CAWCBE010000012.1 coordinate 310,748, forward strand.
TCATGCCGTGTCCGCCGGGCTGGGAGGCGACGTGGGCGAGATAGCGTTCAAGAAGCGGGCGGTCGACATCGGCGAGAGCGTCGGCACCGGTCAGGGTGAGGAACGTGCTGAAGCAGATGAGCGCGTCTACCCCGCCCCGGGCTGCGCCGATGCTCAGCCCCGAGGTCAGCCGCAGCCTTGTCCATCGTTTGGCCAGCTCGCGTAGCCAGGGCTGGGTGATGCGGTCAAACCGCAGCCGGGCGCGGGGACAGGGCCGGCCTGCCGGGATGGTGATGCCGGGAAGTTTGTGGAGCCGCCACACGTCCCGGGGATACTCGATCTCCCAGCCGGTCCCATCGCGCAGCGACTCCAATGCGTCACGGGCGTCGATCAAGAACAAGGCCGACTCGCTGGCCTGGGAGTCGGCGCTCTGCCGCCATTGCTGCTCCGACAGGTCCAGCAGGGATGTGACACCGACCGCTTTGACGTGGCGGACAGCAGGCATGACCAGGCGTGGAGCGGCGGTGCGGGAGCGGGCATCGTGCCGGCACTGCAACGCGTACTGGATCTCCATCTTCAGCTGCGGAGCGAGATCCTGGAGGTCGAAGCAGGCGGTGCCGACGAGCTCGCAGCCGGCGATGAAGCGGCCGGGGTCGGGCCGGCCATGTCGCTGCCACCGGTCGTTGTGGCCCGCGCAGAAGATCTTCGTCGGATTCGCCACCCAGAGGCTGCAAAATGGCAACCGGCACTCGGCCGCCGTGGTGTCGCTGGGGGCCAGGTCAGGCGCATCCCACGTGGCCAGGTCCGGTTTGCCAGCGCGGCTCCACCGGTCACGGTGCTTGGAACACAGTCCGTTTCTGGCACCGCGTCCGTAACGGCAGCCATCCACTGTGCAGGCAGCCAAAGACCTGCGGCCCCGGACCGGCGGGCCAGGGTCGGCGAGGAAGTCCTCCATCGGCGGGCGGCCACGCTTGCGGAACCGGATGGCGTGCCCGTTGCACAGCCTTCGCCGGATCGATACCGCCGTCCGGTCACAGTCCTCGACCGCGCACTCGTCGGCGACGAAGACAGGGTCGTCCGGGGCGGGGACGTAGATTTCGGTGCGGAATTCCGGCCGGACGAGGGCCATCAGCTGCTCCAGCAGCCCCGATCGGCCCGGCAGGTGCTCGACGGCGGTCACAGCTGGACCTCCCGGCCGGTGAACCAGCCCGCGGCCTCCAGCGCCTGACGGGCGTCCTCCACGGTGAGGTGACCGTAGGTATCGATCGTCGTGGCGATAGAGGCGTGTCCGAGGCACTCCTTCACGGTCTCCATCCCGGCGCCCCGGCGCAGCAGCCAGGTCGCGTAGGTGTGGCGATACTGATGGGGCTCGAAGTCGATCCCGGTCCGTTCCCGCAGCCTCAGCACCAGGTCGTAGACGGCGGCGTAGGTCCATGGGCGGCCGTAAGGCTGCGACCACAGATTGACGAAGACGTAGTCCGAATCCAGCGAGCCGTACTCGCGGGTGAGGTAGTCGGCATATAGCCGCATCAGCTCGGCGCTGGCCGGGATGGTCCGGGAGATACCCGCCTTGGCGCGGGCCCGGTTGCCGTTGGGCCGGGGTGTGACGGTGACGGCCCGTTCGGCGATCCCCATGTCCTCGTGCCGGAGGCCGAGAGCCTCGCCGATTCTCACCCCGCAATCCAGCAGAAGAGCAAAGAGCAGGCGATCTCGCAGGTGGCCGCAGGCGTCCAGGATCGTCTGCACCTCCACCGCCGTCAGCACCCTCGGCCGGAGCCGGGACGTCTTCAGCCCGATCGTCCGTCGCCGCTGCGGCCTGCTCTTGGTGACGTGATGGAGGAACGGTTTGTAGGACGTCGCTGACCCGCGACGACCTGCCGGCTGCATCGTGATCAGCAGCCCAGCCAGCTTCGCCCCGTGGCGGGCGTGGAACTCACAAAACGAGGTCAGAGCCGCCAGTTTGCGATTCACGCTGGCCGCCGAGCAATGGTTCTCGACAGTCGGCAGTACGGCGACCTTCCCGTCACGGGCTCCGGGCGGCAGCCGCAGCCAGGCGACGAACCCGGCCACGTCCTCCACCGTGACGACCTGCCAGTCGAGATCGTGGCCAGCGAGGTAGGTGAACCAGTCCTTCAGATCATGGGCGTAGCCCTTGACCGTGTTCGGCGACTTCTCGATCGAGGTCAGGTAGCCCAGGAACCGCTCTACCGGCTCAACAGGAACCTGGTCGCCGCCGAGCAGAGTCCACGACTCCGCCTCCGAGCCCGGCATGAGCACCCGCTGTACGCGCATCGAACCTCCCGCTTCCGTGCTGGACAGCAAGAGATAACCGCATCCACCACGATGATCGGGAAACCCTTAACCCAGGTCATGCACGTCATAGACGGGAACTTGAGGGCTCAAGATAACGGGCGCAAGCGACACATCGCCGTGCACACCGCCGGGCTGCTGCTGGCCGTCGTGGTGACCGCCGCCAGCACCCTGGACCGCGACGGGCGAAGCCGCTGCCGTGGAACCTAATGGGCCGCGCGTTCCCCGGCGTTGAAGCTCACCTGGGCCGGCGGCGGCTACGCCGGCAAGCCGGTCACCTGGGCTGCCACCGCCCTGCGGATGACCCTGGAATCGTCAGGCGCCCCGATGACCTGCCCACCTTCCAAGTCCTGCCCCGCCGCTGGGTCGTCGCGCTCACCTTCGCCTGGATCAGCACCTGCCGCCGCTGCACCCGCGACTACGAACGCCTGGCCGCCGCGCTGAGCCGTCTCCGGGGTGAGATTTCCCGTCCTGGCGGGCGGCTGCCGCGGGCCCCGTCCGCCGGCGGCCGTCTGCGGGTGATCCGTCCCGCCACTCCTCCTCATGCCCAACGGCCCAGGCCGGGGCCAGCTGGTCAGCTGACCGGCGCGGCCTTCCCGTTGGCCGCGCTGGTTCCGCCGTGCTCCGCCTCGACCGGGGTCATCGCCACGGCTTTGGGGGCCCAGACCATTTCTGGCTGCGCGTGCCGTTCCGGCACCCCGACGATGGCGGCCAGGTCCGCGCCGTCAATGGTCTCCCGTTCGAGCAGGAGATCGATAACGCGGCCGAGGGTGTCCAGATTCTCGCGCAGCAGCGTGGTCGCCCTGCTCTCGGCCTCCCGGAGCAGCTTGGCCACTTCCCGGTCGATGGATCGCTGCGTCTCCTCGGCGTAGGGACGGCCGGCGAACGGGTTGTCCCGGCTCGGCCCTTCCGGGCCGTATCCGATCGGCCCCACCTCGGTCGAGAAACCCCATTCCCGCACCATCCGGGTGGCCAGGTCGGTGGCACCGGCAAGGTCATCCGCCGCACCGGTCGATGGCTCCCCGAGCACGACGATCTCCGCGGCACGGCCGCCGAGCCGCACGGCCAGCGCATCGGTCAGGTAGCTCTGCGGATACAGGTGGCGTTCGGACTCCGGCAGCTGCTCGGTCACGCCCAGCGCCGCGCCGCGCGGGAGGATGGTGACCTTCGCCACCGGGTCGGCGTGCTCGGACAGCATGGCCACGAGGGCGTGCCCGGATTCGTGCACGGCGACCGAGCGCTTTTCCTCCGGCAGCAGCGCGTTGGAGCCATCCCGCCGGCCGATCAGCAGGCGGTCCCGCGCCGCGGCGAAGTCGGCGGCGGACAGGACATTGCGGCCGTCCCGCACGGCGTTGATCGCCGCCTCGTTCACCAGGTTGGCGAGATCAGCGCCCGAGAAGCCCGGTGTGCCGCGGGACACCGTGCCGAGATCCACGTCGGGGCCGAGCGACTTGCCCCGCCCGTGGATGGCCAGGATCGCCATCCGCTCCTTCTGGTTGGGCAGCGGGATCTCCACGGTCCGGTCGAAACGTCCAGGCCGCAGCAGGGCCGTGTCGAGGATCTCGGCCCGGTTGGTCGCTCCCATCACCACCACGCTGGCGCCCGGCTCGAATCCGTCCATGTCGGACAGGAGCTGGTTGAGGGTCTGCTCGCGCTCGTCGTTCGAGCCGAACCCACCGGGACCGCGGCGGCCCCCGATGGCGTCGATCTCGTCGATGAAGATGATCGATGGCGCCTGCTTACGGGCATCGGCGAAAAGGCTGCGCACCCGTGATGCGCCGACACCGACGAACATCTCGACGAAGCTCGACCCGCTGAGGGCGAAGAAGGGCACGCCCGCCTCGCCGGCGACCGCCTTGGCCAGCAGCGTTTTCCCGGTCCCGGGCGGGCCCACCATCAGCACGCCTTTAGGGCCGACCGCGCCCGCCTGCGCGTAGCGCTGAGGGTGCTTCAGGTAGTCGACGACTTCCATGACCTCAGCCTTGGATCCTTCATAACCGGCAATGTCGGTGAACCGCGTGGAAGGCCTCTCCTCGTCGTAGACCTTGGCCTTTGACCGGCCAAAGCTCATGATTCCGCCGATCTGCTTGCGGCCGCGGCGCGCGAACCAGACGAAGATGCCGATGATAAGCAGGAACGGCCACAAGGAGAAGATCAGGCTGGCCACGGAGTAGCTGCCCGACGTGGTGCCGGTGACCTGGACCCCGTGTCTGAGCAGGAGAGGCGAGAGGGTGTTGTCGGTTAGCGCGGTGGGAATCTGGGAGCTGTAGGCGGCGCCGCTGTCAAGCTTCCCGGTCACCAGCCCGGTCGAGCTGATCGTCGCCGTCGAGACCTTGTTGGCGCTCACTTCGCTGACGAAGCCGCTGTAGCTGAAGTCCCGGGTCGCCGAGCCCCTGATACCGGGGTAGAAGAGAAGGAAGGACCCGAGCACGGCCGCGCCCAGCAGGATCCACAGCGGCCAGCGCGGGGTCTTCGGCGGCGCGGGCGCAGGCGCCCGCTTCTTCAGCTTGTTGATGCTGTTCGGTGGGCCCGGCCGGGCCGGAGTTGACCGATGGGCGGTCCTCATGCCGGGATGACGTCGGTGGAGCGGGAAATTGCAGCCATGCCAGCCTCGGCTCTAAGAATCCGGAAAATAACCGCCGAGGTCCAGGGCAGCTGGGAAAGTCCTCGCGCCATGTAAAGCGCATGCTGTCCCGTATATATTTCCGGCGGCCTGGCGCCGCGGAACCTGGCTGGGCTGCCTGGGAGGTAAGCGCCGGACCGGGTGGAGGAGTTAACGGGATGTGAGCCGCGAGCAGCGAGAGTTCAGCGAGTTCTTCCAGGCCAGCTGGGATCCGTGCCGGCACGCCGTGCGGGCTGTCACCGGTGACCCGCAGCAGGCCGAGGAGCTGGCCGCCGAGGCGTTCGCCCGCGCCTGGGCGTCCTGGCGGAAGGTCAGCCGCCACCCCGCCCCACGGGCGTGGGTGGTGCGAACGGCGCTCAACACGGGGAAGTCACGCTGGCGGCGGCACCGCCGGGAACTCCCGCTCGATGACCACGACGCGGCCGCGCCTCCCGACGGGGGCGGGGGCGTGGACGCCGCATTGCTGGCCGCGCTGCGGCGGCTGCCGGAGCGGCAGCGCGAGGTGATCGCCCTGCGGGTCTTCCTCGACCTGGACATCGAGACCACCGCCCGGCAGCTGAGGATCGCGCCGGGCACGGTGCGGGCCCACCTGGCCCGCGCGGTGGCCGCGCTGCGCCGCGAGCTCACTCCCACCGAGATCACGGAGGCCCGGAAGTGACCAGGATCGGCGAGATGAACGAGGACGACGTGCTGCGGGCCGTGCGCGGCTCCATGGAACGTACGGCAGGCCAGTCCCGGCCGCCGCTGGAGACCATCATGGCCCGGGGCCGGGGCCGGCGGCGCCGCCGGCTGGCCGGGGTGTGCCTGGCCGGCGCCGCCGCCGCCGCGGCGGCGGTGGCCGTGGGCGTGGGCGTGGGCGTGACTGGCGCCGTGAGTCCATCCGGCGCCGCGCAGGCCGGCCGCCCCCGGCGCACCTGGCCGCGTTCACCCTGACTAGCAACGCGAACGGCACCACCACGCTGTCCATCTATGCCGACCAGTTGCTCGACCCCGGGGCGCTCCGCCAGGCCCTGGCCGAGCATGGCGTCCCGGCCCTGGTCACCAACGGCAGCTTCTGCTCCTCGGACCCCGAGCCGGCCGGGTACTCCCAGGTGGTGGTCGGCCCGCGGCTGCCGGCGCACGGACCAGTGCCGGACCCCCGCGTGGACCGTAACCCGGTGGCGCTGGTGATCGACGGCCCGGCGATGCCGGCCGGGACCGAGCTGAGCATCGGGTACTTCGACGGTCACGTGCAGCAGGCCACGGTGACGCTCATCGGCAAGAATGCCTACACCTGCACCAGCACCCCGCCTGCTGCGCCGACGCCCGGGGGCGGCGCACTGCTCGGACGGCGTTCGTCCGGGGCTCCCGGCCCGGGCAGCGTCAGCCAATGGAGCGGCCGGTCCGGTAGCTGAGCTCGTCCCGTCGGGCTCACCCGGCCGCGGCGGGCCGGTCCGGGCCGTGGCGCTGGTATCGCCCGGCCACGTGCAGGTTTCCCACGTCAGCCCAGCCCCGTGCCGGGCCCGCCGATCGCCGTCGTCGAGGATCTCGACTCCGAGGTAACCGATCGTCTCGCCGCCGGGGGCAGCGGCCAGGCGAGTGCCGTTGGGCTGAGGCCGCGGAGCCGAGGAATGGCCGGGCCCGGTGACGTTCAGCCCTGAGCGGCAGGCCTTCCGGCTCTGCCCGTGAAGGCCCCTCGGGGTGAACCTGGTACATGGCCCGGGCCGGCCAGCCCGCCGGTCCGGGGAAGACCTCAGGAGATGGTTATGCGAGCGCTTGTCTACCACGGCCCAGGGCAGAAGGCATGGGAAGAGGTGCCGAAGCCCGGCATCACCGCCGACACCGACGCGATCGTCCGGGTCAACGCGGTCACGATCTGCGGCACCGACCTGCACATCCTCAAGGGGGATGTCCCCGCGGTGACGGACGGCCGGATCCTCGGCCACGAGGCCGTCGGCACGGTCGAATCCGTCGGCAGCGGGGTGAAGACCGTGAAGGCCGGGGACCGGGTGCTGGTCTCCTGCATCTCCGCCTGCGGATCGTGCCGGTACTGCCGGGACGGCCACGCGGGCCAGTGCCTCGGCGGTGGCGGCTGGATCCTCGGCCACAAGATCGACGGGACCCAGGCCGAGTACGTCCGGGTGCCGTTCGCCGACACGTCCACCTACCCGGTGCCGGACGGCGCCAGCGACGAGGAGATCCTCATGCTGGCCGACATCCTGCCCACCGGCTATGAGGTCGGCGTGCTCAACGGCGGCGTGCGGCCGGGTGACGTGGTGGCGGTCGTGGGGTCCGGCCCGATCGGCCTGTCCGCGATCATGGGCGCGCGGCTGTACAGCCCGAGCCACGTCGTGGCCATCGACCTGGCCGACGCCCGGCTGGAGGCGGCCAAGCGGTTCGGCGCCGACGTCACGGTCAACAACAGCGGGCAGGACCCGGTGGACGTGGTGCACCTGCTCACCGATGGGCTGGGCGCCGACGTGACCATCGAGGCGGTCGGCGTGCCCGCGTCCTTCGAGCTCGCCGTCAAGCTGTCCCGCCCGGGCGGCCGGATCGCGAACATCGGCGTGCACGGTGAGCCGGCCACGCTGCACCTCGAGGAGCAGTGGATCAGGAACATCACGATCACCACCGGGCTGGTCAACGCGTACTCCACGGCGACCCTGCTCAAGCTGGTCACCAGCCACCAGATCGACGCCGCGAAGTTCGTCACGCACCACTTCGGGCTGAACGACTTCGACCAGGCCTACGACGTGTTCAGCCGCGCCGCGGACACCAGTGCCCTCAAGGTCGTCCTCACCCGCTAGCCACCGGCCGTCAGTGGCGGCCGGGCATCCGCCTGGCCGCCACTTCCATGCTGCCTACGGCCCGGCGGCCACTGCGGCAGTGGCGCTGCTACCAGCGCCGCTCCGGGACCGGGGAGCTCGCCCTCAGCCCGTGGCTGCCGCCCGGTAGGGGCGGAAGAACGCGCGCAGCTCCTCCGCGTAGAGCTCAGGTTCCTCAAACGGCGCGAAATGCCCGCCGCGCGCGGGCTCGGTCACGCGCACCACGTTCGCCGTGCGCTCGAGCCACGCCCGCGGCGGGCGGACGATGTCGCCGTGGAAGAGCGAGAAGCCGGACGGCACCTCGACCCGGCGGGCGTGCTGCCCGGGCGCGATCGCGGCGTTCGCGCGGTACATGCGCATCGATGAGCCGATCGTCGCGGTGAGCCAGTAGAGCGTGACGTTCGTGAGGATCTCGTCCTTCGTGAAGCGCCGCTCCACGTCGCCGTCGCAATCGCTCCACGCCCGGAGCTTCTCGACGATCCACGCGGCGAGCCCGGCGGGCGAGTCGGTGAGCCCGACCGCGGCGGTCTGGGGCTTGGTGCGGTGCATGGCGGCGTAGGCGCCCTCGGCCGCCCCCCAGGCCGCGGCGCCCGCCAGCCAGGCGCGCTCCTCAGGCGTGAGGTCCGCCGGGTCGCCGGTGAAGACGGGCAGGCCCGCGTCGGTGCGGTGCACGGCCACGACCCGGCCGGGGTGGTCGAGCCCGAGGTAGCGGCACACATGGCTGCCCATGTCCCCGCCCGCCGCGCCGAACCGCGGGTAGCCCAGGACGCCCATCAGTTCGGCCCACAGGCCGGCCACGGCGATGGCGTCGAGGGGCGGCCCGGCGGGACGATCGGAGTACCCGAAGCCCGGCATGTCGGGCACGACCACGTCGAAGGCGTCGGCGGGGTCGGCGCCGTGCGCGCCGGGGTCGGTGAGGAGCGGGATGACCTTCACGTAGCGCCAGAACGAGTCCGGCCAGCCGTGGCCGAGGACCAGCGGCAGCACAGCCCCGGCCGGCGCGGCCGCCCGCACGTGCACGAAGTGGATCCCAAGGCCGCCGAGCGGGACGCGGAAACGGGGCAGCCGGGCGAGCGCCGCCTCCTGCGCCGGCCAGTCGAATCCGTCCGCCCAGTAGCCGGCGAGCTCGCGCAGGTAAGCGAGGTCAGTCCCGAGTGACCACGCGGCGTCCTCGGGCGCGTCCGGCCAGCGTGTCGCGCGCAGCCGTGCGCGGAGGTCCTCGAGCGCCGCAGGGGCGGCCTGCTGGGTGAACGGCTCGGGGCGGGGCGGGGTGTCCGGCATAGGACGGATCCTACGGGCCGCGCCGCGCCACTCCCCGAACGTCACGACCCGTCCCGGGCGGGTCAGGCACCGTCCCGGGCGGGTCGGGCACCGTCCCGGGCGGGTCAGGCACCATCCCGGCCAGCCGGCGGAGCGCGCCGCGGGCCACCTCCGGGTCGGTGGTGGCCCAGAAGGGCGGCAGGGTGGCCCGCAGGAAGCCGCCATAGCGGGCCGTGGCCAGCCGCGGGTCAAGGACCGCGACCATGCCCCGGTCCTGCATGGTGCGAAGCAGGCGGCCGGAGCCCTGGGCGAGCAGCAGCGCGGCGTGCGAGACCGCCACGGTCATGAAGCCGTTGCCGCCCCGCGCCGCCACCACCCGCTGCCGGGCCGAGGCCAGCGGGTCGTCGGGCCGCGGAAACGGGATCCGGTCGATCACCACCAGTTGCAGCGCCGGCCCGGGGACGTCCACCCCCTGCCACAGCGACAAGGTGCCGAACAGGCAGGTCGGCTCGTCCTCGGCGAACATCCGGATCAACTGGGCCGTGGCGTCCTCGCCCTGGCACAGCAGCGGGACGTCGAGCTCGGCCCGCAGCTCCGCGGCGGCCTGCCGCGCCGCCCGCATCGAGGAGAACAGGCCCAGGGTCCGGCCGCCGGCGGCGGTGATCAGCTCAGCCAACTCGGTGAGGTAGGCGCCCGGCAGGCCGTCCCGCCCGGGCGGCGGCAGGTGGCGGGCCACATACAGGATGCCGTGCCGCGGATGGTCGAACGGCGAGCCGACGTCCAGCCCGGTCCAGGCCAGGTCCGCCCCGCGCCCGGAGCCCGCCGGCCCGTCCGCGCGCCCGGGGCCGTCCGTTAGTCCAGCCCGGCCCGGGGGGCCGGGGCCAGCCGCAGCCCCAGCCCCGTCCGGGGGGCCGGCGGCGTCCGCAGGCCGGGCCGGGCCGGGGGGGCCTTCGGCCGGCCCGGCCCCAGCGGGAATCCCCGGAGGATCCGCTCTCCGGGGACCATCTGGCGCGCCTGTGCCCGCGGCGCTCGCTTCCCTGCTCGGGGCGGCCGGCTCGTCCCCGGGAACGACGCCGCCCATGGCCGCGCGCCCGGCCCCCGCCGCTGCTTCCCCGGATGGTGCCCCGCCGCCGACCGTGTCCTGGGCGGCCGGGAGGGAGGGCAGGCCCCACTGGCGCGCCAGCGGCTGGAACGAGCCGCCCAGGACCAGCGTGGCCGAGGTCAGCACGACCCGCCGGCGGCGGAACAGCCGCTCCGCGAGCAGACTGCCCACCTCCAGGGGCGCCACCTGGAGCGTGACCGGGCGGCGCTGGTCCGGGCCGGACGGGCGGTCCAGCCAGACCACTTCGCGGCGCTCCGGGATCGGCGGGCCGAACGCGGCCAGGATCCGGTCGGACGTCCGCGCCAGGTCGTCGAGCATGGCCAGCGCGGCCCGCACCGCGGTCAGCTGGTCGGCGCCCTCCCCGCCCTCCTGGGCACCGTTCTCCCTCGCTGTGGCGCGGACCTCGGCGGCGCACCCGGCCGCGGCGTCCCGCAACACGGCCAGGGCGGTGGCCACCGCGTCATCCAGCACATCGATCCGGCCCTCACGAACCCCCGGCAGCAGGACCGCGAGCGTCTCCCCCGCCGCCCGCAGCCGGGCCGCGGCGTCCGCGGAGGCCAGCCGGGCGCAGCGGCGGGCTGCGGTCTCCGGCGACCCGGCGGACAGCTCGCCGGCCGCCTGGGCAGTGACCCGATTCACCAGGTCGTGCGCCTCGTCGATGATGACCACGTCGTGCTCGGGCAGGACCGGGTAATCCTCCAGCGCGTCGATGGCGAGCAGCGCGTGGTTGGTGACCACGATGTCCGCCTTCCCGGCTGCCTCGCGGGCCCGCTCGGCGAAGCAGCGGGAGCCGAACGGGCAGCGCTGGGCGCCGATGCACTCGGTGGCCGGCACCGAGACCTGCCGCCAGGCCCGGTCGTCCACCCCGGGGACGACGTCGTCGCGGTCCCCGGTGCTGGTCGTCTCGGCCCACTCGGCCAGCCGCTGCACCTGCTTGCCGACCGCGGACACCCCGCCCGGGTCGAACAGCATGTCGGCGGGTTCCTCCGGGGCCCCCGAGCGGAGCCGGTTCAGGCACAGGTAGTTCCGGCGGCCCTTGAGGATGGCGAAGACCGGGGGCCGTTCGAGCAGTGGCTCCAGCGCGTCGCTGAGCCGGGGCAGGTCCCGGTCGACCAGCTGGCGCTGCAGCGCGATGGTCGCCGTGGCCACCACCACCGCCGTGCCGGTGGACATGGCGTGCGCGATCGCGGGCACCAGGTAGGCCAGCGACTTCCCGGTTCCGGTGCCCGCCTGCACGGCCAGGTGCCCGCCGGACCGCAGGCTCTTCTCGACGGCCCCGGCCATCGCCACCTGGCCGGGCCGCTCCGCCCCGCCGATCCCGGCTACGGCGGCGGCCAGCAGCTCCGGGACCTCGGGCACGCCGTCTTCACCGGGGGCCATGTCCCGAAACGCTACCGTGCCGGCCGGACAGTCGCCGACGCCGTCTGCGGCGCCCGCGGGCTCGTGGTTCCCCGTAACAGAGATCACCCAGCGACCGCCGCCCCCAGCGGGCACGGAAGCCGCTGGGGGGTGGTTACGTCCCCCGCGGGGCGGCGGGCGCAGTGGCGGGGAGAGGGACGTGCCCGCCGCGGAGGGCCTCGAAGACGAAGCAGCCGAACCCCATGGTGCGCACGTGCACCATGGCCACCTCGGGGTCGGCGTAGATGTCGGCCAGCAGCGCCTCGGCGGCGGCCACGCCGGCCACACCGGCGGCGGCCACGCCGGCGCGGTCCAGGCCGAACGGCCACCCGCCCAGGATGTGGCCCCGCGCCGAGTAGGCGCGGAACACCCGGGCCGCGCCGAGCAGGGCAGCCGGGAGGCGGTCATCGGCCGGCCCCGGGCAGGGTGCGGGGTGGATGAAGACCGGGCCGACCTCGTCGTAGGGGCCGGGATCAGCCCCGCTGGCCCGCGCCCAGCGGCGCAGCGGGGCGTAGGACACCAGGGCGGCCCGCTCGCCCGGCACGGTGCCGCGCAGGCAGCAGCGCAGCGGGCTGCCGCCCTCGGTATCGGTCCGCAGCCGCGGCGGGTTCCCGGCGTCGTCGGCGGCCCGCAGGCCGGCCAGCACGGCCTGGTCGATGGCCCGGGCCAGGTAGCGGCGGCCGGCCCGCCCCGGCCCGGTGGCTGCTGCTGGCGTCGTGCTCCCGGTCTGGGTGATTACTGGTGAGGTAGGCATGCCTTCATGCTCGGCCGGCCGGCGCCGGAAGTCCGGCGGCCATCGGACCAGGCAGTCCGGCGGTTTTCGGCGGCGGCAGCCCATGGGGTTTTCGGCGGCGGCAGCCCGTCATAAAGCGGCGGCAGCCCGTCATAAATCAGTCGCCCCGGCCACCCGGGCCGGCTTACCGTGATCCGGTCCGCAGCCGTAAGGCTGACCGCAGCTGTAAGGCTGACCGCAGGCGTAAGGCTGACCGCAGCCGTAAGGCTGACCGCAGCCGTAAGGCTGACCGCAGGCGACCGGGAGCTGCCATGCAGATGGTCATGATCCGCCGTGCCCGGCGGCGGGCAGCCGCGGCGCACGCCGCAGCGCCAGCCCACCAGCCGCCAGCCGACCAGGCGCCAGCCGGCGCGGAGGCGCCAGCCAGCGCGCCAGCCCGCAGCACGCCAGCCGGAAGCGCCCAACCCGCCTGGTGCGCACTTCCTGCGTGACCCCACGCTGAGCCGGCACCTGGTGCGGGCATCGGGGGCAGGCCCCGGCCGGCTGGCACTGGACCTGGGCGCTGGTCATGGTGAGATCACCGCCGCGCTGGCCGCCAGCGGGGCGCGGGTGATCGCGGTGGAGCGGGATCCGCGGGCGGCCAGCGGGCTGCGCCGCCGGATGGCAGGCTCCCCGCTGGTCACCGTGCTCACCGCGGACCTGCGTGAGATCCCGCTGCCGCGCCGTGAATTCCTGGTGGTGGCGAACATCCCGTTCGCGGCCGGCACCGCGCTGCTGCGCCGGCTGGCGGGCGACCCGGCCGTCCCGCTGGCCGGGGCCGACCTGATCATCGGCTGGGGGGCGGCCCGGGCACTGACCGCACCGGTCCCCCGCAGCGCGGAGATGGCCTGGTGGACGGCGCGGTATGAGTTCCGGCTGGTACGCCGGGTGCCATCGGGCAGCTTCGCGCCGCCGCCCCGGGTGGCCGCCGCGCACCTGTCCGCGCGGCCGCGCCCGCTGGCCGGCTCCCGCACCGGCCAGGCGCTGCTGCGCCGCCTGCTCCGCACGGCCTACCGGCACCCGTCCGCGCCCGCCCAGCATGCCTTTTCATGCCCAACGGACCTCGGCCCCCGGCGGCCATCACCGCGCGCGCTCCGCCGTGCGCTGATCGAGGCAGGCGCGCGCCCGGGGGCGGCCGTTACCGCGCTCACCCCGGACCAGTGGCACAGCCTGGCCATGTGGCTGGCTGGTGATCCCGGCTGACCGGCCGCCCGCGTACCGATCGTGGCCCGGCATCTCCCGATCAGCGCGCGGACCTGCCACGATAATCACATGACCGATGTGCAATCACCGACGCTTGCCTTCCGCTCTGCCCGTGACCTGCTGCTCCGGCACCGGGTGAACTATCCAGCCGCCGTGGCCGAGTTCTCCTGGCCGCACCTGGAGGAGTTCAACTGGGCCCTCGACTGGTTCGACGTCATCGCCGCGGAGCACCCGGACCGCGACGCGCTGCGCATCATCGCGGAGTCCGACGCCGCGGCCCGGATCAGTTACGGCGCGCTGGCCGCCCGGTCCAGCCAGGTGGCCAACTGGCTGCGCGGCCTCGGTGCCCAGCGCGGCGACCGGCTGCTGCTCATGCTGGGCAACATCGCGCCGTTGTGGGAGGTCATCCTGGCCGCCATGAAGCTCGGCGTGGTAATCATCCCGGCCAGCACCCTGCTCGGGCCGGAGGACCTGGCCGACCGGGTGGCCCGGGGCGACGTCCGGCACGTGGTGACCGAGACCGCGCTGGCCGGGCGGTTCGACGCCGTGCCCGGCGGCTGGACCCGGATCACGGTCAGCCTCGGCTTTGGCGGGCAGCCGCCCGCGGGCTGGCATTCGTTCGCCGAGTCGGCGGCGGCCAGCGAGCGGTTCGTCGCGGACGGCGTGACGCGGGCCAGCGACCCGCTGCTGCTGTACTTCACCTCCGGCACCACCGCCCAGCCCAAGCTGGTCGAGCACACCCACGCGTCGTACCCGGCCGGGCACCTGTCCACCATGTACTGGATCGGCCTGCAGCCCGGCGACGTGCACCTGAACATGTCCTCGCCGGGCTGGGCCAAGCACGCCTGGAGCAACGTGTACGCGCCGTGGAACGCGGGCGCGACCGCGCTGGTGCTGGGCTACGAGCGGTTCTCCGCGCAGGCGCTGATGGACGCCATCGGCGAGTGCGGGGTGACCACGTTCTGCGCGCCGCCGACCGTGTGGCGGCTGCTCATCCAGGCCGACCTGGCCAGCTGCGACGTGACCCGGCTGCGCGAGTGCGTGGCCGCCGGGGAACCGCTCAACCCGGAGGTCATCGAGCAGGTCCGCCGGGCCTGGAACCTCACCGTCCGGGATGGCTACGGCCAGACTGAGACCACGGCCCAGGCGGGCAACTCCCCGGGGCAGCCGGTCCGCCTGGGGTCGATGGGCCGCCCGCTGCCGGGCTATGACGTGGTGCTGGTGGACCTGGTGACCGGGCAGCCCGCCAGCGAGGGCGAGATGTGCCTGGACCTGTCCCGGCGGCCGCTCGGGCTGATGACCGGGTACCGGGGGGACGCCCAGCGCGCCGCGGAGGCCATGCGGGACGGTTACTACCACACCGGGGACGTGGCCAGCCGGGACGCCGACGGCTACCTCACCTACATCGGCCGGACCGACGACGTGTTCAAGGCCTCGGATTACCGGATCTCCCCGTTCGAGCTGGAGAGCGTGCTGATCGAGCACGAGGCGGTGGCCGAGGCCGCGGTGGTGCCATCGCCCGACCCGCTGCGGTCCGCCGTGCCCAAGGCATACGTGACGCTGGCCGCGGGCTGGTCACCGTCGGCCGAGACGGCGCTGTCCATCCTGGTTTACGCCCGCCAGCGGCTGGCCCCCTATAAGCGGGTGCGCAGGCTGGAGTTCCGCGACCTGCCCAAGACGATCTCCGGCAAGATCCGCCGGGTGGAGCTGCGCGCCCAGGAGACGGACCGGCTCGGCGAGCCCGGCCCGGTTCCGGTGGCCGCCGGGGACGAGACAGCGGGCGAAGACCAGGCCGTGGCGAGTCCCCGCGGCACTCTGGAGTTCTGGGAAGAGGACTTCCCGAGCCTCAAGGGATAGCGCCCGGCGGCCCGGCCCGGAGCCCCGCGCAACGGAAGCCCTTGCGGGTCCTTCCGTCGCGCAGGGCTCCCACCCGGCAGCAGCATGACATCGCTGCCGCCGATCCCCCCTCCCGGCGAGGAGATGCCCCCCTGATCTCCCGCCGGGACGCAGGCTGGCGGTTTCCCCAGGCAAAAAGAGATCCGGCCCCCGTCACGCCACCGCAGATACCCGCGAATGCCCTGCCCGGGTCCGGAGCATTGCTGCCACGGTACCTCTCCTGTGCTCACATGCCTAGCATGGTGCACAACTTACTCAGTAGCTAAACAAGTTGTTATGGTTTGCGCACAATTCCGTGCGAGTAGCTGCACACGGTGGCCCGAGAGCGCGGCAGGCGGATGACCGCGGCGGCGCCCGGCGGCCACGGCGGCCAGGCCCACCCCAGCGTGGCGATCAGCACCGTCGCACCACGGTCGATGGCCGCCAGCAGCGGCCGCCGTATCTGTCCCGCGTTGGGCACATCGAGGTTTTCCGGAAGCTCCAGGGCCGGCTTCCGGCCTGCCCAGTGCACCGGGCTGGCGCTCTCTCAACGCGCTCAAGCACGGCAGCCGCCTGGGCGGGCCTGTGCGGCTCGGCCTGGGTGGTGCAGTGCGGCACGGGCAACGGGACAACGGACTGGGGTTTCACTGGCGCACCTTGAAGGTGAGATCCGGCCACGACTGGCCGTGCCGCCAGGGTCTGGAGCGACGCGGGTTGGCTGCTCCCGAACGGGCGCAGCCCATGCTGCTTACTGCTCATTGTCCGGATCCGACGATACGCTCCGGCGGCAGTCCCGGGTAGCCGGGCCGACTGAAATTCTGCCGTCGCGCGGCGGGATGACCCCGCTCGGCCCTGATCAGCCGGCCAGTGAGCGTTCCGGCGCCGCGGCATGGGCTGCCCTTAGCCCGCCCATGGCGTAGCGTTGGTGCCGAACGGCCCGGCAGCCCGGGCCCGGAAGGGCGTCGAGTCCAGACCCTGCTGACGCTTTCCTTCCTCTGTTGAAGGAGCTGGCAGGTGAATGAGTGCCGCGGTGCCCTTGGTGCTGCCGTGCGCGGCCCGAGACGGGGACAGTGACGTGGCGGCCGACCGGCTGCACCGGATCCTCGGGGAGCTCTCCGCCGGGGCCGATTCGTGGCCGGCCTCCCGGCTGTGCGCGGTGTGCCCCGGGATCACCGGCGTGAACGGCGCCGGGGTCATGCTCATGTCCGGTGACATCCCCAGCGGATCGCTGTGCGCCAGCGACGAGGTGAGCAAGCTGATCGAGGATCTGCAGTACACGCTGGGTGAGGGCCCGTGCGTCGATGCCTACCAGCTGGACACGGTGGTGGCCGAGCCCGACCTGGCCGGGCCGGCCGCCCGCCGGTGGGTCGCGTTCACCCCGCCGGCGCTCGAGGCGGGGGTGCGGGCGGTGTTCGGGTTCCCGCTCCGGGTCGGCTCGGTGCGCCTCGGCGCGCTCAACCTGTACCGGGACCGGCCCGGCCCGCTGAGCGCCGACCAGCACGCTGACGCCCTGGTCATGGCGGACGTGACGGCCCGCTGGGTACTCGACGCCCAGGCCGGGGCACCCTCCGACGCGATGGCGCGGGAACTCGAGGCAGGCGCCGACTTCCACTTCACCGTGCACAACGCGGCCGGAATCGTCTCGGTCCAGGAAGGGATCAGCGTGACCGAGGCCCTGATCCGGCTGCGGGCGTTCGCGTTCAGCCACGACCGGCTGCTGGGCGATGTGGCCCTGGACATCATCGCCCGCACGCTCCGACTCCGATGACCCGGCCCCTTGGCCCTTCGGGCGGGCACCAACCGCGACTAGGATCGTCACTGAAGGCCCGGGCTGCCGCCCGGCAGCCGGCGGGCGGCGGGCGCTCAGAGAAGGTGGCTTGAGATGACCCGTGAAGCCGAGGTGGTCCGCTCCCTGGTCGAGATGGCGGACACCCTCGTCGAGGATTATGACGTGGTTGACCTGCTCACCGGGCTCACGGACCGGTGCGTCAACCTGCTCGGCGTGTCCGCCGCCGGGGTGATGCTGGCCTCGCCGTCCGGCGGCCTGGGGCTGGTGGCCTCCTCGAGCGAGGCGATGCGCCTGCTGGAGCTGTTCGAGCTGCAGGCCGAGCAGGGCCCCTGCTTCGACGCCTTCCGCACCGGTGAGCCGGTCCGGCAGGAGAACCTGGTGGCCGGCGCCGGGCGCTGGCCCGAGTTCGCCGACGCTGCCCTGCAGGCCGGCTTCCAGTCGGCGTCCGCGCTGCCGCTGCGGTTGCGGGACGTGACCCTCGGCGCGCTGAACCTGCTCAGCGCCGACACTGCTGTGCTGGATGAGGCGGATGTCATCGTCGCCCGCGCCTTCACCGACCTCGCCTCGCTCAGTATCGTCCAGCACCGGGTCAGCATCGAGGCACAGCGCCTCAACGAGCAGCTGTCCAGCGCGCTGACCAGCCGCGTGGTGATCGAGCAGGCTAAAGGGGTGATCTCCGAGCGGGCCGGGACCAGCCTGGCGGAGGCATTCGCCCGGCTGCGCGGCTACGCCCGGAACAAGAACCTCCGCCTCACCGAGGTGGCCCAGGCCGCCGTGGACGGCACCCTCGACCCCACTGCGTGGGGCCGGCCGGGCGGCCCCTGACCCCCGGCGCCCGCCTCCGCTCAGCTGGTGACGTCGGCGCTGGTGAAGCGGGCCCAGGCGATCGAGCCGAAGATCACGGTGTAGGCGGCGAAGGACAGCAGCCCGTGCACCAGGTCACCGGTGGCGATCGGCGAGCGGAGCAGCGAGTCGAAGGACAGCCAGAAGTGCGTCGGCAGGAAGGGGTGGATCACCGAGAACTGGGGCACGTTGTCGGCCACCTCGCTGGCCACGGCGAGCACCAGGATGGCCGCGATCGCGCCGATCGGGTGCTCGGTGAGCGTGGAGATGGCCAGGCCGATGGCGCCCAGCGCGGCCATGGCCGCCGCGACGTACAGCGTCACGTACAGCAGCCGGAGCAGCCCTTCGGCCAGCGGCACGGTAGTCCCGGACAGCAGCGTCACCGGCCCGACCGGGAACAGGATGGCCCCCATGATCAGGGATACCACCGAGACGATCAGGGAGGCGGCCAGCCCGAAGATGACCACGGCCGCGTACTTGACCGATAGCAGCCGGGTCCGGCCCGCGGGCACGGTCAGCAGGTAGCGCAGCGTGCCCAGGCCCGCCTCGCCGGCGATCGAGTCCCCGGACACCACCGCCACCACCAGCGGCAGCACCAGGGTGAGCAGGATGGTCAGGGCCAGGAAGGACAGGAACACCCCGTTCCCGGCCAGCTGCGCGAAGAACGCCGCGTTCGGCCCGCCCCCGCCGCCGTGCGGCGTGGATACCCGCAGCCCGATGCCCAGCACCACCGGCAGCACGATCAGCACGGCCAGCAGCGCCAGGTTGCGCCACCGCCGGAAGATAAGGCGCAGCTCCGAGGCCAGCATCCGGTTCCATTGCCTAACGGCCCCCGGTGCCCGCTCACCCTGGGCCAGCGCGGTGCCGTCCGGGGCCGCCGCCAGGTCAGCCGTTGACATCGAAACCCTCCCCGGTCAGCCCGACGAACAGGTCCTCCAGGCTCGGGCGGGGCGTGTCCAGCCCGGCCACCGGCACGGTGGCGTACACCAGCTCGCGGCAGACGTGCTCCGGCGCGACCTCGCCCAGCAGGGCGGTGGCCTCGCCGTCGCCCGCCGCCGCCTCAGCCAGCCCCAGCTTGGCCAGCACCTCCGCGGCGCGCTGCGGTTCCGGGGTACGGACGCAGATCCGGGCCGCGCCCCGGGTGCGCAGTTCCTCCAGTGATCCCTGGAACACCAGCTTGCCGGTCCGCATCACCCCCACCTGGGTGCAGATCTGCTCCACCTCGGCCAGCAGGTGCGAGGACACCAGGACGGTGATCCCGTCGGCGGCGATCTCCCGGATCAGGCCGCGGACCTCGCGGGTGCCCTGCGGGTCCAGGCCGTTGGTCGGCTCATCCAGGATGATCAGCTCGCGCGGGCGGAGCAGGCTGGCCGCGATGGCCAGCCGCTGCTTCATGCCCAGGGAGTAGGCCCGGAAGTGCTTCTTCCTGGCCGCGAGCAGCCCGACCCGGTCCAGTGCCGCGCCGATCCGGGCCCGGGCGGTGCCCGGGTCGGCGGTCCGGTCCGCCGCGTCCAGCCGGGCCAGGTTGTCCCGCCCGGACAGCTGCGGGTAGAACGCGGGCCCCTCGACCAGCGAGCCGACCCGGGGCAGCACCCGCACGGTGCCGGCCGGCATCGGCACGCCGAGCAGGTCCACCGTGCCGCGGGTCGGGTAGGCCAGGCCGAGCAGCATCCGGATCGTGGTGGTCTTGCCCGAGCCGTTCGGCCCGAGGAAGCCGTAGACGCTGCCGCGCGGGACCACCATGCCGAGGTCGTCCACGGCCACCTGGCCACTGCGGAACCGCTTGGTCAGCCCGCTGGTGACGATGGCCGGGGTGACCTGCTGGTCCCCCGCCGCCAGCCCGGCCGGCTCCGGCCCGGGGGCGGCCGCCGCCGCCGTCCCCGGTCCTGCCTGGGCTGGTCCTGCCTGATCGGTACTCACCTCAGCCGACGCTCACTTCACCTGCGCCGCGGCGGCGTACAGGACCGACGGCGTGACCGCCCCGACCAGCACATGGCCGTTACTGGTGATCAGCACGGAGAGCAGGCTGGTGCGCAGCAGCCGACCGCTGCCCCAGGTCCCGTGCACGGTCCGGGCCGAGCCGAGCAGCGCCCCTATGACCGCGGCGCTCTCGCCGCTGCCGCCGCCGGAACCCGCGACCGCGGACCCGGCCGCCTGCCCGGCGGCCGCGCCCGACGCGGCGCCCATGCCGGTCAGCCCGGCCAGGGCCGAGGTGGGCAGCACCGCCACCGACAGCCAGTCCTTGCCGATCACCTGGGGCTGCCCGGCAGCCGCCTGGCCCGTCGCGGCGGCGGACCTGTGCATGGCCCCGGTGGGCAGGGTGACGTTCTTCACCTTGGCGCCGCGCGGCGGGCTGAAGCCGAAGTTGGCCGCGGCCGGGGCCACGTACGAGATCGAGGTGAAGCCGACCTGGAAGGCGGGAGTGCGCGCGCCGCGGGCGAACACCTGGACCCGGAGCGGCACGTTCTTGGCCGCGTCGATGGCGATCGTCACCCGGCCGATCAGCGAGTTCCCCGACTTCGGGCTCAGCGCGAGCTGGTAGGCGGGCTGCCCGGCGACCGAGACGGTGCGCTGCACGCTGACATAGGTGCTCGGCCCGACCGCCTTGAGCGCCTCGCTGGCCGCCTGCTGCGGGGTGAGCGGGACGCCGGTGGGCGCCGGGGTGGCCATGGGGGCCGCCCCGGAGGGGGCCTTGGCCGGAAGCTGCATCTTGATCACGCTGTTCGTGCTGCTCTGCCACACCCACACCTGGCGGCCGTTGTGGATCAGGTCGCTCTCGCTCAGCGGCACGGGCATGGACAGCCGGAAGTGGGCCGGGTTGGCGTACCAGACCTTGATCGTGTGCGATCCGGCCAGCAGGGACGTGGCCGAGTTCTGGTTCCCGAGGCCGGGCAGCTGCGGGATGCCCAGCGACGCGGTCTCCACCACGGTCCCGGTGAACGCGGGCGGAGGGGCGGTCCGCCCGGCCACCGCGGCGAGCAGCTGCGCGGGCGTGCGGGCCGGCAGCTCAGGGGAGGCCTGAGCGACGCTGATCATGGAACCGGCCGTCACGGCGGCGGCGATAGCCACGGCGCCGACCGGGACCGCCCACCTCGCGTGCCGGGAGAACGTCGGCAGCGCTGTCATCGTGAACCTCTCTTCTGTGCCTCACGTCGGCAGCCGGCGCGCTTCTGGGCCGCTGCCATGTCACTGGCGCGGGTTCGGCGCTGGCCGGGCGCCTCCCCGCTCCTCCCATCATGCAGCACCATTTCTGTGCCCAAACTGTGAGCGCCGCTGGGCAGCGCGAACGGGCGGGCGCCGCCGCCACGTGGCGGCCCGATGACCGGGCGGCAGGGTACTCTCGGGGCCGTGCGAGTGCTCGTCGTGGAAGACGAACAGCGGCTGGCCGCCGCGGTCCGCCGTGGCCTGGCCGCCGAGGGCTTCGCGGTGGACGTGGCCCACAACGGGGAGGATGGCCTGCACGCCGCCCGGGAAGGCGGCTACGACGCGGTGGTCCTCGACCTGATGCTGCCCAAGGTGTCCGGGTACGCGGTGTGCCAGCAGCTGCGGGCCGAGGAGAACTGGGTGCCCATCCTGATCCTGTCGGCCAAGGACGGCGAGTATGACCAGGCGGATGGCCTGGACCTGGGCGCCGACGACTACCTGACCAAGCCGTTCTCCTACGTGGTGCTGGCCGCCCGGCTGCGTGCCCTGCTCCGCCGCGGCGCCAGGCCCCGGCCTGCCCTGCTCCGGGCGGGCGACCTGTCCCTGGACCCGGCGACCCGCCGGGTCCGCCGCGGGGACGCCGAGATCTCGCTCACCGCCCGGGAGTTCGCCGTGCTGGAGTACCTGATCCGGCGGCCCGGGCAGGTGGTGTCCAAGTCCGAGCTGCTGGAGCACGTCTGGGACAGCTACGACTCACTCGACCTCAACGTGGTCGAGGTATACGCCGGCTACCTGCGGCGCAAGATCGACGTGCCGTTCGGGCGCAACGCCCTGCAGACCGTGCGCGGGGCCGGCTACCGGCTGGCCGCGGACGGCGGCTGACCAGGCCGCCCGGCCCCGGGAGGCGAGCAGGTGAACGGGCTGGCGGGCTGGTGGCGGCGGCGCAGCCTGCGGGCCCGCGTCACGCTGGCCTCCACGGCGGGACTCGCGCTGGCGCTGGCCGCAGCGGCGCTGCTGCTCAGCGTCACCCTCGCGGCCTCGCTGACCCGGACCCTGGACAACTCGGCCCGGCAGGGCGCCACCGAGGTCGCGACGCTGGCCAACAGCAACCGGCTGCCCGACCCGGTGCTGGTGCCCGGGACCGTCAGCGTGCAGGTCCTCGACGCCGCGGGCCGGATCGTAGACGTGTCACCGGACGGCGACTGGCTGGTGCCGCTGCTGCCCCCGGCGCAGGCCGCGGCCGATGCCCGGGACGGCCGGACGGTGTTCCTCAATGGGCGCCCGTTCGACCTCCCCGACCTGGTCCGGGTGGCCGCGGTGCCGACCCGGGACGGCGGCACCGTCATCGCCGCGGTGGCCTACGGCCAGGTCCAGGACAGCCTCGCCCTGCTGGCCCACGCGCTGGTGATCGGGACGCCGGTGCTGCTGATCCTGCTGGCCGGGGCCATCTGGCTGATCGTGGGCTCCACCCTGCGGCCCATCGCGGAACTGAACCGCGGCGCGCAGGAGGTGACCCGGACCGGCCGCCCGCACGCGCTGGCCGTGCCCGCCGCCCAGGACGAGGTGCGCAGCCTCGCGATCACCCTCAACGACATGCTCAGCAGGCTCGGCGCGGCCCAGGAGCGGCAGCGCGGTCTCGTCTCCGACACCGCCCACGAACTGCGCAGCCCGATCGCCAGCATCCGGGCCCAGCTGGAGGTGGCGCTGGACCACCCGGACAGCCAGGACTGGCGGCAGACCGCCACCGACGTGCTCGCCGACACGCTCCGGCTGGCCCGGCTGACCGAGGACCTGCTGGCCCTGGCCCGGCTGGACGAGCGGGGCCGGCCCCGGCAGGCCCGGGCGCTGGACCTGGCCACGCTGGCCGCCGGCGAGGTCAGCCGGTACGCCGACGCCCGGGTGCCGGTGCTGCTGACCGAGGGCCAGCCGAGCCCGGTCACCGGGGACCCGGACGGGCTGCGCCTGCTGCTGGGCAACCTGATCGACAACGCGGTCCGCTACGCCCGGTCCCGGGTCGCGGTGTCTGTGACGCGGGACGGGCGGTGCGTCCGCCTGGCGGTGGCCGACGACGGCCCCGGGATCCCCCATGCGGACCGGGAACGGGTGTTCGGCCGGTTCACCCGGCTGGAGGCCGGCCGGAGCCGGGACAGCGCCGACCCGGGCGGGGCCGGGCTGGGCCTGGCCATCGTCCGGGCCACGGCGGACGCGCACGGCGGCTCGGTGCGGCTGGAGGACGCCACGCCGGGGCTGCGCGCGGTGGTGCTGCTGCCCGGACGGCCTACCAGCCGCCCCACGGCAGCACCGCGGTGACCGCGATCACCGCGAACAGCAGCGTCAGGTACGCGATGGACAGGTGGAACAGGCGCATCGGGGCCGGGTTGGCGCTGGGCTGGGCCACCCCGGCACACGCCCCCTCGGTCACCCCGGAGTCCGCCGGGGCTTCCGCGGCCACCACCACCTCGACCGGGGCGGTGACCTCCACGGCCGTGGCGACGGCGCTCCCGCCTGCCCCGGCCGGGGCAGCCGGGGCGGGCGCGGGCGCCGGGGCGGCGGGCGCCAGGTTCTCGCGGGCGTCGGGCATGGCGGCCACCCGCGCGTGCAGCCGGTGCGCCTCGGCCAGGAACCAGCCGCCGAGCACCACCGCGCACGCGGTGTACAGCCAGCCAGCGTACGGGGCCAGGCCCAGGGTGACCACGACCATGAGGTAGGAGTAGATGAGGATCTTCCGGGCCACTTCGGCCGGGGACGCGACCACCGGCAGCATCGGGACCCGGGCGGCGGCGTAATCGTCGCGGAACTTCATGGCCAGCGCCCAGAAGTGCGGCGGCGTCCAGAAGAAGATCACCGCGAACAGCACGACCGCGGGCAGGCTGACCGTGCCGGTCACCGCCGACCAGCCGATGAGCACCGGGAAGCAGCCCGCGGCGCCGCCGATCACGATGTTGGACGGCGTGCGGCGCTTGAGCCCCAGCGTGTACACGAAGACGTAGAACAGGATGGCGCTGACCGCGAGGGCCGCGGACAGCCAGTTCACCAGCAGGCCCAGCAGCACCGTGGACAGCGCGCCGAGGACGATGCCGAACACCAGCGCCTCGGCCGGCTTGATCACCGCCGCCTCACGGCCCCTGCCGTTGAGCGGCCGCCGTGAGGTGCGCCGCATCACCGCGTCGATGTCCCGGTCGATGTAGCAGTTGATGGTGTTCGCGCTCCCCGCCGCGCAGGCGCCGGCCACCAGCGTCACCAGCAGCACCTGGACCGGCGGCAGCCCGCGCTGGGCGAGCAGCATGGTGGGCACCGTGGTCACCAGGAGGAGCTCGATGATCCTGGGCTTGGTCAGGGCGAAGAGCGACCGGGCGATCAGCCGGGCGGAGCGGCGCCCCGCAGCCACGGGCAGCGCGTCGGTCGCTGGGGTCACTCTGGGTCCTCCGTGTTGTCAGCCGATTCCGGCGTCGTGTCGCTCGATCCCGGTGCGGGAGATTCCGTGCCGCCCGGGGCCGCCTGGTCGGAGGCGGGCGCCGCCTGGTCGGAGGCGGGCGCCGCCTGGTCGGAGGCGGGCGCCGCCTGGTCGGAGGCGGGCGCCGCCTCGGCACTGGCCGCGCCGACCACCGGCGGGGTGCCCCGCTCGGCGAGCGGCTCGGCACCGCCCGTGCTCGTCGCCAGCGGGAAGCCGGTGGCGGCGGCGATGGACGGCGCCGCCGCGGTGTCCGGGGCGACCGGCCTGGCCCCGGAGATCGGCCGGTGCCCGGGCACCGTGTGCGGCCGGGTGAAGACGAAGTAGAGGGCGATCATCACGATGATGAAGAAGCCCAGGGGCAGCACCAGCGTCATCACGGCCGAGCCGTTGTTATATCCGACCAGCGCGGCTGGGGGAATCACTTCGTGCACTCTATCCTCCTGCGGAGAGCTGGTGACTGCATCATCGCCACCCGGTCCGGGCCGGCCAGGTGGACTTCGGTGGCCGGAGTATCCGCTCCAGGCCGAGGGAGACGGCGCCCGTGTCCTCCTCATGTACCCACTGGATGAGGAGGGAGATGCCGGTGATCACGTACGGCAGCAGCATGAGCACCCACAACTCAGCCCCCGCCGCCTGCTGGTCAAAGGGCACCGTCAGCAGGCGATGGTGTCCCACCCCCAGGTAGGCCGGGTACAGCACGTGCGGATCGAAGCCGAGCACCATGCCCAGGATGGTGCCCGTGACCACGCAGGAGGCGATGAGCATCACCCGGTGCAGCGGCCCGAACTGGGGGCTGAACGGGCGGGAGCCGATGAGCTGGAGCCAGAACAGCACACCCACGCCAAGATAGCTGAGCACCTGGGCGGCGAGCACCAGCGGGTGGTGCACCCCCGCGTCGTACAGCGGCGGCACGTACCATCCGCACCAGACCAGCGTGAACAGGGCCGTCACCGCCACCGGCCAGCTACGCCACCACGGCGGGACGGAGCGCACCGCAGTGGCCGGGCCAGCCGTGCCCGGTAGCGCCCGGCGGCCGAGCCCGCGCCACGCCGCGAGCCACGGGGCACCCAGCACGAGGAGCGCGGGCGCCACGATCCCGAGCAGCAGGGCCTGCAGGGTGCGCACCCAGATGAAGGTGCCCCCGTAGTACCCGAGCGGGGATACCAGCGCGAGCAGCACGGCCAGCAGGCCGAAGTAGAACGCGACCGCCTGCCGCCCCAGCCCGGACGGCAACGGAACGCCGCGGTGGCGTGCGTCGGCGCGCAGCCCGGCCAGCCCGGCCAGGTGCACTGCCGTGACCAGCAGGCACCCGGCCAGGACCGCCACGTTGGCCGACCAGTGCGAGACAACCAGGTTCATGACGATCGCCGGCCGCCGGTGGCTGACGTGGGCGCGAGCCCACCCGGACCGGCCACTCCTTTCCGCTCAGAGCACGTAGAACAGGAAGAAGAAGAAGACCGTCACGATGGCGATGAAGTTCCAGATGAGCGTGAAGCCGCTCAGCGAGGACTGGAACCGCTGGACCGCGAACGCCTCCGCGTAGGTGGGCGGCTGCTCGACGAAGAAGATCCCCGGGAGGGCCCGGGCCCGCATGACCAGGATCTCCAGCCAGATCATCATGGCCAGCCAGCTGACCAGCAGCACCGGGTAGGTGTCGCTGAACACGCTGGCAAACCCGGAGCTGCCCGGCTCCCACGGCAGGCTCAGCAGATCGACGATCTGCACGGCCACCGCGGCCAGCCCGAGCAGCAGGGCCACCAGGCTGGCCACCTGCCAGACGTTCTTCGCGCCGGCCTTGATCCGGATCAGGCCCACGTACTGGATCACCGCGCTCGCCAGCACCAGGATCAGGACCGTCACCCCGTACCCGATCGGGGGTGCGTGGAAGCCCGGCCCTTGCCACCGCCCGGCCGAGTTGACCGAGCGGAGGTAGAAGTAGGCGAACGCGAATGCCCCGTACAGGAAGGACAGCGCGCCGACGGCGAACCGGGCTCCGGTCCACGCCGCGTTGAGGGCCGCCTCGTGATAGAAACCGGCCTCTTCAGCCGCCCGGTCCAGCTCGGACGACGGCTGCGTCGTTGGCTCCGCCATGGCCTAGGCCTCCACTCCGGTGCCAGCGGTCGCGTACGACGCGCTTACCACGCCGACCGGCGGGTGCAGGTCGGCGACCGGTGGCGCGTCCTTCACGCCGTAGTCGTACGGCCCCGAGAGCACCACCGGGATGTGCTCAAAGTTCCCGGGCGGCGGGGGCGAGGAGACCTGCCATTCCAGCCCCCGGGAGTCCCACGGGTTGGCGACTTCCTTCTCCCGGGCGAACACGGTGGACCAGATGAAGTTGATCAGGAAGATCAGGATCGACGCCCCGAGCAGGAACGAGGAGATCGACACCCAGTCGTTGAGCCCCTGCAGGTTGCGGGCGTACTCGTAGACCCGGCGCGGCATGCCCAGCATGCCCACCGCGAACAGCGGCAGGAAGGTGGAGTTGAAGAAGATGAACATCGTCCAGAAGTGCAGGTAGCCCAGCTTCTGGTTCATCCGGATGCCCATCATCTTCGGCAGCCAGTAGTAGATCCCGCCGAAGAAGGCGAAGATGATCCCGCCCATGATCGTGTAGTGGAAGTGCGCCATCACGAAGAACGAGCCGTGCTCGGTGGTGTCCGCCGGGACGTCGGACAGGAACACCCCGGAGATCCCGCCGATCAGGAAGTTGAAGTACAACCCGAGCGCGAACATCATCGGCACCGTGAAGCGCAGCTTCGCTTTCCAGAACGTGCCCATCGCCACCAGGTAGATGAACCCGGTCGGGATCGAGATCAGCTCGGTGGTCAGCATGAACAGCGGCCGCATCTCCGGGTTGATGCCGCTCATGAACAGGTGGTGCTGCCAGACGAAGAAGGACAGCAGCGCCACCCCGATCATGCCGGCCCCGGCCACCCGGTAGCCGAACAGGGGTTTCCGGCAGAACACCGGGATCAGCTCGGACACGATGCCGAACCCGGGCACGGCCAGGATGTACACCTCCGGGTGCCCGAAGAACCAGAACAGGTTCTCGTACAGGTAGCTGCTGCCACCCAGCTGGTTCACGTAGTTCGAGGTCTCCACGGTGCGGTCCAGGATCAGCAGGTACAGCCCGCCGACCAGCACGGGGACCGACAGCACCATGAGGAACGAGACCGTGATCATCGACCAGACGAACATCGGCAGGCGGCCCCAGCGCATGCCGGGGGCCCGGTAGTTGACGATCGTGACGAAGATGTTGAACCCGGCCAGGATGAGCGCGACGCCCGCGATCCCGAAGGCGACCGCGTAGGAGTCCATGCCCTCGGTGGCCTGCACGCTGAGCGGCGCGTACCCGGTCCAGCCGGTCGGGAACCCGCCGAGCAGCACGCCAGAGAGCAGCACGACGTACGCGGCCGGGGTGAGCCAGAAGGCCAGCGCCTCCAGCCGGGGGAACGCCATCCGCTTGGAGCCGATCATGAGCGGCATCAGGTACTGGCCGAACGGGCCGAGCACCACGGACGACATCATCATCATCATCATGGTGCCGTGCTCGCCCACCACCATCAGGTAGTTGCTGGCGCTCATGATGTGGTACGTCGGCGACAGCAGTTCCGTCCGGATGGCCATCGCGAACAGGCCGCCGGTGCAGAAGTAGACGATCATGCCGACCAGGTACTGGATGCCGACCACCTTGTGGTCGAGCGTGTACCGGAAGTACCGGGCCAGCCCGGTCGCGGCCTCCGCCTCCTCCTCGGCCACCGGCACCGGCCGGCCCAGCATCTGCCGGATCAGGTCGTTGAACACGCCCAGCCCGGCCAGCCAGCCGACGGTCCCGAACACGTAGCCGAGCACGAGCGGGAAGTCGTTCATGCCGGACAGATCGTTCCGCGCGTAGTCCGAGGACAGGAAGTTGCCCAGATAGTGCCCGAGGAAGTAGCCGATGACCGCACCGATGATCCCGGTGTGGACGGCCGGCCGCATCCACCACGGCCGGGCCCGGGCCGGGCCAGCCGGGCCTGACCCCGCTGGCTCCTGCGCCTTTTCCGGCTCTATCTCGATGGACATCCGGTCACCTCTCCATCGCAGTGTTGGCCTGGGGCCCGAGTGTGCTTACGGCCAGGGCGCCGCGCAGCGGGGTGCTCACGCCGCCGCCCGTCATGGCTGCACCGGGTCGGTCGGCGGGTAGTAGTAGCCCGGGGCGCCGGTGATGCCCTGCTTGACCAGGACCTTGCCGAGCTGCGGGATCACGGTCGGGTCGTAGGTGAGCGCGTACGGCGGCAGCGCGGCCAGCGTGCCGTTCCTGCGCTGGGCATTCTCGGTCGCGGTGGCCCAGGCGGCGAACGCGGCCGGCGTCACGATGCGGCCGTAGTTGTACATCGCGCCGTGCCAGATCCCGCACAGCTCGCTGCACCGGACGCTGAAGCTGCCCAGCTGGCTCTTGGTGTCGGTGTAGGCGACGTTGTTCACGTTCGGGTTGGCGTCGGCCTTCACCCCGAGCTGGTAGGCCCAGAAGCTGTGGATCACGTCCAGCGAGGTCACGTTGAACTCGATGGTGCGGTTGGCCGGCAGCAGCAGCTGCGTGGTCTCGAACCCGCCGAACTGCGGGTACCGGTAGGTGAACGCCCACTGCTGGCCGATCACCTGCACCCGCAGCCAGTTGGAGGTGGTCGGCTTCCACACCGGCAGCGGGCCCTGGCCGGCGCCCGCGCCGGCCGGCACGATCAGCTGGATGGTGCCGAACACGAAGGCGGCCAGCACGATCACCGCGGTGCCGCCGATCCAGGTGGCCTGCAGCCCGGTGTGCCCGAAGATCGGCGGGCCGTCGTCGTCGTCACCGTCGCGGTGCCGCCAGTTGATGAAGGTGTAGCCGAAGTAGGTGTACACGAACAGCATGACCGGGGCGGCCGCCAGGGCCAGCACCGCGATGTCGAACTGCTGGCCGGCCGCGGCACTGGCCATCCGGCCCGGAGGCAGGTGCGGGTACCAGACGAACCAGATGACGAGGTCGGCGGCGAGCGCGAGGACGACCCAGATCAGCGCGATCCGCAGACCGTGGTTCGGCTCCTTCTGCTCGTTGTCGGGGGCCGCCGGGGCCTGGGACGCGGACGCGGCCATCAGGCTGACACCTCCATGTTGCCCATCATGTAACCGATCGTCTGCATCGGGCCGCCGTTGCCGTCCAGGAAGCCGCCGCCGCACGGGACGAAGCACTGCCAGCGGAAGGTCCCGGCGTGCTTCGGCGTGAAGAAGCTGAACTTCACCATCGAGTGCGGCCCCGACGTACACGGCGAGGTGCCGCACGGGTTGCTGGCGAACAGCGCGGTGTTAGGCGAGGCCACCGGCACGAACAGGTGCAGGCTGGGGATGGCGAACGTGTGCCCGACGCTGCAGTCGGACCAGGAGTTGAGGACCGAGTATCTCTTGACCGGGCTAATCGGCTGCCCGACGGTCTTGAACTGCTGCACGGTAATCGCGTTGCCCACCGTGCCCTGGATTGCGCTCCAGTAGTTGTTACGCAGCGGGGTGCAGCCGTCGTAGCCCAGGATCGTCATGTTCACCCGGGTGTTCGCCGGGACCTGGAACAGCGTGGTGTGCACCCAGTCGTGGGTCTTCGGGTCCTGCACGTAGTAGCTCACCCACTCCGGCTCGCTGGCCGAGTTGTTCTGCGGGTCTTCCTGCAGCACCACGTTGACGGACCCACCGGAGGCCACCGGGGTGTA
Organism: uncultured Actinomycetes bacterium; assembly: GCA_963793825.1. Taxonomy (GTDB): domain Bacteria; phylum Actinomycetota; class Actinomycetes; order Streptosporangiales; family Streptosporangiaceae; genus RYN-230. The sequence goes on from CAWCBE010000012.1 coordinate 341,024, forward strand.
GTCCACCACCGGTGGGCCGCTGCCGATGTAGTACACGGCAATGAAGACCCCACCCGCGACCACGGCGGCGAAGGCCACCACCAGGGTCGCGATACGGGCCGGCAGAGACACCAGTCACCACCTCGCTTCTTCGCGGCGCCTCGCGCACACGACTGGGGCCGGCCGCAATGTCCCCATGACTCCGGGCCGGAAGTCTCGTCTGGTCCTGATCTTGCGATCGTTCGCCACAGCTCGGCAACCTGGCCGCCGCTCAATGACGAAATTGTCATGATCAAGATGTCTCATCCAGGTAACGTTCCCGCTGGACATGGGGTCACGGTCCGGTCGCTTCGCGATCACGCTACTGATTGTTACCACATGCTCACACAACGACACCTCGCGAGCTCAACCGGTGTTGCAATGGTTTGCCGCGGTTAACCCCTAGGTAACGAGGGTTGACCGGGCGACATGTTCCGGTCCATCCTCTTTCGAGGGGATCGCCCAGGCGGCGGCGCCAGGCGCCGCCGCACCGTGCTGACGTATCGCCCTGATGTGCCATGACACCTAATGCACCTGCGAAGACGGTCCATCGGCCGGGGGGGTACCCGACGGCTGCACGGCTGCTCGTTGTGGATGACGAGCCACAGATCCGGGAGTTCATTACCCGCGCGTTGACCGCTGCGGGTTATGCAATCGATTTCGCCGGCACCGGGAAAGACGGCCTGCGCCAGGCCACCGCCGGGGATTACGATCTGGTCATCCTCGATCTGGTCATGCCGGACCTGGACGGCCGGGAGATCCTGGTCCGGCTCCGCCACGAACGGCCTGAGCAGGCGGTCCTGGTGCTGTCCTGCCTGGCCGACGTGACCACCAAGGTGGACTGCCTGGAACTGGGCGCCCAGGACTACCTGACCAAGCCGTTCTCGCTCGCGGAGCTGCTGGCCCGGGTGCGGGTCCGGCTGCGCGACGACGGCCACCCGGTGGCTGAGGTGCTCAAGGCAGGAGATCTCGTGCTGGACTTCGGACGGCTGGAAGCCAACATCGGGCACGGCCCGGTCCCGCTGACCCGCCTCGAGTTCCTGCTACTCCGCGAGCTGATGGAGCATGCCGGCCAGTCGGTGCCCAAGGGGCAGCTGCTCGCGACCGTGTGGGGGTACGACTTCGACCCCGGCTCCAACGTCGTGGACGTGTGCGTCCGGCGGCTCCGCTCCAAGCTCGGCTTCGGCCTGATCAAGACGGTGCGTGGTGAGGGATACCAGCTCACCGCGTGACACCGGGACCATGGACCCGGATGAGGCGGGCCGTTCCCGGCTGCGCACCGGCCTGCCGGCCGGGCTGTGGCACTCGCTCCCGTCGGGGCGGACCCGGCGCCGGGGCGCCGGCCGGCGCCATCCGGCCGCCGGCCCGGTCACCGGCCCGTCCGCGTCCTCCGGCAGTTTCGCCTGGCCCTGGCGGATCACCTGGGTGGACGTGGTGTGGGGCGTCTTCTCCGTGGTCAACCTGGTCTGCATCCTGGTCTTCGCGCACTGGGAGACGATCCCGTTCCACTTCATCTGGATCAGCCTCACCCTGCTCTACGGGTTCCGGGTCTGGGCGACGCGTCCGACGCTGTGGGTGCTCGGCGTCGTCATGGTCACCACGTTCGCCGCGATCTTCATCGACGTGTCGCGCGGCGCCCAGTCGGTGGACGAGCTGAACGAAGTCCCGCTCATGGCCATGATGTTCTGGCTGATGGTCTGGCATGCCCAGCGCAGGCTGGCCGCGGACCAGGAGCGGCAGCTGGTCAGCGAGGAGAACGCGCGGCTGCTGGCCACCCAGCGGCGGTTCCTGCAGGACGCCTCGCACCAGCTGCGCACCCCGATCACCATCGCGCTCGGGCACGCCGAGCTGCTGGCCTCCGAACTCACCGATCGCGCCGAGCGGCGGGACATCCAGGTGGTGGTGGGCGAGCTGGCCCGGCTGCGCCGGCTGGGCGAGCGGCTGCTGGTCATCGCCGCGTCCGAGGACCCCGACTTCCTGCGCCCGGAGCTCATCGCCCTGGACCGGTTCACGATGGAGGTCATCCGCCGGTGGCGGCCCACCGCCGAGCGCCAGTGGCGGATCGGGCGGCTGGACCGGGTGACGGCCAGCGCGGACCGGGAACGCCTCGCGCTGGCCGTGGACGCCCTGCTGGAGAACGCGGTGCGGCACACCACCAGCGGCGACACGATCGAGCTGTCGGTGGCGGCCAGCGGCCCCGGGATGCCAGTGCGTATGATCGTGGCGGACACCGGGGCGGGAATCCTGCCCACCGAGCTGGCGCATATCTTCGACCGGTTCCGGACGGGATCACCGGCCGGTGGCTCCGCGGCCGCCAGCGCGGGTACCAAGGGCACCGGGCTGGGGCTGCCCCTGGTCCGCGCCGTGGCCCACGCTCACGGCGGTGATGTCCGGGTGCGCAGCACGCCCGGCGAGGGCAGCGAGTTCGAGCTGGTCCTCCCGGCGCCCGCGGTCAGCGCCGTCGCCGGCGTCCCGGCCGCGGCGCTGAGCTGGGCGGCCGGCTCCGCGGACCCGGCCCAGGACCGGACCCTGAAGGAAGACCCATGGGCAAGCAGGAACAGATGACCTCGGGCACGGCCCACGGCGGCGCCGATGAGCTGGCGGCGGGCCCGGCCGACGGCCGGCCGGACCGTAGCCTGCGCGCGTGGTTCGGCGCCCGGAGCCGGGCGGGCCGGCTGGTGATAACGTCCACGGCCGCGCTGACCGCGGTGGTGGTGGCCCTGCTGGCGCTGAGCGCTACCTCGGGTGGCGCGCCGAAGGCGGCCGCCGCCCAGCCGCCCCGGCCTGCCCCGGCATTCAGTCTGGCGGTTCTGGGCCACCCCGGCCAGCACCTGTCGCTCGCGAGCTACACCGGCCACCCGCTCATCCTCAACTTCTTCGCCTCCTGGTGCGCCCCGTGCCAGCGGGAGACCCCGCTGATCGCGAGGTTCTACCGGTCGGCGCACGGCCGGGTCACCATCCTCGGCATCGACAGCGCCGATTCCGCCACCAAGGCCGAGGCGTTCATCCGCAAGGCCGGCGTGCACTACCCGGTGGTGTCCGCCCCGATAGCCACGGCACTCTCCTACCAGGCGCCCGTCCTGCCGGTCACGTTCTTCCTGAACGGCCGGCACCGGATCGTGCGGACCATCTATGGCCCGGTGACCCAGGCCGAACTGACCAGCGGGGTAACGATGATGACCGCCGCGAGCGGGCGGGGGTGACCGGCATGGACACCCCGACCAGGACCGATCCGCCGTACGTGCCCATCCGGGCCACCCGGTGGCCAGTCCGCAAGACGCCGCGCTGGGCCTGGCTGGTCGGCGCAGTGCTCTTGATCGCCGCCGTCCTGGTGGGGCTGGCGCACAAGCCCACCCACTCGCAGCTGGCCGGCGACCTCCAGGGCTTCATGGCCGACATGCGGACCGGTACCGAGTCCTGCGCCGGCGGCGTCAGCGAATCGATGACCGCGCTGCACGGCATCGGCACCGGCGCCGGCGCGGTGGCCCGGGCCGCGGACACCGTCCAGATCGCGCATACCGGGGCGGCGAACTGCGAGCCGGCCAACAGCCAGCCGATCGATGACCTGAGCCAGTACCAGGTGTCCGAGTCACTGGCCGGCTTCCACCTCGATACCGTGGTCAACGACCTGGTCTTCTGGTGTTCGCCGTATGCGGTGCGGGTCCAGGACGACGTGGCGAACGTGGCCGCGGCCACGCAGCCCGCGGCACGGCAGCGGGCCGAGGCGGCGCTGAGCCGGGACACGGCCGTCCTGAACGCCGAGCGCGCCAGGGTTGACAAGATCATGCTGCACGCCATCCATGCCACCGGGGGCACGGTCAAGCTGCTCCGCCTGCCCGGCTGAGACGGGCTGCTCTTTCCCCCGTCGCTGCTGCTGGCCTGATTACTCCCGCCCCGGTTACTCCCGCCCCCGGTTACTCCCGCCCCGGTTACTCCCGCCCCCGGTTACTCCCGCCGCCGGTTTCCCTGGCCCCTGGTTTACCCTCGCCCCCGGTTACATTCACCCGGCCGCCTGCCCCACGGGCCCCCTGGACGCAGGGCAGGTCATCCGCTGGAAACCCTGGCACCGCTGGACCGTAATCTGCCTGCTGGCCTGTATCTACCTCGCCATTGCCGTGGCAGTGCAACGCCAGCAAGAGGCCGGCCCGCCGGGACAACACCATGATCACAGCGAACTGCGGCTGCCTACCAGGCAGGACATCGAGAGGCGCCGGCGCGCGGTTTGACCAGCTGTGCGACCGGGGCACGTCAGAACCTGAACCGGTCGCAGAAGGGAATCGTTGTGCGAGCTATCACCGTGCGAGACCGGGCCGCTGGCGCGGCCGGGCTCACGCTATCCGACATCCCGCACCCCCACGCGGCCGAAAACGACGTGATCGTGCGCGTCCACGCGGCCGGGTTCACGCCGGGAGAGCTGGACTGGCCGGGCACGTGGACCGACCGCGCTGGCCGCGACCGAACCCCGAGCGTGCCCGGACACGAGCTGTCGGGTGTTGTCAGCGAGCTGGGCTACGGCACCACCGGCCTGACCGTGGGCCAGCGGGTGTTCGGGCTGGCCGACTGGACCCGCGACGGGGCGCTGGCCGAGTACACGGCGGTGGAGGCCCGCAACCTCGCCCCGCTCCCGGCGGCCATCGACCACACCGTGGCCGCCGCCGTGCCCATCTCCGGGCTGACCGCCTGGCAGGGTCTCTTCGACCACGCCGGGCTAAAGACCGGCCAGACCATCCTGATCCACGGCGCCGCGGGCGGCGTCGGGTCCATGGCGGTGCAACTCGCGCACGAGCTGGGGTCCCGCGTAATCGGCACCGGTCGCGCCGCGGACCGGGAGGCTGCACTTGGGCTGGGCGCGGACGTATTCGTAGACCTCCAGGCCGACCGGCTGGAGGAGGTCGGCGAGGTCGATGTGGTGTTCGATGTCATCGGGGGCGAGGTCCTCGAACGCTCGGCCCCGCTGGTGCGCGCGGGCGGAACGCTGGTCACGATCATCGGCCTGCCGAAGGTGCGGCCCGCCGGCGGCCGGGCGATCTTCTTTGTCGTCGAGCCGGACCGGCTCCGGCTGGCGGACCTCGCCGAGCGGGTGCGGTCCGGGCGGCTGCAGCCGATCATCGGGGCCGTACGGCCGCTGGCCGAGGCACCGTCCGCGTTCACGCCCGGCCGCCGGATGCCCGGCAAGACGATCATCCGCGTCACGGACGGCGAATAACGGAAGGCGGGAATCCGAGCGGTCGGCGGACCGGTCCCAGGCGACCTGCTCTGAGGCGACCTGCTCTGAGGCGACCTGCTCTGAGGCGACCTGCTCTGACAGGTAAAGCCCGAGGAGGCCGGCCTCATCGGCGGCACTGGCCCGCCTGACGACGCCGCCACCAGCACCGCGCCCGCCAAGCCCACCAGCGCTGGAATGCCTACGCCGCGACAACACCATGATCACCATGAACTACAGCTGCTGTAACTGAAAGGCGAGCCCAGCCCGGCATCCTGGGTATGGTCCGCGGGGACAGGACGGAGAGCCGACGATGCGCAACGGCATGCTGGGCGCGGCCCTGCTCGGCCTGGCCACCCTGGCTGTCGGCCAGGGCGCGCCCGGGATCACCGCGATCGGGCCGGTCCGCCGCCGCTTCTTTCCGGGGCTGGCGGGCCAGGGCCGGGCTGACCATGTGGCGCTCACCTTCGACGACGGCCCCGACCCGGGCAGCACGCCGAGCTTCCTGGCCACGCTGGACGCGCACCAGGTACGCGCCACCTTCTTCCTGCTCGGCCCGATGGCCGCCGGAGCCCGGTCAGTGGCCGCGGAGATCGCCGCAGCGGGGCACGAGATCGGCGTGCACGGCTGGGACCACCGCTACGCCACCCTCCGCGGGCCCCGGGCACTGCACGACGACCTGGCCCGGGCCTGCGACACGATCGCCGAGGCGGCCGGCACCGCGCCCCGGCTGTACCGGCCGCCGTACGGCGTGCTCAGTGCGGGCTCGCTGCTCGCCTGCCACCGGCTCGGGCTGCGGCCGGTGCTGTGGACCTGCTGGGGCCGCGAATGGGATCCGGGCTCGACGCCGGAAACGGTGCAGGCCAGCCTGGACGCCGCCCTGGACGGTGGAGCGACCGTGCTGCTGCACGACTCGGATGCCGTCGCCCCGCAGGGGGCCGCGGCGGCTGCCCTGGGCGCACTCCCGTGGCTCCTCGGCGAGTGCGGGGCGCGCGGCCTGGCCGTGGGACCGCTAGCCGACCACGGGCTGGGCGGGACGCCCGCCGGGGCAGCCGGAGTTTCCGGCCATGCGGCCCGGGCCTGGGCATGGATGAGGAATCCTCAGGACGCATTCAGCTAACGTCCAGATTCGTGGTGCTTACTTAGAGGTGCCTGGAAGGCGCGGGCCGACCGCCCGGCTCACCGGCAGCGATACGCACGAACGTAGGCTGTAATCCGGGACAAAGGTGATACGGATGCATGAAGGTCAGGACCGGGATGGCGGCCAGCCGCCGGAGCACATGGGTGCCTGGTCACCCATTCCGGAGGAGCACCAGCCCGACCAGACCGTCGGCAGCAGCCAGCCGGGCAGCGCCGCCCTGGCGGACGAGGCCGGGCCCGGCCCGGCCGGCCACGACCCCTGGGTCGTTTCCGCCGAGACTGGCCAGCAGCCCGAGGCAGCCCCGGCGGCCGGGCCCGTGCGGCCGCAGGATAGCGGCGCGCCCGGGACCGGCCCGGCCGGCGAGCCAGCCCGCCCCGCCCCCGCGGACCCGGGTCCGGGCGGGGCGCTGGGCACGGCGGGCAGCGATCCCTGGGCAGCAGCGGACGGCACGGCCGGCGGCCAGGGTGGGTACTACGGGCAGCCGCGTTCCTGGGAGCCGCCCGCAGACCAGCCGGCCAGCGGGCCGGCGGACCTGAGCCAGCCCGGCGACCCCGGAGCGGGCAGCCCACCCGAGCAGCGGACCACCGCGTTCAGCCAGCCCGGCGACCCCGGAGCGGGCAGCCCACCCGAGCAGCGGACCACCGCGTTCGGCCAGCCCGGCCCCGGCGGCTACGGGTCGCAGCCACCCCATGGGCAGCCGGAGTACGGTCCAGGCGGGTACGCATCGCCCGGCTACGGCCAGCCGGCCGCTGGCCAGCCCGGCTACGGGCAGCTGGGCTACGGCGGAGCGTACGGCCAGCCGGGCGGATATGGTCAGCCCGGATATGGCCAGGCGGCCTACGGCCAGGCGGCCTTCGGGCAGCCTGGCTACCGGCCCGGTGGCGGCCAGCCCGGCTACTCCCAGGCGAGTTCCGGACCCGAAGGCACCGGCCAGCCCGGCTACCCCGAGGGTTCCGGCCAGGAAGGCCCCGGGCAGCCGGGGTACGGGCCGCCGGGTTACGGGCAGCCGGGCTACGGGCAGCAGGGCTACGGGCAGGGCGGGGGCGGAGGCCCCTGGGCCAGCCCACCGGGCGGCGCCGGAGGCTGGGGCCCGACCGACCTATTGGGCTACGGCCAGGAGCCCGAGCCGCCGCGGCGCAGGAACCGGGCCGTCGTTTACGTGGTGGTCGCGGCGCTCGCCGCAGCGGCGGGGGCGGGCGCGGTGGTCGCCCTGACCCACGACTCCTCCACGTCCGGCAGCAACGTGTCCTCGCAGCAGATCCCGACGCCGAAGGGCAACTCGGGCGGGGCCAATACCGCGAACGTCAACGAGCAGGCGGTGGCCAACAAGGTCGAGCCGGGCATCGTGGACATCAACTCCACGCTCAAGTACGAGAACGGGGCCGCGGCCGGCACCGGCATGGTGCTGTCCTCCAGTGGCGTGGTGCTCACCAACAACCACGTGGTGGAAGGCTCGACGTCGCTCCGCTCGACGCTGGTGGTCGGCGGCAAGAGCTACACCGCCAAGGTCATCGGGGTCGATCCCACCGATGACGTGGCGCTGGTCAAGCTGCAGGGCGCCGCGGGCCTCAAGACCGTGCAGGTCGGTGACTCGTCCAAGGTGAACCTGGGCACCGGGGTGGTGGCCATCGGGAACGCGGGCGGCACCGGTGGTACCCCGACCGTGGACTCCGGGGCCATCACCGCACTGAACCGGACCATCACCGCCAGCGACTCAGGCAGCGGGGCTAACACCGAGACGCTGCACGGCATGCTGCAGACCAACGCGCCCATCGCCCCCGGCGACTCCGGCGGCGCGCTGGCCAACGCGGCCGGGCAGGTGATCGGCATGAACACCGCCGCGAACAGCCAGAACCTCGGCGGCCGCGGCACCAGCCAGGGTTTCGCGATCCCGATCAACAAGGCGCTGGCCATCGCGCGCCAGATCGCGGCCGGCCACGGCGGTACCAAGATCCTCATCGGCCCGAGCGGCTTCATGGGGGTCGGCGTGGACAACGTCAGCAACGCTAACCAGTGCCTGGCCAACGGCAGCCCCAACTACACCCCGCCGGCCGGGTCGGGCGCGCTGATCTGCAACGTCTACCAGGGCACCCCGGCCTTCCAGTCCGGGATCCGGGCCGGGGACGTGATCACCAAGGTGAATGGCCAGTCGGTCAGCACCGCGAATGGGCTGACCACCATCATGCGTCGCTACCGCCCCGGCAACACGGTCTCACTGACCTGGGTGGACGCCAGCAGGCAGAGCCACACCTCCTCGCTCACCCTGATCGAGGGCCCGGCCAAGTAGGCACTCGCCGCATCAGTGATCAAGGGATTGCCGTTCACAGGTGAATGGCGATCCCTTGATCATGTGTGCCGCGGGTCAGCCAGGGGTGCCCCGGGGATCAGGGGGTGAGCCAGGTGCGCAGCCGCGCCTCCACCTCGGCGATCTGGGCCACCGGCACGTGCTCGCCGCGGGAGTGCGCGATCTCCGGGTCGCCCGGGCCGTAGTTGAGCGCGGGCAGGCCGAGCTCGGCGAAGCGGGCCACGTCGGTCCAGCCGAACTTGGCCCGCGGGGTGCCGCCCACCGCGGCCAGCAGCGACGCCGCCGCCGGGGCACCCAGGCCGGGCCGGGCCCCGGCGGCCCAGTCGGTGAACTCCACCTCGAACCCGCGGAACACCTCCCGGACGTGCTGCTGGGCATCGGCCACCGAGCGATCCGGCGCGAACCGGTAGTTGACCGCGACCACGCACTCATCCGGGATGACGTTGCCAGCCACTCCCCCGCTGATGAAGACGGCGTTCAGCCCTTCGTGATACGTCAGCCCGTCCACCTCGGGTTCCCGCGGCACATAGGCCCGGAGCACGTCGAGGATGGCACCCGCCGCGTGGATTGCGTTGCGGCCGTTCCAGGACCGGGCGCTGTGCGCACGCTCGCCGGACGCGCGGACCTCAGCCCGCATGGTGCCCTGGCAGCCGCCCTCGATGCGCGCATCGGTCGGCTCCAGCAGCACGGCCAGGTCCCCGGCCAGCAGGTCCGGGGCGTTGCGGGACAGCCGGAGCAGCCCGTTGCGCTCCGCCTCGACCTCCTCGCCGTCATAGAAAACGTAGGTAACGTCGCAGCGCGGCTCGGGCAGCGAGGCGGCCAGCCGCAGCTGGACCGCCACCCCGGACTTCATGTCGCAGCTGCCGCAGCCGTAGAGCAGGCCGCGTTCGGCATGGGAGGGGAGGTTGCCGGCGATCGGGACCGTGTCGATGTGCCCGGCCAGCACCACCCGCTGCGGGCGGCCCAGCCGGGTCCGGGCGACCAGCGCGTTGCCGTCCCGGCTGAGCTCCAGGTGGGGCAGCGGGCGGAGGGCCGCCTCAACGATGTCGGCGAGGCGTTCCTCGTCCCCGCTGACCGAGGGCACATCGACCAGGGCCGCGGTCAGCGTGGCCGCATCCTGGGAAAGGTCAAGGTCTAGGTCCACCCAGGGAGCCTAACCGGGGATCATGGATTATCGAGGCACCACCCGTCATCGAAGGGGAGAGCGCATGTTGGGTGTCAACTCCGAGGTCGGCCGGCTGCGCCAGGTCGTACTGCACCGGCCCGACCTGGAACTGCGGCGGCTCACCCCGGACAACGCCAGCGACCTGCTGTTCGACGGCGTGCTGTGGGCCGGGCGGGCCCAGGCGGAGCACGACGAGTTCGCCGCCGCGCTGGCCGCCCGGGGGGTGTCCGTGCACTACTACGGCACCCTGCTGGCCGAGACCCTGGACATCCCCCAGGCCCGGGACTACATCCTGTCCCGGGTGTTCGACTCCCGGCTGCACGGGCCGCTGGCCTGCGACGCGCTGCGGGCGGGCGTCGAGGGCCTGGATTCTCCGGGGCTGGCCCTGATCCTGACCGGCGGCATCACCAAGCGCGAGTGGCTGGAACTGGCCCCGGAGCCGAAGAGCATCGCGTTCCACTCGCTGCGGATCGACGAGTTCGTGCTGGCCCCGCTGCCCAACCTGCTCTACCAGCGGGACACCTCGTGCTGGATCTATGGCGGGGTGTCGGTCAACGCGATGGCCCGGCCGCCGCGGACCCGCGAGATCGTCAACGATGAGGCCATCTACCGGTGGCACCCGATGTTCGCCAGCGGCGGCTTCGAGGTCTGGTACCACGGGGAGGACGCCGCCCCGGCCACCATCGAGGGCGGCGACATCCTGGTCATCGGCAACGGCGCGGTGCTGGCCGGGATGAGCGAGCGGACCACCCCGATGGCGCTGGAGATGCTGGCGCACCGGCTGTTCTCCGCCGGGGCGGCGCGCTGCCTGGTGGCCCTCGACATGCCGAAGGCCCGGGCGTTCATGCACCTGGACACCGTGATGACCATGTGCGACTACGGGGTATTCACCAAGTACCTGGGGCTAGGCATGCTGCCGTCCTACACCGTCGAGCCCGGGGCCAGCAGCCGCGAGCTCAAGGTCACCGACCATCCCCCGGAGGACATGCACACCGCGATCGCCGCCGCGCTGGGGCTGCCCACCATCAGCGTGCTCACCGCCTGGCAGGACGAGGCGGCCGCCCAGCGGGAGCAGTGGGACGACGGCTGCAACGTGCTGGCCATCGAGCCCGGGGTGGTCGTCGCCTACGACCGCAACGTGACCACCAACGACTACCTCCGGGACAACGGCGTCGAGGTGGTCGAGGTGCCCGGCAGCGAACTGGGCCGGGGGCGCGGCGGGCCCCGCTGCATGAGCTGTCCCATCGAGCGCGACGCCTGAGCCCTCCGCCGCGCTCGTGGCGCCCCGCGGTGGCCCTTGGCCGGGGCCGATGGCGGCGGCCGACGGCCGGGGCCCTGGCGGCCCGGCGGCGGGGGCCCTGGCGGCCGGGCCCGCCGCGGCTGAGTGCGGTGAGTTGGGACCGGGCGGCGGGAGGTCACAAGTCACCACAAACGCAGCTGGCGGGATTGCCGCCTTATGAGGCTCCGCGTGCGGCGGTGGGCAGCCCGGCCGGCACGGGCGCAGTGGGCCGGGCCAGCCACGACGGCGCAGGGCGGCCGCGACCTCGACGGCCACCCAGCAGGGGTGCTGGGTGATGGCCGCCCATCCGTAGCGCAAGGTGACGATGCCGCCGGCCGCAGCCGCATTGTCCCGTGTCTGGTCTCGCCACCGGGCCTCCAGCGGGTGCGCGACGGCCCCGTCGGTCTCGACCGCCACCCCGAACGGCTCGTACAGCACGTCGCGGTAGGCATTCCGCGATCCCTGCCTCGCCCGCGCCTGGCGCTGCCCGGCGGGCAGCCCGTGCGGCCGCTCCACATCCCGCAGGTACCGCAGTTCCAGGAGGGAGTGGGCCCCGGTGCCCACGTCGGCCAGCGCGGCGGCCAGTTCGCGGCGCCACCGGGCTCGCCCCCGGCCCGCCAGCGACGCCTCCAGCCGGGCCGGGGTGGTCAGCCGGTTCCCGCATGCCCGGGCCAGCCAGGCCATGGCTCGTCCATGCTTCTGGCGGCCAAGGCCAGGTCGAGGGTAGTCTCCTCGATCCGGGTCCGTGCTGGCTGAGCCGCCGGGTGCCGGAGGCGGCTCAGGTTGGCCCGCCGGTGCAGCACCACCCCGGCGACGGGGCTGACATGCTGATCGCGCGGCACGGAGACATGGATCACCCGCGAAGCAGTCGCGTTGCTCGGGACGACCAGACAGTCAAGCTCGGCTGCGGTGAGGTGACTGAGTACCGCGTCTGGGCCCGCCCGCAGCAGGGCGGCCCACATCGCCGATGAACGCCGCAACTGCCCCGGGTAGGTGGCGTACACGCCCCGGTGCAGCGGCTGCCAGCAGCCGGTCCGGAGCATCTGCCTGACCGACGTCCCGGCGATCCCCTTCTCCAGGGCCTGGGCCCGGGAAATCACCCCATCCTGCAGGTCCAGTAAGTCGCGGCAGGCCGCTGGTAAGTCTCGTGCCATGGACCCACCTTCGCCCGCCTGCCACCGCCCCGCCACCCGACTTTCCTTCCTGTGGATAACTCCATCGCCCGCCCGGCCGGGCCCCCGCCGGCGCCGGGAAGGCGGTGTGCGGTGGGTTGGGACCTCCCAGGCGGCCCCAACTCACCGCACAGACGCAGACGGCCGGGGTGGTGGCTGAGTGCGGTGGGTTGGGACCTCCCAGAGGGTCCCAACCCACCGCCTAACTCAGGGGACGGCCCCGGTGGGCTGCCGGTTCAGACGGATGGCGGCCGGGCGGGGGCCGGACCGCGGGGGCGGCGCGGGCGGGCGGAAAGGTGCTGGGCGCCGTCATGCAGCGCGGCCAGCACCACGGCCACCCCGGGGCGGCGCACGCTGGCCGTCCGGGCCACCGCGTACACGTCCCGGGCCACGTCGGAGCCGGGCAGTTCCCGGACCGCGACCCGGCCCTCCCCGGCGGCCAGGGCCAGCCGGGGCACCGCGGCTACCCCGATGCCCCGGGAGACCAGCGACAGGATCGTGCCCAGGCCCTCGAACTCCCAGGGCATGGCAGGTGCCCCGCCGGCCGCGGCGAGCAGCTGGTCGGTGGCCTGCCGGGACGGCTCCCCGGCCGGAGCGGCCATCCAGCGGCTCGTCTGGCTGAGCTTGCGCAGGTCCACGGGCTCGGCCGGGTCGGCCAGCGGGTGGCCGCGTGGCACCACCAGCACCAGCGGATCGCGGACCAGCGGGTAGAACTGGAGGACGCCCGCCCCGCCGTCGTCCAGCCAGCGCCGCGTCCAGTCGTCCACCAGGGCGACGTCGGCCTCGCCCCAGCGCACCGAGTTCAGGCCCTCGTCCCGCTGAGTCTGCCGGAGCAGCAGGGTGAGCGCCGGGTGAGCGCGGAGGCTGCGGGCCAGCGCGGGCGCGAAGGCCGCGGCGGCGGTGGGGAACGCGGCCACCGACACCCGCCCGGAGGGCTCGCGTTCCTGAGCGGACAGTTCGGCCTCGGCCTCCTCGACCGCGGCCAGGATGCGCTCGGCCTGGACGGCGAGGCGCCGCCCGGCGTCGGTGAGCTCGGCCGACCGCGCGGTCCGGTCGAGCAGCATCACGCCCGCCTCCCGCTCCAGGGCGGCCAGTTGCTGGGACACCGCGGACGGGGTGTAGCCAAGGGCCGCCGCGGTGGCAGCGATGGTCCCCCGTCCGGCGAATTCCTTGAGCAACCGGAGGCGGCGCAGATCGAGCATAAGCTCAGCTTAGCCTTGACCCTAGGTATAGCTTCTTGTGCTAACGCATAACTGAAGGCATCCTGGTCAGGGTGGTCGTCGGTCCCCCGAGGCCCGTCTAGTGACGATCATGTTTCGGCGCAGCGCGGCGCGCAATTACCCGGTATCGAGGAGTCGAGAGCCATGTCCATGGCTGGTACAGCCATGCCGTCCACCCCGCCACCGCTCGCCCCCGCACCACCGCCACCGCCCGCGCCCCCGCCCGCCCTCGCGCCACCGCCGGCCCTCGCGCCACGGCCGGCCGCCACCCTGGCACCCACCCTGGCGGCAGTCCCGGTGTCCGCCACGCTGGCCGCCAACGAGACCATGGCCCAGAAGCGGCGGGCCGGCGAGCCGGTGCTGCCGCTCGCCTTCGGCGAGGCCGGGCTGCCCGCCCACCCGCTGCTGCGGGACGCGCTCGCCGCGGCCAGCGGCGGTAACTCCTACGGTCCGGTGGCCGGGCTGCGCACGCTACGCGAGGCGGCCGCCGGGTACTGGGCGCGCCGCGGTACCCCCACCGACCACGCCCAGGTGATCTGCGGCCCCGGCAGCAAATCGCTGCTGTTCGGCCTGCTGCTGGCGCTCGGGGCCGACGTCGCCGTGCCGCAGCCGAGCTGGGTCAGCTACGCGGCCCAGGCGAGCATGATCGGCGTCCGGCCGCACTTCGTGCCGGCCCCGCCGGGCGAGGGCGGGGTGTGCGACGCGGACGGGCTGGCCCGGGCGGTGACCGGAGCCCGGCAGGCGGGCCGCCGGATCGGCGCCGTGGTCCTCACGCTGCCCGACAACCCGACCGGGCGGCTGGCCAGCCCGGCCAGCGTGCAGGCGCTGTGCGCGGTGGCCCGGGAGCATGACCTGGTCCTCATCGCCGACGAGATCTACCGGGACCTGGTGCACGACCCCCGGGCGGAGTTCGCCAGCCCGGTGCGGTACGCACCGGAGCGGACCGTGGTCACCACCGCGCTGAGCAAGAGCCTGGCGCTGGGCGGCTGGCGGATCGGCGTGGCCCGGCTGCCGGACAGCGCCACCGGCCGGGCGCTGCGGCAGGCGCTGCTGGGCATCGGCAGCGAGATCTGGTCCGCCCCGTCGCTGCCCATCCAGCAGGCCGCGGCGCTCGCCTTCACCGAACCGCCCGCAATTACCCAACGGATTTCCAGCAGCCGGTCCCTGCACGCAGCCGTGGCCCGGGGGGTCGCGGACAGGTTCGCCGCCGCGGGGCTGCGCGTGCCCCCGCCGCAGGCGGCGTTCTACCTCTATCCCGACTTCGAGCCCTGGCGGGCTCACCTGCGCGCGGCTCATGGCCTGGTCACCGGGACGGACGTGGCGGCGCACTTGCTGCACACCGCTACGGCCTGGGCGTGCTGCCGGCCAGCGTGTTCGGTGAGGAGCCGCGGGCGCTGCGGATGCGGGTGGCGACCGCACTGCTGTACGGCGAGACCGAGGAGCAGCGGGAGACCGCGCTGGCCGCCGCGGACCCGCTGGCACTGCCCTGGGTCACGGGGGCGCTGGACCGCCTGGAGGAGATCCTGGCCGACCTGGCCCCCTGACGGGTCAGGCCCGGCGGCCGGCCTGCTCCTGGTAGCCGGGCGGCGGGCCGATGGTGGCGGCCGCCGGCCCGAGAGCCGCCCGGTGTAGACGGGTGCATCTGCCGCCAGGTCTCGGCCCAGCCGGGCAGCGGGGTCCCGTCGAGATGGCTGCGCAGCCGGTCCAGGCACTCGTGCCAGCCGGCCGCGTCCCGGGCCGCCCTGCCCAGCTCACCGAACGCGTCGGTCAGGATGAGCACGGTGCCGGGGCTACGAGGCGGACTGCCCCAGCGGCCAGACCCCCAGGCCCAGGCCGCCCGGGCGGGACGGCGCCGCGGCCAGCGGCAGCAGCTGCGGGCGCTTGGGCTCAATACCGTCCCCGGAGGAGCGGCCGCGGATGCGGCGGCCCAGCCAGGGCGCCGCGTGCACCCGTGCCCACCGGGCGTCCATCCGGCGCGCCGACAGCCAGCCGCGCGCAGGCGAGCTGGGCAGCCGGTCCAGCGGCGGCCACGGTTCCCGCCAGTCCTCGTCCACCGGCACGCCCATCGCCTCACACGCCCGCAGGGCCACCCGGTGATGCCCGTCGGGGGTGAGGTGCAGCCGGTCGGCACTCCAGGCCCGGGGATCACGCAGCACCGGCATGGACCACAGGTCCACTAGGTAGCAGTCGTGCCGGTCGGCGATGGCCCGCAGGTGCATGTTGAACGCGGCCACCTTGCCGCGGATGAGCCGGAGCACCGGGAACCGGGGATCGAAGCCGGTGAACATCAGCACCGGGAGGCCCGCCTGCTGCAGTTCCAGGATCACCGCATCGAAGGATTCGGCCAGCAGGTCCGGGTCGGCGCCGGGCCGGAGCATGTCGTTCCCGCCGGCCGCGATGCTGACCAGGTCGGGCCGCATGGCGATGGCTCGCGGCACCTGTTCGTCAGCGACCTCCCGCAGGACCTTGCCGCGCACGGCCAGGTTCGCGTAGCGCAGGCCGGGCTGGAGGTCGGCGAGGCGTTCGGCGAACCGGTCCGCCCAGCCCCGGTAGCCGCCCTCGGCGGCCGTCAGATCGTCGAGCCCCTCGGTGAAACTGTCCCCGAGCGCGACGTAGGAGCGAATCCCCATGGTCACGTGTCCTCCTGTTCCTCCCATCCATTGTGCGCCGGGCGGGGTGCGGCACCCGGGGCACGGTGCCCGTGACCCACGAGCACCCTAAGGAAGAGCCAGGGCAGGCACGTCACCCTGGCGGAGTTAACCCAGCAGCGTCACCGGATCTCGCCGCGCTCGCGCAGCGCCCGGATGTCCTCGGCCATCCGGAAGATGACCATGAAGAACTCCAGGGTGATGCGGTACAGCGCCGTGACCACCACGAAGTACAGCGGGGCGCCGATGAGCGCGACGATCAGGCCGAGCACGAGATTCGAGGCCAGCATGGTGACCGCGAAGGCGACCGCGCCCAGGCCGACCACGATCACGATGAGCAGGTAGAGCACCTTGACGACCTTGGGCGTCACGAAAGAGGTGAACCCGAAGTCGAACAGGGCATTCAGGAAGTTCCTGGACTCCTCGAGCGGCAGTTGCGGCCGCTGGCGGGCGCCGCGGCCGGAACCGGCTCCGGCGGGCTGGGCCGTGTCGGCTGCGGCGCCGGGGGCCGCGCTCGCTTCGCGGGCCGCGCTGGCCCTGGTGCCATAGCTGCCGGGGCCCGGGGTGGCGCGGCCCGGGGTGGCGCGGCTCGGGGCCGCGGGGCCCGGGGTGGCGCGGGCCGGGGCCGCGGGGCCCGGGGCGGTTGAGCCGGGGTCGGCAGGTCCGGATGGCTGGGCGGACGGGCCGGCGCCGGGCGCCGGGCCAGACCAGGACGTCTCCCATGGCGGCTGGCTCTGGGTCGCCTGGTAGGACGGCTGGCCAGACGGGCCCGCAGCGTAGGAGGGCGGGTACTGCTCCCGGCCCAGGCCGCGGGCCCAGCCCTGACCAGGTGGTTGCTCAGACATAGCTGCCCCAATCCGCGAGCTCCCCGAGCGACGTAGCCACGCAGGGCACGTGCTTACCGGCTGGCGCGGCAGCCTAACAGCGAACTGATCCGGTAATGGATCAATCCGGTAACTAGTGCCGCTTCAGGCAACGTTTGCCCGGGCGAGGACCCGGCGGAGCCGTTCGTCGTAGGCGTGGTTGTTGCGCCAGATGGTGTACCGGCGGATCATGCTGGCCTGCTCCTGGTGGGTGGCGTGGTCGGTCCCATCGAGGGCGAAATACCGCAGCGCGGTGAACTGCGCCTCGATGCGGTTTAACCAGGATGAGTTCGTCGGCGTGCAGGCGATCTCGGTGTTGTTCGCCGCCGCCCACTGCCCGACCCGCTTGTCCTTCTTGGTGGTCAGGTGGGGTGAGAAGTTGTCGCAGACGATCGCGATGCGGACTTCGGGTGGGTAGAGGGAGCGCAGGTAGCGGCAGAACTCCAGGAACCGGCTGCGGTTCTTGCGCGGTTTGATGTGCCCATACAGCTTGTCCTCGCCCAGCTCGTAGGCGGCGAACAGGTGCCGCACCCCGGCGGTGCGGGTATAGGTGGCGCGCCGGCGGGGCCGTGGCCCGCGGCCTGGTTCTTTGTTCTTGCCGCTGACCGCCGCCCACTGCCGCCCCGGGCGCGGCTGGAGATTCAGCGGCCCGAACTCGTCCACGCAGAAGATCACCTCTGGTTCGCCGGGCTCGGGGATGACCTCATGGTCGGCGATCGCGTACAGGTGCTCGATGCGGGCCTTCTTGACCGCGTAGTCCGGGTCGGTGGAGGCTTTCCAGGTTTTCAGCCGTTGAAAGGTGACGCCTTCCTCACGGAGCAGCACCCGCAGGCCCTCATGGGAGATGTCGTCGACCACCCCCTCAGCGACCAGGAACTCGGCTAGCTTGTGCAGGCTCCAGGTGGAAAACGGCAGGCCATGCTCAGCTGGCCTGGACTTGGCGAGCTTCTTGATCTCCCGCCGCTGGCCAAGCGTGAACTTCGGCGGCCGCCCGCCTTTGTACTTCGGGTACAAGGAGCTGAACCCGTCGGCGTTGAAGTTATGGATCACATCACGGACCCGGTCCTCGCTGGTGAACGCCACCTTCGCGATCCCGGCCACGGCCATGCCCTGCGCCGACAGCAGCACCATCTGCGCCCGCCGCCAGGTCACCACCGACCCACTGTCGCGGCGCACGATCCGCACCAGCCGGCGACCCTCATCATCATCGATCTCACGCACCCGCAGGCGTTCCATCGGCCCAGTCTGGAGGATCGGTCTCTGCCGGCAATGCGCCCCGTCAGCCAACGTGACCCTGCATCGGCACTAGGATCGCGCCATGCCACGTACGGACAGGGGATCGCGGGTGATCGCCGCGTCACCCGAGCGCGCCTGGGCCGCTCTCGTCGATCCCGGGGCGCTCCTGGCATGGCTCCCTCCTGGCGAGATGACCGGCAGGTTCGAGCGATTCGAGGCCCGGCCGGGCGGCTCGTACCGGATGGTGCTGACCTATCCCGACGCGTCGGGCGCACCGGGGAAGGCGACCACGGATTCCGACATCGTTGAGGCCCGCTTCGTCAACATCGTCCCCGGCGAGCGGGTCGTGCAGGCAGTGGACTTCGTCTCCGATGACCCCGCTAACGCCGGCACCATGACCATGACCTGGGAGGTCACCGCTATCGGTGGCGGGACGCGCGTCGACATCATTGCCGGGGACGTGCCGGACGGCATCTCTGCAGAGGACCACGCTGCGGGGCTCGCCTCTTCCCTGACGAAGCTCGCCGCCTACCTAGAGCGGTAGCCCCTCGCTCCCGGCCGGTAAGGAGCCGCCCGGTACTGCTGTTCCTGCGTGGCAGCGCACGGTTGCACCACAGACACCCCAGCCTCACGATCCGGCCGGTGCTCCACGACCGGGTGTTCACCGCAACAACAAGGCGAACGTTGCCGGATGCGGCACTAGGCCCGGATAAACGGCCATCCCGGCAC
The DNA here is from genome assembly GCA_963793825.1 of uncultured Actinomycetes bacterium. Taxonomy (GTDB): domain Bacteria; phylum Actinomycetota; class Actinomycetes; order Streptosporangiales; family Streptosporangiaceae; genus RYN-230. Next base: position 360,003 of record CAWCBE010000012.1, read on the forward strand.
GCCCTTAACCCGAACTTACGTGATCTTGGTAGGGATCGGGGCGCTGTGAACTGGGCGGATGCCGGGGTAAAGGGTGCTGGCCGCCGGGGTGTTACTGGCTACTTCAGGGTGAGGGGGATGGGAGCGCCGAGCAGCTCGAAGGCGCGCCGCTGGACGGGGGTGGGCTCGGTGAGCTTGCTGATCTTCTGGCCGCTGAAGGTGATGGTCTGGCGGTCGAGGGTGGACAGGTGACTGAGCAGGTCGCCGTATTTGCGGACGGGCAGCTTGCGGGCGTTGCGCTTGGCGGCGTCTTTGGCTCTGGCCTGGGGTGAGCGGCCGGCGGGGGCGACGGGGCTGGCGGGGGCCGGGATGTCCTGGTCGGTGAAGGTGAGTTCGGCGAGCGCGGCGCGCAGGTGCCAGGTGAGGTAGGCGGCGAGCATGGCGATCAGGACATGGGCGCGGACTCGTTTTCCGAGGTAGTGGCGGATGGGGCGCAGGTCCAGGTCGTCGGTCTTGATGATGCGGAAGTCCCGCTCGACGTGCTTGAGGTTCTTGTAGGCGGTGATCACGGCGGCGGGGCCGAGCGTGCTGGCGGTCACGCTGGTGCGGATCACGTAGATCCCGTCGAGCGCGGCCTCGGCGGCTATCTGATCCTGGTCACGGTGGCAGGTGAAGCTGGCGCCGGTGATCTCGGTGATGAAGTGCTTGGCCATCTTGTGCTTGCCGATGACCTTCCCAGTCCGCTCCCCGATCTTCGCGGCGTCCTTGAGCCGCCCGGCAGTGACGGATGCCGCGATCTTGCTCAGGTCCTTCTCGGTGGCGGCGAGCAGGTCCTCGCGCTTGCGGGCCCGCTCGGCGGCCAGGACCGGGTTGTAGCAGCAGATCAGCCGCTCGCCGGGGTAGTCCGGGTGCTCGATCTCGGCGAAGTCGTGGGTGTCGAACAGCGACATCTGCAGCGGGCCGTCGTCGCGGGCCAGGGCGGCGATCGCGGGGGCGCGCAGCGAGGTGATCCACTCCATGCCGGGCAGCTTGCGCAGGTCATCGATCCGGGTGCCGGTGATCATCCCGCGGTCCCCGACCATGATCAGGTCCTGGATGCCGAAGTCGCCGCGGACGCGGGTGATGGCGGTCTTGAACGAGATCGGGTCGGAGGTGTTCCCGGCGAAGACCTCGATCACGACCGGGCGGCCCTCGGGGCAGGTGAGCAGCCCGTACTCGATCTGCTTCCGGCCGCGCTTGCCGTCCCGGGAGTGCCCGAACGCGGCCAGCTCGCAGCAGCTGCCTTCCATCCAGGAGGAGGACAGGTCGAACATCGCGATCCCGCCCGGGGTCAGGTGCCGGGCCGCGAGCTTCTTCTCGATGCCGCGCTGGCGGCCTTCCAGCCAGTCCATCGCCGCATACACCTCATCGGTTGACGCGTCGGCCACGCCCAGGTCCGCGCCGATCGTGGTATCCCCCGACGCCCACCACGTCACCGTGGACAGCTTCGACTCCGGCCGGACCGCGCGGGACACGATCAGCGCGTACGCGATATCGCGCTCGCGGCAGGCCGGGCCGAGCAGGTCCCGCAGCCCCAGCTGCCCGGCCATCACGCACGCCGCCGCCGCGTCGCCGTGCGGGACTGACCGCTCCACCGTGAGCGCATCGCCCGCTGATACCACCGCCTCGCCCCGCAGCACCATGCGGACCGCCTCCACTGCCGCGTCCGGCAGCGCCGTCAGGTTCGCCAGGGTCTCCTTGCGGGGCCGGCCCTGCTCATCACGGAACGAATGGCGCAGCAAGTATGACCGGTACTCCCGGACCGTGCCATCAGCCGCCTTCTGGTGACTACGGATGGAGTCCACATGCATCGCATCAGCGCGCCGCCTCACCAGCCCAGGATGCCAGGTCCGGCTATCACGGTCAAGCTATTCTACTGACTACATTCTGAGGCCCGCGTGCAGACCCTCAAGCAGGTCAGGCCCCCGAATGCCCATCCAAGATCACGTAAGTTCGGCTTAACCGCTTAGCGGTTAGCCGGTCAGTGACGCCCGCAAAGGTACGGCCGCCGGCACCGCTCGCGCGGTGCCGGCGGCCGGTCCAGCCGCTTGGACTCAGCGGGGCGCGGCTGGGGTCACGGTGAACGGATACTTCCTGGCGAACGCCGCGATCGCGTCCTGCCGGATGGCGGCCCACAGCTGCCGGGTGATGGCGCTGTCGAAGTACTCGGTCCCGCCGATGTAGTGCACCGGGGCCGTGACATAGGTGGAGGAGCCGGTCAGCCCGCGGATTTCCATGGCCAGGTGCTCAAGCTCCGAATTGGTGAAGTTGCTGTCCACGGTGAGCATGCCGATCAGCGCGTGCAGCACGCGGTACATGGTCACCGGGTTGGTGAGCAGGTGCTCGACGTACAGCTTGTGGATCACCGCGCGGATCAGGCTCTGCTGACGCAGCACCCGGCCCTCTTCGGTCAGGCTGGGCTGACGCGCGTAGGCGAGGGCGGCCACGCCGCCCAGGTGGTTGACCCCGACATGGAACACATGGCCGAAGCTCGTCGCGGCGTCCGGCAGCGTCACATCCACGCCATTCATCACGTTGACCACATTGGCCACATGGTCGAAGTCAATCCTGGCGTAGTGGTTGATCTGCACGTGCATGAGATCTTCCACGGTCTGGACCAGGAGTGACGGGCCGCCGTAGGTCAGCGCGTCCTGGATCTTCCCCCGGCCGTGCCCCGGGATCTGGACGATGGCCTGGGGCGGGATTGACACCACGCCACCCGAGTACTGGTCCGCGTTGACATGCAGGATCATGATCAGGCCGCTGGACGACTGGGGCCTCACGGGCGTGGGACTGCCGGTCGGACCGAATCCCGCGCCGGTGATCAGCACGTTCATCGCCTTCATGTGGTCGTAGTAGCCACCCGCCGCCGTGAGCCTGGTGAATTTCACCGGGATCCGCTGGATGCTGCTGGCCATGTGGTTCAGGTAGGCGTAGCCACCGGCCGCGACCGCGCCGATGAGCACGACGAACGAGACCATCGAGATGAGGGCGATGCGCAGGCCACGCCGTCGCCGTGGGAGCTGCCGCAACCGTGCAGGTCCCCCCGGATCCGCGGTCTCGCCCGGAACGTTCCGGCTGGGCGTCTCGGACATTTATTTACTTCCCCTCTAAGACGACGCGAGGCCGAGATGCAAATTCCGCTTACATACACCATTTGGGGCGCCATCGCGGGAATTCCTTGCGATCGGCATCTTTCCGACGCGCCAACATCCCGGCGTCCTTCATTACGCTACTACAAGGTCCTTAGGGAATACCCAGGGTAATCTATCTCACGCATTCCTGCCGACCTAACGCGGGCGACTCGGCGAGCCGCCAAGCTTGATGACCAAAATGCGAGATAACTGTGGCGTTGGACACCAATTCATCTTTCCTGGGATCAAGTCAGGATTCTTCGTACGGTGGTGGCCACCCAGTCATTGCCCGCATAGGGGCCCTATGATCCCAGCAAAGCTCGGTCAGTTGGCTTACGTGCCAATCGATTTCAGCAGCGATGGATGCATAAGCTTCTGGCGGCCCGCCAATGGGGTCCTCGATGTCATCCGTTAGGCAGTCACCCAGCAATGCCCTCTGGTCCCGACCGTCATGGACCCGGCCCAGCCAGTCCGAAAAGGACTCACCAGGCATACGTTGCCCCGCGGCGCGGCCACGCCTGACTATCTCCTTGAGCGTGAAGGCCCGGGCCCAGCAGCGAGGTGCCGCAACAGCAGCGTGCCGGACATGTTCTCGCGCCATCCCGATGATGAGATGGGGGCCGCCAAGGTCAGCAGCGGTCACTTGCCGGGCGCAATGCCGACTCACATCCAGGCCATAAGCTGCCATAACGGACACCACTTCGTGTGGCGGGGCCTGGTCCCTTGTCCCGATGCCAGCGGAACGAACGGACCCGCCGACGCCCAAGAGGTCAAGCCTCCGACTCAGGAATGCAGCAGCCATCACCGATCGGCACCTGTTCGCGGTGCAGATAACCACCACATCTGCAGCCAGACGGCCATCTTCCCACATGTCATCCGTCCCTTGTGGAGGGCAATTCTCGGCAAGTCTACTTACTTTAGGTAAGCAGGTGTACACTCACTGTCGCATCGTGCAGTAACCAGCGAGCCGTGGACGTTCATTGAAGCGAGGGGACTCACCCGATGGCCGAGCTCGGCACTAACCTCACTCTGCGGAGCTACCTCGTCGTGATCCAGCGCCAGAGGTGGTGGGTGATCTCACTGGCTCTGCTCGGCCTGGGCATTAGCCTTGCCATCTCACTCACCCAGTCGAAGCAGTACTCAGCCACTGCGCAGTTGCTTGTTCAATCGGCAGTCCAGGAAGCGACCTTGAGTGGCTCCCCCCAGCCGGTGACTACCACGGATATACAGACAGACCTGCAGCTGGCGACGAGCGCTCCGGTGGTGAGCATGGTCCACGGCAAGCTGGGCTCTGCGCCCGCCATATCGGCATCTGAGGTAGGCCAGACGAATGTGATCGCGCTGACTGCGGTTAGCTCATCGCCAGGCCGAGCGGCGCTCATCGCCAACACCTACGGCAGGGCCTTCGTGGCCCAGACTCGGAGCGTGGCGATCAGCAACCTGACTGCCGCGCAGGGACAGCTGGAGTCCCAGATATCTTCTCTTGATCAGCAGATCAAGGCTCTGCAGGACAAACCCAGCGCTGCGTCGCAGGTAACGGCTCTGGCCAATCAGCAAGCTGTGCTCAAGGAAGAGGTAGCGCAACTCCAGGTCAACGGCGCTGTGGCGACCAGCGGGGTGGAGTTCGTAACGCCAGCCCAGCCGCCGACTGCGCCAAGTTCACCCAAGCCCGCGGAAGATGCTCTGCTTGGCCTGGCAGCAGGCTTGACGCTTGGGCTGGGTGCCGCTTTCCTGCGCGACAGCCTGGACGACACGCTTTCGTCCAAGGAGTCGGTGGAGCGGATCGGCGGCGCCCCGGTGCTGGCGGTGGTGCCGAAGGTGAACTCCTGGAAGAAGCGGGATCGGGCGATGGTCGCATCCCGCGCCGAGCCGACCTCGCCCGCCGCCGAGGCCTACCGGTCATTGCGTACTTCCCTGCAGTTCGCGCGGCAGGCACATGAGCTGCGGACGGTCCTGGTCACCAGCCCGGCCGCCGCCGAAGGCAAGACGTCCACTGTGGCCAATCTGGGGGCCGTCTTCGCACAGGCCGGGGAACGCGTGGCACTGATCTCGTGCGACCTGCGCCGCCCGCGACTCGGGCAGTTCTTCGGGCTGGACGAGCATTCGGGGCTCACCACGGTCCTGCTCGGCCAGCAGACACTGGAACAGGCATTGCAGCCAGTCCGCGGTTACGACTGCCTGTGGGTGCTGGGCGCTGGACCGGTCCCGCCCAATCCTGCGGAACTCCTCAACAGCACACTTGCCCGCGAGACGTTCGAGACTCTGCAGGAAAATTTCGACCTGGTGCTAGTGGACAGCCCGCCGGTTCTGCCCGTCACCGACGCGATGGTGTTGTCGCAATACGCTAGTGGCACTCTGCTGGTGGTAGCTGCCGGCCAGACGAGGCGCACCCAGTTGCAGCGCGCTGCGGAGCGATTCATCCAAGCAAAAGCACCACTTGTAGGAATTGCCGTCAACGAAGTAGACCGGCAGACCGGATATGGCAGTGAATATGGATATGGATATGGATATGGATATGGAACTTATACAGCCGATCCTTCCCTGGTGAAGAATTCCGCTAAGGCAAACGGAAAACCCAACAGCGAGCCCGACAGAACTTGGGCATAGTCCCTCTTGGCTGCCAAGAGGGACTATGCCCGAGGGCATGGATAACAGCGAAAACGTTCCTCAACGCCATCGCATCGCCGGGCGCGGCCACCCCCTCCCTTCGCAAGCGCTACAAACTTGGCTTCGGCTGGGGGAGAACTGCGCCACCTCCGTGCTCAAATAAGGAACGCGCCCTTGGTAAGTACAGACCGGGATACTGTTCCGAATTATCGGCAGCCAAGGAGGATTATGCAAAACCCTGCGGTTGACCCAACTGCCATTCCGTGTGCCAGACCTTTAGGGAAGTTCCCGACACGCCGCGCAAAATGTGAGACAACGGCTTCTCCGGCCGATAGAAAGGAGGTTTCCACGCCAAACCTTTCCTAGCAGGAGAAGCCGTTGCGGTTCGAGCGTATGTCAGGACTGGACGAAGAGCAAATCAGCGAACTTGAATATCGAGTGGCCGGACTGCTCGAAGAGCCATGGAATAAAGAGGAAGGGCGCCCGCGCGAACTAACGTTCCGGGAGGCTCTAGTCGTTACCTGCGGGTACTTGCGGCAGAACATTATCGAGGATGTATGGGCCGACATCTTCGACGTCGCCCAGTCAACGATATCGAGGTATATTACGCTTCTCACGCCATTCGTAGAGAAGGCGACAGACGAAGACCGGCCGACGCCTGAGGATGCAGCCGAGGCCACCAGGGATGCGATCGCACTGGTAGACGGCACGCTGTGGCCATGCTGGTCCTGGGATGGTGAAAGCAAGCTATGGTCTGGGAAGCACAAGACCACGGGACATGGCTCCCTGATCGTTACGAATCTTAAAGGCCGCATAACATTTGTTTCCGAGCCCGTTACCGGCAACCAGCACGACATGGCGAAATTGAAGAGATCAGACGTCGAGAAGATCCTGAAGAAGGCAGGCGGAGTGTTCGGCGACAAGGGATTCATCGGCACTGATTACATCACCACTCCCATCCGCAAGCCGCAATGCCGTCAGCTCTTGAAATGGGAACACGAGTGGAACAATCAGGTGAGCTCCTTCCGTGCGCCAGTCGAGCGGGGCGTCGCGACTTTGAAGACTTGGCGGATTCTTTTCACCGACTACCGTCGGCCGCTTAAGACCTTCGCGTCATCGTTCCGAGCCGCAATCGGACTTTACTTCTTTGTAACTGGTCAGGTGCCGGTGATTGGTGGCGTGATTACGCCGCTGCGGGCATCCAGGGCTGGCCTTCGGTGAGCATGACGAGGGCGCTGATGAACGTCAGGCCGTGTTTGGCGGCGGTTAACAGGTAGCTGCGGATGGCGCAGAACTGCCGGGCACCGTTGAGGGTGCGCAGGCAGCCGGATACTTTCTGTTTCAGCTTGGCCATGCGGATGTCGCGCTCAGATCCGTTGTTATCTGCCGGGATCCGCCAGTCTGCGGTGAACCGCAGGTAGTCGTCCCGGCGATCGCGCAGGCGGCGGGCCAGGGCGTGGTGCTTTCGCATCAGCGGGCTGGAGCGGGCCGCGGTCTGGCGTGCCCCGAGCAGGACAGCGGAGCGGTAGCTGTGGATCTGCGCGGCCAGCGCGGCCGGGTCTGCCGCGTCGCAGCCCTGCGCGATCGCGTCGCTGACCAGCGCCTGCATCCCGGTGAGCGCATCGGCGGCCTGGGCAGCCCAGCACCACTGGCCAGCGGGCGCGCTGTCGGTGACGGCCTGCAGTTCCCGCAGCGCGTGCGCGCAGCACAGCTGGTGATCAGGGCTGGGGTAGGTGTCATACGGGGCCCAGGCGTCGTGGACGGCGACCCCGGTGAAGGACGCCAGGATCCCCATCGCCTCCATCGCCTTCCTCCCGCGCCGGGGATGCACCATGAGCAGGGTGTACTTCCCGGTCCGGGCACAGTGCACCCAGTGCAGCCGGCCCGCCACCCGGAACCCGGTCTCATCAAACCCCGCGACATCACTGGCAGCGATGTTCCCCCGGACCCGCTCCAGGAACCCGTCCAGCTTCCCGGCCGCCCGGGCGGTGATCCCCGCGACCGTCCCGGGCGACAGCGGCACGCCGAACAGCTCCGCCAGCGCCTGCGCAGTGCGCTTCCTGGACAGGAACTGCCCGATATACAAGTAGATGATGACCGCCGCCACCCGCGGCCCGTACTGCACCGGGGCCTCCGCGCCCGCCGGGGCCCCGCCCCTGGTCCGGTGCCCGCAGCCGCACTGGCGCTCGATCAGCTGATGCTCCGTCACCTTGACCGTGACCGGCGGCAAGTCAAAGACCTGGCGGCGCTCCACCGCGGTGACCGGCCGGCCCGCCAGGCCCGCCCCGCACCCAGAACACGACCCGGGCTCATGCCGCACCTCCCGGTCCGGCTTCGCCACCTGCGCCAGCGTCTGGCCCGGATGCCCGTCCTGCCCGCCCGGCTTCCGCCCGGTCTTCTTCCGCAGCGACCGCGGCCGGGGCGGCGGCTTCGCTAACCCATCAGCCGACGGCGGGACGGAGGAGTTCCGCGACGTCTTCCTCAGCCGGTCCTCAAGCTCAGCGATCCTCCCGGCCGCCCGCGCCAGCTCTGCCACCGCATCCGCCAGTTCCTGGCGCAGCGACACCACCAGCGCCGCCAGCACCTCATACGACGGCGGCTCCTGATCGGCAGGCACACCCGGACACTACCGGACGAAGATCCACTCCCGCCGGCGTTCAGCCCGCAGCCAGCAAGCCGGCCTCACCGCAGAATGTCACGCAACAATTCCCGGGACCTGACCAGTTACACTTCTTTAAGGAGAGTTTTGCATAGCCCTCAAGGCACCAGTAGGAACAAGCATGCTTCCCGGGCAGTTCCGAAGCAAAGGGGCAAAGGGCACATCGCACCGCAGCCCACAGATTAATCTCATTGGCGGCACGAGCTATTGTCAAGACCTGTGGATCAAGATCTTTAGGCGGCTTCCGGTTCGGCGTTAAGGCGGATTCGATCGGGTTGGTCGTGCGCAGGTGCACCCAGTGCTCGGCGGGGTAGTCGCAAAACGCCAGCAGTTCGTTCGCGTCGTCGGTGATCTTCGCGGCAGCCTTGGGGAACTTCGCCCCATAGGCAGCACCGAAAGCCTTCACCGCAGCCAGGGCGTGCGGCTTGTCTACAAGATGTTCGTAACTCTTTGTACTCATCTTGCTACCATTAGCCATCTAGCCTGCTAGCCTGGTGACATGTCAGTGGACATGGCTACCGTGACGGCCGCCACAGCCTGCGGCGCCATTATCGTCTTGCTCGAGCCGATAGTTATTCCGCTTCTACGCAGAACGGCCATCGACGTGCCGGGCCCGCGTTCATCGCATATTATGCCGACTCCGCGGGGCGGAGGCGCCCCGGTCGCGGTGGGCCTACTTGTGGCTACCACCTTCATGCATCTTGCCATTTCTGTTGTATTTGCGATCACAGTGGGCATTTTCGGGACGGTCGGGTTCACCGAGGACATTCGTGGCCTTGCTGTTAGCACGAGGCTTCTCATGCAAGTTGTTGGCAGCATGGTTGTAGCCACGTTGCTCGTACGCCACCTCGGGATTCCTCCGCTCGCACTGACGGTCACGGCCCTGGCCATCACCGTGTGGATCGTAGGATTCGTTAACGCGTTTAACTTCATGGATGGCGTGAACGGCATCTCCGGTGGCCACGCCCTGGTCGGCGGTATCGCTTATGCCTTGCTTGGGCTGTGGCTGTCCAACGAGTTCCTGGCCATGGCGGGGACGACGGTCGCAGCAGGGGCACTCGCTTTCCTGCCCTGGAACGTCCCGCGGGCTCGGGTCTTCCTGGGCGATGCTGGCAGTTACACGCTAGGCGCGGCGCTCGCGGTGCTGGCCGCATACGCGCTCTTGCACGGTATTCCGCCCGAGGCGGCGATAGCCCCTCTCGCTCTCTACCTCGCCGACACGACGTGGACGCTGCTCCGGCGCGCGCGAGCCAGAGAAAGCTGGCACAACCACCGCACGCATGTCTATCAACGCTGGTGCGACCGTGGCTGGTCACACGTGCGGGTATCCATGACAACTGCCACCGCGACATCCCTGCTTGTCATGCTTGGAACTGGGAGCCTCACCGGCAGCCGCGACCTGCGTATCCTCGCTGACCTAGCAGGGATCTGCCTGCTGTTTCTCTATCTCGCGTCGCCCGCACTCCTGGACGCCACTGCGCCACAGGCCCATGAGACACAATTGGAGCTGAGCTAGCGTGCGCGTCCTGATCGTGACCCATTACTTCCCGCCCGAGATTGGCGCGCCTCAGGAAAGACTCTCTGCGCTCGCCGCGACGTGGGCCGGTGATGGGGACCAAGTCACGGTGCTGACGGGCATGCCTAACCATCCCACAGGCGTGGTGTCGCCCCAGTATCGTGGCGCGGTCCGGCGGCGGGAATGCCGAGATGGTTACCGAGTGCTTCGCACGTGGCTGTATGCCACCCCCAATGAGGGGGTGGCCCGCAAGACCCTCGGCCATATCAGCTTCATGATCACCAGCGTACTGCTCGGCGGATGCGGGTGCGGCAGGCCCGAGACGGTTGTGGTCTCCTCGCCAACTTTCTTCTCCGTCGGCACCGGCTGGCTTCTCGCCCGGATCAAGCGGGCCCGGCTTGTCGTGGAGGTCCGTGACTTGTGGCCGGGAGTGTTCCAGGAACTTGGCGTGCTGACCAGCCGTCGGCTGATCCATCTGCTCGAGCGGCTAGAACTGGCTGCTTACGCGGCCGCAGATGCGGTCGTGGTAGTGAGCGACGGCTTCCGGGATAACTTGGTCGCGCGGGGCGTGCCGCCCGGGAAAGTCCACACGATACGCAACGGCGTGCGCCTGGATCAGTTCACTCCTGCCGCGGTCGCTGGCCCGAAGATCCGTGCTCGTCTCGGCGCACGGCCCGGTGACTGCTTGGTCCTGTATATGGGTACTCATGGCATCTGCCAGGGACTAACACAGGTCGTTGATGCCGCCGCGCAACTGAGGGACCGCCCGATCCACTTCGCCTTCGTCGGCGAAGGTGCTGATAAGCCACGGCTGCAAAGCCAGGTGGCGGAGCTCGGCCTGCGTAACGTCACGATGCTTCCTAGCGTGCCTCACGACGAAGTCCCAGGCCTGCTCTCGGCCGCGGACGTCTGTTTGCTGGCGCTACGTGATGTCACGCTTTTCTCGACGTTCATTCCATCCAAGATGTTCGAGTACCTGGCTGCTGGGAAGGCCGTCGTTGGCGCGGTCAGCGGCGAAGCAGCACAGATTCTTGGCGAAGCAGGAGCGCTGACCGTGCCGCCGGAAGACAGCGCGGCCCTCGCCGCCGCGATCGGCGATCTGGCCGCTGACCCACAGCGGCGGCTCGCCATGGGCCGCAAGGGACGATCGCATGTTGAGCGGTTCTTCGACCGGGTCGCGCTGGCCCGGGAATACCGCAAAATCCTCGACACGCTCGGTGCGTGATGATGAGACTGCTTGTTACAGGTGGCAGCGGCTTCCTCGGCGGCTATGTGCTGCGCGAGGCGGCCCGGCGTGGCCATGAGGTCGTAGCGCTGTCCCGCACCCCCGCAGCGGCCCAGGTAGTGGCCGGTTATGGTGCCGAGCCGATCACCGGGGACCTTGATGATGGCGCACTGCTGGCTGGGCCATTCAGCGCCGCAGAATCAGACTGCCTGGTCAACCTGGCCTCGTTGGGCTTTGGACACGCTCCGGCAATCGTGGCTGGAGCCCGCGCCGCGGGCATCGGTCGCGCCGTCTTCGTCTCCACCACAGCGGTGACCACGACGCTCCCGGTACGTAGCAAGGCCACCCGGCTGGACGCTGAGCAGCAGATTCAGGACTCCGGGCTGAAATGGACGATCTTGCGTCCCACGATGATCTATGGGGCGCCCGGTGACCGGAACCTGTCTCGGCTGCTTGCGTTCCTGTCTCGGGCCCCCGTGCTGCCAGTGCCAGGCGGCGGGCAGTCTCTCCAGCAGCCCGTGCACGTGGCCGATGTGGCGGACGCCGTGCTGAACGCCGCTGAGCGGCCAGCCGCCGCTGGCATGCACTACGACGTGGCTGGCCCGGAGCCCCTCACGTTCGCTGACCTGCTGCGGATCTCAGCGCGAGCCGTCGGCAGCCAGACCCGGTTCCTGCCGGTACCACTGGCTCCAGTGGTCGCTGCCCTCCGCTGCTACGAGCTACTCGGCGCCAGCCCTCGCATCCGCGCAGAACAGGTCCAGCGACTGGCGGAGGACAAGGCCTTTGCCATTGATGGTGCCGCACGGGATCTGGATTATGCACCGAGACCGTTTGCCGAGGGCATTCTGAAAGAAGCCCGCACCCTGGGGCTGGCCGCTGGAGGGGCGCGATGACCCGCGATGAGCTAATGCTCTTCGCCCGTACTGCTGCTCATCTACAGCCTAGGCAGGTCGCGCAGCGAGGCCGATTGCGAGCACAGCGGTTGGCCCTGCGCCAGTTGCCTTGGTCAGGTCGATGGCTGCTGGCTGGCCCGGATCCAGGGTCAGCGGTTGGCTGGCCGACGGACTTCCGCCCGCTCGACACGCGGCTCTGGCATGACTGGCCGGGCCTGCATGAACTGCGCGAAGGCCGCATCCAGTTGCTCGGGGTGACCAGGACATTGGTCGGGCTAACCAGGCACGGGCAGGCTGCCTGCCAGCCGAGCGACCCGGCGGATCCCGACTGGATCAAGGCCCGCTGGACGCATGTCGACTGGACGGCAGCAGATTGGCAGCAGGCAGACACGCCCGCGCTCTGGCGGCATCACCTACATTACTGGGACTGGGCGCAGGCACTGGCCGCCGAACCGGACCTGGAGGATGCCCGGGCAGTGTTCGCCAGGCTCTGGCTGTCCTGGAAGGAAGCAGTCCCCGCTGGCCTTGGCGAGGCGTGGCTTCCCTATCCCACCGCGCTGCGTGCCTGGTCACACTGCGGCGTGCACCGTGACCTCGTCGCTGGCAGCGAGATCGAAGCTGACTTCCTCGCCAGCCTCTCCGTCCACGCCGGCTTCCTGCGGCGGCATGTGGAAGGCGACGTTGGCGGCAACCATCTGATAAAGAACCTCAAGGCCCTGGCTGGGCTGGCCCTATTCTTTGCCGACAAGCGACTTCTGGGCCGGGTGCTGGACCGGCTGACGCGGCAGCTCGCCGTCCAGATACTCCCTGATGGCGGCCACCACGAACGCGCGCCCGCCTACCACTGCCAGGTGCTGGCCGACCTGATCGACATAGCCGGGCTGATGCAGGCGGCCGACGAGCCGCCGCCGCCGGAGTTGGTGTTGGCGATCGGCCGGATGCGCCGCTGGCTTGGCCGCGTGCTGTCACCCACCGGACAGGTTCCTTTGCTCAATGATGGGTACCCGGTGGATGCCACGCTGATCAGCATCATCCAGCCCGGCACTGTGCCTGAGGATCCGCTGCTGGTCCTCCGCGATACCGGGCTGGTGGTCGCCTCGGCGGGCGACTGGCATCTGCTCGCCGACGTTGGCGCACCCTGCCCTGATGAGCTTCCGGCGCATGCGCATGCGGACACGTTCAATTGCCTCGTCCATGTGCAGGGCATGCCGCTGCTGGTGGATACGGGCACGTCCACGTATGAGCCGGGAGCGGTGCGCAACTATGAGCGATCCACTGCGGCGCACAACACCGTGGAAGTGGACGGCACCGACTCGACCGAGGTGTGGGGAGCCTTCCGGGCCGCCCGGCGGGCTCGAGTGAGCGATGTCACGGCACAGTGCCACGGTGGCGTGCTCATGATCGAGGCTGTCCATGATGGATTCCGCAGGTTGTCAGGCCGCCCCCACCATCGCCGGCGCTGGTCGCTGACCGACGTCGGGCTGCGCGTGGACGACGTGGTCGAAGGCTCAGACGAGCACTCGATAGCAGTGCGCTGGCATCTCGCTCCCGGGTCCGCGCTGCAGCTCACCGCCGGGGGGGCCCTGGTCTCGACTTCTGCTGGTGAGTTCCGGGTCGGCATTTCCTCATCGGGCCCAGTGACCCTGGCCGCCGAAACCGGTCCGATCGCGCGGGGCCTCGGCCGCACGGTCATCGCACCGGTGCTGGCCTGCCACGCCCGTGCTGCGCTCCCGCTATCGATCAGCGCGAACTGGCAGCGCGCCAGGGGGCCCGCGCTCATCGCGGACAACGAGCCCGCTTTCGACCTTGGAGGAAACTCGTGAAGCAGATCGTCCAGCCAATCGCGGGCGGACCGGTGCAGGTGCTCGACGTCCCCCGGCCGGTTCCTGCGCCGACCGAGGTGCTAGTCCAGACGGTCGCATCGGTGATCTCCCCCGGTACTGAGCGGGCGGTCACAGCGCTGGCCCAGGCGAGCCTGCTCGCCAAGGCCCGGGCCCGCCCCGACCTTTTCCGGCAGGTCATCCGGAAGGCACGGGCGGACGGGTTCGCGGCTACCGGGCAGGCGGTACGCAGCCGGCTGAGCCGAAGATCTACCTCTCGGATACTCTGCCGCCGGCATCGTGCTGGAGGCTGGTCCTGCGGTCACCGGAGTGCGGCCCGGCCAGCTGGTGGCGACCGGCGGAGCAGGTAAGGCGAGTCACGCTGAGTTTCAGGCAGTACCAGGGCTGCTGTGCGCGACGGTGCCGGACGGCGTACCAGCCGAGGATGCCGCTTTTACCACGATCGCGTCGATCGCCCTGCACGGCCTGCGGCTAGCCGACGTCGGCGCCGGGTCGAAGGTCGTGGTGCTCGGCCTCGGCCTGATCGGCCAGCTGGCGGCGCGCCTGGCCATGGCAGCCGGCTGCGAGGTGGCCGGCATCGACCCGGCCATACATCCGCGAAACGTAGCGGCCGGCTCCGGCGTGCTTGCCCTGGACGAACGCGGGGAAGCCAGTACAGACCAGATACTCACCTGGTCGCGGGGACGCGGCGCGGATGCGGTGCTGGTGTGCGCGGCTGGCCACTCGTCGGATGCGGTGATGCGTGTACCCCCGCTGTGCCGGGACCGGGCCGCCGCCGTCGTCGTCGGTGATGTCGGGCTGCATCTGAATCGGACTCCGTTCTACGAGAAGGAACTGTCGCTGCGGTTCGCCCGCTCGTACGGCCCAGGTCGGTATGAACCTTCATATGAGGCATGGGGAGTCGACATGCCCGCCGGCCACGTGCGGTGGACCGAAGGGCGCAACTTCGAGGCGGTACTCGACCTGCTGGCCAGTGGCCGCCTCGCGGTGTCGGATTTGGTAACTCACACCTTCGACATCAGCCACGCGGACGCCGCGTACCGGCTCATCGAGCAGCGGGCCGAGCCTCACCTGGCCATCCGGCTGGCTTACCCTGGGCGGAGCGCCGACGAGAGCGTTCGGCTGAGGCGTTCTCCGGCGACGAGCGCATCACCCGGGATCGGCTGGGCCGGAGCCGGCGCCTTCTCGACCGGCACGCTGCTGCCAGCCTTCCGCGCTGCGGGCTTCGGGCGATTCGTCGCCATCGCTTCGGCCAGCGGACTGTCTGCCCGGCGGACCGCCGAGCGGTTCGGCTTCGAAAACGCAATGCCATCTGCGGACGCGCTTATCGCCGACCCGGACGTCGAGGTGGTCGTGATCGCCACCCCGCACGACTCGCACGCGGACCTTGCGACGCGGGCGCTGACCGCCGGGCGGCACGTGTGGTGCGAGAAACCGCTGGCACTCACCTTCGATGAGCTGGATGCGGTCGAGAAGGCGTGGCGTGAGTCCGATCGTCAGCTCGCAGTGGGCTTCAACCGGCGCTGGTCGCCCGCCGTTCGGGCCGCCCGGCAGGCACTGGCCGAGGTAGAGGCACGCAAGCTGGTGGTGTACCGGGTCGCGGCCGGACGGGTACCGGACGGCCACTGGTATCACGACCGCCGACATGGCGGGCGGCTCCTGGGCGAGGTATGTCATTTCGTAGACACTGCGCAGGTGCTGGTGGGCGCACCGATCGAGGACGTGGCGATGCTCCCCGGTGGTGGCGGCGCGGGGGTGCAGCACGGCGATGACGTGGTGGTATCTCTCCGGTTCGCCGACGGCTCGCTGGCGGCCATCGCCTACGGCAGCGCCGAGCCGACAGATGGCAAAGAGTGGATAGAGGTCCAGGCCGGAACCCGGCGAGTGACCATCAACGACTTCCGGATCGCCCAGGTGGATGGCAAGACACGGTGGAAGGGTCGCCAGGACAAGGGCCACCGGGCATGTGCCGCCATGTTCCGGCTAGCCCTGGCGGGCGGTGCGGATATGCGGACTGGAGCCATGCTGGCGACGATGCGGGCCACCATTCAGGCTGCCGAGGGTAACCGTGCCTAGCCGTCAGGCTGGTATAGCTGAGCAAGCGCGCGTGCTATTCGACGCGAAGGCTGAAACCTGGTCGGCGAAATACCAGCCGCACGGACGCCTCGCCGGTCGGCTCACACAGTTCAGCGATGCTCTCAGTAGCCATGTCCAGGCGATAGACCATGTGCTGGATCTTGGCTGTGGCACCGGCGAACTGGCCCGCGCCACAGCAAAGACGGGCTTGCGGGTGACAGCGTGCGACATCTCAGCACAGATGCTCCGGCGTGCCGCGGAACGTGACCAGAGCGGCCTGGTTGACTGGGTCCGGCTTGACCCGGGTTGGCGGAGGCTTCCTTTCGAGGCCAGCACATTCGACGCGATCATGGCTGCTAGCGTCCTGGAATACGTTGCCGATCCCTTCCTGGTGCTGCGCGAGTGTGCCCGGGTGCTGCGCCCAGGAGCGGTCCTGCTGTGTACCGTCCCTGACCCGCGACATCCGGTACGGCAGCTTGAGCGGGTAGCCGCAGCGGCCACCGGACCGACGCCCTTCCAGGTGGCTGCTCGCTGTCCGGGCCGGCTCGGGAGTTACCTGACCTACCTGCGGATCTCCCAGCATCGCTACCCGGCCGCGTGGTGGCACGGCGTCGCGGAACCGGCAGGCCTGCTACCTGTGCACCGAATAACGGTCGCGCGCCGACCTGCTCCACTTCAGCTTCTGGCCTTCCGGGCGACAGGCTGCGAGGGCGTTCGATGACCAGCACCGTGACAGTCGATATCGCTGGTTCGCGTATGGGGGGTGCCGCCCGCTTCGCCGTAGAGTTGCACCAGTACCTGGCACGCACCGGTCGCATTGATGTCCACGTTATAGGCACGGAGCGACGAGTTGATCCAGCATGGCTCATGCGCCGGGAGATGACCGGGCCATTCGGGGGTCGGCGCGTCGCGGTCAACAACGTCGGCTTCATCAGGCCCGGCGGCGAGCGATGGACACTTCTCCGTAATGCGCTACATTTCCTGTCCCATGACGAGAGGGCAGGGCTACCCTTGTCCCTCCGGGCCGAGATCGCGCGCGAAGCACCTGTGATACGCGCCACCGCCCATCGGGCCGATGTGCTCGTCACGCCGTCGACGGCCATGGCCGAACGTGTCACCAGGGTCCTGCCTAGCCTTAGCGGCCGGATCGTGGTGCGACCGCACCCAGTCTCGGCAGACTCAATCCCCCAGGCGCCCCGGGAACCAGCCATCCTGTGCCCGGTGCTATTCGCCCCGTATAAGTCCATGGTCTCCCGGATCACGGAATGGATCGCGGCCATCGACGGCCATACAGATCCCCTAGTCCGGCTCGTGGTAACGGCTGTCCCTGCCGAAGTGCCTGCGAGCATGGCCCGGCATCGACGCATCCTGCTAGCCGGGCATCCCAGTCATGAGAAGTTGCGGGCGCTATGGGCCCGGAGCTGCGCTGTCTACTTCCCGCCTACGATTGAGTCATTCGGCTTCCCGCTTGCTGAGGCGCGAACCTACGGCCTCCCAGTAATCGCCGTGGACACCCCGCAGAACCGCGAAATCGCCGGCCCCGCACTTCGGGGCTTTGTCCCAGGGGATGCCGGATCCCTGCGCCGTGCGACCGAACTGGCCCTGGCCGGCGGGGTAGCGCCCGACCCAGGCCCATTCGACCCCCTGGCCTACTTCGACTGGCTGCTCGGAGCACCCCGGTGACCGGCCTCAGGCCTTACGCCTCCGGGGGTACCCCGGTGCAAGGCAGCGTTGCCGGTCACGCGGAATTCCTCTAATGCGCGTCGCATCACACCCAAGCGGGAACTCCACAGGGGTTCACGGAACCCTTCGGAAGGCTATATCAGGCACCACCGTAGCAGGAAGCGCCACCTATCTCTCGGTCGAGAAAACTTGCCGACTGATATGTTTACGATGGCAGACCGGCGATTAGAGCGATCAATTTCGTAGGCCGACAATACTTGTGAGGGAAGATGGCGCCCAGAGCAGTTCGAAGCACAACCCCTGAGATGCCACGAAACTTCCCTGGGCGCATGACGTCTCGGCTTATATTGGTGCTATATCTAAGCACCATCTCGATCGACGCCTTTCGTAAGACGATGGGCATTTCCGGTAATGCCATTTCAATCGTCTACGTCATAACCGGCGTCATATACATTCTGATGCTCCCGCAGGCCAAGGCTAGGCGAGCGGCGGTTCCACGCCACCTTCCTCTGTGGCTTATTCTTCTTTCTCTATGGTGCATTACTGAGGCTGTCCTACAGCGAATCCCAACCCCCATGGCACTGCTCGGCTGGGTATCGTACGTCTACTTCGTGCCCCTGCTATACATTGGAGCTGACCTTCTGTCCAATGACAAGTATGTGCTTAAAATGCTAAAAGTTAGCGCTACAGCTGGCAGCATTATAGGAATAGGCGCAATCGCAAGTGCCATCCTCGGCAAATCAGCGCCAGCATTGCTTCAGCCGATAGTTCCCGCAGTTGGCATTCATACAAATAACGCCACAGGCGGCACCGTTTATCTGGCGCCTTCTATCTTTGCCACCGCGGAACGTGCTTCCGAGAATCTATTGATCGCACTATTCGCATGCATCGCGCTGATGCATCTGCCGGAGAGTAGGCTATGGCGCAGATTCTCCGCAGCCGCGTTCATTCTCATCGCAGGCGGCTTGATCGCCGCCGAGCGACGCGCTGACATCTACGTAGCAATTGCCGGTATCATTGCATTGTTCTCCCTCTCCCGCCTTTCCCCACCCCCGGATCGGCGTTTCCTACCTCAGACTACTGTCTCGCCGCGACGTGGCCTTGGTTTCGTCCTCCTCGTCGCCGCCTTTGCGTCAGTAGCACTAAGCTCTTACCTCGGCATGAGCGAGACTGTATCGTTCCTTTCCTCCGGGTCGCCTTTGAGTAGAATCACGTACATGTTCTGGGCACCCAATCTTGGTGATCTCACTGGTCAGGGAACCGGGACATCGACCCAAGGGCTCAACCTTGTCGGAGCAATTTCATCCCAGAGCGCCAATAGCCAAGGTACATATGCCGGATATATACTTAATGGGCGAACTTTTATTGAGGCCGAGGGAAGCTTCAGTAAAACCTGGCTTGAACTTGGACTGGTCGGAGTAATGCTATACGGGGGAATTTTCTTCTCGGCCCTTGCGCCCGGAATCCGCTCCATATTTCGGCTCGATGGAACAGGGCGCGCACTAATCATTCTGACCATGGTTCTTGGAATTATTTTCCTAAAAGGACACCAGTCTCTCGATGATCCGCTCATACAACCACTGTTCTGGCTCGCTGCAGGCGGAGTGTGGGGACGGATGCGCGCCTCTAACAGGCCGATGGAACGGCCGGGAGAAACCGGAGTTGTCAGCAGTCCTGCTCCTGACTCCCTGCCTGAACGAACCGAATCTAACGATTCTCCTGGCTTGATAGCATGATCCTTTCCCTGGGTGATCGGCTGACTTGGACATCACTGCGTCGCCCCACTGCCATCACCGCCTTCACCAATATGATGATTCTGGGCGGCTACGCTCTGGGCGGAGTGGTGAGTGCCAGAGCATTGGGCCCGACAGGTAGAGGTCAAGTAGCAATCCTCATGCTCTGGTCAGCACTGGTCCATCTCGTGGGAAGCCTCGGCATGCAATTGTCGTGCTCCTACCATCTGGCCCTATGGCCGGAGCGCCGACCAGCGTTGACGGCCTGGATTGCAAAGATCGCTGCCCGGCAGGCGATCTTCATGTCGGCCGTCAGCGCCGGGATTATGTGGTGGCTCCACCTCCGCATCCATCTCCCAATGCTGTTGATGACCGAGTGCGCAACGTGGGCGGCAGCGATGACTCTCACCCTCTATGGCGCCTACCACGCTCAGGGATCACATAATTTCGGCCGGTTCAATATCATACGCCTAATCCCGAGCGTAATGCCCGCGGCATTAATGTCTTTCGCTACCGTCCTACTGCACCTCACTACGGCCGAAGCAGTTGGTGCATACGTGGCGCCCACGTGGTGCAGCGCTGTCGTTGCTGCGATATGGATACGGCAGGGAGGTCGCCGAACTCCAACACCACCTTTGTCCAAGCTCGAACGTCGCTTGCTCTGGTCGTATGGTTGGCGGAGCCTTGCCAACCTGTTGGGTCAGAATCTTAATTTCAGCTCCGACCAAATTACACTCGGGTTGATTGCGCCGGCTGGTATTGTCGGCATCTATAGCGTTGGCGCGGCAGCATGCAGTCCTCTGCTGTCCCTTGTTTCCTCATTTGGAATGGTGGCACTTCCCGCAGTCACTTCGCTGGTTGGCCCGACGAAAGCACGAGTCACGTGGCGCACCGTGCGGCGAGCGGCGTTCCTGCTGGCACTGGTTGCGCCGCCGCTCGCGGTTCTCCTGCCATGGGGAATTCCCCGCTTGTACGGAGCAGCTTATTCTCCTGCGGTCGCGCCCGCCGAACTCCTTCTCCTCGGGGCCGCATTCGCCTCATTGACAAAGGTGATCGATGATCTACTGAGCGCCCATGGAATTCCCGGTTTTGGTAGTGTCACGCAGGGCGTCGGTGCGGCCGTGACTGTAATTGGCATCGTATTGCTCCACGCACACCCCCTTCCTCTTGTGGCGTTGATAAGCTCATTCGGATTCATATTGTCCTTTTCCCTATCCTTTACACGTCTTTGGATTACCACACGCAAACATTCTGGAAGTACATGGCAAGACGATGCAGCATTGCGCAAAGAGAGTGACGATGCAAGGAGATTGACATATAGATCAAACTTCCATCGCGGCGTGACCCTCGGTGCACCAACCGGCCATCTTGCTAACAGTCATCGCGCATCAGGTAGGCACAGACGATTCGCTCATCTTTATCGTAAGCAGTCGTGGCTACGCCCAAGGCGGGCCACATCGCCGAGACGTGGGGGGACGATCCGTTTAGTCCTTGTTCAGAGTCGCGGTCGGGACCGCCCTTGCGGGCGGCCCCCCGCACAGATCCCGGCGTGCGGGATTACCGCACTGAGCTCCTACCTTGGGTGTCACGGCCGTTTCAAGATCATGATGTGAGGCCGGGGATGACGATGGGCCGGTCCATGGACCGACTGGCCCATCGGGTGGCTTCGGTGACATCGGTGCGTCCGAACAGGCGCAGGGCGCAAATGGCCAGGTTGCGTAGCGCAGCCATTATTCTTGGCCCGGACCGGGTTCTGAACCGCGATTTGTCTTCATGATACAGGGTGGATCGCCCCGGGGGTCTTGGAGGCTCTGATCCCAGGGCCCCGGCAAAGTCGTTTAGCAGTTCATGATCGTTCGTAGTGGCCGGTCGGGCCGGCGGGCGTGGTAGCGGAGGGCGGCGGCGATGCTGGCATGGCCGGCCAGCCGCAAGATGGTGAGGGCGAGGTTCCGCAAGGTGGCCATGACGCGGGGGCCGCTGGCGGCGCGGACCTGGGAGCGGTCTTCGTCGTAGTCCATGTCGCGGACCCAGTGCAGGCGGTCCTCGATCATCCAGTGGCCGCGGATGATGGCCGCCAGCTCGGCGGGGCTGGCCTGGAGGGCGGTCAGCGAGGTGATCGCGTAGACGGTCTCGCGGGACCATTTCTTCTTCCCGCTGATCCGGCGGCGGCGCACGATCTGGATGGCCTGGGCGGCGTGCGGGAACGCCAGCCCGGAGGCCACCGCGGTGACCTTCATGACACGGCGCTCGTCACGGCCATGGCCTCGCTCGCGGGCCTCATGAGCGACTGGGACCTGGCGCCAGGGCAGCGCCGCCAGCTGGGCGAACAAGCCAGGCTGGTTGCGCTTGACCGTGAGCAGGAAATGCGCGCCACGGCCGGCCAGGTAGGTGGCATGGCCACGCTGAGCATGCATCGCATCGGCAGTGATCACCGCTCCCGTGATGTCTATGCGGTCCAGCAGGACAGGGAACATCGGGATCTCGTTCGTCTTCGCGCCGACCTCCACCTGGCCCAGCACGGCACCGTGAACATGATCGAGGGCAGCCAGCAGGTGATCGCCGGGGTCCTCGCCGCCAGCCGAGCCACGTAAGGTCTTGCCGTCCACCGCGATGAGCCGCCGCTGTCCCGGTCCCGGCATCGTGGCCTGCTGCGCCCAGGCGCCCGCCAGGTCATCGAAAGCATCCGCGTCGAGGCGCTGCAGGGTCCGCCGGAACGAGGACTCCGAGGGCACTGCGCCCCTGACTCCCAGCACGCAGAGGGTCTGCCCATCCGCATCCGCCGCCCACTCGGCGATGGCGGTGAACGACCGCGCCCCGGCCACGACCGCGCACAACGCCAGGCCCAAGATCCCCGCCAGCCGGTGGCGCACACCCCGGCGATGCCGCGGATCAGCCACCCTGGCCAGCACCCCTGGTAACCCGGGCTGTTCTCCGATGGTGCCGGCGGCCAGCCGAATCAGGTGGCCGAGAGCAGGGTCAATCGGTGATGATGGCGGCGCGGGCATAGCCCCTCGGGAACGATCTGGCTGGCGTGAGAACCGCCATGATCACCCCAAGGGCCGTGCCCGCACTCTTACCCGCCCATCACCGGCGTGTCGCCAGCTACCAGGCCATCACCAAATGACTTTGCCGACCCCCTGGCTCTGATCCCTGGGAGGATTCAGATGTGGTGTGTGGTCTCAGGACTTCGTTGACGACATTCAGAGTCATGCCTGCACAGCGGAAGTACCCCGATGAGCTGCGCGAACGCGCGGTGAGGATGGTCCTGGAGATCCGCACCCGGGCGGGCAAGGGTCACGGTGAGCTGGCCCGGGTGGGCCGTCAGCTGGGCGTTCATCCTGAGGCTTTGCGCGGGTGGGTCAAGCAGGCTGAGATCGGCAGCGAGACGCGGCCGGGGACCACGACCGGACCACGACAGAGGATCAGCGGCGGATCGCGGAGCTGCGAAAACCGCGAGCTCCGCCGGGCTAATGAGATCCTGAAGGCGGCGAGTGCGTATTTCGCCCGCCGATTACCTGCGGTCTGCTCACCGCGGCCACCTCCTGGGCTTGGCCTATATGGGACACGGCGAGCTACCCGGGGGCCCGGTCGGCGGGCACCAGGCCCGGAATACTGACCGGCGTGCTCAAGGCAACAGTGCGCGACCCTCAGGTCAAGACCCCAGCGCCAGGCTAAATTACGGGTTCGTATCCCATAGTGCGCCGACGTCACGGGCAGCCCGCCCTACTGTCCCCCCACCCGCGCAGCGGCACAAACCCCGGCCCGGGCGCGGCAGCAGCCCCAGTCCGCCGCGACCGGCACCAGCCCGGATTTTCACGCCGCGACCATCCCCGGATGAGATGGCTAAATTGGCCCAACTCGGGGCGCCCGCGAACTCGACCCCAGGGTGCCGGGGCCGATGGGCGGGGACCTGTACGCGACTCGACACCAGCGGCACAGTCTCGCAAGCTGTCCATAACGACCTTTGCTAGTGATCATTGTCCTTTAGCGAGAACATATGATCATACGGAAGCCGGACTCATCAGCAGCGATACGCCGGACACACCGGGATCAAGATCCGCAAACCACCCGGAGATTAGCTGAGCAGGTAAACGGAAAGTTACCCCCGGGGAGAAAGCAGAACCTAAGCGTTGCGACGACAGATAGCATCGGCGTAGGACAAAACGTCGGTGATGTGTTACATACGATAATTGGGGCTAAATAGCATTGATCTCTACCCTGCAGTCGTCCCCAACAATCAACCGATGCTCCCTACGTACCCCCGATGCAAGTGCCACCACGACATCACGACCAATGACGGACTCCTCGAGCCGCCGAACACCGCTTATGCAGGCCCTGTCCAGCACGATGGAATGTCCCAGCTCACTGTCAGTGATAACACAGTTCTCTCCCACTGAAGTAAAGGGATCGATACAGCAGTTCTTTACCTGCGTATTCGCGCCGACAACGACAGGTCCCACGATGCGTGAACCACTAATCTGCGCCCCCTGCCCGATAACGACCGGGCCGATGAGTTTAGTGGTGGAGTCAGCTACGCCCCGTTGATCCTCTTTTAGTTCCTCCAGCGCCATACAGTTAGCTTCCAACAGATCTCCGGCATTGCCAGTATCCTTCCAGCGTCCGATCAGAGCGGTGGATCTCACCACCTCATTTTTGTCGATCAGCCATTGCACCGCATCGCTGATCTCATATTCCCCGCGCCAGGATGGGGATAGCTGCGCCACGGCGTCATGAATAGCAGGCCCGAAAAGGTAAACGCCCGTGACGGCAAGGTCACTCTTCGGCACACAGGGCTTCTCCGCGAGGCTAATAACCTGCCCGCACTCATCGATCTCAGCGACCCCGAATGCACGCGGATCTGGCACACTAGCCACCAGGAGTTGCGCGGCCGGCCGATAGGAGCTGAAGTCCTTTACGAGGCAGCCGATACCCTTTGTCAGGAAGATATCACCGAGATACAGAACAAAATCGTCATCACCCAGGAAATCCCGTGACACCAAGATCGCATGAGCCAAGCCCAGCGGGGATTCCTGCATGATATAAGATACATTCAAGTTGAATGCGTCACCATCACCCACAGCCTCTTCGATCGCCGGAGCGGTTGCTCCTACAACTATTCCGGCTTCCGTGATTCCTGCATCTCGTATGGCCTCCAAGCCATGGAAAAGCACAGGCTTGTTGCCAACCGGGAGCAGCTGTTTTGCTGAGGTATGTGTGATTGGCCGAAGGCGACTTCCGGAACCGCCTGCCAAAATCAGACCCTTCATACTGGCAACCTATCATGGCGGCACCACAACCATGGGGGAAGCGATGAAAGTTCGTCACTCCTAAGGTCATGGACGGGTTCTATGGCGTTTGCATGACGCATTGTCGGTAATTTTCCGCATCACTTTTTCCTGCTATGGTATATATCATGAGTAGACCTTTGCGAGTTTCGTAGGGGTCTGTAGCGCCAACCCAAGCGTACGGGACGACCTACAGAGGTTGAAGGGCCAGCATTTGCGGCTTCTTAGGGTGGCTGGGGTTCGAGGATGAGTCCGGTCTGGGCGAGGAACCCGTCGATGAGGGCGGGCCGGTACTGAATTCGCTTGAGCCGGTTCTTGATGATGGCGGCGAGCTGGTCAACGTTGCGGGCCATTAGGTTGCCCAGGCCGTTCTTCATGTTCGCCCAGGCGCCCTCGACGGGGTTGAGGTCGGGAGCGTAGGCGGGCAGCCGCACCACGGTCAGCCAATCTGGGTGGGCATCGATGAAGATGCGCATCGCGGCGTTGATGTGGGTGTTCAAGTTATCCCAGTTGTGTGCCCGGCCGTGTTATGTGGCCGGCGGCGGCTGGCGTCCCGTGTCGCCGGTGGTGATCGGCTGGGCGGTGCTGCGGCCGGCCACATAATCATCACAGCGAGGCAAGCCAGTTGAGCAGGGACTGGTCTGATCGCCAGATTGGGTTAGTCCGGGATCCCGCCGAAACATCGTGCGGTTCGGTGGAACGTACCCGCTTCGGTGGACACCCGGCTTAGCTGCCCGATTCGTCGGGAGAGCGAGAAATGGGTTCGACACGCCGCTCATATACGCCGGAGTACAAGGCGCAGTCGGTAGCTTTCGTCCTTGACGGCGGCCGCCCGGTCGCTGAGGTCGCCCGTAACATCGGCGTCCACGAGATGACTTTGGGCAAGTGGGTGAAGGTGGCACGAGATGCCGCGGAATCCGGGAAGAACCCGGATGCCCCGCTGGGCGAGTCCGAGCGGGCCGAGCTGATCCGGCTGCGGGCTGAGTCCAGGGACGACAAATCGGCGATCGCCGAGCTGCGGATGCAGGTGGAGTTCGCAAAAAAAGTAGCGACCTGGTTCGCGAAAGGCAATCAGTAAGATTCGCTGCCATCGCGGGCTGGGCTGATTCGGGCGCCTACCCGGTGTCATTCATGTGTGCCTGGCTGGGAGTCTCACGTTCCGGCTATTACGCCTGGCGGGGCGCGGAGCCATCCCAGCGGTCGAAAGACGACTCCGCGCTTATCGCGGTCATGAGGAAGGTTTACGATGAGGCGCGCGGCAATCCTGGGGTGCGCCGGATGCGCGCGGGCCTGGCGGCGCTGGGCCAGATGGTGTCGCACAAGCGCGTCCACCGGCTGATGCAGGCCGCTGGCCTGCGGGGGCGCCACCCGAAGGCGTGGAAGCGGACCACCATCGGCGGGGACCAGCCGGTCCCGGCCCCGGACCTGATCGGCCGGGACTTCGCGGCCGCGCTCCCTGACACGCGCTGGTGCGGTGACGTCACCTACATAAAGACGTGGGACGGATGGGCCTATCTCGCGACCGTCATCGACCTTTACTCGCGCAAAGTAGTCGGCTGGGCTATCGCCGCGCATATGCGGACCAGCCTGATCATCGCCGCTCTCGACATGGCCATTGCTGCCCGGAAGCCGCCGGCCGGTGTGATATTTCATTCCGACCGCGGCTGCCAGTACACGTCCTCCGTATTCGATGAGTACTGCACGCAGAATAATATCAGGCGTTCCCTCGGAAGGACAGGGATCTGTTACGATAATGCCGTATCGGAATCGTTCTTCGCGACGTATAAGAAGGAGCTGATCCATACCCGCCCGTGGCCTACGCTCGGGAACCTGGAAAAGGAGACGTCGGACTGGATTGCCAACTACTATAATCCAGTCCGGAGACATTCAACGCTCGGGTACTTGACACCCCAAGAATACGAACTAGGATATAGGCAACTCAGTCAATTGGCAGCCTAAATCTGGTGTCCAAAAAAGCGGGAACACTCCACGGCGGCTTGCAGGGCTGCCAGCTTGGTCTTGGTGTTGATCTCGGCGTAGCGGTTGGTCGTGGCCAGGTCGGCGTGTCCGAGCCAGCCGCGGATCACGTTCACCTCGACGCCGGCTTCGAGCAGGTGGACGGCGGCGGTATGCCGGAAGGTGTGCGGGCTGACCCGCCGTCCGGTGCGCGGGTCGTCGAAGCGGGAGGCGTGCCGGCGGATGATCTTGTAGATGCCGTAGCGGGTGAGGGGTTGCCCGTGAGCGGCGAACACCGGTGCGCCCGGCGCGGGCGGCGCTGCCGGGTCGAGTAGCGCGGTCAGCAGCCGTGCTGTCTGCTGCCAGAGCGGGCAGGTGCGCCACTTGCCGCCCTTGCCGTGCAGGCGCACCAGCGGGTGCCCGCCGAGGTCAAGGTGCTCTGCGCGCAGGCCGGCGACCTCTTGCGCCCGGGCGCCGGTGTTGTAAAGGAACAGGGTCAGGGCGCGGTCCCGCAGCGCGAGCGGGCCGTCGCGGGGCAGCTGGCGCAGGAGGTCTTCGATCTCGTCGCGCTCGAGGAACCGGGTTTCCGGCGGGGCGGCGCGTTTGCTCGGGATGGCGGCCACCTGCTGGCCGGTGGCGAGCATGTCTGGTTCCCGTCCGGCGAGGTAGTCGAACAGGCAGTGCAGGGCGGCCAGCCGCTGGTTGCGGGTGCGGGGGTGGTTGCCCCGCTCTTGCTCGAGGTGGCGGAGGAATGCCACGACCCGGTCGAAGGTGAGGTCGCTGAGGGTGAGGCGGGTGATCTTGCAGCCCTTGTCGGCCGCGATGAATAGCAGGAACAGCCGCACGGTGTCGCGGTAGCTGCGGACCGAGGCGGGGCGGAGGCCTTTGACCGTGATCAGGTGGCTGGCGAAGAACGAGTGCAGGACCGGGCCGAGGGCCTGGGCCTGCCCCTGGGTCATCGCGCCGCCCCGGTCCACGCGGGCGCCGCGAAGGCCTCGAACCGCCGGCTGGCTTCGGCCAGCAGGTGCGGGGTCATCGTCAGGTAGACCGACGTGGAGACCGGGTTGACGTGACCCATGAAGGTAGATAGCTGGCATAGCCGGGCCGAGGGGTCAATTCCCTCCCGGTACCAGCGAAGCAGGCACCCGACCGCGAAAGAGTGCCTGTTATGGGGAATTCCCCATAAGCGGCATTAGGCGGACGGCTAGGTTATGTGCCCTGCCGTGGCGTTTCCGCTGCTAGGGGCGGCGGAGCGCGTGTTGTTGTCCGCATAATCGGCGGGTCGGCGTCAGCGTCCGAGCGAGTCGAGCCAGCCGATCAGGGACGGGTTCAAGGTCCAGTCTGGCAAGGCGTCCGGGGTGAGCGGCTCGTAGGCATTTTCGATCGCCTTGCGTTTGGTCTCCGCGTCTGCACGGGCGTAGATCTCGGTGGTGGACACATCGGCGTGGCCGAGCAGATCACGGATGTAGATCAGGTTGACACCGGCCTGGATCAGGTGCATGGCCCGGGTCCGCCGGAGCGTGTGGGGCGTGACCGGCAGGCCGGGAGCCCAGGCGGGGTCGCGCGCCCGGACGGCCCGCACGTGGCGGGCCAGGAGCTTAGCGACCCCGGACCGGGTCAATCTCGAGTGGTTCGGTCCGGGGAACAGCGGGTCCGCGTCGGCGCCGAGGCCGGGATGCGGATCGCGGTGTTCGAGGTAGTCGGCGACAAGCTGGGAGGTCGGGTCCATCACGGGCACGTACCGGATCTTGGAACCCTTCCCGCGGATCACCACAGTCATCGGGCTGGCGCGGCGGATGTCCGCGACGTCGAGGTCGCAAAGCTCCTGGACGCGGGCGGCGGTGTCGTAGGCCAAGGCGAGCAGGACGGTGTCCCTGACAGCGCGTGTGCTGGCCGTGCCGGGTTCGGCGAGCAGCATCTTGACCTCGTCGCCCGTCAGGTGACCCAGCTGTGGGGACGGGGACTTCTTCTGCCGGATCGCGAGGACCTGGGTGACCTGGTCGAGATGGTCAGGCTGCTCGACGGCGGTGTAGCGGCAAAACGACTTGATCACCGCGAGGCGCTGGTTGCGGGTGGCTGCCGAGCAGCTCCGCTCGGCCTCCAGCCAGTCCAGGAACCGCAGGACCCGGGGCCGGTCGATGTCGGCCAGGCGCAGCTTCTCCGGCGGTATGCGCTCTGCGTCCCTGAACCAGGTGAGCAGCAGTTTCATCGCGTCCCGGTAGGAAGCCATGGTCTTTGGTGAGGCTGCGCGCTCCCCGGCCAGGTGGTCGATGAAGAACTTCGACAGCCAGCGCCCGGCAAGGTCTGGTGGCGGCGCGGGGCGCGGGTTCACGGCTCGTCCTCGGGTGGCGCGGGGATGACGTAGCCGAACCGGATCTGAGCTCTGGCCATCACCTCGGGGTAGGCGTCCGCGGTCAGCCTCAGGTAGTACTGGGTGCCGCGAAGGTCGGCATGGCCCATGTAGCACGCCAGGTAGGGCAGCATCACGGCCAGGTCCGCGCCTTGCGCGGCCCAGGCTCTGAGGTTGGCGACGGCGAAGCCGTGGCGCAGCGAATGCGGGTGCGGGCCGCCCGTAAAGTGGGGGATGCCGGCGTCGGCCAGGTAGCCGCGGAACCGCACGTATACCGTCGACTGGCTGATCGGCCTGCCGGCCGCGACGGCGTAGAAGACGTAGTCGCTGCTTTCGGGGGCCGGGTGCGCGGCCGCGATGTAGCCCTCCAGGGCCGCGGTGAGCCGGCCGCTGACCGGCACGGTCCGGCTCTCCCCGTTCTTCGAGTCGCGGATCCGCAGCGTCCCGCCGCGCGTGTCCACATCGGCCAGGCTCAGGCTGAGCGCCTCGGAAACTCTCAGCCCGGCACCGTACAAGACCCTGAACAGGACCGGGTCGACCATTGCCTTGTTCGAGTAGCTGGACATGGCCTGGGAGTCGATCGCGGCGAACAAGCGGCGCACCTCGTCGTCGGTGAACACATACGGGGGCTGGTGGCGGACACGGACTTGAGTTGCCGCGGCCGGGGTGCATGCATCCCAGCCGGCTGCCTGGGCGTACTCGGCCAGCTGGCGCAGCGCCAGCTCGTTACGCCGGACCGTGCTGGACCGCTGGTGACGGCCGTAGAGGAACCCGTCGACCGCTTCTTTGGTGATCGACCCGTCCGGGTAGCCCTCCCGCCGGCAGTGGTCGGCGAACTGGCGCAGCACCCGTTCTTGGACTTTGAACCTGTATCCGCCAGCGCGGCGCGAAGCGACCAGGTCGGCGACCAGGCCCGGCAGCGTCGCCTCAGGCACCGCGCTCACCCGCCCCCGCCTGGTCGATGACGTCTTCGACGTCCAGCGCGCAGCATCGCAGCCGTTCGACGTCGAAGCGCAGGTAGTAGGCCTGCGTCGTGTCGCTCGAGGCGTGTCCCAGCACGGCTGACACCACCGGCATCGGCGCACCGTTGCCGATCATGGCGACGGCCAGCGCGCCACGCAGGGAATGCATCCCGCACGCCTGGTCCGGCGGGAACTCGATCCCCGCGCGGGCAGCGTGGCGCGACAGTCGGCAGGCGACCGACGAGGCGCACCCGAACGCGCCGAAGGGGTGGCGGTGCTTGACGAACACCTTCGGGCAGGCAGTTTCGGGGCGGCCGTGCCCGACATAGTCGATGATCGCCCAGCCGACGTCGTCCAGCAGCGGCAGGCTTAACGGCTGGCCCGTCTTCTGCTGGACGATCGTGATGGTCTTCGCCCGCCAGTCGAGATCGCCGAGTTCGAGCTGGCGCAGATCCGAGATCCGCAGGCCGAGCCGGGCAGTCACCAGGATCATCGCGTAGTCGCGTTTGCCGGTGGCGGACTGGCGGTCGATCACCGCCAGCAGCCGCCGGATCTCACCTGCCGTCCACAGGTGCGGCTCGGACTCGTGGCGGACGTGCCGGTGCGGCGGCAGCCGGTCCGCCAGGCTTTGCGGTGTCCGGCCCGCGGCGGCCAGGAAGGCCAGGAAGTCCGCCAGGGACGATCTCATAGCCGCGATGGTCTTGCGGCGCAGCCCGCGCTGCCGCAGAAAGAAACCCGACACGTCCCGCACGCCGAGCGCGGCCAGATCATCGACGCCCGCGTCGTCCAGGTAGCCCAGGAACCGGCTGACCGCCTTGTCCTTCGCGGACACGGTCGCCTCGGCGTTACCGCGCACGCGGCACGAGGCAACATAGTCGTCTCTGAGCGGACGGAACCT
This sequence comes from uncultured Actinomycetes bacterium, assembly GCA_963793825.1. GTDB lineage: Bacteria > Actinomycetota > Actinomycetes > Streptosporangiales > Streptosporangiaceae > RYN-230. The sequence goes on from CAWCBE010000012.1 coordinate 390,839, forward strand.
GGCGGGACAGCCGTCCTTCGCCGGGATCACCGACTGGTCGACGACGACCGCCCGGCCTGCCAGCACGTCCGCCATCAACACCACCGGCCGGCGGACCGCCTGGACATCCCTGTCCCCGACCGACTCCCGCAACGCCCCCAGCCTGAACCCGGTCTGGTTCGCGATGAAATCCACGCACACCCGGTCGCTCGCCGTGTTCAGGTCGCGTCCGGCCAAGAACGCTGCGAACCGGTCCAGCACGACCTGGTGGCGCCGGACTGTACCCTCGGACCTCCCAGCCTCGCGCAATGCCGCCAGGACACGGCCCACCGCGACCCTGACATCTGCCTCTGCCATGAGAATCACCTCTGCGTTCAGTAGCGGATGAACGAACAAGGTGATTCTTCGCCGACGCGCCAGCGGGATTATGCGGACAACAACACGCGCTCCGCCGCCCCTAGCAGCGGAAACGCCACGGCAGGGCACATAACCTAGCCGTCCGCCTAATGCCTGAGGTCATGCAGCCGCGGCGGCGAGACCCCGGCCGGGACCGGCAGGTCGAGGGCGGCCACCAGGTGGTGGAAGGTCTGGCTGGCGGTGCCGGGATGGACGGGCCTTTGCCCGTCGAAGGTGAACAGCGGCGCCCGGGCATCGGTGGCACCGGCGCGGACGCGGCGGGCGGCCTGCCCGCCTAGCAGCCCGGCGATGCGCGGCCCGTGCGGGACCAGGCGGCTCTTGCCGAATTTGCCGCCCCGCACGACCAGCAGCGAGCGTCCGGTGTCGATGTCGCCCAGGGTCAGGCCGCATGCCTCGCCGGCGCGCAGCCCGAGCCCGTAACACAAGGCGAAGATGGCCCGGTAGGCCGGGCCTCGCCCGGGGGCCCGTGGGTTGTCGGCAAGCGCGGCCGCGGCATCCAGGAGCCGGCGGGCCTGGGCGGGGTCGAACAGGAACGGGATGCGCTGGCTGGTGACCCGGTGGCGGCGGGCCTGCAGCGGGGAGGTCTCCAGCAGCTGCCAGGTGACCGCCCAGTCCAGCAGGCACCGCACGACGCCGAGCAGGTGGTTGAAGCTGCGCGGACGCGGCCTGGGCCGGGAGGCCAGGAAGTCCTCCAGCAGGGCGGGCGTGAGCTCGCTGAGACCGCTGACCTGGTGCTCGGCGGCGAAGCGCACCAGCAGCGCCAGCTCGCGGGCCTCACTGTGGTACTTGCGGCCGTGCGCCTGCTTGTGGGCGATGAACCGCTCGACCGCGGAGGCGATGGTCTCGGTCATGCCAGCACCTGCTCACCGTCGCCGAGCGCGACCTGACGGAGCGGCTCGATGGCGACCTTGGCGTAGATTTTCGTGGAGGCCGGCGAACGGTGCCCGATGAAGTCCCCGATCGTCTTGAACCCGAAGCCGTCGTCCACCAGCCGCTGGACGCAGGTGTGCCGCAGCGTGTGCGAGCCGGGGCGAGGGACCTGGATCCCGGCTTTGAGCAGGTAGTGCCGGGCGCAGGCGGAGACCGCGACCCTGCTGACTGGCCGCACCGGGGCCACCGCCCTGAAGAACACGTGCCGGTCGTCGCTGCTGGGTGGCCGGCCGTGCCGCAGGTAGTCCACCAGGGCCTCGCCGACCACGGCGGACAGCGGGAACGCGGTCGAGTGCCCGGCCTTGCGGCCGGGGATGGCCAGCCGGTCGCGCTTCCAGTCGATGTCGTCCAGGGTCAGGGCCGCCACCTCGCGGGCCCGCAGCCCGTAGGTCACCAGCAGCAGCAAGATCGCGTAATCGCGCTTGCCGCAGGGGGTGCGGCGGTTGACGGCGCCGAGCACCCGTGCCACCTGCTCCCAGGAGATGGACCGCGGGATGTCGGCCAGCTGGTAGGCCGGCGGCCACTCCACCGCCTTGCTCAGGTCGGTGGCCACCAGCCCCTGGCGGTGCGCATACCGCAAGAACACGCGCAGCACACCGCAGCCGCTTCGCACCGTCGTCTTGGCCAGGTCCGCCCCGGCGCGCTCGGCGACAAACGCGCTGAGGATCGCCGGCGACAGGTCCGCCAGCCGGGTGGCGCCGATCCTGTCCAGGTAGGCCTCGAAGCAGGCCAGGTGATGCCGGTAACCCACGATCGACTCCGGGCGCAGGCCGCGCTCGGCGCCCAGGTACTCGAAGAACCCTGGCACTGCGCGGGCGAAGGGCAGCTCACGGTGCGGCCGGCCGGTGCCCGCGAAGCCGGGCAGCACGACCGCCAGCATCTGCTCGACCGCGCCGCGGATCTCCGCAGCGGCATCCCGGCCGCGGCGGAACGAAGCCACCCGCATCGCGACGAAGCCGTCGACATGGGCGGGCAGGTCCGCCGGCACCGAGGCGCCGCGCCGGCGGGCGAACTCCCCGAACGCCACCAGCGCCGGGACCCGGCGCAGCACCGTCCGGGTGCTATAGCCCTGCTCAGATAGCCAGCCGACATAGCACTCGATCTCCGCGCCGATCCAGCAGGCCCGGATCCGGTCGACCGTCTGAGGCTTGACGAAGTAGGTTTCCAGCATCGGGACAACTTCCTCTCTGTTCCCGGGGGTAGAGGAAGCAGCCTCTCTCAGGCGAAGCATTATGTGGCCGGCCGCGGCACCGCCCAGCCGATCACCACCGGCGACACGGGACGCCAGCCGCCGCTGGCCACATAACACGGCCGGGCACACAACTGGGATTATGTGGCGCGCCACATAATCCCAGATCAGGATGACCGGGGCGTGCAGTTGCTGGTGCGCGGCGGTGATCAGGCCCGCGTAATCGGCTTCGGACATCGAGCGGCGCTCGCCTTTGCGCCCGCGGTGGACGCGGACCCGGTAGAACAGGCGGCCCCGGCTGCCGGGCTTGAGGCACACCAGCCCAGCCACCGACACCCGCCCCGATCCTTTGCCGGACACCGTGACCACGGGGGTGCAGCCGCGGCGGGCCCAGGTCCGGGCCTTCGGCGGTCGCAGGTTCTGCCCAGCCTCGTCCTCAAAGACGATCCACGCCCCGGTCGCCGCCGCTAGCCTCGCACCTTCGCCCAGGTCACGGCCCGCCACGCGGTGATCGCGTCCTCGTCGCGCTCCGCCGCCCGGTGGATGGGCACCTGCGGGGTGAACCCGATGCGGTGCAGCAGATAGGAGGTGCCCCGCAGCGTGTACCGCACGTGGAACAGCCGGCCGGTCAGCGCGGTGACCCGGGCCAGCGTCCACCGCTGATCCTCACCCCAGCCCCAGGCCGCCGGCCCCCCATCCAGCGCGGCCCGCAACCGGGCCAGCTGCGCCCCGCTCAGCCGGCACACCGCCCCGCCCGGGCCTTTGGACGCCAGCGCGGCCACCCCGCCGGCCCGCCAGCGCCGCCGCCACGCATACGCCGAATTCGGCGAGACCCGCAGCCGCCGCGCCACCTCCGGCGCCTCCATCCCCTCCGCGAACCACTCCGCGGCCTGTAGCCGTACTTCCTCACGCCTGGCCCGCCCAGCGGCGGACAGGCCACCACCATCCGGATACCTCATAACACCGCAGTAGCCCCACCAGCAGCCACCGTCACCACGACACGCCGAGCAGGCACCTACTGTGACAATCCTGACAATTCAACCCCTGTATGTATGCAGTACAGCCTGCTCCTCGAATGCGGCTAAACCGGCTCAAGCGCAACCGCGCCGTCGCCACCCGGTACGACAAGCTCGCCGTCCACATCGCCGCGATCAACGAGTGGCTCCGTCCCTACTTATGAAACACGCACCTAACTCATAGGTGGATCGAGGCCAAGACGGTCCTGGAGACCGCGCCCAATGCGGAGATGACCGAGCACTTTGGTTCTGGCAAGCACGATCCTGCTTGGGCCGGGAGGGGCACCTCGTATGGGCACCGGACCAAGGCGGTCGCTTTGAGGGAATGGCGATGGGAGGGACGCGGAGGAAGTTCCACGCCAACTTCCGCCAGGGTGTGGTTCCGGCTGGCCCGGGAGACTGGTATTCCGATCGGGCAGATGACCTGGGACCTGGGACCTGGGGATCAACGAGGGCATCTTAGTTAACCAGATGATACCAGCCAACACCGGCGCAATGTGGGCAATGCCGCGCCTAATTTAGACGAGGATGAGCGGACGGGACCGCCCCAGCCGCGCAGGGAGAGCGCTGAACTGGCGATAGACAGATTATATGCTCAAAGGCGGGCTATCCCTCCTCCGGGGACGACCAGCGCGGCCATCGCTACCGTCCCATCGCGTCCTTCACCTAGGACCGAGATTGCATCCCGTATCCAGTACCGTGTGGGTGCTGAGCGTGTCGCAGTGCTGGCATACAAACTAGCAAACTAGAACGGCCGACTGCCGCCGCGGGCGCAGTAGCGGGAGAGGCTGGTGGACGTATGCTCACATATACCAAGAACTTCAGACAATGCGCGATGGATAACATTCCAGCACCCAACTATGCTCGCCAAATCCGCCGAGTGAGCACTCTAGAGAATGCTATTCTGCTGCTGTCGGAGCAGGCGAAATGAGGGAGGTGCGTGCAGTCGCGAATCTGGCGCCAGTTAAGGCGAGCTCCAGCGCCACCGTTGTATGCTTCGAGTCTAAGTTGCGTTCCTATCTCGGCAACAGCTCCACGAGGTAGCTCACCAATTATTGACTCCTTTTGGCGATACGCTATAAGATGAGCGCTGGGCAAACTGAAGTACCCCTTCCGGACATCGCAGTACCCTAGAGCCCATAAGAGTCATCAACTTAGAAGGACCGACTATGCCTGATATGCTGCAGCGGAACTTCCCTGGCAGAACGAATCTGTCACTACTTCGACAGCGTCTGAGATTTCATGATTCAGCGCGTTATTGGGAAAGTAGGTATGCGCAGGGGCATACGAGTGGTCTCGGATCTTATGGAGAAGTTGCTCAGGCGAAAGCCGATTTCGTGAACGCTTGGGTAAAGGACCATAGAGTACATTCAGTTACAGAGTTGGGATGTGGCGACGGAAATCAACTCTCCCTTGCTGAATACCCGAGCTACATGGGTTTGGATGTATCTCGGACTGCCATCTTGCTTTGTAAAGAGAGATTTCGAGACGACCAAACGAAGAGCTTCTACCTCTACAACGAGGCCTGCTTCGTTGACAATGCAGGAGTCTTCAAATCGGATCTTTCGATTTCCCTTGATGTCATTTATCACCTAGTCGAAGATCGGGTCTTCGACAGGTACATGAGACATCTATTCAACGCAGGAAAGCACTACACAATAATCTACTCTACAGATACGCGGCGCGCGCGATCTGCCCCACACGTGCGGCATCGGAACTTCTCTTCGTGGATAAGTGGTAACTGTCCAGGATGGCGGCTACTTCGACAATGCAATGGGCCGAGAACCGAAGCTAGCCAGGCGGACTTCTTTATCTACAAAAAGTTGGATACCTAAACGGATTTGGAGATCCAATGAACATCGACGCCGACCGACCGGCTTAATCGGGATGCGTTCCCCTGAGACGTCCCAAAGACCTGGAACTAAAGAAGATGCGTAATTCACCGTATACCAGCTTCGAGCCCGGCACTGACGCTGGCCGAGTGATCCTCATGGCCCCGTCCCACGGGCTGGGTGGAGGAATCGAACGATACACGGAAACAATAGAAGAGGCGTTTATCTCCCAGAATATAAAATTCCAACGACATGACTTGTACCGACCATGGCAAAGAGCTAAGGCATCTGCTCATGCGCGAATGTATGCGGCATCCAGAAATTACCTCCGAGGAAGCACCGGGCAGACCCAGCTAGCCCTCATGCACCGGAGTCTATTGCCGGTGGCTTTGGTACTCGCAAAGAGATTCCGGATATGTGGAATCTCAGTCGTGTGTCATGGCAACGACGTGTGGGGACGTTCACAAGTTCGTCGAAATGTAGAAGACCGACTGATGTGCAGGCCGGAAGTACGCATAATAGCTAACAGTACCTTCACCGCCGGCGCACTCGCTCGAGTTGATCCAGTTACGATCTTGCCACCTGGTATTTCGGGAGACTGGTTCCGCACTCTGGTGGAAGCCTCCGGGCTTGCCAAACCGGTCTGCCCGGGAACGAAACTGGTCACGGCCTTCAGCCTTGCGCGGTGGCGAGAAAAAGGGCTGCTTCAATTGCTAGAGGCAGTCAAATCCCTAGGGCGGGAGGATATTAGTGTTACGGTTTGCGGAACGGGCGAACCATCTGGCGATCTACTGCAGGTACTTCGTGAGTATCGTAACTGCTCCCTGCGTGTCGGACTGTCGCCCGCAGAACTTGCATATCAATTTGCCGCGGCCGATATTTTCGTGCTAGCAACGCAGGCCCGGACTACCCCGAATGCGTTCTATGAGAGTTTCGGTTTGGTTCTTGCCGAAGCGCAGATCGCGGGAACTCCTGTAGTCGCTCCAGCTCTCGGAGGATCGCGGGATGCCATCGTCGCACAGCAAACAGGTCTTATACCTAAGAATCAATCAACAGAAGCGCTAGCGGAAGTACTTGATCAACTATTGAAAGATCCGCAGCGGGTGGCAGACATGGGGGCAATGGCCGCGAATTGGGCGCGTGAAGTGTTTGCGCCCGACCGATACGCATTGCGCGCCATAGATGCATTGCTACAGAATCGTAATTACGCTAATCTCTGCGGCGGTCGGCCGACACGTAGCACAGGAAAGCCAGCTTAGAAATCATCCCTATGGCCGGGCTGCCGCTGCGTTTAGCGTCGCAGGCGCACAAGCCATCGTGCAACTGCGCCGAACACCAGATCAGCGCCTCATAGTCGTTGGCGATCTTCCGCAGGAGCGCGGATCAGGCTCTGCTGGCGTGGGACGCGGGCCCTCATCGTCGGCCGAGCTCCTGGGGAGGCTACAAGCACCTCAGGGAAGCACGGCATCGAACCCCAGGGACCCGGCAAAGTCGTTCATGCGGCCTGAAGCAGCATTAGCGTCCGCTGCGGGTCGCGGGCGTGGTGGCGGTTGGCGGCGGCGATGTTGACGTGGCCGTCCAGACGCAGCAGGCTGATGGCCAGGCTGCGCAGCGTTGCCATCACGCGGGGCGCGTTCCCCGTCCTGACCAGGGAATTGTCTTCCTGGTAGGTCACGTCCCTGACCCAGTGAAGGCGGTTTTCTATCTCCTGGTGGCTGCGGACCCAGGCGGCCAGGGTGGCCGGGCCAGCGTCGCGGTCGCTGGTGATGAGGTAGACGACCTCGACGGTCTTCTTGCCCTTCTTCGTGACCGTGCGGCGCAGCTGCGCGACCTGGGCTGCGCCGTCGAACCCGATCCAGGCAGGCGCCAGCACGGCCTTGATCGTGCGCCGGGCGCGGCGGCCGTGGTCCGTGCTCACGGCCGAGACAGCGGGGACGGCAGCCCAGGGCAGCTTCTTCAGCTGCTTATACAGGGTCGGCATATTGGCCTTGACGGTCATCACGTAGTCGGCGCCCCGGCCCAGGATGACCTGCGCGGTGTCATGCTGCGTGTGCATCGCGCCGATCGTCAGGACTGCCCCGGCCAGGCCGGCGAACGCCTTCAGCAGCTCCCGCACCGCGGGGATCTCATTGGACTTCTCGTCCACGGCGACCTGGCCGAGGACTGCGCCGATGCCGTGCGCCAGGGCCGCGACCAGGTGCGGGGCCTTCCCGTCCTTGTTCTTCGCGCCGCGGACGGTCTTCCCGTCGATGGCGATCACCAGCCGCCCGCCGGCCCGCGCCGCCCGCGTCCACAGCCAGGCACCCAGGACCCGGTCGAGAACATCGGGGCTGGCCAGGGCGAAGGCCCGCCGGAACGTCGATTCATCCGCCGCGCCGCGGACCGCGCCCAGCACGGCGAGCACCTCCGGGCCGGCGTCAGCGGCCTGCTGCCCGATCGCGGCGAACGACCGCGAGCCCGCGATCACTGCCGCGATCCCGGCGGCGAGCAGGCCCGCCAGCGGATGCCGGCGACCGCGCCTCCTTCGCGGGTCCGGGACCTGGGTAAGGAGATCGAGCAGGTACTGGCTGCGGGCAGCCGGGATAGGCGAAAATGTCATCGGCGGGCGGGTGTCCCTCGTGGCAGGCGATGGCGAGCGTCAGAACTTCCATCGTTCAGCCCTGGCCCTGCCCGCCACTCACAGACACGCCGGGCACATCACCTGTTGTTACGACATCGCAGGTCACAGCCTCAATTCACGACTTTGCCGGGTCCCTGCATCGAACCCCAGCAAGCCCGCAACGCCGCGCTCACCGCCTGGGCAGCCGACCTGCCCCCTTACCCCCCCCGCAGTCCTGGCCAGCCTCCTCGGCGTCCACATCCAAACCGCCACCAACTGGGCCGCCCGCACACGACGGGACTGGACCAGCTACATCGCCGCCCGCGCCAGCACCCCAGGGAATACCGCACAGACCGAATAAGTGCTCTCCACCAGTGTTGGTCGCGTCATGAGCACGCGCTGGACCACCCTGCTGGACGGCATCCGACTGCGGGAACTCCGCCGCCCCCGGGACCTGTCGCAGCCGGTACTGGCCCGGCAGGCCGAGATCAGCCGAGCTACCGTGGCCCGGCTCGACCTGTCCACGCCCGCTGTGCCGCGGCCGGACCCTAGCCCGGCTCGCCGCCGCGCTGGACGAGCCGCTGGCAGCTCTGGACCCCGCGCCCGAACGGTAGCCTCACTGCCTTGGCCTGCCAAGCGCCGGCCTGGGCTAGGTTTGCTTAACGCCTCGGTTGGATCGGACATGCTGCGCTACAGGCTAGGACCGGCACCTCGCAGAGCAAGCTCCCCTCGCGGAGCAGGCTGCCTGCCATGACCGATCCCGCCGTGAGTTCCCCGGCCGCTGCGGGCCCTGCCACCGGCCGCCGGCGGAAGATCGCGGCGCGCACGCGGCTGGACTTCTGGTTCGACGTAGTCCTCTTCCTTGGCTACACGCTTGCCTATAGTTACGGCTTCACCGGGATCGCGGTCCACGAGTGGCTGGGCATCGGGCTCGGAATTGCCCTGCTGCTCCACCTGACGCTGCACTGGGACTGGGTCATCCGCACGACCGCGAAGCTGCTGCGGCCGCGCGGTCATGACAAGGTCATCTGGCTTGTCAACCTGGCGCTGCTGGTTCGCCATGACCCTGTGCGTGGCATCGGGCATCCTGATTTCCAGGGTTGCCCTGCCCTACCTCGGTATCTACACGCTGGCTGGGCCAGTCTGGACCAGGCTGCACATCCTCACGGCGGAAGTGACGCTTGGCCTCGTCCCGGTGCACGTGGCGCTGCGCTGGAGATGGATTGTCAGCGTCGGGCGCAGGCTGCTGACGAGGCGCTCAGCCAGGCGGCCAGGATGAAATTCCTCCGGCATCTGGCTGCGGTGACGCTGGTGGTAGCCGTTGTCGTCGTCATCGGACTGGCCTGGAACCACTTCGCAGGCAGCACTCTGGGCAGCGGCTCCGGGTTCCTAACAGTCGCGCGTGCCCGGGGTGACGCCGCTACGGCGTGAAAATTTGGGTAGCTGACCCGCCGTTGTCCGGGGCCCGGCTCCGCCGGGCGCTGCCGCGCTCGCGCAGGCCCGGTCCGTTGTCCCAGACGCGTATGTGGGCGCGGCAGGCCTGAGAGGCTGTGGCCGCGGTCGTTCGCTGACGTCGTTTCTGCTTGGCGGGCCTGACCCCGTCTGACAGTCTGACGCCGGGAGCCAACCTCAGGGCCGCTCAATGGTGCTTCGAGCCCGCGGACCAGATTTTCTGCTTGCCCCTGGCCCCTGCGAACGACCGCGCCCGCAGCTACCCCTCATCGTAGGAGCCACTGATGCAAGATGCTGAAGAGGAGCCGCTGTTCGCAGAGCGAGTCGCCGGCCTGGACATCGCCAAAGCTGAGGTCGAGGTCGCCATCCGGGTGCCCAGCGACACCCGTCCCGGCCGCCGCCAGCAGGAAACGCGGACGTTCGCCACCACCCGCAAAGAGCTGCTGGCCCTGGCCGGCTGGCTGCGCTGCCAGGGCGTCACCAAGCTCGGTATGGAAGCCACTGGTGACTACTGGAAACCTGTGTTCTTCGTGCTGGAATCATGTGGATTCGACTGCGAGTTGTACAATGCGGCGCAGGTCAAGGCGCTGCCAGGGCGGCCTAAGACCGACCGGGCCGACTCGATCTGGATCGCAAAGATCACCGAACGGGGCATGATCTCTTCCAGCTTCGTGCCACCCGAGCCGATCCGCAGGCTGCGCACCCACACCCGCTACCGCCGTCACCTCACCCAGGCCCGCACCGCCGAGAAACAGCGGGCCGGGAAACTGCTGGAGGACGGTCACCTGAAGCTGTCGTCCGTGATCTCTGACATCCACGGGGCCTCGGGCAGGGACATGCTCCACGCGCTGGCCGCCGGGCAGCGCGACCCCAGGGCCCTGGCGCAGCTGGCCCGCGGCACGATGCGCGGCAAGATCCGCAGGCTGGAAGAGGCGCTGGAATGCTCCTTCTTCACCGATGAGCATGCCGCCGTGCTGGCAATGATGCTGGCCACCATCGACCACTACACCACCCAGATAACCGAGCTCACCGCCAAGATCGAGGCGCTCACCGAGCCCTACCTGCACCAGGTGGCCCAGCCCGGCGCCGTCCCCGGCATCGGGCCGGTCGGCGCCCAGGACATCATCGCCGGGATCGGCACCGACATGACGGTCTTCCCCACCGCCTCCCACCTGGTCTCCTGGGCCAAATGGTCGCCCCAGGTCAAGCAGTCGGCCGGGAAACGCAAAGGCAGCAATGCAACCGGCCGCGGGAACCCCTACCTGGGCGCTGCCCTCGGCGAAGCAGCCATCAGCACCGGCCGCACTCAATCTTTCCCCGGCGCCAAGTACCGCCGGCTGGCCAAGCGGATGCCCAAGAAGAAAGCCCTGGTCGCCGTCGGCAACTCCATGCTCACCAGCGTCCACGCCCTGCTCGCCGACCCTGACGCGACCTACCACGACCTCGGCCCCGACTACTACGAACAGCGCATGCACGTCCGCCGCCAAGCCCGCAACCACGTGCGGAGCCTGGAACGCCTCGGCTACAAGGTCACCATCCAGGCCACAGCCAACGACCCCGGCCCCGACGACCAGCCCCTGACCGCGACCGGCTGACCAACCGCCATCACCGAACCCCCGGCGCTGACGCGCCGGGGGTGCTGCCGCCTGCCCAGCTGAGGTCCCATTTTCGGACCAGGCTTGAGGTCGTCCCCAGACCTCGGGTCGTCCGCCTACGGCCAATGAATCTCGGGCTCGGCTCGATGCTCAACCCGGCCAATCTGCCCGCCCTGCGGCACACCGTGGTCATCGAGGCAGGCGTGGTAGCGGCCGTGGTGATCATCGACGTCAACCGCCGGATATCGCGCCGGGTCAGGCGCGCAGAGCAGGTTGCCCGGTCACGGTCCAGGAACGACGACGACGGCACGGATCAGTGCTTCGTGTCGGAGTGACCAGCACCTCATTACAGGTTGAAACCGCCAGCCTTCAGCTCGGCGGTGAACGCCTTCCAGTCTCCTGGCGTGAAGGCCAGCTTCGGCCCATCTGGGTTCTTCGAGTCGCGCACCGCCACCGCGTCACCGACGAGCGCCACCTCGACGCAGTTGCCGCCGTTGCTGCTGCTATTGCTCGCCTTACGCCACTGGACGCGGCTCACGGCCGGGTCATCGCCATGGTCCATGTCTTGGCCACTTCCTCGATCAGCTGCAGAGAGGCTGCCCGGGGCAGCGCCTCCGCTCTGAGGGTATCCCACAGGGCCATCAGAAGCGCGATGTCATCGGCGTCCTCGATCACCTGCCCGCGCACTGCGGTGTCCTGGTAGGCGACTGTGGGCGCATCCGCGAACTCAGCGATCACGAACGCGCCGCCGCGCAGTGCCTTCGTGCGCGCCGATGCCCGCCGGGACCACCTGCACCACGACGTTCGGCCGCTGCGCCGCGTCCATCAGCGCGTGGAGCTGCTCATGGATCACGTGCTTGCCGCCGACCGGCCGCCGGAGCACACCCTCATCCACGACCACCCACAGCATCGGCGGCGTCTCCCGGTCCAGGATCGCCTGCCGCTCGAGCCGGGCCGCCACCATCTCGCCGATCGCGTCATCGGTGGTGCCGATCCGGGTCCGGAAGATGGCGGTCGCGTACTCCTCGGTCTGCAGCAGGCCCGGCACCACCATCGGCTCGAAGGTTCGCAGCGCCTTGGCCGAGGCTTCCTTGTCGGGCCAGCGGTGGAACCAGCCTGGATACGCCCGCTGCTTCAGGTAGTCCCGCAACAGCTCCCGCAGCCGGCCCAGCGCCCCGTCCGTGCCCAGCTCCGCGACGGCATCGCAGGCCGCCGTGAACTCCTCCGTCGGCGCCCGCTGCCCGTTCTCCACCTTGCCGATCAGGTCACCCGAGCAGTACACCCGGGCCCCGAGCTGTTCCTGCGACAACCCCGCATTCGTCCGGTAATGCCGTAACTCGGCGCCGAACACCCGGAGCGGGCTCATGGCCGAGCCGAAGTCATCCTGCGCTGCCATCAGCTCTCCCTCATGCACGCGTCTGCTACATGCCCGGGCCCGTTTCCGACCGGTGCCGACACCGGGGCAGCCTGGGCCGACTCTCCGCGACGCCAGGCGCGGTCCTGGTCCAAACGTAGCCCTCCAGCGACAGGCTGTATGCACACCAACACGCCAGAACGCCAGCCACCGCATCCGGCGCCCGCAAGGAGGAATGACCGGCCATGACGATCAGCGGCACCGATTTCCTGGCCGCCGACCTGGCGGCGCTGTTAAGCAGCACCGGGTTTACCAGCACCACCCCGGCCACCCGGGCCAGGCGGCGCGTCTTCCCGCGGCGACCCGGCGCAGGTCGCGCACGCCCGCCGGTTCGTCCAGCGCAGCCTCGCCCCACACGGTCCCGCCGCCGACGCCGCCCTGCTCACCAGCGAGCTAGCAACCAATGCAGTCCAGCACACCGCCACCGGGCAAGGCGGCACGTTCGAGATCATCATCTGCAGGCGCCCCGGGCACCGTGCGCATCGCCGTCATCGACGCGGGCTCCCCCACCGTCCCCGCACCGCTCCCCCCAGACGACCTGAACTCATCCGGCCGCGGGCTCGCTCTCGTTAACGCCCTCGCCCGGCAGTGGGGACAGCGCAGCAACCGGCACAGTAGGGCCGTGTGGTTCGAGTTGGACACCCGGTGAGCACGCGCCCGCCTCAGGTGTGGACCACCGTGCTGGACGGCCAGCGGCTGCGCCAGCTACGCCACGAGCGCGCCCTCTCCCAGGAAAAGCTGGCCTGCCTGGCCGGCCTCAGCCCCGCCACGGTGGCCCGATTGGAACGGCTGCCCCGCCCGCTGTGCCGCGGTCGGACACTGGCTCGTCTCGCCGCCGCGCTGGGCGAGCCGCCCGCGGCCCTGGACCCTGCGCCCGAGAACTGACGGCAACCAGCTGAAGCAGGTGCGAGCGAGCATGGCCACGACGCATTTACTGGAGGATGCGCGCGAGGACCAGGGTGACGTCGTCCTCGCCCTGCTGGCGCAGTTCCGAGGTGACCCTCGCGCAGCAGCCGTCCAGCGTCTCCCCCGGCCGGGCCAGGGCCGCGCTCAGCGATTCGCGCAATGCGGCGATGCCCTCTTCCAGCGGCCGGGCGCGGGACTCCACCAGGCCGTCGGTGTACAGGGCGAGCGTGGCACCCGGCGGCAGCCTGACCCGGGTCTGCTCGCACGATCCGTCGCCGAGGCCGAGGGGCAGCCCGGCGGGCAGCTCGAGCACCTGCGTCACGCCATCGGCGTGGGCCACCACCGGGGGCGGATGACCGGCCGCCGCGATCACGCAGGAACCGTCCGCGGTGTCGATCACGGCGGCGACGCAGGTGGCGAACGAGGCATCGGGGAGGCTGGCCGCCATCCGGTCCAGCCTGCCCAGCATCTCGCCGGGCGGCAGATCCAGGTCGGCCATGGTGTGCGCGGCCGTGCGCAGCTGGACCATGACCGCGGCCGCCTCCGGGCCGTGCCCCATCGCATCGCCCACGATCAGCGCGGCCCGGCCGCCGGGGAGCGGGACGATGTCATGCCAGTCCCCGCCCACCATGCTGGCGCCGACCGGCACGAACCGGTGCGCCACCTCCATGCCCGCCGGGACCTCCGGCTCACTGGCCAGCAGGCCCTGCTGCAGCGCGACCGCGGACCGCCGTTCCCGGTCATACAGCCGCGCGTTGTCGATGCACACCGCGGCCCGGGACACCAGTTCGTCGGCGGCGGCGATGTCAGCGGGACCGAACGGCGGGCTGCTGGCCGCCCGCCCGAATGTCATGCACCCCAGCACCATTCCCCGCGCGGTCAGGGGAACGGCCAGGAATGACGCATAGCGGGAGGTGAATGCCTGGTCCCCGGCGCGTTGCGCGATCCGGTCGGCGGTCTCGGGATCGAGGCGGTCGAACAGGACCGGGCCATTGGTGCTCATGGCGCGGAAACTGGGCGAGTCCCCGCCGAAGACGAGCACCTGACCGGGGCGCAGCAGGTCGTCCGTGACCTCCCCAGGCTGGCCGACCAGGCGGGAGGCGAGCCGCCGCACCACGGCGGCCGGCCCGGCCTGGCGCCGGGCGGGCTCATCGGCGGCGAGCAGCCGCTCGGCCACGAAGATGGAGGCCGCGTCGGCGAAGGCGGGCACGGCCACGCCGACGACCTCGCGGGCCGTCCGGGGCAGATCGAGCGTGGTGCCGATCCGGTCGGCCGCGTGGCGCAGCCAGCCTGGGCCGATGACCATCGAGGCATGCTGGGCGATGACCAGCACCCGGGAACCCGGCCCGGCCAGCGGCTCACAGCGGATGGCGACCGGCCCGCTGCCGCCCGCGAACGCCATGGCCAGGGTGGCGGACCAGACCCGGCCCCGGGCCACCTGGGCGAGTGCCTCGCGGGCCATCTCGCGCTGTCCCGGCCCGGTCAGCAGCACATCGCAGATGTCCCGCCCGGTCACCGCCCGGGCCCGGTGCCCGAACAGCCGCTCGGCGGTCACCGGCCAGGAGTCCACCAGGCCCGCGGGGTCCAGGGTGAACGCGGCCAGGCCAGCCAGATCCGGCCCGCGCCGCCTGGGCAGCACGGGCCTGCTATCGTCGGCCATCCGGGACTCCACCCCTACCTGCACCAATCTGGCCGGCCGGTTCGCCGGGCCCGCGGGCCTGCCTGCCGACCGCGCGGACCGGTCCGCCGCCCCCGCGGGCCTGCCTATCCGGGCAATGATCGTGAGCCATTCGGTTCCGCAGCGGTGCAGGCCGTGCGCTTATTACCCACACTGTGCGATATCGTGCGATGCGAAATCTATAGCATTAACAGTCGTAAAAAGCACCGCACGCGGCCAGACCGTGACCAGGGAATCTTCCTGCGGGGAACCCCGGGCACGGATGAAACACCGGGCCCGGGCGACGAGAGCGAGGGATCTTGGCAGGCGAGCCGGACTGGGTACCACCGGGAGTGGACACCAAGCGGGCCAACATCGCCCGCGTCTACGACTACTGGCTCGGCGGCAGCCACAACTTCCTGGCCGACCAGGACCTGGCCCGGGCCATGGCCGCGGTCGAGCCCACCATCCGGGTGGGCGCGCGGGCCAACCGCGCGTTCATCGGCCGGGCGGTGCGGCACATCTCGGCGGCCGGCATCCGCCAGTTCCTCGACATCGGTTCCGGCATCCCGACGCAGGCCAACGTGCACGAGGTCGCCCAGCAGGCCGCCCCGGGCTCCCGGGTGGTCTATGTCGACGTTGACCCGGTCGCCATCGCGCACAGTAAGGCCATCCTCGCGGGCAACGAGGATGCCGACGTGATCGACGCTGACCTGCGCGAGCCGGAGAAGATTCTCGCGGACCCTTCGACCCGGCGGCTGATCGACTTCAGCCAGCCGACCGGGCTGCTGCTGGCCATGGTGCTGCATTTCGTGAACGACGCCGAGGATCCCTGGTCGGTCGTGGCGACGCTGCGCGACGCCCTCGCGCCGGGCAGCTTCATCGCGCTGAGCCACGTCAACAACGAGGGCCGGCCGGAGAAGGCGCAGGCCACCGAGAAGGTGTACAACCGCAGCGTGGCCGGCGGCGTGCACATGCGCTCGCACGCGGAGATCCTGCGCTTCTTCGACGGCTTCCAGCTGCTGGATCCCGGCCTGGTCTACATCCCGCAGTGGCGGCCCGACTCGCCGTCCGACGTGCCCGAGGACCCCAGCAAGTTCTGGGTCCTGGTCGGCGTCGGCCAGAAGCCCTGACCAGCTGGCCTGGGGCATGGGCGCCCGCGAAGCGGGGGCACACCCCCGGGCCCGGGACCGCGGGCGGGTGAGCGGCGCGAGATGGCCGTTATGCAACGCCGCGCCCATTGCTGCCGGTCCACCGCGCCACTGTCCGGCAGTGATTGACTTAGCCCCGGCCACTCGGTCGTATCCCCCGGAAGGCATGGCATGGACGCAGCGGCGTTGGCCGGGCTGAACCCGTTCGGCATATTCGATGTGGAAGCTGCCCGGCTGGACCATTTCTTCGCCGGCCTCGACGCGGCGGGCTGGGCCCGGCCGTCACGCTGCGCGGGCTGGTCAGTGCAGGATGTCCTGGCCCACCTGGCGGGCGAGGAACTGTATAACCATGCCTGCCTCAACGATGACCTGGACGGGTTCCGGGCCATGGTCCGGGCGGCCGGGATCACCGGGGGATTCAACGAGTTCAACCAGTGGTGCGTCCGGCAGCGCCGCGGCCTGCCCGCGGCCGAGGTGCTGGCCGAATGGCGGGAGGCCAGCGCGGAGACCCGGCACCGGATGGCCGCGCTGGGCCGGGACGCGCCCCTGATCACGGCGGCGGGCCCTTACCCGGCCGGGCTGCAGGCCATGCACTACAGCTCCGAGTGCGCCACCCACGCCGACGACATCGGCGCCCCTGTGGCGGCAGGCGAGGAGCCGGGCCGGACCGCGTGGCGGGTCAGCTTCGGCCGGTACGCGCTGGACGAGCAGGACTCCCCGGCCAAGGTCCTCCCCGGCCGCTACACCATGACCGTGCAGCTCGGCGACCTGACCGTCGAGCTGACCCCGGAGGACTTCGTCGAGGCGACCGTCGGCCGGCTGCCCGGGGCCTACCCGCTTGAGCCCGCCCTGCGCGACGCGCTCCGCTGCCTCGCCTGACCCGCGCCCGGCGCCCGCGCCCGGCTCCCAGCGCCCGGCTCCCAGCGCCCGGCTCCCAGCGCCCGGCACCCGGCACCCGGCACCAACGCCCGGCTCCCAGCACCCGGCACCAGCACCGGGCGCCCGGGGCACCCGGCGCCAGTGCGGCGGTGCCCGGCTAGCCGCCCAGCTCGGTCGGGCGGCGGTGACCGGCCGGGCCGCCCCCGGCCAGCAGCACCGCGGCAATCCGCTGGCCGGCCCGGCCGTCCCACAGGGCCGGGCAGCGCGGCGGCGGCGGAGACTCCAGGACACTCAGCGCGGTCTTCACGATGCGCTCGCGGTCCCGCCCGACCAGCTGATTGGTGCCCTCGGTGAGGGTCACCGGCCGCTCGGTGTTATCCCGCAGAGTCAGGCACGGGACGCCCAGCACGGTGGTCTCCTCCTGCACCCCGCCCGAGTCGGTCAGCACCAGGGCGGCTGAGGCCTGCAAGGCGACAAAGTCGAGGTAGCCGGCGGGCGGGATGATCCGGACCCCGTCCGGGATACCCGAGCCGTGCAGCCTGGCCGCGGCCCGGGGGTGGGCGGGCAGCACGACCGGGCAGGCGCGGGACAGGTCGCCGAGCGCGCCCAGCAGGGCCCGCAGCGCGGGCGGATCGTCCACGTTGGCCGGGCGGTGCAGGGTCACCAGCGCGTACGCCCGGCGGGCCAGGCCCAGCCGGGCCAGGACGTCCGAGGCGAGCGCGCGGTCCAGGTTGGCCAGCAGGGTGTCGGCCATCACGTTGCCGGCCAGGTGAACCTGGTCCGCCCGGTACCCCTCACGGCGCAGGTTCGCCGCCGCGTCGGCGGACGGCGCGAACAGGTAGTCACTGACCCGGTCGGTGACCACCCGGTTGACCTCTTCGGGCATCTCCCAGTCACGGCTGCGCAGCCCGGCTTCCACGTGAGCCAGCAGGGCGCCGGACTTCGCGGTGACCAGGGCGCAGCCCAGCGTCGAGTTCACGTCCCCGACCACGACGACCACGTCGGGGCGCAGCTGCTGCGCCAGCGGCTCGAAGGCGGCCATCACGCGGCCGGTCTGCACGGCGTGGCTGCCCGAGCCGGCCTGCAGGAAATGGTCCGGGCGCCGGATCCTCAGCTCGGCGAAGAACACGTCGCTCATCGCCGCGTCGTAATGCTGCCCGGTGTGCACCAGCACGACCTCCGCGCCGGCCCGCCCCAGGGCGTCCATGACCGGCTTGACCTTCATGTAGTTCGGCCGGGCCCCGGCGACGCAGACGACGCGCATCAGCTCAGAGCGTTTCGACGTTCGGCCCGGTCATCCGGTGCCGGCAGTCGAACACGAACCGGGCGTGCTGGCCGATCAGCGCGTAGTCGAACGCGTCATGGTCGGTGAGCAGGACGACGGCGTCCGCCTCGGCCAGCTCCCCGGCCGTCAGGCGGACCCGCGGCACCAGCCCGTCCACCGCGGTCGCCTCGACCACGTGCGGGTCCGCGGCGCGCACCGCCGCGCCCATGCCCAGGAGCAGCTGGGCGACCCGGATGCCCGGTGATTCCCGCGCATCACCGGTGTTCTTCTTGTAAGCCAGCCCGAGGAGCATGACGCGTGCGCCGCGGACCGCCCGGCCCCGGGCATTGAAGGCCAGCATGAGCCGGTGCGTCACGTAGTCGGGCATGTGGTTGTTGATGTCGTCCGCGAGCTCGACGAAGCGGAAGCTCTTGCCGAGGGCGCGCTCGACCCGCCAGGACAGGTAGGAAGGGTCGATCGGCAGGCAGTGGCCACCGACTCCGGGCCCGGGGGTGAACGGCATGAACCCGAACGGCTTGGACGAGGCCGCCTCGATGGCCTCCCAGACGTCGATGCCCATGTCATGCGCGTACATGGCCAGCTCGTTCACGAGCGCGATGTTGATGTGCCGGAACGTGTTCTCGATCAGCTTGGCCAGTTCCGCTTCCCGCGGGGTGGAGACCGCGACCGTCTGCGCCACGATCGAGTCGTAGAAGGCCCTGATCACCGTGAGGCACCCCGGGCTGATCCCGGACACGATCTTGGGCGTGCTGGCCAGCGTCCAGGTGGTGTTGCCGGGGTCGATGCGTTCCGGGCTGAAGCCAAGGTGGAAATCCTGGCCGGCCGTCAGGCCCGATCCGTCTTCCAGCAGCGGCAGCACCTTCTCCTGGGTGGTGCCGGGGTAAGACGTTCGAACTCGATGACCACGGTGGAGCCCCTGGTCAGGTACCTGGCCAGGGTGCGCGCGGCATCCTCCAGGTAACTGAGGTCCGGCAGCCCGTCCCGCAGCGGGGTCGGCGCGGCCACCACGGCCACGTCGAACCCGGCGCAGGCCCGCTCGTCGGCGGACGGCAGGAACGCACCGCCGTCCAGGGCCTGCCGCAGTTCGGCGTCCGGCACATCCTCGATGTACGACTCACCGGCCCCGAGCAGCTTCACCCGGACCGCGTCGGTGTCATAACCGACGACGCGGTAGCCGGCGGCGGCGGCGCGCATGGCCAGCGGCAGCCCGACATACCCCAGCCCGACCACGACCACTGTTGTCATGCATAACCCCCGCGGTAGCCTGCCGCTGCGGACGACGGCGACGCGGATCATGTTAGTGAGCCATTACGTTTCGTGTTTGCAATATCACTCAATGCATACGCGCGAAGACCGGCGAGGACCAGCGGGGGCCGGCGCACGGCGGGCGGCGGGCGGCGCGGGTCAGGCGGCGGCTAGCCTGCGGCGCCTGCTGAGGGTGTAGGCGAGGCCGCCGAGCAGCAGCAGGCCGAGGCCGCCCAGGGTCAGCCGGATGACCCGGCCGCTGGCCACCGGGGCGGGAGCCAGGCTGGTGGCCGCGCAGACCGAGGTGGCCAGGAGCAGCTTCTGGTGACCGCGCAGCAGCCTGATCCGCAGCCCGGCCACGGTCAGTGTCCCGCCCGCCCCGGTGAACTGCCGGTTGATCATGATCACCGCGGACCCGGGGATGACCAGCCGGGTGTTGGGCGCGGCCGTGGCGGGCAGCCGGATGATCCGCCGGCCCGCGCGGATCACCCCGCCGGCGACCCTGGCGGTCCCGGTCACGGCGGGCGACTTCCCGCCGGACCGGCACGACGACGACACGGCCCGGGCCCGCAGCGTGGCCTGCCCGGGCAGCGCCAGCACCACCCCGGGCAGCCGGGACGACGCGCTGGCGGCACCGGCCCGGTCGGTGACGACGCCGGTGCTGAGCAGGCCCGCGGCGTCCACGTTCGGCAGGACCACCGGAGAGCCGTCATAGGTGGCGTCCCCGGCCTGCTGTACGCTCACGGGCCCGGTCGCCTGCAGCGCATAGGACTCATTCATCGGCGGAACGGACGCCGCGGCCACCGGGGCCGCGGCCAGCACCACGGCGGCGGCCACGCTGGCCAGCGAGGCGGCGGCCCGGGCGGCCCCGCTGAGCATCCGGTTCATCGGCTCGTCCCTCTGCACGGCACCGGCGTGGCTTTCACGATTGGTAACCGAACAATAGCGCAACGGCACACAGAGTGGCGGCTGATTCCCCCCGGCCAGGTCGGCCGGCGTGACGGACGGTAATCAGCCGCTGAGGGCGCCGGCCCAGGGTTGGCCCGGCGCCGTCAGCGGTTCGTGCTCCCGCCGCCCGGTCAGCAGCGGGTGACCCCGATCGACACGTTCTGCCCGGAGTACGCCACGTAGATGGCGGTGACCTGGCGGATGCCGCCGTAGTAGTTCTGCTTGTTCAGCGTGATGGTGACGCCCCCCGGGATCTTGATCTGCGTGTTGACCCCCGGGGTCACCGGCAGGTGGATGACGGGCTGCCCGGTCGCCGCGATGGAGCCGCCGACCAGGGTGGTGCTGCCGCCCACGCCCGTGGTGCACATGCTGATCGCGGTGCCGGCGCCGATCGCGGCCAGCGCGGACGAGACCGCCACGACCGGGTTCGCCACCTTGGAGTAGGCCGTGTCCGGGCCGGACCGGTCCAGGATGAACGAGGCGCCGAACAGGTCGTCGGCGCTGACGTTGAAGGCCGTCACCGGGGTGGTGCCCGGCGTGGACAGGGCCACCTGGGCCAGCGAGACGATACCGGTCGCCTGAGCCCCCCAGGACCGGGGCAGCGTCACGGCCCCGGCGGGCAGCGCGGATGCGAGCACCGCACCGCCCGCCACCGCCAGCGCTCCCGCGGCCTTGACCGCGCCGCCGAGAAGTCGGTTCATGAAGAATCCCATCGGATGTGGTGACCAGGAGATCACCGTGCTATGACCTTGAGTAATTGCATGGGAGCTTACAGTTACACCTGGTGACCAGCAAGCCTGGTGCCGGTCACCGGCTGTAACATTTCCGGGCGGGCCGGGAACATGGCGGGCCCGGGCGGCACGGGGGCCGGGCAGCCGGCACACTGGTGTCATGAACGCGCCTGCGGGTTACCGCGAACCGCCCGACCCCGTCTTCCTCTTCGACCTCGACGGCACGCTCATCGACAGCGTCTACCAGCACGTGATCGCCTGGCATGGGGCCCTGTCCCGGCTGGACATCGACCTGTCGGTGTGGCGGATCCACCGGCGGATCGGGATGAGCGGCGGGCTGTTCGTGTCGGCCCTGGTCCGGGAGACCGGCGTCGAGCTGTCCGAGGCGGATGTGGCCATGCTGCAGCAGGCGCACGCGGAGGGTTACCTGGCCCAGGCCGATTCGGTGCGGGCCCTGCCGGGGGCGGCCGACCTGCTGCACGCGCTCACCGCGCACGGGGTGCGCTGGGCCATCGCGACCAGCAGTTACCGGCGCACCTCCGGGCATGCGCTCGGCCTGCTGGGGCTGCCGGAGGACACGCCGATGATCACCCGCGACATGGTGCGGCGGGCCAAGCCCGACCCGGACCTGTTCCTGGCCGCGGCGGCCCTGCTGGAGGTGGACCCGCGGCACGCGTACGTGGTCGGTGACAGCGTCTGGGATCTGCTGGCCGCCCAGCGGGCCGGGGCCATCGGCATCGGCCTCCTGTCCGGCGGGTACGGCCGCGAGGAACTGGAACGGGCCGGCGCGTACCGGGTCTACGCCGACCCGGCCGACCTGCTGGCCCGGGCCGACGAGCTGGGGGTCCGTGACCTGGCACGCTGACCCAGCGCAGGGAAACGGCCCGGCCCGGCCGGGGCGTGCTTACCCGGAACCAGGTGGCGGGCCAGTTGCCCGCGGCCGGGAGTACCGGGGTACCGGCCAGCCTGGCCGGCACCCCGGTCCCCTCCCCCGGCGGCGCAGACTTCAGGGTCGGCCGCCGGCCGCTCGGGTCAGCCCACCGGGGCGACGTAGCACTGCGACATGCCGAGGTCCACGGTCTGGCCGCCCAGCACCGCCTTGATCGCCTCGAAGGTGTGCACGCCGCCGGTCGTGTCCTGGTAGTTGAGCGTGATCGTGCCCGCGCCGAGCGGCAGGGTGATCACCGTATTCGGTGCGGGCTTCTCCGGCAGCGGGATGGTCAGCAGGGACGGGAGGAAGTAGGTGATCGCCCCGCTGAAGATGGTGGCACCGCCGAAGACGTCGCCGTCGCCGTCCTCCGCGCACCACGACCGGAGGCCGGACGTGGCCAGTGAGCCGTTGTCCGGCAGGGTGAGCACGATCCCCCCGTTGACCCGGGCCCAGGCGCCGCCGGTGGACGCGCGGTCCGTGATGGTGCTCGTGGCCAGCAGCCCCGGGATGTTCGCGTTGGACGCGACCGCCGGGTCGAAGCCCGGCGTGGCCAGCGCGACCGGGGCCAGCGCGTCCGGGCCGACGGCGTCGGCTCCCCACGACTGGTTGGTCGGCGGTCCCGCGAGCGCGGGCGCGCCCCCGGCCACCAGCGCGCCGCCGACCAGCGCCAGCGCCCCGGCGGCTGCGGCGGCCCTACTGATCTTTCGCCTCATCTGCTTTCCCCCTGGTTGGCTGTGCTATTTAGGCAGCCACAGGGCGCTGGCACGCTGGCCGGCGCCCCATCCGGAACCGTGGCGGCGGGAACGTCAGTGCCCGCCGCCAGCCGTGCCGGTCAGCTGTCGACGACGCCGCACTGCGACACGCCGAGGTCGACGGTCTGGCCGCCCAGCACCGCATGGATCGCCTCGATGGCGGGCACGCCATCAACGGTGGTCTGGTAGTTGAGCGTGATCGTGCCCGCGCTGCCCGGCAGGGTGATCACCGTGTCCGGCGCGGGCTTCTCCGGCAGCGGGATGGTCAGGTCGGACGGGAGAAGGTAGGTGATCGCGCCACTGAAGATGGTGGCCCCACCGACGACGTCGTCGTTATCATCGTCGCCGCTCACCGTGCACCACGACCGGAGGCCGGAGGTGGTCAGCGAGTTGTTGGCCGGCAGGTTGAACAGCGAGCCGTTACCCGGCAGGGTGAGCACGGTCGGCCCGTTGACCCGGGCCCAGGCGCCGCCGGTGGACGCGCGATCCGTGATAGTGGTCGTGGACAGCAGCCCGGGGATGTTCGCGTTGGACGCGACCGCCGGGTTGAAGTCCAGCGTGGCCAGCGCGACCGGGGCCAGTGCGATCGTGCCGGTGGCGTCGGCTCCCCAGGACTGGTTGGCCAGCGGCAAGGCCAGCGCGGGCGCGCTCCCGGCCACCAGGGCGCCGCCGACCAGCGCCAGCGACCCGGCCACCGTGGCGGCCGCGGTAATCATACGTTTCATCTTGTTCCCTCTGTTTCCCGTTCAATTGGTGCACCGTTGGTGGGCGGTCACGGACCGGCCTGGCCCGCCCGCATGCGCAGCGTGGGTGACTCTCCGTAAGCATACAACTGCTCACAGTTATCGATGTCGCGAAGTGATAACGCCTCGCCGTCTGCGTTCTATCTACGGACAGTCATTGCATATGTACTTTTAGTGAAAGCCGCGGTGTGGCTCCCGGAGGCCGCGGCCACCCTCATCCGCCGCCGGGGCCTGCCGGCTGCCCTCATCCGCCGCCGGGACCGGCCGGCTGCCCTCATCCGCCGCCGGGACCGGCCGGCTGCCCTCATCCGCCGCCGGGACCGGCCGGGCTGCCCTCATCCGCCGCCGGGACCGGCCGGCTGCCCGCCCTCATCCACCGCCGGGACCGGCCGCCGGCTGCCCTCTGGGCGGCCGCCATCAGGCGTCCCCGCCGGACGGTGCATGGGTTCTGTTAGGAAGCGCGAGCCCGCCGCATGGGACCCGTTTGGACCTGCTTCCTGAGCACTTACTGGGGTTTCACTGTGAAGCGTCAGCGGTCGCCTACGACCCTGACCGTCACCTGAACGGGCCCGCCCAGCGGGCCGCCGGCCGCCGCACCCTGGGGCGGCGGCCGGCCAGGTGGCGCGTTCGGGTAACGCCTAGGAGGGCCCCGTGCTCGACCTTCTCTTCATCGGACTGACGATCGTGGTCTTCGCCGCGCTGTGGCTGCTCGTTAAGGGGGTTGAGCGCTTTGAGCGTTGAGAACTGGATCGGGCTCATCGGCGGCGTGCTGCTGACCGTGTACCTGTTCGCGGCCCTCGTCTTCCCGGAGAGGTTCTGATGAGTAGCACAGCCGCGGGCTGGCTTCAGTTCGCCCTGCTGTTCGCCGCCCTGGCCGCGTGCTACGTGCCGCTGGGGAATTACATCGCGCACATCTTCACCAGTGACAAGGACTGGCGGATCGAGCGCGGCTTCTACAAGCTGATCGGCATCGACTCCCAGGCTGACCAGCGGTGGGGCACCTACGTCCGGAGCATCCTGGCGTTCTCCGCGGTCAGCGTGATCTTCCTGTACGGCCTGATGCGGCTGCAGCACTACCTGCTGCTGTCGCTGGGCATGCCCAACGTCCCGCCCGACCTGGCCTGGAACACGGCCGCGTCCTTCGTGACCAACACCAACTGGCAGAACTACGCCGGTGAGTCCACGCTGGGCTACCTGGTGCAGATGACCGGGCTGACCGTGCAGCAGTTCATGTCGGCCGCGGTCGGCCTGGTGGTCGCGATCGCCATGATCCGCGGCTTCACCCGGTCCCGCACCGACAAGCTGGGCAACTTCTGGGTGGATGTCACCCGGGGTACGGTCCGGCTGCTGATCCCGCTGGCCGTGGTCGTCGGCCTGGCCCTCATCGCCGGCGGCGCAATCGACAACTTCAGCGCCTACCACACCTACACCACGCTGTCCGGGGCGCACCAGACGATGGTCGGTGGCCCGGTGGGCTCAATGGAGAGCATCAAGGACCTGGGGAACAACGGAGGCGGGTTCTTCAACACGAATGCCGCGCACCCATTCGAGAACCCCAACCCGTTCACCAACTGGCTGATCATCTTCAGCCTGCTGCTGATCCCGTTCTGCCTGCCGCGGGCGTTCGGCAAGATGGTCAAGGACAACCGGCAGGGCTACGCCCTGGTCGCGATCATGGCCATCATCTGGATCGCCGCGGTCGGCGGGATCAGCTTCTTCGAGGCGCACACCGGCACCGGCGGCACCGCCACCATGCTGGCGGGCCACGCCGCGGAGGGCACGGAGACGCGGTTCGGCACGCCCGGCTGCTCGGTGTTCGCCGCGTCCACCACGGTGACCTCGACCGGCTCGGTCAACTGCTTCCATGATTCGCTGACCCCGTTCGGCGGCGGCATCGCCCTGTTCGACATGGCGCTGGGCGAGATCGCGCCGGGCGGCATCGGGGCCGGCATGTACGGCATCCTGATCCTGGCCATCGTCACCGTGTTCGTGGCCGGGCTGATGGTCGGCCGGACGCCGGAGTACCTGGGCAAGAAGATCCGCCCGGTGGAGATGAAGTACGCGGCGCTGTACTTCCTGACCCTGCCGGTGATCGTCCTGACCGCCATCGGGCTGTCCATCGGCACGCCGATCGGGCAGCGAGCGATCTTCAATCCGGGGCCGCACGGGCTGACCGAGATCGCCTACGCGTTCGCCTCGGAGGCGAATAACAACGGCTCGGCGTTCGCCGGGCTGGGCACCGGCCAGGCCTGGTACCAGGTACTGGGTGGCATCGTCATGCTGCTCGGCCGGTTCGCGCCGGAGATCTTCGCGCTCGGCCTGGCCGGCTCGCTGGCCCGGCAGCAGCCGGTGCCCGCCAGCGTCGGGACGCTGGATACCCGGACGCCACTGTTCGTCGGGATGGTCGTGGGCGTGATCCTCGTCCTGGTCGGCCTGACCTACTTCCCTGCTCTCGCACTGGGACCGTTCGCTGAGGGGTTGCACTGATGTCCGTCACAACGACACCGGAAACCGGGGGCCGCGCCCCCGAGCGGGCGGGCGACGGTGAGCACCGCCGGATCGGCGGCGGCTTCCTCGACCCGAAGATGCTGCTGAAGGCCACGCCGGACGCGATCAGGAAGCTGGACCCGCGGGTCCAGATCAGGAACCCGGTCATGTTCGTGGTCGAGATCGGCGCGGCGCTGACCACCTACACGGCCATCGTCAAGCCCACCGCGTTCAACTGGACCATCGTGGTCTGGCTGTGGCTGACCGTGGTGTTCGCCAACCTGGCCGAGGCGGTGGCCGAGGGCCGGGGCAAGGCGCAGGCCGACACGCTGCGCCGGACCAAGCGGGAGACCGTGGCCCGGCGGCTGGTCGGCTGGCAGCCCGGCCAGGCCGACACCCCCGAGGAGGAGGTACCGGGCACCGGGCTGATGCTGGGAGATTTCGTGGTCGTCGAGGCCGGGGAGACCATCCCCGGCGACGGCGACGTGGTCGAGGGGGTCGCCTCGGTGGACGAGTCGGCCATCACCGGCGAGTCGGCCCCGGTCATCCGCGAGTCCGGCGGTGACCGGTCCGCGGTCACCGGCGGCACCAAGGTGCTGTCCGACCGGATCGTGGTGAAGATCACCTCCAAGCCGGGCGAGACCTTCATCGACCGGATGATCGCCCTGGTCGAGGGGGCGTCCCGGCAGAAGACGCCGAACGAGATCGCGCTGAACATCCTGCTCGCCTCGCTGACCATCATCTTCATGCTGGCCGTGATCACGCTGCAGCCGATGGCGTTCTACTCGCACGCCCCGCAGAGCCTGGTCGTCCTGGTCGCGCTGCTGGTCGCGCTGATCCCGACCACGATCGGCGCGCTGCTGTCCGCGATCGGCATCGCCGGCATGGACCGGCTGGTGCAGCGCAACGTGCTGGCCATGTCCGGCCGCGCGGTCGAGGCGGCCGGCGACGTGAACACGCTGCTGCTGGACAAGACCGGCACGATCACCATCGGCAACCGGCAGGCCACCGAGTTCCTGCCGGTGGACGGCGTGCAGGCGGCCGAGCTGGCCGACGCCGCCCAGCTGTCCAGCATGGCCGACTACACCCCGGAAGGCCGCTCCATCGTGGTGCTGGCCAAGGACCAGTACGGCCTGCGTGAGCGGCACGAGGGCGAGCTGCAGGGCGCGGAGTTCGTGGAGTTCACCGCGCAGACCCGGATGAGCGGCATCGACCTGGCCGGCGGCCGCGAGGTCCGCAAGGGCGCCGCCTCGTCCGTGGCCCAGTGGATCCGGGACAACGGCGGCACCCCGCCGGCCTGGGCCAGATGGTGGACAGCATCTCCGGCGTCGGCGGCACCCCGCTGGTCGTCGCGGAGAAGGCCAACGGGACCGCCCGGGCGCTCGGCGTCATCTACCTCAAGGACATCGTCAAGGAGGGCATCGCCGAGCGGTTCGCCGAGATGCGCAAGATGGGCATCCGCACCGTCATGATCACCGGTGACAACCCGCTGACCGCCAAGGCCATCGCGGACGAGTCCGGCGTGGACGACTTCCTCGCCGAGGCGACGCCGGAAGACAAGATGGCGCTGATCAAGAAGGAGCAGGAGGGCGGCAAGCTGGTCGCGATGACCGGGGACGGCACCAACGACGCCCCGGCCCTGGCCCAGGCCGACGTGGGCGTGGCCATGAACACCGGGACCTCCGCCGCCAAGGAGGCGGGGAACATGGTGGACCTGGACTCCAACCCGACCAAGCTCATCGAGATCGTGGAGATCGGCAAGCAGCTGCTGATCACCCGCGGCGCGCTGACCACCTTCTCCATCACCAACGACGTGGCCAAGTACTTCGCCATCATCCCGGCCATGTTCGAGGGCGTCATCCCCGGCCTGGGCAAGCTGAACATCCTGCACCTGCACAGCCCGGCCTCGGCCATCACCTCGGCGATCATCTTCAACGCACTGATCATCGTGGCGCTGATCCCGCTGGCGCTGCGCGGCGTGCGCTACCGCCCAGCCTCCGCGTCGTCGCTGCTCCGCAGGAACCTGCTGATCTACGGCGTCGGCGGGCTCATCATCCCGTTCGTCGGGATCTGGGCCATCGACCTCGTCGTCCAGTACATCCCAGGATTCGGGTGACCTTCATGAACCGCCTTCCCAATGTCGTCCGGCAGCACCTCGCGGCGCTGCGCCTGCTCCTGGTGTTCACCGTGCTCACCGGGATCATCTACCCGGTGGTCATGTGGGGCGTCGCGCAGGGGGCGTTCCATAACCAGGCCAACGGCTCGCTGGTCAGCTACCACGGCCGCGTGGTCGGCTCCAGCCTGCTGTGCCAGGAGTTCGTGGACGCCAAGGGCAACCCGCTGCCGCAGTACTTCCAGCCGCGGCCCTCGGCGGCGATCCTGTCCGGGGCCAAGAACGACTACGGCTGTGACCCGCGGTACTCCAGCGCGTCGAACTACGGGCCGAACAACCCGGCCTTCGTCAAGCTGATCAAGCAGCGGCAGCAGCAGATCGCGGCGTTCGACCACGTGAAGATCTCGCAGATCCCGGCGAACGCGGTGACGGCCTCCGGCTCCGGCCTGGACCCGGCTATCTCGCCGGCCAACGCCGCCATCCAGGTCGACCGGGTGGCCGCGGCCCGGCACATCAGCCCGGCCCAGGTCCAGGCGCTGGTCACGCAGTTCACCCAGGGCCGCACGCTCGGGTTCCTGGGCGAGCCGACGGTGAACGTGCTGCTGCTGAACCGGGCCCTCGACCAGAAGTACCCGCTGCACTGAACGGAGGGATGATCGTGGCTGCCAGCACGGGCGCACCGGACAACCAGGCCGGTGCGCCCGCGCGCCTGCCCGCCATGCGGGCCCGCATTCTCATCGTCGAGGACGAGCCCGCGCTGCTCCGCGCGCTGCGCATCAACCTGCGGGCCCGCAGCTACGACGTCGTCACCGCGGCGGCCGGCCGGCAGGCACTCAGCCAGGCCGCCCAGTACCCGCCGGACGCCGTCATCCTCGACCTCGGCCTGCCCGACCTGGACGGGGTCGCGGTCATCCGCGAGCTGCGCACCTGGTCCCGGGCGCCGGTCATCGTGCTGTCCGGGCGCACCGGCTCCGGGGACAAGATCGTGGCGCTGGACGCTGGCGCCGATGACTACGTGACCAAGCCGTTCTCCATGGAAGAACTGCTCGCCCGGCTGCGGGCCGCGCTGCGCCGCGACGAGCGGGGACCGGCCGGGACCAGGGTGGTCATTGGCTCGTGCGTCGCGGACCTGGCCGCCCGCACCGTGTCCCGGGACGGCCAGCCGGTCCGGCTCACCCCCACCGAGTGGCGGCTGCTGGACGTCCTGGCCCGCCACCCCGGCCAGCTGGTCGGCACCCGGCGGCTGCTCGGCGAGGTGTGGGGGCCAGGCTATGAGCAGAGCAGCCATTACCTGCGGTTCCACATGGCCGGGCTGCGCCGGAAACTGGAGGATGACCCGGCCCGGCCGCAGCATCTGCTGACCGAGCCGGGCATGGGCTACCGATTCCAGCCGTGAGCCAGCGGGTAGGGCACCGACAGGGGATGTGATGAGCGAGCAGGAACGGGCACGACTCGATGAGGAGCCCGGGCAGCTGCGGATCTACCTCGGCGCGGCGGCCGGGGTGGGCAAGACATTCGCCATGCTCGGCGAGGGTCAGCGGCGCGCCGAGCGCGGCGCCGACGTGGTCGTGGCCTTCGTGGAGACGCACGGCCGGGAGCACACCGCGGCCCTGCTGGACGGCCTGCAGATCATGCCCCGGGCCAAGATCAGCTACCGGGGGGGCGAGTTCGAGGAGATGGATCTCGATGCCGTCCTGGCCCGCAGGCCCGAGATCGCCCTGGTCGATGAGTTCGCGCACACGAACGTGCCTGGCTCGCGTCACGCCAAGCGCTGGGAAGATATCCAGGAAATGCTCGCGGCGGGCATCGAGGTCATCTCGACGGTCAACATCCAGCACCTGGAATCGCTGAACGACGTCGTACAGAAGATCACCGGAGTGCCGCAGCGGGAGACCGTGCCGGACGCCATGGTCCGCGCGGCCGACCAGGTCGAGCTGGTGGACATGACGCCGGAGGCGCTGCGCCGCCGGATGGCGCACGGGAACATCTACCCGCCGGAGAAGATCGACGCCGCGCTGACCAACTACTTCCGCACCGGCAACCTGACCGCGCTGCGCGAGCTGGCCCTGCTGTGGCTGGCGGACAAGGTCGACGAGGGGCTGCAGCGCTACCGGGAAGCGCACGGCATCCACGGCACCTGGGAGGCGCGGGAACGGGTCGTGGTCGCGCTGACCGGCGGCCCGGAAGGCGAGCAGCTGATCCGGCGCGCGGCCCGGATCGCCGCCCGGTCGGTCGGCGGCGACCTGCTGGCCGTGCACGTGACCCGGTCCGACGGGCTGACCGGGGCCGACCCGGCGGCGCTGGCCACGCAGCGCCGGCTCACCGAGTCGCTCGGCGGCACCTACCACCAGGTCATCGGGGATAACATCCCCGAGTCCCTGCTCAGCTTCGCCCGCGCGGAGAACGCCACCCAGCTGGTGCTCGGCGCGAGCCGGCGGTCCACGCTGTCCACGCTGCTCACCGGCCCCGGCTCGGCGGCGCGGACCATCCGCGGCTCCGGTGACATCGACGTGCACATCGTGACCCACTCGCGGATGGGTCGTGGCCGCCGGGCTGCCCATCTCGCGCGGCGGCCTGACCCGGCGGCGCCAGCTGATGGGATACGCGCTGGCGGTGCTCCTCTGCCCGCTGCTGACCCTGGTCCTGGCCAGCCTGCGCGGGCAGCTCAACCTGATCAGCGATGTGCTTTCCTTCCTGGTCGCGGTGATCCTGGTGGCCCTGGTGGGCGGCTTCGTGCCCGCCATCCTGGTGGCGGTGGCCGGGTCACTGCTGCTCAACTACTACTTCACCCCCCCGATACACCGGTGGACCATCGCC
This sequence comes from uncultured Actinomycetes bacterium, assembly GCA_963793825.1. Classification (GTDB taxonomy): domain Bacteria; phylum Actinomycetota; class Actinomycetes; order Streptosporangiales; family Streptosporangiaceae; genus RYN-230. Next base: position 421,907 of record CAWCBE010000012.1, read on the forward strand.
GAGGCCAACAACGCGCTCGCCCTGGTCGTGTTCGTGGCCGTCGGGCTGATCGTCAGCTCCGTGGTGGACCGGGCCGCCCGGCGCACCCGGCAGGCCGCGCGGGCCAGCGCTGAGTCGGAGCTGCTGGTCACCACGGCGGGCAGCGTGCTGCGCGGCCAGCGGGCCGTGGAGGCGGTGCTGGACCGGGTCCGTGAGGCGTTCGGGATGCAGTCGGTGACGCTGCTGGAGTGCGCGGCTAGCCAGAGCACCTCGGCCCGCAACCCGAACGCCGGGTGGCGGGCGGTGGCTCACTCCGGCGAGCCGCCGGTGGCCCGGCCGGCCGACGCCGACGTGGAGGTGCCGGTGGCGGAGACCATGTCGCTGGCCCTGCGGGGCCCCGCGCTCCCCGCGTCGGACCGCAGGGTGCTCGGCGCCTTTGCCGCCTACGCGGCGGCGGCGCTGGAGCAGCAGCGGCTGACCGCGGAAGCCGAGGCCGCGCGGCCCATCGCCGAGGCGGACCGGATGCGCACCGCGCTGCTCGCGGCGGTCAGCCACGACCTGCGCACCCCGCTGGCCTCGGCCAAGGCCGCGGTCACCAGCCTGCGGTCATCCGACGTGCAGTGGGACGACGCGGATCGTGACGAGCTGCTGGCCACCGCGGATGAGTCACTGGACCGGCTCACGCACCTGGTGGACAACCTCCTCGACATGAGCCGGCTCCAGGCCGGCGCGCTGTCCGTGTTCCCGCGCCCGACCGGGCTGGACGAGGTCGTGGCCCGGGCCCTGGACGACCTGGGCACGGCGGGCCAGGCGGTGACCGTGGAGTTCCCCGACTCCCTGCCCGAGGTCCGGGTGGACCCGGGCATCCTGGAGCGGGTCATCGTGAACGTCACCCAGAACGCGCTGCGCTACTCCCCCGAGGGCAAGCCGCCGCTGCTGATCGCCAGCTCGCTCGGCGAGCACGTGGAACTGCGGGTGATCGATCGCGGGCCGGGCATTCCCAAATCGCAGCGCGACCGGATCTTCGTGCCCTTCCAGCGGCTCGGGGACACCGACAACACCACCGGCGTCGGGCTCGGGCTGGCCCTGTCCCGCGGGCTGACCGAGGCCATGGGCGGGACGCTGGAGCCGGAGGAGACCCCGGGCGGCGGGATGACGATGACGCTATCGCTGCCCGCCGTGCCCCCGCGGGAACTGCCGCCCGCTGGGCCGCCCGGCGCACCGGAGCATGAGCCCGCGCCGCTCCCCGCGATCGGGGGGCCGGTGCCTGATGAGCGGTGAGCGTGGCAGGCTGCTGCGGTGACCCGCGTCCTGGTGATCGACGATGAACCGCAGATCCTCCGCGCGCTGCGGATCAACCTGCGGGTACGCAGCTATGAGGTGGATACCGCGGCGACCGGCTCCGAAGCCCTGGCGACGGCCGCCAAGCACCCGCCCGACCTGGTAATCCTCGACCTCGGCCTGCCCGACCTGGACGGCGTGGAGGTCATCGCCGGGCTGCGCGGCTGGACTCAGGCGCCCATCATCGTGCTGTCGGGACGCACCGACGCCACCAACAAGGTGGACGCCCTGGACGCGGGCGCCGACGACTACGTGACCAAGCCGTTCGGCATGGAAGAACTGCTGGCCCGGATGCGGGCCGCGGTGCGCCGGGCCACGCCGGTCACCAGTGAGCCGCGGGTCCGGCTGGGCGACCTCGTCGTGGACCTGGCGGCCAAACGGGTGACCAGGGCGGATCCGGAGGCCAGGCCCGGCGCCGTCGCCGACGTCCGGCTCACCCCGACCGAGTGGCACCTGCTCGAGGTGCTGCTGCGCAATCCCGGCAAGCTGCTCAGCCAGCGCCAGCTGCTGACCGAGGTATGGGGGCCGGGATACGCGGACGCCGCCGGGAACCTCCGGCTCTACATGGCCCAGCTCCGGCGCAAGCTGGAACCTGACCCGGCCCGGCCGCGCTGGCTGATGACCGAGCCCGGGATGGGCTACCGGTACCAGCCGGGACCTGACGGCGAAGCAGGGCCGGCCAGCTGAGCCGGCCAGCTGAGCCGGTCAGGCCCGGTCCGCGCGCCAGAGCCTGAGGCCCCCGATCACCAGGGCCACCAGGGCGGGCGCGAAGAACAGCCCGGTATGCAGGACGCCGCCGGCGATGCCAGCCACCAGCGCTATCACCGCGGCCGCGGCCGCGATCCGGGCCACCGGGGCCGGGGCGAACGCCGCCAGCGCGGCCAGCGGGGCGGGCGCGATGGCCAGCAGCAGCGCGGACCACGTGGCAGCGAGCGGGTCCACGCTCAGCAGCGCCGAGATGGTGATCAGCTGCGCGGCCCCGGCCAGGAGGAAGGCTCCGCGCAGCCACGGACGGCGCGGCCGCCGTGACACGCTGGAGCGCGCCGCCGCGGGCCGCGGGGTGCTGGGGGCGGGAGGGCTGCTGCTGATGGTGTTCCCGGTGGTCATGGCGCGCTCCAATGCACGACTGCGATGCTCGCGAATAACGCGCCGACCAGGCTTCCCGGCTCACCTGACTCGAGCCTAACCCGGCGGGCCCGCCACGCCAAGGCCGTACGCCCGGGCGGGGTGCTGGCCATCCGGCCCCCCTAGTGACACCACGGTCATCCCGGCTTACCGTCGTGGTGTGCGGCGGCCATGCTGATCTTGCTGGGGGCCTGGGCGGCGGTCGCGGGCGGGGTCGCGGCCCTGGCCGGCCTGACGGGCCTGCGGCGGGTCCGGCGGCTGCGCCGCGACGGGGTGGCCGCCTGGGCGCTGCTGGTGCCGGAGCCGGCGCCGGACCGCGGCGCCGGGGACTCCCGCGGGATGCTGCTGCAGTACGCGCTGGCCGACGGCCGGCTGGCCGAGCGGCCCGCGCCCGCCGCGGCCCGGCCGCCGTGGCCCGGTGAGCCCGGCCGGACCGTGCTCATCTGGTACGACCCGGCCGATCCCGACGATGTCCTGGTGTACGGCCGGTGGGGACGGGCGCTGGACCGGGCCTTCCTGGCCACCGGGCTGCTGTTCATCCTCATCGGGACGGCCGTCGCCGTGGCCGCGCCGTGATCAGGCCCGGCGCGGCCCGCATCCCGGCCAGTCCCAGGACGGACACCATCTGCCCGTACGCCGTCCCGGGAGAACAGGCCGGCGGCCGCCGCCCGGGACGGGGCACGCCTAGTAGGCGCGGCCGAAGATGAGGCGCTTGCCGTAGCCGGACGGCTGACCGCACCGCAGGCAGTTGCCCCGCTCGGGCTGGCCGTCGGCGGGGATGACGCGCGGCGTGGCGGACGTGGCGGCCTTGATGTCGTCCTCGCACTCGGGCTGCCCGCAGTGGAAGGCCCGGGCCCAGCCGGTCGCGACCGCCGCCACGAACTCGTCCCAGGTGTCCACCGTGACGATCCGCTGATCGCGGAACTCGGTCGCCCGCCGCAGCAGCAGGTCCTGGAAGGCGGTCAGCTCGAAGCGGAGCCGGGCCGGGGCGGAGTCCAGCGAGACCGGCGTCTTCTCGCTGCCGAGCCGGGTGGCCAGCAGCGCCGTGCCCGCCGCCAGGTCCCGCGGCCCGAACTCCAGCCGGATCGGGACGCCGCGCATCTCCCAGTCGTTGAACTTGAACCCTGGGGAGAGCTGCGGCCGGTCGTCCACGTGCGCGCGAATGCCGGCCTCCCGCAGCCGGGCCGCCAGCTCCCGGGCGGGCCGCAGCACCTGGCCGGCCTGCTCGCCGCGGCCGATCGGGACGATCACCACCTGGTAGGGGGCGAGCAGCGGCGGCAGGATGAGGCCCTTGTCGTCCCCGTGTGTCATGATCACCCCGCCGATCATGCGCGCGCTCATGCCCCACGAGGTGGTATGGCACAGCTCCAGCTCGCCGCTCTCCGCGGCGTAGTGGATGCCGAAGGCCTGGGCGAAGTTGGTGCCCATATAGTGCGACGTGCCGGACTGCAGCGCTCGCCCGTCGCGCATCATCGCCTCGACGGTGTAGGTCCGCCTGGCGCCGGGGAACCGCTCGCCCGCCGTCTTCTCGCCCGCGATCACCGGCATGGCGGCCACGTCCCGGGCCACCTGCTCGTAGAGGTCGAGCGCGAGCAGGGTCTCCCGCATGGCGTCGGCCTCGTCGGCGTGCGCGGTGTGACCCTCCTGCCACAGGAACTCGGTGGTGCGCAGGAACATCCGCGGCCGCATCTCCCAGCGGACCACGTTCGCCCACTGGTTGAGCAGCAAGGGCAGATCCCGGTGCGAGCTGATCCACTTGGCCATCATCTCGCCGATGATCGTCTCCGAGGTGGGCCGGACGACCAGCGGCTCCTCAAGCTCCTTGCCGCCGGCGTGGGTGACGACCGCCAGCTCCGGCGCGAAACCCTCGACGTGCTCGGCCTCGCGCTGCAGGTAGCTCTGCGGGATCAGCAGCGGGAAGTAGGCGTTGACGTGACCGGTCTCCTTGATCCGCCGGTCGATGTCGGCCTGCAACAGCTCCCACATCCGGTATCCGTAGGGGCGGATCACCATCGTGCCCCGGACCGGGCCGCGGTCCACCAGCTCGGCCCGGAAGACGACCTCGTTGTACCAGGTGGAGAAGTCCTCGCTCTGCGGGGTTACACCGCGTTCATCGTGCGCCACACCCGGAGGATAGGGGATCACGACGGCCGGCACGCCCTGGTTTTCGGCTGCTCCGGCTCGTCGTCCTCGCCCGGCGGGCCCTAGTCCTCGCCCGGCGGGGTGCGGAAGCCGCACCGCGGCCCCGTGGCCCGGGCCAGCCGGGCTAGCCGCGGATCTGGTCGCGGACCGAGGCGGTGATCTGCTCGGCCCGGGCGATGATGTCGTCCGCCTTGCCGGTCTCGGCGATCATCTCCAGGCTGGCCTGCTCGTCGGTGATCCCGGCCAGGTTCACCTCCACGTTGACCCGGGCGGTGGCGGCGGCGGAACGCGCCGACTCGGCGGCGGCCGCCACATCGCTGAGCACGTTCCGGTTGCCGATCACCACCAGCGCCTCGGCCAGGTCCACCACCATGCCGGCCACGCTGATCACCTGGGCGGGCGGCCAGGCCGCGTTGGCCAGCGCCTGGCTGATGGCGCCGGCCCGGTCGGCCCGCTCCTGCTCGGTGCCCTGCGGCAGCCGGTAGGCGTCGGTCACCGCCAGGAAGGCGTCCGCGTCCGCCTCGGCCAGCCGCAGCGCGATGGCCCGCAACTCGTCCACCTCGGCGATGATCCGGCCGATCGTCACCTGGTGCTGGGCGTACTTCTCGCCGGTGGTGTACCGGGCCACCATGCCCAGCAGCGCGGCGCCCTGGGCCGCCTGCAGCGCGGAGGCGGCCCCGCCGCCAGGGGCGGGTACCCGCTCGGCGAGCTGGTCCAGGAAGTCGCCGAGCTTCTCATCACGGATGGCCAAGGGTCCCTCCGGCCGGGGCAGCGATGTCAGTGGCACGATCCTCCCACGCCCGGTGCCGTGGCATGCGCCGGGAGGCGGCGCGCGCCCGGCGTGGCCCGGGGTTCAGCGGCGCTGCGGCACGCGGCCGGCGTCCTCGTCCGGGCCCAGGTCGGCCAGCCGGAACCGGAGCCGGCAGATGACCACGTTCTCGGTGCCGTTGGTGATGGCCCGGGTCAGCACGTAGCCCCGCTGGTTGTGCAGGAACCAGCGCCACCAGTGCTCGGGCTGCACCTCCGGGATCAGCGCCACCACCCGCCGGTGCGGGTCCTCCTGCTCCCGGGCCCGGAGGTACTGCACCACCGGGGGGCCCAGCGACCGGTGCCGGGTGTGCAGGGCGACCAGCGGCACGCCCGGGTGCCACGCCTCCCACTGCTGGCGGAAATGGGCGTCGTGCTGCTCGTCGTCCGGGTCGGAGTAGCAGACCGTGACCGCGACGACCTCATCGCCCAGCGACAGCGCCGCCGACACCCCTTCCCTAGTCAGCCGGGACAGGCCGGCGACCGGCACCACGATCAGCGACGCGGTCCGTTCCGGCGGGTCGGGTGTCTTGCCCAGCTCCAGCTGGCGGCCGATCTGCTGGTAGGCGTTCTGGATCCGGGTGAACAGCAGCACCAGCAGCGGGATGACGATCACGACCAGCCAGGCGCCCTCGGTGAACTTGCTGACCAGCTCGATCGCCAGCGCGATCGTGGTCAGCACGGCGCCCAGCCCGTTGATGAACGCCCGGGCCACCCAGCCGTCACTGCGCTCTCCGCGCCAGTGCCGGACCATGCCCGCCTGGGACAGGGTGAACCCGACGAAGACCCCGATCGCGAACAGCGGGATCAGCGCCTGCGTGTTGCCCTTGGCTGCGACCAGCAGCGCGGCCGCGGCGACCGCCAGCACGCTGATCCCGTACCGGTAGACCTGCCGCTCGGCCCGCAGCGCGAACATGTGCGGCAGGTAGTTGTCCCTGGCCAGCAGGCTGGCCAGGATGGGCAGCCCGCCGAACGAGGTGTTCGCGGCCAGCGCCAGCAGCACGGTGGTGATCAGCTGGATGGCGTAAAAGAGAAATCCATGCCCAACGCCCGCTGCGGCCAACTGGGCCAGCGTCGTCTCCGTGGCCGAGGGGGCGGCATGGAACTTCCGGATCAGGATGGCGATGCCGATCAGCATCACGCCGAGGATGATCCCCAGCATCATCTCGGTGTGCTGGGCCCGGCGGGCGCGCGGGCGCCTGAACTCGGGGACCGCGTTCGCGATCGCCTCCACCCCGGTCAGCGCCGAGCAGCCGGAGGCGAACGCCTTGAGCAGCAGCAGGATGCCGACCGACTCGGCGACCGACGGCAGGTGCCCGGTCAGCGGGACCGCGGGGTGGGAGCGGAGCAGGCCGCTGACGATCACGATGGCGATGGCCAGGATGAACAGGATGGTCGGCACGATGAACACCCGGGCCGACTCGGCCACGCCCCACAGGTTGACCGCGGTGATCACCGCCAGCACGCCGAGGCACAGCCACACCCGGTCGGGGTACAGGTGCGGGAAGGCGGAGGTCAGCGCGGCTACTCCGGCGGACACCCCGACCGCGGCGTTGAGTATGTAATCGACGGTGAGCGAGGCGGCGGCGACCAGGCTCGGCAGGCGGCCGAGATGCCGGCCGGCCACGGCATACGCCCCGCCGCCGCCCGGGAACGCGGCGATGACCTGCCGGTAGGAGATGACCAGGACGGCCAGCAGGACGACGATGGCCAGCGTGACCGGCAGGGTGTAGGCCAGCCCGGCGGTCCCGGCCGCGGCCAGCACGATGACGATCGCCTCGGGGCCATAGGCGACCGAGGACAGCGCGTCCAGCGACAGCGCGGCCAGCCCGGCCAGGGCGGTGAGCCGGTGCCGGTCCTCCTCATCCTCGCCCGGTGCGGCGGGCGGGCGGGACGCGGTGTCGCTGGCCGTCATGACTGCTCATCCTGCCCTGCCCGGGTGACGGCACGGGGCCCGGCCGCCCTGCTGGCGGCCGGGCCCGCTACCCCGCTCAGCCGGGCCGGCGGCAGCCGCCGGAGATCTCCGGGTTCCGCTGCACCGCGCTGATCAGCGTCCCGCCGTAGAAGGCCAGGTCCGGGCGGCCGTACTGGCCGGCCCGGCCCAGGGCATTGACGGTCACCCCCGGCACCGAGGTGCCGAAGTTCCACACGCAGGCCGGGCCGCCGCCCAGCCCCTGCCTGCTCAGCGACCAGTACGGGTAGAACCTCGCGGACAGCGGCGGCGCGGTGCAGTTCAGCCCGGTGGAGGTCTGGCAGAGGAACTCCGAGCCGCCGATGTCGGTCTCGAACTGCACCTGCGGGTACGGATGCCCGGACGCGTCGAACGGGCCGGCGTAGCGCATCATGGTCGGCTGGCTCGAGGTCCCGTTGGGCCAGCTGCCCCGGTGGTACGGGGTGCCGTCGAAGTCCAGGTCACCGTTCTGGAACTGGTCCGCGAAGCAGCCCGCCACCGGGGCGTGCTCCCGGGCCGGCCGGCCGTTGATCAGCACCGGGCGGCTGCCCGCCGGGAAGCAGTAGCCGTCGGCGAACTCACACAGCTGGCCGCTGCCGGCGTCCGGGGTCGGGCAGGCGATCGGCCCCGTGGTGCCCTGGGTCTCCGCGTGCTGGCACACGCTGGTCCGCGCGTTGCACGGACCCTCCCCGGTCGCCCGCCTGCCCTCGGAGCCGCGGCCGCAGGTCTGGTACACCTGCGGGTCGCGGTAGGACTGGCCGGACCCGGTCAGCGTGTAACCGTCCCGGTTGAGCACCCGGCGGCAGGCCTCGAAGTGGCCGATCTCCTGCTCCATCAGCACGCCGCCCTGCAGCGCCGCCCACGGCACCATGTTCTGCTGCCGGGCGGTGTCGTACTCGGCGTGGAAGGTGAACGGGCGCCCGTTGCAGGTCGCCATGGACGTGTTCATGAAGCCGTTGCGGGCGCTGGCCGTCATCCAGCCGGCCTGCCCGGTGGTCAGGTCGCGGACCGTGGTGGTCAACCCGGATGGCGGGTCGGTGATGGACACCCGGAGCACGTCACCCGGGTTGAGCTTGAGCGTCCGGGCGTTGCCCAGGTAGGAGCGGACGGTGATGTCCTGCGGGCCGGGCGGGCCGCCGGCACCCCGTCGGTCTGCAGAAACGCGAAGTTGACCGGCTCGATGCAGGTGTTGTTGCAGGTGGCAAAGCCGTAGCTGCATTCCAGGCTGTCGATGGTCAGCGCCCCGCACCACTGGGTCACGCTGCAGCTTTCGCTGTCGGTGAACGGGGTGAAGCCGGGCGGATAGAACTGCAGTTCCATGAAGGCGGACCCGGCGGCCTGCGGGGCGTTCGTGCCGACGTTGGAGTCGCTGTCCGGCAGGCAGGGGTTCTGCGGGTAGGACATAGGGTCGCAGATCGGCAGCCCGAACCAGGGCGCCACGCTCAGCTCCCCGTAACTGGTGACGCGGCCGGACGCGGTCGGACGGCGGGCCGGATCGGCGGGGAGCTTCATCAGATACGTCATCGTGTTGCCGGAGCCATGCGCCTGTGAAATGAATTTAACGCTCGGCTCATCATGCCCGACATACCAGCCGTTGTCGATGAAGCGTGACGCTTTCTGGCCTTCCTTGCGAAAGACCGGATCGGTGCACAGGCCGCGCATCGCAGGCCGGACAGATTTATACTTCGGGCTCCATCCGTTGCAATCCAGCTCATTGATGGCATTCGGCCGGATCGTCGCGGCCCGGGCCCCCGCCGATGCCCCCGTGGCTGGCTGGCTGCCCGCCGTCGCCGGCCCGGCCACGGCTAGCTGGCAGGCCACCGCGGCTGATACCGCGCCCGCGGCCAGGAGTTTCACCGTGGCCCGGCGCACGCTTACTATCCCGCTCTTGCGCACGTATATCCCCCGTTTACGCCGAATCCCAGGTGTCCTCCGACCGCTGGGAAAATGCTGTCAGCGACGTGACGAGGCAGAATTTAGCGGTGCGCGCCGGGGCGGTCAAGAAAAGCGCGGCCGGGGAATGCCCGCGCCGCGCGTAAAGCCGGGACGAATCGGCTAACCGACAACCACCAGGGCAATCAGGAAAAGCACCACGGCGATCGCGACGACGGCCGCGGCGAGGATGGCCACCCGGTTCCGCGAGGTCCGCATGGCCCATGGCGGCGAGTCAGCACCGGCCCGCTCGTTCGCAAACGCGCGGAACTGCGCGGTGCTGCCAGAAGGATCTTGCTCAGGGTAAGGCATGGCATGACTGTAGCGACCCTGGCCAGGCCCCGAGCGGGTTTACTAGGGATTCGTGGCGAATTCCCCGGGCGCCGGCGGCCGCCCGGCGCTGCCGGGCGGGAGGATGTCGGCCCGGCTCACCAGCCGGGAGAGCACGATCACGCTCCGGGTCCGGACCACGAACGGCTCCGCGCCGATGCGCTCCACCACCTGCTCGAAGTGCCGCACGTCGGCGGCCCGGATGTGCAGCAGCGCATCGGCCTCCCCGGTGATGGTGCATGCCCCGGTCACCTCCGGGTACTTGGCCAGCGCGGCGCCGATGCTGGACGGCGAGGTGCGGCCGCGACAGAACAGTTCCACGTACGCCTCGGTGGTCCAGCCGAGCGCGCTGGGATCCACGGTGGCGGTGAACCCGGTGATCGCCCCGGCGGCACGCAGCCGGTCCACCCGCCGCTTGACCGCCGAGGCGGACAGCCCGACCTGGGCGCCGATGTCGGCGTAGCTGGCCCGGGCATCCTCGACCAGCGCCCCGACGATGCGCTCGTCGAGGTCGTCGAAGGCAACCGGTCTGCCAGGCACGTTCCCGATCCTGCCAGCCGGGCCATCCGGAGCGCGACACGCCACCGGATGGATGACCGCAATGACCGCATAAGCGGGAAAATTTTTCACCCTCTGATTACGATCGCGAACCAGGAGCAGGGGGATCGTGGATGAGAGTCTGCACCAGGTGCGGGAACCTGGCGACCGGGCGGCAGCGTTACTGCACCCGCTGTGTCACGCCTCTGGATCCGCCGGTGGACCCGTTCGGTCTGCCCGGGAACCGGCCTGAGGTGCCGGGCCCGGGCACCGTAGTGCTGCCCGTCCATCCCAGCGACCGGCGGCCGGTGTCCCCGCCGCCAGTGTCCCCGCCGCCAGTGTCCCAGCGGCCAGTGCTCCCGCGGCCAGCGTCCCCCCGGCCAGCGTCCCCGCGGCCAGTGCTCCCGCGGCCAGCGTCCCCGCGGCAGATCTTCGTCCCGGACGTGGAACGGCGGCAGTGGGACATCCGTGCGCTGCGGGCCGGGGACTACGACGACCTGTTCGCGGGGGGTGAGGCGGAGACCGGCGTGCTACCGCCCCTGGTGATCGACGATCCGCTGACCGGCGACGAGGACGGCCTGGGTGACCCCGGTGACCGTGCCCGGGGTTACGACGAGGACGGCCTGGGTGACCCCGGTGACCGTGCCCAGGGTTACTGGGACGACGGGGATTCCGGCGGCCGGGGCTACCGCGGCGGGGGCCACGGTGGCCGCCACGGTGCCAGCAGCCGGCTGATGTACCCGGCCGGCGGTGGCCGGCGGCATGCCGCCGGCCACCGCCGGGCGCAGATCGCCGGCGCCGTGCTGGGCACGCTGCTGGTGCTAGCCGGCTTGCTCACCGCGTGGGCCGCGGTGAGCCGCCACGGCGGGCTGGGGGGCTCCGGCACCCGGCTGTCCAGCAGCCAGACATCGGCGCCGCGGGGCCGGGCCCACCCGGCCGCCGGGCCCGGGCACCCCGGCACGGGCGGGAGCCCGCGGCCCGCGCCGACGCCGGCCGCCTCCGCCGCGCCGCCGGCCGCCGCCACCCCGGCCACGGTCACGCTGGCCCCCGGGATGGGCCAGGACCCCGCCGCCGGCCCGGTGCAGAGCCTGCTGGTCAGCTACTTCACCGCGATCAACGCGCACCGGTTCAGCCAGTACGCCCAGTCGTTCCTGCCGCCGGAGCGGCACCAGCTCAGCGCGGCCACCTTCGCGGCCGGGTACGGGTCCACCACCGACACCGGCATCACCCTGGTCTCCATCACCGCAGCCAGCCAGGGCCTGGCCGCGACCGCCAGCTTCACCTCGACCCAGCGGTCCGCCCCCGGCGCGACGGTGACCTCGTGCACCGACTGGGACATCACCCTGTTCCTGGGCCGTCACGGGCCCGGCTACCTGATCGGCGCGCCGCCGCCCAGCTACCATGCGTACCACCACGCCTGCGATTAAGGAGTCGGACACGTGGCTCGGCTGGGCGGCATGTACGGACCGGACCTCACCTTCCTTGGCGTGCCCGCGGCCGACCTGGCCGACCCGGCCTCCTGGGCGGGCACGGACATCCTGATCATCGGCGCGCCGTTCGACGGCGGCACCTCGCACCGGCCCGGCGCCCGGTTCGGCCCGCAGGCCATCCGCGCGACCGACTACCTGCCGCACGACGCCTCCCGGCCGCATCTCGCCCTCGGCGTGGACGCGCTGGCCGAACTGCGGGTCGCCGACGCCGGGGACGTGGTGATGCCGTCCGGGGATACGGAACTGTCGCTGCGCCGGCTGGAGCAGGCGGTGCAGCAGGCGGCCGAGGCGGGCGCCATCCCGGTGATCCTCGGCGGTGACCACACCATCGCCTTCCCCGACGCCACCGGCGTGGCCCGGCACGTGGGCTGGGGGCGGCTGTCGGTGATCCACTTCGACGCGCACGCGGACACCGGCGACACCCAGTTCGGGTCGCTGTACGGGCACGGCACCCCGATGCGGCGGCTGATCGAGTCGGGCGCGGTGCGCGGCGACCGGTTCCTGCAGATCGGGCTGCGTGGCTACTGGCCCGAGCCGGAGACGCTGGACTGGATGGCCGGCCAGGGGATGCGCAGCTACGAGATGGCCGAGGTGGTCGCCCGGGGCCTGGATGAGTGCCTCACCGAGGCGTTCCGCATCGCCACCGACGACTGCGACGCGGTGTTCCTGTCGGTGGACGTGGACGTGGTCGATCCGGGCATGGCTCCCGGCACCGGCACCCCGGAGCCAGGCGGGCTGACCGGGCGCCAGTTGCTGGACGCGGTCCGCCGGATCGCGATGGAACTTCCGGTGGCCGGGGTGGACGTGGTCGAGGTCGCCCCGCCCTACGACCACGCGGAGATCACGGCGTTCCTGGCCGGCCGGGTGGTCCTGGAGGCGCTGTCCGGGATCGCCTGGCGGCGGCGCAGGCAGGCGGCCGAGCCCGGCAAGCCGGCCCGGGATCCGGCCACCCCGCTGCTCGAAGGCCGCGGCTGACGCCCTGCCCGGCTGACGCCCTGCCCGGCTGACGCCCTGCCCCGGCTGACGCCCGCCCCGGCTGACACCCCGCCCCGGCTGACACCCCGCCCCGGCGGCGCGGGCCGCGCGGGCCAGGAGCCCGGTCAGGTGGCGGCCGCGATGCGGGCGGCGGCGCCGTCCAGGATCAGTTCGACCGACATCTGCATCTCCCCCTGAGGATCGAGCCGGTCGGCGCTGGTCATCGCGTCCCGGAACCGGGGGTACCGCCCGCTGGCCAGGATCTTGCCGAAGAAGGCAATGGCCGAATGATCGATCTCCTCGTCGGTCGCCTGGAGCCGGGCCCGCGTCCGGGCCTCGGCCGCCGCGTTCTGCGCCGCGGCCAGCACCGTGTTGCTCACCGTGATGATGATCGCCGCCCGGTCGGCCACCGAGAGCGGCGTGCCGTCCAGGATGCTCAGCGCGAACTCGAACGCGGCCATGCTGTGCGGCGTGATGGGCGGCCGCTCCATCACGGCCTCGGGGTACCACGGATGGCGCTGGGTGAAGTCCCACAGGCCGCTGGCCAGCGCGCGCAGGTCGGCCCGCCAGTCACCGGACGGCGCGTCCGGTAGCTCATCCTCCCCCAGGGCCGTGTCGACCATCAGGCTGACCAGGGCGTCCTTGTCAGGCACGTGCCGGTAGAGGGACATCGCCCCGGTGCCCAGCTCGTGCGCGATCCGCCGCATGGTCACGGCCGCGAGCCCCTCAGCGTCGGCGATGCGCACCGCCATCTGCACGATCCGTGCCCGGTCCAGCGGCCCGCGCCGTCCGGCGGCCGGCTGGTCCGGTTCCCAGAGCAGGGCGTAGCCATCCCAGAAGGACCGCGCATCCCCGGCCTCGCGATCCCGCTGGCGGTTCCGCCCGCGAACTCGCGGCCTACGTTCCCCGCTTGACATGCGTACAGTGTAGACCTAGCGTACTCTGTACGCATTGAGTACGGCGTACGCAAGGAGTGGCCGATGAGCGAGTACGCGATCCGGGCCGACGGGCTGGCCAAGTCCTTCGGCCGGACCCAGGCGCTGCGGGAGGTGAGCCTGCGGGTGCCGCGGGGCAGCATCTGCGCCCTCCTCGGCCGCAACGGCGCAGGCAAGACCACGACCGTCCGCATCCTCACCACGCTGATCCGGCCGGACGCGGGCCGCGCCCAGGTGGCCGGCTTCAACGTCACCGCGAGTCCCGCGCGGGTCCGGGCCCGGATCGGCGTGGCCGGGCAGAACTCCACCGTGGATGAGCTGCTCACCGGGCGGCAGAACCTGGACATCATCGGGCGCATGTACCACCTCGGCCCGGCGCGGTCACGGCGGCGAGCCGAGGAGCTGCTCGGCCAGTTCGGGCTGGCCGCCGCGGCCGGGCGCACGGTCAAGACCTACTCGGGCGGCATGCGGCGGCGCCTGGACCTGGCCGCCAGCCTGGTAGCCGACCCGCCCGTGCTGTTCCTGGACGAGCCGACGTCGGGGCTGGACCCGGTCAGCCGGGCCGAGCTGTGGCAGAGCATCCGGGACCTGGTGACGGCGGGCACCACCGTCCTGCTCACCACTCAGCACCTGGACGAGGCCGACCAGCTGGCCGACGAGATCGTGGTGATCAGCGGCGGCGTGGTCGCCGCGTCGGGCACCCCGGCTCAGCTCACCGGGGCGGCCGGGCAGGCCCGGCTGCGGGTGACGCTCACCGAGGCGCGGCCCGCGCAGCTGGCCGGGATCCAGGCGGCCCTGGGCCCGGGAGCCCGGGTCGACGGCCGCGCGGTCGTCGCGCCCGCACCGGACGGGCTGGCCAGCCTGGCCGCCGCGATCACCCGGCTGGAGGCAGCCGGCGCCGCCGTGCACCAGGCCGGGCTGGAGCGTCCCACCCTGGACGAAGTGTTCGGCACGCTCACCAGCGGGCCCGGGCCGGACGGCACCGACCATTCCGGGACCCGCGACCGCGCATCCCGCCGACTGGAGACCACCGCATCATGACCGCCCTGATCGCCGAGCCCCTCACCCCCGCCGCCCGGATCCGCTTCGCGCTGACCGACGCGGTCACCGCCACCCGCCGCCTCCTGCTGCGCAGCCTGCGCCAGCCCGACATCGTGATCGGCGGTCTCCTGATGCCGGTCATCTTCGTGCTGCTGTTCGGGTACGTGTTCGGCAGCTCGATCCACGTGCCGGGCGGCAATTACCGCGCCTACCTGATGTCCGGCCTGTTCGCCCAGACCACGCTGTTCTCCTCGGCCTCGGTGGCCGTCGCGGTGGCCACCGACATGTCCGAGGGCGTGATCGACCGGTTCAAGGTGCTGCCGGTCACCCGGTCCTCGGTGCTGATCGGCCGGACCGTGTCCATGGTGATCGTGGGCCTGCCCTCGCTGGCGGTGATGATCTGCTGTGCGCTGGCGGTCGGCTGGCGGGCCGAGAACGGCGTGGGCGAGGCGGTGGCCGGCTTCGCGCTGCTGTCCCTGTTCGGCTTCTCGATGGGGTGGGTCGGCGCCGTGATCGGCCTGCACGCGAAGAGCGCGCAATCCGCGGACGTGCTCAGCATGGTGCCGGCGTTCCTGCTCGGCTTCGTGTCCAACGTGTTCGTGAACACGGCGAACATGCCGGCCTGGCTGCGGGCGTTCGCGAACTGGAACCCGATGTCCGCCGTGGTGGCCGCGTCACGGACGCTGTTCGGCACCAGTGAGGGCGTCCCCGAGCCCGCCGTCTGGTCACTCCAGCACCCGGTGATCACCACGCTGGGGATGTGCGTCCTGCTGCTCGGCGTGATGGTGCCGCTCGCCGTGCGCCGGTACACCCGGATGGCCCGGTGAGACCGCCGTGCTGCACCTTCATATTGACTCGCGAGTAGGTAATTACGGAGCCCTAACAGGACGCCGCCGCGCATTCCGCCGCGTGGCGCTACGCACCACAATTGCCCCATCAGGCGCAGGCGGTGACCGAGTCAGGGGGAGCGCGCATGCGGTTCTGCACGAACTGCGGTAACCCCGTTGGCGGATCGCCGCGGTACTGCGCGGGCTGCGGTGCGCACGTGGACCCGGCCCGGGTGAGCAGCATGGCGGACGGGCCGTCACCGCAGCGGGGCCAGCCGGTGCTGCCGCTGGCACCGCCCAGGCCAGCCATCTGGCCCACACCGCCGCCGGCCGCCCCGGAGCCTGACCCATGGACTCCGCGCCATCTCCGGATGCCGCCCGGCCCCGCCACTGCCGCCGCCGTCGATCCCCGGCCGGCGGCGGCCGGGCTGCCCGGCCGATCCCTGGCCCGTGACTGCCGGGCTGCCGGCCAATCCCTGGCCCGTCACCGCCGGGCCGCCGGCCAATCCCTGGCCCGTGACCGCCGGGCCGCCGCCCGACCCATGGCCCACCACACCGACTCCCGCCGACCCCCCGCAGGTCGGCGGGCCGGCCGGGGCCGTTGCGCCAGCATCCGATCCGCTGCGCACGGCCCCGGCCTTTTCCCGCCGTAGGGAGCCGTCCGGTCTCCGCCGTAAAGCGCCTTCCGGGCACCGCATGACCATCCTGGCCATGGTGACCACGCTGGCCCTGCTGGCCACCGCCGGAGTAGCGGCCTGGCAGGTCAGCGAGATCGGCTCCGCGGACACCCCGGCCGCGGCGGGCCATCACCCGGCAGCCGCCAAGCCCGCGTCCCGGGCCGACTCCGGCGGGGGCCACGGGTCCCTCTCCGGCAGCGGCCGCGTCCGGCCGTCCGGCTCCGCCCGACCGTCGCCGTCCAGCCGGCCCTCGGCCATTCCATCCGCGGCGGCCCAGGGAGTGGTGGGCAACAACGTGGTTGCGGTGAGCCCCGCCGTCCTGGGGTCGCCGCAGCTCCCGCCGGTGGTCGCCGTCCTGACGACCTACTTCGAGGCCATCAACGGCCACGATTTCCCGCGGTACGCCAGCCTGTTCATCCCGTCCATCCGCGCCAGCATGCACCATTTCCGTGCCGGTTACGCGACGACCTTCGATTCCGGCGCCACGTTGACCGCGCTGGCCGCCACCGGCCCCGAGGGCGTGGCCGCGACGGTCACCTTCACCAGCCACCAGAGCCCGGCGGCCAGCCCGGACCATGCCGGATGCGACCGGTGGGACATCACCCTGTTCCTCAAGCACCATGGCGGGGCATACCTCATCCGGCATCCCCGTCCGGGTTTCCCGCAGTTGGTGCTCCCCTGCTCCTGAGCTGGGACGAGTCTCCACCAGTCGCACACGCGCTACTCCCACGGGAGTAGCCGGTGCCGCTGTCCGGCCCGCCAACTGCCTCCCGGCGGAGGACGCGCCCGTGGGCGCCCGGTGAGGAGTATCGGGAGTGCTGACTTCCCCTTCACGGCGCGCAGGAGACCGACATGCCTGGCTCATCCACCCTCGGCCCGCAGGGCCCATCCCGGCCTGGGCTGCTCGGCCGGCTCGGCCGGGCCTGCTTCCGGCACCGCTGGCTCACCCTGATCGGCTGGCTCGCCGGGGTCGCCTGCCTGGTCACGTTGTGGACCATGTACGGCGCCGCGGCCCAGGATAACTTCGCCGGCAGCGACCCCGGCCAGACCCTGCTCAACCAGCACTTCCACCGGCAGTCCGGGGACACCCTGACGCTGGCCATCCGGTCCACGGCACCCATCAGCTCACCGGCCGCGCGCGCCCGGGTGACCAGCGCCCTGGCCCCCTTCGCCCGCGCGCCGCACGTCACCGCGGTGGCCAGCCCGTACCAGATGCCCGGGCAGATCTCGGCGGACGGGCATATCGCGTTCGCCACCGTCCAGTTCGGCGTCCCGGGCGCGAGCATCAGCAACTCCGAGGCGCTCGCGCTGATGAACGACGCCCGCGCGGCATCCGGCCACGGGATGACCTTCTCGCTGGGCGGCGACGTGGTCAACCTGGCCGAAACCCCGTACGGCGGCGCCACCGAGGGTGTCGGCGTGCTGGCCGCCGCGATCGTACTGCTGATCGCATTCGGCTCGCTGCTGGCCATGGGGCTGCCGGTGCTCACCGCGGTCCTCGGCATCGGCGCCGGGCTGTCCCTGATCGCGCTGCTCGGGCACTTCGTGCCGGCACCGTCGTTCTCCCCGATCGTCGCGTCCATGATCGGCCTCGGGGTCGGCGTCAACTACGCGCTATTTATCGTCACCCGCTACCGCGAGGGCCTGCGTCACGGCCAGCAGCCAGTCGAGGCCGTGGTCACCGCGATGCGGACCGCGGGCCGGACCGTGCTGATCGCGGGCACCACGGTGATCATCGGCATGCTGGGCCTGCTGGTGCTGCGCGAGTCCCTGATGAACGGGGTGGCCGTTGCCGCCGCCGCCACCGTGGCCATGGTGCTGCTCGGCTCGCTCACTCTGCTGCCCGCGCTGCTCGGCTTCACCGGCGGCCGGCTGGCCAAGCCGTCGCGTATCCGCGTGCCGCGCTGGCTCGGCGGCCACCCGGCCAGCCAGCCCACAGCCAAGCGCCCGGCGGCGGAACGGTGGGCGGGCGTGATCCAGCGCCACCCGGTGATCGCCGCCATCCTCTCCACCGGGCTGATCCTGATCCTCGCCGCCCCGGCGCTCGGCATGAAGCTGAGCATGCCGGACGAGTCCAGCCAGGCCCGCACGACCATGGGTTACGCCAGCTACGCCACGATGGCCAAGGGGTTCGGCCCCGGGTTCGACGCACCGCTGATCGTGGCGGCCGCGCTGCCGGCACCCACCGCGAGCACGGCCCGGCTGAGCCACGCGGTCGCCGCCACGCCCGGCATCGCCCGGGTCACCCCGGTGCAGGTCAGCCAGGACGGCAAGGCCGCCCTGATGATCGCCTACCCGAAGACCGGCGAGCAGGACGCAGCCACCAACGCCCTGGTCAACCAGATCCGGGGGACCGTGCTGCCGCGCGCTACCGCGGGCACCGGCATCCGCGCCTACCTGACGGGGCCGAACGCCGGCAACGTATCGTTCGCTAACCTCGTCGGCCAGCGTCTCCCCTGGCTGATCGGCGTGGTCGTCGCATTGTCCATGGTGCTGCTCCTGGTGATGTTCCGTTCGGTCGTCGTGGCGGTGAAGGCAGCCGTCATGAACCTGCTGTCGATCTCGGCCGCCTACGGGGTCCTGGTCCTCATCACGCAGGACGGCTGGCTCGGGCGGCTATTCGGTTTCCCGGAAAAGATGCCGGTGACCACCTGGGTGCCGATGTTCCTGTTCGTCATCCTGTTCGGCCTGTCCATGGACTACGAGGTGTTCCTGCTGTCCCGGATCCGTGAGGCCTACGACGCAACCGGCGACAACACCGCCTCGGTGGCCACCGGCCTGGCCCGCACCGCCCGGGTCATCACCGCGGCGGCGGCGATCATGGTGGTGGTGTTCCTGTCCTTCGTGCTCGGCGCCAACGTGTCGGTCAAGCAGGTCGGCCTGGGCCTGGCCGTGGCGGTTCTGATCGACGCGACCGTGGTGCGGATGGTGCTGGTGCCCGCGGTCATGGAATTGCTCGGCAAGGCCAACTGGTGGCTGCCGGGGCCGCTGGCCCGGGTCCTGCCCGCGCGCCCCCTCAGCGAGGAGGAGGAACTCCCGGCCACGGCCCGCGTCCCGGTCCCGGCCGCCGACTGAGCGCCCGGCCCGGGCCGGCCACCGGGCTTACCGGTCCAGAGCGCCTGGCGCCGCCACCCCGGCGGCGCCAGGCGCCTTTG
This sequence comes from uncultured Actinomycetes bacterium, assembly GCA_963793825.1. GTDB lineage: Bacteria > Actinomycetota > Actinomycetes > Streptosporangiales > Streptosporangiaceae > RYN-230. The sequence goes on from CAWCBE010000012.1 coordinate 441,151, forward strand.
CCTTCCGCACGGCATCCTTCCCTCCTGCTGGCGGCTTCCCTTTTGCCGGGCTCACGGCACCCTTTCCGGAATGAGCAAGAGCTCGCCCGAATTGCTCATAGCAAGATCGCTTACCCGGCAATCCGGAGTTGGTAAATTACCGGTGGCGGGGCCGGGTGGGCCGCGTGCCCGGTAATCCCGGAACTGGGAAGGGGTCGGTCTATGTGGGACAAATGCGTCGGCTGCGGCGAAGGGCTATTCACGGGTGACGCCTTTTGCGGCAATTGCGGGCGCCCCACGAAGGCGGCGGCCGGGCCGGGCGGGCGTGAAGCACCGGGTGAGCCGCGCGAGGTACCGGCTGCACGCGGGCCGGGGGCGCCGCAGCAGGCCGCCGTCCCCCCGGCCCGCATGGGTGAGCCCGGCTCCGGGCTGATCCGGATCTACGCCAGGCCGACTCCCCCGATGGCCGAACCCGTCACCGCCTCCGCCACAGACCCGGCCCCGGCTCCCCGGTCCGCCGCGGACAGCGCCCGGCCCGGGGAGGCCAGCACCCTGATCTCCCTGGCCGATCCCGGGCCTGCCGCCACTGGCCTGCTGTCTTTCCCAGGAAGCGCCGCGCCTACTCCGGCCAGCACCGTGGTTCCGCAGGCCGAGTCCGGCCTCCTGCCTCCCCCGGCCGGCAGCCCCGGCGGAACAGCCGACGGCCCCGGCGGAACAGCCGGCCGGCCGCCCGCGCCTGGCCCCTGGGAGCCGGCCACCGCAGGCGAGGTCGGCCCGGCAACGCCCGCCGCCAGCCTGTCCCGCACCCGGCTGACCGGGCAGGCGACCTTCGACCCGGCTGGCAACAACCGTTTCTTGCAGCAGGTGCTCCGCCAGGCCGCCATCTTCGCTGGAATCTATGCCCTCATCCAGACCGCGGCACTGCTGTGCTTCCTGCTGCTGGGATTGTCCGGGATAGGCATGAGCGCCGCGATGGGACTGGAGATCATAAACCTCAAGGTGGTGGCGGTCATCCTCGTCATACCATTCTGGCTGATTCCCGTTTCCGCCTTGCTGGGCCAATGGACAGTGCTGGTCGAGGGCAGCCGGGATACCGCTAAGGAGACATTTCAGCGCATGAGCGCCGCATTCAGCGACCATGAGGTCCCCGTCGATTCCGTGGAGGTGCACACCGTCCTGCCTGCCGGGCAGAACGCCCGCGAGTACCTGGAGCTGCGGCGGGGCAGGTTCCACGGGTTCCTGTCGTGCTTCCCGCACGGGCGTGACCTGTACCTAGGCTGGACGTTCTGGCTGCGGATGTCGCCGGCCCGGCTGCTGGTGCTGATTGTCGGCCGACGGCTGCGCAACCCGGGCGGGGGCGGTGACATCGACCAGGCGCTGGGTGCGGAGTCGGCCCGCGCGCTGGTCGCGGCCATGCACAGCGCGACCCTGGCCGCGGCGGGCGACACGGCGCCAGGCCGCGGTGACCCGCCACCCGCCGATCTCGGGCGCGACGCCGCGGTACGGGTGGGCTGAGCGCGATGCGATTCTGCACTGCATGCGGCACGCCGGTGAGCGGGCTGCTCCGTTTCTGCACCCGGTGTGGCGCACCGCTGAACCGCCTGTCAGAGGACGAGCCGCAGGTCACTGGGGCACGCCCAGCCGCTGCCAGGGTGGCCGCGGCTCCGGCTTCCCCGGGCGGGGCATCACCCGAGGTGCCCAGCGTGGCCTCTGCGGGTGTGTCCTCCCCGGGCACGGCTTCCCCGGGCACGGCTTCCCCGGGCACGGCTTCCCCGGGCACGGCCGGCGGGCCGGTCCCGGCGCAGGCCGGGCCACCCGGCAGGGAGCATGCCCCGGAGACCGCCACGGCCGGGTCGGGACCCGGGAACGAGACCGTGGATACCGGCCGCCCCGCGCCGGACATGGCCGCCGGCGACCCGCAGCCCGCGGATCTCGTTGCTGATACTCTCGCCGCCGACGCTCGGGCCGCGGACGTTCCAGCGGCGGACGTTCCAGCGGCGGACGTTCCAGCGGCGGACGTTCCAGCGGCAGGCGGGCCGGCCACGCGGTCGGCGGCGCCTGCCGCCATGCCCGTGACCATCCCCGGCGCGGAGCCCTGGCTACCCGGCTTCGGCGAGGCCGGGCCACGGCCGTCAGACCGCCCGGAGGACCTGGGCCCCTGGCCTCCGGCCCTGCATCCGCCCTGGTCGGGGCGCCGGGTCCGGGCCCTCCTGGTACTCACTGTGGCCGGGGCCGTGGCCATCGTGCTGGCTGCCTGGCTGGCTGGCCAGCACCATCAGGCGACCAGCGCCGGCCGGCTCCGGGCCACGGCCGCCTTCCCGGCGCCGACCAGCGGGCGGCCGCCCGCCCCCAGACTGTCCGGCACCGGGGCGGCCAGTCCGTCCGCCCTCAGCACCGCCGGTGGCCGGTCGCGGCCGCCGCTCGGTGCGAGCCCGGGCGCATCGGCTCACCGGCGGGCCCGCGAGACCACCGGATCCCGGCCTGCCCGCCGGACCCCGGGCCACCACGGAAGCTCCGGGAGCCGGGCCAGAACGCCAGGCCAGGGAGCCTCGTCAGGACAAGGGGCCAGCTCAGGACAGGGCACCTCCCCAGGCCAGGGCACCTCCCCAGGCCAGGGCACCTCCCCAGGCCAGGGCACCTCCCCAGGCCAGGGCACCTCCCCAGGACAAGGGACCAGCTCAGGACAGGGCACCTCCCCAGGCCAGGGCACCTCCCCAGGACGTGGGACCAGCTCAGGACAGGGCACCTCCCCAGGACACGGAGCAGCCTCAGGCCCCGGAGGCTCCTCAGGACAGGGAGGCTCCTCAGGGCGGCGAAGCTCAGCAGGGCACGCGAGCTCGGGCCACCGCACCTCAACCGGCCACAGGACCTCACCCGGTCATGGCAGTTCCGGGAAGACCGGCGGCCGGAGACATCCGGGACGTCGCGCGCACCGGGTGACTCCGGGCCGGGCCCACTCTGGCTACGGCATCGTGAGCATCGCCCCGCACCTGGCCCACAGCGCCCTGGCGCGGCGGGTCGCGGCGCTGCTGGACAGTTACTTCACGGCCGTCAACCACCGGGAATACCGCCGCTACTCGCACCTGTTCGGCCGCTGGCACCAGCTGACCCTGCGCAAGTTCCTGGCCGGTTACCGGTCCACTCACGACTCGCGGGCCACGCTGGTCAGCCTGGCCGACCCCGGGCACGGGCTGATCGCGCACGGGCTGATCGCGACGGCGACGTTCCAGAGCCGTCAGGTACCGGCCGCCAGCCCGGACCATGCCCGGTGTGACAACTGGACGATCAGGCTGTACCTGCGGCGGGCCGGCGGCCGGTACCTGATCGTGCCGCCCCCGGCGGGCTACCGGGCGCGCTACCGCGCGTGCGGCTGACCGCCCAGACAGGGAACGGCCGTAACGACCTGCTCCGATAGGCTAGCCGCCGCCCATCGGGCCGATGAATCGAGCCGATCTATAATTGCCGGATGTTGGATGTGACCAGGCTGCGGGTCCTGGTCGCGGTGGCCCGGCACGGCTCGGTCACGGCCGCGGCGCGGGCACTCAACTACGCCCAGCCCTCGGTCAGCCATCATCTGGCCCGGCTAGAGGCCGAGACCGGCGCGGCGCTGACCCAGCGGGCCGGGCGCGGGCTCCGGCTCACCGACGCTGGCCGCCTGCTGGCCGAGCGGGCCGAAGAGATTCTGGGCCGCCTGGACGCCGCGGAGAACGAACTCGCGGCGCACGTCGGGCTGCGGGCCGGGCGGATCCGGCTGGCCGCTTTCCCGTCTGCACTGAGCACGATCGTGCCGGCCGCGGCCGCCCGGCTGGAAGCGGAGTACCCCGGCATGGACCTGACGCTGGCCGAGGCCGAGCCGCCGGAAGCGGCCCATATGCTCCGGGCCGGCTATGTCGACGTGGCGCTGGTGTTCCGGCACTGCCAGGATGGCATCGCCGCCGGTCCCCCGGCTGACGAAGACACCGGGACCCGATCACAGCTGCTGCTCGACGACCCCATCTACCTGGTGACCCGGGGCGGTGCGGAGCCGCCCCTGCCGAAGCGGCCGAGCCTGGCCGACTACGCGCAGCAGCGCTGGATCGGCGGCTGCGAGCGCTGCCGGCGTTACCTTATCTGGCAGTGCGAGCTAGCCGGCTTCACCCCCCGGATCGCGTTCACCACTGACGACTTCGTGGCCGTGCAGGCCCTGGTGGCGGCCGGGCTGGGCATCACCACGCTGCCCGGGCTGGCGCTGCGCGCGGCGCGGCACCCGGGCATCCAGGCCGCTGCGCTGCCCGGATCGCACCGGCAGGTGCTGGCCGTGACCTATGGCCAGGGCCCCGAGCCCCCGGCCATCGCCCGGCTGCTCGACGTGCTCAGCCAGTCCAGCGGGACCGAGCCCGCTAGATCGGGCGGGTCACGGCCTGCCAGTATGGCTCGCGCAGACGGCGCTTGAGCAGCTTGCCGGCCGGGTCCCGGGGCATCTCGCTGATGAACTCGATCCCGGACGGCCACTTCATCCGGGCCAGCTTTCCCTCCAGCGAGGCCAGGATGCTGGCGGCCAGGTCCGGGCCGGGGTCGTGGTCCTCGGCCGGCTGCACCACGGCCATCACCCGCTCCCCCCAGTCCTCGTCCGGGATACCGAACACTGCCACGTCGGCCACCCCGGGATGCATGATGATCTCCGCCTCGATCTCAGCCGGATAGATGTTCGCCCCGCCCGAGATGATCACGTCGGACCTGCGGTCGCAGAGGAACAGGTAGCCGTCGTCGTCCAGGTAGCCGATGTCCCCGGCGGTGAAGAAGCCGCGCAGCCGGGCGGCCTCGGTCTTCGCCGGGTCCCCCTTGTACTCGAAGTCGGACAGCATCATCTTCAGGTAGACGGTGCCCGGCTGGCCGGGCGGGCACTCGCGGCCTTCCTCATCCGCGATCATGACCTCGCTGATCGGCCACGGCTTGCCCACCGTCCCAGGACGGGCCAGCCAGTCCTCCGGGGTGGCGATGGTGCCGCCCCCTTCGGTGGCCGCGTAGTACTCGAACACCCGGGGTCCCCACCACTCGAGCATGGCCCGCTTGAGGCCGGCCGGGCATGGCGCGGCGGCGTGCAGCAGCCATCGCATGGACGAGACGTCATACCGACGCCGGGTGGCCTCGGGAAGGTCCAGCATCCGCTTGAAATGCGTGGGCACCATGTGCGTGCTGGTGGCCTGGTAGCGCTGGACGCAGGCCAGCGCCGTCTCGGCGTCCCAGGAATCCATGTAGGCGAGGGTGTGCCCGAGATGAATGGCGGCGCCGCCGAAGACGGTTACCGCCGTGTGGTAGTTCGGCGAGGTGACCAGGTGCACGTTGGGCTGGCCCGACTCAGCCCCGAAGAACTGGAACAGGGCCGAGTTCAATTCTGCGGCGTCGTCCGGGTCCAGGCCGGACAGCGGGCGGCGGACCCCCTTGGGCCGCCCCGTGGTCCCGGAGGTGTAGTGCATGCTGGCGCCGGAGGTCCGGTCACCCGGCAGCGTGGCGGGCTGGCCTTCCAGCAGGCTGGCCGCCGGCATGAACCCGGGGACGGCCCCATAGCCGAACCGCCGCCCGGCGGGCACGCCTGCCTGCCCGGCCGCCCCGGCCCCGGCCGCGGCGTACCGCTCGTGCACGAAGAAGGCCCGGGCCTCGCTGTCGGCGATGATATAGGCGATCTCCGGCGCGGTGAAGTGCCAGTTGACCGGGGTGTAGTACCAGCCGCCCTGGAGAGCGGCCAGGTACACCTCCAGCGCCGCGCCGCCGTTGGGCAGCAGCCCGGCGATGCCATCCCCGGGACGCAGGCCGAGCGTCCGCAGCCCGTGGGTGAGCCGGTTGACCCGGGCCAGCAGTTCCCCGGCCGACTGCCGCGTGCCGTCCGGCTCGATGACCGCGGTCCAGCCCGGATCGGCCAGTGCGCGGCGCCAGAATGCGAGCCCCATCGCCCACCTCCTCACGACCTACTCCCGAGTAGACCACGGGCCGGCCCGGCCGGCCCAGGCCCAGTCCGGCTGGCCCGCCTATCGCCGGATACCGGCCGCGCGGCAGGTCGCCGTACGGTACATAGGGAGCGAGACGATCACGCACGATGAGGGGCGGGCATGAAGCGGATGCTGGCACGGATCGGCCGGGTGGTGGCCGCCCTCACCGCGGGGGCGCTGCTGGCCGGATGCCAGTTCGCGGTAGTCCCGCCCAAGAAGCACGCCGCCGCGAGCGGGTCGGCCAGCCCGGCGATGCGCGACCCGTATGGCGCCCGGCTGCTGGATGCCCCCGCGCTGCTCACCCAGTGCCTGGTGGAGCAGTCCGGGCTGCGCCCCGGCACCGGCCTGAGCTGGTTCAGCGGTGGCAAGGTCACCGTGAACACCGGGAACGCCAGCGACTTCCAGACCTGGTGGCAGGCGCACGATAAGCCCGGCCCCTACCCGCAGACCTTCCGCATCGCCGGGCACCAGACCCGCTACCTGGAGTTCGGCACGCCCTGGGTGAAGCAGGGCTCGCTCTGGGTCCCGGCCCACACCGGGGACACCAACCCGAAGGCGCTGCAGTACTCGCTGATCGCCTGGGCGAACTGGACCGCGGCCAACGACCGGCTCCCCGCCGGGATCTGCGGCACCTCGGTGACCGCCGCCCAGTTGCAGGACCAGGTCTTCGGCAACTCCACGCCCAACCCCTGGTAGCCACGCCAGCGCAGCGGCACACTGGCCCGGGACCTCCCGGGCCTGCCCGGTAGAGTGAGGCCAGGTGAGCCGGGAAGACTGGTCGGCGTTCTGCCCGCGTGCGGAGGGAACCCAGCCCAGTGCCGGTGGCCATCGAGGTACTCGCCTTCTGCCTCGGCACGGCCGTCAGCCTGGCCACCAGTTACCTGCTGGTCACCCGCCTGGAGCGGATCGGCGAGCGGATCGGCCTGTCCGAGGCACTGCTCGGCGTGATGGCCGCGCTGGCCGCGGACGCCCCGGAGATCACCTCGGCGGTCACCGCGCTGCTGCAGCACCAGCAGAAGGTCGGCGCCGGCGTCATCATCGGCTCCAACGTGTTCAACCTCGCGGCGCTGCTCGGCCTGGGAGCCGTGGTGGCCGGGAGCATCGCGCTGCACCGGAAGGTTGTCCTGCTGGGCGGGGTGACCGGCATCTGGGTCGCCGTCGCCTGCCTGGTCACCGTGACCGGCACCATCCCGCCCGCGGCCGGGCTGGCCGCGGTGCTCGCCGTGCTGGTGCCCTACCTCATCGTGCTGGGCGCCGGGCGGGCTCGCCTGGGCCGCCTGCCTGTCGCCCGGCGCTGGGAAGGCTGGCTGGCCGTCGCCATCTCGGAGGAGGAGCAGGAACTCAACGAAGTGATTCACCCGCCGCACGGCCGCCGGATGGATGTGGTCGTCGGGGCCGGTGCCCTGCTGGCGGTGGTCGTGGCCAGTGTGGTCATGGAACGCGCGGCGACCTCGCTGGGCACCCGCTTCGCGGTGCCGCAGATCGTCACCGGGGGCGTGGTGCTGGCCGCGGTGACCAGCCTGCCCAACGCGGTAGCCGCCGTCTACCTGGCGGCCCGTGGCCGCGGCGCGGCCATGCTGAGCACCACGCTGAACAGCAACGCGCTGAACGTCACCGCCGGGCTGCTGCTGCCCGCCACCATCACCGGGCTGGGCGCGCCGTCGGTGCACGCGGTGCTGATCGCCGTGTGGTACCTGGGGCTGACCGGGGCCTCGATCGCGTTCACCTACCGGGACAGCGGGGTGCGCCGCGCGACCGGGTTCCTCATCATCGGGTCCTACCTGGTGTTCCTCGGCTCGCTGCTGACCACCGCGGACAGTCCCGCGCCCGGGCTGAGGCTGACCGTCGTCCCGCTGCTGGTGACCGCGGCGGCCTGGCTGGCCGGGCTGGCCCGCCGTCCCGCGCGGGTGCCCGCGGCGACCAGGGCCCGTCAGGCCTCCGCCGTCACCGAGACCTCGGAGGAGAACACCTCGTAGGCATCCAGGTCCATCTCCCCGGCCGGGTCGGTCGCGGCACCGAGCGCGACCGCATGCCGCAGGGCATCCGCCCAGGGCCAGTCCTGGGCCACCGCGGGCAGCAGCCCGGCCACCACCGCCTCCCCGGACAGGGACAGGCCGGGGTAGCCGTCCAGGACGGCCTGCCACCGCTGTCCCTGGCCGGCCGCGGTGAGCAGCTCGGCCCCCGAGACCAGGGCCGCGGCGGACGCGCCCCGGGCCACCAGGCCGTCCGGCTGGACGGACACCCCGGCACCCGGCGGCCCGGCCGTGGACGCGGCCAGCACCAGCGCCGGGTGCCGCGCCAGGCTCTGCCACAGCACCGGACCGCCCGCGTGCACGATGGCGGGCACCCCGGCTTCGGCGGCGTAACTGGTCAGCGAGGCGTAGACGTCGCCCGGCAGCCCGGCGGGCAGGCCGCCGCTGAGCACCACGGCCTCCATCCCGGGCAGCAGCTTGCGGTACTCGGCGGCGAACCGGCCGAGTTCCCCGGTCGTGATGAACGGCGCCGGCTCGGCCAGCCGCGTGATCTCCTCCCGGGCCTCATCCAGCACGTCAACGACCCGGCGCGACTCCCGGGCGATCCGGGTGAACGCGGTCGCTACCCCGGCCCGGGCCAGGTCCGCCTCGATCACCTGGGCCGCGCCGCCGCCGGCGAAGCCGGCCGCCAGCACGTCCTCCCCCAGGCCGGCCAGCACCCGGGCCACGGCCAGCCCGCCGCCACCCGCCCGGGAGGTCAGCTGGCGGATATGGTTCGCCGCCCCCCAGGAGATCTCCGTGGCCTCGTAGCTGACCTGGAGCGTCGCGTTCAGCGTGACGGTCAGGATCACGGCACCGGCACCACCGCGGCCGGGTGGCCGGGTACCGGGCACGCTGGCAGGTCGGCGGGCACGCGCCGAGTGTATGCCGGCACGTCGGGCGGGGCATTAGCCTGGCGGGCATGCGTTCTGCCGGAAGCAGGCTGGCCGCCGGAAGCGCCGCGGCGGATTTCTGCTGCGTGCTGCTGTTCGTCGTGATCGGCCGCGCCAGCCACCATGACGGCGGCAGCCTCGGCGGGCTGGCCAGCACGCTGTGGCCGTTCGCGGCCGGGACCCTGATCGGGCTGGCCGCCGCGCGATTCTGGCGGCGGCCAACCGCCGTGCTGCCGACCGGCGTGATCGTCTGGCTGTGCACGGTGGCATTGGGGATGATCCTGCGGGTGCTGGCCGGCCAGGGCACCGCGGCTGCCTTCATCGTGGTGGCGCTGGCCTTCCTCGGCCTCTTCCAGCTGGGCTGGCGGGTGGCCTGGCGGTGGCTGGGCGCGGCGCGGCGGCGGGCCAGCGTCAGCGGCTGAGCAGGAACTGCAGGAGCTGCCCGGCCACGGCGCGAGACGCGAAGCCGGAGATCTGGACCTGGTCGTGTATCACCGCCACCACTACGGGGTGGGTGACGACCCGCCTGGCGATGATGACGGCCAACTCGTCCCGGGGGTTGGGCGGTCCGGCCAGCTTTGCCGGTGGGCGCCGCGAACCGGCCCGTGTCCGCCGGGGTGAGGGTGAAGGAGATCGCGTAGTAAGTCGGCCCCGGCTGGACGACGCGCGCCGACTCGATGTGGGTGAGGGGCAGCACTATGGCCAGCGCCACAGCGGCGGCCGAGGCCGAGGCGGCTATCGCGGCCGCCGCCGAGGCGGCTATCGCGGCCGGCCGCCGCCAGCGGCCGGCCCGCCAGGCAGCGCCGGCCTTCTCGCTGGCACGTGAGCCTGCTCGGCGAGCCCTCGCCGGGTGTCGGCGATCAGCCGGTCTGGCCCGCTCAGTGGTTCACCTCCGTGCTGGTCCTCTAAGGCGCCGGGCAGCGCGCAGGCTATGCTGCCGGCCGGCGGCGCATCCGGACCAGCTATATGACAGTTGACACTAACGTTCGTTAATACTAACGTTAGTGTCAGCTACCATATATAACGGGAGGCAGTCATGGGCCAGCCGGTCGCGTTCTTCGAGGTGATCAGCCCGGATGCGGAGCGGGCGCAGAAGTTCTACGCGGACCTGTTCGGGTGGCAGGTCAGCGCGGACCCGACGATGGGCGGGTACGCGCTGGTGGACACCGGCGCCGGTGAGGGCGCCATCGGCGGCGGCATCGGCACCGGGGAGCCCGGCGAGAAGAACATCAAGATCTACATGCGGGTGGACGACCTGGACGCCTACCTGGCCCGGGCCGAGGAGCTGGGCGGCAAGCGGCTGGTCCCGCCGACCGACCTGCCCGGCGACTTTGGCAGGTTCGCCGTCTTCGCCGACCCGGACGGTAACCCCGTCGGGCTGTGGAGCTAGGGCCACGGTCATGACCGGAGAGTCCCAGGATGGCGCGGCCGGCCACGAGCAGGCGACCGACGAGGCGCTGAAGGCGATCGCCGAGCCCCGCCGCCGCGCCATCCTGCGGCTGGTCGCGCACGGTGAACTGGCCGCGGGCGAGATCGCCGCCGCCTTCGACGTCACCAGGACCGCCGTCAGCCAGCACCTGACGGTACTCAAGCACGCCGGGCTGCTGACCGAGCGCCGGGACGGCACCCGGCGGCTGTACCGGGCCCGCCCGGAGGGGCTGGCCGGGCTCAGGGAATTCCTCGACGACATGTGGGCGGCGTCCCTCGATGCCGCCCGGCGGCTCGTCGAGGCCGACCGCGGGATCAGCGATGATGACCAGGTGCCGCGCGCCGGGTGAGCCGCCCGGCCCGGAGCCGGGCGGCCAGCGGGCCAGCCGGGCCACGCTCTGGCCCCTGGTCCTGGACCGGTTCCGTGATTACCTGCAATGGGCGAGCAAGGGCATGGTCCCGCCGGCCACGAACCAGGGAGATCCCGATGACTCCGACGCCTGACGGACCCGCCGTCCCGGTCACCGCGCTGCGGCGCCCCCCGGTCCGCCAGTCCACGCTGGTGCGCAGCGACGTGCGGCACACCTTCGACACGTTCGTGCGGACCATCGGCGTCTGGTGGCCGGTGAGCCCGTTCTCGGCCGGGCAGGACCGGGTCCGCGACGTCACCATCGACCAGCGCCCCGGCGGGCGCGTCTACGAGACCTGGGATGACGGCACCGAAGTGGACTGGGGTGAGCTGCTGGCCTGGGAGCCCCCGGCCCGGTTCGTGATGACCTGGGCCATGACTCCCGTGCCGACCGAGGTGGAACTGTCCTTCGCCGCCCTCGGCCCCGCGCTCACCCGGGTCACGGTGGAGCACCGGGGCTGGGAAGCGCTGTCCGATACGCAACTGGCGGAGGACTGCGCGCTGCCGGGCGGCTACGCCAGCGGCGGGTACTCGGCCGGCTGGACCCGCATTCTGGAGCGCTTCGCGGCCTCGCTCATCCCGGGCGGCCCGGCCACCCCCGCCCACCCGGAGAGTCACTGATGAGCGCTGACCGCGATGCCATCCAGCTGGAGACCTACCAGTGCGTGCTGCTGCGGCACACCCGGGAGGGCCGGGAGTTCAGCGCGGAGCGCACCGAGCGGATCTTCGGTGAGCACCTGGCGTACGTGCTGCACCTGGTAGCCAGCGGCCAGCAGCGGGGGGCCGGGCCTGTGCGCGACAGCCCGCCTGAGGAGCAGGACATCTGCGGGCTCGGGCTGTTCCAGCAGGATTCGGTGGACACCGTGCGGCGGCTAATGGAAGCCGACCCCGGCGTGCGCCAGGGGCTCTACACCTTTGACGTGATGATCTGGCAGACCCCGGCCGGCTCGGTGAGCTTCCACGGACCCCAGGACAGCCAGGCCGGCACCATCCAGCCGTCAGCCGGCCATCCAGGCTCCCGGGCCGCGCAGCTCAGGGCGGGCCGGCGAAATCACCGCACAGGCCCAGGACGGGCCGCCGAAATCACCGCGCAGCTCAGGGCGGGCCGGCGAAATCACCGCACAGGCTCAGGACGGGCCTGCGAAGTCGACGGCCTTGGTCTCGGTCGTCCCGGCTGACCGCCCCGGCGCCGTCTGGTAGGTCCAGTACAGGTTCGTGTGCGCGATGACCTGGTCCGGCGGCGGCGCTCCCCACGCCGTCTGGTCCCCCGTCGTATGGGCGTCGCTGACCAGCGTCGCGTCATACCCGCGGACGAACGCGCCGTGCAGCGTCGAGCGGATGCACGCGTCGGTCTCCGCGCCGACGACAATGAGCCGCCCGACACCCAGGCCCGACAGCACGGTCTCCAGGGTGGTGTCCTCGAAGGAATCGCCGTAGTTCTTCTCGACGAGCGGTTCAGCATCGCCTGGAGCCAGCTCGGGGACGAACCGCCACTCGTCACTTCCCCGCACCAGCCCTTCGTCGGAGTGCTGGACCCAGATGACGGGGACCCCTTCCCGACGCGCCTTCTCGACCAGGCTGGCGACGTTCGCGACCACCGTGTCGCGCTCGTGAGCCCCGTCGACGACGCCGTTCTGCACGTCGATGACGAGGAGTGCGGTGTTCGGCCGGTTCTCGAGTGTGGTCATGGTCTCCCCTGGCTCACGCTGGGCTGGTGCGTTCGCCTCACGGTAAGCACAGCTACCGACAGGCGGTAAGCACAGCTACCGACAGCGGGCCGGGACAAAACCTCACCCCGCCCTGGCCGGGAACATCTAGCCCGCGGCGGCCCCGGCGGCCGCGGGCCGGACAGCCGGCCCGCGGTGGGCACGCCGCCGGGCCAGCCGCTGCCGCGCCGCGTCGGCGTTGTGCTGCAGCCGCAGCACTTCCTTTTCCAGCGTGGCGGCCCCGGCGTCGGTCAGCCGGTAGTACCGGCGGAGCCGGCCGTCCACCATTTCCTCGCGGTCCGCCTCCAGCAGGCCCTCAGCGGCCAGCCGGTCCAGCGCGCCGTACAGCGTGCCGGGGCGCAGCGACAGCCGGCCGCCGGACAGCGCGGCCACCTCGCCAATGAGCGCATAGCCATGCAGCGGCTGGGGGGCCAGGGCGGCCAGGATCAGGAAGGTGGGCTCGCGGAGCGGGTCACTCATGGGCTGCAACATATCGGTGATCAACTTATCGGGACAAGCACCCTCCTGCCATCAGGCGGGCGGAGTGAGCAACGGAACAGGACTGCCGGGCCGCCTGCGGGGAAGTAGCTGCGGGCAGCCCGGGCCGGGCGGCAGCAGCGGCGGCCGGGTCCACGCTGCCTGGTCAGGCAACAGGAGGCAGGCGGATATGAGTGAGAACCCAGCCCAGAAGGACCCGGAGGAGTGGGTCACCGGCGATGAGCCGATGACCGCGGCCCAGCAGTTTTACCTGCACACTTTGGCCCGGGACGCGGGCGAGGAGGTACCGGAGGGACTGACCAAGGCCCAGGCCTCGGCACTGATCGACGAACTGCAGGGGCGCAGTGGGCGGCTCCAGGAGGGCCAATAGCAATCGGCAACTTACCGGACGACTGCGGCCGCCCACGGCACCCAGCCAGGCCACTGCCCGGGCCGGCGCTGGGCCCGCGGTTGGTGATGTTGACTTCAGCGACACTCGGTTGTCGGCAAAGTCAACATCACCAAGCCCGGGCCGCGAGGGATCCGCCACCTGAGTACCAGGCGCCTCATCAGCACCAAGACTTGCTCCGCGGCTTCCTGTATCGGGAACCTGCACACGTGACCGGTGGCCCTGGCCGACGGCCGTGACCCCGCAGTGATCATCGGGTTCGTGGCTGCGATTCTTGACTACCTGGCTGGGGCTGTCGTCGCGGTGCGGGGTGTGGGCGGCGGGCACCGGCTCAGCCGAGCGTCACTAGCTCAGCGGAGTGCCGCCAGCTCAGCGGAGTCCCGCCGCCGTGGCCCGCCAGCCCTCCCGGGCGCTCGGATAGCGGGGAGCCAGCCGGTCGTCCGCCGGAAGCGCCCGTTGGCCACCCGCAGCGACCGGGTCAGCGAGGTCAGCCGATCACCGAGCAGCAGGGCGCCCCGGCCAGGGCCCCGGATCCACATGGTGGTGCCGGCGGCGGCCGCCAGAGCATCGGCGAAGGCCCGCTTGGTGAGGGGCTCGTCATCGACGACATTGAAGGTCCCGGCCGGTGCGGCCCAGCGCGGCGACGACCGCGGTGGCTGCGTCGCTGAGGTGGATCGAGGACACATAGCTGCCAGGGGGGCCGAGGATCATGCCGATGTGGTGGCGGGCCTGGCTGAGCATCTCCTCACTGTGCGCCGCCCCGGGCCCGTAGAACCAGCCGAACCGCAGGACCAGGCCAACGCCGCCGCTGGCCGTGAAGCGGGCCGCGCCCGACTCGGCGGCGATGTTACCCTCGGCCACCGGGTAATGGTCGATGGGCATATCCTCGTCGATCCACTGGGCACCGCGGTCGGGGTAGAGCATGCTGACCGACTCCTGCACCAGGCGGCCGACCCCGGCGGCTAGGGCGGCGTCGACGACGGCGGCCGAGCCCTCGCTGCGGATCCGGTCGTTCTCCCGCCAGGCCGAGCGCCGGATGAACGTGGCGGTCGGCGGGATCGCCGTGGCCAGGTTGGCGACGGCGTCGTGGCCGGCGAACGCCTGGGTGAGTTCCCCGCGTTCGAAGATCGACACCTGGACCGGCACGGCGCCCTGCTCGCGCAGCGAAGCGGCCTTCTGCCCGGTGCGGGCCAGTGCGCTCACGCGGTGCCCGGCGGCGACCAGGGCCGGCACCACGTGCTGGCCGACCGCCCCGGTTCCCCCGGTGACGAACACCTTCACGAGCGCGGATTTTACCCTCAGGAACACGGGCGACGGGCGGGGCGCCCGCCGCGGGCCCAGCCCAGCCCGGCCCAGCCCGGGCCGGGCCGGGCCGGCGGTGGCGGCCGCCCGGGCCAGGCGGTGGCGGCCGCCCGGGCCAGGCGGTGGCGGCCGCCCAGGCCGGGCCGGGCCGCTGCGGCCTGGCTGCGGCCGCCCGGCCTGACCTGGATCCCGGCGCGGCCAGGCCTTGCCCCTCCCTGGGCCTCCTTCTAGACTGAACGTTCAGTCAGCACAAAGGAGCGCAGTCGTGACCACCCTCGCGGAGGGTCCGGGCCAGGCGGCCGGCCACCTCCAGGACATCATCGCCGAGCAAGAGAAGATCTTCGTCGAGCGGCAGCCGGAGTCGGCCCAGATGGCCGAGCGGGCGCAGGGCGTCCTGGCCGGAGGAGTCACCTCCAGCTGGCAGATCACCGTCCCGCAGCCGGTGTGGCTGAGCCATGGCAAGGGCTCCAAGATCTACGACGTGGACGGCAACGAGTACGTGGACCTGCATGGCGGGTACGGCGCGGCCCTGGCCGGGCACGCGCACCCGGCCATCGTCGAGGCGGTCCGCAGTCAGGTCGGCCTGGGCACCCACTTCGCCCAGCCGACCAGGAACGCGGTCGCGGTCGGCGAGGAACTGGCCCGCCGCTTCGGCCTGCCGCTGTGGCGGTTCGCCAACTCCGGCACCGAGGCCACCATGGATGCGGTCCACCTGATGCGCGCCATCACCGGCCGTGACTTCATCATCAAGGTGGAGGGGTGTTACCACGGCCATCATGACTCGGTCCAGGTCTCGGTGGCCCCGGCGGCCGGTGAGGCAGGCCCGGCGGACCGCCCGGCCCAGGCGCCGTCCAGCACCGGCATCCCGGAGGCCATCACCCGGCTCACCCTGATCGCCACGTACAACGACCTGCCCAGCGTGCAGCGACTGCTGGACGAGCACCCTGGCCAGGTGGCCGGCATGATCATCGAGCCGGTCATGATGAACGCCGGGATCATCGAGCCGGAGCCGGGCTACCTGGCCGGGCTCAAGGACCTGCTGCACTCGCGCGGCGCCCTGCTCACCTTCGACGAGGTCAAGACGGGGCTGACCGCGGGCCCAGGGGGCGCCACCGCGCTGACCGGGGTGACGCCGGACATCATCACGCTGGCCAAGGCCATCGGCGGCGGCGTCGCCATCGCCGCCATCGGCGGGTCGGCGGAGGTGATGGCCCACGTGGCCAACAACGACTACGAGATGGTCGGCACCTTCAACGGCAACCCGCTGGCGGTGGCCGCGTGCCGGGCCATGCTCACCGAGGTGGCCACCGCGGAGGCCTACCGGCGGATCGACGCGCTGCGCGAGCGGGCCGTGGCCGGCATCGCACGGGAGATCGCGCGCACCGGGCTGGCGGCGCACGTGGTCGCGGTGGGCGCCAAGGGCTGCGTGGTCTTCTCCCCCGACCCGATCCGCGACTACCGCGGCTTCCTGGACGTCGATGACCGCTACAGCCACGCACACTGGCTGTTCCAGCACAACGGCGGGGTGTTCCTGCCGCCCTGGGGCAAGATCGAGCAGTGGCTGATCTCGGTCCAGCATGACGAGCCGGACATCGACCTGCTGGTGGCCAATTTCGCCGCCTTCGCGTCGGCGGTGACCCGGTGACCTGCTCAGGTTTCCGTCCTGTTTCGGCTGCTCGGTGCCTCTGTTGCCGAGGGGACGTTCGGCCTATGCTGTCGCAATAACGCCCGATATTGACCGACTGTTCAGTCAGGGTTCAAGAGCCGCCGGGCCGCCCGGGACCGTCACGATCCCGGGCCTCCGGCAGCCGGCCGGACAGCCCAGCCGGACAGCCCAGCCAGACGGCCTGGCCGGACAGCCCGGCCGGACAGCCAGGTCACGATCACCGGAGGAAGAAGCGAGCTGGTGCACCCGCGAGAAGGCTGGCCGAAAGACGGGTCACGACCGCCCCTGTTCACCCGGCGCGGCTTCCTGGGCCGCAGTGCCGGGGCCGGGCTGGCCGCGCTGGCCGGCGGCGGGCTGCTGGACGCGTGCGCGCCGGCGCTGGCGGGCAAGGGCAGCGTCCCGCTGCCCCGCCCGGACCACCCGGTCACCTGGCCGGTCTTCACCGACAACAAGCCCATCGCCAGCGGCCAGCAGCCGGAGACCGGGGCCACCCTGCAGATCTTCAACTGGGTCGCCTACGTCAACCAGGCCTGCCTGAACCACTTCGCCAAGAAGTACAACTGCAAGGTCCAGCTGACCACGTTCAACACGATGAACGAGGCCCTGGCCAAGCTGCGCAGCGGCCTGAGCTTCGACGTGTTCATGGGCGTGACCGTGGACGTGCTGGGCCAACTCATCGAATCCAAGTTGGTCCAGCCGCTGAACCACAGCTATATCCCGAACATCAGCCAGGCCTGGCCGGACTTCACCAGCCCGTTCTACGACCAGGGCTGGCAGTACACGGTGCCGTACACGATCTACACGACCGGGATGGCCTGGCGCAAAGACCTGGTCCACGAGAACCCCTACGCGATGCGCAACCCGTGGGCCATGCCCTGGCAGTCCAAGTACCGGGGCAAGGTGGCCATCCTGGATGACTACCGGGAGAGCATCAGCCTGGGGCTGATGAAGAACGGGATCTTCGACCTGAACACCACCGACCGGGGCCAGATCGCGCTGTCCCGCAATTCCCTGCTGGACCTGTCCCACCTGGTGGACGTGCACATCGACAACAACGACTACACCGAGGTCCCGACCGGGCAGGTGTGGATCCACCACGCCTGGTCCGGGGACATGGCGTCGGCGCAGTACTACATGCCCAAGGGCGTCCCGGTGGAGACGGTCGGCTACTGGTTCCCGCCGGACGGCCGGGGCCCGGTCGCCAACGACACCAACACCGTGCTCCGCTCGGCCCGCAACCCGGTGCTGGCCCACCTGTTCCTCAACTACCTGCTGGACCTGCCCAACGTGCTGGAGAACATCAGCTTCAACGGCTACATGCAGCCGCTGACCGCCGTCACGCCGCAGCGCCTGGTCAAGGAGCAGTTGCTGCCGAAGAGCCTGGTGTCCACCGCGGTGCTGCCGTCCTACTTCCGGCGCGGGGTGAGCCAGCTTCAGCTCCCGGTGGACGCGGATGCCCTGTGGCAACAGGCCTGGCTCGTCGTGAGCAACGGGATCTAGGGGGCGGACATGGCAACAGCCACCCGGCAGCCTGCGGCCCGGCCGCCCGCCGTCCCGGCCGCGGACCGCCCGGCCCGGCAGGGGCGGCTGTTCTGGATCGCCCTGGCCCTGCCGGGCATCATCTGGCTGCTGCTGCTGTTCATCGTGCCGTTCTACGCGGTCCTGGCCATCGCCATGGGCCAGCTGAACCGGCTGTTCGAGTCGCCTATCGCGGTCTGGAACCCGCTGGGCTGGAGCTCCTCCAACGTCATCAACGTGTGGCATGACCTGTTCGGCGCGACCTCATTCGCCGGGCCGATCGTGCTGCGCACGATCGGCTACGTGGCCGCCGCATCGGTGCTGTCGCTGCTGATCGCCTACCCGGCCGCGTACTTCGTGGCCCGGTTCGCCGGGCGCCGCAAGGCGCTGTTCCTCATCCTGCTGATCGCGCCGTTCTGGATCAGCTACATGATGCGGATGCTGGCCTGGATCGACCTGCTGCAGACCGACGGCTACGTGAACAAGGCGCTGTCCGCGCTCGGGCTGATCTCCCAGCCGGTGGACTGGCTGGGCGGCAAGTGGTTCACCGTGGTCCTGGGCCTGGTCTACGGCTACATCCCGTACCTGATCCTGGTGCTGTACGCGGGACTGGACCGGATCGACCCGGCGCTCATCGAGGCCGGCCGGGACCTGGGGCTGAACCGGGCACGGACGTTCCTGCGGGTGACCCTGCCGCTGTCCCGGCAGCCCATCATGACCGGCATGCTGATCACCGTGCTGCCGATGATCGGCGACTACTACACCAACCAGCTCATGTCCGGCGCGGCCAATACCTCCATGATCGGCAACCTGATCCAGGGCCAGCTCGGCACCCCCGGCCTGGAAGGGCAGGGGGCAGTGCTGTCGCTGCTGCTGCTGCTGGTGCTGCTGGTGCCGATGATCTACTACGTGATGGCCACTAACCGATCGTCCCGGGAGGCAGGGTGACCGCGACGAGCGCCCCGGCGCAGGCCCCGGCCCAGGCCCAGGCGGCCCCGCGCAGCGGCCTGCGGCGGCTGGTCCCGCGGCGCAACCCGTGGGGCCACCCGTGGATCCTGGAGGGCTTCACCTGGCTCTACCTGATCTGGTCGCTGGTGCCGATCGCCATCGCGGTGCTGTTCTCGTTCAACAACGGGAAGTCGCAGAGCGCGTGGCAGGGCTTCTCCTGGCGGTGGTACTTCACCGACCCCGTCAATTCGGTGCTGCACAACCCGCAGCTGCACGCGGCGGTGATCCAGACGGTGCGGCTGTCCGTGCTCACCACCCTCGTCGCCGTGCCGCTCGGGGTCGCGTTCGCGCTGGGCCTCAACCGGTGGAAGGGCGTCACCCCGGCCACCTTCAACTTCGTGATGATCCTGTCCTTCGTGGTCCCGGAGCTGATCTTCGGGGTGGCGATGTTCTTCGTGTTCACCGTGCTGTTCACCGGACTGCCCAAGGGCACGCTGACCGAGGTGCTGGCCCTGGTCACCTGGAACGTGAGCTGGCCGGCCATCATCGTCCAGGCCCGGCTGGTCACCTTGGGCCGCCAGTACGAGGAGGCGGCCGCGGACCTCGGCGCCAGCCGGCTCTCCACGCTGCGCCGGGTGATGCTGCCGCTGCTCGGCCCGGCCATCTTCGCCAGCGCGGTGCTGGTCTTCTCCGGGGTGATCGACGACTTCGTGTTGGTTGACCTGCTGTCCACCAACGCCAGCAACACCCCGATGTCGGTGATCATCTACTCCACGCAGCACGGCGGCAACGGCGGCCCGGCGCTGAACGCGCTGGGCACCATCATGCTGGTGATGTCCCTGGTCATTGCGGTGATCGGGTACCTGGGCTATCGCTGGATGACGCGCGGCGAGCGGGGCAGCCGGGTCGCCGCGCTGACCACCATCGCCGGCACCGATTAGGGAGGGATCCAGGTGGCAGGCGGGCATATTCAGCTGGTCACGCTGACCAAGCGGTTCACCGAGGTCGCGGTGGACGGCATCGACCTGTCCGTGGACAGCGGCGAGTTCTTCTCCCTGCTCGGGCCGTCCGGCTGCGGCAAGACGACCACGCTGCGGCTGATCGCCGGCTTCGAGCAGCCCACCGCCGGGCGGATCCTGCTGGACGGCACGGACATGGGCGGGGTCCCCCCGCACAAGCGCAACGTGAACACCGTGTTCCAGAGCTACGCGCTGTTCCCGTTCCTGTCGGTGTTCGACAACGTCGCCTTCGGCCTGCGCTACCAGAAGCTGCCTAAGCGGGAGATCGCCAGCAAGGTGAACGAGGCGCTCGACCTGGTGGAGCTGCGTGACTACGCCAAGCGCCGCCCGGCCGCGCTGTCCGGCGGCCAGCAGCAGCGGGTGGCGCTGGCCCGGGCGCTGGTCCTCGGGCCCGCGGTGCTGCTGCTGGACGAGCCGCTCGGCGCGCTCGACGCCAAACTGCGCCGCTCGCTCAAGGTGGAGCTCAAGGCGCTGCAGGAGCGGGTCGGCATCACCTTCCTCTACGTCACCCATGACCAGGAGGAGGCGCTCACCATGTCCGACCGGCTGGCGGTGATGAACTCTGGCCGGATCGCCCAGATCGGCACCCCGCGCGAGGTCTATGAGGAGCCGGCCGACACCTACGTGGCGGACTTCCTCGGCGCGTCCAACCTGATGGAGGTGGACGTGGTCGAGCGGGGCCCGGGGCCGCGCTGCAGCGTCAAGGTCGGCGAGTCCACGCTGGAGGTGGAGCGCGGCGACGTGGACGGCCTGGGTACCGCGCACGCGGTCATCCGGCCCGAGCGGGTGCGCATTGAGGAGCACGGCTCGGCCGGCCCGAACCGGGTGCCCGCGATGGTGGAGCGGCTGGTGTTCCTCGGCGCGAGCACCCAGGTGCTGCTGCGGCTGGCGCCCGGCGCCCCGCTGCAGGCCCTGGTGCAGAACGACGGCGGCCACCCGCCGCACCTGGCCCAGGGCACCCCGGTGCACGTGTACCTGGCTCCGGACGCGCTCCGCGTGCTGCGCGGCAGCGCCGCCGACCTGGCCGAGGAGGAGCACCTGGCGGTCGGCTGATGGCCGGCTGGCCCAGTCCCGGGCGGTGCCGGTCGTCGTAACGAGGAAGCGGCGGCGCAAGCTGGAGCAGATCGTGCGGGCGGCCACCAGCCCGCAGCGGCTGGTACTGCGCGCGAGGATCATGCTGGCCGCGGCGGAGGGCAGGCCGAACGCCCGGATCGCCCGTGACCTGGGCTGCAGCCAGGCCACGGTGCGGGCCTGGCGGAGCCGGTTCGCCCGGCTCGGCATCCCGGGCCTGTTCGATGAGCCGCGGCCGGGCCGCCCCGAGGTACACGGGCCGAGCACCCGGCTGGCCGTGATCGCGGTCGCCACCTCTGTCCCGCCCGAGGGCGAGTCGCAGTGGTCACGGGCGATGATCGCAGGCCACCTGGGCGAACGCGGCCTGGCGATCTCGCCGTCCACCGTGGGCCGGGTGCTGGGCGAGGCGAAGCTGCGGCCGCACAAGGTCCGCGGCTGGCTGAGCCGCGCCGACGACGACACGTTCTGGCTCCGCGCCGGGCAGATCTGCCGTCTCTACCTGGACCCGCCGCCCGGCACCGCGCTGATCAGCGTTGATGAGAAGACCGGCGTCCAGGCGAAATCCCGCAAGCACCCCGGGATCCCCGCCCGCCCCGGGCGAGATGCCCGCCGCGAGTTCGAATACGTCCGGCACGGCACCGTCTCCATCATCGCCGCGATGAACGTCACAACCGGCGAGGTCATCGCCGAGCGGATCCGCCGCAACGACTCAGCCACGTTCACCCGGTTCCTGACGATGCTGGACCAGGCCACCGACCCGCGGCTGCGGATCCGCCTGATCATGGACAACGGCTCCAGCCACACCTCCCGCGCCACGAAGACCTGGCTTGCCGCCCACCCCAGGTTCACCGTCACCTACACGCCGAAACACGCATCCTGGCTGAACATCATCGAACAATGGTTCAGCCTGCTCACCCGCCGGCTGCTGCGCCGCGGCGACTTCACCTCCCCAGAACACCTCGACGCCAAGATCACTGCGTTCACCATCCGGTACAACAAGAAAGCCCGCCCCTGGAAATGGAGCTACGACGCCGACGCCGACCACGCCCGCTACCTCCAGCGCCACACCCGCCCCGCGCCAGCGACCGAGACCCTGCCGAAAGCCGCATGACGATGAACGGACAGTAAATCGCGATCCCCTCAGGGACTTACAACGTGCTGCACTAGGGCCGCCCCGGCGGCCCTAGCTGGCCCGGCGCCCCCGGCCGCTCCACTCGAAGCCCAGCTGGCCGGCCACGAACCGCATGCTCAGCTCGAAGGCACGCGCGGTGGTCACCGACGGATCGCCCAGCGCGATCTGGATGGCCAGCCCGTCCAGCAACGCGGACAGCGATACCGCAAAGTCGGCTGCGTTGACCGGGCCGAACTCACCGGCCTCCTGGCCGGCCAGCACCTGGGCGATGATCGTCTCCCGCCAGCGCTCGTCGAACTTCTGCCGGACCCCGGCCACCTCGGGCAACCGCACCGACTGGGCCCACAGGTCCAGCCAGAGCAGCCAGGACCCGACCGTCTGGGTGTCTGCCTCGGGCAGGCAGGTCATCGCGACCAGTTCCTCCAGGCGGCCCGCCGCGCTGGGGATGGCCGCCATCCGCGCGGTGCCCTCTTCGTACCAGGTGTCCTCGGCGAACCGCAGTGCCTCGGTGAGCAGCTGGTCCTTGGTCTTGAAGTAGTAGATAACCAGGGCCGGGCTGGTCCCGGCCCGCTTGGCCACGTCGGCGATCCGCGTTTCCGGGAAGCCGCGTTCCTCGATGACCTCGATCGCGGCCCGCAGCATCTGCTCGCGGCGCTGGTCGGCGGTGTCGGCGCTGTCGCCGCCCCGTTCGCTCATGGGGACATCCTCGCCCAGTGTCATCCCAGATCTCACTGACTCTTGTGGATAACGCTATCAGCTTTCTAGACTGAACATTCAGTCAACCACGCCGGGATCGCACCCGGATGCACCGGGATCGCAGCCGGATGCGTCCGGATCGCACCCGGATGCGCCGGGATCGTGCCCGGATGACGGAACCGGATGACGGAAATGGACCGAGAGATGTCCCTGGAGGGCGGAAGCATGGCCGCAGCAGGCACCGGAACCTACGACGCGATCGTCGTCGGCGGCGGGCACAACGGGCTGGTCGCGGCCGCATACCTGGCCCGGTCCGGGGCGCGCACCCTGGTCCTGGAAGGCCGCCACAAGACCGGCGGCGCGGCCACCACCGAGGCGCCCTGGCCCGAGGCCCCCGAGTTCAGGGTGACCCGGCTGTCCTACGTGATGAGCCTGCTCCCGCCGACCATCATCAAGGACCTGGAACTGGCCCGGCACGGCTACAAGATCTACCCGATGGGCCCGTACTACCAGGCCTTCCCCGAGGGCGGCTCGATCAAGCTGTACGCGGACGATGCCAAGCGCAACCATGAGGAAGTCTCGCGCTGGTCGAAGAAGGACGCGGACGCCATGCCGCGCTGGGACGCCTGGCTGGCCGGGCTGGCCGACGTACTCGGCCCGCTGCTGCTCACCGTCCCGCCGAACCTGGGCTCCCGCAGGCCCCGGGACCTCCGGGAGACCCTCCGGCTGGCCTGGCGCAACCGCGGCCTGGACGTGCGCACGATCGCCGACGTGACCCGGCTGATGACGATGAGCATTGCCGACCTGCTCGACGACTGGTTCGAATCGGACCAGGTCAAGGGGGCTCTCGCCGTCAACGGCGTGATCGGCACCTGGGCCTGCCCGTACGAGCCGGGCACCGCGTACGTGATGGCGCACCACTCCATCGGCGACGTGGGCGACGGCCACCTGGGCAACTGGGGGTTCCAGGAGGGCGGCATGGGCGCGGTGGCCAGCGCCATCGAAGTGGCCGCCCGGGAGCAGGGCGCCGAGGTCGCACTGAACGCGAAGGTGGCCCGCGTCCTGGTGCAGGACGGCCGGGCCGCCGGGGTGGTGCTGGAGAACGGGGACGAGATCCGCGCCCGGGTGATCGTGTCCACGCTGCACCCGCGGACCGCGTTCCTGGACCAGGTCGGCCGGGAGCACCTGCCGCCGGACTTCACCGCCGACATCGAGCACTGGAAGACCCGCAGCGGCGTCGTGAAGATCAACCTGGCGCTGGCCGAACTGCCCGACTTCATCGCCGACCCGGGCTCCGACTTGCAGGAGCACCACACCGGCTCGGTAGAGATGGCACCGACCATGGACTACATCGAGCGGGCCTTCCTGGACGCCCGGGAGGGGAAGGCGGCCGTCCGGCCGTTCAGCGACGGGGTGATCCCGACCGCGTTCGACAAGACCCTGTCGCCGGAGGGGACCCACATCATGTCCCTGTTCACCCAGTGGGTGCCGCAGGACTGGAACACCGAGCCGCACACCGCGGAACTCGAGGCCTACACGGACCGGATGATCGACTGCTACAACGAGCTGGCCCCCAACTTCAAGGCGTCGATCCTGCACCGGGACATCGTCGGGCCGTACGAGATGGAGCAGGAGTACGGCCTGATCGGCGGGAACATCTTCCACGGCGAGCTGTCCCTGGAGCAGCTGTTCCACATGCGCCCGGCTCCCGGTTACGCCGACTACCGCACCCCGGTGCCGGGCCTGTACTACGGCAGCTCGGCGACGCACGCGGGCGGCGGGGTGTGCGGTATCCCGGGCTGGCAGGCGGCCCGGGCGGCGATCGCCGACCAGAAGGCGGCCCAGCGGTCTGCGAACGTGCGCCGCCTCACCCGGCGGTCATGACCAGCAACACCCATCCAGCCCAACGGCCCGCTGACCGCACTCCCCCGCCACCCCCGGGGGGCAGCGGGGCCGCCGCCGGGCGCGAGGAGGCGGCCGCCCCGGTGACCAGCCCCGCCCCCGGGCTGCCGGGTGGCGCGGCGGCCGCCCCCGGGCGCGAGGAGGCCCCCGCCCCGGTGCCCAGCCCCGCCCCCGGGCTGCCGGGTGGCGCGGCGGCCGCCCCCGGCCGCCGCCCGTCCCCCGCCGGGGAAATGTCCGCGGGGGCCGCCCCCGGCGGCCCGGATCCCGGCGTCAGCCCGGCCCTGCGGGCCATGCTGGAGGCCCGCAGCGTCGCGCTGGTCGGCGCCAGCTCGCGGCCCGGCAGCCTGGGCGAGCGGATGATCAGCGAGGTGGCCCGCAGCCGCCCGGCGCCGCGGACCTACCTGGTCAACCCCCGGCATGCGGAGATCGCCGGGATGCCCTGCCACCGGTCCCTGGCCGACCTGCCCGAGCCGGTGGACCTGGTCCTGCTGGCCGTGCCGGACACCGCCCTGGAGGAGCAGCTGGCGCTGGCCGCCCGGCGCGGCGACCGCTCGGCGGTCATCTTCGGCAGCGCGCACGAACTGCCCGGGCCGACCGCGGGGCTGCGGGCCCGGCTGGCCGCCACCGCCTCGGCCGCGGGCATGGCCGTGTGCGGGGCGGGCTGCATGGGGTTCATTAACGTGGCCCGCGGGCTGCGCGCGGTCGGCTACCTCGAGCCCGACCCGCTGCCGCGCGGGCCGGTCGCGCTGGTCACCCACTCCGGCTCGGTGTTCTCCGCGCTGCTGCGCACCCGCCGCGCGCTGGGCTTCACCCTGGCCGTCTCCTCCGGCCAGGAACTCGTGACCGGGGCCGGGCAGTACGCCGACTATGCGTTGAGTATGGAAGGGACGCGGGTGCTGGCGCTGGTCCTGGAGGCGCTGCGCGAGCCGGGCCGGATGCGGGCGGCGCTGGCCGCCGCCGCCGCGCGGGACATCCCGGTGGTGCTGCTGACCGCGGGGAGCACCGCCCGCGGCCGGGCCATGGTGGCCGCGCACTCCGGGGCACTGGCCGCCGCGGACGGGGGGTGGGAGGCGCTGGCCCGGGCCTACGGCGTGCACCGGGTCGGGGACCTGGCCGAGATGACCGACACCCTGGAACTGTTCGCGACCGGCCGCCGCGCGCCCCGCCCCCCGTTGCGCGGTCCCGGCCGCACCGGGCACCCTGGCCCGCTGCGTCCGGCCGCCCCTTCCAGCCAGATGGGCATCGCCACCGTGCACGATTCCGGGCTGGAGCGGGCGCATGTGGCCGACGTGGCCGAGGAACTCGGCGTGCCGTTCGCAGCGATCGGCCAGCCCACCCTGGACCGGCTGGCCGGGCTGCTCGACCCGGGGCTGGAGCCGGCCAACCCGCTGGACGTGTGGGGCACCGGCGCGCACGCCCAGGACCAGCTGGCCGGCTCGCTGGCCGCGCTGGCCGCCGACCCGGCGGTGGCCGCCATCGCCCTCGCCGTGGACCTGGTGCCGGAGTTCGACGGCGACCGGTCCTACCCGCTCGCGGTGCTGGACGCCGCCCAGGGCAGCGGCAAGCCGTTCGCGGTGCTGTGCAACGTGCCGAGCACGATCGACCCGGACACCGCGGCCGGGCTGCGGGCGGCCGGGATCCCGGTGCTGGAGGGCACCCGCAGCGGGCTGCTGGCGCTGCGCCACCTGCTCGACCACGCCGACCGGGCCCCGGCCCGCGGCCCTTCCCCGCCCGGCCACTCGGCCGGAACTCCCCCGCCCGCTGAGGCGGACGGCGGCTCCCCGCCCGCTGGGGCAGACGGCGGATCCCCGCCCGCAGATCCGGTCCGCCGGGCGCGGTGGGCTGAGCTGATCACGTCCGGAGCGGCCCACGGTGCCACCCTGTTCCGGCTGCTGGCCGACTACGGCGTCCGCTGCGCGCCGGCCCGGGCGGCCCGGTCCGCGGACGAGGCGCTCGCGGCGGCCGCGGCGATCGGCTACCCGGTGGTATTGAAGACCGATGAGCCGGGGATCGGGCACAAGTCCGACGCCGGGGGCGTGCTGCTGGGTGTCCGGGACCCGGCCGGGTTGCGGGCCGCTTACGCCGGGCTGACCGCCCGGCTGGGCCCGCGGGTGCTGGTGTGCGAGACGATCCCGCCCGGCGTGGAACTGTCGCTGGGCCTGGCCCGGGACTCTGGCCTGGGCCCGCTGCTCGTGGTGGGCGCCGGCGGCGTCCTGGTCGAGTTGCTCGGCGACCGGGCGGTAGCGCTGCCGCCGGTCAGCCCGGCGCAGGCCGGGGTGCTGCTGGCCGGGCTGCGCGCCGCCCGGCTGCTGGCCGGCGTCCGCGGCCAGCGCCCCGCGGACCACGGCGCCGTGGCCGCCGCGATCGCCGGCGTCTCGCAGATCGCCGTGGAACTCGGTGACGTGCTCGAGGCCCTGGACATCAACCCGCTGATCTGCGGCCCCGGCGGCGCGGTGGCCGTCGACGCCCTGGCCGTCCCGCGTCCGGACCACCAGGGACCACACTGACCTTGGGATATGGGCAATTCCCAGCCCTGGCGATCGCATAACGTTAGAGTCTGACTACTAAGAGTAGTCAGACTCTACTCGCTGTGCTCGTCAGGAAACGGGGTACCCGCCGTGAGGCTGCCATGCATCCCGAAGGACCGGGCGAGCCGCCCGGCACGGGCCGTGACCGCCGGGGCCGCGCTGGTCATGGCCGCGGCACTGGCGGCGGGCGCCGCTCCGGCCGCGGCCGGAGCGGTGATTACCGTCGGCCAGCACGGCGCAGTGGTTACCGCCGGCCAGCACAGCGCGGTGGCTACCGCCGACCAGCACGGCAGACGGTCCGCCAGGCTGACTATGGCCATCCGCCGGGTGATGCGGGAGGCGTCGATTCCCGGGTCCATCGTCGGCGTCTGGCAACGCGGCGAGCGGCCCTACGTGCGCGCGTTCGGCGTGCGCAGCCTGGCCACCCGGCGGCCGATGTCGGTCGGCCTGTCCATGCGCATCGGCAGCGAGACCAAGACGTTCACCGTGACGGCCTTGCTGCAGCTGGTGGACCGGCATTTCATCCGGCTGGACGACCCGATCAGCAGGTTCGTCCGGGGCGTCCCGGACGGGCGGCACATCACGCTGCGCGAGCTAGCCGAGATGCGCAGCGGCCTGTTCAGCTACACCGCCGACCCGGCGTGGGCCCGGGCCGTCCTGAGCCATCCGGAGCGGCGGTGGCGGCCCCGGCAGTTGCTGCGCTACGCATTCCGGCACCCGCCGCTGTTCCGGCCGGGGACCAGGTTCAACTACTCCAACACCAACACGATCCTGCTCGGCCTGGTCGTGGAGAAGGTATCCGGGCTGCCGCTGAGCACCTTCATCCGGCGCGACATCCTGCGCCCTCAGCACCTGGCCCACACCATTTTCCCGGCCGGGGCGCGCATCCCGGCCCCGCACGCGCAGGGCTACACGAAGCAGACCCTGGACGGCAAGCTGGCCAACGCCACCCGCTGGAATCCCTCCTGGGGCTGGGCCGCGGGGGCGATCATCTCTGATCTGGCCGACCTGCACACCTGGGCCCGGGACGTGGCCACCGGTACCCTGCTCAGCCCGGCCACCCAGCGGCAGCGGGAGCGGTTCCTGCCTACCGGGCTGGCCGGCACCGGCTATGGGCTGGGACTGTTCGTCAACCACGGCTGGGTCGGGCACAACGGCTCGCTGCCCGGCTACCAGAGCCTGACCCTGTACCTGCCGCGCCAGCGGGCCACCCTGGTCGTCCTGGTGAACAGCGACATCGACTACCGCGGGTCCGAGCTCCCCACCCTGCTCGGGACCGCGATCACGAAGATCATCACGCCGCGCCACGTGTACACGCTGCCCGCGGCGAGCTGACCCGCGGCCGCGCCGGCAGCCGCGGGCCAGTCTTCAGCCGGGCCGTAGGTCACGCAGGCAGCATGGCGCTCCCGTCAGCACACTGACCTTCTTGGCCGCCACCAGTGCTCGATCCCTGGCTTACGCGGTGACTTGTGACCGCCTGCGCGGTCACAAGTCACCGCGCAGATGCCGGCGGCCGGAGTGGCGGCGGTGTGCGGTGAGTTGGGACCGCTCAGAGGGTCACAAGTCACCGCGTAACTGCCGGGAGCCCGGTGGCTGGTGCCGTGAGCGGTCAGGCGCCGCTCACCGGGCCATGCGCGGTGATCACCTGCTGCAGTGCCCGCGGCGGCTTTGACTTGGTGCAGTTTCCCCGCGTGTTACGCACCAGCAGCCCCAGGATCTGGTCAACATAGGTGCCGGAGCCCTTGATGTGCGCGAAGCGCCCAGTCCCGTGCCCGATCCGGTAGGTACCTTCCTGCAGCGCGTTCAGCACGCACGTCCGGTGGTCGACATGCAAATGAATCTGGGTTGACCGGGGATTGATCCGGAATGATCCCCCGGAAAAGCGCACCGTGGCCACGCTGGTATTCAGGTTGGTCGTGCCGCCGGCCGTGAAGGCGCCGGTGGCGATGACACTGCCTTTGCCCGATACCAGGCCTGAGACCAGCCGGAACGACTCTGACCCGGCTGTTCCCGCGCTGGCGCTGGCCGCCGTCAGGCCCGTCCCGGAGGCCATCGTGACCAGCGTGAATGCGCTGGCTGCGGCCGCGAGCATCTTTCCCATGATTCCCCCCGTGAATGCCGTGCCCCGAATCGTGGGGGACGCTAGCACAGGCCGGGAAAGGAGGCGGGCAGCTGGCGGTAAGGTCAGTGAAAGGGCCATTCCGGGGGCAATTGGCCGGACAACGGCGGCCATTACACCGAGCCCGCCCCGACACCCGTCGGCCAGGCTGCAGCGCGGCCAGGCTCAGCGTGGGCCGGCTGCAGCGCGGCCGGCTCAGCGCGGGCCGCGGCGGGCCGCCGTCGCCCGCGCCGCGGCGCGCTGGCCGGCCCCGGCCAGCGTGGCGGCCCGGCGGCGCATCCGGTCGGCCCGGAGGTCGGCGAGGACCTGCCGGACCACGTTGCGTCCCGGGATGCCAGTGACGCCGCCGCCCCCGTGCGTAGCCGACCCGGCCTGGTACAGGCCGGGTACCGGGGTGCGCAGGTCCGCGTACCCGGCCGCTGGCCGCGCATGGAACATCTGCCCCAGGCTGAGCTCGCCGTGGAAGATGTTCCCGCCGATCAGGCCGTATTCCTCCTGCATCTGGTGCGGCCCGATCACCTGCCGGTGCAGCACCGAGCCGGTGAAGCCCGGGGCCACCTGTTCCACCCGGGCGATCACCCGGTCGGCGTAGGCGTCCAGGCCCCCGGACGGCGGCCCGGCCGCCCAGCCATGCGGCACCCACTGGGTGAACAGCGACATGACATGGCGCCCCGGCGGGGCCAGCGAGTCGTCGAACACGCTCGGGATGCAGATGTCGGCGAACGGCCGCTCCGACGGCTGGCCGCTGACCGCCTGCTGGAACGCGGTCTCAATGTCGTCCATGCTCTCGGCCAGCACAATCGTCCCGCCATGGACCTGCGGGTCGTACCCGGGATGGCTGGTGAACACCGGCAGCCGGTCCAGCGCCAGGTTGATCTTCACGGTGCCGCTGCGGGTCTGCCAGCGCCGGATGTCGGCCACGAAGCCGTCCGGCAGGACCGCCGGGTCGAGCAGCCGCAGGAACGAGATCTGCGGGTGCGCCGTGGTGATCACGGTGCCCGCGTCGATCTCCTCGCCGCTGGCCAGCGTTACCCCGCAGGCCCGCGCGCCCGGTCCCGGGCCGCCCAGGGTGCGGATCTGCGCGACCTCGGCCCCGGTGCGCAGGGTCGCGCCAAACGAGCGGGCCGCCGCGGCCAGCGCCGCGGTCACCCCGCCCATCCCGCCGCGGGGAAAGCCCCACGCGCCGGCCTGGCCGTCCACCCCGCCGATGTGGTGGTGCAGCATCACGTACGCGGTGCCCGCGGAGCGCGGCCCGGCCCAGGTGCCGATGACGCCTGACACGGAGAGCAGGCCCAGCATGGCGTCGCTGGCGAAGTACTCCTCCAGGAGGTCGGCGATGCTGCCGGTGAGCAGCCGGGTGATGTCCACCGCGCCGCGCTCGTCCAGGCCGCGCAGGTGGCGCAGTAGCAGGCCCTGCCGCCATAGGTCGGCCGGGCGGTGCGAGCCGAGCCGGGGCGGGATCTCATCCAGCAGCGGCCCGAGCACCTGGCCGAGCGCGGCCAGATGCGCCGCATAGCGCGGGTAGGCATCGGCGTCAGGAGCCGAGAACTTCGCGATCTCAGCGTGCCGCTGGCCCGGGTCATCGGGCAGCCGCACGTACCGGCCGTCGGCCCGGGGGGCGAAGTAGGGCCCCTGCGGGAACACGTGGTAGCCGTGCCGGGCCAGGTCCAGGTCGCGGACCAGCGCGGGCGGCAGCAGCGAGACCACGTAGGACAGCGAGGTCACCGTGTAGTCCGGGCCGAACGGGTGCTCGCTCACCGCGGCCCCGCCCAGCACCGGGCGCCGCTCGCAGACCAGCACATCCAGCCCGGCCCTGGCCAGGTAAGCCGCGGCGACCAGGCCGTTGTGCCCGGCCCCGATGATCACTACGTCAT
Organism: uncultured Actinomycetes bacterium; assembly: GCA_963793825.1. Lineage (GTDB taxonomy): Bacteria > Actinomycetota > Actinomycetes > Streptosporangiales > Streptosporangiaceae > RYN-230. Next base: position 472,205 of record CAWCBE010000012.1, read on the forward strand.
GGTTCCCCGTCACCGCGGCGATCCCTCCTCGCTATGCCTGCGCGCCCGCCCGCACCGGGAGTGCGGCCGGCTGGCCCATGCCCACCGGTGACCGCCGCTGAGCGCGGTGCTCGTCACCAGTGTGGTGTGCTCGTGCCGTCCCGGACATATCCGGCCTGGCGTTGCTGAGGCGGCGTCCAGACCGAGACGTGCGCCGGCTCCAGGGCCCGCTGGACCGCCTCAGCCAGGTCGGCCCGCACCGCATCCAGGCCCATCGCGCCGGTGAGCCGGGCCGCGAACACGGCTACCATCCGGTCGGCGTCGTAGCGCGCCCGGTTGAACCGGCGGTCCACGGACCGCTGCACTCGCCGCCGTAGCGGGTGGAACAGCCCAGCGACGACGAGTGTCGCGCCCGCCACCGCCACCGGGGAGGAGCGCGGCAGGACCAGGCCCGCCAGCAGCACCAGGGCCGCGTAAACGCCGAGGAGCAGGCCGGTGACGATCGTGTAGGCCAGGGTCCGGCTGATGATGCGGTCTATGTCATAGAGGTGGTAGCGGAGGATCCCGATGCCGATGCCCACCGGCAGCGCCGCCGCGCCCAGGTCGGCGGCGTCCTGCACGGCGCGGGCCAGCCCCGAGGAGTAGTCCCCGGCGAAGATGGTCACCATCGTGGCCACCACGCAGCTCGCCCCTCCGGCAAGAAGCCACTTGAGCTGCTGGCGGCGGTCACCGAAGGCGTGCCGGTAGCTGGCGGCCTGGCGGCCCAGGAAGAGCAGCCAGCAGGCCAGGATGAGCCAGCCAGCTGCCCGGCCGAGCTGGGCCAGCAGCACCGGGGCCGGCGCCGGGGCGGCCAGCGGCGCCCCGGTCAGCGGGTTGCCAGCCGGGCCGACGCGCAGCGACCGCAGCCCCGCCGCCCGGGCCTGGTCCGCGAGCAGGTACGCCAGGTAGACCGCGGCAGCGCCCAGGAAGCCCCCGAGTACCCCGCGCCAGCGGCGGGAGGGCAGGGTCCCGTCCGGGAAGAGCAGCACGGCCAGCCCGGACGCCGTCGCGACCAGGAACTCGGCGGCCTCCAGGAACACGGCGATCCGGCCGCCCGGCAGGGTGCCGCCCCGGAGCCGGTAATCGAGCACCGCATACAACTGCGCGGTGCCGACCACCGGGATCACCAGCCCCCAGCCGAGCAGCAGCCAGCCGATCGGGTTAGCTGCCTGGCGGCGCACCACCACCGCGCCCACCGCCGCGGCGGCCAGCGCGGAGACGACACCACCCGCGCCGTAACCGGCCTGGCCGTAGGCCCGGGTGAGCCACAGCAACACCGCGCACGCCGCGAGCAGGACCAGCGTCAGGGACAGCAGCGCGGCGGCCGCCAGCTGTGCCCCCGTGGGGCGGCCTGACCGCAAGCGGCCAGGCCCGGCGGACGCCGGTGCGGGAGCGGGCTGCGCCGTGCCCATGATCCGCAGGATACGTGCCGACCGTTCCGGGAAGGTTACCGGCCGGGTCAGAACAGCACGTAGAGCTTGCGGATCGTCTCGTGGATCTGCCAGGTCCCGCTCCAGCCGAGCGGGAACACGGCACTGTCGCCCGGGCCGATGTCCTGCGGCTCGCCGCCGTCCGGGGTGACGGTCATCCGCCCCTGCACGATGTGGACGGCCTCGTTGGTCTCCAGCTTCCAGTACGAGGGACCGGGAGAGCACTCCCAGACGCCGACCTCCAGGTCGCCGTGGGCCCAGGTGGTCACCCCCCAAGTGCGCATGGGATCGCCGGTGGCCTCGGCCAGCGGGCCCCAGTCCTCGAGGTCGCCATGCAGCGCGGCGGCCGATAGGAACGGGGTCACCGGAAGGGTGTCGGTCATCTGTGGTTCGGTCCTCTCCGTGGTTGGCCAGGTCAGCGGCCAGCTCAGTCCTCAGCGGTCCAGAAGCAGCTCAGTGCGCCACCAACCCGGTGGTTTCCGGGAACGGCAGCGCGATCGGGTCGGCGGCCAGCTTGCTGCGGCCCTGGGCGTCGAAGCGGTCCAGGCCCAGCCCCGCGGTGTCCACCACCCGGGACCGGCCGGCCAGCACCAGGTCGGCGGCGGCCCGGGCGACACCGGGGCCCCACATCATGCCGGCCCCGCCGGCCGCCGCCACGGTCACCCCCGGGACCGGCCCGTCCGGGTCCAGCGCGGGGCCGATGATCGGCAGGTGGTCGGGGGTGTAGTCGATGGTGGCAGCCCACAGGCGGCGCAGCCCGAGACCCGCGGTCACCGGCACCAGGTGTTGCAGCCGGGCCCGCATCCGGGCCAGGTAGGGCTCGTCCACCGCGCGGGCCTCCCCGGGCGGCTCCACCGGGTTGCTCATCCCGAACAGCAGGCCGCCCTCCTCGGGGCGCCAGTACAGCCCGGCCGCCAGGTCGAAGACCATCGGTACCCGGGACGGGCGCAGGTCAGGGTGCGGCTCGGTCACTGCCACCTGGTGCCGCGCGCCGCCCACCGGGATCCGCAGCCCGGCCTGCCGCCCCACCTCAGCCAGCTGGGGGCCGCCGGTCAGCACCACCGATCCGGCCGAGATGGCGCCGCTGCTGGTCGTCACGCCGGTGACCTGGCCGCCCTCGCGGGCCAGGCCGGTAAAGGCGGTCCGCTCTCGCACGTCCACGCCGCTGATGGCCAGGGCGACGGCGTAGGCGGTGACGTTCCGCGGCGGCGTGAGGTAACCGTCGTCAGGGCAGAACGTGCCGCCCAGGGTCTGCCCCCGGGCCAGCGTGGGATTGCGCTCGTCCACCTCGTCCGGGGACAGCCAGGCCACGTTCAGGCCCAGGTCGCGCTGCATGACCAGGCGCTGCTGGGCCGCGGGCACCTCGGACTCGGTGAAGCAGGGCAGTAGGTAGCCCTGAGCCGTGAACCCGGAGTCGATCCCGATCTCCTCATGCTGGCGCAGGTAGAAGGCGCGGGACCACTGGGCCAGCCGGACCGCCTCGGGGGTGCCGCCCTGGGCCCGCACCACCCCGGCCGCCCGGCTGCTGGCGCCCTGGCCGAGCGTGCCCTGCTCCAGCAGGGTGACCCGCAGGCCATCGCTGCGCAGGAAGTAGGCGCACCAGGCGCCCACCGTCCCGCCACCGACGACGACGACGTCGGCGGTGTCCGGCAGGCCACCCCGGGGCATTGGCACGACCCCGATGCTGACATAAACTGAACAGTCAGTCAAGACAGGGCAGAGCGGCCGGCCAGGACGAGGAGCACAGCGTGTACGGGTTGTCAGCCGAGGACCTTGACATCCAGGCGCGGGCCCGCGCCTTCGCCGACGAGCTCATCCCCCTCGAGGCCGGCGCCGAGATGGCCGGCGGGGAACTGCCGCCGGACGTGGCCGCCGGGCACGCCAAGCGCGCCCGCGAGCTCGGCCTGCACGCCACGAACATGCCCGCCGAGCTGGGTGGCGGCGGCTGCAGCACGCTGCAGCAGGTACTCGTCCAGGAGCAGATGGGCCGGGTCACGAACGCGCTCGGCTGGGTGGCCGCCACGCCCCCGTCCTGGCTGCCCGGCGTGGCCACGCCGTACCAGACCGAGCGGTTCGTCCGGCCGGCCATCGCGGGCGAGCGGGAGGAGTGCTACGCGATCACGGAAGAAGGCGCCGGCTCCGACGTGGCCGCGCTGCAGGCCACCGCCCGCCGCGACGGCGGGGATTACCTGCTCAACGGCACGAAATGGCATGTCACCTCCTTCAACACCGCGGACTATGCGTTCTTCCAGGCCCGGCTGGCCGACGGGCCGCACGCCGGGGAGCACGCCATGTTCCTGGTGGACCTGCCGAGCCCGGGCGTCCGGGTACTGCGCACGCCCGCGTACTCGCACACGATCAGCCACCACCACCCGATCGTGGAGTTCACCGACGTCCGGGTGCCGGCCGCGCACCTGATCGGCGCCGAGGGCGACGGGATGTCGTTCGCCTACGAGTGGTTCCGCTTCGAGCGGCTCATGGTGGCCGCGCGCTGCGTGGGCGCGGCCGAGCGGCTCACCGCCGAGATGACCTCGTTCGCCACCAGCCGCCGGGTGGGCGGCCGGCCGATCAGCGAGTACGGCACGGTGGCGGCCATGCTGGCGGACAGCCTCACCGAGTTGTTCGCCGCCCGCTCGATGGTCTACGAGACAGCCCGCGGCATCGACCGGGGGGCGGACGTGAAGATCGCGCACGGGCAGTGCTCGATGGCCAAGCTGTACGCCTCGGAGATGGCCGGGCGGGTCGCCGACCGTGCCGTGCAGGTCTTCGCCGGCCGCGGGTACATGCGGGAGAACGTGGCTGAGCGCTTCTTCCGCGAGCTGCGGGTCGAGCGGATCTGGGAAGGCACCAGCGAGGTGCAGCGGGCCATCATCGCCGCCCAGATGGTGAAGCGCGGCCCGGCCGCACTCACCTGAGCGCGGCCCGGCCGCACTCACCTGAGCGCGGCCGGGCCGTCACGCACCGGCCCGGTCAGGCCCCGGGCAGCTGGTAGGCCAGCAGCGGTACCCAGCGGACCTTCGGCGGGGCCGTGATTCCGCCAGCCGCCAGCGCGCCGCCCAGCCGGTCCTGCATGAACGCCGCCTGATCGGCCCGCGAGGCCCAGATCTCAGTCACGATGAAAGCCCCGTCGTCGGCGGTGCCCGCCGCGTGGGCCAGCATCCCCTTCGGCCAGTCCCCCTTGCCGGTCTGCGCGTCGAGCCCCAGCTCGCTGTTGACCGCCTTGTACTCGGCCTCGCCGACGCCGGTGAACTCCAGGATCAGTGTCTCGGCCATGCCGGATCCCCCCTCTAGTTGGGGGCATTCCCGTTGAGCGCCCCCCGTCCGTCCGAGTATGACGGTCCCGGCCCGGAAGGTCACTCACACGATCGGCCGGCCCACCGGCCTAGGCCAGTCGCCACCAAAGATCACGCAGGCGCGCCGCCAGCCGGCTTCACCGGAGTTGTGCGGAGGGGAGCCACTTGTTGATCGCGGGTTGATTGCGGGGCCACCTCAGATCGTGACCCGGCGTATCGTGGTGAGCCCGCCGAGCCCCATGGCCGCGGCCACCGCGGCCAGCACGCCGGTCAGCGCCAGCACCGTCAGCGTGGTGAAGAAGTGCCCGACCGCGGACCAGCTGTGCGTCGCCGACACGGCCACGACGACCAGCAGCGCCGCGAGTATCTGGGCGGCAACGAAGGCCACCAGCCCGGGGACGTTCCAGCGCCGGTACACCAGCCCGTACCACATGCCGTACAGGAAGAACGCCACCAGGAGCACGAACGACGTCAGCCATACCTGGTACCAGGGACCATCCAGGAGCCACGGCACCCGGAAGAAATGAAGCGACATCCCCCAGCCACCGGTCGCCCGCTCCGCAATCTGCAGCAGGGTCAGCCCCAGGCCGTAGACCACGCCCAGGACCAGCACCAGCAGGGCGGTGCCGAGGTAGTAGGTGCGGCGGCTGATCCCGAGCATCAGCCCGAACGGCAGCGATCGGGTCATGACGAGCGCGCCGCAGATGAGCAGGAAGACGTAGATCGTCGCCAGGCCCCCGGTGTAGATGCCCTGGCTGCCGTGGGGGACCGACGCGGAGATGGCCACGTTCACCAGGAAGCTGAACGCCATGATCCCCCACGGCAACGCGACGAAGCTCAACCGGTCAACCAGGTGGTAACGGGCCACGTTCACCAGCATGTTCATGCGCTCACCTTCTCGTCGGCGGCTGCGCCCGCCGCGTGAACCAGCAGTTGCTGCAGGGACAGGGGGTCCAGGCTCAGCCGCAGCGCGCGGGCCTGGGCCTGCGCGGCCAGGTCGAGCGGGTCGGCGATCGTCACCGAGGCGCGTGAGCCGAGCCGCTGCCGGTGCCAGACCGTGCGCCCGGCCACGAACTCCTCTACCGCCGCGGCCGGGCCGCTCACGGTCAGGCCAGTGCCGCGGACGTCGTCGGCGGGCGCGTCCAGCGCCACCCGGCCGTGGTCGAGCATGACCACGTGCTCGAGCAGGTCGGCCACCTCGTCGATGAGATGGGTGGACAGCACGATGGTCCGCGGATGCTCGGCGAACTCGGCCAGCAGCCGGTCGTAGAACAACTGCCGCGCGACCGCATCCAGGCCGGCGTACGGCTCGTCGAACAGGGTCAGCTCGGCGCGGGCGGCCAGCCCGATGACGATCCCGACCGCAGACCGCATCCCGCGCGACAACCGCTTGATCCGGCGGCGCGGCGGGAGGCCGAAGTCCGTGAGCAGCTGACGCGCCAGGTCCTCACTCCAGTTCGGGTAGAACCACGAGGCGACCCGGATCACGTGGTCCACCCGGAGGTCGGGGTAGGCCTGCTCCTCGCGCACGAACACCATGCGCTGCAGTACCTGGTCGTTCTCCGCTGGGACTTGCCCGAATACCTGGATGTCGCCACTGCTGGGGAACTCCAGCCCGGTGATAATGCGCATCAGCGTGGTCTTGCCCGCGCCGTTGCGGCCCAGCAGGCCGGTCACGGTGCCCGGCTCGACGGTGAGGCAGACGTCGTCGAGCGCGGTCAGGTCGCGGTAGCGGCGGCCCAGCGCCGTCGCGGAGATCGTCGGGATCATGGCCTGCTGCCTCCGTTATGCCAGCCGGGTCCCCGGATCAGGGACACCAGCGTGTCGGTGTCGATGCCCAGCCGCACGGCCTCGGCCAGCATCGGGTCAACGTACTGCTCCGCGAACCGCTTGCGGCGGCCGGCCCGCAGCTGCTCCCGGGCGCCGGCGGCGACGAACATCCCGATGCCACGGCGCTTCTCCAGCACGCCGTCGTCCACCAGCAGGTTGATGCCCTTGGCCGCGGTGGCCGGGTTGATGCGGTAGAAGGCGGCCAGCTCGTTCGTGGACGGCACCCGAGCGCCCTCATCCAGCGCGCCGTCGACGATGTCGTCGGCCAACTGCTCGGCGATCTGCACGAACAGCGGCGTCCCATCGTCCAGCGCTGGCACCGCACCCCCACGTTCAGTGGTTCATTACTTGAGTAATGTACCAATGCAGTCGGTCTCGGTCAATCCGTTATGGCCGACAGGTACGTCGCCACCGCGGCGCGGCGCCGGGCCCGGTATATGCGGCGTGGCCGGACTAGTGACGTCGGACCGGCACGGGACGCGGCGTCCCGCCGCTCACGGCCCGGCGGGGGCATGGGGCGCGGCGTCCCGCCGCTCACGGCCGGCATGGGGCGCGGCGTCCCGCCGCTCACGGCCCGGCGGGGCATGGGGTAGATGCCGATGATTAACCAGGCACTTGCTTTCGCGCGATTACTTGTGCGAGAGTAATCGCGTGTCGTCAATTCGGCTTTTCATCCTGGGCACCCTGGCCCGGTCCGGCCCGCTGCACGGCCACCAGATCCGTTGGCAGGCACAGGTGGACCGCACCGAACTCTGGACCGACGTTCACGTCGGCTCCCTCTACGGTGCGCTCAAGCGGCTGGCCAATGAGGGACTGGTCCGTGAGGTGCGCACCGAGCGGGTCGGCAACCGGCCCGAGCGCACCGTGTACGAGATCACCCCTGAGGGGTGGCGGGCGCTGAGCGCCGTCCGCGACCAGGCGCTGCGCACCGTCGTCACCCCCAACGACCCCTTCGACCTGGCGCTGACTCAGTCACCCGACATAGACGAGGCCACGCTGCACCAGATCGTCTCGCACCGGCTGAACGGGCTGCGGGTCCGGCACTCCAGCCTGCAGCAGCTGGCCGAGCAGGCCGACCCGTACCTGAACGAGGCCGAGCGGGTGGCCATGGCCCATGTGATCGAGCGGACCGCGGCCGAGGTGCGCTGGCACGAGGAGCTGCTGGACCGCGTCCCCAAGATCGTGGCCGACTACCAAGCCGGCGTCGGCGGTCCCGTGCAACGGTCCCCCGGGCCGGAGGAGGCTCCGGAATGACCACCAGCACCGGCTCATCCCAGCAGGCAGCGGGCACCGTCCCGGCCGGGCACGGCTGGCGGGCGGTCTCCATCGTGCTGGTCGGGGCGTTCATGGCCCTGCTGGACACGACGATCGTCAACGTGGCCCTGCCCAGCATCCGCACCGGCCTGCACACCTCCTCGGCCGGCCTGGAGTGGATCGTGGCGGGCTACGCCCTGGCCTACGGCCTGGCCCTGGTGCCGGCTGGCCGGGCCGGGGACCGGTTCGGGCACAAGCCGCTGTTCCTCCTCGGCCTGACCGTGTTCACACTGGCCAGCGTGGGGTGCGGGATCGCGCAGACCCCGGCCGAGATCGTGCTGGCCCGGATCGTGCAGGGGCTCGGGGCCGGCCTGTTCTACCCGGCCATCTCCGCGACCATCCAGCTGTCCTTCACCGGGCCGCAGCGCTCCAAGGCGTTCGGCGTGCTCGGCGCCACCATCGGCGTGTCCACCGCGCTCGGCCCGCTGCTGGGCGGGCTCATCATCGCCGCGGCAGGCGCCCGGGACGGCTGGCGCTGGGTCTTCCTGGTCAACCTGTTCATCGGCGCGGTCACCATCCCGCTGGCCGCCTGGCTGCTGCCCCGCTCCGCGGCACGCGCCCGGCGCGGCTTCGACCCGGCCGGGCTCGCGCTGCTCACCGCGGGGCTGCTGCTCCTGCTGGTCCCGCTGGTGGAGGGCGAGACGGCGGGCTGGCCCGCCTGGTGCTGGGCCTGCTTCGGCGGCTGCGCGGTGGCGTTCGCGCTGCTGGCCGCGTGGGAGGTGCGGGCGGAACGGCGCGGCGGCGACCCGCTGCTGAAGCCGGGGCTGGTCCGGCAGGCGTCCTTTGCCGCGGGCGCCGTGTTCGCCGTCGTCTACTTCGCCGGGTTCGCCAGCGTGTTCTTCACCCTGTCCATCCTGTGGCAGGAGGGCCTCGGCCACAGCGCGCTGACCACCGGGCTGGTCATCGCGCCGTTCTCGGTGGGCAGCCTGATCGCCGCGGCGCAGAGCGACAAGCTGTCCGCGCGGCTCGGCCGCATGGTGCTGGTCAGCGGGTGCCTGCTGGTCATCGCCGGACTGGCGCTGGCCACCCTGGTCGTGCACCGCACCGCCCCCGGGGTCAGCGGCTGGTACCTGGTGGCACCGCTGTTCGTGGCCGGGCTGGGCAACGGCATGACGATCGCGCCCAACCAGGACTTCGTCCTCGCGGCGGTGCCCCGGCGCGAAGCCGGGACGGCCAGCGGCGTGCTCGGCACCGCGCAGCGGATCGGCTCCGCGCTGGGCATCGCGATCATCGGCACGGTGCTGTTCGGCACGCTGCAGATCCATCCCGGCCCGGCGGCCGTGCCGGCCGCCTTCGCCCGCAGCGCGCAGCTGGCCCTGCTCACCAACCTGGGTTTCGTGGTCCTGGCCCTGATCCTGGTCCTCGCCCTGCCCCGGCGCATCCCCGGCCACGACGGCTGACCGCGCCGGCCGGCCGCACCCCGGCCCGCCCGGGAGCGGCCCGCTGAGCGGCGGCGGCGGGTCAGTGGATGGTGACCGGGGCCCAGGTGTGGCCGTCGTCGTGGGTGAACCAGATCTGGGTCAGCGAGTTGTTGTTCTGCAGCACGAAGCCCGTGCTGTCGGTGACCATCGTCGCGAACAGCCCGTCGCCGATGTCCGCGCGATCCAGGCTCCGGCTGGTGTGCCAGGTCCGGCCGCTGTCCCAGGAGAGGTACACGTCACTGCGGGCGCCGGACGCGGCGATGGTCCCGGCCGGCGTGACCGACAGGGCACCGAGGTACCCGCTGGCGGGCGGGTCGGCGAGCCGCCACCAGCTGCGGCCGCCGTCACGGGACAGGTACGCCATCTTGGGCTGCTGGCCCGCCCCGGGCTGGCTGGCACAGCCGAGCACCACGGTGCCGCCGGGCGTGGCCGCCATGGGCATGCCCCAGTTCACCCAGTTCAGGCAGGGCACCGCCCGCGGCCGCCAGGCTGACGAGCCGGTCACCGGGCCGGCCAGCAGCAGGTCCCGGCGGCCGGCCACCCCGGTGCTGGCGGTTACGAACCCCCGGGTCCCGGCCGCGGCCACCAGGCCGTATCCGTAGCGGCGGCTGTCCGCGCCGGGGACCGGCTGCCAGTCGTCGCGTCCGGCCGGCGAGGAGTACACCCCGAAGCCCGCGCAGCCCGGCAGCCGCACCGGGCCGCACCGGCTGAACGACGCGAGCACCCGGCCGCCCGCGGTCACCAGGCTCTGCACGGACTCGCCGTGGGTGGGCACCCGGCGCCAGGTCCGGCCGCCGTCGTGGGTCGACCACAGTCCCGGGCCGTACGCCCAGCCGTCGGAGGCGCTGGCCAAGGCCACCTGGCGGACCGAGCCGGCCGGCGGACGGGTGAAGCGGACCGAGGCCACGGTCGGCGGCGCGGGCACGCGGGACCAGTGCCGCCCGCCGTCCGTGGTCTTGCGCAGCCGCAGTCCAGGGCAGGTTCCCCGCTGGCAGGTCGCTGGCACGGCCAGCATCCAGCCGGTGGACGCGTCGAGGAAACTGGCCGAGATGGGGCTGAGAGCGGGCCCGGCCGCCCCCCCGGCCCGGTGGGCCGTGGCCGTCCCGCAGGCGGCCAGCAGTGCCGCCAGTGCCGACGGGAGCGCGGCAGCAGTTAAGAACGTGCGGATCCCCGTCATCCCCGTCGCCTTCCTCCGGGGCTGCACGGTCCACCCATTGGGTGATGAATCGCCCGGTACCCCTAACGACGACTGAGCGCGGCGGCAGGTTGCAACGGCGGGGCCGGGGCCGGGGAGCCGCCGGATCCGGTCAGCCGACCGTGGCGGTGGCGCCGGCCGCGCTGCCCTTGTTCCACACCGGCTGGCCCAGGTAACCCCGGGCGATCATGGTGACGAACTGGTAGACCGCGTCCTCCTCGGCGGACAGCGGGCCGGGGACCGCGTGCGGGGAGGCCAGCCCGCGCTGCACCGACTCGCAGGCGTGCCAGTCCTGCTGGTTGGTCAGATCCCAGAAATCCACCGCGTAACCGGGATCGAAGCCCTCGGCGCCCGCCGCTTCCGGGGCGAACGCCCAGGTGCACTCGATCCGGGTGCGGTCCGGGGCCAGCGGGGTCAGCCGGTGCGTCATGACATAATCCGGGTGCAGGCTGAGCAGGACGTTCGGGAAGACGTTGACGTAGATCACGGTCCGCAGCCCGGCCTCGTCCAGGCCGCGCAGCGCGACGCCGCGGCTGGTGCCGTCCAGCGACATCGTGGCCATCCCGTCGCGCAGGTCCATCCAGCCGCCCACCCAGGTCCCGGGGGCTGCGTAGTTCTCCCCGCTCTTGGGCGGGCTCACCTTGCACAGTTCCGGGTGGATCATCGGGCAGTGATAGCACTCGTGGTAGTTCTCGGTGAGGATCTTCCAGTTCGACCCCACCTCGTACTCATGCCGCCCGCGGACCACCAGGCGCTCCAGCTCGTACGGGGCGACGAGCGGCTCCAGGGTGCCGAGCGAGTCCGCCAGCGGGCCAGCCTGGCCCGAGCCATCAACGAAAACCAGCCCATGCCATTCCTCAACGGGTAGCTCAACCAGGCCCCAGGCATCCACGTCGAACCCCGGCCGGTTCTTGAATCCGGCCGCCGCCCGGAGCGTTCCGTTGAGCCCGTAAGTCCAGGAGTGGTAGGGACAGATAATGACGCTTTGCTGGGTGACCGACCCGCACGGCAGCAGTTCATGGCCGCGGTGGCGGCAGAAGTTCGCGAACGCGCGGAGCACGCCGTCGTCGCCGCGGGCCAGCAGCACGCTGCCCCGGCCAGCCGGCTCAGCACGCATGTCACCGGGCGCCGGCGTCTGCGCGGCGTAGCCTGCGCAGGTCCAGCCGCCGCCGAAGAAGTGCTGCCGCTCCCAGGCGAACACCGCCGGGTCGGTGTACGCGGCGCGCGGCAGCATCCGGCTCTGGCCGAACGGCCGGAGCGCCTCCTGGACGGCGGCGGCGTCGAGCGGGGCAGGGGGGTACCGATGCTGACTGACCATACAGTCAAGGATAGGCAGGCCAGTGAGGCCTGTCCAGGGCTAGTCGCGGCCGGCCCGGCCGCGGCCAGTATCGGAGCCGTAGCGCAGGTACACGGTGAGCGCCGCGATCACGATGGCCGCCCCGACACCGAGATAGAGCACGTCGAGCGCCTGCGCCTGGTCGAAATCCAGCAGCACGTCGGTGAAGGTCACCGCGGTGACCAGGATGATCATAGAGATCACCCGGGCCTTGAGGTCGTTGAGGTCGTGCATCTCCAGCCACGCGGGCAGCCGGCGGTCCTGCCCGTCCGGATCGATCCTGGAGATGAACAGCTCGTACAGGCCGAAGGCGGCGATGATCAGCGTGGCACCGATCAGGAACACGTCGATCTCGGTGAGGAACAGCCGCAGGTTGTGCAGATAGAACGGGTGCCGGGTGATGTCCCCGACGGCGTGCACCGCATAGACGCTCGCGTAGACGAAGGCACCGACCCCGGAGAGCAGCAGGACGACGACCGGCAGCACCACGGTGAGCTGGGCCAGGCTGAGCCCGCGCTCGAAATTGCGCTGGAGCCGGTTTCCCGGCGGCTTTCCCGGTGGCCGCGGGGGGCCGGGCCGGGCGCCCCGCGGCCCGGCCGCGGGCTCCCCGTCCGGTTCCGGATCCCGCGATTCCGGCTCAGTCATCGGCCGGCGCTGCACTATCGTGGGTTGCGAAGGGGAGTAGCCCCCGACCGGTAATCGACATGCTGGCGCCCGCGGCGCCCGGTTGCCAGGCCTGCGCCGTCTGCAGGTGGGCGAGACCTTCGTTCCAGCCGTCGTGGATACGTCCATGGCCGGGATGAAGGCACGCCCCCGTCCCGGCGGAGGAAAGGGCCAGCGTGAACCTTGCCGTCGCCGCCGCCGTCTTCCCCGTCATCTTCCTCGGCGAACTGCCGGACAAGACGATGTTCGCCTCCCTGGTCATGGCCACCCGCGGGCGGCCCTTCGCCGTCTGGCTCGGGGCGACCGCCGCCTTCACCGTGCACGTGGCCATCGCCACCACGGTCGGCGTCCTGCTCTTGCACATACTTCCCCATCGGGCGGTGGAAGTTGCGGTCGCGCTGACATTCCTGGCCGGGGCCGGCTTCGCACTCTACGAGGCCTGGCGCGGCGGCAATGAGGCTGGGCTGGCCGTGCCCGATCACGGCCGGATGCGGCGCCGCCGGTCCGCAGTGACCGCCTTCGTGGTGATCTTCCTGGCGGAGTGGGGCGACCTGACCCAGGTGCTCACCATCAACCTGGCGGCCCGCTATCACGCGCCGCTGGCGGTCGGGCTCGGCGCGCTGCTGGCCATGGCCGCCGTCGCGGGCATCGCGGTGGCCGGGGGCCAGGGGCTGCTCCGGCTGGTCAATGTCACGATCGTCCGGCTGCTCACCGCGGCCATCCTGCTGGTCCTGGGGGTGTACGCCGCGTACACGGCGTTCGGCTGACCGGGCGCCCTTTATGCTCTGTTGGCATGAGAGGCCGCAACCCCGAGAACTTCGGGCAGTCGCTGGGCACCCGGGGTAAGTGGGTGATGGGGCTGATCGGCGTCGCCCTCGTCGCCGCGCTCGCCGGGGTGGGCGTCTGGTCCTCGGTTCACCAGGGCAGCTACGGTCCGTCGCGGAACGGCTGCGTCAACCTCACCGTGGTCAGTTCCACCGGGGGAGCCGTCATCCACGACTGCGGCGGCCAGGCCCGGGCGCTCTGCCGGAGCGCCTTCAGCCACACGGACAAGCTGTCCCGGCTGACCCAGCCGCAGTGCCGCCTGGCCGGCCTCAGCCCCGCCGCGCTGGGTATGGCCAGCCCGGCCGTCACGCCGTAAGGCGCGCTCTCCCTCACCCTCAAGGCGCGCTCCCCCATACGCCGTAAGGCGCGCTCTCCTTCACCCTCAAGGCGCGCTCCCCCACACGCCGTAAGGCGCGCTCCCCCACACGCCGTCTAAGGGCAACAGGCTTTTCCGTGGAATAGACAGACCGGTCTATCCGTTAGCGACCATCGAACGCCACTGGAGAAGGGCCGCCCATGTCCGCTCCCGCACTCGACGCACTGGCCCGCCCGGGCCGGGGAGATCGCCGGCCCACGCTGCCGCCGACCGCGTCGCTGGTCCTGTTCGCCTCGATCATCGTCTCGTTCCTCGCCGGCTCCAGCGCGCCGACCCCGCTGTACGCCTTCTACCAGGCCGAGTGGCATTTCTCGGCCATCACGACCACTGTCGTGTTCGGGGTCTACGCCCTCGCCGTGCTGGCCTCGCTGATGACCCTGGGCAAGATCTCCGACCGCCTGGGCCGGAAGCCCGTACTGCTCGCCGCGCTCGGCGTGCAGGCCGCGTCGATGATCGTGTTCGCCACCGCGGACGGGGTTACGGCCCTGCTGGTGGCCCGGATCGTCCAGGGGGTGGCCACCGGAGCCGCCGCGGGCGCCGTCGGAGCGGCCATGCTGGACATCAGCCGGGCCCGTGGCACCCTGGCCAATGCGGTCGCCCCGGGCACCGGGACCGCGACCGGGGCGCTGGTGTCCGGCCTGGCCGTCCAGTACCTGCCGCACCCTGCGCGCCTGATCTTCCTGCTGCTTATCGGGGTGTTCGCGGTCCAGGCGGTCGGCCTGCTGCTCACCACCGAGACGGTCAGCCGGCAGCGGGGCGCGCTGAGGACCATGGTTCCGGAGATCACGCTGCCCCGTACGCTGCGCCGCTCGGTACTGGTGTCTGCCCCGGTGCTGTTCGCCGTCTGGGCGCTGGCTGGGTTCTACGGGGCACTGGGCCGGCGATCGTGCATGCCCTGTCCGGTTCCGGGTCCGTCGTCCTCGGCGGCCTGAGCCTGTTCGTGCTGGCCGGGGTGGCCGCCCTGTCGGTCCTGGCCCTGCGCAACCTCGGCGCGACCACGGTCATGCTGACCGGCATCGGCGCTCTCATCCTGGGCGTCGCGGTCACCCTGCTGTCGATCTCCGCCGCCAGCATCGCGGGGTTCTTCGTCGGTACCGCCATCGCCGGGCTCGGCTTCGGCAGCGGTTTCCAGGGCGGTATCAGGACGGTACTCCCGAAGGCCGAGCCGGATGAGCGGTCGGGCGTGCTGTCGCTGCTCTACGTCGTCTCCTACCTCGGCATGGGCGTGCCGGCCGTCATCGCCGGCGTGCTCGTGGTGAACGCCGGCGGGCTGCTCACCACGGCCCGTGCATACGGCATCGCGGTGATCGTGCTGGCGGCGCTCGCGCTGGCGGGCCTGCTGCTGCCGGGCAGCGCACCGGATGCCGAACTGGCGGGCAGCGAGCCGACCGTCGTGCCGCGGCGGGCCGCGGGCACGGAGCTGCCGACGGGCGCGGGGTGCCGCTGACCGCCGGCCGCGACGCGGTGGCCGGCCCGGGACGCGGTCAGCCGGCCCGGGCGGCCGTGAGGGGCGGCGGGACCAGTCCCGCCGCCCCCACCCGGCCTAGACTGACTGGTATAGGAGGTTGCGATGGCAGGGACAGTTAGGAAGAGCTCTGCCCGCGAACGCCTGCTGGCAGCAGCCAACGAGCTGTTCTACGCGGAAGGCGTCCAGTCGGTGGGCATCGACAAGGTGATCGACCGGGCCGGCGTCGCCAAGATGAGCCTGTACAACACGTTCGGCAGCAAGGAAGAGCTGGTCACGGCGTACCTGCGGTCGCGGCACGCGACCATCGCGGACCGCTTCGCCCGGGCCCTGCAGCGGTACACCGATCCGCGTGACCGGCTGCTCGGCGTGTTCGAGGCGCAGGGCGAGCTGTTCGCAGAGCCGAACTATCACGGCTGCGCCTTCGTCGCCGCCTCGGCCGAAGCGAAGCCCGGCAGTGCCACCGAGCACGCGGCGGACGACTACCGGGCCTGGGTGCGCGCCCTTTTCACCGGGCTCGCCGAGCAGGCCGGGGCGGACGATCCAGCGAAACTCGCCCGCCAGCTGCACCTGCTCTATGACGGCGCGAGCCTGTCGGCCCGGATGGATCGCGACCCGTCCGTGTCGGCTGTCGCACGATCGGCGGCCGAGGCCCTGCTCGACGCCGCCCATGTGCTGGCTCCCCCCGCCCGCACTCCGCCTGATCCCGATTCCCGAGTCCGGGATCCGGTGCCGGGCCAGTCAGAGCGGCGGTTCCCGCACGGCGCCGGCGATGACCGCGGTCACCACCTTGTCGAGGGTCCCCGCCTCCGGCGGGGTGCCTTCCCGTCCAGCGAACAGCAGGTGCCCGGTCCCGATCAGCATGGGCGCGAGCGTGTCCACGTCGGCATCCGCCATGATGCGGCCCAGTTCCCGCTCCGCGTTGAGGTACGAGGCGACCATGGCCGTCGCCTCGGTCAGCAGCGGGACGCCAGGCCTGGCCTGGCGCAGTCGGGCACGCAGGTCATCCCGGAAAGTGATGAGGGCGATGATGGCCACAGCGGCTGACCCAAACAGCACCAGCAGCGCGCCGGTGAGGTTGCCGGCGACGGTGCCGGTCCCGGCGGAGTCGCGCAGGGCGGCGGCCTGGTGGTCGATCCGGGCGATGCGGTCCAGCACGAGCTCGGCGAGGAACGCGTCGAAGTCGGCGAAGTGCCGGTGCAGGACACCTTTGGAGAAGCCTGCCTCCGCGGTGACCGCCCGGCTGGTCAGCGCGCTCGGGCCGTCCCGGAGCAGGACGCGCTCGGCGGCGTCGAACATCTGCTCGCGCGCATCGGGGATGGCCACCCCCGTCGGCACCGTGCACCTCCTCTCCTGACCCGGTAGACGAGTGGGCGCATGCCCACTTATAGTGGGCGGATGCCCACTATACCGCCGGAGAAGGAGCCTCCTTCCAGACCCGAGCCTCACCGGGCCCGGCAGGTAGCGGAGTCGTTCGGCTCGGACCCGGAACGCTACGACCGGGCCCGGCCCGGCTACCCCGCTGCCATGGTGCGGCGGATCGTCGCCGCCAGCCCCGGGCCCGACGTCCTCGACGTCGGCACGGGCACTGGCATCGCAGCCCGCCAGTTCCAGGCGGCCGGATGCCGGGTGCTCGGGGTCGAGATCGACGCCCGGATGGCCGAGATGGCGCGGCGGAACGGACTCGAGGTCGAGGTGGCCGCGTTCGAAACCTGGGATCCGGCCGGCCGGCCATTCGATGCGGTCGTCTCCGGCCAGTCCTGGCACTGGGTGGACCCCATCGCGGGAGCGGCCAAGGCGGCCGAGGTGCTGCGGCCTGATGGCCGGCTGGCTGTGTTCTGGAACGCGGCCCAGCCGCCACCTGACGTGGCGGAAGCCTTCGCCGCGGTTTACCGCCGGGTCAAGCCTGACTTGCCGTTTAACCCGTGGGCCGTGCCCGCCCGGGACGCGTACTCGGCGCTGTGCACCAGGGCAGCCGACGGCATCCGGGAAGCGGGCGCGTTCGGTGACCCGGAGCGGTGGCGATTCGACTGGGAGCGGCCGTACACCCGGGATGAGTGGCTGGACCAGATTCCTACGATTGGCGGGCATGCCCAGCTCCCGCCGTCCCAGCTCGAGGGGCTGCTGGCGGGCACCGGGGCTGCCATCGACGCGATGGGCGGCAGCTTCACGATGCGCTTTACCGCGGTGGTGGTCACCGCGGCCACTACGTAAAGAAGCCCGGGCCGAGTGTCGTGGGAGACATCCCGGCCCGGGCTACCTTGGCCAAGCATGAGGGCTGTCGGATGACAGCGGCCTCACCCGGTTCGTGGAGGTGGCGGGAATCGAACCCGCGTCCTTCAGTACATCACCAGGGCTTCTCCGAGCGCAGCCTGCGTCGATTTTCTCGGCCCCGGCGGTCCTGCAGGCAGGCCACCGACGGGCTCAGTCGCTGTTAGATGTCCCGCTCAGCCCCGCGACCGGGCTGGGCGGTGGATCCTCCTCGCTGATGCCAGACACCGGGCCGGAGGAACTCCCGGGCTGACAACCCCTAACCCGCGGTTATTTAGGCCGCGAGGGCGAGGTGAGTGCGCTTAACATTGGCACTTATTTTTTTGCGGTCACAGTGTTAACGAGGTTATGTCCGCCGTCCTCGGCTCGCTTCCCCTGGCTCAACCACTGAAGTCGAAGCCTGTCACCCCCTGTGGGTAACTCATGTTGAGTTGTCAAGCTGCCGCAGCACGCACCCGCATCACGACGTTACTGGAGTCAACACCGCAGAGCCAACGGCAATTCCGTCCCGGTGCCGCCGGGGCGGGGCAGCGAACCCCACGGAAGCCGCCCCGGCCCGGGGCGCCGGATGGCCCGCTCCCGCCCGTGATCTTGGTAAAGGTGAGGATTTTCCCCCTTATAAGGGGGAAAATCCTTCCTCTTGTTCGAACGGGAGCGGGAACGTAGAAGATGCCCGGCGGGAGCCGCTGAGCAGCTCCCGCCGGGCATCTCACGTGGGATGAGATGCCCCCGTGGACGCTGGCGGTGGCCGAAATGCGTCCACGAGGGCCGACCGGCAGGGTCGGGGCCGGTCTTACACCCGGACCTCCCCCGAGATGAGGTCCGGTTCCCATCACGGCGACTGAGGCGCAACCCCCCAAGCGGCCCCCAGTCAATAGGTAAGACGCCGGCGAGTGGCTGTTTGGTTGCTCTGAGTTACAAATTTCAAGAGTAATTTCACGCTGCGCGACCGGATGGCGGTGGCAAACCGGGACGGAGCCCCGCAGCCCGGGCGCAGCATCACCGCATGCAGCCTCGAAAGCCAGGAGGCAGCTCAGGGGCGGGGCGGTCTCAGCCGTGGAATCCGCTGAGGAACGCGGCCCCGAGGGGTACGGCGGACGTGGCCGGGGATTTGGTCAACTCCAGGACCGCGAAGGCGACCCCGTTCCGGTAGCCGACGAACCAGTGCGCCCACCACGGGGATCCCGGGATCTCCTGGGCGGAACCCACCTGCCCGTAGACGGAGGCGCCCCCCAGGTCGGCGGCCTTGGCGGCCCCGCTGGTCACGGTGCCGCGCATCAACTGGCGCAGCGAGGCCACGGTCTGCGCGGCGGCGACCGTGCGGGGCGAAAGTCCCGGGTCCGGCGGCGAGGTGATCAGCACCGGCGGCCGCCAGGTGCCCGCGTCCACCCCGGCCGCCACCAGCGCCATGGCCAGCGGGCTGACCTGGATGCCCTGGTCGCCGATGCTGTTGGCGGCCACCCCTGCCTGGCTGGCGGAGGCCTGGAACGACCCCGCGAAAGCGCTCAGCGGCAGCTTCCACCGCATGCCCAGCCCGAACGCGGTGGCGCTGGCGGCCAGCTTGCTGCCACTCAGCCGCTGGGACAGGGTGGTGAAGGCGGTCGCGCAGGACTGCGCGAAGTCGGCGCTGAACGTCGCCTGATCACCCAGTGCGGGGGTGCCCGGCACGTTACTGAACGTGCGCCCGCCGACGCTGGTCTCCGCCCGGCACGGGATCGGCGTGCTGGCCTGCAGGCCACCGGTGAGCAGGGCGGCGGCCGAGACGATCGTGAAGGCGTTGCCCGGCTGGTAGCGCCCGGCCAGGGGATCGACCCGCGGCTGCCCGGGCATGGCGCGGTCGGCCACGGCCAGGATGTGCCCGGTGGAGGCCTGCACCGCAATGATGCCTGCCGCAGCCGGCTGGGCCGCCAGGGCGCGGAGCGCGGCGGCCTGCACTCCGGCCCGGATGGTGGTGCGCACCGGGGTTCCCGGCTGGCCATCCCATTGCTTGAGCACGGCCACCTGGCGGCCGGCGTTGCTCTCCGCGACGATCTCGGTCTCCGCGGAGCCGGCCAGCTTGCGCTGGTAGACCTCCTGCAGCCCGGACACGCCCACCGTGGTCCCGGGCCGGTAGGTGATGCCCTGGGCCTGTAGCGCCGGGGTGATCTCGGTGCCGACCGAGCCGGTCACGTCACTGGCCATGCTGTCGAACAGGCGGCGCGAGACCTGCCGGATGATCAGCCCGGGCACCCGGTTGAGCTTGCGCCGCAGGCTGGCGTAGTTGGCCGGGTCGAGGGTGACCAGGGTAAGCGGCCGCGACTGGGGCGCGGCCCGGATCACGCTGAGCACCTGGTCCTCATCCAGCCCGGTGGCCGCGGCGAACGCGTTCGCGGTCGCCACCGGGTGGGCCAGCCGGCCGGGGCGGATCTGCGCGATGTATGCGGCGGAGTCCCGGATGAGTGAGGCACCTTCCGCGTCCAGCAGCGGTGCCCGGTTCGGCATGACCGAGACCACGGCCATCCGCACGCCCTGGTGCAGGCCCGGGTTGATGACGGTGGGGGCCCACACCACCCGCCAGTGCGAGGAGATCTTCCGCAGCCCGAAAGACCCCTGGTAGTTCCAGGATTCCCCATCCTGGCCGAGGTCCACGGAGGCGTAGAAGTAGGCCTGCGCGGTGCCGCCGTGCTGGACGATCCGGCCCATCGACAGGTAGTAGGCCGCCGCGCCGAGCTGCTCGTAGGCGGCGCTCAGGTCGGTGCTCACGGCGGCCGGGGCACCGGTAGTCAGCGCGGCCGCCGCCCGGTACTGGCCCTGGGCCCAGTCCAGCAGGAACGCCTGCGCGGCGGGCTCCGCCGATGGTTCACCGCTGACGAATCCCCCGGCGATGCCGGCGATCAGGATGGCGAAAGCCAGCCCGGCAGCACCCAGCTTCAGCTGCCGCGACCTCGAACGCAGGCCGCCCACGAGTCCCCCGGCGCCGCCCTCACGCGAGACGCGCCCGCCGGCGGCTGGCTGCGGAGCGCTCTTTACTGTAGTGAAGGGCGTCGCGGGCCTGCGCGCAGCCGCATGCGCCCCCCGTCTACGGTATGAGGCCACGGCCTGCTTCGCCATCAGCCCCGCCGCCGCAAGGCACGTTCTACCTCCCGGGCAGCGTCACGTTGGGCCAGATCCTGCCGTTTGTCGTAGGTGCGCTTGCCGCGGCCCACGCCCAGCTCCACCTTGGCCCGGCCATCCTTGAAATACAGCGACAGCGGCACGATGGTGAGCCCGCGCTCCGCGGTCTTGCTGGCCAGCCGGTCGATCTCCTTGCGGTGCAGCAGCACCTTGCGGATCCGCCGCGGCTCATGGTTGGTCCAGGTGCCCTGGGTGTACTCCGGGATGTGCACCCCGTGCAGCCACATCTCACCGTCAGAAATCTGGGCAAACCCATCCACCAGGGACGCCCGGCCGGCTCGCAGCGACTTCACCTCGGTGCCGGTCAGCACGAGGCCGCCCTCGACCACGTCCTCTATGTGATAGTCGTGCCTGGCCCGCCGGTTGCGGGCGATGACCGTGGACTGCTGCTTGGGTGCCACTGCCTTAGCGTCCGCTGGGGTCAGGCGCGAAGGTAGCGCCTGAGCGTGAGGAAGGACGTGACGCCACAGAGCACCACTCCCATGACCATGGCCAGCACGATGACCTCGATGAGGTCACCGAGGCCGAGCCGGACGTTGTAGCCAAAGTACTGCTGCAGCGTATCCAGGCCCAGGGTCTTGACCGCGATCAGCAGCCCGGCAGCGATGAGCCAGCCGATCAAGCCGGCGATGACTCCTTCTAGCAGGAAGGGTAGCTGAACGTAGAAGTTGGATGCGCCGACCAGCCGCATGATGCTGGTCTCCCGGCGGCGGTTGAACGCGGACAGCCGGATGGTGTTCGCCACCAGCAGGATGGCGGCGATGACCAGGATGATGGCCGTGATGATGACCGCATTCCGGGCCGCGTCGAGCAGCCGGTAGAAGTTGGACAGGATCGACTCCACGTTGACGATGTTGTCGACTCCTGGCCTCCCTTCCACGGTCCCGGCCACCACGTTGAAGTCGGTCTGCGCATTACGCAGCTTGACCTGGAACGAGTCGGGGATCTCGTTCTGGGTGACCAGGCTGGCGAACGACTTGTCCTGTGAGAACTCCTGCTTGAACCGCTGGAACGCCTGCCCCTGGGATTCGTAGTAGACGTGCTCCACGCCTTGCGACCGGAGCGCTATCAGGTCGGTGTAGATCTGCTGCCGCTGGGCCGCGGTGGCCGGCCCGTTCTGCTTGCACTGCGGGCTCACGCTGGTCGCCGTGCACAGGTAGATGGACAACTGGACCCGGCCCTGCCAGTAGGTCCTGGTGTTGTCCACCTGCTTCACGAACAAGAGCCCGGTGCCGAGCAGCGACAGGCTGATCGCGACGACGACGACCAGCGCAACCGTCATCGTCAGGTTGCGCCGCAGGCCTGTCCAGACCTCTTGGAAGACGAACTGTGCACGCATTTGTCGCTGATCCCTCGGTAATCCTCGGTATCTGGTACCGCCCAGACCCCCGCTAGCGCCCGGCCACTCCGGGCGCAGCCTGGTCAGTACGACTGGCCGTACACCCCGCGAGACTGGTCGCGCACAACTTTCCCGTACTCAAGCTCGATGACGCGCTTGCGCATCGAGTTGACGATCGCCGCGTCGTGCGTGGCCATGACGACCGTGGTTCCCGTCCGGTTAATCCGGTCGAGCACCTTCATGATCCCGATGGAGGTGGCCGGGTCGATGTTCCCCGTCGGCTCATCGGCCAGCAGGATCATCGGCCGGTTCACGAACGCGCGGGCCATGGCCACCCGCTGCTGCTCGCCACCGGACAGCTCATCGGGCATCCGGTCGTGCTTGCCCTCCAGCCCGACCAGGTCCACCACCTCTGGGACAACCTTGCGGATGAACCGCCGGGGCTTCCCGATCACCTGCAGGGCGAAGGCCACGTTCTGGTAGACGTTCTTGTTCGGCAGCAGCCGGAAGTCCTGGAACACGCAGCCGATCCTGCGGCGCAGGTAGGGGACCTTCCAGTTGGTCAGGCGGGCGAGATCCTTGCCCGCCACATGGATCCTGCCCTCGGTCGGCTTCTCCTCCTTGAGGATCAGCCGCAGGAACGTCAACTTACCGGAGCCCGAGGGCCCGACCAGGAAGACGAACTCGCCCTTTTCGACGTCGATCGTGACGTTCTCCAGTGCCGGGCGGCTCTGGTTCGGGTACGTCTTAGTGACGTTATCGAAGTGGATCACTGGCCCATCACAGCGCTCGACGAAATTGCGGGGGGGCGCAGCAGCCGCGATGCGGCCGCCGCACGGCCAGCCGGGCCCGGTGGGCTGTCCGGTTTGGCCAGGGGCCAGTCTAGGGGGGAAACTGAGTCTGAACGTGCAACACTGCTGAAGTGGCACCGGCGGCCGCTGACCCGAGGGACCCCGGATGACGTGGAAGGGACCCGGATGAGCTGCGAACATCTCAGCTGCGCCAGGTGCGCAGGACCGGTCGTCGAAGCCCGCTGCCCCGCCTGCCAGGCGGCCCGGGCCCAGATGCACCATCACCACACGGGGATTTCCATCCCCATGATCGCTGCCCTGCTGGTGGCACTGCTGGCCCTCGTCGTGATGGTGCAGCAGTTCGGGCACTAATCACCCGGGGGACGACCCCCGGAGCCCCCCGCGCATCGCGGGCCGCGAGGGGACCGGTTCGCCGCGCCCCGCAGCACCAGCCCGGGGGGACGCCCCCCGAGTCCGCGCGCACCGCTGGCCCGGAGGGGACACGGCTTCGCCAGCCCGCAGTACCAGCGGGTTTCACCCGCTCATGAGTCCGTCAGTCGTCCGCGGTGGGGTTCTTCCGGAGCCAGCGGATCTCGGCCTCGATGAAGTCGTCGATCTCCCCGTCCATGACGGCCGCGGTGTTGCCTGTCTCAAGCCCGGTCCGCACGTCCTTCACGTTCTGGTACGGGTGCAGCACGTAGTTGCGGATCTGGGTGCCCCAGCTGCCGCTGGAGTCACCGCGTAGCTCGTTCATCTTGGCCGTCTGCTCGGCCCGCTTGCGTTCCAGCAGCTTGGCCTGGAGCACCGCCATGGCAGTGGCCTTGTTCTGGATCTGGCTGCGCTCGTTCTGGCAGGACACCACGATGCCGCTGGGCATGTGGGTGATCCGGACGGCGGAGTCGGTGGTGTTCACGCCCTGCCCGCCCGGCCCGCTGGAGCGGTACACGTCCACCCGGATGTCGTCGTCCGGGATCTCGATGTGGTCGGTCTGCTCCACGACCGGGATGACGTCCACCCCGGCGAAGGAGGTCTGCCGGCGGCCCTGGTTGTCGTACTTGGAGATGCGCACCATCCGGTGCGTGCCGTGCTCGCCGCGCAGCGTGCCGTAGGCGTAGGGCGCCTTGATCGCGAACGTGGTGGACTTGATGCCCGCCTCTTCCGCGTAGGAGGTGTCGTAGATTTCGCTCGGGTAGCCGTGCCGCTCCGCCCAGCGCAGGTAGATGCGCCGCAGGCCTTCCGCCCAGTCCGCCGCGTCCGCCCCGCCGGCCTGGGCGTTGATCGTGATCAGCGCCTCCCGGGCGTCATACTCGCCGTTGAGCAGGGTGCGCACCTCGAGCTGGTCGATCTCCCGGCGCAGCGCGGCCAGGTCCCGGGTGGCCTCCTCCCGGGTCGGCTCGTCGTGCTCGCTCTCGGCCAGCTCGAACATGACCCGGGTGTCGTCGAGGCGGCGCCGCAGCCCGCCCAGGCGGCTCAGCTCACCTTCCAGGTAGGACAGCCGCCGGGTCACCGCCTGGGCCCGCTCCGGGTCATCCCACAGCCCCGGGTCGGCGGCACGCTCCCGCAAGCTGTCTGCCTCCCGGCGCATGGCCTCCGGGTCGAGCACGGACTCCACGCTGGTGAGAGTCGCCGACAACTCTGAGATCTCATTTGCGGGGTCGGTACCTGCCATGCGGGAAAGCCTACGCGAGAGCGGGCATTCGAAAGGACGATCGCCCGTCAACTTACGAAGGATGTTCGGGCAACGAACTGGCTTCTACCAGGGTGCGGACCGCCCGGACCGCCACGGACAGCATGGCCACGGTGAACCGGTCGCTCTCCCAGATCTCAGTGAGGGTCTGGGTGGCCCGCCGGACCGCCGGGTCGTTGCGCCGCACCCATACCGCGAGCCGTTCCTCCGGGCTGCCAGGGCCAGTCACCTCCAGCACGTCCCGGGTGATGGCGGCGTGCGCGGCGTACAGGTCGTCGCGCAGCGCGGCCCGGGCCATGGTGTTCCACCGGTCGTCGCGGGGCAGCGAGGTGATCCGGTCCCGGAGCCGGGTGATCTGCAGCCGGTCGGCCAGGTCGAAGTAGACCTCCGCGGTCTCCTCCACGCTGCGGCTGGTGGCCGTGGCGATCTGCACCATGTCGAACGCCGCGTAGGTGGGCACCATGGCGGCCACCCGCTCGGCCAGCCCGGCCGGCACCCCGCGGGCGGTGAACTGCTCCAGCCGGTCGGTGAACCCGGACCGGTCCCGGCCGGTGAGCAGCTTGGGCAGCCCGGAGGCCACGGTCTGCGCCCCGCCGGAGAAGAAATCGATGGTGTCGGCGATGTCGAACGGCGGGCGCCGGTTGTAGAGCAGCCACCGGGTGGCCCGCTCTCCCAGCTTGTGGCCCTCCAGCAGCAGCGCCAGCTGGGTGGCCACCTCTACCTCGCCGTCCAGTGCCTCGACCTCGGCCCAGAACCCGGCCAGGTCGAACACGGCCCGCGCCACCAGCCAGGCGCCGGTGATGTCGGGGACCGACGCCCCGGTCTCTTCGTTCATCCGGAAAAGGAAGGTGGTGCCGGACCGGTCCACCATGTCGTTGACCACCGCGGTGGTGATGATCTCCCGGCTCAGCGGGTGAGCATCCATCTGGCTGGAGAACCGCTCGCGGAGCGGTTCCGGGAAGTACCCCGCCAGCACCGACCGCAGGTACGGGTCGTCGGGCAGAACCGAGGCCAGCATCTCCTGCTCGGCGCCGATCTTGACGTGGGCGAGCAGCACCGCGAACTCGGGGGTGGTCAGGCCCAGCGCGGCGGACCGCCGCTCGGCGACCTCCTTGTCCCCGGGCAGCACCTCCAGCTTGCGGCGCAGCCCGCCGTCCCGGACCATCTTGCGCATCATCCGGCTATGCACGTGCAGCATGGTCGGCGCCTGGGCGCGGGACGAGGCCAGCGCGCGGTTCTGCTGGTAGTTGGCCCGCAGCACCAGCTGCCCGACCTCGTCAGTCATCTCGGCCAGCAGCCGGCCCCGCTCGGCGGCGGACAGGTCGCCCCGGCTGATGCTGTCCGCCAGCAGGATCTTGATGTTGACCTCGTGGTCCGAGGTGTCCACGCCGGCCGAGTTGTCGATGAAGTCGGTGTTGATCAGCCCGCCCGCCAGCGCGTACTCGATCCGGCCGGCCTGCGTCACGCCCAGGTTGCCGCCCTCGGCGATGACCCGGGCACGGACCGCGGTCGCGTTGACCCGCACCGCGTCGTTGGCCCGGTCCCCGGCGTCGGCGTGCGACTGGGTGCTGGCCTTCACGTAGGTGCCGACCCCGCCATTCCACAGCAGGTCCACCGGCGCGGCCAGGATGGCCGAGATGAGCTGGTCCGGGGACAGGGTGCGGGCCGAGTCATCCAGCCCGAGGGCCTGCTGCACCGCCGGTGCGACCGGGACGGACTTGGCGGTCCGCGGCCACACCCCGCCGCCCGCCGAGATCAGCACCGGGTCGTAGTCGGCCCAGGTGGACCGGGGCAGCCCGAACAGCCGCTCCCGCTCCGCGAAGCTGGCCTCCACGTCGGGGTCGGGGTCGAGGAAGATGTGCCGGTGGTCGAACGCCGCGATCAGCCGGATATGCCGGGACAGCAGCATCCCGTTGCCGAACACGTCCCCGGACATGTCCCCGATCCCGGCCACCGTGAAATCGGTGGCCTGGGTGTCCAGGCCGAGCGTGGCGAAGTGGAACCTGACCGATTCCCAGGCGCCGCGGGCAGTGATGCCCATCTTCTTATGGTCATAGCCCTCGGAGCCGCCGGAGGCGAACGCGTCGCCGAGCCAGAACCCGTAGCTGGTAGCGATCTCGTTGGCCGTGTCGGAGAACGTCGCGGTGCCCTTGTCCGCAGCCACCACCAGGTACGGGTCGTCGCCGTCGTAACGGACCACGCCCGGCGGCGGCACCACCTGGCCGGCGTGCAGGTTGTCGGTGACGTCCAGCATGGCGCTGATGAAGGTCCGGTAGCAGGCCAGCACCTCGGCCTGGTGCGCTTCCCGGTCGGCGGCGTCCGGCAGCCGCTTGCACACGAAGCCGCCCTTGGCCCCGGCCGGGACGATGACCGAGTTCTTCACCTCCTGCGCCTTGGCCAGGCCGAGGATCTCGGTGCGGAAGTCCTCGCTGCGGTCTGACCAGCGCAGCCCGCCGCGGGCTACCGCGCCGAACCGCAGGTGCACCGCCTCCAGCCGGGGCGAGTAGACGAACAGCTCGTACTTGGGCCGGGGCGCGGGCAGGTCCGGCACCTGGGCCGCGTCGAACTTGACGACCAGGTACGGCACGGCCGGCTGGCCATCCCCCGTGGCTGGCCCGTGGTCGCCCGGGTCGGCGAAGTAGTTGGTCCGCAGCGTGGCCCGGATCAGGCTCAGGTAGGCGCGGAGCACCCGGTCATGGTCCAGCACCGCGACGTCGTCCAGCTCGCCGCGGATCTCCTCAGTGATCGCCTCGCTCCGCTCGGCCTGGCCGCCATGGCGGGCCGGGTCGAACCGGGACTCGAATAGCCGGACCAGCAGCCGGGTCACCGTGGTGTTGAAGCGCAGCACCCGCTCGATGTAGTCCTGGCTGAACCGGGTGCCCGCCTGGCGCAGGTACTTGGCGTAGGCGCGCAGCATCATGATCTGCCGCCAGCTCAGCTGGGCGTCCAGCACCAGCGCGTTGAACCCGTCGTCCTCGATCTGGCCCCGCCACAGCGCGCCGAGCGCGTCCTCGAACAGGCCCTTGACCGGGCCGGACCGCAGCGGCGGGTGATCCCGCGGGCCCTCCGCGGCACCGCTCCTGCGCAACCCGAAGTCATAGATCCAGAACGGCCGGTCCAGTTCGCGGCCCTGGAACTCGTACGGGTGCTCATCCACGACCTCAACACCCATGTGCTGCAGGCGGGGCAGCACATCGGTCAGCGTGATCGGCGACCCGGTCCGGTAGATCGTCAGCCGCCAGACCCCGGCACCATCCGGCCCGGAGCGGGCCGGGATGCCGCCCGAGTACCCCTCGGCCTCCCACAGCTCGAAGGCCACCTGCTCGCCGGACTCCTGCAGCAGGTGCACCCGGATCAGGTCGCTCAGCGCGTAGGCGGCGGGCACGTCCGCCTTGTAAGTCTCCGGGATCGCGCCGGCGCACGCGGCCAGCAGCACCTGCGACTGGGTCTCGCCCAGCCGGGCCCGGGCCTCCTCGGCCAGGTCCTCATCCCAGGACCGCACCGCGGCGGCCACCCTGGCCTCCAGCTCCGCTGGATCGACCTCGGCGAGCTGCCGGCCACGTTCCGCCCGGACCACGACGTGCAGCCGGGCCAGCGCGGAGTCGCCGATGGTGGCGCTGTACTCGACCGTCACCCCGCCGAATGCCTGGCGCAGGATCTCCTGCGCGCGCAGCCGCACCGCGGTGGTGTACCGGTCCCGGGGCAGGTACACCAGGCACGACATGTACCGGCCGTACCGGTCCCGGCGCAGGAAGAGCCGGGTCTGGCGGCGCTCCCGCAGGGCCAGCACGCCCAGCGCGATCGGCGTCAGCTCGGCCGGCGTGATCTGGAACAGCTCCTCGCGCGGGTAGCCCTCCAGGATCTCCATGATGTCCTGGCCGTCGTGGCTGTCCGGGGTCATCCCGGCCGCCTCCAGCACGTTGGCCAGCTTGCGCCGCAGCACCGGGATGCGGGTGATGCTCTCGTGGTAGGCGGCGTGCGTGTACAGCCCGAGGAACCGGTGCTCGCCGTCCACCTCGCCACGGGAATCGAGCCGTTTGATCGAGATGTAGTCGAGGTAGGTGGGGCGGTGCACGGTGGAGCGGGAGTTGGCCTTGGTCAGGATGAGCCGCTGCGGGTCCTTGGCCCGGGCCCGTACCTCCGGGGGCAACGCGGCGAACGCGCTGGAGGCGCGCCGGTCATGCCGCAGGATGCCGAGCCCGGTCGCGGGCACGGCCGACAGCGCCATCCCGTCCGGGCCCTCGACCAGGTCGTACTCCCGGTAGCCCAGGAATGTGAAGTGGTTGTCGGACAGCCAGCGCAGCAGCGCCACCGTCTCGGTCGGCGCCCTGGGTCCCTCGGCGGACAGCCGGTCAGCCAGCCAGGTGGCCTTGGCCTGCATCCGGGGGTAGTCCTCCACTGCGACCCGCACGTTGTCCAGTACCCGGTGCAGGTCTATCTCCAGCACATCCACCGGCGCGCTGCAGGCCCGCAGGTCGACCTCGATGTGAGTCCAGGACTCGACGAATTCGTCCCCGCCGGTCCGGCCGCCGTTCAGCGCCCCGGATACCTCGTGCAGGGTGCCCGCGACGTCCCGGCGGACCACCAGCTGCGGGTGGATGACGTGGTAGCTGTCGAGGTTGTGCCGGGCCAGCTCCATGGTGATCGAGTCGATGAGGAACGGCATGTCGTCGGTCATGATGTCCACCGAGGCGCGGCCGGGGTCGAACGTGGCGCCCTCGGGGGCCGGGAGCACGCGGACCAGGGACCGGCCCTGGGGACGGTGCGCCGCGAGCCGGGCCTGCTCCAGTGCTACCCGGGCCAGCCGGTCCGGGCCGGCCGCGGCCAGGTCCTCCGCCGGGACGTGCCCGTAGTAGGCCCGGAAGTACCGCAGCAGGTCCCCGACCGTGGTGTCCTCCGGCGCCATCGCGGCGGCCCGGCTGGCCGCCTCGGCCAGCAGCTCGTCCCGGTGGTCGACGGCGCTGTCATTCGCTGCCATGTCCGACATTCCTCACGCTCCCTGTGGTCACAGAAAGTCCCTCAGCTCCCACAGCAGGGGGTAGTAGCGCACCGGCACCTGGGCGCGCAGATATGGCGCCCCGGTTGACCCGCCGGTTCCCGATTTCGTCCCGATCTGGCGTTCCGCGTCGTCCCGGGCCGGGCCCGCCACAGCCCGGCCAGCCGGTCGGCCATCGCGTCCCGCACGGCAGCCAGTTCGTGCAGCAACGGGCCGGAGCACAGCTCGTACCCCTGGTGCACGGTAATGAACAGCAGCTCGTCGCGGGCCGGCGGGCCGGCCTCGGGCACCTGCAGCGCGGGCAGGTACGGCAGCCGGAAGTAACCGCCGTAGCTGAGCAGCCCGCCTTGCTGGCCGAAGCTCCGCGGGCTGGGCGGGCCGGGCCAGGCCGGGCTGGACCGGGCCGGGCTGGACCGGGCCGGGCTGGACCGGGCCGGGCTGGACCGGGCCGGGCTGGACCGGGCCGGGCTGGACCGGGCGGGGCTGGACCGGGCGGGGCTGGACCGGGTGGGCAGCGCCGGAGGCCGGTTATCGCCTGAGGCCCCACCACGCCGTTGTGGTGTTCTCACGCGTTCCCTCAATCACCCTTCTCGCTGCGCCGTGCCTGCTCACGACTGTACGCGGGGTCCGCGGCGCTGGCGAACACGCCGAGCACCTCCGGGTTGGCCAGCGCGTCCGGGTCCGCGGCCTGCGCCACCGGGGTGCCAAGCAGGATCTTGCGTACCGGGACCTCCAGTTTCTTGCCGGACAGCGTGCGCGGGATGCCGGGCACCTGGTGGATCTCATCGGGCACGTGCCGCGGGGACAGCTCGGTGCGCAGCGCGCGCCGGATCCGGCCGGCCAGCTCGTCATCGAGGTCCCGTCCCCCGGCCAGCACCACGTACAGCACCAGCCGGCCGTCCCGGCCCAGCTGGCCGGTGTCCACCACGAGGCTGTCAGCGATCTCCGGCATCCGTTCCACCACCCGGTAGAACTCGCTGGTGCCCATCCGGACGCCGCCTCGGTTCAGGGTGGCGTCGGAGCGGCCGTAGATCACGCAGCCGCCGTCCGGCAGGATCGTGATCCAGTCGCCGTGCCGCCACACGCCGGGGTAGGCGGCGAAGTAGCTGGCGTGGTACTTCTCCCCGCCGGGATCGTTCCAGAAGCTGACCGGCATGGACGGCATCGGCGCGGTGAGCACCAGCTCACCGACCTGCCCGGTGACCGGCTGGCCCGCCTCGTCGTACGCCTCCACCCGCGCGCCGAGGCAGCGCCCGGCGATGATCCCGGTACGCACTGGCAGCAGCGGATTCGGGCCGACGAACCCGGTGCACAGGTCGGTGCCGCCGGAGAACGAGCCGAGCTGCAGGCCGGAGCCGATCTCCCGGTACACCCAGGCGAATCCCTCCGGGGTCAGCGGGGACCCGGTGGAGCCGATCCCGCGGATGGCGGAGAGATCCAGTTCCCGGCCCGCGGCCAGCCCGGCCTTGGCGCAGGTGAGCAGGTACGGGGCGCCGGTGCCGAAATAGGTCACGCCGTGCTCGGCGGCCAGCCGCCACAGCGCGTCGGTGCCCGGGTAGGTGGCGCTGCCGTCGTAGAGCAGCAGGGTGGCCCCGGTCAGCAAGCCGCCGGCCAGGTAGTTCCACATCATCCAGCCGGTCGTGGTGTACCAGAAGAACGTGTCGTCGCCGCCGAGGTCCTGGTGCAGGGTGAGGGCCTTGAGGTGCTCGAGGACGATCCCGCCGTGCCCGTGCATGATCGCCTTGGGCAGGCCGGTGGTGCCGGAGGAGTAGAGCACCCACAGCGGGTGGTCGAACGGCACCTCCTCGAACTGGGGGCCGGCCTCGGCCGGAGATCCCGGCAGCTCGTCCCAGGGCAGCGCGGCCGCGCCGGCCCGGCCGGCCGCGGCCTCCGCCGCGGGGCCGGGACCCGGGCCGACGGTGATCACCGCGGCCAGCCCGGGCAGGCCGCCGATGATCTCGGCGACCGCCTCGTCCCGGCTGAACTCCTTGCCGCCGTAGCGGTAGCGGCCGACGGTGAGCAGCACCGTCGGGGAGATCTGGGCGAACCGGTCGATCACGCTGCGCGCACCGAAGTCCGGTGAGCAGGATGACCAGATCGCGCCGAGGCTGGCGGTGGCGAGCATGGCGACCAGCGCCTCGGGGATGGTCGGCAAGAAGGCGGCCACCCGGTCGCCGCGGCCGACGCCCAGCGCGCGCAGCGCCGCCTGGACCCGGGCCACCTCGGCGGCCAGCTGGCCATAAGTGATCCGGCGCGGCGCGGCGTCCTCGGCCGCGCCGATGACGGCGAGCCGGTCCGGGTCGGTGAGCGCGGTCCGCAGCGCGTTGCGCGCGTAGTTCAGCGTGGTGCCGGGGAACCAGTGCGCGTCCGGCAGTTCCCCGGTGACGGCCGGCCCGGTGCCGCGCTGGCCGAGCACGCCGAAGTAGTCCCAGATCGAGTCCCAGAACTGGGCGGGCTCGCGGACCGACCACTCCCAGAGGCCGGTGTACCCGGGTGCCGCAACCCCGCGCTGCGCCAGCCAGCGCTGGTACCGGGTGATCTGGGCCTGCTCGATCCGCTGCGGGCTGGGCTCCCACAGCACCGTCCCGTAGTCGGGGCCGAGCAGCTTGGTGACCTCGTCGTCGGTTGGCATAGGCCCCAGCATCGATCGTCGGACAGGCCGCCGCAACGTCCCGGCGCCCAGCGGGCGTCGTGACATAGCCCACTCTGCGGCCGCCCGCCGGGCCGGTCAGCCCACGGGGGCGCCGGCGGCGTAGGCGATGACGCCGAGAACGCCGCAGCCGACGATGGCGCTGACCACGCCGCGGCGCAGGCCGACTAGCCAGATTCCGGCGAGCACCAGCAGCCCGGCCTGCCACAGGTGGGCCAGGGCCAGCCCGAGCGGGACCGCTGCCCCGGCGATGGCGCCGATGGCGGCCGGGCCGGCCCCGGTGAGGAAGGCCTGGACGGCGTCGTTGGCCCGGAGCCGGTCGAAGTACCGGGCGCCGCCCAGCACGAACAGAAACGACGGGCTGAACGCGACCAGCGCGGCGAGCAGGCCGCCGGCCAGGCCGGCCGCCGCGTACCCCACCACGGCCACGGTCTGCACCACGGGGCCGGGGGTCACCTGGCCCAGCGCCACCGCGCTGAGGAACTGGGCCGAGGTCATCCAGTGGTAGGTGTGCACCGCGTCGTGCTGCATGAGCGGGATGATCACGAAGCCGCCGCCGTAAGACAGCGCACCGACCTTCAGCGCCACCCAGGCCACGGCAAGCAGCCCGCCGGCGGCGGCAGACCCGGCGGCCAGCGGCAGCGCGGCCGCGGGCAGTCTGGGTCCCGGCGGACGGTCCGGGGGGAAGGCTTCCTGGTTCGCACCGCGATCTCGGCGAACCCACAGGCGGCCAGCACCAGGACCAGCCAGGGACCGACGGTCGCCGCCGCCACGCCCCCGGCCAGCAGGTAGCCGATCCAGCGCCCGCGCGCCGGGCGGGCCTGGCCCGCCCGGCGCCAGCTGGCCGGGACCAGCCCGGCAGCGGCGCCCAGCGCCACGGCGGGCACCGCCGCGTCCGCGCCAGCCGCGGCCGCGCCGATCCAGCCGGGTGGGTGCGGGGCCAGGACCACCGCGGACAGCCCGAGGATCACCACCAGGCCGGGGACGATGAAGAAGAACCCGCCGACGAGCGCCCCGATCGCGCCGCGCAGCCGCCAGGCACAGTAGATGGCCAGCTGGGTGGACGCCGGGCCGGGCAGCAGGTTGCAGGCGGCGATGCCGTCCTCGAAGTCGGCCGGGGCCAGCCAGCCCCGGTCCGCCACGCACAGCTTGCGGAGCAGCGCGATGTGCGCCGGCGGCCCGCCGAAGCCGAGGCAGCCGATCCGGCCCCACTCACGGATGATGGTGGCCAGGCTCACCTGGGGCGGCCCTGCGGCCGGGGCGGCAGCGGCCTGGTCGGGGAATGCGTCCTCCGGCACGGCGCACACGATACGCCGGGCCGATGAACGATCAAGGTCGCCGGGCGCCCCAGCGGGCCGGCCACCAGCCGGGAGGCACCAGCAGGCCTGCCACCAGCGGGGCGGCCCCGGCCGCGAACGTCAGCTGGCCGCAGCGAGGGTCAGCCGGTCCACGGCCTGGACCACGGCCGCGGTGTCGGCCAGGTCCTCGAATACCGCGTCCGCGCCGGCCGTGCGCAGCTCGCCCACCGTGGACCTGCCGCTGGCGACGGCCAGGCACCGGGCCCCGCCGGTCCGGGCCGCGGCCACGTCACGGGAGGAGTCGGCCAGGTAGACGGTGCGCCGCTCGTCGAACGGCACGCCGTACTTCTCCGCCGCCCGGGTCCGCGCCATCAGCAGCTGCGCGCCCTTCGGGTACACCTGCGACCCGTACCCGCCGACCTCGGTGTCGAAGAACCCGGCCAGGCCGAAGGCGCGGAGCTTCAGCAGGGCGTTCGGCTTGATGGTGCCGGTCAGGACGGACTGGACGACGCCCGGCAGGCGGCCCACCTCGGCAACCGCCTCGGCGGCGCCCGGCAGCAGCCGCCCCTGCTGCGTCAGCTGGTCTTCCCGGGCGGCCAATGCGCGGGCCAGTTCCTCGCCGAACCGGGCCAGCAGTTCCTCGCCGCCCGCGCTGTCCGCCGGCGGCAGGCGGGCCGCGGCGGCCGCGGCGTTCGTCGCCAGCGCCTCAAAGATGATCTCCGACTCCATCCGCCCGGCCAGCTGCGGGAGCTGGACCAGCGGCCGTCCGGTGAGCCGGCGGAAGGCGTCGGCGTAGGCCTCCCTGGTAACCCGCCCCACGTCCACCAGGGTCAGGTCGATGTTCCACAGGACGAGGCGGTGAATCGGAACCTCCGAGGTCGATCTCGGCCACCAGGCCCGAGCGGGTCGCCTGCCCGGCGGCAGTGGTCATCCCCCGCGGTGG
The DNA here is from genome assembly GCA_963793825.1 of uncultured Actinomycetes bacterium. GTDB lineage: Bacteria > Actinomycetota > Actinomycetes > Streptosporangiales > Streptosporangiaceae > RYN-230. The sequence goes on from CAWCBE010000012.1 coordinate 506,499, forward strand.
CCGCGGCCAGCCTATGCCCGGGGCCCTCGCCGCGCTGGCGGTCCCTAGTTCCGGCCGCCGCCCTCACGACTCCCGGCGCCGCCGCCGCATCCAGCGGATGAGCCGGACGATCCCGGTCACGGCCAGGGCATCACTGGCCGCGCTGCCCGCCAGGAACAGGTAGGGCCAGGAGCCGGCCACCGGGACGAGGTGGATCAGGAAGACGAGCGTCAGCCAGAGGACCAAGGCAGCCGCGATGAACCGGACCCCGTCCGGCAGCGGCGGTATGACGGGAGGCCGGCGGCTGGAACTGGCCCAGCCGCCGGGCACGGCACCGGCGGGGCGGCGCCCGCCACGGGCGCCGCCCGCCATCCGGCGCAGCCGGCGGGCGCCGCGGAAGGTCCCGGCGGCGTAGCTGAGCGCCCGGACGGCGCGGACGGGTGCCAGCCGGATGTCCGGGTCGCCGGTGATGGCAGGCAGCTCGGCGGCCCACTCCCGGTTCGTCTCGTCACGGATGCTGTCCGGCAGGCGGCGGCAGGCGCGGCGGACGAGCCACTCGGCGGCCGCCTGGGCACCGGGCCGCCTGGTCATGGTGCGCTCCCCGGGGACGGCTGCGGACGGGGAGCGGCCCGGCGCCGGGCGGGAGCCGCGGCCCGAGCCAGCTCCAGCCGGGCGACCCGGACGCCCTCGGCGGTCAGCTGGTAATACTTGCGCGGCGGGCGGCCGCTGGCCTCGGTTGGCGGCCCGGCCCAGGCCGCGCTGAGCAGGCCCTCGCTCTGCAGCCGGGCCAGCAGGGGGTAGAGCGTGCCGCTGGACAGCCGCGCCGCCCTCATCAGGTCGTAGCCGTAGCGCGGCGCGGACGGATCGGCCAGGAACACCCGCAGCACCCGTTCCAGCGGCCCGGTCAGCTTCACGGTCCTATCCTACATATGTAGGATCAGTTCGGCCAACCTGGGCGGCCGGTGTCAGCCGCCCGCGGGCGCGCCGCTCAGCAGGTCGGTGAGCAGGGCGGCACCGGTTCCGGCGTCGTCCACGGTGACGGCGAACTCGCCGCCGTCAGCCAGGCGCAGCCGGATCGCGTCGCCGCCGCGCAGCACCACGGCGGCCCGGCCGAACGCCGTCCGGCTGCCGCGGTACCCCCAGCCACCCCACTGCATCGGCCTGAGGTCGATTCGCTCGGCCGCGGTGATCCGCCGCAGCGGGACCGCCGTCACCGGCCAGGGCAGCGCGCCGTAGCGGATGCGCAAGCCGCGCCAGTCCACGGTGACCCGGACCCAGCCCAGGGCGAGGTAGGCCAGCAGCAGGATGGCCAGCGGGATGAGCATCACCAGGGCCGCGCCGAGGACCAGGTCCAGGACGATGTTGACCGCCGCCGCCACGATCAGGACCACCGGTACCCACCAGGTCAGCCGGGCCCGGCCGGTCCACGCTCCGCGCTGGCCGGGACCCAGCAGCCCGCCGGGCTCGGGCCGCAGCGCCGAGGCAGGCTGGGCCCGGCCGGCGGAGGCCCGCCGGCGCACCTGGGTCAGCCCGGCCATCCCGAGCAGCACCAGGACGCCCACGACCACGCCCAGGGCGATCAGCGGCAGGCCGAGCCGCGACGCGGCGTGCCATGACGCCGCTCCCGCATTGGCCGCCACGGTGCCCCAGCTGGTGATGGCCAGGAGGGTGCCGATCCCGGCCGTGATCGAGGCCACCTTGGCGGCACCCAGGCTGGCCGGGGACCGGTGGCCGGCCGCCACGGGCAGGCACAGCGCCGCGGCGAGCAGGCCACAGAGCCCGGCCGGGATGACGCTGAGCGCGGCCGCCACGCCCTTGGACAGCGCGCCGTCGGGCCTGCCCGCCGCGTCCCAGTGCACGGCCATCGGGCTGGGCAGCCGGTGCCACCAGAGCAGGAACGGCAGCACCGCCACCACCGCGATGACCAGGCCGATGGCCACGGCCGCCGCCCCCTCCAGGTCCAGACGGGGCCCACGGCGGGCCGGGCCCGGCGGCATCCGGGTCATGCCGGGCACGCCGGTCACAGGTGGCTCCGGACCAGGTCGTGGATCTCCGGGTCGGACAGCCCCAGGTCGCGCGCGGCCTCGATGAGGCGGCGGGCCTGGTCGGCCAGCCCGGCCCGGGCCGGCTGGCCGAGCACGGTCACCCCGCGGCCGCGGCGCACCTCCACGAGTTGCTCAGCACGGAGCTCCGCGTAGGCGCGGAGCACCGTCTGCACGTTGACCTGCAGCGCGACCGCCAGGTCCCGGGCCGGCGGCAGCCGTTCACCCGGGGTGAGCGCACCCGCCGCCAGCGCCCCGCGGATCTGCTGGGCGATCTGCTGGTAGAGCGGGGCGGGCGAACCGGGATCAACTCGGATCAGCACAGTCGTCAATTGTAGGGGTTGAACCCGTACAACTGGTTCACCGCGGGCCGGCCAGCTGACCGGCGGCCGAGAGTCAGTTCACGCAGGGGATGCCGTTCTTGGCCCGGACCGCCCCGCCTTGCGGCCCGGTGGTGGGGATGATCCCCGCGCCGGACGGCGAGGGCGCCCGGGCGGTGATGTGCGGCACGGTGGCGCCGGAGCCGAGCAGGACCGTGACGTGACCCTTGGCCACCGAGGCGCCCGCCACCGCGGTGACGCCGAACAGGGACGCGATCTTCGCGGCAGCGGCGGAGGCGCCCGGGCCGTAGAGCACGGCCGTACTGCCGCGCGGGCTGGTGTTACCGACTTGCCCGGCCCGGTACCCGCCCCGGGTAAGGGCGCCCGAGACGGCGGCGGCCAGGCCCGGCGTGGTGCCGCCGTTGAGAACGTCCACGGTGGCCGGCCGGTGGTGCGCACGCGGCTGGGCCGGCCCAGGGTAGAACGCGGCGTGCACGATGGCCTTGATGGCGGCCGGGTTGACCACGTTGGCGTCCTGGCCGTCGATCGTCGCGAAACCCTCGATCGGCAGCGTGTGGAAGACCAGGTTGCCGCTGGTCAGGTTCCTGGCCTGGAGGGCGAAGTCGAGCAGGTTCCAGCCCGCGTCGGTGATGGCGTACTGCCGGGCCACCGACAGCAGGGCCTGCATCTTGGCCAGGTCGCTCAGTACTCCCTCGGTGCGGAGCTGGTGCAGCACCGAGTCCAGGAAGGCCTGCTGGCGGTGGGTCCGGTCGAGGTCGCCGTTGGGCAGGCCGTCCCGCTGGCGGACGAACGCGAGCGCCTGCGCGGCGTCGAGGTGCTGGTAGCCGGCCGGGAAGTTCGCGCCGGAGTTGACGTCGTGGACCGGATGGTTGAGGCACACTTCCACGCCGCCGAGGACCTTCGCGAGCTCGTAGAAGCCGTCCAGGTTGACCTCGGCGAAGTGGTTGACGTGCACGCCGGTCAGCTTCTCCACGGTGGCCACGGCGGCGGTGCGGCCGGCCTCGTTGCCCAGGAAGGCCAGCTGGTCCTGGCTCATGCCCGGGTCCTGGGCACGAAGCTTGGCCTGCTCATAGAACATGCTCACGCCGTAGGCCTGGTCCACCTTGCCGGCCTGCTGCGGGCCCACCGTGCCAGCGAAATGAACCCAGTCGTCCCGCGGGATCGAGAAACCGACCGCCTTCCTGCCGTCCGCCGGGACATGGATCAAGATGAGCGTGTTCGTGTCATTCCCGCCGGTGCCGTTGGCCACGGCCTGGGCGTTTCCGGCGTGCAGCGCACGCAGGATGTTGCTGGGCAGGATGTTCCCGTTCCAGTCCCGGCGGCTTTCCAGGCCCATCAGCAGGATGTTCTGCGCGCCGGTGGACGGGCCGCTGCTGATGGCATGCGAGGAACCGATGCTGCCCACGTCACGCACGACATAGAACGACACGCCACTGGCCAGCACGGCCAGCGCGGCGGCGATGCAGCTCACGGAGTACCAGGCCCGGCCGGGCAGGCCGGGCAGCGATGTTCTCCTGGCCATCGAATCCTTCCGGCCCGGTTTGGCATCCCTGCGGCAAAGGCTACCTAGCACGGCCGGCGGCCCGGGAGGTAACGATTAACATCGGGGACCAGCATGGGCGACCCACGATGGCACGATCCGGCTGCGCGCCCACCTTACGACGGGGAGGCGCAGCCGGACTGGAGGCCGCGCCAAACTGATCCCGGTGCGCGCCGGCCGGGTGCTGGACAGCCGGGTGATGGCTGGCCAGCTCATGGGGGGCCGGGGGGTGACCGGCCGCCGCCTGCGGACCGCAGGCCATCGCAGTGGGGCGCACTGCCCGCCAGGACAGGGATCATCCTGGTGATCGGCGCGGCCGCGCTCGGCATGGTCATCACCATCGTGGCCGGAAGCCAGCCCGGCTTCGTGCTCGGCGTCTTCCTGGTCGCGGGCACGGCCGCCGCCGCCCTCGCCGTGCGTCCCGGGGCTGTTCACCGCATCATCCCGGCACCAGCACTCGCGTACGTGGCCGCTTCCCTGGTCACCGTGCCTATCACCGGGCCGGGGGGCGCGTCCCGGACGGCGCTCGCCCTCGGCGTGGTCCAGGCGCTGGCCAGCGGTTTCCTGGCCATCATCGTGGCCACCACGCTCGCCATCGCGGTCACCGTAGCCCGCGGGCGGCGGAACGGGACGGCCCGGCGCGGTCCTGGCCAGCGCCCGCCCGGCGGGCCGGACGGGAGGCTCGTGCGGACCAGTCCCAGGCCAGCCGGCCACGCAGGCCGCCCATCCTCGCGGCGGCCGTCCAGCCCGCGGCGGCCAGGCTTCTGAGGACTGTCCGAACTGTTGTGACCGGCGCGCCGCGGGCCAGGCACGCCGCGGGCCAGGCACGCCGCGGGCCAGGCACGCCGCGGGCCAGGCACGCGCGGGGCATGGCGCGGGCCGGGCATGGCGCGGGCCGGGCATGGCGCGGGCCGGGCATGGCGCGGGCCAGGCGGCCCTGGGAAGCGGCCGCGGTCAGCCCATGTGCGGGTACCGGTAATCGGTCGGCGGGGCGAACAGTTCCTTGATGGCCCGGGCGTTGGCCCACCGGGTCAGGTTCAGGATCGAGCCCGCCTTGTCGTTCGTGCCGCTGGCCCGGGCCCCGCCGAACGGCTGCCGGCCGACCACCGCGCCGGTCGGCTTGTCGTTGATGTAGAAGTTGCCCGCAGCGAACCGCAGCGCCTGCGTGGCCGCGGCGATGGCGGCCCGGTCCTGCGCGATGATCGCCCCGGTCAGCGCGTACGGCGAGACCGTGGCGGCCTGGGCGACCACCTCGTCGAAGCGGGCGTCCTCGAACACGTGCACGGCCAGGATCGGCCCGAAGTACTCGGTGCGGAACACCTCGTCGTCCGGGTCGCTGCAGTCCAGCACGGTGGGCCGCACGAAGTAGCCCTGGGAGCCGTCCGCGTCCCCGCCCGCCAGCACCCGGATCGAGGGGGTGCTGCGGGCCCGGGCCAGCGCGTCGGCCAGCCGCCGGAACGCCCGCTCGTCGATCACCGCGCCCATGAACAGCGACAGGTCAGCCGACACGTCCCCGACCGAGAGGGAGTCCACCTGGGCCAGGAACCCGTCCCGCATCCGGTCCCAGACCGACCGCGGGATGTAGGCCCGGGAGGCGGCGGAGCACTTCTGCCCCTGGTACTCGAACGCGCCGCGGATCAGCGCCACGGTGAGCACATCCGGGTCGGCTGACGGGTGCGCGATCACGAAGTCCTTGCCGCCGGTCTCGCCGACGAGCCGCGGGTACCCCCGGTAGGAGGCGATGTGCTCCCCGGTGCTGCGCCACAGGTGCTGGAACGTCCGGGTGGACCCGGTGAAGTGGATGCCAGCCAGGCCCGGGTGGGGCAGCGCGACCTCGGAGACGGCCTGGCCGTCCCCGGTGACCATGTTGATCACGCCGGGCGGCAGCCCGGCCTGCTCCAGCAGCCGCATCGTGTGGTGCGCCGAGAACTGCTGGGTCGGCGACGGCTTCCACAGCACCACGTTGCCCATCAGGGCCGGCGCGGTGGGCAGGTTCGCGGCGATCGAGGTGAAGTTGAACGGCGTGATGGCCAGCACGAACCCCTCGAGCGGACGGTACTCCATCCGGTCCCACTCGCCGGGCGCCGAGTCCGGCTGCTCGGCCAGCAACCGCCGGGCGAAGTGCGCGTTGTACCGCCAGAAGTCGATCAGCTCGCAGGCCGCGTCGATCTCAGCCTGGTACACCGACTTGGACTGGCCCAGGATCGTCGCCGCGTTGATCGTGGACCGCCACGGACCAGCCAGCAGGTCGGCGGCCTTGAGGAAGATCGCGGCCCGGTCGTCGAAGGACATCGCCTGCCAGCCGGGCGCGGCCGCGGCGGCCGCCTCGATGGCGGCGGAGACGTCGCCACCGGTGGCGTTGCCGAGGTGCCCGAGGACGTGCGCGTGGTTGTGCGGCTGGACTACCGCGATCCGTTCCGCGCCACCCATCCGCTGCTGGCCACCGACCGTCATGGTCAGCTCGGTCGGGCTGGCGGCCAGTTCCTTGATCTTGGATTCCACGGCGGCACGCTCGGCGCTGCCCGGCGCGTAGGCGCGGACCGGCTCGTTGGCGGGCGGCGGCACGGTGCTGACGGCGTCCATGAGGATCTCCCCGAACTGCGACAGTGAAGGCGGTGGATCCATCGTCGCACGCCCGGGCCTAGGCGCTGGCCCGCGCCCTGAGGCCCGCCTGATCCCGGCCCCGGGGCAGGGCCAGCGCCGCGACGGCGCCCGCCGCGACGGCCAGCACCAGCGCGCCTTCGTGCACGGCAGTCAGCGGCTGCGGCGAGCCCGCGGCGGATCGCAGCCAGGCTGAAGTCCATCACACGCCGGCCCACGGCTCGGCCTGGGCCGCGGGCCGCAACGCGGCCAGGCGCGCGCTCCGCTCCTCGGCGATCCGGCGGCCGGACCGGATGATCGCCAGCCGCCCTAAGATCTGGCCGGGCGCGCCCGGGCCGGGCTGGTTACGGGGTCAGCCGAACAGGTAGGGCAGTTCCTGGGTGGCGTACCAGAGGAGCTCGTGCCCCTCGGCCCCGTCCACCACGAACCGGGCGTCGTCGTCGCCGGCCTCGGCGGCGTGCAGGGCGTCCGCCGCGGCGGCGATGTCAGCCACCGCGAGCAGGTCATCGACGTGCCCGGAGGCCACCCGACGCAGCGGGACCACCGCGGAGATGAGCACCAGCGTCGGCTCGTCGAAGCCACCCTTGTGGTCGACCTGGTCGTCCGGCACCTCCGCGGCCAGCACCACCCGCCGGCGGGGCGCCCGCGGATCATCCGCCAGCATGCCCAACGACCCTCGCGCGGCGTGTGTCATCGCGACGTATTCGAGTTCTTCCAGGTCACCGCGGGCATACGACTCGCGGAGGGCGGGCGTGACGGTGAAGGCCCGCAGCGGCGCGGGGCCGATCTCGCCGTCGCGCAGGATGGCGCCGAGCATCGGCAGGGTGGCCGGCAGGTAGACACGCATGAATGATCCCCGCTGTTTCCCGGTGGTCAGCCGGCGCCCGGGACCGGGATGCCAGGACCGCCTGGCGGTGCGCCCGCGCTGTCCACTGCTGGCAGTGTGCCACCGTCGGGGCCGGAGGGCGCGGCAGTTGCCCCGTCCAGGGCGGCTGGCCCATCCAGGGCAGCTGGCCCGTCCAGGGCAGCTGGCCCATCCAGGGCAGCTGGCCCGTCCAGGGCGGCGATCACGGCCGCCACCGCAGCCTCCAGCGGCTCGTGCTCCCAGACCCGGATCACCCGCCAGCCCGCCGCGCTGAGCGCCACGTCGGCGGCGCGGTCCCGTTCCATGTTCCGGCGCAGTTTCGGCGCCCAGTACCACTCGTTGACCCTCGGGTCGCGGCCATGTTCCGGGCAGACATGCCAGAAACAGCCGTCCACGAACACCGCGACCCGGCGCGCAGTGAACGCGATGTCCGGGCGGACCCGGGCGCCGCCGTCCAGGTCCAGCCGGAAGTCCTTGCGGAACCGGTAACCTCGCCGGTGCAGCGCGCTGCGCAGCGCAAGCTCGGGTTTGGTGTCGGCTCGCCGGTTGGCCCGCATGTTGGCCGAGCGTCCTGGGCTGGACGGGCTCGGATAGTCAGCCACGGTGCCCAAGGCTAGGCCGCCGCGCGGTCAGCGGGGCGCGCTTTTGCCCGCTGATGTGCCCGCTGCGCCCGGTGAGTCCGCGGGAGCGGGTGAGTCCGCCGGGTCCGGAGGGCCGGTGAGCGCCGGGAGCCCCAGCAGCCCGGCCAGCCGCCGGGCGGTCTGGGCCGGGGTCACGTGCCACACCCCGGCCATCCCGATGGCCTCGGCGGCCAGCACGTTGGCCTCGATGTCATCGATGAACACGCACTGGGCGGGCGCCAGCCCGAGCAGGCCCGCGGCGTGCCGGAAGATCTGCTCCTCGGGCTTGCGCATGCCGACCTCGGCCGACAGGACGACCGCGTCGAACAGGCCGGGGAACAGGTGCCTGGGGTAGTCGGCCAGGCCCCAGGAGTTGGACAGCAGCGCGGTACGCAGCCCCGCGGCCCGCACCCCGCGGAACAGTTGCTGCATGGGGTCCGACAGCAGCGACGCGGCGAACATCCGGGCCAGCAGCCCGTCCGCGGTCACCGGCGTGCCGTCCCGGCGGACGATCTGCGCGGCCAGCAACCGCTCGAACTCGGCATCGGTGCACTCGCCCCGTTCCAGTGCGTGCACCGGGTTGGCGGCGCCGGCATCCGCGTAGGCGGCGCTCAGCCACGGCCGCATGACCGCAAGGTAGCTGTCGAAGTCGATGTCGTCCGCCTCGATCCAGGCCCGCACCGTCTCCAGCAGCGGGTTGGTCATCACGCCGCCCCAGTCGGTGATGACGCCACGCAGCGCGGGGGCACCGGATGGCGGGGCAGCGGAAGGCACGGACCTGATGATAGTGACCGATAAAAGCGACACGGCGAGGTCCTCAGACTCTCGCCGTGTCGCAGCAGCGCCCTGTTTACCAGGCGGTGCCCCCCGCACCGGGGATCACCGGGTCTCGGTGGCGTCGGAACGCTGCCGGGCCGGGGTGCCGGCCGCGTGCGTGCGCACCGTGGGCTGGGTGGCGTGGCGGCGGCCGGGCACGGCGCGGCGCGGCGCCAGGTGCTGCCGGGCCACCGTGAGGCCCTGGATGGCGGGCACCTTCGTCGTGGGCACAAAGTCGCTGGTGTGCGTCTCAGCGGCGGTCTTGGCACTGAAGTGTGCCTTGGCCTCTGAGTAGTCCGGGCGGGCATGCGGGTGCTTGAAGGTGATCCACAGCGGCACGCCAACGATGCCCGCCGCGATCAGGGCGATGATGGGGAAGTTGGCGATCACGATGCCGGTCACGGCTCTCTCCTCGATCTCCTGGCCGACGGCGGTCCCTGCCGGCCTCATGCCCCTAAGGTGCCCGTTGGCTTTCTGTTTGCTGTTGGCGGACCTTCTGCGCTCGCTATGGATCCGCAGTGACCGGTTACCGTGCGGCCTCAGCGCGGATTTCTGGCTTCCCCGCGCAGCACATCGGCCTGCCGGGTGCGTGTAAGGCTCGGAGCCCTGATGTGGAGGTGCGATGACCTTTGAGGAGTTCGCGGCTGAGCGGCTGCCGGGGGTGCTGCGGTTCGCCGCGGTGCTGGCCGGGGACCGCGGCCTGGCCGAGGACCTGGCCCAGGAGGTGCTGATCCGGGCGCACGCCCGGTGGCGCACGATCGGGAGCCTGGACCGGCCGGAGTATTACGTCCGCAAGATGATCCTCAACGAGTACCTGTCCTGGCGTCGCCGGTCGCGGCGGCTCATCCCGGCCGGCCGAAGCGCCGACGTGGACCGCCGCCAGGCCCCGGACCACGCCACCGGCTATGCCGAACGGGACGCTCTGGTCGCTGAGCTCGGCAAGCTGCCGCCACGGCAGCGCGCCGTGCTCGCACTGCGCTACTACGAGGGGCTCTGCGACACCGAAATCGCGGATGCGCTCGGCTGCTCGCCGGGCACGGTCCGCGGCTACGCGTCCCGGGCGCTCGCGGCCCTCCGGGTCGAGATGACCGGGCGACCGCACCAGGCGCCCCCGTTCGTGAAGGAGACACGATGATGCGCACCGAAGACGATCTGCGGGCCGCGTTCGACGACCTCGAGCGGCACGCGCCCGATGCCGGTGCGGTGCTGCGCGCCGTCTATGGCCGGGCCCGGGGACCTGCCCGCCCACGGCGCTCAGCGCGCCGGCCGGGCCGGCGGCCGATCCGGGCTGGCCTGCTCCTTGGCGCCGCCGTGGCGACCGCCGCCGGAGCGACCGCGGTCGCAGTGACCGTCACGCTGGCCAGCAGCCCGGCTGCCCGCGGTGGCCCGGCCGCGGTGGCACCGGGCGGCGGCGCCCCGGCCGCGGGGCCTGCACTGCGCGCCCGCCTGCTCGCGGCCTTGGACACTGCCCGCAGCGACATCCTGTTCGCGGGCGGCCCGTCGCACGACAGCGGAATGTGGGCCTCCCCCTGGTATCCACGCCCCGGCCAGCAGGTCCGGGTCCGCATCCTGGGCCGCAACGCGGCTGGGGTACCCGCCAAGGACGCTGAGTACATCTTCGCCATGCCCGCCGGGGGTGGCGCCGCCAGCGGCTACACCGACCCCATCGACTGGGGCGGGCTGACTGTCACGGGCACCGTCCTCGTGGTCGATCACGCCGCGCACACCTGGGGCGAGTGGCCGCACTCGAGCATCACTTTCGGGCTCCCGCTCACCCCGGCCGGGATCCGCAGCGAGATCGCCCGCGGCCAGCTTCGCGTCATCGGCCGCACCGAGCTGCGCGGGCGACCGGCCATCGAGCTCGGCATGTCCCTGACCTCTGCCCCCGGCGCCGCCGTGCACGTGACCACCGCCCGGCTGTGGGTGAACGCCGGCACATACCTGCCGATGCGCCAGGCCCTGCGGTTCTCGGACGGGAAGCAGGACGTGACGGACTACGCGTTCCTCCCGCCGACGCCCGCGAACCTGGCCAACCTCAGCCCGGTCATCCCGGCGGGCTACCACCGCACCACGCAACGTCCCGGCCACGGCCCGAAGAAGTAACCGCTCGCTGCGGGCGCCGTTAACGGGGCGGCGCCCGCAGAGACAGTGGGTTACGGTAGGTAGCTGTAATCATCGCGAGGATCTGAGGGACCTGGCCCGGTGATGGTCCGGCAACCTGCGCCCGGCGCAAGGTGCCAATGCCAGGAGCGATGAGGAAGCAGCATGAGCTTTCTGCCTGACATCCCGGTACTCGACGGCACCCTGGTCCGGCTGGAGCCGCTGTCCATGGGGCATGCCCCGGACCTGATGATCGCGGCGGAGGAGGATCGCGGCGCTTACCGCTTCACCCACGTGCCGCGCGCCTACCAGGTGGAGGACTACCTGTCCGGGCATTTCGAGCTGGCCGCGAGCGGCCGGCTGGTGCCCTTCGCCCAGATCCGGCAGGCCGACGGCCGGGCCGTCGGGTGCACGGCGTACTGGGAGCCCCGGTTCTGGCCGGGCCGCCCCGAGCTGTGCGCCGTCGAGATCGGCTGGACCTGGCTGGCTGCCTCGGCCCAGCGCACCGGTACCAACACCGAGGCGAAGCTGCTGCTCTTCGAGTACGCGTTCGAGAACCTGAATGTCGTCCGGGTCGATCTGAAGACCGACGCTCGCAACGCGCGGTCCCGGCTCGCCATCGAGCGGCTGGGCGCCCGCTTCGAGGGGGTCCTCCGCTCCTATTCACCCTCGCACGCGCCGGGCGAGAGCGGCCTGCTCCGCGACTCCGCGATGTTCTCGCTCATCGCCCCGGAATGGCCGGCCGCCAAGGCCGCTCTGCGCCGCCGTCTGGCCAGGGCGGCGGCCGCTTCCGGAACGGCGGGGCCGCGCAGCCCGGCGGAGCCAGGGAATGCATCATGACCGGTCAGGATCAGCGGGCGGCTGAGCCGTGCCCGTACGGGCCCCGGCTGCTCCGGCCAGAGCTCGACGCCTACCTCAGCGACGCGGTCCCGGCGGTCCAGTCCCTGCTGACCTGCTGCCCGCCGTGGACCGTGCGCGACATGACGATCCACCTGCTGTGCACCTTCTCCCGGTTCCACCGGATGCTGATCCAGGGCCGGGCGGGGGACTTCTCCGCGCCGTTCCCGATGGACCGGCTCGCCGCGGAGAATGAGCGGGCGGTCCGCGGCTACCGGGGCACCGATCCCGCCAGCGAACTGCGCGCCGCGGTCGAGGGGTTCAGCGCCGCGCTGGATGACGGCGCGGAACTGATCCCCCACCAGCGCGGCCCGATTCCGGTCGCCCGGCAGGTCGGCTACGGCATCAACGAGCTGGCCGTCCATCACAGCGACGTGGCCGTGGCCGCCGGGCACGGCTACGTCCCTGCCCCGGAAACGCTGGCTGTGCTGCAGTCCCTCTGGCGGCGGCCAGGGCACGATGTCACCAGCTGGGCGGGCATCCTGCGGGCGTCTGGCCGGAACACGTGATGCCGCCATCCACTTCCGGGGGTATAGGAGACGACGTGGACCCGGTGCAAGCGTTGCGCGACATCGCATTTCGCCTTGAGCGGGCCGGGGCCCCGACGTACCGGGTGCGGGCGTTCCGCCGGGCCGCCCAGGTCGTGCGCGACCTGCCCGCCGCCGAGCTGCGGCAGCGGGTCGGGGACGGGACCCTGCAGGCCCTGAACGGCATCGGCGCCACCACCGCTGAGGTGATCACTCAGGCCGTGCACGGCGAGCAGCCGTCCTACCTGGCCAAGCTTATCGACGAGGCGGCCGCGGCCCCGGCGGCCGGGCCGCAGGCCGGCCCGACCGCGCTCCGCGCGGCGCTGCGCGGTGACTGCCACACCCACTCGGACTGGTCAGACGGCGGCAGTCCGCCCGAGGAGATGGCCGAGGCCGCCCGCGGCCTGGGCCACGACTGGATGGCGCTGACGGATCACTCCCCGCGGCTCACCGTGGCCAACGGCCTGACCGCTGAGCGCCTGCACGCCCAGCTGGACCTGGTTGAACGGCTCAACGCCGGCCTGGCGCCGTTCCGCATCCTGACCGGGATCGAGGTGGACATCCTCGATGACGGGTCGCTCGACCAGCGCGACGACCTGCTTGGACGGCTCGACGTGGTGGTGGCCAGCGTGCACTCCAAGCTGCGGATGCCCGCCGGGCCGATGACGGAGCGGATGGTCACCGCGGTGCGCAACCCGCACGTGGACGTGCTGGGGCACTGCACCGGCCGGCTGCTGACCGGGCGGGGGCGCCCGGAATCGGAGTTCGACCCGGAGGCCGTTTTCGCCGCGTGCCGGGACGCGGGGGTCGCGGTGGAGATCAACTGCCGCCCGGAACGCCGCGACCCACCGGGCCGCCTGCTCCGGCTGGCCGCCCGGATGGGCTGCGTGTTCACCATCGACACCGACGCGCACGCGCCGGGCCAGCTCGACTGGCTGGAGAACGGCTGCACCCGCGCCGAGGCGGCCGGGATCAGCGCCGACCGCGTGCTCAACACGCGCTCCGCCGCCGACCTGGCCGGGTGGACCGCCGGCTGATCCCGGCGGCGCTCGATGCTCGGTCAGTGCCGAACCGCCCCCCCCGCAGCCCAGAATGCCCCGGGCCCAGCGTGACGCCCTGCGGGAGCGAGCTTCGCCAGCGTTCACGCCCCGGCCTTGCCGCCGTCACCGGCGGCTGGCAGGCTCGCGGCTGATGCCTGGCCGCCCAGGCCGGCCCGCCGCACCCGGTGCGGCCGCCGCGGCGGATGCCGCTGAACCCGGAGGCGAGCATGAGCCAGCACGAACAAGCCCGGCGCGGCCTCACCCGGCGCCAGCTGCTGGGCGCGGGCTTAGCGGCGGGTGCCGTCGCCGGCACCGGCGGGTGGCGGTCCGCCGGCAGGCTGATGAGCCGGGCGGGCCACCGGGCCGGGGCCCCGCTGCCCACGGCGCTGCGGGCTCCGGGAAGCAGGCCGGATCCGCACCTGCCGGCCGGGACGGACACCATCCCGCAGGTCAAGCACATCGTCGTGCTGATGATGGAGAACCACTCCTACGACAACCACCTCGGCATGCTGGGCCGGGCGGGCGCAGCCGGATTCACCCTCGGGCCCGGCGGCAAGCCCACGGCGGCCAATCGCTACGCTGACGGCCGCATCCAGCACGCGTTCCCGATGCCCAACACCTGCCAGCAGTTCGGCCACCCCAGCCAGACCTGGGCCAACAGCCATACCCAGTTCGGCGGCGGGAAGCTGGACGGGTTCGTCAAGTCCGGCAGCGGGCCGGTGGCCATGGGCTACTGGGACAGGTCAAGCCTGCCGTTCTACTACTCGATGGCCTCGGCGTTCCCGATCGCCGACCGGTACTTCTGCTCCGTACTGGGCCAGACGTACCCGAACCGCCGCTACCTGATGGCGGGCACCTCGCTCGGGCTGGTCGACGACAACATCCTCCAGCTCGCGGACTACCCGGCGAACGGCACTATCTTCGACCGGCTGCATGACGCCGGGGTGACCTGGAAGGACTACGTGTCGCTCACGTCCCCCACCCCCACCCTGGCGTTGTTCCCGGAGCTGCTGGTCAGGTACCCGAGCCACCTGGCCCCGGTCTCCGACTTCTTCTCGGCCGCGGCGTCCGGCACCCTGCCCGGGTTCTCCCTGGTCGAGCCCAATTACGGGCTGTCGTCTGAGGAGAACCCGCAGGACATCGCGCTCGGCGAGCGGTTCGCCGCCCAGGTCATCAACGCGGTCATGCACGGCGCCGGCTGGCCCAACACCCTGCTGATCTGGACCTTCGACGAGCATGGCGGCTACTACGACCACGTCGTCCCGCCGGCCGCCCTCGCGCCCGACAACATCCCGCCGAACACCGGCGGCGCCCCGGCCTACAACGGATTCGCCCAGTACGGCTTCCGGGTGCCATGTGCGGTCATCTCGCCCTGGGCGCGGCCGGACTACGTGTCACACCGGGTCTTCGACCACACCAGCATCCTGGCGCTGATCGAGGCCAAGTGGAACCTGGCCGCGATGACCCGCCGGGACGCCAACGCGAACAACATGCTGGACATGCTGGACCTGTCCGCGGCGGCCTTCGCCAAGCCGCCCGCCCTGGCCAGGCCACGGCTCGGCACCGACCCCGGCGTGCTCACCTGCCTGGTGACCGGGCCAGGGACGATCCCGCCGGCCGGCTCCGTGTCCCCGGCCCCCGGCTGATCCGCGCCCGCGGCCAGACCGCGGCCAGAGCGCGGCCAGAGCGCGGCCAGAGCGCGGCCAGAGCGCGGCTAGACCGGGCACCGCCCGCCGGCCGCCCCACCCTGGCAGAATCGGGGCAGCAGCCAGCGGACTCGAAAGGCAGGCGGATGGCACCAGTCGCCGTGATCACCGGGGCGAGCAGCGGGATCGGCGCGGCCACCGCGGTGAAACTGGCCCAGGCCGGTTACCGGGTCGTGCTGGCCGCCCGGCGTGCGGACCAGATCGGGGCACTGGCCGGGAAAATCCGCGGCGGCGGCGGTCACGCCGACGTGGCGGTGCTGGACGTCACCGACCGGCCGGCGGTGCAGGCCTTCGCCGCCACCCTGGGCCGCTGCGACGTGCTGGTCAACAACGCCGGCGGGGCGTTCGGCGCGGACACCGTGGCCGCCGGTGACCCGGCCGACTGGCAGGCCATGTTCGACGTGAACGTGCTGGGCACGCTGCACGTGACCCAGGCGCTGCTGCCCATGCTGATCGGCAGCGGGGACGGGACCATCGTGATCATGTCCTCGACGGCGGGGTTCGTCGCCTACGAAGGCGGCGGCGGCTACGTCGCGGCCAAGCACGGCGAGCACGCGATCGCCGCCACCCTGCGGCTGGAGCTGTATGACCAGCCGGTGCGGGTCATCGAGATCGCGCCCGGCATGGTGCGCACCGACGAGTTCGCGGTCAAGCGCTACCGGGGCGACGAAGCGCAGGCCGCCGCGGTCTACGCCGGGGTGCCCGAGCCGCTCACCGCCGACGACGTGGCGGACTGCGTCGCCTGGGCGGTGACCCGGCCGTCACACGTGAACGTGGACCTGCTCGTGCTCCGCCCCCGGGCTCAGGCCGCCCAGCACAAGGTCTACCGCCAGGGCAGCTGACTCATCAGTGCGGTGCCTTTCCGACCGCCGGCGGCACAAAGAGCACCGCACTGACAAATGCACCGCACCGTCAGCCGGGCAGCGGCCAGCTGACGGCGGAGAGGTCAGACACCACCAGGTCAGCGCCGGTCAGCGCGGCGGCCTCGTGGGTGGTCGTCACCGCCACGCAGTAGGCGCCCGCCGCCTTGGCCGCCGCGACGCCGGCCGGGGCATCCTCGAACACCACGCAGCAGGCGGGCGGGAAGCCCAGCGCCTGGCACGCGGCCCGGTATCCCTCCGGATCCGGCTTGCCCACCCGGACGTCCTCGGCCGTCACCACCACGGCGAAGAACTCGCGGATGCGCAGGTCACCGAGGCTGCCTTCGGCATAACGCCGCCCGGCCGAGGTGACCAGCCCGACCGGGACGCCGGCCCCGGCGAGCGAGCGGATCAGGTCCACCGCGCCGGGCAGCGGGCCGAGCGGTGGGTGATGCGGGGCATGGAACTGCGCGCTGGAGGCCGCCATCAGCTCGGCCGGATCATGCCCGGGCAGCCGCTCCTTGAGCAGGCCGTGCATGTCCACGCCGCGGCGGCCGACGAAGGACCGGATCAGCGCCTCGTCCGCCGGGATGCCGCGGGTGGCGAACACGTGCAGCCAGCTCTCCCGGCTGCGCGTCTCACTGTCGATCAGCGTCCCGTCCAGGTCGAACACGGCCGCCCGGAACGGGCCTGGCGGGGTCATCGGGCCCATCAAGCCGTCTGGGTGACCTTGCTGAGCCCGCGCGGGCTGTCCGGGTCGATGCCGAGCCGCCGGGACAGCGCCTCGGTCAGCAGCTGCCCGGGCACGATCAGGCCCAGCGGGGCCAGCCACTCGGGCATCACCGGGCCGGGCACCGCCAGGCTGCTGGCCGCGGCCAGCCCCGGGCCGCCGCCGATCGCGTAGGCCCGCGCCCCCGCCGCGACCACCCGCCGGGCCAGCTCGATGCTGCCGGGCAGCGCGGGCCCGGAGTCGGCGGCCACGATGATGGCCGGCGTGGCCGCGTCCACCACCGCGATCGGCCCGTGCAGCAGGTCGGCCCAGGACAGTCCCATGGCGTGCAGGTAGCACGCCTCCTTGAGCTTGAGTGCGAGCTCGAGCGCCGCCGCGTAGGCGTGCCCGCGCCCGGACACCACGACCCCAGCGGTGCTGGCCCGGTGGAACGATTCCCCGGCCAGTTCCGCCACGATGGGCTCCAGCGCGGAATCGAGGTCCCCGGCCAGCATGCGCTCGATCTCGTCCGGGGCGGCGCGCAGCAGTCCCGGGTCCAGGCCGGCGCCGAGGCCGATGGCCAGCACCGCCAGCGCGGCGAGCTGGGTGGTGAACGTCTTCGTGGCGGGCACCGCGTGTTCCGGGCCGGCCAGCGTGACGAACGCCAGGTCCGCGGCGCGGGCCAGCGCAGAGCCGGCGCCGTTGGTGATCGCCACGGTCCGCGCGCCGCAGTCCCCGGCCCAGGCCAGCGTCTCGACGATCTCCGCGGTCTCGCCGGACTGGGACAGCGCCACCGCCAGCACGCCGGAGAGGTCGAGGCGGCTGTGGTATTCGGTGGCGATCGACGGGGAGGCCAGGGTGGCCAGCATCCCGGCGTGCGCCTGCAGCAGGTAGCCGCCGTACACGGCGGCGTTGTCCGAGGTGCCGCGGGCGATGAACAGGACCTGGCGGCAGTCGCGGGCCAGCGCGCCCACCTCGCCGCTGCGCGGCAGCAGCGAGTCCAGGGTGGCGCGCAGCGCGGCCGGCTGCTGGGCGATCTCGGCCCGCATCGCGGTCAGCCCGGTCACCTCGTTTCCCGTCACGGGTACACCCTCTCACCATCGATCCACGTCGCGGCAGTCCGCAGCTCGTCGTCCAGCCAGGCCAGGTCGGCCACGGCCCCCGGCGCGAGACGCCCGAGCTCGGGCCGCCCGATCAGGTCGGCCGGGACCCGCGACGCGGCAGCCACCGCAGCGGCCAGCCCGCCATCCCGGGCCGGCGAGGCGGGGCGGGCCGCAGGCGTGCCCCCGCCGAGCCGGCGGTCCGCGGGGGGGTCCGGGAGAGGGCCGCCCCGGGCTGAAATGCCGGGGGATTCCGGGAGCCCGCCCCCCGGCGCTAGCCGAGCCCTGACCAGGTTCGCGACCGCCCGGTCGATCCGCAGCGCCGACCCGGCCAGCCCGCCGTCCGCGCGGCGCGGCGGCACCCCGTCACCGGGCGGCAGCGTGATCGGCTCGCCGCCCAGCAGGTACTCCCCCGGCGGCATGCCCGCGCACGCGGCCGCGTCGGTGACCAGGCAGATCCGGCCCGGCGCGGCGGCGAACGCCAGCGCGCAGTTCAGCCGGCGACACATGGTAGGTGTCCATGATCAGGCCGCTGGTCAGCCGGGGATCGGCCAGCGCCTGGCCGGCCACGCCGGGCTCGCGGGACTTGATCGGCGGCTGCGCGTTGAACAGGTGGGTGACCATCCGCGCCCCGGCCGCGGCGGCCGCGGCGACCTGCGCCGCGGTCGCGTTACTGTGCCCCACGCTGGCCAGCACGCCGGCCCGGCCCAGCTGGCGGACCGCGGCCAGCCCCCCGTCCACCTCGGGGGCCAGGGTGACCAGCCGGACCAGGCCCGCCCCCGCCTCCAGCAGGTCCTCGACCGCGCCGGGCGCGGGCGGCACGATCCAGTCCGGGTTGTGCGCGCCGCGCCGGGCCGGCGAGATGAATGGCCCCTCCAGGTGCACGCCGAGCACCCGCGCGCCCCGCCCGGCTGCGGGCCCCGCCCCGGCCGAGAAGGACGCGACCCAACGCAACGCCCCGGTGAGCTGTCCCAGCGGAGCCGTCACGAAGGTGGGGAGGAAGGCCGTGCACCCCGTCGCGGGCAGCCGCCCGGCCACGGTGGCCCAGCCGTCCGGCCCGGCGGCCTGCATCTCGACGCCGAAGTATCCGTTGACCTGGAGATCCACCAGGCCAGGGACGAGCACGCCGTGATCTAGCGCGGTGTCCGGCGCGGCCGGCGGCCGCCCCTGGCCGGTCCGGGTGATCCGCCCGTCCTCGATCTGCACGTAGCCGGGGGCCAGCACGCCGGTGCCGGGGAGAGCGGGGATCACCCGCGGCGCGGTGATGATCACAGGCCGAGGTGGGCCATGAACTCCGCCGGGTAGCGTTCCCCGGCCGCCCCGCCGGCCGGCACCGCGACCTCCAGCGCGGCCAGGTCCTCCGGGGCCAGCTGCAGGCCGGCCGCGGCCGCGTTCTGCTCCAGGTAACGGCGGCGCTTGGTGCCCGGGATGGCCACGATGTCCTCACCCTGGGCCAGCACCCAGGCGATGGCCAGCTGGGCGGGCGTCACGTCCCGCGCCGCGGCGAGCTCGGTCACCCTGGCGGCCAGGGCCAGGTTGCGGGCGTAGTTCTCGCCCTGGAACCGGGGAGCCCGGGCCCGGAAGTCGCCAGCACTGAACCCGTCCGCCGCCGCCAGGGTCCCGGTCAGCAGGCCCCGGCCGAGCGGGCTGTAGCACACCAGGCCGATGCTCAGGTCGCGGAGCAGCGGCAGCAGCTCGTCTTCGGGTTCCCGGCTGAACAGCGAATACTCGTACTGCGCGGCGGCCATCGGGTGCACCGCGTGGGCCCGGGCCAGCGTCGCCGGTGCCGCCTCGGAGATGCCCAGGAACCGGACCTTGCCCGCCTGGACCAGTCCGCTCAGCGCGCCCCAGGTGTCCTCGATGGGCACGCCCGGGTCCACCCGGTGCTGGTAGTAGAGGTCGATGTGGTCGGTGCCCAGCCGCAGCAGTGACGCGTCACACGCTTCCCGCACGTACTCTGGCCGGCCGTTGACGGTCCGGCTGCCGTCCGGCCGGCGCTGGTTACCGAACTTGGTGGCCAGCACCACCTCGTCGCGGCGCCCCGCCACGGCCCGGCCGACCAGCTGCTCGTTCAGGTACGGCCCGTACGCGTCGGCCGTATCCAGGAAGGTGACCCCGAGATCCAGGGCCCGGCGGATGGTGGCCACCGACTCCTCGTCGTCCGGGGTGCCGTAAGACTGGCTCATCCCCATGCAGCCGAGCCCGATTTCACTCACGGCCAGCCCCAGGCCGAGCGTGCGCGTCCGCATCAGTTGCTGCCTCTCCGCCGGGATCCGTGGCCGGGGTCAGATTACTCAGCCCTGAATGTCGCTGGCTGGGGTGGGGCAGGGTGGGGAGGGGCTGTCATGATGAACGGACCGCGTAGGGGTACCGAGGCGGGGGAGGATCAGCACATGCCTGCATTCGACGTCGTCGTGCTCGGCGGGGGGACCTCCGGGATGCTCATCGCCACGGCGGTGGCCCGGGCTGGCCGG
Source organism: uncultured Actinomycetes bacterium (assembly GCA_963793825.1). Lineage (GTDB taxonomy): Bacteria > Actinomycetota > Actinomycetes > Streptosporangiales > Streptosporangiaceae > RYN-230. The sequence goes on from CAWCBE010000012.1 coordinate 526,716, forward strand.
GCCACCGCCCTGGTGGAGGCCGGGCTGGTCGGCGGCGAGGCGCCGTACCTCGCCGACATGCCGTCCAAGTCACTGCTCCAGTCAGCCCGGCGGGGTGAGACCTGGGAGCATGCCGTGGCCCGCCGCGACGAGATGGCCGGGCACCTGGTGGACACGGTGGCCACCGCCCGCCTCGCCGAGGCCGGCGTGACGCTGCTCCGCGGCACCGGCCGGATCACCAAGCCTGGCACCGTGGCGGTCCAGCCGAACCGCATGCCGGGCACCCGGGTCAGCGGCGGCCCGGTGAACCTGCACTACCGCGACCTGGTGCTGGCCACCGGCAGCGAGCCGGTGGCACCTCCGGTAGAGGGCCTCACCGACGTGCCCACCTGGACCAGCGCCGAGGCACTGACCTGCCCGGACCTGCCCCGGCGGCTGGTCGTGCTGGGCGCCGGGCCGGTCGGCTGTGAGCTGGCCCAGATCTACGCTGCCTTCGGCTCCCAGGTCACGCTGCTGGAGGGCGAGCCGCACGTGCTGCCGGGCGAGGCGCCGTTCACCGGGGAGATCCTGGGCGACGCGCTGCGCCGGACCGGGGTGGACCTCCGGCTCGGCTCGCCGGTGGTGAAGGCGGAGACGACCGACACCGGCCTCGCGCTGACCCTGGCCGACGGGTCCCGGATCGAGGCGGACCGGGTGCTGCTGGCCACCGGGCGCCGCCCCCGGGTCAGCGGGCTCGGGCTGGACATGCTGGGCCTGGAGACCGGGGCGGCGCTGCCGCTGGACGAAAGGTGCCAGGTGCTGCTGCCCGCGGCGGCCCCGGCGACGGCCCGGCCGGGCAGCCGGAAGACCCCGGCCCGGGTCTGGGCGGCTGGCGACGTCACGGCGGTCGCGGCGTACACGCACACCGCCCGCTACCAGGCGCGGATCGTGGCGGCCAACATCCTGGGCGGGCACCGCCGCGCTGACTACCGGGCCGTGCCGCGCACGGTCTACACGTCACCGACGGTCTACACGGTCGGGATGGCGCCCTCGCTGGCCGCGGCGAGCGGAATGGACCTGGTGACGGTGAGCTTCGACCTGGCCGAGACGGCCCGGGCCACCGTAGAGGACGACGACCGGGGCCGGGTCGAGTTGTACGCGGACGCCGGCCGGGACGACATGCTGGTCGGCGCGGCCGCGGTCGGCCCGTACGCCGAGGAGTGGATGGGCGAGGTGACGCTGGCCATCCGGGCCGGGGTCCCGATCACCGTGCTCGCCGACGTGGTGCATGCCTTCCCGACCTACGGTGAGGCCATCGGGACGCCCCTGCGGGGGCTGGCCGAGCGGGGCCTGGCCCGGCAGGAACCGGCGGGGCAGGAAGCGGCGGACGCCGTGGCCGCGGCACCGGCCGGCGGGGCGGAACCCGCCGCCGGGCCGCCGCCGGGACAGCCGGCCGCGGGCAAGACCGTCCTCGGTGCGTCCGCAGTGGTGGCACAATCCCCTGTGCCGGGGAGCGCGGTTCCGGAGACCGCAGGGGCCCCACGGGAGAAAGGCGTCCGATGAGCAACTGGGACTCCAGCGAGGACATCGAGGCGCCGGTCGAGGATGCGGTCGAGCAGCATCAGCCGGTGCCCGGCGAACCCGACGCGCCGGAGCGGCCCGAGGATTTCGACCTGCCGGGCGAGGCGGACGAGGCCGACGCGGCCGAGCAGCACATGGAGGTCGCCGAGGACGAGGACGAGGACGGTTACCGCTGACGGGCGGGCACCTGGCGGACCGCAGGGACGCAGTCACCCTCTGTTACCCATCTCGGCGGGCTGATGCGGTCGTAGGATGGCCTGCATCCGGTGGATTTGCCGCCGGCAGTTGCATCGGAGAGTCTCGTGACAGCAACACCGCAGGCCCGTACGGCCAGTACGCGGCTGCCGAGGCCCGCCCGGCGCCGGCAGCTGCTGGGGGCCGCCCAGGAGGTGTTCGTCGCGCAGGGCTATCACGCGGCGGCCATGGATGAAATCGCGGAGCGGGCCGGGGTCAGCAAGCCGGTGCTATACCAGCATTTCCCGGGCAAGCTCGACCTCTACCTGGCCCTGCTGGACGAGAGCGTCGAGGCGCTGACCGAGACGATCCGCATGGCGCTCGCCTCCACGACCGACAACAAGCAGCGGGTCAGCGCCACGTTCCGGGCGTTCTTCGACTTCGTGAGCGGTGCCGGGGAGGCGTTCCGGCTCGTCTTCCAGTCCGACCTGCGCAACGAGCCTGCCGTGCGGGACCGCCTCGACGCGACCATGCGGGTGCACGCGGAGATGATCAGCGAGATCATCCGGGAGGACGCTGGCATCGGCGACGCGGAGGCTCACCTGCTCGGCATCGGCCTGGTCGGCATGGCCCAGGTCAGCGCGACCTACTGGCTGAGCACCGGCCGGGCGATCCCCAAGGACGCCGCCGAGGAACTGATGGCCAGGCTGGCCTGGCGCGGCATCAGCGGCTGGCCGCGCACCGCCTGAGCTGTGCTGGCCCGGGGGGCGACCCCCGGAACCCGCTGCGCATTCGTCGGCTCGGCGGGGACACGCCTTCGGCGCGCCTCGCCTGGCCGGCGAATAGACCGGAGCGGAGTCGCCTGCCGTTCAGACCAGAGCGGAGTCCCCTGCCGTTCAGACCGGAGCGGAGTCCCCTGCCGTTCACACTTCCGCTGACGGCTTACCAGGATGAGCCGCGGATCGGGCCCCGGCCGGGACTGCACCGGTTAGCCTCTTGATCAGTCGGCCGAGGAGAGGTTGCGCGTGGAAGTCAAGATCGGGATCCAGTCCATCCCGCGGGAACTCGTGCTGGAGACCAAGGCCTCCGCCGAGGAGGTCCAGCGGCTGCTCACCGAGGCGCTGTCCGCCGACGGGACTGGGCTGTTCGTGCTGCCCGACGACCGGGGCAGCAAGTTCCTGGTGCCCGCCGACAAGATCGCATACGTGGAATTCGCCGGGGCGGAGACACGGCGGGTCGGCTTCGGCAGCCTGTGATCAGCTGCTGAGTCCCAGGGCGGCCATCCGCGCCGCGTGCGCGTCGGTGATCTGGGCCAGCATCCGGCCGATGTCACCCAGGTCGGCGGCGGGGCCGCCGGCCTCGCCGCTGGAGGACAGCAGTCCGGCCAGCGAGCGCCGGTCGGCCACCACCCGGTACGCCTGGGCCAGCGCCTCGCCGACCAGCCGCCGGGCCCACAGCGCAAGCCGGCCGCCCCGCTGCGGGTCGGCCGTGATGGCCGCGCGGACCCGGGCGATCACGAACTCGGCGTGCCCGGTGTCACCCAGCACCGCGAGCACCAGGTCCCGGGTCTGCGGGTCCACCAGCTGCGCCACCGCCCGGTAGAAGTCGGCCGCGATCCCGTCGCCGACGTACGCCTTGACCAGCCCTTCCAGCCAGTCCGCGGGAACGGTGCGAGCGTGGAAGGCATCCAGCGCCGGGACGAAGGGCAGCATCACCTGCTCCGGCACCCCGTCCAGCGCGGAGATCCGCTCGCAGAGCAGCCGGAAGTGGCCGAACTCGGCCACCGCCATCCCGGCCAGCGCCGCCTTGTCAGCGAGCGACGGCGCCAGCGCGGCATCGTCGGACAGCCGGAAGAAGGCGACCAGCTCCGCGTAGGCGAGCAGGCCGAGCAGGTCGAGCACGCCCTCGCGGCGGTCACCCTCGGGCGCGGCACTGCGCCCTGGTGCTTCGGTCACCCGCGAAGCGTAACAACACCGGCCCCGCGCGCCGGTCTCCGCGCCGGGCCGGTCACATTGGTACACTGCTTGCAGTACTTGGCTGGGAATGCGGCAACTCCCCACCGTGTTCCTGCTGGCAGGAAGGCTTCAGGCGCCCAGGCTGGCGCCCCGGTCTGGTCTTGGACGGACCGACCGGAAGCCGATGAACAGGTCCGCAGGGCCCAGGGCGCGCGCATGCCGCAGCGACCGGACAGAGCGGGCCACTGACGGAAGCTGATTCAACTGACAACGCACACCTTGCCTTCGCCCATCGCGGAGCCCCCGGCGGACGAAGATCCGGCGGCCACCGCTCCCGCCGAGAACCAGACTTTCCGCGATCTCGGCGTGGCCGAGCCCATCTGTGAGTCTCTCGAGGCCGTGGGAATCCATTCCCCCTTCGCGATCCAGACTCTCGCGGTGCCGATTGGCCTGTCCGGCCACGACATCATCGGCCAGGCCCGGACCGGGACCGGCAAGACCCTCGCGTTCGGCATCCCGCTGCTGCAGCAGGTCGCTGACGCCCCGGCCAGCCGCCCCTCGGCACCGGCCGCCCTGGTCGTGGTGCCCACCCGGGAACTCGCCGGCCAGGTCGCCGAGGACCTCCGGATAGCGGGCCAGGCCCAGGGAGCCCGGGTGGTCACCGTCTACGGCGGCCGGGCCTACGAGCCGCAGATCGACGCGCTGCGCGCCACCGTGGACATCGTGGTCGGCACCCCCGGCCGGCTGCTCGACCTGGCCGGTCAGGGCCATCTCGACCTGTCCGCGGTGCGCTCCATGGTGCTGGACGAGGCCGACAAGATGCTCGATCTCGGGTTCCTGCCCGATGTAGAGCGGATCCTGGAGCTCACCCCGGCCGAGCGGCAGACCATGCTGTTCTCCGCCACCATGCCGGGTGACGTGGTCACCCTGGCCCGGCGGCACATGAACCGGCCGCTGAACGTCCGGGCCGGGCACGGCAATGAGCCGGATCTGGTCCCGCTGACGGTGCAGCACGTATTCCGTGCGCACCAGATGGACAAGATCGAGATGCTGGCCCGGATTCTGCAGGCCAACGGCCGCGGGCTGAGCATGGTGTTCTGCCGGACCAAGCGGTCCGCGGACCAGGTGGCCGAGGCCCTGACCACCCGCGGCTTCGCCGCCGCGGCCGTGCACGGGGACCTGGGCCAGGGCCAGCGGGAGCGGGCCATGCGGGCGTTCCGCAATGGCAAGATCGACGTGCTGGTGGCCACCGACGTGGCCGCCCGTGGCCTGGACGTGGACGACGTCACGCATGTGATCAACTACGAGTGCCCGGAGGACGATAAGGCCTACCTGCACCGGACCGGGCGGACCGGGCGCGCGGGACGGGACGGCATCGCGGTCACGTTCGTGGACTGGCGTGACATGCAGCGGTGGAAGCTCATCAACGAGGCGCTCGGCATGGGCCAGCCCGAGCCGCCGGAGACCTACTCCACCTCGGAGCACCTGTACGCCATGCTGGACATCCCGGCTGGGGTGACTGGCACGCTGCCCCGGGCTCGCCGGGGCAGGCAGGGCCTGGAGGCGGAGGAACTCGAGGACATCGGCGAGACCGGGCGGTCCCGCTCCCCCGCACCGGGCCGGCCCGACCGAGGCGGCCGGTCCGACCGAGGCGGCCGGTCCGACCGAGGCGGCCAGTCCGACCGAGGCGGCCAGACGGCCCGCACGTCGCGGGTCCGCAAGCGGACCCGGTCGGGCGTCACGGTCCGCGGGACCGGTGACGCGGCCGAGCCGGCCGCCTCCCCGGGCAGCGGCTCTCGCGGCGGCAGCGCCCCGCAGGAGACGGCCAGGGACGGTGACGCGGCCCCGGCGAAGCCACGCCGGCGGCGCCGCCGGCGTTCCGGGCGCGCCACGGGTGAGAGCGCAGCCAGCTAGCGGGGTTCCTTGGCCGTTCCCAGGATTCGCCCAGGACGGGTAGGGCGTATTACGGGCAACCGTGGGTAGGCTGGCCGCCTGTGAGCACACCCAAGACCCTGCAGCTGCCCTCCGGGGTGCAGCGGCGGACCATCGAGACCAGCCGCGGCGCGTTTGCCGCGCTGGAGGCCCTGCCGGTCACTGGCGTGCATGAACGGCAGCCGGCGCTGCTCGTCCCCGGCTACACCGGGAGCAAAGAGGACTTCCTGCTGATCTTGCCGGCCCTGGCGGCGGCGGGCCGCCAGGTCGTCGCCATCGACATGCGTGGCCAGTTCGAGACGCCGGGCGGCGACAACCCGGCCGAATACCAGCTGGACGCGCTGGCCGCCGACGTGACCGTGATCGCGGACCAGGTCGGCCCCGGCCCGGAGAGCAACGGGCTTCACCTGCTCGGTCACTCCCTGGGCGGCCTGGTGGCCCGCGAGGCCCTGCTGGCCGGCACGCCCGGGGTCAGTTCGCTGACCCTGATGAGTTCCGGGCCGGGGGCGCTCACCGGCCCGCGGTCGGTGATCCTGCAGGCCCTGCTCACCGAGCTGGACGGGACCTCCCCCAGTGACCTGCAGGCCGAGGTGGAGCGTATCTGGAAAGCCCGGCTGGAACCGGAGGCGGTGGCGGGCGGGGTGCCGGCGGAAATCATCGACTTCCTGCGCACCCGGTTGCTGCACAGCAGCCCGATGGGCCTGCGCGCCATGGGCGAGGCGCTGCTCGGCTGCCCCGACCGGACCCAGGCCCTGGCGGGCCTGGACCGCCTCCCGCTCATGGTGGTGTACGGCGAGAACGACGACGCATGGGAGCCCGCCGCCCAGGAGGACATGGCGGCCCGGCTTGGCGCCCAGCGGGTCTGCATCCCCGCCGCCGCCCACTCCCCCGCGGTGGAAGCCCCGGCTACCACCGCGAGCACGCTGACCGCGTTCTGGAACTCAGTGGAGTGCAGCCGGGCCCGGTCGAGGAAGTGACCGGCGGGCCGGGTCCGGGCGGGCCGCTCGACCAGCCACGCTGGCCCGGGCCGGCCGTCGGATCGTGCCCGCCCGGCAGATCGACGTAGCAGACTAGCCGCATGGCGAATTGCCGGATGCGTGGCTGCCTGTGGTTCGGGCGACCCTGCCCGGACCCGGATCACAGCGAACCGTTAGGCCCTGTGGTCGCGCCCGGGGACCGGGTCGAGTACCTGTGCCGGACGTGCGGGGTGGTCGCGTCGCGGCCCATCGTCTGCTGCGGCACCCTGACCGAGAGCTTCGCGGCGATCAGCCTGGCCCGGCCGGACCCGCCTCCCAATCCCTGATCAGCCAGCGAGGCCGTCCCAGGGACGGCGGGCCGGGGCCGCCGCGGAACCTTCCGGGCACAGGGCCCGGAAATCACACCAGCCGCAGCCGGGGCCCGGGCGGGGCGGGAACACCTCATCCTGGCCGTCCGCGGGCAGCCCGGCCATGTGCCGTTGGTCAGCCTCGGCACACTCGGCGGCGATGTCCTCGGCGCGGCCCAGGTGCCGGGCCAGCGTCGCTTCGGTGTGCGCCCAGCCGTGCACGGTCCCGGTCGGCAAGTGGTGCAGCTCCACCTGGTGACAGGGGCGGCGCAGCACCCGCCCCGCGGCGATCGCGTACAGCGCCAGTGCCAGCGACGCCCGGGCGTCGTCGGAGCTCAGCGGGCGCCGGCCGGTCTTGTAGTCGACCACGACGAGGGCGCCCCCAGCCTCGGACGGCCGGTCATCGAGCCGGTCGATACGCCCGGAGAAGGCGATCCGGTCGGTACGGGCCGCGACCGTCCGCTCCACCCCGGCCGGCTCGGCGGCCGGGTCCAGCCGGGCCACGTACTCCTCGACCATTTCCCGGGCCCGGTCGCGGGCGGCCGCCGACTGGGCGTCGCTGGCGAAGCCCTCGCTGATCCACCCCCGGTCCAGTAAGCCGGCCGCGGCGGGCACGGTCCGCCGCTCCGGGGGCAGCCGCCACCACCCGGCCAGCGCGTTGTGCACGCTCGCCCCCAGGCTGTTGTGCGCCCAGGCCGGGCCCTTCCGTGGCGCGGGGCGGTCCAGGTAGGTCATCCGGTACCGCCGACGGCAGCCCAGCCAGGTGCTCAGCCGGGTCGGCGTGCACGGGTACAGCCGCCGCGGCATGCCGTCCAGGCCGAGTTGCTCGCCGTGCAGCACGGTGGTCAGCCCAGGTCGCCGAGGCCGGGCGGGCCGGCGGTGACCCAGGAGTCGAACCGCTTCAGGGCGTCCGCCACCGTGGTTTCCTCACCATGCCCGGGCAGGACCCGGGTATCGGCGGGCAGGGTCAGCAGGTGCTCGCCGATCGCGCTCAGCTGGGCCGGGAAGTCCGGGTACTCGCCCTCGTGCGGCGCCGGGCCGGCCGCGAGCAGGCTGTCACCGGAGAACACCGCCTCCAGTTCCTCGCTGTACAGGCATACCGAGCCGGGGCTGTGCCCGGGGGTGTGGATCACCTCGAGTGAGACGTCGGCGACCTCGAAGATGCCGCCGTCCTCCATCTCGATCTCGGGGTCGGTGTCCCGGTGGGTCTCCCGCCACACGATCCGGTCCCGCGGGTGCAGCGCCACCGGGGCCTCGTCCCGGGCCGCCACGTCCAGCGCGGCCGCGACGTGCGCGCCATGACCGTGGGTGCAGATCACCGCGATGATCTCCCGGTCTCCCACGGCCTGGAGCACGCCGTCCGCGTCACGGCCCGGATCGACGACGATCACCTCCTGGCCGTCGCCCACGATCCAGGCGTTGCTGTCTGTCGCGGTCACCCCGCCTGCCGCGGTGACCTGCGCTATCCGCGCGTCCATGCCGGTTTCCTCCTCAGCCTCGAGCCCTGCTCAGCCCTGCGTCACGAACGCCCGGACCGCCTCCGCCATCAGCTGGACGGCGCTGGCCGACAGCGGCAGGCCGGAGATCCGGGTCAGCTCCACGCCGGTGTCCCGCAGGATGCGCTTGACGATCGCGCGGGCCGGCCAGCAGCGGGGTGCCCAGCGGCACGAACGCCACATTAGCCTGGTCGCTTCTCGTCGGCGGGCTCCCGGGCCGGGCCGGTGAGCACTGGGGCCATGGGAAGGCGAGGAATAGTCAAGGCCTGCGGATTGCGGGCCACGATGCGGTGGCACGATCAGTTGCCGGAAGGGGACGAAGTTGACGGAAGGGGACGAAGTTGACGGAGCAATCAGGAACCCTCGCTGACGATCCGTTCAGTGGCCGGCCCCCGACCAGTCACGAACGGCTGACGGGACTGCCCTGGGATGCGTCGTACCAGGACGGCCCCGCACCTTGGGATACTGGCCAGCCGCAGCCAGCCATCCTGCGATTGGCATCCGAAGGCGGATTCGCCGGGGCAGTGCTCGATGCGGGCTGCGGGACCGGCGAGAACGCCCTTCACGTCGCCGCGCTGGGATGGCCGGTACTGGGCGTTGACGTGGCCGAGACGGCACTGGCGATCGCCCGGGCGAAGGCCGCCGACCGGGGGATTGAGGCTGAGCTCGCGGCGGCTGACGCGTTCCGGCTGGAGCGTCTGGGGCGCAGGTTTGAGACGGTGCTGGACTGCGGGCTGTTCCACACCTTCGACCGCGGCGAGCGGCCAGGGTACGTGGCGAGCCTGGCGTCGGTGACCGAGCGCGGTGCGACCCTGTACGTGTTGTGCTTCAGTGACGATGGTCCCGGTACTGGCCCGCACCCCATCAGCCAGGAAGAGCTGAGAGCGGCGTTCAACCCCGGCACGGGATGGAATGTCGCCGCCATCGAACCGGACCGGGTTCAGACGAGATACCACGACGACGGCGCACCGGCCTGGTTCGCGACAATCAAACGGATCTAGACGGCAGCCTGCAGCGCCGGCCGATCGAGAGCGAAGGCTGGGTCCGCAGGCGGAAGAACATCACCCGGGCGGGTCGCTCATTCGCTGCCGGGCCGGGCGGCCGCGGCCGCCGCGGCCATCAGCTGCTCGAACGCCGCCGGGCTGGTCGTCTCGACGCCCAGCCGGTGCCCGGTCAGGGTGCCATGATCGTCGCTGCCCCCGGTGGCCAGCAGGCCGAGGGACGCGGCCAGCCCGCGCAGCCGGTCGCGCTCGGCCGGCGGGTGGTCGGGATGGTCGATCTCCAGCCCGGCCAGGCCGTCGGCGGCCATGGCCGTGATGGCGTCGTCGCCGAGCCGCCAGCCCCGGGAAGCCGCCCCCGGATGGGCCAGCACCAGCGCACCACCGCTCTCCCGGACCAGGGCGATGGCCCGGGCTGGGGCGAGCGCGTACCTGCCCACGTAGGCGCGGCCGCCGGCCCCGATCCATTCCGGCGTGAACGCGTCCCGCGGATCGCGGATCGCCCCGGCGGCCACCATGGCCCGGGCGACGTGCGGCCGGCCGACAGTGGCATCCCCCGCGATCTCCGCCACCTGCGGCCAGGTGATGTCGACGCCAAGCTCACGCAGCCGGTCCACCATGGCCCGGGCCCGGCGCACCCGGTCCTCCCGGATCTTCTCGCACTCGGCCGCCAGTTCCGGGCTCGCCCCGGAAGGGAGGTAGCTGAGCATGTGCACGCTGTGCCCGTCCAGCCGGGCCGACAGCTCCATCCCGGTGACCAGCCGCAGGCCCGCCGGCAGCGCGGCGCGCGCCTCGTCCTGCCCGGCGAGGGTGTCGTGATCGGTGAGCGCGATCACGTCCAGCCCGGCGGCCCGGGCACGGCGCATCACCTCGGCGGGCGGGTCCGTGCCGTCCGAGGCGGCGGAATGAGTATGCAGATCGATGCGCACGACGGCTCATCGTAGGCCCCCCGGGCCGTCTCCGGCATCGCGCGGATGGCTAGCGTGCCCGGCACCCGGCCCGGGGTGGCCCGGGGGTCGCCCTCTGAGCTGGCCGAGCGCGTCAGCCCGGCAGCCGCGGTGACCTGGCACCGAACGGCAGGTCCAGGTCCTGGCCAGGGTCGCGCAGGTCGCGCAGGGACAGCCGCTCCAGGATGAGGACCCCCGCGGTGTCCGGCCACAGGATGATCCACAGCCAGTTGCCGAGCACCTCGCCGGCGAACGCCGCGGCCCCGGGCGCGTCCACGGTCCACAGCGGGAACTCGTGATGGGCGAAACTGACCAGGGCGTGCGGCGGCCCGGCGGCGAAGTCCTCGCCGGGGTCGGGGCCGGGCAGCCCGGCCAGCCCCGCCCCCAGGCCCAGCCCCGGCTCCTCGGAGACGAGCAGCATCTCGGCCAGGCCGCCGACCGGGTTCGGCCCGGACAGCGCGACGACGCAGCCGCGGGTCCCGCTCCGCTCGTCACCGGCCCCGGTAAACCCGGTGACCAGCCAGCCGACGGGCAGTGGCCACGGCAGCCAGACCGGCACCGCCGCGGTGCTCAGCAGCACCTGCAGCCGTTCGGGCGACGGGCTGCGGGTCAGCCGGAGCGGCTGGACCGCCCCGTGCAGGTCGCACTGCCACGTGGAGTGCCAGGCGCTCGGTTCGCTCAGCGGGCCCTGGCACCGCGGGCAGACCGGGTCTTTCATCATGAGTACCGACGTTGATCTCCGTCGGCGCCCACGTCAAGCACCTCGCGGGAGTACTCGCGGGAGTAACAGCCTGACCTTCGGCTCTGGCCGGTGATACTGGACCGGTGACCGGACCGCGGATTCCCTGTGTCGGGGCGATCGTCACCGATGAGGCCGGGCGGCTGCTGCTGATCAAGCGGGGGCATGACCCGGAGGCGGGCCGCTGGTCACTCCCGGGTGGCCGGGTCGAGGCCGGGGAGAGTGACGAGCAGGCGGTCGTCCGTGAGCTGCACGAGGAAACCGGGCTGTCGGTGACGTGCGGTGCCCTGGTGGGCTTCGTTGAGCGCGAAATGCAGGACGGGGCCGTGCTGGTCATCAGGGACTACCGGGCCACAGTCGCGGGCGGGGCGCTCCAGCCGGGGGACGACGCCGCCGACGCGTGCTGGGTCAGCCCGGGCGAAATGGGCTCGCTGCCGCTCACCACCGGCCTGGCCGAAGCCCTCACCGACTGGGGCGTGCTCCCGTGACGGAGATTCCGTTAGCGCCGTAGATTTTCCCCGTTATAGGGGGGAAAATTTACGGCGCTGAGCGATCGGCGTGCGCCGCACCGCGCCGGGCGCCTCAGCCGCCGCCGTTCCGCGCGGCGGCCACCGCCTGCCGGGGCGGCCGGTTTCGCTACTGGCCACCGCGTCCTCCAGGTCGGGGAACACCTCGCCCACGGCTGCCCCGCGGGCCTTCTCCGGGAACCGGGGCTGCTGCCGGGCAGGACCGGCCCGGCCGGAACGGGAGCCGGGTCATGGCACGCTGGCCCGGCCGGCATAGCACGCTGGCCCGGCCGGCATGGCACGCCGGCCCGGCCGGCATGGCACGCCGGCCCGGTCGGCATGGCACGCTGGTCCGGTGAGCGAAACCCGGCCCGCCGCCGCCCCGCCCGCCCACGGCGCCGTCCCGCCCGCCCTCGTCGCGGAGGCGACCAAGCGGGCCGGGCTGATCTGGATCACGGTGCCCGGCGCGGCGCGGCCGCGGGCCGCCTGGCACGCCTGGCAGGACGGGGCCGCCTACGTGCTGACCGGCCCCGGTGAGCAGGCCGTGCCCGGGCTGGACGCCGCCCGGGAGGCCGTCGTCACCGTACCCAGCAAGGACACCGGCGGCCAGTTGCTGACCTGGACCGCGGCGGTCACCCGGGTGGACCCGGACTCGCCGGGCTGGGCCGGGGTCATCGGCGCACTGCTGGCCGGGCGGCTGAACCCGGCCCGGGAGCCGGGCGGCGAGTCACCGGCCCTGCGATGGGCGCGGACCGGGCAGGTTTACCGGCTTTCCCCGAGTGAGAGTTCAGCTACGGAAGGTACGAGGTTACTTGCTCCGGACGGGCTGTTCGACTGGCGCAGGCCGGGCTGACCCGGCTGATCCTCAACCCGGTGGCCGGCGAGCGCGTCCGCTGACGGCCTGACCGGCCGGCCCGGGCGGCTCCGCGTTCGACCGGGGCCCTGGGTGTTCGTAGCATGAGGGCATGGTTATGCCGCCCTCCGTTTCCGCGCCGCCCACTCCCGAGCAGGTTCAGCAGGCCCTGGCCGGGGTCAACGACCCCGAGATCCACCGGCCGATCACCGAGCTCGGGATGGTGAAAAACGTCGAGATCGACCCGGCCGGCGCCGTACGGGTGGACGTCTACCTCACCGTGGCGGGCTGCCCGCTGCGCGACAAGATCACCCAGGACGTCACCGCCGCGGTGAGCAAGCTGGCCGGGGTGTCCCGCGTCCGGGTCGAGCTGGACGTGATGAGCGAGGAGCAGCGCCGCGAGCTGCAGACCCGGCTGCGCGGCGGCCGCCCGGAGAAGGAGATCCCGTTCGCCCAGCCCACCTCGCTGACCAAGGTCTTCGCGGTGGCCAGCGGCAAGGGCGGGGTCGGCAAGTCGTCGGTCACGGTCAACCTGGCCGCGGCGCTGGCGGCGGCCGGGCAGAAGGTGGGCGTGCTCGACGCGGACATCTACGGCCATTCGGTGCCGCGGATGCTCGGCATCACCGACCCGCCCACCCAGGTGGAGCAGATGATCATGCCGCCGACCGGGCACGACGTGAAGGTCATCTCGATCGGGATGTTCACCACCGGCAACGCGCCGGTGGTCTGGCGGGGCCCGATGCTGCACCGGGCGGTGCAGCAGTTCCTGGCCGACGTGTACTGGGGCGACCTGGACGTGCTGCTGCTGGACCTGCCGCCGGGCACGGGCGACGTGGCCATCTCGGTGGCGCAGCTGCTGCCCGGCGCGGAGCTCATCGTGGTGACCACCCCGCAGCTCGCCTCCTCGGAGGTGGCCGAGCGGGCCGGGGCCATCTCGGTGCAGACCCACCAGCGCGTCGTCGGGGTCATCGAGAACATGTCCGCCCTGGCCTGCCCGCACTGCGGTGAGGCGGTGCCGGTGTTCGGCTCCGGCGGCGGCCAGGCGGTCGCGGACGCACTCACCCGGGTCACCGGGGCCAGGGTCCCGCTGCTCGGCCAGGTGCCGATCGACGTCCGGCTGCGCGAAGGCGGAGACCGCGGCGTGCCCCTGGTCCTCAGCGACCCCACCTCAGCCGCCGCTCAGCAGCTCTCCGGCATCGCCAGCAGCCTGTTCAACCGCTCCCGCGGCCTGGCCGGCCGCCGCCTAGGCCTGACCCCCGCCTGACCCCGCGCCCTCAGGGCGAGCCAGCGCGCACCGCACAGACGCTCCGGCGCGCACCGCACGGACGCCGCCCCCCAGCGCGCGCCCGCATGGACGCCGACCCCCAGCGCGCACCCGCGCGGACGCCGACCCGGTGAAGTAAGCCTCAGGTCGCCTCGCTGTCAAACGGGGGCGTTTCCTCCCGGCCGAGCGTGGCCGTGACCGTAGCCGCCCCCCCGTCCTGCTGCGCCGCGGTGCCGTCCGCCCCGGCGGCCGGCTCGTCGAACAGGTGCTTGCGCACGAAATTCCCCGGATGCAGGTCGCTGACCTCGAAGTCGGCGAACTCCGGGCCCAGCCCCTCACGCAGTTCCTTGGTCGCGCCATCCGCCATCCGGCGCAGCTCGCGCAGGGTCCGGCCGGCCTGAGAGGCGAGCTTCGGCAGCTGCTCCGGGCCGAATACCACGATGGCGATCACGGCCAGGACCAGGATCTTGAAGAACGAAAGATCGAGAAACACGTCATCTCTCCACGCCAGAGGGCGACCGCGGCCAAGCACGCGTCTGCCACCCACTGTAAACCGTCGGATCCGCCCGCGCCGCCCCCCGGCGGGTGGCCCGCCACGCCGCGCCCCCCAGGACTGCCCGCCGGGCCAGGCACCGGGACATCAGCGGAACGGGTTCAGCCAGGAGGCCAGCACGCTCAGGCCGCGTCTCATCCGGCCCAGGAAGCCGGGCCGGTCGCTGTGCGGCAGGACCGTGACGACCTGCTCGACGGTCGCCTCGGGCGCGTCAGCGATCACCGTGAACACGAAGCCCCGCGCGGACCAGGCCACGCTGCGCCGGTCCGGGTCGGCCGTGAACACCTGCTGTCCCCGGACCGCCATCCGCGACCACCCGCTCAGCTCCGGCGGCAGGTGGCCGCGCTGCAGGAAGACGGAGACGACCGAGAGGCCGTCGGAGTAGGCGAGATCGACCACGACGCCCGCCCCGCCCCCGGTCTGCTGGGCCTGGACCAGGGTGAGATGACCAGGCAGCTGGCCGGGCAGCGGCCAGCCCGCGGCGCGCAGCCGGGCCAGGGCGCTCGCGCTGAGCGGTGTGCCGCGGGGCATCCGGCCGACGGCCGGCGCCGACGCGGCGGCCGGGCGGCCCAGCGTCAGGCCGAGGAACGAATCCTGGCTGACCAGCCGAGCACTGGCATCAAAAACCTGCCTGCGCAACGGCAGTTTCGTGGCACTGTCCAGCCAGAACCTCGCGGCCAGCCCGCCGTTGCTGCGCCGCAGCACCACCTCTTCGGCCGGCGCTGGCCACCAGCGCCCGCCCGCCCTCCAATACCCGGTAATTCGCTGCCAGCAGCGCGACCATCTGCGCGGTCATGCCCATGGCGCCGTCCGCCACCCGCTGGCCGCCGTTGTCGAAGTCCGCGTCCGGGTCCGCCACGACGTGACCGCCCCGGGCCTGCTCCGCGGCCGAGCCGGCCGGGACGCTCGTCATCTGGACCAGCGCCTGCCGCCCGGGCTGGTGCCAGACCTGCATCACCGAGATAACGCTGCCCTGCGGGCCGTGCCAGGCACTCACCTGGACACCCTGGTAGGACAGCGTGCGGCAGGCGGCGGCCGCCGCGCTGAGCAGCCGTACCCCGGCGCTGGCCGCCTGGGCCGGGGACAGCGTGGCGCCGGCCGGGGCCGGCCCGGCGGGCAGCCTGCGGGGCGCCGCCTGGCCGCCTGCCATGTCCATGGCCGTGCGCGGTAGCAGCATGCCACCGCGGGTGGCCAGGTCACCCCAGACCACCGCGACCCCGCTGGCGATCAGGCCGAGGACCACGGCGGCGGTGGCGATCCGCAGGTGCAGCGGGTCGTGATCGGGGGTTTCCCGGTCCGGGACGGAACTGGTGCGGGTGAACATGGCTGGGTCAGGGCCCCGGGCTGGCGGTCGCCGGGACCAGGGCCGCCGCGCCCCGCCGGACTGGTGACAGCAGCGCGGTCCGGGGGATGACCCACTGGGCCGGCGGCGCGTGGGTGACCGAGGCCGTCGCGCTGGTACCGGCCCGCGCGGCGGGCCTGGCCGCGCGGGCGGCGGCCCGGGAGACTCGCGTGACTGCCCCGGCAGTGCGCCGCCCGGCCGCCCCGGCCCCCGCGGGCGCCGGCCTGGAGGGCGCCGGGCTGGACGGCTCCGGGCTGGCAGGCTCCGGGCTGGACAGGCCGGTGCGGGACGACTCGGCGCGGGACGGGATGGCACGGGACGGGGCCGCCGGCACGTCGCCGGTGACGGTGCCGTGCTGGGCCAGGAAGAAGTCCACCGCAGGGGTGACTTTCGGCCCCGGATCCTGCTGCTCGCCGCCGACGAAGAAGGCGGCCGCGCCCACGCCGGCCATGGCCGAGGCGACCAGCCCGGCAGCCAGCCAGCGGGCGGCGGCGTACACCGCTCTGGGCCGCCACCCTGGGCGCGCGTCCCGTGCCTCGCCGGATCCGGCCATCGCCATCAGCCGCCCGGTCAGGGCGGTATCCACCATGGCCTCGCCGAGTGAGTGCATGCGCTGCTTGAGCGCCCGGAGCGCGGCGGCCTCCTGGCGGCACCCCTCGCAGCGCGCCACGTGCGCCAGCACCCGGTCCCGCTCGGCCGCGCTGAGCTCGCCGTCGATCAGGGCGGACAGGCGCTGTCCGAGGTGGCTCATAGCTCACCTGCCAACGGGGCGGCCATCTCCGCGGCCGGCCCAGTGGTCACCCGCTCCGCGGCACCCCGGCGTGGACGGCGGTGCTCCAGCGCGGTCCGCAACTGCGCCCGGCCGCGGTGGATGCGGCTGCGCACGGTGCCCAGCTTCACGCCGAGCGTGTCCGCGATCTCCTCGTACGACAGGCCCTCGATGTCACACAGCACGACGGCCGCCCGGTACTCGGGGGCCAGCGCCTTGAGCGCGGCCTGGATGTCGGAGTCCAGGTGCCGTTCGTCGAACGCCTGGGCCGGGCTCGGCTCGCCGCCGCGGAGCCGTTGCGCGGTCTCCTCGCCCAGCCCCTCGAACCTGATCCGCTGCTTGCGGCGGGCGGAATCCAGGAACAGGTTGGTGGTGATGCGGTGCAGCCAGCCCTCGAAGGTGCCGGGCGTGTAGCTGTCCAGGGAGCGGAAGACGCGGACGAAGACCTCCTGGGTGAGGTCCTCGGCATCGTGGGAGTTACCGGTGAGCCGGTAAGCCAGCCGGTAGACCCGGGCAGAATGCTGGCGCACGATGTCTTCCCAGCTGGGCGGCGTCCACCCGGGCGCCTCCCCGGGAGCGGTGCCGGGCTTGTCCACCGTGTCGCTCGCCTGGTTCGTGCCGTCTGCCTGTACCACCATGGTGCCCAGGCATCCCCTTCCCGCACTCCGGCCGCCGGATCATCCGCCCCGCGTCAGTGTTAACGTCGCGGCAGGCCGCGCTGGTTCCCGGGCCGGCGGGTAAAGGATAGGCTGCCGCCGGGGACAGCAGGGCCCGGGGACGCATTTGACCTGGATAGGACCTAACTGTGAGCGCACAGGCCAACCTCGCCTATGTCGAGGACTACATCCACGAGGACGAGCCGCTGCTGGGCGCGCGCCGGGAGGCCGCCGAGGTCGGCGGGACCACGCCGATCGGCCCGGCGGCCGGCGCGACGCTGCGTTTCATCGCCGCGGCGGTCAACGCCCGGGCGGTGGTGGAGATCGGCACTGGCTGCGGCACCTCGGGGATCTGGCTGCTCCGCGGGATGCGCGCGGACGCCGTCCTGACCAGCGTCGATGCCGAGCCTGAATATCAGCGGCTGGCCCGGAAGGCCTTCACCGAGGCGGGGTTCAGCGCGAACCGGTACCGGCTGATCAGCGGGAAGGCGCTCGACGTGCTGCCCAGGCTCACCGACGGCGCGTACGACATGGTGTTCTGTGACGCTGACCCGCAGGATTACCAGGACTACCTGACCGAGGCGCTGCGGCTGCTGCGGCCCGGCGGCGTGGTCGCCTTCGACAATGCGCTGGCTGGCGGGCGCGCCGCGGACCGCGCCAGCACCAACCCGGCAGCGCTGGCCGTCCGGGACCTGGCCGGCCAGGTCAGGGAGGATGACCGGCTGGTACCGGTGCTGGTCCCGGTGGGCGACGGCCTGCTCGCCGCGGTCAAGCGGGGCTGACTCGCCGCGGTCAGGCCGGCTGACTCGCCGCGCTCAAGCGCGGCTGGCCCGCCGCGGTCAGGCCGGCTGACTCGCCGCGGTCAGGCGGGGCTGAGCCCGGACAGCCAGCGCAGCAGCAGCCGGGTGCCGAACCCCGTCGCGCCCTTGGTGTTCTCACCGTCATCAGCGCCCGACCGGGCGGCGCCCGCGATGTCCAGGTGCGCCCATCGCCGGCCGCCGGTGAACTCGCGCAAGAACAGGGCGGCGTCGATCGATCCGGCCCGGGCCCCGCTGCGAGCCACGTTGGCCAGGTCGGCGATCGGGGAGTCCAGCCCGGGCCGGTACTCCTGCGCCAGCGGCATCCGCCACAACCGGTCACCGCTCTCGGTCCCGGCCGCCAGCAGGTCCGCCGCCAGCGCATCGTCGCTGGCGTAGCACGCCGCCAGGACCGAGCCCAGCGCCACCCGGGCCGCGCCGGTCAGCGTGGCCAGGTCCACCACCACATCGGGATCGAGCACGGCGTGCGCGTAGGCCAGCGCGTCGGCGAGCACCAGCCGGCCCTCGGCGTCGGTATTCAGTACCTCGACGGTGCGCCCGCCGTAGTGGGTGATCACATCCCCGACCCGCACCGCCGAACCGGACGGCATGTTCTCGGCCGCCGCCACCAGGCCGGTCACCCGGGCCCGGACGCCCAGCGCGGACAGCGCCGACATGGCGGCGATCACCGCGGCGCCGCCCGCCATGTCGGTCTTCATCAGCTGCATGCCCTCGTTGGGCTTGAGCGACAGGCCGCCGCTGTCAAAGGTGATGCCCTTGCCGACCAGCACGACGTGCCGTTCGGCCTCCGGAGGCTGGTAGCTCAGCTGGATGAGCCGCGGTGGCCGGGCGGAACCGGCCCCGACCGCCAGCACGCCGCCGAACCCGCCGCCGGCCAGTTCAGGCTCCGTCCATACCCGGGCGGTCAGGCCGTGCTCCCCGGCCACCCGGAGCGCCTCGGCCGCCAGCCAGGCGGGCGTCTTGAGCATCGACGGGGTGTTCGCCAGGTCACGGGCCAGTCCCACCGCCCCGGCCATGGTGACCGCGCGCCGCACCACGGCGGCGCGCCCGTCCGGCCCGGTCAGCAGCAGGCGCACCTGCGCTGACCCCGCGGGCTCAGCGCCGTTCGATTTCATCCCGAACCGGTAGGAGCCGAGCAGCAGCCCTTCGGTGAAGGCGTGCACCGCCTCGTCCGGCTCATCGAGGACGGCAGCAGTGAGCACGCTGCGCCCCGCGGGCACCCGGCGGGCCAGCGCCGCCCCGGCCCGCCGCAGGGCGGCCGGCGACCCGTCTCCCAGGCCGAGCAGCAGCACCAGGCAGGGATGCTCGCCGAGCCGGATAACCGTCTGGGCGATCTCCCCGGCGCGGCCGGTGGCGTCGGAAGAGGCGATCACGTCCGCCAGGCTGACCGGGAAGTAATCGTCCAGGCCGACGGCACCCGGCCCGGGGACGGGGGGCCCGGACGCCTCATCCGAGAGGCGGACCGGGAGCCCGGACGGCTCATCCGAGCGGCGGACCGGGACCGCAATCAGGCTGGGCAGGCCCCCGGCATCCTCGCCTGGAGCTTCTTCGCCCGCAGCGGCCTGCCCGGCGGCCGCCTGGCGCAGGTAATGGGCGAGGGCCTGCGGGCCGTCCGCCGGGACGGCGGTTACTGTGGCGTTGACCGGCAAGGCTCAGCCGGTGACCGACTTGAGCGCATCCGAGAGCCGGGCAGCCTCATCCGCGGACAGTTCGACCACCAGCCGCCCGCCGCCCTCGAGCGGGACGCGCATGACGATGCCGCGCCCCTCCTTGGTGACCTCGAGCGGACCGTCACCCGTCCGCGGCTTCATCGCCGCCATTCCGCATCCCCTTCCTGCCTCGGGGCCGCACAAAGCCTCACAGGGCTTCCGCGCCGGGATCCCGGCGCCTGCGGCGGGGTCCGGCCACCCACAGCCGAGTTGATCAGTATCTCTATTATCCAGAGTTCCGGCCTACAGTGGTAACGATCAGCACTCCGTTCCGCCCGCTGTCCTCGGTAACTACCGCCACAGCAGCCCCTTGTATCCCAGTGGTGACGGAGGGTTAGCTCACTCGACGCGAAGAGGAGTCCGGTGACCGAGACTGTGCGCTGGGAACTCGACGGGGCGGTCGCCACCATTACGCTGAACCGGCCGTCCGCCCTGAACGCGCTGACCACCGAGGTGAAAGCAGCACTGCTGGAGGCGCTCCGCCGGGCCGGATCCAGTCCGGAGGTGCGGGCCGTCCTGGTCACCGGGGCCGGGCAGGCATTCTGCGCCGGGCAGGACCTGCGCGAGCACGCCGGCTTGCTGGATGCCGCGGCCGGCGGCGGGGCAGCGCTGGACACGGTGCGGGAGCATTACAACCCGATCGTGACGACGATCACCAGCATGCCCAAGCCGGTCATCGCGGCGGTGAACGGCATGGCGGCCGGGGCCGGGGCCTCGCTGGCCTTCGCCTGCGACCTGCGGATCGCCGCGCGGGGAGCGAGCTTCCTGATGGCCTTCGCGCGAGTCGGGCTGGCCGCCGACTCGGGCGCCTCGTGGACCCTGCCCCGGCTGGCCGGCGCGGGCCGGGCCGCCGAACTGCTCATGCTGGCTGAGCCGGTGCCCGCCGCCCGGGCCCTGGAGCTGGGACTGGTCAACCGCGTGGTGGACGACGCCGAACTGCCGGACGCGGCCCGCGCGCTGGCGGCCCGCCTGGCCGCCGGGCCGACCGCCGCGTACGCGGGGATCAAAGAGCAGCTCAGCTACTCGGCGGAGCACAGCCTCACGGAGTCGCTGGAGCAGGAGGCGGAGGTACAGACGGCGCTGGGCGGCACCAAGGATCACCAGGCCGCCACGCTCGCCTTCACCCGCAGGGAGCAGCCCACGTTCCAAGGCCGGTGACGGGCGCCGCCGGGCTCACCAGGCCTGGGCCTGGTCGGCCCGGGCCAGTTCCTCGTGGGCACAGACGATCTGCTCGGCCGCGTCCACCAGATCACAGAACGTGCGGCACTCCCGGTGGCCGGTACGGGTGGTCCACGAGACCACCCGGCTGCGGCACCACACGGTGAGGTCGCGGCGGATAGACAGCACCGACATGCTGGACGCAGCCGCGTCGGCCCGGACGATGTGCCCGATCCCGCGATCGGTGAGCATCCTCTCCAGGGTGCTCGCCGCCTGCAACGAGCCGGGCTGGGGCTGGCGGAACCGGTCCAGCGCCATGGACCGGGGCACCGGCAGGGCGAACCAGACCGCTTTCCCCGGCATCTTCCAGGGACCCAGCCTGGCCCGGCTCAGATGGTGCCCCCACCGGCCATGCGACAGGCCGTGGATCACGTGCAGCCCGCGGCCGCTGACCGCATCCGCAGGCACCTCGGCGGTCACGTCCGGCCGCCGGTCATCCCGCCAGCCCGCCAGGGCGTCGAAGACCTTGCAGACCAGCTCCTGCTCACCGGCGATCTGGCGGAGGTAGAGCCAGATCTCCGGGTGGCCGGCTTCCGCGGCGGTCAGCGCGGCGAACTCGACGGCCCCCCGGGCGTGCAAGCTGTTGGCCGCGAGTTCACTGGCCATGACCGAGCCGTCGTAGAGGGCTTCCTCAGGAAGGCCCACCCCGGCGGCTGCGGCCCGGAAGAACCGCCGGGCGGCCGACGCGCAGCTGGTGTTGGCGGGAAGCAGGGCGGCCGTACAGCCGCCGACGGACACGGTCACCGCCGGCGGATCCACCGCAACTGCGGCATGCGGTGCAACTGCGGCAAGCGACGCTAACATGGTCCTCAGCCTTCCCGGCCCGCAATCTGTGAAACACAGATTATGAGTCAGCCTCGTCACTCGCAACGACATCGGCCCGGCAAGAGCCGCCTTGGATGAGTCTTTACCTTGGCCGACCTTGAGACGGTTGTAGATCCTGACATCACACATGGTGATAGTGCTGTAGCTAACAGGTAACCAGTCGCGCCCGGCCTGGCGGTGTGGCAGCACCGGCCGGGCCGGTACAGTCGGCCCCCGGAGGTTCCCTCGGATGGGGACCGCCGGGCCTTCGAGACAGGTCGGCATGAAAAGAATCCCCCGGGTGGCGGCCCGGGGGATTCTTTCTGTGCGGGCAGGTGCTAGCCGGCGGCCGGGCCGTCGAGGTCGTAGCGGCCGGCCTTGGCGTCCGCCAGGAACCGCGCGAAGGCGGCCCGGTCCACCACGTGGGCGCCGGCGCCGGGGCGGGTGCTGTCCCGCACGGCGACGACATCCGGGAGGTTCGCGGCAATCTCCACGCAGCCGCCGTTATGCAGGCTGCGGCGAGCCTTCCGCCATTGGGCTCGAGACAGGTCTGTCATGGGATTACTCCAGTTGGTCCGCAAGGTGTTCAAGGTAGGAGCGCGTGTCGCCGGGCTCCAGCGCCCCGTCGAGGGCACGCTTGAACGATTCGCCGTACGTGCTCACCTGGGCTGCGTTGCTCACCTCCTGGATGGCCGCGTCGGTCTCGGTGTAGACGAGGCTGGGCTCGTCGCCAGGGAAGTCGAAAATGTTGACTGGGGAGAGCAGGCCGAGCGGCGGCCCGTCCACGAACCGCTGGATGCGCAGTTCCACGTTAGGCCGGTCACCCATCTCGATGAGGTGCTCGATCTGGTCCCGCCGGTCCGGCGCCATGCTCCAGGAGTAACTCAGCGAAGCCTCGGTGATCACCGCCACCAGCCGGGGAGCGGTGCCGTCGGTCCGGTCCAGGATCTCCTGCCGCCGCTGCCGCGTCTCCATGGCCCGGCGCCGCCAGGCCGGCGGCCGCGGGCCGGCCCGCAGGTGCGCCTCGGCGTAGTCCGGGTTCTGCAGCAGGCCCGGCAGGACGAGGGGCATGAAGACCCGGATGCGGTCCGCATCGTTTTCGAAGCCGGGGAACTCGTTGTCGAAAATGTCGCTGTAGTCACGCCACCACGGCCGGGAGCGTGCCCGCATGGCCAGATCCTCGAGCTCCTCGGCGGCTTCACGCTCCACGCCGTAGATCCGCAGCAGGTCCCGGATGTCGCTCATCTCGGGGCGCTTCCACTGGTTGGCCTCGAACCGGCCCACCTTGCCCCGGCCCCAGTTGAGGATGTCACAGACGTGGTTGGCGGTATGGCCGGACCGCACCCGGAGCTCAGCCAGGCGGCGGGACAGCCGACGCTTGGCGACCGTGGCGCCGTAGGCGTCGTCAGCCATCCGCGATCAGCTCCTTGACAAGTTGTTGGTGGCAGCATAACGCTGCCTAACTTGTGAATCGCAGATTCTTGAATCTTTACCCGGAACTCTCGGGTGGTTCTCAGGTGCGCTGGTCCGCGGGCCGGGTCTAGCGGGCGCCGTCGTCGAACTCGCCGTTCCTGGCGCCGTCCAGAAAGCACTCCCACTCGTGCCGGTCATAGACGAGGACCCGGCCACCCGGGTCACCGGCCACCCGCATCAGCACCCACTCGGTGGCCGGGCCGTCGCGGTGACCCCTATCCGCCGCGCCGGGCACGAAGGCGACCTCGATCGCCCCGCCGGAGTCCCCGGACCGCTGCCACATCTGAGCGTCCAGGTCGATATCCAGCTCCGCGACGGTTGGCTTGCTGTTCACTGCGCCCTCCGCGAGTTGACTACATGCCGCCAGGCGGGGTCACGGGCGGCGGGCTACCCCGCACCACAGCCAGCGGGAGCCGTCAGTGTCCGCCGCCGCCGGGTCCTCAGCCCCCCAGACGCCGGTGTAGCACAGCTCCGGGCCGCTGCCCTCGTAGGGGGGCACGAGCTCCAGGCCGGTGAAGAACCGCGCCACCTCGTCCTTGGAGCGGAAGTAGAGCTGCTCGGTCGCGGTGTCGAAGGCGGCGCGGAAGCCCGCCACGGCGCGCTCTGATTTGTGATCGGCGCTGAGGTGGGACAGCGACAGGTAGCTACCCGGTGCCAGCTCACTGACATACCGGGCGACGAGCCCGTACGGGTCCGAACCATCGGCCACGAACATGAGCACCCCGGTCATCAGCAGGCCGACCGGCTGGCTGAAGTCGATCAGCCGCCGCAGTTCCGGGTGGCCCAGGATGCCGTCCGGGTCGCGCAAGTCGCCGAGGATGACGCTGATGGTCCCGCCCGAGGCCAGCAGCGACTGGCCGTGCAACTCGACCAGGGGGTCGTTGTCCACGTATACCACCCGGGCCTGCGGCTGGACCTGCTGCACCACCTCGTGCGTATTGCCCACGGTGGGCAGGCCGGAGCCGATGTCGAGGAACTGGCGGATCCCCTGCCCGGCTATCCACGTCGCGGCGCGCTGGTGGAATCCCCGGTTCGACCAGGCTGTGTCCTTGATCTCCGGTACGGCCTGCATGATCTGCGCCGCCGCGGCCCGGTCCGCCGGGAAGTTGTTCTCGCCCCCGAGCAGGAAGTCGTAGATGCGGGCGGGAGCGGGCACGCCGGTGTCCACGCCGGGGGGAACGGACTGAGCGTGGGTCAATGAAGCCTCCGCGGGGGTTATGCACGCAGTCAAGGGACCGCCGTGTGAATCACACGTTGTGACGGTGGGCTCCGCTTAGTGTCCCACAGTCGCTGAGTGTTCCTCACCGCGGCAGAAGCAGGCCTGCAGATGGTCGTCGACCAGCCCGCAGGCCTGGAACGCGGCGTAGACCGTCACCGGGCCGGTAAAGGTGAACCCGCGCCGGCGCAGGTCCTTGGACAGCGCGGTGGATTGAGGCGTGGTGGCGGTGAGGTCTGCCGTGGTGAGCGGGCCGGGCCCGCGGTCGGCCAGATCGCCGGCGTAACTCCAGACCAGTGCGGCGAGCCCGTCCGGGATGGTGAGCGCGGCAGCCGCGTTGCGGATCACCGCCTCGATCTTGGCCCGGTTGCGCACGATGCCCGTGTCGCCCAGCAGCCGGGTCACGTCGGCCGGTCCGAAGCCGGCCACGGTCTCCAGGTCGAATCCGCCGAACGCGGCCCGGAAGTTCTCCCGCTTGCGCAGGATGGTGAGCCAGGACAGGCCGGACTGGAAGCCTTCCAGCGACAGCCGCTCGAAGATGCCACGGTCGTCACGGACCGGCTTGCCCCACTCCTCGTCGTGGTACGCGAGGTAGTCGGGGGTGCCGAGTGCCCAGGGGCAGCGCAGCCGCCCATCGGGCCCTGGCTGCGCCGGGCGGCCCTCATTACTCATGGCGGCGGGGGGCGCCGTGGATGGCGGCCGGCTCGCCGTCGGCCTCCGTCTCAGGCTCCAGCTCGGCCTCAGCGGGCACAGCCTCGGGCCCGGCGTCAGCCGCCGCATCGCCGGCCCCGGCCGGGGATGCCTCGGCCTCAGGCCCGGGCGGCGCAGCCTCAGCTTCCGCCGGGCCAGCCTCAGGCCCGCGCGCCGCAGCCTCAGCGGGCCCAGCCTCAGGCCCGGGCGGCATAGCCTCAGCGGGCCCAGCCTCAGGGCCGGGCGGCATAGCCTCAGCTTCCGCCGGGGCAGCTCCAGCCCCGGGCGGCGCAGCCTCAGGCTCAGCCTCAGCCGGGGTTGCCACCGCATCCGCCATCGCGGTCGCAGGCTCGGCCGGTGACACGGCGGCCGAGCGGGCCGGCTCCCGCCCGGTGGGCGGGATCGCATCCTGCTCCACGGCCGCCGTCCTGGGCGGCAGCGCTGGGTAGCGGCCCCCCGCCCGCTGCGCCGGGTCGCTCGCGGCACGCAGCTCGGCCAGCTGCTGGCGCAGCACCGCGATCTCCACGTCGCGCTCGGTGACGACCTGGGCGATCCGGCTCAGCGCCTCGTCGGTGACCTGGATGTTGTAACCCCACAGCCCGGATGGCGGCCGCACCGCGGCGACGTCGGCCGCGGTGAACAGGTCATCCAGCGAGGGCGGCAGGTAGTCACTGGGGAACTCGGCCATCTCGCCGCCACGGCCCATGGCCACAGCGACCACGCCGACGAGAATGACCGCCCCCGCAAGTAGCAACAGAACGGGCACCTAAGCATCGTGCCACGTCTGGCCGGCATGGACCGGCAGCACCGCAGGAACGAGGAACGGGCTCAGCCGGGCTGGCCACCGGGATCAGACCCGTTGCGCTGCGCATGGGCCCGCTTGATGATGCTGACCACCTCGGCGGGATCGTCCTCCACGATGAGCAATTCTTCGTCACCCTCCGAGATCATGCCGCCGGCCAGCACCCGTTCCCGGATCCAGGAGACCAGCCCGGACCAGTAATCACTGCCGACCAGGACGATCGGGAACCTGGTGATCTTTCCGGTCTGCACCAGGGTGAGCGCCTCAAACAGCTCATCCAGCGTGCCAAACCCGCCGGGCAGCACTACGAAGGCCTGTGAATACTTGATGAAAACGGTCTTGCGGACGAAGAAGTAGCGGAATTCCAGGCCGATCTCGACGTAGTCGTTCAGCCCCTGCTCCATCGGCAACTCGATGCCCAGCCCTACGGACACGCCGCCCGAGGTGGCCGCACCCTTGTTAGCCGCCTCCATGACCCCCGGGCCACCGCCCGTGATGATGGCGTACCCCGCCTCGGCCAGGCCGCGCGCGATGGCCTCGGCCTGCTCGTACTCGGGGCTGCCGGGCTGGGCCCGGGCGGTGCCGAACACCGAGACGGCGGCTCCCAGCTCCGCGAGCAGCCCGAAGCCCTCGACAAACTCGGCCTGGATCCGCAATACCCGCCACGGGTCGGTATGCACCCAGTCGCTGGGGCCGCGCCGGTCCAGCAGCCGCTGGTCGGTCGTGGTCTTAGGGATGAAGCTGCCGCGCAGCGTGGCCGGACCCTGGCGGCGGATCCGGCGCCGTGACTCAGATTGCACGCTCATGATCCTGCCACTGATCCTGTCACCCGGCTTCCGGGCTGTCGCCGGGGCGCCACGCCGGACCGTGCGTGTCGCCGCCGGGCCGTCGGCCCCGGTAACTTCGGCGTGTGCCCAGAAGCCGCCCGAGCCAGCCGTCGGCCGGGCCTCCGACGCGGAGTGCCCGTCGCTTCCTGGTCGCCACGGTTGTCGTCTTGGTCCTGGCCGCTGGGAGCTATGTCCTGGTGCGCCGCCTCGCCCCGGTGATCGGGCCGGTGCTGACCGGCTCCGGCTGCCAGGCCAGCGCCGCCCGCCAGACGGTGCTGCTCGATACTCAGCAGGCCAGCATCGCGGCCACCATCGCCGGGGTGGCGCACCGGCAGTCGATGCCGCGCACCGCGGTCACCGTGGCCTACGCGACCGCCATGCAGGAGTCGAAGCTGCACAACCTGGACTACGGCGACATGGATTCGGTGGGCGTGTTCCAGCAGCGGCCGTCCGAGGGCTGGGGGCCACGCGACAAGCTGGAAGACCCGGTGTACGCCACGACGAAGTTCTTCCGCGCGCTCAAGGCCGTGCCCGGGTACCAGCGGCTGCCCATCTACCAGGCCGCCCAGGATGTGCAGCACAGCGCGGACGGGTCCGCCTACATCCAGTACGAGAAGATGGCCGCGGAGATGTCCGCCGCCTTCACTGGACAGCACGGGCACGCCGTCTACTGCTGGTGGTCGTCGGCCGTGCCGAAGCGGGCCGACCGCAGCGCCATCACCCGGGGCCTGGACGGCACCTTCGGGGCCGCGACGGCGAGCCTGACCCCGGCGGCGCGGGATGCCCTGGTGCTCCGGGTGGCGCGGCCGAAGCTCGGCTGGGAGGTCGCGGCCTGGCTGGTCACTCACGCCAGCAGCTACGGCATCCACCAGGTCAGCTTCGGCGGATACTACTGGCGGGCCGCGGCGGGCACCCGAGGGTGGGTGCGAGATCCTGGCCCACCGTCGACGAGCACGATCAAGCTGAGCTGATAACCTGCGGCGCGGCGGTGTTTCCGGTAGTCCCGGGCGCGGGGCGAGCCGCGCGACCGAGATACTGACGCCAACCCGGGATACTGGGAGCCCCAGATCCCATGGGACAGTGCCAAGAGGAGTTCGGACGTGACTTACATCATTGCGCAGCCCTGCGTTCAACCTGCTCGACAAGTCGTGCATCGAGGAGTGCCCCGTCAACTGCATCTACGAGGGCGAGCGCATGCTCTACATTCACCCGGACGAGTGCGTGGACTGCGGCGCGTGCGAGCCGGTGTGCCCGGTTGAGGCCATCTTCTACGAGGACGATGTGCCGGATCAGTGGAAGGACTTCTACAAGGCCAACGTGGAGTTCTTCGAGGACCTCGGCTCGCCGGGCGGCGCCTCCAAGGTCGGCAAGATCAGCAAGGACCACCCGATCGTGGCCGCGCTGCCGCCGCAGGCAGCCGAAGAAGGCTGACCATCGAGGTCCTGCTGCCCCGATTCCCCTGGGACCTGCTCAGCCCGTACGGCGAGGAGGCCCGGGCTCACCCGGGCGGCATCGTTGACCTGTCCGTGGGCACACCGGTAGATCCGGTGCCCGGTGCGGTCATGGACGCGTTGCGGGCGGCAGCCGACTGGCCGGGATACCCGCTCACGCATGGCACCCGGCGGCTCCGCGATGCGGCCGCGGGGTGGCTGGCGCGCAGCCACGGCGTCACCGTCGACCCGGCTGCGGTGCTGCCCGTCATCGGGACCAAGGAGTTCATCGCCGGGCTGCCGGCCCTGCTCGGCTGCGGGCCCGGGGACGTGGTCGCCTACCCGGAACTGGCCTACCCGACGTACGACATCGGCGCCCGGCTGGCCGGCGCCCGGGGGGTCGCGACGGACGGGCTGGCGGCACTGGGCCCGGAACCGGTCCGGCTGGTCTGGGTCAACTCCCCGTCGAACCCGACCGGGCGGGTGCTGCCCCCCGCGCACCTCCGGAAGATGGTGGACTGGGCCCGGGAGCGCGGCGCGGTGCTCGCCTCGGACGAGTGCTACATCGGCCTTGGCTGGGCGGCTGAGCCGGTGTCGGTGCTGCACCCGGACGTGTGTGGCGGGTTGGCTGAGGGCCTGCTCGCGGTGCACTCGGTGTCCAAGCGCTCCAACATGGCTGGCTACCGGGCCGGCTTCGTGACCGGTGACCCGGCGCTCATCGCCCGGCTGCTGGAGATCCGCAAGCACGCCGGGATGATGATGCCCGGGCCCATCCAGGTCGCGATGGCCGCCGCCCTGGAAGACGACGAGCACGCCGCGCGGCAGCGCGCCGTGTACGCGGCCCGTCGTGACCGGCTCCGCCCGGCGCTGGAGCGGGCCGGCTTTCACATCAGCCACTCCGAGGCCGGCCTGTACCTGTGGGCGTCACGACCCGGGCTGGACTGCTGGGGGTCGGTGCGGCTGCTGGCCGAGGCGGGCATCCTGGTCGCCCCGGGCGAGTTCTACGGTCCCTCCGGGACGGCGCACATCCGGGTCGCGCTGACCGCCACCGACGAGCGGATCGACGCCGCGGCCAGCCGCCTGGCCGAACTGCCCTGACCGGAGATTGTTCCGCCGGATTGTCGTACCCCCTGGCACCGTGGCCGTCACGCCCGGAGGAATCGTGGCCGTCACGCCCGGAGGGGACTATGACCGCCGTGACCGGTCCCGGCGGTTTCGCGCATCCCTTCACGGTGACCGACCTGCAGGAGATGCCCGAGGACGGCCGACGGCACGAACTTATCGACGGGGGACTCTTGATCAGCCCGGCGACCGGCTGGCCGCACCAGGAGGCGGCGCTGACCCTGTACATGGTGTTGCGCCAGGCATGCGCGGCCACCATGCGGGGGCTGGCCGCACCGTTCCCGGTGCAGGTCATCCCGGCCGGCCTGGTGCGCGGGTTGCGGTCCTGACCGGCCAGGCCGGGGCCGTGACCGGCCGGGCCGCCCGCGGCCTGCTCACCCCGGCGCCCTCACCGGCGCCGGGCGCCCTCGTAGGCTGAGGCTGTGCTTCGGCTCTATGACACGCGGACCCGGCAGGTGGAACGAGTCGAGCCTGCCCCGGGGGGCGCGCTGCGGATGTACAGCTGCGGTCCCACGGTCTACCGGGACGCCCACGTGGGCAACCTGCGCTCTTACCTGCTCGCCGACCTGATCCGGCGGACCGCGGCGGCGGGCCGGCTGCGCGTGGTCAGTTGCCAGAACATCACCGACGTGGGCCACCTGGCGGACGACACCGAGATCGACCCGGCCGGTGAGGACAAGATCATCGCCCAGGCAGGCGCCGAGGGGAAGAGCCCGCTGGACATGGCGCGGCACTACGAGGCGGGGTTCCGCGCCGACTGCGCCGCGCTCAACATCTACCCGCCGGACCACTCGCCGCGGGCATCGGAATCCATCGAGCTCATGATCGGGCTGATCGCCCGGCTGCTGGACAGCGGGCACGCCTACCAGACGCCCGGCGGCTCGGTGTACTTCGACGCCCGCTCCTATGCCGGCTACGGCGAGCTGTCCGGGAACCGGCTCGCCGATCTGCGGCCCGGCCACCGGTCCGGTGGCGAGGTGGATCCGGAGAAGCGGTACCACGCCGACTGGGCACTGTGGAAGGCCGCGCCCCCCGGACGCGAGCTGACCTGGCCCGCGCCGTGGGGCACCGGGTTCCCGGGCTGGCACACTGAGTGCTCCGCCATGTCCCTGCACTACCTGGGTGAGCACATCGACGTGCACACGGGCGGGATCGACCTGCGGTTCCCGCACCACGAAGACGAACGGGCCCAGTCCAATACGGTCACCGGGCACGAGGTGGTCCGCCGCTGGGTGCACGGCGAGCACCTGCTGTTCGAGGGCCGCAAGATGGCCAAGTCCACCGGCAACGTGGTGCTGCTCCGCGACCTGGCCGCCCGTGGCACCGATCCGCTCGCCCTCCGGCTCGCTTTCCTGGACCACCGCTACCGGCAGCAGATGAACCTGACCTGGGAGGTGCTGGACACCGCCCACGCCACGCTGCACCGGTGGCGGCAGCGGGTCGCCGAGTGGGCGCGCTCGCCCAGCCAGGCCATGGCGGCCACCGCGGTCAGCGAGATCACCGGGGCCTTCGACGCCGACCTGGACACCCCCGCCGCGCTGCGGGTGCTGCGCCGCCTGGAACGGGATCCTGGCGTGCCGCCTGGCGCCAAGTTCGAGACGTTCGCGCATGCCGACCAGTTGCTCGGGCTCGACCTCGCCCGCGACGTCGGCCGGCACCCGGCGCCTGTGCTGCCAGCCGCGGCGGGCGGGCTGCTCCAGGCCCGGGCGGCGGCCCGGGCGGCCGCCGACTGGCCTGCGGCTGACCGCCTGCGCGGCGAACTCGCCGGCCTCGGGGTGACCGTCACCGACACTCCCGACGGCCAGTCCTGGACCCTCTCCCCCCGCTAATCGCTGCCCGCTGGCCCCGTCCCGGCCGACTTAGCACCCCAGATGCGCAGTCCATGTCCAGGTATGACCGTTTTGCCGGTGAAAGATGACTCTGTTGGCTTATTGGGTTTAGGCGGCGGTGGTGAGGTTGAGCCGCTGTAGGTGGGTGGTGCGGGCCGGGGTCTGGTCACGCGGGCTGCTGGTTTGCCAGGCGTCCAGCCGGATGAGGTTGATGGCCGCGGCGGCGGCGGCGTGTTCGAGGCTGGTTTTGGGCAGGCCGAGGTAGCGGGCGGTGCGGATCCCAGTGACGGCGGTGGCCTGGCGGATGGTCCCTTCGACGCCGGCGCGGATGGCGTAGCGCTGCTTCCATGGCCGGGAGGATTGCTCTGCGCGGGCGGCGGTGACGGCCTCGTGGATCTCGCGGGGGCGCAGGAACAGCTGCCGGCCGTTGCGGGCTGAGGTGGTGCACTTGCCCCGGGCGGGGCAGGGCCGGCAGGTGGCGGCGGGGAAGGCGGCGATGATGGCGTCCTGGCCGCGGTTGCGGGTGGCGGCCCAGGTCCGGCTGGCGGCGCCCTGGGGACAGGTGACTTGCTGGTGCTCCCAGTCGATCGTGAACATCTCGGTGGTGTAGCCGCCGGAGCGGGCCTGCGGGGAGGCATTGACGGCTAGCGGGGCCAGCAGGGTGATGCCCTGGGCGCGGGCCTCCAGCAGCTGGTCCGCGCCGGCGTAGCCGGCGTCGGCGACGTGCACGGCGGGGGCCAGGCCTGAGGCGGCGAGCATGTCATGGACCGGGCCGGTCATCGTGGCGTCCGGTACCGGCGCCATGGTGGTGGCCACGTTCGTGATCAGGTTCGGCGCGGCCAGCGGGCCGCTGCCTGGCTGGCCGGCGGGGCCGCCGCAGGTCTCGGTGAGGTGGATCTTGTAGCCGTGCCAGTCCTTGCCGCGTTTCTCGCTGTAGCGGGCCTGCAGATCGTAGGGGGAGACGATCCGGGATCTGCCTGGCGGGAGGCCAAGCTCAAGGCCTGCCTCCCGCCGTATCACCGTCCCGTCCTCCCCGCGGGTGTACTGCTGCACCCAGACCTGACGCAGTGCCTCCACCGCGGGCAGCTCCCGCAGCCAGCCCGGCGCGCCCGGCGCGCGGACGGCCTCCAAAAGGTGATAGCCATCCCGGCCGTACTGGCGGGCCAGCTCCTTGCGTTTCGCCTCGCTGCCGGGCAGCCGCAACCCGTCGATCCGCTGCCCGTAGGCCTCCTGCCACGAGGCGCCGATCACGCCTGCGAGCCAGCCCGGCGCCGCGGCAGCCAGGGCCTCCAGCGCCGCCCGGATCGTCTCCCCGGCCAGCTCCAGCCGGTTCAGGTCCCGGATCCGGCCCAGCACATGCGTGGAATCAGTCCGCTGCATCCCCCCGGCTTTGACCAGGCCCAGCTCTTTCAGCCGGGAAAGCAGCAGGTCAAAAATCACCCGCTCCAGGCCCGCCGCCACCAGACGCGACCGGAACTCACTCAGCACGCTGAAATCAAAGCCCTCGTCGTCTAACGCCAGGCCCAGGGCGTACTTCCAGTCCAGCCGCCCCCGCACCGCATCCGCCGCCTGCCGGTCAGTCAGGTTCTCCGTGAACTGCAGCACCGTCACCATCGCCAGCTGCGCCGGGGACCTCCCCGGCGCACCCCGCACCCCGTACGCCCCCGCGAAATCCGCATCCCCGCACCACGCACCCAGCTGATCCCGGGCCCGGATCGCCAGGCTGCCCTTACGGAATGCCTTCCTCACGACCCTGGCGGTACTCGCCGGGACCTCCGGCCACGGCTGCGGCTGCATCGACATGACAGACCCGATTCTGCGGCCAGGAACGGGGACAGGGAAGCTGACCGCACAAAAGATCATGAACGGCACCCCGGCCAGCACCCCCGAAAAGCCCGGCGTGTCGGGAAGATTAAGCCAACAGAGTCGAAAGATGCGTGCAATGTCGGGGCGGGGCCCGGCTCTGTGTCACCGCGCCGCGGAGGTCGGGCGTCACCGCCGGGGAGGCCGGCCTCCGGAGGGGTAAATGTTTCCGGCATGTTACGCGGGCGTTTCCGGGGGCATTGACGCAACAAAGCGAGACTATTCCAGGAATCTTCACAACGAATCACCGCCATGACGCAGCTCGCGCGCATGGTTGCCGCCCCATCCACCTCATACGCTTGATTCGCTGGCCAGTACGCCAGTAATCCGCTGGTCAGCGCACCAGCGACCCGACCTCAGGCTGAGAGGAGGCTTGATGACCGTTACCGACCCCAGTGCCGGGATGGCCACGCTGCTCCGCGCCGGACCGGCCCGGGCGGCGCGCATGCCGCAGCTGCGCAGCTACCTGATGTGCCCGCCGAGCCATTTCACCGTCCAGTACGCGATCAACCCGTGGATGGCCAGCGGGGAACCGGTGAACACGGCCCGGGCCATCCGCCAGTGGCAGGCCCTCCGTGACGCCTACCGCGCGCTCGGCCATTCGGTCCGGCTCATCAAGCCGCAGGCCGGCCTGCCCGACATGGTGTTCGCGGCCAACGGCGCCACCGTCATCGGGGGCACCGTGCTCGGCGCCCGGTTCCGCCACCCGGAGCGGGCCGCGGAGGGGCCGGCCTACCTGGACTGGTTCCGGCGCCAGGGCTACTCCGCGGTGCATGAGCCGACCCTGGTCAACGAAGGCGAAGGGGACATCGTCCATGCGGGCCGGATGATCCTGGCCGGGCATGGGTTCCGCACCGACGCGGCCGTTAAGCACGAGCTTGAATTGCTCTTCGGGTTGCCGGTGACCAGCCTGCGGCTCATTGACCCGCGCTTCTACCACCTGGACACGGCGCTGTGCGTGCTGGACGCCGGAACGGCCGCGTACTATCCGGCGGCGTTCGACGACGCGGGCCGGGCCGCGCTCGCGGACTGCTTCGGGGAGCTGATCGAGGCCAGTGACGACGACGCCACGGTGCTCGGGCTGAATGCGGTCAGCGACGGCCATCACGTCGTGCTGCCCGCCGAGGCGGCCGGGCTGGCCGCCGAGCTGGCGGCGCGCGGCTTCCAGCCGGTGCCGGTGGACATGTCGGAATTCCGCAAGGCCGGCGGCGGCCCGAAGTGCTGCACACTGGAGCTGAGGTCGTGAAGGGGGGATCCGCCATGACCGTGAGCATGGATGACCTGCGTGCCCTGTCGGAGTCGCACAGCGCGCACAACTACCGCCCGCTGCCCGTCGTCATCGCCGAGGCCGAGGGCGCCTGGGTGACCGACACCGAGGGCCGCCGGTACCTGGACATGCTGGCCGCTTACTCGGCGCTCAACTTCGGCCACCGGCACCCGGCCCTGGTCGCCGCCGCCCAGCGGCAGCTGGACCGGGTGACGCTGGTCAGCCGGGCGTTCGACCATGACCAGTTCGGGCCGTTCTGCGCCGAGCTGGCGGAACTGGCCGGCATGGAGATGGTGCTGCCGATGAACACCGGCGCGGAGGCGGTGGAAACGGCGATCAAGACTGCCCGTAAGTGGGGGTACGAGGTCAAGGGCGTCCCCGCGGACGAGGCCGTGATCATCGCCTTCGAGGGCAACTTCCACGGCCGGACCACCACCATCATCAGCTTCTCCACCGATCCTGACGCGCGGGCGTCGTTCGGCCCCTACACCCCCGGGTTCCGGGTCGTGCCCTACGGGGACGCGGCCGCGCTGGCCGCGGCCATGAACGACCGGGTCGTCGGCGTGCTGGTCGAGCCCATCCAGGGCGAGGCAGGCGTGCTGGTGCCGCCGCCCGGCTTCCTGGCCGCCGTCCGCGACCTGTGCACCTCCCACGGCGCGCTGATGATCGCCGACGAGATCCAGTCCGGGCTGGGCCGCACCGGCACCACGTTCGCCTGTGAACACGACGGCGTGGTCCCGGACATGTACCTGCTCGGCAAGGCGCTCGGCGGCGGGATCGTGCCGGTGTCGGCGGTGGTGTCCTCCCGGGAGATCCTGGGTGTCTTCCGGCCCGGGCAGCATGGCTCCACCTTCGGCGGCAACCCGCTCGCCTGCGCCGTGGGCCGGGAAGTGATCGCCCTGCTGGCCACCGGCGAGTACCAGGAGCGGTCCGCCAAGCTCGGCGCGCATCTGCACCACCGGCTGGCGGCCCTGCCGCCCGACGCGGTCCGCGAGGTCCGCGGCCGGGGACTGTGGGCGGGCGTCGAGTTCACCACGCTGCCCGGCCGGGTGGCCTGCGAGCGGCTGGCTGCCCGCGGGGTGCTGGCCAAGGACACGCACGGCACCGCGATCCGGCTGGCCCCGCCGCTGATGATCAGCGAGCCGGACCTGGACTGGGGCATTGACCAGATCGAGGCCGCGCTGCGCGGCTGATCCGGGCGGTCGCCCCGCGGGCGGCCGTCCCCCGGGCACAGGCCTGCGATCGGCCCGCCCCGGGCGGCCGTCCCCCGGCACACGCCTGCGATCGGCCCGCCTCCGGGCGGCCGTCGCCCGGCACACGTCTGCGATCGGCCGTCTCCGGGCGGCCGTCTCCGGGCGGCCGTCTCCGGGCGGCCGTCTCCGGGCGGCCGTCTCCGGGCGGCCGTCTCCGGGCGGCCGCCGGGGACGGCAGCCCAGGGGACGTCCCCGGGCGGCCGCCCGCGGGGCGGCCCGTTCCGGTGGCCTGGTTAGTCTTCGGCCAGGGTGCGGTACCGGCCGCTGTAGTGCAGTAGCGGCCGGCCGCCCGGGTTCGGCTCGCTCGCCCCGACCACCTCGCCGACCACGATGCTGTGGTCGCCGCCGTCATGCACGGCGGTGGTCCGGCATTCCAGCGCGCCAAGCGCGGCATCCAGGATCGCCGCCCCGGTCACCGGGCCGGAATGGTGGGTGATCCCAGCCAGCTGGTCCTCCAGCGGGCGGCCGCGGGTGGCCAGCCAGCGGGCGGTCTTTTCCGACTCCTCGTCCAGGATGGACAAGGCCCAGGACCCGGCGGCCAGCACCGCGTCGTGGAACCGGGCGATCTTCTCGGCGCAGAACAGCACCCGCTGCGGGATCAGTGACACCGAGGCGAACGCGGTCACGGTCATCGCGTGGTCGACGCCGTCCAGGCGGGTGGTGACGACCATGATCCCGCTGGCGAACCTCCCGGCCACGCGCCGGAAGTCAGCGCTGTCAACTGCCGTCATGAACCCTGGTGCCGCGGCAAGACTCCATGGCTCCGGGCCCACGCCCGCTGGCGGCCCCGGCGCAGGAACGCGATCACCACGCCGACCACCGCGCAGACCGACCCGCCGTAGAGGTACCACTCACCCGGCATGGTGCCGGTCACGATCACGCTGCCGCTCGGGGTCGGCAGGGTCATCGCCACCGACACCGCGAACCAGCCGATGGCCGGGACCAGCGCGCCGGCCGGGCTGCCCATCCCGGCCGCTCCCAGCAGGCAGGTGAGCAGGATGAGGACCGCGAAGGCGGCCGCGGCCGCCGGGAAGGTGCCAAGGGCCCGGCTGAACTGGAAGGAGCCGATCAGCGCCTGCAGCGCGCC
Organism: uncultured Actinomycetes bacterium; assembly: GCA_963793825.1. Classification (GTDB taxonomy): domain Bacteria; phylum Actinomycetota; class Actinomycetes; order Streptosporangiales; family Streptosporangiaceae; genus RYN-230. The sequence continues at coordinate 563,171 of CAWCBE010000012.1, forward strand.
GAGCAGGAACAGCAGGGCGTATGCGCCACCCGTGACGAACGCCTCGGGGCTGGCGTCCGGGCGACGCTGCGTCATGCTGTCCACGGATTGCAGGTTATACGCCGGTCCCGGGCTCCCCGTCCGCAGGTCAGCCGCTGGCGCCGGGCAGCCCGGCGAACAGGCCCAATTCCCAGCCCGGCCCACCGGGCCGCGGGCCCGTCCGGCCTCGCGTCCGGCCGGGCGCGGGGTCGGGCGCGCGGCCGGACGCGAGGCCGGGGCCGAGGCCGGGCGCGGGGTCGGGCGCCGTGGCCGCCGGGCCACGCGGGCCGGCCAGCAGGGTGAAGAACTCCCGGCCCAGCAGCGGCTGTCCGACCCCGTTGGACAGCGCGAACCAGTCGCCGCGCACCGTGATCTGGGTGGCGTGCGCCGCCATGGCGGCCGCCTTGGCCGCCCGGTACGCGGTGCCGTCGACCTCGGTGGTCACCTGGTCGTCGGGGGTGTACGGCAGGTCCTCCGGCGCGGCGGGGGCGAGGAACCCGTCCGGCAGGCCGGCCGCCATGACCCGGCCGAGCGCCCCGGCCAGCACCGAGCGCGGCAGGGCGGTGGCGTAGAACTTCGCCGTGGTCCCGGCGGCCCGCTGGAACGCCCGCCAGGCCACCCGGTGGGCCTGTATATGGTCCGGATGCCCGTAGAAGCCGTTCGCGTCGTAACTGACCATGACCGCCGGCCTCGCCTCCGCGACGATGGCGGCCAGCGCGGCGGACGCCTCGCCGACGTCCGCGCGCCAGAAGCAGCGCGGGTCGTCGTTGCTGGGCAGGTCCATCATCCCGGAGTCCCGCCACCGCCCGGGACCGCCGAGGAACCGGTGATCGGTGACGCCAAGCGCGGCGCACGCGGCGGCCAGCTCGCCGATGCGGTACTCCCCGAGCCGGTCCTCCCGGTCGGCGGCCAGGTGCGCCAGCTCCGGCGGGATGACCTCGCCCAGCTCCCCCAGCGTGCAGGTGACCAGGGTCACCGGCACCCCGGCGGCCGCGTAGCGGGCCATGGTCGCGCCGGTGCCGATCGACTCGTCGTCCGGATGGGCGTGCACCAGCAGCAGCCCTCCCTCACCCGCAGCGGTCATGGCGGGCAGCCTAGCCAGGCCGCCTGATGGCGCAGCCCGGGCTGGCAGGATGCAGGCATGACCGACAGCTTCCCGCGGCAGCAAGCCCGGACCCGGCGGTTCTCCCTCGGCGCGCCCCGGTCGTTCCGGGTCTCCCCCGACGGCAGCCGGGTGGTGTTCCTGCGCAGCAAGTCCGGCACCGACCCGGTGACCTGCCTGTGGCAGTGGCACGCCGGCTCCGGGCAGGAGGAACTGGTCGCCGACCCGGCAGCCCTGGCGGTGGACGACGCCGACCTGCCGGAGCAGGAGAAGGCCCGCCGGGAGCGGGTCCGGGAGCAGGCCGGCGGGATCGTCTCCTACGCCACCGACGGGGCTGTGACGCTGGCCGCCTTCCCGCTCGGCGGCCAGCTCTACCTGGCCAGCCTGGACGGCACCGGCGGGGTCCGGCCGGCGGCGGCGGGCGCGCCCGCGCTGGACCCGCGCCCCGACCCATCCGGGCGCCGGATCGGCTACGTCCGCGACGGCGCACTGCACGTCCTCGACCTCGGCACGGAGCAGGACACGGTGCTGGCCGGCCCGGCCGGTGACGACCCGCCCGGGGTTTACTACGGCCTGGCCGAGTTCATCGCGGCCGAGGAGATGGGCCGGACGCGGGGCTTCTGGTGGGCGCCCGACGGCTCCGCCGTCCTGATCGCCCGGGTGGACGAGACGCCGGTGCCGCGGTGGCACATCGCCGACCCGGCCAACCCGGCCCGCCCGGCCACCGTGATCGGCTACCCGGCGGCCGGAACGCCGAACGCCGACGTGTCCCTGCTGCTCGGCCACCTCGGCGGCGGCCGGGCCGAGATCGCCTGGGACCGGGCCGCCTTCCCCTACCTGGTCACCGTGTCCTGGGAGGCGGGTGACCCGCTGATCGTGGTGCAGAGCCGGGACCAGCGGCGGCTCCGGCTGCTGCGCGCGGACCCGGCGACCGGCGGCACCACGCTGATCCGGGAGGATGCCGACGAGCGCTGGGTGGACATCATGCCCGGGGTGCCGGCCCGCACCGGCGATGGCCGGATCGTATGGACCGCCGACGCCGACGGCGCCTGCCGGCTACTGGCGGCCTGCGCGGCCGACCATGCGGCCGGGTCCGCGGCCCCGCTCACCCCGGCCAGCCTCCAGGTCCGCGAGGTGACCGGCGTGGACGGGGACGTGATCCTGTTCACCGCGTCGGGGGCGGACCCGGCCGAGATCGGGCTGTGGAGCCACGGGCCGGCCGGGCTGCGGGAGATCAGCCCGGCCGGGGGCGTGCACGGCGGAACCCGGGCCGGCGGCACCACCGTCCTGGTCAGCCGCACGCTCACCGAGCCGGGGGCCGTCGCCCGGGTGCTCCGGGACGGCGCCGGCCAGCCGGCCGCCGCGCCCGAGATTCCCTCGCATGCCGAGCGGCCGGCCCTGCCCGCCCCGCACCCGGACCTGTTCAGCGCCGGCCCGCGGAAGATCCGCAGCGCGCTGCTGCTGCCGTCCTGGCACCGGCCCGGGTCGGCCCGGCTGCCCGTGCTGCTGGACCCTTACGGCGGCCCGCACGCCCAGCGGGTGCTGGCCACGGCGGACGCGTACCAGACCTCCCAGTGGTTCGCCGAGCAGGGCTTCGCGGTCCTGGTCGCCGACGGCCGGGGCACTCCCGGCCGCGGGCCCGCCTGGGACCGGGAAGTCTGGCATGACTTCGCCGGGCCGGTCCTGGAGGATCAGGTCGAGGCGCTAGGCGAGGCCGCGGCCCGCTGCCCGGACGCGGACACCGGCCGGGTCGCCATCCGGGGCTGGTCGTTCGGCGGCTACCTGGCCGCCCTGGCGGTGCTGCGCCGCCCGGACGTGTTCCATGCCGCGGTGGCGGGCGCACCGGTAACGCACTGGCAGCTGTACGACACCCATTACACCGAGCGCTACCTGGGCCTCCCGGACGAGCAGCCGCAGGTGTACGGGGAGAATTCCCTGCTGGCCGACGCGCCCCGGCTGTCCCGCCCGCTGCTGCTGATCCACGGGCTCGCGGATGACAACGTGGTGGCCGCGCACACCCTGCGGTTCTCGTCCGCGCTGCTGGCCGCCGGGCGGCCGCACAGCGTGCTGCCGCTGTCCGGGGTGACTCACATGACCCCGCAGGAGGAGGTGGCGGAGAACCTGCTGCTGCTCCAGGTGGACTTCCTCCGCCGCGCCCTGGGCATGCCGGAAGGCCCGGCCGGGCAGGCTGTATAGTGCCCGCCGGGCGGGCTGTGTAGTGAGAGTCACACGCTCTGGAGCGCGCTGACCGGCTTGGTGGTGATATTTAGTTAACTAAGGTTTCGCTTTGCAGTGCGCGTGCGGCCCGGGGGCTGCCGGCCAGCGCGAGACGATCCCACTGAGCTCAAGGGCGGAGACGTCACCGATGACGCAGGCAACTCAGGCGCCGAAAAGCACCCGGGCCCAGATCAGGGAAGCCACGCTGCGCAAGGACCCGTGGTGGCGCCAGCCCGCCATCACCGCGGCCGCGCTCGCCGTCGTGGTCGTCTACCTGACCTGGGCGTCACTGGTCAACGCGGACTACTTCTGGAAGCCGTACATCTCGCCGCTGTACTCCCCGTGCCTGGCCACCACCTGTGCCCCGGGCGCCGGGTTCGACTGGATCCCCTGGCTCACCTGGCTCACCCCGGCCATCATCATCATCGGCGGCCCGATGGGCTTCCGGCTGACCTGCTACTACTACCGGAAGGCCTACTACCGGGCCTTCTGGCGGTCACCGGCGGCCTGCGCGGTGCGTGAACCGCACGCCAAGTACACCGGCGAGACGCGGCTGCCGCTGATCCTGCAGAACGTGCACCGCTACTTCTTCTGGATCGCGATCGTGTTCAACGTGATCCTGAGCGCGGACGCGGTGATCGCCTTCCGCAACCACCAGGGGCAGTGGGGCCACATGGGCCTCGGCACGCTGATCCTGCTGGCCAACGCGGCCCTGCTGTGGCTGTACTCACTGTCCTGCCACGCATGCCGGCACGCCGTCGGCGGCCGCCTCAAGCACTTCTCCAAGCACCCGGCGCGGTACTGGATGTGGACCCAGGTGTCCAAGCTGAACGCCAAGCACCAGCAATTTGCCTGGGTATCCCTGTTCGTCGTGCTGCTCACCGATCTGTACATCCGGCTGGTGGCCAGTGGCGCCATCACCGACCCGCGGTTCTTTTAGCCGCTCCCGTGAAGCCAGCAGAAGAAGGCACACAGGCTCAGATGAGTGACATCGACCGGCTCTCCTACGACGTCGTGGTGATCGGCGCCGGCGGCTCAGGCCTGCGGGCGGCCATCGAGGCCCGCCAGGCGGGCAAGAAGACCGCGATCATCTCCAAGTCGCTGTTCGGCAAGGCGCACACGGTCATGGCGGAGGGCGGCTGCGCCGCGGCCATGGGCAACGTCAACCCGAACGACAACTGGCAGGTGCACTTCCGCGACACGATGCGCGGCGGCAAGTTCCTGAACAACTGGCGGATGGCCGAGCTGCACGCCAAGGAGGCCCCGGACCGGGTCTGGGAGCTCGAGGCCTGGGGCGCGCTGTTCGACCGGACCAAGGACGGCAAGATCAGCCAGCGCAACTTCGGCGGCCACGAGTACCCGCGCCTCGCGCACGTGGGCGACCGGACCGGCCTGGAGATGATCCGCACCCTGCAGCAGCGGGTGGTCGCCCTGCAGCAGGAAGACGCCAGGGAACATGGCGACCCCGAGGCGATGATCAAGGTTTTCGCGGAGACCACGATCACCGAGCTGCTGAAGGACGGCGAGCGGATCGCCGGGGCGTTCGGCTATTTCCGTGATCGCGGGCAGTTCGTGCTTTTCGAGGCGCCTGCCGTGGTGCTGGCCACCGGCGGCATCGGCAAGACCTTCAAGGTCAGCTCGAACTCCTGGGAGTACACCGGGGACGGGCACGCGCTCGCGCTGCTGGCCGGGGCGAAGCTGCTGAACATGGAGTTCGTCCAGTTCCACCCCACGCACATGGTCTGGCCGCTGTCGGTGCGCGGGCTGCTGGTCACCGAGTCGGTGCGCGGTGACGGCGGGGTGCTGCGCAACTCCGAGGGCAAGCGGTTCATGTTCGGCTACGTGCCGGACGTGTTCCGGGCGCAGTACGCGGAGACCGAGGAAGAGGGCGACCGCTGGTACACCGACCAGGAGCACAACCGGCGCCCGCCGGAACTGCTCCCCCGCGACGAGGTCGCCCGCTCGATCAACGCCGAGGTCAAGGCCGGGCGCGGGTCACCGCACGGCGGGGTATTCCTGGACATCGCCTCCCGGCAGCAGGCCGAGGAGATCCTGCGCAAGCTGCCGTCCATGTACCACCAGTTCAAGGAGCTGGCCGACGTGGACATCACCAAGGAGCCGATGGAGGTCGGCCCGGCCCAGCACTACGTGATGGGCGGGGTGGAGGTGGACCCGGACACCGGGGCGTCCTGCGTGCCCGGCCTGTACGCGGCGGGCGAGGTGTCCGGCGGCATGCACGGCTCCAACCGGCTGGGCGGCAACTCCCTGTCCGACCTACTGGTCTTCGGCCGCCGGGCCGGGATGGGCGCGGCCGACTACGTGACCAGCCTGAACGGCGACCGCCCGGCGGTGGACGACGCGGAGGTGGCCGCGGCGCAGGCCGAGGCAGTGGCGCCGCTGGAGCGTTCGGGCGGGGAGAACCCGTACACGGTGCACGCCGAGGTCCAGCAGACCATGAGCGACCTGGTCGGCATCATCCGCCGGGAGGATGAGATCAAGTCCGCGCTCGCCGAGCTGGAGAAGCTGCGCGCGCGGGCGGTGAATGTCAGCGCGGAGGGCGGCTCCGCCTACAACCCGGGCTGGCACCTGGCCCTGGACCTGCGCAACATCATGCTGATCGCGGACTGCGTGGCGCAGGCGGCGCTGGAACGGCAGGAAAGCCGCGGCGGGCACACCCGCGATGACTTCCCCGGGATGAACCCGCAATGGCGCAAGATCAACCTGATCTGCGCGCTGGACGGTGACCGGGTGACGCTCACCCGGCAGCCGCTGCCCGCGATGCGCGAGGACCTGATCGTCCTGTTCGACGTGGCCGAGCTCAAGAAATACATGACGGAAGCGGAGCTCGCCGGGCTGCCCGCCGCTGCTCCAGAGGAGACACACTGATGGCCTACAAGGCACAGCTCCGGATCTGGCGCGGTGACGCCGGGCAGGGCTCTCTGGCCGACTACTCGGTCGAGGTGAACGAGGGCGAGGTAGTCCTGGACGTCCTGCACCGGCTGCAGGCCACCCAGGCGGGAGACCTCGCGGTCCGGTGGAACTGCAAGGCCGGCAAGTGCGGATCCTGCTCCATGGAGGTCAACGGGCGGCCCAAGCTGGCCTGCATGACGCGGATGAACACGTTCACCGAGGACGAGATCATCACGCTCACCCCGCTGCGCACCTTCCCGGTGATCCGTGACCTGGTCACCGACGTGGCGTTCAACTACGAAAAGGCACGGCAGATCCCCTCGTTCACCCCCGATCCGTCCATCGGGCTGGGCGAGTTCCGGATGCAGCAGGTGGACGTGCAACGCTCGCAGGAGTTCCGCAAGTGCATCGAGTGCTACCTGTGCCAGAACACCTGCCACGTGATCCGGGACCACCCGGAGAACGAGCGGGAGTTCGCGGGGCCGCGGTTCCTGATGCGGATCGCCGAGCTGGAGATGCACCCGGCCGACACCGCCGACCGGCGGGAGATCGCCCAGGATGACTTCGGCCTCGGCCTGTGCAACATCACCAAGTGCTGCACCGAGGTCTGCCCGGAGAACATCAAGATCACTGACAACGCGCTGATCCCGATGAAGGAGCGCGTGGCCAGCCGGAAATATGACCCGCTGGTGTGGCTGGGCGCCAAGATCACCCGCCGCCCCCGGCACGACACCCCGGCGGTGCCCGGCGAGAAGCGCTAGCCGGGCCAGCGGCCCGCATGCTGGAATATGGCCTCGGCCGGCGGCTCATGGACGCGTGGCCGGCCGTGGCCGGGACGCAGTTCAGATCTGGTTCACGTGCCCCGCGACCGGCCCGCGGGCGGGGCCCGGCCCGTACGATGTCTCCTGCTCACTCACCGGCGGCCGCCGGTGAGTGAGCAGCGCCCGGGCCTCGTGCTACCCCGTGGATCGAAAGGTCTCCATGTCTCACATCACCTACCTCGAGGCTGCCGTCGTCGGCCTCGTCCAGGGGGTTTCCGAGCTCTTCCCGGTGTCCAGCCTGGGCCACAACGTGCTGATCCCGGCCCTCGTCGGCGGCAGCTGGGCGCAGGACCTCAACGTGTCCAGTGCCTCCTCCCCGTACCTGGCCTTCATCGTGGGCATGCACGTGGCCACCGCGATCGCGCTGCTGATCTACTTCTGGCGGGACTGGGCCCGGATCATCGGCGGCTTCTTCAGCTCGATCCGGGACCGCCGGGTGGAGACCCGGGACCAGCGGATGGCCTGGATGATCATCCTGGCCACCATTCCGGTCGGCCTGGTCGGCGTGGTCGCCGACAAGCCGTTCCGGGAGATCTTCGGCAAGCCGGTGGTGGCCGGCGTGTTCCTGATCATCAACGGCGTCATCCTGTACTGCGGGGAGAGATTCCGGCCGCGCCGTTCGGTGCGCGCCGACCAGCAGATCGCCGCGGAGCGCCAGCGGGAACTGGTGGCCGCCGGCCCCGGCGGGGGCGGCTACGGGCCCCCCGCCGCCCGGCCGCCGGGGCAGCTCCGGCCCGCCCGGCACGCCGCCGGGCAGCAGGCGCTGCGCCAGGAGGAGGCCGCGCTGGCCATCGCGGCCGACGAGCGGCTGTCCCGGATGGGCTACGCGCAGGCCGTCATCATCGGCGCCTCCCAGATCCTGGCCCTGCTCGCCGGGATCAGCCGGGACGGCGTCACCATGGTCACCGGCATGACCCGCGGCCTGTCCCGGGAAGACGCGGCCCGGTTCGCCTTCCTGCTCGCCACCCCGGTCATCCTGGCCGCCGGCGTGCTGGAACTGCCCAAGCTGACCGGGCCGCTGGGCCACGGCATCCACGGCCAGATCCTGCTGGGCAGCGTGCTGTCCGGGGTCGGCGCCTACCTGTCGGTGCGGTTCCTGATGCGCTACTTCCAGACCCGCACGCTGTACCCATTCGCCATCTACTGCTTCGTGGTCGGCCTGGCCAGCGTTATCTACCTCGGCTTTATCAAGTAGCTTCTGTTATGGCAGCCTCGCGGCGAATGGCAAGGGACCGGAGATTGAGGACCTGATGACTCACATCACCTATCTCGAGGCGGCGGTCGTCGGCCTCGTCCAGGGAGTTTCCGAGCTCTTCCCGGTGTCCAGCCTGGGCCACAACGTCCTCATCCCGGCCCTGATCGGAGGCAGCTGGGCGCAGGACCTGAACGTGGCCAAGCCCGAGTCGCCGTACCTGGCCTTCATCGTCGGCCTGCACGTGGCGACCGCGATCGCGCTGCTGATCTACTTCTGGCGGGACTGGGTCCGGATCATCGGCGGCTTCTTCAGCTCGATCCGCGAGCGGCGGGTGGAGACCCGGGACCAGCGGCTGGCCTGGATGATCATCCTGGCCACCATCCCGGTCGGCCTGGTCGGCCTGGTCGCCGAGCACCCGTTCCGGGTGATCTTCGGCAAGCCGGTTATCGCCGGGGTGTTCCTCATGGTCAACGGGGTGATCTTGTACTGCGGCGAGAAGTTCCGGCCGCGTTCCTCGGTGCAGGCCGACCAGGTCGTCAGCCGGGAATGGGAGGAGGCCCTGGCCCGGGGCGGCGGCCCGCCCGCCACGACCGGGCGGGCCGGGGCCCGGCACGCCTCCGGCCATCAGGCGGTCCGCCAGGAAGAGATGGCGCTCGCGATCCAGGCCGACGAGCGCCTGTCGAGGATCGGGTACGTGCAGGCCGTGTTCATCGGCTCCGCGCAGATCCTGGCGCTGCTGGCCGGCATCAGCCGCAGCGGGGTGACCATGGTCGCGGGCATGACCCGCGGCCTGTCCCGTGAGGACGCGGCCCGGTTCGCCTTCCTGCTCGCCACCCCGGTCATCCTGGCCGCCGGCGTGCTGAAGATCCCCGACCTGATGGGCCACCTGGGCAACGGCATCCGCGGCCAGATCCTGCTCGGCAGCGTGCTGTCCGGCATCGGCGCCTACGTCTCGGTGCGCTTCCTGATGCGCTACTTCCAGACCCGCACGCTGTACCCGTTCGCCATCTACTGCTTCGTGTTCGGCCTGCTCGCCGTGATCTACCTGGGCCTGATCAAGTAGTCCTAGTTGCCCCCTGGCGGGGACGTCCTGCGGGCGTGAAAATCGGGGATGCTGGCCGCCGACGTCGTCCGTGCTTGGTGCAGTGAGCCCGACAAGTAGTCTGAGCGCCTGGAGCCGCCTCCAGGGTCCTGCATTGTTGCCGCGAGCAGCGCGGTTCCGCCTCATTGACCCGGTCGCTGCTGGAGTTGCAGGACTGGCTGGTGTCCCAGGGAGTGACCTTGTGCGTGATGGAGGCCACCTCCAGCTACTGGAAGCCGCCGTTTTGACTGCTCGAAGACGTCATTGAGTGCCGGGTGGCCAGCGCCCGTGATGGTAAGAACGTGCCGGGCCACCGAAGGCCGGCTGGATGCGGTGTGCTGGATGCGGTGTGATTGTGCAACCTGGCGGAGCGGGATGCTGCGTGTGTCGTTCGTGCCACCGCCCTGGCAGCGGAAGCTGCGGAGCAGTCAGCATAATCGGGCGGCCGGCTCCGGCAATGCCTAGGTTTGGCGTACTTCGGCGCCGGTGCTTACTCGCCGCGGGACCGCCGGGCCCGCGACCGGGCGCGCTCCTTGGCGTCCAGCACCAGCTTGCGCAGCCGGACGGTGCCCGGGGTGACCTCGGCACACTCGCCGTCGGCGCAGAATTCCAGGGCCTGCTCCAGGCTGAGCGCCCGCGGCGGCACCAGCCGTTCCAGTTCCTCGCCGGTGGACTGGCGCACGTTGGTGAGCTTGCGCTCCCGGGTGATGTTCACGTCCATGTCGTCCGCGCGGGAGTTCTCGCCCACCAGCATCCCCTCGTACACCTCGGTGCCCGGGGCGACGAACAGCGTGCCGCGCTCCTGGAGGGAGAACATCGCGTAGGCGCTGGCCGAGCCGGACCGGTCGGCCACCAGCGACCCGGTCGGGCGCATCCGCATGTCGCCGGACCACGGCTCGTACCCCTCGAACACGTGGTGCGCGATGCCGGTCCCCCGGGTGTCGGTGAGGAACTGGGTGCGGAACCCGATCAGGCCGCGGGCGGGCACGATGAAGTCCAGCCGGACCCAGCCGGTGCCGTGGTTGGTCATGTGCTCCATCCGGCCCTTGCGCAGGGCCAGCAGCGTGGTGACCGCGCCCAGGTACTCCTCGGGCACGTCAACCGTCAGCCGCTCCACCGGCTCGTGCAGCCTGCCATCCACCTCACGGGTGACCACGGTCGGGCGGCCGACGGTCAGCTCGTAGCCTTCCCGGCGCATCGTCTCCACCAGCACCGCCAGCGCCAGCTCACCCCGGCCCTGGACCTCCCAGGTGTCCGGCCGCTCGGTCGGCAGCACCTTCAGCGACACGTTGCCGACCAGTTCCCGGTCCAGCCGGTCCCGCACCATGCGCGCGGTGACTCTCGAGCCCTTCTCCCGGCCGACGAGGGGCGAGGTGTTCACCCCGATCGTCATCGAGATGGCCGGCTCATCGACGGTGATGAGCGGCAGCGGCCGGGGGTCATCGGGATCGGCCAGCGTCTCGCCGATCATGATTTCCGGTATCCCGGCCACGGCGATGATGTCCCCGGGCCCGGCACTGTCGGCGGGCACCCGCTCCAGCGCTTCCGTCCGGAAAAGTTCAGTGATCTTGACCTTTTCGATGGAACCGTCACGCCGGCACCAGGCCGCCTGCTGGCCCTTCTTGATGGTGCCGGACTCGACCCGGCACAGCGCGATCCGGCCCAGGTAGGCCGACGCGTCCAGGTTGGTGACGTGGGCGCGCAGCGGCTCGGCCGGGTCGTAGGACGGCGCGGGCACCGTCTCGCGCAGCACGGTGAACAGCGGCTCCAGATCCGGCGAGTCCGGCAGCGACCCGTCCGCGGGGCGGGTCAGCGAGGCGCGGCCCGCCCGGGCCGAGGCGTACACGATCGGGAACTCGATCTGCTCCTCGGTGGCGTCCAGGTCCAGGAACAGCTCATAACAGGCGTCCACCACCTCCGCGATCCGCGCGTCCGGGCGGTCCACCTTATTGATCACCAGGATGACCGGGAGGTGCGCCTCAAGCGTCTTGCGCAGCACGAACCGGGTCTGCGGCAGCGGGCCCTCGCTGGCGTCCACCAGCAGCAGCACACCGTCCACCATGGACAGGCCGCGCTCCACCTCGCCGCCGAAGTCCGCGTGACCGGGCGTGTCCACGATGTTGATGGTCAGCCCGCCGTGTGCCACCGCGGTGTTCTTGGCCAGGATCGTGATGCCCTTCTCGCGCTCCAGGTCACCGGAGTCGAGCACCCGGTCGTTGACCTGGGCGCCGGCCCGGAACGCGCCAGACTGCCACAGCATGGCGTCCACCAGCGTGGTCTTGCCGTGGTCAACGTGCGCGACGATCGCGACGTTGCGCAATTCATCGCGGGTGGCGAGCTGGGCCGCTCTTACGGGCATACGGGATCTCATCTGCGGTAGGAAGTGGAGACGCCACGTATAACCCGCGGCGCTGTCATTCTATTCGGCGGCGGTCACCGGGTGATCCAGTGGCCGCGGCCCGGTGCCCGCCCCCGGGCTGGGCCGGTCCCGGCGGAGCACCGCGAGCAGCTCCTCGTACGGGCCGATCAGGTAGGCCTGGTCCCCGGCCCGCAGCCGGGTGCCGCGGCGCGGCGGGTGCTCCAGGTAGCCCTGGTCGGCGGCGCGGCTGATGGCCAGGATGCGGGTCGTCGCGGCCAGGTCACGCATGGCCAGCCCGTCCAGCCCGCCGCCGCCGCTTACCGTCAGCCGCGCCACCAGCAGCGGCTCGTCACCCACGTAGAACGTGCTGCGCACGTCGAGGCCGAGGGCGGCACCGACGAACCACGGGGCGGCCAGCGCCGCCGTGGACCGGACGTTGCGGAACCCGAAGTTGCGCCGGACCGACCGGGCCAGCTGAGGGTCGAACATGCGCAGCACGACCGGGGTGGCCGCCCAGCGCGGGCCGAGCTGGTCGCGCACGGCCAGGCCCGTCTCCAGGTTGGCCAGGTCATCACTGGTCAGCACGGCCACGGCGGACGCGCTGGCCAGGCTGACCGACTCCAGCGTCTCGGGCAGCGTCGCGTCCGCGATAACCACCGGCACGCCGAGGGCCCGGGCCTGGCCCAGGTGCCGGTTGTCGTCGCGCTGCTCCACCACGACCACCTCGCTGCCCGCCGCGACCAGCCGCGTGGCGGCCTGCATGCCCACCGACCCGAGCCCGATGACCAGCACGTGCCCGCGCAGCCCGGTGATCCGGCGGCGGCCCAGGGACTCCTCGATCCGCCGGCTGACCAGCATGTTGGTGAGCATGGCGAAGAAGACGGCGACGAACAGGGCGCCGAGCAGCATCAGGCAGATGGCGCCGGCCATCAGCCACGGGCCCTGGTGCCGGAAGGAGAAGTCGCCGTAGCCGACGGTGGTCACCGTCTCCACAGTGAAGTAGGCCGCGTCCAGCAGCGTCATCCGGTGCCCGCCGGGCAGCTGGAAGGCCAGCCGGAGGATCGTGGTCGAGGCAATGAGCACGGCGAACAGCGCCCCGAGCGCGACGGTGAGCCGGCGGTCCGTCGCGTGCAGCAGCGAGCCGGCCAGGTGGCGGAGGTGACGCAGGAGGCGGACCGGCCAGGCGGGCGGGCGAGCCGGGTCACGGTCCCGGTGCCCGGTGACCCCGGCGGCGCGCAGCTCGTCGGCGGTGCCGATCAGCGTCACCCCGTCGCCCGCCGCGACCCGCTGGTCCCGGCCCGGGCACAGGACGACGTCCCCGCCATCCGCCGGCTGCACCGCGATCGGGGCGAGCGCCCCGTACAGCTCGCGCAGGGTGGCGGCCCGCGGCGCGGTGGTCCGGGCCGCGGCGAACCGCTCACCGGCCAGCCTGATCTCCTGCACCCCGGACCGCAGGCAGGCCTCGGCGATGGACGGCGCCGACAGCCCGGCCACATCCAGCACCGACACCTGAATCCGGGACAGGGCCCGGCCCACCGCGGGGTTGCCCAGCTGCACGACGACCCGGACATCGGCCCGCAGTTCCCGGGTCAGCAGGGCGGTCTCCAGCGTGCGCAGATCGTCGTCCAGGACGCAGATCACCGCCTCCGCGCCGGCCAGCCCGGCCTCGCTGAGCGTCTGCGCGCTGCTGGAGCTCCCGGTCAGGTGCGGGATGCCCCAGGCGGTCAGGCTGCGGGCCAGCCGGAGGTCGGGGTTATCGTCCACGACCACCGCGGGCACCCCGGACAGGGTGAGCAGCCGGGCGATCCGGAGGCCCACCCCGTGCAGCCCGCAGACGATCACATGCCCGCGCCAGTCCGCATAATCGCTGCTCACCAGGCTGATCGTTACCTGTGCAGATGTCCGGCATGTTAATGATGCGTCTCAGCAACGTGGCGTGACGTGCCGCCGGAACCGCCGGAAACGAGCCCGCCCATCGCCGGGGCAATCTTCAGCCGTTCTTGGCGGGACCTTAACCCGCTTTCCGGTGGACTGTCCGCCATGCATGACGGATCCGAACCCCGTGGCCCGTACCCGCCACGGCCCGGCCATGGGCAGACCCGCCCGCTGACCAGGGCCGAGATCCCGGCTGGGCCGGGCGGCCCGGCCGGGCCGCTACCGGGCGCGGGCCGCGCGGGCGGCCGGGCCAGCGGCGGCATCGGCGAGGCGGACGGCGGCCGGGACGTGGCGCTGCGCCGCCTGTCCCGGCTGACCTGGCGCGCGACCCAGCTCAGCGCCATCACCGCGGCGGCGTTCGCGGTGCTGTTCGCGCGCAGCGCGCCCGCCCAGACGGCCAGCGCGGCCCGGGCCCCGGCCCCGACGCGGCCGGCCGCCCCGGCGGCCGGCACGGCCCCGGCCACGACGGCCGCCCCGGCCCCGGCGCGCTCCGCGAGGCACCGGGCGCGGGCCACCGCCCCGGTGGCGAGCCCGCCAGCCGCGCAGCCAGCCGCGCAGCCAGCCGCGCCACCCACCTCCGCCGCGGCGGCCGCGCCGAGCAGCGCGGCCCCGACGCTGGCCCCGCCGACTACGCCCCCCGCGCCCGCCCCGGCCCCCAGCCCGGTGCAGAGCACGTCGAGCGGATCGCATAGCGGCGGATGAACGACCCGCTGAAGAGCGCGGGCATTACCTTCCGCGCGTGGGGAACCACGATGTCTGCCCTGGTCACCGACCCGGCGGCCGGTCAGGTAGCCCGCGCTGTCCTCAGCGCGGAACTGGCGGCGGCCGATGCGGCCTGCTCCCGGTTCCGCGACGACTCCGAGTTGTCCCGGCTCAACCGGGCGGGCGGCCGGAAGATCACGGTGAGCCCGCTGTTCGCCGGGGCCCTGGCGGCCGCGCTGGCCGCGGCCCAGGCCACCGCGGGCGACGTGGACCCGACCTGCGGAGGCGCGCTGGCCGCGCTGGGCTACGACCGCGACTTCGCGCAGCTCCCCCAGCGCCTCGTGGGGAGCGGCGGGCCGGGGCAGGCCGGGCCCACGCGCCCCGGGCCGGTGCTGACCGGCACGCCGGCGGTCGGCTGGCAGGCCGTGGACCTGGACGAGCAGCGGCGGAGGGTGCGGATCCCGCCCGGGGCCGCGCTCGATCTGGGGGCCACGGCCAAGGCGCTCACCGCCGACCGCGCCGCCACGGCGATCGCGGCGGCGGCGCGCTGCGGTGTCCTGGTCAACCTGGGCGGGGACATCCGGGTGGCCGGTGAGCCGCCGGACGGCGGCTGGTGCGTCGGGATCGCCGATGACGTCGGGCCGGGCGAGGTGCCCAGCGGCTGCGCACAGGCGGTCGTGCTGTCCGGGGGCGGTCTGGCCACCTCCAGCACGGCGGTGCGGTCCTGGCCGCGGGGCCCGGCCACGGTGCACCACATCCTGGTGCCCGCCAGCGGGCTGCCCGCCCGGAGCTGCTGGCGGACCGCGACCGTGGCCGCGGCCAGCTGCCTGGACGCGAACGCGGCCAGCACGGCCGCCATCATCCGCGGTGAGCGGGCACCCGGCTGGCTGGCCGCGCTGGGCCTGCCGGCCCGGCTGGCCCGGCACGACGGGACGGTGCGCACCGTGGCCGGCTGGCCGGATCCGGCCGGCCCGGGTGCGCGGCGCGGGATCCCGGCATGACGGTCAGCTTCAGCGGGCCCGGCCTGTGGTACGCCACCCGGGCCACCGGCCTCGCCTCCCTGCTGCTGCTGACCGCCAGCGTCCTGCTCGGGGTGCTCACCGCCGGCCGGTTCGCCACGCCGCGCTGGCCGCGCTTCCTCACCGTGGGGCTGCACCGCAACGTCTCGCTGCTGGCCGTGGCCTTCCTCACCCTGCACGTGGGCACGACCGTGCTCGACTCCTATACGTCCATCCAGCTGAGCGCAGCGTTCATCCCGTTCATCTCCGGCTACAAGCGGGCCTGGGTCGGCCTGGGCGCGGTCGCCCTGGACCTGCTCATCGCCCTGATCGTGACCAGCGTGGGCCGGGTGCGGCTGGGCCACCGGACCTGGCGCCTGGTGCACTGGGGCGGCTACGCCTGCTGGCCGGTCGCGGTGGCCCACGCGGTGGGCGCGGGCACCGACGCGCACCGCTCCTGGGCCGCCGTGCTGACGATCGCCTGCGTGGCCCTGGTCGCGGCCGCGGCCGCCTGGCGGGTCGGGCAGCGCTGGCCCGAGCGCCGCGTGCTCCGGGTGGCCGTGATGGCCGCCGCGGTGGCCGTGCCCGCCGTGCTGGGAGCGGGCGGGATCGGATGGTGAACCGGGAGCTCCTGCCCGTCCCCGCCATCCCGGCCGGGCCGACGGCGCCGCGGCGGCTGCCCCGGCTGCTGGCCGGCCTCAGCTACGACCGGCCGGTCAGCCTGGCCGACCACGAGCGCTGTCATGGCCCCATCCCGCGGCCCCGGCCGGGCCGTCCCGGCCGGCCGGGGCCGCTGATCGAGGTGGTGGAACGGTCCGGGCTGACCGGGCGCGGCGGGGCCGGGTTCCCGACCGGCCGGAAGATGCGGTCGGTGGCCAGCCGCCGCGGCCCGGCCGTGGTGATCGCGAACGGGGCCGAGGGGGAGCCGGCCAGCGGCAAGGACCGGCTGCTGCTGACCCGGCTGCCGCACCTGGTGCTGGACGGGATCAGCCTGGCCGCGCAGGCGGTCGGGGCCCGGGAAGCCCACCTGGTCGTGCACCGGCGCGACGGCTGGCTCCGCGACCGCCTGCAGGCGGCGGCCGACGCCCGGTACCAGGCGGGCGCCGACCTGGTGCCGGTCCAGGTGACCGGGATTCCCGGCCGGTACGTGTCCAGCGAGCAGACCGCGGTCGCCGCGTTCCTGGGCGGCGGCCCGGGGAAGCCCGCGTTCACGCCGCCCCGGCTGGACGAGCGCGGCCTGCACGGCCGCCCCACGCTGCAGAACAACGTGGAGACGCTGGCCCACCTGGCGCTGATCGCCCGGCACGGTGACGGCTGGTTCCGCAGCATCGGGCTGCCCTCGGCCACCGGGTCGGCGCTGGTCACGGCAGGCGGCGCGGTCGGCCGGCCCGGCATCTACGAGATCGAGCTAGGCACCCGGATCGGGGATGTCCTCATGGTGGCCGGCGGCCCGGCCGAGCGGCCGCAGGCGGTCCTGGTCGGCGGCTATTTCGGTGGCTGGATGCCGGCCGAGCAGGCCTGGGGGCTGCCGCTCAGCCAGCCCACGCTGCGGGCGGCGGGCGGCGCGATGGGCGCCGGCATCCTGGTCGCGCTGCCGGTAACCTCGTGCGGCCTGGCCGAGACGGCCCGGGTGGTGCGTTACCTCGCGGAGGAGACCGCCGGCCAGTGCGGGCCGTGCGTCTTCGGCCTGCCCGCCCTGGCCGACGCGCTGGCCGACCTGGCCTACCACGGTGGCCGCGGCCGGGCGCTGGAGCAGATCGGCCGGCTTCTCCCGGTCATCGAGGGCCGTGGTGCCTGCCGCCATCCGGACGGGGCTACTCGGCTGGTGCGCAGCGCGCTGCGGACGTTCGCCGCGGATGCCCGGCGGCATGACCTCAGCGGCGCCTGTTACGGACTGCGCCGGGCGCCGCTGCTCCCGGTGCCCGGCGATGACGAACGGGACTGGGACTGGACATGAGCATCAGGCTGCGGGTCAACCCGATCGCCTGCGCCGCCCACGGGATGTGCGCCGAGCTGCTGCCCGAGGTGATCACCCTGGACCAGTGGGGCTACCCGATCCTGGCTCCCGGGCCGGTACCCCGCCCGCTGGCCGCGCTGGCCAAGCGGGCCGCGGCCAGCTGCCCCACGCTCGCCCTGCTGATCGAGGAGACCGGGCACCGGCCGCGCTGAGGGTTCAGTCGTCGCCCGGCTCCCCGCCGCCGCCGTCGTCGCCAGCCCAGCCCGTCGAGGCCACCGGCACGCCGCCCGGGCAGGTGACCAGCATCCGTTCCCCCTGCTGCCCGGCGGTGAAGAATACCCGGGCCACCGGGGCGGGCCCCCGGGCCACGTCCTCGGCCTGGTAGCCCGGCGACGGGCTCCACGAGATGAGGTAGGCCCCGGCCGCCGCGCAGCTGGCCAGCACGGTTCCGCCCGCCGAGCTCAGCAGCGTGCCGTCCACCCCACCGGCGGCCGCCGGTGGGGTGGACGGGGCCGCCGCCGTTCCCGGGCGGCCTGCGGCCCGGGTGGGGGCGGGGGTGGGGACGGCCGCAGGCGATGGCTCGGTGTCGCGGCCGCCGCCGGCCAGGGCTTGGTTGACCGCCGACACGGTGAGTTGCTGGGTGGGGGTGCCCGCGATGCTCTGGCCGATGAGCGAGACCGCGGCGAGGCTGCCACCGGTCGCCGCGCCCACCCCGACCAGCCAGGCTCCGATACCGAGCAGGACGCGGGTGGGCACGGGGATCATCGTCACGGGCGGCAGCCTAAGGAGGGGTTAAGCCAGCACTAACAGCCTGGCCGGAGGGCTTCCCATGGTGCCGTGACTGGCTGCATTAGGTGCCGATTTCCGGATAACGTCCTGCTCGTGGTGCAGCTGCTGCTGGTGGAGGATGACGTCTCGATCCGTGGCGCGCTGATCCGGGCGCTTACCGAGCGGGGCCATGTGGTGACGAGTACCCCGAGCGCGATGGCCGCGCTGCAGCAGATCCACCAGGCACCCCCGGACCTCGTCCTGCTCGACCTGGGCCTGCCCGACCTGGGCGGCTACGAGGCGCTGCGGATGCTGCGCGCGATCAGCCAGGTGCCCGTGGTCGTGATCACCGCCCGCGATGACGAGGCCACCATCATCCGGGTGTTGGACGCGGGGGCGGACGACTATGTGGTCAAGCCGTTCGGCGGCGGCCAGATCGAGGCCCGGATCCGGGCCGTGCTGCGCCGCGCCGGCGCGGGCCGGCCAGGGGCCCCGGGCGCGCTCACCGTGGGGTCGCTGCGGCTGGACCCCGACGCGCACGAGGCCACCCTGGACGGGGTCCCGCTGGATCTGAGCCGGCGCGAGTTCGAGCTGCTGCACTACCTGGTGGCGCACGCCGGCCAGGTGGTGACCAAGCGGGACCTGCTCACCCACGTCTGGCAGCTGCCCTACGGGGGCGCCGACAAGACCGTCAACGTGCACGTGTCGTGGCTGCGGCGCAAGCTCGGCGAGACCGCCCAGCAGCCCCGCTACCTGCACACCGTGCGCGGTGTGGGGATCAAGCTCACGGCCCCCTCATGATGGTGCGCGCTGCTGGCCCGGGCCCGCCATGAGACTGCGGATCATCCTCCTGGTCGTCGCGGTCAGCTCGATGGTGCTGATCTCCTTCCTGGTGCCGCTGGCCCTGGTGCTGCGGTCCTCGGCGGCCGACCGCGCGGTCAGCGCGGCCACGGTCCGGGCCCAGTGGATGGCCCCGCTGGTCGCCACGCTGTCCGGCGCGAGCCTGCGGCTGGCGGTGGACCGGGTCAATGCCGCCGACCGGGACCAGCCGGTGACGGTGTTCCTGCCCGGCGGGACGGCCCTGGGCCAGCCCGCGTCCCGGTCGGCCGGGGTACGGCTGGCGGCCACCGGGCGCAGCTTCGCCACCCCCTCCCACGGCGGGGTCGAGGTGCTCGTCGCGGTGCAGGGGCTGCCCCAGGGCACCGCGGTGATCCGGGCGTTCATCAGCCGCGCCCAGTTGCTGGCGGGCGTGACCCGGGCCTGGCTGATCCTGGGCGGGGTGGGACTCGGCCTGCTGCTGCTCAGCGTGGCCGTCGCCGATCAGCTGGCCAGGTCCCAGGTGCGCACGCTGCGCGCCCTGGCGCAGGCCTCCGACCAGCTGGCCGCCGGGAACCTGGCGGCCCGGGCCGCGGTGGCCGGGCCGCCGGAGATGCGGCAGGTCAGCCGCGGGCTCAACCGCCTGGCCGCGCGCATCGGCGAGTTGCTGGCCCATGAACGGGAAACCGCCGCTGACCTGTCGCACCGGCTGCGCACCCCGCTCACCGCGCTGCGGATCGATGCCGAGTCGCTGCATGACGGCACCGGGCGGGCTCAGCTGATCAGCGACGTGGACGGGCTGCAGCGGACCGTCAACGAGATCATCCGGGAGGCGCGGCGGCCGGGCGGGACCCTGGTCCAGCCGCGCTGCGACGCCAGCGAGGTGATCGCCGAGCGGGCCGCGTTCTGGCGCCCGCTCGCCGATGACCAGGACCGGCGGATGACGGTGGAGATGACCGCCGGTCCGGCCGAGGTCGCGGTCTCCCGGGAAGACCTGGCTGCCTGCGCCGACATCCTGCTGGAGAACGTGTTCGCGCACACCCCGGAGGGCGCGGCCGCCGCGGTCCGGGTCAGCCGCCGGGCGGGCGGCGGGGCGTGGCTGGTGGTGTCGGACGCCGGCCCGGGCTTCGGTGACCCGGACGCGGCCCAGCGGGGACGCTCCAGCGCCGGGTCCACCGGCCTGGGCCTGGACATCGCCCGGCGCATCGCCGAGGCGTCCGGCGGGCAGCTGACCGTGGGCCGGTCCGCGGCGGGCGGCGGCTCGGTCACCGCAGGCTTCGGGCCGCCGGCAGGCGCGGCCGGGCCGGGCCGACGGCACCGCCGGGCGCGGCCCTGGCTGGCCTGGCGCCGGCTGGACGAGGGTGCCGGTGGCTGGCCGGAAGATCCGCCGCCGTGGGCCGCGCTGCGGGACGCGCCCGGCTGGGGGGCGGGAGGGCCGGCCTCCCCCGACCGCTGACTTCGCCCGGCCCGGGATCGGGGTGCCCCGGTGTCAACGCGCTCCTGGATGGGGCGCATCCGCCGGGCGCGGCGCGGCCGGCTCGGTGCCGGTGACGGCCTTGGGCGGGCGGCCGCGCAGCAGCGACGCGGCCCCGGCCACGGCGGCCAGCGCGGCCGCGACCCCGAACACCACCACCAGGCCCTGGTGGAACGGCCCGGAGATCAGGTCGGGGAAGAACGCCCGGCCGGTGACGACCTGCCGGCTCGTGGCGGTCAGCGCGGACAGCGCACCGTAGGCGGCCAGCAGGTGCTGCAGCGGGTTGACCCCGAGAACCGCCGCGAACAGCGACGACACCGGCGGCAGCGAGCCGATGTGCACGGCCGCCGCGTGCGGGACGCCACGGGCGGCCAGGCCGCTGGTCAGGGTCCGCGGCAGCGCGCTGGCCAGGCCGGCGATCATGAGCGAGAAGACGATGCCGATCGACAGGGCCGTGCCGGAGTTCTGGAAGGTGGAACGCATGCCGGACGCCACCCCGCGGTACCGGGCCGGCACGCTGCCCATGATCGAGGAGGAGTTGGGCGCCGCGAACATCCCGCTGCCGATCCCGTTTGCCGCGATGAGCAGGGCAAAGGCCCAGTACGGGAAGTTGACCGGCAGCAGCATCAGGCCGATGAAGCTGCCGCCGAACACGGCCATCCCGGCCGTGGCGATGCCGCGGGAACCGAACTTGTCGGACAGGGTTCCCGACACCGGGCCCGAGACGAGGAAGCCCGCGGTCAGCGGCAGCAGGAAGATGCCGGCCCACAGCGGGGTGTGGCTGTAGCCGTAGCCGTGTAGCGGCAGCCAGATGCCCTGCAGCCAGATGATGAGCACGAACTGCAGGCCGCCGCGGGCGATGGACACTAGCAGGCCCGCCACGTTGCCGGCCGTGAACGCCCGGATGCGGAACAGGCTGAGCTCGAACATGGGCTCGGCGATCCTGGTCTCGATCACGATGAACGCCGCGAGCAGCGCCGCGCCGCCGGACAGCAGGCCGAGGACGCTGGGGTTCAGCCAGCCCATGCTGTGGTGCCCGTAGGGCTGGATGCCCTCGGTGATGCCGATCAGGACCGCCCCCAGGCCGACCGCGAAGGTGATGTTGCCCCACCAGTCGATCCGGCCCGGGTGCCGCTCGCCGTTGTCGCGGAGCTTGCGGTAGGCCCACAGCGTGCCGAACACCCCGACGGGCACGTTGACCCAGAACACCGCCCGCCAGTCGATCGCGGCCAGCAGGCCGCCGGCCACCAGGCCGATGAACATGCCGGCCAGCCCGGCCACCTGGTTGGTGCCCAGCGCGAAGCCCCGCCGGTCGGGCGGGAACGCGTCGGTCAGGATCGCAGCCGAGTTCGCCATCAGCATGGACCCGCCGATGGCCTGGAGGACCCGCCAGCCGATCAGCCACAGGGCGCCGTGACCGCCCTGGAAGGGATCGAACGAGAGCAGGATGGACGCCACGGTGAACACCGCGAAGCCCGCGTTGTAGATCTTGACCCGGCCGAACATGTCGCCGAACCGGCCCAGGGTGACCACCAGCACGGCCTGGACCAGCCGGTAGCCCATGATCATCCACAGCAGGTAGCTGATGTTGCCCGGCGCCAGCGGGTCCAGGTGGATGCCGCGGAAGATGGCCGGCAGCGCGATGATGACGATAGAGCCATCGAGCGTGGCCATGAACATCGCCGCGGTCGTGTTGGTCAGGGCCACCCACCGGTACCGGTCCGCCGGGTCCCGGGCGCCGCGCCGGGGCACCAGCCGCCCGGTCATCGGATCACCACCTGCTGCCTCGCGGCCGTCGTCATCAGATGCTCTGCGCCAGCCGCTCGAGCAGCGGCGCGGCCGCTCTCAGCTGGGCGAGCTCGGCGGGCGTGAAACCAGCCGCCAGTGCCTGCGCTAGCTGCTCGGCCCGGGCACTGCGCTTATCCCGGAGCACCTGCTGCCCGGACCCGGTGACCGACAGGACGACCCGCCGGCCGTCGTCCGGGTCAGGGCTCCGCGCCACGAGGCCCCGCGCCTCCAGGCCGCCCAGCGTCGCCCCCATCGACTGCGGGCTGATCTGTTCCAGCCGGGCGAGCGCGCTGGCCGTGGCCGGGCCGGCCCGGTCCAGCCGGGCCAGGGCCGCGATTTCCGGCAGCGTGAGCTCACCATCCGGCCGTACCTGGCGCAGCCGCCGCCGCAGCAGCCCGATGCTCATCTGGAGCGCCGCAGCCACCTCGCGCACGTCCGGTTCCTCGGTCATATCATCAGATTAAACTGATAAGGCTAGCCTTAGCAAATTGCCCGGGCGGCCCCTGGCTTAGGCGGCCCCTGGCTTAGGCGGCATCCGGCTTAGGCGCTACCGCGGCCCCCGGGATAGGGCATCCGCCCGATGCGGGCCCGGCCGCCTTACCGCGAACCTCGATGGTGTGCGGCCGGACCGTGGCCGCACACCCACCCAGGAGGCGGTCATGTATCCAGGAATTCAGACGGCAGTCGCAGCCGAGCACGTCCGGGACATGCTCGGCCGCGCCGCCCAGGACGGCCGGGCCCGGCAAGCCCGGCACGCCCGCCGGGCCAGCCGGGCCCGGGCGGCGAGCCGGGCCCGGCTAGCCCGCCAGGCCCAGTTCGTCGCCGGGACCGGGCGTGGCCGGGCAGCCACGCCCGGCCACCATCCGCCAGCGGCCCCGGCCCCGGACGCCAGCCATCTCGCCGGCTGCGGGTAAGGCGTGCCGGCCCCGGCCCGGGACGCCAGCCATGCCGCCGACCGGGGGCAGGCACGGCGGCAACGGCGCGCCCGGCGGCGTGAGCACCGGATAGCTCTCCGGTGCTCACGCCAATTGCCAGGCCGCGAATACTAATAGAACGCACATTCGATTACTTTGCTATCCTGGGCGGATGGCAGCGTACCTCCCGCCCGGCTGGCCGCCCGGGGTGCACCCGCCCGGCAGCGCGGACTTCGAGGCGTCCGCGGTGGCCTGGCTGCTTGACGTGGTGCCGCCCGACTACCGGCTGTACGGCGTCCTGCGGCGGCATCCGGTCGCCCTCGCGAGCATGGCCAGGTATCACGTGGCGGCCTGCGTGCAGGGGGCACGTGAGGGGTACCGCAGCACCCGTACCGAACTCGGCGGGACGCTGCCCGCCACCGGAGTGGACGCGGTCCTGGCCGCCTACCGCACCGAGGGACGCCGGCTGGTGGATATCGCGAGGGCCGTGGACCTGGTGGGCCGGGCACTGCGCGGCGAGGTCTTCACGCCGCGACTGCGCGCCGAGACAGGGGCGCCTCCCGGGCCCGCGGTCAGCTAGTCCCCGCGGGCGCCGGGGCCTGCCTGCCGCCCGGGGCGGCCCCGTCAGCCTGCCCCGTCAGCCTGCCCGGCCCGCGCCAGCCCGGAGGGTGGCCTCGTCCAGGATCTGGATGCGGTCACCGACCCGGATGGTGCCGGGGCCGTCGGGGATCACGTTCTGGCCGAATACCAGTTGCTGGCCGCGGCGGCGGCGGCGGCCGAGCAGGTCGAGCGGCTGTCGGCCGCGCTGCGCGGTCGCCTGGTCGATGGTGGTGACCAGGCAGCGCCCGCAGGGCTTGGCCACCCGGAACGTCACGGTCCCGATCTGGATGCGGCGCCAGCCATCCTCGGCCCAGGCCGGCGCCCCGGCCACGACCACGTTGGGCCGGAACCGGTTCATCGGCACCGGCGGGTGGCCCTCCTCCGCCAGCCAGCGGCCGAGCGCGTCCAGTGAGCCCGCCGTGGTGAGCAGCAGCGGATAGCCATCGGCGAAGCTCACCCGGTCCTCAGGTGCACCGAACTCCGGATCCACGCCACGGCGCGTCGGGTCGTCCAGGTGCACCAGGCGCACCGCCCGGCCGAGGAAGCGGGACAGCCAGTCATCGGCGCGGTCCCCGGCCGCAGCCACGCGGACCCGTGAACTCCACACCGTGACCCACAGCATCTCCGCGCCTCGGTCCTGCGCCGGGGCCGGCACGGTCAGCTCCGGGTGACCGGGCGCGGACAGGGTGAGCGCCCTCGCCGGGAACGGCCCGGAGCCCCCCTCGCCGGCCGCCTGGGCGGCCGGCCCATGCCCGGCGGTGACCAGGGCCAGCGCTGGTTCCGCGCGCTGGGTGACGAACCGCCCGGTGTCATCGACGACGAGCCAGCGCCGGTCGCCGGCCAGTCCCCACGGCTCGACCCGCGAGTCGAGCAGGTTGACGGCCCGCCCGGACTTCAGCGGGTAGATGTGTATCGACGCGAGGTGCGGAGACGATCCCAGGCTCATGGCGGCTCCTCGTCGCGGTGGCCGTACCGGTGCCGCCTTCCAGGCGGGCCGGCGCGCGTCACCGGATCCAACGGGGATCCGGACCCGCCTTCGGCAGACCACGGCGCCGCGAAGCCGTCTCGGCTTCGTGCCGGAACGGGTACTGCCAGGCTACTTAGCTCACCGCCCGGAGCACCAGGACCGCCATCCCGTCGGCGGCTGGCCGGCCACCGAAGCACCGGACTTCCTGGTGCACCTTGTCGGCCACCACGTCGGCGGTCAGGCCGGCACAAGCCGACAGCAGCCTGGCCAGGCCGTCGTCGTCGTCCAGCAGCCGGTCGCCGTCACGCCGCCTGGTCACCCCGTCGGTGACGGCCAGCAAGAGATCCCCCGGGCCGAGGACGACCGGCTGGGCGGCGAAACCGAGCCCGTCGATCACCCCGAGCACCGGCTGCGGGACCGCCGCGGCCTGCGGCCCGGCCGGGGCGGCGGCCGGCCCGCCGCCCGGCCCCGCACCGGCCAGCGAGTCCCGCGGTGCGCGCAGCACCAGCGGCAGCGGCTGCCCCGCACAGGCGAGGAACACCCGGGCGGGCGATCCGGGCTGGATCTCCCCGTGAATCAGCGTGAGGAACGCCCCGGGCGATCGCTCATCCAGGATGAGCTGGTTGAGCCGGCTGAGCGTGTCCGGGATGCTCACCCCCTGCCCACCGAGGATGCGGAGGGTAGTGCGGGCCAGCGAGGTAACGGCCAGGGTGGCCGCCCCGGCGCCGCACACCTCCCCGATGGCGAACCGCCACCGGCCGTCCGCGACGCCGAACACGTCACAGAAGTCACCGCCGGCCGCCTCGCCCGTGCCGGGCAGGTCGTGCGCCGCGGCCAGCTCGAAGCCCGGTACCCGGGGCAGCTCCGCGGGCACCAGGGCCGCCCGCAGCGCCTGCCGCTCCGCCTGCTGCTGCGCGGCCAGCCGGCAGTTCTCCACGGCCAGCGCCACCCGGCCGGCCAGATCCTGGGCCAGGCTGAGCACTTCCCGGGACGGGCGCCCGGCGTGCGGGCCGCCGAGGACCAGCAGCCCGAGCGGGCCGGCCCGCCCGGCCAGCGGGAAGCACCAGGCGCCCCGGGCGGCCAGTTCCGCCGCGCCGGGCGGCGCGCTGGCCGGGACGGGCCTGCTCAGCGGCCAGCGGCACGGAACGCCAGCCCGGCCAGCGGGCGGCGGGGACGGCCACGGCACGGTGCCGCCCCGCTCCAGCAGCCAGGTGAGGGCTTCCCGGGCCGCGTCGTCGGCGTGCCGGGCCGCCGCGACCCGCAGGTCCCCGCCCGGCCCGGCGATCAGCAGCGCGCACCACTCGGCCAGCCGGGGCACCACGACCTGCCCGACGGTGGCCACGACCACGTCGGCGTCCAGTGGGCCGGACAGCAGGTCGCTGGCCTCCGCGAGCACCGCGATGCGGGCCCGGCGGGCCTGCTCGAGTTCCGCGAGCCGGGACCGTTCCAGGACGGGCGCCATGCTGTCGGCGAGTTGCTGCAGGCGCTGCACGTCACCGTCGCTGAACCGGCCGGGCAGCATGGCCGCGACCGCGAGCACCCCGGTGACCCGGCCATCGACCATGAACGGCACGGTGGCGACCGAGGGTGCGCTGCGCAGCAGAACGGCCGGGCTGATCCCGGCGGTGCCGCGGACGGTGAGGTTGCCGTCCTCATCGGCCACCAGCGCGTACCCGGCGTCCGCCGCCACGATCACCCGGGCCGAGGCGACACACTGGCCGAGCAGGTCGTCGTAGCCCGGCTGGGCCTCGGCGGCGGGCAGCGCACGGACCCCCCACGTCGTGGCAGGCGTGACGGGGACCGCGCCCGGCGGCGCATCCGGGCCGGCGCCCGGCTCGGCCGGCCCGGCCGGCCCGCCGCCCAGTCCCATCCGGAACCAGACCGCCTTGGTGTCGGTCCCGTAGCTCACTCCCCACGCGGAGGCCAGTGCTGAGGGCAGCAGCAGCCCGCGGCCACCGGTGCGTTCAGCTGGAGTCTGGTCATACTTGGCCGGGCCCGGGACCATCCGGGCCGGGTGACTGTCCCGGACCACGACTTCCACGGCACTGCCCGCGAGCTTGCAGGTGACCTGGACATCGGTCCCGGCGTGCACGACGGCGTTGGTGACCAGCTCGCTGGTGAGCAGCACGGCGTCATCCACCAGGCCGGTCTCCCCGGCCGGGCCGGGACCTGGGTGCAGCCAGGACTGCAAGGTCTCGCGC
This sequence comes from uncultured Actinomycetes bacterium, assembly GCA_963793825.1. GTDB lineage: Bacteria > Actinomycetota > Actinomycetes > Streptosporangiales > Streptosporangiaceae > RYN-230. Next base: position 589,994 of record CAWCBE010000012.1, read on the forward strand.
ACGAATTTGCGCGCCGCCGCCACGGCCGCCGGCTCCGGCCGGTACGCGGCGCTCGCGACGAGATCGTTGCGTCCCTTCACAGGCCCTCTTGGCTATCCAGGGTCAGGCCGCCGGGGCATGTCGCCCGCCGCGCCCCGGGCGCTACGGAGGGCGGCCTGCACTATCGAGTTCGGCTCCGCCGGTAGCGGCGTGCCACCATCGTGACAGATGACGGGCCGCTTTCCAGGCGATCAGGAACGTTCGCCCAGTATCGGCGATGGCCGTGACCAGCCATTACCCACCACATACTCGCGCACAACCCGGGCAGGCACCCCGGCGATCACGCACCGGTCAGGCACCGCCCCGCGGACCACGGAGCCCGCGGCCACCACCACATTACGGCCGATGCAGGCGCCCGGCAGCACGATCGCGCCGGCTCCCAGCCAGCTTCCGGCCCCGATGGAGACCGTGGTGTTCTGCGGCCACTGACGGCCGATCGGCACGTCAGGGTCGGCGTAGCCGTGGTTCTGGTCGTTGATGTACACGTTCGGGCCGGTGAAAACGTCATCCCCGATGACCAGGGAAGAGTGGGCCACGAGGTGGCTGCCCCGGCCGATCACGCACCGGCTGCCGATCCTGAGCACCGGTACCGCCCCAAGCTCATGGCCGGGGAGCATGCCCGCGGACAGCGAGACCTGCTCGCCGATCAGCGTGCCGGACCCGATCTCGATCCACGCCTGGCCGTACAGTGCCCCGGTGGGGAAGGCGATGATCGACCCGGGGCCGAACCCCGCGAAGCCACGGCCGGCCGGTGTCTCCGCGGTGATCGCGCCCGCCTGCTGCGCCGCACGCCAGGCCCGGTGCACCACCCGCCAGGCCAGCGCGCGGTAGGCGCTGGCCATACCCCGTCTTTGCGGCATGGCGGGCTACGGTACCCGGGCGCTGATCTGGAGCGTCGGGAGCTCCCCGGCCGGGGGGCGCCGGGCGGCGGGGCCGGCCAGCTGGCCGCAGGCACCGTCGATCTGGCTGCCCCGGGTGTCCCGGACGGTGACCGGCACGCCCCGGGCGGCCAGCCGGGCCTCGAACTCGGCCATCGCCGCCGGGGTGGACGCGGTCCACCGGGAGCCGGGAGTCGGGTTCAGCGGGATCAGGTTGACGTGGGCCAGCCGCCCGGCCAGCAGGGCAGCCAGGGCGCCGGCCCGCCAGGGCTGGTCGTTAACCTCCCGGATCAGCGCATACTCGATGGACACCCGGCGGCCGGTCGCGGCGGCGTAGCCCCAGGCGGAATCGAGCACCTCGGCCACCTTCCAGCGGCGGTTGACCGGGACGAGCTCATCCCGCAGCTCATCGTCCGGGGCGTGCAGCGACACGGCCAGCCGGACCGCCAGGCCCTCGGCGGCCAGCCTGCCGATGGCCGGCACCAGGCCGACGGTGGACACGGTCACCCCGCGCTGCGAGATGCCCAGCCCGGCCGGGACGGGGTCGGTGATCCGCCGTACCGCGCGCAGCACGCTGGCGTAGTTAGCCAGCGGCTCCCCCATGCCCATGAACACGATGTTGGAGACCCGGCCCGGCCCGCCCGGGACCGTGCCCCGGGCCACGGCCCGGGCGCCCGCGACCACCTGGGCGACGATCTCCGCCGCGGACAGGTTCCGGGTCAGCCCGGCCTGCCCGGTAGCGCAGAAGGGGCAGGCCATCCCGCAGCCTGCCTGCGACGACACGCACATGGTGATCCGGTCCGGGTAGCGCATCAGCACCGACTCGATGAGCGCGCCATCGAACGCCCGCCACAGCGTCTTGCGGGTCATCCCCCCGTCGCAGGCCAGTTCCCGTTCCGCGGTGAGCAGCCGGGGCAGCAGCGCGCCCGCCAGCTCGTCCCGGGATCCGGCCGGCAGGTCGGTCATCTCCGCCGGGTCGTCGGTGAGCCGCCCGAAGTAATGCCGGGACAGCTGGTCGGCCCGGAAGGCTGGCCCGCCCAGCTCCGTGGCGGCCGCGCGCCGCTCAGCTGGGCCGAGGTCGGCCAGGTGCCGCGGCGGGCGGGCTGGGGATCGGTTGGCAGGCACCTGCGCTCCGTAGGCTGGATATGGGGAATCGCTTAACAATATCGTGGGTGCGGCCGCGGTGACCTGCGGCGAATCAGTAGATTTCGTGCATGCCCACGTTGCGCAGGACCGGGAGAGACGGCCGCCCCGCAGCCCGGCCGGGGCGGCCTGAGATCCTGCTGAGCAGCGAGAGCCCGTACGGCAGCAGGCGGCTCGTGCTGGAGTACGACGGCTCCACGACCACCGCCTACCTGTACGACCAGTCCGCTGCCATCGCGGCGGTCTGGATCGCCAACCATGTGCCGGCCCCGCCTGCCGCCGACCCGGCCCAGGCCGCCGCCGGGCAGGCCCCGGTGATGCCGGCCGCGCACACCAAGCATCCGGCCGGGCGGCCCGTGCTGGACCGCCAGGTGCTGCGCGCGCTGTGGTTCGAGGAGGGCGACGGCGTCGCGGTGGTCGAGGGCGGCCGGCTCCTCGCAGTGATCCCCGGCTGGGCGTCCCTGGCCCGGGGGATGCCCGGGTACAGCCGGGAGGTGATCGGCCAGACCCCGTTCGCCTGGGCGCTGGATGACGCCCTGGAGGGGCTCGGCCCCCGCGCCGACCGGGCCACGGCCTTCTGGCAGTGGCGGGCCGGCCAGGACGCGTGGGCCGGATTCCAGCAGGCCGTGCTCGGGCACCTGCTGCACCGGCTCGGGCCGGGTTCCCGGTACTGGGATGTCAGCGGCGGGAAGCAGCCGCTGGCCGGGGTGTCAGAACGGCCGCCGACCCGGGACCGCCCGTTCACCGTGCTGACCACGATCGGGATGAGCTGCCAGCGGATGCCGGTGGTGGAGCAGTACGCCGAGGATCCCACCCTGGCCGCGCGGATCGAGCTGGCGCTGGCCACCACCATGCCCAGCCCGGACGCGGCCCGGATCTTCCTGTGGCTGGCCCATTACCCGTGGCGGGCGGTGACCTGGTTCGGGCCGGGGCACACCATCCGCTGGTATCACGAGCCGTCCACCTTCCCGCTGGGCGGCGGGAACACGGGCGTGCTGCTCCTCGACGACCCGGCCCCGCTGCCCGGGCCTGAGGTACCGGACCTGTCCGGGTTCAGCTTCGGCGCTGATCCGGTGCGCTGGCTGTGGGTGCTGCCGATCAGCGAGCGGGAGCGGCTGTTCGCCAGGGATCGCGGGTCACCCAGCCTGGTCACCAACCTGGCCGCCCAGCGCCGCAGCTGGGTCGTCAGCCAGTAGGGTCGCGCCGCGGCCCGGCAGTTACTACCGCCATCCGCCGCTACTACCGCCATCCGCCGCGCGAGCCAGCCGTTATATGCGGTGCCCGGCTATATGCGGTGTCCGGCTGAATTAACCCTCATAGCCCCTCATAGGGATATCGCAGTTAATATCTCTACAGCCACGGCTAAGGTTCCGGTAATGATGACTTGTCGGCTAATTCGGGCGCCGTACGCCGCAGCCTGCGTATCAGTTAGACGCCAGCCACCGGGCGCACCGGCCTGCGGGTAAGGCGAGCGCCCGGGCCGACCTCCCATGACGAAGGCGTGACCACCCCAATTAGATGGCCGCGGTGTATGCGCCCGGAAGTTTACCTAATCCATTTCCGGCGCCGGGGAATATGAGTACGCTGTCAAGCGCTCATCCACCGCGTCATGACTGGGGCATGAAATCGCGCAATTACCACTGAAACCGCAACTCTTCCGGCAATCCCTCAGGGCGCCTGGAATCGCAGGGCGGTAAGTCTACAGGCATGCCGTTAAACGGCGTTCGGCCGGAAAACAACCACAGCTAGGAGAAGTCGTATGTTACTGCTCAGCCACTCCAGGCCCGCACTCGCCATGGTCGCCGCAGGCGCTGCCCTGGCCGGTGCCCTGGCCGTCACGGGCACCGCTGCCGCGGCGTCGGGTCCGGGCACCGCGCATGCGGCGGGAGCGCCCGGGGCAGCCCGGCTTGCCCATGGCAGCCGGGGCAGCGGGCACAGGCCGCGCGACACCGCCTTCTCCGACTGGCCCATGTTCCGCGCTGATCCCGGCCACTCCGGTGTCTCCCCCGAGACGGCGATCAGCACCACGACGGCCCCCGCACTGACGGCCCAGTGGAATGCGTCGCTCGGCACCACCAGCGACACCTCGCCGGCGGTGGCCACGAGCACCCCGCTGGGCAAGGCACTCGTCTACGCGGGCGCGAACAACCACTTCTACGCCTACCCCGCGGGCGGCGGCAGCCCGGTCTGGACCTACAAGCTCCGGACCGGGGTCGTCAACACCTCACCCGCGGTGTTCGGCGGCGTCGTGTACCTCGGCTCCACGGCCGGCAGTATCTACGCGCTGAACGCCTCGACCGGCGCCCTGATCTGCTCCTACAACACCGGGCAGCCCGTCCTGGCGTCCCCGGTCGTGGTCAGCGCCCCGGACGGGTCAGGGGCGGTGCTCTACGACGGCACCATCCCGGGCAGCCCGGGGGGAGCGGAATGGGCCATCTACGGCGCCGGCAACACGCACGGCGGCTGCACCAAGGACTGGGAGTTCACCGCGTTCCGGGTCACCCCGGGCGGCAGCTGGTCGTCTCCCGCGTACGGCACCGACGCCAGCGGCGTCCCGCTGCTCGTCTTCGGCAGTAAGGACCGCGACGATTCGGTGTACGCGCTCAACGCCAGCACTGGCGCCCTGGCCTGGCGGTACCAGACGAGCAGCGTGGCGGACTCCGACGTGGGCGCCCCGCCGACCATCTCCCCGCCCGGGCAGAACGGCTTCGCCGGCGGTGCCGTCTACGTGACGGGCAAGGACAAGGTCGTTTATGCCCTCAACCTCACCACTGGCAAGCTGATCTGGAGGTACAAGCTCGCCGCGGGCACCAACGGCGACCTGGCGGGTACCGCCCTGGTCGGCAACCAGCTCTACCTGGGGTCGGACACCGGCGTCTACGCGCTCAACGCGACCACCGGGGCGGTGGTCTGGCATGTCCTTTCCCAGTCCACCTTCTACGGTTCGCCCGCCGTCACCGGGCCGGCCGGGCGGCAGGTGCTCGTGATCGGGAGCAATGCGGGCAGCCTGTACGCGCTCAGCCTGGCGACCGGGGCAACGGTGTGGACCCAGCAGCCCAGCCGAAGCGGCTTCTGGGCTTCCCCAGCCATCTCGCAGGGCGCCATCTACGTAGCCGGGCTGGACGGTGTGCTCCGAAGTTACGCACCTCATTCCTAGCCCGCCGCTTTAACCGGGGCGCCCGCGCCAGAACCCGGCCGGGTTCTGGCGCGGGCGCCCCGGCAGCATCTGGTCCGGCCTTCCCGCTCACCATTGCCGGTCCCTCGGAAACCAACGCTGAGCCAATAGAGGTCATAGTGCTTACTGCCACAGAAATCATCACGCAGATGCGCGAGGTGGTACCACCTGGCCGGGGGTCCCTGACCCAGGCAGAGTCACGCTCGCTGAGCTGCCTGACCCAGGCACTGCTGGCCAGCAAGCCAGCGGCGCAGGCGGAGTACAGAAGGTTCCTGGAGGCCAGCCGGAAAGATGTCGGCCTGCCGGATCCCGCGCTCGCGGGAAGCCTGCAGGGCAAGCGGATCCTGGTCACCGGCGGTACCGGCTCCATCGGCTCGGCGCTGATGGCACAGCTGGCGCGGGTCAGGGCCGCCCAGCTGGTCAGCGTGAGCCGCGGGGTCACCCAGGGGTGGTCGCGGCTGCCCGGCGCTGAGTACGTGCAGGCCGATATCAGGGACCCCGATCAGCTGGCCGCGGTCTTCGGCCGGGCGCGATACGACGCCGTCTTCCACGTGGCCGGGCAGCGGAACCCGGCCCTGGCCGAGCGCGAGGTGCACCGCACGGTGACCACGAACGTGCTCGGCACCCGCAATGTGATCAGCGCCGCCGCCCGGTCCGGGGTCCCGCATGTGGTCCTCGCTTCGACCGGGAAGGCGCTGCGGCCCTATTCCGCCGAGGTGTACACGGCATCCAAGCGAGCCGCCGAGTGGCTGCTGTGGCAGGCGGCGGCGGACGGGCTGGCCACCTACTCGGCCGCGAGGTTCACCCACGTGATCGACAACTCGATCATCCATGCGCGCCTGCTGGACTGGTGCCACGGCGAGGTGATCCGGCTGCACGCGGCGGACATCGCGTTCTATGTCCAGTCCGCGCTCCAGTCGGCGCAGCTGCTGCTGGCCGCCAGGATCGGCGCCCGGCCCGGCCCGGTGCGGATGCATGCCATCCGTGACCTCGGCTGGCCGGTCAGCCTGCTCGATGTGGCGCTCGGCGTGCTGGCCCGGACCGCTTCCGCGGTACCCATCTACTTCAGCGGCTACGACCGCGGCTACGAGACCGCGGCGTTCCCCGGGCTCTACGACCCGGCGAACGCCGGTGACGTGAGCCCGCTGATCAGCTTGTTCGAGGCCGCCGGAGTCCAGCCGTCCTGGTGCCCGGCCATCGACACGTTCCCGCTTGCGGCCGCGCCCAGCTGCGCGGCGGACGACCAGATGCAGGCCCTGGCCGACACGTGCGCCCGGACCACGGAACCGGGCCCGGTGCGCGCGGCGCTCGACGAGCTTTCGTGGTCACTGCTCGATGCCAGCCTGGCCGCAGTTCCCCGCCCGGTGCTGCTGCGGGCCATCCAGCTCACCTCCCGGCACCGCGGCAGCCTGGACGCCACGCACGAGCGGATGCTGGCCGCGATCGAGCGGTCCGCGGCCGTGGCCTACCCGGCGTCATCGGCCGCCCGCCCGCCCTCAGAAGCCTCCCTGCCCGGCTGAGGCCAGCCTCCCGCCATGACGACGCGGCCCTCGCCCGGCCGATGCCGGCCGGGCCGTCAACGGCGGGCAGCGCGCGGCCGCGCCCGCCGTCCACTATCCCGCCCCGCGTTCTTCATTCCGGCCTGTCACCTCAAAGGGAGTCCGCAGGGAGGCAGCTTAACCATCTCATTAACGTCACAAAAGCCGCTTCCGGCTCATCCTGGCCGACAGCATGAAAGGTTGCGCAGAAGGTCCATAGAGAATGGTTGTTCAGCCCGCCCAGGAGAATGTGGTGTTACTCTCATAGCGCCGGGCCCCCGGTGGGAAGGATTTCTTAGGATATGCAAGAGAATTACGCTAATCGGCCAATCGACGCAATCGACGGGAGGCGGGATCATGAAGGACATCCCCGAGTTCGGCAGTGTTCTGTGGATCGCGTTCGGGATCTCAGCGTGCTCTACCCTGATAATGACCTTGACGGTACGGCTGTTCTTTCGCCGGAACAAATCACTGACGGATCAGTAGCCGCCCCCCGCGGCTTCCAGATTCCGCAGGTCACCTTCCGGCCACGCCGGGCATTGGCGATCATTCCCATCGCGCTGCTGGTGTCCGGGTCGGTTTTCCTGCACCGGACCGCCCTGGGCCACTGGTCACTGGCCGAGGGCCGGATGTACCTGTTGTGGCTGATCAGCCTGGGCTTCGTACTGGCCCAGTTCCTCCTGTCCTGGGCCCAGCGCCCGTTCACCGTGACCGACGCCCAGAACGACAAGCTGGCCCGCCTGCGGGTCGCCGCCGTCGTCCCCTGCTACAACGAGGACCCCGCGATCCTGGACCGGACCATCTACGCCCTGTTCAGCCAGACCCGGCCGCTCGACTGGGTGATCGTGGTTGATGACGGCTCCACCGCTGAATACGGCGATGTCCGGGCCCACTGGCAGGCTCACCGGTCGGCCACGGAATTTATCTGGATACGCCAGGACAACAAGGGCAAGAAGCACGCGCAGGCTGCGGCGTTCCGGGCCGTCCCCCAGGCCGATATCTACGCCACGATGGACTCAGACTCGGCCCTGGAGCGTCGGGCCATCGAAGAAGGCCTCAAGCCATTCGCCTCCCGCGACGTGGTCTCGGTCGCGGGCCTGGAGATGGCCTACAACCTGACCACCAACCTGCTCACCCGGGCCATCGGGATGCGATCGCTGGCGTTCCAGCTCTTCACCATGAGCGCGCAGAGCGTCGCCGGCGGGAACGTCATCATCAACCCGGGGGCCTTCTCGCTCTACCGGGCATGGCTGATCCACCGGGTCCTGCCCGCCTACCTGGGGGAAACGTTCTTCGGGGTGCCGGTGACGCTGGGTGATGACACCGCCCTGAGCATGTACGCCCTGATGCACGGGCGCGCGGTCCACCAGCCCACCGCGGTGTCCATGCCGGTGTACCCGGAGACGCTGTCGCACCACCTGCGCCAGTGGACCCGGTGGATGCGGGCCTCCACGATCCGGACGCTGTGGCGGATCCGCTATCTGCGGCCGCGCTCCTACGCCTGGTGGTTCGTGGTGTACCAGCAGTACTCGTTCTACGCCTCGGCGGCGGTGTCCCTAGCCGTGCCGCTGGCCTGGCCGGCCACCCGCAACCTGGTCTTCGCCAGCGCTGTCGCCCTGGTCGTCTGGCCGCTCGCGGTCGCCCTGCGGCTGGCGACGGTGCGCCGCTCGGACTTGCGCTGGTACTCCTGGCTGGCCTCGACGGCGCTGCTGCCGTTCGCTGCCCTCTGGTACCTGGTGGTGCTGCGCCAGATCCGGTTCTACGGGATGGCCACCTGTCACCGGCAGGGCTGGGTGACCCGCAAGAAGGTGGAAGTAACCCTCTCCGACTCCGCCAGTCCCACCGCGGAGGTGCTCTGAGATGAACAAGGCCAGGGTCGCGGCCGCGGTCATCGCCGCCGCGGGGGTGTCCATCACGGTGGGCGGCGCGGGTTCCGCCCTGTGGCTCTACCAGCGTTCACCGGCCCCCCACCATGCGGCCACCGCCCCCCGGCGCGCACCATCCGCCGCGCTGCCCGCGGCCAGTTCCGCGCCCTCCCCGCACCCGGCCAGCAGCCCGGTCGCGCTGCACTACGTAGGCGTCTTCGAGCGTGGTGCGCCCGCGACCTATCAGCCGGTGGCGCGGTTCGCCTCGGTGGCGGGCGGCAGGCCCAACCTCACCGTCTACTACAGCGGCTGGGGCAGCCCCTTCCGGGCCCGGTTTGCCACCGCGGCCGCGCAGGCCGGGGCCGTCGTGCTGATGCACCTCGAGCCCCGGCGCGAGTCCATGGCCGCCATCGCCGCCGGGCACTGGGATAACTATCTGCACCGGTTCGCCGCCCAGGTCCGTCACTACGGCGGTCCGGTCGTCATGAGCTTCGCCCCCGAGGCGGACGGTGTCTGGTACCCCTGGGGATATCACCATACCGACCCGGCCCGGTGGGTAGCCGCATGGCGGCACGTGGTCACGCTATTCCGCGGGTCGGGTGCCAGCAACGTCACCTGGCTGTGGGACATGAGCGCAGAGAACCGCGCCACCGGGCGCGTCCGGGCCTGGTGGCCGGGCGCCGGCTACGTGGACTGGGTGGGCATCGACGGCTACTACATCACCCGGGCCGACACGTTCCAGACCGTGTTCGGCCGCACGGTCACGGACATCCGGGCCTTCACCAAGCGGCCGATCCTGCTCTCTGAGGTCGGCATCGGGCCGGTGGCCGGCCAGGCGGCGAAGCTTCCCGGCCTGTTCGCCGGCATCCGCCGCCGTCACCTGCTGGGCCTGATCTACTTCGACGTGACCCAGCACGCGGGCCAGTTCCACCAGGACTGGCGGCTCGAAGGTCATCCGGCCGCCGTGGCCGCGTTCCGGGCCGGGGTGAGGTCCCTGGCTGACCACGGGCGCGCTCATCCCCCCGTGGGGGGATGAGCGCGTGATAGTGCGGGCCTGGCTGGTGGGCCGGGCCCGCACTGTGGCTGGCTGCCGAGGTTCAGTAGCCTGCGGCCTGCATCTGCTGGAAGAACTGGTCGGCCTGGGGGATGGCTCCCGGGGCCGCGACGTAGAAGCCGTCGGGGCTGACGGACCGGGCGGCCGCAGCCATCTGGCCTGCGGTCCCGGTGTCGGTGGAGACTTCGGAGAACACCCGGACGGCCCGGTTCGCGGCGCGCGCCTGGGCGGCGGTGCTGTTGAACAGCGAGTCGTACTGGCTCAGGTTGGTGGTGTTGGACTCGTCCTGGAGGACGTAGACGTCAGCGGCAGTGGCGGCGCTGGCGATGCCGACCCGCAGGTACCACTGGTTGATGGTCTCGCGGGGCAGCCGCGGGAGCAGCGAGCCTGGGACGATGCCCAGGTCAAGCGCGGGAGCCAGGATGACCTTCAGCCCGTGGGCGTGGGCCAGCTGCCCGAACAGGCGCATGTACTTGACCGGGTCCTGCTGCTCGCTGACCGGGGTCTGGCTCCAGTACTCCGGGTCATACATGACCCACTGGTAGGGGTAGCTGATAGCGCCGCTGTGGATGTCGGAGCTGAACTGGGCGTAGGAGCAGTAGGCCAGCACCGGCGTGGTGTTGTAACCGCGCTGCACCGGGGTCTTCACCAGGCTGGCCCCCACACCATAGGACGCCGCGGTGTTGAAGAAGTGCGCGGTGGTGCTGGGGTCGATCCCGTTGAGCTGCTGGACGTTCCCGGCGGTCATGATCCAGGCAGGGTGGGTGGCCGCGGAGGCCGCGCCGGCTGAGGAGAACACCGCCGTGCCGGCCAGGCTGCCCGCCGCGATGACGGCGACAGCTGCGGCGGCCGCGCGGGCCAGGATCTGGCGGGCGCGGGAGTGAGAGCGGGAAGTGGCGGACGGTGAGTTCTGGCGGGTAAACATGATGGCTCCCGGCTGATTTCTTACTGGTTTCTGCCTTCACTGCCAGTGTGGGAAATATGCCGGTCATGCCATAGAGAAATGCAGCCTGACTTGATTAAGCAGATATACCCGGACCATTTTCCATAAGATCCCCGCCCGGGGAGCACTACGGCCCAGGCCGGAATACCCAGGCTGGCCGGCGGCCGAGTGGCCCGAGTCACGGTTTCCTTGTCAGCCGGTAGCTACCGGGCGGGCCGGGTTCGGGGCTTGCGCCGCTGGCGCTTGGCGCCCAGGGGCGGCAGGCCCGGGGAGGATGGTCACGGCGGCCCAAGGCGTCGCGGCGCTGGCGTTGCGGTCGCGGGTCGTACTGGCCACCGGGCGGCAGGGCGGTCACCGCGATGGCCGCTGACCTGGGCGTATCGCGGACCCCGTGCGCAAGTAGCGGGGCCGGTTCCAGGCCGCCCGGCTGGGGGACTGGGTGATGACCCGCGGCCCGGCACCCGAGGAAGACCACCGGATGGCAGGGCAACCTGGCCATCACCAAGACGCTGGCAGAACGCGGGCCAGGGGGTGGGACACTCACTGGCCCGCGGCGGCCGCGAGCGGGATGAGCCAGTCCGCTATCTCGCGGATCTGCCGGGCGTTCGGCCGCAAGCCACACATCGTGGAAGCCTGGAAGTTATCCGCCGGCCCGCAGTTCACCGAGAGCCCGCAGCGTCGTGGGCCTTCATGACGTGGTCGGCTTTATCTCGATCGGCCGGGGGAAGCCTGGTCCGGGCGGCGGAGGAGAAGGTGTCCCGGATCCAGACCCGGCACTGGATGGCGCCCTGCCTGCCGATCCTGCCGACGACCCCGGCCCGGGACGACCCATGACCACGTCCGCCACGGCACGGCCAGCCTGCTCGCCGCCCTGGATGCCGCCAGCGGCGCAGTGATCGCCCGCCCGGCCCGGCCAGCACTCCAGCCCGTTAGGCCGTCCTGCCCGCCAGCCCCGGCCGGGCTAGCGGGAGACGGAGAACCTGGAGATCGCCAGGCCCCGGCCACCAGACCAGATCTCGAAGCCAGCCTGGGTGCACCACAGCAACGAGGAGGGGCTGACGTAGCCGAGGCGCTCGGCTACCGCCATGAAGGGAGCCAGCCGCAGCGACGCTGCCTGCGCGGGCTGGGCCCGCCGGAAGGAGAGGTAACTCCGGCCGGGCTCAGTGGCCTTCGGCACCAGGTACCATTTCGCGCCGTCAATCCGCACCGCCGGGTACTTCTTCTTCACCCACCACGCCGGCTTGCTGTAGCGCAGCCAGATCATCAATTCCGAGGCGCCGACCCCGCTGCGGGGGCCGAGCCACAAATCCAGGGAGGAGTCATACACGCCGCTGGACGGCGGGGTCACGGTCGCCCAGCTGACGGTGTAGTTCCCGAGCGATCCGGCCGCTGGCATTACGCCCTGGCCGCCTGCGGCACACGCGCCCTTGAAGCAGCCGGTGCCGATATAGGGGTAGGCGCGAACCACTCGCGAGGACTGCAGGCCGGGAGAGGCCGTGACGGTGAAGGCCGACCCCAGTCCTGGATCCGAGATGCACATCCCCCGGTCATTGCGGTTGATGCTGGGCTTGTTCCTGATCACGTACCTCTGCCCGCCGGTCCCGGTGACGTGCAGGGCCTCCCACGGCCGGCAGGCGGCAGTGGGAACAGCCAGGGAGGTGGCGGGCGCGAGCCCGGTGACGGCGGCAGCGACGAACGTTACCGCGCTCAGCGTGACGCCCAGGGGCAGGGCGCGGGGTCCCTTCACGTACGGATCACCTTTTCCCGCATCCGACTACGATTGGCTCTCATGCGTAGCTCAGAGTAGCGAAGATCATGCGAGCGCGAGCATTTACCGCCCGGTAGGCAGAGTCCCCCGTTATTGATCATCTGGCTGGCGTCCCCTGGAACGCCAGCCAGATGATCATGATGCCGGCTGCCGCGCCAGCCACCGCCGCCCCGCCGGCCGCGGCCATCACGCGTCGCCCGGCGGCCTCAGTGGATATGCAGGTTGACGCCAAGCAGGGCCAGCCACCAGAGGAAGATGACCAGCAGCGCGGATAGGACGGCTTTGAGCAGGCCAATGGTGATGTAGGCCTTCTCCCAGGCGACCACGATGCCGATGATGATGTAGATCAGGAAAACGAGGCTGAACCGACGCCTTCTGGACATCGCTCAAATGCTCCGAATCTCCCCCGAGTTGTACGTGCGGGTCAGCCCGCCAAGTATCCGGAGAACGGGATGGCAAACGTCAGCCGAGGAAGATGAATAGCAGCAGCCACACGACGGGGGCGGTAATGAGCAGGGAGTCGAGCCGGTCGAGGATTCCGCCGTGCCCGGGCAGCATCGTGCCCATGTCCTTGATCTTCAGATCCCGCTTGATCATGGACTCGGCCAGGTCGCCGACGGTCGCCGCGACGACAGCCCCGGCTCCGACGAGCAGCCCCTGGTAGAAGGCCCCGTGCAGCAGGGTGGTCATGGTGATCGCACCGGCCGCGAGGCAGGCCAGCACCGAGCCGCCGAACCCCTCCCACGTCTTCTTCGGGCTGATCCGCGGCACCATCGGGTGGCGGCCGATCAGGCTCCCGGCCAGGTAACCGCCGACGTCGCTGCACACGGCCAGGATCAGGAACACGACGGTGCGCCTCGAACCGTCCGCCGGGGCCAGCATCAGCCCCACGAACGCCGCTGGCAACAACAGGTAGAGCAGCGTGAAGAAGGCGGCTGTGGTGTCCCGGAGGTAGCCGTCACTGCCGCCCGCCAGCCGCCAGCTCATTGCCACGATGGCCGTGATCGCCAGCGCGGCGACCAGCGGGCGCTCACCGCGCAGGTAGGCCAGGGCGAGCATGACCGCGCCCCCGGCCGCGAGCGGGATCAGCGGGAGGCGGATGCCGCGTCCGCCCAGCGCCCGGCCGAGTTCCAGCAGCCCCAGCCCGACGACCGCGCCCATGTAGATCAGGAAAGTGAATTTCACCGTGAACAGCGTGAGCACGGCGAGACCGCCGAGCAGCAACCCGACCGCGATGGCCGCGGGAAGATTACGGCCCGCCCTGCTCCCCTTCGGCGGCGCCGCCGCGGGCGGTGGCCCGGCGGGGGGCGCCCCGGCGGGCGGTGACCCCGCGGGTGGTGGCCCGGCGGCCACTGGCTCCGCGGGCGGGTCCACGCGGTCCAGCATGGCGCTGACGGACGGCGCGATCCCGTCCGGTGCGGGCGCTTCTTCCGGCGCGGGCGCTTCTTCGCCGGGCGCGGTCCCGTCAGCTGCCGGGGCATCGTCGGCGGGGAGCTTCTCGCCAGGTGACGGCGCCCCGGCGGCAGGTGCTCCAGCGTCTGCGGGCAGCGGCCGTGTCCGCGGCGGGCTGGCCCCGGGCGGGGTGCTCCGGCCGCGATCACCTAGCTCGTCGGGGACCAAGCTCAGACCTCGAGGAGCTCGGCTTCCTTGTGCCGCAGCAGTTCGTCCACCTGCCCTACATACGTGTGCGTGAGCTCGTCGAGTTCGCGCTCCGCGCGGTGCACCTCGTCCTCACCGGCTTCGCTCGCCTTGACCAGCTTGTCCAGCGAGTCCTTGGCGTGCCGCCGGATGTTGCGGATCGAGACCCGGCTGTCCTCGGCCTTGTGCCGGGCGACCTTGATGTAGTCCTTGCGCCGTTCCTCGGACAACTCGGGGAAGACCACCCGGATGATGGCGCCGTCGTTCGACGGGTTCACCCCGAGGTCACTGTTCCGGATGGCCTTCTCGATGGCGCCGAGCGAGGACTTGTCGAACGGCTGGACGATCACCATCCGGGGCTCAGGAATGTGGAACGAGGCCAGCTGGTTCACCGGGGTCTGAGTGCCGTAGTACTCAGCGGTGATCTTCGCGAACATCGTCGGGTGCGCGCGGCCGGTGCGGATCGCGGCCATGTCTTCCTTGGCGACCGCGACGGCCTTCTCCATCTTCTCCTCGGCTTCGAGAAGAGTCTCGTCTATCACTGCGGCTCCTGAGCGCCTCGTGCCGACCCGGATTCGCGCCGGCCGGTCAGTAGTCCCCGGACCGGCAGATCAGCGTGCCGATCTTCTCACCGCGCACCGCGCGCGCGACGTTGCCCTCCTCCATCAGGTTGAAGACCACGATGGGCAGGCCGTTGTCCATGCACAAGCTCACGGCGGTGGCATCCATGAACTTCAGCTCCCGGCGCAGCACCTCGACGTAGTCGATCTGGGTGAACCGCATCGCGCCCGGGCTGTGCCGCGGGTCCGCGTCGTACACCCCATCTACCTGGGTGCCCTTGAGCACCGCTTCCGCCCCGATCTCCAGGGCGCGCTGCGCGGCACACGTGTCGGTGGAGAAGAACGGGGCGCCCAGGCCCGCACCGAAGATCACCACACGGCCCTTCTCCAGGTGCCGGATGGCCTTCCGCGGGATATAGGGCTCCGCGACCTGGCCCATGGTGATGGCCGTCTGCACCCGGGTCTCGACACCCAGTTTCTCCAGCACATCCTGCAGGGCCAGGCAGTTGATGACGGTGCCGAGCATGCCCATGTAGTCCGCACGGGCCCGGTCGATGCCGCGCTCGGACATCTGCTTGCCGCGGAACATGTTGCCGCCGCCGACTACGACGGCCAGTTCCACGCCGTCCGCGACGACGGCCGCGATCTCCTTGGCCAGTTGGAACACGACGTCGGGCGAGATACCGAGCGGCTCGTCCCCGGAGAAGGCCTCACCGGACAGCTTCACCACGACCCGGTTCCACCGGCGGTGGGCCTGCCCCTCCTGGAACTCGGGGTCAGCGCTCGGCCCGGCGGGGGAGCTCCCGTGCACGGCGGCACCCTCATGCCGCGTGATTCCATCGTCCACAGTGTCTTCCCCTCCGCCCGGCGTCACAGCTTCCCGCTCGTCATCCGGCCTGGCCGACCTGGAACCGGGCGAACGCGCGCACGGTCACGCCCTGCTCGGCGAGGATCTGCTTGATCGTCTTCTTCGGGTCCCGGACGAACGGCTGCTCCGTCAGCACGATGTCCTTGAAGAAGGCGTTCAGCCGGCCCTCGACGATCTTCCCGACAGCCTGCTCCGGCTTGCCCTCGTCCCGGGTGATCTGCTCCATGATCGCCCGTTCCTTCTCGACCACGTCGGAGGGCACCTGGTCCCGGGTCACGTACTGCGGGCGCATGGCGGCCACCTGGTGGGCGACGTCCTTGCCTGCCTCCGCGGACTCGTTGTCCAGCTGGACCAGCACGCCCACCGTCGGCGGCAGCTGCGGGTCGGACTTGTGCAGGTAGGTGACGATGTAGCCACCCTCCATCAGCGCGTACCGGCCCAGTTCCAGCTTCTCCTTGAGCGAGGCGCTGGCCTCATCGATGTGCTGCTGCACCGTGGTGCCCGGCCGGATCTCCAGGCCCAGCAGGGCGAGCCGGTCAGCCGGCCGCTGCGCCAGGGCCGTAGTGGCGATCTGCGCCGCCACCGCCTGGAACACCTCGGTCTTGGCGACGAAGTCGGTCTCGCAGTTCAGCTCGACCAGCACTCCGGCCTCGGTACCGTCCAGCTCGGCGGTGACCAGGCCGTTCGCGGCGGTCCGGCCCGCCCGCTTGCCGACGTCCTTGACCCCCTTGAGACGGAGGATCTCCACCGCGGCGTCGAAGTCGCCGTCGGCCTCCTCCAGTGCCTTCTTGCAGTCGAGCATGCCCGCGGCCGTCTGCTCACGCAGCCGCTTCACGTCCGCGGCGGTGAAGTTCGCCATGTCCTCATCTATCTTTCGGTGTGTCTTCGTGGTTGGGCTGTGCCGGGAGCCCGCGGGCCGTCCGGAACCGGGCGTCAGGCCCCGTCGGCCTGGCTGGCCGGCGCATCCGCCGGGCCGGCTGCGACACCCGCCGTTTCCGGCTGGCTGTCTTCGGGGCTGGCCTCAGCACTGGCCTCGGCCGATCCGTTCGCCTCGGCGGCGGCATCGGGCAATCCGTTCGCCTCGGCGGCGGCATCAGGCAATCCGTTCGCCTCACCGCCGGCCGGGGGCTGCGCGGCAGCCTCGTCGGCCGCCTTGCCCTCCAGGACCGCCAGCTCCCACTCGGCGAGCGGCTCCTCAGCGCCGATATCACCAGCCGGGGTGGCAGGCTTGGCCTCGCCGTCGGCGGCACCGGCCCGGGCGATCAGGCCGTCCGCGACCGCGTCGGCGACCACCCGGGTAAGCAGCGAAACACTGCGGATCGCGTCGTCATTCCCCGGGATCGGGTAGGTCACCTCGTCCGGATCGCAGTTGGTGTCGAGGATGGCGATCACCGGGATGCCCAGCTTGCGCGCCTCGCTGACGGCGATGTGCTCCTTCTTGGTGTCCACCACCCAGATCGCGCTGGGCACCCGGGCCATATCCCGGATCCCGCCCAGCGACCGCTCCAGCTTGTCCTTCTCCCGGCGCAGCTGGAGCAGCTCCTTCTTGGTCATGCCGGAGCCGGCCACGTCGTCGAAGTCGATCTCCTCGAGCTCCTTGAGCCGCTGCAGCCGCTTGAACACGGTGGAGAAGTTGGTCAGCATGCCACCCAGCCAGCGCTGGTTGACGTACGGCATGCCCACCCGGCGGGCCTGCTCGGCGACCGCCTCCTGGGCCTGCTTCTTGGTGCCCACGTAGAGGATGGACCCGCCGTGCGCGACGGTCTCCTTGATGAACTCGTAGGCGGTGTCGATGAAGTCGAGCGACTGCTGCAGGTCGATGATGTAGATGCCGTTGCGCTCGGCCAGGATGAATCGCTTCATCTTGGGGTTCCAGCGCCTGGTCTGATGCCCGAAGTGCACGCCGCTCTCGAGGAGCTGACGCATGGTGACGACCGGAGCCATGCCGGTGTCCCCTTCCTGATCACGCGCCGCGCCTGATCGCGCCGACGCTCTCGGTTGATGCCTGGCGCCCGGGCGCACCCCGCCGCGGCCGGGGAAGGCCGCGGACCGGTGGGCTGCGTCCCGCCGGGCACTCGCTCAAGCACCCTGACGGCTAGCGGACGCGCGAATTGGCCGACATTGCCCGCGCCTTCGCGCTGGCTCTGCGACCTGACGAGAAGTCTACCCGCAACCCTCAAGCCCGCGGATGCGCCTGCCGGAAGGCGGCCTGCAGCCGTTCCACGGACACATGGGTGTAGATCTGCGTGCTGGACAGCGAGGCGTGCCCCAGGATCTCCTGCACGCTGCGCAGATCGGCGCCGCCTTCGAGCAGGTGGGTAGCGGCGGCGTGGCGCAACCCGTGCGGGCCGCTGTCCGGGACCCCGGGTACCGCGCCCAGCCGGGCATGCACCACCCGGCGCGCGGTGCGCGGGTCCAGCCGGCGGCCCCGGGCGCCGAGGAACAGCGCGTGACCGCTGCCGGCGGCCAGCAGGACAGGGCGCCCGTGCCGGATCCAGCGCTGGACCGCCCGCTCCGCGGGCAACCCCACCGGCACGACTCGCTCTTTGCCGCCCTTGCCCATCACCCGGATGGTCCGCCGCTCGCGGTCCAGGTCACCCAGGTCAAGCCCGCATAGCTCGCTGACCCGGATACCGGACGCGTAGAGCAGCTCCACGACGGCGAGATCCCGCACCATAAGGGCCCCTTCCCGCGGATCGGGGCCGTCCGCTGCCACCGCGGCCCGGGCAGCCGGGTCCCCCGCGGCTGCCCTCTGTCCCCTGGCGGACGGCGCCGTCGGCTCGCCCGCGACGGCGGTCCCGGCCCCAGTGGACAGCGCGGCAGGAGCCGCCGCGCCAGCCGTCCCGCCTCCGGCGGCCACCGCGGCGCGAGCCTCCGCCGCGGACAGGACGGCGGCCATCTGGTCGGCCCGGGCGACTTCGGGCAGCCGGCGCCGGACCCGCGGGGTGCCGAGCAGCGGCCCCGGATCGCCGGCCAGCCAGCCGCGGCGGTGCGCGTATGCGGTGAAGGTGCGGGCCGCGGCGGCCCGCCGGGCCAGCGTGGCCCGGGCCAGCCCGGCGTGGTGCTGAGCCGCCAGCCAGCCCCGCAAGATCCCGATGTTGAGGTCGCCGGGGCTGGTCGCCCCGGCTCGGGCGGCGTGCTCGAGCAGCGCGCGCACGTCGCCTGTGTAGGCCCGGACCGTGTGATCGGACGCGCCACGCTCAGCAGCCAGATGCCGCCGGAACACGTCCAGGGCCCGCCCGAGCCGTTCCGGCAGGGGCCCGGGTGCCCTGGGCCCGGGTGTGCCAGGCCCGGGTGCCCTGGGCGCGGGTGCCCTGGGCCCGGGTGCCCTGGGCCCGGGTGCCCTGGGCCCGGCCCTCCCGGGCCGCGGTGCCCGGGATGCGTCAGCCATGCCTCCCAGTGTGCGGCACCGGGCGGCCCTTACCCCGCCGTGACACTCTCGGCCAGGTTGCTACTCCACGGTGACACTTTTGGCTAGGTTGCGCGGCTTGTCCACGTCGTTGCCGAGCACGACGGCGGAGTGGTAGGCGAGCAGCTGCAGCGGAACCGACAGCAGGATGGGGTCCAGCTCTGGCTCGTTCTTCGGCACCTGGACCTGGTAGTCGGCCAGCCGGTCATCCAGCACGCAGTGCCCGACCGCGAGCACCGGGCCACGCCGGGCGCGGATTTCGCCGAGCGTGGAGACATTCTTGTCCATCAGGTCATCGTCCGGCACGATGGCGACCGTGGGCAGCGCGGGGTTGACCAGCGCGAGTGGACCGTGCTTGAGCTCGCTGGCCGGGTAGGCCTCGGCATGCAGGTAGGACACTTCCTTGAGCTTCTGCGCGCCCTCCCGGGCGACCGGCCAGCCGCGGACCCGCCCGATGAAGAACATGCCCTGGCAGTCGGCGAGCTTGGCGGCGATGCCGGCTATCCGCTCCTCGTCAGCGAGCACCTCCTCGATCTGGGCCGGGAGCGCGCGCAGGCCGGCGATGATGCGCTTACCGTCGGCCGGGGACAAGTCGTGGATGCGGCCCAGGTGCAGCGCCAGCAGGGCGAAGGCGACGGCCGTGGCGGTGAAGGTCTTGGTCGAGGTGACCGAGACCTCCGGCCCCGCGTGAAGGTACATGCCGCCGCCGCACTCGCGGGCGATAGCGGAGCCCACCGAGTTGACGACACCCAGCACCTGGCCGCCCTTGCGCTGGAGCTCCTGCACCGCGGCCAGCGTGTCATAGGTCTCGCCCGACTGGCTGACGCCGATGTAGAGGGTGTCCCGCTCGATCACCGGGTTGCGGTACCGGAACTCCGAAGCGGGCTCCGCGTCGGCAGGGATCCGCGCCAGGTCCTCGATGAGCTGCGCGCCCACCTCGCCCGCGTAGTAGGCCGAGCCGCAACCGAGGACCTTGACCCGGCGGATCTCCCGCAGCTGCCGGGCGTCCATGTTCAGCCCGCCGAGATGAGCGGTGTGGAAACGCTCCTCGAGCCGCCCGCGCAGCGCGCGCTGCACCGCCCGGGGCTGCTCATGGATCTCCTTGAGCATGAAGTGGGCGTAGCCGTCGGCGTCGTAGGAGGCGGCGTCGGTGTCGATGGTGGACAGCTGCTTGGTGGTCGTCCGGGCATCCAGGGTGGAGGTGCGGAAACCGTCCGCCCGCACCGTGGCTACTTCACCGTCGTCCAGGTGAACCACCTGGCGGGTGTACCGGACCAGCGCAGCGACGTCCGAGGCAACGAACATCTCCTTGTTGCCGATGCCGAGCACGACCGGGCTGCCGTTGCGCGCCGCGACCACCCGGTCCGGATGGCGGGCATCCAGCACCACGATCCCGTAGGTGCCGACCACCGAAGTCAGTGCCTGCCGGACCGCCTCTTCCAGCTCGTCCGCCGGGTTGGCCGCGATGAGGTGGGCCAGGACCTCGCTGTCGGTCTCGGAGACGAACACAGCACCGTCCACGACCAGCTTCGCGCGCAACTCGTCGGCGTTCTCGATGATGCCGTTGTGCACCACGGCGATCGGTCCCGAGACATGCGGGTGGGCGTTGATGTCACTGGGCTCGCCGTGCGTCGCCCACCGGGTGTGCCCGATTCCCGGGCTGCCCTTGAACCGCGCTGGCAGCGACGCGGCGAGGTCGGCCACCCGGCCCTGGGCCTTGTGCACCCGGATCTCCCCGCCGCGCCCCAGCACGGCCACCCCCGCCGAGTCGTACCCCCGGTACTCCAGCCGGGCCAGTCCCTCCAGCAGGATCGGGACGCAGTCGCGTCCCCCGATGTGCGCGACGATTCCGCACATTGCCATGCCCCCCGTCAGCCGTAGATGATCCGGCGCAACTGGCGCAGCGTGTACTGGGGCGGTGCCACCAGCCGATGCTGCAACTCGGCCGCGATATGGTCGAACACCCGGTCGTTAGCCAGTCCTCGCGCTCTGAGCTCGGTATGGCGCCGGCGGACGAAAACCTCCGCTGGCTCCGAGAAGTACCCGACCACTTCAGCGATCAACCGTTCTGCCTCGCCAGGGCTCAGCGCGCTGGCGTGGGTCAAGTGGGCGATCAGGTCCTCGAAAGGCCGTTCCGCACCGGGCACGATACCAGCATGGGTCCTTCTCGGCTCGGAGTGCAACATTCTTGCCCGATTTCGGGCAAGAATGAGAGATTTCTCCAGAAGCAGTGAGGGCGGCGGGTGACGGCGGGGCGACTCACTGCTTCGTACCGTGGCAACACGATCACTCTCCGGAGCGGCGCAACCGCCAGCCGCGCTCGCACCGCTCGACGAATCCGCCGGCGGCGAGTTCACCAAGCCCGCGCAGTACGGTATCCAGGTCCACGCCGGCCGATGCCGCAATCCGGGCCGGCCCCCAGCCGCCACGGGCCGGGATCGCCTCCAAGATGTCCCTCGTCACCGGGTCCAGTGCGTCCCGGGGCAGTACCGCGCGGCTGGCCGGCCCGGGCAGGTCATCCGGCCCAAAGGACAGCGCCGCAACCACGTCCGCGGCCCCAGTCACGCATTCGGCCGCCCACTCCCTCATGATGTAGTGGCAGCCCGCGGAGGCTAGGGAGGTCACCGGCCCGGGCACGGCCATGAGGGGACGGTTCAGATCGCGGGCGTGCCGTGCGGTGTTCAGCGCGCCGCTGCGCAGGGCCGCCTCGACCACGAGCGTGCCCCGGCTGAGCGCGGCGATGACCCGGTTGCGCACCAGGAACCCCGGCCGGGTGGGAGTCCGGCCCGGTGGCCACTCGCTCACCAGCAGGCCGTCAGCGGCGATGTCCTCGAACAGATCGTGGTGCCCGCGCGGGTACGGCTCGTCGACCCCGGACGGCAGCACGGCGATCGTGGTCCCGCCCGCGGCCAGCGCGCCGCGGTGCGCCCGGCCGTCGATGCCCAGCGCACCGCCGGACACCACGGTCCAGCCGCGCTCGGCCAGGCCGGCCGCCAGCGTCGCAGCGACATGCTCCCCGTACGGGGTGGCGGCCCGGGTTCCCACCACGGACACCGAGCGCAGGCAGGCGAACCGCAGATCGGCGGCGCCGCGCACCCAGAGCGCGTACGGCCGGGCATCCCCCAGCACGTCCAGCTGGCCCGGCCATCCAGGGTCGCCGGGGCACAACAGCCGGATCCCGGCCCGCTCCCAGCCGAGCAGGGCACCCTCGGCCGGCATGGCACCCTCGGCCGGCATGGCACCCTCGGCCGGCATGGCACCCTCGGCCGGCATGGCGCCCAGCCGGGCCGACCACCGGCGCAGGGCACGATCCAGGCCCGGGATGCCGTTTCCCGCGTGGCTGATCCAGGCCAGGGCCTCTGCTGCCCGCCCCGGTACAGCCCGGCTAGGGACGAGGGCGTCCGCTGCCCATCCCGCCAGGCCCGGGGACGCACCCGCCGGGCCGCCGGGCGGGGCAGCGGGTCCGGGGCGGCCCGGCGGTGCCACTGCGGCGAGCGCGGCCACGATCGTGCCCGGCGGGCAGCGCCGCAGCAAGGCACCGAGCTGCGCATCGCCTGGCTCGGCGACGCACGTCAGCAGGCCGCGGGCCAGCCGCTCCGCGTCCGGGCCGGCCGGGCCGGTGCGGCCCGGCTCACGGCCGATGCGGCCCGGCTCGGGGCCGCCCCGGTTCCTACGGGCCGCTTGCCGGGCGGCGGCCAGTTCCACAGCCTCCGGCGCCCGGGCGGCTAAGTTCCCGCTGGCCGCCTCCGGCCACACCGGACCTGGACGGGGACGGGCCAATGAGAAGCCGTCCAGGGCCTGACGGGCCGTCTCAGGGCCTTCAGGCCCTGGCCAGGCCGGGTCCGGGTGGTCCGGGTCCGGGCGGGCCGGGTCCGGGCGGCCTGAATCCAGGCGGGCCTGATCACGGTGGCCGCTCACCCGGGGACCCCCAGCCACAATCCGAGCGCGTAACTGGTCTGGTCAGCGGTGGGCCGGGGCACCTCGGCCAGGTCGGCCAGGGTCCAGGCGACCCGGAGCACGCGGTGCACCCCGCGGGCGCTGATCTGCCCGAGGTCCATCGCCCGCTCCAGCGGGGTGAGCGCGCCCGGGGCCGGCGGGTAGCAGTGGCGCAGTTCGCTGGCCGGGATCTCGGCATTGAGCCGCCACGGGGTGTCCCGCAGCCGGTGCGCGGCGCGCTGCCGGGCATCTGCCACCCGGGCCGCCACCGTCGTGCTGGGCTCGGCGAAGGCCCGGTCACTGAGTAATTCGCTGCGGCTGACGGGCAGGAACTCGACCTTCACGTCAACTCGGTCGAGCAGCGGGCCGGACAGCCTGGCCAGGTAGCGGCGGCGGACCCCGGGCGTGCACTCGCACGCGGCCCGGCGGCCCGGGCCCTTTGCGCACGGGCACGGGTTGGCCGCCAGGATCAGAGTGAAGCGGGCCGGGAACCGGGCCGTCAGGCCAGCCCGTGCCACTATCACCTCGCCAGACTCCAGGGGCTGGCGGAGGGCGTCCAGCACGTCCCGGCCGAATTCGGGCGCCTCATCCAGGAACAGGCAGCCACGATGCGCCAGGGAGGCCACACCGGGACGGATGACCCCGCTGCCCCCGCCGACGATCGCCGCCTTGCTCGCCGTGTGGTGCGGCGCGCAGAAGGGCGGCGCGGTCAGCAGCGGGCTCCGGTCGGGCAGCACGCCAGCCACCGAATGGATGGCGGTAACCTCCAGCGCCGCCGCGGCGTCCAGGCGGGGCAGGACGGACGGAATCCGTTCGGCCAGCATGGTCTTGCCGGCCCCGGGCGGCCCGAGCAGGCAGAGGTGGTGGCCGCCGGCCGCGCAGATCTCGGCGGCCCGGCGGGCCGTCGGCTGGCCCAGCACATCAGCCAGGTCGGGCGCGCGGCCCGGTGGCGCCAGCTGGGCCGGGACGGCCTGGGCGGCACCGCCGTCGATCACTTCCACCTGGTCCGGCGCGCTGCCGGGCGGGCCGCCGCGCAGCCAGCTGAGCAGGCCGCGTAACGTCGCCGCGCTGGCCACCCGGATGCCTGGCACCAGGGCGGCCTCGGCCGCGTTGGCCGCGGGCACGGCGACCCGGCGGAATCCCTGGCCGGCGGCCGCGGCGACGGCGGGCAGCACCCCGCGGACCGGGCGGAGCTGGCCGTCGAGGCCCAGTTCGCCGAGGAAGGCGACCCCGTCGATGGACGCCGCGGGTACCACGCCGGCTGCGCTCAGGATGGCCACCGCGATGCCGGCATCGAAGCCGCTGCCCCGCTTGGGCAAGCTGGCCGGGGACAGACCGACAGTGATCCGGCGCTGCGGCCACTGCTCCCGGCTGTTGATGACCGCCGCCCGGATCCGGTCCCTGGCCTCACGCAGCGCCGTGTCCGGCAGGCCGACGAGCAGGAGGCCAGGCAGGCCGTTCTGAATATCGGCCTCGACCTGAACCGGATGGCCCTCGACGCCGACCAGAGCGATCGAGTGAGTGCGGGCGACCGGCATTCAGGCCACCCCCCGCACATGCTCGATGGTCATCGAGCCCGACCGGTCCGCCAGCAACCCGATCACGTCCACGCGCACCTCGTCGAAGAGCACGCCGTGGGCGACCACCCAGGCGATGGCCAGCCTCCGCAGCCGCATCTGCTTGGCCCGGCTGACCGCTTCCAGCGGGCTGCCGTACCAGGTGCCTGACCTGGTCTTGACCTCGCAGGCGACCAGGGTGCGGCGCTCCGCCGCCACGATGTCGAGCTCACCCGCGGCACACCGCCAGTTCCGGTCTAAGATCCGCATCCCGGCCTGCTGCAGGTACTCGGCGGCGACCTGCTCACCCCGCCGGCCGAGCACATCTTTCTCGCGCATGCGGCACCACCTCCGGTGCTGACGCTGCCGGGTGCGAGGACGCTGCGGGAGGGGCACTTGCCCGGCTGTGGACAGCCAGGCACAGAAAGCAGGCCGTGTGGATGAAAGGGCGGATTTGTCGCTGCCGCGTGCTTCAATCCAACCGGGGCACCCCAGGCCTGGGCACCCCAGGCCTGGGCACCCCCGGCCTGGGCACCCCAGGCCGGGGAATCTCGGCTCGGGACGGGTCGTGCGGGCCCGGACCATTAGGGCGGGCGGCCGGGTGGCGGGCGGCCGCTGAGGCCGGGGCTGACTTGCCGGGGTTACGGCGCCAAGCACGGGCAACGCCGACGGGCAACCACCCCCGATTTCGCGCTGGCAGCACCGCCCCGCCAGAGGACAACCAGGACTACTTGGTGTCCGGTACCTCGAGCTCGGTGCGGGCGAGTTCCTCCACGTTGACGTCCTTGAAGGTGACCACCCGGACGTTCTTCACAAACCGGGCCGGGCGGTACATGTCCCAGACCCAGGCGTCCTGCATGGTGACCTCGAAGTACACCTCACCGTTCTCGGCCGTGCGCACGTTCAGTTCCACCTGGTTGGTCAGGTAGAAGCGGCGCTCGGTCTCGACAACGTGGGTGAACAGGCCCACCACGTCCCGGTACTCGCGGTAGAGCTGCAGCTCCATCTCGGTCTCGTACTTCTCGAGATCCTCTGCGCTCATCTGCTCCCCTCCGATCAGCCTGCGTCGGGAGGTCCGGGTCGGATGGCATCAACCATAGGTCAATTCTCCGCCGAGCAATTCCCCGGTCCCCATCTCGTCAACAACCACCCCGGGCGGCGCGTCAGCCCGCCCGGGCTCCGGTGGCCAGCCGCCGGGCGGTTCCGCGGTCACCCGGGCGAGTCCCATGACGTTGGCGAAGGAGGCACGGTGCTCCGGGCATGGCCCGTGCTCGGCCAGCGCCCGCATGTGCCGCCGGGTGGAGTAGCCCTTGTGCTGATCGAAGCCGTACGCCGGGTAGGGTCCGGCCAGGCTGGTCATGATGCGGTCTCTGGTGACCTTCGCGACGATCGATGCCGCGGCCACGCACGCCGCCACCTCGTCGCCTTTCCACATGGCCAGGGCGGGCACGCCCAGGCCACGCACCGGGAAACCGTCGGTCAGCACGTACCCGGGGGTCCGGGACAGCCCGGCCAGCGCGCGCCGCATCCCGGCGATATTGCAGACGTGCAGCCCGCACGCGTCGATCTCGGCCGCCGGGATGATCACCCGGTGCCACGCGAGGGCGACCCGCATCACGTCCTCGTAGGCCGCCTCCCGGTCGGCCGGCGTGAGTGCCTTGGAGTCCGCGATCCCGCCCAGCCCGGACAGCTTGGCCGGGTCCAGCATCACCGCCGCTACCACCAGCGGACCCGCGCAGGCACCACGGCCGGCCTCATCGATCCCGGCGACCGGGGAGAGCCCGGCCCGGGCCAGCACGCGCTCGTACCCAGTCAGTCCTGCCGCACGCCGGGGGGTATAGCCGGGGTGCCGCCACCATGGCACCGGCACGCGCTCACCTGCGTCCCGGCCAGCGCAGCCCGCGGCCGGCGAACCGGCCCAGCCCCCGCCGGGCCCGGCGCTCCACCCAGGTCAGCGGCAGCGCGGCAACAGCGGCTACCGCCGCGGGCGCGCCCGGGGCGCCAAGTGCGTGGCTGGTGGCCTCCAGGGCGGTGAACGTCGCGGGGATCGGCAGCACGTGGAACCGGCTGGGGGGCCACAGGATCAGGAAGGCCCGGCCGACCACCTGGCTCTCCGGGATCGTGCCGCCGCCGGGGTCACCCATGTGGCCCCGCGAGTCGTAGGAGACGTTCCGGTGATCCCCCATCACCCACAGGCGGCCGGGGGGAACGGTGATGCTGAACCGGGTGACCGATGGGATGTTGCCCGGGTACAGGTAGGACTTCTCGTTCAGCGGAACCCCGTTGACGGTGACCCGGCCCTGCGCGTCACAGCACGCGACATGGTCACCCGGGAGCCCGATCACCCGCTTGATGTAGTCGTGCACCCCGGGCGAGATGCCGAACAGCCCCACCACCGCGTGACCGAACTGGCTGGCCAGCCGGACCACCGGGTCGCTGGAGGCGGGCGGGCCCGGCGGGTCCCAGGACCCTTCGCCGTTGAACACCACGATGTCGCCGCGGTCGACCGAGCGGAAGTGGTAGATGAGCTTGTTGACCAGGACCTTGTCCCCGATGTCGAGCGTGTTCTCCATCGATGAGGACGGGATGTAGAACGCCTGCACCACGTAGGTCTTGATGACCAGCATGATGACCAGGGCCAGCGCGAACAGTGAGATGAGCTCAACCCACCAGTTGAGCCGCCGCCTGGTGCGGCTCTGGCGGGCGCGGCCGCCCCCGGCGCCCGGGGCACCGGCTCCGCCACGGGCGGCCCCGCCGGCGCTGCGGGCAGGCCCGGCCGGGCCCTCATCGGTGCCGGCCGGTAGCCCTTCGGCCCCGTCGGCAGGCACGCCGGACGGGGGCGTCATCGTGCCCGTGCCGCCCGGCATCTCCCCGTCCGCGCTGACCGCACTGTCGCCGTCACTGCCCGGACGGCCGAGGCCGCCCGAGCCGGTCACCGCCGGATCACCCATACTCCGGTCATCGTTCATTGGTTCCGAGCCTAACGCCGGGCGGGCGCAGGGCGCGCCCGCAGCCGGCGGCGCGCCCCGCCGGGAAGCCGCCCCCGGTGAGCCCGGCCGCCATCGGGAGGGAGGACAAGAGGAAGGCCGCAGGCCCCCGCAGGTGGGCAGGGGACGGCCCGGGCGGCCCGCTGCGGCGGGCCGCCGGAGCGGGCCGCGCATTCGCGGCGGCCTGTTACGGCTGTCGGCGGAGCCCAGGTGCACGGCAATAACTTCGCCCGGACCGAGGACCAGCAGACCCGAGCCGGGACGCGGGGAACGTGCCCGGCCCCGGCCAGGGTGACGACCGTCCCGCGGCCCTCGCACCGCGCATTGGCGGCCCCGTGGGCGCAGGCAACCAGGGAGCTGCCGCCAGGCCCGGGCTGGCGCCCGGGCCCCGGAGCACCGGGCACCGGAGGCGGCCTGCTAGCGGGCCGGCTCGCGGCGCTCCCGGATCCGCGCGGCCTTGCCGCGCAGGGAGCGGAGGTAGTAGAGCTTGGCGCGGCGGACCCGGCCCCGGGTGACCACCTCGATCTTGTCCAGCGAGGGGCTGTGCACCGGGAAGGTGCGCTCCACCCCCACGCCGTAGCTGATCTTGCGCACCGTGAAGGTCTCCCGGGCGCCGCCGCCCTGGCGCCGGATCACGACGCCCTGGAAGACCTGGATCCGGGACCGGGTGCCTTCCTTGACCCGCACATGGACTTTCAATGTGTCTCCCGGGCGGAAGTCCGGGATGTCAGAGCGGATCTGGGCCTGCTCCAGCTCGGCGATCGCGGTGTGCATGGCTGTGGTTCCTCAGTTGTCCGCACGCGCGCACAGGCCTGCGAACGCGTGGCGTCGGTCGGTGTACTCCGGGTATCCCGGGCTACGAGGGCACCAGGATGCGCACCCGCGGGGTTGGCCTACGTGGGTGGCGGACTCCAGTGTGCCACATCCTCCGGGTTGACCGGAAAACCAGCCTCCGAGAGTACCTCCCGGTCCCGGGCATCGAGACCGCCCCCGGCCCCGGCGAGCAGCCGGGTCACCAGGTCGGGCCGGACCGCGGCGGTCCGGCGCAGTGCCTCGTCCCGCCGCCACCGGGCGATCGCGCCGTGGTCCCCGGACAGCAGCACAGCCGGGACCTCCCGGCCCCGCCAGGTGCGCGGCCTGGTGTAGGAGGGCCCTTCGAGCAGGCCGGCCATGGGGCCCTCGCCGCCACCGAAGGAATCATCCACCGCCGAGCCCGCGTTGCCCAGCACGCCCGGCAGCAGGCGGCCGATCGCGTCGATCATGACCAGTACGGCCGGCTCCCCGCCGGACAGCACATAGTCACCGATGGACACCTCGGCCACTGGCATGCGCTCCCGCGCTTCCGCCGCGACCCGGGCGTCGATCCCCTCGTAGCGGCCGCAGGCGAACACCAGCCACCCGCGCTGGGACAGGCCGGCCGCCATCGCCTGCGTGAACGGGCGGCCCGCGGGGCTGGGGACGACGAGTTGGGGCGGCCCCGGCCGGGCCGCCGTTACCTCGTCCAGCGCCTCACCCCACGGGAGCGGGGACATCACCATCCCCGGGCCGCCACCGAACGGCGCATCATCCACGGTGCGATGCGGGTCGTGCGCCCACGACCGCAGGTCGTGCACGTGCAGGTCGATGGCGCCGCGCGCGGCCGCCTTACCCAGCAGGGACACGCTCAGCGGCGTGAAGTACTCGGGGAAGATCGTGATGATGTCGATGCGCACGCGGTCACCTCAGCCCCGGCCGGGCTCGGCGGCCCCCAGTTCGAGCAGCCCCGGCGGCGGGTCGATGACCAGCCGGCCGGCGGCTACATCGACCTCCGGCACGATCGCGGCCACGAACGGCACCAGTACGCCTCCCGGTTCGATCACCAGCAGGTCCTGCCCGTGGTGCTGGACGTCCGAGACCCGGCCCACCGGCTCACCAGAGACCGTGACCACGTTCAGCCCGATGAGCTCATAGTCGCCGAACTCGTCGGGGTCGGCCGGTGACCCGGCCTCGGCCGAGTCGAGCGTCAGCCAGGTGCCGCGGAGTTCATCGGCCCGGTCCCGGTCGCTGATCCCGGCGAACGTGATCAGCAGCCGGCCGGAATGCCAGCGGGCCGACTCGATGGCCAGCGGCCCGGCATCCGCCGGGTCGGTGGCCAGCACCGTCCCCGCGGCAAACCGGAGGCCCGGCTCGTCGGTGCGTACTTCCACCGACACTTCGCCGCGGACCCCGTGCGGCCGGAGGATCCGGCCCACGACCAGTTGCATGACCCGCTAACGGACCTCGTCCACGTCGAGCAGATCGACGCGCACGTACTTGCCGCCGGCCAGCGAGCCAATGACGGTCCGCAGTGCCTTGGCGGTGCGGCCGCCGCGCCCGATGACCTTACCGAGGTCATCGGGGTGCACCCGCACCTCCAGGACACGGCCCCTGCGCAATCCGTGGCTGTCCACCCGGACATCCTCCGGGTGCTCCACGATGCCCTTCACCAGGTGCTCAAGGGCCTCTTCCAGCATGTCAGGCTCCGTTGCCCTGCTCCGCGGCCTGCGCGGCCTTGGCCTCGCCGCCCTCCGGGGCCTCAGACGGCTCCGCGTCCCCCGGCGCAGCCGCCTCGGGCGCAGCCGCCTCGGGCGCAGCCGCCTCGGGCGCAGCCGCCTCGGGCGCAGCCGCCTCGGGCGCAGCCACCTCGGGCGCAGCCACCTCGGGCGCAGCCACCTCCGGCGCAGCCACCTCCGGCGCAGCCACCTCCGGGACAACCGCCTGCGCGGCGTCGTCCTTGGCCGCGTCGTCCTTGGCCGTGTCAGCCTTGGCCGCGTCAGCCTTGGCCGCGTCAGCCTTGGCCGCGTCAGCCTTGGCCGCGTCAGCCTTGGCCGCGTCAGCCTTGGCCGCGTCAGCCTTGGCCGCGTCAGCCTTGGCGCTGGTCTTGGCGGCGGCCTGCTTCCCGCCCGACCGGCCCGCGGGCTTCGCGGGCTTGGCCTCGGCTTCTGCCTGATCATCGCCCTTGCCGGCCGACTTGCGGCCCTTGGCCTTGGCCGCCTCGCCGAGGCCGTGGACCTCGGCGACCGCGGCCGCGTAGGCGTCCTTCTTGTCCGGCTTGGGCGCCGCGGTCCGCAGCGTGCCCTCGGCACCCGGCAGGCCCTTGAACTTCTGCCAGTCGCCGGTGATCTCCAGGATCTTGCGGACCGGGTCGGTCGGCTGCGCCCCGACGGACAGCCAGTGCTGCGCCCGCTCGGAGTCCACCTCGATGAACGACGGATCGCTCTTCGGGTGGTACTTGCCGATCTCCTCGATCGCGCGGCCGTCCCGCTTGGTGCGGGCATCGGCCACGATGATCCGGTAAAACGGCGCGTGGATCTTGCCCATGCGCTTCAGCTTGATCTTGACAGCCACGGGTGTGGTCTCTCCCAGAAAACTCGGATGCGGACAACGCTCGCGCCGGGTGGGAACCACCGCGTCGGCCCGCTCGGTCCCGGGCCGACGAGCGTGAGAGGGCGTCGCCGAACCCGGAGTGACGGACACATTGTGCCAGAGACCCGGGGCCAGGGCGTAATCGCGGCCGAATCACCGTCCCATCCCTGGCCCCAGTACCGCGGCCCTGAGACCCGTCATGCCCCCGCGGGGGCATGACGGGGACTTCACGCACACCCGTGCGCACGGCTGCGACAGCCATGCGCATCGTGACCGCGGTTTCAGCGGGGGAACCCGGCTGCCCGGGCGCCGCAACGGCGCGGACCGGCGCCGCCGGTGGCGGGCAGGCGGAGGACGGCCGGGCTACTTGCCGTCCTTCTTGTCCTTACGCCGGCCGAACAGGCCGAAGCCCGCGGGCAGGCTGGACGGGCCCGACGTGCCGCCGGTCAGCCCGTCCGGCGGGGGGATCTTGCCCGCGATCTTCTCGGCGGCGCGGAGCGCGGCCGGGTTGGCGGTCAGCGCCTCCAGGCTGGCGGCCAGTTCCTCCTGCGAGCCAGGCAGCGCGCCACCCAGGCCGGGGATGGCCGGGCCGGACCCGTTGCCCGCGTGCGGGCCGCCTGCCGGGATGGCAGCCCCCGGCTTGGCCGCGCCGGCCTTTGCCGGATTGCCGCCGGGACGGCCGCCCTTGGGCTTCTTCTTGTTGGTCTTCTTAGCGCTCTTGGCGGTGGGCCGGCGCATGCCCGGGATGGCCGGCATGCCCGGGATCCCGCCGCCGCCCATCATCTGCCGCATCATCTTCTGGCCCTCGAGGAACCGGACCACGAGGTTGTTGACCTCGCCCACGGTCACCCCGGAGCCGGCGGCGATCCTGGCCCGGCGCGAGCCGTTGAGGATCTTGGGGTTGCGCCGTTCCGCCGGGGTCATCGAGTTCACGATGGCCGCCGCGCGGTCCAGGTCCTTGTCGTCGATCTGGCTGAGCATCTCCCGGTTCTGCGCCGCACCGGGCAGCATGCCGAGTAGGTTGCCGATCGGCCCGAGCTTGCGGACCATGGCCAGCTGCTCGACGAAGTCCTCCAGCGTGAAGCCTTCACCCGAGGCCAGCTTGCCGGCCATCTTGGCCGTCTGGTCCTCGTCGAAAGCCCGTTCCGCCTGCTCGATCAGGGTGAGCATGTCGCCCATGTCGAGAATTCGCGACGCCATCCGGTCCGGGTGGAAGACGTCGAAGTCCTGCAGCTTCTCCCCGGACGACGCGAACATCACCGGCTTGCCGGTGAGCTGCGCGATGGACAGGGCGGCGCCGCCGCGGGCGTCACCGTCCAGCTTGGTGAGCACGACCCCGTCGTAGCCGACGCCGTCGAGGAAGGCCTGCGCGGTGACCACCGCGTCCTGGCCGATCATCGCGTCCACCACGAACAGGATCTCGTCCGGGTCGGTCGCGTCCCTGATGTCGACGGCCTGGCGCATCATCTCCTGGTCGATGCCCAGCCGGCCAGCCGTGTCGATGATGACCACGTTGTGCTGGCGGCGCCGCGCCTCGTCCAGTGACTGGCGGGCCACCCGCACCGGGTCACCGACGCCGTTGCCGGGCTCGGGCGCGTAGACCGGCACACCGGCCCGATCCCCGACGATCTCCAGCTGCTGCACCGCGTTAGGCCGCTGCAGGTCCGCCGCGACCAGCAGCGGCGTGTTGTCCTGGTCCTTGAGCCACAGCGCCAGCTTGCCGGCCAGCGTGGTCTTGCCGGAGCCCTGCAGGCCCGCCAGCATGATCACGGTCGGCGGCACCTTGGCGAACCGGATCCGGCGGGCCTCGCCGCCGAGGATCCCGATGAGCTCCTCGTGGACGATCTTGATGACCTGCTGCGCCGGGTTGAGCGCGCCGGACACCTCTTCCGACGAGGCGCGCTCCTTGATGCGCGCGATGAACTCCCGCACCACCGGCAGCGCGACGTCCGCCTCGAGCAGGGCGATGCGGATTTCCCGGGCGGTCGCGTCGATGTCGGCGGCCGACAACCGCCCGCGCCCGCGCAGGGAGGAGAAGACCTGGGTCAGCCTGTCGGAGAGAGTCTCGAACACGCATCCCAGGCTATCCGGTCAGGGCGACCGGGTCAGTGTCACTGGGCGGCCCGGCCGCCGATATCGGCGGCCCGCACCGCGATCCAGGGGCGCACCGGCACAGTCACCGTTCCCGGGCCGTCCCCGCAACGATCAGCCGGTCAGCGCGGCGAGCACCTGCGCGGCGATCTTCCCCCGGATCCGCGTGCCGCCGACCGGCCCGCCGGAGGAGTCCACCACGTAGAACACGTCCACCGCCTCGGCCCCGAGCGTCTCCACCCGGGCGGCCCGCACGTCGAGGCCGCAGTCGCCGAGCGCCCGCCCGATCCGCCAGAGCAGGCCGGGAGCATCGTGCGCCCGGACCTCCACCACCGTCGCGGTCCGCGACGCCTCGTCCAGCAGGGTCACCTTGGGCGGCGCGACCGGGACCGGGACCGGGGACTGCCGGTAGGCGCGCATCCGCCGCTCCAGCCGCTCCGCCACGTCCAGCCGGCCCTCCAGGGCCCGCCGCAGGTCACTGGTCACCAGATCGGCCTCGGGCGGGTCGCCATACTCCGGGGCCACGGTGAACGCTGCCACCGCCATGCTGCCGTGCGAGGTGGCGTTGGCGGACCGCACCGCCAGGCGGTGCGAGGCCAGCACGCCGGCCGCCTGCCACAGCAGGCCGGGCCGGTCCGGGGCGACGACGGTGACCTCCGAGCCGCGCAGCCGGGCGGCGGGGACACCTTCCTCGGCCAGCACCGCCTGCTCTGGCCGGAGCGGCAGCGGGGCCGGCGGCGACTCGCCCGCCAGCCGCGACTCCACCCGCCGCACCAGGTCCCCGACCAGGCCTTCCTTCCAGTCGTTCCAGGCCGCCGGGCCGGTCGCCTGGCCATCCGCGATGGCCAGCGCGTGCAGCAACTCCAGCAGCGGCCGGCCGCCCACCGCCGCGGCGACCTGCGCCACGGTCACCGGGTCGTCGAGATCGCGGCGGGTGGCGGTCTGCGGCAAGAGCAGGTGGTGCCGGACCGCGCCGGCCACCAGTTCCGCGTCGGACGGGCCGAGGCCGACCCGGCGGGCCACGTCCCGCGCCACGACCTCCCCGGTGACCCGGTGATCCCCCGGCCAGCCCTTGCCGATGTCGTGCAGCAGCGCCGAGAGCAGCAGCAGGTCCGGCCGGGCTACGTCGCGGGTGAGCACGGCGGCCCGGGATGCCGCCTCGACCAGGTGGCGGTCCACGGTGTAGGTGTGCAGCGGGTTACGCTGCGGCCGGTTGCGGACCCGGTCCCAGTCCGGGAGCAGGCTCGCCACCAGGCCTTCCTGATCGAGCGCCTCCCAGACCGGGACGGCCGCCGGGCCGGCGCCCAGCAGCGCCACCAGCGCGTCCCGCGCCTCTGGTGGCCAGGGCACCGGCAGCGGCGGGCACTCGGCCAGCCGGGTGAGCGTGCGCGGCGCGAGGACCAGGGCGGCCTGGGCGGCGGCGGCGGCCGCACGGAGCGGAAGCGCGGGGTCGGCGGACGGATCGGCCGCCCGGGCCAGCACCACCTCGCCGTCCTGCTCGACCAGCCCGTCGGCCAGCGGCCGGCGCTGGGCCTTGCTCCGCCGCCGGCCACCCCGGCTGCGCTGCGCCTGGCGGAACGCCTGGTCCACGGAGTAAGCCACGGCCCGGCCGGCCCCGGCCAGGTGGCGCATGAGCGCGTCGGCGTCCAGCAGGCCCAGCACCCGGGCGACCTCGTCCTGCTCCTGAAGGACCAGCCGGTCGGTGGGCCGCCCGGTGATCTCGTGCAGGGCGTGCCGGGCATCCATGATGGACTCATAGGCGGCCCGGACCCGGGGTCCCGGGCCGGGGGCCACCCAGGCGGCCGCGATGGCCTGGATGGCGTGCACGTCGCGCAGCCCGCCCCGGGCCTCTTTCAGGTCCGGCTCGAGCAGGAACGCGAGTTCGCCGCTGCGCTGGGCCCGCTCCACGTGCAGCGCCTGGAGCTCAGCGAGCCGGTTCCCGGCCGAGGCCCGCCAGTCCTCCAGGGCACCGACGCGCAGCGTGCTGGTCAGGTCGGGGTCACCGGCGACGTGCCGGGCGTAAAGCAGCCCGAGGGCCACTTTCAGGTCGGATCTCGCCACCCGCCGCGCCTCCGCGATGGTGCGGACGGCATGGTCCAGCTGGGTACCGGAATCCCAGATCGGGTACCAGATGCGGTCGGCCATGGCGGCAATGCCGTCCCGGCCGTCATGCAGCAGCAAGACGTCGAGATCGCTGCCGGGGAGAAGCTCGCGGCGGCCGTAGCCGCCCACGGCCACCAGGGCCACGCCGGGCTCGGCGCCGAGCAGGGAAGCCAGCCAGCGGTCCGTCTCGGTACTGCGCCGGGTGCGGTCGGCAGCGAAGGACGTGAGCGGAGGCCCATCGGACTGTGGCCGGGCCGAGGGTGCGGACATAACGACTGACGACCCCCCCGGCCCGTCCCAAGCACTCCGATCAGACCTCCGCCTTTACCGTGATCCCACTTGTTACAGCACGCCGCTACAGGGCGCCGGGGCCGCGCTCGCCCGTACGGACCCGCACCACGGTGTCAACCGGGACAGACCAGACCTTGCCGTCCCCAATCCGGCCCGTCTGCGCCGCCTTGACAATCACGCCGATCAGGTCATCGGTGTCCTCGTCGTCGCAGAGCACTTCCAGTTTTACCTTGGGCACCAGGTCCACCTGGTATTCCGCCCCCCGGTAAACCTCCGTGTGTCCACGCTGGCGGCCGTAGCCGCTCGCCTCGCTCACGGTCATCCCGTGCACGCCAAACGCCTGCAGCGCCGCCTTCACCTCGTCAAGCTTGAACGGTTTGATCACGGCAGTGATGAGCTTCATGCGACCACCTTCTCGGGGCACCCTGTCCTCTGCCGACCTTCCGCCTGAGGCGTTTCACCCGGCATCACAGAGTGTTTCGGGGGAGTGAAAGACGTGGGTCACATGTTACGAGCAAGTTTCGGCGCTGGCCGTGATCCGTGGCTGCGGCAAGTCGCGCGGGTGCCGCGCGTACGTGGGCCGCAGCATCGCATTCTCGTAGTACCGGTGGAAGACCTCGGTGGCCGCACCCGACATCGGCGGGACGATCCAGGTCCAGTCGGCCGGGCAGACGCGCCCGGCGCGCTCCTCCCGGGCCAGGTGGGTGAGGAAGCGGCGGGACTCGGTGTGGTGATCGGTGATGGTCACGCCGGCCGTGTCGTAGGAGTGCAGCACGGCCAGGTTGAGCTCGACCAGGGCCTGGTCGCGCCAGAGTGAGCGGTCCCGGGTGGTATCCAGCCCCATCCACTCGGCGATCCGGGGCAGTTCGTTGTACCGGTCAGCGTCGGCGAGGTTACGCGCGCCGATCTCGGTGCCCATGTACCAGCCGTTGAACGGGGCGGCCGGATAGCAGATGCCGCCGATCTCCAGGCACATGTCGCTGATCACCGGCACCGCGTACCAGCGCAGCCCCAGCCCGCCGAACCACGGGAAGCGCGGGTGGATCAGGTGCACCTCGACGACCGCGTCGCCAGGCACCCCGAAGAACCGCGGGCCATCCCCGCCCGCCGAGATGATCAGCGGGAGGACGTCGAACTTTCCCTGCCCGTCGCTGGGCCAGCCGAGGTCCAGCGCCAGCTGAGTCAGGCTGGCGCTGGATGGCTCGCCGCGCACCGTCCCGTCCGGCTCGCGGTAGCCG
Source organism: uncultured Actinomycetes bacterium (assembly GCA_963793825.1). Classification (GTDB taxonomy): domain Bacteria; phylum Actinomycetota; class Actinomycetes; order Streptosporangiales; family Streptosporangiaceae; genus RYN-230. The sequence goes on from CAWCBE010000012.1 coordinate 626,458, forward strand.
GCGTAGCGGACCAGCTGCTCGTTCCAGATGCGCGGGCCCGGCCGCCCGGGCGCATCCGGGGCGAAGACCGTGATCGTGGGCCTGACCCGCCCGTGGTTCGTGGCGGCGCGCAGATGGTCCGCGCACTCGGCGGCCACCCCTTCCGCCGTGTCCACGTCCCGCCGGTCACGCACCCGCAGGCTCTTCCAGTAGAGCCGCCCGATGCACCGGCTGCTGTTCCGCCAGGCGACCCGGGCGCCGAACTCCAGCTCTCCGGGCGTGTGCCGGTACGCGCCGGTCATCCTGATCTCACGGCGGATCTCCCGCAAGCGCGGCCCGGCCGGGCCAGCCTCCGGGCACTCCGCGCGGTGCAGCCGGACGAACTCGGCAGCCTGTTCCTCCAGGTCCCCCGGTCGCACCCGCCAGGCCCGGGCGGGCCACCCCCAGGCCAGGCGGGACCGCGGCACCCGGGCCCGATCCGGGTCTCCGCCGGGCGCGTCCCCCCGGTCCGCGTCCGGGGCCGGGTCTGCGCCGGGCGCGTCTCCCCGGTCCTGGTCAGCCGCGGGACCTGGGGCCGCCCCGGAAGCTGAGGCATCTCCGGAGCCCGGGTCACCCCCGGAGCCGGGGTCACCCCCGGAGCCGGGGTCCGCCCCGGAGCCGGGGTCCGCCCCGGAGCCGGGGCCAGGGCCAGGAGTGGTGCGGGGCGTCACCACGGCCGGCGGGGCCGCCGTCACCGCAGCCGCGGCCGCCGCCACCGGGGCTGGTGCCGCCACCAACGGGACCGTTCCCGCGCCGAGGGCGGGTACCGCCATCGGGCATCCGGCAGTCAGGGCGCCGGGCATTCCGTGCAGGGCTGCACCTCCGGGCGCCGCCCACGCTGGGTATTCCCGGCGTAGCAGCGTTCTCCATGCTGGCTTCATTGCCACGCCATCCCATTAAGCTTTCGTATTCCACGTGAAATGATCAGCACACCAGGCCGGCCGCGTGCCCGGAAGGCAGCGATCGCCGCGCGAGGCGCCCATCAGCCCGGCAGATCCACCGGGTCGGCGTGAATGCGCCACTGCATCAATTCCGGGCACTGGAGCACCCGCACGCTTTTATGCACCATTGCCGGCGGGCCACTCAGGTAAATGTCTGCGCCCCGGTCCGGGAGCTGGCGGGCAATGACCTCGGGGAGCATTCCCCGCTCTCCCGGGTACGCCCGGTCGCCGGACACCGCGGTGCAGATCTCCAGACTCGGATAGGCGGCCTCGAGCCGCCACAGGTCGGCCAGGTCATAGAGGTCTGCCTCGCGGCGGGCGCCGACCAGCAGGCGGATCATGCGCCGCCGGCCGAGCTCGCTGTCCGCGATCGCCTGCTCGATGAGAGCCTTGATCGGCGCCAGGCCGGACCCGCCCGCGACGCAGTACAGGCCGTCCCCCGTTCCGGCGTCCAGCGTCATGGCGCCTTGCGGCGGACCGAGGTTCACCCGGTCCCCCACCCTGGTGTGGTACACCAGCGCTGAGCTCACCCACCCGCCGGGGACGGCCCGGACATGGAAGGTGAGCAGCCCGTCGGGGCGGGGTGCGTTAGCGACCGAGAAGGGCCGCCACACCCGGTGCCAGCGGACCGACTGGATGCTCACGTACTGGCCCGCCTGGTAGGTGAACGGCTCGTCCGGCCGCACGGTGAGCACGGCCAGGGACGGCGTGCGCAGCTCATGGCTGACCACCTGGGCCGACCACCAGGCGGGGGAATGCTGGGCGGCTTCCCGGGCGGAGGCGGTCATCAGCTGCGTCGCGTGCTCATAGGCAGCGGCCCAGGCCGCCTCGGCACTGGCCGTCCACTGCGGCCCCGCGAACTTCCCGAGCGTGGCCAGCAGCGCCTGGCCGACCGCCGGGTAGTGCATGGCCTGAACGCCGTACTTGCGGTGATCGAGGCCGAGCTGGCACAGGTACGTTTCCATCGCGTCCGGCTTGCGGAGGCTGTGCACGATCCTGGTGAGTGCCCGGAACAGCCGGTCGCGCTGGGCGTCCATGGCGGCCGGGAACATGGCGCGCAGTTCCGGGTTGGCGGCGAACAGCCGGCCATAGAAATAGGCCACTGCCTTGTCACCGGCGCTGGTGACCAAGGCGAATGTGCGGGATATTTCTTCCTCGGCCGACGGGGCCTGCTGTGGCGCAGCGTCGGCGGCAGGACTGTCGAGCTCCGGGGCCCCAGGATTCGGAAAGCCGACACCGTTATCGCCTATCAGAATCGTCACGCAGGGGAGTTTGCCACATCCACCCGGTGACCCACAACTAAGTCTCACAAACAACTGACATGTTATCCCGGGCCGAATTACTAATATCTTTAGTGCCTTACAGCAGAACAATCTGGCCATACATGCAAATTCGGGGCAGAAGCGACTCGCCCGTAAAGGAGAAACCGTGCGGAATGCCACAGGCGCGGGTGCCCGGTACCGTGGGCGGGTGGCCATCGAGGTGGTGTTCGAGACCCATTCCACGACCGAGGACAACGAGGCGGGGCGCGCCACCGGGTGGCTGCCCGGCCGCCTCTCGCCCCAGGGGCGCGACCAGGCCGCCCAGCTCGGCCGCCGCAGGCGGGACGACGGGATCACCGCGGTGTTCTGCTCCGACCTGGCCCGGACGGCAGAGACGGCGGTCACGGCCTTCGCCGGTGTACCGATCCCGGTGCACTACGACTGGCGGCTGCGCGAGTGCGACTACGGCCAGCGCAACGGGATGCCCGCCGCCGAACTGCACGCCAGCCGCCGCCGCCTGGACTGCCCGCATCCGCGCCGGCCCCGGTCATCGCAGCAGCCGGCCCCGGTCATCGCAGCCCGCGCCGCCGCCGCGGGCTGTGCCGGGCGGGGCGTCAGCCAGCCGCCTTCCGTGCGCTGGGCGGCCCGGTGGCCCGGGCGGACATGGTGAAGAAGTCTCGCGGCCACCAGGCCTGGAAGTACCGGTCCGGTGCCCCGAACATGCCGGGCAGCAGATCCCTGCCGGTGGCCGGAGTCGCCGGCGCGGCGGCGCCCCGCGGGTCGTAGGAGGCGAAGTTGACCCAGTCGGTGTTGATGTCCAGTTCCATCGCCCGGACTGCCCCCGCCCGGGCCAGGATGTCCGCCAGCGTGGTGATGTTCAGCCCCGGGCCGCCGGCGTAGACCAGGGCGCCGTCAGCGGTGACGCCGACCCCCGACCGCCAGACGTAGACGGCGTTCCCGAGGGTGAAGCCCCACTGGGTCGTGTCGTTGGGGTTGAGGCCGGGAATGGCCTTGCCGTGGTTGACCAGCAGGTCGAGGTTCTGCCGCACGGACACGACATCCGGGGTGAGGGTGGCGCCATGGCCCCAGGCGACGATGTTGGAAGAACCGTCGCGGTAGATGACGAACGACGCCGCGCCGGTGCGCAGCGGGAGGATGGTCTTGCCGTCGGTGTAGTAGCCGCCGTTCGCGTTGTTCATCAGGAAGCCCGCGTTGAAGGCCGCCACCAGGCTCCGGGACGCGGCCCGCGAGATGGGCGCGGTGTGCCGGTACGGGCCGCCGCCAGGAATCGTGCTCCCGGAATACAGCGTCGCCCGCAGCAGCCGGGTGTCCATCCAGGCCACCCCGACGACCAGGCTGGTGTGCACCGCGTCCGGCCGCACCCACGTCTCATAGACCGCCGGGTAACCATCCACCCGCCGGCCCGCCGGATGCCAGGCTCCTTCCCCGGGCAGCCGGTGACCGGCGGGTGAGGTCATCCGGGCCGGGACCGCCAGGTGCGCGACGCCCCGCCGCCCGTGACCACCCGCCGCGCCGGTGCCGCCCAGCCGGGGAATCGCGGACTGAGCCGGGGTACCCCCGACCGGCGGCGGATGATGGGAATACCACACGTTCTCCACCCAGTTCACGATCGAGCTGCCACCATGCCCCCGGAACCATTCCGCGCCGCGGGCCGCCGGCGATGACCCCAGGGCCGGATTGCCCAGCGCGCCGCCCAGCGAGACCCACACCGGGGTGAGCAACAGCACCACCGCGCACAAGGCCGACAGGAACGGATGCCGCCCAACGACCGTCCGGCGCGCACGGCGGATCTCCCGGCGCCGGGACCGGCGGCTGACCCGATGGCCCGATGGCCTACGTGACCGCCCCCCGCGGGCTGGGGCCGGCAGCGCGGCAGGTCCGGGGTCATCCCCCGGGTCGGCTGCCCACTGCCCGGCGCCCGGGTCGGCTGCCCACTGCCCGGCATGCGGGTCGGCTGCCCACTGCCCGGCATGTGGGTCGGCTGCCCACTGCTCGGCGCCCGGGCGCGGGTCCCCGGCGGGCCATATCAGTGCCTCGTCGGCTGGCGCACGATGACGGCCAGGTGAGTCGGCCCAGGCCGGTACGGGCGGCGGCTCCTGCCAGCCATAATCTTCCCCGGCGCCCGGTTCTGCCCGGCTGTCATCCGATTCCCCCGGCCAACGGGCGCCGGCCGGAGGCCGTCGTGGCCGGTGATCGCCCCGCATGACCTGGCATCCCCCTCTGTCCCCGGGTCGACCGCCAGCGCGCTACCCATGCTGCGCCGAACGTGCTGAATAGGTGCGGAGCCGCGCTACACACTTTCAGGTTAGCGACGAATCCGGCCGACTGCGGCATCTCGCGCCATGGTAACGGCGCTAACCGAGGATCGCGTCGACGAAGGCTTCCGGCTCGAACGGGGCCAGGTCATCCGGGCCCTCGCCCAGGCCCACCAGCTTGACCGGGACTCCCAGCTCGCGCTGGACCGCGATCACGATGCCACCCTTGGCCGTGCCGTCCAGCTTGGTCAGCACGATCCCGGTGACGTCCACCGCCTCGGCGAACACCCGGGCCTGGCGCAGCCCGTTCTGCCCGGTGGTCGCGTCGAGGACGAGCAGGACCTCATCCACCGTGGCCCGCTTCTCGATGACCCGCTTGATCTTGCCCAGCTCGTCCATCAGCCCGGTCTTGGTGTGCAGCCGCCCGGCCGTGTCCACGATGACGCAGCCCACGCGTTCGTCGATGCCGACCCGGACCGCCTCGAACGCCACGCTGGCCGGGTCGGCGCCTTCCCGGTCCGACCGGACGACCCGGGCCCCGATGCGGTTGCCCCAGGTCTCCAGCTGGTCCGCGGCCGCGGCGCGGAACGTGTCAGCCGCGCCGAGCAGGACGTCCTCGCCCTCCCCCATGAGCGCCCGGCCCAGCTTGCCGCAGACCGTCGTCTTGCCCGTGCCATTGACGCCGACGACCAGCACCACCGACGGCCGATCGCCGTGCGGGGCGGTGTGCAGGGTCCGGTCGGTATCCAGCCCGATCTGCAGGATCAGCTCGGCACGCAGCATGCCGTGCACTTCCTCGGGACTCCGGGTGCCGGCCACCTTCACCTGGGTCCGAAGCTCCTCCACGATCTGCCGCGACGGGGCGACCCCCATGTCCGCGGTGATCAGGGTGTCCTCGATCTCGTCCCAGGCCTGGTCGTCGAGGACATCCCGGGACAGCAGGTTGAGCAGCACCGAGCCGAACCCGCCCCGCGAGGCGGCCAGCCTGCCCCGGAGCCGGGCCAGCCGGCCACGCATCGGGGCGGGCGGGGCCTCCGCGGGCCTGGTCTCGGGTCCCGGCGCCAGCACGTCGGTGGCGCTGGCCGGGCCGCCTTCTTCCTGGGCAGGCGGGGCCTCGGTCTGCCCGGTGAGCGGGGGCACCGGCTTATCTGGCGGCGGGACGGCCCGGCGCCGCCGCCCAGGACGGACCAGCAGCGTGGTTCCTGCCCCCGCCACGAGCACGATGAAGATCAAGCCAAGAATGATCGCAAGTTCCATAACGGCCCCAGTCTTGCAGACGCCCTCACTTAGGTCGTCCCGCCATCCGGGCGGCGACCCGCCAGCGCCCGGCCCCGCGATCCTTCCGACGCCCAACCATCCCCTCACCAACCCCAGCGACCACTCCACCCCCGCCGCCGGACCGCTCCCCGGCGACATAGCACTCATCCTTCACTGACAAACAGGACAAACTATGACACGGACTGTGAATTTCGAGTGCAAAGTGGGATGCGCGGCCCACGGGCCGACGGGGGGCGGGTGGGGCGGGGACGGACGGTGCGCCGACCGGGCGGGCGGCGGGAACCGGCAAGGGTCAGGCTGACTCGCGCTCGCGGAGGCGCTGGCTGACTACGGCGGACACGCCGTCGCCGCGCATGCTGATGCCGTACAGCGCGTCCGCGATCTCCATGGTCCGCTTCTGGTGAGTGATGATGAGCAGCTGGGAGACCGACCTCAGCTCCTCGAAGATGTGCAGCAGGCGCTGCATGTTCGTGTCGTCGAGGGCCGCCTCGACCTCGTCCAGGACGTAGAACGGGGACGGCCGGGCCTTGAAGATGGCCAGCAGGAAGGCGATCGCGGTCAGCGATCGCTCCCCGCCGGACAGCAACGACATACGCTTCACCTTCTTGCCCGGAGGCCTGGCCTCGAAGTCGATCCCGGTGGCCAACATGTCGTCCGGCTCGGTGAGGATCAGCCGGCCCTCGCCGCCAGGGAACAGCCGCCCGAAGATGCCCTCGAACTCGCGTGCGGTGTCCTCGAAGGCGGACGCGAACACCTCCTGCACCCGGTCGTCCACTTCCTTGACCACGGTGAGCAGGTCGCGCCGGGTCTTCTTGAGGTCCTCCAGCTGGGTGGCCAGGAACGCGTGCCGCTCCTCCAGGGCCGCGAACTCCTCCAGGGCCAGCGGGTTCACCTTGCCCAGCTGGTCCAGCTGGCGCTGGGCGGCGGCGGCCCGGCGTTCCTGCTCGGCCCGGACGTAGGGGATGGTGCCCACCAAGACCGGCTGCTCCTCCCGAGGCCGGGGAAGCGGCACCGGACCAACCGGCTCAGCACCGTCGCCCATCTCAGCGTCTCCGGCCGGGCTGGCACCGTGGGCGGAGCCGGCGCTCTCGGCGGAGCCGCTGCCGTTAGCGGACGCGGCACCGTGGGCGGAGCCGGCGCTCTCGGCGGAGCCGCTGCCGTTGGCGGAGCCGCTGCCGTTGGCGGAGCCGCTGCCGTTGGCGGAGCCGCTGCCGTTGGCGGTGGCGGTGGTGGCGGCCTCTGCGGGGCTGCCGCGACCGGCCGGGAGGGCGGCCTGTTCCGGGGCGTCGGGGCTGATCACCGGGACCGGTACCTCGGGACCGTACTCGGCCACGAGCGCGGTTTCAGTGACCCCGAACTCGTCAGCGGCCCGGCCGGCCAGCTGCTCGAGCCGCATCCGGTGCTCGGCCCGGGCCATCTCCGTCCCGTGCGCGGCGTCCACCACGCGGTCGAGCTCGGCCGCGAGGTCGCGGACCGTGCCGCGGATCTCCTTGAGCGCCACCGCGCGGCCCTTGCTGGCGTCCTCGGCTGCCTGCCGCTGGGCGCTGGCCATGGCCAGGGATTCGGTCAGCCGGGCCAGGGCCCGCGCGGCGCCGTCCGCGACCGCCCGGGCCACCACGGCCTGCCGTTCCCGGCGGATCCGCCGGGCCTGCGCCGCCTGGGCCGCCTGGCGCTCCGCAGCGGCGGTGGCGACCAGCGCGTCCGCCCGGCCAGCGATAGCGCGGAGCCGTTCTTCCGCAGTCCTGACTTCCAGCCGTGCGTCCATCTCGGCGTTCCGCCCTGCGGTGACCTGGGCGACGAGCTCGTCCCGGCTGGGGGCCGCGGGCGGCTGGCTCCCGCCGCCGCCCCACGCTGGGTCACCGTCCGCGGCCTGCGGCGGCCCGGGCTGGGCACCGTCCTCCTCGGCCGACTCGGCCTCGGCCAGGGCGACTTCCAGGTCCTGCACCGACGCCTGGCCCTTTTCCTCGGCCCGGTGCGCGGCGTCGATGGCCGCCTCCAGGCGCTGGGCCTCCTCGCGGGCGGCCCGGGCGGCACCGGCCAGGCGGCCAAGCCGACCGGAGATCTCGGCGGCGGCCGCGTCCGCCTGCTGGATGGCCGCCTGGCTGCGGCTCACGGTCTCCCGAGCCTGCTCCTCGACGGCGATCGCGGACGTGAGCTGTTCGGCGGCCTGCTCGCAACGGCGGTCAGCGGCGTCCAGCCCGTCGGCGGCCTCATCGGCCACGCCGCGCAGGGTGAGGACGCTGGGCGGCCGCCCGGAGCCGCCGGACGCCCAGTGCGCGCCGAGCACCTCACCCTGACGGGTGACCACGCGGAGCGCCGGGTGCATACGGACCAGGTCCCGGGCCTGGCCGAGGTCGGCGGCTACCACCACGCCGGACAGCAGGCTGGCCAGCGCCGGGGCCAGCTCAGCCGGGGCCTTGACCAGGTCCAGGGCGGGCTGCGCCCCGTCGGGCAGCTCGATGCCGGGCGGCAGGCCGGGCAGCGCCTCCTCCGGCGCCGTCCCGCCGCTGGCCTGCTCCTGCTGGCCGGCCGCGATGACCAGTCCGGCGGTACCGGATTCCCCGGACCGCAGCGCCTCCAGGATGGCCACCGCGGTGTCCAGGCCGTCCACCGCGACGGCGTCCGCGGCGTGGCCCAGCGCGGCGGCGACCGCTTCCTGGGCCCCGCCTGCCACGGTGACCAGGGCGGCCAGCGCGCCGAGCACGCCCTGGAAGGAACCGTCACCGGCCAGCAGCGCACCGGAGGCGTCCTTGCGGCTGTGCATGGCGTGCAGGCCCTCGCGCAGCGCCTGCACCCGGGCGCGCAACGCCGCCGCCTGGGCACTGGCCTCACGTTCGGCCGCGCGGAGGTCGCTGACCCGGGCAGCGGCCGCGCTGAGCTCGGTGGCGGCCTGCTCGTGCTCCCAGGTCAGCCCGGAGCGGTCATCGTCGCGGCCGGCGCACAGCTCCTGCAGCTCCTCGTATTCCTGCTCCGCTTGGTCGGCCCGGGCCCGGGCCTGGTCGAAGGCGTCGGCCAGCCGCCCGGCCTCCTCTTGCGCCGCTCCGGCCTTGCTGCGGGCCGCTCCGACCTGGGTGCGGAGCCGGGCTAGCCGCTCGGCCCGCTCGGCCGCGGCCCGGGCACCGGCGGCCAGCCGCCGTTCCTCCTCGGCCAGCCCGGCCTCGGCGGCGGCCCGCTGCTCGGCCGCCTCCGCCAGCAGTTCCCGGGCGGTCTCCAGCCGCTCGCCGAGCACTGCCTCCTGCTCGCGCAGTTCGGCGGCCTCATGCTCCAGCTCATCCGGGTCCCGGCCCGGGCGCGGCGCGTCCGGTCCCGCAACCAGGTGACTGTGCCGCTCCTGGGCGAGGCCGGCGACCCCGCGGATGCGTTCGGAAAGAGCGGACAGCGCGAACCAGGCCTCCTGCGCCGCGGCCAGGCGGGGAGCGTGCTGCTGCTCGTCACTGTCCAGCTCGGCCTCGCGCTGGCGCGCCTGGGCCAGGGTGCGCTCCAGCTCGGCGCGCCGTGCCTGCGCGGTGGCCTCGTCGGTCTGGTCGCGTTCCAGGGCGGTCGCCGCGGTCACGTAGTCGTCGGCGAGCAGCCGCAGCCGGGCGTCGCGCAGGTCGGCCTGGATGACCGCGGCCTTGCGGGCGATGGCCGCCTGGCGGCCCAGCGGCTTGAGCCGGCGGCGCAACTCCGCGGTCAGGTCGACCAGCCGGGTCAGGTTGGCCTGCATGGCCTCCAGCTTGCGGAGCGCCTTCTCCTTGCGGCGGCGGTGCTTGAGCACCCCGGCCGCCTCCTCGATCAGCGCCCGGCGCGCTTCCGGGCCGGCGTGCAGCACCTGGTCCAGCTGGCCCTGGCCGACGATCACGTGCATTTCCCGGCCCAGGCCCGAGTCGGACAGCAGTTCCTGGACGTCAAGGAGGCGGCAGTGGTCGCCGTTGATGGAGTACTCGCTCTGGCCAGACCGGAAGAGCAGCCGGCTGATGGTGACCTCGGAGTACTCGATAGGCAGCGCGCCGTCGCTATTGTCGATGGTCAGGGTGACCTCGGCCCGGCCCAGCGGGGGGCGGTTGGCGGTGCCGGCGAAGACGACGTCTTCCATCTTGCCGCCGCGCAGGGTCTTCACGCCCTGCTCGCCCATCACCCAGGAGAAGGCGTCCACCACGTTGGACTTGCCCGATCCGTTGGGGCCCACGATGCAGGTGATGCCGGGCTCGAAGCGGAGCGTGGTCGCCGAGGCGAACGACTTGAACCCGCGCAGGGTGAGAGTCTTCAGGTACACCTGCAGGCTCCCCTTCCCCCTGTGACACTGGCCGTTCCGGGCTGGTGGCGTCCGCCGCCGCGGGCCGGCCCCGGGCTGGGCTGCGGCGAGCGCCGCAGCGCGCCCGCCTGCGCTCGCCCCCGGACTGGATCCGGGCGCCCTCGAGACGCCGACTGTCCGCACCCTACCGTGCGCCGCCGACAAGCCCAGGCATTCACAGTTTCTGGCCTGCCGCGGCCGCTCCGCCGAGGCCGGTCCAGGGGGACGAAGGCCGGGCACCCCATGGGCGCGGACTGGCGGGGCGGCTCGCTGCCCCGGGGATCGGCGCTCATCCTGTGGACCGCAGCGGCCAGCAGCGGGCGAGGTCTAGCGACCGGGCCGGGCGGGAGCGGGAGTGGCGGGTTGCCCGGCACTCACCATCGCCTGTGGGACATCCGTTAGGTTCGGGTCCCCTTCAGGGGAGCGAAATCTAACTGCTGATCGCACTATTGCCGGATAGCGCGAGGCGCGGGGCACTGGGCCGGGCGGACGGCGGTGCGAGCCGGGCGGACGGCGGCAGAGTCGCCCGAATGGCCACAACTGCCACATGGGCCGCTCAGGTACCGCGAACCGGGCGATTCAACGAATAGGGACGCCCACCGGGGCGTCCCTGGTTCGTGATGGCAACACGCTGCGGGTCAAGTGAGCACGGGCTCGCGCTCCCGCTCAGCAATGAGCAGTTCATGCCCGACTTCCGCAGCTAGCGCGTCGTTCTCGTCCTGGAGCCGAACAAGCTCGGCTTCCAGGTCACGTACTCGCTGCTGAAGGCGGCGCATTTCGGAGATCATGCGGGGATCTGGCCCGCCGACGTGGCCGAGTAGAGCCTTCGCCATTGTAGTGGGTCCTCCACACTGAGTGACCAGAGTGGGCGCACAAGCGAAGACTCGCATTAGTGCGCGCAGGTGACACCCCTAGGGTCCCACCCCACTGGATTCCGGTCAAGTTGAGCGATGTCGCAGGTCACCATGGTACCGCGTGGAGCGGGGGCGCGGCTGGCAATGGGGGCAGCTGTAGGCGGACCTATTCATGAACGAGTCGCGAACGATTGGGGTCCCGCATCGGGGGCACGGTTCTCCGGCCCGTCCGTATACGCACAGTGACCGGCTGAAGTAGCCGCTCTCCCCGTTCACGTTCACGTACAGGCTGTCGAAGGAGGTCCCGCCGGACTGCAGCGCCGCCAGCAGCACCTCGCGGACCGCGTCCAGGACCCGGGCCGCCTCGGCCCGGGTCAGCGTGTCGGTGGCCCGGGCCCAGTGCAGCCGGGCCCGCCACAAGGCCTCGTCCGCATAGATGTTGCCGATGCCGCTTACGAGCGACTGGTCGAGCAGGGCCCGCTTCAGCCCGGTCCGGCGCTGGCGCAGCCGGGTGATGAAGGCGGCCTCGTCGAAGGCGTCCTCCAGGGGGTCCGGGGCGATGTGCGCGATCAGTGGCGGCAGCACCGCCCCGCCAGGTGACCAGACCAGGTGCCCGAACGTGCGCTGGTCGCTGAAGCGGAGGTCGGGGCCGCCGTCAGTGAACGTGAAGCGGGCCCGGACGTGCGGCGAGAGCGGCCGCCCCGGGTCGCCCACCAGCAGCTGGCCGCTCATCCCGAGATGGGCCAGCAGCGCATCCTCGCCCACCGGCAGCCACAGGTACTTGCCCCGGCGGCGGGCGCCGCTCACGGTACCGCCCCGTGCCACGGCGGCGAAGTCGGCTGGCCCGGGCAGGTGGCGTCGGACCGCGCGAGGGTGCAGCACCTCGGCCGTGTCGATCGTGCGCCCTGCGACGTGCGCTTCCAGGCCCCTGCGGACGGTTTCGACCTCGGGGAGTTCTGGCACCGGTCAGTCCCCGGCCGGCTCATCCCCGGCCGCGGCCGCAGCCTCAGGCGCGGCAGGAGCCTCAGGCGGGGCGGCAGCTTCGGGAGCTTGGGAGGCGGCGGCAGCCTCGGGGACAGCAGCGGCCCCGGAGACAGCAGCGGCCCCGGCGGCCCCACCAGCGGCCCCGGCCCCACCAGCGGCCCCGGCCCCACCAGCGGCCCCGGCCGCGCCGGGGCCCCCCGCCGCCTCATGACCGTTGCTGATCGCCTTCCAGGCCGCCTCGGCGGCCTGCTGCTCCGCCTCTTTCTTGGAGCGACCGGCGCCGGTCCCGTAGTCGCGGCCACCGACCCGGACCGTGGCGCGGAAGAACTTCTGGTGGTCCGGGCCGCTCTCCTCGACGTGGTACTCAGGCACGCCCAGGAATCCGGACGCGGTGAGCTCCTGCAGCGAGGTCTTCCAGTCCAGTCCGGCGCCGAGACCAGCAGAACGGCTGATTACCGGGTCGAACAGCCGGTGCACCAGGGTGTCGGCGGCGTCCAGCCCGCACTCGACGTACACGGCGCCGATCACCGCCTCCAGGGTGTCGGCCAGGATGGACGACTTGTCCCGGCCCCCGGTGCCCTCCTCGCCGCGGCCCAGCCGGACGTAGGAACCCAGGTGCAGGGTGCGGGCCACCTCGGCGAGCGCGCGCATCTGGACCACGGCGGCCCGGAGCTTGGCGAGATGGCCTTCCGGCAGGTCCGGGTAGCGCCGGAACAAGGTGTCGGTGACGATCAGGCCGAGCACCGCGTCCCCGAGGAACTCGAGCCGCTCGTTGGTGGGCAGCCCGCCGTTCTCGTACGCGTAGGAGCGATGCGTGAGGGCACGGCCCAGCAATTCCGGGCCCAGCCCGGCGTCGAGCGCGCGCAGCAGTTCGGACATGTCCGGTTGGCCTGCTGCGCTGCCGTTTGACCCGCCTTTCACGCGTGCCCCTTCAGCGCATCAGGTGGGACTTATCACCTGACGGCGGTTGTATGTCCCGCATGTCGGGCACGCGGTGTGCGGCAGCTTGGGGTCGCGGCACTGCGGGCAGCGCACCAGTCCAGGGGCGGATGCCTTCCACTGCGACCGGCGCGCCCTGGTGTTGCTGCGCGACATCCGCCGCTTGGGAACAGCCACGTTAGCTCTCCTTCATCGTCATGCGCTGTACTCGTCCGGTCCTGCTGCAGGCCCGTCGGGTCCCGCCGTCCCGGCCGCGGAGTGATCCGGCCGGCTGTTCCCGTCATGCTGCGCCCCGGCCCCGGGCGCGCCCGGGGCCGGGGCCGGCAGCGGGGCGGCCTGCTGTAGCGCCGCCCACCGCGGATCGATGGGGGGACCGTGCCCGTGGTCCGGGCCGGCCTCGGCCAGTGGCACCCCGCACTCCACGCACAAGCCCGGGCAGTCCTCCCGGCAAAGCGGAGCTAGCGGCAGCGCCAGCACCAGCGCGTCGTGCAGGGCCGGCTCGAGGTCGAGCAAGTCCCCCTGCAGAGCATACCCGTCCCCCGGGTCCGCGCCGTCGGCCTCGGAGTCGGGATAGGCAAACAACTCCTGCAGTTTCACGTCCGCGAACTCCGACACCGGCTCCAGGCACCGGGCGCACTCGCCGGTCACGGGGGCCCGGGCCGTCGCGGTGACCAGCACGCCTTCCGACACCGACTCCAGCGTCACCTGCAACGCCACCTCAGCGCCCTCGGGCACGCCAGCCAGCCCGGCGTGCACCTCGGGCGGCGCCGGGACGGTACGCGTCAGCGACTGCGCCGATCCTGGGCTACGGCCAAGGTCGAGCGTGCTGAACACCAGCGGCTTACGCGGATCGAGGCGCGCCGGGGAATGCTTACGTGACTGTGGCATGGCTGACTACGCTAGTGAGCTCGGCTGGACGCATCAGCCTACCCGGCGGCCGGGCTTTTCCCCAACTCAGCGCGACCGGCGCCGGGCGGGTCACCCGGACTCGAGCCGCGCCTGCAGCCGTTCCAGCACCAGGGCCGGCACCAGTGAGGTGACGTCCCCGCCGTACCTGGCGATCTCCTTGACCAGGCTGGAGCGCAGGAAGCTGTACGCCGGGTTGGCCGTCATGAACAGCGTCTCCACCTCGGCCAGACGGTAGTTCATCTGAGCCATCTCCATCTCGAACTCGAAGTCGCTGACCGCCCGGAGCCCCTTCACGATGGCGGAGACCCCGTGGGCCTTGCAGTAGTTGACCAGGAGCCCCCGGAACGTGCCCACCTCGACATTCTTGATGTCCGCCGTCACCTCGCGGAGTATCTCGACCCGCTCCTCGACCGTGAACAGCCCCTGCTTGGCCAGGTTGGCCCCCACCACCACGATCACCTCGTCGTGCAGCCGGGCCGCGCGCCCGATGATGTCGAGATGGCCGTTGGTCACTGGGTCGAACGAGCCCGGACAGGCAACACGGCGCACGTCTCACGCCCTTTCCCGTCGGCATCGACGCTGCCCAGCACGCCGGTCAGGCCGACTGGGCACCTGCGGCGAGACCGTACCAGAAGGTGGTATCGCCGTAACGGCGGGACCGGTCCGGCGCGTACCCCGGCGGCCACCCGACCGGGCCGGACCTCGTCGCCCGCTCGACGGCGACCACCGCTCCCGGGGCCAGCCAGCCGCCGGCCAGCAGCGCGGCCAGCACCCCGGCCACCTCCGGGTCTGACGTGGCATACGGCGGGTCGGCCACCACCAGGCCGAACCCGGCCCGCCCGCCGGGACCGCGGGACAGCACGCGGTCCACCCGGTCGGTGGCCAGCTCGGCCCCGGGCAGCCCGACGGCCTCGATATTGGCCTGGATCACCCGGGCCGCGCGTGGATCCGCCTCCACGAACAGCACCCGCCGCGCGCCGCGGGACAGCGCCTCCAGCCCGACCGCTCCGGACCCGGCGTACAGGTCCAGCATGGCCGCGCCTTCCACCGAGCCGCCCAACGACCCGAGCGTGCCAAACAGTCCTTCCCTGGCCCGGTCACTCGTGGGGCGGGTGGACCGGCCGGCCGGGACGGCGAGCCGGCGGCCCCGCGCGGCCCCGGCGATGACCCGGGTCATGCCGCGGCGCCGGGCCCGCTGCCGGTGCCGCAGGCCCGCCGGACCGGGACCTGGCGGGCGGGTCTCACGCCTTCTCCAGGAATTCCGCCTGCTCGGCGTCGAGCAGCGCGTCGATGGCCCGGGCCAGCGCGGGGTGCCCGGCCAGCTCCGGGTCGGCCTCCACCAGGGCCGAGGCCGCCTCCCGGGCCTGCCCGATGAGGTCCTCGTCGTCCAGCAGGGTGAGCATCTTGAGGCTGGATTTCCGGCCCGCCTGGACCGTTCCCAGCACGTTGCCCTCGCGGCGCTGCTCCAGGTCGAGCCGGGACAGCTGGAAGCCGTCCAGGGTGGCAGCCACGGCGTCCAGCCGCTCCCGGGCCGGGCTGCCCGCGGGGGCGTCCGTGACCAGCAGGCACAGCCCTGGCTTGCCGCCCCGGCCGACCCGGCCACGCAGCTGGTGCAGCTGGGACACCCCGAACCGCTCGGCGTCCAGGATGACCATGAGGGTGGCGTTCGGCACGTCCACCCCGACCTCGACCACGGTGGTGGCGACCAGGACATCCACGCTGCCGTCGGCGAAACCGCGCATGACCGCGTCCTTCTCGTCGGCGGGCATCCGGCCGTGCAGGATCCGCAGCCGCAGCCCGGCCAGCGGGCCCTCGCTCAGCTCGGCCGCCATGTCCACGACCGCCCGTGGCGGCCGGGTGGCGCCGTCGTCGCCCCCGTCATAGTCATCCCCTGCCCCGTCGGAGTCGCTGTGCTGGCCCGGGGGGACGACCCCCCGAACCCCCCGCGCGTCGCTGGCTCGGCGGGACACGCCTTCGGCGAGCCCCGCCGAGCCAGCGACTTGTCCGGTTGGTTCGTTCGGGTTGTCGTCACCGCCGATACGGGGGCAGACCACGTACGCCTGGCTGCCGGCGGACACCTCCTCGCTCAGCCGCTCCCAGGTGCGGGCCAGGAACCGGGGCTTCTCCGCGGCCGGGACCACGTGCGTGGTGATCGGGGTGCGGCCGGCCGGCAGCTCGCGGAGCGTGCCCACGTCCAGGTCGCCGTAGACGGTCATGGCCACCGTGCGCGGGATCGGGGTAGCCGTCATGACCAGCACGTGCGGCCGGCTGCCCTGGGCCTTCTCGCGCAGCGCGTCGCGCTGCTCCACCCCGAACCGGTGCTGCTCGTCGATCACGACCAGGCCCAGGTCCTTGAACACCACCTGGTCGTCCAGCCGCACCCGGTGGTAAAGCAGGGTGTGCGTGCCGATCACGATGCCGGCCGCGCCGGAGGCGGTGTCGTCCAGCGCGGGCCGCCGGGCCCGGGCGCCCTGTGAGCCGGTGAGCAGCGCCACCCGGGTGGCCTGCCCTGGATTGTCAAGTACCGCGCCGTCCAGCTCGCCGCCCCGGCCGAGCGGGCCGAGCAGCGCGGTGATCGACCGGTAGTGCTGCTGGGCCAGCACCTCGGTGGGGGCGAGCAGGACGGCCTGGCCGCCGTCGTCCACCACCTGGAGCATGGCCCGGAGCGCGACCACCGTCTTGCCCGAGCCGACCTCGCCCTGCAGCAGCCGGTGCATCGGGTGCTCCCGGCACAGCGCGGTGGCGATGTCGGCGCCGGCCACCCGCTGGCCCTCGGTGAGCGCGAACGGCAGCCGCTGGTCGAACGCGTCGAGCAGGCCGCCGCGGCGCGGGATGCGGGGGGTGGCGGGCAGCGCGTCGGCGGCGCGGCGGCGCTGGGCCAGCACCGTCTGCAGCACGAACGCCTCGTCCCACTTGAGCCGGATCCTGGCCCGGTGGATGTCGGTGTACTCGATCGGGCGGTGGATGCCGAGCAGGGCGGCCGCCTGCTTTTGCAGCTTGTACCGGGCCCGGACGTCCGCGGGCAGCGGGTCCTCGTCCAGGTCCAGGGTGTCCAGCACGGTGCGGATGGCCATGGCGATCTTCCAGGACGGCAGCTTGCTGGTCGCCGGGTACACCGGGATGATCTCGGCGGCGTGCTCCTGCGCCAGCTCGGCACCGGGGTCGGACTCCCCGAGGAGCTCGCAGTCGGGGTGGATGAGCTGCCGCTTGGGCCCGTAGCTGGACACCTGGCCGGCGAACAGGCCATGCAGCCCCGGCTTCATCTCCTTCTCCCGCCACGGCTGCGCGAAGAAGGCCAGCGTCAGGGTGCCGTGCCCGTCGGTGACGGTGACCTCGGTGAGCTTGCCGCGCCGGTTGCGCATGGGACGGGAGGTGACCTTGGCGATCTGGGCCAGCACCGTGACGTGGTCCCCGTCCCGCAGCGAGGCCAGGTCGGTCAGCTCACCCCGCCGCTCGTACCGGCGCGGATAGTGCCGCAACAGGTCGCCGACGGTGCGCACGCCCAGGGCAGTGGCCAGCGCCTTGGCCGTGCGCGGATCAAACTCCCGGTCGAGCCGGTCGTCTAGCCTCGCCATGGACCCACAGGATAAGGCGGGGCTACGACGTCATTGGCCCGGACGCGGCGGCGCCCTCCCGTGGTCCCTGGCGGCCGTTCCAGGGGACCCTGGCGGCTGATTCGCCTTACCGGCCGCTGGTCGGATATTGTGGCCACGCTGCCCGCGGGCGCGGCGGGCGTCTTTGCCCCGCGCCGGGCACATCGGCCAGTTTCATCCGCCTTCATGCAAGGGAGCATCCCGTGTCTTCTGTCTGCGACGTCTGCGGCAAGGGGCCGGGATTCGGCAACAACGTGTCGTTCTCCCACCGCCGGACCCCTCGTCGCTTCAACCCGAACATCCAGGTGGTGCGGACCACCGCGGGCGGGAACAGCAAGCGGATGCGGGTCTGCACTTCGTGCATCAAGGCCGGCAAGGTCACCCGCTAAGGCTTTCCTGGCCGGCTGGCAGGCGCCCCCAGGCCGGGTGCGGCCTGTCTGGGTGACCGCTTCTTGCGGCGGCTCGTGAGGCCGTCCGAGCGTCCATCCGGATGGACGCGCCCCAGGCTTGCTCAGTCCGGTCCCGCGCCGTCCGGTCCCGCGTCAGCCCGACCGGCCACGTCCGGTCCCGCGCCTTACCGGTCCGCGCCAGCCGGTCCCGCGCCAGCCCGGCCGGCCATGTCCGGTCCCGCGCTACTGCGGCCCGGCCGCGCTGAACGCGCAGCGTTCGCCGTCGAAGGAGCAGCCGGACGGCGGCACCACCTGGCCGTCCACCGTGATGACGAACTGGGCGACGCCCCCCGACCCGGACGACTCGCCGCCACCCTGCTGGTTGCCGCCCTGCCCCCCGCCGCCTCGCCCGTCGCCGCCTCGCCCGTCGCCGCCTTGCTGGTCACCGCCCGGGTTGCCCTGAGCCGCACCCTGCGCCACGCCAGAGTCCGCGGAGCGCCATAGCCAGGAGGCGCCCTGCACGCCCGCGATCCGGGCCCCGGGATACGCCACCGCGAGGCTCCAGGCGCCGTCCTGCCCGGACAGCCCGCCGATCGTGATCTGGTCGGCGAAGCCGCCCGACCACTGTTCCGTGACCTGGTAGGTGATCCGCACCTGACCGTCGCCCCCGCCGCCCTGGCCCCCGGCACTGGGCGACTCGGCTCCTGGCGTATTGCTCCCGGCCCTCCCCGCGCCCTTCCGCGGCACCGCGATCGGCACCCCGGGGCGGGCCGAGGCCAGCGTGCCACCGTGGCTGGGCTGCACGTGGCAGGCACCGGCCTGGCACTGCCCGCCCGGCACGGGCGAGCTGAAGTGCAGCACCGTCTTGGTCATGTTGGCAGCCAGGCTGGCTGCGACCACGACGCCGAGTCCGGCCGCGAACGTCGGGGTGACCATCAGCCGGCGCATCGCGCTGCCCAACCTGCGGCGCCCGGGCCGGTCCCGCCGCACCGGCGGGCGGCCGCCCGGGGTCCCGGACTGGCCGCTGATGCCCACCAGTGGCCCTGGGGCGTCCGCTGAGCCCTCGAATGGCCCCTCCCGGGCATTCCCGCCTACCGGAGGGCCGGCGGCGCCTGCTGGGCCGCTGACGCCCGCCGATGGCCCGCGGGCGCCCGCAGCGGAGGCGGCGCCCTGGTGCCTCCTGGACGCGCTCGCCGAGCCGCTGGCGTCCATCGCGGAGCCGGCCGCGTTCCCCGGGCCGCTGACGCCCCGGTGCGGCCCGAAAGCGGCCGTGAACGGCACGGTGACGTCACCGGACGGGCTGGGGCTTCCCGGCTGGCTGGCCGCCGCCGGGCCGGGGCGGGCCAGGCGCAGCCACCGGGCCAGCGGGCCGAACCAGCGCAGCGCGGCCGTCATCCCGCCGTGCGCGGGGCGGCTCCGGCGCGCGGCGGCACGACCGGACCGGCCGGAGCGCGGCCCGCCCGGCTGGGCCGCCCCGGATCGGGACGCCTGAGCCTGGGCCGCGCCGGACGGCGCCCGGTGGCGGGGCGCTGCTCTTCTGCCCGGTGATCGCATTTGGGGGGTTTATACCTAAGGATTGAGCAGGCTAACTATAGTGACATTGCTGTAATTTACCGAACACAGTCAGTGAAGGGTGTCTGGACCCAAAAAATGATCCCATCCGGACAGCCCCTCAGATCGCCGCGAATCGATCCTGACCCCTCGGCCCGCCCGCACCCGCCCCACGATCACCCAGCGCGCCGGGAGGGGGGTCCCGGGCGGGAATGTTGCGGCCAGTCCATGATCCTCCCCGCCGGTGAGAATCCAGTCAAGCGGGTCGCGCTTACCGAGCGCATCGGCGGCAGCACGCAGCGCACCACCCCGGGGCAAACGCCCCGATTCCAGGTCAATGCGGACCCCGCTACTGTCGGCCACGTGCCCGAGATCCTGGACCAGGCCGTCACTCACATCGATCATCGCGGTGGCGCCCAGCCGCCCGGCCTCGGGCCCGGCTGCGTAGTCCGGCTGCGGGCGGCGGTGCGCGGCCAGCAGGGCGGCCGGCTCCGCCCGCCCGGCCTGTAGCAGGGCCAGGCCGGCCGCCGAGTGACCGAGCACGCCCGCCACGGCGACCACGTCCCCGGGCCGGGCGCCGGACCGGGTCACCGGCGCCGCCCCGGCCAGCGTGCCCAGGGCGGTCACCGCCAGCATCACCAGCGGCGCGGCCGAGATATCGCCGCCGGCCACGCTCGTCCCGGCCCGGGCGCACTCCTGGGCCAGGCCCGCGGCCAGGTCCTCGGCCCAGGCGACCGGCAGGTCCGGCGGGGCGGCCAGGCCGACCAGCAACGCGGTGGGGAGCCCGCCCATGGCCGCGATGTCAGCCAGGTTCTGCGCCGCGGCCTTCACGCCGATATCCAGGGCGGTGGACCAGTCGCGGCGGAAGTGGCGGCCCTCGATCAGCAGGTCCGTGCTGGCCAGCACCCGTCCGTCCGGGGTGGCCAGCAGCGCCGCGTCGTCACCGATGCCCAGCAACGTGCCGGGGGCCTGCGGCATCCGGGCCGCGAGCGCCGCGATGAGCCCGAACTCCCCGAGGTCTGCGACGGTAATGGGCCCTCCCCGGCTGCCATCCTCGCCTTAGGGTACCGTTGCCATTCCGGCCGCTGGCGACGAAGCCCCCGGGGAGGACGCGTGGTGCAGGCATACATCCTCGTGCAGACCGAGGTGGGCAAGGCCGCCGAGGTAGCCCGCCGCATCGGATCGATCACCGGGGTGACCCTGGCGGAGGACGTCACGGGACCGTATGACGTGATCGTCCGGGCGGAGGCGCCCAACGTGGACGACCTGGGCCGCCTGGTGGTCGCCCAGATCCAGGGGGTGGCCGGCATCACGAGGACCCTTACCTGCCCGATCGTGCATATCTGACGTCCCGGCGGGCCCGGTGCGCCGCTGGTTACCGCGTGCCCGTCACCCGGCGGCGCCCGGCACCCGGCCGGGCCCCTCACCCGGCGGCGCCCGGCACCCGGCCGCGCCCGGCACCCGGCCGCGCCCGGCACCCGGCGGGACAGGCCCTCTGGTCGCGTGTGGCCTGCCGGGTCCTGGATGGACCCGTCCGCCACGGGTACAGGCAGGACAAGTGACGAAGGAGGCGCGATGTTCGAGGCTGGCGATATCCGGGAGTGGCGCGGCCACGACGTGGTGGACGACTCCGGGCACAAGATCGGCACGCTGGAAGCGATCTATGTGGATACCGGGACCGACGAGCCATCCTTCGCCACCGTCACCGTCGGCCTGCCGACCCGGCACCGGCTCATCTTCGTGCCCCTGGCCGGCGCCACCGTGGGCCCCGGCTACCTCAAGGTCGGCTACCCGAGGAACCTGGTCAAGGGCGCGCCCTCGATCGATACTGACGGCGAGCTGCCGGCGGCTGACGAGCCGGCCATCTTCAAGCACTACGAACTGGCCTACCAGCCGGGGGCCGGGGGCGAACGGCGCCTGGCCCGCCGCTGACCGGCCGGAAGGATCGGAGAGCGCACGATGGCGCTGTTTCTGCTGCTCATCATCGCGGCCATCGCCCTGGGCATTGTCGGGGTCGTGGTGAAGGGCCTGTTCTACCTGCTGTTGATCGGCGTGCTGGTAGTGATCATCGACCTCATCGTGATGGGCGTCCGGCTCAGCCGCCGCCGGCGGGTGACCCGGTAACGGCTCACCGCAGCTGGGCGGCGAGCACCGCGGTCCGCGGTCCCAGCCCAAGGCCGGGCTGCCCGGCCCAGGTCGTCGGGCGTGTCCACGTCCGAGCGCAGGCTGGGCACGTCGGCCAGCATCAGCTCGGCCGCCCCCCCGGCCCGGTATCGGGAGGCTGAACCCGGGCCGAACCGGGGCCGGAACGGCGTGCCGGGCCGGGCCGTATACAGGGTGGTGCCGGTGCCTGCCGCGTCAGCCACGAAGGCCTCCGGCCATTGCGCCGCGGCGCGCAGGGCCCGGGCCAGCTCGTCCGGCCGCAGCGCCGGAAGGTCGGCGGCCAGCCCGGCCGTGCCCGCCGCTGGCCACCGGGACGCGGCCGCCGCGGCGCCGTGGGCCAGGGCTGGGTTGAGCCCGGCATCCGGCTCATCGGCCAGCACTATGGCGCCCAGCGCGCGGAGTGCGCCCTCGGCCGCCACGTCATCGGTGACCACGACCACAGTGCCCACGGCCGGGCAGGCCGCGGCCGCGCTGACCGTGTCCGCCGCCATGGCCAGGGCCAGGGCCGAGCGGGCCGGGCCGGCCAGCCCGGCCAGGCGGGATTTGGCGCGGGCAAGTACCTTGACGGGGATCACCAGCGACCAGCTGAGCGGGCTCTCGGTCACACGGGCGACCATACTGCCCGCCGCGGCGGGCAGGTGATCCGGCAGGCGGACGGTCTGGCCTCGACACGGCCACGGGCAGAACGGGAGACTGAGCAGCACCATGAGCTGGCCGCAGCACAGGCGGGAGACCGCGGGATGAGCAGGCGACACCTATGAGCAGGCAGCAGGGCCAGCGCTACAAGCCGGGCTGGCGGGCCGGGACCAAGGTGTACCTGCCGCCGCTGATCAAGTCGCTGATGAAGCGGGACTGGCAGGGGTACCAGCACTTCCCGCGTCAGGGCGGCATGATCGTGGCCGCGAACCACCTGTCCTACGCCGACTGGCCGGCCATGGCGCTGTTCGTGCACGAGGCGGGGCGCTACCCCGCCTTCATGATCAAGTCCTCGGCCTTCGACGTGAAGCTGATCGGGCCGTATCTGCGCGCCCTCGGCCAGCTGCCGGTGCGCCGCGGTGAGGCCGACGCGGCGAACGTGCTCAAGGTGGCCGAGCAGGCCCTGGTCGAGGGCGAGTGCGTGGTCATCTACCCCGAGGGGACGGCCACCCGCGACCCGGACCAGTGGCCCATGCTGGCCAAGACCGGCGTGGCCCGGATGGCGCTGGCCACCGGGGTGCCGGTGGTGCCGGTGGCCCAGTGGGGCGCGCAGGAGATCCTCCCCTACGGCACTACCCGGCCGCACCTGGTGCCGCGGAAGCTAGTGCGGATGCTGGCCGGGCCGCCCGTGGACCTGAGCGACTTCGAGGGCAAGCCGCTCACCCGGGACGTGCTGCGCGGGGCCACCAACGCCATCATGGCCGACATCACCACGCTGCTCGCGGAAATGCGTGACGGGCAGCCGCCCGCCACGCCGTACCACCCCGCCGTGGCCCGCCGCGCAGCGCGCCAGGCCGCCCGCGAGCAGGCTGAGCAGGAAGAGGCCCCGCGCGAAGGCGCCTTGCCGGAGCAGCGAGCCCGGCAGGAGCAGCAGGTCTCGGGCCCACCCGGCAGCGCTGACCCGCACGAGGCGACACCGACGTGAGGGCCGCGGTGATGGGGGCCGGCATGTGGGGCACCACCTTCGCCCAGGTGCTCTGCGACGCGGGCACCCCGACCATCCTGTGGGGGCGCCGGGCCGAGCTGGTCACGGCGATCAATACGCAGCACGAGAACCTGGACTACCTGCCGGGGGTGGCGCTCACCGCCAAGCTGACTGCCAGTGCCGACCCGGCCCAGGCGCTGGCCGGGGCGGATGCTGTCGTGCTGGCCGTGCCTGCGCAGAGCCTGCGCACCAACCTCACGTCCTGGCTGGGACTGCTGCCCGCGGGCGCGGCCTTCGTGAGCCTGATGAAGGGGATCGAGCTGGGTACCGGGCACCGGATGAGCCAGGTCATCGCCGAGGTGACCGGGGCCGGGCCGGACCGGATCGCGGTCGTCTCCGGGCCGAACCTGGCCCGGGAGATCGCCGAGCGCCAGCACGCTGCCACCGTGGTGGCCAGCGATGACGACACGCTGGCCAAGCGGCTGCAGCAGGCCTGCCACACCGGCTACTTCCGCCCGTATACGAATCCGGATGTCGTCGGCTGCGAGCTGGGTGGCGCGGTGAAGAACGTCATCGCGCTCGGCGTCGGCATCGCCGTGGGCATGGGGTGCGGGGACAACACCCGGGCCACCCTGATCACCCGCGGCCTGGCGGAGATCACCCGGCTGGGCGCGGCGCTCGGCGCCGACCCGCACACGTTCGCCGGCCTGGCCGGGATGGGCGACCTGGTGGCCACGTGCAGTTCGCCGCTGTCGCGGAACCGGACGTTCGGCGAGATGATCGGCCGCGGCATGCCCGTGGCCGACGTACGGACCGTTACCACCCAGGTGGCTGAGGGCGCGAAGTCCGCGGGGCCGGTGCTGGACCTGGCCCGCCGGCACGGGGTGGAGATGCCGATCACAGAAGTAGTGGTCGGCGTCATGGACGCCCGGATCGACGTCAGCCAGGCCGCGGAGCTGCTGACGTCGCGGTCCGCCAAGCCCGAGCGCTATGGGATCTGACGCGATGCGATCCACCGCGGGCTCCGGCGCGGCGGGCTCCGCCGCGGCGGGCTCCGGGCCCGGACAGGGCGAGCACACCAGGGCCGTGCACCTGCCGCCGGCGCCCGTGCCCGCACAGCGGCCACTCGGCGGGGCGGTCTACCGCAGCGCGACGTTCGCCTTCGACTCGAGCGCGGAGTACGCGGCCGTGCTGAACGGCAGGCAGGACGGCTATACCTACAGCCGGATCGACAATCCGACCTCGGACGGGTTCGCGGCCGGGGTCGCCGCGCTGGAGGGCTACCGGGTGCCGGGGCCGGTCCAGGCGCAGGCGTTCGCCTCCGGCATGGCCGCGATCAGCACGGTGTTCTGGACCTTCGCCGAGGCAGGCGCGCATGTGGTGGCCCCGGCCGCGGTCTACGGCGGAACCTACGGGTTCCTGCACAGCGTGGCCGCCCGGTTCGCGGTCCGGACCGACTTCACCGACCTGGCCGACCTGAGCCAGGTCGAGGCGGCGTTGCGGCCGGAGACCCGGATCGTCTATGCGGAGACGCTGGCCAACCCGACGACGGCGGTGGCGGACCTGCCCGCCCTGGCCGACATCGCGCACCGGGCCGGTGCGCTGCTCGTGGTGGACTCCACGCTGGCCTCGCCCGCGGTGTGCCGGCCACTGGAGCATGGGGCGGACCTGGTGCTGCACTCCGCCACCAAGTACCTCGGCGGTCACTCGGACGCCACCGGCGGGGTGGTGGCCGGCCACCCGGACCTGGTGCGGCGGGTCCGGGCGGTGCGCATCGACACCGGCGGCTCGCTCGCGCCCGATGAGGCCTTCCTGCTGCACCGCGGGATGGAGACGCTGCCGTTGCGGGTGGCCCGGCATTGCTCCACCGCGTTGATGTTCGCCGCCACGGTGGCGAAGCACCCGGCGGTGCACCGGGTGGATTACCCCGGGCTGCCGGGCCATCCCGGGCACGAACTGGCCCGGCGGCTGTTTGACGCCGGGCCGGAGGGCACCCGGTTCGGCGCGATCGTGACCGTGACGCCGCATGGCGGCCGGGCCGGCGGGTACGCCTTCGCCGACCGGCTGCGGCTGGCCCGGGTGGCTGCCTCGCTGGGCGGGACGCACACCCTGGCCGGGCACGTGGCCTCGACCACGCACCGCCAGTTCGACGACGCGGCGCTGGCCGCTGCCGGGATCGACCCGGGCGCGGTCAGGTTCTCTATTGGCCTGGAGGACGGCGACGACCTGATCGCCGACGCATGGCAGGCGCTGGACGCGCTGAGCTGAAGCGGGCCGCCCGGGCCCGTGTCTAGGGCAGGCTGAGCGGGTGGAATGTACCGGGTGTCCCCGTCTCGGCCGTCCCGGGCCTGCCCGGGACGGCCGAGACGGGGCCGGTCCGGACGGGACCAGGAAGGGGAGAGCGTGAACGACGGCAAGATCCGGGTCGCGGTC
Source organism: uncultured Actinomycetes bacterium (assembly GCA_963793825.1). Taxonomy (GTDB): domain Bacteria; phylum Actinomycetota; class Actinomycetes; order Streptosporangiales; family Streptosporangiaceae; genus RYN-230. Next base: position 651,942 of record CAWCBE010000012.1, read on the forward strand.
GTATTCGGCGGCCGGGGACCCGAGCACGCCATCTCGTGCGCGAGCGGCGGGACTGTGCTGGCCACCCTGGACCGGGACCGGTACGAGGTCATCCCGGTCGGCATCCTGCCCGACGGGCGGTGGGTGCTCACCTCCGACGACCCGCAGCGGCTGGCCATCACCGGTGGCCAGCTGCCGTCGGTCGAGTCGGTGGCCGAGCCCGGCGCGCAGGTACTCCCGTGGGGCGCGGAACCGGGTGCCGGGACACTGAGCACCGCAGAGCCGGAAGCCATCCCCCGCGTGCTCGGCGCGGTCAACGTGGTGCTGCCCATGCTGCACGGCCCGTTCGGCGAGGACGGCACCCTGCAGGGCCTGCTGGAGATGGCGGGCATCCGGTACGTCGGGGCCGGGGTGCTGGCCAGCGCGGTCAGCATGGACAAGGAGTACATGAAGCTGATCTTCGCGGCCCGCGGCCTGCCGGTCGGCCCCTTCGTCGTCGTCCGTGACCAGGACTGGAAACTGGCCGCGGCGGACAGCGCATCGCTGCCGGTGCCCGGCGAGCGCAAGCGGGTGCTGGACGCGATCGGCGAGCTGGGCTGGCCGGTCTTCGTCAAGCCGGCCCGGGGTGGCTCCAGCATCGGCACGTCGAAAGCGTCGGACCTGGCCGGACTGCACGAGTCCATCGAGACGGCGCGGCGCTACGACCGGAAGGTGCTGGTGGAGAAGGCCATCACCGGGCGGGAGGTTGAGTGCGCCGTGCTGGAAGGCCTGGACGGCGCGCCACCGGACACCAGCATGCCCGGGCAGCTCATGGTGGACGGCGGGGAGGAGTTCTTCGACTTCGAGGCCAAGTACCTCGACGACGCGAACGGGATGCTGATCCCGGCGCCGATCCCGGCCGAGCACCTGGACGAGGTGCGCCGCCTGGCCGCCGCCGCCTTCCAGGCGGTGTCCGGCGAAGGCCTGGCCCGGGTGGACTTCTTCTACACGCCGGACGGGCAGATCCTGCTCAACGAGATCAACACGATGCCCGGCATGACCGCTGCCTCGTACTTCCCGAAGATGTGGGCCGCCAGCGGGCTGCCGCTGGGTGACCTGCTGGACCGGCTGATCAGCACCGCGCTGCGCAAGCAGCCCGGCCTGCACTGACGCCCGGTGAACACGCGGGTGCCCGGTTCATGAGGCGCCCCGGGCCGACGGCCTGCCCGGCGCGGGCCGGGGACGAGCCGGCCGGGCACGGGAAGGGGTGACAGGAGCGGTGCAGGCCACGGTGCGCAGCTACGACGAGTCGGCCCGGTCGGGCAGCGTATTCACCGACGACGGGACCGTCGTGCCGTTCGGCGCGCAGTCGCTGGCCGGGTCCGGGCTGCGCCTGCTGCGCCCCGGCCAGCGGGTCCGGCTGCGCCTGGGTCAGGACGGCGCGGTCGCGGCCCTTACCCTGGCCACCTTCCCCCTTCCCCCGGACCCCGCCGTGCGTCCGCGGGATACAAAAGAACTACGTGACGGTGACAGCGATGTAGCGGGCGCACCGGGGCGGCCGCCGGGCGGTAGTGAGGGAGGTGGCTGATGCGGTCGGTGGGCCGCAACTCCCCCGACCTCTCGCCGGCATCAGCAGGTATCCACGGCATCAGCAGGTATCCAGCGTCTCGCGGCATACAGCAGCATTCAGCAACGCCTTGCGGCCTACCTGAGCGCCCCAGACATGATCATGGGATTGGTGCTGCCAGAGCGGCACCAATCCCATGATCATGACTGCCATCCGCCCGGCCTGCGGCCGGGGGTTACCGCTTCCTCGCGGCGGCCACCTTCTTCTCGCCGTTGACGACGGCCTTGAAGTCGGCGCCGGGCCGGAACTTGGGCACCGACGACTTGGGCACCTTGATGCTGGCGCCGGTGGCCGGGTTACGGGCCGTGCGGGCAGGCCGGACGGCCTTTTCGAAGACGCCGAATCCGGTGATCGCGACCTTGTCCCCCTTGGCCACGGTGCTCTGAATCGTGTCGAGCACCGCGTTCACGGCCTCGGTCGCGGTCTTCTTGTCCCCCAGGCGACCCGAGATCGCATCGATCAGGTCACGCTTGTTCATGAATCACTCCTGCGGTTTCCCCCACGGGAGGTCGCGCGGACAGGGCACCGGTAACCGCGACCTCTGACCTGCCTGAAATTAGGCGATCCAGCGCACGGACACAATCATCACAGCGTAAAAACACGGCGTGTCGCGCGCTGGACACCCGGATTTCCTGTCCTACAAAGGATTCACGCCACCGGATCGGCGGTTGGCAACCAGTCCGGCCGGCTGTTCTCGAACTCGGCGATCTCATCCGCATGCCGCAAGGTCAGCGAAATGTCGTCGAGTCCCTCCATCAACCGCCAGCGGGTGTAATCGTCGATCTCGAACGGCGCCGCCAGCCCAGCCGCGTCGCTGCCCGGCGCACCGGCCCGCACCTCCCGGGCGACCAGGTCCACCGTCACTTCGGTGTCCGGACTACGCTCCAGGAGATCCTGCAGTGCCTCCGTGAATTCGGCGGTTACCCGGACCGGGAGCAACCCTCCCTTTGTCGCGTTATTCCGGAAGATATCCCCGAAACGAGGGGAGATCACGGCCCGGAACCCGTAATCAGAGAGGGCCCAGACGGCGTGCTCGCGGGATGACCCGATACCAAAATCCGGCCCGGCCACGAGTATCGTCGCGCCATCCGCAGCGGGCTGATTGAAGATGAATTCGGGGTCGGCCCGCCAGGCCGCGAACAGGCCATCCGCGAAACCCTCCCGGCTGACCCGCTTGAGGTATTCGGCGGGGATGATTTGATCGGTGTCCACGTTGGCCCGGCGGAGCGCGATGGCCCGGCCGGTGTGCGTGCTGAAAGGCTCCATGGTCTCTGCTCCTGCGGTTACAGGTCGGCGGGGGCGGTCAGGCGGCCGGTCACCGCGGTGGCCGCGGCCACCTGCGGGGACACCAGGTGGGTGCGGGAGCCCTTGCCCTGGCGGCCTTCGAAGTTCCGGTTGGACGTGGACGCGCTGCGCTCGCCGGGGCCCATCGTGTCCGGGTTCATGCCCAGGCACATCGAGCACCCCGCCGACCGCCACTGCGCGCCGGCCGCGGTAAACACCTGGTCCAGGCCCTCGCGTTCGGCGGCCGCCTTCACGTCCATGGAGCCGGGGACGACGAGCATCCGGACCCCGTCGGCCACCTTGCGGCCGCTAAGCACCTCGGCGGCGGCCCGCAGGTCCTCCAGCCGGCCGTTCGTGCACGAGCCGACGAACACGGTGTCCACCTGGACGTCGGTGAGCGGCGTGCCGGGCTTGAGGTCCATGTAGGCCAGCGCGCGCTGGGCCGTGGCCCGCTCGCCGGGGTCGTCCATCGCGTCCGGGTCGGGCACCGACGATGTGAGCGGGGCCGCCTGGCCCGGGTTGGTCCCCCAGGTGACGAACGGGGTCAGCGCCGCCGCGTCCAGCGTGACCTCCTGGTCGAACGTGGCGTCCGGGGCGGTCGGCAGCGAGCGCCAGTAGTCCAGGGCCGCCTCCCACTGTGCGCCCCGCGGCGCGTGCGGCCGGCCCTCCAGGTAGCTGAACGTGGTGTCGTCCGGCGCGATGAGCCCGGCCCGGGCCCCGGCCTCGATGGACATGTTGCAGACGGTCAGCCGCCCGGCCATGGACAGGCCGCGGACCGCGTCGCCGCGGTACTCGATGATGTGGCCCACCCCGCCGCCGGTGCCGATCTGCGCGATGACCGCGAGGATCAGGTCCTTGGCGGTCACCCCGAAGGGCAGCTCGCCGGTCACGTTGACCGCCATCTGGCCGGGCCGGTGCTGCGGCAGGGTCTGGGTGGCCAGCACGTGCTCGACCTCGCTGGTGCCGATGCCGAACGCCAGCGCGCCCAGCGCACCGTGCGTGCTGGTGTGCGAATCACCGCAGACGATCGTCATGCCGGGCTGGGTCAGCCCCTGCTGCGGGCTGATCACGTGCACGATGCCCTGCCCGGCGTCACCCATCGGGTAGAGGCTGATGCCGAAGTCCGCGCAGTTCTTGCGCAGCGCCTCGACCTGGACCCGGGACACCGGGTCGGTGACTGGGCTGCCCGGGCCGGCCAGCGGCAGCCCGGGCCCGGTCACTCCCAGCGTGGGCACGTTATGGTCCTCGGTAGCGACGGTCAGGTCGGGCCGGCGGACCGGCCGCCCGGCCAGCCGCAGCCCGTCGAACGCCTGCGGGCTGGTCACCTCGTGGACCAGGTGCAGGTCAATGTAAAGCAGGTCGGGCTCACCATCGGCCCGGTGCACGACACGCGAATCCCAGATCTTCTGCGCGAGCGTACGTCCCATCCGTGCCACCCCTTTCAGCGGGCGCCTCGTCGCGAACCGCTACCTGGTCACGGCGCCTTCCGGCGGGCCGGGCAGCGAGCTTGCGTCTCGCATCGCGAGACGGCAATATCGAGCTATGGACAACTCTAGCGGAGTGGGCGTGCTGGACAAGACAGTGGCCGTGCTGAGCGCCCTGGAGTCGGGTCCGGCCTCACTGGCCCAGCTGGTCGGCACGACCGGGCTGGCCAGGCCCACTGCGCACCGCATCGCGGTGGCCCTGGAACGGCACCGGCTGGTGGCCCGGGACGGCCAGGGCCGGTTCATCCTGGGACCACGGATCGGCGAGCTGGCTACCGCGGCGGGCGAGGACCGGCTGCTGGCCGTGGCCCAGCCGGTCCTGATCGCCCTGCGTGACCTGACCGGGGAAAGCGCCCAGCTGTACCGGCGCCAGGCGGACAGCCGGATCTGCGTGGCCGCCGCCGAGCGGGCCACCGGGCTGCGGGACACCGTCCCGGTCGGCTCGGCGCTGCCGATGACCGCTGGGTCGGCCGCGCAGATCCTGCTGGCCTGGGAGGACCCTGAGCGGCTGCACCGCGGCCTGCGGGGAGCCAAGTTCAGCGCGGCCGCGCTGGCCCAGGTGCGCAGGCGAGGCTGGGCGGCCAGCGTGGGCGAGCGGGAGGCCGGGGTGGCGTCGGTGTCCGCGCCGGTGCGGGGCCAGGGCAACAAGGTGATCGCGGCGGTCTCGGTGTCCGGGCCGATCGAACGGCTTACCCGCTCACCAGGGCGGCTGCACGCGAACGCCGTCGTCACCGCGGGCGACCGGATCACCGCCGCCCTCCGCCGCGCCAGCTGACGCCCCTCTCCCGCGGGTCCATCAGTGCGTTGCGATCGGCATCTGCGCGGTGGGTTGTGACCCTCTGAGCGGTCCCAGCTCACCGCACGCCGCCGCCACCCCGGCCATCGGCATCTGCGCGGTGGGTTGTGACCCTCTGAGCGGTCCCAACTCACCGCACAACTGCTTCCCGGCCCAGGGCGCGGGGGCGGGGGCCGGAGGCGGCCCGGGGCCGGGGCCCGGTGGCGGGCCCCGGGAGCGGCCGGGCGCCGGGGCCCGGTGGCGGCGCCCCGGAGGGGCGGGTGCCGGAGCTTCGGACGGAGCAGGGCCGCCGGCCGGGGACGGCGGTCCCCCGTGCGGGGGAGATGCGGGGGGAACCTCATGCGCGATACTGGAGTCGATCGGTGATCTCGTGCGACCATGCCCGAAGGTCCCCCATGCGGCGGGACGGTGGCCTCTGATTGTCTCGTCGCAAATGGATGAGGCTACTGAAGGCCACGCCCCTGACATCGTGAGGTCGCGTCCATGAAAGTAGCCGTTATCAAGGAGACCACCTCTGGCGAGCGCCGGGTGGCCCTGATCCCAGAGATGGTCGCGCGGCTGCGCGGCGCCGGGCTCGAGGTACTGGTCGAGTCGGGCGCCGGCGACGGGGCCTGGTTGGCGGACAGTGCCTACGCTGAGGCCGGTGCCACCGTGGTCAGCCGCGCGGAACTGCTCACCGCCGCCGACCTGATCATGATGGTCGGCAAGCCGGACGACCCGCTGCTCGGCGCGCTGCACTCCGGCCAGGCCATCCTCGGCATGCTGAACCCGCTGGCCGATCCGGGCCTGGCGACCACGCTGGCGGCCAAGGGCGTGACCGCCATCAGCCTGGACGGGCTGCCCCGGACCCTGTCCCGGGCCCAGGGCATGGACGCGCTGAGCTCCCAGGCCAACGTGGCCGGGTACAAGGCGGCGCTGGCGGGGGCGGCGGCGTTCAGCCGGTTCTTCCCCATGCTGACCACCGCGGCGGGCACCGCCCGTCCGGCCAGGGTGCTCATCCTGGGCACCGGGGTGGCCGGGCTGCAGGCCATCGGGACCGCCCGCCGGCTCGGCGCCGTGGTCTCCGCCTACGACGTGCGGCCTCAGACCAAGACCGAGGTGGAGTCGCTCGGCGGCACCTTCATCGAGCTCACGTCGGTGGGGAACGCGGCCGGGGAGGGCGGTTACGCGCGGGCGCTCAGCGACGAGGAACGGCAGGCCCAGCAGGCCGAGCTAGCCGGCCACATCGCCCGGCACGACGTGGTCATCACCACGGCCCAGGTGCCGGGGCGCAAGCCGCCGCTGCTGATTCCCGAAGACACGCTGAAGGCCATGACCGCGGGCGCGGTCATCGTGGACATGGCGGCGGGCCCGCTCGGCGGCAACGTGGCGGGATCCGTGCCGGGCGAGACCATCGTCACCGGGAACGGGGTCACCGTCATCGGCGCCGGGAACCTGGCGGCCAGCGTGCCTGGCGCCGCCTCGGCCTTCCTGTCCCGGAACATCGCCACGCTGCTGCTGCACCTGGTGAAGGATGGCGCGCTGGCCATCGACCCCGCCGACGAGATCCAGGCCGGCGTCGTGATCACCCACGAGGGGGCCGTCATTCACCCTGCTACCGCTGCCCTGCTCGCCGAATCCACGCCTGGTGCCGGCTCGCCGAAAGGTGCGACCTCGTGACTACGTCACTGCTCACTGACATAACGATCTTCGTGCTCGCCATCCTGGTCGGTTTCGAGGTGATCTCCAAGGTGCCGGCCACGCTGCACACGCCGCTGATGTCGGCGGCCAACTCGATCCACGGCATCGTGCTGGCCGGCGCCATGCTCATCGCGGTGACCGCGCACAACCCGCTCGGCTACATCCTCGCCTTCGTGGCCTCCGCGTTCGCGGCGATGAACGTGGTCGGCGGTTACATGGTCACCGGGCGGATGCTGAAGATGTTCAAGCGCACCCGCACCCCGGTGCCCGCCGCGCCCGCCCCGGCCGCGGTCACCGGCAACGGCCAGACCCCGGCTATCAGCAAGCCGGGCGGTCAGTCATGAGTGCCTTCGACTGGATCACCCAGCTGCTCTACGTTGCGGCCGCGACCTGTTTCGTGCTCGGCCTGCACCTGATGAACTCCCCGGCCAGCGCGCGGCGCGGTAACCAGGTGTCCACGGCCGGCATGGTCGTGGCCATCGCGACTACCCTGGCCCTGGTCGCCCACTCGGGCACGGTCACCACTACCGGCTGGATCGTGATGATCGCCGGGACGCTGCTCGGCGGCGGGGCCGGCCTGTACGCGGCCCGCACGGTCGAGATGACCGCCATGCCGCAGCTGGTCAGCATCTTCAATGCGGTCGGCGGCGGCGCGGCCGCCCTGGTCGGGATCGACGACTACGTCCGGCTCGCCTCGGGGGGCATCGCCGAGTCGACCACGGTCTTCACCATCCTTGACGTGCTCATCGGCGCGGTGACCTTCTCCGGGTCGATCATCGCGGCCGGGAAGCTGCAGGGCCTGATCGACGGGTCGCCGATCACCTTCCCCGGCTCGCGCGCCGTCAACATCGCGGCCGCGGCCATCGCGGTCGGCGGCGGGATCTACATGATCGCCACCCCGAGCGTGCCCGTCCTGATCGTCATTATCCTGGCCGCGTTGTTGTTCGGCGTGACGATGGTGCTGCCGATCGGTGGCGCGGACATGCCGGTCGTCATCTCGCTGCTGAACGCGTTCACCGGCACCGCGGTGGCGATGGCCGGCTTCGTCATCGGCAACTGGGCGCTGATCATCGCGGGCGCGCTAGTGGGCGCATCCGGTGGCATCCTGACCAAGCTGATGGCCGACGCGATGAACCGGTCGATCCGCAACATCATCGTGGGCGGGTTCGGCACGGGCGATAACGGCCCGGCGGTCGAGGGCCCCGGCGGAGACGTGCGGTCCATCCAGGCCGACGACGCCGCCATCCAGCTCGCCTACGCCCAGAAGGTCATCATCGTGCCCGGCTACGGCCTGGCCGCCGCGCAGGCCCAGCACCAGGTGGCCGAGTTGGCCGCGCTGCTGGAGGAACGGGGCGTCGAGGTCAGCTACGCCATCCACCCGGTGGCCGGGCGGATGCCCGGGCACATGAACGTCCTGCTGGCCGAGGCCAACGTGCCCTACCCGCAGCTCAAGGAGATGGACGAGGTCAACCCGGAGTTCCCGCGCACCGACGTGGCGCTGGTCATCGGGGCGAACGACGTCACCAACCCGGCTGCGCGCCGGCCGGGCAACCCGGTCTCCGGCATGCCGATCCTGGACGTGGACCACGCGAAGAGCATCATCGTGATCAAGCGGTCGATGGGGCACGGCTACGCCGGGATCGATAACGAGCTGTATGTGGACCCGAAGACGAGCATGTTCTTCTCGGACGCGAAGTCCGCCCTCACCGGTTTGACCAGCGCCGTCAAGACCCTGGTCGCCTGAGCAAGCGCCTTCCAGCCGACGGCCCGTCGCCCGGACCGCCACGACACAGTCCCGGGCGGCACGGCCAGCCGGCTTCCCGGGCGGCCTCCGGGCCTGCTGCGCCGCGGGCCGTCAGTCGGGGCTGACCACGGCGGCCAGCACCCGGGTGAGCTCGGCGCACAGCTCATCCCAGGGGAAGGCAGGCGAGTCCCCGATGACCGGCGGCAGCCAGTCCGGATCGTAGATCATCCGGATGCCCCAGTCCTGGAGTTCGGCCACGCTGCGCCGGAACGCCGGGTGCCGGGCCAGGGCGGCATTCGGCCAGGGCACCGCGAGGATGGGCAGCCCGTTCCCGACCGCCTCGTTGAGCAGGCCGAGCGCCAGGGTGTCGCTGATGCCGCAGGCCAGCTTGTTGATCGTGTTGAAGGTGGCCGGGGCCACCACGAAGGCGTCGGCGCGCGGCAGTACGTCCGGGTCGCCGGGATCCTTGTAGTGCACCCGTACCGGGTGACCGGTCAGCCGGGCCAGTTCGCCGGTGTCGAGGAACTTGGCCCCGTCAGGCGAGGTGATCACGCAGACATCCCAGCCCTGCCGCTGGGCGAAGCCGGTGAACTCGGCCAGCCGCGCGGCGGGCGGGCCACCTCCGGCGATGACGTAGAGCACGGGCTGCGTCGGCTTCACGGCATTCCTCCTGCGCCCTGGGGGGAGCGTGCCAGAGCCACCCTACGAGGCGCTGGGCGGCAGGCGGCCAGCGGCCAGGGCCAGCGGCCAGGGCCAGCGGCCAGGGCCAGCAGCGGCCAGGGCCAGCGGCCAGGGCCGTCCGCCGGACGGGAGCGGGGCGCCGGACGGGAGCGGGGCGCCGGACGGGAGCGGGGCGCCGGACGGGAGCTTGTGCGCCGGATGGCACCAGGGCGCCGGATGACACCAGGGCGCCGGACGGGAGCAGGGCGCGGGACCGGAGCGGGCCGCCGGACGGCGGGGTCCACTCACCGCGGCACCGGCTTGCGGCATGGTCGGGGCGGTGCCGCACACTGGGGTCATGAGCACGGTCGAGGCAAACCCGGACGTCCAGGCGGTTCCGGGAACCGCGTCCACGGCGGCCGCCGGGCCGGTGGCCGCCGGGCCGGCCGCCACCGCCGGCTCCGGCGGGGAGCCGGAACTCACCCAGGCCCGGGTGGCCCGGGTGGGGGACATGGAGGTGCGGCGGCTGATGCCGCTGCGCCGCCGCCGCAGCGTCGGGGCGTGGTGCTTCGTGGATCACTACGGGCCGATGTCGGTGGACGGCGTGGCCGGCATGCAGGTGCCGCCGCATCCGCATATCGGGCTGCAGACCGTGACCTGGCTGCTGGACGGGAACGTGCTACACCGGGACAGCCTGGGCAGCGAGCAGATGATCCGGCCTGGTCAGCTGAACCTGATGACGTCCGGCCGGGGCATCGCACACTCCGAGGAGTCCCCGGCGGACCACGACCCGCGGCTGCACGGGGTCCAGCTCTGGCTGGCGCTGCCGGAGGACGGCCAGCAGGCGGCGCCCGGGTTTGAGCACCACCCGGAACTGCCGTCGGCCGGCCTGGCCGGGTTCGAGGTCACCGTCATCGCCGGGCAACTCGCCGGGCTGCGCTCGCCGGCCACGGTCTTCTCCCCCGTGGTTGGCGCACAACTGCGGGCGGCCCGGGAGGGCCGGGCCCAGCTGGCGCTGCGCCGGGAGCACGAGCACATGATCTTCGCGGTGACCGGGCCGATCCGGGCCGACGGCACCGAACTCACCCCGGGCCGCCTGCTCTACCTGGCTCCCGGGAGGAACCGGCTGGACCTGGCCGCCCCGGCGGGCAGCACCGCGCTGCTCCTCGGTGGCGAGCCGCTCGCGCAGCCGCTGCTGATGTGGTGGAATTTCGTCGGCCGCAGGCCGGAGGACATCATCGCGGCGGCCCGTGACTGGGCGGCGGGCACCCGGTTCGGGGAGGTCCGTGGCTACCATGGGGCTCCCCTGCCCGCGCCGCCGCTGGATGCGGTCCGGCTTGCCCGCCCCGCCCGCGACTGAGCCCGGCCGTCTGCCCTAGCCGCCCGGCCTCCCGGCTCAGCGCTCCGGCCGGGACCGTCCTCGGTGCGGGTGGGCCACCCCCGGCGGGTCATCAGAACTCGGTGAGATCCGCCACCGAGGGTACTGGCCCGTCCCTGGCCGTGCCGCCCGCCGCCGGGCCGTCGCCGGCCGCGAGGTCATCGGTGGCGTAGCCGAGGTAGCTGACCACGTCGACCACTCCAGCGATGGCCCGGCACATCGCCACCGCCAGCGGGATCATGCTTTTCGCCGCCACGGAGCCGCTCAACGTCACCAGGCCGTCCTGGACACAGACCCGCACCAGGGACGGATTGGTCCCCAGGTGCCGGACGAACACGTCACGAAGGATCTCGTGGACCAGGTCGCAGTCCGGGCGGGCGAAGACGTGGCCGAGGTCGGCCCAGCTGACCATGCCGACGAGATGACCGCCAGAATCGGCCACCGGCAGCTCGCTGAGCTGGTTCCGGCTCATCGACTGAGCCGCCTCGGCCAGCGGCGCCTCGGGTGAGGTCGTCACCACGGGAACCCGCATGACATCCTGGGCGGCCACCGCCCGGCCCGCTGGCGGCTGGGGGTGCCGGATACGGCATAGGACCCGCCTGGCCGCCCGGCGCCCCGGCAGCGTGCAGCGCGGCTGCAGGTCAGCCGCGGCGACTAACCCGGCGACCCGGCCGGTGGCGCCGAGCACGGGCATGGTCCGGAAGCCGGTCGCAGCCATGATGGCCGCCAGCTCGCTCACCGGGGTGTCCACGGCGACGGTGAGTACCTCGGTGGTCATGACCTCACGCACTTTGTGACGGGACATCCACTCTCCTCTGCCGCCCCCGACATTCAGGGGACCTCGGCAGGCCACGGTCAGCCCAGGGCCGGAGTGCCCGTCACCGGAGGAGAAAGTCCCTACCCGAGACCCGAGGCCCTCGCCGAACCGGAGACCCGGCCGCAGTGCATCAGCCGGGCACCCCGTGCGGGTGATGTTCCACGGCGCCGCCCGGGAGTGGGTGAGACGAGCTGACTTTGGGTATTTGTACCTCCGGCAAGCAGGACACAGCGGGTGATCGCGCTGGATGCCAGGCCCCCCGGGCCGGACCTGCGAAGGGGGTGCCGCGCTGAAGCATGATCCAACACTGTCGCGCATCGTGGTTGGAGTAGACGGCTCAGTAGCCTCACTGGCCGCGCTGCGCTGGGCAGTCCGAGAAGCGGGATTGCGTACAACGGCCTTGCAAGTGGTGCGGGCCTGGGAAGACACCGCCAAGCGAGTGGCCCCGTACGCGCACGCGGCGCTGGCCAGCCGAGCGGACGACCACCTCACCGCGCGGGACCGGCTGGAGGCCGACGTGACGGCCGTGCTCGGTCCGTCACCCCTGGTCCGGGTCCAGGTGACCGCGGCCGAGGGCCTGGCGGCCCGGGTGCTGCTGGACCACGCCGCGGAGGCGGACCTGCTGGTGCTGGGGAGCGCCATCCACGGCGCACCGGACGGCATCGGGCCGGTGGCCCGGGCGTGCCTGCGGCACGCGCCGTGCCCAGTGGTGGTGGTCAGCGGGGCGATGACGGACATCCCGGTCCCGGCCTGAGCCGCCGGGCCGGCCCGAGGTCGAGGCCGCCGGCGGCGCTGGCCATAATCCCCGGCCCCACCCAGCAGCACGGGCTGGATCAGCGGCGGCTGCTCCACCGGGGCTCGGTGGCCTGCCAGTCAGCATCCCAGGCGGCCAGGCGCCGCCGGTCCAGTCCCTGCAGGGTCAGTGACGCGGCGCAGAGCAGGAACGCGCCCAGCGCCAGCGGGGCAGTGACGGCAGCCAGGAAGGCCTGGCCAGTCGCCTGATCGTGCCGGAGCGGCGGCCCGGTCTGCTCGCCGGCGCCGTCCACCCAGATCCGCACCATGCTGCCGGCCCGGGCCCCCGGCAAGGCCGGCACGTCACCGGTGCGCACCTTCCCATCGGACGTGGTCCACTTGGCTTGCACCTCGGCGGTGCTCACGCCGCCGTACCCCTCGCCGGACACGGATCCCGCGTTGGCCAGCAGCACGGCCGGGACCTGGCGCCAGGACCTCTGCTGGGCCCGCTCAACCCGCAGGGCGGCGGCGCCGGCCCAGTGGCCGGCGGCGAGCGCCAGCAGCGGGGCGCCGATCAGAAAGATAAGCAGGGCCGCCGCAATCACCGTGGCCTCAATCCGGTCGCTGGCCCGCCGGAGCGGATTGTGGTCCGGCCAGAGGCCGCGCAGCCACAGAGCTCGCCGCTCGCGCGGTTCTGCCCCTCGCCTCATCATGCGTGCCTCCCTGCCTCCACCATGCGGCGGCTGGCAGGCCAGGCCTAGGGGCCATCCGCCCGCTCGCGCGGGACTTTCGCCCGGTCTGCAGGCATGGGCGGCACCGGCCCGGCTGGCCGCGGTGCCCGGGCCGGGCCGCACCCCGGACGGGCTGTTCACGCGTGGGGGGTGCTCAGCCCTTCACATATCTGCTCACCGGCTACACCGGGCGGGCCGGGCGGCGCCAGGTGGACCCGGGCGAGGTGGAACTGCGGGTGGGCGCGTCCAGTACCGATATCCGGGGCACGCTGCGCGCCACGCTCACCGGGGCACGCTGCGCGCCGCGCTCACCGGGGCGCGCCGGGAGGCCGGGCCCGGCCGGGTGCTGCACCCGGAGATTAGGCTGCTGCCAGCCGAGTGAGCCGCCTGGCGCGGCCGCCCGCCCCGTGTCAACCGCGGCCCGCCCGCCCCGCGATCGTGAGGACCTGATGCTCCGCGACCTTTCCCTGGATGAGCTGCGCGGCTACACGCCCGACGTGGCTGAGCCCGCCGACTTCGCCGAGTTCTGGGCGGCCGAGCTGGCCGACGCGGCCACCCGCGACGCCGAGCCGGTGCTGCGCCCGGCGGGCACCCGGGTGCGGCACGCGGCGGTGGCCGACGTGACGTTCCCCGGCTACAACGGGGACCCGGTCAAAGCCTGGCTGCTGCTGCCGCACGACAGCGTCCCGGGCGGCGCGTTCATCGTCGAGTTCATCGGGTACGGCGGCGGCCGGGGCGACCCGTTCGACTGGCTGGCCTGGAGCAGCGCGGGCCATCCGCACCTGGTCATGGACACCCGGGGCCAGGGCGGCGGGTGGCGCAGCGCGGACACGCCCGACCCGAGCGACAACGGGGCGCCCAGCACCTCGGGCTTCATGACCCGGGGCATCGCCGACCCGCGGACCTACTACTACACCCGGCTGTTCATCGACGCGGCCCGGGCCGTGGCGGTCGCCCAGCGCCATCCGGCCTGCGCGGGCCGTCCGGTGGTCACCACGGGGGGCAGCCAGGGTGGCGGCCTGGCCATCGCCGCCGCGCACCTGGCCGGCGGGGTCGCCGCGGCCCTGCCCGACGTGCCGTTCCTGGCCCACCCGAGGCGGGCGGTGGACGTCACCGACAGCCACCCCTACGTCGAGCTCACCGAGTACTGCAGCGTGCACCACGGCGCGATGGACCAGGTGTTCCGGACGCTGTCCTACATCGACGTGGTCAACCACGCCAAGCGGGTCACCGTCCCCGGCCTGTTCTCGGTGGGGCTGACCGACGACATCACCCCCCCGTCCACCGTCTTCGCCGCCTTCAACCACTACGCGGGCCCGAAGCAGATCGAGGTCTACCCGTTCAACGGCCACGAGGGCGGCGGCACCACGCAGTTCCTGGCCAAACTGGCCTTCCTGGCCAGGAACGCCGGCCCGGCCTGAGCGACTGTCCCGCCTCCCCCGGTGAAGAACATTAACCTTCCTTGACCTTTCCTTGAACTATTCCGGCCGCCGGTGTTCATTGGAGAGATCCACAAGGGGGGTGGCGGATGACAACTCCGGTATCCGGGCGCGTCCGGCCCAGGTCAGTATTCGCTCCCGTCGGTGCCGACCTCGACGCGCTCCGGGCGACCCCGGACACCTCGGGCTCGTCGCGGCAGGGACGAACGACTCACTTCACGACCAACTATTCGAACGGACTGCTCAACCATGCGCCCGGCGACATCATCCAGCTGACGAGCAACGCCAGCTGGCGGACGAGCTGGTCGGTCATCACGCCGGGCAGGTTCACCGACCGCCCGTTCAGCGACTTGCTGTTCTACGACCCCACTGCGGGCGTGGGTGAGTTCTACACGACAGAGGGGGGCAACCTCGGCCTGCTCAGCAGTCACAGTGGCTGGCGGACGACCTGGTCCATCATCGTCCCCGGCAACTTCACCGGGGGCGCACACCAGGACCTCCTCTTCTACGACCCGGTGGGGGGCGTCGGCGAGATCTACTCGACGGACGGCCAGGGCGGGATCAGCCTGGTGGCCAGCCACTCCGACTGGCGGCACACCTGGTCGCTGATCATCCCGTGCAGCATCTCCGGGGGCAGCTTCAGTGACCTGCTGTTCTACGACCCCACGGCCGGGGTCGGCGAAATGTACCGGACCGACGGGCACGGGAACATCAGCCTGATCGCCAGCCATACCGACTGGCGCACCACCTGGGCGGCGATCGCCGCCTGCCAGCTAGCCGGCCAAGCCCGCCGCCCGTCAAGCGACCTGCTTTTCTACGACCCGTCAGCCGGTGTCGGCGAGATGTACGCGGTCGATGGGCAGGGCGGCATCAGCCTCATCGCGAGCCACACCGACTGGCGGCATACCTGGTCGATCGTCAAGCCCTGCGCCATCAGCGGCCACCCGCACAGCGACCTCATGTTCTACGACCCGGCCGCCGGGGTGGGCGAGTTCTACGCCACCGACGGCCACGGCGGGATCTCCCTGCTGCACAGCGCAGCCAACTGGCGCCACACCTGGTCGATGATTTCGCCGGCCAACTTCACCGACGGCGCGGGCCAGGACCTGGTCTTCTACGACCCCGCCGCGGGTACCGGCGAGATCTACACCACGCAGGGCAACACGCTCTCGACCGCGATCCTGGCCACCTGCGAGGGCGACTATGAGGCGCTGCGCGGGTATTTCGGCATTACCCCCGACGACCTGCCCTTCGACATCTACGTCCAGTCGGGCACCGGCGGCGCCAGCCACGGCGGATGCGATGACAGCGAGATTCACTGTGATGCCTTTGCCGGAGACGACGACAACCTCGTGCGCATGCTCGTGGTCTCGGAAGCCGACGAGGTGTTCGAGGCCGACCAGGGCAACGGCTGGGACTGCGGGCAGAGCCACGGCGAAGGGCTGTCCCGCGTCCTGGCCGCGCACCGCTACCCGCACTCGATGACCGTTCCCGGCGTGAGCTTCCGTACCGGGGGCTGGTGGATCTGGAGCGACCGCCAGGACTGGGTTGACCAGAACGAGGACACCGACACCCACTTCCCCTCGGTCGGATGCGCCACGTTGTTCATCCACTACCTGAAGTTCCAGCTCGGCTACAGCCTCGAGCAGATCACGCAGGCCGGCGGCGGGGCACCCGCGGAAACGTTCCGCCGGCTCAGCGGGCGCACCGACGCGTTCGCACCGTTCAAGGCGGCCATCGAGCGCCGGTTCGACGTTGCCGTCACGGAACCGTTCGATTCGGACAATGCCTTTCCGATCTACCGCGACCTCATGTTCTACGACCCGACGGCCGGCACGGGCGAGTTCTACACCAGCGACATCAGCGGCGGCATCGCGTTGCTCGCCACCGACAACACCTGGCGGAACTCATGGTCGATCATCACGCCCGGCAACTTCACCAGCCGCTCGTTCCACGACCTGCTCTTCTACGACCCGGCGGCAGGCACGGGCGAGATCTACCAAAGCGACGGCCACGGCCACATCCAACTGGTCGCATCGCACACCAATTGGCGTACGACGTGGGACATCATCCAGCCGGCCCGGTTCGGCGGCCAACGTTACGACGGCATCCTGTTCTATGACCGCGACTCCGGCACCGGAGAGATCTACTCGACCGACGGCCAGGGCGGCATCCAGCAGATGGCCAGCTACCCGGACTGGCGCACAACCTGGCGCACGATCCTGGTCGGCAACTTCACGCGCAACCGCTATCCGGACGTGCTTTTCTACGATCCGCAGGCTGGGCTGATCGAGATCTACACGACGGACGAGGGCGGCAACATCGCCCTCGCCGGGAGCACCGCCCAGGTGTCGAATACCTGGGATATCGGTCTCGCCTGCAACGTCACGGGCGGCGAATTCAGCGACGTCATGTTCTACGACCGCACCCACGGCCTGATGGAGTTCTTCACCACCTTCGGCGACGGCACCCTGGCCACGCTCTCCGGCCCCACGCCGTTCGGCGGCGACTGGCCCCAGCTTCATCACACGGCCTTCCGCGAGTTTCTCTGCTACGACCCGAACCAGGGCGTGGGCGAATACCACCGGGTAACCGATACCGGGCAACCGAGCCTGCTCAACCGGCATACCGACTGGCGGCACACCTGGTCGGTCATCGCGCCCGGCACGTACCGCTGACGGAAAGCGGAACTGCTGGTCAGGAGGTGACAGGTCCGGGCCCGGGGCGCGGAGATCAGGGGTTAGCGGACCGGGGGCGGGGTGAACTCAGCGCTGGCGGCCAGGCGGGGGTCCCAGGAGCACATGATGCAGGCCTGGCGGAACGCAGACCGGGCGAACTCCAGCGCCGCCGCCCGCGGATCCGCGGCGGCCCGGACGTCGTCCCAGTCCAGCACGTACTCCCCCAGCGCGCCCTCCCACCGCGCGGCGGCCGGGGACAGCTTCATCCCCTCGAAGCCCTCAGGGGCGGGGTGCGCGTAGGCGTAGAACGCCGCCTTCGGGTACCGGCCATCGCCAGGCCACCAGCCGACGGCCACCTCCTGGGCGTCCATCGCGTTGCGCATGATGAAGTCGCCGGACGGCGGATCGGCGCTGGCCC
Organism: uncultured Actinomycetes bacterium; assembly: GCA_963793825.1. Lineage (GTDB taxonomy): Bacteria > Actinomycetota > Actinomycetes > Streptosporangiales > Streptosporangiaceae > RYN-230. The sequence continues at coordinate 669,368 of CAWCBE010000012.1, forward strand.
CGGAGAACAGGTTGACCGCCAGGTCGAAGGAACCCCACCAGGCGTTGACCGGGGTGGACCGGCCACGGTACGGGGCCCGGAAGGCGGTCAGCACCAGGGCGGCCTGGGTGGCCGCGGCGAAGTAGTCGGCCACCTGGCCGGGGTCATAGGTCGCGTGCTCGGTGTCGGTGTCCAGGGGGACTGTCCAGGTCACCTCCTGCGGGTTGGTCTTGATCCGCACCGGGCCGCCGAGGCGGCGCACCGCGGCCAGTACCTCGCGGGTCACCTCGCCGACCGGGCGGTCCGGCGCGAGCGGCACCCGGTCGGACCGGCCGTCGCTGTGCTCCACCACGGCCTCGTGCCGCCGCAGGTCGAGCGCGGCGACCAGGGCACCGCTGCCGTCCGGGGCAGGCAGCGGCGCGGTCTCCCAGCCACGCGCGGTCAGCCGCAGCGCCGCATGCTGCAATTGCGGTTCCGGGGACGCCAGCGCGACGGCCAGCTTCCCCAGCACCTGGGTGTGCGCGTGCAGCGTGTCACAGGTCGCCCGCCATGCTTCGTAGGAGCACGCGGGCCAGGTAACCGGCATGACAGCAGGCTAGCCCGGCCGTCCCGCGCCCGCGCAGCCGGTGCGCCGCGCCCATCCGGCTAGCTACGCAGCACGCCCGCCCGCCGGGCCCGCCCGCCAGCCACGCAGCGGGCGCCGCCCAACCAGCCCGTGCCACTGCGTAACGCTAGAAGCCGGCCGCTAACCGGCCCGCGGCGCTGGCCAGGCCGAGCCGGGCCGCTTCGGCGGCGGCCTCGCCGCGATTCGGCGTGCCCAGCTTGGCCAGCACCGCGGACACATGGTGATCCACCGTCTTGGCCGAGATGAACAGCCGGTCCGCGATCTCCGCATTCGTGCAGCCCGCGCAGACCAGGTCCAAGACCTCGCGCTCCCGCCGGGTCAGCCCCAGCGGATGCTCCCGGGTCGCGGTACGCGGCCCGGCCGGGATCGACCGGATGCCCAGGGACCGCATCTTCTTCCGGGCGACCCGGATGACAGCGGCGGCGCGCAGGCCGGTCAGGATATCCAGGGCCGCACGCAGGGCGTCCTCCTCCGCAGCGTCCAGCAGGGCCATCGCCGCCTCATAAGGGCAGCCCATGTCCTGCCACACGCGCGCCGCACCGGCCCAGTCGCCGTCGAGCTGCCGCCGGTAAGGCTCAGCCAGGTCCCGGGGCAGTTCCCGGCTCGACCCGGTCCGCGTCAGCCAGACGGCGAGCGCGCCGCGTCCCCACTGGTCAGCGCCGGCGCCGGAGTCGTCGGCCAGTTCGGCCTCGCGGAGCGCGGCGGCGGAGTCGCCTTCCAGCCAGCGGGCCTCGGCCCGCTCCAGCCGGACGGGCACGATGTTCTGGGCCTCCCCCGCGCCGTCCGCGTACCCGACGGCTTCGTCCAGGCACTCCCAGACCCCGGGCTCACCCCGGCGGGCCCGGATCGTGCCGAGCCGGTTCAGCGGGCACAGCCGGATGCCTGGCGACGCGCCCGCCCGGAGCAGGAGTTCCCCGGCGATGGCCACGGCCTCGTCCCAGCGCCCGGTCTTCTCCAGCATGTTGGTCCGCTGGCTGCGCAGGAAGATCGAGTAGGACGTGAGGTCGTGCTCGTCGCAGTAGGCCACGCCGTCGGTGTAATAGGCCTCCCCGCTGGCGAAGTCCTTCTCGTCGACGTAGATGGCGTAGGTATTGACGTATGCCCGGCCCACCTGGGCTTCATGCCCGCCGCTTACCGCGACGTCCAGGGCCCGGCGCATCGTGGGGGCCCAGTCAGCGCCGATCCCCAGAAGCGAGCAGGCCTCGGTGTTGAGCGAGTCGCTGACGATGTCGGTGCGGCCCAACGGCCCGGCGATGGCCACGGCCCGGCGGGCCAGCTCGATCGCCTCAGCGTGCTCGTAGTTGACCATCCGCAGCGAGGCGAGGCTGGAATAGGCCGAGGCCAGCTCCGGGCTCGGCCCCAGCGGTTCGAGCAGGGCTAGCGCGGCCGCGGCCGCGGCGTGGCCCTCGCTGCCCCGGCTGGCCGCGTTCAGCGCGGACGCGAGCCAGCGCAGCGTGTCGCCTTCGCGCAGCGGGTCACCCTGCTGGCGCCACAGGGCGAGCGCGCGCTCGCGGGCGTCCACCGCGTCCTGCCAGCGGTTCACCAGCGAGGCCTCGTGGCCGAACGCGTCGTACAGGCGGGCGGCCGTGGCGGCATCGGCATCCGCCGCGAACCGCAGGGCCCGCTCGTACTGCGCGGCCGCCTCGCGGTGCGAGCCCAGCTCCGCGGCCCGGCGCGCGGCCGCGGGCGCGTAACGCAGCACCGCGGGCCCGTCCCCGGCGCCTTCGGCGTGGAAGGCCATCCGCGCGTCGTCGCCCCCGCCGGACTGGCGGATGACATCGAGGATCCTGGCGTGGATCAGCCCACGGCGGTGCGCGGGGATGGCTTCGGCCACCGCCAGCCGGGCGATCTCGTGCCGGAACTTCAGCGCCGCGCCCTCCCCGGTGAGCAGCCCGGCCGCGAGCAGCTCGTCGGCCGCGGACGGGGGGCCGCCGGTGACCGACTCCAGCAGCGGGAAGCCGGCCCGGGTGCCGATCAGCGCGGCCACGTCCAGCACCTCGCGGGCCGGGCCGGACAGCCGGGCCGCGCGGGCCAGCACGGCGTCCCGGGCGGACGGCGGCACCTCACTCATCCCGGCCTGGACAACCTCGGTTACGTAGAACGGGTTGCCGCCGGTCAGCTCGTGCAGCGCGGCGGGCGCCAGCCCGCTGCCCGCCGCCAGCCGCGCCGTGGCCGCCACTGAGAGCGGGGCAAGGTCAATGCGCCGGACGGTGCGTTGGGAAGCTAGATCGCCGAGAGCGAGCCGGAGCGGATCGCCCGCGAGCAGCCCATCGTCCCGGTAGGTCGTGATCAGCAGCACCGGCGCGTCGCGCAGCCGCCGGCCGAGGAACCGGAGCAGGTCGATGCTGGCCTCGTCAGCCCAGTGGATGTCCTCGACGACCAGCACCCGCAGTGCGCCTGGCCCGCTCACCTGCCGGAGCAGCGCGCCGAACAGCTCCTCCCGCGCCGCATCGGCCCGGCACAGCTCCTCCAGTTCGCCGCCCAGCTTGGCGGCGATGTCGAACAGCGGCCCCAGCGGCCGCGGGGTAAACAGCCCGTCACACGCCCCCCAGAACCAGGCGGCCTCGGGCAGGTCATGCTGCAGCTGCTCGACCAGCGCGGACTTGCCCACGCCGGCCTCGCCGGCCACGAGCACCAGCCGGCCATCCCCGCCGCGGGCGTCGCCCGCGTATTCGGTCAGCGACGCGAGCTGCGCCTCCCGCTCCAACAGCTGCACGCCTCCCAGTGTCCATGACCACCAGCCCGAGCACCACCAGCCACAACGTCCCAATCGGCGTACTGCCCCAAGATGGGTCGGCGCCTGAGAAATCTGGGGAGGGCCGGGCCGGAAACTGGGGAACCGCTCCCGATCCGCCCGCTGGGGGGCGCGGCTTACGTTCGCCAGGTACCCGAGCACATCGAGAACCGAGGAGAGCCTGATGCCGCTCTACATGGACGTGCACACCATCGACGGGGGCGTGAGCGCCGACGACGTGGCCAAGGCACACACCGCGGACCTGCAGGTCCAGGGCCAGCACGACGTGCGTTACCTGCGCTACTGGGTGGACGAGGAGCGGGGCAAGGTGTTCTGCCTGGCCGAGGCCCCGTCCGCGGACGCCGCCAGCACGGTGCACCGCGACGCGCACGGACTGGTCGCCGAGGCCATTTACCAGGTCCAGGAAGGTTCCTGAAGCCGCCGCGGCATCCCGCCCGGCAACCCGGAGAGGACTCACCATGATCACCATTCATCGTTTCCTGCGTACCACGCCGGCCCGGATCGGCGCCCGGCTGGCTGCGGTGGCCGCCGTCCTGGCGGCGGCCCTGGCCACGGCGATAGCCGCTGCACCTACCGCTTTCGCCACCGAGGTCCCGCCCCCGCCGGCCTCAGGGGGAGCCGCGGCGCCGGCCGGGCCGCTCCCGGTGCACACCATCGTGGTCGGCGGTACCCCCGGATGGCAGATCGCGCTGCTGGCTGTCGGCGCGGCGGTGCTCGCTGCGGCGGCCGCGGTGCTGCTGGACCGGGCCCTGCGGGCGCGCCGCGCCGCTCCCCGGCTCGGCCGGGGCACGGCGGGCTGACTGGCTCCCGGCCCGGCGGCCCGGCCGCTTCGATGATGTTGAGTTGGTGGACACCCGGGTGTCCACCAACTCAACATCATCACCTGAGCGGGGCATCACCGGAGCGGGGGGAGGGGTGGCCCGCGGGGTTACGCCGCTGGCACCGGGTGGTCCGGACCGGAACCGGTTTAGCCGCGATGACCTGCGGAAATACCTGATCCTGAGGGGAGGGCTCGGTGCCGCCTGGGTTAAGGCCGCCAGCTGGCGCCCGGGGATCAGGGACGGCCGATCGGGGGATCGCGATGGCCAGGGCCGGGCTGCCCCCGCCGGGGCAGCAAGAAGAAAGTCAGGAGGTCCGCGAGCTCAGGCGGACCTGCATGAGCAACCTGCTGGCCAGCACCAACGAACGGGTGTACTTCAAGGACCGGATGAGCCGGTTCCTGTTCGTCAGCGCAGGCTGGATCGCCGCGTGCGCGCCGGGCCAGACCGCGGAGGAACTGGCCGGCAAGACGGACTTCGATGTGTTCGGCGCCCAGCACGCGTCGGCCGCTTTCGCCGACGAGCAGCGCATCATCCAGACCGGTGAGCCGGTCGTCGGGCAGGTGGAGCTGGAGACCTACAGCGGCCGGCCGGACGCCTGGGTGTCCACCACCAAGATGCCGCTCCGGGATGAACACGGCCAGATCATCGGCACGTTCGGTATCTCCCGGGATATCACCGCCCAGATCCTGGCCGAGCACGCGCTGGCCAACCAGGCCCTGGAGCTTGCCCGGCAGAACGAGCGGCTCCGGGAACTGGACGCGCTCAAGGACGAGTTCGTCGCCCTGGTCTCCCACGAACTGCGAACCCCGCTGACCTCGATCATCGGCTACGTGAAGCTGCTGCAGGACGATCGCGCCAACGGGGTGGACGCCGAGCACTTCGCCAAGGTGATCGAGCGGAACGCCGAGCGCCTGCTGCGCCTCGTCGGGGACCTGCTGTTCCTGTCCCATGTCCAGTCCGGCAAGCTGACCGTCGAGTTCCGGGAGGCGGACCTCTCGGACATCGCGTTCCAGGCCGTGCAGGAGATCCGGCCGGAAGCCGAGCGCAAGCGGATCGACCTGGTGCTCGCCGCGACCACGGTGCGCTGCGGGGCGGTTGACCCGCTGCGCATCGCCCAGTTGCTCGGGAACCTGCTGTCCAATGCAGTCAAGTTCACCCCGCCGGGCGGCCACGTCGAGCTCAGGGTGGACCGGGACGGGGAGGCGGCGGTACTGACCATCAGCGACACCGGGCTGGGCATCCCGGCCGCGGACCGCGAGCGCATCTTTGAGCGGTTCTTCCGTACTGCGAGCGCCACCGAGCACGTCATCCCCGGCACCGGGCTGGGCCTGACCATTTCCAAGGCCATCGTGGAGGCGCACGGCGGCAGCATCGCGGTGGACAGCGAGGAGGGCCGGGGCGCAACCTTCACGGTCCGGCTGCCCGCGGGAGGCCGGCCCGCGGGCAGTTCCAGTAGCTTGACGGCCTAAGGCAGGGACGGGCCGGTCCCGTCGCGTGCGCGGCGGGAGATGTAGCGTCACTGGGATGAGCATTGACCTGGACGCGGTCACCGCCATCGATGCCCACGTGCATGTCGAGGCCGACCGGCACGGCTGCTTCTCCCTGGACGACGAGCTCATGGCCGCCTCGGCCCAGTACTTCAGCACCGGCGCCGACCGGGCGCCGACCATCGACCGCATCGCCGAGTACTACCGGGCCCGGAACATGGCCGCCGTGGTGTTCACCGTGGACGCGCACACCGCCACCGGGCACCAGGCCCTGTCCAGCCTGGAGATCATCGAGCAGGCCGCCCAGTTCGGCGACGTGCTCATCCCGTTCGCCTCGGTAGACCCGCACGACGGAGATGAGGCGGTGTCCGCGCTGCGCGCGCTGGTCGCCGCCGGGGCCCGGGGGCTGAAACTGCACCCCTCGTTGCAGGGCTTCGCGCCCAACGATGAGCGCTGGTACCCGCTGTACGACGCCGCCGCGCAGCTGGGCATCCCGGTGCTGTTCCACACCGGGCAGACCGGCATCGGGGCCGGCCTGCCGGGCGGCCGGGGCATCAAGCTCCGGTACTCCGACCCGATGCTGCTGGACGATGTGGCCGCCGATCATCCGCAGCTCACCATGATCCTGGCGCACCCCTCGGTGCCGTGGCAGGACGCGGCCATCTCGATCGCCACGCACAAGGCCAACGTATACATCGACCTGTCCGGGTGGTCGCCGAAGTACTTCCCCCCGCAGCTCGTCCGGGCGGCCAACGGGCTGCTGAAGCACAAGGTGCTGTTCGGCTCGGACTACCCGGTGCTGACCCCGGACCGGTGGCTGCGAGATTTCGCTGCCCTGGATATCAAGCCCGAGGTCAAGCCGCTGATCTTCAAGGAGAACGCGGCCCGGGTGCTCGGGCTGGCGAGCCGGCCCGGACCGGCATCGGCGCCGGCCGCTCCGTGATCGGCCGGGCCAGGGACATGATCATTCCCCGCTGCCGGCGCTGACCTCGGGTCACGGTCCGGCGGGCCCGGACGGCTGAACTACCGGGCTCGCCCAGCCGTGGAACAGGAGTGGATCCGCCGCCCGCGGGTCTGGCTCGGAACCAGTACGCCGCCGCGCCACCCGGCAGGCCCGCGGCCGCCGGTGCCACCGCTCGCCGAGGAGGGGTCTGCCCCATGTCGATTGCCGCGCTCGCCGTCTGGCTGATGACCGCCGGGGGCGGCCTGTACTTACTGACCATCTGGCTGATCGAGTTCGACCATGAGTTCCAGTCGGCCGCGGCCACCCGGCTGCCGGTGCCGGTGATCAGCGCGCATGCCGTGCTGGCCATGACCGGGCTGGCTGTCTGGACGGCCTACCTGATCACGGACAAGCCGGGCCTGGCCTGGACGGCCGCCCTGCTGCTGGCCTTCGTCGCCGGGCTCGGCATCACCCTGGCCGCGCGCTGGATCGGGGTGTACCGGGGCACCGCCATCCCGCGGGCCGCCACCGCCCCGCCCGGGGCGCTGGCCGGGAGCCGCGTGGCGACGGCCCGGATGCCCGTGCGGCTGGCCGCCCCGCCGGAACGGCATTTCCCGCTTCCCGTCGTCATCGGGCATGGCATCCTCGCCCTGGCCACGATCATCCTGGTGCTGCTGACCGCCCTGGGCGGCGACGGGCACTAGGGGCGGCGTGCCGTTCAGCATGCGGAGCCGCCGGGTGCGGGGCCTGTGGGCTAGTGCGCCGGCTAGTGCATGCGGGAGGCGCGAGACGCGGTGTACGAGTACGGGCCGGGGATGCGCTCGCGGAGGTGGCTGAGGGCATGGGCGAGGAGCCGGGAGACGTGCATCTGGGAGATGCCCAGTTTCTGGCCGATCTCGGCCTGGGTCATCTCGCCATAAAACCGCATCAGCAAGATCCGCTGCTCACGGCGGGGCGCGGGCAGGTCAGCGCGGTGGCGGCGGCCGCACCGTGACCCGGGAGGGGACGCCCGGCACCGCCTCCCCCCCCAACCACATCAGCGCGGCTGGGCCGGGGCGTTCCGGATGGCCAGCCTGGTGAGCGGCGGCAGCGGCACTCCCACGCCGCGCAGTTGACCGGTGCCGGGGTCCACCGCGCGAAGCTGCCCGTCCGCCGCGACGGTGAACAGCCAGCGGCTGTCGGGAGACCAGGCCAGGGCGGGAGAGCCGAGCGCGCCCCCGAGAGACACGGGGAGGATGCGGGAGATACCGGAACTGAGGTCGATGAGCTCCAGCCTGGGCAGCCCTGACCCGACGGTGAACAACGCGGCGGTCAGGCCATCCGGGGAAACCACCCCCACGGACCCGCTCGCCGGGGCCGGCCGCCCCGGCAGGACCCGACCGGCCCCGGCCGCCGGGACGATGACCTCGTTGTGGCAGTGGCCAGCCGTCCGGCAGGCCACCACCAGCCACCGGGCCGGGCCAACGGCCAGCACGGTCCCGCTAATGGCGCGCCGGGTGCCAGTCGGCCCGATGTCGGAGAAGGAGCCACCGGCGCTGCTCAGCAGCAGGCCGCCGCGGCCGTCCGGGCCTTCCTGCTGGGGACCCGGCGGGAGCGGCACGGATATCACGGTGACACCGCCGGGCACCGTGTCCAGGATGGCCCGCCTGCTGCCCGCGCTCACCACCCAGACCTGGCCAGGGCGCGGGCCCGGCACGACGACACCACCGTGGCTGAGCGCCGCGGGCAGGCTGCGGGCGGGCCCGCCGTCCGGCACCAAGTAACCGGGGACGATGTCAAGCGGGCGGATGCCCACCTCGTGCGGGCCCGCCACGAAGAAGCCCGGCCCGCTGCTCGGCAAGGCGGGGATCGCGGTACGGGTTATCCGGCCGCGGTCGAGCTGGATGCGGACCACGCCGTCCGGGCCCAGGCCGAGGAGCTGCCAGCCGGACCGGACGCCGAGCAGCCGGTGCCCGACCTCGGTGACCTGCACAGCTGGCCGGGTGGCCGGGGACGGGCTCCGGTGCAGCAGCGCCGCGGTGACCCCGGCGGCGAGAAGTACCGCCACGGCCAGGCGGCCAGGCCAGCGCCAGCCCCCACGCGGCCCACGCGGCTCGCGCGGCTCACGTGGCGACCCGAACTGGACCACGTCCGGGGCACCCCAGGGGCCCTGGCCGGCTGCCTGATCGCGCCGCATGCTTCATCCTCCCCGATGCCCTGATGATGGGCGAGTTCAGCATCCGGACGGGCGGAATCGCCCTGAGCCACGGACAGCGCAAATATTGTGCGTTTATTGTGCGTTGCCATTCGATTCGCGCGCTCCGGGAACGGCCGTATCAGGCCGCCCGGCCCGGCCCGGCACCCCGGCGGCGCCTAGCCGGGCTGGATTCGGCAAGATTGCCATGAGTCCCCCACGCCAGCCGGGACCAGGCTGGCCCCACCGTACGCTGCTGAGGTGCCCCGAGCCGATTGTCCAGCCGACGACTGCAAATGGGTGATCAAGTGCCAGGTGCTGGCTTTCCCCAGCCACGGACCATAGTGGTCACGCTGCCCGCCGAGGTCAACTACAGCAACGGCCAGGAAGTGCTGGAGCAACTGCTGGCCGCCTTCCGCCCGGGCGTAGAAATCGTGGTCATCGACATGGTGTCCACGACCTTCTGCGACTCGGCGGGAGTGGCGAGGATCGTTCTCGCCCATCGCGTGGCGGTCGCCCGCAACGTCACCATGCGGGTGGCGGTGCCGCCCGGGATCGTGACCAAGATCTTTGAGGTCACCGGGCTGGACACGATCGTGCCGCTGTACTCCAGCCTCGCTGCGGCCCTGGATCAGGCGGCCCCGTAGCGCAGGCCGGGGTTGCTGGCGGCGATCTCGATCAGGCGGTTGTACTTGGCGACCCGCTCGCCGCGGGCCGGCGCGCCGGTCTTGAGCTGCCCGCTGCCGGTGCCGACGGCCAGGTCGGCGATGAAGTGGTCTTCGGTCTCCCCGGAGCGGTGCGAGACGAACTGCCGGTAGGAGGCGCGGCGGCACACCGCCATCGCCTCCAGGGTCTCGGTGACCGTGCCGATCTGGTTGAGCTTGATCAGCGCCGCGTTGCCAATGCCACGGGTGATGGCGCGGGTGATGATGGCCGGGTTGGTGCAGAAGATGTCGTCCCCGACCAGTTCGGTGCGCTCCCCCAGCCGGGCGGTGAGCCCGATCCAGCCGTTCTCGTCGTCCTCGCCGAGGCCGTCCTCGATCAGGTGCACGGGGAAGTCCTCGGTGATGGCGGCCAGCCGCTCGATCATGTCGTCGCTGCTCAGCGCCACGCCGGAGACGAGGTAGCGCCCGTCGGCCTGGCGGAACTCCGACGCCGCCAGGTCCAGCGCGATGCTGACGCCTTCCGAGCCGGGCCGGTAGCCGGCGTCGGTGATGGCGCCTACCAGGAGCCGCAGCACCTCTTCGGGCTCGCTGATCTCCGGCGCGAACCCGCCCTCGTCGCCGAGCCCGGTAGACAGCTTCCGGTCGGCCAGTTCACGGCGCAGCGCCGAGTACACCTCCGCGCCGGCCCGCACCGCCTCAGCCATCGACGGGGCGCCGACCGGCGCGACCATGAACTCCTGGAAGTCGAGCTCGTTGGCCGCGTGCATGCCCCCGTTGAGCACGTTGAAATGCGGCACCGGCAGGCACGGCGAGACCCCGTCCGGGTTCAGCCACCGCCACAGCGGCACACCAGCCGACACGGCCAGCGCCCGGGCCAGGGCCATCGAGACGCCGACGATCGCGTTCGCGCCGAGCCGCGCCTTATTCGGGGTGGCGTCCAGGTCGATCATGGCCTGGTCCGCCTCGGCCAGGCTGGCCCACGGCCGGCCGCGCAGCAGCCCCGCCAGGTCGTCGTTGACCGCGCTGACCGCGCCGAGCACACCCAGGCCGCCGTAGCGGGCCGGGTCCCCGTCGCGCCGTTCGACGGCCTCCCTCGAGCCGGTCAACGCGCCCGACGGCACCCCGGCGCGGGCCGTCGTCCCGTCGCCGAGTGCCACGGTGACCGCCAGCGTAGGCCGCCCCCGCGAGTCCAGGATCTCCAGCGCGGACAGCTCCGCGACGTCAAAGCGTGCCATGTCCTTCTCCGATCGCCTGCGCATCACGGGCCGCAGCGGCGGCCCGGTACCTCCACCCTGCTGCGCCGCACCCGGGCGGCGTCAGGGCCAAACGGCCCCGGAACACCGCTAATGGGGGTTACCGGATCTGCCGCCGGATAGGCGCCGGACAGGCGCCAGGCGGCCGCCGGACGGAATTTCCCTGGGCTGTGCGCTGCTCTACTGGACGTACCCGCTCGGGTATCTACCGGGAGACATGCCATGCACATCCGCCCCGCCGCCACCCAGGCCGGCCAGCATCTTAGTTTCCGGACCACCTGCGGGCGGGAGATCCGCATCGGGCTCCTCGTCCTGCGGGGCATCCAGCCGCCAGCCGAGCGGGTGAGCCTGGGCATCAGCCCGGTATCAGGGTCGGCCGAGGAAACCTGGGTGGGCTTTACCGCGGCCGAGGCACGGCAACTGGCTGCCGCCCTGCTGGCTCAGGCGGCCGCCGCCGAGCACACCGCCCGCCCGGCGGCGGATGACCCGTTCAGGACTTGACCAGGCGGGCGATGGCATTAGAAGCTTCGCGGACCTTCTCGGTGGCGGTGCCTCCGCCCCCGGCGATGGCCCCGGCGACGCAAGGCCCGAGATGCTCTTCGAGCAGGCCGAGCGCCACGGACTGGAGTGCCTTGGTCGCCGCGGCCACCTGGGTGAGGATGTCGATGCAGTACTTGTCCTCGTCCACCATGCGCTGCAGGCCGCGGATCTGCCCCTCGATGCGGCGCAGCCGCTTGAGGTGGGCGGCCCTGTTGTCGGTGTACCCGTGCATGCTGGTCTCCGGCCCAGGCAGTGTCAGCCCGGTCAACGGCAGCGGTCTCCTGATCGGACAGGGCGGCCTGGTAACCCGCCGCTGACACCGCCTCGGCAAGGCGCTGCACCGGAACCGAGTCAGGCGCTATGACCAAAGCCTGCCCGGTCGCGAAATTAACGGTGGCCGAGACATTATCGATGGCGTTGAGCTTCTTCTCCACCCGGGCGGCACAGGCCGCACAGGTCATTCCTGGACGGCGAGCCCGACCTGCCGCGGCGTGGATGACGACTCTGGCGTAACCGTTGCAGATGACACCTGATCCTGTCCTCCAGCAATGAACCTGGCCAGCCATCCGCCGGGCGTCGCGCAGCCCATACCGGTGATGCATAAGCGGTCGGACCTGCTGCTGGCAGCGGTAGGGACCATCACCTGCCACCGCGGGAGGAACGTGCCCACGGCCAGCGCCGTCTGCAACATATGATGGGCCGACCTGGTTACGATTCGCTAACTGAAATACCCAGCCAGGGTTCTTCATATACGGGCAGGGGGTTTACCAGATACCCCACCACGGTTTACCAGATACCCCGGCCGAGTTATCCGATACCCCGGCTGCGTTCCGAAGGCCGTCATGGCACGCCCCCGTGAATAGCTCGCTTGTGCGAGTCGTCGATAGCCCATTATCATCAGGCCATCATGCGCCGACGTTATATTCCCTCCGCTAATGGCGGCCGGAGCAGCGCCGCCCCGCGGATCGCCAGCGTCAGCATCGCCGTGCCGCGAGGAGGTTCCTGACGTGACCGGGCCGTCCTGGCTTGCGGATGCGTTCGCGGCCATCATGATCGTCACGGCTGTCTACTCCGCCGGCCGGCTGGGGGCTTCCCGCCTGCGGGGGCTGGCCACCGAGGCAGACGCCGACGGGCTGCATGCGCTGATGGGGACCGCAATGGCCGGGATGCTCGTGCCACGGCTCGCCGTACTGCCCGGCAGCGTCTGGGCGGTGGCCTTCGGCATCGCAGGCGCCTGGTTCGCCGCGTGTGCCATCCGCGCCCAGGGGGTGAGGCGACCCCGGAGCGCGCGGTGCCGTTTCCCGGTCCCGCACATGATCGAATGCATCGCCATGCTCTACATGCTGCTGGCGGCCCGGGGCACTCCCCGAGATGCGGGGACCATGCCCGGCATGGGTGCGTCCCCGAGTTCCCTGGGCGGCTTCCCGGCGCTGGCCGTGGTGCTGGCCATGTTCATGATCGGCTACATCATGGGGACCACCGACCGGCTGGCCGCCCTGGCCCGGGCCAGGACCATCCCGGCAGGCGATGGCGGCCCGGTGCTCGCGCCTAAACTCGCCGCCTTCGGCAAGCTCGCCATGGGCTACATGCTCCTCGCGATGATCTAGGCAATCAGGCCTGGCCCGCGCTCCCATTGACGGTGCTGGCAGCGCGGCATCAGGCTGTCGGCCGCCTGGCTGTATCCCCGGGCTGGTTCCAGGCGCGGCGGCCCAGGTAGCTCGCGATGGGCAAGCACGGCAACCGGCTGATCGCGGCCGGAGGCGCCGTCGCGGCCGCCGGATCTCCGGCGGGGGCAGGTACCGATTGAGCATCGTGGCCGTCGCGGCCTGCTCGGGCGGGCAAGTGCGCCATGAACGTACCTCCCCGGGCCTACTAGCAGGTCATCCGCGCCACCGGGCCCGTCCACTCCTGAACATGTCATGCCCGACGGCACGCACGAGGGCGTTGAGCCCGCGGCGGTGAGGGGCCTGACCGCGCACCAGCGGTCAGGCCCCTCCCGCGCGGGAACCGCGGACGCAGTCGCGTGCCCGCCGGGACGCCGGTGACCTGACCAGCGCCCCAGCGCTTGCGGAATGGCATGGTGCCCGCCACGGCGTCACAGCCCGCCGCCTGCTTTCCAGTTTTATGACGTCGAAGGCGGGGAATCGTCCGCAGATCGGCCCATCCTGGAGCATTCTGTTTCTTCAAGGAGGAAGAATGAAGGCTCGTATTATGATCACCGCGTTTGCGCTGGCGTCGGCCACTCTCGGCATCCTCGCCATGATTCCGCTGAGCCGTGCCTGGAACTAGTCGTCCCGGTCAGCTCCGGCCAGCCCTAGGCGCCGAGGGCCAGCCGGCCTAAGGGAGGCCCGTGTCTGCGCTGCGTGCTCGGTGGCGACTGCCACGACCCCGGCCCGTGCCAGCCGGTACCGTACCCACGGCGGCGCCGGGGGGCGGTGACGCGGCGGCCTGGTACCGCCAGGCCGGCCGCTGGGCCAGATCGTCGTGGGTAGACATCGTCTGGGTCGTGTTCGTCGGGCTCAACCTGGCGGCCATGCGGCTGCTGCCGTCTTGGCAGACGGTGCCGTTCCTGGCCATCTGGGTCAGCCTGACCGTCATCTACGGCTACCGGCTCTGGCGGCTGCAGCCTACGATCCTGACCCTCGCGGCGGTCACCGTGGCCACCGGCGGGATCATCGTCGTGCAGGTGCTAAGGGGCCAGCAAGACGCCGATTACCTGGCTGAAGTCCCGCTGATCGCGCTGATGTTCCTGGTCATGGTGTGGCACGGCCGACGGCGGCTGGCCGCGATGGAGGAACGACTGGCCGCGATGGAAGAGGTGCAGCGCGTCTCGCAGGAGAATCTGCGCCTGCTGCAGCAGCAGCACCGCTTCCTGCAGGACGCCTCGCACGAGCTCGGCACGCCGGTCACGGTGGCCCTCGGCCATGCCGAGCTGATGGAACGCGCGGCCAGCGGCACGGACCTAGCCCGCGACGCCCGGGTGGTCGCCGAGGAACTGAGGCGGCTGGGGCGGGTGGCCTCCCGGATGCTGCTGCTGGCGTCGGCCGGCAGCCCCGGCTTCTTGCACCGGGAACCGGTCGCGGTCGAGTCGATCGTGGGCGACGCGCTGGAACGCTGGGGGTACGCCAACCGCCAGTGGCGGCTCGGCGAGGTCGCCGACGCGACGGTCGAAGCCGACCGGGACCGGCTCGGGCTGGCCCTCGACGCGCTCCTGGAGAACGCGATCGCCCACACGTCGGCGGGCGACCAGATCGAGATCAGCGCCCGGCTCAGGGATAAGCACGTCATGCTGGCGGTCTCGGACACCGGCTGCGGCATCGCGCCGGCGGACCTGCAACGGATCTTCCACCGGTTCTCCCGGGCCGGTACCCACCGCAGGCGCGAGGCCGGTGGCTTCGGCCTGGGCCTGGCTATCGTGCAGGCCATTTCCGAAGCCCACCATGGCACGGTTCATGTGCAGAGCTCCCACGGCGGTGGCTCAACCTTCCAGGTCGCGCTGCCACTCGCCCCCGCGGCCGCGGAGCTGGCCCCCGGAATGCCAGCGCGCACAGGTTAGCCTCGGCGCCCGCTCACGTGAACAACGGACAGCTCCTCCGGTGCCTGGGGAGGCCTGCGGTCCGGGCGCGGGTTCAGCCAGATCGTCCAGCGCCGCACGGTCACGGTCGCCACCCACGAGCACGCCCGGAACCGTGGGCCCCGGAGAGCCCTCGTCCCTTAGGCCTTGGCCCGGGCCGCTGCCACCAGCCGCACTCCCGATCATGACTCAGAGCGCACCAGCCAGGAAGGGACGGCCGCTGGCCTATCGGTGATCCCGTCAGAGGGCCGGGGATCCCGGCCGGAGCCTCATCGCCGTTGACCCGGCCGATCCTGCATGCCTATCATCGTGATATCAATTTAAGGGACGCCGCGACCGCCGTGTAGCTGGAGGCAGGCAGAGCCCCGGAGGGGTGGCGCCCGGGCTGTGAGGCCGTCATGGATGGACCGGGAAGCGTGGCCTTCGGCACCCGCGGACGGCGGGCGGCCGTCGGCGTATCCCTGGTGATCGCCGCAAGCCTCGCCGCCGGAGGCTGCGGAAGCAGCAGCAACTCGGCTACCGCGGCTTGCTTCACCAAGGCCACGGCCACGGGAAGCTCACGTACGCCAGTGGCGGCCGGCCAGGCGGGTACACAGACCAGCCCGGCCGGTGCGGAGGCGGCGCCGGGCTGGACGCTGCCGGGCGGCAACCGGCAGAACACGCGGGATGTGGCGAGCGCGATCAACAGCTCGAACGTCTCGAAACTCCGCGTGGCGTGGACTGTCCCGGTTACGGCGAATATCCCGGGCCATGCCTACGCGACCACGCCGGTGGTGGTGAACGGTGTGCTCTATACCCAGGACCTGGAATCGAACGTGATGGCGATCGAGCTGGCCACCGGCAAGGTCTTGTGGACACACACCTACAACTCGGTCAACGGCGGCCCGGACGGCGTCAACGTGGCGGGCGGAATCGTGTACGCCGCCACGAACCACGCGGCGGTGGCCCTGTCGGCGGTCACCGGCCGGCAGCTGTGGGACCGGACACTGACCGGCAATAACCATGAGGGCATCGACATGACCCCCGGGTACAACAATGGCACCGTCTACGTGTCGACCGTGCCGGTCAACCCAGCCGTGGGCGAGTACCTCGGCCACGGCCAGGCCACCCTGTGGGCGCTGAACGCCAGGACCGGGGCGCCGGAGTGGTCCTGGGACGAGGTACAGAACCTGTGGGGGAAGCCGGCCATCAATTCCGGCGGCGGCCAGTGGTATTCGCCGTCATTCGATGCTCAGGGCAACATTTACCTCGGAGTGGCCAACCCCGGCCCGATAGCCCTGACCGGGTGGCCTCATGGCTATCCGTGGGGGACCAGCCGGCCGGGCCCGGACCTGTACACCGACTCGGTGGTGAAGCTGAGCCCACAGGGCAGGCTGCTGTGGTACTACCAGCTGACCCCGCATGACCTCTACGACTGGGACCTGCAGGACCCGCCGCTGCTCACCACCGCGAACGGCAAGCCGGTCGTGATCGATGGCGGCAAGGGCGGCATCCTGATCGAGCTCAACGCGCAGACCGGCAAGCTGATCTGGAAACTCCCGGTGGGCGTGCACAGCGGGCATGACAACGACGGGCTGCTCACCGAGTACGCCAAGCCGGGCTCGCGCATCCCGCTGGCGGCCAAGTTCTGCCTCGAGCCCGGCCCCTTCGGCGGCATCGAGTCGCAGCTGGCCACCAACGGCTCGGCCACCTTCGCCGCCGTCAACGACCTCCCGGTGCCGATCTCCCGGAACGGCGTGGCGGAAAGTTCCGCCGCATTCATCGCGGCCATCAGCAAAGCCACCGGCGAGATGGTCGCGGTCAACCAGGACACCGGAAAGATCGAATGGGACGACAAGCTGCCCTCATCGCCATACGGGGCTGCCACGGTCACCAACAACGTGGTCTTCACCACCACGTTCCACGGCGACCTGTACGCGTTCAGCACGGCGACCGGCGCCATCCTGCTGAAAACGCGAATGGCCGCCGGCTCGAACGCTCCCGTCACTATCGACGGCGACTACGTCATCGCCGGAGCAGGCGTCGCACAATCCGGCTCGCAGCGGCCGTTGATCATCGCCTACAAGCTTGGTGCCAAGGGAGCCGGACGTGAGTGAGCCGGCTATCGCGGTGCGCGGGCTCCGGAAGACCTGCTGGAAGAAGCTAGCCACCCGAGACACGCTCTAAGGTAGTTCGCGGTTGCCCTGTGCCGGGACTTGAAGTCTTGGCATATTGGCGTGTGCCCCCAGTGCCAGCCCCACCCCGAGCAGGCTGGCGAGCGTCTTTATGATTTCCAGATCAGGCTGGCCTAGCGAATATGCTTGCGGGGCGTCGAGGGTCAGGATACCGGCCGGGGAATCACCTGCCATTACCGCGGCGGCGATGATCGTGTGATAGCTCCGGGGGTGCGGAAAATTCACCGGAAGGCCGGGAGCATCCACGTCTCGTATCAGCAACGCTGCGCGCTCGCCAAGCAGGCGGAACATGTGCTGGCCGACTGGATCATCGGGACTATCAGTGAAGATAGTGCGCCCTGCGTCCTGCGTTCCCTCGTGGCCTGCGTAGCAGGCGCACTCCATGACATCGCCCTTGACGGCAAAGAAGATGCTTCTCCGGGGCTCGCCGCGGGCAAGGTGCTCAACCGCAGCGGCAACAGTCGCCTGGGCCAGGCTCCCGGTCAGCGGAGCTTCCGGGTTGCCCGGCGGCGCCGCGGCCATCTTCCCCAGGCAATACAGCACTGGTGACAAGCGCGCCCGCAGTCCTGTGACGACCCGGGCCTCCGCGGCGCCCTGGGCCTCGGTGGCCTGCCGCTCAGCCTCCTCCATCCTGAGCACGGCACGCTCACGTTCCCCGGCTGCGCGGTCCCGCGGGCGCCCTCCCGTCCGGAGAAACCGGATGTCGATGAACCGGTTGACGGTGGTGACGCTGACCAGAATGACTGCGCATACAACCCCGAAGACGATGTTACGCAGGTGCCCTCCCCCGCCCTCGCCCGCCAGGACCCCGAACACGGAGCCGCCCACGGTTCCCGCCAGCGCCAGGGCGGCCAGGCCGAGAGCCTCGGCCCGGCTTGTCCGCGATGCCATCTGCGTTGCTCTCGTCCGGGCAGCTCACAAGGAACTGACAGCTCATTCCCGCCGGGATACCTCCAGCCAGAACATTAACCGACGGGGAAAGATAATTCTTGGATTTCCTGTTCCTGGGCAGGCAATCGCTTCCTGGCTATCTTGAGCGGTAGCCGGCCATGATTTCCCTGAGATAAACGGATGACGTAGGTGAAGTCAGGATCGGGACGGCCGGCATTATCAGCGTGCGGCCGGTACCGGAAATCATGGTACTGGAACACCAAATGACGGACCTAGCGGATGCAGCCAGCCGAAAAGCGTTTTAGGGCACTCCCGAGGACTGTTCTCACCATCCCCACAGTTCACGGCACCATCCGGCCCTGCCACGGTCAGGACGCGCCGGTTACCCAAGGCGCGCCGGTTACCCGGGGGCGCGCCACCGAATCCCGATCTCGTTGCCGTGGGGGTCGCGGTAGATCACCTTACGCACACCGTTCCCGTAGGTCTCCTGCGAGGCAGGTTCGAGCACGAAACCAGCCTCCGGCGCGGTCCGGCGTCGCGGGGGCCGGCCTGCCGGCTGAACCGCTCCGCGGAGGGAACGGGTAACGTGCCGCCTATGGAACACACCCGGCTCGGGCGGACCGGCCTCCAGGTCTCGAGGCTGTGCCTGGGGACGATGACCTTCGGACTGCAGTGTGATGAGCCGGCGGCTGCCGCCATTCTCGACCGGGCGGCGGAGGGCGGTATCGACTTCATCGACACCTCCGACGCCTATCCCCTGGGCGGGGACCTGACCACCAGGGGCATTACCGAGGAAATCCTCGGCCGCTGGCTCCAGGGGAAGCGGGACCGTTTCATAGTGGCAACCAAGTGCTTCGCCCCGACCGGGCCGGCACCTTTCGACGCCGGGAATTCCCGCAAGCACATCCTCGCCGCCGTGGATGCCTCCCTGCGCCGCCTGCAGACCGACTACATCGACCTCTACCAGCTGCATGGATATGATCCGGCGACACCGATCGACGAGACGCTGGGTGCCCTCGACGACCTGGTCCATCAGGGAAAGGTCCGCTACACCGGCTGCTCGAACTTCCTGACCTACCAGCTGGTGCGGGCCATCGGCCGGAGCGAGACCCTGCGCCTGGCCCGCTTCGACTCCGTCCAGCCCCGGTACAACCTGCTCTTCCGCCAGATCGAGCGCGAGATGCTCCCGTTCTGCAGCGAAGAGGGCGTCGGCGTCATCCCCTACAACCCAATCGCCGGCGGCCTGCTATCGGGGAAGCACTCCCGCACCGCGCCGCCGCCCGAAGGCACCCGCTTCACCCTCGGCAGCGCCGCGGAGGCCTACCAGGACCGCTACTGGCACGATCGCGAGTTCGGCACGGTCGAAACGCTCCGCCAGCTGGCGGACAAAGCCGGGGTCAGCCTGGTGACCCTCTCGGTCGCCTGGGTCCTGGCCAACAAGGCGATCACGGCCCCGATCATCGGAGCCAGCCACCCCCAGCAGCTCGACGCCAGCCTGGCGGCCGCGGAGTTCACCGTCGATGACGATCTAAAGCGCCAGCTGGATGAGCACACCCATCAGTACCGCATGGGGGACGCACCCCGGTAGGCACGCACCAGCAGCCCATCGCCGGAATCCGGACCCGGACAAGGGCCGCCTGTGCGCTCCCCGGACCAGCCAACGAGCAGCCTTAGCCGCAAAGACAGCAGAAAACGGCCCTCGTCCGAACACACCCACATATGGGGGCCATGGCTGGTGAGCCCGGGCAGCCCACGCTCAAGTTCGCCCCCGCGCAAATGGGGGTGATCCCGGTAGAGCAGGATCCTCAGCTGCGGGCAGAGTGCGGAGGGCCCGTATCGGCGGCCAGGGGCCGTCCTTCGAGATCGTTCAGGCGGTCCGGCTGATAATGCCGGCCATCTCGCCGGAGTTGAAGGCCCGCATCGTCTTGGAGCGGATACTGCCCGCTGCACTCACCTGAAGCAGGGCCGCGACCCCCGTCTCCTCGTCCGGGAAATCCGCGACGCAGACGAGGTCATACTCTCCGACAGTCCACACCAGTTCCCGGACCCGGCCACCGGAGCTCTCGACGAGCTTGGAAAAGTCCTCAGCACGCTGAGTGGTGTCTCGGAAATTCTTTACGCCCTGCTCGGTCCAGTTGATCAAAGACACATAAGTCACCATGCTGGCGCCCCCTCGCATCCAGAATTCGTGCACATGCTGTCCCGAAGGAAGTCATCAGGCCAAGAAGATGGCTGAAAACCCCCGTCAGTATTGCCCGTCTCCGCGCTTACTGACCCTGACCTTAACACGGGCGCTGAATGTCCGGTTCTAGCCGCAAGTGGTGCGCGTCGGGCCGAGCAGGATCCGGCTACCCGGGCGGAGGCGTCGCCCGTACATCGATGGGCAGATCGGGCTCAGATCTGTCGTTTGGCGGCGCCTGCCGTCTGCTGGCTGGCAGGAACCGATGCGCCGCTGGCAAGGAACGCGCGGGACCAGCACCCGCCGGCTACTGGACGGCCGTATGCCTGGTGGCCGTGCTGTTCGGCCTTGGCCTGGCCGCTCTCCTGCCACCCCTGACTGCCAGCGCGATGAACTCCGCCCCGGACTCCCTGGCCGGCCTGGCCTCCGGGGTGAACAACGCCGTGGCGCGGGTCGCGGGCCTGCTCTGAATCGCCGCGCTACCCCCCCTCACCGGCCTCACCGGTGCGGCCTTCACTGAATCTGCAACTGCGGGTAGGTTCGGGGCAGCCTGGTGGCGCGGAGGAGAATGCGATGGTGACGCCGTTGGCCGGCCGCGTGGTGGCAGCGGTGGCCGGCGGCCTGCTGGTGCTCGTGGCGGTATCCAGCGTCACCGTCACGCTGATCGTGTCACGGCCGGTCAAGAGCCGGCTGACGCGGTGGGTGGACCGGATGGTCGACTGGGCTTATGAGCAGGTAGCGGCGCGCGTCGGTGATTACCGGCGGCGGGATCAGCTGCGCGCTACCCAGGCGGCGGCAGTCTTGCTGGCCCAGCTGGGAGCGTGGCTCATCGTGGCGTACGTCGGGTTCGCCTTGCTGTTGTGGCCGTTCGCCGCTCGCGGCGTGGTGTCCGCCTTTGTCAACGCCGGGTCCTCGCTGTTCACACTCGGTTTCGCCGTGCCCGGCGGGACGGCGCCTGCGGTGATCGTTTTCCTGGCCGCGGCGACCGGGCTGGTGATCCTCACGCTGCAGATCGCCTATCTGCCGGCCCTGTACGCGGCGTTCAACCGCCGGGAGACTCAGGTGGCTCTGCTCAGCGAGCGGGCCGGGCTGCCATCGTGGGGCCCCGAACTGCTGGCGCGCACCCACTACGCGCTGGGAACGGGGGTGTCAACTCTGGATACGATGCCGGATCTGTACGCGCGGTGGGAAAGCTGGGCCGCAGACGTGGCCGAGAGCCACACCACCTATCCGGTGCTGGTCCGGTTCCGCTCGCCGGAACCGCTGTCGTCCTGGGTGACCGCGTTGCTGGCGGTGCTGGATTCCGCCGCGCTGTTCCTGGCCCTGTCTCCTGAGGCTGCCCCGGTGGTCCCGGCCCGGCTGTGCCTGCGCGGCGGGTTCAGGTGCTTCAACCGGATCGCCCGGGTAATGGGCTTCGACATCCCCGAGGAGCCTGGCCCGGACGCCGGGACCAGCTTGACTTACGCCGAGTTCCTCGACGCGGTGGGCCGGATGCGCGAAGTCGGCTTCCCGATCGAGCGCGACCCTGCCGAGGCCTGGCCGGACTTCGTCGGATGGCGGGTCAACTACGAGCAAGCAGCCTATGCGGTGGCCGCCGCCGTCTACGCCGTGCCGGCCCTGTGGTCAGGCCCGCGCCGGCACAAGATCTCGCCGATCGCGCCCATCCGCCCCCAACGCGGCCACCCGCCCAAGTAACAAGGGGCGCACCCGGGCGGAATCCGGATCAGCGCAGAAGTGAGCAGCGCCGTTCAGCAGGAGAGCTGGTATCTCGTATCCGCACAGTATTCATCGAATCGAAGCGCGCTGGCGACGGACCCGGCGGACGCAGGCATCGACGATCATCGCCCTGGGTCGAAGACCAGCCCCAGATGGTCGCCAGCAGTTCGCCCGGGCTCAGCGGCCGTCCCCGGGCCGCTGGCGAGCCCATGTGAGCAGCAGGAACCCCAGCCAGTTCGAAGCCACCGATCCTCGCCGATGCCGGCGCTCAAGGCCGGTTCAGCCCTTTCTAATCCGGAAGACGAGGTAGCGGACACGGCACGGCCAGGCTGTGAGGGTTATTCAC
The DNA here is from genome assembly GCA_963793825.1 of uncultured Actinomycetes bacterium. Taxonomy (GTDB): domain Bacteria; phylum Actinomycetota; class Actinomycetes; order Streptosporangiales; family Streptosporangiaceae; genus RYN-230. Next base: position 691,489 of record CAWCBE010000012.1, read on the forward strand.
GCGCATCGTTTGTTATGTCAACTTTACCCTGCACTGCAGTGTGTCTACGTAAAGGATGGCCTGTTTCCTGAAAGGATGTAGTTACCACACAACATCATCAGAAACAGGCCATCTCGATGTATCATACCACTGGGTTCGACCGCGAAGAAGTCATTGATCTCTGCATCCGCATCAATTCCGTGGGGCGCGGGCCAGAAGCCATGAGGTGGCCGCCATGCCTTGGACTTTTCAAATCGGTAGCGGCCACGCTGACCTACATGCGGCACAACCGTACCCAGTCGGAAATAGGCGAGTCGCTCGGCGTGTCCCAGCCGACCATCAGTCGTGCAATATCCGCAATAACTCCGCTCATCCCAGAAGCGGTGCGGGAGTTCATCCCGACTGCCGATGACCTTGACCCGAATGCCCAGTACATCCTGGACGGGACACTGCTCCCGTGCTGGTCATGGGGCGGGCACCAGGAACTTTACTCGGGAAAGCACAAGACCACCGGAATGAACGTCCAGGTCGCCTGCACCACATACGGCAAACTCGCCTGGATCTCCGACCCAGTTGACGGAAGCCGTCACGACAACTACTGCCAGAAAGAATCGGGCGTGCTACTGACCATGAACCCGAAGAACTGGATCGGCGACAAAGGGTACATCGGAAATAACATGATCACGCCCTACAGGAAACCGGCAGGAGGTGAACTGCTTGACTGGCAGAAAGAATACAACAGCCAAGTCAACAAGATCCGCTGGATGATCGAGCAAGCGATCTCACACCTCAAGAACTGGACCATCATGCACACCGACTACCGGCGCCCGCTCAAAACATTTGAGACGACCGTCTCAGCGGTAGTTGGCCTGCACTTCTACCGGGCAGCCTGAATAACCCTGTGTATGTTTATGCATCGTCAGCGTTAGGCGTGATTGCCCGCCGACCGAGCGATTCTCAGCTGAGTTCACGCTTGCCCGGCGCATCGCCTGCGCCACGGAAGATCCGCTGCCGGTGGCACCTCCTGGACTGGTCCTGACGGAGACGATGGAGGTATTACTGGGCCGGCCCCGGCGCGTCGTGGGCCGCACCCGGGCCGCACCCCACAGTCTTGCCAGCTGGAGGAGACGACCGGCAGCGGGCTTGACCCGGCAGCCGCCACCGCGAGGCCGGTCAGCGCCGGACTGTGTAGTGCAGGTGCAGAACGCGGTCGCCGCGGACCACCTGGTCGGGATCGTCGAGGAGGACGGTGCCGGCGTGGCGGCCGAAGAAGCGCACCCCTTCACCCAGAACCACGGGGGCAACGTCCATCGCGATCTCGTCGACCAGGCCAGCCGAGAACGCTTGCCCGCCGAGGTCGCCGGCGGTCACGCAGACGAGGCCGTCGCCAGCGAGCTTCTTGGCGAGCGCGATACCCGCCTCGACCGACCCGGCAGTATGGAAGGGCGCGTCCGGGTGGTCGGCGAGCCACTCCTGCGGCAATGGCCGGTGAGTGACAACGACCAGCTCGTCTCCGGCGGCCGGGTCGCCGTCCCAGCCGTTCGTGGTGTCGAACAGATGACGGCCGATCACCGTCACCTTGACGGCGTCCCAGAAGGGCTGGACGTAATCCGCGGACGCCCGCGAGACGTGGAACGTCCAACCGCTCGCCCTGGCGGACACCTCCGTATCCCCGTTGCCGTACCAGTCGAACAGCGGCCCGACCGTGTCATCGGGATAGGCGATGTAGCCGTCCACCGACACGACCGCCTGCATGACTACCCTGGCCATCTCCGCTCCTCAGCCGGAGGCCGGAACGACGACATGCGCCAGTCCGACGAGGATATCCAGCATGCTCGCCGGCCCAATGACCTGCGTCAAGAGCACCGCCGCCAAGCTGGTCGCTACGCCACTGGCGCCGCAGGCGCCACCTGCCGGCACGCTGATCTCATCATCGAACTCGCACCCCACGCCGCCTGAAAACGCTCATAGCTCGACGCCCGCATCGAGCGCCTACCGGGTCTGCCGAATAGCGGAAATTGGACTCCGCATAACTCAGCCTGTCGCACAAAGCCGTGCGGAGGACGGTTTGGCTGATCTTGGAACGCAGATACGGGACGCGGGGGGCCGCGTCCGGGTTGATCTTGAGTCTTGGCTACCAGGATGGCGTTTTGCTCGTTACCCCTCGGCGCGGTGCCGGTGCAGCTTGCGCAGATTGTGCGCGGTGCAGGCGAGCAGCCATTCGCTTTCGCTTGCGGCCAGGCCACGCCGGGACATCATGGTCAGTTTCTGGCAGGTTTTGAGTTGCCCGAACACTGGTTCCACGGTGCGGGCCCACATCTTGTAGTCCTCTTTACCGCGGTGATGCCACAGGCGCCGGGTGGCGCGGGCGGTGGCCGGACACTGCCCGGGGTGCCTGGCTCTTCGGGACACGCGGTCGTGGTGCCGGCCCGGGTCTTTGCCCGGGTCCTTGGCCAGCGGCGCGAGGAGCCGCAGGCCGTCGGCGTCGGCGCGGGCGAAGTTCTCCTCGCTGACGTAGCCGGAGTCGGCGAGCACGGTGCGCAGCCGCGGTTTGATCCCGGCCTCGGCCAGTTGCTGGCGGCAGGTGCCCAGGAGGGGGTGCAGCAGGGTGCGGCCGGCCGGGTGCTGGCTGAGCATCGCGCCGACGATGACCTGCTGGCCGGTGACGACGAGCTGGCCGTTGTAGCCGGCCACGTATCCCTTCTGGTTGCGCATCACCCGCACGTCAGGGTCGGTGGTATTCGCCCGCGGCTCGGTGCCGGCCCGGTTCTTGCGCGGCTCGTCGCCCGGGCGGCGGCCGCCGCGCCGTTTCCCGGCCGCCACGGCCCCGTCCCATGCTTCCTGCCCGGCCCGCTGCATGTCGCGGCGCGCCTTGTCCTCGGCCGCCAGCCGGTCCCGGGCCGCCGCCAGCCGTTCCCGGCGCTCAGCACGGCGGGCCAGTGCCCGCGGCGTCACCGGCTGTGGATTGTCGCCGGGCTGGGCGTCCTCGGCGGCGTCAGTCGCGGCCGCCTCGGCGAGCAGCTTCCCGGTCTGCGGCAGCGTCCGGTTCGCTTTCTGCGCGGCGTTGCCGCTCAGCTTGGTGCCATCCAGGCTGAGCGTGCCCAGCGCCACCATGCCCTCCGCGGCCAGCAGCCGCAGCACCTGGCTGAACAGCCCGCCCAGCGCCGTCTCATGCCGGGCCCGGAACCGCGCGATGGTGGCGTGATCCGGGTGCAGGCCCCCGGCGATCACCCGGTAGCCGACGTCCCGCACGCATCGCTTCTCGATCACCCGGCTGGACCGCTCGCCCTGGCAGTACCCGTAGAGCAGCAGCGCGACCATCATCTCGGGGCCGAACGCCGCCCGCCCGTGCCCATCGGCCCGGTACCGGCGGCGGAACGCCCCCAGGTCCAGGGTGGCCACCGCGTCCAGCACGACGAACACCAGGTCGTCTTCCGGCAGCCACTCGCGCATGTCTGCTGGCAGCAGCAACGGCTGATCACGCTGCGGATAAAGGAAATTCTGCGGCACACACCATGATCTCAAGGACCAGGCAGGCACCCAAGGAGACACGCTGTTTGTGCGACAGGCTGAACTATGCATCTATCCGTATTCCGACAGCCTGAGTTGAGCAGCAGGTCAGCCTCGTTTCCATAGCCAAGGCACGCCGACTATGCGTCGCTGCTCCGGGCCTGAGGATCATTGCAGACCTGCGGCCAGAACTGCCGGTTCGGTTCGTCGTACTTACTTGACCCGGGGCTGTCATGGCTGGCTCAGAGATCACTTGCCATGATGGAAAGTGACATCTACACTTTCCATCATGGAAAGTCATCCAGGCCTCGGCCGCTCGGCCGCCGATATGGCACCCGGCGAGGCCGCAAGCGCCATATCAGCCATCGGCAGCAGCCGCTCCTGGCTAGCTGACCGAATCATCGCACCAGGCTGGTACCACCTGGCGTTCGGGCTGCTCGCCGGCGGCGTGATTGCCGAGGCAGAGATCCGCAGCTGGACGCTGTTCGCCTGGTCGGTGGCTGCCTACGCGGCCGGATGCAGTGCGCTGATGTGGTGGAACCAGCGCCGTGTGGGCGCCGCGATGAAGTATTTCGATGCGTGCACGCGAGCCGTCTTCGCCGGCCACGTCCTGACCCTGGCCGGGCTGATCGTGATCGCCTGCTGGCTCGGCCTCGATCGCGGGGTACATGGCACGTTCCTGGCGGCGGGCGTGCTCGCTGTACCCCTCACCGTCGTGTTCGGGCACTGGACGGACGAACTGCTCCGAACGCGCCTGCAGGCGGGCCGGTGAGTACCGCCCCCCGCTTCGATGAAATCGTGCACGCACCGAACCGGCTCCAGATTTGCGCGATCCTCTCCGCTGTCAGCTCTGCCGACTTCGCCATGGTGCGAGAGGGTCTGGGAGTGGCCGACTCGGTCTTGTCCAAGCACGTACGGGTCTTGCACGAGGCCGGCTACATCGACGTGCACAAGTCCACCTGCGCTTCACGAGTGCGGACCAGCCTGTCCCTGACGGGGGCCGGGCGGGCAGCATATGACGCACATGTCGCCGCCCTGCGGGCAATCGTCAGCAACGAGGCCTTCCACGCCGGAGCGCGCCGCCGGGGCGTCGCCGCTGAGTAAGGTTCGCCTCAGCCGGGCTCGGTCCCGCCCAGCCGCGGCGCGACGAGGTCCCGGCAATGGATCGCCGCTGGCGGCGAACCCGGCTGGGTGTTCCTTAGGCAGAATCGAAGCCCGATTGCCGCTGTCGGCATTGAGCAGCACCGCCAGGCTTATCGCCGGTCTCCGGGCGCTGTCCCGCCCCCTTAGCAGGCTGGATCGAGCCGGGACATGAAGGTACCGGTCGGCGAGCACCGGCCGGGGGCGGTAGGCGGCGAATGCGGACAGCAGCAGGACGGTGGCAGCGAAGATCACGTATGAGTTTCCGGCCGCCTGCTCCCATGGAGCCCAGCGGAGCTCGGCGTCATGACCAGATGGCAGCAGCCACGACGGCGAGACCGCGAAGATGGCGAGCCCCGCGGCGGTGGCGGGCAGCCCGGCCCGCCATGAGTGGCGCATGGCCAGGACCGCGAGGACCAGGAGGGCGGGTTCCGCCCACACCCAGTGGTGGGTCCAGGAGATCGGTGAGACCAGCAGTCCGGCGAAGGCGTTCAGCGACAGCGCCCAGGCAGGCTCGTCTGCGGCGAGGGCCCGCCGCATGCCGAGGATTGTGACCACGACCACGGCGGCCGACAGTGCTAGCCATGCGATCGTCCCGGCGTGGGTCTGCGGGTCGAGACCGGCCCGCGCGATGAGGCCCGAGATGGCCTGGTTGCTGGCGGAGGCCGGATTGCCTGGCCTGCTGGTGTTGGTGATGACATGCGTCCAGTACTGCACGCTGTCGTGCCAGTCCAGCGCGAACGCGGTGCCGGTGGCCGCGGCGAACGACCCGGCCGCCGTGACGGCTGCCCGCCAGTCGCGCCGCAGCAGGAAGAACAGTATGAACGCGGCGGGCGTCAGCTTCATCGCGGCGGCGAGCCCGGTCAGCGCGCCGCGCGGCCAGCGCGGATCGGGGCGCAGGCAGTCCAGGGACACCAGGGCGAGCAGCGCGATGTTCACCTGGCCGTATTCCAGGGTGCTGTGCACGGGCTCCAGGAACAGCGCTACGGGCAGCAGCCACCAGATGCTCAGCCGCAGCCCCTCGGCCAGCGGTCCGGACGACAGGGAGCGGGTGAACTCCCGCAGTGTGAAGCCCATCAGGGTGATGCTGGCGAGCGTGACCACCATGCTGGCGACGGTCATCGGCACCATGGCCAGCGGCGTCAGCAGCACCGCTGCGAAGGGCGGGTAGGTGAACGGAAGCGCTACTCCGGAGCTGGTCGGGGGCAGCCCGTGATACAGGTTCCCGCCGTGCAGAAAGGTCAGGCTGGCGATGCGGTAGACGTCCAGGTCGAGCCGGTAAGCGTCGAAGCCTGCCCCGTGCCGGCTGAACGACAGCAGGGAGAACGTGAGCGCGGCCAGGCTCGCCACGGCTAGGCCCAGGCGGATTCGCATGGCAGACAGGTCTACGGACCAGGCCGTCGCGGCCAGGTAAGCGCCGCGCTTATGCCGTTCATATGCGGGCCGCTGGATACTGTGCGCAGACAGGTGAGGGGGCTCGGGTGCGCGTGCTTGTGGCCGAGGACGAACGGCTGATGGCGGACACGATCGCCGAAGGACTCCGGCGCCGGGCCATGGCCGTCGATGTCTGCTATGACGGGGACGCCGCGCTGGAACGCGTGACGGTGCACCGCTACGACGTGGTGATCCTGGACCGCGACCTGCCGAAGGTGCACGGCGACGAGGTCTGCCGGCGGATCGTCGCGGCGGGCGGCGAGCCCCGGATCCTGATGCTGACGGCGGCGGCGGGAATCCGGGACCGGGTGGACGGGCTGGACCTCGGCGCGGACGACTACCTGACGAAGCCGTTCGCGTTCGCCGAGCTGGCCGCTCGCGTGGACGCGCTCGGGCGCCGGGCGCGCCCTGCTCTGCTGCCAGTCCTGGAGTGTGCGGGGATCAGGCTGGACCGGTCGCGGTACACCGCCTGGCGGGACGGGCTGCTGCTGTCCCTCTCGCCGAAGGAGTTCGCCGTCCTTGACGTGCTCATGCGCGCCCACGGCATCGTGGTCAGCGCCGAGGAACTGCTGGAGAAGGCATGGGACGAGAACGCGGATCCGTTCACGAACGCCGTCCGGGTGGCGGTGATGACGCTGCGCCGCAAGCTCGGGGAGCCGCCGGTGATCGAGACCGTGCCCGGCGCCGGGTACCGAATCGGCGGCTGACCGGGCCGCGGGGGACTTCGCTGCAGGGCAGGCTCGCGCTGACGTTCTCGGCCATGGGCATCATGGATTTCTTCGCCATCGCGGCCATCTGGAACACGATCGGCAGCATGTGGGTCCCGCACCAGCACACCATGCCCTGCGACGGCCGCCTCCCGTTCCTGCCGCGGCCAGTCCCTCTATGCGGCTACGGCGGGGGCGCCAGGGTGGCCAGCGTCCCGGCGGTGCTGCTCGTTATGGTGCTGCTGGTGGGGAGCAACTGGCTGGTGGCGGGCTGGGCGCTGCGCCCGTTGCGCGCGACCGCGGAGACGGTGCGCCGGCTGGGCCCGCAGAACCTGGGCCAGCGCATTCAGCTGCTCACCAGGCCTGACCCGCTGAAGGAGCTGGCCGACGCGCTGGACGACGCGCTGGACCGGCTGGCAGCCGGGTACGAGAGCCAGCGCAGGTTCGCGTCGAACGCCTCGCATGAGCTGCGTACCCCGCTGGCGGTCCAGCGGGTGCTGACGGAAGTGGCGATGGAGGACCCAGACGCGGATCAGGAGCTGCGCCGGCTCGGCGTCCAGCTACTGCGCACGAATGACCGGAACGAGCGACTGCTCGAGGGACTGCTGGTTCTCGCGGAAAGCGACCGCGGCCTGCCAGGCAAGATCCCGGTCCGGCTGGACAAGCTGGCGGAATCCGTACTCGCCGCGCACGAAGAGCTGGCCGCCGGGCACGGGGTCACGCTGCACCGGAAGCTGAGCGAGCGCCTAGTTCGCGGCGACCCTATCCTGCTGGAGCGGCTCATCGCGAACCTGGTGGCGAACGCGGTCGCCTACAACGAGCCGGGCGGCTGGGCAGAGGTAGAAGTAGCGGCCGCCGACCAGCCCGCGCTCGCCGTCCGCAACACCGGCCAGCACATCCCGGCGGAGGACGTGACATCGCTGTTCGAGCCGTTCCGCCGGCTCGGCGCCGACCGCACCAGCAACAACGGCGGCGTGGGCCTGGGACTTTCCATCGTCCGTTCCATCGTCGCCGCGCACGAGGGCACCATCGGCGCACGGCCGCGGCCGGACGGCGGCCTGATCCTCGAAATCGAATTCCGGGACTAATCCCTCTAGGACTCCCGCGCCTCGATCCGCGCGGCCCGACCCCTACCTGGCGGCGGCGTGCGCGGCGCGCTCGGGCCACACAGATCGCCCCATTACACGCCTTCATCGGTGAGCCCGAAGTGGATCAGTAGGCCACACCGATCGGCGGCTCGCGCGCCGATTGTTATCGAGCGCCGCGAGCGCCTGCGAGACCCGACCTGACGTTGGTCCGCGACTGCTCCTGCCCGAGCCACTGCAGATGCTCGACGCTCGACGTACCCCATCGCGGCTATGAGAGTACGGTCCGGCTGGCGTGCTGCCGGGCTCGCAGCTGATGGTAATACCGGGTTATACTCAGAACGTGAAGACTGCGATTTCCGTTCCGGACGACACCTTCGAGCAGGCCACCAAGCAGGCAGCAGAGCTTGGCATCAGCCGTTCAGAGTTCTTCGCCCGGGCTGCACGCCGTTACCTGGACGAACTCGCTGCGTGCTCCCTTACACAGCAAGTCAACGACGCGCTGCGGGCAGCTGGCAACGACGACTCCGCCGCCGCGGCAGCCCAGGCTGGCCGCCGGCGGCTAGCTGCCAGGGATGAGTGGTGACCCGGCGCGGCAGTATCTGCTGGGCCGATCTCGGCGAGCCGCGAGGCATCAAGCCGGCCAAAAGGCGCCCAGTCCTGGTCATCCAGGCCGACCCGTTCAACGCCAGCAGGCTCAGCACCACCCTCGCCGCCGTCATCACCTCCAATACCGGCCTGGCGGTCATGCCCGGCAATGTTTTCCTGCCCGCCACCTCATCAGGCCTGCCCAAAGACTCTGTCGTCAACGTAACCGCCCTGGTCACCCTGGACAAAGCTGACCTCGATGCAGAGACAGGGCATCTCCCGTCAGCCCTCATGAGCGAAGTCGACCGAGGGCTGCGCCGGGTTCTCGGGCTATGACCAGCACACCCACCCGGCCCGAGGGTGCGCCCGGAGAGCGGCAGATCCGGACGTGACTGGCCGGCGGCTAGCTCAGGTGCCGGGCGAAGAACCGGGCTCCAGCGTCGATCTCGAATGACGGAACGCCGGCATGCCCGCCCAGATTGGCGTGCAGCGTCTTCTCGTTCGAGCCGAGCGCGTCGAACAGGTCCAGGGCCAGCTGCCGGTCGTTTCCTTCGTCGTCCCACTGCAGCAGGACCTGTAGCGGAATGGTGACTTGGCGGGCCTGCTCGAACAGGGTGCGGGGCACGAAACTTCCGGCGAACAGCAGGGCGGCCGAGATACGCGGCTCGGCCACCACCAGCCGGATGCCGATGGCGATGACTCCTCCCTCGTACCCGACCCGGCCGCTGATCTCGGGCAGCGCAAGGAGGGCGTCCAGAGTGGCCTGCCATTCCGGGACCGCCTGTTCGGCCAGTGGCAGGACCAGGGTGCCGGCGATCTCGTCGACCGGCTCGCCGGCCGCCATCGCCCGGCGCAGGTCCGCGCGGGCCTGCTCGGCGGTGGCCGAACGGGGCCGGTCACCGGCCCCGGGGAGCTCGATGGTGGCCGCGGCGAAGCCGTACTCTGCCGCGTAGTGCCGGGCCCGGGCCGCCAGCCGGGGGTGCATCTTCTCCAGTCCGCCTGGGTGGCCGCTCAGGATCAGCGGCACCGGCGCGGATGGGGATGCTGGCGTCCACAGGATGCCCGGAATCTCACCCAGGGTGAAATCGCGTTCGATGACGCCGTCGTCGAGGCGTTGTTCAGAAGTGAAGCGCATGGGCGGGCCTTTCGGGAGTGCTCGTGGACGGCGCTCCCGGACGATCTACCGCCCGGCCGTGACCCCGGCGGGGAGCACCCAAGCCGATACTGCGTTCACGGGTACCACCTCCTCGTCCGCTCGCACCGCCGCACACAAACTAGTGCTGGTCGTCGTGATCGGCAACGTGTTTTGCGGAGGCTCGGTGGCCGGGCCTCCCCGGGTCCCAACACTGCCCCGGAGACACTTGGTGTCTCAACCGCCAGTCGCGGGCGCAGCACCCCTGGCGGCATAGAAGGTCGATGCCGGGGCTGTGCCAGCGGGGCAGTCTGACAGTGCGCTGATGAACGAACGCTCCCCGCCGCCATAAAGCCGCGAACCCGCACCAGGCACGGCTACGACAGGACGTTTCCGCGCCTCAGTGAGCATGGATAATCATGCAGCCTGTGTCGGCCAGACAGGTGATGACGGATCCTGGTTGACGCCAGTTGCGCGCGCCGGATCCGCCGCTATGCGCGACCTCGCGATCAAGTCCGGGCCGACCGGGAATCCGTACAGATCCGGGCGATCTGGCCCTGCAGTAAGAGCGGCCGTCACACCGTGGCCGGGTGGCGGGAAGTGACGTGCCGCCGCAAGACGTCGGCGGCGAAGTCGGCGTCTTGGTCGCTGGTGGAGACGTGAAAGGACAGGCGGAGGCGGCCAGCGCGGGCCGATCCGGTGATCCGCGCGGCGGCCATGGCATCCGCGGCGGCGCTGTTGGCGGCTAGTGACACGATCGCGGAGTCTCCCGGCTCCAGGCCTATTCCGGCGCGGAACCGGTTCGCCAGGCCAAGCGCGTGCCGGTGCAGGGACTCGGTGCCCACCTGGGCGAGTAGCCGCACGGCCGGGGCGGCGGCAACCCAGGCGTGCCACGCGGGGGAGACGTCGAAGCGGCGGGCGTCGTCGGCCAGGCGCAGCGGGCCGCCGTAGATGCTGGACCACGGGTCATCGCCGGCATACCAGCCCGCGTAATGCGGTGTCAGGTCGTCGATCAGCGTGGGATTGATGGTGAAGTAGCCGGTGCCTCTGGGGGAGAGCAGCCACTTGTACCCGCCGCAGGCGGTGTAGGCGAAGCGGCTCGCGTTGACCGGCAGCCACCCGACGGCCTGGGTGGTATCCAGCAGCACCCTGGCCCCGGCGGCGCGGCTGGCGGCGTGCAGGGCATCCAGATCAGCGACCCGCCCGTCCGCGGACTGCACCGCGGAGACCGCGACCAGCGTGGTGCGGGAGGTCACGCATTCTGCTATCCGATCCAGCGGCACCTCCCGGACACGGATCCCGCGGCCCGACTGCGCGTAGAAGGGGAACAGGATGCTAGTGAAGTCACCGGTGGCGGTCAGCACCTCGCTGCCGTCGGGCAGGTTGGCCGCGATGAGCCCGGCGAACACTGACACCTGGCTCCCCACTGCTACCACCGATGGATCAACGCCGGTCAGGTGGGCGTATGAGGACCGGGCTGCAGTGAGCGGCAGGTCGTAGGCAACCGCGTCGGCGGTGCCGGCCCGCCATCGCGCGAGCGCCTGCTGAAGGGCCGCCCAGCTGCGCCGTGGCGGCAGACCGAAGGTGGCGGTGTCCAGGTAGGTCACGGCGGCGTCGAACTCGGCCCGCGCAGCTGCCAGGGTCACGGGGCTTGCGTCCTGTGCGTCGGCATCGATCGTCATTCTCTTCTCCTCATATCTCGCGGCGGCAGTGAGCGGCGGGCGGTGGCCGGCCGTGGTGTTCGCGGAGCCCTTACCAGGCCGACACAGACGTGATCGGCAGGGCGAGCAGCAGCGGCACGGCGGCTGTCGGGATCAGCGCGAGCGGGGCCCGCTGATCGGCGCACCGGACGGGGTGACGTTGATCAGCGCGAATCCGCTGAGGGCGCCGAGGGTCAGGGACACGACCAGATCGGTCAGGCCAAACGCTGTGAACCGCAAGGCGGTGTGGCGGCCCGTGCCTGCGCGAGCCTGCGTGCGATCAGCGGCGCAGCGATACCGGCCAGCGATGTCGCCAGGCGCGGGCGGCGCGGGCAGATAGCCGAGGGCCATGGTGAGCAGGAAGGCCATCCCCCGGGCCACCCAGAACGAGTGCGGATGCTGCAGGCGGTTCACCATGCCCGGCGCCGTCAGGGCAGCCACGGCACGCCACCGCCGTGCTGGACTCCATCGGCGGGCTGCCCGGCGTCCGGGAGTTCCCGGCCACGACGGCGAGCCAGCCCCTGAGCTGCCGGTCATCGACGCGCCCGCATCAGCGCCGGTCACCCAGTGGCGTGATCTGTTCCCAGCCGGGGTGGCCAGGCCTGCATGCCGGACGGCGGCCTGGCCGGGCGAGACGTCCGTCCTGCGGCCTGAGTGAGGCATTACCGGCTTGGGAGCATCAGCGGCGTGGCCGTGCCCGGGTCGGCGGGACCCATGACCAAGAGCATCGTGCCGCGATCGGCGGGACCCATCAGCGGGGTAACTGTCGCCGGGGCGGCCGGGCCCATCAGCGGGGTAGTGGTGCCCGCAGTGGCCGGGCCCATCAGCGGGCTGGCCCTACCATGGTCGGCGGGACCCATGAGCGGGACGGCTGTACCTCGCTCATCGGCTCCGTCAAGGACGGACCTGGGCAGGGAGATCTCCGGGACCTCGACGTCTGGGTATGGACTCCGGGTGTTCATTGGGTTTCCTTTCCGTTGACCGGGCCCACGCCCGGCGTACAGTCGTGCGGGCGGATCGCCCTCCTGGTGAGGCTCGGCGGCCATGAGCCGGCTGGCGGGCACGATGGTGGTGCGCTGGCGGGCGCCGGGCCCCGCGGCTGCCTCCTTGAGCGCATCGATCTCGAGCTGGATTCTGTTCTCCTCTATCTCGCGAGGGCGGTGAGCGGGGCGGTGGCTGGCAGCGATGCTCGGTGGGCTCTGCGCAGCGCTGACACGGACGTGATGTGCAGGGTGAGCAGCAGCGGCACGGCGGCTGTCGGGATCAGCGCGAGCGGGAGTTCGCTGATCGGCGCACCGGACGGGGTGACGTTGATCAGCGCGAATCCGGTGAGGGCGCCGAGGGTCAGGGCGTTCACCAGATCAGCCATGCCGAACGCGTTGAACCACAGGGCGCCGCGGCGGCCGGTGCCCTGCGCGAGCCTGTACGCGACCAGCGGCGCGGCGATGCCGGCAGCGATGTCACCCAGGCCCGCGGGCAGGGCGAACAGCGCGGGCAGATGACCGAGAAACATGAGGAGCAGGAAGGCCGTCCCCTCCGCCACCCGGAACGTGTGCGGGAGCTCCAGGCGGCTCACCATGCCCGGCGCCGTCAGAGCGCGCGCCACCACCGGGATCCGGCACAGTGCCAGCAGCAAGGCCAGGAACCCCGCCACGGCGACCGGCAGCCACGGCACCCCGTGGCCGAGCCGCGCGTGGTACCCGGCGTGTCCCGCGATCACCGCGCTGGCGGTGAACCAGCTGCCGAGGACGACGGCCGCGCCCCCGGCGAGCAGCGCCGCGCGGCGTCGGCTCAGGCCGGCGCGCACCGCGCCGCCGTACAGCACGAGGCAGGTCGCGGCCGGGATCGCGATCACCCCGGCGATGGTGAGCGCCCACAGATAGCCAGGCGGGTCATACATGACGTCCTCCTCCGGTTGACTATCTATAAGCTACTATGTTGACGATAGTATTTGTCAACTAGTATCCTGGGGGTATGACAAGGAACGTCCGTACCTACGACCACTTCTGCGCGGTTGCACGGGCCCTGGAGCAGGTCGGCGACCGGTGGAGCCTGCTGGTGATCCGCGACCTGCTCACCGGCGCCAAAAGGTTCACCGACCTGATGGACCGCCTCGGCGGGATCACCCCTAAGACGCTCAGCCAGCGCCTGCGCGAGCTTGAGGGCGCCGGGATCGTCACCGCCGACCGCAAGCCGGGCCGGCGGGAAGTCTGGTACCGGCTGACACCGGCCGGAGCGGAGCTCGCACCCGTCATCGACACGCTCGGCTGGTGGGGGCTACAGCACGCCTGGCGCCGGCCCCACCCCGGCGAGCCGTTGCACGGCGAGCACCTGCTCCGCAATGCCATCCGGGCCATCGACCGCGGCACCGACGACCACGAGCCAGCCCGCTGGCACTTCCGCCTCGACGGCGCGGACTACCTGGCCGAAAGCGATGGCCGCCAGTGGTCACTCACCGCCAAGGCACCGCCGGCGCCGGCCGACGTCACGATCACCGCGACCACCCAAGCCCTGACCGGCCTCATCTTCGCCGGGTCAGACACCGGCATCGAGATCACCGGCGAAACCGAGCCAGTCCAGCGATTCCGGCAACTGATCAGCACCATGGCCACCGTCGTACATCCCGTCTAAACCGGCGCCGTGGGACCGGCGGTCACGTACGGCACACTCTCAGAACCGCATGTTCTGTGTGCCGGGGACCTTGGGGGAGAACGCCAGTCCCAATCGCACCGCTGGGCTGCCGGTAGAGGCGAACCTTCCGAACAGCCACAGCAGTAACAGCGGCTTGTGCGGCGCCCGCAGACGGGCCCGGCCGACCGGAGCACACCGCAGCCGCGCCAGCAGGTCCAGGAACTCCTCACGGGTCACGCCGCGCCACCCCAACCAGACTTCCCGGGCACTGCCGCCCAGTCCCACCGCGGGCCAGCCAGCAGGGCTCAGCACCGCGCGCCGCCGCCCCATCCGGCCCGCATTCTGCCCCCAAATGATCAAGGCCCGGCTCCCCACGAACGGGAACCGGGCCTGTGACCTGCTACTCGATGAGTAGCCCCGAGCGGATTCGAACCGCCGCTACCGCCTTGAGAGGGCGGCGTCCTGGGCCACTAGACGACGGGGCCAGCCACTGCATCGTAGGGTACCCGGGCCGGTGTCGCCAAACTGGACATCGGCGGCGGCGGCGGCCAGCCCCCTCCCGCGGGCGCCAGCCAGCTGGGAGAACAGCGGCTGGGCGGGCAGCGCTCGCGGTCGCGTCGAGCAGGTAAAACAAGTATCAAGATCTCGGCAACATCCAGGAATCTGGAACTGAAGCCGGGACCGCATAGCGGCCTGCCACCCGGGTAGATGGCAGGACATGTTGGCATTCATCCTGATCCTGCTCATCGTGGGACTGATCGCCGGCGCCATCGCCCGGCTGCTGGTCCCGGGCCGCGACCCCATCGGGTTCTTCGGCACCATCGCCCTCGGCGTGGTGGGCTCATTCCTCGGCGGGTTCATCCTGAACCTGATCGAGTACCACACCCTCGCGGTGCACACCCTGCGCGCGGCGGGCATCCTCGGCTCGATCCTGGGGGCCATCGTCCTGCTCATCCTGCTCCGGCTGACCGGGCTGGAGCCGGGCCGCGGGCGCTCCCGCAGGCGGCGCTGGAGCTAACCCAGGCACTCTCACCAGCACATCAGCCAGCGGGCGGGGCCGCCCCCCGCCCGCTGCCCCAGACCCGGCCCGGGCAGTATCCCCCCCACTGCCCGGGCCGGCTGATGCTCCGGCCGGGGCCGGGAAGCCCTGGCCCGCCACCCGGGGGGCTTCCCGGACCCGGTGGTATCACCGGCGCCGGGCGGGGCGTTGGGGGGGTATGGACGTGACCACGGCGGTGGGGCGCTGGCGGCTGGAACCACATCCGGAGGGCGGCTTCTACCGGGAGACCTACCGGTCGGGGCTGCGCAGCATGCTCCCGGGCTGGCCCGGGGAACGGTCCCTGGCCACCGCGATCCTGTACCTGCTGCCCGCGGGCGAGCGGTCCGCGTGGCACCGGGTGCGCGGGGACGAGCTGTGGCTGTGGCAGGGCGGGGCGCCGATGGATCTGTTTATCGGGGGTGAGGCTCCTCCCAGGGGGGATGAGGCCCGGCAGGTCGGACCGGACCCGGCCGCGGGCCAGGAACTCCAGGTGCTGGTCCCGGCGGGCGCCTGGCAGTCCGCCGCCCCGGGCCGGTCCGCCGGCCCCGGCACCGCTGAGCCGTGGTCCCTGGTGGCCTGCCTGGTCGCGCCGGGCTTCGACTTCGCCGACTTCGAATTGCGCGGCGACGCCTGAGACAAAGTAACGGCAGGACAGCCGCCTGGCGGCTGTCCTGCCGTTACCGGTACTGCTGGGGTACCAGGACTCGAACCTAGACTAACGGGGCCAGAACCCGTCGGGCTGCCAATTACCCCATACCCCACTGCGGCGAAGCACCGAGCCTAACGAACCCCGCTCGCGCCAGTGCAGTCTAGCCGAAACTGGGCCGTGTCCGCGAAAGCGAACCGGGGACCCGGCAGGCCCAGCGGCCCCACGGCCATTACTACATGGCTGGGACAGTCAGGCGCTTCAGACTGCCGCGATCCTTCATCCCTCCAGCGCCCCGCCGCGCACCCTCCCGCGGTCAGCCGGCCGCCTTGATGGCCCGGGCCAGCCGGGCCAGGGCCCGCTCCCGGCCGAGTAGTTCGATCGACTGGAACAAGGGCGGGGCCACCCGCCGCCCGGTCACCGCGACCCGCACCGGCGCGTACGCCACCCGCGGCTTGAGGCCCAGCCCGCCCGGCTCCACCAGGGCCGCGATCAGCGCCGCCTCGATGGCCTCGGAGGTCCACGGCTCGAGGGTGCTCAGCGCCCGCTCGGCGGCCTCGAGCACCGGGACCGCGTCCGGGGTGAGTATCTTCTCCGCGTCCTCGGGCTGCATCTCGAAGCCCGGCTCGCGGGCGAACAGGAAGCCGAGCATTCCCGCGGCCTCGGTGAGCCGGCGGATCCGGGTCTGGATGAGCGGCGCGGCCGCCCCGATCAGGGCCGCCTCCTCCGGGCTGACCGGGTCCCCGATGACCCCGGCCCGCTGCAGGAACGGGATGATCCGGGCGACGAAATCGTCCGGGTCCAGGGCCCGGATCTTGTCCCCGTTGATCGCCTCGAGCTTGCGCACGTCGAACTGGGCCGCGTTCTTGTTCACCCGGGCCAGGTCGAACTCGGCGGCCATCTCCTGCCGGGTGAACTCCTCCCGGTCATCACCGGGCGACCAGCCCAGCAACGCCAGGTAGTTATTGATCGCCTCGGGCAGGAAGCCCTCCTCGCGGTACCAGTTGACCGAGACGACCCCGTTCCGCTTGGACAGCCGCTGGCCGTCCTTGCCCAGCACGTACGGCAGGTGGGCGAAGACCGGGAACTCGTCCTCGGGCACGCCCATGGCCCGGTACACGGCGATCTGCCGCGGCGTGGAGGACAGCAGGTCCTCGCCGCGCACCACGTGAGTGATCTTCATCAGCACGTCGTCCACCGCGACGGCCAGCGTGTACAGCGGTGAGCCGTCGGCCCGGGCCAGCACGAAGTCCGGGACGTGCTGATGATCGAAGGTAACCCCACCGCGGACCAGGTCGGTGAAGGTCGTGGATCCCTCCGGCATCCGGAACCGGACTACCGGCCGCCGTCCTTCCGCCTCGTACGCGGCGACCTGCTCGGCGGTGAGCACGCGGCAGTGCCCGTCGTAGCCGCTCGGGCCGCCGCCGGCGCGGGCCGCGGCCCGGCGCTCGGCCAGCTCCTCGGGCGTGCAGTAGCAGTAGTAGGCGTGCCCGTCAGCGAGCAGCCTGGCCACCCAGTCCGCGTAGCTGCCCATCCGCTCGCTCTGCAGGTACGGGCCGTACGGGCCGCCCACCTCGGGGCCCTCGTCCCAGTCCAGGCCGAGCCAGCGCAGCGTGTCCAGCGCGGAAGCGATATAGGCGGGCGTGACCCGGGACTGGTCGGTGTCCTCGATGCGCAGCACGAACGTGCCGCCGGTGTGCCGGGCGAACGCCCAGTCGTACAGCGCGGTCCGGATGTTGCCCACGTGCAGGTCGCCGCTGGGCGACGGGGCGAACCGGACCCGGACCTGGCCCTCAGCGGCGGGCGGCTGCTCAGTCACGGCCCACCACCCGGTTAGCCAGCGAGCCGATGGTGTCCACGGTCACGGTTACCTCGTCTCCATCATTCAGCGGGCCCACCCCGGCGGGCGTCCCGGTCAGCAGCACATCACCGGGCAGCAGGGTCATCACCGTGCTCACGTATTCGATCAGCGCCGGCACGTCGTAGAGCAGTTCCGAGGTCCGGGCCTGCTGCCGGACCTCCCCGTTCACCCTCGTGGTGAGCTCCAGGTCGGCCGGGTCAACGTCGGTCTCGATCCACGGCCCCAGCGGGCAGAACGTGTCGAACCCCTTGGCCCGGGTCCACTGCCCGTCCCGGGCCTGCAGGTCGCGGGCGGTCACGTCGTTCGCGCAGGTATAGCCGAAGATAACCTCGGCCGCCTGGGCGGCGGGCACCTCACGGCACAGCCGGCCGATGATGACGGCCATCTCGCCTTCGTAGTCCACCCGCTGGGTGAGTTTGACGGGGTAGGCGATCTCGTCCCCGTGGCCGACCACCGAGGTGGACGGCTTGAGGTACAGCACCGGTTCGCCGCCCGGCCCGGAGCCCACCGGCTCCGCCTCGCCGGGGCTCATCTCCCGGGGGTGCCCGGCGTAGTTACCGCCGGCCGCGATCACCTTGCTGGGCAGCACCGGCGCCAGCAGGCGCACCTGGTCCAGGGGGTAGGTGGCCCCGGTGAACTGGACGCTGCCCCGCCCCGGTCCGAACGGGTGCCCGCGCAGTTCAGCGATGATGGTCAGGCCGCGGATCCCGGCGACAGACGGCCCGGCCGCGGACCCGTCCGACTGGGTCTCGCCCACCACGCCGTAGGCCACGTCGCCGCCTTTGGCGAATCTCGCGATGCGCACCGCTCACCCTCACCCGATGTCAGTCCACCCCTGCCCCGGCCGGCGGGCGGCCATGCTCTAGAGCCTACTGAGCGTCAGGGCCGGCCCGGTGCCAAGCCGGCCCGGGGCCGCGGGCTACTGCAGGTAGCCCTCTACCTCGGAGGCGGGACGCGGCGTCGTGCCGGACGGGTCCTCGCCGAACTCGCGGCGGGCGCGGCGCTGGCGCAGCAGGTCCCAGCACTGGTCCAGGGCCTCCTCCACGGAACGCAGCCGGGCCCGCTCCTCATCGCTGGACAGGGCGCCCTCGGCCACCTTGGCCCGCAGGTCGTGCTCGGTCTCGATCAGCTCGTCGATGTGCCCGAGGATCTCCTTGTCATCCATGGCTCAACCGTAAGGGTGACCGGCCGGTAAGCGGACGGCGGGGCCGCCCGCACCTGGCCGCCGGGCGCTACCCTGGGCCGGTGCCGGTACCCGTGTTCCTGATCACCGGTGCGTCGGGCGGCATCGGGGCAGCCACCGCCCGGGCCGCCGTCGCGGCCGGGTACCGGGTGGTGCTCAGCGGCCGCCGGCAGGCTCCGCTGCGCGACCTGGCCGCCGAGCTGGGCGGCCCCGGCCGGGCCCACGCGGCCCCCTGCGACGTGACCGACTGGGCCCAGCTGCGCGCGCTGGCTGGCGAGGTGGGTGAACGGTTCGGGCGGCTGGATGTGGCGTTCGCCGGCGCGGGCATGTCCGCGGCCACCTCGTTCCTCGGCCGGGACGGCCTGCCGCCCGAGCAGTGGCCGGACTTGGTCGGCAGCAACGTCCTGGGGCCGGCCCTGACCGCCCGGGCGGTGCTGCCCGCCCTGGCGCAGGCGCGCGGGCACCTGCTGCTGTCTGGCTCGGTGGCAGGCCGGGTGGTCCGGCCAGGGAGCCTGTACTCGGCCACCAAGTGGGCGGTGAGTGCGCTGGCCGCGGGCATCCGGGCCGAATGCGTGGGCACCGGCGTGCGGGTCACCCTGATCCAGCCGGGACTGACCGACAGCGGGCCGGTGGGCCCGGGCCGGCAGGCCGACCCCAAGCTGGCACCGGCCGATGTGGCCGCCGCGGTCATGTACGCGGTCGGCCAGCCGCCCGGGGTGGATGTCAGTGAGATCGTGCTCCGGCCGGTCGGCCAGGATCCGTTTCGCTGACCGCGGGTACCGGGGCTCTCAGCGGCGGTTCGAGGACACCCGCGAACGCCGCGACGCCTAAGGCGAGCACGGCCGTCATGCCCAGGGCGGCCGGCAAGCCCGCCAGGCTCGCGAGCCCGCCGACCAGCGCAGGGCCGCCGACCAGGCCCAGGTAGCCGAGGCCCGCCACCCGGGCGATGCCCCCGCCCGGCCAGTCCGGGGCGACCCGCCCGGCCGCCGAGAACATCTGCGGAATCGTGCAGGACAAGCCGCCGCCGCAGGCGGCGAACCCGATGACCGCTCCGGGCAGGTCGTGGCTGAGCAGTACCGAAGCCAGCCCGGCCGCGGCCAGCAGCCCGCACCTGCGGACCGTGCCCGTGGGACCGTACCGGGCG
Organism: uncultured Actinomycetes bacterium; assembly: GCA_963793825.1. Lineage (GTDB taxonomy): Bacteria > Actinomycetota > Actinomycetes > Streptosporangiales > Streptosporangiaceae > RYN-230. The sequence continues at coordinate 711,268 of CAWCBE010000012.1, forward strand.
GCCAGCCGATCGCCGACCAGCCGCCCCGCGGCCATCGCGAGGGAGAAGGCGGCGAACCCGGCTGCCGCGAGCCCCCGCGAGACCCCCAGGTCGTCCCGCAGGTAAAGGCCGCTCCAGGTGGCCGCGGTGCCCTCAGCGATCAGGCAGCACAGTGCGAGCAGGCCGAGTGCGGTCAGCCGGGACGAGCCCGGGCCTCGCCGTCCGCGATCCTCATCTCGCCGGGCCCGGCGGCGGCACCGGGTGCCCGGTGAGCACCGGATCCGCAGGCAGCGCCGGCCGGGCGGGTGGCGCGGGCGGGCTATCGGGCGGCCTCCGGGCCCGGCGGCGTCGCCCGGCAGCCAGCGCCCGGCGATCAGCACGGTGGCCGTGCCCGCCACGGCAATGCCGACGGCACCGGCCGGACCGGCCCGGAGCCAGGCCAGCAGGCCGCCCAGGACTGCCCCGGCCAGTCCGCCGAGGCTGAAGGATGCGTAGAACGAAGCCATCAGCGGCCGGCCGAGGGCCTGCTCCATCCGGACACCCTGCGCGGTCAAGGCCACGGTCAGCAGGCCGCCGGTGATACCAAAGGACAGCAGCACGCCGATGACCGCACCTAAGGTGCCGGCCGTGCACAGGGCCAGCGGCAAGACCGCGACGGCCAGCCCGGCCAGCCGGCACAGCCGGGCGCCACCTAACCAGTCAGCCAGCCGGCCGGCCAGCGGCATCACCGCGACCAGCCCGGCCGGACCCACCAGCAGGGACAGGCCCAGCAGCCCGTCGGTTAGGTGCAGCCGTGCCTTGACGCCGGGGATCCGGGCGACCCAGATGCCCTCGGCCAGGCCGAGGATCACGAAGTGGGCCAGCACGGCCGCCCGCGCGCAGCGCAGCTCACCAGGCGGCGCATCCCGGCCGGGGAGAACCCGTGCAGCGCTAGCAGCGGCCTGGTAGCCACTGGCTAGCGGTGAGCCGGGGTCTGGAGCTCGGCCGTAGGTACGGAGGCTGATGCCGGAACCATACCGGCAAGTTCGGTCTCCGTAACACTATGCAACGTATTCATTTCGGTGAGCTACTTTATTGTTACTCAGCCTGGACGTCTTGCTCGGACGGCTGGTAGCCAGCTCGCAGCAGTGCGTAACTGACAGCTTCCTCCAGCGCGTGCCAGGACGCGGCGATGATGTTCTCGTCCACCCCGACGGTGCTCCAGGCGCCGTCGGCCGCGCCGGTGCCGTCACTGGAGGTGATGAGCACCCGGGTCACCGCGCCGGTGCCGTGCGACCCTTCCAGGATGCGGACCTTGTAGTCGGCCAGCTCCAGCCGGGCCAGCTCGGGGTAGAGCCGCTCCAGGGCCATCCGGAGGGCCTTATCGAGCGAGTTGACCGGCCCGTTGCCCTCGCCGGTGGCGACGATCCGCTCGCCCTTGGCCGCCAGCTTGACGGTGGCCTCGCTGACGACTTCGCCGCCCGGCCGCTGCTCGACGATGACCCGCCACGATTCCACGGTGAAGTGGCGCAGCTCCTGGCCGGCCAGCTCGTCGCGGAGCAGCAGCTCGAAAGAGGCGTCCGCGGCCTCGAAGGTGTAACCGCGGGCTTCCATGTCCTTCACCCGGTTCACCACCCGGCCGACCGTGTCCTTGTCCCCGGACAGGTCATAGCCGAGCTGCTTGCCCTTGATCTCCACGGACGCCCGCCCGGCCATGTCGGAGACCAGCATCCGCATGTCGTTCCCGACCAGCGCCGGGTCGATGTGCTGGTAGAGCATCGGGTCCACCTTGACCGCCGAGGCGTGCAGGCCGGCCTTGTGGGCGAAGGCCGAGTAGCCGACATACGGCTGGTGCGTGCCCGGGGTGACGTTGGTGACCTCGCTGATGGCGTGCGCCACCCGGCTCATCTCGGCCAGGCACCCCTCAGGCAGGACGACCTGGCCCTTCTTGAGCTGCAGCCCGGCCACCACGCTGAACAGGTTCGCGTTCCCGGCCCGCTCCCCGTAGCCGTTGGCGCAGCCCTGCACATGGGTGACGCCGGCGTCCACCGCGACCAGGCTGTTGGCCACCGCGCAGGCGGTGTCGTCGTGACAGTGGATGCCGAGCCGGGCGCCGGTGGCCGCGGCTACCGCACCGACCGCGTCGCCGAGCTCACCAGGGAGCATGCCCCCGTTCGTGTCGCACAGGGCGACCACGTCCGCCCCGGCCTCGGCGGCCACCCGCACCACCTCCAGCGCGTAGCCGGGGTCTGACCGGTACCCGTCGAAGAAGTGCTCCGCGTCGAGGAACACCCGCTGGCCCTCGGCGCGCAGATGACGGACGGTGTCGCGGATCATGGCCAGGTTCTCTTCCGGCGTGGTGCGCAGCGCCAGCCGGACGTGCCGGTCGTGACTCTTGGCCACCAGAGTCACGACCGGCGCCCCGGACTCACGCAGTGCGGCGACCTGAGGGTCGTCGGCCGCCTGCACGCCGGGCCGGCGGGTCGCGCCGAACGCGGCGAGCTGCGCATGCCGGAGATCTAGTTCCGCGGCGGCCCGGCGGAAGAACTCGGTGTCCTTGGGGATGGCACCGGGCCAGCCACCCTCGATGAAGCCGACACCGAACTCGTCCAGCCGCCGGGCGATCGCCAGCTTGTCGGCGACGGTGAGGCTCAGCCCTTCCTGCTGGGCGCCGTCGCGCAGCGTGGTGTCGTAGACATGGAACGTGTCGTCCATCATGACCTTGGTCCGTCTCTTCCCGCGGCTCGGGCGCCGCTGCCGGGTGGCTGTCCTCGCGCTGCCTTGGCTGACCGCAAAAAAAGACCCCTCGCGGCATGCGAGAGGTCTGCGCGTCGGCGGAGCGAGTAGATCGCTAGGTGCCGACGCGCCTGCCGATAATGATGCGGCCGGACGTCATGTACTCAGTGTGACATACCTGCCCGGGTGCTCGCACCGCGATTGATCCAGCGGGGTGCGCCCGCCCGCCCATGCCGTGCCCATGGAGCCCGCGAATTACCGGTCTAGCAGGCCGCTCAGGCATGCCCTGAGCCTGGTTGTGGCCGGGCGAGGGGGAGAAAAACTTCATCAACGATCCCCCGGAGGACGCTGTCAGGCGGTGGCGTGCGGGCCAGGAAGATCTGATGGCGGTACAGGTCGGCGGGGAGCGTGACGATCACCGGGCTGAGGTTGCTCCGGACCTCACCGCGCTCGGCGGCGCGCTTGAGGATCATGGCCATGACCTCCGCGCCAAGGGGCAGCACCTGGTCCTGGATGCGCGGGAACAGGTCGCCGTCGGCGAAGTAATCGCCGAGCAGACCGTAAGCGGTTCCCGGGCCGATGTCCGCTAGCCGGGCTGATACCCGCCGCAGCAGGGCGAGCACGTCGCCGCGCAGGCTGCCGGTATCCGGTATTTCGCCCGCCAGCATGGGCCGGTGGCGGTGCAGGGCAGCGATCACCAGCTCGGGCCGGCTGCGCCAGCGGCGGTACAGGACGGCCCGGCTGGTGCCGGCCCGGTCGGCGACGGCTTCCATCCTCAGGCGGGCATAACCGACGGTCTCGAGCTCCGCCCAGGCGGCGTCGAGCAGCGCCGCTTCGAGCGCGGCGCCGCGGCGCCGCGTCTTTCCGCCGCTGTGCGGCTGCCGTCGGGTAGCGGGCCTGAGCGCGTCTGGCGGTGTGGTCATGCTCCTCCCGGAGGCGCGGCCGGCGGCCCGCTGGCGGTGATCGCCCCGGCCCCGAGACGGCTACCCCCATCCATCTACACGTGCACCGCACCGCCATCGGTTCAACACCCCCCGACCGCACCGCGCAGTGGGTGATCACCGCATGCTCCAGGCGGTGTCCGTGCCGGGTGCGCAGGCGTACCCGATGCTCACGTCCGGATGGAGCACGCCCGCGCCGGCCGTGACAGGCGGCCCGCGCGCCGACCAGGGCCAGCCAGCGCACCCGGCACGGGCCCCCCTAGCAGATCTTGTGGATCCAGCCGTAAGGGTCAGGCCGCTGGCCGTACTGGATGCCGACCAGTTCCTCGCGCAGGCGCATGGTGACCGGCCCAGGGGTGCCGTCCCCGATCGTCCACCCGCCATCGGCGCTCTTGACCTTGCCAACCGGCGTGATCACCGCGGCGGTACCGCAGGCGAAGACCTCGGTCAGCTCACCGGACGCGCACCCATCGCGCCACTGGTCGGCGGTGATCTTGCCTTCCTCGGTGCGGAAGCCCAGGTCGGGGCCGAGCTTGAGCAGTGAGTCGCGGGTGATGCCGGGCAGCATGGTGCCGGTCAGCGCGGGGGTCATGATCCGCGCCTGGGAACCCGTCCCGTAGACGAAGAACAGGTTCATCCCGCCCATCTCCTCGACCCAGCGACGTTCCACCGCGTCCAGCCACACCACCTGGTCACAGCCGCTCGCGGTGGCCTGCATCTGGCCGGCGAAGGCCGCCGCGTAGTTGCCGCCGCACTTGGCCTCGCCGGTGCCGCCCGGCGCCGCCCGGGTGTACTCCCTGGACAGCCAGACCGAGACCGGCTTGATGCCGCCCTTGAAGTAGGCCGCGGCCGGCGAGGCGATGACCGTGTAGAGGTACTCCGAGGATGGCCGGTTCACGCCCAGCCCCCGCTGTGTAGCGATCATGAACGGCCGCAGGTAGAGGCTGTGCCCCTCGGTCGAGGGCACCCAGTCGCGGTCCTGGCCGACCAGCAGCTCGATGGACCGCAGGAAGGCCGCCTCGGGCAGTTCCGGCATGGCCAGCCGGGCCGCGGAGCGGTTGAACCGGGCCGCATTGGCGCCCGGCCGGAACGCGACGACCGGCCCGGGACCCTGCCGGTACGCCTTCAGGCCCTCGAAGATCTCCTGCGCGTAATGGAACACCGCGGTGGCCGGCTCCAGCGTCAGCGGGCCGTAAGGCTCCAGCCTGCCGTCGTGCCAGCCCCGGTCCGCCGACCAGCGCAGGGTGACCATGTGATCGGTGAATACCTCACCGAAGCCCGGATCGGCCAGGATCCGCTCCCGCTCCGGCGCGGGAACGGGCGCACCGCCAGGGCGGATGTCGAAGGCGATCTCGGTATTCAGGCTTGCCGTCATCACAGGTCCCTCCTCATGCCCGGCGCAGCCAGGCCGCGCGGCGGGGCATCGTCACCCCGGCGTCGCGGCGGGCGGCAGGCCCGCCGTGACCATGTTGTCCTGCCGCGCGGCCAGCACGCGGCTTCCGTCCTCGCGCCGCGCCGTCCGGCGCAGCCAGGCGGGTCCGCGGCCGTTGGCCGGCCGGACGCGCCTACCCGGCTACTCGCTCGGCGATATCGTCGCCGATCTCCGGAGTAACCCGGGCTGCCCAGGCGCCCTGCCGTTCGACAAGGTCATCGGCCACTGCCTGCTCAATACGGGCCGCCTCGCTGGTCAGGCCGAGGTGCTCGCAGAGCATGGCCACCGACAAGATGGCCGCGGTGGGGTCGGCCTTCTGCTTGCCGGCGATGTCCGGCGCGCTGCCGTGCACCGGCTCGAACATGCTCGGCGCGGTCCGTTCCGGGTTGATGTTCCCGCTCGCGGCCAGCCCGATACCGCCGGCCACCGCGGCACCGAGGTCGGTCAGGATGTCACCGAAGAGGTTGTCGGTCACCACGACGCCGAACCGCTCCGGCTGGGTGACCAGGTACATGCAGGCGGCGTCCACGTGGCAGTAGTCCACCGAGATGGTGGTGAACTCCTTGGCCAGCGAGTCCACGGTGCGCTGCCACAGGTCCCCGGCGTACGCCAGCACGTTGGTCTTGTGCACCAGGGTGAGCCTGCGGTCCGGGCGTTCCGCGGCTCGCTCGAAGGCGTACCGGACCACCCGGCGGACCCCGAACGCCGTGTTCAGGCTCTCCTGGGTGGCCACCTCGTCCGGGGTGCCCTTGCGCAGCACGCCGCCGGCCCCGGCGTAGGGGCCCTCGGTGCCTTCCCGGACCACCAGCATGTTGATCGACTCGGGGCGGACGCTGGACAGCGGCGTGGCCACTCCGGGATACAGCCGGACCGGCCGCAGGTTCACGTAGTGGTCTAGTTCGAAGCGGAGCCGGAGCAGCAGCCCGCGCTCCAGCACACCGCTCGGCACGGAGGGGTCGCCGACCGCCCCGAGCAGGATCGCGTCCTGGCCCCGGATCTCCTCCAGCACCGAGTCGGGCAGCGTCTCCCCGGTGCGGTGCCAGCGCTGCGCGCCCAGGTCGTAGTTGGCCGCGTCGACCTGAACGCCCGCGGCCTGGAGGACCTTGAGCGCCTCGGCGACGACCTCAGGGCCGATGCCGTCACCGCCGACGACGGCGAGCTTGATCGCAGAAGATGCCATGCGCGTACTTTACTGGCCGGCCACGGCCGGCGACTCGCCTCCGTTGTCCCGGCGGTCCAGGGCGACCTGGAGGGCATGGGCGGCCTGCCTGGCGGGCACAACCGCCTGGCGGCGGCAGGCGCCCTCACTGCCATCGCGGCCACGGGCCGGCGCGGCCCCGGGCTGGTTCCACGGGTACATGTCGTACACGGCGTTCTCCAGATGAGCGGCTACACCCGCCCGGCGGCGCGGACTGGCCGGCGGCCGGGGCGTTCCCGGGCCGGGCGCAAGACGGCGTGCCATCGGGGTGAGACTCCTGCGGGCGGGCTTACGGCCATCACGCTGCCCCGCACCGGGTGGCCGGCCTGCCCTGATCAGGCCCCGCTACGGCAGCTCAAGATGGATACGAAGCGCAGCATTTCGTAGGCCATCCTAGTACTTCAGCGCGGCGCTGTCGCCCCGTCGCAGAAATGTGTCTCTCTTGGTGAGACAGAACGTGCCAGGCCAGGAACCGCCCGGGTCCCGGGCTCAGCGCTCCTCGAGGTCCACGGTCCGCCCGACGACCGCGCCGATGGTCGAGGAGATGTCGTCCAGGACCACGGCCGGGATAGCGGAATCCACGGACAGCACGATGAGTGCGTCACCGCCGCGGGCGTCCCGGCACACCTGCATGCCGGCGATATTGATGCCCTCGCTGCCGAGGATCTGGCCCACCGTGCCGACGATCCCGGGCCGGTCGGTGTAGGTGAGGAACACCATGTGCTCGGCCGGCGCGATCTCCATCTCGAAGCCGTTCACCTCGACCAGCTTCTCCTGCTGCCGCCGCCCGCTGAGGGTGCCGCCGACCGACACCACCTGGCCGTCCGGCATGATGCCGCGCAGCGTTATCACGTTCCGCCAGTCCGGGCTCTCGCTCTCGGTCAGCAGGCTGATCTCGACGCTGCGCTCGCTGGCCAGCAGCGGGGCATTGACGTAGGTCACCGGGTCCTCGACCACGTCCACGAAGACCCCCTTGAGCGCGGCGAGCTCGATCACCCGGACGTCATGGGCGGCCAGCTCGCCGCGCACCTCGACGTCTATCCGGGCCGCCATCCCGCCGGCCAGCGCGGTGAAGATCCGGCCCAGCTTCTCGGCCAGCGGCAGTCCCGGCTTGACGTCCTCGTCCACCACGCCGCCCTGCACGTTGACCGCGTCCGGGACGAACTCGCCCGCCAGGGCCAGCCGGACCGACCTGGCCACCTGGGTGCCGGCCTTCTCCTGCGCCTCGGCCGTGCTCGCCCCCAGGTGCGGGGTGGCCACCACCGTCGGGAAGTCCAGCAGCGGGTTGCCGGTGGCCGGCTCGGCGCTGAACACGTCGATGGCGGCCCCGGCCACCCGGCCGTCCTTGAGCGCGACGGCCAGCGCATTCTCGTCGACGATGCCGCCCCGCGCGGCGTTGACGATACGCACGCCCGGCTTGGCCCGGCGCAGTTCCCGGTCCCCGATCAGGCCGGCTGTCTCGGTGTTCTTCGGCAGGTGCACGCTGATGAAGTCGGACTCGGCCAGCAGCTCGTCCAGGCTGGCCAGCCGGACGCCGAGCTGGGCGGCGCGGGCCGCCGGCACGTAAGGGTCGTAGGCGATCAGGCGCATCCCGAAGGCGGCCAGCCGCTCGGCCACCAGCACCCCGATCCGGCCCAGCCCGAGGATGCCGACCACCTTGTCCTGCAGTTCGACCCCGGTGAACGCCGACCGCTGCCACTGGCCGGCCCGCAGCGACGCTGCCGCCTGGGGCACGTTCCGGGCCACCGCCAGGAGCAGGCCCACCGCGTGCTCGGCCGCGCTGACGATGTTGGAGGTGGGCGCGTTCAGCACCATCACCCCGGCCCGGGTGGCCGCGTCCACATCCACGTTGTCCAGGCCCACCCCCGCCCGGGCCACCACGCGCAGCCGGGGCGCGCAGGCCAGCGCCTCGGCATCGATCTGGGTCGCGCTGCGCACGATGACCGCGTCGGCCGCCGGGAGGGCGGCGAGCAGGGCGGCCCGGTCGGCGCCGTCCGCGTAGCGCACATCGAAGTCGGCTTCCAGCTGCCGGATGGCCGCTGGGGAAAGTTCCTCGGCGATGAGGACGACGGGTGCAGGCACGACGATGGCCCCCTAGGACGGACAGCGGAAACGCTAGTGTAGCGAAGCTTGTGAAATGTTTCACGAGCCGCGTTTCCCCGCTGGGCCGGGCAGGCCCCCGGCCAGCCAGGCGAAGGGTGGCGCCGGCCCGGGGCCGTGGCCCGGGACCGGCGCCATCGCCCCCGGCTCAGGAGCCGCTCGTGTCGTCCCCCGAGTCCAGCCAGCTCATCAGGGGCCGCAGCTTCGCCCCGACCTGCTCGATCTGCTCGGCGCGGGACGCCTCGCGGCGCTTGAGGAAGTTCGGCCGGCCAGCGTCGAACTCCTCGATCAGCTCACGGGTGAACGTGCCGTCCCGGACCTCGGCCAGGATCCGCCGCATCTCCTCCCGGCTGCGCTCGTCCACCAGCCGGGGCCCGCGGGTGTACCCGCCGAACTCCGCCGTGTCCGAGACCGACCAGTACATCTTGGAGATACCGCCCTCGTACATGAGGTCCACGATGAGCTTCATCTCGTGCAGGCACTCGAAGTAGGCGATCTCGGGCTGGTAGCCCGCTTCGACCAGGGTGTCGAAACCGGCCTTGATCAGCTCGGAGACCCCGCCGCACAGCACCGCCTGCTCACCGAAGAGGTCCGTCTCGGTCTCCTCGGCGAACGTGGTGACCAGCGCGCCCGCCCGGGTGCCGCCGATCGCCTTGGCGTAGGCCAGGGTGAGCGGCCAGGCGTTGCCGGTGGCATCCTGCGCCACGGCGACCAGCACCGGCACGCCGCGGCCCTCGGCGAACTGGCGGCGCACCAGGTGGCCGGGTCCCTTGGGGGCCACCATGCAGACATCCACCCCGGCCGGCGGCTGGATGAGCTGGTAGCGGATGTTGAGCCCGTGGGCGAAGAACAGGGCGTCGCCGTCTACCAGGCTCGGCTCGATGGCCTCCGCGTACAGCGCCCGCTGCACGTGGTCCGGGGCCAGGACCATGATCAGGTCCGCTTCCTCGCACGCGTCGCGCGGGGTGAGCACCCGGAGGCCCTCATTGGCCGCGCTCTCCCGGCTCCGGGACCCCTCGGGGAGCCCGACCCGGACGTCCACCCCCGAATCGCGCAGCGACAGCGCGTGCGCGTGCCCCTGGCTGCCGTAGCCGAGGATGGCGGCGTGCCGACCCTGGATGACACTGAGGTCGGCGCCGTCGTCATAGAAGATGTCTGCCATGGCCTGCCTTTCACTCATTCCCTGAAAAGTTCGCGCATTCCCTGAAAAGTTCGCGGCGCCCGCGCGTCACTGGGCCGCGCGGTCCACCGGGCGCAGCGCCCGGTCCGTGATCGACCGGCCGCCACGGCCGAGCGCGACCATGCCGGACTGGACGAGTTCCTTGATGCCGAACGGCTCGAGCACCCTGATCAGTGCGTCGAGCTTGTCCCGGTTACCGGTGGCCTCGACGGTGACCGCGTCCTGAGCCACGTCCACCACCTTGGCACGGAACAGCGTCACCGTCTCCAGCACGCGCGACCGGCTTTCCAGGTCAGCCCGGACCTTGATGAGCAGCAGCTCGCGCTGCACCGACGCGGACGGTTCCAGCTCGACGATCTTGAGCACGTTGATCAGCTTGTTGAGCTGTTTGGTCACCTGCTCCAGCGGATGATCGGCGCAGTCCACCACGATCGTCATCCGGGAGATCTCCGGGTGCTCCGTGGGCCCCACGGCGAGTGAGTCGATGTTGAAGCCGCGACGGGAGAACAACCCGGCGATCCGGACGAGCACGCCCGGCTTGTTCTCCACCAGCACCGAGAGAGTATGCCTGTTCATAGTCGGCTCCTGATCGCGAAGGCGGGCCAGCCCCTGGCTCATTCGGTCACATCCCAGTCCGGCGCCATGTCCCGCGCCACGATGATGTCGTCGTTGCTGGTGCCGGCGGCCACCATCGGCCACACCATGGCGTCCCGGTGCACGATGAAGTCCACCACGACTGGCCGGTCGTTGATCTTCATGGCCTCTTCGATCACGGAGTCCACGCTGGCCGCGTCCTCGCAGCGCAGCCCGACGCAGCCGTAGGCCTCGGCCAGCTTGACGAAGTCCGGGATGCGGGTGCCGCCGGCTGCGGCGGGATCGCGGCGCGGGGGGGCCTGGAGGCTGAGCGCCTCGTCGTAGGTCTGGGCCACCCGGTCCAGGTCGGTGTTGGAGTACCGCTCGTTGTAGAACAGCGTCTGCCACTGCCGGACCATGCCGAGGTTGCCGTTGTTGATGATGGCGATCTTGACGGGGATGCCCTCGACCGCGCAGGTGGCCAGTTCCTGGTTGGTCATCTGGAAGCAGCCGTCGCCGTCGATGGCCCACACGCACTCTGCCGGGGTGCCGACCTTCGCGCCCATCGCGGCGGGCACTGCGTAGCCCATCGTGCCCGCGCCGCCGGAGTTCAGCCAGTGGCCGGGCCGCTCGTGGCTGATGAACTGGGCCGCCCACATCTGGTGCTGGCCCACTCCGGCCACGTACACCGCGTCCGGGCCGGCGATCTGCCCGATGCGCTCAATGACGTACTGCGGGGCCAGCGAGCCGTCCGCGGGCTGGTCGTAGCCGAGCGGGTAGGTGCTCCGCCAGGCATCCACCTGGGACCACCACGCGGTCAGGTCCGGCTGGCGCCCCGCTGCGTGCTCGGCCTGCACCGCGCCGATCAGTTCGGTGATCACCTCACGGCAGTCGCCGACGATCGGGACGTCGGCCCGCCGGTTCTTAGAGATCTCCGCTGGGTCGATGTCCGCGTGCACCACCGCCGCGCCCGGCGCGAAGCTGTCCAGCTTCCCGGTCACCCGGTCGTCGAAGCGGGCCCCGAGCGCGATGAGCAGGTCGGACTTCTGCAGCGCGCCGACCGCGGCCACCGTGCCGTGCATCCCGGGCATGCCCAGGTTCTGCCGGTGGCTGCCGGGGAAGCCGCCGCGTGCCATCAGCGTGGTGACCACCGGGATCCCGGTCAGCTCGGCCAGTTCCAGGAGTTCCCGGCTGGCGCCTGCCTTGATCACGCCGCCGCCCACGTAGAGCACCGGGCGGGTCGCCTCGGCGATCAGCCGGGCCGCCTCCCGGACCTGCCGGGAGTGCGGCCGGGTGACGGGGTGGTAGCCGGGCAGGTCGAAGGTGGGGGGCCAGCGGAACTCGGTGCTCGCCTGCAGCGCGTCCTTGGCCACGTCGACCAGTACCGGGCCGGGCCGGCCGGTGGAGGCCACGTGGAACGCCTCGGCCACCGTCCGGGCGATGTCCTCGGCCTTGGTGACGAGGAAGTTGTGCTTGGTGACAGGCAGGGTGATGCCGGAGATGTCGGCCTCCTGGAACCCGTCCGTGCCAATCAGGGTGCTGGGAATCTGGCCGGTGATGGCCACCACCGGGACCGAGTCCATGTACGCGTCGGACAGCGGGGTGACCAGGTTGGTGGCGCCCGGCCCCGAGGTGGCCATGCACACCCCCGGCCGCCCGGTGACCTGCGCATAGCCGGTCGCGGCATGCCCGGCGCCCTGCTCGTGGCGGACCAGGATGTGCCGGACCGACGAGTCGAACAGCGGGTCGTACAGTGGCAGGATCGCGCCGCCGGGGATGCCGAACACCACGTCCACATTCAGCCGTTCCAGGGCAGCGACGAGCGCCTGTGCCCCGGTCATCCGGGTGCCGGACACGGCGCCCGGCTCCCGGGGCCGCTCGGCCGCGGAAGCCGGCGCGGGCGCCGCCGGGCTGGCCGGGCCGGGGCGGGCCGGCGGGGTCGCGGCGGGCCGCGCTCCGCTCGCGGCGGCCGCGCCGGAGGCGGCCGGGGCGGGCACGCCCGCCGGGCTCGGTGGCTCCGCGGTGTCGCGGGAGGCGCGGGCGGCCAGGTCACGCGGCGTTGGGCCGGCGCTCTTCCGCGCCGGGCTGGCCAATCCTTGGCCGGGAGTAGCCGGCGCGGTCGTCTGGTCGGTCATCGCAAGCTTCCTCGTCTACGGTTGGGTCAGTGACGGCAATAAAAAACCCTCGGCGCCTGGGCAGGCGGACGAGGGTAGCGCGCGGGCAGCCGGATAAGTCAGCTACTCGCGCGCCTGCTGAGTACGAGCGCGGTGATGGGTGACACGGATCTAACTCTGGCTCAGACCGGGCCCGGCGTCAACTTGAGAGCGCGTTCGTCTCAGCTGGCGAGATCACGCCGAAAGGGGGCGCGCCGCTCTGCCCGGCGGCCTCCCCCGTGAGAGTGGCCACGCCGCCCGGCGGAATGGGCCCGGCCAGCAGCGGTCCCATCCCGATCCGGCAGCCGATCCGGGCCAGCAGCTCACGCTGGCCGTCCCGCTCGATCCCGGTCGCCGCCACGGTGAGCCCCAGGTCCCGGCCGACCGCCGCCGCGGCCCGGGCCAGGGTCTCCGCGGCGGCATCCGCCCCGAGCCCGGCGACCAGTTCCGGCCCCACCACGATCAGGTCCACCGGCAGCTGGCCGAGCCGGGCCACGGCCGCGAAGCCGGCACCGGAGACGTCCACGGCCAGCCGGGTGCCCCGCTCGCGCAGCTCACCGGCCCCGCGCATGATGACCTCGCCGCCCTCCAGCAGTACCTGGCCGGGGACCTCCAGGATCAGGGCGTGCGGGGGCAGCCCGCTGCTGTCCAGCGCGTCCAGGACCGACTCGGCGAACCGGGGCGACGCCGCCTGGGCCGGCGAGCAGCTCAGCCAGAGGCTGGCCGCCCAGCCCGCCTGGTGCCACGAGGCGGCCCGGGCGCAGGACTCGCGCAGCACCCAGTCGCCCAGGTCGACGATGACCCGGGTGACCTCCGCCGCCTCCAGGAATTCCCGGCGCGGCAGGTCCGCCCCGTCCCGGCGCCACCGGGGCAGCGCGGCCGCCCCGACCACCCGCGAGCTGCCCAGGTCCGTCAGCGGCTGGTAGTCCATCTCGAGCTCACCGTCGGCCAGGGCCCGGCTCAGCTGCGCGGCCAGGGTCAGGCGGCGGCCCGCATCGGCGGGCGGGAGCCCCGGGTACACCTCCACCCGGCCACCGCCGGCCTTCTTGGCCGCCGACACGCACCGCTCGGCGTTCCGCCAGACGTAGCCGGCCGGGCTGCCGTCGGCCACGGCCACCCCGAGGCTGGCCGTCAGCGCCACCGCCCGGTCGGCCGCGCGGAACGGCTCCGCAGCCACCGCGGCGCGGATCCGTTCGGCACAATCAGTGATCTCGGTGGAGGTGGCCGCGCCGGTCAGCAGGACCGCGAACTCGTCGCCTCCCCAGCGCCCGACCGTGCCGCGCGGCGGCACCACCGCCCGCAGCCGCCGGGCCACCTGGGCCAGGACGAGGTCACCCGCGGCGGGCCCGACCAGGTCGTTGACGGCGGAGAACGAATCCAGGTTGAGCAGGATGACCCCGGCCAGCCCGGAATCGCCGCCCGCCGCGGGCGCCGGGGCGAGGTCGTCCACGGCCGCCTGCCCGGGAGCGGTACCGTCCCCAGGCGCCGCCCCCGGCTGGCCGGCCGCCGCATCCCCGGCCGCCGCATCCCCGGCCGCCGCATCCCCGGCCGCCGCAGCACCCTCCACCGCAGCACCCTCCACCGCAGGACCGGCCGCCGCACCACTGGCCGCCGCATCCGCTGCCGCAGCACCCTCCACCGCAGGACCGGCCGCCGCATCCCCGGCCGCCGCACCATTGGCCACCGCCCCGTTGGCCGCCGCAGCACCGGCCGCTCCAGCACCGGCCGCTCCAGCACCGGCCGCTCCAGCACCGGCCGTGGTAGCCGCAACCTCCTCCGCCGGCCGGGCTGTCCCGCCCAGCCGGTCCAGGCTGAGCGCGTCCCGGGCCCGCTCCTCCAGGTAGGCCCGGTTGGGCAGCCCGGTGAGGCCGTCGTGGTAAGTGAGGTGCGCGATCTGGCGGCGCAGCGCCACCTGCTCGCTGACGTCGCGCGCGGTGACCAGCAGCCGGTCCGGGGCGCCCTGGCTGCGCTGCCGGGAGATGGTCGCCTCCACATATCGCCAGGTGCCGTCCATGGCGCGGACCCGGCAGGTGTAGCGGATCTGGTGTGCCGGCGCGCTGGCCGCCGCGCGGACCGCGCGGATGCCGCCCAGCCGGTCCTCCGGGTGCACCAGGTCGGCCAGCACCTGGCCGGCCAGCCGGTCCGGGGCATAGCCATAATCGCGGACCGCGGGGCTGGCGTAGCCGATCCGCCCGGCGTAGTCGCAGACCAGCACGACGTCGCTGGTACGGTCAGCCAGCTCGCGGAACTGCAGGCCCGCCTCGTGCCACAGCCGGGCCCGCACCCCGTCCCGGTGCAGCAGGATGACGATGCGCACGGTCAGCGCGAGCAGCACGGTGGCCGCCGCGACCACCAGCACCGGTTCCCCGGCCAGGCCAGCCAGCCCGTAGCCGATCACGACCAGGGCGGCGGACGCGGCGGCCAGCGCGGCCAGGGCCGTCGAGACGTGCAGCCTGCCCCGGGTCAGCTGGGTCCCGTCCGGTGGCGCGCTGCTCCGGGCCGTGCCCAGCCACGGCGCGCAGCCGAGCAGGCCCAGCCCGGCCACCAGCAGGATCACGGCCGCAACCCCCGGGTAACCGTCGCTGACCCGGGCGCCCACGCAGAACGCGTCGCCGACGGACAGCAGTAGCAGCGCCAGGAACGGCGCGACGCCCCGGCGGCCCGCGGCGGCCGCCAGCGGCAGCAGCCCGCCGAGCACCAGCAGGTCGGCCAGGGGGTGCACGAGCTGGGCGGCGAAGGTGCCCGGGCCGTCGCCGGAATGCGCGTAGGCCGGGCCGAGCGTGGTCAGCCAGCACACGATGAACAACGCCGAGGCGAGCACGTAGCCGTCAGCCAGGTGGGCCAGCATGGTGCCGGCCCGGCCCGGGCGGCGCTGGGCCAGCGGGTGCCAGCCCGTCTCCGCCCGCGGTCGCAGCCGGGCCACCCCGGCGACCAGCACGGGCAGGGCCAGCAGGCCGGGCAGGTCGGCGACGCTGAGCGGGAACGCGGATCCGGTCCCGGCGCCGGCCAGGGCCTGCTGGACGGCCGCCCCCAGGCCGAACAGCAGCGCCGCCAGCGCCAGCAGCCAGTAGGCATGCTTCATAGTCCCGGCGTGCCAGGCCGGCCCCGCGCCACGCGGCGGCCGCGGCTACGGCCGCGGCCAGCGCGAGCACCGCGGTGGCGGCCTGCTCAGCCAGGCTCATGACAGGTCACCCGATGCTTGCGGGCGCACCGAGTCTCCTTCCGCCGCGTCCGCCACTGCCGGGAAACCAGCCAGCCTCGTGGGCCTGGGCTGGCCGTCTCGCAACCGGATCTGGGCGCACCGGTTGCCGGACGGAGCAGGACGCCCGCAGTGTGCTGCGGGACCCGCGAATAGGCTGATCGCGGTCATCGCCAGTAAACGATGCTGCCCACCTTAGGCCGCTTAGGTCACACTTCGATTGAGGAAGGGCGTCCACCGGGCGACAACTGTGTCACCTGCCCCGGGAGTGATTCCGGGGCACACGTCATTGACCAGCGGTGATTGGCACAGCGCGGTTAGTAGCTGCACGGGAGGTCGATTCTTGGCGGTCCGCCAGTGCCGAACCGCCGGAACGCCCCGTCCCGCTGGCCGGTCAGGCCTGGCCGAGGCGGTCCAGGATCAGCTGCTTGACCCGGGCGGCGTCGGCCTGGCCCCGGGTGGCCTTCATGACCGCGCCGACCAGGGCCCCGGCCGCGGCGACCTTGCCGTCGCGCACCTTCTGGGCCACCTCCGGGTTGGCCGCGATCGCCTCGTCCACCGCCGCGAGGAGCACGGTGTCGTCGCTGACCACGGCCAGGCCGCGCGCCGCGACCACCTCGTCCGGGGTGCCCTCGCCGGCCAGCACACCCTCGATCACCTGCCGGGCCAGCCGGTCGCTGAGCGCCCCGGACGCGACCAGGGCGCTCACCCGGGCCACGTCGGCCGGGGTGATGGCCAGGGCGGCCAGGTCGATGGCCGAGTCGTTCGCGATCCGGGCCAGCTCACCGAGCCACCACTTGCGGGCGTCGGCCGGCGAGGCGCCCGCCGCGACCGTCTCGGCCACCAGGTCCGTGGCCCCCGCGTTGTTCAGCGCGGACATGTCCAGGTCGGACAGCCCCCATTCGGCCTGCAGCCGGTCCCGCCGGGCCGCGGGGAGCTCCGGCAGCTGCGCGCGGATCTCCTCGACCCAGTCCGGCGGCGGAGCCAGCGGGACCAGGTCGGGCTCCGGGAAGTACCGGTAGTCCTGGGCCTCTTCCTTGCTCCGCCCCGGCGCGGTGGTGCCGGTGGCCTCCTGGAAGTGCCGGGTCTCCTGGACGATCCGCTGCCCGGCGTCCAGCAGCGCGGCCTGCCGCTCGATCTCGTACCGGACCGCGCGCTCCACCGAGCGGAGCGAGTTCACGTTCTTGGTCTCGGTCCGGGTGCCCCATTCGTTGGCCCCCTGGGGCGCGATCGACGTGTTCACGTCGCAGCGCAGTGAGCCCTCTTCCATCCGCACGTCGGACACGCCGAGGGTGCGCAGCAGGTCACGCAGCTCCGCGACGTAGGTCCGGGCCACCACGGGAGCCAGCTCCCCGGTGCCGGTGACCGGCTTGGTCACGATCTCCACCAGCGGGATGCCGGCCCGGTTGTAGTCGACGAGCGAGTACTCGGCCCCGTGGATCCGCCCGGTGGAACCGCCCATGTGCAGCGACTTCCCGGTGTCCTCCTCCAGGTGCACCCGCTCGATCTCCACCCGGAAGCTCCGCGGCTGCCCGTCCGGCGTGTCGTGCACCGTGACGTCCAGCCAGCCGTCGGTGCACAACGGCTCGTCGTACTGGGAGATCTGGTAGTTCTTCGGCATGTCCGGGTAGAAGTAGTTCTTCCGGGCGAACCGGCACCAGCTCGCGATCGAGCAGTTCAGTGCGAGCCCGATCCGGATAGAATACTCGATCGCGGCCCGGTTGATCACCGGCAGCGACCCGGGCAGTCCCAGGCAGACCGGGCAGACCAGCGAGTTGGGCTCGCCGCCGAACCGGGCCGGGCAGCCGCAGAACATCTTCGTCCGGGTGCCCAGCTCCACGTGGGTTTCCAGCCCGATCACCGGCTCATAGCGAGAAACAGCAATACCGAACGGAACCACGTCCGCGACTGCCTGCGCGCTCATCCTCGGTCCTCCGCGTCCAGCCCGTGGGCGCCGTCGAGCAGCGGGCCGCCACGCCGGGAATCCAGCGCGGCCTCCACCGCGGCCGCCACCCGGTAGACCCGGTCATCGGCCAGCACCGGCGCCATGATCTGCAGGCCGACCGGCAGCCCGTCCTCCGGCGCCAGGCCGCACGGCACGGACAGCGCCGCGTTGCCGGCCAGGTTGGACGGGATCGTGCACAGGTCGGCGACGTACATCGCCATCGGATCGTCGGCCCGCTCGCCGATCGGGAACGCGGTGGTCGGCGTGGTCGGCGAGATCAGCACGTCCACCTGCTCGAACGCCGCCTCGAAGTCCCGGGTGATAAGGGTCCGGACCTGCTGCGCCTGGCCGTAGTAGGCGTCGTAGTAGCCGCTGGACAGGGCGTAGGTGCCGAGCATGATCCGGCGCTTCACCTCCGCCCCGAAGCCGTCCTCCCGGGTCAGCGACATGACCTCCTCGGCGCTGCGCGTGCCGTCGTCGCCCACCCGCAGCCCGTACCGCATGCCGTCGAACCGGGCCAGGTTGGACGAGCACTCGCTGGGCGCGATGAGGTAATAGGCGGGCAGCGCGTAGCTGAAGTGCGGGCAGGACACCTCGGCGATCTTGGCGCCGAGCGACTCCAGCAGCTCGACCGCCTCGGTGAACCGGGCCAGGACCCCGGGCTGATACCCCTCGCCGGACAGTTCCGGGACCACCCCGATGCGCAGCCCGCTCACGTCCGCCTGCCGGGCCGCCGCGACCACCGGCGGCACCGGCGCGTCCACCGAGGTGGAGTCGCACGGGTCGTGCCCGGAGATGGCCTCGTGCAGCAGCGCGGCGTCCAGCACGGTCCGGGCCAGCGGCCCCGGCGTGTCGAGCGAGGACGCGAACGCCACCACCCCATACCGGGAAGAACCGCCGTAGGTGGGCTTCACCCCGACGATCCCGCACACCGCGGCCGGCTGCCGGATCGAGCCGCCGGTGTCGGTACCGATGCCGAGCGGGGCCTCGAACCCGGCCACCGCCGCCGCCGAGCCACCGGACGAGCCGCCGGGCACCCGGCTGGTGTCCCACGGGTTGCGGCTCGGCCCGAACGCCGAGTTCTCGGTGGAGGAGCCCATCGCGAACTCGTCCATGTTGGCCTTGCCCAGGATGACCACCCCGGCCTGGCGCAGCCGCCGGGTCACAGTGGCGTCGTAGGGCGGCTGCCAGCCGTCCAGGATGCGGGAGGCACAGCTGGTCGGCATGTCCGTCGTGGTGAACACGTCCTTGAGCGCCAGCGGCACGCCGGCCAGCGGCCCGAGCGCGTCACCCGCCCAGCGCCGGTCGTCCACGCGGCGGGCCACGGCCCGGGCCCGGTCCGCGGCCACATGCAGGAACGCGTGCAGCCGGTCGTCTACCGCGGCGATCCGGGCCAGGTGCGCGTCGGTGACCTCCACCGCGGACACCTCCCCGGCGGCCATGACCGCGCCCAGCTGGGCGGCGGTAAGCCGGGTCAGCTCACTGTCCATGCTCAGTCCTCCGCCAGGATGCGCGGCACCCGGAAACGCTGCTGCTCGACCGCGGGCGCCTGGGACAGCGCCTGGGCGGGCGTGAGGCAGGGCTGCTCGACGTCATCCCGGAGCACGTTGGTTAGCGGCACGGCATGCGAGGTCGGCGGGATCTGCTCGGCCGCGACCTCCTGGACCCGGGCCACCGCCGAGATGATCTGGTCCAGCTGGGTGGCGAAGTGGTCGAGTTCCTCCTCGCCCAGGGCGAGCCGGGCCAGCCGGGCCAGGTGGGCGACTTCCTCGCGGGCAATGGACATGCCAGCCATCCTAGGGCCGCCCCCCGCCTGCCCCGACGGCATTATTCGGGGGCCGCCGCCCCGCTATGGCATCGTGATGTTGACTTAGCGGACAGCCGGTTGTCCGCTAAGTCAACATCACCAGGGGGCTATGGCGGAGTCAGCACCAGGGGGCTATGGCGGAGTCAGCGGTCGGCGACGGCCGCGGGCGGGAGGGCCATGGCCTCCCCCGGCGGGCGGGACGCCAGGTCATCGGCGAGCCAGGCGGTCGCGGCGGCCGCGTTGAGCGGGCGGCTGAACGCGCGGCCCTGGGCGGCCTCACAGCCGATCACGCGCAGCGCCTCGGCCACCTCCGGGGTCTCCACCCCCTCGGCCACCGACCGGATGCCCAGGCCACGCACGAGGTCCACCACCGAGCGGACGATGAGCTGCTTGTCCTGGCTGGCGGTGAGCGTGGTGATGAACGACGGGTCGATCTTCACCTCGCGGACGGCCATCCCGGCCAGCCGCCCCAGCGAGGAGTACCCGGTGCCGAAGTCGTCCAGGCTGAGCTGGATGCCGAGGTCGCGCAGCGCGGTCAGGCCGGCCGCGATGTCCGGGGGGGCGCCGGACAGCGCGCGCTCGCTGATCTCCACCAGCAGCGCCTCGGGCGGCAGGCTCAGGGCGGCGAGCTCGCGCTCGATCGTGCCGGCCAGCCCGGCGTCGAGCAGGTCGCGCACGGACACGTTCACCGACAGCTGCACCGGGAGACCGCCGCGCTGCCAGGCCGACGCCTGGCCGAGCGCGGCCCGCAGCACGTGCTGGGTGAGGTCCCGCATCAGGAACGACTGCTCGGCCAGCGGGATGAACTCGGCCGCCCCCAGCAGCCCCCGGCGCGGATGGCGCCAGCGCGGCAGGGCCTCCATGCCCGCGGTCTGCCCGCCGGCCAGCAGGACCTTGGGCTGGTAGTACAGCTCGAACTCGCCGTGGTCGATGCCGCGGCGCAGGTCACCGAGCAGGGACAGCCGGGCCGGGGAGTGCGGCTCGCCACGCGGCACGTACAGCTCTACCCCGCTGCGGCGTTCCTTGGCCCGGTACATGGCCACGTCCGCCCGTTGCAGCAGCGCTTCCACCGTGATGCCGTCCTCGGGGTGGAGGGCGATCCCCACGCTTGCCTCAACCTCCAGCGACATGCCCTCCAGCCGGACCGGCTCAGCCAGCGCGGCGCGCAGCCGGGCGGCCACCTCGCGGGCCGCGGTGACGCTGCGCACCGAGGGCAGCAGCACGGCGAATTCGTCGCCGCCGAGCCGGGCCACCACGTCGCCGGGCCGCACGCTGCGGGTCAGCCGGCACGCGACGACCTGGAGCAGCCCGTCCCCGGACATGTGGCCGAGCGTGTCGTTGATCTCCTTGAACCGGTCCAGGTCCAGCAGGAGGAAGCCGACCATCGCGCCGGCCCGGTCCGCCCCGGTGATCGCCTCCGCCGTCTTGCGCAGCAGCAGCGAGCGGTTGGGCAGGCCGGTGAGCTGGTCGTGCAGGGCCTGGTACTCCCGCTGCACCGACATGCCCGCGTTTGCGTAGATCGCGATGAGCGGCAGCAGGAAGAGCAGGACCAGCAGCACGGAGCGGCCCATGACGACCGCCACCAATGGCGCGGCGGACAGCAGCGCGAGTTTGACGAAGGCCTGATAGGGCAGCGTCTTGCGCAGCGTGACGCGGACCGGGGCCCGGGCGTGCAGGGCCACGGCCACGCCGACGCAGGTGAAGTTGACCGCGAAGTAAGCGGCCGCGGCGAGCACGATGGTGCCGAGCTCAGCCCCGGAGGGGACCCAGTGCCGCAGCGGCCTGGGGTGCACGCCGCCCAGGGTGAGGACGGCCGCCGCGGCGCTGAGGCTGAGCGTGAACTGGGCCACGTTGAAGGCGGCCCGGAACAGCGCCTGGCGCCCGGACAGCGCCACGATGATCGTCGTGATGGCGCGGAGCAGCACGGCCACCGGGAGCCCCCAGAACAGCAGGGCCGCGAAGCAGAAGGTGAGGGCGGCGTTCCCGGCATCGGAGGCGGCCTGGCCCGGGGTGACGATCGGCCTGAGCTCGCCCACCAGGGTAAGCGCGGCGATGACCCAGAACAATGAATGGCCGGCCAGCCCCACCAGCCCGGGGCCAGACAGGCCCCGCATGGCCGCCGCGAGCGCGACGAGACCCGCCACCGTGACCACGGCGAGGTAGGTCCACAGCGGGGAACCGATCCGGGGAACGATGTCCCTCGTGTCGTTCGGGTCCTTCATGGCGTCCTCGTGCTCGAACCCGCCGGGCCGACGGTGTAATCGCTCTCACAGCAGAGTACGGCCGAAAGCGTACTTCGCGAAGCCAATCGCACACTATCCGTTACAGTGCATTGTGTGCCGATTGAATAAGCGCAGGTCAGAGTGGCTGAGGGAAGGCCATGTGACATTCCTGCTCAGTTTGAGCCGTCATTCTCCGGCGCCGCAGCAGCCCCGGCAGCATCGCGGGCGGCGGCCGGGCCCTCGGCCAGCAGGACGCCGAAGGCCTCCTCCCCGAGCACCGGCACGCCCAGCGAGACGGCCTTGTCGTATTTCGAGCCTGGCTTTTCGCCGGCCACCACGAAGGCGGTCTTCTTGGAGACGGACGACGTCACCTTGCCGCCCCGGGACTGCACCGCCTCGGCCGCCTCGTCCCGGGTGAATCCCTCCAGGCTGCCGGTGATCACCACGGTCAGCCCGGCCAGTGGACGGCTGGGATCTGGCTCGGCCGCCGTTCCCTCCCCCGGCTCGGCGGCTGGCGGCGGGGGCGGGGGGACCCAGCCAGGCGTGGCCAGCTGCACGCCCGCGGCCCGCCACTTGTCCACGATCGCCACGTGCCAGTCCACGCCGAACCATTCGATGACCGAGGCGGCGATAGTCGGGCCGACCCCGTCGGTGGCAGCGAGGTCCTCGGCCGAGGCGGCGGCGATCGCGTCGAGCGAGCCGAACTGCGCGGCCAGCGCCCGGGCCGCGGTCGGGCCGACGTGCCGGATGGACAGCGCCACCAGCACCCGCCAGAGCGGCCGGGTGCGCGCCTCCTCCAGGTTGCGCAGCAGCTTTCCGGCGTTGACGGTGAGGCTGCCCTGCTTGTTCACGAAGAACGGGCTGCTGGCCAGCGTGTCCTCGGTCAGCGAGAACAGGTCACCTTCGTCGCTGACCAGCCCGGAATCCAGCAGCGCGACGACGGCCTCGTAGCCGAGCACCTCGATGTCCAGGGCCCCCCGGCCGGCCAGGTGGAACAGCCGTTCCCGGAGCTGGGCCGGGCAGGACCGGGTGTTCGGGCAGCGCCAGTCGACGCCGCCCTCCTCGCGGACCAGCGCGGTCCCGCAGGCCGGGCAGTGGTCCGGGAACTCGAAGGCCCGCTCGTCCCCGGTGCGCACGTCCGGCACCGGCCCGACCACCTCGGGGATCACGTCGCCCGCCTTGCGCAGCACGACCATGTCCCCGATCAGCACGCCCTTGCGCTGCACCTCGTCGGCGTTATGCAGGGTGGCCCGGTCCACCGTGGAGCCGCTGACCACCACCGGCTCCATCACCGCGAACGGGGTGACCCGCCCGGTCCGGCCCACATTGACCCGGATGTCCAGCAGCCGGGTGTTGACCTCTTCGGGCGGGTACTTGTAGGCGATGGCCCAGCGCGGCGCCCGGCTGGTCAACCCGAGCTGGCGCTGCAGGTCCAGCTGGTCGATCTTGACCACGACCCCGTCGATCTCGTAGGGGGGGTCGTGCCGGTGCTCGGCATAGTACGAAATGTACTCCCGCACCCCGTCCAGGTCGCCGGTCACCCGGAATAGCTCGCTGACCGGCAGGCCCCAGCCGCGCAGCCGCTCATACCAGCCGGAATGCGTCTCGGGTGCGGGCCCGGAGGTGACCCCGACGCCGTGCAGGATGAGGTCGAGCGGGCGGCTGGCGGTGACCCGCGGGTCCTTCTGGCGCAGTGACCCGGCCGCGGAGTTGCGCGGGTTCGCGAACGGCGGCTTGCCCGCCTCGGTCAGCCGCTCGTTCAGCTCGTGGAACGCGGCGACCGGCAGGAACACCTCGCCGCGGACCTCCAGCGTCTCCGGGATGTCGTCGCCGTGCAGCCGGAGCGGGACCGAGGCGATGGTGCGGATGTTCGGCGTGACGTCTTCGCCGGTCACGCCGTCCCCGCGGGTGGCCCCGCGGACCAGCGCCCCGTTCCGGTAGACCAGCGCGATGGCCAGGCCGTCGATCTTCAGCTCGGACAGGTAGGGGCCGGCCCCGCCGAGCCGCTGGGCCCGGGCCGCCCAGGCGTCCAGTTCCGCGGCGGAAAACGCGTTGTCCAGGCTGAGCAAGCGTTCCAGGTGCTCGACCGGGGTGAACTCGGTGGACACCGCCCCGCCCACCTTCTGGGTCGGCGAGTCTGGCGTGCGCAGCTCCGGGTACTGGTCCTCGAGCTCACGCAGCGCACGCATCCGCGCGTCGTACTCAGCGTCGGAGAGCGTCGGCGAGTCCAGCACGTAGTAACGGTGGTTGGCCTCGGTGACCTCGGCGCTCAGCTCGGCGTGCCGGTGCCGCGCCGCGGCGTCCACGCCGGAGCCCGGGATGCCGCCGCTCCCGCTGGCCTCCTGCTCGCTCACCGGGCTTCCTCCTCGATCAGTTCGGGCAGCAGCCGGGCCGCCTCCCGGCACCGGGCCAGTGCGGCACGGGCGTAGTCCGGCGGTGCCCCGGCCAGCCCGCAGGCCGGGGTGATCACCACCTGCGCGGCGGCGGCCGCCGCCAGTGACCCGGTCACCCCGGGCTGCCGGGCCGCCGGCCAGCCCATCCGGCGCCACAGCTCCAGCACCCGGACGGCCACCTGGTGGGCGGTGGGCGGCTGGCCGGGCCGGTTCCGTTGGGCTGGATGATCTTGATTGTCCGGCTGGGCCTCGGGTTCCCCGGCCCGGGCGAGTCCCGGGCCCGGCGCCCCCGGCCGGCCGCCGCGGGACGTCCCGCGCGCCGGGTCCGGCGGGACCGGGGACGGGGTGGCCGGCACCGCGCCGGCGAAGATCCCCAGGCTCGCCTCGACCGCCTCGGCCAGCACGTCTTCCTCCCCCCGGCGCAGCTGGCCGAGGTCGATCCCGACGGCGGCCGCGCCCGCATCCCTGATGATGCCAACGGGGACCGACGGTGCGCAGCAATGCACCAGGGCGGGCGCGCCCGTGGCGGACAGCACTGCGGCCAAGGCCGCCTGGGCATCGGCGGCCTCGATGGCGCGAACCCGGTTCAGGCCGCTGGCGCTCGGCACCGCGCCCGCTAGCACCGCGGGCAGGGCCGGCTCGTCGATCTGCAGGATGAGCTGCACGCCGGGCACCCGGGCCCGCACGCCTGCGGCGTGCGCCGCGATCCCCTCGGCCAGCGAGGCGGTCAGGTCGCTGATCGCGCCCCGGTCCGCGAGCACCGGTTCCTGGCTATGGGCCAGCTCGATGGTGGCCGCCAGCGTCCACGGCCCGCACACCTGGATCTTCAGCGCGCCCCGGTAGCCGTCCGCCACCTCCTCCAGTGCGTCGAGGTCCCGGCTGAGCAGGGACTGGGCCCGGCGCAGGTCGCGGCCGGGCCGCTCGGCGAACCGCCAGCCCTTCGTGGTCAGCTCGACCGGCAGCTCGATAAGCAGGCCCGCGGTCCGGCCGGTGAGGTCGGCTCCCGGCCCGCGGGCGGGCAGTTCGGGCAGGAACGGCAGGTCCGGCAGCTCATCGAAGACCAGCCGGGTGGTCTCCAGCGGGTCGGTCCCGGGCATGGAGCCGGCACCGGTGGCGGCTTGCTCGGGCCAGGCATACGGGGCGGGGGCGTCAGGCACGCAGCCGAGCTTAGTGTCCGGCCTTCGTGTCCTTGCTGGCCAGGTGCGACGCGCCCGGAGAGCGCGGCCTGCCGGGCGGAGGCGCGGCCTGCCGGGCGGGGGGGCGGCCGCCCAGGCGGGAGGGCGGCCTGCCGGGCGGAGGCGCGGCCGCCCGGCCCCGGCCGGGCGGCGGAGGCCGAGGCCGCACCGCCCGGCCGGGCGCCGGCGGCGGACAGTATCGCCACGGAAACGGCACCGCGCCGCACCATGCCCCGGCGATGGTGCGGCGCGGCCGCCTGAGGCCGGACCGGTCGCGGCTGCCCCCTGGATGCCTGCGACCGGCCCGGCCGGCTGGTTAGACGAACATGTCCTGGCGGCTGGCCAGCGGCAGCCCGGCGTCAGTCCGCTGGCGGACGTAGAGGCCAGTGACCCGGCGGGTACCGCCGGCCACCGGGTCCAGGGCCCGGCTGGTCAGCGTAAAATCCCGCTCTTCCCGCCGGATGCCCCAGCTGACCAGCAGGATCGCTCCAGCAGCGACTCCGGCAGCGAAGATGATCAGCGCGATGACGATCATGGTTCCGGCCATGTCGGGCCCCCTAACTCTGGCCTGCGGCGTGGTGTCGCCGCGGGGTTGGTCCCTCCCGCGGTATGGGTGGCCGCGGGAGTTGAGGATCGGATGAATGATCTGGGCGAGTTGGCTGAACCCAGAGAGTCAGTCAGCTAGACTGAGTCCTATGGAGCTGATCATCCCAGTCATCCCAACCTTTCCAGCCGGGGTTATACCAAGCCAGAGCGGGAAGTAAACCGGATCATGGGAATAATTTGGATGACTGGTATGGCGGGCCTAGGTAGGCTCAGCCCTGCCATGGGGCTTGTTGGTATGAATGGGAGGTCACATGGCCCTTGACCCCATGTACCGGCAGATCGCCGACGACCTGCGCCGCCAGATCGAGGCGGGCGAGCTGGCTCCCGGCGACCAGCTGCGGACCGAGCTGGAGCTGAGGGAGAAGTACGAGGCGTCGCGCAACACCGTTCGGGACGCCATCAAGTGGCTGATCACCCGCGGCCTGGTGGAAACCAGGCCCGGCCAGGGCACCTTTGTGGTGGAGAAGATCGTTCCCTTCGTCACGACGCTGACCGGCGACCCCGAGACCAGCAGCGGGGAAGGTGACACCTACACCCGCGAAGTCACCGCGAAGCTGAGGGCGCCAAAGGACACCCAGCCCCTGGTCGGGATTCAGCACGCTGATCCGCTGATGGCCGCGGAAATGCGGATCCCGGTGGAAACGACTGTCGTCAGCCGTCACCAGCAGCGCTTCATCGATGGCACACCCTGGTCGCTGCAGACGTCGTTCTACCCGATGAGCCTGGTCGATCAGGGCGCCGGCCGGCTGGCCCAGGCGGGCAACATCCCGGAAGGAACCGTGCGGTACCTCCGGGACTCCCTCCAGATCAGGCAGGCTGGCTACCACGACACCATCACCGTCCGGGCCCCCGACGAAAACGAGACCCGTTTCTTCCGGCTGCCCGAGGATGGCCGTATCTCGGTGATCGAGACCCGGCGGACGGCCTTCCGCGATGACGGGTCGGCGATCCGGCTGACGATGAGTGTCTACCCGGCGGACCGGAACCAGTTCGCCCTGAACGTAGGGAAGGTCCCGGACGACGTGGCCGACCCGCCATCGGCAGCCGGCGACGGCGCGGACGACCCGCCGACCGAGCCCGAAGCCAGCGGTTAGTGCGGTACGGCCGGTGCAGCCGAACCGCGACGGCCACGAGGAGCCGGCCGCTGGCGGCCGGCCGCTGGCGGCCGGCCGGACACGATAGGAGCTTCCGTGGGCCCTCATCCCGCATGGGGCCACGGAATAGGGCGCCAGCGCCCGCACATCCCGGCAATCCCGGGGTGTGGAAGCCAGCACCAGACGAGGAAGGGGGTGTACCTGATGGCGAAGCGTTACGGACGCCCGTCCCCGCAGTACCGGTATGAGCACTACGACCCACGCTGGTAACACGGCTCCGGGTAGCAGATTTGCACTGCACCCCCGCGGGTGCCCGAGCGGTGCTGCCCGTATGGACGGTCGCGAGGGCACTGCCTGTGAGGGGCGCTGCCGGCGCTGCTGAGTTCGTCGCAAGCTCGCAGAGCGCCGGCAGCGGCAAGGAAAATTAGCACGGCCGTTGTGCCCAGGGAGCCTGAAGAGGCAATAGTGCCGCTCCGGCCGTGCTGGTCTCACGCTGACCTTGAACCATGTGCAGTGGTGGTGCCCCTGGTCAGGCCGCGTGGCGGTCCGCCCGGGCCTGCCCGGGCCGCCATCCTCCGGTGCCAAATCCTCCGGTTGTGGGCAGGATCTGGAATCGTGGGATATTTACGGCTGGAACTCTCCCAGGCCGATGAGGGCCATCACGACGTCATCATCGGCCTCATCGATGCGGCGGCTGAGTGGCTCCGGCGTGATAAGCGAACCGATCAGTGGGCGCAGCCGTGGCGCAGCGAGGAGGACCGCAGCAAGCGGATACTCCGCGACCTGGCGGCGGGGAAGACGCGGCTGCTCTGGGAGGGCGGCACCCCGGCCGGGACGGTGACCACCGACCCCGAGGATTACCCCATCTGGCCTGCACACAGGCAGCATGAACCGGCCGTGTACGTGCGCCGGCTGGTGGTCAGCCGGGATTACGCCGGGCAGCGGCTAGGGGCCGCGCTGCTGGACTGGGCCGGCCTGGCCGCGCTCCGCGGCTATGGTGCCCGGTGGGTCCGGGTGGACGTGTGGCGCACCAATCACGCCTTGCACACGTACTACCGGAAGCAGGGCTTCGTGTTCTGTGGTTTCGGCACGGACCCCGAGTACCCGTCCGGGGCTCTTTTCGAGAAGCCGACCAGCCAGATATCCCGGCCCGCGCCGTTCCGCCTGACCGGGGCGGACGCCCGTCACTGACCGGCGAGGCCCGGCCGCGTCGCGCGGGTGTCACAGCCGGGCCCACCGGGTACTTTCGGGAGAAGTTATGACCGTGGCCGGTGGCATGCGCGGTGGCCTGGGTCCTGTCCGGGACACGGGCTGGTCCGGGCGTTGCCGGGCGGGCAGGCCCGCCGGCTCCAGCCCTGGCGGCTCATGACCGGTCCCCCGCAGCGCCCGGCCGGCGGCCCGCCCCGGCCCGCGGCCCTAGCCGGTACCGGCCCTGAGCCTGGTACCGGCCCTGAGCCTGGTACCGGCCCTGAGCCTGGTACCGGCCCTGAGCCTGGTACCGGCCCTGAGCCTGGTACCGGGCGCGGGCGAGGTGCTGCCCCCCAGCCCACGACCGTCCCCCGGGCACGGTTGCGCCGCACGGCGGCCCGCTGGCTCATCTGGCTGGCCATCGTGCTGGTCACCAGCGCCGTCGCCATCGCGGTGGCGCTCAAGGTCACCCCGCTGCAGACCGTCAACGTCGCGGGCCAGGTCATCAAGGTGGGCGCGACCGCGCCCACGCTCAGCGCCTCCGGCCCGGGCGAAGTCGACCTGTTCGGCCAGAGCCTGCCCACCTCGGTGGGCTTTCTCGGCCCGGTCCGGCCCCGGCTGCAGCTGGCCCAGATCACCATCGACAGCGAGCTGACCAACTTCGTCCAGGGCGCCGCGCCGTCCGGGGCAGAACGGGTCCTGGGCAGCCAGCTGGCCACCGGCTGGAAGCACTATTTCATCTGGGAGATCCTGATCACGGCGGGCGGCGCGCTGCTGCTGCTCGGCGCGCTGGCCGGGTGGCGGCGGCTGCCCCGGCGGACCACGGTGAAGCTGCTCGTCGGCGGGCTGGCCGTCACCGAGGCGATCAACCTCGGCGCGATCATGCTCACCGCCTATTCCGCCCCGGCGACACTGCGCCAGGTTGGCTCGCTGTCCCAGCTGGTCGGCAGCGCGCCGACCTTCACCGACACCGGGAAGAGGGTCCCGGTGCCGCCCGGGGTGCGGGTGGTGGTGATGGGGGACTCGACGGCGGCCGGCGACGGGCTGCCGTGGGTCCGCGACGCGTCCCAGCTCGACAAGGACTGCGGCCGGAGCAGCGAGTCGTACGCCGAGGACCTGGCCCGGTCGAACGGCTGGCAGGTGCTGAACCTGGCCTGCAACAGCGCCACGATCCGCCAGGGGCTGCTCGGCTCGGAGGGCCAGGGCGGGGAGACGGTCCCGCCGCAGATGGACGCGGCGCAGCGGGCCCGGCACGCGGCGGCCGTCATCGTGAGCGTCGGCGCGGACGACCTGGACTGGTCGGCCATGCTGCGCCTGTGCGCGGTCGCGAAGACCTGCAACGACAAGGCCACCACGGCCTACTTCCAGCAGCAGCTGGCCTCGTTCAGCAAGGACTATCTGGAGCTGCTCAGCCAGCTGGCCGGCCTGCCGGCCCATCCGGAGATCATCATCAACCGGTACTACGACCCGTTCGGCCCGCAGCTGGAGTGCCTGAGCAAGGTGGGCGTCACCGCGGCCAAGGTCCGCACGCTCAGCTCGCGGCTGGCCGCGCTGAACGCGGTCCTGGCCGAGGGAGCCACCCAGTTCGGCTTCACCTCCGTGCAGCCTGACTTCGCCGGCCACCAGCTGTGCACGCCCCAGCCCTACGTGCAGGGCCTGGGCCAGCTGGCGCCGTTCCACCCCACCGCCCTCGGGCAGCTCGCCATCGCCCTGGCCGACCAGGCCGCATTCAGCCTGGCCACGATGCCGGGCTCAGCGGCCGTGGCCACTCCCTCGGCCACGCCCACCCCCTCGGCCACGGCGTCCGCGACGCCCACCCCGCCCGCTTCATCCGGCCCGCCCGCAGCGCCCAGCCCGTCCACGACGGCCGGCTCGTCCGCGGCGCCCAGCCTGTTCGCTCCGGCCGGCTCGTCAGGCTGACCGCCGCGCTCCCGCACCCGAGGCAGTTTCATACCGAACGGCACGCCCTCTTTCCCCCAACGGCACGCCGCCCGCCGCGGCCCCGCCCGCCGTCAGCGCCCCGGGCCAGGCCCGGACCGGGCGATGAGGCCAGCCCAGGGACCGAGCAGTTCCGCGCCCCCGGCGCGCGGGCGGGCGGCATCCTCCGTCTCCCGCGCCTCGCTGCGCACCAGCACGTCGCCGCCCAGGGCGGGCAGCGGGACCGGCTGGCCGGTGAAGTTGGCCGCCACCGTGAGGTCACCGGACCGGTACAACCACAGCCCGGCCGGCGCGGGCAGCTGCTCGTAGCTGACCAGGCGGCCGCCGTACTCGCGACGGCGCAGGGCCAGCAGGGCCCGGCACAGGTTGAGGGTGGAATCCGGATCGTCGCGTTGCCCGGCCACGTTCCGCTCGGCGTGCGGCCCGAAGGGGAGCCAGGGCTGGACCCCGTCGGCGGTGAAGCCGCCCGACGGTGACGCGTCCCACGGCATCGGGGTCCGGGCCCGGTCTCGTCCCTCGCCCCGCCGCCCGCCGGGGACCATCGGGTCGCGGCGCAGCGCGGGCGGCACCGTCACGTCCGTCATCGCGACCTCGTCGCCGTAGTACAGCACCAGGGTGCCGGGCAGGGTGGCCAGGATGAGCAGGGCCAGCTGGGCCTTGCGCTCGTCCCCGCCGCACCACCGGGTGGGGAACCGGCTGATGTCGTGGTTGGACGAGGTCCACACCGGGCACTCGCCGGCCCGCAGCGCGGCCAGCGTCTCGGCGACCACCCCGGCCAGTGCCTCAGCCGTGAAGTCGGTGAAGATGAACGGGAAGTTGAACGTCAGCTGCAGCTCGTCATCCTGGCCGTGGAACCGCCCCATCGCCTCCAGCTCGACCCAGGTCTCGCCCAGCAGCAGCCGTGGTGACGGGTAACTGTCGGCTATCTTGCGCCACTCCCGGAACACGGCGTGCGACTCCGGCCGGTTGGCGCTGTACACCTGGGCCAGCCCGTAGCGGCTCCGGACCCGCTCGGCAGGGGGCGCCGGGGGATCGTCGCGGAGCTGGGCGTCTTTGTACAGCCCGTGCGCGACGTCGATCCGGAAGCCCGCCACGCCCCGGTCGAACCAGAACCGCAGGATGTCGACGAACTCCTGGTGCACCGCCGGGTTCCACCAGTTCAGGTCGGGCTGGCTGGGCAGGAAGTTGTGCAGGTAGTACTGGCCGCTCGCCTCGTCCAGCGTCCAGGCGGAGTCACCGTTGGCCGCCAGCCAGTTGTTCGGCGGCCCGCCGTCCGGCCGCGGGTCGGCCCATACGTAGTACTCGCGGCGCGGTGACGCCACGTCGCCGGTCGCCGCCACGAACCAGGGATGCGCGCTGCTGGTGTGGTTGGGCACCAGGTCCAGCAGCACCCGCAGGCCCCGCCGGCCGGCCTCGGCGATCAGCCGGTCCAGGTCGGCCAGGGTACCCAGTTCCGGGTGCACGTCCCGGTAGTCGGATACGTCGTAGCCCCAGTCGTCGTCCGGCGACGGCATGGTCGGGGACAGCCAGACGCCGTCCACGCCGAGCCATTCCAGGTGATCCAGCCGGGCGATGACACCGTTCAGGTCACCGTACCCGTCGCCGTCGCTGTCCTGCCAGGACCTGACGTACACCTGGTACAGGGTGGCGCCGGTCCACCAGCGAGATCCGGTTCCGGGCATATTCATGGCACTCCCAGTGGATGACAGGTCGGCAGGGCAGTCAGAGACTTGCCGATCCAGGATGGCAGGCGGAGACTGGGTCAATGAGGCCGGCCATCGAGCTGATCGGGGTAATCCTGCTGCCCACCGCGGTGGGTTACGCCATCCTCGGCAGCATCCGGGCCGTTGGCTGGGCGGCCCGGCGGCGCTCCGCGGCCCAGGCCCAGGCGCACCCCGTTCCCGCCGAACCGATCGGACGCCTGACGGCCCGGATCCGGCGGCTGCGCGCCGAGCTTGAAGCGCTGGAGACCCGCAGTGACGTCCCGGCCAAGGGTATCCGGCTGCGCGCCCTCCGGGGCGCCTACACCGATCTGCTGCGGGTGGCCTGCGAGCGGCTGGAAGCAACCCCGCCGCCTGACGTCGACCCGGTTCCCCAGGCCGAGATCTACCGGGTCGAGGCCGCGCTGCGCGAACGCGGGCTGGACGTCCGGGAGACCGCCACGTACTGACCCGCCCCGGTGGCCGCCCGGCCAGCGCCCGAGTCCGGGGAGGGCGGCCCGCCCGCTCCCGCCTGCCGTGTCCGCCCGGCAGCGGCCCGGCGTACGATCAGTCGGTGGTACGGGTGCTGGCAGTCTCCGACGTGGTGGACGAGGCGCTCTGGGCGGACGTGTCCCCGGTGCGCGGCGCGGAGCTGATCGTGGGCTGCGGCGACCTGCCGTTCGAGTACCTCGGGCGGCTGATGAACGCGCTCGACGTTCCGCTCGTGTTCGTGCCGGGCAACCATGACCCGGCGGTGTCCGGCTATCGCACGTCACGGGGAGGCCTGTGGCTCCGGGCGGGCCTTCCGGCCCGGCCGCCGTGGCCGGACGGCGCGGTGAACGCCGATGGGCGGATCGTGGACGTCGCCGGGCTCCGGATCGCCGGCCTGGGCGGCTGCCTGCGCTACAGTGACGGCCCCAACCAGTACACCCAAGGACAGCAGAGACGGCGGGCCGCCCAGCTGGCGGCCCGGGCCCGGCTGCACCGGCTGGGTAACGGGCCGCTGCCGGCCGCGACGGTGGCTCGCCCGGGGCGGGCGGCTGCGCGCGAATCGGCCCATCGGCGCCGGCGCCCCCTGGCCGATGTCCTGCTCACGCACGCCCCGCCGCGCGGCGTGGGCGACGGGCCCGACCGGCCGCATCAGGGGTTCGCCTCCCTGGGCACGCTGGCCGCCCAGCTCAGCCCGGCCGTGCTGCTGCACGGCCACACCGATCCCGGCCCCCGGGCCGGCCTGCTCTTGGGAGCCACCCTGGTGCTCAACGTGACCGGCCGTCATCTGCTGGACATCGAGCCCGGTGACGGCCGCGGATGGACGGCTGCGGGCTCCCCCGGCCGCCCGGCCGGGCACTCCCCCGGCCCCGTGGACCAGATGGGACCCGGCCGGCCAGGAGCGCGTCGTGCCGGCTGACACCGGTTTCCCGCGGGCCGACGTCGAGAACGACTTCATCCGCGCCCGGCGCCGCCAGGTACTGGCCCGGCTGGCCCAGCGGCTGCGCCGCGAGCCGGACGACGTCAACCTGATCCTGCCGTTCGATGAGGTCATCGCCGCCCTCGGGCGGACCGGCGAGCGGTCCCTGGGACTGCAGACGATCCGGCTGGACAGCATCGTCGGCACGGTCGATTCGACCCGCGACTTCGACCGCCACTTCCGGCCCACCTCCGGCCGGGTCCGGGAACGCTGGGAACGGCTGGCGCTGGCCCAGCGGCGCGGCGAGTCCATCCCGCCCATCGACGTGTACCGGGTGGGCGACCTGCACTTCGTGGTGGATGGTCATCACCGGGTATCGATCGCGATCGCGACCGGGCAGAAGACCATCGACGCGTATGTCACCGAGATCCTCACCGCCGTCCCGGCCCGCGGCATCAGCCGCCGCGGCGACCTGCTGTTCAAGAGCTACGAGCGGCTGTTCCGCTCCCGCGTCAGGCTGCCCGCCACCGCTTACGCCAAGATCATCGTGACCGACCCCTGGGGCTACGCGGAACTCAGCGAAACGGTGGAAGCCTGGGGGTTCCGGCTCATGCAGCACGAGCACAAGTACTACGACCGGGCCGAGGTGTCCCGCCGGTGGTTCGCCGACGAGTTCACCCCGGTGGTGCGCATGCTGCGCGCCGCGGACCTGACCGGCTCATGCACAGACGCCGATGCGTACCTCACGATCGCCCGGGAGCGTTACCGGCTGATGCGCACCCACGAGTGGAACGACGAGGTGATCGAGGAACTGCAGCGGCAGCTCCGGTCACCGCGGCGGCGCGGTCGCTGACCCCGAGTCCTGCCCGGCCGTGCCCGTGCCGGCCTGCGCGGGAGCGCTCCCGTCGGCCGGTCCCGTGGCGCTGGCTGGCGTGCCGGAATCACCCAGCGTGAGGTTCTTGCCGGTT
>CAWCBE010000013.1:0-60345 GCA_963793825.1 uncultured Actinomycetes bacterium
CGCGCCAGGGCAACGTTGCTGGTTACGGCACTAGTAGGCGGACCAGAACATGATCAGCTGC
Source organism: uncultured Actinomycetes bacterium (assembly GCA_963793825.1). GTDB lineage: Bacteria > Actinomycetota > Actinomycetes > Streptosporangiales > Streptosporangiaceae > RYN-230. The sequence goes on from CAWCBE010000013.1 coordinate 62, forward strand.
TGCCACGGCCGGTCGGGCGAGCAGCGCTGCATCGCGGCGGCCGAGAGGCCTTGCAGCGCGCTGCCGCCCGTCGACAGGCACTGCCCGTTGGCCGCGCTGCGCAGCTGCCAGTAGTCCCGGCCGCCGGCGTCGGGGCCCCGGAACGGGTGGTACCACCGCTGGTTGACCTGCGAGTCGCAGCGCTCCAGCTGGGCGCTCGCCTGCTGCCCGGTGCCCACCGCGGTCAGGCACAGCCCGTCCGGCGTGAACAGCAGGACCACGCCGCCGCCGCGCATCTCGTCCGCCTGCCACTGCTGGCCGGGCGTTACGTTCTCCCCGCCGCTGCTGGGCGTGAAGACCAGCCCGCCCGCGCTCGAGTAGAGCAGCGTCGGGTTCGAGCCGGCCGAGCCCGGCTGGCCGTGCGGGCCCAGGTTGGCCAGCCCGACCGACTGCTCACTGGTGACCTTGCTGGACAGCGGCGCCTGCGAGCGCTGCGCGGCGTTCCGGCTCCACGGGTGCAAGAGGGCGACCGTGCCCACCCCAGCCAGCACGGCGAGCACGGCCGTCGCTGCGATGAGGGCGGCGGCCGAGGTGCGCGACCGGTGCCTGACGCGGCGACCGGACCCCCGTATGCCTGCCATACCGTGACGACTACCGCTTACTGGCCAGTCGGGCTACCTAAACCGGCAAATAGTACCCACAGCGAAAGAAATGGCTACGCAAAGGCCCCGGATATCCACGTCGCGTGCTGCCGGCCCAGTGATCGCGCGCCCCCGGGCGTTCCGCGGGGCGTTCCGCGGGGGCGTTCCGCGGGGGCGTTCTGCCGGGGCGCGGTAGGTTGGCGGGATCACCGACATCCCGGAGCAGGAAGCCGATGCCGCCCCGCCGCCCCGATCCCCAGCGGCTGCTTGCCGCGCTCCAGGCCCAGCGGGCCGAGCTCGGCCAGGATGCCTGGGCGGGGCCCGCGGACCCTGGCCGGCTGGGCCGCGAGCTGACCCTGGCGGTGCTCGGGGCGCTGGACAGCGGCACGGTGCCGCGGGCCGACGCGCTGCGCGCCGCCGTGACCTACCTGCTCGGCCTGCTGGCCGCGGATGCCCCGGGCCGGGCCGTGGAGGTCCGGGTGCCGCCGTACGCGGCCGTGCAGTGCGTCGCGGGCCCCCGGCACACCCGGGGCACCCCGCCGAACGTGATCGAGACCGACCCGGCCACCTGGGTCCGGCTGGCCGCCGGCCGGCTGTCCTGGGCGGACGCCCGGGCGGCCGGGGTGGTCAGTGCCAGCGGGCCGCGGGCCGACCTGTCCGGCTGGCTGCCGCTGATCCGTGGTACAACCAGCCCGGCTGGCTCATTAGACTGACCAGGTGCTCACCCCCGATGGCCGGCTGACGGACGATGTCGACCCGCAGGACCGGCCGCCACGGGACGCATGCGGCGTATTCGGCGTGTGGTCCCCCGGTGAGGAAGTCGCCAAGCTCGCCTACTTCGGGCTGTACGCGCTGCAGCACCGCGGCCAGGAGTCCGCGGGCATCGCGGTCAGCGACGGCGAGCGCATCGTGGTCTACAAGGACATGGGCCTGGTCGCCCAGGTCTTCGACGAGGCCGCGCTGTCCACGCTGCGCGGCCACATTGCGGTCGGGCACTGCCGGTACTCCACCTCGGGCGCGTCAGTGTGGGAGAACGCCCAGCCGACATTCCGGTCCACGCCGGTGGCCAGCCTGGCCCTGGGGCACAACGGCAACCTGATCAACACCCTCGAACTGGCGGCCATCGCCGGCGGCGCGGATGCCGAGCGGGGCGGCGACGGGCTCCGCGCCACCTCGGACACGGACGTGCTGACCGCGCTGTTCGCCGACCCCCGGATGTCCAGCGTGGAGGACAGCGCGCTGGCCGCGCTGCCGCTGGTCCGCGGGGCCTACTCGCTGGTCTTCATGGACGAGCAAACCCTGTACGCGGCCCGCGACCCGCAGGGCTTCCGGCCGCTGGTGCTCGGCCGGCTGGCCCGCGGCTGGGTGGTGGCCAGCGAGACCGCGGCGCTGGACATCGTGGGCGCCGCCTTCGTCCGCGAGATCGAGCCCGGTGAGCTGGTCGTCATTGACGAGCGCGGGGTCCGGTCGCACCGGTTCGCCCGGCCGCACCCGGCCGGCTGCCTGTTCGAGTACGTCTACCTGGCCCGGCCGGACACCGCCATCGCCGGGCGCAGCGTCCAGGCCACCCGGGTGCAGGTCGGCCGGATGCTGGCCGCCGAGCACCCGGTCGAGGCCGACCTGGTCATCCCGGTGCCGGAGTCGGGCACCCCGGCCGCCATCGGCTACGCGCAGGCCAGCGGCATCCCTTACGGTCAGGGGCTGGTGAAGAACTCCTACGTCGGGCGGACCTTCATCCAGCCGAGCCAGACCATCCGGCAGCGCGGCATCCGCCTCAAGCTGAACCCGCTCCGGGATGTCATCGCCGGCCAGCGGGTCGTTGTGGTGGACGATTCGATCGTGCGCGGCAACACGCAGCGCGCGATCGTCGGGATGCTGCGCGAGGCGGGCGCCGCCGAGGTGCACGTGCGGATTTCCAGCCCGCCGGTGGCCTGGCCGTGCTTCTACGGGATCGACTTCGCGACCCGGGCCGAGCTCATCGCGGGCAGCCTGTCGGTCCCGGAGATCCGGGACTCCATCGGGGCGGACTCGCTCGGCTTCATCTCGCTGGACGGGCTGACGGAGGCGACCACCCTGGCCGCCGGCCAGTTGTGCCGGGCCTGCTTCGACGGCAAGTACCCGCTCCCCGTCGAGGAGGGGAACCGGGGCAAGCACCTCTTGGAATCGCCGGTGACCACGTGACCAGCGGGCCCAGCTACGCCTCGGCCGGGGTCGACATCGCGGCCGGGGAGCGCGCCGTGGACCTGATGCGCGCCTCGATCGCCCGGACCACCGGGCCCGAGGTGGTGGGCGGCATCGGCGGCTTCGCCGGGCTGTTCGACGCGTCCCGGCTGACCACCATGCGGCGGCCGGTGCTGGCCACCTCGACCGACGGGGTCGGTACCAAGGTCGTCCTGGCCAGCCCGCTGGGCCGCTACGACACGATCGGGATCGACCTGGTCGGCATGGTGGTGGACGACCTGGTGGTGTGCGGCGCGGAGCCGCTGTTCATGACCGACTACATAGTGTTCGGCGCGCTCCGCCCGGAGCGGGCCGCGGCCATCCTGTCCGGGGTCGCCGAGGGCTGCGTCCAGGCGGGCTGCGCGCTGATCGGCGGCGAGACCGCGGAGCACCCTGGCCATTTCGGCCCGGACGACTTCGACCTGGCCGGCGCGGCCACCGGGGTCGTCGAGCACGACGCCCTGCTCGGCCCGCACCGGGTGACCCCGGGGGACGTGGTGCTGGCCATGGCCTCGTCGGGGCTGCACGCCAACGGCTTCTCGCTGGTCCGGCAGGTCCTGGACCGGGCCGGGCTCAGCCTGGACGCGGAGTTCGGCGAACTCGGCGGCCCGCTCGGGGCGGAACTGCTCACGCCCACCCGCATCTACGCCCGGGACTGCCTCGCCCTGGCCGCCGCCTGTGAGGTGCACGCCTACGCCCACGTCACCGGGGGCGGGCTGGCCGCCAACCTGGCCCGGGTGCTGCCCGCCGGGGCGGACGCGGTACTGGACCGGGCCACCTGGCGCCCGCCCGCCGTCTTCGGCCTGCTGGCCGCGCGGGGCGGGGTGCCGCCGGACGAAATGGACCATGTGTTCAACATGGGGGTCGGCATGGCCGCCGTGGTCGCCCGGGCCGACGCCGACCGTGCGCTGGGCACGCTGGCCAGCCGGGGTGTCCGGGCATGGGTGCTGGGCGAGATCGTGCCCGGCACCGGGACTGCCCGGATGTCCGGGCAGCACCGACCCGCGTAGATGTCCGGGCGCCCACCCCGGTAGGCGTCTGGGCAGCAACAAGCCGCGTGACCCGCGCCGCGTGGACCGGCGTGCGGTAACGGACGTCAGTAACTGGCTGGCTTGCCCTCAGGCCCGCTTCGCCCGGCTGATCGGGGACCCGTTGCCGTACTCGTCGGCGCCGTCATCCTCGTCGTCCTCATCGCCATCGTCGGCGTCGTCGTACCGCCCGACGAGGTCTGCGTAGGGGTCGTCGCCGTCCGCATCCTCATCGTCCCTGTTGACACCCAGCTCAGTCCGCAGCCGGTCAAGGTCCGTGCCGCCGCTGTTGTACTTCAGCTGGCGTGCCACCTTTACCTGCTTGGCCTTGGCTCGGCCGCGCCCCATTGGCTCGACCCCCTCGAACATGCGGAGCCGTGTCGGCCCCTGCTCCCTGCGCTGATGACTTGCGGATCGACGCATGCCTGGCTGCCCGTCGCCGCTCCATCGGATGAAGCGTGACGCGCTTCCAGCCTGCGTACAGTTCCAACCGTACCTGCTTTGCGGCGTACGCGCCTCTGCAGGCTGCGAGCCGCCCCCTGGTCCGGCGCCGCCGCGGCGCCTCAGGGCGCCGTCCGGGCCGCTGCGGCCACTGTCCGCAGCCACACCGCTACCCTTCGAGCCAGATCCCGCGCAGCCTGCCTACCTCGGACATCCGGTGCTCGGCCAGCCGGTCCGCGGCGACCGCCGGGGGGACACCCTCAGTATCGGCGAGCGCGAAGATCTGCCGGGTCGTGGCGAAGATCTGGGCGGCCCGCGCCTTGGCCCGGTCGAAGTTGAAGCCATGCCGCTCGTCGGCCACCTGGATCACCCCGCCCGCGTTCACCACGTAGTCGGGGGCGTAGAGGATGCCGCGGTCCGCCAGGACCTTCTCGATCCCCGCGTGCGCCAGCTGGTTATTGGCCCCGCCGCAGACGATGTCCGCGCGCAGTGCCGCCACGCTGTCGTCGTCCAGCGCCCCGCCCAGCGCGCAGGGCGCGAAGACGTCCAGCTGCGAGTCGATGAGCTCGCGGCGGCTGTCGGCCACCGCGACACCCGGGTGCGCGCTGAGCACCCGCCCGACTGCGGCGCGGTCAACGTCGTAGATGATCGCGGTGGCGCCCGCCTCGGTGATGTGGTCCACGAGCCGGCGGCCGACCTTGCCCACGCCCTCCACGCCGACCAGCCGGCCCTCCAGGCTGGGCGAGCCCCACAGGTGCTCGGCGGCGGCCCGCATGCCCTGGAACACGCCGAACGCGGTAAGCACGGACGAGTCGCCCGCACCGCCATTCGGCACCGTCCGGCCGGTCACGTGCCGGGACTCCCGGGCGATGATGTCCATGTCCTCGCTGTAGGTGCCGATGTCGCAGGCGGTGATGTACCGGCCGCCCAGCGACTCGACGAACCGGCCGTACGCGCGGAGCAGCGCCTCGGACTTGTCCGTCGCGGGGTCACCGATGATGACCGCCTTGCCGCCGCCATGATCCAGGCCGGCGAGCGCGTTCTTGTAGGCCATGGCCCGGGACAGGTTGAGCGCGTCGGCCAGGGCCGCGTTCTCGTCCGGATACGGGTAGAACCGGGTGCCGCCCAGCCCGGGGCCGAGGGCGGTGGAGTACAGGGCGATGATGGCGCGCAGCCCGCTCCGCGGGTCCTGGCAGAAGACAACCTGCTCGTGGCGCGCCGGGCCACCGGTGCCCTCTGCGCCGGGCGACGCGCCGTCAGATCCGCTTCTCCCGCGGGTATGGCCCGCGAACACGCTGGTCACGGTAGTGACCGCCTCTCCGGCCCGGGTGGGGCCTGCCAGCTGGGTGATCCCGCTCTGGCGGGCCCGGGGTATGCGGCCCGCCCTGGCATGCAGACTATCGCCCTGCAGACGCTGGCTCCGGTGCCGCCTGAGGGGGCAGCCGGCGGTGACGATGTCGTTATCCTCCCGACATATACCGGGTCACGTTGGCATGCCACGATGCCAACGTGCGACCTTACGCGGCTTATCTGCGCGTCTATGAGCCACTCTCCGCATTCGGTCCCGCCGAGGCTGACCGGTGGGCCGATTACGCCGCGTCACCGGAGCGCCCGCGCCGGGCTGCGACCCTCGACGCGGAGCAGGCAGAGTCGCTGAGCAGGCTGATCGCCACGCCGCCGATCGCGGCCCCGGAACAGGAGAGCCGGCACGCCTACGTCCGCTGGGCGGACGGCGTCACCTATATCTGCCCCTGGCAGAGCAGGTTGCGCTCGTGGCTGGTCCTCGCCCGGCTGCGCGCCACCGCGCGGCCGCTGCTCGGCACCGCCTTCGCGGCCGGCCAGGCCGATGGCGCGCTGCGTGACTTCGCCCTCTGGCAGGCCCAGGCCTCCTCGCTCCGGGTGTTCATCCAGGCGTGTACCTGGTCCGTGCCAGCCGCCTGGTTCGTTCCGTTCGCGCCCGAGGAGCGCTGGCTGGTGCTCGGCGGGCCGGGCGACCCGGAGGCCAGAGGCCCGGCCACCGCCTCGGCCACCCGCACGCTCATCTACGCAACCGCCATGTCCCAGGCGCGGCGCCGGGTCGCCCGGGCGCGATGCAGCTCCGGTGGGGAGGCGTTAACCCGCCCGCCCGGGCCGCCCGCGCCGCCCGCGCCGTCTGGCGGCCCGCCCGGGTCGCCCGGCCCACAGAGCGTGACGGCATCCGGCGGCCCGGGCGACGGCGTGGGTGACGGCGCGGCTGGTGGCGGGAGCGAAGGCCCGGCCGGCGGCGCGGGCGGGGGCGGCGCGGCCAGCGGGGGCGGCGCGGAGACGCCGAGCGGCGCCGTGCTCGGCCCGTGGCCGGCCGAGGTGGAGATCGCGCAGGTAGGGCAGTGGCTCGAGGAGTTCCATCCGCACTCCCTGGTGGAGCTCGATTACGGCGGCCTCGTGCACCTTCTCGACGACGATTCGCTGCGGGCCGACCAGTCCGTCGCGGAGGTGGCCGCCGCCATCAGCGCGAGCCGGGAAGGGCAGTACGAACTGGCTTCCGTGCTCTACCAGCGGCTGCGGAACCGCTGGCACGCACTGGAGTCGCTCGAAGCCGCCAACTGACCATCAGAGGACGACTTTTCAGATTCCGCACGTTGCAACGATACGTGTCGCTAGAATCACGCAGCGTGACGCATATCAGTGGAGCAACGGGGGCGACCTGTCGCAGAATCTTTGCTCCCGGTGGTCGACTTGTCACCGCTGGTGATGGCAATATGGTCTCAGTGGGCCATATGGGACATCCACGGCAGGCTCCACGCGGAGCCAGGCAAAGCAACAACGCAGGATCGCAAGACTGGTCCAAGAGGAGAGGCCGTAGACATGTCTGCACGCACACCCGAGGCTGAGCCGCTGTTGACTCCAGCGGAGGTCGCGACGATGTTCCGGGTTGACCCCAAGACGGTCACCCGCTGGGCGAAGGCCGGAAAGCTCACGTCCATCCGGACCCTGGGCGGTCACCGCCGCTACCGGGAGACAGAGGTCCGCGCCCTGCTGGCGGGCATTCCGCAGCAGCGCTCCGAGTAGTCCACGTCCTGGCCACTCCCGTGCCGTGCGCGGCCGGGGAGCAGGCCGCCGGCTCCGCTGTTATGGGGTCGGCAGCACCTGAGAATGTGAAGTTCGCAGCAGTACTGAAGGGGGGGTCGGCCCCGGTGGCGCGTCGGGCCGAACCGAGCGGTGATCGCGCAGGCCGCTCGAGGGGGGTCCATATGACAACTGCCGGGGTCGATCCTGGGTCCGCATCCAGTGGCAGCCGCAGCAGCGGGCACGATCACGTTCTGGTGCCCGCTGGAAGCCCGTCGGCTCGACTACTCATCGTGATCAGCTCGTAACTTTTCGTAACTGCCCTTAGCTCCGAGTCACGGTCGGCAATACTGGTCGCCGTGCCGTCAGCCAATACGGGGAGGGCGGCATGCAGGCATCTTGTACCACGAATGCTGGCACGCGCTGCGCCGCGTGTCCCGGGGGGTGCGCGGTGCCGCCCGCCGCTGATGGCCCCTGAGCTGGGCCGGTGTGGCACCGCTTCTCAGGGGAGGATCGCACAATGCCTGACCCAAGGCTGGTATCTCGCGCGCAACGCGCCGCAACAATGCTGGAGCGCGCGTGGGAGCGCTGGCGGACGTCGCAAGGCCTTGTGGCCGAGCCGTTGCCGCCAGTCTCCAGCTACGTCGGCTACTCGATCGAGGAACCCTGGGGGCGGCCGCGGGTCGTCTTCGGCGTGGATGCCGAGGACGCGGAACGCCTGGCCGCCTTGCTGCAGGAGAGCTCCGGTCCGGTCGCTCCTGCGCTGGGGGCCGGCGACGAGGATGCGCGAGTCCCGGGGCGGGGCGGGCCGGCGCCCGCTGAGCGCGGCGGCAGCCTGCTGGATGACGTCCGCGGCCGGATTCCCGCCCAGGGCTGGCCGGCTGACTTCACCGAGGGCCGTGATCAGCGCGGTGACGGGTGGTCCGCCCAGCACCTGCCCGGATATCCGCTGCCGGGCCAGGCCGGTCCCGGCGTTCCAGCCCCGGGGGGAGCGTTCCCGGGCGCCCCGGTTCCCGGCGGCTCTGGGCCGGGGCTGACCGTGCCCGGCGGTCCCGGGCCGGGCGTGCCGGTGCCGGGCGGCTCCGTGCCGACCCCGCCGGTCCCGGGACCCCGGGAGACGGCCGACCCAGCCAGCCGTCCGCGGGACGAGGACTGGCCGTCCGCCCGCGCCGGTGAGCTGGGTTCCCGGGCCGAAGAGCCGTCCGCTCGCAGGGGCGAGCCGGGTGTGGCGGCTGGCCCAGACGGGACGGCCGGATCCGCGGAGCGGCCGGGCGGGGGCGCGCCGTTCGGTGCCGGGGAATCGTCCAGTGCCGGGGACACGTTCGGCGGCAGCGAGTTGCTGAACGGCAGCGAGTTGCTGAACGGCAGCGAGTTGCTGAACGGCAGCGAGTCGCTGAGCGCCGGGGAGGCGGCGGCCACCGGCGGGGCGCGGAGCCCAGGCGAGGCACTGAGTCCCCGTGGTGGGGCAAGTCCAGGTGTGGCGGCCAGTTCCCGCCCCGGCGAAAGCGCCCGCGAGGGGGAAAGTTCCCGCCCCGGCGAAAGCGCCCGCCAGGGGGAAAGTTCCCGCCCCGGGGAAAGCGCCCGCGAGGGGGAAGGCGCCCGCGACGGAGAAGGCGCCCGCGAGGCCGGGCAGGCCGGGCAGGCCGGGCAGGCCGGGCAGGCCGGTGAGCCGGGGCTCGCCGCCGTGGATCAGGGTGGCCACCACCGGCCAGCACAGCACCAGGCTGACGGCCCGGACCATGGGCGGGGCCCCGCGGAATGGCCGGATCGCGCCGGCGGCCCATCTGGTTTGGGCGGTTGGGTCCTGGCGGATTCCGGGCAGCCGGGCGCCGGGGCCTGGCCGGGTGCCCTGAGCGGCCCGGCCGGGGACGGGCCCGTTTCTGGCCCGGGTGCCCCGCTGGATGATCACCCGCGGGCGGATGGCGAATTGCCGCTCCGCGAGGCCGCCGACCGCGAGTACCCGCACGGCCGCCTGACTGACCCGGGCCCGCCCGGGGGAGCCGGTACGGATGGGCGTTCCATCCCCGGTCCGGCCATCCCCGGTCCGGACGGCGACGACCGGCCCGCCGCGGGTGACCGCCAGCCGGGGAACGGCGGTCAGTCCGGCGCGGATGGCCGGCCGGGAATAAGCGGCCAGTCCGGCGCGGATGGCGGCTGGCTGGGCGCGGACGAGCGTGGTGCGGATCAGGGCGACCGGCGCGGTGCGGGCCGGGATTCCCGGCCTGGCCGTGATGCGGATGCCCAGCCCGGCGGGGACGGGGATGCCCGGCGCGGGGCGGACCGGGATGGCCGCCCCGGCGGGGACCGGGATGCCTGGCGCCGCGCGGACCGGGATGCCGGTTCCCGCCCCGGTGGAGATGTGCGGCGTCCCGGGGCCGGCGACAGCGGCCGCGGCGACGCGGACCTGCCGCTGCCCGAGCTGCCCCGGTTCCAGCCGGCCAGCCCGGGGGAGCCGGGCCAGGACCCGGTCACCGGCCCGCTCAGCCGCGAGGCCGATGCGCCGCCGGAAGCGCCGCAGGCCGAAGCGGTGGACCGGGACCCGGACCCGGCCGCCCGGCCCAGCATCACCGACACCATGGCCGCTGAACTGGCCGGCTGGGCCGCAGGGGAACTGCCCGGGCAGGCCTCGGCGCGACTCGCGGCCTGGGCCACCGTGGGCGGCGCCGTCGCCCGCGGCCGCCAGCAGGCCCGGCCCGGTGGCGGGGGCACCGCCGCGGAGCGGATCGGCTGACTGCGCGGCGGTGCAGCTGGAACCGGTTCTGCCTGACAGCTCGGTCGGAACAGACCTGTCAGCTCGGCCGGAACAGATTGGCTGACGAGCAGAGCGGCGCGGCCGTGCCCCGGTTAGTCTCGGGCAGGCAGAGTCCAGCCAAGGGGAGTCCCGATGAGGCAGGCCATGGGCCGGGCGGTCACCGCCACCGTCGGCGTCCTGCTGGCTGCGGGCCTGGCCGCCGGGTGCGCGGACGTCACGGCTACCGGGGGGCCGGGCCCCGGGGCCGCGGCCAGCCCCGGCGGCGCGTCCATGGCCAGCCACCCGGCCAGCCCGGGAGGCAACGCCCCGCTCCGGACCACCTCCTCCGGGTCCACTCCCGCCGGGCCCATCACCTCCGGGACCGGTACCTCGGCGAGCGGCAGGTCCGGGACTACCGCTCCGGGGGCGGCCAACGGTGCCGCAGGCACGACGCCTGGTCATCGGGGCCCGCTCGCGGGCAAAGTGATCGTGCTGGACCCAGGGCACAACGGCGCCAACTGGTCCCACCCGGCCGTCATCAACCGCCTGGTGAACGTGATCACCGAGTGGAAGCCCTGTGACACCACGGGCGCGGCCACCGACGCCGGCTACCCCGAGCACGCCTTTAACTTCGACGTGGCGACCCGCCTGGCCCGGCTGCTCCGGGCCGAAGGCGCCACCGTCGTCCTCACCCGGCATAACGACACCGGTGTGGGCCCGTGCGTGACCCAGCGCGCGGCGATCGGCAACCGGGCACACGCCGCCGCGGCCATCTCGATCCACGCGGACGGCGGCCCGCCGTCCGGGACCGGCTTCGAGGTCATCGAGCCCGGGCTCATTCCCGGGCAGAACGCGGCGATCATCGGGCCCTCGGACCGGCTCGGCCTGGCCATCCGCAACGCCTATCACCGGATCACCGGAGAGCCCTACTCGGACTACGTCGGCACCCAGGGCCTCGATGTCCGGACCGACCTGGGCGGCCTCAACCTGTCCACGGTTCCCAAGGTCTTCATCGAATGCGCCAACATGCGCAACGCGGCGGACGCGGCCAAGTTGACCAGCCCGGCCTTCCGCCAGCGCATCGCGGTCGCGCTCGCCGCCGGGTTCACCGCGTTCCTTGCGCCCGGCAGCCATCCTTAAGCGGCGGCTCAGCTAGCGCTAAGGTGCGGGCGATCCAATGGGTCGTGCGCCCGGGAGGCGCCAACGGAATAGACGTCTGGGTCCGGCCCGGCCAGCCCAGGGACCGGGCCGGGCCCAGGCACCAGTGATTTGCGTGCCCGCAGCACCCCATGATGTCTTTGTCGGCGGCTAGGCGGAGAATCTCAGCTGTGCGGGTTGCGGTGGCGGCCGGGCCGGGCCGCACGGCCCTGCTGCAAGAGCTAGCTGACGACGGCACCGACCACGGACGGGCCGTTGTGGAGAATGATCTTCCGGCTGCGGTGGCCGGTTACGAGCGGGCCGGCGCGGTGCGCTGGGTCTGGGCGGACACTCCAGGCAGCTACCCGCCGCTGCTGCGCGCCGGGATCCGGGTCGACCGGTGCCACGATGTCACGCTCGTCGAGGCGCTGCTGCGTGCTCGTGACGGCAGTCCCGCGGGTCCGGCCGCCCCCTCGCCCCCGCGGCCGCCGGAAACCCGCGGCACTCAGCAGCCGGCCTTGTGGGGCCCGGCCCAGACCCGCTTGCCGGAGGCGCAGGAGGCGCTGCGGGCGCTGGTGACGGCGCATGCCGGGCAGCTGCGCCGGATCGCCGCGGACCCGCACCCCGCGCGGTTCGGCCTGCTGGCCGGCGTGGAGTCGGCCGGCGGCCTGGTGGCAGCGGAAATGCGTGCCCGGGGCATGCCCTGGCACGCCGACGTCCACGACACGCTGCTGGCGGACCTGCTGGGCCCGCGGCCAATGGCCGGCGTGCGGCCGGCCCGGCTCGCCCGGCTGGCCCAGGACATTTCCGCCGCATTCGGCGGCCGCCCGGTGAACCCGGACTCGCCGGCCCAGCTGGCCAAGGCGTTCGCGGCGGACGGGATCCGGATCGCCTCCACCCGGGCGGGCGTGCTGCGCGGCATCGAGCACCCGGCCGTCGGGCCGCTGCTGGAGTACAAGGAACTCGCCCGGCTGCATTCGGCGCACGGCTGGGCGTGGCTGGATGAGTGGGTGCACGGCGGCCGGTTCCACCCCGAGTACATCGTCGGCGGGGTGGTGTCCGGCCGGTGGGCCACCCGGGGCGGCGGCGCGCTGCAGATACCCCGGTTGCTGCGCCGTGCCGTGATCGCCGACCCGGGCTGGACGCTGGTCGTGGCCGACGCGGCGCAACTGGAGCCCCGGGTGCTCGCCGCCCTGGCCGGGGACCATGCCTTCGCCGAGGCGGCCGGCAGCGGGGATCTGTACCAGGCCCTGGCCGGCGCGTTCGGCGGCGATCGGGCCAAGGCCAAGGTCGCCCTGCTATCGGCCATGTACGGCGGCGCGGGGGGCGAGGCATCGCAACTGCTCGCTGTGTTGCGGCGCCGGTTCCCGCGCGCGGACGCTTACGTCGAGGCGGCCGCGCGGGCGGGGGAGGAGGGCCGCGTCGTCCGCTCCGTGCTCGGCCGGACCTGCCCGCCACCCTCGGCCGAGTGGCGCGGGCTCACCGCATCCGCGGACGAGCCGGACTCCGGCGACCAGTCGGCCCGGCGCTCACTGCGCGCCCGCGGCCGGTTTACCCGCAACTTCGTCGTGCAGGCCAGCGCGGCCGACTGGGCGCTGGTGCTGCTGGCCGGCCTGCGCCGTCGCCTCGCGGCGCTGCCTGCGGCCGGCCATCCCGCCGCGGACCGGCCGCCGGGGGGGCCGGGGGCGCTGGACGGCCCTGGGCTGGTCTTCTTCCAGCATGACGAAGTGGTCGTGCACTGCCCGCAGGACCTGGCCGAGTCCGCCGAGGAAGCGGTCCGGGAGGCGGCCGCCGAGGCAGGCCGGCTGGTGTTCGGTGACACCCCGGTGCGCTTCCCGGTCACCACGGCGGTGGTCGGCTGCTACGCCGACGCCAAGTGAGCTGACCGTGCCGCCCGGGGGCCGCGTGCTGCGGTCAGCTGGTCGCTGGAGCGGGGGTCAGGCCGCCGCCAGCGGCTGGTCGGTGCCGCAGTACTTGCACTTGCTCGCCGCGGCGGGCAGATCGCTGGACAGGCAGGCCGGGCAGGTCTTGGTCGGCGCCGGCTCGCCGAACACCGGGTGCCCCCGGCGGGCCTGGATCCTCTTGTACGGGACCACGATGACCCAGTACACGACGGCGATGAAGATGATGAAGTAGATGATCGCCGAGATGAATGCGCCAATGTTGATGAACGTCTTCTGGTTGCCCGCGGTACCCAGCTGAATGCCGAGCCCGATGGACTTGCCTCCCTGGAGCCGGTTCACGATCGGGGTGATGATGTTGACGGTGAACGCCAAGATCAGGCCGCTGAAGGCCAGCGCCACCACCAGCCCGACAGCGGTGACGATCACGTCACCGCGCATCAGGAAGTTCTTGAAGCCCTGCATGCGTCATCTCCGATCCGCCTGAATCCTGGCCTCGGCCTCGCGGGCGTGCTGGCGCCCACGCGGTGGTCTCTGGCTGCCTTATCCCGGGCTTTCGCCGGGGGTCCCTCACCTCACTGGGCCCCTGTCACCGGGTTACGTTGCTGCCGCTGGCGAGCGGCACGCCGTACGATTCCCGACCGCGCGACCCGGCGCAAGGACTTCCGAAGATCTTTCGTACCCACCGCTCCTCGTGGTTGCGGCCCTTCCGGGCGAGAGCTTCCGCGGATCACTTCACTCGAATATGTTGGCGCCTGGGTCGCACCGATTGTCAGTGGCAGTCGCTAATGTATTCGACATAGGCCGGGTTGACCGGGAGCCAGCCGACGGCGGGAGCGGGAGCCAGCCGACGGCGGGAGGAGGTGTGTCCGGTGTCCATGGGATCGGGACCGGAGGATCCGGGTGCAACCCCGCCCGACCCGGATGACCAGGGCATTAGCCCGGTGGCCGGCGGCTGGGCTGGTGGCCTTCCGCTGGATGAGGTCCTGGCCGCCGCCCGCCGCCACTTCCGCTACCAGGCCGGCCATGACCTGCCGGCCTGGGGAGAGCCGGACACCGAATCCGGTAGGCCTGATGCCGCCGGTCACCCTGCTGCCCGTGACTCCGAGACAGGGATCCGGCCGTCCACTGGCGCTCCCCAGCCTCAGCCATCGAATGACGAGGTACCCGGTCAGCGTGCGGCTGAGGGTGCCGGTCCCCAAGCTGGTCCCGCCGCCGGGTCTCCCCCCGGCTCGGCGGCGGGACCTTCGGCCAGCCTGGCCGGGGAGCCCGCCTCCTGGCCGGATGAGGAGGATCCGTTCGGTGCGGACGAGTTGCGGGCCGCCGAGCAGGATATGGGCCCGGCCGTGGCCCTCGATGACCTGGCCGGGCACGCGCGCCTCACGCCCGGGCCCGCGCTGGCCAGTTGGCTCAGCGGCACGGAGGCGGGCCAGTTAGACGACGCGGCGCTGGCCAATTCCATCACCGCCTGGCGGAAGGTGACGTCGTGGGCGCAGGCGCGGGAACTGGCCTCGGTGGCCGAGCTGGCCCGCCGCCGGGGTGTTGCTCTTGCGCCGCAGCCCGGCCGCCCGCGAGCTGACCAGCTGCAAGCCGACTTCGCGCCCAACGAAATTGCGCTCGCGCTGACCTTGACCGGGTGCTCAGCCGAGTACTGGATGTCGCTCGCGGTCAGCCTCGGTTCCCGCCTGCCTGCGACCCTGGCCGCCCTGGGCGCGGGCAAGATCGACCTTGCCCGCGCGAAGCTGATCGATCAGTGCACGACGGTGCTCGATGATGACCTGGCCCGGATGGTCGAAGCCCGGGTGCTGCCGAAAGCCGAACGGCAAACCACCGGTCAGCTCCGTGCCGCGCTGTTGCGCGCGGTTCTCGCCGTCGATCCGGCCGCCGCCGAGCGCAGGCGCAAGGAGGCCGAGCGGAATGCGCGGGTGGAGCTGACCGGAGAAGCAGAGGGGACCGCGTCGCTGCTCGGCCGGTTCCTCCCGGCGGCCCAGGCGTCAGCCGCCTGGAGCCGCATCGACATGATCGCCAAGGCACTGGAGGACTCCGGCGCGGCGGGCGGGATCGACTTGCTGCGCGCCCAGGTCCTCCTCCGTTTGCTGCTCGGCCAGCCGCCGTCACCCCCGGCTGCGGACACTCCAGCTAGTCCGGATCGCGCCGGTCCAGGGCCAGCGGGCCCTGATGCGCCCGGCACCGGCCCTCGTGCGCCCCGCCCTGGGACCACCGCGGGCCCTGATGCGTCCCGCTCCCGGCCCAATGCGCCCAGTTGGCCGGGATGCGGCTGGCCGGACCCCCGGTCCGACGGAGTCATCCCGGGGCTGGGCCAGGCCCTCAGCCGTGCTCTTGGCCGAAGAACGGTCCTCACCGCGCCATGGCGCACGTTGGCCGGCTTGATCCAGGAGCCGGGCCACCTCGGGCGCGTCGGCCCCGTCACCGCCTCAGTGGCTCGCTACCTGGCCCGGGCCGCGGCGGCCGATGCCAGCTGTGAGTGGCGGATCATCGTGGTCGATGAGCGGGGGCACCCGGTCGCGGTCACCACGATCCGCCCGCCGCCACGTCAGCCCGGGGCGGCCGCGGAGTCGCCACGGGGATTCCCCGGCAGCGGGCTAACTGCCGCACCGCCCCGGGCCGGGCCACTCGGCCGGGTTGTGCTCGCCGTCCCCGTTGCCGTGCTGGCCCAGCGGGGCGCGACGGCGGCCCGGGCGGGCGACGGGCTGAAGCCGGGCGCTGCGGTGGCGGGTGCGCCCGGAGCGGACACGCTGACTTGCATGCTGAGCGCCGCGCTGCGCGCGGCACGGGCCGCGGTCAACCGGGCCACGGTCAACCGGGCCACCGTCAACCGGGCCACCGCCAACGGGGACCAGTGTTCGCATGACCGCGCCGTTCCCGGTTACCGAGTCCCGGCCAGCATGCGGGCGCTGCTCGAGGCCCGCGATCAGTACTGCGGCTTTCCGCCCTGTCGGCGTCCCGCCGCGGACTGCGACCTGGACCATACGACTCCCCACGACCGAGGAGGCCTCACCTGCCTCTGCAACCTGTATCCGCATTGCCGCCGCCACCATCAGCTGAAAGGGCTGCGCGCCTGGCGGGTGACCCAGCCCAGCCCGGGCCAGCTGGCCTGGCGGACCCCTGCGGGCCTGACCTACCACGCCGGCCCGGCCCCGCACCCGTGGTAGCCAGGCCAGCGGCCGTGGTATCCGCCCATCCGCCCATCCCCGCACTCGCCCACCCGCAGCAGGGGCACCGACGGTCCCGGATGCTATTCGTCTGTGCTGCGCCGGAGCCGCTTGATCTGGCTGCGCCGCTGCTTAGCGGCGAGCCGCCGTTCCCGTGAGCCGCGGGTGGGCCGGGTTGGCCGCCGCGCGGCCGGCGGCAGGGCAGTGGCGGCGGTCAGCAACGCGATGAGACGCTGCTGTGCCGCCTCCCGGTTGCGCAGCTGAGACCGGAACTCGGACGCGGAGATCGTCAGCACGCCGCCGGCCAGGCGGCCTTCGAGGGCGCGCAGCGCGCGCTCCTTGAGCACCGGGCCGAGCGCGCCGGAAGCGGCCAGGTCATAGGACAGTTCCACCCGGCTGTCGCTGGTGTTCACGGACTGTCCGCCCGGCCCGGACGACCGGGAGAACCGCCAGGACAGCTCGTCAGCCGGGATGGTCCTGCCCCGGACCTGGATGGGCCCTGCCATGCCCTCCATGATCCCCCGGGTTTACCCTGGCCGCGGCACCGGACCGGGGGAGTCGGGACGCGGGGAGAGGCGGCCGGGGCCGGGGCCGGGGCGGCGAGCGGCCGCCTGGCCCGGAAAGGACACGCATGACCGAGGAGATTGACGCATGGATTCCCCGCCTGGTCCATCCGCTGCGCGTCAAGCCAGGCACCACCGTCAACCTTGAGCACGACCACGATCCCGGCGCGCGGTTCGGCGTGCGCAAGAAGCAGGACGGGCAGGTCCTGCTCCGCCGCGGCGTGCAGTTGCTGGCCGATTACCAGGACCGGCTGTCCGCGCAGGACACCTACGGCGTCCTGGTCATCCTGCAGGCCATGGACGCGGCCGGCAAGGACAGCACGATCCGTCACGTGATGAGTGGGGTGAACCCGCAGGGCGTCACGGTGTCCAGTTTCAAGGTGCCGTCCGCGGAGGAGCTGAGCCACGACTACCTCTGGCGGTACGTCCGCCGACTGCCCGCGCGGGGCCAGATCGGCATTTTCAACCGGTCTCACTACGAGGACGTCCTAGTCGTCCGGGTGCACCCCGAACTGGCCGGCCTGGAGAAACTGCCTCCGCAGAGCCGGTCCCCCGGGCTCTGGGCACGGCGCTTCCGCGAGATCAACGACTGGGAGCGCTACCTGGTGGACAACGGCATCCGGGTGGTCAAGCTGTTCCTCAACGTGTCCAGGGAGGAACAGCGCATCCGCTTCCTCAGGCGCATCGAACGGCCTGAGAAGAACTGGAAGTTCTCGCCCAGCGACGTGCGCGAGCGCGAGTACTGGGATGACTACCAGCGGGCCTACTGCGACATGCTCAGCCACACCAGCACGAAATGGGCGCCCTGGTACGTGCTGCCCGCGGATCACAAGTGGTTCACCCGCGTGTGCGCGGCGGCGGTCATCGCGCACGAACTGATCGCGCTCGACCCGCGCTACCCCATCCCCGACCCGGCCGTCCGGCAGGAGATGCTGCAGGCGAAGGCCCGGCTGGAGGCTGAAGCCAGCGGGAAATGACCGTGTTATTACGTCGCCGCGCTGGCCGCGCATGCATCGTCTTGCTCGCGGTAGTTTCTCGTTCGTCGTACTCCTGACGCAGCCCAGTCGCAGCCTGAGCACACGATCTCAGCGCGGCCCGGGAGGTGACCCGCATGCCTGCCGGGGACGTCCCCGGCGTGCGGGCCTGGCCGGGCCGTCCGCTGGCCGGTTCCCCTGCCGGGAGGCTCCAGGACGCGGCGGCCGGGATCCTGGCCGCGGGCACTCTCCCCCGGTGCCCGCACCCTGGCCGGCCACCGCTCTGGTACCTCCCGGCGGGGTCGCTCACCCGCGGCCCGGGTCACCGCACCGGGCTCGTGCCGCTGACGCCCCACCGAGGCTGGCCCGCCGCCCCCCGCCGCTGCGGCTGCGGCCGCGGATGCAGCGACGCGGGTGACGGCCGTCGGTGCGCGACCGCGAACGACAGTGCCCCGAGCACCACGGCCACCCCGGCGCTCACCGCGTACAGGTCCGGGAGGCTCAGCCCGGCGTGCCGCAGCGGGCCGACCCCGAACGCCGCGATCCCGTACCCGACCTGGTAGCAGGCGATGACCAGCCCGGCCATGGCGGCCGAGATGCTGGTCAGCTTCTCCTGGCCGAAGCTGATCGTCAGCGGCAGCAGCGCGGAACAGCCGAACCCGGCCAGCCCGAAAGCGCCGATACCAGCCAGGCCTGCATGCGGCGGCAGGGCGGAGATCAGCACAAAGGCCACGGCCAGCACGAACGGCAGCAGATGGTACGCCAGGCGGCTGGGGAACCAGCGCCCGACCACGGCGAACAGTAGCCGTCCCACCGTTACCATGGCCCAGAACACGGTGAGCGCCAGCGAAGCCAGCGCGGTGGACATCTTGAGCGAGGTCAGGTCGAGTTGCGACCAGTTCCCGTTCATGGTCTCGCAGAACCCGTAGAGCAGCGCGAAGACCGCGAATACCCAGAAGCCCGCAGGCACCCCGGCCCGGCCCGGCGCCGGCCCGGCCCGGTCGCCCCCATCCGCGGCACCGCCGGCCCCGGCCGCGGTGCCTTCGGCCCCGCCCGCGGCCCCGCCCGCCCCCGCCGAGACGGCCCCGGCCGCGGCCCGTCCGCCCGCAGTGGCAGCCGCGCGCTTACCGCCATCAGGCCCGCGACGGCCAGCGCGGCCAGCACCGGCAGGCCGACCCAGGCCCCCAGCCCGACGAACACCGCCACGAACACCGGGGCCAGCGCGGTGCCCAGGCCGAGCAGCGAGTTCAGCACCAGCACCGACCGGTCCACCGCGTCCGGGTGGAAGGCCGCGGCGAACGTGTTGAGCGACGGCACGGTCAGCCCGAACCCGGCCCCGAGGAACGCGGTCGCGGCGAGCAGCAGCCCGTAGGCCACCGGCTTATCCCCGATGACGAACCGGCTGGCGATGAGCAGCAGCATCGCGGCCAGGTCCGCGGCCAGCCCGGCCAGGTAGACCCGCTTGGCGCCGAACCGCCGGGCCAGCCCACCCTCGGCCAGCGCCGCGGTGACCGCCAGGCAGGCCTGCGGCAGGAACATCGCGCCGTACTGGGTGCTGGACAGCCCGTAGGAGCCCGGCGCGGTGAAGATCGTGCTCGCCGCCGGGAAGGTGACCAGCACCACCCCCTGAACCAGCCCGGCGGCGTAGACCGTCCGGCTCTCCGCCCGGCTGCTCATCCGCGCCCGGCCTGGGCGCTCACCGGGCGCAGGCCGGGGACGGCGCGGTGACCTGCGGCATCCGCCAGGCGGCGGCCGCCGCGGCGACGATCTCCGCGGTCCCGTTGTACTGGTCCTGCGCCGGGACCGTGCCGCGGGCCAGGAACCCGCGGACCATCCGCTTCACCGCGGACGTGCCCAGCAGGTCACCGTGCAGCGCCGGGATGACGTAGACGTCGGGCGGCATCGGGCACACCGGCAGCGTGACGGCGTCGGCCAGCGGCACGAGAAACATCCATCTCAACGGATGGTGCCGGGCCGCTGCCGCCGCGAACCTGGCTCCGGTCGCGTCCACCGAGTTGATCAGCGTCTGCGCCCCGGATGACCCGAACGGGGACAATCCGCCGACGAACCAGACGACCGCGCGCAGTTCGTCCGCGGGCACCAGGCCGGCCGCGGTCCCGCTGCCTCCCGTGTAACTCACCTGGCCGGGGGTGACGATCGGGCTCATCATGACCACCATGCCGAGCGGGAGGTGCCGGTGCCGGGCCAGCATCGCGTCCACCCCCAGCGTGCCCTCGCTCTCCGCGATGATGTCCACCAGATGGCCGGTATCGGCGTGCAGCCGGAGCACCTGGGCGTCGATCCGGTCACCCAGCTCGGGCAGCGAGATGTTTCCCGCGCTGTTGCCCTCGGGCAGTGGCTGGCCGGCTGAGGTCATGCCCCGGTAGGAGAACTGCTGCACCAGGGCGCCGGGCGCCACCGATTGCAGGCCACGCGCGGATGAGCAGCAGGCCGAGCCAAAGCCCAGAATGACGAGGACCGGGTCGTGGCGGCCGGGGTGGGCCCGGGCTGAACCCGCCGCGGAGACGTGCGTGCCGCCCGGGGCGACGGCTCCCGGCTGCAGTGCCGCGGCCGCCGCGACCTGCGCGGAGCCGTGCCCCACGGCAAAGGCCAGCCTGGTCAGGCCGACTACCGCGGCCAGCACGAGCACGGCGGCCACCGGGGCCAGCGGCAGCCGGGCCAGCGGGCGGATCTCCATGGCGCGCCGGGCCGGCCGCCGGGCCACCGCGCCGACTACCCCGTACCAGGCCCGGGCGTTGACCAGGCCGGCCAGGCCCGCCAGCGGCACCGCCGCCGCCACCGGCGCGCCGCCGATCGCCGCCGCGGCCGCCGACAGCACCAGGAAGTCGGCCAGCAGCCAGCACAGGGCGCTGACCGGCGGCAGGGCGCGCCACCAGGAGGCGCGCACCCCGCCGTGGCTGAGCGGCAGCGAGAGCAGCAGCATCAGCAGCAGGACGCCGAAGAACGGCCAGGAGAACGGCAGGATGGCCACTCCCACGATCAGTGCCGCGATGGGCGACAGCAGCACGCACGCCGCCACGGTGAGGGTGAGAGCCGCCCGGAACACCTCGCCGCCCGGCGGCGCGGCCGGGGCCCCCGGCCGCACCGGCCAGGCCAGCCGCACCACCACCGTGTTCAGCGCCGCCCGGGCCACGATCAGCGCGGCGAGCAGCGCCACGAAGCCAGGCCAGGACTGCTGGTAGCCGTACAGCCAGCGCAGGTCATGAAAGACCGCGAGCGGCGGCAGGGCGGTCAGCTGGGCGGACAGAGCCCGGGCCGGCGGCCCCAGCCAGCACAGCAGGGCCGCCTCGGTCGCGGCGGCGCCGACACAGACCACGATCAGCCCGCGACGGCCCAGGAACCCCCGGGCGGGCCATAGTCCCGCGGTTCGCTTCATGGGCCCGACCGGCTCCCTGTCTTGCTTCCGGTTGGCTCGCTATGGTCTCGGATTTAGCACAAGGACTACCTTGATCACATCTTAGAAAAACCCCGGTGATCACGGAACGGGAGTACCCGGATGCGTTTTGCCGACCAGACGGTCATCATCACCGGCGGGGCGGGTGGCCTCGGCTCGGCCATGGCCCGCGCGTTCGCGGCCGAGGGGGCCGCCGTCGTCATCGTGGACCGGCCGGGCCGTCCGGGGGCCGACCTGACCGCCAGCATCAACGGGGCGGGCATCCCGGGGACCGCCTCCTTCGCCCCCGGTGATCTTGCCGACCTGGACGGCACCCGGCGGCTGATCGACGGCATCGTGGCCCGGCAGGGTGCGTCGGTCCTGGTCAATAACGCCGCCATCTACCCCCGGCGGGAAGTCGCGGAGTACACCACTGGTGAGTGGCTGGAGGTGCAGCGGGTGAACGTGGATGCCGCGTTCGTCTGCGCCCAGGCGGTGCTGCCCGCCATGCGGGCGGCCGGGTCCGGCCGGATCATCAACATCTCCAGCATCACGTTCTTCGGCGGAACCCCGTTCCTGGTGCCTTACGTCACCTCAAAGGGCGCCCTGGTCGGGCTGACCCGCGCGCTGGCCCGGGAGTGCGGAACGCAGGGGATCACGGTCAACGCCATCGCGCCGGGCGCGTTCCCCACCGCGGCTGAGGCGATCCACCCGGACCTGGACGCCTACAACGCCTACATCCTGGACCAGCAGGCGGTGAAACGGCGCGGCGAGCCCGGCGACATCGCGAATGCGGTCCTGTTCCTGGCCGCCCCGGAGTCCTCATTCATCACCGGGCAGCTGCTCTGCGTGGATGGCGGCTGGGTGATGAACTGATCCGGGCGGGGCAGCGGTTCAGAGCCGCCCGGCGTCGATGATGCGGCGCAGGAAGCGCTGAGTACGTTCGTCGTTGGGGTTACTGAACAGGTCCGCGGGCGGTGAGTCCTCGACGATCTGGCCATCGGCCAGGAAGCACACCCGGGTGGCGATATCCCGGGCGAAGCCCATCTCGTGCGTGGCGATCAGCATGGTCATGCCGCCCTCGGCGAGTTCCCGGATCACGTCGAGCACCTCGGCGACCAGTTCCGGGTCGAGTGCGCTGGTCACCTCGTCGAGCAGCATGAGCTGCGGCCGCATGGCCAGGGCCCGGACGATCGCCACCCGCTGCTGCTGGCCGCCGGACAGCCGGTCGGGGTAGTCGGCCTGCTTGTCCAGCAGGCCGAACCGGTCCAGCAGGGCCCGGGCCTCGTCCTCGGCCTGGCGGCGGGGGGTGCGCAGCGCCTTGACCGGGGCGAGGGTGATATTGCGCAGCACGGTCATGTGCGGGAACAGGTTGTAGGACTGGAACACGATGCCCACGTGCCGGCGGACCAGGTTCTGGTCGATCCCCGGCTGGGTGATGTCCTGGCCCCACAGCCGGATCCGCCCCGCGTCGATGGGCTCCAGCAGGTTGACGCAGCGCAGCAGCGTGGACTTGCCCGACCCGGACGCGCCGATCAGGCAGATGACCTGGTGGCTCTGCAGCGTGAGGTCGATGCCCCGCAGCACCACGGTCGGGCCGAACGACTTGCGCAGGCCCTCGATCCGCACCGCCTCGCCCGCGGCCTGGGCGCCCGCGGTGGCGGGGTCCCCGGCGCCGCCCGGCGGCGCGGTCCCGGCGCTCACGTGACCCCCGCGGCGAGCCGCCGCCGCCGGTCCCGGTCGATCAGGTGATCGGTGAACCGGGCCAGCGGGATGGTCAGGATGAGGAACAGGATGGCCGCGACCGTGAAGCTGGAGTAGTTGAACACGGTACTGCCGTAGATCTGCGCCGCGTTGTTCGCCTCGATCGCGCCGAGCACCCCGACCAGCGCGGTGTCCTTCTGCAGGCTGATGAAGTCGTTCAGCAGCGGCGGGATGATGTTCCGCACGGCCTGTGGCAGGACCACGTAACGCAGCGACGTCCACCGGGACAGGCCGAGCGAGCGGGCCGCGGACACCTGGCTGGCGTGCACCGAGTTCAGTCCGGCCCGGTACACCTCGGAGACGTAGGCGGAGTAGGACAGCACCAGGGCCACCACCCCGTACACGGCCAGCGGCTGGTGCGAGATGAATGGCAGCCCGAGGGCGGGCACCCCGAAGCCGATGGCCAGGATGACCAGCAGCAGCGGGACGCCCCGGAAGAAATCCACGTAAATCACGCCGAGCACGCGCAGCGGGAACAGCACCGGCCCGGTCGACTGCCGGACCAGCGCGAGGACCAGCGCCAGGATCAGGATCAGCACCTCGGCGGCGAGGAACATCCTGATGTTCAGCCAGATCGCCTCGCCGACCGAGTAGTAGCCCTTCTTCGGGTTGCCGATGAAGGAGTCCCACATGTCCCGGGGATCGAAGAACGTGTGCCGGACCACGGCGCTCCCCGGGGCCAGCAGGAACACCGCCACCAGCGCGCCGACGACGACCAGCGTGCTGGCCGTGGAGACGGCCACCGCCCGGCGGCCGCCGCCGGATAGCAGCCGGGGACCCCGGCCGCCGGTCAGCAGCGGCCCCGGCGTCATGAGCGGCTCAGCCGGGGAGCCGGTCTCGCTGGTGTCCATCCGGGAAGCTGGTGTCCGTCCGGGGAAAGGGGGTGCTGGGGGCCCGGGTCAGGGCTTGATCGTCGGCACGGTGAGGTAGACCTGCAGGTACTTCTTCTCCAGCGCGGCCAGCGTGCCGTTGCGGTTGAGCATGGCCAGCGCCTTGTCGGCGCAGGTCACCAGCGGGTTTCCCTTGCTGAACAGCAGCCCGAAGTGCTCGCCGGAGCTAGGGAACTGGCCGACCATCACCGAGCCGGAGATCTCCGAGGACGAGATGTACTGCGCGGTGGGGGTGTCCGCCACCAGCGCGGCGATCTGGTGCGTCTGCAGCGCCTGCTTGACGTCGTTCAGCGTCTGGAACACCCGCGGCGGGTGGACCGGCTGGATCTGGCTGTTGATGAAGGCCAGGCTGGTCGTGCCGACCTGGTCGCCGAACACGTAGTTCTTCAGGTCGGCGGGGGAGTGCTTAGTCACGATAGTGGTGCCCTTGAGCGCGACCAGCGACTGCTGCACGTTGTAGTAACTGGTCGAGAAGCTGACCGCGGTAGCCCGCTGCGGCGTCACGGAGATCTCGTTGATGTCGAAGTCGAACTTCTTCGGCCCGGGCGCGTAGGAGTTGTTGAACGGCTCGTAGATCCAGTTCACCTGCGACTTCTTGAAGCCCATCTGGGCGGCCACCGCATAGGCCACCGCGCTCTCGTAGCCCTTCCCGTTGGACGGGTCGTTCCCGGAGAACCACGGCGGGTAGGCGGGCTTGTCGGTGCCGACGGTGAGCACGCCCTTGCTGTACAGGTACTTCTGGACTCCCGAGTAGCTGCAGCTGATGGTGCTCACGGCCGAACTGCTGGCGCTGCCGCTGGCGGCGCCGCTCCCGGAGCTGCCGCAGGCGGCCAGCCCGGCACCCAGCACTGCCACCGCAGCGGTCACTGCGATCCGGCGCATCTCATCAGCCCCCACACGCGTCTGGCGCTCCGTAGCGCCCTGCCGTTACCTGGCCGTTCACCTTACCCGTCCCGTTCTCTGGGAGTGAACGTCAGGTGGCGCTCCGCGGCGCGGCGCACGATGCCGTCCCGGCAGGTGCGGCGGCATACTACCCACGTGGATCGAGAGGGCCGTGCTGACCCCGGCGCGGGAGCCCTGCTCCGGTGGGTGCTCCCGCGGTACCAGGTCGCCGGGGCGATCGCCGGCTCGCTTCCGCACCCGAGGAGAGGAGAGATCCATGCCCGCGTGGGTCTGCAGCACCTGCGGCGTCCAGTACCCGGATACCGGGCACCCTCCGCCCGGCTGCCCCGTCTGCGAGGACGAACGGCAGTACGTGGGGTGGAACGGGCAGCACTGGACCACCATGGCGCGACTCGCCCGCGATCATGCTGTCGTGGTCCGGGAGGAGGAGCCCGACCTCTTCGGCGTGGGCGTCGAGCCCTCGTTCGGCATCGGGCAGCGGGCGCTCCTGGTCCGCACCCCGCACGGCAACGTGCTGTGGGACTGCGTCTCCCTGCTGGATGAGCCGGCCCAGGCCCGGATCACCGAGCTTGGCGGCATTGACGCCATCGCGATCAGCCACCCCCACTTCTACGGCGTCAATGTCGAGTTCGCCGACGCGTTTGACGCCCGTATCTTCCTCCCGCGGGCCGACCGGCAGTGGATCCAGCGGTCGTCCCCGCGCATCGAGCTGTTCGAGGATGAGGCCGAGCCAGTGCCCGGGCTGACGGTGGCCCGGATCGGCGGCCACTTCGACGGTGCGGCGGTGCTGCACTGGCCCGCCGGGTCGGATGGCCAGGGTGCGCTGCTCACCGGGGACACCGTGACCGTGGTGCCGGACCGGGAGTGGGTGAGCTTCATGTGGAGCTACCCCAACCTCATCCCGCTGGATAAGGCGACCGTGCTGGACATTGCCCGCCGGGTCGAGCGGTTCCCCTTTGACCGGATCTACGGCGGCTGGTGGGGCCGGGTCGTCTTCGCCGATGGCCCCGCGGCCGTCCGGCGGTCGGCCGACCGGTACGTGGCCCGCCTGGACGGGTAGCGGCGGCCCGGCTGGCCGCCCGGGCCGGGGCTGGCCGTCAGGGGCCCCGCTTCACGCTGAGTGCTGCGAGCGCCCGAAATGCCGGGCATGGCCGGATGCCGCCGCGGAAACCGGCATCCGGGCTGCTCGTCGCGGGGTATACCAGGCGGATGAGCGCTTTCGGTGAGCGCCTCGGGGGCGACGTGTCCGGCCCGGCATGGGACGGCCTGGACATGGCGGCCCTGGGGCCTGCGGACCTGATGCCGGAGGAATCCCCGTTCCCGCCGATCGGCGAGTACGGCTTCCTGTCGGACTGCGAGACCACCGCGCTGATCGCGCCCACCGGGAACGTGGAATGGCTGTGCCTGCCGCGGATCGACTCGCCGAGCGTGTTCGGTGCGATGCTGGACCGGTCGGCGGGCGGCTTCCGGCTCGGCCCGGAGGGCGTGACCGTCCCGGCGGCCCGCCGCTACCTTCCCGGGACCATGGTGCTGGAGACCAGCTGGGCCACGCCCACCGGGTGGCTGGTGGTGCGCGACGCGCTGATCATGGGGCCCTGGCATCACGAGAACGAGCTGTCCCACACGCACCGCCGGGCGCCCACCGACTACGACGCCGACCATGTGCTGCTGCGCACCATCCGCTGCGTCACCGGTGAGGTGCAGGTCACGTTCGAGTGCGAGCCGGCCTTCGACTACGGCCGCCACCAGGGGACCTGGACGTACACCGACCGCGCCTACGCGCAGGCGGCCTGCCGCGCGGCCAGCGACGCCCAGGAGGTCACGCTCACCCTCACCACCGACCTGCGGCTCGGGTTCGAGGGCGGCCGGGCCATGGCCCGGACCCGGATGCGGGAGGGCGAGGTTCATTTCTGTGCCCTGTCCTGGACCGATCACCCGCCGCCGTTCACCTACGCGGAGGCCCGTCAGCGGCTGCTCTGGACCGCGCACCACTGGCAGCACTGGCTGGCCCGGGGCCGCTTCCCGGACCATCCGTGGAGCCGGTACCTGCAGCGCAGCGCACTGACGCTGAAGGGCCTGACGTTCGCGCCGAGCGGCGCCATGGTCGCCGCGGCCACCACGTCGCTGCCGGAGGTCCCGCACGGGGAGCGCAACTGGGATTACCGGTACTGCTGGCTGCGCGACTCCGCGTTCACCCTGTGGAGCCTGTACGCGCTGGGCTTCAACTGGGAGGCGGATGATTTCTTCTGGTTCCTCGCCGACCTCGCCCAGCGCGACGACGAGGTCCAGGTGGTCTACGGGGTGGATGGCGAGCGGGTGCTCACCGAGCGGATCCTCGACCACCTCAGCGGGTACGACGGGGCCCGGCCGGTGCGGGTCGGGAACGAGGCCTACACCCAGCGCCAGCACGACGTGTGGGGCACCGTGCTGCAGGCCATCCACCTCAAGCTGGGCAGCTGGCACCGGCTGGACGAGCGGATGTGGCCGGTGGTGCGCCGCCAGGTGGAATGCGCGCTGAAGTACTGGCGCGAGCCGGACCTGGGCATCTGGGAGGTGCGCGGGCCGCCCCGGCACTTCACCTTCTCCAAGCTGATGTGCTGGTCCGCGGTACAGCGCGGGGCCCAGGCCGCGCAGGCCCGGGGCGCGGTGGCCCTGGCCAAGACGTGGCGCGAGGCCGCCGACGAGATCAGGGAGGACATCCTGGCTCACGGGGTGGACGAGCGCGGGGTGTTCACCCAGCACTACGAGACCAAGGCCCTCGACGCCTCGCTGCTGCTGCTCCCGATGACCGGATTCCTGCCCCGGGACGATCCGCGGGTCCGGGCCACCATCCTGGCCATCGCCGATGAGCTCACTGAGGACGGGCTGGTGCTGCGCTACCGCCCGGAGGAGACCGACGACGGGCTGCCGGGCGGGGAAGGCACCTTCACGATCTGCTCCTTCCTGCTGGTATCCGCGCTGTGCGAGATCGGTGAGACGGACCGGGGGCGCCAGCTCTGCGAGCGGCTGCTGTCGCTGGCCAGCTCGCTGGACCTCTACGCCGAGGAGATCGACCCCCGGACCGGCCGCCACCTGGGCAACTTCCCGCAGGCCTTCACCCACCTGGCCCTGATCAACGCGGTCATCCACGTGATCCGCGCCCAGCACCAGCGGGCGCCCGCCATGCAGCCCTAGCGGCCCGGGTGACAGGGCTGAAACACGGCCGGAGGGGAACGAACCCTTGCGGCGGGGAACATTTTGGCGCCGGCCTGCTCGGCTGTGTGATGCTGTCGCTGGCAGTGCCGCCGAGAAGCTGGCAGTGCCGCCGAGAAAAGGAGGGGTACGTGGCCGAGATCATCAGGGCCGCCCTGATCCAGCAGCGCTGGACGGGTGACAAGGATTCCATGATCGCCGCGGCCGCCGGGGCGATCGGCCGGGCGGCGTCCGCGGGCGCGCAGGTCGCCTGCTTGCAGGAACTGTTCTACGGCCCCTACTTCTGCCAGGTGCAGGACGCGGACTACTACTCCTACACCGAGCAGATCCCGGACGGCCCGACCACCGAGCTCATGGCTGAACTCGCCCGGCGCCACTCGATGGTGCTGGTCGTGCCGATGTATGAGGAGGAGCAGCCCGGCCTCTACTACAACACCGCCGCCGTCATCGACGCCGACGGCAGCTACCTGGGCAAGTACCGGAAGACCCATCTGCCCCAGGTGAAGGGATTCTGGGAGAAGTTCTACTTCCGGCCCGGCAACCTGGGCTACCCGGTGTTCGACACCGCGGTCGGCCGGATCGGCGTGTACATCTGCTACGACCGGCACTTCCCGGAGGGCTGGCGGGCGCTGGGCCTGGCCGGGGCCCGGATCGTGTTCAACCCCTCGGCCACCAGCCGCGGCCTGTCCGCCTACCTGTGGCGGCTGGAGCAGCCCGCGGCCGCGGTGGCCAACGAGTACTACGTCGGCGCGATCAACCGGGTCGGGGTGGAACCGCTCGGCGACAACGACTTCTACGGGCAGTCCTACTTCGCCGACCCGCGCGGCCAGCTGGTGGGGGACGCGGCGTCCGACACCGATGACGAGGTCATCGTCCGTGACCTGAACATGGACACCCTCACCGAGGTCCGCGACCTGTGGCAGTTCTACCGGGACCGCCGCCCCGACCAGTACGGATCGCTGGTGCAGCCATGAGCACGATCGCGATCACCGGCGGCCTGGTGGTCTCGCCCGCCGGCGGGATCGACGCCGACGTGCTGGTGGACGGGGAGCGGATCACCGCCCTGGCCGCCCGCGACAGCGAGCAGGCCAGGTCCTGGGCGGCGTCCGCGGACCGGGTCCTGGATGCTGCCGGGCTGTACGTGCTGCCCGGTGGCATCGACGTGCACACGCACATGGAGATGCCGTTCGGCGGGACGTTCTCGGCTGACACCTTCGAGACGGGGACCCGGGCCTCCGCCTGGGGCGGCACGACCACGATCGTCGACTTCGCGGTTCAATCGAGGGGCACCTCGCTGCTGGCTACCCTCGATAAATGGCATGAGAAGGCGGACGGCAACTGCGCCGTCGACTACGGCTTCCACATGATCGTCTCGGACGTCAACGACACCACGCTCAAGGAGATGGAGACCTGCATCGGCGCGGGCGTGAACAGCTTCAAGATGTTCATGGCCTACCCGGGCGTGTTCTACGCGACGGACGGGGAGATCCTGCGGGCCATGCAGCGGGCCGCGGACACCGGCGCGATGATCATGATGCACGCGGAGAACGGCATCGCGATCGACGAGCTGGTGGCCCGGGCGCTGGCCGAGGGCCGGACCGACCCGGTGCAGCACGGCCTGACCCGGCCGCCGGAGCTGGAGGCCGAGGCCACCCACCGGGCGATCACCCTGGCCAGGGTGACCGGCGCCCCGCTGTACATCGTGCACCTGTCGGCGGCCCAGGCCCTGCAGGCGGTCACCGAGGCCCGGGACACCGGCCAGAGCGTGTTCGCCGAGACCTGCCCGCAGTACCTGTACCTGTCGCTGGACGACCTGGCCCGCCCGGACTTCGAGGGCGCCAAGTACGTGGCCTCCCCGCCGCTGCGCCCCCGGGAGCACCAGGCGTCGCTGTGGCGCGGGCTGCGCACCAACGACCTGTCCGTGGTGTCCACCGACCACTGCCCGTTCTGCTTCAAGGACCAGAAGGAACTCGGCCGCGGCGACTTCTCCAAGATCCCCAACGGGATGCCGGGCGTGGAGCACCGGATGGACCTGCTGCACCAGGGCGTGGTGGCCGGGGAACTGTCGCTGGCCCGCTGGGTGGAGGTGGCGTCGGCCACCCCGGCCCGGATGTTCGGGCTGTGGCCGCGCAAGGGCGTCATCGCGCCCGGGTCGGATGCGGACATCGTCCTCTACGACCCGGCGGCCCGCCAGACGCTGTCCGCCAGCACGCACCATATGAACGTGGACTACTCGGTCTATGAGGGTATGCCGATCACCGGGCAGGTGCGCACGGTGCTGTCCCGCGGGCAGCTGGTGATCGACGGCGGGGAGTACCACGGCCGGGCCGGGCACGGCCGGTTCCTGCACCGTGCGCTGTCCCAGTACCTGAGCTGACGCGGGGAGGAAACGATGGACTTCGGGGTGGTGCTGCAGACCGACCCGCCGGCCAGCGCCGTGGTGGCCACCATGCGCCGCGCCGAGCAGCAGGGGTTCCGGTACGGCTGGACCTTCGACTCGCACGTGCTGTGGCAGGAGCCGTTCGTCATCTACTCGCAGATCCTGGCGGCTACCTCGTCGCTCATGGTCGGCCCGATGGTGACCAACCCGGGCACCCGGGACTGGTCGGTGACCGCGTCCCTGTTCGCCACGCTCAACGACATGTTCGGCAACCGGACCGTGTGCGGGATCGGCCGCGGCGACTCGGCCCGCCGGGTCATCGGCCAGCGGCCGGTGAACCTGGCCACGATGGCCGAGGCCATGCAGGTGATCAAGGGACTGGCCGAGGGCCGTGAGGTCATGCTGCACGGCACGCCGATCCGGATCCCCTGGGTACGTGACGGCAAGCTGGAGATCTGGATGGCGGCCTACGGGCCCAAGGCGCTGGCCCTGGTCGGCGCGCAGGCGGACGGCTTCATCCTGCAGACCGCCGACCCGGACATCGCCCGGTGGACGATCGGCACGGTCCGCGCGGCGGCGCGGGCGGCCGGCCGCGACCCGGCCGCCATCACCGTGTGCGTGGCCGCTCCGGCCTATGTCGGCACGGACCTGCCGCACCAGCGGGACCAGCTGCGCTGGTTCGGCGGCATGGTCGGCAACCACGTCGCCGACCTGGTCGCCCGGTACGGCGAGGACGGCCCGGTGCCCCATGAGCTGACCGACTACATCAAGGGGCGGCACGGGTACGACTACTCCCACCACGGCCGCGCCGGGAACCCGTCCACCGATTTCGTGCCCGACTCGATCGTGGACCGGTTCTGCCTGCTCGGCCCGGCCGGAGCGCACGCCGACCGGCTCCGTGAGCTGGCCGAGATCGGCGCTGACCAGTTCGCGGTGTACCTGATGCACGACCAGCCCGCCGAGACGCTTGCCGTCTATGGCGCCACGATCATCCCGGCGCTGGGCTGACCGCTGGCCCCCGCCGGCCCCGCCGGCCCCCGCCGGCCCGCGGCGGCCCCGCCGGCCCCGCCGGCCCGCGGCCCGGCCCGCGCCCGGCCGGCCCCGCCGGCCCGCGGCGGCTGCGCACCGACCGGAATGGGGCTGACCTGGGCAGAACGGTCAAACATGGTCAGTATGTGACCTTTTTCATAGGGTCCGTGCCGGCATTTGCGGCTGGCCGTTTGGCCTGCTGCGGCATCCTGGGGAGCCGCAAGCACCCCGCGTGCGTGATGGCCGCCGACTCGTGAGCGGCCCGGCGCCCTGCCCCCGCGCCATGTCCGCGCGCCGCTGACCCGCCCCGGTACCCCCGAGCTGGCGGGTTTGTGCCCTGGGTGGAAACTATGGCGCGCGTGCGCCTGACCAAAGGTTCACCTTGTCCCACAGCAGACGACGGACGCCTGCACGCAGAATCTCGAAGCTCACGCTGATCGCCGCGGGCTCGGCGCTGGCCGTGGCCGGCGTGGCCGGCGGCACGGCCGCGGTGTGGTGGCCGGGTTCGCCCGCCACCGCGAATATGGCCGACGCGGCTGCGTTCGCGGGCCAGCACGCGGCGGCCCCCGCCCGCGCCGCGGCCCCCGCCCAGCAGGCCGTGCTGGGCGGGGCCGCTCATCAGCTGAAGGCCGTCGAGGCCGGGCAGGCCGCGGCCCAGGTGACGGCCGCACAGCAGGCCGCGGCGGCGCGAGCCCGGGCCGCCGCGGCGGCTAAGGGCGCGGCCGCTAAGGCCGCGGCCGCGCGGGCCGCAGCGGCTAGGGCTGCGGCAGCCCGGGCGGCCCCCGCGCGGCCAGCGCAGAGCAGCGCCAGCACAACGCCGGCTGCCCTGCCAGCCACTCAGCCC
The DNA here is from genome assembly GCA_963793825.1 of uncultured Actinomycetes bacterium. Lineage (GTDB taxonomy): Bacteria > Actinomycetota > Actinomycetes > Streptosporangiales > Streptosporangiaceae > RYN-230. Next base: position 32,291 of record CAWCBE010000013.1, read on the forward strand.
CAGGGCAGCCCGCAGCAGATCGCCCAGGGCATGCTGGGCTCGTTCGGCTGGTCGTCCTCGCAGTTCAGCTGCTTGCAGCCGTTGTGGAACGCGGAAAGCGGCTGGAACGTGTCGGCGGCCAACCCGTCCTCGGGTGCCTACGGCATCCCGCAGGCGCTGCCCGGCAGCAAGATGGCCAGCGCCGGGGCGGACTGGCAGACCAACCCGGCCACCCAGATCCGCTGGGGACTGCAGTACATCCAGTCGGTGTACGGCTCGCCGTGTGGTGCCTGGTCGCACGAGCAGGCCTACGGCTGGTACTAAAGATCTTCAATGACGGAGGTTACGGGCCCGCTCCCGGCGGGCCCGCGGTGGCGTGGGCCGTTGTCCTGGCGGCCGCCCGGTCATCCCGGCCCTGCGGGAAGCCTGGCGGCGGCGGGGCGGCCCGCGGTGGGCACTTAGCACCCGACTTTCCCGGCATACCGGGCAAATCGCCCGGCAAAACGTGAATCTTGAGTGCAGAGTCACCGTGGCCATGATCGATGTGACCAATGCTGCCCATGGTGCAGGCCAGTCCGGCCGCCCCGAACGGGCGGCCGGACTGGCCTAACGGGCCGGATGCCACCCGGGCCGCGGGGCGCGTAATTCCCACCCTCGAAGACCGTTAGACCGTGTGAGGGAGATCACACACCGTAATTGCCCATAAAGGTCACGTTACTGTCACGTTTCCGGCAATGTGGGTCCACAAGCACCCCGCATGCGAGACGGCCGCCTGTGAGCCGCCCGGCGCCCTGTCCCCGCGCCACGTCCGCACGCCGCTGCCTCCCCTCTGCGAATCTCCGGCAGGGCTGGCATGCGCTCCCGGGTGGAAGCCGAGCGCGCTGGGCGCGCCGACCGAAGGTTCACCTTGTCCCTGAAGCGGACTCTTTCCCGTCCCTCGTCCCTGATCATCGCGGCCCTGACCGGTGCCGCTGCGGCCCTGGCCGCGGCGGCCATCGCGGTGGCCCTGCTGGCGGTGCCCGCCGCGCAGGCCGGCACCCCGACCCGTACGTCCGGCCTGGGCCGTGCGGCCGGGAGCCCGGCGGCGCTGATCCCCACCCCGGTCATCACCGGCGCGCACCTGACCATCGTGCTGCGCCATGGCGCCGCGGTACGGCCGGCCATCCGGCTGGACAGCGCGGCGGCGGCCCGGGCCCGGTACGCGCGCCAGACCGCCCGGAAGATGCTCGGCCACTATGGCTGGGGCGCCCGCCAGTTCACCCCGCTGAACAGCCTGTGGAACCGGGAGAGCGGGTGGAACAAGTACGCCGCCAACCCCTACTCCAGTGCCTACGGCATCCCGCAGGCGGTGCCGGGCAGCAAGATGGCCAGCGCGGGGCCGCACTGGCAGACCAACGCCAGCACCCAGATCCGCTGGGGGCTGGGCTACATCAAGAGCCGTTACGGCTCACCCGCCGGCGCCTGGGCGCATGAATTGGCCTACGGCTGGTACTGATACTCCTGGCCGCCGGGCCCGGCCCCAGCCGGGCCGCGCCCCAGCCCGGCCCCAGCCGGGCGGGCGGCAGCCGGGCCGGGCGGGTCACCTGTCCCGAGCCGTCAGGCCGGACACGCCCGCTACAACAGGCCAGGTCCGTCAGGACAGGTCACCCCGCTCAGGTCACCCCGGTCAGGTCACCCGGTCAGAACCGGCCGCCCTGGATCCGGCGGCTGCGCTGCGAGGCGCCCTTCTCCCCGTAGGGGTAGTCGGGCGTCGGCGGGGCGCTCGCCTCGTCCAGTAGCTGGATTTCCTCGGGGCTCAGCTCAAGGCCGGCGGCGGCCAGGTTGTCGGTGAACTGCTCCAGGGAGCGGGCGCCGAGGATCACTGCCGAGACCGCGGGCCGGGCCAGTACCCAGGCGATGGCCGCCTGGGCCAGGGACACGCCGCGGCCCTCGGCTACCTTGCGGACCGCGTCGATCACCTGCCAGGTCTGCTCGGACTCACCGCGGGAGTTCCAGATCCGCATGCCCTGATCGGCGTTCTCGACCGCCCTGGTGCCCGCCATGGGCGGCTCACCGCGCCGGTACTTGCCGGTCAGCCAGCCGCTGGCCAGCGGGGACCAGGCCAGCATGCCCAGCCCGGCGGCCTGGCACGCCGGGACCAGTTCCCATTCCACCGCGCGGGCCAGCAGGCTGTACTGCGGCTGCAGGGACACCGGGACGGACAGGCCGCGGAACTCCGCGAGGTCCACGGCCTTCTGCAGCTGCCACCCGGTGAAGTTGGACAACCCGACGTAGTTGATCTTGCCGGCCCGCACCGCATCATCCAGGAACCGCAGCGTCTCCTCGAGCCGGGTCAGCGGATCCCAGCCGTGCACCTGGTACAGGTCGATCGTGTCCACGCCCAGCCGGCGCAGCGAGGCGTCCAGGGCCAGGGACAGGTGCCGCCGGGACAGGCCGTGCCCGTTCGGGCTCTCGTCGGTGGGGAACCGGCCCTTGGTCGCCAGCACCACCACCTCGCGCAGGCCTGGCCGGCCGGCCAGCCAGCGGCCGATGATCTCCTCAGAGCGGCCGTCCGCATACACGTCCGCCGTGTCCACCAGCGTCCCGCCGGCCTCGGTGAACCGGTCGAGCTGGGCGAACGAGTCTTCCTCGCTGGTCTCGTTACCGAAGGTCAGGGTGCCCAGCGCGAGGGTGGACACCGCGCAGCCGCTGCGGCCGAGCAGCCGGTATTCCATCAGTCCTCCGATGCGTCGCTCTCCGCCGGGCCACGTGCATCCGGGCCCATGTGATCCGGGGCCTACGTACCCGGGGCCGGCCGGGCATAACTCGGCCCGGTACCGTCCCGCAGCAGCCCGGCCACCGTCTCCCGGGGCAGCCCGGGCACCCGGTGGCCACGGTGCCCGGTCATCTCCTCGCCCGCGCACAGCGCGTTCGCCACCGCCTCCTCCGCGCCCTGCACTACGGCGGTGAAGAACGGGTCGATGGCGTCCCACGGGATGAACGTCAGCTGGTTGTACGGCCGCCCGTCCCGCTGGTGGTAGGGGCTGAAGCCGAACTGGTTCGCGGTCGAGCAGGCCAGGAACAGGTCCCCGGAGCTGTGCGAGCCGGTGGTGCCAGTACGGGCCAGGCCGAGGGTGACCCGCCGGGCCAGCGCCTTGCACTGCTGCGGCAGCAGCGGGGCGTCGGTGATCACCACGGCGATGACCGAGCCGGCGCCGGGCGGGACGCCCCGGTCCGCGCCCACCGGGTCGTCGGCGGCGAGCATCGTGCCCAGCGGCATCCCGGCCAGGGTCAGCTCGGCCCGGCGGCCGAAGTTGGCCTGCACGAACACGCCCACCGTGTAGTCGCTGCCCGCATGCGGCACGACCCGGGACGCGGTCCCGCTGCCGCCCTTGAAGCCGTAGCAGATCATCCCGGTGCCGCCGCCGACCGGCCCCTCGTCCAGCGGCCCGCTGGACGCGGCGTCCAGGGCCTGCATGCAGTCCTGCTCGGTGACGTGATGCCCGTTGATGTCGTTGAGGTAGCCGTCCCAGGTCTCGGCGGCCACCGGGAGCGCCCAGTCATCGCCGAGGTCCGGGTAGCGCTGCACCGCCCAGCCGATGATCCCGGCGTGCGCGATGCCGACCGCGTGCGTGTTGGTGATGGCGACCGGCAGGGAGAAGGTGCCGGACTCCTCGATCCAGGCCGCGCCGGTCAGCTCGCCGTTGCCGTTCTGCGCAAAGTACCCGGCCGCGACCGGGTCCAGTGCCCCGGCCCGGCCGCGCGGGCAGATCGCGGTGACCCCGGTCCGCACCGATTCGCCCGCGATGATGGTCTGGTAGCCGACCTCCACCCCGGCCACGTCGGTGATCGCGTTCCACCGGCCCGGGGTCCCGCCGAATTCGATGCCCAGCGCGCGGGCCCGGGGCGTCCCGGCCGGACCGGCCAGGTGCGGGTCGTTGGGCGGCAGGGTTTTCACGGCGGGTCGAGGAAGACGGCCCGGAACTCCTCGAGCCACTCCTGCGCCGGGCGCGGGTCCCGGCCCGTCACGTCGCGCACGTCGGACGTCACCGTGTCCGCACCGCCTTCCCGGATCCAGCCGAACAGCTCCAGCGTTCCGTCTGCCTCCCAGGCCGCCATGCCGGTGGCCAGCAGGGCCTCGCGGGCCCGCGCCGGGCGCTCGTCGCGGTAGCCCACATCGCGGGCGAACACCGCCGAGATCCGGCGGGCCAGGTCGCCGTAGCCGAGCGCCTCCGGCCCGGTCAGCACGTAACTGGACGGGTCCAGCCGGTCGGCGGTGAGCAGCTGGGCCGCGACCGCCGCCACGTCGCTGGCGGCGATGAACCCGGCCCGGCCCGGGCCGGCCGGGACCCGCAGCAGGCCCTCGGTGCGGATGGTCGCCGCGGACGCCAGCAGGTTCTCCAGGAACGGGGCGGCGGCCAGGTAGCTGGCGGGCAGGCCGGTCGCCTCCAGGTGCACCGCGATCTCCCGGTGACTGCGCATGAACCGCACCTCGCAGCCCGGGTCGGCGAAGCCGTCGCAGGCCACCTTGACCACGTGCGGCCGGTGGCCCGCGGCCAGCAGCGCGTCGATGAACACGATCTCCAGCTCGACCTGGGCCTCACCGGCCGGGCTGAGCAGGAACACCCGGTCGAAGTCCTGCAGCACCTCGGCCGGCGGCGGGTCGTCCAGGCTGGCCACCAGGTGCTTGCCCGCGCCCGGCAGGTCCCCGGCCCGTGCCTCCACTCCTACCATCGCGGTGGCGTCCGCATCCGCGTCGCGCAGCCGCTCCATCAGGCGGAAGCCGACCCGCCCGGTCGCTCCGGTCACCAGGATCACGGGTGCCTCCGGTCACTCGTGGCCGCTACCTTATGGCCACATTACGGGGTGGCCGGAAAGGCGCTGGCGGTCAGGGTTGGCACGTACCGTGGGGGCGTGGCAGAAGCAGTGATGCGGCGCCGCCGGTGAGCCTGCGCACGGCCGGCCCGGCGGCCCGGGGCGCCTGGCGCCGGTGGGCGATCGTGCTGGCCGGGGCGGTCCTGCTCGGCTCGGTCCCGGCCGTGCTGGCGGCGCTGCCGGTGCAGGGCTCGACGGTCAGCGCGGCCGCGCTGCGGGACCGCATCCTCGCCTCGGCCTCCGTTCCGTACCAGGGGTACGCGGAGAGCACCGCCAACTTCGGGCTGCCGCAACTGCCCGACCTCCAGGACGTGAGCACCCTGCTGGACGGCACCACCGACCAGTACGTGTGGTACCGCTCGCCCGCGTACTGGCGGGCCGAGGACGTCACCCTGACCGGCGAGACCGACACCTACACCGACGGCGGCGTGACCTACCTGTGGGACTACAGCCGTAACCTGCTCACCCAGGTGGTCGGCGCGGAACCGGTCCGGCTGCCCCGGGCCGCCGACCTGCTGCCCCCGCCGCTGGCCCGCCGGCTGCTGGGCATCGCCGGGACCGCCGGCCGGTTCAGCCGGCTGCCCTCGCGGCGGGTGGCCGGCCTGGACGCGGCCGGGCTGCAGGTCATCCCGGCCGACAGCTCGACCACCATCGCCTCGATCGACATCTGGGCCGACCCGCGCACCGGCCTGCCGGTCGAGGTGCAGCTCACCGCGCGCGGCTCCGCCGTGCCCGTGCTCACCAGCACCTTCTTTGAACTGAACCAGGCCAGCCCCACGCTCGACGCGGTGACCCCGCACCCGGCCCCGCAGATCGGCGTCACCACCACCCGGCTCCCCAACGTGGACAACGTGCTGAACGGCGACGGGGACGGCGACGGCGACGGCACCCCGTTCGCGGCATCGCTCGGCGGGGCGCCGCACGTCCCGCTCCCGGGCAGCCCGCCCGGCGTGGCCGTCTACGGCACCGGCTTTTCCCGCTTCGTGCTGCTGCCGCTGCCCCGCGGCGAGGGGTCCAGCGCGTACAACGCGGCGGTGGGCGCCGGGGCGCAGCTCGTGTCACTGGGCGGCTCGGCCGCGACGGCCACGACCGGGGCGGTGATCCGCACGCCGCTGCTGACCGTGCTGCTGGTGACGGCCGGTTTCCATCACGCGACGTTCGTGTTCGCCGGGGCGGTCAGCCCGGCGCTGCTGGAGAACTCGGCCAATGACTTCATCAGCTACCTGGCGAACCGGTTCCGGAGGCCCCGATGATCGTGACCGAGGGCCTCACCAAGCGCTACGGCCACCTGCTCGTGGTGGACCAGGTCAACCTGGACGTGCGGGAGGGTGACCGGTACGGCTTCCTCGGCCCGAACGGCTCCGGGAAGACCACGGTCATCCGGATGCTGCTCGGCCTGGTCTACGCGACCAGCGGCAGCATCACCGTGCTGGGCCAGCCGGTGCCGAAACAGGTCGGCGACGTGCTCCCGTCGGTCGGCGCCCTGGTCGAGGGGCCGTCCTCGTACGGGCACCTGTCCGGGCGGGCCAACCTGGCGCTGATGGACGCGGCCGGCGGCTCCCGCGGCTCGGGCGGCTCCCGCGGCCCGGGCGGCCCGGGCGGCCCGGGCGGCCCGGGCGGCTCGGGCGGCGGCCGCCGGACCCGGCGGCGCCGGATTGAGGACACCCTGGAACGGGTCGGCCTGGGCGGCATCGACAACCGACCGGTCAAGCGGTACTCGCTCGGCATGCGGCAGCGGCTCGGCCTGGCCGCCGCGCTGCTCCGCGCCCCGCGGCTGCTCATCCTGGACGAGCCGACCAACGGCCTCGACCCGCAGGGCATCCGGGAGATCCGCGACCTGCTGGTGGAGCTGAACGCGGCCGGCACCACCGTCTTCCTGTCCAGCCATCAGCTCGGCGAGATCGAGCAGCTGTGCACCCGGGTCGGCATCGTCAACGCCGGCCGGCTGGTCCAGCAGGAGGACCTGGAGGCACTGCGCGCGCCGACCGGTCGCTCGGTGGTGCACACGCCCGATGCCGACCGGGCGCTGGAACTTCTCGACGGGCGGGTTGAGCACCGCGACGCCGGGCGGCTCCTGGTCGCCGGGGCCGATACCGCCGCTCTCAACGCCCAGCTGGTGGCGGGCGGGGTCCGCGTCACCGGGATCACCGCCGAGCGCCGCACCCTGGAGGATGTCGTGCTGTCGGTCACCAGCTCCGGTTCCGACCGGGTGGAGCGCACGGACCGGGAGCGGTCATGATCCGGGTCGAGCTGGTCAAGCTGGTGCGCCGCCCGCGCAGCTGGATGAGCATCCTGCTGCTCTGCGGCCTGCCCATGCTGGTCGCGGTGTTCGTCGCGGTGACCCACCTGGCGCCGCCGCCCGGCCAGGGGCCGGCCCTGCTGTCCGCGGTGCTGTCCAGCGGGCAGCTCTACCCGGCGGCCGCCCTGGCCATCGTGCTGCCGATCTTCCTCCCGGTCGCGGTGGCCGTGGTGGCCGGGGACTCCATCGCCGGCGAGGCCGGGGCCGGGACGCTGCGCTACCTGCTGGCCCGGCCGGTCGGCCGGACCCGGCTGCTGGTGGCCAAGCTGATCACGCTGATCGCCTACACCCTGGCCGCGGTGGTGCTGGTCACGGTGACCGCCTACATCACCGGGATCGTCCTGTTCGGCGCCAAGCCGGTGGCCGCCACCTCCGGCGGCCCGACCACGTCCAACCTCATCTCCGGCGCCACCGCCACCACGCTGTCCGGCACCGCGATGACGCCGTTCGACATCGCGCTGCGCACGCTCGGCGCAGTGTCCTTCATCGCGGTGTCCATGCTCGGCGTGGCCGCGATCGCGCTGTTCCTGTCCACCATCACCGACTCCGCGCTCGGTGCGGCGCTGGGCGCGCTGGCCGCGCTGATCACCAGCGAGGTCCTGGTCACGCTGAACGCGGCCTCGGTGGTCAACCCGTACCTGCCGACCCGGTACTGGCTGGCCTGGATCGACTTCTTCCGTGACCCGATCGTCTGGCGCAACATCGAGCGCGGGTACGCGGTGCAACTGGTCTACGTGTTGGTCTTCCTCGGGGCGGCGTGGGCCCACTTCGCCACCAAGGACATCACCAGCTAGCCTCGCGGCCCATGGCGGAAGACGTCTACACCGGGAACGCGGCAGTGGATGCGGCGGCGGCGCGCGGCTGGCTGCTGGGCCACTTCCAGCCGCCCGGCGATGCCCGGCACAGCACCGACGTCGAGGTGAAGTGGGCCATCCACCCGCCCGGGGACCGCCGCCCGGAGTGGGTGACCGGCGAGCAGCGGTCCACCATGCTGGTCCTCATCAGCGGGCGGTACCGGGTGGAGCTGCCGGACCGCAGCGTGTTGCTGGCCCGGCAGGGTGACTACGTGGTGTTCCACCGGGTCAGCCATTCCTGGTACGCCGAGGAGGCCTCGGTCGTGCTGGCGGTCCGCTGGCCGTCCCGGCCCGGTTACGCGGCCCCCGCTCAGGCGGCCCAGTAGGACAGCGCCGTAGATTTTTCCCCTTATCGGGGGTAAAAAGTACGGCGCTGACCGATCCGGGTCAGGAACGGCAGTCGGCGGTGGTGGGCGGGCGGACCGGGCCGGATCCGATGGCCTGCAGCACCATGGCGGTGACGGCCGGGTTGACCGGCAGCTGCGAGTGGGTGATCTGCTGGGCCGGGCACACCGTCTGGACGGGCACGTTGAGCGCGCCGGCCAGCCGGGCCGAGTCCGGCGGGGTGACCGTTTGGTCGTCGGTGCTCCACAGTGACAGCCAGCGGGGGCGGGCCGGCACGGCCGTGGACGTGAGGCCGGCCAGCAGGCTGCTGCCGGGGACCAGTTGCTGGCAGGCGGTCGGGCAGGCGGCCGGCACGAACGCCTCGGCCGCGGACGCGATCTGCGCCCCATGGAATGGCGAGCCTAGCGTGACGACCCGGCGGGCCTTGCGCGCGCCGCCGTACTGCCGGGCCCAGATCAGCGTGGCCACCCCGCCCGCGGAGTAACCGATCACGTCAACCGACGGCGCCCCGCGGCTCAGCGCCTGGTTCACCGCGGTGTTCAGCACGCCGGCGTCAGTGATCAGGCTGCCGGTGCCGTTGCCGGGCAGGTGCAGCACGGTGGCCTGGCGGCCGGTGGCCCGGATCCGCTCGGCCAGTGCCGTCAGCGACCCGGTGTTCCCGCCGTACCCGGGGACGAGCAGTACCGGACCGGGACGGCCCTGCGCCGGGTAGCCGGCCGCCAGGCCGCGCTGGCCGCCGCTGCCCTGCGCCACGGCGACCGCGACCACGATGACCACCGCGGCCAGCAGGACGGCGAGGCCGATGGCGAACAGGCGGCGCCGCGGGGAGAGCCGCCCGAGCCCGAAGGCCATCAGGCCGTCCCCGGCGCGGTCCGCGGCGCGTCCATGACCCACAAGATATGAGCCGACGCGCAGTGCCCCGGCCGTGCGCGGCTATCGGCTGTCTCCCCGGGGCGCACGGCGGGCTTGCCGCTTCAGTGCGGCCAGTTCCTGCTCAACCCGGCCGGGCGGGCCGGGCGGGCTGGGCGCGCTGGGCCGTCCCGGATCCGCGGCCGCAGGGTCACCGGCTCCGGAACGCCGCGTGCGGGTCCTGAAGGCCCATCCGCAGAAGATCCCGCCGAGGAGACCGCCCAGGTGGCCCTGCCAGGACAGCCCGGGGGCGGGGAGCAGCAGCACGAACACCGACAGGTAGTACAGCGCGACCAGGACGCCGATGACCATGTCGCTGACCCGGTGGTCGAAGAACCCGCGCACCATGACGTAGCCGAACCAGCCGAAGATGACGCCGGACGCGCCGACCGTGACCGACCCGGCGGGCGCGGTGAGCCACACGGCCAGTCCGCTGGTGAGCAGCACCACGGCGGTGACCACGGCGAACTTGGCCAGGCTGCGGAAGGCGGCCAGGAAACCCAGGACGAGCAGCGGCCCCGAGTTGCCTTCGATATGCGTCCACGACAGGTGCAGGAACGGCGCGCTCAGGATGTCGGGCAGGCTGCCCACGGCATGGGGATGAATCCCGAACTCCGGGTCCAGCCGGTAGTGGTCCGCGACATTGGCGAACTGCACGAGCCAGACAATGATCAGGATGCTCAGGACGGTGATCGCCGCGTAGACCGCGCGATTCCGCCGGGGCATGCTGCCTGTCATCGGGTACCCCTCGCATCGAGCACGGCCCCGCCGCGCGGCGGCCGTGCTGTCCGCAGATTACGCGAGGACGCCGAGCCAGGCGTCGAGCTGAGCGGGAGCGTCCGCGCCCAGGAGCGCCGCGACGCCGGCCTGTGCCTCGCGCCAAGCGTCCCCGGCCCGGGCCAGCACCCCGGTGCCCGCCCCGGTGATCTCGAAGGTCATGGAGCGGCCCGCCGGTGACCGCTCGGCCGTCCTGGCCCAGCCGCGGTCTTCCAGCACGGAAAGGTTGCGGCTCATGGTCGACCGCTCGACCGCGAGGTAGTCGGCGAGCACGCCCGGCCGGACTGGATGGCCGGTGAGGGTCAGCGCGGACAGTGCTTCGAGCTGGGGGAGCGTCAGGCCGAGCGGCCGGAGTGACTGGTCGAAGCGGCGGGCGACGATCCGGTGCAGCCGGCCGACGCGCACCCCGACGCAGTCAGCCCTCATCTCCCGGGCCAGTGCCGCCGCGGCGCTGTGCCGGGCCGGTTCCGCCGCGGCGCTCCCGTGGGCCGTGTCTTCCCCGGCGGGATTTTGTTGCATATACACCTCTTGTCAAATAGTGTACCTACATCAGATAGGGTAGCTCGCTCCCGCGAGAGGTGACCATGTCCAAGCTCCAGCCACTGCTCGAACGTAACCAGGCCTTCGCCCGCAGCGGTGCTTACGCGGGAGTGCCGATCATGCCGAAGCTGCCCGTGTTCCTGATCACCTGCCTGGACCCCCGGCTCGACCCGGCCGCCATCGCGGGCCTGGGCCTGGGTGACGCGCCGGTCATCCGCAACGCGGGCGGGCGGGTGACCGACGAGGTCATCAACGACGTCGCGTTCATCGGCTACCTGGCCACCGCGATGCTGGCCGACGGGCCGCTGTTCGAGGTGGCGGTGATCCACCACACGCAGTGCGGCACCGGCTTCCTGGCCGACGCGGCCTTCCGGGCCGGCTTCGCGGCCCGCAGCGGCCTGGACGAGGCCGCGCTCGCGGCGGAGGCCGTCACCGATCCGGAGGCCACGGTGCGGGCTGATGTCGGGCGGCTGCTGGGCTCGGCGAAGGTGCCGTCCCGGATCAGCGTGTCGGGTCACGTCTACGACGTCGGGACCGGGCTGATCACCACCATCGTCCCGCCCGCCAGCCCGGTGGCGCGCACCGCGGCCAGCTCAGGGTGAGGCGGGGACGGCGCCGGTCGTGGACGCGGACAGCGAGCGCGGGTCGCGGGGGCGCCAGGCCCCGCGCTGCACGGCGGTGAGGAACCGGTCCACCGCCGCGTTGAACACGTCCGGCTCCTCCAGGTTCGCGGTATGCCCGGTGCGGGGCAGGATGGCCAGCCCGGCGGACGGGATGGTGCGCTTGAGCATCAGCGCCGTCTCCAGGCAGCCCTCGTCCTCGTCCCCGGCCAGGATCAGCATGGGCACGGCCACCCGGGCCAGCTCGTCGCGCAGCGCGTACGGCGACGGGCGGCCTGCCTGCACGCCGCGCATGGTCAGCGCCGAGCCCAGCGCGGAGTGGCCGGCCAGCGCGGCGGCGAACTCGGCCCAGCCGCGCGGGTTCTTGCCCTGGAACTGGACCCGGGCCGGGCCCGCCGCGTACCACCCGGCCACCTGGGCGGCCCCGTCCCGCTCGAAGGCGGCCGCGATCGCCTCGCACTCGGCCCGGAACGCGTCCTGGCGCTCCGGCGGCGCGCCGTAGCCCGCCCCGGCCAGCACCGCGGACCGTACCCGGTCCGGGTGGCGCAGCGCCAGGTGCAGCGTGGTGAACCCGCCCATCGACAGGCCGGCCACGTGGGCGGACGGGATGCCGAGCCCGTCGAGCACGGCGATGGCGTCGGCCACCGCGCGCTGCTGCGAGTACGCCGCCGGGGCGGCCGGGACGTCCGAGGGCGGGTAGCCGCGCGCCGCGTAGCTGACGCAGCGGAACCCGGCCGAGAAGTACCGGACCTGCGGCTCCCAGCTGCGGTGATCACCGGCGAACTCGTGGATGAACAGCAGCGCCGCCCCGGCCCCGGTGCTCTCGGCGTGCAGCCGGACGCCGTCGTCGGTGCGCACCGTGTGCACCGTGGTGGCCGCGGCGCCCGCCGTCTCGGCGCTCACCGGTCCGTGACCCGCTCGACGCCCATGATGTGCTGGTAGGTGCCCGCGGCGGCCGCCGCCGGATCCCGGTCCCGGAGCGCGGCCAGGATCGCGTCGTGCTGCCGCGCCGACTCGGCGTGGCTGCGCGCCACCTTCGGGCCGCCGTGCAGCGACGCCCAGAGCAGCCGCATCAGCGACATCAGCAGCGGGCTGCCGGCGCAGGAGTACAGGGTGAAGTGGAATTCCCGGTTCAGCTCGGCGTAGTCCGGGTCCGCGTCGTCCAGCGCCCGCATCCGGTCGTTGAGTTCCTGCAGCCGGGCGATCCCGGCGGCATCGATCTTCCGGGCGGCCAGGGACGCGCCCAGCGACTCCAGGGCGGCACGGATCTGGAAGTTCTCCTCCACCGGGCCGTCGTCCGGCACCACCACGGTGAACCCGCGGTGCGTATCGCCGAGCACCAGGCCCTCGGACTCCAGCCGGCGCATCGCCTCCCGGACCGGGGTCTGGCTCACCTGGAACCGGGCGGCCAGGTCACGCTGCCGCAGCTGCTCCCCGGCGGCCAGCTCGCCGGTGATGATCTGCTCCCGGATCAGCGCGGCCACCATGTCCGTCTTGCTCACGTAGCCCGGCCCGGGCACCACCAGGCCGCCGGCCACAGCGCTCGTCGTCGATGGGTGGGTCATCTGCCGCCTCCATTGCTGCGGGCCAGTTCCTGGACCCGGGCCGCGGTGAGCGGCAGCCGCCCGACGCTGCCGGCCAGGCCCAGCGCGTCACGGACCGCGCTGGCCAGCACGGCGCCGGACGCGGACACCCCGCCCTCCCCGGCGCCCCGGGCGCCCAGCGGATTGCCGGGGGCCGGGGAGTCCTCGGTCACCAGCACGTCGATCGGCGGCACTTCGGCCGCGGTGGGCATCCGGTAGCCCAGGAAGCTGGCCGACTGCGGCTGCCCGGCCTCGTCGTAACCGAACTCCTCCAGCAGCGCCCCGCCGATGCCCTGCGCGGCGCCGCCGCGCAGCTGCCCGGCCACCAGGGCCGGGTTGATCGCCCGGCCTACCTCGTAGGCGACCAGGTAACGGAGCACCCGGATCGCGCCGGTCGCCGGATCCACCTCCACCACCGCGAGGTGCACCCCGTACGGGTAGGTCATGTGCGCCACCTCGAACCGGCGCCGGGCGGACAGCCCGGCCGGCTCGCCGGGCCGCAGGTAGCGGCTGGCCGGGATGGTGGCCCGGGCGATCTCGGCCAGCGTGACCCGGGCCGACGGGTCGCCGCGCACGCTCACTGCGGCGCCGGAGCTGACCAGGTCGCCGGGGGCCGCTTCCAGCATCCGGGCCGCCACCTCGGCGGCCCGGTCGCGGACCGCGCAGGCCGCCGCGTGCACCGCGCTGCCCGCCACCACGGTGGACCGGGACGCCCACGACCCGCCTCCGAACGGCTGCCGGCTGGTGTCCCCGTTGACCACGCTCACTACGGCCGGGTCCACGCCCAGCGCGTCCGCGGCGATCTGCGCCAGCACGGTCTCGATGCCCTGCCCCAGCGAAGTGCCGCCCGAGTACACGTGCACCGCGCCGCTCTGGCTGACCACCACGTCCGCCGTCTCCTGCGGGCCCAGCCCGCTCTTCTCCAGGAAGGCGGCCACGCCCAGCCCGCGCAAGCGGCCTCGCCGCCGCCCCCGGTCGACCTCCGCCTGGTAGCCCAGCCGGGCTGCCTCGGCCTCCGCGGCCGCGAGCAGCGCCGGGTAGTCGCCGGCGTCCAGGATCACGTCGGTGCCGAGCGTGCTCATCTCGCGGCGGCACGGCAGCTCGGCCGGGATAAGCAGGTTGCGGCGGCGCAGCTGCGCCCGGTCCAGGCCGAGCTGGCCCGCGGCCACGTCGAGCAGCTGCTCGCGGGCGGTGGCGCCCTCGAAACGGCCCGGCGCCCGGTAGGTGCCGCACGGCGTCTTGGTGGTCAGCACCACCCGGATCCGGCCCCGGTAGGCGGGCACCCGGTACGGGCCGGGCAGCATGGCCACGGTCAGCTCCGGGACGATGATGCCGTGGGTGCGGCAGTAGGCGCCGTTGTCGTGCAGCACGTCGTCGCGCAGCGCCAGGATCCGCCCCTCCGCGTCGAACGCGGCCGCGATCCGGTGCGACTGCTGCCGGGAGTGGTTCGCTGCGACCAGGTGCTCGGCCCGGTCCTCGACCCAGCCGACCGGCCGCCGCAGCGAGCGGGCCAGCCACGGCACCAGGTAGTCCTCCGGGTAGAACTCACCGCGGGCGCCGAACCCGCCGCCCGCGTCCACCGCGTGCACGTGGATCAGCGTCTCGTCCATGCCGAGCAACGAGGCGAGCAGGTCCCGGTTGAACACCGGCACCTTGGTCATGCCCCAGATCTCCAGGCCGCCGGTGACCGGGTCCGGCTCGGCCAGCAGGGTGCGCGGCTCCAGCGGCACGGCCCCGTGCCGTCCGGTTTCCACCGTCACCTCGGTCACGGTGGCGGCCCGGGCGAACGCGGCGTCCACGTCGCCGTAGCCCAGGGTGAACTCGGCGGCCACGTTGCCGCCCGGGAACAGCCGCGGCGCGCCCGGCGCGGCGGCCGCGGCGGCATCCAGCACGGCGGGCCGCTCGTCGATGTCGGTGTCCACCAGCTCGGCGGCGTCCTCGGCGCGGTAGGGGTCGTCGGCAACCACGATGGCCACCGGCTCGCCGACGTAGCGCACGACCCCGCCGGCCAGCACCGGCTGCAGGTAACTGTCCAGGTCGATGCCCTGGACGGGGAGCCGGACCGGGATCCGAACCGGGCCGGGCAGGTCGGCCGCGGTCACCACGGCCACCACGCCCGGCGCCGCGGCGGCCGCCCCGGTGCGCACCGCGCGCAGCGCGCCGTGGGCGGCCGGGGAGCGGGCCACCCGGGCCCACAGCTGGCCCGGTCGCCGGATGTCGGACCCGAACCGGCCCTGGCCGCGCAGCAGCCGTGGGTCCTCCTTGCGGGGCAGGTTCACCCCGATCACGGGCATGGCCGGTCCCTCCGGCGGGACCGGGCGGTGGCCAGTACCGCCTCGATGATCCCCTGGTAACCGGTGCACCGGCACAGGTTGGCCGCCACCAGCTCACGGATCTCCGGCTCCGTCGGGGCCGCTGCCGCGGGGCGCGCTTCACCGAGGTAGCCCTCGGCCAGCATCAGGAAGCCCGGCGTGCAGAACCCGCACTGCAGCCCGTGATGCTCGCTGAGCGCACGCTGCAGGTCGGACAGCTCATCCCCGTCGGCCAGGCCCTCGACGGTACCGACCTCGCAGTCGTCGGCCTGCACCCCGAACATCAGGCAGGCCCGGGCGGGCACGCCGTCCACCAGCACCGTGCAGGCCCCGCAGATGCCCTGCTCGCAGCCCAGGTGCGTGCCGGTGTAGCCGAGGTCCAGCCGCAGCATGTCAGCCAGCGTCCGCCGTGACTCCACGGCCAGCTCGTGCGGCCGGCCGTTCACCCGCAGCCGGATGAGATGCAGATCCTTCACCGGGTCGTGCCCGGGGTCGTTCATGGTGCGTCCTCCAGCGCGGCGGCGACCTGCCACGGCAGCACCGGGATGTGATCGAAGCTGACGCCGCGGTCCGCCAGGGCGTCGTTGACCGCGTTCAGCACGGCGGCGGGCGCGCCGATGGTGCCGCCCTCGCCCATCCCCTTGGCCCCGGTCTCGCTATGCGCCGACGGTGTCTGCAGGTGCAGCACCTCGACCGGGCAGATCTCCGCCGCGGTCGGCGCCAGGTAGTCCATCAGCGTGGCGCTGACCGGCTGCCCCTCGCCGTCGTAGCGCACCTGTTCCAGCAGCGCGGCGGCCACCCCCTGGGTCACCCCGCCGCGCACCTGCCCGTCCACGATCACCGGGTTGATCACCACCCCGCAGTCCTCCACCACCAGGTACCGCCGCAGCCGGATCGCGCCGGTGCCCGGGTCGAGGGATACCAGGCAGGCATGGCACGCGTTGGAGAACGTGCCGGGCGGGTCGAACGAGGACCGGGCCTCCAGCCCGTAGCGCAGCGGCTCGGGCAGCCGGTGCGCCTGGAAGTGCACGATCCGGGCCAGCTCGCCGACCGGCACCGCGGTGGCATCGTCGCCGCGGACCCGGGCGGACCCGCCGGCCAGCTCGATGTCCGGCGCGCTGGCCTCCAGCAGGTGCGCGGCGACCTGCCGGAGCTGGCCGGCCACCTGCTCGGCGGCCCGGCTGGCCGCCCCGCCGCCGATCACGATGGACCGGCTGCCCCAGGTGCCCCAGCCGTAGGCGGCCAGGTCGGTGTCGCCCTGCCGGAGCCTTATCCGCGACGGGTCCACGCCGAGCCGGTCGGCGACGATCTGGGCGAACGTGGTCTCGTGGCCCTGCCCGTGCCCGCAGGTCCCGGTGGTCACGATCACCTCGCCGGTCGGGTCCATCCGCACCGTGGCCGTGTCATAGCCCGGGGTCATCCGCATCCGGCGCTGGGACATGGCCGGCGTGCCGTAGGCGGTCCGCTCGGAGAAGCACGAGTAGCCGATCCCGGCGCGCAGCCCGGCCGCCCGCAGCCCGTCCCGCTCGGCGGCCCAGCCGGCCGCGGCGACCTGCTTCTCGGCCAGGTCGAGCGACTCGGCGTAGCTGCCCTCGTCGTAGGTGATCCCGTTGACCCCGGTGTAGGGGAACTCGCCCGGCCCGATCATGTTGCGGCGGCGCACGGTGAGCGGGTCCAGGCCCAGCCGCGCGGCCGCCTTCTCCATCAGCCGCTCCATGACCAGCACCAGCTGCGGCCGGGACACCCCCCGGTACGGGGCGGTGGGGGCCTTGTTGCTGGCGATGGCCCGGCCCCGGGCCCGGTAGGCCGGCACCTTGTAGATGCCGGGCAGCTCGGTCGCCGCCATCAGCGGCTCGACCCCGCAGGTGAACGGGAACGCCGAGTAGGCGCCCACATCGCAGTCGATGTCCGCGGCCAGGCCGAGGATCCGCCCGTCCGCGCCGAAGGCGGCGCGCACGTCGTAACACTGCTCGTGCCCGTGGAAGGCGGCGGTCAGGTTCTCCTGCCGGTCCTCGGCCCAGCGCACCGGCCGCCGCAGCCGCAGCGCCAGCCCGGCGATCACCAGCTCCTCGCGGCCGACTACGCATTTCAGCCCGAAACCCCCGCCGACGTCGGGGGCAATGACACGGACGGTGCGTTCGGGAATATGGAAGGCCTGCGCCACCGCGGACCGGACCTGATGCGGGACCTGCGTGGAGACGTGCAGGATGAGCTGGCCGTCGCGGTCGTCCCAGTCGGCCACGCAGGCCCGCCCCTCCAGCGGCAGCGCGGCCAGCCGCCCGCTGCGCAGCCGGGCGCTGATGACGGCCGGGGCGGCGGCGAAGATCTCCTCCAGCCGGTCGTCGTCGAACATGAGCAGGTCCACCAGGCAGTTGCCGGGCGCCGCGTCGTGGACCTGCGGCGCGCCGGGGGAGCGGGCGGCGTCCAGGCTGGCGGCGGGCGGCTGCGGCGCGTACTCCACGTCCACCAGCTCGGCGGCGTCCTCGGCCAGGTAGGGGTCCTCGGCCAGCACCACCGCGACCGGCTCGCCGACGTGCCGGACCTGGCCGATGGCCAGCAGCGGCAGCGTGGTGGGCACGAACTCGGGCCGTTCCAGCACCGCGAGCAGGGACGGCTGGCCCAGGTCCGCGGCGGTGCACGCGGCGGCCACCCCGGGCTCGGCCAGCGCGGCCGAGGCGTCGATGCGGCCGATCGTGGCGGCGGCGAACGGGCTGCGCACGAACGCCGCGTGCAGCGCGCCCGGGCCGGGGATGTCGCTGGTGAACCGGCCCCGGCCGAGCAGCATCCGGCGGTCTTCGACCCGGGGTACTGGCGCGCCGACCCAGCTCACCGGCGGGCCGCCTCGGCCAGGGCCCGCTCGGTCAGGGTCGCGGCCAGCGTCTTCCGGTAGGCGGCGGTGCCGTGCCCGTCGGACGGCGGATCGATCTGCGCGGCCGCGAGGCGCCCGGCCGCCTGCCAGGTGGCTGCGGTGGTCGGCTGCCCGGCCAGGCCGGCAGTCTGCACGGTGACCGGCAGCGGCCCGACCCCGCCGAGCACCACCCGCACCGACCGGCAGGCCGGCCCGCCATCGTCCAGGTCTACCGCCACGGCCGCGGCGACCACCGCGAAGTCGCCCTGCCGCGGGGCGAACTCCAGCAGCGCGGCGCGCGGCGCGGGCACCGGGAAATGCAGCTCGATGATCATCTCGTCCGGCCCGGCGGTGGTGGTGTAGAAGCCCTGGAAGAAGTCCCGGGCTGCGACGGTGCGCTCCCCGCGGGGCCCGGCCAGGATGACGTTCGCGTCCAGCAGCACGGCCAGCAGGCACCATTCGGCGGCCGGGTCGGCGTGCGCGATGCTGCCGCCGAGCGTGCCGCGGGCCCGGATCGGGTAGTGCCCGATCCACCGCGCGGAGCGGGGCAGCACCCCGAAGCCGTCCAGCACGGCCGGGTCGCGGCACAGCTCGATAGCGCGGTGCCGGGCCAGCGCGCCGATCCGCAGGCCGTCCGGCCCGGCCCGCAGGTAGTCCAGTCCCGGGATCCGGGTGATGTCCACCAGCGCGCTCGGCCGGGCCAGCCGGAAGTTCATCATCGGCACCAGGCTCTGGCCGCCGGCCAGGATCTTGGCCTCGTCGCCCAGCTCGGCCAGCAGCGCGACCGTCTCCGGCACGTCCCGGGTCCGGTGGTAGCTGAACGGGGCTGGCTTCACCGGCCTCCTCCGGGTCCGCGGGTCCGGGCGGCCAGCGGCGCTGCGCGGCGGTAGCCGCCAGCGGTCGGCCCTCCCGTTTGGTATACCATATGTCAGGGCACGTCGCCGGGTCCCTTTCCCATGGAGTGTGCCGATGCCGCACCCGTCCGTCCTGGTGGATACCGGCCCGGCCGGGTACCCCCGGGTCATGCTGGCCCGCCCCGAGCGGCGCAACGCGCTGGACGCGGGCATGACGCAGGCTCTCCTCGACTTCTTTCACTCCCAACGAACCGCGCCCGTGCTGCTGGCCAGCGCGGCACCGGGGATGTTCTGCGCGGGCGCCGACCTGACCGTCCCGGGCGCCGAGCGGGCCGAGATATCCGACCTGCTGTACCAGTGCTACGAGGTCATGATCACCCGCCCGGGCCCGGTCATCGCGGTGGTCGATGGGCCGGCCGTGGGTGGCGGCGCCCAGCTGGCCGGGGCCTGCGACCTGCGGATCGCCGGGCCGCGGGCCCGGTTCCGCTGGGCCGGGCCGCCCGGCTGGGGACTGGCCGTGGGGGCCTGGCTGCTCCCCGGCCTGATCGGCCGGGGAGCCGCGCTCGACGTGACGATGACCGGCCGCTGGGTGGACGCGGCCGAGGCGCTTGCGCTCGGGCTGGTCAGCCGGGTCGATGACGATCCGGGCCTGGTCGCCGAAGGCCTGGCCGGTGAGTTCGCCGCCGCCGGGCCGGCCTCGTCCGGCAGCATCAAGCGGATCGCCGCGGCGGGCGGCCTGCTCGAGCAGTTGCGGGCCGAGCAGGCCGCGAACTGGTCCGCGCTCGCTCGCCTGCGTGAGTGACCCGGTGTGGAGTGATCCGGCGTGGGCGATCCGGTGCTGAGCCCGGCCGAGCGCTGGAGTGAGGCCGGCTGGCGGGCCCACCTCCCCGGCGAGGCCGACCCGGGGCGGCTGGCGGCCCGGCTGGGCTCGGTGGCCCTTCCCGTGCTGGCGGCCGGGTCGGCGCGCCGCGTCCCGGACCGGGTCGCGTTCACCGTGGACGGGGAGCCGGTCACCCACGCCGGGCTGGATGCGGCCGCCCGCGCGGTCGCGGCCTGGCTGGCCCCGCGGATCACCCACGGTGACCGGGTGCTGCTGGCCGCGGGGACCAGCCTGGGATTCCTGCGGTGCTACCTGGGGACGCTGCGGGCCGGCGGGGTGGCGGTGCTGGCCAATCCCGGCTACACGGCCGCGGAACTGGGCCATCTGGTCAGCGACTCCGGGGCCGGGATCGCCTTCGCCGACCCCGAGCCGGCCGGCCGCCTGGCCGGGCTGGCGCAGCCCCCGCTGATCGTCCCGGTGACCGGTGCGGCGGGGGCCGGCGGGCGGGCCCGGCCGGAGCCTGGCCGGGAGCCCCGTCCGGTGCGCCCGGGCGATACCGCGGTACTGGCCTATACCTCCGGGACCACGGGACGGCCCAAGGGCGTGCCGCTGACCCACCGCCAGCTGGCCGCCTCCATCCGGTCCGCGATGGCCGCCTGGCGGTGGACCGGCGAGGACGTGCTGGCCTGCGCGCTGCCGCTGTTCCATCAGCACGGCCTGAGCGGCGTGCACGCCACGCTGGCGGCCGGGTCCACCGCGCACCTGCGGTCCCGGTCCGACCCGGCCGGGCTCCGCGCGCTGATCCGGGAGGCCGGGGCGACCGTGCTGTTCGGCGTGCCCGCCACTTACCTGGGGCTGCTGGACGAGGCCGGCCCGGCGGCCGGCCCGGTCCTCGACGGCCTGCGGCTGGCGGTGTGCGGGTCGGCGCCGCTCAGCCCGGCCCTGGCGGCCCGGCTGGCCGTCGCGGGACGGGTCCCGCTGGTCCGGTACGGCACCACGGAGTCCGGGCTGGACGTCTCCAACCCGGTGGATGCCCCCCGCCCGGAGACCGTCGGGCTGCCGCTCCCCGGGGTCTACTGCCGGGTGTGGTCAGACGCGGTCCGCCCCGGCCGCGCGGGGGCTCCGCCTGACCGGGGCGAGGTTCCCGCCGGCGGAGGCGAGGCTCCGCCGGGCACGGACGGCGAGATCCAGTTGCGCGGCGCGCCGGTCTTCACTCGGTACTGGCGGGACCGCGCCGGGACGGAGCAGGCCTTCACGGCGGACGGGTGGTTCCGCACCGGGGACATCGGGACGGTCGATCCGGCCAGCGGGCACCTGGTCATCCGGGGCCGGGTCAAGGAGCTCATCATCACCGGCGGGATGAACGTCTACCCGCGCGAAGTCGAGCTGGCGC
This sequence comes from uncultured Actinomycetes bacterium, assembly GCA_963793825.1. Lineage (GTDB taxonomy): Bacteria > Actinomycetota > Actinomycetes > Streptosporangiales > Streptosporangiaceae > RYN-230. Next base: position 53,278 of record CAWCBE010000013.1, read on the forward strand.
TGGAGACCCACCCGGCAGTAGCCGACGCCGCGGTCGCCGCGCTGCCGCACCCGCGCTGGGGCGAGCAGGTCACCGCGTGGGTGGTGCTCCGGCCCGGCCATGACTTCCGCCCCGCCGCCCTGATCGCGCACGCCAGGACCCGGCTAGCCGCCTACAAGTGCCCCAAACAGGTCTTCCGCGTCGCCGAACTCCCGCGCACCCCGGTCGGCAAACTCGACCGCCGCGCCCTCACCCCCGCCCCGCCCGCGTCCTGACCGGGGGCCCGGCGCCCTCGCCCCCGCCCGCGTCCTGACCCGGGGGCCCGGCGCCCTCACGCCCCGGCCCCGCCCGCGTCCTGACCCGGGAGCCCGGCGCCCTCACCCCCGCCCCGCCCGCGTCCTGCCCGGGGTCCGCCCCGCCCCCGGCCCCGCCCCGGGCACCTCCTGGCAGGCCGGAAGGTCACATATCACTCCAGCGTTGCGTCCGACTCCGGCAGATAGGACAAATTGCCGCAACGCTGGGATGATAAGTGGCGCGGGGGTGGGCTCGGAGACCGGGGGTACAGGCCGGGCGGGGCGGGAGATCGGGGCGGGCGGGGAGCCTTCCGTCAAAGTGATATTTGGTATACCATCCAGCACACGTACCCTGGCCTGGTCTGCCAGTTCGTCTCGGTGTGCCAGCCGGAAGGAGCCCTGCCGTGGATCTGCAACTGGGCGGGAAAGTGGCCCTGGTCACCGGCGCTAGCAAGGGCATAGGCCGTCACGTGGCCGAGCACCTGGCCGCGGAGGGTGCCCGGGTGGCCATCACCGCGCGCACCGCGGAACCATTGGAGATCACGGCCAAGGAGATCCAGGCGGCCACCGGCCAGCCGGTGCTCCCGCTGGCCGGCGACATGAGCGTGACGGCGGACGTGGAGCGGTGCGTGGCCACCACCACCGGTCGGCTGGGTCCCATCGACATCCTGGTCACCTGCGCGGGCAGCTCGCCCGGCGGGCTGCTCGAGGACCTGACCGAAGACCAGTGGCTGTCCAGCCTGAACCTGAAGTTCATGGGGTACGTTCGCAGCGTGCGCGCGGTCATCGCGCAGATGCGGGAACGCGGCACCGGCTCGATCGTGCTGGTGGTCGGCAATGACGGGCTCAAGCCCAGCTACTGGGAGATGACCGCCGGGGTGGCCAACGCCGCCGACATCAACTTCGCCTCCTCGGTCGCAGAGCAGTACGGGCGGTACGGCGTGCGGATCAACACGGTCAACCCGGGACCGGTGAACACTGACCGGTGGGACACCCTGGAGAAGGCCTTCGCCCGGGACAAGGGCGTGCCGCAGCACAGGGCGCACGAGCTCGCTGAGGAATCCATCCCGCTAGGCCGGATCTGCGAGCCGGCCGAGGTCGCCGCGCTGGTGACGTTCCTCGTCTCGCCGCGGGCCAGCTTCATCAACGGCGCGCACATCCCGGTGGACGGGGCCCAGCGCAAAGCGGTCATGGACCGTTAGGAGCGCCGGAGTGCAACTGACCAGCGCGGTCCGGATCGGCCGCCCTGCCCCGGAAGTACTCGATGCCCTGCTGGACGCCGGGAAGGTGGCGGCCTGCCTGCCTGGCAGCCGGCTCATCGGCGAGGTGGACGAGGGCACCTACGCGGGCGAGATCCAGCTGCGGATCGGCCCGGTGGACACGGTGTACGCGGGCACCGTCCACCTTGACGCCGCCGACCGGGCGGCGGGCACGGCGCGGCTGCGGGCCACCGGCCAGGAGCGGAGCGGCCAGGGCAGCGCGGACGCCAGCGTGACGCTGCGGGTGGAGCCGCACGGGCAGAGCACCCGGGTCCTGATCAGTGCCGACCTGATGATCCGCGGCGCGGCCGCCCAGTATGCCGCCGGGGCCATCGGCGACGTCGGCCAGCGCCTGGTCGAGCAGTTCGCCGGGAACGTGGAGCGGCTGCTGGCCGCCCAGGCCACCCGGGTCGGCCCCGGGCCCGCCGGCGTCACCCGGGCCGGCCCCGGGCCCGCCGGCGTCACCCGGCCGGCCCGGGCCCGCCGCGTCACCCCGGGCGCCCCGGCCCCGGGCGCCCGGGCCCCAGTCGGCCCGGCCGGCGCTGCCGCGGAGCCGGCCGCTCACCGGGCGGCCCGGTGGCCGCGGCCCGGCCCGCTCCGGACGGCCGCCCAGCAGCGCAGGGCCGCCGCGGCCGCCGCGCTGCTGGCCGCGGGCGCGCTGGCCGCCCTGCTGGCCGCCTGGGCCGCATGGCGCCGCCGTTACCCGCCGCATCAGGCACCGCACCTGGCGCCGCACCCAGACCCCGCTGTTCCCCGGTATTCCTCGCCTGAAGGGGCTCGCCATGGCTGATAGTCACGCAACGGGCGCTCACTCCTCCGCCGCTACCGAATTCCGCCCGATGCAGATCGAGGCAAACGGGATCAACGTCATCTCCGACGCCGAGCGGAAGGGCCATCCGCGTGACCTGTTCTGGCCGTGGTTCGCCGCGAACGTCTCGGTCCTCGGCCTGGGCTACGGGGCATTCGTGCTGGGCTTCGGGGTCTCGTTCTGGCAAGCGGTCGCGCTCGGCGTGATCGGGATCGTCGGCTCGTTCCTGCTCTGCGGGTTCATCGCGGTGGCCGGCAAGCGGGGCTCGGCGCCGACCATGGTGCTCAGCCGGGCCGCGTACGGGGTGCGGGGGAACAAGCTGCCCTCGCTCATCTCCTGGCTGCTCACCGTGGGCTGGGAGACCGTGCTGATCATCCTGGCCACGCTGGCCACCGCCACCGTGTTCACCCGGCTCGGCTGGGGCGGCGGCACGGGTGTCAAGGTCATCGCGCTGATCGTGGTGAGCGCGCTGACCGTGGCCGGCGGGGTGATGGGCTTCGACCTGATCATGCGGATGCAGTCGGTGATCACCTGGGTCACCGGCATCCTCACCATCGTGTTCATCGCGCTGGTCGCGGACAAGATCCACTGGCACACCGTGTCGGCCATCCCGGCCGGCTCGACCGGAGAAGTTCATCGGCGCCCTGGTGTTCGTGATGACCGGCTTCGGGCTGGGCTGGGTGAACGCCGCCGCGGACTACTCCCGCTACCTGCCGCGCCGTTCCTCGGGGCGGGGCGTGGTCGGCTGGACCACGGTCGGCTCCTCGGTGGCGCCTATCGTGCTGCTCATCTTCGGGCTGCTGCTGGCCGGGTCGTCGGCCAAGCTGAGCAGCGCGATCGGTGCCGACCCGATCGGCGCGCTGACCACGCTGCTGCCCACCTGGTTCCTGGTCCCGTTCGCCATCGTCGCGGTGCTCGGCCTGGTCGGCGGGTCGGTGTTGGACATCTACTCCTCGGGGCTGGCGCTGCTCACGCTCGGGGTGCGCATCCCGCGCTACGCCGCCGCGCTGGTCGATGGCACCGTGATGGTGCTCGGCACGATCTACGTGGTCTTCGTGGCACACAACTTCCTGGTCCAGTTCGAGGGGTTCCTGATCACCCTGGGCGTGCCCATCGCGGCCTGGTGCGGGATCATGCTGGCCGACATCATGCTGCGCCGGAAGGACTATGCCGACGCCGACCTGTACGACCCGCGCGGCCGCTACGGCGACATCAGGCTGGCCCCGCTGGCCATCATCGTGGTCGCCACCGGGATCGGCTGGGGCCTGGTCACCAACACCAATGCGAGCTGGCTCACCTGGCAGGGCTACCTGCTCGGCCCGCTCGGCCTGGGCGGCAAGACCGGTGCCTGGGCGTTCGCCAACCTGGGCGTGCTGGTCGCGCTGGTGCTCGGGTTCGCCGCCGGGTGGCTGCTGGACTTCGCGCCGGTGCGGGCCCAGGAGTCCGCCCCGTCGCTGGCCCCCGCGGCGGCCAGGTGACTCCGCCCGCGGGCTGCCTGGCCGTCATCGACATGCAGCGGGTGTTCGCCGAGCCGGGCAGTCCCTGGCTGGCGCCCCGCTTCGGGGAGATCACCGGGACCGTGGCCAAGCTGGCCGGCGGCCTTCCGGCCCCGCGTCGTGTTCACCCGGTTCATCGCCCCGCAGGCGCCCGCGGGAGCGTGGCAGCGCTACTACGAGGCCTGGCCGTTCGCGCTGCAGCCGCCGGACGCCCGCATCTACGAGCTGGTGGACGAGTTCGCCGCCGGGGCGGGTCAGACCGTGGACAAGGTGACGTTCAGCAAATGGGGGCCGGAACTGGCGCGGCGGGCCAGCGAAGCGGGCGGCCGGCTGGTGCTGGCCGGGGTGTCCACCGATTGCTGCGTGCTGTCCACGGCGGTCGCGGCGGCCGACGAGGGGGTCGCGGTCCAGGTCGTCGCGGACGCATGCGCCGGCGTGACCGACGAGAGCCACCAGCAGGCGCTGGCCGTGCTCCGGCTGTACGCGCCGCTGGTCGAGGTGGTCAGCTCCGCTGGCCTGCTGGGCGGATGACCTCAGCCCAGGACCGCGCGGCCGGGGCGCTGTACGGGCTGGCGATCGGCGACGCCCTCGGCATGCCGACCGAGTCGATGCCCCGGGCGGCCATCGTGGCCCGGTACGGGCCGCTGCTGGATGAGTTCCAGCCCGGGGGCCGACGGATCAGCCGGTGGCCCCGGGACTGCCGGCCGGCACGGTGACCGACGACACCGAGCAGGCGCTGATCCTGGCCGGCCTGCTGATCGAGGGCGGCGGCGTGATCGACGAGCGCGAGTTCGCCTGCCGCCTGCTGGCCTGGGAGGAGGACGTGCGCGCCCGCGGCACGCGGAGCCTGCTCGGCCCGTCCACCAAGCGCGCCCTGGACGCCCTGCTGGCGGGCGCGGACATCAGCCGAGTCGGGGCGGTCCGGCACGACGAACGGCGCGGCCATGCGGATCACCCCGGCCGGCGTCGCCACCCCGGGCGCGGATGCCGGGCTGCTGCTGGACCGGGTGGTCGCGGCCAGCCGGGTGACGCACAACACCGGGGTGGCGCTGGCCGGGGCGGCGGCCGTGGCGGCCGCGGTCAGCGCCGGGGTGTACGGCGCGACGGTGCCCGAGGCGACCGCGGCGGCCGTGGCCGCGGCCGGGCGGGCGGCCACCCGCGGGCACTGGGTGGCGGCCGCCGACGTCGGGGCGCGGATCGGCTGGGCGGCCGGGCTGGCCGCCGGGCTGCCGCCGGAGGAGGCCATCGGCGCCATCTACACGCTGGTCGGCACCAGCCTGGCCACCCAGGAGTCGGTGCCCGCCGCCTTCGCCTTCCTCGCCGCGGCCCCCGGCGACCCGTGGCTGGCGTGCCGGATGGCCGCCTCGGCGGGCGGGGACTGCGACACGATCGCGGCGCTGGCCGGCGCGGTCGGCGGGGCGTGCCACGGGGCCGCCGTGTTCCCGGACCAGGCCCGGGCCACCGTGACCGCGGTGAACAGGCTGCGGCTGGACGAGGTGGCGGCCGCCCTGCTGGCGGTGCGGGGCAGGTGACCACCGGGTGAGCGCCGGGCCGTTCCAGCGGCTGCTGCACCTGGGCAACGTGGTGGTCGACCTGGTCATGGACGTCCCGGCGCTGCCCGAGCGGGGGGGCGACGTGCTGGCGCGGGACACCGCCCTGGCCCCGGGCGGCGGCTTCAACGTGATGGCCGCCGCGGCCCGGCAGGGGCTGGCGGTCAGCTACGGCGGCGCGCACGGCACCGGCCCGTTCGGGGACCTGGCCCGGGCCGCCCTGGCCGCGGAGGGCATCCGGGTGCTCCAGCCGCCCCGGCCGGACGCCGACACCGGCCTGGTGGTGAGCGTGGTGGAGGACGGCGGCGAGCGGACGTTCCTGACCAGCCCCGGCGCCGAGGCCATGCTGAACGCCGCCGACCTGGACGCGGTGACCGCGGGCCCGGCCGACATCGTGTACGTGTCTGGCTACGGGCTGGCCCACCCGGCGAACCGCGCGGCGCTGGCGCCCTGGCTGGGCCGCCTGCCCGGGGCAGCCTCGTCGTGTTCGACCCTGGCCCTCTGGTCGCCGGGTCCCGCGGGACGCGCTGGCCCGCGTCCTGCGCCGCGCCGACTGGCTGACCTGCAACGCGCGCGAGGCCACGCTGCTGTCCGGCGAGGAGGAACCGGCCCGCGCCCTGCACGCGCTCAGCCAGCGGCCCGCCTGGACGCCCCGGCGGGGCCAGCGGGTCCTGGTACGGACCGGGCCGGAAGGCTGCATGATTGGATATTTCCGAACGGCACCTATCGTGGTTCCCGCCATTTCCCGTCACCGCGGTGGACAGCAATGGGGCGGGCGACGCGCACACTGGTGTTTTCATCGCCGCGCCTGGCCCGCGGCATGGACGTGACAGCGGCCGCGCGGAACGCGAATGCCGCCGCGGCAATCTCGGTGACAAGGCGCGGCCCGGCCACCTCGCCAACCGCCAATGAACTGGCACGTTTCCTTTCCCGCCAATCGTGGAATAGCTCTTCCCGTAATTGATCAATACGGGGGGAGATCAATGCCGGTACAAACCACGGCACGTCCGGCTGCTCGCCGCATATCGGCGACCGCCACGCGTACCGGATCGATTCGCGGGTCGGCTGCGAAGAAAGCAGCAGGCACGTCGAAAGCCAAGGCCAGCCCGAAGCAGGCCGGCCAGCGCGGGCGCCCGCCGCCCGGCCGCCAAGACCACGCGCGGCACACGCTGCCAAGACCACGCGCGGCCCGGCGGTCAAGACCACGCGCGGCACGGCGGTCAAGACCACGCGCGGCCCGGCGGCCAAGACCACGCGCGGCCCGGCGGTCGCCCCGAAGAGCGCGCGCAGCACCGCGGCCGCGGCCAGGACCGTCTCATCCGCTGCGATGAAGGTCACCGCGGCGGCCACCCAGATGGCGGCCGCCGCCACCAAAGCCACCTCCTCGGTGAAGACCATGTCCACCGCCATGCAGGCGATGAACACCGCGACCAAGACCATGTCCAGCGCCATGCAGGCGATGAACACGGCGACCAAGGCCATGTCCACTGCGGCCAAGGCGCTGACCAGCGCGGCCATGACCATGCCGGGCGGGAAGGTACCGGGGGCGCGGGCCGGTTCGTCCCGTCCGGCCGCGGCCAGCCGTTCCGCCGCGGCCAAGCCGGCCGCGCGCCGGACCACCCGGGCCAAGCCCGCGGCGCGCCGGCCTGCCGCGGCCAAGCCGGCCGCGCGCCGGACCACCGG
>CAWCBE010000014.1:0-680299 GCA_963793825.1 uncultured Actinomycetes bacterium
AGCGGCGGGACCACGCGGGGAGCCGGGCAGCGGCGGGACCAGGCGGGAGCCGGGCGGTGACGGCACCCAGCGCCGCCGCGCCCGCGGCCCTGCCGACAATCGCCGACATAGCACTGTTCCGGCGCAGCGAAACCCTGACAAACCGGGCAGCTAGCGCGCATCTTCGGTGCTATGTCAGCCTTTGTCGGCGTTTACGGGTCCCCGGCGAGGGGCCAGACGACTGATCCCACGGGGCGTCAGCGCCGGCGGAGCGCAGGCATCCACGGTCGGTTTGTCGATGGCAGACCTGGACACTCCGTTGCCGATGGCAGACCCGGACGACCCGGCCGCGCCGTCCGTGCGTACTGACGACCGGCGACCCCACCAGCCTGCGCTGCGATCACTGGCTGCCTGCGATCACTAACCCTTGGAATTGACCTACCGCATCGCTAGTCGGCCGCCTGGCCGGCCGGGGGCGCGCTGGCGTGCCAGATTTCCCGGGTCACCACCTGCAGGGCACCGGCTGCCGGGATAGCCAGCAGCGCTCCCACGAACGCGCCGAAGATGCCGCCGATCCAGCTGCCCATCTCCCCGCCGACCAGGATCGACAGCAGGACCAGCAGCGGGTTCACCCGGACCGTCCGGCTCATCACGACCGGGTTCAGCACGTGGTTCTCGACCTGGGTGTAGATCAGGAAGACGGCCAGCGTGACGATCCCGGCGGTCAGCGAGTGGGCCGCCGCGAACAGCACGGTGGGGATCCCGGCCAGCGCCCCGCCGATCATCGGCAGGAAGTTGACCAGCGCCACCCAGAGCGCCCACAGGAACGGGAACGGGACGCCGGTGGCGAGCAGCGTCACGAACACGACTATCCCGGCGATCAGCGAGGTGACGAAGTTGCCCAGCATGTACCCGGTGACTGACCGGCTGACATCGTGCCCGACCCGCCGATACCAGGCGGCGCGGTCCGGCGCCATGGCGCGCAGCAGGCCGGCCCGCATCTTGGGCCCCTCCAGCAGCAGGAGCAGCACCAGGATGAAGATGGTGAACAGCTCCAGCAGCAGGGTCAGCGCGCCCTTGCCCAGGGACAGGGCCGGCTTGGTCAGCCCGGTACCGAAGCTGACCAGCTTGGACTCGTTCTTCTGCACCCAGGTCTGCACGTGGTACTTGCGGACCAGACCGCCGATGAAGCCCCGGCCGTGCTCGGCCGCCGACACGTAGGACGGCAGCTTCTGGGCCAGGTGGTTGATCCCGTTGGCCAGCGGGTAGCCGAAGGCCACCGCCAGCCCCACGAAAACGAGCACCGCCCACAGCGTGACCACCGCGACGGCCCACCCGCGGCGCGGAATCTTCCACTTCTGCAGCGCCACGACCAGGGGGTTCAGCAAAACGCTGACGAAGGCTGCGACCAGGATCAGCAGCAGGACGTCACGCAGCCGGTACACGATCTTCGCGAGCAGGTACAGGGCGACCAGGACCACGGCCACAGTCAGGATGGTGGGCAGCGGGATACCCCTGGCCGCGGCGGCGGCCCAGAGCCGCTCGCGCCGGGTCCGGGGCGGGGGTACGTCGTTGCCCACCCGGCCATCATGGCAGCCCGCGCCCCGGAACCGGGGGCAGCCCACCCATAGCGGGCGGCCAGGATTACCGGAACACTGGATGCCCTGAGTTCAGCGCAATTGGGTACCTCCCTTCATGCCTAACGGCGCACAGTAGGTACTGGCACGGGTGAGGAGCTGACGTTGCGGGTGAATGAGCGGGCCGGCCAGCCGGCCACCCAGGCAGACCTGGTGGATGTGGCCAAGCTGGTCACCGCCTATTACACGGAGCATCCCGACCCGGCGGAACCTGGGCAGCGGGTCTCGTTCGGCACCTCCGGGCACCGCGGCTCCGCGCTCCGGGCCTCGTTCAACGACGATCACATCGCGGCCACCACGCAGGCGATCTGCGACTACCGCGCACAGGCGGGCACCACCGGCCCGCTGTACCTGGGCCGGGACACCCACGGGCTGTCCGAACCCGCGTTCGTGACCGCGCTCGAGGTGCTGGCGGCCAACGAGATGGCGGTCCTGGTGGACAGCAGGGACGGGTACACGCCGACCCCGGCCGTGTCGCTGGCCATCCTGATGCACAACGAGGACCGCACCCGCGGCCTCGCCGACGGGATCGTGATCACCCCGTCGCACAACCCGCCGGAGGACGGCGGCTTCAAGTACAACCCGCCCGACGGCGGCCCGGCCGGCTCCCAGATCACCTCCGTGATCCAGGACCGGGCCAACGAACTGCTGTCCGGCGGCCTGCGCGGGGTCCGCCGGGTGCCCTGGGCGCGGGCCAAGGGCGCGCCGACCGTGGGCACCTTCGATTTCCTCGGCAACTACGCCGGGCAGCTGCCATCCGTGGTCAACATGGCGGCGATCCGGGCGGCCGGGGTGCGGATCGGCGCGGACCCGCTGGGCGGCGCCAGCGTCGCCTACTGGGGCGAGATCGCCGACCGGTTCGGCCTGGACCTCACCGTGGTCAACCCGGCGGTCGACGCCACCTTCCGGTTCATGACGCTGGACTGGGACGGCAAGATCCGGATGGACTGCTCCTCGCCGTACGCGATGGCCTCGCTGATCGGCCGGGCGGGTGAGTTCGCCATCGCGACCGGCAATGACACCGACGCCGACCGGCACGGCATCGTCACGCCGGACGCCGGGCTGCTGGACCCCAACCACTACCTGGCCGTGGCCATCGACTACCTGTACCGGCACCGCGAGGACTGGCCGGCCGGCGCGGCCGTGGGCAAGACGATGGTGAGCTCCTCGATCATCGACCGGGTGGCGGCGGCGGCCGGCCGGGAGCTGACCGAGGTGCCGGTCGGGTTCAAGTGGTTCGTGCCCGGCCTGCTGGAGGGCGCCATCGCCTTCGGCGGGGAGGAGAGCGCCGGGGCATCGTTCCTGCGCACCGACGGGCGGATCTGGACGACCGACAAGGACGGCATCACCCTGGCCCTGCTGGCCTCGGAGATCGCCGCGGTGACCGGGCAGTCGCCGGGCGAACGGTACCGGGTCCTGGCCGGCCAGCTGGGTGACCCGGCCTACGCCCGGATCGACGCGCCTGCCACCCGGGAGCAGAAGGCCCTGCTGGCCCGGCTGTCCCCGGATCAGGTTGGCATCACCGAGCTGGCCGGCGAGCCGGTCACCGGCCGGCTGACCCGGGCGCCGGGCAACGGCGAGCCGCTCGGCGGGATCAAGGTGATCACCGAATCCGGCTGGTTCGCGGCCCGGCCGTCCGGCACGGAAGACGTGTACAAGCTATATGCCGAGTCCTTCGCCGGCCCGGGCCAGCTGGCCCGGATCCAGGACGAGGCACAGCAGATCCTCGATGGGGTGCTGAAAGAGGGCGGCGCGTGAGCGCGCCCGCGGGTGAATAGTGCACATGGCCGAGCGCGTGAGGGGTACGTATGGCGGATAAGCGTGTTCTGGGCATCGTGCTGGCGGGCGGGGCGGGCAAGCGGCTGTCGCCGCTGACCGCGGACCGCGCCAAGCCGGCCGTGCCGTTCGCCGGGGTGTACCGGCTCATCGACTTCGCCCTGTCCAACCTGGTCAACGCGGGCATCTTGCGCATCGCGGTGCTGACCCAGTACAAGAGCCACAGCCTGGACCGGCACGTCACCACCACCTGGCGGATGAGCACCCTGCTCGGCAACTACGTCACCCCCGTGCCGGCCCAGCAGCGGCTCGGGCCGCACTGGTACACCGGGTCGGCGGACGCCATCTACCAGTCGCTGAACCTCATCTACGACGAGCGCCCGGAGCTGGTGATCGTGTTCGGCGCGGACCACGTCTACCGGATGGACCCCCGGCAGATGATCGACCAGCACTGCGAGCACGGGGCCGGGGTCACCGTCGCGGCCATCCCGGTGCCCCGGGCGGAGGCCACCGCGTTCGGTGTCATCAAGGCCGGGGCCGACGGGCGCACCCTGGAGGCGTTCCTGGAGAAGCCCGCGGATCCGCCCTCGCTGCCCGGGCGGCCCGATGAATCGTATGCCTCGATGGGCAACTACCTGTTCTCCACCGACGTGCTCATCGAGGCGCTGCGCCAGGACGCGGCGAACTCGGGCAGCCGGCATGACATGGGCGGCGACATCATCCCGATGCTGGTGGAGGAGGGCCGGGCGCAGGTCTACGACTTCATGGGCAACAAGGTTCCCGGGGCGAGCGAGCGGGACGCCGGCTACTGGCGCGACGTCGGCACGCTCGACTCCTATTTCGATGCGCACATGGACCTGTGCGCGATCCACCCGGTGTTCAACCTGTACAACGACCGGTGGCCGATCCTGACCAACGTGCCGAGCCTGCCGCCCGCCAAGTTCGTGCATGATTCCGGCGAGCGGGTCGGCCGGGCCATCGACAGCCTGGTCAGCAACGGCGTCATCGTGTCCGGCGGGCTGGTCCGCGAGTCGGTGCTCTCCCCCGGCGTCCGGGTCAACAGCTGGTCCCGGGTGGAGCGGTCGGTGATCCTGAACAACACGATCATCGGCCGCCACGCGGTGATCAAGGACGCGATCATCGACAAGAACGTCACCGTTCCTGAAGGGATCACCATCGGCGTGGACAAGGAGCAGGACCGGGCGCGCGGCTTCGTGGTCTCCGAGAGCGGCATCACCGTGGTGGGCAAGAGCCAGAAGGTGACTGGATGACCGACGCCCGGCGGCTCCGGGTGGCGCTGCTCACCCGGGAGTACCCGCCTGAGGTGTACGGCGGGGCCGGGGTGCACGTGGCCTACCTGGCCCGGGCGCTCGCCGTCCGGGTGGACCTGACCGTGCACTGCCAGGGCGGGGACCGGCCGGATGCGGTGGCGCACCAGCCGTGGCCGGCCCTCGCGGGCGCCAACCAGGTGCTGGCGACCATCTCCACCGACCTGTCGATGACGGGGGCGGTCGCGGGCACGGACCTGGTGCACTCGCACACCTGGTACGCCAACCTGGCTGGCCACCTGGCATCGCTGCTGTACGGCGTGCCGCACGTGATGACGTTGCACTCCCTGGAGCCGCTGCGGCCGTGGAAAGCCGAGCAGCTGGGCGGCGGGTACTCGCTGTCCAGCTGGTGCGAGCGGGTGGCGGTGGAATCGGCCGCCGCGGTGATCGCGGTGTCGGAGGGCATGCGCGCCGATGTGCTGGCCGCCTACCCGGCGGTGCCGCCGGACCGGATCAAGGTCATCCGCAACGGCATCGACACCGTGGAGTACGCGCCGGATCCGGGGACCGAGGTGCTGCAGCGGTACGGGATCGACCCGCAGCGCCCGATGGTGATCTTCGTTGGCCGGATCACCCGGCAGAAGGGGGTTCCGGTCCTGCTCCGCGCGGCGGCCCGCCTGGCACCGGAGGCACAGCTGGTGCTCTGCGCCGGGCAGCCGGACACCGCCGAGCTGGCCGCCGAGGTGACCAGCCTGGTCACCGGGCTGCAGGCCACCCGGTCGGGGGTGATCTGGATACCGGAGATGCTGCCCAAGCGGGAGGTCATCCAGCTGCTGTCGCACGCCACCGCGTTCACCTGTCCCTCGCTCTACGAGCCGCTCGGCATCGTGAACCTGGAGGCGATGGCCTGCGGTACCGCGGTCGTGGCGTCACGGGTCGGGGGCATCCCCGAGGTGGTGGCGGACGGGGAGAGCGGCCTGCTGGTCCCGCCCGATGATCCCGCGCCCCTGGCCGCGGCCCTCAACGCGCTGGTGCGCGACCCAGGCCGGGCGTCGGCCATGGGTGCAGCGGGCCGTAAGCGGGCCGCGGAGTTCGGCTGGGACGCCATCGCCGACCAGACGGCCGCCCTGTACGCCAGCCTTATCCCGGCGCAGGTGCCCCGTTGATCCCCGGCCCATTACCGCGGCACGCCCTCCATGACTGACGCTGGTGCGCAAACCGGCGGCTTGTCGCAAACTGAGACCGCCCCTGCGCCGCTATGAACAAATAGTGAGCAAGTCTTGATGGCGACGGCACAGACGGGAGAAGGCGTGAGCAACGCAGCAGCGGCTCCCGGCCCGGCGGGGACTTTCCGGCTGATGTACCGGAGCCGGAACAGGATCCCGGCCGACCGGCGCAAGGCGGAACTCGGCACGCTGTTCGGCGTGGCGCGGTCGAACAACAAGAAGCAGCAGATCACGGGCGCGCTGCTGATCTTCGGGGACTGGTTCGCCCAGGTCCTCGAGGGTGAGGAGACAGCGGTCCGCGCCCTGTTCGCGAAGATCGAGAAAGACGGGCGGCATGAGCACATCTCCGTGCTCGAGTCCGGTCTGGCCGGCCCGCGGGTCTTCGCCCGCTGGGCGATGGCCCGGGTCTCCGCGGATGGCGAGCCGGACATCCCGCTCATCGCCCATGTGGACGGAATCTCCCCGGCCGCGAGCCGGGGTACCACGCCCGAGCAGGAGGCGGTGCTGGACGTGATGCGCGCGGCGACCCGGAGCGAGGCCCGCACCCCCTGATCCCGTCCGCCGGCCGTGGCGACGGTCAGGCCGCGAGGGCCGCACGGCCGTGTGGCGCCGCCCAGTCCAGGATGGGCCCGGCGGGCACGATGCGCAGCGGGTTGAGCTGGGGGTGCGTGCCGTAGTAGTGCCTCTTGATGTGGTCGAAGTCGGTCGTCCCGCCGAAGGCGGGGATGGAATACAGGTCCCGCGCGTAGGGCCACAGGTTCGGGTAGTCGGCCACGCGTCGCAGGTTGGCCTTGAAGTGGGTGACGTAGACCGCGTCGAACCGGGCCAGGGTGACCCAGAGCCGCACATCCGCCTCGGTGATCGCGTCACCGAGCAGGTACCGCCGGGTGGCCAGCCGCTGGTCCAGGTCGTCCAGCGTGGTGAACAACTCGGCCACCGCGGCGTCGTAGGCCTGCTGGGAGGTGGCGAACCCGCACCGGTAGACGCCATTGTTGACGGTGGCGTAGACCCGCTCGTTGAGTGCGTCGATCTCGGCGCGGAGCGCGGCCGGGTAGAGGCTGATGCCGGGGGTGGCCCACTCCCCGAACTGGGTGCCCAGGTCGATCGTGATGTCAGGGAAGTTGTTGGAGACGATCTGGCCGGCCTGCTTGTCCCACAGCACCGGCACGGACACGTGCCCGTCATAGCCGGGCTCGGTCGCCTCGTACGCCTCACGCAGCAGGGTGAAGCCGTTCACCGGGTCCGCGGTGTACCCGGGGCCATCGCGGAACGCCCAGCCCCGCCCGTCCCGCACCGGGTCCACCACCGACATGGAGATCACGTCCTCCAGGCCGAGCAGGGAACGCACGATCACCGACCGGTGCGCCCACGGGCAGGCCAGCGACACGTAGAGGTGGTAGCGGCCGGCCTGCGCCGGGTAGCCACTGGAGCCGTCCGCGGTGATCCGGCCCTGGAAGCGGTACAGCGGCCGGACGAATGCGCCATCGGCCCGCGGCGGCGCCTTCAGGCTGTAGTCGCCGAATCGCGTGAAATCAACCGGGCTCGCTACCGCAGCAGCAGTCGTCATGGCAGGTTCCCTTCGGCTCTGCTCAGGCTAACGGGGAAGAGCGCGCCGGGCGAGAAGCCAGCGGGCGAAGAAGTGCGGGCCGAGCCAGGCCCAGGCGACCAGCACGCCGATCCAGCCGGTCCGGCTGCGCAGGGCAGGATTCCTGGTCAGACCGCCGCCGTGCCGATCAATCCGTCCCGGGTCACCAGCGCCGCGAGGTCCGGCTCGGCCAGGCCGCCCGTGCCGGATGGCCGCAGCGGCAGCACCAGGTAGCGGTTCTCCGCGCTGGCGTCCCAGACGGTGATCTCGGTACCGGGCGGCAGCACCAGCCCGAATTCGCCGAGCACCACCCGGGGCTCGCGCACTGCCCGGGACCGGTAGGCCAGGCTCTTGTACCAGCTCGGCGAGGGCCCGAGCAGGGATACCGGGTAGCACGAGCAGAGCGTGCACACCACCATGTTGTGCCGCCCGGGGCGGTTGGCGGCCACCTTGAGCCGGTACCCGGGTGTGGCGAAGCCGAGTTCCGCCGCCGCGGCATTGCCGTCGGCCAGCAGGCGCTGCGCGTAGTCCGGGTCGGTCCAGGCCCGGGCGACTATCCGCGCGCCGTTCAGCGGCGAGGCATTGCGGTACAGGCCGGCCAGCCCCGCCTCGAGTTCCGCATCGGTAGCCAGCCCCGCCTCGATGAGGCGTTCCTCCAGGCGCCGTACCCGGACGGCGGACGGCGCGTCGTCGTGCCCCGCCCCCATTAGCCCGCCTCCTCCAGGTAGGACTCCCACAGGTCCACGACGACGTGGTGCGTCCCCTGCCCCCACAGGGCGGCGGCCGCGAACCGGACCGAGTAGACGGTCTCGGCCCGTGCCGGGCTGATGCCGCGGGCCACATCGTCCGGCAGCGGCCACTCGCCCGCTGCCTCGACGATCTCCCCGGTGTGCCCGCGCACGTAGCGGGGCAGCCGGGTGTGGTGGTCCGGATCAGCCAGCCGGGCCCGGACCCGGGTGCCGGGCGGCAGGCTCATCCGGCGTCCTCCGGGGGCAGCAGGCCCTTCTCGGCCAGCACCGTCTCGATGGCGTGCAGCCAGCGCTCGTAGTAACCGAGCCGGAGGTAGTCGGCGGGCGGGATCCGCTCGATCGCGTCGCGCAACTCATCACCCGAATACAGGCCGCGGGAGCGCAGCACGCCGTTCAGCGCCCACACCCGGGCCTCCCAGTCGCGGGCGAACGGCTGCCCATCCGAGCCGACGGGGACGGGACCGAAACCGGCCTGGCCGCCCACGTCATGCACCCGGCTCATCGCGCCACCTTCCCGGCCGTCCGGCCCCGTCCGGCCGATCCCTGCCGTGCCACACGGTCCGCCTGCCGCGCCGGACCGGCGAACGCGGACCAGCAAGCTGGCGGGTCCCGGGGAGACTACGGAGGGAACGTCTTCAGCGTCAGCCGGCCAGCGCGGCCGCTTCTCACCCTCGGCAGCGGCTCTTCGGCCCAGTCTTCGGCCCGGGACCCGCTTGGAGGTTACCTCGGTAACCGGGCCGCCGGAAGTAGCCATTTCACCCGGGCTGACCGGGCCGGGCCGGCACCCGGCCCGCGGTCCCGGTCGGCCGCCCCCCTCACCCGGACCGAACCGGACCCGGGCGGCTGTCCCGCGGCCCGCGCCAGGTGCGGGGACCCTCGGTGCCTCCTCACCTGGGGCAGTTCGGCACGCACTGGAGGTCCGGTCCTCACCCGGCCCAAGAGCGCGCACCGGTGGAACGTGACTAACCCGGCCCGTGCCCCGCCCCCCGCCCGGGCCGCGAGAGCCGGGGCCCCGGCTCGCCATCACGAGGCTGCTGCTTGACCGCAGCGGATCGGAGTGGATATTCAACCGGGACGCGCGCGTCCGCGTGCGGTGGCCGCGTGCCCTGCACACGGTCAACGGCATCCCTTATCTCCGCCCTGAGCTTGCGCTGCTGCACGAGGCCCACCTCGACCGGCCCAAAGACCGGGCCGACCTGGCTGCTGCCTGCCTTGATCCCGGCGCCCGGGCCTGGCTGGGCGAGACGCTGGAACAGCTCGGCCACCATTCCTGGGCCAGGGAAGCCCGATCCGCCACGAAGCACACGCGCCCTGGCCGGCGAGCCATGCCCTTCCCCTCGCCCTGAAGCCGGGCCAGGCCGAGGCGCCCTGAAGCCGGGGCAATCCGTCCATGATCCAGAGGACACGCCCAAGCGGAACCCGGCCGGGCAAGCGGCCCGCGCGGCCGCGACTGGCCGCGGCCGGCTGGGCGGTCACCGCTCTCCTGGGCCTGGCGGCTGCTCTGTACATAGCCGAGGCGATTCCCTGGTAGCGGCGGGTGGCCGCGGGTTCGCCCGCCGGGACAGCCGGCCCGCTGTCACCGGGGCGACTGGCCGGCAGGCAGGTGGCTGGTGAACCAGTCGCGGGCCAGCGAGGCCACCTGCTCCAGCGCGCCCGGCTCGTGGAACAGGTGGGTCGCGCCGGGCACCACGGCCAGCTGGCTCCCGGTGCCCACGTGCGCCAGGGACTCCTCATTCAGGGCCAGCACCCGGTCGTCCAGCCCGCCCACGATGAGCAGCGTCGGCGCCCGGACGCCGCCCAGGGCGGGCCCGGCCAGGTCGGGACGGCCGCCCCGGGACACGATGGCGGCCACGTCGCTGGCCGGATCGGCCGCCGCCAGCAGGGCCGCGGCGGCGCCGGTGCTCGCGCCGAAGTAGCCGAGGCCCAGCGGGCCCAGCCCGGCCTGCCCGCGCAGCCAGCCGGTCGCGGCGGTGAGCCGGGCGGCCAGCAGCCCGATGTCGAACACGTTGGACCGGTCGGCCTCCTCCTCCGGGGTGAGCAGGTCGAACAGCAGGGTGCCGAGCCCGACCACGTGCAGCGCGCCGGCCACGAAGAGGTTGCGGGGGCTGTTGCGGCCGCTGCCGCTGCCGTGCGCGAACACCACGATGCCCCGGGCGTCCGGCGGCACGGTCAGGTGGCCCGGCAGGGTGACCGGCCCGGCCGCCACCCGGACCTCCCGGTCGATGCCCTGCTCCAGGGCGATGACGTCCGGGGCCAGATCGTCAGCCGCCCGGCCGGGCGCACGCGGCTCGGCCGCGCTCGGCGTGAAGCGGCGACCGGGGGGATCCGGGGGGCCGTTGCCACGGGGTGAAATCCCCGGGGGATCCCGGGGGGCGTTGCCACGGGGTGAAACCCCGGGGGGATCCGGGGGGGTGTTGCCACGGGGTGAAACCCCGGGGGGATCCCGGGGGGCGTCCCCACGGGGTGAAACCCCGGGGGGATCCGGGGGGGCGTCCCCCCGGGCTAGCAGCGCCTGGCGCAGCAGGCCGACCACGTCCGCGTCGCTGCACTGGGCGAAGTCGGAGTACCACTGCCCGATGGCGAAGAACGGCTCCGGGGACTCCAGGCATACCACCTCGTCGGCCGCGTCGGCCAGCGCCGCGATGCTGTCGCGGGGCGCGACCGGGACGGCCAGGATGATCCGGGCTGCGCCGTGCGCCCGGGCGACCTGGCAGGCCACCCGGGCCGTGGACCCGGTGGCGATGCCGTCGTCCACGATGACCGCGGTCCGGCCGGTCAGCGGCACCCGCGGCCGGTCGGCCCGGTACCGCTGCGCCCGGCGGGCCAGCTCGGCCCGTTCGGCCAGCTCGACCTGGGCGAACTCTTCCTCGCTGACGCGCTCGGGCCGGACCACGTCCATGTTGAGCAGGCGCACCCCATCTTCGCCGATGGCCCCCATGGCGAGTTCCGGCTGGGCCGGCAGGCCTATCTTGCGAACCAGGATGACGTCGAGCGGCGCGCCCAGGACCCGCGCGATCTCATACGCCACCGGGATGCCGCCGCGGGGCAGCCCGAGCACCACGGTGCCCGGCCCGCGCAGGTCCGTCAGCAGGCCGGCCAGCCGCCGGCCCGCGTCGGCGCGGTCCCGGAACGGCATTGGCCTGCACCCCCTCGATGGGTCCAGTCTGCTGCGCCGCGGCTGGCCGCGCCACCCGGCGCGGCCGCGCGGGCCGCGGCGCCGGTCAGGCCGTCAGGGAGGCGAGGAACTGGCGGGTGCGCACGGCGTCCTCGCCCCGGGCATACTCCCCGGCCACGAAGTCGGTCACGCCGGCCTCGGCCAGGACCTGGAGCTTCCCGGCGACGGTGCCCTCATCACCGATCAGGGCCACGTCGGCCGGCCCGGCCGCGCCCTCCCGGTCCAGCATGGCCCGGTAGGACGGCAGCTGGCCGTAGATGACGAAGGTCTTGGCCGCCGCCGCGTGGGCCGCCTCGGGGTCGCTGGTCACGCAGATGGGCAGGATGCACACTACCCGCGGGCTGGGCAGGCCCGCCGCCTGCGCCGCGGCGGTGATCTCCGGCACGATGTGCTCGCGTACCGTGGCCGGCCCGGTCATCCACAGCACGGTGCCGTCGGCCAGTTCCCCGGCCAGCCGGAGCATCTTCGGCCCGAGCGCGGCCAGCAGCAGCGGCACCGGCTTCGGGCCCGGCGTGTTCAGCGCGATGTGCGCGCGGACCTGCTCGCCGTCCACCGAGGCGGGCTCCCCGTTCAGCAGCGGGCGGAGCACGGACAGATACTCCCGGGTGTGCGCGACCGGCCGGTCGAACCGGTAGCCGAACATGTCCTCGATCACCATCTTGTGCGACGTCCCGACGCCCAGGGTGAGCCGGCCGCCCAGCGCGGCCGCCGCGGTGAGCGCCTGCTGGGCCAGCGCCGCCGGGTGCCGCGGGTAGGTCGGCACCACCGCGGTGCCCAGCTCGATCCGGGGCACGCCGCTGCCTGCCACCGCGAGCGCGGTCAGCGCGTCCAGCCCGAAGATGTTGTTCATCCAGGCCGACGCGAATCCCTGGTCAGCCGCCTGCTGAATGGTGTCCCGCACCCGGGTCAGGGCATCGGGTCCGCCGGCGTCCGGCACTGACACGCCAATCCGCATGGTTTGCCTCCTGCTCAGGGCCGGCCGCTCAGCGCGGCGCCGGCCGGCCGTCCAGTCCTGCATACGCCACCGCGACCGCGGCGGCCAGGCCCGCATTGTCCTCGATCAGCTGCCGGTTGACGCCGGCGCTCCGCCCCCCGCTCAGCTCATGAACCATAGCCAGCACGGCCGGTGTCACCGACTGCCCCCGCACCCCCTGCTCGTGGACCCGGGCAACGGCCTCGGCGAGGATCGGCTCGATATCCAGCGACGGGTCCGGAGGACGGGTCAGCAGTACTCCGGAGGGGCCGTTGAGCTGCCAATGGGCCGCGGCGAGGCTCGCGGCCTCGGTGGCGGTGGTGACCACGGCGGATACGGCCGGCCCGCCATCAGCGCTGTAGAACATGGGCAGCGTGGCGGTGCGCCAGCCGAGCACCGGCACGCCCAGGGTTTCCAGCAGTTCCGCGGTGGCCGGGACGTCCAGGATGGACTTGACCCCCGAGGAGACCACCAGCGCGCCGGTCCGGGCGATCTGCGGCAGGTCGGCCGAGACGTCCAGGGTGGTGGCGAACCCCCGGTGCACCCCGCCGGTGCCGCCGGTGGCCAGGAAGGCGATGCCGATCATGCGGCACACCGCCAGCGTTCCGCCCACCGTGGTGGCGCCCAGCGCGCCCTGCACCACGCAGGCAGCCAGGTCGCGGGGGCCGGCCTTGCGGGCCGACTCCCCCGCGGCGGCGAACCGGTCCAGCTCCGCCTCGGTCAGCCCGGCGCGCAGCACGCCGTCCACGATGCCGATGGTGGCCGGGACGGCGCCGGCGCCGCGGACCCGCTCCTCGGCGGCGAGCGCGACCTCCACCCCCTGCCGGCCGGGGAAGCCGTGCGAGACCAGGGTCGTCTCCAGCGCCACCACCGGAGCGCCCTCGCGCAGTGCCGCCTGCACCTGCGGGGACAGCCGGACCGGGGCGGGCGGCCCGGCCGGCGCGGCGGACGGGCCCGGTGGGCCGGCCGGTGGTGTGCTCATCACGGCATCGCTCCCATCTGGGCTACCGCCCGGGCCGCCGCGGACAGGCCCAGGCTGACCCCGCCGATCAGGTACCCGGCGGCGAACGCGTCGCCCGCCCCGGTCGGGTCCACCGCGTCCACCGGCACGGCCGGGTACTCGGTGCCCCCGGCCCGCACCCCGCGGGCGCCCAGCTTGACCACCATGTCCGTGCCGGGCAAGTCACCGATGAGCGCCACCTCCGCCTCGGTGCCGAACACGATCTCCGGCCGGAGCTCCGCCAGCAGGGCCCGGAACCGGCCGGGGCCGTAGCCGCGCAGCAGCGCGGTGGAGGACAGGTCCACGGACAGCCGGGGGATGCTCCGCGCCGCGGCCAGCGCCGCCCCGCTGACGGGGTCGCTGGCCAGGCTGTAGCCGGGCAGGTGCAGCCGGCCGCAGCCGGCCAGCCAGGCGTCGTCCAGCGCGGCTGCGTCCAGCCGCGGGCCAACACCCCGGTCGGTCAGCATGGACCGGGTCGTGCCCCGCTCGGACAGCGACACGACCACCCCGGTGCGGCCGTCCAGGACCGGGCCGGTGATCTCGACACCGTGCGCGGCCAGGTCCGCCGCGACCAGGCCGGCCGCCCGGTCGCTGCCGCGCGCGGCGATCAGCCGGGCCTGCCCGCCGAGCGCGCTGACCCAGGCGGCCACGTTGGCCGCCTGCCCGCCCGCGCCGACCCAGGTGCGCGCGGGCGTGTCGGTCTCTTCCGCGACCGGGCCGTCCGGGCAGACGACCACGTCGAGGTGCGCATCACCCAGAACGCAGATCGCTGTCACGGCCGCCCTGGTCTCCTAGGTCCGGTGCCGGGGACCGGTCCGGCCCAGGACCGATCAGGCAGCTGATCATCTCACCGGCCCGCCGCGGGACTACGCTGAACCCCGGCTGCCGCGCTGGGCGGCTGCCCTGGACGGGGAGGTTCAGATGCCGATATTTGGCAGCGGGAGCGGGGACAGCGACACCGCCCGCTGGGAGCCACAGGCCGCGGACAGCCGCCTGGCCCACACCGCCGGCGCCGAGCCTGGCGCCGTCTTCACCTCCGACCTGTCGGTGTCGGAATACGCGCTGCTCGGTGAGGCCGGCTTCGAGCCGCTCGGCTTCGTGGTGGGCTCCTCCATCTACCACGTGGGCCTGCAGGTGGGCCGCTGGTCGCAGAACACCGAACTGCAGGTGCTCACCCAGGCCATGTACAACGCCCGTGAGCTGGCCATGGCCCGGATGCAGGCGGAAGCCGACCATCTCGGGGCGGACGGCATCGTGGGTGTCACACTGCGGATGCAGATGTACGCCTGGGGCCAGGAGGTGCTGGAGTTCGTGGCCACCGGGACCGCGGTCAAGGCCCTCACGGGCGAGGGCGCGCACAAGGCCCCGGACGGCCGGGCGTTCACCTCGGACCTGTCCGCGCAGGACTTCTTCCGGCTGCTGGCCGCGGGCGCCGTCCCGGTCGCGTTCGTGCTGGGCACCTGCGTCTACCACATCGCGCACCAGTCGGTCATGCAGTCGCTGCGCCAGGCCGGCCGCAACCAGGAGATGATCCAGTTCACCCAGGGCGTCTACGAGGCCCGGGAGCTGGCCCTGGTCCGGATGCAGTCGGAAGCGTCGCAGGCCCGCGCGTCCGGCATCGTCGGGGTCAACGTGGCCGTGTCCAACCACGTCTGGGGCGAGCACGCGACGGAGTTCCTGGCCACCGGGACCGCCATCCGGCGGCTCAGTGACGAGCACCGGCTGCCCGCCACCACCCCGAAGCCCACCTTCACCCTGGGCCTGGACAGCTGACCCGGCGCCGGCCGCGGACAGCCCGCTGGGCCGGCCAGGCACGTCCCCCGGCGAAGATGTGGGGATGCGATCGGTATGCGTGTTCTGCGGGTCCAACCCGGGACGGCGGCTGGAGTACCTGGCCGGCGCGGCTGAGCTGGGCCGCCTCCTGGCTGCCCGGGGGCTGCGGGTGGTGTACGGCGGCGCCCATGTCGGCACGATGGGGGCACTCGCGGACGCCGCGCTGGCGGCCGGCGGTGAGGTCACCGGGGTGATCCCGGAGTACCTGGTGGAGGCCGAGGTCGCCCACCGCGGCCTCACCGACCTGCGTGTGGTGGCGTCCATGCACGAGCGGAAGGCGCTGATGGCGGACCTGTCCGATGCCTTCGTCGCGCTGCCTGGCGGGCTGGGCACCCTGGAGGAGTTCGCCGAGGTGGCCACCTGGGCGCAGCTGGGGCTGCACGCCAAGCCGACCGGGCTGCTGAACCTGCTCGGCTACTACGACGGGCTGCTGGCCTTCCTGGACCATGCGACCGCTGAGCGTTTCCTCCGCCCGGCGCACCGGGAGCTGATCATCTCCCAGCCCGACCCGGGGAGCCTGCTGGCCGCCATCGAGAATGCCACGGCCCGGTCCCCGGCCCCGGCCGGGCACAAGTGGATGGACGCCACCGGCGCCGACCTCATCCCCGGCGAGGCCGCCCGGATTGCGTCTGGCGAGGGCGCCCGGATTGCGTCTGGCGACGATCTTCCGCCCCGCACCCAGTGATGATGTTGACTTGGCCGACACCCGGATGTCGCTGAAGTCAACATCACGAAGGGGCGCGGGGCGGCCGCGGGCATAATCCGGCGGCGCGGTGGCTTGAAGGAAACCGGGGAATAGCCGGGCGGGCCGCCCAGTTCACATACCCTGGTGGGTATCTGCGCTGTGTGGATGCCCCAGTGAGGACATAGGGAGAAGCCATGGCGACGGTCGAGTTGACGGGCGAGAACTTCGAGTCCGTGGTCGGCAGCGCGGACATGGTGCTGGTGGACTTCTGGGCGTCCTGGTGCGGGCCGTGCCGCATGTTCGGCCCCATCTTCGAGCGCGCGTCGGAGAAGCACCCCGACGCGCTGTTCGGCAAGGTAGACACCGACGCCCAGACCGAGCTGGCCCAGACGTTCGCGATCTCGTCGATCCCCACCCTGATGGTGATCCGGGACAACGTGGTGCTCTACGCGCAGCCGGGCGCCCTGCCCGAGCAGGCCCTGGAGGAGCTGATCACCAAGGCCCGGGAACTCGACATGGACGAGGTGCGGGCCAGCATCGCCAAGGAGCAGGAGGGCCACTCCCACGACGGCCATGCCCACGGCGAGCACGCCCACGGGGAGACCCAGGCCAGCTGACATCGCCGCGCCGCACCGCCACATCGACGCGCGGCACGGCACCGGTGGCCGCTGGCCAGCATGCGGTGGCGCGGCCCGGCGGGTACCCGCCGGGCCGCACCACCGTTGTGCCTGGTGCGCTCAGGGCGCGTAGCGCACCGGGATAAGCACCTTCGAGTAGGTGTTGGTGTTGATCCCGAGGATCTTGACCTTGCTGGTCCGCCAGACGCCCACGTGGTTGTCCGAGATGGTGTTGTTGGCCACCGTGATGGTCAGCGGGCTGGAACTCGCCACCAGCACCCCGGTCGTCCACGGGTCCGGGACGTTGACCCCGGGCGGGGCCAGGCCGATCGGGTCCCCGTTGACGTTGTTGGTGCCGATGGTGTTGTTGACCACCGCGTTGCCGTTCAGGTTCAGCCCGGCGAGGTGGCCATGCACCGTCACCCCGGCCAGGCCGTTCCCGGTGACCGTGTTGTGGTCGACCAGGTTGTCGTAGACCGCGCCGCCCGGGGTTCCGGTCGCCATCAGGATGCCCGAGCCGGACGAGGCTGGATCGGTGCCGTTGCCGTTGGCCACGTTGTCCCGGATCGTGTTGCCGAACACGCCGTCCCCGGAGTGACTGGCCATGATGATGCCGCAGCCGCCCGGGTTGTCGCTGGCGTCATTGCCCAGCACGGTGATGTCCGAGGTGGCCCCGAGATCGTCCTCCAGGTTGATCCCGCCGCCCGCGTTGAATTCGGTGATGTTCCGGATGGCGCTTGATGACGAGGACCCGTTGAAGCTGATTCCGGTGTCCCCGTTGTTGTCCGACGTGTTGTCGAGGATCCTGGCCCTGTTCCCGAGCACCGCGATGCCGTTCCCGGTCGCGTTCTCGACGGTGAGATCCCGCACGGTGACATCCGACGCCAGCACGCTGACGCCGTTCACCTTGCTGGTGGCATCAATGATGGCCGCCCCCTGCCCCTGGAGCGTCAGCGGCTTGAGGACCACGGCGTCCTCGGTGTAGGTGCCCGGGCAGACAATCACCGTCCCGCCGGAGGCGACCGCGAGCATCGCGACGTTGATCAGCTTGTACTTGGCCGTCGGGCACGACGTGTCGGCGTTGAGTATCGACCCGGTCGGCGAGACGTAGACCGTGCTGGACAAGGCCAGCGCGGGCGTGGCGGCCAGCAGCGGCGCGACGACCAGCCCCCCGCCCGCGGCCAGCACAAGCAGGCTCTTAACAGTTTTTCGCATGGTGTATCCCCCGTATCCCCCCGCTGACGTGCTGCTTTGCACGCCGCGACGAAAGTAGCCCCGTCCTGTAGCCCCGTCAATACCCTCAGCGATCACTCAATAACTCTGGGTGATTAAACGTGGGTGCCGAATATCTCAGCCGGCTTCCAGCGGGACGGACGGCCAGCCGAGCATGCGGGCGCCGATGACCGCCACCCGCAGCGCCAGCCCCTGGGCCGGGTCGGCGGGGTCATGCCCGGTGAGCGCCTGCACCCGGGCCAGCCGGTAGGTCACGGCCCGGACCGACAGGTGCAGCCGGCGGGCGGCCCGGGCCGCCACGCCACCGCAGTCGTAGTAGGCCTGCAGCGTGGCCAGCAGCGGGCCGGCGCCCCCCCGGGCGGTGGCCAGCGGGCTGAGCACCGCGGCGACCAGGTCGGTGATGGCCGCCCGGTCCCGCAGCAGCACCTGGTACACGAGCAGGTCGGCCGCGGCCACCACGGGATCGGGCAGGCTCAGCCGCTCGGCCACGTCCAGCGCGTCGCCGGCCTCGTCGTAGGACCGTCGCACGCCGCCCGGCCCCGGGTAGGGCCGCCCGTAGGCGACCCGCCACGGCCGGGGGCTCTCCGGGAGCAGGCCGGGATGACCCCGGGTCAGCGCGCGGACCAGGGCCACCGCGACCCGGGCCGCCTCCCCGCCGTCGGTGACCCCGGTGACCGCCACCAGCCGGCCGCCGCGGGTGACGGTCAGCGACGGGGACGGCGCCGCCGCCTCGGCCACCAGCCGGTCGGTGTCCCGGCCGAGCGGCCGGGTCGCGGCCACCCCCTCGGTGTAGCCGGCCAGCACCACCAGGTGCGGCCCGGCCAGGCTCAGTCCCAGCCGCTCGCCGCGGAGCAGCAGGCCGGCCGCGCTGCCCCGGCCGGATAGCAGGTCATCGAGGAACTCCAGGCGCTCGGCCTCCTCCCGCCGGGCGATCGTGAACTGGGCCCGCTCGAATCCCTCCGCGGCGGCGGCGACCGCGTCGTCAGCGGCCCGCAGCACCCCGAGCCCGGCCGCCCGGTGGTCGGCCAGGCCGGGCAGTTCCCGCCACAGCCGCCAGGTAGCGGACAGGTACAGGTCCACCAGGCCGCGGAGCGCGACGCCGCGCTCGGCCGCCTCCTCCCCCCACCGGCCATACCCGGCCAGTTCCACCGGGGTGAGCCGCCGCCCGGTACGCGCGGCGTCCAGGGCGGCGGCCAGGTAGTCGCCGAGCAGCCCGGCCGGGACCCCGCCGGCCTCCCGGCTGGCGGCGCCGGCGAGGAGCCCCAGGTCCGGCGCGACCGCGCCGGCCGGGCCCCCGTGCGGGCTCCCGTGCGGCCCCCGGGGCGGGCCGTCCGCGGCACGATAACCACCCGCTGACTCGGGCACCCGGCACTCTCCTGAGTTTCTGCCGGAGACCGGCAATGAATACGCACAATGTTAGCCGGAATAAGCCGATGACTGCGTTTTACCCGGCAATGAATAGTGAAAGGACAGCCGGTCCGGGACCGGGCCGGCTGCCAGGGGAGCGCCGTGACCATGACCCGCCCGCCTGCGGCCGCGCCGGCCGGCCAGCCACCGCCGCCCGGCGGCCCCGCGCAACCCGGCCGCGCTGCGGACCGGGCGGCGCGGATCCAGCTCACCCCGGCCGTCAGCCTGCTGCTCACGGGCGCCGGGGTGGCCGCGCTGCACAGCGCGGGCTGCGCGCTGGTCCTCGGGGCCGGCGGGGATCTCGCCGGAGTGATCACTCCCGCCGACTTCGCCCGGGCCGTCCAGTTCGGCCGACTCCGGCCGCCCGGCAGCGGACCGGAACCTGGCGCTCGTGCGGGTTCCGCAGCCGGGGGCGGCACCAGCGCCGGAACTGCTCCGGGCTGACCACGGAAGCCGCCCCCGCGATGCACCGACTCCCCGTGCCTGTCTGGCTGTGGGGGGTGGCCATTGCCGTTGTCGCCCTGGTCGCCGCGGCCGACTTCGCCCGCAGCGCCCGCCGGGGCCGGGACCCGGGGCTGCGCGAGGCGGCCCTGGCCACCGCCGGGGTGATCGCGCTGGGGGCGCTGTTCGGCGGGGCGCTGGCCTTGGCCGCCGGGCCGCGCGCCTCAGGCCAGTTCTTCGCGGGCTGGCTGACCGAGTACAGCCTCTCGATGGACAACCTGTTCGTCTTCGTGCTGCTGATCGGCCGGGCCGCGGTGCCCGCCCGGCAGCGCAGCCAGGTACTGCTGGTCGGCATCGGCCTGGCCCTGCTGCTGCGCGGCGCGTTCATCGCGGCCGGGGCCGCCGCGCTGACCCGCTTCGACTGGGTGCTGTACCTGTTCAGCGCGATGCTGCTGATCACGGCCGGGCGGCTGGCCTACGGCAGCGCGACCCGGCCGGGACTGGAGGCCTCCCGGCCGGGGGGGCTGAGCCGGTGGCTGGCTACCCGGAGCCGGCTAGTGGGACCGCTGGTCGCCCTGGCCGGGGCGATAGCCGTCACCGACCTGGTCTTCGCCATGGACTCGATCCCGGCCATCTTCGGCCTGACCCGGGACCCGTACCTGGTGCTGACGGCTAACGCGTTCGCCCTGCTCGGCCTGCGCCAGCTGTACTTCCTGATCGGCGGGCTGCTGGACCGGCTGGTCTACCTGTCCGCCGGCCTGTCCGCCATCCTGTCGTTCATCGGCGTGAAGCTGCTCGCCGAGGCGCTGGCCGAGTCCGGGATCCGGCGGGTCGGGCCGGTCCTGGTACCGCACATCAACACGGCGCTGTCGCTCTGCGTAATCGGCGGGGTCCTGGCCATGGTCACGGTGACCAGCCTGCTGGCCACCAGGGGCAGCCGGGTCAGCCCGCCTGCAGCAGGCCGTCCAGCTCAGCCACGAGGCTGCCCAGGGCGACCTTCCGAGTCTCGCCAGTGAGCCGCTCGGTCAGCTCGGCGGTGCCCTCGGCCAGGCCGCGCTTGCCCACCGTGATCCGGTAGGGGATGCCGGTCAGCTCCGCGTCGCTGAACTTCACCCCGGCCCGCTCCGCCCGGTCGTCGATGATCACCTCGACACCGGCCGCGGTGAGCGCGCCGTAGAGCGCCTCCCCGGCCGCGGCCACCTCGGGGTCGTTGGACTGGGCCACGACAATCACCACGCTGAACGGCGCCACGGCGAGCGGCCACACGATGCCGCGCTCGTCGTGGTGGCACTCCACGATCGAGGCCAGGGCGCGTTCCACCCCGATCCCGTAACTGCCCATGATGGGGTGGACCCGTTCCCCGTTCGCGTCGAGCACGGTCACCCCGAACGCCTTGGTGTACTTGTAGCCCAGCTTGAAGATGTGCCCGACCTCGATGGCGGCCAGCAGTTCCAGCGGGTGCCCGCACCCGGGACACGGCTCGCCGGCCACCACCTCACGCAGATCGGCCCAGGTGCCGACGCTGATGTCCCGGTTCACATCGACGCCGCGCAGGTGCTTGTCGTCGATGTTGGCGCCGGTCACCATGTCCCGGCGGCCGCGCAGTGCCTCGTCGGCGAGCACCGGGTAGCCGCTCACCCCGACCGCGCCCAGGCTGCCGGGCAGCGCGCCGAGCGCCTCCCGGATCTCGTCCGGCTGGGCCTGCCGGATGGTGGCCGCACCGGTGGCGTCGATGAGCTTCTGCTCGTTCAGCGCGTGGTCACCGCGCATCAGGACCAGGGTGAGCTTGCCGTCCAGCACGTAGACGAGGGTCTTGACCTGGCGGGTGGCGGGCGCGTCGTACCCGGTGGCCAGGTCCTCGATGGTGCGCACGCCGGGCGTGTCGAACCGCTCCGGCGCATCCAGCCCGGGCCCGTCGGCGACCTCCTCCAGCCGGGAGGTGGCCTTCTCCACGTTCGCCGCGTACCCGCAGTCGGGACAGTACGCGACCATGTCCTCGCCGGCGTCGGCCGGGCACATGAACTCGGTCGAGTCGCTGCCGCCCATGGTGCCGCTGGAGGCTTCCACCGGGATGGCCGGGATGCCCAGCCGCCCGAAGATCCGCAGGTAGGCGTCGCGGTGCCGGCTGAACGCGGCGTCCAGCCCGGCCACGTCCAGGTCGAAACTGTAGGAGTCCTTCATGGTGAACTCCCGGACCCGCAGCAGGCCGGCCCGGGGCCGCGGCTCGTCCCGCAGCTTGGTCTGGAACTGGTACCAGACCTGCGGCAGCTGCTTGTGCGACCGCAGCTCCTGGGCGAGCACCGCGAAGATCTCCTCGTGGGTCATGCCCAGCGCCAGCCGCGCGCCCTTGCGGTCGGTGAGCCGGAACATCTCCTCGCCCATCACCTCCCACCGGCCGCTACGCTGCCAGATCTCCGCCGGGTGCATGATCGGCAGCAGCACTTCCTGGCCGCCGATGCCGTTCATCTCCTCGCGGATAATGTCGATGATCTTGGCGCGGACCCGGACCGCCAGCGGCAGCAGCGAGTAGTGCCCGGCCATCAGCTGGCGGACATAGCCGGCTCGCAGCAGCAGCCGGTGGCTGGGCGCCCCGGCGTCAGCCGGGTCCTCCCGCAGCGTCGGGATGAACATCTGAGACCAGCGCATGGGTCCGCGCTTTCCGTGTGTCGGGGGCTGGTGACCGCGCCCGGCTGGCACCCGGCGCAGCGCCGCCGGCGGGCCGCCGGCCGGGTCGACGTCAATAGCGTACGAGCTTAGTGCGGGTCAGCCTCGTGCGCGGCGCTCACCTGGACCGCCGGGTCCAGGGCCCACACGTGCCTGGGCTCTAGCGGCGGGGCGCCGACCGCGCAGTTGGTCAGGCATTCCGGCTTGACGACGGGCGCCCCTGTCTTCGGCCGCAGCACGTCACTCCGGACCAGCACCGCGGAGGCCACCGCAGCCAGCACCATCAGCCCGGCGCAGATCAGCATGGCCTCGTGGAACCCGCGGTTGAGCTGGGTCACAGTGTGCAGCGCGGTCCCGGACAGCCCGACCGCGGCGGGCAGCCCGGCCACCGCCAGCAGCCCGGCGGCCCGCGCGGTGGCGTTGTTGACCCCGCTCGCAACGCCCGCGTGCCGCTCATCGGCGCTGGCCAGCACGGTGGCGGTAAGCGGGGCCACCGTCACGGACAGGCCCAGGCCGAACAGCGCCACCGGGGGGAGCACGTCGGTCACGTACGAGGTGTGCGGCCCGATCCGGATCAGCAGCAGCAGGCCGGCCGCCGCGGACACCAGCCCACCGGTCATCAGCCAGCGCGGGCCTACCCGCGGGGCCCACGCCCCCGCCCGGGCGGACAGCAGCAGCAGGAGCAGGGTGGACGGCAGCAGCGAGACGCCGGCCTGCAGAGGCGAGAACCCGGCCACCACCTGGAGATCCAGCACCAGCAGGAAGAACACCGCGCCCATGGCGCCGTAGACGATGAACGTGATGACGTTGATCGCGGTGAACTCGCGGTTGCGGAAGATGCCGGGCGGGAGCATCGGCGGCACCCGGTCCGGATGCCGCTCGCGGTACCGCTCCAGCAGCACAAACCCGGCCCCGGCCGCCACGCCGACCGCCGCGGACACCGCCACGGTGAGCGGGGCGCCGGACTGCGCCACGATCAGCGCTTCGGTGAGGCCGGCCAGCGCCACCGCGGTGAGCACCGCGCCGGCTATGTCGAACCGGCCCCGCGCGGTGGGATCCCGGCTCTCCGGGACGTGCCGCACCGTGACGACCAGCACCGCCGCCGCCATCGGCAGGTTGATCAGGAAGATCCAGCGCCAGCCGCCCGCCCCCACCAGCCAGCCGCCCAGGAACGGGCCGATGGCGCCGGCCACCCCGCCCAGCCCGGACCAGGCCCCGATCGCCCGGGGCCGGTCATCCGCGGCGAACGTCGCCTGGATGATGGCCAGCGAGCCGGGGGTGAGCAGCGCGCCGCCGATGCCCTGCAGCGCCCGGGCGGCGATCAGCACCCCGATGTCCGGCGACGCCGCGCAGACCGCCGAGGCCAGCGCGAACCAGACCACGCCGGTCAGGAATACCCGGCGCCGCCCGAACCGGTCACCCAGCGCTCCGCCCAGCAGGATCAGCCCGGCCAGCGTCAGCGTGTAAGCGTTGACCGTCCACTGCAGGCCGGCCAGCGTGGTGTGCAGTTGCTTGCCGATCGTGGGCAGCGCCACGTTGACCACGGTCGAGTCGAGGAACGCCATGCTGGAGCCGAGCACGGTCGCCGTGATGATCCATCGTCCCCGCGCCTGCCCGAGCGTCACCCGCCCGGTATCGGCACTGATCGCCTCGGCCACCGTTCGATGCTCTCACTGGGCCGTCCAGGTGTCACCCGGGGGCGTCACACAGGGCCAGCAGCTTGGTCACGGTCGCCCAGTTCCGCGCCGTGCCCGCACCCTGGGCTGACATCGGGCCGCGGCCCCGGCCCAGCTGGACGGCCAGCTCGCTGCGCCCGAACCCGTCCGGAGTGTGCAGGAACAGCGCGCGGCCGGCGTACTGCGCCGTGTCCCGGCTGCCCTTCACCGCCACCTTGGCCAGCGCCTCGGCCAGGCTGGTGACCATCTCCGGCGACGGCTCGGCCGGCAGGAAGACGACGTGCACGGCCCGCGGATTCGGCTCGCCGGGGTACGGGTTGTCCCGGGCCACCTGAGCCAGCTCGGCGCGGGACAGCACCAGGACCCGGGACTCCACGCCCAGCCGGCTGGCGACCGCGCGCTCGATGGCATCCGCCATCGCGGCGTGGTCGGCCTGGTCCGTGCTGAAGACGACGTTGCCGCTCTGGATGTAGGTGGCCACGTCGTCGTGGCCGAGGCCGGCCACGACCGCGCGCAAGTCGGCCATGGCCACCTTCTTGTGGCCGCCGAGGTTAATCCCGCGCAGCAGCGCGACATGGCTGGGCATCTGCTCATCCTAGGATTCCCGGTACGCCACCCAGGACGGCGTGGGCCTGAACTACGCGGGCGCCAGCCTGCACGAGTCGGTAGCAGCCGGGAGGGCGGGCGGGCTCGGCGGGTACAGCCGAGCGGGGCCGGCGGGGACAGCCGGGCGGGGCCGACGGGTAGGCGGAGGAGCCGATCGTGGCCCGGCTGCTCTAGTCTGCAGGACGTGGCTGATACCGACACTCCGGGAACGATGGGGCTGCCGGTACGGCGGGCCGGCCGGGTTATCGTGCTGGACCCGGCCGACCGCGTGCTGCTGATGCGCTACGACGACCCGCTGCCGAACGGCCGGCACTGGACCACGCCCGGCGGTGGGCTGGAGAACGGCGAGGACTACCCGGCCGCGGCCGCCCGCGAACTCGCCGAGGAGACCGGCTGGACCGATGTGGCCCTGCTCGGTGAGGTACACGAGCGGAGCCTCATCATGGAGCACGCGGGCCGCCTGGTCCGCCAGCACGAGCGAACGTTCCTGGCCCGTACCGGCCAGCCGGGCCGGCCGCTCGGCGACGTGGCCCGGATGCACGCCAGCGACGGGATCGCCGCCTGGCGCTGGTGGACGCTCGCCGAACTGGAGTCCACCACCGAGGTAATCTGGCCGGCCGAGCTGGCCAGCCTGATCAGGAGCGCCCTGGCCGCCGAAGGCCGGAGCTGACAGGAGGGTCCCATGGAGCCGATGCCGGAGGACTGGGAGCGCGCGGTGGCGGTGGTCGCTCACCCGGACGACCTGGAATACGGCGCGGCGGCCGCGGTGGCCCGCTGGACCAGCCAGGGCAAGCACGTCGCCTACCTGCTGGCCACCCGCGGGGAAGCCGGGATCGCCGGGCAGGACCCGGAACTGGTCGGGCCGCTCCGGGTGGAGGAGGAACGCCGCAGCGCCGCAGTGGTCGGCGTCAGCGAGGTGCACTTCCTGAACCACCCGGATGGGCTGGTGGAGTACGGCCTGCCGCTGCGCCGCGACCTGGCCGCGGTGCTGCGGGCCGAGCGCCCGGACATCGTGGTCACCATGAACTTCGACCTGACCTGGGGTGACAGCAACGTGGTCAACCACGCCGACCACCGCACGGTGGGGCTGGCGGTGCTGGACGCCTGCCGGGACGCCGCCAACCCGTGGGTGTTCCCGGAGGCGGGCCCGGCGTGCGACAGCATCAAGGGGACGTGGGTCGCGGCGACCGCCGACCCCACGCATTACGTGGACGTCACGGCCACGATCGAGGCGGGCGTCGCGTCGCTGCGCGAGCACCGGGCCTACCTGGACGGGCTGGGCCGCGAGTTCGACCCGGACGAGTTCCTCCGCAACATGGCCGGGTACCTCGGCATGGCTGCGGGCTGTGAGTACGCGGTGGGCTTCACCCGCTACACCACCGGCTGAGGCCAGCTCGCAGCGATCAGGCCGGGCAGGTCCATTCCTGGCGGCCCGGCCGCGGCTGCGGGCTCGCCGCGCCGGGCGGCGGGAACAACATCCGGAAGGTGAACGCGTCCGGGGTGGGGCCGTGCTGGCGGAGCAGCCGGACCCGGTGCTCCGCATCGGCCGTGGACGGCACCGTGCCGCGGGGAATCCACCACAGCGCGGTGTAGGCCTCGGCCATCCGCTCGAACCATTCGCGGCGGCGCTGCAGCACCCGGCGGTGCCCGGCCGAGTACACGAACGCGGCCAGCGCTTCGGGCGACTCCCACACCGACATGTTCATGATCACGCCCGCGCTGCCGGCCTGGTCCCACTCGAACGCGCGCACCGCGGTGGCGTTGCCGTCCTCGGTCTGCAGCCGCCACACGAATCCGGGTGCGGCGTCCGCCAGGGCGTTGACCGGGTCCAGCGCCGTCACGAAGCCCGCCAGCTGCGGGCTGTCCAGCGGCGCCCGCAGCCGTCCGATGTTCACCTGAGCCAGCACATGGTCCACGCCTGCCATCGTCGCACGGCCCAGGAACCGCATCTATCCGCCGTGCGGGGCCGTGGCCCCCCAGGGCCGGATGTTAACCGTTAAGCGCCCGGGACGGTGGGTCCTAGAGTTGCTGCGTGGCAGGACAGGGGACGCCGGCCCTCGCAATGCTGGCGAAGCAGGGCATCGCGTACTCAGTGCACGCTTACGAGCACGGCACACGGCACGGCGACCCGCGGGGCGCCAGCTACGGGCTGGAAGCCAGCGAGGCGCTCGGCGTCCCGCCGGAGCGGGTGTTCAAGACACTGGTCGCCGCGGTCGACGGCGCGCTCACCGTGGGGGTCGTCCCGGTCGCGAGCCTGGCTGGACCTGAAGGCACTGGCCGCGGCGGCCGGCGGCCGCAAGGCCGTGATGGCCGAGCCGGCTGACGCCGAGCGGGCCACCGGGTACGTGGTCGGCGGCATCTCCCCGCTCGGCCAGCGCAAGCGGCTGCCGGTCGTCATCGACGCGGCGGCCCTGGAGTTCGGCACGATCTACTGCAGCGCGGGGCGGCGGGGCCTGCAGATCGAGATCGCCCCGGGCGACCTGGTCCGGGCCGCGCACGCGGTGGTCGCGCCGATCGCCCAGCCGTCCGCCTCCTGACGGCTGTCCGGCGCGCCGCGGAGGGCACCCCCGGGGCCCGCCGCCGCGGAGGCCACCCGGGGGGCCGGCGCCGCGGAGGCCACCCCGGGGGGCGACCGGCGCCGCGGAGGGTGCCTAGGGGGCGGCCGGCGCCGCGGAGGGCGCCAGGGCAACTCCCCCGCCACTGCGGGGCTGTGATGCGATGGAGGGATGAAAGTCCGCATCGGGGTCGCGCTGGGCGCGGCCGGAGTGCCGGGCCAGTTCGACGCCGCGGTGGCTGCCCTGGAAGCCGCGGGAGTGGACTCGCTGTGGCTGCCGGAGATGGTCTACGGACCTCTGGTGGATCCGTTCACCGGCATGACCTGGGCGCTGGCCCGCACGACACAGCTCAAGGTCGGCACCGGGATCGCCGTGCTGCCCGGGCGGCATCCGGTGCTGGTCGCCAAGCAGCTCGCCTCACTGGCCGGGCTGGCGCCCCGGCGGGTGCTCCCGGTGTTCGGGCTCAAGCCGGCCCGCCCGGGTGAGCTGGCCGCCTTCCCGGTGCCGGCCGGCCGCCGCGGGGCGGTCTTCGACGAGTCCCTGAACCTCATCCGGCGGCTGCTGCGGCAGGAGACGGTGAGCTTTCAGGGGGAGTTCTTCGCGGTCGAGGACGCCAGCGTCGGCCCGCTCCCGGCCCGGCCGCTGGATATCTGGCTGGGCGGCAGCGCACCGGGCGCGCTGCGCCGGGTCGGGCGGCTCGGGGATGGCTGGCTGGCCAGCTTCCTCACCCCAGCCGAGGCGGGTGAAGGGCGCCGGGTGATCGAGGAAGCAGCCGCGGCGGCC
Organism: uncultured Actinomycetes bacterium; assembly: GCA_963793825.1. Lineage (GTDB taxonomy): Bacteria > Actinomycetota > Actinomycetes > Streptosporangiales > Streptosporangiaceae > RYN-230. Next base: position 27,869 of record CAWCBE010000014.1, read on the forward strand.
GGGCGCGAGGTCGAGCCGGATCACTTCGGCATCAGCCTCGCCGTGGCCGGCGGACCGGAGCTTCAGTCGCTGTACGCGGCCGCCCGGCAGCGGCGGCCCGATACCGACCCAGCCCAGCTCGTGGCCAGCGGGTGGGCCGACGCCCGCCGGAAGATCGAGGAGTATGTGGCCGCCGGGCTGACCAAGTTCGTGATCCGCCCCGGCGCGGCCGCCGCCGACCCGGGGCAGTTTGCCGCCGAGTTCGCCCGCGAGATCATGCCGCTGCAGAACTGACCGGGCCCGCGCCGGCCCGTGCGGCCGGCGGTGGCCCATCCGGGCAGCCGGTGGCAGCCGTGCTCACTTCACGGCGAGCAGCACCCAACCGGGCCGCGTTCGAAGGTCAGGAAGGACGCCGCCGGGTAGGGCACGGCCATCGCCGCGGCCGGCCTGCCGCCGGACGGCGCCGGACGGCGCCGGGCCGAAGCGGAGGCCGATGCCGGGCGCCCGGCTGGCCCCGTGGGCCTCGGCCAGCAGCCGGCTGGCCCGCGAGTAGAGGCTGCACGGTGCGACCCGGCGGCAACGATGTCCGCCCGGCCCAGGCCGGCCTGCGGGCGGGCCAGCACGGCGGCCGCGCCGAACCGCCGGCCGGCACGCGACAAGGGTCAGCAGCCCGGGGCCCAGCTGTGCACTGGCTCGTTGGTGTGCATGTGCTCGATGTAGCACTGGGTCATCCGGCGCAGCGCCGTCTGCCGGTCCAGCCGGCCGTCGCGCTCCAGCAGGCGGACCGTGTCCACCTGCCAGGTGGCGCCGGTCCGGCGGGCCCGGCACCGCTGCTCGATGATGGCCAGGCATCGCTCGGCATGCCGTGCGTCCACTCCCCAGCGGCGCAGCCCCTCCCGGGCCAGGGGCAGCAGGCGGCCCAGGGTCAGCTCCGCGGCCGGCAGCACGCCCAGCCCCGGCCAGTACAGGCAGGCGTCGATACCGCGCCGCGCCGCCTCGTTCAGGTTCTCCGCCGCGGCCGCGAACGACATCTGGGTCCACACTGGCCGCTGCGCCTCGGCGAGCGACCGGACCAGCCCGTAGTAGAAGGCGGCATTGGCGGTCACGTCCGCCACCGTGGGCCCGGAGGGCAGCACCCGGTTCTCCACCCGCAGGTGCGGCTGGCCCTCGGTGACCGCGTACACCGGCCGGTTCCACCGGTACACCGTGCCGTTGTGCAGGGTCAGCTCGGACAGTTCCGGGACCCCGCCCCGGTCCAGCTCGGCCACCGGGTCCTCGTCATCGCAGAGCGGCAGCAGCGCGGGGAAGTACCGGATGTTCTCCTCGAAGAGGTCGAATACCGAGGTGATCCAGCGGTCGCCGAACCAGACGCGGGGCCGGACCCCCTGTGCCTGGAGTTCCTCCGGGCGGGTGTCGGTCGCCTGCTGGAACAGGGTGATCCTGGTCTCCCGCCACAGTTCCCGGCCGAACAGGAACGGGGAGTTCGCGCCGAGGGCCACCTGCACGCCCGCGACCGCCTGCGCGGCGTTCCAGTAGCTGGCGAACATCTCCGGGCTGACCTGCAGGTGGAGCTGCACGCTGGTGCAGGCCGCCTCGGGCATGATGTTGTCCGCGTGAGTGAGCAGTTCCTCCGGGCCATCGATGGCGATCCGGGCGGCTTCGCCGCGCGCCGCGCAGATCTGCTCGTTCAGCAGCCAGAAGCGCGGGTTCGCCGACATGGCCTCATCGTTCACGTCGGCCTGCTGCAGGCTGGGCAGGGTGCCGATCATGGCGAGGCGGGTGCCCACGTCCCGGGCCCGCTGGTCGGCGTGCTTGAGGCTGGCCAGCAGGTGCCCCTCCAGCTGATCCAGCGCGTCGCCGGAGAACGACCGCGGCGGCACGTTGATCTCCAGGTTGAACCGGCCCAGTTCCGGCGCCCAGTGCGGGTCGCCGATGGCGGCCAGCACATCGGCGCCCTTCATGGACGGGGCCCCGCATTCATCGACGAGGTGCAGTTCCACCTCGAGGCCGACCTGCTGCGTGGTGTCGAAGGCGGACTCGTGGAGCATCCGGGCCAGCGCGTCCAGGCAGCGGCGGACTTTCTCGCGGTAGCGGCGGCGGTCCTGCTGGCTCACGCTGATCGGCGGAACGTCCCTGCCCATCGGCCCCTCCACACCGCGACCATGGAGATGGCCCCTGCCCACCCTGACACGAGAAAAGCCGTCTGACCAGAGACGGTTCCCCCGGAACGGCCAAACAGCCGTAAAGTGGCGCAGCCGGCGCCCGGGCGGCGGGCTGGGAGGGCGGCGGGCTGGGAGGCGGCAGCTAGACGGCGCTGGCGCCCGGCTCCGGTGCCGCGTCGGCCGGCTCGCTGACCTGATCAGGATCCACCGACCCCGGGATCTGGGAGTAGATCAGCCAGTGCGCGGCCGCCGCGATCGCGCCGCCCACGAGCGGGGCCACGATGAACAGCCAGACCTGCGACAACGCGGTCCCGCCGACGATGAGGGCCGGCCCGAGGCTGCGGGCCGGGTTCACCGAGGTCCCGGTGAGCGGGATGCCGATCAGGTGCACGACGGTCAGCGACAGCCCGATGACCATGCCGGCGGTCGCCGTGTTGCCGATCTTGCTGGTCACCCCGAGCACGACGAAGACGAACAGCGCCGTCAGCATCACCTCGGCGAGGAAGGCACCACCCACGCCAATGTGGATGTCGGACGCCGCGCCCCAGCCGTTGGTGCCCAGCCCGGTCTTGGTCCGGCTGTACTCAGGCGACGCGCTGAACATGCCCCACAGCAGAAGTGCGCCGAGGATCCCCCCGACGAACTGGGCCACCCAGTAGCCGACTGCCTCGGCGGCGGACAGCCGCCGGGACAGCAGCATGCCGAGGGTGACGGCCGGGTTGACGTGGCAGCCGGAGATCGGTCCCAGCACGTAGGCCAGGGCCAGGAGCACCAGGCCGAACGCGAGGGCCGTGGCCACCACCCCGGCCGCGATACTGGCCCCGTCGAATTTGAAGCCGAAGTCGAGGGTGGCCACCCCGACCCCGAAGAACACCAGCAGGCCGGTTCCCAGCAGTTCCGCAACGTATTTACGCATCATATTTGCAATACCCCCTGGGCCACCTTAGGTATCAGGAGAGTCACGCGCAACGGTGCCCCCCGGGGCGAAAGCCGCCAATAGGCGCCGCGTCACGTACCGGCGGCGGCCCTCCGCGCACCGCCCCGGTGAGCAGTTCCGGTGCGGTGCCGTGTTCAGCCAGCCGAAGCCGTGGCCCTGATGGCCAGAAGCGTCGCCGGAGGTGAGCGCCACCCGGCCACGCTCCAGGAACGCGGCTACCGAGGCCAGCACGCGACCGGCGCCGTCCCGGCTCAGCGGCGCCTCGACGATCCGCCGTTGTACGGCGTCCCCTGGCGGCCCGCACGGCGTCCATTACGCTGGCGGTGCCGAAGCGTGGCAAACGGTTGCAGGAAGGTGCGTTCGTGGCAGGCAGTTGGTTCCGTGGCATATCGCCCACCCGTGAGAAGGCGCCGCAGGTCGATACCAGCGTGGCTCACCCGGCCCGGGTCTACGACTACTGGCTGGGCGGCAAGGACAATTTCGCCGCGGACCGGGAAGCGGCCGAGGCGGTGATCGCGGTCCGGCCCGGCGTCGTCCGGGACGTCCGGGACCATCGCCACTTCCTCATCCGCGCGGTGCGCTACCTGGCGGCGGAGGCCGGCCTGCGGCAGTTCCTGGACCTCGGCTCCGGGATCCCCACCTCCCCGAACGTGCACGAAGCAGTCCAGCAGGTGGCCGCCGAATGCCGGGTCGTGTACGTGGACAACGACCCCATCGTGCTGTCCCATGCCCGGGCACTGCTGGCCAGCTCCCCGGAGGGCGCGACCGACTACCTCGAGGCCGACCTGCGCGAGCCCGGCCCCATCCTGGACGCCGCCGCCCGCACCCTCGACTTCAGCCAGCCGGTCGGCGTCATCGTCGCCGGCGTGCTGCACCTGGTCTCCGACCGGGAGGATCCGCATGCCCTGGTGGCCCGGTTCCTCGCCGGGATGCCGCCCGGGAGCTACCTCACCATCACCCAGCCGGCCAGCGACGTGGACCCCGCGGCCGTGGCCGAGGGGGCGAAACGCTACAACAGCCTGGTATCCACCCCGCAGACCCGGCGCAGCCGGGCCGAGGTCACCCGGTTCTTCACGGGCCTGGAGCTGCTCGAGCCGGGGGTCGTGCAGCCGCACCGGTGGCATCCCGATCCGGCCGCCCCGGCTCCCGCCGGGGAGGCGGCGGCCTGGGCCGGGGTGGCCCGCAAGCCCTGACCCGGGCGCTCAGCCCAGGTCACCGGTGAGATAGCGGTCCAGCGTCGGTCCGATCGAGGCGACCAGCGTGTCCAGGCCGGCGGCGGCCAGCGGTTCCAGCCTGAGCACGTACCGGGTCAGCGCCAGGCCCAGCACCTGGCTGGCCACCAGGGAGGCCCGGTACCGCGCCCCGTCCTGGCCCGCCTGGTCCCCCGGCCGGGCGACGGCGGATAGCTGGCCCACGATCGTGTCGGTGACGAACTCCCGGAGCATGGTCATCGCCTGCGGGCTGGTGGTCGCCGAGCGCAGCAGGCCGAGGAAGATGTCCCGGAACTCGTGCACATCCCAGGTGCTGAGCACGGTCCGGGCCAGATGCTCGCCGAGGCTCTCCCCCGGGCCGGCCGGCCGGCGGCCAGCGCCGCGGCGATCAGCTCCCCCGGGACCACCGGCAGCCGCATGGCCGCCGCGAACAGGCGTTCTTTGGTGCCGAAGAAGTGATGCACCAGCGCCGGGTCCACCCCGGCGTCCGCGGCGATGCCCCGGATGGTGGCGCCGTCGTAGCCAAGCTCGGCGAAGCGCTGCCGGCTGGCCGCCAGGATGGCCTCCCGGGTGCCGCTGTCCCCGCCGCGGCGCCCGGTCCTTCCCCGCGGCCTGGTCCGGCCGGCCGACCCGGCCCGCCCGGGGGTCCCGCTCACCGGGCCGCCGGGACGATGAGCTGGAAGAAGCGTTCTTCCAGGGTGGCCGGGGCCGCGCTGACCCGGGCGGCCAGCGGGCCGAGCGCGCGGGTCACCACGGCCGGGCTGGCGCCGGGCACTCGCAGGGTGCGCCCGGCCAGCGCGGCAGGCAGGCCGGCCGCCTCCAGCGCCGCGAAGGCCGCTGCCCAGTCGTCCGCCTCGACCACACTGACCCGGGTGTCCCCGGTGATCTCCCCGGCTGTGCCCTCGGCCACCACCCGTCCGTCCGCCATGATGACCAGCCTGCCGCACTCCCCGGCCTCGTCCAGGTAGTGCGTCGTGACCAGCACGCCAGCGCCGTCCGCGGCGGCGCCGGCGATGGTCTCCCAGAGCCGGGCCCGGGCCAGCGGGTCCACCCCGGAGGTCGGCTCGTCCAGGATCAGCAGGTCGGGCCGGTGCTGCAGGGCCTCGGCGAAGGCCACCCGGCGCTGCACGCCGAGCGGCAGGTCACCCACCAGGACCCGGCCGTACTGGCGCAGTGACCCCTGCTGCGGTACCTGCCCGCCGCGGCCGAACACGGCCGCCGAGAAGGCCAGGTTCTCCGCGGTGGTGAGGTCGTCATACAGGCCGAGGCCCTGCGGCACATACCCGAGGCGCCGCCGGGCCGGGCGGGACGGCGGCCCGCCGAACAGCAGCACCCGCCCGTCCGACGCCGGCAGCAGCCCGAGCAGCATCCGGATCAGCGTGGTCTTGCCCGCCCCGTTTGCGCCGAGCAGGCCCACCACCTCGCCCGGGCGCAGGCTCAGGTTCACCTCGTCCACCGCGGTGAAGTCACCGAACCGGCGGCTCACGGCCACGCACTCGGCCAGCGTCCCGGCCGTCACCGCGCACCTGCCCCGGCCGCGGCCGCGGTCCCGGCCCGCTCGGCGAGTTCCCGGCCCAGGATCGCGACGGTGACCGCGTCCTGCAGATCCGGCCGGATGGGCAGGCTGCCCGCGGATCCGGCCGGGTCCCATACCCGCCAGCGCCCGGCCCGGCGCCAGGCCCGCGGCCGGTCGGCCTCCGGCGGCGGTCCGTCACTGACCCGCAGCCGGCCTGGCATGGCCGCCACGATCTGGTCCGGCGTGCCCACCGCGATCTGGCGGCCCGCGTCCAGCACCAGCACATGGGCGGCGCGTTCCGCTTCATCCAGGTAGCTGGTGGCGATGACGACGGCCGCGCCCTCGGCGGCCGCCCGGGCGATCAGCGACCACAGGTCGGCCCGGCTCACCGGGTCCACGCCGGTGGTCGGCTCGTCCAGCACCAGCAGGGCCGGGCCGGTCAGCATCGCGGCGATCACGCCGAGCTTCTGGCGCATCCCGCCGGACAGTTGCCCGGCCAGCCGGTCCCGGGCCACGGCCAGGCCGGCCCGGGCCAGGTAGCCGGCCGTGCGCTGCGCGGCGGCCGCCGCCGGGATCTGGTAGGCGGCCGCACGGAACGCCAGGTTCTCCGCCACGGTCAGGTCCGGGTAGATCCCCGAACTGGCCGGCAGGTAGCCGATGTCCCGTCGCGGTGGCCGCCGGACCAGGCCCGAACTGGGCGCGAGCGCGCCGCCCAGGCAACGCAGCAAGGTGCTGCGCCCGGCGCCATCCCCGCCGACCACCGCGCTCACCTGTCCCGGCCGGGCGTGGAAGGTCACCTGGTCAAGGGCAACATGCCGGCCATACCGGACGGACACCCCGGCGGTTCCCCACCAGCCCCGGTCCGGGGCCTGCGGGGCGCTCACCGGGACCCCGCCGGGTCTGGCCCGGTGCCCGCGGTGGCGACCGCGGGAGCCGGGGTCGCGCTGCCGCCTCGGCGGCTCCTGCCCCGCCGGCCGCCCGCTCCGGCGGGCGACAGGTAACCGCGGAAGCGCAGCATGGCCAGGCTCATCACGACCAGCCCGAGCAGGGCGAGGAAGAGCAGCGGCTGCCACAGCGGCCCGATCGGCTCAGCCCGCAGCATCACTCCGCGGGAGATCTCATTGAAGTAGGTCAGCGGCAGGATGTAGGAGATCCAGCGGACCCCGGCGGCGATCGAGGACAGCGGGAAGATCAGCCCGGATAGCAGCACCTGAGGCAGGGTGAACATGAACGCCAGCTGGATGGCCTGCCCCTGGTTCTCGGACACGCTGGAGATGAGCACGCCGAGGCCGAGCGTGACGAACAGGAACAGCAGCGCGCCGAGCCCGAAGACCGCGTACGAGCCGCGGAACGGGACACCGAACAGGGCCACCCCGACCGCCAGCACGATGGCCAGGTCCACTGCGGCCACCGCGAAGTACGGGACGATCTTGCCGAGGAAGACGTCCCGGGGGTGCAGCGGCATCACCGCGAGCTGCTCCAGCGTCCCGCTCTGCCGCTCCCGGACCACGCCGAGGCTGGTGATGATGATGCCGATGAATACCAGCACCACGCCGGCCAGCCCGGGGATCATGATGTAGGACGTCTTGAGCTGGGGGTTATACAGGATCCGGACCACCGGCACCTGGGCCGCCGGAACCTCCCGGGCGCGGGCCTCCAGGATGGTCAGAACGTGCTGCGCGGTGAACAGCTGGCTGCCATCCACCAGCACCACGGGCCTGGCGCCGGCCCCGGTCACCACCGCGACGGCCGCGCCGTCCCGGTTGTCCCGCAGCTGGATCTGCGCCCAGGCCAGGCCCTCCGAGGGCTCCCGGGCCACCACGTCGAGGCCGGGCAGCGGCAGCTGCCGGGCGAGCGGGCCGGCCACCACGGTCGGGATGGTCTTCACGTCGAAGCTGGCCGCGTAACCGAACACCACGAGCAGCAGCACCGGCAGCACGATCATCATGGCCAGGGTCCGCCGGTCCCGGCGCAGCTGCCGGAATTCCTTGACGATCATCGCCCACATCGGGGTGCCTCTCCGGCCGCCGTCCGGCCTGGCTGGGCAGCTAACTCATCACATGTTGAATTCTACGCGCGTTGAATTCCCTGGTCAACGGCGTGGCTCAGCCGGTTAGGCGGTGAGTTGGTACCGCCTGCGCCGGCCAGGAGTCACCGCACCGATGCGCCGCACCCTCGCCGGGATGAGGCGAATCTGGTTCGGTGGAGGGATGAGCGCCATCACGCGGCACCGTGGACGGTGGGTCCCTGAGGATCGCTGTGCCTCCGCCTGGCATTACCTGCCGGTAGAGGTGCCGCCCGGCACCGCGGGGCTGCGGGTGGCCCTGGACTACGACCGGTCGGCCGCCACGCTGGACCTGGGCTGCCTCGGTCCGTCCGGGTTCCGCGGCTGGTCCGGTGGCGCGCGCACGCAGTTCGTCATCACCCCGGGCACGGCCACCCCCGGCTACCTGCCGGGCGAGCTGGAACCCGGCCGCTGGCAGGTGATCCTCGGGCTGTACCGGCTGGCCGCGGGCGGGACCGCCTACGAAGTGACCGCCGAGGTGACCAGCGTCCCCCGGCGGCTCGCCCCGCCGCCCGTCCCGGCCGCACCGCCGCCGCTGGCCAGCCGGCCGCCGCGCCGCGACCTGCCCGCCCGGCCCGGGCGGCGCTGGCTGGCCGGGGACCTGCACAGTCACACCGTGCACTCCGACGGCGCGCAGACCGTGCCGGAACTGGCGCACTTCGCGGCCGGGCAGGGCCTGGACTTCCTGGCCATCACCGACCACAACACGGTCAGCCACCACGCTGAGCTGGGCTGCGCGGCACAGCGGTACGGGATCACCCTGATCCCCGGCCAGGAGGTGACCACGGAGGACGGCCACGCCGGGGCGCTGGGCGACATCGGCTGGGTCGACTTCCGTGAGCCCGCCGACGCCTGGCTGGAGGCAACGGAGCGCCGCGGCGGCCTGCTGTCGGTCAACCACCCGATCGGCGGCCACGTGAGCTGGATCAAGCCGATGCGGCGCCGCCCCCCGCTGGCCGAGATCTGGCACTGGAGCTGGCTGGACCCGCACTGGACCGTGCCGCTGGCGTGGTGGCTGGCCTGGGACGCCGGGGCGGTGCCGGTGGGCGGAAGTGACTGGCACCGGCACGGCTCGGATGCGCCGCCGGGCACCCCCACCACCTGGGTGGAGTGCGACGGGACCGGGCCCGATGCGGTGCTGGCCGGGCTGCGGGCCGGGCGGTCGGCGATCTCGGCCCGCCGCGACGGTCCGGTGCTGCTCCGGATGGACGGTGACCTGGTGGCGCTGGGCGCCGACGGCTGCCTGCTGGCCGGCCCGGACGGCTCCCGGGCCATGGTCCGCGGCGACCGCGCGGTGTTCCCGGCCGCCAGCGGCTACCACCGGCTGCTGAGCCCATCCGGCGCCACCCTCGCGCTGACCCTGTGACGTGGGCCCCGGGGCCCGGGCCGGCGGGTCGGCTAGCGGTCGATGGTGACCTGGAAGACGGGGAAGCCGGGCGCGATCTGGGCCAGCTGCTCCGGCGTGGCGTCCGCCGTGACTCCCTCGAAGAACCGGCCGACCTCCCACCCCCACCGCTTCAGGTAGGCCCGCAGCACCGGCGGCTTGTCCGCATCGGCCAGCTCGGCCGCGGTGAACCCGCGGGCCCGGCGGCCGACGCGGAGCTCGCCCTCCCCGGCGGCGCGCAGGTTGCGCACCCACTGCGCCTGGCCGCGCGGGGCCACCAGGTACTGGCGCCCGTCCACGGTGAGCAGGTTGACCGGCGTGGTCCGCCACTCGCCGCTCTTGCGGCCGCGCACGGCCAGCACCCGCGATCCCCAGATGCTGATCCCGGCCCTGGTGAGCGCGGCGACGGTGGAGTTGAACGCCCGATCCATGCCGGTCGGGATGATGTAGCGCTGGTCTGGGCTGGCGTTCATCAGACTGCTCCTTCGCTTCGAGAGCGATGCTCTCAACTAAGAGCAGTATGCACACATGAGGCGTTCAGTGTCAAGAGCAGTGCTCTCGGAAAAGAAGGCCGATCTAGAGGCCGGCGAGCAGCGCGACCCGGGCCCGCAGGATGGCGCGCGCGGAGGCCACCGCGCTCACCTCGTCCGGCTGGCCCGGGCACTCGCCCGCGGCAATGGCCCGCTCGGCCCGCATCCGGGCGTCGGCCGGGCTGATCATCTCGAACACCATGCCAGGGTCCTGCCGCGCCATGGCCTGGGTCCGGGCCAGCACGTCGCCCGCCTCGCCGACCCACACGTTCTTGATCCCGCCGCCGAACGAGTGGTCCAGCAGCACGGACACCACGTGCCGCCCGGCGGCGTAATCGAAGCTCATGGTGACCGCCTCCTGGACGCCGCGGTCGTCCCCGTAGCGCCAGCACTCGCCGGGTGCGGGCGAGCCGGCCTCGGCTGCCCACGTGGCGTCCGGCACCCCCCGGGCGGCCAGCCGGGCGGCCGCTTCCCCCGCCGGGACCTGCAGGTCAGGCACGCCCACGGCGGCGAGCACCCGCAGGATGGCCAGCGCCTCGGGCGTGCCGGTGCGCTCAGCGGCGGGCACCATGGCCTGCGCGGCCGCGCTGCGGGTACCGCCCAGCGCGGCCAGGATGTCCGAGCCCCACAGTTCCGCCTGGAGCGGGCTGGAGATCTCCCCCAGCACCATCCGGGCCTCGGTGAGCACGGCGGCGAAGGCATCATCCGGTGAGGACCGGCCAAACACGGCGTCAACGTCAAGGTCACCGGACATGCTCACCGACCAGAGTGCCAACGCAATCGGTGTCCATGCCGGGCATCCTGCCACGGCCACTGCGATGATGGGCGGGAACTACAGGAGGTCACGTGCCACCCACGCCACGATGGGGCATCACGCTCCCGCTGCGCGCCACTCCCCTGGGCGGCCAGCGGGACCTGGTCGCCTCGCTGCCGGACCTGGGCTACACCGACGCCTGGTCCTCGGAGGTCAGCGGCACCGACGCGTTCACGCCGCTGGTGCTGGCCGCCCAGTGGGCCCCGGGCCTGCGGCTGGGCACCGCCGTGGCCGGCATCTTCAACCGAGGTCCCGCGCTGCTGGCCATGGAGGCGGCCGCGCTGGCCAGCCTGGCCCCGGGCCGCTTCGTGCTGGGCATCGGGGTCTCCTCGCCGGTCGTGGTCACCGGCTGGAACGGGGTCCCGCTGGAGCGCCCCTACCAGCGGGCCCGGGACTATCTCCGGTTCCTCCGCCCGGCCCTGGCCGGGGAGAAAGTGACGATGGCCGGGGACACGGTCAGCGTGCGGGGCTTCCGGCTGGAGACGCCCCCGGACTCACCGCCCGCGCTGGCCCTGGCCGCGCTCCGGCCGCAGATGGTGTCGCTCGGCGCCGCCCTGGCCGACGGGGTGATCACCAACTGGCTCGCCCCGGACGACGTGCCCCAGGTCCGCGCGGTGGCCGGCCCGGGCTGCGAACTGATCGCCCGGGTATTCGTCTGCCCTACCGCGGACGCCCAGGCGGCCCGGGACATCGGCCGCCGGATGATCACGGCCTACCTCACCGTGCCCGCCTACGCGGCCTTCCACGACTGGCTCGGCCGCCGCGAGCGGCTGCGCCCGATGCACCAGGCCTGGGCGGCGGGTGACCGCAAGGCCGCGCTGGCCGCGATCCCCGACGACGTGGTGGACAGCCTGGTCCTCCACGGGCCGCCAGAGAAGTGCCGGGAACAGGTGGCCGAGTACCACGCGAACGGCCTGGACACCCCGGTGATCGCCGTCGTGCCCGGCCCCGGCGTGGACGAGGCCGCGGCGGTCCGGCTGCTCGCCCCCCGCTGAGCAGCCCGGGCGCCGGGCAGGCGCACGGCCGGGCCGTCACCCGCCCAACGCCCCGCTCGCCTACCAGACGCCGGGAAGTTCCGCGCCGTACCAGGCCTCGATCAGGCGGTGCGCGATGGACACCGGCGGCGGCAGCAGGACTTCCTGAGCAGCCAGTGCCGACGCCAGATCCTCCCGGCTGTACCAGCGCGCCTCGGCGATCTCGTCGTCGTCCACGCGGAGGGTGAGGTCACCGGTGGCCTCGGCCCGGAAGCCGAGCATCAGGCTCTGCGGCATCGGCCACGGCTGGCTGCCCGCGTAGCGGGCCTGGCCGGCCTCGATGCCGGTCTCCTCGGCGACCTCTCGGATGACCGCCTGCTCGGCCGACTCTCCCGGTTCCACGAAGCCCGCGAGGACGGAGACCCGGCGCTCCGGCCAGCGCTTGTTCCGCGCCAGCAGGCAGCGGCCGTCCGGGTCGGTGACCAGCATGATGACTGCCGGGTCGATCCGCGGGAAGTGCTCGCTGCCGTCGTTCGGGCAGCGCTGCGCGTGCCCGGCCGCGACCGGCACGGTCAGGGTGCCGCAGCGCGGGCAGTGCGTGTGGCTGACATGCCAGTTGGCCAGCGCGACGGCATGGGTGAACAGGCCGGCGTCCCGGTCACCGAGCAGCGCGGCCGCCTCGCGCAGCCCGTCCGGGCGCACCCCCGGCTGGCCGGTGTTCAGCCGGGCCGCCTGCTCGGCCACGGTCTGCTGCTCGGGCTCGGGCTGGTCCCCCGGCTCCCGGCCGGCCGCCGTCTCCTCCGCGGTGAGCTGCTGTTCCAGCACCTCCAGGCAGCCCGGCGGCCCGAGCACGCCGAAGTAGGCCACGTCGTCGTCGTCCACGCCGAGCAGGAAATTCAGCCCGTCCGGCGCCTGGCCCGGCCCGACCAGGACCAGTTCCGCGCCCTTCTCGCCGAACCGGACCAGCGCCCGCGCGTTGTCTAGCACCAGCACCCGGGTGGCCGGATCGGCCCAGGCCGCGGCTACCCACTCGGTGTCACCGCGGCGCACGCTCATCCGGTCTACCGCGCTGCGGGACAGCAGCAGGCCGCTCAGCTGCGTGCTGGTGTCTGGGGGGGCGCCCCCCGCCTGCGGGTCGGGCCGCTCGGCCGGCTGGTCGGCGGGCCGCTCGGCCGGCTGGTCGGCGGGCCGCTCGGCCGGCTGGTCGGCGGGCCGCTCGGCGGGCTGGTCGGCGGGCTGGTCGGCGGGCTGGTCGGCGGGCTGGTCCGTGCTCACCGTGCCTCCTGAGATGTTCGCCCCGCCCGGCAAGAAAAATCCCACCGGCCGCGCGGGCGGGCCTGGCGGCCCGCCCGCGCGGGCCGGTACCCGGCGGCGCTCACCGGGCCGCCAGGATCGCGTCGCGGTCCGCTGCCAGCTCGTCCCACAGGTACGCGACGGCCGCGGCACCCTGCAGCAGCAGTGCCATCTCGACCTTCTCGTTAGGCGCATGGATCCGGTCCTCGTCCAGGCCGACCGCGACGAACACCAGCGGTGCGGCCAGGATGTCGCCGAGGTCGGCCTCCGGGCCGCTGCCGCCCTCCCGGGTGAACAGCACCTCGCGGCCGAACGCCCGTTCCATCGCCCGCTTGGCCGCCCGCACCCCGGGCGAGTCCAGCGGTGAGAAGGCCGGCCGCACCCCCGGGCCGCCGAACGTGACCGTGGCCTCGATGCCCGGCGGGGTGTGCGCGGCCACGTACTCACGCAGCGCGACCGCGATGTCGGCCGGTTCCTGGTGCGCCACCAGCCGGAACGAGACCTTGGCGTGCGCCTCTCTCGGCACGATCGTCTTGGTGCCGGGCCCGGTGTGGCCGCCCCACACGCCGTTGACCTCCGCGGTCGGCCGGGCCCAGATCCGCTCCAGGGTGGTGTATCCGGCCTCGCCCGCCGCCGCCTGGCTGTGGCCGGCATCGGCCAGCCAGGACTTCTCGTCGAACGGCAGCCGGCCGAAGAGGTCACGCTCGGCCGGCGTCAGCGGGGCCACCGAGTCGTAGAACCGGGGCAGGGTCACCTGCCCCTCCGTGTCGTGCAGGCCGGCCAGCAGCGCGGCCATCGCGTGCACCGGGTTGGGCACACCGCCCCCGAAGGAGCCCGAGTGCAGGTCGGTGTCCGGGCCGCGCAGGTCGATCTGCGCGTCGAGGAGGCCGCGCATCCCTGTGCACATGGACGGCACGTCCGCGGCCCACATCGTGGTGTCCGAGATCACGATGACATCGCAGCCCAGCCGGTCCGCGCGGCTGCGCAGCAAGTCCGCGAAGTGCGGCGAGCCGGACTCCTCCTCCCCCTCTATGAGGAACTTGACGGTGACGGGGGGTGCGCTGCGCCCGCCCGCGGCCAGGCAGGCCCGCAGGCCGAGAGTATGCAGCAGCACCTGCCCCTTGTCGTCGGACGCGCCCCGGCCCAGCAGCTGCCCATCCCGCTCGGCCGGCTGGAACGGCGGTGAACGCCACTCCTCCAGCGGCTCGGCCGGCTGGACGTCGTGATGCCCATAGACCAGGGCAGTCGGCGCGGACGGGTCGGCCGCGGGCCAGTGCGCGAAGACGGCCGGCTGGCCGGGCGACACATCGTTCCCGGTCTCCCACACCTCGACCTCCGGGAAGCCGGTGGCGGTGAGGCAGGCGGCCAGCCACGCCGCTGAGGCGCGCACATCGCCGTGGTACCCAGGGCCCGCGGAGACCGACGGGATGGCCAGCCACTCCTTCAGCTGGTCGAAGAACTGCCGTGCGTTCCTGTCGATGTAGTCACGCGCATCCATGAACGGTGAGCCCCTCCTCGCCGGGCGGTGTCCCCTGCCGGCCCGCCAGCTACTACCACAGCAGCACGGTCCTACTCGGGGGCGACAGAATCCACCTCGGGCGTGAGGACGGAGAGCCCTCGGCATCGTAGCGTGGTGACGCCACGCACCAGTCGGCCTGATTGCGGTTCCAGGTGATGAGCGCGTGCTGGAGGCGGGTGGCGGCCAGCAAGTTCCGCGCGTCCGTGGCCAGCCAGACCCGGTAGCCGGTGATGAGGTCCCGATGGTCCTGGCGGCCGAAGACGGGCAAGCGCCTGCGCTATGCCGGGGCTGACCCACGCGGCCAGGCGGGCACTGATCCAGCTGCCCAAGATGCAGGCTGCCGGCCGGCCGCGCCCCGGCTCTGCCTACGGCTCCCAGCTGGAGAGCTGCGGCCGGGAGGGCCTGGTGTTCGCGGATGAGTCCGGGCGGCCGGTCAGCGGCGCCACGACCAACAGGTCATTCAACCGGTTCTGCCAGCGCGTCAGGCTCGGGGATGACTGGCAGCCGCGCGAGGGACGCCGCACCTACGCGTCAGGGGGCGGCCACAGTGGCCTGCCCGTCGTGGTCCTGGCTGACTCCCTCGGCCACATCAACCCGAACGTTCCCCTGCGCACCTACCGCAGGCCGCTGGCCCCCGCGCACCCGGCCACCGGGGCGGTCATGGATCAGGTCTGGACCGTGGACCGCGTGTACCCGCATGCCGTCCCAGGCGCAGAGTAGGACATCCCCTCCAGGGATCTCAGCCTCTGGACCGATGCGGCCCGGAAGCTACTACTAATACCTTCTGTAGCCTGAGACCTTGGCAAGAGATCCGGGGATGTGAGTCTGTGAGTCAATCCCGTGAGTCAGCAGGGCGGTTCCTGGCGCATGCCACCGGCCCCTGGCGGGATGACCCCCGCCCCCTGGATGCCCCCCTGAGCAGGGCGTACGGCTCTGACCAGTCCACCGGGGATGATGCCATACTGCCGCTCCTGGGCCGTGGTGACACATGACACTACCTCTGACCAGTCCGCCCCGTAGTGGCGGCCGTCAGGACGCCTGCCAGCGCGTCGCGCGGTGGCGGGCCCGGCTGGCGCGGCCCGGCCGGGTCATCCGGCGCCGCGCCGCCGCGCTGAGCGCCGTGCTGCAGCACGACTGGCCCGCGGCGCTGCTGGCCAGCTGCGCCCTGTTCGCCTGCGCGGTCGCCGGGCTCAGCGCCAACGCGCCGGAGCGGCTATGGGGGATACTGGCCGCCGGGTCGTATGGCCTGGCCGCGCTGGTGGCCCTGGCCGGGCGGCGCCGCGGCCTGCCGCTGGCCCTGGCCATCAGCATCGGCGGGGCCTTGATCGCGCCGCTGGCCTGGATGGCCATCGCCCACACCGGGCAGCCGGAGGTCGGCGTGGTCATCCGCTCCGCGGGGATGTTCCTGCACCGGGGGACTCCGTACCAGGGGGCCGGCGCCATCGCGGCGACGCACGACGTCAACGCCTACAACCCGTACCTGCCCGCCCTGGCCGTATTCGGCATCCCGCACGCGCTGTTCGGCGCGGGGCTGCTCACCGACCCGCGGGTCTGGTTCGGCGTGGTGTTCGCCCTGGCCTTCGGCTGGGCGCTGAAGCTCAGCGACGTGCCGCGGCCCTGGATGTGGACGGCGGTCGTCACCGCGTCACCGGTCGTCGCCTACCCGCTCAGCACGGGCGGGGATGACCTGCCGGTGCTGGGGCTGCTGTGCCTGGGACTGGCGCTGCTGCGCCCGGTGGCGGCTGCCGCCGGGGCGGCGGGCGGTCCTGACCAGGCGCGCGGCGGGCTGGGCACCAGGCAGATCATCCTGGGCGGGGTCGTGCTGGGCCTGGCGGCCGCGATGAAGGCCACCGCCTGGCCGGCCATCGCCGTGGCGCTGGCCCTGGTGGCGGCCCGCGGCGGCTGGCGCGCGGCGGGCTGGCTGGCGCTGGCCGCACTCGGCGTGCCGCTGGCCGCGGACGGGCCGGTGCTGTTCGCGCAGCCGGGCCCGGTGGCGACGAACACGATCCTGTTCCCGCTCGGCCTGACCAAGATCAAGACTCCGGCGGCCAGCGCGCTGCCCGGCCACCTGATCGCGCAGACCTGGGCGTGGGGGCACTGGGCATCGATCGGCCTGGTCCTGGCGGGCGGGCTGGCCATCGCCGCGTGGCTGGTGCTCCGCCCGCCCCGTGACGAGGTATCAGCCGGCTGGCGGCTGGTGACCGGGCTGGTGGTGATGTTCACCTTCGCGCCGGCCACCCGGTTCGGCTACATCGTCTACCCGCTCGGCCTGGCCTGCTGGCTGCTGCTGGCCAGGTACGCCCGCGCCGGTGCCCGCCAGCCCGCACTGGCCCGGGCCACCGTCCGCGCTGCGGCCGGGGACGCCTGACTCCTGGCCCGCGCTGCGGCGTAGCGTCTGCGTGTGATCCGCTACCAGGTCCTGATCACCGGCCGCGTGCAGGGTGTCAGCTTCCGGGCCGCCTGCCAGCGGATGGCCTGGCAGCACGGCGTCGCCGGCTGGGTGCGCAACCTCGCCGACGGCGGCGTCGAGGCGGTCTTCGAGGGACCCGCGGACCAGGTCGAGCACATGCTGGAGTGGGCCCGGCGCGGGCCGCGGCTGGCCGAGGTGACCGATGTCGCCACGGCGGCCCAGCCGCCCGAGGGCCTCGGCTCGTTCATGATCAGGTAACCCGTCTCACCGGGCCAGCAGCTCGTCCAGCACGGCGGGGTCGGCCCCGGCCACCTCGAGCACCTTGGTCCGGCTGGCCGCGCCGGCGACCAGGGTGACCGCCGGGCGGCGGACGCCGAACGCCTCGGCCACGGCGGCCAGGGCGGCCGCGGTGGCCTTCCCGTCCACGGCCCGCGCGCTGACCCGGACGACCAGGGCGCCGTCGTGCTCACCGCCCACCCTCGGGCGGGCTGATCCCGGACGGACCCGGACCGTGATGCGCACCTGCCCAGTGTGCCCGCCCTCCTGGCTTGCCGGGCGCACCGCCCCGCACGGCAGAATCGGCGTCATGAAGGACTGGGTGGCCTGGCACGAGGCCTATGAAGATCCGTCATCGTCGCTGAGCGCCCGGCTGCGCCGGGTCCGCTTCCACCTGTCGCAGGCCATCGACCGGGCACCGGCCGGCCCGGTCCGGCTGGTCAGCCTGTGCGCCGGGCAAGGCCACGACGTCACCGGCGTGCTGCCCGGCCATCCCCGCCGTGACGACGTCCAGGCCGTCCTGGTGGAGTACGACGCCGCCAACGCCGGGCAGGCGCGCCGGGCGGCCGCGCAGGCCGGGCTGCCGCAGGTCGTGGTGCGCCAGGCGGACGCCAGCGTGACCGCCGGTTACGCCGACGCGCTGCCTGCCGACGTGCTCCTGCTGTGCGGCATCTTCGGCAACGTGAGCGAGCCGGACATCCAGCGCACCGTGCAGGCGGCCCCCGCGCTGTGCGCCCCCGGCGCGACGGTGATCTGGACCCGGCACCGGCGGGACCCCGACCTCACGCCGCAGATCCGGGGCTGGTTCGCCGGCAGCGGCTTCGAGGAGATCGCCTTCGAGGCGCTGGGCACCGCGGGGCTGACCGGCGTGGGCGCGCAGCGGCTCCGCCACGCGGCGACGGTCCCGCTGCCCGCTGGCCCGCTCTTCACCTTCGGCAGCTCCTGAGCCGGGCGGTGAATTCCGGCCGCCTGCCGCGTCAACACCATCTCGAGCGCCAGTATCGCGCAGCAGGCGCTGGACCTGGACCTGGTCAACACGGTCGTGATCAGCCTGGTGCCGGTGCTGCCGGAGAAAGGGCATCCCGTACTTCGCCGGCCTGGCCCGGGCGCCGCACCGGTTCGAGGACCCGGTCGTCATCCCGGGCCACCGGGTCACGCACCTGAGCTACGCGGTACGGCGGGACTGAGGCCCGGCGTGCACCTGGCCGAGCAGATCCGCCAGGGCGCCGCGCACGGCCTCAGGATGGCGCAGGTGAAGGGTGACGTGCCCGGCGTCCACCAGGCGCACCTCGCCGCGCGGCACCGACCGGGCAAAATCGGCGTAGAGCCGCCGCTTGCCCTCGATCTCCGCGCGCAGCAGCGACTCGGATTCACCGACCAGCACGGCTTGCTTGAAGCCGTCCGCGCCCATGGAACACAGGATGATGAGCGGCACGTCGGGCATCGGGCCGGCCTGCCGGACCTCGTCGTAGAGCTGGCCGATGTTCCCCGCCTCCTGGAGGCCGGCGTGCAGCCATTCCCAGCTGACATGGCGCTCGATGAGGATCTCGCGGATCGCGGCGGGCCAGTCCGTCATCTCCTGGGCGAACAGGCCGCGGTAAAGCTGGATGACCTCGCCGGGCAGCTCGTCCGGGAGGACCTGGTCCGGGTCCCATCCCTCGCGCAGCTCATTCAGTTCCCGGGGCATGTAGGCGTTGTAGTCCTCGTGGGCCGGGTCCAGCAGCAACAGGGCGGCGACCTCATCAGGGAAGCGCTGCGCGTAGTGACGCGCGTACAGGCCACCGAGTGAGTGGTCGGCCAGCACGTAGGGAGCGGGCACGCCAGCGGCCCGCAGCAGCTCGCGCAGCTCGTCAGTCACCTCGGCGGAGGAGCGCGGCAGGCTGGCCCCGCCGCTCCAGCCCGTCCCAGCCCGGTCATAGAGGACGGTGGTGCTGAGGCCGGCCGCCTTCTCGGCGACGTTCAGGTAGTCCAGGCCGACCGCGCCGCCCCCGGGCAGGAACACCACCGCCGGGTCCCCGCGGCCCGAGCGGTGCAGCAGCAGTCTCTGCTCCCCCACCTGGTAGTAGCGCCCCAGCGGGGGGGTTCCCGGTCCCGTGCCCGGGCTGCTTCCGGACGGCTGGTCTGGCATGACTAACTCCTCAGCTGGCGTACCCGGCTTTGCATTTCCAACTTTGGAAACGGTACCAGATATGGAATCGTGGCCGGGTGGACACGCTTCAGCTGCTCTTGCACCCGGTACGGCTGCGGATCATGCACGCCATGTCCGGCGGTCGGGTTCTCACCACCTCCGACCTGTGCGCCCGGCTGCCGGACGTCCCGAAGACCACCGTGTACCGGCACGTCAGCGTGCTGGCCGCGGCCGGGGTCCTGGAGGTGGCGGGCGAGCAGCGGGTGCACGGGGCCGTCGAGCGCCGCTACCGGCTGCGCCGGGACGGGCCGGTGATCGACCGGGACCTGGCCGCGTCTATGTCGCTGGATGAGCACCGTCACGCGTTCGCTGCGGCGATGGCCGTCCTGCTGGCCGACTTCAACGCTTACCTCGACCGGGAGCACGCCAGCCCGGCCGACGACTCGGTGGGCTACGTGCAGGTCCCGTTGTGGCTCAGCCAGGACGAACTCGCCGGGCTGATCAGCGAGGTGAGCAGCGCCCTGCTGTCGAGAAGGGATAACGGCCCCCGCGCAGACCGGAGCCTCTACCTGGTGAGCCCGATCCTGTTCCCGATCGAGGATGTGCCGGACGGCGGGACGGGCGGGCGGGCGGATCGCGGGTGAGCCGGGTCCTCCGCGCTCAGAGCGACTGCAGGAGGATGGCGCGCAGGTCATCGCGGGGCAGGAACACGGGATTGCCCTGCATGCTGCTGGAGATGGCGGCGGTGGCGGCAATGTCATCGGCGTGCCGCGGCCGGATGCCGAAGGCACCCAGGCCGGGCAGCGCGAGCAGGGCGATCGTCTCCCGGATCCAGGCCAGGCCGTCCTCGATGGACGCGGCCGGCCTGGCCGTCAGGAGCTGGGCCGCTTCGGCGTACCGCCGCAGGGCGGGGCCGCCGTCCGGCACCGGCCGCAGGGCCGCCACGTTGGCCTCGATGACAGCGGGCAGCACAGCGGCGCAGGCGATGCCGTGCGGGATGTGGACGGTCCCGCCGATGACACCGGCCAGGCCGTGCACCGCGCCGAGCTTGGCGTTGGCCAGCGCTATCCCGCCCAGCAGGCTGCACAGGGACATGTCCGTCCGGGCAGCCAGGTCGGTGCCGTCCGCGCAGGCGGCACGCAGCCCGGTCGCGGCCCGGCGCAGCCCCTCGCGGGCCAGGCCATCGGTCAGCGGGTTGGCCCGCACGGACACGAACGGCTCCAGGCACTGGGTCAGTGCGTCCAGGCCGCTGGCCGCCGTGACCGGAGCCGGGCAGGACAGGGTGAGCTCCGGGTCAACCAGCGCGACCCGGGGGATCATCAGGGTGCTGCGCAGGCTGGCCTTGAGCCGGTGCTCCGGCGCGGCCAGCACGGCGTTGGCTGTCACCTCCGCCCCGGTGCCAGCGGTCGTCGGCACCGCGACGCAGGGCACGGACGGCCGGGTGATGGCCCGGCCCGACCCGATGACCTCCAGGTAGTCCAGGGGGTCGCCACCGTTGCCCGCCAGCATGGCTATGGCCTTCCCGGTGTCGATGACACTGCCGCCGCCGATGGCGGCGATCACGTCGGCGCGGTGCTCGCGCGCGGCGGCAGCACCCGCGCGGGCCAGCTCGATCGTGGGCTCGCCGCTCACCGGGAACACCCTGGACGGCAGGCCCAGCCCGGCCAGCAGCCCGGCGTGCCGCGCCGGGTTCCCGCCCGTGCACACCAGGACCCGGGACCCGAGCCTGGCCAGCACGGCCGGCAGTTCCCCCGCCCGGCCAGCACCGGCCAGGATCCGCCCGGCCGTGGCGAACTCGAACCGCATCTGCTCATCCTGCCGCAAATGCAGTCGCCGGCTTCGCAGCGGCCGGGCTAGCGTCGGCCCTATGACTCCTGTTCGCCAGCGCCCCCCGTTCGTGGCTGATGAGCGGACCCAGCTGGTCGGCTGGCTCGACCTGCAGCGGAAGATCGTGCACCTGAAATGCGAAGGACTGTCCGGCGGCGATGCTCACCGCGCGGTGCTGCCCTCCTCTCCCCTGATGACGATGGCGGCCATCGTGTCCCACCTGCGGTGGGTC
The DNA here is from genome assembly GCA_963793825.1 of uncultured Actinomycetes bacterium. Classification (GTDB taxonomy): domain Bacteria; phylum Actinomycetota; class Actinomycetes; order Streptosporangiales; family Streptosporangiaceae; genus RYN-230. Next base: position 49,126 of record CAWCBE010000014.1, read on the forward strand.
GAGCACCTGTGGTTCGAGGTCGTCTTCCTGGGCGGGCCAGCCGTGGGCCCGGGACTGGATGAGGGCCCCGAGGACGCCGACATGATGGTCCCCGGCGTGCCCCTCGCCCGGCTCCTCGAGGAGTACGCCCGCCAGTGCGCCGTGTCCAACGAGATCGTCGCCGCTCATCGGCTGGATGAGCCGGGCAAGCACCCCGACTTCGATGACGCCGCCGCGACCCTGCGGTGGATGCTGATCCACATGGTGGAGGAGACCGCGCGGCACGCTGGCCACATGGACGCGATCCGGGAACTGCTCGACGGGAAGACGGGCTACTACTGATGGCGACCGATACGGCCCGCGAGGTGCGGGCGGCGCTCCGGCTCCGGCCGCCGCGGGCCCACGATGAGAGGGCGTTCCGGCCGCCTGCGAGGTGATGGCAGCGGTCGGGTTCACGCTCGGCCTGGGCGTGGAGCCCGGGATGGTGGCCGGGGAGATCGTCGGCCGCTGGTCCGTCCGGCACGCGCTCGACGACTTCCTCGCGCGGGAGGGCGGCCACATCGGCTCCGGCGTCCTCCGGGGCGCCGCCCGGGCCCGGCCAGGAACACCAGGTTTGACTTGAAGTCAGGTTCAACTCCTAGGGTCGTTGGGAACAGGAGGCTGCCGCAGCGAGGGGGAGCAAGATGAGCGAGCTCGGCCTGGGGCCCGTCGGCGTCGCGCTGAACGTCTCCGCGGACGACGCCTGCCTCCGGGAGGCAGCCGAGCTGGAGGAGCTCGGGTACTCCGCCCTCTGGCTGCCGGGCGGGCAGATCGACCGCCTCGGCCGGATCGCGGAGATCGTCCGGGCCACCAGGTCCGTCCCTGTCGCCTCCGGCATCATCTCCCTGGACGTCTACCCGCCCGCCGCCGTCATCGGCCTGCACGCCGAGCTGGAGGCCAGCGCACCAGGCCGGTTCCTCGTCGGCCTGGGCGGCCCGCAGAAACCCCGCCCCCTGCGGGCGCTGAACGACTACCTCGACCGGCTCGACCAGGGCGCGCCTCCGGTGCCCGCCGGCCGGCGGATCCTGGCCGCGCTCGGGCCGCGCAAGCTTGAGCTGGCCCGGGCCAGGTCCGCCGGCGCCGTCGCGCTCCTGGTCACGCCCGCCTACACCAAGCATGCGCGGGGCATCCTGGGCGAGGACCCCACCCTGATCATCAGCCAGATGATCGTCCTGGACACCGACGCCACGCGGGCCCGCGCGACCGGCCGCACGCCGCTGCGTTTCCTCTCCGGCGTCAGCGGGTACCGCGCCAATTTCGCCCGGATGGGATTCACCGGCAGCGACATCGCCAGCCTCAGCGACCGGCTCGTCGATGAGCTGGTCGCCTGGGGTGACATTGCCGCGATCACCGCCCGGATCCGCGAGCACCTCGACGCCGGAGCAGACCAGGTCGCGCTCACCATCCTGAGCCAGGGTGGCCAGCCACGCCCGGTCGACGCGGCCCGGGAACTCGCCGGCCATCTCCCCGGCTGACCGCCCCTCACCGCCATTGACCACCGGCCCGATGGACCGGGCCGGTGCTTGAATGGGCTATGGCTGATCGCGGGTGGCCGGCCGACTGGGCCGACCGGGTGGCGGGCCGGGACTGCCCGATGTGCGCCGCCCTGGGCCACGGGGACAGCGACTTCTGGGTGCACGTCATGACCGGCGAGTTCGCGGAGGTGCACCTGGAGCGGCGGAGCCGCCTGCCCGGCTACTGCCTGGTCGTATGGCGCCACGGGCACGTCGCCGAGCCGACGGACCTCGATCCCGGGCAGGCCTCCGGATACGGCCGGGAGGTGCTGATGACCGGCCGGGCGGTCCAGGCGCATTTCGGCCCGCTGAAGATGAACTACCTGGCGCTCGGGAACACCGTCCCCCACCTGCACACCCATGTCGTGCCGCGGTACCGGGACGACCCGGCACCGGGCGGGCCCCTGGCCTGGGACCAGATGCTCTCAGCTGAGCCGGTGCCCGGGGCCGAGCTGCAGCGCCAGGCGGCGGCCCTGCGGGCCCTGCTCGGCGGCTGAGCGGGGGTCCCCGCCGGTCACCACTGGTAGGGCAGGAACTTGCCATCCAGGACGACGACGACCCGGTCGCCCGCGGGGTCGGGTTCGCGCCTGACATCGAGGCGGAAATTGATCGCGCTCATGATGCCGTCACCGAACTGCTCGTGAATGAGTTCCTTGATGGTCGGACCGTACACCTGCAGGACCTCGTAGAACCGGTAGATGGTCGGGTCGGTCGGCACCGGCGTGCCCAGGGCGCCCCGGGTGGGCTGGAGTTGCAGCGCGTGCTGGACGTCCTGGCCCAGGTCCAGGAGCGAGCACGCCGCCTTGGCCTGGGCCGCGGTCATCGGGTGCTGCCCCAGCAGGGCAGCCGTCGTCCAGGCCACCGGGCGGCCGGCCGCCTCAGCAAGCTGGGACCAGGTCAGTCCCAGGGCGGCCTTGGCGGCACGGACCGACTCCGCTGCTTCTTTCCTGTTCATCACCGTGTCCTCCGCTGTCTGCGCGCCTGGCTTCGCGTCTGGCCCGGGCTGCGTTGCGTGCACGTTACGCGCCCGATGTTCCAGGCGTGTGACCAGCGGCCCCAGCGGGTCACGATCCGGCGGCCAGCGCGGACCGCGTTAGGGTCGGCGTGACCGCAGAGGCAGGAGGCAGCACATGATCGTCGCGTTCTCGATCACCCCGCTGGGCGTCGGCGAGGCAGTGGGCAGCTACGTCGCGGAGGCGGTCCGGGTGGTCCGGGACAGCGGGCTGCCGAACCGGACCGACGCCATGTTCACCACGGTCGAGGGGGACTGGGACGAGGTGATGGACGTGGTCAGGCGGGCCGTGGACGCGGTGGCCGCGCATGCGCCCCGGGTCAGCGTGGTACTGAAGGCCGACATCCGCCCCGGCATCACGGATGGCCTGACCAGCAAGGTCGAGACCATTGAACGGCAGCTGTCAGCCTGACACCGCCGGGATCCGCTCGATCAGGGCGGCCAGCCCGTCCTCGTCGAGCAGATCGGCGGGGCGCAGCGTCAGGTCATGACGCACGTAGTAAAACGCCGCCCGGACTCCGCCCGCGGGGACCCCCGCGAGCTGGGCCCAGGCCAGCCGGTAGGCGGCCAGCTGGACGACGGCCGCCTGGTGCTCGGCGGCCGAGCCGGGTGGCTGCCCGGTCTTCCAGTCCACGACGTCGTAGCCGCCAGCCGGATCGTCACCGAAGACGGCGTCGATCCGGCCGCGCACCGGACGCCCGGCGATCAGCGTCTCGAACGGGACCTCGACCTCGAGCGGCCAGCGCCTGCCCCACTCCCCCGCCTCGAACCGCTCGCGCAGCGCGGCCAGGTCCTCCGCGTCACCGTCGGCCACGTCCTCGGAGTCGTCGGCGGCGCCGAGCAGGTCGCCCGGGTCGATGAGCCGCTGCTGGCTGAACCGCTCCTCCAGCCAGCGGTGGAAGGCGGTGCCGCGGCGGGCCTGCGGCGCGGGCGGGCGCGGCATGGGGCGACGGATCTGCTGCGCCAGCTCACCTGGGTCACGGGCCATGACCACCAGGGACGACACCGACAGCCGCGGCGGCAGCCAGACCGCCGCGGCCGCCTCGGAGCGCCGTTCCGCGCGTTCAGCCAGCAGCAGCTCGGCATCCCGCGTCCAGGCCGCGATCAGCGCGCGGTCCTCCTGGCTAAGCCCGCCCTCCCGCGCCGCGGCCTCCCGCGCCGCGGCCTCCCGGGCGGCGGCCTCCCGGGCGGCGGCCTCCCGCGCCGCGGCCTCCCGGGCCGCGGGCCCCCGGGCGGCAGTCTCCCGCGAAGCGGCCCCCCGGGCGGCGGGCCCCCGGGCGGCGGCCTCACGTCCGGAGGCATCGCGGCCCTCCCCGCGCGTGCCATCGCGGTGCGCCGCCAGTGCCTCGTGCACCAGCCGGGCCGCCTGCTGGACGGCTGATTCCGCGTCATCGCTGGCCGACGGCCAGCTCGCGGTGGGCGGCTCGGCGAGGACGGGGTTCTCGGCGCCGTCCTCCGGCGGATCGGCCCAGCATGCGACGGTCCCGGCCCCGGCCTCGCAGGCCGCCCGGACCTCCTCCAGGAACAGTGACGGCCCCAGCGGCGACGTGGCCTCGGCCCACCAGAAACCGCTGCAGGCCAGCCAGTACGCGGCCCGGGTGGCGGCCACATAGGCCAGCCGCCGTTCCTCGCCCAGGTCCCGGTCGGCGCAGGCGGCGCCGAACGCGTTCACCGAGCCCGTGGTCAGGTCGCGCAGCGCGGGCAGGTCGGCCGCGTCCCCCCGCAGGCCGAACGGGAGTAGCCGCGGGTTCTCGGTCCAGCGGGTGGTGTACCGCGGCTTGGCCGGGAAGACCTGCGACTTCTTCCCGGCGCTCAGCCCGGGCACGAGCACCGCGGCCCACTGCAGGCCCTTGGCCGCGTGCACGGTGGCCAGGGTCACCGTGTCACCGTCACCGACCCGGCCGGATTCCAGCCCGAACTCCTCCTCCTCGGCCGCGGCCAGGTAGCTGAGGAACGCGCCGAGGGTGGGCTCCTCCCGGTCGCCGGCGAAGGCGGCCGCCGCGTCGGCAAAGGCGTCCAGGTCGGCGCGGGCGCTGGCCGGGTCCCGGCCGGGCCGGGCCGCCACCTCGATATCCAGTCCCAGCATCCGCTCCACCTCGCCGACCAGGTCCGGCAGCGGGCGGGCCACCCGGGAGCGGAGATCCCGCAGTTCCGCGCCGAGCGCGGCCAGCCGCGCATGGCCCGCCGCCGAGTAGCCGCCTGGATCGCCGAGATCATCGAGGGCCTCGACGAGGCTGCCCGGGTCGGCGGTCAGGTCGGTGATCGCCCGCGCCAGCGCATCGTCCCCGGCCGGGTCAGGCGGGGCCGCCGGGCCACCCGCCGGGCCGCCCGCGCGGGAGGCGGCGGGCCCGCGGTGCTCGCGGAGTTCCCGGGCCAGCGCCCGGGCCCGCCGCCCGAGCGCTACCAGGTCACGCGGGCCGATCCGCCATCGCGGCCCGGTGAGCAGCCGGGCCAGTGAACCACCCGCGACCGGATCGTGCAGCACCCGCAGCGTGGCCACGATGTCCGCGACCTCCGGCACGGTGAGCAGCCCGCCGAGGCCGACCACCTCCACCGGGATTTCCCGCTCCTCGAGGGCGCTGCGCAGCGCGGCGAACTGCGACCGCTTCCGGCACAGCACGGCGATGTCCCGGGGCCGCACGCCGCCGGCACGGCCGTCTGGCCACGGCGCCCCGTCCGGGGCGATCCCAGCCGGCAGCGCGAGCAAGGCGCTGACCTGGCCGGCCACCCAGTCCGCCTCGGCGGCCGCGGTCTCGGTCAGCGCGCAGATCACCCGGCCGCGGCCCAGCCGGCCCGGTGGCGGCACCAGCCGGGGAACCTCCGGCGCTGCCGCGCGCAGCCCCTGCTGCAGGGCCGCGGCCACATCGAGCACCCGCCCGGTATTGCGGAAGCTGGTCGACAGCATGCGCGCCCCGGCGGGCCGGGCGGACCGCCCCCGGCCGGCCGGGAAATCCCGGCCGAAGCGGCGCAGGTTACCGGCGCTGGCCCCGCGCCACCCGTAGATGGACTGGCAGGGGTCGCCCACCGCCGTCACCGGATGGCCGCCGCTGAACAGGGCCCGCAGCAGGACGAGCTGGGCGTGACTGGTGTCCTGGTACTCATCGAGCAGCACCACCTGGTACCGGCCGCGCTCGGCCGCGCCGACCTCGGGATGGCGGACGGCGATCCGCGCCGCGAGCGCCACCTGGTCACCGTGGTCGATGACTTCCCGCTCGGCCTTGGCCCGGGCGTACCCCTCGACCATCGGCAGCAGCTGTTCCCGGATCCGCTGGCTGTCCAGGATCTTCCGGACCGTGCTCGGCAGCTTCCCGGCCAGCGCCACCGACTCCGCGTCCAGCCACTCCCCTACCGCGGCGACGTCCGCGGGTGACCGCAGGTGCTCGGCCAGCTCGGCGGCCAGGGTCAGCACCGCGGCGGTGACGGACGGCGGAGACCAGGTGACCACGTCCATCGGGCCGCCGTAGGCAGCCACCACCGACGTCGCTATCTGCCAGGCGATCGCGGGCGTGATGAGGCGCAGGGTCGGCTCCAGGGCCTCGCGCAGCGCATGGTCGGTCACCAGCCGGGCGGCGTAGGCGTGGTACGTGGATACCACCGGCTCCCCGGCCGGCGGGCCCTCTGCGCCGTCGTCCGGCGGGGCCGCCGCAGCCGGGCCCGGGCCAGCCAGGCCGGCCCGGCGCAGGCCGTCCAGCCGGGCCCGTACCCGCTCGCCCAGCTCGCCCGCGGCCTTCCTGGTGAAGGTGAGGCCGAGTACCCGCTCCGGGCGGACCATGCCGTTGGCGACCAGCCAGACCAGCCGGGCCGCCATGGTCTCGCTCTTGCCCGAGCCGGCCCCGGCGACGACCGCCAGCGGTTCCAGCGGCGCGGCGATCACAGCGGCCTGCTCGGGGGTCGGCTCGGCCAGGCCGAGCAGCCGGGCCAGCTGAGCGGGCGTGTACATCACGGCGTCACCTGCGAACCGTCCGGGTGCACCGGGCAGCACGACCTGACCGGGCACACCCGGCAGCCGGGGTTGGCGGTGGCCCGGAACACCGGCCCGGGCATCCCGGCGGCCACGGTCTCGACCAGCGCGGCGGCCCAGCCCGGGTCCGGGTCGTCGGGCAGCGGGCGCTGCCGCTGCACCTTCACCTCGGCCCGCAAGGCGGCCTTGCCGACCTGCACCAGCTCCGCGCCGCCCGGCTCGATGAGGCCGAACCGCTCGAACGCGCCGAGCAGCACGGCCAGCTGGTACACCCCGAGCTGGGGGTTACGGTCCAGGTCCGACCCGGCCGGGGCGGCGGACCCGGTCTTGAGGTCCACGATGACGGCGGCCCCGCGCTCATCGCGTTCCAGCCGGTCCACCCGCCCGGTGATCTCCACCTGCCCGATCCGGACCCGGAGGTCCTGCTCGACCTCCACCAGCTCACGCGGGTTGGACCGGTGCCAGGCCAGGAACTTGGCCACCATCCGGTGCGCAAGTTCGCGCTGCTTCTGGCTGTACCAGGCGCTGCCGAAGTCGAGGTGATGCCAGATCTCGTCGATCCGCTCACCGATCCCGGCCTCGTCGGTGCCCTGGGCGGCCAGCACCGCCGCGGCGTGGATCACCACGCCGAAATGGCGCAGCACGTCAGAGGAGCCCGCCCCGGCCGCGGCCTCCAGCAGCCAGCGCAGGCCGCACTTGCTGAACGACTCCACCTGTGACGGGGAGAGCCTGATGGTGTCGCCGGTCACCGGCCCCGGATCGGACAGCGTGGTCAGCGCGTACCAGGACCGCGGATGCGCGCCCCGCACCCCGGCGGCCGCCAGCCGGGCCAGCTGGGCGGCCGCGGCCCGGCGCACGACCATCGGCCGGCTCCCGTCCGCGGCGGCCCGGCGCAGTTCCGCGGTGAGCGCCGGCAGGGACAGCCAGTGCCGCCCGGCCGCGCTGACCCGCTCGATCTCGATCTCGTCACCAGCCAGCTCGGCGAGGAACCGGGACGGGCGCTCGTCGATGTCCGTGCCACCCGCGGCCGTGACGACCAGTGCCCGCCGGGGCCGGGTGACGGCCACGTAGAACAGGCGGCGCTCCTCGTCGAGCAGCTTGGAGACCAGGGCGGCCGCGGCGGCGTCGCTGCCCGGGCCGGGTTCCCGGGCCGGGCCGTCATCCCGGGGTGGCCGGGCCGCGGCCAGCTCCCGGCCGTCGGTGACGTCGACCAGCTCGTCCATGCCCAGCAGCGAGGAGCGCATCCGGAGGTCGGGCCAGGTGCCCTCCTGCACGCCGGCCACCACGACCAGGTCCCATTCCAGGCCCTTCGAGCGGTGCGCGGTCAGGATCCGCACCGCCTCGCCCTCCGGGGCGCGGTCGGCCAGCGTGTCCCCGGGGATCTCCTGGCCTCCCAGGCTGTCCAGGAAGAGCATGGGCGAGCCCGGCGGCAGCCGGGCGCCGAACCGGGCCGCCGCGTCGAACAGGGCCACCACGGCGTCGAGGTCGCGGTCCGCGGCCTCGCCCCGGGATCCCCCGGCGGCGCTCGCCGCCTGCCAGGCCGGGCCGAGCCCGGACGCCTCCCAGACCGCCCACAGCACCTCGTACGCGGTGCCCGGGGCGCCCGCCTCCGTGGCGCCCTGCGCGGTGCGCCGCGCCACCTCGAGCAGCGTGGCGGCCCGCCGGGCCGCCGTCACCTCGGGCCCACGGAGCAGGAGCAGCCGCCTCGGATCGCGCAGCGCGCCAGCCAGCGGGTGCTCGCCGGGTGGCTGGCCAGCGGCGGCGTCCGCGGCGTGCAGCGCCCGCCGCAATCGCCGCAGTCCCAGCGCGTCGGTGCCGCCCAGCGGGCCGGTGAGCAGGTCGGCCGCGGCCTCCTCGTCCAGCGCGCCGGGCTGCAGCGCGCAGCGCAGCAACGCGAGCAGCGGGCGGGCGCCTGGCTCGGCGGCCAGCGGCAGTTCGTCACCGGCGACCACGGCCGGCACTCCGGCCGTGGCGAGGGCACGGCGGAGCAACGGCACCTGCCGGACCGCGGACCGCACCAGGACGGCCATGGCCGACCAGGCGAGGCCGTCCCTCAGGTGGGCACGGCGCAGAGTGTCCGCGATCACCGCGGCTTCCTGGCTGGCGCTGGACGCGATGAGCACCCGGACGCTGCCCGCGGGGGCCCCGGCCAGCGGTGTCAGCGCACGGTGACCGGGCCCGGGCGGCTGCGCACGGGACAGCCCGGCGGTGGCCGGCAGCCTGCTGGCCACCCGCCGGGACGCGGCCAGCAGCACCGGGCCGCTCCGTCGGCAGGTGCGCAGCGCGATGACCCGCGCCGGATGGTCGTCCGGGGTGCGGAACACGTCCGGGAACCGGGCCATGGCCCGGGTATCCGCTCCGCGGAAGGCGTAGATGGACTGGTCCGGGTCGCCCACCGCGATCAGCTCACGGCCGTCGCCGGCCAGCGCCTGCAGCAGGGCCTCCTGGGCCGGGTCGGTGTCCTGGTACTCGTCCACCAGCACCACGTCATACGCCTTGCGCTCGCGGTCCCGGGTGGCCGAACGGGTCAGCAGGGAGGCGGCAATGCGCACGATCTCGGCGTAGTCATACGCCGGGACCGGCGCCAGGTCGAACCGGGCAGTGTAGCGGTCCAGGAAACCGCCGGCCGCAACCCAGTCGTCACGCCCGCGGGTGGCGCCCAGCGCGGCGAGGCCGGGGCCATCGAGCCCCCGCTCGGCCGCGCGGAGCAGGAAATCACGCAACTCCGTGGCGAAGCCGCGGGTCGGCAGGGCCGGCCGCAGCCGTTCCGGCCAGCGCCCGGCGTCCCCCCGCCGCGGGGTGCCCGGGGGGCCGTCCCCGTCGTCCTGGGCCCGGGCCGCCTCGCCGCGGAGCATGCGCCGCACTTCCAGCAGCTGCTCCGGGCCGGACAGCAGCGTCGGCGGGACGTCGCCGGCCAGCACGAACTCGCGGCGGACCAGCGAATAGGCATAGCTGTGGAAGGTGAGCGCGAGCGGCTGGCGGGTGGCCCGGTGCAGCCGCGTGGTGATCCGCTCCCGGAGTTCCCCGGCGGCTTTCCGGCTGAACGTGAGGACCAGCACCCGTTCCGGGTCGATCTGCCGCCCGATAATCCGCTCCACCACTGCCTCGACGATCGCGGTGGTCTTGCCGGTGCCGGGGCCTGCTAGCACCAGCAGCGGGCCGCCGGCGTGGCTGACCACGGCCTGCTGCGCCGCGTCGAGCCGCGGGGGCCCAGCCGGCGGCGTCGGGCCGCGCAGCAGCCGGTAGGCATCGGGATGGGCGTCCATATCGGTTGCATTCCAGCAGAGGGCACCGACATCCGCAGCCCATTGCCCGCGCTATCGGGTGCGCGTCAGTTTTGTAGGTAAGCAAGATCGTCTTCGGCCTGTGCCTGGTCAGGCGGTGCGCGTCTGAGTGTGCGGGGTGTTACAGGTGGCTTCCCAGGTGCTGCTGGCTTCTTTGCAGCGCAGGGCGATGATGGCGTCGGCGCCGCTGACGGTCCAGTGCATGCCGGACTGCTTGAGGCGCTGGCCGACGACGGTCTTGCAGCTGGCCTCGACGACGCCGGAGCCGGTGAACAGGCCGCACTGGCGGAACCAGTGGTAGCGCATGCGGGGGGCGTTGTTCTCGAAGTAGCCCAGGGCGGTGCCGATCTCGTCCTTCTTGACGCCTTCGAGGGGGTACTTGCGCGTCGCCGTGATGATGCCGTCGATGTAGCCGTAGTCCAGGTCTTCCAGGCGGGCGGTGAGCCATTCGTCCTTGTGGTCGCCCAGCATGAACTCGAGCCTGCGGGCGAGGTCGTGCAGGTGCTCGCGGGCGTGGAACAGGTTGACAATCTGGGTGGCCTCCGGGAACTTGGCGGCGGCGATGCCCCAGATCCATGCGGCGCCGTCGCCGATGATGGTGAGCTGGCGGACGTGGTCGGCGCCGCGGCGGATCCCTTCCGCTTTCTCCAGGTCCCCGAACGCGGCGGCGGGCTCGAAGGTGGCGATGATGCTGGAGGAGTCCCGGTCCCGGACCGGGTAGCCGTCTTTGTCCAGCCTGTCCTGGGTGAAGAAGACGGCGAGCTTGACCTCGCGGGTGCGGGCGCGGCCGTCCTCGCCCTTCCCCTCCCGGCCCGCAGTCTCCCTGGAGGTCATGGGCACCCCGGTGCCGTCGATGACGGCATACAGCTTGTCCGGCAGCGGCGACGGGGGCAGGGGGACCAGCTTCCGGGCGGCGACCAGGGCGGCCCGGCCGCGGGCGGCCGCCGCGACGGCGCCGCCGCTGGCCTCGGCCGCCCGCTCGGCGCGCTTGACGGTGAGCCTGACGCCGGCCAGTTCCTCCAGCAGGGCGGCTGCCTGCGCGAACGGGACCGCCGCGGCGGCCCGGTCGTTCATCGCGGCCAGGCCCGGCGACATCGACGCGCCCGCCGCGCCGAGCTCAGCGTCCCTCGGCGCGACGCCGTGCCCGCACTCGGCGCAGTGATACCAGGCCCGTGCCAAGGTGACCGGGCCGAGCACCGTGTCGAAGGACTTGTCCCGGTAGGAGACGAACACGGCCTCGTGCCCGCGGCCGCACGAGACCCGCGGTCCCCGGTGCCCCCGGTCGGCGGCCAGCAGCTGCTCCAGCACGCTCCCGCCAAGCCGCAGCAGCCCGGCCCGGAGCACCGCCTCCGCCGCCTCCAGCCCGGCATCACCGCAGCCCAGGATCCTGGCCGCCTCGGCGGCGAGCCGTCCTAGCTCGGCGGTCTTCTGCTGCGCGAGGGCCGCCCGGAGCCCCCCTTTTCCCCTCCCGGCCCGGGAGGGGCATCACCGCCGGCCTCGCCCGGCACCGCCGGGCGGGCCTGGCAGATCGCCTCGTTCACCTCAGTGACCTGCCCGACCAGGCCCCGGAACCGCTCGTACTCCGCAACTTCCCGCCGGGCCTTCTCCAGCTCAGGCCCCGGCTTCAGGTGCACCGCCCGCGTCCGCCCTTCCACCTTCCGCGTCAGGTTCCACTGCGGCCCGTGCCCAGGATGATCCGGAGCGGCGCACGCACAGTTCGGCTTGCCGCACTTACGGCGCACCTCGTTCAGCGACCCCCGCCGGAAGTCCCCGACCTGCCCCAGCTCCCGGTACAAATCCTCGCGGCGGCGCTGGAGTCCCGCCAGCTCATCAGCATCCTCTGGCACGCCGCCTCCTATTCTGAGTGACTACCTACACTCAGAATAGGCTCACAGCCAGCCATAACCAAGAACGCCTACGAATCTGACGTGCACCCCGCGCTATCGCGGGCGTGTCCCCGCCGAGCCGGCGAATGCGCGGGGGCCCGGGGGTCGTCCCCCCGGGCTAGCACGCGCGGGCTAGCATCGCGCGGGAGGTTCCGGGGGGTCCTCCCCCCGGGCCAGCACCACGCGGCGGGGTCCGGGGGGCCGCACCCCCGGGCCAGCACTGCCATCCCAGCGGGCCCGGCGCATGTCGATCCGGTACGGTCCGCCGTGGGCCGGCTCCCGCAGTGGCGTGCCCTCAGCGCGGTAGGCCCGGAGCGCCGCCTGCTCGTGCCCGCGCAGCAGCGAACCGTCCGCGTGCACCACCCGCCACCACGGCACGCTGCCGCCCCACAGCGCCATCACCCGGCCGACCTGGCGCGGGCCGCCCTGGCCGAGGTACTCGGCCACGTCGCCGTAGGACATGACCCGGCCGGGCGGGATGGCGTCGGCCAGGTCGAGCACGTGGCTGGCGAAGTCCGGCAGCGCCGCGCGCCCGGGGCGGCCGGGCTCGGCCGTCATGCGCCGCCCCTGACATGGCCCGCGGTCACGGGCCGGGCCGTGGCCACGTCTGCCAGCCAGGGTTCTGGTCTCCCGGCCCGAGCGCCTGGTCCCGGGGCCAGCCGGGATCGTCGGCCGCAGGCCAGGTGGGCAGGACCCGCGGCCCGGGCCAGGCCGGTGTCACCGGCGCCGGCGCGGCGGCATGCTGCCCGCGGGCACCGGTCTGGCGCAGCCGGGCCAGGCCGAGGCCGGCCGCGGCGGCCAGGATCAGGCAGCCAAGCGCGGCCAGCGCGGCGAGGACCAGGCCGGCCGGGCCCCGCGGGGCCACCGGCACCGGCGGCACTGCCGCGCTGCCCCCGCCGAAGTGCAGTGCCTCCGGGGCCCCGGACACGGCGGCGGGCAGCGCGGCCAGGCGGCCGGCCTGCGCCAGCGCGGCCGCCGCGTTGACGGTGCCGAAGCCCACCTTGTCGTCGTACCCGCCCGCAGGCCGGTGGTCGTGCTGCCGGTGATGGCGCGGATCACCAGGGCCGGGGCCAGCTGCGGATACCGCGACTTGATCAGGGCCGCGACCCCGGCGGTCAGCGCGCACGCCGGGCTGGTCCCGCTGACCAGCCAGTACTGCCCGTCCGTGCCCTGCGCGGGCACGTTGACCCCGGGCGCCGCCACCTGCACGGACAGGTTGTCGCTGGAGAACCCCGCGGGTGCGCCGTCACGAGCCACCGCCGCCACGCCCAGCACCCCGGGGTAGTCGGCCGGGAACGAGTACGGGGCCTGGCCGCTGGTCCGCGCGCCCACGGAGTTACCGGAGTTGCCGGATGAGGCCACCACCACGATGCGGTGGCTCAGCGCGTCCTGCAGCGCGGACCGGACCATCGCGCTGGGCTCGCCGTAGCCCAGCGACATGCTGATCACTCTCACCCGGTGGCTGATGGCGTAGTCGATGGCCTGCGCGAGCGCGTTCTGGACCCGGAAGTCCGATTCGCGCTGGTAGCTGGCGTAGCCGGGATCATGCCGGTCAGTGACGACCCGGATGGAGAGCACCCGGGAGCGGGGGGCCACGCCCATGATGCCGCTGCCGCCACCGGCATGCCCGTGACCCGCGATGAGCGAGGCCATCCAGGTGCCGTGCACGCCCCAGTCCAGGTTGGACGGCGGCGTGTGCACGCCGGTCAGGTCGGGGCCGGTGATCACCGACCCGGCGAGGTCGGGCACGTTGGGGTTCACCCCGCTGTCGATCACCGCGACCGTCGTGCCCTGGCCTTCGGTCACCGGCCACGCCGCGGGCGCGTTGACCGCGTCCAGCACCCACATCTGCGCGTCGCGCACCGTGTCGGCCTGGGCCGGCGCGGCTGTGGCTCCGGCCACCGTGGCACCGGCCGCCGTCAGCACGGCCAGCAGCAGCCCGCACCGGGCCAGCCGCCGCACCCGGACCGGGGCGGCCTGGCGGGCCGCGCTCAGCATGCCGGCCCGCCCGGGCAGTGCGGCGGCGGCGGCGGCGCGCCGATCCGCGAGCCGATCCAGGCCGAGATGCCCTGCACGACGCTGAGCATCTCAGCTTTGTCGTAGGGATCAGCCGACTCGCGGACGTGGTGCCGCCCGTCGGCGTAGCCGACGGTGGACATGATCACGTAGGGCCCGCGCCGGAGCGTCGCGGACAACTGCCGCGCCGGGTCGCCGAAGCCCGCGGACAGGGTGCGCCTGAACCGGACGGTGCGGATGCCGCCCGACGGCGGGCCGGCCGCCAGCACGCGGAACGAGCGGCTGGCCTGGTCCGGCCCCGGCATCACCGCGATGCCCACGGTGACCGCGAAAGCGCCAGTGGAGTCGGCGTACGTGGCCCGGAGCATGGCCAGGCAGCCGTGCTCGGCCAGTACCTGCCCGGCCGCCGGCCCGGCCGCCGACCGGCAAGCCGCCTGCGGCGCGATGCCGATCCGGTGCGCGTCCAGCCGCACTCCGCTGGTGCTGGCCAGGGCCGTGGCTGGCAGCTGGTACGGGATGGCGGCGGGAAAGATACGGCCCGCAGGCCAGGTGCGCCAGCGCTTGCCGATCTCCCAGCCGGTGATCTGCTGTTGCTGGGCCGAGCTGAAGGTCCGGGGCAGCAGGTGCCAGGCGACCTCGACCACCGAGAAGGCCATCCCGGCCAGCGCGGCCACCAGGCACCCCACAACCAGCCGGTACCGCCAGGGGGCAGGCAGCCGAGCGGGCGGCGGGACCGGGGCGCCGGGGCCGGGCCCGGCTAGGGACGGTGACAACTGCGGCCGGTCCTCAGCGACGGTGTCCGCCTGCGGCGCCGGGTCGCTGCCGCCACTGGGACTTCCCGGACGCATTGCCACACCGGCATGGTACGGCCTGCGGCCGCGCCAGTACCGGGCGCACGACCAGGTTGCCCGGGAAAGGGCAGCTCAGCGGCGGCCGGCTGACAGAGGCGGCCGCCACTCACCTCAGTAGCTGGGCAGCGACGGGTTGACCTGGCTGATCCAGGCCAGGACTCCCCCGCCCACGTGGACCGCATCGGAGAAGCCCGCGTTCTTCAGCACGGCCAGGCACTCCGCTGAACGGGCTCCCGACTTGCAGTGCAGTACGACGCGCCGGTCTTGCGGGAGGCGCTCGAGGGCGGCGCCGGACAGGAACTCGCCCTTGGGGATGAGCGTGGCCCCGGGGATCGAGACGATCTCGTACTCGTTCGGCTCCCGGACGTCCACCAGGAAGATGTCCTGGTCGCCGTCGAGCATCTCCTTGAGCTGGCGCGCGGTAATCGTCGAGCCCGCCGCGGCCTCCTGGGCCTCTTCCGACACGGTGCCGCAGAACGCGTCGTAGTCGATGAGCTCGGTGATCGTCGGGTTCTTGCCGCAGACCGGGCACTCCGGGTCCTTGCGGACCTTGACCGACCGGTAGGTCATCTCCAGCGCGTCATAGATCATCAGGCGGCCGGCCAGCGGCTCGCCGATGCCGGTGATGACCTTGATCGCCTCGTTGACCTGGATGGAGCCGATCGACGCGCAGAGCACGCCGAGCACCCCGCCCTCGGCGCAGGATGGGACCATGCCGGGTGGCGGCGGCTCCGGGTACAGGCAGCGGTAGCACGGGCCGTATTCGGCCCAGAACACGCTCGCCTGCCCGTCGAAGCGGTAGATGGAGCCCCACACGTACGGCTTGCCGAGCAGCACGCACGCGTCGTTCACCAGGTACCGGGTGGCGAAGTTATCGGTGCCGTCCACGATGAGGTCATAACCGGCGAAGATCTGCATCGCGTTGTCGGAGTCGAGCCGCTCCGCATGCACGATGACGCTGACGTAGGGGTTGATCTCCTGGATGCTGTCCCGGGCCGATTCGGCCTTGGGCCGGCCCACGTCTGACTGGCCGTGGATGACCTGGCGCTGCAGGTTCGACTCGTCGACCACGTCGAAGTCGACGATGCCGAGCGTGCCCACGCCGGCCGCGGCCAGGTAGAGCAGGGCGGGGGAACCGAGGCCGCCCGCGCCCACCACGAGCACCCTGGCGTTCTTGAGCCGCTTCTGCCCGGTCATCCCGACGTCCGGGATGATCAGGTGGCGCGAGTAGCGGCGGACTTCGTCCACGGTCAGCTCAGCAGCCGGTTCGACCAGCGGGGGAAGCGACACGGTAGCTCTCTCCTGAGACGGCAATCCCGGGCTCGACAGTTTGCCCGGCTAGTCATGCAACCGGGGGCCGGGCGACCACATTCCCGGCTGCGGGCCAGCCCGCCGGGCCCGGCCCCGCCACTCCATGATCTCGTGAATCCCTCCCGCCGGGAACCCAGTCGCGGGATTCCGGGGAGCCGTTGCCGAGGGGTGCCGGGCGCCCAGGCAACAGAGAACTGTCGGCGGCCGCCGGTACAACAGGAGCACGCCGCCGCGCAGGTACCCGCGCAGGACCGCGACAGACATTCCTGACATCCGGGAGGTTCCATGCCCAGGACGCCCTTACCGCCATCTGAGACGGGCCGCCCCGGCGGGCGGCCGCCCTGCCCCGGGCCGGGACGGCGGCCGCTGCCCGACCCGTCCGCCGTCCGGCTCTGCGCCGTCCCGGATACCGCGCCACCCTACGACGACGAACTGTTAGCCAGCCCCCCGTACCGCGCGCTGCCCGCGGTGACCGCCGACCCGGCCGGAGCCGGCGGCCCGGCCGCCGCGGCTGCGGGCCACGGCGGCGCTGCGGCGGCCGGCCGTCCGGCCGCCAGCGGCGGGGACGGCATGCGGCGCCCGGCGCTGCCGGGGCAGTTCGCTCAGGTGCTCGTGGAGACGCTGGCCGGGGCGCGGCCGCCACGTCAGATGACCACCTGGACCACGGAACGGGCCAGGAACCGGATCCAGCGCCTCGGGCCGGTGCTGTCCGCCGGCCAGCGCCCCTGCCTGCGCCGTGTTGTCGCGTTCCGGCCCAGCCCGGACGTGATCGAGATGACGCTGGTGCTCAGCTGCGGGCCGAGGATCCGCGCCCTGGCTGTCCGGCTGGAGCATTTGGCCCCGCGGCACGCCTCAGCCGGGCAGCAGGCCCGGCCCGGACGCTGGTTCTGCACCGATATCGAAGCCGCCTGATGCAGCCGGGCAGGCGGTTAGCCGCGGTTGCGGGGGTCCCCGTGGCAGCGCTTGTACTTGCGGCCGGACCCGCACGGGCACAGGTCGTTGCGGCCGACCCGGCGCGGCTCCTCGCCCGCCGACTTGTCGGCCCGCTGCTCCACCTGACCCGGGGCATCGGCCGAGGGCGCCGTGTACTGCAGCCGGGATGGCCGCTGCGGGCGCTGCAGGCCCGGGGCGACGACCGGGGCCGCGCCGTCGGCGATCACCTCGGCGTCCGGCGCGGCCGCCTGACCCGGGGTGCTGTGACGCCCCCGGGCCTGGGCGCGGGACCGGCCCCCGGAGGGCCGTTCAGCC
This sequence comes from uncultured Actinomycetes bacterium, assembly GCA_963793825.1. GTDB lineage: Bacteria > Actinomycetota > Actinomycetes > Streptosporangiales > Streptosporangiaceae > RYN-230. Next base: position 66,227 of record CAWCBE010000014.1, read on the forward strand.
TGGGCGCCGCGGGAGCCGCCCGGGCGGGCGCCGTTCCCGTCCCGGCTGCCCGGTGCGCGGCCGCCCGCCAGCGCGCCAGGCGGCGCGGGGGGCGCGACGGACCCGGCGTCACCGGCTTCTTCCACGATCGGGTTCTCCTGCACCTCGACCTGGAGGTTGAACAGGTTGCCGACCGACTCCTCCTTGATGCCGTCCATCATCGCGCTGAACATGTCGTAGCCCTCCCGCTGGTACTCCACCAGCGGGTCGCGCTGCGCCCAGGCCCGCAGGCCGATGCCCTCGCGCAGGTAGTCCATCTCGTACAGGTGCTCGCGCCACTTGCGGTCCAGGACGGAGAGCACCACCCGGCGTTCCAGCTCACGCATGATCTCCGGGGTCAGTTCCTCTTCGCGCTGGTCGTAGCACTCCTGCGCGTTCGCCCGGAGGATCTCGGTGAGGAACTCCCGGGACAGCCCGGCCCGCTCACCGCCCACCTCGTCCACCACATCGTCGATGGACAGCGTGGGGTGGTAGAGCGCGCGCAGCGCGTTCCACAGCTGGTCGAGGTCCCATTCCTCCGGGAAGCCCTCGCTGGTCGCCCCGGCGACGTAGCTGTCGATGACCTCGTCGATCATCTCCCGGATCTGCTCGTGCAGGTCTGCGCCCTCCAGCACCTGGCGGCGTTCCCCGTAGATGACCTGCCGCTGCCGGTTCAGCACGTCGTCGTACTTGAGCACGTCCTTGCGGATCTCGAAGTTCTGCTGCTCCACCTGGGTCTGGGCCGAGCGGATGGAGCGGGTCACCGCCTTGGACTCGATCGGCACGTCCGGCGGGGTCTTCAGCCACTCCATGAAGTGCGCGACCTTGTCCGCGTTGAACATCCGCATCAGGTCGTCTTCCAGCGACAGGTAGAACCGGGACTCGCCCGGGTCACCCTGGCGGCCGGACCGGCCGCGCAGCTGGTTGTCGATGCGCCGCGACTCGTGCCGCTCGGTGCCCAGCACGTACAGGCCGCCCGCGTCGACCACTTCCACGTGCTCCTCGGCCACGGCGGCCTTGGCCTTCTCCACCGCCTCGGTCCAGGCGGCCTCGTAGTCCTCCGGGGTGTCCACCGGCGACAGGCCGCGGCCGTGCAGCTCGAGGTCGGCGATGAAGTCCGGGTTACCGCCCAGCATGATGTCGGTGCCGCGGCCGGCCATGTTGGTGGCCACCGTGACCGCGCCCTTCCGGCCGGCCTGGGCCACGATCGCCGCCTCACGCTCGTGGTACTTCGCGTTCAGCACCTCGTGCGGGACGCCGCTGCGCTTGAGCATCCGGGACAGGATCTCGGATTTCTCCACGCTGGTCGTGCCGACCAGCACCGGCTGGCCGTTGGCGTGCCGCTCGCCGATGTCGGTGACCACGGCCTCGAACTTGGCCTGCACGGTCTGGTACACCACGTCCGCCTGGTCCATCCGGACCATCGGCATGTTGGTCGGGATCGGCACCACGCCGAGCTTGTAGATCTGGGCGAACTCGTTCGCCTCGGTCATGGCCGTGCCGGTCATCCCGGCCAGCTTGTCGTAGAGCCGGAAGTAGTTCTGCAGCGTGATCGTGGCGAGAGTCTGGTTCTCGTTCTGGATCTGCACGCCTTCCTTGGCCTCAATGGCCTGGTGCATGCCCTCGTTGTACCGGCGGCCGTGCAGCATCCGGCCGGTGAACTCGTCCACGATGAGGACCTCGCCGTTGACCACGACGTAGTCCTTGTCCTTCTTGTACAGCTCCTTGGCCTTGATGGCGTTGTTGAGGAAGCTGACCAGCGGGGTGTTGACCGGGTCGTAAAGGTTGTCGATGCCGAGCCAGTCCTCGACCTTCTCCACCCCGGACTCCATGATGCCGATGGTCTTCTTCTTCTCGTCGACCTCGTAGTCACCCTCGCCGTCCTCGCCGCGGCGCAGCCGGGGGGCGATCTTGGCGAACTCGGTGTACCAGCGGGCGCTCTGCTCGGCCGGGCCGCTGATGATCAGCGGGGTCCGCGCCTCGTCGATCAGGATCGAGTCCACCTCGTCCACGACGGCGAAGTTGTGCCCGCGCTGCACGCACTCGTCCAGCCCCCAGGCCATGTTGTCGCGCAGGTAGTCGAAGCCGAACTCGTTGTTGGTGCCGTAGGTGATGTCGGCCTCGTACTGCTTGCGGCGCTCCCCCGGCTCCATCTGGGACAGAATGACGCCGACTTCCAGCCCGAGGAAGCGGTGCACCCGCCCCATCCACTCGGAGTCACGCTTGGCCAGGTAGTCGTTGACCGTGACCACGTGCACGCCCTTGCCGGACAGGGCGTTCAGGTAGGCCGGCAGCACCGAGGTCAGGGTCTTGCCCTCACCGGTGCGCATCTCGGCGATGTTGCCCAGGTGCAGGGCCGCCCCGCCCATCAACTGCACATCGAAGTGCCGCTGGCCCAGCGTGCGTCGGGCCGCCTCGCGCACCGTGGCGAAGGCCTCGGGCAGCAGGTCGTCCAGGGACTCGCCGTCCTCGTGCCGCTGCCGGAACTCGTCGGTCATGGCACGCAGTTCCGCGTCGGACAGCGCGGTGAAGTCGTCTTCGATCGAGTTGATCTGCTCCGCGATGCGCTTGAGCTTGCGCAGGGTCTTGCCTTCACCCGCGCGCAGGACACTGTCAAGTATGACTGGCACTTCTCGTCGCGCTCCTTGCGGATCGTTTCCTGTGCCCGGGACCCGCCGCAGCGCCGCCCGGCCAGCTAGACGCGGCAGCCGGTGGCGCCGAGTGCTGCCGTCGTCACCTGTCATGGTAGGCGAGATGCGCAGTGAAACCGAGCGGCAAGCAAGAGCCCGCGCCAAGCGTTGCCGATCCGAGAACAAGGCACCAGCATCCGGGCCAGCGCCCCCGCTACGCTGTGGCTCAGGAGCGGATTCCGGGGGCCGGGCGCACGCGGCACAGGCATTCCCGCCACAATGTGTAGAGATGCTAGCCGCGCACACGCCCAGCACATCCGGGTGGTGACAGCGGAAGAGGAGAGGAGCAGCGCCCATGGCGGACCAGGTCGGGACGGACGTCAGATCCGGTGCCCAGCCGGACGATGGCGCGCTCAGCCCGCAGACGCCCGCTGGCACGGTCGCCGAAGGTGGCACCGAGCCGGGGCATTACGAGCCGTACCACGGCCGTCCGGTGTCCTGGGCCGCGGTCGGCATCATCATGGCCGGATTCCTGTGCGGCGGCCTCGCGCTCGTCGCCGGGCCAGTGTGGTGGGTGTTCTGGGCGGGCGTGGCGCTGGTGGTCATCGGCGGCCTCCTCGGGCTGGCCACCAACATTTTCGAAGACTGGTACTGACCGGGCCCGGGCGGCCCGCTTGCCGCCCGCTCAGATGGCGGTTCCAGGTGAGTTGCCCCGCTGGCTGGACCGGGGCCGGGACCGCCTACCAGTTGCGGCAAGGCCGCCCGGTTCTGCGGCCTGGGCAGCAGGGTCTACTCCCCCGGCGGCAAGCGCTCAGCCGGGCACCTGTCCCGCCAGGGTCCCCGGCGCTGCGCTGGCCCCAACCCGGCTAGGAAACCCGTCAATCGCGGTCAAGCCGGACCGCTCGCATCGAGGGCCGGATACAGGTAAGGGCCGCTCATGAATTGGGATTATCCCCGCCTTCGTCGCGTGGCGCCCCGAGCGCGAACTGTGGGCCAGGGCGGCGATCAGTGCGCCTCGGTTGATGTAATGCCCGGTGTCGAACAGGAGGGTCCCGTCAGAGGTTGTAACCAGCGTGAGGTTCGCGAATCCCATGAAGCCACCGCTCCACTCCGCGGAACTACCTGCCACGAGGATCTCGTACGTCGGCGCCATTTCGTCACCCCCACCTGCACTTCCGGATCGCATAGGGGTAACCGCTGCCGGTCGTCGCCATCGGGTGCTGATCACCGTTGTGCCTACGATGCGTCGCCGGACGTCCCCTCACGTCCGCCGCCGCGGCGCCGGATCCACCGTCACTTCGGTCAGTTGCTGCGACTATTCGTAACTGTTCGAATTCTCAGTGTTACATACGGCGAAGTGATGGATCATGTCTTTGCAGCAGACCGGCGCGTAGGGCTTCCGGGGACTTCATCGAGGCCGCGAAGGCGGGCGGGTACGCCCAACGGCTGTGTCCATGCGGCTCCTCCGGCGCCGTCGAGGCATCTGCCGCACACCGCGCAACCAGGCAGCGCCGCCTAGCCAGCCATCACCCAAGACGAACTTGGTCAGCTACAAAATTGACGTGCACTCCCTGGGAGGGGTGCGCGTCACTTTTGTAGGTGACCAAGGTCGTTTAGGGGCGGGGCTGGTCAGGCGGCTTTCGTCTGGTTGTGGCGTGCTGGCCAGATCTGGTCTTCGGGGCGGCTGGCCTGCTGGCAGCGGAGGGTGGCGATGGCGTCGGCGCCGTTGACGGTCCAGTGCATGCCGGCTCGCTTGAGCCTGTGGCCGATGACGGATTTGCAGCCGGCTTCGACCATGCCGGAGCCGACGAACAGGCCGCACTGGCGGAACCAGTGGTAGCGCATGCGGGGGGCGTTGTTCTCGAAGTAGCCCAGGGCGGTGTCGATCTCGTTCTTCTTCACGCCGATAAGGGGGTACTCGCGGGTGGCTGCGACGATGCCGTCGATGTAGCCGTAGTCGAGGTCTTCCAGGCGGGCGGCGAGCCAGCGCTCTTTCTGGTCGCCGAGCATGAATTCCAGCTTGCGGGCGAGGTCGTGGACATGCTCGCGGGCGTGGAACAGGTCCACGATCTGGGTGGCCCCGGGAAACTTCGCGGTGGCGATGTTCCAGATCCAGGCGGCGCCATCGCCGAGGATGGTGAGCTGCCGGACGTGGTCCGCGCCCCGGCGGATGCCCTCTGCCTTCACGAGGTTCCCGAACGTGGCGGCGGGCTCGAAGGTGGCCACATAGCTTTCCGAGCCGCGGTTCCGGACGGGGTACCCGTTGTTGTCCAGCTTGTCCTGGGTGAAGAAGACGGCGAGCTTGACTTCGCGGGTGCGGGCGCGGCCGTCCTCGCCCTTGCCCTCGCGCCCGGCGGTCTCCTTCGAGGTCACGGGGATGCCGGTGCCGTCGATGGCGGCGTAGAGCTTGTCCGGCAGCGGGTCCGGCGGCAGCGGGACCAGCTTCCGGGCCGTGATCAGCGCGGCCCGTTCCCGGACGGCGGCTGCGGCGGCGGTGCCGCTGGCCTCGGCCGCGCGCTCGACCCGCTTGACCGTCAGCCGGACCCCGGCCAGTTCTTCCAGCAGGCCCGCGGCCTCCTCGAACGGCACGGCCGCCGCAGCCCGGTCGGCCATCGCGGCCAGTCCCGGCGACAGGGACGCCCCGGCCGCGCCCAGCTCGGCGTCGCGGGGGGCGAGGCCGTGCCCGCAGGCCGCGCAGTGATACCAGGCCCGCGTCACCGCCACCGGGCCGAGCACGGTGTCGATCACCTTGTCCCGGTAGGAGACGAACACGGCCTCGTGGCCGTTCCCGCAGGAAACCCCCGGGCCGCGGTAGCCGGGATCGGCGGCCAGCAGCTGCCCCAGCAGGCCGCAGCCCAGCTTCAGCAGCCCGGCCCGGATCACCGCCTCGGCGGCCTCCAGCCCGGCATCGCAGCCCAGCGACCTGGCCGCGTCCGCCGCCAGCCGGCCTATCTCGGCGGACCTGTCTCCCACGAGCGCACTGAGGAGCCCCCCCTTTCGCCCTCCATGCCGGAGGGCGCGTCCGCTGCGGCGACGGGCCTGGCCTCGCAGATCTTCTCGTTCACCTCCGCGATCTGCTCGCTGATCGACGTGAACTCCGCGTGCCGGGCCACCTCCCGGCGCACCCTCTCCACCTCGCCCGCCGCCAGCTGCCGGCCAACGGTGCCCCGTCCCCGGGCATTCCTGGTCCACAAGAACCTCGGCCCATGTCCGGGATGACCAGGCTGGGCGCACGCGCAGTTCGGCTTCCCGCACCTGCGCCAGTTCTCGCTCACCGACCCGCGGCGGAAATCGCCCACCGCCGCCAGCTGCGCATACAGGAGGTCCCGCTCAGCTTCCAGCTCCGCAAGCGACGGCTCGGTCATGGGCACTCCCCACCTGGTTGTTAATGGACAACCAGGCTTCCATCATAACCAGCCCAAATGTGGGACCCCTACATATGTGTCGTGCACCCCCCTGGAGCTGCCCGGCCCGGAATGTCGGCGGGCCGGGCTAGGCTGCACGTTTTGTGGTGACCGAAGCGCTGCCCCGCCCCGATCTGGTGCTGACCCAGGATGAGGCCCGGCTGATCACCCTGCGCGCGCAGGGGTTCCTCGGGGCGGATGCCCGCCGGGGCGGTGTCCCGGCCGTGCTGCGCCGGCTCGGCGCCGTCCAGCTGGACACCATCAGCGTGCTGGCCCGGTCACACGAGCTGGTCGCCTACGCCCGGCTTGGCCCGGTGCCACGGCAGCGGATCGAGCGTGCCTACTGGCATCCCGGCCGGCCCTCCGCCTTCGAGTACTGGTCCCACGCGGCCTGCGTGCTGCCCATCGAGGAGTGGCCCTGGTACGCGTTCCGCCGCCGGGCGCTCCAGGCCCGGGGCAAGCGCTGGCATCAGAGCCACGACAGCGTCTGTGCCGAGGTGCTGGCCCGGCTGCGTGCCGACGGCCCGCTCACCGCTACCCAGCTCGGCGGGGCCAAGAAGGGCGGCCCGTGGTGGGACTGGTCCGACACCAAGATCGCTGTCGAATGGCTGCTGGACGTCGGTGAGGTCATCTGCGTCCGCCGGGACGGCTGGCGGCGGGTCTATGACCTGCCCGAGCGGGTGCTGCCCAGGGAGTTGCTGGACGCGGACCCCTCCGACGCGGACTGCCTGGCCCACCTCGCTGGCGTGGCCGCGCGCGCCCTCGGCGTGGCCACCCACGCCGACCTGGTGGACTACCACCGGCTGCGTGACCTGACCGATGGCACGGCCGCGCACGCCGGCCAGGCCGCCGAATCGGCCGCCGCGGCCGGCCTGACCCCGGTCAACGTAGCGGCGGCCGGCAAGACGGTACCCGGCTGGGCGGATCCGGCCGCCCTGGCCGCCGGCCCGCAGGGACGGCACCGGGTTACCCTGCTGTCCCCGTTCGACTCGCTGCTGTGGGACCGGCGGCGCACCCGGCGGATGTTCGGCTTCGAGCACAGCCTGGAGGCCTACGTGCCCCGGGACAAGCGAGTGCACGGGTACTACGCCATGCCGCTGCTGGCCAAGGGCCGCCTGCTGGGGCGCGTCGATCCAGTGCGCCAGGGCCAGACGCTCGTCGCCCGGCAGCTCTCGCTGGACTCGGCGGCGGCGGTCGGCCCGATGGCCCGGGCACTCCGCGAGGCGGCAGAGTGGGTGGGCTGCTCCGCAGTCGAGGTCGGGCAGGTGAACCGCCCCGACCTCGCCGCCCGGCTGCGCACCGCCCTGGCCTGACCGGGCGCCCGCCCGGCCCCGCGGGCGGTCAGCTGAACTCGATCAGCTTCTCCCGGACCGCGATCATGACCGCCTCCATCCGCGAGTGGATCTGCAGCTTCTCCAGGATGTTTCGCACGTGGTTCTTGACGGTGTTCTCCGAGATGAACAGTTCCTTGGCGATATCCCGGTTGTTCATGCCCTTGGCGACGAGCTTGAGCACCTGCATCTCGCGGTCGGTGAGCTTCGGCGCCGGCACCTGCTCGACCCGCTCCTCCCCGTCCCGCTTGGCCAGCGTGGCGAACTCGGTGAGCAGCTTGGCGGCCATCGAGGGGTTGATGAGGGACTGCCCGCCGTGAACGGCCCGCACCACGTCCGCCACCTCGTCCAGCGGGATGTCCTTGAGCAGGTAGCCACTCGCGCCGGCCCGGATCGCCTCGAAGAGATCCTCTTCCTCATCACTGATCGTCAGCATGACGATCTTGGCGCTGGGAGCCACTTCCTTCATGGCCCGGCAGGCCTCAATGCCGCTGGACTTGGGCATCCGGATATCCATCAGGACGACGTCGGGCAGCGATTCGCCGGCCTTCTGCACCGCCTCGGTACCGTCGCTGGCCTCGCCGACGAGCTCGATGTCGTCCTCGGCGGCGAGCACCATCTCCAGTCCCCGGCGGAACAGTGCGTGATCATCGACGATGAGGGCGCGGATCGGATCGGAAGCCCGGGAATCGACCGGCCCCGCGGCTGTGCCGGGACCCTCGGTTACCCCGGGATCTCCGTCCATGGCGCCTCCTCCCTGACCCTAGGCTCCGACGTTGTCCTGCGCATGCTTGCTAACACGGCTCGGGACCGTGACGCTAGTGCCGCTGCCCGCGAGGGCTGCCCGCACTCCCCGCCGGGCAGCAAACGCTCACACGGTGCCACCCACTGCGCTCGGTGAGCAAACTCTGGCGCAGCGGGGGCACCCGCGCAAACCGGGGTTCCGCCGGACGGCCTCGGGGGCTGCCTGCGGCACCGGCCCTAACCAGTTAACCGTGACCCTCCGGATGCTGCACCACCCGGCCGTTCGCCGGCCGCCCGGCCCCCCGGGCGGCGGTGGCCTCGACGCTCTCGACTAGCCGGATAACGCCGTAGTCGTACCCGCGCCGCCGGTAGACCACGCTGGCCAGCTGGCAGCCGGTGTCCCGGAACAAGAAGAAATCGTGTCCGACCAGCTCCATCTCGTGCAACGCCCGGTCGATGCTCATCGGCATGGCGGAATGGAACTTCTCCCGCACCACCAGCGGGCCGTCCCCCTCCATCGCGATGGGCACGACCCCGTCCAGCTCGAGCTCGGCATCGGGCCAGCCTGGATCCTCGGTCTCCTGCCCGCCTCCCCCGCCGGCCGCCGCGGCCGCGGGCGCCGCATGCCGGGCGCCGGATGCGGGCGCCGGATCCGGGGGCGCCGGGTCCGGGGCGTTGACCACCGCGATCGTCCCGGCCACGCCGGCAGGCTGCGCGGCCAGCGCCTCCAGCGGTGTGACATGCGCCGAGTTCCGCGCCTTGCGCCGGTCACCGGCGCGACGCATATGGGTTTCCAGCTTGGCCATCGCCCGGTCCAGGGCCTGGAAGCGGTCGTCCGCGGCTGCCTCGGCCCGGATCACCGGGCCACGCGAGTACACGGTCAGTTCCACCCGTTCCCGCTGGGCGGACTGCCTCGGATTCCGCTCCAGCGTTACCTCCACATCGATGCTGATCGTCTTCTGATCGAGCTTCGCGATCTTGATCAGCTTGGCGGTGGCGTACTCACGGAAGCGGTCCTGAATAGCGGTTCGCCGACCCCGGAAGATGATGTCCACGTGGGAGACCCCCTTCGAGCGATCTGATGTGGCGGCACCCGCCCGGCCGACCTGGTCTTCGTCCCCACATCCGCCTGCTGAGGGATTCGCGGCCTATTGCCACGCGGCCCTTCTCCCGGTCGGTGGACACCAGATCCTCCGGCGGGGCAGGACTTACCTCTAAGCCGCACCGTGATCGGTCGACGACAAGTCGCCTTACGTGGGCCGTTTCGCCTGCGGCTGGCATCGGCTTGCCAAGCCGGGCCCCCCGCTGAGGGCGGGGAACCCTGCACGGCGCAACCACGGACCCGGGCGGGTGCCATAACACGACGCTAGCCCTCCCTGGCCTGGATGTCAGGACCAGGGAGTGTCTTGTTGGACACTCCCCGGTATCCGGGAAGGTAAGCCGGGAGGGACAGACCGGGACGCGCAGGGCGGGTCACCCGGGGTAGACCGGGTCATGGCCGGGCACGAACTGGCTCCACAGCTCGTCGAGACCTACGGTCCGGGCCAGGAACCCGGTCTGCAGCCCGGCGACCACAAGGTTGCGCGGGCCGGCGGCGGCGATCGCCGCCATGTCCGGCTCGATGCCCTGATAGGTCAACCGGTCCCCGTCAACCGGGACCTCTTCCAGCTCCGGCCCGGCGGCCGAGGCGTTCACCACGAGCAGGTGATCGGCGTCGTACCAGCTGAGCGCGACGGGGTCGGAAAGGTCCGCGCCGATCTGGATGGTCGCGGACAACGTCACCTGGACCTCGGTGCGCACGCTGGCCGCGGTCCGGACGATGGCGGCCAGCAACACCTGGGGTCCCGACGCGGTGCTGGCGATCATCGCCACCCGCACTCCGTCGGCGGCCACCCGCAGGGCGGATATCTGTTTCGCGGCCGCGGGCAGGGTGACCGAGACTGGCGCGCCGCCGACCGCGCTGAGGACCCAGACCCGGGCCCGGCCATGCTGACTGCCGGCGATCCACAGGTTGTTACCGCTGTCCCAGGTCAGCGAGCGGACGGTGATTCCGGTCAGCTGGGCTCGCAGGCCCTGGGCGGATGCGCTGGCGTGCGGGCCCGCGGCCGCCGCCAGGTCCTCGGTGTACACGGTGGCCGCGCCGGGCGGCCCGGCGACGCCTGCCAGGTATCTCTGGTCCGGCGAGACCGCGATGCCGCTGAGCGGGGCCCGGCCGGTCCCGGCCTGGCCAGGCACCGGCACGCTGCCCGGGCCCTGACCGCGGAGCACCCGGGCGGCGCCGCCGGAGGTGAGGAAGTAGAGGTTCTGCCCGGCGGCCGGGTCCAGCGCCGGCTGCGGGTAGTCGCTGCGGCTCTGCACCGCGCTGTCCGCCCCCGGCGGGGTCCAGGCCTTCCCGTTGACGTACAGCTTCACCGCGCTGATCGCCGAGGAACGAAAGCCCGGGCTGGTCAGCGTCCAGACCAGCTGGGCCGATATCTGGCCCAGGCTGGAGGCGGTAGCGTCGGCCCGGGGCAGGCTCAGGCTCACGATCGCCGTCTTGCTGCCGGGCGGCACCTCCACCGGGCGGAGCAGGTGGGCCGACGGCGGGAACGCGGACAGCACGACGTCGGCCAGCCAGCCCTGCGGGCTGGCGCGCAGCGCGTTCACCAGGTCGCTGGCCAGGCTGGTGGTGTCGACCGGGACGAACACCGGGTCGGGCACCAGGTGCTTGCCGCTCGGGTCCAGGTAATACAGATCCCGCGGCTGGTAGGCCAACTGGAAGATGTCCTTGGTGAGCAGCAGTTCGTGAGAGACGCGGCCGGCCGTGCCGGTGGGCAGCGTGGCGATCCGCCACTGGCCGTGCACCTTCGCCAGGGTGAAGCCCTGCTGCTGCTCCGCGTGTCCGCCGGGGGCGGGAATGTACTGGCCGCTCGCGGTGACCTGGCCCAGCACCTGCACGCCGATCTGGACGTCGGCCGGGCCTCGCGAGCCGAACGGGAGGGAGGTCGAGCCGGGCGTGGGCGGCTGCGCGATCACCGTGACCGCCGGCCCCGGTCCCGGCTGCCACGAGGCGCTCGCCGCCCGCGTGAGGTACTCCCGAGCCACGGCGCGGTGGTCGGCGAAGTCCGCGCTGGCCAGAATGAAGTTGAGCACGACCTGCATCGGGTTCCAGCCGTCGCTCGGCCCGTTCATGATCAACCCGCAGCAGTCGCTGCCCTGCTGCTCGCCGCCCACGCCGGAGGGCAGGTTGGTGGACTGCAGCAGGCCGCTGGCCGGCACGTTGGCGCACCCCGCCGCGAGGACCAGCATCGCCAGCGCGAGGACAGCCGCCAGGCCGGGGCCTGTCCCGCGGCGAGTCCGGCGACGCCGCGGTCCGCGCCCGCGGACCCGGTACCGGTCAGCCACCGGCTGTGCCCGCGGTAGCCGATCCCGCACCGGCTGCGCCCGTGGCCGCCTGCCCGGCACCCACCGGGCCGGCACCCGACCGGGCCGGCACCGACCGGCCCCCCGCCCAGCCGCCCGGCGCCGGCCGGCCCGGGCAGCGGCTCGCCGGCCGACAGCGCCATCGGGGCGCGGATGAGCTCCGGCCCCGGCTCGGCCTCGTCCGGCCCGAGCGGCAGCGGGGAGCCGATCAGCTCCTGGCCCGCCGTCCTCGGCACGGTCAGCCGGAATACCGACCCCTTCCCGCACTCACCCCAGGCCTGCAGCCAGCCATTGTGCAGCCGGGCGTCCTCCAGCGCGATGGCCAGGCCGAGCCCGGTGCCGCCGGTCGTGCGGGCCCGAGCCGGGTCGGCGCGCCAGAACCGGTCGAATACCATCTGCTGCTCAGCCGGCCCGAAGCCGACGCCGTGATCGCGGACGGCCACCGCCACGGCGTCCCGGTCCCCGGCCACGGTGACCACCACGTCCCGGCCCTCGCCGTGCTCGACCGCGTTGTCCAGCAGGTTGCGCAGGATGCGCTCGACCCGGCGCCGGTCCACCTCGGCGACGCAGGGCTCCGGGGGCAGCCGGAAATCGATCCGGGTCCCGCGCCGGGCGGCCAGTTGCTCGGCGTCCGCCGCGGCCCGCCGGACCAGGTCGCACACGTCGGCGGACTCGGCATCCAGGGTGGCCGCGTTGGCGTCGTAGCGGCTGATCTCCAGCAGGTCGGCCAGCAGCGCCTCGAACCGCTCCAGCTGGCCCTCCAGCAGCTCCGCGGACCGTGCCGCGGCGGGCAGCAGGTTGTCCCGGGTGGCGAACAGCACGTCGGCGGCGATCCGGATCGTGGTGAGCGGAGTGCGCAGCTCATGGGACACGTCGGAGACGAACTGCCGCTGCACCTTGGACAGCTCCTCCAGCTCGTACAGCTTCTCCTGCAGGCTGGCGGCCATGTCATTGAACGACCGGGCCAGCGCCGCGAGGTCGTCGGTACCGCGGACCGGCATCCGCTCCCCGAGCTGCCCGGCGGACAGCCGCTTGGCCGCCGCCGCCGCTTCCCTGATCGGCACGACCACCCACCGCGTCACCAGGGAGACGATGCCCACCAGCAAGACGACCAGGGCCAGGCCGCCGCCGAGCATGGCCCGCTGCACCAGCGCGAGCGTCTGCTGCTGCTGCTGCAGCGGGAACACGTAGTAGAGCTGGTCATGGGGGGTGATGACGCCGCCGATGGCCAGCCCGGGCACCGACGGCCGGCCGTCGGTATAGCGGATCTCGGTCGGGGTGGACAGCAGCTGGTCACTCCGGCCGGCCTGCTGCTCATCCGTGACCTTGCTGATCAGCGACTTCGGCACGCTGACCGGGTTCAGGTGCTTGTCGCCAGACGTGCCGCCGATCGCCGACCCACCGGACGGCGTGGTCAGGATGACCACGTCGAAGGTGTCACCGGGGCCGCTCAGCGACTGCAGCGTCGACGACAGCGCGAGCAGCGACTTCACCCGGTCCCCGGCCCCGCCCTCCAGGCCGGGGTCGTCCTTGGCCACGGCCAGGCCCTCGCTGATCTGGTGCGAGGCCGATGTCCGGGCGCTGTTCAGCAGCCCGCTGGCGATCTGCTGGACCAGGAAGAAGCCCAGTACCGTCGCGACCACCGCGCAGATGACCAGGGTGGTCGCCGCCACGCGGAGCTGGAGTGAGCGATGCCAGCGATGGCGCATCTGCCCCGCGAGCTTGCTGGCCCGGTGCTGCCCGGCCCGGATCGCGCGGCGCGAGCGCGGCGGCAGCCGCCGCGCGCCCTGCCGGACGAGCAGGAGGAGCCGGGAACCACCCGGCGCCCCGTCCCGGCGCCGGGCGGCAGGGTCACCGCCGCTCACGGCGACGGCGGGCGCCGGCGGCCCGCTACCGCGCGCCGGGGCCGCCTCGCTGCTGCTCGCTACCCCCTCCATGGCCCTTCTCCATGCTCAACGCCAGTGCGCCCACCGCGGCCTGCGGCAGGCTGATCCCTGGTCAGGCGGGCCCCGCTTTGTAGCCCACCCCTCGCACTGTGACCACGATCTCCGGGTGCTCCGGATCTTTCTCGATCTTGGCGCGCAGCCGCTGCACGTGCACGTTCACCAGCCTGGTGTCGGCGGCGTGGCGGTAACCCCACACCTGTTCCAGCAGGACTTCTCTAGTGAACACCTGGCGCGGCTTGCGGGCCAGCGCGACCAGCAGGTCGAACTCCAGCGGGGTGAGGCTGACCGGGCGGCCGTTGCGCTTGACCGAGTGCCCGGCAACATCGATCTCCACGTCAACGATCTGCAGCATCTCGGGGGCGGGGTCGTCGGTGCGGCGCAGCCGGGCGCGGACCCGGGCGATCAGTTCCTTCGACTTGAAAGGCTTGACGATGTAGTCATCGGCACCTGATTCGAGCCCGAGCACCACGTCCACGGTGTCGCTCTTGGCGGTGAGCATGACGATGGGCACGCCAGACTCCGTCCGGATCTGGCGGCAGACGTCGATCCCGTCGGCCCCCGGCAGCATGAGGTCGAGCAGCACCAAGTCGGGATGCGTCTCCCGGAACACCTCCATCGCCTTATCCCCGTCGGCGACGAACGTGGGCTCGAAACCCTCGCCCCGGAGCATGATGCCGAGCATCTCGGACAGAGCAGCGTCGTCGTCGACGACGAGCACGCGACCTTTCATGGGCCTCATAGTTCCACGGAAATATCGGGCCGGGCACAGTTCGGCAAAGGCTGGGCATCACCCAGCAGACGCAGCGTACCCGCAGTGACCGGCTGGACGACTCCACGCTCCGTCACCAGAGCCGTGACGAGGCCACCCGGAGTGACGTCGAAAGCCGGGTTGTAGGCCGGGCTGCCCGGCGGCGCGATGGGGCGCCCGGCCAGCGTGGTCACCTCCTCATCCGGGCGGTGCTCAACCACGATGGACGCACCGTCCGCGGTGCCGGGGTCGATGGTGGAGACGGGAGCCACCACGATGAACGGGATCTGGTGGTGCCGGGCCAGGACGGCCAGCCCGTACGTGCCGACCTTGTTCGCGACGCTGCCGTCCGCGGCGATCCGGTCGGCCCCCGTGAGCACCACGTCCACCGCGCCGCTGGCCATGAGGCCGGCCGCCGCGGAGTCCGGCAGCACCGCGTAGTCCAGGCCGGCCCGGCGCGCCTCATACGCGGTCAGCCGGGCGCCCTGGAGCAGCGGGCGCGTCTCGTCCACCCAGACCTTGGCTAGCCGGCCGGCCCGGTGCGCCGCGAGGATCACCGCGAAGGCGGTGCCGCCGCCCGCCGAGACCAGCGCGCCGGTATTGCAGTGGGTGAGCACCCGGGCCCGCGGCGGCAGCAGCCGGAGGCCGTGCTCGGCCATCGCCGCGCTGGCCGCGGCGTCCTCAGCGGCCACCGCCCGGGCCTCGGCCAGGGCGGCCTGCGCGGCCGCCTCGGCGCCCCCGCCGGCGTCCAGGGCGGCCGCGTAGGCGGCCAGCGCCCGGCGGACTCCCCACGCGAGGTTGACCGCCGTCGGCCGGGCCCCGGCGATGAGCTCAGCCGCGGGCGGCACGTCATCGCCCCGCGCGGCGGCCAGGGCCACCCCGAATGCCCCGGCCACCCCGAGGATTGGCGCACCGCGGACGACCAGGCGCCGGATGGCGTCCACCAGCTGCGGGATGTCGCGGCAGGGGAGCATGGCCTCCTCGGCGGGCAGCCGGGTCTGGTCGAGCAAGTGGATCGCCGGGCCGCCGGGGCCGCCGGTCCAGCGCAACGTGGGCAGGTCCATGTGACCGAGTGTGCCCCGGGGGCCCCACGCCAGTCAACGGCGCGGCCAGCCGCGCGGGCCAGCCGTCCCGGCCGCGGTGGCCCGGTGCACCGGGGGGCCGTTATGCCGCCCGGCTTCATGGTGGCACCGCTTCATGCGAGTATTGGCGCGAAAACGGGGCGGGGGAACCCCGTCAACGGCGAGTAGCTCGGCGGCACCATGGCGCGGCGCAGCATGCGGCGCGCCGCCGCCAGGGAGAACCATGACAGACAGTCCGCCGCCGGACGAGCACGGGGAAAGCCAGCCAGCGCCGCGGCAGCCCTGGTTCCCGCCAGCCGGCGGCCAGGCTGCCCCGGGCCAGCCGCCGGCCGCGCCGCCCGGCGGCCCGGCGGCCCCGGCGGGCGGATCAGCCCCGCCCGGTTACTGGCCTCCCCCTTCGGGTTACGGATCACCCGGCCCCGGTTATGGCCAGGCGCCCATCGGGCCGCCCGGCTACCGGCCGCCGTCTCCTGGCCGGCCGGGCTACGGGCCGCAGGGCTACGGGCCGCAAGGCTACGGACAGCAGGGCTACGGGCCGCGCTACGGGGAGGCCACGCCCAAGCCGGGCGTCATCCCGCTGCGGCCGCTCGGGCTGGGCGAGATCCTGGACGGGGCGTTCGCCACCATCCGGCGCAACCCTAAGCCGGTCCTGGGCATCGCCGCCATCGTCATGACGGTGGCGTCCATCGTCACCGCGGTCCTGTCCCGGGCGCTGCTCAACGTGCCGAACGCCGGGGGCCGGCTCACCTCCCGCCAGGCTGCGCACCTGCTCAGCCACCTTCTGTCGGGCGCGATCCCGCTGCTGGCCGCGCTCGTGCTGCTGACCATCATCGTCCGGGCGCTGCTGGCCGGGCTGCTCGCGCCGGTCATCGCCCGGGAGGCCGGCGGCCAGCAGATCAGTGCGCGGGATGCCTGGCGGGCCGCCGCGCCGCGGCTGCCCGCGCTGCTGGCAGCCACCCTGCTCGTGCTGCTGGCCAGCGTGGGGCCGGCGGCGGTGGTCCTGGCTATTTTCGGGCTGGCGGCGCTGGCCGGCGCCCCGCCCGCCGCCCTGGCCGTCATCGCGGTGCCCGGCGGGGTCCTGGCCCTCATCCTGGCCATCTGGATCCCTACCATGCTCAGCCTGGTCACCCCGGTGGTGGTGCTCGAGGGCACCGGGCCGTGGCAGGCCCTGTCCCGGTCCTGGCGGCTGGTGTGGCGGAGCTTCTGGCGGGTGTTCGGCATCCTGCTGCTGGCCGAGATCATCGTCGGGGTGGCGGCGGGCATCCTGCAGCTGCCGTTCACCGTCGTGGCCTCGGCGGCGGGCGGGAGCGGGCTGAGCGTGGGCGCCGTGATCAGCGTGCTGGGCAGCATCGCCGCCGGCACCGTGACGCAGCCGATCACAGCGGCCGTCACCGTGCTGTTGTACGTGGACCGGCGGATGCGCCGGGAAGGGCTCGATCTGGCCCTGCGCACTGCGGCCGGGAACGGCGGCCCGATGGACGAGGCCGAGCTCGCGGCCGCGTGGCGGCCGCCGGCCGCAGGCGCCGGCGGACCCGTGCCGACTCCCGGGCCGGTACCGCCGTCCGGCCCCATGCCGCCCTCCGGCCCGGTCCCGCCCGCGGCCGCGGGCCCCCCGCCCCCGTGGTGAACCCGGGCCGGATGCTGAGCCGTTTCCTGCTGGCCAGCCGGTCCGCCTCCGGCCGGGCCGCCCCCGGCGGCGTCCCGCCGGTGAGCCGCCGGGCCGGGCAGCGGCTGGCCCGGTCGGAACTGTCCAGGTCGCTCTACCACCCGCATCAGTCCTTGCCGCAGCGGCTCATGTCCATGCTCAACACGCTGCTGGGCCACCTGTACCAGGCAGGCCATTCGTTTCCCGGCGGCTGGTGGGCGGTGGTCGCGCTGACCGTCCTGCTGGTGATGGCCGTCACCGGGGTGCTGGTGCAGGCGGGACCGCTCGCCCGGGCGCGCCGCGCGGACCGCGCGGGCGGCTGGGGCGCACCGCTGATGTCGGCCGCCGGGCACCGGCAGCGCGCCCGGGAACTGGCCGCCGCCGGCGACTACTCCGGTGCCATCCTCGAATCGGTCCGGGCCACCGGCCGGGAACTGGAGGAGCGCGGGGTGCTCGATCCCCGGCTCGGCCGGACCGCCGCCGAGGCCGCCGGGGAATCGGCGCGGGCGCTGCCCGGGGAGGCTGGGGCGCTGCGCGACAGCGCGCGGCTGTTCGATGACATCTGCTACGGCGGCCGGCCAGGCACCGCGGACGGCTACGCGGCCGTCCGCGACCTGGACGCCCGCATCGCGGCGGCCGGGCCGGCGCTGGCGGCCCGGGCGGCCGGCCTGGCCGCCGTCTCCGCGGGCGATCGAGCATGAGCCGCGCTACCGTCACGCCGGATGCCGTCACCCCGGACTCCGCGGCCCGGGACCGCGCGACCGGCGGCCCCGCCGGACGTGACGCGCCCGCTGGCCGGCGGGCTGGAGTCCCCCGCGGGGCGGGCCCGGGCGCCGCCCGGAGCTGGCGCGCGCCGCTGGCCCTGGCCGTCATGGTCCTGCTCGGCGGCGTGGTGGTCGTGCTGCTCCGGCCGTCCCCGTCAACCGGCGGCTACCTGGACCCGGGCAACACGGGCCCGCAGGGCACCCGGGGCCTGGCCGACCTGCTGGCCCAGCGCGGCCAGCACGTGATCCGGGTGACCAGCGCCGCGGCTGCCCGGGACGCCGCCGCCGACCAGGCTGCCACGCTGGTCGTCACCAGCCCCTACCTGCTGAGCCCGGTCCAGCTCGTTACCCTGGCCAGGCTCCCGGGTGATCTGCTGGTGGTGGAACCGGACAGTGCGGTGCTCAGCGTGCTCGGCCAGGAAGCCCGCCCGGGCCACCCGGCGTCAGGCCACCCGGCGGCCCCGGGCCACGTCGCCCCCGCGGGACCGCGCGTCACGGTGGCGGGCGCCGCGTCGGCCGGCAGCACTGGGCCCGGCTGCACGCTGAGCGCCGCCACCATGGCCGGCCACGCCCGGATGGGCGGTGTGCTGATGCGGGTCACCGGCGCGGGCGGCTGGCGTTGCTATCCGGTGGACGGCCATCCGTCCCTGGTCCGGTACGCCGCCGGCGGCCGGCTGGTCACCCTGCTGGGCAGCGGGGAGCCGCTGACCAACCGCTACCTGGCCAGCGGCGGCGACGCGGCGCTGGCGCTGAACCTGCTGCGCGGCCAGCCGGGGATCGTCTGGCTGGTGCCCAGCCTCCCGCCGCTCCCCGCGGGCGGCCCGAAGTCCCTGCTGCAGGAGATCCCCGGCCCGGCCTACCTGGTCGCCCTGCAACTGCTCATCGCCGCCGCGCTGACCGCCGCGTGGCGGGCCCGGCGGCTCGGCCCGCTGGTCAGCGAGCCGCTCCCGGTGGTGATCCGGGCGTCGGAGACGGTGGAAGGACACGGCCGCCTGTACCGGTCGCGGCGCTCCCGCGGCCGGGCGGCGGCGGTGCTGCGGGCGGCGGCGCTGCGCCGCATCACGGTGGCGCTGGCGCTGCCGCCGACCGCGGACCCCGCGGCGGCCTGCGCCGCGATCGCCGGCCGGACCGGCCGCGACCGCGCCGAGGTGCAGGCCGTCCTGTTCGGACCGGACCCGCGGGACGACGCGGCGCTCGTCGCGCTGGGCCGGGACATCGATCGTCTCGAAAGCGAGGTGCGGACACCGTGACCGCCGAACACCCGGCCGCCGCCGGGTTGGCCCCGGCCGCGGACCCTGGCGGCCCGCGGGCTGCCCTGGAAGCGGTCCGGGCCGAGGTGGGCAAGGCCGTCATCGGCCAGGAGCCGATCCTCACCGGGCTGGTCATCTGCCTGCTCTGCCGGGGCCACGCGCTGCTCGAAGGTGTCCCGGGGGTGGCCAAGACCCTGCTGGTCCGCTCGCTGGCCGCCGCCTTGTCGCTGCGCAGCACCCGGGTCCAGTTCACTCCGGACCTGATGCCCGGCGACGTGACAGGCTCGCTGATCTACGACGCGAAGACCGCGCTGTTCCAGTTCCGCGAGGGCCCGGTGTTCACCAACCTGCTCCTGGCCGACGAGATCAACCGGACGCCGCCGAAGTCGCAGGCCGCCCTGCTGGAGGCCATGGAGGAGCGGCAGGTGTCCGTGGAGGGTAGCCCGCGGCCGCTGCCCGAGCCGTTCTGCGTGGCGGCCACCCAGAACCCCATCGAGTACGAGGGCACCTACCCGCTGCCCGAGGCCCAGCTGGACCGCTTCCTGGTCAAGCTGGCGGTGGGCCTGCCGGAGCGGGACGAGGAGATCGGCATCCTGGCCCGGCATGCGGCCGGCTTCGACCCCGCGGACCTGGCCGCGACCGGGATCAAGCCCGTGGCCGGCCCGGCGGACCTGGCCGCGGCCGCGGCCGCGGTCCGTGAAGTGCGGGTCAGCCCGGAGGTGGCCGGCTACATCGTGGACCTGTGCCGGGCCACCCGGCAGTCCCCGTCACTGCGCCTCGGGGTCTCACCGCGGGGCGCGACCGCGCTGCAGGCCACCAGCCGCGCCTGGGCCTGGCTGGCCGGCCGTGGCTACGTCACGCCAGACGACGTCAAGGCGCTGGCCCGGCCGACCCTGCGGCACCGGATCCAGCTCCGGCCGGAAGCGGAGATGGAGGGCGCCATCCCGGACGGCGTGCTCGACGCCGTGCTGGCCACCGTGCCGGTGCCGCGGTGAGCCCGGCGGGATGGCGCTGACTGGCCGGGCCGGCGCGGCCGCCCTGGGCGGCGCGCTGGTCGTCCTGGCCGTGCGGACGGTCCCGGCGCTGCTGGCCGTCAACGCGGTGCTGCTGGCCGCCATCGCGGCCGACCTGGTGCTGGCGGCCAGCGTGCGCGGGCTGCAGGTCACCAGGTCCGGCGACACCCGGGCGCTGCTCGGCGAGACCGCGACGGTCAGCGTCACGGTGCGCAACCCCGGACGCCGCCCGCTGCGCGCCGCGGTCCGGCCGCTCTGGCAACCGAGTGCCCGGGCGGCGCCGGGGCAGTTCGCGCTGCGCCTCCCCCCGGGCGGCCAGGGCCACGTGACGACCACCCTCACGCCGGACCGGCGGGGGGAGAAGACGTCCCCGGGGGTGGTCATCCGCTCGTTCGGGCCGTGCGGGCTGGCCGCCCGCCAGGGCTCGCACCGAGTGGCGTGGTCGGTGCGGGTGCTCCCGCCGTTCCGCAGCCGGCGACACCTGGCCGAGAAGCTGTCCCGGCTGCGCCAGCTCGACGGGCAGAACCGCTCCCTGCTCCGCGGGCCGGGCACCGAGTTCGACTCGCTGCGCGAGTACGTAGTCGGCGACGACGTCCGGTCCATCGACTGGCGGGCGGCAGCCCGGCGCGGCGACGTCATGGTGCGTACCTGGCGGCCGGAACGCGACCGGCGGATCCTGGTCGTCCTGGACACCGGCCGGACCTCGGCCGGCCGGGTCGGTGGCATCCCGCGGCTGGACGCGGCCATGGATGCGACCCTGCTGCTCACCGCGCTGGCGGTCCGGGCCGGGGACCGGGTCGACCTGATCGCCTTCGACCGGCGGCTGCGGGCCCGGGTCATGGGAGCGCCCCGCTCGTCGGTGCTGGCCTCGTTCTCGGCCGCGATGGCGCCGCTCGAGGCCGCGCTGACCGAGACGGACGCGTCCGGGCTGGCCAGCATCGTGCTGACGGTGGCCCGGCACCGTGGCCTGGTGGTGCTGTTCACCGACCTGAACCCGGCCGTGATCGAGGAGAGCCTGCTGCCCGCGCTCGGCGCGCTGACGGCCAGGAACCGGCTGATGATCGCGGCGGTGGCCGATCCCCGGCTGGACGAGATGGCCGCCGCCCGGGGCAGCGCGGCCGGCCTGTACGACGCGGCCGCCGCCGGGTGGGCGCTGGCCCAGCGGCAGCGGATCGTCTCGCTGCTGCGGCAGCGGGGCGTGCAGGTGGTCGAGGCCGCGCCGGGCGGGCTGCCGTCCGCGCTGGCCGACGCTTACCTCGCGGTCAAGGCGGCCGGGCGGCTCTGACCCGCGGCCAGGTGGTGCCGGGGTCAGCCCGCCACCGGCGCCATGTCCGGCACGTACTCCATGTCCGGGGTGCGGCCGGCCGCCACGGCCCGGCGGCCGAGCAGGATCACGTAGCTGAGGAAGGCCGCCTCGGCGCCAGCGCCAATGCCGATCCGGGCCCACGCCGGCAGCGGGGAAGGCGTCACGAAGGCCTCGATGATCCCGGACACCAGCAGGACCACGATCAGCCCCAGCGCGATGGTCAGCGAGGACCGCCCCTCTTCGGCCAGGGCCCGGCCGCGGGGCCGCGGGCCCGGGTCGATGATGCACCAGCCGAGCCGCAGCCCGGTCGCCGCGGCCAGGAACACCGCAGACAGTTCCAGCATCCCGTGCGGCAGGATCAGGGTGAAGAACAGTGCTCCCTTGCCGTGCGCGACCATCAGGCCGCCTTCCACCCCGGCGTTGGCCGCGTTCGCGAACAGCACGACCAGGGTGGGCAGCCCGAGCACGATCCCGAAGATCAGCGACTCCGCCGCGACCCATACGTTGTTCGTCCATACCTTGGCCGCGAACGAGGTGGCCGCGTACTGCGAGTAGTAGTCCTGGAACTGGTGGTTGACCAGCTGCTGGACCTGCGAGCCGGGCAGCAGCGCCGCCTGGACCCCCGGGGAGCGCGCCACCCACCACCCCAGCAGCACCCCGACCAGGACTGAGCCGCCGGCCGTGGCCGCCCACCACCACCGGACACGGTAGGCCATGGCCGGGAAGGACACCACCGCGAAACGGGCCACGACGGACCAGGCCGGGGCGTGCGAGCCGGTCACCGCGGCCCGGGCGTGCGCCACCCGGCCGGACAGCCGGGCGACCAGGGCCGGGTCATGCCCGGCGGACCGCAGTGCGGACAGGTGGGTGGTAGCCCGCTGGTAGAGCGTGACAAGCTCATCGACCTCGTCGCCGGTCAGCCGGCGCCGCCGCCGGGCCAGCGCGTCCATCCGGGCCCAGCCCGCCTGGCGCGCGGCCACGTACGCCTCGAGGTCCACCCCAGGAGACTACTGGCTGCCGACCCGGCCCTCCCGGGCTCGCGGCGGCTAGCCTGGGGGCGGAATCAACGGGCATGGGGGCATGCGTGGCCGAGGTGATCACCGGTGAGGCGGTCGTCCTCGACGTGCCGTTCGCCCGGTTCCCCAGCCGCGCGGTGGCCCTCAGCATCGACCTGGCGGTGCAGCTGGTCCTGCTCGCCGCGCTGGCCGGCGTGGCCATCGCCGCCGGCCTGGACGGCGGCCTGGACGCCGCGGCGGTCGCCGCGATCGGGCTGACGGTCTCGATGCTCATCATCGTCGGCTACCCGGCCGCCTTCGAGACGCTGAGCCGGGGCCGGACGCTGGGCAAGCTCGCCATGGGGCTGCGCGTGGTCAGCGACGACGGCGGCCCGGAACGGTTCCGGCAGGCGCTGATGCGGGCCCTGGCGGGCGTGCTGGAAATCTGGCTGACGCTGGGGTTCCTGGCCCTGGTGACGTCGCTGCTATCGCGCAGCGGCAAGCGGCTCGGCGACATCTTCGCCGGGACCTTCGTGATCACGACCCGGCTGCCCAGGCAGCCGCCCGCCACCGCCCCGATGTCGGCGCTGCCCCCGGCGCTAGCCGGCTGGGCGGCGACCCTGGAACTGTCCGGGCTCAGCGACGCCACCGCGGAGACCGCCCGCCGCTACCTGACCCGGTATTACGAGCTCAGCCCGGACGCCCGGGCAGAATTCGGCGTCCGGATCGCCGCGGCCGTGGCCAGCCAGGTCACCCCGGCCCCTCCCCCGGGCACCACGCCGCCCGACTACCTGAGCGCGGTCCTGGCCCAGCGCCGGGGACGGTACCAGGCCAGGATGACCGGGCAGGCTGGCCTGGGCGGGCCGGCCGGGCGCCGGGCCGGGGACGCCCGCGGCGGGGCACCTGCCGGTCGGGACGGCCCCCGTCCCGGAACCGGGGCTGCCGGGCGCCGCGCCGCCGGCCGGCCCGCACGCTGATGCGCCGGGACGGCCCGGAGGGTTCCGGCCGCCCCGGTAACCGCTCAGGGCTGCTGCCAGGAGTCCAGGTAGAGCCGCTGGGCGTCGGTGAGCTCGTCGATCTCGGTGCCGGTGGCGGCCAGCGCCAGCCGGGCCACCTCATCCTCGATCCCGGCCGGCACCGGGTGCACGCCGGGCAGCAGGCTGCCGTGCTCCCGGGCCAGCCAGGCGAGCACCAGGGCCTGCCCGGCGAAGGAGACATCCATCACCGCCGCCGGGTTGCCCTCGGCCGCGACCAGGTTGACGATCCGGCCCTCAGCCAGCAGCAGCAGCCGCCGGCCGTCGGCGAGCAGGTACTCATCAGCGTGCGGCGCCGCGTCGTGGTCCACGCTGACCGCGAGGCTGGCCAGCCCCCCGAGGTCCACCTCCACGTCGAAATGCCCGGCGTTGGCCAGGATGGCACCGTCCCGCATCACGGCCAGGTGCTCCGCGGTGATCACGTCGCGGGACCCGGTGGCGGTGATGAACAGCTCCCCGACGGGGGCGGCGGCCGCCATCGGCAGCACCCGGTAGCCCTGCATCATGGCATCCAGCGCCCGGACCGGGTTCACCTCAGTCACGATGACCTGGGCGCCGAGGCCGCGGGCCCGCTGGGCGATGCCGCGGCCGCACCAGCCGAACCCGGCGACCACCACGCTGCGCCCGGCCAGCAGCGTGTTCGTGGCCCGCAGGATGCCGTCCACGGTGGACTGGCCGGTGCCGTGCATGCTCTCCAGCATCAGCCGGGTCCCGGTGGCGTCCGCGGCCACCGCGGGAAACGCCAGCGCGCCCTCCTTGGCCATCCGGCGCAGCCGGATCACGCCGGCCGTGGTCGACTCGACACCCCCAGCGACCTTGCCGAGCAGGTCGGGCCGCTGCTCGTGCAGGGCCTCCACCAGGTCGCCGCCGTCGTCGGTGACCAGGTCCGGCCCGGCATCCAGGGCCTGCTGGACGTGCCCGGCGTAGGCCGCCCGGTCGGCACCGGCCCGGGCGAAGACCACGGCCGCCCCGCTGGCCTGCAGCGCCGCCGCGATGTCGTCCTGGGTGGACAGCGGGTTAGACGCGGCCAGGAACACCTCGGCGCCGCCCGCCCGCAGCGCCCCGACCAGGACCGCGGTCTCCGCCGTGACGTGCAGGCAGGCCGCGATCCGCAGCCCGGCCAGCGGCTGCGTCACGGCGAACCGCCCGGTGATGCCGCGCAGCACCGGCATGGACCGCTCCGCCCAGCCGATCCGGGCCAGGCCGGCCGCGGCCAGCCCGGCGTCCGCGATGTCGCCGGATGCCGGGCCGGGCCGCTGGCTCATCGGGTCACCACGGTCAGTAGCGGTAGTGGTCCGGCTTGTACGGACCCTCCGGCGGCACGCCAATGTAGCTGGCCTGCTCCTTGGTCAGCTCGGTGAGCCGGACCCCGAGCGCGTCCAGGTGCAGCCGGGCCACCTTCTCGTCCAGGTACTTGGGCAGCGTGTGCACCCCGACCGGGTATTCACCCGCCTTGGTGAACAGCTCGATCTGGGCGATGACCTGGTTGGTGAACGAATTAGACATGACGAAGCTCGGATGGCCGGTGGCGTTGCCCAGGTTGAGCAGCCGTCCCTCGGACAGCACGATGATGGCGTGGCCATCGTCGAACCGCCACTCGTCCACCTGGGGCTTGATGATGAGCCTGCGGACGCCGGGGATGCGGGCCAGGCCGGCCATGTCGATCTCGTTGTCGAAGTGGCCGATGTTCCCGACGATCGCCTGGTGCTTCATCCGGCTCATCTGCTCCGCGGAGATGACGTCCCGGTTGCCAGTCGCCGTGACGAAGATGTCCGCGGTAGCGACCACGTCGTCGAGCCGGGCCACCTGGTACCCGTCCATGGCCGCCTGCAGCGCGCAGATCGGGTCGATCTCGGTGACGATGACCCGCGCGCCCTGGCCGCGCAGCGACTGCGCGCAGCCCTTGCCCACGTCCCCGTAGCCGCAGACGACCGCGACCTTGCCGCCGATCAGCACGTCGGTGGCCCGCTTGATCCCATCGATCAGCGAGTGGCGACAGCCGTAGATGTTGTCGAACTTGGACTTGGTCACCGAGTCGTTCACATTGATGGCCGGGAACGCGAGCGTGCCGGACTGCGCCATCTCGTAGAGCCGGTGCACGCCGGTGGTGGTCTCCTCGGTCACCCCGCGGATGCCCTCGGCCATGACCGTGAACCGGTCGTCCCGCTCGGCCAGTGACCGGCGGAGCAGGTCCAGGATGACCTTCCACTCCTCCGGGTCGTCCTCGGCCGCGGACGGCACGCCCCCGGCGCCCTCGTACTCGGCGCCCTTGTGCACCAGCAGCGTGGCGTCACCGCCGTCGTCCAGGATCATGTTCGGCCCGCCGGCACCAGGCCAGGTCAGCGCCTGGTCCGTGCACCACCAGTACTCCTCCAGGGTCTCGCCCTTCCAGGCGAACACCGGGACGCCCTTGGGGTCCTCCGGAGTGCCGTCCGGCCCGACGGCGATCGCCGCGGCGGCATGGTCCTGGGTGGAGAAGATGTTGCAGCTCGCCCAGCGGACCTGGGCGCCCAGCGCCGCCAGGGTCTCGATCAGCACCGCGGTCTGGATGGTCATGTGCAGGGACCCGGTGATCCGGGCGCCGCGCAGTGGCTGCGCGGCCGCGTACTCCTCCCGCACGGACATCAGGCCCGGCATCTCGTGCTCGGCGAGCCGGATCTCCTTGCGCCCGAAGTCCGCGAGCGAGAGATCGGCAACTTTGAACGGCAGGGCTTCGGCGGGCATGTCACTCCTCGGCAGAGGTCGTCGTGGGCGGTGCGCCGGCTGGCTGGCGCGGCATCACCACGCGGCAGGCACGAGGTCGAGGCTATGTCACTGGCCCGCCGGGACGCACGCGTCCGGGACCGTTTTTGACAAAAGAATGTTAGCTTTGGGCTCATGCGGATCACGGAGGCCGCCCGGCGGCTGGGCACGTCGGCCCGGATGCTCCGCTACCGGGAGTCGCTCGGCCTGCTCCCGGCGGCCCGTGAAGCCGCCCGGCCGCGGTCCCCGGCTCGCGTCCCTGCAGTCATCAGCCCCGGGCGCTCGGCGGGCCCCGCGCACTCGGCGGCCGGCCCACGGGCCGCCGCACGCGGACCGGCACACCGGCACTTCGATGAGGACGCCCTGGCCATCGCGGCACTGGCGCTGGACATAGAGCGGCGGCTGGATGTCAGCCCGGCGGAGCTGGCGTTCGGAATCAGGGTTCTCGCCGATCCGGCAGTGCGGGCCCAGGTGGCCGGGCTCGCCCGGCGGCTCGGGCGGATCCCGCCACTGCCCGGCCGGGCCCTGGACTTCGAGCAGGAACGCGCCCTCCGCCTCCTCCGGGCGGGCCAGCGCCCGGCCGCCCCGCCGCCAGCGCGGTGACTTGTGCCCGCAGAAGGGTCACAAGTCACCGCGCAAACGCGGATGGCCGGGATGGCGGCGGAGCGCGGTGAGTTGGGACCGCGCAAGGGGTCACAAGTCACCGCCTAAGCGCGGGCGGGTGCTCAGCGGCGGGGGCGGCGGCGGACGGCGCGGATCGCCGGGTCGGTGGCGTCGGCGCGGGCCGAGCGGTAGATGTCCGGCTCCAGGTAGATCATCTCCGCGATGGGGACCGCGCGGCGGACCCGGCGCTCGGCGGCGTCGATCCCGGCTGCGACGAGGGCCGCGCTGTCCGCGGCGTTGATCGCGATCTTCGCGGCGACCAGCAGGCTCTCCGGGCCCATGTGCAGCGTCCGCAGGTGGATGACGCACTGCACCTCGGGGCCGTCCTCCAGGGCGGTCACGATGGCCCGCTCCGTCTCGGCGCTGGCCGACTCCCCGATGAGCAGGCTCTTCATCTCCACGGCCAGCACCGCGGCGACGCAGCCGAGCAGCACGCCGATGGCCAGTGACCCGGCCCCGTCCCAGACCCCGTTCCCGGTGATCACGGCCAGCGTCACCCCGGCCGTGGCGAACACCAGCCCGGCCAGCGCGGCCACGTCCTCTAGCAGGATGGCCGGCAGTTCCGGGGCCTTGGCCCGGCGGATGAAGGCGGTCCACCCGTTCCGGCCGCGGACCAGGTTGGTCTCGCGCACCGCGGTGCGCAGCGAGAAGCTCTCCAGGCAGATGGCGATCCCGAGCACGGCGAAGGCCACCACCGGGGACCGGACCGGCTCCGGGCTGAGAATCTTGTGGATTCCTTCGTACAGCGAGAACAGCGCGCCCACCGTGAACAGGACGACCGCGACCACGAACGCGTAGAAGTAGCGCTCCCGGCCGAACCCGAACGGGTGCTCCTCGGTCTGGGCCTGCTGCGCCCGGCTGCGCCCGAGCAGCAAGAGGGCCTGGTTGCCGCTGTCGGCCAGCGAGTGCGCCGACTCGGCCAGCATGGACGCCGACCCGGTGAGCGCGAACGCGACGATCTTGGTGGCGGCGATGCCCAGGTTGGCCCCCAGGGCGGCCAGCACCGCGCGCAGGCCGCCCTGGTCGCGGGCGTCCCCGTCCCCGGCCTGGGCCTCACCCTGGGCCGCGGCCATCTACGCGATCCTGTCCTTGAGGTCGCCGATCACGGCGACCGGGCCCGGGTCCAGGCCGGAGGCGATGCCCAGGTAGACGGCGGCGTAGTCGGTCAGCTGCACCAGGCTGGCCAGCCGCTCCAGGGGCTGGTCTCCCTCGGCGCCGAGTTCAGTCACCTCGATACCGCGCTGCCCGGCCAGGTCGGCCGACGCCGCGCGCCTGCGCACCACCTGGGGATGTTCCTGGCTGTCGGCCAGGATGACGAGGTGCAGGGGCACCGGCGGGCGCGGCTGTTCCTCGGCGTAGTTCACCGGGCCGCTGGCCGGCCACGGCGCAAACGGGCCATCGAACGTCACCACCTGGTTGTGGTGCGCCTCCGGCAGTGCCCCGTGCACGGCCGGGTACTTCGCGTCCTCGTTCAGCTGGCTGGCGAACCGGGACGCGGCCACGCCCGCCAGCGGGGAGGTGCCCCAGATCATAGGCAGCGTGCCGTCCAGGTCCAGGGCGAGCGACTTGGCCGGGTTGA
The DNA here is from genome assembly GCA_963793825.1 of uncultured Actinomycetes bacterium. Classification (GTDB taxonomy): domain Bacteria; phylum Actinomycetota; class Actinomycetes; order Streptosporangiales; family Streptosporangiaceae; genus RYN-230. The sequence continues at coordinate 94,523 of CAWCBE010000014.1, forward strand.
CGAACGACTCGCTGTCCGGCCGGCACAGGTGCGACACCCGTTCCAGGGTGGCGGCGGCCGACTCGAACCCGGCCACCGTGATCTCGGCGAGGCCGAGCCGTTCCGCGATCACTAGCAGCGGCACGGACAGCCCCCACAGGCTGGCCCGCAGCCGCCCGGCCCGCTCGACCGGGATGAACGGCGCCCGGGCGTGCTCCGCCAGCACGGCCAGCGGGGAGCCCGGGTCACCGACCGCCGCCAGCGGGCAGCCGCGGCGCGCCGCCTCGGCCGCCACCGCGAGGGTTTCCTCGGCCGCCCCGGAGCTGGATACCGCCAGGACCAGGTCGGCCGCGCCGACCCAGCCAGGAAGCTGGTAGTCGTGCAGCGCGATGATCTGGGCGGCGCATCCCGGGCCGCACACCGCGGCGAGCAGCTCACCCGCCATCCCCGATCCGCCCATCCCGCAGGCCATCACCGCGCGGGGGCGGCCGGCCGAGACCACCGGCCCCAGGTCGGTTTCCGTGACCGCCCGCAGCGCGGTGCGGATGTCCGCCGCCGCGGACGCGACCTGACGGAGCATCCCGCTCGGGTCGGCCGCCTCCAGCGCGAGCGGATCGTCGAGGCGCTGCTGGGCGGTGAGGGTCACGGCTGCGCGGGCCGGCGGGCCTCGTCCACCAGCAGGACCGGGATGTCGTCCCGGACGGGATAGGCCAGGCCGCACTGCTCGCCAGTGCAGACGAGCTCGCTGGCCGCTTCGTCGGCACGCAGCGGTGCATGGCACTGCGGGCAGGCGAGTATCTCGAGCAGCCAGTCGTCGATCTTCACGGGGTCTCCCGGTGTGCGGTTGTCAGGGCCTCACCGCGCGCCCCGGCGTCCCGGGCTGGCCGCCTGCCGGTCACCCTGGCTGGCCGCGCACCATGCCCAGCACCTCGTCGCGCAGCCTGAGCATAGTGCCCTCGTCGGCCGCCTCGGCGTTCAGCCTCAGCAGCGGCTCGGTGTTCGACGGGCGCAGGTTGAACCACCAGTCCTGGCCGCTGATGGTCAGGCCGTCCAGCTCATCGGCGCTGACCCCGGGACGCGCGGTGAACTCGGCCCGGACCAGCGCGGTGGCGGCGGCCTGGTCGGCCACCTCACTGTTGATCTCGCCGGACGCGACGTACCGGCCGAACTCGGCCAGCAGCGCGGACAACGGGGCGTCCTGGGTGCCCAGCGCGGCCAGGATGTGCAGCGCCGCCAGCATCCCGGAGTCGGCGAACCAGAAATCACGGAAGTAGAAGTGGCCGGAGTGCTCGCCGCCGAACACGGCACTGGTCTCGGCCATCCGGGCCTTGATGAACGAGTGCCCGACCCGGGTCCGCACCGGCACGCCCCCGTGCTCCGTGATGATCTCCGGCACGGCCCGTGAGGTGATCAGGTTGTGGATCACCGCGGCACCTGGTTCCCGGGCCAGTTCGCGGACCGCGATCAGCGCGGTGAGCACGGACGGGGAGACGATGTGGCCGCGCTCGTCGATGACGAAGCAGCGGTCCGCGTCCCCGTCGAAGGCCAGCCCGATGTCGGCGCCCGCGTCCACGACCGCCCGCTGCAGATCGCGCAGGTTCTCCGGCTCGATCGGGTTCGCCTCGTGGTTCGGGAACGTCCCGTCCAGCTCGAAGTAGAGCGGGACGAGCGTGATGGGAAGGCCCTCGAAGACCTTGGGCACGGTATGGCCGGCCATGCCGTTGCCCGCGTCCACCACAACCTTCAGCGGCCGGATGGCCGAGATATCGACGAGCTTCTTGAGATGCTCCGCGTACCCGGACAGCAGGTCCCGCTGGCTGATCTGGCCCGGCGTCCCCTGCGGCGACAGGCCGGCCGCGGCCAGGTCGCGGATCTCGGTCAGCCCGGTTTCCGCGCCGACCGGGCGCGCGCCGGCCCGGCACAGCTTGATCCCGTTGTACTTGGCCGGGTTGTGGCTGGCGGTGATCATGGCACCGGGGATGCCGAGGCTGCCGCTGGCGTAGTACAGCATGTCGGTGGAGCCGAGGCCGCCCTCGATCACGTCCGCGCCCTGGCTGGCCGCCCCCCGGGCGAACGCCTCAGCCAGCGGCACGGAGGAGGTGCGCATGTCATAAACCGTCACCACGCATCGGGCCTCGGTGACCCGGGCGAACGCGGCGCCTATCGACGTGGCGACCTGCTCGTCCAGCTGATCCGGGACGATCCCGCGGACGTCATAGGCCTTGAAGATCTTCTCGTAGTCGCCCACTGAGGCTCTGCCTTCCCTGCCGGGCCGCCAGGCCATCGAGCCTGACGGTCGCTGTCTGCCTACTGTTGCGCTGCGCGGCATGCGTGCGGTGCTGGCTGCGGCCAGCCGGCCCGCCCCGGTCGCGCCGCTGACGATGCCGCGCCGGGCACCCGGCCGCACGCTGCTTTGTCGGAAGTTGGCACAGTGGCCGGGCGCCGCCCGGACCCTCGGCACGAAGCGGCGAGCCCGCTGCAGCGCCTGGCTCCCGAGCCTACCGGCCGTCCGGGGGAGCCCGGCGGCACCCCAGCCGGACACGGCCGCCCCGGCCGCCCCGGAACAGGTGCTTCCGTCAGCTCATCTGGTCCTTGGTCTCGGGCGCGGAGCGCAGCACTCGGAGATGGCCGCGCCGGCTCACCTCGACGCCCTGGCCGACCGGCTCCCCCCGCGGGGGCAGGGCCGCCTCGCGGACCGCGTTGGCCAGCGCTTCCAGGTCGTCGCTTTCCGGCGCCACGGGGTTGACCGGCAGGCGGACGACATCCCAGCCGCGCGGCGCGGTCAGCCGGTCAGCGTGCGCCGAGCACAGGTCGTAGCAGTGCGGCTCCACGTACGCGGCGAGCGGCCCGAGCACCGCCGTGGAATCGCGGTACACATACGTGAGCGTGTAGACGGCGGGCTGCTTGCACGCCGGCCGGGAGCAGCGGCGCGCGCTCAATGGAACGGCCTGAGGGCGGTACCGGTCCGGGTCGTGGCGTGCCGCGGCGACCGGAGGGGAGAGGGGTCGCATGCAACGCTCACAACGGCTGACCGTACCCACCCGCGGGCGGTAACGCCACCACCCGGGGCACACTGCGCGATCGTGTCTCGCGCCGCGGCGCCCCGGCCGGGGGCGGGGTGCCCGCCCGTGGCGCGCGCGGGGCGGCTGCCCGGCAGGGCGGGGTGCCCGCCCGTGGCGCGCGCGGGGCGGCTGCCCGGCAGGGACGGGGTGCCCGCCCGCGGCGCGCGCGGGCGGGCACTACGCTCGGCAACTGTGCGAACTGGCGACGGGGACGGCACGGCACGCCGTCCCGCGATCAGGCGGCGGGACCGGCATGGCCGCGGGTTGCGTGGCGTGCTGGCCCCGCCGGGCGTGCCGCTGCACCGGAGCCGCTCGGAACGCTTCGACGAGCTGATCCTGGAGGCCGTGGCCCGGCTGGAGACCCGCTGGGAGGCCCAGCTATCCGGCGTGGAGTTCGCCGTGGAGGAGATCCCCCTCGCGGGGCAGCCCGGGATGACGCCCGAATCCGTGCCACTGTCCCGGCTCGACCCGGGCTCGCCCGGGAACCATGCCGGGCTGGTGGCCCGGCCGCCCCGCATCGTGGTCTACCGCCGGCCGTTGGCGGCGCGCGCGGACAGCGAGGAGGAACTGGGCGAGCTCATCTTCCACGTCATCGTCGAGGAGTTCGCCCGGCTGCTCGGCATCGATCCCGAGGAGATCGACCCGGGCTACGACCCAGACGACTGACAGGGGCCGCAAAGCGGGCGACGCGGGCGCGCGTGGCACCGGCCCGGACACGGCCCCGCTCCGGGGCGCGGCAGGCCCCCAGCGGCGCGGCAGGCTCCAGGGGGCAGCGGCGCGGCAGGCTGCGAGGGGCAGCGGCGCGGCAGGCTCCAGGGGGCGCGGCAGGCCGCCAGCGCCAGCCCGGGATCACGGGATGGTGGTGATGGACGCGTTCCGGGCCACCGGCAGCGGCACCGTGCTCAGGGCGCTGACGACCGGCTGCAAGGCTTGCAGCGCGCCGCCGGCGCCGTTGCCGGTGACCGCCCGGCCCGCGTAGACCGGCCCCGACCCGGCCAACGGCGTGAGCACGAGGGCGAACGGTGTCCCGCGCGCGGCACCCGGGATGGCCCGGAGCTGGACGACGACGCTCTTCCCCGCGCCGATCTGGACCATCTGCGTCTGCCGCCGGGCCGGGCCGCCCGCCGCCACCTGCGTCACGGTGACCCGCGCGGATCGCTGCGGGGCGGACAGGACGAGCGACGACGTGCGGGCCGGGCCGACCATGTTGTCCGCGACCACGCCCTGCTCCTGAATGGCAGGCGCGGCCGCGGTGATGGACCCTGGTGAGCCACCGGAGCCGCCTGGAATCAGCATGGAGGCGGTGATCGGCGTGTTCGAGGTCAGCCGGAGGGCCGCCGGGATCCCGGCCAGCGAGGGCAGCGAGATCTCCGCCGCGGAACCGGCGGGCAGGTCGATTCCGCTCGCCCCGGTGGGCTGGTAACTCCCCCGTGAGGTGACCGCCGTGACCTGGATGCTCGCATCCTTCAGGCCGGGCACCGCCACGTACAGCTGGCGGGTTCCGGCGATGGCGGGCAGCCCGGGGATGACCAGCCGGGTCGCGGGCGGCTGGGCGGCCGGCAGCCACGCGCCCTGGCCCGCCCCGGTGCTTTCCTGCACCGCCGCCACCACCTGCCCGACGCTGGTCCGCACCTGCAAGGTGATGGCCCGGGAATTGCGGAGCGTGCCCGCGAGCGTCTGGACGACCATGCCGTGCGGCGGCACGGTGATGCCGGCATCCGTGGTCTCCTGCAACGGGCCAGCGTCGGTGAAGATGTCGGCGTCCGCGTCGGCCGCCTGGCTGCTGGGGTTCATCAGGTAGAGCTGGATGCGCCTCGCGGTCCGCTGGCCGGGCCCGGTGAACCAGAAGTCGGTGCCGGGGCTCCCGCAGGCGGCGGTGGGCAGCCCGCCCGCGGTCTGCTCGACCTCGAGCCCCTGGGCCAGCCCCCCGGAGGCCTGGATGACCACGCCGCCCCGGACGGGGCCGGTGGGCACGGTGCCCGCCGCGGTTTTCTGCGCCTGGCCGGTCCCAGTGCTCCCCTTGCCCTTGCCCTTGGTGCCCCCTGTCCCCGTGCCCGCCTTGGTAGCCGCCGGCTTGGTAGCGCCAGCCCGGTCGGTGGCCACCACCGCGAACAGCGGGGAGCCCGGCTGGCCGGTGACTGGCAGCTGCGGGCCGGGGGTGGCGCTGCCCGGGGCGGCCAGCCGGGTGACCGTCAGGCCAGAGCGCAGCGGCGCCGAGCCAGGGCGGGCCCCGGCCGGGGCGGACATGACCGCGATCCCGCTGCCGGGGCTGGCCGCCGATCCCGGGCCGGGGCAGGCCCGGGTCACCGAGGTGACCGGCGCCACCCGCGGTTGCTTCGGGGGTGTCCCGGCCGCGAGCGTGACGGTCCGGTGCAGGCCGGCCAGCCCGTACAGGGCGCCCAGGATGACGATGACCGCTACGGCGGGCAGCACTCCGGTGGGCAGCGCCCCGGGGCGGCGCAGGCTCTTCACGCCTCACCGTCCCCCGGCTCGCGGGCGGAGTCTGTACGCCACGCCACGGATACCTCGTCCGGGTCCGGATACCCGCCTGGATCCGGGTAGCCCGCCTGGCCCGGGTAGCCGCGCGGGACCCGGTGACCCGGCGCGGCCGGGTAGCCCTCCGCGGCGCCGTAGCGTCCGGCCGCTGGGTAGCCGGGCGGAGCGGGGTGGTCCTCCGCGGCTGGGTAGCTTCCCCGGCCAGGCCCCGCGCCCGGCTGCCCTGGCGCGGCGCTGGGTGGCAGCGGCGCCAGCTGGTCATCGCCCGGGGGACCCGCGGGGCCGGGGTGACCGCCCTGGCCGGGCGGCATCCCCCTGGCCGGACCGGCACGGGGTCCCGGGTAGCCGCCCGCCGGGTAACCCCCGGAATCCCGGGCACCACCGGGCGCCGGGTAACCCCCGGAGTCCCGGTAGCCACCGGCCGGCTCATGCTCGCCCGATCCCCCGCTGCTCCTCCCGGGGTAACCGCTGCTCCGCGGAGTGGTGCCGCCCTCCGGGTAGCCGCGGGTCCCGGGGTAACCCCCGGATCCCGCCCCGCGAGCGCGCTCCGGGTCGGCGGTGCTCCCGTACCCGGCCTCACCCGGGTATCCGGGGTCCCCCCGGTAGCCGGCCGTGCCCGGATAGGGGCCAGGGCCACCCTCCCGGGCGGCAGCCCGCCGGGACGGTGGCGGCAGCACGTCATCGTCCCCAGGCAGCCGCCCGCGGCTCAGCCGCCGGGTAGCGGGCGGCTGGTCCTCGCGGCCAGTCGCCGCGGGCGGGTAGCCGGATTCCGGGCGATCACCCGCCGGGTGCCCGCCGCCGAAGTCACCGCCGTCCGGGTCACCCAGCCCGGCGTACCCGCGGCCGGGCCCCGCGGGTGCCACCCCGTACTGGTCCGGTTCCGGGTAGTCCGCACGGCTCCGCCGGCTAGCCAGGTAGCGCTCATCACCGGGCGCGCCGGGGCCAGGGTGGCCCTCACCGGCCATGGCCGCATCGCCGACGTACTCGTCCCGCCGCGCGGACCTGGCGCGCGGCGGATATGGCTCCGCTTCCGTGCGATCGCCGTCCGCCGGGTACGGGCTGGCCGCGGGCGGGCGGCCGGGGGCGGCCCGGCCGCTGGACCGCGATCCTGGGCCGGTATCTGCCGGGGCCGGGACGCCAGCCGGGGCGGCTGCCGGGCCGCCGCGGCGCCAGCGCTTGCGCAGGCCGCGTCCGCTGCCCTGGTCCTGGGGCCCGGCCGCTGAATCCTGAGGTGCTGCGTGGCCGGCTCCGGCCACCTCATCCAGGCCGGGAGCGGCGCCGGTTTGGGCGGCCACCCGCCGCCCGGGCCTCCGGGCCCCGGCCGCAGGTTCCGGCCCGGCTTGCGCGACCGTCTCAGCCCGCGCGCGACGGCCCGGCCGGCCGGATCCGGCGACGTCGCCCGCCAGCCCGGCACCCGCCACCCCGGCACCCGCGCTTGTCAGCCCGGCACCCGTCACGCCGGCACCCGCCACCCCAGCCGCCGCCAGCCCAGCACCCGCCCGCGGGGCATCCACCGGCCCGGGCTGGGCCGGCACGGGGACGTCTTCCAGGCCGGGCTGGTCGGCGGGCTCGGCCCGCTCGGCCCGCTCCGTCCGCTGCCGCCGCCCGCCGCCGGCCTGCCGCTGGCCCGGCTCCGCGCGGCTCTCACCGGGCATCCGCGTACCGGGCAGCCCGAGGGCGGCCACCACCAGGAAGGCCAGCACTTCCAGGGCGAGCAGCAGATCGCGGGCCAGGTCATTGTGGGAAATGTCCAGCGTCCCGCCGCCCGGTGGCAGCCGGAATGCCTGCGCCCAGCCGCCTGCCGGGGCCAGCGGCTGCAACGGGGTGCCGTTCAGCGTGGCGCTCCAGCCCCCGGCCGGCTCGGCCAGCACGAGGGTCCCGCCGCTCCGGGGAGCGGCGACGCCGGAGACACCCGATGGCCCGGCGGGAACCGGGTGCACGGCACCGCCCGGCTCGATGACCCGGACCCGCGCGGCCGTGTCCGCCACCCGCCAGAGCTGGAAGGCCGGGGTCCTGCTGACCGGCCGCAGGGCGGCCATGTCGTTGAGCGTGCCGGCCAGCGCGCCGCTGACCGGGGCGGGCAGCAGCACATAGCCGATATCCAGCGCGGCCAGGGCCTGCCCCAGGTCCTCCGCATCCTGGCCGTGCGGGGCGGCCAGGATGGCCACGGCGGCGTTCAGGGCCCGCTGGGCCGCCGCCGGCTGGCTCAGGTCGGCCGAGCCGAGCAGCGGGTCGGTGTCACGGAGTACTTCGTAGCTCACTCCCCCGGCGCCAGTGCGTAGCACGAGAGTGCGCAACCGCAAGCCGGTGTCGGCGGACACGCTGACGAAGGCGGGCAGCACCGGGCCCGCCGAGCCGGCCACCGGGCCGCGGACGCCATCGGCCACCCACGATCCCGCCGCGAGCAGCGGCGCGCTGGCCGCGGCGGCCACGAGCACCAGGACGGCCAGGCCCCGCGGCCGGCGCCACTGGCCCGGGGACAGCGTGCCGGGCAGCGTGTCGGCCGCCACCACCACGGCGAGCAGCAGCCCGGCGGCGGCCACGGCGATCGAGATCCCGGGCCACGCGGCGACGGGCGTAGTGGCACCGTCCGGGGTGATGAGGATCCGGCTGACCGCCACGGAGATCAGCAGGCTGAGCAGTGCCACGCACCAGCCTGCCAGCACCAGGAACCGCCGGGTGGTCAGCGCCAGCACGGCCAGCGCGGCCACGGCGAGGCCACCGGTCACCCAGAACGGCGGCAATCCCGGGCCGCCCGGCGAGAGCAGCAGCAGGGAGCGCGCGGGCAGGTCGGCGAAGGCGAGGCCGGGGACTTTCTGCCCGGCCTCCAGGAACAGCAGGCCCGGATGGCTGAGAAGCGACACGGTCCAGGGCAGCAGCAGCACGGCCGGCGCGGCCACGGCGATGCCGCAGTTGATCAGCGTCGCCCGGTTCCGCCTGGCCAGGGTGGCGGCCGCGCAGGCCGCGGCGGCGATGGCGACCACCCAGGTCAGCGGGACGAACGCCGCCGCGACCGCGATGACGAGCCCGGTCGCCCAGGCGGCCCGGCGTGCCCGCCTGGGCGGCTCGGTGAAGATCCGCGCGGCCAGCAGGCCGATCACCGGGATCAGCACGAAAACCAGGGCCGAGCCGAACCGTCCGGCGGCGACCGCGCCCATGCCCACGGGCAGCAGCGCATAGGCCGCCCCGGCCCACACGCGGACGGCCACGGAGCTGGTGATCCGGCGGGCGGCCAGGTAGGCAGTCAGCCCGGCCAGCGGGATGGCGCCGATCATGATGACGTCGATGGCCAGCCACGGCTTGCCGCCGAGCACCGTGGCCAGGGCGGCGATCGCCGCCACGTACGGCGGGGTGGCGCTGACCGAGCCGATCCCGGCCGGGTGGAAGCCCTGCAGGTATTCCTGCCACAGCGCGGACGCACCGCCCCATGCGGGAGTCAGCGCGCCGCCGGCCAGCGTGCCCGCGTCGAGCAGCGAGCGCTCCGCGGCCAGCGCGACCACGGTCAGCCCGGCGACCAGGAGGATGGCGGGGTTGGTCAGGATCCGCTGCGTCAGCCCGTTATCCACCAGCAGGAAATCGTCGTCGGACGGGTCATCGGTGGCGTGGTGGCTGCCTGCGGTGTCGATCTGGGTGGACCGGTAGAACACGCTCGCGGCGAACTCGGCGAGCTTGCGGAACGAGCGGCCGCGGGGCAGCTCGCCGCGCAGCCTGCCGTAGGCGGCCCGCCGCCCGCGGGACCGCTGCCGGCGGGCAGCCAGGACGCCCAGCGGATGACCGAGCACCCAGCCGACAGCGGCGCACTCGTCCAGCGCCGCCCGGGGACGCTTGACCAGCAGGAAGAACATCGTGCGCAGGGTGGACAGCACCAGGTTGCCGGCCAGCGCGGCCAGGGCCGGGCCGAGCGGCAGGTTCGCCAGCAGGGTCAGCAGCGCGTTCCGCCGGTCCATCCGGCGCGGGCGCGGCGCCGCTGACGGGAGCCGCCGGTTACGGGCCGCCGCCTCCAGGTGGTAGAGGACCGCATCGGTGATGACCCGCACCCGGTGACCGGCCGCGTGCACCCGCCAGCAGAAGTCGATGTCGTCCCGGAACAGCGGCATGGCCGGGTCGAAGCCGCCCAGCTGCTCCCAGACGTCCCGGCGGACCAGCATGCCGGCGCTGCCGACCGCCAGCACGTCACGGTCGCCGTCGTGCTGCCCCTGGTCCACCTCGCGCGGCTCGATGCCGGTGACCCGCCGCCCGGCGCCGTCGATGGTGACGCCGGCCTCCAGCAGGATCCGGCGGTCGGCCCAGTCCATCACCTTCGGGCCCAGCACCGCGGCGGACCGGGCCTGTCCGGCGCCGCGCAGCAACTGCTCCAGGGCGTCCTCGGCCGGCTCGCTGTCGTCGTGCAGCAGCCAGATCCACTCGATGCGCTCGCCCGGGGCCAGGCCGGCCCGGGCACGTTGGTGTTGGCGGCCCGGTGCCGCAGGGCCTGCGCCAGCGCCGCGCCGTACCCCGTCCGGCGGTCCATGCCGAACACGACGGACCGGCCGAGAAGCTCCGCGAGCACCGCTCCGCTGCGGTCCCGGCTGCCGGTGTCGACCGCGACCACCCGCTGCACCGGCCGGGTCTGGCCGAGGAGCGCTTCCGCGATGCGCGGCAGCCACGCGGCCCCGTCATGAGCGACGATGACCGCGGTGACCACATGCTGGCCTGGCGCGTTAGTTGGCACGGATGTCCGCTTGCTGCTCAGAACGGGTCACCCGAGCACGCCCTGCCACACAGGCCGCTCAGGCCCCGTCAGGGGCGGGTACGCGGTGAACAATACGCGACCTGATGCCGCCAGGAGGGCACTCGCGGCGCTTCACTGCGCACCGCTACCCGCCGCCACACTGGCGGCTACTAACCGCAATGTGGTACCGGCATCCGGGCATCAGCACCGGGCGCGGGGCCCGCCCCGCACCGCGCGGCCCCGAAGGCGGCCAGCAGCCATCCAGCCCGGCCGCCCGGCGCGCTATCCAGCCGCGCCGGGCGGTTACCGGGCTAGATGGCCTCGCGCTTCATCCGGCGGCGCTCCCTCTCGGACAGCCCGCCCCAGATGCCGAACCGCTCGTCATGCTCGAGCGCATACTCCAGGCACTCGGCCCTGACCTCACAGCCACGGCACACCTTCTTGGCTTCCCGGGTGGAACCGCCCTTTTCGGGGAAGAAAGCCTCCGGGTCCGTCTGCGCGCACAACGCGCGATCCTGCCAGCCAACTTCGCCAGCGTCATCCACATCGATTCCGAACCCGCCGGGCGCCAGCGGGACGATGACGTCGGCCACAGCGCACCTCCTGCCCCTTCGAATGTCTCGTGCCCTCTCCCCCGGAGCACAAGAACTACACGCATGAAATTACACCTGCGTGTCTTGCATTGAGTCAAGCTGGATACGTGGTAGAGGCAATGTTCTTGACCCTGATGAGCGGAAAGTCCGGGTGGGATTTCTGCTGACGTTCCCTGGGGGGCCGCCGGCGGCGCCCCAGCCGGGGTTGCAAGACTGGCCGCCATGCGCATCACCGTGCTGGCCGGCGGAGTCGGCGCCGCGCGCTTCCTGCGTGGCCTGAAAGCGGAGATCCCGGACGCATCGATCACCGTCATCGGGAACACCGGGGACGACATCACCCTGTTCGGGCTGCACGTCTCGCCGGACCTGGACACCGTGATGTACACCCTGGGCGGCGGGATCAGCGAGGAACAAGGCTGGGGCCGGGACGGCGACACGTTCACTGTCCTGGGCGAACTGGCCGCCTACGGCACTGGGCCCGGCTGGTTCAGCCTGGGCGACCGGGACTTCGCCACGCACATCGCCCGGACCAGCATGCTGGCGGCGGGCCAGCCGCTGTCAGCCGCCACGGCGGCGCTCTGCCAGCGCTGGCGGCCGGGCGTGCGGCTGCTGCCCATGACGGACGACCGGGTGCAGACCATGGTGGCGATCGGGGGCCCGGAGGGGCCCCGCTGGATCCATTTCCAGGAGTGGTGGGTCCGGCTGCATGCCGAGGTGCCCGCGCAGCAGATCGTGGCGGACGGCGCGGACCGGTCGTCCCCGGCCCCGGGCGTGCTGGACGCCATCGACGCGGCCGACCTGGTCCTGTTCCCGCCCTCCAACCCGGTGGTGAGCATCGGGACCATCCTGGCCGTGCCGGGGATCGCCGAGGCGGTCAGCCGCAAGACCGTCATCGGGGTGTCCCCGATCATCGGGGGCGCCCCGGTGCGCGGGATGGCCGATGCCTGCCTGGCCGCCATCGGGGTGCCGGCCACCGCCCAGGCGGTGGCCGCCCATTACGGCCCGGGGCTGCTGGATGGCTGGCTCGTGGACGAGCAGGACAAGGCCGCGGCGGACGCGCCGGAACTGGCCGGCATCGCGGTGCGGGCCAGGCCGCTGTACATGACCGACCTGGCGGCCACGGCCGCGATCGCCGGGGCCGCGCTGGACCTGGCCGCGGAGCTGGGCCGGTGACCGGGCCGCTGCCGGGGCCGGGGTTCACCGTGACCGGCCTGCCCGGCCTCCCCGAGGTCGTCGCGGGCACCGACCTGGCCACCCTGATCGCCGGGGCCGCGCCGGGCCTGGCCGACGGCGACATCCTGGTCATCACCTCGAAGATCGTCAGCAAGGCGGAGGGCCGGGTCGTGACCGGTGACCGCGAGACGGCGATCGATGCGGAGACGGTGCGGGTGGTGGCCCAGCGTGGCCCGGCCCGGATCGTGGAGACCCGCCACGGCCTGGTGCTGGCCGCGGCCGGGGTGGACAACTCCAACACCGAGCCGGGCACGGTGGCGCTGCTGCCCGAGGATCCCGACGGGTCGGCCCGGCGGATCCGCAAGGGCCTGCACGAGCGGCTCGGCGTCACCGTGGCGGTGCTGATCACCGACACGATGGGCCGCCCATGGCGGATGGGCCAGGCGGACGCGGCCATCGGCGCGGCCGGGCTGCAGCCGCTGAACGACTACCGCGGCCTGCCGGACACCTTCGGCGTCCCGCTCCAGGTCACCCTGGCCGCCGTGGCCGACGAACTGGCGTCCGCCGCCGACCTGGTCAAGGGGAAGACCAGCGGCATCCCGGTGGCGCTCATCCGCGGGCTGGGCGGCCTGGTCACCGAGGCGGACGGCCCGGGCGCGCAGGCCCTCATCCGGCCCGCCGCCGAGGACATGTTCCGGTTCGGCGCCGCGGACGTGCTGGCCGCCCGGCGGACCGTCCGCGAGTTCACCGCGGACCCGGTCGACGCCGACGCGGTCCGCCGGGCCATCGCCGCCGCGCTCACCGCGCCGGCCCCGCACCATTCGGCACCCGTCCGGTTCGCGGTGCTGTCCTCGCTGCGGGCCCGCACCGCACTGCTCGACGACATGCTGGCCGCCTGGATCGCCGACCTGCGCGCGGACGGGTTCACCGAGGAGCAGATCGGCCGCCGGGTGCGGCGCGGGGAGCCGCTGCGCCGCGCACCGCTGATCATCGTGCCCTGCCTGGTCGCCGAGGCGGCGCACGCCTACCCGGACCAGCGCCGGGCCGCCGCAGAACGCGAGATGTTCGTCGTTGCGACCGGGGCGGCGGTGCAGAACCTGCTGGTCGCCCTGGCGGTCGAGGGACTGGGCTCGTGCTGGGTGTCGAGCACGATGTTCTGCCGGCCGGTGGCAGCCACCGCGCTTGGCCTGCCGGCCAGCTGGGAGCCGATGGGCGCGGTCGGCGTGGGCCACCCGGCCGCCCCGGCCCGGGACCGCCCCCCGCGCGACCCGGACGATTTCATGATGACCCTGTGATCAGCGGCACTGGGCTTGCGGTGCCCAACGGCCCGCCCGCTCCAGTCCCCCATCCAGGTCCCGGCGGGCCGGCCGGACCGCGGCCTCAGAGGCCGAGGCGGCGGGAGAGGTCGGAGCCGAGAATGCCCTGCGGGTCGAGTTCGGCCCGCAGCTTGCGGAACTCTTCCAGCCGCGGGTACATGCGGCCCAGCGTCTCCGGGCGCACCCGCGAGTCCTTGGCCAGGTAGACGCGGCCGCCGGCCTCCGCGACCTCCTCGTCCAGCTGGTCCAGCAGCCCGGCCAGGCCGGGTGTGCCCGCCGGGAAGTCCAGCGCCAGGGTCCAGCCCGGCACCGGGAACGACAGCAGCCCGGGGTCCGCCGGGCCGAACCGCTTGAGCACGGTCACGAACGAGGGCGCCCGGGCCACGCTGATCCGCTCCAGTGACCGCCGGACCAGCTCCTCCTGCCCGAACGGCACCACGTACTGGTACTGGCGGAAGCCGGCCGGGCCGTAGACGCGGTTCCAGTTCCTGATGCCGTCCAGCGGGTGGAAGAACGCGCCGATGGTCTGGATCTCGCCGACCCGGTTCCGCGGCGCCTTCCGGTACCACGCCTCGTTGGCCAGCCCCACGGTGACCGCGTTGAGCAGGCCGCTGGGGAACACCTCCGGGGCGCCCAGCCGTGCGCTGGGCCGGAAGGCCAGCGGGTCGCGCCGGGCGGCGGCGGGCAGGTCGCCGAGCGCCGCGAAATCACCGCTGGTGATCACCGACCGGCCCAGGTTCCGGCCCCGGGCCAGGCAGTCGGTCCAGGCCACCGTGTAGCCGTACTGGTCATCGGTGGCCGACAGGTACGCCATGGTCTCGTCGATGTCGCCGGTCCGGACGGTGTCCACCCGGACCCGCGAGGTCTCCACCCGCTTCAGCTGGACCGCGGCGCGCAGCACGATCCCGGTCAGGCCCATCCCGCCCGCCGTGGCCCAGAACAGCGCGGGGTCGGCGTCCGGGGCGACCCGGCGCTCGGTGCCGTCCGGCAGCAGCAGGTCCAACCACGGGACATGCCGCGCGAAGCTGCCGGCCACGTGATGGTTCTTGCCGTGCACGTCGGCGGCGATGGCGCCGCCGATGGTCACCTGCCGGGTGCCCGGGGACACCGGCACGAACCAGCCGGCCGGCAGCCCGGCGGTCATGAGCTGCTCCAGGCTCACCCCGGCCTCGCAGGTGACCAGGCCCGTCTCCTGGTCGAAGCTGGTGATCCGGTTCATCGCGGTGGTGCCGATGACCAGGCCGCCGCCGTTCTGGGCCGCATTGTTGTAGCTGCGGCCCAGGCCGCGGGCGATCACGCCGCCCGGCGGGGCCGCGGCGAGCAGCCCGGCCACCTCGGCGGGGCCGGCGGGCGCGGCCAGCGAGGCCGTGGACGGGTCGATCCGCCCCCACCCGGTGAGCTGCGCGGTGCGGCCGTCCGCCACGGCCGCCCCCGGCTGCCGATCCGCCATCCTCGTCATCCCCTTCCGCGGGCCCGGCGGTCGGCCGAGGTCCCGGTAAGCCCCGCCGGCCCGGTATAGTCCCGCCCCGATCATGCTCCGTCCCGGGCCGCCGCGGGGCGGCTACCGCGTGACCCGCGGCGGGGCGGCTACCGCGTGACCCGCCGCGGTTACGGCGTGACCAGCGGGAACGGAATCCGGGAGCCGCCCCGGGCCGCCGCGTACACGCCGTCGCTGGCGGCCGCGGCGGCCAGCCGCTCGGCGCCCGGGTCCCCGTAGGTGGTGGTGCGCTGGCGGAGCGGCCGCTCCAGCGGGGCGGCCAGGGCCGCGATCTGGCTGATCGTCTTGTACGAGCCGTGCTGCGACCCGGCCATCCGGCTGATCGTCTCCTCCATCAGCGTCCCGCCGAGGTCGTTGACGCCGCCCTGGAGCACCGCACGGCACCCGTCCTCGCCGAGCTTGACCCAGGAGCACTGGATCGAGCTGATCGCGCCGTGCAGCATGATCCGGGACACCGCGTGCACCGCCCGGTTCTCCCGCCGGGTCGGCCCGGGCCGGGCCAGCCCGGCCAGGTAGATCGGGGCGCTGGCGTGCACGAACGGGAGCAGCACGAACTCGGTGAAGCCGCCGGTCCGGTCCTGGATCCCGCGGATGACCCGCAGGTGGCCCACCCAGTGCGCCGGGGTGTCCACGTGCCCGTACATCATCGTCGCGCTGGTCGGGATGCCCAGCTCGTGCGCGGTGGTGATCACCTCGATCCAGGCCGAGGCGGGCAGCTTGCCCTTGGTCAGCACCCAGCGCACCTCATCGTCCAGGATCTCCGCCGCGGTGCCGGGCATCGAGCCGACCCCCGCCTCGCGGGCCTGGACCAGCCATTCGCGGACCGGCAGCGCCGCGCGGGACGCGCCGTTGACCACCTCCATCGGCGAGAACGCGTGCACGTGCATGTCCGGGCAGCGTTCCTTGACCGCGGCGGCGATGTCGAAATAGGCCGTGCCGGGCAGGTCGGGGTGGATGCCGCCCTGCAGGCACACCTCGGTCGCGCCGGCCTGCCACGCCTGCTCCGCGCGGTCCGCGATCTGCCGCATCGACAGCGTGTAGGCATCGGCGTCGGACCGCCGCTGGGCGAACGCGCAGAACCGGCACCCGGTGTAGCAGACGTTGGTGAAGTTGATGTTCCGGTTCACCACGTAGGTGATGTCGTCCCCGATGGCGTCCCGGCGGAGAGCGTCGGCCAGGCGGGCGAGCGCGTCCAGCTCGGCGCCGTCCGCGTCTAGCAGCGCGAGGGCCTCGCTGTCGCTGATCCCGGCCGGGTCGCGCTCGGCGCTGCGCAGCGCGGCGGCCACCGCGCGCCGCAGCCGCGGTGGCGCGCCGCCGCCCCCATCCCCGGTCCCCCGGGCCTGCGCTGCGTCCCGCCCCGCTGGTTCCATGCCCGCCGGGTCCATGCCCGCTGGTTCCATGCCCGCCGGGTCCATGCCCGCCGGGTCCATGCCCGCCGGGTCCATGCCCGCCGGGTCCATGCCCGCCGGGTCCATGCCCGCCGGGTCCATGCCCGCCGGGTCCATGCCCGCCGGATCCGGGCCCGCCGGGTCCATGCCCGCCGGATCCGGGCCCGCCGGATCCGGGCCCGCCGGATCCGGGCCGGCCGGGTTCGGGCCCGCCACCTCGCCCGGTGCTCCGGCCGCGGTCGCCGGGTGGCGGCGGGCGGCCGGGTCGATGCGGGTGGCCACTTCCGCCCAGTCCCCGTAGACCTCGCTGAAGTCGTCCCTGCGGTCCGCGGTGCGCCCGGTGGTGTCGATGGTGGCGTGCAGGTCGGTACGGCCCGAGGATTCGCCCCAGCCGCCGTCCGGCTCCTGCCACGGCTGCCCGGCCGGCCGGGCCCCCTCCCGGGCCAGCCCGGTCTCCGGGTCGGCCAGCGCGGCCACGTGCCGGGCCAGCCTCGGGTCCAGCCACGGCTCGCGGAGGTAGCCCGGGTAGATCGTGAGCCGCTCGTGCAGCGTCATCCCGGCCGCCCCGGTCCGCCGGGCCAGATCGTCGATCTGCGGCCAGGGGCGTTCCGGGTTGACGTGATCCGGGGTGAGCGGGGAGACGCCGCCCCAGTCGTCGATGCCCGCCGCCAGGATCAGCGGGTACTCCTCGCCGATGAGGTTGGGCGGTGCCTGGATGCGCAGGGAAGGGCCGAGCACCAGCCTGGCCACCGCGATGGTGGCGGCCAGGTCATCCAGGCCGGCGTCCGGCATGCCCCGCATCTTGGTGTCCGGCTTGGCCCGGAAGTTCTGCACGATGACTTCCTGGATGCCGCCGTACTCCCGGGCCACGCCGCGGATCGCGAAGATCGAGTCGGCCCGCTCGGCCAGCGTCTCGCCGATGCCGACCAGGATGCCGGTGGTGAACGGGACGCTGCTGCGCCCCGCGTCCTCCAGCACCCGCAGCCGCACCGCCGGGTCCTTGTCCGGGCTGCCGAAGTGCGGCCCGCCCTTCTCGGTGAACAGGCTCGCCGCGGTGGTCTCCAGCATCATGCCCATGGACGGCGCGACCGGCTTGAGCCGCTGGAAGTCCTGCCAGCTGAGCACGCCCGGGTTGAGATGGGGCAGCAGGCCGGTCTCCTCCAGCACCCGGATCGCCATCGCCCGGACGTAGGACAGCGTGTCGTCGTAACCGTGCGCGTCCAGCCACTCCCGGGCCTGCGGCCAGCGGGCCTCGGGCCGGTCGCCCAGGGTGAACAGGGCCTCCTTGCAGCCCAGCGCGGCGCCGTCCCCGGCAATCTTGAGCACCTCGTCAGGGGACAGGTACGGGCTGTCCAGCCGCCCCGGCACGGTGACGAACGTGCAGTAGCCGCAGCGGTCCCGGCACAGCCGGGTGAGCGGGATGAACACCTTCCGGGAGTAGGTGATGATCCCGGGCCGCCCGGCCGCCTCCAGGCCGGCGTCCCGCACCCGGCCCGCGTAACTGAGCAGTTCGGTGAGCTGCTCACCGCGGGCGTGCAGCAGCACGGTGGCCTCGGCGGGGTCGAGGGCCTTACCGTCGCGGGCCCGGGCCAGGGCGCGCCGCGTGGCGCTGGCGGACGGCGGTGGCCCGGCGGGTGCGGCGGCCGGGCTAGGGACCGGGTGAGCGCTCATCCCCCCACACTAGGAGGCGGTGTTAGCCCGGGCGGACGACCCCCCGGGACCCGCGCGCCGCTGGCGCGGCGGGGCGCGGCGAAGCCGTGTCCCGCCGTGCGGGCGACCCGGACCGGGGAGCGGGCGCTAGAACGTGCGGTAGTCGCGGATGGGCATCCGGGGGGCGCGGCGGGGCGGCCCGATCCGGGCCGCCACCACCAGGCTGGCGGCCCGGTGCCGGTGGCCACGGTACGGCGCGAGCAGCTCCAGCATGCCGGCGTCATCCACCACCCGGCCGGCCAGCGCCCAGCCCACCTGGCCGGGCAGGTGCAGGTCACCGACGGAGATCGCGTCCGGGTCGCCGCAGGCGCGCTGGCGGATCTCGGCCGAGGTCCACGGGCCGACGCCGGGCAGTGACTGGAGCCGCCGGTCCGCGGCCGCCGGGATCATCGCGGTGATCTCCTCGAGCCGCCCCGCGACGTGGCAGGCGCCGATGATGGTGCGGGCGCGGACCGCCTCCACCCCGGCCCGGTGCCATTCCCAGGACGGGATCCGCCGCCAGGTCAGGGGCGGCGGGCAGACCCGCATGCCGCGCGGAACCGGTCCCGGCGCCGGCAGGCCGTACTTGAGCAGCAGCCGCCGCCAGGCGCGGTGCGCCTCCACGCCGGTCACCTTCTGCTCCAGGACCGCAGGCACCAGGGCCTCCAGGACCAGCCCGGTCCGGCCGATGCGCAGGCCCTGGTGGCGGCGGGCGAGCTGGCTGAGCACCGGGTGCACCGGGTCGAACCCGGCGGGGTCGTCATCCGCGCCGACCGCGGCGGGGAGCGTGCGCAGCAGCCAGGACGCGCCGGGCCCCCAGGCCGTTCCGCGGACCACGGTCACCGCGTGGCCGCGATCGGCGGGCCCGGGGCCGGCCGTGCCCGGCGCGGGCCGGGCGGCGGTGACGCGGATCGTGCCGGGGCCCTCCGGGGTCAGCGCGGTCCGCCAGATGCTGCCGTCCGCAGCCACCCGGAACGCGGGATCAGCCCCGCCGCGCCGGTGCACCCCCAGTGTGCGCGGCACGTCCAGGATGAACGGCGCCCGCCACTCACCGACCGCGTCCGGGGGGACCGGGGCGGGGCCGCCCGGCCCGGCGGCACCCGGCCCGGGGCCGCCCGCGACACCCTGTCCCGCGGCGGGCCCCGGTGGCTCATGGGCGGGCGGGACGGCCGGGCCGGAAGCGGCCAGCGCGCTCACCCGCGCCGCACCTCAGGCGTCCGTGGAGAAGCGCACGCAGGTCGGGCCGAGTTCCGCACCGGGCCAGACCCGGGCCCCGGCCCTCAGCTCGTTGCCGGGCGCGACGCGCACCGCGTCGCCGAGCACCACGCCGTCCAGCACCACTCCCGCACCGACGCAGGCGCCCCGGCCGATCACGCTGCCGCTGACCCGGGCCCCGGCGCCGATGCTGGCCCCGTCGAACAGCACGCTGCCGGTGACGTGCGCGCCGGCCGCGATCGTCGCGCCGGCCCCGACCACGGTGCCGCCGTTCACCCGGGCCGCCGGATCCACCTGGCACCCGTCCAGCATCATGAGCTCCCCGGGGATCCCGCACCCCGGTG
Source organism: uncultured Actinomycetes bacterium (assembly GCA_963793825.1). Classification (GTDB taxonomy): domain Bacteria; phylum Actinomycetota; class Actinomycetes; order Streptosporangiales; family Streptosporangiaceae; genus RYN-230. The sequence goes on from CAWCBE010000014.1 coordinate 113,987, forward strand.
GCACGGCGGGCGAGGCCAGCCGGCCCAGCACAAGGTCACAGGACCCCTGAACGAAAGCTTCCGGGGTACCGACATCCAGCCAGTACGCGGAGTCCGGGTAGCCCATGACGAGGGCCCCCGCGGCGATCAGCCCGGGGAACGTCTCCCGCTCGACCGAGATGACCCGCCCGGGCGGGATCTCGTCGATCACGGACCGGCGGAACACGTAGCAGCCTGCGTTGATCCGGTTGGTCACCGGATCCGGGGTCTTCTCCAGGAAGGCGGTGACCCGGCCGTCGCTATCGGTTGGCACGCAGCCGAACCGGGACGGGTCGGGCACCTCGACCAGGTGCAGCGTGACCGCCGCGTCGGACTTGCGGTGCAGGTCGAGCTGCGCGGCGATGTCATGCCCGGAGAGCACGTCCCCGTTCAGCACGATGACCGGGCTGTCCGGCCCGCCGCGCAGCCCGGCCGCGGCGTTGCGGATCGCGCCGGCGGTGCCCAGCGGCTCGTCCTCCTGCACGTAGCTGATCTCCAGGCCGAGTGCCGAGCCGTCGCCGAAGCACTCGGCGAACATGTCGGCCCGGTAGGCGGTGGCCAGCACGGCATGGGTGACCCCGGCCGCCGCCGCCTTGGCGAACTGGTGCGCCAGGAACGGGACTCCGGCCGTGGGCAGCAGCGGCTTGGGGGTGCCGATGGTAAGCGGGCGGAGCCGGGTGCCCTGGCCGCCGACCAGCAGGATGGCTTCTAGTGGCTCACGCCCCCCGGGGCCACCGCGGCTGGCGCCCGCGGAGCCAGGGCCCTGGCTGCCGGGGCCCTGGCTGCCGGGGCCCTGAGGGACTGCTGTCTCGCCTGACATGAGGAGGGAGGTTACTCCGTGCCCTGCGCCGCCGCACGTTGGTAGGACGCCATGTGCGCCTCGGCCGAGGCTTCCCAGGTGAATTCTTGGGAACGCGCATGCCCCGCGGCGCCGAGCGCCTCCCGCCGGGCCGGGTCATCGAGCAGGCCGCGCAGTGCGGCCTGGATGGACTCGGCCTCCGGCTCGGTGTAGGCGACCGCGTCCCCGCCCACCTCCGGCAGCGAGGTGCGGTGCGTGGTCAGCACCGGCGCGCCGCAGGCCATCGCCTCCAGCACCGGCAGGCCGAAGCCCTCGCCGCGGCTGGGGAAGGCCACCACCAGCGCGCCCCCCAGGAATCCGGGCAGGTCGCTGAAGCGCAGGTAACCCGGGCGGACCAGGCGCAAGTGCGCGGGGACCGCGGCGACCGCTTCGTCAACTTCCTCGCTCCACCCGCTGCCGCCGCCCAGCACCAGGGCAGGCGGGTCGGTCAGGTCAGCCACCGCGGCCGCCCAGCCGGTGATCAGCGCGGGCACGTTCTTGCGCGGCTCGAGGCCGCCGAGGTAGGCCACGTACGGCATGCCATGCAGGCCGAGGCGGTCGGAGACCTGGTGCATCCGCTCCGGGCTGGGCCGGTGGAACAGCGCGTGATCGACACCGTGATAGGCGACGTCGATCCGGGTCGGGTCGGCGCCCAGCACCCGGACCAGCTCATCCCTGGTCGCCTTGGATGGCACCAGCAGCCGGGTGGCCCGCCGGGCGGCGGTGCGGATCGCGGACTTGAAGAAGGTGGCGGTGACCGCGTTGTGTGCGTCGGGCTCGGTGAAGTAGGTCAGGTCGTGGATGGTCGCCACCACCGGGACGCCGGGGCGGAGCGGCATCGTGTAGTGCGGCGCGTGCAGCACGTCCGCGCTCGCCTGCTGGGCGACCAGCGGCAGCCCGGTCTGCTCCCAGGCCAGCCGGGCGGCCCGGTGCGCGATCGCCGTCGGGCCGGCCACGATGTTGGCCGCCGGGACGATCCTGCCGTAGCGCTCCTCATCGGCCCGCTGGCAGGCCACCGCCATATCCGTGCCCATCGCGCCGAGCGCGGCGATCAGGCCGTCCACATAGCGGCCAAGGGCGCCACGATCCGCCGGCACGGCGGTCGCGTCCACCAGCACGCGAGGTGCCACGAGCAGTCTTTCTCCTTCCCCCCACTGCGGGCCCGAGGTAGCCAGATAGCTGGCCAATTCAGCATTGGTGAAGTCCCGTCACGACCGAGCGTACGCCCTCCGTCGGCCTGCCGGTGAGCAACGGCGCGCATGTCGCGCCGCACCCGCCCGGTGCCGCCGGACCGCCGCGGACGCCCTGCCGCGGAGCCGCCGGGACCAGCATCGTCCTCATATGGTCTAGACCAGGTTAACCGGCTGGTCTAGACCAGGTTAACCGGCCGGGGCGCGCCCCGCGAGCGCCAGTTTCGCGGCGTGGAGGGCCGCCCTTCCGGACAGCTGGAGACCCGCTGCACGGCGGCCGCAGGGCCGCTCCACGGCAGCCGCAGGGCCGCTTAAGGTGACGCGGACGGCGTGGCGGTGGCGGCCGGCGTGCGCCCCGGGCTGGCCCGGGGCGACGGCGAGGGGGTGCCCTGGGCCGCCTGCTGCGCCTTGTCGAGCGCCGCCTTCATGGCCGCCAGCTCGCTGCCGTACTGGCCCAGGTTGTCGGCCCGCAGGGCCGCCTGGGCCTTGGCGTAGTCCGCCTCGGCCTGCTGCAGGTAGCCGCGGACGGCCGCGCTCACGGTGCCGCCGGTGCCGCTGCCGCCCGCGCCACCGCTGGACCCGCTGCCGCCGGAGCCGGACGGCGCCTGGTACCCGGCGAGTACCTGGCTGAGCGCCTGCGGCAGCGTCTGGCCGATGCCGACCTGCCCGTCCACCGAGACCAGGATGCGCTTGACCGCGGGGTAGGAGCCGCTGGCCGCCCCGCCGGAACTGGCGGTGCCCTGGATATACACGGGTTCCTCGTAGAGCAGCGTGCCGCCCACCGGCAGCGTGATCAGGTTGCCGTTGATCACCGTGGAGCCATGCTGCCGGTACAGGGCCAGCTGGGCGGAGACGCTGGGATCCTGCTCGAAGTTGTTCTGCACCTGCTGCGGCCCCAGGATCGTGGTGTTCTGGGGTAGCTGCAGGGCCCGGATGGTGCCGTAATCCGGAGACTGCGGGTCGCTGTCCACGGCCAGGTAGGCGGCCATGTTCTCGCGGCCCCGCTGGACCAGCGTGGTGGTCAGCGAGAACGCCGCGGACGCGCCCGGCATGGCCATCGTCTGGTAGTACGGCGGCTGGCTGATCTGCTGGGACGAGCCTGGCTCGCTCGGCACCGCCCAGAAGTTCTGCCCGCCGTAGAAGGACTGTGCCTGCGTGACGTGATACTGGGCCAGGATCTGGCGCTGCACCTCGAACAGATCGGGCGGGTAACGCAGGTGCTGCATCAGGGCGGCCGGGATGTCGGACTTCGGCCTGATGATCCCGGGGAACGCGCGCATCCAGGTCGCCAGGATCGGGTCATGAGAATCCCAGGCGTACAGGGTCACCGCGCCGGTGTACGCGTTCACCACGGCCTTCACCGAGTTACGCAGGTAGTTGACCTGACCGACTGCCTGGCCGGCCACCGACCCGCCGGGCGCGTCACTGGTCGAGGTGGCCTGGGCCAGGCTCACCCGCTGCGAGTACGGGTACAAGTCGGTGCTGGTGTACCCGTCTACCACCCACAGGATCTGGCCACCCACCACGACCGGGTAGGTCTCCCCGTCCAGGGTCAGGAACGGTGCCACCTTGGCCACCCGGGCCAGCGGCTGCCGGTCGTAGAGGATCTGTGAGTAGCTGTTGATGGACCCGGACAGCAGGATGTTCAGCTCGCGGAACTTGACCGCGTACAGCAGCCGCCGCAGCGGGGAGCCGACCCCGACGCCACCGTTACCGTGGTAGGTGTTGTTCTGCTGGCCGGCCCCGTTCTGGGTCGGGTAGTCAAGCTCCTGCTTGCGGCCGCCCGGCGGGCCGCCGACGATCGCGTAGGTGTTCTGCTGCTCGCCGAAGTAGACCCGGGGCTGGCGGACGTCCAGCACGCCCTGCGGCGGTATCTGGCTCTCCGTGAACGATGGGTCGCCGTTGCCCTGGACTCTGTTGGCGCTGGCCGCGACGACCCCGAAGCCGTGGGTGTAGACGAGATGGGTGTTGATCCAGTTGGCCTGGCCGGCCGGCGGGCCGCCCATGCCGCGCACCGCCACCACGGTGTCCTGCGGCAGCGGGCCGCCGCCGGGCACCGGGTACCGGTCCATGGCCAGCGTCCCCGGGAACTGGTAGTAGCTCTTGACCTGCTGCAGCTGCTGGAAGGCGGGCGACACCACGTCCGGGTCCAGCAGCCGCATCCCCTGCAGCCCGGCGACCTGGGTGCCCAGCCTCGCGGCCGACTCGGTGGACGTGGCATCGTACGGCGTCACCTGGACCGTGGATCCCGAGGCCTGGTAGGCCTGGCGGGTTGATTCGATCCCGTAGGCCTGCCGGGTGGAGTCGATCTCCCGCTGGATGTACGGGGTCTCCTTGACCAGCTCGTTCGGCTTCACCACGAACTGCTGGATGATCGCCGGGTACAGGCCGCCGATGAGGATGGCGGACAGCACGAGGAGCCCAAACCCGACCGCGGGCAGCATCGGGCTGCGCCGGGCCGCGCCCGCGAAGAACAGCAGCGCGCACAGGATGGCGATCACCGCGAGCACGGTCTTGGCGGGCAGCACGGCATTCACGTCGGTGTAGGACGCGCCCGTGGTGACGGTCCCGCGTTGGGAAAAATCGATCCCGTACCGGTCGAACCAGTACGCGACCGCCTTGAGCAGCACGAAGACGCCGAACAGGATGAACAGGTGGGCCTGCGCGGCCACGGTGACCCGGGGATGGCGGCCCTGCATCCGCAGGCCCCCGTACAGGTAGTGCACCAGCGCGGCGGCGAGCAGGGACAGCAGTACCGCCGCGAACAGGAAGCCGAGGACCATCCGGATGAACGGGTAGGTAAATACGAAGAACGAGAGGTCCCAGTGGAACTGCGGGTCCTTCACGTGGAACGGCACCTGGTTGGCGAACAGCAGCCAGGTCCGCCACGAGCCGGCCGCGCTGATGCCGGAAATGATGCCGATCAGCCCGAGCACCGCCCCCAGCAGCAGCCGCCGGTGCGGGTCGATCGCCATCCGGTAGGCGTCGCCGGCCCGGTCGGTGGCCGGGGCGGGCCGGTAGATCGGCCGCAGCCGGTAGGCGAGCACCGCGTTGACCCCGACGACCAGGGTCATGAACAGCCCGCCGACGAAGAACATGGCCCAGCGGGTGCCGTAGGTGGTGCCAAACACCGAGGAATAGTGCACCGCGCGGAACCACAGGTAGTCGGTCCACACCCCGGCCACGATGATGATCACCACGATCACGCCGACCAGCACGGCCAGCGCGGGCAGCACCAGCCTGGGCCAGCGCAGCAGGGCAGCGGGCGCGCGGCCAGGGGGCTGCCTGGCTGGTCCGGAAGGCCGGAAGCTCACGACTCCCCCTCAGGTCACCGCGGGGCGCTGTCTGCCCCGCGCAGCGGTCCCGGCGCGGTCCGTCCGGCATCACACTCCACTGACCGCAACTCACTCATGCCAGACATGGTTCCCGCTGCTCAGCAGCCCGGCACTGGCCGGCCTGCCCGGATCGCGGCCAGGTCGTTCAGCGCCTGCCGCAGTGTAGACACCTTAGCCAGGCGCAGCCCGGCTGGCACCGCGCCCTTCGTGTCCGCGCAGTTGGCCGCCGGGGTCAGGAAGATCGTCGCACCCGCGGCGCGCGCCCCGGCCATCTTCTGCTGGATTCCGCCGATCGGTGACACGGCCCCGTTGGCCGCGATCTCGCCGGTGCCCGCGATGAACTTCCCCCCGGTGAGCCCGCCTGGGGTCAGCTTGTCCACGATGCCCAGCGCGAACATCATCCCGGCACTGGGGCCGCCGATGTTGCCGACGCTGAACTTGATGGGGAAGGGAAAGCGGTAGTTCTCGGACACCAGGACACCGATCACCGCATGCCCGCCCACGTTCACGGTGTTCACCGTCACCTGCTGGGTCTGGTGATGGCGGACGATGGTCAGGGTGACCGGGGACCCCGCGTGATGCCCGCGGATCAGGGTGCCCGTGTCGTGCGTGCAGCTGACCGGCGTCCCGTCCACGGCGGTGATGACGTCACCGGCCCGCAGCACCTTGGCGGCCGGCATGCCCTTCGCGGTCTGCGTGACGGTGTCCACAGTGGTGAAATGGATGCCCAGCGTGCACAGCGCCGCCGCCTGGGCGGTCTCCTGTGAGTTGGCCATCTGCTCGGTATCCTGCTGCACCACCTGCTGCTCCGACTGCCCGGTGGGGAACAGTTCCTGTTCCGGGACCACCGCATCGCTGGGGGTGAGCCAGGCGCGTAGGGCGGTGAATACGTTGAACCCGTCTCCCGGGCCGCCGACGAACGACACCGTGACCAGGTTCAGGTGGCCGTTGGTGGGATAGGTGCGGTGCCCGCTGATCGTGATCAGCGGGTGGCCGGCGGTCTGGCCCAGCGTGTTCAGCGTCGGCCCGGGTGACAAGATCACATAGGGAACCGGCAGCAGTGCCGCGGCGAGCGCCGCCGCCACTACCCCGATCCCGGCGACCAGCAGCGTCACTGTGCGTCGGGACATGGGGTGAAGACTACGCACTGTTCACCCATTCGCTCTCGCCGTCGCCGAATACCTGGTGCTTCCACACCGGGACGCTCTCCTTGAGCTGATCGATGAGCGCCCGGCAAGCGGTGAACGCCGCCGCGCGGTGCGGGCAGGAGACGGCCACCACCACGGCGATGTCCCCGACGGCGAGGTCCCCGACCCGGTGCACGGCGGCGAGCGCGGTAACGTCGAACTTGGCAGCCACGTCCGCGCACACCTGGTGCAACTGGTCCGCGGCGCTGGGATGCGCACTGTAGGACAGCCGCTGCACGTCACGCCCATGATCGTTGTCCCGCACCACACCGGTGAACAGGGCGATCCCGCCCGCCCCGGGATCGGCCACGGCCCCGAGCACCTCATCGACCGACAGTGCGTCGTCGCGCAGTTCGGCCATCCGGATCACGTTCACGGAGCCAAGGTAGCGCCTGGACCTGGAAGCCACGTCCGCGCGGCAGGCTGGCTGCCGCGCAGGCGGCGTCCTGGGCCGCGCCTGCCGCGGCGCGGGCTAGGTGCCGCGCTTGCGGTGGCGGGCCACCCGGACGATGGCCGCGGTGCCGATCACGGCCACCGTGGCCCCGGCCGCGGTGATCGTCACCTCCTTGCGGGCAAGGCGGCGCCCGGCCACCGCGTGATGCCCGGCCCGCTGCTTGAGCAGGACCTCGAAGGCGGCCGCGTTGTCATAGGACGGCCGCCAGCCCGCCGCCCGCAGCGCCGCGCAGTCCACCACCCATGGGTAGACCATGTAGCGCAGATCGGACACCGGAGCCGGGGTGATCCCGATCCGGTGCAGCCGCTGCGCGGTGCCAAACGTCACCCCGGCGGGCAACTCGACCCGGCGCAGGCCGCTGATCTCCTCTATCTCCTCCTGCTCCAGCCAGCCATCACAGCCGACCGCGAACGAGCCGGTCACCTGGCCGGTGACGGCGAGTTCCAGCGCGGACACCAGGTCCTCGATGTGGCAGAACTGCCAGCGGGGCGCGCAGCCCTTCACGGTCAGCAGCCGCGGCGCCTCAAAGTGCCGGGTGACCAGCGTGTCCACCCCTTCGCCGACCAGCGCGGCCGGGCGGACCACGGTGATCGCCATGCCGGGGTGCGAGCGTGGTGAGCGCTCGGCCAGGCTCTCGATCTCGAGCAGGTCGCCCGCCACGCTGCCATCGTGGTCCACGCCCAGCGGCGCACCCTCGGCCAGCGGCACCGGGTTGTCCGGGGCCGCCCCGTACACCATGGCGCTGGTCACCAGGATGACCCGGCCGACCCGGCCGGCCGCGGCCGAGGTGAGCACGGTCTGCGCGGCGCGCACGTTGAACGCGCGGCGCTGCCGGTGGTCGGTGTCGGCCCGGATGTCGATGTCCGTGTGCACCAGGACATCTACCCCGGTGAGCCGCCCGGCCAGCGCCGGGTCCCGCACATCGGCCAGGCGCCAGGTGACGCCGACGACGTCCCCGCGGCGCTCGTCGATGGCGATCACCCGGCGGACGGCCGGGGAGGCGGCCAGCCGCAGCGCCAGCGCGTGCCCCAGCCCGCGGGCTGCCCCGGTGATGGCGACCACCGGGCCCGGGCGGGCTGGCTCTACGACGGTGACCCGGCCCGGCTCAGCCGCTGGCGCGCCCGGCCCGGCCGGTGACTGGCCTGCTGGCTCGCCCGGCCCGGACGCCGGATCGCCTGCTGGCTCGCCCGGCCCGGACGCCGGATCGCCTGCTGGCTCGCCCGGTCCGGACGCCGGATCGCCCGGCTCAGGTGCGGGCCCGCCGCCGCGACCAGCCTCGCTGCCGCGGGCCTGACCCGGCGACGGCTCCGTGCGCTTGCGGCGAACCTGGGCCTGTGCAGTGCTCAACGTGTGCCGCTCCCGGGATAACGTGGCTTGTGTGACCCTTCCATCCTGCCTGAGAGGTCGCGGAGATGGCTGATTCTCCCTTCGGCTTTGGTCTGCCCGGCGGCTCCGGGAGTTCTGGTGGCCAGGGCGGCTCCGGCAGATCCGGGGGCTCGGGCGGCTCCGGTGAGTCGCCGGACGCCAGTAACCCGTTCGGCCCGATGGGCGATCCGCAGCAGTTCGCCGACGCCCTGCGCCAGTTCGCCGACCTGATGTCCTGGCAGGGCGGCCCGGTCAACTGGGATCTTGCCAAGAACGTCGCCCGGCACACCGTGTCGGCCGAGGGCGATCCGAGCGTGCTGGAGACGGACCGCCAGAAGATCGTCGAGGCGATCCGGCTGGCCGACCTGTGGCTGGACGAGGTCACCTCGTTCCCCACGGGCATCCGCAGCGCTCAGGCCTGGAGCAGGTCGGAGTGGGTGGAGGAGACCCTGCCGGTCTGGTCCACGCTCTGCGACCCGATCGCGGACAAGGCCGTTGACGCCATGGGCGGCATGCTGGGCGAGGACCCGGGGGCGCTCGGCGCTGAACTGCCCGGCGAGCTGAGCTCGGCGTTGCAGGCGTTCGGCGGGCTGGGCAGCCTCGGCGGGCTCACCTCGATGATGCGCCGGATAGGCGGCATGATGGTCGGCGGCCAGACCGGCGCGGCGGTCGGCGCGCTGGCCCGCGAGGTGGTCAGCTCCACCGACATCGGCCTGCCGCTCGGGCCGGCCGGGGTGGCCGCGCTGCTGCCGGCGGGCGTGGCCGAGTTCGGCCAGGGACTGTCGGTGACCGCGGACGAGGTCAGGATCTTCCTGGCGCTCCGCGAGGCCGCGCACCACCGGCTGTTCGCACATGTGCCCTGGCTCCGCTCCCGGCTGCTCGCCGCCGTCGAAGACTACGCCCGCGGCATCACAGTGGACGCGTCGGCCCTGCGCGATGCGATGCCCCAGATCGACCCGTCCAACCCGGAGGCGCTGCGCGACGCCCTCGCGAACGCGTCCCTCTTCCAGCCGGAGGACACCCCCCAGCAGAAGGCAGCCCTGGCCCGGCTGGAGACCCTGCTGGCCCTGGTCGAGGGATGGGTTGCCACCGTGGTGGAGGAAGCGGCCGGGGACCGGCTGCCGCAGTCCAGTGCGCTGGCCGAGGCGATCCGCCGCCGCCGGGCCACGGGCGGGCCGGCGGAGCGCACGTTCGCCACGCTGGTCGGCCTGGAACTGCGGCCCCGGCGGCTGCGCGAGGCGGCAGAGGTGTGGCACCGGCTCACCGACTCGCGCGGCACCGGGGGGCGGGACGCGGTGTGGGCGCACCCGGACCTGCTGCCCACCGCCGAGGATCTCGAGGACGCGGAGGGGTTCGTGTCCGGGCGGACCGAACTGGACATGTCCGCGCTGGACGAGGAGATCAACGCGGTGGAGGCCCAGGCCGACGACGGCTCTCCGCCCAGCGGTCCGGACAGCGCGGATGGCGACGGCAGTCCTTCCGGGGACGACCACGGCGAACCTCCCCCAGCGGACGGCACTCCAGCCTCCTGAGGATCTCCGGGCTGGCCCAAGCCCAGGTTCCCCGTCAGCACCACGGAAGTGGTGCTGGCTCGCCTTCCGTGCGCGGGCGGGTTGCCTCACGGGGATGAGGAGAGATGCGCTGTCCACAGACGAGCGCAGCGTGTTAGCAGCATAGCCAGGGTCTTGATGCCCGACTCAGCGGGAATTCACCGCTGTCCACCGCGATGTGCACAGAGACTTCCCGCGCCCTCCCCGGCCAGTCCACAGCTTTATCCACAGGCTGCGTTGACTCGCCCGGCCTGGCCGGCCTAACCTCGCCTGGCACGGATCCCCCGGGCCGCGGCGGCCGCTACCCGGGGAAGGGGCGCACGAGCCACTGGGGGCCACCATGCGGCCCGGCTCGCCGCCCGGTGCCCCGGGGGTTCCGTGCCCAGGGTCCCGTGCCTGGGGGTCCCGTGCCTGGGGGCCCCGTGCCCGGGGGTCCGTGCCCGGGGGTCCGTGCCCGGGGGTCCGTGCCCGGGGGTCCGTGCCCGGGGGTCCGTGCCCGGGGGTCCGTGGCCGCCGGCCGGACCCGCCGGGCCCCTGTGTCCGCCGGCCGGGACCGCAGACTGTCGTCTGGGCGTGGCATCCTCACGGCCATGAGGCCAGCTATCAAACCGGGTCTCCTGATGGCCTGGCGCGACCCCGATACCCTGCAACTCGGTGTGGACCCGAGACGGGCGGTCGCGCTGACCGGTCTCGGCGGCGCCGCCGCCGTCCTCGGGCTGCTGGACGGCAGCCGTGATTATGCCCAGGTCCTGGCGGCCGCCCATGAGCGGGGGATCCCGCGGGACACCGCCGATCACGTGATCGCCCTGTTGGCCGCGGCCGGGGTGGTGGATGACTTTCCCGGCCCGGCGTTACGCGCCCTGCCGGATGCCCCGCGGGCCCGGCTGGCCTGCGAGCTGGCGTCGGCGTCACTGGCCCACAGCCACGCGGATGGCGGGGCCCGCATCCTCGGCCGCCGGCAGGCGGCCCGGGTCAGGGTCTACGGGACGGGACCCGTCGGCTCCTCAGTGGCGAGCCTGCTCACCGCCTCAGGGGTCGGTCAGGTGAGCTCGGTCAGCCACGCCGGCCCGCCCGACGCCGGCCCGCCCGACACCGGCCCGCCCGACATAGGCCTGCCGGCCCCCGGCCTCCCGGACGCTGGCCTACCGGGCGCCAGCCCCCAGGGCCCGGGGCTGGCGGGCGCTGCCTCCCCCGGAACGGGCGCGCGGCCCCGGAGCGCCCGGCGGGTCCGCTCACGGGCTGTGCCCCCGAGGACCCGCCCGCGGGCCGGGACTCCGGCGGCCAGGTCCGGGCCACGGGCCGATCTGGCCATCCTGGCGGATGGCTACCCGGCCGAGCTGCCCGGGGAACTGGCGACGGGCGGGACCGTGCACCTCGCGGTGAGCGCCAGCGAAGCCATCGGCGTGGTCGGCCCCATGGTCATCCCCGGCCGCTCGGCCTGCCTGGGTTGCCTGGAGCTGGCCCGGCGGGACCGCGACCCGGCGTGGCCGCTGATCCTGGCCCAGGTGACCGGCCGGATGGCATCGCCTGCGGCTTGCGGCGCCACGCTGGTCGCCGCGGTGGCCGCACAAGCGGCCGGGCAAGCGCTTGCTTTCATCGATCTGGCCCGGCCCGCAGACGCGGTGACGAACGGCACGCTGGAACTCGTACTCCCCGGCTGGCAGTGGCGTCGGCGCAGCTGGGCACCCCATCCGCGATGCCGCTGTGCAGGCGCTCAGAAACGTAGCCGAGAATGAGAGAGTGAATGATCTCCCTCGACGTGCCGTAACCCGGACCGCCAAGCTGGCTACCCTCCCCGCAGGGCTGATGGGCCGGACTGCCCTGGGGCTGGGGAAACGCCTCGGCGGCAGGCCGGCCGAGATGGTCGCCGCCGAGATCCAGCAGCGCACCGCTGAGCAGATCTTCAAAGTGCTCGGTGAGCTCAAGGGCGGGGCCATGAAGCTGGGCCAGGCCTTGTCCATCTTCGAGGCCGCCCTGCCGCCCGAAATCGCCGGACCGTACCGGGCCACCCTGACCAAACTGCAGGAGTCAGCACCCCCGCTGCCGGCCAGGGCCGTGCACGAAGTGCTAGCCACCGATCTCGGCCCGGCGTGGCGGGATGAATTCCGCGACTTCGATGACACGCCCAGGGCCGCGGCATCCATCGGACAGGTGCACCGGGCGGTGTGGCAGGACGGCCGGCAGGTCGCGGTCAAGATCCAGTACCCCGGCGCTGGCCGGGCCCTGCTCAGCGACTTCACTCAGCTCAGCCGGGTCGCGCGGCTGTTCGGCGTGCTGATGCCCGGCCTGGACGTCAAGCCGCTGCTGGACGAGCTGCGCGAGCGGGTGTCGGAAGAGATCGACTACTGCCTGGAGGCGGCCTCCCAGAGTGCGTTCGCGGCGGCCTACCAGGACGACCCGGACATCTACGTGCCGCCTGTGGTGGCCGCTACCGACCACGTCCTCATTACCGAGTGGATGGATGGCACACCGCTATCCAAGATCATCGAGTCCGCCACCCAGGAAGAACGCAACCGGGCTGGCATCCTGTTCACCAGGTTCATTTTCTCCGGTCCCGCGCGGGCCGGACTGCTGCACGCTGATCCGCATCCGGGTAACTTCCGGATGCTGGCTGACGGGCGCCTGGGCGTGCTCGACTTCGGCGCGGTGGACCGCCTGCCGAACGGGCTGCCGCCGTTCATCGGCAAGATGCTGCGGATCATCCATGAGAACGGCAGCATCGGGGAAGTCGAGGACGAACTGCGCGCGGAAGGATTCCTGCGCGACGGCATCGAGGTCGACCTGGACGCGCTCTATTCCTTCCTGGCCCCTCTCGCGGAACCCTCCCAGGGGGATACCTTCAAGTTCAGCCGGGAATGGCTGCGCGGCGAGGCGGCCCGGGTTACCGATCCGCGCTCATCGAATCTAGGCCGGCGGCTGAACCTGCCGCCCTCGTATGTGCTCATCCACCGGGTCTCCACCGAGGGCATCGGCGTGCTGTGCCAATTGGCCTCAGAGGGGAACTTCCGGGCGGAAATGGTCCAGTGGATGCCCGGCTACCGCGTGGACGGGACGGTCGCGGAGGGCGTAGCCCCGGCCGCCGGGGAAAGCCCCGGCCCGGACGAGTTCCCGGCCGCCGGGGAAAGCCCCACTCCAGACGAGGTCACGGCGTGACTAGCCCTTCCGGAGCTGGCCCGGCCGACACCACGCCCGCTGACGCGCGCGGGAGCGGTCGGATGACCGCTCCCGCGCACTCCCCCGTGCTGGGTTGTCAGTAGACCTGGCTGGCCTGGCCATGCAGCCGCCTCGCAGTCGCCTGGGCGCGCTCCAGCCGCCTGGCCGCCCGCTCGACCCGTCGTGACGCCTTGCGCAGCGCGCGGGCCTGGGCCGCCTGCCCATCACGCTGCGACTGGGCCAGCATGTCTCGGTGTCTTTCCATGGGATAATTACTCGCGTACATCTGCTGTTCCACCGTCCGTCGTCGTTGACTGGCAATTGGCGCTTAGGCCGCCACCTCGGCCTTGCGCGGACGGCCACGCGGCCGCTTACGGGGCACGATCTCGCCGCGCAGGAAGAGCTCGCCGCCCCAGACACCCCAGGGCTCCCGGCGCTCAAGCGCCCCCGACAGGCAGGTCAGCCGGGCCGCGCAGCCGACACAAAGCGCCTTGGCCGTCTCCACGTCGTGGGGTGACTCCGCGAAGAACAGCTCCGGGTCATCCGCGCATGGCAGGTCGGAACTGTGCCCCGCCGGCACCACGGACGGCGTCATCCCCGGGGCGGGACTGACCCGTCCCGTTGCCGCGCTGGCCCCCGATGACGCCAGCGCCGTCCCGCCTGACGGCCTGGCCGCCACCGGGAAGCGCCTCCGGCCCACCCTGCGTGGCTGGTAGCCGACGGTGGCCGGCACACCTGCCGCCGATCTCACGGATCCTGCTGGTGCGGACACTGCCTCGACCTCCGCGTCGCCCGCTACGACGGCGGCGGTTCCGGGCCCGTGCATCGTCCAACCCCTCTCGTCCTGGTCCTACCGTCTCTCATGGGTCTGACAAAACGGCGGGCCCGACAATGACAAAAGCCGCGGACCCGGTGCGGGTCCGCGGCCTTGAGGGGATCCAGGCCGGCCTTTCTAGACCGGATCCCAGGCTGGTAGCGAACCCGTTTGGCTGTCGCGCTTGGCGGCAGCGCCGATAGCGTGGATGTACGTCTCGACGGTGGTGCTCTGCTGGCCGAGCCCCGGCATCGCCGGGGTGGCCTGGAGCTGCTGCTCCGCGAGCAGGACACCAATGGCGGCGCACGACGGCGCCATGGCACGGAATTCCGCACCGCTCCGGGCGAGGTCGAAGCCAGAGAGGTCGCCGGCGCCCAGTGGAGCAGCAGAGATCCCGGTCCACGGCCGTGCCGTAACCGGAACGAGAGTCACGTTGTTATTCACCAGGCACCCCCTTCCTCAGGGCGACGTGGGGCTATGCCAGGAACATGGATGAAGCCTACGGAGCCGACTGCGGCGAAGGCAACTCTTTTTCTGGCCAGCTCTGCGGAGATCGCGGGTAGACGTTGCGCCACGGTCAGCCGGACGGCACTCCCAGGTCAGTCGAGGGTTGCGTCCGGGTTAGGCCCGCGGCCGGATCAGGCCTTCCTGGACGACGGACACCACCAGGTCACCGTCCTCGGTGAACACCTGCCCGCGGGCCAGGCCGCGGGCGCCCGAGGCACTCGGCGATTCCTGGTCGTACAACAGCCACCGGTCGGCCCGGAACGGGCGGTGGAACCACATGGCGTGGTCCAGGCTGGCCCCGCTGATCCGGCCATCGGCCCAGGTCATGCCGTGCTGCCGCAGCACCGAGTCGAGCAGGGTCAGGTCGGACGCGTAGGTCATCAGGCAGACATGCAGCAGCGGATCGTCGGGGAGCTCGCCGTCGGCCCGGAGCCAGACCAGGCTGTGCTTGATCGGGGCGGCACGCCCGCTGTCCGCCTGCTGCGTGCGCGGCGTGACGATACGCAGGTCGATCGGGAACGATTCGAGGTCAAGCTGGGGAATCGACTCGGGGGGCGGTACCCGGGGCATGGCGGCGGCATGCTCCAGGCCGGCTTCCTCCCGGTGGAACGACGCGGACAGTGTGAAGATGGTTTTGCCGTGCTGGATCGCGGAGACCCGCCGGGTAGTGAACGACCGGCCGTCGCGGACCCGGTCCACGGTGTAGACGATCGGGGCGGCCGGATCACCGGGCCGGATGAAGTACGCGTGCAAGGAGTGCACCGGCCGGTCAGGCGGCGCGGTACGGCCCGCGGCGACCAGCGCCTGCCCGGCGACCTGGCCGCCGAAGACCCGCTGCCGCCGGTCACTGGGACTGCGCCCGCGGAAGATATCCAGCTCGATCTGCTCCAGGTCGAGCAGCTCCACCAGGCTGTCCAGGCCCTTACTCACCCTGTCCGCCGGGGCCGATGACTCGCCGCGTCCCCCGGACGGCCGGTCGGCGGACGGCCCGCGGCCGGAGGCCGTCAAGGAACCGGGAGGGTTTCCTGGCCTGCCGCCCGCCGCTGGACCAGGCCACCGGCCAGGACATGAACAGCTGCTCGCGGGCCCGGGTGACGCCCACGTACAGCAGCCTGCGCTCCTCCTCGACCGCTTCCTCGGTCTGCGCGTACACGATGGGCAGGTTCCCTTCGGTCAGGCCCGGCAGGAAGACGGTATCCCACTCCAGGCCCTTGGCCGCGTGCAGGGATGTCAGGGTGACACCGCGCAGCGCAGGGGCGTGCTCGATCCGCCCGCGGCGGGCGAGCTCGGCCGCGAACTCGCCGAGCGTGGCCTCCGCGTGCGCGGCGGCGTAGTCGGCCGCGAGCTGGGCCAGCGCCTGCAGGGATTCCCAGCGGTCCCGGGCCGAGCCCCGCCCCGCCGGTGCTTCCCTGGTCAGGCCCAGGCCAGCCAGGATGTGCCGGACATCGCCCACCAGGCCAGCCTCGGGTGGCGCCTCCGGGAACGGATCCCGCCCGGGGACCCCGATCGCCGCCGGGACAGCTTCCCCGCCCGGGGCCGCCCGGCCCTCCAGTGCCGACCGGCCGCCCGGGGAGGCCGACTTCGCCGCCGCCCGGAGCAGCCCGGTTGCCTGGCGGACCTCCGCACGGTCGAAAAACCGCTCCGCCCCCCGGACCTGGCACGGGATGCCGAGATCGGCGAAGGCGCGCTCGAGGGGCAGCGTCTGGGCGTTGGTCCGGACCAGCACCGCGATCTGGCGCAGGTCTCCCCCGCCGTCCCCCAGCACCTGGATCCGGGTCGCGATGGCCGAGGCTTCCTGCTGCTCGTCGGCGTACTCGGTGAACTCCGCGGCCGGGCCCGGGGTGCGCTGGGCGACCAGCGCGGGCGCAGGCGCGGTGCGCTGCGGCCGGGCGGCGGACCGCAGCTGCGCGGCCAGCGGCTGCGGCCCGGCCGCGCCGGTGAGCTGGTTGGCCAGCGCGACGACCTGCGGTGAAGAACGGTAGTTACGGACCAGCCGGACCACCGTCGCGTCCGGGAATTCCGTGGTGAATCCGGTCAGGTAGGCCGCCGTCGCGCCGGCGAAGGAGTAGATGGTCTGCCGAGGATCACCCACCACGCACACGTCGTCCCGATCGTGCGCCCAGCTGTCCAGCAGCAGCTTCTGCAGCGGATTGACGTCCTGGTACTCGTTGACCACGAAGTAGCGGTAACGGTCCCGGATGGCCGCGGCAGCAACCTGGTGCTCCGCGAGGATGGCGGCCGTCAGCTCGAGCACGGACTCGAAATCCACCAGGTGCCGCTCGGTGCGCAATTCCTCATACCGCGCGTACAGGCGGGCTACGACGTCGGCACCCAGCGGCGGGACCCGGCCCGCCTTCCCGTAGCTGCCCGGATACTCCTCCGGGCGCACCTGGGTGACCTTGGCCCATTCGATCTCGGACGCCAGGTCACGCAGCTCCGCCGGGCTGGCGCTGATCCGCGCCTGGCGCGCCACCTCGGCGAGCATGCGCACCTTGGAGTCCAGGACGGCGGGTGGGCGGCCGCCCACCGTCTGCGGCCAGAAGTGGGTGAGCTGGCGCAGCGCGGCCGAGTGGAAGGTGCGGGCCTGCACCCGGTCCAGCGCGCCGCCTGGGCCGCCCAGCTGGTGCAGCCGGGCCCGCAGCTCACCGGCGGCACGGGTGGTGAAGGTGACCGCGAGCACGTGGCCCGGGTCCACCACCCCGGTCAGCACGGCGTAGGCGATCCGGTGCGCGATGGCCCGGGTCTTGCCGGTACCCGCGCCGGCCAGCACGCAGACCGGGCCGCGGGTGGCCAGCGCCACCTGCTGCTGTTCCGGGTCGAGGGCGGCGAGCACCGACTCTGCAGCGGGCACCCCGGCCACGGAGGGCACCCCCGCCGCGGAGGGACCCGGCCCGTCGGGCCGGGTCAACGGCCCAGTCGGTTCCAGCGACGGCTCGGGGACAGCGCGCACGGCATACCTCCTCCGGCCGTCATCCTTCCCTATGCCACCGACGCCGGCCCGCAGAACCGGCCACCGAACCGGCTCGCGGGACCGGCCCGCGCAGCGCCAGAGCAGCGCCCCGGGGACGACCGGACATTTGGCCTGCGCCAGCGGGAAGCCGGCGCGGCGCCGGCGTGTTGAGTCATCGGAACTATGCTGTGACGATGGGAGGCGGGTTCGTGGCGGATCCGGTAACCATGTACACCACCCAATGGTGTGCATTCTGCCGACGGCTCAAAAGCCAGCTGGCACGCGACGGGATCGAGGTAGCCGAGGTCGACATCGAGATCGATCAGGCCGCCGCGGACTTCGTGATCAGTGTGAATGGGGGGAACATGACGGTGCCAACCGTTGTATTCTCTGATGGGACGGCGATGACCAATCCGTCGGCGGCCCAGGTCAAGGAAAGGCTGCGCGGGCTAGCCGCGAACTGATGAGTGGACGGCACGACCGTACTGAACCTGGTGCGCATTCGCGTACCGGGCCCGTCGGCGTGCCCTCAGATAGCGGCCGCGATCCCGCGGATTCCGTCTCAGACCGGGCCTGGTCAGGTCCCGCGAACGACGGGGACACCGTCCCGATGGAGGCGGTGGCCCGCCGCACCCCCACCGGCTGGCGGGTCGGGGACGAGGAACTCCCGGACCTGACCAGCGCCATGGTGCTGGCCGACCTGCTGGCCGCGGAACTCGCCGCCGAGGACGCCGCGGAGGCGGGCGGCGACGGCCAGCCCGCCTCACTCAGCTCGCAGGCCAGCTCCCGGGACGCGGCCATGCGCAACGCCGGGTCGATCGACGCCCGGCACGGTGCGGCCGCCCACCCGGCGGCCGAGCGGGCCACTTCAGCGGCCGCAGGCCCCGGCGCTCACGGCACCCGGGCCGGGGCGGACGGCCGCGACGCGGGCTCCCGGCGTGGCGCGCACCGGGCCGGCTCCCGGTCCTGGCCCGGCGGCCCGGTAAGCGCCGAGCTCGCCGAGGCCGAGCAGCTCAAGGAGACCGTGGCCCAGCTGGAACGCGCCCTGACCGTCCGGGTCCGGGTGGAACAGGCCATCGGCGTGCTGGCCGAACGGCACAAGATCCGGCCACGGCAGGCGTTCGAGCTGCTCAGGTCGGCGTCCCGGTCCCGCGGGCAGCGCATCATGGAGACCGCCAGCCAGGTCATCGCCAGCGCCACCAACCCGCTGCTGCGGCTGCCCGAGGAACTGGCCAAGCCGCCGATGCCGCGCCGGATGCCGCGCCGCAGGGGCACCGAAGCCTGACTCGCGCTCATGTGAACGCATGGTTCACATGATGCTACGCAGCGCCCGAATTGGCCCAAATAGTGCGCAGTGGCGCGGCATCCCGGGCGGGAAACTGTGCGGCGGTGAGTGCCCGGCTCCGCAACGTCCCGGCCAGGCTGCTGCGGTCGCCTTGGCGTTCCCCCGGGACGGCTGGTTCTGGTCGATGAAATCTTCCTAGAAGTGCTGGAGAAGCCAGTCGTGGATCTCGCCGATCCGGCCGATCATGGTCAGATGGCCGTCGCGGTCACTGATATCAGCCTCCGCGCCAGGAACGTTGGCAGCCAGCCACTGGCCATGCTGCACGGGAACAAACCGGTCCTGTCGGCCATGCCAGATCTTGACGGGCACCCGGACGTCACGGAGATCGAACCCCCAGCTAGTCAGGTGCGCCGCTCCGTCATCCCACCAGCCCTGGTCGCCCGTAGAAAGGGCGACCTTGTGGGTCTCAGTGAGCCATCGGGCCAGGTCCCCGGTGAGGACCTCGGCGTCGACGGGCGAGAGGAGGCTCTCGAGCTGGTCAGCGAACTGCTCCGGCGTGGCCGCGAGAATCTCCTCCCTGCCCTCGCGCAGATCGCGGCGAGATGCCTCCGGGTCGGAGAAGAACAACTTAAAGCTCTCAACGTTGGACTCGCCCATCCCGGCGAAGTAGTCGAAGCCCTCGATGCCGTAGGGCGCAAGCGACGCCACCGCCGCGACAGCGACCGCCACGTCGGGCAGCAAGGCCGCGCAGGCCAGGGCGTACGGGCCGCCCCCGGATATGCCCCAGATGCCAAGCCGGTCGTGCCCGAGCGCCTCGGCGATGGCCCGGACATTCTGTGCTCCCGAGGCCACGGTGTAACCGGGATGCGCGGTCGAGCCGCCGTAGCCAGGGCGGTCATAGCCGATCAGCCGGATGCCTTTCTTCTCGGCATCGGCGATCCACCCGCCGTACAGGCGCCGTGACATTGGCTCGCCAGTGTGGACCAGGATCGGCTTTCCGTCAGGTTCACCGGCCATCTCCACGCAAAGTTCACGCCCGCCGCCGACCGCTATGGTCCTGGTCTCGACCCCGTTGGACACCGACAGTCCTTCCCTCTCGCCAATCACGCTAGGAGCCGGACGTAGCCGACGCCGAGGATGCCGCTCCTCATGACAGGCGATTATGGGTGCCGGCGGCCCGATAGCGCCAGCGGGTTTCCGCGCCTCCGCGTGCGGCCGGCGCGACCTTGCCGACCTCGGTAGCTGCGGCTCTCCGGACCACTGACCGGAAAATGCCCGGCTTTCACGCCCCGCGACCGCCCCTGGGTGAGTCGGCTTATCACCCCACCGTGGCGCCTCGATCCCGGCAAAGGCGGCAAATCACCGCAACGCCGGGGTGAAGAGTGGGTGCTGACCGCTAGCCGGTGGTGTGGTGGGCCGGCCAGTGGCGCCAGACAGTGACGCCGTCGGCCCGGTAGGCGACGTGGAACCCGAGCGAGCGCAGGTACTTGGTCACGTGCCCGTTCGGCGTACCCCAGTTCCACACGAGAACCCAGCCGATGTCCAGGTGGGCCAGATCGCGCCGGGCGGCGGCGAGTTCCCGTGGACCGGTGTGCTCGCGGCGCTGCCGGGCCACCAGCTGACTGTAGAAGGCGTGCTTGCTGATCTCGTTGATGGTCTGCACCGGGACCCGGGAGATGTAGCCGACCGCCCGCGGGTGCCCGTCGGCGGTGGCCAGCACCTGCGCATCTGGATCGAAGGCGCCGCCGTAGATGTAGGTGCCGCCGCGGATCCCGAACGGCACATCCAGCACGATGGACCGGGAATGATCGGCCGCGATCGGGCCGTCCACGGCGGGCAGCGCGGTCGGCACGGTGCCGATGGTCGAGTTGCCGGACCAGCCGGCTTCCAGCACACCGAGTACCGCCACCGCCGCGATGGCCGGGACAGCAGCGGCCGGCCGGAGGTGGTAGCGCAGCCAGTTCACCGTGGCTCCGGCGAGCAACGCAGCCGGGACGAGGCCGAGCATCATCATCCGGTCCGGCTCACGGAACCCGGACAGGCCGGGGATCTTGGCGAACCAGGTAAATGGCATCAGCCCGGACATCCGCCAGTTACCGTCCAGCTGCGTGGCCGGGATCAGCAGGTGACTGCCGACCCGGAGCACCGGGCCGAGAGACAGCGCGGCACAGGCCAGCCAGAGCAGGGCCAGCAGCCAGGCGCTAGCCCGCCGCCAGGACAGCACCAGCCCGGCCACGGCGAGCACGGTGAGCACCAGGCCGAAGTCGGGTACCCCGTCGGTGACCGGGCCGCGGAAGATGAACGGCAGGCTGCCCAGCCCGAGATGGTAGAGCCGCGGCGACGCCGCGAACATGGACGGCAGCGAGCTGGAGTAGTCCCGGTAGGAGGCCATCAGGCTGCCCGGCGGGGAGCCGAGCCCGCCCGCCTTGAGCTGCTGGTAGATGGCGATGAGCTGCGGGCTGGCCAGCACCAGGGTGGCCAGCGCGGCCAGCCCGACAGGCGCCAGCTTGGCGGCCGAGTAGGGCGGCCGGGCCAGCCAGGCGGCCAGGGTCAGCACGACCAGGATGATCACCAGCACGGCGATCTCCTGGTCGGTGAGGATCGCGGCGGCCAGCACCGCACCCAGGATGACCGCGGAGCGCCAGCCGGGCCGCCGGGTCAGCCGCACCGCGGCTTCCAGGGCGATCGGCAGGAACAGCTCGCCCAGGGCCAGGTTCAGGTGGTACCAGGACCGCCAGACCAGCATGGACGACAGGCCGAAGAAGGCACCCGCCGCGATCGCCCCGATCTGTGAGGGCAGCCACAGCCGGGCGGCCCGGTACATGGCGTAGCAGAACAGCCCGGGCATGAGTGCGGACAGCAGGTTGTAGGACACGCTCGGCCCGAAGACCACAGTGACCGGCATCATGACCAGGTCCGGCAGCGGCATCAGCGCGTGCAGCCCGAGCTGGGCCCCCACCGGCGCGGCAATGGCCGTGGTGCGCCACGGGTTGCCGAGGTGCTCGACCTGGTGCGCGACCCACCAGAAGCCCCATACGTACGCGCCAGCATCCCGGGTGGCGGGCAGCTTCCCGGCCAGGTAGGTGACCCGCGGCCAGCTCACCGCGATGCCCGCGGCGATGAAGCAGCCCAGCACGACCAGGTGCTTCCAGACGGGGTGCCCGGCCAGCAGGGCGCCCAGGCCGGGGCGGCCGGGTGCCGTGCCGGGCG
This sequence comes from uncultured Actinomycetes bacterium, assembly GCA_963793825.1. Lineage (GTDB taxonomy): Bacteria > Actinomycetota > Actinomycetes > Streptosporangiales > Streptosporangiaceae > RYN-230. Next base: position 135,843 of record CAWCBE010000014.1, read on the forward strand.
TGGCGCCCGGCCCGCGGGACCCGCCGGCCCCGCCGGCCCCGGCCGTCACTCCGGTGTCAGGAGCGGAGGCCTCAGCTGACCCCTCGCATCCAGCGGTCCCACTGATCCCACTGACCTCATCAGTCCCGCTGATCCCAGCGATTTCGCCGGGCCCGGCCGCCTCATTGGTCACGGCGGCCGCAGGCGGCCCGCCCGCGTGAGCCAGTGCCGCCAGGGCGCCGACCACCCCGGCCGGCTGGGCGCTCCCGCCCGCCGGGGCCACGGTCCCGGGCATGGCTGAGCCAGAGCCGGCCGGCGGGGGGCCCGCCACCTCGGCGTAACCAGCATCGGTCAGCCTGCGGTACTCGACTCCCGGTGCACTCCCCGCGGCCCCCTCCCCCTGGTGACCCGCTCCGTCCATCCGCTCTCCTCGCCGGCCTGAGCCAGACTGCCTGGGGGTTACAGCCGCCCTTCCTGGACCGCCTGCTCGATCCAGGGGATTACCTCGTCGAGCATCTCCTCGAGCGTGGTGGTGGCCTCGTAGCCGAGCACCCGCTTGGCCTTCTCCACGTCCGGGACCCGCTTCTGCACGTCGTACTCGTACGGCTGGTCCGACTCCAGGCGGAGCGGCACGCCCGGGCCCTTGATCTTCCGCCAGATGACCTCAGCCAGCTCGGCAACGCTGGTGGACTGGGCGGTGGACAGGTTGAAGTCGTCGTTGACCGCATCGGGGTGCAGCAGCGCGGTGACGATCCCCTTGGCCAGGTCACCACCGTACGTGTAGTGCCGGACCTGGTTGCCCTGGCCGAGGATGCGCAGCGGGTCCTGGCCCTTGAGCACCTTCTGCACCAGGTCAGGCACGACATGCGACATGGCCAGCTTCACGTTGCCGGACAGCACCTCGACCTCGCCGAGGGCGCGGCCCTCGCCGACGCCGACGCAGTTGAACGGGCGCAGGATCGTGTACGGCAGCCGGTACTGATCCCAGGCGGCCCGGGCGTAGTACTCCACGGCCAGCTTCTGGAAGCCGTAGGAGGACAGCGGCGGCGGGATGCGCCGCTCGTCACCCTCCTTAGAGGGCCAGTGCTCGGTGCTCTCGTAGACCATGGACGAGCTGACGTAGGTCATCTTCTTCAGCGTGCCGGCCTTGTGCGCGGCCAGCGCGGCATCACAGCTGGCCGCCATGATGCGCTCGTTGGTGGCGAGCAGGTCATAGGCGTAGGCGTGGAAGTAGGAGATGCCGCCAATCATCGCCGCGCCCGCGATGAAGTGGTCGCAGCCGTCGAGCAGCTCGGTCACCAGCCCGACGTCACGCGCGTCGCCCTCGACGAAGTGGTAGTTCGGATGATCGTCGTAGCTGTGCTTCACCGGGCCGTACTTGGAGAAGTTGTCCAGGCCGACCACGGTGTGGCCGCCGCCGAGCAACTCCTGGACCACATAGCCGCCGATGAAGCCGGCCGATCCGGTGACCAGAACCTTAACCACGAACTACTCCTCAGTTTTCTGTTTCAGTCCTCGGCCGCGGGGCGGCCGCCGTCCGGCGTCTCGCTGCCCGGCGTTTTGGACGGGTCGGGGGGCGGGCTGGCCTCGGCCAGAGCGGCCAGTTGCTCGGTGGAGAGCTTCGGGCCGAAGGCGAAACGGTACCAATGGAGGTAACCCGGAAGCCACCGGACGAGCTCAAAACGGGAATCACCCAGCGAGCGATCCAGCCAGATCGTCGGGATTTCGGCCACCGGCCGCCGCAGCCGGGTCGCCTTGACCGTCAGCTCCAGCCCGATCTCGAAGCCGGTCCGGGAGTCGATGCCGACCTCCCGGACGAACTCGGTGGAGTACGCCTTGAAGCTGTTGGTCGCATCCCTGGTGCCCACCCTGGCCAGCAGGTGAAGCGTCCGGCCGGCGCCGCGGGACAGGGCCCGCTTGAGCCGCGGGCCGCCCACCTGCTGCCCGCCGGGCATGTACCGGGACGCGGCGGCTACCACCACGCCCCGCTCCACCAGCCGGGCCAGCTCGTCGATCTGCCGCGGGTCGTCGCTGCCATCGGCCATGGTGACCACCGTGACCGGGGACTGCGCCTCATCGAAGCCGTACCGGATGGCATTGGCCGGGCCGCGCCCGTATACGTTGTGCACCCCGCGCACCCGCGGGTCGGCCTTGCTGGCCTTCTCGATGTACGGGATCGTCGTGTCTTCGGGCATGTCGTAGACCACCAGTACCTCACACGGCGAGGTCACGGCGCGCAGAATCCGGTCCAGGCAAGGCATGATCGCCTCACCCTCGTTGTAGACCGGGATCACCACGGTCACTTCGGGCTTCATCGCCGGCCGCCGCCTGGCGGCGCCTCATCTTCAGTAACCATGCTGCCCCTCGCTTGACGTCGGACGTACGGTGATCAGCCAGCGTTCCGGACCGGCGGTGGGCAGGCACCGCCACAGTTCTCAACGACCCCGGGGCCGCGGGCACCAGAGGTAACGCTCTGCCAGCACCCACCCCGAAGCACACCCGTAACACCAAGCATCGCTCCGAGCGGAGCAAATGGCCACATTACCGGATTCCGGGCTACGGCAAGGTACCTCATACCCGATCGCATTCGTGATTAGAGTGTAAATGAGCAATACACTTGACTACTAATAGTAAAAGCAGCGTAAAGTGGCCAGGCCCGGGGGCTCAGCCACCAGCCGCCGCGGTGGGCAGCGTGACTCCGGCGTGTGACGAGGGGCGGGTGAACCCCACCGGGTTACCGTCCCCGGCCGCCGCCCCCGGGCTTCCGAAAGACGAGATCCGGATCGGGAAGCCGGTGGCGTAGGCCTCGATCATCGTGTGGTTGCCGATGACCAGGCCGACGTGACCGGGCGAGGCCGTGGTCCCGTCCGAGCCAGCGAAGAAGACCAGGTCCCCGGGCCGCACCTGGCTGGCCGGGATCTGCGGCCCCCAGGCCCACTGCTGCTCGGAGGTCCGCGGGATGCTGATCCCGGCCGCCCGGTAAGCCATCATCACCAGCCCGGAGCAGTCGAACGCGTCCGGCCCGGTGCCTCCCCACAGGTACGGCTTGCCCAGCTGTTCGCGCGCGAAGGTGGTCGCGGCCGCGACCACCTGGTTGGGTACCTGGGCCGTCTGCACGCTGGTCAGGCACTCGGGCGAGGTGACGGTGCTGCTCGAGTTGGTCAGCACGTAGCCGCCGCGGCTGTACACGCCCGCCCAGTACTCCACCTGCTGCACGTAGGACGCCAGGTGGTTGTAGGCGAAGATGGCCCCGCTCACATTGCTCTGCACGCCGTGCGCCAGCAGGTACTTGGCCGCCCCGGCGATGGCGTCCGCAGGCTCGTACACACTGGCGATGCCGTCCCCGTTGGCGTCGGCGGCCACTCCGCTCACCACCTCGGAGGCCGGGTGCACCGGCGCGCCGCCCCAGGTATTGGTGGACGCGCCGCCGATGCCAATCTGCATCGGACCGGCCGCGCCGAACCCGTTCTGCCCGGAATGGACCCCCGGCAGGTTCGACTGCCCGTCGTTGCTCTCCACCTTGCCGATGCCGGCCAGGATCACCCAGGGCACCGCGTAGCGCTGCCCAACCTGCTTGAACAGGGCCAGGTAGTCGGCCGGGATGGAGTTGCTCGCGGTCGTGGTGGCCGCCGGCTGGCTGGCGCTCGCCGCCGGGCTGGGGCAGCCCACCCCGGCCGAGAGGAACAGGCTGGCCCCGCCCACCATGGCCATCGGGATCAGGGCCACGCTGGTGACCAGCAGAGCAGCCAGGCCGATCGCCACCACGACGGCGGCCCGGCCCCGGCTGACGGTGAAGCTGGGCCGCCAGTTCATAAGCGTGCCGCCCGGCTCACGAGTTCCCCGCGTTGCCCAGCTCGATGTCGTTGACCAGCCAGGTGCCGCCGGTGTTGACCACGGTCACCGCGTACTGCCCATTGGCCTGACTCTTGCCCTGCTTGCTGTGCAGCGTCTGGTCGATGGTCACCACGAAGATCAGGCTGGACGCGCCGAAGGCCCGCAGCGAGCTGATGGCCGCCCGGGCCGTAGACACCTGCCGCTGGCTGGACCGCGGCCGGGCCACGGCCGGGAGCGCCCAGCCGCGCGCCAGGGTGGCGCTCAGCTGGCTGGTGGCCAGGTTCCGCAGCGCGGACGCGTAAGCGGTGGCACTCTCCGTATAGGACCAGGTGCCGTAAGCGGCCCCGAAGGCCTCGGTCACGCTGGCCGCCCGGGCCAGGCCGGCCTGGCTGAAGGGCAGCCAGGCGTAGATGTCGGGGGCCGAGGAGCCCGGGGACGGGGCCGTGGTCGGGCTCGGCGCGGGCGGCGCTGTGCTGGCGGCCGGGGCCGCCGGGTGGCTGGCCGTGGCGCTAGCCCGCACCCCGGCGGGGTGACCCTGGCCCAGGGCGGCCCGTACCCCGGGGATGAGCAGGTAGGCGCCGGTCCCGCCGAGGACCACCACGATGCCCAGGAAGGCCAGCACCCGCTGCGCCGGGCTCAGCTCCATCGCGATCCGCTACTTCCTGCGGCGCACCGGCCGGAGCCAGAATGGCACGGCCGGGCCGTTGTCGGCGCCGGGGCCGGCGCCTGCCTGGCCGGCTGACAAAGCTCCCCCGGCCGGCGTCGCCCCGGCGGGCGGCGCACTGGCCGGGCGGCTCGCGGCGGGCCGGGCGGCACCAGGCTCGGCCGCCCGGACGCGCGGCGGCGGCGCGCTGCGCTCCGGGCCACGGGCCGGGCTGACGCTGCGGGCCGGCGCGCCGCCGCCCGCCCACGGCCCGCTGCCGCGGGCCGGGCCCGCACCGCTCCTGACCGGCCCGCTGCTGGCCGCGGGGCCTGCGTCACGGGCCGGGCTGGGCGCGCGGGCCGGCGCGCCGCGCGACGGCCCGGCGCCAAACCACGGTGGCGCGGCCCCCGGGGACTGGCCCGGCGCGGCCGCGCCGGGCGGCCGGCCCCCGCCGCCCGGCCCGGCCGGGCGAGCCGCGCCGCCGGACGACCGCGGTGCGGCCGGCTGACGGGGCGCGGCACCCGGCCAGCGCTGCCGGGACGATGCCTGCTGCGGGCGGGGCGGTGCCGCGGCCGGGCCGCCGCCCGCCACTCCGCCTGCCGGGCCCGGCGCTGGCTCGGCACCGGGCGCCCGGGCCGGGCCCGGCGCGGCCGCGCCGGGGGCACGGCCTGCCGCGGTATCGCCGCCCGCCGCCCGGGACCAGCCGCTCGGCGCGCGCTGGCCAGTGCCGTCCCGGGCCGGGAGGTCCAGCGGCGGGGCGGCTCCCGGGGTGCTTTCCAGGCCGGCCGCGGCCCGGCCGCGGCCCCGGGCGGCCTGCCCGCCGCCCCGTCCCGGCCCGGCCTGATAGCCGTCCTCGCCCGCCGCCTCGTCGGCCGCGGTGCCCTGCTCTGCGGCGGTCCCAGTATCGGTACCGGTGCCGGCCCCCCGGGAAGAGGCCGCGGAGCCCGCTGCGGCACCGGCCGCCGCGCCCGCTCCCCCGGCCACCGCCACCTGGGCGGCCAGGCCCGCCGCCTGGCCAGGATTGCGCCGTGCCCAGCGCCCCGCCCGGTAGGCGGCGAAGCCCGGCACGCCGACGGTGGCCGCATCCACGGTGTTGCGCCGCGCGGCACTACCCGCCCGGGCCAGTTCCGCCTCGCCGCGGTCCCGCGATCCGACCATGCCGTAGCCGACGGCCGAGAACAGGTGCACGAACGGCCTCCGGTAGATGAAGACGGCCACCGTGACCAGGGCGATCATCAGGATCTTGAGTGCCCACGGCAACGCGGCGTCGCTGGTGCCCATGATCAGCGAATAGGCGTACAGCAGCACGCTCAGCACCAGCGCGATGGCCGCCTGCTTGAGCAGCACGCCGACGAGCATCTCGAGCCAGCGCAGCGCCACCACCCGGCCGAAGCCCGGATGGGTGCCCACGATGAGGAAGAACGGCCCCGCCACCAGGAGCAGCAGGAACCCCAGTTTCAAGATGATCAGGGTGATGGCGATCAGCAGCACGAGCACCCCGGCCACCAGCGCCGCGAACAGGGCCGCGAAGGCTATCTCCAGCCGGGTCGGGTACTGGTTGCCCTGGAACAGCGAGTAGACGCCGGGGTCGTTCTGCTTGAGCGACGCGGCGATGCCCGCGTAGGCGTCCTGCTTGGCCGTGATCAGCGTCGAGGACGGCGTCTCGTTGGTGGCGATAGCCTGCGCCCACAGCAGCTGGCGGCCGTAGGTGTTGACCACGGTCGGCTTGGCCCCCTTGCCGGTCGTGTAAACGGTGGTGCCAAACTCGCCATCCAGCCATGGCTTGCAGACCAGCACCGACCACAGCTGGTTAGCGTTCTGGTCCACGATCGACGAGCCGCCGGTGTAGCTGAAGCTGGCCGTCTTGGCCTGCGGGTCATGGCTGGTCACCGGCACGCAGTCACTCTGCGGCGGGCTGGGCAGCCCGGCGAAGGCCACGTTGAGCGTCTGGGTGATGCCGTTGGACACCGTTTTGCCCAGGCCGGTGAAGTCGGCCGGGCGGCCGATCAGCCAGATCGCCGCCGCGCAGGCCACCACCATCCAGATGGTGCCCTCGATGGTCCGGGTCGCCCGCTTGCGGATCAGCCCCTGCCAGGCCAGCCAGATCGCGCCGAGGATGACCACCGGGGCCAGGTAGGGGAAGTAAATGGCGTTGCCCAGGCCAGTGATCAGCCGGTCCACCGCCCCGGTCAGCCAGGACAGGATGCCCTCGCCGGCCGCGGACTGGTACACGGTGATGGTCACCCGGTCCAGGGCCTTGGCCGCGTCGAACACCATGCCCGCCACGCTGTTGCCGATCAGCGACGTCATGTCCGAGCACTGCAGGCCGTAAGCGGCCCAGGTCTGCCCGGCCATCCCGTAGCTGTTGTACAGCGTGCTGGCGGGCTTGGCGCCGGATGACGGGGGCCGGATCAGTGCGTCAATGCCGCCGGACGCGGTCTCGGGGGTGGGGACGGACGGCTGGCAGATGTTGTTGAGGTCGCCAATTAAACCGCTGGACCCGGCGTTGCACAGGCCTACCAGGCCGCCGATGTCGCCGATCCCGGGCACCGAGCAGATGCCGGACGGCGCGGCCGGGCGGGTCACCGTGGCGACGCGCGCGGTCCCGGCCGCGACGCCGGTGCGTGCCGCTCCCCCGGCCCGGGCTGTCTGGCCAGCCGCGGCCGGCCGGGCCACGGCGGCGTGCTGCGCCGTGACCGTGGCGGAACCGGGCGCGCCCGCCGCTGCCTGGGCGATGGCTGGCGTCCCGAGTACCCCCGCGCCGGCCACCGCGAGGAGCACGCCGGGGACTGTCAGGGCTCGTCGAGCGGCCGCGGCGGCCCGGCGGACGAGTCTGGCCATCATGGGCTCCTCAAGCCTGGGGGGAGGCTGGCAGGGGCATGCGTCTGGAGACCGGTCACTGCACCGGCCCGGCGGGCGGGACGGTGCCGAGCAAGCCGGAATCCTCGTCCGGGCCGGTGCCCTGCGGCGCGGGCTGAACGGCCTGCCGGGCCCGCGTCGGGTTGGTGTCGAGCCACTGCCGGATCTCATCGGAGATCAGCTCGATGCCGACCCGGCCGGCCCGTCCGTCCAGGTCCCGGAAAATGCACTCCCCGTTGCCGAGCCCCCGCAGCACGGCCTTGTGATCCTCCGACGGCTCGACGCCCAGCAGCGCCATCACGTTCGCCACCTCCACCCGCTCGGAGGAACGGAACGCGAACACACTGGACAGGCAGTTCGTCACCTGCTCGCTGAGCAGGTCCCCCGCGTTCTGCGACACCAGGATCAGCGCGGTGTTCCGGGACCGGCCCATCCGGGACACCTCGGGAACGAGCTTGGCGCCCTGCGGCGTCGCGGTGATCGCCCACGCCTCATCCAGGAAGATCGCCTTAGGCAGACGGCGGTCGAGGCCGTTGAGCAATCTTCTGGCGAACTGGGACACCAGGTACAGCAAGGCGACCGACAGCCGCTGCTCGTAGGAGTAGTCCTCGCGGCCCGCCGCGGTATCCGGCAGGGTGAGGCCGGCCAGGGTGAACACGGTCGTCCAGCCGGCCGCGTCGATCTGCTGGCCGCCGGACGGCGCGAAGCACAGCCGGGCCAGCCGCATCTCCGACATGGACCGCAGCACGGCCCCCAGGTTCTTCGACGCCGGGTCGGCCGACTCCTCCAGGTGCCGGATGACCTTGCCCAGGCTGGGCCGCTCCCGGCCCGCGACGCTGGCCACCGCCTGGATCATCGCGCTCTCGCGCTCCTCGCTCATCCGCGGCAGCAGCAGGCGCAGCGTCTCGGTGGCCATGGTCCGCTTCTCGGCCAGGTCATCGCCGAACGAGAACGGGTCGAGCAGGCCGGGCGCGGCCGCGCCCAGCGGCAGCACCCGCGCCTTACGGCCGCGCTTGGCCAGCAGTTCGACCAAGGGCTCCGCGTCACCCTTGGGGTCGATCACGGCCACCGTGACGCCGCGCAGCGCGCATTGCAGGATCAGCAGCAGCGCGAGGGTGGTCTTGCCGCCGCCCGGCTCGCCCGTGATGGCGATGGCCGTGGGCCGGTTCAGCGCGGCGGCCAGCAACGGGTCGAAGTGCACCACGGAACGCGCCCGGCCCAGCGTCTCGCCGATGTACGGGCCGACCCAGCCCTGCCCGTGGTGGGGATGGTCGCCCAGGTCCACGGTGGCGGTCGGCACCCCGCCGGCGATCGTGTACAGCGGCTGGCGCTGCACGTAGGACTGCAGCCGGACCCGGTCGCCGGGCAGCGTCTCGCGCAGCAGCGAGAACTGGTCACCGGTGGAGTTGACCACGTCGATGCCCATGTCGCGGTAGTGCTCCACGACCGCTTCCACCCGGCGCTGGCACAGGTCCCGGGTGGGCGCGGTGACCGCCAGCCGGTGCCAGCCGTAGACGAATGGCAGCCGTTCCTTGGTGATGCCGTGCTCCAGCATCCGGGCGGCGGTGATCTGCTCGGCCAGCGCGAGTGGCGCGTCCACCCCGGCCTCCCGGATGTGCGCGTCCATGTCCCGGGCGTGGGCCAGCCGGCGGCCGACGTCCTTGCTGGCCTTGGCCGGCGGGATCAGCTTCATCCGGGAGCTGACCTCGACGGGGAAGGGCAGCGAGTCCGCGAAGTGCAGCCACGGTTCCCCGTCCGGAAAGGACATCACGTCGGGGAACCGGGAGAAGGACAGGAACGCCGCGTAGGACTCGCCCTCGTGATGCTCCAGCCGGAGGATGGTGCGGCCGTTGTGCACCTGGCCCTCGAACAGCGACTCGATCTCGCCGGCGCCCCAGCGGCGGCGGCGCACCGCGGACGGCCGCGGGTCGCCCGCGGTGCCCATCAGCGCGTGCCGGATCAGCCAGGCCAGCTCGTCGCTGGTGGCGTGCCGGGCGGCCAGTGCGCTGGCGCCCAGCGCCCGGCCGAGCCGTTCCGCCTGGTCGGTCCAGCGGGCGATCTCGCTGGAGTTCAGGGCCTCGTCTTCCAGGCCCATGACCTGCTCGCCCGCCTTGTAGGCGTTGATGAACTGGGACAGCACGCCGCCGGACAGCTGGGCCCGCACGCCCCGCTGGCCCAGCCGGACACCGAGGTACACCTCTTTCATCCAGAAGTCCTTGGCCCACACGTGCCGGTACATCTCATCCAGGTAGTCCCGCCAGCCCGGGCCGCCGTCCGACGTCTTGTCCAGCTGCGCGGCCCACTCCGCCGCGCCGTAGGAGCGGTGCACGATGCGCAGGTGCACCTCGGCGTCCGGCATCCGGATGGCGGCCAGCGCGACGGTGATGTTGGTCGCCAGCGCCTCCCGGTCCTGCGGCGTGGTGAACTCGTACGGCTGGGTCGGCAGCCGGTAGTACGCCCAGGCGTGCGTCTCGGTGAGCAGGATCCGGTCGTCCATGTAGCGCAGGCTGAGCCGGGAGTGCCCCCGGGTCCGGGCGCTCACCGGGAGGCCCGCCGCTGCGCCCCGCCCGCCGTGGCCAGCGACGCCATCAGCACCCCGGCCAGTGCCGTGTAGGCGTGCTGGACCTGTGGCCGTAGCTGGCCGAAACCGGACACCGGTGTCCCGGGCACCGGGCGGAGTTCCCGGATGCCCTGCTCGGCCGGCGGCTCGGCGAGATGATCGTCCCAGGGCACCCGGACGATCGCGCGGCACCGGCCGCGGACGACGAGCTCGGCCTGCTCGACATGCGTCATGCTGCGCTTGCTCACCCCGTTGATGACCGCGATCGAGTTCGCGCACAGTTCCGGGTAACCGTGGCTGTCCAGCCACTCCATCGTCATTGCCACCGCCCGCGAGGCGTCGGCGCTGGCCGGCGCGACCAGCACGAGCTGGTCGGCGCTGGCCAGCAGCCGGGCCACCGCCGAGGCCCCGGGATCGGCCAGGGTGAGCGGGTAGCGGCTGGTCAGGATGGCCGCGATCCGCGCGAAGTCCGTGTCGTTCAGGTCCCGGCGGCCGTCCATCATGGCCTCGTGCGCGATGACGTCCAGCCGTCCCCGGCCGCGCGCCGCGGGCGCGGCGGGCGGCTCACCCGCCAGCAGGCCCCGGGCCGTGGCCACCGGGACGGTACGGGCCAGTTCGGCCAGTGAGCTGCGCCCGGGATTGAGGTCGAGCGCCGCCACGGCCTCGCCGCGGTTGCTGGCCAGCACATCGGCGAGCATCAGCGTGCTGACGGTCTGCCCGGCGCCCACGGTGCAGCCGAGCACGACGGTCAGACGCGGGCCGTCGATGGGCAGCATGACGCGGTCCTGGTCCCGCCGTTCCAGGTCGGGGCGGCCGGGTCCGTGACCGCCCGGGATCACCCGCACCGGAACCCGCCACGTGGTCCCGCCGTGGTGCTGTCCCGGGCCGCTCAGCGCCCGCTCCACGACCGTCGGGCGGTGTTGCCCGCCGCGGACGACGACCACGGGCGGTGACCACGGGTTGGGTGACGGCGGTTCTGCCCCGGGTGCTCCCGGGGCGGCGGCCGGCTGGGCCTCAGGTCCGGATTCCACGGCAGGTGGTTCACTGGGGCCGGCGTCCGGCTCCCCCGGTCCTGAGGGCTCTGCTTCCGCGGCATCGAGTGCTGGCGGGCCTGGCTCTGCGGGGGCGGGTGATTCGGTGACCGGCTCTTCTGGATCCAGCGCTTCGGGGTCCACCGCTTCGGGGTCCACCGCTTCGGGGTCCACCGCTTCGGGATCCACCGCTTCGGGCGGCGGTCCTGCTGGGTCCTCCGCTACAGCCGGCGGCGCCGCGGTGGCCGTGGGCGCCCCCGCCGACGCCGCCCGGTCGCCTACCCCCCCAGCCTGCGGAGCCTCGGCCTCCTGCGGGACCTCGGCCTGCGGAGCCTCGGCCTCCTGCGGGACCTCGGCCTGCGGGACCTCGGCCTGCGGGACCTCGGCCTCCAAGGGTTCAGCCTGCCGGGCCTCAGCTGGCACCGCCTTGTCCGGCACCACCTCGCCCGGCACCGGCACGTCCGGCACCGGCACGAGGTCGCCCGGCGCCCGTGTCGGGCCGACCGCCCCTGGGCCGGGCTCTTGGTCCTCGCTGTCGTGCCCGCCGGGCGCTTCATGCCCACCAGGGTCGGTGATCTCCGGCATGGCCCCGCCCGACACGGCCACCTCGGTAAATGGCGGGCCGCCCAGCGCCCGGGCCTCCGCCGCCGAGACCCGGCGCGGCGGCACGACGAGCGGCACGACGGCCGCCGCGGATAGTTCAGGCCGGTCATCGTGCGCGATCTCGGGCGGCCGCACCGGGGGGATCGCCGGCGCCTGTGCTAGATCGGCTGGCGGGGCAGCCGATGCCGCCGCCGCCGGGGCCAGCGGTGACCCGGCAGCCCCGGCGGCTGGAAGGCCGGTCCCCGCGGCTCTGGCTCGCGCCGGGAACATCGTCACCCGGTCCTGGCTAGCGGGCCGCACGTCGGTGGCGGACGGCGGTTCAGCAGCAGGCCGCGCCCCGGCCGCGGATGGTATTCCGGCCGCAGGCCGCACCTCGGCCCCAGGCACCGCGCCAGCAGCAGGGCGAGTCTCAGCCGCGGGCGGTATCGCGGCCGCAGGCCGTACCTCGGCGGCGCGGGGTACCCAGGCTGCGGGCCGCACCTCTGCGGGCCGCAGCCCGGCGGCGGTGGGCGAGTCAGCGGACGGTGCCGGCCGAGGGGCGCCCGGTACCCTCCCCGCGGGCCGTACCTGCGGGGAAGGCGTGGCTTCGGGGAAAGCTGGCGGCCGGGCCGCAGGCAGCGGCGGCAGCGGCGGCCCCGCCGGGGCCGGCGGAACTGGGGCGGGCCCGGGCGCGGGTGCGGCCGTCCCAGCCACCCGGGCCGCCCCCGGGGCCGGGGCGCTGGCACGGATCCTCTCCGGAACTGGCCGGGCTGTCGGCCGGCCAGTCCTGGCCGGCGGGCGCACGGCTGGCGCGGTGGCGGTCACCGCCCAGGCCGGGGGCGCGGCCGAGCGGCGTGCCGTCGCGGCGGACCGGGCAGGCTGAGCCGCTGCGGGCGCTACCGCCGGCTGCGGCCGGGATGGGGCTGTCTGCGGCTGGACCTGCGGCTCGGTGCTGGTGGACGGGGCCAGATCCTCATCCCGCCGCCACACCCGGCCGACGACCACGACCTCGTCCTTCTCCGCCAACGGCGCCAGCCGGCACCAGGTGGACGGCTCGCCCAGGTAGCGGACCTGGGAAATCAGCAGCTCCGGCAGTCTCTTGCTCTCCAGCACCGGCCTGGTCGCCAGCCAGGTGAGCACCGCCGGGGGCAGTACATACAGCCAGAACAGCGTGTGGTCGAAGGGCAGCCCGAGCACGGTGAGGAGCACCACATACGGCACCGTGATAGCGGTGAATACGGCTATCTGGCCGACGGGCACCGGCATCGGCAGCCGGAAGTCGTACAGCTTGTACAGCCGTTTTTCGATCCGCCAGATACTCGTATAGGTGGGCAGCTCCACCGGGTGCTCTCCTTCCGGCCTGGGCGGAGATTCAGTGGACGCCGAGCGCGTTCGCGATGCCCTTGGCGAGCTCCTGAACGATGCTGGGCGTGTAGAAGATCACCGCGATGGCGACGGCGAGCACAAGGAACTGCACGAACCGGATGATTTCCCGAGTGAACAGGAAGAAGAGTGCCACGATCCCGACGATACCGAGGAACAGCGGACCGAAAAGACCTTGCAAGTAGCTCACGAGACCCGACGTACTGATCGCCGACGGGGCCGCGAGTATAAGCGAGTGAAACAACATCGGTCTACTCCGGGTTATGGGGGATAACGCATGGCCTGGCGGGAGCATGCGGTCTGCGGAGTCCGGTCATGGTGCCCCCGGCGAACTGGAGGCCGTACTGATGTCGGTGACGTACCAGGTGCCACTACGATTCTCCACCGTAAGCGCGTAGCTCATATTGAGCTGCGCGGCCGAGCCTGTGTTGACAGCCTGACCGCTGGCGTTCCTGGCTGGAACACTCCATACGACGGTGGCAATGATATGGCGCGTCAACCCGCCCTGCGGCACGGTTACGCCGGCCAGACTCTGATAAGTCACAGCGCCGTTCAGCCCGGTGACCTTAGCGCCAGGAGTGACGAACCTGGTCAGCGTGACCTCATTCCCGCTGGCGTAAGCCGGAAAGAAAGCACGTAGCAGAGTCGTAATTGGGCCCGTTGCGGTGGGATCGGTGTTGACGGGCGTGCCAGTCGGCGGGATTGCCCGGGACGGGGCAGGCAGCCAGGCCGGTGTCCCCGACACCACCAGGCCGCCGGAGGCGGCATAGATGGGCACGCCGAGTTCCATCAGCGTGCCATTGACGCGGGCCAGCAGAGTAACGACGGCGTGCTGGGCGCCACTCACATCCGTGCTCGCGACCTGTTCGGACTGCAGCTCTGACGAACCTGTGCCATTCCAGCCCAGCTGCGGGTCGGATCCGGCCGGCAGAAAGGTGCCGAGCGCGGTGGCCCGCTGATTGGCCTGGCCAGGACTGTAATTGAGGTAGACCTGGCCGAACTGGAGGGCATACGCGTCGGCCAGGGTGACCGGGAAAGATGTGGCCGGCTGGGTCGGCGAGGCGGGCGCGGCAGCCCCGGTCGAGCTCTGGCCGGACACGATGGCCATCACGCCACGGAAGCCGATCAGCAGCACGACGAGCCACGCTATGACGCGGAACGTCCAGACCAGCCAACGGCCGCCAGCGCCGCCCCAGATGCGTGTGGGGCGGCTGCGCCCGGTGGTACTCGGTTCGGCATAGTCAGCGTCTGCTTCATACCCCAGCCCGTGCTCAGCTGAACGCGCACTGCGTTCAATGGTGGACCGGCGAACCATCGCACCTCCGCTCGCTCCTGCGCACGCGCAGCAATGAGTTGCGGTGCCTACCTATGCCCTCTATCGCCCTATTCTGCGCCAAAACCTGCTCGCCGGGGAGCCCCTTTGGGCAGCCACACGGCGGCGGGAGCGGGCAAACGGCCACGTGATTGACCGGCGCGCAAGCCGGACGATTGGCCGTGACGTTGTCCTGACCTGCGGTTATGGCCGTGCGCGGCGGCCCAGTAGCGCTCCCGGAGACCGCCGCGAAGCCGCCCGCGGGACCCGGCGATTGGCCTCAACCGATGCCTTAAAGCCCACGCTAGCGAGCCGCCACGGCCCTGGCCAGGACCCGAACGGCCGTGTCGTGCATTAGCTTCCGTGGCGTTCGCCCCCAGCCGGGAGATATGTGACAGCTGGGACCGCGGAGCCCGCCGCGGCCGCTGCTACCCTCGCCCGACCCGACCAGCACGAAGGCCCCGTAGCAGTGAGCGTGCCTGGCCCATGCGGGTAGGGAGCCGGGCATGAGCGATGAAGTTGGGCCGGGCCGGCCGGTCAGCACGGCTGCCCCGCGGCCCACGATGGACGACCGCACGGACCGGGGGCGGGCGGCCCGGGCGGCCCGGGCCCGTCCCGCCGACGCATGGGTGGTCGCCGGGCCGCCCGGAGCTGGAAAGAGCACCGTGGCGGCCCTGCTCCTCGCCGCGCTCACCCCCACCCCGGCCCTGCTGGACAAAGACACCATGTATGGCGCATTTGTCGCTGCCATTCTTAGTAGTGCGGGCCGGCCGCCGGGCGAGCGCGAAGGATCCTGGTATGACGAGCACATCAAGGTTCATGAATACGCCGGAATGACGGCGGTCGCCCGGGAAATCCGGTCGTATGGCTGCCCGGTGGTACTGTCCGGTCCTTTTACTACGCAGATTCATGACGCCGCCCGCTGGCGGTCGTGGGTCACCGAACTTGGGTCAGGCCGGGTACGCCTGGTCTGGGTGAGATCGGATGCGAAGACCCTGCACCACCGTCTCGCCACCCGCGGCTCGGACCGGGACACGGAGAAACTGGCGGACTTCGCCACATTCACCACCCGGATGCGGCTCGATGCCCGGCCAGCGGCCCCGCACGACGTGATCGACAACCGGCTGAGCACAGCTGCCCCCGTTCAGGATCAGATCACCGCCCTGCTGCGCTGATGGAAGCCTGATGCTCATCTAGCTCAGGGCCCGGCCGGGACAAACAGCTCGAACAGGTGCCCGTTGGCATCCCGGAAGTAGATCCTGGCGCTGGTTCCGAGCGGGTCATCCGTCCGCCCGTTCGCCGGATCGGCTGGATCATTGCCGAACGGCAGGCGGCGCTGGCGGAGCCGGGCCACTGCTCCGGTGAGCACCGGCCCGGTGACCCGGAGAGCGACGTGGTGGGGCTCGTGCGCCACCTGCCGGAAATATGTCAGGGCACTGTCGCCCATGCTGAGGCTGGCCATCTCCCCAGCTGGCCCTTCGGGCCTTACCTGGCCCTCGGCCAGGATCTCGCCGAGGACACGGGCTGAGGCCCAGGGATCGGCCGCCGGGATGCCGACGTGATCGATGACGATACTCACTG
Source organism: uncultured Actinomycetes bacterium (assembly GCA_963793825.1). GTDB lineage: Bacteria > Actinomycetota > Actinomycetes > Streptosporangiales > Streptosporangiaceae > RYN-230. Next base: position 151,607 of record CAWCBE010000014.1, read on the forward strand.
CCGGCCCTCCTGGCCGAAGCGGGCGAATCGCTCTCGCGCCGCGAGGGAATCCACGCCCAGCGCGGAGAGGAGCTCGGCCGCGGGGTCAGGGCGGCGCAGGTCGAGCAGGGCATTGAGCACGATCCCGAGGCCGGCCCCACGATGCTTGCGGGCGTCGTGAATGCTGGTGAAGATGGTCTTGGCGGCTGGTGTCAGCCGTAGTCGGCCGGTCACGCGCCCCCCGGCCGGGGCGGCGGTGATCCCCGGCTCGACGCCAATCGCGGCGAGGGCCTGGCTGTCCAGCTCATCGAGCGTCCGGCGAGCGGAGCCGAGGTCACAGCCGAGCGCTGTCGCGGCTGGCGAGGCCGGGTCGATAAGCAGGGCCAGGACCAGGTGCTCGGTGCCGATCACGCGATCCCCGCGACGGACCGCCTCGTCCCTGGCGTCGTAATACGTTGCGCCGAAGTTGTAGCCGGGGCCAAAACGCTGGTCCCTTGCCTTCGCGACCCGGTGCTCGGCAAGGCGCTTGATCATGACGGTGCCCCTCCGTACTTGGCGTGCACGGACTGGCGGGTCATCCCCAGCACATCCGCGATCTGCTGCCACGACCATCCCTGGTCCCGGGCCAGGGCGACCTGCTCGGCCTCCACGCGTTCAGCAAGCCGGCGCAGCGCCAGCACCGCCCGCAGGCCCACAGCCGGGTCTGCGGGCCCGCGCGCACCGGGGGCACCGGGGGATCCATCGACACTCACGTTGTCAGTCTAAACTGACAATGGCGCCTGTCAAGGCAAACTGACAGCACGGTCGGTCAGGCGCCGCGCGACATCCACGGGAAACCAATCGATCCCCGCGTGCGGCCGGTAACGTCCGGCTCAGGGGGCACGGCGAGTTCAATGATCCCGCCCGGTGCCGCCCTGTGACGCCGCGTGCCCTGGTCACGCGGCGACGCCTGCTTCCGGGGGTGACCTGGCCTGAAACCGCGCTCCTGCACATTTCGCCGCTCGCGAACCAGGTCATCCGTGGAACCCCGACGCGAGCGGTTGGCGTTCAGACGTTGAAACGGAAGTCGACGACGTCGCCGTCGGCCATCACGTAGTCCTTGCCTTCCATCCGGACCTTGCCCGCCGCGCGGGCGGCGGCCAGCGACCCGGCGGCCACCAGGTCGTCGTAGGCCACGATCTCGGCCTTGATGAAGCCGCGCTGGAAGTCGGTATGGATGACGCCGGCCGCTTCCGGGGCGGTGGCGCCGGCCGGGATCTCCCAGGCCCGCACCTCCTTGGGCCCGGCGGTCAGGAACGTCATCAGCCCCAGCGCGGCGAAGCCGGCGTGGGCCAGCCGGTTCAGGCCCGGCTCCCCCAGGCCGAGGCCCTCGGCCATCTCGGCCGCCTCGTCCTCGGGCAGTTCCGCCAGTTCCGCCTCGGTCTTCACGTCGAGGAAGGCCGACTCGGCCGGGGCCACCTGGGCGGCGAGCTTGGCCCGCAGGTCCTCGTCCCCCAGCTCGGCGTCGTCCATATTGAACACGTACAGGAACGGCTTGGCCGTCAGCAGATGCAGATCACGAAGGTCGGCCAGGTCGATCCCGGCCCTGGCCGCCCCGGCGTACAGGGTGGTGCCACCGTCCAGCAACTGCTGCGCCGCGGCGGCGGCCTCGGCCGCCCGCTGGCGTTCCGGGTTCTTGGCGAACCTGGCCTCCTTGGCCAGCCGGGGGGCCGCCTTCTCCAGCGTCTGCAGGTCGGCCAGGATCAGCTCGGTGGCGACCGTGTCGATGTCGCGCGCGGGCGACACGTCACCGTCCACGTGACTGACGTCCGGGTCGGCGAACACCCGGACCACCTGGCAGATCGCGTCGGTCTCACGGATGTGCGCGAGGAACTGGTTGCCCAGGCCCTGCCCCTGCGACGCGCCCCGGACTAGGCCCGCGATGTCCACGAAACGCGCGCTGGCCGGGACGATCCGGGCCGCGTCATACATCCGGGCGAGCACGGCCAGGCGCGGATCGGGGATGCCCACCACGCCGACGTTCGGGTCGATGGTCGCGAACGGGTAGTTCGAGGCCAGCGCGCCCGCCTTGGTCAGCGCGTTGAACAGGGTGGATTTGCCGACGTTGGGCAGCCCGACGATGCCGATGGAAAGGCTCACCCCGGCGAGTCTAGGCCGTCCGGGGCACTACTCCCGGGCTGCCCGGCCGCCGCACGCCCGGGCGGCCCGCCCGAGGCCCGGAATTGTCGGCACCCACTGCCAGGATCCCGGCCATGACCGCATTCTCCCTCCTCGCCGTGCTTCTCGTCGGCATCGTGCTGGGCTGCGTGATCGGTTTCCTGGCCGCCCGGAGCCGGCTGGCCGCCGCCATGGCCGAGCTGACCGGCCGGGTGCACGCCGCGGAGGAGCGGGCCCGCTCCGCGGCCGAGCTGGCGCAGCTGGCCGACGGGCAGCTCGGCCAGCGCTTCGAGGCGCTGTCGGCCCGGGCCCTGGATACCAGCGCGCGGCGGTTCATGGAGATGGCGGAGGGGCGCCTGCAGGCAGCCAACGTGACCGCGGCCGGCGCGCTGGAAGCCCGCCACGCCGCGGTGGAGCACCTGGTCGAGCCGCTGAGGGAGACGCTCAGCCGGGTGGAGGCCCAGCTCCGCGAGTCGGACGCCGACCGGCACCGGTCCCACGCGGCGCTGGCCGAGCAGGTCAGCATCGCCCGGCGCAGCTCCGAGGAGCTACGGGTCCAGACCCAGGCGCTGGTCACCGCGCTGCGCCGCCCGGAAGCGCGGGGACGCTGGGGCGAGATGCAGCTCCGCCGGGTGGTGGAGCTGGCCGGGATGAGTGCCCGCTGTGACTTCGACGAGCAGGTCGGGGTGAGCACCGACGACGGCGCGCTGCGCCCGGACATGGTGGTCCGGCTGGCCGGCGGGAAGAACATCGTGGTGGACTCGAAGGTGTCCCTGGCCGCTTACCTCGAAGCCGCCGAGAGCACCGACGGCGCGGTGCGCGAGGCACGGATGCAGGCGCACGCCCGCCACCTGCGCCAGCACGTGGACCAGCTGGCGGGGAAGGCGTACTGGTCCGCGCTCAGCCCGGCGCCGGAGTTCGTCGTGCTCTTCATCCCCGGGGAGGCGTTTCTGGCCCCGGCCCTCGACTACGACCCGGGGCTGCTGGAGCACGCGATGGCCCGGAAGGTGCACATTGCCACGCCGACCACGTTGGTCAGCATGCTGCGCACCGCGCAGTACGCCTGGCAGCAGGCCGCGCTGTCGGAGAACGCCCGCGCCGTGTTCGACCTCGGCCGGCAGCTGTATGACCGGATTAGCCGGCTGGGCGGGCAGGTGGACAAGGTGGGCCGCTCGCTCACCAGCGCGGTCACGGCCTACAACCAGGCGGTCGGCGCACTGGAGACCAAGGTGCTGGCCAGCGCGCGCCGGCTGAACCAGCTCGGCGTGGTCAACGCCGACCTGGACCCGCCCAGCCTCGTCGAGGCGACCACCCGGGCCCTGTCCGCGCCCGAACTGACGAAGCCCGGGTCGGCCGGATCTGAATTGCCCACGCCGGAACTGTCCGTCCCCGGGGCCCCCGCCCCCCAAGTGTCTGCCGCTGGGCCGGCCGGTACGCCGACCGGTACGCTCGTGGCCATTACCGATCCCAACGGCACAGCCGGATAACCTCATGCAGCCCGGGTCCGAAGACTCACCGGGCCAGCCGGCGCCGCCCCGACCGGGGATGAGCCTGCTGGTCCGGGCCGGGAACCTGGAATACGACCGGGTCCTGTTCTTCAGCGACGCCATCTTCGCCATCGCCATCACGCTGCTGGTCCTGGAGATCCCGCACGGGATTGGCCAGGCCACTACGAAGGAACTGCATCAGGCGGTACCGAACATCGTCAGCTTCGGGATCAGCTTCCTGGTCATCGGGATGTTCTGGATGGGACATCATTCGCTGTTCCGCTACATCACGGTCATGGACCGGCGCCTGATCACGCTGAACCTGTTCTTCTGCGGCATCATCGCCTTCCTGCCCTATCCGACCGCGCTGCTGGACGAGCAGGCCAAGCAACCCCGTGTGGCCACCGTCTTCTATGCGGCGTGCATCGCCGCCGCGGGCCTGGCGGAACTGGCGATCTGGCTCTGGGCCACCCGCGGCGGCGGCCGGCTGACGCCGGGCCTGAGCACGGCGGACGTCCGCTACGTAGCCCTGCGGCTGGCCCGGGTCCCGGTCGTCTTCCTGCTGTCCATCCCGGTCGCGCTGGTCAACGCGACCGCGGGCAGTTTCTTCTGGCTGCTGATCACAGTCAGTGGCGGCCTGCTGGACCGCTACATCCGTCCTGGGGTCCAGGCGGCCGACACGCAAACCTGAGTCCTGACGAGAGCCGGGGCCCTCCCCCATGCCGCCGGGCCCGGAACCGCATTCCCCGGCTGCGGCCACAGCGCCGCCCCAGTGGGCGTGTCAATGACCCATTACCCGGGTAGCGGCGGGGTAGCGTGATCAGGGAGCCGTGGCTTGCACGGCCGGCACCGGGAGGGAGCACGGGGGTGTCCCAGCCTTGGCAGGAACCGCCCCGGCCCGCCGGGCCGCCCGGGAGGCCCGCTGGCCTGGCCCCGGGCCAGACCAATGCGTGGGCGGCAGGGGAGCTGGACCTGGCCCAGGCTGATCCGCCATGGAATCCCGACGATGAGGATGCCCAGGCCGTCCCGGACTGGGCGCCGCGGATGGGGCCGCCCCCGCAGCCCGGCGAGGAGCCGGAGCCGCCGCCCAGCGAGCGTCCCGGCCAGCGGCTGGCCGCGCGTGGCGCGATGGCCGGCATGCTCGTGCTGTTCTTCCTCGGGCTGCTGCTGTCCAGCTGGCTGCACTGGGGTGTGCTGGCCGGCGGCAGCTTCCTGGTCGGCAGCGTGGCCGCGGCCCGGTACACCAGGCGGCCGCATCTCCTGGCGGTCGTGGTCACCCCGCCGCTGCTGTTCTTCTGCGACCTCGTCTGCGTGAAGGCACTGACCGCGACGGGCAACGCGCTGCTGTCGACCGCCGAGGGCACGGCGCTGACACTGGCCAGCGCCGCGCCGTGGCTGTTCGCTGGGGTGGCCGGGTCGCTGATCGTGGCCTGGTTCCGCGGCCTGCCGCGGTGCGTCTCCGACCTGCGGCGCGATCTCCATCCGGGCACCCGCGGCGGCCGCCCGGTGGACACGGCCGGACGTTAGCGCTTGCTGGCCCGGCGCAGTTCCGGCGGGAGCGCGAACGTCAGCCGCTCCTCGACTGCCTCGACTTCCTCCACGTCGCCGAACCCATGCTCGGCGAGCCAGTCCAGCACGCCCGAGACCAGGTCCTCCGGGACGGACGCACCGCTGGTTACCCCGATCGTCCCTACCCCGTCGAGCCATCCTTCATCGATGACCGTGGCGTCGTCCACCAGGTAGGCGGCGTGGGCGCCCGCGTCCAGGGCCACCTCAACCAGGCGGACCGAGTTCGAGGAGTTAGCTGAGCCGACCACGATGACCAGGTCGGCGTGGCTGGCAATCCTCTTGACCGCCACCTGACGGTTCTGCGTCGCGTAGCAGATGTCGTCGCTCGGCGGGTCGGTCAGCAGCGGGAAGCGCTCTCGCAGCGCCTTCACGGTCTGGATCGTCTCATCGACGGACAGCGTGGTCTGCGACAGCCAGGCCACCTTGGCCGGGTCACGCACCTGCACGCCCTCCCCCGCGCCTGGCCCGTCCACCAGGTGGATGCGGGCGGGCGCCTCGCCAGTGGTGCCGACGACTTCCTCATGGTTCTCGTGGCCGATGAGCAGGATGTCATAGTCCTGGGCGGCGAACCGCCGTGCCTCGTTGTGCACCTTGGTGACCAGCGGGCAGGTGGCGTCGACCGTCCGCAGCTGGCGTCGCTTCGCCTCGTCGCGCACCTCGGGCGAGACCCCATGGGCGGAGAACACCACGACGGCGCCCTCGGGGACGCTGTCGGCCTCCTCCACGAAGATCGCGCCGCGGGCCTCGAGGGCCTTGACCACATGCGTGTTGTGCACGATCTGCTTCCGCACGTAGACCGGGGCGCCATACCGCTCGAGAGCCATCTCGACTGCCTGAACGGCCCGGTCGACCCCGGCGCAGTAGCCTCGGGGCTTGGCCAGCAGAACGCGTCGGGTAGTCACAGGCATGTCCCCTATGGTAGATGAGCCCGGCGTGCCCAGGGCCAGGGCGGGTTCACCGTGGCGGCGGGCGCGTCGTGCGCGGGCACCCCGGTCTGGTCGCCATGCCATGGCAGGGCCATGCCGGATCTGATACGACTGTGCCTGTCACGAGCCTGTGCCGACATAGCCGGAGCGGAGCAGACCCTGGCCATCCGGCGCGCAGGATGGCGGTCCCGCGGTGCCGAGCGAGCGGGGCACACCGAGGAGAACGATCACCATGTCTTTGCCGCAGGTCACTGAGCGCATCAAGGAGTTCCCCGGGCAGGCGCTGCGAGCCGTTTTCGGGGGTATCGGCCAGGCGCTGATGGCGGCCGACAAGGTCAGATCGCGGCTGGCCGAGCAGCTCAACGAGGGCAGCGGGCCCGCCGCGGGCGAGAAGGCGGAGCAGGCCAGGCCAAGGCGGGCGCCACAGCCCGGGCCGCCGGCCGGGGGCCGGGGCGGCGGGGTGACATCGGACACAGCGACACCCAGCACGGTGACACCGGCCGCAGCGGCAGCCGCCCGACAGGCCAAGCCCGGCGCGCCGCGCTGGCGGTCACTGGACAAGACCGGGAACGTCCGCCTGCTCGACGACGAAGAGGCCGACGCCATCCCGGCGACTCCCGCCGCGGCGGGAATCCCGGCTGACGCTGAGGCCAACGTGGGTACTGAGGCCACCGTGGTCGCCGATGTTGATGTTGACACCGGCGACCACGTGGGAGCCGGGGCCGGTGTGGAAGCTGAGCCGATGCCACAGACAGCCGCTGACGCAGTCCCGGCCGAACCAGAACGGGCCGATCTGGTGAAGCGCCCATCGGCCGAACTGGCCGAGACCACCCCGGCCGAAGTGGCGGAGATCGCCCCGGCCGAAGTGGCGGAGATCGCCCCGGCCGAGCTGGCCGGGCGGCCGCCGGCTGTGCTGGCGGAGCGTGAAAGCGCTGCGGTGGGCGAGCCAGCACCGGCCGCGGCTGAGCCCATCCCGGCTGAGCGCGCCCCGGCTGAGCGCGCCCCGGCTGAGCGCGCCCCGGCTGAGCCCGCCGCGGCTGAGCCCGCCGCGGCTGAGCCCGCCCCGGCTGAGCCCACCCCGGCTGAGCCCGCCCCGGCGGACATCCTCGCGACACGGCCCGGCCCGGCGGCGCCTGATGGGGCGGAGATCCCGTTGCCCGGCTACGACGAACTGTCCGTTGCTTCACTGCGGGCCCGGCTGCGGTTCCTGGACGCCGCCGGTGTCCGCGCGCTGCTGGAATACGAGAAGGCGCACCAGGGCCGGGCCGCTATCGTCACCATGTTCGAGCGGCGCATCACCAAGCTCGACGAGGGCAGCTGAGCCGCCGTCCGCCGCGCGGCCTGCGGCTGGCGGCCTGCTGACATGGGCCTGGAGACCTCAGCCGAGGCGCCAGTCCCGGTGCGCACCATCCTGCGGCTGACCGGCGAATGGATCAGCCGGCTCGGCCGGGTCTGGGTGGAGGGGCAGATAGCTGAGCTCACCAGGCGCGGCGGGACGGTGTTCCTCACCCTGCGCGATCCGGTGGCGGCGGTATCGGTCCGGGTCATCTGCTCGCGCGCCGTGCTGGACGCGACGGACCCGCCGCCCGGCGAGGGAGCCCGCGTCGTGGTCTGGGCCAAGCCCGGCTTCAACACCAACCGGGGCTCGTTCTCGCTGTCCGCCCTGGAGATCCGCGCCGTGGGCCTGGGCGAGCTGCTGGCCAGGCTGGAGCGGCTGCGCCGGGCCCTGGCCGCGGAGGGCCTCTTCGCGGCGGACCGCAAGCGGGCACTCCCCTTCCTGCCGGGCAAGATCGGCCTGATCTGCGGCCGGGATTCGGCGGCGGAAAGGGATGTGCTGCACAATGCCGCCCGGCGCTGGCCAGCCGTCCAATTCCGGGTCGAGCAGGTCGCCGTGCAGGGGCCGTATGCCGTCACCGAGGTGGTGGACGCGCTGAGCCGCCTGAGCGCGGATCGGTCGGTAGACGTCATCATCATTGCCAGGGGCGGCGGATCCATCGAGGATCTGCTGCCTTTTTCGGACGAGACGCTGGTCAGGGCGGTCGCGGCGACGACCGTCCCGGTGGTCAGCGCGATCGGGCACGAGCAGGACTCCCCGCTGCTGGACCTGGTCGCAGACGTGCGCGCGTCCACGCCCACCGACGCGGCCCGACGGGTGGTCCCGGACGTGGCCGAGCAGCTCGCCGTCATCAGCCAGCTGCGCGGCCGGGCCCGCCGCTGCCTCACCGGCCGCGTCGAGCACGAGCTGGCCTGGCTATCGGGCGCCCGGTCCCGGCCCGTCCTGGCCGCCCCGGCCCGGGAACTCGGCCGCCGGGAGCAGGAGCTGGGCGGGCTGGCGGAACGGGCCCGGCGCCGCGTGGCCAGCCTGCTGGACCGCGCGGGTGACGATGTCGCACATACCCGGGCCCGGTTGCTGGCGCTGTCGCCCGCGGCTACGCTGCGGCGCGGCTACGCGATCGTGCAGCAGGCCGACGGGCACGTCGTCCGGGCCGCCGCCGAGGTCAGCGCAGGTGAGCGGCTCACCCTGCGCTTTGAAGGTGATCAGATCACGGCCGTGGCACAGGCAGCCAATCCCCCCGGTACCAGCCCGACCTCCCGGAACGCCTAACGAATCTGTTCCCGGCCGTTACCTCGCACGGCGTTTCTTCTCGCATTGAACCGGTGAGCATCAGAACATTGCACTGAGCCGGGGGTACCAGCGCTGTGGTGATGGATGAACCAGTGAAAAGCCCGACGGCGACCGCGGGGACCCCGCGGTCGCCGGGGCTGGACGGTGTGCGCGCGCTGGCCGTGCTCGCTGTCATCGCCTTTCATGAGCAGCTCACGGCGTTCCCCGGGGGCTTCCTCGGCGTTGACGTCTTCTTCGTGCTCAGCGGCTACCTGATCACGGACCTGCTGGTCGCCCAGTGGAACCGGCACGGCGGCCTGCGGCTCGGCACGTTCTGGGCGCGACGGGCGCGCAGGCTGCTCCCGGCGCTGGCCGTGCTGCTGGTCGCCGTGACCGCGGCGACGGCCATCATCGAGCCGGGCCAGCTGGCCACGCTGCGGCAGGCGCTGCTCGGGGCGATCACGTACTCCAGCAACTGGTGGCAGATCGGGCACCAGTCCTACTTTGCGCAGTTCGGGCCGCCGGACCCGCTGCAGCACCTGTGGTCGCTCGGCATCGAGGAACAGTTCTACCTGGTGTGGCCGCTGCTGCTGATCATCGTGCTCAAGACCTGCGAGAGCACCCGGATCCGGGCCGGGGTGGCCTGGGCGGCCGCGGCGCTGTCCGCGCTCACGATGGCGCTGATCTACGTTCCCGGCGCGGACCCGTCGCGGGTGTACTACGGCACCGATACTCATTCATCGGCGCTGCTGATCGGCTCGGCGCTCGCCCTGAGCTGGCCCTTGCGCCGACTGCAGGGACTGGCCCGGCAGAACGTGCAGGCTTTCGACGCCGTAGGGCTGGCCGGGATCGCCGTCCTGGGCTGGGCCATGGGCCATTTCGCCGGGCATGACCCGTCCCTGTACCCGTACGGGCTGGTGATCGCGGCGCTGGCCGCCGGGGGCGTGGTGCTCGCCGCGGCCAGCACCGGGCTCGTGAGCTGGCTGCTCGGCTGGGGGCCACTGCGCTGGATCGGCGTCCGGTCCTACGGCATATACCTGTGGCACTGGCCGGTCATCGCGCTGACCGCTGCCGCCCTGAAGCAGCGATCCGAGAGCCCACCGCTCTGGCTGGCCGAGACGGTGCTGGCCATCGGGCTCGCGGCGGCGTCCTGGCGGTGGGTCGAGCAGCCGATCATGCGGGACGGATTCCGGGCTACCATCCGGAACCGGGCCACCGCGGTGACCGGCCCCATCGCGGAGCGCCGCTGGTCACCCGGGGCTGTGTTCCCCGCGGTGGCGGCGGTCGCCGCCGTGGCGGTGGCCGGCACGGCCGGGTACTGGGTGGTGCACGCGCGCACGGCGTCCGGGCTGGCCGCGCAGATCAGCCAGGGAGTGAAGATCAGCCAGCAGGACCAGGCCCGGCAGCGGCCCACGGCCCAGCCGAGCAGCCCCCAGGGGCAGCCCACCGTGGCCTCCCCCGCGTCGGGCCACCCGGGCCCGTCACCGGCCCCCACGGCCGCGACCCCGGGGCCGCAGGCCACGGCCCACCCGGCCACCGTCCGGGTCTCCGGGTCGCAGGTCAGCGCCATCGGCGATTCCGTCATGCTCGCGTCCGCGCCTGAGCTACAGCACGCGCTGCCTGGCATCTCCATCGATGCCCAGGTCAGCCGGCAGGTCAGCGTCGGCATCTCGATCGTCCGGCAACTCGCCGCCACCGGCGCACTGCGCCCGGTGCTGGTGTTCGCGCTCGGCACCAACGGCACCTTCACTCGCGGTCAGGTCCGCCGCCTGCTGGCCGTGATCGGCCCGCAGCGCAAGCTGGTGCTGGTCAACACATACGAGGCCCGGCCGTGGGAGGCGGGTGACAACCAGGTGATCGCGACGGCCGCCCGCCGGTACCCCAACGTGGTGATGGCCAACTGGTTCACGGTCATCGAGCACCGCACGGACCTGCTGTGGTCCGACGAGGTGCATCCGCAGCCCGCCGGGGCGCGGCTCTACGCGCATACCGTCGCCCGGGCGGTGCGGGCCGCGGTCACGTCCGGCCAGACGTCACCGCGGCCCGGCCACCCGCTCCGTTAGACGTCGTGGCCCGGCCGCCCGGCGGGGCGCCCGGCAGCCGGCTACGTTAATTGCCGTGAGCGCCGAGGACGCGGCAGACGCCGGGCAGGCGGGGCAGGTCCCGCCGGGCCCGGGGACAGCAGGCCAGCCCGCCACCCTCTCCTACGAGCAGGCCAGGGACCAGCTCACGGACGTGGTCCGCCGGCTCGAGGCGGGCGGCCTGACCCTGGAGCAGTCTCTCGACCTGTGGGAGCGCGGCGAGCGGCTGGCCGCCATCTGCGAGCAGTGGCTGGAGGGGGCCCGGGCCCGGCTGGCCGCGGTGATTTCCGCCCGCACCGGGGACGGCGACGGCAGCGAGTGACCCCGGGACGCCGCCTCATGCCGCCGGTCAGTCCGGGGGCACCGTGCGGATCCAGGCCATTACGTCCAGTACCCCGTCAGCCAGCCGCCGGGCGTGCTCTGCATCGTCATCCAGGGACACCTCGGCGACCGCGAGCATCAGGCCGCCGGTCATGACGACGGCGACCGCCTCATCGGCCGGCTCGGCGGCCCGGGCGAAGAAGTCCGCATTCCGGTCGGCCCACTGGCGCAGCCGCTGCCGCATGATCAGGTCGAATCCCGGCGGCCCATCGCCGCACACGAACAGCCGGGACAGATCCCGCTCCTGCACGCAGCCGTCCAGGTAGGCCCGGGCCGCGGCGAGGAACAACTGCCGGGGCTCGGTCACCCCGGCGTCCCGCGCGGCGCGCACGGCCTGCCGGGCCCGGTGCGCCTGGACCTGGTGGAACTCCTCGAACAGCGTGACGAACAGGTCGGCCTTGCCGGTGAAGTGGTGGTAGAGGCTGCCCACGCTGGCCCCGGCGCGGGCCACGATCTCGGTGACCCCGGCCTGGGCGTAGCCAACCGAGGTGAACACCTCCCGGGCCGCGGCCAGCAGGGCGGCCCTGGTGGCGGCGCCGCGGTCCGCAGCGCGCACGATAGGCTGCGGAACGTCTGTTGTCATTCGCCTGTCACCGCCTACGCAGCGCTCCCCACGTCTGGCGCCCGGGGCATACCGCCCTCGGCGACAAGGCTACGCCCGCGGCCAGGTGCGCAGGATTCTGGCACGGCCACGCCGGGAAGACGGCCAGACCGGGAAGGCGGTCTCTGCGATGACCGAGAAGGACGCGACTACTGGCGGGGCGGGACTGACCGCCCCGGGGAACCTGACCGCGGAGCCAGAGCCCGGCCGTCAAGCGCCGGACCGTAACCTCGCGCTCGAACTGGCCCGGGTCACCGAGGCGGGGGCGATGGCCGCCGCCCGCTGGGTCGGCCGCGGTGACAAGAACGGTGCGGACGGGGCCGCGGTGCACGCGATGCGCGCCCTCATCAACACCGTGTCGATGAACGGCGTGGTAGTCATCGGCGAGGGCGAGAAAGACGCCGCGCCCATGCTCTACAACGGCGAGCAGGTCGGCGACGGCAGCGGGGCGCTGTGTGACGTCGCCGTCAACCCGATTGACGGCACCCGCCTGACCGCCAACGGCATGCCGAACGCGATCTCCGTGATCGCGGTCAGCGCCCGCGGGTCGATGTACGACCCGTCCGCGGTGTTCTACATGTCCAAGCTGGTGACCGGGCCGGCCGCGGCGGACCTGGTGGACATCGAGGCCCCGCCCGCGCACAACATCGGCGCCGTGGCCCGGGCCAAGGGCTGCGCGCCGCAGGATGTCACCGTCGTGATCCTGGACCGGCCCCGGCACGCGCAGCTGATCCAGGAGGTCCGGGCGGCCGGCGCCCGGATCAAGCTGATCACCGACGGCGACGTGGCCGGCGCCATCATGGCCGCCCGGGAGGGCACCGGGATCGACCTGCTGCTCGGCGTGGGCGGCACGCCCGAGGGCATCATCACCGCCTGCGCCATCAAGTGCCTGGGCGGGGTCATCCAGGGACGGCTCGCACCGCGGGACGAGGCCGAGCGGGACAGGGCCCGCGCGGCCGGCCACGACCTGACGCACGTGCTCACCACGGATGACCTCGTCACCTCGGAGGACGCCTTCTTCGCCGCCACCGGCATCACCGACGGTGAGCTGATGGCGGGCGTGCGCTACCGCGGCGGCGGCGCGGTCACCCACTCCCTGGTGATGCGGGCCCGGTCCGGCACGATCCGCAACATCCATAGCGAGCACGCCCTGTGGAAGCTGCGCGCCTACAGTTCCGTCAACTTCGACACCGCCGATTAGTCACCGCCCCGCGGCTCAGCGGGGGCGGCGCCGCAGCAGGCCGGTCCGGCGGGGCCGGGGGGTGCGGACGTGAATGCGGCCCAGCACGGCCAGGGTGTGCAGCTCGATCACCGGCGTCCCGGGCGGCACAGGCGGTTCGGCCGCCTGGTCCGGCGGCCCGCCCGCGACGCTGCGGGTGATCACCTTGATGCCGGCCGGCACCAGCAGGTTCACCTGGCCGCCGATGGCGGCGGCGTACATGATGGTGTGCGGCCGGTGCAGCAGCGCCTCGCGCAGGTCCAGGATGGCCTGGCCGCCGATGGCGGTGACCACGAGACGGTCCGGGACCACCCAGCGGCCCTCCCGCCGCTCGGTCGCGAAGAACGCGGTGATGGTCCGTGAGGTATCCAGGCGGACTGGCTGGGCATCCGGCCCGGCCAGGTCCTCGGTGAGACCGGCCAGGTCCCCGAGGGTGCGGGCGGCATAGGCCCGCCCGGTGCGTTCGGCGTGCTCATCCAGGGAGATCCGCCCATCACCCGCGGCCTGGGCCAGCACCGTCACCACGCGCTCCCGGTCAGCGTCCGAGGCGCGCAGGTCACGGGGAGTGTGCCGGGCAGTCACCCTACTGACGATAGCGGCCCGGGCGCGGCCCGGCACGGTCCGGCCCCGGACGGCCGCCAGGGCCCGCGGGTCCGTGCCGCGGCACGAGGCGGCCGGGCGCGCCACGCGGTCGGCACCGCCCGGAGCGGCCCGTTAGCTTGCCCCTGGCAACTAGGAGCGCGCAGGGGAGTGACATCCCAGCGGGCGATTCTGTGAACGGCTTGGCGGCGGCGCGGACCCTGGCCAGCTGCGCGGCGGCCCGCACTACAAGTGGCCGGCGCTCAGCCCGGCCGTGATGTTGAGTTTGCGGACAGCCCGTTGTCTGCAAACTCAACATCATCACCGCGATCCGGCCGCATCATCACCGCGATCCGGCCGCATCATCACCGCGATCCGGCCGTGCGCCCGCGGCGGGCTTTCGGTGGCCACGCTGACCTCATATAGTTAGCTCTGTGAAAGATCTAATTGCCGGCCAGACCGCCCGGGACGCGGGCACACCCGCAGCGGACCGGGCCGGGCCGGCGGAACAGGACCCGGCCGGGGCCAGCCCCCGGGGCACCAGTCAGCCGCGGTGATCACCCCGGAGCACCGGGCCGAGGCGGCTGACCTGCTGGCGGCGATCAGTGCGGTGCACCGGACCACCCGGCGCGCCGTCCGGCACGCCTGGGCCGGCGACCCGCTGCCGACCACGCAGAGCGAACTGCTCCGGCTGGTCGCCGGCCGGCCGGGGATCTGCGTCGCCGAGGCGGCCCACGAACTGCGGCTGGCACCCAACACGGTGAGCACCCTGGTAAGCCGCCTGGCCGAGCAGGGCCTGCTGAACCGGGAACGGTCCCGTCCGGACAGCCGCTCCGTCCGGCTCAGCCCCACCCCGGGGGGGCACCAGCGGATCGCGCAGTGGCGTGACCTGCGCACCGAACTCGCCACCAGCGCACTGGCCGCGCTGGCCGCCGCCGACCGTGCCACCCTCAGCGCGGCCATCCCCGCGCTGATCCGGCTGGCCGAGATGACGGAGGGGCAGTGAGCGACCGGACCACCGATGCCCCGCCCGCCCGGGCCGCCAGCGGGCGCGGCACGTCTGCCGGGCCAGGCCAGGCCGCGGCGACCGCGGTCATCTGTGACGACGTGACCTACCGCTTCGGCGAGCACGTCGCGGTGAACCACGTCAGCCTGGCCATCCTGCCGGGCGAGACGTTCGGGCTGCTCGGCCCCAACGGCGCGGGCAAGACCACCACCATCCGCATGCTGACCACGCTGCTGCGGCCGGTGACCGGGCGGGTCACCGTGTTCGGCCTGGACACCACCACGCAGGCGATGCGGGTCCGCCGCATGATCGGCTACGTGCCGCAGCTGCTGTCCGCGGATGCCTCGCTGACCGGCCGGGAGAACGTGGAACTGTTCGCCCGGCTGTTCGACGTGCCACGCCGGGGCCGCCAGGAGCGGGTGGCGGAGGCCCTGGCGGCGATGGGCCTCACCGAGCCGGCTGGCCGGCTGGTGAAGACCTACTCGGGCGGCATGGTGCGCCGCCTCGAACTGGCCCAGGCACTGGTCAACGCGCCGCGGCTGCTGGTGCTGGACGAGCCCACCGTGGGCCTGGACCCGATCGCCCGGGCCGACGTATGGGAGCACATCAGCCGGCTGCGGGAGCGGGCCGGGATGACCGTGCTGATGACCACGCACCACATGGAGGAAGCCGACCAGTACTGCGACCGGATCTCGCTCATGCACCGCGGCACCGTCCGGGCCACCGACACCCTGGCCCGGCTGAAGGCGATGCTCGGGCCGGACACCACGCTGGACGAGGTGTTCCGCCACTTCACCGGCGGGACGCTGGACGAGCAGACCGGGAAGGGAGGCATCCGTGACGTCCGTCGCGCCCGGAGCACCGCCCGCCGCCTGGGCTGACCGGGGCCCGGGCCCCGGCGCCGGCCGCAGCCGGATCGGCCCGCGGCAGCTGGCCAGCCGGATGCTCACGCTGTGCTGGGTAGAGCTGCGCAAGCTGCGGCACGACCGCACCGAGCTGTATACCCGGGCCATCCAGCCGGCCCTGTGGCTGCTGATCTTCGGGGAGACCTTCACCCGGATCCACGCCATCTCCACGCCGGACGGCATCCCCTACCTGGCCTACCTGGCTCCCGGGATCCTGGCCCAGTCGGCCCTGTTCGTGTCGATCTTCTACGGCATCCAGATCATCTGGGAACGGGACGCCGGGGTGCTGACCAAGCTGATGGTCACCCCCACGCCGCGCTCGGCGCTGATCACCGGGAAGGCGTTCGCGGCCGGGCTGCGCTCGGTCGTCCAGGCCGCCGTGGTCGTCATCATGGCCGCCATCCTCGGTGTCGCGCTGACCGCGAACCCGCTGAGACTGCTGGCCACGGCGGGCGTGGTGGTTCTCGGATCGGCGTTCTTCGCCTGCCTGTCCATTACCATCGCCGGCATCGCGCTGAACCGGGACCGGCTGATGGGCATCGGCCAGGCGATCACCATGCCGCTGTTCTTCAGCTCGAACGCGCTCTACCCGACCGCGCTCATGCCGGGCTGGCTGCAGGCCATCAGCAGGGTGAACCCGCTGTCCTACGAGGTGGACGCGCTCCGCGGGCTGCTCATCGGGGTGCCGACCAACCTGTGGCTGGACGTCGCCGTGCTCATCGCCGCGGCCGCGGCGGGCATCGTGGTCTCCTCGGCCCTCCTCCCCCGGCTGGCCAAGTAGGTCCGATTTCCGATTCAGCCAGGCGGGGTCAGTCGGGGGGCTCGACGACGCCAAAGCCGGCCGCCCCGGAGACCACGCCCAGGGCGGCGCGCAGCAGCGTCTCAGCCGCGTCCGCCGCGGTCCGCGCGGTGATCGCGTGGGTGTGCGCCCGGTCCAGGTTGCCCAGCGCGATGCAGTCGAAGGCGACCTGCGCATCGTGCACCGCCAGCTCCAGCTGGCGGGACGCCTCGTCGAGGCTGATGGCCTGCTCATCGCTGCCTGGCATGCTCACGGCCCTGCTCCCCTCTGACCCGGTCCGCTCCGGGGGTTCCGGGGTCTCCCCGGGCTACACCGCCGGGATGGCTCACACCTACCCCCGGGCGCCGCAGCCATGCGCCGGGCCTGGCCTGGCGACCTACGATGAAGTAATCCCATTGTTACCGCACCGGGTGATCACAGTCACCCATTGACTCGCAGCACAGGGACGTGACACATGCCCGAGTTCAGCTATACCGACCTGCTCCCGCTCGGAGCGGATCCCACCGAGTACCGCCTGCTGACGGCGGACGGGATCACCACGCGAGTGGCGTTGGGGAGAGAATTCCTTGAGGTTGACCCGGGCGTGCTCTCCTTGCTCGCCCGCGAGGGCATGCGCGATATCGCCCACCTGCTCCGGCCCGGGCACCTCCGCCAGCTGCGGTCTATCCTGGATGATCCGCAGTCCAGCCCCAACGACCGTTTCGTGGCCGGTGACCTGCTGAAGAACGCGTGCATCGCGGCCGGGGGCGTGCTGCCGATGTGCCAGGACACCGGCACCGCGATCGTGATGGGCAAGAGGGGCGGTGAGGTGCTCACCGACGGGCGCGATGAGGAGCACCTGGCCCGCGGGATCTACGACGCGTACACCCAGCTCAACCTGCGTTACTCGCAGCTTGCGCCGCTGTCGGTGTTCGAGGAACGGAACACGGGGACCAACCTGCCGGCCCAGATCGAGATCTACGCGACGCCGGGCCGGGAGTACAAGTTCCTGTTCATGGCCAAGGGCGGCGGGTCGGCCAACAAGTCGTTCCTCTACCAGCAGACCAAGGCGGTGCTGAACCCGGCCTCGATGCTGGCCTTCCTGGAGGAGAAGATCCGCTTGCTGGGCACCGCCGCCTGCCCGCCGTACCACCTGGCCATCGTGATCGGCGGCACCAGCGCCGAGTACGCGCTGAAGACGGCCAAGTACGCGTCCGCCCGGTACCTGGACACGCTCCCCGCGGCGGGCTCGGCGGCCGGGAACGGCTTCCGTGATACCGAACTCGAGCAGCAGGTGCTGGAGATCACCCGCAAGATCGGCATCGGGGCACAGTTCGGCGGCAAGTACTTCTGCCATGACGTGCGGGTGATCCGGCTGCCGCGGCACGGCGCGTCTTGCCCGATCGCGATCGCGGTGTCCTGTTCCGCCGACCGGCAGGCCCTGGCCAAGATCACGCCGGAGGGAGTGTTCCTGGAGGGGCTGGAGACCGACCCGGCGCAGTACCTGCCGGAGACCACCGACGACGATCTCGCCGAGGACGTGGTCCGGATCGACCTGAACCGGCCGATGAACGAGATCCGCGCCGAGCTCACCAAGTACCCGGTAGCCACCCGGCTGTCGCTGACCGGGCCGCTGGTGGTGGCCCGGGACATCGCGCACGCGAAGATCGCGGAGCGGCTGGCTGCCGGGGAGCCGATGCCTCGGTACCTGGCTGACCACCCGGTTTATTACGCGGGCCCGGCCAAGACCCCGGCCGGGTACGCGTCGGGCTCGTTCGGCCCGACCACGGCCGGGCGGATGGACTCCTACGTGGACCAGTTCCAGGCGGCGGGCGGGTCACTGGTCATGCTGGCCAAGGGCAACCGGTCCCCGCAGGTCACCGAGGCCTGCCGCCAGCACGGCGGGTTTTACCTCGGCTCCATCGGCGGGGCCGCGGCCAAGCTGGCCCAGGACTGCATCACCAAGGTTGAGGTACTGGAGTATCCGGAACTCGGCATGGAGGCCGTATGGCGGATCGAGGTCCGTGACTTCCCCGCGTTCATCATCACCGACGACAAAGGGAACGACTTCTTCACGCCGCAAGCGGAGCCCCCGCTGCTCACCATCGGGCAGCGGTAGGGCCAGGCGGCATCGGGCAGCGGTGCGGCCGGGCGCCCGCCGGAGGCCACCCGGGCGGGACGGGATCCGGCGGGTGACTGGGCGGTAACGGCCGGGCGAACCCCTATACGACACGAGTGCTATTCTCACCCGCTTCACAGGCAACTCACCGGATCGCGCGTGTATCGTCCGATGCCATGCACGTTGCGGCCAGCACGGGGCGGGTGGTCGCGGGACGTTACCTCCTGCAGCAGCCGATCGGCCGCGGCGCGATGGGGACCGTGTGGCGGGCCAGGGACTCGGTCCTGGCCCGTGACGTCGCGGTCAAGGAGGTGCGGTTCCGCAGTCCGGCGACGACGGGTTCGGCGCGGGCGGAAGACACCCGGGTCCTCTACGAGCGCAGCCTGCGCGAAGCCAGGACCGCGGCGCGGCTGAACCACCCGGCGGTGGTCACCGTCTTCGACGTCATCGAGGCGGACGGCTGCCCGTGGATCGTGATGGAACTGGTCGAGGCACGCTCTCTGGAGCAGGTGCTCGCGGAGGACGGGCCGCTCCCCCCGCAGCAGGCTGCCGACCTGGGCAGCAGGCTGCTCTCAGCGCTGCACTGCGCGCACCAGGCCGGCATCCTGCACCGCGACGTCAAGCCGAGCAACGTGCTGCTCAGCGAGGATGGCCGGGCCGTGCTCACGGACTTCGGCATCGCCACCCTGGAGGGCGAGCCCGGGCTGACCCAGGCCGGGATGGTCATGGGCACTCCCGGCTTCACCGCGCCCGAGCGGGTCCGCGGCGAGCCCGCCACGCCAGCCTCGGACCTGTGGTCGCTCGGCGCCACCTTGTTCGCCGCGGTGGAAGGCCACGGCCCGTTCGACCGGCGGGGCGCTTCCATGGCCATCCTGGCGGCCATCGCCAACGAGGAGCCGCCGCCGACGCGGCGGGCGGGCCCGCTGCGCCCGGCCATCGAGGCCCTGCTGCATCGTGACCCCCGTGCGCGGCCCGATGCCGCGACCGTGGCCCGGCTGCTGGCCGGGGAACCGCTGGCCGTGACCGTGCTGCCCGGCACGAGCGGGCAGTCGGACAGCCTGGAACAGCCGCCGTGGGGCGGGCCCTGGACGAGCGATGACGGCGGGACGCTGCCTGCGTCCCTGGAGCAGCCAGGCCCGGACGGCGACCGTCTGCCCGGGCCGGGCGAGCCGGCCTGGGCGGCGGTGGCGACGCAGACGGCGCGCCCCGCTGACCCCGGGCCGGCCGCGGGCGGCCGCGATGCCCCGGCGACGGCGGGGGGCCGCCCGGACCTGCCTGCCGGGCTGGGCACCCTGCTACCCGGCCACTTCCCGGGTCGGCGCAGCCCGGGACGGCAGCGGGTAGCCGCCACCGTGGTCGCGCGGCTGCCCAGGAGCCGCGGTGCCTGGCTGGCTGCCCTGGCCGCGGTGGCGATGGTGTGCCTGGTCCTCTCGGTCCTGGTGGCCAGGGCGCACCGGGCCGCCGCCGCGTCGGCGGCCGGCTACCGCACCGTCCAGGTGGCTGGGGCCACGGCCGGCTCCGCGGCCGGGTTCCGGATGAAGATCCCGGCCGCCTGGCAGTCCGCCCAGCGCGGCCCGACCAGCGCATTCACCAGCCCGGACGGTGCCGCGGTGATCCAGGTCACCCCGGCCGTCTTCCACGCCCCCCGGGCCGTGGGCGAGGCGCGGCTGCTGGAGGCCGTGGCGCTCCGGAGGGGCACCTTCCCGGGCTACCAGCGGATCACGCTGCACGCCGCGGGCTTCCACGGCCGCCCCGGCGCGCTCTGGGAATTCACCTGGCAGCCAGCCCGCGGGCCGCGGGCCGAGGTCCGCGAAACGCTGTTCCGGCTGGCGGCCCGGGGTGGGCCGCAGGCCTACCTGGTCCAGGAGTCCGCGCCGGCTACGGGGTTCCTCCGGGACCAGGCGGCCTTCGCGACAGCGCTGGGCACCTTCCAGTCCCAGCCGTAATCAGGTCGTCCGGTCAGTAGCCGACGTGGGACCCGCCCGGCCGGACCGCCACCACCCCGGGGATATTGTTCATCAATCCGTACCGGATGACCGCGTACCGCAAGGCGGCGATCATGTTGTCCACGGGATTCCAGATGCCGGTACGCTCCGGGAGCGCATAGGCCTGGAAGGCCCGATGACCGGGGCGATCCGACGGCTGGCCGCCCCTGCTGGGCCTGGCCGGTCCACGGCCGAAGGCCGGAATCCGGCCCGGGTTGGGTGACCGGCCTGCACGGTAGCGGTCACGGCATGACTCTAAGCAATTAAAGAATCACGAGTAGCTACGAAGGGCGGCCCGCTAATCCCTGCCCGTCAGTAGTAGCCGTGCGCCTGCCAGAACGACCATGCGCTGCACGGGTCGCCGTATACCGACCGGATGTACCCGAGCCCCCACCTGATCTGAGTCGTCGGGTCGGTCAGGTAATCGGCACCGGCACTGGCCATCTTGCTGGCCGGCAGCGCCTGGGGTATCCCGTAGGCCCCACTGGCGTTCTCCGCCGTATAGTTCCAG
This sequence comes from uncultured Actinomycetes bacterium, assembly GCA_963793825.1. GTDB lineage: Bacteria > Actinomycetota > Actinomycetes > Streptosporangiales > Streptosporangiaceae > RYN-230. The sequence continues at coordinate 172,495 of CAWCBE010000014.1, forward strand.
CCGCTTTCCCGGGTCCAGATGTTGTTGAGGCAGCTGAAATAGGTGCCCGGGCTCCAGCCGAAAGAGGACAGCATGTTGTAGGCGATGCTCTGCGCAGTGCCGGGATTCGGCGGGGGCAGCGCGACAGTGGCCACGGTGGTCCCGCCGGCGCCGCCACCCGATCCTGCCGCTGGCCCGCCCGCCACCTTGGGCCTGCCCACCAGGTGGAAGGAATGGGCCGCGGCCGACATGACGATCATCTGCTGCCGCCGTTCTTCGAGCACCGCGACGGCCCGGCTGCCCGAGACCGCAGCCGCGGCAATGGCTGCCCCGGAATCCGGGACATTCGCTGGGCGCAAAACCACCAGGTAGCCCGCGATGGCGATTCCGGTCACCGCGGTTACCGCGGTGGCAGCCGTCGGCAGCAGAATGCCATTACGGCGTGCTGCCCGTCGCTTTCCGGGGCTTCGCCTCCGGTGTTCTGACAAGGCTGTCCTTCCGTCGGCCAAGCTCGTGGGCAGGGTGCCCATGAGCGGGACCGCTGCGCCTGCGGGCAGCGCGTACTCCAGCGCTCCTGCCAATACCGGCTGCGGAAACTAACTCAGCCAATGCGCCACGGCAGGAGTTTTTTGAACCATCGGCGCTACCTTGCCAGAGGCCGGGGAGGGGTCTGCAACCACTTCCGCGGAAAAAGTTGTGTCGGCCGGGCAACCAGCAATGTGGGGTGGATCATAAATTGACAACACGTACCGTAACAATTACCTGCTGTAAGGAACGGCAAGCTGTGATCACCGCCCGCCGCACGCCGCGGACGGCAGACACGCTGCGGACGCCCCAATCACGCTCCGCGGCCGTACTTTGTCCCCGGGCCGCCGGTGCAGCGGCCGCCTGCCCCTGGGCGGCCCCTCCCTGAGCCGTCGGATACTCCCAGCCGACAGACCGCCTCACGGTACGCCCGTGGCTGTGGCGGTAGGCAGCGCCGACGGGCTGGGCGTGCTGCCCGGGCTGCCGGGACCGGCCGGGCTGGTGGCCCGGGCGGCCGGTGCCTGCCTCGCGGAACGGGCAGTGCGGGGGCTGATCCGCTGGGCGGCAGGGGTGGGCGTGCCCCGCGAGGTCAGCCGGAGCGTAGCGGCGCCGTGGCTGGCGATGCGCATGCCCACGATGAGGCTCACCGCGGTCATGACGACCAGGGGCAGGGCGATGAGCATGATCCGGTTCCTTTGCGGCCGGACCCCTGTCCAGTACCTGTCGCGCATGTCAGTCTCCTCCTCCGCGGTCCGGTCCGGGCCGATGATCCTCCTGACCATGGCCCGGCCGGGATGAACCACACGCGGCGCGGTGGCCCCGGGTCACCCCGGGGCCACCGCGCCCTATGCCCAGCACAGTCAAAGCGTCTCCGGCGTCACATCCCCGAGGGGGAGTCCAGCCGGTGCCGGAACGACCGCCCGATCCGCTGCCCGACCGGCGGCATCTGGGTGCCGGTCGCGCCGGTCGCGGCAGCGGGCGCAGCCGCCGCCGCGGCCTTCTGCGGGGTGACGTTGAACGTGGCCGCGGTGGCGACGGCGTTCCCGTCGAGGGTGACCGTCACCGGGTTGGTGAGCCCGAAGTTCTGGCAGTTCAGGTTGGTGAAGGACATGTTCAGCCGGTTGGCCAGGAACGTGAGCAGGTTGTTCCCCACCGCCGGGACCGGAGAGGCCCCGGTGGCCAGCAGCGCCTGGTTGTTGTTCAGGAAGGGCGTCTGGATGTTGACCATGTTCTGGCAGTAGTTCGCCGGGCTGTCGGCCAGGTTGTTGGCGTTGGAGATCGGCGCCTGCCCGACGTTGGACCGGTACAGGTTGGTCTTCTGCGCGTTGAACGCGTTGTTGACCAGGGCCATCTCGTCGTTCTCCGGGACCAGGGCGATCGGCGCCTGCTGGTTCTTGGCCGCGGAGAGCTCGTTCAGGGCCTGCGAGGTGGACGGCGTGCCGCCCTGTGACAGGTCCGGCGCGGTAAACCCGGTGCAACCGAGCGTCGGGTCGAGGAAGTCGCTGATCAGCGCGTTGTCACTGCCGTTGACCAGCTTGGTGGCGGCGGGCATGGCGGCCGCGTTGGCCGCGTTGAACTGTGCGGTCTCCCCGTTGTTGCCGTTGAGCAGGTAGATCGACGTCACGTTGTCGCTCTGGTCCTGGTCAATCATGGTGAAGCTGCGCACTGTCGGGCAGGCCAGCCCGGGCACCTTGGTGGAGGTCCCGGCGGCGGGCACGACCAGCGTGCCAGCCGCTTCGAGCCGCTGCGCGGTCCGGAAGAAGCGGGTGCCGTTGCAGAATGACACCTGGCCGAAGACGGACCCGTTCAGCCCGTTCACGCACCGGCCCTGGGCCAGCGCGTTCGGGGTCGCCCCGACCTGGGTCAGGTTGGTGCCGTTGAAGCCGACGTCGATGGTGACCACGGCGTTCGCGGGCAGGGTCGGCACCACCGGCGCGGCGGCCGGCGTGGTGCCCTGGGTGATGACCAGCGGCTCGTAGACGGACAGCGCACCGGTGGCCGGGTTCAGGATGGTCGCCTGGACGAAGGCGCCCAGGTTCGCCGCGTTGGCCATGTTGCAGCCTGACGCGGCTGGGGTCATCCCGTTAGGCCCGGTGAGCTGCCAGGGGGTGGCCAGGCCCTGCGCGGACAGCGGGTTCGCCGGCACGATGATGTCGCAGGACACGTTGGCCGCGGCGGCGGCCGGAGCGGCCGTGGCCGAGGCGGTGGCCGACGCCGTGGCGCACGGCGTGGCCGCCGTGGTCGGCGTGGCCGCCGTGGTCGGCGTGACCGCCGTGGTCGCCGTGGTCGCCGTAGCCGCCGTGGTCGCCGCGGCAGCGGCCGGGGCCGCCGCGGCACCAGCCGTGGTGGCCGCGGTGCTGGCCGAGGCCGGCGCGGTAGCGGTCGGCGTGGCCACTGCCCCGGTGGGCGTGGGCGCGACCGCAGTCGGGCTGGCTGACGCGGCCGCGGTCCCGGCGGCAGTTCCGGCGGCTGCGGTCCCGGCAGCCGTGGTGGTCGCGGACGGCGTGGCGCAGCCGCCGGTCACGCTCGCGGCGTTGCTGGCGCCGAAGACGCTGCCCACGCCAGGAACCAGCAGTGCCACGCCAACCCCGGCCACCACGGCCACGGCCCCGACAATCGCGACGATCCGGGCCCGTGACCGTGGCTCAAACTCACGATCATGGTTGAACACTTTATTTCGGTACGACACGACACCGTTCCCTTTTGCTTGGGTATCGCTCCCGGGCGATCACATTAGTCCGCTCCAGGAGTCCCGTCACCGGAAACCGAGATTTTCCTGACGGGGCTATTTTTGGACCCTTACCAGGTACGGACACGCTTGTCCACGGGACCGTAACTGAGCACGTTACCCCAGCTCAGCGCGCTAATCCTGGAGCCATGAAGGAAGCTAGTCAAGGCAATTTTAATGTCCGTAAGAACCTCGTAAGAAATGGCCCTGACAGGCATAGCCTGCACGCTGAGATTAGCGCAAGCGGCACCAGAAAAGGAAGGAATAGCCGGCCCGGGCAGCCGGGCACTGTCAGCCGCGGATCGTCGCGCCCGGCCGGGCCGGGGCCTCGCCACACGTGGCGGCGATCACCGGCTGCCCTGTTCCACGGGGCACCGGGCCAGCCCGGCCCACAGGCCGCCAGCCCGGCCGGTCCACGGCCGGGCCTCACCGGCCGGCCTTGTCGCACGGGCAGCCCGGCTGGCTCACCGGGCCAGGGTCACAGGCCACCCTGGGCGACGATCCGCCCGGTGATGGCCGCCTGGGCCAGCGCCGCGTAGTCCCGTTCGTTCTGGTCGGCGTAAGCGGCCGCGAACCGGGCGATGGCCTGCTCGAAGACGTCCGAGTTGCCGAGGTAGGCGGAGATGGCCACGGCATCCCCGGTCCGGGCGTGCGAGCGGGCCAGCGTCCAGGCGCACAGCTCACCGTAGATCAGCATGCCGGACGGCCGCATCGCGTCGATGTCCAGGGAGAATTTCCAGTCCCGCAGCTGGCGGACGTAAAAGTCGTGCGTCTTCCCGTCCAGCACCTTCGGTGTCCGCTGCCAGCCCAGGAAGATGTCGCTCACCGGCTGGATGAGCCACTGGCCCTCCACCACCCGCTGCCCCTGGTTGTCGTACTTGCTGGCCCCGGCGAACTCGGCCAGCACCGACGGCTGCGCCTCCTTCACCTGGAGCAGGAGCGGGTCCTGGCCGTCGCGGGCGGTGAACAGGAAGATCCAGCACCGGGTGCCGACACTGCCCACCCCGACGACCTTGCGGGCCAGGTCGGCGAGTTGGTAGCGCTGGAACAGCACCCGGTGCGCGCCGTTAAGCGTGCGGCGGTATTCCTCGATGAGGCCGTCCAGCACCTTTTCGAGGCCCAGCCGGTCGCGCTCTCCCGGCAGCAGATGCGAGATCGGCATGACCAGCGGCGGGTCGGGGAGGATCCGGGTCTTCCCATCCACCACGCCGCACAGCTTGCCGAAGGCCTGCATGCTGTCCCGGGTCTGCGCCTTGGCCAGGTTGTGCTGGATCACCTGGCGGCTGCGCGCGGTCATCCGGGGCAGGAACATCTGCTCGACCAGTTCCAGGTCCACCCGCGCGTACCAGACATCCAGGTCGGTCATCCGGCCGAACGTGCGCATGGCCCGGCGGTAAAACCGGACGCTGGCGGTGACGATCTTCGCGCGCTGCTTGCGGGTGAACCCGTTGGCCCGGCCCGCCACCTCCAGGCTGGCGGCCAGCCGCTTGACATCCCACTCCCAGGGGGCAGGCAGCGTCTCGTCAAAGTCGTTGATGTCGAACAGGAACTTGCGCTCCGGCGAGGCGAAGATGCCGAAGTTCGACAGGTGAGCGTCCCCGCAGGCCTGCACGATCAGCCCGGTGCACGGGGTGTCCGCCAGGTCGCTGGCCATGGGGAGGGCGGCACCGCGGAAGTAGGCGAACGGGGAGACCAGCATCCGGCCGTACCGGATCGGCACCAGTTCCGGCACCCGGGACTCGGCCTGCCGTTCCAGCAGCGCGACCGGGTCGGCCCGGCCCGCGGGCGGGTCGAACATGTCGTGGCTTTCCCGCGGCACGGCGTCCCGTGCCGCCCTGCCGCGGGCCACCCGGTCCGCCATGGGCACCCGCCCCAGGTCCGGGTCCAGCACCCCGCCCCGGACCCGCGGCGCCGGCCGGGCGGCCTTCAGCTTTGTCGTCACGGCAGCACCTCCATGAACTCAGCCGACCATGACACACGGCCGGTCCGGGTTCCTCACCCGCTCAGAGTGAGCATAGGAGTAGCTACCCGGGGGCGGTCACTTGACCGACCCCGCGGTCATGCCGGCCACCAGGAAGCGCTGCAGCAGCAGGAAGCCCACGACGATCGGCACGCTCACGGTGAGCGAGGCCGCCATGATCTGGTTCCAGTACACCTGGTTCTGGGTGGCATAGCCCTGCAGCCCGACCGCCAGCGTCCTGGTCGAGTCGTTGGTCAGCACCGAGGCGAACAGCATCTCGCTCCACGCCGTCATGAACGCGTAGATCAGCACCGCCACGATGCCGGGGAGCGCAGCCGGGATGACCACCCGGATGAACGCGCCCAGCGGCCCGGTGCCGTCCACGGTGGCCGCCTCGTCCAGCTCGCGCGGGATCGTGTCCAGGTACGCGGCCAGCATCCAGATAGCGAACGGCAGCGTGAACGTCATGTACGTGATGGTCAGGCCGGCCCGGCTGCCGTACAGGTTGATGCCGGTGGCCTGGCTGAGGTTCACGAAGATCACGAACAGCGGGAGCAGGAACAGGATGCCGGGGAACATCTGGGTGGAAAGGATCGTGATCGAGAACAGCTGCCGGCCGCGGAACCGGTACCGGCTGACGGCGTACGAGGCGAGCAGCGCGACGACCACCGAGGCGACCGACGCGACCGAGCACACGATCAGGCTGTTCTCCAGGTAGGTCAGCAGCGGGATCGTCTGCCACATGTCCACGAACGGCGCCAGGGTCAGGTGGCTGGGGATCCAGCGGAACGCGCCTTCCACATCCGGGAGTGGCTTCAGCGACGCGGTGAGCATGACGTAGACCGGCAGGATCGCGAACAGGCCGAGCAGGGCCAGCACGACCACCCGGGCCCACCGGAACCAGGCTGGCTCACGCATGGCGTTCCCCCCGTCTCCCGAGCGCCAGGTACACCATGGTTACGACGAGCAGGAACAGCAGCAGCAGCACGGACATGGCCGAGCCGGTACCGAAGTTCCAGCTGACGAACGAATTCTCGTAGATATGGATGGAGATGATGTCGGCCTGGGATGGCGGGGCCGACCCGAACAGCGTGAACGGCACCGAGAAGTCGTTGAACGTCCACAGGAACAGGACCAGCAGCAGCACCCGGTTGACCGGCCGGAGCAGCGGCAGCGTCACGTGCCGGATCTGGCCGAGCAGGCCGGCGCCATCCAGCGAGGCCGCCTCGTACAGGTCAGTGGGGATGCTCTGCAGGCCGGCCGTGAGGATCAGGAACGCGAACGGCCAGGTGCGCCAGATCTGCACGATCACCAGTGACCAGAAGCTGTTCTGGCCGATCAGCCAGAACGGCCGGCCGTGCACCAGGTGCAGGGACAGCAGCAGCTGGTTCACCATGCCGGTGTCCCGCTGCAGCATGAAGTTCCAGGTGATGACCGAGGCGAAGACCGGCAGCGCGTACGGGATAAGGAACAGGGTGCGGACCGCGCCCCGGCCGCGGAAGGCCCGCTGGGTGAAGACCGCGGCCGCCATGCCGAACAGCCAGGTCGTGGCGAGGACGACGGCCGTGTATCCGATCGTGACGGTGAACGAGTGCAGCAGCGCCTGGCCCGTGGCGGAGGAGAAGTTCACCGCGACCGCGTAGTTGGACAGCCCGGCGAACGGCGCGGCCTGCCAGTTGCGCAAATAGAACAGGGTCAGCTGCAGGAAGCTGATGCCCACCCCGGCCAGCATGGGGATGATGTGGATCAGCAGTTCCAGGATTATCGCGGGGATCAGCAGGATATACGGCAGCGATCCGCGCCGCCGCCACCGCCGCTTGGGCGGTGACGACGGCGCGGAAGCGGTGACACCCTGCCCGGCCCGGATGGTGTCAACCACCAGGGGTCAGCCTCCTAGCTGCTGCTGCGCCTGGGTGAGCGCCTGCCCGATCATGCTGGGCGTAACCGTCTTGCCGGTGGCCGCGTCGGCGTATAGGTGGATGATCGCGGTGCCGACCGCGGTCTCGAACTGGCTCTCCGTGGCCACCGCGGGCATGGGCGCAGCGGTCGAGGTGAGGATGCTGCGGAAGGTGTGCACGGCCGGGGTGTTGAAGGCCGGGTCGGTGTACGCGGCCTGGACCGTGGGCAGCGAGCCGTAGGTGGCGTTCAGGCTCTCCTGCTCCGGCGTGCTGGTCATGAACTTCACGAACTTCTCGGCGGCGGTCAGGTTCGGGCTGTCCTTGAAGATCGCGATGTTGATGCCCGCCACCATGCTGGTGATGTGCTTGCCGCCCGCAGGCGGCGGGGAGGGCAGTGGCAGCGGCGCGACGCCGATGTCCGAGGCCTTCATGCCCAGCTTGGCCAGGGACCCGGAGGCGGCCTGCCAGAAGACCATGGCGGCCTTCCCGGTGGCGTAGTCGTTCAGCGCCTCGGTGCCCTTGGAGTACTGCGCATCGCTCGGGCTGGCGATCTTGTCGGTCTGCATGAAGTCGATCATCTGCTGGATCGCGGCCACATTCTGGGGGGTGTCGAACGTGGGCTTGCCGGCCGAGCTGTAGAACGAGCCACCCTGCTGCTGGCTCAGCTCGAACGCCAGGTGGATGTTCTCCGGGATCTGGCCGGCCTCCAGGGTCAGGCCCCAGTGGCCGTCCTTGGTGAGCTTCTTGGCGTCCGCGACGAACTGGGCCCAGGTGGCGGGTGGCCCGCTGATGCCGGCCGCGGCGAACTGCGCCTTGTTGTAGTACAGGCCGTAGGCCAGGCTGTAGAGCGGGACGGCCGCCGGTGGCTTGCCAGGCGCCCCGGTCGCCGAGAGGCTGCCGGCCAGGAACCGGCTGGAGCCGCCGATCTGGTTCATGACCGACGAGGTGAACGGCAGGAAGGCGCCGGTCGCCTGCAGCGATGCGGACCAGGTGTTGCCGATGTTGAGGACGTCAGGGCCCTTGCCGGATACCGTGGCCGCGGTGATCTGGGTGAGCAGGGTCGTCCACGGGATCACCTGGAAGTTGACCTTGATGCCCGTCTGCTTCGTGAACTTCGCGATCTGCGGGCCCAGGACCTGCCGGTCGTCCTGCAGGCTGGTGCCCTGGTTACTGGCCCAGTAGGTAATCGTGGGGTGCGCCGCCGAACTGCCACCGGAACTGCTGCCGCAGGCAGCAAGCGGCACGGCAGCCAGGGCAACGGCGCTGGCCATGATCGACAGCTTCGTCGGTCTCATGTGGCGTCCTTCCAGGGATTGGCCGCGAGCACACCACCGGCCCCGGAGGGCCTCGCGGAGGGAAACCCCAAGGATCTTTTACAGCTTCCTATAAGGCGTAAATTATGTAGGCCCGCGAAACACTGTCAACGTCAGGGCGGGCTCCGTTCCCGTTTTGTTACGTTGTGGGCACCGAAGCGCGGCTGCGGCTGGCCGACCGGCCGGCGGGGCCTGGCGCGGCCTGGACCGCCGTCATGCTGTCAGCTGGGATCACCGCAGTCTGCACCTCTTCCAGGCCGTAAAATAGCTACGTTAACCCACCGCGTCGCCGCGGTCCCTGTCGTCGGTGAGGCAGGTCCATGCCAAGGCCACGAACCACCACTGTGCGCGATCTCCGGAAGAGCAACCGGTCCCGCGCGCTCTGGGAGGTTTTCCTGAACGGCCCGCTGACCCGCCAGGAGGTGGGCGCGGTTGCCGGGCTCAGCCCGGCGACGGTCAGCAACCTGGTCGCCGCGCTGGTCGCCGAGGGCGTCGTGGCGGAAGTCGGCCTGGAGGACTCCAACGGCGGGCGCCCGCGCGGCCTGCTGCAGGTCAATCCGGATTTCGGCTACGTCATCGGGGTCAACGTCGGCGAGACCGCGTTCCTGGTCGAGTTGTTCGACTTCAGCCTGCGCCCGCTGGCCCGGCACACCTCGGTGACTGACCTCTCGGTGCTCGATCCCGACGACGCGACCGGCCACATCGTCACCGGGATCAACTCGGTGATGGCCGAGGCCGGGGTGGCGGAGCAGGCCATCCTGGGCGTGGGGGTGGCGGTGCCCGGGCTCGTCGAGCACCGCGAGTCCGCCGTGGTGCACGGCCAGAGCGTGGGCTGGGACGCGGTCCCGCTGGAGGCGATGCTGCGCCGCGAGACCGGCCTGCCCATCCTGGTGGACAACGGCGCGAAGACCCTGGGCCAGGCCGAGCGGTGGTTCGGTGCCGCGCGCGGCACCGACAACGCGGTCATCGTGCTGCTCGGCATCGGCGTCGGGATGTGTTTCATCAACAACGGCGAGGTCTACCGGGGCGCGACCAGCAGCGCCGGCGAGTGGGGCCACACCACCGTGATGGTGGGCGGGCGGACCTGCCGTTGCGGCGCGGAAGGCTGCCTGGAGGCCTACGTCGGGGCGGGCGCGATCGTCGCCCGGTACGAGCAGCTCAAGCGCAGGCAGGCAGCCGCCACCCCGGCCGGCCTGGAAAGCCGGATCGCGGCGATCATCGGGGCCCGCGGGCAGGACCGGGTGGCCGCCCAGGTGCTCGACGAGACGGTGACCTATCTCGGGGCCGGCCTGGCCGACCTGGTCAACCTGTTCAACCCGGAGCGCATCGTGGTGGGCGGCTGGCTAGGCCGCGCGCTGAGCGATGAACTTCTGCCGGAGATCCGGGCGGCCGCACAGCGCCAGGCACTGCGGCTGCCGTTCAGCCGGGTGGAGATCGTCAAGGCTGACCTGGGCCCGGACGCGGTTGCGCTCGGCGGCGCCACCCTCCCCATCGGGGGGCTGCTCAACGCCGGGGCGGTGCGGAGCTTCCCCGCGGCTGACCGCCGCCGGGTGCGGCCGGCGGTCGTTCCCGGCTGATCGCCCCCTGCCGTCGTCCGGCTCGCTGCATCTTCCCGCCGCTCACCGTCCCCGGCAGCGCCCTGGGACCCTTTACTCACGTCTTAGCGTAAGTGCTAAAGTAAGTGACCTCCCGGTGCCGACGGCGCCGCCCGTAGCCCACCCGGACGTCGTACCGGGCGTCCTGACGAAGGAGCAGCCGGCGTTGTCCATGCGCTTTCCCCCCGGATTCCTGTTCGGCGCCGCCACCTCCGCGTACCAGGTCGAGGGAGCTGCCGACGAGGACGGGCGCGGACCGTCCATCTGGGACACCTTCTCCGCTAAGCCTGGTGCGGTGGTGCACGGCGACACCGGCGCGATCGCCTGCGACCACTACCACCGGGCGGAGGCCGACCTCGACCTGCTGGCCAGCCTGGGACTGACCGGCTACCGGTTCTCCATCGCGTGGCCGCGGATCATCCCGGACGGCACCGGGGCGGTGAACCAGAAAGGGCTGGACTTCTACCGGCGGCTGGTAGACGGGGTGCTCGCCCGCGGGGTGCGGCCGGTGGGCACGCTGTACCACTGGGACCTGCCCCAGCCCCTGCAGGATGCCGGCGGCTGGGCCAACCGGGACATGGTGGCCCGCTTCTGCGATTACGTGCAGGTTGTCCTCGAGGCCATGGGCGACACCGTCCCGCAGTGGGCCACCATTAACGAGCCGTTCTGCGCCGCGATGATCGGTCACCTGCAGGGACGGCACGCACCGGGCCAGGTGGACCTGGCCGCCGCCCTGGCGTCCGCACACCACCTGCTGCTGGCGCACGGCCAGGCGGTTGGCCTGGCCCGGCAGCTCGCCCCGCGGGCACAGGTGGGCATCGCGCACTTGCTGTCGGACATCAGCCCCGCGTCGGAGTCGGCCGCCGACACCGACGCCGCCCGGCGGCTGGACGGGTACGAGAACCGCTGGTTCCTCGACCCGGTGCTGCGGCGGCTGTTACCCGGCCGACATGCTCGACTGGTACGGGCGGCAGGTGCCGCTCGGCTTCATCCGCGACGGCGACCTGCCAGTGATCGCGGCAGCCGCCGATTTCATGGGCGTCAATTACTACGAGACCAAGATCGTGGCCGCCGACCCGGACGAGCCGCACCACCAGGCCCGGGTGCTGCCGCGGGCCGGCCTGACAGCCGGCGGCCTCGACGTGCGGCCGGCCGGGTTCGGCCGGATCTTGCGCCGGGTCCGCGACTATGCCCCCCCACCGCTCTACATCACCGAGAACGGCGCCGCGTTCCACGACTACGTGGACCCCGAGGGCGGGGTGGACGACGCTGAGCGGGTCAGCTACCTGGCCGACCATTTCGCTGAGGCCCTGGCCGCCATCGAGGACGGCGTCGACGTGCGCGGTTTCTTCGTCTGGTCCCTGCTGGACAACTTCGAGTGGGCCGACGGGTACAGCCGCCGCTTCGGCCTGGTGTTCGTGGATTTCGGCACCCAGGCCCGGATCCCCAAGGCCAGCGCGCGCTGGTACACCCGGCTCATCGCCGCCCAGCAGGACATATAGCGACTCCCCCGGGACGCCGGCCGGGCCCGCCAGATGGATACCGACCGGCGGGGCCACGGCGGACCTGCGGTAGTTCATCACGCCACTGGGGCCACCGAAGCTGGAGCTGACCGCCGGGCCAGTTCTGCGGATCACCGGCTGGATGCCGCCCGACCCGTTGCGGAACACGGTGAGCAGGTCGTGGAACCATCCAGGCGGCGCGGCTAGCCCGCCAGCGCCACCACCAGATCGGCCCGATGCCTGGATGCCTCGATCACCGCCGCGTTCCGCAGGTCGGAGCCGGTCGCCCGGGCCCGGGCCTGGGCCGCGTCCCGGCCGAAGGCCATATGCCGGTCGATCAGCCGCTGCAACCGGGCCGGCTCAGGCAGGTCGAGGTACCAGGCCTCGTCGAGCAGCGGCCGGACCCCCGCCCACGGCCCGTCCGGCAGCAGCAGGTAGTTGCCTTCGGTGATGACGAGGGGAACGGACGGGCCGACCGGGATCGCGCCCGCGATGGAGTCCTCGATGTCCCGGACGAATCGGGGCGCGTAGACGCACCCCTCCCGCGGATCCCGCAGCCTGCGCAGCAGCGCCACGTAGCCGGCCGCGTCAAAGGTGTCCGGCGCGCCCTTCCGGTCCACCCGGCCCAGATCGGTCAGTACCCGGTGGGCCAGGTGGAATCCGTCCATGGGCAGGTACGCGGCGTCGCCCGCCAGTTCGGTCACCAGTCGCTCGGCCAGCGTGCTCTTGCCCACGCCAGGCGGCCCGGTGATGCCCAGGATGGCCCGTCCCGGCCGCCGGGCGAGGGTGGCCGCCCGGCGCACCAGAGGTTCCAGGTCCGGATCTGCCACCACCCGGCCAGCATAAGTTCCGTATGACTCCGGGAATAGATTTATATAGCAACTATAAAATTAGGGTGACAGAAACGAGGTCAGCAGGACGGCTAGGCTCAGGTCATGGGTGCGCGGACGGTGGACTGGTCGGCATGGCGCGGCCCCGGGACCGGGGCGGAGGAGGCCAGGGGGCTGCGGGAGCGGAAGAAACGCCTGATGCGCCAGCAGCTGTCCGATACCGCCACCGAGATGTTCCTTGAGCGCGGCTTCGGGGCCGTCCGCGTCTCGGAGGTCGCCGCGGCGTGCGGAGTCTCGGAGAAGACGGTCTTCAACTACTTCCCCACCAAGGAATCCCTGCTGCTGGACCGGTGGGACAGCACGATGAGCGCACTCCGGGATGGCCTGCGCGATCCCGCGCTCGCCCCGGTCGAGGCGGCGCTACGCATCCTCGACGACGAGCTGGGCGCCCTGCTGTCCTGGCTCGGCGGCCAGGACGATACCGCGGCGGCCACCGCCGCGGTCCAGCGCTTCGGCGTTCTGGTCAGGTCCACGCCGTCACTGCGCGCGCACCAGCGTGACATGGTCGACCAGCTCGTCACGGTGGCCGCGGACGTCCTGGCCGCGCGGGCCGGCCTGCGCCCGGACGCCCCGGAGCCGCAGATCGCGGCGGTGGCCCTGCTCGGCCTGTGGGATGTCCAGTTCCGCGCGCTGCGCAGGTACCTGGACGGGAGCTGCAGCCCGGCCCAGGTCCACGAGGCGGTCACCGCGGAGGTGCGTCGCGCCGCCCGGCTGCTCAGTGACGGGCTGGGCTCCTTCGGCTAGCCCGGGCGGCCGAGCCTGGGCGCGTCGGCGATCAGCCCCGCGGTGTAGCTGCTCCGGGGGCGGCCCAGGACCTGCTGCACCGTCCCCGCCTCGACCAGCTCACCGCGGCGCAGCACGGCTGCGAACTGGGCGACGCTGGGCACCAGGGCCAGGTTGTGCGTGATGAACACCATGGCCAGGCCGTGCCGGGCCGCCGCGGAACGGAGCAGTTCCACGATGACCGCCTGCACCGACACGTCCAGCGCCGAGGTGACCTCGTCACACACCAGAACATCCGGCTCGACGACGAGCGCGCGCGCGATGGCGACCCGCTGCCGCTCCCCGCCAGAGAGCTCGCCCGGGTAGCGGGCCAGGAACCGGCCGCCGAGCGACACGTCATCCAGCACGCGGCGGACGCGCTCCGCCTGCTCCGGGCGGGACAGCCGGTAGAAGCGCCGCAGCGGCTCGGCCACGATCTGGCCGACTGTCTTCCGCGGATGGAGGGAGGTGTACGGGTTCTGGAAAACGTACTGGACCTGCCGGAGTACCTGCTTCGGGCGCTGCCGGGCGGCCCGGGCCAGCGGCTCACCGTGCAGTTCCGCCTGTCCCGTCCAGCCGCGGTGCAGTCCGGTGATGCAGCGGGCCAGCGTGGTCTTGCCGGAGCCGGACTCGCCCACGACGGCTACGCAGCTCCGGGCGGGCACGTCGAGGTCGATGCCGGCCAGCGCGGGAACCCGGCCATAACTGGCGCTCACCCCGCGCAGCGACAGCACGATGTCCGGCGGCGGGGCGGCCGCTGGTCCCGGCCGGCCGGGCCCCGCGGACCGGGCGGGGGCCTGGCCGGGCCGCAGGCAGCGGACCGTATGCCCGCCGAGTACCGCGGGCTCCGGTTCCCGGGCCCGGCACTCATCGAGGGCGAGGCCGCAGCGGGGAGCGAAGCCGCACCCTGCGCCGCGCTGCCCGGGCGGCGGCTGCTGCCCGGGTATCCCGGCCAGCGGACGGCTGGTGTCCGGGCTGGGCACCGCCGCGAGCAGGGCTGCCGTGTAGGGGTGCAGCGGCCGGCTCAGCAGCGTGCTCGGGGCACCCGCTTCCACGATGCGGCCGGCGTACATGACGGCGACCTCGGTGGCCAGCCCGCTCACCACGGCCAGGTCGTGACTGACGTACACGGCAGCCACCTGGTAATGGCCGCACAAGCCGCACAGGGTGTCGAGGACGTGCCGCTGCGTGGAGACGTCCAGGCCGGTGGTCGGCTCGTCCAGCACGATCAGCGAAGGCCGGCAGGCGAAGGCCATGGCCAGCCCGACGCGCTGCTGCTGGCCGCCGGACAGCTGATGCGGGTACCGCCGCAGCAGGTCCGGTGCCGCCTCGAGACGGGCCTCGTGCAGCACCTCGGCGATCCGGGCCGTTACGCCCGCCGCGGGCACGGCGTGCACCCGCAGGGCCTCGCGCAGCTGATACCCGATCCGGAGCGCCGGGTTCAGGGCGGCGGCGGGGTCCTGCGGCACGTAACTGACCCGGGCGCCGCGGATCCGGCGCAGCCCGGCGGCCCCCTGCCCGAGCAGGTCCACCCCGTCCAGGCAGATCTCGCCTCGGCTGACGGCCAGGCCGCGCCGGGTATGGCCGAGCAGGGCCAGGGCCACCGTGGTCTTCCCTGACCCGGACTCGCCGACGAGGCCGAGCACCCGGCCCGGCCCGATGGTGAAGGAGACCCCGCTGACGACGGGCGGCCCGCCGTGACCGCACCGGATCTCCAGGTCGCGGACGGCCAGGCGGGGCGGGGGCGCGGGATCCGGCGCTCCTGTCCCGGGGACCGCAGCCGGCGTGCCGTGCGCCGTCACCGCGCCCGGCCCTCAGTCACGCCGAGGTCGTCGACCAGCGCCGCTTCCTCTGGCGGGCGGTCCACGCCGAGCGCAGCCCGGCCGATCGCATCGGCCAGCAGGTTGGTGCCGATGGTGAGCAGGCCGATCATCGCGGCCGGGACGACCACCGCCCACGGATTCAGCGCCAGGCCGACCCGGTTCTCATTGATCATCGTCCCCCAGTTGGCGGCCGGCGGGGGCTGGCCGAATCCCAGGAAGGCCAGCCCGGTCATGATGACGATCGAGTAAGTCAGCCGCAGCCCCGCCTCCACCATCAGCGGGGTGCTCAGGCTGGGCAGGATCTCCCGGGCCATCACCGCGGCGGGCCGCAGCCCCTGCAACTGGGCCACCGTGACATAGTCGCGCTCGGAGATGTCCAGCGTGGCGGACCGCAGCACCCGGGCGACCGCGGGCGCATGAGCGAGGCCGACGGCCAGCACGATCAGCCAGAGCCGGGGGCCGAGGATGCTCAGCAGCAGCAGGGCGAAGACCAGCTGGGGAAAGGCCAGGATCACGTCCACCGTCCGCATGAGCAGCCCATCCGGGAAACCCCTCAGGTAAGCGGCGGCCACCCCGGCGGCTGCGCCGACCGCGACGCCGATCAGCGTGGCCGCCGCGGCCATCAGCAGCAGCAGCCAGCCGCCGTCGAGCACCCGGGACGCCACGTCGCGGCCCAGCACGTCGCCGCCGAGCGGGAACTGGCCGGACGGCTTGCCGAAGGGCAGGGTAAGCAGGGCGTCGGACGGGTGCGGGGCCAGGACCGGGCCCGCGGCAGCGATCACCACAACCAGGGCGGTGAGCCCGAGCCCGATACGGCCGCGAAGGCTCCGCCCCGCCTGGCCGAGGACGGCCAGCCACTGATGGCGGCGGATCCGTTCCGGCGGCGGGGCGCCGGAACGCCCCGGGCCGGCCGGGCTCAGGCTGGCCGGCATGCCCGCCCCTACCGGGGGATCCGGTGCCGCGGCGTGGCCAGCACCGCGATCACGTCGGTCACGATGTTGACCAGCACGTAGAACGCGGCCAGCACCACGACGATGAACTGGATGACCGGAATATCGCGGTCGTCGACCGCGTAGACCAGGCCCTGGCCGATGCCCGGGAAGGCGAACACGTACTCCACCAGGACCACCCCGCCCGCGAGGTACAGGAAGTTAAGGCCGATGACCTGGACTACCGGCGCGGTGGCGTTAGGCAGCGCGTGCACCGCCACGATCCGCCACAGCGGCACCCCCTTCAGCCGGGCCATCTCCACGTAGTCGGAGTCCAGCGCCTCGATCATGGCGGCACGCGTCATCCGCTGGATGTACGGGACGATCACGATGACCAGGGTGGCCACCGGCAGGATGAGCAGCCTCGGGGCGTTCCACGCGTACGTGCCCGGCGCCAGCAGTGACACCGCAGGCAGCAGGTGAGTAAGGCCGGTAGCGAACAGGATGATCAAGCCGATCGCCACCACGAACTCCGGCAGCGAGGTCACGGCCAGCGCGGTGACCGCCGTGATGTGATCCAGCCAGCCGTCTTTGCGCAGCGCGGTCCACGCGCCGAGCACCACGCCGCACACCGCGCCGAGCAGTCCGGCGGCCCCGGCCAGCACGGCCGAGTTGATCAGCCTGGGCTCGACGTAGCCCCACACCGGCTGCCCGTTGGCCAGTGACTGGCCGAGATGGCCGCTGAGCAGCCCGGAAAACCAGACCCAGTACTGGTCCAGCAGCCCGCGGTTGAGGTGCAGCGCCGCCTCCAGCCGGTGCACGGCCGCCGGATTCCCGGCCGCGTCACGGCCCAGCACCGCGACGGCGGCATTGCCCGGCAGCACCTCGGTGGCCCCGAAGACCAGCACCGACACCACGCAGAGGGTGAACATCCCCAGCGCCGCCCGCTGTGCGACGAGGTAGCCCACCGGGTGTGCGGCGCGGGCTGACCGCAGCCGGGCGGCGGCCCGGGCCGGGCCGGCGGGGTGGCCCGGTGCCGCCTGCGGCCCGCTGGGTGCCAGGGGCGACGTGGTCCCGCCAGGATCTGCCTCCGGGACTCCGGTACGGGGCGCCAGGGGCGACGTGGTCCCGCCAGGATCTGCCTCCGGGACGCCGGTACGGGGCGCCGGGAGCGACGTGGTCCCGCCGGGTACCGGCCGCCGAGCCGAACGGGCGCGTGCCACGACATTGATCCCTTCGCCAGCGCACCGGCGCCGCCGCCAGCGCCTGTCCCGCCTCAAGCCGCCATCGCCCCGGCCGGCCCGGCTGCCCAGGCCAAAATGGCGACCGGTCCTCATTACCGTAACGGCACCGCTGCGGGCGGGCAACGCCCGCTGCCATTTACTGTAAGGCTTAGTAGTAATCTAACCAGGCGGCTATATCAGGCTGCCGGCCGAGCCCGGCGCGCACAGCCGGGTGAACTATTTGCCGGATTCGGCACGTATCCGGCGGCCCTCAGAATATTCTGCACGGGAGCGCTTGACCGGGCGCGGAGCAGCCTGGCGGCCTGCAGGCGGGCACTTCCGGCCCCGGATGGCGCCCAATAGTTTCTCGAACTTCCTTAGTAATTCAGGTGTTACTGCAGCGGGCCAAGGGAAGGTCGTTTCGCCGTTGGTCTTCCGTTGCTTATCCCGCCACTGGCGGGCGGAACGGAACTCACGCACACTGGAGGCACGGGCAGGTGAAAGCGGCGGCGTTCTATGAATACGGACCCCCGGAGGCCATGCAATATGCGGATATCCCCGATCCCGTGATCGGCCCCCGGGACGTCCTCATCCGGGTGCAGGCCTGCGGCGTCAACCACTCGGACCTGGACTCCCGGGCCGGGACATCCCGGTGGTCGTTCAGGCTGCCGATGGTCCTCGGCGCAGAGTTCACCGGAACCGTCGTCGGCATGGGCCGGGAGGCCGGCCCGGTCCAGGCCGGCGACCTGGTGACGGCGTTCCAGCAGTACAGCTGCGGCCGGTGTGCCCAGTGCGCCAAGTGGCGGCCGGATCTCTGCGCCGCTTTCGAGATCTTCGGCACCACGCGCTGGGGCGGGTACGGCGAACTGGTCAGCGTCCCCGCCGAGGTGGTGATCCCGCTCCAGCCGTCCGACGACCCACTGGCCATGGCGGCAGGGCAGTGCGCGGTCAGCACTGCATGGCACATGGTGAACCGGCTGGGGCTGGTCCGGCCGGGAGAACTGGTGCTCATCCCCTCAGCCTCGGGCGGCGTGGCCGGCGCGCTGGTCCAGTGCGCGAAGCTGGCCGGGGCCACCGTGATCGCGACGGTCGGCACGACGGCCAAGGCTGAACGGGTCGCGCCGCTTGGTGCGGACCTGGTTCTCGTCCGGGGTGACGGGGATATCGCCGCGGACCTGCTGCGGGCCACCAGTGGCCGCCGTTTCGACGCCGTCCTCGACACCGTCGGCGGCACGCTGTTCGCTGCGCACCTGTCCGTGCTGCGCGAAGAAGGCCGGCTGATCACCTGCGGCGCCCACGCCGGCGAGGTGGTCCGGCTCGACCTGGTCCCGCTGTTCCGGAACGGCTGGCGCATCGTCGGCTTCCGGCTGGCGCCCCCCGATGACCTGGCCGCGTCGCTGGACCTCATCCGGCGCGGTTCCATCACCGTACCTATCGCCGCCACCTTCCCCGTCAGCGACGCGGCGGCCGCGCACCGGTTCCTCGAACGGCGCCAGCACGTCGGGAAAGTGCTTCTCGTCGCCGACTAACCCGTCACTTCCTGGAGGTAGGTCCCGTGGATCGATCGGATCGAAGCAGCACGCCGCGGCCGGAGCCGGGACTCCGGCGCCGAGAGTTCCTGCGCGGGATCGCAGCAGCCGGCGCCGTGGCCGGAACCGGGGGCTTACTGGGCGGGTGCGGCGGATCGTCGGCGGGCAGCACCCAGCACCTGACCGGGGCCAGCGGCCGGGCCCGCCGGGGCGGCAACCTGAGGCTCGGCCTCACCGGCGGCTCGAGTTCGGACACCGTCAACCCGCACAAGAGCCTCACCTACATCGACACGTCCCGGCTGCAGTCCCTCTACCAGCCCCTGGTCCAGCTGAACAGCCAGGCCGAGATCGAGTACGTACTGGCCGAGTCGATCACCGCGAATCACGGCTCGCTGGCGCAGTGGGTGATCCGGCTCCGGCCGGGCATCACCTTCCACGACGGCAAGGACTTCACTGCGGCCGACGTCCTCTACACGTTCCAGCGGATCTCCAGCAACAACTTCACCGGGAAGTTCGGGCTGGGCCCGATCGACCTGGGCCGCACCAAGGCACTGGACAAGCTCACCGTGCTGGTGCAGCTCACCAAGCCGTTCTCCAGCTTCGTGGAGCAGCTGGCCGCCTTCTGGTACAACCTCTACATCGCCCCGGCGGGCTTCGACCCGGCCCGGCCGGTCGGCACCGGGCCGTTCGTCTACCAGAGCTTCAGTCCCGGCCAGCGCAGCGTGTTCACCCGCAACCCGCACTACTGGAAAGCCGGGCTGCCCCACGTGAACACCCTGACCATCATCGATTTCAGCGACAACACCACACTCCAGGATGCGCTGGCCACCAGCGTGATCGACGGCGCTGGCGCGCTCGACGGACCGCAGATCGCCTCGTTGGCCACCACGAGCGGGATCAAGACGGTGGTGTCCCACTCCGGGGAGATCATCCCCTTCACCATGCGTGTGGACCAGCCGCCCTTCAACGACGTCAACGTCCGGCAGGCTATGCGGCTGCTCACCGACCGCCCGCAGCTGATCGACTCGGCGCTCGACGGGTACGGGGTGGTCGCCAACGACCTGTTCTCCCCCTTTGACCCCGACTTCGACCACTCGCTGGTACGGCCCGCTCAGGGTGACATACCGCAGGCCAAGTTCCTGCTGAAGAAGGCAGGCCAGGAGAATCTCACGGTGACCCTGACCACTTCGGCGGTGGCCACCGGCACGGTCGCCATGGCGACGGTGCTGGCCGCTCAGGCCAAGGCCGCGGGGGTGACCATCAAGATCAGCAATGTCCCGGCCGGCGTATTCTTCGGGCCGGATTACCTCAAGTGGAACTTCAGCCAGGACTACTACAACTATTACCCCTACCTGGCGCAGGTCGCGGAGTCCATGCTGGCGGGCTCACCGTTCAACGAGACGCATACCGACAATGCCCGCTACACCAGCCTCTACAACCAGGCGAACACGACCGCGGACCCCTCGCTGCGCCAAGAGATCCTGCGCGAGATGCAGGCCTTCGACTTCAATGAAGGCGGCTACCTCATCCCCGCCTACATCGATGTGCTGGACGCGTACAGCGACAAAGTAACCGGCTATACCTCAGGGAAGGTCGGGCAGCCGCTGTCCAACTTCGACTTCGAGGACTTCGCCTTTCTCAGCTGACCCGGTCGGCCCGGCTGGCCGGCCGCCATGCGGCGCGGCGGGGCCGGCCCGGTCCATAAGGACCCGGGCGGTGGCGGGCCCGGCTGCCCGGGGCGGGCCGGACCGGTCGGCCCGGGGCGGGCCGGACCGGTCGGACCGGGCCGGGGCGGGCGGGCAGGGCGGGCGGACCGGGCCGGGGCGGGCGGACAGGGCGGTCGGACCGGGCCGGGGCGGGGCGGGCGGCACGGGGCCGCCGGGCAGCGCCCCTCGCCCCCCGCTCAGCGCAATGCCATGCTCCTGACCGAGATGGTCCTGGAGACCATGCCGGTGCCGTACATGAGATCAGCCACCCGCTGCACCTGCCCAGTGCTCAGGAACGTCGGGTACTGCCCGACCGTGACGAGATCGGCTGTCCGCGAGGACATCCCGGGCAGGGTGCGCAGCACCGAGCGCACGGTGCCGGGCTGGGCCGAAGCCGCTGTCGCCACGATGAGCGCGGCGCGGAAGCCGCGCAGCGCGGTCCCATCCCGGCGCGCGACGCCCGCCGTGGCGAAGTAACCGGACAGCGGCAGGCTGGCAGTCACCCCGCTGCACGCATCGAGCAGCTCGACGGCGCCCAGCTCGCTCTCGGCCTGCAAGATGTAGGGCTGCGTCGCCACGATGGCGCTGACCGCGTGATCGCGCAGCGCGCCGATCATGCTGCTGGCCGGCATGGCCTCCCAGCGGATGCTGGATGGGCTCACGCCGTCGCTCTGCAGGACGGCCTCGGTAGCCAGCGTCTCCATGTTGTACGGCGCGTCCGCCGCAAACGGCGCGAGATCCGGGGACGGCGTGGCCACGGCGGCGCCTTGCAGGTCCTCCGGGGCGGTGACCGGCGAGCCAGGCAGGGTGAGCACCTCCAGCAAGCCCGGCACCGCGTCATAGCCGTCCGCGATGAGCCGGAGCCGGGCATGCGCCTGGGCCTCGGTGTACAGCAGGTCGGCGTAGTCACCGCCGATGACGTCGGCCTGCCCGCTGGCGAGCGCGGCATAGGCCTGCCGCACGGTCTGGTACGTCTGCACCGTCACGTCCACGCCCTGCCGGGTGAACAGCCCGTCGGCGACGGCCAGCTGGAGCGGGGCATTGGCAAAGCCCGGGACGACCGCCACCGTGAGTTGCTGGTTCACCGCGGCCGCCGGGGCGGCTGTCCCCGGCACGCGGCAGCCGCCCGCGAGCAGGACCAGCGTGGCGGGCACCAGCATCATGCCCGGCCACCGCACCCGGCTACGGCACCGCGCGCGCACCCCGGCCGTCAGCAGCTTCATGATGCTCCCTTCTCCGCGGGCCGGCGCCGGTGAATGGCTGAGCCCGGCAATTTCCGAAGCAATGTAGTAGTTTTCATCTCTCTAAGCCTGCTAGTAGAATGCAATTTCCGAAGCACAATAGTAAATGGCCCGGAACACTTCGCCAGGCTAACCTGCCGACCGCGCACACGCTGCCGTAAAGCACGCTTTGGTCAGCCCCTCTTGCCCTCAGAATTAAGATATGCAACAGTGGTCACAATTAGAGCGGGCCGGACCGGATAGACGTACAGTTGGCTACCGACCCTGTTGATACGGTCGCGTCCAGAATGGCTGAGCCGGAAAACGGCGCCCGCCATTCGGGGTGCCGCATCGGTACCCGCGGCCCGTTCGGCACCTGCTGTTTCCCGGGTGAGAGGTGCAGGCACTGTGCGGTTAAGGCAAGCGAGAGCAGAAGGCGCAGCCCGCGGCACCCTGCACAGGCCCGCCGTGCCGGACACGACTGCGACATCGGCAGCGGCCCCAGGACAGGTCCGGCCCTCTCCCGCAGGGGGCCGGACCTCCTCGGATGCCACCGCGCCCGGGACACAGGCCCCGGGGAACGGCACCTCGGCCGTGCTGAGCGTGCCGGGCGGCCCCGCGCGGCCGGGCGGCCGCTACGCGCCGCGCAACTGGCGGGTGCGATCCCGGCTCCTGGTCCTGGTCGCGCTGCCCACCGCGGCGGCGGTCATCCTCGGCGGCGTCAGCGTGATCTCGTCCGCGCGCAGCGCCGTGGCCTACCAGCGGGTCGAGCAGTTCTCCCGGTTGGGTGGCGAGATCACTAACCTGATCCAGGCGCTGCAGGCCGAACGGGAAGACACCATCAGCTACATCACCATGGGCCCGGGCAGTGGCGGCCGCGGGGCCGCAGGCCCTGCCTCCGGTCCCGAACGGGCGGTCCTCGCCCACGACCACCGCGCCACCGATGAGCTGGCGGCCGTGGTGCGGAGCCGGGCCGCAACCATCGGCCTCTCCTACCCAGCCGTGGCCCAGCACGAGGCGCGCGGGGCGATCAGCGCGATCAACGGGCTGCCTGCCCTGCGCAGCGCGGCCACAACCACCCATATGCCCGCCCTGGTGGTGATCCAGGAGTACGCCGCCGCGATCGAGCAGCTACTCGCGCTCGAGGACGAGATCGCTACTGGCAGCAACGACGCGGGCCTGGCCGACACCGTCCGGGTCGCCGGGCTCATCTCGGCCACGAAGGAGGAGGTGTCGCAGGAGCAGGCCATCCTGACCTCAGCCCTCACGCCCGACCTGGTCGGGGCGACCCAGTTCCAGCCCAGCCAGCTGTCCGCCATCAATGCCGCGCAGGCGCAGCAGCAGGCCGACCTGGCGCAGTTCGGCCTGATTGCCACGGGCAGCCAGCGGCACCTTTACGATGCCACGCTGTCCTCGGCCCAGGCCGACCGGGCGCAGGCCCAGGTTCAGCAGGCGATCACGCTGGCACTGACCGGGGGGTCCTCGGCGGAGAATCCGGCCTTCACCGATGCCGCCAACGGTTCCGCGTACCTGGTGGCCGGCCTGCACGCGGTGGAGCAGGGCCTGATGGCCTCGGTCCTCGCCCAGAGCGGCTCGCTGCGCACCAGGGCGATCACGTCGGCGGCTCTCGAGGGTGCCGCGGTACTGGTGGTGCTGGCCCTGGCCCTGCTGTTCACCATGGCCGTGGGGCGGTCCATGACCGGCCCGCTGCAGCGCCTGCGGCGCGGCGCGCTGGAGGTGGCGGGGGTACGCCTGCCGGAGACCGTGCGCCTGATGAGCAGCCTGGCGGATACGAGTACGCCGTTGCAGGTCGAGCCCATTGACGTGGATTCCACCGACGAGATCGGCGAGGTTGCCCGGGCCTTCGACCAGGTGCACCGGGAGGCGGTCCGGCTCGCGGCCAACGAGGCCGCGCTGCGCGGCAACATCAACGCCATGTTCGTCAACCTGTCCCGGCGCAGCCAGTCACTGGTAGAGCGGCAGATCCGGCTGATCGACGACCTGGAGCAAGGCGAGCAGGACGCCGAGCGGCTGGCCAACCTGTTCCGGATGGACCACCTGGCCACCCGGATGCGCCGTAATTCGGAGAACCTGCTCGTCCTGGCCGGGCACGACCTGTCCAGGCGGTGGACGGAGCCGGTGGCCCTGGTGGACGTACTCCGCGCGGCGGTCTCGGAGATCGAGCATTACGAGCGGGTCAGGCCCACCATCCAGCCGGGGATCGCGGTGCGCGGCCAGGCGGTCAGCGATGTGGTGCACCTGCTCTCCGAGCTGGTCGAGAACGCGACCTCCTTCTCCCCCGCGGACACCCAGGTTGAGGTGTCCGGCTACGTGCTGGGCAGTGGCGGGGCGCTGCTGGACATCACCGATCACGGCGTGGGGATGCCGGCCGAGGAGATGGCTCATGCCAATTTCCGGCTGGACAATCCTCCGGTCGTGGACGTGGCCGTATCCCGCCGGATGGGGCTGTTCGTGGTGGCCCGGCTGGCGGCCCGGCATGGCATCCGGGTCCGGCTCCGCCCGGGCTCACCCGGCGGCCTGAGCGCGCTGGTCTGGCTGCCCGATGAGGTCATCACCCGCGCGGCCTCCGCTTCCCCGCTGAACCTGCGGCCGTTCCGGCCGGCCACGGCCGCCTCCACCGGGCTGACCGCTGCCGGACTGCGCGGCGATGAGGCAGGTGGCCGTGCCTTTACCCGGAGCGCTGTGTCGGCGGCGCGGACGCCCCGATTCGAGTCGGCCGGGACCGTGCCCGGCGACACCGTCCCTCTGGACGGGACCGGCCGGGACGGAATCGGCCCGGGCGATACGAGCCCGGACGGCACGAGCCCGGACGGCATCAGCCCGGACAGCATCAGCCCGGACGGGACGAGCGCCCGCGGGACGAGCGCCCGCGCGAGCGGCCCGGAAGGACCGAGCCGGAACGGGACGAGCCGCGGGATCCCCGGGCCTGGTACGGCCGGGCCGGCTGGAACCAGCCTGGACGGCCTTGGCCCGGCGGGAACCAGCCTGGACGGAACCAGGCTGGACGCGACCCTTCTGCACGGGACCGGGCCGGGCGATGCGCCGGAGGCCGCCGCCCCGTTGCCGGACTCGGTAGCCCTGCCGCTCCCCTCCCGCCTGCACCCCTCCGGCCCGCACCCCTCCGGCCCAGGGAAGTCCGGGACGGCAGGTGGCATCGGGCCCGCCGCGGCTGGCACCGGGCTGGGGAACCGGCTGCCCATCTTCGAATCGGTGGAGTCCGATTGGTTCCGGCGCGGCCGGCCGGCCGTGGACCGGCCGCCCGCCGGGCCGGACCCAGGGCCGGGCGGCTGGGCATCGCCGGCCGATGCGGGCTGGCGCGCTGCCGAAGTGGCGCAGGCTCCGTCCATCGCGGGCAGTACCTCAGCCGGACTCCCCAAACGGGTCCCCAAGGCGAACCTGGTGCCTGGCGGAGTGGACGCGATAACGGTGCCGCCACCGCGGGCCCCCCGGTCGGCCACGCAGACCCGGCAGCGCTTGTCGAGCTTCCAGCAGGGCATCCAGCGCGCGCGGGGCACCGAGCCCGGAACAGAGCCGTATCCCAAGGATGAGGCAGGCGGCGCCGGCTGACGGCGCCGCCACGCGGCCGGCGCCGGCCACGGCACCGGCCAGCCCTGCGGAGAGGAGTGCTGGTGAGTCCGCTGACTTCTTCAGCGCACGACCTGAGCTGGCTGATCACGGATTTCGCCGGCCGGGTGCCGTCGGTCAACCACGCCATCGCGGTGTCAGCCGATGGGCTGCCGCTCGCCTTTTCGAACGGGCTGGTGCAGGACCGGGCGGACCACCTGGCCGCTGTCACCTCCGGGCTGGCCAGCCTGACTCAGGGGGCGGCGCGGGTATTCGAAGGCGGCCCCGTCACCCAGACGGTGATCGGCATGCAGGACGGGGTGCTCCTGGTCATGCCGATCAGCCATGGCTCGCACCTGGCCGTGCTGGCCTCGGCCGATTGCGACATGGGGCTGGTCGCCTACGAGATGGAGCTGCTCGTGGAGCGGGCCGGGCAGGCGCTCACTCCGGGCCGGCGCGGCAGCGCCCCACCTGCGGATGGCCAGTACCAGAGGGGATACGCACCATGACGGAATCCGTCAAGATAGTGGTGGCCGGCGGCTTCGGCGTCGGCAAGACCACGTTCGTCGGGGCGGTCTCCGAGATCACCCCGCTCACGACCGAGGCGCCACTCACCGGAGCCGGCCGGAAGCGCGATGACGTGTCGCTGGTGCCAGCCAAGGACACGACCACGGTGGCCCTGGATTTCGGCCGGGCCACGCTGGACGACGGGCTGGTGCTCTACCTGTTCGGCACACCCGGGCAGCAGCGGTTCTGGTTCATGTGGGACGACATGATCCAGGGCGCCATCGGTGCCGTGGTTCTAGCCGACACGCGCCGGCTGGACGAGTCGTTCGCGGCCGTGGACTACTTCGAGTCGACCGGCCTGCCGTTCGTCGTCGGGGTGAACGGGTTCCACGGCGAGTTCACCCACACAGTCACCGACATCCAGGATGCGCTGACGGTCAGCCTGGGCGTGCCGGTCGTCGAGTGCGACGCGCGGCAGCGGGATTCGGTCAAGACCCTGTTGCTGGCCCTGGTCGAGCACGCCATGGCCGTCCGCCCGGCGCCCGCCCTCCGGGAGCCGGCGGCGGGCGGCCGGGCTTGACTGCTCAGGCTTCTTGGGCCGGCCGCACGATGCTCGGCGGACTGGGACACGCCATGCATGACAATGATTTACGGGCAGTCCTGGCCGCCCACCGGGCTACTTGAGGAGCTGGCGGGCCATGACGACGCGCTGGATCTGGTTGGTGCCCTCGTAGATCTGGGTGATCTTGGCGTCCCGCATCATCCGCTCCACCGGGTAGTCCCTGACATACCCGTAGCCGCCGAGCAGCTGGACCGCGTCGGTGGTCACCTCCATGGCTGCGTCCGAGGCGTAACACTTGGCCGCCGAGGACATGAACGTCAGGTCGGCGGCCCGGTTCCCGGCCATGGCCCGCTCAGACCCGGCCGCCGCCGCGTAGGTGAGCTGGCGGGCCGCCTGGACCTTCATCGCCATGTCGGCCAGCATGAACTGGACGCCCTGGAACTCGGCGATGGCCTGGCCGAACTGGCGCCGCTCCCGCACGTACCCGGTCGCGTAATCGAGCGCGCCCTGCGCGATGCCGAGCGCCTGGGCAGCGATGGTTATCCGGGTGTGATCCAGGGTGGCCAGCGCGGTCTTGAACCCGGTGCCCTCGGCGCCGATAATCCGGTCCGCCGGGATCACGCAGTTGTCGAAGTACAGCTCCCGGGTCGGTGAGCCCTTGATGCCGAGCTTGCGCTCGGGGGCGCCGAACGAGAACCCCGGGTCGTCCTTGTCCACCACGAACGCGGAGATCCCGGCGGCACCGGCGGACGGGTCGGTGACCGCCATCACCGTGTAGTACTGCGACACCCCGGCGTTGGTGATCCACCGCTTGGTGCCGTTGAGAATGAAGGTGTCGCCGTCGCGCACGGCGCGGGTGCTCATCGCCGCCGCGTCCGAGCCCGCCTCCGGCTCCGACAGCGCGTAGGAGAACATCGCCTCGCCCCGGGCCACCGGCGGCAGGTAACGCTGCTTGAGCTCCTCCGAGCCCGCGATCAGCAGTGGCATCGTGCCCAGCTTGTTCACCGCCGGGATCAGCGACGACGCCGCGCACGCCCGCGCCACCTCCTCGATCACGATCACCGTGGCCAGCGCGTCCGCCCCGGCGCCGCCGTAGGCCTCCGGGATGTGCACGGCAGCGAAGTCGGCCTTGGCCAGCGCCTCGAAGACGTCCCAGGGGAACTCGCCGGACTCATCAACCTCAGCCGCCCGCGGCGCGATCTTGTCGTCGGCCAGCGCGCGCACCGCCTCGCGGAGGGCCTCGTGCTCCTCCGGCAGCGCGTAGGCAGGGAAGTCAGAACTCATTACTCGATAGTAGGGGTGCCGTCTGGAGGACCAGGACCCAAGGGCCTGAACCGGCCCCCGGCCCGCCTGCCGCCCGGCGCGGGGTCAGCCGTCGGACGGGCCGGCCAGCCGGGCCCGCAGCGCCGCCCCCTTGGCCAGGGCGGTCTCACGCAGGCCCTGCTGGAAGGCGGCCATCGCCTCGCGCAGTGCAGGGTCGCCCACCCCGAGGATGCGCACCGCCAGCAGGCCGGCGTTGCGCGCGGCACCAACGGCCACCGTCGCTACCGGTACACCCGCGGGCATCTGAACGATGGATAGCAGGGAATCGAGCCCATCCAGGTGCCGCAGGGGCACCGGGACGCCGATGACCGGGAGCGGGGTGACCGCCGCCAGCATCCCGGGCAGGTGCGCGGCACCGCCCGCCCCGGCGATGATCACCCGCAGGCCCCGGCCGGCCGCGTCCGTGCCGTAGCGGATCATGTCGGCGGGCATCCGGTGCGCGGACACCACGTCGGCCTCGAACGGCACCCCGAACTCGGCCAGCGCGGCAGTGGCCGCCTCCATCACCGGCCAGTCCGAGTCGCTGCCCATCACCACGCCGACCAGCGGGGTACCGCTCATTCCGGATCCTTCCCGGTGCTCAGGTAGTGGGCCGCCGCCACGGCGCGGCGGCGCAGCCGGTCCACGTCCGCGCGGCCGCCGAGCACGGTGACGTGGCCGATCTTGCGGCCGGGCCGCACCGCCTTGCCGTACAGGTGCAGCTTCACCCCGGGGTCGCCCGCCATCACGTGCAGGTACCGGCCGTAGATGTCGGGGTCCTCGGCGCCGAACACGTTGGCCATGACCGCCTGCGGGGCGGCGGGCTGCGGCGCGCCCAGCGGCAGGTCCAGCACGGCCCGCAGGTGCTGCTCGAACTGCGACGTCCGGGCGCCCTCGATGGTCCAGTGCCCGCTGTTGTGCGGCCGCATGGCCAGCTCGTTGACCAGCAACCCGCGGGGCGTCTCGAACATCTCCACGGCCAGCAGTCCGGTCACCCCCAGGGCTTCGGCCAGCTCCAGGGCGAGCCGCTGCGCATCCTCGGCGAGGGCCGGCGAGAGCCCGGGAGCCGGGGCGAGCACCTCGTGGCACACCCCGTCCCGCTGCACCGTCTGGACCACCGGATAGGCGGCCCCCTGCCGGTGCGGCGACCGCGCGACGAGCGCCGCCAGCTCGCGAACGAACGGCACGTACTCCTCGGCGAGCAGCGCGATGCCATGGGCCAGCACCTCCTGGGCCGCCACGGCATCGTCGCACACCCAGACCCCGCGGCCGTCGTACCCGCCGCTGACCGCCTTCAGCACCACCGGCCAGCCGGCCTGGGCCGCGAAGGCCGCCAGGCCGGCCGCATCGGACACCGCCGCGTACCGGGGACACGGCACGCCGAGCCGGGTCAGTTCCTCCCGCATGGCCAGCTTGTCCTGGGTGTACCGGAGCGCGGCCGGGCCGGGCGCCAGGACCGTCCCGGCGGCTTCCAGCGCGGCGAGGTGCTCGCCGGGCACGTGCTCATGGTCGAACGTCAGCACATCACACCCGGCCGCGAAGGCCAGCAGGTCCTCCCGGCTCCGGTAGTCGCCGATCGTGACATCCGGCCAGACCAGGGCGGCGCTGTCGGCAGGCGTGTCGGCCAGCAGCCGGAACCGGATCCCGAGCGCGATGGCAGCCTGGCAGGTCATCCGGGCCAGCTGCCCGGCGCCGACCATGCCGACCACGGGCCCGGGGCCGCGGGGGTCCTGATGATCGCTCACGCGCGGTAGCCTACGAGGCCGCGCCCGGCCCCCGCACGGCCGGTCACCCCGGGGCGAGTCCAGGCGGCCCTTCCGCCGCCGCTGCGGTCCAGTTCCCCGGTCGTTCTTCGCCGCCGCGCGGTCCCGTATCCCGGCCCGGCCATGGCCGCCGCGCGGTCCCGTATCCCGCCCGGCCCCTGGCCTGTGCCGCTTAGCAGGTCTGGCAACGGCACATTTAACGCACCGGAAACAAGTCCCCGTCATAGTGCGATTTATCATCAGCGCGTCCGCTGGGATGTCGGCCCGGCCGCCGGGGGACCGACAGGCACAAGTCCTAAGGAGCACGCCGATGTCGGCACCTGAACACCAGACGAGCTCGGTCCTTGAGGCAGAGCCGCCGCCCGGCGTTGTCATCCGGGAAGGCGACTACGGCACGAAGGTCGCCGCTGTGGAGCCCGGCGGAGCCGAGTTCATCCCGCTCGGCGAGCGGCATGGCCAGCCGCTGCAGCTGTTCTGGACCTGGACGTCGCCGAACTTCGAATTCGCCACCGTCTTCGTCGGCGTCATCGGCGTCGCATTCTTCGGGCTCAACTTCTGGCAGGCCGCGCTGGCCATCGTGATCGGCACCGGGCTCGGCTCGCTCACCCAGGGCCTGCTGGGCGCGGAGGGCCCGGCCCACGGCGTGCCGCAGATGGTGATCTCCCGGCTCGGCTTCGGCTACCGGGGCAACGTGCTGCCCGCCGGGCTGAACGCAATCACCGCCGGCATCGGCTGGTTCGCGGTGAACAGCGTGAGCGGCACGTTCGCGCTGAACACGCTGACCCATATGCCCAAGCCACTGTGCCTGGTGATCATCGTGGTGGTCCAGATCGCGATCGCCTTCTTCGGGCACAACCTGGTGCACGCGTTCGAGCGGTACGCGTTCCCGGTGCTCGCCGTCATCTTCGTGATCGCCACGATCTGGATCTTCACCAAGGCCAACTTCAGCGCCCCCTCGCACGGCGGCGGCATCGGCGGCTTCCTGATCACCCTGGGCGCGGCGTTCGGCTACGCGGTCGGCTGGAACCCCTACGCGTCGGACTACACCCGGTACTTCGCCCCGGGCACCAGCAAGGCCGCCATCGCCTGGTGGTCCGGCGCCGGGGTGTTCGTGTCCTGCGTGCTGCTGGAACTGGCCGGGGCCGCGTCGGCCACCGTGACCGGCCTCGGCGCCATCAACGCCAACCCCACCGGTGCGTTCACCGGTCACCTGCCCACGGCGCTGGCCGACCTGACCCTGCTGGCCATCGCGCTGGGCGCGGTCGCGGCCAACGTGCTGAACATCTACTCCGGCGCGCTGTCCTTCACCGCCCTCGGCATCAAGCTGCCGCTGGCGCTGCGCCGCGCGATCGTCGCGCTGGTATTCGGCGTGATCGGCTTCATCGTCGCACTGACCGGGCTGCACGACGCAGGCACCAAGTACCAGAACTTCCTGCTGGTCATCGCGTACTGGATCGCGCCGTGGCTGGCCGTCATGTTCTGCGACCAGTTCCTGCGCCGCCGCCAGGACCCGCGCCAGCTGGAGAAGCTGCTGTTCGACAAGTCGTACACGAACTGGGCCGGCCCGGTGGCCATGCTGATCGGCGTCGTGGTGTCGATCATCTTGTTCTCCAACCAGAGCGAGTACGTCGGCATCGTGCCCAACCACGTCCCGTCGGTGGGCGACCTCACCTTCGAGGCGGGTTTCGTGATCACCGCGGTCATCTACCTGACCTGGCACGCAATCGCCGGCCGCCGCCACCCCGGGCCCGTAGCCTCAGCCAGCTGAGATCGGGCCGGGCAGCCGTCAGCGCCGTAGATCTTCCCCCGGAAAGGGGGGACTATCTACGGCGCTGGCGCGTTACGCGGGGCCGGTCACCACCGGCGCCTCGTCCACGCCGCGCAGCCCGCGCGGCAGGAACACGGCGAACACGGCCGGCCGCGGCCGGACCAGCACCACGTTGGCGCCGTCCGCGGTGGCCACGTCCCGGGCCAGCGCCAGGCCCAGCCCGGTCCCGCCGGGCCGGCCGCTGACGTTGCGCTCGAAGATCCTCGGCACGAGCTCGTGCGGCACTCCCCGGCCCTCGTCCCGGACCTCCACCACCACGGACTTCGGCGTGCGCGAAGTCCGGATGGTGACCGTGCCCGCCCCGTGGACCAGGGCGTTGTCCAGCAGGGTGGCAATGACCTGGGCCAGCGCGCCGGGGGTGATGTACGCGGACAGGCCCTTCTCCCCCGCCACCTCCAGCTTGCGGTTGGCGCGGCGGAACGCCGGGTCCCACTCGATCACCTGCTGCGCGATCACGTCGTCGATGGCCAGCAGGGAGGGCACCCCCCGGGATGCCCGCCGGGTCCGGCCGAGTAGCTGGCCCACCACGTCGGCCAGCCGCTCGGTCTGGGCCAGGGCGGCGGCGCCCTCCTCCCGGACCACCTCGGGGTCGTCCGCGGCGGCGATCATCTCCTCCAGCCGCATGGACAGCGCGGTCAGCGGCGTGCGCAGCTGATGGGAGGCGTCGGCGGCGAAGTCACGCTCCGCGGACAGCAGGTCGGTGATGCGCCGGGCCGACCCGTCCAGGCCCTCGGCCAGCTGGTCCAGCTCGGCGATCCCGTACCGGCGGCCCAGCGGGCGGGCGTCCCCCAGGCCGAGCCGGTCCGCCGCGCTGGCCAGTTCCTCCAGCGGCCGGGTCAGCCGCCGGGCCTGCAGGATGGCCAGCGCCACCGCCACGGCCAGCGCGGCCAGCGCCAGCGCCCCGATGAGCGCGAGCGCGCTGACCAGCCGCCCGTACTCGACGGACTCATCGGCCGCCACGGTGACCCGGAAATCCCTGGTCACCGCCTGCCTGATGATGGCGCCCTCGTCACGCGGCCGGGTCCCGATCTGGTACTCGGGCAGGCCATCCTCCCGGACGCTGATGTAGCGGTCCGGCAGCGACCGGGCCGCCGCGGCGGCCTCCGCCACGTCGGCGGGCAGGCCGGAGTTCAACCGGTCCTGCAGCGTCTTGGCCACCGTGGTGGCATCCCGCTGTACCTGCTGGTCGGCCGAGTTGACCTGGAGCCGGCTGAGCACGAAGGCGAGCGGGATGCCGAGCAGCAGGACGGCGGTCACCGCGACCACCACGGTGGAGATGAGCAGGCGCCGCCGCATGGCTCAGCCCGCCGCGGCGGCCCGCCGGTGCCCGCGCACCGGCCGGAGGGGGTCAGTCACCCCGCTCGAACCGGAAGCCGACCCCGCGCACCGTGGTGATGTACCGCGGGTTGTGCGCATCATCGCCCAGCTTGCGGCGCAGCCAGGAGATGTGCATGTCCAGCGTCTTGGTGGACCCCCACCACTTGCTGTCCCAGACTTCGCGCATGATCTGCTCACGGGTGACCACCTTCCCCGCGTCACTCACCAGCACGCTCAGCAGGTCGAACTCCTTGGTGGTGAGTTCGAGTTCGGTGTCGCCCAGCCAGGCACGGCGGGCATCCCCGTCCACCCGGACCCCCTGCACCACGCTGGTCTCCGGGGTGCCCCGGCGCAGCAGCGCCCGGACCCGGGCCAGCAGCTCGGCGAGCCGGAATGGCTTCGTCACGTAGTCGTCGGCCCCCGCGTCCAGGCCGATCACGGTGTCCACTTCATCCGCCCGGGCGGTGAGGATCAGGACCGGCACGGTCTGCCCGTCGGAGCGGAGGCGGCGGCACACTTCGAGGCCGTCCAGCCGCGGCAGGCCGATGTCGAGCACGATCAGGTCGATGCCGCCCGCCAGGGCGGCCTCCAGCGTGCCCGGCCCATCCGCCGAGACGTCAACGTCATAGCCCTCCCGGCGCAGGGCCCGGGCCAGCGGCTCCGAGATGGACGCGTCATCCTCGGCGAGCAGCACACAGGTCATGGTCAGAATGCTAGGCCCTCCAGCCGGGTGGTGGCCCATTACCAGCCCGGACCTGCCGCTCATGGCGCCGGCCGGGCCGCGGTGCGATCGTCACCCGTGTCCGTAAACGGGATTAAGAATCGCCCTATACCGCGGCCCGCGGCCGCGGCCGGCCCTGGTCACGGGCCGGCTGCGGCCGGCCGGGACCGGGCCACGACCGGGCGGGATCACTGTCCTGCGGCGGACACCGTCCGGGTGCGCGGCCCGGCCCGGAGCACCTGGGACGGCAGCTGGCGCCCGATGATGCGTTCCGCCTCGGCCGCCGCGCCGATCATCGCCTCCAGGTTCACCCCGGTCGCCACGCCCATGTCCTCGACCATGTACACCAGTTCCTCGGTGGCGATGTTGCCCGACGCCCCGGGCGCGTACGGGCAGCCGCCGAGCCCGCCCACCGAGGCGTCGAAATCGTCCACGCCCAGCTCCAGCGCGGCCAGCACGTTGGCCAGCCCGGTACCGCGGGTGTTGTGGAAGTGCAGGTTGAGCGGGACCTCCGGGTGCTGGCTGCGGAACTCCCCGACCAGCCGGGTGACCCGCCCCGGCGTGGCCATGCCGGTGGTGTCCCCGAACGAGATGGCGTCCGCCCCGTCGGCCACCGCCCGGCCCGCCACCGCGAGCACCCGGCTGACCGGCACGTCCCCCTCATAGGGGCAGCCCCACGCGGTGGCCACCACCACCTGGCAGCTGGCCCCCCGGGCGTGCGCCTCCCCGATCATCACCGCGATGTCGTCCAGCGACTCCTCGGTGCCCCGGTTGACGTTCCGCCGGTTGTGCGTGTCCGAGGCCGAGACCACCGCCTCGACCTCGGTGAACCCGGCGTCCAGCGCCCGCCGGGCGCCGCGCAGGTTGGGTGCCAGCGCCGAGTAGCGGATCCCGGGCGCCCGGTCGATCCCCTGCCATACCTGGTCCGCGTCGGCCATCTGCGGGATCGCCTCCGGCCGGACGAACGACACCGCCTCGATCCGGGACACCCCGGTCACGGTCAGCGCGTTGATCAGCTCGATCTTGGCCGCGGTCGGCACCGGGTCCTCGTTCTGCAGCCCGTCCCGCGGGCCCACTTCCCGTAGCGAGATCCGGCTGGGCAGGTCAGTCACCACGCGGCCTTTCGTTCGGTGGCAAGGCGGGATCACGCGGCCGGGGCCGCTACTGGCCGGGCCACACCGGATCCCGCTTCTCGTTGAACGCGGCGATGCCCTCCCGCCGGTCCGCGGACAGCGCCACGGTCCGCCAGGCGGCGTCCTCGATCTCCAGCGCGGCGGCCAGGCCGGTCCCCCAGCCGGCCCGCATGGCGCGCTTGGCCGCGCGCACCGCGACCGGGGAGTTGGCGGCGATGGCGCTGGCGGCCTGCAGCGCCGCCGTGCCCGCGGTGCCGGGCGGCACCACCCGGTCGGCCAGCCCGATCCGCTCGGCCTCGGCGGCGGCCACCCGGCGCCCGGTCAGTACCAGGTCCATCGCCCGGCCCGCGCCGAGGCGGCGCATGGACAGCTGGGTGCCACCGCAGCCGGGCACCAGCCCGACCGTGGCCTCCGGCAGGCCGAACACCGCGTTCTCATCGGCCACGATCAGGTCGCAGCTGAGCGCCAGCTCGCAGCCGCCGCCGAGGGCGTAGCCAGCCACCGCGGCCACCACCGGCTGCGGCAGCGCCAGCAGCCCGCCGAACGCGGTGCGGAACACCTGCCGCTGGGCCAGCAGCTGCGCGTCGCTCATCGCGTTGCGTTCCTTGAGGTCCGCGCCCACGCAGAAGGCCCGGGTGCCGGCGGCGGCCAGCACTACCGCCCGGACGTCGCCGTCCGGCGCGAGCTCGGCGCACACCTGCGCCAGCCGGACCAGCATCAGGGTGTTCAGCGCATTCAGCGCCTCCGGCCGGTCCAGGACGATTTCTGCCACCCAGCCGCGGCCGATCACATGCCTGCGTACCTGCACGCCGTCCATGGCCGAAGACTAGCCCGCCGGGTTCAGCGGACGTGCATGACGTCCCCCGCACCGACCGGGACGAGCCCGCCCCCGGTCTGCACGACCAGCCGGCCCGCCGCGTCCACGTCCACGGCAGTGCCGGTGAGCCGCCTCCCGCCGGGCAGCTCGGCGCGGACCGGCCGGCCGACGGTCGCGCACCAGCGCAGGTAGTCCTTCCGCCAGCGCGGCGCGTCCGGGGCGGCGCACCACGCCCGGTAGCGCCCGGCCAGCCCGGCCAGGATCGCTTCCAGCAGCGCCTCCCGGCCGGCGGCGGCCTTTTCCAGCCGCAACGAGGTGGCCGTCGGCACCGGCAGCTCGTCCGGGCCGGACGTCACGTTGAGGCCCACGCCGACCACGACCGCGTCCCCGTGCGCCTCGGCCAGGATCCCGGCCACCTTCCGCTCGCCGATCAGCACGTCGTTCGGCCACTTCAGCACGGCCGGCACGGCCGCCTCGGCGCGCAGCGCGGCGGCCACGGCCACGCCAGTGAGCAGCGGCAGCCAGCCCCGCTGCCCGGGCCGGACCGCGGCCGGCCGGAGCAGCACCGAGAAGGTCAGCGCGGCCCCCGGCGGGCTCACCCAGGACCGGCCCAGCCGGCCCCGGCCGGCGGTCTGCGCCTCGGCCGCCAGGACCAGCCCCTCGGCCGCCCCGGCCCGGGCCCCGGCGAGCAGGTCCGCGTTCGTGGACCCGGTCTCGGCCACCACCCGGATCTCCCGCCACAGCCCGCCGGGCTGGATCACGCGGCGGCGCAAGTTCTCCGCGTCCAGTGGCGGCCGCCCCACCGTCGCCCCCTGATATGCCATGACCCCATGATCCCAGCCGGCCGGGCGGCCCTGGTCCCCCCGGAGTTTCCCGCCCGCCCCGGGCCTACCGCGCGGCGGTGCCGCCTTCCGCTGTGATGACAGCGGAAAGGCGGCACCGCCCCGGCCGGCCCAGCGGATTCAGCGGCCCGCTGCGGCCCTCAGGCCGGCGCTGCGGGCGGCGGCCAGGAGGCCGCCCGCCACGGCCGCGGCGGCCAGCACCGCGAACGTCACCGCGGCTGCGTGCGCCGACGCCAGGGTGAACGCCGCGTGCGCGGGCCGGCCGCGCTCCCCGGGGCCGGGCAGCTGGCCGGCCAGGTTCAGGTACAGCGTGCCGAACGTGGCCACCCCGATCACGATGGCCAGCTGGTTGACGGTGACGACCACCCCGGTGGCATCGGCCGCGTCGGCCACCGGCACCTGCATCAGCACCGCGGTCATCAGCGGGCTGAACGCGGCGGCCATCCCCGCCCCGGTCAGGCCCAGGGCCAGGTACAGCAGCACCCCGCCGGTCCCGCCGCCGTGCAGCAGCGCGGCCATGCCGAGCAGGCCGGCCGCGTACGCGGCGAAGCCCGTGATGATCAGGGCACCGTGCAGCGGCCGGGGCAGCCGCTGCCAGTTGAGGCTGACCAGCGCGAACGTGGCCGCGGACGGGGCGAAGATGAGCCCGGCCCGGAGCGGGGTGTCGCCCAGGCCGCCCTGCAGGTGCAGCGCCAGCACGAAGAAGAACCCGCCGAACACCGCCATGGTGACGAACAGCGCGGCCACTCCCATCGTGACCCCGGGCAGGCTCAGCACCCGGCCCGGGATCAGCGGCGATCCGCCCCGGGCGGCCACCCGGCGCTCCACCACCGCGAACCGCCCGAACAGCAGCGCGCTCCCGGCCAGGCAGATCCAGCCCCACACCGGCCAGTGCTCGGGCTGGCCGAGCACCAGCGGCAGGACCAGGGCCACCGCGGCCGGCGTGAGCAGCGCCAGCCCGGCGGGGTCCAGGCCGCGCCCGCGGTCCCCGGCCCCGTGCGGCAGCCGCCGCGCGCCCGTCACCAGCAGGGCCACGCCGATCGGGACGTTGACGAGGAACACGGCCCGCCAGCCGCTGCCGAGCAGGTTCGCGGTGACCAGCAACCCGCCGGCGATCTGCCCGGCGACGGCGCCCCCGGCGATGACCGCGGCGTACAGCCGCATCGCGCCGGCGCGCGCCGTCCCGGTGAAGGTGCGCTGGATCAGGCTGAGCACCTGCGGGATCATGGCCGCGGCTCCGGCCCCCTGGATGAAGCGCAGCGCGACGAGCATGGCGGTGGAGGCGGCCAGGCCGCAACCGAGCGAGGCCAGGGTGAACAGGGCCAGCCCGGCCAGGAACATCCGGCGGTGCCCCACGATGTCGCCGAGGCGGGCGCCGGTGACCAGCAGCACCGCGTAAGTGATGACGTAGCCGGCGATGACGAGCTGCAGCCCGGCTCCGGAGGCGTGCAGGTCGGCGTGGATGGCGGGGGCCGCCACGTTGACCACCGAGGCGTCCAGGACCGCCATGAATTGCCCGGTGAGGACGATGGCGAGCAGCGCGCGCGGCGCGATCGGCCGGCCCGGGCCCCGGCCATCCGGCCGCCCGGCCCGGTGCGGCCCGGCGCGGCGATCAGCCCGCTCCCGGCCCGGGGTTACGGTGGTGAGGTCTGTCATGCCTCGAGAATGCCGGGGTCTTTATCCAGGTACCAGGAGCCTGATTATCCTGGTACCAGGAGCACCTGGCACCCGCCTCGCGCCCACGGCATGATGAGGGTATGACCACTGTGATGACCACGGGGAACGGCTCGCGCCGCGCCGAGCTGGCCGCGTTCCTGCGCAGCCGCCGCGACCGGATCACCCCGGAGCAGGTGGGCCTGCCGCCCGGGCTGCGCCGCCGTACCCCCGGCCTGCGCCGGGAAGAGGTCGCCCAGCTGGCCGGGGTCGGCGTCACCTGGTACACGTGGCTGGAGCAGGGCCGCCCGATCAACGCCAGCGCCCAGGTCCTCGGCGCGGTGGCCCAGACGCTCCGGCTCGACCCGGCCGAGCGGCAGCATCTGTACCGGCTGGCCGACGTGGCCGACGCGGCCGGCGTGGCGGATGCCGCCGGGAGCGCGTGCGAGCAGGTCCCGGCGGACATCCAGGGCATCATGGACAGCCTGGTGCCGCTCCCGGCCTGCGTCATGAACGAACGGTATGACCTGCTCGGCTGGAACGGGGCGTACGCGGTGCTGTGGCCCGGGGTCATCGGCGCCCGGCCCGGCGAGCGCAACATCCTGTGGCAGAACTTCACCTACCCCGACTGCTGCCACCCCTACGTCACCCGGCACGACCAGCTGGCCCGGCTGGTCGCGCAGTTCCGGAGCAACTACGGCCGGCACGTCGGCGAGCCCGCGTGGACCGGCCTCATCAGCAGGCTGCAGGCGGCCAGCCCGTACTTCGCCCGGCTCTGGGAGGAGCACGACGTGGCCAGCCCGGTCACCTACCTCAAGGTGTTCCGGCACCCGGCCTACCCGCGGCTGGTCCTGACCAGCACCAGCCTCGGCGTGCTGGCCGTGCCCTGCACCCGGATCGTGGTGTACACGCCCGCCGACGAGGAGACCCGGACGGCGATCAGCAAGCTGCTGGCCGGCCAGGGCACCGGTGCCGAGTATCCCTGCGCTCCGGCGCACCGCAGGCGCCGCGCCGAACTCGCCGCCGCCTCATCCCGCTGACCCGGCCGGGCTGCCCGGCCTCTCGGAGGATCTTCTGCCGGGACTCGTTCTGCTCGCGCCGGTGATCGAGGGTGCGCGCTGACGTCCCCGAGGTTGAGGCGGGCGTGTTCCTGGGTGACCATCGCCAGCGCGAGCACCGGTCAGCCGGTGTTCTGCAGGCCGGCGGCCACGCCGCTGACCGCGAGCAGCAGCAGCCTGTGCAGCTGCTCGCGGCGGGCGGCCAGGTCCCCGTGCGGTGCGGCCCCGGCCCCGGACGCCCCGTCCGCCCGGGCGTCCCCGGCCGGGAGGCCTTCCGCCGCGGACAGCGCCCGGAGCTCGGTAAGCGCCCGCAGCTGCAGGTAGGACAGCGCGTCCAGGTAGGGGTCCCGCAGCGCCACCGCCCGGGACAGCACCAGCCGGTCGGCCAGCAACCGGTGGTGTCCGGTCACCTCCAGCACCAGCCGGCGGGTCAGGTCGTACTCGGCCAGCACCATGTCCGCCAGGTCGGCGCGGCCGCTCAGGGCCAGGTGCCGGGCCGCCATCCGGCGGTCGGTCTTGGCCAGGCTCATCTCCGCGCCGTCGAGCAGCACGGCCAGCAACGGCCAGCCCTGGTACGCCTCGCGGACCTCGGCGAGCCCGCCCGGGACGGCGGCCGCGGCGGCCAGGCCGCTGCCCAGGCCGTACCAGCCGGGCAGGTTCAGCCGGGTCTGCGCCCAGGCGAAGACCCAGGGAATCGCGCGCAGGTCGTCCAGGCCAACCACCCCCACGCCCCGGCGCGCCGGACGGGACCCGATGCGCAGCCCGCTGATTTCCTCAAGCGGGCTGATCCGGGCCAGCCACTCGGCGAATCCCGGGGCCTCGACCAGCTCCCGGTAGACGCGCAGCGCGGCCGTCTCCATCCGCTCGGCCACCGGCCGGAAGCGCCGGGCCGCGACCGCGTTACGCTCGCCGACCACGGGCGCGGAGGCCAGCAGCACGGCCGAGGTGACCTGCTCCAGATGACGCTGCGCGATGTCCGGGTTCGAGTACCGGGCGAAGATCACCTCGCCCTGCTCGGTGACCTTGAACCGTCCGTCCACCGAGCCGGGGGCCTGAGCCAGCACCGCGCGGCCGGCCGGGCCGCCGCCCCGGCCCAGCGCGCCGCCCCGGCCGTGGAACAGGGTCAGCCGCACATCGTGGTCGGCGGCCCACCGGGCCAGCTGCTCCTGCACGTCGAACAGGCGCAGGGTGGCGCCGACCGGGCCGAGTTCCTTGGCCGAGTCGGAGTAGCCGAGCATGACCTCCAGCTGCCGGCCGTTCGCCGCGAGCCGTTCCCGGACCGGCTCCAGCTCCAGCATCTCGTCCAGCACCCGGGAGGCGTGGTTCAGGTCCTCGCCGCTCTCGAACAGCGGGACCACGTCCAGCACCGGGGGGCGGCCGCTCCGTGTCGCGTGCCGGGCCAGCTGGTAGACGGCGGCGATGTCCGCCGACGAGCGGGTGAAGCTGACCACGTAGCGGCGGCACGCCTCGACCCCGTACCGGTCCTGGATCCAGGCCGCCGCCCGGAACGTGGCCAGCACCTCCGACGTCTGGCCGGACTGGGTGCCGCCTTCGGTGATCTCACGCAGCGCCCGGGCGTGCACCGCGCTGTGCTGGCGGATCTCCAGCTCGGCCAGGTGGAACCGGAACGTCTCGGCCTGCCAGATGAGCTGCTGCAGCTCTCCGAACGCCTGCCGGGTGGCTCCCGCGGCGGCCAGGGACCCCTGCACTACCCGCAGGTCGGCGAGGAAGTCGCTGGCGCCGGGGTAGGCCAGGTCCGCATGCCGCAGCCGGGTGGCCTCCAGCCGCCGGGCCAGGTACAGGAGGTAGGTCCGGTACGGCTCGTGCGGCGAGCGCGCCGCCAGGTCGGCCAGCAGTTCGGGGTGGGTCGTCTCGGCCGCCTCGAGAGCCGCGGTGAACGCGGCGGACGGTGGCGCCGCGCCCGCGTTCACGGTGAGCGCGCGGCCGATGCGGGTGGTCGCGTTCTCCAGCGCGCGCAGCACATGGTCGGCCTGGATGACCGCGGTCTCCCGGGTCACCGCGGCGGTCACGAACGGGTTGCCGTCCCGGTCGGCGCCTACCCAGCTCCCGTAGCGGAGGAAGGCGGGTACGGCCGGGGCGCCGGGCCCGGCTTCCGCCAGCCTGTGCGCCTCGTCCAGCGCCCGGTACACCCGGGGCACGACCTGGAAGATCGTCTCGTCGAACGCGGCCATCACCGTGCGGACCTCGTCGATCGGCGTCATGGCGTTGGCCCGCAGCTGGGACGTGCGCCAGAGCAGGTCGATCTCCTCACGCAGCCGGCGCCGCGTCTCAGCCTGCTCCGCGGCGCCGCGCCGGTCGTCGTCCAGGGCGGTCACCAGGTCGCTGATGCGGCGCAGCGCGGTGGCCACGGCGCGGCGCCGCGCCTCGGTGGGGTGGGCAGTGAGCACCGGGTGCACGCGCAGCCGGGCGAGCAGGTCGTCGAGATGCCCGGGGCCCTGCTCGCGGAACTCGGCGACCGCGGCCGCCAGCGACTCGCGGACCGGGGCCACGCCGGTGTCCTGTTCCCGCAGGGCACGGACCCGCTGCAGTTCCTCGGCCAGGTTGGTGAGGTGGAAGTAGACGGTGAACGCGCGGGCTACCGCCTCCGCGCGATCCAGCGGCCAGCTGGCCACCAGCACCGCGATCTCGTCGCCGGCCGGGTCCGCGTGCGGGTCCCCGCCGCCCGAACCGTGGCCGCCCGAACCGTGGCTGGCCGAACCGTGGCTGGCCCGGGCCGCGATGACCGCCTGGCGCAGTCTTTCCACGTCATCGAGCAGGTCCTGGCCGCCGGACTCGCGCAGCACCTCGCCGAGCATGTCGCCCAGCAGCCGGACGTCACGGCGCATCCGCCCGGGCAGCTGCTGCCGGTCGGTGGCGCGGGTCGGCCCCGCGCGGCCGTCGGCGTCTCGGCGCGCCACATCGCGGCTTTCGGGGCCGCTGCTGTCAGTATCCGGGCTCACCGCGCCAGCCTATTCGAGCGGCAGATCGCGATCTGGCCGCGGACGGCCCAGCTCGCCGCGGCCAGGATGAGCGCGGTCGGCTGGCCCGGCCGGCCCCGGTGCGGGAGGTGCCCGCGATGGTCGGACCAGTGCCGGCTGGCGGCGGGGAACAGCCTGGTCGCGCGGCTGGCCCCGATGGGCGGGGGGCCAGATCCGGCCGCCCCCGCCGATGGCCGCGCTGCCCTGGAGCGAGCCAGCCGGGGCACCCTGCCGCCGGGGCCACTGGCCCACCCCGCGGGGCTGGATGAGCGGTCAGCGCCGCCGGGGCGGCGGCATCACGCCGGTGGCGGCTACCCTGTCCGCATGACCAGCGACGTTCAGGACCTGTCCGGGCAGGCCGGGGCGGACCCGGCGGCCCAGGACGCTGCCCCGCACACCACGGCCGGCAAGATCGCCGACCTGCAGCACCGCCGGGACGAGGCGATTCACGCCGGCTCCGCGCGGGCGGTGGAGGCCCAGCACGCCAAGGGCAAGATGACCGCCCGGGAGCGGGTCGAGCGGCTGCTCGATCCGGGCTCGTTCACCGAGTTCGACGAACTGGCCCGGCACCGGGCCACGGCGTTCGGCATCGACGCCAACCGGCCCTACGGCGATGGCGTGGTCACCGGGTACGGCACCATCGAGGGCCGCCCGGTCTGTGTCTTCAGCCAGGACTTCACCGTCTTCGGCGGCTCGCTGGGCGAGGTGTACGGCGAGAAGATCGTCAAGCTGATGGACCACGCCATAAAGACCGGCTGCCCGCTGATCGGCATCAACGACGGCGGCGGGGCGCGGATCCAGGAGGGCGTGGTCGCGCTGGGCCTGTTCGCGGAGATCTTCTACCGGAACGTGATCGGCTCCGGGGTGATCCCGCAGATCTCGCTGATCATGGGGCCGTGCGCGGGCGGTGCCGTGTACTCCCCCGCCATCACCGACTTCACCCTGATGGTCGAGGGCACCTCGCACATGTTCATCACCGGCCCGGACGTGATCAAGACGGTGACCGGGGAGGAGGTGAGCTTCGAGGAACTCGGCGGCGCGCACGCGCACGCCGTCAAGTCCGGGGTGGCGCACTACCAGGCCTCCGATGAGGCCGACTGCCTGGACTTCGCCCGGGAACTGCTGTCCTACCTGCCGTCCAACAACCTGGATGACCCGCCCGTGCTGGCGCCGCCCGGCGACCCGTCCGAGGCGCTGGAGGTCACCCCGGCCGACTCCGAGCTCGACACGCTCATCCCGGACTCGCCGAACCAGCCCTACGACATGCACGACGTCATCACCCGGGTCCTGGACGACGCCGAGTTCCTGGAGATCCACGCCGGCTTCGCGCAGAACATCGTGGTCGGCTTCGGCCGGGTGGACGGGACCAGCGTCGGCGTGGTGGCCAACCAGCCCATGCACTTCGCGGGGTGCCTGGACATCGACGCCGCGGAGAAGGCGGCCCGGTTCGTGCGCACCTGCGACGCGTTCAACGTCCCGGTGCTCACGTTCGTGGACGTTCCCGGGTTCCTGCCCGGGACCGGCCAGGAATGGGGTGGCATCATCCGCCGCGGCGCGAAGCTGATCTACGCCTACGCGGAGGCCACCGTGCCGAAGATCACGGTGATCACCCGGAAGGCCTACGGCGGCGCCTACGACGTCATGGGGTCCAAGCACCTCGGCGGGGACATCAACCTGGCCTGGCCGACCGCCCAGATCGCCGTGATGGGCGCGCAGGGGGCGGTCAACATCCTGTACCGGCGGGAACTGGCCAGCGCCGCCGACCCGGAGGCGCTGCGCGCCACGCGGGCCGCCGAGTACGAGGACCACCTGGCCAACCCGTACATCGCCGCCGAACGCGGGTACGTGGACGCGGTGATCCGCCCCGCCGAGACCCGCTCGCAGGTGACCCGTGCGCTCCGCGCGCTGCGCGGGAAGCGCCAGCAGATGCCGCCCAAGAAGCACGGCAACATCCCCCTGTGAGGGTCGGCCCGGATTCTTGCGCCTTTCCGTAGTCATTTAATTACTAAACGCCGAACCGGGGGGCCTTTTCTGCCCCGGCCAGCGCTGATGCGGCAGTAGAGTCGTGAGTGCCATGACCGATATCGTCGCCCCGCTCCCCGCGCTGACGCCGCTGCCCATGCTCGCGCGGTACGCGATCATGATCGATGTCGGCTACATCTACGCGTCCGCCGGGGAATTGCTGTTCAGCGTGGGCTCGCGGCGCGAGTACCGGGTGGACACGGACAAGCTCATCGGGGCGCTGACCCGGCACGCCGACGGCCTGGTCCGCGGCGAGCTGCTGCGGGTCTACTGGTATGACGCCGCCCGCGACCGGGTGCCCACGATCGACCAGCGGGTGATCGCGCAGATGGCGCGGGTGAAACTGCGGCTGGGCAACCTCAACGCACGCGGCCAGCAGAAGGGCGTGGACGCCCAGATCCGGGCGGACATGGAGGCACTGGCCCGGCACCGGGCGGTCACTGACGCCGTGCTGGTGGCCGGGGACGAGGACATGGTGCCGGCCGTGGAGGCCGCGCAGGCCTACGGCGTCCGGGTGCACCTGTGGGGCGTGGAACCACCGTTCGGCACCAATCAGGCGGAGCGCCTGGTCTGGGAGTCCGAC
Source organism: uncultured Actinomycetes bacterium (assembly GCA_963793825.1). Lineage (GTDB taxonomy): Bacteria > Actinomycetota > Actinomycetes > Streptosporangiales > Streptosporangiaceae > RYN-230. Next base: position 216,748 of record CAWCBE010000014.1, read on the forward strand.
ACGGTCGAGATCCTGGACCGGGCGTTCCTGGAGCCCTACTTCACCCGGACCCCGCCGCCCGAGCCAGCGCCTGCCGTCGCCCCGGCGCCGTCGGTCCCCTCCCCGGCCCAGTTGTTCGAGAAGCGGCACGGTGCCAAGCTGGTGCCGCGGCCGGGTGTGCACGTCGCCGCCCCGGCGATGCCGGGACGGCTGGGCCCGGACCGGCAGCGGGTCGAGGAGGCCGGCGAGCACGTGGCGCAGAAGTGGATCCTGACCCGGGGTGAGGACAACATCCGCGACCTGCTGCCCGGCCCGATCCTGCCGCCGGTCATCGACAAGGAACTGCTGGTCGACGCGGAGAAAGAACTCGGCCTGTCGCTGCGCCCGTACCAGGAGGCCCGGGAGTGGCTGCGCGACGCGTTCTGGGAGCGGGTCCGCCGCCAGTTCGGCATCGGCAGTGGCCGGTCATGAACCGCACAGCGCGCGGCAGCACCATGAATGACGGCACCGTGGGCGGCCGCCGTGGGTGACGGCCCAGCGGACGGCAGCGCGGCGGACGGCAGCGCGGCAGGCGGCACGGTGATCAGGGCAGCGGGACGGTAGCACGGTGAGCGCGAGCACGGTGAGCGACGGGACAGCGGGCGACGCCACAGCGGGAACCACGCCACAGGCGGTGCCGGCGCTGCGGGTGGTCGGCGGGCAGGCTGGCCCCGAGGAACTCGCCGCGGTCACCGCCGTCGTCGCCGCCGTGCTGGCCGCCCGCCAGCAGCACGCCGAGGCCGCGCAGCCAGGCCGAGCCGCCGCACGCCACGAACCGGCGGCGCGGCTGGCCCGACCGGGCTTCGCTGCTGCGCGCCCCGCTGATGCCCGGCCCCGGGGCCTGGCGCCGCGCCGTCCGCCCGCGCTGACCCGCCCACGCCGTCCGCCCGCGCTGACCCGCCCACGCCGTCCGCCCGCGCTGACCCGCCCGCGCCGGCCCCGGCCCCTCCGCCCGCAAGACGGCGGCCGCCGTGGCGACAGCCGGTTAGCCCATGGCGTCCGTTTCCTGCTCGGTCATCATGTCCGATTCCCGCCAGCGCGGCCGCGCAGCCTGGGGTTGAATCGAGGCATGACGCTGGACTTCGACACCTGCTACCGCGCGGTGCTGGCCCGTGACCCGCGATTCGACGGGCGTTTCTTCACCGCGGTGACCAGCACCGGGATCTACTGCCGCCCGGTATGCCCGGCGCGCACCCCGGCCCGGGCGAACATGCGGTTCTTCCCGCATCCGGGGGCGGCCGAGGCGGCCGGGTTCCGGGCCTGCCGCCGCTGCCGTCCCGAGACCAGCCCGGGGTCGCCGGAATGGAACGCCCGCGCCGACCTGGCCGCCCGGGCGGTCCGGCTCATCTCCGCGGGCTACGTGGACGAGCATGGCATCGGCGGCCTGGCCGCCCGGCTCGCCGTCACGCAGCGGCACCTGCACCGGCTGCTGGTGGCCGAACTCGGCACCGGCCCGCTGGCCCTGGCCCGGACGGTCCGGCTGCAGACGGCGCGGCGGCTGCTGGCCGAGACCAGCCTGCCGGTCACCGACATCGCGTTCGCCAGCGGGTTCTCCAGCGTCCGGCAATTCAACGCGACCGTCCTGGAGTCCTCCGGCCGCACCCCGTCGCAGCTGCGCGCGGCCGCCCGCGGGGCCGGCCGGCCCGCGGGCCAGCCCGGTACCTGGCTGACGCTGCGGCTGGCCTGCCGCGAGCCGTACGACGCGGCGGCCCTGCTCGATTTCCTCGCCGCCCGGGCCATACCCGGCGTGGAACAGGTCACGGCCGGCGGTTACTCCCGGACCGTGCGCACCGCGGGCGGTGCCGCCCTGATCGAGCTGCTGCCCCGCCCGGGCCAGGGGCACGTGCTGCTCCGGGCCCGGCTGGGCAAGCTCGGCGGCGTCGGCCCGCTGGTGTCCCGTTGCCGGCGGCTGCTGGACGCGGACGCCGACCCGGCCGCGATCGGCCTGGCGCTGGCCGCCGACGACCTGATCGCGCCGCTGGCCCGGGCGCGGCCGGGCCTCCGGGTGCCGGGTTGCTACGACGGCTTCGAACTGGCCGTCCGGGCGGTCCTGGGCCAGCAGGTGTCGGTGGCCGCAGCGCGCACGTTCGCCGCCCGGCTGGCCGCCCGGCACGGCACCCCGCTGCCCGCCGACATGGTGACGGACGGCGTGCCCGCGGCCAGCGCCGCGGCCGGTCTGGCTGCCGGGCAGCCCGTACCGCACCTGCTGTTTCCCGGCCCGGAGGAACTGGCCGGGGCGGACCTGACCGGGCTCGGCCTCACCGCGGGCCGCCAGCGCACGCTGGGCGCGCTCGCCGCGGCGGCCGCCAGCGGACGGCTGGATCTCAGCCTGGGCGCCGATCCGGACGAGACCGCGGCCCGGCTGGCGGAACTGCCCGGCATCGGGCCGTGGACGATCAGTTACATCATGCTGCGGACCGGGGCCGACCCGGACGCGTTCCCCGCCACTGACCTGGGCCTGCGCCGCGCCCTGGCCCGGCTGGGCGCGCCGCCCGGCCACCCGGGCCGGTGGCGGCCCTGGCGGGGTTACGCCGCTCAGCACCTCTGGACCTGGGAAGCGGCCACCGCGCACGCGGACCATCTCGATCACCCGGCCCAGCCTGCCGGCACCCGGCGGGTGGCAGCCGGGCCAGGCGGGCGTTGGGCGGGACGGGTTTCTCATCCATCGCCACGAGGAGCAGTCGATGCCTGACACCATCCTGGCCACCACGCTGGACACGCCGATCGGCCCGCTGAGCCTGCTGGCCTGCGCGGAGCAGCTGATAGCGGGCGGGTTCACCGCCGACCCGGCCGAGCTGCACGCCCGGCTGCACCCGTCGTTGCGCGGGCTGGCGCGGCAGGCCGCCCGGCCCGGGGAGCTGCCCTGGCTGGTCAAGCCGGTCGGCGATTACTTCGACGGGGACCTGACGGCGCTGGACGGGCTGGCCACCCGCCAGCCGGGCAGCGCCGGGCGGGAGCGGCTGTGGGCCGCGATGCGGGCCGTCCCGGCGGGCGCCGTGATCAGCTACGCCGCGCTGGCCGCCCGCGCCGGGAACCCGCGGGCGCCCCGGGCCGCGGGCGCCGCGTGCGCGGCCAACCTGGTCGCCCCGGTCATCCCCTGCCACCGGATAGTGCGTACCGACGGCAGCCTGGGCGGCTACTACTACGGCCTGGACCGCAAGGCCTGGCTGCTGCGTCACGAGGGGGCACTCCCGGCGTAGCCGGGAGTGGCCGGGCGCTGCCCGGCGGCGGCCCGGTCCCGGCGGCCGGCCCGGTCCCCGGCAGCCGGTACGGTCCCCGGCACAGACGCGAGGGCCCCTGCTCACTTAGACTCCTCGGCAGTCGGGAGGAGAAGTTTCGTGCGCAAAGTGCTCATCGCGAACCGTGGCGAGATCGCGGTCCGGGTCGTGCGGGCCTGCCGGGACGCCGGGCTGGGCAGTGTGGCGGTGTACGCCGAGCCCGATCTGGACGCCCTGCATGTGTCGATGGCGGACGAGGCGTACGCGCTGGGCGGGCGCAGCGCCGCCGACAGCTACCTGAACATCGAGAAGATCCTCAAGGTAGCCGCCGATTCCGGGGCCGCCGCCGTGCACCCCGGCTACGGCTTCCTGGCCGAGAACGCCGGGTTCGCCCAGGCGGTGACCGACGCCGGGCTGACCTGGATCGGCCCGCCACCGGCCGCCATCGAGGCCCTCGGCGACAAGGTCGCCGCCCGGGCGATTGCCAACAGGGTCGGCGCGCCGATGGCGCCGGGCACCGATGGCCCGGTCAGCGGGCCAGACGAGGTGGACGCATTCGTCGCGCGGCACGGCCTGCCGATCGCGATCAAGGCCGCGTTCGGCGGCGGCGGCCGCGGGCTCAAGGTGGTCCGCAAGCCGGCCGAGATCACCGAGGCCTACGAGTCGGCGGTCCGCGAGGCGGTGGCCGCGTTCGGCCGCGGCGAGTGCTTCGTGGAGCGCTACCTGGACCGGCCGCGGCACGTCGAGACCCAGTGCCTGGCCGACGCGCGCGGCAACGTGGTCGTGGTGTCCACCCGGGACTGCTCGCTGCAGCGCCGCCACCAGAAGCTGGTCGAGGAGGCGCCCGCCCCGTTCCTGTCCGCCAGCCAGATCGAGCAGATGTACACCGCGTCCAAGGCCATCCTGCGCGAGGCCGGGTACGTGGGCGCCGGGACCTGCGAGTTCCTGGTCGGCCAGGACGGCACCGTGTCGTTCCTGGAGGTGAACACCCGGCTGCAGGTCGAGCACCCGGTGTCCGAGGAAGTGACCGGGATCGACCTGGTCCGGGAGATGTTCCGGATCGCGGACGGGCAGCGGCTGGACTACGCCGACCCGGCACCACGCGGCCACTCCATCGAGTTCCGGGTCAACGCCGAGGATCCGGGCCGCGGCTTCCTGCCCGCGCCGGGCACCATCTCCGAGCTGACCTGGCCGGGCGGCCCCGGTGTCCGGGTGGACGCCGGGTACGCGGCCGGGATGACGGTACCGCAGGACTACGACTCGCTGCTGGCCAAGATCATCGTCACGGCCAGCAGCCGGGAGCAGGCGCTGCAGCGGTCCCGCCGGGCGCTGGATGAGTGCGTGGTCGGCGGCATGCCCACGGTCCTGCCGTTCGACCGGGCGGTGGTCCGGGACGAGGCGTTCACCAGCGCCCCGTTCACCGTGCATACCCGGTGGATCGAGACCGAGTTCGCCGGCGGCATCGAGCCGTTCTCCGGCCCGCAGCCCGGCGCGGCCGAAGGCGCGCCCGCGCGGGAGCGGATCACGGTGGAGGTCAGCGGCAAGCGGCTCGAGGTGATCCTGCCGGCCGGGCTCGGCGTGGCCGGGCCGGCCGCGGCCGCCCGGCGGGAGCCGCGCGGGCGGCGCGGCGGCGGCCCGGCCGGTGGCAAGGCCAGCGGAGACGAACTGACCAGCCCGATGCAGGGCACGATCACGAAGATCGTCGCCGCTGAGGGGGACCAGGTATCCGCCGGTGACACCATCGTGGTCCTCGAGGCGATGAAAATGGAGCAGCCGCTGACCGCGCACAAGGGCGGCACGGTGACCGGGCTGACCGTTCAGGTGGGCCAGACGGTGCCGGCCGGCGAGGTCATCTGCCGGCTCCCGGACTAGCGGTCGGCGGCCGGCAGGCGGAGGACCATCACTGGCCGGCGGGCGGGGCCAGCGACCGCCGGCGGCTGACAGACTAGGAGCATGGTCCTTCCCCGCACCGTCGCCACCCGCCCCGCCGCGGGGCGCCGCCGTTGACCCGGCTACCCGGCGATCCGGGACCGCTCGGCTGGCTGAAGTTCACCTGGGGGTTCCGGCTTCCGGCCGAGAACGTGCACTGGGTGCGCCATCAGCTGACCGACCCCGGCTGGCGCAGCCGGACCGTGCTGCGCCACCTGGTGGTCATCATCCCGGTGTGCATCGTCCTGGTCGTGGTGCTGGGCATCCTGCTGCCCGCGCCGTTGTGGGTGAGCCTGACGATGGTGGCGCTCATCCTGTGCGGCAGCGTGTTCACCGTGACGCTGTACGCGGACGACATCCGGGCCGCCCGGCTCCGGCAGCACGACCTGCCGGTGCCCAGCGACCCCGACCTGGGCCGCCCCACCCACTGAGGCGCCCCCGCTGGCGTACGGCCGGCGGGCATCCGCTGAGGCGCCCGCTGGCAGCCGCTGAGGCCCCGCTGGCAGCCGCTGAGGCGCCCCGCTGCAGCGTCAGAGGATGTCGCCGGTAGGCCGCATCAGCTTGCGGGCCGCCTCGGTCAGGCTGCCGGACAGTGACGGGTAGACCGAGAACGTGTGCGCCATCTGGTCCACCGTGAGCGACTGCTCGACCGCCAGCGAGATGCCCAGGATCAGCTCGCTGGCCCGGGGCGCGACCACCACGCCGCCCAGCACGATCCCGGTGCCGCGCCGGGCGAACAGCTTGACGAAGCCATCCCGGAAACCCTGCATCTTGGCCCGCGGGTTGGTGGCCAGCGGCAGCTTGACCGCGGTGGCGTCCTCCGCCCCGGATTCCACCGCGGCGCCCGTCACCCCGACCGTGGCGATCTCCGGGTCGGTGAAGATCGTCGCCGCGACGTGGCCGAGCCGGATCGGCTGCACCGCCTCGCCGAGCGTGTGCCACATGGCGATCCGGCCCTGCATGGCGGCCACCGAGGCGAGCATCATCAGCCCGGTGCAGTCGCCGGCCGCGTAGACGCCCTGCGTGGTGGTCCGGGACACCCGGTCCACACCGATGAACCCCGCGCCGTCCAGGGTGATCCCGGCCTCTTCCAGGCCCAGATCCCGGGTGGCCGGCACCATGCCCACGGTGAGCAGGCAGTGCGAGCCGCGCACGGTCCGGCCGTCCTCCAGGGTGACCACCACCCCGTCGCCGCTGCGCTTCACGCCCGCGGCCCGGGACCGGCTGAGCACGGTCATGCCGCGGCGGCGGAACACGTCTTCCAGCACCATCGCCGCGTCGGCATCCTCGTGCGGCATCACCCGGTCACGGGAGGAGACCAGGGTGACCTTGGAGCCGAGGGCCTGATAGGCACCGGCGAACTCGGCCCCGGTGACCCCGGAGCCCACCACGATCAGCTCCGGCGGCAGCTCGGGCAGGTCGTAGAGCTGCCGCCAGGTCAGGATGCGCTCACCATCCGGCTCGGACCCGGGCAGCACCCGGGGCAGCGCGCCGGTGGCGATGAGCACCGAGCCGGCCTCGATCTGCTGGTCCCCGGCCAGGACCCGGCCCGGCCCGGCGAGCCGGCCCGGCCGGCGATGATCTCGACTCCCTCGGCCGCCAGGCGCAGGGCCACATCCGCGGACTGCGCCTTGGCCAGCGCCTTGATCCGCGAGTACAGCCGAGGTGCGTCCACGGCGGCCAGCGCGCGGCTGCCCCGGCCGCCCGCCAGCCCGATCCCGGATCCCAGGCTGCCCGGGCCGCCCAGGGCGCCCGCCCGGCCGGGCGGCCGGCCGATCCGGATACCGAGGTCTTCCGCGCCCTGGACCACGGACATGGTGCTGGACGAGGCGATCAGGGTCTTGGACGGGACGCAGTCGGTCAGCACGCACGCGCCGCCGAGGCCGTCGCTGTCCACCACCGTGACCCGCGCGCCGAGCTGCGCGGCCACCAGGGCCGCCTCGTATCCGCCGGGCCCGCCCCCCAGGATCACGATGCTCGCGCGCGGCTGGCTCACGATGCCTCATTCTGCCGGTACCCGCCCGGTGCGCCGAACGCCACCCACCTGGTATCCGGAGATTAACCACGCCGTCCCCCGGCGTGGTTACGCTGGTGAGCCGTGGAGCTGTATGCGGCGTATGCCACCAATATGGACCCTGGGCTGATGGCGGAGCGCTGCCCGCATTCGCCGCTGCGGGGTGACGGATGGCTGGAAGGCTGGCGGCTCACGTTCGGCGGTGAGGACATCAGCTGGGAAGGTGCCCTGGCCACCGTGGTGGAGGACGGCGCCGAACGCGTCTTCGTGGTCCTGTACGAGCTGTCCGACCTGGATGAGCGGGTACTGGATCAGTGGGACGGCGTGAACCTCGGTTACTTCCGCAAGATCCGGGTCCGGGTCGAGGCGCTGGAGGGCAGCCTCCTGGCCTGGCTTTACGTGCTGGACGACTACGAGGGCGGGCTCCCCTCCGCCCGGTACCTGGGCATCGTGGCCGATGCCGCGGAGAAGGCGGGCGCTCCCGCCGACTACGTACGCCGGCTGCGCAGCCGCCCCTGCGCCTCGATCGGGAGCTGACCGCCCCGCTCCCAGCTCGCCGCGCTCAGCGGGCCAGGAACTGGCCGATCGTGCCGCGCAGCGAGCGAGCGTCCAGCCCGTGCGCCGCCTGGTGCTCGGCCGGGGTGCCGTAGTGCCGCAGCTCCTGGCGGCCCACGCCCAGCCCGAGGATCCGGTGCGGCCGGTCGCGCAGCGCCTCGCTGACGGCCGGCACCGAGGTGCCGGCCAGGTAGGGCTCGACCAGGACCACGTCGGGCGCGCACAGCGTCTCGCGCAGCGTGGTCGCGTCCAGGGGGCGGATGGTCGCCGCGTACAGCACGGTCACGTCGAGGCCGAGGGTCGCGTCGATCACCTCGTCGGCGAGCGGCCCGGCCACCAGCACGGTGCCCCGCCGGCCGGTGCGCAGCACGCTGAGCTTCCCCGGCGCGCTGTCCAGCGGGACGGTGTTGGCCGCGGTGGACAGCCGGATGTAGACCAGCCCGTCGCCGGCGACGGCGGCGCGGAGCTGCCGTTCGGCCTCGTCGGGGTGGCCGGGGATGTGCACCGTCCAGCCCGGCAGGGTGGCCAGCAGCGCCACGTCCCCGGGTGCCTGGTGGGTCCGCCCGTTGTCGGCGTAGTCGTAGGACGCACCGGCGCTGACCAGGACCGCGCCCGCGCCCTGGTGGCCCAGGTCCAGCTTGATCTGCTCGAACGGGCGCTCGACGAGGAAGCTGGCGAAGGTGTGCGCCACCGGCCGCATCCCGGCCAGGGACAGCCCGCCGGCCACACTGGCCAGCAGCTGTTCCCGGATGCCCAGGTGGATCACCCGGTGCGGGTGCCGCCGGCGGGCGGGCTCGAACAGGTCCCCGGAGATGTCGGCCAGCACCACGGCCAGCCGCGGGTCTGTGTCCAGCAGCCCGGTGGTGACCGCGGCGAACCGCTCCCGCATGGTTTCCATCCCCGCCTCCCCTACCGCTGCTTCGCCTCGACGGTGGCGGTCACCAGGTGCGGCCGGCCGGGGTGCGGGGCGGTCAGCGCGGCCTCCAGCGCATCGTGATCCCGCCCGTCGGCCCGGAGCACCGACCAGCCCTCCACCGCGAACCTGGCCTGCACCCCGCCCGGCCAGCCATACGTGGACGAGGCGTTGTCGACCACGACGACGTGCAGCGCGTCGAGGCCGAGCCGCGCGGCCACGGCGATCGCCTCGTGGTTGGACCCCTCGTCCAGTTCCCCGTCGCCGGCCAGCACGAACACCCGCGCCCGGGCCTGCCCGCGGGCCCGCAACCCCAGCGCGACGCCGACCGCCAGCGGCAGCCCGTGCCCCAGGGAGCCGCTGGATATCTCGGCCCCGGGAACCAGCATGTGGTCCGGATGCAAGCCGAGACGCGCTCCAAACGTCCCGAATCGGGGCAGCTCATCCAGGTCCACGAAGCCTTTCGCGGCGAGCACCGCGTAGTACGCCATCGGGCCGTGCCCCTTGGACAGCAGGAACCGGTCCCTCGCGTCGTCGGTGATGGTCCGCGGGGTGACCCGGAGCACCCGGTCGTAGAGGACCCAGAGCACGTCGAGGGTGGAGTGCGACGCCTGGTCATGCTTCTCATCGCCGGTCATCATCGCGATCAGGCCGGGCAGGCCGTCGAACGTGACCGGGGCGGGGCGGGTGGCAGTAGTCATGCTGCCAATGCTCTGACTTGAAGTCGACTTCAAGTCAACCCGCTGTGCGCCCAGGATCGAGGGGACAGCGGCGGCGGTCAGGCCGCAGCGACCACGACCAGCGCCAGCAGCGGCACCAGCATGGCAGCGATCGGCCCCCAGGCCCAGCTGACCTGCACCGGGCCGGGGCGCTGCGGCTCGCCGGGCGGCTGCTCACCGGGCGGCGGCTCACCGGGCGGCCGCTCGCCGGGCGGCCGCTCCCGGCGGAGCCGCTCGCCGAGCTGCCGGGCGGTGAACTCGGCGGCCGAGCCCTGGGTGGCCGCGCGGGCCGCCTCGGGCCCCCGCCCGTAGCCGGGTGCCGCCGGTGCCCGCTGGCTTTCACGCTGCGCCCGGAGCTCGCGCCGGGCGTGCGCCCGCGGCGACCCCTGCACCGCCCAGCTGTGCACGACCCGTTCCCCTGCACCGCCCGGCGGCCCGGCGTAGTGCACCTGGAGGGTCTGGGCCAGGTCTACCCGGGTCACGGCGGGCCACGGGATGAGGTGCGTGCGCAGCGGGTTGTCCACGCTGATGCCCGCCGGGCCGGCCACCACCCGCGGGTGCAGCGCGCAGGCGTACATGATGCCGGTGAGGGTGAGGATCACCGTCACGGCGACCGCGGACGCATGGTCGTGGTAACGGGCGGCGATGACGGCCAGGCTGGCCACCGCGAAGATGGCCCACGCCCACCACAGCACGACCGCCCCGGCTCCCCGGTACACCTGCCGCTCACCGGCCGGATCCGCCGCCACCCGCTGCTCCGTGTCCTCGCCCCTGGCCAGCGCCGGGCGGCGCTGACGTCAGCCACTGTAAGCCAGCCCGGCCGTTCCCTGGCCTGGGCAGGCGGGGGCCGTGCTCGCTCAGGCGGAGGCGCCGTTGGGCATCGGCTCCGGGGCGACCGAGCTGCCCCGGGTCGCGGTCAGCGCGGCCGCGGCCAGCAGCCGGACGCCGATGCCGATGGCCCGCTCGTCGATGTCGAACGCGGGCTGGTGGATGTCGAAGTCCTGGTTCGACCCGGGCGCCCGGGTGCCGAGCCGGGCCAGCGAGCCGGCCACCGACTCCAGGTACCAGGCGAAGTCCTCGCCGCCCAGGCTCTGCGGGGTGGAGGCCACCGCGTCGGCCCCCAGCATCAGCTCGGCGGCGGCGGCGAGCATCGCGGTGCTGGCCGGCTCGTTCACCGTCGGGGGCACGTTCCGCACGTAGTTCAGGTCGGCGATGACCCCGTAGGCGCTCGCCACCGAGTCGATGAGCGCCTTGAGCAGGTCGGGCGCCTGATGCCAGGCGTCGTCGTCCAGGCAGCGGACGGTGCCCTCGACGAACCCGTCATCCGGGATCGCGTTAGCCGCGGAGCCGGCGCTGACCCGGCCCCACACCAGGCTGAGGCTGGACCGCGGATCCACCCGCCGGGACAGCGCGGCGGGCAGCTCGGTGACAATCTTGCCGAGCGCGTACACCAGGTCCGCGGTCAGGTGCGGCCGCGCGGTGTGCCCGCCGGGCCCGGTCACCCGGACCGTGATCTTGTCGCAGGCCGCGGTGATGGGCCCGGTCCGGATGCCGACCTTGCCGGCGTCCAGCCGCGGATCGCAGTGCAGCGCGAAGATGCGGTCCACCGAGGCGATGCCGCCCGCGGCCATCACGTCCAGGGCCCCGCCGGGCACTTCCTCGGCGGGCTGGAAGATGAGCCGGACCCGGCCCTTCCAGCGGCCCTGGGCCGCCAGGCTGGCCAGGAACAGCCCGGCTCCCATGACCACCGTGGTGTGCACGTCATGCCCGCAGGCATGGCACACGTTGGGCACCGTGGAGCGGTACGGCACGTGCTTCTCGTCGGACAGCGGCAGCGCGTCCAGGTCCGCGCGCAGCGCCACCAGCGGCGCGTCGGGCGCGTCCCCGATGTCCACCAGCATGCCCGTGCCCTTGGGCAGGATGACGGGCCGCAGCCCGGCCGCGGCCAGCCGCAGCGCCACCCGCCGGGTGGTCCGGTGCTCGTGGTAACCGAGCTCGGGATGGGCATGCAGGTCGCGCCGGAAGTCCACGAGTTCAGCCTCGTGGGCCGTCGCGAACTCCTCGAGTTCCTCCTGCATGTCACGGTCCGGCATCACGGTCCTCCCCCGCGTAGACGAACCGGTCCTCAGCGAACTCCGTGACCAGAGCGTCCACCACGTCCGTCAGCCCCCCGCCAGTTGCTAGCACGGCACGCTGCCGCTCATACGAGGCGCCGGTGTCCAGCACCTCACTCGCTACCGTCAGCTCGTCCAGGCAACCGAGCCGCTGGGCCACCGGCTGCAACTCCTGCACCAGCTCGTACAGCTCATCACGCAGCGGTGCGGTGGCGCCCGCGGCATCGGTGATCACGATGGCATCGAGGCCGTACCGCGTCGCGCGCCACTTGTTGTCCCGGACCACCCACGATGGCTGGGTGGGCAGCTGGTACCCGCGGTCGAGCTGGCTGTCGAGCAACTGCACCAGGCTCTGCGACAAGGCTCCGACCATGCCAACCTCGCGCAGTGTGGGAACCCCGTCGAACATCCTGATTTCGATCGTGCCAAAATCAGGATGTGGGCGGACATCCCACCACACTTCCTTGATGCTCCGGATGGTCCCGGCTCGCATCAGCGTGTCCATGTACTCCTCGAACTCAGTCCAGTCCGCAAGCAAATGCGGCGGTCCTGCGGTCGGTAGCCCACCAAAGATGACCGCCCTGCTCGATGCGAGCCCGGTGTCGTGCCCACCCCAGAACGGGCTCGACGCGGTCAGCGCCAGGAAATGCGGCAGATAGGCGGCCAGAGCGTTGACGATCGGAATCGCCTTGCTGCCATCCCGTAGCCCCACGTGGACATGGACACCAAAGGTCTGGATCCTGCGGGCTAGCCACTGCATCTGCTCGACGAGTTCCGCATAGCGCTGAATGGGCGCCATCTTTGCATCCCGCCAGTCACTGACGGGATGAGTTCCGGCGCAGGCCAGCATCGTACCGCGCATATCCGTGATCCGCTGAAGTTGAGCAATTGTCGCGGTCAGGTCGGCCACCGCCTCGGACACCGTGCTGCACACCCCGGTTACCACCTCGACGGCGGACTGCATCAGCTCATCGTGGACCTTCTGCTCGTCAGCCGCGCCGCCCGGTGCGCGCAGGGCGGTGATCACCTCCCGGGCGTCCTGGCGCAGCAGCCTGCTCGCCGCATCGATCAACTGCAGCTCCCACTCGATGCCGAGCGTCGCACCCCGGGACGGATTCCACCAGATGGCCATGGACTGGCTCCTTGCTCGTCGGGTTGCGTTGGCCAGCCCCCCGCCGGAGCACTGCTACTCACTGCCGGGTCCCGGGTAACGGTGCGTGAGGACGGCCGGGCAGCCTGGCCGGCGCGGATCGCGTCAGCATCCGGTCCCGCCCGGTTAGCCCAGGTCGGGTGGCTGGTAGACGCCCCAGACGTCGCGCAGGGCGTCGCACACCTCGCCGACCGTGGCCCGGCTGCGCAGCGCCTCGCGGATCGGCACGAGCACATTCTGGCCGCCCGCCGCGGCCCTCTTCACCTCGTCGACGCAGCGCCGGAACTCGCCCTCATCACGGCTGGCCCGCAGCTCCGCCAGGCGGCGCCCCGCCTCCTGCTCGAGCCCCGGGTCCACCCGGAGTGGCTGGTAGGGCTCCTCGCTGGGGGTGATGAACTTGTTCACGCCCACCACCACCCGCTCGCCCGCGTCGATCTCCCGGGTGATGCGGTAAGCGGACCGCTCGATCTCGGCTTTCTGGAAGCCCTGCTCGATGGCGGCGACGGCACCGCCCATCTCATCCACCCGGGCGATGAGGTCCTCGGCCGCCTCGGCCACCTCGTTCGTCATCGACTCCACCGCGTAGGAGCCCGCGAACGGGTCAACGGTGGTGGTGAGGTCGGTCTCATGCGCCAGCACCTGCTGGGTGCGCACCGCCAGCCGGGCTGCCTTCTGGCTGGGCAGCGCGATGGCCTCGTCGTAGGCGTTGGTGTGCAGCGACTGGGTGCCGCCGAGCACGGCGGCCAGCGCCTGCACGGTCACCCGGGCCAGGTTCACCTCTGGCTGCTGGGCGGTGAGCTGCACCCCGGCCGTCTGGGTGTGGAAGCGGAGCATCTGCGACCGGGGGTCGGCCGCGCCGAACTCGTCCCGCATGATGTGCGCCCACAGCCGCCGGGCCGCGCGGAACTTGGCCACTTCCTCCAGCAGCGTGGTCCGGGCGACGAAGAAGAACGACAGCCGCGGGCCGAACTCATCCACCGCCAGCCCGGAACGGATCGCGGCCCGCACGTACTCCTTGGCGTTGGCCAGCGTGAACGCGATCTCCTGCACCGCCGTGGCGCCGGCCTCGGCCATGTGGTAGCCGGAGATGGAGATCGTGTTCCACCGGGGGATCTCGGCCCGGCAGTAGGCGAAGGTGTCGGCGACCAGGCGGAGCGACGGGACCGGCGGGTAAATGTAGGTGCCCCGCGCGATGTACTCCTTGAGGATGTCGTTCTGGATGGTGCCGGTCAGGGCTTTCGCGTCCACCCCCTGCTCCTCGGCCACCAGCTGGTACAGCAGCAGCAGCAGGGCGGCCGGGGCGTTGATGGTCATCGAGGTGGAGACCGCGTCGAGCGGGATGCCGCGCAGCAGCGTGCGCATGTCCTCGATGGAGTCGATGGCCACGCCGACCTTGCCGACCTCGCCGCGGGCGACCCGGGCGTCGGAGTCGTAGCCCATCTGGGTGGGCAGGTCGAAGGCGACCGACAGCCCGGTGGTGCCCGCCTCGATCAGCTCGTGGTAGCGCCGGTTGGAGTCTTCCGCGGTGGCGAAGCCCGCGTACTGCCGCATCGTCCACGGCCGGGCGGTGTACATGGCCGGGTAGACACCGCGGGTGAACGGGAACTGGCCGGGCTGGCCCAGCTGGTCCGCCGGATCGAAGCCGGCCGGTTCACCGGGCCGGTACACGGGCTGGACCGGCAGCCCAGACTCCGAGACGCCTTCCATGACCCAAGGTTAAGCGCCAGCCGCGCAGAAAGCCTACGAGAGTTTTCCCACATGTGCCGGGCCGGATCAGGCATCTGCGGGATGCCACTGTGAGTGACGTATTCCACCTGCTTAACTACTCCTCGTGACTCATTGGGGAGCGGGTGCTCGCCCCGCCGCCGCGGCCGTGGCCCGGATGCTCGCGGCGTGCGCGGCCCTGGGGCTCGCCGTGGCGGCCGCGGCCCCGCCCGCCCTGGCCTTCGGGCCCCCGGTGCCGGGTGTCCCGGTGCCCGGCGGCCCCGTATCCAGCCATTCCGGGCAGCACGGCCCCGCGGCTGACCGCCCCGCTGCGGGGCGCCCCGGGCGGCACGGCGCCGCGGCTCGCGGCCCGGTGATCGGCGGCCCGCGGCTCGCCAGCCAGGGCATCGTGGTCAGCTACCCGGCCCGGGGCGCCCGGCGGCTGCCCGCCGTGCCCGCCGCCGGGTACCTGGTCGCTGACGCGGGGACGGGCGCCGTGCTCGCCGCCAGGGACCCGCACGGGCGCTTCCGGCCGGCCGGCACGCTGCAGATCCTGGCCGCTGACACGCTTATACCGGTGCTGCGCCCAGGCACGGCCGTGGCCGCCTCCCGGGCGGCGGCCCGCGCCGGGCCGGGCCGGGTGGGGCTGCTGGCTGGCCGTCGTTACCGGGTGCCCGACCTGTTCCGGGCCATGCTGCTGGCCTCGGCCGATGACGCCGCCCTCGCGCTGGCCGAGGCCACCGGCTCCGGCCGCCGCGGCGTAGCCATGATGAACACCGAGGCGCGCCACCTGCGGGCGGACGACACGGTGGCCAGGCGGCCGGACGGGCTGAACGCCAGGGGCCAGCGCAGTTCCCCCTATGACCTCGCGCTCTTCGCCCGCCAGGCGCTGGCCCTCCCGGCGCTGATGCGGATCGAGGCGGAGCGGACGGCCACCTTCCCGCTCTCCCGGCGGCACCTGGTGACCTTGCACAACCAGAACACGATGCTGGGCAGCTACCCCGGCGACCTGGGCGGCAAGATCGGCTGGACGGCGGCGTCGCAGGCCACGTTCATCGGCTGGGCGCGGCGGCACGGGCACACCCTCATCGTGACGATCATGCACTGCACCCCGCGGACCGAGATGACCGCCGCCACCAGGCTGCTGAACTGGGGATTCGCTGTGGACGGGCGGGTCAGGCCGGCCGGCATCCTGGTCCGCCCGCGGTCCAGCCCCGGGCCGGGACGCAGCGCCGTGGTGCGGCCGCTGCCCGCGGCGGTGCCGGTGGCCGCGGGGCGCCCCCGGGGGTTCCCGGCCGTCACGGTGGCGGCCGGCGCCGGCGTGCTGCTGGCCCTGCTGGTGGCCGGCGGCATCGCGCTGGCCGTCAGGCGCCTGCCGCGGGCAGGAAGCCCACCCCGTCCATGACCTTGGTCATCGTCTCCGCGGCCACCGGGCGGGCCCGGGCCGCCCCATGGGCCAGCAGCCGGTCCAGCCCGGTCTCGTCGGCGAGCAGCTTCTCGGTGCGCTCCCGGATCGGCGCCAGGGTGCCCGCGACCACCTCGGCCAGGTCCTTCTTGAACTGGCCGTAGCCCGCGCCGGCGTACCTGAACTCCAGTTCGGCGATGTCCGCGCCGGTCAGCGCCGAGTAGATGCGCAGCAGGTTGGTCACCCCGGGCTTGGCCGCCTCGTCCGCGCGGACCTCGCTGCCGGTGTCGGTGACCGCGCGGGCGATCTTCTTGCGGATCGTGGCGGGCTCGTCGAGCACGTCGATGATGCCCGCGGCCGACGACGACGACTTGCTCATCTTCGCGGTCGGCTCCTGCAGGTCAGTGATTTTCGCGACGCCGCCCAGGATGTAGGCGGACGGGACGGTGAACGTGTCCCCGTAGCGGTGGTTGAACCGGATCGCGAGATCCCGGCTGAGCTCCAGGTGCTGCCGCTGGTCCTCGCCGACCGGCACCTGGTCGGTCTGGTAGAGCAGGATGTCGGCGGCCTGCAGCACCGGGTAGCTGAACAGCCCCAGGCTGGACTGCTGGGCGCCGCCCTTGGCCGACTTGTCCTTGAACTGGGTCATCCGGCTCAGCTCGCCGAACCCGGTCACGCAGCCGAGCACCCAGGCCAGTTCGGTGTGCTGCGGGACATGGCTCTGCACGAAGACCACGCAGCGGTCCGGGTCCAGCCCGGCCGCGAACAGCTGCGCAGCGGCCACCCTGGTCCGCTGGCGCAGCTGGGCCGGATCCTGCGGCACGGTGATGGCGTGCAGGTCCACCACGCAGTAGAACGCCTCGTGCGTCTCCTGCAGGGCCACCCACTGGCGCAGCGCGCCCAGGTAGTTGCCGAGGTGGAAGGAGTCTGCCGTCGGCTGGATGCCGGAGAACACGCGTGGCCTGGACATGCGGCTAGCCTAATCCGGGGGGACGACCCCCTGTACCCTCCGTGATCACCGGCTCGGCGAGACCCACCTCCAGCGGGCCTCCCCTCCCCGGTCTATAGTGCGGCGAGCGGGCCTCCCCTCCCCGGTCTATAGTGCGGCGGCCGGTTAGCTGATGACCGGGACGATGTCCGGGGCGTCGAGCAGCAGCGCGTCCGCGGCCTGGTCGGTGGGTGCCTCCTGGGAGGCCCGCTCAGCGGCGATCATCGCCTCGTAGTAGCCGACTTCCCGGGCCACCTGGCGGTCATCCCAGCCGAGCGGCCCGGCCATCAGGGCCGCGGCCTCCGCCGCCGCGGACAGGCCCCGGTCCCAGGTCTCGATGGAGATGTGCGTCCGGCGGGCCAGCACGTCATCGAGGTGGCGGGCACCCTCGTGCGAGGCCGCGTAGCCGATCTCCGCGCGCAGGTAGTCCTCGGCCCCGGCCAGCGGCCGGCCCAGGTCCGGCTCGGCCGCGATGAGGTCCAGGATCTCGGTGGCCAGTGCGCCGTACCGGCGCAGCAGGTGCTCAATCCGGGCCACGTGCAGGCCGGAGGACCGGGCCAGCCGGTGCCGCGCGTTCCACAGCGGGAGGTAGCCGTCGGCCCCGGCCAGCGGCACCTCGTGGGTGCATGAGTCGGGCACCCGCCAGTCCAGCCCGTGCGCCACCGCGTCCACCGCGTCCCGGGCCATCAGCCGGTAGGTGGTGTACTTGCCCCCGGCGATCATCACCAGCCCGGGCACCGGGTGGGCCACCACGTGCTCCCGGGACAGCTGGGAGGTGGAGTCCGACTCGCCGGCCAGCAGCGGCCGCAGCCCGGCGTAAACCCCGGCCACGTCCTCCCGGCTGAGCGGCACGGCCAGCACCCGGTTGACCTGGGCCAGCACGTAGTCGATGTCGGCCCGGCTGGCGGCCGGGTGGGCCTTGTCCAGGGTCCACTCGGTGTCCGTGGTGCCGACGATCCAGTGCCGTCCCCACGGGATGATGAACAGCACGCTGGACGGGGTGCGCATGATGATGCCGGTGCGGGACTGGATCCGGTCCCGCGGCACGACCAGGTGCACGCCCTTGGAGGCCCGGATGTTGATCACCCCGCGGCCGCCCACCATGGCCTGCACGTCGTCGGTCCACACCCCCGTGGCGTTGACCACCTGCTGGGCGCGGATCTGCAGTTCCTTGCCGGTCTCCAGGTCCACGGCGCGCACCCCGGTCACCCGCTCGCCCTCCCGCAGGAAGCCGGTGACCTGAGTCCGGGAGGCGATATGGGCCCCGAAGCTGGCCGCCGTGCGGACCAGGCCGACCACGAACCGGGCGTCGTCCACTTGCGCGTCCCAGTACTGCAGCGCCCCGGTGATCGCGGACCGCTTGAGGGCCGGCGCCAGCTGGAGCGCCCCCCGCTTGGTCAGCTGCTGGTGCCCGGGCAGTCCCCGCGGCTGGCCAAGCGAGAAGCCGAGCACGTCGTAGGCGGTCACCCCGGTACCGACGTAGGCCCGTTCCCACAGGTGATGGGTGAGCGGGAAGAGGAAAGGCACCGGCCGGACCAGGTGCGGGGCGATCCGCTGCAGCAGCAGCGCCCGCTCGGTGAGGGCCTCACGGACCAGGCTCACGTTGAGCTGCTCGAGATAGCGCAGGCCGCCGTGGATCAGCTTGCTGGACCGCGACGAGGTGCCCGACGCGAAGTCCCGGGCCTCGACCAGGCCGACGGACAGGCCGCGGGTCACCGCGTCCAGGGCGACGCCCGCACCGACCACCCCGCCGCCCACCACGAGTACCTGTAGCTCGTCCCGGGTCAGCGCGGCCAGGGCAGCGGCCCGCCCGGCCGGGTCCAGCTGTGCGCTCTGGATCCCCCCGGCCATCACACGCCGAACGTTAGCATCGCGTGGCTACCGCCGCGGCGGTGCGTTCGGGGTGACCGCGACCTCCACCCGCTGGAACTCCTTGAGGTCGGAATAGCCCGAGGTGGCCATGGTGCGGCGGAGGGCGCCGATCAGGTTCAGCGAGCCGTCCGGGACGTCGGACGGGCCGTGCAGGATCTGCCGCACCGGGCCGACCGTGCCCACCTTGACGCGGGCGCCCCGGGGCAGGTCCGGGTGGTGCGCCTCGCTGCCCCAGTGGTAGCCACGGCCGGGCGCCTCGGCCGCCCGGGCGAACGGCGAGCCCACCATCACCGCGTCCGCGCCGCAGGCCAGCGCCTTGGCGATGTCCCCGCTCCGGGTCATCCCGCCGTCCGCGATCACGTGCACGTAGCGGCCGCCCGATTCGTCCAGGTACTCCCGCCGCGCCGCGGCCACGTCGGCGATCGCGGTGGCCATCGGCACCGCCACGCCGAGCACCGCCGCGGTGGTGTGCCCCGACCCGCCGCCGAACCCGACCAGCACGCCGGCCGCGCCGGTGCGCATCAGGTGCAGCGCCGCGGTGTACGTGGCACATCCGCCGACGATCACCGGCACGTCAAGCTCGTAGATGAACTGCTTCAGGTTGAGCGGCTCGGCCCGGCCGGACACATGCTCAGCGGACACCGTGGTACCGCGGATCACGAAGATGTCCACGCCCGCGTCGACTACGGTCTTGTAATAGCGCACGGTCCGCTGGGGCGACAGCCTCGCCGCGGTCGTCACGCCGGTGGAGCGGATCTCCTCGATACGCTGCCCGATCAGCTCTTCCTTGATCGGCTCGGCGTAGATCTCCTGCAGCCGCCGGGTGCCGGACTCCTCGCTCAGCGCGGCGATCTCGGCCAGGACGGGCTCCGGGTCCGGGTACCGGGTCCACAGCCCTTCCAGGTCGAGCACGGCTAGCCCGCCCAGGCTGCCGATCTGCGCGGCCATGGCCGGCGAGACGACGCTGTCCATCGGCGAGACCACCAGCGGCATCTCGAACCGGTAGGCATCGATCTGCCAGGCCACCGAGACCTCCTCGGGGTCCCGGGTGCGCCGGGACGGCACGATGCCGATCTCGTCGAGGGGGTAGGCCCGGCGGCCGCTCTTGCCACGGCCGATCTCCACCGCGGTCATCAGCGCGAGCGCCTGGTGTAGTTGGGGGCCTCCGCCGTCATTTCGATGTCGTGCGGATGGCTCTCGGCCAGGCCCGCCGCGGTGATCTGGGTGAACCTGGCTTCCTGGAGCTCGCCGATGCTCCCCGCGCCGCAGTAGCCCATCGCCGCGCGCAGCCCGCCGACCAGCTGGTTGGCCACGGCGGCCAGCGGGCCGCGGTAGGGCACCTGGCCCTCGATCCCCTCCGGGACCAGCTTGTCCTCGCGCAGCACGTCGTCCTGGAAGTACCGGTCCTTGGAGTAGGACCGGCCGCGCTCGGTGTTGCGCATGGCGCCCAGCGAGCCCATCCCCCGGTACAGCTTGTACTGCTTGCCGTGGATGAACACCATCTCGCCCGGTCCCTCTTCGCAGCCGGCCAGCAGGCTGCCGAGCATGACGGTGTCCGCGCCCGCGGCGATGGCCTTGGCGATGTCCCCTGAGTGCTGCAGCCCGCCGTCCCCGATGAGCGGCACACCCGCCGCCCGGGCCGCCTGCGCTGCCTCATAGATGGCGGTCACCTGGGGGACCCCGACACCGGCCACCACCCGGGTGGTGCAGATGGACCCGGGCCCGACGCCGACCTTGACCCCGTCGGCACCCGCGTCGATGAGTGCCTGCGCGCCCGCCCGGCTGGCCACGTTCCCGCCGATGACCTCGACCCGCAGGTTCCCCTTCAGCTGCGCGACCATGTCGAGCACGGCCTGGGCATGACCGTGCGCGGTATCCACGATCAGGAAGTCGGCCCCCGCCTCGGCCAGGGCCTGGGCGCGGTACTTGGCATCCTCGCCCACACCGACGGCGGCCCCGACGACCAGCCGCCCCTCCGCATCCTTGGTGGCGTTCGGGAACTTCTCGCTCTTGGTGAAGTCCTTGACCGTGATCAGGCCGCGCAGCCGGCCGTCCGGATCGACCAGCGGAAGCTTCTCCACCTTGTGCTGGCGCAGCAACGCGAAGGCGCCCTCCCTGGATACTCCGACCGGCGCGGTAACTAGCGGCATGGGGGTCATCACGTCCGCGACCCGGCGGCTGTGGTCACTGACGAACCGGATGTCCCGGTTCGTGACGATGCCGAGCAGCACACCGTCCGGGCTGGTCACCGGGACACCGGAGATACGGAACCGGGCACAGAGCCGGTCCACGTCGGCCACCGTGGCGTCCGGGCCGCAGGTCACCGGATTGGTGATCATCCCGGCCTCGGACCGCTTCACCATGTCCACCTGCTGCGCCTGGTCCTCCACGGACAGGTTCCGGTGCAGCACCCCGGCCCCGCCGATGCGGGCCATGGCGATGGCCATCCGCGCCTCGGTCACGGTGTCCATGGCCGAGGAGAGCAGCGGGACGTTGAGCGTGAGCCGCCGGCTGAGCCGGGCCGTGGTGTCCGCCTCGCCCGGCATGACCTCGGAGTGGGCGGGCAGCAACAGCACATCGTCGAAGGTGAGGGCCGGGGGGGCGAACTTGCCGTCGTCGCTCATGACACCTTCCAGGCGGTGGCTGCGGGATCCCCTCAGTCTAGAGCCGCCGGGCCGCCCAGTGCTCCGTGCCGCCTCGCATCAGCGGTAGCGGCGGGACCGGGCCTGCCGAGCCCAGCCGCGGGCCACCGGGCCCCGGCCCCGGCCCCCGGCCCCGCGGGACAGCCGGGCCACCATGCTGGCGGTGATCAGGCTGGTCGTCCCGGCCAGGCCAGCCACGACCGCCCCGGCCACCGCGGCCCGGACCCAGTCCGCCAGGCCGCGGGACGGCGCGCCCGCCACGGCTTCCCCCACGGCCGCCAGCCTCGGGGCCATGGCCGGCTGGTCCTTGACGGCGGGCACGTCCACGTCGGCTGACAGCGCGGCCAGCAGCGCGGCCGCCGGATCATCGAGCGATACCAGCCCGGCGGCCCCCCGGGCCGCAAGCCGGTTGACGAGCTCCTCAGACCGCCGGATCTCGCTCAGATCGACAGCCCCATGTCCCGTCCCGCCTGGGCCTCCCCGCCTGCGAGTGAACTCCAGGCCGGGGGTGAGGCCAGGCGCCCCGGGTCCGCGCCCCGTGATCACGCAATCGACTCCTCGACCGCGATCGCCCGGAGCCGGGCTAGCGCCCGGTGCTGGGCAACCCGCACCGCTCCTGCTGACATACCTAGTACGTTACCCGTTTCCTCGGCGGACAGACCCGTCACAACGCGTAGTATTAGCAGCTCACGCAGGCGAGTTGGCAGCTGGGCGAGGAGCGCTCTGGCCCGTTCCGCCTCAATGTAGGCCACCACGGTCTCTTCCGGGCCGGGGTGGTCGTCCGGGCCATCAGGCAGATCCTCGAACGGCACCGCGAGCCGGGAGGCGTTGCGCACCGCGTCGGCCACCTTGTGCGAGGCGATGCCGAAGACGAAGGACGCGAACGGACGGCCCACGTCCCGGTAACGGGGCAGCGCGGACAGCACCGCCAGGCAGACTTCCTGGGCCACGTCGTCCGCCACGTAGTAGTGGCCGGCCACCCGGCCGAGCCGGGCACGGCAGTACCGCACCACCATGGGCCGGATCCGCTGCAGCAGCGCCTCGATCGCGCCAGGATGGCCGCGCACCGCCAGGGTGGCCAGGTCGGCGACGCTGCCCGGCCCGGAACCCGGGCTGTCGCCCTCCGCGTCCCGCTCGCCGTCACGCTCTGGGGCTGGCGCCGCGCTGGGCGCCCCCGGGGACCGCTGGCCGGGAACCCCCCCGCCCGCCCGGGACGCCGCCGCCGCGGACCCGGGGGACCACTGCCCGGGTACCGGGCCGCCCGGGCCGGGCACCGCCCCGGACCCCGGGGACCACTGCCCGGGTACCGGGCCGCCCGCCCCGGACGCCGCCAGTCCTGCCTGGGCGGCCCCGGCCGGCCCCTGTTGGCCCGCCAGGGAGCCACCCGACACTCGCCCGCCAGATACGGCACCGCTGGTCACGGCCCGGATGCGTCCGTCGCTCACGTCTGCATGATGCCCACGAAATCAGGGGGTGCCCTCATGAAAGTAGGCAACAGAAAGGTCACATTGATGTACCGCACGACCACGTTCCGAATTCTAAATTACTAAGCGTAGTCAATTGATTACTTAAAGTAATTAGGCGTCGTCGGAGTGCCCGTTTTCGCGGCTTACCGCCGGGAACCTCAGCGTGGAACGCGGCAGGCCCCTCCGGCGGTGCCGGAGGGGCCTGTCTGCGGTGGCTGCGCCTGGCCCAGCGGCCTGGCCCAGCGCGGTGACTCAGTGCGCGTGACTCAGTGCGCGTGACTCAGTGACCGTGACCGTGGGAGTGGCCGTGGCCGCCCGCGGCCGCCTCGTCCTCCTCCTCGGGCCGCTCCGCCACCAGCACCTCGGTGGTCAGCAGCATGGCCGCAATGGACGCGGCGTTCAGCACGGCCGAGCGGGTCACCTTGACCGGGTCGATCACGCCCTGCGCGACCAGGTCGCCGTACTCGCCAGTGGCCGCGTTGAAGCCCTCGTTGAAGGGCAGCTCCGCGATCCTGGAAGTGACCACCGAGCCCTCCACGCCCGCGTTCTCGGCGATCCACCGGGCCGGGGACACCAGGGCGGTGCGCACTACGTTCACCCCGGTGGCCTCGTCCCCGGTCTTGCCGAGGTCGTCGAGCGAGGCCGAGATGTGCACCAGCGCGCTGCCTCCGCCGGGGATAATGCCCTCTTCGATGGCAGCCCGGGTCGCCGAGATGGCGTCCTCCAGCCGGTGCTTCTTCTCCTTGAGCTCCACCTCAGTGGCGGCGCCCACCCGGAGCACGCTGACCCCGCCGGACAGCTTGGCCACCCGCTCCTGGAGCTTCTCCCGGTCCCAGTCGGAATCGGTGGCCTCGATCTCCGCGCGGAGCTGGCGGATCCGGTCGCTGACCGCCTCAGGGTCGCCGGTCCCGTCCACGATCGTGGTGTCGTCCTTGGTGACCACGATCCGCCGGGCCTGGCCCAGCGTCTCCAGCCCGACCAGCTCGAGCTTGAGCCCGACCTCCTCGCTGACCACCTCGCCGCCGGTCAGCACGGCGATGTCGCCGAGCATGGCCTTGCGCCGGTCACCGAAGCCGGGCGCCTTCACCGCGACGACGGACAGCAGCCCGCGGATCTTGTTCACCACCAGGGTGGACAGTGCCTCACCCTCGACGTCCTCGGCAATGACCAGGAATGGCTTCTTGGTCTGCGCGACCTTTTCCAGCAGCGGCAGGAAATCGGCCATGGCGGAGATCTTGCCCGCGTGCAGCAGGATGTACGCGTCCTCCAGGACGGCTTCCATCCGCTCGGGGTCGGTGACGAAGTACGGGGAGATGTAGCCCTTGTCGAACTGCATTCCCTCGGTGAATTCGAGCTCCAGGCCCATCGTCGGCGATTCCTCAACGGTGATGACGCCGTCCTTGCCGACCTTGCTGAACGCCTCGGCGATGAGCTCGCCGATCCGAGCGTCCTGCGCGGAGACTGTCGCCACGTGCGCGATCTCCCGCTGCTCCTCGACCTCACGGGCCGACTCGAGCAGGCGGTCGGACACGGCCGAGGCGGCCGCGTCGATGCCCCGCTTGAGCGCCATCGGGTTGGCCCCCGCGGTCACCGAGCGGCGGCCCTCACGGACCATGGCCTGGGCCAGCACGGTGGCCGTGGTGGTGCCGTCACCCGCCACGTCATTGGTCTTGGTGGCGACTTCCTTGGCGAGCTGCGCACCGAGGTTCTCGTACGGGTCCTCCAGTTCCACCTCCCGGGCGACGGTCACGCCGTCGTTGGTGATGGTCGGAGCGCCCCACTTCTTGTCGATAACGACGTTGCGGCCCTTCGGCCCCAGCGTCACCTTCACGGCGTCGGCGAGGCGGTTGACGCCGCGCTCCAGCGCGCGCCGTGCCTCCTCGTCGAACTCCAGCATCTTGGCCATGAGCACCTCAAATTAGCTTGACTAGGTCACTTGCGGCCGGGCGGCGGTCATCCCGGGCAGCTACGGACTACCGCCCCGGACGCCGGATAGCGCCGGGGCGGTGATCCGCAGCAGACATCTGGTCGCCGACGAGCCCGCCGCCGGAGCCGCGTGTTACTTCTCGACGATGGCGAGCACGTCGCGGGCGGAGAGGACCAGGAACTCCTCACCGTGGTACTTCACCTCGGTGCCGCCGTACTTGCTGTACAGCACCACGTCACCGACCTTCACATCCATCGGTACGCGCTTGGCGCCCGCGTCATCGAACCGGCCCGGGCCCACGGCCAGGACCTCGCCCTCCTGGGGCTTCTCCTTGGCAGTGTCCGGAATGACCAGCCCGGACGCTGTGGTCTGCTCGGCCTCCAGCGTGCGGACCACGATCCGGTCCTCGAGTGGCTTGAGCACAACCTTGGTAGCGGTTGCCACGATCTGACCTCCTCCTCCGAAAAGGATGGCGGGAAACGACTATAGGAAGACACGACCCCGGCCGGCTGTCGTCGCGGGTGCCAGACCAGCCTCGTCGCATTAGCACTCTACCCGAGAGAGTGCCAGTCCCGAACAGTAGCCCCGGCGCGCCGCATCGTCAACCCGGCGGGCCGCTGCGGTCAGGCCATCACGCTGGTCACCGGCAGGCCGGAATCGGCCCCGACGTCCAGCGTGGAGGCGGCCGCGCCCCGGGCCACCAGCTCCGCGCCGAGCGCGGCCACCATGGCCCCGTTGTCGGTGCACAGGCCCGGACGCGGCACGCGCAGCCGGATCCCGGCCGCCTCGCAGCGCTCCGCGGCCAGGCTGCGCAGCCGGGAGTTGGCGGCGACTCCGCCGCCGACCACCAGGTGGTCCACGCCGTACGCGCGGCAGGCCTGGACCGCCTTGCGGGTCAGCACGTCGGCCACCGCTTCCTGGAAGGACGCGGCCACGTCGGCCACCGGCACGCTGAGCCCGGCCGCCTGGCGCGCCTCCACCCAGCGGGCCACGGCGGTCTTGAGCCCGGAGAATGAGAAATCATACGTCTGGTCGTGGTACTTGGCCCGCGGGAACGCGATCGCCGCTGCATCCCCGTCGCGCGCCGCCTTGTCGATCGGCGGGCCGCCGGGGAACGGCAGCCCCAGCAGCCGGGCCACCTTGTCGTAGGCTTCCCCGGCCGCATCGTCGATGGTGGCCCCGAGCGGCTGCACGTCGCCGGCCACGTCCTTGGTGAGCAGCAGGGAAGAGTGCCCGCCGGAAACCAGCAGTGCGATGGCCGGCGTCGGCAGTGGCCCGTGCTCCAGCTGGTCCACGGCGATATGCGCGGCCAGGTGATTCACCGCGTACAGCGGCTTGCCCAGCGCCAGTGCGTACGCCTTGGCCGCGCACACGCCGACCAGCAGCGCCCCGGTCAGCCCGGGCCCGGCGGTCACCGCGATCGCGTCCACGTCGGCCAGGGTGACCCCGGCGGTGGCCAGGGCCCGGTCCACGGCGGGGACCATGGCCTCCAGGTGGGCCCGGCTGGCCACCTCCGGGACGACACCGCCGAACCGGGCGTGTTCCGCGACGCTGGACGCCACCGCGTCGGCCAGCAGGTCATGCCCGCGGACCAGGCCGGCGCCGGTCTCGTCGCAGGACGTCTCGATGCCGAGCACAAGCGGGCCGATCACCGGGCACCTCCGGCCGGCCGCCGGGCCGCCCAGCCAGCCATCCTCGCCAGGCGGGGCAGGCTGAGCCGCATCACCAGGGCGTCCGTGCCTGAGGGCTGGTAGTAACCACGGCGCACCCCGATCTCGGTGAAGCCGCGTCCCTGGTACAGCCGCTGCGCGCGCTCGTTGTCGATCCGCACTTCGAGAAAGACCTCCGTGCAGCCCCGCCGGGCCGCCTCACTGATCAGGGTGTCCAGCAGGGTGGCGCCCACCCGCCGGCCCCACCGCTGCTCGGCGACGGCCAGCGTCAGCACGTCGGCCTGGCCGCCCCCGGGAGTCAGCAGCCCGGCGTAGCCGATCACCTCGCCGCCGTCCTCGGCGACCAGGTAGTACCGGCCGCTGGCCACCCCGTCGAGTTCGCTGGCGAGCATGCCCTCTGTCCAGGCCTCGTCCCCGAACAGGGCATGCTCCAGCCCGAGCACGGCGGGCAGGTCGGCACGGGTCATCGGGCGCAGGGTGGCCCCGGGGACCGTCCCCTGGCCCGCGGCCTGGGCGGGCGGGCTGGCCGGGGCGCCGCCGCTGCCGGGTCCCCGCGCGGGGACCCGGCCGGCCGCTCCGGCGCTCACGCGGTCACCCGCTTGGGCGGCCCGGGCACCCGGGCGTCCGGACGGCGCAGGTAGACGGGGTCGGCCCCGGCGGCGGCCGTGCCCGCGGCGATCTGGGCGGCGGCCAGGCGGGCCAGGCGGGCGGCCGACGGGTAGGCGGGCCCGATGCCCTCCCCCAGCAGGTCCGGGTAAAGCACCGGCCCGGTGCCGGCGACCGGCACCGGCCCCGCGGCTGCCGCGACGTCGGCCGGGCGGCCGACGTCCGGGCCGGCCAGCCGCCCGCCGGTGGCGTCGTAGCGCGCCCAGTACACCTCACGGCGGCGGGCGTCGGTGGCCACCAGGAACTCGCCGCCGCCGGCGGCGGCCGCCGCGTCAGCGGCGATCACGTCGAGGGTGCACACCCCGTAGACCGGGACGCCCAGCGCGCTGCCCAGCACCCGGGCGGTGACCAGCCCGGCCCGCAGCCCGGTATACGGCCCCGGGCCAGTCCCGGACGCCACGGCGGTGATGTCCCGCCGGCTGGCCCCGGCCTCGGCCAGCAGCGCCTCGATGGCAGCGGCCAGCAGCTCGCCATGGCGGCGGGCATCGATGGCAGTCGTCTCGGCCAGCACGTGCGTCCCGTCATGCAGGGCCACCGTCACGGCTGGCGTCGCGGTGTCGAACGCGAGCAGCACGAATGCAGAGCCTAACTACCTGGCGGACCGGATGTGACCGGCGCCGCACCTGACCGGTCCCCGTGCCCGGCTCCGCGCCGGGCCGGCGGCCGGGATGACCGGGCCTATTTCAGCCCGGACAGCACGTTGCGGGCCGCCGCTTCCGCCCCGGCCTGGAGCTGGCTGGCCGAGACCGGGCCGTAGCCGCCCCGGCCGGAATCCCCCTCCAGCACCGCGGTGACCACCACGTTACGGTCCCGGACCACCACGGTCAGCAGGTCCGTGGTGACGCCGCCGGAGCGGGCCTGCTGGTACGCGGCGAACGCCTTGGTGCCCAGGCCGGGCAGCGTGGTGATGGCCGCCTTGGGCAGCTGGGTCGCCTTGGGCGGGCTGGCCTTCTGCTGCAACGCCTGGGCGTAGCCGTCGATGGCCGCGAACGTGGCGCTGCCGTCCCCGCTGGCCAGGCCGTTCGGCGAATACGCCTGAACCTGGACGTTCAGCAGCCGGTAGAGCGGGCGAGCGTCCAGTGTCCAGCTGCACAGGCTGGCCGCGCCGCCGTCCAACGACTGCGGCGACGCCACGATCCGCTTCCCCGGCAGGTAGGCGTTCAGGGTGCTGGCCGTGACCGCCGAGCAGGCGTTGGGAACGGTCTGGAATTCACCGGGCAGGTAGGTCGTGACCATGGCGCCGGGCAGCCGCGCCGGCGGGCTGCTCCGGCCGACCAGCCACCAGATCCCGCCGCCGATGATCACGGCGGCGGCCAGCACGCTGCCCCACAGGTACAGCGACCGCCTGGTGCGCCGGGCCCGGGCCGCTGCCTGCCGTCCCCGCGGGCGGACCGCGGGGGCCGGCTCCGGGAACTCGGGCTCGGGCTCAGGAGGAGGCTCGGAGACGTGGCGGGCGGTAGCCGGGCGCTTGCCGCGGCCGGTGCCGTCGGCCCACCGGGGATCGACCGCCAGCCCGGCCCAGGGCGGCAGCTCCTCGTCGTCGTCGGAGTAGCCGGGATCTTCCCAGCGCGGGCCGCCGCCTGGGGCGGGCAGCCGACGAGAGCGCGGGGGAACGGGCCCCTGCTGAGCCACGGCGCGCCTCCGGGGACGTGGACAGACCGTGCATAACGGCGCGGGACGCATTGCCGGCCAGGCCGCCAGGGAGCACTGACGTCAGCAATGCAGGGACAGACCGAAACTATATGGCCTCAGGAGTGACCGGCACGCCACAACCCGCGGATTCCGTATCGCCCGCCCACCGTGCACCGATACCGGTCAAGGTCACCTGCCGCGCGTCGGCGTCGCCGGGGGCCGGGCTCATCGTGATGCCGATCTCCAGCCGGTCCGCGGCCAGTCCCTCGACCAGCCCGCCGCCCCATTCCACGACGGTCACGCAGTCGTCCACGGACGCGTCGAGGTCTAGGTCGTCCACTTCGGCCACGCTGGACAGCCGGTAGGCGTCCACGTGCACCAGGCCGGGGCCCCCGGCCAGCGACGGGTGCACCCGGGCGATGACGAAGGTCGGCGAGGTTACCGGGCCGCGCACCTGCAGGCCCGCCCCGATGCCCTGGACCAGGGTGGTCTTACCCGCCCCGAGCGGGCCGTTGAGCACGAGAAGGTCGCCGGCCCGCAGCCGGCCGGCCAGGCGGCGGCCCAGCGCGTGCATGTCCGCCGCGGTGGGCACCTCGATGTGCTCAGCTGGGGACGGCATCGCCTGCACCTCTGCCCTCTCGCTGTCAGCTGTCCGGGCGCCCGCTCCCGGGCGCGGCCGGAGGGGTCAGGCCGACCGCTCGCCGGCCCCGCGCTCCGCCTCCACCCGGGCGATCAGGCCGGCAATGGCACCGTTGACCACCTCGGGGGACTCCAGGATAACGGCGTGCCCCGCGCCCGCGACCCAGACCAGTTCCGCGCCGGGTATGCCGGAGGCCAGGTCCAGGCCGAGTGACGGGGAGATCAGCCGGTCCTTGTCGCCGGTCAGCACGACCACCGGGACCCGTCCCACCGTCTCCAGCGTGCCGCGCAGGTCCACCGCATACAGCGCCTCGCCGAACGCCGCCACCACCTCGATCGGCGTGGACCTGATCATCTGCTCCAGGAAATCGACCAGGACCGGGTTGACGCCCGGGTCGCCGAACCCAATGAACCGGGTGGACAGGAACGACACGTCGCTGGCCATCCGGCGGCCATGCTCGACCAGCATGGCCCGGTAGCCGGTCGCCGCGCCGCGCAGCACCACCGGCAGCGCCCGGCGGAGCACCGGCCGGGCCAGCCCCGGCATCCACGGGCTGCCCGCGTCCAGGCCGCTCGCCGTGCTGGAGATCAGCGCCACCCCGGCCACCTTGGTGCCGAACAGCGCGGGATACCGCTCGGCCAGCGCCATGATCGTCATGCCGCCCATGGAGTGGCCGATCAGCACCACCGGCCCGTCGCCGGGGGCCGCCGCCTGGAGGACCCGGGCCAGGTCCTCCCCCAGCTGGCCGATGCTGGCCGTGCTGCCGCCCGGGGACCGGCCGGAGCGGCCATGGTCCCGCTGGTCCCAGAACACCATCCGGTACCCGCGCAGGGCGGCCCGCTGGAAGTGCCAGCAGTCCTGGTTCAGGGTGTACCCGTGGCAGAAGATCAGGGTCAGCGGATGCGGCTGGCGGCGGCGGCCGCGGCGCCGGGCCGGGCCCTCGGGGGGCGCCGGCTCGTCGATCTCCACATGCAGCGCGACGCCGTCGTCGGCCAGCACGGTGAGCGGGCGGCCGCGCAGCTCACCCAGGTTCTCCGGCGGGGCGGTCCGGCGCAGCACCTGGACCCGGCCGATCGCGATTCGCTCGGCCGCCACCAGCGCGCCGGCTCCCGCGGCCACCGCGCCCGCGGCCAGCCCGGCCGCGCCGGTGATCCGCCGCCAGGTCGCCATCCGCACCTCCCGCCGCTCTCCGGCTGCCACGCCCGGCGGGTGCCTCCGGCAGTCCCCGGGTCACCCGGCCCGGATGCGCCACGCCGGGAAACTCGATCTCACAGGACGCCTGGCCCCGCGGAGGCTGAGCCCGCCGTAGGCACCGGGTCCCGTGACTCGAATGCTACTCCAGAGTAGGTTCGGGGCACCCGGCCCGCGAAGTTGGTGACGACCTCGTAAGACACCGTGCCCAGCGCCTCGGCCCACTCCTGCGCGGTCGGCTCCCCGGAATCTCCCGGGCCGAACATCACGACCTCATCGCCGGCCTGCGCGGGCTCAGCGCCGAAATCCAGCACGGACAGGTCCATGCAGACCGTCCCGGCGATGCGCCACCGCTGCCCGCGGGCCTGCACCGGGACCACGCCGTAGGCCTGCCGCGGGATGCCCTCGGCGTAGCCGAGCGGGATCAGCCCCAGCGTGCTCTCCCCGCGGGTGGTGTACCGGTGCCCGTAGGACACGGGGGTGCCGTCCGGGACCCGCTTGGCCAGCACCAGCTTCGTCTTGAGCGTCATGGCCGGGCGCAGCCAGCCCGGTGCGCCGCCGGGCAGGGTGGCCAGCCCGTAGACCGCGCCGCCCGGCCGGACCAGGTCGAACCAGGTCTCCGGCAAAGTGATCGCGGCGGCCGTGTTGGCCAGGTGGCGTACCTCGGGCCGGGCCCCGGCCGCCTCAGCCAGCGCCACCGCCTCGGTGAACCGGTCCAGCTGGGCCGCGATGGACGGGTGACCCGGCATGTCCGCGCAGGCCAGATGCGACCAGATCCCCGCAATCACGACATTTGCGGCCGTCTCCGCGGACCGGGCCGCCGCGACCAGGGCGGGCCAGCCGGCTGCGGTCGCCCCGCCCCGGGCCATCCCAGTGTCGATCTTGAGATGCACCCGGGCCGGGCGCCCGGCCAGCGCGGCGGCCGCCGCGACCTCGGCCAGCAGCGCTTCGGAGTCGACGGCCAGGTCGATGCCCTCCCGGACCGCCTCCTCGTGGGCCGCACCAGGCACCCCGGTCAGACAGAGCACCCGGGTGGTGATCCCCTCCCGGCGCAGCGCCAGGGCCTCGTGCACGTGCACCACGCCCAGCCACTCGGCGCCGCCGGCCAGCGCGGCGTGCGCGGCCGGGACCATGCCGTGCCCGTAGCCGTCCGCTTTGACCACCGCCATCAGCTGCGGGCCGGGGATACGGCTGCGCAGCGCCTCGACGTTGCCGGCGATGGCGTCCAGGTCTATCAGTGCTTCCGCGGGACCATCCATGGCCATCCAGTGTGCCAGCCCCGCCGTGCCGGCCCGCCCAGCCAGCCCGCCGCCGTGCCAGCCCCGCCCAGCCAGCCCGCCGCCGTGCCAGCCCCGCCCAGCCAGCCCGCCGCCGTGCCAGCCCCGCCCAGGTTCAGTCCAGCCAGCTCAGCCCGCTTGCTGGCGGACCCAGCGGATGGCGCCCGGCAGGGCGCCGATCACGTCGGCCGCCGCGATGGGCGCCTCGGCCGGCCCGTTCCCGCCGGACCTCCTGCCTGGCCCGTCCGGCCCGGCCAGCCGGGCCGGCGTGGGCTGGATGGCCGGGGCGGGCCGCTCGCCGGACCCGGCCGCAGCCTGGCGGGCCGCCAGGCCGTGCAGGTAGGCCGCGGCCGCCGCCGCCTCGGCCGGCCGCAGCCCCTGGGCCAGCAGGGCACCGGCCAGCCCGGACAGCACATCCCCGGTGCCCGCCGTGGCCAGCCAGGATGTCCCGGTGGGGTTGACGTAGGCCGGCCGGGCCGGGTCCGGGCTGGCGATCACCGTGGTCGAGCCCTTGAGCAGCACGGTCGCGCCCAGCTCGGCGGCCGCCCGCCGGGCGTGCTCCAGGCGGCGCGCTTCCACGTCGGCCGGGTCGGCGCCAAGCAGGCGGCCCAGTTCCCCGGCATGCGGGGTCAGCAGGGTCGGCGCCGCACGGTCCAGCAGCGCGCGGTCGGCGGCCAGGATGGTCAGCCCGTCCGCGTCCACCAGCACCGGGACGTCGCTGGCCAGCACGGCGGCGAGCCGCTCCCGTGCCTCATCATCGGTGCCCATCCCCGGCCCGGCCACCCAGGCCTGGACCCGCCCGGCCGTGGGGATGTCCTCGGCGGGCGGGCGCCCCCCGGTCACGGTGATCACTGCCTCCGGCCAGAGCACCCGGACCACGGCCACCGCATGCTCCGCCGACACCAGCCGGACCATCCCGGCGCCGCCGCGCAGGGCGCCGCCGACGGCCAGCGCCGCCGCGCCGGTGAACCGCTGGCTGCCCGCCACGATCCCGGCCACCCCGCGGCGGTACTTGTCCGATTCGGCGGGCGGCCGGGCCAGCAGCCCGCCGGTGTCCGCCGCCTGCAGCGCCAGCAGGTCCGGCGGGCCGAGGAACGGCCCCAGGCCGATATCCACGAGCTCGACCACCCCGGCGTGGCCCGCACCAGGGTCCACCAGCAGCCCGGGCTTCATCGTGCCGAACGTCACCGTCACGTCCGCCTGTACTGCCGCGCCCTCGACGACGCCGGTGTCCGCGTCCACCCCGCTCGGCAGGTCGACGGCCACCACCACGGCCGGTGAGCGGGCGGCCAGCCCGGCCAGCAACGCCTGCGCCTCGCGCAGGCCACCCCGGCCGCCGATGCCCAGCAGCCCGTCCAGGATCAGGTCGGCGGCGCCGATCGCGGCCGGGACCGCCGGGTCCTCCGGGCTGGCCACCCGGCCCCCGGCTGCCCGCAGCGCGGCCGCGCCCGCGTCGTGGATCTTCGATCCAGCCTGGACGGCGAGCACGACGGCACCCCGGCCAGCCAGCCGGGCCGCGGCGTACAGCGCGTCACCGCCGTTGTCCCCGCTCCCGGCCAGCACCACGACCCGGGCCCCGCTGACCCGGGCGAGCAGGCCGGCCGACACCGCCGCCAGCCCGGCCGCCGCCCGCTGCATCAGCGTGCCCGGGGGCAGCCGGTCCATGAGAGCGCGTTCGGCCGCGCGGACCGCCGGTACCTGGTGTGCGTTTCTCATCCTTCGGCCACCACCATCGCGATGCTCATCCCGGAATCATGACTTAGCGAGAGATGCCAGCGGCGTACCCCCCGCTGGCTGGCCGCGGCGGCGACGCTGCCGCTGACCGCGAGCGCGGGCCGGCCCATGGCGTCCCGCGTGACGCTGACGTCGGTCCACCACAACCCGAGCGGAGCGCCCAGCGCCTTGGCGACCGCCTCCTTGGCCGCGAAACTGGCCGCCAGCGACTCTGGCCGCGCGCCGCGTTCGCTCTCCGCGAACAGTCGCGTGGCCAGCCCCGGGGTACGCGCCAGGGCGGCCCGGAAGCGGGCAATGTCCACGATGTCCACCCCGATGCCGACGATCACCCGTCCAGCCTGTCACGCTCGCCTCCCGGACTCCCGCCATCCCGGCCCGCGGGTGTCGCGCCGCGCGGCCGTGGTGGCTGGACCCCCGCCACCCTGGCCCCGGGTCCCGGGCGTGCCCGGCGGGCCCCGGGGCCGCCCGCCGCGAGGCCTGGCCCCAGCCGGCCCAGTCCTCAGGGCGCCAGCAGGCAGGCCTGACCGCACGGGCGCAGGGCCCCCGTCCAGCCACGCCGGGCCAGCGCGGCGGCCACCTGGCCCGCCACCCAGCAGGGCCGCCCGGTCACGTCCGCCCAGCCGTAGCGGAGCGTGACCTGCCCGGCGGCGGCGTTCGCGTTGTCCCGGGCAATGTCACGCCAGCGCTCCCCCACCGGGTGCGCCGCCTGGCCGTCCAGTTCGGCCAGCACGCCGTACTCCTCGTAGGCGACGTCCTGGTACTGCCGCCGCCCGGCCCGGGCCACCGGGCGCTGCCGGGTACCCCGAGGCAGCCCGTGTGGCCGCTCCACCCGGCTGACGTAGCGGTACTCCAGCAGCGAGTGCACCCCCTGCGTCCCCGGCCCGAGCGCTGCGGACAACTCCCCGCGCCAGCGCATCCTGGCCCGTAACGCCATCGCGGCCGCGATCCGGTCCGGGGCGGTGAGACGGCTGCCGCAGGCCCGGAACACCCAGCTGAACGCCTCATCCAGGTCCCGCGCGGAGGCGGCCAGATCAAGCACGGTCTCCTCGATCCGGGTCCGTGGCGGCACCCGCACCGGAAGCCGCGACTCCCCCAGCCTGGCCGAGTAGTGCAGCACCACGCCCGGGATGGCAGTTACCCGGCGCGAATGTGGCACCGTCAGGTGAATCACCGGCGCCCGGGCGCCGAACCCGTGCAATTCAGCGGCCGTATGGTGACTGAGCACGGCACCGGGTCCGCTGCGCAGCACGGCACCCCACAACTGAGCCGGCCGTGGCACCGGCCCACTGTAGGCCGCATAGACGCCGCCGTGCAGCCGCTGCCACCGCCCCGAGCGCAGCGACACGACGATGTACTTATCAGTCAGGCCGCAGTCCAATGCCTGCCACCGCGCGATGACGCCATCCTGGATGGCTAACAGGTCACTGACCGCCGCATGCCGGGCACGCATCATGTGAGCCAGCCTTAGCGGCGCACCGGCATCACGCCACTCCAGAATCCCATTCTGGGGATAACTCGCCGATTCGGCTCCGCCACCGTGGATATCGCTCAGCACCGTATTTCATTGCCCCTATGGGGGCAAAAATCCTCCCGCCTCAGCGATTCGCGCGGCGGGTCACTCGACGGTGACGGATTTGGCTAGGTTGCGGGGCTGGTCTACGTCGTGGCCTTTAGCGGTGGCCAGTTCGCAGGCGAACACCTGCAGGGGCACCGTGGTCACCAGCGGCTGCAGCAGGGTGGGCACGGCGGGAACCTCGATGAGGGTGTCCGCGTACGGCTTCACCTCGGCGTCGCCTTCTTCGGCTATCACCACCACGCGGGCCCCGCGGGCCCTGATTTCCTGAATGTTCGAGACGATCTTGTCGTGCAGCACGCCGCGGTCCCGCGGGGAGGGGACGATCACGACGACCGGCAGGGCCTCGTCGATGAGGGCGATGGGGCCGTGCTTGAGCTCGCCGGCGGCGAATCCCTCGGCGTGCATGTAGGCGAGTTCCTTGAGCTTGAGCGCTCCTTCCAGGGCCACTGGGTAGCCGACGTGGCGGCCCAGGAACAGCACGCAGCGCTCGGCGGCCAGCTCCCGGGCCAGGGCGCGGACCGGTTCCATGGTGTCCAGCACCCGGTCCACTTCACCCGGCATCTGCGCCAGCTGGGCGATCTCGGCACTGATCTCGCCGGGGAACTTGGTGCCGCGGACCTGGGCCAGGAAGAGCGCCACCAGGTAGCAGGCGACCAGCTGGGTGAGGAACGCCTTGGTCGAGGCGACCGCGATTTCCGGGCCGGCGTGCGTGTACACCACGGCGTCGCATTCCCGGGGAATCGACGAGCCATTCACGTTGCAGATGCCCAGCACCCGGGACTGCTGTTCCCGGGCGTGCCGGACCGCCATCAGGGTGTCCATCGTCTCCCCGGACTGGGAGATGGCGATGACCAGCGTGGTGCGGGTGAGGATGGGGTCCCGGTAGCGGAACTCGCTGGCCAGCTCGACCTCGCAGGGGATCCGGCACCAGTGCTCGATGGCGTACTTGGCGATCATCCCGGCGTGGTAGGCGGTACCGCAGGCGACAATGACGATCTTGTCGATGCTGCGCAGCTCGGCGTTGTCCAGCCGGACCTCGTCCAGGGTGAGCAGGCCGTCCGCGCCGATCCGGCCGAGCAGGGTGTCCGCCACCGCCCGGGGCTGCTCGGCGATCTCCTTGAGCATGAAGTAGTCGTAACCCGCCTTCTCGGCGGCCGAGACGTCCCAGTCCACGTGGTACTCGGTGACGGCGGCGGGTGTTCCGTCGAAACCGGTGACGGTGATTCCCCCGGCGCGGACCTCGGCCACCTGGTCCTGGCCGAGTTCCACCGCGTTCCTGGTGTAGGCGATGAAGGCGGCCACGTCGCTGGCCAGGAAGTTCTCCCCGTCCCCGCGGCCGATCACCAGCGGGGAGTTGCGCCGCGCGCCGACCACCGCACCCTGGTCGCGGACATCGACCGCGACCAGGGTGAAGGCTCCGTCCAGCCGCTGGCAGACCCGGCGCATCGCGGCCGCCAGCGCGCCCGGGGCAGCGGCGCCGGTGACCGGGTCCTGCTGCGCGGCCATCTCCTCTTCGAGCAAGTGGGCGACCACCTCGGTGTCGGTGTCGGAGGAGAGGTGGTGGCGGCCGGCCAGCTCGCGGCGGAGGGCCGCGAAGTTCTCGATGATGCCGTTGTGCACCACGGCCAGCTGGCCAGCGCAGTCCAGGTGCGGGTGCGCGTTGGGATCGTTAGGCGGCCCGTGCGTGGCCCACCGGGTGTGCCCGAGGCCCACCGTGCCAGGCCAGGCTGGCCGATCGCTGAGCGCCTCGATCAGGTTGCCGAGCTTCCCGGCCCGCTTTTCGGCGGCCAGCGTGCCGCCGGCCAGCACGGCCACGCCGGCGGAGTCATACCCGCGGTACTCCAGGTGGCCCAGTCCTTCCAGGATCACTTCTACCGCCGGGCGGTGACCTGCGTACCCAACGATGCCGCACATGCCGCCAGGCTCGCCTCAGCCCGCGGCCCGGACCGCCGCGGCCAGCCGCTCGGCGACCTGGTGGGCCTGGTCCGGATCCATCGCCTCGACCATCACCCGGACGGCCGGCTCGGTGCCGCTGGGCCGGACCAGCACCCGGCCGGAGGCGCCCAGCTGCTGACCGGCCGCGGCCACCTCGGCGGCCAGCTCCGGCGAGTCGGCTACCCGGGCCTTGTCCACGCCAGGCACGTTCAGCAGCACCTGTGGGTACCTGGTCATCACCGCGGCCACGTCGGCCAGGGGCAGCGCCTGGCGGACGGCCGTGGCGAGCAACTGGAGCGCAGTCAGCAGCCCGTCGCCGGTGGTGGCGTGGTCGAGCATGATGATGTGCCCGGACTGCTCCCCGCCGAGGGTGTAATGACCGGCCCGCATCGCCTCAAGCACATAGCGGTCGCCGACTGCTGTCTCGACGACCGTGATTCCGGCGTCCTTCATGGCGTTCTTGAAACCGAGGTTGGCCATCACGGTGGTGACCACCGTGTTGCCGGGCAGCCGGCCCTGGCCGGCCAGGGCGAGCGCCAGCACGGCGAGGATCTGGTCACCGTCGATGATCTCACCGTCGGCGCCCACCGCCAGGCACCGGTCCGCGTCGCCGTCATGCGCGATCCCGGCGTCGGCCCCGTGCTTGGCGACCTCGGCGGCCAGCGTCTCCAGGTGGGTGGATCCGCAGCCAGCATTGATGTTCAGGCCGTCGGGCTCCGCGCCGATGGCAATCACCTTGGCCCCGGCCATCTGGAACAGGCGCGGCGCAAACGCGGAGGCCGCTCCGTGCGCGCAGTCCACCACGACGGTCAGCCCGGCCAGCGGGGCGGCCCCATCGCCGGGACCGGTCACGGAGGCGAGCAGATGCTCCAGGTAGCGGTCAGGTTCGGTGCTGGCATCGGTCACCCGCCCGAAGCCGGCGGCCGGCGGGGCGGCGGCGCGGCCGGCCTGCTGGCTCAGCTGGGCCTCGATCTCGTCTTC
This sequence comes from uncultured Actinomycetes bacterium, assembly GCA_963793825.1. Classification (GTDB taxonomy): domain Bacteria; phylum Actinomycetota; class Actinomycetes; order Streptosporangiales; family Streptosporangiaceae; genus RYN-230. The sequence continues at coordinate 254,684 of CAWCBE010000014.1, forward strand.
CACCGTGTCGGGCAGCTTGAACCCGCCGTGCCCGAACAGCTTGATCCCGTTGTCCGGGGCCGGGTTATGGCTGGCGGACAGCACCACGCCGAGCGCGGCTCCGAGATCCCGGGTCAGGTAGGCCACACCCGGGGTGGGGATGATGCCGAGCCGGAGTACGTCGACGCCTGAACCGGCCAGCCCGGCCACAACGGCGGCCTCCAGGAACTCTCCGGAGGCACGGGAGTCGCGGCCCACCAGCGCCAGCGGGCGGCGGCCAGCCTCGGCAGCCTCCTGGAAGGCCCCGGTGTCGCGGAGCACGGCAGCCGCCGCGCTGGACACGTCCATGGCCAACTGGCCAGTCAGGTCGGCGCCCGCTACTCCGCGGACGCCATCGGTTCCGAACAGCCGGGCCATGGTCTAACCAGCTCCCCCGGTCATCTCGTCGGTGCGGAAAGCAAAGCAGAATGCCCGGGGGGTTTGGGCCAGACCCACGGCCCAGTGGTCAGCGCTTCGAGTACTGCGGCGCCTTGCGAGCCTTCTTCAGGCCGTACTTCTTGCGCTCCTTCACCCGTGCGTCACGGGTCAGGAAGCCGGCCCGCTTCAGGGTGGGCCGGTTATCTGGATCTACCAGGATAAGCGCCCGGGCGATCCCCAGCCGCAGCGCCCCTGCCTGGCCGGTAATGCCACCGCCGCTGATCCGCGCGATCACGTCGAACTGGTTCTCGGCACCCAGGTTCACGAACGGCTCGCTGATCAGCTGCTGGTGCACCTTGTTCGGGAAGAAGCCCTCGAGGGTGCGGTCATTGATCCGCCACTGCCCCGACCCGGGGACGATACGCACCCGGGCGATCGCTTCCTTGCGGCGTCCGGTGCCGAGCGCACTGCCGGTCACCACAGGCTTCTGACCTGACGGCCGCTCTCCGGCATCCGCGGCCGTCTCGGTGGTGTACTCCGACACGTGCTCCCCGGCGTCTTCCGCCGTCTCCACGCTGTCGCCCGCTTCGAGCGTCTGCGTGCCAGTGGACTCGGCCACAGTTCCTTCCTCGTACTTCCTTCTCGGTTCTGCTCAGAACGCCGGGTACGGCCACGCTGGCGGCCGCTGGGGATCTGCTACGTCAGCGGCTGGCCGCGTTGGTGGCCGGATCGTGCTGGGCAACCTGCGTGATTTCGAAAGGCGCAGGCTGCTGCGCCTGGTGCGGGTGGTCCGGGCCGGCGTAGACCTTGAGCTTGCGGAGCATGCTGCGCCCCAGCGAGTTCTTCGGCAGCATGCCGCGGACCGCCTTCTCGATCACCCGCTCGGGGTGCTTCTCCAGCAGGTCACGGTAGGCCACCGCGCGGAGCCCGCCCGGGTAGCCGGAGTGCCGGTAGGCGCGCTTCTGCTCCAGCTTGCGGCCGGTGAGCGCGATCTTCTCGGCGTTGACCACGATCACGAAGTCGCCCGTGTCCACGTGCGGCGCGAAGATCGGCTTGTGCTTGCCTCGCAACAGGGTCGCCGCGTGGCTGGCCAGGCGGCCGAGGACCACATCGGAGGCGTCGATGACATGCCACTGCTGCTGGATGTCGCCGGCCTTGGGGCTAAATGTGCGCACAGTCGTAAGCCTTCGTGTGGTGAGACCTGATCTTGGCTCCGCACCCGGGGTAATCCTCCAGGTGAGGGGTCCGACACATCCGCTAACCGCGTGACCAGCCTTGCTGAGCAGGCACCGCAGGCATGCGAACGCACATGGACGTCTCACGAGGATACCGGCCCCGGCTAGCAACGGTCAAAATGAGCGGGACAGCGACCGCCGGAGCGTACGGCCGGGAGGACCGTGCCGGGCCCGCGGGGACGGTGCCGGCCGGCCCAGCTGGTCACCGGCCGGCCCATCTGGTCAGCTGATGGGCAGCCCGGCCCCGGTGCTGCACAGGGAAATTCCCGGTCCCGCCAAGCTTAGCGGGATAGGACGATACCCTCGCCGCATGGGCTATCCGGGTGATGAGGGCGCGGCCCCGCCGGAGAGCCGACCCGGCGCACGGCCACGCCACGGCGGTCCGTGGGCCGAGCCAGCCGCCGGGAATGATCCCGTGCAGAGCGCGGGGATACCGGGAAGCTTCGCTGGATACCCGGGTGACCCCGACTACGGCGACGGCTCCTGGCCACGCGGCGGCACCGCCGGGGGCATCTCACCCGCGCCGGTCCGTGGCTCCGTGCCGCCGGCCCTGGGGCAGCCAGGCTCCGTGCCGCCGGCCCTGGGGCAGCCAGGCTCCGTGCCCACGGCCCCGGGGCAACCAGGCAACGGATACCAGCGCCCGGTGGCGGCCCCGGAAACGTATGGCGCGGGGCGGGGATGGCCGGCTGCGGACAGCCCGGCCGCAGACGGCAGATGGCTGGACGCCGATCGCGGGACCGGGACTACGTCAGGGGGCTGGTCGCCGTCCGGTACCGGGCAGACGACGGACCGGGGCGGGTGGCCCCAGACCAGGACGGGTACCAGCACCGGGCAGGCTGACCGACCGACCGGCTGGCCGGGCACGAACACGACGGGGCCGGGCAGCACGGTGCGGACAGGCGACGGCGCCGGGTGGCCGGGCGAGGAGCCTGGCGGCCACGGCCGTCGCGGGAGCCACGCCGGGTGGCCGACCACCGAACCCGAGACGCCGGGCACCGGGGCCGGGTGGGCCGGGACAGACCGGCCGGCACAACCGGCCGCTGCCGGGTGGCCGGTCGACGACCCGGGATCACCGTCGGCCGCCTCTGGATGGCGCAGCACGAGTACGGGCCCACAGTCGGCTGGCCCCGGATGGCCGGCCGCGGGGGCCGGAGCCGGCAGCCCCCAGACCGCCAGCCCTCGCACGGGCAGCCATGCCGCACCGCAGCGACCGGCGGGAGACGACGGCGGGTTGGGTGCCTGGAGCCCGGCGGCCAGTCCCGCGACCGGACCCGGCCGGGCCGGCGACGCCGTCCTGGCCGGAGAGGCCACGGAGGCGAGCCGGGCTGGCTGGGCGGGTCGTGGCCAGGCCGACACCGGAACGGGTCGCGGCACGGCACCGGGCATCGTTCCGGGACCAGCCACCGCCCGGCACCTGGCCGCCGGCCCCAGGACAACGAGCCCCAGCGCGGCCGGCCGCAGCGACACGGATCCCGGCGGCACCGACCTCAGGGCTACCGGCCCCAGCCCCGCAGGCCCCAGTCCCGCAGGCCCCAGCACCAGCCTCGGCAGCACGGGCCCCAGCACCAGCCTCGGCAGCACGGGCCCCAGCACCACGGGGCGCCCGAACACCGGCGGCAGCGCCGCGGGCCTGAGCGGCACGGGCAGCCCAGCGGCCGGGGGCTCGCCGTGGAGCGCGGGCGCGTTCCGGACGGCCGGCCCCGGCGGTCGTGGCCCGGTCCGCGGGTACCCGCCGGCCCCGGGGGCACCGGATCCGGTGTACCCGCCCGGCCAGTTCTCCCCGTGGAATTCCGCGGCGCTGCGGAGCGCCCGGACCGCCGACCGGGCTGCGCTCGGCGCAGATGGGATGGGCGAGGTCCCGGAACCGGAGTATCCACTGCTCGCGGTGAGTGACCCCGCCGCCGACGCGACCGCCACCCAGACCTGGTCGGTGCTGGACGAGGCGGATCTGGCCGGCGAGTGGACCAGCAAGCGGGCTGACGCAGGCAGCCCCGGCCCGGCTGGGGCCGGGTCGGCAGAGACCCCGGACGGCAGCCCAGCCGACCCGGCCGGCGGCTACCCGGATGCAGCAGGACACCCCGGCGTGGCTGGGTATGCGGCGGCCGCCGGATTGGCACCGGGCCAGCCGGCCCGGGCCGGGACCGATCCCTCCCGCCCGCGGCCGGGAGGACGGCTGGCCGCCCGGCGTGACCGGCAGGCCGCGCAGACCCAGGAAGGGACCGGGCCGCAGGCTGCCTGGCCTGGAGACGGCAGCCAAGGCTCCTGGACAGCACCGGACGAGGCAGGCGGCGCCTGGGCCGCGCAGCAGGAGGGCCCGGGATACTGGGCGGCGCAGGCGCCATCCGGGACGCTGGCCGCACCGCAGCATGGGACCAGTGCGGAGCTCGAGACCGCGGCCCCGGGCAGTCCCGCCTGGGAGGCCGACCCCGGCTGGGGCGAGCACACCGGCCGGGGCACGGGTGACCGCGAGGCGGTACCCGGCGGGACCGGGCCGGGCGGGACCGGGACGGGCGGGACCGGGACGGGCGGGACGGGGTCGCGGTCCGCGGCCCGCGGCCGCAAGCCGGGTAAGCCACGGAAGGCCCGCAAGCCGGCCAGCCGGGCCCGGATGTGGCTGATGCCCCTGGTCATGGTGGCGGTCGTCGCCGTGCTGATCGGCGTGGCCTACCTGCACTTCGCCAAGGGCCGGGCGACCGCTTCCGGCACACCGGCGTCCCGGAAGCCCGCCGCGGCCGGCAGCCCGTCACCGAACCTCGGACCGTGGAAGCACATCACCACCCGCACCGAGGACCCGGCGGCACTGACCCTGACGGAGTTGTTCCCGGCCCGGTACTCGGCCGGCGGGACCACGGTGGTGCGGACCGTCCAGACGGCCGACACCACCTGCCCCCGGATGGTGCTCGGGACCGGGCTGCAGACCGCCCTGCGCAAGGCGGCCTGCACCCAGGTGATGCGGGCCAGTTACGTGTCGGCTGGGCAGAAGATCATGGCCACGATCGGGGTACTCAACCTGGCCGACGTCACGGGGGCGCAGCGGGCCGGCCAGGCCACCGGGGCGACGGCGTTCATCAAGCAGCTACCCGGGGCAAAAGGCCCGACCCGCAACCTGACCCAGGGCACCGGGCTGGAGGAAGCTCAGATCAAGGGCCACTACCTGATCCTGACCTGGGCGGAGTTCACCAACCTCAAGGCCCCCGCCAATGCCCGGCAGCGGGCCCAGCTGGACACCTTTTCGCGCAGCCTGGTCGGCGCCACGGCCAACATCAGCCTGACCAGCCGGATGCTGTTCGGCAAGCCGGAGACGCCATAACCGCGTGACCGGTGCCGGAAGGCAGGATCTCGGCTGGGCCGCCGACCGCCTGCCCGAGCGTGTGGGCCAGCGTTGTCCTGCCCGCCCCGGGCGGGCCGCTGACCACGGTGATGATGGGGCCAGACGTCAGGCTGGCTCAGCCGTTGGCTCCGGCCCGGCGGGGTCCCCGCGCAGCCGCCGGGTGGCGCGGGCCCGCCCGGCGAGCTGGCCAGGCGGCGGGTAGCGCACTTCCTCCAGGCAGAGCCCGTGCGGCGGCACCACCGCGACGCCGGGGTCGCGGACCCGGGCGCGGAGCACCCGGGCCGGCCACTCCGGCGGCCGCGCCCCCTCCCCCACCTTGAGCAGGGCGCCGGTCAGCGCCCGGACCATAGAGTGGCAGAACGCGTCGGCGACCACCGTACCCACCACCACAGAGGGCACCCCCGGCGACGGCATGCCCGGCGCAGGAGCGCCCGGCACGGCAGCGCCCGGCACGGCAGCGCCCGGCGAGGGCGCGTCCGGCCCAGGAGCGACCCTTGCAGAAGCGCCCGGTACGGCAGCGCCAGTGACGGCAGCGCCCGGCACGCCGGGCTCCCGGGCCCAGGACAACTGCAGCAGCGCGCGGACCGTGCTGGCGCCCTCCCGGCGGCGGCAGAAGGCGGCGAAATCATGCTCACCGAGCAGCAGCGCGGCCGCCGCGTTCATCGCCGCGACGTCGAGCGGGCGGCGGTATCTGAGCGTGTCGTGCCGCCGCAGCGGGTCGGGGCCGGCCGGGTCGTCACACACCCGGTAGGAGTACCGGCGGCTCAACGCGGCGAAGCGGGCGTCGAACCCCTCAGGAGCTGGCCCGATCCGGCCGACCCGGACATCGGGTGGCAGTATCCCGGCCAGCCGGCGCAGCACCGCCGGAGCGGCCGCCGACCAGTGCGTAACCGGCACATCGGCGTGGGCTACCTGGCCGCGGGCGTGCACTCCGGCATCGGTCCGGCCCGCGACGGTCAGCGAGACCGGCCCGTCCAGCCGGAGCACCCGGCCCAGTGCCTCCTCTACGACCTGCTGGACGGTACGGCGGCCCGGCTGGCGGGCCCACCCGGAGAACCCGCCGCCGTCGTAGCTGAGGTCGAGCCGGAGCCGGCCGAGTGCCTCCCCGGAGGAGGCACCGCCCGGAAGCGCAGCATCCGCGGGCCTGGCGTCCGCTTCCCCAGCCGGACATGGAACGGCCCCAGCCCCAGCGACCATCGCCTGGGCTGGGGCCGGTTCCCCTGCCATCTCGTGGGACGCGGTCAGCTTTCGGCCGGCTTGCCGTCCGCCTCGGCGGAGTCCCCCGCCTCGGCGTCCTCCGCCTCGGCCGAAGCCTCCACGTCAGCCTCCTCCGCAGAGTCGTCGGCCGACTCCGCAGAGTCGTCGGCCGCCTCCGCCTCAGCCGCCGAGTCCGCCCCCTCAGCCGGAGCCTCCTCGACCGTCTCGGCCGCGGCCGCGCCACGGGCCGGGCGGGCGGCGGGCTGGGACCGCCGGGCGCGGCGCCGTGGCTTGGCCTCCGCCTCCTCCTGGACCAGCTCGATCACCGCGAGCGGGGCGTTGTCGCCCTTCCGCGGGCCGATCTTGGTGATCCGGGTGTACCCGCCGTCCCGGGTCGCGAACTGCGGCCCGATCTCGGTGAACAGGGTGTGCACCACGCTCTTGTCGGTGACCACGGTGAGCACCTGGCGACGGGCGTGCAGGTCACCCCGCTTGGCGAAGGTGATCAGCCGCTCGGCGTACGGCCGGAGCCGGCGCGCCTTAGATTCGGTCGTGGTGATCTTGCCGTGCTCGAACAGGGCCGTGGCCAGGTTGGCCAGGATGTGCCGCTGGTGGGCCGAACTGCCACCCAGCCGCGTGCCCTTGGTAGGCGTGGGCATCGGAACGTTCTCCTTGGTCGGGTACTACCGGGGGTGCCGGATCCCGTCAGTACTGCTCGGTCTCGACGTAGCTATCGTCGTCGTCCGCGCCGTAGCTGTCGGCCGCGGTGCCTGGGTCGAACCCGGGCGGGGAGTCCTTGAGCGCAAGACCCATGTCGACGAGCTTCTGCTTGACTTCCTCGATCGACTTGGCGCCGAAGTTGCGGATGTCGAGCAGGTCCTGCTCACTGCGGGCGACCAGTTCACCCACGGTGTGAATGCCCTCGCGCTTGAGGCAGTTGTAGGAGCGGACGGTGAGGTTCAGCTCCTCGATCGGCAGCGCCAGGTCGGCGGCGAGCGCCGCGTCCGTCGGCGACGGGCCGATGTCGATGCCCTCGGCCTCGACGTTCAGCTCGCGGGCGAGGCCGAACAGCTCGACGAGGGTCTTGCCGGCGCTGGCCACCGCGTCGCGGGGGCGCATCGACGGCTTGGTCTCCACGTCCAGGATGAGCTTGTCGAAGTCGGTCCGCTGCTCGACACGGGTCGCCTCGACCTTGTAGGTGACCCGCATCACCGGCGAGTAGATGGAGTCGATCGGGATACGGCCAATCTCCTGGCCGGGCTGCTTGTTCTGCGCGGCGGACACGTAGCCGCGGCCGCGCTCGACCGTCAGCTCCATCTCCAGCTTGCCCTTGCCGTTCAGCGTGGCGACGTGCAGGTCCGGGTTGTGCACCTCGACCCCGGCCGGGGGCGCGATGTCGGCCGCGGTCACCTCACCGGGACCCTGCTTGCGCAGGTACATGACCACCGGCTCGTCCTGCTCCGAGGAGACCACCAGCTCCTTGAGGTTGAGGATGATGTCGGTGACATCCTCCTGGACCCCGGGGACGGTGGAGAACTCGTGCAGCACGCCCTCGATCCGGATGCTGGTCACGGCGGCGCCAGGGATCGAGGACAGCAGGGTGCGGCGCACCGAGTTCCCGATCGTGTAGCCGAAGCCCGGCTCCAGCGGCTCGATGACGAACCGGGACCGGTAGTCGCCGGCCTGCTCTTCGGTAAGCGTGGGACGCTGGGCGATGAGCATTTCCTACCCCTTTCCGCGACGCCCGTTATATGACAGTCGCGATCCTTCAGCGGTGACCCGTTCACCGGTGCCAGGCTCGGCCGGTACCGGCCGGGTGGGCCATTCCCGCGGCGGGCCGCCGCATGATGCGGCGGCCCGGTAAGCATTACTTCGAGTAGTACTCGACGATGAGCTGCTCGGAGACCTGGGTGTCGATCTGGGCCCGGGACGGCAGCGAGTGGATGAGGATCCGCATGCTGTCCGGGATGACCTCCATCCAGGCCGGGCTGGGCCGCTCGCCGGCCTCGGCCACGGCCACCACCATCGGGGTCAGGTCCCGGGACTTGGGCTTGACCTCGATGATGTCGTTCTCGGTCACCCGGTAGGACGGGATGTCCACCTTCTTGCCGTTCACGGTGAAGTGCCCGTGCCGCACCAGCTGGCGGGCCATGTCCCGGCTCTTGGCGAAGCCGGCCCGGAACACGACGTTGTCCAGGCGGCTCTCCAGGATCTGGAGCAGGTTCTCGCCGGTCATGCCGCGCTTGCGGGTGGCCTCTTCGTAGTACCCGTGGAACTGCCGCTCCAGGATGCCGTAGACCCGGCGGGCCTTCTGCTTCTCCCGGATCTGCAGCAGGTACTCGCTCTCCTTCGGCCGGTTACGGCCGTGCTCACCCGGCGGGTAGGGCCGGATCTCAATCGGGCACTTCGGCGAATCGCACTTCGCGCCCTTCAGGAAGAGCTTCATCTTCTCGCGGCGGCACAGCTTGCAGTCCGCGCCCGTGTATCGCGCCATCTTCTCGTTAACTCCTCAGACCCGGCGCCGCTTCGGCGGGCGGCAGCCATTATGCGGAACCGGGGTGACGTCCTGGATCGACCCGACCTCCAGGCCGGTCGCCTGCAGCGAGCGGATGGCGGTCTCACGTCCAGAGCCGGGGCCCTTGACGAACACGTTGACCTTGCGCATCCCGTGCTCCATGGCCCGGCGGGCCGCGGCCTCCGCCGCCATCTGCGCGGCGAACGGAGTGGACTTACGGGAACCCTTGAAACCGACCTGGCCCGAGGACGCCCACGAGATGACGTTCCCCACCGGGTCGGTGATCGAGACGATGGTGTTGTTGAACGTGCTCCTGATGTGGGCGTGCCCGTGAGCGACGTTCTTCCGTTCCTTGCGGCGCACCTTCTTCGTGGTGGCCGTGCGGCTCCTTGGCGGCATCTGCTTCCTATTCGGTGAGGTCGTCGATCCCCGGCCTGGCGGACGTCATGCGTCCCGCGGGCGTGGACTACTACTTCTTGCCGGCCTTCTTCTTGCCGGCCACGGTCTTCTTCCGGCCCTTGCGGGTCCGGGCGTTGGTCTGGGTGCGCTGGCCGTGCACCGGAAGGCCGCGACGATGCCGGATGCCCTGGTAGCACCCGATCTCGATCTTGCGGCGGATGTCGGCCTGCACCTCGCGGCGAAGGTCACCCTCGACCTTATAGGTGGCCTCGATCCAGTCACGGAGCCGGACCAGTTCGTCGTCACCGAGTTGGTGGACCCGGGAGTCGCCGCTGACGCCCGTGGCGGCCAGCGTCTCGAGGGCGCGGGTGCGCCCGATCCCGTAGATGTACGTGAGAGCGACCTCCAGCCGCTTTTCGCGGGGGAGGTTGACGCCAACGAGGCGTGCCATGGGCGGGCGTTCTCCTAACTGTCCTTGCGGAGGTCTGCGGACCGCTCCCTGCCCCGCCCGGGCTGGGCCCCGGCCTCCGTCCGGGGGTGGCCTGGCGGCCGGCTGGTCGGCCGGCCGCAGGCTGCGGTTCGTCGGTTCAGGGCGTCAGCCCTGGCGCTGCTTGTGCCGCGGGTCAGAGCAGATGACCATGACCCGGCCATGCCGCCGGATCACCCGGCACTTGCTGCAGATCTTCTTCACACTCGGCTTGACCTTCATCGTGGCCTCCTCCGGCACTCGGGCGAACAAACGCCCGCCGTCTCGTCACTTGTACCGGTAGACAATCCGGCCGCGGCTCAGATCGTATGGGCTCAGCTCAACGACAACCCGGTCGTCAGGCAGGATGCGGATGTAGTGCATCCGCATCTTCCCGCTGATGTGGGCGAGGACCTTGTGCCCATTGTCTAGCTCCACCCGGAAGAAGGCATTGGGAAGTGACTCGACGATCCTGCCCTCGATCTCGATGGCGCCGTCCTTTTTGGGCATGTCCTCCGCGCTTCGCTGTCTAGGCCCGCCGCGCTCGCCGCTTGCTCACGCGTGCAGGCAGGTGTTGTCTACATTTTCGTGGTGCTTCCCGGGACTGTGCCCACCGGGATGCCGGTCCTGTCCGTGCTCGCGAGGCAGCAGCAAACGCCAGCACAGCGCAACTCGCGAACCGCAGCAGAGTCTACGCGACCCCGCTTGACTTTGCGAACCGGGAACGGACGGCAAAAATTCCCTGGCCAGCCTGATGCCCCGTTCCCCCGGCTGCGGCGGGTCAGTCCGGCGGAGCGGGCGTTGGTGCCGGGGTTTTCTTAGCCGGGCGGGCGCCACCAGGGCAGCGGGGCGGGGCCGGGGCGGCCGGGGCGGAGCGTGGCCGCGGGGAGCTCATACGGGTCGATAGCGGGCAGATCAGCCATCAGCTCGTCCAGTTCGCCGAGCGTCTTGGCCGCATAGGCGGCTTCCAGCCGCTCGTGGAACTCCTCGGCGTCCAGCCGCCCGGCCGCGAGATGCTCCCGGAGCAGGGCAGCGGTGCGGTCCCGGTCCGCGTCGCTGGCGCGGATCTTCGGGTCGCTGGCCATCGGGCCTCCTTCAGGGACGTACGGCGGGGCGGGGCGGGCTGGTCGCGGGCGGGGCCGGCCGGGCGCCGGCCGCCGCGCCGGTGGCCCGGGCCAGCCCGGCGGCGCCGCCGTCCGGTGCGGTCAGCACCCAGGGGCCGTCGGCAGTGATCGCGACCGTGTGCTCGAAGTGCGCCGCCGGCCGGCCGTCCGCGCTGCGCACCGTCCAGCCGTCGGCGTCCAGCACGGTCTCCGGGCTGCCCGCCGTCAGCAGCGGCTCGACGGCCAGGGCCATCCCGGCGGTCAGCACCGGGCCGCGGCCCGGCTTGCCCTGGTTCAGCACCGGCGGATCCATGTGCATCTCACTGCCGATGAAGTGCCCCACGTAGTCCTCGACGATGCCGTAGCCGCGGCCCGCGGCCCGGACCGCGGCTTCGACGGCGTGCGAGATGTCGGTCAGCCGCCCGCCCGGGCGGGCCTGGGCCAGCCCGGCCCACATGGCCTGCTCGCAGACGTCCAGCAGCCGGGCCAGGCCGGGGGGCAGGCCGCCAATCCCGAGGCTGAGCGCGGCGTCAGCGTGCCAGCCGTCCACGATCGCGCCGCAGTCGATGGACAGCAGGTCGCCGCCCCGGAGCCGGTGGTCCGGGGCGGGGATGCCGTGCACGATCTCCTCGTTCACCGAGGTGCACAGGGTGGCCGGGTAACCGTGGTAGCCCTGGAACGAGGGCACGGCGCCCGCCGCCAGGATGACCTCGCTGGCCACCGCGTCCAGGTCGGCCGTGCTCACTCCCGGCGCCGCCGCGGCCGCCGCGGCCCGCAGTGCGGCCGCCACCACCAGCCCGGCCTCCCGCATCGCGGCGAACTGCTCCGGGCTCTTCAGTTCGATGTCCGGCTCATGCCTCTTCCACATGCCGCCTCCGTCCCCCTCAACGGTACCCGCGACCGGGCCGCCGGCCGTCAGCAGATGATGCCGCCATCAGCGGATGAGGCCGGACGCAGCGGATGACGCCGCCATCAGCAGCAGCACGGCGTTCAGCGGATGAAACGGCGCAGGGCGGACAGGGCACGCTCGGTGATCTCCTCCACCGGGCCGGTGGCGTCGATGCCGAGCAGGATGCCCTCGTCGGCGTAGAACGCGACCAGCGGCGCGGTCTGCTCCGCGTACACCTCGATGCGGTGCCGGATGGTCTCCTCGCGGTCGTCGTCCCGCTGGAACAGTTCCCCGCCGCAGTCGTCGCAGTGGTCTTTGCGCGCGGGCGGGTCGAACAGCACGTGCCAGACCCGGCCGCAGCGGCGGCAGGTCCGCCGCCCGGACAGGCGGCGGACCACCTCGTCGTCGTCCACCACCAGTTCCAGCACGACGTCCAGCCTGGTGTCCCACGACGCGAGCATCTTCTTCAGCGTCTCCGCCTGGGGCACCGTGCGCGGGAAGCCGTCCAGCAGGAAGCCGGACTGAGCATCGTCCTCCTGCAGCCGGTCGGTGACCATGGCGATGGTCACCTCGTCCGGGACCAGGTCGCCGCGGCCCATGAACGACTGCGCCCGGCGTCCGAGCGCGGTGCCCTGGCTCACGTTGGTGCGGAAGATGTCACCTGTCGAGATCTTCGGGATAGACAGGTGCGACGCGATGAACTGGGCCTGTGTCCCCTTGCCCGCACCGGGGGGCCCGACAAGGACGACGCGCACTACCTCAGGAAGCCCTCGTAGTTGCGCTGCTGCAACTGGCTTTCAATCTGCTTCACCGTGTCCAGCCCCACTCCCACCACGATCAGGATGCTGGTCCCGCCGAACGGGAACTGGGTGCCCACCCCCAGCAGCGCGAACGCGACCGCCGGCACCAGCGCGATGAGGCCGAGGTACATCGACCCCGGCGCCGTGAGCCTGGTGAGCACGTAGTTGAGGTACTGCGCGGTCGGCCGGCCGGGGCGGATGCCGGGGATGAACCCGCCGTACTTCTTCATGTTGTCCGCGACTTCCACCGGGTTGAAGGTGATCGACACGTAGAAATAGGTGAAGAAGACGATGAGCAGGAAGTAGAGGACCAAGTACAGGGCCGAGTCCCCGTTCGCCCCGGTGCCCAGGTTGTTGTTGACGAAGTTGACCCAGCCTGATGGGTGGGTCTTGTTGCCGAACAGCGAGGCGGCCAGGATCGGGATATAGAGCAGGGACGAGGCGAAGATGACCGGGATGACACCGGCCTGGTTGACCTTGAGCGGGATGTAGGTGGAGGTGCCGCCGTACATCTTCCGGCCCACCATCCGCTTGGCGTACTGCACCGGGATGCGCCGTTGCGCCTGTTCCATGAACACCACGAAGGCCACGATGGCGACCCCGACGGCGAGCACGATTACCAGCACGAAGATCGACTTGGCCCGGTAGACGGCGACCATGTACCCGGTTATCTGCGAGATGACCGTGGTGAAGATCAGCACCGACATGCCGTTGCCCACCCCGCGGTCGGTGATCAGCTCACCGAGCCACATGATGACCGCGGTCCCGGCCGTCATGCAGATGACCATGGTGGTGATGGTGAACACCGAGGAGTCCGGGATCAGCGGCTGGGTGCAGCCGGAGAACAGGTTGCCGGACCGGGCCAGCGCGATGATGCCGGTGGACTGGAGCACCGCCAGGCCCACGGTGAGATACCGGGTGTACTGAGTGATCTTCTGCTGGCCGGCCTGGCCCTCCTGGCGCAGCGTCTCCAGCCGCGGGATGACCACGGCCAGCAGCTGCAGGATGATGCTCGCCGTGATGTACGGCATGATGCCCAGCGCGAACACCGACAGCTTCAGCAGCGCCCCGCCGCTGAACAGGTTGACCAGCTGGTAGACGCCCGCCGCCTTGCTCGAGCTCTCCAGGCCGGTGCAGAACTTCACCGCCTTCTCGGAGATGCCCGGGGTGGGCACCGCCGCGCCGAAGCGGAACACGGCCAGCATGGCCAGCGTGAACAGCAGCTTCTTGCGCAGGTCAGGCGTCCGGAAGGCCCGGACGAACGCGGTCAGCATGCACAGTCCTCAACGTGGTCGGTCAACGGGGCTGGGCCGCGCCCACCCGGGGGTCGGCAGCAGCAGCCGGTGCGCCGCAGTGTAACGCGTCCGAAGCACGGTGACAGCCCCCCGCGGCGGGAGGCGATCACCGTGCGCTGCTGTCGCATGGACAACGTGCCACGGACCGCGGCCGTGCCCGGAGACTCGGTCACAGCTGGGTGACGGTCCCCCCGGCGGCAGTGATCTTGTCCCGGGCGGACGCCGAGAACGCGTGCGCGGTCACCTGGACGGCCACGCCGAGGTCGCCCTCGCCGAGCACCTTGACCAGCTGGCCGGCCCGCACCGCGCCCTTGGCCACCAGGCCGGCCACGGTCACCTCGCCGCCCTCGGGGTACAGCTCAGCCAGCCGCCCGGTATTGACGACCTGATAGGCGGTCTTGAACCGGGAGTTGGAGAAGCCCTTCAGCTTGGGCACCCGGCGCTGCAGCGGCATCTGGCCGCCCTCGAAGCCGGGGTGCACCGAGGTCCGCGCGTGGGTGCCCTTGGTGCCCCGGCCCGCGGTCTTGCCCTTGGACGCCTCACCGCGGCCGACCCGGGTGCGCTCGGTGCGCGAGCCCGGGGCCGGGCGGAGGTGATGGATCCTCAGCATGTCAGTCGACCTCCTCGACGGTGACGAGGTGCCGCACCGCGTAGATCATGCCGCGGAACTCGGGACGGTCGTCCTTGACGATCACATGCCCGATCCGCTTGAGCCCGAGCGAGCGCAGGGACGCCCGCTGCTCCTTGGTCCCCCCGATCTCCGACCGGGTCTGGGTAACTTTCAGCTGTGCCATCAGCCCGCTCCCGTCAGCTGTTGCCGGACGCGGCGCCGGCGCTGGCCGCCGCCGCGCGAGCGCGCAGCATGGCGGCCGGGGCCACGTCCTCGATCGGAAGCCCGCGCCGGGCGGCGATCTCCTCGGGCCGCTTCAGGCTCTTGAGCGCCGCCACCGTCGCGTGCACGACGTTGATCGGGTTGGACGAGCCGAGCGAGCGGGACAGCACGTCATGCACGCCCGCGCACTCCAGCACGGCGCGCACCGGGCCGCCGGCGATGACGCCGGTGCCGGGGCTGGCCGGCTTGAGCAGCACGACGCCCGCGGACTCCTCGCCCTGCACCGTGTGCGGGATCGTGCCAGCGATCCGGGGCACCCGGAAGAAGGACTTCTTGGCCGCCTCGACGCCCTTGGCGATGGCCGCCGGGACTTCCTTGGCCTTGCCGTAGCCCACGCCGACCATGCCATTGCCGTCACCGACGATGACCAGGGCGGTGAAGCTGAACCGCCGGCCACCCTGGACGACCTTGGCCACCCGGTTGATGGTGACGACCCGCTCCAGGTATGTGGTGCCCTTGTCGGCGCCGCCGCCGCGGCGGTCGTCACGGCGGTCACGCCGTTCGCCGCCACCGCCGCCGCCGCCCCGCCGCGGTCCTCCTGCCATCAGAAATTCCTTCTCTCGTGCTTAACCAAGCTCGTCGTGGTGCTGACCATCACAGGTCCAGGCCCCCCTCGCGGACGGCGTCGGCCAGGGCCGCGATCCGTCCGTGGTAGGCCCAGCCGCTGCGGTCGAAGACCGCGGCGGTGACGCCGGCCGCAGTGGCCCGCTCCGCGAGCAGCGCGCCGACCTGGCGCGCCTTAGCCGTCTTGTCCCCCTCGGCGCCACGGACCGGCTCCTCCAGGGTAGACGCGGATGCGAGTGTCACGCCCGCGCCGTCGTCGATCAGCTGGACGAACGTGTGCCGCGCCGACCGGGAAACGCTCAGCCGGGGACGCTCGGCGCTGCCCAGCACCTTCTTGCGGACCCGGGTGTGCCGCCGCGTCCGCGCGGCGGTCCGGCCCCGGCTCCTGGTCTTCGTGCCAGCCATCTGTTACTTACCAGCCTTCCCGACCTTGCGGCGGATCTGCTCACCGGAGTAGCGGATGCCCTTGCCCTTGTACGGGTCGGGCTTGCGCAGCTTGCGGATATTGGCCGCGACCTCTCCCACCTGCTGCTTGTCGATGCCCTCGACCACCAGCCGGGTCGGTGTCTCGACGCGGAGTGTGATGCCCGGCGGCGGGGTGACCGTCACCGGGTGACTGAAGCCGAGCGCGAACTCCAGGTTGGCGCCGCGCTGCTGCACCCGGTAGCCGACGCCGACAATCTCCAGCGTCTTGCTGTAGCCCTGGGTGACCCCGGTGACCATGTTGGCCACCAGGGTGCGGGACAGCCCGTGCAGCGCCCGCACCTTGCCCTCGTCGTTCGGCCGGGTCACCCGCAGGACACCGTCCTCGCGGGCAATCTCGATCGGCGCGGAGATCTCGAGCGCCAGGCTGCCTTTGGGGCCCTTGACGCTGACCTCCCGCCCATTGATCGTGACGTCGACACCCCCGGGAATCTCCACGGGGAGTCGTCCGATTCGTGACATCGCCGTCTCCTCACCAGACGTAGGCGAGGACTTCCCCGCCTACGCCGCGCTGGTTCGCCTGCTTGTCGGTCATCAGGCCGGCCGAGGTCGAAATGATGGCGATGCCGAGGCCGCCGAGCACCCGGGGCAGGTTGTCCTTCTTCGCGTACACCCGCAGGCCGGGCTTGGACACCCGCTTGATCCCCGCGATGGAGCGCTCCCGGGTCGGCCCGTACTTCAGCGACACCACGAGCTTCTTGCCCACCTCGGCGTCTTCCACGTTCCAGCCCGCGATGTAGCCCTCGCGCTGGAGGATCTCGGCGATCCGGACCTTGATCGTGGAGCTGGGCATGCCCACGGTGTCGTGGTACGCCGAGTTGGCATTGCGCAGACGCGCCAGCATGTCTGCGATCGGGTCGGTCATCGTCATGGCCTGGGGGCCCTCCTCGCCGGGGTTTCCCTCGCGGGACCTGCGGCGTGGTCAGTGGGCGCGGATGCGCCCAGGTTGGTCATTGGCTGGTGGCTTACCAGCTGGATTTCGTGATGCCCGGCAGCTCACCGCGGTGGGCCATCGAGCGGAAGCAGATCCGGCACAGGCCGAACCGGCGGTACACGGCGCGCGGACGCCCGCAGCGGGTGCAGCGGGTATACCCGCGCACCTTGAACTTGGGCGTCCGGTTCGCCTTGACGACTAGCGCCTTCTTGGCCACTCCTCAGCTCTCCTTGAACGGGAATCCGAGCCGCCGCAGCAGCGACCGGCCCTCTTCGTCGGTGGTCGCGGTGGTCACCACGGTGACGTCCATGCCGCGCTGCCGGTCCACCCGGTCGGCATCGATCTCGTGGAACATCAGCTGCTCGTTGAGGCCGAACGTGTAGTTGCCCCGGCCGTCGAACTGCCGGTCGGACAGGCCGCGGAAGTCACGGATGCGCGGCAGCGCCAGTGACAGCAGCCGGTCCAGGAACTCCCACATCCGGTCGCCGCGCAGCGTCACATGCGCACCGATCGGCATGCCCTCGCGCAGCTTGAACTGGGCGATGGACTTGCGGGCCCGGGCGACCGCGGGCTTCTGCCCGGTGATCACCGTGAGGTCGCGGACCGCGCCCTCGATGAGCTTCGCGTCCCGGGCCGCCTCGCCGACACCCATGTTGACCACGATCTTGGTCAGCGTGGGGATCTGCATCACGTTGGCGTAGCTGAACTCCTCGCGCATCGCCGGGGCGATCTCGGCGCGGTAGCGCTCCCGGAGCCGGGGCGCCGGGCGCGGCGCGGGGGCCCCGTTCGAGGTGGCCGGTTCCTGTGTCGTCGTCGTCATCAGATGTCCTTACCGCCCGGGCGGGAGATCCGGACCTTGGTGCCGTCCTCGTCGTAACGGAACCCGGCGCGGGCCGGCTTCTTGGTCTCCGGATCGATCAGCTGGACGTTGCTCACGTGGATCGGCGCCTCGGTGTTCGTGATGCCGCCTTCCTTGGCACCACGAGCGCCCTGGTAATCCACCTTCTTGTTCTTGCGGACCATGTTGACCCCCTGCACCAGCACGCGCTGGCGCTCCGGGTCGGCGAGGATGACGGTGCCCTCACGGCCCCGGTCCCGGCCCGCGACGACCACCACGTGGTCGCCCTTCTTGATCTTCATCCGCGCCGGCTTGGCGGGCGCAGTCTTCTTCGTGGCCATCACAGCACCTCCGGCGCGAGCGAGATGATCCGCATGAAGCGCTTCTCGCGCAGCTCCCGGCCGACCGGGCCGAAGATGCGGGTGCCCCGGGGGTCCCCGCCGTCCCGGATCAGCACGGCGGCGTTCTCATCAAAACGGATGTACGAGCCGTCGCCGCGGCGGCGCTCCTTGCGGGTACGCACCACGACCGCCTTGACGACATCGCCCTTCTTCACCCCGGCACCGGGAAGGGCATCCTTCACTGTCGCCACGATGACATCACCGATGCCCGCGTATCGCCGGCCCGAGCCGCCGAGCACGCGGATACACAAGATCTCCTTGGCTCCGGTGTTGTCGGCGACCTTAAGCCGCGACTCCTGCTGGATCACGTCAACTCCTGCTTCCTGACGCCGGGGTTCGCGGGGCTCCCGCCCCACGGGTGGGTCGTTACTTGGCCTTCTCCAGGATCTCCGCGACGCGCCACCGCTTCGTCGCGGACAATGGCCTGGTCTCCATCAGCCGCACCCGGTCCCCCACGCCGCAGGCGTTCTCGCCGTCGTGCGCGGTGTACTTCCTGGTGCGCCGGATGACCTTGCCGTACTTCGGGTGCTTCACGCGGTCCTCAACGATGACCACGACGGTCTTGTCCATCTTGTCGCTGACCACGTAGCCTTCGCGGATCTTGCGGTAGCCGCGGCTGGTGGCCGCGTCCTGCTCTTCACTCACTCTCATCCGCCTCCTCTACGACGATCACGATGCCAAGCTCGCGTTCCCGCTTCACCGTGTAGATGCGGGCGATCTCCTTGCGGACGGCGCGCAGCCGCCCGTGGCTCTCCAGCTGGCCGGTCGCGGCCTGGAAGCGGAGGTTGAACAGCTCCGTCTTGGCCTCGGCCAGCTTGCTGTCGAGTTCTTCCTCGCTGGAGTTCCGCAGGTCTGCGGCGGCCAGGCCAGCCATCAGCCCTCACCCACTTCACGAGTAACAAAGCGGCACTTCATGGGCAGCTTGTGCATGGCGCGGCGGAGCGCCTCCCGGGCGACCGGCTCGGCCACCCCGGACAGCTCGAACATGACGCGGCCCGGCTTCACGTTGGCCACCCACCACTCCGGTGAGCCCTTGCCGGACCCCATCCGGGTCTCGGCCGGCTTCTTGGTCAGCGGCCGGTCCGGGTAGATCGTGATCCACACCTTCCCGCCACGCCGGATATGCCGGGTCATGGCGATACGGGCCGACTCGATCTGACGGTTGGTCACGTACGCGTGCTCCAGCGCCTGGATGCCGTACTCACCGAAGGCCACCCGGGTGCCGCCCTTGGCCACCCCGTGCCGGTCCGGCCGGTGCTGCTTGCGGTGCTTGACCCTGCGCGGGATAAGCATGACTCAGCCCTCCTCACCGCTGGTCGCTGCCGTCGCCGCCGGCGCCTCGGCCGGCGCGGCGCTGGCCGCGGGGCCACGGTCGGCCGTCCTGTCGTCCGGCCGGTCGCCGGCCGGGCCGCGGTCCGGGCCCTCGGAGCCACCGGGACGGCGGCGCCGCTGCGGGCCGGTCGGCCGGTCCCGGCGCTGGCCGCCCGCCCGCAGGGCCGCCGCCGCCGCCTCACGCTCGGCCCGGGTCTGCGGAGCCTCGCCCCGGTAGATCCAGACCTTGACGCCGATCCGGCCGAAGGTGGTCCGGGCCTCGTAGAAGCCGTAGTCGATGTCGGCGCGCAGCGTGTGCAGCGGGACCCGGCCCTCGCGGTAGAACTCCGAGCGGGACATCTCCGCGCCGCCGAGGCGGCCCGAGCACTGCACCCGGATGCCCTTGGCGCCGCCCTTCATCGAGGTCTGCATGGCCTTGCGCATGGCCCGCCGGAACGACACGCGGCTGGACAGCTGCTCAGCCACGCCCTGGGCGACCAGCTGGGCGTCGGTCTCGGGGTTCTTCACCTCGAGGATGTTCAGCTGGATCTGCTTGCCGGTGAGCTTCTCCAGGTCACCGCGGATCCGGTCGGCCTCGGCGCCGCGGCGGCCGATGACAATGCCCGGCCGCGCGGTGTGGATGTCCACCCGGACCCGGTCCCGGGTGCGCTCGATCTCCACCTTGGAGATACCGGCCCGCTCCATGCCGCGCTGCAGCATCCGGCGGATGGCGACATCTTCCTTGACGTAATCCTTATACAGCTTGTCCGCATACCACCGGCTCTTGAAGTCGGTGGTGATGCCGAGCCGGAACCCATGCGGGTTCACCTTCTGTCCCACTAGCGGGACCTCCCCTTGGGCTCGTCGGAGACGATTACCGTGATATGGCTGGTGCGCTTGTTGATCCGGTAGCCCCGGCCCTGCGCACGCGGCCGGAATCGCTTGAGCGTCGGCCCCTCGTCCACCCAGGCCCGGCTGACCACGAGCGAGCCGGCGTCCACCTGCTGGGCATGCTCGGCGTTGGCGATAGCGCTCGCCAGCACCTTGCCCACCGGGTCGCTGGCCGACTGCGGCGCGAACGCCAGCACCGCCTGCGCGTCGGCGGCAGGCATGCCGCGGATCAGGTCCACCACCCGGCGGGCCTTCCGCGGCGTGACGCGTACGTACCGCGCCTTTGCCCTTGCTTCCATGACTCTCTCTCGCTCTCTGTGGTCTGCGCGTGCGCGGCCTAGCGGCGGCTGCGGCGGTCGTCCCTGACGTGGCTGCGGAACGTGCGGGTCGGCGCGAACTCGCCCAGCTTGTGCCCGACCATGGCCTCGGTGACGAACACCGGCACGTGCTTACGGCCGTCGTGCACCGCGATCGTGTGGCCCAGCATGGCAGGAACGATCATGGAACGCCGGGACCACGTCTTGATCAGGTTCCGGGTTCCGGCGTCGTTCTGCGCGTCCACCTTCTTGATCAGGTGGTCGTCAACGAACGGGCCCTTCTTGAGACTACGAGGCATCGTTGACTGCTCCTACCGCTTCTTCTTGCTGCGCCTGCGAACGATGAGCCGGTCGCTCGGCTTGTTGGCCTGCCTGGTCCGTCCCTCCGGCTTGCCCCACGGACTGACCGGGTGCCGACCGCCGGAACTCTTGCCCTCACCGCCGCCGAGCGGGTGGTCGACCGGGTTCATCGCGACACCGCGGACGGTGGGGCGGTGGCCCTTCCACCGATTCCGGCCGGCCTTGCCGAGCTTGATGTTGCCCTGCTCGGCGTTGCCGACTTCACCGACGGTGGCCCGGCAGGTCGCGTCGACCCGCCTGATCTCGCCGGACGGCATGCGCAGCTGCGCGAAGCCGCCGTCCTTGGCCAGCAGCTGGACGCCCGAGCCGGCCGACCGCGCGATCTTGGCGCCGCCGCCGGGCCGCAGCTCGATGGCGTGCACCACGGTGCCGGTCGGGATGTTCCGCAGCGGCAGGCAGTTCCCGGGGCGGATGTCCGAGCCAGGCCCGTTCTCCACCCGGTCACCCTGGGCCAGCCCCTGCGGGGCGATGATGTAGCGCTTGTCCCCGTCGGCGTAGTGCAGCAGCGCGATCCGTGAGGTGCGGTTCGGGTCGTACTCGATGTGCGCCACCCGGGCCGGGATACCGTCCTTGTCCGCGCGCCGGAAGTCGATCAGCCGGTAGGCCCGCTTGTGGCCGCCGCCCTGGTGCCGCACGGTGATCCGGCCGTGCACGTTCCGGCCGCCGCGCGAGGACAGCGGGCGGACGAGCGACTTCTCCGGTTCATCACGGGTGATTTCGGAGAAGTCCGCGCCGCTCGCGCCCCGCCGTCCCGGGGTCGTCGGCTTGTACTTGCGGATTGCCATCTCTGCTCAAGCTCCTTTGATGTGGCCGGCTGGCCTAGCTGACCGGGCCGCCGAAGACATCGATCCGCTCACCCTCGGCGAGGCTCACGATGGCCCGCTTGGTGCTGGACCGCTGCCCCCAGCCGTACCGGGTGCGGCGACGCTTACCCGGCCGGTTGAGCGTGTTCACGCCGGTGACCTTGACCCCGAACACGGCCTCCACCGCCTGCCGGACCTCGGTCCGGTTGGCGTCAGTGGGAACCAGGAAGGTGTACTTGCCGTCATCGGCGAGCCGGTAGGTCTTCTCCGAGATGACCGGCCGCAGCAGGATGTCGCGGGGGTTGGGGATCCTGGTCGCGCTCACTGCCCGTCCTCCTTCTTCCCGGCCCGGCCGACGAAGGTCTCCAGCGCGGCGCGGGTGAACACCAGGTAGTCGCTGACGAGGACGTCGTACGTGTTGAGCTGGTCGGCTGCGAGCAGCCGGACGCCCGTCACGTTGCGCAGGCTCTTCCAGGTCGCCACGTCGTCGGCCTGGGCCACGACCAGCACCTTCGCGGTCAGCTTGGCCTCGGCCAGCCCGGTGGCGGTGCGCAGCACGGCCAGCGCGGCACTGGTACTCGGCGCCTCGCCCTCGACGAACTCGCTGACCACCGCGACCCGGCCGCTGGTGGCCCGGTCGGACAGTGCCCCGCGCAGCGCGGCGGCCTTCATCTTCTTCGGGGTGCGCTGCACGTAGGAGCGCGGCTGCGGGCCGTGCACGACGCCACCGCCGGCGTACTGCGGGGCCCGGATGCTGCCCTGGCGGGCCCGGCCGGTGCCCTTCTGCCGGTACGGCTTCTTGCCACCGCCGCGGACCGCGCCGCGGGTCTTGGTCGCGTGCGTGCCCTGCCGGGCCGCCGCCTCCTGGGCCACCACGACCTGGTGGATGAGCGGGATGTTGACCGGCGCGGCGAAGATCTCGCCGGGCAGCTCCACGTCCTGGCCAGCCTGGCCGGACGGGGAGACGACGCTCACGGTGCTGGTCACCGGGCCTCCTGCGGGGTCTGCGCGCGGACCGCGCTGCGGACGAAGATCAGGCCGCCCTTGGGGCCCGGCACGGCGCCGCGGATCAGCAGCAGGCCGCGCTCGGCGTCCACCGCGTGCACGGTGAGGCTGGGCGTGGTGATGCGGGCGGCGCCCATCCGGCCGGCCATCCGCACCCCCTTGAAGACGCGGCCCGGGGTGGCACAGCCGCCGATGGAGCCGGGTGAGCGGTGCTTGCGCTGGGTGCCGTGCGAGGCGGACAGGCCCTTGAAGCCGTGCCGCTTCATCACGCCCGCGGTGCCCTTGCCCTTGCTCTTGCCGGTCACATCGACCAGGTCGCCCGCGCTGAACGTCTCGGCGGTGACTTCCTGGCCGAGCGTGTAGTCGGTGGCGTCATCGGTCCTGAGCTCGGCCAGGTAGCGGCGCGGGGTCACCGACGCCTTGGCGAAGTGCCCGGCCACCGGCTTGGTCACCCGGCGCGGGTCAATCTCGCCGTAGCCCAGCTGCACGGCCGCGTACCCGTTGGCACCGGGGGTGCGCACCGCGGTCACGACGCACGGGCCCGCCTCGATGACGGTGACCGGTACCATCCGGCCCTCGTCGTCGAAGACCTGGCTCATGCCGAGCTTGGTCCCCAGGACGCCCTTGATGTGCTTGGTCATATCGGTGCGTTCCTCAGAGCTTGATCTCGATGTCGACGCCGGCGGGCAGGTCCAGCCGCATCAGCGAGTTGACCGTCTTCGGCGTCGGGTCGATGATGTCGATCAGCCGCTTGTGGGTGCGCATCTCGAAGTGCTCCCGCGAGTCCTTGTACTTGTGCGGGGACCGGATGACGCAGTAGATGTTCTTCTCGGTGGGCAGCGGGACAGGCCCGGCAACCCGCGCGCCGGTGCGCGTCACCGTGTTGACGATCTTCCGCGCCGAGCTGTCGATGACCTCGTGATCGTAGGCCTTGAGCCGGATGCGGATCTTTTGTCCCGCCATGTGCCTTCCGTGTCCTTCTGTTCCGTGGCTCTGTTGGCCCGGGGGGGCGACCCCCCGGAACCCCCGGGAATCCGCTGGCTCGGAGGAACCCCGCCTTCGGCGGGCCCCGCCTCGCCAGCGAGCTGGCCCGGGGTTCCCCGGGCCAGCTCATCTGACTACTTAATAATCTTCGTGACCCGGCCGGCGCCCACGGTACGGCCGCCCTCACGGATCGCGAACCGCAGGCCTTCTTCCATGGCGATGGGCTGGATCAGCTCCACCCGCATCTCGGTGTTGTCCCCGGGCATCACCATCTCCGTGCCCTCAGGCAGGTGGACGACGCCGGTCACGTCCGTGGTCCGGAAGTAGAACTGCGGGCGGTAGTTGTTGAAGAACGGCGTGTGCCGGCCGCCCTCGTCCTTGGACAGGATGTAGACCTGGCCCTCGAACTCGGTGTGCGGGGTGTTGGTGCCCGGCTTGATGATGACCTGGCCGCGCTCCACGTCCTCGCGCTTGATGCCGCGCAGCAGCAGGCCCGCGTTGTCGCCGGCCTGGCCCTCGTCCAGGATCTTGTGGAACATCTCGACCCCGGTGACCGTGGTCCGCGCCGCCTTCTCCTTGATGCCGATGATCTCGACTTCCTCACCGGTGTGCACCTTGCCGCGCTCGATCCGGCCGGTCACCACGGTGCCGCGGCCGGTGATCGAGAACACGTCCTCGACCGGCATCAGGAACGGCTTCTCGGTGTCCCGGACCGGCTCGGGGATGGCGTCGTCACAGGCCTCCATGAGCTCGATGACCTTGGCGCCCCACTCCTGGTCGCCCTCGAGCGCCTTGAGGGCGGACACCCGGATCACCGGGACGTCGTCGCCAGGGAACTCGTAGGTGGACAGCAGCTCGCGCACCTCGAGCTCGACCAGCTCCAGGATCTCCTCGTCGTCCACCATGTCGGCCTTGTTCAGCGCGACCACGATGTACGGCACGCCGACCTGGCGGGCCAGCAGCACGTGCTCGCGGGTCTGCGGCATCGGGCCGTCGGTGGCGGCGACCACCAGGATGGCGCCGTCCATCTGCGCGGCACCGGTGATCATGTTCTTGATGTAGTCAGCGTGACCGGGGCAGTCCACGTGCGCGTAGTGGCGCTTCTCGGTCTGGTACTCGACGTGCGAGATCGAGATGGTGATCCCGCGCTCCTTCTCTTCCTTCGCGTTGTCGATCTGGTCGAAGGGCGTGAAGGGGTTCACGTCGGGGTACTTGTCGTGCAGCACCTTGGTGATCGCCGCGGTCAGCGTGGTCTTGCCGTGGTCGATGTGCCCGATGGTGCCGATGTTCACGTGCGGCTTGGTCCGCTCGAACTTGGCCTTGCCCACTGGTTTCTCCTCGTTGCGATCTGCCCCACCGCAGTGGGGCCAAGGCGCTCTCTCGGTGCGCCGGTTCTCCTGATGGACGTTCTTGTTGTCGTTACTCGCCGCGCGCCTTGGCGATGATCTCCTTGGCGATGCTGGGCGGCACTTCGGCGTACGAATCGAACTGCATGGTGTAGTCGGCCCGGCCCTGGGTCCGGCTGCGCAGGTCACCCACGTAGCCGAACATCTCGGACAGCGGGACGTGGGCCTTGATGACCTTGACCCCGGACCGTTCCTCCATGGCCTGGATCTGGCCGCGGCGGCTGTTCAGGTCGCCGATCACTTCGCCCATGTACTCGTCGGGCGTCCTGACCTCGACGGCCATGACCGGCTCCAGCAGGACCGGGTTGGCCATCGCGGCCGCCTTCTTGAACGCCATCGAGCCGGCGATCTTGAAGGCGAGCTCGGAGGAGTCCACCTCGTGGTAGGCGCCGTCGGTCAGGGTGACCTTGATGTCCACCATGGGGTAGCCGGCCAGCACGCCGAACTCCGCCGCCTCCTGGCAGCCCGCGTCCACCGAGGGGATGTACTCCCGGGGGATGCGCCCGCCAGTGACCTTGTTCTCGAACTCGTAGCCGCCGCCGTCGCCGCCGGTCGGGCCCAGGTTGATGATCACGCGCCCGTACTGGCCCGCGCCACCGGTCTGCTTCTTGTGCGTGTACTCGACCTTCTCCACCGTCTTGCGGACGGTCTCCCGGTAGGCGACCTGCGGGCGGCCGATATTGGCCTCGACGCGGAACTCCCGCCGCATCCGGTCCACCAGGACCTCCAGGTGGAGCTCGCCCATCCCGGAGATGATGGTCTGGCCGGTCTCCTCGTCCGTGCGGACCTGGAAGGTCGGGTCCTCCTCGGCGAGCCGCTGGATCGCGGTGCCCAGCTTGTCCTGGTCGCCCTTGGTCCTCGGCTCGATGGCCACGTTGATGACCGGCGCCGGGAACGTCATCGACTCCAGGATCACCTGCTTGGAGGCATCACACAGGGTGTCCCCGGTCGTGGTGTCCTTGAGCCCCATCACGGCCACGATCTGGCCGGCGATGGCGGTCGGGCGCTCCTCACGCTTGTTCGCGTGCATCTGGTAGATCTTGCCGATCCGCTCCTTGCGGCCCTTGGTCGAGTTGAGCACGTTCGACCCCGACTCCAGGGTGCCGGAGTAGATCCGGATGTAGGTCAGCTTGCCCAGGTGCTGGTCGGACATGATCTTGAACGCGAGCGCGGCGAACGGCTCGGCCGGGTCGGCCTTGCGCAGCACGACCTCGTCCTCGTTGCCCACCTCGTGCCCCTTGACCGGCGGGATGTCCACCGGGCTGGGCAGGTAGTCCACGATCGCGTCCAGCATCGGCTGCACGCCCTTGTTCTTGAACGCGCTGCCGCACAGCACCGGGGTCACGCCGCCCGCGATGGTGGCCCGCCGGATCGCGGCGACCAGCTGCTCCTCGGTGGGCTCGGTGCCCTCGAGGTAGGCCTCCATCATCTCTTCGTCGTTCTCGGCGATGGTCTCGAGCAGCTTGTCGCGCCACTCGCGGGCCGCCTCGACGTGGTCGTCCGGGACGCTGACGACGTCGTACTTGTCGCCCTTGCCCTCGGTCTGCCACAGCAGCGCGCGCATCCGGACCAGGTCGATGACCCCGCGGAAGTCGGACTCGACACCCCAGGGCAGCTGGATCACCAGCGGGGTGGCCCCCAGCCGGTCAGTGATCATCTCGACGCAGCGGTGGAACTCCGCGCCCACCCGGTCCATCTTGTTGACGAAGCAGATGCGGGGCACACCGTAGCGGTCGGCCTGCCGCCAGACCGTCTCCGACTGCGGCTCGACGCCCGCGACCCCGTCGAACACGGCGACCGCACCGTCGAGCACCCGGAGTGAGCGCTCCACCTCGACGGTGAAGTCCACGTGCCCGGGCGTGTCGATGATGTTGATGGTGTGATCACGCCAGTGCGTGGTCGTCGCGGCCGACGTGATCGTGATACCGCGCTCCTGCTCCTGCTCCATCCAGTCCATGGTGGCCGCGCCCTCATGGACCTCACCAAGCTTGTAATTGATGCCGGTGTAGAACAGGATCCGCTCGGTGGTCGTGGTTTTGCCCGCGTCGATATGCGCCATGACCCCAATGTTGCGGACCTTGGCAAGCTCTACGGCGGTCATCGTGGCCACTTCTTCGCTTCCTGTCTGCTTCGTCTAACGTCGGCCGGTGCCTGGCCGGCGGAGCGGCGGCGCCCCTTGTGGGGGCGCCTGCCGGCTACCACCGGTAGTGCGCGAACGCCTTGTTCGATTCGGCCATCTTGTGGGTGTCCTCGCGGCGCTTGACGCTCGCCCCGAGGCCGTTGCTCGCATCGAGCAGCTCGTTCATCAGCCGCTCGGTCATCGTCTTCTCCCGCCGCTGGCGCGAGTAGGACACCAGCCAGCGCAGCGCCAGCGTAGTGCTGCGGGAGGCCCGCACCTCGACCGGCACCTGGTACGTCGCACCGCCGACCCGGCGGCTGCGGACCTCAAGGGTGGGCTTGACGTTGTCGAGCGCCCGCTTGAGCGTCACCACGGGGTCGTTGCCCGTCTTCTCCTTGGCGCCCTCGAGCGCGCCGTACACGATCCGCTCGGCCAGCGAGCGCTTGCCGCTGCGCAGCACCTTGTTCACCAGCGCGGTCACCAGCGGCGAGCCGTACACCGGGTCGGTGACGAGCTGCCGTTTGGTCGCGGGCCCCTTACGCGGCATGTCAGCTCTTCTCCTTCTTGGCGCCGTAGCGGCTGCGTGCCTGCTTGCGGTTACGCACGCCCTGGGTGTCCAGGGCGCCACGGATGATCTTGTAGCGCACGCCGGGCAGGTCCCGGACCCGGCCGCCACGCACCAGCACGATGGAGTGCTCCTGCAGGTTGTGGCCGACCCCCGGGATGTAGGCGGTCACCTCGATCTGGCTGGTCAGCCGGACGCGGGCCACCTTCCGCAGCGCCGAGTTGGGCTTCTTCGGCGTGGTCGTGTAAACGCGCGTGCAGACACCTCGGCGCTGAGGACTGCCCTTCAGGGCCGGGGTGGTGGTCTTAGCCACCTTGTCCTGGCGGCCCTTTCGGACCAGCTGCTGGATCGTGGGCACCGCGTCTCCGTCTTCCTAGCGTGCCTTCGGCACGGCGTCTTCTCCGCGCCCTCGAGGGCGCGCCGTCATCTTTCGCGCCTGGCGGCGCGAACGTTCCTGTCTCCCGCACCCGGGGGCGCGGCCTTCCGTGGCACCGTGACAGTGCCTTGACCTGCCAGTTTCCTTGCCCCTCCGACCCCCGCGGTCGGGTGTGTCGCGGTCATCGCGGCACACCAGCTCCCAGCGGAGCCTGGAGTCGAGAAGGGAAAAGGCCCGCACGCCTGGGCGCTCACGCTCCACGCCGTCCGGCCGCTGGTCTGAACCTGCGCACCGTCCGGCCAGGGAACAACAGCCCGCTGGCGCACGCGTGCCCGCGTTGCACGGGCACGATGCTCAAGAGTACCCAACCTTTTGCCTGCAGGCAAAGTGAACGGCGATCATCGCTGGCTGGGCGGGACCGCCGCCTTTTTCCCCTGTCGGCAGCGGTGAAACGACGTCCCCTGGGTAGCTGGGAGGCGGCCCGCCCGGTGGGCACGCCGTTGACCTCCTGCTGCCGCAGGAACCGCGTCCCTGCCGCCACAGGGACCCAACCGCGGCGGGCCGCCCGTTATTCCAGAAGGGACTCATCCATGACCCAGACAGTTGTCATCACCGGCGCCAGCGCGGGCATCGCCCGGGCCACCGCACGGCTCTACGGCGCCCGTGGCGCCAGCGTGGGCCTGATCGCCCGCGGGGAAGCCGGCCTGGACGGTGCCGCGCAGGACGTGACCGAGGCCGGCGGCCGGGCGCTCGCGATGCCGGCCGACGTCGCCGATCATGCGCAGCTGGACAAGGCGGCCACCGAGATCGAGGCGGCGCTCGGCCCCATCGACGTCTGGATCAACGTGGCCTTCACCTCGGTGTTCGCGCCGTTCACGGAGATCACCCCGGAGGAGTTCCGCCGGGTCACCGAGGTCAGCTACCTCGGCTACGTGAACGGCACCATGGTGGCGCTGTCGCGGATGCGGCCGCGCAACGCCGGCACGATCGTGCAGGTCGGTTCCGCGCTCGGGGAGCGCAGCATCCCGCTGCAGTCCGCCTACTGCGGCGCGAAGCACGCGATCAACGGGTTCACCGAGTCGCTGCGGTGCGAGCTCATGCACGAGCAGTCCGGGGTGCGGGTGACCGTGGTGCAGATGCCCGCGGTGAACACGCCGCAGTTTTCCTGGGTGCTGTCCCGGCTGCCCCGGCACCCGCAGCCGGTGCCGCCGATCTACCAGCCGGAGGTGGCGGCGCGCGGCGTGCTGTTCGCGGCGGACCACCCGGGACGCAAGCAGTACTGGGTCGGCGGCAGCACAGTGGCCACCCTGCTGGCCCAGAAGGTCGCCCCGGCGCTGCTCGACCGGTACCTGGCCAAGACGGGGTTCGACGCGCAGCAGACCGACCAGGAGGTGCCGGCCAGCAGCCGGCCGGACAACCTGTTCGCCCCGGTGGACGGGCCGGGGGGCGGCGACCAGGGCGCGCACGGCATCTTCGACGGCCGGTCACACTCCCGGTCCGCCCAGCTCTGGATGTCCCACCACCCCGGCCTCACCGGCAGCCTGCTGGCCGGCGCCGCGCTGGCCGGCGGCCTGCTGGTGCGCAACCGGGCAGCCAGCTGATGACTGTCCCGCGGCCCGGCGCCGGGCCCGGCGGGAAAAGCCCCGCCGGGCCCGGCGGGAAAAGCATCGTGGCCAGCACGCTCACGCTGATCCGGGCGGGGTACGGTACGGCCCTGCTGTGTGCGCCGGGGGCGCTGATCCGGCTGACGGCCGGGCCGGGGGCGGTGGCGGGCCGGCCGCAGCGCCCGGCCGGGGCGGGTGCCCAGCACGAGGCGGCGCCCGGATCACGGGCCCGGCTGGTGGCCCGGGTGCTGGGAGTGCGCCACCTGGCGCAGGCCGGGCTGACCGCGGCGGGGCAGCGGGCCGACCCGGGCAGTCCGCTGCCACTCGGCGGCGGCGCGGCCGTGGACCTGCTGCACGCCGCCTCGATGCTGGCCCTGGGCGCGATGGACCGCCGGGTCCGCCGCACCACGTTCGCCGACGCCGCCCTGGAGACAGCCCTGGCCGCGGCCGGCGCCTGGGCCGCCCTCACCTGACCCGGGACGCCCGTTCGCCCCGGGCGGGCACCCGGGCGGGGGCGTGATCGCCCCGGGCGCGGCGTTCAGCGGAAAGGGCGGACGGAAAAACCCGGGGCCGGCCTGCGGCTCCCCGGGCTCCGAGACAGATCAGGTCACTTCTTGAAGGCGTCCTTCACCTTCTCGCCAGCCTGCTTGAGGTTCCCCTTGGCCTGGTCGGTCCGGCCCTCGGCTTCCATCTGCTCATTACCGAGCGCGTGGCCGGTCTCCTTCTTGGCCTTGCCCTTGAGCTCGGTCACCTTGTTCGCTGCCTTGTCCTCGGTCGCCATCAGCTGGCTCCTCCCCGTCGGGTGGGTCCACCGTGGTGGACCTTTCCTTCTCCACTGCCCGGGAGGGGCAGGCTAAACGGCCGCGGGCGCGCCCAGGGACGCGGAAGGCGCCCGGCAGCATCGCCGCCGGGCGCCTGGCGCCTGGTGATCCTTACCGGTTGTAGGAGCCGAAGTCGTACTCCTCCAGCGGGATCGCGTCACCACTGCCCTGGCCGAACGCGTAGCTCGGGGCGTCCTCGTACGCGGTCGCCGGGTACACCGAGGACCGTGCGTCGTCGGTGGGCTCGACCCGGACGCTGCGGTACCGCGGCATGCCGGTACCGGCCGGGATGAGCTTGCCGATGATGACGTTCTCCTTGAGGCCGAGCAGCGGGTCCGACTTGGCGTGGATCGCCGCGTCGGTGAGCACCCGGGTCGTCTCCTGGAAGGACGCCGCGGACAGCCACGACTCGGTGGCCAGCGAGGCCTTGGTGATGCCCATGAGCACCGGCCGGCCGGAGGCGGGAGTGCCGCCCTGCTCCACCACGCTGCGGTTGATCTCCTCGAAGCGGGGCCGCTCCACCAGCTCGCCCGGGAGCAGGTCGGTGTCCCCGGACTCCAGCACGTTCACCCGCTTGAGCATCTGGCGGATGATGATCTCGATGTGCTTGTCGTGGATGGACACGCCCTGCGACCGGTACACCTCCTGCACTTCGTGCACCAGGTGCAGCTGCACCTGGCGGGAGCCGAGGATGCGGAGCACCTCGTGCGGGTTGATCGCGCCCTGGATCAGCTGCTGGCCGACCCGGATATGATCGCCGTCGGCGACGATCAGCCGGGACCGCATCGGCACCTGGTAGGCGATCTCCTCGCTGCCGTCGTCCGGGATCACGATGATCTTCCGGGTCTTCTCGGTCTCCTCGACCTTGACCCGGCCGTCGACCTCGCTGATCGGCGCCATACCCTTGGGGATCCGGGCCTCGAAGAGTTCCTGGATCCGGGGCAGGCCGTGGGTGATGTCCAGCCCGGCCACACCACCGGTGTGGAAGGTACGCATGGTCAGCTGGGTACCCGGCTCACCGATGGACTGCGCGGCCACGATGCCGACCGCCTCGCCCACGTCCACCCGCTTGCCCGTGGCCAGCGAGCGCCCGTAGCACTTGGCGCAGACACCGATCTTGGCCTCGCAGACCAGGACGCTGAACGTCCTGACCGAGCTCACCCCGGCGTTGACCAGGAGATCGATCAGCGTCTCGGTGGTGTCGGTGTCCACCTCGGCGACGACCTGGCCGTCCACCTCGATGGCCTCGGCGATGGCCCGCCCGGTGCCGGTGTTCTCGATGTTGGGCAGCTTCCGGAGCACTCCGTCCGGGCCCGGCTCGGCGATCTTCATCGCCAGCGACCGGTCCGTGCCGCAGTCCTCTTCCCGGACGATGACGTCCTGGGCCACGTCCACCAGGCGCCGGGTGAGGTACCCGGAGTCGGCGGTGCGCAGGGCGGTGTCGGCCAGGCCCTTGCGGGCGCCGTGGGTCGAGATGAAGTACTCGACCACGGACAGCCCCTCGCGGAAGCTGGACTTGATCGGCCGCGGGATGGTCTCGCCCTTGGGGTTGGAGACCAGGCCGCGCATGCCGGCGATCTGCCGGACCTGCATCGGGTTACCACGGGCCCCGGAGTTGACCATCATCCACACCGAGTTGGTCTCGGGGAAGGCGGCCTCCATGTCCTTGGCCACGTCGCTGGTCGCGTGCGTCCAGATCTCGATGAGCTCCTGGCGGCGCTCGTCGTCGGTGATCAGGCCGCGCTCGTACTCCCGCTGCACCTTGTCCGCGCGCTTCTCGTAGGCATCGAGGATCGCCGCCTTGTTCGGCGGGGCGATGACGTCCTCGATCGCGATCGTGACGCCGGCCCGGGTCGCCCAGTGGAACCCGGCGTCCTTGAGCGCGTCGAGCGCGGCCGCGACCTCCACCTTGGGGTAGGTCTCGGCCAGCTCGTTGACGATGGTGGACAGCTGCCGCTTGCTGACCTCGTAGTTGACGAACGGGAAGCTGGCGGGCAGCGTCTCGTTGAAGTAGCACCGGCCCAGCGTGGTGGCCAGCCGGAACGGGGCGCCCGGCGTCCAGCCCTCTGGCGGGGTGAACCCGCGCGGCGGGGTGGACTCGGTCAGCCGGACCTGGATGTTCGCCTGCAGGTCGAGCTCACCCTGGTCGTAGGCCATGGTCGCCTCGGCGATCGAGGAGAACGCGCGGCCGTGGCCCGGGGCGTCCGCGGCCTCGCGGGTCAGGCAGTAGATCCCGATGACCATGTCCTGGGTGGGCATCGTCACCGGCTTGCCGTCGGCGGGCTTGAGGATGTTGTTGGTGGACAGCATCAGGATCCGCGCCTCGGCCTGCGCCTCGGCGGACAGCGGCAGGTGCACCGCCATCTGGTCGCCGTCGAAGTCCGCGTTGAACGCGGTGCAGACCAGCGGGTGGATCTGGATGGCCTTGCCCTCGACCAGCTGCGGCTCAAAGGCCTGGATGCCGAGGCGGTGCAGGGTCGGCGCCCGGTTCAGCAGCACCGGGTGCTCGGTGATGACCTCCTCCAGCACGTCCCAGACCACCGGCCGGGCCCGCTCCACCATCCGCTTGGCGGACTTGATGTTCTGCGCGTGGTTCAGGTCGACCAGGCGCTTCATCACGAACGGCTTGAACAGCTCGACCGCCATCTCCTTGGGCAGGCCGCACTGGTGCAGCTTGAGCTGCGGGCCGACCACGATGACGCTACGGCCGGAGTAGTCCACCCGCTTGCCCAGCAGGTTCTGCCGGAACCGGCCCTGCTTGCCCTTGAGCATGTCGGACAGCGACTTGAGCGGGCGGTTGCCCGGCCCGGTCACCGGCCGGCCGCGGCGGCCGTTGTCGAACAGCGAGTCCACGGCCTCCTGGAGCATCCGCTTCTCGTTGTTCACGATGATCTCGGGCGCGCCGAGGTCGAGCAGCCGCTTGAGCCGGTTGTTCCGGTTGATCACCCGGCGGTACAGGTCGTTCAGGTCGGAGGTGGCGAACCGGCCACCGTCCAGCTGGACCATGGGCCGCAGGTCCGGCGGGATCACCGGGATGCAGTCCAGCACCATGCCCATCGGGCTGTTCCGGGTGGACAGGAACGCGGACACCACCTTGAGCCGCTTGAGCGCGCGCGCCTTGCGCTGGCCCTTGCCGCTCCGGATGGTCTCGCGCAGGCTGGCGGCCTCGCCCTCGAGGTCGAAGCTGGCCAGCCGCTCCTGGATGGCCTGCGCGCCCATGCCGCCGCGGAAGTAGCGGCCGAAGCGGTCGCGCATCTCGCGGTACAGCAGCTCGTCGCCCTCCAGGTCCTGGACCTTGAGGTTCTTGAACCGGTTCCAGACCTCCTCGAGGCGGTCGATCTCGCGCTGGGCCCGGTCCCGGATCTGGCGGCACTCCCGGTCGGAGCTCTCGCGCAGCTTGCGGCGGGCGTCACCCTTGGCGCCGGACGCCTCCAGCTCGGCCAGGTCCTTCTCCAGCTTGCCCTGGCGGGACTCGATGTCGCTGTCCCGGCGCTGCTCCAGCTGGCCGCGCTCGACCGAGATCTTGGCCTCGAGGCTCGGCAGGTCGCGGGAGCGCGACTCGTCATCCACGTACGTGATCATGTACGCGGCGAAGTAGATGACCTTTTCCAGGTCCTTCGGGGCCAGGTCGAGCAGGTAGCCGAGCCGGCTCGGGACACCCTTGAAGTACCAGATGTGGGTGACCGGCGCGGCCAGCTCGATGTGGCCCATCCGCTCCCGGCGCACCTTGGCCCGGGTGACCTCGACGCCACAGCGCTCGCAGATGATGCCCTTGAACCGGACCCGCTTGTACTTCCCGCAGTAGCACTCCCAGTCCCGGGTAGGACCGAAGATCTTCTCGCAGAAGAGCCCGTCCTTCTCCGGCTTGAGGGTGCGGTAGTTGATGGTCTCCGGCTTCTTGACTTCGCCGTGCGACCACTGCCGGATGTCGTCAGCGGTCGCCAGGCCGATACGCAGGTCGTCGAAGAAGTTAACGTCAAGCACGTGTGTTATCCCCTGGGGTAGTTCGGATGAGGATGCGCTCTGGCCGCCCGGGCCGTGACCCGGCCCGGGCGGTCAGCACCCTCACACCTCTTCAACGCTGCTCGGCTCGCGCCGGGACAGGTCGATACCAAGTTCTTCCGCAGCGCGGAAGACATCCTCATCGGTGTCTCGCATCTCGATTGCGGCACCGTCACTCGACAGCACCTCAACGTTGAGGCAGAGCGACTGCATTTCCTTGATCAGCACCTTGAACGACTCGGGGATGCCCGGCTCCGGGATGTTCTCGCCCTTGACAATGGCCTCGTAGACCTTGACCCGGCCGAGCACGTCGTCGGACTTGATGGTGAGCAGTTCCTGCAGGGCGTAGGCGGCACCGTAGGCCTCCAGGGCCCACACCTCCATCTCCCCGAACCGCTGCCCGCCGAACTGGGCCTTACCACCGAGCGGCTGCTGCGTGATCATCGAGTAGGGGCCCGTTGACCGCGCGTGGATCTTGTCGTCCACGAGGTGCAGCAGCTTCAGGATGTAGATGTAACCGACCGAGATCGGGTCCTTGAACGGCTCCCCGGTGCGGCCGTCGAACAGCTGGGCCTTCCCGCCGGAGCCGACCATCCGGTCACCGTCCCGGTTCGGCAGCGTGCTGCCGAGCAGGCCGGTGATCTCCTCCTCGCGCGCGCCGTCGAACACCGGCGTGGCCACCGGGGTGCCCGGCTCGGCCGCGCCCGCGTCGATCTGGCGGAGCCGGCCCTTCCAGTCGGCGTCGTCCCCCTCGACTTCCCAGCCGGACTTGGCCACCCAGCCGAGGTGCGTCTCCAGCACCTGGCCGACGTTCATCCGGCCCGGGACACCGAGCGGGTTGAGCACGATGTCCACCGCGGTCCCGTCGGGCAGGAACGGCATGTCCTCGATCGGCAGGATCTTGGCGATGACGCCCTTGTTGCCGTGACGGCCGGCCAGCTTGTCGCCGTCGGTGATCTTCCGCTTGGCGGCCACGTACACCCGGACCAGCTCGTTCACGCCGGGCGGCAGCTCGTCGCCGTCCTCCCGGGTGAACACCCGGACGCCGATCACCTTGCCGGACTCGCCGTGCGGCACCTTCAGCGAGGTGTCCCGGACTTCCCGGGCCTTCTCACCGAAGATCGCGCGCAGCAGCCGCTCCTCCGGGGTCAGCTCGGTCTCGCCCTTGGGGGTCACCTTGCCGACCAGGATGTCGCCGGTCACCACCTCGGCGCCGATCCGGATGATGCCCCGGTCGTCGAGGTCGGCCAGCACCTCCTCGGAGACGTTCGGGATGTCCCGGGTGATCTCCTCGGGGCCCAGCTTGGTGTCCCGGGCATCCACCTCGTGCTCCTCGATGTGGATCGAGGACAGGACGTCGTCCTGCACGAGGCGCTGCGACAGGATGATCGCGTCCTCGTAGTTGTGGCCTTCCCAGGGCATGAACGCGACCAGCAGGTTCCGGCCGAGGGCCATCTCGCCCTGGTCGGTGCACGGCCCGTCTGCGATGACCTGGCCTACCTCGATCCGCTGCCCCTCGGTGACGATGGGCTTCTGGTTGAAGCAGGTGCCCTGGTTGGACCGGCGGAACTTGGCCACCAGGTAGGTGCTCCGGGTCCCGTCGTCATTGCCCACGGTGACGTAGTCCGCGCAGGACTCCTCCACCACGCCGGCCTTCTCGGCCACGATGACGTCGCCCGCGTCGGTGGCGGCACGGTACTCCATGCCGGTGCCGACCAGCGGCGACTCGCTGCGCAGCAGCGGCACGGACTGCCGCTGCATGTTGGAGCCCATCAGGGCGCGGTTGGCGTCGTCGTGCTCGAGGAACGGGATCATGGCCGTGGCCACCGACACCATCTGGCGCGGCGACACGTCCATGTAGTCCACGTCGTCGGGGCCGATGTAGTCGACCTCGCCGCCCTTGCGGCGGACCAGGATGCGGCTCTCCTCGAACTCCCCGTCCGGGCCCAGCGGCGTGTTGGCCTGGGCGATGACGTGGCGGTCTTCCTCGTCCGCGGTGAGGTAGTCGATCGCGCCGGTCACCTTGCCGCCCTTGACCTTGCGGTAGGGGGTCTCGACGAAGCCGAACGCGTTCACCCGGGCGTAGGAGGACAGCGAGCCGATCAGGCCGATGTTCGGGCCTTCCGGCGTCTCGATCGGGCACATCCGGCCGTAGTGGCTGGGGTGCACGTCACGGACCTCGAACCCGGCCCGCTCCCGGGACAGGCCGCCGGGGCCCAGCGCGGACAGCCGGCGCTTGTGCGTCAGCCCGGCCAGCGGGTTGGTCTGGTCCATGAACTGGGAGAGCTGGCTGGTGCCGAAGAACTCCTTGATCGCGGCGACCACGGGCCGGATATTGATCAGGGTCTGCGGCGTGATCGCCTCGACGTCCTGGGTCGTCATCCGCTCCCGGACCACCCGCTCCATCCGGGCCAGGCCCAGGCGGACCTGGTTCTGGATGAGCTCGCCCACGGTGCGCAGGCGGCGGTTCCCGAAGTGGTCGATGTCGTCGGTCTCGATCGGGATGACGACGGAGTCACCGGTCTTCATCTCGTCCTCGCCGGCGTGCAGCCGGACCAGGTACTCGATGGTGGCGACGATGTCGTCCTCGGTCAGCGTCCCCTGCCGGATGGGCAGGCCGAGGCCGAGCTTCTTGTTGATCTTGTACCGGCCAACCTTGGCGAGGTCATACCGCTTCGGGTTGAAGTACAGGTTCTCCAGCAGGGCCTGGGCGGACTCGCGGGTCGGCGGCTCACCCGGGCGCAGCTTGCGGTAAATGTCGAGGAGCGCGTCATCCTGGCCGGACGTGTGGTCCTTCTCCAGGGTGGCCCGCATCGACTCGTACTCGCCGAAACGCTCCAGGATCTTGGCGTCGTCCCAGCCGAGCGCCTTGAGCAGGACGGTGACGCTCTGCTTGCGCTTGCGGTCGATGCGGACGCCGACGCTGTCCCGCTTGTCGATCTCGAACTCGAGCCAGGCGCCGCGGGACGGGATCACCTTGCAGCTGAAGATGTCCTTGTCAGACGTCTTGTCCACCTGGCGGTCGAAGTAGACGCCCGGGGAACGGACCAGCTGCGACACCACGACCCGCTCGGTGCCGTTGATGATGAACGTGCCCCGGGGCGACATCAGCGGGAAGTCACCCATGAACACGGTCTGGCTCTTGATCTCGCCCGTGCTGTTATTGATGAACTCGGCCGTGACGAACATCGGGGCCGAGTAGTGCATGTCCTTGTCCTTGCACTCCTCGACGGAGTACTTGGGCGGCTCGAACCGGTGGTCCCGGAACGAGAGCGACATGGTTCCGGTGAAATCCTCGATCGGGCTGATCTCTTCGAAGATCTCCTCGAGACCGGACTGCTCCGGAACCTCCTTCACACCCGCCTGGCGCGCTGCCTCTACCCGGGCACGCCAGCGCTCGTTGCCTAGCAGCCAGTCGAACGACTCAGTCTGCAGGGCGAGGAGGCCGGGTACCTCAAGCGGTTCTTTGAACCGGGCGAAGGAAACGCGACGAGGGGCTGTACTGGCGGCCGAGGCGCTGCGCGATGCTGCCAACAGGGGTCCTTCCGAGCTTGTGGCCGACTATCACCGCACGCACACAAAACGCCCTGCGGCGGACGCCGCGAGGGTCGAGGATGCCGAGGACGCAAAGAGTGCAGCGCAAATTGGCAGTGTAGCCCATAGCTACACCGCTCGTCAACTGTATCTCACCATGATGTTCACGGTTGCTCCGCAGCATGGCTCGTCCGAGGCAAAACGTCAAGTCCGCGCCACGTGGTCTGCTGATCTCTGTGACGTGACGAACACCACATTCGGCCCTGCGTGTGGGTGGTTGTGCTCTGGGGTAAGTCTATCAGTTGCGCTCCGTGCATCTGCGCTGATCCGCAGCGTCCGCTCAGGGACAGGCATACCTGGGGGCGGCCGGCGGGCGCGGGCCGACACGCGAGGGCCGGGCCCGCGCGGCGCGCGGGCCCGGCCCTCGGCCGGTGGCGGTGGGTTGTTACTTCACCGTCACCGCGGCGCCAGCGCCCTCCAGGGCCGCCTTGGCCTTCTCCGCCGTCTCCTTGTTGACCCGCTCGAGCAGCGGCTTCGGCGCGGAGTCCACCAGGTCCTTGGCCTCCTTGAGGCCGAGGCTGGTCAGGCTGCGGACTTCCTTGATGACCTGGATCTTCTTTTCACCGGCGCCCTCGAGGATGACGTCGAACTCGTCCTTCTCCTCCTCAGCGGCGGCCTCACCGCCAGCGCCGGCCGCCGCCGGCGCGGCCATGGCCACCGGGGCCGCGGCCTTCACGTCGAACGTCTCCTCGAACTGCTTCACGAACTCCGACAGCTCGAGAAGGGTCATCTCCTTGAACGCGTCGAGCAGATCGTCGGTGCTGAGCTTCGCCATGGTGGATGATTCCTCTTCTTTTCAGTTACTGCGTTCAGTATTCGGGTGCCAGCGGGCTGGCTGGCTAGCCCTCGGCCGTCTCCGCGGACCCGGCCTGGTCCGCACCTTCAGCGGGCGCGGCGCTGTCGGAGGGCTCGGCCGCCACGGCCCCGCCCTCGCTCTCGCGCTTGGCCCGGAGCGCCTCGGCCAGCTGTGCCATCTGGACCGGGAGCGCCGACATCACGGCGGCCGCCTTCGACATCGAGGCCTTCATCCCGCCGGCCAGCTTGGCCAGCAGCACTTCCCGCGACTCCAGGTCAGCCAGCTTCTCGATCTCGGCCGGGCTGACGGCCTTGCCGTCCACCACCCCGCCCTTGATCACGAGAAGGGGGTTCGTCCGGGAGAAGTCACGCAGGCCCCTGGCCGCCTCGACCACGTCGCCCCGGACGAACGCGATGGCCGACGGACCGCTGAGCAGCCCGCCGAGTTCGTCGGCGACGCCCGCCTCGGCGGCAGCGATCTTGGTGAGCGTGTTCTTCACCACGGTGAAAGTGGCACTGGCCCCGAGCGTGCCGCGCAGCTCGGCGAGCTGGGCCACGGTCAGGCCGCGGTACTCGGTGAGCACTGCCCCTTCCGAGCTCTGGAAGCGCTCGGTGAGCTCGGCGACTGCAGCCGCCTTATCCGCCCTCGCCATGGGCCTCCTTTCGGTGTCCGGGAGCAGGCCCATAGGGCCCGCCCGGTTCGGTGTCCGGGAGCAGGCCCTGCGACCCTGCCCCGGCTGGGTCTCCGGGGCAGCCCTCAATGCGGGCTGCCCAGGCTGATCGGACGCCGGCCAGGAATCCTTGACATGCGAAACGCCCCGGCGCAGGCACCAGGGCGTGGACACCGCCGGCCTGGGGAGCGGGCCGGACTGCGGTGGTTCAGCTCAGTACGCCTGCGCAGGCCGCCCGCTGACGCGGGTCCTTCGGCTACCACCTGACGGGCAGGCAACAGCGACCGACGGTCTTTGGCTTCTCCAGAAGACTACGCGGCCCCGGGGCTGCCGCCAAATCAGCGCTACCGGGCCACGCTGCGGGCGGCCACCCGGACCGCTCCCCGGGCGTGACAAGAGGCGCGCCGCGGCCATTGCCGCGGCGCGCCCCTCCAGGTCAGGACCACACTCCGCCACGCGCTCAGTTGGCGGCGGCCTCTTCCAGTTCCTCGGTCAGGCCGCGGGTCTTGGACGGGTCCACCAGGATGCTGGGACCCATGCTGGTGGTCATGGCCACCTTCTTGACGTAGCGGCCCTTGGCGGCGGACGGCTTGAGCCGGAGCACCTCGTCGATCGCCGCGGCGTAATTCTCCACCAGCGCGCTGGCCGGGAACGACGCCTTGCCGATCACGAAGTGCAGGTTCCCGTGCCGGTCCACCCGGAACTCGATCTTGCCACCCTTGATCTCGGTAACGGCCCGGGCCACGTCCGGGGTGACCGTGCCGGTCTTCGGGTTCGGCATCAGGCCGCGCGGGCCGAGCACCCGGCCCAGCCGGCCGACCTTGCCCATCAGGTCGGGGGTGGCGACGACCGCGTCGAAGTCCAGGAAGCCACCCTGGATGCGCTCAATCAGGTCGTCCGAGCCGACGTAGTCGGCCCCCGCGGCGCGGGCTTCCTCGGCCCGGTCACCGGTGGCGAACACCAGAACGCGGGCCGTCTTGCCGGTGCCGTTGGGCAGGTTCACCGTGCCGCGGACCATCTGGTCCGCCTTGCGCGGGTCGACGCCGAGCCGGAGGGCCACCTCGACGGTGGGGTCGAACTTGGTCTTGGCCGTGTCCTTGGCCAGGGCGACCGCCTCGGCCGGGGTGTACAGCCGGTCCGGGTCGATCTTCTCGGCCGCCTCGCGGTAGGCCTTGCTGCGCTTCATTCCGTTCTCCTTGTTACTTTCAGCGGAGGTCGTGGTCATCGGGCCAGCGCCTGGCCCTGCCACTGCGCCGCCCCGGACGGGGCGGCGCGGGGTAATCCCGCCCTAGGCCAACCGGCCAGCCGAGCTGTTTATGCCACCGCCCAGCCCCCGCTGACCGGCCGCGACCAGCTCAGCCGCTGACGGTCAGACCCATCGAGCGGGCGGTGCCGGCGATGATCTTCTCGGCCGCCTCGATCGTGGTCGCGTTGAGGTCCGGCATCTTGGTCTGGGCGATCTCCCGGACCTGGGCCGCGCTGACCGAGCCGACCTTCGAGGTGAGCGGCTCGCCACTGCCCTTGGCCACGCCGGCCGCCTTCTTGAGCAGTTCGGCCGCGGGCGGCGTCTTGGTCACGAACGAGAACGAGCGGTCCTCGTAGATCGTGATCTCGACCGGGATGACATTGCCACGCTGGGACTCCGTGGCCGCGTTGTACTGGCGGCAGAAGTCCATGATGTTGACGCCGTGCGGGCCCAGCGCGGTGCCGACCGGCGGCGCCGGGGTGGCCGCGCCCGCCTGCAGCTGCACCTTGACAACCGCGGCGATCTTCTTCTTCCTGGGAGCCATTGGTTCCGGGTTCCTGTTCTTCTTCTGTTCCTGCGGAAAGACGGATCAGATCTTGGCGACCTGATCGAAGGAGAGCTCGACCGGGGTCTCCCGGCCGAAGATCGACACCAGCACCTTCAGCTTCTGGGTGTCCGGGTTGACCTCGTTCACCGTGGCGGGCAGGGTGGCGAACGGGCCGTCCATCACGGTAACGGATTCGCCCGGCTCGTATTCCACCGAGGACCGCCGCACCGCCTCGGCCTGCGCCGCCTTCACTTCCGGCTCCGGCGCGAGCAGCGAGGCGACCTCATCCAGGCTGAGCGGTGACGGCCTGCTGGACAAGCCGACGAAGCCGGTCACCCCGGGGGTGTTGCGCACCGCGGCCCAGGACTCGTCGGTCAGCTCCATCCGGACCAGGATGTAGCCGGGCAGCACCTTCTCCGACACCTGCTGCCGCTTGCCGCCCTTGATCTCGGTCACCTCGTGCACCGGGACCTCGATCTGGAAGATGAAATCCTCCATGTTCAGCGACTGGGTGCGGCTCTCCAGGTTGGCCTTCACGCGGTTCTCGTAGCCCGCGTAGGAGTGCACCACGTACCAGTCGCCCGGCATCAGCCGCAGCTCGGCCTTGAACATGGCCACCGGGTCATCGTCCTCAACGCCCGCGGAGGCTTCGTCCTCCTGGTCGTCTGCGGCGTCGGCGGCCAGCTCAGGGCCGGCCTCGTCGGCGGCCGCCTCCGGTGCGGCGACGCCATCCTCGGCCGCGCCATCCTCGGCCGCGCCATCCTCGGCCGCGCCATCCTCGGCCGCGACGGCCTCGGGCGCGCCATCCTCGGCCGCGCCATCCTCGGCCGCGCCATCCTCGGCCGCGACGGCCTCGGGCGCGCCATCCTCGGCCGCGCCATCCTCGGCCGCGCCATCCTCGGCCGCGCCATCCTCGGCCGCGACGGCCTCGGCCGCGACGGCCTCGGGCTCGGCGACCTCGGGCTCGGCCGCATCTGACGCAGCGTCGGCGCCGCTCAGGTCGCTCGCCTCATCACTGACGTGCACTTGGAACTCGGACACGATAGCTCTTTCCCTCTGCCTTCCTGGCACCGGCTCTTCCTGGTGGCACCCGCCGCCAGGACCCGCGCGCGGCGCCGGTTCCCCGTATTACCGCGGCGCCTGGCCCCTAGCCCCGCAGCACCCCTGGCACCAGGGCATCCCCGGCGGCAGGCTTCCTGCCGCCCGGCCGTGCCTCCCGGCACAGGCCCGTACCCGGCTGTCCCCCGGCACACGCGCCGGATGGCTCAGCCCAGGACCGCGAACACCAGCTTGGTGAACCCGAGGTCCAGGAGGGTCACGATCGCCACCATGACGAGCACGAATGACAGCGCCACAGTCGTATAGGTGATCAGCTCCTTGCGGGTTGGCCAGATCACCTTGCGCAGTTCGGCGACGACCTGGCGCACGAACAGCGCAGGACTGGTCCGGCTGTCCTTAGCCGGGCCACCGGGCTTGGCCCGGCCCTTGGAGACCTCGCCACGCGTCTGAGTCGCCATTTCCTCACCTGAACAACGCTGATCGGTGTACCAGCTGATACCACCAGCCCGCACGGTTAGCGCGGGCCGACCTCGCAGGGCAGGAGGGACTCGAACCCCCAACCACCGGTTTTGGAGACCGGGACTCTGGCCAATTGAGCTACTGCCCTACTGGCTGCGGCGGTGTCAGCAGCCGGTGACGGCGAGGCGGATGCCTGCCGGCGATCCAGCCCGGACGCTGCCGGAATGCCCTCGCGGGCATGCAGCCATACCGAGTGGACCACCACCAGTTGATGAAGTCTACGTGGCCGGCCGCCCCCCGTCGAACCATGTGGGCCAACCCGTCCCGCCGGGTCGCCGGGCCGCCCGGGCGGCCCAGGCCAGCCGTCCCGGAGGTTCCCGGGCGGTCACGGCAAATCGCGATGCGGTCACTGTCGGAGAGGTGGCAGCATGGAGGCATGACTTCAGCCCATCCGCGCATCTCAGCCCGGGTCTCCGCGATCGCCGAATCCGCCACGCTGGCCGTGGACAGCAAGGCCAAGGCGCTCAAGGCCGCGGGCCGGCCGGTCATCGGCTTCGGGGCCGGGGAGCCTGACTTCCCGACACCCGGTTACATCGTCGAGGCCGCGCAGCGTGCCTGCGCCGTGCCGCGCTTCCAGAAGTACACCCCCACGGCCGGCCTGCCCGAGCTGCGGGAGGCGGTCGCGGCCAAGACCGCACGCGATTCCGGCTATCAGGTCAAGGCGAGCCAGGTGCTGATCACCAACGGCGGCAAGCACGCCGTCTACGAAGCCTTCGCCACGCTGCTGGACCCGGGTGACGAGGCACTGCTGCCCACCCCGTACTGGACGACCTACCCGGAGGCCATCGGCCTGGCCGGCGGTGTCCCGGTGCCGGTGCTGGCCGACGAGCGGACCGGTTACCGGGTATCGGTGACCGACCTGGAGGCGGCCCGCACCGACCGGACCAAGCTGCTGGTGTTCGTGTCCCCGTCCAACCCGACCGGCGCGGTGTACCCGCCGGAGCAGGTCGCGGAGATCGGCCGCTGGGCCGCCGAGCACGGCCTGTGGGTGGTCACCGACGAGATCTACGAGCACCTGGTCTACGGCGGTGCCACGTTCTCCTCCGTGCCCACGATGGCACCGGAGATCGCCGACACCTGCGTGGTGCTGAACGGGGTGGCCAAGACGTATGCGATGACCGGCTGGCGGGTCGGCTGGATGATCGGCCCGGCCGACGTGATCAAGGCCGCGTCCAACCTGCAGTCCCACGCCACCTCGAATGTGTGCAACGTCGCGCAGGCGGCCGCGCTGGCGGCGGTGTCCGGTGACCTGTCCGCCGTCGCGGACATGCGCGCGGCCTTCGACCGCCGCCGCCTGACCATGTCTTCGATGCTCAACGACATTCCCGGGGTGGTCTGCCCCGTCCCGGAGGGGGCGTTCTATTGCTATCCCTCCGTGAAGGGGGTGCTGGGCCGGGAGATCGCGGGCACCAGGCCGGCCACCTCGGCGGAACTGGCCGAGGTGATCCTGGAGCACGCGGACGTGGCCGTGGTCCCGGGTGAGGCGTTCGGCACCCCGGGCTATTTCCGGCTGTCCTGCGCCCTGGGCGACGAGGACCTCGCCGAGGGGATCTCCCGGATCGGCAAGCTGCTCGGCGACGCCCATTGAGAGCGGTGCTAGCCCCGGGGGGCGATCCCCCGGACCCCCCGGCAACAATCCCCCGGAACCCCCCGCACAGTGGCCGGCTCGCAGAGAACTCCCCACCGGCGGGCTCCGCCTCGCCGGTCAACTCGCCGGTCAGATAGCCAGTGGTAACGGTTCTCCGGGCCAATACCGCTCGCTGGCGGCACTGCCCAAGGCCCACCTGCACCTGCATTTCACCGGGGCGATGCGGCACGGCACGCTGGTCAACCTGGCGGAGCGGCACCGGGTCCGGCTGCCTGAGGCGCTGACGCAGTCGTGGCCGCCCCGGCTCAGCGCCGCCGACGAGCGTGGCTGGTTCCGGTTCCAGCGGCTGTATGACATCGCCCGGTCGGTGCTGCGCACTCCGGAGGATGTGCGCCGGCTGCTCCGCGAGACCGCGGAGGATGAGCGGACCGAGGGGTCGGGCTGGCTGGAGATCCAGATCGACCCGTCCGGGTACGGCCACCGGTTCGGCGGGCTGACGCCAACGGTGGAACTGGTGCTGGACGCGGCACACGCCGCCGCGGAGGAGACCGGGGTGGGCATCGGCCTCATCATCGCGGCCAACCGCACGAAACACCCGCTGGAGGCGCGGACTCTGGCCCGGCTCGCGGCCCAGTACGC
Organism: uncultured Actinomycetes bacterium; assembly: GCA_963793825.1. GTDB lineage: Bacteria > Actinomycetota > Actinomycetes > Streptosporangiales > Streptosporangiaceae > RYN-230. The sequence continues at coordinate 299,644 of CAWCBE010000014.1, forward strand.
CGGGCGCGGGGTGGTCGGCTTCGGGCTGAGCAACGACGAGCGGCGCGGCGGCCCTGGTGAGTTCGCCCCGGCGTTCCGGATCGCGGCCCAGTCCGGCCTGCTGCTGGCCCCGCACGGCGGCGAGCTGTGCGGCCCGGCCAGCGTCCAGGCCTGCCTGGACGAGCTGCGGGCCGACCGGATCGGGCATGGGGTGGCCGCTGCCGCTGATCCCGGCCTGACGCGGCGGCTGGCGGACGGCCGGATCACCCTGGAGGTCTGCCCGGCGTCCAACGTGGCGCTGGGGGTGGCCGCCGACCACGCCGAGGTGCCGTTGCGCACGCTGCTCACTGAGGGGGTGCCGATCGCGCTGGGCGCCGACGACCCGCTGCTGTTCGGATCCCGGCTGGCCGCCCAGTACGAGATCGCCCGCCGGGTGCACGGACTGCCCGACACGGCCCTGGCCGAGCTGGCCCGGATGTCGGTGCGCGGCTCGGTCGCCCCGCCGGAGCGCGCCCGGGCCCTGCTGGCGGGCATAGACGGCTGGCTGGCCGGGCCCTGACCTGCCCGGGCACGGTGCTCCCGGGCACGGTGCTCCCGGGCACGGTGCTCCCGGGCACGGTGCTCCCGGGCACGGTGCTCCCGGGCACGGTGCTCCCGGGCACGGTGCTCCCGGGCGGCCCCGCTCAGGGCCAGGCCAGTTTCCGGCCCGGGCCGGCCGCGGGCCGCGCTAGCCGACGGAGGAGCGCCACGACGGGTACAGCTCATCGATGAGCGCTTCGGTCTGCGGCGCCATCCACGGCTCCGCCTCGTCCAGTGCCGCCCCGTCGCATACCTCCGCCACGACGGCGTGCAGCACGTCCGGCTGCCGGGTCGCCTCGGCGGCCCGCAGCAGGTCACGCCAGAGCAGCTCGTCGCCGCCCGCGAGCCGCAGGCCGGCCCGGGCCGCCGCCATGGCGCCCTCGGCGTCCCCGGTGCCGCGGCGCAGCGCGGACAGCCGGTGCGCCGCGTCCGCCACCCGGGCCCCGGCCTCGTACTCCAGCCCTTCGGTGGCCAGCCAGGCGTAGCGCGCCGGGTCGCGGCCGTCCAGAAACGGCCCGCTGACCTGCTCGAGTGCCCGGGCCAGGTAGCAGGCCTCGGACGCGCTCCCGGGGGATGCCAGCGCGGCATGCCCGGTGAGCGCCTGGAACACCTGCCAGTCCACCTGGACCCCGGAGCCGAACCGGAGCCGCCCGGCCGGGTCGGCAGCCAGCTGCGGGCGGCCGATGCTGTCGGCGCCGAGCCACGCCGCGGCCTGGTCCAGGGCCGCATCACAGTCGGCGGCGCTGGCCCCGCCCGGCCAGATCGCGGCGGCGAGGGCACTGCGCGGCACGCCGCCGGGGTGAGCCGCCAGGTACACCAGCACCTCGGTGAGCAGGCCGGCCTCACCGGGCTGCACCGGGCCGGGCGCGTTCACGCCGGCCGGGCCGAGCAGGGTGATCCGCACCAGCGGGGCGCTGCCGGACTCCAGGTGCTCGCGGGGCACCGCACCGGCGGGCGGCGCGGACAGCAGCAGGCCCTCGGTCCGGGCCGCCGCGTCGAACAGGTCGACCAGCGCGTCGCGCTGCCGGCCCGGCACCAGCTGGGCCTGCACATCGAAACCGAGGCCTCCGGCGAGCAGCCGCCCCTCCGGGGTGACTTCCCAGGTCCAGGCCGCGCCGGGCACATCGCCGGCGATCAGGTAGCCCGCGGCGGCCGCCTGGGAGGACCGGACCAGGGAGAGCAACTGGCGGCCCTCGAGCGGCGTGGGCGGGACGGCGCTGATCAGGTAGTGCGGCGTCCATGCCTCGGGATCGATGCCCTCGGAGCGCCCGGCGAGCACCGATCCGATCCCGGCGGCGGCCAGCGCGTCGGTGACCGCCGCGGCCCGCGCAGACAGGCCGGGGAGCGCCTCGGCGAGCGTCGCCACCGCGGTGATCCGGTCCGGGGCGAGCCGCACCAGATCCGCGCCGAACCCGACCAGGGTGAGCTGCATCCGGTCGGACCAGCGGCTGGTGGCGAGTTCCAGGGCGATGCCGGACAGCGCCGCGGTGCGGATGTCCTCCGGGCCGGTCACGGCAATCACTCCGTGCGCGGCCTCCAGGTCAACCAGCACCCGTCCGGCGTGGTCAGTGCCGATGGAGACGAGGCCGGGGAACAGCGCCGCGGCCGCCCCTGCCTTCGCCGCGGGTATCCGGTCCAGCGCGGCGGCGGGGAGCCGCCAGACCTGGCCGTCGCCCACCGCGGTCCACGGCTTCGGAGGGTGCAGGTCGGCGGGGGCGACCCAGAGGTCGAGGTTGGCCGGGCTGAGATGGGCGGCGAACACCGTCGGCGGGGTCCGGCCGGAGCGGGCCAGCGCGTGCGACAGGTACCGCAGCCCGGTGTCCAGCAGCCGGGCCGACGGCTCCTGGGCCCCGGATCGCAGCGCGGCCTCGGCCAGCGCCGCGGCCCCGTCCGGCCCAACGATCCGGCGGCCGAACGCCCGCTGCCACAACTGCTCACGCCGCCGTCGGCCGAGCGCCGCGAGCAGGCCGGAGGCAAGCAGCGAGGCCGCGGCCAGCTCCCGCGGGTAACCGAGCCCGCCAGCCTGCTGGCCGACGGCCGGGCGGGCCGGCCGGTGACGGACGGCCGCCGCGGCTGCCGGCCGGTGACGGACGGCCGCCGCGGCTTTGATGACCACGGTCTCCCGGACGGGAGCGTCCTGGTCTGCGGTGGGCCCGGCCGCGGCCCGGATGGCCGGCTCCATGCCGGCCGCCGCCGGGGCATGAGCCATCTCAATGCCCATCCCGTGCGCGTCTGCGGGCAGCTGCAGCACCCAGCCGGGGCGGATCAGGCTGGCGATGGTGAGCCGGGACCCGTCCGGCTGGACGCGGCCTGCGTTCAGCTCGTAGAGCTCCCGGTACCGCCGGCCGTCGCCGAGGAACTTCTGCGCGATCTCCCACAGGCTCTCGTGGAACCGGCCGACCGGCGGCTGCACGACATAGATCTTGTCTGCGGCGTGCGGCCCTGCCCCCGGGAGACCTGCTCCCGGCAGCCCTGCTCCCGGTGACCCTGCTCCCGGCGACCCCGGCCCTGGCGACCCACGGCCCGGTGACCCTGCTCCCGGCGACCCTGCTCCCGGCGACCCCGGCCCGGGCGACCCACGGCCCGGCGACCCTGCTCCCGGCGACCCGGTTCCCCTCGTGCCCGTTCCCGAGGCCGGCGCCACGTGCGGGCGCCCCACCGAACGCGGCGGCAGGGCCGGGACGGCATGCGGCCGGGCCGTGGCCGCCGGGCGGCGGGCCGCGGCCGCGAACTGGGGAGCCGCCGCCGGGCCGCGGGCGGTGAAGGCGGGCGACAGCGCCGCCGTGGCGGCGAACAGCAGCAGCGCGGCGGTGACCAGGCGGTGCACCAGCGCCTGGGTGCCGCCCGCCAGCGGCACCCGGGCGGGCATGCCGACGTTGCGCACCGCGGCCCTGACCTCGGCCATCACGCAACACACCAGCTGGATCCAGGCCAGCCAGACCAGCACGGACAGCGCCTTCAGGATGGCGAACACATCCAGCGGGCGGCTCAGGGCGGACAGCCGGGGCACGCTGTGCGGGACCGGCAGCCCGAACACCGTGACGAGGGCGAACGGGACACCGGCAGTAAGGGCGACCAGGGCGGCCACCGCGACCAGCCCGAGCAGCAGATCCCCTGGCGACCGGCGGCGGGCCGAGGTCCGGTATGGGCGGGTCGGGCTCATCGGTGCTGCCATCAGCAGGGTGCTCCCACGGTGATGCCGCACAGGGCGGTGGCGGTTTCGCGAGCCGTCTCGGTGAAGCGGCCGAGGATGCCCGGGACGAGCGGCCGGGTGGTGATGGTGACCTGGACCGTTGCCGTGTTGGCCCCGAGCACCTGGCAGGCGTCCATGGCCGCGCTGGTCACCGTGTCCACCCCGGTGCTGGCGCCCTGGGCGTACCGCTGCACCAGCTGGCCGGCCAGGGTGCAGGCACCCGGCCCGATGCGGGCCACGCCAGTGCTGCGCAGCGTGGCCACGTCGATGTCTCCGGCCGCGGCCCGGGCCGCCTGCTCGGCGATGTCCGCGGCGCGCTGCTTGGCGTTCATGGCGATGCCGCCGTCCACGATGAGCGCCGTGAGGAAAACCACCGCGACGGCGAACACCACGGTGAACACGGCCACCGACCCTCTGCTAGCCCGGTGGGGCGACCCCCCGGAACCCCCCGCGCATTCAGTACTGGCCCCGGGCCGGCCCATTCTCAGCACCCCGGGGCCCGGCAGGTGAAGATGTCCAGAGGGGCGACGGCACGGCCGGTGAGCATCATGATGGGCCGGAAGCCGAGCAGCGAGAACGGGCTCATGTTCACCGCGCAGGTCACGGTCACGGCCACGTCGTCGCCCGGCTGGGCCAGCTGGCCACCCGCCGGGTAGCCATTCACGGCGGCGCGCACCGTGCCGCCCTCACACCAGCTGGTGCTGCCCAGGTCAGCCTGAGCCGCCTGCAGTGCCGCCTGGCCGGCCTGCAGCGGTGACGGGGCGATCGAGGCGGCCCGGGCCGCGTCGCGGGCCGCGCCGTCGAGGTGTCCCTGGGCCTCCACCACCCGGCCCGCCGCGCCCACCAGGAGCAGCAGCAGGACCAGCCCGGGGGCGACGATGGCCAGTTCCACCGACATCGAGCCGCGCTGGCCGCGAAGTCTTCCGACCATGCCGCCGTCCTCAGCCACAGCCACGGGCGCCCGGCGGGCGGAAGCACTCGACCGGGCCGCCGGCGGTGGCGGAAATGGTCAGGTTCAGGCCGAAGAAGCCGAACACCGAGTAGCCGAGCGGGCCGCGCACCGTGACGTACACGTTCGTCCGCGCGTTCCCGGAGGCCTGGGCGATGAGCTTGCTGAGCAGGGAGGTGTGCAGCCCGGCGTAGTACCGCGTCGCGGCCTGCTGGGCCGCACCGGCCCAGCCCGGGTTGGCCGCCGCCTGCTCGCGGGCCACCAGCGCGCCCGCCTGCGCCGCCGACAGGGCCGCCTGGCGGGCGTTGAACCACAGCCCGAACTGCAGGATGAGCATGCAGATCATCATCAGCGCGGGCGCCAGGATGGCGAGTTCGGCCGCGCTGGAGCCGCGCTCGGCCCGCGCCGGCCGAAGCACCTGCGCCCAGCGCCTGGCCAGCACGGCGATGCCCTGAGGTCCGTCCCCGGCCGCCATCAGCCTCCCCTGATGGTGTTGCTCTCGTTGGTGACGAAGAAGTTGATGGCGGCCAGCACGATCCCGGCGATGCCGATGATGACGGCGGTGATGATGGCCAGTTCGACCGCCGAGGCACCACGATCGGCGTCCTGCCTGGCTTGTGACAGGCGGGCCAGCCGGGTGCCGAGGAAGGCCCACAGGAAGTTCAGCGACGCGTTCAGGCTGCTCATCTCGATCCTCCGTTCTTCGATCCATGCGGTGCGCGGTCAGGCGCCGAGCAGTACCCCCACCACCGGATAGGTGAGGAAGATCAGGAAGCCGGCACACAGCAGCATCTGGGCGACCAGCATCGACTGTGACTTCTCCCCGGCCTGGCCCTCAAGATCCGCGAGCTCGCGGCGGCGCAGGCTGGCCGCGCGGGCGCTCAGCGACTCGCGGACCTTGGCGCCGTCGTCCGCGACCAGGCTGAGCGCGGCAGCCAGGTCACGGAGCTCATCGACCCGGACCTCCTCGCCCAGCGCGCCCAGCGCCTGCCACGGGGTCCGCCCGGTGATCCGGGCGTGGGCCAGCGCGTCGCGGAGCCGCCACAGCGCCCAGCCGGACCCGATCTCACTGGCCGCCATGAGAGCCTCAGGGACGCCGCGCCCGCCGGACAGGTTCATCGAGACCAGGTCCAGGAAGGCGCCGATGGCGTGCCGGAAGTCCCGGCGCCGGGCATCCGACTTCTGCTTGACCTCCAGGTCGGGCAGGAAGAAGAACAGGCCGGCCAGCACCAGCCCGAGCCAGAGCGGGATGGCGAACGGGACGCGCAGGCCGGCCAGGCTGAGCAGGATCAGCAGGACCGGGCCGAGCAGGAAGCCGAACACGCCCAGCAGCACCTTGGTGGCCAGGTAGTTCTCGAAGGACTGGCCGATGATCGACAGGTTGGCCCGGAGCGTGCGGAACTCCCAGCCCTGCTCGGCGCAGAAGGCCGCCAGGCCCCGGCCGAGCCGCCGGCGCAGCTCGCCCTCCCGCTCGTCCAGCGCCTGCCGCCCGGCCCGGCTCGCCGGCGGGGCCGCCGCGTCGAAAGCCGCTACCTGCCGGGCCAGGCCGGCCCGCCTGCGCCGCAGCGCCAGCGTGAGCAGGAACAGCCCCAGCCCGGCCACCGCTCCGGCGAGCAGCGCCCCGGTCATGACGGGCTCCCCGCCCGGCCGGGAGCCACCGGGGCGCTGGCCAGGCCCGCGGTCCTGCCTGCCGCGACCGCGGCCTCGGACGGCGCCGCGGCATCCCCGATGAGCAGCCGTTGCGGGGTCTCGAAGGTGGCCAGCCGGCGCATCCAGAGGAAACCGGCCGCGTACAGCGCGACCACCACCACGAGCACCAGCTGGCCGACCGTGCTGTCGTAGGTGCGCACGTAGGACTGGTTGAACAGGGCGAGAGCGAGCGCCAGCCCGACCGAGACGCCCACCACGATCTGGGCGCTGCGCCGGGTGGACCGGCGCTCCGCGTTCACCTTCCGCCGCATGTCCAGTTCCTCGCGCACCGACCCGGACAGCGCGCCCAGCAGGTCCCGCAGTCCGGGCCCGCGCAGCCGGGCATTGATGATCAGGGCGGCGATGATCCGGTCCGCTCCCGGGTCGTCGGCGTCCGCGGCGAACCGGCGCAGCGCCTCGGGCATCGGCATCCGGGTGTGCAGCCGGTCCACCAGCCGGGTCAGCGGCTCGCGCAGCGACGGCGCCGCGGCCCGCAGCGACGCGGGAATGGCCTGTTCCAGGCCGACCGCGCCGGCAATGGTGTCGCGCAGCGATTCGGTCCAGGTGGCCAGCGCCTCCAGCCGGGCGATGCTGCGCCGCTCGCCGGCGGCCCCGCCGAGGCTGCCCCAGGCCAGCGCGAGCAGCGCTACCCCGGCCGCGCCGACCACCCACCGGGTCAGCAGCAGCACCAGCAGGCCGGCTGCCAGGGCCACCGCGCCCCGCCGCCCGGCCAGGGCGCGCAGCCGGCCCAGCCGGGCCGCGGCCCGGCCACCGGCCTGCCGTGGCGGCGTCCCGCGCAGCGCCGTCACGAGCAGCAGCAGCCCGCCGCCGGCCGCCGCGCCGAGCAGGATCGCGAGCACCGGCCCCGCCGCGAACAGGCCGGTCACCAGCTGCCTCCGCCCGGGCCGTACCCGTGCGGGACCAAGTCGGCCAGGCAGGCCACCGGGGCCCGGGGCACCGCCCGGCCGTCCGGCCCGGGCGCGAAGGCCTCGCTGGACAGCACCCGGCCATCCATGCCGGTCACCTCGCGGATGCTGCTGACGAACCGGCGCAGCCGCCCTCCGCGGGAGTAGTCGTTGCGCTTCTCGATGAAGACGACGAAGTCGATGGCACCAGCGACGAGCATGTGAGTGGCCTCTACCGGGAGCCGCTCGGCGGACTGGATGGCGTACGTGGCGATCCGGTTGAACACCTCGACCGCGGAGTTGGCGTGGATAGTGGACAGGGACCCGTCGTTGCCCTGCGACATCGCGTTCAGCATGGTGACGATCTCGTCGCCAAGCACCTCCCCGACGATCACCCGGCTGGGGTTCATCCGCAGCGACCGGCGGACCAGCTCGGCCATGGTGATGGCCCCATGGCCCTCGGAGTTGGGCAGCCGCTCCTCGAGCGCCACCACGTTGGGGTGCAGTTCCGGGAGATGGTCGATACCCAGCTCCAGGGCGCGCTCCACGGTGACCAGCCGCTCGGCGGGCGGGACCTGGTTGACGATCGCGCGCAGCAGCGTGGTCTTGCCCGCGTTGGTCGCCCCCGCGATCATGATGTTCTTCCGGGCGGCGGTCGCGGCGGCCAGGAAGTCGGCCGCCTCCGGCAGCAGGGTGCCGTTGCCCACCAGGTCGGCCAGGAGCACCTTGCCCATCCGGGCCCGGCGGATGGAGACCGCGGGCCGCAGCGTCACGTCCATCACCGCCGACAGCCGGGCGCCGTCCGGCAGCCGCAGGTCCAGCTGGGGATGGGCGCTGTCGAACGGGCGGCTGGACAGGCCCGAGTAGGCGGCCAGCACCTGGACCAGCTCGACCAGTTCCTCATCGTTCTCGGCGACTGGCTCGGCCATCACCTCACGGCCGTCCGCGTAGCTCACGAAGACCCGGTCGCAGCCGTTGATGTCAACGTTCTCCACCTGCTGGTCATTCAGCAGCGGCTGCAGCCGGCCGACGCCAAACAGCGCCGCGTGGATGGCCGCCGCCAGGTCCTCTTCCTCCTGCGCGTTGGCCGGGGCCCGGCCGGCGCTGATCTCGCTCCGGGCGTGGTCCTCCAGGACGTGGGCGATGAGAGCGCGGGCGAACTGCCGTTCATCCTCACCGGTCATCGGGGCCAGGCCGGCCGCCGCATCGAGCCGGCGCTGCCCGGTGAGGCGGTCCCCGACCTCGCCGCGGAGCCGCTTGACGACGAGATGATCGACCATGTCACCACCCGCCCTGCGGGACGTGCGTCCCGGCGGCGACCCCGGGATCCGGCTGCCCGTCCCACGGCGGCCCGGGGGAAGCCGCGGCGCGGGCCGCGGGAGGCGCGGCGGGGGCCGCGGGCGCGGACGGGGCACTGGCCGGTCCGGAGCGGGCGGCGGCCGGCCCCGGCAGGACGCCGTACGCCGCGGCCCGCGGCCCGGCCCACCCGGGCGGGGCCACGGGTCGGCCGGCCCCGCCGGCCCGCCGGGATGCGGCCCGGGACGGCCGACCCGGGGGCGGCCCGGCCGCCGCCGGGGCGGGCTCTTCCCCGGCGGCGCGGCCGGGCAGCCACCACGGGCCGGCCAGCTGCCCGGCGACCTCCCGGGCCGTCCTGATGAACAGGGACCGGTCCAGCTTCCCGCCCCACTCGCCGCGGAGCGCCTCCGCGCTGCGCGGCTCGAACGCCACCCCGCCGAGCATGCTGACCGGGCCGCCGTCCGGGGCGACCGCCTGCCCCACCTCCGTGACCGCCGCACGCAGGCCCCGGTGATCGGCGATGAGCAGCACGCCCACCCGGCCGGGGCGGCCGGTGCGGCGGCGGACGGCCTGCGCGAGGGCGGCGGCCCGGTCGCGCAGCCGCAGGACCTCGCCCAGGCTGGGCCGCGCCACCAGCACCACGGCCGCCGCGTGCGCGAGCAGATCATAAAACGGCCCGTCGGCACCGATCCGGCCGCAGTCGGCGATCACATCGGCCCGGGGCAGCCCGCCCAGCACGATGCCGACTGTGCCCCACAGCGGGTCCAGCCCGCTGCCCTGTTCCGCGTTGGCCGTCCCGAGCAGCACGTCCAGGCCGCCGCGGAGCTTCTGGGCATGCGCCCACACCTGCTCCGGCCGCACCCCGCGCCGGGCGGCCACCGCCATGCTGAGCAGCCCGCGCTCGGGATCGAGGCGGCCGCCGGCGCCATCGGCCGGCAGCCAGCAGGCCACGTCACCGCCGGCCGGATCGCACTCCGCCAGGAGGACCGGCCGGGGCCACACCGCGGCCAGCGCGATGGCGGTCGTGGTGACGCCAGGCGCGCCCTTGTCGGCGGCCACCGCGATCAGGGCCATGATCAGCCCGTCCCGCCCGCCGGTGGAGTGGCGCTGCCGGTGCCGCCCGATGCCACCGGGCTCGGCGGCGCGCTGCCGCCCGCTGGCTGCCCCGGGGCCGCGCTGGCCGTCGCGGACTGGCCCGGGCTGGTCCCGGCCGCCATCCCCCGGTGCCGGCGGCGGCCCGCGGGACCGGCCGGCCCGGGCCCATCCGGCCCGGCCGCGGCCGCCGCGGCGGGCGCCCCGCCCGCGGGCAGCACCGCGATGCCCACCGCGCCGTTGGCGGCGTTGCAGGCCACCGCGCCGGCGTCCACCGGGCTGACGGCCACCTGCACATCGGCCTGGGCGTTGCTGCCCGAGGCAGCCGCCGGGGCGGCCACGGACAGGACCACCGCGCCCGCCGCCAGCAAGGCCCCCGACGTGCCAGGGCAGGTCTCCTGGGCGTCACTGACCTGGTAGATGTCGATGTGGTCGCCGTCGGCCAGCCCGCGCGGCAACTGCCCGTCCTTGAGGGCCAGGCCGAGCACGGCCTTCCCGGCCAGCGAGGCGCCGGCCCCAGCCACCATGGCCCGGGTCAGCAGGGTCCCCGGCGGGATGGCACTGACCGCGTAGAACCGTGCCACCTCGGCCGCCTCGTCATACGGCACGTAACCCAGGCCGGTACCGGCCGCTATCTGCACCGGCTGCATCGCGTTCAGCGGGATCTGCTGGCCGGCCCCGACCGGCGCGGACACCTCGATGGCGGTCACCCGCTTACCGCTCTGGATGACCAGGAAGCCCGCGCCCAGGGCACCGCCCAGGATCAGCAGGACGGCGAGGGCGGCCAGGGCCGGGCGCCGCTCCCGCGGGGCGCCGGGGAGCCGCCGCGCCGCAGGCACGGTCGGCTCCTGCCAGGTCGGATGCTGGTCGGCGCCCCCGGCGAGGGTGCGCGGCAGCGTGCCCCGGTCACTTGGCATTTCGCTGTGCGCCTCCCTGCTGATGACCTGCGCTGAACCGTGAACTCCCAGGCATCCGCTATTCACGGGTGCCTTAACCATAAAGCCACATGAGGCTACCCACACCGGGCATTCGGCGGAAACTCACCTTGTCGTGATGGACCGCTACCGCCGGGCGGGCAGGCCGGTCATGCCCGCCCCCTCATGGGGCCCTGGTGAAAGCAGCGAAGGGGCCCGCGGGCGGCCCGTTCCATCTTATTATGATTAGTAATTACGTACTAATCAGAATAGTGTTACCGGCCGATTATCAACTGGGTAACTGGCCTTGCCGGAAAGGCTGGCATTGGTAGAGTTCGCGGAGTAACGCAGCCGGAGAGGCGGAGGCCAGCGCAATGCGGGACGATCCCGGCACGACTACCCTGGGCCGGGCCAGCCCGGCCCGGTCCGGGGCAGAGGCCCGCCCGCCGCTCGTCGCCCGCCGCTGGGGCGGCCCGGGATCCCGGCCCGGGCCGGGCCGGCCGCCCGGCCCGGGGCGCGCCGTCCGCCCCAGGCCGGTCCTGGTCGCTGCTGGCCTGGTCGCTGCTGGGCTGGTCGCCGGGGTTGCGCTCACGGCCGGATGCGGTACGGCGCCGGCCGGGACGTTCCGCCCGGGGAGCGCGGCGGCCGCCGGGGCCGCCCCGGCCGCGCCCCGCCGGCCGGCGGCCGGGGCGGCGGCCGGGGCGGCGGCCGGGCCGCTCGCCTGGCCCCCGTTCGGCCGGGGCGTGCGCATCGTGATGCCCGGCTGGCTGCCGCGCAATGGCGCAGAGGTACCGGCCGTGATAACGGCCGAGGATTTCCTGCTCGCCGTCCTGTACGCCGAGTACCGCGGTAATCAGGATGACCGGTGGGCGGGGTACGTGGCGGGGGCGGCCCGCAGCACCCAGCGGTCCATCCTGGCCCAGCCGGGCGTGACCACGGAATCGTTCACCGGGACCATCGTATTCTCCCATGTGAGGGCATTCCCTGACCCTGCAGTCAGGGGGGCGGTAGACGTCTCAGAATGCTTCGATAATGCAATGTCCGCGAACACCAGCCTGAGCACCGGCAAGATCATCCCTAGCCGGGGGCCAGCCGATCTGCACTACTACCGGAATACGGATGTAGTTACCGCGGAGAATGGCCGCTGGCAGGTGGTCTCCATGTACCCGGTCGTCTATTACCCGCGGGCGAAAGAGTGCAAGCCATGAGGAGACGGCGCGGCCGGCTGGCGGCCGTGGTCCTCGCCGGGGCGCTGCTGCCGCTGGCGGCCGCCGGGCCGGCCAGCGCCGGGGCGGGCGTGGGCTGCACCTTCAGCACCTGCTCGGTCCAGCTCAGCACCCTGATCACGCTGAAGGGCGACTACGGCGCCGCGGGCACCGCCCAGGTCCCGCTCGACATGCCCGAGCCGCCCTGCCTGTGGCAGCCGGTCGGGGACACTGCCCGCGGCAGCCGCTACATCCTCCAGCTCTTCGGCACCGCCGCCCCAGGCATCTCGTTCGGCGTCTACGGCGCGGTGCAGCAGGCCAGGAAGCTGCTCGCCAGCAAGCCGGTGCCGCCGGGCACCTGGTATCAGCTGCCGGTCAACCCGGCGGCGCCGAAGGCGGCCCAGCGGGCCTGCTACGCCCTGCCGCTGTTCTTCTTCGCCGCACCGGGACAGGCCCCGCCCATCCCGCCGGTCCCGCTCCGGACCGTCGCCGCCTACGCCTACAACCACATGACGATCCCGGTCCCCAGCCTGACCATCAACCCCGCGGCCAAGGGCTACGTCAACCTGGCCACCTACGTCTGGGGCCGGACCCGGCCGGTCAGCGCGACCACGGGGCGGCCGGACGCCTACGAGGTAATCGCCACGCTCGGCGCCCAGACCGTCAGCGTGTGGGCCCAGGTGGCCGGGGCGGGCGCGTTCAGCGTCGCGGTCAGCAGCGGGCACGGGACCGGGTACTCCGGGTGCGGCCCGGGCGGCTCACACTTCCCGGCCGGCCGGGTCCCGGCGAGCGCGGGCGGGGCGGGCACCCGGCCCGACTGCGGCGTGCTGTGGCAGGCGCCGGACGCCACCGCCTCGGTCAGCGCCACCGTCCGCTGGTCGGTGACGTGGGGAGCGGGCGTGCTGGGGGGCCCGGGGAACCACCGGCTGCCGGGCATCGAGATGACCGGGCGGACCCCGCCGCTGCGGGTCACCGAGATCCAGAGCATCAACGGGGGTTAGGGATGCCGCACAGGCCGCTGCCCGGCGCGGCGCGGCCGGGAATCCTGGTCCCGGGGGCCGTGCTGCTTGCCGGGGCCGCCATGGCGGTCATGATGGCCCGCTTCGGGGCCAGCCCGGTGCTGCCCGCCTACGGCTACCTGGCCGTGGCCGGCGCGCTGCTCGCGGTCATCGACGCCCGCCACCGGCGGCTGCCCGACCTGCTCACCCTGCCGTCCTATCCGGCCGCCCTGGTGCTGCTCGGGCTGGCCGCCCTGGCCGTCCCCGGCGGCGGCGGGCATTTCTGCGGCGCGCTGCTCGGCATGGCGGCCGCCCTGGCGGTGTTCGGTGTCCAGGCGCTCGCCTACCCGGCGGGCCTCGGCTGGGGGGACGTGAAGCTGTCCGGGATCCTCGGCCTGTACCTGGGCTGGCTCGGCCCCGGGGCACTGCTGGCCGGGCTGTTCCTCGGCTACCTGCTGGCCGCTGTCGCCGGGCTGGGCCTGATCACCGCGCGCCGGGCCACCCGGAAATCCCAGCTGCCGTTCGGCCCGTTCCTGCTGGCCGGGACCCTGGCCGCGATCGTCCTCAGTGGTCTGGCCCCCGCCCTCCCCTGGTAACGGTGGCTAGGATTTCCACCAGGGCGCGATCCGGGCGGCGGCCCGCTCGCCCTGGGCGTAGCCAGCCCGGGCGGCACCGGCCCGCACGGCCGGGTCGAGCAGATTCTGGCCGAATGCCGCGACGGCCTCGTCGTCGGCGCTGACCACCTCGACCTCGGCCTGCCCGGCTAGCCCGGCCACCTGGACGTCGAGCGCCGGGTCGGCCACCGGTACCAGGATCAGCACCCGCCCGTAGCCACCGGCCAGATCGGCGTTGACCGTGGAGCGGACTCCCCCGTCGATGTAACGGCGGCCGCCGATCGTCACCGGCGGCCAGATGCCGGGCACGGCGCAGCTCGCGGCCACCGCGTCGATCAGGTCCACGCCGGAGTCCCGGTCGAGCACCCGGGGGTCGCCGGAGTGCGCGTCCACCGCAACCACGGCCAGCGCCCGGTCTGGCCACGAGTGACCCGGCAGCCGGCCGGCGATCACCTCCCGCCGCCGGGCCTCCGGCACCGTGTCCGCCTGGAGCGCCAGCTCGCCGGCTTGCCGCCGCTGCCCGCCCGGGTCAGCATCCAGATCCGCGGCCATCGTCTCCCAGGACTCCATCAGCGCGGCGACCGCGGCCGGGTCCGGGACGAGCTCGGCGGACTGCCGGGCGGGCTCGACCTGCCGGGCCAGCCACTCGGCCACCGGGACCCCGCTGCCCAGCTGCGCCGCCACCGTCGCGCCCGCGGAGGTGCCGAGCAGGAAGTCGGCTGCCGCCACGTCCGCCCCGGCGTCGGCCAGCGCGGCCAGCACGCCGGTCTCCCAGGCGATGCCGGCCAGCCCGCCGCCGCCGAGCACCAGGGCCCGTCCCGTCATCGCCCGTTCCCTCACAGGCTCACGCCCACCAGCACCGGCTCCACGGCCAGTTCCACGCCGAACACGTCACGGACCCGGTCCCGGATCTCCCGGGCCAGCGCCACCAGGCCGGCCGTGCTGGCGCCGCCCGGGTTGACCAGGGCCAGGGTGTGCTTGGCCGAGATGCGCGCGCCCTCCGCCCCGCCCGGCCCCCGGTAGCCCCGGCCGAACCCGGCCTGCCCGATCAGCCACGCAGCCGGCACCTTCACCTGGCCAGGGCCGGCCGGGAACTGCGGGATCGGCACCCCCGGGCCGCTGCGCGCGGCCACCGCCGCCCGCAGCGCGGCGAACTGCGCGCCGTCCAGTACCGGGTTGGTGAAGAACGACCCGGCGCTGCGGCTGTCCGGGTCCCCGGGGTCCAGCAGCATGCCCTTGCCCCGGCGCAGGCCCAGCACGGCGGCACGCACCGCGCCGAGCGGGGCCCGGTCACCCTCGGCCACACCGAGCGCCCGGGCTAGCTCCGGGTACCGCACCGGGGCGGACAGCTGGTCGCGGGCCAGCCGGAAGGTGACGGCCAGCACCACATACCGCCCGCTGGCGTCCCGCTTGAACGCGCTGGTCCGGTAGCCGAACCCGCAGTCGGCGGCGGCCAGATCGGTCACCTCGCCGGCCTTGCGGTCATAGACCCGGACCGTGGTGATCGTCTCGGCGACCTCCTGGCCGTAGGCGCCCACGTTCTGGATCGGGGTCGCACCGGCCAGGCCCGGGATGCCGGACAGGCACTCCAGCCCGGCCAGCCCGTAGGCCACGCAGCGGGCCACGACGCCGTCCCAGTCCTCCCCGGCCGCCACGGTGACCGGGGCCGAGCGGCCATCCGGGTCCGGTTCGGCCCGGATGCCCGCGGTGGCCACCTGGACCACGGTGCCCGGGAAGCCCTGGTCCGCGATGACCAGGTTGCTGCCTCCGCCCAGGATGAGCAGCGGCTCACCACGGTCATCGGCGGCCCGCACCGCGGCGATGAGCCCGGCGCCGGTCCCGGCCGGCACGAACCGGCGGGCCGCGCCGCCCAGGCCGAGCGTGGTGAAGCCGGACAGCGGCACCTGCTCACGGAGGTCTGGCATCGGCGGCGGGTTCCTCCACGGCGGGGACAGCGGCAGCGCGGCGGGGGGGCGTGCGGCAGGAAAGGGGGTCAGGGCAGCCGGACCACGGCGCGGGCCCGGGTGAGCACCTTGGCCCCGGCCGCGCGGGCGATCAGGGCCACGACCACCCGGTTGCCCTCCAGCTTCTCCTGCACCGTCCCGGTGACCTCGATGGTCACGAATTCGTCAGTGTCGGGGACGACGACCGGCGCGGAGAACCGGACACTGAACTCAGTCATCGAGCCCGGGTCCCCCGTCCAGTCGGTGATGTAGCGGGCCGCCTGGGCCATGGTGAACATGCCGTGCGCGATCACGTCGGGCAGGCCGACCGACTTGGCGATCCGCTCGTTCCAGTGGATGACGTTGAAGTCACCGGACGCGCCGCAGTACTTGACCAGGCTGAGCCGGGTCACCGGGAAGCTGGCCGGGGGGAGTTCCGCGCCCGCCTCGATATCGGCGTACTTGACCACTGCGCTCATCCGGCCTCCTCCGCACCGCGTTCCACGATGGTGGAGAAGGCGGTGCAGAGCGGCTCGCCACCGGTCGTCCGGATCTCGGTCCGGGTGGTCAGCATGACCAGAGGGCCGACTTCCCGGATGCTCTCGATGGTGGACTGCGCGGTCACCACGTCGCCCGCCTGGAGCGGCCGGGTGTACTCGAAGCGCTGCTCACCATGGACCACCATCGCGTAGTTGATGCCCAGGCCGGGATCCGCGATAGCCTCGCCGGACGCGGCCCTGCTCAGCACGATGGAGAACGTGGGCGGCGCGATCACGTCGGGGTAGCCGGCTGCCATGGCGGCCTCCCGGTCCCGGTAGACCGGGCTCAGGTCACCGATCGCGTCGGCGAACTCGGCGATCTTGACCCGGCTGACCTCGTACGGCGGCGTGGCCGGGAAGGTCCGGCCCGCGTAGTCGTGGTTGACGGCCACGCTGCGCGCTAGCGCGTCTCGCGGTGCGCCCGGTGGCAGCGGCACCACGGGCAGTACTTCTTGAGTTCCATGCGGTCCGGGTCGTTGCGCCGGTTCTTCTTGGTGATGTAGTTACGGCGCTTGCACTCCTGGCAGGCCAGGGTGATCTTGGGCCTGACGTCGGTGGCAGCCACGATGGAGTGCCTTTCTGTGATCGGCGGGTCCTGCATCAACTGTATGCGCAGCGGTGTCCTGCGCACACTGGGTAGCGGAGGCCGGACTTGAACCGGCGACACAGCGATTATGAGCCGCTTGCTCTGCCTGACTGAGCTACTCCGCCGCATGGCGCTGAGCGCCCATAGCTTACAGGCAGACCCGGGTACAGCGGGAATCGGTAAGCCAGGTCCGCCGGCCGCCATGTCCGGCACCATCTTGAGCTGGCCCGGCCCGGCGCAGGCGGCCAGCGCCGCGGCCGCCGCGCCCAGCGGGAACCGGGCGGTGACCCGCCGCCAGCCGCTGGACGAGGTGACCGCAGCCGACTTCGACGAGATGATCGCGGTCAATCTGCGCGCCCCGTTCCTGCTGGCGCAGCGTGCCCTGCCGGGGATGGCGGACCACGGCTTCGGCCGGGTTCTGTTCGTCTCCTCGGTGGCCGCCTTCACCGGCGGGCGGCCGGGCCGCATTACGCCGCCTCGAAGGCCGGGCGGCACGGGCTGACCCACTTCCTGGCCAGCCGGTCGCGGCCAGCGGGTGACCGTGAAGCCCTCCCCCGGGCCCTGGTGGCCGGGACCGGGATGCTCCCGGGGACCCCGGCGCGCTGAGCCGCCAGGTCCCGGCGGGGCCGGCTCGGCACCCCGGAGAGGTAGCCAGCCTGGCCCTGGCCATGCTGCGCAACGGCTACCTCACCAGCCAGGTGCTGTCCCTGGACGGCGGCATGCACCCCCGCTAGCGGCCCGTCCCCTCGCCTATCGCGGGGACGCCATGCCGTTGCAGCAGACGCACGATCTCCTCTTGCTGCGCTCTTGACTCGGGCGAGCCGGTACCGCCACGGCCGGTGGTCCAGGTCGCGAGCTGCATCGGGGTCGAGCCGGTCTTGTTCACCCGGCGAGCGTCCGCCCCGCCGTCCAGGAGTGCGCTCACCGCAGCCGCGCAGCGGGTGCGCACGGCACGGTGGAGCGGCGTGACCCCGCTCTTATCGGTGCCGTTCGGATCGGCGCCCGCCTCGATGAGGCAGGTAATGGTCGCAGCCTGGGCGGCCGGGTTCCAGTGCGGTGACCCGGGGATGCCGTCGGCCGCATAGTGCAGCGGCTGTGCGCCACGGCGATTCCGTGCGCTGACGTCAGCACCCATGGTGATCAGCTGCCGGACGATCGGCAGCCGATAGGCGGCGGCGGCGATGTGGAGCGCCGTGTCTCCCGCATAGAGGTAGTGCTCGATCTCGGCCAGGTAGTAGTCCGTCGCCGCCTCGCGGGTCGCGCCCTCCCCCGCCCGAGCGCCCGCGAGTGACCCGGACGTCGCCAGCAGCCGCGACACGGTGGCCGCGTCGTCGGTAACGATCGCGCCTACCAGCGTCATCAGCGCGGCCGCGCGGGCAGCCATGGCCAGGCCAGCGTAGCGCGGCCACGCGGCGGGCCCAGGCCGGAACCGAGTGCGGGGCCGGGCTGCAGCACCCCCTGGGTGGCGGGCGGGCGCAACGCCGGATGGCGTCATCCGGGCAGTCGCGGAGGATCACGGTCACGGCGCGGGCCGTCTCCGCGCCGAGGTCCGCATCGCAGTGCGGCACCGAGGAGGGAACTGCATGCTGTCCCGGGCTCCAGCCGGCAGGCCTGCACCCGGAACCGGAACTGGCGCCGTGTCCAGGGCCTGGGCCAGCTGCGGCCGGGGTGCATAACCCGTCGCTCGCATTCCTGAGATACCGCACATAGAATGTGCCTGGGGCCCAAAAGGATGAGAACCGGGCAGATGCGACACCACAACTCGGCATGACGGACATACGCGCACTCACCGAGGCTGACTGGCGCAGGCTCCGGCTGATCCGGCTGCGCGCATTGCGGGATTCGCCGCGTGCATTCATTTCAAGCTACTATCACGAAGCCGGCCAGGATGCGCGCTGGTGGCGTGAACGGCTGAGCAAGGATACCTGGCTTCTTGCATTTCGCACCGTAACGTCGATACAGCCCGTCGGCGTGATATCCGCGACCCTGGGGTTAATTGATTCGTCACCACATCCTTACATCAACTCGCTATGGGTCGCTCCTGCGCATCGCCGGCGGCACGTCGCCCGGAATCTTCTTCATGCGGTCCTGGAACACGTGGCCGAGGAGGGGGCAGATGCCGCTTCGTTGTGGATCCTGGACGGCAACGAGGCGGCGCTGCAGCTGTACCTGGCCGCCGGGTTCACTCCCGCCGGGCATCGGCAGCTTGTCCCCGGCTCCGTGAACAGGCACGAGGAACGGCTGACTAAGTACCTGCACCCGGACGGCAGGTGACCGGCAAACGCAGCTGGACGAACGGAATGCGCCGTGCGCACGGTTACATTCCGGGAATGAGCAGCCGACCGGTGTGGCCGATTACCGGCACACGCCGGCCGACCGGGTCTCACCTACTTGATCACATGATGCAGACCGTCGAGCACGACGATAGCACCAGAGGTGATCAGCACCATCAGCATGATGGCCACGACCATCAAGGCAATCCGTAGCGCGGCACGCCAGAAAATTGCCATGACGATCGCTGACAGTATGATGAGTATTTGCATGACCGACTCCCTGGGGCGCCCTTTTAAAGCGAGCCTGGTCAGTCCTGGCCGCCGTCCGGCTGGACGGAACGGGCGGGCGCCAGGCCGGGAGCAGAAGAGTCGTGATGGCGATGCTGGCTCTGGGCCACCACCCGCACCGGGCGGGCGACTCCGACCCGTGCCCGGGACCGGCTGCCCGGGGCGTTAGGCCCTAGTGAGCCGGGGCACGGAGCGTTACCATCAGAAGATCACGATCTTTGCTGACAAGAGGTCGCTGATCACTGGGCCGATGCTGCATATCGGCCCAGTGCCGTTTCTGCGCCTGGGTTGCGACCGGGCCCTGGCCCTCCCCAGGGGCGGCGGCCCGCGAGGCTGCCCGGGGCTGCGGTGCCCGCGCCGGCGACCCTGCCCATCCTGAGGCGGCGGGAGCTTCGGCTGGCCAGGCCGCATTCCTGGCACCGGCCGAAGGTGCCGCCCATCCGGCGTTCCGGCATAAGGCATGATCCACCACCCTGGCGATGCGACTTCTGTCTAATCGATCTTCACTTAATTTTTCTAATGTTCAGTAGATTCAAGTAGAGACTACTGAAAACAAATTGAGTCTCGTATATTATGGTAGACATGAGCAATCTCGGCCGTCAATCGGTTACGCTGCCGCTTTGGGCGCCTCGTCTCACCTGAGCCGGGCACTCGGTCCGTCGCCGCGGTGTGCTGACTCAGGAGGTGACCAGCCGTGCAACCTGCCCCTCCGGCGCTCCTGGAGCTCGCCCAGCGCCTCCGCCAACTCCGTGAAGAGCGGTGGCCCGATGTGCGGCTTACCCAGGCGGCCCTGGCCCAGGCCCTAGGCGGCGGCCGGTCGCTGTCGGCCGCCACCATCTCCTCCTGGGAGAGCCCCCTCGCACCCAAACTTCCGCCCCGCGAGCGGATCCTGGCTTACGCGAACTTCTTCGCCACCCGCCGATCAGCTGAGGCGATGACCGTCCTGCCGCTGGATTCCCTGACCACGGAGGAGGTTACGGCCTATCACGAGCTTGAGGCCGAGCTCACCGCACTCCGGGAAGCCGCCCGGAAACCGTCACTGAGTGAGCACGTAGCGGTCCGGAGATCTTGGCACTTCACGGATACCGGCCCGGTTAACCTGGTTTGCGCACAGCTTCCGGAAGAGGAAACCGCATCGCTGGCCAATCCCGCCGACCCGAACTATACAGAGCTGCTCTCCTACGCCGACCTGGACGCCCTGGTGGAACTGTGGGGACATATCCGGGCAGAGAACCCGACCATGGACGTGTTCTACAAAGCCTCGTCCAGCGTTTCCCCGGATGACCTTTCCAGTCATGTGGTACTTCTCGGCGGGATCGCCTGGAATGAGCTGACCGCGCGGTTCACGGAAATGACCGACCTGCCCGTCCGGCAGATCGAGGACGCGTCCATCAAGTCGGGGGAAGTTTTCGTTGTCGAGGTCGAGGGCAAAGAGCATAAATTCCTGCCGTCCTGGGGAAGTAGTGACCAGCGCGAGCTTCGTGCCGACGTAGGACTGCTGGCCCGGGTGCCTAACCCGCTCAACTCAAGCCGGACGCTGACGATCTGCAATGGCATACACAGTCGCGGGGTAGTCGGTGCGGTACGCAGCCTCACGGACGCCCGCCTACGCGACTCCAATGAGCGGTACATCGCAGCTAACTTCAGGAACAGTGAATCCTTTGTCATCCTCATGCGCGTACCAGTCTTCGAAGGACAGGCAATGACGCCGGAATTCAAGAACCCAGACATCGTTCTTTACAAAGCATCCGTGGGTGATCATAGGTGACGGCTCAATCGGATCCCGCTCTCCCGGCTACGAGGCAACCTAGGTGATAGACGATCACCGGACCGGCATCTGGCAGCACAACACGCATGACGAGCTGGTCGGACGCGCGGGGGCGCCGACCGCGCAGCTCGGCCTGCGCGGCCTCGATGCCATCATCGTGCCCGCCTCCCGGCCCGCAGCTAGCTTGGACAGCGCCATCTCGCTGGCGCGCGCGGTGCACAGCCGGCTGCTCATCCTGTGCAGCCGGGACGCCGAGGCCGCCGCAGTGCTCCAACTGCTGGAGTCGCGCTTGTTCACCCAGGCCGTCGTTATCGACCTGCCACCGGAATACACCCACCCGCTGCTTGATTTTTCGACTACCGGCCTGGTCTCCGCGGATGACATGCCCATGGCGTGCGCCGCACGCAATACCGACCTGAGCATGAAACGTAACCTGGGCCTGCTCACCGCCCGCATGCTGGGCTGGCAGAGCATATTTTTCATGGACGACGATATCAGGGATATCAGTCCTGCCCATCTGCTCAGCACCGTTGCCATGCTCGGGCGCTACAGAGCCGTCGGGATGAGGGTGGCCAGCTTCCCGGATAACTCCGTCGTCTGCCATGCGCACCGGGAGACCGGAGAATTCCAGGATGTCCTGGTGAGTGGCTCCGCGCTGGCTGTCGATTGCACCGCGCCGCTCAGCTTCTTCCCGGATGTCTACAACGAAGACTGGCTGTTCTTCTACGACGACGCGGTAGCGGGCCGGCTCGGCTCCTCCGGCCTCAATGCGACCCAGCTACGCTACGATCCGTTCGCGGACCCCACGCGGGCCGCCGGGCAGGAGTTCGGGGATGTGCTGGCCGAGGGCCTGTATGCGCTGCTACATCAAGGGCGCGGGTCCGATTCCGCCACACGGGAGTACTGGCATGAGTTCCTGGAGGCCCGCAGGGAATTCCTCGCTGCCATCATCGACCGGGCGGACGCGGCGCCAATGCACGTACGGGACAAGATCGTTGCCGCGGTACAGGCGGCCCACAAATGCTCGCTGAATATAGCACCGGACAAATACGCGCGTTACGTCGGGGAGTGGCGCCGCGACGTCAAGCAATGGCAGGAGGCGTTCTCGGCGGTCCCCCGGGGACTGACGGTGAGCGAAGCGCTGCGTCGGCTTGGCCTCACGGCCGCCGCGGACGGCGGGCTGGTGCGGGGCATCAGCGAAAGCCCGCACGAAGAGCCGGTACCCGCCCGGCCCGGGCCGGTGCTGGTTACGTCCATCGCAACGCTCGGCGGCCTATCCCGGGCCACCCCGGTCCTGGCCCGCGCGCAGCATGCACTGGCGAGAACGGCGCCTACCGCTCTGCTGGAGCGCGAGACCCCATCTGCGGAACATGTGGAGCCCATCGCGCTGGAGACTTTCCCCGGCAGGCAGCTGCTCACTCTCGGAGCCGGGGCGGATACCAGCCGAGCGCGGCCATGCCCGCCCGTGCTGGCTAGCTCACCCTTCGGGCTGGGCACACGTGCGCAGGTGCTCGGTGGGATCGCCATCTGCACCGCGCCCATACTGGGCGCGCTCGCGGGCGAGATCGGGGTGGACGCCGCCGTGGGCTTCGTCCCCCTGATCGCCGTGGGCTGCGCCCTCCTGCTGTTCGCCGGCCTGGTGGTGGACGGCGGCTGGCCGGGGCGGCCGCGTCCTGGCTGGTGGCGAGGCGGACGCGGCCGCCGGGCCTAGCGGCCGCCGCGCCCGGCTCCGGCGGCTCGGAGAAGGTCAGCCCGGGGGCTCTGCTGACGCGGCCGCCCCGGCCGATCCCGGGTCGGCCAGGTCCGCCGCGGGGGCCACGCGCCCCGCGCCCCACGGCAGCAGGGAGTCGGCCACGGCCACGGCCAGCACGACTAGCGCCGCACAGGCGCTCAGCGCCAGCGCGGACACCTGCGGCGCGGCCGCGCCCAGCGCGGCCAGGGCGACCACCCCGGCGATCCGGGTCCAGGCCACGCGGCCCCAGATAACCTGCTTGAACGCGGCGTGCCCGAGCAGGAACAGGGCCGTCCCGCCGAGCAGCATGGCCGACACCGGCGCCTCTCCCACCGCGCCCGGGCGGGTCAGCGCGATCCGCTCGCCCGCTGCCACCGCGATAATGCCGGCCACCATGACCGGGTGGATCAGGTGATAAGCCGACCGGCCCAGCCGCCCCGGGTCGGCCGAGCTGGCCACGGCCCGGGCACCCTCCTCGGCACTGCGGTGAAAGTACAGCCACCACAGGCCGGCCGTGCTGGCGAACGCGGCCAGGAAGGCCGCGTCCCGGCCGGCGCTGGCCCGGGCCCCGGACAGCGCCGCCCCGGTCACCGCGATCGACTCGCCCAGGGCGATGAGCATGAAGCCCTGGCAGCGCTCGGCGAAATGGTTACCCTCGATCGCCCAGTCCCGGGTGGTGGACCGGCCCAGCCCGGGCGTGTAGAAGCCGGCCAGGCCGCCCAGGATGTCCACGCCCACCGCGGCCAGCCAGAGCAGCTCGCGGGCGGGCGCGGCGACCAGGCCGCCCGCCACGGCCAGCGCGCCGCTGATCACGCACCAGGCCAGGATGCGCTGGAAGTTGCGCTGCAGCCGGTCCCCGCGCAGCCCGGCCACCGCGAAGGCGCTCCGGCCGATCTGCATGACCGCGTACGCCCCGCCCACGGCCAGGCCCCAGCCGCCGAAGGCGGACGGCAGGCCGGCCGACATGACCAGGCTGGCCAGGGCCAGCGCCAGCAGCATGATCAGCACCGGGGTCCGGTCCGGGTCCAGCCAGTTCGTGACCCAGGTGGTGTACGCCCAGGCCAGCCAGACCATCGCGAACAGCAGCAGGACCCGGCGCGCGCCGCCGCCCGTCGGGTCAGTGATCAGGGAGTGCGACAGCTGGGTGACCGCGAGCACGTACACCAGGTCGAAGAACAGCTCCACGGTGGTGACCCGCGCCACCGGCCCGGGCGGGCGCCGCAGGTTCCGCGGGCGGACCGGCACCGCCCGGCCACCATCACCGCCGGCCGCGTCGGTGCCGCCCGCCGTCACGCCGCCCGCTACCCGGCATCCGGAGGCCGGTAGTCGGTGTTCCGGTCCACTCCCAGGTAGATATCCATGCCGACCGGGCGCCACTGCTCCTCGGCCAGGTGGCCGAGCAGCCCGGCCGTCCGGGCCAGCAGCGCGAACCCGCGCAGCAGCCCGATCGGCAGGCCCAGGTCGGCCAGGACGGCCCCGCAGGTCCCGGCCCCGTTCAGCGGCAGGGTCCGGCCGAGCACCTGCGGGTGCACCCGGCCGATTGCCGCGAACAGCCGCAGGTGCGGCCCGAGCAGGCCCTCCTCGGCGGCGATCCGGTACAGCGCCGGGGTCCGCGGGTCGGTGACCTTGTGCACCGGGTGCCCCAGCCCGGGCACGTACGCCCCCGAAGCCCGGGCCCGCTGCACCGCGGCCAGCGCGATCTCATCCCAGCCCGCCTCACGGTCGTCACCGGCGCCGGGCACCGCGTCACCGGCCTCGGCCAGCGCCGCGGCCAGGAACGCGCCGCAGTCTTCGGTGACGCCCAGGAACCGGGACCCGCCGCCGAGCAGCCCGGCCGCCAGTGCCCCCTGCACGGAGTCGGGGGCGCTCAGGTAGGTGAGCCGGGCAGTGATGGCCGTCGGGGTGAATCCGTGGTCGGCCAGCGCGACCAGCACTGACTCGAACACCCTGACCTCGGACGGCGACGGCCGGCGCTGGGTCACCAGCCAGAACGCCAGTTCGCCGAACGACACCTGGCCCATCAGCTCGGCCGCCAGGTCGTGGCCGAGCACGGTGATCGAGTCGGCATCCGAGTCGCCGAGCGAGGTGGGATAAGTGCGTCGGGTGGTTCGTTCGGTCATATGGTCTCTCTCCATTGCTCTCCGGTGCCGGCGGGGCACGCGCGCGCCAGCCGGCGGCGGGCGCCCGTGAGCAGCCCGTTGATCACCTGGTCATTATGACCGGGCCGGCCGCGCGGTCCCCGGGCGCTGGGCCGCGGGCGAGCCGAGCGCCCGGGAGATGCCACGGGCGGCGGCCCGGACCGCCGGGGCCAGCGCGGCCGGCTGGGCCCCGTCGGCGTGTACCACCAGGGACAGCGCCGCCACCACCCGGTCCCCCGCCGCGCGGATCGCCGTGCCCACCGACAGCGCGTCCATGGTTACCTGGCGGTCGCTGACCGCGTACCCGCGCTGCCGCACGTCCGCGAGCACCCGGCGCAGCTCCCGCGGGTTGGTGACCGTCCGCTCGGTCCAGCGTTCCAGCGGGCCGGTCAGCACCTGTTCCTGGACCTCGGCGGGGGCGTGCGCCAGCAGCACCAGCCCCACCCCGGTGGCGTGCAGCGCGAACCGGCCGCCGACCCGGGTCAGCACCCGCACCGCGTCCCGGCCGGCCAGCCGCTCCACGTACACGACGTCCAGCCCGTCCCGCACCGCGAGCTGCACGTTCTCATGGGTGGCCTCGTACAGGTCTTCCATGTAGGGCAGCGCGATCTCACGCAGCCCCAGCCCGCGCGGGGCCAGCGCGGCGATCTCCCACAGGTGCAGGCCGATGTGGTACGCGCCATCCGGCCCGCGTTCCAGGCCGCCCCACGCGGTCAGTTCCCGGACCAGCCGGTGCGTGGTGCTGAGCGGCAGACCGCTGCGGCGGCTGATCTCGGACAGGGTCAGCTTCGGGCACTCCGGCCGGAACGCGCCCAGCACGTCCAGCACCCGGCCGCGCAGCGACCGTGGTGGCGGCGGGGCTGGCTCACCCATGGGCTCTCCCGGAGTGACGTCGTGCCCCATTGTCCCAGCCGCGCCGCTATCCCAGCCGCGCCGCGGGCGGCCCGCGGTCAGAGGTCGAGGATCAGCGCCGGGGTGACCGACCGGGACACGCAGATCATCATGGTGTCCCCCGCCGCCCGCTCCTCCTCGGTGAGCACGGTGTCCCGGTGATCGGGGGTGCCGGCCAGCACGGCGGTCTCGCAGGTGCCGCAGGTCCCCTCGGTGCACGAGGACAGCACCGGCACCCCGGCCGCCTGCACCACGGACAGGATCGAGGTGCCCGCCGGGACGGTCAGGGTCAGCCCGGACTGGGCCAGTTCCACCTCGACGGCCTGCTCCGGGCCGGCCCGGGCAGCCGGCGGGGCGAACCGCTCCACGTGCAGCGTTCCCTCCGGCCACCCGGCGCAGTGCTCCGCCACGGCGTCCAGCAGCGGGCCCGGCCCGCAGCAGTACACCAGCGTCCCCGGCCGCGGCGGCCCCAGGATCGCGGCCAGGTCGAGCAGGCCCGTCTCGTCCTGCGGGCAGAGCCGGACCCGGGTCCCGTACCGCTCGCGGAGTTCGGCACCGAAGGCCATGGTGGCCTGGCTCCGGCCGCCGTAGGCCAGGGCCCATTCCCGGCCCTCCTGGCCGGCCGCGGCCAGCATCGGCCGGATCGGGGTGATCCCGATCCCGCCCGCGATGAACCGGTAATGGTCCGCGGCCAGCAGCGGGAAGTGGTTCCGCGGCCCGCGGGCCGTGACCGCCGTGCCCTCGTGCAGCGTCTCGTGCACGTGCGCCGATCCGCCACGGCCAGCCGCCTCGCGGAGCACCGCGATCTGCCAGCGGCCGCGGTCCGCCGGGTCGCCGCACAGCGAGTACTGGCGGACCAGGCCGGGGGCGAGCTCCAGGTCGATGTGCGCGCCCGGGGCCCACGGCGGGAGCGCCGCCCCGGCCGGATCCGACAGGTCCAGGGTGATCACGCCGTCGGCGGCCCGGGCCCGCCGGGTGACGGCCAGGGCCAGGGCCGGGTCCTGGGGCGGGATCCGGGCGGCGCCGCGGGGCAGGGCGGCCGGGCCGGCCCTCAGCATGAGCCCGGCGCCCGCGGACTCGCGGGGCTGGCCGGGTGCGCGCGGCCGGCCAGGTGCGCGGGGCTGGCCGGGTGCGCGCGGCCGGCCAGGTGCGCCGGGTGATCCAGCAGCCACTGCCACATCTGCACCGGGTCCTCGGCCTCGGCCACCGCGCCGCAGTGGCAGCGGCCGCGGAGCCGGTCGCTGCCCGGCAGCCACTCGATGCGGTAGACGGTGCGCTGGCCCGTCACGGCGCGGGCGGTCACCGGGCCGCGGTGACCAGGCCGGCCGGGGCGCCGGGCAGGCCGGCGCCCGCGGGGCCCGCCGCTGCCGCGCCCGCCGGGGCCGCGCCCGCCGCTGCCGCCATCCGGGCCAGCATCCGCCGCGCGGCCAGCCCGCCGGTGTCGATGTTGATGGACAGTTCCTGCACCCCGGGCGGGTTCGCGGCGACCACCCGCTCCAGGGTGTTCAGCGCGGTCACGTCCTGCAGCACGACGGCCCGGTTGGCATCGTGCAGGAACGCGGACACCTTCGCATCGCCCAGCGCGAAGTCCCGGGCCACCGCCCAGAAGTCATAAGTGGTCGTCGCGGTGGACGGGGTGATCGCGTACACCACCTCGACGTGGAACCCGCCCGGGTCGGTCCCGTCCGGCCCGGGCAGCACGCCCGCCGGGGCCACCCGGCTGTGCAGCAGGTACAGGCACGGCGGGTGGTACTCGATGTCCTGCCAGCGCACGATGCGGCCGGTGATCCCGGTGGACCGGGCGTAGAACGGGGGGCACGCGGCATCGTCCATCCGGCGGGACACCCGGATGACCCCGGCCTCCTCGTCCACCTCGGTGGTGATCGGCGTGTCCGCGACCTCGGGCGTGCCGATGTCGCCGCCGTGCAGGTAGGTCTCGTGCGACAGGTCGAGCAGGTTGTCCACCAGCAGCTCGTAGCGGGCGGCCAGCGGCTCCATGCCGCGGACGGTGGCATACCGGTCGCCGGCCAGCCACGGCGCGCGCGGGATGAGCCCGGGATCCGCCCGGTCCGCCTCCCCGATCCACACCCATACCAGCGAGTCCTGCTCGGCCACCGGGTAGGCGCCGACCCGCGCGGTGCGCGGGATCCGCCGCTGCCCGGGCACCGCCACGCACCGGCCGTCGGCACCGTAGGTGAACCCGTGGTACCCGCAGACGATCGTGTCCCCCTGCAGCTGGCTCTGCGACAGCGGGAAGTGCCGGTGCACGCACCGGTCGGCCAGTGCCGCCGGCTGGCCCGCGGTCGTCCGGTACAGCACGAGCGGCTCGCCCAGGATGGTGCGGGCCAGCAGGCAACGGCCGATCTCTGCGGAGTAGGCCGCCACATACCATTGGTTCCGAACGAAAGGCATTCCCGGCTCCCTCGCCTCGGCCCGGCGCCGTCCCGCCGAGTGCGGGCACGCCGTGCGGCCGAGTGTGCGCGCGCGGTGCGGGCCAGGTCAGCCCTCCCTTCCGCCCCGTGGAAGGCGAAGTGCGATTCCGCTCCCGTCCCGGCTCGCGGCGGTTCAGGACTTGGTGGCGGAGATCCGCAGCCGGACGTAGTCCACGACGGGCTCGGGGAGGCGCTCCGCGACGGCCCGGACGAAGGGCCGCCGCTGCTCCGGCGGCATCTCCCGGAGATGTGCCCCGAGCACCACGGTGGCCAGGTACGCCTCCAGTTGCTCCCCCGCGGCCAGCCGTGCGGGGTCCGGGACGAGCCGGACTTCGAGGCCGGTGAAGCCGGCCTGGCCGAGGCGCTCCCTGGTCTCCCCCACCCCGGCGAAGTTCCAGATGGCCGCCCCGTCGTCTGCGCCCATCGCCGTCAGCGCGGCCCGGATCGTGGCGATGTTGCCGGCCCCGCCGGCCTCCGCGGCGAACTGGCCCCCCGGCCGCAGCAGCCGGGCCACCTCGGCGAACACGGGAGCGTGGTCCGGGAGCCAGTGCAGCGTCGCCACGCTGAGCGCCGCGTCGGCCGTGCCGCGCGGCAGCGGCAGCGGCTGGCGGAGGTCGGCGGGCACGATCTGCACCCGGTCCAGGTCCTCGGCCAGCCGGGTGCGCAACTGGGCCAGCATCTGCTGCGAGCCGTCGATGGCCAGCACCCGGCCCCGGGGCAGCAGGCCCAGCAACTGCTCTGCGTCCCGGCCGGTCCCGCAGCCGATGTCGGCCACTGTCTCGTCACCGGCCAGCCGCAGCAGCCCAACGGTCCGCGGGCCCCACCGGTTGTGCGGCAGCGGCAGCGCGTCATAGCTCCGCGCGTCCCACTCCAGCAGTTCCATGCCCGGGACTTTAACTTAGGTCTCATTCCTTTGACATTCTCGTCTCAGATAATGAGAAGCCTGGCGGTGTGGGGCCGGGGCCCCGGAGCCGCGGGCGGGCAGGCGGTCAGCCCGGGGTGACCGCGGTCAGCCCAGGGTGACGGCGGTCAGCCCGCGGGGCCAGCGGTCAGCCCGAGGTGGGCGCGACGGCCGCCGGGGCACCGCGCCGGACGCTAGCATCAGCCCATGTCCGAAGAGACCGGGGCATCACCCGAAGACGCCCCCGACCCTGATGGTGAACCGCCCGCCCTCGACACCCGGCACGCTCATTCCGCGCGGGTCTACAACTACTGGCTGGGCGGCAAAGACAACTTCGCGGCCGACCGGGAGGCAGCGGAGCGGGCGATCGCCGCGAACCCCGGGATCGTCACGGACGTGCGGGCCGGCCGGGCCTTCCAGGCCCGTGCCGTCCATTACCTGGCCTCGGAGTGCGGTGTCCGACAGTTCCTGGACATCGGCACCGGGCTGCCGACGGCCAACAACACGCACGAGATCGCGCAGGCGGCCGCCCCGGACGCGCGGATCGTTTACGTGGACAACGACCCGATCGTGCTGACGCACGCCCGGGCCCTCCTCGCCAGTTCCCCCGAAGGCGCCACGGCCTACCTCCAGGCCGATCTGCGCAGCACCCCAGAAATCCTGGAAGCAGCGGCCAGCACCCTGGATTTCGGCCAGCCGGTAGCGCTCATGCTGCTGGTCATCTTGCACCTGATCCCCGATGCGGACGACCCGCCCGGCATCGTGGCCAAGCTGATGCAGGCCCTGCCGGCCGGCAGCTACCTGGTCCTCACCCACCCGGCGATAGACATCCAGGCGGCGAAGATGGCGGAGATGACCAGGCGCGTGAACGAGCGCATGCGCGGAGCCCAGGCGACCATGCGTGACCGGGCCACGATCACCCGCTTCTTCGACGGGCTCGACCTGCTGGAGCCGGGCGTGGTGCAGCCCCAGCAGTGGCGGCCTGAGCCGGGCATCCTCAGCCCGCCACAGGTCACCGCGTGGTGCGGGGTCGCGAAGAAGCGGTAAGCCCGGCCCGGGCCAGCCGACCGGTTGGTCACGATCACGTACGACGTGTGATCATTCGGCCGCTCCGGGGTGACGACACCCCGGGCGTCCGGGCCAGGCCGCGACCACCAGGCGCTACGCCGCTACCCCGAGGGCGGCCTGCTGGAGCCCGCCGTGGTCGATCCGGCCACCGCGCGGCGGAGGGAGGCTAGGAGGCATGAACGACAGCCGTCACCCGGCGGCCGGTGGCCCATTCGTGCTGATGGCAGGCTGGCCGGCGGCGGGGAAGAGCACACTGGCGGCCGCGCTGGCCGCTCAGCGCGGCCTGCCGCTGCTGGCCAAGGAGGAGATCAAGGAAGCGCTGATGGACGGGCTGGGCCGCCCGTTCGACGGTCGCCGGGTCGCAGCGGCTCGGCCGGGCGGCCGTGCTCGCCATGCTCCGGGTCGCCCACCGCTGCCCGGCCGCGGTACTGGACAGCACCTGGTTCGACTATGCGCTTCCGCTGGTCCGGACCCTGCCCGGCCGGATCGCCGAGGTGCACTGCGTCGTCCCGGCTGACCTGGCCCGCGCCCGTTACCGCGCGCGGGCCAGCATCCGGCGGCGGGCGCCCCGGTCTTCATCCGGCAGGTCCTCCTGGCTGAGCACCTCGAAGCACGGGGTCAGCAGCGCAGCGGGCTCCCCCGGGCCCAGGCACCACGCGGCGGGCAGCCGGGGACGGGCCTGGCGCGCCTCCGCGGTGAACGCCTCCCAGCCCAGGACGCCGCCGGGCGCGACCGCCGTCACCGCCATGCCGAAGACCGCCGGGTCCCAGAACCCGGTGCACAGCACCAGGGCGAAACTCCCGGCGCGCGGCCGCCACCCGGCCAGGTCGGCGTGTACCAGGGTGACCAGGCCGGCCAGCCCTCGGCGGCTCGCCTCCCGGCCGAGCAGGCCGAGGGCCACATCGGACACGTCCACCGCGGTGACGGGCCGGCCGGCCGCCGCGGCCAGCAGCGCGCCACCGGACGGCCCGCTGGCCAGGTCCGCGACCGGGCCGTCGGGCAGGGCGAGCCGCAGCGCCTGCACGGCCAGCGGGTGCGGCCGGAACGGGGCGTCCGGGCGCCCGGCGTACTTCGCGTTCCACCGCTGCCGGTCCGGATGACCGGCCAGGTCCGCACGGAAAACCGTCACGGTGTGCAGGCTAGTACCGGGCCGCTGCGCCCGTGCACTGCCTTATTTGCCCAACGGCATCTATGGCGTGCAAGTACTACGCCAACGGCACGTGGTCGAGCGCGCGAATGGAACCGGACGTGGGTGACGGCTACCTCATCGCGCCCTCCCCCGGGGCCGGGAGGCGCGAGCCCGAGCCCGAGCCCGAGCGCGAGCCCGAGCCCGAGCCCGAGCCCCAGCCCGAGCCCGAGCGCCAGCCAGGCCGGCGCCATCCCAGCCACCGCGTCCACCCAGCTGGGCCTGGCGGTGACGGGCGGCAACCCGGCCCTGTCCGCGCTGACCTGCTCCCTGGGCTGAGCTGTGCTGGCCGGCTCAGCCCGTGGCCGGCGAGTAGAACAGGGCGTCGTCGCTGGTGTCGATGGCGGTGCAGGAGTTCATCGCGACGCAGCTGAGCTGGCTGATGGGGGTCCCGTTGTCCACCGCGGACGGCTTGGACCAGCGACCGCCGGAATAGCTGGCCACCACCCCAGACGCGCCGGCCGCCAGGCATGACCCGGCGGCCGGGCAGGACACGACGGTCGGCGTCCAGCCGAGCGGGCTCAGGGTCCACTGGCCCGCCGAGTACTGGGCGGCCAGCCCGGAGGAGTCCACCGCCATGCAGAACGTCGTGTCCGGGCAGGACACCGCGACCAGCTGGTGGCCGCTGTCCACCATGTCCGGCGCGCTCCACGTGGTGCCGTCATAGCGGAACTCTGCACCGGTCGCTCCGACGGCCACGCAGTCGGTCGGCCCCGCGCAGGAGACCGCGTCCAGCGCCTGGCCGCTGGGATCGACGGCCTGCTGGCTCCAGCCGACGCCCGCGCCACGGTAGGTGAAGGCCTGGCCGACGCTGTCCACCGCCATGCAGAACGCCGGTCCGGTGCAGGACACGCTGGTCACCGTGCCGGATCCGGAGCCGATCACCGCCGGGCTGCTCCAGCTGCCCTGGCTCAGGGTGAGCGCATTCCCGGCCGAGTCGATCGCGGCGCAGAACGCGGGGGCCGCGCAGGACAGTGCGACGAGACCGCCGCTCGGGTCAGTCACGGCCACCGGCCAGTTGCCGGCCGACTGCAGGCCCAGCACGCCGCCGACGCTGTCCGCCGCGTAGCACACCGTCGGGTGCAGGCAGGACAGGGCCGTGACGTGCGCACCGGCGGCCGGCAGCGTCTGCGGGTCAACCGGGACGGCCGCGGTCCACCGGGCCCGCCCCTCGGCCGAAGTGCCCCGGCTTGCCGAAGGCGACCGGCTGTGGCTCCTCGCGGCCCGGCTGGGCGTAGCGCCGGACGCGGCCGGGGCGGCCGCCGGGTGCCGGTGCATGACGATGAGCGTGCCGGTGACACCGGCGATGCCGAGAATGGCCACGACAGCGATGGCAGCGAGCACCCGGGCCCGGCTCGGCCGGACGTAGCCGGGGCCGGCCAGCAGCCCGGACGGCACCGTCGGGCCGACCGCGGCGGACGGGCCGTTCCTGCCTCCGTCCTCGTCCGCCGCCGGGACGGCGGCGGGCTCTGCCGGGTAGGTGGTGCGGCCCGCCCGGGCGGCGTGCCCGGCCGTGCCCGCGGTGCCCCCCGGCGCCGCCCGGGCGGCGTGCCCGGCCGGGGCCGCGGTGCCCCCCGGCGCGGTCGCCAGCGGGGCGCTGAGCAGGGCATCGAACCCGGTGGCCAGCGGGCCGCCACCGGCCGGGGCCGCCGGTGCACGGGGTATTGACCCGGGCGAAATTACCGGAATGTCGGCTTCTTCGGTCGAGGCGATGAATTCCGCGAAGGATCCGCTGGTGTATTCCGCGCTGGCAGGTGGGCGGGAATCCGCCGCCAGTTCCGCGGCCGGGCCGCCGGCTCCCCCCGGACCGGGCCCCGGCTCCCCCCCGGGCAGGTCCACCCGGCCGTGAGCACCCCCGGTATGCACCGGGACGCCGCATACTTCACAGAACTCAGTCCCGGGGAAAATGGCATGCCCGTTACCGCAACTCCGCACCGGTCCCCGCTCTCGATCGCCGCTCTCGATCGCCCGCGCCGCTAGCTAGGCGATATTAGGGCACTTCGGCTTCGTGTGCAGACCGCTTGACCAAGGAGATATTCCGGCCGCTGCGCGGCCGGCCAGGGAGTGGGAGCACTCGGCCGGCCTGGGCGGCCGGGGACCCGGCGGAACGACCCGCGGGCACCTGGCAGCGCCTCCGGCAACGGCCCGGTAAATGTGCGGGACGTGACCGTGCCGGTCACGTCCCGGTTGAGCGGTGCTGCCTGGCCGCCCGCTCAGCGGCGGCCAGGCAGCGGCAGCCAGCTCAGGCCCACGCCTCCAGCCGGCCGCAGAACGACCGGTACTGCTGCAGCGCGGTGCGCAGGTCCTCGGTGCTGGCATCGTCCTGCCACGAGGTGCGCAGCGCCGCCTGCTCGCGCTCCAGCGCAGCGGTCAGCGCGGCGGCCTGCTCCCGGGCCGCCGCTTCCGCCCGCTCCACCGCACCGCGCGGGTCATCGACGAACAACGCGAG
The DNA here is from genome assembly GCA_963793825.1 of uncultured Actinomycetes bacterium. Lineage (GTDB taxonomy): Bacteria > Actinomycetota > Actinomycetes > Streptosporangiales > Streptosporangiaceae > RYN-230. The sequence continues at coordinate 333,251 of CAWCBE010000014.1, forward strand.
GATGCCGGGCCACTGCTGCGCGGCCAGCGCCGTCGCGGGGGCCCCGCCCCCCGCCTCCAGCAGGCCGCCGGAGGCCGGTGCCGCCGCTTCCGCCGGCGGCGCACCGGGTTCGGCGATGCGCGGTCCGGAGCCGTTGCCCTCGGCCGCCTCCCGCCTCGCCATGCCCACGCCGGCGACATCCGCGTCCGCATCACCCGTACCGGCTTCCCGGAGGGGGGCGATCCGGTCCACTTCATGCCGTCCCGGCACATCCGGCCCCGCGGGGGCCGGGCCGGGAACCTCCTGCCCGAACGGGCCCTCCCCGGGCACATCCGGCCCCGAGGGGCCCGGCCCCGGAACCTCCTGCCCGAACGGGCCCTCCCCGGGCACATCCGGCCCCGAGGGGCCCGGCCCCGGAACCTCCTGCCCGAACGGGCCTTCCCCGGGCACATCCTGGACGATCGGGTCCTGCCCGGCCAGTTCCTGGTCGGCCGGATCGCCAGCCAGCGGATCCTGGCCGTTCTCCGGATCCGTGATCCGGGGGCTGACGGAGTTTTCTGGCTGTGAGGTCATCGGTCACCGCTCCCGTCGTGGCGAGGCCACCGGGTCACCGGCGGCCGGATCGAGGTCAGGGTCCGCAGCCGCGGCGCGCTCCTCGGCGGCCGGGGTGGTGGGCAGCGCGGAAGCCGGCGGCCCGGAAGCCGGCAGCCTGGACGCAGGCGGCTGGTACCCGGTCGGCTCGCCCGCGGGCTGCTCATCCGCGGGCTGGCCGTTCGTGGCGGCCACGCTTGCGCCCGCCAGGCCGCCCTCGGGCCGGCCCAGCAGTTCGGCGAAGAGCGCGCGATAGTGGATCATCGCCTGCCGGAGGTCTTCAGTGGACGCGGTCCCGGCCCCGGCCTGCTGGCTGATGTCGTGGGCCGCCCGGAAATGATCCAGGGTGGCGGCGTGCTCGACCGAGAGGTCGGCCACCTCCTGGTCGAACGCGTCGGTGGGGTAGCCGCGATCCTGCAGCACCGCGGAGACCAGGGTCTGCGCCCCGGTGACCGCCGCCTGCGGGGCGTCCACGAACTGCTCCTGGACCGCCGTCCACTCCGACGAGTACTGCGCCCTGGCCTGCGGGGTCAGTGGCCGGATATCCAGCTCCCGGACGCGCCGCTCCCGCTGCGCCAGTTCAGCCTCGGCGTCACGCCGGTTGTCATGCTCGCTGACCGCACGGTCGTATTCCGGCCCGAAACGATTCCGCAGCCGACGGCGGCGCGTGCTCGTCGCGAAGGCGATCAGCAGGGCGGCGATTATCAGGATCACCACGATGATCGCCACAATGGCCCCAGTTGACATGGGAACCTCCCTTTCCAAACAGCGCACCTCGAGTGCCCAGGCAGCCAGGGTCCAAACACCGGGCGGCCAGCCGGGCCGGCCGGGGTGTTCGGCCGCGGATTCCCGGGGTAGTTGGGCGCTTATGACCACCACCGCATATGAAACCGAGCGCAAGTACGAGATCCCCGCAGGCCGCCCGCTTCCTCGCCTGGACGATTTGCCCGAGGTGGCGGGCAGCTCCGATCCGCAGGAATACGAGCTGGAAGCGGAGTACTACGACACCGACGACTTCCGGCTGATCCGCCAGGGGGTGACGCTCCGGCGGCGGCGCGGCGGCACCGACCCGGGGTGGCACCTCAAGCTGCCGGTCAGCGGCAGTACCCGCCGCGAGATACGGCTCCCCCTCGGCCGCGGCGGCCGCCAGGTGCCGGCCCGGCTGGCCGCCCTGGTCCGCGGGTACACCCGCGGCGCGGCGCTGCGGCCGGTAGCCCGGATACGCACCCGGCGGCAGGTACGGACGCTGGTGGACGGCGCGGGCGGCTCGCTGGCGGAGATCGCGGCCGACGACGTCTCCGCGCAGACCCTCGGGGAGGAGACCGCGCTGTCCCAGTGGAACGAGCTGGAGGTGGAACTGACCGGCGGCGACCGGCGGCTGCTGAAGGCGGCCGATGCGCGGCTGCGCCGGGACGGCCTCCAGCCCTCGGCCCGGGCGGCCAAGCTGGAGCGCGCCCTGGCCGGGCAGCTGCCGTCCGGCGGCGGCCAGCCGGCCAGCAACGGGCAGCACCCGGCGCTGCCGCCCAGGTCGGCCGGCGCGGCAGTGTTCGGCTACCTGCGGCAGCAGGCTGACCGGCTGCTCTCGTTCGACCCGCTGGTCCGCCTGGATGAGCCGGATGCAGTGCACCAGATGCGGGTGACAGCACGCCGGCTGCGCAGCACACTCCAGGCGTTCACCGAGGTCATCCCGGCGGACCAGAGCGAGAAGCTGATCGGCGAACTGAAATGGCTCGGCAGCGTGCTGGGGAAGGCCCGCGACGCCGAGGTGCTGGCCGAACGGCTGGAACGGAGAGTGCGGGAGACCCCCGCGGAGCAGGTAGTCGGGCCGGTGGCCGCCCGGGTGCAGGCTCATTTCGCCCCGGTGCGGGCGGCCGCGCGGCGCGAGGCCGTGGCGGCGCTGGACTCGCCGCGGTACGCGGCGCTGCTGGACAGCCTGGACGGCCTGCTGGCCGCCCCGGCGGTGCCCGCCGAGGCCACCCGCCCGGCCCGGGACGTGCTGCCGGCCGCGGTCCGCCGGGCGTACCGGCGTACCGGCCGGCGGCTGCGCCGGGCCGCGCACACCGCCCCCGGCCCGGCCCGCGACATCGCCTTTCATCAGGCCCGGAAGGCGGCCAAGCGCGCCCGCTACGCGGGCGAGGCGATCACCCCGGCGCTAGGCAAGCCAGCCCGCCGGTTCACCCGGCAGATGAAGAAGGTCCAGACCGTGCTCGGCGATCACCAGGACGCCGTGGTCGCCCGGGGCCTGGACCGGGAGCTCGGCATGAGCGCCCACCTGGCCGCGGAGAACGCGTTCAGCTACGGCCTGTTCTTCGAGCGTGAGGCGCAGCTGGCAGCGGGGCTGGGGCATCAGGCCCAGCGGCGCTGGCAGCACCGGGCCGCGCCGCACTTCCACCGGTGGGCCAGCTAGCCCGGAGCTCCGCAGCAGCGAAACGGCCGCGCCCGCGGATCGCGGGCGCGGCCGTTTGCATGTCGCCGGGCAGGCGCCGGGCCCCGTTCTGCTACGGCAGATGCTGCGGGTGGATCAGCCGGGGATCGTAGGCCCGCCAGTCACGCACGCCAGGGGCAGGGCTCAGGCACACCGCCCAGCCGTCCCGCCACCTGGCCCACGCGATGAGCCGGACCCGCCGCCACCGCTGATCGGTGTGCCAGCAGTACGCCACCCACTGCTGCGGCGGGATCCTCGGCCCGCGCAGTTCCCGCTGATCCACCCGCCGCAGCGCCGGCTCAGCCATGCCGCCAAGGATACGAACTTACATTCGATTAATCCCGGAAAACTGCGAATTACCGGAGGTCAGCGGCGCATCCAGCGCACCGTCAGCCAGCTGGCCAACAGCACGGCACCGGCGATCGCGGCCGCCTCCACCCGGTGCTCGTCCACGGCGGCGACGGTGCGCCGCGCGGTGCGCTGCACCGGTTCCGGCGCGGCGTTCCAGGCCGCGCTGCCCGCCTGGGCGGCCCGGCCGGTCACCTGCCGCGCCGCGGGCTGCCCGGCGCCGAGCACGGTCATCCCGCTCTCGCTGACCGCCTGCCGGGTCTGGGCCGCCTTCCCGGTCAGCCCGCCGGCCACCTGGCCGACCTTGCCGGCCAGGTACTGCTTCACCCCGGCCAGCCGCGCCTTGAGCTGATCGGACACCTCAACGGCGCGCTCCTGGGCGCGTGCCTTCACGTCCACCTTGGCCGCCAGGGCCTCGACGGTCTGGCCGAGCTCCTCGCGGGTGTGCTCGATCTCCTCCAGGAGTGCCTGCGGGTCGTCCGCCAGGAGTGCCTGCGGGTCGTCCGCGGGCGCGTGGCCACCGCCCGGTGCCCCGCCAGCGGTCTCCGCCGCGCTGCCTTCTGCTGCGGTCATCGGTGCACCCTCTCCTTGATCTCTTCCACATCGGCCTTGACACTCGCCACCGTCTGCTGCGGAACGGCCGGGGTGGCCTGGCCCAGCTGCCTCTTGCCGATCAGCGCGACCAGGCCGGCCAGCGCCAGCAGCGCGCCGCCCACGATGAGGGCCGCGGCCCACCCGGGGAGCACCAGGGCCAGCGCGAGCCCCGCCGCAGCGAACAGGCCGGCCAGGCCGTACAGGGCGAAAAGCCCACTGCCGCCGAACAGGCCCGCGCCGCGGCCGAACCGCTTGGCCTTCGTGGTCATTTCGTACTCGGCCAGCTTCAGCTCATCGCGGATGAGCCGGGAAACCTGTTCCGACAGGTTCCGGACCAATTCGCCGGTGGAGTTATCCGCGGGCCGGCCCGGCTGGGCCGTAACGTTCGGGTCTGCCATATTTGCCCTCCTCAAGCGCGGCCCTGACCTACCCGGGGTCGTCAGGGCCTAACGCGAAGGCAGCGAGAAGGGTGATCAGCAGCCAGCGGGCGCGTCAGGGCAGCGGCGGGCGGGGCAGGCCGCCGGCTACCTTCTCGGCGATCAGCTCGAAGGAACGGACCCGGTCCGCGAGGTCGTAGACCATCGTGGTCAGCATCAGCTCGTCCGCCCCGGTCCGCTGGAGCAGCCCGGTGAGCCGCTGCCGGACGGTCTCCGGCGAGCCGACCGCCTGCGCGGCGAAACGGTCCCCGGCGAACTCCCGCTCCCGGTCGGTGTAGGGGTAGGCCGCGGCCTCCTCCGGGGTGTCCAGCGGCTGCGGCCGGCCCGCAACCGGAGGAAGGACAGCGCGGCCGGGCCGGACAGCCACTGCGCCCGCTCGTCGGTGTCAGCGCAGATCGCGCTGACCGCGACCATCGCCCGGGGCCGGTCCAGCCACGCCGACGGCCGGAAGTTCTGCCGGTACAGGGCCAGGGCGGGCTCGGTGTTGGCCGCGCTGAAATGGTGCGCGAAGGAGAACGGCAGCCCGAGCAGCCCGGCCAGCTGGGCGCTGAACCCGCTCGAGCCGAGCAGCCAGATCTCGGGCCGCTCACCGAGGCCGGGGGTGGCGGTGATCGGCCCGCGCAGTTCCTCGCCGGTGACCAGGTTGGTCCCGGTGAACAGGCCCACCAGGTCGGCCAGTTCCTGCGGGAAGCCCTCGGCCGACAGGCCTTCCATGGTCCGGCGCAGCGCCAGCGCGGTGACCTGGTCGGTGCCGGGGGCGCGGCCGATGCCCAGGTCGATCCGGCCGGGATGCAGCGCCTCCAGCGTGCCGAACTGCTCGGCCACCACGAGCGGCGCGTGGTTCGGCAGCATCACCCCGCCGGACCCGACCCGGATGGTGCTGGTCGAGGCGGCCAGGTGCGCGATGAGCACGGCCGGAGCGGAACTCGCGATCGAGGGCATGTTGTGGTGCTCGGCCACCCAGAACCGCCGGTAACCGAGTTCCTCGGTACGCCGGGCCAGCTCGGTGGTGTACTCCAGCGCCTGGCCGGCGCGGGCGCCGACGGCGATGGGGGCGAGATCGAGCACGGAGAGCGGGACGTCTATCACGTATCAGCGCAACCAGCCGGTCCCGCCGTTTCTTCCGGCGCCGCCCGGCCCCCACGGCCCGGCGGGCCGGCCGGACGGCGGCCCGGCCGGCCGTCCGCCCGGGCCGCTACGACCCGAGCGGCGCCTTCTTGTCCAGCCAGGCCGCCTGCAGGATCTGCGCGCCGGGGCTGATCCCGCCGACCCGGGTGACCTGGCCGGGCGCCGACCTCGACCAGATCCCCAGCGCGGTCGCCGACTGCATGAGCAGCTCCGAGCCGGCCGGGTTCCAGGCCAGCGGCTGCCAGCCGGCGGGCAGCCGCTGGCGCTGCCCGTCGGGGAACAGCAGCTCGGCATTGTTCGCCGGGAAGGCGAGGGCCAGGGCCGGGGCATGCTCCCCCCAGGCCACCAGCGAGGGGATGGCGGACACCCCGATGCTGAGCCTGCGCACCGGGCCGCGGCCGTAGATGATGATGCCGGGCCGGCGCTGGCCCGGCCGGCCGACCCATCCCTCGACGGCCACCCCGCCGCCCGGCCCGAACACCGGGCCGTCCAGCGCACGCCGCTGCCGCAGCAGCATCCCGGCCGGCCCGGTGAACGAGCGCCGGATCCAGATGGCGAAGTCGGCCCGGGCGCCGTGGCGGCCGGATTTGCCCGGCGGCGTGACGTACCCGATCGTCCCGTTGCCGCGGATGTCGGGGGAACTCCCGCGGAGCAGCGCGCCGCCGTCCCCGTGCGGCCGCAGCCAGGCCTGCCCGTGGCTAGTCAGCCGGGCCAGGTTGTCCACGCCGCCCGCCGCCTCGGCCAGGATGATGCCCGCGCGGGACGCGGCGAACGCGTCGATCCCGTAGCCGGGACGGCCCCGGGTGAGCAGCCGTTCCCGGCCGTCCGGGGTGACCTCCCACACGTTCAGGCTGCCCAGGTCGTGCCCGGCGAGCAGGTAGAAGGCCCCGTCAGGCAACTGCCGGACCGTGCCCGCGGGCAGCGGCGGCGGGCCGGCCGGGGCACTCGGGGTGGGGGTGGGCGTGAGATCGGGCGAGGCGGGGCCGTGCACCGTGGAGCGGGCCGGGGCCGGGGCCTGGGCGCTGGCCGAGATGGCCCGTCCCGAGCAGCCGGCGGCCATGGCGGCCAGCACGCAGACCGTCAGCAGGGCGCCACTCGGTTTACCCACGACCCGTCCCGCTCACACGACGAAGGTGATCATCCGGCGGCCCAGCACAATAATAAGGCGGCCGGCCGTGGTTGCTACGCCCTCGGCATCGGCTACCCGCGGTGACCGGGACCATTAACGTGCTTCTCCACCATCCCCTTCTCGCTGCCCGCGCTGGCCGGCGGCCGGGATTCCGGGCCATCCAGTGCGGCGTGAAGGTCGTTGAGCTGGCGGTTCCGGGTCAGCCGACGGGAGTCGCCGGGCCGCGGCGTGGCGCGTCACCACCCTGGGTGGGCCGTACCGCGGCCGCCCGGCAGCACCGGGAGGCCCGCAGCCGGTTCCAGGCTACCGGCAGTGCGCCCGCAGCGCCGCGCGCCGCCGGGCGGGCCGCGCTCGCGCGGCCCGGCCTAAGCGGCGGCGGCGCTGTGCGGCGTGGCCGTCTGCAGCGGGTACGCCGCGGTGGACGGCGGGACCGAGGACGGGCTGACGAACGTGCTGCCACCCGGGCCGGCCTGCACCGCCTGACCGAGCGCGCTCCCCCTGAGCAGCTGCTTCCAGGACAGGAACCACACCGTCCAGCCGTTGTCCCAGGTGCCCGCGAGCGGGCTGCCGGTGATCATGACCGGATCGCCCGGATTCTCCATCATGTAATAGGTCTGCGCGTCGGCGGGCGACATGTTCACGCAGCCGTGGCTGACGTTGACGGCACCCTGCTCCCCCACCGACCAGTAGGCGTCGTGCAGGTAGTCGCCGGTCCAGGTGAACCGCACCGACCAGGGCACCTCGAGGCTGTACCCGGGCCCGGTCATCAGCACCGGGTTCCCCTTGTCAATGGTCAGGTAGGTCCCGTCCGGCGTGTCGTCGCCGGGCCGGCCGGTGCTGATCGGCCAGGTGTAGAGCAGGTGGCCGCTGCGGTAGACGTGCAACTGGTGGGTGGCGGTGCTGGCCACCGCGATCAGCGAGCCGCCGATCCGGAAGGCCTGGGTCAGGTTCCGGGTGGCGTACACGCCCGGGGCACCCTGGACGCCGTCCAGGTGCGCGTCGAGGCTGACCGTGGTGTGCGCGGGCCAGTAGGCCCGGGGCCGGAAGTACAGCGTCTTGTTCCCGTCCCAGTACCAGGCGCCCAGCACCGGCTTGGAGGTGCGCAGCTGCAGGGCGCGCTCCACCGCCGCCCGGTTGGAGATCGGCTGGCTGAAGGTGAGGATGACCGGCATGCCGACCCCGAACGTCTGCCGGTACCCCTCGTAGATCTGGGTCTGGAAGGTGCGCCGCGGGCTCAGCGTGCGGAACGCGGCCGTCCGGGTCACCGCCGTGCCGTCCGCGCTGACCGCCGTGGCGGTCACCGTGTAGCTCTGGCCGGTGTGCAGCGCCCAGGTGCTGCGCCACACCGCGCTCTTGCGGTCCCCCGCGGCGGTCAGCGTGCCGCTGACCGCCGCACCCCGCGACGTCACCTGCACGCTGCGGATCCGGCCGCCGGCCGAGGTGACGGTGACGCCCGCGGTGGTGCTGACCCCGGCGGCACCGCTGGCCGGGGTGATGTGCGGCGCCGCGCTGGCGGCCAGCGCGCGGGCCTGCGCCCGGCGCGCCGCGGGTGAGGTCCCGCCCCCGGAGCACGCCGCGAGCAGCAGGCACGCGGCCACGATGCTGGCCGCCGGCCCGGCCAGGCGGCCCGGCTTCCCGATTCCCCGCACAATGAGCCTCGCGTCAGTCGTCGCAGCGGCCCCGCCACCGGCGCCCCCGCGCCACGGTGCCGCCGCCATGGATGATCCCCGCGCATCCGGCTGAGCTCGGCGCGCCCGGTTCTGTTCCCGCGTCCAGGGCCTGACCAGGCCGAACGGCCTTTCCCCAGGACTGAGGCTAGCGCAGGCCAGCCGCCGTACGGCGGCATTGTGCCCCGGCGCGGCGCGCCGAGACGGGCGCCGGATGGGTACCGTTGGCCGGTGAGCGGATGGGCGGAGATCCGGGTCGGCGCAGTCCTCTACGAAGACGACGCCGTCCTCGTGCTGAACAAGCCGGCCGGGCTGTCAGTGATGGGCGAGCGGCACGAGACCGACCTGGTCCGGCTGGCCGCCGAGGCCGGGGAGAAGCTGTACCCGGCGCACCGGATCGACAAGGTGACCTCGGGCGCGCTGCTGCTGGCCAAGGATCTCGGCCTGCACGGCGACCTGACCCGCCAGTTCAGCCAGCGCACCGTGGACAAGGTGTACCTGGCCATCACCCGCTCGGCCGGGCTGCCCGGCCAGGGCGTCATCGACCTGCCGCTGAGCGTGGGCCGCAAGAACCGGGTCCGGGTGGCCGGGAACCGGGCGGCCATCAGCTATGACCCAGCCGCCGGGCGCTGGTCGCTGCCGCCCGGGGAGGAGTTCACCGGCGTCCGCACCTACCCGTCGGTCACCACGTTCCTGACCGTGGCCGGGGACGAGCGGCACACCCTGCTGGCCGTGCACCCGGTCACCGGCCGGCGGCACCAGATCCGGGTGCACCTGGCCTGGACCGGGCACCCGATCGAGGGTGACCCGCTGTTCGGCGGGACGGCCGCGGAACAGGCCGGCGGCCCGCCCGGGCCGGCCCGGCCCGGCCCGCCCGGGCCGGGCCGCACGCTGCTGCACTCGTGGCGGCTCGGCTTCACCGCGGCGTGGGCGGACGGCGTCCGCATCGAGGTGGAGGCGCCGCCGGAGGAGTCCTTCTGGACGGTGCTGGGGGCCCCCGCGGACCTGCCCGACTGGGCGGCGGCGCGCGCCGCGCTGGCGGTCAGCCCGGCCGGACGCTGAGCGGGCCCGGCCGGACGCTGAGCGGGCCCGGCCGGACGCTGAGCGGGCCCGGCCGGACGCTGAGCGGGCCCGGCCAGACGGCGAGCGAGCCCGGCCGGCGCTTACTGCCCCGGCCGGGGTGTGGATTCCCGGCTGGCGCTGGGGCTGGGATCCGCGGTGCTGCCCGGGCCGAGCGTGCTGCCGCTGCCTGCCGGGGAGGGCACGCTGCCGGAGGGCGTCGGGTCGGGGCTGGCGGTGGAACTCGGGGAGCCGCTGGGCGCGGTCGGCACCGGGGTGGCCGACGGCCCGGCCGGCGGGCTGGCCGCGCCGGTGGGCGTGGCCGGGGCCGGGGCGGCGGACGTGGACGCCACCGCCGGCGGGGCGGCCGGCCGCGCGGTCCGCGTGCTCCCCTGGGCCCGGGCGGACGCGGGCGGCGCGGCAGCCCGGGCCCCCTGGCCCGGTGTCCCGCGGCCGGGCGTCCCGGCTTGCCCGGCCAGATGGCCGGGCCGCGTGATCTGCCGGGGGACGCTGGGCCGGCTGAGCGGGTGCCGGGGCCCTGGGACGCTCCCCGGAGCCAGCACCGTCCAGCCGAGCAGCCCCGCCGCGCCGACCGCGGTGAGCGCCAGGGCCGCCCGGCTGGGCAGGCCGGTCAGCCAGTGCCGGTCCCGGGCCGGGACTGGCCCGGCGGCGGCCAGCGGCCCGGCCGGGAGCAGGCTGGGCGGCTGACTAGCCGCCGCCCACGGTGCAGCCGGGCCGTCACCGCCCGCGGACGGCTCCGCCGCCCCGGGCACCGCACCAGGGAACGCCGGGCCGGCCAGCGGTGGCGCGGGCAGCGCCGTCCCGGAGGCGGCCGCCCCCAGGTAGTCGGCACGGAGGGCCACGTCCCCCGCGGAGGGCGGACGGTCCCGCGGCTCCTTGCTGGCCAGCTCGGCGACCAGGGCCGCCACCCCGGGCGGAACAGACGGCGGCAGGGGTGGCAGCGGCCGTTCCATGTGCGCGATGACCACCGCCAGCGGCGCGCCCCGGAACGGCATCTGGCCCGTCAGGCACTGATGCGCCACGATGCCCAGCGAGTAGAGATCGGTCGCGGGAGTGGCGGGGAGGCCCGCGCCCCGCTCGGGGGCCAGGTAACCGGGGGTACCGATCAGCGCCCCGGTACGGGTGACCGGTGCCGCCCCGGCCGCCTGCGCGATGCCGAAATCGGTGACCTTGACCACGCCATCGGTGCCGACCAGCAGGTTGCCCGGCTTGATGTCCCGGTGGACCAGCCCGGCCCGGTGCGCGGCGGCCAGGCCGCGGGCCGCCTGGGCGACGATGCCCATCGTCCGCGCCGGATCGAGCGGGCCGTTGTCCAGCACCCGGGCCAGCGAGGGCCCGTCCACGAACTCCAGCACCAGGTACCCGGGCCCGGCCGGCCCGGACTCGCAGAAATCGTAGACGTGGGCGATGTTCGGGTGGGACAGCAAGCCGGCGTGGTGGGCTTCGGCGCGGAACCGGGCCAGTCCGTCGTCGTCGCGGGCAAACTCGGGCCGCAGCAGCTTGATCGCCACGCGCCGGTCCAGGGCGAGGTCGGTGCCCTGCCAGACTTCGCCCACCCCGCCCTCCGCGATGCGGGCGTCGAGCCGGTAGCGGTTCGCGAACACGTGCCCAGGCGCTGCCACGGGCTGGCAGGTACCCGGCGCCGGAGACCTTATCCGCGCGGCACGGCGGGATAAGGTCCCCGGGCCGCTCGGGCGGGCCGGGTGGCTAGCACCACGGCCGGCGCTAGCGGGGGACCATGTCCTCCCCGGTTGGCCGGGTGCGGGGGGCCGGGGTCAGGGGGTGGTATCGGAGTCAGCGGCGGGGTCGCCGGCCACGTAATCGCTGGTGGCCCAGGCGGCCCCGGCCTGGCCAGACCGGTACGGGCCGCAGCCCGCCTGGTCGGCGGGCGGGGTGGTGGCCTCACCGCGCAGCCACCGGATGGCCGCCTGGACGCCCTCGCCGTACTGCGGGGGCGGGTAGGCCGCGGGATCGACGCGCACGCCGCCCGGGCGGCCCTGCAGCACGACCGCGTCGGCCGCGGCGTCCTCGTACGTCAGCTCGTACCGGCTGGGCCTGCCGCCCGCCCGGTGGCATAGCGGCCCGGCGGCCCGTTCGCCCAGCACCCAGTCGAGCACGTCGCGCACGCCGCGCAGCCAGGCCGCGTCCATCCAGGCCGGCTCCCAGCGCCACGGGTGCCGCGCGTCCGCCGCCGACATGGGTTCGGGCAGGTCACCGTCGGCCAGGCCCAGGCAGGCGTGGTCACGCACCCGCCGGATGTCATCGTCGGCCCGCGCGTAGTCCCCACGGGCCCCGATGAGGCAGCCCCGGTTGCCGGCACTGACCGGGATCTCATCGGTCGCCCCGGCCAGCCAGGCCAGCACGGCCCTGGTCTCGCGCAACTCGTCGCGGAACTCGGGAGGCACCCCGGGCGGCGCGGTGGACCATTCCGGCTCGGCGGCCGCCTCGGCCAGGATCTCCGCGCTGGATGGCGGCTGCCCGGGCGGCAGGGACAGCGTCACCGGCGACGGCCGGCTGCCGGTCAGCGCCCACGCCCAGGCCAGCGCCGTCCGGCCGCCCGCGCCCATCTCGCGCAGGCTCTGCGCCAGCACGGCCGTGACGTGCGGGCGCGGCCGGACGATGGCGGGACTGAGCCGCTCCGGCACCTCGACGTTGCTGACCACGGAGTCCACCGTACGGCCGGACGCCGACACCGTCAGCCCCCGGGCACCACGGGCCGGCCGCCGCGGGGCGGGCCTCTGCGACCCCGACGGGCCTCGTGGCCTGCGACGGCATGGTCAGGGCGGCTCATCGCCGGGCCCGGCCAGTTGGTCGCCCGGCTGCCCGGCCTGATGCCGGAACCGGTCCCGGTGCTGCAGTTCAGCGGCCCGGTCCGGATCGGGCATCAGCCTGCCGATGGCCCCCCCGCCGGCCAGGTGCGCCTTGGCCCCGCGGGGCAGCCAGGTGGCGGCGACCGCGACGGATCCGTCCAGCTCGGTCTGCCACAGCCAGCCCTCGGCGCCGGTCAGTCCCGGCCCGAGCAGCGCGCCCGCCCCCTTGAGCGACAGCCCGGCCGCCCCGGCCAGCCACGCGATCGTCCCGGCCAGCCGGAGCAGCGGCGGGATGCCGTGCAGGTGCGCCGCGACATACACGATCCCGGCCGCGCCCAGCGGGGCGAGCAGGATGGCCCACCAGAACCGGGTGATCACCCGCATCGCCGCGCGGCGCCCCGCGGCCAGGTAGTCGGGCAGGCTGAGGATGTCGCGGGCGGCTTTCTCGCCGGTGAGCAGCTCGCGCCAGATCCGGCCCTGCACCCGGAGCGCGGACCGGGCCTGGTCGGAATCGGCCTCGTTGAGATGATCATCGGCCCACCGCTGCCAGTCGGCCAGGCTGCGGCTGACCGCGTAGGCCGCGTGGCTGGGCAGCAGCGTCTTCAGGTCGGCCAGCCAGTCCTGGATCGTGATCAGCCGGCCGCCGCGCAGCACGGTGCGGAACTGGTGCACCCGGTCGGCGCCGCCGGCCCCGGCCGTGGGCAGCAGCGCCGTCTCGGCCATCGCGCGGCCCAGGCCGTAGGCCTTGCCCAGCCGGAAGTCGGCTACGGTCAGCGCCTCCAGCAGGCGGCAGTGCAGGGTGAAGACGGCGTCCAGGGTGGTGCCCGGGACGCGGCCGGGATCGGCGAGCGCGGCCCGGACATCGGCCAGGGCGTCCAGCACCACCGGGGGCGGCGGGCCGAGCAGCACCTGCGCCTGGGCCTGGATCTGCTCACCCAGCCACAGGGACTGGCTGGCCCCGGGGAACTCAGACCGCCCGGGCAGGTGGTCACCGCGCGGCGGGTCGGTGACCGGGCCGCGGTGCACCGGCATGTGGAACAACTGGGCCACCTGCCAGCCCAGGGCCACGGCGGCGCAGACCCCCGGGTCCCCGGACGCTGGCACGGTGAGGCCGGGTGCCCCGGCGACCCCGGCGGGCCAGGCCGCCACCGGGCCGGCCGCCGTGCCCCGCCCGGCCGCCACGGGCGGCCCCCCGGGCCCGGTCAACCAGGCGACCCCTGATGGCGCGCGTTGCTGCAGCACGCGACCGGCCCTCCCCTCATGACGCGCAGACCGTGCCGGCCTGGTGGCGCGGACCGTGCTGAGTCTGCCGTCACGGGGGCGCCGCCGCCAGGCCCATCCGCCACCCGGGACCGTGGGCCTGGCTGCGGGGCAAGGGGCGTTCAGGCAAACTGGCGCCCTGGAGGTCAGGCCTCGCGGATCACGGTGGCCGGGTCGCGGTCCGGGCGCAGGCCCTTGAACGAGGCGGCGCGCATCCGGCCCACGCTGGTCCACCCGGCGAATTCCACCTCCGCGACCAGCTGCGGCTCGACCCAGACCACATCCCGGGCGTGCTCGGCGGGCACCGGGCTGGCGAACGGGGCCGTGTCCCGGCGCAGCGGGGCGAGCATCCGGCCGAGCGTGGCCAGCGTGCCCTCGGTGAACCCGGTGCCGACGTGCCCGGCGTACTGCAGGCCCGGGGCGGCACCGGTCAGCCCGGGGCCGTGCACGCCGATCAGCAGCGAGCCGACCCGGCCGCTGCGGCCGCCCTCGCCCCGTTTCCAGCCGCCGACGACCACCTCCTGGCGGTGCACGTTCTTGATCTTCCGCCACGCCGCCGACCGGCTGCCCGGCTCATAGGGCGAGTCCAGCCGCTTGGCCACCACGCCCTCAAGCCCGTGCTCCAGGGACGCGGCGAGCACGTCGGCCCCGCGGTGCTGGGTAAAGGCCGGCGGCACCTGCCACCACGGCCCGGGCAACCCCAAACCCGCCAATACCAAACGCCGCTCCGCATACGCGGCCTCCAGCAACAGCCGGCGGTCCAGGACGAGCACATCGAAGGCGAGGTAGGTGACCGGCAGCCGGGCGGCCAGGCGCGCGGCCCGGCCAGGCTCGGTGACGTGCATCCGCTGCTGGAGCAGTTCGAAGCTGGGCCGCCCGGCAGCGTCGAAGGCGACGATCTCCCCGTCCAGCACCCCCGCGGGCCAGCCGGGCACCGGATCGAGCCGGTGCAGCTCCGGGTAGGCGCGGGTCATCTCCCGGCCCAGCCGGGAGACCAGCCGGACCTGGCCAGCACTGATGACGGCGAGGGCCCGGATGCCGTCCCATTTCATTTCATACGCCCAGCCGTCATCGCGGGCGGGCAGCGGGCCCGCGGTGGCCAGCATCGGCCGCAGCCCGGCCGCCAGTTCCCCCCGGCTGGTGTTCACGGCGCAGGCATACCCACCGCAGGCGGGCGGCCTGCCGCGTCCTTCTCGGCCGCAGGGCGCCCGGGCCGGGCCGCCGGCCAGGGAATCGTGCTCATGCCACCCATGGCCGGGGCCGCCACGGCCCGGGCGGCCGGGGCACCGATGCCCCGCCCGGGCGGCCGCGCCACGGGGCTGCGCCCGCTGACTGCGGCGGCCGGGCCAGCCGGTCCTGCCGCTGCGAGTGCATCGGCTCGGCGAGTTCCAGGGCGGTGAACGTGGCGGGCCAGTCGCCCGTCCCGTAGCCGGCGGCCAGATCGCAGTGGTGCAGTTCCACCTCGACCAGCCGCCGGGTCAGCAGCTGGGCCGCGGCGAAGGGACCCGAGCCGAGAACCCGCACCGGGACGTACCAGGCCAGCGCGGGCAACTGCCGGGCGATGGTGCGGAACGCCATCGCCGAGTCAGCGAGGTCCGTCACGAGCTCCTGGGCCGGCCGGGCCGCGCCGTACTCGATCGCGGCGGCCCGCTCTTCCGCGCTGGCGCAGGCCGGCCGGTCCTGTCCCGAGCGGGCCCCGATCAGCAGGTTGCGCATGGCGTCGGCCCCGCGGGCCAGGTGGGCCAGGACGTGCCCCCGCGTCCACCCCGGGAGCAGCGAGGGTGCCCGCAGCTCGGAGTCGGGGATGATCCGTGCCGTGCCCAGCAGGCGCTGCGTCGCGTCGTCGATCTGGTCGCTCAGCTGGCGTTGCGCGGCATCCACCCGCTCACTGTAACCAGGCCTGGCCAGCGCAGCACCGTCGGCACCGCGCCGTCCGGCACAGCACCGCGGGCACCGGCACCGGCGCCGCATCGTCAGCGCAGCACGATCCGGTTCCCGCCGAAATCGGCGGTGATCTCCAGCCGGCCGCCCATGGCCTCGATGTACTGGGTGAGCTCGCCGATCCCGGCCGCCGCCAGCCCGGCCCGCTCGATCTCGGCCACCCGGTCCGCGGGCACCTCCATCCGTTCCGCCGCCTCGGCCCGGGTCAGCCCCAGCCCGGCCCGGTACTGCGCCAGGGCCCGCCCCCGGCTGGCATCCGCCAGGGCGGCCGCGCCGGCCTCGACCCCGGCGGCGTCTTCCGGGAAGAACTCGGCGAGGAAAGACCGCCGGTCGTAGCGGCACTGCGCGGTGTCCGGGGCGTCGCCGTCCCGGACCATCCCGAGGACCTCCGTGGCCGCCGCGACGGCCTCGTCGTACTGGCCCCGCACCGCCTCCGGGCTATCCAGGACGGCGATCAGCAAGGCAGCGCCCGGGGGTTCCACCGCGAACAGCAGCCGGATGCCGGCGTCCCCCGGCGCCCCGGGCCGCAGCTCCATCAGGCCGCCGGCCGGCTGCCGCTCCGCCGCCGGCAGCTCCCGCTCGAGCTCCCGGGTGACCCGGCGGAACTGCCTAGCCGCCGAGGCGGCGAAATCGGCGGCCTCGGCCTGGACCGCGCCATCACTTCCGGCCGCGCCGAGGTCAGCGATGGCGTCGCTCACCTGCCACATGCCCCGTGCGGCGGCATACCTCGCCTGCAGCGACTCCTTCCGGCTCCGGAACGCGTTAACCCGCGCCTGGAGCCGGGTACTTTGCCTGGTCAGCGTCTGTTCGGCGGCGCGCACCCTGGGCTCCAGCCGCCGCAGCGCGGACAGCTGCTCGCCCACGGTGGCCAGCTCCGCGGCCAGCGTGGCCGCCAGCTCATCGTCGGCGGCCTGCAGCGCCGCCTGCCGCTGCCGGGTGAGATCTGCGTGCCGCGCCTCCAGGCCGCCGATCTCCAGCTCGACCTGCTTGAGCAGGGTCGCCGCGTCGGCGACACGCCGCCGGAACTTGGCCAGGCTCTCCAGCCTCTGCTGGTACGAGCGGTCCAGAGATTCCGGATCGAGTTCCGGGCCCTCCGCCACGGCCGCGACCAGCGGCGGCCCGAGGTTCCCGCCTTCGGCGGCGAGCGCGGCCAGGGCCTCGCCCACCAGCCGGGCCGCCGCGGGATCCTGCCCGGCCAGGCCGGCCAGCCAGTCCCGGATCTCCGTGGACATCCGCAGCTGGTAGTCCATAAGCCGCCCCTTAGCGCTCGCCGGGCCCGGTCACCTCATTCGCGCTGGTCCCGCTGCGCGGCAAGCAGCGGGATGGCCGCGATCTTCTCCTCGGTCAGGTCATCCCAGTCCAGGCCGGCCGTCGGCCGCGGTCCGCGGCCACGACGGCAGTCGATGACGCGCTCCGGCGTGACGATGAAATCGACCGGGACATCGTGACTGGTCACCGGGATCACCCCGGCCGGGCGGAGCTGGAGTTCGTGCACCGTGGTGACGCAGGTGGTGTCCGCACCGATCAGGCCCGCCGCGGTGGCGAGCGCGAATTCGAGGTCCGCGAACCCGCCGCCCTTGCCGAGCCGGGCCCCGTCGTGGCCCACCGCGACGCTGCCCATCACCACCAGATCGACCGGGCTGACGTCGGCCAGCGCGACCCGGCGGGCGGAGCGGGCCGCGCCGCTGATCGAGGCGGCCTTGCGCGGCGGCTCGCTCAGGTGGTCCGGGTCGAGGGCGAAGAACGGCTCGGGCCCGGCCAGCCGCGGCACCGCCATGTAGACGGTCTTGCCGTCTTCCAGCCCGCGCTGCCGCACCGGCCACTGCGCGGCGTCCGGGTTGGCCTTCACCGTGCGGGCCGCCTGCCAGGCGGCGGTGCCGCGGAGCCGCCCGGCGGCCGCCTCCGCCCCGGTGAAATTCGGGATGCGCCCCGCCGCGCCGGGGAACCGGGCCACCCGCGCCGCGCTCATCGCGGCCCACACCTCCCGGCGCAGGGCCGCCTTGGCCGCGAGCAGCCCGGCGGGACCGCCGGCATCACGGTCGTGCCGCGGCGCAGAACGGGCCATGCCCTCATCCTGCCGTACCACCGGCCGGGCGGCACGCGGCGCGTCCGCGCCGGCCGCTACCAGGTGGGCCGGAGCGGGCCGCCCGGGGCTATCCGGGCCAGGTCGTCGCGGAGGGCACGCAGCCGGGACTCCCCCAGCGCCGCCGCCCAGGCGCGGACCGTGTCGGTGGTGGCCGCCTCCGCGGCGCGGGTGCAGGCCCAGCCTTTCCCGGTCAGGGTGAGCAGCCGGGCCCGGGCATCCGCGGGATGCGGCTGCCGTGTCACGTACCCCTTGGCGACCAGTTCGTCGGCGAGCTGGGCCGCCGCCTGCCGGGTCACGTCCAGGTGCTCGGCCAGCTGGGTGATGGTCGCGCCTCCCGCGGCGAGCCGGGTGAACGCGAAGCCGTGGGCGGGGCGCAGGTCACCGAAGCCGCGGGCCCGGACCCCGGCTGAGATGCCGTCGACCAGGGCGCGGCTGGCGGCCAGCAACCCGACGGCGAGGGCCTGGGCGTCAGCGTGGTCTACGGCTGGCCGGTCAGCATGCTCCCCGACCGGGGTGCCAGCGTGCCGCGCAGCCAGGACGTCATCGTGCTCCATCGTCACAGCTTGACAGATTAGGCAAGCTACTTGAGCATATAGGCAAGCCAGTTGCCTATATGGAGGAGGACCATTGCCCGTCATCCGCGCCAGCGACACGGCCGTGCACCAGATGCACGGCGCGACCTTCCACGCCTACGCCAGCCCGGCCCGCGGCAGCCCGGAACTGTGCGCCTGGCGGATCGAGATCCCGGCCCACAGCACGGGCGTGGCCCACCGCGTCACCCGCGAGGAGGTGCTGTACATCCTCAGCGGGACGCTGCGCGCCACCATCGATGACCAGCCCGCCGACGCATCCGCCGGCGACGTCGTGCTGGTGCCCGCGGGCTCCGTGCTGCGCGCCGGGAACGGCGCCGCCGAGCCGGCGACCGCGTGGGTCACCACCAGCGCCGGCCTCGCGGCCGTCCTGCCGGACGGCTCGTGGGTCAGCCCGCCCTGGGCCCGCTGACCGGCCGCCCGGATCCGGGGCCGCCCCGGCGGTCCCCGGCGGTCCCCGGCGTAGCCTGCACCGACGGCACCCGCATGACTGGGACATCCAGTCACCCGGCGCGGCATGGCGGCCGCCGTCATGTCGCTGGCCAGAGCGAAGGAGCGCGGATATGGGCCCGGCGTTCGAGTACCCGGTCGAGGTCAGGTGGCGGGACACCGACGCCCTCGGTCACGTCAACCACGCCGTGTTCCTCAGCTACCTCGAGGAGGGCCGGGATGCCTTCTTCATCCAGGCCCTGGGCGGCGACCCCAACTACGTGGTGGCCCGGCTGGAGATCGACTTCCGCGCGGAGGTCCGCCACTCGCACGGCCGGGTGCTGGTGCGGATCGAGACGGAGCGGCTGGGCAGCACGAGCCTGACCACCCGGGAGACGATCCTGACACCGGCCCAGGAGGTCGCGGCCGAGGCGCGGGCCGTCACGGTGCGGTGGGACCCCCGCGGCCGGAAGCCCGTCGCATTCACCGATGCCGAACGCGCCCGGCTGACGGCCCTGGCCCGGCGCCCGGGCACCGGCACGGGCACAGGCACGGGCACGGGCACGGGCACGGGCGAAGCGCCGTAATCCGGGCTGCCCGCTCCCGTCGGCCGCGCGGTGGCGGGCGGGACGCTCAGCGGCCCGGCCGGCCGCAGTGCCGGCCGAGGCCGGGTCGAGCCACTCGACCCACTGGCCGGACGGGTGGGCGCGGGCCAGCAGCCGCCCCCGGCTGGCCCGGCCGTCGAAGGTCCGCGCCCCGAGCACGGCGAAGACGCCGTCAGTGGCGTAATCGCGGACCAGCCACCGAGGCAGCGGCAGGCCCTGCACGCTGTCCCGCCCGGACGGCCCCAGCGGGACCAGCGGATCCAGGGACAGCCAGGTCACCGGGCGGGAGCGCGCCGCCTCGGCCAGGATGCCCCCCAGCTGGGCGCGCTGCCCCGGGGAGAGGAACACGGCCAGGTAGGCATCGACCACCATCACCTGGCGCCCGGGCGGGACGGAGCGCAGCACGCCCGGCAGCAGCCTGACCACGTCCCCGCCGAGCAGCGAGACCGGGTGCTGCCGGGTCACCTGGACCGCCGCGGCCAGCCGGGCCAGCGCGGCCGCCTCCGGCGGGGCGCACGCCTCCAGCCAGGCCCGCGCGGCCGGGTCTTCCAGGTCGACCGGGTCGACGTCGATCCCGGCCCGCTCGGCGATGGGCGGCAGGACGGCGGCGGGCGGCACCAGCCGCCCGCGTGTCTCGCAGCTCAGGGTCAGCGCGGCCGCCGCCGGCCCGCTGGGGCGGCCGCCCACCAGGTAGCGGTACCGGTCCAGCTGCAGCCCCAGCCCGGCGCCGGTGCCCAGGTCGACCAGCGCGACCGGGTCCGTCCCCGGGCCGGCCGCCGCGGCCAGCCCCAGCGCCACCTGGGTGCACCGGGCCACCTCGTTCATCTGGTACCGGTGCCGTCCGCACTCGGCCGCGATGTCATCCAGGCGATCCGAGATGAACGACGTGGCGGCCAGGTAGAAACCGGCGTCGAGCGGGGGCTGCGGAGCCCCCGGCGCCGGGAAATAGCCGGCCAGCGGCACCGGCCGGTCCCGCCGGACCAGGAACGAGACGGCCGCGCTGGCCAGCAGGGCGGGCAGCCGGCCCGGCGGCAGCCCGGCCAGCCGGGCGAGCAGGTCCTCGTGCGCCGCGATGACCCGGAACAACGCGGCAGTGAGCTGCCAGGACGCCGGCGCGCCGGGGGGCGACCAGCCGCCCGCCACTTCCAGCGCCTGGGCGCGGAGTTCCGCGACCGATGACACGTCCCCACCCCCGCCTAGACCGGGCCCGCGCACCACCCGCCCGTCCGCCCGCCCCGCTGCACAGCACGATACGCGCCATGACTCAGCGTGCGTGACGGGTCCCCGGCACCGCGCCCGGCCCGGCCCCGCCGCGGGCCTTAGGGTGATCAGGAACACCGGAGGCCGACGGCGGGACGGGGTGACGGCGGTGCCCAGCGCGAACTACACCGAGGCCCGGCTGGCCGCACTGTATGACGCGCTGAACCCGCCTGGCGCGCACACCGAGTTCTACCTCGGCCTGCCGGGGCCGCCGCCGCAGCGGATCCTGGACGTGGGCTGCGGCACCGGCCTGCTCGCCTGCGAGCTCGCGGCGCGGGGGCACGAGGTGACAGGCGCGGATCCGGCCGCGGCCATGCTCGCGGTGGCCCGGCGCCGCCCGGGCGGCAGCCGGGTGCGGTGGGTCCAGGCGGACGCCGCCGGGCTGCCGGTCCGCACCCGGTTCGACCTCATCCTGATGACCGGCCACGTGTTCCAGTTGCTGCTGGACGATGAGGACGTCAACGCGGCGTTGCGCGCGCTGCGGCAGCACCTGGCGCCCGGCGGCCGGATCGCGCTGGAAACCAGGAACCCGGCCGCCCGGGACTGGCAGTTCTGGTCCCCGGAGGAAACCCGGCGGCGCGTCAGCACCCCCGACGGGACCACCGAGATCCATTACGACATCCAGTCCGTGTCCGGCGACCGGGTCACCTACGAGACCTGGTTCCGGTTCCCTGACGGCGGCACGGCCGTCGTGCCGGACACGCTGCGCTTCATGAGCCGGGCCGAGCTGGCCGCGTTCCTGGCCGGGGCCGGCCTCGCCGCGGCCGCCTGGTACGGCGACTGGGACCGGTCCCCGGCCGGCCCGGCCAGCCCGGAGATCATTGCCGTCGCATGGGCCGGTGACACCGCCGGCCACCGCCAGGAGGGGATGGGAGCCATGCCGCCGGACCGCGTGACGAAGCAGCCGGCCGCCGCCGGCCGTCCGGACCCGGACGACGGGCCGGTACTGCCGGACCAGAGCCGGGAGGACACCGACGCCGGCTGGGGGGAGCACCCGGAGCCGGACGACGACGAGCGGCTCCGCCGCGATCGGCCGCCGCACTGGGACTCCGTCTGACCGGGCCCGCGGTCAGCGGATGCGGGCCAGCAGCAGGGTGATGTCGTCATCGCCACGCTGGCGCAGCGCCTGGGTGACCGTCTCGCAGCAGCGGTCCAGCGTGGTGCCCGGCTGGGCGAGGGCAGCGCGCAGGTTCTCGCGCAGCGCGGCCAGGCCGTCGTCGAGCGCTCGGGTGCGGCTCTCGGCCAGCCCGTCGGTATAGAGGGCGAGGACCGCGCCGGGCGGCAGCTCGACCCGGGTGACGCCGAAGGGCCCGGCGGCCAGGCCCAGCGGGAGCCCGTCCGGCAGGTCGAGCACCTCCGTGGCCCCGCCGGGCAGCGCCAGCACGGGCGGCGGGTGGCCGGCCTTCGCGATCAGGCAGGCTCGCGCGGGCGGGTCAATGACGGCGCAGATACAGGTGGCGTACGGGGTGCCGGGCATGCCGGCGGCCATCCGGTCCAGCCGGCCCAGCAGGTCCCCGGGCGGCAGCCCCACCTCGGCCAGGACGTGCGCCGCGGTGCGCAGCTGGACCATGACCGCCACGGCCTCGGGTCCATGGCCCATGGCGTCCCCGACCACCAGCGCGGCCTGCCCGCCGGGCAGCGCGACGATGTCGTGCCAGTCACCGCCGACCACGCTGGCCCCGACCGGCAAGTACCGGCTGGCCACCTCGATGGCGGGGGGCACCCGCGGCTCAGCCGGGGCCAGGCCCTGCTGCAGGGCAAACGCGGTCCGGCGCTCCCGGTGATACAGCCGGGCATTGTCCACACACACGGCGGTGCGGGCCGCCAGCTCGGTCGCGAGCGCGATGTCCGCGCTCCCGAAGCCGGCCGCGCCGGCTGCCCGGGCAAAGGTGAGGCAGCCGAGCACCACGTTCCGGGCGGCCAGCGGCACGGCCAGGAAGGAGGCGTAGCCGGCCACGGCGTCCCGGCCACCGGGGCGGCGGGCCAGCCGCTGCCCGGTCTCGCTGTCCAGCTGCGCGGTAGTCACCGGGCGGCCCGTGGTCATCGCCTGGTAGCTGGGTGAACCGGACCCGAACACCAGCACCTCGCCGGGGCGCAGCAGCTTGCTGGTCACCGACGAGGGCTGCCCGGCCAGCCGGGCGGCCAGGCGCCGCACCACGGCCGCGGGCCCCGGCCCTTCCGCACTCGGCTCATCGGCGGCCAGCAGGCGCTCGGACACGAAGATGGCGGCCGCATCCGCGAACGCCGGCACGGCCACTTCGGTGAACTCCCGGGCCGTCCGGGCCAGGTCGAGCGTGGTCCCGATCCGGGTGGCCGCCTCACGGAGCAGATCCGGCCCCGGGCGGGCACTGAGCTGCCGGGCGATCACCAGGGCACCACTGCCCGGCCCGGCCAGCGGCTCGCAGTGCAGGGCGGCCGGCCCGGTGCCGCGGCCGGCCGCGGCCGGCGCGGTGGGCAGGCTCCCCGACCACGTCCGTCCCGCACCCGCCTCGGCCAGTGCCGCCGCGATGAGATCCCGCTGGCCTTCACCCGCGGGCAGGACGTCCGCCACGGGCCGCCCCACTGCGCTGTCCGCCGGCTGGCCGAACAGCTGCTCGGCGGTCACCGACCACGAAGCCACCTGGCCCTCAGCGTCCACGGTGAACACGGCCAGGCCAGTCAGGTCCGGTTCGCCCCGTCCCGGCAGTGCGGCACCGCCCTCCCCCGTTAACTGCGGTAACACCGTATCCGCACCCATCCTGACGGCCACTCCCCGGGCCATCTACCTGGCCTTCTGCCCCGGTTCCCGGCCTGGCCGGCCGCTATCCGATCGCAGTGACAGTGCACAGCAAGATCAGCCATTGGCTGCCTGCCGAGATATCGCGCAGACCCGAAATGTACCGCATCAAAACCGCCTCAATAGGTCATCCGGCCGATTCAGGACGGCCGGCGGTGGCTGCGGCCGGGACCTTCCGGACCAGGGCCGGGGGCGGGCGATGGCAGCCAGCGGGCGCGGCGCCCGGACGCTCACCCGGGCGGCCCGGCCGGCTCGCCCGCCTGGCCGGCGCGCCGGGCGCCGCCGGATATGGCTGGCGCCGGAACCAATACGGTCACCTAAAGCCCACGAATGCGGATAATAAAGCTGCGCCGCCGGCCCGGCTGACTGAAATTCCGGCCCGCTGCCAGCATCCAGGGGCCGACCACTTGCTCCCTAGGAGCCTCTGCGGATGGCTGGACGGAACTCGAAATCACCGGCCCCGGGCCCGACAACGCGT
Source organism: uncultured Actinomycetes bacterium (assembly GCA_963793825.1). Classification (GTDB taxonomy): domain Bacteria; phylum Actinomycetota; class Actinomycetes; order Streptosporangiales; family Streptosporangiaceae; genus RYN-230. The sequence continues at coordinate 356,864 of CAWCBE010000014.1, forward strand.
GACCGGCTGTCCACGGAGGCCGCGCGCCTGTTGCGGAGCGCGGTTATCACGGTACCTCGGTTAATGACCTCGCAAACGCACTCGGGATCCAGAAGAGCTCGCTGTATGCCTACATCAGCGGCCAAGCCGACCTGCTCGCCGCCATTGCCCTGACCGGGGCCGCGACTTTCCATGAGGCGCTCAACGCGCTGCCTGAGGAGGCATCCCCCGGCGAACGGCTGCAGCTGGCCTTCCAGGCGCACCTGAGCGTGGTGGAAAGCCAGCTAGACGTGGCCACGGTGTGGCTTCAGGAATGGCGCTACCTCACGGGCGAGCCGCGAAAAGCCTTCATCAAGGAGCGGCGCCGCTACGAGCAGCGGATCCGCGACCTGTTCGAGGCCGCGGCCCGGTCCGGCGAACTGCGCGGGGACCTTGACACCGGCGACGCGGTCCTTGTCTTCCTGTCCGTGGCCAACTGGGCCTATACCTGGCTCACCGCGGGCACCGATGTCGCCGCGCCTTCCTCGCGGCTCATGCCGGTGCTGCTCCGCGGAATCGGGCCGGAACGCGGCGGGGCCAGCGCCCCGGCCCGTTAGCGGGCCGGTCAGCCCCTCGCATCTGCGGCCGAAAACGTGGCCGGCCACGATGGCGGCTGCCATTCTCCTGAGCTTGTGCCGCCTCAGGCTAGTTTGCTCGGTCAACGACCTGGCGGACTCGTTCGTCGTAGGCGTGGTTGTTGCGCCAGATGATGTACCGGCGGATCATGCTGGCCTGTTCTTTGCGGCTGGCGTGGTCGGTGCCGTCGAGCGCGCCGTACCGCAGCGACGTGAACTGGGCTGAGGTTGTCACCGGCGATGGCGATCCGGGGCGGTCTTACCAGCCGATCGGGCACCTCACGGGCACGGCCGCACCCGGCCCGTCGGCCCCTTTGGAATTTATCTATCAAAATGATATCATTTTTAGAGATGGTCGGGTGACCGACACCGCAGGCGGCTGGGGTCAGAATCGAGGCACTACCGTGAGGATCCTCCTGCACCAGATGCGTCCCTGGCCACCCGCGTGGCGCAGGCCAGTGGAGGATCGGCCACCCTACGCCGTGTGGGTCATCGGGGGCCTGATCGTCTGGGCATTCCTCCTGGCTGGCTTCATGGCATGGGACCTGCACAGCACATCCCGTACCACCATCTGGGCCATCTTCGCAGGCTGGTGCATCGGCGTGCTCGGTGCATCGATTGCCCGGAAAATCTACCGGTAAGGCTGTCGGTCCCTCCTGCTACGGCACTAGCCAGCGGCTACATTACCGAACGTTCGGTCGGGTAGCGAGGCTCTTGTGAACCAGGTCACACGCGTACTATCTCTAGCAAGGTCAACCGACCGTCCGGTCCCGCGCGGCGGGCCCGGCCCGGGCGGGCTGGCCCGGTACCGGCCAGAACGGCCGCGGCGGCCAGCGCCGGGGAAGGATGAGGGGGGCCCTGATGAGACCAAGCGCACCCATGGCGCCAGTCACCGATGAGTACATCCGCATCGGCGGGCTGCGGATTCATGCTCAGGCCCGCGGGGAAGGCGAGCCGCTGCTGCTCTACTCCGGCATCTGGGGTGAAGTGGGGCTGTGGGACGGCCTGCTTCCCCATCTGCCCGGGTTCCGCACAATCGCCTTCGACCCGCCGGGGATCGGCCGCTCCCAGATGCCCGCCCTGCCGCTGAGCATGGCCGGGCTGGCCCGCTTCGGCACCTCGGTCCTCGACGAATTCGGCGTCCAGGACGCCCACGTCCTCGGCACGTCGTTCGGTGGCGCGGTCGCGCAGCAGATGGCCTTCATGCACCCGCGCCGGGTGCGCCGGCTGGTGCTGGCGTCAACCTCCTTTGGCGGCTTTTCCATGCCGGGCAGCCTGGAAGCGCTCTGGCACTTCATCCACCCGCGCAGCTACCATCCGGACCGGCTGGAACGGACGGCTGGCGACATGTTCGGCGGGCGGCTGCGCACCGAGCCAGAACTGATCCGCACCAGGCACATCCGGCGCCCGGCGGGCACCTTGGCCGCCCTGTACCGGATGGCGCCGCTCTTCGGCTGGACGAGCCTGCCCTGGCTGTGCGGCATCCGGCAGCCGACGCTGGTCGTGGCGGGCGACGACGACCCGGTCACCCCGCTGGTGAACCACCAGGTGATCGCGGCCCTGGTACCCCAGGCACGGCTGTACATCGTCCGCGGTGGCGGGCACCTGGCCCTGCTGGACAGCGCCGCAGAGGTCGGCCCGGTCATCACGAGCTTCCTGCGCGGCGATCCCGCCGGCCAGGGCCCGGCTCGCGAGCTGCGCGCGGTCGGCTGATCCGTGGACCAGGCGCAGCGCAGCGCGGCCCGCATGTACGCCGATGACCGGGCGGTCAAGGCGCTGGGCATCAGCGTCGAGGCCGTGGCGCCGGGACGCGCCACGGCCCGGATGCGGGTGAGCGCCGACATGGTGAATGGCCATGGGATGGCGCACGGAGGCTATGTGTTCCTGCTCGCCGACACCGCCTTCGCCTACGCGTGCAACAGTCATGGCCCGGTTACCGTGGCCCGGGCCTGCGAGATCACGTTCCTCAGGCCGGCCCGCCAGGGCGATGAGCTCATCGCGACGGCAGGTGAGCGGGTGCGGATGGACCGCAGCGGCATCTATGACGTCAGCGTCCGGCGGGCCGACGGGGAGGTGCTGGCCGAGTTGCGCGGGCACAGCCGGACGCTTAGGCCCGAGGGAACGGGCTAGCCACGTGGGCACCACCAGCAGCAGGCACCCGGCGGGCCGCGCGGTCAGGCCACCGCCGACGTCCGCCATGAGGCGGCGGCCGGCGCGGGATGCGGCGCACCCGGGGCAGGCGCGGCACTCATGGCGGTGTCACCGGCCGGGCCCGGCGCGGGAACCTCGGCACCCGTGGCGGCCGCCCGGACCGTGGGGAAGACCGGGAAGTGCCGGTGCAGGCCGGTCACCTGCAGGACCCGGGCTGCCTCCGGCGAGACCGCGGCCAGCCGCACGAACCCGCCGAGCAGCCGGGCGCGCCTGCCGGCGCCCAGCAGCACCGCGAGCCCGCTGGAGTCACACGAGCTCACCCGGGACAGGTTGATGACCATCCGGCTGGAGCCGGGGCGGAGCAGGCCCAGGAGCTGCTCACGCAGGACCGGGGCGCTGGTCACGCCCAGTTCGCCGGCCAGGTCGGCGACGATCACGCCATCCGCGGTACGGGCAGACAGGTCCAGGCCGGGACTGCCCCTGCTTCCGGAGTTCGGCATGGGTCTCCGATCAGATCGAGGCGGACGGGCGGCCGGATGGCTGCCGTGGTGTGCGCTGCGAGCGGCGGCTGAGGCCTCTCGATCTGGTTGCGGTGGCGGCGGGACCTCCTGGTGCGGCGATGGGCGCTGGCCCGATGGCAGCCATGATGGCACCGGCCCATGGCCGGTGCCGGGCGGCGTCGGTCAGAGCCTGGTCAGCTTGACGTAGGGCGCGCTGATCCGGTACTTGACGGTGCCGAAATCCACGAGCACCTCGTCGGCCTCGGTAGCGATGACGCGGCCGAGGCCGTACCGGTCGTGCGTCACGAGGTCCTGGACCGCGAACTCCTCGACAGGCTCGGGCGCGGCCGGGGGCTTATTGAACGGGCTGCCTGGCACGGGGCGCCGGGTCATGGCGCGGGCTGGTTTCTCATCATGACCAGTATGCGCTCCAGAACCCCGGCTGGGGGCGCAGCCCGCGTCACAGCCTGTCGGTGACCCAGTGCCAGCCCTGCCGCTCGTCCCATGCCGGGTGCACCACAGCGGGACCGGCGGCGTCGGACATCTGGGACACGACCCGGATCAGCTCGTGATGGAAGTCCACGGGGGTGTGCCTGCCCTCATGCGAGGCGACCGCCACCAGAGTCACGGCCCATCCCTCACCGCCGGCCAGCCGGACGGTGACGTTGCCGTTGTAGTCCCGGCCGACCGCCACGATCGCCTCGGCCCGGACGACGTCACTTCCGTCGTCTTTGGCCACCCACACATCAGGCGCGGTCATGGGCCACCTCCCGGCTCATCCAGCACTGCTTCTGCCACACTGGCACATCACCGGGCCCTGCGACCGGTCCCCCGGGCACTATGACCGCACGACGGGCGCACCGGCCCGGCCGGGCCGGCCGCCGTGTCCGGCGGCGCCGCCCCGCTCAGTACTCGAGTTCGGGCCGCAGCGACCCGCCGACGGCGTGCAGGTGCCGCAGGACCTGCCCGTAGGAGGCGAAGAGGCCGGTCTCCCGGTAGGCGATGCCGTGCTGCTCGCAGAACGCGCGCACCGGCTCCTGGGCCTGCCGCAGGCTGGGCCGTGGCATGGACGGGAACAGATGATGCTCGATCTGGTAGTTGAGGCCGCCGAGGGCGAAGTCGGTGAACCAGCCGCCGCGGATATTCCGGGAGGTGATGACCTGGCGGTGCAGGAAGTCGACCTTCTCGTCCTCGGCCAGCACCGGCATCCCCTTGTGGTTGGGCGCGAACGAGCAGCCCAGGTAGACGCCGAACAGGCCCTGCTGGATGACCAGGAAGACCACCGCCTGCAGCGGGGACAGCACCAGGAACAGCGCGGCCAGGTAGCCGAGGATGTGCGCGGCGAGCAGGGTTCCGTCCACCAGCCTGGCCGTCGTGCTGCGGCGTTCCGCCAGCGCCCGGAACCCCGCGACGTGCAGGTGGAAGCCTTCCAGCAGGAGCATCGGGAAGAACAGCCACGCCTGGTGACCGGCCAGCCAGCTGCCTATCCCGTGCCGCGCCCGGGCCTGGCCGGGGGTGAAGGCGATGGCCCGGCCACCGATGTCAGGATCCCGGCCGACCTGGTTGGGCCGGGCGTGGTGCCGGTTGTGCTTGGCGGTCCACCACCCGTAACTGAGCCCGATCAGCAGGTTGCCGTGGATCCAGCCGATCAGGTCATTGGTGCGTTTGGAACCGGTGATCTGGCGGTGCCCGGCGTCGTGCCCGATGAACCCGGTCTGGGTGAACATCACCGCCAGGAAGACCGCCACGAGGAGCTGCCACCAGGACCGCCCGAGCAGGAAGAACACAGCCCAGCCGGCGGCCAGCAGGATCAGGTTGACGCCGATCTTGACACTGTAATAGCCGGGACGCCGGCGCAGCAGCCCGGCCGCCCGGATGCTGCGGGAAAGCTGGGCATAGTCGCTGCCCGGGCCAGCGGGCTGCGTTTCCCGCCCGGCGGCGGGGGGGCGTTCAGCGGGATTTGCCGTGTCAACGGTCAACCTCATCCTCCTGCGGCGAGCGGTGCGCGGCCTGCGGTCAGCCGCTGGGAGGTCAGTGCCGTGGCCCAGCCGGGCGGCGGCCCAGGGCAGACAAGCGGCAGGCCCGCGCATTGCTGCGCGGGCCTGCCGCCTGCACTACGTCAGATCGCGTGGACCTGGTCCGCCTGCGGGCCCTTGGGGCCCTGGCGGGTGGTGTACTCCACCTTCTGGTTCTCTTCCAGGGTGCGGTAGCCGCCCATGTCGATCGCCGAGTGGTGGACGAAGACGTCGGCGGTGCCGTCGTCGGGGGCGATGAAGCCGAAGCCCTTATCAGGGTTGAACCACTTCACGGTGCCTTGTGCCATCTGCTTGTCTCCTTCTAAGACGAGCCCGGATCCGCGCCCTTCGCGCAGATCAGCTGCTGGTTGCCCGCTACCGGAGGGAGGAATTCCACAGCCAGACGGCGAGGCGCCCATTGTCGAAAGTGCGGCGCCTTCACGATCGCAAACGTTGACAACAACTCTCAACGTTAACGCCGTCTTGTGGCCAGCGTATTCCCGCGCCTGCGGCCCGTCCTGGCCTCGGCCAGGGAGCCCGGCGGGCAGCAATATCTACCTCCTGCGGCGCCCCCGGTAGCCGGCCGACATGGCCACCGCGCCCCGGCCGGTGCCCGGGCTGACCGGGAGCGCCGTGACCGCGGCGTCGCGCGGCCCGGGAGGGGCCACCCGGGCGGCCGGCGGGCCGGCGATAGAGCGGAGCAGGGCCGAGCCAGGGCTGACACTGGCCGCCAGCGGGCTCACGCCCGCGCGGCGCATCAGCACCCGCACGTCGCCAGCCTGGGCCGGGCTCTGCACGGTGATCACCACGCCGTCCGCGCCGGCCCGCGCGGTCCGGCCGGACCGGTGCAGGTAGGCCTTGTGCTCGGAGGGCGGGTCGGCGTGGATGACCAGGTCGATGCCGTCCACGTGAATGCCGCGGGCGGCAATGTCCGTGGCCACCAGGACCCGGGCCGTGCCGGCCGAAAAGGACGCCAGGTTCCGTTCCCTGGCCCCCTGGCCGAGGTTGCCGTGCAGCTCGACCACGGATACGCCATCCCTGGCCAGCTGGCGGGTGAGCTTCTGCGCGCCATGCTTGGTGCGGGTGAAGACCAGCGACCGGTTGCTGCCGCCCGCCAGCGCCGCGACCACGCCGACCCGGTCCCCCGGCGCGACCGTGAGCAGGTGATGAACCATGGCGCCGGGAGCGGAGGTGGCCGAGTCCACCGAGTGCACCGCCGGGTGGCTGAGGAACCGGCGGACCAGCACGTCTACGGCGTTATCCAGGGTGGCGGAGAACAGCATCCGCTGGCTCTCCGGCGGGGTGGCCTCCATCAGCCGCCGCACCACCGGCAGGAAGCCGAGGTCGGCCATGTGGTCGGCCTCATCCAGCACGCTGATTTCCACATCGCCCAGGTGGCAGTGCCCCTGCCCGATCAGGTCCGCCAGCCGGCCCGGGCAGGCCACGACGATGTCCACCCGGTTGCGCAGCGCCGTCACCTGCGCGTTCTGCCCGGTACCGCCGAAGATGGTCGTTACCGTCAGGTCCATGGCCCGGGCCAGTGGCACGAGCACGGCGTGGACCTGGCTGGCCAGTTCCCGGGTGGGCACCAGGACCAGGCCACGCGGCCGGCCTGCACTGGTGTACCCGTCGGCCAGCCCGGCGACCAGCGGGAGCGCGAACCCGAGCGTCTTGCCCGAGCCGGTCCGGCCCCGGCCCAGGATGTCCCGCCCGGCCAGCGCATCCGGCAGCGTGGCCGCCTGGATCGGGAACGGCACGGTGATCCCGGCCTCGGCCAGCACCCCGGCCAGTACCCCGGGAACGCCCAGGTCAGCGAAGCTGGCATGCAGGGAGGCCGGGCTGAGCATGCCGTCGTCCGCGCTGGTCACCCGCGCCTGGTCCTGCGGCGCGGGGTGCTGCGGGGCCGGGCTCGGCGCGGACTGCGGCCGGCGGCCGCCGGCCGCCGGCCCCGGCCGCGCCGGGCGCCGCCGCCGGCGGCGGGCAGGCGGATTCTCGATGGGGAGAGCTGTCACAAATAGTCACTTTCGGATTCGGGATGGCCGCATTTTCGAGGGCCACCACATCAAACCCGTGGAAACCTGCTCGCTCACAGAGCGATGTACGACCGGCGCGCCCGGATGGCGCCGCCTCACGATGTGCCGTGTCTGGTCAGAGTACCGCACTCCGTGGGCGCGGCGCCGGGCGCCCCGCGTGACGCGCCGAACCCGGTGATCATCACCGGCTGGCCCGCGGCGGCATGGCCCCGCTGCGAAGCCCGGCTGCGGTGACCGCCGGATGGCACCCCCGCAGGCCACCAGGGCCGGGGAAGTCATCCCAAACGGGTGATGCCGGTCCCGGCCGCGGCGGCGAGCGTTTCCAGGGGGGCCCGCCCGTGTCCTCGACGGGGACGGCTGCGACACCGCGGCGTTCGGTGAGCGGGCCGAAGCGACACGTTCCGGCCAAGGAGATGCCACCAATGCCACTGCACGAGCGTGACACCGTCCGTGAGCAGATGGACGACTCGGTCTTCTGCGGGCGCGACCTGACCAGGCCGGTACCCAAATACCAGTTCCCGCGCGAGGAAGCGGCGTCGCGAGAGGCGTTCCAGGTCGTCGCGGACGAGCTGATGCTCGACGGGAATGCCCGGCAGAACCTGGCCACCTTCTGCCAGACGTGGGAGGAACCGGAACTCATGGCGCTGATGGCGCTGTCGATCAACAAGAACATGATCGACAAGGACGAGTACCCGCAGACGGCCGAGATCGAGGCGCGCTGCGTGCACATGCTCGCCGACCTGTGGAACGCGCCCGCGGCCGCCAACACCGTGGGCGCCTCGGCCATCGGATCCTCGGAGGCCTGCATGCTGGCCGGCATGGCCGCCAAGTGGCGGTGGCGGGCCAGGCGGCAGGCCGAAGGCAAGCCGACGGACCGGCCGAACATGGTGTGCGGCCCGGTGCAGGTGGTCTGGCACAAGTTCGCCCGGTACTGGGACATCGAAATGCGCGAGGTCCCGATGGCGCACGGCAGCTACGCTATGGATGCCGCCTCGATGCTGGAGCGGGTGGACGAGAACACCATCATGGTCGTGCCGACGTTCGGCGTCACCTACACCGGCGCGTACGAGCCGGTGCAGGCGATTTCCGAGGCGCTCGACAAGCTGCAGGCCGATACCGGCCTGGACATCGACATCCACGTGGACGGGGCCAGCGGCGCCTTCCTCGGCCCGTTCTGCGCGCCTGAGGTGATCTTCGACTTCCGCCTGCCGCGGGTCAAGTCGATCAGCACCTCCGGCCACAAGTTCGGGCTGGCCCCGCTGGGCGTCGGCTGGGTCATCTGGCGGGACCGCCAGGAACTCCCCGACGACCTGGTATTCCACGTCAACTACCTGGGCGGCGACATGCCGACCTTCCAGATCAACTTCTCCCGGCCGGCCGGGCAGATCATCGCCCAGTACTACAACTTCCTCCGGCTCGGCTTCGAGGGCTACAAGAGCATCCACGACGCGTCCTACGCGATCGGCCAGTACCTCGCGGCCGAGATCGTCAAGCTGGGCCCGTTCGAGCTGCTGTGCGACAGCAACCCGGCGACCGGGATCCCGACGGTCACCTGGCGGATCCGGGAAGGCGCCGACCCGGGCTACACCTTGTTCGACCTGGCCGACCGGCTGCGCACCAAGGGCTGGCAGGTCCCCGCCTACACGCTCACCGGAACGGCGTCCGACATCGCCGTGCAGCGCATCCTGGTCCGCCTGGGCGTGAGCCAGGACATGGCCTCGCTGCTGCTCGACGATTTCCGGGACGCCGTGGCCCACTTCACCAAGCACCCGGTCACCGTGTCCATGACGAAGGAGGAATCTGGCGGGTTCAGCCACCTGTAGCCCGCGCCTGCCCCGCCTGGCCCGGGGACCGGGCCAGCTCGATCCGGTTCATGGCCGGATGGGCTTGTTCCGCGCTCGGCGCCGTTCCGGGCGACACCGGAGCGGCGGCCCTTCCCGAGATGGTCAGCGCGTGGTGACGGCCGGGTCGCTGGGGTGCGGGCCGAGCGGGGTGGCCTGCACCGTCATCCAGTCATGCCGCGGCAGCGACTTCAGGATGGCCTGCAGCTCGGCCGGGTCCCGGGCTTGCCATAGGCCCAGCGTGCGTCCCTCGCCCGGCAGCACCCACAGCCGGCGGAGGTGCCCCTGCCCGGCCAGCTCCCGCGCGCGCTGCGCCTCCTGTGCCGTGGTCTGCGCGGCCGCCTCCGCGGGCGTGCCCGCCGGGACGGTGAGCGTGAACACGGTCAGGAACTCCGCGCCCTGGTCCCGGGCCCCGGCGGCGGCCGGCCCCGGCCGGGTGGCTCCCGGGCCCGGGTCATTCGGGTCCGGCAGGAGCGGGGTGACCTCATCGGTGCGCCACACCCGCAGCGGCATCGAAGCGAGCACGTCCTCGAGCTGGCCGCCATCGTCCGCGGCGAACAGGCCGAGCGTGCGCCATTCGCCGGGCTGCAGCGGCGGGCGCCACAGCCGGAGCAGGTGCCCCTGCGCCGCCAGCTCAGCCGAGTGCGCGGCCTCGCGGGCCCGGACGGCGGCGACGGTGTCCTCCGCCGTTCCCTCCGGGACGTGGGTGGTCATGGTGACGAGGTACTCCATGGCGGCCCTTCTCAGCCGAAGGTGACGTTGGTGATGTCGATGGCGACCGAGACCGAGTCACGGGCCGGGGAGCCGTCGGGCCTGCGGACGTAGACGCGGCGGCGGGTGGGGACCATGATCCCGTCGAACTCACGGTACTGGGACGGGTAGTGCACCGCCGGGCCGCCGCCGAGGATGTTGACGGAGTAGTCCAGGCGCCGGAGCAGGCCGGCGTCGTCGAAGTAGTAGGTCTGCTGCCGGGTGTGGGCGACGATGGTCCCGGGGTAGCTGACCGTCAGGCGGTGCCAGACCTGGCCGTCTTCATGCCAGGGCCCGGTCTCCTGCGTGGTGAAGTCGGGGCGGGCGAGGATGAACGGCGCGGTGAAGTAGTTCCAGTTGCCCTCGCTGGCGAAGTAGGCGGCCTGGAAATGGTCCCAGGGTGAGTGGCGGGTCGTCCCGGCGAATGCGGCCGCGGGGTCACGGCGCTCGCCGACCAGCACGCCGTCTGCGGTCTCGATGGTCTGCCGGTACGGTTCCCAGGTGGCGTACCGGCCCGGCTCCGGGAACGGGGTGATCGTCATCCGCTGGTCCCGGGTCTCGCCCTCCAGCACCACCCCGTCGAGCAGCCCAGGCTGGCCTTTCAGCTCCCAGATCGCGCCGCTGATCGAGGCCGCCGCGCGGAATCTGGTCAGCTGCTCCCAGCGCTCCGCCCCGCCGTGCGCAGCCACCGCCAGCTGCAGCAGGTCCTTCATGGCGAGCTCCCTGATCAGCGCAACGTCCCTAGCCAGCCGCGGCGGCGGGCTGGCCGGCGGCCCTGATCGTGCCGTGGAGTGCTTTCAGCGCCGCGACGTAGATCTCGGAGAAGGTGGGGAAGGGCTGGATGACGTCGCGCAGGACATCCAGCGGCACCCGGGCCCGGATGGCCAGCGTGGCCTGCTGCATCCACTCCCCGGCCTCGGGGCCGAGCGCGTAGCCGCCGGTCAGCCGCTCCCCGTCGCTGAGCAGGGTCAGGAAGCCGTTGGACTCGGCGTAGCGCTGCGTGTAGGTGGCCGTCTTGGCCACCCCGGACAGCGGGGTGGTGGCGCTGAAAGCGGCCTCGGTGGCGCCCACCGAGGCCGCCTGCGGGTCGGTGTAGACAACGTCCGGCACGGCCTCGTAGCTGGCCTCGCGCGGCTCGCCGAGGATGTTCGCGGCGACGACCTCGCCCTGGTACTTGCCGACGTGGGTGAGCAGCCGCACGCCGGTGACGTCGCCGACGGCCCACAGGCGCTCACCGGCGCGCAGCCGTGCGTCGACCGGGATGCCGTGCCCGTCGGCCTGGATCCCGGCCGTCTCCAGGCCAATCCCGTGGACCCGCGGGCGCCGCCCAGTGGCGACGAGCAGGCGGTCACCGCGCAGCTCACGGCCGTCGCCCAGGGTCAGGACATAGTCCGTTCCGTCGCGCCGGGCGGCGGTGGCGTGCACGCCGAGGTGGAGCTCGGCACCGTCGCGGCGCAGCACCTCGCCCAGCGCGTTGCCCAGCGGCGCGGGCTCGCGGGCCAGCACGTGCCCGGCCCCCTCGACCAGGGCCACCTCACCGCCCAGCCGCCGGACCGCCTGGGCCATTTCCGCGCCGACCGGCCCGCCGCCCAGGATGACCAGGCGGCGCGGGATGGCCTTCATTCCGGTCACCTCGCGGTTGGTCCAGATCCCGTCGAGCTCGCGCAGGCCCGGGACGGGCGGGATGACCGGGTCGGAGCCGGTCGCCACGACGACATGGCTGGCGGTGTAGCGCACGCCGCCGACCTCGACCGCCCCGGTCCCGGCGAGCTTGCCGTGGCCGCGCAGCAGGTCGATGCCCTTGCCGGCCAGCCAGCTCACCTGGCCGGTGTCGGAGTAGCCGGCGACCATGAAGTCACGCCAGGCCAGCGCGGCCGCGGGGTCGACCTCGGCGGTGGCCGCCGCCTCCCGGGCCGCGTGCACCGCCTCGCCGGGGCGCAGCAGGGTCTTGGACGGGATGCAGGCCCAGTAGGAGCACTCGCCTCCGGCCAGCTCACGCTCGACCACGGCGACCCGCAGGCCACCATCGGCTAGCTCGCCGGCGCAATGCTCGCCCGGCGAGCCTGCGCCCAGGACGATCACGTCGTAGTCGGTCATGAGCCCGCCACTGCCCGGGCCTGGCCGGGACGGCCGGCTTGCTCCGGCACCATGTACCGCCACCCGAGCCGGGCGCAGGAGACCTTGGCCTGGTCCACGTCGGAGACGGGCACCACCAGGACCTCCAGTTTCATATCCATGACCTGGTCTCCTCTCTCGTCATGCCGGGCTGGGATGGGATCTTCTGGTGGAGCGGCGCCGCGAGCTCGGCGCGGATCGGTTCAGCCGCGCCGGGTAGCAGCCGCTGACGATGAAGCCCGCAGGGTGATCCGCTTGAAACCATGTCGGGCAGGCCGGCCCCGCCCGGGATCGTCCGGGCGGGCGTGGCTACTGACCGACCCGCACAGCCAACGAGGCCGTAGCCGCTGGGCACGGACAGCGCGTGGGTGAGCTGGCGGCCGCCGGCATTGTCGAAGAACACGTCGATGCCCTCCCCCGCCGCCTGCGCCAGGCGCTCCGGAAACGCGGGCTCGCGGTAGTCTACCGCGACGCAGCGCGGGTCCCGGGCGGCGGCGCAGCACGATGACTTCCGGGTGGCCCGGCACGGGCCGGCGGGCCGCCGGGCGTGCGTGCTGCGGGTACCGTCTGGCCTCGCTGCTCGCTGTCCGGCCAGCCGGGTCATGGGATCAGCGTGCCCGTTGCGGCCGCCGGTCGCCCCCGTCGAAGACCCTGGCCGGCCCACGGGTCCTCGGCCCCGGCGGCTCCCGCGCGCTTCCCCCGGTCACAGGTCCGGGGCCAGGTCGCCGGGCCGCGACCATGAGCCCAGCCCCGGTTCCGGCATGGCGCCCGGGCGCCGGCGGCGCCGCCTCAGCGCCTCGTCAAGCTCGCGGCGGGAGCTGATCTGCAGCTTGGCGAAGACCTTGCGCAGGTGCCACTCCACGGTGCGCGCACCGATGAACAGCTGGGCACCGATCTCCGCGTTGGTCCGCCCGTCCCCGGCCAGCTGGGCGATCTCTTCCTCCTGCGGAGTCAGGCCCGCGGGAGCGTCTTCGTTACGCTTGCGGACTTTCTCCCCCGTCGCCTGGAGCTCCCGCCGCGCGCGATCGGCAAAAGCCTGGGCGCCCATGGATGTGAACGCCTCGAACGCGCGGCGCAGCTGGCCGCGGGCATCGGCCCGCCGGTTCTCGCGGCGCAGCCACTCGCCGTAGCTCAGCCGGGCGCGGGCCAGGTGGGCCGCCACCCGGGTCCGGTTCAGTAGCTCGATGGCCTCGCGGTACAGGTTCTCGGCCGCGCCGCCCCCGGCCAGCAGCGCCCGCGACCGCGCCGCCGCGCCGCGCGCCCAGTCGCTGTCGCTCGCGGCGGCTATCTCCGACAGCCGGTCGGCCGCCGCGGCGGCACGCTCCCGCTGGTCGCTCCGTACCGCGGCTTCCACCAGCTCATCCAGCGCCCAGGGCGAGATGACGACCTCGTCGACGGCACTCGCGCGGTGCGCCAGCCCGGCGGCGCGCGCATAGTCGCCGAGCCCGTTGGACAGTACCGCGTTGGCGTAGTCCGCGTAGCTCAGCGCGGTGCCCTCGCCGCGGGCCGCAGCGCCGCGCACCGTCACCTCGGTCAGGGTGGCCGCGGCCGGCGCGTCCCCCCGCCAGGCGGCGAGCAGGAGCGGGGCGTAGGGCGGTGTCGCCGCCCGGATTCCCGGGTCGATGCGCTCCCCCTCGGTCAGCAGCGCCGCCGCCTGGGACAGCTGGCCGGCCTGGATGTTGATCTCGGCCAGATAGTCGAGGGCGAACGGAAGCCAGCTCAGGATGCCATTCGCGCGGGCCAGCCGGACCTGGCCGACCGCGAGCTCGAACCACGCCTCGTCGTCCCGCAGGTCCCTGGCCACGAGGTTGTAGGAGACGCACAGCCCATCCAGCTCCTGCGGCTGCGCCCGGTAACGGCGCAGTGCCTCCTTGAGCGTGGGAGCGGCAGCGAGGTATCCATCTGACAGGCGCTGGGCCAGGCCGCGGAGCAGCAGTTGCGAGTGCGGCAGCGGCTCCGGCCCGAACGGCGCGGATTTCGCCTGGCGGGCGATCTCACTGGCGTCCGTTCCGTGCGCGAGCCGGCCCGCGTAAATCGCGGCCACCAGGGCTTCGAGGTAGGTTTCCCGGGCCAGCCCGGCATCCAGGGCGGCCAGCCGCTGCGCGGCCCGCAGCAGGAGCGGCGGCGCATCGCCGCCCCGTCTCAGGGCAAAGGCGACCTGGGCCCGCATCCGCTGCACCCGCGCATGGCCGAGCGGGTCGAGTGGCCCGATCTCGGCCGCGGCCAGCAGGGCCTGCGCGGCCTCGAAATCCCCCGCCGCGTACTTCGCCTCGGCCGCCGCGAGCGCCCGTGAGGCCCGCTCGGCCGGGTCCGGGGTGAGCGCCACGGCCCGCTCGCGGAAGGCGGCGGCCGCGGCTACCCCGCCCCGGCGCAGGGCCCGGCTGGCGGAGCTGATGAGCTCCTGGGCCACCTCCTCGTCCGCCCCGGCCGTGGCGTGCGCGCGGTGCCATGCCCGGCGGTCGGGGTCGGCCCGCGGATCGGTCACCGCGGCCAGTGCCCCGTGGGCGGCCCGCCGGTCCTCGAGGGCGGCCGCCCGGTACGCGGCCGAACGCACGAGAGGATGCCGGAACCGCACGTTCGCGCCGATGTCCAGCAGGCCGGCCCCGGTGGCGAGCTTGACGGCCATCCCGTCCAGGCCGAGCACCTGGGCGGCCCGGAGTATCAGCGCCGAGTCGCCGACCGGATCGGCCGCGGCCAGCAGGACCAGCTGCCGGGCCTCCTTCGGCAGCGTGCCCAGCCGCTCGACGTAGTGGTCCTCGATGCGCGTCGGCAGATCCCCCGCGTCCGGCAGCGCGAACCCGCCGGCCAGCTCGGCTGGGCTCAGCCCGCGGCACAGCTCGAGCAGGGCGAGCGGGTTGCCGCGAGTCTCCTCGATGATCCTGCCCCGCACGCTCTCGTCGAGCGGGCCCGAGGTGACCGTGGCCAGCAGCGCGCGAGCCGCCTCATCATCCAGCCCGCCCAGCCGGAATTCGGGCAGCCCGGCCAGGTGATCCGGCGAGGCCGCGGGCACCCGGGCCGCGAACACCAGCGCAACCGGCTCGGCCAGCAGGCGGCGTCCCACGAATCCGAGGACCAGAGCTGAGGCCTGGTCGAGCCACTGGGCGTCATCCACGACGCACAGCAGGGGCTGCTCCTCGGATGCCTCCGCCAGCAGGCTGAGCGCGGCCAGGGCGACCAGGAACCGGTCGGGTTTCGCTCCCGGGGCAAGGCCGAAGGCCACGCTGAGCCCATGTCGCTGCGGCTCGGCGAGCCGGTCGAGCCGGCCGAGCATCGGCGCGCACAGCTGGTGCAGCCCGGCGAACGGAAGCTCCATCTCGGACTCGACCCCGGTCCCCCGGATCACCCGGAAACCGGGCGCCTCGCCCACCAGGTGCCGCAGCAGCGCTGTCTTGCCGATCCCCGGCTCACCCCGCACCACGAGGACGGCACTGCGGCCGCTTCGCGCGCCCGCGACCAGCTGGCCCAGGGTCTCCAGCTCACCGGCCCTGCCGAACAACCGGGACGGAGGATGCACGGTCAGGCCAGGCGGTCAGGGCAGGCGGCCAGGAAACATGCCTGGACTCTCATGCCGCCGCCTCTCCTCGCAACCCCTTGCGGCCCTGAAGGTTCGCGGAACGCGGAACACTCCACTCTAACGCCGGGCTCCGCGGCCGCCGCGGGCGGTCCTCGGATCGGGGACGGCCCGCGTGACCGGTGAGCGGCCGCCGGATGACCGCATGGCCCACGCGAAGTGTGAGCACGGAGCCGCGCCCACACGCAGTGTGAGCACGGAGCCGCGGCCGGTCAGGTGGCCAGCTTGTCCCGCTCGGCCCGGGGCAGGCTGGCCACCACCAGCTCATGGGAATGCCCGATCAGCTCGGCGAGCTCGTCACCGGGCACGGTCCCATCGAGCTGGATCGTGTTCCAGTGCCGCTTGTTCAGGTGATACCCGGCCGTGATGGCGGCGTGGCGGCGGCGGAGCTGCACGGCACGGTCAGGGTCGCATTTAAGGCTCACGCTGCCCGGCTTCGCGCCGAGCGGGACCAGCGCGAACATCTTCCCGGCGACCTTGAACACCGCCGTGCCGTCGCCGAACGGGTAGTCCTCGACCGCGCCCGGCTGAGCGGCGCAGGCCCCGATCACCTCATCCCGGTTCATCCTCGCCGCCTCCCTGGCCCGGCCGCGGTCATCCCGCGATTGCGCGATGCAGCCAGTATCGCGGCGGGACCGAAGCCCGGGCGAGTACCCGCCTTGGCCAGGACCGGCCGCTGCCACGTCGTCACCGGTGCGCCCGCCGGGGCGGCCCAGGCAGCACGTGATGCGGGCCGGCGCCGTCGCGGCCGGGTTGCCCACGCTCATCTCTTCTCTGCGTTCTTCCCTTCCTGAGCTGGGCACCACCGGGCGGCGCGGCCGATGAGGGGGCCTTCATTGACCTCCGGCCGCGGCGCCGTGCACGGTCCCGCGCGCTGGGGCATGCTCGCCGTGATCAGCCTGGGCATCATCGCGCTCACGCTCAACTGGTTCGACGTCGCCACGGCCTTCCCGCTCATCGGCGCGCAGTTCAAGGTCGGCCTGGGCTCGTTGAGCTTCCTCATCTCGCTCTACATCGTCGGCTACGGGCTCACCCACATCCCCGGCGGCATGCTCGCCACGGCGGTCGGCATGAAGCGGACTCTCGTGCTCGGGCTGCTGGTGCAGGGACTGGCCGGCATCATGTCCGGGCTGTCAGCCAGCTACGCCGAACTCGCCTTCTTCCGCGTCGTCAGCGGCGTCGGCGGGTCGGTGTTCATCGCCGTCGGGACCGTCGCGGTCGTGGTCTGGTTCCGCGGGAAGGACGTGACGCTCGCGCTCGGCATCACCGGCGGCGCCGCCTTCAGCGCGGGGGCCGCCTTCGCGCTCTACGTGTGGCTCTACGTGCAGCGGGCCACCAGCTGGCACACGTCACTGATCCTGGGCGGCGTCTTCGAATTGCTCGTCATGCTGGTGACCATCGTGGCTTTCCGGATCCCGGAGGGCGATCAGTCGCTCAGCGGCGCCCGGTTCGACCGGGCCGCACTGCGCGCCGTGCTCGCGAGCCGGGATCTGTAGATCTACGGTGCCGCGCTCTTCGGCGGAGACGGCGCATACTTCACCACCGCCCAGCTGTTCAGCGAGTACGTGACGGTCACCCGGCACCTGGACCCATCCGCGGGCGGGCTGCTGTCCGCCCTCATCGGGCTGGCCGGGCGTAACCCGGCACCGGCTCCGCCACAGGGCTGATGACATCCGGATCGCCGCCGCGCCGGACGGACCGCCCGGGCCCCGGTTCAGCATCAGGTGGCAGCGCGACGACCCGGCCGGCGGGCGGGACGGGGACGGGTGTCCGGCGTAGTGTCCATGATGAAATACCGGTGAACTAGTGCAGCCCGTCACAAGTCCTTGAGGGGTTGAGGTAGGGGCTGCTGGCTACTTCTTGTAATCGGCGAGGTGGACGATGGCGGCTGTGTCGTAGGCGTCGTTTGGGTGCCCGGCCGGCTCACCGGTCTTGAGGACGGCCGGGGTGTAGGTCTCGGTGGCGGGGTCGTAGAGAGCGAAGCCCCAGTGGCCGTCGTCACCGAGGTACTCGATCCGGCATAGCGGGATCTGCTCGTCGTTTTCGTCTCCCTCACCAGCCCACGCGTCCATGTAGCCGAACGAGCCGCGCCACCGGATGGTGATTTCCTGCAGGTCGGGGTGGGTGAGTGAGGCGTGATGATCGACAGTTCCCTCGATCAGGTCCTTCAGCTTGCGGGACGGGACGGGCATGGTGTCATTGTCGCCTTCCCGCAGCGGCGGCGAGTTCCCCGCGGCGCGCCCCGCCGGCCGCCGTGATCATCGTGATACGGAAGGAGAATCAGTGATGGCTGCCCGTTCCCGGGCGGTGCCGGTCGTCGTAACGAGGAAGCGGCGGCGCAAGCTGGAGCAGATCGTGCGGGCGGCCACCAGCCCGCAGCGGCTGGTACTGCGCGCGAGGATCATGCTGGCCGCGGCGGAGGGCAGGCCGAACGCCCGGATCGCCCGTGACCTGGGCTGCAGCCAGGCCACGGTGCGGGCCTGGCGGAGCCGGTTCGCCCGGCTCGGCATCCCGGGCCTGTTCGATGAGCCGCGGCCGGGCCGCCCCGAGGTACACGGGCCGAGCACCCGGCTGGCCGTGATCGCGGTCGCCACCTCTGTCCCGCCCGAGGGCGAGTCGCAGTGGTCACGGGCGATGATCGCAGGCCACCTGGGCGAACGCGGCCTGGCGATCTCGCCGTCCACCGTGGGCCGGGTGCTGGGCGAGGCGAAGCTGCGGCCGCACAAGGTCCGCGGCTGGCTGAGCCGCGCCGACGACGACACGTTCTGGCTCCGCGCCGGGCAGATCTGCCGTCTCTACCTGGACCCGCCGCCCGGCACCGCGCTGATCAGCGTTGATGAGAAGACCGGCGTCCAGGCGAAATCCCGCAAGCACCCCGGGATCCCCGCCCGCCCCGGGCGAGATGCCCGCCGCGAGTTCGAATACGTCCGGCACGGCACCGTCTCCATCATCGCCGCGATGAACGTCACAACCGGCGAGGTCATCGCCGAGCGGATCCGCCGCAACGACTCAGCCACGTTCACCCGGTTCCTGACGATGCTGGACCAGGCCACCGACCCGCGGCTGCGGATCCGCCTGATCATGGACAACGGCTCCAGCCACACCTCCCGCGCCACGAAGACCTGGCTTGCCGCCCACCCCAGGTTCACCGTCACCTACACGCCGAAACACGCATCCTGGCTGAACATCATCGAACAATGGTTCAGCCTGCTCACCCGCCGGCTGCTGCGCCGCGGCGACTTCACCTCCCCAGAACACCTCGACGCCAAGATCACTGCGTTCACCATCCGGTACAACAAGAAAGCCCGCCCCTGGAAATGGAGCTACGACGCCGACGCCGACCACGCCCGCTACCTCCAGCGCCACACCCGCCCCGCGCCAGCGACCGAGACCCTGCCGAAAGCCGCATGACGATGAACGGACAGTAATCGCGATCCCCTCAGGGACTTACAACGTGCTGCACTAGCCGCTGGGTCAAGACCCCGCCTTGCTGCTGACGCAGGAAGGCGTCCGTTATGTGCAACGTGGATCTCGGTGCCCGCGACCGCACCGGAAGTCTCAGCCTGTTCTCCCAGCCATGACTTCGGCGGGCCCACCGTGGCCAGGCCAGGGGATCACCCGATCCAGCCCCGCGGCCGGCGGCTGGCCGCGGGGCGGCCGCAGGATGCTCCGGACCGCGGCATCCGCCGCCCTCATCGCGGCCACCTTCGGGTTCGCCATCCCGCATATCGCCTCTTACCGCAGCGTGTGGGCCAGCATCCACGTGATGACCTGGCCGCACTCCCTGCTCATCGGCACCGCAGCCGCCGCCAGCATGGCCTCCTACTGGATCACTATCCGCGCGGTGCTGCCCTGGATACGGCTGCGCCAGGCGGCAGCGGTCAACCTCAGCTCCAATGCGGTGGCCAACACCCTGCCCGCCGGCGGCGCCCTGGCCATGGGCGTCAGCTGGGCGATGCTGTCCAGCTGGGGCCTGTCCACCGCCGGCTACGTCCTCTACACCCTGGTCACCGGGATCTGGAACGTCTTCACCCTGCTGGGCATGCCAGTCGTCGCTCTGCTGGTCATGGCCACCGCCACCCGGCCCGATGCGGTCCTGATCACCGCCGCAGCGGCCGGCCTGGCCGTGCTGGCCGCCATGGCCACCGGGCTCGGCCTCCTGCTGCACAGCCCGGCCTTCGCAATTCGTGCCGGCCGCGCGCTGCAGCGCCCGCTGGCCGTCGTCAGCCGGCTGGCCCGCCGGCCACCGCCCGGCAACGCCGCCGAGTCGCTGTCCGGCTTCCGCGACCGGGCCGGCGCCCTGCTGGGCGCCCGCGGCTGGCGGATCACCGCCGCCACGGTGGCCAGCTACCTCACCTTGTGGCTGGTCCTGCTGGCCTGCCTGCGCGGCACCGGCCTGTCCCAGGCCCAGGTGACCTGGCAGACCTCCTTCGCGGCATTCGCTTTCATCCGCCTGCTCACCGCCCTTCCCATCACCCCCGGCGGCCTCGGAATCACCGAACTGGGCCTGGTCGGCATCCTGGCCGCCAGCGCCGGCCCCGCGGCCAGCGCGCAGGTGACGGCCGCGGTGCTGCTGTACCGGGCGGTCACCTACCTGCCCCCCATCCCCCTCGGCGCCCTCACGCTCCTGACCTGGCGGCTCACCCCCGCCCTGCTGGGCACCAGCCCGCGCCAGGCCCGCCCGCACCGCCATGACGGCATCTCCCAGCCCCAGCCCCAGCCCATGGCACCACTGGATGAGACGGCCAGCGACCACACCGCCGGCCAGCACCGGCCGGCCCTGACCGCCGCGGCGGTTCCTGATCCAGACAGTGCCCGGGGTTAAGGACAGGCCCTTCGGAGCGCGGTCTGCCCCTCGATCCGCCGCTAAGTTTGATCTTGCCCTGATGGCGGGCCGCAGCGGCGGGGAGGACGTTCATGCGCGAGATCACGTACGCGGTACGGGGATTTCTCACCGTCCGCAAGGACTCCTGGCGGGTGCCCGTGAGCGGGTCGCTGGCGGTGCGCGCGGATCCAGGCTCCGGTCTCTTCTCTGGCCACCTCATCCTGCACCGGGCCACCGTCAGCCGGACGGTCCTGGGCACCAGCCTGTTCAGCGCGGCCGTCAACATCCGGCCCGACTCCCCCGTCATCGGCCGGATCGACGGCGAGAGCCAGCTGTTCGCGACGGTCACGGTGGACGCGGTCATCGCCGGTGCCCGCGCCGCCGGGCGGACACTGATCAGCGGTGGTTCATGCCGCACCGTCACTCATGCCGTCGTGCCGCTGCGCTCCCGGCCCGGCTTCCGCCTGGAGCAGGGCGGCCGCCTGATCGGCCGGTACCACCGGCCGCCGTTCACCGGGTGCGGGTGGATCACCCCGTTCCTCAACCTCGTGGTGGGCGGCCCGGGAAACGCCATCGTCATCGATCTCCTCCCGCTCACGCCCTGAGCGGCGATCCCGGACCAGCGGCGGGATCCGGCGGCGGCCGCGGCCGCAGCGTGTCCCGCAACGCCTCGAGCGCGGTAAAGCGCGGCACCCAGCCCAGTTCCTCCTTCGCCCGCGTCGTGTCCATGATCGCCGGATGGCTGGCCGCTTCCACCCACTGCGCGACGGGCGGCAGGAAAGGCAGGGCGGCCATGGCCCGCGCCGCGAACTGGGCCGGGCCCACCGGGAGGGACAGCGGGCGCAGGCCTACTTCACGGGCGATGTCGGTGGCGGTGATGACCCCGTCGGCGGCGATGTTGTAGGCGCCAGGCGGCCCGGCGGCGAGGACACACCGCAGCAGCGCCTGCCCCAGGTCTTCCTCGTGCACCAGCTGCAGCGGCAGCGCCGGCACCAGCACCGGCAACGGAAACTGGCCGGCCAGCCCGGCCAGCCAGCGGCCCAGCGGAGCCAGCGGCCCAGACAGCCGGCCCTTCGCGCCCACCGCGTGCGGGCCCGCCACGATCGACGGGCGCAGCAGGTACAGGGCAGGCCCGGCGGACCGGGCCGCGGCTTCGTCCCGCAGCAGCCGCTCGAGCTCGGCCTTCTCCTGGGCGTAGAACAGCCGGGCGGCGGGCCGCACCGGCCAGTCTTCGGTCATGCCGATCGGGTTATCGGCGTGGAAGCCGTAGGCCGCCACGGAGGAGGAATAGACAAAACGGCGGGCCCCGGTGGCGGCGGCGGCCCGGTACGCGTTCAGCGTGCCTTCGACATTGACCGACTGGATCGCCTCCCGTGACGCGGCGCCGGTCACCAGGAAGGCCAGATGCACCACCACGTCGGCATGGCCGAGCGCGGCGTGCAGGGCCTCGGGGTCGCGGACATCCCCGCGGTGGTATTTCATCTTCGTCCAGCCGTATGCGGCCGGGTCGAACGGGCGCCGGGCGATGCCCGCGATCCGCGCCACCCGGTTGTCGGCCTCGAGCAGGGGCATCAGGCCGAACCCCAACGTGCCGGTCGGGCCGGTCACCGCGACCGTCAGATCCCGCTCGCCGCCAGGCACCGGACCGGCCGCCTTCCCGGGTCGCCGGCGCTACCTCGCACCGCGCCCCTGGCCCTGTTTATCCAGCCCAAGTGTGACGCAGCGCGCCCTGGGCGCTGCAGAGCCGAAGGTCCCCGCGGGCGGGACGACCGACCGGGGTGCGAGGCGGACCCCGCGGCTTACGATGCCAGCGGGAAGGGGACGTCATGGACCGGCTGAACCCATTGGACGCCCTGTTCATCGATGCGGAGGACGAGGACCCGCACACGTCAATGGCGATCGCGTCGATTGCGGTGTTCGAGGGCCCGTGCCCCTCTCATCAGGAGGTCCTGGCTTTCCTGGCCGGGCGCTTGCCGCTGGTGCCCCGCTACCGGCAGAAGCTCCGCACCGTGCCGCTCCGCCTCGGCCGCCCGGTCTGGGTTGACGACCCCCACTTCAACCTCGGTTACCACGTCCGGCGGACCGCCCTGCCGGCCCCCGGGGAGGATCAGCAGCTCGCCGCGCTGACGGCGCGGGTGATGTCCCAGCGGCTCGACCGCGATCACCCGTTGTGGGAGTACTGGGTGGCCGAGGGGCTGGCCGGCGGCCGCTGGGCACTGATTTCCAAGATGCACCACTGCATGATCGACGGGGTTTCCGCCGCCGACCTGTACCGCGTGATCTTCGACCCCTCCGCCGAGCCTTCGCCGCCCGCCGCCGATGGCTGGGCCGCGGGCGCGGAGCCCGCTCCGCTCCAGCTGGCCGTGCAGGCCGCGCTGGACGCGGTCATCCTCCCGGTCCGGGAAGCCGTCGCGCTGCGCGCCGCTGTGGCCAGCCCGGGGAGTGCCCTCCGCCGGGCCGCAGGCACGGTGCAGGCCTTCGCCAAGCTGGCGCCCGCTTTGTGGCCGGCCACCGGGTCTTCGCTGAGCGGGAACATCGGCCAGCAGCGCCGCTACACCTGGGCCCGCGCGGCCCTGGATGACGTCAGGGAAATCAAGCGGGAGCTCGGCGGGACCGTGAACGACATCGCCCTGGCCGCGATCAGCGGCGGCTTCCGGGCGCTGCTGCTCGCCCGGGGCGAGCCCCCGGAACGGCACATGGTCCGCTCGCTGGTGCCCGTGTCGGTGCGGGCCCCCGGGGAGGCGAGCATGCGCGAAAACCGGGTGTCCGCCGTCCTGGCCGATCTCCCGGTCCACGTGGCCGACCCGGTGCAACGGCTCGCCGCCGTCCAGGCCGAACTGCGGGCCCTGAAAACCGCCCACGAGGCGAAGGCGGCCCAGGCCCTGATCACCCTGGGCCGTTTCACCCCGTTCCCGCTCCTGTCGTGGTGGTCCAGGCTGGCGTTCGGGCTGCCGCAACGGGGGATCGTCACCGTGACCACCAACGTGCCGGGTCCGCGCCAGCCGCTCTACGCGATGGGCCGCCGGCTGGTGGAGATCCTCCCCTACGTGCCGATCGCTACCACGGTCCGCACCGGGGTTTCCCTTACCAGCTACTGCGGCCGCCTCGCATTCGGGATCACCGGCGACTTCACGGCCAGCCCCGATATCGACGTGCTCGCCCGCGGCATCCAGGACGGCGTCGCCGAGCTCCTCGCCGCGGCCAGGCCGGGCCGCCGGCCGTGACGTTCGCCCCTACCACCCGGTACCCGGACGCGGGAATCTCTCAGCACGGCGGCGAGTGCTCTGCGCCCGGCGCCTGGAGTGCGCAAGGGGGACCGGTGGCCGAGAGCCGAAGCGAGCAGGCTGGTCATTGGATGGCGCTCGAGTCGCCTGGTTCGGCTGGCTCCTGGGGGTGCCGGATCGAGAGCGTCGGCGTGAAGCTGCCCGCCGGGAAGCTGATGACCAGGGACCTGATGAGCCAGACCAGGCATCACACCAAGATCCAGCTGGAGCGGCTGACGGGCATCCACGAACGTCACATCGTGGCGCCGGGCGAGAACTCGCTCACCCTGGCCGCCGGGGCGGCCCGCGACTGCCTGGCTCATTCGCAGCACCAGGCGCCCGACATCGAGATGCTGATCAGCACCAGCATCACCCGTTCCACGGCCCGGTCCTGGCAGTCCTTCGAGCCCCCGCTCAGCCTGTCCATCAAGCAGGCGATCGGCGCCACGAAGGCCGTGAACTTCGACGTGTCCAACGCCTGTGCCGGCATGCTGACCGGCGTGTTCATCCTCCAGGACCTCATCACCCGGGGGGAGATCAGCTGCGGGATGGTGGTTTCCGGCGAGTACATCTCCCATCTGAGCTGGAACGCGGCGAAGAAGATCCGCTCACTGTTCAGCAAGCAGCTCGCCTCGCTCACGCTCGGTGACGCGGGTGCCGCCGTGATCGTGGAGCGGGCACCCGCGGGCACGCCCGGGATCGAGGTCATCGGTTTCACCACCCTGGCCGAGCACAGCCGGCTGTGCCTCGCCTTCCCCAGCAACGTGGGCCCGGGCGCGCAGATGTACACCAAGTCCAGGAAGCTGCAGAAGGTGGCCATCGAGGACATGGCGCCGCTGGTGGCCGAGGTGATCGGTGAGGCCGGCATCCGCCTGGACGACATCGACTACCTGATTCCGCACCAGACCTCGGCCCGGGCCATCCGCCAGGGCACCGAGGAATTCGCCCGGCGCCTCGGCGCCAGGCCGAAGCACGTGGTGGTCAACCTGGAGGAGTACGGGAACACGTCCTCGACCACGTTGTTCGTGGCCCTGCACAAGTACCTGGAGGAGCAGCGGGTGCACAAGGGAGACCGGGTGATGCTGCTGGCCCTCGCCTCCGGGATCGAGATCGGCATGGCCGTATTTACCATCGACAGCCAGGTGGATCACTATGGGCGCACGCATTGCTGCCGCCAGGGCGCTGACTAGCCACGGATGGCGTAAGCCGACGGCGCGGCGCCTCGCCGATGCCGCCGCGCAGAGCTGCCTGGCCGATGCCGCGGTAGCACCCGGCGAGGTCGACATGCTGATCAACGCCGGCGTCTACCGGGAAGACAACATGGGTGAGCCCGCCCTGGCTGCCCTGGTGCAGGAGGACATCGGAGCCAACCCGGGCCAGCCGCCGACCCCCGGGCGCGGCACCTTCTCGTTCGACCTCATCAACGGCGCCTGCGGCGTGATCAGCGCCATCCAGCTGGAGGCGGGCCTGCTTCGTTCCGGCGTCATCCGGGTCGGCGCCATCGTGACCAGCGATGTCGACCCGGATCTCAAGGATCCGCGATCTGCCCCGTTCCGGCCAGCCGGCGGCGCGATGGTGCTCCGCTGGGATGACACCATCGCCGGGTTCACCGACTTCGGCAGCGAGACGTTTCCCGAATACCAGGACCTGTTCGTGAGCGGGCTGGCCTGGCAGCAGCGGCATGGGCCCGGCGTCCCGCGGCAGGGAACCGGCCAGAGCCAGATGGTCATCGACGAGAAGCCGGGTTACCAGGCCCGCCTCGTCGACTGCGCCGAGGAGGTGACGCGCCGCTTCCTGCGCCGGGTGGGGATGGGCATCGGCGAAATCGACCTGCTCGTCCCGGCCCCGTCCGCCCCGGGCTTCCTTGACCCCTTGCGGGCCAGGCTCGGCGTTCCGGGCGACCGGGTCGCCTATGTGGCCGAAGACCTGGCCGATGCCCACACCACCGGGACCATCGCCGCCCTGCAGGCGGCCATCAGGTCCGGCCGGCTCAGCGAGGCCCGGAACACGCTGCTGGTCGCGGCCGGGGCCGGCATCACGGTGACCGTCGCCCTGTACCGCCAGGCACCACCCTGAGCCGAGCCCGCTGCCGGCGGCCGTCGATGGCTCCTTGCTGTCGATGGCTTCTTGCTGTCTAAATAGAGGAACAGCCAGCTGGCCTGGGACGTCAGTGATGGCTACCCAGCCCGGAGAAGCAGGTGCGGGAGATGATCGACAGGACGCGGACACTGGTCACGACCGTAGCGGCGAGCACGGCCCCGGCTCTTGCCGGGCTGGCCGCGCATCCGGTGATCAGGGGGAAAGTGGAGCGGGTCGGCCGCCTGGCCGGGCAGGCCCGGTCCGGCCTGCTGGCCCGGCCGGGCCGGCGCACCGCGGCGCTGGCACCGGTGCCGCCCTATCTCCCGCCCGGCCGGGTGATCAACCTGCCGGGCCGCGGCGAGGTGTTCGCCCGCGACTCGGGCGGCACGCCCGCGGCTCCCGCTGTGCTGCTCCTGCACGGCTGGACCGCCAGCGCTGACCTGAATTTCTTCCCGGTCTACGCCCGGCTGGCCGAGGCCTACCGGGTCATCGCGATGGACCTCCGGGGGCATGGGCGGGGGATGCGGTCAGCAGAGCCGTTCAGCCTGGAAGACTGTGCCGACGATGCTGCGTCGCTGCTGGCGCAGCTGGGGGCCGGCCAGGTGGTTGCGGTCGGGTATTCGATGGGCGGCCCGGTCGGGATGCTGCTGGCGCGGCGGCATCCTGGCCGGCTGTCGGCCCTGGTCATGCAGGCCACCGCGCTTGAATGGCATGACACCGCCCGCGAGCGGATGGTCTGGCGCTTGCTGCCCCTGCTTGAGCTGGGCCTGCGGCTCGGCACCGGCGCTGGCGTGGTCGGACGGGTGCTGCGCCAGGCCATCGAGGAGTCGCCAGACCTCGATCTCTTCCGGCCCTGGCTCGCCGCCGAGTTCGGCCGGGGGCTGGCACGTGAGCTCACCGACGCGGGGCACGCGCTGAGCCGCTATGACGCTCAGCCGTGGGCCGGCCAGCTGGGCCTGCCCGCGGCCATGCTGATAACGACCCGGGACCGCCTGGTGCGCCCGGCCAAGCAGCGGGAACTCGCCGGGGCACTGCGCGCGCACGTGATCGAGATTGACGCGGACCACGACCTCCCGCTGGTCAGGGGCGAGGAGTACGCCCGGCTGACCCGGCTGGCCGTGGATACCGTCGCTGCGGCCGCCGGGCTGAACGGCGCTCGCCAGTACGCCAGCACCGCCGGTTAAGCCCAGGCCGCCTAACGAACCTCGACGATCGGCAGCCGCAGCGCCGCGGGGGCCGATGATGGCACTGCCGGGCGCCGCGGCGCCACGGGACTGACCGGCCGGTAGCCGTCGCCGAGCGCGGGCCGCGGATCGCTGTCCCCCTTGTTCGGCCACAACGCCATCGCCCGCTCGGCCTGGGCGGTGATCGTCAGCGCCGGGTTGACGCCCAGGTTGGCCGAGATGGCGGAGCCGTCCATCACATGCAGGCCGCGATGCCCGTACAGGCGCTGGTAGGGGTCGACGACCCCGCTTTCCGGGGAGTCCCCGATGACGCAGCCGCCGAGAAAGTGCGCCGTCATCGGGATGTCGGCCATCTCCCCGACGCTGTTCAGCGGGAAGCCGCCGATCCTGGCCGCTATGCGGCGCATCGTCTCGTTGGCCACCGGAATCCAGGTCGGGCTGGGCGTGCCGTGTCCCGGCCTGGAGGTCAGCTTGACCCGGCCCAGCCTGGTCCGCTTCGGGTACACCGTGATCGAGTTGTCCAGCGTCTGCATGGTGAGTCCGATGACGGCCCGCTCGGACCAGTGGTTCATGCCCCCGTAGAGCGAGACGAGCTGCCCGGGATGACTCGCGGCCTGCGCGATCCACTTCACCCAGCGCGGGACCGGGCCGCCACCGTCGGTCATCAGCGTGCTGAGCAACCCCATCGCGTTCGAGCCCTGGCCGTAGCGGACCGGCTCGATGTGAGTGTGCTCATCCGGGTGGATCGACGAGGTGATGGCCACCCCCCGGGTGAAGTCGTGCTCCTTCCGGTGGCGCATCCTGGTCAGTGCGCCGCCGAGCGCCTCGGAATTCGTCCGGGTCAAGACGCCCAGCCGGGCCGAGACCTCCGGCAGTGCGCCCGCCGCCTTCATCCGGTGCAGAAGTTGCTGCGTGCCCCACGTTCCGGCCGCGAACACCACCTGCCCGGCCGTGAAGGAGCGCGCTGCCCGCCCGGACCGCCAGGCGCCGGTGCGCAGCGTGTCCACCGCATACCCGCCGTCATCCAGTGGCCGGACGGCGACCGCCGTGGTCTGCGGATAGACCGTCGCGCCGGCTCTCTCCGCCAGGTACAGGTAGTTCTTGACCAGCGTGTTCTTCGCGTTGTGGCGGCAGCCGGTCATGCATTCGCCGGTCTCCAGGCACCCCCGGCGGCGCGGGCCCGCGCCGCCGAAGAAGGGGTCGCGGACCTCGGTGCCGGGCTCCTTGCGGCCGTCCCGGCCGAAGAACACCCCGACCCGGGCCATGCCGAACGTGTGCCCTGCGCCCATCTCCTCGGCCACCTGTTTCATGACCTCGTCCGACGGCGTCATCGTCGGGTTCTCCACGACGCCGAGCATCCGCTCCGCCTGGTCGTAGTACGGCGCCAGCTCAGCCCGCCAGTCGGTGATATGCGCCCATTGCTGATCGGCGTAGAAGGCTTCCGACCTTGGCTGGTACAGCGTGTTCGCGTAGACGAGCGAGCCCCCGCCGACCCCGGCGCCAGCCAGGATGATCACGTCCCGCAGCAGGTGGATCCGCTGGATGCCCTGGCAGCCGAGCTTCGGTGCCCACAGGAACGTGCGGGCGTGCCACGACGTGCGGGGGTAATCGGCGTCCCCGAACCGGCGTCCCGCCTCCAGCACGCCCACCCGGTAGCCCTTCTCGGTGAGCCGCAGCGCGGTGACGGAGCCACCGAAGCCCGAGCCGATCACGAGCACATCGTAGTTGTGGGCGTGCGGGCCGTGGTCGTGCGCGTGATGGTGCTGGTCGTGCGTGTCGTGGTCGTCGTCGTGGTGGTCGTCGTCGTGGTGGTCGTCGTCGTCATGGTGGTGCGCGGGGTCGCGGTCGTGCGCAGCAACGGGCCGGTTCATCGCCGCCGCCCCTTCCCTCGCGTGAGCAGGCGATCAGGCCATCGTGCGCGTCACCGCGCCCAGGGCAGCAGGGCCGAAGGTCCCCGGCCGGACGGCCCGGCCGGGCCCACCGGGACGGCCCGGCTGGTGACCTTCTGCCCTGGCCCGATGAGCCCGGCCGCAGCTAGCGTCTGGATCAGGGCGACAGGAGGAAGGCCTCGCTCATCAGGGGGCACCGATGCGGGAATTCTCTGTGCCCGTGGCCTACGTCGTGCGGCCGGACGACAACGCCACGGATGATGTCTTCACGAATGCGGAGCACTGGCCCGGCACCGTTGGCCTGAAGCGGAAGGTCAACGGCACCTGGACGCCAGTGACCTGGCGCGAGTTCGCTGGGGAGGTGCGCGCCATCGCGGCCGGGTTCATGGCCGCCGGCATCCGGCCCGGCGACCGCGTGGGGCTTATGTCGCGCACCCGTTTCGAGTGGACGCTCCTCGATTACGCGATCCTGACCGCCGGCGGCGTCACCGTCCCGATCTACCCGACCTCCTCCCTCGAGCAGGTCGAATGGATCCTCGGCGACTCGGGCGCGGTCGCCGTGGTGGTCG
The DNA here is from genome assembly GCA_963793825.1 of uncultured Actinomycetes bacterium. Classification (GTDB taxonomy): domain Bacteria; phylum Actinomycetota; class Actinomycetes; order Streptosporangiales; family Streptosporangiaceae; genus RYN-230. The sequence continues at coordinate 386,242 of CAWCBE010000014.1, forward strand.
AGACCGACGATCACGCCGCGATGATCGCCGCGGCGCGGCCCAGCCTGCCCGCGCTCAGTTGCGCGTGGCAGATCGACGGCGGCCTCCGCGGCATCAGGGCGCTCGGCGCGCAGGTGTCCACGAAGCAGGTCGAGGAACGGCGCCACACCCGTGGCGCCGCTGACCTGGCCGAGATCGTCTATACCTCCGGCACGACCGGCCGCCCGAAGGGCTGCATGCTGAGCCACGGCAACATCGTGGGCAACACCCGGAACTGCATGCAGAACGATGGCTTCACCAGGGTGTTCAACTCCCGCAACTCGACGCTGCTGTTCCTGCCGCTCTCGCACAGCTACGCCCAGGTCATCCAGTACGGCGCCATCTACTCACGCACGGTCCTGGGCCTGGCCGACATGGCCGACGCTGTCGCCGAGCTGCCCGCCTACCGGCCGACGAGCGTGCTGTCGGTGCCGCGGCTGTGGGAGAAGGCGTACAACAGTGCCAAGCACAAGGCCGGCGCCGAGGGGCACGCCAAGATCTTCGCGCAGGCGGAGGCGACCGCCATCGCCTACAGCCGGGCGCTGGATGCCGGCGGCCCCGGCCCCGTGCTCCGCCTCAAGCACGCCCTGTTCGACCGGCTCGTCTACGGCAAGGTACGGGCGGCGCTCGGCGGTAACGTCCGGTACTCCTGGAGCGCCGCCGCCCCGCTCGGCCCGCGGCTCGGGCACTTCTTCCGCGGCTGCGGCATCACCGTCCTCGAGGGCTACGGCCTGACCGAGACGAGCCCGGCGGCCAACTCCAACACGCCCGACGCGCAGAAGATCGGCACCGTGGGGCGGCCCATCCCGGGCGCCGCGATCCGGATCGCCCCCGACGGCGAGGTCCTGGTCAAGGGGCACATGGTCTTCCAGGGGTACTGGAACAACGAGACTGCCACCAAGGAGATGATCGACGAGGACGGCTGGCTGCACACCGGCGACATCGGCGCCCTCGACGACGACGGGTTCCTCGCCATCACCGGGCGCAAGAAGGACCTCATCATCACGGCCGCTGGCAAGAACGTCGCGCCCGCCGTACTCGAGGACCGGTTGCGGGCGCACTGGCTGATCAGCGAATGCCTGGTGGTAGGGGACGCCAAGCCCTATATCGCGGCGCTCGTGGCTGGCGATCCCGAGACGTTCGCCCAGTGGAAGGCGGACCACGGTAAGCCGGATACCGCGACCGTGGCCGACCTTCGCGACGATCCCGACCTGCGAGCGGAGATCCAGGCGGCCATCGACGACGCCAACCAGGCGGTGTCACAGGCGGAGGCGATCAAGAAGTTCACGATCCTCGACCAGGACTTCACCGAGTCAGGCGGCCAGCTGACCCCGACGCTGAAGGTGCGCCGCCACGTCATCACGGAGCAGTACGCGGCTCAGATCGCTGCCCTGTACGGAGACGGCAGTCCCTGAGCCGGCCCGGCGGAGACGGCCCCGGGTCCGCCGGGCGTGGTCAGGCGTGGGCGGACAGCTGGAGCGCCTGGCTGACATAACGCAGCGAGGGACCCAGGACCTGCAATGCCGCGCGCAGGTAACCGGCCGTCAGCGCCTGGCCCTCTGTTGCGTAGCCGGGTCCACAGCTGGACCCGGGCGTCCATGTCGTCGGCGTCCTCGAACCAGCCGTGGCGTAGCACCTGCCGGGTCAGGATCCCGAACACGGACTCGATCGGGTTAACCCAGGAGGCGTGCTTGGGCGTGAACACGAACCGGACGAACGGGTGCCGGGCCCGCCCCGACTGCCCACCGGGGCCTGGACCGCCACCCCTCAAGAAGCCCTCGACCGCGCCCTCGGCCTCTACCTCAACGACCCACCGCCTGGCAGACCGACCCCCAGCAGGACTAACGCGGGGCGGCACTAGTGTCCCCCGCCTGAAATCCGTTGAAGATATCGGGCCAGGGAGTCCAGGATTTCCTCGGCGGTCTTCTTCCACACGAACGGCTTGGGGTCAGCGTTCCAGCCCTCGACCCAGGCGCGGATATCTTTTTCCAGGGCTTGCACGCTCTTGTGCGCACCGCGGCGGATCATCTGATCGGTCAAGAACCCGAACCACCGCTCCACCTGGTTGATCCACGATGACCCGGTCGGGGTGAAGTGCATGTGCACCCGGGGGTGGCGGGCCAGCCACGCCTTGATGGCGGGGGTCTTGTGCGTGCCGTAGTTGTCGCAGATCACGTGGATGTCCAGGCCCCCGGGCACGGTCTTGCCGATCGTGGCCAGGAACTTGCGGAACTCGGCCGCGCGGTGCTGGCGGTGCAACTCGGAGATCACGGTGCCGTCGGCGATGCTGAAGGCGGCGAACAAGCTGGTGATGCCGTGCCGGACGTAGTCATGAGTGCGCCGCTCGGGCATGCCCGGCATCATCGGCAGCACCGGGGATGACCGGTCCAGCGCCTGGATCTGGCTCTTCGTGCGCCACGAGGCGCCGCATTACCGGGCGGAGATGGAAGGGCTCCGCCGCTGGCCTGTCGCAGCAGGCTGGCGAAGCTGAGGGCAGCCTGATCCGGGAGACGCCGGGGAGGGCGGGAGCAGCCCTGACAACGAGGGGACGGGCCGGTACTGCCAGACGGCCCGGGCCCACCTAGCGAGACGGGAAGGTGCACGTGAGGAACCAGCGGTTAAAGCCCCTCAAGAGATACACCGGCTCCAACCTGGTGGATGCGGGCCGGAGCGCAGCGCACGCCTGCGCGCCTTCGGGCGGGCGGGTGACTTCCGGGCCGGGTGAAGTCGCCGGCAGGGAGGCCACGGGGAAAGCCTGCGGCGTACTCGTGGCGATGCTGCAGGGGCAAAGCTGGGCACCGACCCCGCCGACCGGTGTGTGGTGAACGTGGGAAGCGTCCCGGGCTGGTCCCGTGTCCTGGCCGTCCAGGCCGGGTGCGGGCAGGTTCGTCGTCGGCTGAGCGGGCCGGGACGTGGCGGAGCCGTCGTAGTAGTCCGGGGCCGGGAAAGCCGGTCACATGGCGAAGGGCGGCAGCAAGTCCGCAGTGCAGGGAACGGAAGGGCAGGAGATCGCCGGTGAATACGGGCGTGCTGTGGCCTGCGGCCGAACAGGCCGAGGCACGGGTACTGCGGATCCAGACCAAGCTGCATCAGTGGGCGACAGGTGATCCTGGCCGCCGGTTCGATGATGTGTTCAACCTCGTGTGTGACCCGGCTGTCCTCGTCGTGGCGTGGACGCGGGTCAGGGGTAATCGGGGCAAGCGGTCAGCGGGAGTGGACGGCGTCCGCCCGGATGCCGTGTTCTCCGCGGAGGAATGGTTCCTGCCGGACTTGAGGAGAGACCTCAAGGAGCGGCAGTTCACTCCGATGCCCGTGCGGGAGCGGATGATCCCCAAGCCCGGCAGCGCGAAGCTGCGCCGGCTGGGCATCCCGACCGCGCGGGACCGCACCGTGCAAGCGGCCCTGAAGCTGATCCTGGAGCCAATCTTCGAGGCGGGCTTCCAGCCGTGCTCCTACGGTTTCCGCCCCGGGCGCCGGGCTCAGGACGCGATCGCCGAGATCCACCAGTTCACGTCCCGCTCTTATGAGTGGGTCCTGGAAGGTGACATCGAGGCGTGCTTCGACATGATCGATCACCGGGCCCTGATGGACCGGGTCCGGGGCCGTGTCGGGGACAAGCGGGTTCTGGCCCTGGTGAAGGCGTTCCTGAGAGCAGGCATCCTCAGTGAGGACGGCCTGGCCAGGAAAACCAGTACCGGCACACCCCAAGGCGGGATCCTCTCGCCGCTGCTGGCCAACATCGCCTTGTCCGGGCTCGACGAGTACTTCGCCGATGCCTGGCGGACGGCCAGTGCCACCACCTACCAGCGGACCAAGCGCCGCCGGGGAGGGCTGCCGATCTACCGGATCGTCCGCTATGCGGACGATTTCGTGGTTCTGGTCGCCGGAACCGATGCGCACGCGAAGGCCCTGCGGGAAACGGTGGCCGCGGTGCTGGCCCCGATGGGCTTGCGCCTGTCGGAGGCCAAGACGAAGGTCTGCCACATTGACGAGGGCTTCGACTTCCTCGGGTTCCGCATCCAGCGGAAACGGAAACGAGGCACGGGAAAGCGCGTGGTCTACACGTATCCGTCGAAAAAGGCACTAGCCTCGATCGTCGGCCGCGTCCGCACGCTGACCCGCAGGTCATCACATCCGGCACTTGCGGCCCTGCTGCGCCAGCTCAACCCGGTGCTGCGGGGCTGGTGCACCTACTTCCGTTACGGCGTGTCGAAGGCAACCTTCGCCTATCTCGATGATTACGCGTGGCATCGGGTGGTGCGGTGGATCCGCAAACGGCACAACAAGACGAAGTGGGCGGTCCTCATGCGCCGCTACCTCCCCAGGTGGCGGCCGACCGAGGACGAGGTGACGTTGTTCCAGCCCCAGGCGGTGACGGTCAGCCGCTACCGATACCGGGCAGCCAACATCCCCGCACCCTGGGCAAGCCAGACACCAGGCCTTGCCAGGTAACTCACTGACACGGACTCGTGGAGAGCCGGATGCGTGGAGACACGCACGTCCGGTTCGGCGGGCGGGCCGGGGAAGCGTAACGTCCGTAAGGACGTCAACGCGCCCCGGTCCGACCCAACTCATCCACGCACAGCACCACTGCCTTCTCCGGCGGGTCGTGGTACAGGCCCACGACATCCACGACCTTCTCCACGAACAGCGGGTCAGACGACAGCTTGAACCCACCGGCCAGGTGCGGCTTGAGGCCGAAGTCCCGCCAGATACGCCCGACCGTGGACTTCGACAGCCCGGACCTGCGCGCCATCGACGCCCGCGACCAGTGCGTCGCGTTCTGCGGTGTCTCCTCCAGCGTCGCCACCACGACATCCTCAACCCGGTCGAGGGTGACCGACGGCGGGCGCCCTGGCCGGTCCTCATCCAGCAGCCCATCCAGCCGCCGCTGGATGAACCGCCCCCGCCACTTGCCCACGGTCTGCGGCCAGACACCCAGCTCCGCGGCAACCTGCTGATTCGTCTTGCCGTCCGCGCACCCCAGCACGATCCGGCAGCGCTGCGCCAGCGCCTGCGACGACTTGGCCCGCCGCGACCAGCGCACCAGCGCCGCCCGCTCATCCTCCGGCAGCACCAGCGCGGCCATCGGCCGTCCCGTCCTCGCCATGACGCCAGCCTATACTTCTTCAACGAATTTCAGGCGCGGGACACTAGCGCTGCGCGTCCAGGAAGGCGAGGATCGTGGCCAGCATTTCGGGCCTGCCCAGAGCGTCGTGGGCGCCCGGCACGCTAGTGAACTGGGCGGACGGGATGGCCGCAGCCAACTCGGCGGCCGAGGCGCGGGGGTCTCGCTCGCCGGTCACGACGAGGGTGGGGACGGTGATCCGGGCCAGCGCTTCCGGTGGCGTTCCGACGAAGCTGTCCAAGACGAGTAGGAGTGCCTGCGGGTCGACACCACGCTGGGCCATCCAGTCAACCATCGCCCGCTCCTGCGGGTCGAGCGGGGTGCCCTCGACCATCGCGGTGAGTAGCCGTCGGTGGCCAGCGGTCCGGTCGCTGGCTGGCCGGGTCACGTCGAAGCCCTGGCCGGCTATCACCGCCCTGGCCGGCCTCGCCCCCCGGACGAGCATCCGCAGCACCACTCGGCCGCCCATGGAGTACCCGAATAGGTCGTAGCCGTTGTTCGGCAGGCCGAGGGCTGACACCACGGCCAGCCCATCGTCGGCTAGAACGTCGGGCGGATAGGCCGACGCCTCATGCGGGCGGCCGCTGGCGCCGTGGCCACGCAGGTCAGGCATGATCACCCGGTGACCGGGGGCGGCGAACGCGGCCGCGAGCCCGTGGTCGATCCACTGCTGGCTGTCGCTGGAGAAGCCGTGGACGAGGACGAGCGGCAGGCCCGCGCCGAACTGCCGGTAGGCCAGTTCCACCCCGTCCGGCGCGGTGCAGCGGTGGATCACCGGGTCCGCCTCCATCTCTGGACTGTGGCGCTCAGACCGGGGGCGGGCTGGCGGCAAGGGAGGTGTGGGTGACGGCGATCCCCATGCCGACGACGGTGACCGCCTCGTCTGCACATCGGCAAGCACCGCCTTGGTGGAGGTGCCCCCGCCATCAAGTCCAAGTATCAGCATGAGGGTGACGGTGCATGCTGCTGCCGATCTCGCCGGAAGGCCGAAGTGTCGGCGTGGCGCAGCCGACGCGCTCAGGCTGGTGGTGTGCCGCAGCCCGCTCCAAGGGACCCCAAAGCCCGCTAAACGCCGATGCCTGATCCGGCATGGCCGACCGGGACCCGGTCAGGATGTCCGGCCGGGGCATGCTCCTCCTGGGGCCCGTCGGACAGGCCCGTTCCGGCCGGGAGTTCGCGCAGATAGCCACCGGCCAGAATGGCGGGCCGGTGATCATTATCGAGGCGCCGCCCGCCATCGGGAGGCGCAGGCGCGGGCACGGGTGCCCGCCCACCGCCGCCGCCCCCGCCGGGACGCTGGCCCGGGTGGCCCGCACCGTAAAGCCCTCCCCAGGCACCCAGGCCGGCGCCCAGGAACGGGAAGACGACAAGCACGAAGAGATGTCCCGCCGCCGTGTCACTCACGCTGATCTCGAACTGAAACACCGGGCCGGGTGCAAGATGCGCGCCGGAGAAGGCCCACTGCAGGTGCGTCAGCTCATGGGGCAGCAGCGCGATCGTGGTCAGGCCCATGAGGGAGACCAGCAAGGCAGCGGCGGCGCCCGCGCACAGCCCGGCCGCGAAACCCTGCCGGGCGCGGGCGTCGGCCACCAGCAGCAAGCTGTTCCGGGAGGAGGTCCGCCGGGCCGCCGCCACTCCCGCCGCGACGACCAGACCGAGCGCCAGCGCCACGGCGAGCACCCGCGCGGCGCCGTACAGGTCCGCTTGCCAGGCCCGGGTGACCGGCAGCCGCATGCCAAGCGGGGGAAGCGCATACATGATGGCACCGGCCGCCAGGCCGGCCCCGGAACCGATGGCCAGCGCCGCTGGCCCGGCAGGAGGCCGCCGCGCGGTCACCGCGAGGAGCCCGGTCACATAAACCGCCATCACCACCAGGAAGGCGATCTCGCCTGCCCAGGCACCTGCCAGCCCGGCAGGGCCGGAAGGCGCGGCGTATTGCGACCGCTCCACCTCCGCCTTGAGCAGCACCACGGCGTACACCGCCGCGTAACCAGCCAGCCGCACCACCCGCGCCAGCCCGCCGCCAGCCGGGCCGAATACCTTGCGGGCCAGCCACGGCAGCCCAGCGAGCAGTACCACCGCCGCGATCACGTCGACCCTGCGGATCGAGGTAGCCAGATTCGCAGGCGCGCCCGGCCATCCGGCCCACAGCAGGCCCGCGGCGGCGGCGCCGAACACCAGGAGATACCCGATTCTGCGAGGCATCTGGGCCTCCTCACTACCAGCCGCAATCCGCCTGGATACCAGGCTAACCGCTACCGCCTGGACCACAACGTCGCAGCCTCCGCCCAGTACTGCGAGCCGGGCCGCCCAGATCGGGCGCCGGGCCGCTCAGATCGGGCGCCGGGCCGCCCGGGATTAGCTGGATGCCCGCGGGCCACGCCGAGCAGACGCTGCGAGAGCCTCCTGACCACGGCGGGTTCATTAGCCAGGCTGCGCTCGTGGCCGAGGTTGAGACCCTCGCTGCCCTGGACCGCGACGGAATCATGCCCGGCCATCTGCTCGACGCTCTGATGGCGATAGCGGGGCGCGCGCCGCTGCCCGCCCGGGCCGCCGTCCCGGTTCACGCGGACCGGCACTGGGGCGCATGGCTCCCCCGCGCAGCGGGTGTCATTGAGGCCCGGCTCGCGCCCCGGCAGGACGGCGGTTGCTCGGCCGTGACGGGCGGGGGCGTGGCCGTCGGCCGGTGATTGCCAGCCGCCCCGCGATATCCGTTCGCCGCAACGCCAGCAGGTCAGCGAGAATCAGGTCATGACGCATGTCCCGCGTGAATGCCTGGAGGCCGGGCTGGACCGGATCCGCGCGTCCCCCCGGGATGCCGGGCGGGTCGTGCTGGTGGTCCGCCGCCCGGCAGTCGGCGTGCGGCAGGTTGCGGCTGAGGCGGTGCTTAGCCCGGTGGCCGGGCTGGCGGGGGACAACTGGCTCGCCCGCGGCAGCAGGAGCATGCCGGACGGATCGGCTGACCCGCAGCGGCAGGTGACGGTGATGAATTCCCGGGCCGCCGAGCTCGTGGCGGGCGGGACGGACCGGATGCCGCTGGCCGGCGATCAGCTCTATATCGACCTCGATCTCAGTGTTGGCAACCTCCCGGCGGGCAGCCTGCTGCTGGTCGGGCAGGCCGTATTGCAGGTCAGCGACGCCCCGCATCTGGGCTGCGCCAAATTCGTCAACCGCTTCGGCGCCGAGGCCATGCGTTTTGTCAACTCCCCCACCGGACGCCAGCTGCGGCTGCGGGGGATGAACACCCAGGTAGTGCGACCGGGCCTGGTCCGGCCCGGTGACATGGCCGCGAAAGCCGCTGCCCAGCTGGCTGCGGCGCCCCCCGGGATGACCGGTTAATCCCGGGCTCCCAGCAGGAGATCACCGGCCCGGCTCCCGTCATGAGTCACGATGGCCCAGGGCCACCTCCCCACGGCGCGTATCCAACGCACGGCGGGCGGCATAGCCAGTCCCGGAAGACTGGCCCATTCCGGCCGGGAGAGGGGCGGATGTGCCAGCTAGCGGTGACGCCCCTCGGTGATACTGTCGGCGGCGTCAAAGGCCGGCATAGGAGGGCAACGATGACCGCACCGCTCCAGGTGATCGCCTTGAGCTTCAGCCGCGACGCCGGTTCCGAGGACCGGATCCTGGCTGAGGTGGATCGCCTCCGCGGGCGGGGAGTTCTCCGCCTTCTCGACATGCTCTTCGTGGCCAAAAGCCAGGACGGCTCCGTCGAACGGCTGTCGGTCGGTAATGACGAGGACTTCGGATCGCTCCTAGCGGCGGTCGTTCCGGTGGCGAACGGCGGACCGGCCAGGCGGGCGCCAGATGGCGCCGCGGCCGCCTTTGACCCGGGCGATGCGCGGGCCTTGGCCGATTCTCTCCAGCCGGGGACCGCTCTGGCCTTCCTGCTCGTCGAGCATCACTGGGCCGCCCCCCTGTTCGACGCCATCGCCGAGACCGGCGGGATGCTGATCGGCGAGGGCTTCCTGACCTCCGAGACCGGCCTGGTAGTGGGAGCCGAGATTGCCGCGATGGAGGAGGCGTCGGAGGTGATCGCCCAGGCCCAGGCCGATGAGGCCGAAGCCCTGCTGGCGGCGGTGGCGGCCAGGGCCGAAGCGGCCGAGGCGGTGGCGGAGTCAGAGCAGGTCCAGTCGGCCGCTGCCGCTGCCGCCGTCCGGGCGCTGATCACTGCCGGGCTGGTGGAGGAGGCAGCTGCCCACGAGGCCGTCGCCGCACTGACCGCGGCGGGCCTGATCGTGGCCGCGGCTGACCAGGCCACCGCCGACGCCGTCGCCGAAGACGCCGCCACCGTGGAAGCAGCCGATGAGGTGACCGCCGCGTCCCTGGCGGAATCCCTCGCCACCATCGCCGCCGCCGACGAGGTCGCCGTCGAAGCGGCCGGCCAGGCCGGGGAACGGGTCAAGGCGGCCGCTATCACCATGGCCGAGGCCCAGGTTCTCCGCTATCTCCCCACCCCGCTCCCCTTCTCCGTCATCGCCGACAAGCTGGGCATCTCCCGGTCGGCAGCCAAGGAGCGAGCGGCACGCCTGTATAAGAGGCTCGGCGTTCACAGCCGGGACGAGGCGGTCAGCCAGGCCCGCTCGCTCGGCCTCATCCGCGGCTGACAGTGAACCGCCCGGGTTTGGGGCCGACGGCTTTCCGGCTACCGTGGCGGGCGTCGTCGTGCCCGGATGGGCTGGCCAGTGCTGATCATGCTGGCAGCGGCCAGTAAGAGCCGATGAGTGTTGCGCCGGCGGCGGCCGGCCCGTCCGCGCACCGATCCTGGATGCCGGACTGAAACTCACCGAACGCAGCGGAGGCGGTCAATGGGTTGTGCCCGCCGTCGATCATGGCAACGTGGAGGAAGCTGACTCCGTCGTCCAGACGAAAGGTGGCGTACTGCAGCCCCTCAGGTTTCTGTTCTGCCAGCTCAGCGAAAACCGCACGGATCAGCCGCTCGTTTTCGTCAGCCTTTCCAGGATGCGTCTTATAGCGGATTACCCTGGCTGCGGTCATGAGTCATCTCCGTTCTTATCCTTGTGCCGCCTGGCTTCCGGCCAGGCTCGGTGCCGACCAGCGAGTCCCCCGGCATTCATGCGCCTGATGCCGCCCGCATCCGGTTGTTGCGGGGGTCATGGGTGACTTCAGCGAGGCCGAGTGCTTCCAGCAATGGCGGCAGGTACATGCCGAACCGGCCACGGTAGCCGCTGCGCAGGCCGTACCAGCCTCCAACTGGGTTGCCCGGGCATCTTGCCCACGCCTCAACCGTGCCCGGCGCGGCCGGTTTCTTCTCATCGGCTGCGCCAAGCGAGACCCAGCCGCCTTGCTCGGCCAGCCAGGCACACAGGTCGTCGATGGCCCGGAGGTGGTACTTCAGCGTGGTGGAACCCACCTGGCAGACCAGGGCCGGCGGATCGGCCTGCTCGTCCTTATACATCGTGTAAGCCGAGGTCCCCGGCGGGGTCTTGAGCATCCACGGGTCTTCCTTGGTGCCGGCGTTCATGAGCTGTCCCCTTTCGTGATGGCGGCCCGGAAGTGTGGCAGCAGCGTCTGCCAGCCCGCCCGGTTCCGGTCGCGCCACTGTTCCCCGGTGCTTCCCAGCCGCTCCCAGCCGCGGTGCTCGATCTCGATCCGGGTGGCGGCGTCGCCCTGGGCGACGAAGCGGATCGCCACCTCAGTGGCGCCCGCGCGATCGCGTCCCAGGTGCCACAGGTAAGCCAGCTGCGTGGGCGGTTTCCACACAGTCACCTCACCCCAGTCGTGCTCGACGCCATCGGATGTTCGTTCATAGATCCGGCCGCCGACACCGCTCTCCAGAACGATGTCGAGGTCAGCTTGCCCGGTCACGGTATGGTCGGGCGGCCACCACGTGCCGATTCCCGCGGTCCACACGGAAAAAGCGTGGTTGACCGGGCAGGCGACATGGAAGGACAGCCTCAGCGGGCCGCTCATCAGTCCGGCGTCCTGCTGGTGTTTTCGGCCAGCAGCCGAAACCGCGCCGCTGCGTCGCCCCAGATGCCCTCGAGATAAGCCTGGATGGCATGCAGCCCCTGCTCTTGCAGGTGATAGATCCGCCGGGTCCCCTGGGCCCGCTCCGCGACCATCCCGGCGTCCTTCAGCAGGCGCAGGTGGCGGGAGACGGCAGGCCGGCTGATGGGCATAGCGTCGGCGATCTCCCGGACCGGCTTGTCACCGCCGCTGAGCAGGCGCAGGATCTCGCGCCGATTCGGGTCGCCCAAGGCCTCGAATGGGTCACCGGAGGCAGCTGCCTGCGTCATTTCGCTCACCCGCCCCGGCGCCGGCGGCAATCACCGGCGCCGCTTCGCAACATCGCACCCGGCGACATGACCTTCCCCCGTGAGGCATCGGTAACGGCGAAGCTACCGTAACGCAACGGTTACCAATATGCAAGGAACGCCAGCGGCTGGCCAGCATCCCAGGCCGCGATCGATGCGATCCGCTCCCCGCCCTGGCTTGCGGCAGGCCGGCTTAAGCGGGCGGTGCAGGACCGCGCTGCGGCCGCTGGCCCGCTGGTCAGCCGGGCAGGGTGGGGGCGGTCCGGGCGTGCCCGGTGGCTGCCTCGAACGCGGCCGCGATCCCGAGCAGGGGCCAGTCGGCCCGGCGGCGGCCGACGAGCTGCAGCCCTACCGGCAGGCCGCCCGGGGTGAACCCGGCGGGCACCGAGATGGCGGGCAGCCCGGTGACCGAGATCAGGTACGCCGACCTCATCCAGTCCAGGTAGGTTCGCTGCGGCACTCCGTCGATCTCGTGCACCCAGTCCAGGTCCACGTTGAACGGGGGCACCTGGCTCACTGGGCAAGCCAGCACATCAAAGTCGGCGAAAAACGCACTGACCCGATCAGCCAGCGCTGCCCACAACAGCGTGGCCCGGCTGAGATCACCCGCGCTCAGTTCCTGGCCGCGCTCGACGTTCCAGGTCACATTCGGGCCGACGTCACCGGGATGGTCGCGCAGCAGCGGGCCGAACGCGGTGACGAACCGCAGCGCCCGCCAGGTCCGGAACACCTCGTCCCCGCCTGCCAGGTCGGGAGCCGCGTCACTCACCTCGCAGCCCAGACCGGCCAGTACTGCCCGGGCCGGGGCCAGCGCGGCCCGGACCGCGGGCTCGACCGGCAGGCCCAGGTCCGCGCTCCATGCCACCCGCAGGCCGCGCGGGTCGTGCGCCAGTACCCGCCGCACATCGGCCGGGGCGGCCAGCGGGGGCGGCGGTGCGTCCAGGGCGAAGGCAGCACGCGGGTCTGGCCCGGACTGGACCGCCAGCAGCAGGGCCGCGTCAGCGACGGTGCGGGCCATCGGCCCCGCAACGCCCAGGGTGTCGGCCGGGTCGGTGACGGGCCACTCTGGCACCCGGCCCGGTGACGGCCGCAAGCCCACCACATTGCAGAAACTGGCCGGGTTACGCAACGATCCCCCCAGGTCGCTGCCGTCAGCCAGGCAGACCATCCGGGCGGCGAGCGCCGCGGCCGCCCCGCCGCTGCTGCCGCCGGCGCTGCGGCTCAGGTCGTAGGGGTTGCGGGTGGCACCGAATAGCCGGTTCACGGTGTGTGAGCCCGCGCCGAACTCCGGCGTGTTGGTCTTACCGAGACTGATCGCGCCGGCGCCGGCCATCCGGCTCACCACCAGATCGTCGCGGTCGGGCACATGCTCCGCGAACAGCGGCGACCCGTAAGTGGTGCGGACTCCCGCCGTGTCCAGGAGATCCTTGTGCGCGACCGGCAGCCCGTGCAGCAAGCCCGGCTGCTCTCCCCGGGCCAGGGCCGCGTCAGCGGCCGCCGTCTTCTCCATGGCCCGCCCAAAACACCGCGTGATCACCGCATTCACAGCCCCGTCGGCCGATTCGATCCGCTCGATGTGGGCCGCAATCACTTCCCGCGCCGAGACCTCCCGGCTGCGCAGCATCCCCGCCAGCGTGATCGCGTCATTTTCCCACAAGGCCATCACCAGCCGAGGGTACCGCCGCCAGAGGGCGGCCAGCGGCGTTGGTGATGGCGGCGGCGCGAGGCGGTCGTTCAGCTCGGGAGGAGCCGCCGGCGCGGCGGCGGCTCATGGGCGTGGGGGCATCCTGGCCCGAGCGCGCGGGACAGCTACCCGGGGCGCTTCGTTGGCCGGGGCGCCTCACGCTGACGCCCCGGGGGCAGCCGCGCTCAGCCCGGCTCAGCGGGCGTCCGCGAGCAGGAAGGCGCGCGCTATCACCTGGTAGCCCGCCCGGTTGGCGTGCTCATTGGGGCCGCGCGGGGCCACCGCGCACTCCCAGGTCCACTGGCAGATCGCGGCGACGTTGCGGGGCAGCGGGCCGAGCCCGGGCACGGTCACCGGAGAGCCGAAGTCAGCGGTGTGGAAAGCGCTGAACACGTTGGCGACGCGCACGCCCTGAGCACGGTAGACCCTGCCCAGCAAGGTGTTGTAGCCGTCTGCCGCCAGCTCGCTCAGCCGGGCGATGAGCTCGCCGGCCAGGCCGTACCGCCACTGCGCCAGCGCGGGCAGGTAGTAGTTCATCGCGACGATGCGGGCCCGCGGGCTGGCCCGGCGCAGCCCGGCCAGGATCACCGCCAGGTTCCTGAGGGCCTCCGGGATGGACCTGCCGACGCAGGCCGCCAGGCTGGCCAGGGACGGCCGGGTGACGCACGAGCCGGGGTCGTTGGCGCCGATGTCGAGAGTGATCAGCGACACCCGGGCCCGGTGCGCGCGCAGGAAGCTGACCGCGGCGGCCAGCTGCGACCCGCCCCGGTAGCGGCAGACGCCACCATGGATCATGCTGCTGGTGGTCTCGCCCGGGCAGCCGAGTTTGACCAGCCGCAGGCCGGGCTGGCCGGCCCGAAGTGCCGCGTAGAGCTGGTCCGGGTAACCGTCCCGGGTGGGCACGCTCGCACCCGAGGCGTCAGGCTGGACTCCCTGCGACAGGGAGTCGCCGAGCGCCAGGTAATAGCTGGCCGGCGGCTCATGGCGGGGCACGGCAGCTGACACCGGAACGGCTGCCAGGGAGCAGCCGGTGACGGCGGCCGCAACGCAGCCCGCCACCGCGAGCGCAGGCAGGAAGCGGCGCATGCCTTCAGGCTAAGCGCGGCGGCCCAGGCTGGCCTTGGTGGCCTCCACATCCATGCCGTGCAGCCGGAGCAGGTTCTCGCCCAGGATCTTCCGTTTGGCCTGGTCGGTCAGCTGCGGATACCCGTAGCCGTCACAGAGATCTTGCGGGATCTGGAAGTCCATGAACGCCCGCAGTGCCCACTGCGGGTGGAAGATCGGCGCCTCCGACCCGTAGACGATCTTGTCTTCGCCGCACCAGAACAGCAGCTTCCCGATGATCTCAGCGAACATCCGCGGCGCGCGGACCAGGAAGTTGATGGTCGCGGCCAGCGATGCGTACAGGTTCGGGTAGCGGATCAGCTGCCAGCAGGTCTCGTCCAGGAACGGCAGCCCGACGTGGAAGATGACGAAGTTGATGTCCGGGAAGTTCGCCGCCGCGCCGTCCATGTCCCAGGTCTGGGTGTGCTCGATCGGCTGCGGGCCGAGCGGCACGCCCTTATGCACGCCGATCAGGTTCACCCCGAGTTCCTGCGCCTTCTCGAAGATCGGGAAGGCCACTCGCGGGTCGTCCATCCGCCACGGGTACGGCGTCCCGAAGTCGTAGCGCACGTTGTAGAACTTGAACGCCTTCGCGCCGAACTCGCCGACCTGCCGCTCCATCAGGTCGAGGGCCTTGCGCCCCTCCAGCGGGTTCACCGACCCCCAGAAGATGGTCCGGTCCGGATCCCGGCTGGCCAGGTCGGCGCATTCCTGCCACGGGGACAGGCCGTCCTTGAACAGGTCGGTCAGCGGCAGCGGCATGGCCACCAGCATGTCGGTGTCGGATTCCTCGTAGACCATCTGCCGGATGTCCGGCACGGTCCACTGGCGCAGGAATTCCTCTGGCGGCAGCTTCGGCTGGCCGTCCGGGGTGAGCGCGTTGTGGAACGCGTACAGGTGATTGCTGAACATCACGCCAGGCGGGCCGAACGCGTTCTTCTGCTCGAAGTTGAACAGGTGCGCGACGCCGTCGAACACGAACGCGTCATCGATCATGGCTGATCACCTCTCGTGGGCTGATGCGCGGCCAGGTAAGCGGCGCGGTCGCCGACCTGCGCGGGCGGGGGGAGGAAGCGGAGCAGCGCGGCGGCCCGCCCGGACAGCCGGCCGGTGGTCCAGGCCTCGTCCCAGACGATCTCGACCTCGGCGGCGTTGACCCCGGGCTGCGCCTCGAGCCGCTGCTGGACCTCGGTGAGCACCCGGGCGGCGAACGGGCACCAGCCGGATGTCAGCAGCAGCTCGACCCGGACCTGGCCGCCGTCCTCGTGCACCGAGCGGACCAGCCCCATGTCCACGACCGAGATGCCCTTCTCCCGGCAGCATGGGTCATACACATCGCTGAGCGCGTCAAGGGCCCATTGCGGGACAGCGGACATGCGGCCATCGTCAGCCTGCGCGCCCGCGGCCGGTACCCCCGGAATTTCACATGCTGAACGGCCCGATCGTGGCACTGACCCTGTTCCCCGCGAGCGCCGCGCGGGGCATCCTGGAAAAGTGCGACCCACCGGCCATGACGCCGAGCCTGGCGACCTCATCCGCAGTGTTTCCCGTGCGCTGAGGATCATGGAAGAGGTGTCCCGGTCGCCGCGGCCGCTGCCGGTCAAGGTCATCGCCCGGCGCTGCCAGCTGCACGTGTCCACCGCTTATCACCTGGTCCGCACCCTGTGTTACGAGGGCTACCTGGTGCGCCTGCCCGGCGGGGACTATACGGCCGGCTCCGGCGTGGCCGAGTGCTTCCACGAGCTGATGAACTCGCTGAGCCGGCCGCCCCGGGCCCGGGCCGTGCTGCGGCAGCTGGCCGGGACCACCCGGCACACCGCCTACCTGGCCTGCATCTCCGGCCAGCGGCTGGTGATCGTGGACCTGGCGGAAGGTGACCGGTCGCCGTGGCTGGAGGACCTGCAGCCGGGCCTGGACACCGCCGTGCACGCGACCGCCGTGGGCAAGGCGCTGCTGGCCACGCTGCCCGGCCGGGGCCGGATGAGCCTGCTCGCCGAGCAGGGCATGCGGCCGTTCACGCCGAACACGGTCACCGAGCCGGCCCAGATCGAGGCCGAACTCGCCCGGCTCGGGCCGGGTGACCCGGTCGCGGAGTTCGGTCAGTTCCGCGACAACGTCTGCTGTGCCGGCATCGCGGTCCCCGGTGCCGAACCGGGCAGCTGGTGGGCGCTGGGTACCTCAGCCCATGGCCTGGACCTGCCCGCGCATCTGCTCGGCGAGCTGCAGTGCGCCGCCACCGACCTCGCTCCCGCAGCGGCCTGGCCGGCCGCGGCCAGCGAGCGGGGTCTGGATGGCAGGCTGCTGGCCAGCCGCAGCGAGCAGTCGGCCCGCTAGCTCCCACCTGGCCAGCACTATCCGGCAGGCCGGGCACCGTGCGAGGGCACGGGAACCGCCCGGCCCCGGCCCGGTTGCGCGGGCACCAGCAGGGCAGCCAGAAGACCGCGGCCGCCGGGTGCGCGGCGGCCCGCAATCCGGCGATTGCTTGTTATCACATATATCAACTAGGGTGACCTGCAAGTCGGCGGTGTGCCTGCACACACGGCCGAGAAAGACCATGCCCGGGAAGAGGAACGAGACGTGCGCATCTACAACGTCGCGGGACGGCTCACACTGGGCGTGGGAGCAGACGGCGGGGTCGATGTCGAGACGGCTAGCGGCGGCCGGTTCCCGGCCGCCATCCAGCCGGTCTACGAGATGTGGGACGCCTTCTGCGGCTGGGCCCGGGCCTTCGACGGCCCGGCCGCCTTCGCGATCGAACCAGGTCGGCTGGGCCCGCCGGTCCCGCGGCCGCCACAAGTGTTCGGGATCGGGCTCAATTACCGCGATCACGCTGAGGAAGCCGGGCTGGCGCTGCCCGAGCGGCCCCTGGTGTTCACGAAGTTCCCGGCCTCGGTCACCGGGCCGCACGGCGCGATCACACGGCCGGCCGGGTCGGTCGATTTTGAGGTCGAGCTGGTGGCGGTGATCGGCCGCCGGGCCGAGAGGGTGCCTGCCGAGCGGGCATGGGACTACATCGCCGGCCTGACCGCGGGCCAGGATCTCTCCGAGCGGGAACTGCAGACGGCCGGCCCGCCGCCGCAGCAGTACAGCATGGGCAAGTCATTCGCCGGTTTCGCGCCGATCGGCCCGGCTCTGGTGACGGCCGACGAGTTTCCCGATCCCGGCGATGTCGGGCTCGGTTGCCTGGTGAACGGACAGAAGATGCAGCATGGCCGCACCGGCGACATGATCTTCCCGATTCCTCAGCTGGTGGAGTTCCTCTCGGGGGTGCTGCCGCTGCTGCCCGGCGACCTGATCTTCACCGGCACGCCGAGCGGCATCGGCTGGGCCCGCACGCCGCCGCTCCTGCTGCAGATCGGTGACGAGCTGGTGACCTGGGCCGACGGGATCGGAGAGATGCGCCACCATTTCGTCGCTCCGCTCATTAACCCTTGACGAGGAGATACCGATGGCAGAGGAACGCGGCACCATCGAGTTCGCGGTGGCCGGGCAGGCGATCTCGGCCCTGACCGCCGGCCCGCGGTCGTGTCCGGGCAGGCCGCTGATCGCGGCCCTGCACGGCGGGACCTACAACGCGCGGTATTTCGATGTCGCGGGCTCGCGTCACGGATCGTTCATGGATCTGGCGGCCGGCCTGGGCTATTCAGTAGTGAGCTTCGACCGACCCGGCTACGGCGGCAGCCCGGCCCTCGAGCCGGACGACAACACGTTCGACCG
The DNA here is from genome assembly GCA_963793825.1 of uncultured Actinomycetes bacterium. Classification (GTDB taxonomy): domain Bacteria; phylum Actinomycetota; class Actinomycetes; order Streptosporangiales; family Streptosporangiaceae; genus RYN-230. The sequence continues at coordinate 404,171 of CAWCBE010000014.1, forward strand.
GCACGCTGAGCTGCTAGCTGCATCGATCGCCCAGGCGGCGGAAAGCTTCGCCGCCGGCGGAGTCGTCCTCCTCGGTCATTCCATCGGGGGCATGATCGCCGCGATGATTGCCGCGGCCGACATCGACTTCCGCCTGCTCGGGGTGTCGGTGACCGGGATGGGCGCTGTCATCAGGGCGGGCGGCCCGGCTCAGGCACTCGCGTCGCTTCCGCCGGATGCGACGGTTGACCTGCCGTATGACCAGCGGGATCAGGTGATGTTCGGGCCGGAGTTCACCCGCACTGCCGAGGGAATCGAGCATGCGCACGCGTCGTATGCGCCTGTCCCGGTCCGCGAGCTGATCCAGGCGCCAAACTGGCCGGACGAGCACCTGCCCGAGGTCGCGCCGCGGATCCGGGTCCCGGTTCACAACGAGCTCGCGGAGTTCGATGCCCTGTGGGACAGCACGGCGGCGAATGTCGAGCAGTTCGCCAAGCTGCTGACCGGCGCCCCGTTCGTGGATGCGAGCATCGCCCGCGCCACCGGGCACAGCATCGACCACCACATCCTGGGACATGCTCTGCACCTGCGCCAGCTCGCCTTCGCGGGCGAGTGCGAGCTGTGGGGACGGCAGAGCACGGCGAGCTGATGTCGTCCGATGTGCCCGGCGTGACGGCTGAGCTGCCCGCGTCGGCACAGGTCATCGTGGCAGGCGGCGGTCCAGTCGGCCTGGCCGCCGCGATCGAGCTGGGCCGCCGGGGCATCGGGTGCCTGGTCATCGAGCCGCGCACGACGGTGTCCCATGCGCGCCCGCGCTGCAAGACGATCAACGTGCGGTCGATGGAGCATCTGCGCCGGTGGGGAATCGCTGACCGGCTGCGCGAGCATGCGCCGCTGACGCCCGCGTGGTCGCAGGACGTCGTGTTCTGCACCTCGCTCGCCGGGCGGGAATTGTCGCGGTTCACCGGGGTACTGGGCCTGGTGCACGACGGCGACCGGTTCCCGGAGCTCGGCCAGCAGGCACCGCAGTACGTGCTGGAGGAACTACTGCGGGAGGTGGTGCGCGAGCTGCCAGCGTGCACGCTGGTCACCGGGGCCACGGTCACCGGCGTCGAGCAGGATACCGGCGGGGTCCGGGTGACCGTCGCCACCGGCGCCGGTCAGCGCGCTGTCGTCGCGGGCTGCTACCTGATCGGGTGCGACGGTCCGCGCAGCACAGTCCGGGAGCGCATCGGTGCCGCGTACGTCGGCGATCACGCTCTCCGGCCGAACTTCGGGATGGTCTTCCGGGCACCCGGCTTGTGGACGCACGTCCGGCACGGCCCGGCCGTGCACTACTGGATCATCAACCCCGCCGTGCCCGCGCTGGTGGGCCCGCTCGATCCGACGGACACCTGGTGGATCATCGCGTTCGGCGTTGATCACGATACCGGCGAACGCGAGGCCAGGCGGATCATCGACGCCGCGGCCGGGGTGCCAGTCGGCGCGACCGTGTTGTCCACCGATCCCTGGACTGCGCGGATGCAGATCGTCGACCGGATGCGCCAGGGCCGGGTCTTCCTGGCCGGGGACGCGGCTCATCTCAACCCGCCGTTCGGCGGGCACGGGCTCAACACCGGGCTCGGTGACGCGGTGGATCTTGGCTGGAAGATCGCCGCCACGCTGGACGGCTGGGCGGGACCCGGGCTGCTGGACAGTTATGAGGTCGAGCGCCGGCCGATTCAGCAGCGAGTGATCCGCGAGGCCACCGCGAACATGGGAGTGACCTCACCCGAACTGGTCGCCGCCGATCTCGACGAGGAAGGCGCGGCCGGCCAGGCGGCCCGGCGCGCTGCGGGCGCCCGGATCCAGGCGACCAAGCGGGCTGAGTTCCACGCCCTCGAACTGATCCTGGATGTCCGGGTCGCACCGTCGCCGGTCATCGCGGACGGTGACATCGCGGACGGCAAGCCGGCCGCCGGGGCGGCGGGCTCGCCGATGGCGGGAGCGCTGCTGCCGCACGCGTGGCTCGGCAGCGGCAGGTCACTCTATGACGAGCTGGGTGACGGTTTCACGCTCTTGACGACGCGCCGCGGCCGGCCGGCTGACGCGATCGCGGCCGCGGCGCGCGCCAGCGGCGTACCACTGAAAGTTCTTGACCTCGGCGACCGGGCACCGCCCGGGGCGGCGCTCGTTCTCGTCCGCCCGGATAACTACGTGGCGTGGGCCGGCGACCGCGAGCCGGGCTCCGCCGCTGACCTCATCGACAGGGTCCGGGGAGCGTCAGCCGACCGGAGTCAGTGAGCCGTGGTTGGGGCCCAGGGCAAGCAGCGCGGTCTGCTCGTTGCGCGTCAGGTGCTGCAGCAACGCGCTCGACGCGATCTCCGGATCCCGCTGGCGGAACGCCTCGACCAGTTCCTGGTGATGCTGCCTGCGCCGGTCGTGCTCGTGCGGGTCCGGATCGAGCATGCCCCAGCCGATACGCACGTAGCGCTCCGAGGCCCGCCACAATGTGGTGAGAATCCAGATGTCCCAGCTGGTCGCAGCCGGCGCCAGCAACGCGAGATGGAAGGTGTGATGGGAATCGTAGATCTCGTTCATCGTCCGGTGCGCGTCACCGAAGTCCGCGGCCTCCCGATGCAGGCGATCCAGCTCGGCATCGGGCAGCAGCCGGCACGACCGCTGCGCGATCTCCGGCTCCAGCCGGCGCCGCAGACGGTAGATGCTCTGCAGCTCGTCCAGGTCAAGTGGCGCCACTACGGCGCTGCGACCGGGCCGCATCTGCACCAGGCCCTGATTCTCCAGGCTCCGCAGCGCCTCGCGCACCGGGATGATGCTGACCCGGAGCATCTCAGCGAGCTCGCGCAGCGAGAACTCACGGCCCGGCTCTAGCGCCCCTGACAGGATGGACCGGCGCAGTTCGGTCATGACCTGGTCAGCGACGGACCGCGATTCGATGGGGCGGACAACCGTAGTCACGCTGATTCCACCAATCGGCTCGCTCTCCACCTGCCCAGGCGCCGAAATCAATTATAGCGGCGCGCATATTTCGTCCGCGTGAAGCCAGGTGCGGCGGCCCGCCGTCGCCTTTGTGATATATGATAACCGCTCTCTTACCCTGGAGCTGGCGATGACCCCGGCCGCAGCCCGGACCCACGACCGGACCAGGTGTACGCCGACCACCGCATCAGTGCTGACAGCATCGTGGGCGCTGGCCTGGACGTAGGCCGGTAACCGCCCAAGCATTGCTGTTATCACATATATCGAGTAGCCTCGCCGCAGGCCATGACCAGGAGGTAACTGTGACATCGCAAGCGGAGCGCACGCGCGAGGAGATCATCGCCAGCAACCTCGCCGCCGTTGAGGTGCACTTCCACAATGAGACCCCGGAGACCATCGACAAGGCGATCGCGGTCTACACCGACGACATCGTCTGGGAGGTGCCAGCCCGCGGCCTGGTCCACCGCAATGTTGCCGACGTCAAGGCCGAATACCTGAAGATCTTCGGCTCGATGAACATCCACAAGATCACCAACCTGTACCGGTTCGCGACCGAGGAATGGGTGTTCGACGACAGCATCTTCGAATGGACCATCACCGGCGACGGCTTCGCCAACTGCCCGTTCCCGCCCGGGACGACGGTGAGCGTGCGCCTGCTGCACGCGTTCCAGTGCCGGGACGGCAAGATCTGCCGGGAGAACGGGTACGAGATCTGGCGCGACATCAACGACACCGCCCGGGTGCGCGACGACATCCCGGCCACCGCCACGGTCGAGGTGTTCGGCTAAGCATGGACGACTGCCTGCTGTGCAGCATGGAGCGCGCTGAGGAGACCTCCGTCGTGTTCCGTGACCCGCTCTGGGCGGCGGAGGTCGTTCCTGGCTATGACGTTCCCGGCTGGTTCATCCTGCGGGCCCGTCGGCACGCCGAGCGGATCACCGGGCTCGGCGAGGAAGAGCTGTCGTCGTACGGTCACCGCGCGCGGGATCTCGTGGCCGCAGTCACCGAGGTCACCGGAGCGCCCGCAACCTACCAGCTGGTTTTCGGCGAGAACTACCCGCATTTCCATGCCCTCATCGCGGCCCGGGGCCACGATGTCCCGCCCGACCTGCGCGCCGGCAACATCCTCAAGCTGCGCGCCGACCGCGCCGACCTGGCGGCGGCCGGCCAGCTCGTGCCCGCGGTGCGCTCGGCTTACGCCCGGCACATCGGGACGCCGGGTCCCGCTTGAGCGCACCGCCCCGTCAGGCGCGGCTCATGCACCGGCCGGCATCGCCGCATCCGACCTGCCTATTCCGATGGACCGGCCGCGCTGATTCACAGTTCGGCCAGCCTGGTTTCACCCTGGAGCGCTGCATTCAGGAGAGGTCATTGTGAGCGCTGTAACAGCTATCGCCAACGTGCGGGTATTTGACGGAGAGCGGCTGAGTGAGCCAGCGACCGTCGCGGTCGAAGGCACCATGATCTCGGGCCGCACGCGGGCGGACAGCACGCCTGGTGCCGACGTGGTCGGCGGCGGCGGGGGCACCTTGCTGCCAGGGCTGATCGACACGCACGTGCACGTGGACAAGGTGGCACAGCTCGAGGTGTCGGCTTCGTGGGGCGTGACCACCCTGCTCGACATGGGCAACAAGGATCTCGCCAACCTCGCGACGCTGAAAAAGGGCCACGGGCATCCCACCGTGAGGAGCGCCGGCAATCCGGCGAGTGCGCCGGGTTCCGTGTTCGTCAGGAAGATGGGATTCTCCGTCTCGACCACAGTCACCGGGCCCGAGGACGCGGCGCGATTCGTCGCCGAGCGGGTGGCTGAGGGCTCGGACTGGATCAAGATCCTCGTTGAGGACCCCAAGATCCCCGGCACCAGGGCGCTCGGCCCGGAGACAGTTGCGGCACTGGTCGTAGCGGCACATGAAGCTGGGTTGATGACGGTCGCTCACGTGGTGAGCGCTGACACCATGACGACAGCGGTGCGCGCAGGGGTGGATGTCGTGACCCACACGGCCCTGACCAGTGAGCTGAGCCCGGACTTCGAGAGACTGCTGGCCGGGCGGCCTGTCGTCCTCATCCCGACCCTGACGATGATGCAGGGAGTGGTGCACGCCATTGGCGGGAAGTTCGCCATGCGCGCGCTGGCGCCGTTCGTGCCGGCGGTCCGGCTGAACTACCGGCACGCGAAGTCGACCGTCGCCACGTTCCACCGCGCCCGGGCAGTCATTCTCGCGGGCACCGACTCAAACGACGATCTGACGGCCCCATACCAGGTCGCCCACGGCGAATCACTGCACGCGGAGCTGGAGCGGCTGGTGGATGCCGGGCTGACACCGGCCGAGGCGCTGCGGGGGGCGACATCTCTCGCGGCTGGCACTTTCGGCCTGACCGACCGGGGTGTCATCACGCCGGGGCGCCGGGCGGACCTGGTGCTGGTCGATGGCGACCCCACCCAGGACATCTCCGCCACCCGGAACATCCGCGGCGTGTGGATTGGCGGCTGCCGGGTGAGGTAGCAGCGGCCATGGCATGGATGCTGCGCCCTCCGGGCCGGCCACGCGGTCGGGACAACGAGCCGAATGGACCGAGATGATTCTGGTCACTGCCGCTCAGGGCAATCAGGGCAAGCTGCTCGTCCCGAAGCTGCTCGCGGCTGGGCAGCCGGTCCGGGCCTGCGTCCGGACGGAAGCTTCTGCCGGGCACCTGCGTGCCCTGGGCGTGCAGGAGACCGTGGTCGGCGACATCAGCGAGCCGGCGGTGCTGGCCACGGCCATCGGCGGCGTGCAGAAGGTGTACCACGTCGGGCCGACCGCCCACCCGCGCGAACGTGCCATGGGCCTGGCCGTGGTCGACGCAGCCCGGGCCGAGGGCGTGAAACACCTGGTGTTCAGCTCAGTGCTGCACGCGATCACGACCGACCTGGTGCAGCACGAGATCAAGCGCGATGTCGAGGAGCACCTGCTCTCGTCGGGCCTGGAGTTCACCATCCTCCAGCCGGCCAACTACATGTTGCCCCTGAAGCTCCGGCCCGTCTTCGAGCGGGGCGTCTTTGAGCTGTCATGGTCGCTCGAGCGCCGTCAGTCGCTGGTGGACCTGGGCGACGTGACCGACGTTGCCTGCATGGCCCTGATCGACAGTGAACGCCACGCCGGGGCCACCTACGAGCTGGCGGCCCCCGGCCGCTACACGGCACACGAGCTGGGCGACATCATCTCCCGCGTGCTGGACCGGCCCATCGTGGTGCGCGAGATCGATGCCGACACCTACCTCAAGGCATGGGTCGGCGACGCGGATCCGCAGCAGGTCAGCCATCAAGCCAGGGTCTTGCGCGCGATCACCGCGCGCTACAGCAGCCACGACTTCGTCGGCAACCCCAACGTGCTCAGGTGGCTGCTCGGGCGCCCGCCGACGACCTTCGAGACCTACGTGCGCGGCCAGCACGACGCCTTCCTGCGGAAGGGAGGCCTGTGAAGCTCAGCGGCAACACGATCCTGATCACCGGCGGGGGCTCTGGCATCGGGCGCGGCCTGGCCGAGGAACTGCACCGGCGGGGCAACCGGGTCATCATCGCCGGCCGCCGGGCGGCCGTGCTGAGCGAGGTCGCGGCGGCCAGCCCCGGGATGCATGCCGTGCAGCTGGACGTGGCCGATGCGGTCAGCATTGCCAGCGTCGTGCCCCAGGTGATCGCGGAGCATCCGGATCTGAACGTCGTCATCAACAACGCCGGGATCATGTTCGGCGATGACCCCGGCGAGCCGCTCGATGACGAGATGCTGACGTCGATCGTCGCCACCAACTTGCTCGGGCCGGTGCGGCTGAACTCCGCGCTCATCACTCATCTTCGGCAGCAGCCCTCGGCGACCATCATCAACGTTTCGTCGATGCTCGGCTACACGCCGCTGGCCTCGTCGGCCCTCTACTCAGCAACGAAGGCCGCACTGCACTCGTACACGTTGTCCTTGCGGCACCGCCTGCAGGGATCGCCGGTGACCGTCCTCGAGATCGCACCGCCGTACACGCGGACTGCGCTGATGGACGTCAACCTGACCGACCCGCGTGCGATGCCCTTGGCCGACTACCTGGCCGAGACGATGGAGCTGTTGGCCACCGACGAAGTGGAGGTCTACGTGGAACGCGCCCGGGCGCGGCGCGATGCACTGCGGCCGGATGAGGTCGGAGCGACCAAAAGGTTCAACGACATGATGAGCGGCGGCCGGCCATGACCAGGAGCCAGGCTGGAGGCGCTACTGGGTCAGGGCGCCGCGCCATCCCTAGGGCACGGTCACTGGCTGGATCACGACCGGGCCCCGGGTGGGATCGAGTTCGGTGGCCTGCGATACGCCCGGCGGGGTGATGACGTCCATGGCCTGGGGGACATCCGAGGGGCTCACCGAGCAGATCGGGCTCGTCCCGCCGGCCGCGCACACGCCGAAGGTGTAGGGCTGCGGGGTGGCCGTGAACGCCCGGGCCAGGTCGGAGCTGAATCCGTCCTGCCCGGTCAGCACGACGCTGAACGCCCAGCCGGATCCGGGCGTGCCGAACTGGGCCTCCGGGAGAGCGATCGTCACGGTCCGGCTGGCGTCATCGGTCAGCATGGACGCTGTGCCAACCGGGTTGCCGCTGGCGTCTGCCCACGTCGGAGAGGCGAAGCCCTGTGCTTCGACTCGCTCGCTCCAGGCCCCCGCGGGCGCGATGGAGTAGTTGCGGGAGGTGTAGGCGGCCTGGGTCGAGGTCTGGCCACCGCCCGGGGTGTGCACGTAGATGTCCAGGAGCTGGGCACCGAAATCGGCGCCGAAGGCCGGGTCGAGGTTGGCCAGGGTGGTCCGCAGGTAGGCGGTGGTGCCGTCGCTGATCACCTGGAAACCGGTCAGGTCGAACGCGCCTGGATGGAAGTCCGGGGCCGTCGGGTACTGGTAGGTGCCGGGCCCGTTGTCGTCGCCGGCGGGATCGGTGACGTTCAGTACCGTGGTCCCTCCGGTCACCTCCCCGACCACTGCCACCTGCGCGTATCCGGTGTTCCGCCGGTCCGGCGAGGTGGCCGTCGCGGTGATGACATCGTCGCCGAACCCGACCGGGACGGTCGCCGAGAACGATCCGTCCGGTGCCGCGACGGTGCTGGTCACGGACGCGGCAGCACCCGTCGTGGTGTCGGCCGACCCGATGTCCACCGACGCGCCGGGTGCGGTGGCCCCGGTCACTGTCGTGGTGGCAGATCCGAGCTTCGCAGCGGAGGCGGGGGCGGTGAGGGTGACCGTCAGCGCACCTGGCGCCCCGTGGGTGAGGTAGCGCGCCGTCGTTACCGCCGGCGTCTCGACGGTGCGGCCGGCCCCGAGCCCCGCGATGAGCCGCAGTTCCTGGGCCTGGGCCCAGGTCAGCGGTGCGGCGGACCCTGCGGCCTGACCGTCGGTGAACCCGATCGACGCGGTCGCCGGGTCACTGCCGAAGGGCGACGCGGGCAGGTCCGGGTCCTCCCAGGCCTGCTCGGGCACCAGGCCGACGCCCGAGGAGAAATTGAGCATCGCGTTCAGCAGGCTGGCGGCCCCCGAACTCTGCCCGGCGGCGATGTCACTCTCGGCGCGCTCGCCGGACAGCACGGGCCACAGGTGACCGGTCCCGGTGTCGGTCGGCGGCCATGGCGCGCCGGTGGTCGGGCACGAGGTCTGGCTCGGCTGGTAGCAGTCGCCGTAGCCGTCCGCGCTGCCGCTGGCCGCCGACGTGCCATACCGGTAGTAGCCGGTGCCGCTCGGCGTGCTGACCGATACCTGCTTATCCAGCACGCCCAGCGAGGCCTGCACGTCCGGGTCGCTGATGGGCAGTTCCCCCAGCCGGACCATTTCCTGGAACCCGCCGTCTATGACGCCGCGCTGGTCCGCGGTCGGGCCGCCGTTGCCGAGGCTGTAGGCGATCGCCGCGTTCGGGTCACCGGTCTTGGACAGCCTGATGAAGTAGCGTGGCCCGTCCGGCCCGGTCGTGGTCACGTCCCAGGACTTGATGCTGCGCTGGAAGTAGTCAGCTGTCGCCTGGTAGAGCCGGGCCCGCGCGTTATCGCCATGGTCGGCGGCGATGGCAGACGCCGCGGTCAGCCCGGCGATCTCGGCCGCGATGGTCGAGGGTGAGTAGCCCGTCTGCTCCTCCCACCGTTCGTTGCCGTCCGAGGGCCCATGGGCGACCAGGAAGTCGGCCGCCGGCCGGACGTGGCCGGCCCACAGCGCGGCGTCGCCGCCCAGGCCCGCCTGGTAGTCCATCAGGATCGGGTCGGCGACCTCATCCAGCTGGAGCCCGCCGGTATCAGGGGCGGCCTTGCCGTTGAGCAGCGAGTTACGCGGCATGGCCCCGTCCGGTAGCTGCTGGCGGTCGAACAGGAACCGGACGGCGTCCCGCGCCGTGGCCAGGTCACCGTCGGCCAGCAGGCCGGTGAACGCCTCGTACAGGTCGCGGGAGAACACCTCGCGGTAGGAGCCGAAGTAGGCGGGCTGGCCACCGGAGTCGGCCCCGGCCGGCACCGCCTGGCCCCACGGGCTGGCCAGCGACGCCACGATCGCGCCGGGGAATGTTTTGTCCTCGCTCGCCTTGAGCACGTTCGCCGACAGGTAGTAGTGCTCGGCCAGCCGCGCGGTCGCGCTGGCCGGCTCTCCCGGATAATGGGCCGGCGGCCGGTTCAGGGTCGCGTCGTACCCGGCCCAGCCGGCCCGGTACCTCTGTGCTTTCAGCGCGAACGGGCTGCTGAGCGAGCCCTGGGCCGTGCTCACCGCGCCCGCCTGCGTGCGGCCGAAACCGAGGGCCAGGGTCAGCGTGCCGCCGGGCCCCGGAGCCAGTTCCTGGGTGGCCACGATGTGGCCATCCGGCGCGGACGTGTACGGGGTCAGCGCGTGTGACGTGTCCAGCTGGGTGAGACCATCGCTGGCGGTCCCGGCGTAGCCGACACTCGCCTCTGGCGCGGGGGTGCTGTCGGCCAGCGCCATGTAGGTCGGCACCGCGTAGGTCCGGTTAGTGGCGTCGGTGACCGTGTTCGTGCTGGAGACGACGGGGATCGCGGACCCGCCCGACGTGGTCACGACGCCGCTGTTGGCCCCGGCGTTCTGGGCGCCCCCGCCGCCGTTCCCGTTAACGTGGGCGTCCAGCCGCGCGTAAAGATGCAGCGCGGCCACGTTGGTTCCGGAGCCCGGCACGGCACTCAGCCGCGTGCGCATGAGCACGGTGTCACGGCCAGGATCGGTGATGTACGTGGTGGTCAGCCGGTAACCGTGCTGGGCGTCGGTCGCGGTCACCGTGCAGGCCATGCCGGTGGGGTCCGCGGCGACCGTGTAGCTCATGTCCCTGGTCTGCAGGTCGGTGAACGTGGAGCCGTCGGTGACGATGTACTGCAACGTGCTCACGTTGGTGTTGTCGATGGTGGGCTCGTAAGTGTCCGACAGCACGCCATCGGCAACCGTGTACCAGACCTTCGATGCCGTGCCGGTGGCCGTCCCCAGGCAGTCTTTGCGGGCCAGGTCGAAGTACGACATGGTCCCGGGCCCGCCCGGCGCGGCGCTGCCCGCGCTGGCCTCGGCCACGGTCGTGCTGGCGGCTCCCGCACTGGCCGCGGCCAGCGGAAGCATGGCCCCAGCCGTCGCTAATGCAGCCAGCATCCTGGCCAAGCGCGTGCGACCACGGGCCGAGCGTGCCATACCCACCTCCGCCGGACCGCCTGGGCCACGCGCCGGTGCGCGCCCGCTTTGCCGGTGAATCCTCACGGAGGATTCACCGCACGGGCCGCCGCTGTCAAGAGAGCCGGCCCGCCGGGCCGATGGGCAGGCGCCGGGCTCGGACATGTATCAGGACCGGACCCGAGGTCTCTATCTGGGTAAGGCGCGGTTAATGACAGGTGACGGAACGCCGCGCACACGGGGGAACGGTAGGCGCGCTGCTCGATGTCGCCGCTTTGCGGCCCAGCGCGGAGGGAGGCTCCAATGAACGGGAAGTATGTCGGATACGTCGCGGGTGAGGACCCGGTCCACGGCTTCCTCAGCAAGATCATGCGCGATCGCCTGGAGGTGCGCGAACCGCAGCTGGCGTTCCGCGCGTTCCGGCTGTCCGGGAGCAACGAGGTCTACGCGTACGAGGAGAAGTTCAGCGGCGCCAAGGTTATCTGCAAATTCTACGGCCCAAGGTTCGGAAGGGACCTGGACAAGGCGGCCTGGATGGCACGCCAGGAATATGACTGCCTTAAGATCCTGCGCCAGTACAACCTGGTCGGATCGCCGCACCACGTGATCCGGCCACTGGGACTCAGCCGCAACATCAACGGCGCGCTGGCCGTCGAATACTACCCCGGCGAGGAATTCAGCCACGCGATCGCGCGCGCCACGCAGCACCGGGACGATGCGCACCTTTACTGGCGGCTGAAGGCGCTCGCGTACTTCCTCGCCACCCTGCACAACCGGACGGCCAACGGGGCCGCGGTGGAGTTTGATTCCGAGTGCCGGTACTTCGACACGATCGTCGGCAGGCTCAGGAAGGCCCACCGCATTGGGCAGCAGGACCTCGACGAGCTCTCGGCCTTGCGCGACCGCTGGCGGGCGTGCCCGCAGATGTGGCAGGACCGGCGGGTCTGGCTGCACGGCGATGCCACCCCGGCGAACTTCCTGTTCGGCCACGGCATGGACGTCGCGGCGATCGACCTCGAGCGCATGAAGCGCGGCGACCGGATGTTCGACGTCGGGCGGGTCGCTGGCGAACTCCAGCACGCGTTCATGCGTGACTCCGGCGACCGGCATCGCGCGGAGCCGTTCATCGGGCACTTCCTCTGGGAGTACAGCTGTCACTTCCCCGACCGCGAGCAGACGTTCGGGTCGATTACCGCTCGTGCGCCGTATTACATGGCGCTGAACCTGTTGCGGATCGCGCGCAACGACTACATCGGCCAGGATTACGGCAGAAGGCTGGTGACGCAGGCGAAGAGGCTGCTGCAAGCCGCATGAAATGCCCGGATCCCGGGCCGTGAGGTCACCGGTGCGGGCGGGCCGGCCAGCGCCAGCGAGGATGCCGCCTGCACATCCTGGCCGGACTTGGCGGCCTACACTCGTTGCCGACGCCCTGCCGAGCGAGAGGTACTGACGCAAAGCATGGACATCCGAGCGGTCGCTTTCGACGTGAACGGCACCCTGGTCAGGATCCTGGCCGATGACGACGAGGAGCGGATCTTCCGCGCCGTGGCGCACTTCCTCACCTACCAGGGCATCGACCTGCACCGGCACGAGCTCCGTGAGGCCTATTTCCAGATCATGAGGGAGCAGCTGCGGGCCAGCCCGGAGAAGTACCCCGAATTCGACGCCGTCGGTATCTGGCGCAGCATCCTCGAAGAGCACGGGACGGCTTTCACCCGCGCCTTGCCAGCTGGGAAGCTCCTGCAGATGCCGGTGTTCCTGGCCGAGATGACCCGCGGCATCTCGCGTCGGCAACTCGGCCTGTACCCGTACGTCTGTGAAGTGCTCGACGTCCTGTGCGAGCGCTACCCGCTCGCGATCGTCACCGACGCGCAGAGCATGTATGCGCGCGGTGAGCTGCACAAGGTCGGCCTGCTCGGCTACTTCGACCCGATCGTCGTTTCCGGCGACCATGGGTACCGCAAGCCTGATCGGCGGCTCTTCCAGTACGCGCTCGACGGCATGGGAGTGGCGGCTGGGAACTCGCTGTACGTCGGCAACGACATGTACCGCGACATCTACGGAGCGCGGGAAGCCGGCCTGACGACCGTGATGTTCGATTCCGATCAAGGAGTGAAAGCCTACCGGGATTGCGCGCCCGACTACACAATCACGGACTTCCGCGACCTGCTGCAGATCCTCGGGCTGCCCTCGCCCTGAGAGCTGGCCGGTGCCAGCCGGTCATGCTGGCCCGGCCCGCTCATCCTCGATGTGTCCACGTCACGAGGGGAAGCCCAGGGACCTTCGCCTCTGTCGGCAGCACGCGAATAATCATCAGCTAGGGCAAATGGGTCATTAACTGGATGGTTGGGCGGCGTGCGATGTGCCAGCGAGGGAGGCTCATCGGCAAGGCCGCCAAGCCAACCGGGACGTGTACCTGCCATCCCATGCATCCGCGGCACATCACATCCCCACTGGCAAGGCGAGAATCATGAAGGACTATCCACTCGAGGAGAGCGTCAGGGACCAGCTGGCCCCGGGGCGGCCGGCGCATCCGCCGGAGGTCGCCGGGGGCTCGGTCTCGCATGCGGCCTTGTCGCCGCTGTCGTTCCTGGAGCGCTCCGCGCGGGTATGGCCGGACAAGGTCGCTGTGATCTACGGCGGGCGGCGGCTCACATACTCCGAGCTGGCAGCCGAGACACAGCGGGTGGCGCGGGCGCTGCAGGCGAGCGGCGTCGAGTCGGGCGACCGGGTCGCCTACCTGATGCCGAACCTGCCCGAGATGCTCATCGCCCATTTCGCGGTTCCGCTGGCGGGCGGCGTGCTGGTCACGGTGAACACCCGGCTCACGGCCCAGGAGATCGCCTACATCCTGGCGCACTCAGGCGCGAAGATCGTGGTGGTCGACGCGGCACTGCTCCCGGTGGCCGCGACTGCGGCAGACGACGTCGAGGCGGTGGCTCAGCTGGTGGTCGCCGAGGATGCCGAGCTAGCGCTGACAGGTGCGGATCTGGGCCCCGATCCGCGGCTGGTGAGCTACCCCGACTTTCTCGCCAGGGGCGGCCAAGAGCCGTTGCCCTGGTCCGTCCCGGACGAGCTTGCCCCTATTGCGATAAATTACACTTCCGGTACAACGGGGCGCCCGAAGGGCGCCGTTTACACCCACCGGGGTGCTTACCTGAACTGTTTCGGCGAGATCATCCACTCCCGGCACGACGAGAACAGCGTTTACCTGTGGACATTGCCGATGTTCCACTGCAACGGCTGGTGCACCCCGTGGTCGCTGACGGCCATCGGCGGCACGCACGTGTGCCTGCGCGAGGTGCGCGGCGACGCGATCTGGGAGCAGCTGCGCGAGCACGACATCACCCACCTCAATGCGGCGCCGACTGTGGTGAGCACGATCTTGAACGCGCCCGAGGCCGGGCCGCTGAGCCGCCCGGTCCTGATCACCACGGCCGGCGCGCCGCCCAGTCCCACGACCATCGCGCACATGGAAGAGATGGGCTTCCGGATCGTACACGTGTACGGACTGACCGAGACCTACGGCCCGATCACCTTCTGCCAATCCCAGCCGCAGTGGGCGGACCTCGCAGCCGAGCAGCGCGCCGTGCTGCAGGCCCGCCAGGGCGTCAACATGATCCAGGCCGAAATCGTGCGCATCGTCGACGCTGACATGGCTGACGTCCCGGCCGATGGCAGCACGATGGGCGAGATCGTCATGCGCGGCAACAACGTCATGAGCGGTTACTACCTCGACCCAGACGCCACGGACGAGGCGTTCCGCGGTGGCTGGTTCCACAGCGGGGACCTCGGCGTCATGCATCCCGACGGGTACATCGAACTGCGCGACCGCTCCAAGGATGTGGTCATCTCCGGCGGAGAGAACATCTCCACCATCGAGGTGGAGCAAGCGCTCATGAGTCACCCTGCCGTGCGCGACGTCGCTGTCATCGGGGTACCCGACGAGAAGTGGGGCGAGCGCCCGAAAGCGTTCGTCGTGCTCCAGGCCGGCGCGAGCGCGACTCCGCAAGAGCTGATCGCGCACGTCCGTACCAAGATCGCCAATTACAAGGCCCCCCGCGAAATCGAGATCAGGCCCGAGCTGCCGATGACGTCTACCGGAAAGATCCAGAAATTCGTACTGCGTGACACCGAATGGGCCGGGCGCACCCACCGCGTACACGGCTAGCAGTTCGTCGTTTCAGGTCGGGCCGCCGGGACGGCCCCGCGCCCACGACCGGCCGGGCCTGGTGAATGTGATGGCCAGGGCGGAATTATCAGCTGACCACGGCCGGGTGAACGTGTGCGGGCTCACCGTTGAACACTGGCCGCAGGCGGTGCGCGAGGTCCGGCGACCGGGGATGATGAATCCGTGACCGGCTGGTCCGGCGAGTGCGGCCGTGAACGTCTGCTTGCACGTCAGCGCGACGCTGGAGGTGATCGGTTGACCCTGCTCGCGGAGACCGGGCGGTCTTATGCGCTGCTGGCCGACGGCACCACGATGACCATCCGGCCGGCGGGTCCTGGGGATTATGAGGCGGTCAAGCGGCTGCACGAGGCGATGTCGCCGGGCAACCTCTACTTCCGTTTCTTCAGCATGAGCCGGGTGGCCGGGGAGCGGGAAGCCCGCCGGGTGTGCCGCCAGGCCAGCCCGGACCTGGGCGCGCTGGTTGGCCTGCTGGGCGATGAGCTGGTCGGGGTGGTCAGCTACGAGCTCATCCCCGGCTCGGACGCCGCTGAGGTCGCCATGGCGGTTGCCGACGGCAGGCATGGGCGCGGTATCGCCACATTGCTGCTTGAGCACCTGGTCTCGCTGGCCGACGCCCGCGGCGTGAAGGTCTTCACCGCTGAGGTGCTGCCGGGGAACAGCGCCGTACTGCAGGTGCTCGGCGACGCCGGGCTGGCTGTGCGGCGCAGGTCCGGCAACGGCGTGGTTGAGCTGTCCATGTCGATCCCGCACAGCACGGCCCTCGGTGAGGCCAGCGCCTATCTGGACGCGGTAGCGGGCCGGGAGCAGCAGGCTGACATGGCCAGCCTGGAACCGCTGCTAGCCCCCCGGTCGGCCGCGGTGGTCGGCGCGGTCAGCCGTCCCGGCTCGGTCGGCCGGAGGATCCTGCTCAACATCCGCGACGCTGGTTTCCGCGGTACGTTGCATGCGGTCAGCCCGCTGGCCGGCGACGTCGAGGGCATCCCATGCGTCGCGTCGGTCGCGGCGCTGCCCGAGGCACCCGACCTCGTGGTCGTGGCGGTACCCGCGGCGCGGGTGCTGGGGGTGGCGCAGGAGTGCGGCAAGCGCGGAGCCAGGTCGCTGGTGGTCATCACCTCGGGGCTCACGCTCGCGCAAGGATCCAGCCTGCTGGAGGCCAGCCGGCGGGCGGGCATGCGCCTGGTGGGCCCGAACTGCTTCGGCGTCGCGGTGCCCGGGATCGGGCTGGACGCCACGTTCGCCGCGCATCACCCCGCCCCCGGCCAGGCCGGCCTCGTCGTCCAGTCCGGAGCACTCGGCGCGGCGCTGGTGGAGCACTTCTCCCGGCTGGGCATCGGAACCTCCTCGTTCGCCTCGGTTGGCGACATGCTGGATGTCTCCGGCACCGACATGCTGATGTGGTGGGAGGCGGATCACACCACTGAACTCGCCGTGCTCTACCTGGAATCCTTCGGCGACCCGCGCAGGTTCGCCCGGACCGCGCGCCGGGTGAGCGCCACGGTCCCCATCCTCACTGTCCACGCCGGGCGGTCGGCCCCCGGCCAGCGGGCCGCCGCTTCGCACACCGCCGCCGTGGCCGCACCGCTCATCGCCCGGCAGGCACTCTTCGACCAGGCGGGCATCATCGCCACCACCAGCTTCAGCGAACTGCTCGACGCGGCCGTGCTGATCGCGTCCCAGCCGGTCCCGGCGGGCCGCCGGGTCGCCATCGTGTCCAGCGGAGGCGGCGCGGGCGTGCTGGCCGCCGACGCGTGCGCCGAAGCCGGCCTGGTTATCGCCCCGCCCGGCCAGGAGGCCCGCAACCGCCTGCGGGATGTGCTGCCCGCCGGCTCAGCCCTCGGCAGCCTGATAGACACCACCGAGGCCGTCAGCCCGGAAGCATTCCGCGCGGCCCTGCACATCGCGGCCGGCGAGGACGGCGTGCATGCCGTCCTCGCGCTCGTGGTCCGGAACAGCTCGGCCGACCTGCTTCCCACGCTGACCGCCGAGCGGCTGCCGGTCCCGATCGCGGCGGTCGTGCTGGACCAGCCCGAGTCGGTCCAGTTGCTGCATGGTGGCGGGGCGGCCCCGGCCGTGCCGGCCTACGCTTCCCCGGAAGCGGCGGCCCGTGCGCTGGCCCGGGCCACCCGCTACGGTTCATGGCGATCCCGGCCCGCTGGCACGGTGCCGGACATCCCCGGCCTGCGGGTGGCGGAGGCACGCGCCATCGCCGAGTCATTCCTGGCCCGGATGCCGGGCGGCGGCTGGCTGCCTGCGCACGAGGCCGACGACCTGCTGCGCTGCTACGGCATCCCGATGGTCGAGTTCCGCCGGGCGGGCAACGCCGACGCGGCAGTCAACGCCGCGGCCAGCCTGGGCGGTCACGTGGTCATCAAGGCTGAGGTTCCTGGCCTGATCCACAAGACCGACGCAGGCGCCGTCGAACTAGACCTGCACGGCGCCGACGAGGTGCGCGGGGCGATGCGCCGCCTCCAGGACAAGTTCGCCGGACGTCTGGCCGGCGTGCTCGTCGAGCCCATGATCACCGGCGGCACCGAGACCATGATCGGAGTCGTGCAGGAGCCGGTGTTCGGCCCCGTCGTGGTGTTCGGGCTCGGCGGGATCCTCACCGAGACGCTCGGTGACCACGTGGCCCGCCTGGCCCCCCTCACCGGCGCCGACGCGGACGACCTGATCCACTCCCTCCGCGCCGCACCGCTGCTCCTGGGGCACAACGGCCAGCCCGCCGCGGACACCGGGACCCTGCGCGACACCCTGCTCCGGGTGTCGCGCCTGGCCGACGATCTGCCGCAAGTCGCCGAGCTCGACCTCAACCCCGTGATCGCCCGCCCGGACGGGGTCATCGCCGTGGACGCACGCATCCGCGTCAGCAGCCACCGCCCAGCCGACCCGTTCCTGCGCCAGCTCCCGCCACCACGGCACGACGCGCCGTAGCCCGAGCCGACTGGCCGGCCGAAGGACCAGGCGCCGGCGGGATCGCCGGACGAGATTAAGAGGCGCTGCACCTGCCGCGGTCCGGAGGCACGGCTGCCGATGTCAGCGCCGTGGCAACGGTGCGGGTGCCCTGTGTGCAATTGTGTGATGGCCCGTTCCAGCCGGTCATCCGGAGCCCAGGCGGCCTTCACCGGGTTGCTGGCCAGGGCGAACCAGGCCAACGATCAGGCAGATGCGAGGTAGCGGCCCGCGGGCATAACCGAGCCGGGGGGCCTGGAAGAAGATAGGTAAAGGAACGGTGCACGTTACCACTACCGCGGTAGACCAGACGGTGCGACGGGCGGCCGTGCTGGGGTCCCCGATCAAGCATTCGCTCTCCCCTGTCCTGCACGGAGCCGCCTACCAGGCGCTCGGCCTGCATGGCTGGCACTACGACAAGATCGAGTGCGACGAGCCGGGCCTGCCGCGCCTGGTCGACGGCATGGGGCCGGAATGGGCGGGCCTGTCGCTGACGATGCCGCTCAAGCGGGTGGCGCTGACCGTCGCCGACCAGGTATCGCCGCTAGCCGCGGCGATCGGGGCCGCGAACACGCTGGTATTCCCGGCCGCCGGGCCGGCCGCGGGCAGGCGGGCGGACAACACTGACGTGGCCGGCATGGTCTCGGCGCTGCGGGAGGCCGGGCTGGCCCGGGTCGAGCGGGCGGTCATTCTCGGCGCGGGCGGGACAGCGCAAAGCGCCCTGGCCGCGGTACGCGAGCTGGGCGACCAGTCGCCGCTCGTCCTGGTTCGCAGCGTGACCCGTACCGGCGAGCTGCGCGCGACGGCTGAGCGACTGGGGATGCGGCCGGTGGTCTCCGGTGGTCTATTTGAGGAGCCGCTGCCCGCTGCCGACCTGGTCATCTCCACACTGCCGGGCGGCGCAGCCGATCCGCTGAGTTCTGCCCGCTGGCAACCGGGCACCGTGGTGCTTGATGTGGTGTACGCGCCCTGGCCGACCCCTTTCGCCCGGTCAGCCGTGGCCGCCGGCTGCCCGGTTGTCAGCGGCCTCGCCGTGCTGCTGTACCAGGCGGTCGCGCAGGTCGAACTGATGACTGGTCATCCCGGCCCGGTAGAGGCGATGCGGACCGCCCTGGCCGCCGCGGTCGCCGCCCGCCCGGGCTGAGCGGGGTCAACCAGGTCAGACAGCCGGCGCTTGAGCTACCGGCCGTCCGTAGGTCACGGCCTCGCGCACCTCCTGGGGCAGAGACCGGGCGAGTTGCGCGTCGGGCTGAGCGCCGAGGGCGTCGTTGATCGTGGAGAACGCTAGGCGAAGAGCTACGAAGGCGGTGATGGCGAAGATCTGCCCGTCATCGAGCCCGGTGTCGCGGAGCGCCTGGATGTCGGCGGGCGCTGTCGCGTTCGGGTCCCTGGCGACCTTTCGGGCCCACCCGGCCATGGTCTTCTCCTGGTCGGTCAGCCCGGCGTCGCTGCCATCCAGAACCCCCGCCGCGAGAGCGGCGCCCGACGCTTTGCCCAGCTTCCCGCCCCACGCCAGCGAGCAGTACGAGTCGCCGAGGGCCGAGGCGGCGGCGGTCACCAGGACCCCGCGCTGGCGGAAGCCCAAACCGCTCGGCGTGAATGCCTCAGACATCAGCTCGAACAGCTGATTCAGGGTGCCTGGCTGGTGCGCCCACAATCGGGACACGTTCCACACGTAGCCGCCGTCTGCGAGGTCATCGTCGTAGAGCGCCTGCACTTCGGGAGACACGGAGGGTTCCCCGAGAAAGCTGCCAGTCATGAGCGTTCTCCTCCTTCGGGCTTGCGGGCCAGGTAGCCCACGACGCTTATTTCGGCCCGGAGCGGCAAGCCGTCCCGTAGCTGCCCCTGAGCCTGCTCGACGGCCGCGCGATGGAACTCAGCCTCGCCGACGTTCTGGATGGCCTCATAAGCCGGCCCGGTGCAGGCCAGCGCACGCGCGTACAGCTGCGGGTCGGCGAACTCCCAGGCGAACGGAACATCCAGGCGCTCAACATCGAGGAATCCATGGGACTCGAGGAGCTGCTCACCGGCACCCGGCCGGCCGAGCGACACCATCGCGGCCTGGTTGTCAACCTTCTGCGCCGCAGCGAGGCGGAACGGCGCCAGCGCCCAGGCTCCAGGGGACACCTTCAGGTGACCCCACACCGTTATCCCGACGCGACCGCCGGGGCGGAGGACCCGGTGGATCTCGGCAACCGCGCCTGGGGTGGTGCCCCAGATCCCCCGGAAGCTGGTGATGACGTCGAACGCCGCCGGGTCCCACGGCAGGGCGCGCATATCGCCGACCCTGATGTCGCATCCGGGGTTCCGGTCTCTGGCCACCGCGATCAGCCGGGCCGAAGCATCGATACCAGAGCAGGAAGCGCCGCGGAGGCGAGCCAGCTCGACCGCGAGCCCGGACCCGCAAGCCACGTCGAGCAGCCGGTCCCCGGCATCGACGCCGAGCCGATGATGCACAGCGACATACTCCCGGCAGTTGCCCGGCTCGCTGAGCGTCGCGAAGTCCACCGCCTTACGGCCCCAGCCCTCGTCGACCATCACCCACTGGGGAAAGCCCGTGCCCGGCCTCGTCAACGCTGCTCCCTTCGCGACGCCCGGCCCCCGCTGAGCTGGCCTCACCAGCCTGCGCGGCCGGCCACCCGGCGCGCCTGCCCGCAGCGGTAGCTCGGCTGGCCAGGCGGCCCTGGACAGCGCGGCGGGCCCGGCTGAGGCAGGCGTGCTGCGCCGGCTGCGGCATGGTGTTCATCCACTCATGCTGGCACCCGGCGCTACGGCCACCCGACGCGGGCGGCCCCGCCCGGTCAACGACCTGTGGATCGCGGCCGCCACCTGGATTAATCGGCCTCGACCGCGGCTCCGCATTCCGGGCAGAGAAATGGGCGGCGCCTGGCCAGGTACCGCTGGACGGCGTAGACGATAAAGGGGAATCCCCACCCGGGGATTTCCCGGGTGGCCTGGACTGTCCCGTGGGTGGCGCATCGTCCGGTTTGGGTCTGGACTTCTGCGGCCATGTCTTCCTCCTGTGCTCGCGTTGGGCGGCGCGCCGGGTTAGCGCCCGAGTGGCAGCCAGCTGAACGTGCGGAGAGCGATGAGAAGGCCCGCGGCTCCCCATGCGGCCACGATCAGCAGATCCAGGCCGGCGAATCCGAGTCCGGTGGTGTGCGGGTTGTAGGCGATGAGCAGCGCGTTGACCAGGTGGCGGACGGGGAAGATCGCTCCCGCGTCGGCCAGCCAGTGCGGCAGGAGCGTGACGGTGACGAACACCCCGGAGATGAAGTAGAGCGGCAGCAGCAGTGCCTGGGTGGTGGGCAGTGCCGTGTCCTCGTTGCGGATCAGCGAGGTGAGCGCGTAACCCATGCAGCAGAAGGAGGCCGCTCCGACCATGACGGTGACCACGAGCGCGAGGGCGGTGCGGCCGGGGACGTGGGCGCCGTAGGCGGCCCAGCCGATGCCCAGCAGCACCGCCGACATGACGACCGCGATGACGATGGCTGTGAGCACGCGGCCGGCGATGACAGCAGCGGCCGGCACCGGTGTCGCTCGCCGCCGTTTCAGCACGCCGCGCTCACGCTGTGCGGTCACCGAGGCCACCAGGTTGCCGAAGCACGCCGCGATCACACCCAGCGCGACGATGCCGGGCACGTAGGATACCGAGGCGCTGATCCGCCCGCCAGCGACCGGGACGGTCTGGCCCCTGCCGCCGAACAATGAGGCGAAGATCACCAGGAATATCACGGGCAGGGCGAGGGTGAAGAACTGCGACTGGCGGTTGCGGAGGAAGGCACGCAGGTCGTAGCCGGACTGGTGCACGGCCATCCTGATCATCGCTGGTCCTTTGTGCTGGTGGAGCCGGTGAGGGAGAGGTAGACCTCTTCCAGCGTCGGGCGGTGGACGTCGAGGTCAGGCAGGTCGAAGCCGCGGCCGAGCGCCCAGTTGCCGAGCATCTGCAGGTGGACGAGCGGGCTCTCGCTGTGCAGGACGGTCGATCCGCCCGGCCCAGGTCCGGCGATCGGTCGCAGCCCTGCGGGCAGGTCACGCGGCGCGAGATCGGCCGGGAGCGTGAAGCTGATGGCGGTGTCCATGTGGTCGCGTCCGCCCAGCGTCCGCGGGGTGCCGCGAGCCACGACGCGGCCGGCGGACAGCACCGCGATCCGGTCGGCCAGGTATTCCGCCTCGTCCATGTAGTGGGTGGTGAGGAAGATCGTCTTGCCGAGCTGGCGCAGCCCGGCGACGACCTCCCAGGCGGCCCGGCGGGCGGACGGGTCGAAGCCGGTGGTCGGCTCGTCCAGGAAGATGAGGTCGGGGTCGCCGATGAGCGCGAGCGCGAAGTCGAGCCGCCGCCGCTGGCCGCCGGACAGCCGGGTGGCGAGCGTGCCAGCCCGGCCGGTGAGGCCGACCAGGGCGATGGTCTCGTTGATGTCCCGGGGCGCGCGGTAGAAGCCGGCGTACATGGCGAGGCACTCGCGCACGGACAGGCCGGGCTCGGGCTCTGACTCCTGCAGGACAACGCCCACCCGGTCGCGCCAGGTCCCGCCAGCCGTGGCCGGGTCGTGGCCCAGGACGGAGATCTCGCCATCGGTGCGCCGCCGGAACCCTTCGAGGATCTCCACTGTGGTGGTCTTGCCAGCGCCGTTCGGGCCGAGGAAGGCGAAGATCTCCCCGGGCCGCACATCCAGATCGATGCCCGCGACCGCCTCGTGGCTGCCGTAGCGTTTCACCAGGCCGCGGACGCTGATCACCGGCTCCGCAGGGGCGGAGCCGGTGGCTGGCTGGCCGGGGCCGCGTTCCTGGCCGGTGCTGTCCATCTCGCTCCCCACGCTGGGTGTCTTACCAGCAAGCCTGGTGCGGGATGGCTGGGCCGTCTTCGGCGCGGCGGCCGAACTTTCCCGCCAGCTGAACCTGAACCGCGGGTGGAGGGGCCTGCACCTGTGGGTGGAGGCTGCGCGGGCCGCGAATCCACCTGCCGGGCACGAGACGGCGGCGGGATCCCGCCGTACGGTTGAGTGGTGAGCACCAAAGCCGCCACTTCGGCCGGCCTGCCCGGACTGGAACGGGCGCGGGGCCGCGAAGCGGCGGCCTACCTTTCGATCCGCGTGCTCGCGGCGGCCGCGATCGCGTTCGTGGTGATCACCTCGTTCCAGGCCCGGCCAGCTCCAGGCGGCCACGGCGGGGCACTGGGTGTCGCCGTGACTCTCATCGTGTTCTGCGGCGCCACCATCGCCGCGATGTGGCTGATGCAGGCCGGGTCGGCAGTGCAGCCGGCCGTGCTGCTGGCTGCGGTGGTCAGCGCGGCGGCGCTGATCGGGTTGCAGGGCAACGGCGCGGCGTTCCTCGGGGTATTCCCCGCCGTCTGCCTGGCCGCCCTGGTCCTGCCGGCCCGTCTCAGCGCGCTGGTGGCCGGCGTGGCCGCTGCCGCGGTCTCGGTGGCATGGCTGTCACACGGCGGCACGCCCATCGCCGGCATCGTTTTGAACGATTTCGGGATCCTGGCCTTCTTCCTGCTGTCCCTGTTCGCGCGGCGGCTGCGGGAAAGTAACCAGCGGGCAGAACTGCTGCTCGCCGAGCTGGAGCAGACCCGGGCCGGGCAAGCCCAGGCCGCCGCGCTGGCCGAACGCCAGCGCCTCGCCCGCGAGATGCACGACGTGCTCGCCCATTCGCTGTCCGGCCTGGTGCTGAACCTGGAGGGAGCCAGGCTGCTCGCCGCCCAGGGCGGCGGGGACCCGCAGGTCGGGGACGCGATCGCCCGGGCCCACCGGCTGGCCAGGACCGGGCTGGAAGAAGCACGGCGTGCCATCGGCATGCTCCACGATGACGCGCTGCCCGGCCCCGGGCGGCTGCCCGACCTGGCCGCCGAGTTCGACGGTGACACCGGCGTGCCCTGCCAAGTAGCCGTGACCGGCGACAGCCAGCGGGACCTCGGCACCGACGGCAGGCTGACCTTCTACCGGGTCACGCAGGAGGCACTGACCAACGCCCGCAAACATGCCCACGCTGACCGGGTCGAGATCCGCCTGGCCTATGAGCCGTCCGGCACCAGGCTGACCATCGAAGACTTCGACAGGTTCAGCGACCGACGGGCTCCCTCGCCTGGAACCGGCTATGGGCTGACCGGCATGAGAGAACGGGCCGAACTGCTCGGCGGCACGCTCACCGCCGGGCCCACCGGCGGCGGGTTCCTGGTCGAGCTGTGGGTACCGGCATGAACGCGGCCATCCGCGTCCTGGTGGCTGACGACCAGCGCGTGGTGCGGGAAGGACTCGGCACCCTTCTCGGGCTGCTCGCCGGGGTCGAGGTGGTAGGCAGCGCAGCCGACGGCGACGTGGCACTCGCGCTCGCGATCCAGCTGAGGCCAGACGTCGTGCTGATGGACCTCCGGATGCCCCACTGCGACGGCGTCGAGGCCACCCGCCGCCTGCGCGACCACGACGCCAGCATCAAAGTGCTCGTCCTCACCACCTACACCGATGACCGCTCCGTCATCGACGCACTGCGGGCCGGCGCCCGCGGGTACCTCACCAAAGACGCTGGCGCGGAGGAAATCCGCGAAGCACTCCAGCGGGTCACCAGCGGCCAGGCCGCCATCGACCCCGCCGTCCAGCATCACCTGGTCAGCGCCATCGCGTCGGGCACCTCCCCCGCGGCCACACCGCAACTACCTGCCGGGCTCACCCAGCGGGAAGCCGAGGTGCTCGCACTGATCGCCCAAGGACTATCGAACCTTGAGATCGCTGACCGGCTGGTGGTCAGCGAGACCACAGTAAAGAGCCATGTCAACCATCTCTTCGCCAAGACCGGTGCCCGCGACCGAGCCCAGGCCGTGACCTACGCCTACCAGCACGGGCTCACCTGAACCGCTGCCGCAACATCCCGGTCCCTCCCGGCGGTGTGGCCACTCAGATCGCCGGGCTGAACTACTACGAGCTTGACCAAGCCGACGTTCACCGGGAGGACGCAGCCGTCGTTAGCCGCCCCGTTGCGCGGAGACCGGGACCGCGGACAACGGATCGATGCTCTTGGCGGCCAGGATGAACCAGGCGGTTGTGCCGGTGTGCAAGGACGCGTCCACGTAGCCGCCCGTGCAGTCGCCCAGCCCGTTCCGCGAGGCAGCCATGATTCCCCGGCCGTCCGCGTTCGGCCCGTGGGCCTGCGCGTAGCCAATGTCGGCAAGGTAGGCCGACGCCTGCGCACCCGCACCACCGAGGGCCAGCGCCTCCGCGAGGTGCGCGGTTCCCTCAAACCAGACGCCGGTGCGGTCACCAGGGCAGATGCTCACCCCGCTGAATCCGCCCGCGGTCACGGACAGGTGCCTGACATCCCAGCCGACCGAAGCCGCATACGCGGGATCCCGGAGGGCGAGGTATGACCAGCTGTTCACGTCCTCGGTGGGCACGCTGCCGCTCAGGGTCGTGCCATCGGCGGCCGTCCCGACGTGGAAACGGCCTTGCCGCCCATCCCACATCGCCGCGATGAAGGCCCTGGCCCAGGCCGCCCGGGCGGTCCAGACCGGATTGCCGGTCTCCCGGGCGAGCAGCC
Organism: uncultured Actinomycetes bacterium; assembly: GCA_963793825.1. Lineage (GTDB taxonomy): Bacteria > Actinomycetota > Actinomycetes > Streptosporangiales > Streptosporangiaceae > RYN-230. Next base: position 429,437 of record CAWCBE010000014.1, read on the forward strand.
GGAAGAACGCGTACAGGTCGATATTGTGCTCGGTTGACTTCCATTCGATCTTGGCCCCGGACGCGCTGGACCCGCCGGTATAGCCGCCCGCGCCGCGGTTGTCCCAGGCGTCAGCCTGGACCCGGTCGCCAATGGCGACCGCGCCGCCGAGATAGGAACGCATGCCGGTGGCGGCGAACAACTCGGTCAGCGCCAGTCCGGCCCACGCCATGCTGCCTGTGTGGCTAGCCTGGTCAGCGGCCTGGACGTGGCCCGGGCCACCCAGCGGCACCGGCGAGTAGGCGTCGAAGAGGCTCCCGTTCCGCCGTGGATTCGCGGCCTGCGCGTCGAGGAATGCGGTACCGATGATCTTGGCCCGGGCCAGCCCGCCCGGCGTGCCCTCGGCCAGGTAGGCGTCGATCACGACGGCATCGTCGTAGATTACCGAGGGATCCAGGCCCGGCGCGCCCGGCAGCCCGCCGACGTAGCTTGGCACGAAACGCGGGGTGGCCCCCGCTCCGTGCCGGTCCATCATCTGATCCAGGAACTGATAGGCACGCGAGACGCTCGCGTCGAGGAGGCGCGGCGGCCACCGCGCTCGGGCGGCCGGCCCGGCGGCGGCCGGGTGTGCCGCCGGCTTTCCGCCGCCGCCGAACAGCCCGCATCCAGCCATGACCAGCGCGGTCCCCAGCGCCACCACGAGCACCGTAAGCGGCTTCGCTGTCACCACCCCCGGTCCGTTGGCCGGGGAGCCTCACCGGCAGGCTCCTCTGCCGCCAGGCTCGGCGACGAGGCACGAGCGTGGCGGCGGCTCACCGGCTTGGCCTGCACCTTACGAAAAGTCATTATATAGTGACTCTGTGTTAAGTACAGGCTTGCGGAGGTGGCGGAGGGCGCTGCCATCCGCCCGGCACTGCGGCACCATTGGCAGGCGGCGGCGCATTGGCAGCCGCCTCCGCCACCCCGGCAATGATGCCGCTGCCCCGGCAGCACCGTCCCTTTCGCCAGCCCGAGCTGGCCCTCTCTGCCAGTAGCATCGAGGTAAGCGGCCGGATTCTTCTGACCAGCTCCTCGGCCGTGCCGCCGCGCAGCGTGCGAGCCTGCACCGAATGAACGGAGCACGGCCTGAACCTCTGCCCCGGCACCGTCGCCATCCTGACCGAGGCACACGTGCCATGACCGATGTTGTGTCGCCCCGATGCGGGCGGAGAACAGGACTCAGCCTCATATGAGCGAGGCCATCGAAACCTGGCCAGGTCGTTCCTACCCCCTCGGTGCGGCCTACGACGGCGCCGGGACGAACTTTTCGTTGTTCTCCGAGGTCGCAGAAGGGGTCGAGCTCTGCCTCTTCGACGACGAGGGTGGCGAGCAGCGGGTCGAGCTTGAGGAGGTCGAGGCCTTCTGCTGGCATGCCTACCTGCCGACGGTGACACCCGGGCAGCGCTACGGCTACCGGGTGAGCGGGCCGTGGGCGCCGGACAAGGGCCAGCGCTGCAACCCGGCAAAGCTGCTTCTCGACCCCTACGCGAAAGCGATCGAGGGCCAGGTCGACTGGGATCAGGCCTGCTTCCCGTACACCTTCGGTGACGACACCTCACGCAACGACAACGACAGCGCCGCCCATGTGCCGAAGGCAGTGGTCCACAACCCGTACTTCGACTGGGGCAACGACCGGTTCCCGGATATCCCGCTCCAGGAGTCGGTCATCTACGAACTGCACGTCAAGGGCTTCACCGCCCGGCACCCCGGCATCCCCAAGGCGCAGCGGGGAACCTACGCTGGCCTGGCCCATCCCGCCGCAATCGAATACCTCACCAGGCTTGGCATCACCGCGGTGGAACTGCTCCCGGTCCATCAGTTCGTTCACGACGCCCACCTGGCCGAGCGGGGGCTGCGGAACTACTGGGGTTATAACTCGATCGGCTTTCTCGCCCCGCACAATGAATACGCCGCCAGCGGCCAGCGGGGCGAGCAGGTCGCCGAGTTCAAGGCGATGGTCCGGGCGCTGCACGAGGCAGGTATCGAGGTCATCCTCGATGTGGTCTACAACCACACGGCCGAGGGCAGCCACCTGGGCCCGGTTCTGTCCATGAAAGGAATCGACAACGCGGCCTACTACCGCCTCGTTGCCGGCGATCGGCGCTTCTACTACGACACGACAGGGACGGGGAATAGCCTGAACGTGCGGCACCCGCACACCCTTCAGCTCATCATGGACTCGCTGCGCTATTGGGTGACTCAGATGCACGTCGATGGGTTCCGTTTCGACCTCGCCGCCACCCTGGCCCGCCAGTTCCACGAGGTTGATCGGCTCGCTGCCTTCTTCGACCTCATCCAGCAGGACCCGGTCGTCTCGCAAGTCAAGCTCATTGCCGAGCCGTGGGACCTCGGCGAAGGTGGCTATCAGGTGGGCAACTTCCCCGCCCTGTGGTCGGAGTGGAACGGCCGTTACCGCGATACCGTGCGGGACTTCTGGCGGGGCGAGCCCGCCACCCTTGGCGAGTTCGCCAGCCGGCTGACCGGTAGTTCCGACCTCTACCAGGCCGACACCCGCCACCCCGGGGCCAGCGTCAACTTCGTCACCGCCCACGACGGATTCACCCTGCGCGACCTGGTCTCCTACAACGAGAAGCACAACGACGCCAACGGGGAAGGCGGCGCCGACGGCGAGAGCCACAATCGTTCATGGAACTGTGGCGCCGAGGGCGACACAGACGCCCCACCCGTCCTCGGGCTGCGCCGGAAGCAGCAGCGCAACTTCCTGGCCACCCTGCTGCTCTCCCAGGGGGCCACCATGCTGCTGGGCGGGGACGAGTCCGGGCGCACCCAGGGCGGGAACAACAACGCCTACTGCCAGGACAACGAGACCTCCTGGCAGGACTGGGGACAGATCGACGAGGAGCTGCTTGGCTTCACCCGCGACCTCATCACGTTGCGGCGGGAACATCCCGTGCTGCGTCAACGGCGCTACGTCCAGGGCCGTGCTGTTCGCGGCTCGGTCGAGCTTGGCTGGTGCAAACCCGACGGGTCCGAAATGAGCGATGACGACTGGGACGCCTGGCATGCCCTATCGGTCGGCCTTTTCCTCAACGGCCAGGCGATCGCGGACCGTGACCGTCGTGGTCAGCGGGTAACTGACGATTCCTTCCTGCTGCTGTTCAACGCCCACCACAAGGCCACCAGGTGGACGCTACCCAGGCAATGGGCCGAGTGGTGGGAACCGATTCTTGACACCTCGGCCCTGGGCCGGCGGAAAAAGGCCCTCAAAGGCGGCCAGGCCCGTCTGGTGGCCGGGCGCTCGGTCGTGGTCCTCCGGCGGCAGGGGTAATTCCCCCGGCGCACGCCCGCGGGTTAACGGATGCTGGGGTGGCTGCATGAGCCTCATGATGCTGGGCGAGGCGCACCAGGCAGATTGGTCTCGGGCTCGTGGGCGAGCCACAGGACGCCAAGGGGCGGCAGCGTGAGTGTGGTGGAGTAGCCGAGGTCGTTCCAGCCGGCGGGCTTGGCGGTGACGGCGCCGGCGAGGGTGTTACTGCCGCCGAAGTCCGCGTGGTCGGAGTTGAGGATTTCCACCCAGCGCCCCGGTTGCGGGAGCCCGATGCGGTAGTCGTGGCGGGGCACCGGCGTGAGATTCGCGACGCAGGCGACGGGGCGCCCGCCTGCGATCGGGAACCGGAGAAACGACAGCACGCTGTTTTCTGCGTCGTTGGGGTTGATCCAGCGGAAACCGGGCGAGTCGAAGTCCTGTTCCCACAATGCGGGCTCGCGGCGGTAGACGGTGTTGAGCGCGCGGACTAGTGCCTGCACTCCGGCGTGCTCGGGGTAGTCAAGCAGGTGCCAATCGAGGCTGCTGTCATGCCGCCACTCACCGTCCTGGGCGATCTCGCCGCCCATGAACAGCAGCGGGCGGCCGGGATGGGCCCACATCCAGGTCAGCAGCGCGCGCAGGTTCGCGAACTGTTGCCAGCGGTCACCTGGCATCTTGCCGAGCAACGATCCCTTTCCGTGTGCGACCTCGTCGTGACTCAGCGGCAGTATGAAGTTCTCGCTGAACGCGTACAGCAGGGCGAACGTGAGCTCGTGATGGTGGTAGCGGCGGTGCACCGGATCTTTGGCGAAATAGACCAGGGTGTCGTGCATCCACCCCATGTTCCATTTGAACCCGAAACCGAGCCCGCCTAGGTAGGTGGGGCGGGAGACAGCCGGCCAGGAGGTGGACTCCTCGGCGACCAGCATGACCGAGGGGTGGTGGCGGTATACCACCTCGTTGGATTCCTTGATGAAGTCGATGGCTTCCAGGTTTTCCCGGCCGCCGAACCGGTTGGTGATCCACTCGCCCTCTTTGCGCGAATAGTCCAGGTAGAGCATCGAGGCGACCGCGTCCACGCGCAGGCCATCGACGTGGAACTCCTCGATCCAGAACAGCGCGTTCGCGAGCAGGAAGTTCCGGACCTCGTGCCGCCCGTAGTTGAATACCAGCGTGCCCCAGTCGGGGTGCTCGCCCATGCGCGGGTCGGCGTGCTCGTACAGCGCCGTGCCGTCGAAGTGCGCCAGCGCCCAGTCGTCCTTGGGGAAATGCCCGGCGACCCAGTCCACGAGGACCCCGATGCCTGCCTGGTGCAACCGGTCGACCAGATAACGGAAGTCGTCCGGGGTCCCGTGCCGTGCCGTCGGCGCGTAGAACCCGGTCACCTGATAACCCCAGGAACCGGAGAACGGGTGCTCCGCGATGGGGAGGAACTCAACGTGGGTGAAACCGAGGTCGGTGAGGTACCCGGGCAGGGCCTCAGCCGCCTCGCGGTAGGTCAGGGGCCGCCATCCGCCATCGGCGTCCTGGGCCAGCCGCCACGAGCCCAGGTGGCACTCATAGATCGACACCGGGGCATGCAGCAGGTCGGTGGTCTCCTGGGTGGCGAACCATGCTGCGTCCTGCCATTCGTACCTGCTCTGGGTGACAACACTCGCCGTGGCCGGCGGCACCTCGGTGGCGAAGGCGAACGGGTCCGCCCGCAGGCTCACCTGCCCGTGCTGGCTCACCACCTCGAACTTGTAGCGTGCGCCGGGGCCGGCCCCGGGCAGGAAGATCTCCCAGACCCCGGAGCTGCCCAGCACTCTCATCGGGTGCAGGCGGCCATTCCAGCCGTTGAAGTCGCCAACAACCCGCACCGCACGGGCGCCGGGTGCCCAGACCGCGAACGACGTGCCAGGCGTCCCCTGATGCACCCGCACCTGCGCCCCTAGATGCCGCCACAACCCCTCATGCCGGCCCTCGGCCAGCAGGTGCAGGTCGAGCTGCCCGAGCGTCGGCCAATACCGGTAAGGATCATCGACCACGACCACGACACCATCTGGATAAGTCGCCTCCAGCCGGTAATCCGGGGTTCCCGGCCCCTCCACCACCGCGGCGAACAGCCCGGCGGGATGCACGCAGCCCATTTCGATCCGTCGCTCACCGGCGAGGAGGACCATGCCGACCGCGTCAGGACGCCACCCGCGGATCACCACCCGGCCAAGGCCCTCACCATCAAGCGCCGGGTGAGCGCCTAGCAGGCTGTGCGGATCGTGGTGCAGACCAGTGACCAGGCGCTCGAGATCCGCGCCGTCTACCAGCTGGCTGGAATGAACAGGTGAGCTCATACCGGTTCCCTTCCCGCACCGTGATTACAGGCGAACGCCGGTGTCCCCAGTTTGCCCGTCCGGCACCAATCATCCAACAGCAGCGCAGCATCCATCGCGGTCTCCATCTCCTGCTCGCCTTCCGGGATGACCGGACTGACCCCAGCGGCCCGGTAATGCTGCCGGTGGCCATCACCCAGGATCGATGCCCAGGCGCAACGCACGGTAGGAATGTCGTGGCTGCGGTGCTCCGTTCGGTCGTTATTCTGCGCGCAGGACCGCCGCCGGGTTCAGGCGGGCGCAATGCTGTCCGGACGGGAGCGCGATCGCGTTCGCGGCGGCGATGGCGGCCGGAATCATCAGTAGCACCAGCGATGCCGGCGTGAGGGCAGCGGTCGAGAGGCCAGTACTGCCCGCGAACAGCCCCCACGCCCAGTGGCCGGCGGCCACGCCCAGCGGGAGGCCGGCCAGCAGGGCGAGCCCGGTCAGCGCCGTCACCTGCCAGGCGGTTATGGCGGTCAGCTGCCTGCGCAGCATCCCGAGCGTTCTCAGGATGGCGAAGTCACGGCGGCGCCGCCGTGCGGACGCCACCGCGAACTGGCCCAGCACCGCCAGTCCCAATACCGTGAGGATGCCGGCCAGCACTTCCGGGGTGCCGTCGATCCGGGCATAGCCCGTCACGCCGTTAGGGCGCTGGTCTTTGACGACGCATGTCGATTGCTCTACTCCGGCACAGAAAGGACCCATGGCCCGGCCGAAGCCGGCGATGTCCGCCGCGCGGCGCGGCCCGGGAGCGAACCGGACGAGGACGAAGTTGTACCCGCTCCCGTTGCTAGCCGCCCCCGCCTGGGGCTCGAGCATCGCCGCGGGGACTACCGCACCCTGGCCGAGGTCGGTGGGGGTGAAGCTGCCCTGGCCGAAGTAGGGGAAGACGGCCCGGCCGACAATGCGGGCCGATGGCTGCCGGTGCCCGGCGGCCGTGACGGGCACCGACTGCCCGACATGCAGCCCGAGCAGGCGGAGATCCGAGGTCCCCAGGGCGATCTCGTTCCGCGATCGGGGCGGGCGGCCAGCCAGCAAGGCCGGGGACATCAACGGTCCCTGGCCTGCGGCCAGCCCGATCGCGGGAACGACGAGTGCCCGCGGGCCACTGCCGATCTGCACCGTGCCGTGAACGCCGTACGTCCAGCCGGAGATGCCGGGCACGCGCGCGGTGATGCGGTCGAATCGCTGCGGCGTGATGGTCGAGAACTGAAGGTCTACCGCGACATCCCAATCCTGGCCATAGAGGTGCGGCGTGTGCACGAGGTGGAGCAGGTTCGCGCCGAAGGTGACGGCGGCGGCCACCGCCGCCGCGGAAAGGGCCAGACCGAGCAGGGCGCTGCGCACCGGGACGGCCGTGCGTCCCTGGCCCGGGTCGAGGGCGAGCCGGACGCCCGACACAGCGGTGATCGGAGCGCCTGAGCGCGCCAGCCACTCCGCAGCCCGCGATCGGCGGCCGGGTTCTCCCGCCGCGTCGCGCGCAGCAGGACGCCGGGCCGATGCCAGCCGCCAGGCGGGCCAGGCGACCCAGGCGACCAGCAGGATCACGGTCGCGGCGAAACCGGCGGCGAGCACCGTGACGTCGACGTTCAGGCCGGGATCGGGCTCGGCGAGCCGGGCCGGCCCGATCGGCATCAGCGGCGACGCCGCGATCGCCACCCCGCACGCTACGGCCGCTCCTGCCGCCGCCGCCGCGCCGACCTCAACCAGGGCCGCCGCCAGCAGCTGACCGCGGGTCATCCCGAGCACCGCGAGGGTGCGATTGTCCGCCGCCGCCGCCAGCAAGAGCCGCGTCGCTACCTGTCCGATGACGAGCAGCGCGGTGACGGCCAGGATCAGTGCGAACAGGGCCAGGGCCACGGCCTGCGGGCGGATGGACCTTTCGACGGCGGCCGCTTGCGCGGCCTCATCCGAGAGGTATATCTGGCCGCCGGTCACGGGAAACCGGCGGGTGAGCGCCTGGGCCCGGCCGCTGAAGCCGCTCACCGTCCCGCCCGGCCGCAGTTTCACGTAGGCTCCGTCGGATCCCGCGTAGCGCGGGCCGAGCTCGCGGAACAGGGCGTTGCTGGCGACGATGACCGGGGTCTTATCCAGGTCCGTGATGGGAACGACAGAGCCGCGGTCCACCATGATTCCGACCACGTGCTCAGACAGCCTGCGAATGGGCCCGGTGCCTGTTCCGGCGGCCGCGCCCATCTCCAGCCTGCTGCCCACCCGGAGGTGCAGGTCCTGGGCGGCGATCTGGTCGATCATCACCTCGCCGGGGTGACCGGGCAGCGGCTGCCGCCCGGCGAGCAGCTTGGGGACCTCCAGCAGGCGGCCGAACCTGCCGTCCAGCGGCGCGGTGACCGTCGCATTAACCAGGTGCCCGCCCGGTCCCAGCGGCGCCGCCTGCAGCCCGACGATCGGTGCGATCGCCGCCACCCCCGGGAGGCCCGCCAGCGCATCATCGTAAGAGCCGCCGAATCCCCCGCCCGCCGGCCCGACGAGCACGTCAGACGCCCGGTAGGCCTGCAGGAACCGGGGATACGCGGTGTCTGTCCGCCGTGCGCCTGCCGCCGCAGTGAGCACCGCGCCACCCGCCAGGCCGACGAACAGCACCAAGACAGCCCAGCTCAGCCGGCGGGCGCGGAACTCATGCCGGACAAGGCGCAGGACGGCCCGCATTGCCGTCAGGCCGCCGGCATCCGGCCGGCGCCCCAGCCGCGGATGGTGGTGGAACCGACCGGGCCGCCACCCGCCTCAGACGGGATCCAGGACACCGGGATGTCTGAGCTCTCATAACGCATGACCTCATGCTCGCCGCCTCCGCACGCCACGGCCAGGGTGGTACCCGGGGTCTTCGGCCGGCCCTACCCTCCGCCGCGCCCGGATGCCAGCCTCTCGATCTCACCCGCACTGTCCCGCGACGTCCCTCAGCGTGATCGTTGGGCCAGGGTGGCGGGCAGGTGGATCGTTGCGCCACCCAGGAGAGCGGGGACGTCGTGGCCGGCCTGGCGTAGTTCGATGACGCCGGCGTTGGGGATCAGGTAACGGTCGGCGAAGCGGCGGAAGCTGCGCATCTGATCCTGATCCGGTGCCGTGACGCCGGTCAGCAGCGACCACGCGACGGCTCGCATGAACAGCCCGTGAGTGAACACGATGACCGGCCCGGACCGCTGGGCCGTGAGCCGGTCCAGGAAATCGGTGGTGCGGCCGAGCAGGCCGGTGAAGGACTCCGCCCCAGGGCTGGCGTGATGGGGGTCGGCCCGGTCCCAGTACGCCCGGGCGTATGGCTCCCGTTCCCGCGCGGTGCTGGCCCGCCCGTGCAGGTCGCCGAGGTAGGTGAACTCGTGAACGGGCCATTCCTGGCATCCGGTGGCCGGGAACCGGCTGATCGCCGGCTGCGCGGTCTGGCGGGCCCGCAGGTAGGACGATGTCACGATGAGGGCGGGCACGTCGGCGAGGGCCCGGGCGATCCGTGTGGCCTGCCGGTGCCCGTCCGGGGTCAGCGGGATCGAGCCCGGATCATCGGAGGGCAGTCCCGCGTTGGACTCACTCTCACCGTGCCGGATCAGGAACACCCGGATCACGGCATAACCCCTCCCCCTTCACCCGTCCCGCCCGCGCCGACCTGCGAGGCGAACGTCATGAAGACAAATACGCGGCCCAGACAATGACTGCACCGCAGCCACCGCGTCTGCTAAAGATCTTCAATGGCGGGGGTTACTGGCCTGGTGGTGACGGCTGGCCTGTCCTGAGGTATGCCGGATGCATGAGGTATCCGGATGGTGGCGGGCTGGACGCGGCTGAGCGGGCCCGCCGGGAGATGGTGCGGCTGGCGGCCGCGGAGTTAATCGAGGCGGGGGCCAGCGACCGGGAGGTGGCCCGGCGCTTCAGGGTGTCGCGGATGTCGGTGAACCGGTGGCGGCGGGCACTGGGCGCGGGGGGCCGGGCGGCGCTGGCGTCGCGGGGCGCGGGCGGGGCGAAGTGCAAGCTGAGCGCGGTCCAGCTGCGCGAACTGCAGACGCTGCTGGACGCCGGGCCGGCGGCCTGGGGCTGGGATGAGGATCAGTGCTGGACGCTGGCCCGGATCGCTGAGGTGGTGCGCCGCCGGTTCGGCGTGGAGTACACGCTGGCGGGGATGGACCTGCTGCTGCACCGGATCGGCTGGAGCGTCCAGGTCCCGGCACGGCGGGCCGCCGAGCGCGACGAGGCGCGGATTGCGGCGTGGCGGGAGGAGACCTGGCCGGCGGTAAAAGGACGGCGGCGGACCTGGGCGCCTGGATCGTCTTCGAAGACGAATCTGGCCAGGGCTTAAGGCCGCCCAAAGGACGTACCTGGGGACGGCGGGGCACCACCCCGGTGGTGACGGTGACCGGCGGCAGCAACAAGCGTGTCTCGCTCGCCGCGCTCATCGCCATCAAGCCCGGGTGCCGCCCCCGGCTGATCTACCGCGTGCACAAGACCCGCCGCCGCGGCAAAGACCCGCGCAAGGGCTTCACCGAGGCGGACTACGCCCGGCTCCTGGACGCGGCGCATCAGCAGCTCGCCGGCCCGCTGGTGGTCGTCTGGGACAATCTGAATTCCCACGTCAGCGCCGCTATGACGGAGCTGGTAGAGGCCCGGGACTGGCTGACCGTCTGCCAGCTGCCGCCGTATGCGCACGAACTCAACCCGGTCGAGCCGGTGTGGTCACACCTGAAAAGATCCCTGGCCAACCTGGCCAAGCGCAACCTCGCCCAGCTGACCGCCCTGGTGAAGACCCGGCTGAAACGGATGCAGTACCGGCCCGCCCTCCTCGAAGGGTTCCTCGCCGGAACCGGCCTGGACCTCACACCCTTCTGTAACCCCCACCATTAGAGATCTTTAGAGGGCGGTCGCTGGCCAGGCGGCAGCTACGATCATGGCATGATCGCTGGCATGCATGCGATCGTGTCCTCTGCACCGGGATGCTGATCAGCGGATGATCGAGAACCTCCCCGTCACGCCGCCGCAGCCGGCCGAACCCCGCACCAGCTTCACCGGCTCCGGCCCGTGGTTTGATCTTGGCTTCGAGAAACCTGAAGCAGCCCCCCTTACCCCATGCTCCTGGGTATAGTGCCCTGAACGAGGACCATAGGGACAGACCGTTAATAGGGCGCAGGTCAACTAAAGGCAAATAGAACAGGTCTTCCGGGACATACTCTCATTGTCCGGAACACCGACGCAGTGGGGGCAGGCTCGTGCTGGTTGATAAGGTTTGGGCTGAATCTGCATGGCCATGGCTATCGGGCTTGGCGCACTTTTACGGAGTACCCGTCCCAGCGGGCGAGCCACACGAGATCACGCTGAGTCTCCTGCTCTCGCTTGCGCACTCCGCCGAAAGAATGGATGCCACCTCGAATGCATACGTGGCCTCCTATCTCATAGGCATCTGTCAGTATGGCGGTGAATTGCAGGCATACGAAGCGCTCCTCGCCAAGAGTGTCGGCTCCATTGATTCCGCTGTCTCCGTTCCGGGCGCTGACCAGCTGGCGGTTGGGGTCAGTAACGCCAGAGACGCTATCCTGAATCTGCCCGCCCTGCGGCAGGCCGCCGTGGCCGCCCTGGGCCGGTGCCCGGAAACGCCGGCCGTCCGCTCAGCCCGTAATGAGCTGGGCAGCCGCCTCGATGCGCCGCCGGGTCCGCCACCGGGATCCCCACCCGGGCAGAAGGACCGGCCGGATCCTGCCCGCGAACAGGGATCCGACGGCAGTGCGGCCACCGGTCCGGAGCCGACTGCGGGTGACCCGTGGCTAGATTTCGCTATTGCCCATCCAGCGGGGAGCCTGGTCAAGGGACGGGTGACGGGCACCCGGGAGTACGGCGCGTTTGTCAATCTCGCTCCCAAGGTCGATGGCATGATCCACGTCTCCGAGATAGAGAATCGGGAAGGCCGCACGGTATCCGACGTCGTACATATCGGCCAGCCGGTGACCGTGCGCGTGGTAAGCCTTGACCAAGAAAGGCGGCGTATTGGCCTCTCCATGAGGGAGGTAAGCGCGTCAGCTCACGGGGATGCTGCCGTCAAGCCCGAGCACGCACCCGTGGATACGGCCGATGACAATTACCTTCAAGCCGCCAAGACATTCATGGAGGCAGCCAGGCTCTTCCTGACAGAACGCAACGGATCACCTAGGCCACTGCTACGGGAGATGGCCCGGATCAGGGGGACCCGCCTCTATGACATCCTCTCGGGCCAGAACCCCCAGAAAGCCCGGGACATTGCGAGTGCACTGATCGCGGCGTTGGCTGGGTGGGCTTTCACCCGGCCGCTGACCAGTGCCCAGTTGGAGATCGTGACACTGGCCGGTGACGCGGTTACTGACCGGCCGATGTCTTCGATGATCAAGGCCTTGACGTGGGCATCCAATGATGCCCTGGTTCCCACGCCAGTACAGGTGCGTGAGGCGCTGAACGAGGCCGGGCCGGGGGCCCGGGAGGTCAGGGATCTCATTGTCTGCAGCCTTATGCGGTCGCTGACCAGGGCTATTGGCGATGAAGATGTGACGAAGGCGTCCCGCGTCGTTGACGCCGCAGTCGAACTGGGGGCCGAACTACCCCAGTCGAAAGCCAGCGAACTGGTGGATCTCCTCTCGTCGGTGAAGCTACCGGCTACCACCAACCTCAAATTTGGCGAGCTGCGTGACCGGGCTGATCCGGCCAACCGGCCCGATCTCGCGGCCATAACCGATCCGGAAGACCGGACCACTCTCCTCGCCGCGCTGCCGATGCTCCAGGCACAGATCGCGGTCGAAGTCACCCGGAAGAACCGCGACGAGTTGCTAGCCCAGGCACTCATGTGGCTGGCCCAGCAACTCGGCGACTCGATCAAGCGCTGGATGCCGCCCCGATCCAAGCATCCGGCGGTCGTGGCGTACGAACGGAAGGTTCACGAGTGGCGGCGACAGCAGCGGCAGCCGCATCGCTCCCACCGGCGCCCGCCTGAAGACGCGCCCACCGGGCTCCACCGGGAGACCGTCGAGCGCGCCATCGCTGGCGAGCCCGCCGCGGCGCGCCAGGCAGTGCAGGCGCTCGAATCCTTTCTTCGGGCCAATGACCCTACGGCGGAAGAATGGGATGCGTTCCTGGCGGCTTCACTCGGCCGGCTCAGCGAGGCCGCGTCGACCTGGCGGAAGATCAAGAACCCAAGTCCTGAAGTCAGCTGGAACCTCGCCATCTTTGAGGCCACACAGCCGTTCACGCGGCATCTTGCCTGGCGCCCCCTGGAGCACTCGCTGTCAACGTATCAGTCGAGTCCGCTGTGGGCGCTGCACGCGCTTTATCACGCCATCAAAACGCTGACGGATGCGGGCGCGTCAGAGGAGGCACGGCGCGCATCGCGGGACTTCGTGATCCGGTGGGGACCCGAAGTGCCGGATGGCCGGCTGCTGCTGGCCTCTCTTGCCCTCATGGACGCGGAGACCGAGGCAGATTACAACAACGCCCTCGAAGCATTCAGCCGGTGGCAGCTTCTCGGGGACTCCCCTGCCCTCATCCCAGTGATGAGCCGTCGGACAGTCGCCGAGACCCGGCAACGGATCCAGGAGCTGCGCAGAGATAACCGGTACTCACGTCACTGGCTACTGCTGATCTTGTGCGGAGCAGCGGGAGCAACCGATAACAACTCATTGTCTGTCGTCCACCTCAAAGCGGCATGCGAGGTGGCGGAGCAGCTGGGCGAGGATGCTATCGCGCGCAGCGCCCACGAGCGCGCCGTCGAGATGGCGCTGAACCAGCACTCTCATCCGCGGGCCGGAACCGAGGAAGCGGTCCGGAAGACGTTTGAGATGACGTGCATCGCGGCACTGACGTTCGCCCGCAAGACCAGAGATCAGCGGCTGGCCAGGCAGGTGAGGTCGGCGCTCCAGGAAGCTGGCGGCGAGTGGACGAATAGGACGACCGAACTGCTCACCGAGCTGCTGGGAGAGCCGGAAGGAAGCCGATCACGTCCCGCCTCGATCGCGGTTCAGTCCGTTCCTATCCCGCCGGCGCTGGCTGAACTGGCCCAGCCCTTCAACGCGGCGCACGCGCCGGCTGATATCGTCCGGCTCCGCCCACGCATGATTTCTGCCCTCACCATAGTCGGCGCGAATGAGGAAACAACTCGCTTGGTCAACGAGGTGATGGCCGACTTCGAGCGCCTTTCACGCGGCGTCGAGATGCGCGAAGCGCACGAGCTGCTGCAGAGCATCGCCGCCTACGCGAATGATCTCGATAAACTGCACGGACGTTCCGGTGACAATTCCCTCACCGCCATGCTGAAGGCCGTGGAGCGGGCCCGCATATTCGCTGCGGATCAGGTCGAGGATGCTCCCTCGCCGGTGGTGGAGGTAGCGCCCGGCTGGCGGGGGATCGCCATGGAAGCCGAGCGGCCACAGATCGTGCTGAGGGTGGGCGCCCCGGCGCAGGATGAGGTAACGAATGTAGCGATCAGCGCCGGTATGGAGCCGGTCCAACTGGGCAGGCTGGCTGCGGGGGTTGAGCGGACGGTGGCGGTGGTTGCCGACCTCGAACGCGATGGCCGGGAAGCCGAGGCATCGCTGATAGTCACCTGGACCTGGGGGATGGTCGCCGACCGCAGCCGCACGATACGGCTCCGGCTGCCGGTTGTCTCCTGGGGAGGCATGCTCGGCGACGCCGGAGTTGCGGGCCTGGCCATCCCCAACAGGTTTGTCGTCGGCGAGCCGCTCCACGACGATCAGCTTTCTTCCGGCTTGTTCCAGGGCCGCGAAGACCACCTCGAGCACATCGATGCCGCTTATGGGACAGCGCTCCCGGCCCAGCCCACCTGCTTCCACGGCATCCGCAAGGTGGGCAAATCTTCTCTGCTCAACCGCGTCGTGCGCCAGTTGGAAAGCGCCGGCCGCGTTGTGGTGAGCATCAGCGCTCAGGGGCTGCAGCCTGGTGAACAGGACCAGGAAGCGATCGTCTCCAACATCTGCCGGCGGATGGCTAAAGCCACCCCGTCCTTGTTCGCGGGCACGGAAGTGCCTAATCGCGTCGATAACGGCATCGCCTTCCTTGAGGATTTCCTCGAGATCTTCGCCCGTCGTGGTGTCGAATACAGCCACGTCGCACCCGTCCTCGTGATTGACGAATTCCATTGCCTATACAAGCCTGAGATGGCAGGCGTCTTGGATGTTTTCCGCATGAACGCGGAGAGCCGGCAGGTAGGTTTCGTCTTCGCCGCAACCGAAGGCCCTTCGGGCCTGCCCAGTGAGACGAGCCTCTTGCTTACGCCGCGACGCGTGGAGTTCTTGACGGAACGTGAGGTCTCGGCACTCGTTAACGCCGTTTTTGCGGATACCCCGATGGTTGTGTCCAGCGACGTGCGCGAGCAGCTTTTCGACGCTTCCGCAGGTCATCCTAACTTCACTGCAGCAATAGCGCGCCGGGCACTGGATGCGGCCAACGATGGCATGCGGAACGTCTTGTGCACGAACGACATCAGCCTGTCCGCATCAGAGATCTCGAGGACCCGCTCCGAGATGTTCGCGCAATCATGGTTCGACCCGGTCATCCTGAGCGAGCGCGACCGTGCCGCCGCAGTTGACCTGGCATTTACCGTGAAAGAGCCACGCGGCTGGATGGACCTCCGCGACGTTACGACACGGTTGGGCGAAGGCGGCATGGGGGTGCTGTTCCGGCTCACGTCAGCATACGTACTCGAGAGCGTGGACACACCGGCCGGGCGGTCCGTCCGTATTCGCGGAGGCGCCTTGGAGAGCTACCTCCAGATGCAGCACGGCGTCACGCTGACCCCATCCCCCGACAGCGCCAGGCTCACCGTTGGCATATTCCTGGATGTAGAGAACCTCATCCGCGGCGCGGCAAGCCCAGAGGAATTGGTGGACCGCCTTGAGCGCTTCGGCAACCGGTTCGGGGCGGTTCAGGTGCGAGTTACCGCGGCCACACAAGGGGCCCTAGCACGAGCCGGCTGGCAGCCGCACCGGGTCGAAGCCGCATTCAATGCTGCCGGCTGGCAATTCCGCCAGCCACCGCGAGCCCTGGCCGGAAAAGAGAGCATAGCGGATAATGTGCTGTCGCCCATTGTCACGCAGTCGGCTGAGCAGTATAACCTGGCCGAGATCATCCTCGGCTCCGGTGACCACTCTTTCATTCCCGTGGCGCAGGCTCTGATCGGGGATGGCCGGGATGACATAGCCGTCTCAGGTCGCCGGGTCCACGCGCTTTCCATGGGCCAGGACAAAGAAAGCGGCCATTCGCCCCGGCACCGCGAGTGGGGGTCCCTAGCGCAACGGCGCTTTCATGTCTGTCAGGTGCTGGCGGAGGATCGTCCGGACCTCGTGCTGTGGGATCTGGAGGACGTGCTCGCCGATCCAGAAACAGCGGAACCTGTATCGCCGCTGGCCTGGTCGTCCCCGTGACCGGCGCTTCATCGTCATCCGCGCTCATCGCCGGCCGCGTTCCCGCGGCCGGCGCAGCCCGGATGGATGAGCGCCGGTACGGAGCAGGCTCACGCCGGGAGAGTGAACCCAGATCCCGCCGTGCGGCATCGATGAGGACCCCCCGCCGCGTGTCGGCCGGTACACCCGCTGCCCGCAGCAGCAGCGCCCATGCGCAGGCGCGGATGATCCGTAGCCTGACACTGGCCGATACGGCGATAACCAGGGATCCGCATACTTGGGCCCATGGCTTGCTCCACCAGATCAGCACGCTGCTGGCATGACCTGCTATGCCCGTCACCGGCCGCCCCCCGCCCAACCCAGCATCACCACCTGATGGTGATAACGGTCGCGGGTGAAGCGGGTGCCAAGGGCACAAGACGGAGCTTTTCGGGAAGCACACAGTAGCAGATCACGGGTCCAGCGGCCCAGGGCCGGGATGCGGATCAGCACCGGCCTCGCCGCTTCCTCAGCGGCGCCGCGCCGCTGACACCGCCCGCCCGAGCCCACGAAAGGCCGAACGTCCCCTCGCCGCAGGTCTGTCGGCACTCGTCCAGGTGGAGACAGGCCTGGAGTCTGCGTGGTAGGCGACATGCAGGGGGTACGGGCATGCGCAGCATAGGCGCCTTCGCGGCATCGAAGAAGCCTGCGCCCGCTGCCGCTCGAGGCTCCATGTTCTGTCTTCCCGTGGGTGATGTGTCCCTCGTTTACGCCCCGCTGCACGGGCTGGCGGCCGTCATGCGGAATGAGGCGGCCCAACGGCTCGCATCCGCGTTGCGACAGGAAGACCGTCTCGTGTCCGGCGCGCTGCGGCCGATCGCGGCACACCTGCTAGACACCGTCGCAACAACGCCTCAGGCGAGGTTGGGCCCGTTAAGCAACCCGCTTTTCTTGGGTGTCATCCCTACCCGGGGCTGCAACATGGCCTGCGGGTACTGTGACTTTGCCGCGCCGAAGAGCGGTGGCCGCACAATGGACCTGCCCATGGCCCGGGCGGCGGTCGATGGGTACCTCACGCTGCTCGACGCAGGCGGGCACCGTCACGGAGCGATTCACTTCTTCGGCGGCGAGCCGTTCCACGCCCCCGACGTGGTCGAATTCATCGTGGAGTGCGCCGCCAAGCGGGCCGACGACCTGGGGATTGCGCTCGACTTCGAAGCCAGCACGAATGGTCTCATCAGCACCGCGCGAGCGGAGTGGGTGGCGGACCGCTTCAGCACCATCATCCTGTCCCTGGACGGGCCAGCCTCGGTCCAGGATCGCCAGCGCCCCGCGCTCAACGCCCGGCCGACGTTCGGTGTCGTGTCCCGCACGGCGAAGTTCCTCTCCGAGGGCCCGGTCGAACTGATCGTGCGCTCGTGCGTGACGGCCACTTCCGTTGACTCGCTGCCCGGATGGGCGACCTGGATCGCCAGCGAGCTCCGGCCCAGCACCGTGTGTTTCGAGAGCCTCACCGGGTCTGCCGCCACGGCGGCCGCGGGCCTTCTCCCCCCCGACCCCTACCGCTTCGCGCGGCAGTTCGCGAGAGCGGAACGGATCCTGGATAAGCACGGAATCGAGACCGTCCAGTCGACGAGCGACCTGCGCGAGTGCCGGATCAGCGCCTGCCCAGTCGGACACGATGCCCTCATCGTGTCGCCCGACGGCACCGTCAACGCCTGCTACCTGCTCGAGAAGGAATGGCGGGACCACGGGCTCGACCTGCGGCTGGGGCGGGTGGACGCCGGTGCGCGAAGCCTGGAGATCGACGACGAGGCGCTGGACCGCACGCGCCGGCTGGCGGCCCGGCGCAAGCCTTTGTGTGCCCACTGCTTCTGCAAGTACCACTGCGCGGGAGGCTGCCACGTCCACCACGACACCAGCCGGCCCACCGCCGCTTATGACGACATGTGCGTGGCGACACGCCTCATCACGGCGGACAAGCTGCTCCGGCGGCTCCAGCTCCCCGCCATCGCCGACGAGTGCCTGGCCGATCCCGCCGCCGCCAGCTCACTTGCCCGGCACCCGGACGACTGCCTGCTCGCCCTGGGGGAGCCGTGATGTCACGTCGGGGGCGGAGCGTCTACACGACCGGCGAGGCCATCCGGTGGGTGGTGGACGACGACCGGGTGATCGTCATCGACGACGCTGGCCCGGCGGCACACGTGCTGCAGGGCCAGGAAGCACTGATCTGGCGCCTCCTCACGCTCAGCCCCCGTTACCGGAAGGTGACCGGGTTCCTCAGCGAGGCCGCGGACATCACCGAGCCAGAGGCCGAGCGGCAGCTGCGGGCGGCCCTCGACCGATGGACACGGCTCGGGGTCTGCTCCTGGGCCATGGAGGTGGGCAGTGACTAACCTCATCGTCTCCACTACCTGCCCCATGCGGTGCTCCTTCTGCTTCGCCGGCGACCAGACGGCCGGCACCGCCCGCGGGCCGTCCCCGTACCTCTCACTCGACGAGTTCGACCGGCGGCTTGCGTTCCTCGACCGTTCCGGGATAAGCGAGGTACGCCTCATCGGCGGCGAGCCCACGCTTCACCCTCAGTTCCCCAAGCTGGTGGCGCGCGCCCGAGGCCGCCGCATCGTGGTCTTCACGAACGGGCTCATTCCCGAACGGGCCCTTGCGTGCCTGGAGAGCCTGCCCGAGAACGAGTGCACCGTTCTGCTCAACATGAACGCGACCCGCCGACCGGATGGTCCTGGCCCCGCGGAAATGCGCCGCCGGTCGGTGGTCGCGCATCGGCTCGGCGCGCGCGCCAAGCTGGGGTTCACGATCTTCCGGGTGGACTTCGACCTCGATCCGCTCTTCGAACTGGCCACGGAGTCCGGCGCCCAGCGCGGGATACGGCTCGGGCTCGCGCAGCCCATCCTCGGGGGCGGCAACGAATACCTGCACCCCAAGCAGTACCCGGTCGTCGGCCGACGCATCGCCGGCTTCGCACAGCGCGGCGCCCGGGTTGGCGCCACTCTGGAACTCGACTGTGGGTTTGTGCGCTGCATGTTCAGCGACGAAGAGGCCGAGATCCTGGCGCGGACTGGCGCGGACCTCGGCTGGCGGTGCAGCCCGGTCCTCGACATCGGCCTGGACGGCACCGTGTCGCACTGCTTCCCGCTGGCCGGCCGCGCGGACCTCCCCCTGGCCGGTGATCTCGATGCCGGTGAGCTGCGGAGCCGCCTGGCGGCAAGGACAGGCCCCTACCGGCTGGCGGGGGTATACCGCCGGTGCTCACGGTGCCCCTGGAAGCAGCGGGGTGAGTGCACGGGCGGCTGCCTGGCTGCGACGATGCGGCGCTTCCGCCACCGAACCGTCAAGTTCAGCATTCCAAACGAGCGGAAGCGGTCTGCGGACAAGGAACAGCCAAAGGTGGGAGGGGGCGCTCTAACTCATGCCTGACGAAGAGCACATGGCGCAAGAGCCTGAGGTATTCGCGGTCGACATCGGCGATGGCGGGGTCAGCATGTCGCGGCGGGACTTCGTCGAGCTCGCCGCGGCTTCCGCGGCCACGGCCCTGGTTGTCACCGGCTGCGGTCCTGGGACGTCGCCTCGCGCCAAGGCGACCAGGTCTCACAAGCCCACGCCCACACCGTCCCCCACTTCTCCCTCCCCCACACCCCCCGCGCGACCGAAGCCCCGGGGAAGGCGGGGGAAGGTACAGCCCGGCCATACCGGAGCCCAGTACAAGATCGAGGAGAAGTCCTACGTACTGCCGTGCGGCGAGCCCATTCCCCCCGGGGCCGTGTGCACCTGCGACTGCGTGACCGTCCCGTACCCGGGAAGGCATGGGAAGGTACAGCCCGGCCAGCGCGGAGCCGAGTACCGGGCCGGTGGCAAGTCCTACACACTGCAGTGCGGCGAGCCCATTCCCCCCGGGGCCGTGTGTACCTGCGACTGCGTGACCGTCCCGCCCAATTGCTCCTGTGTCGGCAACACCTGCAGCTGTGTCGGCAACACCTGCAGCTGCGTGGGTCACACCGGGTGCAGCGTGGTTACCCACTGCTGGTACCCGAACTAGGGGCAGGTGACCCATGTTCGAACTGAATGTGCTGCCGGTGACGGAGGAGGGCCACACCGCTGAGCGGTTCATCGTTTACCGGCCGCTAGCCCGGCTGGCGTTCGTCGGCAACCGGGCCATGGCCGACCTGGCCGTGGCGGCGTCGTGCGGGAAACGTCGGCCCCCGTCCCACGCGGACGCGGACGCGTTCCTCGAGCGGATCAGGTTCTTGGAGCCCGATCCGCCGCTTCCGGCCGCGCCGGCCGGAGAGTTCCGTCCTACGACCGCCGTGCTGTTGATGACTAACGAGTGCCAGCTGCGCTGCACGTACTGCTACGCGGCGGCAGGCGAAGGAACCGCGCAAGCCCTCGATCCCAGCGTGGGCCGTACGGCTATCGACCACGTCTGCCAGGTAGCCGTGGAGGATGGCCGTGACCTGTTCGAGGTCTCCCTCCATGGCGGCGGCGAGCCGACCCGCGCATGGGCATCGCTGCAGGAATGCGTGGCGTATGCGCGGACGAAAGAACTCCCGGCTTGGGTCACCATGACCAGCAACGCCATCTGGTCGAGGAGACAGCTGGACTGGATCACCGAGAACCTCGACGGGCTCACCATATCCGTCAACGGCGCACCCCAGACCCAGGATCGCCAGCGTCCCTTCGTCACGGGGCGACGGTCATCCGGGGTCGTCCTCCGTAACCTTGCTGAGCTCGACCGCCGCGGCTTTCCGTACGCGATCCGGATGACGGCGATCCCCCCATGGGACCAGCTGCCCGGCAACGTGTGAACCGCCCCGGGTTCGTTGGAGGCTACGATGCTTTGGCCTCAGGGAGGATTATAGTGTGACCCTTGCGGGTTATCCAGTCATTCTCGTATTCAGCTGGCGGTATATTCCCGCAGGCGGAGTGGAGCCTGTCCTCGTTGTACCAGGCCACCCATTCTGCTGTTGCCACGGTCACCTGCCCGGCCTCTTGCCACGGTCCCTCGTGATTGATAAGCTCCTTCTTGTACAGGGAATTGACCGACTCGGCTGCTGCATTATCGTAGGAATCACCTTTGCTGCCGACCGAGCGGACCGCGCCGATATCTTCCAGCCGCTGCGTATAGCGGATCGAGGTGTACTGGACGCCCCGGTCAGAATGGTGCACAAGCTCGTCACCAATGCTGTCCTGGCGGGCGAAGATCGCCATCTCCAGCGCATCCAGCGCCAGGCCGGCCCGCAGGTGGTCGGCGACCTGCCAGCCGACGATCTTGCGGGAGAACAGGTCCGTGACGAACGCGGTATACACGAAACCGCAGGCAGTGGCCACATACGTGATATCAGCGACCCAGCGGCGGTTGGGAGCTGGCGCGGTGAAGTTCCGTTCCAGCAGGTCAGCAGGCCTGGTGTCCGCACCGGCGGGCAGCGTGGTCCGCGGCTTCTTGCGCCCGGCCGCCACTCCGAAGAGGCCCATTTCGCGCATCAGCCGCTCCACCGTGCACCGTGCCACCTCGATTCCCTCGCGGCGCAGTTGCAGCCACACTTTCCGCGCCCCATACAGCCCGCGGCCTTTCCTGCGGCTTTCCCATACGCGCATGATCTTCTCTTTCAGCTGCTGATCCCGGATCTCACGCGGCGACGGCTGCCGCTCACGCTTCTTGACCGCGTAATACGTGGAGACCGGGAATTCCAGGACCGCGCAGGCCGGCTCGATACCGAACCGGTCACGATGCGAATCAATGAACCCGACTAGCGCGGAAGCCTGGGGTCGAGTTCCCTCGCGAAATACGCACTCGCCGCCCTCAGGATCTCATTCGCGCGGCGGAGCTCACGGTTTTCGCGTTCCAGCTCCGCGATCCGCTGCTGATCTTCGGTCGTGCTGCCCGGCCGCGTCCCGCTGTCGATCTCAGCCTGCCTGACCCAGCCCCGCAGCGCCTCGGGGTGAACACCCAGCTGACGGCCCACCCGTGCCAGCTCACCGTGACCCTTGCCCTCCCGGGCACGGATCTCAAGGACCATCTTTACCGCGCGTTCGCGCAGCTCATCGGGGTATTTCCGCTGTGCAGGCATGACTCTGCATCCTTCCAGGGATCAGAGCCTCCAAGATCCCCGGGGCGGTCCAGTGCGCTTCCTGTGTGAACGTACCGCCTGCCATGCCATCCACGTCGAGCCCGCGTTCAACACGGTGCGCGGCGGGCGCCCTGTGCCCACCCCCGCGGACTGCCGGACCTTCGCCGACGCCTTCCTGCAGGCCTTTCTCGTCGCCCGGGCGGCCGACCGCCAGCTTGCCTACTCCGGCGCCCGGCTCGGTTCGGTGGCCACCACCTTCTGCACCGCGCCGTACGGCGCGCTCATCGTCTCGACCCAAGGGCATCTCGTCACCTGTTACGAGGTGACCGGGGCCACGCACCCGCTGACCCCTATCTCAACTATCGGGCACATCGCAGACGGCACAGTGACCGTCGATGCCGCACGTCGTGGCCGGCTGCACTCGATGCTCGCCGACCGCCGGAGCCAATGCGCGGACTGCTCGTGCTACCGGACCTGTGCGGGGGACTGTTACGCGCGCGCCTTCAGCGCCGGTGATAAGGGCCACCTGGCCTACGGACCGCGCTGTGCGATGAACCGTGACATCACGCGCAGACTGCTGCTCGCCCTGATCTCGGGCGGAGGAGGTGTATGGCGTGGGCCATGAAAGCGCCGCGGGACCCGATGTGACCCGCCAGATCGACGACGTTCCACGGCGGCCCCTCTCGTTCAGGGTCACCCGGCGGGAGCTGTTCACGTCGCTGATCTCCGAGGCAGAACGCCGGAGGTCGACCGTTGACCGGCCCGCATACAGGCTCACGACGCTGGGCACTCTCGCCGACGCGGACCTCGCCGAGATCACCCCGGCACTCGTCGCTGGCACGCGGCTGTCGATCTCCGAGGGAATGGTCCTGGGCTGGGCGCCCACGGACGAGGCGCCGCGGCGGCTCTTTGCGGCCGAGCGCACGAACCTCCTCATTCTGGACGCCATCGACGGCCATACCCGCCTTGGCGCGATCGCTGACCAGGTCCGGGAGGAGACGGAGCTGTCGGAGCAGTCCTTCCCGTACGTCCGGGCTCTCTTCCTCAAGCTCGTCCTGGCCCGCATCGCGACACCCGCGTAGGAGGCGCGATGGAGGACACGGCAAGCACCGGGTTCGCGCCAGTACCGGTAACCGGTCTCCCGGTCTTCCGGCGGGATCACGGAAAGTACGCGACCTTCTACGCACCGGGATTCCTCGCCGTGGTGAACGCCTCCGACGCCGGCCGATTCGAGTCAGCCCTGGGGGACGCTCACCCACCCGACCCAGTGCCCGCGGCGCTCATCTGGCATGCCCGGCGTGCCCTGGAAGCCCGCGCCACGGCCGCGACCAGGCCCTTCGAGCCCGTGTGCCTGACCCTGTACCTCGGCAGCCGGTGCAATCTGCACTGCGCTTACTGCTACGCGTCAGCCTCCCGGGCACGCGGTGCGGTGATGGGCTGGTCCGCGGTCCAGGCGGTCGCGCCACAGGTGCTGGCGAACTGCGAGCGGCGGGGCGCGCCACTGACGATCGTCTTCCACGGTGGCGGTGAGCCGACCCTCTTCCCAGGTCTCATCGACCGGGTGCTCGACGAGCTGGAACCGATGGCAGCCGGCCGAAACGTGCGGATCTTCCGCTACCTCGCGACGAACGGCGTGCTGCCCGCGGCCCGGGCGCATAGGCTCGCCCGGCGCTTCGACACCATCGGGATCTCGTGCGACGGGCCGGAGCGCTGGCAGTCCCTGCACCGCCCGACCTGGGCAGGCGGAGCCAGCACACCCTTTGTCGAGCGCACGGCTGAGGCCGTGCGGGACGAGGGAACACCGCTCCACGTCAGGGTCACCGTCACCTCGCGAACCCTGCGCCACCAAGCGGAGATCACCCAGTACATCTGCGAGCGCCTGGCACCGGACGAGATCCACGTGGAGCCGCTGTACGTCGGCGGCCGGGCCCGGCCCGAAGCGTCTCTCCGTCCCGGTCAGGCCACCGCCTTCGTGGCCAGTCTCCTGGAGGCACGCCAGATCGCAGCGACCTTCGGCGTGCCATTGCGGACGTCGGGAAGCCGCCTCGGCGAACTGCACGGGCCGTACTGCAACGTTTTCCGCGATGTGCTCCAGCTAGTGCCCGGTGGGGTGGCCACGACCTGCTTCAAGACCTCCACCGCCCGCGAGTCGGACGCGCGAGGGACGACCATCGGCCGCACCAACGGCGAAACCCTGGCCCTAGACCCCCGCCGGATCACGGCGCTGCGACGCATCCTCGGCGCCTGGCCCGGATCCTGCCGCGATTGCTTCAACCGGTTCCACTGCTCACTCGGCTGCCCGGACTCCTGCCCGCTCGAGCCGCAGCCGGAACTATCGAACTTCAGGTGCCGGGTCCAGCTGATGCTGGCCCAGCGGACGCTCGACGACCTCGCCGCCCGCATGTGGAAGAACAGCGGACCCCGGCAGGACGTCATCGGCCAGGAGGTGGGCTCCCCATGGCAGTGGGACTGAACGAGCTGGATCACCCGTCCCTGCGGGATGTCAACACTGACTTCATCCGGGTGCAGTGGGAAGCCCTCGCGCCCCCCTACGACGTCGAACACTGGCGCATTCCGCTGCCCGTCTGGGCCACCAGGGCCTACGACGACGACGGGCCGGCCGCCTGGGGCGTCCTGCAAGCGGATCTGGCGAACGAATCCGCGTCCCGCCCCATGTGCATCTACCTGCACGTGCCGTTCTGCTCCAGCAAGTGCCAGTTCTGCGACTGCTACTCATTCGCGCTGCCATCCCGCCACGAGGAGCACAAAAGGCGGTACGTGCGCCTGCTCTGCGAGGAACTGGCGCTGTGGGCCGCCCAGGGAAGCCTCGGCTCGCGCCCCATCTCCACGGTCCATCTGGGCGGGGGGACACCGACCTACCTGGGACCCGAGTTGCTGACCACGCTCATCGAATGCTGCCGGGCGAGCTTCAGCACCACCCCGCGCACGGAATGGGCGCTTGAGTCCACCGTCGAAGGCCTCACCCCAGACATGATCGGCACTATGCAGCGGCTCGGATTCAGCCGTCTTCACATCGGAGTCCAGAGCCTGGAGGAGCCGGTGCGACAGGTCATCGGGCGGCGCCGGCCGGCCGCGGAAGTGCTGGCCAAGATCGAGGAGACACTGCACCTCGGCTGGACCGTCAGCGTCAACATGGTGTGCGGGCTTCCCTTCCAGACGATCCCCTCCTTCAAGCGAGATATCGGCATCCTGCTATCCGCTGGTGTGAACGGCGTCTCGCTCTACGAACTGCTCATCTACCCGCAAAACCGCCGGTGGGCGAGCCGGCAAGGGCTTGACGGCCGGAGCCACCTGCCCAACTACCTGATGTTCCAGGTCGCCGCGGCAGTCCTGGACGCCAATGGCTACCAGAAGAAAACCTTCAACCACTGGGCCGACGAGCGCGACGACAACCGGTACTTCACCTTCCCATCCCGTGGCGAAGACTGCCTGGCCGTGGGGACCATCGCGGATGGCGTCTTCGGGGACTACCACTTCCGGCATCCCCGATATGCGGCCTACCTTCGCTCAGCGACGGCCCGCTCCCCCGGGCTCGAGGGTGGCCTCCGCCGGACCGCCACCGAGAGCGAGACGCATCCGGTGACAACGGCGATCACGTCAAGCCACATCCCGGGATGGCTGGTGCCTCACCTGCGGAGACGAGCGGGCGGAGCACCCCTGACGGATCGCTGGCTCGACCTTGGCATGGTGGCCGAGGCCGACGATGGAGGACTCCAGCTCCTCACAAACGGCTCCTGGTTCGCCGGCAACATGATAAGCGAGTACACGGGTCTTTACCCCGAGTGCACGGTGCAACGCTGAGCCTTGGCCGCGTCGTAGTGGGCCTGGCCGACGGAGCCGAACACGCCGGTGCCCGAGGTCGCGGTAATGATCCGCGCCCCGCTCGCCGCTCGTCGCGTGCCGTCTGACCTCAAGACACTCGCGATGACCAGGCACGCTTGCCCGTACTGGCGTTCGGTCAGGACCCCGGGACAATCATCCCGCTGGCGGGGACAGCGATGCCCGGGCCCGCCTCTGCTTGACAAATCAAGCAAAAACGCTTACTGTAGAGAGCACAAGATGAGACAGCGAGACAGGACCCCCAAGGAGGGGAAATGACTGAGACCCGTAGCATCGGCCATGAGATCCAGGCAGAGGTTCTTGGCGCGGTCAACAAGAGCGAGGATGCACTGGTCAACGCGACCAAGCGCTGGGCCAAGGCAGTCCAGTCGGTAATGCCATCCTTCCCGATCCCCGACCTGCCCTACAGCGACAAGCTGCCCAAGCCCGAGGAGTTCGTGGCCAGCGGTTATGACTTCGCCGAGGAGCTGCTCAGCTCCCAGCGGAAGTTCGCTGAGAGCCTGTTTGAGGCAATCAAGCCGCTGCTTGGTGCCAGCAACGGCGCCGCAGCCAAGAAGGGCGCCACCAAGTAGCATCACCCATGCGCGGCGAGCCCGGGAATCCCGGCCCGCCGCGCATTTGTGCGTTAACCTCACTGCCGTACCCATACCGGGGAATCCGGCACCCGCGCCAATATCGAGTTCACCGGCGTGCGGGCCGTGGACCTACCCATACCGGAGGGTCGCCAGCCGGCGCTGCGGCATCCTTTCAAGAGAATGGACGTCCGCCTGGCAGACCCGGAGAACGCACAAGCCAGACATGGCGTCCACGGGCCTCGCACAGATCATCTTCCGACACAGCCGCTCATCTTCCGACACAGCCGCGCACATGGCGGCGGGAGCAGCGGGCCTCACGCCTCACAGCCTGATCTGGCTGGCCAGCGCGCGCTAGTGTCGCGTGTTGAAAGTTGTTTACGGTGGGATGCGCGGGACAAGGAGCATGTCTTTAGCTCCTGCTCTGATCTTGCGTGAGGGTGACCGGGACCGGCTGCCGCGGCACCAGGCAGGTCAACCGGGGCGACATTGACACCGGCCAGCGCCGCCGCCACTCGTCCGACATGAAGCCTGAGCACAACCAGGCCAAGGCCACACGCTATAGCGCGCAAATGCGCATAAATAGGATAAATCAATGTAACTGGTCAGGTGCCGGTGATTGGTGGCGTGATTACGCCGCTGCGGGCATCCAGGGCTGGCCTTCGGTGAGCATGACGAGGGCGCTGATGAACGTCAGGCCGTGTTTGGCGGCGGTCAACAGGTAGCTGCGGATGGCGCAGAACTGCCGGGCACCGTTGAGGGTGCGCAGGCAGCCGGATACTTTCTGTTTCAGCTTGGCCATGCGGATGTCGCGCTCAGATCCGTTGTTATCTGCCGGGATCCGCCAGTCTGCGGTGAACCGCAGGTAGTCGTCCCGGCGATCGCGCAGGCGGCGGGCCAGGGCGTGGTGCTTTCGCATCAGCGGGCTGGAGCGGGCCGCGGTCTGGCGTGCCCCGAGCAGGACAGCGGAGCGGTAGCTGTGGATCTGCGCGGCCAGCGCGGCCGGGTCTGCCGCGTCGCAGCCCTGCGCGATCGCGTCGCTGACCAGCGCCTGCATCCCGGTGAGCGCATCGGCGGCCTGGGCAGCCCAGCACCACTGGCCAGCGGGCGCGCTGTCGGTGACGGCCTGCAGTTCCCGCAGCGCGTGCGCGCAGCACAGCTGGTGATCAGGGCTGGGGTAGGTGTCATACGGGGCCCAGGCGTCGTGGACGGCGACCCCGGTGAAGGACGCCAGGATCCCCATCGCCTCCATCGCCTTCCTCCCGCGCCGGGGATGCACCATGAGCAGGGTGTACTTCCCGGTCCGGGCACAGTGCACCCAGTGCAGCCGGCCCGCCACCCGGAACCCGGTCTCATCAAACCCCGCGACATCACTGGCAGCGATGTTCCCCCGGACCCGCTCCAGGAACCCGTCCAGCTTCCCGGCCGCCCGGGCGGTGATCCCCGCGACCGTCCCGGGCGACAGCGGCACGCCGAACAGCTCCGCCAGCGCCTGCGCAGTGCGCTTCCTGGACAGGAACTGCCCGATATACAAGTAGATGATGACCGCCGCCACCCGCGGCCCGTACTGCACCGGGGCCTCCGCGCCCGCCGGGGCCCCGCCCCTGGTCCGGTGCCCGCAGCCGCACTGGCGCTCGATCAGCTGATGCTCCGTCACCTTGACCGTGACTGGCGGCAGGTCAAAGACCTGGCGGCGCTCCACCGCGGTGACCGGCCGGCCCGCCAGGCCCGCCCCGCACCCAGAACACGACCCGGGCTCATGCCGCACCTCCCGGTCCGGCTTCGCCACCTGCGCCAGCGTCTGGCCCGGATGCCCGTCCTGCCCGCCCGGCTTCCGCCCGGTCTTCTTCCGCAGCGACCGCGGCCGGGGCGGCGGCTTCGCTAACCCATCAGCCGACGGCGGGACGGAGGAGTTCCGCGACGTCTTCCTCAGCCGGTCCTCAAGCTCAGCGATCCTCCCGGCCGCCCGCGCCAGCTCTGCCACCGCATCCGCCAGTTCCTGGCGCAGCGACACCACCAGCGCCGCCAGCACCTCATACGACGGCGGCTCCTGATCGGCAGGCACACCCGGACACTACCGGACGAAGATCCACTCCCGCCGGCGTTCAGCCCGCAGCCAGCAAGCCGGCCTCACCGCAGAATGTCACGCAACAATTCCCGGGACCTGACCAGTTACAAATCAATTACGGATGCTTAGGCGGTGGAATCGTTCAATAATGTGTTCTTCCCGTACTCTATCGAGATCGAATTCACCAGTGACACCCACGATCGAGGGCGAGTGTGACTTGATATCGTCGAACTGAAGGACAGCCGCCACCATGAGAGTTCGAGTTAGCTGAATAACTTCTGGCCTTATTGGGTCAATGCTCCCGTCAAAGTTAATTGGAAATCCACCATTAAAGATGTAGATTTTGCGGCCATCGCGACTTCGTGCCGTTCGCAAGCCATGGACCTCATCGAACGCGTCCGGTCGCGTTCTAGACGGCAAAAGGGGTGCCACCTCCATTGCCCAGCCTCGCAGACCGGAAAACTCTCTGTCCCCAGACGAGGCAGAGATAAGAATCGCCCCGTCCCTCAACTGCTCTGCCATGTCCGAGTCAATTGATACCCCGCCACTAGCTCCAATGACCACATCGCACGTCTCCAGCAATTCCCCAATAGATCTCGCGATAGGTATGCCATTAGCGCTTGCTACAGATGCCTTATGCTTACTGCGATCGTAGACTCGAACACTCAGGGAGTGTCCTCTAAGCTGTGTCACTACATAAGACCCGACGGTGCCGTAGCCCACTACCCCAAAACGCAAATCTCCAGCACGATACGGAAACGTGGAAGAATGAAACCGAAGCCACTCCCAGCTCTCATTAACGACCGACTTGGCTATGATGGGAGATTCATGCACGAGCTTTCCGTAGCTCTCGGCGACATTGATCACGGCAAGCCCATGCTGCCGGACCGCAGGCTCCTTTAGAAGCGGGCGAACAGCGAACATACCGTGCGTAGTCTGCTCGACGGCCACGACTGGTCGCCGGATACGCCGGGCACGGATCGCCTGTCCGACTGCGTCAATCAGTGCCCCACCGTCATCGATAACGAGCAAGGGCTCGGTTTCGTCTCCCGAACTCGCGATGAGACGCTCGACTGCGGCTCTCACAGACGACTTATGGGTGGTTGCAAATTGGCCAAAGGATGAAGAATCTCTATCTGGCAACACGCAGGAGGCCCGATCAACTGCAAAACCTCGACGCTCCATCTCGAGTATGGCTGCTCTGTTTGCAGAGTACGGCTTGCCAAGGACCTCGACGAAGCGGATATTGGGTAGTGCCGAGCGAATGGCAGCTAGCTCAGCGACCGTCGATCCAAGCAGGTGACGACATGCAAGGACTTGGGCAGTCGCCAAGGGGGAACTGGGAACGCTCTCATACCCGCGGACGAGCTCCGTTAGGAGTTCGGGTGCGTGAAAAGACCAGTATTCTAGAAGGAGAAATTCCCTGAGCCCTTCATCAGGGCTTTCCTCAAAGCACCGCAGGAAGGTGTCCCACGCGGCGGCAATTTGGAAACTCTTATGGATCCGCGGGGGGAGACGTCGCGTGATGGCCTCGACGGCTTCGAGTGCATCCTTCTTCATCTGTAGGCAATCAGCAAGGGCCTGAAGAAGATACCGTGCGATCAACTCGACGAGATCAAGATCCCCGCCAATAATATTCGATGTTACTTGGGTGGGGTCCGTGACCATCATGAACTCCTCAGGGCGAAGCAAGCACTGAGGCACCAGATCGAGCATGTTGCGCACCAGCGTTCGTGCGCTATCCTCCCGTTGACCAACGCTCATCGCGGCTGAGCCTTCCACTAGTTCATCGAATTGTAGCATCGAGGCTCACGCAACGCTACGACATCCAGGGTGCTTGCTAAACCCCAGGAAACACTAATCAGCATTAATCACTCGTGTTCACGGATGTTCCTGAGGATCCATCGTCATCAGTATGGAGGGTAGGTAGTGGCGATCCGGTGGTTACCAAGACCATCGGAGCAGACAGCTGCTTTACCGGCGTAAGAATCTGCGACAGCTTCAAAGCACGGCGAAACATGGTCGTTTTTTGGAAGTCGCGGTGATCGACTAGCCACTTTCGGAAGTGACCGAAATGCAGATCAACCGTTATGGACGTAGCCTGATCCGGCTTTTCAAGTACGGAGAGGTCCTGCACGAGAGGTATAGCCAGAATATGAGTTGCACCCAACGTCTTCTCCGGTTCGTCAAATGCAGCTCGGCGATTCTTGAGTGACTGGCAGATTGGAAGCCCGTCGCCAACGCACTGCAATGCCGCAGGATATTGATCGGATGTCTGATGATTAGGCGCTAGGCGCAGATTGCGCAGTCGCTTATTATCAAGGGGATCGGCAAGCTGGCGAGCAGGGAATACCCCTACAAATTCTGAGGAGTATACCCGCACTTCGGTGCGTCAACTCTCCGTGTCGCTTATAATGGAACTGACCCGGAAGAGGTTAGCCTTGCCAAGCGAATAAGGCACCATATATGCTGCGCACGTTAATGCTAGCTGAAAGGTCCACCGCACGAGGTCGGACTCGGTAACAAAGCCGCGCTCGTTACCGACGTGGTAATCTTGATTAATTAGCCTATTGCAATAATCTTCCAGATATCCAAGCGCAAGAGAGTAGTGAGAAGGGCGCCAGAAGCGAATAATCCGAAGTGGGCGGCCACGTCGTGGATGCTCATTCGCTCGTCTTGGAGTCCAGCGTACTGCCAGGATGAGCCCTGCGAGTGTTAGGAGAAAGCCGATCCCCCCAATGACGGCGACAGTGATCTGAATCAAGGGTGGGAAGCTGAAAGTGTCTGTGCCCCTTTGCATCTGCCACATCTTGTCACAAGGTGGGTGGAGCAGGCCACACTCGATGAGTAGGTCCTAAATACGGCATATGTCGGATCCTTGGCTGATTGTTTGGCAGCACTCATCCCTACTATGTGGGAGTGTCCGTGGCCTACTGCGGGGGCGGCTGAGGTGGGTCCGGAGTACGGGAGCGTGACCTTGATAGGCCGACACCTATGGCGGCCATCGGCACGTCACGAATGCCCGCGCTGACTCGCCGAAGAGATCGCCCACGATAACCCTCTGGCGGTGGCACAGCTCCTGGTCGGCATTGCTGCCGGCTGGCTGGCTTACCAGCACCCAGGACACTCCAGCGTGCCGTGCGGAGCCAGCCATCCAGCTGGGTTAGCCAGGAAGCTGGAGGCCAGCGCCGGTGTCCTCGACCCGGTAGAAGATCTTCGATGGGTGCGCGGACACTCCAAGTTGCCGGTAGAACGCTTGCGCTCCGGTGTTGTCCCGGCCGGTTGTCCACTCCACCCGGCTGCACCGATGCTTCGCTGCGGTCTCGAACAGGGCCCGCATCAGCAGCGTCCCAGTCCCCTGACCGCGGTAGCGGTCTGCGACGTACAGCTCTTTCACGTACACCGAGCTGGTCAGGCCGGCGGCGGGCCACAAGAACGAGTACGCGGCCAGCCCAGCCAACTGGTC
Source organism: uncultured Actinomycetes bacterium (assembly GCA_963793825.1). Classification (GTDB taxonomy): domain Bacteria; phylum Actinomycetota; class Actinomycetes; order Streptosporangiales; family Streptosporangiaceae; genus RYN-230. The sequence continues at coordinate 461,473 of CAWCBE010000014.1, forward strand.
ACCGTCCCAGGCGAGGAGGACGTGAGCGGCGGGTGGGCTGGCGAACACCGCCTCGCTGAGCTGCCTGGCCCGCTCCGCCATCGGCGCTGGAACATTGTCGCCGTAAAAACGGTCCATCTCCGCCAGCAGCTCCGCCATCGCCGGCGCGTCCGCCGGTCGGCCCGTTGAGATCGTGATCGCCATGGTTACCGCTCGTCCTCCTGCGCAGGCCCGGGCATCGGTTCCCGCGGCTCGCGTACCGCATGGTCTTCTCGTACCGCGGGGCAGGGCACGCATGAGCTGCCGGCCGCGCAGGGCGATGATCCCGGTACTCTGATCCTCGCGCAGCGTCGGCCATCCCGACAACGGCCGAGCAGGCAGGCAGCGGTCGTGGTGCCGGCCCGGGTCTTTGCGCGGGTCCTTGGCCAGCGGCGCGAGGAGCCGCAGGCCGTCGACGCGGGCGAAGTTCTCCCCGCTGACGTAGCCGGAGCCGGCGAGCACGGTGCGCAGCCGCGGTTTGATCCCGGCCTCAGCCAGTTGCTCGCGGCAGGTGCCCAGGAGGAGTGCAGCAGGGTGCGGCCGGCCGGGGGCTGGCCGTTCCCGATTGGCCGGTGCTGGCTGCCGGTGTCTGGGCAGCTAGGGTACTGCGGGACTGCGCGGGGTCTGTCCGGTGGAGAGGGTCCCTGGGTGCGGCGGAAGGACGGGCGGCGGTGACGGTCATCGAGGCGGACGTCGCGGTTGTCGGGGCTGGCTCGGTCGGGAGCATGGCGAGCTGGCAGCTAGCTGCTCGCGGGTTGCGCGTGGTCGGCGTCGACCGGTTCCCGGTTCCGGGACCGTTTTCCGCCTACGCGGGTGAGTCCAGGGTCTTCCGGATGGTCTACGCCGAGGGCGGGCACTACACGCCCCTGCTGCGGCGCGCCCGGGACCTGTGGCGTGACCTGGAAGCAGCCACCGGGACCAGCCTGCTGGCCGTCACTGGTGTGGTGACCATCATGGACCATGATCACCCCGACCATGCGGCGTTGCTGCGAGCTGGCCGGGAGCGGGGCCTGCAGTTCGAGGTCGTGACCGGGGAAGAGGCACGACGGCGGTTGCCCCAGCACCTCATCCGCGAGGGTGAGGTTGCCTTGTTCGATCCCGAGGGGGGCTACCTGCGCAGCGAGCACGCGGTGTTCTGTGCCCTGCAGCTGGCCCAGCGCCACGGAGCAACATTCCTGGGCAACAGGCAGGTCAGTACCCTGGAACGCCGCGGTGACCAGTGGTCGGTCCGTACTGACCAGGAAGAGGTTCGTGCGCCACGGGTCCTGATCGCCACGGGGACAGGCGCGGGGCCGGTGTGCGCGGCCCTGGGAACGCACCTCGCAGTGCTCCCTCAGGTGCTCACCTGGTTCCCGGTCACCGACGCCGCCCTTCTGGTCAGCCAGCCGGAGCAGGTCTTCATCCGCAGCTCCCGCGACGCCCAGTTCTACGGCTTTCCCAGCATGGACGGATGGACCGTGAAAGTGGCGGCGAGCATCTACCTCGACGAGGCCACCTCAATGGCCAGCCCGCTCACCTGGGACCCGCGTCATCTCGACACGGTGCAATCGTGGGTGGGCACTTACCTGCCCGCCCTGACCCCAAAGCCGGTCAGGGCGGTGCTGTGCTCGGACGGGTACACGGCCGACGAGACCGGCCTGCTCGGCTTCGTGCCGGGCATGGACGGGGTGGTCGTCGCCGTCGGCTTCTCCGGCCACGGGTTCAAGATGGCGTCCTCGCTCGGGGCTGCCGTCGCCGACCTGATCTCAGAAGGAACGACGGCTACCGACGTCAGCTTCATGGACCCCGCACGCTTCCTGCCGCCCCCGCGCACCGTTAGCGCTCTTCGGCTGGACGCGCCCGTGTCTCGCCCGGAGGCCTCGTGAACGACATCCCGCCCTACGCACTCGGTGATCTTTTGGCCGTGGCCGGGTCGCAGGTCCGCGGCCACTGCAGCGTCAGCCTCGGCACGACTGCCGTGTCGCTGCCAGTGGCCGTCACGCACGGAAGCGCGCCGGGCCCGGTCGTCGCCGTCACAGCCGGGATCCATGGCACGGAATACGTTCCGATCGTGGCGGTCCGCCAGTTCATCCGCGACCTCGACCCCAGGCACATGCACGGAACGATCGTCGCCTGCCTGCAGTCCAGCCCGGTCGCCTTCCGCGAGCGGTCGGCCTTCGTCAACCCGCTCGATGGCCAGAACCTCAACCGGTCCTTCCCGGGGGACCCCCACGGCGGCCCGACGGCGCGCCTGGCCGCCTGGCTATGGGAGAACCTGCTGGCCCGCGCTGACTATTACGTCGACTGTCACTGCGGCGACCTTCCAGAGACCCTCGACCCATTCACGAGTGTCAGCCCCGGAGCCGATGGTGCCATCAGCGCGCAGGCCCGTGCGATGGCGGACTGCTTCGACGTCGCGCGGCTGATCGTGAACCGCACCGAGGGATCCAGCATCAGCGAAGCCGCTGCCGCCGGGATCCCCGCCGTCCTCATCGAAGCCGGCGGCGAAGGCCGCTGGTCACAGACGGAGGCGGACGTTCAGCGGACAGGCCTGCACCGGGTCGCCGCCCTGGCCGGCATCCTGCCCGGGGAAAGAGCCACCCGGCCGCAGCTCCCCCTCTTCGAAGACGCTGCCGACGTGCTCAGCGACCGCCCCGGCCTGTGGTTCCCCGAGGTTCCCGCCGGGACATTCGTGACCAGCGGGACGCGCCTGGGCCGACTCGAGGACGCCTTCGGGGACGACGTCCAGGACATCCTCGCCCCCGAGGCAGGCGTCGTCTGCTACGGGCTGAGCAGCCTGGCCGCCAGCGAGGGTGACCTCCTGGCATCCATCGCCCGGCCGGCATCCAGCAATTGAAGCCGCTCATGACGCCTCGGGCCGGGTCAGGGAAGCTTTCTCGCTGTATTTGAGAGAAGCTCCCTCATGACAGTCCGCCCGACCTATCTTTCGTTACAGAACGTGGTGCAGCCATCCCTTGATCAGGCCGGAAGGGATGACTGGCTGGTGTTCTCGATACCGAACTCGGGTCAAGACTGGAGGGCCACCTGAACCCCGGCCGGCGCCGGAGTGGTTCGGGTGTATCGCCGGGCTGCGGCTGGAATCAGAGCGCGAAGTCGAGATGCATTTCGTGTCACCGCTGTTTGAGTGGCTGGGCTATAGCCAGGAACAGGAGGCTGCCGGGTTCGGATTCGTGATGTGGGAGGGCGTGCGGCAGCACCACGCCGAGGCTGACCTGCTCTACTTTGCCGGGGACGTGCATGACACGGAGAAGGGTGACCCCCCTCGTACTGGTGGAGTGCAAGGCGGCCGGGAAAGGCCCCGATGCCGGCCTCGGCCAGGCCCGCAGCTATGCCTTCTGGCTCAAGCCTGCCTACTACGTTGTGACCGACGGCGACTACCTCACCGTCTGGAACTATCAGGGCGGCGCTGTCCCTGATGTGCGGACGTGCGAAGCGCGGCGCGCCGCCCTGCACGGCCCCATATCGTCTCCGGGGGGGGCGGGCGGGGCTGGCCGTGACCTTCTTCGGCCGCGATGAGCGTTCGTGGTCAGCCGCACCACGACGAACGTCCCTGGCCGTGCGTCGCCAAGCTCGCCGCCGCCGGTTCATGGCCGGGGTGTCGTTTTGCCGCGTCGCCGACGCCATCTCCGGCGGCGCTGTCTTTCCTCGGTCGGATGCATCACGCGGATTGTGCCCATGTCGCAGGTGGCGCTGAGTCGCACGACGGGAAAGCCCGGAATTGGCGGCTCGAGGGCGGTATTGACCACGCCGCTCCTGCCCACCGGCCGCACCTCGAGGCCGCGGGGAACGATGACGGTGATTGCCCCCATGTGGGTATGGACGACAATCTCGACGTCCCAGTCATCGAACTCGGCTTGGCTCAAGTCAATCGTCACAGAGCCCATACCTGTATCGATCTTGGTGAGACGGCTCACCTGCCAGCGGCCCTCGAGGCGAACCTCGCCCATCGAGGTAGAGATCTCGAGCGGCTCTTGACGCCGACGCGCGGGCGGAGTGAATTCGACGGGAGGCGGTAGGCTGCGAACCACCGAGGCGAAGTCAGCCTGGGTATGGACCCCGAGCAATGCATCGAGGGCCTCTTGAAAGCGGTCGAGATCTATCTTGCCGCTGGCCAAGAGTCCCTGCAGGAAGTCGATCCCGCGTTGCTGGAGGTCCTCAGAGATCGGGGGTTCGGTCTCGGCTGGGAGCCCGTCGTCGTTCACGCCAGCAGACTAGCGCCGGATGCTCGTACTGACATAAGAGCAGGGCCCGCGCCCGGTCCCGAGGCGCACCCGCAATTCGCCATCAGCGCGAACGCGATCTCACCACGATCCGCGCGATTGCCACCGGAACCTCCGTCCCACTGCCCGCGTCAGCGCCGAACTACCGCTCGCGCTAATCGAAGAGATCGGCCAGGCGCGGGCAAAGTCACCCGCGGCCGCTACCCGCAGATGGTCATCAACTCGGCGCTGACCCGCGAGCAACCCATCGGCGGATGGCCAGAACTGGCAATTCTGCGCGACTGACCGCGGCGATCTCACCATCCTGAAAGCGACGCCGAGTCGGCGATCGGGAGCGGTGGCTGGCTGATGGGCTCAGCTCCTGCGGTGCACGATGGTGACCTGGTGTGATGTCGGTGGGCGTCTTACCGTTGGGGTCTCGTTGCCCGCTGGGCCTCGGCTGGCCCAGCATCGGGGTCTCAGCCCGAGCCCCCGGAGGTGCCTCATGGCCACCACGATCCCGTCCGCCGCTCTCGTTCCGCCGGGCCGATATCGAGTTTTTCGCCCGGGACCTGGAAGCCCACGGCCGGACCCGGGCCACCATCACCCGCCGCCTGTGCACCATCGCCGGGTTTCTACCGCTACGCCGTCGAAGAAGAACTCCTCGATCATTCACCCGCCGCGCACGTTCGCCGGCCCCGGCCAGATTACGAGTCGCACGCCACTGGCCTGGATCGCAACGAACTCGGCGCACTCCTGGTCGCCGCCGGACTTGGCCCACCGGGGGAGCAATGCGCTGCTCGCGCTGAACGGGCTGCGTGTCTCCGAGGCCACCGGCGCAGACATCGAAACGCTCGGGATCGAGCGCGGCCACCGCACCCTGGTGATCACCCGCAAAGGCGGCAAGGTGGTCTCCACTCCGCGCAGATCTGGTCAGTCTGGCGCGGAGGGCAGTCCCCGGTTGGGGTCCGGGTTCAGGCGTGGTCGTTTTTGTTCCACAGCTGGTGAGTAAGGCCGCTAGGCGAGGTGACCGACTCGACGGTGAAGCGGTCTTCGAGGCCGCTTGATCCCGCCCAGAGGGATACGCCACGCCCGAGGGTAATCGGCACGATCACCAGGTGCATGAAGTCGACCAGGTCGGCCTGGAGGAACTGACGCACCGTCGAGGGTCCTCCCCCGATGCGGACGTCACGACCGCCAGCAGCCTGCTGGGCTAGGCGGAGCACCTCCTCCGGTGGCCCGTCCACGAACCGGAAGCTGGTCCCGTTGGGAAAGTCAATCGTGGGATGCGGGTGGTGGCTCATGACGAACACCGGTGTCTGGAATGGCGGCTCGTCGCCCCACCAGCCCCGCCATCCGTCGTCGGGCCAATCACCAACCTGGGGACCGAACTTGCGCCGTCCCATGATCTCGGCGCCGATGCCCTGGCTCCACATGCTGGTCAGAGCGCGGTCCAGCGTGACGGGGGCATCCGCCTTATCGACGCCATGGATTACCCGGCCATCGAACCACGCGAACAGCCGCTCGGCGCCGCCGATCGGGGCGTCGAACGTCACATGCTCGCCGGCGGCGTAGCCGTCGAGGGAGACGTTCAGGTTGTGGACCCGGGTGCGGGGCATCACGACTCCTTCTGCGATCGGATGAAGCGTTCACGACATAGACCGGCGGGATGGCCGGGACCTATCGCTGAACGCTGACATCGTTTGCGGTGGCCCACCCCCCGCATCCGCACCACATGCGACCCGGCATGGCGAGCCGGAGCAGTGACGGCGATGCTCACGGCAAGCCCCCGCGCGCCGGTACCGGGCAAGAAAAGTCTTCGCGCTACCGCCAGGGGCCGGGTGAACCGGTTCGAGTAGCGCCGGCCCTGCGGCCATGCCAGACAGGCACGTGATCACGCTCAGTGACCGCGTGCGCCTGCTGAAGATCACCGGCCTGGTCTCTGGCGTCCGGCCGACCGGCTCACGTACCAGGTGCGCCACGCTCAGCGGGGACCTGGCCCGGCCAGGCGGCGCGCTGGGTAAGGGCCCTGACGCCGGCTGGCCGGATCTGTTGCCGGCCGCTGCGCCTGCCTAGGCTGTGCAGTGATGGCCGAGACGGATCTGATCCGCACGCCCGACCAGCGGTTGCGGGTCTTTGTGAGTTCCACGCTGCAGGAACTGGCCGCTGAGCGGCAGGCAGTGCGGGACGCGGTGACCGGTGTGCGGCTAGTGCCGGTGATGTTCGAGCTGGGCGCCCGGCCGCATCCGCCGCGGCAGGTATACCGCTCTTACCTGGCGCAGAGCCAGGTGTTCGTGGGCGTGTACTGGCAGAGCTATGGCTGGGTCGCGCCGGGGGAACAGGTTTCCGGGCTGGAGGATGAGTACTTGCTGTCGGCGGGGCTGCCCAGGCTCATCTATGTGAAGTCGCCGGCGCCGGAGCGTGAGTCGCGGCTGGCGGAGATGCTGACCCGGATCAGGGATGACGGCGACGTGTCCTACCAGCACTTTTCTGCTGCCGCCGAGCTGCAGCGCCTGGTCGAGAACGACCTGGCGGTGCTGCTGAGCGAGCGGTTCGAGAGGGCGCCATCGGGGGATGGCGCCGCGGGCGAGGCCTCGCTGGCAGAGCCGGTGCCGGTACCGGCGACGCCGCTTGTGGGCCGCGACGATGACGCCGCGGCGGTGAGCGACCTGGTGCGTGCCGAGGGTGTGCGCCTGGTGACCCTTACCGGCCCGGGCGGGGTCGGGAAAAGCAGGCTGGCGGTGGAGGTCGCGCAGCGGCTGGGTCCGTCCTTTGAGGACGGGGTGCGGTTCGTTGAGCTCGGCTCGGTCCGGGCGGCCGAGCTGGTGACGGCCGCGATCGCCGCCGCGCTGGGGCTGAACACCTCGGGCGGCGCGCTGATCACCGACCTGAAGTCGTACCTGCGCGCCCGGCGGCTGGTGCTGGTGCTGGACAACTTCGAGCAGGTGATGGGGGCGGCTCCGCTGGTGGCTGAGCTGCTGGGCGCCGCTCCCGGCGTGGTGGCGCTGGTGACCAGCCGGATGGTGTTGCGGCTCAGCGGCGAGCACGAGTTCCCGGTGCCGCCGCTCCCGGTGCCCCCGATCGGGGACGCCGCGGACGTGCAGCGGTGCGCCTCGGTGCGCCTGTTCGTGCAACGGGCCCAAGCCGCGTCCGCGGGTTTCGAGCTGACCAGCGGAAACGCCGGGGCGGTCGCCGAGATCTGCCGGCGTCTGGACGGGCTGCCGCTGGCCATCGAGCTGGCCGCCGCCAGGGTCAGGCTGCTGCCACCGCAGGCCCTGCTGGCCCGGCTTGGCGACAGGATGGGGCTGCTGACGGGGGGAGCGCGCGACCTGCCCGAGCGGCAGCGGACACTGCGAAGCACCCTCGACTGGAGCTTCGATCTGCTATCGGCCGGCGAGCAGGCGCTGTTCGCCCGCCTAGGGGTGTTTGCAGGAACCTTCGACCTGCCCGCCGCGGAGGCTGTTGGCACCGCCGCCGCCGGGCCGGCGGTCCCGGGCCGGGCCGGGCACGTCATGGACACGCTGGGCTCGCTGGTGGACAGCAGCCTGGTGCAGCCGCAGACGCGCGACGGCGAGCCGCGCTTCGGGTTGCTGGAAACCATCCGGGAGTACGCGCTGGAGCGGCTGCGCGACGGCGCTGACTGGCGGGAGGCGCACGACCGGCACGCCGCCTACTTCCGGGCGCTCGCCGAGCCGGCTCCAGCCGAGCTGCAAGGTCCCGGGCAGCTGGCGTGGCTGGACCGGCTCGAGACCGAGCACGGCAACCTCGGCGCCGCGCTGTCCTGGCTGGGGGAACAGGACCAGCTCGAGCCCGCGATACAGCTGTCCTGGGCGACATGGAGGTTCTGGTGGCTGCGCGGCCACGCCGAGGAACTCGCCTCCTACGTGGACATGCTGGCCAAGAGCGAACACCTGCCGCCGCGGCAGCGTGCCCTGGCGCTGAGCGGCACCGGCTTTGGCCTCTTTGCGTCCGGGGACCAGGCCGCAGCGCAGCCGCTGCTGGAGCAGAGCCTGCCGCTGTACCGCCAGGCCGGGGACATGCTGGGCGCAGCCACGACGGCAGCCATGCTGGGTCACCTCCTGGCATTGCAGCACCAGGACGCGCGGGCCAGCGAGCTGCTCGAACAGACGCTCGCCCCGCTGCAGGAGGCCGGCCACGACCGGCTCGCCGGACCCGAGCGTGCACAGCACCTCCTGGACGTGGCGCTCGTGTGCAATTTCCTCGGCCAGATCCGGCTCAGCCAGGCAGATCACGACCGCGCAGCGCAGCTGTTCACCGAGGCCCTGAACGCGGCCCGCAGCGCGCAGGACCGGTTCACCATTCTCGTCTCGCTCTACGACCTGGCGCTCAGCAGCCAGGCACAGGGCGATCTGACCGGCGCGGCGGAACGCCTGCAGGAAGGGGTATCGCAGTCGGCCGAGGCCAGGGACGAACCAAGCGTCGCCTACTACCTGGAGGCGCTCGCCGCGGTCGCCATCCGGCAGGACAACCTGGAGCGCGCCGTGCGACTGCTCGCCGCCGCAGGCGCGCTCCTGCAAGCCAGGGGCAGCGGCTGGCTGCACGCGCTCGTGCCTCGCGCCGCCCACGACGATGGTCTCCTGGCCGCGCTGCGCTCCCGCATGGGAGATGCGGCATTCGAGCAGGCCTGGACACGGGGCCAGTCCCTTGGAGGCAGCCGCGCCGTTGAGTACGCGCTAGCGGAAGCATCGCCTGAACCCACCCGCCCAGTCGGCCCGCCGGGAGCCGGCGATACCGGAGCCATCAGCTAGGCGCCCAAGCCCGCCGCCCAGCGCCTCCCCGGGACGGCCAGGCAGGACCGCAACCTGACCGGGCGTAACAAATCCGCCAACACCTCTCGCGCACCCTCGCGCCGCTACGCGGCTCGCGGCGTTGGAATCTCAGCGGCCATCGGCGCGCAGGTTTAGGCATTCTGTCCTGCCGGGAGCCGGTCTACCTGGGCCGGCTGGCTTAAGGAGCAAGCCCGACGGCAGCCGCGGCCAAGCCGCCCACTTCCCAGCGTGACTACCAGGTTCAACATCTAGCCCGTTGCGCCGCCGCCACTCCGGAAGCTACCATCCAGCCAGATGGTCAAGAGATGGCCAGGAGATGGTGGCTGATGGCTCCGGGTGAGGGCGAAAAGACCGAGAAGATCACTATCAACCTGGGACTAGTGGACCTCGGGCAGATCGATCTGCTGGTCCAGGAAGGCTTTTACGCCAACCGCACCGATTTCATCCGCACGGCCATCCGCAACCAGCTCGCCACCCGGGGCGAGGCGCTCGACCAGACAGCGGCGCGGCGCACCCTCACCCTGGGCAGCTGTCACTACACCCGCCGCGACCTGGAGGAGATCCGCGACGCCGGGCAAATGATCCACATCCGGGTGCTCGGGCTGGCCAGCATCGCCACCGATGTCTCCCCCCAACTCGCCCTGGCCACGATTGCCTCGGTGGAGGTGCTAGGCGCCTTCCGGGCCCCCACAGCAGTGAAGGCCGCCCTGGCCGCCCGCATCGTCTGAGCTGCCATGATCACACGGCTGCCCGGACCGCCGGTCCCCGCGACGTACCAGCTGCCCGGCCCAGAGATCCGCGAAGACAACCACCAGAAGGGATACCGCCATGAACGCACGCCAGATGGCGGCGATGGCTGAGGCCACCCGCCTGACCCGCCAGGGCCGCCTCCTCGAGGCAACCGCGCTGATCCAGCAAACGCTGGCCGGCCCGGTGGTGACCAGGCGGCCGCCGGATGCGCCGGGTGAGGAGGAGGAGACCGGCAGCACGCCTGGCCGCCACCCCGATCCCCCGCCAGCGCTGCGCGCCGGCGAGGGGATGCAACGCAGCCAAGTCCCATCTGGCTGGCTTCCCCGCCGCCGCGCTCTGCCCAGCCGGGGCCCATCGGGTCCCCACCGCCCGCACCGGCCCGCGTCCCCGGGCGTGAAGCCACCGGCAGGCCGGTTCGACGCCTTCTCCTGCACCAACGCGGCCGGCACCCGCGCCTACCGGCTTTATGTCCCGGGTGGCGGCACCGGCAGGGCCCTGCCCCTGATCGTGATGCTGCACGGCGGCACCCAGGACGCCGCGGCCTTCGCCGCCGCCACCGGAATGAACGACCTCGCCGAGCGTGAGAAATTCCTCGTCGCCTACCCTGAACAGCCCCGCTCAGCGAACCCGGGCCGCTACTGGAACTGGTTCGCCCCCGCCCATCAGCGCCGTGACGCCGGTGAGCCGTCACTGATCGCCGGGATAACCGGCCAGATCATGGACCGCTACAGGGCAGACGCCGCGCGGGTATATGTGGCCGGGTTCTCCGCCGGGGGCGCGATGGCCGCGGTGATGGCCGCGGCCTACCCTGATCTCTACGCCGCCGTCGGCGTGCACTCCGGGCTGGCCTACGCCGCCGCCGGTGACCTGGCCTCCGCGTTCGCGGCGATGAGGCGGGGCCCATCCGGCCCGGCCCGGCCCCCCGCGCGCCCGCTGCCGCTGATCGTCTTCCATGGTGACCAGGATGCGACCGTCGCCCCCGCCAACGCCGCGGGCCTCATCGAGCACGCCCTGGCGGCGGCCAGCCCTCACCAGCGCCCGGGCACCCTGCGTACCGCGGTGACCCGCGGCCAGGTGCCCGGCGGCCATGCCTACACCCGCACCTGCTACCAGGATCCTGCGGGCGCGACCCTGGCCGAGCGCTGGACCATCCACCAGAGTGGACATGCCTGGTCCGGTGGCATCCGGCACGGGTCCTACACCGACCCTCAAGGGCCGGACGCCAGCGCCGAATTCATTCGCTTCTTCGGCGAGCACCCCGCCACCGCGCCGGACCGCTGACCGGCGGCGTGCCCAAGCGTGGCACACGCCCGAGTCCGGAAGTGAGCGACCCGCGGCAGTCTGAAGCGGTGCCCGTCCGCAGCCGGCCTGCCCTGATGCGGTGCTTTGTCCCGGCAGCTGCTGTCGACTTTATCCTTGGCTGGTGCGAGCTCCCCAGGCGTGGTGGCGGGAGCGCGGAGGTGGGGTCGTTGGGTGAGGTAAAGATCCCGGTCCCGCATGACATGCCCGCGTATTTCGCCATGCCCGGCGGCCTGGGTCCGTGGCCGGGCGTGGTGGTCATCTCCGACGTCCTGGGGATGAGCCACGACCTGCGCAATCAGGCTGACTGGCTGGCATCGCGAGGCTACCTGGCCGTGGCGCCCGATCTGTTCTTCCGGGGTAGCAAGATCATGTGCATGCGGACGATTTTCCGTGACGCCATCGCCAGGAAGGGCCAGACCTTCGATGACATCGAGGCGGCCCGGTCCTGGCTCGGTGGGCGGGAGGATTGCACGGGCAGGATCGGCGTGATCGGGTTCTGCCTGGGTGGCGGATTCGCGCTGGCGCTAGCCCCTGGCCACCGCTACGCGGCGGTCAGCGCCAACTACGGCGGCGTGCCCAAGGACGCCGGGTCGTTCCTGGCCGGCGCGTGCCCGATCGTCGCGAGCTACGGGGCCAGAGACTGGACGCAGCGGGGCGCGGCCAGCAAGCTGCAGCGGGCGCTGTCGGCCGCGGGTGTGGCCCATGACGTCAGGGAGTACCCCGGCGCTGGGCATTCGTTCCTCAACGACCACGACCCCGCGGATGCCTCCAGGCTGATGATCGTGCTGGCCCGCCTGTCGCGTAGCGCCTACCACGAGCCATCGGCACAAGACGCCCGCCGCCGCATCGTCGCGTTCTTCGATGAGCACCTCAGGAACTGACCAGAACAGCGGACGGTAGCCGCACGGGGCTGCGGGGCCTTCGTGCCAGATGACTGGCTTCAGCAGGCCAGGCCCGGGGCCCAGCCCCGGCAGGCATGTGCTGTGCCCCGAGGTCAGCCCGGACGGCGGCGCCCCGGCAACCGCGGATGCACAGGCAGCACTGGCGGCCCGGCTAGCATCCGCCCAGGGCGGGCTGCCGGAGCGAATGCATGTGGTCGGTCATTCCTTCGGAGGTCAGGTAGCGCTGGACCTGGCGCTGCTGATTCCCGATCGCGTACAGACCCTGGCCCTCATCTGCAGCCGCGACACGCCGTTCCCGCCCTTCGCCGCGGCCGCGGCGGTGTTGCGCCGCGGCGACCCAGTCGAACGCCGGCGCCGCGCTCACCCGCTGGTTCACCGCAGCGGAACGCGGCAGCAACCCGGCGGTAGTGCGCTATGCGCGGGACCGCCTGCAGCATGCCGACCGCCGGTCGTGGGCAGCCGCGCTCGACGCCATCGCCCGCTACGACCGGTCCGGCCGCGTCGCCGCCGTCACCGCCCCAGTCACGCTGATCGCCGCCGAGCTCGACCCGGTATCCACCCCGGCGGCCATGTCAGCCCTGGCCAGGCGCCTGCCGCAGGCCAGCTTGACCGTGCTGCCCGGTGCGGCGCACATGAGCCCATTCACCGACCCGTCGGCGCTCGCCCGCCTGCTGCTACGGTCCCAGCAGGAGCGGCGGCCCGGACGCGCGAACGGATGACCTGCGCTTATTACCGCCGTAGCCCGCGGCAGGCTCTCCAGTCGGGGAAGGTAGACGTGCCGAGCGGCTTCGCCCATCGCCTCTGCGCTCCCTCAGTACGAGCCTCGCCCCGACGGCCCGGAAATCCTCCATGCTGCCGCGCTTAGTGTCTCGCTGTGGTAGGCCACCTCAGCGGAGGTGCCCACCCGCGTCACCGGGCCAGCAGCGCCTGGTAAGACCGCACCGCCCTTTCGATATGGCAGCCCGGTGCCAGCGTGGCCGCCCATGGGCGCCTGGACTGATGATCGGCGTACGTCACGTCCGGTCGCGGTGCATACGTCGCATTGCGGTGCGCCCGGGGGTTGCTTCTGCTTCATCGCGGGGGCTTGCCGGGTGTGCCCGGCTTCCTTGGGTCTTGCACCGGCCCTCGGGCCGGTGGAGCCGGCGATGGCTGCGGGATCTCGCTGCGGTGACCTGGTGAATGCTAGTGCTCCAGCGGCGGCGATGGCGGCGGCGGCGGCCCAGGCGATGACCGGGGCGGCCGTGCCGGGCCGGGGTGGGCCGGTGGTGGCGGCCGCGATCAGCAGCAGGACGGCGATGCCGGCAGCGGTGCCGAGCTGGGCGGCGGTGTTAATGATCCCTGATGCCGTCCCGCGTAGTATGCCCGGGACGCTGGTGCCTAGGGTGGTGGCGGCGGCAGAGGACAGGCCGAGCCCGGCTCCTGCCAGGGCCACGCAAGCTGACAGCGCCCAGCCGTGCGCGGCGGCCGGGATCAGCGCGGCGTCGGCCACGGCGATCACGGCCAGCCCCGTTGCCAGCGTGCGCTGAGGCCCGGTCCGGCGCAGGGCGGGCGCTGCGGCAGCCGAGCCGGCCACCACGGCCAGGCTGAAGGGCACCAGCATGGCGGCGGCTTGGAGCGGGCTGCGACGGAGGGTGTCTTGCAGGTACAAGGTGGCCAGGGTCATGGCGGAGCTGGTGACCGCGGTGTTGAGGAACGCGCCGGCGGCTCCCCGGCGCAGCGGCGGTATCCGCAGCACCGCTGCGGGCAGCAACGGCGCGGCGGCGCGGCGGTCGGCTCTGATGAACAAAGCCGCCAGCGGTACGGCCAACAAGGCGATGCCCGCGCCGGCGACCCGGCGGCCAGGCTGGGCCATCACGGTCGTACCGACCACGACGGCCATGACGGCCGCGGTGAACAGCGCGGCCGCGGCCGCGTTCAGCGATCTGGACGTCGCCGGGCCGCGGTCACGGGGAACGGACCACACTACGGCGGCCGCGAGCACGGCAGCCAGCGGCAGGCAGGCCCCGAAGATCAGGCGCCAGCTGGCCAGGTCCGCGACAATCCCGCCGATCACGAAGCCGCTGGCGCCGGCTGACGCCCCCGCCGCGCTCCATGCCGCGATGGCCCGCCGCCGGGGCGGGCCGTCGGTGGTGAGGGTGGTAAGCAGCCGCAGCGCCGACGGCACTGACGCGGCCGCTGCCGCTCCTTGCAGGCAGCGGGCCGCCACCAGCAGCATGACCGAGCCGGCCACCGCACCCAGCAGTGCCCCGGCGGCGAAGACGGCCAGGCTGGCAGTGATGGTGCGCCGGTGGCCGAACCGGTCACCCAGCCGCGCCCCCAGCATGAGCAGCCCGCCGAAGAACATGGCGTACCCGCCGGACACCAGGCTGGCCGAGGAGGCCGGTGCCCCCAAGCCGGCCAGCATCCTGGGCAGTGCGGCGACCACCACGGTCACTCCCAGCACATCCACGAACTGCACCGAGCACAGGGCCGTGATGACCAGGCTGCCGTTCCGGGCGCGGGTGTCGCTAGCCATGCTGGAGCATTACCACGGTTTTACTGGTGTAAACCGTCAGTGTATGCTTTTGGCATGACCGTGGCCCGGTGGAGCTGGCTCGGTGACCGGCTCGCCCTCGACGCCGCCAACACCGTTCGCCGACGGGGCTGGCGCTACCGGGAGCTGATCACCTCCCCCGCTGACCTGCAGGCGTGGCTGGACCACCAGCACAGCCGCCTGGCTATCCCCGCCGAGGTGGACACTGCCTTGGTGGCGCGGTTCCTGCTCACCCGCGACCACGTCCTTGGCGTGCTCCGCGCCGCTGCGGGCGGCGCCGCCCTGCCAGCAGCCGACGTCGATGCCATCAACGGGCTGGCCGCGGCCGCCCCGGTCGTCCGGCTGCTCGGAACCCGGCCCGGCCAGCACCTCACGCAGCCGGTCACGCGGGCTGATCAAGCCACTCGCTTGTGCGCCGATATCGCGGCCGCCACGATCGACCTTCTGACCAGCCCGGACGCCGCCGCTGTCGCCCTGTGCGACGCGCCCGGCTGCGGCCAGCTCTACCTGCGCGGCCGCCCGAACCAGCAATGGTGCAACCCCCACTGCGGCACCCGCGTCCGCTCCCAGCGCCACGCCGAGCGGACCGCTGCCCATCCATCCCGGCCGGGCACGTAACAGGCCCAGACGCTCAGAACCGGTCATGGATCCTGGACGCTCTGCCAGCTGCCCCAGGAACCCCGGCCAGCACACCCCAACCGCGGCCTGCACTGGGTTTCCCCTCCCAGCGTGGAGAGATCCTCTTAGAGGGAGGTTCTCCGATGGGAGAGACACGCGGGACTGTAATCTCAACGGTGTAACTCCTGGAACTGAGGAGACACCAGTGACTGATGTGATCGACGGCCAGAGCCCTGAACCGGCGGAGCTGTCAGCGGCTGATGAGCAGCTGCTGCGGGAGCTTACCGAGCGGGCCCGCACCGGCGGGCTGAAGCTGAGCGGCGAGGGCGGGCTGCTGGGCAAGCTGACCAAGATGGTGGTCGAGGGTGCCCTGGAAGGCGAGATGGATGACCATCTCGGCTACGGCAAGCACGACCCGGCGGGCCGTAATGGCAGCAATTCCCGCAACGGGCACCGGGCCAAGACAGTGCTCACTGATACCGGGCCGGTGGAAATCACCGTGCCGCGGGATCGCGATGCCAGCTTCGAGCCAAAGATTGTCGCCAAGAGGCAGCGGCGGCTGACCGGGGTTGACGAGATCGTGATTTCCCTGTCCGCGAAAGGACTGACGCATGGGGAGATCGCCGCGCACCTGGCCGAGGTCTACGGCGCCGAGGTCTCCAAACAGACGATCACCACAATCACCGACCGCGTCATGGACGGCATGGCCGGATGGCAGAGCCGGCCACTCGACCCGGTATACGCCGTCGTGTTCATCGATGCCATTAACGTCAAGATCCGGGAGGGCCAGGTCGCCAACCGCCCCATCTACCTCGCCCTCGGCGTCACCGTCGATGGCGAACGGGATGTCCTGGGGCTATGGGCTGGCGAGCACGGCGACGGCGAGGGCGCCAAGTTCTGGCTGCGGGTCCTCTCGGAGATCAAGAACCGCGGCACGCGGGATGTGTGCATGCTCGTCTGCGACGGCCTCAAGGGCCTGCCCGATGCTGTAAACGCCGTCTGGGAGAAGACGATCGTGCAAACCTGCATCGTGCATCTCCTGCGTAATTCATTCAAGTACGCATCGAAAAGGGACTGGGCGCAAATCGCAAAAGACCTCAAGCCTGTTTACACCGCGGCGTCCGAGGCGGAGGCACTGGACCGGTTCGCAGAGTTCTCCGGTAAATGGGAGAAACGCTACCCCGCTATCATACGGCTGTGGGAGAACGCGTGGGCGGAATTCGTGCCGTTCCTGCAGTTTGACCGGGAAATAAGGACGGTGATCTGCACGACGAATGCGATCGAGTCGATCAACGCCCGGCTGCGGCGGGCGGTGAACGCCCGCGGCCACTTCCCCACGGAGCAGGCCGCGATGAAGTGCCTCTACCTCGCGATCATGAGCCTCGACCCGACCGGGAAGGGCCGCAAACGGTGGACCAACCGGTGGAAAGCCGCCTTGAACGCGTTCGACATCACCTTCGATGGCCGCCTCAGCGCGGGCAGGAACTAACAACCAAGATCAGTTACACCGTCTAGTTGACAGACCCAGACACGCAGGAAGTTCGATAAGGACTTCCGGGAGGGCGCGGTGCGGCTTGTCCGCGAGACGGGCAAGCCGATCGCGCAGGTGGCCCGGGATCTGGGAATCAACGCGGGAACCCTGGGCAACTGGGTCGATGCTGACCGGCGCCGCCGGGAGGGCGGGGACGGGCAGCTGAGCGAGGGCGAGCGCGCGGAGCTGGCGCGGCTGCGCAAGGAGAACGCGGAGCTGCAGATGCGGTGTGATGTCCTCAAGCGCAGCGTGGCCCTCTGGGTTTCCGACGCGATGGGCAGCAGGTAGCCGTGGCCGCGTTCATCGCTTCCCAGAGGGAACAGCACGGCGTCCCGCAGGCGGTGTCCTGCCGGGCGCTGGGGGTGTCCCAGGCCTGGTTTTACAAGTGGGAGGGCGGGGAGCTGCCGCCGCGGGCCGCGCGGCGGCAGCGGCTCAAAGCCGAGGTCGCGCGGCTGTTCGCGGCGCGCGAGGGCAAGGACGGGGCGCCGCGGGTCACCGCCGCGCTGCGTGATGCGGGCTGGCGGGTGAGCGAGAACACCGTGGCGGGCCTGATGCGCGAGCAGGGCCTGGCCGCCCGCCCCGGCCGGAAGGGCCGCAAGCACACGACACGGCAGGGGAAAGGCCGGTGGCGGGCACCGGACCTGGTGAAGCGGGACTTCCCGGCCGCCGGGATCAACCGCAAATGGTATGGCGACGGCACCGAGATCCCCACCGGGGAAGGCAAGCTCTACCTCGATTCCGTCCTTGACATGGGCTCACGCCGGATCCTCGGGCACGCACTCGGCGAGCACCACGACGCGGACCTGGCGTACGGCGCGCTGGCGATGGCGGCCGCGGTCCGCGGCGGCAGGACGGCCGGGGTGATCTTCCACAGCGACCAGGGCAGCGAGTACACCGCGGCCCGGTACCGCAGCGCGTGCGGCCGGCTGGGCGTCCGCCAGTCGATGGGCCGGCCCGGCTCGGCGCTGGACAACGCGGTCATCGAGTCCTGGCACTCCACGCTGGAATGGGAGCTGCGGTCCCTGCGCAAGTTCGCGACCAGGGCCGAGGCGCGGGCCGCGATCGCCGCGTGGATCGAGGACTACAACCACGAGCGCAGGCACTCGGCGCTGGGAATGCGCAGCCCGGTGGATTACGAACGGTCCCTGGCGGGAAAGGACGCCGCGTGAGCGCGGCGGGCCCGCCGCGCGGGCCGGGAAAAGGAGGCGGCTGCGCCGCCGCTGGCCTTCTTGCGCCCGCTAAGGGTACGGGGCCGCCCCTCCGGCCTCAAGGGTGCTCCGCATCGCCCTGCGGGCGACGGCCCTTGCGGGCCGCCCTTGACCCCGGAGACCACTGCGGCCCCTGGGAGCAGGAAAAGCGGGCAGGCCACGAGCCTGCCCCGCCCGGGCACCGGCGCAAGAAGGCCAGCCATGCTAGCCATGATCACCACAACCGAAGTCTCCACGGTTTGAGGGGAATCCCGGCACCACGAAAACGAGGATCAACTCAGGCCACGCGGGGTGCGCGTCACTTTTGTAGGTGACCAAGGTCGTTTAGGGGCGGGGCTGGTCAGGCGGCTTTCGTCTGGTTGTGGCGTGCTGGCCAGATCTGGTCTTCGGGGCGGCTGGCCTGCTGGCAGCGGAGGGTGGCGATGGCGTCGGCGCCGTTGACGGTCCAGTGCATGCCGGCTCGCTTGAGCCTGTGGCCGATGACGGATTTGCAGCCGGCTTCGACCATGCCGGAGCCGACGAACAGGCCGCACTGGCGGAACCAGTGGTAGCGCATGCGGGGGGCGTTGTTCTCGAAGTAGCCCAGGGCGGTGTCGATCTCGTTCTTCTTCACGCCGATAAGGGGGTACTCGCGGGTGGCTGCGACGATGCCGTCGATGTAGCCGTAGTCGAGGTCTTCCAGG
The DNA here is from genome assembly GCA_963793825.1 of uncultured Actinomycetes bacterium. Taxonomy (GTDB): domain Bacteria; phylum Actinomycetota; class Actinomycetes; order Streptosporangiales; family Streptosporangiaceae; genus RYN-230. The sequence continues at coordinate 480,007 of CAWCBE010000014.1, forward strand.
CGGGCGGCGAGCCAGCGCTCTTTCTGGTCGCCGAGCATGAATTCCAGCTTGCGGGCGAGGTCGTGGACATGCTCGCGGGCGTGGAACAGGTCCACGATCTGGGTGGCCCCGGGAAACTTCGCGGTGGCGATGTTCCAGATCCAGGCGGCGCCATCGCCGAGGATGGTGAGCTGCCGGACGTGGTCCGCGCCCCGGCGGATGCCCTCTGCCTTCACGAGGTTCCCGAACGTGGCGGCGGGCTCGAAGGTGGCCACATAGCTTTCCGAGCCGCGGTTCCGGACGGGGTACCCGTTGTTGTCCAGCTTGTCCTGGGTGAAGAAGACGGCGAGCTTGACTTCGCGGGTGCGGGCGCGGCCGTCCTCGCCCTTGCCCTCGCGCCCGGCGGTCTCCTTCGAGGTCACGGGGATGCCGGTGCCGTCGATGGCGGCGTAGAGCTTGTCCGGCAGCGGGTCCGGCGGCAGCGGGACCAGCTTCCGGGCCGTGATCAGCGCGGCCCGTTCCCGGACGGCGGCTGCGGCGGCGGTGCCGCTGGCCTCGGCCGCGCGCTCGACCCGCTTGACCGTCAGCCGGACCCCGGCCAGTTCTTCCAGCAGGCCCGCGGCCTCCTCGAACGGCACGGCCGCCGCAGCCCGGTCGGCCATCGCGGCCAGTCCCGGCGACAGGGACGCCCCGGCCGCGCCCAGCCCGGCGTCGCGGGGGGCGAGGCCGTGCCCGCAGGCCGCGCAGTGATACCAGGCCCGCGTCACCGCCACCGGGCCGAGCACGGTGTCGATCACCTTGTCCCGGTAGGAGACGAACACGGCCTCGTGGCCGTTCCCGCAGGAAACCCCCGGGCCGCGGTAGCCGGGATCGGCGGCCAGCAGCTGCCCCAGCAGGCCGCAGCCCAGCTTCAGCAGCCCGGCCCGGATCACCGCCTCGGCGGCCTCCAGCCCGGCATCGCAGCCCAGCGACCTGGCCGCGTCCGCCGCCAGCCGGCCTATCTCGGCGGACCTGTCTCCCACGAGCGCACTGAGGAGCCCCCCCTTTCGCCCTCCATGCCGGAGGGCGCGTCCGCTGCGGCGACGGGCCTGGCCTCGCAGATCTTCTCGTTCACCTCCGCGATCTGCTCGCTGATCGACGTGAACTCCGCGTGCCGGGCCACCTCCCGGCGCACCCTCTCCACCTCGCCCGCCGCCAGCTGCCGGCCAACGGTGCCCCGTCCCCGGGCATTCCTGGTCCACAAGAACCTCGGCCCATGTCCGGGATGACCAGGCTGGGCGCACGCGCAGTTCGGCTTCCCGCACCTGCGCCAGTTCTCGCTCACCGACCCGCGGCGGAAATCGCCCACCGCCGCCAGCTGCGCATACAGGAGGTCCCGCTCAGCTTCCAGCTCCGCAAGCGACGGCTCGGTCATGGGCACTCCCCACCTGGTTGTTAATGGACAACCAGGCTTCCATCATAACCAGCCCAAATGTGGGACCCCTACATATGTGTCGTGCACCCGGCCACGCGGCCAGGCAACAGAAATGTCAGACCTAAACGTGAACATGATCCCCACTAAAACGTGAAGACCACGCGGAGCCCCCTTACGGAATCGAACCGTAGACCTTCTCCTTACCATGCACCTCCGGCAGGTTCTGGTATCGCAGGTAGAACGCTTAACCAGCGGGAACTCGAACACAGAGACCAGTGCCCACGAGCCCGAGAATGGCCGTTGCTGCCCCTGGCGCGCCGGGCAGCTCGTCAAAGCCATCCACGTCCTGAAAACCGCAAATTCGGAGGATGTAGGGTCGGGGGCTGGCGCGGTGGCGTTGCCTGGCGTTTAGGTCCGGCAGCCACTTTTCCCCGGGTTTCCCCTGCGGGCTGCTTCACTGCCGGTCCATGGTCAGGTCGCTCCGTTTCCAGCCCCCGCCGCTTCGAACCGTGCGTGCGGTTTTCCCGCACACGGCTCACCGACGCCGTTCACCGCCGGCATTCGGCTTGTCCCGCCAGGGCTTCCCGGCCCTGGGTGCGACGACGATTCCATACAAGCTGATCAGGCCGAGTTCCCTCGGAGTCGAGGTGAGCATCACCCACCATCCGAAGGCGCGGCTGCGGCGGTGCTTCTTGCTGATGAACAGCGCGAGCCGCATCCGCGCGTACTGCCTGATCTTGCTGAGGCGCCAGGCTGAATGCCCGTACCTGAAGTACGCGGCCCAGCCGCGCAGGAAGGCGTTCACCTCCTGCGCGATCACCCCGGGCCGCAGCGGCAGCCAGCGCCGTCCGGTCAGCTCCCGGATCCGGTCACGGGCATGCTGCATAGCCCTGTCCGCGGGCCAGCGGGCCAAGAACGTCACCTTCGGCTTGCCCCGGTCCCCCCGCGAGCGCACCAGCCGGTGGTGAAAGCCCAGGAAATCAAACCCCGGGCCTCCTACCTCCAGGTGCACGATGCGGGTCTTGGCCGCCTTCGGCTCCAGGCCGAGATCAGCCAGCAAGGCCGTCAGGCACTCCAGCGCCCGCTCAGCCTGACTCCGGGACCAGCACATCACGACCAGATCATCGGCGAACCGCACCAGCACCCCGTCATGCTCGTCCCATGCCCGGTCCAGCCGGTGCAGGTAAACGTTGCACATCAACGGTGAAAGCACACCGCCTTGCGGGGTCCCGGTCACGCTCCGCCGGACCTGCCCGTCCTCCATCACCCCGGCGCGCAGCATCACGCGCAGGAGCTTCAGGACGGCCTGGTCGCAGACGCGTTCCTGCACCGCCTGCATCAACTTCTCATGCGGGATCGCCGTGAAACAGCTGGCGATGTCCGTCTCGGCCACCCACCGGCGGCCCCGCCCGCACTCATCAATGAGCACCTGCAGGGCATCGTGCGCCGAGCGCCTCGGGCGGAACCCGAAGCTGGCTGGCAGGAAGTCCGCCTCGAAGACCGGCTCGGGCACGATCTTCGCTGCGGCCTGCACGATCCGGTCGCGGACCGGGGGAATCGACAACGGCCGCTGCTCCGCCGTGCCCGGCTTCGGGATCATCACCCGCCGGGCCGGCAACGGCCGGTACTTCTTCTCCCCCAGTTCGCTGGCCAGCTCATCGAGCAGCCGGGCAACCCCGTACTCCTCGACCTGGGCCAGGGTGACCTTGTCGATGCCCGGTGCGCCATTATTACTGCGCACCGCAGCCCACGCGCGCCACAGGACGTCCCTGCGGCGGACCTTGTCATACAGCGCGTGGAATCTCCGCCCGGGATCGGCCTTGGCCGCCCGGTAAAGCGCATGCTGCAAAGCACGGACCGGATCCAGGGACACCCCAGACCCCGAAGCGGCGGGACTAGCCGAAACGGCACTCACCGGGCCCCTCCTGACAGCACTGCGCACCGACGAAGCAGCGGCCCTTCCCATCACCGCAGGTTGTGTTGTCCTGCGGCTCAACCGGTACTACGGCCGCCTCCGACGCCCACCCGGCCAGCGATCCACTTCCCGGGGTCACCGGTTATAGGACGCCACGCTCCGGCAGCAGAAATCCGCAGGCTGCCGGGCCGGGGAGGGCCTCCCCAGTTCCCGCCGCCACCCTCGATACGTTCCGCGCCCCATACGCCGGGAAGTCCCTCACGGCTGCGCTTCCAGGCTCTGCACCGCTTCCATGGCCTTCGCCCCGATTTCGAGAGGCTCGGCACTCCCTCGTCCGCCCAGAAGGCGGCTGAGTAACGACGCCGCAGGCTTCGCGTCATGCTACGGACCGCATCGTCGCTCCCCCCGAACGGGCTTCTGACGCTGGGCTCCGGCCCCGCCCGTTTCCAGGCGACACCGCCAGCCTGCTACCGGGCCTCCTGGCAGCTACCCGGACCGGACTCACACCGGCAGGCGACGACGAGCTTACGAACACGAAGAACCACCATGGCCTTACGTCACGGTGCTACCTCCCGTTCTGCTGGGCGCACGAAAAACGCTCACTGTCTCAGCCCGGAGTTCCTGCTTAAGCTCGTTTACCGTCAGACCCGCCCAGGGCTCTGACATGCGGCGCCGGAGGCCCGACGGAGCTACGCTTCGGTGCAGATCGGCAACGCTGGCGGCTCTCTCGAGGAGGAGATGATGGCTGGCAAGTTTCTGGTTATCTGGAAGCTGGAACTAAGCCGGGCGACCCCGGGCGTGGTCGGGGCCGTGATCCGGCAACAGGACTACGGGGCCCGGTTGATGGAGGCGGGCAAGCTTGAGGCGCGGTACCACCTGGTGGGTGGGCATGGCGGCGCCTGGATCTACAACGTGGACTCCAACGAGGAACTAGACAACCTCCTCGCGCAGGCTCCCGTCTATAACATGGCCAGTTACCAGGTGCTGGCGCTGGCCGAGATGCTCGCACCGGTCCTCATCGGCGAGGCGCAGCCGGAGTAGCGCGCTGTCAGGGCAATCTCTTGGCTGGCCAGGATATAGAAACTCGATCAAAGACCCGGTGACCTCGGATGACCAGCTGCGGCACTGGGTGTCGAGGGCAGAGGTAGGCCGTGCCGCGTCGAGCTCAAAGAGGGGCAACGAATTGAGTACCGGCTGATCGCCTGCCGATTCTTGCGACCAAACCGCACGGCCACAGCGGTCAGGGCGAGCTGTCCCGGCAAAATCCCGGTCAGGTCACGCGCCCGCACGGCCAAAGCCCAGCAAGCAGCTGCCTCATGAGGCTCACCCAGACACACCGGAAAGTCACAGAAATGTGACCGGCAGGAAAGCCATGGTCATCGGAAAAGCCATGATCAGGCCCGCTGGTCGCTCTAGGTGGAGCCTGCCGGAGCCTGCCTCGGAACTGCTTTCCTGTCACCTAGGGCAACAGGAGCCGAGTTAAGCATCAGGCTGCCGGGACTTAGGGCTCTCCGGAATGAGCTTTAGGCCCTATCACAACGCGGCTACCACCATATTCAATGAGAATCCCAAACGCTGGTCATTGCACCAGAGGCGGGAGGCGCTCCATGGGCTCGTCTTCGCTGGATTCAGCGCCAGGCTGGGCACCGGGCGCCGCGGACGAGGTGCTCCCGCAATTCTGCATGCAGTGCGGCACGTGCAGCGTCGTCTGCCCAATGATCGACTACATGGAACATTCTCCGCGGGTCCTCAACGCGATGCTGATGGCCGGGAGCTACGAGGAGGTTCTGCGTAGCCGTGCCATCTGGGCCTGCACCGGCTGTTACGCATGCACAGTCGAATGCCCGAAGCAGCTCCCGGTAACCGAGTCGATCTACGCACTGAAGCGGGCCTCGCTACGCACCGGGGTCTATCCGCGGCGGTTCGTCACTCCCGTCCTGGCCCGCCAGTTCGTCCGCCTCATTAACCGGCGGGGGCGCAGCAGCGAGGCATGGATCTCGCTGTCCCTCTACCTGCGGACCCGTCCCTTCCAGCTGCTGCGCTACGCGCCGGTGGCGCTGCGCCTGATGCGGCGGGGCAGGCTGCCGCTGCGGTCTGAGTCGCTGCGCGAACCGGCACAGCTACGGAGGGTCCTGGATGCCCTCGATGTGACGACTGGGGAGGACGCATGAGCTACGCCTATTACCCCGGGTGCTCGGCGAAGGGGACCGGCCGCTCCTACGAGGAGTCGCTGCGTGCCGTGTTCGGGGCGCTCGGGACTGGCCTGGATGAACTCGAGGACTGGAACTGCTGCGGGGCGTCGGGATATCCCGCCGTTGACATGGCTAAGGCGGTCGCCCTCTCGGCCCGCAACCTCGCACTCGCCGAGGGTACGCGGCCTGGCTCGGCGCCCGTCGACCTCATTGCCCCGTGCGCAGGCTGCTACCGCGCGCTGCTCAAGACCGAGCGGGCGCTCGCCGACGGCGGGCCCGTGGCCGCTCGGGTCAGCGGGGCGTTGGGGGTAGCCGGGCTGCACTATGAGGGCCGGGCCCGGCCACGGCACCCGCTCGACGTGCTCGTGAACGACATCGGGCTGGACCGGATCGCCGAAGCCGCGGTCCAGCCGCTGCGTGGACTGCGGGTGGCCTGCTACTACGGCTGCCTGCTCGTGCGCCCGTACGCCACGTTCGACGACCGCCGCGCCCCCACGTCGATGGAGCGGCTGCTGGCGGCGGCCGGCGCCGAGCCCATCGACTGGCCGCTGCGGACACGCTGCTGCGGCGGCTCGTGCTACTGCGGCGGGCCGTTGATTGGCGCGCTCCCCGACGCGACACTGCGGCTCAGCCACCGGCTGCTGGCCGACGCGAAGCGGCGCGGCGCCGATGCGGTCGCCACGGTCTGCCCGCTGTGCCAGTTCAACCTCGAGGCGTTCCAGGGCCAGATGACCCGCAAGTTCGATGAGCCCGTCAGCCTCACGGTCGGTTTCTTTACCCAACTGCTCGGGACCGCGCTCGGGCTTGACGAGCGAGCGCTCGGCGTCCACCGGATGCTGCAGTGGCAGCTGCCGGAGCCCGCCGGCGCCGAGGGAGGTGCCCATGTCTGAGCCGGACGGGGACCGGTCGCACACGGCACTGCCCGCGAAGGTCGGCGTGTACGTCTGTCACTGCGGCCATAACATCGCCCCCAAAGTCAACGTCGAGGACGTCGTCGCGTTCGCCGCGGCCCTGCCTGGCGTGGCGATCGCGCGTGACTACAAGTTCATGTGCTCGGACCCGGGCCAGGAACTCATTCAGCACGACATCCGCGACGGTCTGGTGAACCGGGTCGTGGTGGCCTCGTGCTCGCCGCTGATGCACGGCGCGACGTTCCGGCGGGCGACGGAGGCCGGCGGGATCAGCCCCTTCTACTCCCAGATGGCGAGTATCCGCGAGCATGTCAGCTGGGTCACCGCCGATAGCGGGGACGCGACTGAGAAGGCGAAGGCACTCATCGCCGGAGCCGTCCGGCGCGTGGCCGTGCACGAGCACCTGGACCGGCGCCGCGCGCCGGTCCACCCGGACGTGCTTGTCGTCGGCGGAGGGATCGGGGGAATCCATGCCGCGCTCACCCTGGCCGAGGCCGGCAAGCATGTCTACCTGGTGGAGCGGGAGCCGTGCATTGGCGGCCAGATGGCCAAGTTCGACAAGACCTTCCCGACGCTCGACTGCGCCGCCTGCATCCTGACCCCGAAGATGGTCCAGGTCGGCCAGCACCCCAACATCGACCTGCTCTCCTTCAGCGAGGTGGAGAAGGTCTCTGGCTATGTGGGCAACTTCAGGGTCAAGGTGCGCAGGAAGACCCGCTACATCAACGAGGACGCCTGCACCGGCTGCAATCTCTGCGTCGAGAACTGCACCTGGGACGGGATCGTGTCCCAGTTCGATCACGGCCTCGGCACCCGGCCGGTGGCCTACAAATCGTTCCCGCAAGCAGTTCCGTCCTTCCCCGTCATCGACCGCGCGGGCACCTCACGGTGCACCTTCAGCTGCCCGGCCGGGATCAAGGCGCACGGCTACGTGTCCCTCATCAGGAAGGGCGAGTACGAGAAGGCGTTCAACCTCGTGCTCGACGCCACTCCCCTGGTCGGCAGCCTGGGCCGGGCCTGCTACGCGCAGTGCGAGGCCGAGTGCACCAGGGCGAGCCTGGAGGGCCCGCTGCCGATCCGGCGGCTGAAGCGCTTCATCGCGGACGCCCACTACGAGCGGGGAACGCCCGCCGCGATCGAGACCGCTCCCCCGAACGGCAAGCAGGTGGCGGTGGTCGGCTCCGGCCCGGCCGGGCTGACCGCCGCCTGGCAGCTCGCACGCAAGGGCTACCGCGTCAAGGTATTCGAGGCCGCACCCGAGCCGGGTGGCATGCTCAGGCTGGCCATCCCGGGCTACCGGCTGCCGGTCTCGGTGGTGGAGCAGGATATCGGGAATGTGACCGCACTGGGCGTGCAGATCGCCACCAGCACGCGTGTCGGGAACCTTGACGGACTGCGCCGCGAGGGGTACGACGCGATCCTGGTGGCGACCGGTGCGCCGGTCTGTACCAGCCTGGGCGTGCCCGGCGAGGGCCTCGACGGCGTCGTCTCCGGCCTGGAGTTCCTCGAGGCGGCCAAGCGCGGCGAGGCGGCCAGCCTGGCGGGGAAGCGGGCCATCATCGTAGGCGGCGGGAACGTGGCGATGGATGCCGCGCGGACCGCCCGGCGGCTCGGCACGGCGGAAGTGACCGTCGCGTACCGGCGCAGCCGCGGCGACATGCCCGCCTACCCGGAGGAAGTGGACGCCGCCGAGCACGAAGGGACCCGGTTCAGTTTCCAGGTCGCACCCGTTGAGGTCGTAAGCGATGAGCATGGGCGGGCAAGCGGGCTGCGCTGCGTTCGGACCGAACCTGGCGCGCCTGACGCCTCGGGCCGCCGCCGCCCGCAGCCGGTCCCCGGAAGCGAGTTCGTGATCGCTTGCGACATGGTGATCGCCGCGATCGGGCTGCGGCCCGAAGCGATGAGTCTCGCCCCCGGGCTGGTTACAGCCCCGAACGGGACGATCCAGGCCGACCCGGGAACGCTGCAGACCGATGTGCCGTACATCTTCGCCGCGGGCGACGTCGTGTCCGGCGCGCTCGACATCGCGCACGCGGTCGGGCGCGGGCAGCGGGCCGCCTTCATGATCGACCGCTGGCTGCAGGGCGCCGAACTGGATCCAGCCAGCTTCGACGCGAAGCTGCCGATGATCGGACAGGCCGACGTGCTGGCCCGGCAGCATCCGGCCCGCGGCCCCCTGGACCCGCGCGCGCCGGCTACCCAGTTTGCCGCCGCGCCAGCCGATTTCGCCGAGCTCGAGCCGCCGCTGACCGAAGCGGCGGCACGGTACAACGCCGAGCGGTGTCTCGACTGCGGCCTCTGCTCCGAATGCGGGCAGTGCATCGGGGTCTGTGAGGCCGACGCGATCGACCTGACCATGTCGGACACGGAGGCCGAACTCGACGTCGGGGCGATCATCGTGGCGACCGGCTTCAAGCCCTTCGATGCTACGCGGATCCCCGAGTACGGCTACGGCAGGTACCCGAATGTCTACACGGCCCCCGAGGTAGAGCGCCTGCTCAACGCCTCTGGCCCGACACAGGGCGAGATCGTGCTGCGCACCGGGGAGCGCCCGCAAACGGTCGGCATCATCCACTGCGTCGGCTCGCGCGATGCCAGGTACAACCGCTACTGCTCCAGGGTGTGCTGCATGTACTCGCTGAAGCTGGCCCACCTGATCAGGGAGCGTACCGGCGCGGAGGTCTACAGCTTCTATATCGACATGCGGACTCCGGGCAAGGGCTATGAGGAGTTCTACGAGCAGGTGATGAAGGAAGGGGTGCACCTCATCCGCGGCCGCGTCGCCGAGGTGAGCGACGAGGCTGACCCGCCCGTGGCGGCCGGGAAACTCGTCCTCCGGGCGGAGGATACGCTGGCCGGCCGGGTGCGGCAGATCCCGGTGGACATGGTCGTGCTCGCAGTGGCCCTAGAGCCCCAGGAGGACGCCGAGCACGTCAGCAGGCTGCTCAACATCAGCTGCGGCTCCGAGGGCTTCTTCACCGAACGCCACTCGAAGCTGGCCCCGGTGTCCACGTTCACCGACGGCGTCTTCCTGGCCGGGGCCTGCCAGGGGCCCAAGGACATCCCGGACACCGTGGCTCAGGCCGGGGCGGCTGCGGCGGAGGCCCTCGTGATGATCGACCGCGGCTCCATGGAACTGGAGCCGAGCACGGCCTTCGTCGATGCGGCGAAGTGCTCCGGCTGCCGTACCTGCCTCGGCCTCTGCCCGTTCGGGGCGCTGACCTACGACGCGGGGGCGAACGTCGCGGTGGCCAACGAGGTGCTCTGCAAGGGGTGTGGCGTGTGTGTGGCGGCTTGTCCGTCGGGCGCCATGCAGCAGCACCTGTTCACGGACGGGCAGATCCTCGCCGAGCTCGAGGGGGTGCTCAGGAGTGTCTGAGAATCAGTTCCAGCCGAAGATCGTCGCCTTCTTCTGCACCTGGTGCACGTATACGGCGGCCGACCTGACCGGCATCTCCCGGCTGACGTACGCGCCCAACGTGCGGGTGATCCGCCTGATGTGCTCGGGCCGGGTCGATCCGCAGTTCGTGCTCGCGGCTTTCCACCACGGCGCCGACGGGGTCCTGATCGGCGGCTGCCACCCGGGTGACTGCCACTACCAGGAGGGCAACTACAAGACCCGCCGCAGAGTCGAGCTGCTCCGGGCCGTGCTCCGCGACCTGGGTGTCGAGGACCAGCGGCTCCGCCTCGAGTGGATCTCGGCCTCGGAGGGCGAGAAGGTGCAGCGGGTCTGCAATGAGATGACCGAGGAGCTGCGCAGGCTTGGGCCGCTCCGCCTGGAACGCCCCCGCCGTCAGGCCGCGGCGCTCGCTGGGGAGGCATGATGACAAAGCCGAAGATTGCCTTCTACTGGTGCGCCTCCTGCGGCGGCTGCGAGGAAGCCGTCGTCGACCTGGGCGAGGACCTGCTGACCGTCGTCGAGCTCGTGGAGATCACCTTCTGGCCCGTCGCGCTCGACTTCAAGCGCCAGGACGTCGAGGCGCTGGACGACGGCGAACTGGCGGCGGCGTTCATCAACGGCGCCGTCCGCACGTCGGAACAGGAGGAGATGGCGAGGCTGCTGCGGCGCAAGTCCGCCGCCGTGGTCGCGTTCGGCAGCTGCGCGATACTAGGCGGCGTCCCTGGCCTGGCCAACCTGTACGAGAGCCAGGACATCCTCGACGCCGTCTACCGCGAGGCGCCAAGCGTCCAGAACGGCGACGGGACGCTGCCCGCCAGGGAAAGCCGGGTCCCCGAGGGAACGCTGACGCTGCCTGCGTTCAGCGCCTCCGTGCGCACGCTTGACCAGGTGATCGACGTCAACTACTACCTGCCGGGCTGCCCGCCGCCGACCGGCCTGATCACCGCGGCCGTGGGGGCGCTCGTCGAGGGGAAGCTGCCCGAGAAGGGAGCCGTGCTCGCGCCTGACGTGGCGCTCTGCTCCGAGTGCCCGCGGGCCGCGACGAAGCCGGACAAGCTCCTGGTGACGGCGTTCCGGCGGCCGCATCAGCAGCTCATCGATCCGGACCTGTGCCTGCTCGCGCAGGGCCTGGTCTGCCTCGGCCCGGCGACGCGCGCGGGCTGCGCGGCCGCCTGCCCGGGCGGGAACATGCCCTGCACCGGCTGCATGGGGCCAACGAGCGGTGTCATCGACTACGGGGCGAAGGCACTGTCGGCCATCGCATCGCTCCTCGATGCGGACAGCGAGGACGAGGTCGCGGCCCGCGTCGCCGAGATCGACGACCCGGTTGGCACCTTCTACCGCTACAGCCTGCCCGCTTCACTGCTGCACCGTCGCGTCCGGCCGGCGGCCAGGCCCGACGAGGAAGAGGTGGCGCCGTGAACCGCGAGATCCTCATCGACCCTTTGACCCGGCTCGAGGGGCACGGGAAGATACAGATCTTCCTCGATCCCGAGGGCAGCGTCAACCGGGCCTACCTGCAGATCCCGGAGCTGCGCGGCTTCGAGAAGTTCGCCCAGGGGCGCCGCGCCGAGGATATGCCGCAGATCACCTCGCGTATCTGCGGTGTCTGCCCCATGGCTCACCACATGGCCGCAACGAAAGCCCTCGACGATCTCTACCAGGTGGAGCCGCCGGCTGCCGCCCGGAAGATCCGCGAGCTCCTCTACAGCGCCTTCATGGTCGAAGACCATGCACTGCATTTCTTCTTCCTCGGCGGACCCGACTTCATCGTCGGCCCGGATGCGCCGCGGCAGAAGCGGAACATCCTCGGTGTCATTGATGCCGTGGGCCTCGATGTGGGCAAGGAGGTGATCGGGGTCCGCAAGCAACTCCGCGACCTGGTGGCCGCGGTGGCGGGCAAGGCGATCCATCCCGTTTTCGGGCTCCCCGGGGGCGTGTCGCGCGCCCTGGACAGCGAGCTTCAGCAGCAGGCCGCCGCAGCCGCGGCCCGCGCCGTGGACTTCAGCCAGTTCGCCCTCGGCGCATTCCGCGAGGCCGTGCTCGGCAACCCCAGTTACGTGGAGCTCATCACCTCGGAGGCATACACGCACCGGACCCACTACATGGGCCTCGTCAACGCCAGAAACAATGTCACCTTCTACGACGGCACGCTCCGGGTCGTCAGCCCCGAGGGGAAGGAACTGCTGACGTTCCCGGGCAGGGACTACCTCGGCCATATCGCCGAGCACGTCGAGCCATGGACGTACATGAAGTTCTGTTTCCTGAAGGATGTCGGATGGAGCGGATTCGCGGACGGGGCCAGCAGCGGCATCTATAGCGTCGCGCCGCTCGCCCGGCTGAACGCCGCCGACGGCATGGCCACCCCGCGCGCACAGGAAGCCTACGAGGAGTTCTTCGCGGCGCTGGGCCCCAAGCCCGTCCACCACACGCTCGCCAACCACTGGGCCAGGATCATCGAGCTCGTGTACGCGGCGGAGCGGATGGCCGAACTTGCCGCCGACCCGCAGATCACCGACCCGCAGGTACGCACGCTGCCGACCGCCCCGCCGCGCGAGGGCGTCGGCGTGGTGGAGGCGCCGCGGGGAACCCTCTTCCACCACTACCAGACGGACGAACGCGGGCTCATCACAGCCGCGAACCTGATCGTCGCCACGCAGAACAACGCCGCGAGGATCGCGCTGTCCGTCAACAAGGCGGCGCGCGCGCTGATCAAGAACGGCCAGGTCAACGACGCACTGCTGAACCGGGTCGAGATGGCGTTCCGCGCCTACGACCCGTGCATGGGCTGCTCCACGCACAGCCTGCCTGGCCACATGCCGCTGATCCTCGACATCAGGGACGCGGGCGGCACGCTCCTGCATCAGATCCGGCGGGGCTGACCGGTGGGAACGCTCGTCCTCGGCCTGGGCAACGAGTACGCGGGAGACGACGCCATCGGCGTGCTCGCGGTGCGAGCCCTGCGCGGTGAGCTGGCCATGGACGCCGACGTTGTGGAGAGTGCCGCCTCGGGCCTGGCCTTGCTCGAGGTCTTCGCCGGGTATGACCGCGCTGTGATCGCCGACTCGATCCGCACGGGGCGCAGCCCGGCGGGCACGATCATCGAGGCCGGGCTCGCCGATCTGGGCCGGGCGACGGCCCCCAGCCTGCACCAGGCCGGCATACCCGAGCTCGCCGCGGTCGCCAGGCGGCTCGGCATGGTCTTCCCTGACCGGACCCGAGTGCTCGCCGTCGAGGTCGCCGGCCCGCTAACGTTCGGCGCGCCGCTGAGCGAGCCGGTGTCTGCGGCTATCGCGCCGCTCGGCCGGCGAATCGTGGAACAGGTCCGGCGCTGGGCGTCGGAGATCCAGCCGCGGAGCGAGCCCAGCCCCACGGGCTCCTGAAAGTCCTGCCGAGCTCGTGGTCTGCCTCCTCAGCGTAAGCGGAGCCCACAGATTCCGGAGGATGGAATCGAGCAGGTGCTCGCGCGGGAAAACCCAGCTGTCGAGCACGCCCGCGGCGTACTGCATGGCAGCGAGCTTTTCAATACCTCCCGAGGAGGCGACCTACGCCTTCCGGCCTGAGGACCAGTGTCCCTACCTTCATGAGCACGCGGGGCGCAGAGTACGCCCGAGAGGGATAGGCACTGCTACTGCAGGCAGGGAGCCCGCGGCCGCCAGGATCGCGAGACGTCCGACGGGCCTCCCGGCTGCTCCGGTCCTCACCCTGGGTTCACGAGAGGAGCGGCATGGCAGCGACGATGACATATCACGTGACCGGGATGACCTGCCAGCACTGCGTCAACGCGGTCACGGGGGAACTCGCTGCACTGGGCGGCGTGTCGTCGGTGCTGGTCGATCTGGTTCCGGGCAGGGAGTCCCTGGTGACGGTGACCAGCGACGCACCGCTGGCCCAGCAGGCGGTTGCCGTCGCCCTGGATGAGGCTGGGGGATACCACCTCGCGGTGATGTAGGCAAGCCAGGTCCTGCCGCAGGGACGCGGCCCGCACGCAGGAGGGAGCAGGGGGCTGATGGGTGCAGTCACCGGGGACCGGGCTGTTGTCACTCCGGATGGTCCCGAGCGCACGGTGGAGCTTGCTGTCGGCGGAATGACGTGCGCGTCGTGCGCATCGCGGGTGGAGAAGAAGCTCAACAAGATGGACGGCGTTGCCGCGACTGTCAACTTCGCCACTGAGACGGCGCGGGTCACCTTCCCCGGCTCCATGTGCCCGGATGAGCTGGTCGCAGCCGTGGCCCAGGCAGGGTACACCGCAGTCCTGCCCGCTGCTGCGGAGCCCTTGGGCGCGGAGCGGGCTGGCGGGCCGCATCCAGCGGCGGGCCAGCAGGAGGAGGCAGCATCGCTGCTCCAGCGGCTGCTGGTGTCGCTGGCACTTGCGGTCCCGGTGGTAGTGCTGGCGATGGTCCCGGCGGCACAGTTCCGGAACTGGCAGTGGGCCTCGCTGGCGCTGGCCTCACCGGTGGCGGTGTGGGGGGCATGGCCGTTTCACCACGCCGCGTTCACCAACGCCCGGCATGGCGCCGCCACCATGGACACCCTGATCTCGGTCGGCGTGAGCGCGGCCTATTTGTGGTCGCTGTACGCACTGTTTTTCGGCGCCGCGGGCCACCCGGGCGCGCACATGGACGTCCCCCTGCTGGCTGGCGGCGCCGGGGCCAGCGACATCTACCTGGACGTCACGTGCGGGGTGACGGTGCTGATCCTGCTGGGCCGCTACCTCGAGGCCCGCGCGAAGCGCCGCGCCGGGGGGGCGCTGCGGGCGCTGCTGTCGCTGGGCGCCAGGGACGTCGCGGTGCTGCGGGACGGCAGTGAGAAACGGATCCCAGCGGGGGAACTGCTCGCAGGTGACCGGTTCGTGGTCCGGCCGGGCGAGAAGATCGCCACCGACGGCGTGGTGGAATCCGGCAGTTCCGCGGTGGACACCTCGATGCTGACCGGGGAGCCGGTTCCGGCTGAGGTCACCGCCGGGGACACGGTCACCGGCGCAGCCGTCAGTATCAGCGGACGACTGGTCGTGCGCGCGACCCACGTCGGCGCCGAAACGCAACTGGCCCAAATCACCCGGCTAGTCACCGATGCCCAGGCCCGCAAGGCGCCGGTGCAGCGGCTAGCCGACCGGATCTCGGCCGTCTTCGTCCCCGCCGTCATCGGTGCCGCCATCATCACGCTGATCGGCTGGCTGGCCGCCAGCCAGCCTGCAGGCGCGGCCTTCTCCGCAGCGGTCGCGGTGCTGATCATTGCCTGCCCGTGCGCGATGGGGCTGGCCACACCGACCGCCCTGCTGGTCGGCACCGGGCGGGGCGCCCAGCTCGGCATCCTGATCAAGGGACCGGAGGTCTTGGAGTCCACCCGCACCATCGACACCATGGTGCTGGATAAGACCGGCACGGTCACCACTGGGCGGATGACCCTAGCCGACGTGGCCACCGCGCCTGGCGAGGACCCGGCCCAGGTGCTCCGCCTGGCCGGGGCGGTGGAAGACGCCTCCGGGCACCCCATCGCTGCGGCGATCGCGGCCGGCGCCCGCAGAAAGCTCGGCACCGGCCTGCCCGGCGTTGAGAGGTTCACCAGCCATCAGGGGCTCGGCGTGTCCGGGGCAGCCGACGGCCACGCGGTCGTCGCCGGGCGCCAAGACTGGATCAAGGCCAAATGGGCGCAGCCCATCCCAGCGGGCCTGGCCGCCCGGGCGCTCGAGGCGGAGGCGGCCGGGCAGACTGCCGTGTTCGCCGGGTGGGACGGGCGGGTCCGTGGCGTGCTCGTGGTGGCCGACACGATCAAGCCCACGTCGGCGGAGGCGGTGGCCAGGCTGCGCCGGATGGGCCTAGTGCCGGTGCTGCTCACCGGGGATAACGACCGCGCCGCCCGGGCGGTCGCCGGGCACACGGGAATCAGCGAGGTCATCGCCGGGGTCCTGCCAGCCGGGAAAGCCGCGGCCATCAGGCGACTGCAGGACGCCGGGCATGTGGTGGCTATGGCCGGTGACGGCGTGAACGACGCCGCCGCGCTGGCCCAAGCCGACCTCGGCCTGGCCATGGGCACCGGCACCGACGCCGCGATCGAGGCGGCGGACCTCACCCTGGTCCGCGGCGACCTGCTCGCGGCCCCGGACGCGATCCGCCTATCCCGGCGCACCCTGCGCACCATCAAGGGCAACCTGTTCTGGGCGTTCGCCTACAACATCGCCGCCATCCCGCTGGCCGCCCTTGGTTTCCTCAACCCCCTCATCTCCGCGGCCGCCATGGCGTTCAGCTCGGTATTCGTCGTGTCCAACAGCCTGCGGCTGCGCCACTTCCGCCCCGGCCCGGCGCCGCCCGGCCTCAGCTGACCGATGCCGCTGCCCGGCACCTTGTGGGGCTCATCTGGTCTGGCTGGTGGCATCTTCCAGGCTGAGATCATCTCTGAGTGATCTGGCTCGCCCTACTATCCCGGGCTGATTCCGCGGCGCCGGCCGGGCGAGGTGTTCGCGGTGACCCCGGCGACGCTGCTCACCTGGCACCGGCGACTTACCATCTGCAATGTCCCAGGTTCACTGCCTGGCAGGCGCTTCCCGGAGGCCAGCAAGCGGCCACGTCCACGCCGACGGTCACCAGACTGTCATGGCTGGGAGGGACCGTCTCATCAGCAACGCCCAGGACCTGCCGGGCTAGCTCGAAGGTGCCTGGATCCCGGCGGGGCATGCGCTAGGCAGCGCCGCTGCGAGCACGTAACGGTAGGCCATGTCGCGCATGAACGCCTGCCGGTGCACCACGGGTACCGGCCCGGCTGGTCCGTGGATCAGGTGAGGGTGACGCCGCCGTCGACCACGATGGTCTGCCCGGTGACGTAGCTGGCCGCGTCGCTCGCGAGCCAGACCAGGGTGGCTGCGAGATGGCGTAGGTCGCCCCGCTTGCCTGCCAGGATCCTGGCGGCCATGGCTTCGAGGTAGCCGGGCCGGTACTGGCCGCTCATCTCCGACTCGAAGAAACCGGGGGCGATGGCGTTGACCCGGATGCCCTTGCGCCCGGTCCACTGCTGGGCCAGGTCGCGGGTCAGCCCGATCAGCCCGGCCTTGCTCGCCGAGTAGGCAGCCTGCGGCAGCCCGGCAGTGGTCAGCCCGAGCACACTGCTGATGTTGATGATCGCACTGCCCGGCTCCATGACCTTGCCGCAGGCCTGGGCCATCCAGTAGCTGCCGTTCAGGTTGATGTCGATGACCTGGCGGAACTGCTCTGGCGTCTCCCGGCTGGCGGGCACGGCCGTAGCGATCCCCGCGTTGTTGACCAGGATGTCGATGCGTCCGAACTCGGCCATGGCGGCCGCGGCGGCCCGCTGGCAATCCTCCGGCTTGGCCACGTCGGTCGGCACCGTCAGAGCCCGCCGCCCGGCCTTCTCCACCAGTCCCGCCGTCTCCGCCAGCCGGGCCGCTCGGCGGGCCGCCAGCACGACGTCCGCGCCTGCTTCGGCGAGTGCCTGCGCGAAAGCCACCCCGAGGCCCGAGGACGCGCCGGTGACCAGCGCCACCCGGCCGTCGAGTTGGAACAGATCCGTGATCCCCATGGCCGCACCGTCCCTTCCACCCCGCGGCCCTGGCCGCGCCAAGGGTCGTCGCCGCACCCTACCGCGCGCGGTGCTGAACTCACGGCCAGCTGACGGTCGGCTCACATGACTAGGTGAGGGACTGACCGCCCTGATCAAGGCAACGATGGGCCGGCGGATTCGGCCTACCCGGTGTACATCGCGGGCTCACGGATCATGGGGATGTACGCGTTCGGGCTGGACGAACCGGGCTGGACGAAATGGTAGCGCTCAAGGGCTGAACGTCGGCCGATGCGGGTGGGTCAGTTCGAGGACGAAGTGGGTTTAGGGCCGGTCGAGCGGAGGGTGCCCAGCTTGCCCAGCAGGTCGAACCAGAACCGCGCGCCAGGCGTCAGCGCCACGATCGTGATCAGAAAGCCGACGACGACGAGCAGGATCTGCCAGGCGGAGTTGCCCGTGGTGCTGGTAATGCCCCGCGCCTGCCACCAGTTGCAGGCCGGGCGCGCGTCGGCGCAGGCGGAGACCGTGGCCCAGCCGATCGGCAGCCCGGCTTGGGCCACGGTCGCCAGGTCGGTCTGGAGCTGCCCCAGGCATGTCGAGTCCGCCGTGGTGCAGGGTGGGCGATTCCCCGCCGCGGTAGCCACGGCCGAGCCGATGACGCTGTTGCTGTACAGGGCGCGCCCGATGGTGATCGTGTTGATATTGAGCAGGATGACTAGGATCGCGCCGGCGATGATCGTGAACCAGGCGACGTGCCGCTTATACCAGCCGGACACGCGGTCCATGTGGTCGTTGTACCAGTTCTCGATCGAGGTGCGGACCGACGTGATGTCGTCCTCAGCGGTGGTGACCAGCGTGTTGACCGAAGTCATGAGCGGCATCAGCGGCGCCATGTATGCAGGCATCGGGTCCTGGCTCATGATCTTCTGAAGGGACTGCCTGACGGTATACAAGGTTGTTTGGCCGGTGGCGGTCGTTTGGCCGGCGGGAGTGGCTTGCGCGGTGGGCTTGGGCACCAGCAAGTCGATGACCGCATCAGCGAACGCCGTGGGGGAAATGTAGGCGGGCAGGCTCCGGAGATCGCTGAGCGGCGCGCGTTTCTGCGGGCTCCGGCGGTTGCTGCGCGGCGCATGTTTCTTGGGCTCGATGTTTCTCACGCTAGGGCGGTCCGGCTTGCTTGCCTGCACGAGCAGCTTCCGGCTGGTGACGTCGCCGACCATTCCCTGGCTGCGCAGGATCGGGCTGCCGAGCACCGCACCGGTTGCAGACTGCGGCTTCTCTTCGGTGGAGGTCCCAGTCACGATGTTCTTCCAGGCGTCGTAGTCCTTCTCTGCTCTGGTCAGGTCCGTCCCGACCTGCTCGCTGTCAAGGAGCTCACGAAGGCCACCGAGCAGGTACGCCCCGCGCAGCCCGAGGAAGCGTGAGATCAACTCGGTGGCCACCGAAGCAAGGGCGGCGGTAATGCCGAAGACAAAGGTCAGCCCGATGGCTAGATCAATGATCCCTGAACTCAGCATGACGCCCCCCTGAGCCGGACCGATGTGATGAATCAGATACGCGAAAACTGCCTCAGTGTGGCCAAGTCCGGCAAATCCATTCGGGGGCAGGAACTCATCCGCTTCACCGACTGCGCGGAATACTATAGCCATCCCGCATCTACTACGCCATCCTATATATAACAAATTGGGCGCAGAGGCCACGTAAGACGCACCGGGTGTATCGGCCGGGGCTGGCACGCGCATCAGGCCAGCCGGGCGCTCCCCGGGCGGGTTGCTCGCTGGATGTATCAGTTGCCGCCCTGGCTCTTCCGAATGGGCACACAGGAACTCCGGCCTCCGGACCGGCGGATATGGGGGGCGCCGGTCCGGGCCCGAGCTCCTGGCGTCGGCGGGGGTCAGCGCGAGGCGTCGACCACCGGCCAGACCACTTCCGGATGCTGGATATCGCTGTGGGCTCCGCTGAACTGCGACTGATCGGCCTTGATGACGGCGTTGGAGTCGAGCAGGTAGAACTGGCCCGGCTGGAAACCGTACTCTGTTCCCTGCGCCGCGAGCGGAATCTGGATCCCGCCCGGTGGCGGCTGCTGGTAGCCGTCGTGGCCCATGCCTCCCCACTGGTAGGTGAGGTCGGCGGCGGCTTCGGTGTCCTGGTGGGCCAGCATGCTGGCGGCTGGGTACCACCAGCCCACGGCTCGGTCGGCGGCGCTGAACGTGCACAGCAGCGGGCCGTTGACGTTGTGGATGAAGCCCGACAGTGCGCCCGGGCCGAGGACCAGCAGGTCGGGTACCGGGGCCGCGAACGCGAAGTGGGAAAACGCGCCCTGGATCAGATGCAGGGTCTTGACCGGACTGTTCGCGCCTGCCGCCGCCGGCGGCAGGCCCGACAGCGAGTAGGAGACGAGCCGGGCGCCAAAGCTGTGCCCCATCAGGTGGACGCGGATCCCGGGGGCGGCCGCAGCGAGTTTCCCCAGCATCGGCCCGAGGCCGCTTTGCCCGATGACGCCGGCCCGGTTCTTCATCTCGTAGTAGGACATGCTGCGCAGCACCTCTTCGGCGCCGTTCCACAGGCCGCTGAACGGGTTCGGCAGGCCCTGCGCGCTGGAGCCGGGCGTCTTCGACATGGCGGCGGCGTTGCCGAACACGGCCGAGGTGTCGCCGGTGATGGCGGCCGCCTGACCGGAGTCCTCAGGCGCCAGCGGGGGAGTAGTGACCAGGCTGGACGCCAGCGTGTGGAACTGCTCCAGTGCGGCCGGGTCCTGCGGCCGCTGGTCCAGTAGCTGGCCGAGCGTAGCAACGTTCTGCTGCTGCGCCGGGAACGCCGGCGCGATAGCGGCGGCTATCTGCTGGCCCGTGGACGGGATCGGCTGAGCCGTGGCCGGGTCGTCGTTGGGGAACAGCAGCGACGGCCAGATGATGCCGACCGCGCAGCTCGAGCCCAGCTTGTCCGGGATCATCCCGGCCAGCAGCGTGAACATCGCCTGGTACAGCTTGCGGGCCGAGTCGACGCCGTTGTTCCAGCCGTGCGACAGCATGTATACGTCCTGGATGCCGCCTCCCTGCACGGCCGCCGGGAGCCCGCCGTCGGAGCTCAGCGTGCCGTCGGCGTTGAAGTCAAGCTCGTAGTAGGTCAGCCCCGCAATATCAGTCATATCGCCCTCCCCGGTGGTGTGTGATCAGACGTTGGACAGCACGCGCATCAGGTCGACCAGCCCGGCGCCCTGGAAGAACTCGTGCCGGCCCAGCGTCGTGGCGTTACTCATGAACAGCTGCTTGACCTCATCGGGCTGGCCGATGTACTCGTCCCGCACCGACAGGAAGGCCGCGATCGCTCCGGACACGTGCGGCGCGGCCATCGAGGTGCCGCTGTCCTCGATGTAGCGGGCGACGCCCTCCTCCGTGCTCTGCAGCGGGGTGACGCCCTCGACGAGCGCGCCGGTGGCCGCCGACGTGATGCGCTCACCCGGCGCGATCAGGTCCGGCTTCAGCCGCCCGTCCAGCGTCGGGCCCTTGGACGAGGTGTAGGTCACGCCGTAGGTGTGCGGCATGTAGCGGTGCGTCGAGCCGACGGTGATCGCGTGCAGCGAGTTACCCGGGTCGGTGATGGTTGAACAGCCGGCCGTGCACGTCGGTGCTCCCGCCGGTGATCGTCCCGCCCGCCCCATCGTTGCCGGCCGACACCACCGCCACCACCCCGGTCCCGACGAGCTGGTCCAGCTCGCGGCACAGCGGGCTCTGCCCGGCGGCGAACTCGTCGGGGTACCACTCGCAGCCGATGGACAGGTTCACCCCGTGGATGAGCAGCTGGCGGCCGTCCGAGTTGAACGTCCGCACCTGGGCGAGCGCGGCGATGACCACGCTGGTGGCCGTGATGCCGTTGGCGTCGAGCACCTTGAGGCTGACCAGGTGAGCCTTTGGCGCCATCCCGCTCAGAGTCCGCCCGGGGTCGAGGGTCCGGCTGACCCAGGACGGCAGGTCGCCGCTGGTGGGCTCGTTCGCTGCAATGAGAACCTTGCTCGGGTCGGTGGGAGCGGCGCCGGCGATGATGCCGGCCACGTGGGTGCCGTGCCCGACCGGGTCGGTCAGGGCCGTCGATGGGTCATCCGGCACCGTGCCAGCCGCCGAGAGCAGGCCGGTGAGGTCACGGTGCAGGTGCGCCACCGAATCATCGGTAAGGGTCCCCCAGGCGAAGTGCGGGTGATCCTTGTCGATGCCGGAGTCGATGACCGCCCATACGACGCCGATTCCCGCCGTCCCGTAGGTACGGGTTGCG
Source organism: uncultured Actinomycetes bacterium (assembly GCA_963793825.1). GTDB lineage: Bacteria > Actinomycetota > Actinomycetes > Streptosporangiales > Streptosporangiaceae > RYN-230. The sequence continues at coordinate 501,599 of CAWCBE010000014.1, forward strand.
GCGTCGGCCTTGATGGTGGTCGCCGAGCGGTCGATGTGGGCCCGCACGACGTAGTCAGGCCAGATCCGGTAGATGGTGCGGCTCAGTGGCGGTGTGGCCGTCGGCCGGGCCGCGTCCTGGTCAGCCAGCTTCGTGACCTCGTCCGGCGTGAGCAGGCACCGCATGTAATTCGCGGAGATCGGTATGGGATCAGGTGGCTGCTGCGGGTCCTGTGCGAAGGCGGCGTGGAAAACCTCCCTGAATTGGTCGCGAATGTCGGCGGTGGGCGTACCGGTTGACAGGCTGAGCTCGACAAGGACCGCCTGCCGGTCGTCGATGGTGTAGACGAGCTTTTCCCGCGTCGCGTCGTCCACCGCCGAAGTCAGCAGGGGACTCACCATAGGCCGCTGAACGGGCGGCTGGTTCGTGCCGGCAGCTGGCTGGGCGGCTTCTGCTGGCTGGTCCGATCCCGGGGACGTCATGACTTCCCCGGCTCTGGCAGCGCAGTGGCCAAATGGCGTCTGGTCATGTCCCCCTCCGCATGAACCTGAATGCAACTCCCCGCGGGAAATCATCCTCCGCTTGCGCCTTATCCGCCAGTGACGGAGGTGGCGCCCCGGGAGCGGCCGGGTTGCTGCCGAGCTGATCGCCGGGTTCAGCGATGGCGTCTCACTGATTGACGGCGGCCATGACCTGGACGACTACCTGTTCCCGGCGTGATCATCGACGCCTGGTGGACCCGCCTGTAGCTAACCCCGCCGCCTCGCCGCGCATGCCATAACACGGCCGGTCCTGCCTGGTGGGCTTGCTGCCCGGTCACGCGGCGACCAAGCCGGCGAGGTGGGACAGCGAGTCGCCCAGATGATCCGGAGGGAACGGGGGGAATCCGATGTGCTGACGGAGGAAGCTGGAGACCGCCGACCAGTCGTAGGACAGGGTGACCGTGGTCCCGGACGGCCCGGCCGGGGTCAGGTCGTAGCGCCAGACCCAGCCGCCGAACCGCAGGCTGCCGTCGCCGGTGTCCTGGCCCGGCTCCCAGGAGATGGCGCGCGGCGGGTCGAACAGCTGCACCCGGTTGGCCATCAGGTAGTTCCCGTCCGGGTGGTTGGCGTGGTACATGGCCATCCGGAACACCTGCCCCGCCGCAGTCAGCGGTTGGCTGTCGACGGGCTCGCGGACCCAGCCGGTGCCGTCGATCGCGGCGTGCTTGGCGGGGTCGGCGAGGACCACGAAGATGGCCTCCGCCGGGGCGTTAATGATCGTGGTCGCGCTGACGGTTTCGTCGGCCATGGTGATCGCCTCCTGATGAGCTAAGCCCAGTTCCGGGTTCTGACGCCCGCCGGACCCGGAACTTATCGCTCAACTCGCCCTGATCCGCTCCCGGCCACGATTACCAGCAGGACCAGGGACCGCGACCGGCCTCACCCCGGCAGCGCCGACCGCAGGCGGCAGACCAGGAGCAGCCGCCAGGACGGCTGCCCGCCGTACCTCCCGCCGAACGCGCTCGTGACCAGGACACCGATAGCCATGCCTCAGTTCGGTCGGCGACCGGTCGCCCAACCCGAATAACTCATCCTGTCGCACAACGGCGTAGGGACCCACTCGGCCCTAATATCTAGAGCACTTGCCTCCAGGCAGCCCTAGATCTTCCGATGCCGGGACGCCACACATGCTGAAGGCGCCCAGGGCATCCATCACGGGGGCGATGGACGAGGTGCATCTCGGCGGATTGAACCCCTTGCTAACTCAATCCACGACTGTTGAGTGCTCCGTTGACCAGCGCGATGGTCGCCTGGGGATCGCCTACGTCGATCACAAGTTGCGAGTAATGTTCGTCTCGCAGTGTTATCAGCACTGCCTGCTTGGGATCATGCACAACCCAGAAAGTCCATTTGCCCTGGCGCCGGTAGGAACCTACCGTGAACAGTCCGGGAAAGCTGTTTGCCAGCCATGGGAGACCGGGCATTAGAGGCCTGCCCATCTGCACGCCCTCGCCAACAGTGACGATGTGTTCGAGGGGAACCGTGACCCCGCGCTTGTTGAGGGCACAGAATCGGTCAAACCCCGTTACCTCAACAACGAGATCGTCGTCAACCACAGAGACTGTCACCACGAGCGGATCATACCGTTCGTTCCTATGGACTCGCTCAGCCCCAGCTCTGACTACACAGGCTAGCGCAGCGACTCACCGTCACCGCGACACTGTCGCGACCGGGCACGCCCACCCAGCCGACTCCACCAACGTCCGTCCTATGCCGCATGGGGCGCGTTAGGTCAGGCACGACGAGGGCCTGTTCGCTGGCCCGTGGCTCAGCCGGTTAGGTTCGGGTTGGCGTTGGGCAGTCATTCCGCTCGCAGGGCTAGGGTGACCGGTGTGCGCGATGCGTGTCTGCCGGGAATGGCGGCCACGAGGTTGGCGAGCACGAGCGCGCCGAGGCCAATGTAGACGAGTGAGAGGGCCGGCACGGTGGCTTGGGGCACGGCGTAGATCTGGTGTGCGAACAGGATCCAGAGCCAGCGGCCGAGCGCTACGCCCGCTGGGATCCCGGCGGCGATGCCCACCGCGGCGGCGGCGGTCGACTGCCATGCCACGCAGGACGCGAGCTGGCGCCGGGTCAGGCCGAGGGTCTTCAGCAGGGCGAGGTCGCGGCGCCGGCGGCGGACCGAGGCGCTGAGAGTCAGGCCGAGCGCGACTACCGCACCGATTGCCAGCCCCGCCGCGAGGAACGCGGGCGTGACACCGATCGACCGGTAGTTCTCGATCTCCGCGGGATATTGCACGGGCAGGGCTTCGACGTTTTGCCCGGTGTAGAGGCTGGCCGGCAGGGCTTCGAATGCCCTGGTTCCCGCACGGGCGATGCGCTGTAGCGACGCCAGGCCCGCGGCGGGTGTCACCCCGTATTTCAGCCGGACGAGGACCGCTCCTGGGCCGTTCAGCGTGGGATTCGGGCTGGTGAAGAACTTCTGCATTGCGGGCGGCTCGATCCCGGCCGGGACCAACGCTCCGGTTCCCATCGAAGTATGGAGGGTCTGCAGGGTCCCGATGGCGGGCAGCGTCGCGGTCCCGACGATCACCAGCGGCTTCGGCGGGATGTACACCGGGGCGTCGTCGGGCGCCCCGTAACTCACGTTGACGGTGTCACCGAACCGCTTGTGCAGCTGGGCCAGTGTCGCGGCGCCAAGGACGATCTGGTTATCCGCTGTGGGCGGGTGCCCGGACAGGATCGGCGCGGTCACCTGCGCGTGGATGCCCGTGATAATGATCGGCACGATCTGGCCGTCGATCTGGGCGTTGGCGAATGACACGCCGCTCCATGCTGCCACCAGCCGGTCGTGGCCCAGCAGCGACAGGGCTTGCGGGGGGACGGGGCCACCTTCGAGGGAGTAGTTCCAGTTCCAGCCGTACAGCGGGGGGTGGGAGACCAGCGTGGTGAGCCCGCTGCCAAAGGTGAGCGTGGCGGCGACGATCGCGACGGCCAGCGCGGCGCCAAAGACGGCCGAGTGCACTGGCACTGCGGTGCGGCCGCGGCCGGGTTCAAACGCGAAGCGGACGCCGGTGACCGCGGAAACGGGGGCGCCGGAGCTCGCGGCCAGCCGCGCCATGCCGGAGCCCCGGATTGTTCGCCTCGCACCCTCCGGGCGGCGGCGGCCCGCTACCGACCGGGCGGCAAGCACGACGGCGGCGGCGCCGATGCCGGCGATGAGGGCAACGAATCCGAAGCCGAGCACCGTGGCGTCGGCCGCTAGCCCTGGCGAGGGATAGACCGGGCGGACCGGGCCGATGGCGAAAGCGGCGAGAGCCCGATCGCGACACCGGCTGCGAGCAGCGCGCCAACGGCGATTGCCCCCAGGATGCTGAGGAGACTGTCGCCCATGACCGCCAGGCGGCTCGCGCCGAGGGCGCGCAACACCGCGGTCTCCTCATCGGTCTCCTGGATCTGGCGCGCGATGACCTGCGCCGAGATCAGCAGCACCGCGAGCATGGCGACCACGCCGAACACGGCGAGGGCGATCGCCTCCGGCTCGACGGTGCGGTTGACCTGCCCTTCGACGACCGTGGTGACGTGAAAGCTGACTGTGGTGCCCCTCGGCAGAGCCCGGATGATCTCCTGCTCGACGGCCGGGACCCCGCGGGCGCCATCGGTCAGCTTGAGCCCGTAGTGCACATTCTCCGGTCCGGTGCTGAACGGCCGCGTCAGCGCCGGGGTGAACAGCACGAAGGACGGATAGCGGTCGACGTCATCGAGCACGACCTCGTTGTTAAACGTGACGATCCCGGTGAGCCTCATCTCGAGCCGACGCAGCGGCTTGGAGGACGGCGATTGGTTGTTGGTGTAAAAGCCCATCATGATGAGCTCGCCGACGTGCCAACCCAGCAGGCGGGCCGCTTCCGCGGTGGCGACGAATTCGTCTTCGCGATCGGGACGGGCCATCCGGCCCGCCGTCACCGTGACCCGGTCTTGACCAAAGTACTCGCCATCGATACTGCCGATCGGGATAGCCCTGCCGTAACGGAATGCAGGGGGAATGATGGGGGCGCCCGTTCGCGTCAGCGGAAAAGCATTGAGCGAGTAAAGCGCCGCTTCGGCCCGCTGGACGCCGGGCAGCCGCGCCAGCTTCTTCGTCAGGTTGGTCCCCTGGCCAGTCAGGCTCAGGTCAGACGGATTGGTACTGGCGAGGAACGTGGCGTATGAGGACTGCGTGCGCCTGGCCGCGGCGACCGAGCCCATGGCGGTACCGCCGATCAACCCGATCAGCAGCACGAGTGTGAGGTAGCCGGCCCACCTGCGACCAAGAGTGGCAGCAAAGCGGTACCACGCAACACGTATCACCTGCCCGCTCACGGCGCGGACCACCCCCCCGCGACCAGCCTGAGCCACCTTCAACAGTCTGACCGGCCCGAACATGACAACCAAGGGAGGCAGCCTGCCCGCCGCCCTCGTGCCAGCAACACCTCACTCCAGCCGACGCATCCGCTTTCCGCCAGTCCGCGCTTATCCACCGCATCTGGTAGCGCGAACTCCACCCACGGTCCGCGCCGGGGCAATTTTCGCCTGGTCCTCTGGGTATCGGCATGACCAGACGCCGTCGACTGCCTCGGGATCGCTCAGACGCCGCAACACTGCGTTATGGACGTCAACCCCGACTGCCGCCCGCCGGGTTGCAGTTCGGCTCGGAGGCCGGACCGGTGGCGCTCCGCATGGGCAGCTGGGCGGCTCACCACCACGCCGGGCGGCCCTTGAGCTGCTGCCAGTAGCGCCGGTGCGCGTGCCGGGCCTGGTCGCTCGTCATGCCGTCGGGAAGCTCGCTGTCAAGCGGGTCGGCGAGCTCAGCGATGTCGCGCAGGGCGGCGGCTTGGCAGGCCCGCTTGGTGAAGGCGTACTGCCCGAGGCAGTCCTCGGGTGTCCGCTCGGCGATGGCGGCCGCCCGGTCCAGCAGCTCCCCGGCTGGCACGAGCTCGTGCACCATGCCCAGCGCATGCGCCTGCGCCGGGGTGAAGACCTCGCCGAGCAGGCACGTCCGGGCCGCAACCGGCTCGCCCCAGGCGTAGGCGAGCATGCGGACGTACACCGCGGGCATCGGGATTCCGATCGGCACCTCGTTGAGCCCGAACTGCGCCCCGTCGGCGACGGCGACCCGGTGGTCACACACGGCGGCGGTGATGAGGCCGCCAGCGAAGGCGTGCCCGTTCACCGCGGCCACCGTCGGGCGCGGGTAGGTGAACAGCCGCATGTTCGTCGCCCGGTAGTCGCGGAACCAGGACGCGACGACAGCCGGGTCGCCGGCGAAGAGCGGGAAGTGCTCGCCGAGGTCGAGGCCGGCGGAGAACCGCGCGCCGGTGCCGGTCAGCACGACGGGTGAGTCTGCGTGATCGCGCTCGAGCCGGTCGAGCACCTCGTGCAAGTCGGCGAAGAAGGCGCGGTTCTGTGCGTTGACCGGGTTGGTCGTCATCGTCACGACGGCGACGCGACCCCGCCGCTCGATCGTCCAGCTCATGCTCGTTCCTCCTCGTTCGCCAGTGCGGGCTGGTGCGAGAGCACGCCGGTGGCCCTGGCCAGGCCGGAGCCTGCGCACAATGCACGCGAGCCGCTCGGATCTCTTCCGCTCCTACTTGCTCCATGATCGGCCCCAGGTCGCGGCGCGCGTGGCCAGGTCACCCGGGCAAGGACGAGCAGGCTGGCCGCGACGCCGGTCGCGCCGAGAACGATCAGCCGCGGGTCGGACTCGTAGATGCCGAAGACGCCCCAGCAGAGCAGTTCGCCGAAGATGAGCAGCCAGGTGCCCTTGGAAATGCCTGTGGTGTGATCGGTTCGGTACGCCGTCCAGACCGAGGGCGTGACCTGTAGCAGGAATGCGACGGTCAGGGCCGTGCCCAGACCCGCGCGGCCGAACAGGCTGGCAGCGGTGATGAGCAGTGCGGCCCACACCAGTGCGAGCGCCGCGGGGCGGCGCGGGAATCCAGCCCCACGGCGGGCAAGCATCACGGCCAGTGTGCCGGCGAGCACCGTCGCCCAGATGGCGGGCACAAGCGCAGTCCAAAAACCCGACAGCGCGAAGTAGCCGGCCCAGGCGGCGTTGTTGATGCTCGTCAGCGCCGCCCACGACCAGGACACGCCAGCCGTCTCCCCAGTGCGCGCCAGGCGGGCCAGTTGGGGCAGGAACTGCGGCGCGGCAAGGATCGCGGCCATGAGGGGCAGCAAGTTGAAGACGGCGTGCATCAATGATCCCCCTGTCGTGGTAGGGAAGCTTGCAACGACAGTCTATTGCGGCCACGGCCAAATGATTTTGCTAATATTCATGGCATCAGCATTATGTGTGAAATATTCTATGCGTATGGACGACATTGACCGCAAGATTCTTGCTGAGCTTCAGCAGGACGGCCGCCTGACGGTAACGGAGCTGGCCGACAGAGTGCGACTCACTCCTGCGCCCTGTCACCGGCGGCTGCGCGAGCTGGAGCGCAACGGCGTCATCACCGGCTACCACGCCGTCCTCGACCCGGCCGCTGTCGGCCTCGGCTTCGAAGCCCTCGTCAACGTCACAATGGGCCGAGAGGACGCTGTTGCCGCCTTCGAAGCCGCGCTCGTCGCGGTGCCGGAGATCCGGCATGCGGAGCGGCTGTTCGGCGACCCCGACTACCTGCTGCGCGTCGTCGCGAGCGACCTGAATGACTATGCGAGGCTGCGGGACCAGAAACTGGCGACGTTGCCAGGCGTCGAGCGCATCACCTCGACGATCGTCATGAAACGCATAGTCAACAACCGGCCGCTCCCACTGCCGGGAACCCAGACCCGCAAGGTGCGCGGCACGGCCACCACCCCCGACCAGCGCACCAGTTCACCGGGCAGGCACGCCTAGCTGAGCATTCGCCACTCTTAGTCCGCATGACATGAGGTAGCTCTACCTGTGTGTGCCGAGTGCCGGGCCAACCTCTGCCACCAGGAAAACTTGAACCAGTCCCCTTACCTGTACCTCGCATGAGAGTCACCTTCGGCGGTCCAGGGCCCAGGACTCCGGACATAGGGCAAAAGATCATGCAGGGCCGGGGTGGGGCTTGACCTCGTAGCGCAGGAGGAGATCGGTGCCGGGATAGGTGCATCCGGCTTGGCTGAGCTGGTCGCAGAGGGCGGCCAGCGCCTGGGTGCGCCGGGGGGCGGTGAGCGGGTCGAGCCGGACGAGCAGCTGGCCGGGGCCGGGGCAGATGTCGCCGGAGGTGGCCAGGGCCTCGCGGATGAGCGCGTATGCCTCGTCGCCCGCGCGGGCGTAGTGGCCGTCCAGGGCGCGGGCGAGGAGGGTCTCGGCGTTATAGGCCGCCATCCGGATGGCGTGGGTGATCTGCTTGGTCTCGGCGTCCAGCCGGACCATGTCCGGGGACAGGTCGCCGAGCCGGACCCGGGCGGGGGCAGCCGCGGCGGCAGCCTGGGCCGCTTCCAGTTCGTCATAGGCGGCCCGGACGGGGGCGTTGAGCTCGTTGACCTGCTGGTTCGTGACGAGCGCGGAGTGGCCGGGGGCGGGACTGCGCAGGGCCAGCAGGCTGGCGTCCCTGCTGGCTTCGGCCGCGCCGATGGCGGCCTCAGCCCGCCGCACCCGCGCGGCGGCGGTTTTCTTCGCCGGGCTGGGGACTAGCCGGTCCGGGTCGTCGGGGACCGCGGCGTAGGAGTCAAGCGCGTCCAGGGCGAAGTGGGTGCGGGCGTAGCGGAAGTAGTTCTCCTCCCGCCACCGCGAGCTCATCCGCCAGCACACCTCACCGGCGGGCAGGTCGGTGCGGGAGGTCAGGGTGTGCACCTGCCGGATGGCGCCGCCGGAGGCAGGCTCGCGGCGGGTGACCTGCCGCAGCGTGACCTGCTCGCCCTTGCGCGGGCCCTCGCCGATCTCCAGCGCGATGGTGGTGTCGGCCAGCTCGTACTGGTGGGGCCGGCCGCGGTCATCGGTGCAGGTGACCGTGGTGAACGCCGGGCCAGGCAGGTCCGCGGCCGGGCCCTTGCGGTAGGTGAGCAGGTCGAACCCCGCGCCGGTGATGTCGGCGAACAGCGCCGGGGACCAGCCGCCGCGGTCAAAGCACACCGTCACCCGCCGTCCTTCGCCTGCGACCTGGCGCAGCTGCGGGAGCAGGCCGCGCAGCTGCCCGGCCAGCGACTGGGACGGCTCGGCGATGACCATGAACACCGGGTCGCCGGCGGCGTCGGTGACCCAGGTCTCCTCGGTCGCCGGGCCGGGGAACTTCAGCCGGGCCACGTGCATCTTCTGCACCTGCCGGGTGCCGAAGTACGCGCGGGCGTGCCCGTCGGCGTAAAGGAACCCCAGCGCGCCCGGCCGGGCGGCGGCGTGGTGGCGGGCCAGCGCCATGATCAGGTCCGCGGCTTTCCCGGCCCCTGCCAGCCCGGCGAGCTTGCGGCGGATCGTCTTGACCTCCGGCGCCCGGTCCAGGCCCAGCACCCGGCCCAGCGCGGCCGGCGAGACCCTGGTGGCGCCCTCAGCCCGCGGCTCGCGCAGCAGCGCCAGGAACACCAGCACGACCAGCATCACCTCCAGCCCGTAAAACCCGTTCCGCAGCCGGCCGTACGTAGCCCGGGCGCACTCCAGCAGCCCGGTGCCCGCCAGCGCGGGCAGCGCCAGCAGCAGCCCGGCCAGCGGATACCGGGCACCGGGGGTGAACACCGGGACGGCGCCCTCGCCCAGCAGCCCGAACCGGGCCAGCACCCGCTCGCCGTCCCGCGCCACCGGGTCAGGCAGCACCGGCAGCGTCCCCGGCGGCCCGCCCGCGGTCTCCGCCTCCTCGCCGGCAGCCGGGTCAGCGGCCGGCCCGGCGCCCGCGCCGGGAACATCGCCGCCGGCCGCCCCGGCCGGGCGCAGCACGCTGCGGACCGACGATTCCGACACCCCGGCCGCGGCGGCGATCCCGGCTTTGCCAAGGCCCTGCCGGTCCAGTTCCCGGATCCGCGCCACGACGGCGGAGGTCAGCCTGGAGGGCCGCCGCGGGCCCTTGCGGTCCGGGACCAGGCCCGCGACCCCGCCAGCCGCCAGCGCTTTCTCCCACCGCCACACGCTCACCGGGATCACCCCGAACGCCTCCGCGACCTGCGCCTGGGTCGCGGCTTTCAGCTTCCATAGCTGCACCGCCGCCAGCCGCCGCCCGGCCTCATCCCCCGCGTCCCACGCGAACGTGGCCAGCCCGTGCACCCACATCACGCCGCTGCCGTCCGGGCCGGTCACCATGCCCACGCCCGGGGCGATCTCCGCCGCGTCCCCGGGCAGCAGCGGCAACGGCACCTGGGTCAGCATCCGGGCCATCATCCCACCCCACTCAGCGGCATCGAACCTTTCATCTATTATTGCGGACCACTGCCGCCAGAACCCGCACCGACACGCCATAAATAAGGCAAAAGACCAGATCAGCAGCCCAGCAACAACCCGTAACCGAGCCGCTATGTCAGGAGCCCTGGGGCCTCGCCGAGCCGAAGGGTCACACCGCGGACATGCGGGGCAAAGAATCAGGGGATCCGGCCGCTAGAGCGCGGCCACGGCGCCCATCCATCCGAATCTGCCAATGTGCGGACATTGTCTTTGCTCAACTGCCGCCGCGTTGCCTCGGCCACGCTCTGGCTCACTCGGCGGAAAGTCGCGTAAAGTAAGAAAGCGGGATGAAGCATGCAATTATGCCGCCATCGTTGTTATTGTATTAATCAATAACTTAAGCTCCCAAAAGGGAGGCTGCTTGCTGCTGTTCCAGTAAACCGTCCAGCCCTGCTGCGCGTCCTAAAGACTAAGGTCAACATCTCGGGCTGCGCTGGCCAGGTGCCCGTGTAAATACATTCGCGGATACAGTCATTAGCGCAGGCTCGGTAACTTCGGACACGGGGACGGCACCAATGACTGCCTTCATAAATGCACTTGAGCGTTACGTCTTGATTCCCCTGGCCCTGCCCGCCACGCTATTAGCCTTAGCGTTAGCGCTACGCATTACACGGATAGCTTGGTTTAAGCACAGGCAGGCCGGCTTCCTGCCCGTCTTGATACGCGCCAGTAGCGATCCCGAAAGCGCTGCCTTTGCGGCGCGACTCTCAGCCTATCTAGCGCAGGATACCCTTGGGGCTGATATCCAGGGTTATTCAGGCTGCCCGGTAGAAGTGCAGGCCAACTACCGCTGAGACGGTCGTCTCAAATGTTTTGAGCGGGCGCCGGTAGTCGGTGTGCATGATGGTCCAGTTCTTGAGGTGTGAGATCGCTTGCTCGATCATCCAGCGGATCTTGTTGACTTGGCTGTTGTATTCTTTCTGCCAGTCAAGCAGTTCACCTCCTGCCGGTTTCCTGTAGGGCATGATCATGTTATTTCCGATGTACCCTTTGTCGCCGATCCAGTTCTTCGGGTTCATGGTCAGTAGCACGCCCGATTCTTTCTGGCAGTAGTTGTCGTGACGGCTTCCGTTGACTGGGTCGGAGATCCAGGCGAGTTTGCCGTATGTGGTGCAGGCGACCTGGACGTTCATTCCGGTGGTCTTGTGCTTTCCCGAGTAAAGTTCCTGGTGCCCGCCCCATGACCAGCACGGGAGCAGTGTCCCGTCCAGGATGTACTGGGCATTCGGGTCAAGGTCATCGGCAGTCGGGATGAACTCCCGCACCGCTTCTGGGATGAGCGGAGTTATTGCGGATATTGCACGACTGATGGTCGGCTGGGACACGCCGAGCGACTCGCCTATTTCCGACTGGGTACGGTTGTGCCGCATGTAGGTCAGCGTGGCCGCTACCGATTTGAAAAGTCCAAGGCATGGCGGCCACCTCATGGCTTCTGGCCCGCGCCCCACGGAATTGATGCGGATGCAGAGATCAATGACTTCTTCGCGGTCGAACCCAGTGGTATAATACATCGAGATGGCCTGTTTCTGATGATGTTGTGTGGTAACTACATCCTTTCAGGAAACAGGCCATCCTTTACGTAGACACACTGCAGTGCAGGGTAAAGTTGACATAACAAACGATGCGCGTGAATAACCCTCATCATCATCCCTCCCGGTGGTCGTGGCGGCGAACCAGCATACCCTATTGGTGGACTAGACAATACCGCAGGGTGGTTTGGCGTAGCCATCCGTATCATGCTCGCCGCTGAGCCGGCATTCGAAGTACACGTTGAGTGCAGTAAGGCTGACCTGGCAGGAATGCTCAGCCATCGAGCAATTGTACGCACAACTCACGCCCCTGGAAATCGCTTGATTGCAGCCCGCGACAATACAACAAGAATCGGAGCAGAACTCGTCCATAGAGCTGGATGCCTTATCATCCACAGCATTCGGCGAACCAAGATTGTCTTGCGCCATACTCCGCGCTGGGAGCGATGGAGCCCTGAGCTCAAGGGTTATTTGGAATACCGCGGGGCACTGGATCAGGAACGTCGCGGGCGGCGGGAATACACTCGGGCGCTGGGCAAGTATAATCAGGCCATATGTCACGAGCCCGGCAATTTCATGATCAGTATGAGAAAAGCTGCATTGCTAGAGGTAATGGGCGAGTACGCACAGGCAGCCGAGGTGTACCGCGCCTGTAATGAACTTTGGCCCGAGAATATCGAGGCAGCATATCGATTGGCTGCTGCGTACTCTAATAGCAAGCGCCACGCCGAGGTGAGAGAAGTCCTCAGCCGTCTTGAAGTCCACTTGCGCCGAAGGGCACTTTGGCTTGCCTGGATGAAGACATGGTTCAAGCGCAGGAGTGCTGGCGAGCGACGGTACTGGCGAGGATGGCTGAAGCGCCAGCCTCTAATCTTCGGAACGAATAGGCGCTCGCTCTACGCGAATGCCATCAAGATGGCAACGGCAGCACGAGAAGTAGATGAAATCAATCACGGGCGGAGTACGTTGTCGGCGGCCGGGCTTCTCAAAAGTGTTGCGAAGCTAACAACGCGCACGGAATTCTCAAAGCCGCATGTAAGGCTATTTCACCCTGATCAACACAGAGAGTTTGCCCGCACTGAACATACACATAATCTGCACGATCGGGACCGCGACAAGAACTTCGCTATGTATCCATTCATACAACACGCCCGGCCAAAATCAAGACTTGGCTGGCTGGCACACTACAACACGGCAATTCTCTTTTCGCTTTTGCTTCGGTTGGCTCCGGATAAAATGCCATGCGGTTACAGCCAGGAGGAATGGCGAGTAGATTGCGCACGGGCCGCAATTCATGAACTTGGCCATGTCAAGCGTGACCCTAGGAGTGAACTCGAAGCGGATTGGTACCGTACTGACCCCGGACTCCAGCCGCTACGTGAATATAGCAAGAAGAACGGCACGCGCTGGTCGGAGTTTGTAGGCATTGAGCAGAGTGGTCCCCTGCAGCGCCTGGTGGACTGGGTTCGCATGTGAGATCCGCCGCGGCTCCTGTCGTCACCTGGTCCCTGATCCGGCGTTGGCCGTGGCAGCATGACTTCCGGCGGACTGGCGAGGGCGGTGACCGGGGTGGCTGACATGAGCTGTTCAGCCAACGCGGCGCAGGCGCAGCGGTGGAACGGCGAGAGCGGCCGTCAGTGGATCGCCCACCGCGAGCGGCACCTGGCAGGACACCAGCAGCTCATCCGGCACCTGTTCGGCGCCGCGGGCATCTCGCCCGGGGAGCGCGTGCTGGACGTGGGCTGCGGGTGCGGCGAAACGACGATCGCCGCGGCGCGGGCAGCGCGTGACCCAGGTGAGCCGGGTTCCAGTGGCGGGGCGGTCGGCCTTGACCTGTCTGGCCCGATGCTGGAGGTCGCGCGGCGGCTCGCTGCCGGGGCCGGCGTGGCGAATGCCGGATTTGTGCAGGGCGACGCCCAGGCCTGCCCGCTGCGGCGGGATTCTTGCGACGTGATGATCAGCAGCTTCGGCGTCATGTTCTTCGACGACCCGGCTGCGGCGTTCGCGAACATCGTGGCCGCGCTGCGCCGGCGAGGCCGGCTGGCGTTCTTGTGCTGGCAAGACGACATGCGCAACGAGGTGTTCGCGATCCCGCTGCGCGCCTTCCTGGCCTGCACGCGGCTACCGCGCCCGGCCGGTAACCTGTTCGTTGACCCGCGCCAAGTCGCCGGGCTGCTGTCCGGCGCGGGCTGCGCGGATATCCAGATCGACGCGGTCAGCGAGCCGGCGTGGATGGGATCCGACGTCGCTGACGTGATGAGCTACGTCCGCGGCATGCGCATGACCCGCAGCCTGGCAGCCGACCTCGGGGACGAGGCTCTGACCGGGCGAGTGCTGGCCACCATCGCCGAACAGTACGCTGCCCGTCAGCGCCCCGACGGAGTGTGGGTGCGCGCCGCCGCCTGGCTGGTCACCGCCCGCCGCCACTGATTTACTCATCTGACCCGTCAGCGATGGCCGCCGGGCGCAGGCAGAGCTGTCCGTGCCTGACGCTGCGGCCGATCGCAGCTAATGGCGATGACCGGTTGCGCTGGGTACAGTCTGCGAGTCGGCTGTCAGCCTGTCCGGGTGACGTGGGTGCCGGTGCTGTGATCAAACCGCTCATGATGCTGCCGGAGGAGATCGACACCGTAGTCACCGCCGTTTGGCGTGCGGACAAGGGTGTGGATGTGATTACGGGAGGGCACGGCATTGTCGAACGCAACGCCAGGATGATGATCGAACTCGATCAGCACGACGGGGCTATGGACCCGGTAGTAGAAGGGACCATCATCGGCTACCGCGCCCATCCAGGCAAAGTAGGTCTCATCGAGATGTTGATCGACTTCGCGCATCTTCACCCCGGAGTGGCCTTCGGCGGCCCAGCCAACGTAGGCGGCGGCCAAGGCTCGCAGGCGGCGCCGTTGAGCATCGGTCAGGTCGGCGGCACAGACTCCAGCGAAGGGAACCACGGCGTTGTCCCGGAACGCGCCGGCCTGCATCCGGCCATCGAAGGGGTGCTGCAGCTCCGGGGGCAGGTCGTCGGGATGGATCGAGGATCGGAGGACGGCGCGGGCTGCCTGCTGGCCATCGAGCGAGCGGATCAGTTCCAAGCCGGCCCGCTCCTCGGCGCAGAAGACCATCGTGCCGGCCAGTGGACCGTCGAACACGTGGCACGGTTCCGAGCCCATGAAGCTCGGCGTGAGCACGAACTGATCGCCGATGATCGTGCCGTTGACGCACAGGTGATGACCGTCGATCTGCCACGCCCACGGACCTTCGGCGCTCGGCTCACCGAAAACAGACAGGAAGTACGGCCACTCGCCGAAGTCGTCTGAGAGGCCTGTCACCTCCGATAGGAGGCGGTTCAGCCGCATGATGTCGCGGGCTTGAGCGAAGCCGCGAGCCGACAGGCTGGTTTCGAGGAGCCGCAGTCCGAGCTGGCGCGCGGCGGGCGGCAGATCCTCGAGCATCACGCCGTGACGGAACACGAAGGGATGAATGTTCAGCCACATCCGACGCTGCTCAGCATCGAGGGGGAACACGGCACGCTCTCGCTGCTCGGCGCTGAGCGCACCCAGGAAGTCGAGGGCAGCGTCGGTAATGGGCGCGGTGGTAACGCCAGCAGACCGGAGGGGAAACAATCCCGATCGCAGTGCCCCATCCGAGGTGAGCCCACGCAGCGGTTGTTCAAGGGATTCTGTCAGTTCACGGAACATTGCCTGCATCGGCGGCGGAATATCAGCCGGCCGTCGCGCCGAGAAGGAGGGTAGCTGGCCCACCTTGAAGTCAGTCCAGTGGTCCACGGTTAGCTAGCACCCCCCGACGGCACTGCACCTGCCGGTGGCTACTCTACGTGGGCTGCGAGGCCGATGTGAAGCGTCCCGCTGGCCACCTTCCAGGGAGTATCTGCCACGGCGCTATCCGAACCGCTGCGGGGCAATCCACGACCTGAAAGCAGGACGCCGCTATCAGACCGTCACCTACCGCCGGGTACGCGGGATACTCAGTGCCGGCCGGAAGCCGATCACTCATCGGCGCAAGCGCGCCCGAATATCGCCGCCCCGAGGCTGAAAACGGCCACCCGCCACAGCCTCAGCCGCACGCCGTTACGTGCGGGCTGAAGGGTCCGGTTCGGGTGGCTGGCCCGCCGCGCATATCACGTCGGCCTGCGCTGCGGCCCTGCGTGGGGCGGCCCGAGGTGCCGTCTTGCGCGGCTGGGAGGAATTTCACGGGGAGCAACCGGTTGGGTGCGGCGGGCCGGCGCGGCGGTGCTGTTCACGCCACACCAGGTCGTTCAGCCTGACATCAGGTCAGTACACGCTCGTCACCAACCGTCCGCTGTCCGCATGCGCGGCCGTCGCGACCCGGGGTTCGATCGACACCGCCGTGCCGTTCGACCCGGCCACCGTGGAGATCGTCACCGGCGCGGCCCGCGACACCGTCGGCCTCCAGGTCCGCCAGCTGTTGTTCTTCGGCGGGAACCCGGCTAGCGAATCCTTCCACGCCGCCATGATCTGCTAACACAACCAGGCGGCCTTGTCGGTGCCCCGCGCCACCTGCCGTGGCACGGGGCGCTACCCCGCGCGGCTGCGGTTCCGTTAGCGCAGGCGGGGCGCCTGACCTGCCTGAATACGGGCACAGACCAGCGTCCGCAAGCCCGGGACAGGCTCTCACGAGCTCCGTTTGCCACTCAATCTGCCACTCACTTCGATCTTGGCCGGGCGGCAGCTGAGGCACATGGCCGGCGGCGCTGCGGGCACTTTGCGAACTCGCTCACTCAGATGGCCGAGAGAGCATGCCAGGAAGACTTCGGCTGGCAGCAGCGACCCCATCGTCGGGCTTGCACTCTGGCGCTTCTAGCGCCAGAGTGGCGCCATGACGAGCATCCAGATCAAGGACGTGCCCGAGCGGACGCACGCGATCCTCCGCCAGCGTGCGGCCGCCGCTCACAAATCCCTCCAGGAGTACCTGCGGGCCTGGCTGATCGAGGAGGCAGAGCAGCCGACCCTGGAGGAGGTCCTCGACCGCGCGGGCGGGCGATCGGGCGGATCGGTCCCGCTTAAGGACGCCGTAGCTGCGATCCGCGACAACCGTGATCGTCGCTGACGCCAGCGTCCTGGTCGTCGCCCTCGCCGATGACGGTCCCGACGGCGACCAGGCCCGGGCCCGACTGCACGGCGAACGGCTTACCGTACCCGAACTCGCCGACCTGGAGGTCGCCTCGGTCCTGAGGCGGCAGATGAAGGCGGGGCTTCTCGACGCCCGGCGCGCCCGACTCGCACTGGAGGACCTGGCCGCACTGCCCGCCAGGCGGGCTCCGCACCGCCCCCTGCTCCGCCGGTGCTGGGAACTACGGGACAACCTGACCATCTACGATGCGGCCTACATAGCACTCGCTGAAGCCATGAACACCACCCTGCTCACCGGCGACCAGAAACTCGCAAGAGCCCCCGGACCCCACTGCCCCATCGAGATCTTCCAGCCCGCACCCTGAACACTCAAGAAGCCGCCGATCACCGCGAACGTGACCGCCGCCAGCCAGCACCCGCACCCAATTCCGCAGCCCGTTCATCATGATCTCGCGGGGCTGGAACTCGTTGCCGATCTTGATGATCGGCTGCTCGTTGCGCCGGGCCTGGTCGATGGCTGCCCTCGCGGCGGTCATCACCGGTGTCACCTGATGGCGGGCGGCCAGGTGATCAAAGATCACCGAGCCCTCCGGGCCGGACAACAACCAGATGGGCGTGCGCCGTGAGCGGCACCAGCACCACACGACAGCCGCCCGTGCGGCTACGTGTGCGCGCCGGCGGTGACGGTCGGCTGCGATTCAACCGAGAGTGCCGAGGTCACTGCCGCCAGGCCGCCGGCGCCGGCAGGATCGCTTGTTTCGCCTTGTGACTGCGGCCGGGGTCTCGGCGGGTATGCGGCGATCAGGAGCTTCATCAGTCTCGGGAACTGCGTAGTGAAGCGGCCCTCGCCCCAGCCGAGGCCGGGCTCGTTGGCTATTGCCTGGCTGAGCACTCCGACGATCAACATGGAGACAAGATCGATGGCCTCGTCGGAGTCTGCCTCCGGGCCGAGCTGCCCGGCCGCGACGGCGTCGGCCATCGCGGCACGTTGCAGGGCGACCATCTCCGCGCTGGGGGCGAACGCCTCGGCTGAGGGCTCGAAGTTCGGGACGGGCCGCCAGAACATCAGCTGTGCTATCGCACGGTGGGCCAGCAGCCAGCGCCCGCTGGCTTCGAGGCCAGCGGTCAGTGCGGTCAGCCCGGGCGCAGCGGCGGACATGGCGTTTCTCATGATGGCGAGGTGCTCGGCCTGGCCCCTGCGGAAGAGCTCGTCGTAGACCGCCATCAGCGAGGGGAAGTATTTGTACAGCGACGGGGGCTGGACCCCGAGGCGGCGGGCGATCTCGGCCAGGCTGAGGCTGTTGACTCCCTCCTCGGTCATGATCTCGGAGGCGATGTCGAGGATCTCCGCGATGGTTTCCTGGCGGCGACGGGCCCGCCGGTCTGGTCGCTGCCCAGCGCTCCCTGCAGCTCCGCGCGGCTGGGCGGCTATCCCTTCGACTGCCATGTCCTTATCATAGCAGTTTCATGGATTGACAGCTATAGCTAATGACAATAGCCTGTGTTAAGAACCACGACGAGGGGGAAGCGATGCTCGCCAGCAACGGACGGTGGTGGCTTACCCAGGACAGCCGCCAGGCCGTGATCAGCGCCAGTCCTGACCGCATCTACCAACTGGTCTCCGATCTGCCCCGGATGGGGCAGTGGAGCCCGGAGTGCGAGCGAGTCGAGTGGCTCGGCGGCACGACCGTCGCGGCCGAAGGCGACAGGTTCGTCGGCCACAACAGAGGCGGCCCGTTCGGCATGATGCGCTGGTCACGGCGTGGCCGCGTCCTGGCCGCAGATCCCGGCCGGGAGTTTGCCTTCGTCACCGAGGAGGGCGGCCGCGAGTCCACTGTGTGGCGGTACCGCTTCGAGACCGTCGAGGAGGGCACCCGCGTCACTGAGTCATACGAGGTCCGGTGGATCCCGGCCTGGGCCCGGTTGCTCGACATTCCGACCAACCGGCACCGCGAGCTGCACGAGGCCATGGGCCACACGCTCGGGCGGCTCAAGACCGCCGCCGAAGCACCGGCCGGCTCGCCGGCCCAGCGATGACGATGCCCGGCCAGCCTGCGTTCCGCCCGGCACATGGCCGGTTTCGCGGTACGCGCCTGGAACAACCCCCGGAAGGAGCTCTTCCTGTGAGTACCAGTCACGTGGCCAGCAATCACGGCCCCGCACCCAGCCCGACCGCGTTGCAGCCTGACGAAGGCGAGGCGCTGTGGTTCATGGACTTCCTGGCCACCATCAAGGCCTCCGCCGAGGACACCGGCGGCCGCGTCGCGGTCATCCACCACTCCGGCCCGAAGGACTCAGGCTCACCGTTGCATGTGCATCACCGCGAAAGCGAATGGTTCTATGTCCTCGACGGCGAGCTGACCGTCTGGGTCGGCGGCCAGGTGGTCCGGGCACCAGCCGGATCGTTCGTGTTCGGCCCGCAGGGCACGCCGCACACCTTTACCGTCAGCTCACCAGGCGGTGCCCGGTTCTTGCTGGTGACCGAGCCGGCCGGCTTTGAGGGCTTCATGCGCTCCTGCGCCGAGCCAGCCCAATCCCTCACGCTGCCGCCGCGACCGAGTGTCCCACCCGACCCAGGCCGAATGACCGCTATCGCTGCCGAGTACGGCCTCGACATCCTGGGGCCACCCGGCATCCCCTCGTGAGCCATGACACCGCGCCCAGGACTCCGATGCCGCGGCCTGACCAGGATTCGCGGCCCCTGACCGGCAGGCGAGAACCGGAAGCGGGGGACCAGGCGGTGCGGCTCGACCGAACGGATGGCACCGGTGCCGTCGTGGGACCGGTAGCCGAAGCGCAGCCGCTGATGGTCGCGGCAGGCGCTAGCGAGCGTGGTCAGCACCGCCGGGTTGACCGCAGGGGCTGAAGAGCTGGGCGACCGGCACGGTGCAGCCGGCCAGCCGCGCACCCGGCGGCGCGGCCCGGATGGCAGGACTTGCTCGAGCTTGGCCAGGGCGCGGACCGATGTCTCCCCGATGCCGGTGACCGGGCGGCGGTGCGCAGCCCGACCGCGACGGCCACGGCCTCGTCGTCGTCCAGCAGCAGCGGCGGCATGGCCTCGCCGGCGCCCAGCCGGTAGCCGCCGTCGGTTCCCTGGCTGGCGTGCACCGAGTACCCGAGGTCGCGCAGCCGCCCCAGGTCGCCGCACGGTGCGCTCGGTGACCTCCAGCCGGGCGGCCAGGCCGGCGCCGGACCAGTCCCGGCGGCCCTCCAGCAGCGACAGCAGCTTCAGCAGCCGGGCGGAGGTTCCCGCATGAGTCAAAGTCCGCCAGAGCTTCAGGACAGAAGCTGGCCGGAATGGTCCGTAGCGTTCGGTACATGACAACACCAGCAGAGATCAGGCGGTTCCGTATCGACATCCCGGACAGCGACCTGGACGATCTCGCGGCGCGGCTGGCCGGCACCCGGTGGCCGGACGAGCTGACCGGGGCAGGCACCGGCTATGGCATGCCGCTCGGCGTGGTGCAGCGGCTGGCCGAGCGGTGGCGCACCGGGTACGACTGGCGCGCGCACGAGGCCCGGCTCAACCAGATCCCGCAGTACACCACGACCATCGACGGGCAGAACATCCACTTCCTGCACGTCCGTTCGGAAGAGCCGGCCGCGGTGCCGCTGCTGCTCCTGCACGGCTGGCCCGGCTCGGTGCTGGAGTTCGCCGGGATGATCGGTCCGCTGACCGATCCGCGGGCGCACGGCGGCGACCCGTCCCGCGCATTCCACGTCGTGGTGCCGTCCCTGCCCGGGTACGGCTTCTCCGGCCCGGCCACGGAGCCGGGCTGGGACAGCGCGCGGATGGCGAAGGCGTTCGCCGCGCTGATGTCACGGCTGGGGTACGCGCGGTGGGGGGCGGCCGGCGGCGACGCGGGCGCCCTGGTCGGCCGGGAGCTCGGCATCCTCGCGCCGGACGGGCTGATCGGCGTGCATCTGCTGCAGATCTTCGCGTTCCCGTCCGGCGATCCGGCGGAGATGGCCAGGCTGTCTGATGCGGACAGGCAGAGCCTGTCGGGGACCACCGCGGACTTCCAGGGCAAGGCGGGGTACCAGAAGATCCAGCAGACCCGGCCGCAGACGCTGGGGTACGGCCTGACCGACTCGCCCGCCGGGCAGCTGGCCTGGAACGCCGAGCTGTGGACCGGCTGGGGCGACTACGCCGACCACCTCGACGTGGACACCTACCTGACCCACGTCAGCATCTACTGGTTCACCCGGACCGGCGTCTCCAGCGCCCGGCACTACTACGAGGACGCCCGCAGCGGGGCAGGCTACCGGGACGCGCCGAACAAGGTACCGACGGCGGTCGCGGTGTTCCCCCAGGACTTCCGGACGATCCGGACATTCGCCGAGCGGGCCAACAACATCGTGCGGTACACCGAGTTCGACCGGGGCGGTCACTTCGCCTATACCACCGACCCCGATCTGGTGGCCGGGGACCTGCGGGAGTTCTTCGCCGACCTCAGCTGAGGAGCCATGACACCGCGATCTGCGCGCCAACCGCAGCGCATTGGGCGTTTGGGCCGCTGGCTCCGCACCTGATCGGCCGCGAACCACTCATCACCTCCATACGTTCGGTGAGCTGGCCAAGTGGGCCGAGATCCCTCGCTGGGGTACTCACCGCCGTGGGGAACTGGCCGCCTGGCTGGCTGGCTGCAGCCCTGTCCGGCTATGAGGCCGTTGCCGCCATCTGGGGGCGCCTGTCCGCAGCAGCCAGCCGTCCCGGGCGTCCCAGGTGCCGGCGAACCTGGCTTCTCGCCACCGCCACCAGCCCTGAGACTTCACTGATACCAACTCGGCCTCTCAACACCGCCACGGCCTACCGTCCCCAGCAACGGCGAACATCCGACTCTGCCGAGATCAGTAAGTCTGCCTGTCCCCGCTCGACGCATCGGGTGGCGCGGACTTCGCGGGCTCGTCGAGGCGCAGGATCGTTTCCTCGATCTCCTTGTTTCGCGCGTTGGCGAACGAGATCGCCGTGCCTATGATCGCGAATCCTGCCCTCTGCAGCACCTTGAGCGATCTCACATTGTCACTCGCGGCGCGGGCGAACAGGGGCCGCACGCGAACCGATTCCAGGAGCAGGGCGAGCGCCCGGCCGGCGATGCCTTGCCCCCAGAAGGACCTGCCGATCCAGTATGTGACCTCGGTATCGCCATCAACGACGAAGCTGGCGATGCTGCCGACGAGCCGTCCATCGACGGTGACCGCACGGGTGGTCACCTCTGGCAACGTCCGGACCTTCGCCATGTGGACATCGAACGCGGTGCGGTCATCGGGATTTCCGGCCGTGAAGGCGGCCATCCGGACCGACTCGGGATCCCGCATCTGTTCGAACAAGGCATCGAGGTCAGCGTCGTCGATCGGCCGCAGCGCCACCTCAGCCACAAGTACCCTCCAACCCTGGTCCAGCGACGATCAGCGGAGCGAACGTACCAGCATCATCGGACAATCGGTGAGGACTCGACATCCGATTCTGCCGCGATGATGTGCACCCGCAGGGCTTGCTGCCTTGTCACCCTTCCGTGGGTCAGACGGTCCCCGCCGAGGGTCATGCGGCCTGCGGGCGCAGTCGTGGCTTCTTCTCAGGTGATCTGCGTAAGTAGGCTGGCAGGATGCGCGTAGTGATCGCGGGCGGGCACGGGAAGGTCGCGCTTGCGCTGGAACGTCTGCTGGCCGGGCGTGGTGACCAGGCTGTCGGGCTGATCAGGAACCCGGCCCAGGCTGCCGATGTGCAGCAGGCCGGCGCCGAAGCTGTTGTCTGTGATCTGGAGGCAGCATCAGCCGATGATGTCGCGATCGTGCTTGCCGGTGCTGACGCGGTTGTCTTCGCGGCCGGCGCTGGCCCGGGCAGTGGCATCCCCCGCAAGGACTCCGTCAACCGGGCTGCCTCCGTGCTGATGGCCGACGCCGCCCAGCAGGCGGGGGTACGCAGGTTCGTCCAGGTCTCCTCCATGGGAGCGGGCAGCCCGCCGCAGCCCGGCCGCGACGACGTCTGGGCTGCCTACATCACGGCGAAGACCGCCGCTGAAGCCGACCTGCGTTCCCGGGACCTGGACTGGACAATCCTGCGCCCCGGCCACCTCACCGACGATCCTGCCGCCGGCCGGGTCCGGCTCGCCGCCCCGCCGGTCCCAGCCGGCGCGGTTTCCCGCGCCGACGTCGCCGCGGTCATCGCGGCCCTGCTCCACGAGTCTGGTACCAGCCACCAGACACTCGAACTGGTGGGCGGAGACACCCCGGTCGCCGAGGCCGTGCACAGCATCTCCTGACCCACAACCCAGCACCGCCCCACCGGCGCCGCACCAGCCTCCGACCTTGCCGAATAGCGGATGTGGCAGCGCGGTGATGAGCAGGGGTCAGGAGACCGACGGCGGCCAGCGATGCCTGCGCCACTCGTCCCATGTCGCGAATCCAGCCGGTGGGTCATCGATGGGTTCGCTGCCCTCGCGCTCACCTGGCGTTGGGATGTCGATGCTGGCAGCCCATTTGGCAAGTTCCCTGTCGGACATGGGCCAGGTGGTGTGGGGTGCCTCGGCTTGGCGCTGATCGAGCCGTCTCCGCTGCTCGGCTGGGGTGAGTTCGAAGTAGCGCATCTCCACCGCCGCGCCAAGGTCTGCTGCGGCCTGCCGCAAAGCGGAGCGCTCGTCCCGGTTCCACAGGCCGAAGTCGATCACCACATTGCTGCCAAGTTCGAGGGCGCGCAGCCCGATCTGGATCAGCCGTCCCTCGATCACGTCCGTGGCCGATGGCGGATTCTCGCATGCAGGTCGATGTACTTTCTGATGGGGCTGGCTCGACCTCCCCGTACGCTGGGGCAGGCGCTTGTATCGCGCAGCAGCGGAGAGGAGCCGATCTTCTTCATGGCCAAGTACGTGATCGGTCCGGATGTCGTCCTTCACCTGGCTCACCGCGAGGCGGTGATCCCCGAAGGACATCAAGTCCTGGCTCCAGCGCTTCTTCGCTCGCAGCTGTTGTCGCTCCTCTACCAGGCGGCCCACCGCGGCGAGATGGATAAAAGGGAAGCCGAGCGACGGCTCCGCTACGTGCGCGGGCTACGGATCCGGTTGCTGGGAGACCGCGTCCTCCAGAACGTCGCGTGGCAGGTCGCCGACCAGCTTGGGTGGAATGACACATTTGACGCGGAGTACGTTGCGCTTACCCAGCTCTACGCAGACGCCTTCATCACGCTCGACCGGCAACTCGCCCAGGCCGTGAAGGATCTGGTGACTGTCGCACCTATCGGGGCCCTGTCCGGATCGAACTGACCTGCATACAGCCTTACAGCGAACTAGAAGCCGCGGCTCGTGCGCGTCACGATGATTTGCGGAGCATGCTGTAGCGACTGGTCCCGGCCGGTACCGCGTGACGCCGTAACCGTCAGGCGCCGGCCGCGTCCGGCGTGAGGAGGTCTCGTGAGATGAAGGTGTGCGTGGCGGTTACTGCCGATGGCCAGGTTGACCCGCGCTGGGGCCGGGCCGACCGCGTAGCCATCGCCGATGTGACCGGCGGCCAGGTCCGCGGCTGGCAGGAGTTCGCCGTTGCCTGGGGAATTCTCCATGATCAGGGCACCGAGGGTGCGCATCATGCCCGGATCGCACGGTTCCTGCGGGACAACCAGGTCCAGGCGATCGCCGCCCACCACGTGGGACCGGGTATGGAGCGCATGCTCGGCTCGATGGACATCCGGCTAGTCACCGGCGTGAGCGGCGATGCCCGGAAAGCGGCGCTGACCGCTTAGTGAGCGCGAGCCTCGTCCGGCCCTCGTTCCCAGGCCGGTTCTGGCTGCCACACAGCCAGCCCAACCGGCACGAGGATCCAACATTCAATCCTCTATTGCCGCCGATCGAGTGTGGCCGGTTCACTGGACAAGGTCGATTACGAGGCCGGCGCAGTAGTGGCCGGTGTCGGCTCTGCGGCCATGGCGACCGGGGGCGGTGTCCGCGGCAAGCGCCGTACCGGACGACACCGGGCGCCGGGTTCTTCGCGGGCGGCTACGCCACGCCGCGCGGCCGCCGGCAACAGGAACGACGCGGCGCAGATGCCAACCTCTCCGGCACGCGGGGCGTCAAGCAATCATCACACGTGCGGAGGAGCAGATGAAACGGATCATGATCGCCCTGTGTGCCATCCCCGCCGGGGCGGCTGTCACCCTGGCCGTGGCCGGGCCCGCAGTTGCCGGGCCGGCCACAACGGCGGCATTGAAACCCTGTGCGGCCTCGGTGAGCGTCACCCACCCGGCTGACTACACCACCACCGATGTGGAGGTCCGCACCGCGGCCAGCGCGGAGGTGTTCACGGTGGCTCACTACAAGACCGTCAACCGCGCATACTTCCGCGTCGCAGACTCTGGAGGCCGGGCGACCGTCGCCTACTACGTGAGCGGCGCGACGCCCGGCTACAAGGTGGTCGTCAACGTCACGGTTGTCCGCGGGCATCAGGCAAACAACTGCTCTACGTCGTTCACGCCCAAGAGGTGACGATCGACCCTGCCCGGGCGCCGAAGAATGCGACCACGGCGGCCACCCGTCTTCTCCGGGTCCGCGGCTGGCCGGGGTCCGCCGCCGGACTGGACAAAGGCCGCCGGGCTGGACGAGGACGGCATCAGTTATGCCGGGTGACGCAGCCATCCGGGCTGACCGAGGAGCAGGCGCGCCGGTCGCTGGTGCCTTCCCGGACCACATTGCTGGGTCTGGTGAAGCACGCGACCTTCGTCGAGAAGGTCTGGACCGCCCCGGGGATCTTGGAGGCTCTGATCCCTGGAAGGATGCAGAGTCATGCCTGCACAGCGGAAATACCCCGATGAGCTGCGCGAACGCGCGGTAAAGATGGTCCTTGAGATCCGTGCCCGGGAGGGCAAGGGTCACGGTGAGCTGGCACGGGTGGGCCGTCAGCTGGGTGTTCACCCCGAGGCGCTGCGGGGCTGGGTCAGGCAGGCTGAGATCGACAGCGGGACGCGGCCGGGCAGCACGACCGAAGATCAGCAGCGGATCGCGGAGCTGGAACGCGAAAACCGTGAGCTCCGCCGCGCGAATGAGATCCTGAGGGCGGCGAGTGCGTATTTCGCGAGGGAACTCGACCCCAGGCTTCCGCGCTAGTCGGGTTCATTGATTCGCATCGTGACCGGTTCGGTATCGAGCCGGCCTGCGCGGTCCTGGAATTCCCGGTCTCCACGTATTACGCGGTCAAGAAGCGTGAGCGGCAGCCGTCGCCGCGTGAGATCCGGGATCAGCAGCTGAAAGAGAAGATCATGCGCGTATGGGAAAGCCGCAGGAAAGGCCGCGGGCTGTATGGGGCGCGGAAAGTGTGGCTGCAACTGCGCCGCGAGGGAATCGAGGTGGCACGGTGCACGGTGGAGCGGCTGATGCGCGAAATGGGCCTCTTCGGAGTGGCGGCCGGGCGCAAGAAGCCGCGGACCACACTGCCCGCCGGTGCGGACACCAGGCCTGCTGACCTGCTGGAACGGAACTTCACCGCGCCAGCTCCCAACCGCCGCTGGGTCGCTGATATCACGTATGTGGCCACTGCCTGCGGTTTCGTGTATACCGCGTTCGTCACGGACCTGTTCTCCCGCAAGATCGTCGGCTGGCAGGTCGCCGACCACCTGCGGGCCGGCCTGGCGCTGGATGCGCTGGAGATGGCGATCTTCGCCCGCCAGGACAGCATTGGTGACGAGCTTGTGCACCATTCTGACCGGGGCGTCCAGTACACCTCGATCCGCTATACGCAGCGGCTGGAAGATATCGGCGCGGTCCGCTCGGTCGGCAGCAAAGGTGATTCCTACGATAATGCAGCAGCCGAGTCGGTCAATTCCCTGTACAAGAAGGAGCTTATCAATCACGAGGGACCGTGGCAAGAGGCCGGGCAGGTGACCGTGGCAACAGCAGAATGGGTGGCCTGGTACAACGAGGACAGGCTCCACTCCGCCTGCGGGAATATACCGCCAGCTGAATACGAGAATGACTGGATAACCCGCAAGGGTCACACTATAATCATCCCTGAGGCCAAAGCATCGTAGCCTCCAACGAACCCGGGGCGGTTCACGGTCCCATATCCGCTAGTGCCGTGTCATACAACGTTCGCCCTCTCGGCGAACGCGTGGGAGACCCGCCAACGTGCCTACCGGTACTTGAGCCAGAGCCCGAATTCTGGCGTCGCTTCCGTTGCGGTCGGTCGTGTCGGTGAACCCTGGCGTCACTTGGTTGCGGTGGACACGCATCGATGATGTCGCCGCCGACGGTGAGCCGGTCGACGATCGCGGCGCACGACTACGGGACCCGCGTTCAAGGGGGCCTTCCCCGGATCAGTTGGACCAGCGTTCGCGCACGGCCGCGACGACCTTGGCGAGCTGAGCGTCGAAAGCGTCAAGCTGCTCAGTTTCGGCAGCGCTCGCGACGAAGGCGTGTCGATCGCAGGCTATGCCCCCGCGCCATATCCGCTCAATGGCGCGCGTCGCCGTGATGTCCGTCAACGGGTCACCGGACACGAGGACCAGGTCCGCGCGCTGCCCGGCCGCGACACGTCCTCGGTCGGCGAGGCCGAACACTCGTGCCGGCTGCGCCGTGGCAGCGGCCAGGGCCTGCGCCGGGCTGATGCCGCACCGGACAAGGAGTTCGAGCTCCCGGTGCAGGCTTGCTCCGAACACGGTCCCCGGGTTCGGGGCATCCGTGCCCGCCAGCAGGGTGACCCCCGCATCGGCCAGTCGCCGCACGTTGTCCTCGGCCCGAGAGTAGGGCGGCATTTGCCGGCCATGCCATCCCGGGGCATCCGAAGTCAACCGGCGTGCCCAGGCGTCGCCGAGCGCTTCAGCGAGCCGCGGGTCCCCTGCCACTGCCGCGCCACCCGGTTCGCCGAGGGTGTTCTCGATGGTGGCCAGCGTCGGACCGACCACGATTCCGGCTTCGGCCATGCGTCCGGCCAGGGCCTTGTCCAGCTCGGCGTCCGCAGGGACATGGGCCACCACGTCAACACCGGCGGACACGACCTCCTCGACACCGGCCGTCGAGCTCACGTGAGCGACGACGACCAAGCCGCGGGCGTGCGCGGAAGTGACCAGTGCCTTGATGGTTTCGGGGCCCAGCGACGGCCATAGACCCCCGGTGCCGGAGATGATCTTCAGATAGTCCGAGCCCTCCCCGATCCGTTCCGCCACGAATTGCCCGGCCTGGTCAGCGGCGGTCAACGTCGGGAACGGGGCGTACATCATCGACGGGTGCCCGCCGGGCGCGGTGGCACCGACACCCGATGAACGCACGTCGGCCACGTCCGGACGGGAGCCGGCCTGCTCCTTAGCGCTGGCCACCAGGCCGGGTTGGCTGAACATGTCGAGAACGGTGGTGACGCCGAAGGTCAACGATTGCGCGAGAGCGCCGGGAACGAGGTGCACGTGCGCGTCGATCAGACCGGGAAGCACCGTCCCGCCGCCCGCGTCGATCACTTCGTCGCCTTCTTGGGCGGCCGAGGCGGCCGAGCACTTGGTGATCAGGCCGTCAGCGAACCGGACCGAAGTCCAGTCCTGCGACTTCGTCCCGTCGAATACCTTCGCGTTCACAATCGTCGCTGCCGCGCCCAAGGCGTCCTCCCAAGGGATCCTAAACAACCTGAATAGTAGAGGAAGGGAGTGGAGTGCCCCAGAACGCGCGGGCTCCGATCTGCGCTGCTACCTGGCCTGGTGCGCCGAGCACGGCCTGGACCCGCTGGCCGCCCGCCGCCCGCATCTGGAGCTGTACATCCGGTGGATGCAGGAGAGCCGCCGGTTCAAGCCCTCCACCGTCTCCCGGTGGTTCTCGGTGGGTCCGGCCCGGGTGGGAGTGGCAGGTCTGTTGGCTGGCACAGTCATTTCCTCGATTTTCACGGGCCTCTCCGGTCGCCGTCTTGGTGGCGTTCGGCGCGTCCGCGTGTTTGTCAGCCATCGGTGTGAGCCCGGCGGCGCTGCAGGAATCTCCGCGTCAGGTCCGCGATCGCGTCGGGCTGCTCGTCGAGAGCGAAGTGGCCGGTGTCGAGGACGTGCACCTCGGCGTCTGGCACGTCCCTGCGGTATGCCTCGGCCTCCTCCACCTGGAACGAGGGGTCGTAGCGGCCCCATACGACCTGCAGGGGCGGCTGGTGCTGGCGGAGCCAGTCCTGCCAGGCGGGATAGCTCGCGACGTTAGTGCGGTAGTCGTAGAACAGATCGGCCTGGATGTCCTGCTGGCCGGGCCGGCTGAGGAAGGCGAACTCGTCGGTCCACAGGTCCGGATCGTAGTTCTCCGCGTTCGGGCTGGTTCCGACATGGCGCTGCCGCGTCGCCGCGAAGGAGAAGAAGTTCTCCCGGAGCGCGGCCTCGTGGGTCTCGCGGTCAGCCCAGAACTCGCGCCGGGTCTGCCACAGCGGGCCGAGACCGTCCTCGTGGGCGACGGCGTTCTGGACGACGAGCGCTTCGAGCCGGCCGGGATGGGCGATCGCGAGCCGGAGCCCCACCGGGCCGCCGTAGTCCTGCACGACCAGGGTGTAGCGGCGCAGGCCGAGGACCTCGGTGACACGGCCGATGACAGCAGCCAGGTGGTCGAAGGTGTAGGCGAACTCGGTCTGGCTGGGCGCGTCGCTGTGCCCGAACCCGGGATAGTCCGGTGCAACCAGGCGGAACGGGCCGGCGAGCCGGTCCAGCAGCGGCTGCCACATGCGGGACGACGAGGGGAATCCATGCAGCAGCAGGATCGTGGGCGCGTCCTGCGGGCCGGCCTCGCGGTAGAAGACAGACAAGCCGTTGAAGGCGACGGTGCGGTACGCCGTGCGATACATAGTTGCCTCCGTTCATGTCAGGGGTGGACAGGTCCGGGAGTTCAGGCGTAGGCCTGGCTCATCAGTTCGATGATGTGCTCGCTTGGCCGCGGCGTGCTCTCGCGCGGTCGCTTCTGCCCGAAGGACCACCAGTAGCACCTCGAGCTGACCCCGTTTTACCTGCCGAGCGCCGTTGCCTGCACCCAGGTCGTTACCATCTGGATCGGCAACATCGTCACGGGCAACGAGTTCCGCGTGGATGGCTGGCCAATGTCCGTGAGTGCTGGCGGCTGACTCCTCGTCAGGGTGCCCTGTTCACGGAGGCCCTGCCGCAGCGAGTACGTCAACGACCACTGCACCGCCTTGGAGGCCGCATAGCCGGGGTACAGGGGCCGCCCGGCCCAGGACGCCACCGACCGCATGTTCACTAGTGCGCCGCCGCTGTTCCGGCCAAGGACCGGGGCGAACGTCGGGAAACGGCCCAGGTGCCGAGGTAGCTGACCTCCATCTCCTGGCGCGCATGGTCGAAAGCGCCTTCCAGGAACCTGGTGCCTGCGCCCCCGATCCCGCGTTGTTGACCACGGTGGTGACGTCGCCCGCCGCAGCAGCGGCCGCGGCGATCTCCTCGGGCCTGGTGACATCCCGCCGCAGCGGAATGGTGTCCCGATCGGCCACGGTGGCCGGGCCGACCGCGTAGCCATCGCCGATGTGACCGGCGGCCAGGACCGCGGCTGGCAGGAGTTCGCCGTTGGCTGCTGCACGAAAGTCGAGAACTCCGGTTGGATATGCAGGTTCGATGAGGGCGTGATCCACACGATGACCCCAGACGAGGAGATCTGTCGGATGAACAGCAGTGGCCGGCCCATCGCGGGTTGCTGCAGCTGAGGGGACACCACCACCTGAGCAATCTGGTCCATTCAGATCAGATTGAGTTCATCACCGGTCACCCGCTCATAGCCGCTGCGGGCGCATCCGGGTCCACGGGCGGGCGCTGGTGGCGGCCGGACTACTACCCACCGTTTGGGACGTCCGTCGTTCGTCAACGAGGGGAAGTCCGCTATGAGCTCGAAGCCCAGTCAGGTTGCCGTGACCGGCCTGCTGCTGGCCCGGGCTGACGGGGAGATCAAGACTCCGCCGTTGGCGGGCAGGTGGCTGGCCGGGTAGGTTTCTTCCTCCATGTGGAGGATTTCGATGCTGTCTATGCCCGGATGGCATCCGCGGGCGTTGCGTTCGTGACGGCCCGCGCATGGAACCCTGCGGTCAGGTCGCCGTGTTCGTCAACATCGCTGGCAACGAAAGGGACCCGATAGGTCCCGCGCCACAAGGCTGACCATCCGTCGGCGCATCCGGGAAAGGACCGTGCCAACGCGGTGATGAACGCCCTCGAGGAACAAGCGGGCGCGCCGGGCGAGGGCTTGAATGCTGGCCACCCGCGCAGGTCGGGACTGTGTGACGCGCGATCTGGTGGCAGCGATATGACTTGCCGGCGGGTTACCCTGGCAGCCGGGCGAAGGCGCGCACGGGGATGCAGGGTTATTCAGGCTGCCCGGTAGAAGTGCAGGCCAACTACCGCTGAGACGGTCGTCTCAAATGTTTTGAGCGGGCGCCGGTAGTCGGTGTGCATGATGGTCCAGTTCTTGAGGTGTGAGATCGCTTGCTCGATCATCCAGCGGATCTTGTTGACTTGGCTGTTGTATTCTTTCTGCCAGTCAAGCAGTTCACCTCCTGCCGGTTTCCTGTAGGGCGTGATCATGTTATTTCCGATGTACCCTTTGTCGCCGATCCAGTTCTTCGGGTTCATGGTCAGTAGCACGCCCGATTCTTTCTGGCAGTAGTTGTCGTGACGGCTTCCGTCAACTGGGTCGGAGATCCAGGCGAGTTTGCCGTATGTGGTGCAGGCGACCTGGACGTTCATTCCGGTGGTCTTGTGCTTTCCCGAGTAAAGTTCCTGGTGCCCGCCCCATGACCAGCACGGGAGCAGTGTCCCGTCCAGGATGTACTGGGCATTCGGGTCAAGGTCATCGGCAGTCGGGATGAACTCCCGCACCGCTTCTGGGATGAGCGGAGTTATTGCGGATATTGCACGACTGATGGTCGGCTGGGACACGCCGAGCGACTCGCCTATTTCCGACTGGGTACGGTTGTGCCGCATGTAGGTCAGCGTGGCCGCTACCGATTTGAAAAGTCCAAGGCATGGCGGCCACCTCATGGCTTCTGGCCCGCGCCCCACGGAATTGATGCGGATGCAGAGATCAATGACTTCTTCGCGGTCGAACCCAGTGGTATGATACATCGAGATGGCCTGTTTCTGATGATGTTGTGTGGTAACTACATCCTTTCAGGAAACAGGCCATCCTTTACGTAGACACACTGCAGTGCAGGGTAAAGTTGACATAACAAACGATGCGCGTGAATAACCCTCATGGTGCCGAGTTTTTCGATGCGCAATGGCACCGCGGTGAACCAGGCACCGGTGGGTGGCAGTTGCCCTAGTCCCGTCAGATGCTCGACGACGGGAATGCCGGCGGCGAGGAGCAACGTGTGAGCGGGTCGCTCACCATCGGCGGTGTCATCGATGTTCAGCGCGTCGATGCCGACCAATGCTGCGTCGTGGGCGGCGAGCCAGGCTGCGCCCGCGCGGGTCAGGAAGTGGCGTCTTTCGGCGTAGGCCGGCGAGCCGAACCGCGCGTTGTCGCCGGTGTGCAGCAGGACCGCCATGCCGGCGACATCGAGTGCCGCCAGGGCACCGACATCGATGCCGGACTGCCCCGCGCCCGTGACCCGGACGACCACGGCCGGCAGGTCGGTAGTCCGGGACAGGGCAATGCCGCTGAGGTCCGCGCCGTCTGGGTACCGGTGATAGGGCGCGTCGAGATAGGTGCCTGTGTTGCCGAGCAAAGTAAGCCGGCCAATGGCGAATTCGGTGCCCGGGCCGTAACGCTCGCGCGAGGCTTCCCTGGGCAGGTGCGGGGTGATCTGCGGACCAGGAAGTCCCGGGTAGGTGACCATCCCGGCGCGGATGACATGGTTGAGTTCTACGAGCCGGCCGCCTGGGGGCGGCCTGCCCCGACTGTGGTCCGATGGTCCTCCCCGCGTTCCCTTGTGCGGTTCGGAGAAGATCTCGACGTTGGTGAGCGTGACCGAGTCCGTCATCAGCAGGCCGAGCGATGCCACGAACAGCGCGGCAATTCCGTCCTCGTCCGTTTCGGGTGAGGGAACGTCTACGCGGAACCCGTGGGCGGTCAGGTCACCGCCGTTGCTGAACCTGATGGTGGCGTCGAATGACGCACGGTACTCAGACATCGGCGGTCAGATCGGCCATGAGAGTGAAGGGCGAGAGGTGCTGGCCGCTGTTATCCCGACATGTCTGTGGTCACGGCTGGCGTTCATGCCACCTCACTATCCCAGTCCCAGCATCAGGCAGCCACGCGATATCCGCTCACCGCCGCGATCCGCGCTAGGTCAGCCGTGCTGCCTTTGAGTGAGTTCGGCGGGGGGCGGGCTCGTGCGTGCCAGTGTGTCGGCGCGGCGTATCGCGTCGGGTAGCCGGTGCTGCCCGGCCATGCGCCGCACTAGCTCCGCCGCTTCGCCGCGGGGCATCCCGGCCGCGGTGACAAACAACGGGCGCGCCGAAGTTCCGCGCAGCACCGGCACGGCATGGCTAGCCGTCCGGAAGGCGGTCTTGGCCACGCCGATCACCGGGATACCGAACTCAGCCTGCGCGTACGCACCAAGGCCGGGCCGGCCGCCGGGGTCAAGGTCGGCGTAGCCGTCGACCACCAGAAGGCCCAGCCCGCTCAGCCCGCTCAGGACCGTGCGGATCGGCGGGAGTTCACGCAGATAGAACTCACCGGGCCGGTACGGCAGCACCCCCGCCACGTCTTCAGTGCGTTCAGCCACCACCTCGCAGAAGCGGGCATCAGCAGCCACCACGGCCGCGGCCCGCGCACCCCCGGAACCCAGGTAATGCACGTCCACGGTCACGAACGCGCGGCCGCCTGTTTCCATGTCCTGAGCTTGCCTGCCCTGACGACGGTAGCCAACCTAGGACGCGGAACCCGGCCGGAGGAACACCAGGCCGCCACGAATAGTGACCTTTCCCCGCGACCACGCACATGTATACCGCGGTGGGCGGCACGGCCTGGAGGGGCAGGCTGGTGCTGGCCGGGGTGGGTAGGTGCCCGGCTACAGTGCCGTGACTCGGGGCCCCGGCCGTCGGCTGGCGGTCCCCCAGTGAGGCCGCAGCGGTGGAAGATCAGCGACGCCGGGGTCGGTGGGCTGGGATGACTCGCCGTCGTCGCCGTCCCACCGGCGGCGGTATTGATCGGGAATGTCACCCCAGCCCCAGTACGGCAGCGGTGTGCCTGGCAAGATCCCGAGCGCCTCGACCGGGTCGATCCGCTGTTCGCCGACCGTGCACAGGTGTGCCCAGTCGTCGCCCAGGTCGAACACGTACACGAACTGTTCGCCCGGCCGCAGCCGCGACAGCCTGGCGCGCTGGTAGTCCTCGGTGATTTCGCCCTCGATCTCCCAATCCCGGTCCGGCCGGCACAGCCTGATCTGGCCGGTGAGGGTGAACTCCTGCAGGTGCGACCGGTCCCATCGGGCAAATGCGTCGTCGATAGCGTCGGCGAGCTGCCTGAAAGTGTGGTTGCGCGCCGCCGCGAAAATCCGCCCGGGCCGCGGCCAGTACCGCTCGCCGTGGCCCTCGACCAGGTCCACCCGGATCGACAACCAGGTCCGTCCCAAAATGCACCTCCAGCGCGGTCAGCTGCTGCCGGCCCGGCACGCCGGTTAGCTTAAGCGCTTGCGAGCCCGACTCCTCAGCGGGCATCGAGTGAGGGCTCATCCGGGCGGGCACGCTGAGCCAGTTCCTGGCCTACCCGGCGCACCGGCACGCCGGCTCGGCTGGCGGCGGCGCGGATATAAGCGACCGCCGTATACAGGGCGTACTGCCAGAAGTCGTCGGTTTGCCACCAGGTGACCTCACCGAGCAGATCGGGCTCTGCCCCGCCACGCAACGCCGCCGCTGCCAGGACAGCGAACTGAAGCTTCTTGTTTTCCCGGCCGCGGAAGGCGCACTCCGGCAGGAACCGCTCCGGCATCCCTTCCACGGCCAGCGGGTCGGCGCGGCTGGCCCCACACCACTCCAGCGCGTCGGCGGCGACCTGAAGGAGGACCTCGCCGGGGAAGGTGTTGCCGCGCGGATGCAGCGGCGCTAGCACGCCTGCCAACTCGGATACCCCGGTATCCCGGGCCATCCCGTCGAGCAGGATCCGGCGGGCGGTGGCCGCGTCCTGGGGAGTGGGCCGCTTCCTGGCAGGCATACCCAGAAGGTAGGGCAGAACCGGTCCGGCCGGAGCCCACGCGAGCGCCATTTGCCACTCAATCTGCGTGCACCGCGACGCAGACGGTCCTGGCAACATGCTTTTTCCAGGGCCGACGCGTCGGACGGGCGCCTCGGCCGCTCATGACCCGGCCGTAGCTTAGCCTGATCCCATGTCAACATCCGATGCCGAGATGGGATCGCCGCCAGCCAGCCCCTGGCGGGGGACGGCGTACCAGGGCAGCGAGATCACCGTGTACTTCGACCCGCAGCGATGCCGGCATTTCGCCGAGTGCCTCCGCGGGCTTCCGGAGGTTTTTAATGCCAGGCAACGCCCCTGGATCGCCCCGGATGCCGCCAGCGCGGCGCTCGTCGCCGAGGTCATCCGCCGCTGCCCGTCCGGGGCCCTGCACTACCAGGCACCAGACACCGCCGGCGAGCAGCCGGATGTCCCCACCACCATCCGCGCCGTCGAGCGTGGCCCCTTCCTCGTCCGCGGCGATCTGCGGATATACGCGGCCGATGGCCCGGTGACCGATACCCGGGCGGCACTTTGCCGGTGTACCCGCAGCAGCCGCCCGCCCTTCTGCGATGCTGCCTGCGACGCCCCCGAGCCGCCAAGCGCAGCAGATCGCCCAGAAGAACAGCGACCGTGATCCACCAGGGCAGCCTGTCCGCCCTCCAGCGCCTCGCCGGGTATGAGATCAGCCGTTCCGGCGACGAGCTGCGGGCTCGGCCGCCCGTCCCATAGCCTGCCGGGCCAGGTGACGTGGCGGCTGTCGATCGGCTGATGGACCTTGGCGTGCGCGCCGCGGGCTTCCGGTTCCTGGTCCGCGACCGGGCAGTTCACCGCATCCTTCGACTCGGTCCTCGCGGGCGCGGGCATCGAGGCCGTGAAGATCCCGCCCCGGAGCCCTCAAGCCTCAGCGCAGATAGACGCCGTCCACGCCGATCCGGCCCGGCCCGTCCAACACGTAGATACCGGCCGAACTGCCCCGGACGTCGAACACCAGCGTTCCGTCGTGGACCACGATCTCCCGGCCAGTGACGGCATCGCGGTAGGTGCCGTTGAGCACACCCTGCACATTGATGGTCTGGTCGCTGCCGATCGCGAGGCCGACGACGACGTAGCTGCGCCCGCCGTCGTGGTCGCGCACGAAGCTTAGCCCGCTGCCCCACTCGTTCAGATGGCTCATGGGTGCCTTTTGCAAGGCGGGGAGCGCTCGGCGGATCTGGTTGAGGCGCTTGATGTGCTCGTAGAGGGGGTGCGCCTGGGTCTCGCCGATTCGTTCGGGGGTCAGGTGGTCTCCGAAGTAGGCCCGCCCGGTCCGGGCCAGGGTGTCCCGCTCGCCTTCGACGTCCTGCGGAGCGCCCTTCATGAACTCAATCTCCTCGCCGTAGTAGAGGCAAGGGATGCCGCGGACGGTCCAGAGCACGTTGTAGGCGGCTGCCGCCATCCACTGTTCGCCCTTGAATCGGTACTTGAAGTCGTTGTCAGGGCCGACGTCGTGGTTCTGCAGGAACGTGATGAGCGTGGTCGGGTCACCGTAGATCCAGTCCATCGACATCGCCTGCGCGAGACCGCTGAAGGTGCCCCGGCTCAGGTTGTCCCTGAACGAGGAGAACAACCCGAAGTCGAGCACCGCGAAGCCGGAGTCGCCGCCGGAACGGGGATTGCGCGGATCGTCGCCGAGTCGCGTGTACCACCAGGGCCGGATCGGAGACGGGCCGTTATCGCCGCCGCCCATGTCTCCCCATCCGTAGCCCTTGACCAGGTTCTCCCCGAAGACGAAGAGGTCCGGCTTGTGGGCCTTCCAGACGTTGACATACTCGAGCAGGTTCCCCCGCTCCACGTGCTTGACGGTGTCGATCCGCAACGCGTTGACGCCCATGTCGAGGTAACGGTTGATCGCGGCGATCAGGTAGTCCTTGACGTTGTCGCGCTCGGTCGCCAGGTCGATGCAGTCGCCTGCGATGTGCTTGTGCTGCAGCGGATATGCGCTTTCCCAATCGCCGCCTGCGATGAAACCGTCCTGGTGGTACCACTGCGGGTCGAGTCGGCTCGGGTCCACCCCGAAGAACCGGCCGGGGTCGTACCCGGGATTCGGGACGCTCTGGCCGGTCCGCGGATCGATCAGGGGTTCGCGGCCCTCCGCGTCGCGTTGGTGCCTTTCCCAGTACCACTGCGGCGCTACCGGGTTGTCCAGGTCGTCTCGGTTGGGCCAGGCGTAGTTGCCGAGGTTGCCCTGATAGGGCCCGTGGTTCACCTCACCCTGCTGGGACCCCTGCGGAACGTAGTACTTGATGGGCAGGTGGTCGATCCAGACCTTGCCCCGGATCCCGTACTGGCAGGAATGGTTGACGACGACGTCCTGAATGATCTTGATGCCTCGCTCGTGCGCCGCGTCGATCAGGTGCTGGTAGGTCGCGTCCGGCGACTCCAGCCGAGGATCGATCCGGGTCCAGTCGTAGCCGTGGTAACCGTGATAGTCCAGCCCGCTGCGGTTCTCGATCGGCGGGGTGATCCAGATAGCGGTGAAGCCCAGGTCCTTGAGGTAGTCCAGTTGCGCGATCAACCCTTTGAAGTCGCCCCGCCAGTGCGGGTCCGTCGGACGGCCGTCGGGGTCGAAGCCGATCCGGTCCCGGCAGTAGAAGTTGTTCGTCGGATCACCGTCGTAGAACCGGGTGGTGATGAGGAAGTAGATGGTTTCCTCACGGAAGTCCACCCCGGACGGCGGGACCTGCGGGGCGGGTGCCCCTGTCACCGCGGGTGCGGTGCCGGACGCCGCGGCGGTACCAGCGGTTCGGGGGTCGGCGTCCTGCCACTGGCCATCGCGATCCATCCAAGCGTCCCGCTCCCGACGCAGATCGGCCGTCTGCCGCCCGTGCTGGTCGTGGAACACCAGGCTTGCGGTGTCCACGCCCTCGATGCGGTAGACGTACCAGCCGTCCCCGTGCGCGTGCATGGGGACTCCCGGCCAGCTCGTAGCGGCCTTCCGAGGGTGGGTGCCCCAGACGTGAACATGAATGGTATCGGCCCATCCGCGTGGCGGGTGGAACCAGACCGTTAGATCAGGCACACCAAGCATCATAGGAGAGCCGAACGGCGGCTGATCCCGCGTCATGAGGACGGGTCATGGTTGTGCCATTCGAGCAGCTGCTAGGTGCCGTGCTGCCAGAATGAAGATCTTCTTCCTAACCGCTGATTGCCTCGACACTCGTTCCTGGACCGGCCCGGGCGGCGGAGGCAGAGAGAGGGCAGGCCTCACGGCCCGTTGGGCGAGGCCGCATCGATACGGCCTCACCTCACACGCGAGGCATGAGCTCACGTATCGCGACCAAGACAGGACGTTGACCTTGAGCCTCGTCAGGATGGACGTTGCGGATTGAGATCTCAGCTGCTGATCGTTTTCATCAAGTCCGGTTAATTTCCGATGAGCGGGAATCAGCCATTCTTGATGTCGTTCGGGGAGAGCCAGACCAGCGAGACTGAATGCGGCGCTCTTCAACGCCCTCGCGTGCGCGCTAGCACTGCATGCCGCACCCGTGCTGTTGCTGCTCATTTCATGACTGCTGGCCCGGCGACGGGCCGGTAAGCGGATACCTGGCGCTAGCAACGCAGCGTCATCCATTGGCTTGAGCCTGCCGGACGGTCGCGGCCGGGACGGCCGGGCTCGCGGCCACGCCAGGTCAGGTGAACCTATCTCAGTCCATAGATGGCCTACGGCCGCTCGCGTCCGCCACCATGCAGCTGGGTCAGCCGGCCGCAACGCTCAACTGCCCGAGCCGGTGCTCCCAGCCGGCGCGGTGGTTGCCGATGTGGGTGTACGGCAGGCCGCGGTGCGTGAGTACGACAATCGTGTCGTCGCCGTCAGGGGTCAGCACGACCTCGACGGCCGATCCGCCGGGCGGCAGCGTGTCGCTGCCGGGGATGCCCCAGCTGAACACGACGCGGTACGGCGGCTCGACGGTGATGTAGGCACCGCGGGCGGCGACCTCGCCCATGTCGAGTGAGAACACGCCGCCGGGCTGCGGGTCGAGCTCGGCCCGGTCGCCAATCCACTTGACGATGAGCGCGGGGTCGGTGAAGTACGGGAAGACAACCTCGGGCGCTGCCTTGATGTGCTCGGTCGCGACGATGACGTCGTTGCGGATCTCGGCGGTCACGGCTACCTCTTCGGTGGTCGGGGATGAGCCGTCTCGACGGCCATCTTCAAGCGGCGCAGGGCGTCGGGCCAGAACTCGGAGAGCAGCTCACGCACCGGCTCAAGCGACTCGTGGCGCAGCGCGTAGAGGCGGCGGGTTCCCTCACGGCGCTCGGTGAGGAGGCCGGCCTGCTTGAGCACGCCGATGTGCTGGCTGACCGCCTGCTGGGTAAGGGTGAAGCTCGCCGCGATCTGGCCCGCAGGCAGCTCGGTGTGCTGGACGAGGCGCAGGATCTGTCGGCGGTGCGGGTCGGCGAGCGCCCGCAGCACCGCATCGGGTGCCGCGGGCGCCGACTGCTTCCGCTCGGCCATCGGACTATGGTCTCAGGAACCGAACGGGGTGCCGGTGCCGGTCTTGGCGAAGGCCTCGATGCTCGCCATGAAGGATGTCCAGGCAGCGACGCAGGAGTCCCAGCATTCTAGCTGCGGGGTCAGGCCGGCGTGCCGGAAGCGGAGCTCAGTGCCGGTGCCGGCGGGCACGATGTCGAACTCCATCGTGGTGCCGAGCCACTCCTGCGTGTGCCCGGTGGGTGTCGTCCCGTCGGGCGCGATGGACTCCCAGATCACGCGGGTGGGTCCGGCTTCGAGGACGCGCATCGCGTTGACGCCGTAGCCGCCGAAGCTGGTGACGAGCGTGCCGCCGGCTGCTCCATCGCCCTCCGTCGGGCCCCACCAGCGGCTGACGCCGGCAGCGGAGGTGAAGAGCGCCGACACGGTGTCGGGGCTGGCGGGGAGGTTCAGGACCGCGGTGAAGTCTTCGGTCCGCCTACTGGTGGTTGTGCTAGTCATCCCGGTCTCCTCTTAGAGTACAAGATTTTCCTTGTACAAGCTGATGTTTGTAAACATAGGTAGAGTTCTGTCGCGTGTCAAGAGGTGCGCTGCACGAACAGCCGCAGCATGCCATTCGCGTCCCCCGCCAGCACGGGTGCCTCGAGAGACGGCCCAGGGCCGGCAAGGCCGGACGACAACGGATCTGCCCGGGATTGCCTCGGCCCCAGCCGAGGCGAGCCCACAACTCGACCCCGGCCACGCAGAAACCCGGACCTGCCCACGAATATGGACACACACTTCTTATTAGCGCCGCACCGCCCGCGCGGCCCCAATCGACAGCCGCCCGCAGGTCGCCGACCTCGAAGGCCACGTTTCATTCGGCCCGTAGCACAAGGGCGGTCGGCGTCCGGGCGGCGATCCGTCCGGGGATGGCGGCTGCCAGGTTGGCCAGGACAAGCGCCCCGAGCACGACCACCACGACCTGGAGAACCGGCACCGAGGGCTCGGGGACGGCGTAGATGTCACGGGCGAAGAGATCCCAGAGCCACCGCCCGAGGGCGATCCCGGCCGGCACGCCGGCGACGACCCCGGTGATCGCCGCGACCGACGCCTGCCAGGCAACTGCCGTCGCCAGCTGGCGCTGCGTGAAGCCGAGGGTCTTGAGCAATGCCAGGTCCCGCCGCCGGCGCCGGACTGACGCGGCGAGGGTAAGACCGAGGGCCGCGACAGCGCCTGCCGCCAGTCCCGAAGCCAGAATCAGGGGAGTGGCACCTGTCGATTGGTAGTTCACGATCTCCGCGGGACGCTGGACATCGAGCACGTCGACGGAGTCGCCGGTGCTGCTGGGGTCGGCGGCCAGGACCTTGTTCGCCGCGTCGGCGATCCGCTGCAGCGATTCCAGGCCGGCCGCGGGCGTCACGCCGCTGCGGAGCCGCACGACGTCGATAGCCGGGCCGTCCAGGTTCGGGTCGGGGCTGGTGGTTGCCCGCCGGAACGCCGCAGGCTCGATGTCCGTGGCGAACAATGCCCCGGTCCCCATCGAGGGGTGCAGGGTCCCGCTGGTTCCGATGGCCGGCATGGTGGCCGTGCCGACGATCACCATGTGGGTCGGCGGGATGTAGACCGGGGCGTTCTGCGGGCTTCCGTAGCTGACGACGACGGTGTCGCCGACCTTCTTGTGCAGCGCGGCGAGGGTGGCCGCGCCGAGGACCACCTGATTGTCCGCATCCAGCGCATGCCCCGAGAGAATGGGCGGGCTGAGGGCGGCGTGCGTCTGCCCGTCCAGCTCCGGGACGGTCTGGCCGTCGATCTGGGCGTCGCCGTAGTTAAACCCCGTCCATGCGGCCACGTCCGGATCGTGGTCGAGGAGGCGAGCTGCCATGGGGGGGACGTCCCCGCCTCCGGCCGTCTCCGAGAGGGCGTAGCTCCAGTTCCACCCGTACAGGGCGGGGTGGGAGTTGAGGGTGCTAAGGCCGCTGCCGAAAGTGACGGTCGCCACCACGACCACCACCGCCAGCACGGCCCCGGCGAGCACCGAGCGCACAGGTACCGCGGTCCGGCCATGGCCTGGCTCGAGCGAGAAGCGCAGGCCGGCCACGGCCGGCGCCGGGAGACCGGTCCTCTCGGCCGCGCGGACCACGCTCGACGCCCGTTCGGCGGGCTGGTGCCGGTCGCCGTACGCTCTCGTGGCCCTCCGGTAGGCCAGCGCAACGGTGAGGCCACCCAGGCCGGCGACCAGCACCGCGAATCCCGCGCCGAGCACCGTCCAGTTAACGGCGAACCCTGGCGAGGGATCCACCTGACGCACCGACCCAATCGGTGTCAGCGGCGAGAGTGCCACGGCGACGCCGACAGCCGCCACTGATCCGAGCACCACCGCGCCCAGCAGGCCAAGTCCCGCGTCCACCGTCATAGTCCCCGGATCGGCGCCGAGCGCTCGCAGGACAATGAGGTCCTCATCGTGCGCCCACAGCCCCCGGCTGATGGCCAGGCCGGCGATCAGCAGGGTGGCGGCAGCGGCGATGGCCCCGAACACGCCGAGCGCGATCGCCCCGGGCTTGCTGGCCCGCTCGACCTGCCCAGTGACCACCGACGTGACGTGAAAGGCGTAGGTGGTGCCCCGGGGCAGCAAGCGGATGATCTCCCGCTCCACCGCCGGCACGTCCTGGCTGCCGTGGTCGAGCCGCAGGCCGTAGAGCGGCAACGTTTCGCTCGAGCGCAGCCGCCGGGTGAGGGCCGGAGTCATCAGCACCACAGTGGGGTAGCGGTCGACGTCGTCTCGGGCCACCTGGGCCGGGAACACGACCAGGCCGACGAGCTTGACCGAGACCCGGGCTGCGGGTTTGGTTGTAGCCGGGCTGAACGCCGGGGAGTTCGCCTGCTGCACCGTGTAGGCGCCGAACCGGACGGTCTCACCGACGTGCCAGCCGCTGAGCTTCGCTGCCTCCGCCGTGGCGACCATCTCATCGGCGCGACCGGGATCGGCCATCCGGCCCTCGGCCACGCTCACGCCGTCCTGGCGGAAGTACATGCCGCCGTCGCTGCCGACGACGTTTACCTCATTGCCCAGGTAGGAGGATGCGGAAGGACCGGGCTTCCCGCCCGGCCCGAGCGGAAGCAGCAGCAGCGTGGGACCGCTGGCGATGTGCTCCACATAGCGAAGGCGCGCCAGCTGCCCGGTCAGGTTCGCCGTCGCGGCGCCACTCAGAGATTCGCCGAGGTTCCAGACCTGGGCCTGCATGTCCGAAGTGTCCGTGGCGGCGAGATACGCCGGGAAGGCGGACTGGGTGCGCCGTGCGCCGGCGATCGCTCCCATCGCCACGCCACCCACCAGCCCCACCAAGACAACCACGGCTAGGTAGCCGCCCCACCGCATGTGCAGGGTGGCGCGCACACGATAGAGGGCGGCACGCCACACCCGCCCGGTCACGGTGAACCACCGGGTCGATGCATCCCACCCCGCAGTAGCTCTGCCAGCTCCATCGAAACCCCCTCTGATTGTGGCTCAGCCGGGGCCCGGAGCGGAGGGGGGCAGCCGGTACCTCCGAACTCGTGCCAACACCACCAATGCCAGGGCCGCGTACCTGGTTGAAGGCGCTTGCCGCCCGGCCGCGGTCGGCAGACATCCTGGCCGTCATGGGGCCGGCCATCCAGGACTTGCCGTTCTGTGCCGCTCCGTCACGGCGAACTCGCCATCGACAGTCGGCGCATACTCGGCAGGAAGGACCAGCTGAGCCGATCGGCACGTGCCGCCGAGCTCGCTGTCCGTAGCTGAGCGAGGGCGGATGCCACTGACCGCCATGGCCGACCGTATTGCATGTCGCTGAGCCCAAGCCGACCACGACGATGATCTCCCCAAGGCGCATCCGCCCGGTGATACCCGCCGGCCACGGGTTACGGACCCGAGCTTCTGGCCAGACGGCCTTGCTCATGCAGGGGGCCTGCGGCCGGCATCAAACCGCTGGTGCCCTCCCCTGCATGTTCAACCCACGCGAACGCCACGCCGGAGCGCGTGCCATCTGGAGTCAATCCGTGAGGCTGAGTGCCAACTCTCTACGCTGCCGCCAGCGGAGACTGGCCACGGACAGCTGCCGCGAGCGGCATTCTGCCCCCCAAACTGCCCCCTGTATAAGAGTGCGCGCTCCCGCCGCGCGTATAGGCGGCGGAGAGTCAGGCGAGGAGCTGCTCGACCGTGGCACCGGCAGTTTCGTAGGTTGCGGTGGCCCGCTGGTCGAGACTGAGCAAAGTAGCCTGATGCTCGGCGGCAGTGAAAGCGATCAGGGCATCGTAGGCAGGGCCGCCTAGGATCTGCCCGGCGGCCACCGTGGCAAGAAGCTCCTGGTAACCCGTCTCGGACAGGGTGAGGAATGGCTCGGTGAACCGCTCTGTAATGAAAGCGTGCACGATCGACGGATGAGCACGGTGCGGCGGCGGGAGCCGGGTCAGCACGGAGTAGGCCTCAACCGCCGCGTGCGCGACCAGGCGCGGCCGGCTTGACATGGCCTTACGGGCGATGGCGTGATGCTCGTGCCAGGTGGCGAAGGCCGCGATGACCACGCTGGAATCCACAGCCCTCATCGGCGGATGCGCTCCAGCGTGTCCCGCACCAGGTCGGCCGTCAGCACGGGCATGTCCGCACCGGCGACGGCAGCCACGCCGTCACCCTCATCAACCAGCCTCATCGGCGTGGCAACCGGCACGATCTCCAGCCGTCCGTCCCGCTCGGCTATCTCCAGCGGCTGGCCGGCCGTCAGCCCAAGAGCATCCCGCAGCGCCTTGGGAATGACAACACGCCCGGCAGAATCGATGGCAGTTCTCATGCCATTAATCTACCACGCGGTCCGCCACCGCGGGATGCGCCGCAGCGTGGTGTGCATTGCCTAGAATCCCGTCCCGGCCCTGACCAGCAAGGCTGCTCCCCCGGCCATCCGCCCTCAAGATCAGCAACTATGTAACTGCTGTCGTTCCTTCTGCCCGGCCTGCACCTTCCCGCGACGCACGGCCTGCAAGGCGGTCAGCGCGGACACAAGGATCGAAGGACAGGTTCGCCGGCTTGGCCGCGAGCCGTCCCGCCTGAGCCCGGGCGTACGGAGACAGCCGACCTAGCGCGAACGATCATGACGCGGTTCACTCCCGCCGAGTACCCCCACCTCACCGAGCTGACCCTCGAGCACGTCCTGCAGCCCCGCTACGACTACGGCGACGAGTACGAGTTCGGGCTCGACCTGATCCTCGACAGCCTCGAGCGCACCCGCGGCACAGCCCAGCCAGTACGGGGCGGTGGGCAGGTAAGCAGTGGCGGCACGCCGTGAGAAGTTCACGCCCAGAGCTGGCAGCGCCGCTCCGCTGCTGATGGTGCAATCGTCTCCCGGCTCCCTTGTCCGCCCGACGGATGGGGCGTAGCGTCCGAATCAAGAAGGTGTTCTCGTTTATCTGCGTGTAGACGAGATTTCAGATTCCTCCCGGATGCTCTGGACCTCGGTGGCGCCTAGCGCGCAGCGAAGCCGAGGTGGCATATGGCGGCAGTTGTCTTCATTTGGCCCGCTCTTTGTCAGCGACCATCGGGGCTTGCTCAGCAGCGATGCGCAGGCCGTCCTGTGGCCGATGGCGCCCGGACCGGTGCTGGCTTGATGCTCACCGGCTCCCGCCTGGAAAGCCGCGGTGCTGTCGCGGGGGTGACGTACGTTGAGTGACCACATCGGGCGCGTGGCCACCGGGAACGGCGCGGCCAGCTTGCCGCCGGGCCCGGCCGTCCATAAGGACCGTCGTCAGCGCCGCCCGACCGGTGCGCCGCCGCCGCTGCCGCACCCTTTCACCAT
This sequence comes from uncultured Actinomycetes bacterium, assembly GCA_963793825.1. Lineage (GTDB taxonomy): Bacteria > Actinomycetota > Actinomycetes > Streptosporangiales > Streptosporangiaceae > RYN-230. The sequence goes on from CAWCBE010000014.1 coordinate 546,443, forward strand.
CAGCACAGCGGCGTGGCTGGTCCTTGGGGCCGTGGCGCTCGCCGGCGCGTTCCTGGCGTCCCAGCACACGCCGTGGCTCCGGATTGATGACCGGGCCAGCACGTGGGTGCTGCGTCTCCTGGCCGGGATACGGACGCCGTGGCTGACCGATGTGGCCAACGGGATCAACCGGGCGGGCTCCGGCTGGGGGGCCACCGTGCTCGGCCTGTCGGTGGTCGCCCTGACGATGGCGTTCCGGCGCTGGCGGCACTTGCTGGTGTTCCTGGGAAGCGTGTTGTTACTGGAGATTGCCGGGACATCGATCTACTTCGGGCTGTCCAGGCCACGCCCGTACGGCGTGCCGATCATCGGCAGCTGGGGCGGGTACTCCGGGGTGTCGCCCTCGGTGGCGGTCGTCACGATCTTCTTGATGGGCATCGTCTACTGCCTGGCCGTGCCGGGCCGCGCCCGCTCCTGCGCCAAGGCGGCGGTGGCCGTCGTGGTCGCCGTGTTCTGTCTGGCTCGCCTGTACCTGGGTGTCGATCACCCCAGTGATGCGCTGCTCGCCGTGGCGTTCGCTGTGGCGATCGCGGTCACCGCGTTCCGGTACTTCACCCCGAACGAGGCGTTCCCCGTCGCCTACCAGCGCGGAAGCACCGCACACGTGGATGTGACCGGCCGGCGGGGGCAGGCGATCCGCCAGGCCGTGCGTGACCAGCTCGGGCTCACGGTGACCGAGATCAAGCCGGTCGGCCTGGAGTCCTCCGCCGGCTCCACGCCGTTGCGGCTGCGAGTCGGAGGCAGCCCGGAGGAGTTCGTGTTCGCCAAGCTCTACACCAAGGGCCACGTCCGCGCCGACCGCTGGTACAAGCTGTGGCGGACCATCCTGTACGGCTCCCTGGAGGACGAGCACCCCTTCCAGACCGTGCGGCGCCTGGTCGAGTACGAGGACTATGCGCTGCGCCTGCTGCAGGACATCGGGGTCCGCACGGCCCGGCCGTACGGCATCGTGGAGATCACGCCCGAGCGCGAGTACATGCTGGTCACCGAATTCCATACCGGCGCCGTCGAAATCGGGGAAGCCGACGTCGACGACACGGTGATCGACCAGGGACTGCGGCTGATCCGCACGCTGTGGGACGCCGGGATCGCCCACCGCGACATCAAACCAGGCAACCTGATGGTCCGCTCCGGGGAGCTGCTGCTGATCGACGTGGCCTTCGTCCAGGTGCGCCCGTCACCATGGCGGCAGGCGGTCGACCTGGGGAACATGATGCTCGTCCTGGCCGTGCGCACCGACCCGCAGCGGGTCTACCGGCGGGCGCTGGCGTACTTCACCGAAGCCGAGCTCGCCGAAGCATTCGCCGCCACCCGCGGGGTCGCCAGCCCGACCCAGCTGCGCGCCTTCATGAAACGGCACCCGCGCGACCTGCTCCGCGAATTCCGCGCCCTCGCCCCGCAGCGGCCGCCGATCGCGCTGCAACGCTGGAACATCCAGCGGGTCGCTCTGGCGGCCGCGATGCTCGCCGTCATTACCGCCGCCGTGGGGGAAACGTGGAATGCCTTCTTCCCGGCGGCCGAGAATCTGGGCGCCTACGCTCCCAGCTGCGGTACCGGCCATTCGATGATCCTCAGCGCCCAGGCAGTCCCGTCCGCTGCCCTGCTGCCCTGCCTTGCCGCGCTCCCGGCGGGCTGGAACGTTGGCGGCACGGACATCGCCAGCGGGAAAGCCAGCTTCTGGCTGGACTCCGATCGCGCAGGGCCGCGAGCGGTCACCGTAACCCTCACTGCGACCTGCGACACCTCGGGCGCCCAGCAGATCCCCTCCGACCAGCCCGGCACGCGCCGGTTCGAGCATCCGCTGAGCCTGGCGCCGCAGTTCTCCAGCCTCCGCTTCTACACATTCCCCGGCGGCTGCGCTACCTACCGGTTCAGGTTCGCGCAAGGCACATCCCCCGCGCTGGCCGTCGCCGTCGATAACGCGCTGGCGTTCCAGTCCCGGTCAACCCTCGTCAACTACGTCCGGCACACCGAAGGTCTCATGCTCTGCGGGCGAGATGCCGCATGCCCGCGATGAGCTAGCCGGGCCGGCCCTGCCCAGCTAGCCGCGCTTGGAGCTTCACCACCGCAGCCGCGCAGGCAGCCCGGTGAGTTCATACCTGCGGCTAATGGCTAATTGCAGCATGATCAGATCATCGCCGCAGAACGCCCTGATATGTGCTCAACCACGCTGCCAAGAACAAGCGGACACAGGAGCGAATAATCGCTCAGGGAGGACTTCTCAGGTGGTGGACGTCGCTACGGCTTCCGGCGGATGGTGACATGGTGTGACCGGCTGAGAGGGTCTACGTTGGGTTTCCGCTCAATCGCTGGGCCCCGCAGCTGGCCCAGCCTCCCGGGTCCCCGCCCGGCCGGGAGGTGCCCGATGACCACTGCTGCCCCATCACTGCGCTCGTCACGATCCAGCCCGCCTTCAGGGACCCCGAACGGCTCGCCCGCGCCGGGTTCCTGGCCGGCCACAGGGGCTTGACTCGCGAGGCGTACACGCTGGACCTGCGCCAGTTCACCACCTGGTGCCGCGCCCGCTCCCTGAACCTGTTCACCGTCCGCCGCGCCGACATCGAGAGCTTTGCCCGGGACCTGGAAGGACAAGGCCGCGCATGTCCGCCGACCTCGCCTGGACTACGAGTCCCACGCCACCGTCCTAGACCGCAACGAGCTGGGCGCCATGCTGGTCGCCGCGGGGCTCGGTTCGCCGCTCGAACATGCGCTGATATCCCTCCTCGCCTTGAACGGCCTGCCGGTCTCGGAGGCTACCGGTGCCGACATCGAGCAGCTGGGCCTGGAGCGAGGGCACCGGACCCTGACGATCACCCGCAAGGGCGGCAAGGTCGTCACCATCGTGCTCGCGCCGCGCACCGCCCGGGCGGTCGACCTGGCAACCGGGGAACGCTGTGACGGGCCGATCTTCCTGGCCGCGGACGAGCGGCGGCTGGACCGCCACGGCGCCGGGCGGATCGTCGGCCGGGTAGCGCGCCGCGCCGGGATCAGCAAGGCGGTCGGCCCGCACACGCTCAGACACGCGTTCATCACCGCGGCGCTAGATGCCGGAGTGCCGCTCAGGGACGTGCAAGACGCCGCCTCCCATGCCGGCCCGCGGACCACGATGAGGTACGACCGAGCCCGCGGCAGCCTGGACCGGCACGCCACCTATATTGAGTGTTATTCAGAACCTTTGGGTAGCAGATAGATTCTCGTTCAGCGTGTCGCCATAAATAACAACGGTTCCCTTGGGAGAATTGGGTTTTCCGACCAAAGAATTCCCTCGCCCAGGAGAACCGTTGCGGTACTATCGTACTACAGGTTTAATGCTCTCGCAGATGCAGGAACTCGCCTGCCGTGTCCATGAGGCGCTTCCCGAGCCCTGGAATAAGGGAACCGGGCGCCCGAGGGCGTGCGGCCTTTATGTGGCGGCAGAGATCGCGTGCATGTATCTCCGGCAGAACGGAACGCAGGAGTTCCTGGGCGACTTGAAAGGCGTCTCGCAGCCGACGGTGTCCCGGATCGTCACCGTGCTGGTGCCGGTGGTCAGGGCCGTCCTGGAAGAGTTCGTGCCGTCCGCGGAGGACGCCATCGAGGTGGCCAGCGGACGGGTGTGCCTGGTCGACGGCACCATCACGCCCTGCTGGTCCTACGAGGAGCACCGCGAGCTGTGGAGCCGCAAGCACGGCACCACCGGGTTCAACGCGCAACTGGTCAGCCTGCTCGGCGGGAATGCGATTTACATTTCTGATCCGCTTCCGGGGAAGACTCATGACGCAGCCGCGTTTGCGGGCACGCCAGTCGCGGAGATCATCCGGAACTCCGGCGGCGGGATCGCTGATAAGGGATATCAGGGGTGCGGCATGGTCACCCCGCGCAAGAAGCAGCCGCACGGCAGGCTCTTGCAATGGGAAAAGCAATTCAACGCTGATGTCTCATCGCTCCGGGCACCCATCGAAAGGCTCGTTGCCCATTTCAAGTCCTGGCGGATCTTCCACACGGACTACCGCCGCCCGTACCACACTTACCGCGACGCGTATGACGCCGCTCGCGGGTTGTTCTTCTTCTCACTCAACTGGGGTTTTGAATAAAGTTCATTGTCGCCGCGATGTCGTTTGGCAAGCCGAGCCCTTCGGCGCTGGAATCAGTCGCGGCAATGGCGAAATTGGTCCCGCCCCCAATCGTCGGGTCCACGTTCCCCGAATACGACTAGCTCACGATGTAATCGCCGCTCGCAGTCGCGTTGAACGCTGGGGTCACCTGGTTGCCAGTGCCCGACCAGTTCCCGATGACCGAGCCGACTGGCGGCGGCGGCACGGTCACGGTCTTGGTCACCGTGGGCCCTGGCATCTTGACCGTTACTGTCTTGGTGACCGTAGCGCCAGTGGTGGGAGAGAAACAGTTCGGTCGATCGTGCCGTTGGCGTCGCGCGTTTAATCGTCAGAGATGCCTGGAGCTGCCAGCTGGCCTGAGCTCCGCCTGGTCTTTGAGAGCGACGCGACGGCCGGCTTCGTGCCGGTAGTTCACCAGGCCTTTCCACCGGCCGTCTGCGCCTCGTTGCCATTCCAGCAGGAATGCGTCTACCCATACCCCGCCTGACAAGACCTGACATGGCTTCGCGTCCGCGGGGACGTGCTCCGGGAAACAGTGGAAGCATTCGCCGAGCAGGGCGGACATCGCCTCTGACAACGGGACAGACTCCGCGGGGTGAGTCTCGCGACCGTAACGCTCAGCCATCCGATGCCCCTCAAGCAGCGCTTGGCAGGTCGGCGTGCGGTGATACGCACTGCCGTATGGAGTCCGCCACACCCGGACTGGAAGTCCCTTGCGCGCCGCCATGCATTCGGACTCGCCGCACCATGTTGCGATCTCGCCGTGCTTGCACCGTTCATTGCCCGGCACCTGCGCCATGCCGCCATCATCCGCCCGGCTGGCCGTCCGGTAAATGGAGATGTGCGAGCAGTCGCGCCATGAGCGGTAAATCGGTCGATGTTCGACCTGACTCCGCCTACGCTGGCAGGTGACTGGCCGACTTGGCGGTAAGGGCCAGAGTCCGGTCGTCCCGCGAGGAGCGCGATCCTGGGCCTGGCTGGGCTGCCGCAGTTGAGCGCGAGATTGGGTGATCTGCGTCCTTATCCCGATCCCGGATTCCCGCGCGCTTACGGCCGGTGCTCGTGGCTATTGGCTTGGTGGCGGAGGGCGAAGATCGCGGCCTGGACGCGGTCTTGCAGGCCGAGTTTGGTGTGCGCGACATCTGCACCGCAGCGCTCCGCCAGCTCGGCGACAAACCACGCCGCCACCCATACTCGCGCCGCGTGACGGCAGGCCTCACCGGCCGCGAACTAGATGTCATGCAGCTGGTAGCCCAAGGCAACACCAGCAGGCAAATCGGCCACGCCTTGTTCATCAGCCCCGCCGATGAGGCTTCCTGATTGGCCGTGCGCACCGATGGATCATTCGGGGCCTGCTTTGCATGGCAGGCATGCTGGCGATTTCGGTCCGGGCAGTCTGCGCCGACCTGCGTCCGGCGGTCACGAGCCAGCTGGTCAGGCTGCGCACCGGCCAGCTCATGGACGGGCGGACATCCCGGGCTGGCCGGAGCGCGGTCAGGCCCATCACCCGTTGAGGGGGAGGTAGCGGCAGCCGCTCATGGGGTGGGATAACACTGGTGACGCTGGTGCCCGGCGGGGACAAAAACGCCCGAAACGGACCTCAAACGAGTGGAGGCTGGCATGCCCGGCTCAGCTACCCGTGCCAATGCGCTCGACCATGTGGTGGTGGTGCTGTTTGAGAACCGGTCGCTGGACAACGTGCTGGGCCGCCTCTACGAGCCGGGAGATGGCAAGGCCTTTGAGGGCGTCATCGGGAAGGAACTGAGCAACCCGATCCCCGGATGGGCGGAGCACGGCGCTGGCCGCAAGGTGGTGCCCTACGGCGTCACTACCGACATGGATTCCCCTAACCCGGACTCGGGTGAGGAGTGGTATCACACCAACACGCAGCTGTTCGGCGCGGTCAACGACCACAACCGGTTCAAGATCGGCGAGGGCGTGACAGCACCGTGGAACGCGCCGCCGGCGGGCGCGGTTCCGGCCATGGATGGGTTCGTCACCGACTACATCAGCACGTTCACCGGCGAGGTGGGGCGGCAGCCGGCCTATGAGGAGTACGCCCAGATCATGACCGGGTACACCCCGCAGCAGCTGCCGGTGCTGAGCGGCATCGCGCGCCAGTTCGGGGTATTTGACCACTGGTTCTCCGAGGTGCCGTCGCAGACGTTCATGAACCGGTCGTTCTGGACGGCGGCGACGTCGTCGGGGCTGGTCGTGAACAGCCCGGTGAGAAAGTGGTTCACCGACAACGACGCGGAGACGATCTTCGAGCGGCTTGAGCGGCACGGCAGGACCTGGAAGGTCTATGTGATGGAGCCGATGTGCCTGTCGTTCACCGGTGTCATCCACTATCCCCGCCTGAAGGACCGGCTGGCGACGCATTTCGTGCGGTTTTCTGAGTTCGAGAAGGACGCCGCGGCGGGGACCCTGCCCGATTTCGCGCTGATCGAGCCGGACATGATCGCCGGTCACGGCGACTACCACCCGGCGTTCGGCCGGTCATTTTTCGGCGGCAACGTCGATATCGGGCTGGACGCGCCGTCGGCGATGCTGGGCGGCGAAGCATTCCTGGAGCGGGTCTTCAACGCCTACCGGTCCGCCACCTGCCCGTCAGGCACCAACGTCTGGAACACGACCCTCCTGATCGGGTGGGACGAGCCAGGCGGAACCTACGACCACGTGCCCCCCGGACCGGTCCCGCCGCCCGATCCGGCCGCACCGGCGGGTGAGTTCGGCTTCACGTTCGACCGTTCCGGCTACCGCGTCCCCGCCATCATCGTGTCGCCATGGGTCGAGTCGGGCTCGGTGTACAACGAGGAGTACCGGCACACCTCGCTGATCGCGACGCTGCGCAAGGCCTGGGACCTCGGCGCGCCGTTCACCCAGCGCGACGCCTCGGCGCGCACCTTCGACCACGTGTTCACCCGCGGCACACCGCGCGATCCGCAGACCTGGGCCAGCGTCGCGGCCCAGCCCCTGCCGGCATGGGCAATTGATTACGCGGCCCTGGGCAACGCCCTCGGCTACCTGGGCAAGGACGTCGCACCCGGCATCATCGAGCACGCCAGGCAGATGGGGGTCAAACTCCCACCGCAACTGGACGACCCCTCCGCCGACCTCACGCCCCAGCTCATCGTCGAAGTCATCAGGGACGTCGCCTTCCACTACTTCCCCCAGCTGGCACCGGGTGGCGCGGGCGATAGCCACTGAGCCAACGTCGCACCGGTGTGTTCGCCCTCCAACTCATGCCCCGCCGCCGGATCATTGATCATGGAGAGCATGGGGAAGAAGCCCCGGCAGCGCCGCTCGTTCACACCGGAGTTCAAGGCCGAGATCGTCGAGTTGTGCCAGCGCGGCGACCCCACGCCATCAACCCTGTCCGTCAAGCGGGGGGCAACCTCAGAGGAGGAACCGTGTCTTCCACTGTTCTGTACATGTCCATGTCGCTCGACGGGTACATCGCGGGCCCGAATGACGGACCCGGCAATCCGGGCGGCGACGACTTCGGCCGGCTCCACGACTGGCTGGGGGGTGGCGACTCCAGCACTGGCGAGGGTCACGACGGGTACCGGCCGGCCGGTGAGCAGAGCCGCATCGTGTTCGACGAGATGATGAGCACCGGCGCCGTTGTCGTCGGGCGCAGGACGATCGAGCAGGCCGGGTACTGGGGCGGCGAGCATCACGGTGGAGTGCCGATCTTCGTGCCCACTCACCAGCCGCCGCTGGACGTTGCGCCGGGTCAGGTGCGCTTTATCACCGATGGGATCGAATCTTGTGTGGCACAAGCCAAGGCAGCGGCCGGCGACCGGAATGTGCTGGTGCATGGCGCGGTCACCGCTCAAGAATGTTTGCGTGCAGGGGTCCTGGACGAGTTGCAGATCCACCTGATCCCCTTTCTCCAGGGCAGGGGCCGTCGCCTGTTCGACACCTTGCCCGGGGAGATCGAACTCGATGTCGCTCGCGTGATCGACACTCCCGAAGCCACCCACCTCCGCTACCGCGTCCGTCGCTGAGGGGATCCAAAGGAGTAGCAGGCCCCGCCGAGTTCGAAGCCAGTCACCGCAACGAGATCAAGAATGTAGCCTGACCAAGTCATCAGCCGTGTCTGTCAAAGCGGGACAACCTCATCATAGAGTGAGATGCGCGAGGCCAGCCGCCCCGAATGAATGATCTGTACTCAGCAAGAGCAGAGAACTAAAGACCCAGCCGGAGCAAATATTCGGCGATGTGCGCCAGTCGCCCTCGATTCTCACGCGCGACTGACTGCCCCGCGTAGCGGCGACGTTCGCGGCCTTGGGCCGGTCACAGATCGGCCGAGCAGCCCGCAGTGACGCAGCCCTACTCCCCCACGGCTGACGGCGCCACGGGACCCGGTCAGCCGATTCCACAACAAGAAGCGCTCAGCCTCTCCGGCTGCCAGCAATCTCAGGTCACCGGCACCATCGGCACGCAATCCGTAGCCGCAACGGCATGCATGGCCATGGCCCCCAGCATCGGGGGCAGATCCGGGGGCAGATCCCGGTCCGATGGTCACCGGATACGTGAGCGAAAAACGTTCATGACCTTGGGAGTCCTCTTACGGAATCGAACCGTAGGCCTTCTCCTTACCATGTATCGGTCCGCGGTTCCGTCGCTGCAGGGAGGTCCGCTGGCCTGCCCATACGCGAGCGCAGGCAGGCACCCACAAGCTCTGGACCAGCTCTCGCGAGCGAACTTTGCCACTTAATCTGCCACTCGGATTGATCTCGCAACGCCACCCGGACTCGAATACACGGTTATCGACGATCCGCTATACCAAAGGGATGGAACCGGCCTCGCGGGAGCCCTGCTGCGCCAGGCACGCAAACAAGCCGGCCTGTCCCAGGTGAACCTGGCCACCCGGGCGGGTGTCACCCAGAGCGTGATCAGCGCCTACGAGTCCGGGCAGCGCCAGCCTTCCCTCCCGGCGCTCGCCCGGCTGGTCAGCGCGGCTGGCTTCGAGCTGACCCTGGGCTTGCGCCAGCCACCTGATCACCTGCGCCGGCTGTCAGGCCCGGTGGGCCGCCGCGTCCGCCGCCACCGCAAGGACCTGGTCGCCGTGGCCGCAGCGCACGGGGTCAGCAACTTGCGCGTGTTCGGCAGCGTGGCCCGCGGCGAAGACCGCCCCGATAGTGACGTGGACCTGCTCGCCGACTTCCCGCCGGGGCTGAGCCTGTTCAGCCTGAGCCGCCTCGAAGCCGACCTGGAAGCAATCCTTGGCACCCAGGTAGACCTGATCCCCGCCGCCGACCTCAAACCGGGCATCCGGGAACGAGTCGAAGCTGACCTGATCGCGCTATGAGCTACCGGGAACGCCAGCGGCTGGCCGACATCCAGGCCGCCGAGGTGGCCCCCGGGCTCACCGCAACCTGCCCTTACTTGTCTGCCAGGGCCTTTTCGATGACCGAGAAGCTGATGCGTTCTTGCTCCAAGCGGAGCGACGGAGCGTAGGAGCCCGAGATGAGGTCGGCGTAGAGAGCCGATTCGGCCCGGTCGAGGCGGTTCAGGTTCACGGCGGTCGGGACCGGCTCGGTGACCCAATGGTCCCGGTGGGCCAGCAGGGTGATCCGGTCCATGAGCATGGAGCGCGCCTGCGGCAGATGGTGGCGCAACCGGTTAAGGATCGCGAAGCCGTGCGTGTCGATATCCCCCCAGTAGACCACGTCCAGGCCGGCCAGCCAGCCAAGCAGCTCGAGCACCGGCACGGCGTAACCGCCACCCAGGATCACTATCGCCGCCGGCGGGACCGGGAACGAGAGGTAGGTGATCTCATTCTCCAGCACGTAGGCCCGGGTGATGCCCTCCGGCGGTGCTGTGAATTCAGCTGCGCGGACGGATAGCTCCGAGAATCCCCGGAAACGGCCAGCTACCCGGAATCGGACATAGTCGGGCCTGCGGAGGAAGCCATAGCGTCCGGCGAAGTCGGACACTCCGTCCGCCACCCGGGATGGCTCCAGCTGGGTGTTGAGCAACTCGGCCAGCACGCCTTTGTGGCGCTCGATGAACTTCGTGTCGACGCCAGGGACATCGACCTGGCGCAGGTACATGCCAGGTGCCTGGCGCTGCTCGATCCACTGGACGGTGGCCAGCAGGCGGTCCCAGTCATCCGCGAGCCGCAGCGCCCGCATGGGGTGGCCGGTCAGCCACGGGACCAGGCGGGTGCCGTGAGCCGCCTCGATCAGCCCGGTCAGGCGGCGGACCTCGGCGCCCGCCCGCAGCAGCGTCCAGGTGTCGTCATAGCTGTCTAGCCAGGCGCGGGCCGGGAGGCTGTTCGCGCCGAAGTGCCGGCCGCCGACCTGCTTGTACTCCAAGCGCAGCGGTCCACCCGCCGCAGCGGCGGCCCACTCGGTGGCCCACTGTCGGACCTCGCCAAAGTGCTCGCCAATTTCCCGGGCGGATGGCCCCCGGATCGGGATGCCGAGCGGCGCCCAGTCATCCCCGGCCGCGAACCGCGCCAGCAGGGCCCCCGAGTCCCACTTCTTCCTGACCGAAGCGCGGACGTCGGTCGGCCGGGTCCACAGACCAGGCATGTCAGCTCCCGGCGGCAGGGACGAGGTCGCTCACGTCGATCTGCTGGGCGATCTGGTGCGCGGCCCGGCGCGCCTGGTACTCGTCGATGGTGAGCGTCTGCAGCCGCGAGTTGTTGCTCTGCGGGTTGTCCACGAAGCCCACGGCGGACACGTACGGCTCGATGACGTGGATCTTCTGCAGCGGGGTGACGATCAGCAACTGCAGGCCGAGCCGGCCGAACAGCTCCAGCGCGAACCGGGTCGACTCGTCCGAGCCCCGGCCGAACGCCTCGTCGATGACCGCAAACCGGAACGTCCGGGACTGCGCCGCGCCCCATTCGAGCTTGAACTGATAGGCCAGCGACGCGGCCAGGATCGTGTAGGCGAGCTTCTCCTTCTGCCCGCCGGACTTGCCGCCAGAGTCGGCGTAGTGCTCGTATTCGGTGTCGTCCTCGCGGTACCGCTCGGAGGCAGCGAACGTGTACCAGTTCCGCACGTCGGTGACGAACCTGGTCCACCGCCGGTCCACCTCGGTGAACCCGTCGCGGCCGCGGAACCGTTCGATGATCCGGCTCACCTGGGCGAACTTCTGCTCGGAGTAGTGGTCGGAGTCCTCGCCGGACACCGCGTCGTCGGTGCAGGCCCGCAGGTCGGCGCGGAAGTCACGGATGTCGCCGTGCGGGGACGGCAGCGGTTCCAGCCGGATGTACCGGCCCGGGTTGTAGTCCACGCCGACCAGCGAGGTGTTGATCGTGGCGATCCGCTCCCGGATCAGCTCGGCCTGCTTGTTCAGCTGGGACTGGAAGCCGGCGATGTCCCGGATCGTGTTCTGGTTCAGGTACGTCTTGAACTGCCGCCGGAACCGGGGCAGGTCGTCGCCGGTGAGCCGGCCATGCAGCTCGCGGTACCCGTCGGCGGACTCCACCGAGTCATCGAGCTCGCTGGTCTCCACCGGGTACTGCCGCCGGAACTCCCCCATCGCTGCGACGATCTTGTTGGACAGCCGGGCCAGCCGGTCGCCGCGCTTCACGGCCAGCGCGCTGAACTCAGTTCCGGCCTCCGTCTCCGCCCGGTCGCAGGCCGCGGCGGTGGGCGGCGCCGGCCGCCCCGCCCCGGCCAGCACCTCCGCGATCACCGCGAACTGGACCCGGGCCGGCCCGCACGCATCCTCGGCCAGAAAACTCAAGGCATCATGCATAACGCCATCGGCGGCGTGCTGCCGGTTATCGAGCCCGCCGAGCCGTCCATCCAGCGCGCGCAGCGCGCCTTCCTCGCCGGCGATCCGCTTCTTGACCCCGTCCAGGTCGTGGGTCAGCCGGGCCAGTTCAGCCGAGGCGGCCTCGAGCTCACGCTGCTCGGCCCGGAGCTGCTCGGCCCGGTTGACCATCGACTGCCAGTCGATCTCGGCGAACTCGTGCGTCTGGTCTAGCCCGGCCAGCACCTGGCCCCGCTCGATCGCGGCGTCCCGCGCCTTCTCGTGCCGGTGCTGCTCGGCGGCAACCTCACTGAGCTGGCCGGCCAGCGCGGTGGCCCGGTCCAGCAGCGCGTCGAGCTTGCGCTGATTAGACCAGCCGAGCACGTACCGGCTGCGGTCGTCGATGCGGTACCGGTCGTCCTTCTCGTGCCGACCCCCGCTGCCCTTCACCTGCCCGGCCCTGGTGATCGCGCGGGGCATCCGGCGGAACTCTGCCATGGTCTCGACGCACACGTGGTCGGCGCGCCGGTCCAGCTCGTGTTCCAGCCACCCGGCGAACGGGGTGTCCTTGACCACGAGCTTGGCGGCCAGCGTGTCCGGCCCGTGCTGGGGCGGGGCAGCGGTGGCCCGCGACGGCTCGGGTACGCGGTAGTACACCACCCGGTCTTTCAGGTGATGAGCGTTGATCCAGTCGGACACGGCGGGATAGTGCTCGCCAGGCACCAGCACCGACAGCGCGAAGCCGTGCAGCAGCCGCTCCGCGGCGCCTTCCCAGTCGGCCTCGCTGTCCCGCACCGCGATCAGCTCGCCGGCGAACGGCAGCGCGTCCTCTCCGATGCGCAGTTCGCGGCACAACGCGGCGCGCAGCTCCAGCTGTTTCTTCGGGATGTTGGTCTTGCGATCGCGCAGGCTGCGCAGTTCCGCGTTGACCTCGGCTGCCTGCTCTTGCAGGGCCTTCACCTGCACGCCTACCTCGATCAGCGTGTTCTGGTGACCGGCGAGATCCTGCCCGGCAGCGGCCCGGGCCGACGTGATCTCGCGGCGCCGGACAGCGAACTGCTCGCCCGTTTCCACCGGCGCCAGGTCCGCCGCAGTCAGCAGGGTGGCGAACTGTTCGGCCTTGCCCGACCGGGAGACCCGCGCGGTTTCGCACTCGGTGAGCTGGCGTTCGATCTCGGCCAGCCGGTTTCCACCGTGGCCGGCCAGTTCGACCCGCAGGTTCGTTTCCTGCTCGCGCAGTCGTCCGAGCGTGGCGTCGAGGTCGGCGCGCTGGGCCTGCAGCCGCGCCCGCTCGGCCGCGATCTCACTGAGTTCCACGCTGGTCAGCTGAGCCTTGAGATCGGCGAAATAATACCGCAGCCCAGCCCGCTGCGCATCGAGCGCGGCGATCTCGGCCCGGACCGTGTCAGCCGCGGCGCAGTCCTTGAGCAGCGGGGTCAGCGCGGCCAGTTGGGCCTCGGCCCGCCGCACCGCGTCATGGGCCTTGGTCAGGTCGTCGAAGTGGGCGACGATGTCGGCGACGGCCTTCGCGGCGTCGAACGGTTCCAGCATGTGGTCGCGGACGAAGTCGGTGAGGTTGCCCACCGATTTCATCGAGACCGTCTGGTGGAACAACTCCATGGCCTGCTCCGACTCGATGCCCAGGCGGCGGCGGAAATCTTTGCCGTAGTCGGGGAACGCGTCGTGCACCCGGATGCTGGGCGCGGCCCGCAGCCGCCGCCGAAGGGCCGACATGTCGGAACCGAAGTCCGCGAAGTCGCCGCTCACCGACAGCGCCCGGTCGGCCGTCACGTAGAACCGGTCCGGCTGGCCCGCATCTCCGGAGCGCAGCCAGAATACCTGAGCCAGGCTCACGGTCGCGTCGTAGCCGGGGTTGGTGAACACGCCGACCAGCACGCTGTAATCCGAACTGCCGCGCAGCGCCACCGGCCGGATGGCCCCGGTGACCTCGTTGCGCTCGGTCTTGTAATAGCCGAGCACGTAGGAGCGCAGGCTCCGCTCCCGGGTGTCGGCCCCGGCCGCCTTGTTATAGGAGATGCGCTGGGCGGGCAACAGCAGCGTGGTCACCGCGTCCACGATGGTGGACTTCCCGGAGCCGATGTCGCCGGTGAGCAGCGCGTTCTGCCCGTCCAGGCCGAGCGACCAGACCCGGCCGCCGAACGTCCCCCAGTTGTACAGCTCCAGGCGGGCCAGACGGTAGCCGGTCACTCCTGCTCCTCCCCCGCTAGCAGCGTGGCGTACTCGGCAAGCCTGGTGTCGAAGTCGGCGAGCCACTGGCCATCGACGAACGCCTTGAGGATCCGCCGCACCTCGTAGGTCTGCTCGGAGCTCTTCGCGGGGCGCAAAAAGCCGAGTTCGACGGCCTTGTTGATGTGCGCGTCGATCTGGTCGGTGAGCCTGGCCTCATTGCTGGTCGCGGGGAGGAACACCCGGACCATCTCCGCCATCTGCTCTCGGGTCAGCATCAGCTTGGTGTCTGCGCCCTGGGCGTCGAACTCGGCGAGCTTCTTGCGCAACAGCGCGAGCAGCAGGCTGACATGGAAAGACAACGCCCGGCGCGGGGTCAGCCGGGGCAGCGGGTCGGCGTCGTCCGAGTCGCTGGGGCGCTGACGGAGGAACGCATAGCCTTCGGCTTCATCGATGACGACCTGCAGGCCCAGCACGTCCACATAGTCCCGGGCCTGCGGCTGCAACTCGAGCAGGCTGCGCCACGCGTGGTCGTGCGTGTCGCGGTAGACGACGCCCTTCATCAGCTGGGTGACGGCGAGCGACAGATCCGGTTCGGCGGTCATCCGCCCCTCCTGGCGTAGGTGACCCGCGGCAGCGTCGCGGTGCGCTCCCGGCCGTCCGCGGCGGACCAGGTGATCTGGTCGCGGTGCTGTTCGTCGTAGACGATGGCGAACGCCTCGTCCCGCAGCGAGAGATAGGTGACGAGCTCTGCGACGCCCTGCCGCAGCGGGTACCGCGCGACCAGCTCGGCCAGGCCGACCTGCGGCTGGCCGCGCAGCGCCTGCCGGACGCCGCCGCGCAGCGGCTCCGGGTCCACATATACCTGCTCGAACATGGCCACCGGATCAGTCTCCTCGTCGGCGTCGCGGACCGCGTCGCTGGACAGGCGGGCCTTCGGCACCGGCGCGTACAGCGGGCGCTCCAGCGGCAGCCGGATGGCCGGCGAGGGCGCGTCGAGCTCCATGGTGAGCGAGACGTTGCCGGTTTCCCGCAGCTCCAGCGCGCGGCCCTCGATGCTGCGCAGGATGTCAACCACCCGGCGGTTCTCAAACCACACCTGGTCATCGAGGAACCGCCGGAGTTGTTCGGAGAGTTGGCGAACCGTCGCCTGGGTGCGCTGCGCGGCATCCAGCCAGTCGTAGTGAACGTGCCGCAACCTGGCGTCGCGCTCGGCGATCCCGGCCAGGGCGTGCACCCGATCCAGCAGGCTGGACAGCTCCTCCTGACGCGCCTGGGACAGCAGGAAGCCGTAGAACGCCTGGAAAGACCGGCCCTGGTCGGAGCCGGCTATCGACTCCCGGCTGCCCAGCACGTCGTCCAACAGCTCACCCTTGCCGCCGTGCCAGCCGGCGATCTTCTCCCGCAGCTGGCGGTCGAGCTTGCGGAAGTTCTCCTCCACCTCGCGGAAGTCGGCCAGCAGCTCCCGGGCGGTGCCGGCGAACTGCTGGTAGCGGTCGCGCACCGCGGTCTCGTCGAGCATGGGCAGCTCACCCGCTCCGATCCGGGCTATCTGTTCGTCGATGGCCTCGCGCTGGCGGCGCAGCTCGGCCAGCCGTTCCCCGGGATCAGGCTCTGTGCCGAACACGATCTGCCGCAGCAGTTCGACGATCACCTTCAGCCGCGACTCGGTGCCCACGAACTCGCGCTCGCGCAGGCTATCCAGCCACTGCAACGCCTTCTCGACCGCGGGCGTGGCATCGTAGTGCGGCTCGTCGGTGCCGTCGGGGTAGTACTTGCGCAGCCAGCCAGCCCCTGGTGCCGCCCAGTCGTCGAGGTAGGCCTTGGCCGGCTTGGGAAATCTGACGCCAACCCGTGCACTGTCCTGCTGGTTCAGCGCGTACAGCTCGTCATCCAGGCGGCTGGCCAGCTCGGCCGCGGAGATGGACCGGACGTTATCGGCAACGAACACCCGGTGCAGGAAGCTCAGCACCAGCGGCGCGTTGTCCGCGCGGAGCAGCCGCCACGCCGGGCTGTTGTCCCGCAGCCACGCGATCTCGTCCACGCTCGGCACGACCGACATCGTAGGACGGCACACCGACACTCTTCCGGTACGTAGCACGGCGAGGCGTCATCTTGCTGCGTTTGCATGCCGTCCGCGTGACGGCTCAAGACGACCGGAAGGCCGCCGCGGCCGGGGAAGGCAAGCCGGTCTCTGCCTGGCTCGCCGAAGCCGCCACCGAGAAAGCCCGCGCCGCCGCCCGGCACGAAGCCGCACGCGCCGCTGCCCGCGAGCTGGTGGCCGACTACGAACACGAACACGGCCCGCTGCCCGCAGCCTCACGCCAGCGCGCCCGCCAGTTCCTCGCCGAGGTCGGCCTGCTCGCCGATGAGCCACAGCAGGCCGCAGGATAGATGCCCACCATCGTCTACGACACAGGGGCGTTGCTGGCCGCCGAACGGCGCAACCCCGACTTCCTGGCCCTGCACGACGAACTCACCGCCGCGCGCATCCGCCCCCTCATCCCCGTCGTGGTCCTGGCCCAAGCCTGGCGCGGCGGCCCCCAGCACCAGATCTCACGCGTCCTCGAAGGCTGCGACATCCTCCCCGACGACCAGCGCATCGGCCGCGCCGCCGGCGTCGCCTGCGCCGCCTCCCAGACCGCTGACGTCGCGGACGCGATCGTCATCGCGACCGCTGTGCGCCACCAAGCCGCCGTCGTCACCAGCGACCCGCGCGACCTAACCCACATCGCCAACTCCCTCGGCGTCACCATCCGCCTATACCCCACCTGACGGACAACCTCATACGCAGGGTCGACACGCGCCGACGGCATGCCGAACAGTCCCTCCGGTCATGCCGATGACAGCAAGTTTGCTCGATGCATGGTGATTCTTACTGGTGCATACTCAAAAGCTATTCCTTGATCAAATTGAGGCCGTACCAAGGAGCCCGAGGCCACGCTAAACGCCTCGACTCGGAGCGGCTGAGAACTGGGGTCCTGCCAATGTGGCAGGCAGTCCCGGGGATCAGCCGGAGCGGGGGTCAGGGTGCGGGTCAGCCGACAGCAGGGCGTTGACGATTTCGTCCCAGTGCTTCGGCACGATCAGGTGGCCTTCCCCGGGGTAGATCGTCAGGCTGCTGCCGGGGATTTGCCCGGCGAGGTGCTGCGCCATCGCTACGGGCACGTTGGTGTCCTGGTCGCCGTGCCAGATGTGCACTGGGGGCCTGATGGTGGCGGGGTCGAATCCCCATGGCTGGGCACAGATGCGCGCCTCGTGCACGGTGCCTCTCACACCCTGGCGGAAAGCCTCGGAAGCAGCCTCTATGATCTGCGCTCGCAGGCGCGGATCGGTCAAGGCCCGCCGGTCGGCTTCTGGCAGGCTCCCGGCGCGCGCGGCGGCGTCGACAACCTTCCCCGGATGCCGCTTCATGCTGCGGGCATGCTGGGCCATCAACGGCCACAGCAGTCTGGGTGCCTTCCGGGCGACGGTGAAGATCAGCCGGTTGGTGGGATTGGCGTGCCTGAGTGCCTGGCGGGCATCGCGGGTGCTGACCGGCCCGGCGCCGGCAATGCAGCCCGTGGCGATCACCCGGCCGGGCAGGCCGTGGGCCACCGCCAGGGCATGAGGGCCGCCGCCCGAGAAGCCAGCAACGAGAAACCGGTTGATCCCCAGGGCATCGGCGAGCTGACGGACATCATCTGCCCAGTCCGTCAGGCGCCTGCCCGGCTGGAACGTGGACGTCCCCATCCCCGGCCGGTCGGGGGCGATGACCCGGACCGTAGCGGGCTCCCCTGGCCACAACTCCGGAATGGCGAGCCGCGAGCCCGGCAGGCCGTGGAAGATGAACAGCGGCGGCCCGGCGGCGGGGCCGTATTCTGCGTAGCCGAGGACCCTGCCATCCGCGAGACGGGTGGCGTGATCGAGACTGGCGGCCTGGGTAAGCATGTGCTCTGCTCTCTTGCTCGGCGTGCTGGGGACTGCTGCGGGCGGCCGGGCGCCGGGAGCACCTGGCCAGGCTCACCTTCGGGCCGGGGCGGTGCCCCAGTGCACTAACGCGCTGAGCGCTGCCCTTTACCGTAATCTGGTTATTCTGATAATTAGATTATGGTAAACGGCGGCAGGCGAAGCCGTCAACCAGTGGAGGAGGCCAGTGAGACGAGCGGAAGCGAAAGAGGCCAACCGGCGTGCGCTGATCGCCGCCGCAACTGCCCTGATCGCCCGCGAGGGCACCGGGGTCCGGCTTGACGCCATTGCCGAAGCGGCAGGCCTGACGACCGGCGCTATCTACTCGATCTTCGGTAGCAAGAGCAGCCTGCTGGTCGCCGTCCTGGCCGATGAAGTCGCCCGGGTGGACCTGTCGATCAGCGGCTACGACCCCGCCCTGCCGCTGGGCGCCGTGATTGACCAGTACGTGCAGGCCTGGATAGCGACCTACAGCAACTACCCGGAGACGAACGCCGCCTTCGAGCGTCAGCTGCTGCTATCCGCCATGGAAAACGAGGACTTGCGGATGCGGCTGGCCCAGATGCTCCAAGCCGAGCTCAGCCAGCTGGCACGGCTGCTCCAGAACCGGGTCATCGACCCCGCGCGATCGCCGGATCGCACCTCTGCCCAGGAGGGAATGGCGATCGCGACGGCGATCAAGGCGTTGCTCACCGGGCTCGGCGTCCGCGAGCCGTTCACGGCAGATGCTCCCGGCCTCGCTGATCTCGCCCGGCAGTCCTGCCTGGCGCTCACGGCACTGGCATACCGGCCGGGCGGCAAGCCAGCCCGATGAACAAAGGCTGGTCAGGGGAGCCAGACCGAGCGGGAACAGCCCAACCGGGCCGGTCTATCAAGCCAGAACCGCCAGATACGCGCGGACCAAGAACAAGACGGACGATCGGGCCTGCCTGCGTCAATTGGGCGGGAGTGCGCGCGCTTCACCTGAGAGTCCACCGTCTCCGGCTCGATCATCTTGCCGGGCAACGCGCATCTGGCGTTCCCGGTCCGCCGGCCGCGGCATCGCCGGAGCGGGTTGCCCGCAGCTATCTCGGCGCCGCGGTCGCTGGCAACTGCAAGCTGACCGCTGCCCTCACTTTGGCCCATACCTGGAACTGGTGTGAGGACCCCAGGTTGGTGAACTACCGGGCGGTGAGGAAGCCCGGACACGTCCCAGCCTCCGAGGCCGGCCGCAGCGAGGAATGCGTTGCATTCGAGATGGACACACACGGCAGCTCTGACGGCTCCATGCCGGCCGGCTGGCAGCCGTGGAGCCTGTGCCTCATCAAGACCCCGGCCGGCTGGCGCTTGCACGACCAGGGCCAAGGATAGGCCGGCCGGCCAAGCGCCAGCACGCGCGCGAACACGCTATGCGGCTGACCGAGCGCCCTCAGTCGTCCCCGATGTAGCCCGTATCAGGATCGATCATGGCGAGGAAGGCGCGGGCGCTCTCCCGGTGCTCCTCCGCCGACCGATTCGGTGACCCGCTCGATCCGAACCCGTAGCCCTTGTTAGGCCCGCTCAGCCAGTCGTAGGCGGTACCGCCGTCTCCAGCTCGGCGGATGGCGAACCGTTCGCCATCGACGTCGAGGGTAAACAACACCGGCCCGAGCCTTCCCTCTGTTCCGCGGTACACAGCTGGAACGGCGGGGGGACCGCCGCCATCATCGCTGGGGCTGCTGTCCACAAGAACCAGCATCCAGGGCCGCCGGCTTTGACGTCCATCGCACACGCGCTCGGCTGACGCACTCATCTGCCGCGGCGGGCGCGGAGGATGATCGGGTCATGCTGATCGACCACCTCATCTACAGGACTCCAGACCTGGCCGACGCAGTTGCTGAGGTGGAGGAGCGTCTCGGTGTTCGTGCCCAAGCCGGTGGCCAGCACACCGGCTTGGGCACGCACAACGCGCTGCTCGCTCTCGGCCCGCAGACCTATCTGGAGATCATCGCGCCCGATCCCAGGCAGCCCCGGCCGCCGGCGCCGCGCCCGTTTGGCCCCGACGGCGTCAGCCGTAGTGGGCTGGCCGGCTGGGCGATTGCCCGCCATGACATCGACGCGGCGGTGGCCAGGGCCCGCAGTCGCGGCTACGACCCGGGCGAGGTGGCCAGCATGCAGCGGGCCACGCCAACAGGCGCGGTGCTGCGGTGGCGGCTGACGCTGGGCGCGGTAGCCGGCGGCCTGGTGCCCTTCCTGATCAGCTGGGGCGACACCGAGCACCCCGCCAGATCCGCACCACGCGGGCTCATCCTGGAGTCTTTCCACCTCGAGCACCCCGATCCGGCGTCCCTCGCGCCGCTGCTATCCGCCCTTGACGCTGACGCGCAGATCAGGCCAGCGGCTGCTCCCGCGCTCATCGCCCACCTCAGCGGCCCGAATGGCAGCACGGTGCTGCATTAACCGCGCCGACGTGCCGTCACGGCAGCTTTGCATGACTATGCATAATGCCTGGTGCCAGACATGCCCGCTTCTGCCGCTGCGGGCGCGGCTGAATTGGGTGGTTCTACTCCGAGTTCGGAGCATGCCCCGGCGGGACAGCCGGGCAGGCTCAGTTCGTGAGCTGTTCGATGAGCAGGCTCATCGGGAAGTAGATGCGCAGCGCGCTGATCTGATCACCGCGCAGGTCGTAGATCACCGAGTAGGGGACCCGGACTGCCCGGCCCGTAGGCTGGATTCCGGCGAACTCGGCAGTGTGAGTGCCGACAAAGTCCGCCTCGATTGCTGCCTTGCCGTCGTCGGCCAGCAGGTTCTTCAGCTCCATCCGCGCGTCGAACGCGCCCTCATGCACGTACCGGATCAGCTGCCCGGCGGCCTCCCGGCCCTCGGCGCGCTGGTCGGTCCCCTCGAAGGTGGCGACGACGTCCCCGGTGAAGTAGCTGGGGAAGTCGGCACGCTTGACGAGCGCGTCAAGGTACTCCTGCATCACCTGTCGCTCTGTACCCATTGGCATTCCTTCTCATGGCGGGTGATCCGGCGAAGGGCCGAAGCAGAAGCTTGCGCTTGGTTCCCAGATGACACCGGATTATCGGCCTTGGACCCCAGCCGAACGGAGCCAGTATCAGCCTTCGGCTCCATTATGAGGTAACGCTGGCACCCAATCCAGGGACGGCCGGAAATGTTCCAGGCGAGCCCCTGGTGGCTTGTTCAGCCACGTCCACTGCATCTGGCCTTCCCGGTCCGCCGGCCGTGGCATCGCCGGAGCGGGTTGCCCGCATCTATCTCGGCGCCGCGGTCGCTGGCAACTGCGAGCTGACCGCTGCCCTCACTTTGGCCCATACCTGGAACTGGTGTGAGGACCCAGGTTGGTGAACTACCGGCCGGCCAAGCGCCAGCACGCGCGCGAACACGCTGTCTATGCCGCGTTCCGCGTGTTACCAGTCTGGCTGGAAGCACCTCAGAGCTCTTGACCCGGTCCATAGAGCGAGTGGGCCGGGACGATCGACGCCTATACCCTGGACGAGACGATCCACCACCACCACCGCGCCGCCGGGGAACTCTGGAAATTCTGCTTCCCCGGCGGAGAGGGCAGCCACGCTGAGTTCATCGTCGGCATCCTCGACCGGATGGCCGCCGGCGCTCCACCCATCGACTGGTGGGAACGCACTACGCCGCGACGGCGCCAGTGAGGCCAGCCTACCGACATCCTTTGGGCCCGGCTTCCGCTCAGGACGGCTATCACCGCCTCTGGCTACTCATCACCACCGTCGAGCGCGGCGAGCCGCCGATCTGGTCTGCAACAGTTCCTTCGATCGGTCCATTACAAACGCACAGATCAGCTGATCGGCGGAGCCCGCTCGCGTGAACCGAAGCGACGGATACGGTTCAGCGAAAGAGCCGGTTCATACAGCTTGCGCCGTGACTAGCCATGCCGCGCCGGGCATGGTCACGCCATCGGGCGATACGTACGCCGCCAGGCGATCCCGGACCAGTCTGGTCAGCTCGCCGGCTTGTGCTGGGCTGAGCCCGGCCAGGATCTCGGTGGCGGTTGGGGAGGCGCGCTCGTACTCGAGCACGTCGTCAACGTCGCGGCCGATGAGCATCGGCTCGTCCACCATGACGAACTCGATGCCGCCGAACCCTGCACCGCTCAGCAAAGCGCCCACCCGACCGGTACTCGCGAGGGAGAAGGCAGCACCCGGCCCGGGCATCTCGCGCAGGCCGAGTAGCGCTGCGGCTTCGGCGAACCCAGTGGTAAAGACCGGGTTCTCAGCGCGGGTGCGCCAGCAGATGAACGCCAGCCTGCCGCCGCGCCGCAGCGCCTTGCGCAGGTTGCCGAACGCCGCCGCCGGATCATCGAAGAACATCACACCGAAACTGCTCAGCACCACGTCGAAGACCCCAGCCCCGAACGGGTGCACCTGGGCGTCGGCGACCTCGAAGCTGGCATTAGCGACGCCAGCAGCAGCAGCGAACCGGCGCGCCTCGGCTACCTGGATCCGGGAAAAGTCCGCGCCCATAGCATGCCCGCTACCGACGGCGCGGGCCGCCAGGACGGTCGTCTCACCGCAGCCGCACCCAACGTCGAGAACGTACTCCCCGTCCTGGATCGCCGCGGCGGCCAGCAACCGCGCCCTCAGACGGCCCAGCACCCGCTCATGCCGCTCACGCTGCTCGATGAATTCCCGCCCGCTGGCCCCGTTCCAGTCCTCAGCCTGCTCCGCATTCACCGCCACGAAGGCCACGCTACGTCGATGCACTGTTCAGTACGTTCGTGCTGGAGATCGCGACGGCCGCGAGGGTGATGCCAGAGCGGGGTGTTCTGCGGGCAGCCCCTCGGCTGATCGACGCAGTGACAGACCACGCCCCGGCCACACGATTCCAGGCGAGAAGCACTCAGCCTTCCCCGCCGGGCCGGAAATCCCTGAGGTCATCGCCGTCATTCAGCAGGAGGAAGCCGTGGCGCACGCCGACCCGGTCCCGGCTTCAGGGGGCAGCTGCGGGGGCAGACTCCAGCCTGATGGTCACCGGATGGACGAGCGAAAATGCTTCTGACCTGCGGAGTCACCTTACGGAATCGAACCGTAGACCTTCTCCTTACCATGGACCTCTGCAGTTCCGCAGTCCCAGGTAGATCGTCTGACCTGCGCGAACACGAGCACACGCTGGCACTCACAAGCGCCGGACGAGGTCACGCCAGCGCCATTTGCCACTCAATTTGATCTTGCTCTGAGCAATTCGCCGCCATCGAAACAAGCGCTTCGAAATCCAATTCGACTGAAGCGGACACGCCCAAGCCCTACACTCACCGTCGCAGTCCGGGGGTACCTCTTCAACTCGTTTATGTCACAGCCTCTCGGGCATCCGACCAGGTGACACGGCAATCCGCTCACCGGGCGGTCACTAGAAGGGTCGTCAGCGGCCCACTCCCCCAAAACGCCGTGACCTTGTGTGACCCGCGGAGCCGGTCGAGTTCGGGTCATCACTCCTCTCCATCTTCCTCCTGTCTCCTTCCCGCCCCTAGGATCATGTGCGCAGAGCGGTCGCCATAAGGACGGGCTCAAAGCCGATCCAGAGCCGCCTTCAAGATGGACGGCGCCATCGCTCGCTTGCTCTTCGCAGTAGCTTTCTCCCTTTCTCCAAGCCAAGCTCTAACAGCTTCAGCATTGGCGTTTCTGCCGTGATGGCGCCTCTACGCGTAGGGCGGCCGGAACCGGGGCCGGCGGTTCGATCCGGGATCCAGGCGCGGGATGTGTGGTTTGTCATGGCCGGACCGGGCGGATGTCACCGGGACTGGTGATGGCGGGCACGGGCGGGGATCCTAGTTCGCCGTGATGCTGGACCTAGGAGCCCGGGTTCCTCCCGGGACGTGACTGAACGGAGTCAGCCATGAAGAACCCGCAGCGCGCTGGATCTCAGGATGATCGTGCCGGTACTGCCTGGATGCGCCGGTGGACCGGGGAGAAGCTCAGCGTGCGCCTGTTCCTGGTGGCGTACGTTCTTGTCCTGACCGGGGCGCTGGTGTGGGCGGGGTGGTTCGCGTCCGCTAGCCAGAATGCCACGTGGAGCCCGTTCCTGATAACCATCGCCGTCGTCGGCGCAGTGGCCTCTGGGAGGCGGCGGTCTTGGATGTCACGATCTCGTTGACGGGATCTGCCGGCCAGCGGCCGGCCGGGCCGCGGCGAGCCCTCGCGATCGTGGGGGCGGGGGTCGCGGTGGTCGCGGGCGCTGCGTCCGGCGGTGGTTCCGCCTGCCCGTCCCTACCCTGCTGACCGCGGCGTTTCGGGAGCTGCGGGTGCTGGCGCTGCTGGCCGCGGCCAGCAACGCCGGCGTTTGTGCGGTCGTGATGCGGGGGGCCGGCTGGGGACAGCGGCTTGGTCTGGTGGCCGGGCGGGCGGTGAGGTTTGTCATGGGCGGCCTGGGCGGATGTCACCGGGACTGGTGATGGCGGGCACCGGCGGGCGCGCTGGTCCGGCGGGATGCTGGCTGGCATGGACGACAACGGCGTTATCACGGTCAGGGACCTGCGGCGGCGCTATGGCGGCCCGGGTGGCCGGGGCTTTGAGGCGGTCCGGGGGGTCACCTTCTCGGTGCGCCGCGGGGAGCTCTTCGCGTTGCTGGGCACCAACGGGGCCGGGAAGACCTCGACGATGGAGGTGCTGGAGGGACTGGCACCCCCGGCCCGGGGCGCTGTCCGGGTGCTGAGCTGTGACCCCTGCCGGGAGCGGGCCCTGGTCCGGCGCCGGATGGGGATCATGCTGCAGGAGGGCGGGTTCCCGCCGGATCTGACCGTGGCGGAGACCGGCCGGATGTGGGCCGGGACACTCAGTGCGCCCCGGCCGGTTGCCGACGCGCTGGGCCTGGTCAGCCTTGGGCACCGCGCGGGGGTCGCGGTGAGATCCCTTTCCGGCGGTGAGCGGCGCCGCCTGGATCTCGCCATGGCGATCCTGGGCCGCCCGGAGGTCTTGTTCCTGGATGAGCCCACCACCGGGCTGGACCCGGAGAGCCGCCACCGCACGTGGCTGCTGATCCGCGAGCTGCTGGTGGCCGGTACCACGGTCGTGCTGACCACCCACTACCTGGAAGAGGCTGAGGAGCTGGCGGACCGCCTGGCGATCATGCACCAGGGCCGGATCGTGCGCACGGGCACCCCCGCGGAGGTCGCGGCGTCACAGCCGGCCCGCATCTCCTTCGAGCTACCCGAGGACTCCCGCGAGCCAGTTCCCGACCTGGCGGGGACGCGGGCCAGCGTCACCGGGCGAAAAGTGCTGCTGCAGACGCAGGACCTCCAGCGGACGCTGACCGCGCTGCTGGGGTGGGCGAACTCCGGGGGCTTGGTGCTGGGCGCCCTGGACGCCCGCCCGGCCTCGCTGGCGGAGGCCTTCCACGCGGTGGCTGCCTCAGCCGGCAGTCCAGCAGACGACGGCAGCGCAGAGGATGTGGCGGCGTGAGCGCCGGGACAATGACCACGATCAGGTGGAGGCAGCCGGCGCACCGGGTCGCGGCCCTGGCCCGGGCGGAGGGGGTGCTGCTGCGGCGTAATCGCCTGGCGCTGCTGAACGCCGTCATCCTGCCCGCCGCCCTGGTCGGCTCGCTGAAGTCCTTCGGTGGTCTTGGCGCCAGCGGGGCCCATGACTTCGGCGTCATGCTCCTGACGGGGCTGACGGCGTTCGCGCTGCTGATTGCCGTGTACTACAACCTGGTGACGGCGATGGTGGCACGCCGCGAGGAGCTCGTGCTCAAGCGGCTGCGCACGGGCGAGGCCACGGACGGCGAGATCCTCGCGGGGACCGCCGCGCCCGCTATCGCGATCGCGTGGGCGCAGATCGCCGTGGCCGCGGTCGCCGCCGTCGCGGTGCTCGGCCTCAACCCGCCTGCCAACGCCGCGCTGGTACCGGTTGGGCTCATCCTGGGGACTGCGGTGTTCGTGCTGCTGGCCGCGGTCACCGCTGCGGTGACCCGCACCGTGCAGCTGGCGCAGGTCACGACGATGCCGGCCCTGTGGCTGCCGCTGGTGTTCAGCGGCCTGCTGTTCCCGCTGGGGATGCTGCCCGGGCCGCTGCGATGGGTCGCGGAGGCGCTGCCGCTGACGCCGGTGGTGGAACTGCTGCGGCTCGGCCTGACCGGAACTACTGCCGCCGGCGGTCATCACCTCGGCTTTGCCGCGAGCTTCGGCGCGGCAGCTGCCCCGGTCCTCGTGCTCGCGGCATGGATCATCGCGGGCGCATGGGCTGCGCGACGCTGGTTCCGCTGGGAACCACGGCGCTAAGCAAGCGTGACAGGCTGGAGGGATGACGGTGATGTGGCGTCGGTGGAACGAGCTGAGCGGCCCCGAGCGATACGAGTTCTGGACCCGGGCCGGCCTGTACGTGCCGTTCGCTGTGGCGCTCTTGTTCGACCTGACCCTGGCCCGGGCGCAGCAGGTGCGGGTGCCCGGCCTGGTCGTCTTCCTGCTGCTGTCCGTGGGGCAGGCGGGCGCCTGCGCCGTGCTGCTGCACGCTAGCGTGTCCCGCTACCTGGCGAGGGGACCAGCGCCGAGGCGATGGCTGGTCGCCGCCGCCATCGCGCTGACCGCGGCTGGCGTGCTGGCGGGAGCTGCCGCATTCCCGGCCTTCACCCGGCCCCCGGTGGGCGCGTTCCCGGTGAGCATGCTTGTGGCCATGCTCCTCGGCGGCACGCTGACGGCGGCGCTCGCGCCGCTGCTGAGGACGCGCGCGCTGCTCGCCGTGGTGTTAGTGGGGGCGGCCGCGGCCAGCGGCATGTCCGCGAGCGTCGGCGGCGGCGGCGTCGGCGCCCACGGGCAGGGGCTCGCCGGGTCATTTCTGATCTATGCCTTCCTCATCGGCGCCTTCGCTGTGCTCCTCGGCCGCGTCTCGCCGGGTCAGCTGCGGATCATGTGGGAACTTGACCGGTCCCGGACCGCGCACGCCCGCCTGTCGGTCGCGGAGGAGCGGCTGCGCTTCGCCCGCGACCTGCACGACGTGCTCGGCCGGAACCTGTCCCTGATAGCCGTCCGGAGCGAGCTCGCCGCGGAGCTGGCGCGCCGGGGCGACCAGGACGCCGCCGGGCAGATGCTCGAGGTGCGCCAGGTGGCCCATGAGTCGCTGCGGGAAATGCACGCGGTCGTCAGCGGATACCGCACCGCCGACCTCGGCACCGAGCTGGCCGGCGCGCAGGAGGTCCTGCGTTCCGCGGGGATGAGCTGCCGCGTCATCGGCGACGCGGCGGGCCTTCCTCCTGACGTGCAGGCCGCCCTGGGCTGGGTGGTCCGCGAGGGCACCACCAACATCATCCGCCACAGCGACGCCACCGCCTGCACGATCGAGCTTCACATCCTGGATTCCCCCGGCGCCCCTCGCGCGGTGACGCTCAGCATGGACAACGACCGCGTGCACACGCCGGCCGCCGGATCTGGCGGGAGCGGGCTGCTGGGACTCGGCGAGCGGCTGGCCGGCCTGGGCGGCAGCATCACGACTGGGCATCCCCGCAACGGCCACTTCCGGCTGGAGGCCAGCCTGCCCGCGTGCGGCGCCGCAGCGGTGCCGCCTGGCCCGGGCCAGCGTGGCGCCGGTGTCACCCCAGAGACGCCCGCGCCGTGATCCGCGTGCTCCTCGCCGACGACGAGAACCTCATCCGCACGGCGCTGGCTTCCCTGCTGGCGATCCAGGAAGACCTGGAGGTCGTGGCCCAGGCCGCTTCCGGCGACGAGGCCCTCGCGATGGCCCGCCGGCACCGCCCGGACGTGGCCGTGCTGGATCTGCAGATGCCCGGCCTGGACGGGATCGCCGTCGCCCAGAAGCTGGTCACCGAGCTGCCCGCCTGCGGCACCCTCATCCTCACCAGCTACGGACGGCCCGGGCATCTCAAAAGGGCCCTCGCCGCCGGCGTCCGCGGGTTCCTGCCCAAGACCGCCTCGGCCCAGGTCCTGGCCGACGTGGTACGCACCGTCCACCGTGGCGGCCGCTACGTCAACCCCGAACTCGCCGCCGACGCCATCAGCGCCGGCGACAGCCCACTCACCCCCCGCGAAGCCGACGTCCTGGAACTCGCGGCAGGCGGCGCCCCCGTCGATGAAATCGCGAAACGCGCGGCCCTGACCCCCGGCACAGTCCGCAACTACCTCTCCTCCGCAGCCGCCAAGCTCGGCGCCGCCAACCGCCACGAAGCGGTCCAGCTCGCCCGCTCCCGCGGCTGGATCTGACAGCCCACCCGACCGCATCCCGTTGTGATTGGGGAAGGCCAGGGCCGGAGCGAACAGAGCCACGTCTATAGTCCAGCGAGTGCTGGCCCGGCCTATTCCAGCGGTGAAGTTTCGGGATAA
Organism: uncultured Actinomycetes bacterium; assembly: GCA_963793825.1. Taxonomy (GTDB): domain Bacteria; phylum Actinomycetota; class Actinomycetes; order Streptosporangiales; family Streptosporangiaceae; genus RYN-230. The sequence continues at coordinate 574,709 of CAWCBE010000014.1, forward strand.
CGAACCGCTGTGCGCGGGCCGCACCGAGTCAGGACAGGCAGGGCCGAAGTATTCGCGAGGGAACCCTTTAAGCACAGGCTGCCGCGCGTGGTCGGACTGCGGTTCCGGCATTGACTGTCTGAGGCTCAGCGGCGTCAGGCTCTGCCGCCGCGCCCATATCGACACTTCGGCGTAGCGCCGGACGGCCGGATCTTCAGCAGCGACCGGGGCCACCCGATCGCTGGCGTTCCTCAAGGCACGCGGCGGCGCCATCGCCATCGCCATCGCCATCGCGGAGTGCAACGTGTCACCTAGGACTGTGGCGCGGCGCTCGCCGGAGGTGGTGTCGGTGATTCCCGACGTAGGTGCCCCGGGTGCATGGGTGACGGTCCGCGGAGCGGGATTCACCGCCGAAGGTGATGTTCCGGGCGGCGGCACCAGGGTCACCGTCACCGGCAGTGGCTTCATCGACGTCAAGAAGGTCGCCTTCGGCACGGTAACGGGCACCAGCCTCAGCGTGGTCTCCGCCAGCGAACTGCCAGGTCACCGTGCCGATTCAGCTGCAGGCAGCAGCTCCACCCGTGTGCGCCGAGTGCCGAGCTAACCCAGGACCTCGGTCTGCGGTTCCGTCGCTGCAGGGAGGTCCGCTGGCCTGCCCATACGCGAGCGCAGGCAGGCACCCACAAGCGCTGGACCAGCTCTCGCGAGCGAACTTTGCCACTCAATCTGCCACTCGGATTGATCTCGCAACGCCACCCGGACTCGAATACACGGTTATCGACGATCCGCTATACCAAAGGGATGGAACCGGCCTCGCGGGAGCCCTGCTGCGCCAGGCACGCAAACAAGCCGGCCTGTCCCAGGTGAACCTGGCCACCCGGGCGGGTGTCACCCAGAGCGTGATCAGCGCCTACGAGTCCGGGCAGCGCCAGCCTTCCCTCCCGGCGCTCGCCCGGCTGGTCGGCGCGGCTGGCTTTGAGCTGACGCTGGGCTTGCACCGGCCGCCTGCGCCGGCTGTCAGGCCCGGTGGGCCGCCGCGTCCGCCGCCACCGCAAGGACCGACGGTCTGATCTTCGACGCGGTCCGCATCCGCCTGCTGGAAATCGGCGAAGCCGTCAAAGCACTACCCGAAGACCTGCTGGCCACGCAGCCGTCAACCCTTGGCGGCAGATCGCCCGCATGCGCGACCACCTGGCCCATCGGTACCTCGATACTGCACACGCGATCTTGCAGGCCACCGTGGACGAAGACCCGCCCGACCTCGAACGCGCCGTGCAGGCTTTGAACCGCTCGCTCGCCGGCGAGGACTCGCCCCAGGGCCCCGGTTCTACGTGATTTGGTCCTTCAGGCGAGCAGCCCGCAGGCAGAGCCGAGCTTAAGAACCAGATGGTGAGCAGGGCGCGCCTGCCGGTAACCGCTCGACGGCGTAGCCTCGCGTCCCGGGGCGGGTTGGACCGAGTGCGCCTGATGCGACGCTGGCAGCGGTCTGGTGCTTCGGATGGTCGCCGCTGCGTCGCGTCGGCCGAGGGCTTCGAGCGGCCGGGGCGCGGCCCAGCGCTAGGGTCCGGCACAGAGAACCAGCTTGTGGACCCGCCAGTCGGGCATGAGCTGGTTGTGCGTCGGCCACATGGACGGGCCGCCCAGGATCGTTCCTGGCATAGCTGCCGGTGGGCTTGGGATATGACGGACCTGCCGGGCCGTTGGTCCCTTGTGAAGACGTGAAGGCCACTGGGAGAGTGAAACTCCCCCAGGAGGCAGCCCATGGCAGTCTTGTCCGCCACCGCATGGCCCGGACGCAGATCTGACCTGGTATCAAGGTCTCTATGACCGAGCACTCTCGCCTGGCATCGCCTCAGTCGGGCGAGAAGGCAGCGCTCCCAACACCTCCCGGCCCTTCCTTTCTTCTCACGACTCAGGGACAGGATCTCGCTGATGACCAGCTCTGACACCATCGCCGCCGCGCTATCCCCCGAGGGCAAGCTCATCGGGCGAGTGGCCTTCGTCACAGGGGGCACGCGCGGCATCGGCGCCGCGATCTCCCAGAGCCTGGCGCGCCAAGGCGCGACGATTGCCGCTGGCTACGGTGGCAACCTGGCCAGGGCCGAGGCTTTCGCCGAAGAATTCCGCTCCAAGCACGTCGATGACGGCGTCAAGATGACCCTGCACCAGGGCAACGTCGCCTCCGGCGACGACTGCCGGCGCGTGGTCGGCGAGGTCATCGAGCAGCACGGGCGGCTCGACATTCTTGTCAACAATGCGGGCATCACGAGCGACAGCACGATCGCCAATATGACCGACGACAGCTGGAACAAGGTGCTGTCCGTCAATCTCTCCGGCGTCTTCTACCTTTCCCAGGCCGCGCTGGCGCATATGCTCGCGCGCGGCACGGGCCGCATCATCAACGTCTCGTCTGTGATCGGGGAGACGGGCAGCATCGGCCAGGCCAACTACGCAGCGTCGAAGTCAGGTATCTTCGGCCTGACAAAGGCGTTTGCGCGTGAGGCAATGTTCCAGCTTGGCCGCTCGGGAAACCTCAGCGGCAACAGGGTCAGTGTCACGGTCAACACGGTCACCCCGGGCTACGTCGCCACGGAGATGCTGGAGAGCGTGCCAGAGAAAGTTCTTGAGAAGATCAGGTCTCAGATCCCCATGGGCCGTCTCGCGGAACCGGAAGAGGTTGCGCGCGTTGTCCACTTCCTCGCCGCCGATGCCGCCGGGTACATCACCGGCCAGGTTTGGGGGGTCAACGGTGGCCTGGACATGTAGCGCAGGCAGGAGCCTAAGGGAGGACAGACCAGCCGCGTCTCTGGTGCAAGGCCCCGTCGGGGGTCATCACGGCACCTCTCCCGCCAGACCCTCAGGTCCAGCGTGATCAGGCCGGAAACACCTTTAGATCCACAGGTCCTCCATGGCAAGCCGATCACGTCAAGGTGACCGATCCGGTGTTCGAAAGCCTGCGCCCACGGCGCAGCGATGACCGGTTTGCGGCTGCCGATTAGGGTGAACGGGACGCGGACCGACCTGTGCTGCCGTCTGCATCTTTAGTGACGCTTGACCGCCAGGCCCAGCACCAGCGCGGCCACGGCCAGCAGGAGGTACCCGTTCGCCAGGCCGAACTGCGGCGAATAGTCGCCTGCGCGCAGGTGAGTGTAGACGGCACAGACGAAGAACAGGATGAGGCCGATGGCGGCCGCCGTGCCGATCAGTGGCACGCCGATGAGGCCGAGCAGCAGGCCGGCCGCGCCCGCCGTCTTAAGGGTGCCGATCGGGAAGGTCAGCCACGATTCCGGTACGCCTGCCCTGGCCATGCCGGGCAGGATCGGCTTGAAGTGGAGAATGGCGGCGATGCCCGAGAAGGCGTTAGCGGCGATGGCCACGATGGTGACGACGACGTAGGCGACGAACATGAGAACTCCGGTAATTTGTTCGGTCCGTTAGCTGGCGATGCCGATGGTTTGCCTGATCGTCTCGGGCTGGTCGAGTGCGCGAAGCATGTAATCGGCGACGTCGGCGCGTGAAATGAAGAGGCCGCGCCGGAGGTTTTGCCCGCGGGCCGTCCGGTAGGTGCCGGTCAGCGGCTTGTCGGTCAGCCGTGGCGGTCGTACGGCAGTCCAGTCCAGGTCGCTGCCGCGGAGGACGTCTTCCATCTGCGCGAGGTCGGCGTAGTGCTTGCGGAACGCGGCCTTGGTCAGCGGGGCGCCCAGGTGCCGCATGAGGAACCCGTCGCCCGGGTCGTGCGTGGGTGGGTCCGGCCTGGCGGGTGACGGCACGGTCCCGATGGGCGCGGCGCTGACGACGACGATGCGTCGCACGCCGGTTGCCTTCATCGCCGCGGTGATGGCCTGCGTGCCCCGCGTGGCGATGCCGGCCTCGGCGCCCGATCGCGGGCCGAGGCCGGAGAGCACCGCGTCGGCTCCTTCGACGGCGGACTCGAGCGTCGCCTGGTCCGGGGCCGCTAGGTCGGCTGTGACGACGCTTACCTGCCCAGGCAACTCGCTGGGCAGTTTCTGGGGGTTGCGGACGACCGCGGTGACATCGTGACCCGCGTCGGCGGCCTGCTCGAGGATCTGCCGGCCGATGCCCCCGGTCGCTGCGAAAATCGTGAGTTTCATCTGACGCTCCATGGGCTGGCTAGGGGTTCTGTTCAGTTCTGGAAGGCGATGGCGTGGTCGGCGGCCCATTGGGCGAATGTGAGCGCGGGGCGGCCCAGCACCTGCTGCACGGCGTCTGAGGACGGTCCCGGCTGCTTGGCGTAGTGGGCCAGGGAGCCGAGCAGCCTGTCGGGGATCTCCTCAGGAAGACCCTGGGAGATCATGGCCCGGCAGACCTGCTGGGGAGAGATCTCCTGGAAGGACAGCTCTGTTCCGACGGCCTCGCCGATGAGGCGGACCTTGTCGCGCTGGGTCAGTGACTGCGGGCCGGTGAGCACATAGGAGTGCCCGGCATGTGCGGGGCTGGCCAGCGCCGATGCGGCAACCGCGGCGATGTCGCGCTCGTGGATCGAAGAGGTCGCGGCGTCACCGTAGGCGCCCCGCACGATGCCGGCCTGGCGGATCTGCGGCGCCCAGGCCAGGGCGTTAGCGGCGAAGTCGGCGCATCGCAGAAGGGTCCAGTCCAGGCCACACGCTTTGACGACGTCCTCGGCCGCCTTGAAGGCGCCGGCGAAGTGAGCCTCCCCGGCGGGGTACTCCACGGTCACCGCCGACAGCAGGACAACCCGGCGCGCGCCGTGCTCGCCCGCAAGCGACAGGAGCTCGGCGGCGCCGTGACCGACGGCGCGCGGGCTGAGCAGGACCGCCTCGACATCACGCAGCGCCGGGGTCAGCGTCTGCGGGCGGGAAGGGTCACCGACGACCACTCGGGCCCCGGCAGGCACCGCCGTGCAGCCGGGATCGCGGGTGACCGCCCCGACCTCCTCGCCGCTGTCCAGCAGCAGTTTCACCAACTCGCGCCCGACGTTGCCCGTCGCTCCGGTAACCAAGATCACGGCAAGCCTTCCCTGTGCGCGGGCACCCCTCCCGGGGTATTGTTTTCTCTGTATTCCAGAAGACATTAGGAGGGCTATGCAAAACTCTCCTTAAAGAAGTAAAGTCCGATTGCGGCTCGGAACGATGACGCGAAGGTCTTAAGCGGCCGACGGTAGTCGGTGAAAAGAATCCGCCAAGTCTTCAAAGTCGCGACGCCCCGCTCGACTGGCGTACGGAAGGAGCTCACCTGATTGTTCCACTCGTGTTCCCATTTCAAGAGCTGACGGCATTGCGGCTTGCGGATGGGAGTGGTGATGTAATCAGTGCCGATGAATCCCTTGTCGCCGAACACTCCGCCTGCCTTCTTCAGGATCTTCTCGACGTCTGATCTCTTCAATTTCGCCATGTCGTGCTGGTTGCCGGTAACGGGCTCGGAAACAAATGTTATGCGGCCTTTAAGATTCGTAACGATCAGGGAGCCATGTCCCGTGGTCTTGTGCTTCCCAGACCATAGCTTGCTTTCACCATCCCAGGACCAGCATGGCCACAGCGTGCCGTCTACCAGTGCGATCGCATCCCTGGTGGCCTCGGCTGCATCCTCAGGCGTCGGCCGGTCTTCGTCTGTCGCCTTCTCTACGAATGGCGTGAGAAGCGTAATATACCTCGATATCGTCGACTGGGCGACGTCGAAGATGTCGGCCCATACATCCTCGATAATGTTCTGCCGCAAGTACCCGCAGGTAACGACTAGAGCCTCCCGGAACGTTAGTTCGCGCGGGCGCCCTTCCTCTTTATTCCATGGCTCTTCGAGCAGTCCGGCCACTCGATATTCAAGTTCGCTGATTTGCTCTTCGTCCAGTCCTGACATACGCTCGAACCGCAACGGCTTCTCCTGCTAGGAAAGGTTTGGCGTGGAAACCTCCTTTCTATCGGCCGGAGAAGCCGTTGTCTCACATTTTGCGCGGCGTGTCGGGAACTTCCCTAAAGGTCTGGCACACGGAATGGCAGTTGGGTCAACCGCAGGGTTTTGCATAATCCTCATAGTCTTTGGTTATTGCGTGCACACCCTCAGGACCTGCGGTCCCCGGAACGAGATGTTCGGATGGAAGGTAAGCCGCTGGTCTGGCACAAGCCGCAGGCGGGGATAGCGGCCGGCGAGCGCGGCGACCGCGATCTGGGTTTCCAGCTTCCCGAGGTTCGCTCCCAGGCAATAGTGCAGGCCCTTGCCGAACGCCAGGTGGCGTTCGGCGTCGGGCCGGTGCACGTCAAATACGTCCGGCTGGCTGAATGCAGCAGCATCCCGGCCCGCGGCCGCCAGCCACAGAAAGAGCCTGGCCCCCTCGGGGAGGTTCACGCCGACCAGCGTGACTGGCCGGGTGGTGACCCGCCGCCAGACTGGCACGGAGGGGTCGTAGCGCAGGGTCTCTTCCACCGCGGCAGGTATGAGCCCGGGATTCTGTACGATGCCGGCCCAACGGTGCGGAACTTCGAGCAGGCGGCGAACGGTGTTGCCAATGAGCCCAGTGGTGGTCTCGTGCCCGGCAAACGACAGCGAGAACAGGATCGAGGCGATTTCCTCCAGGGTGAGCCGCTCCAAGTTCTCGTGGTGGACGGCGATCAGATCGCTGGTCAGGTCGTCACCGGGCTCGAGTACCTTCGCGTCAACCAGTTTGCGCAGGTACGCGCGGTAGGCGGCCATACCAGTCGCGATCTCGACCTGGTCCCTGGGTGCAGGGCGTCCCCACCCCAGGGCTGCCCGGTACCCGCTCCAGTGCTTGATCTGGGCGTAATCCCGCTCGGGCACCCCCATCAGGGAGAAGACAATGTTCGCCGGCAGCGGGAAGGCGAGGGCGGCGACCAGGTCGAAGTCGCTCGCCGCGCCGACGGCGTCGAGCAGCGAGGCGGTGGTGGCCTCGATGACGGGGATCAGGGTGGTGACCCGTTTCATGCTGAACGCCCGGGCGGCCGGCTTGCGGAGCCTGGCATGCTCCGGCTCGTCCAGGCTGACCATCGACGGCTGGGGTTTATGGCCGCCCGCGAGCAGGATCTGCTGGGCTTCGGGCACAAGCGGCACCAGCGGGGCCTGGGCGACCGCCGCGGAGTAGGTGGCCGGGTCCCGGAACACTTGCTCGATGTCGGCGTATCTGGTCAGGACGTAATAGCCGATCGACGGGGCGAAGAAGATGGGCTGCTCTTCCCGGGGCAGCGCGGCCATGGCCGTATAGGGGTCGGCGAGGAAGTCCGGTGAGAGCGGGTCGAATGACTCATTGACAGGACATCCGTGCACGGTGCCGGTCGTCGTCATTGGCTAACCTCCTGCGCATTTTCCATCCACGCTGTGTGGCGCCCGCCCGGCCGGCGTGGGCGCCTGGCCTCCATGATGCCGCCGGACCCGTTGCCAGACGCCTCATGAGACATCCGGGCGGCTGACATCACGGCAACTCGGAGAAGGTGTCTGCCACCCAGTCGGCGATGAACGAGCTGACGTAGGGCAGGTGGTCGAGGCCGATGTGCTCGGTCGCGCCCTCCGCGGGAGTGAATACCCGCAGCTCACGCTTCGGGGAGTTGACGGCCTGGTCGTAGGAGCGGTGTGCGTACTCCAGCGGGATCTGCCGGTCGTTGGCGCCGTGGGCAATGAGGAAGGGCACGGTGATGTTCTTGACGATACCGTCGAGATTGACGTCCGCGGCAAACTTGATGAACTCCTGCAGGTTGGTGTGACCCCACACCCAGAGGACGTGCTCCCAATAGTGGGGTACCGGCCGCTCTCCCTCGCGCTCGAGTCGGCGGCGCTGCACTGCGCCCCAGTCGTGATTGGCGCCCCAGGCAACGCAGAGGGCGAACCGCTTCTCGAACGCCGCGGCGCGTGGGGCGTAGTAGCCGCCCAGCGACCAGCCCACGATGCCGATGCGAGCGGGGTCGATATCACTGCACGTGAGCAGCCAATCCGCTACCGCGCCCGCCCAGGTCTCCGCGTCGATCCGGGCAGTGAGCTCTTGCAGCCGCAATGCCTCGCCGGTGCCGGGCTGGTCGAGCATGAGACAGGAAATACCCCTGGCGGCCAGCTCGCCCCAGAAACCCGAGGCGTACATGTGTTCTTTCGTCGAGTCCAGGCCGTTGACCAGGACGATCACCGGCGCAGGGCCCTCGTCGCTGAGCGGCGCCGGGCTGAAGTAAGCCGGCAGGGTGGTGCTTTCAAACGGGATGGCTACCCGGGAGATCTGCGGGTCCCTGAGGTCGAAGGCTTTCTGCTGCAGTTGCAGCACGCGTCGATACGTCGGGATCCGGCTGGGATCGGAGTTCGACAGCATCCGCTCGGCCTGGCACAGGTAGTTGGTGGCGCGGGCGTAGATCTGGCCGGCGGTCCGGGCGTGACCAGCTTCCTCGGCTTCCTCGGCCTGGCCGACGAGCTGATCGGTGAGCGCGGTCCAGGCGCGCAGGAAGTCCGGTGTCCCGGCGTCCTCGCCGTGCGCGGCGGCCTCCCTGATCGGCTGGCAGGCGCGATCAACCTCGTCGATCAATCCGCCGGAGTTGAGAGCGGCGACGACGCCCAGGTTCCAGACGTAGTTGCCGGGGAAATACTCGAACACAATCGTTCCTTTCGCTGGTTCTCAGCAGGCTCCGAGGAGAGCGGCGATGCGGGGTCATGCCCGGGCTGGCGCAGTCGGCCTTGCCTGCGGCCGGCCCGTCACGTCGCCGCCCGGACGGCGTCGCTGATGGACTTCACGCCGCCGTGAGCAGTCATCCCGCCGTCAACCGGAATCTCGGCGCCGGTGATGTACGAGGCGTCGTCGCTGAGCAGGAACACCACGAGCGGGGCGACCTCGTCAACCGTGCCTGGCCGGCCTAGCGGGGTCTCGGCGACGCTGGCGTCCAGGAAAGCGCGGGAGGCCGAGGCGGTCATCGGCGTTTGGATGTAGCCGGGGTGGATCGTGTTGACCCGGATCCCGCGCGGCCCCAGCTCCAGGCAGGCGGCCTTCGCCAGGCCGCGCAGCGCCCACTTGCTCGTGGTGTAGGCGACCGGGTAATGCCCGGTCAGCGCGGCGATCGACCCGACAACGACGATCGACGCGCCCGCCGGCATCAGCGGGGTGAGCGCTTGAATGCCGAGCAGGGTCCCGGTGACGTTGACCTCCAAGACGCGCGCCAGATCGGCCGGGTCGAGGTCGGTCAGCCGGGCCCGCCACGTGATGCCCGCATTGGCGACCAGGCCGTGCACCTGTCCGTGCCGGGTGTGCAGATCGGCGGCAAGCGCGGCCCAGCCGGCGGCGTCGCTGACGTCGAGCCTGCGGTACTCGGCCCCCGCGAGATCCTCGGCAGGTGCGTCCCCGAGGTCGAGGGCTACCACGGTCGCGCCCCCGGCGGCGAGCAGCCGGGCCTCGGCGGCGCCCTGCCCCTGACCGCCGCCGGTGACGACGACGACCTTGCCCTCGACCCGGTTGCTCATGAGGCCCGCTTCCGGAGGCGCGGGCGGGGCCGGGCAGCCTGGACCGGTGGCAGGTCGAGGCCGGGGATGACCCGGTTGCGGATAGCACCGATACCCTCGACGGCCATTTCGACGACGTCGCCCGGCTGCAGCGGCGGCGGGGACAGCTCGCCGCGCCTGCCCCACAGCTCGGCCAGGCAGCCACCGTTGCCGCAGGTGCCCGAGCCCAGCACGTCCCCGGCGCGGACCTCGGTCCCGCGGGAGGCGTAGGCGATGAGCTCCTCGAACGGCCAGCCCATGTTCGACAGCAGGTCCTGGCCGACCTCGATACCGTTGACCGACACCCGCATGTCCAGGGCCAGGAACCCGTCCGGGTCCCGGTAGGGCTCCAGCTCGTCGGCGGTCACCAGCCACGGGCCCAGCGTCGTCGCGGAGTCTTTTCCCTTGGCCGGGCCGAGGCTGACCTTCATCTCCCGGCGCTGCAGATCGCGGGCCGACCAGTCGTTGAGGATGGTGTAGCCGAACACGTGCTCAGCCGCCTGCTCCGGGCTCAGCGATGCGCCGTCGCGTGCGACGACGACGGCTACTTCGAGCTCGAAGTCCAGGAGCTGAGAGCCGGGCGGGACCGGGACGTCGTCGTGCGCGCCGATCAGCGCGTACGGGTTGGTGAAGTAGAACGTCGGCGCCTGGTACCACTCCGGCACCACACCCGTGCCGTCTCCGACGCTGGCCACGACGCCCTCGACATGCTCCTCGAACGCGACGAAGTCCCGCACGGTCGGCGCGGCCAGCGGCGGCAGGAGCCGGACCCCGGCGACAGGCACGGGCGGCGCTGACCGTGCCGCCGTCCCCGCTTCCAGGGCGGCCGGCAGACCCGCCCGGACCAGGTCGAGGACGGTGATGCCCAGCGGCAGGGCGTGCAGCCCGTGCTCCCCGATGATCCCGGCGGTGACGAGCCCGCTGTCATCCCAGGTGGCGAACTTCATCAGACCGGGGGGGCCACGAACAGGCCCTTGTCGGGGTCGTTGAACGACTTGGCAGCGACAAACTCGCTCATCTGGTTGGCGGTACCCCACTGATCGGCGACCTCAGGCTGGGTGAAGTCGTACATGTGGGGGTGCCAGGTGTCCTCATCGATCTGCTCCAGCTCGGTGGTGTACTCGACGGTGTTGCCGTGCGGGTCGAGGAAGTAGCTGAAGGTGTTGTTGCCGGCCAGGTGACGGCCCGGGCCCCAGATTTTCTCCACCCCGGCGCGCAGCAGCCGGCCGGTGCCGCGCATGTACTCGTCGATGCCGCGCAACTCGAAGCTCGCATGGTGCAGCGACGGGTGCGGGCCGCGGGCGATCGCCACGCTGTGATGCCAGGAGTTGATCCGCATGAACCACATCATTTCGCCCATGTGCGGGTGCATCAGGGTGTCCGACAGCGTGAAGGCCAGGTGCTTCTCGTAGAACGCGCGGGTGGCCTCGGGGTCGGCGGAGTTGATGACCACGTGGGATAGCCGGACCGGGATGGACTCCCCCGGCTCGATCTTGCGGTGGGCCCGGACGGCGACCTCAGTGCTGATCTCGACGGTGCGGCCCTCGTTGTCGAAGAACCGGAAACCGTAGCCGCCGCCGGGGGTCTGCAGGTCACCGGGCTCGCTGACCAGCTGCACCCCGGCGGCGGCCAGCCGCCCGGCCAGGGTGTCCACGTCGGTCCTGCTGGCCGCGCCGAAGGCGATCAGGTCGATCCGCTTGTCGGCCGCCTTGCGCAGCCGGACGACGTACTGCTCGGGGGAACCTTCGGCGGCCAGGAAGGTGAGGCCAGAGTCGTTGTGCTCGGCCCGCAGTCCCCAGGTGTTGGTGAAGAAGTCCAGTTGCCTGGCATGGTCGGGTACGGCGAGGTCAACGTGCCGGAGATGGGTAATGAGGCGGTCGGTCATCGTGTTCTCCTGCGGCGGCGTTCGGGTGTAGTGGTCTGGGTGGGTATTTACGCGGGCTTGCTGACTAGTTCGGCGAGCGAGTGCATGAGGGCCGGGACGTCGCCTTGCTCGTGGGCGATCAGCCAGTCGGCGAGCTGGTTGGACGCCTCGACGACGGCCCGAGCCCGGCCGGTGCGCCGGGCGTGGAAGCTGTCCCACAGTTGCTGGTCCAGGTCGTCGGCGGCCAGCAGCAGCTCGGCGAGGACGGCGGCGTCCTCGAGCGCCTGGGCGGCGCCCTGCGCCAGGGTCGGTGGGCAGCAGTGCGCGGCGTCGCCGATCACAACTACGCGGCCGCGGTTCCACGGCGCATCCAGGACGTGGGTCTCGAACCAGGTGTAGTTGACCCGGGCCGGGTCCTCAAGCGTGGCCCGGATGTCGTCCCACGGGCCGTGATAGGCGCTGGCCAGCTGGCGCATCGTGGCCAGCTGCTCATCGGGGGTAAAAGTGGAGCGGTCCTGCGCGGCCTCGACGATGTAGGCGTAGAGCGAGTTCTCACCCGTCGGGCAGAAGCCGGCGATATAAGAGGGGCCGCCGTAATACAGGTCGGTGCGGACGATGCTGTCCGGGCGGGGGCCGAAGGCGCGCCAGATCCCCATGCCGAGCGAGCGGGTCTCCAGCTGGATACCCATCGCGCGGCGGGTCCAGGAGCGGATGCCGTCGGCGCCGACGAGCAGGTCGTAGCGTCCGGTCGATCCGTCAGAGAAGGTGATATCGACGCCGCCGGGATCTTGCTCCATCGTGGTGAACGTGGTGCCGAAGCGCAGTTTCGTGCCCGCCGCGGCCGCGCGGCCCAGCAGGATGCGCGCGAGGTCGGGCCGTGGCATGCCCACCGCGGCGGGGAAATCGGGGCCGCCGGTCCGGGCGTCGGGAATGTCGGCGAGCAGGGTCCCGTCGCTGTCGGGGGCGCGCAGGCCGATGCTGTCGAAGGGGTAGCCAGCGGCGCGCACCTCCTCCCAGACGCCGAGCTGGGCCAGGACCCGCAGCGCGTTGCCTTGCAGCGTGATCCCGGATCCGATCGAGCTGGGCTCAGGCTTGATCTCGATGAGGTCAACTGCGACGCCTGCGTCGGCGAGCAAGATGGCCGTGGCCGCGCCGGCGGCTCCCCCGCCGGCGACCAGAACGTTGTTTACTGCGCACATCGGGAATCCTCCGGGCTACTTAATGGCGATGGGGTTGACCGGGGCACCGACCGCGCCGGTGACGGGCAGCGGGGCGGCGACGAGCAGGAAGTCGTACACGCCGTCGGCGGCGCAGTCCGCGGCGAGCGCGTCCAGGTCCCACATCTCGCCGATGAACAAGCCGATGTGCGGGATCACCACCTGGTGCAAAGGCTGGAAGGCGACATCGAACTCGTTGGGCCGGACCTCGAAGCCCCAGGTGTCGGTGGCGATGCCGGCGATCTGGCTGTCGTGCAGCCAGCCGGCGGTGGTGAACGACAGCCCGGGAGCCGCGCCGCCGGCGTAGTCGCCCCACCCGTCCCGCCGGGCCCGGGTGAGCTGGCCAGTGCGGACCAGCACCAGGTCGCCGCGGCTGACCCGCGCACTATCTCCCTGGGCGGCGATGGTGGCCTCGAGGTGCCCCTTGGTGATGGCGAATCCGTCTGGCAGCTCGCCGCCGGTGCCGATGGCGCGTCCGGCATCGAGTAGCACACCGCGTCCGGCGATGCGGCCGGCGGCGGTTTCGATGCCGGTGACCTGGTCACCGTCGCTGGTGACGACCTGGGAGGCGCGGCGGCCGTTGTACGCCTGGCCGTGGTCGAAGATGTGCCCGAGCCCGTCCCACTGCGTGGATGCCTGCAGTGGCATGAAGACCACGTCGTCAGCGCCGCCGAGCCCGTGCGGGAACTCGGCCGGCCCGAACTCGGCGTCCAGCCCGGACGACAGCATCGTGTGCACCGGGTTGGTCCGCCGCCGCCAGCCCTTCTGCGGCCCGTGCTCATCGAAGGACTGCGCCAGCGAGAAGCTCGCGCCGCGGCGGACCAGGGCCGCGCCCTCGGCGCGCTTGCCCGCGTCGAGGTAGTTCAGGGTGCCGAGCACGTCGTCCGGGCCCCAGCGGTGCAGGTTCGAGCACCGGCGGGCCGCGTCGGCGATAGCACCCTCGGGGTCAGCGCGGTCAAGCCTGCCTACGGCGGTCGCCCGAGCTGCTCCTGGCTGAACATCCTCGTCCATGCCCACTACTGTCGGCTGCCCAGCGATATAAGGGAAGACGTAGTTTCTGATGCGCGGTATCAGCTTTGTTTATGCCAGACTGGTCCGGGTGGATCTGCGCACGCTTGACCTGAACCTGCTCGTCACGCTCGACGCACTGCTGCGGGAGACCAGCGTGACCCGGGCGGCCCGGGAACTGGGAGTCAGCCAGCCCGCCGTCAGCGCATCGCTGCGCCGGCTGCGCCGTCACTTCGATGATCCGCTGCTGCGCCGGACCGGCAACACCTACGCCCTGACGCCCCTCGCCGTGCAGCTGAAGGAATACACCGGGCTCGCGACCCACGCCGCCCAGCGAGTATTCGAGGCCCGGCCGGCCTTCGACCCGTCGACCGAGCAACGCGAGTTCCGGGTCCTGTCATCGGATTACGCGATGGCCGTCGTCGGCGAGGCGGTAGGCCCCCTGCTCGACCAGCAGGCACCAGGCGTGCGCCTGCACCTGGAGCAGCACACTCCCGCCATCGTCGACCGCCCCGCCGAGCAGTTCCGCACGGTCAACGGCGTCCTTATGCCGCATGGTTTCCTGACCGGGCTGTCGTTTACCGACCTATACGAGGACGGCTGGGCATGCCTGGTGTCGGCGACCAACCGCCGGGTCGGCGACGAGCTGACCATGCAGCTGCTGGCCGAACTGCCCTGGGCCTTCACGTACTTCAGCCCCACCGCGTTCACTCCCGCAGCACGGCAGCTGCAGATGCTCGGCGTGGAACCCCGCGTGCAGATCGTGGTCGAGTCTTTCCTGGCCCTGCCGTTCGTCATCGCCGGGACCGACCGGCTGGCGCTGGTCCAGTCGCGCCTGGTTCCGCGGCTGACCGCATCCCGGGACATCCGGGCGCTGCGGTGCCCGTTCGACGCGATCCCTATCGCCGAGGCGCTGTGGTGGCACCCGATGTACGAACGCGACCCCGCGCACGTGTGGCTGCGCCGCGTCCTGGCCCAAGCCGGGCGGCGGATCGCTTCGCGGCCGGCCGGGCAGCAAGCCGCACGGACCGGACGGACCGAGGCGTGGCACAACCCTGAATCTCCCCGGCTGTAGCTGTCGGGCCAGCCGCCACCGTCCACGCGTACTGGCGTTGACCGGGGAATCCAGGGGGCCGCGTTCGGCGTCGACCCGGGGTCGAGGATGGCGTGTACGGGATTGGTGTGCCGCCGCCAGCCCTTCTGCGGGCCGTTCGCGTCGAAGGACTGGGCCAGCGAAGAACTCATCGCGCGCCGGACCACCGCCGCGCCCTCAACTCGTTTGGCTTCGTCGAGGAAATTCAGCGTTCCCAGCACATCATCGGCGCCCCAGCGACCCCAGTTGGAGTTCGGCCGTGGCCACGGCCACGGCATCGCGGGGATCGGTGCGGTCGAGCACTCGCGGTTCCGTCGTCACCGAGGACCCGCCCCCTGGACGGCCGCGAAGCGCTGCTCGGCATCGTCGATCGCTGAGATCTGGGCGAGGATCTCGCCGGGGGAGGATTCCCCGACGACCTTCTGCAGGAATGGCGTGCGGTCCAGGATCGCGTCGCGGACGGCCCGCAGCGGCGCCGGCGCGTGATGGAAGACCTTGCCGAGAATGAAGGCCTGCTGGACCTGGCGGCCGGTGTGCGGTTTGCGCGGTGTTTCGAAAGCGTCGAGGGCTGCGCGAACAGCGGCGCAATCGGAAAGGTTTACCCCAGCGAGCTGACGGCCCAGGAAGTAGCCGTCCTCGGTGGCCATGCCCGCGCCATAAGCGGCGTAAGGCGACGTGGGGTGAGCAGCATCGCCGACGAGGGTGACCCGCCCCTTCGACCACTGCTTGAGCGGTTTGCGGTCGCGCAGTACCCAGCGCTGCACGTTGCCGGGGTCGGTGGCGGCGATCAGCTGTGGGAGCGGAGCGGCGAATTCTGCGCCCATCCGCGTGGCAGTGGCGTGCAGGTCGCCGGTGAACTCGGTGCTGGCGTCGTGGGCGCCGAGTACCCACCACTGATAGCCGTCGCGGCCCTTGCTGCGGATGGAGGTCCAGCTGCCCTGCACGGTGCGGCTGTGGGAAACGATGCACAGCCCCTTCTCAGCAGGCACGGTCCCCTCAAAGGTGAACCCGCCGAAGATGTGCAGGTTGTGCTCCCGCTTGGGGGCATCGCCCCACAGGGTGCGCCGGACGAGGGAGTCGATGCCGTCGGCACCGACCAGGACGTCGGTTTCGATGACCTCTCCGCCGGCCATGTGCAGCCGCACGCCGGCGTCGTCCTGGTCGAAGCTGCTCACGGCGCGGTCGACCTGCAGCACGCCCGGCGGTAGCGCGGCGAGCAGCCGTTCGTATAGCTCGGGGCGAAGCAGGCCAATGAACCCGCCGCCGTAATCGTTCACAACCTCGTCGGGCAGGTCGACCCGCACCCGGGTGTGGCCGGCGGCGGAGCGGAACTCGGAGTAACAGGGCGCGCCCAGGTCGTTAATGTCCACGCCGAGCAGGCCTAGCGCCTTGATCGGCGGGGGCCACAGGTTGAGGATGTTGCCGGCCGGGCGTGCCTGGTGGTAGCGCTCCAGCAAGATGACGTCGTGGCCGGCCTGGTGGACCGACAGGGCGGTAGCCATGCCGGCCGGGCCGGCGCCGATGACCGCGACGCGGCCTCGCCTGGCGGGGGTGGTGCTCATTGGGTCTCCTCGTTGAGGGGGTCAGGGCGGGCAGTCACCGGCGCGGTGCCCGGCAGCGCGACAGGTCGGTCTGTGGCTACCGGTCTCGGGCGCCGTGGTGGCGCCGGGTCAGCGGGAGTCGCGTACCTCGTGGAAGGCCATGGCCGGGGTGCCGTCTATCAGTCCGGCCGTCCGGGTGAGGAACTGCTGGGTGTGCGGGTGGGCCATGTGGGCGTCCAGGGCCTCCTGATCACGCCAGATTTCCAGGCTGAGGACCGTGTTCTCGTCCGCCAGATCGGCGTAGAAGCCGTATGCCTGGCAGCCGTCGTCGCCGCGGGTGGCCGCGGCCATCTCGCGGGCCGCGGACGCCAGATCTTCCCGGTGACTGGCCCGCGCCTGGGCACTGCCGACGACGATGAGCACGATTCCTCCCGAACGCGTGATGCGGACTGCGGTTTGAGCAAAACCGTAGTGTACGCTACGGTTTGCTGAGAAAAGCATCTGTTCAAGTGACGACGTTGTCAACCCCTGGCGGAAATTTCCGGGCCCCATCACCGGCAGCCGAGCAGAGCGAGCGCTTTGGGAGGATGGGACGGTGGCTACACCAGCAGCGGCCGGCGGCGCCCCCGCCGAATCACTGGAGATCCGGCCCCCTGTGCAGCGGCGCAGCCGTGAGGCGTGGAACCGCGTGCTCAACGCCGGTGTGCAGTTGCTCGAGGAAGGAGGCTACGACGCGTTCACCATCGCTGCGGTCTGCGACCGCGCCCAGGTCGCACCGCGGGCCCTCTATGACCGTGCTGACAACAAGGACGCGTTGTTCCTGGCCGTCTACGAGCATGGCATGGCGCGCATACGCGCCGACCAGGCGGTACTGACCGACGAGCAACGCTGGCGCGATCTGCCACCTGATCAGCTGGCGATCCAGATGGTCAGTGAGGTCGCGGCCATCTTCTTCCGCCACGCCGCTTTCCTGAGTGCGGTCGTGCTGATCTCCGGGGTGCACGCGGAGGTCTATCGCCGTGGCGCCTACTACAGCCAGCAACTCGGCGACCAGGTTGCGAACCTGCTGTTGCGCGCCCGGGACGCCATCGACAACCCCGACCCGGAGACCGCCGTCCGGGCGGCCTTTAATGCTGTCTTTTCCGCCCTGGTCCTGAGGATCGCTTACGGCCCGGCGTTCGCCGCACCCGCCACCGACGAGCAGACCTTCCTCCAGACCTTGAGCATGATGGTCCGCCGGTACCTTTTTCGCCCGTGAGTACACGGCCAGCAGACGGCGCCTACGCCAGGCGGATCGGCGCTACTCCCGAAATACCAGCGAGGCCATAGCCTGGAGCGCAGAGACTTCCGTTGGCTGGAAGGTTGCGATGCCTCGTGCGATCGCTGCGGATTCTTCGCACACCGCGAACTGGAGACCTTCGCAGCACCGGAATCCGCGCTCAACGGCCACCCGAACAGGACCAAGGTGCCCGGGGTGGAGACCAATACGGGCCCGCTGGGGCACGGATTCCCGGTGGCCGTCGGGATAGCGCTGTCCGCGCGGCTGCAGGCCTCGCCCCGGCGCACCTTCGTGGTGCTCGGAGACGGCGAGCTTCAGGAAGGCAGCAACTGGGAGGCCGCCATGACGGCCGCCCACTACGGCCTGCCTGCGCTGACGGCCATCGTCAACCGGAACCGGCTCCAGCAAGGCGCGCGGACCGAGGAGACCAAGCAACTCGAACCCCCGGCCCCGACCGGACACGATCACGATCGTCTGGCCCCCTCTTAACGATCTTGCCCCCCACTTTGCCCCCCAACGGCACTGGAGGCCGGATGGCGGCCGTCCAAGAAGCGAGGGCAAAGGCACTGGTCAGAGAGGCACGGCCGAGATCATTCCACCCGACTGGAACTGCCCCGCATCTGCCAGGCAACGACAAATCGGCTCTGACCTGGGATTTTGCTTACGAGTTGAACGCCGGACCTTCTCCCTGCACCGGAAGAGGTCCTCGGATTGGTAGACGAAAAACCCGCCTGACCTGCGGAGCCCCCTTACGGAATCGAACCGTAGACCTTCTCCTTACCATGGACCTCCACGACGTTCCCGTAACGGTCATACCGGCCCTGACCAGGCCCGGCGCTGGCTCCCGCTCGCAGCCACCAGCAGGCGCAAGCCCCCGCGAGCCCCGTGATGCCCCCCAAAGTGCCCCCCGGGGGCATCCCGGTGGCCAGGACTTGGACCGGTTGTGCTGGCAACCTGGGCAGCAGCACCCTACGACTGGAACGCCGCCTATCCGGGCACATATTTTGGTAGGAAGACATTCCTACCACGCGTTATGCTTACCCCATGACCGCACGCAAGCTCTCGATCTCGGTGCCCCCCGACGTTGAGGAAACGATCAAGGCCGCCGCCGCCGGGGAGGGCAAGCCGGTCTCGGCCTGGCTCGCCGAGGCCGCCACCGAGAAAGCACATGCTGCCGCCCTGCAGGAAGCCGGGCGCGCGGCCGCCCGCGAACTGGTGGCCGAATATGAAAAGGAGCATGGCCCTCTGCCGGCCGCCTCGCGTCAGCGCGCCCGCCAGTTCCTCGCCGAGGTCGGCCTGCTCGCCGACGAGCCACAGCAGGCCGCGGGATAAATGCCTGCCATCGTCTACGACACTGGCGCACTGCTCGCCGCCGAACGCCGCAACCCTGACTTCCTGGCCTTGCACGACGAACTCACCACCGCGCGGATCCGCCCCCTTGTGCCCGTGGTGGTCTTGGCCCAGGCCTGGCGCGGCGGCCCCCAGCACCAGATCTCCCGTGTCCTCAAAGGCTGCGACATCCTCCCCGACGACCAGCACATCGGCCGCGCCGCCGGGGTCGCTTGCGCCGCCTCCGGCACCGCCGATGTCGTGGACGCGATCGTCATCGCCACCGCTGTGCGCCACCAGGCCCCCATCGTCACCAGTGATCCCGGCGACCTGACCCACATCGCCGACTCCATCGGAGTCAAAATCCGCCTCTACCCCACCTGAGCCCAGAGCCCGGCTGCGCGGCCAGCGACAACTCGCCAGCCAGCGTCCGCTCATGCATGATATGCGGGTGATCTTCATAAGGATCTTGGCAGGCTGACAGGCCTGTCCTTGTGGAGATGGGGGGCCTGCGTGCCTGTGACTGCTGTGCGGCTGGTCCGGTCGCGGAATGCGGCCGGTGACGTTGTGGTGCGGCTGGGCGTCCGGCTGCTGGATGAGTATCTGGAGTTCCTGGCTGGGCGGTGCCGGCCGAATACGGTCCTGGCCGTGGCCTATGACCTGAAGGTGTTCTTCACCGTGGTCGGCAAGCCTCCGCGGCGGGTCCGGCCGGCCGATGTGCTGGCGTTCATGACCGCGCAGCGCACCGGTGGCGAGGGCCGGCTGCAGGTCGCCGGGCCGGGTGCCGCAGGGGTGTCGGCGCGGACGCTGCGGCGGCGGCTGTCGAGCGTGTCGGGGCTTTACGGGTTCCTGCTAGCCCGCGGCGACGTGAGCGCCAACCCGGTGCCGCGGGGCCTGCCGACCCGCCGCGAGCGGCAGCGCCCAGGCCAGGGTGTCCCGCTGGTCCGCTCTCCCCGGACGCTGCCGCGGATCCTGGACCCAGGTGACGTCGACGCGCTGACCGCCGCGCTGCGGACGCACCGGGACCGGGCGATGGTCGCGGCGATGGTGCTGGGCGGGCTGCGCCGCTGCGAGGTCCTCGGGCTGCGGCTAGGCGATCTGCGGTTCGGGGAACGGCGGGTGTTCATCGCCGAGGGCAAAGGCGGCCACCAGCGGCTGATCCCGGTCTCGGCCCGGTTCTTCACCGAGGTCAGTACCTATCTCGAAGCTGAGCGTCCCGCCGGGACGGCCACGGATGTGGTGTTCACCGTGCTGAAAGGCCCGCGCCGCGGCCTGCCGCTGACTGCGGCCGGGCTCGATGAGATCCTCGACGGCGCCCGCCGCCGGGCCGGGCTGGCCCATGCGACCTGCCATCAGCTGCGGCATACCTGCCTGACCCAGCTCCGCAAGGCCGGGATGACGCTGGAGGCGGTGCAGGCCCAGGCCGGGCACGCCTCGATCGAGTCGACCCGCATCTACCTGCATCTGGGCGATGACTGGCTGGCGGGCCAGTACCGCCGGGCCGCCGAGGCTATCGACGCCCAGGCCCTGGCCACCGTGCCTGCCTTGCCGGGCGCCCGGTGACCGGGCCGGCGCTGCTGCCGGACTGGCAGCAGCTGGAGAAGGCGATCCCGCAGATCACCGGCCCGATGCGCCGTTACCTGGAGCAGGTCGCCTGCGTGCTGCGGCCCGGCAGCGTCAGCGGCGCCGACCTGGCACTCCGCTCGTTCGCCGCCTTCCTCGCTGAGGCCCCGTCACCGGTGAGCTCGCTGGCCCAGGTCACCCGGCGTCATGTCGAGGCGTTCAAGCCCTGGCTGGCTGCCCGCCCCGGGCAGAACAAGCCCCGGCTGACCACCGCCACCATCGCGCACCGCCTCGGCACCCTGCGGATGTTCTTCGTCCGCATCACCGAATGGGGCTGGGACGAAGCACCTGCCCGGGTGCCGATGTTCCCCGGCGACCTGCCCCGCCAGGACCACCCGCTGCCCAAGGCTCTCGACGACGCCGCGGCCGCCAAGCTGCTGCGCACCGCCCAGGGTGATCGCCGGCTGCTGGTCCGCGTCACCGTGGAGATGCTGCTGCGCACTGGACTGCGGGTCAGCGAATACACCGGCCTGCACGCCGATGCCATCGTGCTCATCGGTGCCGGGCCCTGGCTGCATGTCCCGGTCGGCAAGCTCCACGAAGACCGCTACCTGCCCCTGCACCCCCAGCTGGTCACCCTCATCGATGCCTACCGGGCCAGGCACGTCCCCGCAGATCACCCGCTGCTGCTGCCCCGCGAAAACGGCCGCCCGCTCGACCGGCATACCGTCACCCGGATGATCAACCGGGCCGGCGCCGCCGCCGGCCTGCCCCACATCCACCCCCACCAGCTCAGGCACACCCTCGCCACGCAGGCGATCAACCGCGGGATGAGCCTGGAAGCGATCGCCGCCCTGCTGGGCCACCGCAGCCTGGACATGACCCTGCGCTACGCCAAGATCGCCAGCCGCACCGTCGCTGATGAGTACTTCGCCGTCAGTGAGAAGGTCGAGGCGCTCTACGGCCAGCCAGCCCAGCTCCCTGCCGACGCCGCCGGCCCGAAGATGACCCGGCTGCGCCGCGAGCACCACCGCCTCCTCGGCAACGGCTGGTGCACCCGCCCACCCCAGCTCGACTGCGCCTTCGAGTCCATCTGCGAAACCTGCAGCTACTTCCAGACCAGCATCGAGTTCCGGCCCGCCCTGGCCGCCCAGCATGACCACGCAGCCGCCCACGACCAGACCGGCCGCCAGGAACTCTTCGCCCGGCTCATCCGCAAGATCGACGACAACCAAGCATCATGATCAGCTTGACAACGATCACCCGCATAATGCCGATGAGTGCGCGTTTGGTCTGCGCATGATCATGCAGTCAGCCGCATGCCTACTCGTGTCTTAGGGCATTGGATGAAGGTCGCCGCTCGCGCGGTTGTACGCGACGAGCGCGCACGGAATGCCGAATGGGAGGTGGAACTGATGCCTGCACCTGTCCGGGCAGGGCGAGAACAGGGCATCGGGTTCTGGCATCCTCGGCCGCCAAGTCAACCCGCGACATGGTCGATGCCCTGTTCGCGGGGGGCGGCTGCTCGGGGTGGTCCGGCAGCAGGTGGCTCGCTCGAGGGGATGGATCCGCTGATGCGGCTCATGACGCGCGTGAGATCGGCGAGGTCCCGGCTGTCGAGCGCCTCGCCGAACGTGCGCTGCAGGAAATCGTGATGGTCCTGGCGGGCTCGCCTGGCTATTGACCGGCCCTCGGGGGTGATGGTGGCGAACGCGGAGCGGGCGTCGCGGGGGTCGGGTTCGCGGTGGACGAGGCCGGATAGCTCCATGCGGTCGAGGAGCTTGGACAGCCCCGACTGGGACAGCATGATCGCGGAGGCGAGGTCGCTCAGCCCGAGCCGCCCGCCTGCGTTGACGAGCTGGGCGAGCACGTCGTAGCGGGCCATCGTGATCCCGTGGTCCTTGCGCATCTGCGCCTCGGCCATGTCCCACAGCCGGGTGTGGGTGCGGATGAGCAGTAGCCAGGCGGGCATCCAGCGGTCGTCATTCTTGGCGGCCATGTCTGGGAGTCTACGCACTACTTGACATGCCAAGGAACCTTCCGCTAATACTTGGCATATCAAGTAGTTATCTGGCTCTGCGATCAGGAGAAACAGTCATGGCTGAAGTCGTGGTCATCGAGTTCTCGGCCCCCGGCGCCGGCGACATCTACCCGCGGGTGAACCGCATATTGGGATGGGATGGCGCTCCCGGGCCCGAGGTCAGGCCAGAGGGCCTGATCAGCTCGATCGCCGGGGAGTCGGGCGACAGGCTGATCGTCGTCGAGGCATGGGAGTCCAGGGAGCATCAGGAGAAGTTCATGCACTCCCAGCTTGGCCCCGCGCTCGCGGAGGCCAAGGCCGCCCATCCGTCCCGTGTCGAGTGGTTCACCGGGGTCATCGACTTCCACCTGCAATGACCCGGCGTTTCCGGCGGCGTGGCCGGAAGACCGATCCACAAACCTTGGGGGTATCTGATGTTCGCAGTAGTGCTGTCCTTCGACAGCGAGTCCGCGGAAGATCTCACGGCCGGGATCGAGCACGTCCAGGACGAGGTCATCCCGGCGCTCGAGCACGCCAATGGCCTGCGCGGCTGGTGGCTTGCGGACCGGGACGCAGGTCGGCGATTGACGGTGATGGTGTGGGACACCCAGGAGCAGTTCGACGCCGGAATGGCCCGCATCCAGGAGGCACGCGCCAAGGACCCCGGCCGCCACCGGCCAGCTCCGAGCTCAGTGGCGCGCTTCGAGGTCTACGGATCAGTGACCGGGCCAAGCTGAAGAGCGAAGACATCCGGGCTAAGCGGCCGGCCCTGATCCAGGCCCGCCGCTTCGCCCGGATTCCGGATCAGTTCCGGCAGCAACCCGCAGCGCCGCCTGCCACTGGAGAGCAGAGGATTCCCCTCAGCCAGGTGACACGCCGATTGGACCGTTCCCGATAGCCCATCACGCTCATCGAGCCACCTGACCGCGGCCATAAGGCCCCTCGCCTGCAGCGGTGCGGTCTTGCATTCGACCGCTGAGCAGTCGCTCGGCCTGCATAAGTATCCATCGCGACCCTGCGCGAGAATGCGCGCATCTGCCGCGGCGAGTCTGCGCTATTGGACGGGCTCGTATGCGTCCCGCTGGGCATAGTGGACGACGGCTCTGGCTGCCTGTTCCGGGGTGGGCTGCCTGCCGTGTCGCCAGTCCGCCCAGACGTGCAGGACCTCGCGAGCCAGTGCAACCTCCAGCAGGTAATCCAGCCCGGCGGGGCTTTCTGCTTCGGCACAAATCATGGCTTCCGAGCGCGGCGTGAGTGGCGCTGACGCGTAGATGACCGCCTCCGGATCAGCGGACGGCAGCGCAAGTATCACATCCACAAGTCGGCGTGGTTCGGTCACGTTCGAAGGCTAGCGCTCAGCGGGGTCGATCGAACGTCCGCACATCAGCGTGAGTCGTTTTGTGTCAAGCTTCCGGCCGGTGCCCAGTCCGTCGTCTGTCCCTGCATAGCGGTTATGGGGTTGGTCCCAGCAGCGCGTGATCGGGTTGGTGAGACGACGGACGGGGCTGCCCATGATGTGCGCCGAGATCACCGGGGGTGTCTCAATGCCGCGGAGGGCTCGCCCCGGCCGTCAGCTTCGGTCGCCGCAGCGAATGCTCAGGCGGCGAGTGCCTGCGTGGTGGGCTGGGTGCCGTGGGTGGCGATGGCCTGGTCCCAGACCTGGCCGGTGGTGATGACGGCGTGCAGATGCCGCAGGATCGCCGCCGCGATCACGGTCTGAGCCTGCGTCGGGGTGAGCTTGTTGTCCTGCCTGCTGGTCAGGTGCTGGTAGCGGGCGGCATAGACGGGGTTGGCGCGTTGCGCGCCCCAGACCGCACGCCAGGCGGCCAGGCGCAGCCCGGGGCGTCCCTGCCCGGTCAGCCTGGTCCGGCCGGTGAACGCGCCGGACAGTTTCTCCCGTGGGGCCAGGCCGGCGTGCTTGACTAGCGCGCGGGCGGTGGCGAACCGCCGCGGGTCGCCGGTCTCGGCCAGGATCGCCGCCGCGCCGACCGGCGACAGGCCGGTGATCGAGGTGACCAGCGCGGTCAGCCCGAGCTCGTCCAGGACGCCGGTCATCCGCTGCTCGGCCTGGGTGAGGCGGGTCTTGGTGAGCTGCCAGTCCTCCAGCAGCAGCTGCACCCGCTCGAGTGCGCCGGCCCGGTGCGCGATCACCCCGGCCGGATTGCTGAGCGCGGTGAACAGCCCGCGCAGGATCCGCAGGCACGGTTTCTGCCCGCCGTGGCGGAGGATCTCACGCCTCACCGCCTGCTCGAAGCGGGCCGCCCCGAGGCGGCGGGTGCGGGTGAAGTCCGCGCGGTCCCGGCTGGTGATTACCTGCAGGGCGGCCATCCATGTGGCGGACCGGAACGGCTGCCGCGCTGTGTCCAGCGCAGCGGGCCAGACGCATTCCAGCAGGTCCCGCATCTGCTGGATCTGGCTGCCGGCCTCGGTGATCAGCTGCTCGCGGCGGGTACCCAGATGCCGCAGCCGGCCCCACGTCTCATCCACCGGCTCCGGAACATAGCAGCGCAGCTGGGCGGTGAGCCGGGCGATCAGCACGGCGTCTTTCTCATCGGTCTTGTCCCAGGTCAGGTCCTCGGTGCGGCGCGACCACGACGTGACCATCGGCTGCACGCACACGAACGGCATCGACCGGTCCGCGGCCAGTTGACCCAGCACCCGCCAGCGGTGCCCGGTCGGCTCGCACGACACGGTCAGCCCGGCCCAGCCCTTCGCTGCGGCTCGTCCGGCAGCCCAGTCCAGCGCCACACCAAGATCCCACGCGCGGCAGCGGAACGTCCTGCGCGCGATGACTCGCGAGTCATGATCGGTCACCACGACCATCTGCTTCTTGTCCGCCAGGTCGATCCCGGCGATCGCGTTCGTCACCGGCACCAGAACACGTAGCCGGTCCAAGCGCGCGTTGCGGTTGCGGTCGCCTCGCGACACGCCACTACCGTTACCCATGAACGTCCTCCTGCTGCGTGGGACACCAAGCTCGAAGCGCATCAGGGGGACGTTCCTACGTCACGAACCGACACGCAGAACGTCTTTCTATGCCGCAGGTGGTGCGCGGATCGGCGGGTGGGCGGACGGGCAGCTATGGTCGGTTGGTGGTTGACCTCGACCTGGGCTGGCAGACCGAACGGCTCGACCTGGAGCCGCTTTCGGTCGCTCACGCTGCCGAGCTCGGGCCGTTGCTGGATGACGCTTCACTGCATGAGTTCACCGGCGGCACCCCGCTGACCACGACCGCCCTGACAGTTCGCTATGCCACCCTCGCCAGGCGCCATTCGCCCAGCGGTGACCATCTTTGGGGCAACTGGGTGATGCGCCTGCGCAGCACCGGCAGCGCAGTGGGAACAGTCCAGGCAACCCTGCCGGCCGGCGGCCCGGCTGCCGGGCCCGCCGAGATCGCCTGGGTCGTCGTCCGGCCTGCGCAGGGCCGGGGTTATGCCAAAGAAGCCGCCCGCAGCCTCGCAGACCGCCTGCGTGAGGCCGGGTGGCTCATGACCGCTCATATCCATCCCGGCCACCTGGCCTCCCAGCAAGTGGCGCGCACCGCCGGGCTCCTGCCCACCGGCATGGTCCGCGACGGCGAGATCTGCTGGGCCAGCTCACCGGCGGCGGCACCCTGACCCCGATCGCCGCCCCCCACGGCAACGACCTCATTCGCCGCGGATGGTGCTTCTGGCTGGCACGAGCCAATCAACGGGTTACCAGGCAGAACGGATGCCCGGCGGGGTCTCGGTACACACGCCAGCGGACCGCCTGTCCGGCGGGCCCCGGCCGCGGGGAGAGGTGCTCAGCGGTAAATGTGCCACCGGATGCGACCACCCGGTCATGAGCCGCGGTGAGGTCGCTGACCAGGACGTCGAAATGCACGCCAGCCGCTGCCGGTGTGCTGCCCGCCGGGTCATCCCCGGCGGTGCTGCCCTGAAACGAAAGCCGCTGGCCATGCGGGGGTGGCTCCAGCGTCACCCAGCCTGGATACCACTGTACCGGTGCGCCGCCGAGCAGTCCGGCCCACAAGGCCGCCAGGGCCTGCGGATCGGGGCTGTCCAGCACGATCTCGCGTATCTGCCCGATCACGCCGTCATCGTCATCGCCCACGAGCCCATGATGACCGGCCAGGCGCCAGAGGTCGGGACCTGCGCTTCTGGCCGCTGACTGTGGTGCAGTTACCCGGTGGTGCGGCGCGATGAAGCTGGGCATCAGACCGTCGCGGGCTGTCTGGCGAGACATCCAACCGGGCAGGCTCCGGGCCGGGTGCATTCATAAAGGGGGCTGCCGACTGGCGGCGGTGCGGTGATGGCGGTATGACACTTGATCTGTACGGTGCAGTTAGCCCAGCGCAGTTATGGAGGCCGCGATGGCAACGAAGATAACCGTCGCGCTAGAAGATGATCTCGATGGGGGCCCGGCCAGTGAGACGGTGCGGTTCGGGCTCGGTGGCATGCAGTACGAGATCGATCTGAATAAGAAGAACGCCCGGGCGTTCCGTAAGAAGCTCGCACCCTTCGTCGGGCACGCACGTAAGGCTGGACCAGGACAGCGACGCGGGCCAGCGCGGACCGTGTCAAGCCGTCAGCGCAGCGCCGGCATCCGGGCCTGGGCCAAAGTCACGGGCCTCCCGGTCAGCGACCGCGGGCGCATCCCCGCCAGCGTTGCAGACCAGTACGAAGCCGCCACCCGAAGATACTTACGCACGCCCCGTCACCGCCGGCACGAACCAATCCGCTCAGGCGGCCCCTGGCGCCGGGCGGCCGGCCAACAGTGTGCCACCGGGCCCTCCAGGCTGCCCGCCCATAGCCGAATAGCGGACATACTGAGGGCTATGCAAAACTCTCCTTAAAGAAGTAAAGTCCGATTGCGGCTCGGAACGATGACGCGAAGGTCTTAAGCGGCCGACGGTAGTCGGTGAAAAGAATCCGCCAAGTCTTCAAAGTCGCGACGCCCCGCTCGACTGGCGCACGGAAGGAGCTCACCTGATTGTTCCACTCGTGTTCCCATTTCAAGAGCTGACGGCATTGCGGCTTGCGGATGGGAGTGGTGATGTAATCAGTGCCGATGAATCCCTTGTCGCCGAACACTCCGCCTGCCTTCTTCAGGATCTTCTCGACGTCTGATCTCTTCAATTTCGCCATGTCGTGCTGGTTGCCGGTAACGGGCTCGGAAACAAATGTTATGCGGCCTTTAAGATTCGTAACGATCAGGGAGCCATGTCCCGTGGTCTTGTGGTTCCCAGACCATAGCTTGCTTTCACCATCCCAGGACCAGCATGGCCACAGCGTGCCGTCTACCAGTGCGATCGCATCCCTGGTGGCCTCGGCTGCATCCTCAGGCGTCGGCCGGTCTTCGTCTGTCGCCTTCTCTACGAATGGCGTGAGAAGCGTAATATACCTCGATATCGTCGACTGGGCGACGTCGAAGATGTCGGCCCATACATCCTCGATAATGTTCTGCCGCAAGTACCCGCAGGTAACGACTAGAGCCTCCCGGAACGTTAGTTCGCGCGGGCGCCCTTCCTCTTTATTCCATGGCTCTTCGAGCAGCCCGGCCACTCGATATTCAAGTTCGCTGATTTGCTCTTCGTCCAGTCCTGACATACGCTCGAACCGCAACGGCTTCTCCTGCTAGGAAAGGTTTGGCGTGGAAACCTCCTTTCTATCGGCCGGAGAAGCCGTTGTCTCACATTTTGCGCGGCGTGTCGGGAACTTCCCTAAAGGTCTGGCACACGGAATGGCAGTTGGGTCAACCGCAGGGTTTTGCATAATCCTCACTGTAACAACCTCGCATGGTTATCCGCTGATCCGCACATACGGCGAGCCTGATGACCCGATGTAACGCAACGATCTCAGCGTCCAGGGCAGGCAGAATCGGAGCGGCGATAGCTGGAACCAACCGCAGGGTTCGGTAGGCGAGATGCTGGCGGTAGTCGCCCGTAGAAGGCCGTCGCTGGCCGTAGAGGGCGTTCGGGGTCGCAGTAGGATCGGAGCGCCACGGCTTACCGATATGGCGCAATTTGACGGTTTCGGCCTCCAGCTATCAGCGACTGATGGCAAGATGCATACTGGAGGTGGCAATGAGTCTCACGATTACAATCGCCCTGGTTTCCAGCCTGGCAAGCGGACTTGCAGTCGCGGTTCTTAATCATTTCCTGGGCCGGAAAAAAGCCAGCATGGAACAGGAAAAGATAGGCCTTGAAATTCAAGGGCTTCGCGCTGAGGCTAATTTACAAGGTTTCTCCTGCTACTGAACAGATTATTTACGACAGTCGGAAGTCGGGCACCCTAGGCTATGACTTCACGGCGGTGGAAGGGCGACACCTGTCGGGGGGGAGATATGTAGGGGAAAGGGCTAGCGGAGAACTTCGGTTCCTGAATGGAATGATAGACATTCTTCGAACGAATGATCATGGGAAATATGAGGTCATGCTGAAGCAATATTCATATGGGAGGATCGGCGGCAAGGAGGTTCTTCCTCAGAATTCTGCGATCTCTGGGAAGCGGCGCCTGCGGGTAAGTTGTGAAGTGAAGATCCTAGAGTCCCCACACACTCTGCGCTTTCTATTCAAGAGTGAACCGGGAGGGGTATGTATTGCGTCTCACGAAAGAGTTGTTGATAGCAAAGCATGGACACCGATTAACCAGTTCTTTGAGATCGACCCAGCCAAGGACTGTTACCTGCGGATTGATGACTACGGACCCGGCTCAATCCCAAGTAGTGTGCAAATACGCAACATCGTAGTAGCAGAGCGGACTGCAAGCAATGAGATGCCCCAGGTTTGATCCTATGAACCTACGCTGTACTTATGTTCACATGATCGTGGAGTATGAACGCTACAACGGCCA
This sequence comes from uncultured Actinomycetes bacterium, assembly GCA_963793825.1. Classification (GTDB taxonomy): domain Bacteria; phylum Actinomycetota; class Actinomycetes; order Streptosporangiales; family Streptosporangiaceae; genus RYN-230. Next base: position 603,867 of record CAWCBE010000014.1, read on the forward strand.
CGCCAATCTCCTGTGCGGACGCGTCAAAAGGCTCGACCGGATCAATGAGCCACACCACGCCGTCCGGCAAGTCAGAAGATAGGATTATTTTGGCGACTCAGTTCCCTCCAGATCATCCAGATCATCCAGATCTGTGCCTATCATGCGACGCCAGTCAGTCTGCCATCGGGTAACCAGTCAGGCCCCCGGTTGATCTGCGGCGTGTCGGTGCTGGTGCCCGGTTTGTGATCATGGTTGGGTTCGGGGGTGCCTCATCCGGAGCAGCCGTCGTATGAGGAGCTGGCTGCCCGGGTCGCGGAGCTGCTGGCGGTGGTGGCGGAGCAGGCCGCGCTGATCGAGTCCCTGCGCGCTGAGGTGGCGGCGCTGCGCCGTCAGGCGGGCCGGGACTCCCCGGACTCCTCGCAGCCTCCCAGCCAGGACGGCCCGGCGGCTGGGGCCAAGGCGAAAGCAAGGGCGGCCAGCCGGCGGGCGCGGCCGGGCCGGCCGCAGGGCGGGCAGAAGGGTCATCCGGGTGCGGGCCTGCAGATGGCCGCGCGGCCGGATGAGACCCGGGCGGTTGAGCCGGGTACCTGTGGCGGGTGCGGCGCGGACCTGGCCGGCGCGCCGGGCCGGGTTGCTTCTGTCGTGCAGGTCTTCGATGTCCCGCCGGCTGTGCTGACGGTGACGGAGTACCAGATGATGCGCCGCACGTGCGGGTGCGGGCAGGTCACGACCGCGGCGCCGCCGCCGGGCGTGACGGGCGGCCCGGTGTGCTACGGCCCGGGCGTGGTGACGGCGGCGACGCTGCTGGCCGGCACGGACGTAATCGGCATCGAGCGGGCCGCGGGCCTGATGGGCACCTTGTTCGGGGCACCGGTCTCCACGGGGTTCGTCTCCCGCTGCCTGGCCCGCCTCGACGCGGCGTTAACCACCGCCAGGTTCGAGGACGCCCTCAAGGGCGCACTGAAAGCGGCGGGCGTGCTCGGCACTGACGAGACTCCCGCCCCGCTGGCCACGGCGGCGGCCAGCGCGGACGGCTGCGGGAACCCGCACGTGTACACGGTGCGGACCATGCACGCATACACCGGTGGCGGCCCGGACCTGATCTGGTACGGCGCGGCGGGCAACCGCACCAAGGCGGCGATCACCGGGTTCGGGATCCTGGACGGCTACCGCGGGGTCCTGGTCCGCGACGACTACGGCGGCTACCTCAGCTACGACGCCGGGCTCGCCGGAGTCCAGCAGTGCCTGGCGCACTTGTACCGCTACCTCGACGATGCCTGCGCCATTGACCCGGTATCCCAGGCCTGGGCCCGGCAGGCCGGCGACGCGCTGCGCGAGGCAGGCACCGCGGTCAGGGCCGCCCGCGGCGCTGGCCAGGCCAGCCTCGGCCCGGGCCTGCTGGCCGGGCTGCGCCACCGCTACGACCAGGCCGTCGCCTGCGGGATCTCGGTCAACCTGTCCCGGCCCTGGCACAAGGGCGGCCACCCCGGGCTCGTCCTGGCCAGGCGCCTCAAGCGCAAGGCCGCCCAGGTCTGGCTATTCGCGACCCGCTTCGACGTCCCGGCCACGAACAACGGATCAGAGAACGCCGTCCGAGGCTACAAGCTCGCCGCGAAAATCAGCGGCTGCTGGCGCACCCTCGCCACCCTGCAGCGCCACTGCCGCATCCGCTCCTACCTGACCACCGCCCGCAGCCACGGCCGACACCCCCTCGCCGCCATCCGCGACGCCCTCAACGGGAACTGCTGGATGCCACCTCCACCCAGCATGATCAACTAACCGGCCACCCGTGACTGGTTACGCCATCGGGCCAATCAGAACGACGGCTCAGCAAGCGCGACTTACGCTCTTCCGTTTGCTGCAGATCGCAGCAAACGTGATCCAGGAAGCTCGTATAGGTATGCAGAGCGGCCCTCCCCGCGAATGCACGGATCTGCCGCTCCCCGAGCGCGCCAGACCGATTACGCGCTGGTGGTCGGTGGCATACGCGGCGAGCCTGAGGTGCACAGATCAGCGCGTTCTGGCTGTGCCTCGCCTCGCCGGGGTCGGCAAGCTGCAGCTTGGACCGCCCGGGCGTGGAGTTTTGGGTGTGGTTTCGACTACTTGCTGCCGACGGCGATCTGGTGGACCTCCGGCAGCCTCTGGCCGGCCGCGCGCGGGGCGATCCGCACGGCCATGGCTTCGAGCACTTCGAAACCGGCCTCGACGGTCACCTGGGGGATTGGTGATCAGGTTTTGGTACCAATCCGTGCTGGCGGGAGCCCCGCCGACTGCGGCGAAGACGGCGTGAGGGCCGCCGTGGGCCAGGTAGCTGAGCGTCGTCGTATTCGGTCGGCCGGTTTTGGCACCTATCGTGGTGGGCAGGAGCGGCTGGAGGCAGGCGAAGCACTCGCCGCCATTGGCGCGGAAATTGGCCATCACCTGCTGGTTCCGACCGCTCCGATCCCGCTCAGGCAGGAGCGCGGCCAGCTAAAGCCGCTCGCGCCCTGCGCGCCGACGCTGGCAAGCGTCAGGAGCGGCGCATGGCCCGCGAGACGACCGGTCACGTAGCGTGAGGTGAGTGTTCCACCTCCGTGTACCCGAGGATGTGTTCCATCCAGGTTCTGCTTTCGCCCGGCCAGCGTGCTGGCCGGGCGTCATTGGGCCAGAATCCGAGAAACTGCTCAGCTGCCCCGCAGGACACGCGTGACACCGGCGATGACAGCCGTAGCCAAGATCCACCCGGCTGCGATCAGGGCATACGCCAGCCACTGCGTTGCGCCGGTGGAGGCGTAGGCGCCACGCATCCCGAACGCTGCGATCGGAATCAGCAGATCAAAGGTATAGACAAAAGAATTAAATGGCGGGACAGGGGTGCTATGAAGGGCATGCGGCGGTTCGATCGCGTATACGATTGTCCCGATCGCGAGCAGCATCGCGAGCCAGATCGCGGCGAGCCAGGGGCGGTATCCATAGCCGACCGTCCAGTCGAGCAGTCGTCCCAAGGACCGGCCCGCAGTTCCGAGAGTGCTCCGCCGGTGCCGCTGTTTGGTTAGCAGGACCCGGCGCACATCGTCGTCGTGCCCAGCAAGCCTGTAGTAGGCAGCGAGTTGTTCATAGGGCTGCGGTAGATACCTGTGCGCATTTCTACTGATCCAATCCAGCCTCTGGGTGACGGGCGGCTGCACGAGCGGATCGCGGATGGCGTTGTACGTGAATCCGTTGAGCCATATTTCGGGCGGCCATGTGCCTGGATCATCTTCTAGCCCTGATGATTCACGCGGACGGATGGCTGCAGGGCTCCGGCGTGTTCCGTGATTGTCCGTTTGTGTCCTAGTCGAGGCCGTGGAGGCGGAGGGCTTCGGCGGGGGTGGTGTGGTCGCGCCGTCCTTCGGGGACGTGCAGGTAGCCGGCGTCTTTGATGGCTGCGATGATCGCGGCGCGGATGGTGGCCAGGTTGACGGGGCCGCTGCCGGTGCGGCTGGCCGCGGTGTCCTCGGTGAATGACACGTCCCGGATGTGATGATGCGCCTCGATGGTCCAGTGCTCGCGGACGAGCCGGGCGAGGTCGCGCGCGGTGGCCTGCGCGCTGGTCAGGCTGGTGATGGCGTAGACGGTCTCGCGGGAGGTCTTCCCGGTGGCCGTGTCCTGCCGCCAGCGGGTGATCTTGATGGCCTGGCGGGCGAACGGGAAGTCCAGGCCTTTGACGTGCGCGGTCTTGAGGGTGCGGGTCTCCAGGCGGCCGTGCCCGGTGTCGCGGGTCGTGCTGCCGGCCGGGACCTGCCGCCAGGGCAGCGCCTTGACCCGGGCGTACAGCAGCGGCTGGTTAGCCTTCACCACGGCGATGTACTGGCCGTTCTTCTCCGCTGCCAGCCAGCCCAGGTTCGCCCGCACCGTGTGCAGCGCATCGAAAGTCACCACGGCACCAGCCAGGTCCAGGGGCTGCAGGAGTGCGGTGAAATGGCTGGTCTCGTTGTGCTTGACGTCAACCTCAAGGTGGTCCAGGAGGCGGCCGCCGTGCTCGGCGGCGCCGAGGAGGTGCACCCGGGTGCCGTCGCCGCGGCGGGCCCCGCGGGAAGTCTTGCCATCGACCGCCACGGCCCGTAACCCGCCGCGGGCTGCTGCTTTCACCTCCTGGGCCGCGCGCCGGGCCCGGTAGCCGCGCACGCCGCCCCGGGACGCGGCGCCAGGGCGCCGCGGCCGGCGGGGGTGCCCTGGCGGTCCTAGGAGAGCCCGGGTCAGGGCCCGCGGGTCCAGCTTGTCCAGCACCACCCGGATCGTTTTCTCATCCGGTGCCCGGTACCGGCCGGCAACCGGGTCCCACGGGCGCGCAGCCGGGCCAGGTCTTCTTGGCTCGCCCGCCTGGTCCACTGCCCGACCGCGGTCAGCCGGTCATTCCCGGCCGCAGTGAACGCGCACACCGCGATCGCGATCAGGCAGGCCAGCGGGTAAATCCTCCCCTGCGGGGACCGCGGGTCCGGCAACGCCTCCAGCCGCTGCCACGCACCAGCCGCCAGATCCTGCCCGCCGTGCCCGGACTCGACCACGCGCGCCCCGGCGCGCGACAATGCCACTGCGGGCACGCCACACCTCGTTCACGTAGACCTCAGAGACCTACATGATCACGTGGCGTGCCCGTACCCACAAACCGTGCGAAGCCGTCTCATCGTCCGCATACCTGGCAAACCAGGCTAAGTCGGGAACACGCCGGAGCCCTGCGGATGGCTGGCGCGGGACAGCGGGCTGAGCCGTTGAAGGGTTGGTGATTTTAGGGTCTGGGTATGACGGCAGCCCGGCTGGCGGGCCGGGGCCGGGGGTTCCATGGGCCCCAGGGTTGCTCCTCCGGTGTTGCAGGGGTGGGTTGCTGCTGGTCAGGGTGCTTGTGGCAGGGCGGTGATCCGGGTCCAGGCGGTGGCGATGGCGTCTGCCCAGGGCCAGGTGGCGGGGATTTTCAGCCGCCGGCGGCGTCCGCCGCGGACGAGTTTCCCGGCGGCGTGCAGGATCTTGTAGCGCAGGGTCTTGGGCTCGGCGCGGGCGAGGTTGCCGTCCAGGGCGATGAGCCGCAGCCAGGCCAGCAGGGCCGCGGCGGTCAGGGACGCGGCCAGCCACGCGGAGTTGATCGCGAAATTGTGTGAGGTTATCTCTAGCCATCCGCCGCCTGTCTTTGACGTGCACGACGCGACTGCTATCTGCCGTGTCGCTCGTGGTGGACGTGGTTGTCTTGCCCCGTCCATCACGCAGATGACAGGGGGATTCGGTGCGCGTGCAGCGTGTGGTGATGCCGTGGGATGCGGTGTCATGGACGGTTCTGGAAGATAACGGGGACCCGGTCGGGACCGTGGACCGGTTCCTGGGGTTCCTGAGCTCGTCGGAGAAATCGCCGAACACGGTGAAGTCGTATGCCCATGACCTGAAGGACTGGTTCTGCTACCTGTCCGGCCGTGGCCTGGCCTGGATGAGGTGACGCTGGAGGACGTCGCCTCATTCGCCGCGTGGCTGCGGCTGCCGCCGCAGGGCCGGGACGGGACGGTCGCCGTGCTGGGCGGGCAGGCTCATCACTGCGGCGCATCGACGGTGAACCGCAAGCTCGCGGCGGTGGCGTCGTTTTACCGGTTCCACGCCCGCCACGGGGGGAAGGCGGCCGGGGTGCTGCGGGCCATCCAGGCCCCGGGCCGCGCCTATGCGGGCACGGCGTTCCGCCCGTTCCTGCATCACGTGACCGGGCGCAGCCCGCAGCCCCGGCTGGCGGTGAAGGTGAAAGCTCCCCGGCTGCTGCCGCGGGTGCTGACCGTGACGGAAGCCCAGTCGATCCTGGATGCCTGCGGTCATCTGCGGGACCGGCTGCTGCTGGCGATGATGCTGGAGGCCGGCCTGCGGATCGGGGAGGCCCTGGGCATGCGGCATGAGGACATCGACATCGGCGGCTGCCTGGTGCAGGTGGTCCCCAGGGACAACGCGAACGGCATGCGGGCCAAGGGAGGCCGGGGCCGGGCGGTCCCGGCGGGCGCGCCGCTGATGCGGCTGTATGCCGATTACCTGAACCGCGAGTACGGGGCTGTCGATTCGGACTACGTGTTCGTCAACCTGTGGGCTGGCCCCGTCGGCCGCCCGATGACCTACCCCGCGGCGTATGACCTGGTGACGCGGGTGCGTGCCGCGACGGGGATCGCGTTTTCGCCGCACTGGTGCCGGCACACGTACGCGACCTGGCTTTTGCGCAGGGGCGCCGGGATGGAGACCGTGAAGGAGGTCATGGGCCACGCGTCGGTCGCGACGACGATCGACGCGTACGGGCACCTGACGGTTGAGGACGCCCGTCAGGTGCTGGAGGCAGCGGGCTGGTTCACCGGGCAGGAGGTACGGCTGTGACCCCGGTCATCGCCCAGGCTGACCGCGCTTCCTGGCAGCGGCAGGCAGCCGCCGAGCTGGCCCGGATCCTGGAGTGCCACCCGGAGCTGCCCTGCATCGCCTGGACCGTCGGCCCGGCCAGCTCGGTGCTCATCGGCCAGGTCAGCGGGCTCGCGCCCGCCCCGCAGGCCCGGCAGGCCTTCGCAGCCTGGCGGCAGGCGCTGGGACTGGGCGAGTGCCGAGAGCAGCCCGGCGGCGGCGGGACATCCCGGCTGCACGCAGCCGACCGCAGCGGCGGGGTCACCGTCCGCCTGACCGCGACCGTCTTCGAGCAGGAGGAAGCCTGGTGACCGCGCCCGCGCAGCAGCCCGCATCCGGGCAGGCAGGGCTGCTGGAAAGGCTCCTTGCCGCCGTCCGCATCGAGTTCCGCGCGGACATCCTGGTCCCCGGCCCGGACGACCCGGTCCTGGGCAGGCCGGCCTGCCCAGCCGGCGGCTGCGACCGGCCCCGGGCGGAGAACGGCCTTTGCACCGCGCACGGGAAACGGTGGAAAGACCGCGGCCGCCCGGACATGACGGCATTCCTCGCCGACCCGGGCCCGCCGCTGAACGGCCGCCGCCCGCTGACGGCCTGCTCGGTGCCCGGCTGCCGTTACGGCAGCAGCGGCCAGGGCTTGTGCATGCGGCACCGCTCGGCATGGGAGCATGCGGGATGCCCTGACCCGGCCGCATGGGCGGCGCGGGCCGAACTGCCTGCGGCGCAGCCGCGGGCAGAGTGCCTGCTGCCGTTCTGCACGCTCTGGCCCGAGAGCGAGGCCCACCGGTTCTGCAAGGCCCACGACACCAGGTGGCGGCAGCTAGGTTCCCCCGATCCCGGCGAGTTCACCGAGCACTGCATGCTGCGCGGCCGGGCCCGGATCGACTTCCGCGGGCTCCCGGCCCAGCTCAGGTTCGAGATGCAGTACGCGGTCCAGTGCCGGGCGGACCGGGCGACCATCACCCTCCCGCACCAGGTCGCCCGGTGGGCGGTCCGCAGGGCCAGCGACGCCGGCGTGGAATCGCTGCTCGACCTGTCCGGGGACGAGTGGCGGCGGCAGGCGGGCAGAGGCAAGAGCCCGGCCTACCCGGCGTTCCTGCTGTTCGCCCGCGACGCGGTCGAGGAACTGGCCGAGGGCACCGGCTGGGAAGCCGAGTACCCCCGCGGCATCTGGCGGCTGCACCGGATCCCGGGACTGGTCCTGAACCCGGGAAAGCCCGCGAACTCGCGGATCCGGCTCCGTTTCGACCGCCTTGCCCAGCCCTGGCTCCGGGACCTGTCCAAACGGTGGACCCGGCTGCGGCTGAGCTCGGGCCTCAGCGTCGGCACCGTGCAGTCCGACGTCGCCGCCCTCACCCGGTTCAGCGAGTTCCTCACGATCGCCCGCACCGCAACCCTGGGTAGCGTCGACCGGCCGCTGCTGGAACGCTATCTCGCCTGGCTCGCCAGCCAGGCGATCGGGCACGGCGCCCGCACGGACGCCATCACGTCCGTCAGCGCGTTCCTGCAGGCCATCCGGCAGCACGGCTGGGACGCCATGCTGCCGGTCACGGCCGCGTTCTTCCCCGGCGACATCCCGGCCCGGCCGCCGCAGCTGACCCGGCACCTGGCCGAGCACATCATGACCCAGGTCGAATCGGCGGCGAACCTGGACCGCTGGACCAGCCCGGAAGGACGCCTGATCACGCTCATCCTCATCCGCTGCGGCCTCCGGGCGACCGACGCGTGCACCCTGGCCTTCGACTGCCTGATCCATGACGGGCAGGGCGCCCCCTACCTGCGCTACTTCAACCACAAGATGCGCCGCGAGGCCGCCGTCCCCGTCGATGAGGAACTCCAAGCCGCGATCCACGGCCAGCAGGAGCGTGTCGCCGGCCGCTGGCCCGGCCGGCACCCGCACCTGTTCCCGGCGCTCAAGGCCAACGCCGGCGGGCAGAACCCGGTCACCTACTACAGCTACCGCGGCATGCTCAACAAGTGGCTGGACACCTGCGACGTCCGCGACGAGCACGGCGGCCCGGTGCACCTGACACCCCACCAATGGCGGCATACCTTCGCCTGCCGGCTCATCAACCGCGACGTCCCGCAGGAAGTCGTCCGGGTCCTGCTCGACCATTCCTCGACCCAGATGACCGCTCATTACGCAAAGCTCACCGACCAGACCGTCCGGCGGCGCTGGGAGCAGGCCACCAGGGTAAACATCAGCGGCGAGCGGGTCACCATCGACCCGGACGGGCCCCTCGGCCAGGCGCAGTGGGCCAAGACCAGGTACGGCATCGCGACCCAGACGCTGCCCAACGGCTACTGCGGCCTGCCGGTCCAGCGGCAGTGCCCGCACGCCAACTCGTGCCTCACCTGCCCGGTCTTCATCACCGGCCCCGAGTTCCTGCCCGAGCTGCGCGAGCAGCAGCAGCGCACCCTCACCCTGATCACCACCGCCAGGGACAACGGCCACGTCCGCGTCAGCGAGATGAACGAGCAGGTCGCCGCGAACCTCGGCCGCATGATCACCGAGCTTGAGGCCATCGGCCCCGGCGAACAGGAGGACGCCGCTAATGCGGGCTGACAACTCCGCCCACATCATCGCCGCCTCCCGCCGCCGCTCAGACGACGCCCGGCGCAGGGCCGTGACCGCGCTGCACCGCCTGGACGCCGACGGCCAGCCCGTCACCTTCAGCACCGTCGCTTCCGCTGCCGGCGTCTCCCGCTCCTGGCTCTATGCCCAAGACGACCTGCGAGAGCAGATCGGGCGGCTCCGCACCCGGCAGCAGGAGGCCCCGTCATCGCCGCCGGTCCCGGACCGGCAGCGCGCGACGCCCGCCTCGCTGCTGCGACGCCTGGAAGCAGCCACCTCCCGCATCCGCGTCCTGGAATCAGAGAACCGCCAGCTCCGCGACGCACTCGAGCGCGCGCTCGGAGAACAGAGGGCAGCGGCGATCCGCTCACCAGCCACGACACGCCCGGAAAACAGAGAGCAGAAAGATCCCGGCCGGCCTTCGGAGAAACCGCGGGAAGTTCCGTGAACAACACTGTCCACAACACAAAGCCGCAGGTCAGATGGCCTCAAGATCGTCGGGCTAAAGATAAGTGAGGGGAACTTGCCGATGCCGCAGTCTTTCCCGGTGCGGATGGCGTCCTCCACGCGTGCGTGGACTCTGTGAGCGGCGTCAATATAGGCGAGCTGGCCGCGCCAGCCGCGAGTGCGCCCGGGCAGGTTGGTGACCCATAGGGAGTACCGCCACCCGTCTTCGGCCTCGAACAGGGTCAGCTGGGCGCCCGGGTGCGGGCGCTCGCGGCGGGCGAAGACCCGCATGGCCGCGGGCCACCCCGTGAGCTGGTCCCCGGCTGGTCCGTGGCGCAGCAGCCCGGTCAGCTCGGCCACGTGGGCTTCCTCGATCCAGCAGTCACCGTGGGCGCAGCCGCGGTCAGCGCAGGCGTCATCAGCGCGGCGTTCCCGCACCTCGCCCTTGTGCCCGGCGGCGATCTGCCAGGCACCGCCGGGGACCTGGGTGATCGCGGCTTTCTCCCGCTTGCCGAGTTCCCAGCCGACGGAGTAGACCAGCTGATGGCCGGGGCGGGCAGCCAGCGCATCGAGGCGCTCGATGAGGCCGTGGCTGGCCCCGGCGCCGTCGCAGGTGATCATCAGCCGCCGCCGGTGCCCGGGCGGCAGCGCGGCGATCGCCGCATCCGGCACCGTGAGGTGATCAGCGGTGGTGTTGCTGCCCGCAGAACCCGGGCGCAGGATCCCGGCCAGCGGCTCGCCGGTGTTGTCACACCAGCAGCCCAGGGGATGCAGGCCTTCTCTGAACTAAATGATCAAGGATTTCCGGCGTCGGGGTCGGTGCCCTGAGCTGCGGCCACGTGGCGTGCGGTCAGGTTTGCTGGCTGACGGGGAGGATCGCGGGAGTCGTGATGGTCCGGCTGGCGGTCTGGGTGAAGGCTGGCATGCGCAGGTCCACGGCGGTGGCCTGGCGGGCGGCGAGTTCGTCCATCTGGGTGAGCTTGGCGGTGGCGGCGGCGAGGCTGACTTTGAGTCCTTCGGCTTCGCCGGCCCAGGCGTGCTGCTGGGCCTCGGTGATGCGGTCGCGCAGGTTGTCGCGGATGCCGGCGAGGCGGGGCCGCTGGGCTGGGTCGGGCCGCAGGAGGGAGCAGCGGATGCAGCTGTGCTCGTGGATGCAGCTGGTCCCGTAGGCGCGGCCGCAGTCGCCGAGGGCTACCCGGCGGCGCTCGAAGTGGCCGAGGAACTCTTCCCATTCGGCGCCGGTGGGGGTGCGGTATTCCTGGCTGGGGCGAAGGGCCCGGCGGCGGGCGATGAATGCCCGGTGGCCGTTGATGACTTCCTCGGGGTAAACGGCCTTGTATCCCATTGTGGTGTTGATGTCGCGGTGGCCGGCCACGAGCTGGGCGATGTGCGGCGGCATCCCGTGCATGATTGCGTCGGTGATGAGCAGCCTGCGGAAATCGTGAGGCGCGAACCGGAGTGGCTGGCCGGCGGTGTCGGTGAGCCCGGTGCGGGCCAGGGTGATGTCGAGTAGCTGCCGGATGGCCTGGGCGGTGACCGGGCTGTTTTCTGCGCGCAGGCGGCGCTGGAACAGCAGCGGCATTGGCGGGTTCCACTGACGCTCGTTGTCGTCATAGGCGACGACCAGGGGGACGGAGTCCCCGGCGCCCCGGATCCGGGTGATGATGGCGCTGAGCACGTCGGCCAGCTCGGGGCTGATGACCAGCAGCCGCTCGGTGTCGGTTTTGGACGGGGCGATCTGCAGCAACGGGATCAGCTCGCCGGTGGCGGGCAACCGGTACTGGATGAGGCTGTGATGGGACAGCTCGGTCAGTTCCTCGATGCGGATGCCGGAGTGCCGCAGGACCTCCACGGCGGCCCAGGCCCAGAACCCGCGGTGTTCTTCGAGGGTGAGGTCGCGGCGCTTCCCGGTGCCGGGCTCGTCAGCCCAGACTCGTGCGCTTCCCTTGCCAGACATCACTGAGCGGCGCAGGGTCTGCCCGCCGGCGGTGAAGCCCCCGCCTGGGCTGGCGGCGGACGCGGCGGCGAGCCGGGCCGCCGAGGCTGCCCGCTCCTCGCCGGCCGCCGCGGCGAGCACGGGCAGGGCGGGCAGGCGCTCACGGGTCCGCTGGTCCATGCGTGCCTTGCGGCGTGAGAGCTCTTTGGCGTGGGGGACCTCGCCGTCCCGGATCGGGCAGGGCGCAGCCCATGGCCCCCACCGCACCGGATCGTCGGCGGCCCACTGGGCGATGTCAAGGTAGAACGCCCGGACGGTGAACAGGGCACCGGCCGCGGCCGTCCGGGGCGCGCTGGTCTCGGTGATGTTCCCGGCTGCGGTCACTGACCTGCTGGTCTTCACCAGGATCCGCTGTTTCCAGCCGGCGGCCACCTCCGGTGCCAGCCGCAGCGAGCCGATCCCCGGATGGTGGCGCTCGAGGTCGCGCCAGAACAGCTTGCCCAGGACATGCGCCATGCTCCGCAGGGTGGCGTGATCGACAGCAAGCTGCTGCTCGCGCAGGTAATCCACGATCAGGTCATGGACCGGGCGGCAGGCGATGGCATACCGGCTGAGCATCTGGCCTGGGCTCAGCTGCCCTTGGGTGATGAACATCCGGGAGGTGGCCGGGGCAGCGGCCGGGAACACGCCCGTGCCGCGGAGCAGCTGGTAGAAGTACATGCCCCTGCTGCGGCTGCCGCCGATGTCATCGGCGAGGCGGCACAGCTCCACGCAGTCCCCGGCGGTGATGTCACCCACCAGCCCGCCCTTGGCCGCCATGATGACGGCGATCCGCCGCAGCGACAGGTCACGGGTGACCGCGCTTGGCTGCTCGGTCTCGCACAGGCGCCTGAGCCGGGCGAACGCGTCCGGGTCCCGGGCCCGGCCCATCGCGGCGGCCATGCTCTGCAGGCCGCTGGAGGCCAGCAGCCACGGCATGCCCGGGCGGATCACGTCACCGCAGATCAGCAGGAGCACCCCGGCGCCCAGGCCGTATCCGGGCCGGCTGCCGGCGCGGGTCAGTCCTGCTCCGGCCAGCCACCGATCGGGAAGCTCCTTCCACGGGCTGGAATCCTCAGCCCCCGACACGATCCAGCGATCCTGCCAGGTCTGGCCGGGCAGGCTGCCCAGCCAGTCCAGCATCCGCGTCAGGCCACGCCGGCGCTGCGCCTGGCCGGCCGGGTTGTCCAGGGCGAACGGCGGGACGAGCAGCCGGGTGAGTACCTGCTCGCGTGACTGCCTGGCCGCAGGCCAGCTGCCAGCCGCCGGGCGTGGCGGGAACAGCCGCATCACCTGCGCCGCGTCCGGTGCCGTCGCCCGGCCCGGCAAACGCGCCAGCACCAGCGACCCGGCGGAAGCGTGGCCGGGGGCGGTCACGTGACATCCCCGAACAAGACCTTCAGCGATTCCGGCCGGTAGCCGGATGACAGGACATCCCGGTCACCGCCGCTGGGCATGACCTGCGGCGTGGCCCGGCGGGCGTGGAAGGCGGCCACGCTGGCGATCACGTCGCCGGGCAGCGGCGTCACGTACTTCTGGGTCGTGCTCAGCCGGGCGTGGCCAAGCACCCATTGCACGTCGGTCAGCGGCATCGCCGGGTCGCGGGCCATCCGCGAGGCCGCGGTATGGCGGAGATCATGAAGGGTCCAGTTCGCTCCCAGCACCGCGCTGGCCCGGGTGAACATGCGGTGCGCGGCGTGATACGCCAGCGGCCGGAACGGCCGCCGCAGCGTCCACCACAACGGCTGATCCAGGCCGCCTGGCACCAGGCCCTGTATCTGCGCCTGATACAAGCGCAGCCACACGAACGCGTCCGGGGACGCCGGAAGCTGCTGCATCAGCCGGGTGCCCTTGCGGATCACCGTGATCAGCTGCTGCCCGGCATCGGCATCCCCGGCCGTAGCCCCCAGCAGCTCAGCAGCCCGTGCGCCGGTCGACACCCACAACGCGACCAGCGCCCGGTCGCGATGCGAGGTGAGCCCGGCGAACAGCTCGCTGAACCGCTCATCGGGGATGCTGCGCGGGATCCGCTGGGCCAGCCGGGGCCGGAACCGGCCGGACCGCTCGTCGCGGTGGGCAGCCATCGGATTGTGATGCGCGCCCGCGCGGCCGCCCCGGCGCTGCCGGTCCAGCGGGAACGGATTCACCATCGGGCCCGACCCGGCCTCGAGGTGAAAATCGTAAAACTGCCGCAGCACGCTCTCGCAATGCGCCGCGGTCAACGCGGCATAACGACCGCCCGGCGCCGGCTTGCCGGTCACCGGATTCGCCGCCCTCCGCGCCGGCGTGATCACGGTGATGTCAGCGGACCTCTCGCCGCCCGTCTCACTCCGCCCCGTCCCCCAGCGAGGACTGACGGGCTTGGCTGCGATCTGGATCCACCGGCAGAAGTCACGAGCCTCGCTGCGGGTCGCCTGATCCCACGGCACCCCGGTCGCCCAGCAGAACCGGAACCACCGCAGCAGGTCCATCCCATAAGACCGCTGCGTCGCCGCGGCCCGCCCAGCAGCCTGCAGGTCTCTCAGGTAAACCGTGACAGGCCCGACAATCTCACCCGACGGATCGACCAGCCGGTACGGATCCCACGGACCGCCCGTGGCCTGAAGGAAACCAGACGGCGGGATAACGAGGCTTGCCATATCCCGATGAAGATCGTCTTGTCCGGTCATGATCAGGGACCGTAACGGTGCCAGCCAGAACCCGTTCTCTGAACTGCGAAGACAACCCCGGTAGTTCAGTCAACAGGCCGAACCCTTTGAAATTAGGCTCAGCCCCGGCCTTCTCCGAGTGGCAGGCCACCACGGTGGCATCCAGCCGCAGGCACGTCACGCCCTCCAGCACCTTGTCCGCGACCCGCACCCCCGGCAGGGCGCCGTGCCGGGCCTCGATAGCCGCCCACGCGCGCCGCCGGGCCGCATTGACCGCCCTGGTGATCCGGGCCTGCGCCCGGCCGCCCCCCGCGGCGATCTCATCCAGCGTCCGCCACGCGGTCGGCACCGAGGCCACCAGCCCGAACAGTTCGGCCTGGTCAGTCATGACCCGGAAATCGCTGATCACCTCGGCGCCGTCGGCGACCGCGCACGCCAGATCGGCCAGCACCCGGCCCCGGTCATGGATCAGCAGCCGGTCCGAGGCCAGGGCCCTCGACAGTCCCGCGGTCAGCCCGGTCCGGTCCGACAGCGCCCGCAGCAGCGCCACCCCCGCATGCGACACGACCCCGGTCCCGTCCGCGGTAACTTCCAGTCCCCTTAACCAGCCGGTAGTCTTCACTCGGCAAGTGCTCCTCGAATTGGACGCGGTAAGGACCTCAGCAATCCCTATCGTCCCAGTTCAGGAGCACTTTTCCATGCCGGCACGCCGCCCAGCCGCCAACCCCCGATGTAGGGTCGGGGGCTGGCGCGGTGGCTCGCTGACGGTAGGGCCTGGGGCCTTCATGTTCCGCCGGTTTCCCGGCCGGTTGCGCCACCCCAGTGCCCGTGGTCAGGTCTGCTCCGTTTCCAGCCCCCGCCGCCTCGAACCGTGCATGCGGTTCTCCCGCACACGGCTCACCGACGCCGTTCACCGCCGGCATTCGGCCTTGCCCGCCAGTCCCGGAAGGGCCTGGGGTCAACGACGATTCCTGACAAGGTGATCAGCCCGAGCTGGTTCGGGGACTGGTAGGTGACTACCGACCAGCCGAACCCGCGGCAGCGGCGGTGACGCTTGCTGATGACCAGCGCCAGCCGCATCCGCGAATAGTTCCTGATCTTCTCGAAGCGGGCCGCGGAGTTACCGAACCGGAAGTAGGCGGCCCAGCCGCGCAGGAACCGGTTCATGTCCTCCACGATCCATTTCACCGGCAGCCTCAGCCGCGACCGGCGGGTCAGTTCCCGCAGCCGGTCACGGGCATGCTGCATGGCCTTGTCCGCGGGCCAGCGGGCCAGGAACGTCACTGGTTTCTTCCCGTTCAGCCCCGGTGAGCGCACCAGCCGGTGATGGAAGCCGAGGAAATCAAAACCCCTGCCGCCGGCCTCCAGGTGCACTATCCGGGTTTTAGCCGCCTTCGGCTCCAGGCCGAGACTGGCCAGCAGGCTGGTCAGGCACTCCAGTGCCCGCTCAGCCTGGCTGCGGGACCAGCACATGACGATCGCGTCGTCGGCATAGCGCACCAGAACACCGTCCTGCACGTCCCATGCCCGGTCCAGCCGGTGCAGGTAGACGTTGCAGAGGACGGGGCTGACCACCCCGCCTTGTGGAGTCCCGGCGGCTGGCCGGCTCAGCTGCCCGTCCTCCATTACCCCGGCGCGCAGCATGGCGCGCAGAAGCTTCAGGACCGGCTGATCGCAGATGCGTTCCTGCACCGCTTGCATTAACTTGTCGTGCGGGATCGCCGAAAAGCAGTTGGCGATGTCCGTCTCGACTACCCACCGGCGGCCCCGCCAGCACTCATCGATGAGCACCTGCAAGGCATCGTGCGCTGAGCGCCTCGGGCGGAACCCGAAGGAGCAGCCCAGCATGTCGGCTTCGAAGACCGGCTCGAGCACGATCTTCACCGCCGCCTGCACGATCCGGTCCCGGACCGGGGGAATTGAAAGCGGCCGCTGCTCATCCCGCACTCCCGGCTTCGGGATGTAAACCCTGCGCGCGGGCAGCGGGCGGTAGCGGCCTTCCTCCAGTCCGGCAGCCAGCTCGCCGAGCAGCCGGTCTACGCCGTACTCCTCGACTGCGGCCAGGGTGATCTTGTCAATGCCCGGTGCGCCATTATTACTGCGCACCGCGGCCCACGCGCGCCACAGGACGTCCCTGCGGCGGACCTTGTCATATAGCGCGTGGAATCTCCGCCCGGGATCGGCCTTGGCCGCCCGGTACAGCGCATGCTGCAAGGCACGGACCGGATCAGCCGGGCTTCCCCGGCCCGATCCCTTCGCGGCGGGACTAGCCACCTGGGCACTCACCGGGCCCCTCCTGACAGACGTGCGCACCGACGAAGCAGCGGCCCTTCCCATCACCGCAGGTTGTGTTGTCCTGCGGCTCAACCGGTACTACGGCCGCCTCCGACGCCCACCCGGCCAGCCATCCACTTCCCGGGGTCACCGGTTATAGGACGCCACGCTCCGGCAGCACAATCCGCAGGCTGCCGGGCCGGGGAGGGCCTCCCCAGTTCCCGCCGCCACCCTCGATGCGTTCCGCGCCCCATACGCCGGGAAGTCCCTCACGGCTGCGCTTCCAGGCTCTTCGCCGCTTCCATGGCCTTCACCCTGATTTCGGAGGGCTCGGCACTCCCTGTTCCCGCCCGAAGACGGGACCTCTAACGACGCCGCAGGCTTCGCGTCATGCTACGGACCGCATCGTCGCTCCCCCTTGCAGGGCTTTTGACGCTGGGCTCCGACGCCGGGCGTTTCCCCCCGGCGCCGCCAGCCTGCTACCGGGCCTCCTGGCAGCTACCCGGACCGGACTCACACCGGCAGGCGACGACGAGCTTACGAACAGCAAGATTCCGCTGCTACGTCACAGCGTCACCTCCCGCTCTGCTGGGCGCACGAAAAGCCAGGGTTAACGTCTCATCTGACCCTATGAGGGCCGGGCCCCCTTCCCAGCTCAGCCCGGCAGCGGGACGCTCCGGGTGAAAGGTACGAGCTCGGGGAAAGGAGACCCGGCAATGTCTGTCTACGTCGGTATCGATGTGCACCGCAAGCGGTCCCAGGTGGCGGTGATCGCCGGGGACGGGAAGGTCCAGCTCAACCGGAACGTGGTCAACGGGTCACAGCCCATGCTGAGGCTGATCGGTGATCTGCCGGCCGGGACGCCGGTGGCGTTCGAATCCGCCTATGGCTGGGGGTGGCTGATCGAGCTGCTGGAGGATTACGGGTTCGATCCGCACATGGTGCACCCGCTGCGGTGCAAGGCGATCGCCTCGGCGCGGCTGAAGAACGACAAGGTCGACGCGGCGATCCTGGCGCAGCTGCTGCGCGCCGACCTGCTGCCCGAGGCGTGGATCGCCCCGCTGGGGGTCCGCCAGCTCCGGGCGCTGCTGCGGCACCGGGCCAGCCTCGTCCGCCTCGGTACCCAGCTGCGCAACCGGATCCACGCGGTGGCCGCCGATCACGGGTATGACCGCACCGCCAGCTACTGGACCGGGCCCGGCCGCGGCTGGCTCGCCGAGCTGGACCTGCCCCCGGTGTCGCGGGAGATCATCACCGACTGCCTGGCGTTCATCGACGCGCTGGAGCCCCAGATCGACCGCCTTGACGGCGAGGTGCGCGCCCGGGCCAAGGCCGATCCGCGGGTCAAGGTCCTGACTACGCTGCCCGGTGTCGGGCAGTTCACCGCGCTGGTGATGCTCGCGGAGATCGGTGACATCACCCGGTTCGCAAATGCCCGCAAGCTGGCGTCCTGGGCGGGGCTGACCCCGACGGTCCGCGGATCGGACCTGACCGTCCGGCACGGGCACATCTCCAAGCAAGGCTCGGCCTGGCTGCGGTGGGTTCTCAACCAGGCCGCGCAGACCGCGAAACGGTCCCCGGAGTTCTCCGCGACCTACGCCGCGATCTCCAAGCGCCGCGGGAAGAAGATCGCCACCATCGCGATCTCCCGCAAGCTGCTGACCCGCGCCTACCACCTGCTCGCCGCCGAGGCCCTCCCGGCATCAGGCGCGGCGGGCACCACCACCACACCCCCGCAAGCCGGGAGGGTCAGTGAGCCCCGGGCGAGCTCGCTCCAGCGGCATGAGCCGGCCACCGGCCGGGCTCGATCATCTGACTGAGCAGCCCGGTCCCCGGACACATGGTCATGGCGCCCCGCCTGCTTACTGGCGCGGCGCCGGATGGGTGCTTGTGAGACCACTCCGCCAGCCACACGCCGGGGATAGCACACGACCCTTCATAAAGAGCCAGACCCGGAAAGGACTCTTCCTCGCTTCCGATAATCCGCCGCCGCTCGTCGGCGTCCAGCTCGTTCGTCCTCCGCTACGCTGCGGGCGCTCCAGCTTGACCCCTCCCGCACGGCGGCGTAACCCCGGCAGCTACGAGGAAGATCCCGGATAACAGTCAGGCCCAGCCCGGCGGCACCACGCGAACCACCGGGCTAAAAACCCATGTCCTCTTGACGGTGGCGGCCCTCATGGGTGCCGCACCTGGTGCGGCCGTTCGTGCGACGAGACCGGGCCGACGTGGGCTAGCTGGGCGTCGCTCCTCCACTTGACCGAGTTCTCTTGCCGGGGACGTCGGGTGGTACGGATCTCCCGCCAAGGTTGGTCCCCGCGGTGGGCATGGTCGGCCGGCAGACGTGGGCTGGCTGCCTCTAACTACCAGGCGGCAGGCGTGCCCAATCTGTTGCTGCGTTGAGGTCCCCTGCCGGGTCGTGGCCTGGCACAATGCTGGCCGTGCCTTAATTCCCGGGAGTTGGGACGATCGTGACGACATCGGTGTTCAAGCGGGTGGACTATACGCTGGATCAGCTTCTTGCAGGCATCTCGCTGGGCACGATCGGGTTGCCTGACATCCAACGTCCTTTCATCTGGAAGGCTGTCCGGGTCCGAGATCTATTTGACTCGATGTACCAGGGCTATCCAGTTGGTCATCTACTGCTATGGGCTCATCCCGGCGATGAGGGCGCAAAAGATGTCGGTGTTGAGGGCAAGCCCAAGTCGCCTGACGTCCTGATCCTGGACGGACAGCAGCGGCTGACCTCGCTGTACTCGGTGATGTGTGACAAAGAAGTCCGCGACAAGGATCACCGGACCTACAGGATCCAGATCGCGTTCAATCCACTGTCGGGCACCTTTGCCGTCCCGGATGCCGCTATCACGCGCGATCCTGAATACATCGCCGATATCACCGAGCTCTGGAACAGCGGCGAGGGAGGCTTCGCGTTTACAACCCGGTTCCTGGAATCGTTGCAGAGCAGCCGCGAGCTGAGTACTCAGGAACGGAAAACGATCGCGGATAATATTTCCCGGCTAGAGGCGCTGGAGAAGTACCCGTTCATCGGCCTGGAGCTCGCCGGGACGCTGGAGGAGGAGCGGGCCGCCGAAGTCTTCGTGCGGATCAACTCCGAAGGCGTGACGTTGAAGCAAGCAGACTTCATCCTGACGCTGATGTCTGTCTTCCAGGAGAAACTCCGCGTCCAACTGGAAGAGTTCAGCAGGGAAGCCCGGCAGCCGAGCGCCTCAGGCCCCTCACCGTTCAACTACTTCATCCAACCGTCGCCCGATCAGTTGCTGCGGGTCAGCGTCGGTGTGGCGTTCTTCCGCGGTCGGCTCAAGCACGTATACACCATGTTGCGCGGCAAGGATATGGAGACCGGCGAGACCTCGCCGGAGATCCGGGACAGGCAGTTCAAGGAACTGGCTGATGCTCAGGAGCAGGTACTCGACCTCACCACTTGGCTCAGCTTTCACAAGGCACTCATGTCCGCTGGGTACGCCTCGGGTGATCTGATCTCCTCCGAGAACGCAATCCTCTACGCCTACACGCTGTTCATTCTTGGCAAGAACCGCTTCGGCGTTGACCATTCCACGCTACGCAGAGCGATCGCACGCTGGTTCTTCATGTCCTCATTGACGGGCCGCTACACCAACTCGCCTGAGTCAGCGATCGAGGAAGACCTGGCCAAGCTCCGCAACAAGACCACCGCTGCCGAGTTCCTGGCTGTCCTCGACCAGGAGATCGCCGCCGCACTGACAGCCGACTACTGGGCGATCACCCTGCCCAACGACCTGGCCACCTCCGCAGCCAGAAGCCCGACTCTGTTCGCCTACTACGCTGCCATGCGGCTCCTGCGGGCCCAGGTCCTGTTCTCCAACCTGACCGTTTCCGAGTTGCTCGACCCAGCAATCAAGGGAAAGAAGTCAGCGGTCGACCGGCACCACCTCTTCCCCCGCGGCTACCTCAAGAAGACTGGCAACGACGAACTGCGCTCCATCAACCAGATCGCCAACTTCACCCTCGTGGAATGGGAAGACAACATCGATATCTCCGATGACCCACCTTCCGCCTACGTCCCTGAGTGTGAGCATAAGTTCACCCGAGTGCACGGCGCCGAAGCCCTCGCCGCACAATACGCCACCCATGCCCTGCCAGAAAACTGGTGGATGCTCGACTACGAGGCCTTCCTCACCAAGCGCCGCTCCCTTATGGCCGCGGTTATACGTCAGGCTTTCAACACGCTATGACCGCCATCGCGCAGCTCCGAAGGCTGCGGTACCCCGGCGGCCATAGTCCCGGGCAGCAAACAAAAAGGGAGACTTATACCGCCGAACCAGCAACACCGCATCGATCTTCCGCGGATGCGGGAATGCGTCTGGATAATCCGACTGTCGGCCAAACTGTAGACCAATGGCCAGTGCCAACACGTCCGCACATACCGCCGACCGATCGGTCACGCGCGTGAGGTCGGGCAATTGGCGCCTAGATTCCACACTTCACGCTATGAGCAGCCTCGTTGAAGACGTTTGCCGTGCAGTTACCCGCGGAGACCTTCCTCCTCGCTTTCACTCCCATGACGTCCGGCAGGCTTGTCCCGGTTGGGCGGACCATACGTACGGCGTTTTCTTGCTGAAGCATCGCCGCGGAAATCCCGGAAGCTACACCGAGTATCTCCTGCAGAATCCCGACGGGTCCTACAGCCTCATTCCCTGACTACACAGTCATGCCACTGGTCATGCCGGGTAAGCCGTGGCATACTTGCGGTGTTCCTGTTCCAACGTCTGCACGAGGGCCAGACGCTGGTTTCCAGCGCACGCATGCATGGAGACCACGCGCTATGGCCCCGTCAGAACTGGCACTCCCCGCGCTCACAGTGACAGGTTCACTCGCGGGCGTCGCTGTCCTCCTCCGCTACGGTCTCGATGCCGTACTACGGTTCATCGCTGGCGTGATCGCCATCTCGGCCCGAGATAAGCGTCCACAGGCTGAGCGTGCCCTCGATGTCCTCCGTGCATTGCGCCGAGATCGCTGATGCATCCCACGACACGTGCACGCTCATAGCCGCATATGGCGCGTTAGGTCAGGCATGATGTGGCGCCTGGCCGCCGGGGCGCAAGTTCGACGAGCGCGTCGGTCTGCATCCCACCTGAGTTGGGCCAGATTAGTGCGTACTCAAGCACCTGGTGGGGCCGGTCGAGTGCGGGTGGCTGGTCTCCGGTCGCGGTGGAGCCTCCATCGGTGTTGAGCGCTGCCTGGTGACAAAGCGGTTGTCCATCAAGTACGGGTTGTCGCGGTGAATGGATCCGCCGTGGATGGCGCGCCGTACGGCACGGAACTGCAACCTGCGCCTGCCGTGCGGCACCGGCGGCTCAGCGCATTCCAGCCCGGCGGAGGCGTTCATGGGCTTCGTCTTGGGTCAGGCAGGTAACTGGCTGTCCGGCGGCGTGCTCCTGCTTGGCGTCGAAGGCCCTCGTCCAGACGCCTGCGGCCCAGCAGCGCTGCGATTCGCCGGGACTGAAGGGCCGTCCGCGGGCGGTGGCGTAGGCGTCGAGGAACTCGCGGGTCTCGGTCACGGTGGGCAGCGCCGGGTAGAGGTAGATGGCCGCAGCCAGTCCGGCGATGACCGCTTCGCTGCCGGCGATCAGGCTGTCCCAGTCGTAGGCCACCAGCAGCCGGCCGCCGTCCCACCGCAGGTTGTCCGTTATCCAGTCGCCGTGCCCGATCACGGCCTGGTCCTGGTCTTCCCGCAGCTTCTGCCGGGCGGCCTGGCCCGCCGCATCGATCCAGCCCGGCCCGTCCACCTGGTTCAGGTCCACGTCCAGGTCCTCAGGCCAGGGCCACAGCCCGCCCTGGCTGTGGTTCCATGCTGCCCACGGCGGCGCGGGCGCGAGCGAGGGCATCTGTTCAGGCCGGGGAGCCAGGTGCACCAGGTGCGCGAGCGCTGCGGCAAAGGGCTGGGCGGTGCGGCCGGAGCCGGGCAGTGCGGCCCCGCCCGGGATGTAGCTCTCGGCGCTGGCCTCATGCTCACCGAGCAGTGCCGGGCCAGCCAGCGGCTGCGGGCAGGGATACCCGGAATCGAACAGGCGGCGCTGCACCCCGGTGCACGCAGTGAGCCGCGGCGCAGCGGGGCGGACCCGCACCACGACCTCACGCCCGTCGGCCAGCCGTGTCCCGATCACGCAGGTAAGGTGCCCCGTCCGGAACAGCTCGCTTTCCGCCGGACTGCCCAGATGCACCTCGCACCACGTGGCCAGGCTCGCCGCATCGACCACAGGCAGCTCAAATGCCATCCGGCTATTCTCACCGAACCGCCGCACCACGGGAACGCGATGTACCCGGCGTCCGCGCCCCGCCCCGACGAGTCCACACCCTGTACCGCGGTCACGCCTGGCTTGGTCTGCACCCTCCAGACATACGGCACCAGCACACTCCACGGCCGTCGTTAGTGCGCAAATCCAGCTCCCGCGAACGGAAAATCGGCAGGTCAGGGACTCGCAGCACCGATCACAGGCCGATCTTGGCCCAAGTCGGGTCTGTCAACTAGACGGTGTAACTGATCTTGGTTGTTAGTTCCTGCCCGCGCTGAGGCGGCCATCGAAGGTGATGTCGAACGCGTTCAAGGCGGCTTTCCACCGGTTGGTCCACCGTTTGCGGCCCTTCCCGGTCGGGTCGAGGCTCATGATCGCGAGGTAGAGGCACTTCATCGCGGCCTGCTCCGTGGGGAAGTGGCCGCGGGCGTTCACCGCCCGCCGCAGCCGGGCGTTGATCGACTCGATCGCATTCGTCGTGCAGATCACCGTCCTTATTTCCCGGTCAAACTGCAGGAACGGCACGAATTCCGCCCACGCGTTCTCCCACAGCCGTATGATAGCGGGGTAGCGTTTCTCCCATTTACCGGAGAACTCTGCGAACCGGTCCAGTGCCTCCGCCTCGGACGCCGCGGTGTAAACAGGCTTGAGGTCTTTTGCGATTTGCGCCCAGTCCCTTTTCGATGCGTACTTGAATGAATTACGCAGGAGATGCACGATGCAGGTTTGCACGATCGTCTTCTCCCAGACGGCGTTTACAGCATCGGGCAGGCCCTTGAGGCCGTCGCAGACGAGCATGCACACATCCCGCGTGCCGCGGTTCTTGATCTCCGAGAGGACCCGCAGCCAGAACTTGGCGCCCTCGCCGTCGCCGTGCTCGCCAGCCCATAGCCCCAGGACATCCCGTTCGCCATCGACGGTGACGCCGAGGGCGAGGTAGATGGGGCGGTTGGCGACCTGGCCCTCCCGGATCTTGACGTTAATGGCATCGATGAACACGACGGCGTATACCGGGTCGAGTGGCCGGCTCTGCCATCCGGCCATGCCGTCCATGACGCGGTCGGTGATTGTGGTGATCGTCTGTTTGGAGACCTCGGCGCCGTAGACCTCGGCCAGGTGCGCGGCGATCTCCCCATGCGTCAGTCCTTTCGCGGACAGGGAAATCACGATCTCGTTGACCCCGGTCAGCCGCCGCTGCCTCTTGGCGACAATCTTTGGCTCGAAGCTGGCATCGCGATCCCGCGGCACGGTGATTTCCACCGGCCCGGTATCAGTGAGCACTGTCTTGGCCCGGTGCCCGTTGCGGGAATTGCTGCCATTACGGCCCGCCGGGTCGTGCTTGCCGTAGCCGAGATGGTCATCCATCTCGCCTTCCAGGGCACCCTCGACCACCATCTTGGTCAGCTTGCCCAGCAGCCCGCCCTCGCCGCTCAGCTTCAGCCCGCCGGTGCGGGCCCGCTCGGTAAGCTCCCGCAGCAGCTGCTCATCAGCCGCTGACAGCTCCGCCGGTTCAGGGCTCTGGCCGTCGATCACATCAGTCACTGGTGTCTCCTCAGTTCCAGGAGTTACACCGTTGAGATTACAGTCCCCCCAAGTCGGGACCCACGCAGACCACTCCCCCGGAATGGTCCGAGGTTGGGCGTCGGGCAACATCGATCGGGAGCATAACGCTGAGTGAAAGCGAAGGTCAGGAAGAACGCGCGCCGAGCCGCCGTTATCTCAAGCCCGAATCGGGGTGTCTTCGCTGTAACCGCGGCGGGTCCGGGGCTTCGGCGAGGACACGTTATCTATAGGGGTGTCGTTGCTGTAGCTGCTGTGAGGGCCGCGGTTGTCTCAGGGTGCTGCCCATCCTTCGGCGTGCTCGACGGCTTCGGCTGAGAGCGTCTCGAGTTCGCCGATCAGCTCGCGCAGGCGCTTGGTGTTGTCGAACAGGGGACGGTACCGCTCGAGCTGGGCGGGGCTGAGCGTGTGGGTGATGGTCCTGGTTCCGGCCTTGCGGATCCATGATGGGTAGGGGCCGTGCAGGTAGCTGGGGTCGGTGTGGCACCGGCACCGGGGAGAGCCGCAGCGGGTGGTGCGCTCGACCAGGCTGCCGGGCAGGCACAGGCCGAGTCCGGCGATCTCGTCGGCGATCTGGCGCTGGCGGAGTTCGGTGCTGGCTGGCGTTGAGGGCATGAGTTGTTGGTATCGCATCTTTGCTCGCTCATCGGCGAGGCTCCGCCGCCTGCAGCCTTGAAAGCTTTACCTTCAAGGCTGCAGGGCCCGGCCAGGCTGGCCGGATGGGAGGAGGGGGCCGTGCTCGTCCAGCGGGTGGTGATGCCGGTCAGCGGCCGGGAGTCCTGGACGCTGCCCGGGGATGACGGCGAGGTGGTGGAGCCTGCCGAGCGGTACCTGGCCTATCTGGCGGCGATCGAGCGCTCTCCTCACACGGTGCGGGCTTACGCGGTCAGCTTGAAGCTGTGGTTCGAGTTCCTCGGCCACGCCTCGGTGGGCTGGGACGAGGCGGGCGTGGAGGACGTGGCCCGGTTTGTGGCCTGGCTGCGCGCCCCGGCGGGCAACGTGATCGTGCTGGCGGACGGGACCGGGGCGCGGGAACCGGCGACGGTGAACAGGTATCTGGCCGGGGTGTTCGGCTTCTATGACCACCATGCACGCACCGGCCTGCAGGTTGCTGCCGAGCTGGTCTCGTGGCGGCGGATCAGCCGCGGCTCGTATAAGCCGTTCCTGCATCACGTGACCAAGGGCCGGCCGATCCTGGTGCGGCCGGTGAAGCTGCACGTTCCGCCGCGTGCCCCGCGCACCTTGGAGGCTGAGCAGATCGTGGCGATCCTGGCGGCGTGTGAGCACCTGCGGGACCGTTTCCTGCTGTCGCTGCTGGCCGAGACCGGCCTGTTCTCTGGGGGTCATCCCGTGCGGCGGAGGTTTGATCCTCGTGTTTGCGCAGCTCAGAGGCTGATTCAAGAATTTTAGCGATCACGGCAGGTGTGGTGCAAGGATGCCGCGCGGCGTGTCATCGGGGTCGTGCCGCTGCGTTGAGCTGGGCCATGAGCTCGCGGTTGGCAGCTCGCGCAGCGGTGAGGTCCCGGTCGCGTTCTTCGAGCTGGAGACGCAGGTCGATGGCTTGCTGCTCCAGGTGAGTGATCTTCTGGCTGAGGGCGTCGATGTCGGCGGGCGTGCCGAGCCCGGACTCGCGCCATGCCTGTTCGCCGAGCGCTTCGGACAGGCGTTTCTCGAGCTGGCAGACGCGGGCGTTCAGCCGGATGGCGCGTTCGTGTGCCGCGAGCAGGTCGGCCTGCAATGACACCCGGGTGACGGCCGGGCCGGTTCCCTCACCGTTGCCGGGTGGGGTGCCCTCGAGTGCGTGGATCTTCTCGAGCAGATCGCGGTGGCGGTAGAGGAAGGTGCGGTCCACGGCGGCAGCGCGGGCGATACCGGACACGGTGATCTCGGTGCCGTCGCTGCTGGCGCGGCTGAGGACGGCGATGACACGCTGGCGGCGGCGGGCGGAATCGGCCTGACGGCCTTTCGCCATCGCCGCGGTCCGTAGGCTCGCCGTTTCCGGCCCGGCGGGCATGACGTGTGCGGAGCCGGTCATGCGATGGCCTGGCGTGCGGGTGTGCTGGCGCGGACGGCGGGCATGCCGAGGGACACCGCGCGGTGCTTGCGGATGACGGTGACCGCCTCGTCGATCTGGTCGTGCTCGGTGTCGGTGAGCTGGGTGATGTCGCCTTTGATGCGGGTGATGAGCCTGCGGATGCGGGTGATTTCTTC
Organism: uncultured Actinomycetes bacterium; assembly: GCA_963793825.1. Taxonomy (GTDB): domain Bacteria; phylum Actinomycetota; class Actinomycetes; order Streptosporangiales; family Streptosporangiaceae; genus RYN-230. Next base: position 630,192 of record CAWCBE010000014.1, read on the forward strand.
TTGTGCGGGGGTGGCGCAGGCGCGTGCCCATTCATCGACGCCGCCGATGGCGGCGAGGCGTTCGCGGGTGCGCAGCAGGTCATCGAGGTAGGCGGTCAGGTCCGGGAGGTAGGAAACGTCGGTGCGGAAGTGGTCGCAGCCGGCGCAGCGGAACCGGACTGGGCAGGCGTCCCCGCCGGCTTGAACGTTGGCCGGTTCGGTGCAGCGCCCGTAGGGCACGGCGACGTCGCCGACCGCGTAGCGGGCGTGCTCAGATTCCAGTAGCGCACGGGCGTCACGCCAGATCCGGTTGCCGTGCCGGTCGAAGCTCATCGCGGTGACCTTGTCGACCGCGTCACGGCGGCGGTCTTCGCCGACCCGGTAGTAGCCGCGGGTGACGTTCAGATTCCGGTGATCAAGGAGTTCGGCGAGCACGTCGATGGGGACGCCGGCGTCGGCATGCCTTTGAGCGTAGGTGTGCCGGTAGGCATACGGTGTGACCTTGGCAGGGTTGACGATGGCGCCGTCACGGGTCTGCAGCGGCCCGAGGGCATCGGCCCATTCGCGGTGCCGCCCCTCGAACATGTCGATGGTCATGGGTTTGCGGCCCTCTGGATTGCATCGCGCGGCGGGCAGCAGCTTCAGCCCGGCAGGCGCAGTACCGGGGAACCGGGCACGGATACGGTCTTGCTGACCGGTGATCACGGTCATGGTGGCCTGGCTGATCGGCAGCCGGCGGCCCATCCGGCCGGCTTTGGCGTTGTCGTAGACCAGCACGGCGCTGCCGTCTTTGTCGTGGGCCAGGCAGTCCAGCGGCAGGCCGAGGATGTCTTCGGGCCGCCGTCCGGTGTCGATAGCGATCTGGGTGGCGACCTGGACCTCGGGTGGCTGCAGGGTGTCCAGGCTGGCGCACAGCACCGTCATGATCTCTGGTGGCAGGTCGCGTCCGGGTTCGCCGCGCACCGGTTCGGCGGGGATGTCGCCGATTCCCACGGCGACGTCGCCGTGCAGCCCGGCGGCGGCTTGCCCGGGGCGGGTCAGGCCGAGTGCACGGATCCCGGTCAGGATGGTGCGGACACCCCGGCAGATGACGTTGCGGTGGTAGCGGCTGATTGTCCCTGCCGATTCGAGGTAGCCGAGCCGGTTGAGGAAGTTCTCGATGTCGGCCCGGCCCAAAGCGGCTGGGAGGTCTCCGCGGTCGGGCCGCGCCCGCAGGCTTTCCGACAGCCGCGCCAGCGCGTTGATCTTCGCGCGGACGTTGGTGGCGCCTTTACCGCGGTGGCGGGGCAACTCCTCGGCCGCCCACCGCTTGGCGGCCTGACGCAGCCACTCCTGAGCGATACCGGTGAATGACAGCCGGCCGGGATGCCCGAAGACCGCCAGGTCCCACACGTCTTTGACCTGTTCACTGGCGGGATCGGCCAGGGCCCGGCGGACATGACGCACCAGTGCATTCAGCAGCGACCGGGCCGGCTTGCCCGGACCTCACCGGCAGCGCACTGCTCGATCGAAGAGACCTGCTGGCAGCGAAGCGCGCGGCATGCCGCCCGCAGGTCGGTGCCGGTAGTCTTCGCCCCGCCGCGGGTGCGCTGCCAGATCCCGAACAGCACCTGCACGACCACCAGCGGCGGCAGCCCGCACAGGCTGACCTGCCCGCCTTCAGCGACCGCGGGTTCACCCAGCTGCCAGTAACCTTCGTCCAGATCCGGATCGGCCCTGGTGGCGGTCCACCACCGCTGATAGTGGGTGTTGCAATAGCCGCGGGCACCGTCGGCGGCGCGGGTGCACGCCAGGACCGCGCAGGACCTGAACGGGGAGAGCGGCCGGACCCGGGGATCGGCAAGGAACGCCTCGAGCGGCGGCTTCCGCACCCAGGAGCGGTACTGCCGGGCATGCGATTCACACAAGACCGCCTGTGTCACGGTGGGCTCGCGCTGGCACCCGGGCACCGCGCACCCGGTGATCCGGCCTGGCAGCGGCGGCAACTGCGGCGACCCAGCGATCTGGTCCGCGGTCAGTCCTTGCCCGGTCAGCCGGGTGAAGCAACGGTGACACACGCCACCGAGCCCTGCATGGACGTTCGTGGTGCACTCGCCGACACGGCACACTGCCCGGCCCAGCAGGTGATGCCCGGCGGGAAGGGACAGCACCCGGCCCGCCGGGTCCCATCCGGCCTCGGGCAGGAACGCCGGATCCAGCAGGGCGGCCAAGCGCTCCGCCGGGCCATTCAGCTCCACACCGGCCAGCACATGGCCGAACTCACGGCCCGCGCGGGCGATGACCGGCCGCGCTCGCACGGTGGCCGCGGCGGTCATGACCTGACACCCGCCTGCTCGCGCGGGCTGGGCACGGCATCGACAGCAGCCCGCAGCCGGCCGGGATCCGGATGCAGATACACCTGCGTCGAGCTCGCGCAGGCGTGGCCGAGAATGTCCTGGGCCTCATCCAGCGCCCCGCCCGCATCCAGCAGATTCGACCCGCAGGCATGCCGGAGCTGATGCGGGGTGATGGCCCTGTCCAGGCTCGCCCGCCTGCCCGCAGCGGTGATCAGCGCGCCGATCGCATCCGGGCGCATCGGCGCGCCGGCTGGCTCACGGAACAAGTTGACCAGCACGAAATCACTGCCAGCAGCGCGGCGGACGCGCATCCGCTCGAACTCATAGGTGTCGAATGCCTGAACCGTGAGGAAGTCCAGCGGCACCGCGCGCTGCCGGCGTGACTTGGCCCATGCCCCGTTCGGGTTGTCCTCCCGGCGGACCACATGCAGGTGCGCGCGGGCGACCTCGCATCCCAGCGGCCGCGAATCGGCGAGCAGGTGCACATCGCTGCGGCGCAGCCCGCACGCCTCCCCGCGGCGCAGCCCGGCCCGCGCCATCAGCAACACGATCAGCCGGTCCCGGCCCGACCGGCACGCCGCCAGCAACGCGACGATCTCCTCATCGGAGGCCCGGTCCACCGGCGTCTCCGGTTCATGCAGCCGGTGCCGGGCCCGCATCCGCCAGCCCATCCGCCCCTCGGCGTCCCGTGCCTCGCCGGGAAGATCCCGGACACCGGCGACCTCATACAGCAGCGCCACCAGATGCCCGGGCGCCTCGCCCGCGGCGACCGCGTGCACCACCATCTGGCGCACTGCCGTGAGCACCGCGTTGACCCGCCGGGCCGAGCGTGCTGGCCAGGCCCCGGGTCCGGCCAGCACCACGCCCGCCGCTCCGCCCGCCCCGGGCACCTGCGGGCCGGCATGCCGCAGCCAGGTCATGAACGACCCCAGCTGTTCCGCCCCCGCCGGCCACGCCCGGCCTGACTGGGCACACCACCGCAGGAACAACGCGATCGCGCACGCGTACGCCTTCGTCGTCGACTCCGCCCCGTCCCTCCCGAACCGCACCTGCCGCAGAAAGCCGTCCGCCACCGGCACGACGGCCAGGTCCCCATCGAGCACCGTCCAGTACCTCGCGCCGGACGGCAGCCTCACCACGAACGCCCGCATCCCCGATCCCCCCGATCACGTGCTGAGCTGGATAAACGACTACCAGCCACGAGCACCACACCCGAGGAGACGCGCCGCAGACCCCCGCCACATGACTAGTTCACGCAACGTCATGCGACAGGGTTAGAACCCATGGAGAAGGGATGCGGGCCGGGCAGGCGCTCGGGCTGCGGCATGCCGGCTTCGTCTCGCGCAAGCGCGAGGTGCACATCGTCCCCCGGGCCGGCAACGCGAACGGGGCACGGGCCAAGCTGCGCTCGGCCGCGGTGGTGCCGGTCTCGGTGCCGCTGGTGCGCTTGTATTCGGAGTACATGCACGTCGAGTACGGCGGCATCGATTCGGACTACGTGTTCGTGAACCTGTTCGGCGGCCGGGTCGGCGCGGCGATGACCTACCCGGCGGTGCACCAGCTGATCGGCCGGATCGCCGCCCGCACCGGGATCAGCTTCACCGCCCATATGCTCCGCCACAGCCACGCCACCGACATGGTCCGCCGGGGCGTGCCGATCGAGGTGGTCGCCCGGCTGCTCACCCACCGCTCGCCGACGACGACGAGCCAGGTCTATGTCCATCTCGGCGCAGCCGACATCCGCGAGGCGCTGACCAGGGCAGGAGTGTGGCACGAGGAGGAGGCCCGGTGAACAACCCGGCGGCAGCCCGCGCGGGCAGGCCACGGCTCGAAGTCGTCGCCGGGGAGGCGGCGGCCCTCGACGGCGAATGGGCCTCGGACCACTGGGAGGCCAGGTGCCTGGGCATCCCCGCCCGGCGCGGGCGCGCCACGGCGCGCTTCGACGGGATCAGCCAGCCGTGGCTGCGCGACCCGGTCAAGCGCTGGTCCCGGCTCCGCCTGGCCACCGGATGCGCATTCACCACCATCGGCTCGGGGGCACTGGCGCTCACCCGGTTCTCCGGGTTCCTCGCCGCCTGTCACCCGGAGGCGGACCGTCCGGGCGCGATCACCCGGCCAGTCCTGGAGGACTACCTGTCCTGGCTGGTCACCCAGGGATACTCAGCCGCCACCCGGGCGCTGTCGCTGTCGATGATCCGCGTGTTCTTCGAGGCCTGCCACCGCCATGGCTGGCTCCCGGGCCTTGCTGCCAGCGCGACCATCTACGTCGAGGAACTCCCCTTCCACCACGACGAGATCGCCCGGTTCATCCCCGAGTACGTGATGGCCCAGCTGGAATCCGATGAGGCCATCGCGAAGATCCCGCACCTGACGACACGCCACCTCATCGTCGTCATGATCGAGACCGGGCTGCGCGGCGGGGATGCGTGCACCCTCCCGTTCAACCCGGTGCTCACCGACAGCAGCGGCTGGCCGTGCCTGCGCTTCGAGGCCGTCAAGGTCCGGGCCGAGCAGCTGATCCCGCTCAGCGCCAAGGCCGCGGCGGCCATCGCCGCGCAGCAGGACCACGTGCGCGAGCGCTGGCCGGCGGGCAGCCCGTGGCTGTTCCCCGGGACCGCCGGCAACCAGGACGGCTCCAAGCCGTACTCGCACAGCGCCTTCAGCCAGCAACTCCGGCGCTGGCAGCGCGTCATCGGCCTGCGCGACGAGGCCGGGCAGCCGGTCACGGTGACCGGTCACCAGTTCCGTCACACTCTCGGGACACGCCTGATCAACTCAGGTGTCCCGCAGCACGTCGTGCAAAAGCTCCTCGGCCATGCCAGCCCCCACATGACCAGCCACTACGCCAAGGTCCACGACACCACCATCCGGGAGGCGTTCGACCGTTACCAGGCCCAGCGGATCAACATCACCGGGCAGCGGATCGGCTACGACCCCGACGCCCCGACCGCGTCGGCCGAGTGGGTCAAGCACAACCTCAACCGGGTCCGCGACAGCCTGCCCAACGGCTACTGCGCCCGCCCGGCCCAGCAGGACTGCCCGCACCCCAACGCCTGCCTGACCTGCCCGGACTTCCAGACCACACCCGTGTTCCTGCAGATCCACCGGCGGCAGGCCGCCACCAACAGCCGCCTCATCGCCCAGGCCGACGCCAACGGCCAGCAGCGCCTGGCCGAGAACCTGCGCCGCGTCCAGGCCAGCCTGGACCAGATCATTCCCGCCCTGGAAGCGCTTAAGAATGACGGCCCCGGCGATGACCCGCGCTGACAACTCCTCCTTCCTCGCCCAGGCCAACGACCGGCGCCACCAGACGGCACTGCTGGCCGCACGCCACGCCATCCAGGAACTGCAACGCCAGGGCCAGGCAGTGAACTTCAGCACGGTCGCGCAATCAGCCCGCGTCTCCCGGGGATGGCTCTACCGCCAAGACCAGATCCGCGACCTCATCAACCGCCAGCAGGCACTCAAGCCACCGGCCGCCCGCCGGGCTGCCGCGCACCGCGCAACCACCGACTCGCTCCGCCAGCGGCTCGATGCCGCCCGCGCTGAGAACACCCGCCTGCGAGCCGAGAACCGCACCCTCCGCGACCAGCTCGCCCGCCACCTCGGCCTCCAGCGGACCCAGCACGGCGAGCACACCTCAGCCGAGCCGCGATGACCCGATCACGACCCCCACGGCTGCGGCGAAGACATGTCTACGCCGCAGAAACGCCCGCCCACCAGGCATTATCTACAGACGACTTCAGATAACCGCCGTTCTGGATGGCCGCGGGTCCATGTCGCCGGATCCAGGGCGGCGTACCGATCCGGGTGTCTGGGGCGGCGGTTACGGTGTGAGCTGGTCACCGTCGTCCTTCCGCCGGAGGCATGTTCCCGGCCGGCGGGTCAGCGGGCGCCCCGGCAGGGCGGGGCGCCGAGCCCGCCAGCGGGCTGGTGTCGAGGTACCTGACCTCGTAGACCCGCTCGGTGAACTTCCAGCCGTCGCCGGTGCGCTGGTAGCGGTCGTGGTAGATCGCGTAGTTCAGCCCCTGGCGGCCGTCTCGGGTGCGGGCGAGCTCCTGCATGTAGGCACGGCCGGTCGCGATGTGGCCGTCCAGCTGGATCGTGCCCGGGTGCGTGGTCTGCACGAAGAACTCCCACTGGTCCTGCAGCCGCTCCCCCCCAGCGCGGATCTCCTCCCGGCCGGCCAGCTCGACGGGGATGTTGGGCATCCGCAGCATACCGTCCGGCGTGAACAATGAGGCGAGGCGGGCGCGGTCGCGCATCATCGCCGCGTCGGTGAACTCGCCGCGCAGCGCCTCGATCTCCACGCGGTCAGCGATGGCCTGAAAGTCGGTCATCAGTTCCCTCCCTGCACTAACTTTCGTTCTCCGGTAGTCGCGCCAGATCAGACACTGGTCCGATGTGACCAAGCTTGTCGGGATTGACCACAGCGCGGATTGCCTGGACCATGCCGTCGGCGACGTCGAGTGCGAATACGCTGACCACGCGCCCTTCGGCGTCGTGCGCGACGGCGCCCGGCTGGCCGTTGACCCATGCCAGCCGGAGGGAGACGCCGAGCACCCGGCCCCGGCGGAACAGGCCGACGAGGTGCCGCGTCACCTGCTGCCGCCCGGCCAGTGGCTTCCTGGCCACCTGCGCCTTGCCGCCGCCGTCCCCGTGGACCGTCACGTCGGGCGCGAGCATGCCGAGCAGCGCGTCCATGTCGCCGCCCGCGGCGGCCTCGAAGAACCGGCGGGCGAACTCCTCACCTTCCGCCCGCCGCGCCGGGGACGGCGCGCTGCCGGGCGCCGGCACCCCGGCGGCGATGCGCTGCCTGGCGCGGGCGAAGATCTGCCGGCAGTTCACTTCGGTCTTGCCGGTGATCCTCGCCACGTCCGGGTAGCCGTAGCCGAACACCTCGCGCAGCATGAACACCGCCCGCTCCACCGGCGAGAGCGCCTCCAGCAGCACGAGGAACGCCATGGACAGCGAGTCGGCCAGCTCGGCGTGCTCGGCCGGCCCCGGCTCGCCCGCGGGCACGACGACCGGCTCGGGCAGCCAGTCGCCCACGTACATCTCCCGCCGCACCCGCGCCGAGCTCAGGTAGTTGATGCCCAGCCGGGTCACTGCCGTCGCCAGGTACGCCTTCGGATCGGCGATCGTGGTCCCCGCCTGGCGCGCCCGGGTCAGGCCCAGGAACGCGTCCTGCATGATGTCCTCGGCGTCACCCACCGATCCGGTCATCCCGTAGGCGATCGAGAACAGCAGCGGCCGGTACTCCGACTCCGCCGCGACGTCCTCATCCGCTGACCCAGGCACGGAACCCCTCCCGCCAGCTCGCATACCGCGGCTCCCAGCCGAGCTCCTTCTTTGCCCTCTCGTTCGAGTACCCGCGCGAGCTGGTCATCTGGGTCACGACGAACTCACCGGCGAGCAGCCGCCCAAGCCAGGCGGGCACCCGCCGCGGCGGCTTCGCGCCCAGTATCTCCGCCAGGTAGGGCAGCCACTCGGCGACCGGCGCCGGGTCACTGTCCACCACGTTGTATACGCCCGGCGCGCCGCGGCCGACCGCGGCGAGTGTCGCGGCCGCGGCGTCAGTGATCTCGATGAACGACCAGACCCCGGTCCCGCCGCCGATCACCGGCACCTGCCGCTTCCGCACCGCGTCCACCAGGAAGTCCCCGGTGCCCGGCCCGTAGAAGCCGCCGTAGCGCAGCACGAGCCCCTCCGGTGCCTGCACCGGCACCGCCTTCTCCACATGCGCGATGGCCGCCGGCCCCCGCATAGCCGACCGGATGGGCCGCCACTCTGACGAGTCGTCTTCGGTCTTCACCGGGCCGGGATGTTTGTCCGGCCCGGCGCCCGCGTAGCTTTGCGCGATGACCCGGCGCGTCCCCGCCTCAACGGCGGCGGCCAGCAGGTTGTCGGTGCCCCGGGTCCGGAGCTCGTTCGTGGCGGCGAACAGCTTGTCGGGATTGCGGAAGCTGCGCATACCCGCCAGCGCGGTCATCTCATGCACGATCACCTCCGGCGCCGCGGCCTGCACCGCCGCGATCACCGCCCCGCGATCCAGCCCGTCCACCACCACCGGCTCCGCCCCCACCTCACGCAACCGCCCGGCCTTGCCGGGCGCCCTCGTGGTGGCGGTGACCTCATGACCCGCCGCGACCAGGGCGGGAACGAGGTGCCGTCCCAGCGCCCCGGACGCTCCCGTGACGAAGACCCGCATGATCTTTCCTTCCGCCTGGTGCCTACCCCTCAAGACAAGGCACCACCCGGAGCTGTGACACTCCCGGCCCCGCGTTCCGAACCGCACGGGCCTACCCCCGCCCCGAAGGCCTCCCACGGCCGGGCATAAAGAATGATCTGCGTGCCGCCGGCCACACCGCTAAGCCGACCCGGACGACGCGCCGAATCGGCGATTTGGTGGCACGGTCATGCGGCACACCGTGACTTTCTGTGATCGGTACCGCTCCTCCTTGGCTCGCGCCGACCCGCTTAGTAGAAGACTGGAGACAGGCGCTGTGGGCGTGGCTGGGCGCCCAGCGGCTCACCGGTCGTCCTCGGCCTTGGGCGGGCGGGTCTGCAGCCCGGCATCGTCGGGAACGACCGCAACGACGACGGCCATGAGCAAGGAGATGGCAAGAAGTTCCCGGAAAGGACCTTCAGCCTGGTAGGCCACGAAGAACTCAGTGCCAGCGATGAAGCCGAGCCAGACCACGATGCTCCACCCGAGCGCGATCCACGCCTCCCGAGCACCCGTGCCGCGGCCGCCAAACTTGCGCAGCGCATTCCAGAACAACACCGCCCCGGCGGTCTCCGCCAGCGCGGCGGCCAGGACCGCCGCCTTATCGAACCAGGCTGGCCACGCGTAGACCTTGGTCACCGAGCTGATGTAGCTGACATTGCCCGAGTTAAGGAACGTCCAGTGATACCCGCCCACGGACACGATGAAGTTAACGACGTTGGTGACCGCGAGGAAGGTGAAGTACACCGCGCCGATTCCCAGCACAAGCTGCTTGACCCGAAGGCCCGGCGGGGTCAGCAAGCGGTAGCGGGTACGGGACATGGCCATCACGACCTCCGGAATGCGATAGACGACGTGACAACCCCGCAGGCACGCTGCAAGATCATCGACAGCAATCATCATCCCAGCACTCCGCCCGCGGACCGGGCGCACCCGAGATCACGGGCGCCCGATCCGCCGTTATGGTCGGATGCCCGCTCAATGCCGATTACGAGGAAGGCCGTCCAGATCAGGGCGCGGTCGCGGTCGAAGGTCGGAGCGGGTATGTACGGCAGCCGGAGGCCCGAGCGCGCATCGGCCTCGTGATCACTGGCTTGCCCTAGCGCCGATGCGCCAAACTGGAGCCGTGGGGGAAGTGCTGTGCCCGGCCCTGGTGGGGCGGCGGGCTGAGATCCAGGCGCTGGAGTCGGCCCTTGCCGGAGCGCTCGCCGGTCAGGGCGGCTGTGCGGTCATCACGGGTGAGGCTGGCATCGGCAAGTCGCGCCTGATGCGGGAGTTGGCGCGGTTGGCTGCCGCCCGGCAGGTGCTGGTCGTGATGGGCCGGGCTGTCCCGGCCTCTGCTAGCGCTCCGTACCGGCCGGTGACTGAGGCCTTGCTGCAGCTGTTGCGGAGACGTCCGCTGCCCGATGATCCGTCGCTGGCGCCATGGCTGCCGCACCTGACCGCCCTGCTGCCGGGAGCAGTGGCCGACGACCCGGCGGCTCGCCTGGGCCGCGGCGTGGACTCGCAGGCTGTCAGGGGGGAGGCGGTGCTGCGGCTCCTGCGCCGCCTGGGGCCGGGTGGGCTGGTGGTCGCCATGGAGGACCTGCACTGGGCGGACCCCGATACGGTGTCCCTGGTGGAGTACCTGGCCGACAACGCCTCCGGCCAGCCTGTCCTGTTCGCCGTCTCGCTCCGCACTGAGCCGCCGTCCCTGGCATCGGACCTGGCCCGGCGGCAGCGGGGAAGGGCGGGCATGGTGCACCTCCCGCTCGGCCGCCTGTCCGATCGCGAGGTGGCGGAGATGATCACCGCTTGCTCGCCCGGCGGCGACGCCGATGAGCACTCCCGGGTGAGGAGGGTGTCGGAGGGCGTACCCCTCTTCGTGGAGGAACTGCTGGCCTCGCCTGGCATCCCGGAGACCATCAGCGACACGGTGCGTGGGCGCTTGGCTAAGTTCCCCGACCACGAGCGTGCCGTCCTTGAGGTGGCGGCGGTGATGGGGCGTCAGTTCGACTGGGAGATCCTGCCGGCGGCCAGTGGGCAGCCGGCAGAGGTGGTATCCCAGGCCCTGGCCCGGGCGGTGGACCGGGTTCTCGTCACCGCTGACGGGGCGGGGTTCCAGTTCCGCCACGCCCTCACCCGGGAGGCGGTGCTGATATCCACGCTCCCGCCCCGGCTGCGCCAGGCGGCGGCGACTGCGCTCACGGCCGTGGACGCCGCCCATCCAGACCTGGAGGGCGGGTGGCGGGACGTGGCCGCCGACCTGGCTGCCCGCGCGGGAGACCGGGCCCGGGCGGGTCGGCTGCTGCGGGACTCCGGTCGCTATTCGCTGGAGGTCGGGGCGCTGGCGACCGCCGCCGGCACTCTGCGCCGGGCCGCTGACCTGCTCGAGGGCAGTCCGGAGCGGGCCGAGGCCGAGCTGATGCTGATCGAGGCGCTGGCCCTGGCCGGCCGGGTCGATGAGACGGCCGCTGCTGGCACCCGGCTCATCGGGCGGCTGGGCGACGACCCGGCAATGAGGGACACCCGGATCGAGGCCTACCTGCGCCTGGCGCAGGCGGCGGTATCGGCGTCGCGGTGGCCGATGGCCCGTCATCACATCGACGTGGCCGTCCGCCTGGCCGCCGGCGGGGCAGACCCGAAGCTCTCCGCCCGGGCCGCCATGCTGTCCGCGGAGGTGGCCCTGGCTGGCGATGACCTGGAAGGGGCGCGGCAAACCGCGGAACAGGTCCTCGCCATGTACGGCGCGGACCCGGAGGTACGCTGCCACGCGTTCGAGATTGTCGGCCGGAGCCGGCGGCTGCACGATCTGCCCGGTGCCGCTGCGGCCTTCGGGGCGGCGCTGGCCACCGCCGAGGAGGCCAGCCTGCCGGTGTGGCGGCTGCGAGCCCTGCACGAGCTGGGCACGGTTGACATGTTCGACCGGATCGACGTGGACCGCCTGCTCAAGGCGCGCCGACTCGGTGAGCAGATGGGGGCGCTCAGCACGGTGGCGGTGCTGGATCTGCAGCTGGCGGCCAGTTTTACCGGCCGGTGGGACCTGGAGCGCTGCGACGCTCACGCCGGCTCGGCGCTCGACATCGCCGGCCGGCTGCGGCTCGATCAGGTGACGGCCAAGGCCCTGGCCATGATGGCCGGCAGCGCCAGTATGCGGGCCGATGTGACGGCGACCGAGCGGCTGGCAGCCCGGGCACTGGCCGCTGATCCGGCCGACCAGATGCTCCCGGGGTTCTGCCGGGCCAGCGTAGGCATGGCGCTGTTCATGACCGGTGACACCGGCGCGGCGCTGGGCCCGTTCGCCGAGGGCACCGCCGCCCTGTCCCGGCTCCCTAACGCCGAGCCGATATCTATCCGGGCGCTGTGGCCTTTGATCCAGGCCGCGCAGGGCGACCGCCGGGCGGCGGCGACCATTGAGGAGGTCCGTCGGCTGGGCGTGGAGGTCTTCCCTCTCAACCGCGGCCTCAGCGCCTTCGCCCAGGCAGTGCTCGAGGGCCGCGCGGGCCGCCCCGGCCGGGCCGACGCCATCGTCGCCGGGCTCGCCACGGCGTTCGCCAACTCCGAGACCTGGGCCGACCTGGCCCGCTTCATCGCCGCTCCCTGTGCCCTGGCCGACGGCTGGGGGGAGCCGGCCGTCTGGCTGACCGCCGCGCGGGACCGGTTCACCGGCCTGGGACTCACCCGGCTGGCCGGGCGCTGCACAGCGCTGCTCAGCGCTGCCTCCCCCAACCCGTGGGCCGGCAAGGGGGTGACCGGCCGGGAGGCTGACGTGCTCCGGCTGGTCATCGCCGGCCTGCCCAACAAGGAAATCGCCGCCGCCCTCCGGCTGTCGCCGAGGACGGTGGAAAAACACGTCGAAAACCTGCTGCGCAAGACCGGCGCGCGCTCCCGCACCGAACTGGCCGTCACGTCCCGCCTCCCCACCACGTAGCCGCAGTCCGGCGCTACGTGTTCTCCCCGATGCGCCCGGCGCGCCGGGCGGCGCATCCTCGTCCCAGCGGTCCCGAGACGGGTCGGGACATCAGAAAGGGGAGAACTCATGCTGGAGTCCAAGAACACAGCCAACCCGGACGACAAGAGGAGCTTCGAGCATGGCGAGGTCAGCCTGGTCAATCTCACCGGCTTCACCGTGGGCCGGGCCGAATTCCGGCCCGGCTGGCGGTGGTCAACCGACGTGAAACCGCTCGTCGGCACCGACAGCTGCCAGCTTGCCCACAGCTCCTACGTTGTCTCCGGCTGGTTCCACGTAGTGATGGACGACGGCCGGGAGCTGGAGCTCGGGCCGGGTGACGCCCACCTGGTCGGCCCCGGCCACGACGCCTGGGTGGCCGGCGATGAGCCGTGCGTGACCATCGACTTCATCCCCACCGGCGACACCGTGGGCGGCCGGGTCGGCCGCTGCCCGTGCGGGGTGGAGGTCCGGGTCGCCACCGATGACCAGCTCGACCACCTGGTGGCCGCCATGAGGGAGCACGCCAAGGCGTCGCACGACCACGAGGTGACCCGTGAGCAGGTGCTCGCCGAGCTCGGCGTCAGCCCCGCCGCCCCCACCCCTGAGCAGGCCTGACATGCCGGGGACACCGAGCGCGAGGCGGTGGCTGTTCCTGGGAGTGCTGGTTGACGTGCTGACCGAGCCGGGTGCGCCGGTCACGGTGGCCCAGGCCGTCCTGCCCGAGGGCGCCTCCCCGCCGGCGCACGTCCACGCCGCCCTCGACGACAGCTTCTACATCCTCGACGGCCGCATGGTAATCCGTTGCGGCGACGACGTGTGGCAGGCCGGGCCCGGGAGCTGGGTGCAGTTCCCAGCCGGCGTCCCCCACACCTTCCGGGTGCTGGGCGGGCCGGCCCGGGTCCTGCTCGTCCATGCCGACGACAGCTTCCTGGCCGCGGTGCGCGAGATCGGCCACCCCGCCACCGGCACCGACGTTCCCGGCGCCACCCAGGGCCCCACCATAGAAGAGCTGGACCGGGCGTTCGCCGCTCACGGCATCACCAATGTCGGCCCGCCGATGGAACAGGCCGATGCCGAGCGCCTCCTCGGCCAGCTGACCGGAGCGGCTGTCCCCAACTAACAGTGACTCATCCGAGGTCTCAATAGCCGGCACGTCACAGACGGGCAGCCGACTGACCGGCCCAGCATCCAGCCGCGAGCAGCACTCAGCTAGCCGCCTGCCCAACGCCAGCCCCGAACCAGCAACGGGCCTGCGAGGCGGGGCCAGCTGATCGCCCGGGACAGGCCCAGGCTGGAGCCGCGACGTTGGCGGGCTGCCCGGATCTGCCGGGTAGCCCGCCCGGCACTGGTATCAGCGCTCCCTACGTGGATGAGGTGCGAGTCCAGCCGACCCGATAGGCACCCAATGACCGCCATGGGGACGACATCACCCGATCTGGAGGCCGACATGGCCAGACGCGGTACTGCGAAAACCGTCGATGAGCTGCTCGCCCAGGCCAGGGCCATGCTGCCGCACCGCCCCTCGCCGGCCGAGGCACTGTGCGCGCAGGCCAATGGTGCCCTACTGGTGGATATCCGCGGCGACGACCAGCGGCGCGACGGCCTGATCCCTGGCGCCGTCCTGGTGCCCCGCAACGCCCTGGAGTGGCGCTGCGACCCCGCGTCTGAGTGGAGGCACCCCGCCATCACCCACCGGGACCTGCACATCATCCTCATCTGCCAGCAGGGATACCAATCCAGCCTGGCAGCAGCAACCCTGCAGCAACTCGGCCTGATCCACCGGGATTCCCCTCAAACCGTGGAGACTTCGGTTGTGGTGATCATGGCTAGCATGGCTGGCCTTCTTGCGCCGGTGCCCGGGCGGGGCAGGCTCGTGGCCTGCCCGCTTTTCCTGCTCCCAGGGGCCGCAGTGGTCTCCGGGGTCAAGGGCGGCCCGCAAGGGCCGTCGCCCGCAGGGCGATGCGGAGCACCCTTGAGGCCGGAGGGGCGGCCCCGTACCCTTAGCGGGCGCAAGAAGGCCAGCGGCGGCGCAGCCGCCTCCTTTTCCCGGCCCGCGCGGCGGGCCCGCCGCGCTCACGCGGCGTCCTTTCCCGCCAGGGACCGTTCGTAATCCACCGGGCTGCGCATTCCCAGCGCCGAGTGCCTGCGCTCGTGGTTGTAGTCCTCGATCCACGCGGCGATCGCGGCCCGCGCCTCGGCCCTGGTCGCGAACTTGCGCAGGGACCGCAGCTCCCATTCCAGCGTGGAGTGCCAGGACTCGATGACCGCGTTGTCCAGCGCCGAGCCGGGCCGGCCCATCGACTGGCGGACGCCCAGCCGGCCGCACGCGCTGCGGTACCGGGCCGCGGTGTACTCGCTGCCCTGGTCGCTGTGGAAGATCACCCCGGCCGTCCTGCCGCCGCGGACCGCGGCCGCCATCGCCAGCGCGCCGTACGCCAGGTCCGCGTCGTGGTGCTCGCCGAGTGCGTGCCCGAGGATCCGGCGTGAGCCCATGTCAAGGACGGAATCGAGGTAGAGCTTGCCTTCCCCGGTGGGGATCTCGGTGCCGTCGCCATACCATTTGCGGTTGATCCCGGCGGCCGGGAAGTCCCGCTTCACCAGGTCCGGTGCCCGCCACCGGCCTTTCCCCTGCCGTGTCGTGTGCTTGCGGCCCTTCCGGCCGGGGCGGGCGGCCAGGCCCTGCTCGCGCATCAGGCCCGCCACGGTGTTCTCGCTCACCCGCCAGCCCGCATCACGCAGCGCGGCGGTGACCCGCGGCGCCCCGTCCTTGCCCTCGCGCGCCGCGAACAGCCGCGCGACCTCGGCTTTGAGCCGCTGCCGCCGCGCGGCCCGCGGCGGCAGCTCCCCGCCCTCCCACTTGTAAAACCAGGCCTGGGACACCCCCAGCGCCCGGCAGGACACCGCCTGCGGGACGCCGTGCTGTTCCCTCTGGGAAGCGATGAACGCGGCCACGGCTACCTGCTGCCCATCGCGTCGGAAACCCAGAGGGCCACGCTGCGCTTGAGGACATCACACCGCATCTGCAGCTCCGCGTTCTCCTTGCGCAGCCGCGCCAGCTCCGCGCGCTCGCCCTCGCTCAGCTGCCCGTCCCCGCCCTCCCGGCGGCGCCGGTCAGCATCGACCCAGTTGCCCAGGGTTCCCGCGTTGATTCCCAGATCCCGGGCCACCTGCGCGATCGGCTTGCCCGTCTCGCGGACAAGCCGCACCGCGCCCTCCCGGAAGTCCTTATCGAACTTCCTGCGTGTCTCTCCCATCGGAGAACCTCCCTCTAAGAGGATCTCTCCACGCTGGGAGGGGAAACCCACCACGCCAGCGACCTTGACGGAGGTTTCACCGCCTGGGCCACAGCCGGCCTACCCGTGATCGCCCCGACAGTCGGCCAAGACCCATCCGGTAGCCGTCACCCTGACGGATCACCATGCTGATTCTGGCCCCAGCGACACGCACGATAATGAATGATCTGCGCGAGCCAGCCGCTTGGCCGACTTGGTTCATCGGGCGCTCCGAGTCGGCGTTCGGCGCGCATTAGCCCGGTCAACGACCACGTGATCGATCACTGCGCGTGATGACTGCGTCATGGGGGTTCAAGTCGGTTTTCATGGGGGTTGGAGTCGGTTCCGCTGGCCGTCAAGCCTGGCTCTGGCCACTGAATCACTCCCGGACCGGCAGCTGCCCTAGGCAGCAGGCCGCGTTTCTGCACGTCAGAGCGCATACGGCCCGTCCGTCTGCTGGAGATCGACTTCGGCGCTGTAGCACATAGAGCAATGTGGGGATACGGGGTCGGTCCCCCCTCGGACACGACCCGTATCCCCACATTGCTCTGCATGCTCTACATATTTCTCCGGGCTGATGGTCACTTCGGCCCGGATTTTTGCTTGTCCGGGCCGGAAGGTGATCTTGAGCCCGAGCTGGTCGTAGATGGCTGTCTTCTCGGCGGGGGTGGCGTCGCGGATGACGTCGCGCAGGTCTCCGAGGCTGGTGATGAGCGCGCGGATGTTGTCGGCGGTGAGCCGGCCGGGCTGGTGCCGGGCCTGGGTGGCGTCGCGAGCGAGAGCGGCGGCGCGGTCGGCCTCGACCTGGCGGGTCCATCTGGCGACGGCCTGCGGGTCGGCCCCAGCGTCGAGGGCGGCCTGGTAGCGGGCGAGCTTTGCGTCGCAGTCGGCGATGACGGCCCCGGTGTCCGGGGCGGGGATGTCAGGCTGCACTGCGGCAAGCGCGGCCCGAGCGACGCCGCGATGTTCGCCGAATCAACCAGCTCCACGACCAGGCTGTCACCGCCCTCACCGCCGATAACCGCCCGATCGGCCTGCTGGAGTTCGAGGCTCACCTCCTGGATCACGAACGCCCGTGGGCGGGAACCGGCGACAAGACCCTCAAAGACCTCGGCTACGGCTTCCTCGGCCGCCTCGCTGCTAGCGTCGCTTCGCATTCAGGGGGCAGCCGTGAGGTTGTCGGAGCAGCCGGCCGCCAGGCGGGGCCACTGGGCGATGGGACGTCCGCCCCACGCTGACACTGGCGGCCAGTCGGGCGCACCGCCGTCAGTGCGCGTGGAGCACCGCTGCGGCCAGCCGGGAGGTGAGTCCTCCCACGCCTCCTGGCGCCCGTACGCGGTGAGGTCCATCAGCCCGTAGCTGTAATCCGCGGCCTCCGCGCCTCGGCGATTCGTCCAGTAGGTCTCGAAGACCCGGTCACCGTCCCGCAGGTAGCACACGATGTGGAACAGGCCGGCCCGGCGGCCGGTGAGGAGCTTATCGAGGGAAGGCTGCGCTGAGTACCAGGGCATGCCCCAGCCCATGAAGTCGCGGTAGCGGACGCTCTCGTCGTATGACACCTGAGCGTCGGCCGTGCCGTAGGTGACGTTGCGTCCCTGGATGAACACCGCATATGTGATGTCGCGGGAGAGCAGATAGGACAGGTCGGCGAGGTGGGTGTTGACCCAGGTGCACCCCTCGCACTGGTCGGCGGCGGGATGCCCGGGCCACCACATCATGTAGTAGGCGATGAGCTGCCGACGCCCCTCGAACGCCTCCAGTAGCGTGACCGGCCGATGAGGCCCGATCAGCTCGAGGCTGGAGTCTACCTCGACCATGGGCAGCCGCCGGCGGGCCGCGGCGATCGCGTCGCCTTCCCGAGTGTGCGCCTTCTCCCGCACCCGCAGCGCGGCGATCTGGGCCTCGAAAGCGGCGCGGTCGGTCACCGCGGGCAGCGCGGCCTCTTCATTCGTCATGACGCCTCCTCTTTCTGCCTCTTCCTCTTGCTTTCGGCGTGGGCGGCCTCGGCGAGCCGCTTGATCATGGCCAGGCGCCGGTCCCACTGGGCGACAACGTTAGTCATGGCCCGGGCGGCCTGGTCAAGGCGCTCGGCCTGCACCGAGCACAGGACTTCCCGGCCCTGCTTGCGCCGGCTGATCAGCCCGGCGTGTTCGAGCACGGCCAGGTGCTTGGTGACGGCCTGGCGGGAGATCGGCACCCGTCCGGCCAGCCAGCTGGCGGTTACCTCGCCGTTGCTGACCAGGAGGTCAAGGACCTGGCGACGGGACGGATCGGCGATGGCCGACCACAGCTCATCATCGGCTTGCTCTGCCATCCTGCTCTCCCGACTGACGCTTGGCGAGGACCGCGGCGAGGCGGTCCAGGAACTCGCCCCAGCCTTCCTGGTGCTCGTCGGCGTACCGCTGCTTCTCCGCGTCAGGCCAGTCGCGCAGCTCGTGGCCGCTCTCGGTCACCCGAAGGCGGGTCCGCTCCTCCCCCTGGGGCGTCAGGGTGAACTCGACAAGCTGCGAGTTGCCCGCTGTCGGCTCCTCCCTGCGGGGATGGTTCCAGCGGAACGAGAAGCGGGCCGGCGGGTCAACCGTCTCCACGACGACGGGACCGCCCTGGTCCCCGAACTGCATGTAGCCGTGGGCGCCGGGTTTCACCTCCTTGCCTGAGCGTGTCCCATATCCGCAACCGACGGTAGCACCTCATGTCGACGACATGCAACCAATGATTGCGGGTTGCCTGACTACGGCCAGATCAGTAAACATGCAACCGATGGTTGCGCTTCTCCGGAAAACGCGCTACCTTCGGTTGCACGTTGAGAAGGAGGAACCATGAACATCGCACTGCGCACCCGGCCTGCCCAGGCAGCCAGCCGACCCTGGAAAGCGTTCGCGCTGTTGGTCGCGACCTACTTCATCACGATCGTGGACTTCACGATCGTCAATACCGCCCTGCCGACCATCGGCCGCGCGCTGCGCTTCCCGGAGTCCGACCTGCAATGGGTGGTGACCGCCTACGGGCTGACCTTCGCCGGCTTCCTGCTCCTCGGCGGCCGCGCCGCTGACCTGCTCGGCCGCCGCCGCCTCCTGATGGCCGGCCTGGCGCTCTTCACTGCCGCCTCGCTCGGCTGCGGCCTAGCCGCCTCGGACACCTTCCTCATCGTGATGCGAGGCGTCCAGGGCCTGGGAGCGGCGCTCGTGACGCCGGCCGCCCTGTCGATCGTGACGAACATGTTCTCCGAGGGAGCCGAGCGCAACAAGGCCCTCGGCATCTGGGGCGGGGTGGGCGCCCTGGGCGGGACGGTCGGCCTGCTGGCCGGCGGCGTCCTCACCACCTATATCGGATGGCAGTACATCTTCTTCTTCAACGTCCCCGTCGGCGCGGTCGTGCTCGCCCTGGCCCCGAAGCTGGTGCCCGTGTCCCCCGGGAGTCGCATCGGCAACGGCCCGCGACGCTACGACATCCCCGGAGCCGTGACGGTCACCGCCGCCATGCTGGCGGGTGTTCACGCCATCTCCCAGGCGCCCCAGGCCGGCTGGGCAGCCCCCCAGATCGTCGCCCTGCTCGCCGCCGCCGTGGCCCTGCTCGCCGGGTTCCTCATCATCGAGACGAAGGCCGAGGCGCCGCTGCTGCCGCTGCGCCTATTCCGACTGCGCAGCATCGCCGGCTCCAACGCGGTCGGCTTCCTGCTCGGGGCGAGCTTCACCACCTTCGTGTTCATCGGCACCCTCTACATGCAGCAGGTGCTCGGCTTCTCCGCCCTGGCGGCCGGCGCGGCCTGGACGATGGCGTCGGTGACCTCATTCGCAGTGGCCTGCTCGGGCCTGTCCCAGCGGACCGTTACCAGGACCTCGCCCAGGCCCGTCATGGCTTTCGGCATGGCGCTCATCGGCACCGGAATCCTGTGGGCGGCACACGCCCCGGCTCACGGGAACTTCTGGCATGACCTGGCCGGGCCGTTCTTCATCAGCGGCCTCGGCACCGCGTTCGCCTTCATCCCGGTCTCCATCGGCGCTCTCGTTGGGGTTGCCAGGCACGACGCGGGAGTCGCCTCGGGCCTGCTCAGCACCTCGCAGAACCTCGGCGGGGCGATCGGGGTCGCCGTCACCTCGTCCATCGCGGCCACGCACTCCCGCACCCTGATCTCCCACGGCTACGCGACCGCCCCGCTCACCGGCGGCCTTCACCGGGCAATGCTGGTGTGCGGCCTGACCGGCCTCGCCGCCATCCCCGCCGCCTTCGCCGTCATCCGCCGCAGGCGGAAGGCTACCGTGGAGGCCGACGTGATCGCGACCGCGCGGTCGCAGGACCTCGAAATCGCCGCATGACAGCCAGAGGCGCGAGCGCGAAGCGGACGTAGTAGTCGCGGGGCAGCGCGCAGTCCAGGCGCCGCCGGAACCGGCCGTTGGCCAGGGTCATCCACTCGCCCCTCTGGGCGTTGAAGTCCTGCGGGGACATGAAGGTGCGGCCAGGCAGGAACGACGTCTCCAGGTACTCATTCGCCCGCTCGACGATGCCTTTCGATTCGGATCCCGGGGCCGGTTCAAGATCACCACGAAGCCCAGCAGCCCGCGGAACCCATTGAACGCATCAGTGAGCTGCGGGCGGCCCCGGCGCCAGGACCCGACCGCGCCTCGTAATCCCAGACCAGGGCCCTCGGGACGGCCCCGAGCTGGCAGAGCACCTCCCACTGCCCGCAGATGAGATCGGCGGACTCCCGCGAGCAGATCATCGTCCCGGCCAGCCACCGGGAGTAACCCGACACCGCTACCAGCACCGGGGGGCTGCCAGCCTGCCCGGACCCCAGCGGGACCGGCACCGGCGGGAACCACAGATCGCACTGCGCGAGCTCACCCGGGCCATACGCCGTCCGCGACGCCGGGTCAGCCGGAAGGTACGCCGGCCGCAGCTCCCGCACCCGCAGCGGCCACCGGGCTGCGCGCCTTGTCCAGCGCGGACAGCACCTTGCGGATCGCTGAGCGCAGCTGGGTCACGGTGTCCTGGGTAGCCACCGCGTCATAAACCGCAGCCGAGTCCAGCACCCGGGCCCGGTGCTTCATCGCACCCGTCGCCCTGGCCGTCGCCTTGGTGTCCTCGAACAGCCGCCGCGGCCGGGCCGAGGCGCGCAGCTTGTTACGCATCCCGACCAGCACCGTCGGGTGAAACCCCCGGTACCCGGCATCGACCCCGGCCGCGGCCTGCCAGCGCAGATCTACTTCCAGCCGGCCGGCAGCCTCCCGGTCCGACAAGCCCTCGAACGCCTGCAGCAGCATCACCGTGGCCACAACCCCGGCCGCCACCGTCGGCCGGCCCATCGCCGAATCGGCATACAGGCCGGCGAAGTAGCCATCGGGGAAGATCTGGTGCCCGTGGTCAGCCAGCAGCCGGCAGAGGGAACCCTCCCGCAGCCGGTCTCCCAGCAGATCCCGGGGATTGTCAAAGCCCAGCCCAGCCCAGCCTGTGCCCTGCCCAGCGCCATAAACCAATTCTCCCAGGCCAGCCCATACTCCGCAGGCCATGACACGCACCTGCGCCCCGGCCCGGCACACAAGATCCAGACGCCAGCACGCCAAAGACAAACCCCACTACTTCAGCAGCACCCTAGAGGCTTATGCGAAACCCGGCTGTTAATCCATCCGCGGGTTCTTTTGCCAGACTCTTACGAAAGTTTCCCGACACGCCTCATCAATACGAGGCAACGGCCTCTCCGGCCGATAGAAAGGAGGTTTCCACGCCAAACCTTTCCCTAGCAGGAGAAGCCGTTGCGGTTCGAGCGTATGTCAGGACTGGACGAAGAGCAACTCAGCGAACTTGAGCGAACTACTCGAAGAACCGTGGGATAAAGAGGGAGGACGCCCGCGCGAACTGACGTTCCGGGAAGCGCTAGTCGTTACCTGTGGATATATGCGGCAGAACATCATCGAGGATGTATGGGCCGACATCTTCGATGTCGCCCAGTCGACGATATCGCGGTACATCACATTCCTCACGCCACTCGTTGAGAAGGCAACAGAAGAAGACCGGCCGGTGGCAGAGGACGCAGCCGAAGCCACCAGGAACGCGATCGCGCTGGTAGACGGCACGCTGTGGCCGTGCTGGTCCTGGGCCGGCGAGAGCAAGCTGTGGTCCGGGAAATACAAGACCACAGGACACGGCTCGCTGATCGTTACGAATCTTCAGGGCCGCATAACATTCGTTTCCGAGCCCGTTACCGGCAACCAGCATGACATGGCGAAACTGAAGGGATCAGACGTCGAGGAGATCCTGAAGAAGGCAGGCGGAGTGTTCGGCGACAAGGGATTCATCGGGACTGACTACATCACCACCCCTATCCGCAAACCAGAATGCCGCGAGCTATTACAATGGGAACACGGGTGGAACAATCAGGTGAGTTCGTTCCGTACGCCAGTCGAGCGGGCTGTCGCCACCTTGAAGACCTGGCGGATTCTGTTCACCGACTATCGCCGGCCGCTGAAGACCTTCAAATCATCATTCCGCGCCGCAATCGGGCTTTACTTCTTCAAGGAGAGTTTTGGATAAGCCTCCTAGGCTCCTACCTTGGGTGCGTGGCGCCGAAGCGCACCTGCGGGAATGGGTGTACGTCGCACGTGATTACCAGTGGATGGCCGGCGGGGTAATCACAGGCGAGGAGTTCGCTGATGGCCGGAGCCGTGATCGCCACCGCCAAGATCATCACCGGTGCGGCGCTGATCATCGTGGCGGTGTTCGCCGGTTTCGCCCGCGGGCAGCTCCTGCAGTTCCAGGAGATGGGCTTCGGCGTCGCGGTAGCCCTGATCCTGGATGCCACCCTGATCCGTCTGGTCATCCTGCCGAGCACCTTGAGCTTGCTCGGCCAGCGCAGCTGGTACCTGCCCCGCTGGCTGGACTGGCTGCCGCACCTCCAGGTCGAACCACCCGAGGCACCCTCCTCCGATGATCCCGTAACCGTCGCCCGACGCCTATGACGGAAGGAGCAACAAGCCATGGCAGACATCGGCAGCCTGCGTCCCCGCCTGCTCATCCACGGCCACACCACGCTGACCGAGCAGTTCACCGCCAAGGCGGTCCCGGCCGCCGCGGCCGGGCACGCCGCCGCGCTCGACCTGCTGGCCGGAGGCAGGGACGAGCCGTTCGCTGCCACCCTCATCGGCCAAGGCGATCACGCCCTCGCCCTGCAGATCATCCAGCCGGGCCTGCTCCGCCACCCCGCCAGCATCACGCTGGCCGGGCTGCGCCGCACCGCGCTGCACCGCCTGATGGAGCAGTACCAGCAGACCGACCCGTTCAAGTTCCTCATCTACGCCGAGCTCGCCGGCGCCGAGATCGGTCCCGTCCAGTAGCCGCCCGGCACACGCTGGCGCCCGGAGGGCCCAGCAAAGGAGACCACGATGCACAACGATTCTTCCCAGAAGTCGGATGAGGCAGGCCATGACGCGCCAGGCCAGGGGTTGCGAGTCCGCCCGCCGGCGCATCCCGTAGCGGCGCAGGACGCTGGCCTCGATGCCGCCCGCGAAACGGGCGTCGGCACGAAGCCACCGGAAGGCCGCGGTTCGGCCGGCCTGACCGAAAGGCTGGCGGCGGCGAGCGCGAGGCGGGCGCGCCGCGTGCTGGCGGCGGAGGTGCGCAAATGAACGCCGTAAGGCCGCCGGCAGCGCCCGGCACTCCCGCGGCACGCGGTGCCCAGGATTCCCTCATCGAGGCGCGCGACATCGTGCTGTCGTTCGGCCAGACTCCGGCACTCAGGGGCGCCAGCCTTTCGGCGGTCGCCGGCGAGATCCTTGCCATCATGGGCCCGAGCGGCTCGGGCAAGTCGACCCTCATGCACTGCCTGGCCGGCATCCTCACTCCCGACTCCGGAGAGGTCTGGTTCGAGGGGCGCCGGGTCGATCGCCTGCGCGAGCAAGAGCGCAGCGCCCTGCGCAGGGACCGCTTCGGGTTCGTGTTCCAGTTTGGCCAGCTCGTCCCCGAGCTGACCGCCGCGGAGAACGTCGCCCTCCCCCTGCTGCTCGGCGGCACCCGCCGCACGCAAGCACTGAAAGAAGCCAGGACCTGGTTCGAGCGCCTCGGCCTGGACGGCCTGGAGCAGCGCAGATCCGGCGAACTGTCCGGCGGGCAGGCCCAGCGCGTCGCCCTGGCCCGCGGTCTTGTCGCGCGGCCCGAGGTCCTGTTCGCCGACGAGCCGACCGGGTCGCTCGACTCCCTGGCCGGCGAGCAGGTCATGGAACTGATGGTGGCCGCCTCACGTGATCAGGGCACCACCGTCATCCTGGTCACCCACGACCCCCGGGTCGCCGCCTACGCCGACCGCGAGGTCATCGTCCGCGACGGCAAGGTGAACTCGCTCGCACATAGGAGCGCCGTCTCATGATCCGCCTCGGCCTGCGCCTCACCCTGGGCGGCGGCAGGGAAGCCGCCGCGCGGCTGGTCGTCACCGCGATCGCCGTCGCGCTCGGCGTGGGCATGCTGCCTGGCGTGCCTGAACGCCCTTAATGCCCAGAACGGCCGCGCCAAATGGCTCGACTCCGGGGAACAGGGCACCAGCAGCCCGAGCGGCAGCAAGTCAGCGTCGGATCCGCTGTGGTGGATTCTCACCGCCGACCAGTTCGGCAACCAGACCATCGACCGGGTGGATCTCGCCGCCACCGGCCCGGACTCACCGGTCCCGCCTGGCATCGCGCACCTGCCGGGGCCGGGCCAGTACTACGCCTCGCCGGTGCTCAGCAAGCTGATCCGCGACACCCCGGCCAACCAGCTCGGCGACCGATTCCCGGGAAAGCAGATCGGCACGATCGGCGACTCAGCGCTCACCGGCCCGGATGCGCTGGTCATCGTCATCGGGCACAGCGCCAGCCAGCTCTCGCATGCCCATTACGCCACGGAGGTCACCAGCATCGAGACCCCGGTGGCGGCGGCCGGCGGGACCGCAGGCGTCGAGAACTCCGCGACGCTCAAGTACATATTCATCGCCGCGGCATGCGCACTGCTCTTCCCGGTTCTCACCTTCATCGGCACCGCGACCCGGCTCGCCGCGGCGCGCCGCGAGCAGCGCTTCGCCGCGATGCGTCTGGTGGGTGCGACCCCACGGCAGGTCTCCGTGATCGCCGCCGTCGAAGCCTCCCTGGCCGCCGTCGGCGGCGTGGCCGTCGGCTTCGGCCTGTTCTTCCTGCTCCGCCCGGCCCTGACGACGGCGGACTTCACCGGTGAGCCCTTCTTCCCCGGCGATCTGTCACCGGGGCTGGCGGACATCCTGCTCGTCGCCATCGGCATCCCCGCCGCGGCAGCGGTGGCGGCACGTGTCGCGCTGCGGCGGGTGCAGATCTCCCCGCTCGGCGTGAGCCGGCGTGTCACACCGCGCGCCCTCCGGGCCTGGCGGGTCATCCCGCTGCTGGCGGGCATCGCCGAGCTCAGCTACTTCGCCGTCGTCGGGCATCCCGGCACCACCGGGGGCCAGGCAGTGGCGTTCTTCCTCGGATTCCTTCTGCTCATGACGGGACTGATAATCGCGGGCCCGTGGCTGATGATGGCAGGCGCGCGGGTCATGGCCAGGCGGCCCAGCAGCCCGGCCATGCTCATCGCCGGGCGTCGGCTCTCGGACAACCCGCGGGCCGCCTTCCGCGCGATCAGCGGCCTCATCCTCGCCCTCTTCGTCACGGGAACGGCCGTCGGGGTGATCACGACGCTCGTCGATGACCACGGCGGCGGCGGCCTGGGCGGCAGCACCCTTGCCCGCGAAACCTTCCTCGACCAGGCCCCCTACTACGCGGCCCCGGGCAAGGCGGCCACGACCGCCGATCCCATCCCGGAACCCGTACTGGCAAAGCTTCGCTCGATACGAGGCGTCCAGGCCGTGACGGTCATCCGCGCGGACCCCCGTGCCGCCCAGAACGCGAACCCCTACGACACGGCAGGCCTGGTCTCCTGCGCACAGCTGGCCCAGGATCCGGCTCTCGGCCGCTGCGCGCCCGGGGCATCCGTGGCGCTCGTCACGGCGGACTTCACCGATTCCGTCAAGGGCCTGCCGTCCCAGCGCACGGCAGTCTGGCCCGCCGCCGCTATCTCTCCCGGTCGCCTGGCGGGGCTCCCGGTCCAGCTGATCGCCGTGAGAACTAACGGCTCGAGCGCCGCGATCGAGCAGGCGCGAACCGTCCTTGACCTCGCCTCGCCCTACCTCGGCCTCCCCGCGACCGTTGACCAGTTCACTGCGGCGGCCGGGGCGCAGATCGCGGCGTGGCAGCGCGAGGCGGAGATAGTGATCATCGCCAGCCTGCCCATCGCCGGGTGCAGCCTCGCGGTGAGCGTCGCCGCCGGCCTGACCGACCGCAAGCGCCCCTTCAGCCTGCTGCGGCTCTCCGGTGTCCCGCTCGGCATGCTGCGCCGCGTGGTCGCCCTGGAATCCGCGGTGCCGCTCGTCGTCATCGCCGTCATCTCGGCGGGAACCGGCCTGCTGGGCGCCGCACTGTTCCTCAGGTCCCAGTTCGACGTGTCGTTCCAGCCACCAGGGATGCAGTATTACCTCATCGTCCTCGCCGGCCTGGTCGCGTCACTGGGGATCATCGCCTCGACCCTTCCGCTGCTGCAGCGGATTACCGGCCCCGAGGTCGCCACGAACGAATGAGCACGCAGATGCGCCGCCCAACGTGTTGGGCAGACCGGCCGCGCCGTGACGCTCATCGCGGCGCAGGTACCCATCGCCCGGTTGGGGTGGCGAAGCCGCCAGCCACGAGGCCGCCGTGAACCGGCCGGATCTTGCGCCCGGCGAGACCGCCGTGGCGATGGGCCCGCCGGTACTCGGCGCAGGCCCGTCCCGGGGAACGACATCGGCCATCCGGCGGATGTCCCCAAGGCCGCGTCGCACTCAGGCTCGCACTATGCGATCCAAACCCATGATCGCCGGTTTCGCCCGGGGGCAGCTCCTGCAGTTCCAGGAGATGGGCTTCGGCGTGGCGGTAGCCCTGATCCTGGATGCCACCCTGATCCGTCTGGTCATCCTGCCGAGCACCTTGAGCTTGCTCGGCCAGCGCAGCTGGTACCTGCCCCGCTGGCTGGACTGGCTGCCGCACCTCCAGGCGGAACCACCCCAGGCACCCTCCTCCGATAAGCCCGTAACCGTCGCCCCACGCCTATGACGGAAGGAGCAACAAGCCATGGCAGAAGCCGGGTTCACGCATGCGGCGGGGGCCGATATCCCCCATAGCGCAACGAGCAGGCGGGGGACGCTGCCCGCGCTGGCCGGGCTCGCGGTCGGGCTGGCCTATGCCGCGATCATCGTCTACTGGGCCGTCGGCGGCAGGTGGCTGCTCAATACGGTAGGCATCTCGTTGAGCCAGCCGGGGCAGGCCGGGCACCTGGCGGCGCTGCTCGCGGTGTGGGGAGCGGCCGCAGTCAAGGCCGTCGCCGCTGTCCTGCCGTTGCTCGCGATAGGGGTCTGGCCGCGAACTGCGAACGGTGGCCTGCGGAGGCTGGTCCGCGTGCTGACCTGGATCGAGGCGGCGATCCTGACCGGCTACGGCCTGGTCCTGACCGCGAGCGGGCTGCTGGTCCAGGCCGGCGTGATCGAGGCGGTCGCCCATGCAGACCGCTTGGCCCTGAAATGGCACGCGTACCTCTGGGACCCTTGGTTCCTGATCTGGGGCCTCTTCGTCTTCCTGGCGCTATGGCGGTCGCGGTCGGCTAGCCAAGCTCCCTGAGCGGCCTGCTGATCGCTTCGGTGCCGATCATCGTGGCGGTGCTCGCGTGGCTGACGGGCGGCAGCGACAGGCTGACGGTCACCCGGGGAGGCCGGGCTGCTGGCCGGGCTTGGCGCTGTTGGCCGGGCGCAGTGCCGGCGGGGTGCTGGCTGGCCGATCACGGAGGTGCTGCTCGCTGCCGTCGGCGAAGGTGCTCGCCGCGGTCGCCGGCCTCGCAGTGATGTGCACCGCTGTGGCGTTCCTGCTCTTCTTCCGGCTGATCGCCGAGGTGGGCCCGGCGCGTGCCAGTGTGATCACCTACATCAATCCCGCGCGGTCGCCGTGGCCCCCGGCGTCTCGGTTCTCGGGGAGCGGCTCACCCCGGCGATGCTGGGCGCCTTCGTACTGATCCTCGGCGGCTCCGTGCTGGCAACGCGCCCCGGCCAGCACAGCAGGCCCAGTCCCGGCGCGGAGCCGGCGGTCGCCGGACTGCTGCCAGGGACTGCCGGGCGGCCTGCGGTTGCGTCAGGGCAGGCGCAGGTATGTCCGACGTCGCAAAGCTAACGGGCCGGACCTCTACGCCATTGGCATGAAGAGCACCAATGGCCGGGTGCGCCGCCGGCCACGACGGACATTCCGCGCGTGCCTCCTGGCGATCATGGCAATCGCGGTCGCGGTCGCGGCGTACGGCCGGACGCCGAGCACAACGCACCGTCGCGGGCGGATCCAGGGGTGAGAGCATGCCAGTCCGCTCAGGTATCAGTGGCGGCGGATCCGGCGGCAGTAGCGAGGACGCGCCGGCCGAGTGCCGTTTGCCAGCACGCTCGCCGCGCGGCGGCGTCGGCGAGTCATCCTCGGTGGGCGAGCAACGCGACGCCGCCGGCCTGCGCATGCTGGCCCGGAACTGCGGACGGCCTGATCTGGGCGCCACCGCCGGGTCGCGGGTCCGGCTCGCGCTGACACTCGGTGATGGGCGTGACCGGCGTCTTTCGAAGTCAACGGCGCCTTCCCGCTGGTAGAAGCGGATGGCGCCTCGGTCCCCGCACTGCCGCGTCCCTGGGCTTCGAGGACATGCACTGCCGCGTAGCCGCGCAGACCTTCCCGGTCCCGAGCGGAGAGCGCTCTAGCCCGAAGTTGCCGTCGGTCTAGCGAGCGGCTCCTGCAGCCATTCGAGATAGCTCGCCGCCGTACAAGCCAAGAGTCCTCGGGCGAGCGCACGGCACCCAGAGCTGCCAGGTACCCCACCACCCGGCTGTGTGGACCAGCAGCTGGCCCCGCGGCGGCTTCAGGCGATCGACCTCGGAAACAGCCACGACGTCGATCACGGGTTCCATTGCCGGAAGCTGAGCCAGCACATGCCTCCCGACCCCTGATCGACTGCTGGCTCAGAAAAACTAGCCGAGCTAAACGGACTACCTCCCGAAGGCCGGTCGCAAGATCCAGCGGAACGCGACGCGGCCGGTGGGCACGGTCGAACGGTCGATCCCAGGCGAGCCCGGGGATGCCCCGAACTGGCCGATCTGTGCCCGCCGCGGCCTAGACGCCCGAGCGCAGGGAGCCGCGAATATTCGGCGATATGCGCCATCGGCTATCTCGGAATCGCTCGGGCGGTATAGCGCTGCGTTACAGACAGCGACCGTGGCGCCGCTCGCCAAGCTGCGGTTTGCTCGGCCTCCGGCCGGTGGCTCCCCGATGCTGCAAGTCAGATGCCATCGGGAACAGGACGATGCGGAGGGTCCGGACCTCCTGCTGGGCGTCTGGGATGACGGGATTGACCCGAGGGCCCGACGAAGCCTGTGCCGGAGGCAGGCATGCCCCAGCTGTCCCGGTGCGTCGATGTGCGTGCCGGAGTGCCCGGGATGCCGTCAACAGGCCAGTGCCAGAGTGTTCAACAAGAGCCTTCGCTGCGCCGGACCGGCGTGTCATGGAGAGCCAGCCCGTGTGGCTGAGGGGAGTGCCAACTTTCTACGTCCAGAACGACGGTCAACTGACGGTCAGCCGATCTTGAAGGCCACCTCAGACTGACCGGAAGAATCGTCTGACCTGCTACTTTGTGGAGCCCCCTTACGGAATCGAACCGTAGACCTTCTCCTTACCAGGTATCGCTCTGCAGTTCCGCAGCCCCAGGTAGATCGTCTGACCTGCGCGAACACGAGCACACGCTGGCACTCACAAACGCCGGACGAGCCCACGCGAGCGCCATTTGCCACTCAATCTGCCACTCACTTTGACCTTGCCGGTGAACCATCATATGAGGTCATCGATATTCAGTTCGATGACCGGGCGGTATGCGTTCACGGTCGCAGTCCGCGGTTACGTCCGCAAATCGTTTACGGTCGGCACGCCGTGCTGGGCAGGGCTGCGCAGCAACGCGACGCAGACGGCCCTGGACCGGGTGGCCACCGTCCCACTGAGCCGCTCGCGCAGAGTATTTGCTCGTCGGTGGCATCTGTGCGGCACATCCAGATGACTCACAGATCGGCCATTTCGGCGCGGCTGATCAGGTGTCATAGATAAGCGTGGACGGCTGGCGGCGTCTTGCACGAGGAGGGCGATCTGGACGCGATTGGCGGCATCGAGCTTGACTAGCAGTCGTGAAACGTGGGCCTTGACGGTGGCCAGGCTCATGTGCAGCCGCGTGGCGATCTCGGCATTGGAGGATCCGTCGGCTACCGCGGCCGCCACCTCGCGCTCCCGCGGCGTCAGCGCGGCCAGCCGCTGCCGTGCCTGCTCCCGGCTGGTGGCGGCATCAGGGTCGCCGGCGACCAGGTTGATCAGGCGGCGGGTTATCCGGGGTGAGAGCGTGCCGTCGCCGGCGTGCACGGAGTCGATCGCGCGCACGATGTCGGCGGGCGGCGAGTCCTTGAGGAGGAAGCCCGCGGCTCCCGCCTGCAGGGCTCGCAGCACCAGTTCGTCAGCGTCGAAGGTGGTGAGCACGAGCACCGCGGGCGGATGCGGCTGTGCGCTCAGCAGCCGCGTGGCGGCGATCCCGTCGAGCCGCGGCATCCTGATGTCCATCAGGACGACGTCGGGGTTGTGCAGGTCGACGGCAGGCAGGACGCCGCGGCCGTCGCTAGCCTCGCCGACGACCTCGATCTGTGGGGCGCCGGACAGCATCATCGTCAGTCCGGAACGGACCATCGCGTCGTCGTCGACGATGAGGACGCGGATCGGGGCGGTCACGGGCACCCCGGGATGGTCGCGCGGAGGACGAAATCGCCCATCGCGTTGGTGCCGTGCTGAAGGTCGCCGCCGACCATCGCCAGCCGCTCAGCCAGGCCGAT
The DNA here is from genome assembly GCA_963793825.1 of uncultured Actinomycetes bacterium. Lineage (GTDB taxonomy): Bacteria > Actinomycetota > Actinomycetes > Streptosporangiales > Streptosporangiaceae > RYN-230. The sequence goes on from CAWCBE010000014.1 coordinate 660,877, forward strand.
CAGGCCGGCTCCCGGACCCGGCGGTGCCAGGACGGAAGCCGCAGCGTCTGGGCCAGCCAGTGCGCGCCGCTGGCATTTTCTGTGCGGCAGGGCACCCCTGGCCGGCAGGATGGTTAGCCTGGCAGTTTCTTGATCGTGTCCGGCGCTGCGGAGCCTGTCAATCCCGTTGAGACACTGGTGGCTTAATTCTTCTGTGGTGTCACATCCGTCTCGATGGTTGCGGGGGGCTGGTTGATCCAGACTCTGGCCGGCAGCCGCGGTGGTTTGGGGCACCGGCGGAACCGGCCGGGGCTGGCGGCGTAGGCCTGCTGGAGGACTGCGGCGCGGCGGGCCTGGATCTGGGTGGCGGTGCCGTCGTGGACGGAGGCGGGGGTGTGCAGGCCGATGCCTGAGTGGCGGTGCTCGTTGTTGTAGTAGGTGAAGAAGACCTCGCTGAACGCGCGGGCATCGGGCAGGCATCCGAACTCGCCGGGGAACGCCGGGCAGTATTTAAGGGTTTTGAATTGCGCCTCGCTGAAAGGGTTGTCGTTCGAGACGTGCGGCCGGGAATGGCTCTGGCTGATATGCAGGTCTGACAGCAGCACGGCGACGGGCTTGGATGTCATCGACGTGCCCCGGTCGGCGTGCACGGAGACCGGTGCGATACCGTCGTTGCTGATGACGGCGGCGTCGATGAATTCCTTGGCGAGTTCGGCGTTCTCGGTGGCGTGGACCTCCCAGTGGATGGCCTTGCGGGAGAAAATATCGAGCATGACGAACAGGCCGGACCAGATCCCGCGGGCGGGTCCTTTCAGTTTGGTGATGTCCCAGCTCCATACCTGGCCAGGCCCATCGGCGGTCAGTTCCGGCCGCGCCCGGGGCGGGTGGGCGGCCTGGGCGCGCCGCTCGCGGACCTGGTCCGCGGCGCGCAGGACCCGGTACATGGTGGAGATGCTGGCCAGGTAGATGCCCTCATCGAGCAGCACCGCCCACGTCTGCGCGGGGGACTTGTCCGCGAACCTCTCCGTGTTCAGCACGGCCAGCAGCTGCTCCTGCTCGCCGGCGGACAGCGCCGCGGGATGCGCCGCGCGCGGCCCCGGATCTGCCCGCGGCCCCTGCCAGGGATTGCGCTGCCGGTATAGCGTCGCTCTCGGTTTGCCGAGCAGCGCGCAGGCGGCTTTCACCGAGGTGAATGGTTGCAGCCCGGTAAGTGCGTCGCTGATCACCTGGGTGGCTTCGTGCCGGAATCCGCGCCCTCGGAGAGCAATTCCAAGAGCGCGTGTGCTTTTCCCACGACCTCCAGCGCGGCCCGTGTCCTGGCCAGCTCCTTGGCGAGTTTCTCGTTCTCCTTCCGCAGCCGCTCGTTATCCACCTCCGCCGCGCTGCGCGCCGGCCGCCCGGCCGGCCTGGAAGAAAGCGCCGGCAGCGCGCCCTTCTCTATTGCCTCACGCCATTGCTGGATATGGGAGTGATACAGGCCCTCACGGCGCAGCAGCGCCCCCCGCTCGCGTGCGCCGGCGAGCTGGCCGTACTGCTCGACGATCGCCAGCTTGTAGGCGGGGGTGAAGGTCCGCCGCCTCGGCCGGTCAGCCCGCGGACCCCGCGCGGAGGCCACCAGGCCATCCTCCCGCACCGAGCCAGGCATGTCTGCAACGGTCAATGTCACGTATCTCGTAGATCCCGTCTCGCCCTACTCACCACAGAGGTTTACTTCATCCTCATGTCTCACGGGAGTCTGACAGAGAGGGCTGCCGCGCTCTTCGCGCGGAGTGAGGATCCGTGCAGGGCAGCTAGCGGCAGGAGCTTGCGCTGCGTGCTTCGCCTGGCCGACAGGCCCAGCCATAGCAGCGTCGCCAGGGCCAGGATAGCGCTAGGCCAGAATCCGTACGCGAGCAGGACGAGCGAGCCGGCCGCTGCTGCGACCTGGCCTAGATCGCCGGCCAGCAGCCGCTGACGGTTCGCGTCCGAGCCTGGCCGGCGGTGGATGGGCAGCCGTACCACGAGCAGGAGCAACGCGAATCTGACGGCTAGGAAGACGGCCGATCGTGTTGCCTGGCGGATCGCCCTGGGCCCAGTGCCAGCTGCCGCCGAGTTCCGCGCCCACGATTGAGCGGCGCCAGACTCTGATCCCGAGCGAGGTGCGGGCGTTCTCGTCCGCACTGGTCATGTGCACTATCGTGGCCGGGTCCCCATCGAAGCGCACCCAGGTGTTAATGGCGCCGTCATCGGTGGCGTACGAGACATCGACGAAAAGGGCACCGTTCGCCAGGGCGCGCACCCCGTTGATGACGGCTGTGAAATCACCAGCGCAGGTGGCCAGATTCGTCTCGCCAGCACACGCAGGGGCGTGCCGGAAGGCGCGAGCCGCAGGCCCGTCCTTGCTGGTGAGGAAGACGCCGAACAGGACCGCGACCGTCAGCCCCGCGGTTCTGGAGCCCCAGGTAGGCCAGCTGACCTGCCGATACACGAGCACAGGCGGGCACACACAAGCGCCGGGCGGGCCCTCGCACGCGCCGTTTGCCACTCGATTTGCCACTCAGATCGATCTTGGAACACCACCCTGTTTGAGGTCACTGGCTGCCAGGTTGTCGCTGGGTGGTTGTACCTGGAGGACGTCGAGCGGACGTCGTCGGTATCGAGCAGGCCGAAGAGGACCTGTCCGGTCGCCGACCGCGGCCCGCATGCTAGGCACCTTTGGTGCCCTAGCGGTTCTCCGCCACGAACTGGCTGGCGGTGAAGGGCGCGCCAGCTGGATCGGCGAGGACGGCGAATCGCACCCATGGCGCATTCTGCGGCTCAGCGAGGACCGAGCCTCCGAGCTCACGCGCTCGGGCAGTGATCGCGTCCACGTGGTCGACGGCGAAGGTCACGCTCCAGCGCGCTGGGCCACCCTCGCGGGGCAAGATCGTCGCCACGACGTCCTCGAAGCCTTCGGGTGCGCCCATCTGCTTCATCCCGGCGCGCATGCCGGGGTTGAGCTCCTCCAGATGGTCGCCGTAGCCCGGCAGGGCCCACATCGGCGAGCCGGCGTCGATTGTCGTCCAGCCGAACACGGCGCCGTAGAAGGCCCGTGCGGCCTCGACATCGTCGGTATGCAGGTTGTTGAAGTTCACCGCGCCATGCTCGTTGACCGCCGCCGAGCCGCGGTGCGATCGGGGCTGCCATACGCAAAAGACTGCGCCCTCGGGATCGGCGCACACGCCCATCCGCCCCGCGTCAAACACATCGAAGGGCTCGGAGAGCACCCGCCCGCCCGCCTCGCGCACCCGGGCTGCGGCGTTGTCAGCGGACTCGACGCGGATGTAGGTGTTCCACATGGCCTGCGGCGGTGCGCCGGGGGGCTGCGAGGAGATCGCGGCCACGTCCCGGCCGTCGATGCGGGCCATGTAGTAGTGAGCTCCCGCCTCGGGGGGCATCGCGTCCTCGGTGTGCCACCCGAAGAGCCCGGAGTAGAACCGGGCGGCGTCGGCGGGGTCGGGCTGGTTGGTGTCAACCCAGCACGGCACCCCGGCTGGGTAATCCTCGCGCGTGCTCATCACGGCAGCCTACAGCGGCTCTCACCGGGCATCCGGGCAGCGAGCCGCTACAACCCGACCGGGCGGATGTCATCGCGGCACCGGACGGCATCTCTCACCTGCGGTACCCGATCAAGCGATGACTCGACCCATGGACATGGGCGTGATGCAGTGCTTCCTGGAGACAGGCGCGCCACGGGTGGCCTGCCCGCGGCACGGGGGTGGTCGTCGCGGCGGTCCCCTGGGCCCGGCACGGGTCCCGGTTCACGCGGGCGTCCCGGGGACTGGGCGGCGTGGCTGGCGGCGGCGATGCCGGGGAGAAGGCCGCCCGGCTGGCGCGGGTCACGTGGCGGTCGTTGCAGGCCATCATGACGCGGGGCACCAGCGTCGGCAGACGAGTGAGCGCTTTCACCTCCGGACTGATGCCGTCACGCCGATAGCCACTACCCGGTGCTTTTACTCCAATCCCCTCTTGGCTACGCTGGCCATTGATGCTCATTTTGCGTCCGTTACTGGCTGCGCAGGTCTTGACTCGCGCTGCCGCACCAGTGCGGACACCACCTCGTTGTACGGCGCGCGAAGGTCGACGCTGGCGGCACGCGCCGGAACCGCGCCATTGAGCACGTCGATCTCTGTACGTCGGCCAGCGAGCAAGTCAAGCAACGCAGAAGGCCGGGCCTCCGGAATCTTGAGCCCGAACTCCCTGACGTAGGCCACAGGTTCCGGGATTTCGATGGGGATGCCCAGGGCGACTGCGACCTGCCACGCCTCGATCGCGCAGCCCGACGCCACACCCCAGGCATCCTGATCGCCGATCACTTCGCCGATAGTCAGTCCGGTGACCGCACATGTGCCGGAGAAACAAACGTTGCAGATGAACTTCTCCCATATCATCCGGTTGATGTCTTCGTAGGTCCGCACGGAGAAGCCAGCGTCGGCCCAGATGGCGGCGACCTGGCGCAGCTGCGATGTCACCGGTCCTGACAGCTCGCCCAGGCCGAGCAGATTCCAGCCGTTGTGATGCACATGGCCTGGCCCCACTATCGACGCGCCGAAGCCGCCCGCAATCCCGATGAGCACTCGCTCAGAGCCGAGCACGGCAGATACCCGATCCGCACTGCCGAGACCGTTCTGGATGGCAAGCACCTCGGTGTTAGGGCCGATCAGCGGCCGCGCGCTGGCTGCGGCGGCGGCAACATCCGCTGCCTTAGTGGCCAGCACGACCAGATCGCACACGCCAGCGTCATCCGCTCGGACACTGGCCCGCAGCATGGCGACCCGGTCGCCGCTTGCGCCCTCGACGCGCAAGCCGCCGCGCTCGATGGCGTCCACATGCTCACGCCACAAGTCGATCGCCCAGACCTCATGGCCAGCATCCGCCAGGAGCCCGGCGTATACCGAGCCCATCGCACCAGTTCCAATGATCGCAATCCTCGCCAACTGTCAACCCTCCATGAAGAGCCACGGGTCCCAGTCGTCCGCGGCCGCCCAGACCGCTTCACGTCCTGTCGAAGGCCCTGACCAGCGCACTGATGTCTTCGTCACCCCACCCGGCGGCCACCAGCTTGGTCTCCATGTCCTGGACCAGGTTGGCGCCTGGAAGCTCAAGACCCAGCCGCCGGGCCTCCTGCACGGCGATTCTCAGATCCTTCAGTTGCAGACTGAGACGTCCCGCCGGGGGAAAGCTGCGTGACGTCATGTAGCTGGCCCTGCTGGAGAGCACCCATGACGCGGCGGCGCCGTCGCGCAGGGCAGTCACGACTCGTTCTGCGTCCAGCCCCGATGCAGAGGCCAGGGCAACGCCCTCTGCCACGCCGAGCAGGGTTGATGCCAAGATGACGCCATTGACGGCCTTTGCGAGCTGCCCCGAGCCCACCGGCCCAAAATGATGGACGGCACGTGACACGATCTCCAGGACAGGCCGGGCCTGCTCGAAATGCTTCGGTTCTCCTCCGCACAGCAGCGTGAGCGTGCCAGCCGTAGCGGCCTCGGCGCCGCCAGTGACGGGAGCGTCCACATATCCCAGCCCGCGTTCGGCCGCCTCAGCTGCCAGGCCGCGATCGGTGGCGGGCGCTACGGTCAACGTGTTCACGATCACACTGCCTGGCTTGGCCGTGGCCAGAATCCCGTGCGGTCCGGTCATCATCTTGCGCACAGCGTCGTCGTCGGTAACGCTCACTATGGTGACGGTCGCCGCAGATGTTGCTGCGGCCGCCGATTCTGCCGTCGGGATGCCCACCCGGCGGGCTACGTCTGCTCTGGACTCTCCGCGGTTCCAGGCCCGCACGTCTACCCCGGCACGGTAGAGGTTCAGGGCCATGCCGGCCCCAATCACACCGAGGCCGAGTACCGCCGCCTTCGGAGGCGCTGCAGGCACTGTCACACCCAATCCCGATCCGGAGCCGCCGGGTCGTCGGCAGGCCCGTATATGGAGAGCATCTGGAACGGCTCGGTGAAGATCGCAGAATGGACTACACCCATCGGGATTGTCACCACGTCGCCCGCAGTGATCGGCGCGGTCTGCCCAGCCACTGTGATAGTGCCAGCACCCACCACGAGCACGGCCACTTCGTCGTGCCAGCGATGGATATGCGCGCGGGAAGGCCCGGCAGGGCCCTGGAACACGGCCACGGTAGTGGCCTCCCCGCCGCCCAGATCGACTCGTTGCACCTCGGCTAGGGTGCGGGGCAGCTCGCGCGCGGGAAGGGAGCGCACATCCGGCCCGGGCAATGATGTCCCGGTTACCGGTCCAGGCTGGTGCTCCATCTGCGCCCCTCCTCGGTGGCGAAATAGGAGGCCTCTGAAGAAATAGGAGGCCTCTGAATTGGTCCGCACGTCGCGGCGCGTTCAGCGCTCGTCACGGTGAACCGGCATGCCCGACGTCAACCGTCGTCCGGTACAGCGCGCCAGTCCGCTGGACATGGTCAGTGTCTACCGGGACAGCCGAGAGCAGCATCTCGCGGCCGTCGCTCCCGCCCAGCATGCACGCGATGAACGTATAGCCATCGGGGGCCGGGATCTCCTCCACAATCTCGCCGCCTTGCGCGATCCGGGCAATCCGCCGGCCTGCGGGATCTGCTCCCCACACGAGCCCTTCGGCGTCCAGGCAGCAGCCGTCCGGGGTGAACAAGCCGGCGCCGCGCATGGCAGGCCACTCGACGGTCTCCGGCAGCGGTGCCAGCTCCGCCCAGGTCCAGCGTGAGCCCAGCGTCCCGTCCGGACCGATGGGATATGCGCTGTAGCGATGCCCTAGAGTCTCTCCCACGATGAGGAGCGAGTCGTCTGCGGTAACCACCATCCCGTTGGGGAACCAGGAGTCGCTAGCCGCGATGACATGATTGCCGTCCGGATCAACGCGGTAGATGTTAGCCAGCTGGAAGATGGGCCGCGCGACGTCAATATCGAAGCCGAACTCGCCTACCCACGCCCGGCCTTGCCCGTCTACGACCATGTCATTGATCAGGCCATGGCCCGAGCCCGCCGATTCCGACAGGTCGGCATGAACAAAGAGCGAGCCGTCCGGGCGGCGGCCGAGGATCTTGTGGTCGGATTGAGAAACGATGAGCAGCGTCCCATCCGCCAGCCAGCCGAGCCCTGACGGCCGAGTTGGCACTTCCATGACCTTCTCGAAGCGCCCGGTCGCCGAGATAGTCGAGATCTGCCTGCCGAAGATGTCTGCTGTCCACCAGACGCCATCGCGCCAGCGCATTCCCTCGAAGAGAACTCCCTCGTTCTTGACTATCTGCTCAAGTTGCCGCACTGCGCTCTCCTGGATGAGTTAGATGAATTCACTGACAGCCGAGACGAGGGTGTCCATGTTCAGGTCAGCTGCATATACCATGGCGAGGCACACGAGCGCCGAGAGGTGCTCACGGCCGACTCCGAGCAAGAGAGCCTGGTGAGCAGCCCAGCGCATGGCGCGCGGGTTGGCATGGTATGCCGCGGTAAAGAAGCTGAAAAGTGGGAACATCTGCTTCGGCAGCGCTCCCCTGGAGGAGAATTCATACCTGCTCCGGTATGCCTTCAGCCCGTCTGGGTTGTGCTCGGCCAGGTAATCGACGTACAGCGGAACCTCACCGTAATGCTGCGTGTACCAGTTCTTGAGTGATGCGACCTCCGGCTCGGTAACTCCCTCCACGCTGAAGTCCAGCCCAGAGGCGAAGATGGATGGATCGGGAGTCCAGCCCGCCGGCCAGAGAGCCGCATCGTCAGCAGGGGGCCCGTCTGGCCAGTCCCGCACGTAGTCCATGCACATCTCGGCTACGGGCGTCATTCCTGGCGGACCCGTCTGCAGCCATCCGAATGACATTGCCTCAAGTACCTGCGCCTTTGATGCCCCGGTCATCCGGGCCCCGATCAGCTCATACAGCGCGCCTTGCGCATATCCAATAATCGTGTAGTTGTGCATCAGGATCAGCTGGACTGCAGCTCCGGACAGGCGTCCAGGATGTGCCTGCTGCGACTCCACCCACCGCTTGAACCTGCGAAATACACCTGGGTCATTGTCGACCCAGAAGGGCACGAATGCTGCGAGGTCAAGGTTACCGTCGCCATGATATCGATTGTACCAGTTAACGACGGCATCGCGTTCCTCAGGCGTGAAGTTATCACGCGCCGCGAGCCAGTCGACCCCAACCTTCAGTCCCGTCGAGTAGTCCGCCATGAGTTTCTCCGATCTGACCATATGGCCGTGTGGGCTGGCTTACGACTTGTGATCCCCAGACTGTGGTCAGCTGGCCACCGCGATGTTGCCGCCTGCACTCCTGCCTTCCCAGATGGCATAGGAGAGGCGGCGCGGCGTTATGCAATCTCCGATAACCGTGACCTCACGGCCGGATTGCTGAAGTGAGCGGGCCAGGACCGAATTCGGAGTGAGGCCGGTCTCGATCACCAGTATGTCCGGAGCCAGGGTCTCGGTTGCCCCACTGAAAAGGTCGGTCAGTTGCACATGGCTGGCAGAGATATTGGCTATCCGGTTTGTCTTGAGCGCTACCTTGCCGTCCCGGAGCCGGCTGAGCACAGGCCCGACGCTGTCATAAGGAATCCCCTGGGCCACGGCGGACGCTCCAGACACCAGTGTGACCGACACGCCGCTAGCCAACAGTGCCTCCACGGCGCTCAGGCTGGGCCAGTACCCAAGCCCGTCGTCGATGACGATGGCGTCTCGCCCGGCCGGCGACCAGCCCTCAGACAGCACATCCCAGGGCCGTACGACGGTTCCACCGTACGGTGCGGTAACGGGATTCGGCAGGGCGCCCGCGGCGACGATCAGCACCTCATAGTCCGCTGCCATCTCGGCCGTGAACTCGGTCCCGAGGCTGATCGCGACCTTCGAGCGCTTCACTTGGCCCGATAGGTAAGTGATGATATCGCGGATATTGCCGCGATGTGGCGCGGCGCTGGCCAGGACCGTCTGGCCTCCGAATGCATCAGCCTGCTCGAAGAGCGACACGTCGTGTCCGTGTTCGGCAGCGGTTCGCGCGGCTTCCAGGCCACCGGGCCCGGCACCGATAACGGCTACCCGGCGACGCAGCCTGGTTCCGCTCAGTACCAACGGGGTCAGCTCGCGGCCAGTGTCCGGATTGACGGCGCAGAAAAGGCCGCCGTCGAAAGCTCGACAGTCCTGAACACACACGATGCACGGGCGGATGTCATCGAGATGCCCGCTTTCCGCCTTGTTCGGTAGCTTAGGATCAGCGATGAGCGCCCGCACCATGCCGATGAAATCTGCCGACCCGGCGGCGAGGATGCGAGCTGCGGTCTTGATGTCGCTATTGCGGTGGCCAGCGATGACGGTCATCCCGGTGGCCGCCCGGATCCGGCCCGCCGCATCAGCAGTCATGCCCGCGGGGGTGCTCATATCCTGCACATACAGGCCAGCGCCGCCCGTGGTTATCGACAGGTAGTCGACGGTACCCATCGCTGCCACCAGCCCGGCGATGTCGACTGAATCATCGACGGTGAGGCCACCGGGAGACTGCTCCGGTGCGCTGAGGCGGATCCCGAGTGGATAATCTGCCCCGCAGCGTTCCCGGATGGCGTCGACCACGCGGCGGAGGAACAGGAACCGCTTGTCCGGTGATCCTCCGTAGTCGTCCGTCCGAGTGTTTGCGGCTGGCGACAGGAACTGGGCTACCAGGTATCCGTGACCACCGCTGATCTCAACCCCGTCGTATCCGGCTTCCCGCACGTTATAGGCCGATATCGCGAAACCGGCGACGATGTCGTCGATCTCGCGAATAGACAGGGCCTTGGGCGGGAAGGGATCCCTTGGAGACCGGACCGCGGACGGCGCAACCGGCACGTGCAGGGTGTCGCGGCCCAGCATCTCGCGGCCGAGGTGCACCAGCTGGCAGAAGATCTTGGCGCCATTCTCATGAACGGCATCCGGCCTGGCCCGCAATGCTTGCGCGGCGTCCTCCGCATAGGCCTCGGTGAGGCCACGACTGCGGGTGCGGCTCGACTCGTGCGGGATTGTAGCCCCGGCGATGATCAAACCGACGCCGCCGGCTGCGAGCGCACTGAAGTAGGCCGTGTCCTCCCTAGTGGGAACGCCATCCACGGTACTGACCGCATGCGGAGTCGCTACGAGCCGGTTCTTGATCGCGAGAGTGCCTATCAGTCCGGGCGTGAACAGCGCGCTCACTCCGGGGTTCTCAGCTGTCATCGCACCCTCGCACGCCTCGGTACATTTATCACTATCATTCCATTCATTAGTATGGTTTGTGGACCAAGGCCAGAAGCGCAACGTCAGGCAGTTGGCCAGCTGTTCGTGGTCCCCAGCCCGGCCTCTAGCTGCGCCTCCTCAGCCGCATGCGCGACAGGATTGGGCTCATCGGGTTCACCGGAGGCAGCCTCCCGGCCGCGGCCGACGTGACGCTGACGGTTGACAGCCAGCGCGACCGCGCCAATCAGCGCTACTCCGTTAAAGAGGTCGTTGACCCATTGCGCGCCGGACACGAGCTGCAGCCCGGTGGCACCGGTCGCGAGCACGAAAATTGCCAGCAACGTGCCCCACACGTTGAATCGACCAGGCGACAACTGCGTCGAGCCGAGGAAGACCGCGGCGAAGGCAGGCAGCAGCAGGGTTGGCCCGAAGGCCAGGGACGGTCCGGAAAGCGAGGCGAACAAGACGCCAGCCACCCCCGCGACCGTCCCGGAGATGATCAGCGATGTCCAGATCCATCGGTCTACCCGGACACCGGAAAGCCGCGCAGCGTCCGCATTTCCGCCGATTGCGTAGAGGTAGCGGCCCGCCGGCGTGTAATCGAGGAACCACCAGGCTAGGAACGACAGCACGATGAGGTAGACGATCACGATCTGGAATCCACCCACCTGTATCTGGGTGAGATTCAGCCAGCCGGACGAGATCGGCGGGGCGGGCTGCTGGTTATTAGAGACGATCTCCTGCCCGGCCGCCAGGATGGACCCGGTGCCGAGGGTCGCGATGAACGAGCTGACCCGGAGTTTGACGACGATGAAGCCATTGACCAGGCCGACGAAGGCCCCGACCAGCACGGCCACCGCGATGGACGGAACCACCGGCCAGTGGCGTTCCGACTGGAGCACTATGGCAACAATGGCGGTGAGGTTAGCGTTCGCCCCCACTGACAGGTCGAACTGACCTGATACCAGGGAGATGAGCAGGGCAAGAGCGATGATTCCGCCGACGGCTTGGGCCGAGGCTATCTGTTGTGCGGTCGCAGCGGTGAGGAACGCATGGGGGCTCGCTACCCCGAAGATAATGATGAATACAATCCACAGGTAAACACCGCTGAGCCGATCGAGATGGAGATTGAGGCGCCATCTGCGCGACATGATCTGCCTGCCTATCTGCTTGCCGACGTCGGCATGAACGCGGCAGCCACCTTGACGGAGGAGATGTCGCTGCCGGTGAGTTCACCGATGACCAGTCCCTCGCTTAGGACATAAATGCGGTCGCAGAGCGCGGTCAGCTCGTCGATATCCGTGGAGCTCATCACGACCGCGCTTCCCCCCGCGGCAGCACTCAGGATCTCGGCGTGCAAGTCGAGCTTCGCCCTGGCGTCTACGCCCTGGGTCGGCTCGTCGAGCAACAGCAGGCGCGGCTTCAGGGACAGCCACTTGGCGAACAGGACCTTCTGCTGGTTACCGCCGCTGAATCTCTCCAGCGGCCAGTCCACCGCTCCCGCAGGACTCACCCCCAGCCTGCGGAACCATTCCCGCGCGAGTGCTCGCTGAGACGCCCGGCGAAGCAGCATCCTCGACCAGTGCGACCGCAGGCGCGGAAGCGTGAGGTTGTCGAAGGCGGACATGGACATCACCCCGGCGCTGCGACGGTCCGGCGGCAGATACACCACTCCGCGGGCAACCGCGGCGCGGATATCCCCCGGCTGGAGCCGCCGCAAATCCACCTCGACCTCACCGGCAGCGCGGCGACGCGATCCGAAGATCGTCGGCAGTAGGGTCTCCCGTCCGGATCCGGTCAGGCCGGCGATGCCGACAATTTCGCCTTCTTGTGCCCGCATCGAGACACCGCTGAGCTCATCACCGTGCAGGCCGTCTACGGCCAGTACTGTCGCCCTGCCTTCCGCAGCACCCCCGCGGGTCCGGTCCAGCCCCTCCAGCGCTGCTCCGAAGAGATGCTCGAGGAGCTGATCCTGCTGGACGGCGGATGTGGCCGAGGACCACACGAGCCGCCCGTCACGCAGCACAGAGACGTCATCTCCGATCGTGAAGACCTCGCTCATGTAGTGAGTCACGTAAAGAACCGCGACCCCCGTCCTGGCAACTGCCCGGATAGTCCGGAACAAGTGGCGGACCTCCGCGGGCGGCAGCGTTGCGGTCGGCTCGTCGAGGACCAGTAGCGCCGCCTCGGCCGACGCATCGTCCCTGATCGCTCGGGCAATGGCGATCTCGGTGCGCTGCGCAGGAGCGAGAGACGCGACAAGCGCCCGGGGATCGATCTTGGAGCCGATGCGGGCCAGATCAGCCCGCGCGGCCTTGATACTGGCCCGATTGCGGATCGTGCCAAACCGCGTCGGAAAGCCCGACAGGATGGACATGTTGTCAACGACGCTCAGGTTTTCGACAAGACCCAAATCCTGATGCACGAATCGGCAGCCAAGCCGGTATGAACTCTCCGCCGAGCCGAACGGCAGGGGCTCCCCGCGCACCAGGATCCTGGTGCCCTGATCCGGCTCGTGATACCCGGAAAGGATCTTGATGAGCGTGGACTTACCTGATCCGTTCTGCCCGACCAGCACGTGGATGCGACCGGGTGTCAGGCTCAGAGTCACATCTGCCAGGACCTTCGTGGCTCCAAAGGTCTTGGTCAGGTTCTCGCACCGCACCGCCCATTCACGAAGGGAGATCGGCGTGGGCGGCCCCTGTTGCGCTGAGCCGGCAGACTCGAGCCGCATGTCATCGCCCACCCTCGCCACCCCAATCCGTCAAGGCGTCCAGAGCTTGGTGAACTGCTGGAGCGCATCCGTCGGGTACTGCCATAGGGTCTGCGTGCTGCCCACGTTCGCCTTGGTGAGGATGGCCGTAGGCCCGATCGTGTCACCGAGCTGAGCTGGCAGGTTTTGCATGTGACGCAGGGCCAGGTCGAGGGTCTGGTAGCCCTGGTACTGAGTGTTGTAGCCAGTCCACATGAGCTGCGTGCCCTTCCGCAGCCCGGCAAACTGATCGGTGTCCGCCGCTATGCCGGCGACTTGAACCTTGCCTTCGAGCCCTGCTGACTGAAGAGCAGCGTCTATCCCGGTCGCAAAGTCGCCGACACTGAACAAGAGGTACTTGACACCGGGGTCGGCCCTCAGTGCATTGACCGTGACGCTGAGAAGCTGGCCGGCGGCCAGCTGAGGCAGCGTTACGTTGAGCACTTTCACGGAACATGATGGGCATACTGAGGCGAGATCTGACGTGAACTGATCGGTTCCGTACTTGACGATCGGATAGTCGGGTACCGAGACCCATAGAGCGGTTCCCTTGCCTTTGGAGGTCACTGCGAACCAGTTGGCTATCAGCTTGGCGTTCGCCGCCTCCGCTGGGCCGCCCGTCGGGACTCCAATGACGTTGGGGTACGGCTGGAACGGGAAGACCGCGTTGGCCACGATGAGCACGCCGGCCTTGGCGTAGTCCTTGATCGTGTTGGCGCCCCACTCAGATTCCGGCTGGCCAGCTTCGGCCACCATCACCGGGTGCTTGGTGAGGGCTGCCGCGAAGGCCGCCTGCAGGGTCGCCGGGTTAGCACCCTGATAAGAAATCTCGTCGAAGTTCCAGCCGATGGCCTGCGCGGCCGCTTTCAGGCCCTGCCCGATCTGGGCGTTGGTCGGGGACTCGGTGGCCAGCAACCACACCACGGTCTTCCCCTTGGGCGGCGCTGACTTCAGGGGCGTCGTGACGGTGATCTTAGTGGGCAGCTGCTCATAAGGAGCAATCGCGGCCTGGGCCTTAGACAGGTTGACCGAGCTCGCAGCGACTCCAGACGACGACGTGGGCGAGGCGCTTCCACCGCCGCTGCTACTGCCGCTACTGCCACAGGCCGCGAGCAGCAGGATCCCTGCCACGGCCGCCGTGACGCTGAGCCCATTGGACCGGCCTCGGGACTTCTCGGTCATCGCGCCCTTCCCTTCACCAGGAATTGCCCGGGGGCAGTTCGATCGCGAACCAGTTGTTACCAAAGCGACAGCATTCGGCGGGCCGTCCCCTGCCACCGTCTAGGCCTGCACGGACCGTCCCTTTAGGGAGAATCATAATCATAGTTGTAACGAACAGCATAGGGAAGTGTTGTGTGCAACAGAGTGATCACAGGTAGCGGAGCGCCGACTGCCCCGTCACAGCGCCGCGGCTAGGAGACTGCCGTCAGTTCACGCCGTGACTCCCTCGCAGCTCGGGTCGCTCTGGCCGCTTACTGATCAGCCGGCGAAGATCAACTTTCCGGATCTTGCCTCCAGCACTCTTCGGAAGCTCGTCGAAGACTTCCATGCGCTCGGGCAGCTTGTAGGGCGCAACGTCCTGACCCAAGAGATGAGTCACGAGATCCTCAAAGGTCAGCGAGGCACCTGGACGAGGCACCACGCACGCACAGGCCCGTTCGCCGTAGACGGGATCCGGCACGCCAACCACGGCGACCTCGGATACGGCAGGCAGTAGCTGGATCAGGGACTCAAGCTCACCAGGACTGATGTTCTGGCCGCCGCGGATGATGAGGTCTTTGGACCGGCCCACGATCGACAGGTAGCCGTCCGTGTCCAGTTGCCCGATGTCGCCTGACCGGTACCAGCCATCGCCCCAGAAGGCGGCATCCGTGCGGGCCGGATCGTTGAGGTATCCGAAACTCTGGGTCGGATTTCGCCACAAGACTTCGCCGGGATTCCCCGTCGCTACCGGCTTCATGTTCTCGTCGACCAGCACGAGGTCGGTCAGCGGAATCGGCCGGCCGACCGTGTGATACCGCTTGTCCGGCGGGTCCGTGATCCGCAGCATTGCGGGCACGCCTCCGTCGGAGGCGCCGTACGAGACGTGCAGAACGCAGCCAAGCACGGACTCGAGTGACTGCGCAGTGGCGGGCGGCATCGCCGCCCCTGCACTGGTGAGGACCCTCAGGGCGGAAAAGTCACGGCCCCGGATGGATGTCTCCTGCAGCAGCTTCACCACCTGCGTCGGGACCGCGGTGACGTGGGTGGCCCTGGTCTTCTCGATCAGGTCGAGCGCAGCCGGCGGGCTCCAGCGTTCTAGCAGCTGTGACGATGCGCCGGCCAGCAGCGGCGCCAGCACCGCGAACATGTAGCCGGTGGACCCGGTATCGGCCGGCGCCACCGCGACGGCTAGGTCGCCCGGCCGCATGGCGACGGCGTCGATGAAGGTGCGCAGGAAGAACCAGATGTTGTTGTCCGACCACAGCGACATGTGCGGGATATCTGTCGTTCCCGAGGTTGCCATCACGAAGCGGGGCGCATCGGCATCGCGCGGCAAGGTAACCGCAGGCCACTCTGCCGAGCAGGCCTCCGCGAAGTCGAAGTCGCCACCCGCGCCGTCAAGCGACCCGACCAACCGCAGGCTAGGTAGTTCAGGTCTGAGCTGCTGGGCCAGCCCGAGGTAGTCGGTCCGCCCCGATCGGCCCGAGACGATCAGTACCTCGGCGCATGAGGTCAGCAGCAGGTGGCTGACCTCGGTGCGGCGCCACATGTGTGACAACGGGAGGAAGACCAGATCGGCCCGGTCGCAGGCCAGGTGAGTAATCGCCAGAGCCACCCGGTTGGCGCATTGCAGGGCGACGGGGGTGCCGGGTCGCAGTCCACGGCCGACGAGCCAGGCGGCGAGGCGACGGCTCCGGGTGACCAGAGCTCGATAGCTCAGCTGCTCGTGTTGGTCCGCAACGGCCAGCTCTTCAGGTATCTGCTCGGCCACCTCGTCGACGACAGCGCAGAGCGGGACGTCCTGCCATGCGCCAGCCTGGCGGAAGGCTCGCGAGAGTTCCGGTGTAAGGGCACGGAGTGGCATCAGCGACCTCCCTGAGTTGGGCCTGTGCCTGCGGGTACCCGGGCAGGCCGCTCAGGGCTCGCGATCCCCGAGGACATGACGCGCGACGACCAGCTGCTGGATCTCGGCCGTTCCTTCCTCAAACCAGAATCCCCGCGCGTCACGGTAGATACGTTCAATCGGCGCGTCCGTGGTGTAGCCGTAGCCGCCGTGGGTGCGCAACGACAGGTCAGTCACACGACCGATCATGTCGAGACAGAACAGCTTGGCCGTCGCCGCCGTGGCGGTCGGGCTCTCACCCTGATCGAACAGCTCAGCCGCCGCACGTACCAGTCCCCTGCCTGCGCTGATATCCGCATGCATGGTCGCCAGATGCCCCTGGATGGCCTGCCGGTCCGCGATCGGACGCCCGAAGGTGACCCGGCGCTGCGCGAACGTGACGGCCTCGGTAAGGGCCCGCTGGCCTAGCCCGACCATGCAGTTCGACAATGACACGCGGCTGTAGTCCAGGAAGCTCAGCGCGACCTCCAGGCCTTGCCCGACATCGCCGAGCCGGTGCTTGTCGGGCACGCGCATGTCCTCGTACCGCAGCCAGCCGTGGCCCGTCCCATGCAGGCCCATCGTGCGCTGACTGGCGTCAACGACGAAGCCTTCGGTATCGCGAGGAACCAGGAAGGCGGTCAGCGAGCCCTTAGCCCGATGATCGTCTGTCGCGACTACCAGGATGAAGAAGTCGGCCCGGTCCGCAAAGGTAATGAGATGCTTCTCACCTGACACGTGCCAAACGTCCCCGTCGCGCCGAGCCGACGACTTCATGTCGCGGCCCGTCCCGCCGGCCTGCTCAGTCAGGGCGAACGCCACCACCAGGTCACCGGCCGCCAGCTTGCGGACCAGCGCGCGCTGCTGCGGAGTGCCGAACGCCACCAGCGGCCGCCAGATCCCGTTCGTGACGTGGACCAGCATGCGACCGGAGCCATTACCCATGGCGGCGACCTCAAGGTAAGGCAGGTAGTCGACCACTCCGAGCCCGAATCCGCCGAACTCAGCGGGGACCGTCAGCCGATAGCTCCCCAGTTCGGCTACCTGACCAAGCAGTTCGTCGGGGATGGCGTCCTGCGCTTCGATGACAGGGGACCAGCGCTCGTACTCCTCGAGATAGAACTCGCGAAATCTCGCTAGGGTTGGCAGCGGCATGTAGGTAACCTCGGACTCAGGAGCGTGGAAGGCAACTATAGTCATAGATTTTTGTGGCTGAAAGCCCCCCAGTGCCCCGAAGCCGCTAGATCATCGTGAGCCCGCCGCTCACGCTGATCGTCTGGCCAGTCAGGTACTCCGCTCGCTCGGAGCACAGAAAGGCGACTACACCGGCAACGTCGCGTGGCGACCCCAGGCGGCCGACCGGGATGCTGCGCTTGAGCGCGTCAATGAGCTTGCTGTTGACGGCGGCAACTTCCCTGAGCAGTGGGGTGTCGGAGGGGCCAGGGCAGACGATGTTGCTGGTGATTCCCTTACGGGCGAACTCCCTGGCGATGGTCTTGCCGAAACCGATGAGGCCGGCCTTGCACGCCGAATAAACGGCCTCCCCGCTCGACCCGACCCGTGCCGCATCGGAGGACACGAAGACCAGGCGGCCCCACCCGCCATCAGCCATGCCAGGTAGGAAGGCGCGAGCCAACTGGATCGGCGCCCGGAGATTGATGGCCAGCAGCCGATCCCACACGTCCGGCGGACTGTCAAGGAACGGCTGTACCTTGTCCCAGCCCGCGTTGTTGACCAGGACGTCGATCCGTCCGTATGCGGCGAGCGCGGCGGTGCTAAACCTGTCAACGTCGCCAGGATCGGCCAGGTCCACCTGGAACGCCGTCGCGTTCGGTGATCCAGACGCGACCTCGGCGGCGCCTTCGCCGTTGATATCGCAGACGGCAACCCGGGCGCCCAGCTCAGCCAGCTCGCTGACGATTTGCGCACCCATGCCACCTGCAGCGCCGGTGACTAGGGCCACCCGGCCGACCAAGGTAAGACCCTCCATAACTCATCCTTCTGTAGTTTCGGCCCAGGAAAATTCACCGGGGAGGCAGATTCATCTCGATTGGCAATGAGCCGTCGCAGCTCGACCTTGCTGGTCTTCCCACCGACGCTCTTGGGCAGGTCAGCGAGGATCTCAAGGCGCTCAGGGAGCTTGTAGGTCGCGACATCCCTGGCCGCGAGAAACGCTACAAGCGCTGGTAGGCTCAGCGAGGCTCCGGGCATCAAGACGACGCAGGCGCAGGTCCGCTCCCCGAACAGCGAATCGGGTATACCGATGACTGATACTTCTGAGATCGACGGGTGCTGGCGCAGGGCATCCTCAAGCTCACCCGGGCTGACGTTCTGGCCACCTCGGATGATCACGTCCTTGACCCGGCCGACGATAGACAGGTAACCGTCTTCATCGAGCTGACCGAGATCTCCAGAGCGATACCAGCCACCGTCGGCGAAGGTGGCTGCTGTTCGTTCCGGATCGTTCAGGTAGCCAAGGCTCTTGGTGGGATTACGCCACCAGATCTCGCCCGCGGCCCCCTTCTGGACGTCCCGCCCCCTGGCGTCAACCAAGCGCAACTCGGTGAGTGGCAGCAGGCGTCCCGCCGTGCGGTAACGCTTCTCCGGCGGATCGGTGAGCTTGGTCAAGACCGGGACACCGCCATCAGTGGCGCCGTAGCAGACCTGACTGGTGCAGCCAAAGACCTCCTCCATCCGCCTGGCCGCGTCCGGCGGCATGACGGCGCCAGCATTCGTGAAAACCTGCAGTGCGGAGAAGTCTCGCTCCGTGACCGACGGTTCCTGCAGCATCTTCATCACCTGCGTCGGGACGGCCACAGCGATCGTCGCCCGTTCAGCCTCGATCAGGTCGAGGGCGGCTGCCGGATCCCACTCCTCCAGCAGGATCGAGGTCGCTCCGGCCAGCAGCGGAGCTAGCACGGGGTATACGTATCCGGTGGCGCCAGTGCTCGCCGGAGCCAGTCCAACGGCAATGTCGCCCGCCCGCATCCGCGTCGCAAGGATGTACTGCTGCATGAAGAACCAGAGATTGTTGTCGGTCCACAGCGACATGCGCGGCAGATCTGTGGTGCCCGACGTCACCATCACGAATCGCCCCTCGTTGGGATCGCGCGGTAGGCCCCATGGCGGCCGGTCCAGGTGCGTGATGCGGGCGACGGCAAAATCACCGCCCTCAGCCCCAAGCACTCCGACCCGTTCGAGGTCGTCTAGGCCCGGCCGGAGTTCGGTGATCACTGACAGGAAGTCCACGCCGCGGTGCGGCGGCGGCACAATAGCTACCTTCGCTTTGGAGGCCTTAAGCAGGTGGGCGATCTCCGAGCGCTGCCAGCCGCTCGATAGCGGAAGGAACGTAAGGTCGGCGCGATTGCACGCCAGGTGCAGCAATGCGATCGCGGCCCGGTTCCAGGTTTGCAGCGCGACGCAAT
>CAWCBE010000015.1:0-239130 GCA_963793825.1 uncultured Actinomycetes bacterium
AACGTTGGCCGAGACCAGCGTGACCTGGGCGCCGCGCGCGACGGCCGTCCGGGCCAGCGCGTAACCCTGGCGGCCGGACGACCAGTTGCCGATGAACCGGACCGGGTCGATCTCCTCCCGGGTGCCGCCCGCGGAAATCACTACCCGGCGCCCGGTGAGGTCGGGCCGCAGCCCGGCAGCGCCGCGGGCCAGCGCCCGGATGGCCACCGCGTACAGTTCGGCCGGCTCGGGCAGCCGGCCAGGTCCGGTGTCCGCCCCGGTGAGCCGCCCGGCCGCCGGGTCGGTGACGAGGCAGCCGCGGCGCCGCAGCACGCCCGCGTTGGCCTGGGTGGCCGGGTGCTCCCACATCTCGGTGTGCATTGCCGGGGCGAAGATCACCGGGCAGCGGGCGGTCAGCAGCACGGCGGTGAGCAGGTCGTCAGCGCGGCCGGCCGCCGCGCGGGCCAGCAGGTCCGCGGTGGCCGGGGCGACGATGACAAGATCGGCCGACTGGCCGAGCCGGACATGGGGCACCTCGGCGACGTCATCCCAGACGTCGCTGCTCACCGGCTGGCCGGACAGCGCGGCCCAGGTCGCCTCGCCCACGAAGCGCAGGGCGCCGCTGGTCGGCACGACGCGGACCTGGTGGCCCGACTCGGTGAGCAGCCGGAGGAGCTCGCACGCCTTGTAGGCGGCGATGCCGGCGCCCACGCCGAGGATCACCCTCGGCGGGGCCGTGGCGCGGCCCCCGGCCGTGGCGGCGCGGTCCCCCGTCGCGGCGGGGGCACCCTCGGTCACGGCCCGGGCCCCGTCAGCCGGTGGGCTCGGCCGTCTCCGTGGCGGACAGCAGGCCCTGCCGGATCTCGCGCAGCGCGATGGACAGCGGCTTCTCCTGGACCCGGGTCTCCACCAGCGGGCCGACGTACTCCAGCAGGCCCTCGCCGAGCTGGGCGTAGTAGGCGTTGATCTGCCGCGCCCGCTTGGCTGCCATGATCACGAGACGGTACTTGCTGTCCACGACCCCGAGGAGATCGTCAATCGGCGGGTTAGTAATGCCCTCCGCGGCGGGATTCCCGGCCACTGCGTGCCTTCCGGTCGAGGGAAATAAACGGCCAGACTTTCAGGCCATCGTCAAGGCTACCAGCTGGCGGCACACGTCCTGGACGGACGTGTTGACCAGCGTAAGGTCGAACTCGCCCTCCGCGTCCAGCTCGACCCGGGCCGCGGCCAGCCGACTGCGGATGACCTCAGCCAGCTCGGTACCGCGGCCGGTCAGCCTGCGCACCAGTTCGTCCCAGCTGGGCGGCGCGAGGAATACCAGCAGCGCATCCGGGACCGCCTGGCGCACCTGGCGCGCGCCCGCAAGATCGATTTCAAGGAGGACGGGCACTCCGGCGGCCAGTTTCTCAGCCACCGGGCCGCGCGGCGTGCCATACCTGTTGCCCGCGAAAGCGGCCCATTCCAGGAGTTCACCGCGCGCAAGCATCTGGTCGAACTCCGCGTCGGCGACAAAGAAGTACTCACGGCCGTCGACTTCGCCCGGCCGTGGTGCCCGTGTGGTCACCGATACGGAACACCAGATTTCCGGGCATTCCTTACGCAGCCCGGCCAGGACTGTGCTCTTGCCGACCCCGGAAGGGCCGGAAAGGACGGTCAGCCTGGCTGGCACCCCGCCCCCCCGGACAAGCGCGGTACCGCACATGCGATCAGCGGACGTCATGGCCTCCGGCCTCGTCCCCGCGCCCGCCCCTGGGGTAGCCATGCTGCGTCAGATAGCACTCCGGAACTCGTTTTCCAGCGCGGCGCGCTGGTTGGCCCCGAGCCCGCGGACCCGGCGCGATTCGGCGATGCCAAGACGCTCCATGATCTGCCGGGCACGGACCTTGCCGATCCCCGGGACGGACTCAAGCAGCGCGGAGACTTTCATCTTCCCGATGATGTCATCGCTCTGCCCATCCTTCAGTACCTGGGACAGGCTTGTCTCGTTCTTCTTCAGCCGGGCCTTGACTTCGGCCCGTTCCTTGCGCGCCCTGGCTGCCTTCTCCAGGGCGGCGGCGCGCTGATCGGGAGTGAGGGGAGGAAGAGCCACTCCGGGTCACCTCGGGTTTCAGAATCGAAAACTGCGGACGGGAAGGGAAAGTAGCGAGTTCAGGCCGTGAGGGCAACGTGAACACCCGTTTATTACGTCATAAATTGGCCGATATTACTCTCCGAAAGAGACCGAATACTTAACGTAGTCAAACCGGGCCCTGCCACGCCACTATCATCGATCCACCCGCGGAGTGCTTGGAACAGGGGGGGCCTCAATCCGGGGCCGGTGCAAGCCGCCGGAGCGGCGCGGCAATGGCCGAGGCGGCCGCCCCGGGGTCGGGGGCCCCGGTGATGGGCCGGCCGATCACCAGCAGGTCCGCGCCGGCCCGGAGCGCCTCCTCGGGCGTGGCCACCCGGGCCTGGTCGTGCCGCTCCGTCCCGGCGGGCCGGACCCCCGGCGTGATCAGCAGGATGCCCGGGCCGACCTCGGCGCGGACCGCGGCCACCTCCCGCGGCGAGCAGACCAGCGCCCCGGCGCCCGCCTCGACGGCCAGCACGGCGAGCCGGCGTACCGCGTCCGGCAGTGGCCCGCGGACGCCGATCCGCTCCAGGTCCTCCGCGCTCAGGGAGGTCAGCAGGGTCACCGCCGCGATGGTGGTGTCCGGCGCGGCCCCGACGGCGGCCCGGACGACCTCCGGGCCCCCCGATGCGTGCACAGTCACCAGCTCCGGGCGGAGCTTGGCCACCGCCCGGGCGGCGCCCGCCACGGTGGCCGGGATGTCATGCAATTTCAGGTCCAGGAACACCGCCACCCCGCTTGCCCCGCGGATGGAGGCCACCACGCCGGGCCCATACCTCAGGTACAGTTCGAGGCCGATCTTCACCGTGCTCACGTGCGGGGTGACAAGCCCCGCCCAGCGGGCCGCGGTCTCCAGGTCAGGCGCGTCAAGCGCCACGGCGATCGGCGCTGGCTGGCTCAACTCTCCTCCTAGGTGCGGCGGCCGGCCCGCCGCGGTCGCAGGTAGCTAGGAAACGGTCCCGGACAGCCGGCGCAGCGGCGCGCCCCGGGGTTCGTGCGCCAGCCCGATCACGTCGCTGAGCCGCTCGACGCCGCGCTGGGCCAGTTCCTCGTCCAGTTCCCGCAGGATGCGCGCGCATGCCGAGGGATCGTGGAAGATGGCCGTGCCCACGGCGACCATGCCCGCGCCGGCCAGGATGAGCTCCAGCGCGTCCCGGCCGGTCCGCACCCCGCCCATGCCGACGATCGGCACGTCCGGGAATGCCTTGCGGACCTGCCAGATGCAGCGCACCGCCACCGGCCGGATGGCCGGGCCGGACAGCCCGCCCGTCACCCCGGCCAGCACCGGGCGCATGGCATGGGTGTCGATCGCCATCCCGAGCAGCGTGTTGATCATAGACAGCCCGTCCGCCCCCGCGGCCACGCACGCCCCGGCGATCGCCACGATGTCCGTGACGTCCGGTGACAGCTTGGCGAAGACCGGGATGTCATAACGGGCCCGCGCGCGCACCGCCTCGATGACCGCCGCGGACGCGCCCGGGTCGCAGGCGAAGACCAGGCCCCGGTCCTCAACGTTCGGGCAGGAAATATTCACCTCGATGGCAGTGACCCCTGCCGCGTCGGACAGCCTGGCCGCCAGCTCGGCGTACTCGTCCACGCTGCCGCCCGCGATCGAGACCATGGCCCGCGCCCCCCGGGACAGCAGCCACGGCAGGTCGCGCTGCAGGAACGCGTCGATCCCCGGGCCCTGCAGGCCGATCGAGTTGAGCATCCCGCTCGGCGTCTCGGCCATCCGCGGCGTCGGGCGGCCGGCCCGCGGGGCCAGCATCACCGACTTGGTGACCACCGCGCCGATCTTGGCGACGTCGAAGAACTGGGCGAGCTCCCGGCCGGCCCCGGCGCACCCGGACGCGGTCAGGATCGGGTTGGGCAGCTCCACATGGCCCAGCCTGGTCCGCAGGTCAACTGCCATGCCGCTCCCTCCGTGCGCCGCCCTGGGCCCGGCCTGCGCCGCCCTGGGCCCGGCCTGCGGCGCCCTGGGCCGGCCTGCGGCGCCCTGGGGCCGGCCTGCGGCCGCCTGCGCCGGGCCGGCCGGCGCGCCGCCCGCCTGCGTGGCGCTGCCCGGCGGCCGCCCGGCCGGCGCGGGGCCGCCCGGCAGATGGCCGCCCTGCGGATGGCCCTCCTGAAGATGCCCGGCCTGCGCAGGCGCGGCGGCCCGGGACGCCGCGGCGCCGCCCGCCGCCTGCGGCCTCGGGTTCCAGCCCGGCGCGCCCAGCGCATCGAACGGGATCGTGCCGATGTCGTCCCAGCGCACCGTCTCGCCGCGGAATACCGGGCCGGCCACGCAGGACCGGACCATGCGGGTCACCCCGTCGTCGCCCACCACCGGCAGCACGCAGGTCATGCACACCCCGATGCCGCACGCCATGGACTCCTCCACCAGCGTCAGCACCGGGATGTCGTACCGGGCCGCCAGCGTGGTCACCTGGCGCAGCATGCCCATCGGGCCGCAGGCGTAGATCACGTCGGTGCGGGCCTCATGGATGACCTGGGTGAGCCGGTCGGTGACCAGGCCGCGCCCGCCCATCGAGCCGTCCTCGGTGGTCACCGCGGCGGTCCGGCCGGTCCGCCGCGCGGTGAGCGCGCCGAACACCCGGTCCGCGCTGGCCGCCCCGAGCAGGAAGTCGACCTGGCAGTCCCGGCTGCGCAGCCGGTCGGCCAGCGGGAACAGCGGGGCACTGCCGTAGCCGCCGCCGACCAGCAGGCAGCTCACCGGATCCCGGGGCACCGGGAACGGCCGCCCCAGCGGCCCGGCCAGGTCGATCACGTCACGGGTGCGCCGCTCGGCCAGCCAGCGGGTCCCCGGGCCGACCGCGGCGAACACGAATTCCACTGTGCCGCCATGGTCCGGGCGGACGTCGTGGATGGAGAACGCGCGGCGCAGCAGCATGGAGGTGTCCGGGCCGCCGACGGCGACCGCGATGAACTGGCCGGCCCGGAACCGCGCCGCGATCCCCGGGGCGACCACCGTCATCGCGTGGTAGGCATCCACTCTCCGCACGGTCAGCACGGTCCCGCGGACCTGGACCGCGGGGGCGTCCTGCTCACCGTCTGAGGCACTCACGGAACGCCGCCTTCCGCGTTATCGGCAGGGGAGGCGGGGCGCGCCGCGGGCGCGTCCCCGCCGAGCGGGCGGACGGCGGGGGGGTCCGGGGGTTCGTTCCCCCGGGCTAGCACCGCGCGCGCGGCCCGCAGCGCGGCTGCATGCTCCTGCAACGAGCGCACCCCCACCTCACCACGCTGGATCGCCTCGATGCCCTGGACCGCCGCGGCCAGGCCGGACACCGTGGTCACGCAGGGTACCCCGCGGCGCACCGCAGCCGTCCGGATCTCGTAGCCGTCCAGCCGCGGCCCCGACTGGCCGGGGCTGCCGAATGGCGTGTTCACGATGAGGTCGACCTCGCCGTCCAGGATCCTGGCCACGATATCCGGCTCACCGTGGCGCCCCGGCCCGTCGCTGTGCTTGCGCACGATCGTGGCCCGGACGCCGTTGCGCCGCAGCACCTCGCCGGTGCCCTCGGTGGCCCAGATTTCGAAGCCCAGGTCAGCCAGTCGCTTCACTGGGAAGATCATGGACCGCTTGTCCCGGTTCGCCACCGACACGAAGACCCGGCCCTTGACCGGCAGCGGCCCGTACACGGCCGCCTGCGACTTGGCGTAGGCGGTGCCGAACATGGCGTCGATGCCCATCACCTCGCCGGTGGAGCGCATCTCCGGGCCGAGCACGGTGTCCACGCCCTGGCCGCGCGCATCCCGGAACCGGCCGAACGGCAGCACCGCCTCCTTGACCGCGATCGGGGAGTCCAGCGGCAGCGTGCCGCCGTCTCCCGACGGGGGCAGCATGCCCTCCGCGCGCAGGTCGGTGATGGAGGTGCCGAGCATGATCCGCGCGGCCGCCTTGGCCAGCGGCGTGGCGGTCGCCTTGGACACGAACGGCACCGTGCGCGAGGCCCGGGGGTTAGCCTCCAGCACGTGCAGCACCCCGGCGGCCAGCGCGTACTGCACGTTGAGCAGGCCGCGCACGCCCACGCCGCGGGCGATGGCCTCGGTGGACTCGCGGATCCGGGCGATGTCGGCGCGGCCCAGGGTGATCGGCGGCAGCGCGCAGGCGGAGTCCCCGGAGTGGATGCCGGCCTCCTCGATGTGCTCCATCACGCCGCCGAGGAACAGCTCCGTGCCGTCGTAGAGCGCGTCCACGTCGATCTCGATGGCGTCATCCAGGAACCGGTCGATCAGTACCGGGTGCTCCGGGCTGACCGCGGCGGCGCGCTGCACGTACGCCTCCAGCGTGGCGTCGTCGTAGACGATCTCCATGCCGCGGCCGCCCAGCACGTAGGACGGCCGGACCAGCACCGGGTAGCCGATCTCGTCCGCCACCGCCTGGGCGTCGGCGTAGCTGAACGCGGTGCCATAGCGGGGCGCGGGCAGCCCGGCCGCGGCCAGCACCGCGCCGAACTCGCCACGGTCCTCGGCCAGGTGGATCGCGTCCGGGCTGGTCCCCACGACCGGCACCCCGGCCGCGGCCAGGCCCCGGGCCAGGCCCAGCGGGGTCTGCCCGCCCAGCTGCACGATCACCCCGGCCACCGGGCCGCTCTGCTGCTCGGCGTGCACCACCTCGAGCACGTCCTCCAGGGTGAGCGGCTCGAAGTACAGCCGCCCGGACGTGTCGTAGTCGGTGGAGACGGTCTCCGGGTTGCAGTTGACCATCACCGTCTCGTAACCCGCCGCGGCCAGCGCGAACGAGGCGTGCACGCACGCGTAGTCGAACTCGATGCCCTGGCCGATCCGGTTCGGCCCGCTGCCGAGGATGATCACCTTCGGCGCGCGGCCCGGCGGGACCTCGGTCTCCTCGTCGTAACTGGAGTACAGGTACGGCGTGCGCGCCGCGAACTCCGCGGCGCAGGTGTCCACCACGTGATACACGGGGCGGATGCCGAAGGCGTGCCGGAGCAGCCGGACCTGCTCTTCCGGCAGGCCGGTGAGCTCGCTCACCTGGGCATCGGAGAAGCCGGCCTGCTTGGCCTCGCGGAGTGTCCCGGCGTCCAGTTCCGCGCCCGGCCGGGTGCCGGGGGCCGGGGCAGCCGCCCGGGAGAGCCGTTGGGCTAGTTCCTGGATGGCCTGCACCTGGTCCACGAACCACGGGTCGATGCCGCTCGCCTCAGCCACCTGGGCGACGGTCGCGCCGGCCCGCAGCGCCTGGTGCACGGTGGCCATCCGGCCGTCGTGCGGGACCGCGCAGCGGGCCAGCAGGCCGGCCGCGTCGCCGGGCGGCTCGCGCCAGGACAGCGGCGCCGCCGGGTTCTCCAGCGAGCGCAGCGCCTTCTGCAGCGCCTCCGGGAACGACCGGCCGATCGACATCGCCTCGCCGACCGATTTCATGTGCGTGGTGAGCACCGGGTCCGCGCCCGGGAACTTCTCGAACGCGAACCGCGGCACCTTGACCACCACGTAGTCCAGCGCGGGCTCGAAGCTGGCCGGGGTCTCGCCGGTGATGTCGTTGCGGATCTCATCCAGGGTGTACCCGATGGCCAGCCGGGCCGCGATCTTGGCGATGGGGAACCCGGTCGCCTTGGAGGCCAGCGCGGAGGACCGGGACACCCGCGGGTTCATCTCGATGACGACCATCCGCCCGGTCTGCGGGTGGACGGCGAACTGGATGTTGCAGCCCCCGGTGTCCACGCCGACCGCCCGGACCACGGCGATGGCGGTGTCCCGCATGTGCTGGTACTCGCGGTCGGTCAGCGTCATGGCCGGCGCGACGGTGACCGAGTCGCCGGTGTGCACGCCCATCGGGTCGACGTTCTCGATGGAGCAGACCACGACCACGTTGTCGTGGCGGTCGCGCATCAGCTCCAGCTCGAATTCCTTCCAGCCGAGGATGGACTCCTCCAGCAGGACCTCGGTGACCGGGCTGGCGTCCAGGCCGGCCCCGGCGATCTGGCGCAGCCCGCCGGAGTCGTGGGCGATGCCGGAACCGGAGCCGCCCAGGGTGAACGAGGGCCGGACGACCAGCGGGTAGCCGAGGTCGGCGGCGGCCCCCAGGCACTCCTCCATGGTGTGGCAGATGTGGCTGCGCGGCACCTCGCCGCCGAGGCCGGTGACGATCTCCTTGAACCGGCGGCGGTCTTCCCCGGCCTTGATCACCTCGATGCCGGCCCCGATCAGCTCCACCCCGTACCTGGCCAGGATGCCCGCCTCATGCAGGTCCACCGCCGCGTTGAGCGCCGTCTGGCCGCCCAGGGTGGGCAGCACCGCGTCCGGGCGCTCCTTCGCGATCACCTTCTCCAGGACGTCCTGGGTGATCGGCTCGACGTAGGTGGCGTCCGCGAACTCGGGATCGGTCATGATCGTCGCCGGGTTGGAGTTCACCAGGCTGACCCGGATGCCCTCGGCCATGAGCACCCGGCACGCCTGGGTGCCGGAGTAGTCGAACTCGCAGGCCTGCCCGATCACGATCGGCCCGGACCCGATCACCAGGATCGACTTGAGGTCCTCACGCTTCGGCATGGCGCGCCCCTTCCCGGTCCGTTCGGTGAGCGCTCACTTGGCCGCCTCCATCAGCGCGGCGAACTCGTCGAACAGGCCCGCCGCGTCATGCGGCCCGGGCGCGGCCTCCGGGTGGTACTGGACGCTGAACGCGGGCGCGTCCAGCAGCCGGATGCCTTCCACCACGCCGTCGTTCAGGTTGACGTGGCTGATCCGGGCCGGGCCGAAGTCCGTGCCGAACGTGGCGCCCGCTTCCGTGCCGTCCGGCATCGCCACCGCGAACCCGTGGTTGTGGCTGGTGATCTGCACCCGCCCGGTGGACAGGTCCTTGACCGGCTGGTTCACGCCCCGGTGGCCGAAGCGCAGCTTGTAGGTGCCCAGCCCGAGCGCGCGGCCGAGCACCTGGCTGCCCAGGCAGATGCCGAACACCGGGACGCCGCGGGCCAGCACGCCGCGGACCGCCGCCACCGCGTACCCGGCCGCGGCCGGGTCACCGGGGCCGTTGGAGAAGAACACCCCGTCCGGCCCCAGCGCGAGGATCTCCGCCGCGGTGCTGGTGGCCGGCAGGACCGTCACCGCGCAGCCGCGCCGGGCCATGGCCAGCGGGGTGGCGGCCTTGATGCCCAGATCGACCGCGGCCACCCGGTAGCGCACCGCCGCGGCGCCCGGCGGGGACACCGTGTACGGCTGGCCGGTGGTGACCTCCCGGGCCAGGTCAGCGCCGATCATGGACGGGCTGGCCAGCACCCGCTCGCGCAGCGCCTCCGGGTCGCGTGCCGCGGTGCTGATGGCCGCCCGCATCGCGCCCCGCTCGCGCAGGTGCAGGGTGAGCGCCCGGGTGCCGGTGATCGCGATCCCGGTGATGCCCTGGGCCCGGAGCTCGTCGTCCAGGCTCCGCCGGGCCCGCCAGCTGGAGGCGATCCGGGCGGGCTCACGGACCACGTACCCGCTGACCCAGATCCGCCGCGACTCCGGGTCCTCGTCGTTGACCCCGGTGTTCCCGATGTGCGGCGCGGTCATCGCGACGATCTGGCGGCAGTACGACGGGTCGGTCAGCGTCTCCTGGTAGCCGGTCATGCCGGTGTTGAATACCATCTCGCCGAACGTCTCGCCGTCCGCGCCGAACCCGGTGCCACGGAATGTGGTGCCGTCCTCCAGGACGAGGATGGCCGGCCGGGCCGCGCGCCCGGTGACCGCGGCCGCTCCCGGCGGGCGGCTCAGGGTGGCCATCAGGCGAGCTTCCCGTCGAGCACGGTGGGTTTCCCTCTCAGGAACGTGGCGACCACGCGCCCGGGCAGTTCCAGCTCCGCGAACGGGCTGTTGCGGCTGCGCGAGGCGTGCCGGGCCGGGTCCACCAGGCTGCGCGCCGCCGGGTCATAGAGGGTCACGCTGGCCGGCACCCCGGCGTCCAGGGCGCCGTGTGCCCCGGCCAGCCGGCCGATGGCGGCCGGCCGGGCCGACATCCGGTCCGCTACGGCCACCCAGTCCAGCAGGCCGGTGTCCACCATCGCCTGCTGGACCACCCGCAGCGCGGTCTCCAGCCCGGTCATGCCGAACGCGGCGGTGTCCCACTCGGTTTCCTTCTCCTCCGCCGGGTGCGGGGCGTGGTCGGTGGCGACGCAGTCGATGGTGCCGTCGGCCAGCCCCGCGCGGAGCGCGGCGATGTCCGCGGCGGTGCGCAGCGGCGGGTTGACCTTGTAGACCGGGTCGTAATCGGCGGCGAGGGCGTCGGTGAGCAGCAGGTGGTGCGGGGTGACCTCGGCGGTGACCCGCCAGCCCTTGCCCTTGGCCCAGCGGATGATCTCCACGGAGCCCGCGGTGGACACGTGGCACACGTGCAGCGCGGAGCCGACGTGCGCCGCGAGCAGGCAGTCCCGGGCGATGATGGCCTCCTCGGCCACCGCGGGCCAGCCGGTGAGGCCGAGCCGCCCGGACATCTCACCCTCGTTGAGCTGGGCTCCCTCGGTCAGCCTGGGCTCCTGGGCGTGCTGGGCGATGACCCCGTCGAACGCCTTCACGTACTCCAGGGCGCGGCGCATCAGCACCGCGTCGGACACGCACCGGCCGTCGTCGGAGAACACCCGGACCCGGGCCGGGGAGTCGGCCATCGCGCCGAGTTCGGCCAGGTGCCTGCCGTCCAGGCCGAGGGTGACCGCGCCCACCGGGTGCACGTCACAGTGGCCGGCCTGCTGGCCGAGCCGCCAGATCTGCTCGACCACGCCGGCTGTGTCGGCGACCGGGTCGGTGTTGGCCATCGCGTGCACCGCGGTGAACCCGCCGAGCGCCGCGGCGGCCGTGCCGGTCTCCACCGTCTCGGCGTCCTCACGGCCCGGCTCGCGCAGGTGCGTATGCAGGTCCACCAGGCCGGGCAGCGCGATGAGCCCCTGTGCGTCGATCACGGACGCTCCCCCGGCACTGCCCGTGGTGCCGATGGCCTCGATGATCCCGTCCCGGATCAGGATGTCGGCGGGGCTGCCGCCGGACGGCCGTGCCCCCTTGATCAGCCAG
The DNA here is from genome assembly GCA_963793825.1 of uncultured Actinomycetes bacterium. Classification (GTDB taxonomy): domain Bacteria; phylum Actinomycetota; class Actinomycetes; order Streptosporangiales; family Streptosporangiaceae; genus RYN-230. Next base: position 11,084 of record CAWCBE010000015.1, read on the forward strand.
GCCTGGCTCATCACTGTGCCTCCGCCCCGCCGAGCAGCAGATACAAAACGGCCATCCGGACGCTGACGCCATTGGCCACCTGCTCCACGATCGTGGAGCGGACCGAGTCGGCGACCTCGGCGGCGATCTCGACGCCCCGGTTCATCGGTCCCGGGTGCATCACGATGGCCTGCTCCGGAAGCTGGGCCATCCGCGCGGCGTCCAGCCCGTACCGGCGGCTGTACTCCCGGACGCTGGGGAAGTAGGCAGCGGTCATCCGTTCCTGCTGGACCCGGAGCATCATGACCACGTCGCTCTTGGGCAGCGCGGCGTCCAGGTCGTAGCTCACCGAGCAGGGCCACCCGCCCACCGCCACCGGCAGCAGCGTGGGCGGGGCGACCAGGGTGACCTCCGCGCCCAGCGTGTGCAGCAGCCAGACGTTGGACCGGGCCACCCGGCTGTGCAGCACGTCACCGACGATCGTGACCCGCAGGCCGTCCAGGGCCGTGCCGCCGGAGGGCCGGCTGCCTGGGGCCCGGCCGGCCGGGCCGGGCCCGGACGAGCGGCCGAACCTGCGCCGGATGGTGAACGCGTCGAGCAGCGCCTGGGTCGGGTGCTCGTGGGCCCCGTCACCGGCGTTGACCACGGTGCCGCGCACCCAGCCGGCCAGCCGCTGCGGGGCACCGGAGGCACTGTGCCGGATCACGACCGCGTCCGCGCCCATGGCTTCCAGGGTGAGCGCCGTGTCCTTGAGGCTCTCCCCCTTGGCCACGCTGGAGCCCTTGGCCGAGAAATTGATCACGTCCGCGGAAAGCCGCTTCGCGGCGGCCTCGAACGAGATCCGGGTCCGCGTGGAGTCCTCGAAGAATAGATTGACCACTGTCCGCCCGCGCAGGGTGGGCAGCTTCTTGATGGGACGGTCGGAAACCCGGGCCAGCTCGTCGGCGGTGTCCAGGATGAGCAGTGCATCGTCCCTGGTCAGGTCGGCGGCGGAAATCAGGTGACGGTTCACGTGTCGCTCCCAGCGGATTCCCGCAGGCCGTCAGGCCGGCCGCGCTCCGGGTGGGCGGCCCGGCCGAGGATCACGGCGTCCTCGCCGTCCACCTCGGCCAGCAGCACCCGGACGACTTCCTGCTTGGAGGTGGGCAGATTCTTGCCGATGTAGTCCGGGCGGACGGGCAGCTCGCGGTGCCCGCGGTCGATCAGGACGGCCAGCTGGACGGCGCGCGGCCGGCCCAGGTCGTTGAGCGCGTCCAGGCCGGCCCGAACACTGCGCCCGGAGTAGAGGACGTCATCGACGAGCACCACCACCAAGCCGTCGATCCCGCCGGGCGGCACGTCCGTGCGGCCGAGGGCCCGGGCCGGCCGCAGCCGGAGGTCATCCCGGTACATGGTGATGTCCAGCGAGCCGTGCGGGACGGGCCGGCCCTCCACCTGCTCCATGCGCTCGGCCAGCCGGCGGGCCAGCGGCACGCCGCGGGTGGGGATGCCGAGCAGCACCACATCGGCGCCGCCGTCGGTGCGCTCCAGGATCTCATGCGCGATCCGGGTCAGCGCGCGCCGGATCTCATCCGGCTCGAAGACCACCTTGCCGGCCGCCCCGGGATCTCCCCGGGCAGGGTCAACGGCATGCATGCGGACCTCCTTTCCCGCCTCACCGGACGGGACTTAAAGGATGATCTGTCCAGCACACGGTACCAGCAGGTGAGGGGCGGTGGCGGGTCCCGCGCCGGCCCCACCCCGGGGAGCCGGCGCGGAGCCCGGATCCGGCGGTCGGCGACGCCCGGGGCCTGGGCGCCCCGCCGAGCCCGGGCCGGGGGACGGCCGGCGCGCCTAGCCCGGCCTTCGCAGGGATTGGGTAACGATGAGTGATTCGTGTCACACTGGGGAGGCCAGCCCGCGGATCCGCGGTACCGGCGCAAGCCGGGCGGCCGGGCGGCCACGATGCCTGTGGTGGCAGAGCTGGAGGCAGCTCCGGCACGCCGTCTGGGTCAGTAGTGCCACATCAGCCGTGAGGGACAAGACGCGTAAGATGACCCGCTTTTTGCCATTCGGCTTGACCTGGTCGCTCTTGCGGCCTACCGTCACTGTCCGTAACCAATTACTGAAAGCGACGACTGGCCGGGGGGCCGACGATCATGCCATCTGAATACGCCAAGACCCTAGGCGCCAGGCTGCGTGCCATCCGTACCCAGCAGGGGCTATCCCTGCATGGCGTGGAGGAGAAGTCACGCGGCCGGTGGAAGGCCGTGGTCGTCGGCTCCTATGAGCGCGGCGACCGGTCCGTGACTGTCCAGAAGCTGGCCGAACTGGCCGAGTTCTACGGGGTCCCGGTCTCCGAGCTGCTGCCCGGCGACGCGACCCCGGCGCCGCTGGCTCCCTCTCCGAAGCTGGTCATCGACCTGGAACGGATGGCCCAGCTGCCGAGGGACAAGGCCGGCCCGCTCGCCCGGTACGTCGCCACCATCCAGAGCCAGCGAGGTGACTACAACGGCCGGGTCCTCTCGATCCGGCAGGAGGACCTGCGGTCACTAGCGGTCATCTACGACAAGTCGCCCATCGACCTCACTGAGGAACTGATCGGCTGGGGCGTCCTCGATTCCGAGGCTCGGGGGGCCGTGGAGGCCTTCTGACCCAGGCCCGGCCCCCCGGGTGGCCTGCCAGCCAGCCGCTGGCGGGCCACTAGGATCTCCCCGGAGAGGCACGCCCGGCCGCGGGCGGCGGCCGCGGGATCGTCACTGTCCCGGCAGGTCAGGCCCCCGGCAGGTCAGCCCGCCGGGCGCAGCGGGAGCGCCTCCTGGGCGGGCAGGCCCAGCGCCTCCTCCGCAAGCGACAGGAACGTCTCCGCGTCACGCAGCAGGTCATCCGCCTCCCGCGCCGACACGGCCCGGGGCAGGCCAGCCTCGGCGGCAGCCCGCTTGCCCGCCCCCGCCGCGAAGAACGCGGACCACTCGGAGAGAGCGGGCTCCACCCGGGGCAGCAGTTCCCATACGCTTCGCGGGGCCTTCCGCCTCGGCGCAGGCGCCGCGCCCGCCTTCACAGTGACGATCGCCGCCGCCGCCCGGAGCGCCGCCAGGTGAGCGGCCACGTACCTGGCACCGGGCCCGGCCTCACCTGCGGCATCGGCCAGCCCGCGGCGGGCGGATTCAATGAGAGTCAGCGCGGTGGGCGCAACCCGGCAGCGCGGGTGACCCGGCCGTACCGGCGTGACCATGCTCATGGCCCTCCTTCCGTCACGGAGCCCAGGGTCAGGCGGCGCGCTTCCCCACGCTCCGCCTGACCCTCGATCCAGTCACCCTTGGGGCGGAGGTGACTGGCCGACTTCGTGACTTTATTCGAACACAGTTTCGTGTGGCTGTCCAGTTCTTTGGATCTGCGTTCGAAGGTATCCGGCGGGTCCGACAGAACCGGCCCGGGAGGGTAACGGCTGGCAGGCGCCATGAGGATCGGTGCTCGCGTACGCTACCCGGGTGCGTCCTGGACCAGAGCTGCGAGAATTCGGCCGGGCACGCTTCCTGGCCGAACTCGACGGTGTGCTCGCCGTGTACGCGGCGGCCATGCGGCCGCCGCCGGAGCAGGTCCCTGGACGCCGGGCGATCATGGAACGGCACACCCAGTTCCCCTCGTTCCGCTGCGTGGCGGTGATGCTGCCGGCCGGCCCGGCCAACGTCACGGGGTCCGGTGCCGGGACGGCCGGCCCGGCGCCGCGGGCGGTCACCGGAGCTCGCGGGGATGTGCTGGCCGGATTCGCCTACGGCTTTCACGGCACCAGGGGCCAGTGGTGGCACGACCTGGTCCGCAGCGCCCTGACCAGCGCAGGCGGCGATGGGTTCGCGCAGAACTGGCTGGCCGACTCGTTCGAGGTGGCCGAGGTGCATGTGCACCCGGACTACCAGGGACGCGGGCTCGGGCGCCGGCTGGTCCCGGCCCTGGCCCACCCGCGGCTGGAGCGGACCGCCCTGCTCTCGACCCGGGACGCCGAGAGCCGGGCCCGGCGGCTGTACCGCACCCTCGGCTTCACCGACCTGGTCACCGGGTACCGGTTCCCGGGCACCGACCCGCCGTACGCGGTGATGGGCGCGGTTCTTCCGCTGCGCCGCGGCCGGGTGCCCGGGTGGACCGGGCCGCAGGGCGGGTAACCGCTAGCGGCCCGCCGTCATCTGCACCGCCGTCGGCGCGGCCGCGGGACCGCGCTGGGACAGGCCGAGATGCTCGTAGATCTCCCGGGTGGCGCGGGACCCGTTCAGCGTGTAGAAATGCAGCCCCGGTACGCCCTCCGCGAGCAGCCGCTCGCACATCCCGGCGGCGTACTGGACACCGATCTCGCGCACCGCCGCCGTGTCGTCTCCCACCGCGCGGATCCGCTCGCCGATCTCCGGCGGAAACCTCGCCCCGGACAGCACCACGATCCGGTCCAGGGTCCGCAGGCTGGTGACCGGCATGATGCCCGCGATGATGGGCACCTCGCACCCGGCAGCGGCCACCCGGTCCCGCAGCCGCAGGTAGTCCTCCACGTAGAAGAACATCTGGGTGATCGCGAAATCCGCGCCGGCCCGGCACTTGGCCACGAAGTAGCGGGTGTCAGAGGCCAGGTCCGCGGAGCGGGGGTGGCCTTCCGGGAAGGCACCGACCCCCACGCAGAAGTCACCGGACGCCTTGATGAGGCGGACCAGGTCGGCGGCGTAACTCAGGCCCTCCGGATGGGGCACCCACTCAGCGCCGGGATCACCGGCCGGGTCGCCGCGGAGCGCCAGGACGTTACGCACGCCGACGGCCGCGTACGAGCCGACGACGTGCCGGAGTTCCGCGACGGAATGGTCAACCGCGGTGAAGTGGCCGACCGGGGTGAGCGTCGTCTCGGCCGCGATCCGGCCGGTGACGCGGACCGTCCGGTCCCGGGTCGAGCCGCCCGCGCCGTAGGTCACTGAGACAAAGGTGGGCCGCAGCGGCTCCAGTTCGCGGATCGCCCGCCACAGCTTCCGCTCATCCGCCTCGGTCTTGGGTGGCATGAACTCGAACGAGAAGGACTGCCCGCCCGCCGCGAGCAGGTCACGGATCGCGGGAGCGCGGTGCAGGACTCCTGGTGGCATGGGACCAGGCTAACCGCCGGCGGCGGGGCCGGCCTCCCCCGCCGCGTCCGGCGAGCTCGAACCCGCCCGCCGGGCCCGCGGCCCTCCTGGCTGGTGGGGCGTGGCTGGTGGGGTCGTGGGCGGATGGCTGGCAGGCGGTTCAGGTCGTCCGGCGGCGGACCAGCCAGACGGTCGCGGCGATGAGCAGCACTGACAGCGCGAGCAGCCAGCCGCCCTCGATCCACTGGAAGGACCAGAACCGGCTGGCCGGCTGGTAGCTGGTCCACTGCGTGTACCCGTGCTGGGAGAGGCACCCGGCGAGGATGGCGAGCTTGGGCTTGCCCTGCGCCGCCGGAAGGGAACGGCAGAACTGCTGGAGGAGGTTGTCGGGGGGAAAGCCGGCGTACACGAACTTGCCGTCCTTGGTCCCCCACTGATTCATGATCCACGCGGAACCGGGCACGTTGAGCTGGCTGGTGACCAGCGGCGCCAGGTAATGCTGGCGCAGGAACCCCCCGGCTGCGAACGCGAGCCCGGCGTAGGCCGCCAGGGTGGCGACAATCGCGGGGACGACCCGGCGGATGAGCAGGCCGGCCAGGCCGCCGATCGCGAAGGCGGCCAGCGTCCAGGCGGCGAACGCGACCCCGCGCAGGTCGAACAGGCCGGGAAAGAACGGGGTCACCTCGTTAAGGGACACGGTCTGGTTGCCCGCCGCGAAGTAGGGCTGGTAGTACCAGGAGAGCAGCACGCTGAAGGCTCCGGCGGCGGCGGCTACCACGACGGCGAGCGGCACCAGCTTGCCGAGCGTCCAGCGCAACCGGCCGAAAGCCAGCGTCCAGGCGTACCGGAAGGTGCCGGTCTCCATCTCCCGGGCCAGTACCGGCGCCGCCACGAACGCTCCGATCAGCGCGGGCACGGCCTGAAGTATGACGCCATTGGCCAGGAAGTCGTCCATGAAGTTGAACCTGTTGATCACGTCAGCGCAGGCAGCTGAGCTGGCCGGGTGGCAGGCGGTCGCGGCGGCGTAGGCGTGGTGCAACTGGAAGGCCGGCCAGCCACAGGCACACCGCCAGCGCGCCCAGCAGCGCGGCCACCCCGGCCAGCGCGAAGCGGTGCTGCCGCCAGGTGACCCAGGCCATCCGCCGCCACGGCACCGGCCGCAGGCCGGCGTCGTCCCCGGGGCGGGCAGGCATGGTCAGCGCGGTCATTTCGTCACCTCCGACGTCTCGGCGTCCCTGGTTCTCGGCGGGCCAGGCAGCGCCGCGGCGCCGGGCTCGTGCAAGTAGGCCAGGGCGAGTTCCTCCAGGCCGACCGGGTGCGCCTGCCAGCCCGGCGGGACCGGGTCATCCGCGGTGGCCCGGACCAGCAGGTCGGCCCGGGCCCCGGCGCGGCGCACATGCACCACGGGCCGTCCGGCATAGTTACCGGCCCCGGCGGCCGGGCCGGTCAGCACGCGGTGGGACGCGAGCAGGCCCTCGACCTCCCCGGCCACCTGGACCCGGCCCCGGCACAGCAGGATGAGGTAGTCAGCCACCCGCTCCAGCTCGGCCAGCACGTGCGAGGACAGCAGCACCGACACCCCATCCTCGGCCGCCGCCGCCAGCACAATGGCCATGAAGTCGTGCCGGGCAACCGGGTCCAGCATCGCTACCGGCTCATCGAGCACCAGCAGCCGCGGCCGCCGGGCCAGCGCCAGGGTCAGCGCGACCTGCGCCTGCTGGCCACCCGAGCCTGCCCGCCTTCTGCTTCAGCGGGATGCCGAGCTCGGCCAGCCGGGCCTCCGCGTAGTGCTGGTCGAAACGCCGGCTCAGGTTGCGGGTCAGGTGCAGCATGTCCGCGGCCGGCAGGTTCTTGTACAGCGGCGTGTCCTGGGCCACGAACGCGATACCGTCCAGGGCGCCCGGCGACCCCGGCGGCAGGCCGCCGAGCACGGTCACGGCACCCGCGGACGGCGCCGCCAGGCCGACCGCCAGGTTCAGCAGCGTGGTCTTGCCCGCGCCGTTCGGGCCGGCCAGCGCGGCCACGTGCCCGGCCGGGATGGCCAGCGTGCACTCGCGCAGCGCCCAGGTGCCGCCATACCGCTTGCCCAGGCTGCTGGCCTCGATGACGTTCATGTCGCGCCCCCGTCTCGCCGCCTGCGGCGGCGGCGGCCAGCCAGCCAGGCCGGGCGTTGCGCGGCCCGGGCAGGCGCTCGGTGGGGAGCGCCGGGGCGGACGCCGTTATGGGCATCGGTGTTCCTCCTCACGGGCCGGGCGCTGTGCCCGGTCCCCCGCAGGCATACGCCACCAGGCGTCACACCGACATCACGCGCGGCGCCGTTCCCGGGCGGGCCCGGCGCCCGCCGCCGCAGGAAAGGCCAGGTCGTGCGATGACGGCCGGGGCAGCCGGGCGGCGTTATGTGATGCTGGTGTGATGTCCGGTAGGGCACCATGGCCCCATGCGGGTGCTGGTGGTCGAGGATCAGGCCGAGCTGGCGGACGACATCGCCGACGGCCTTCGTGACCAGGGCATCGGCGCAGACGTGGCCTATGACGGGCCGACCGGGATCGAGAAGGCCCTGATGAACTCCTACGACGTGGTGGTTCTGGACCGGGACCTGCCCAGGGTCCACGGCGACGCGGTCTGCGCCACGCTGACCGGGTCCGGCTCGGCGGCGCGCATCCTGATGCTGACCGCGGCCGCCACGGTCGGGGACCGGGTGCAGGGCCTCAATCTCGGCGCCGACGACTACCAGGCCGCCGGCGGTCTCGACGTCTCAGTCGTGATCCCACGATGCCTCGCGGTGGAACGGCACCCCGCAACCGGCCCGCAGCCTGGACCGGCGGGCGGAGGGAGGCGCGTGCCGTCGCGATGAGCCCCCCGCAACGGGACGGCGGCGGGACCGGGGCACGGCGGCGCCGGGCGGTCAGAACGCGAGGGCCTGGGCCCGCCGGTTCACCTCGGTGCCGCGGCGCTCCGCCATCGCCTGGACCGGCGTGCCTGGCAGCGTGTCATCGGCCGTGAACAGCCAGCGCAGCGCCTCCAGGTCGTCGAAGCCGCAGTCGAACAGCAGCGTGAGCGTGCCGTGCAGGCCCTTGATGATCTGGTTGCCTTCGAAGAAGGCCCGGGGCACGCCCATGCTGCCGTCTGACCGGCGGACAGCCAGCAGCTTGCGGTCCCTGAACAGTTGCTTGAGCCGGCCCTGGGGAATGCCGAGGCGCTCGGCTGCTTCCGCGAGAGTGAGCCAGTCGCCGACGAGTGCGTCGGCCGGGGGGTGAATCTGTGCCACGACTCCGAATTTCCCACGATCTTGCCGGGGCCAAACCCGGACACGCCAGTCTCGTCACCTGCAACTGGCAGAACACTAGCCCGTGAGGGCGGTGTCACGAAGCAGCACCGCCGGGTCGGCCAGCCGTCCGGGGTCTACCCGGCGGCCGGCCTGGATGAGCCGTCGCCCCTGCAGCAGGTCCCGCGGATTCCCGGCGGTCAGCACGGCGGTCAGTGCCCCCGCACCGGGGCCGTCGGCGGCCAGCCAGCACGCGGTCCACCACGGCCCGGCCGCCCCGCCGCGCCAGACGAGCCGGTCGGCGGCACCGGGCCGGCCGGCGAACTGGACCATCCGGCCGAACTGCTCTGACCAGAAGTACGGCACCGGGTCGTATTCCAGCCCGCCGCCGAGCAGGTTGGCGGCAGCCACCCGCGGGGCGTGCAGCGCCGTGTCCCAGTGCTCGACGCGCAGCCGCTGGCCGTAGCGCCGGGACCAGAAGGAGGCACAATCGCCCGCCGCGTAGACGCCGGGGACGGAGGTGCGCAGCTGGTTGTCGGCCAGCACGCCGTCGCCCAGGTCCACCGCGGAGCCGGCCAGCCAGCCGGTCGCGGGCCGGACGCCGACGGCCGTCACCACTAGGTCGGCGGCCAGCCAGCCGCCGCCGGGCAGCACCAGCCCGCCCTCGGCGACCGACTCCACCATCTGGCCGAGCCGCAGGTCCACCCCGGCCTCCGCGTACCAGGGCACCATCCGGGCGGCTGCCTCGGCGCCCAGCACGGCGGCGGCCGGCCCGGAGCCGGCTTCCAGCACCGTCACCGCGCAGCCGCGGGCGGCGGCCGCGGTGGCCAGTTCCGCGCCGATCCAGCCGGCCCCGACGATGGCCAGCCGGGCCCCGGGCCGCAGGGCCGCGCGGATGGCCAGCGCGTCGTCAACCGTGCGCAGCACCTGCTGCCGGCCGTCGCCGGGCAGCCGGACGGGCTGCGCGCCAGTCGCGATCACCAGCCGGTCGAACGGGTACTCGCCGCTCCCGGTGACCACCACCCCGTCGGCCAGGCCGGTGGCGGCCTCACCCAGCCGCAGCTCCAGGCCGAGTTCGGCCGCCTCGCCGGCCATCGACGTGGAGTCCAGCTCGCCCAGCATGAGCTTCTTGGACAGCGGTGGCCGGTCGTATGGCGGGTGCGGTTCGTCGCCGATCATCGTGATCGCGGCGGCGTACCCGGCCGCGCGCAGTTCAGCCGCGGTCCGCAGCCCGGCCAGCCCGGCACCAACGATGATCACTCGCTCGATCCGCACGGGCACCCAGGTTAACGGCCATCCGGCGGCCGGCCGGCACGGCGTGCCCGGCGGGCCGGGCGCCGGGCATCACGATTACCCACGGTCACCGGGCGACATCGTACAGGTGTTCCCCGGGCCGCCGCAGCTGCCCGCCCATACAATCGAGCCGATGGACACGACCCTGGCGCGCCCACCCGTCGGCCGGCTGCTCGATGGCCGGTACCGGGTTGAGTCCCTTATTGCCACGGGCGGCATGGCCACGGTGTACCTCGGCACCGACACCCGGCTGGACCGCACCGTAGCACTGAAGATCATGCACGCGGAACTCGCCAACGACGAGGACTTCGTCCGCCGGTTCGTGGGCGAGGCCAGGTCGGTCGCCCGGCTGTCCCACCCCAACGTGGTCGGCGTCTACGACCAGGGCGCGGACGGCCGCACGCTCTACCTGGCCATGGAGTACGTCCCGGGCCGCAACCTGCGTGACCTGCTCAACGAGCGCGGCCGGCTGCGCCCGGCCGACGCGCTGGACGTCATGGACGGCCTGCTGGCCGGGCTGGGCGCGGCCCACGCCGCCGGGCTGGTGCACCGTGACGTCAAGCCGGAGAACGTCCTGCTCACCACCAGCGGCGCGGTGAAAGTGGCCGACTTCGGGCTGGCCCGGATGCTGGCCGCGGGCAGCCACACGAAGACCGGCCTGCTGATCGGCACCGCCGCCTATCTGGCCCCGGAGCAGGTCTCCCGGGGCACCGCCGACGCGCGGACCGACGTGTACGCGGCCGGCATCCTGCTGTTCGAGATGCTGACCGGGGTGCAGCCGCACACTGCGGACACCCCGCTGGCGGTGGCCTACAAGCACGTGAACGAGGTGGTGCCGGCCCCATCCCGGGTGGTGCCCGGGATCCCGCCGGCCCTCGACGACCTGGTCACCCGGGCCACCAGCCGGGATCCCGCGCTGCGCCCGGCCGACGGCGGCCAGTTCCTCCGGGCCCTCGCCGAGGTGCGCGCGGCACTGCCCGGCCCGGGCCCGGCCTACCCGACCCTGGCCGGCAGCGTGCTGCCCGGCGCCGGGCCTGGCGGGTACCAGTACCAGGCTCCCCCGCCCGCCGCGCCTCCCCCCGACTACGCGCCGGCCGGCTGGCCCGGCGCCCCGGAGGCGCCGGGCCAGCCTGGCTGGGCCACCGACCCGCGCCTTGCCGGGCAAGATGGCTGGGCCACCGACCCCCGCCCAGCCGGGCAAGATGGCTGGCCCGCCGACCCCCGCCCAGCCGGGCAAGATGGCTGGCCCGCCGACCCCGGGGCCACCGCGCAGGCCGCCGACCTCATCCCGGGCCTGCCGGGCAGCGGCCGCGAGCCGTACCCGGCCGCGGGCAGCGGGCTCACCCAGGTGCAGGACGACGCGTTCCACCGGTCCGCCAACCACACGCTCGTGGTGTCCGCGCCCGAGGCGGCGGGCGGCTACGGCCGGCGCCGGGGCGGAGGCGGCTACCCCGGGCCCCAGAAGCCGGGACTGGCCGGCTGGCTGTTCAGCCGCCGGCTGGCGTACGTGCTGGGCGGCCTGCTCGTGGTGCTGCTCATCGGTCTGGGCATCTGGTGGCAGTCGGCCGGCCGGTACACGACGGTGCCGCAGGTCGGTGGGATGTCGGTGGCCTCCGCCCGGCAGGCGATCCAGAACGCCGGCCTGTCCGCGAAGACGGGGTCACCCCAGTTCAGCGGGCACGTGACCAAGGGCGACATCGTCGGCACCAGCCCGGCCATCGGCTCCCGGGTGGGTAAGGGCGGCACCGTGCTGCTCATCGTCTCCGAGGGCGCGCGGATGATCTCCGTCCCGCAGGTCACCGGCCAGGCGCTGGCCACCGCGGAGGCCGCGCTGCGGCACGCGGGCCTGACCCCCGGCCAGGTCATCAGCCAGACGTCAACCACGATCCAGAGCGGCATCGTGATCAGCACCACGCCGGCCGCAGGCGCCGCCTGGCCGCAGGGCAAGCCGGTCAACCTCACGGTCAGCAGCGGCCAGCCGGTGCCCAACTTCGTCGGCCAGAACAAGGACGTGGCCGAGCAGTGGGCCCAGGCTAACGGCGTTTCGCTGAACGAGGTCGCGGACCCGAAGAGTGACCAGCCCGGCGGGACCGTGACCGCGCAGTCGGTGCCGCCCAACAGCGCGTTCACCCCGCACCAGGTCATCACGATCACCATCTCGAACGGGCCGCAGATGGCCGGGGTGCCGAACGTGGACGGCCAGCACATCAGCCAGGCGGAGCAGCAGCTGCAGCAGGCCGGGTTCCAGGTCAAGGTGGTCCAGCTCGGCCCGCTGGACACCGTGTTCAACTACAGCCCGTCGGGCCAGGCGCCGCAGGGCAGCACGATCACGCTCTACGTCGGCCTGCCGCACCTGTAACCGGCCCGGCAGGCCGGGAGTGACGCGACGGCTCACCGGGCGCCGCTCCTCCGCGCGGGTACGCGCCCGGCCGCCTGGCCGCCCTTCCTGGCCGTCGGCTAGCCGTCCGCGACCACGCCCCCGGGCCCGGCGGGCTGCGGTACTCTCCCGGCGGGACGAGCGGCGCGGGGGGCGGCCGCGGGCGCCCCCCGGTGACCTGGCCTGGCCCGTCCCCACCAGGTACCCGGAAGGGGACTCGTGCGCGGAACCGAGTTCACCCCCGCGGCCAGCACGCCGCCGCAGGATGACACCCGGGCGCCGGGCTGGCCGGGCCGCCGGCGGCCCGGGGCGGTCCTGCTGGCCATCGCCGGATTCACCGTCCTCGGCCTGGGCGTGCGCCTGTACCTGCTCAGCCGGCCCGGATACCTGCTCGGCGTGACCCAGTACGACGACGGCCCCTACTTCGGCAGCGCGCTGCGGCTAGTCCGCGGGTCCCTCCCGTACCGGGACTTCATCATCGTGCAGCCGCCCGGCATCACCTTGCTCATGTCGCCTGCGGCGCTGCTGGCCCAGGTGGCGGGCACTGCCTGGGGCATGGCCGCGGGCCGGATCCTCACCGTGGCGGCCAGCTCGGCCGGGGTGCTGCTCACCGGCCTGCTGCTGCGCCGCCGGGGACTGCTCGCGGTGACCCTGGCGTGCGGGATGCTGGCCATCTTCCCGGGCAGCCTGATCGCGGCGCACACGGTCCTGCTGGAACCGTGGCTGACCGTGTTCTGCCTGGCCGGCGGCCTCGCCGTGTTGGACGGGGACCGGCTGGCCACAGGCCGCCGGCTGGTGGCCGGCGGGATGGCCTTCGGGTTCGCCGGGGCAGTGGAGGCGTGGGCCATCCTGCCAGTCGCCGTGGTCGTGGCGCTATCCGGCCGGGACGTCCGGCGCACCGCCCGCTTCCTGGCCGGGGTGGCAGCCGGTTTCGCGCCGCCCGTGCTGCCGTTTGCCGTGCTGGCCCCGTCCCGGTTCTACGGAAGCGTGATCGCCGCCCAGCTCTTCCGGGTGGTCCGGCGGCCGGCCCGGCTGCTCCCCCGGCTGCGGATGATGACCGGCCTGGGCCAGTTGCTGCACCTCGGCGGGCCGGGCGTGCTGGCCCTCGCGCTGGGCCTGGTGGTTTTCGTGGCCGGGGCACTGCTGCTCAGCTGGCGGGCCGACCACGGCCCGCTCACCGCACTGGACATGTTCGCGGTGGGCAGCTGCGCGCTGGTGTCCGCCGCGTTCCTGACCTACCCGCAGTTCTTCCCGCACTTCCCGGCGTTCCTGGCGCCGTTCCTGGCCATGTCGGCCGGGCTGGCCGCGGCCCGGCTGGCCGCGCTGCGCCCGGCACGCCCCGCGACCGGCCCCGCGTGCCCGGCACGGGCCGCGGGGCTGGCGCCCGCCGCGCTGCGCCGGGCGGAAGCGGCGGTGACGGCGGCGGCCACGGTGGCCGTGCTCGTGCTGGCGGTCCAGCAGGGCTATGCGGAGCGGAGGGTGACGCCGCGGGTCAGCCCGGCGGCCATCGCCGCAGTGCAGCGGATCGTCCGCCCCGGCGCCTGCGTGCTGACCGACCAGGTGTCCTACACCATCGCCGCCGGGCGGTTCTACTCCGGCGACCCGCGCTGCCCACTGCTGGTGGATTCGATCGGCACGGACTACGCCCTCGGTCACGGGCGGGACGCCGCCAGCGAGGCAGCCCGGTTCTCCGCGGTCGCCGCCGTCTGGCGGGATGCGCTGCGCCAGGCCCAGTACGTCTGGCTGACCACCGGGTACAACCGGCGGCGCATCGCCTGGACGCCGGCCCTCCGGTCGTACTTCCGGGCACGCTTCCGCCCGGTGCTGCGGGACGGCCGCCGGGACGTGCTGTACGCGCGGCTCCCGGTCCGGGGTGCACGCCCCGGTAGCCGGGCGGCCACGGCAGGCTGAACCTGGCGCCTCACGGCTCCTGGTGAGAGAACCGCTGCTCCTGCCACGGGTCGGCGGAGTTGTGGTAGCCGCGTTCCTCCCAGAAGCCACGGCGGTCGTGGGTCAGGTACTCCACCGCGCGCACCCACTTCACGCTCTTCCAGCCGTACAGGTGCGGCACGACCAGCCGCAACGGGTAGCCGTGCTCGGGAGTGAGCGGCTGGCCCCCCACCGCGGTCGCCAGCAGCGTGGTGTCGGCGGCGTAGTCCGCGATGGGCAGGTTGGCGCTGTACCCGTACTCCGCCCAGACCATGACGTGAGTGACCGGGTCCGCAGGGGGCGCGAGGCGGAGCAGGCTGGTGACGGGGATGCCCTCCCAGGGGATCGCGGGGACGGTGCACTTCGTCACGCAGTGCAGGTCCGCGGTGAGCGAGATGCGCGGCAGCGCCGTGATGGCCGCCCAGTCCCAGCGGTGTTCCTGTCCGGACGCCGTCGCGCCGTACACGGTGAAGTTCCACCGGTCCGGGCGGAACCGGGGCACCGGGCCGTAGTGCTGCGCCGTCCAGTCACGGGTGACGCGCTGCCCGGGCGGCAGCCCGCAACCGGGGCTGGCCTGCCCCAGCTGGCCGGCGAGCAGCCGCCCGAGGAGCGGCTCATCCGGCTCGCGGCCGGCCAGCGGGCCTGCTGCATCCCGGCCCGTCTCCCGCTGACCCATCCTTTTGCCTCCTGGCTGACCCGGCCGGGATGTACCAGCGTGCGCAGGCATCACCCGGCTGACCTTGAGCCGGTAGCCCGCTGTCCTACCATCGCATGCGGCCACATCCCGGCCCGCCGCACCCCCGCCCCGGGCGATGCGCTAGGCTAGTGATCATGCGCCCGCAGTTTTGGTTTTGGTATGGCTACCGGCCCGGCATCCGGACGGTCGCCCGCCAGACCATGCGCTGACGCGAGCGACTTACCCAAGAGCCCCGGGCCGTCGGCCTGGGGCTTTTTGCATGGACGGGTTTTCACGAGGCATCGCACGGAAGCGGTGCCACAGAAACTGGAGGACGACCGATGGTCGTGGTCATGGCCCCCGACGCCACACAGGAAGACATGGACGGCATCGTCGATCTGGTGCGGGGGGCCGGCGGGGAGGCGTTCATCACCCGCGGTGTCTCGCGGACCATCGTCGGCCTGGTTGGTGACGTGGAGCAGTTCGGCACGCTGAACCTGCGCAGCATGCCCGGCGTCAGCGACGTGATGCGGATCTCGGTGCCGTACAAGCTGGTCAGCCGGGAGCATCACCCGAACCGGTCGGTGGTCCAGGTCGGCGGGGTGCCGATCGGCCCGGACACGCTGACGATGATCGCCGGGCCGTGCGCGGTGGAATCGCCGGAGCAGGCGCTGACCGCGGCCCGGATGGCCAAGGCCGCCGGGGCATCACTGCTGCGCGGCGGTGCCTACAAGCCGCGCACCTCCCCGTACGCCTACCAGGGGCTCGGCGAGGCCGGGCTGAAGATCCTGGCCGAGGTCAGCGCGGAGACCGGGCTGCCCGCGGTGACCGAGGTGATCGACCCGCGCGATGTGGAACTGGTTTGCAACTACGCCGACATGCTCCAGGTCGGCACGCGCAACATGCAGAACTTCGCGCTGCTCCAGGCGGTCGGCTCGGCAGGCAAGCCGGTGCTGCTCAAGCGCGGGTTCAGCGCCACGATCGAGGAATGGCTGATGGCCGCGGAGTACATCGCCCAGCGCGGCAACTCCGATATCGTGCTGTGCGAGCGGGGCATCCGCACGTTCGAGAAGGCCACCCGCAACACGCTGGACATCAGCGCGGTGCCGGTCGCACAGCGGCTGTCCCACCTGCCGGTTATCGTCAACCCGTCACATTCCGGCGGTCGGCGCGACCTGGTCCTGCCGCTGACCCGGGCGGCCATTGCGGTCGGCGCGGACGGCATCATCGTGGACGTCCACCCGGATTCGAAGAACGCGTTGTGCGACGGGGACCAGGCCCTGGCGGACTCCGACATCAGGGAACTGGCCAGCGTGGCCGCGCACCTGCCACCGCTGATGGGCCGCACGCTCACCCCGCCGCTGACCCCGGAGCGGGCCGCCGCCCGCGCCGCCGGCCGGGACCCGGTGGCCGCCCGCTGAGCGCGGCCGCGGCGAACGGGCCGACCACGGCCGGTGCCAGCACCCCGGCGGTGAGGACCGCGCCCCGGTCGGGGCAGGCCCGAACCGTTAACCCGAACTTACGTGATCTTGGATGGGCATTCGGGGGCCTGACCTGCTTGAGGGTCTGCACGCGGGCCTCAGAATGTAGTCAGTAGAATAGCTTGACCGTGATAGCCGGACCTGGCATCCTGGGCTGGTGAGGCGGCGCGCTGATGCGATGCATGTGGACTCCATCCGTAGTCACCAGAAGGCGGCTGATGGCACGGTCCGGGAGTACCGGTCATACTTGCTGCGCCATTCGTTCCGTGATGAGCAGGGCCGGCCCCGCAAGGAGACCCTGGCGAACCTGACGGCGCTGCCGGACGCGGCAGTGGAGGCGGTCCGCATGGTGCTGCGGGGCGAGGCGGTGGTATCAGCGGGCGATGCGCTCACGGTGGAGCGGTCAGTCCCGCACGGCGACGCGGCGGCGGCGTGCGTGATGGCCGGGCAGCTGGGGCTGCGGGACCTGCTCGGCCCGGCCTGCCGCGAGCGCGATATCGCGTACGCGCTGATCGTGTCCCGCGCGGTCCGGCCGGAGTCGAAGCTGTCCACGGTGACGTGGTGGGCGTCGGGGGATACCACGATCGGCGCGGACCTGGGCGTGGCCGACGCGTCAACCGATGAGGTGTATGCGGCGATGGACTGGCTGGAAGGCCGCCAGCGCGGCATCGAGAAGAAGCTCGCGGCCCGGCACCTGACCCCGGGCGGGATCGCGATGTTCGACCTGTCCTCCTCCTGGATGGAAGGCAGCTGCTGCGAGCTGGCCGCGTTCGGGCACTCCCGGGACGGCAAGCGCGGCCGGAAGCAGATCGAGTACGGGCTGCTCACCTGCCCCGAGGGCCGCCCGGTCGTGATCGAGGTCTTCGCCGGGAACACCTCCGACCCGATCTCGTTCAAGACCGCCATCACCCGCGTCCGCGGCGACTTCGGCATCCAGGACCTGATCATGGTCGGGGACCGCGGGATGATCACCGGCACCCGGATCGATGACCTGCGCAAGCTGCCCGGCATGGAGTGGATCACCTCGCTGCGCGCCCCCGCGATCGCCGCCCTGGCCCGCGACGACGGCCCGCTGCAGATGTCGCTGTTCGACACCCACGACTTCGCCGAGATCGAGCACCCGGACTACCCCGGCGAGCGGCTGATCTGCTGCTACAACCCGGTCCTGGCCGCCGAGCGGGCCCGCAAGCGCGAGGACCTGCTCGCCGCCACCGAGAAGGACCTGAGCAAGATCGCGGCATCCGTCACTGCCGGGCGGCTCAAGGACGCCGCGAAGATCGGGGAGCGGACTGGGAAGGTCATCGGCAAGCACAAGATGGCCAAGCACTTCATCACCGAGATCACCGGCGCCAGCTTCACCTGCCACCGTGACCAGGATCAGATAGCCGCCGAGGCCGCGCTCGACGGGATCTACGTGATCCGCACCAGCGTGACCGCCAGCACGCTCGGCCCCGCCGCCGTGATCACCGCCTACAAGAACCTCAAGCACGTCGAGCGGGACTTCCGCATCATCAAGACCGACGACCTGGACCTGCGCCCCATCCGCCACTACCTCGGAAAACGAGTCCGCGCCCATGTCCTGATCGCCATGCTCGCCGCCTACCTCACCTGGCACCTGCGCGCCGCGCTCGCCGAACTCACCTTCACCGACCAGGACATCCCGGCCCCCGCCAGCCCCGTCGCCCCCGCCGGCCGCTCACCCCAGGCCAGAGCCAAAGACGCCGCCAAGCGCAACGCCCGCAAGCTGCCCGTCCGCAAATACGGCGACCTGCTCAGTCACCTGTCCACCCTCGACCGCCAGACCATCACCTTCAGCGGCCAGAAGATCAGCAAGCTCACCGAGCCCACCCCGTCCAGCGGCGCGCCTTCGAGCTGCTCGGCGCTCCCATCCCCCTCACCCTGAAGTAGCCAGTAACACCCCGGCGGCCAGCACCCTTTACCCCGGCATCCGCCCAGTTCACAGCGCCCCGATCCCTACCAAGATCACGTAAGTTCGGGTTAACCGATCACCGGGTGCTGCGGAGTAGTCGGGGTGGTACTCCCGGGCCAGGTTCGCGAGTTCCTCGGCCAGGTCCCCGGCATCGAGCCGGGCCTCCAGCCGGTGCAGGTCATCGATGCGGGCCCGGGTTTCCACCTGCCGCGGGGTGAGCAGCGTGCAGCAGTCCTCGTCGGGCAGTTCGGACAGCGCCAGGGTCCGGATCAGGCGCGCCTCGGCCATGGTCTCGGTCTTGTCGTAGCCGATCAGCGGGCGCAGGATCGGCAGCGACACCGCGTCGTCCAGCGCCGTCAGGTTGGCCAGTGTCTGGCTGCTCACCTGGCCTAGTGAGTCGCCGGTGACCAGCGCCGTCGCGCCCAGGCGGCGGGCCAGCACTTCCGCGGTTTTCAGCATCAGCCGGCGCTGCGCGACGATCTGCAGCTGGCTGGCGCCCGAGGTGGCCAGCCGCTGCTGCGCCGTGCCGAATGGCACCACGTACAGGCGCGAGTCGCACTGGAAGCGGTCCAGCTGGTGCATCAGCCCGTACGCCTTGTACACCGACTCCGGCCCGGTCAGCGGCATGCCGGAGAAATGCAGGAAGTCACAGCGCAGGCCGCGGCGCATCATCCGGTACGCGGCGACCGGGGAATCGATGCCGCCCGACATCAGCACCAGCGCCTGGCCGCTCATCCCCACCGGCAGGCCGCCCCGGCCTGGCGCGCCGTCGAGGTAGACGAAGATCTCGTGGTGGTCCACCTCAAGCGTGATCGTGGTGTCCGGGCGGGAGAGGTTGACCCGGTAGCCGTGGGCCTGCTGGACCTCCGCGCCGATCCGCTCGGCCAGTTCCGCCGAGCTGAGGCTGAACCGCTTGTCCCGCCGCCGGGCGCGGACCGCGAACGAGCCGGCCCGCCCGGCCGCCAGCCGCACCGCGGCGGCCACGGCCGCGTCGGCGTCTTGCGGCACCCGGACCGCACGGCAGACCCGGGCCAGGCCGATGACCGAGCTGGCGCGTTCCGCCACCTTGCCTATCGCGGCTTCGGCGGCCGGACCGGTGACCGCGGCCGGCCCGGCGGCCGGGCCGCGCCCGGCCGCGAGCCGCAGCACGATCACGCCGCTGCGCGGCCAGAGCCGGACCGCAACGCCGGTCTGCTGCATCGCCCGGCGGATGTTCGCCAGCAGGATCCGCTCGAAATGCCGCCGGTTCCCGCCCTTGAGGACGATCTCACCCACCTTGAGCAGCACGCACGGCTCGCCGCCGGTGCCAGCACCTGCCGCGGCCGGGCTGGCTAGGGGGATTGCCGCCATTCGCCCAGTCTGCCAGCAACCCGGACACCCTCCCGAGCCGCCTGTCGCGCAGGCCGGGCGGGGCGGCGCACCGCAGGCGCGGATAGCCCGGCTGCCGCCGGCGAGCCCCGGCCCGTCGCTCGTCCTGGTCACGCCCCTAGCGGCCGGGGCGAACATGGCGGCCCGGGGCGGCCAGAGGTAGCGTGCCGGGAAACGGGGACGCGCAGCTGTCGATCCGCGGCGATGCCGTTCGACTACCCGGTACCGGCCGGTGACGGCCACGGACAACTGGAGGTCGACATGAGGTACCTGTTCCTGCTGTACGGCCCGGACGAGCCGCTGCCCGCGCCGGGCAGCCCGGATGGGCAGCAGATGATCCGTGAGTGGCGGGCGGCGACGGAGGCGATGGCCCAGGCCGGCGTGCTCATCGACTGCGGGCCGCTGCAGCCGCCGGCCGCGGCGACCACGGTGCGCGTCCGGGACGGTGAGGCCCTGCTCACCGATGGGCCGGCCGCCGAGATCAAGGAGCAGTTCGGCGGTTACACCCTGGTCGAGTGCGCCGACCTGGATGAGGCCCTGCGCTGGGCGGCGACCGTGCCGACCGCGCTGAACGGGTCGGTGGAGGTGCGCCCGGTCGTGCAGATCCCGGACAGCGCCGCCCAGGCGGCCCGGGCCCGCACGGCGGGAGCGCGCGGCTGAGCCAGCCGGCCCGGCGGCCACGCATGAGCCAGCAGTACGCGGAGATCTTCCAGGCCCACTGGTGGGCGGCAGTCGCGGCGGTCGCCCACCAGCTGGGTGACGTGGAGGTGGCCGAGGACGCCGTGCAGGAGGCCTGCGCGGCCGCCCTGGAGCAGTGGCCGGCCGCGGGCGTCCCGGCCCGCCCCCGCCCCTGGCTGATCAGCGTGGCCCGGCATAAGGCCACCGACCGGCTGCGCCGGGAGAGCCGCCGCGTGGTGAAGGAGGCCGGGGCGGCGCTGGACGCACCCGGGCTCCCGGCCACCGCGGACTGGGTGTCCCGGGCCGACGACGAGCTCGGCCTGATCCTGGCCTGCTGTCACCCGTCGCTGGACGCGGGCGTCCGGGTCCCGCTCACCCTGCGCGTGGTGTGCGGCCTGCCCGCCGCGGAGATCGCCGCGCTGTTCCTGGTCCCGGAGGCGACCATGGCGCAGCGCCTGGTCCGGGCCAAACGCAAGATCCGCCAGGCGGGCATCTCGCTCGCCGTCCCGCCCCCCGCGCAGCTGCCGGGCCGCCTCGAGGGCGTGCTGCGGGTCGTCTACCTGGTCTTCACCACCGGCCACAAGCCGCCCAGCGGCCCGGCGCTGGTCCGCGGCGGCCTGTGCGAGCAGGCCATCCGGCTGGCCCGCGCGCTTGCGGCCCTGGTGCCCGGCGAGCCCGAGGTCGCCGGGCTGCTGGCGCTGCTGCTGCTCACCGACGCGCGCCGGGACGCCCGGCTGACCGGGGCCGGCGAGCTGGTGCTGCTGGCCGACCAGGACCGGACCCGGTGGGACCGGGCCAAGATCGGTGAGGGGGAGGCCCTGCTGCTCAGTGCCCTGGCCGCGCACCGGCCCGGCACGTACCAGCTGCAGGCGGCCATCGCCGCCTGCCACGCCACGGCCACCTCGGCCGCGGATACCGACTGGCCGCAGATCGCCGCGCTCTACACCGAGTTGCTCCGCTACGAGCCGACCCCGGTGACCGCCGCGAACCGGGCCGCGGCGGTGGCGATGGCCGAGGGCCCGGCGGCGGGCCTGGCGCTGCTGGACCAGGCGGGCGCGGACCCGCGGCTGGCCCGCTGGCCCCAGCTGCACATCGCCCGCGCTGAGCTGCTCCGGCGCCTGGGCCGGGCAGGCGACGCGGCCGCCGCGTACCATACGGCGCTGGAGACGGCGCCGGCCGCGCCGGAACGGGAGTTCATCCGCGGCCGCCTCCGCGAGCTCACCGCACTGCGGGTTCCGGGACCGGAAGGCCAGCATGCCCGAGACGATCATCCGTAACGCGACCCTCGCCGACTACCCCGACATCGCGGCGATCGCGGTGGCGACCGGGCAGGACGAGGAGTGGGGCGGCGCCGACCCGGCCTACCTCGATTACCTGATGGATTGCGGCCGGGTGGTGGTGGCCACCATCGCCGGTGCGGTCACCGGGTTCGGTGCCACCCGGCGGATCGGTGACGGCGCGGCCGCGGTCAGCATGCTGTGCGACCTGTTCGTCCAGCCCGCGCAGCACGGGCGCGGCGTGGGCCGGGCCATGCTGGGCGAGCTGTGGCGGGATGAGCCGCGCCGGATGACGTTCAGCAGCCAGCACGCGCATGCGCTGCCGCTGTATACCCGGTTCGGCGTGGACGCCTGGTGGCCGCTGCTGTACCTGGGCGGGGAAGTGGCCCGGCTGGCCGGGCCGCCCGGGCTGGCCGTGGCCCGGTGCTCCCCGGACGAGGCGGCCGCCGCCGAGCGGCGCTGGACCGGAGTGGACCGGCTCGCCGATCACCGGGCCTGGGCGGTGCGCCCGCACGGGCAGTCCGTCCTGGTGCTGCGCGATGGCGGGCCGCTGGCCGCGGGCACGGTGGCGGGCGAGGACGGCGAGTTCGGCCTGGTACACCTGGCCCTGGCGGCCGGCACGGCCGACGCCGGGGCCCGGGACGCGGTGCTGGCCGTGCTGGCCGCCGCGGCGGCGCCGGACGGCCGGGCCCGGGTCTGCCTGCCCGCGCCGCACCCCGCGGTCCGGGCCCTGTTCGCGGCGGGCTGGCAGAGCAGCGACACGGACCTGTTCATGGCGTCCGATCCCGCCCTGCTCGACCCCCGCCGCGCCGTCCCCTCTCCCGCCACGGCCTAGCCGAGCGGGGCCGGACCAGTCAGGTGAATTTCGGGCGGACTTGCGGAAGGCCGCCACCGGGCGGCCCGGGCTGGCATGTGCTCAGCGCCAGCGGAAGCAAGATCGACGCCAGCTGACCACCAGCCACCGGGTGCACGACACATATGTAGGGGTCCCACATTTGGGCTGGTTATGATGGAAGCCTGGTTGTCCATTAACAACCAGGTGGGGAGTGCCCATGACCGAGCCGTCGCTTGCGGAGCTGGAAGCTGAGCGGGACCTCCTGTATGCGCAGCTGGCGGCGGTGGGCGATTTCCGCCGCGGGTCGGTGAGCGAGAACTGGCGCAGGTGCGGGAAGCCGAACTGCGCGTGCGCCCAGCCTGGTCATCCCGGACATGGGCCGAGGTTCTTGTGGACCAGGAATGCCCGGGGACGGGGCACCGTTGGCCGGCAGCTGGCGGCGGGCGAGGTGGAGAGGGTGCGCCGGGAGGTGGCCCGGCACGCGGAGTTCACGTCGATCAGCGAGCAGATCGCGGAGGTGAACGAGAAGATCTGCGAGGCCAGGCCCGTCGCCGCAGCGGACGCGCCCTCCGGCATGGAGGGCGAAAGGGGGGGCTCCTCAGTGCGCTCGTGGGAGACAGGTCCGCCGAGATAGGCCGGCTGGCGGCGGACGCGGCCAGGTCGCTGGGCTGCGATGCCGGGCTGGAGGCCGCCGAGGCGGTGATCCGGGCCGGGCTGCTGAAGCTGGGCTGCGGCCTGCTGGGGCAGCTGCTGGCCGCCGATCCCGGCTACCGCGGCCCGGGGGTTTCCTGCGGGAACGGCCACGAGGCCGTGTTCGTCTCCTACCGGGACAAGGTGATCGACACCGTGCTCGGCCCGGTGGCGGTGACGCGGGCCTGGTATCACTGCGCGGCCTGCGGGCACGGCCTCGCCCCCCGCGACGCCGGGCTGGGCGCGGCCGGGGCGTCCCTGTCGCCGGGACTGGCCGCGATGGCCGACCGGGCTGCGGCGGCCGTGCCGTTCGAGGAGGCCGCGGGCCTGCTGGAAGAACTGGCCGGGGTCCGGCTGACGGTCAAGCGGGTCGAGCGCGCGGCCGAGGCCAGCGGCACCGCCGCCGCAGCCGCCGTCCGGGAAC
The DNA here is from genome assembly GCA_963793825.1 of uncultured Actinomycetes bacterium. Lineage (GTDB taxonomy): Bacteria > Actinomycetota > Actinomycetes > Streptosporangiales > Streptosporangiaceae > RYN-230. Next base: position 34,355 of record CAWCBE010000015.1, read on the forward strand.
GGGCCGCGCTGATCACGGCCCGGAAGCTGGTCCCGCTGCCGCCGGACCCGCTGCCGGACAAGCTCTACGCCGCCATCGACGGCACCGGCATCCCCGTGACCTCGAAGGAGACCGCCGGGCGCGAGGGCAAGGGCGAGGACGGCCGCGCCCGCACCCGCGAAGTCAAGCTCGCCGTCTTCTTCACCCAGGACAAGCTGGACAACAACGGGTACCCCGTCCGGAACCGCGGCTCGGAAAGCTATGTGGCCACCTTCGAGCCCGCCGCCACGTTCGGGAACCTCGTGAAGGCAAAGGGCATCCGCCGGGGCGCGGACCACGTCCGGCAGCTCACCATCCTCGGCGATGGCGCCGCCTGGATCTGGAACATCGCCACCGCGAAGTTTCCCGGGGCCACCCAGATCGTGGACCTGTTCCACGCCCGCGAGCATGTCCACGACCTCGCCCGCAAGCTGGAATTCATGCTCGGCGACCAGAAAGAGCGCTGGCTCGCCGCCCGCCTGGAAGACCTCGACTACGGCTACATCGACGGCATCGTCGCAGCCACCCGCGAGTACCCCCTTATCGGCGTGAAGAAGAACGAGATCGACACCGCCCTGGGCTACTTCGAGAACAACGCCCCCCGCATGCGCTACCACTGGTTCCGCCAGTGCGGCCTGTTCGTCGGCTCCGGCATGGTCGAAGCCGGCTGCAAATCCGTCATCGGCCACAGGCTCAAGCGAGCCGGCATGCACTGGACCGTCAACGGCGCCGACGCCATCGCCACCCTCCGCTGCCAGCAGGCCAGCCGCCCCGAAGACCAGATCTGGCCAGCACGCCACAACCAGACGAAAGCCGCCTGACCAGCCCCGCCCCTAAACGACCTTGGTCACCTACAAAAGTGACGCGCACCCCCAGCCACCCGAGCAAGCCCGGCGACCTGGCCTGATGCCCCTATAGTCGGATAGGGGTGCCGGGCCATGCGAGATGATACTGGAGCTCGGGGCGTCGGGCCGGGCGGCCTGTCGCGCCGGGCGGTCCTGGCCTGCTGCGCGGTCACGGCGGCCGGTGCGGTAGCGGCTGGCTGCCAGCAGGCGCCCGGTGCGGCGCGAGATGCGGCCGGGAGCATTCACCAGGATCGGACGGACGCGGCCACGCCGCGGAGCCAGGGATGGTTCGCGCCCGCCGACCACGTCCGGCACAGCCGGACCTGGATGGCCTGGCCGGCCCGGGAGGATATCTGGGGCCGCCTGCTGCCCGGCGCCCGGCGTGACGTCGCCGCCATCGCCCGGGCCGTCGCCCGGTTCGAGCCGGTCGCCATGATCGCCCGCCCCGGCCAGGCACACGACGCGGCCGCCGCATGCGGCCCGGCAGCAGAGATCGTGCCGCTCGTCAACGACGACCTGTGGATGCGCGATATGGGGCCGCTCTTCCTCGTCAACGGCCACGGCGGCGTGGCCGGCCTGGACATGAACTTCAACGGGTGGGGGAACAAGCAGGCCCACCGGAACGACGCCCGGATCGCCCGGGAGGTGCTCGCGCGGCTGGGCCTGACGCGGTTCACCGCCCCGTTCGTCACCGAGGGCGGGGCACTGGAGGTGGACGGCCAGGGCACCGTCATGGCCACCGAGAGCTCGATCATTAATCCGAACCGGAACCCCGGACAGTCGAAGGCACAGCTCACTGCGGCCATCTGCGGCTGTCTTGGTGCCCGCACGATGATCTGGGTCCCCGGCCTGAAGGGGGACGACATCACCGACGATCACATCGACGGCCTGGCCCGGTTTGCCCGCCGCGGCTCCGTGGTCGTCGATCAGCCCGCAGATCCGCGCGCCACCGATGCATGGGCGGTCTCGGAACGCCAGGCGCTCAGGATCCTGCGCCGCTCGGCCGACGCCTCAGGCCGGCTGCTGCGGTGCCGCACCTCCCGCGAATCGGCGACGATCCCCGCGGGCGAGAATCCCAGCCTGTTCGTGAATGTCTACGTCAACTGGTACGTCTGCAACGGTGCCGTGCTCATCCCGGCCTTCGGTGACCGGCTGGCAGACGCCGCCGCGCGGTCCCTCGTCATGGACCTGTACCCCGGCCGTGAGGTCGTCCAGCTCAGGATCGACAGCCTGGCCGAGGGAGGCGGCGGCATCCACTGCGCCACCCAGCAGCAGCCTGCGGGGCAATCGTGAGGAGAGTGCGGTCATCGCCGGCGGTCCGGGCGCTGCGGCGGGCGCAAGCGGCCGCCCGCTATGCCCGCGAGACCGGATGTGACATCGGCGAAGCGGCCAGCGTGCTGGCGGAAGGCGATGCTGGCCCGGCCCGTGGCGGGCGGCCGGGACACGGTGACGCGAGCGCCGGGCCGACCCGGCGGCAGGTCCTGCACGGTACCGCGGCGGCCGGCCTCGCCGTGGCCGTCCCCGTCACGGCCGCCACCCGGGCACCGGGCGGGCGCGCTCCGCGCGTGGTGATCATCGGCTCCGGTATCGCCGGGCTGGGCTGCGCCTTCCGGCTGTGGGCCAGGCACGGCATCGCCAGTGAGGTCTACGAGTACAACGCCGGCCGGGCAGGCGGCCGGATCCGCACGCTCCGCGGGTTCTTTGCCGAGGGACAGTACGCCGAGGAACATGGCGAGTTCATCTCCAGCGAGCACACCGAGATGCGGCGGCTCGCCAGCAGCTTCGGCCTCACCCTGGACGATGTCAACGCCTACCCGCCGCACACCCGGGCCGGGGATTACCGGTTCCGCTTCGGCGGGCGGTTCTGGCCGCAGGCGGCGCTGGACCGCGACTGGCATGACTGGGGCTTCCGGCTCTTCTATGACGCCGCGTTCATCAGGGCGCCCTGGCCGACGCTGCTCGGCCAGGGCACCGCCTGGGCCCGGCGGTGGGACCACACGCCCGCGCCGGAGTGGATCGAGCAGCACATCCCTGGCGGCCTGGGCAGTGACTTCGGCCGTCTGTGTGCCGCCGTGCTCCTTGACGAGTACGGCGGCCCCATCGCCGAGCAGTCGGCGCTCAATCTCATCTACCTGCTCGGCACCTATGACAGCGTGCCCAGCGGCCGGCAGCCGGAAAGCCGCCCCGAACTGTCGGCCACCGATGAGAAGTGGCACATCCGGGAAGGCAACGACCAGCTCATCCGGGGGCTGCTGGGCAGGCTGCCCGCTGGCACGGTCCGCCTGGGAGAACGGCTGGAGGCCGTGCGCAGCCGCGGGCACGGCAGGTACGCGTGCACGTTCTCCTCCGGTCCCGCCACTCATGACGTGCCCGCCGACCATGTCGTGTTCGCACTGCCGTTCACGAAGCTGCGCGAGGTGGAACTGCACGGGATCGAACTGCCCGCGCCACAACTGCGGGCCATCCGCGAGGAACCACTGGGCACCAACTCGAAGATCGGGCTGCAGTTCACCCGCCGGGTGTGGAACGCCGACCACAGGACGGGCAACCTGTACACCGACGGCATCGTCCAGGGTGGCTGGGAGACAACGATCGGCCAGCCCGGGGACGCGGGGATCCTCATCGCCCTGCCGGGCGGTGAGGCGGGCGCGGGCATCGGCCGCCGCTACGGCCTCACCTCCGACGAGGGGCCGGCCCCCCCGGCCATGGCCAGCGACTTCCTTGGCTGCTTTGACCAGAGCTTCCCTGGTGCCCGCCAGGCCTACAACGGCCGGGCGTATTACGTCTGGTCAGCCGGCGACCCGCACATCGGGGGTGCTTACTCCTACCTCAAGACTGGCCAGTACACCGCCTTCAACGGCATCCAGGGACGGCGCAGCGGAAACCTGCACCTCGCCGGGGAGCACACCTCGGTCAACTTCCAGGGATACATGGAAGGCGCGCTGCGCAGCGGCTACCGCTGCGCAGCCGAGATCGCCACCCGGCGGGCCTGACCCAGCTGCTGGCGGGCCAGGTTGGCGGCGGCCGACGGCGCCCCGGCCGTCACCACCTGGGCGCCCGGCGGCACCCTGCCCGCGCACCTCGGCCGGGTCCACAGGTACCGCTCCCCACCGCCATCGGCAGGTGCAGCAGCGTGCCGACGGTGTTCATCGCCGCGTAGCCGGTAGGGCGGGTACCCACGAGGTCACGAGCCGTGACCGGCCGGGACGTCCGGCCCTGCTGGTCAGCCGCTGGCTACCGCGCACAGCAGCCGGTTGCTGCCACGCTGCCAGAGGGTGCCGATCTCGCTGAAGCCGGCCGCGCGGAGCGCGGCCACATGGGTGGAGAGCCGTCCGGACGGCGAGCCATGGTGCTCAGCGTCCAGGCCGAGCCGTTCCCGCTCCGCCACCAGCCGACCGAGCCCGGGGTCCGCGGTGGCCGCCGCCCACCAGCCGTCCCACGTCTCGGTGTGCCCGTGCGGGAAACGGCGCCGCTCCTCCCGCTCGATCAGCTCATCGCCAAGCCGGGTGATGACCGGCATGGCCCGCTCATCCTCGGCGAAGTGGTCCCCGTCCAGCAGCAGCCCGCCGGGCCGCAGCACGGCCGCGAGTTCCGCGTACAGGGCGCGCAGCGCCTTCTCGGGCAGCCAGTGCAACGCGGTGGTGCTGACCGCGGCGTCCGCGGGCCGGGCCAGCGGCAGCGCCCCGCTCCAGCCCGGCAGGCGCAGGTCGCAGTCGGCGAAACGCAGCCCGGCCCGGCTGCCGTAGGCGGCGCGCCCCAGGGCCAGCAGCAGCGGGTCGGCGTCAACCGCGACCACGGTCGAGCCGGGCAGCCGGTCCAGCAGCCGCACCGCCAGCGACCCCGGCCCGCAGCCCAGGTCCAGCACCAGCGGATCGTGGCGTCCCGTTCCGGCTTCCACCGCGTCGATCAGCGCGGTGAACCGCTCCTCCCGGTCGGGCAGGTGCCCCTGCTGCTGGGCATCCCAGCGGTCGATCCAGCGCCGTGCGCTCTCCGGGTCCAGGCCTGGCACGGGCCGCCTCCTCAGGGACAGGATTGTGCTCCGCCTGTCACCGTAGGGCGTCCGGCGCTGCCTGTCGCCTCAGATCCCCCTCCAGCACGGCTGCACCGCAGCGGTTACCAGAGGTCGCCACCGGTCAGCACGTACAGGAACGGCACCAGCGGGATCAGCCCGAAGATGGCCCAGGCCAGCTTGGCCCCGGTGGACAGATCGGTGCGGCTGACCAGGTCGATCCACATCAGCACGACGGCCAGCGGGTGAATCAGGCAGATAACGAGTTCCAGGAGCTTCTTCACGGGCACTGGCCTACCCGCTGGAGGGGCCGCCATGCCGCGCGGCTGCGGGCCGGCCGGGCCGCCGCCGGTGGTGTTTCGCTCGTCTCCTCGTGGCCGGCCAGCCGCACGGCCGGCCACGCGAGGACGAGCGCGCAGCTCACGGTGGACCAGACCGCACCGAAGCCGAGCACGGTACGGGCGCCAAGCAGGGCGGCAGCAGGCCCGCGATGACCCCGCCACCCAGCATGAACAGACCTGCGGCACGATCCCGGCGGCGAACACGATCCCGAGGTCCGTGGCCGTCCCGCCCTCGTCCAGCACGGCGCAGGCGATCGCCACCGAGGACATCGAGGCACCCAGCGCGGACGTCGCGTACCCGGTGAAGAACCGGCCGAAATCCGGCCGCGCCAGCGCGGCCAGCCGGCCATTCCGGGCCGTCTTCATCACCGCGGCCGTTCTTTCCGGGCGGCAATTGCATTTACTGCGGCAGCCGGCCTCGCAGAATCGCATTTACTGCGGCGAATGCCGGCTTCCCCGATCCCGGAGACCATCAATCAACCGTGTCATCGGGCAGGCATGAATGGCAATGCGTGCCGTCATTTTTGGTGATCACACTGTTTCCGGGGTAACTTACCGGGCCGCTCTCTTCCGCAGTAAATGCGGAGAACCGGGCGCATTACGATGAGAGCAGGCGGTCAGGCATGAGGCATGCCGTCCGCGACCGCGGCGGGCCGGAGGTGCCGGGAATGGGTGCAGCATGCCAGGCGCTGCCCGCGGGCCGGGGCGCCCGGGACCACTGGCCGGCTGCCCGTGGAGTACTCGGCCGCGGTGGACCGCTACCTGGCCCGGGCGGCCCTGGGGGCCGCCTCCCGCCGTATCTACCGGATCTCCCTGGCCAGCTGGGCCAGGCCGCTGGTCGGCAGGAGCACCCCGCGGGGCACGCGCCGCCGCCGGTCGGCTCCGCCCATCGTGCCCATCCTCCTCGACGACCCGGCCGCAGGCCCGCGGATCCGGGCCGCGGTCGCCGACCGGGCCGCGGCGGCCGATGCGCGGACGGTCAACCGGGAGCTGTCCGCACTGCGCAGCGCGGGGCCGGTGTTCCTGACCGGACGCCGCGCCCCGGCCGGGACCCCGCGTCCCGGCCGGTGCCCGGTCACCGGCCGGGGCCGGCTGTCATACCGGCGGGCCGCCGAGATCCTCACCGAGGCGACCCGCCCGCTCGACCCGGCGGGCGCGGGCTGGACCCTGCACCAGTTCCGGGGCGGCCGCCGGCGGGGGACGGCGGCGGCGGTGACGGCTAGGCTGCCTACGGAGGCGGTCATGCGCAGGTCTACCGCGGCAATCGGCAGCGTGGCGTGGTTCGTGGCCGTCGGCGGGACTTTTGGCTGCCTGCTCCCGTACCTGTGCAGCGATTGGCATTTCCACCGGCCGCTCCCGTACTGGGCGGTCGCACAGGCGGCGGGCGTGCTGCTGATCTGCGCGGGCCTCATCCCGGTGGTGCTGGCATTTGCCGAGTTCACCAGGGCGGACGGGACTCCCATTCCGGTGGCGTCGCCGCCGCGTCTCGTGGTGCGCGGATTCTACCGTTATGTGCGTAATCCCATTTACGTCGGCTTCCTGGTCGTCCTGGCGGGCCAGGTGCTGCTGTTCGGCTCGCGTGGGCTCCTGGAGTACGCCGCGGCGGCCTTGTGCATCGCGGCGGCCGCCGTCCGCTGGTATGAGGAACCCATCCTGGCCCGCAAGTTCGGGGCCGAGTACCAGGCTTACCGGCGCGCGGTGCCTGCCTGGCGGCCCCGGCTGCATCCCTGGACACCCGGCGAGCAGGGCGGCCCGGCAGCCAGTGACGCCGGCCAGTGACGCGCCAGCCAGTGGCCGACCGCCGGTGACTGACCGCCGGTGACTGACCGCCGGTGACTGGCCGCCAGTGACTGCGGGCCAGCCCGGGACCGGGGCATGATGACGGGGTGGGCAGCGGCCGGGTACTCGGGGTCGATGCGTGCCGGGCGGGCTGGGTCGGCATCGCGCTGCCCGGCGACGGCGAGCCGGCCGGGTACTCGGCGCCGCTGATCCAGGATCTGGTCGCGGCGGCCATGACGGACGGGCCGCTGGACGCCATCGCCATCGATATCCCGATCGGGCTGGCCGACGCGGGCCGCCGCCAGGCGGATGTGCTGGCCCGGAAGGCACTCGGGCCGCGGTGGGCCTCCATCTTCATGACTCCCGTGCGGGCCGCCCTGGGCGCGGCTGGCTACCAGCAGGCCAGCGAGGCCAACCGGCGGCTGGCCGGTGAGGGGATCTCCCGGCAGGCATTCGCGCTGCTGGCCAGGGTCGCGGACGTGGACCGCTGGATCCGCGCGGCACCAGCCCGGGCCGTGGAGGCCCATCCCGAGCTCAGCTTCGCGGCCCTGGCCGGCGCGCCACTGGCCTCGCGCAAGCCCACCTGGGCCGGGGCGGCGGAGCGCCGGTCACTGCTGGAGCGGGCCGGCATCGTCGTCCCGGAGGACCTCGGCCCGGCCGGGGCGCTGGCGGCCGTGGATGACGTGCTGGACGCCGCCGTCGTGGCCTGGACCGCCCGCCGCATCGCGGCCGGGTCGGCCCGGTCGCTCCCTGACCCGCCGGAGCGGTTCAGCGACGGGATCCCCTGCGCCATCTGGACCTGACCCGGCGCCGGCGGTCATCCCGCCACGGCACCAGGGCGGTTCTCGTCACGGCGCAGGCCGGGCGGGAGGTAGGCGGCGCCGGGACCGCCGAACCGGGCCGTGTCGCCCGGGTTGGAGATGGCGCAGCGCTGCAGCGAGAGGCAGCCGCAGCCGATGCACGAGTCCAGGCCGTCGCGCAGCGCGAGGAGGGCGTCGATCTGATCATCGAGGCGCTGCCGCCAGCCCCGGGACAGCCGGGTCCAGTCGGCCCGGGTGGGTGCCCGTCCGGCCGGCAGCGTGTCCAGCGCCTGGGCCACCTCGTCCAGGCTCAGCCCGACATTGCGCGCGGCGCGGATGAACGCCAGCCGCCGCAGCATGCTCCGCTCGAAGCGGCGCTGCCCGCCTGCGGTGCGGCTCGCGGCCAGCAGCCCGAGCCGCTCGTAGTACCGGACGGCGGACTCGGCGAAGCCGCTGCGCCGGGCGATCTCGCCGACCGTCAGCAGGTCCGTGGCGCGCATCCGCTCCCCTTCCCGGCCCCCGGCTGCCCCCAGGGCGCCCGCCGCGGACTGCCCGCGCCGGGACGAGGCCATCCCGGGCCCCTTGACTTGAAGTTGACTTCAACTCTCAGTATGGCAGCACAGCTCAACGAAGGAGGACGATCCAATGCCTACTGCCGTGATCACGGGGGCGTCCGCGGGACTGGGCCTGGCGACCGCCCAGGTGCTCACCCGGCTCGGCTGGTCCCTCATCGTCAACGGGCGGCGGGGCGACGCGCTGGCCGCGGCGGCCAGCAGCCTCCCCGGGGTGACCGCGCTGGCCGGGGACGTGACGGACCCGGCCCACCGGGCCCGGCTGGCCGCGGCCGCCGCCCAGGCCGGCCGGCTCGACCTGCTGGTGAACAACGCGAGCCGGCTGGGGCCGAGCCCGCAGCCCGCGCTGCGCAGCTACCCGCTGGACGAGATCCGCCGGGTGTACGAGACGAACGTCTTCGCCCCGCTGGCCCTGGTCCAGCTGCTGGCCGGCCCGCTCGCGGCGGCCGGGGGCGCCGTCGTGAACATCAGCTCGGACGCGGCCTGCGACGTCTACCCCGGGTGGGGCGGTTACGGCTCAGCCAAGGCCGCGCTGGACCAGCTCACCGCGGTGCTCGCCGCTGAAATCCCGGCGCTGCGCTGCTACGCGTTCGACCCGGGCGACATGCGCACGGACCTGCACCAGCAGGCGTTCCCAGGTGAGGACATCTCCGACCGGCCGGGGCCCGAGGTCGCGGCGGCGGCGCTGCTGCGGCTGATCACCGCGAAACCGCCCAGCGGCCGCTACCGGGCAGCCGATCTCGGCACGCCGGCGGTGACCCGGTGAGGCGCGCCGCCAGCTGCCCGCCGGAAGCCCGCGGACTGGCCCGGGACGGGGTCCGGATGCTGGTGGCCACCCCGGACGGCCTGGGGCATGCCCGTTTCGCAGACCTGCCGCACTATCTGGCCGCCGGGGACCTGCTGGTGGTCAACACGTCGGCCACCCTGGCCGCGGCCGTGCCTGGCCACCGGGGCGACGGCCGGCCCGTGCTGGTGCACTGGTCCGGCCGCCTGCCGGACGGTGCCTGGCTGGTCGAGCTGCGGGCCGGCCATCCGGCACCAGGCCGGGTGACGGACGCGGCGGCCGGGGAGACCATCACCCTGCCTGACGGCGGCTCGCTGACCCTGCTGGAGGCGTACCCGGGCCACCTCCCGGCCGGTTCCGGCGGTTCCGGCCGCCCGGACAGGCCGCGCGGCCCGGCCGGCCCGGGCACCCGGATCTGGGCCGCCGCGGTGACCGGCGACGTTGCGGCCCTGCAGGCCAGGCACGGGCAGCCGGTCCGGTACTCCTACGTGCCCGACCCATGGCCGCTGTCCGCCTACCAGACGGTCTTCGCCCGGTCCCCCGGCAGCGCCGAGATGCCCAGCGCGGCCCGGCCATTCACCCCCGGCCTGGTCACCGACCTGATCGCAGCCGGCGTGCTGCTGGCGACGGTCACCCTGCATGCGGGGGTGGCGTCGCTGGAAGACGGCGAGCCGCCGCTGCCGGAATGGTTCACGGTGCCGCAGCCCACCGCGGACCTGGTGAACCTGACCCGGGCCACGGGCCGCCGGGTGGTGGCGGTCGGCACCACCAGCACCCGGGCCCTGGAGAGCGCGGCGGACGCCGCTGGCCAGGTGCGGGCCAGCAGCGGGCTGGCCGAGCTGGTGCTCGGCCCGGGCCGCCCGGCCCGGGTCGTCACCGGGCTGATCACCGGCTGGCACGACGCGGGGGCATCTCATCTCGCGCTGCTGGACGCGGTGGCGGGCCCGGCCCTGGTCCGGTCGGCCTACGAGGAGGCCGACCGGCACGGGTACCTGTGGCACGAGTTCGGCGACAGCTGCCTGCTGCTGCCGCCCGCCCCGCGGCGCGGCTCAGCCCGCGGTACCGGGAGCCGCCCTCCGGCCCGGGCCGGGACGCCAGGTCCCGCCCCGGCCGGCGGTCAGCTCCCGGCCGGGACGGCCGGGAGCCAGCGCTTGATGCAGTTGAGGAGCTCGTCGGTGTCCACCGGCTTGGTCACGTAGTCACTCGCCCCGGCGGCCAGGCTCTTGTCCCGGTCGCCCTGCATGGCCCGCGCGGTCACCGCGATGACGGGCAGCTCGGCGAACCGGGGGATCTCCCGGATGGCGGCCGTGGTGGCGTACCCGTCCATCTCCGGCATCATCACGTCCATCAGCACCAGGTCGATGCCCGGCTCCCGGCGCAGCACCCCGATGCCCTCGTGGCCGCTGGCGGCGTGAATGACGGTGAGCCCGTACAGCTCCAGGATGCTGGTGATCGCGAAGACGTTACGCAGGTCGTCGTCGACGACGAGCACCCTCCGGCCGCACAGGCTCTGGTACGGCCCGGCCGTCGCGGCGGCGCCCGCCCCGGCCCGGCTGGTGGTCCCGGCCGCGGCACCCGCCCGGCCCCCATTAGTCCGGCCCCCATCAGTCCCTGGCCCGTCCGGCACCGCCGCGTCCGGCACCGCTTCACCCGGGGCGGTGACGCCCCCGGAGCCCGTCCCCTCGCTGCTTCCCCGGTAGGTAGCAGGCAGGTAGAGCGTGAACGTGCTGCCGCGGCCGGGCGTGCTCTCCGCGGTGATCCGCCCGCCGAGCGCGGCGGCCACGTCCCGGCTGATGGCCAGGCCCAGCCCGGTTCCCCCGTAACGCCGGCTGGTGGTGCCGTCACCCTGCTGGAAGGCCTCGAAGATGGTCTTGAGGCTGTCGTCGGAGATGCCGATCCCGGTGTCGGTCACGGAGAAGGTGAGGATGGGGTCGGCACCGGCGGACTGCCCGGGAGCCACGCCGATCCGCAGTTCGACCCGGCCGTGCAGGGTGAACTTGACCGCGTTCGACAGCAGGTTGTGCAGCACCTGGCGGAGCCGCTGCCGGTCGGTGACCAGCTCGGCCGGCACGTCCGCGGACGTGGCCACGGCGAAGTCCAGGTTCTTCTCCGCGGCCAGCGGGCCGAATACGGTGCGCAGGTCGTCGGCGAGCGAGCCGAGCGCGAACCGTTCCGGGTGCACGTCGAGCTTGCCCGCCTCCACCCGGGACAGGTCCAGGATGTCGTTGATCAGGAGCAGCAGGTCGGACCCGGAGGAGTGGATCACCCGGGCGTACTCGACCTGCTTGGGGGTGAGGTTCGCGGCGGGATTCTCCGCCAGCAGCCGGGCCAGGATGAGCAGGCTGTTGAGCGGCGTGCGCAGCTCGTGCGAGACGTTGGCGAGGAACTGCGACTTGTACCGGGAGGCCAGGTCCAGCTGCTTGGCGCGCTGCTCGATCTCCTGCCGGGCCTGCTCGATCTCTGCGTTCTTGATCTCGATATCGCGCTTCTGCCGGGCCAGCTGGGCCGCCTTGTCCTCCAGCTCGGCGTTGGACTGCTGCAGCTCTTCCTGCCTGGCCTGCAGTTCCCCGGTCCGGGACTGGAGTTCCCCGGCCAGCCGCTGCGACTCCTGGAGCAGGTGATCGGTGCGCGAGTTCACGATGATCGTGTTCACGTTGACGCCGATGGTCTCCATCAGCTGTTCCAGGAAGTCCTGGTGCACCTGGGTGAACGGGCTGAACGAGGCCGCCTCGATGACGCCGAGGACCTGGCCTTCGAACACGACGGGCAGCACGATCAGGTTGACCGGGGCTCCCTCGCCCAGCCCGGAGGAGATCTTCACGTAGTCCGGCGGCGCATCCGTCACGATGATCGGCTTCTTGGTCTTCGCGACCTGCCCGACGAGGGACTGGCCGAGCCCGAACTGGCTGGGCGCGCCCAGGCCGGCCCGCAGGCCGTAGCCGGCGATGAGCCGCAGCACCGCGCCATCGCCGGTGTCGTCCATGATGAAGAACGTGCCGTGCTGGGCGCCGACCAGCGGGATCAGCTCATCCATGATGAGCTCGGCGACGGTGCCCAGGTCGCGGTGGCCTTGCTGCAGGCCGGCGATCCGGGCCAGGTTGGTCTTCAGCCAGTACTGCTCCTGGTTGGCCTTGGTGGTCTCGCGCAGCGAGTGCACCATGGCGTTGATGTTGTCCTTGAGCTCGGCGACCTCGCCTTCCGCCTCCACCGTGATGGACCGGGTCAGGTCCCCGGTGGCCACCGCGCTGGTGACCTCGGCGATGGCCCGGACCTGGCGGGTCAGGTTGCCGGCCAGCTCGTTTACGTTCTCGGTGAGCCGCTTCCAGGTCCCCGAGACACCCTCGACCTCGGCCTGGCCGCCCAGCCGTCCCTTGCTGCCCACCTCCCGGGCGACCCGGGTGACCTCAGCCGCGAAGGAGGACAGCTGATCGACCATCGTGTTGATGGTCGTCTTCAGCTCCAGGATCTCCCCGCGCGCGTCCACGTCGATCTTCTTGGACAGGTCACCCTGGGCGACGGCCGTGGTGACCAGCGCGATGTTGCGCACCTGGCTGGTCAGGTTGCCAGCCATGAAGTTCACCGAGTCGGTGAGGTCGCGCCAGGTCCCGCCCACCCCGGGCACCTGCGCCTGGCCGCCCAGGCGGCCCTCGGTGCCCACCTCGCGGGCCACCCGGGTCACCTCGTCCGCGAACGCGGACAACTGGTCCACCATCGTGTTCAGGGTGTCCTTGAGGGCCAGCATCTCGCCCTTCACGTCCACAGTGATCTTCTGGCTGAGATCCCCGCGGGCCACCGCCGTGGCCACCTGGGCGATGTCCCGGACCTGCCCGGTCAGGTTGTCCGCCATCGCGTTGACCGACTCGGTCAGGTCCTTCCAGGTCCCGGCCACCCCGGGTACCTGCGCCTGGCCACCGAGCTTTCCCTCGGTGCCCACCTCGCGGGCCACCCGGGTCACCTCGGAGGTGAACAGCGCGAGCTGGTCGGTCATGCTGTTGAAGACGGCGGCGATCTCATCCATCAGCGGATCACCCGTGTGCGGCAGCCGCGTGCTGAAGTCACCGCCGCGTACCGCGGTCAGGCCGTCCAGCAGCCGCTGCAACCGCGGGTCCGCGGGCGGGCTGCCCGTCAGCACTGCCTCCGGCATCGGGGTACCTCCTGCTGTCTGGCTGTCCATCCGGCCCGGCCGGTCACCGCGGGTATGCGACAACACCGATACTGCCACGCCTGCGGAACGAGACTGAAAATATGCGTTAAGGACAGCCGCCGCCGGTAACCTGACAGGGCAAGCCGCCGTACCACCCCGGAAGGCCTGCCACGTGACAGCACCGAGCGGAGCGGAATTCGCCCGGCTGAGCGCGCTGATCGTGCGGCAGCGCGAGCAGCTGCGCCGGCTGGAGTCCGGCGCTGCCGCACAGTCGGTAATCGACCTGGCCCGCGGCATCCTGATAGAGCGGCTCGGCTGCTCCCCCGCCGAGGCCCAGGCCCAGCTGGAGCATGTGTCTGCGGAGTCCGGGACCAGCCTGGACGAGCTCGCCGCCCAGATCACCGGCGCCGACAGCGCCTGGGCCCGCACCGCGGCCGCGGTGGCGGGGGCCACGGACAGCCAAGCAGGGGGCGCCCCGGGGCCCGCTATCCCAGCGGACGGCACCCCGGCGGACGCCGGTGCTCCGGGCAGCGCCACCACGGGCAGCGCCACCACGGGCAGCGCCACCACGGGCAGCGCCACCACGGGCAGCGCCACCACGGGCAGCGCCACCACGGGCAGCGCCACCACGGGCAGCGCCACGCAGCACCCGGGGGACCACCGCGCTGCCGCGGGCGGCAGGACAGCCGATGGCCTGACGGCCGCAGCGCACCGGGCCGTGCGGGCCGGGGCGGCCGCGGCGGCCGCGCCGGACGCCGGCGCCATGGCCACCGCCGTGCTCGAGGAGGCACTGGCCCCGGCCGGCGCGGTAGCGGTCGCGCTCTGGCGGGCTGAGCCGGACGGCGGGCTGGAACTTGCCGGGCAGGCAGGCTTCCCGGCGGGCGACGCCAGCCGGTGGCGCCGGATCCACCCTGACATGGACACGCTGCCGCAGCGCGCTGCGGCCGGCGGAGCGGAATCCTGGTGGCCCGCCGGCCGGCCGCAGGGCGTGGCCACCCCCGTGCTGGGCCGCTGGCGGGATGGCGCGCGGGCGGTGCTGCCGCTGCCCGGCGCCGGGCTGGCCCTCGGCGCGATGGAGGTCTGCTGGCCCGGCCCGGTGGTTGACTTCCCCGAGGCGATGCGGCGCCACCTGCGCGGCATCTCCGGCCTGTGCGCGCAGGCGCTGGCGGTGCGGCTGCCGGACGGCGGCCCGGCTCCGGACGACCGGGCCGGGTGGGCGTTCGGGTTGCTGGACAGCCTGCTCGGGTCGGCCATGTACGCCCGGGCCGTGCGGGATGACGGCGGCCAGGTGACCGACTTCCGGATCAGCTACCTGAGCGAAGGTTTCGCTGACCCAGCGGGGCGTGACCCCGCGGGCATCCTGGGCGGCGCGCTGCTCGAGGCCTACCCGGCGGCCGCGCTGGACGGAGGGCTCTATGACCGCGCCAGCCAGGTGCTGGCCAGCGGCGAGCCACAGCGCGTCTCCGGTGAGGTCATCAGCACCCCGGTCGGCGACGGCATGACCGCCCCGGTGGTGGACGTGCGCATCGCCCGCCTCTACGACGGCGTGGTGATCGCCTGGCAGCGCTCCGACCAGGTGCAGCGGCTCGGCGCGCTGCTGGAGCAGGCCCAGCGGCTCGGCCGGGTCGGCGGCTGGGAGGAGAACCTGCTCACCGGCGATGTGCTGTGGACCGAGCCGACGTTCGCGTTGTTCGGCCAGCCGCCCGGCGACCCGGTGCCCGTCGCCGACCTGGATGCCCGCGTGCCGGCCGACGACCTGCCCCTGGTGCGCGGCTTCCGCGACACGCTGCTGCGCGACAAGCGGGAAGCGGTGGCCGCATTCCGGGTCATCCGGGCCGATGACGAGAGCATCCGCCAGATGCGCGCGTTCGCGGAGCCGATCACCAACCAGGCCGGGACCCTGGTCGGGGTGCGCGGCGCCTACCAGGACGTGTCCGCCGATTATCACACCCAGGTCGCCTTCGCCGCGACCCGGGACCGGCTGGCCGACACCGAGGAGCGCGCCGAGGAGGAGCACCGGCTCGCTCTCCGGCTGCAGCAGGCGATCACGCCGCAATCCGCCGAGCCGGCCCGGATCGCCGGGCTGGACATTGCCGCCCGCTACCGGCCGGCCGGGCCGGGCAACCTGGTCAGCGGCGACTGGTACGACACGGTGGCGCTGCCCGGCGGGGACATCCTGCTGGTGGTCGGCGATATCGCCGGGCACGGCATCGACGCGGTCACCGGGATGGTGGCGCTGCGAAACTGCCTGCGCGGCCTGGCCATCACCGGGGCCGGCCCGGCCGCCCTGCTCGGCTGGCTGAACGAGGTCGCCTGCCATCTGACCGACGGCATCATCGGCACCGTCATCTGCGGGATCTACCACCCGGCGGACCGCACCCTGCACTGGGCCCGCGCTGGCCACCTGCCGCCGGTCCTGGTACGCGGCGGGACGGCGGTGAACCTCGACCGGGCCGCCGGTGTCCTGGTCGGCGCCGATCCCGGCGCCGACTACGCGGAGCTGACCACGTCGCTGCAGCCCGGTGACGTCCTGGTCATGTTCACCGACGGGCTCATCGAGCGGCACGACGAGTCCATCGACGACTCGCTGCGGTCACTGCTGGAGCTGGCCAGCCAGCCGGTCCGGGACATCGCCGACCTGGCCGACCAGCTGATCAGCGGCTCCCGCCCGGACACCAGCGACGACGCCTGCCTGGTCGCGGTGCACGTCCGCTGATGGGCCCGGCGGCCACGGCAGGCTCAGGAGTTCAGGCCGGCCAGCGCGCGGCGGTTGCCGTGGTGGCCGGGCACCAGCCCGGGCTGGGCGAAGATGCTCGTGCTGTGCTCGCTGACCACCCCAGGGTCCATCACGGTGCCGCCCAGGGCCACCGCGCGGATCGCGTCGGCGGATGCCTCGTCGCTGAATACCCGGTCGCATACCCGGTCCCTGAGCAGGTAGCCGACCCCGCCCGCGGCGTCAGCGAGCAGCTCGCGGGCGTACCGCTGCCCGACGTACTGGCACAGCACCGGCACCGGGCCGCTCGGCCACGCAGGCTCAGCCGAAGAAGACCTCGGCCTCGGCGTAGCGCTCGTGCGGCACGGTCTTCAGCTCGCGGGTCGCCTCGGCCAGCGGCACCCGGACGATGTCCGTCCCGCGCAGGGCCACCATGGTGCCGAAGTCGCCATCGTGGACCGCGCCGATCGCGTCCACTCCGAACCGGGTGGCCAGCACCCGGTCAAAGGCCGTCGGGGTACCGCCGCGCTGCACGTGGCCCAGCACCGTGCACCGGGCTTCCTTGCCGGTCCGCTTCTCGATCTCGTCGGCCAGCATCTGCCCGATCCCGCCCAGCCGCACGTGACCGAACGCGTCCAGCCGCTGGTCGGAGACCTGCACGTCCTCCTCCTGCGGGGTGGCACCCTCGGAGACCACCACGATCGGTGCGTACCGGGTCTGGAACCGGTGCTCCACGTAGGCGCACACCTTTTCAATGCTGAACGGCTTCTCGGGGATGAGGATGACGTTGGCCCCGCCGGCCAGCCCGGCGTGCAGTGCGATCCACCCCGCATGCCGTCCCATCACCTCGCAGATCAGCGCCCGGTGGTGGCTCTCGGCGGTGGTATGCAGCCGGTCGATGGCCTCCATCGCGATGTTCACCGCGGTGTCGAAGCCGAACGTGTAATCGGTGGCGCCCAGGTCGTTGTCGATGGTCTTGGGCACCCCGACCACCTTGACGCCCTCACCGTGCAGCCGGGCGGCCACCCCGAGGGTGTCCTCGCCGCCGATGGCCACCAGTGCGTTCACGCCGAGCCCGGACAGGTTGTCCTTGATCCGCTCGACGCCGGACCGGCCCCCAGCGCTCGCCATCTTCGCCAGCGGGTTGGTCCGGGACGAGCCGAGGATCGTTCCACCCCGCGGCAGGATGCCGCGCACGGCCTGCACGTCAAGGGGGACGGTGTCCCCTTCCAGCGGGCCCCGCCAGCCATCCCGGAACCCCACGAACTCGAAGCCGAATTCCTGCGTCCCCCGGCGGACCAGCGCCCTGATAACCGCATTTAGGCCCGGGCAGTCTCCGCCGCCCGTCAGCACTCCCACTCGCATGGGGCAAGACTAGCCCTCATGAGCGTCCTCGCCATCGACGCCGGGACAACCGGCGTCACTGCACTGGTCGTCACCGAGGCCGGCCTGGTGGCCGGCCGTGGGTATCAGGAGTTCCGCCAGTACTTCCCCCAGCCCGGCTGGGTGGAGCACCTGCCGGAGGACATCTGGCAGGCCACCCTCACCGCCAGCCGGGCAGCGGTCGATGCGGCGGCCGGCTCCGCCTCCCCGGTGACCTGCGTCGGCATCACCAACCAGCGGGAGACGGCGGTGATCTGGGACCGGCAGACCCTGGCCGCGCCGCGCCGCGCGATCGTCTGGCAGGACCGGCGCACCGCCCGGCTGTGCGACGCGCTCCGCGAGGCCGGGCATGAGCCGCGGATCACCGAGGTCACCGGGCTGCGGCTGGACCCCTACTTCACCGGCACCAAGCTGACCTGGCTGGCCGAGCATGACCAGGCGGTCTGGCAGGGACTGGCCGACGGGCCGCTGGTGGCCGGCACGGTGGACTCTTACCTGATCGCCCGGATGACCGCGGGCGCCCGGCATGTGACGGACGCCTCCAACGCCTCCCGCACGCTGCTCTTCGACATCAGGTCCGGGGCGTGGTCCGCGGAGCTGTGCGACCTGCTGCGGGTTCCGCTGCGCGCGCTGCCGGAGGTAGTGCCGTCCACCGGGGTCGCGGCGCAGACCGACCCGGGATCGTTCCTCGGCCTGGCGCTGCCGGTGGCCGGCCTGGCCGGCGACCAGCAGGCGGCGCTGTTCGGCCAGGGCTGCTTCCGCCCGGGCGACACGAAGTGCACCTACGGCACCGGGTCGTTCGTGCTGGCCAATACCGGTTCCGGCATCGTCAGGTCGGCGGCCGGGCTGCTGTCCACGGTGGCCTGGATGGACGCCTCCGGCGCGCTCACCTACGCGCTGGAGGGCTCGGTCTTCGTGACCGGCGCCGCCGTGCAGTGGCTGCGTGACGGGCTAGGGCTGCTGGACAACGCGGCGCAGAGCGAGGCGCTGGCCCGGAGCGTGCCGGACTCCGGCGGCGTGGTGTTCGTCCCGGCCCTCACCGGGCTCGGCGCGCCCGACTGGGATCCGGACGCCCGGGGCGCCATGTTCGGCATCACCCGCGGGACGACCCGGGCACACGTGGTGCGGGCCACCCTGGAGGCCATCGCCTTCGAGGTCCGTGACGTGGCCGATCTCATGCTCGACGGGGCCGCGCCAGGCGGCTCGGTGCTGCGCGCCGATGGCGGCGCCAGCGGCAACGACCTGCTCATGCAGTTGCAGGCGGACCAGTTGCAGATCCCGGTGGAGCGCCCGGTGGTCGGCGAGACCACCGCGCTCGGCGCCGCGTTCCTGGCCGGCCTGGCCACCGGGACCTGGTCGTCCACCAGCGAGCTGGCCGACGCCTGGCGGCTAGACCGCCGGTTCACTCCCGGCCCGCGGGACGACGCCGGGTACGCCCGGTGGCGCCAGGCGGTGCGCCGGGTGAAGGGCTGGGCCGCCCCGGACGGCCCGGCCGGGAATTAGCGTCCCGGCCGGGTGAGGCTTCGTCCGCGGTCAGCCCACGCCCAGCGTGCGGCCCAGGCTGGCATGGTCGGTGTCGAACCTGGTGAGCTGCGCCTGCAGCCCGGTGCTCACGGCCAGTGACTGGTACCGGGCAACCGAGCTGGCCGAGGCCAGTTCATGGAAGTCGCGGGCCGCCGCGGTGGCGTCGGCCTGCAGGGCGGCAGCCGCCGACGTGGCGGCCGGGCTCGGCATCGAGACGCCCTGCAAGTGGGTGGCGAACCGGCTGAAGGCCTCGGACATCTGCCCGTCGATCTTGGTGACGCAGGTCAGCGTGCCCTGGCAGCCGCTGACTCTGGTCGCGAAGGCCGACACTGACGCGCTGAGCGAGGCGTAATCGGACTCGACCGCGAGGGCCGCCTCGGCCTGGCTGACCCCGTTGCCGGAGTTGTGCGTGGCCACCACGATCCCGGCGATGTAGCCGGCCAGCACCAGCACCCCGAGCAGCAGGAACATCGCGACCAGCCTACTGGCCGCCCCGGACAGCACCAGCCGCCAGGGCTCGGACCCGCCGAGCCATTCGGCCGGCCCCTCCGGCTGGCCGAAGCCCGGTCCGGCCGCCCCGTGGCCCGGGCCGGGATACGCGGGCTGGCCCGGGGCCGCCATGGCATAACCCGGCCCCGGGTAACCGGGCTGGCCGTACCCGGGCTCGGCGATTGCGGGCTGAGCGGGCCAGGACTGCCCCGGCGCCGCCGTGACGGGCATTCCCGGCAGCATGCCCGGCGCCCCCGGCTGGTCCCCGAACAACCCCCCCGGGTAGGTGGCGGTGAGCAGGAAGACGTAGCCCAGAAACCGGAGGTAATACCGCAGCCCAGCCGCGTAGGCCTCATGCAGCGGCCGCGGCATCCGGCCCGCGACCAGCACGATCAGCCAGGTGACGAACGCGGCAATCGTCTGCATGCCCCAGATCACCAGCCCGGCGACGATGTAGGCCGGGATGGCCAGCACGAGGCGGAAGAACACGGCCAGCCGGTTCAGCGGGCCCGGCCCGGCCAGCAGGTGGACCGGGTACCGGGCATCACCGAGCTCGAACGGCGGATAGTCGTCGGTGAGCAGCAGGAGGTACGCCTGCACCCGGGCCAACCAGCGGAGGTAACCGACCAGGAAACCGGCCAGCCCGTCCGGCAGCCTGCCCAGGACCAGGGCGGCGAACCAGCAGACAATGACCACGACCTCGGCGGCGATGGTCAGCGCCCACAGCACTATGAGGTGCGGGATGGCCAGGATGATCCGGACCAGGACGGTCAGCCGGTTCTGGCCCGCGGGCCCGGCGAAGGCGAGCATGATCTCATCGGAGCGGCCGGTGTCCCCGGCGGGCATCTCAACGGTCCCGGCGGTACCGGGCGGCAGGTAGGTCATTCCGTTACTCCTTCAGGAAAGGCCGCAGCCTTAGCGTTCGCTGAATACTCAGGGGAGCCGATCACGCAGACACGCCAGGCGCAGTCCGGGCCCGGGCCGGCGCCCGGCGGGCGGGCGGGTGAACGGGCCATGACCACCGCGGTTGCGGGCCGGGCGGGCGGACGCGGTAGAACGGGGTAACTGGGACCGGGCCGGCTGCGCACGCCGGGGGGCGCCGGGCCAGGGGCGGAGGGAGCGCACGTGGTTGACCTGGAACTGTCCTGGCAGGCAGCGGCGGTGACCGCGGGGGTGCTGGCCGCTGGCGCCGTGGCCGGGCAGCGGGCCCGCATCCCCCTGCTCACCCCGGCCGCCGGGTTCGTGCAGCAGGCCGCCGTGCTGCTGGGCCTGTTCGCGCTCTGGCAGCTGGCCGGGAGCTACGCACTGCTGGGCCCGGGCGGGGCGGTGCGCCGGGCGCAATGGATCTGGCACGTAGAACGGGCCGCTCACCTGCCCAGCGAGGCCGCGGTGCAGCGAGCGTTCCTCAGCCATCCACTGGTCGTTGAGGCGCTTAATCTCTATTACGCCGGGCTGCATTTCGCGGTCGTCATCGGCTGCCTGGCGTGGGTGTACATCTGGCACCGGCGCCAGTACCCGCAGGTCCGGACGACGTTGGTGCTGTTCACTGCGGGCGCCCTGCTCATCCAGTTCATCCCGGTCGCGCCGCCGCGGATGCTTCCCGGGGACGGCATGGTGGATACCGCCGTGCGGTACGGGCAGTCCGTGTACGGGTCAGTGGCCGGCTTCAACGCGGACCAGTTGTCGGCCATGCCCTCGGTGCACGTTGGCTGGTCGCTGCTGGTCGCGCTGGTGGTGATCGAGGTATCGCGCAGCCGCTGGCGCTGGCTGATACTGGCCTACCCCGCGGCGACCCTGCTCGCGGTGGTGGTGACCGCCAATCATTTCTGGCTGGACGGGCTGGCCGCCGCGCTGCTGCTGGCGCTGGCCCTGGTGCTGCAGCGCGGCGGGCGCTCGGTACGGCGCCGGCTGGCCGGCCGGCGGCACCGCCGCGCCGCCAGCAGCACCGCCCCGCCTGGTTATGCGCCGGAGCGGCCGTCAGTTGAACGCGTGCGCCAGCCGGCCGGACTTCCGTCCCGCCTTGAGCTCCGCCTTGGCCTGCTGCGCGTCCTCGTCCACGTACTCCTGGCCGGACAGGTCCATGATCGCGTACATGATCTCGTCGGTGACCGCCCGCAGCACCAGCCGGTCCGCTTCCAGCCCGGCGTAGCGGGCGAAATCGAGCGGCTTGCCGAACCGTACCCCCGGCCGGAACCGGAGCCGCGGCAGCAGTTTGCCGGACGGCATCAGCTCGAAGGTGCCGAGCATGGCGCAGGGGACGACCGGGGCGCCGGACTCCAGGGCCAGCCGGGCCACCCCGGTCTTGCCCCGGTACAGCCGCCCGTCCGGGGACCTCGTGCCCTCCGGGTAGATGCCGAGCAGCATGCCGTGGGCGAGCACGCGCAGCCCCGTGTTGATGGCGCGCTCACTGGCCTTGCCACCGGACCGGTCCACCGGGATCTGCCCGACGCCGCTGAAGAACGCCTTGCTGAGCAGGCCCTTCGCTCCGCGCCCGGTGAAGTACTCCGCCTTGGCCAGGAAGGTCACCTTCCGCGGCAGCGGCAGCGGCCCGAAGAAATGATCGGAGAACGACAGGTGGTTGCTGGCGATGACCGCCGGGCCCTCCCGCGGCACGTTCTCGGTGCCTTCCGCCCACGGACGGAACACCAGCGCCAGGAACGGCCCCAGAATCGCCTTGACCACCCAGTAGAACACGCCTCCATCGTCGCACGGGATAGGGCCGATAGCGGTGGCTCGCGGTCAGCAATACGCCGCTGCCTCACCTGGCATGTATCGGGCACGCCGACCGGGGTGCGGCAAACGGCACGGCATGCGACGATGCCAGAGCGCAGCATGCGGTGGCCGGCGCTCAGCGCGCCGGGCGCGGCGGGGAGGACGATAGGCATATGCCAGTCATGCCAGGTGCGGAGCCATACTTCCACCCGGGCGGCCGCACCGCGGTCCTGCTCTGTCACGGCTTCACCGGATCTCCCGCGTCGCTGCGGCCGTGGGCTGAGTACCTGGCGGCGGCCGGGCTGACCGTGTCGCTGCCCCGGCTGCCGGGGCACGGCACGACCTGGCAGGAGATGGCCCGGACCCGGTGGGAAGACTGGTACGCCGAAGTCGACCGGGCCTACGAGGAACTGCGCGGGCAGGCCGCCGAGATCTTCGTGATGGGCCTGTCGCTGGGGAGCTGCCTGGCGCTGCGGATGGCGGAACTGCGCGGTTCCGGGGTGAGCGGGCTGGTCGTGGTGAACCCCTCGCTCGCACCGGACACCAAGCTGTTCCTGCTGGCACCGGCGCTCAAGTACGTGCTCCCGTCGCTGCCCGGGCTGGGCAGCGACATCAAGAAAGAAGGCGGCGACGAGCTCGCTTACAACCGGGTCCCGGTGCGGGCGGCCGCGACGCTACCCGCCTTCTGGCGGCTGACCCAGTCGCGGCTGAGCGAGGTCACCCAGCCGGTGCTGGCCTACCGGAGCACGGTGGATCACGTGGTCGGCCCGGCCAGCATGCGGGTGCTGCGGTCCGCGCTGCCGGCTGGCCAGCTAACCGAGCGGGAATGCCCGGACAGCTACCATGTGGCCACCCTGGACAATGACGCACCGGCGATCTTCGCCGGCAGCCTGGAATTCGTCCGCGCGCATGCTCACGCGGAGGCGGAGTGAACAGTGGGGAGGCACGGCGTGGCCGGCGCAGGCGGTGACGAAGGGGCCTGGCGCGACCTGATCGCGAATTACGCCGCGGACTCCGGCGCTGATAGCGGTGAGGTGCCCTGGCCAGAGCGGGAGAACCTGGGCGGCCCCCGCGGGGCGCGCCCGCTGGCTCACCCCGGACGGGACACCGACCCGTCCCTGAGGTACGACCTGAGCGACGACACAGACCCGTCACTCGACCTGGGCGACAACTTCGGCTCGGACCTGGGCCCCGGGCCGTCGCCCGGCTGGGCTCCCGGACCGGGCCCGGGTGGTCCTGCCGGTGGTGGTCCTCCGTGGGACGGCGGGCCGGGCCAGCGGCCCGGGGCGCGCCCTGGAACGGGTGGACCGCGCCCGGGAGCAGGCCGTCCTCCTGGCGCAGGACCGGCCCCTGGTTCCGGGCCACCCCCCGGCGCTGGGCAACTGCCCGGCGGGGGCCGCTGGCCCGGCGCGGGCCCGGCTGCGGGCACGGGCGGGTCCGCGGGACCGGGCGGGCTCGGTGGACTGCACCGGATGCCTGGGCCCGGATGGCCGCCGGGAGCTGACAGCTTTCCCGGGGCTGATGGCCTGACGGGCGCGGAAGGATTCCGGGGGGCTGAAGGCTTCGCGGGGGCCGAGGGAGCCACCGGCCCGGAGGCGGGTGCAGGTCCGGACGCTTACCCGGGGACACTGCGGCCGGGTCCGGACCGTCCAGAGGGCGTGAACCCGGGCCGGGAATGGGGCACGCCCGGTCCCGGCCAGGATGCGGCGGGCCGGCCGGCAGCCAGCTCAGGACGCGGCGCGCGCCGGGATGGCGATCGGGCCCGGGTCGTGCGCCCGGCCCGGCGGCTCCCGTCCGGCTCGCCCGACCCTTCGGACGAAGGCGACTACGTCCCGCCGGAGCCCCCGCCGCTGCCGGCCCTCTCCCCCACCGCCAAGGGCGCCTGGGTTGCCTTGTTCGGCGGCCCGGGTTATCTGCTCATCGCCACCGTGGCGGGGTGGGCGGTGCCGGGCTGGGGCGCCTTCCTGGCCATCGCGGCGTTCATCGTCGGCTTCGCCGTGCTGGTGATCCAGATGGGTGACCGGCCGCCGCGCGACTCCGGTCCTGACGACGGCGCCGTCGTGTGACCGGCGGCTCGACGCCGCCGTCGTGTGACCGGCGGCTCGACGGCGGCGGCCTGGCCGGCTGCTACCAGTCGCGCGGGCCCGGTTCCGGCCGGATGCCGTCGCTGCTGTAGCCGGCCCGGCGCCGCCCGGTCCAGCCGCGGCCACGCCGGGACCGGAAGATGGCCACGCCGATCAGCACGGCCACGATGAACAGGAAGACACCCGGGCCGACGGCGGGGATGTGCCAGATCAGCAGGCCAACGCGCCAGATCATCCGCCAGATGACCAAGCGCAGGATCAAGTGCGCCAGGCCGCCCCCGCCAAGGGCGATGGGAGCCGCGACAGCGGCATGGCCGACGGCCGCCGCATGCACCACAGGGGTCGTCAACGTCACACCTCACGATGCCATGTCGTCCGGGATGCCCCGTCATCCCGCGCCAGGTTGTCTCGCGTCACCCCGGCCGCCCGTCTGCCCCGCTCAGCCTGATCACCGGCCCCCTACGACTCGGGGGATTCTGGGCTGGCCGGGGACCCGGATCCGTCCGCCACCGGGGCTGCCAGGGTCTCGGTGGCGGCCGGGGTATCGGCGGGCGGGGTATCGGCGGGCGGGATCAGACCAACGGGCGGGACCACATCGACGGGCGGCACCACCTCGGCCGGAGGGACCGCATCGGCGGGCGGCACCACCTCGGCCGGAGGGACTACGTGGACCGGCGGGATCGGCGCACTGGTGGCGCCGGGGGGTTCCGCGGCGGCGTCTTCCCAGACCTCGCCGGAGGACCCGGGCTCGGGTCGGGGGCGGGCCTGCCGGCCGGCCGCCGCCACCGCGGCCTCGAACGCCGACATCGCGTCCTGCATCACCACGTTGACCGCGTCGGCCGCGGCAGCCACGCCCGAGGCCAGGCCCGGGCCTGATTCGCGCAGCCGGCGCCGGGCGCGGCAGATCGGGCACCAGGCACATTCCGGCGACTCCAGGTGGTCGGCCGTCGCCGTCTCCCAGACGTCGGCCCGGCTCTGGTTGCCGCCGAGCACGGTCCGGATCTGGCCATTCAGTTGCCGGCTCACTCCGCGCGCGCCCGACCGGACCAGCCACCTCTGTAGCTCGCCGATCAGGTCACCAGTGGACTGCCTGGGCTGGTCCGTCACGTCATGCCTCTTCCCTGTCGTTCATCCCGGCTCACTCCTGCCACGCCGAGGCCTGCAGTCGGCCGCTGTCGCGGCCGGCTAGGGCGCGTGGCCGGCCCCGCCGCCCGGAGCCCCTCGACGCGGGACTTGAGCCCTTTCAGCGCGGTGTCGATGATCATCCTCTCGGCCTTGCGCTTCAGCATGCCCATCAGCGGCACCCGGACATCCACGCTGAGGTCGTAGGTCACCTCGGTGCCGCTGGGCTGGTCGGCCAGCGAGTACCCGCCCGCCATCGCGCTGATGACCGAGCCCTGCTCGGCGAGGTCCCAGCGGACCGACTCGTCGCCGTCCCATTCGTAGCCGAGCACATAGCTGTCCTTGATCATCCCCGCATCCAGGCTGAACCGGACCCGGCGGGCCCGGCCCTGGTCATCACGGCCAAGCACCTGCGCCGACCGCACCGCAGCCGCCCACTGAGGATATGCGGCGAAATCTGCGATCACGGCCATCACCTGAGGCCTGGCGGCGGCGATGGAGATGCTCGACGTGGTCCGGTCGCCCATGACCGGAGCGTACCTCCCGCGCCGGCCACCGGGCAGCCGGCCGCGCCGCAGGCGCCGGCGCCGCGGGTGCTACCACCGCAGCACGTAGGGCACCCCGGTGGCACGGAAATGCCCCACGTTGATGCACTCGGTGCGGCCGATCCGCACCCGCCGGGCGAGCGGCTGGTGCACGTGGCCGAACAGGGCGTACCGGGGCTGGGTCGCCTCGATGTGCCGCAGCAGGGCTTCGCTGCCCCGCTCCAACCGCCGGGCTACCGTGTCGTAGAGCAACTGCGGCACCGCCGGCGGGATGTGGCTGCACAGGACGTCCACCATCCCGATCGCGGCCACCTTGGCCGCGAAGGCCTCCTCGTCGAGTTCGTTCGGGGTACGGTACGCGGAACGCAGCCCGCCCCCGACGAACCCGAAGGTCCAGTCGCCCAGGCTGGCCCGCTGCCCATCCAGTACCCGATGGCCGGGGCGCAGATGCGGCCCCCAGAGCCGGGGCAGGTCCACGTTGCCGTAGGTCAGGTAGGCCGGCTCCGGCATCCTCCCGAACAGTTCCGCGTACTGGCGGGTCGCGGCCCGCTCCACGTGAGCGGCCGGATCGCCGTCCAGGGCGGCCCACAGCTGACGGGACATATCCCGGGCCTCGCCGAACCGCTTGGCGGTGCGCAGCGCCACGAACTCCTGGGCCAGCCGGGCGCCGAACAGGTCCGCGAAAATGCCCTGCCCGTGGTCGGCGTAGTCGATAAACAGCAGCAGGTCCCCGAGGCAGATCAGCGCGTCCGCGCCGCCCGCCGCGGCCAGCGCGTCCGCCCGGCCGTGCACATCACTGACCACGTGCACCCGCATGCGCCCTACCTTAGGGCGGCATGTCGGACGGCGGCCATGAGGGGAAGGATGGGCCAGGCACTCCGGGTAAAGTGGGATGGCTACCTGCTGGTAGCTTTCGGAGGCCTCACCGGGGTACGGTCCATCTCGTTCGTCGTCGAACCTGACCGGCAGGAGCTGTCATGCGCGAATACGGCACCCCCGCTGCGGCGGAGATCACGCCGACCGCGAACCTGGCCGACGTCGTCTTCGACCGCGCAGACCACGAGCCACAGGTCGTGGTCCTCCGCCGCCGGCTGCCGGACGGCGGCCCCGCCTGGCACGACGTGACCGCCGCGCAGTTCCGCGACGAGGTGTCCGCGCTGGCCAAGGGACTGGTAGCGACTGGGATCGGGGCAGGCGACCGGGTCGCCCTGCTGTCCCGGACCAGATATGAGTGGACCGTCGCGGACTACGCGATCTGGTCGGCCGGGGCTGTCACCGTGCCCATCTACGAGACGTCCTCGGCCGAGCAGGTCGAGTGGATCCTGGGTGACTCCGGTGCCCGGGCGCTGATCGCCGAGACGCCCGGGCACCTGCAGGCTGCCGCGGATGTCCTGGGCAGGCTGCCCGGCGTGCAACGGGTCTGGCTGATCGACAAGGGCACCGGGGACGCCGCGGCCGGCCAGCTGACCGACGGCACCCTGGACAGCCTGGCCGCGGAGGGCGCCGCCGTCGGCGGGGACGCCCTGGCCGAGCGCCGGGCCGCCCGCGGCGCCGCCGACCTGGCCACCATCATCTACACGTCCGGAACGACCGGCCGCCCGAAGGGCTGCCAGCTCACCCACGGGAACATGCTCGCCGACGTGCGCAACGCGATCGGCGCACTGCCGGAGATCTTCTCGGTGTCCGGGCGCTCGGCCCTGCTGTTCCTGCCGCTGGCGCACTCCTTCGCGCGCATCATCCAGGTTGGCTGCCTGGAGTCGGGCACCGTCATGGGGCATACCGCAGACGTGGCCAGCCTGGTCGCTGACCTGGGCAGCTTCCAGCCGACCTTCATCCTGGCCGTGCCGCGGGTCTTCGAGAAGGTGTACAACGGCGCGGAGCTGCAGGCCTCAGCGAGCCGGCTGAAGGGCCGCATCTTCGCGGCGGCCACGCGGACCGCCATCGAGTGGAGCGGCACGCTGGGCAGCTCCGGGCGGCCGCTGCGCGGCAGCCAGCCCATCCGGCTGCGCGCCGCGCATGCCGCCTGCGACCGGCTGGTGTACAGCAAGCTGCGGGCAGCCACCGGCGGGCGGGTCCAGTACGCCGTATCGGGCGGTGCGCCGCTCGGCGAGCGGCTCGGGCACTTCTTCCGCGGCGCCGGCCTCACCGTGCTGGAGGGCTTCGGGCTGACCGAGACCAGCCCGGTGATCTCGGTCAACCTGCCCGGCCGCAACAAGATCGGCTCGGTCGGCGCACCCATTCCCGGGGTCAGCGTGCGGATCGCCGAGGACGGCGAGATCCTGGTATCCGGGCCGAACGTGTTCCCGGGCTACTGGCACAACGACGCGGCGACGGCCGAGATGATCGACGCCGGCGGCTGGCTGCACACGGGGGACCTCGGCCAGCTTGACGAGGACGGCTACCTGCGGGTCACTGGCCGGAAGAAGGACATCATCGTCACCGCCGGGGGCAAGAACGTGGCCCCGGCCGTGCTGGAGGACCGGCTGCGCGCGCATCCGCTGGTGAGCCAGAGCATGGTGGTGGGCGACGGCCGTCCCTACGTGGCGTCCCTGGTGACGCTGGACGAGGAGGCGCTGCAGGCGTGGCGGGGCCGGCATCCGCGGCTGGCCCAGGCCAGCCTGGCGGAACTGGCGGAGGAGCCCGAGCTCATCACGGAGATCCAGGCGGCGGTGGACGAGGCCAACAAGGCGGTGTCCCGTGCGGAGTCGATCCGCCGGTTCCGGATCCTGCCGGTCGACTTCACCGAGCAGGCGGGCTACCTGACGCCATCCCTCAAGGTCCGCCGGGGCGTGGTAGCCAAGGATTTCGCGGGCGACATCGACGCGCTCTACCAGTAGGGCGGGTGGCCAGGCGTCAGCCGGCCAGGATGTGCGCGAGGCGCTGGGCGACCAGGTCCCAGCGCCACTCGCGGTCCACCCAGGCCAGGCCCTTCTCCCCCATGGCGCGGGCGCCCGCCGGGTCACCGAGCAGCTGGATGAGCCGCTCCGCCAGCTGGGTCACGTCCCGGCCCGGTATCACGTAGCCGGTCTCCCCGTTCAGCACGGCATCCGGCGCGCCACCCGAGTCGCCGGCGATGACCGGCAGGCCGGTCGCGGAGGCCTCCAGGTAGACGATCCCCAGCCCCTCGACGTCCAGGCCGCGGCGCCGGGTCCGGCAGGGCATGGCGAACACATCGCCCGCGTCGTAGTAGGCGGGCAGGTCCGCATCCGGGACCTGCCCGGTGAACCGGACCGAGCCGGCCACGCCCAGCTGGCTGGCCAGCTGGGCCAGCCGCCCGGCGGCCGGGCCGCCGCCGACCAGCAGCAGCACCGGGTCACCGCCGGCCGCCCGCACGGCCGGCCAGGCGCGCAACAGCGTGTCCTGCCCCTTCCGCGCTACCAGGCGCGATACGCACACCACCACCGGCCGGTCCCCCAGGCCCAGCCGGTCCCTGAGGGCGGCACCGCCGGCCCCAGGCTGGAACGCGGACGTGTCCACCCCGGGCGCCAGCCGGGCCATCCGGGCCGTCGCGGCCGGTGACAGCGCCCGGGCCAGCCGCAGCCGGACGTACTCGCCCAGGTAGGTGACCACGTCCACCGAGTCACCGATCCGCCGGAGCAGGCCGCGGGCGACCGGCAACGCCGCCCAGCCCGCCTCATGCCCGTGGGTGAGCGCGACGATCCGGGATGCCCCGGCCCGGCGCAGCGCCGGCGCGAGCAGGCCCAACGGGGCCGCCGCGCCGAACAGGACGGTGTCGCAGCCGTGCTCGGCCAGGGCGGCCACGGCACGGTCGCGCACGGCCGGCACCGGCAGCATCAGCGAGGTGGGGTGCCGTATCACCGGGAACGGCTGCCGCTGGTCGAACTCGGCCGCGCCCTCCCAGGCGGGCGCGTACACCACCGCCTGGCCGGGGGGCAGCCGGAGGGCCAGGGCGTGCACGAACGACTGGATCCCGCCGGCCCGCGGCGGGAAGTCGTTGGTGACGATCAGGACCTTTGGCATCTGGCACGGATCATAACGGCTCAGCGGCCTGGAAAGCCGCAGGCGGGCCCCCGGACGATCGTCCGGGGGCCCGCCCGCGCACGACGGGCTGGCCTGGCCGCGAGGCTCAGGGCCGGGCGGCGCTGTCCAGGTTGGCCGCGTACCAGCCGGCCAGCGCGACCTTCTCGACGAACGAGCCGGTATCCGGGGCATCGATCAGGTAGCCCCCGCCGACGTACATCCCGACGTGCCCGTCGCCGTCGAAGAACAGCAGGTCGCCCGGCTGCAGGTCGTTCGTGGACACCGCGGGCAGCGCGGCCACCTGCTCGTAGGTGGTCCGCGGGATGGCCACCCCGGCGGACGCCCAGGCGGCCTGGGCCAGGCCCGAGCAGTCGAACGTGCTCGGCCCGGTGGCGCCGTACACGTACGCGTCGCCGATCTTCGAGTAGGCGTAGGCCACCGCCTGGCCCGCGGCCCCACTGACCGGGATGTTGTTGGTCACCGGTTTGGTCGAGCCGCCCGCCCCGATCGTGGAGGTCGAGGCGACCTGCTGCTGCTGCTGGGCGGTGAGCGTGGCCAGGATGGCCTTCTGCTTGCTGAGCGCCTGGCCGATAGACTTCTTGCGGGCCAGCCGCTGCGCGTCCAGGGTGGCCACCGCCTGCTCGGTCCGGCGGGCGCTCTGCTGCGCGCTGGTCAGCTGGCGGGCGGCCGAGATGAACTCGTGCACCTGGGCCTGCCGGTCGCTGGACAACTGCAGCAGGACGGATGCCTGGTTCAGCACGGCCTGCGGGTTGTCCGTGGTGAACAGCGCGCCCATCGAGGTCATGGTGCCGCTCTCGTAGGCGGTGGCGGCGATCGAGGCGATTTCGTCCTGCATCGACCGGAACTTCGCCTGGTCCGTCTTGACCTCGCCGGTCACCAGGGTCAGCCGCTGCCTGGCCTGGGCCAGCTGCTGGGCCGTCAGGTCGTACTGCTGGACCGCCTGGTCCTGCTCCGAGGTGAGGTGGTTCACCATCTTCTGCACCTGGCCGACGCTGGGCTGTGGTGCCGCGCCTGCAACGCTGGCCACGGTGGCCAGCACCCCGACGGTGGCGACGCTGGCCCCGAGGGCGAGCCCCCGGCGCAGCGCCCGGCGGCGATGCGGCTTAACGCGCGGATCGCCGTGCGGTTCGTCGGGCACGCGGGCATGCTGGGCAGCTGAACGCGTACTCACGTACGTGTCACGCTCCTTCTTCCACTCCGCCTACCGGGTGAGCTGACGGGTTCGGGCTGTGGAAGATGCCCTACGGCCTGGCCCTGAGGTAACTACGTACGTCTGGGCCGGGCCGATTCACCCCTGGAGGACCCGGGCTCCGGGCATGCCCGGCATGAGCCCTCCGGTGGGTCCCCGGCTCTCCGGCTGGCCTGATCTGCCAGCGCGAAGACTCGGCGGTGGCCGGCCGCCGTCACCATAGTGGTGGCTGGGGAGCGGTCCGACCTGGGCTGACACTAGTGAAGCCGGGGCGGGGGTTTCAACCGCTTCGCGAATACCCGCAAGCCGCGCCGGCCGGCCAGCGGCTGCCGGGCCAGCGGGGGCGGCGCGGCCGCGCCGCCCCCGAGGCGGCCCGCCGCGAAGGGCGGAGGCCCGGGCCGGGAAGCACGGCGGCGTGGTCAGGAAGCCCGGGCCGCCGGCCCCTCCCAGAGCGGTGGAATCAGCCGCGCATCGGCGAGGACACGCAGCGCGCGCCGCTCGTCAGCGTCGAGGCCGGGCTGCGGCCGGCCGTGGCCGAGCAGCACGGTGACCACGCAGTCCGGGCAGGCGATATCGCGCATCGCGCACCGGTCGCATTCGATCAGCATCTCTCCTCCTGAGGCTGGCTCCGGGCCCGGCCTGGCCGGTCCCGGGGTCGCGGCGCCCCGCGGGGAGGCGTCTGGGGCACACGCTAGGCGGCCCCTCTGACACTCCGCGTTCGCGCCGCGACACGCGGCGGACAGCCGCCCCGGCCCCGCCGCGCGGCGGGGCGCCCTGGGATGATGCGGGCATGGCAGCAGGCGCAGGCGACCCGGAAGAGCGGCACCGCGCGCAGGCCACCTCGTTCGGCGCCGCCGCGGCCGCCTACGAGCGGGGCCGGCCGCCTTACCCGGCGGCGGCGCTCGACTGGCTGCTGCCCCCCGGCGCGGCCCGGGTGCTGGACCTTGGGGCCGGCACTGGCAAGCTCACCCGCCAGCTGCGCCGCCGCGGCCTCGACGTGGTCGCGGTGGAGCCGCTGGCCGGCATGCGTGAGGAACTGGCCCGGGCCGTGCCCGGCGTCACGGTGCGGGCGGGCAGCGCCGAGGAGATCCCGCTGCCCGACGGCAGCGTCGACACAGTCCTGGTCGCCCAGGCGTGGCACTGGGTGGACCCGGCCCGGGCCGTGCCCGAGGTGGCCCGGGTGCTGGTCCCCGGCGGCCGGCTCGGGCTGCTGTGGAACATCCGGGACGAGCGGGAGGCCTGGGTGGCCGAGCTGACCAGGGTGCTCGACCCGGGCGAACAGGACCGGGGCCACCCGCACGGCGTCATCGGGCCGCCGTTCGGGCCAGTGCAGCGGCACGACATCAGCTGGCAGCACATGCTCAGCCTGGACCAGCTCGCCGACATGGCCGCCTCGCGGAGCTACGTGATCACGATGCCCGCCGCACGGCGCGATGCGGTGCTGGCCGCGGTCCGCAATCTCGGCGCGGCGCAGCTCGCCCTGTCCGGGGCGGATGAGCTGCTGCTGCCGTACGTGACCGAGTGCTTCCGCGCCGACCTGGGCTGAGCGCGGCGGGCCGCTCGCGCCGAGTGTCGGTACCCCGCCCTAACGTGATCAGCGTGAGAATCAGCATCCGGCCGGCGACGTTGCTGGCCCGCCTGCGGACATCTCCAGGCGAGGCGGGGCGCGCCGAAGGCGTGTCCCCTCCGAGCCAGCGATCGCGGGGGGTTCTGGGAGGGCGCAGCCACAGGATGAAATGCCGGGGGGTTCCGGGGGGTCGTCACCCCGGGCTAGCACTGCGCTGGCGCACGGTGCAGAGCCTGGACTTCGCCGTGGTCGATGTCGAGACGACCGGCTGGTCCCCGGACACGGCCGGGATCACCGAGATCGGCGCGGTCCGGGTGCGTGGCGGCCGGATCGAAGCGGAGTTTGCCACCCTGGTGAACCCGGGGCGTCCCATCCCGGCCGACATCGCGGAGCTGACCGGCATCAGTGACGCCATGGTCGCGGACGCGCCGCCGGCCGCTGCCGCGCTCCCGGTGCTCCTCGACTTCGTCCACGGCTGCGTGCTCACCGCGCACAACGCGCCCTTCGACGTGAGCTTCCTGTCCGCGGCCTGCGCGAGCAGCGGGCTGCGCTGGCCGTCCCCGCCGGTCCTGGACACGGTCAGCCTGGCCCGGCTGGCGCTGGGGCCGGACGAGGTGCCCAACTGCAAGCTGAGCACGCTGGCGGGCTTCTTCGGCGCGGCCGACCAGCCGCGGCACCGCGCGCTGGCCGATGCCCGGGCCACCGCCACCGTGCTCTCCGGGCTGCTGGGGCGGCTGGCCGCCCGCGGGGTGCACCGGTACGGCAAGCTGGCCGCTGCCCAGGCCCGGCTCGCGGCCGGGCCGGACAACTGGTCCCGCCGCGCCGGCCCGGACCACGGCTCCCGGCCCGGCGGCCCGGACCGGGCCGGGTCCGGCGCGGAGCAGCGATACGCTACGCCCGGAGGCTACGGACACGGCCCGGCAGGAGGCAGCAGGTGATCACCGCGATCGTTCTGGTGAAGGCCGACGTGGCGCGGATCCCGGAGACTGCCGAGATCATCGCGCAGATCCCGGAGGTCACTGAGGTGTACTCGGTGACCGGCGAGTTCGATCTGGTCGCCCTGGTCCGGGTGCGGGCCCACGAGGAACTCGCCGACGTGATCCCCGGAACGCTGAACCGGGTCGCCGGGGTGACCCACACCGAGACGCACATCGCGTTCCGCACGTACTCGCGGCACGATCTCGAGGCCGCGTTCGCCCTCGGCTACGAGTCCGACTGAGCTACCGGCCGGCCGCCTGAGCCAGTTCCCGGCTGGCTGCCACCCACCGGTCCAGCAGGTCCAGGGCGGCCCCGGAGTCGACGGCGGCCGCAGCCCGGGCGTAGCCCTCGGCGAGCGCCTTGTCCAGCGCCGCGGCGCCCGGCACCCCGGCGGCGGCCGCCAGCGCGGCAGCCGCGTTAAGCAGAACGGTGTCGCGGACCGGGCCGGTCTGGCCGGCCAGGACCGCGCGGGCCACCGCCGCGTTGTGCTCGCGGTCACCGCCGCGCAGGTCGCCCGGGCTGGCCCGGCCCAGCCCGAGCACCGCCGGGTCGAACACGGCCCGGTCCACCGCGCCGCCGTGCACCACCCAGACGGTAGACGTGGCGGTCGTGGTGAGCTCGTCCAGCCCGTCGTCGCCGTGGAACACCAGCGCGGAGCAGTCCCGGCCGGCCAGCACGCCGGCGATTACCTCACCCATGCGCGGGTCGGACACGCCCACGGCCTGGGCCCCGGGCCGGGCCGGGTTCGACACCGGGCCGAGGGAGTTGAAGACGGTCGGCACTCCCAGCTCGCTGCGCGCGACCGACGCGTGCCGGAACGACGGATGGTAGAGCGGGGCGAACAGGAACGCGATCCCGGTTTCCTCCGCCAGCCGGGCGGTGGCTTCCGGCGGCAGGTCAATGATGACGCCGAGCGCTTCCAGCACGTCGGCCGCGCCGCAGGCCGACGAGGCGGCCCGGTTGCCGTGCTTGACCACCCGGACCCCGGCCCCCGCCGCGGCGATCGCGCCCATGGTGGAGATGTTGACCGTGTGCGCCCCGTCCCCGCCGGTGCCGACCAGGTCGACCAGGGAGCCGGGCACGCTGATCGGGGTGGCCCGCCGCAGCATGACGTCGGAAAGCCCGGCCAGCTCGGCGGCGGTCTCCCCTTTCATCCGCAACGCCACCGCGAATCCGGCCACCTGGACCGGCGTCGCGGCGCCGTCCATGATCTCATTCATAGCCCAGGCGGCCTGCGCCGAGGACAGCGACTCCCCGCGGATCAGCGTGCCGATGAGGCCGCGCCAGGACATGGTCGGTGTCATCGCCGCCTCCGCCGGACGCCGGGCTCAGGCCTGGGCGGACAGCCGCTTCGCGCGCTGGCGCATCAGGCCAGCGAGCGCCGCGGCGAAGGCCACCGGGTCGATCGGGTGGGTGGTCACCGCGTCCGCGCCGGACCAGGTGGCCAGCCAGCCGTCGTCGGCCCGGCCGATGACCAGCAGCACCGGCGGGCAGTCGTGGATCTCGTCCTTGGCCTGGCGGCAGACGCCCATGCCGCCCGCGGGCTGCGCCTCGCCGTCCAGCACCATGACGTCGGCCCCCCCGGCGTCCAGCAGCCTGATCAGGGCCGGCTCGGTGGCCACCGGGATGATCTCAGCCTCGGGCACATCAGGGGCGGGGCGGCGGCCGATGGCGAGCTGCATCCGGGCCCGGGTGTCCGCATCGTGGCTGTAAACGACGACCTTCATGAAGTGGATGGTACCGACACGGGGGGTCGGCCCACGCACGCCTACGGGTTGTCGTAATAATGAGCGCGTGGCCACCGCATCCGTCACCGACAGAGCGCCGTCTCCCCGCCCGCCTGCTGCCCGGCCCAACCTGGTCAGCGTGGGCACCATCATCTGGCTATCGTCGGAGCTCATGTTCTTCGCCGCGTTGTTCGCGGTGTACTTCACCATCCGCTCGGTAGACAAGGGCGAAGGGCTCCCCTGGCCCGGCGCGCACCTGGATCTCACCCTGGGCTCGATCAACACCACGGTGCTGCTGCTATCCAGCGTCACCTGCCAGCTTGGGGTGTTCGCCGTGGAGCGGGGCCAGCTCGGCCGGGCCGGCCGGTTCTGGCAGATGGGCCGCTGGGGGCTGCGCGAGTGGTACTGGCTCTCGTTCCTGATGGGCCTGTACTTCGTCTGCGGCCAGGGCTACGAGTACCTGAGCCTGATCCGCGACCAGCACCTGACCGTGTCGTCCAGCGCCTACGGATCGGTGTTCTACATCCCCACCGGGTTCCACGGCCTGCACGTGACCGGCGGGCTCATCGCGTTCCTGTTCGTGCTGGGCCGCACCTACGTGGCCAAGACCTTCACTCACGAGCAGCAGGTCAGCGCGATCGTCGTCTCCTACTACTGGCACTTCGTGGATGTCGTGTGGATCGGGCTGTTCACCACGATCTACCTCATCCAGTAGGCGCTCCCGCAGCGAATACCTAAACGGGACGCCCGAAATCCCCTAACAAGAGCTCCGAACCAGAAGACGAGGGCAGCAGTGAGCTGGATCACCACACGGCGGCGGCGCCCGGTCGCCGGATACGCCGTTGTGCTGCTTGGGCTGGTCGCGGTGGGCGGCGGGTACGCGGCCCTCACCGCGCAGGGCACCCCGGCCAACGCCACGTCCCCGCCGGCCTCGCAGCAGGACACCACGGTGGGCCGGACCCTGTTCACCCAGAACTGCTCCAGCTGCCACGGGCTGGAGGCCCAGGGCACGTCCGCCGCCCCGAGCCTGATCGGGGTGGGCGCGGCCGCCGTCAACTTCCAGGTCAGCACCGGCCGGATGCCGCTCAAGGAGGCCGACGCCGAGGCGGCCCGCAAGCCCCCGGTGCTCAATCCCCAGCAGACTGAGGAGATCGCCGCCTACATCCAGTCCCTGGGCGGCGGCCCGACCGTCCCGGACGCCAGCCAGGTCAGCACCCAGGGCGCTGACCCGGGGGTCGGGCAGGAGCTCTTCACCGCCAACTGCTCCCAGTGCCACAACTTCGTGGGAGCGGGCGGTGCGCTGACCTACGGCAAGTACGCCCCCGCGCTGACCGCCTCGACGCCGACCCAGATCTACGAGGCAATGATCACCGGGCCGGAGGCCATGCCGGTGTTCAACGACACGACGATTACGCCGAGTGAGAAGCGGGATATCATCGCGTACATCACCCAGACACGCTCGGAACCCAACCCCGGCGGGTTCAGCCTCGGCCGGATCGGGCCGGTCACCGAGGGCCTGGTCGGCTGGATCGGCGGTATCGGCGGCCTGATCCTAGTCGCCATGTGGATCACTGCGAAGCGACGGGTGCACTGACCATGAGCAGCACAGACGGGCACTCAGAGGATGTCCGGCCCCATGCGGGAGACGAGTCCGTGACCGAGCCGCCGCGGGCGCCCCACCGGGTGATCGGCACGCCGCCTCCCGCTGAGGAACGGACCCTGCTCGGCACGGCCCGGACGGCCGAGCCGCCGTCCGCGGAGGGCGGCTACCCGCCCGCGGACCCGGCCGACGCCAAGGCCGCCAAGCGCCACGAGCGGATCGTCGCCGCGCTGTTCATCCTGTCCATGCTGGCCGGGATCGGGTTCATCGCCGCCTACATCGGCCTGGAAGTAGGCACCAACCTCGACTCGGTGCTGCGGTCCAACCTGGCCCTGGGCCTGTCCATGTCGGTGGCCTTCCTGGCGCTGGGCGTGGGCGCGGTGGTCTGGGTCCGGACACTGATGCCCGACGTGGAGATCACCGAGGAGCGCAAGCCGCTGGCGTCCCCCCCGGAGGTCCGCCACGAGTTCGCCGAGACGTTCCAGCAGGGCGCGGAGGCCAGCCAGTTCGTCAAGCGGCCCATCCTGCGGCGGACGCTCATCGCGGCCACCGTGCCGCTGGCGGTGGCCCCGATCGTGCTGCTCCGGGACATGGGGCCGCTGCCGGGGACGTCGCTGCGGCACACCGTGTGGCGTAAGGGCCTGCGGCTGGTCATCGACCAGACCGGCCATCCGATCCGCCCGGCGGACTTCGACACCCCCGGATCGATGATCACGGTCATCCCCGAGGGCTACCAGACCAACGACGACGCGATCGCCAAGGCCGCGACGATCATCATCAAGTTCGCGCCGGGGCAGCTGATCCCGAAGCGGCCCGGGGACCAGCACGGCACGGTGATGAACTGGACGGTGGACAACATCGTCGCCTACTCGAAGATCTGCACCCATGTGGGGTGCCCGGTGGCGCTGTACGAGCAGACCACGCACCACATCCTGTGCCCGTGCCACCAGTCCACCTTCGACGCGACGAACGGGGCCGCGGTGCTGTTCGGCCCGGCCGCCCGGCCGCTGCCGCAGCTACCGATGACCGTGGACGCCAACGGTTATCTCGTCGCGCGCAGCGACTACACCGAACCGGTCGGCCCAAGCTTCTGGGAGCGGGGATGAGTATCGAAAACAGGGCCTCAGCCAGCACGCACGTCTCGGGCCCTGTGGCGAAGGCGCTAGCCGGCACCGGCACGTTCCTCGACGACCGGCTGCGGGCGGCCAAGGGCGCCCGCACGCTGCTCAAGAAGGTCTTCCCGGACCACTGGTCGTTCCTGCTCGGCGAGATCGCGCTCTACTCGTTCATCATCCTGCTGCTCACTGGCACCTTCCTGACCTTCTTCTTCAAGCCCAGCATGACGTCGGTGGTCTACCACGGCACGTACACCAGGCTGAACGGCGTGCGGATGAGCGAGGCGTACGCCTCCACGCTGAACATCAGCTTCGACGTGCGCGGCGGGCTGCTGATGCGGCAGATCCACCACTGGGCCGCGGACCTGTTCATGGCCGCGATCATGGTGCACATGCTGCGGATCTTCTTCACCGGCGCGTACCGCAAGCCCCGCGAGTTCAACTGGCTCATCGGGATCGTGCTGTTCACGCTGGGCCTGCTGGAAGGCCTGTTCGGCTACTCGCTGCCCGACGACCTGCTGTCCGGCACCGGACTGCGGATCACCGAGGGCGTGGCGCTGGGCATCCCGATCGTCGGCACCTACCTGTCGTTCTTCCTGTTCGGCGGGCAGTTCCCGGGCACCGACATCGTCCCGCGGCTGTACATCATCCACGTGCTGCTGATCCCGGGCATCCTGCTGGCGCTGATCACCGCGCACCTGTTCCTGATGTTCCACCAGAAGCACACCCAGATGCCCGGCCAGGGGCGCACCGACCGGAACGTCGTCGGCCAGCCGCTGTACCCGTACTTCATGGCCAAGACCGGCGCGTTCTTCATGTTCGTCTTCGGCGGGCTGGCCCTGCTGTCCACCTTCGCCCAGATCAACCCGATCTGGCTGTACGGGCCGTACACCCCGGCGTCGATCTCGGCGGGCTCGCAGCCCGACTTCTACATGGGCCCGCTCGAGGGCTCACTGCGCATCATGCCGAGCTGGTCCTGGAACGTGCTGGGCCACACGTTCGCCTTCAACGTGTTCATCCCGGCCCTGGTGCCGCTGGGCCTCATCTTCACCGGGGCCGCGCTGTGGCCGTTCATCGAGCGCTGGGCGACCGGGGACCAGCTGGAGCACCACGTGAACGACCGGCCGCGGAACGCGGCCACCCGGACGGCGATCGGCGTCGCCGTGGTCGCCTTCTACGGCATCCTGTGGCTGGAAGGCGCCAACGACGTCATCGCCGAGCACTTCGCCATCTCGCTGTACACCACGACCGAGATCGCCCGGTACGCGATCTTCATCGGGCCGGTGGTCGCCTACTGGGTGACCAAGCGGATCTGCCTGGGGCTGCAGCGCAAGGACGCGGAATCGCTGGCGCACGGCTACGAGTCCGGGATCATCAAGATGACCCCGGAGGGCGAGTTCATCGAGGTGCACAGGCCAGTGCCGGAGGAGGAGCGGGCTGTCCTGCTGTCCCGGCAGCACGCCGTGGCGGCGCTGCCCGCCGCGCCCGACGGGGACGAGGCGGTGCCCGAGCCGGCGACCCGGGGCGTGCTCGGCAAGGTGCGGCTGCGGGCGGCCGGGATCATCACCGAGAGCGTCCCGCTGGAAGTCGGGAACGGGCATGACGGGAACGGCCACGACGGGCATGACGGGAACGGCCACGACGGGCATGACGGGAACGGCCACGACGGGCATGACGGGAACGGCCACGGCCAGCCGGCCGCGGTGACCGCCGGGGAGCCAGGGAAAACCGTGCTCGGGCCGGTCGGCGACGGTCCGGAGGATGCCCCGGGCGGCCACTAGGACCGCCGCGCGTTGGCCGCGCGATCGGCACGGAGACACGGCCGGGCCCCGGGGGGATAAATCCCCCGGGGCCCGGCCGTTTTGTCCCTCAGGCGGCCCTCAGGCGGCCCCGGGCGGCCCTCAGGCGGCCCTCAGGTGCACGGACGGGGCCGGGACGGCCGGTGCCTGGGTGACCGACGCCGCGGCCACGAAGCGGCTGCCCTGGCGGCCGGCCTGCACTGCCTGCCCGGTGGCACTGCCCGCCAGCAGCTTGCGCCAGCCCAGGAAGTAGATGGTCCACCCGTTTCCCCAGGTGCCCGGCTGCGGGCTGCCCACGACACTGATCGGGTCGCCGAGCATGGAGTGGTTGTAGTACCAGACCGCGTTGGCCGGGGCCACGTTGACGCAGCCGTGGCTCACGTTGACGATGCCCTGCTCGCCGACGGACCACGGCGCGCTGTGGATGTAGGTGCCGCTGGCGGTGAACTGCACCGCATCGTAGACCAGCTCGTTGTAGTAGCCCGGGCTGCCCGCCGGGATGCCGATCGTCGCGGAGTTCATGTCCACCGGGTTGGCCATGGCGAAGGACAGGTAGTTCCCGTCCGCCGTGTCCATGCCCGGCCGCCCCGTGCTGATCGGCCAGTCGCCCAGCAGCCGGCCGTTCCACCACACCTTCATATGATGCGTGGCCGCGTTGGCCCGGGCGATGAGCGAGCTGCCGACCCGGAAGTGCTGGCTCAGGTTGGCCCGCCCGTACACCCCCGGCGCGCCCTGCACGCCGGCCAGGTGCGCGGTGAACCGGACCTGGTCGTGCGCGGGCCAGTAGTGCTCGGGGCGGAACCAGACATCCTTGCTGTCCATCCAGTACCAGGCGCCGGTGACCGGCTTGCTGGACCAGACCTCCAGCGAGCGCTCCACTGCGGCCCGGTCCCGGACCGGCTGGCTGAACGTCACCATGATGGGCATGCCGACCCCGACGGTCTCGCCGGGGGTCAGGGTGGTGGCGGCGGTGAAGCCCCGCTGCGGGCGGAAGGTCCGGAACGTGCCGGCGGCGACCGTCCGCCGCCCGGCCGGGTTCACCGCGGTCGCGGTGACCTGGTAGGCCTGGCCCGGCACCAGCGCCCAGCCGGTCCGCCAGGCGCGCGAGCCGGCGCCATAACTGCCCGGCATGGCGGTTCCCGCCGCGTTGCGCACCACCACCTGGGACAGCGTCCCGTCCCGGGCCGAGACCGTCACGCCGAGGTCGGGCCGCGTGTCCAGGGCTCCCGCCCCGGCCGCCGGGTCGGTCAGCACCGCCGCCCCGGTGCGGTGACCCCGCCCGGCGCCCTTCCCGCCCATGGCGGCCGAACTGAACGTCAGGTTGCCGCTGGTGATGGTGATCGTGGCCGGCGGCCGGGCGGCGGGCGCATGCGCGCCGCCGCCTCCTGAGCACGCGGCCAGCAGCAGCAGGCCGGCTGCCCCGGCTGCCCAGCTGGCCGGCTGGGTCCAGCCACGTCGCGCCAGCCCGCGGGCGGCGCCTGATATGTCCCCCGACACGTTCCTACCCCTCCGCTGCCGTCCGGCAGCCACCCGCTCCTCCTGCTGGGCGTCAAACCTTTAACACCGCAGAGTTATCAAATGGTAATTACTCTGAGTGATTAAGGCTGGGAGCAGGATAACTCGCGAGTCCGGCGCGGAAAACGGGGGGGGCTGGCCGGGGCTCAGTGGGCGAAGATGCCGCGGTAGTACTCGAACACGAAGCCGATCACGGTCAGGAAGAGGAACAGCAGCCCGATGAGGAACAGCCACCAGCCGATCACCACCCCCAGGGCGGCGATGGCGGCGGCCAGGCCGACATACAGCGGCCACCAGCTGTGCGGGCTGAAGAAACCCACTTCGCCGGCGGCGTCGGCGATCTTCCCCGCTGGGTTGTCCTCCGGGCGCTGCGGTAGCCGGCGCCCGGTGAACAGCAGGTAGAACCCGATCAGGAAGGCCAGGCCGACGGCCAGCGCGAGCGCCGTGGTGCCGGTGGGGTCCTTGGAGAAGTACCAGTAGACGATGTCCGAGGCGCCGAAGAAGATGGCGCACCCGATGAACAGCGAGCCCTCAAACTTCATCAGATACCTCTCCGCCAATCAGCGTCCGCAGCCCTCATTTGGTCGCCTCGATGCGTTGCCGATGCGAGCGCCCGGACTGGATCTCCGGGTGGTGCATGTCGAACGCAGGCCGCTCGGAGCGGATCCGCGGGATCCGGGTGAAGTTGTGCCGCGGCGGCGGGCAGGAGGTCGCCCACTCCAGCGAGTTCCCCCAGCCCCACGGGTCGTCCACGGTGACCTGCTCGCCGTACTTCCACGTCTTGTAGACGTTGTAAAGGAAGATGAAGGTGGACGCGCCCAGGATCCAGGACCCGATGCTGGAGATCTGGTTGAGCGTGGTGACGTCAGGCGGCAGGAGCGGGTAGTTGGCGATGCGCCGCGGCATGCCCTCGACGCCGATCCAGTGCTGCACCAGGAACGTCATGTTGAACCCGATGAACAGCATCCAGAAATGCCACTTCCCGAGGGTGTTGTCGAGCATCTTCCCGGTGAACTTGGGCCACCAGAAGTAGAAGCCGCTGAACATGCAGAACACCACGGTGCCGAACAGCACGTAGTGGAAGTGGGCGACCACGAAGTAGGTATCGCTGACGTGGAAGTCCAGCGGCGGCGAGGCGAGGATGACCCCGGTC
Organism: uncultured Actinomycetes bacterium; assembly: GCA_963793825.1. Taxonomy (GTDB): domain Bacteria; phylum Actinomycetota; class Actinomycetes; order Streptosporangiales; family Streptosporangiaceae; genus RYN-230. The sequence goes on from CAWCBE010000015.1 coordinate 76,864, forward strand.
AGCCCGCCGAACAGGAAGGACACCAGGAACCCGATCGCGAACAGCATGGCCGGCTCGAAGGTCAGCTGGCCACGCCACATGGTGCCCACCCAGTTGAAGAATTTCACCCCGGTGGGCACCGCGATCAGGAACGTCATGAACGAGAAGAACGGCAGCAGGACCGCGCCGGTGGTGAACATGTGGTGCGCCCACACCGTCATGGACAGGCCGGCGATCGCGATGGTCGCGCCGACCAGGCCCTTGTACCCGAAGCACGGCTTGCGGCTGAACACCGGCAGTACTTCGGTGGCTATGCCGAAGAAAGGCAAGGCGACGATATAGACCTCGGGATGGCCGAAGAACCAGAACAGGTTCTGCCACAAGATCGCGCCCCCGCTGGACGCGCTGAAGACCTGGGCGCCGAGCTTGCGGTCGATCTCCAGCATGAGCAGGGCGGCGGCCAGCGCCGGGAAGGCCAGCAGCACCAGGACCGACGTGAGCAGGATGTTCCAGGTGAAGATGGGCATCCGGAACATCGTCATGCCCGGCGCCCGCATGCAGATGATGGTGGTGACGAAGTTGACGCCGCCCAGGATGGTGCCCAGCCCGGACAGCGTCAGCCCCATGATCCACATGTCGCCGCCGATGCCGGGTGAGTACACCTGGCTGGTGAGCGGCGAATAGGCATACCAGCCGAAGGAGGCGGCGCCGCCCGGGGTGAGGAAGCTGATCAGCAGGATGAGCCCGCCGAACAGGAAGAAGTAATAGCTCAGCAGGTTCAGCCGCGGGAACGCGACGTCCGGCGCGCCGATCTGCAGCGGCATGATCTCGTTCGCGAAGCCCACGAACAGCGGGGTGGCGAACAGCAGCAGCATGATCGTGCCGTGCATGGTGAAGAGCTCGTTGTACTGCTGATCGGACACCACGTGGTTGTTCGGCCCGAACAGCTGAGCCCGCATGATCATGGCCATCAGCCCGGCGATCAGGAAGAACGCGAACGAGGTGATCAGGTACAGGTGCCCGATGATCTTGTGGTCGGTCGAGGACAGCCAGCTGGCCAGCAGCGACCCTTTACGGTTGCGGTATGGGCCGGCGGCCTGGGTCTCGACCGGTTGCTCGATGGTCGTCACGGCTTAGGCACTCCCTGCTGACTTCTGCTGTGCGTGCTGCTGGGCGCTGATCCAGGTGCGGAACTGGGAGGGGGTGACGATCTTCACCCAGAACAGCATCCGGGCGTGGTACAGGCCGCAGAACTCGGTGCAATGACCGAGGAAGGTCCCGGTCCTGACCGGCGTCACCACGAAGTGGTTCGGGTGCCCCGGGAGCACGTCCCGCTTGAACTCGAATGGCGGGATCCAGAATGAGTGCACCACGTCCAACGAGACCAGGTTGAACCGGACATCCTCGTTCTCCGGGATGACCAGCACCGGCAGCCGCCCCGGCCACGGCTGGCCCTGCGCGCTCACCGGCGAGCTGGACGTGCCGGGCACCGTGTACTGGGGATACTGGAACTCCCAGCTCCACTGGTACCCGACCACGGTGACGGTGACCTCCGGCGTGCCCTTGGCCACTGTGAGCGAGTCGATGTAGTTCTCGTCCCGGGCGGTGAAGAAGAAGAACACCCCGACCATGATGAACGGCACGACCGTGTAAGCGATCTCGATCGGCAGGTTGTACCGGACCTGCCGGGGCGGCCGGTCCGAGCGCTTGCGGTGGAAGATCACGGCCCACAGGATCAGGCCCCAGACGACGGCACCGACGGCGAAGGCGGCGATCCAGCTGCCCCGCCACAGGGTGACCACGACCTCGCCCTGCTTGGTGACCGGGAGAGGCAGGCCCAGCCGGGTGAAGGCGGTCGACTGGCAGCCGGCGGTGGCCAGCACCACCGCGCCGAGCAGGGCGGCGAGCGGGGCCCAGCGGCGCGCCCGGCGGCCGGGCGGCGTCGCCGGCGGCGGCTGGGACCCGGTCCCGGGCGCGGCCGCGTGGCCGTCGGCCACGGCTGGTGTCTGCTGCCCGGGCACCAGGCCCGGAATGTTCGCGCCCCTTCGGCGTGGGGCACTGGGGGTGGGACTCACAGGTTGCCTTCCCGGCGGAATGACTCCCGGCTGCACAGGCAGCTCATGGCTCGTCCTACAGGCTGTCGTGGAAACAGTATCGTGCGCGCTGCCCGCCCTCACGGGGGACCCCGATTGTCCCGCGGCGTGTCCGGGCCTGGCCGGGCTTACCCGCGGGGGCGTGCGGGTACCGGTATCACCGTGGCACGATGCAAGCAGGGTCCCGCCGCCGTGTGGCGAGGATGCGGAGTATTGTCACCCTCTGATGGGATACGGTGACGAACGGTACCTGCGGGCACCGGCACGGACCGGCGGACCGGTATAGAGAGGCATGCGGATGACCCCCCCGACGCGCCCAGCACCGATGCTGACAATCGACGCGCTCGGCCGGAAGTGCCCCATCCCGATCATCATGCTCGCGGAGCGGATCCGGGAGGTCCCCATCGGGGCCACCGTCGCCGTGCTGGCCGATGACCCGGCCGCCCAGACGGACATCCCGGCCTGGTGCATGATGAAGTCCCAGGAGTTCGTGGTGGAGACGGCCCTCCCCCGCGGCTGGGCCTTCCTGGTCAAGCGCACCTACTGACGAGGCTCGTCCGCCCGGCGGAAGCGGTCGGCGAAGCGGGGGTCATTCTCCCACCAGGGCTGGCCTGCGGCCGGCCTGCCCGCATCATCCGGCCCGTTCCCGGCGGCCGACCCGGTGCCCGCCCCGGCCGGCCCGGTCCGGGCACCCGCGGCGGTGGCCGCATGCCCGGCCTCCTGGGCGTCGAGCTGCGCGTCAACGGCAGCCGCCTCGGACTCGTCTTCGCGCATCATCCGGATGAACTGGGCGGCCAGGAACGGCAGCCCGACCAGGTCGCCGAGCACCCACAGCACCCCGCCGCCGATGACCTGGTCGGTGCGCAGCCCGGGACCCCACGGCCGGGCCAGCGCCCGGTAGTAGGCCCCGGCGAGCAGCGACTGGCTGGCCAGCACGGCCAGGCCGAGGGCGGCGTCGCCGACCACCTCGGCCGCGCTGACCCACAGTCCCACCAGGTAGGGGTAGGCCCGGGGTACCGGATCGACGCGCAGGAACATCCAGAAGAAGACGAAGCCCGGCGCGAGCAGGGCCAGGTAGGTGAGCTCACGGACCGGCGCGGACTGCAGGCTGGCCGCGTACCAGGGCGAGAAGTACAGCACGAAGGGAACCAGCACCAGGACCATCGTGGTGACGGCCGGGAACGTGAGCAGCCGCGCGGCGCGGCTGTGCACTGCCGCGTCCAGCCGCGGTCCGAGCCGCGGCAGCGCGCCCATGGCCAGCGTCAGCGGCGCGCCCAGCGCGAGGAACAGCGGCACGACCAGCAGCAGCAGGATGGTCTGCACCGAGCGGATGTAGAACAGCACGCCCTGGTACACGCCGATGAACGACATGGTGGCGACGACCAGCACGCCCAGGCCGCCCAGGCCGAACGCGAGCACCCGGCCGGTGCCCCAGGGCTGGCCGGCGCGGCGCAGGCGGCGGACACCGGCCAGGTACAGCCCGCCCGCCAGCAGCACGGCCAGCAGCACCGGCAGGTCGAGCGTCCACGAGGTGAGCACCCGGGTCGCGGTCAGTTCCGGCGGCCCGTGGTAGCTGCCCGCGAGGAGAGAAACCGCCACCCCGCCACGCTATCCCCCCGGGAACCTCGCCGGGGACGGCGCCGCGGCCGGTCAGGCGGCTTGACCAGCCCGGCCCGCCGCTGGCACGGTAGCGGCGTGACTGAGCGGCCCGGGGCGCGCTGAGCATCCGTGATGCTCCCGGCCGCGATCGTCGTCAACCAGCAGCGGGTTCATGACCTGGAGAAGTTCCGGCGGCAGTGCCGCCGGGCCGCGGCGGCCAGCGGCTGGGTGCCGTCCTTCCTGGACACCAGCCGCGACGACGCGGGCGACGGGCTGGCCCGCGGCGCGGTGGCGGCGGGGGCCGGGCTGATCGTCGCGGCCGGCGGGGACGGCACCGTCCGGGCCTGCGCCCAGGCCGTCGCCGGGACGGACATCCCGCTGGCGGTCGTCCCGCTGGGCACCGGCAACCTGGCCGCGCGGGCCCTCGGCATCCCGCTGCGGACCAGCGGGGCGCTGGCCGTGGCGTTCCGCGGCCAGGATCATCAGATCGACCTGGCCGTGGCCGACGGGATCCCGTTCCTGTCCATGGCCGGGATGGGCCTGGACGCGGCCGTGGTCGGCGCGACGCCGCAGGTGCTCAAGGAACGGCTGGGCTGGCTTGGCTACGCGGCGGCTGGCGTGGCCCGGCTGCCGGGCCGGCGGCACGAGTTCACCGTGCGGCTCGATGACGGCCCGCCACTGACCCGCCTGGCCCGCTCGGTCGTGGTCGGCAACGCGGGCCTGCTGCCCGGCGGCTTCACCCTGCTGCCGGACGCCCGGATGGACGACGGCACGCTTGACGTGGGGATCCTGGCGCCTGCGGGGCTCCTCGGCTGGGCGGTGGTAGCCGGCCGGGTGCTGGCCCGCAGCCGCCGCGACGACCGCCGCCTGGAACGCTTCCGCGCCCGCCGCGTGCAGATCGAGGCAGCCGCCCCTCTCCCCCGCCAGTCGGACGGCGAGATGATCGGCTCCGGCCGGCTGCTCACCGTGCGGCTGGCCGGCCGCCTGACGGTCCGGGTGCCCGGAAGTCATGGCCATCAGTGATGACTAGCGTACTATCCGTCAATATCCGGGTAACGGAACGACGATGATGTGCGGTTGTGCTTGCGCCCGCCGCAGCCGGGGATGAACCTATACCGGTGGTTGTGCCTGTTACCCAGGACACGTGATCAGGCGCCATGATCAGTCCCCCAGGGAAGGAATGTGCATGCCGCACGTCACACGTCTGCGTGTGGTCGGTGCCGCGGTAGCCGCCGGAGCGATGACGCTCGGCAGCCTCGCAGCCGCCACTGCCGCGCAGGCGGCCAATACGAGAAGGGCGATCGCCGACACCCACCCCGCCTGGGCGGTGCCGTCGAAGCGCCTGTCCAGCACGGCCGTCACCAGCGGCGCCGTCCAGGCGCAGGTGTACCTGACGCCCAATAACGCGGCCGGGCTAGCCAGTTTCGTCGCTGCGGTCTCCAACCCGAAGAGCCCCAGCTACCAGCACTACCTGACGCCGGCCCAGGTGCAGGCCAGGTTCGCTCCCACGGCCGCGCAGGTTTCCGCCGTGCGGTCCTGGCTGACGTCGGCCGGGCTGACTGTCACCGCCGTCGAGACCGGCACCCCGGCAGGCGCCTACATCGGGGTCAGCGGTTCCATCGCGGCCGCCAGCAAGGCCTTCGGGGTGACGTTCGGCACCTACCGGGCCCCCGGCGGGCAGCCGGCCCGGGCGCCGGAGTCGGCCGCCACCGCCCCCTCGTCGGTCGCTGGTGACGTCCTCGCGGTGTCCGGCCTGGACACCGCGAAGAGCGCGATCAAGCCCGAGCTGCCGCCGCCCGGGCCGAACTACTGGGTGGCCGGGCCGTGCTCCAGCTACTACGGACAGAAGATCGCCACCAGCGTGCCCACCGCCTACGGCGCGCACCAGCCGTGGAACGTCTGCGGCTACACGCCGCGGCAGGTCCGCGGCGCCTACGGGGTGCGCAGCTCCGGCGCGACCGGCCGGGGCCAGACCGTCGCGATCGTGGACGCGTACAACTCCCCCACCATGCAGCAGGACGCCAACCAGTTCTCCCGCGTGGTCGGGGACAAGCCGTTCTACCCGGGCCAGTACCAGGCCTTCACGCCGAAGTCCTACACCCAGGCCGGGCCGAGCCAGTGCGATGCGGCCGGCTGGTACGGCGAGCAGACCCTGGACGTGGAGGCGGTGCACGGCATGGCGCCGGCCGCCAGCGTCCGCTACGTGGCCGCGCGCAGCTGCCAGGACTCCGACCTGCTGGCCGCTCTGCGGGAGATCGTGAAGCAGAACCTGGCCAGCATCGTCAGCGACTCCTGGGGCGAGCCCACCTCAACCGCGACGCTCATCCCGGCCTTCGACGCCACCTTCGAGACGGGTGCGGCGCAGGGCATCGGGTTCTTCTTCTCCTCCGGCGACAACGGCTACGACGGACCCGGCGAGGACCCCGGCGGGTCCACCGTGGACCAGGTGGAGTACCCCACCTCCAGCCCCTACGTGACCTCGGTGGGCGGCACCAGCCTGGCCATCGGGAAGCACGGCGGCTACCGGTGGGAGACGTCCTGGGGCACCGTCATCGACCCGCTGGTGCACACCAAGAAGGGCAGCCACTGGCAGTACCCGCCGCCGGGACGGTACCCGGCCGGCTATGACGGCTCCGGCGGGGGCGGCGTGAGCACCGTGTACCAGCAGCCGCAGTACCAGGCGGGCGTGGTGCCGGACAGCCTGGCCACCCAGATCCCGGGCAGTACCACGCCGAGCAGCCAGCCGATGCGGGTGGTGCCGGACGTGTCCGCGCTGGCCGACCCGAGCACCGGGGTCCTGGTCGGCCAGACGACGCTGCAGCCGAACGGGAAGACGTACGCCTTCTCGCTCAGCCGGATCGGCGGTACCAGCGTGGCCACCCCGGTGTTCGCGGGCATCCAGGCCGACGCCCAGCAGGCCGCGGGACGCGGGCGGCTCGGGTTCGCCAACTACGCCATCTACCAGCGGTACGGCACGAGCGCCTACCACGACGTGACCGACCACCCGTTCGGTGCTGACGTCCGCATCGGCGAGGTGCGCAACAACTACACCAACCCGTACACCAGGAAGGGCCCGCTGCTTACCTTCCTGCGGACCCTCGGCATCAACGGCGAGGGCGCGGACGCGCTGCCCGCCGTCCAGGGCTACGACGACTCGACCGGAGTCGGCTCGCCCAACCAGTACATCCAGTCCTACAGGTAACGATCAGTCAGTCCACGAAGGGGGCGGCCCGCCCGGGCCGCCCCCTTCGTGTGTGTCCTGCGCCGCTGACCGGGAGTAACCGGCGATGATGATCAGCAGTAGCAGGCGCTGACCTCGTCAGCCGCCGCGGCGCCGTACACGGCACCGAGCCGGTCGGCCAGCACGGCGGGCTTGAGCTCGTACTCCTGGGTGCCGACGGTCTCCAGCACGTGCACGGCGAGAATGTTGCCCAGCTGGGCTGCCCGCTCCAGGGACAGGCCCCAGGCCACCGCGGCCAGGAACCCGGACCGGAACGCATCGCCGGTGCCGGTCGGGTCGGCCTTGCGCAGTTCCGGCACCGGCCCGACCAGGACCGGCGGCTGGCCGGCCCGCTCGAGCCGGGCGCCGGCCGGGCCGAGCGTGGTCACCCGCACCCCGACCCGGTCCAGGATCTGCGGGCCGGTCCAGGCGCTCTTCCGCTCGATGAGCGCTTCCTCGTACTCGTTGCAGAACAAGTATGCCGCGCCGTCCACCAGCGCGCGGACCTCCGGCTCGTCCAGCCGGGGCAGTTGCTGGGACAGGTCAGCCGCGAACGGGACGCCCATCCCGCGGCACTCCTGGGTATGCGACAGCATGGCCGCCGGGTCACTGGCGCCGATCAGGATCAGGTCCAGGCCGCCGGCCTCCGCCACGATGGGGGCCAGTTCGATGTCAGCGTCCTCGGTCATCGCCCCCGGGTAGAACGAGGCGATCTGGTTGCCGTCGATATCGGTGGTGCAGACAAACCGGGCGGTGTGCCGGATCACCGACTCGCGGACCCCGGCGCAGTCCACGCCATGCTCAGCCAGCCAGGCCCGGTAGGGCGCGAAGTCCGCGCCTACCGCGCCGATCAGCAGCGGCTTAAGGCCGAGAACGCCCAGCCCGAACGCAATGTTGGCGGCAACTCCCCCGCGCCGGATCTCCAGCCCGTCGACGAGGAATGACAGCGAGACGCGGTCCATCTTCTCGGGGATGAACTGCTCCACGAACCGGCCGGGAAAGGTCATCAGGTGGTCGGTCGCGATGGACCCGGTGATGGCTATGCGCACGGCGGCACTCTAGGCGATGCACTGCCGCCCGGGAAACAGCACGGCCGGGAGCTCACGCTCCCGGCCGCACCAGAGGTCCCGATCAGTGGAACGAGTCGCCGCAGGCGCAAGAGCCCGTGGCGTTCGGGTTATCGATCGTGAAGCCCTGCTTCTCGATGGTGTCCACGAAGTCGATGGTCGCGCCGGACAGGTACGGGGCGCTCATCCGGTCGGTGACGACGTGCACGCCGGAGAACTCGGCGTCGATGTCGCCGTCCATCTCCCGCTCGTCGAAGTACAGCTGGTAGCGCAGGCCAGAGCAGCCACCGGGCTGCACGGCGATGCGCAGTTTGAGGTCATCGCGGCCTTCCTGGGCCAGCAGCGCGCCTACCTTGGCCGCCGCGGCGTCAGTCATGATGACACCCGAAGTCTGCGTCGTGCTCGCGTCATGCTGCACAGTCATAAGTGATTAGCTCCCGCGCTCGACTGCCGCCGCGTCCGCGGCGCCTGATCTCTCTTCTTAACCATATGCCGTCCGCGGCCATTCCGGGCCCGCGGGCCCGGCTTCGCCATGGACCTGGCCGTCATGGGCTGGTGAAGGCCATCCCGCTGGTCCAGCTCTCGCTGCCGTCCGGGCGGATCAGGTATCCCTCATGCCCATCCAGCCCGGAGACCAGCTCCAGGACCGGGTCACCGCCCACCGCCAGCGCAGTGGCCAGCGCATCGGCCAGGGCCAGGCCGGGACCGGTCACGGTGGCCGAGGCGGCCCGGCAGCCGGGCTGGCCGGCCCGCGGGTCCACCAGGTGCGCGCCCCGCTCGTAGCTGCCCGAGGTGGCTACCGCCCCCCGGACCTCGATGACGGCGGCCAGCGAGCCGGCCCGCCACGGATGGCGGACCCCGGCCCGCCACGGCTCCCCGGGATCCGGAGACCCGAACGCGGCCAGGTCGCCGCCCCCGTTCACCAGCGCGGCGGCCAGCCCGGCCCGGCGCAGCGTGCCGAGCGCCGCGTCCACCGCCCACCCCTTGACCAGCCCGGTCGGGTCATAGCCGCCGGGCAGTGCCCACGGGTCGAACCAGCCGCCGGACAGCTCCCGGGCCTGCTGGCAGGCCGCCTCCACCTGCGCCAGGGCCGGCGGCGGGTTTACCCGCTGAGCAGCCAGCGCCTCGCCGCGGCGGAGCCGGCTCAGCGGGCTGCCCGGGTCCCAGGTGGAGAAGACGGCGTCCGCCTCATGCAGCACGGCGCACGCCGCCTGCACCGCGGCCGCCAGGTCCTCGCTGGTCAGCGGGCCAGGCCGCAACGCGAAGGAGACCACCGTCCCCATCACGGCCTCGGCGTGGGCCACCGGCTGCTGGCCGGGCGCCGGCCCGGCGCCAGCGGCGGCCGCGCTCACTTGAGCCGCGCTCACTTGAAGTGCACCTGGTCCAGCGCCGCCTGGACGGACGCCGCGTACGCGTCGCTGGTATAGGTGGCGCCGGACACCGCCTGGATGTGGGCCGACTGGGCCGCCAGCACCTCCTTGCGCAGCATCGGGATGACCTGCGCGGCCAGCTGCTGGGAGTACTGCTCGGCGGTGCGGATCGCCGGCACGCTCACGGCGGTGATGCGGCCCCCGCTGATGGTGACCCGGGCCGCCAGCTCGCCGTACCCGTACTGCTCCATCGAGCCGGTGGCGCTGGCCGTGCCGGCCGGCTTGCCTGCCGCCGGCTGGCCGGGCCCGGTGGCGGCGGCGCTGGCCTTACCGGACGGCTGGCTGCGGACCGGGTTCAGCGCGGTCGGGGAGGGCGACTTGTGGAAGCCGAGCACCCCCAGGAACCCGGCCACGGCACCCGCCGCCACCAGCCACGGCCCAGTCTTCATCGGGTGCTCTCCTTAGCGGCGGCGATCACAGCGCGAACGCCTCGTGATGAATGGCCTCATCCGGGACACCGAGGTCCCGGGCGACCTCGACGATGTCGGCCACGAAGCCCTCCGGCCCGCACACGTATACGTCCCGCTGCTGCAGGTCGGGGACGAGCCGGGGCAGCGAGCCCTGGTCGATGGCGGCCTTCCCCCGGGGCCCGACGAGCTGGTAGATCTTGCCCCGCCGGTGCCGGACCAGCTCGGCGACCTCATTGCCCAGCACCAGGTCCTCGGCGGTTCTGGCCCGCAGCAGCACCACCGGCGCGGAGCCGCGCGGCAGGTCCTCCAGCAGCGCCCGCAGCGCGGTCACCCCGATCCCGGCCGCGATCAGCAGCGCCTTGGGCCGCCGCTGCGCGTACCGGGTGAACGCCCCGTACGGCCCCTCGATGGCGACCTTCGTGCCGGGCCGCAGCTGGGCCACGGACCGGGTGAAGTCCCCGGTCCCCTTGACGGTCAGCCGCAGGTAGGGCGGCTGCGGCAGGGCCGAGAGGGAAAAGGGGTGGGCCTGCCACCACAGCCGCGGGGTGAGGAACCGCCACAGCATGAACTGCCCGCCGGACACCGGCAGCCGGTCCAGCTGCTGGCCGCTGAGGATCACCGACACGACGCCGGGCCCCTCGGACCGGACCTCGGTGACCACGAGCCGGTGCCGCATGCTCCGGACGACCGGCAGGCCGAACCGGTAGCACAGCACCACGCCCGCGGTGGCGGCCCAGATAACCGACCAGACGACCTGGGTGAGCGGGTGCCCGACGAAGGACGGCCCGAGCACGATCTCGTGCGGGAACGCGAGGGCCAGGGCGAGGTACATCCACAGGTGGATCAGCCACCAGGTTTCCCGCCGGATCCGGAGCCGGATGGCACGTACCGAGATGATCCCGATCACGCACATGATGCCCAGGGCGACGGTCGCGGTCAGCACGTCCGGGTACTTGGTGATCATCGTCCCCGCCTCGTGCCAGGCGCCGGTCCGCGCCGCGGCGGCGTACCCGAGGATGAGGAGCACCGCGTGCGCCGCGAGCAGGCTGATCGGCCAGGGCGCGACCGCCCGGTGCAGCCGGACCAGCCCGTCCTGGCCGGCCACCCGCTCCACCAGCGGGATCCGGCTGACCAGCAGCACCATGATCAGGGCCAGGTAGGTGCCGATCATGCCGGTCAGGCTGCCGGCGAAGGTGAACAGGCCACCCGGCGCGGACAGCTGGCTGCTGGTCTCGGCCGTGACGGTCAGGGCGGTCACGATGCCCAGGCCCAGGCCCGCCGCCAGAAGGGCGATCTTGCCGAGGGCGGGGCGCGGCCGCGGGGCGGCCACGGGGCGGGCAGGCTTGCGCTTCCGGTTACGGTCGGCGGGCGACTTCGGGGCACCGAAGGCCACCGGCGAGGCACTCATAGCACGCACCCTGGCAGGGAAAGCTATCCGTCCTATCGCTAAATCCTCTGTGCTTCCTCTGTACCCGGCTAAGTCGTCATGGCACAGTAAACCGCAGGTCAGTAAGGGGTTATAGCCCCGGCGCGCCCCACACCGCGAACCAGCGGGACAGGTCGGGCTCTATTTTCAGGTCGGCGCCCACCGCGCCGCGCACCTGGAGCTCCAGCGCGTTGTCCCGGTTCTGGCCGGCCTGGGGGGCGAACGGGTAAAAGGTGCCCCGCTTGTAGAGGTAGACGATACCCAGCGTGCCGCCCGCGTCGGTACGGAAGGTGACCAGCGTGCACAGCAGCTGCGGGCCGAACCCGCCGTCGGCCAGTGACGAGTTCACCGCGTGCAGGTCGGTGACCAGCGCCTCGAAGTCATCCACGGCGTGCTGGCAGGTCAGCCAGGTGAACCCGTAGGAGTCGGTGGTCACCTCGACCGGCGCGGTGCCCGACCCCATGCCCAGCAGCTCACGGACGTCGCTCTCGATGTCGCTGAACGCCTTGCCCTCGGCGGCCCGGAAGCACACCGAGCCGGTCCCCGTCGGCGTCATGTTCATGGCGGCCTGCAGCGTGATCGACGCCGTGGGCAGCGAGAACAACTCGTCCAGGTTCGGCTGGGCCGGCTTGGTCCGGCCCAGCAGGGTGTCCAGGAATCCCACCGGCCTGCCTACTTGCTCAGCTGGTCGGAGATCTCGGACAGCTGGCGCAGCCGCCGCTCCAGCGACGGGTGCGTGGAGAACAGCCCGTTCAGGCTGATTTCCTTGCCGCCCGCCTTGAACGCCGGGACGAAGTAGAACGCGTTCAGCGGCTCGGCGGCCCGCAGGTCCTTGTTGGGGATCGCGGACATCGACCCGCTGACCTTCTGCAGCGCGCTGGCCAGCGCGGAGGGCTGCCCGGTGAGCAGCGCCCCGGCCCGGTCGGCGGCCAGCTCGCGGTACCGGGACAGCAGCCGGGTCAGCAGGAAGCTGACCGCGTACACCACGACGCCGACCAGCATGACGATGAGCACCACGGGCAGCGCGCCGCCATTGTTGTTGTTGCCGCCGCGGCCGCGGCCGCCCCCGCCGAACAGCTCGGAGTAGAAGGCGAACCGGATCAGCAGCGCGGCGATGATGCCGATGAACGAGGCGATGGTCATCACCGCGACGTCCTTGTGCGCCACGTGGGACAGCTCGTGGGCCAGCACGCCTTCCAGCTCACGGTCGTCGAGGTTGCTGTTCAGCATCCCGGTCGTCACGACCAGCACGGAAGTCTTGGTGTTCCGGCCGGTGGCGAAGGCGTTCAGCATCGGGGACGGCGCGATGGCCACCCGCGGCTTGGGCATGTTGGCCAGCGCGGTGAGCCGGTCCACGATGCCGTGCAGCCGGGCTGCCTGGGGACCGTCCTGCGGGGTGACCAGCTGCGCCTGCGCGGTGCTCAGCGCGATCTTGTCGGAGTAGAAGAACGAGCCGACGCCCAGGACCACGCCGAGCAGGACCGCGAAGAAGATGATGCCGCTGCCCGAGGCGTAATGCCCGATACGGAGCACCAGCACCAGAGCAGTGATGAAGGCGACGAACACGAGGCCGAGGAGAAACATAGTCAGGGTCATCCGCGCGGTGAGTCCCCTGTCAGGCGCATAGCGGGTCTTCGTCGCCATGGCGCCGCCTCCGTTCTGTCGGCTGGACCGGCCAGCCGCGCTTTTCCGGCTTCCCGGTGGAAGCCATCCACATTTCATTATCAGGCAGCGGCCGCATGGATTGCCCGGATACGGGTCATGCCCCGCGGCGCGCCGCGGCGGGGCCGGGTGATGAGCCTGGCCACGCCGGAGGTGTCCTGCCCAGGACGCTCAGCAGCCAGTGTGCGCGGCCTACCTGAAAGCCGGCTGAAAGCGGGCTCAGCCCGGAATGAGGCCTTCGTCAGAGAGCAGGCCGCGCACGTCCGCCATGCTGGCGCCCGCGTACGGGAGGATCACATCCGACGCCTCCAACGAATCCGGCGGAACGGGTGTTCCCGCGGACCTGACGTGGCCCAGCAGCGCGCTGAGCGCGGGCCGGAAGGCCGCCTCGTCCCCGGCGTTGACGGCGGCCTCGAGCGCGGCGTCCAGCTTGTTCAGCTCGGTGGCGAACGAGTCGTCCACGGTCAGCTGGCCCTCGCCAAGGATCCGCACGATCATGATCCGTCACCCGCCGCCGGCTGGTCAGCCGAGTGGTCGGCGGCCTTCCCGTTGCCCGCGGCGCCGGGAGCGGAGCCCTCGATCTCGCGGGGTGCCTCGCCCTGCCCCAGCTCGCCCTTGAGCCGTTCGAGCTCGCGGTCCACGTCCTGGCCGCCACCCATCTGGTCCAGCTCCCGCTGGATGTCGTCGTTGGGCTGGGCGGTCACGTCGTCGAGCGCGCCGGAGGCCATCAGCTCGTCGATCGCGCCCGCCCGGGCCTGCATCTGGGCCGTCTTGTCCTGGGCCCGCTGCACGGCCATGCCGACGTCGCCCATCTCCTCGGAGATGCCGGAGACCGCCTCACCGATCCGGGTCTGCGCCTCGGCCGCGGTGTAGGTGGCCTTGATGGTCTCCTTCTGGGTGCGGAAGGCTTCCACCTTGGCCTGCAGCCGCTGTGACGCCGCGGTCAGCTTCTCCTCATCGGCCTGCAGCGACTGGTACTGCGTCTGCAGGTCGGCAATCTGGCTCTCCAGCCCCGACTTGCGGGTGAGCGCCTCGCGGGCCAGGTCCTCCCGGCCCATGCCCAGCGCCTTGCGGGCCTGCACGTCCAGCTTGGCCTGCTGCTGCTGCAGGGTGTTCATCTGCAGTTCCAGCCGCTTGCGGGAGGTTGCCACGTCAGCCACGCCACGGCGCACCTGGGTCAGCATCTCCAGCTGGCGCTGGTAGGAGTAGTCCAGGGTCTCGCGCGGATCTTCCATCCGGTCCAGGGCCTTGTTGGCCTTGGCCTTGAAGATCATCGAAACCCGCTTCACCACGCTCATCGGCGCGACCATCCCCTCATCATGTAGCGCTGCCGCCAGCCACCTTCGACGGGCGGGCTGGCACCCCCGTCCCGTGGCAGCCACGCTGCGCAGGCTGGTGCACCCAGCCTACGCGGTGACGGGGGCCGCAGCCATCACGCCCGGACAGCCCCGCGGGCTGGTGTTCCGCGCGGTTCGTCCCGGTAGGCTGACCTCGTGTTCAGACGACGCAGCACGGCCACCCCAGACGCTCCGGAAGCCGACGCCGCGGCGGCCGAAGAGGCCGCGAGGGCCGGTGGCGCAGTGACGGCGGGCAAGGGCAGGCCGACTCCCAAGCGGAGCGAGGCCGAGAAGCGGCGCCGCTACACCGCGCCCGGGGACCGCAAGGAGGCCACGCGCCAGTCCCGGACCCGGGACCGGTCGGCCCGCACCCGCAAGACCGAGGCCATGCGCCGCGGCGAGGAATGGGCGCTGCCGGCCAAGGACAAGGGCCCGGTCCGCGCGCTGGCCCGGGACTTCGTGGACGGCAAGCGCCGGTTCAGCGAGTTCTACATGTACGGGCTGGTGGTCCTGCTCTTCCTGCTGTTCTTCCGCAATTCCGTGGTGCAGACCGTGCTCCCGGCCATCCTCATCGTGATGGTGATCGTCATGGCACTGGAGGGCTACCTCATCGGCCGCAAGGTCTCCGCCCTGGCCGCCGAGCGCTACCCCGGCGAGAGCACCCGGGGCGTGCGGATGTACGCGGCCATGCGGGCCCTGCAGATCCGCCAGCTGCGTTTCCCCAAGCCACGGGTGAAGCCGGGCGCTCAAATCTGATCGCTGGCGCGGCGGGATGCGCCGCAGGCGTGCCCCGCCGAGCCGGCGAATGCGCGCGGGGTTGCGGGGGGCCGCCCCCCCCGGGCTGGCACAGTACAGTCGCCGGTATGGAATACCGGCACCTCGGCCGCAGCGGCCTGAAAGTCAGCGAGATCGCCTACGGCAACTGGATTACGCACGGGTCCCAGGTCGAGGAGGACGCGGCGCGCGCCTGCGTGGCGGCCGCCCTGGACGAGGGCGTGACCACGTTCGACACGGCGGACGTGTACGCCGGGACGCGGGCCGAGGAGGTACTCGGCCGGGCGCTGCACGGAATCCGCCGGGAGTCGGTGGAGATCTGCACCAAGGTGTACTGGCCGACCGGTGCGGGGCCCAACGACCGCGGCCTGTCCCGGAAGCACATCATGGAGTCGGCGCACGCCTCGCTGCGGCGGCTGCAGACCGATCACCTGGACCTGTACCAGGCGCACCGGTATGACTACGAGACGCCGCTGGCGGAGACGCTGCGGGCCTTCGAGGACCTGGTCCGACAGGGCAAGGTGCTCTATATCGGGGTGTCCGAGTGGCGCGCCGAGGAGATCGCCGCGGCGCTGCGGATGGCCGACGAGATGGGCTTCGACCGGATCATCTCCAACCAGCCGCAGTACAACATGCTCTGGCGGGTGATCGAGGCGGACCTGCTGCCGCTGTGCGAGAAGGAGGGCATCGGCCAGATCGTCTTCTCGCCGATCGCCCAGGGCATCCTGACCGGCAAGTACCGGCCCGGCGAGCCGCTGCCGGCCGGGTCCCGGGCCACCGACCCGAGCGGGTCCGGTTTCATCAGCCGCTTCCTGTCCGACGACCTGCTCCGCGCGGTGGCCGGGCTGGCCCCGCTCGCCGCCGAGGCCGGGCTCAGCCTGGCCCAGCTGGCGGTGGCCTGGGTGCTGCAGAACCCGGGCGTGTCGGCGGCGATCATCGGCGCGACCCGGCCCGAGCAGGTGCGGGAGAACGTCAAGGCGGCCGGGGTCCGGCTCCCGGCCGGCTTGATGAAGCGCATCGACGACGTGCTGAGCGCGTCGATCCAGCGCGACCCCGCGCTGACCCAGAGCCCGGAGCACCGCCCCTAAACAGTGGCCGATGCGCTGGCGAGGCGGGGTGCGCCGGAGGCGTGTCCCCGCCGACCCAGCGCATGCGCGGGGCGTCCGGGGGTCGCCCCCCCCCGGGTTACTCCGCGTGGAGGCTCATCGGGCCGTACTCGACCCGGGTTTCCTCCATCAGGGTCACCTGGTCCACCCCGTCGGCCAGCAGGTCCCGCCAGTTCTCGCCGAGCCAGCTCTCCGCGTCACCCTGGCTGCTGAACGTCTCCCGCCCTGCTCCCCGGGACGGGACCGTGGTGCCGTCCGCGGTCTCGAACTGCCAGCTCCAGGCCATGGTCCGCCGCCTCCTTCCGCGCGGTAAGCGACAGTAGCCGACCGGCCGGGGCCGGCCAGCGGCACCCCGCCCGCAGGCGCCCCGGGCCGGGCGCGGCAATGTGACGAATATCACAGTTAACGGCCGCCGACCGCCCCGCCGGCCGTTTCCGGAGCGGGCTTCCGAGGGCAAATCCCTCCACACCGGAGAACACCACCAGCAGCAGCCAGGAAGCTGTTAAGTTCTAGGAGCTAGCCTGAGCCGGGCGCCGCGGCCGTGTGAGACTCCCTGGCTCAGTCCCGGGAGCAAGGTGGTGACGACGTGGCACGTGTTGTCGTCGTTGGCGATCTGATGACCGACACGGTCGCTCACGCGGCCCTTCCGCTGGCCAAGGGCAGTGACACTCCTGCCACCGTCAGCATGCACGGCGGCGGCTCCGGCGCGAATATATCGGCCTGGATGGCGGCGGACGGTGGCGAGGTGGCCTTCGTGGGCCGCCGGGGCGCCGACATCGCCGGCCGGAACCGGGACATGGAATTGATGGGCTACGGCGTGGACGCCCGGCTCGTGATGGACCCCGACCGGCCCACCGGGACCTGCGTGGTGATGGTGACCCACAAGGGTGAGCACACCATGCTGTCGGACCCGGGCGCGAACGCCGCACTGCACCCCGACGACCTGCCCACCGACCTGTTCGCTCCGGGCATGCACCTGCACATGTCCGGCTACACGCTGCTCAACGAGGGCTCCCGGGCCGCTGCCCTGGCCGCCTTCCAGCTGGCCGGGCGGGCCGGGATGACGATTTCGGTGGACGGCGCCTCGGCCGCCCCGCTGGAGCGGGCCGGGGCCGAGCCGTTCCTGGAGATGACCAACGGGGTGACCCTGCTGCTGGTGAATGCGGACCAGGCCACGGTGCTGACCGGCCGGGAGGACCCCGATTCCGCGGCCCGGGTGCTCACCGCCTGGTTCCCGCAGGTGGTGGTGAAGATGGGCCCGGACGGGGCGCTGTTCGCCAACGGCCGCCCGGAGCATGTCCGGTCGCTGGCCGTGCCGGTGGAGAAGTTCATCGACGGCACCGGGGCGGGCGACGCGTTCTGCGCCGGCTTCCTGCCCGCCTGGCTGGACAAGAAGCCGCCGCTGGAGGCCCTGGGTCACGGGTGCCGGCTGGCGGCGAGCGCGCTCGGCATGGTCGGTGCCCGGCCCGCCCTCTGAGCCCGGCCCCGGTTCACCGGGGTACCTGGACCGGCTCTTCTCCCTGGATGGCCGGGTCGCCCTGGTCACCGGCGGCAGTTCCGGGATCGGCCAGGCGATGGCCTGCGCCCTGGCGCTGGCCGGTGCCGCCGTGGTGCTGCTGGCCCGGCGGGACGGCCCGCTCGCCGAGACCGCCACGGCCATCAAGTCAGCCGGCGGCCAGGCCGCCTGGGCGGCGGGTGACCTGTCCGGCCGCGCCGCCACCAGGGACGCCGCCGAGCGGGCCGCGGCGGTGTTCGGCGAACCGGACATCCTGGTCAACGCGGCCGGGCTTAACCTGCGGCCGCCACTCGGTGAGCTGGCCGACCGTCAGTGGGACGAGCTGCTGGCCGTGAACCTGACCGCCCCGTTCCTGCTCGGCCAGCGGTTCGGCCCGGCCATGGCCGCGCGCGGCTGGGGCCGGATCATCAACGTGGCGTCCCAGCAGGCCATGCGGGCGTTCGGCAACAGCGGCGGGTACGGGGCGTCCAAGGCCGGGCTGGCCGGGCTGACCCGCTCCCAGTCCGAGGCGTGGGCGGCCCGCGGCGTGTGCTGCAACGCGGTCAGCCCGGGCTTTGTGGCCACCCCGCTCACCGCCGAGGTGGCCAGCGACCCGGTCCGCTCGGCCGCGCTGGCCGCCCGCACCATGATCGGGCGCAACGGCGAGCCAGACGACTTCGCGGGCATCGCCGTGTTCCTGGCCAGCCCGGCCAGCGGCTACCTGACCGGCCAGCTCATCTGCGTCGACGGCGGCTTCTCCGTCACCTGATCAGGGGACGGCGACGCGGTCCGGGATGGCGGCTTGGCCGTCATCCTCCGGCTTTGTCACGCCCATGCCGGGCCGGCCGACCCGGTACGCTCGGCGGGACTGGCGAGCTGAGGAGGCGGGGAGTGCGGCAGGTTCTGGCCCGCCGGCGCAGCGGGGCGGAGCAGGGCCCGGAGACGGGCCCGGCGGACCCGGCCACCCGGCGCCCGCGGCGCCGCTGGCTCGCGGTGGCGGCCTGGGCGGGCGCCGCGCTGGTGGTGTTCGCCTGCTACCTGCGGGTGTCGCAGACCTACTCCGGCGACTCCTACGGCGCCGTGTTCACCCTGCAGGCCTGGGACATGCTGCACGGCAACCTGCTGCTGCACGGCTGGTGGCTGTCCGACGTGTCCTTCTACAACACCGAACTGCCCGAGTACATGCTGGTGGAACTGGTGCTCGGGCGCAGCCCGGACGTGGTGCACGCGGCCGCCGCGCTCACCTTCACCATCGCGCTGCTGCTGGCCATGGCACTGGCCCGGGGGCGCAGCACCGGCCGGGCCGCCGCGGTCCGGATGGCCATCACCGCCGGGATCATGTGCTCCCCCCAGCTCGGGCCGGGCGTCTTCCTCTTCCTGCTGGCCCCGGACCACCTGGGCAGCTGCGTGCCGGTCCTGCTGGCGTGGCTCATCCTGGACCGCGCGCCCCGGCGCTGGTACGTGCCGGCCGCTGTCGGCGCCCTGCTGGCCTGGACATTCGTCGCCGACTCGATCGTGGCGCTGACCGGGATCGTGCCGCTGGCGCTGGTCTGCGCGGCCCGGCTCTACGCCCGGGTCGTCACCGCCCGGCAGCCACTGCGAGCGCAGTGGTTCGAGGGCTCGCTGCTGGCGGCGGCGGCCGCGGCGGCCGCCGGGGGCACCGCCGTGCTGCACCTGCTCCGGGCGGCGGGCGGCTTCCAGCTGAACCCGGTCAGCTCGCAGCTCACCACGAGCGCCGCGCTATCCGGCCATGTGTACTCCACGATCGAGGGGCTCACCCTCATCTTCGGCGGCGACTTCTTCGGCCGCCCGTTCGGGGTGGCCGCGGCCCTGCTGCTGCTGCACCTGGCCGGCCTGGGCCTGGCCGCCTGGGCGGTCTGCGCCGGCCTGCGCTGGCTGGGTGAGATCGGCCTGGTGGACCAGCTGCTGATCGCGGGCGTGCTGGTCAACCTGGCCGCCTTCCTGCTCTGGACGTCCGTCACGGCGGTCAGCACGACCCGGGAGATCGTCGCGGTGCTGCCGTTCGGCGCCATCCTGGCCGCCCGGCTGCTGGCCGCCCGGCTCACTGCCGCGCGGCTGCTGCCCGCCCTGGCCGTGGTGGCGTGCGGCTACCTGGTCAGCCTGGGCACGGTGCTGGCCCACTCGCCCGTCCCGCCGCAGGCGGAACGGCTCACCAGCTGGCTGGCCGCGCACCACCTCCGCTACGGGGTGGGCAATTCCTCGCTGGGCAGCGTGGTCACGGTATCCAGCGGGGAACGGGTGGTCCTGCGCCCGCTGCTGGTGACCGGCGGCCTGGTGGCGGCCAGCCACTGGGAGGCGGAGCGGTCCTGGTACGACCCGCAGCAGCACGACGCGACGTTCGCCGTGCTGCTCGGCCGGTCGCCGTCGCCGGGCGCGGTGCGGGCGACGTTCGGGCCCCCGGCCCGGACCTACCACGTCGGCCCGTACACCGTGCTCACCTACCGGCAGAATCTCCTGTCACTTCTCCGCTAGCTCCAGGCACCCACGGCCGGGCCGCCCCCCGGACGCGTCGTTGGGCATGCCAGGGGTCGGCAGACGGCACAATGGCGGACATGGCACGACGCACTGCGACACCCCCGCCGCCCGAGGACTTCGAGGAAAACATCATCGACATCGATGTTGCCGAGGAGATGCGGGGCAGTTACCTGGAGTACGCCTACTCCGTCATCTACTCCCGGGCCCTCCCGGACGCCCGGGACGGGCTCAAGCCGGTCCAGCGCCGGATCCTGTACCAGATGAACCAGATGGGCCTGCGCCCGGACCGGGGACACGTCAAGTGTGCCCGGGTGGTCGGCGACGTGATGGGCCGCCTGCACCCGCACGGTGACAGCGCTATCTACGACGCGCTGGTCCGGCTGGCCCAGCCGTGGGCGATGCGGCTGCCGCTGGTGGACGGGCACGGCAACTTCGGCTCGGCGGGCGGGGACGATGCCCCGGCCGCCATGCGGTACACCGAGGCCCGGCTGGCCGCCGCGGCGATGGAGATGGTCGCCTCGATCGACGAGGACACCGTCGACTTCCGGCCGAACTACGACGGCCAGGAGACCGAGCCCGAGGTCCTCCCGGCCGCGTTGCCGAACCTGCTGGTCAACGGCACTGCCGGGATTGCGGTCGGGATGGCCACCAACATGGCGCCGCACAACCTCGGCGAGGTGGTCGCCGCGGTCCGGCACCTGATCGCCGTCCCCGACGCCAGCCTGGACGAGCTGATGCGGTTCGTGCCCGGGCCCGACCTGCCGACCGGCGGGAAGATCATCGGCCTGGACGGGATCAGGGAGGCCTACGAGACCGGCCGCGGCATCTTCCGCACCCGGGCCACCGCCCGCATCGAGAAGATCACGCCGCGGCGCGACGGCATCGTGGTCACCGAACTGCCCTACGGGGTGGGCCCGGAGAAGGTGATCGCCCGGATCAAGGACCTGGTGCAGGCCAAGAAGCTGGGCGGGATCTCCGACCTCAAGGACCTGACCGACCGGCACCGCGGGCTGCACCTGGTCATCGAGGTCCGCGGCGGATTCCACGCCGAGGCCGTGCTCGATGAGCTCTACCGGCTGACGCCGATGGAAGACACGTTCGGCATCAACAACGTCGCGCTGGTGGACGGGCAGCCCCGGGTGCTGGGCCTGCGTGAGCTGCTGCAGATCTACGTTGATCACCGGATCGAGGTGACCCGCCGCCGGTCGGAGTTCCGCCGCCGGAAGCGGGCCGACCGGCTGCACCTGGTGGACGGGCTGCTCGTCGCGCTGCTCAACATCGACGAGGTCATCCAGGTCATCCGGGCCAGCGATGACTCGGCGCAGGCCCGGGAACGGCTGATGTCGGTCTTCGACCTGTCCGAGATCCAGGCCGCCTACATCCTGGACACCCCGCTGCGCCGGCTCACCCGCTATGACCGGCTGGAGCTGGAACGGGAGCGGGAGACGCTACAGCGGGAGATCGCCGAGCTGACCGCGATCCTGGAAGCTGAGGAGCGGCTGCGCGCGGTGGTCTCCGAGGAACTGGCCGGGGTGGCCGAGCGCTTCGGCACCCCGCGGCGGACGGTCCTGCTGGAAGGCAGCGGCAAGCCGACCCGGTCCGCGGCCGTCCCGCTGGAGGTGGCCGACGACCCGTGCTTGGTACTGCTGTCCTCGGCCGGGCTTATCGCCCGCACCGCGGCCGCGGCCGCCGGCACCCTGGACTTCGACGAGGCCGGCGTCCCTGACGGCGGGCCGGAGTTCGCGGGGCCGCGCGCCGCGCACGACGTGATCGTGGCCACGGCCCCGGCGACCGCCCGGGGCAGCGTCGGGCTGGTCACCTCCCAGGGCAGGCTGATCCGGATGGGCGTGCTGGAGATCCCGGCCCTGCCGCCGAGCGCGCACTCCCCCGCGCTGGCCGGCGGCGCCCCGCTGGCCGAGTTCGTCTCCCTGGACACCGGCGAGGCCGTGGTCGGCCTGGCCGCCCCGGACGGGACGGCGGCCGGCCTCGCGCTCGGCACCGCGAGCGGGGTGGTCAAGCGGGTGGCCGCGGACTACCCGGCGAACGCCACCGAATTCGACGTGATCTCGCTCAAGGACGGCGACCGGGTGGTCCGCGCGGTCCAGCTGGCCAGCGAGGAGGCTGACCTGGTGTTCATCACCAGCGACGCCCAGCTGCTGCGGTTCCGGGCCGGCGCGGTACGGCCGCAGGGCCGGGCGGCGGGCGGCATGGCCGGGGTCCGGCTGTCCGCCGGGGGCAGCGTGGTCTGGTTCGGCGCGCTGGCTGATCAGGTGCCCGGCGGCGCCCCGGGCGACGCCGGGGAGGCCGTGGTGGTGACGGTGGCCGGGAGCAGCGGGGCCCTGCCCGGCACCGCCGCCGCGACCGTGAAGGTCACGCCCTACCGGGAGTACCCGGCCAAGGGCCGGGCCACCGGCGGGGTCCGCTGCCACCGGTTCCTCAAGAGCGAGGACACCCTGGTCCTCGCCTGGGCCGGGCCCGGGCCCGCCCGCGGTGCCACGGACGCCGGCGTGCCGGTGTACCTGCCCCCCGCGGAGGGGCGGCGGGACGGTTCCGGGGAGCGGGCCCGCCAGCAGCTGGCGGCACTCGGCGGCCTAGCGCCGCGCTGAGGCGTCCGGCTGGGTTACCGCCGTGGCCAGCGCGGTGAGCAGGTCACGGGGGCCCGCGTACGGCGGGTCGCCGAACTGCCACCAGCGGGCGATCCGGGTGCCTTCCGGCCCGGGATCGAACTCGCCGCCGCGGAAGCACCCGGCCCGGTCCAGCCCGGCCAGGTCCTGGTCGTCCGCCGTTAACGTGGCCACGAAGGCGGCGGCGTCCAGCAGTGCCGCGGCACAGCGCGCCGCCCGTACCGGGTCCCGTTGCGCGCGGGCCAGCCGCCAGGCGGCCTGCGCGCGGAGGAACTCCGCCACCAGGATCTGTATTGTCACTCTGAGTATCGTACTCATACAGAGAGTATTTGGCGGCGACCGCCTCGCCGGTGGCGCCGCGGCCCGGGCCCCGGGCCGCGCCAGCCGGGGCGGCGGGCGGGTCAGGTATCGATGCGAGAGACGTCCAGCTCGGCGGCGCCGCCGATGATGAAGTCCCGGCGCGGGCCGACCTCCGTGCCCATCAGCAGGTTGAAGATCCCGCCGGCGGCAGCCGCGTCCTCGATGCGGATCCGGCGCAGCGTGCGGTGCCGCGGGTCCATGGTGGTCTCGGCCAGCTGGCCGGCGTCCATCTCGCCCAGCCCCTTGTACCGCTGGATCGGCTCCTTCCAGCGCTGCCCCCGGCGCTCCAGCTCCAGCAGGGTACGGTGCAGCTCGCTGTCGGAGTAGGTGTAGCGGTACCGGGCCTGCCCCTTGCGCGGGGCCGACAGCTCGATCCGGTGCAGCGGGGGCACCGCGGCGAACACCCGCCCGGCGTCCAGCAGCGGCCGCAGGTACCGGTGGAACAGGGTCAGCAGCAGGCAGCGGATGTGCGCGCCGTCCACGTCAGCGTCGGACATGAAGATGACCCGCTGGTACCGCGCGGCCTCCAGGTCGAACGAGCCGCCCGAGCCGGACCCGATGACCCGGATGATGTCCGCGCACTCGGCGTTCTTCAGCATGTCGGCCAGGGACGCCTTCTGCACGTTGAGGATCTTGCCCCGGATCGGCAGCAGCGCCTGGAACTCCGAGTTCCGGGCCAGCTTGGCCGTGCCCAGCGCGGAATCACCCTCCACGATGAACAGCTCGCTGCGGTCGTCGGCGCTGCGGCAGTCCACCAGCTTGGGCGGCAGCGACGAGGTCGCCAGGGCGTTCTTGCGGCGCTGGTTGTCCCGGTGCTCCCGGGCCGCGATCCGGGCCTTGGCCGCGGACGCCACCTTGTCCAGCACGGCCCGGCCCTGCTGCTTGGCGCCGCGCCCCCGCGACTCGAAGAACGCCCTCAGCTCGGCCGACACGACCTGGGCGACGATCCGGGACGCGGCCGGGGTGCCGAGGATCTCCTTGGTCTGGCCCTCGAACTGCGGCTCCGGCAGCCGTACCCCGATCACCGCGGTCAGCCCCTCCAGGGCGTCTTCCTTGGTGGCCGGCTCGTCCCCGTTCCGGAGCAGCCGCGCCGCCCGCAGCTGCTCGTTCAGCGCCCGGACCAGGGCCCGCTCGAAGCCGGACACGTGCGTCCCGCCCTTGGGGGTGGCGATCACGTTGACGAACGACCGGGTGACGGTGTCATACCCGGTCCCCCACTGCACCGCCACGTCGACGAGCAGCTCCCGCTCGACCTCGGTGGGCGTCATGTGCCCCAGCTCGTCGAGCACCGGCACCGTCTCGGTGAAGTTCCCCGACCCGGTCAGCCGGAGCACGTCGGTGAGCGGCTCGCCGGGGGCCAGATAGGCGCAGAACTCGCTGATCCCGCCGTCGAACCGGAACTCGGCCTCCCGCGGCCCGTCTGTCCCTGGGTCGTGGTCGGGGAACTCGGCGGCCACGTCCGGGCTGGCCGGCTCGCGGTGACCGTCGGCCGCCCGCTCGTCCCGGACCCGGATGGCCAGGCCCGGCACCAGGTACGCGGTCTGCCGGGCCCGCTGCACCAGCGCCTCGAAACTCCAGCCGGCGTCCTTGGTGAACACCTGCTGGTCCGGCCAGAACCTGATCCGGGTCCCGGTGACCTTCCGGGGCATCTTCCGGACCTGCCGCAGCCCCGGCCCGGCGGCGAACGGGGCGGCCGGGCCGTCGGCCGCGAACTCCCCGGGCACGCCGCGGCGGAAGCTGGCCGCCCATTCGTGCCCTTCGCGGTCCACGTGCACGTCGAGCCGGGCCGACAGCGCGTTCACCACCGAGGCACCCACGCCGTGCAGGCCGCCCGACGCCGTGTAGGAGCCGCCGCCGAACTTGCCGCCCGCATGGAGCCGGGTCATCACCAGTTCCACGCCGGTCAGCCCGGACTTGGGCTCGTTGTCCACCGGTATGCCGCGGCCGTTGTCGCGCACCTCGGCGGAAAGATCTTTATTCAGGACGACATCGATCATGGTGCAATGCCCGCCCAGGGCTTCATCGACTGCGTTGTCGAAGATCTCCCAGAGGCAGTGCATCAGGCCGCGGCTGTCGGTCGACCCGATATACATGCCGGGCCGCTTGCGGACCGCCTCCAGCCCTTCCAGGACCGACAGGTGGCGGGCGGTGTAGCCATCGGCGGCGGATCCGCCGCCGGCCTTCGCCGGGCGCGCGGCCCGCGGGGCCGCGGACCGGGCAGGACCGGCAGATTCGGCGCGGACGGCGGTCACGGGGCCCTCCTGGGGTCGGGACGGGGTAGGCGGACTGCTCTGGCAGAGTAACCGCCCGCCCGGGGTGCTCCGCGAAGCCACGCCGCGGACATACCCGGCTAGCTGGGACAACGCGGTTGGACCGGGCCCGGGCGGGAAGCCGCTCACGGCTTCCGGGCAAAGTTCCCGTTCGCTGTGGGCGTAGGTGGGGGCCACACGGGAAGTGAGCCGCCTGGCAGAGTGTTGCATAGCACGTAGGGCACAGCCTGCCGGCGATTAGGAGCCGGCGGCACGACGCGAGGGAGGCGACATGACCGGAGCTCTCGCACCAAGCAGGCCCCTGAATGCGATGGACCTGTGCGACCGGTGTGGTGCCCAGGCGTATGTACGCGTTGTGCTTCCCGATTCCGGGGAGTTGCTGTTCTGCGCCCACCACAGCCGTCAGCACGCCGAAGCACTGGCCAAGGTGGCTGTCGAGATCCAGGACGAGACCGAGCGGCTGTCACCGGGAGGCGGAACACAGCGCGACGCCTAGCCGGGCCCGCGACCCGCGGGCGGATCCGCCCCGGGCCGTCTACCTGGCGTTCTCGGTGTCGGCACGGCAGCGTCGCCGCGCCACGCCCGGGCCATTCCCCGGGTGCCCTCGCAGGAGGCCGTAGCAGACGGGAAACGGCTGGGGGCTGATCACCCTGAGTGATCAGCCCCCAGCCGTTTAGCATGCCCAGACCAGGGCCGCCCCGGCTCAGTCCAGGTAGTCGCGGAGGACCTGGGAGCGGGACGGGTGGCGCAGCTTGGACATGGTCTTGGACTCGATCTGCCGGATGCGCTCCCGGGTCACCCCGTACACCTTGCCGATCTCATCCAGCGTCTTCGGCTGCCCGTCGGTGAGCCCGAACCGCATGGAGACCACGCCGGCCTCCCGCTCGGACAGCGTGTCCAGCACCGAGTGCAGCTGCTCCTGGAGCAGGGTGAAGCTGACCGCCTCGCCGGGCTGGATGGCCTCGGAGTCCTCGATCAGGTCACCGAACTCGCTGTCGCCGTCCTCACCGAGCGGGGTGTGCAGCGAGATCGGCTCACGGCCGTACTTCTGCACCTCGATGACCTTCTCGGGAGTCATGTCCAGCTCGGCCGCGAGCTCCTCGGGGGTCGGCTCGCGCCCCAGGTCCTGCAGCATCTGCCGCTGCACCCGGGCCAGCTTGTTGATGACCTCGACCATGTGCACCGGGATCCGGATGGTCCGGGCCTGGTCCGCCATGGCCCGGGTGATCGCCTGCCGGATCCACCAGGTCGCGTACGTGGAGAACTTGTAGCCCTTGGTGTAGTCGAACTTCTCCACCGCGCGGATCAGGCCCAGGTTGCCCTCCTGGATCAGGTCCAGGAACAGCATGCCCCGCCCGGTGTACCGCTTAGCCAGCGAGACGACCAGCCGCAGGTTGGCCTCGAGCAGGTGGTTCTTGGCCCGGCGGCCGTCCTCGGCGATCCACTCCATGTCCAGCCGGGCGGCCGGGTCCATGTCCATGCCCTCAGCCAGCTTCTCCTCGGCGAACAGGCCCGCCTCGATCCGCTTGGCCAGTTCCACCTCCTGCTCCGCGTTCAGCAGGGGGACCTTGCCGATCTGCTTGAGGTAGTCCTTGACCGGGTCGGCGGTGGCCCCGGCCGACGCTACCTGCGCGGCGGGCAGGTCGTCATCGTCATCGCCGTAGACGAACGCCTCTTCCTCGGCGGTGCCCGGCGGCTTAACCACGGCGTCCGGGGCCGCCCCGGCCACGGCGGCCGGCGCGGCTACGCCCGCTTCCGCGGCGACAGTGGCCGTGCCTGCCGCGGCGGGCCCGTCCTCGGCCTCCTCGTCGGCCGGGTCCTCGTCGGTGGCCTCATCATCGGCCTCGACGTCCACGTCCAGGTCCACGTCGACCTCGGCGACGTCGGCCAGGTCGATGTCCTCCAGGTCGGCGCCCTCCAGGGCATCCTCGGACAGATCGACGTCGGCCGGGTCGACCTCGGTGTCCAGTTCCGTCGTGTCCGCCAGGTCTGGCACCTCGGCCAGGCCAACCGCGTCATTCCCCGAGGCAGCCAAATCCGGATCCTCACTCACGATGCCTGATACCCCCCGGCCACCCGCTACCGCGTCGTCGCCGGGCCGGCCGGCCGCGTCACGCGGCCCGGGCCGCCCACCGGAATTCTTCTTACCCCGGCGCCGCGCCGGGGAGCCGTCACCGCGTTCCTGCGATCCCGGAACGCCCGGCCGGCCGGGCGCCGGGTCCGTGTCCACGAGCGTGACCGGTCCGCCGGGACGCGGGCCGCCGGGCTTCCCGTCCCCGGTGCGCCCTGGGGCCTGCTGCGCTGAGGGCCGTCCACCCTGGCCTTCCGGGCTCGGCTGCCTCCGCGCCGCGGAACCTGCAGCGCTTGCCACCGCGGTCACCCCTTCCTTCGCTGGACGGCGGCCTGCCGAGCCGCGCACGAAACCTGACGACGCGAGCTGGCAGGCGACACAGATACCTCTCCTGCGTACATGAGCGGGGAAATGGACCCTACCTCGTGTACTTCACTGATGGGACCTTGCCGGAAACCAGGCCTGGGCCGCAGCACCCTGCGACCGGGATAGGAACACCTTCCGATCACCACCTTAGGCGGAGCTGGCGGGTGGCTCGTACTGCTCCGGCGGCCCGGGCGGCCGCACGGCCGCCCGGCACAGGGCACCTGGCCAGGTCAGCGGGGTCATGTCTCATGCTTTCCCCCTCCGCGCCGCGGGGATCACGCCTGCGGCCGGCCGCTGGGCGGGCGCGCCGTCCCGCCGGGGCACGTGCAGGACGAGCACGGTCACGTCGTCGTCCTGCTCGTAACCGGTCAGCATCCGGTCCACCAGGTACTCCAGCAGCCGGGCCGGGTCTTCTACCATGCCCGGCCGGGCCTGGGCCGACACCGTGACCAGTTCGTCCAGCCCGGCATCCAGGCCGCGCCGGCGGTTCTCCACCAGGCCATCGGAGTACAGCACCGCGGTGGTGCCGGGCGGCAGCCGGAAGACATACTGCTGCCGCGGGCACGCCCAGCCCAGCGGCGTGCCGGCCTCGGTGGTGTCCAGCCGCGGCGGGGCGTCCCTGGACAGCAGCAGCGGCGGCAGGTGCCCCGCGTTGCCGGCCAGCCCTTCGCCGGTGACCGGATCGACCACCAGGTAGGCCACGGTCGTCACCTGCTCGTCGAGTTCGGTGGCGGTGAACAGCCGGTCCAGGCCGGCCAGCACCGCGGCCGGCCGCGGGTCGGTCAGCGCCAGGGCCCGCAGCGCGTTCCGCACCCGGCCCATGCCGGCCGCCGCGGTCAGGCCCTTGCCCATGACGTCCCCGGCCGCGACCGCGAGCCTGCCGTCCGGCAGCCGGAACGCGTCGTACCAGTCGCCGCCGATCTCCATGTTCCGGGTTACCGGCAGGTAGCGAGCCTCCAGGATGATCCCCGGGACGCTGGGCAGCCGGTCCGGCAGCAGGCTGCGCTGCAGGGTCTCGGCCGTGGTGTGCTCCCGCTCAAACAGCGAGGCCCGCTCCAGGGCCAGCGCGCACTGGCCGGCCAGGGCCTCCAGGAAGACCCGCTCCTCCTCGGTGATCTGGCGCGGCTTGCTGAAGGAGAAGCGCAGCGCGCCCAGCGGCGCGCCCGCCGCCAGCAACGGCAGCCCGACCCAGGCGCGCTCGTCGCTGTGCGCCAGGAACAGGTCCACGTTGGCTACCCCGTCGAACTGCCGGCGCAGCGCATCGGGGTTCTCCACCAGCACCGGCCGCCGGGAGGTGATGGCCAGGGTCATCACGCTCGGCTCGTCCAGCGGGATGTCGCCGGACGGCGCCCCCGGCACATCCGGCAGCCCCATCGGGTTGATCGTGCGCAGCCGCAGCCGCTCGGGGTCCAGCAACGCCACCGCGGACCGCTCGGCGCCGATCGCGGACCGGCCGACCTCGGTGATCACCTCGACCACCTGCAGCACGGTCAGCGCCTCGGCCAGCATCGACGTGGCCTGCTGCAGCCGGGCCGTGCGCAGCGCGGCGGCGGACAGCTGCTCGGTCAGCCGGCCGCGCATCTCCTCCGCCTCACGCTGCCCGGTCACATCCGTGCTGGCGCCGACCCATTCAATGATCTTGCCGTCCCGCTCGATCGGCACGGCCCGGACGTCGTAATGCCGGTACGAGCCGGTCTTGGTGCGGACCCGGTAGCGGCTGTCGAAGACCTTCCCGGCGCTGACGCATTCCCGCCATTCCCGGTCCACCCGCTCGCGGTCTTCCGGGTGAATCGCGTCCAGCCAGCCATTGCCGAGATACTCCTCGAGGCTCTGCCCGGTTATCCAGCGCCACTCGGGTGAATCCTCGGCGATATGGCCGGCGGGCGTGGTCACCCAGACCACCTGGGCGCCGGCCTGCACCAGCGACCGGTACCGCTCCTCGCTGCGGCGGACCGCTTCGGCCGAGCTGCGCCGGTCGGTGACGTCCACGGCGATCAGCGCGACCCCGGCGATGTTGCCGTCCGGGTCGTGCGAGGGGAACCAGGAGAAGGCCCAGTGCCGGTCGTCCGGGGCGGCCGCCCCGGCGCCGGGACCGTCCCCGGCGGCCGCGGGCGGCCCTGCGCCCGCATCGCCCGGCGCACTGGCCGCCAGGCTGACCGGCAGGTTGGATTCGAACAGCGGCTGGCCGTCGGCCAGCACGTGCCGGACGGCCGACTCGGCCCGGGCCGCCAGCGGGGCGGGCCAGACCTGCGACGGCAGCAGCCCGACGTGAGCATCCAGATCCAGACCGTCCAGCCGGGCCAGCGCCCGGTTGATCCGCCGGAAGCGGAAGTCGTGGCCGAAGAACGCGAAGCCGATCGGCGCCTCGCGCAGCAGCGTGGCCAGCAGTGCCGAGTCGGAAACGTCCAGCCCGGACAGCCGGGGCTGGGGCACGGAGGTGTCAGTACTCATCGCCCGCACTCCAGTCCCGTTGCTTGAGCCATGCAACGGCTCCTTCCTGCTCACTGCGGACACAAGCAGGCTACGGCAACAGTGCGGTCACTGACCGCACAACCGCAGCGGCACGCTAATCCGCGGAGCCGCGTCCCGGGCACCGCGAACACTCACAGTGCCCGCGCAGGCGGGTTTTCCACATCCTAGGCGATATCAGGGCCGGCCGCCGGGCTGATGCAGACTCGCCTCGGCAAAGAATGGGGTGGCCGGGCGCGGGACCAAATCGTGACCGGCCGCGGCGCACCGGATGCACGGAATGTCCGCGGCTGCGGGTGCCTGATGCCCGTAATATCTGCCACACGCGGAAACATGGCCACCATCCGGCGCGGACGTGGCACGGCACCGCGAGAATCTGGAAAGCTGTCCGTGTGAGCCCGCAAAGCCGTCGCCGAGAGCCCCCAGGCGGGCCGGGCCACCCAGGCCACGGGAAGGGGCCGCGTTCGGTGATTCCCAGCGCCGCCCCGCCCAATGCGCTGTTCGCCGAGATGCTCCGGGCTGCCCGGGAGCTGCTGGCGGTCCGCAGCCCGCTGGACGCGGAGCTCATGGTGAGCGAACTGCTCGGCACCTGGTGGGGCGAGCAGTCGCGCAGCGGCGGTGACGTCGAGGAACTCGTCGGCGAGGGCCTGGTCAGCTACGCCGGACAGCAGCGCAGCCCGGCCGCACTCGCGCTGCTGTCCGGCATCGCCTGCCTGGGGACGCCGCGGCAGGCGATGCAGGCGGAGACGGCGGCGCTGGCCCTGATGGAACGGGGCGTGGTCCGGCCGCCGTGGGCCGAGCACGTCGGCGCCGTGACGGCCGGTGACTGCTACGTGAACTCGGACGCGTACGGGGACCGCGACGAGGTCGTGTGCGTGTTCAGCTACGCCGGCGAGGAGCCGCACGCCCTGGTCATGGTGGTGGACTACAACGCCGAGGGCATGCTCCGGGACGGCTGGGTCACCTCGCAGGTGGACCGGTTGCTGGGGCGCTGCGCCGCGGCGGCGTCCGGCGCAGACGGCCAGCCGGCCCGGTCCACGTTCAGCCAGGTGGACCCCCCGCAGGCGCGGCGCCTGCTGGAGACGGCCCTGGCCGTGACCGAGGCCCGGAAGGGCCCGGCGCCCAGCGACTCGTTCGCGTCCTACCACGCGTTCATCCGGGCCAGGATCCGGACCCTGCCGCCGTCCCGGCCCCGTTCGGCGGCCGGCCAGGGTGCCGTCCCCCGGCCCGGGCCGGGACCCTGGGAGACCGGGCACGGCTCCGGCTGGGGTGGCGCGACGGCCCGGCGGCACGCCTGGACCCGGGACCGCCGGGCCATGCTGGTGGCCGAGTTCCTCGCCTCGGACGAGGCCGAGGACCTGTCGGACACCAGGGCGGCCAGCCGCTGCGCGGACCACATCATCGACTACGGCTGCGACCGTGACTTCGGGCGCCCGCTGCGGATGAGCCCGGCCAAGGTGGCTACCTTCCTGCTCGACTGGCTGCCCCGCAAGGTCCTGCTGCTGTCCGCCGAGCAGCATGCGATGCCGCACGTGCTGGCCGCCTGGGTGCGCTGGGCGGGACGGCGGCAGGGGCTGCCCGCCGAGATGATCGCCCAGACGCTGGACGCGGTGTTCGACTCGATGGGCACTTTCGCCCAGGTGTACCGGGACCCCACCTCGTTCGGGCTGGATGCCGCGCTGGTGGCCCGGCTGCTGCCGGATAACGACCTGGAGGCCCTCCCCCGGCGGGCGTTCGCCTTCCCGGTGCTGCGCGGCATGTTCGGCGGCATCGACCTGGCCGGCCTGGACCCGGCTGCGCCCGCGGACCGGCGCACCCTGCTGGCCGCCGATCACAACGACGGGAACGGGCGGCCCAGCGGCCCGCTGCACATCGACCGGCACCTGGCCCTGGCCGACCGGCTGTGGCGCGCTGACCCGCCGGAGCTGTGGGAGGCCGCCCAGCGGATGCTGGACCGTGGTGAGGACCGGCACGCCGTGCTGCACACCCTCATGTACGTGCTCCGTGACGCGGGCTCGGACGCCGCCGGCCTGATCGCGGCGCTCCGGGCCCTGCCGCCGGTCTCCCCGGGCTGAGGCAGGCCGCCTCAGCCCTCGGCGGCGAAGGCCGTACCCAGCTCGCGGAAGGCGACGCGCAGGTCGGCGGCGGAGACAGTGGTGAGATCCGCGGCGCTGGCCTGGTCGTCCAGGTGGGCCACCCGCAGGTCGCGGGCTGCGCAGGCCCGCTCGAACAGGCTCCGGGCGAACCGGCCGTTGCCCAGCTCGTCGATCTGGCGGTGCTGGGCCGCCAGCGTGAAGATCTCCTCCAGCACCGGCCGGGCGTCCGGCTCGAACGTGTCTCCGTGCTGCTCCGCGATGACGCCGGCGATCTTGCACAGCTCGCCGGGCGTGTAGCTGGGGAAGCCGATCCGCACGCTGAACCGTGACCCGAGACCGGGGTTGCTGTGCAGGAAGCGGTCCATGTCGGCCGGGTAGCCGGCCAGCACGATCACCAGCCGGTCCCGGTCGTCCTCAGCCCGCTTGAGCAGCGTGGCCACCGCTTCCGAGCCGTAGGCGTCCCCGCCCGAGTAGCCGGTGTTGTAGAGCGAGTAGGCCTCGTCGATGAACAGCACCCCGCCGAGCGCGGAGTCGATCAGCTTGCCCGTCTTGATCGCCGTCGAGCCGAGGTGCTCGCCGACCAGGTCGGCGCGGTGCGCCTCGATCACCTCGGGCCGGACCAGCAGCCCCAGCGCGGTGAAGATCCGGCCCAGGATGCGGGCGACCGTGGTCTTGCCGGTTCCCGGGGGCCCGGTGAACACGAAATGCCGGACCGGGGGCTGGCTGGACAGGCCCTGCCGCTCCCGCAGCCGGGCCACCCGCAGCTGGGCGGCGATCTCGTGCACCTGGCGCTTGACCGGCTCCAGGCCGACCAGCTCGTCGAGTTCCGCGAGCGCGCTCTCCAGGGTGGGCGCCTCGGTGTAGCCGCGGAACCGGGCGGTCAGCTCGGCCCCGGACTGCTCCAGGTCGGCCGCCTCCAGCGTGGTCAGCTCGGCGGCCGTCGGCTCCGCCCCGTCCGCCATCACCCGGACGTCCCGCGCCCGGCCCGCCTTTTCCAGCAGGTTGCGCACGAAGCGCCCGTTGCCGAGCTCGTCGGCGAGGCGGCGGCGCCCGATGTCCTCCATCATCCGCCACAGGGCCGGCTGCGCGTCCGCGTCGAGCGTCTCCCCGCGCTGCTCCAGGTAGAGCTCGGCCAGCGCCATCAGCTCGGCCGGGCTGTAGCTGGGGAACTTGACCCGGAGGCCGAACCGGGAGTTCAGCCCGGGGTTGCTGGCCAGGAAGCCCTCCATCTGCTTCTCGTAGCCGGCCAGGATGATGATGAGATCCGACCGGTTGTCCTCGGCCCGCTTGAGCAGCGCCTGGACCGCCTCGTGGCCGAACCGGTCGCCCTGGCCCTCGCTCTCGTTCACCAGGCTGTAGGCCTCGTCGATGAACAAGACCCCGCCCAGCGCGCTGTCCACCAGATCATTCGTCTTGATGGCGGTGGCCCCGAGGTACTCACCGACCAGGTCGGCCCGCTGCGCCTCCACCACCGCAGGCGTGTCCAGCAGCCCGAAGGCGTAGAAGATCTTCGCGATGACCCGGGCGACCGACGTCTTCCCGGTACCCGGCGGCCCGAGGAAGACGAAGTGCTGCATCGGCTTGCCGGTGTCATAGCCGGCCATGGCCCGGCGCCGGGCGGCCTCCACCGAGGCGGTGATCTGCCGGACCTGTTCCTTGACCGATTCCAGGCCGATCATGTTGTCCAGCTCGGCCATGGCCTGGGCCACGGTGATCTCGGGCGGCTGCGGGTCGGCGCCCCCCCGCTCGCGCGCCGCGGCGTCCGCCGCCCGCATCGTGCCCTCCGCGGTCTGCATCACCCGGGATGGGTCGGCTGGCCTGCTGCCCCGCGCGGAAGCCGGGTACCCGGTGGTGCGGGCGCCAGGCCGGGGCGCCACGGCCGCGCCCCCGGGGCGGTGCGGCGCCGCGAGGGCGCCGCTGCGGCTCTGCTGGCGGTTCAGGGCCCGCGCCTCCTGCTGCGACTTGCCGAGCCGCCAGAGGAACACGCAGAGCGCCAGCCCCCAGGCGATCGCATCGCCGATTACCGGCCGCGTGGATGCCAGCCACCAGGCCAGCAGGCCGGGCGGGAGCGCCCAGAGCATCGCCCACGCCACCGTCCGGCAGGGCACGTAACGGCGGGAGATCGCCGGGGCATGCGCGGCCGGGACGGCCGCGCACGGCAGCAGCGCCAGCGGGACGATCGCGGAGCCGACCCGGTTGGTCACGGCGGCGACGACGAGGACCGCCGCCAGTCCCCAGACGGCGACGAAGACGGAGGCGATCACCCGGGGACTGCCCCGCCACACTGCGACCGGCCCGTAACCGAGCGCAATCAGGATGACCAGGTCCCAGACCCGCGCGCCGAGGCTGAAGGAGCCGATGATCAAGGCGATCAGTACGATGACCAGCAGGATCTTCACTGGCAACGGGGCTGTGCGGATGGACTGGCGCGCGCGCTCAAGCCCTTCCCGCGCCATTCGCCCGCCGGGTACGGACCTGTCCTCTGGCCGCATCTTGCTCCCTCGTGCCGTTCCCTGTATAGCGCAATTACCACGCGCATACAGCGACACACAACCAGATACCGGCAGAGAATGGCCAGGCCAGATTCTGCCGCGCCGGCCCCGGCGGGGGCGTGGCCCCGACCGGTACTGCCCCCACGCGCCGTCGCTGACAGGGTAATCGACACGGGCCGCGGGCGTCTCGGCCGGCGACCCAGAGAATCTGCCGGATGGCCGCCGCGTGGCTGTGCGGAATATATGCCGCACTTCTGGTGCGGCTCAGGCTTCGAGACCGTCCACGAACGAGTAGGGCGGCCACGGGCCGTTCAATTCGGCACGCATCCCGGCCTGCCGGGCGGTCAGACCGTGCAGCACGGCGGTGAGCCCGGCGGTCCGGTCGGCATCCAGGAGGTAGGCGGCGTTCAGCGCCATCCACTCGCCACGGTCGGCGAACTGGGGATCCTCGGCGGGCTGCCGCCGCGCGGACACGGCCACGTCGCTCAGGGCCACGTCGATGAGGTCGGCGGCGCCCTCGGCCTCGGCCACCGCGTCCTGATCCCCGGGCCGGGCGTAGATCTGCACGCCCCACTCCACCCGGTGCCGGAACTTCTCCAGCAGCTCGGTGAATTCGCCTCGCCGGCTGCCCAGCAGGGCCCGCACCGTGGTGTCGTCCGGGTGCAGCGTGGCGAGCCGGAGCGGCAGCACCGGACCGTCCGCCGCGGCCCGCTCGATGACCCGGTGATGAGCCCGCCCGACCCGCTCGATGTTGTCCAGCCCGCCGAGCAGGCTGGCCAGCGCCTGCTCGCCGAACGACCGGGCATCGACCGATCCGACCACGGCGGTGAGGCCGGCCGCGGTCACCGCGCGCACCGGCTCGCGGCCCACCCCGGTCATGCCGTCCAGCTGGCCGCGACGGAGGCCGTCGGTGATGGCGTAGACCCAGATCACCTCGTCGGGCACCGCATCTCGGGGCGGCGGGACCATGGCGTGGCCGGCCGCCGGGCGGCTGGCCCGCGGCCGGGTCGCCCGGTGCGCGCCCGGCCGGCGGGCCGGCGGCCGGCTGGCCGGCCGCCGGCTGGCCGCCAGCCGGGTCGCCGGCGGCCGGGCCGCGCTCTGGCTCGTCATCAGCGTCACTGCCATCTCACTCCTCCGCGGAGCGTCCGCCCCTTCTCACCAGCGTCTAGCCTGGCCTGTCCCGGCCGGTGACGGCAGCAGATTGTCTACTAGATCACTTATCCGTAATGTGCACCTTCCCCGGGTCCCCGGGGAAGGACGCAAGCGGGCAACAGAGTGCACCCTCCGCTGCCCGCTTGCTCCGGTAGCCGGTAGCTACCCCATTCAGCTGGCGCAGGGCAGTTATTCGGAGCGTGCGGTATTCGTCCGTGTCCACGTCGCGGAGCGGCCTGTTCCGTCGGCCCGGACCTTGCCTTCGTTCCTCAGCTGTTCCAGGACGAGCCGGATGGTCTGGTCGCTGACACCGGGCACTGCCGTCCTGATGTCGGCGAGGCGGAACGTGACGGGCGCGTGGCGCAGGATGTGCTCGCGGACGCGCTGCTGCTTGGTCCCGGGAGTCTGGGCCGCCGCCGCGCGGCCGGCGAAGACGGCGTAGGCGCCGGCGATCACCCTGGTGAAGTAGCCGAGCCAGGGCCATGGGTCGGCGGTGCCCAAGTGCCAGCCGTGGGTGGAGTCCAAGAGCGCCTGGTAGTAGGCGTCAGCGGATTCGGCGACCGCCTGCTCAAGGCTCACGTAGCGGCCGACTGTGTAGCCGTGCTCGCTGAGCATGGCGTTGGTGAGTAGGCGGACCACTCGCCCGTTGCCGTCCTCGAAGGGGTGGATGACGAGAAGGTCGAGGATGAACAGCCCGGACAGGAGCACCGGATGGTGCTCGCCCGCCGCGACCGCGCGCGTGTAACGCTCGATCAGGTCATCGATGGCGAACGGGGTGCTCGCGGCGGGCACCGGCTTGAAGCGGACGGTCGTCGAGCCGTCCGGCGAGCGGTCCACGACCAGGTTGTCCTCTGTCTTGAACGCCCCGCCGGGCACCGCCGTGTGCGCGAACAGCAGCCGGTGCAGGTGCAGGATCAGGCCGGCGTTCAGCGGGCGCCAGTCCTGCTGGAACAGGTAGTCCTGAGCGTCGCGGTAGCCTGCCAGTTCCTGTTCGCTGCGGTTGCGCAGCGTCGTCGCCTGCCGGTTGATGATCCGCTGGGCGCGGCCGGTGTCTGCGACGATGACGCCCTCGATCGCGGACGAGGCGGTGATGCTCTGGACGCGGGCCCGGTCGGCGAGCTCGGTGAGCAGCCCGGGCATCTGGTCACGGTAGAGCGCCTCCGAGCCCCGGCCGAAGTCGATCGCGCCGAGCCTGGTGACGGCCTGGGCCGGCACCAGGCCGATGAGAGCATCAAGGTCAGCGAAGCTGCACAAGGAACCTCCCAAGTAACCCGCTAAACAACCTAATTCTAGTGCCGATTAGCATGTTTAGGGGGTTTGTTTAGCAGGTTTCCGGCTGTCGATGTCTTCGCGGTCGTCGGCGGCGCGCTGGCCGACATAGGCGGCCCAGTCTCGCTGGCCCACTGGGACCAGCGCTCGGCGGTGCTAACGCTGATGCCGGTAAGGTCGGCCAGCACCGAAGCGGGCAGTTCGGCGGCCAGGACCAGGCGGGCGGTGTTCCGGTCGGCATGGGCGCCGATGCCGTAGCGGTGCAGACGGACGCCGAGGAGGATGTCCACGGCCGGTCGGGCCGGGCTCTGGCCGGGGAAGAGCCACGGCGCGGCGGTTCCCAGGCGGCCGAGAGTCCATCGTGGCTCGTCCTGGTCACGCAACTGGCAGACGAGGTGCGCTAGCCGTGGCGGCAGCATGAGGCGATGCCCGTCGATGGCGAGATACGTGGCCTGGCCGTCCTCGATCACGTCGTCCTTGGTCAGCTGCGTGATCCGGCTGACCAGCATCCCGAACAGCAGGACGGGCGCTCCCCCGACCCGCAGGTCCAAGGGCATGGCCTCGTCGGTGAGGCACCGGTCAAGCTGCTGGATATGGTCGCCCTCAGCGAGCAGCCGCGCCGGTTCCTGGCGCGGGGGAAGCGGCACCGCCAGATCGCCGGCCAGGCCGCGGAGGCATGCCCATTGGAGGAAGTAACGCACGGCCCGCCGGGTGGTGGCGCCGTCAATGAGCCACTGATCCAGGTCCGCCTGGGTGAGGTCGCCCAGGACCTGGCCGCGCTGGTCTAGCCAGGACAGCAGGTCGAGAGCGGCCAGAACGCGGGCGCGCGCGAAGTCGGCCGATCCTCGGGTGAAGGTCCGGCGGGCGGCGGCCCGGCGTGCGCGGCGGAGCACGAACCAGTGCGTGAAGGGCCTGACGAGCCGGACATGGTGGGCTGGCTTGTCGTGCAGCAGGTGCTCCAGCCAGGGCGCCAGGCGCTCCAGATGCTCGTTGCGTGCGGGCAGGACGCCGGAATTAACCAGCACTTCCCTGACATAGTGCAACGCTTGGGTCTGCGGCAGGTCATCGAGCAGATCATGGGTGATGGGGTCGCCGGTCCTGGCCAGGCGGCCGAGCAGCCGGGCTGACCGGCTCGTGCCGAGCCAGCTCACCACTGTGGCGGGGCTTGTAACCGTGCCGAGCGCCTCGAGCAGGGGATGGAGTTGCGCGGAGACTTCCGCGTCAGGACCGGCGAGCAGGATCCGGGCGCGTTCGGCCAGGACACAGCCGAAGCAGCGCCGGCTGCTGTGGATCTCTGCTCCCCGGCCGCACTCGCGGCAGGTGTAGTCCAGCCCCGGAGCTCCAGCGCACGGGCCGCAGACCGGCCTTCTCTGCTCGTCGCTGCCGATCAGCGGCCGAACCACCCCGCAGCCCGCGCACTCGGCGGGGCGGCGACGGACATGCTCGTAGCAGCCGGCGCAAACCGGTCCGGCGGACCATTCCGCCTGGACCGGGCGGGCGCGCCCGCACCGGAAACACGGCCGGGGAGGACGTGCCCGGCAGGTGCGGCAGATCGGGCGGCCCGAGGAAATCCGCTGGCAGGGCCTGGTTTCCTCGCAGACCGAGCAGACCGCCACCGCGCCCTTGTAGCAGCTGTAGCACAGGTCGGGAGTGGACGCCGTCGCGCGTGTCGCGATCTTGCGGGTCCGTCCACAGCGTCCGCCCGGCCGCTGCGGAGCCTGGTAGCACGAGGCGCAGACTGGGCTGTCATCGGTGGTCCCGGCAACGGTGCGCTGCTCGCCGCAGGCCGAGCACGCGCGCGCCGGGCGCTTAGCGCAGAACTGGCAGCGAGCGCTGCCGTCGGGCATCCGGGCGGCCGTCCGGCGCCGTCGGCCGCATCCGCTGCATTCCGTCACGACCTGCTCGTCCTTGTCATAGCAGGCCGAGCAGATCCCGCCCTCGGGGCGCCGGGCGTTGATCCGCCTGGCCCGGCCACAACGGGCGCATGTCCCGGTGCTGCCACGGGCTGCGCAGGTTTCGCAGACCCGGCCGGAGGTCGTCTTGCGCCGCAGGCCGGCCGTGATCTTGCCGCACCCGGCGCAAGCCGGGGCCGCGACAGTCTGATACCCGGCCTCGATCAGCGCGTGCGCCAGCCGGACCAGCGCCAGCGGATATGCGGCGGGGGTGGTGACCAGGGCGCCGGCATGCTCCTTCAGGAGCGCATCAACCTCGCGCAGCGCCCGCCCGTGGTCCGTCCTGGCCGTGGCGAGGACGCGCTAGGCGGCCGCGGTGTCCAGTCCTGGCACCGCGGTGACCAGGCAGGAGGTGACGCGAGCCCGTGACCCGCCTTCCGGATGGGCTGTCGTCACGACAGGTCCGGGCGGCGGATCGTGCTGCGCCGCACCGGTGGCGGCACAGCCCGGCCAAATTCGCTAGCCGCCTTGCGGACCTGCCGGCTGACGACCTCGACCTCGTCCTCGATCAGATCGTTGGGCTGGCAGTCCAGGATGTCGCACAATGCCGCCAGCGTGTCGGTTGACAGGCGCTGCGGAACCTGGGTCACGAGCCGATAGACCTGCTCACGGGACAGGTGGAAGCCGCGCTCGGCCAGCAGCGGAACCAGATCCGAGGTCTGGAACAGGCCCTTCTCGGCCATCCGGAGTCGCAGGTGCCACCGGATACCCATCTTCTTCGTCACGGCTCCCCCAGCGGGTCTGCGTAACGTTCGCGCAGTGTCTTGGCCAGGAGGCGGTTCCGGAGCCGCGACGGGCGTCCACCCCTGCAAGGATGGGCGCCCATCGTGCTGTCGGCCCTGCAGCCGCCAGCACGGCTCACACCAGCTGGCCCGGCGGATCGCCGGGCCAGCCACATCTTTTGTTGCATCTGATGCAATACCGCTCAGTTTCAGCTGCAGCCGCTGGTGGCCCCGCAACCTTCGCAGACGTAGCAGCTGCCGGCCGGCCGCATCTTGGTGCCGCAGGTCAGGCAGAGCGGGGCGTCGGCGGTCCGGCCCTGCTGCGCCTCGATGATCTCGACCGAGCTGTGCGGCTGGAAGCCGGGGAGCCCGGGGCGGCCCGGCTCCGGCTGGTCCTCGTGCCGCTCCGCGGGCCGCTGCACCGGCGCGGACTGGGCCATCTCGCCCGGGTCCTGCTCCTCCGCAAGCGCGGTCGGGTCCTCCCCGGCCAGCTGGGCAGCCCGTTCGGAAGCGGACAGGATGCCCAAGTCGGCCCGGGTCTCGTAGGACAGGTGATCCAGCGCCAGGCGGCGGAACACGTAGTCCAGCACCGAGCTGGCGATCCGGATGTCCGGGTCGTCGGTGATGCCGGCCGGCTCGAACCGCATGTTGGTGAACTTCTCCACCCACTTCTCCAGCGGCACCCCGTACTGCAGGCTGATGGAGATGGCCATGGAGAAGGCGTCCATGACGCCGGCCAGGGTGGATCCCTGCTTACCGAGCTTGAGGAACAGCTCGCCCACGCCGTCGTCGGGGTACTTCGACGCCGTCATGTACCCCTCTGCTCCGGCGACGGAGAAGCTGGTCACCGTCGCGGTGCGGTTCTTCGGCAGGCGGCGCCGCACCGGGCGGATCTCGTGCGGCGAGTGGTCTGCCTCGGCGGCGGCCGCTTCCGGCTTCTTCCGCGCGTCGGACAGCGGCTGGCCGACCTTGCAGTTGTCCCGGTATACCGCGAGCGCCTTGAGGCCGAGCTTCCAGCCCTGCAGGTAAATGGACTCGATGTCCTCGACCGTCGCCGACTCCGGAAGATTAACGGTCTTGCTAATGGCCCCGCTGAGTGCGGGCTGCACGGCGGCCATCATCCGCACGTGTCCCATGGGGCCGATCGACCGCTCGCCCATGGCGCAGTCGAATACTTCGTAGTGCTCCTGCCGCAGGCCCGGCGCGTCGACGACGTGCCCGTGCTCGGCGATGAACTCGACGATGGCCTCGACCTGCTCGGGCTGGTAGCCCAGGTTCTTCAGCGCCCGGGGCACGGTCCGGTTGACGATCTGCATCGAGCCGCCGCCGACCAGCTTCTTGAATTTGACCAGAGCCAGATCCGGCTCGACCCCGGTAGTGTCGCAATCCATCATCAAGCCTATTGTCCCAGTCGGCGCCAGTAGGCTCGCCTGTGCATTCCGGTAACCATTCTTCTCACCGAGGGCGAGGCATTTACCCCAAACCTTATTTGCTTCGGCGAGGATTTCGGCGTCCATTCCCCCGATGGTCTTGACCTGGCGGCTGGCATCGGCGTGCTTGTGCATCACCCGCTTGTGCGCGGTGGCGTTGCGCTGGTAGCCCTCGTA
The DNA here is from genome assembly GCA_963793825.1 of uncultured Actinomycetes bacterium. Taxonomy (GTDB): domain Bacteria; phylum Actinomycetota; class Actinomycetes; order Streptosporangiales; family Streptosporangiaceae; genus RYN-230. The sequence goes on from CAWCBE010000015.1 coordinate 118,408, forward strand.
GGGCCCGACCACGGCGGCGAGCTCCGCGGAGCGGCGGTAAGCGGTACCGGTCATCAGCGAGGTGATAGCGGCGGCGATCGCCCGGCCACCGTCGGAGTCATAGGCGTGCCCGGTCGCCATGAGCAGCGCGCCCAGGTTGGCGTAGCCGATGCCGAGCTGCCGGAAAGCCCGGGTGGTCTCCCCGATCTTCTCGGTGGGGAAATCCGCGAACGAGATCGAGATGTCCATCGCGGTGATGACCAGCTCGGTGATCTGGCGGAACCGGTCCACCGCGAACGTGTCATCGTCGCGCAAGAACTTCAGCAGGTTAATGCTGGCCAGGTTGCAGGAGGAGTTGTCCAGGCTGAGGTACTCGCTGCACGGGTTGCTGGCGGTGATCCGGCCCGACTCGGGGTTGGTGTGCCAGTCATTGATCGTGCCGTCGTACTGGATGCCCGGGTCCGCGCACGCCCAGGCGGCCTGGGCCATCTTGCGGAACAGCGTCCGCGCGTCGACGGTCTCCACGACCTCGCCGGTCATCCGGGCCAGCAGGTCGAACGGGGTGCCCTGCTCCACCGCACGCATGAACTCGTCGGAGACCCGGACCGAGTTGTTCGCGTTCTGGTACTGGACGCTGGCGATGTCCTTGCCGCCGAGGTCCATGTCGAAGCCGGCGTCCCGCAGGACCCGGACCTTCTCTTCCTCGCGGGCCTTGGTCTCGACGAACTCCTCGACATCGGGGTGGTCCACGTCGAGCACGACCATCTTGGCGGCCCGGCGGGTGGCGCCGCCGGACTTGATGGTGCCGGCCGACGCGTCCGCGCCGCGCATGAAGGAGACCGGGCCGCTGGCCGTGCCGCCCGAGGACAGCAGTTCCTTGCTGGACCGGATCCGGGACAGGTTCACCCCGGCACCGGAGCCGCCCTTGAAGATCAGGCCTTCTTCCTTGTACCAGTCCAGGATCGAGTCCATCGTGTCATCGACGGCGAGGATGAAACACGCTGACACCTGCTGCGGGGAGCTGGTGCCGACGTTGAACCAGACCGGGGAGTTGAAGCTGAAGATCTGGTGGATGAGCGCGTAGTACAGCTCGTGCTCGAAGATCTCGGCGTCCTTGGCGGTGCTGAAGTAGCCGTGCTCGCGGCCGGCCGCCACGTACGTGCCGACCACCCGGTTCACCAGCTGCTTGAGGCTCCACTCGCGCTCCGGGGTGCCGACCGCACCGCGGAAGTACTTGGTGGTGACGATGTTGGCCGCGTTCACCGACCAGAAGTCGGGGAACTCGACTCCGCGCTGCTCGAAGTTGACGGTCCCGTCCCGCCAGTTGGTCATGACGACGTCGCGGCGCTCCCAGGTGACCTCGTCGTACGGGTGCACACCCTCCCGGGTGTGGATCCGTCCCATCGTGAGCCCCTTGCGCGAGCCCTTGCCGCCCCGCGGCGCAGTCCCGCTCACCGTCTCCGTCATGTCATTCCCCCTTCTGGGATCCAGCGGATCCCACGCGGGCCGGCCGCGGCCCTGCCGTCGATGTCAGTACTGCTGGTCCGGGCCGGGGGCCCGGCTGGTCAGCGGATCAGCACGGGCGCAGCCTGCCGCGCGGCGCGCAGCGCGACGATCTCGTCCTCGAAATCCGTCAGTGAGGCAAAGCCCCGGTAGACCGAGGCGAACCGGAGGTAAGCCACCTCGTCGAGGTCGCGGAGCGGCCCGAGGATGGCCAGCCCCACGTCGTGGGATGCCACCTCACCGGACCCGCGGGCCCGGATCGTGTCCTCGACCTGCTGGGCCAGGATGGCCAGCTGGTCTTCGGTCACCGGCCGCCCCTGGCAGGCGCGGCGGACACCGCGCACGATCTTCTCCCGGGTGAACGGCTCGGTCGCGCCGCTGCGCTTGGCCACCATCAGGATCACCGTCTCCTGGGTGGTGAAGCGGCGCCCGCACGCCGGGCAGGACCGGCGGCGGCGGATCGCGGCCCCGTCATCCGCGGTGCGGCTGTCGATGACCCGGCTTTCCTCGTTCTTGCAGTACGGGCAGAACATGCCATCACCTCCGCCAGCCAGCCAGGCTGGAGCGAGCTCCAGCCACCACAACTTGTACGTTAACTACAGCGATGTAACTACTATATGTTGTGGTCACGCTAGAACAGACCCACCGGTCTGCGCAAGCGGCAACGCGCCGCTGTCGTGAGTTCCTGGGAGGATTCCGCGAGCCATCTGCGGCTCCCGGGATGCTTCGGACGCGTGAGCACACGGCGTGTCACGGCCGGTCACCACGAAGCCCAGCACGCCGCACCGGGCGCTCGGCCGCCGGCCGCTGCACAGAAGCCGGGCGAAGTCAGCCCCGGGGCACCCACAGAGTCTCACCCGGCACCAGGACACTGCCGCTCAGCGCGTTGAACTGGATGATCTCCTGGGACACCACGCGGGGATCAGCCTCCGGCTCGGCCCGCAGCGCGATCGACCACAGCGAATCGCCCGGCCGGACCTTCACCGGGCGCATGCCCGCCCGGACGGCACTGGCGGGCCCGCCGTGATTCGCCGCCTGCGCACCCGTCGCCGCCATCATCAGCACCGGAGTGAGGAGCGCAGCCATGATCAGCCCGAAGGCCACCCACAGAACACAGCGGCCCCGGCGGGTCAGCCGGGCCGGCTGGCGGTCACGGCCGCGCCGTGTGCCCGGGACGTGCCGCCCCGGCACCGCGCCCGGCGGCCTCGCGTACCGGGCAGGCCGCGGCAGCACCTCCCGCGATCCCGCGTCCCGTGGCATCCGCGGCCCGGGCACAACCGGCCGCGCCATGCCCCGCCCCGGTTCTGCGGAGCTCCGCGCCTCCCGCGCCCCTTCTTCCCGCCCAGGCATGGACGGCAGGCCATCCCGGGGCACCCGGGGCCGTGGCACAGCCCCGGGCGGTAGCACCCCTGCTCCGCCCCTGGCCCGCGAGTCCGGCGATCCGGAAGCCGGAACAGGCGGTACCAGGGTGAGGCGGGGCCGCCCGCCGCCGCCCCCGGCCCCGCGCCGGGCGCTGCGGCCGGACTGCCCGGCACGGAGCGGGTGGATCGCTGCCCCCGGCCGCTTGCCTGCGCTCGTCACGCTCATGCCAGCCCTCCGTACTCGAATGCACGTTCTATAGTACAGCAGTTCTATCGATGGCGCGTTCGATCGAATGACTGTACGGTACCGGTGTACCGGAGGGGTCTGACAATCCTCCGCAACGGCGGTCTGGCTAGCCCTCTGAGCTGCCGACGCCAAGCACGTAGCAGCCGGGCCACGGACGGCGACGATCCGCCCTTCATCGCGCAGGGGGCTCAGGCATGGGCAGTGGGTCTAGCGCCACACCCGTGCTCCTGGCCCGCCGGTCGCGTTCAACGGAAGGCGGCTTCTCACCTCCCGAGGCGATCTGCTCGCCGGGCACATCCCTACCCTTAACGGCGCTCCCAGGCCTTCACCCAGTCGATGAGCACCGTGCCCCCCCGTGCCGGGGAGGCGCGCTCAATGGTGTAAAGCATGACCAGGTACATGGGCGAGCCCGTGACGCCCTTGGTGATCGTGCCTGCATTGCGGCCGTCGTAGAAGAACGTGACCCGGCCGGGGACCCAGATCACGCCGAACGTATGCCAGCCGGCCCACCGTCCGGGGACGGAGCGGCCCAGGGCACCAGCGGCGGAGTGGAACCGGTAATTAGCGCTGCCGCCCAGCCCTTCCAGCACATCCATCTCGCCATCGCCCGGCCAGTCCTGGCCGCCCGCCCACAGCGCGGGCCAGCCTGCCAGCGCGCCGCCTGGCGTGCCGGGGATGTACGCACGCCAGGCCAGCGCGCCATAGGTGAATGAGTAATGTCCGTTGCTGGTGACCAGCGCGCCGGTCCAGGCGTACCTGCGCCCGGCCGAGATGACCGGTGAGTGCGCCAGCCGCAGGTGCAGGTACCCGCCCGATACCCAGACGTTAGCGGAGCGGTACGCGGCGGTCTCATAGCGATTGACCGGCCCCGTGATGCCCCTGCCGAACCAGCCGGGCGTCCAGAGCCGGGTATTCAGGTGGGTGCCAGCGAAGCCGTCGTAAAACTTCAGCACATAGCCGGGGCCCGGCCATGGCGCTGCGGCAGCGGAAACCAGGCCCAGGCTGGCAGCCAGCACGGTAAGGACGGCAGGCAAAGCTGGCAGCACCGCTCGGATGCGGATCACCTCAGCCGCTCCTACTCATCCTGGCGGGCCTTCCGCTCCTCCGTGGTGAAGGAGAAGGTCCCAGCCTGTCGGTCAGCAACCCCAGTCCGGTCAACACACTGTCGCTCGGGCCGTCCTTCGGCGAGGGCGGCGAACCGGCCGAGATGCTTCACCGGGCAGTGATCGCACCGGCGCAGGCCGGTCTGCTGATCATTGCCCCGCGGGCGAGGTCGGCACGGGCTTTCGAGGCCCGTGGTCGAAGCGCATGTTATCGGCCCGGCGCACCTAGCTCAAGCTTGCGATCCAGGCTGCGGAACAGGCCGGCCAGCAATGGCTGTGCGGCATCCCGGGATGACCCGTCCCACCTGTCGGGGAAAACTGACGGCAGCAACGCGGGCGGCCATCTCCGGGCCTTTCACTGACTGGGAATCGATGACCGCCCCGGTCGGCCGGGAGCTGCGTCCGGCCGCTGCGCCGATGCGCTCGCGGCGGGCCGGCTGGCGTACTGCTGGTTCCGGGGGCCGGGCCTGGAGATTGGAATGCAATTCCCAGACGATGCTTGAGAAGTGCAAGTTGTAATCGGAAAATGCGCGGCCGCCCCTGGCTTCCAGTTCCAACCATGCCGGGGCAGCACCCAGCTGGCGCTCCTCCCCGCCAGAACCCGGAACGTCGTGCCGCCGGGGGTACGACACTTTTTTCGTCCATCGAACAGATGTTTGAGATACTGGAGCGGAAGCGCTACCGTCTGCTCTGACTCAGCCACCAGATCCGGAGGTCGATCGATGGACAACAACACCGGCGAGGACGGCACCGCGGTCGCGTCGGCCGGCCAGACCGCCACTCCCGGGGCCAGGCCCAAGGGCCGTCCCGGCCGCAAGCCGAAGGGAAGCGTGCCGAGCGTGGTCACCGAGATCCCGGAGCGGCCTGACCCGGATCACGTGCTGACCTGGCGGCAGCGCAAGGTGCTGCAGGTCATCCGCGATTCCGTGCAGCGCCGCGGCTATCCGCCCTCGATGCGGGAGATCGGCGAGGCGGTCGGGCTGACCAGCACGTCGAGCGTGTCCTACCAGCTGTCCACCCTGCAGAGCAAGGGTTACCTACGGCGGGACGCGGGACGGCCGCGCACCGTGGAGATCCGGCTCCCGGGACAGCCCGCGGTACGGCCTGAGGCCGAGACCGACGAGGAAGCCCCGCTTGACACGTCGCTCGACATCCCGTCCCAGGAAGCGACCATGGTTCCCCTGGTGGGCCGGATCGCCGCTGGCGGGCCGATCCTCGCGGAGGAAGCCATCGAGGACATCTTCCCGCTGCCCAAGCAGATCGTCGGTGACGGAACCCTGTTCCTGCTCAAGGTGGTCGGGGACTCCATGATCAACGCCGCCATCGCGGACGGTGACTGGGTGGTGGTCCGGCAGCAGCCGGTGGCCGAGAACGGCGACATCGTCGCGGCGATGATCGACGGTGAGGCGACCGTGAAGACGTTCAAGCGGTCCGGCGGGCACGTCTGGCTCATGCCGCACAACCCGGCCTATGCGCCGATTCCCGGCGACGAGTCGGCCATCCTCGGCCGCGTGGTGGCGGTGCTGCGCCGGGTCTGAGGCCTGGGCGGGCCGAGCCGGGCAGCCGATCGGCCCGCAGCCCCACCAACTAGCCGCCCGGGTGGCTGCTCAGGCTGGGACGACGTTCACCAGCTTGGGCGGGCGGACGATGACCATCCGGGCCTCCCGCCCGGCCAGCGCCCGGGCCACCCCCGGCGTGGCCAGCGCCAGCTCACGCAGCTCGTCCTCGCCGATCCCGGGCGGCACCTCCAGCCGGTCCCGCACCTTCCCGGCCACCTGCACCACGCAGGTGACCAGGTCCTCCGTCAGCAGCGCCGGGTCCGCGGCCGGCCAGCCGGCCAGCGCCACTGACGGCCGGTGGCCCAGCAGCTCCCAGCACTCCTCCGCTGTGTACGGGGCGAACAGGGACAGCAGCACGGCCAGCGTCTCCGCGGCCTCCCGGACGGCCGGGTCCCCGGCGCCCGGGCCCGAGTCGATCGCCTTCCGGGTCGCGCTGGTCAGCTCCATCAGCCGGGCCACGGCGACGTTCAGCCGGTAGGCCTCCAGCAGCCGGGTCACCTCGTCGATGGTCCGGTGGGTGACCTTCCGCAGGGCCCGGTCACCGGCGGCCCCAGCACCCGCACCGGCCCCCGCCGCGGCGACGTCGGCGGCGATCCGCCACACCCGGCCCAGGAACTTGACCTGGGCCTCGGGCTTCATGTCCGCCCAGTCGATGTCGTCCTCGGGCGGGCTGGCGAAGACCATCGTCAGCCGGATGGCATCCACCCCGTGCGCGGCCAGCTGCTGGCCCAGGTCCACCCCGTTGCCCAGCGACTTCGACATGGCCCGGCCCCGGTTGATGACCTGGCCCTGGTTCAGCAGCCTGGTGAACGGCTCACCAAAGTCCACCATCCCCATGTCCTGCAGCACCTTCACGAAGAACCGGCTGTACAGCAGGTGCAGAATGGCGTGCTCGACGCCGCCGACGTACAGGTCCACTGGCGCCCAGCGGCGCACCGCGGACACGTCGAACGGCCCGTGCCCATAGCCGGGCGAGCAGTACCGCAGGAAGTACCAGGACGAGTCCACGAACGTGTCCATGGTGTCGGTGTCCCGGCGCGCCGGGCCGCCGCACTTGGGGCACTCCGTGTTCACCCAGTCGGTGGCGGCCGCCAGCGGCGACACGCCCTTGGGCGCCAGGTCCTGGCCGCGCAGGTCGGGCAGCACCACCGGCAGCTGGTCGTCCGGGACCGGGACCTCGCCGCACGAGGAGCAGTACAGGATGGGGATCGGGGTGCCCCAGAACCGCTGGCGGGACAGCAGCCAATCTCGCAGCCGGTAGTTGACCGCGCCGCGTCCCCCGCCGTCCGCTTCCATCAGCTCGATGATCCGGGCGATGGACGCGGCCTTGTCCAGCCCGTCCAGCGGCCCGGAGTTGACCAGCTTCCCGTCGCCGTGGGTGGCGGTCCCGGTCTCCGCCGGGTCGGCTTGCCCGGTGTCCACCACGACCCGGACGGGCAGCCCGAACTTCCTGGCGAAGTCCAGGTCACGCTGGTCGTGGGCGGGCACCGCCATGATCGCGCCGGTGCCGTAGTCGGGCAGCACGTAGTCGGCCGCCCAGACCGGCAGCCGCTCGCCGTTCACCGGGTTGATGGCGTACCGGCCCAGGAACACGCCGGTCTTCTCCCGGTCGGCGGACTGCCGCTCGATGTCGGTCAGCTTGCGCACCTGGCCCAGGTACTCCTCCAGGGCCTGCCGGTGCTCCGGCGCGCAGATCTCCGCGGCCAGGGCCGAGTCCGCGGCCACCACGAAGAAGGTGGCGCCGTACAGCGTGTCCGGGCGGGTGGTGAACACGGTGACCGGCTCGGCGCGGCCCTCGATCTCGAACCGGATCTCGGCGCCCTCGGAGCGGCCGATCCAGTTGCGCTGCATCAGCAGCACCCGGTCTGGCCAGGCGCCCTCCAGCTGGGCCATGTCGGCCAGCAGCCGCTCCGCGTACTCAGTGATCTTGAAGTACCACTGGGTCAGCAGCCGGCGGACCACCTCGGTACCGCACCGCTCGCACCGGCCCGCGATGACCTGCTCGTTGGCCAGCACCGTCTGGTCGTGCGGGCACCAGTTGACGTATCCGTCCTTGCGGTAAGCCAGGCCGCGCTCGTAGAAGCGCAGGAACAGCCACTGGTTCCAGTGGTAGTACGACGGGTCGCAGGTCTGCAGCCGGCGGGACCAGTCGAAGGACACCGCGTACCGGCGGAACGAGGCCGCCTGGGTCTCGATGTTGGCGTAGGTCCAGTCGGCGGGGTGGGTGTTGTTCCGGATGGCCGCGTTCTCCGCGGGCAGCCCGAATGCGTCCCAGCCGATCGGGTGCAGCACGTTATGGCCACGCTGGAAGTAGTACCGGGCCAGCGCGTCCGCGATGGCGTACGCCTCGGCGTGACCCATGTGCAGGTCACCGGACGGGTACGGGAACATGTCCAGCAGGTAGGTGCGCGGGCGGCGGTCAGCGGGGTCGTCGCTGGCCCGGAACGGGTCCAGCGCCTCCCAGCGCTCCTGCCACTTCTCCTGGATGTCGCGCGGGTCATAGTGCGCTGCCCGCTCGGCACTTTCGGCGGCTGTCATGGTTCTTCCCTTGGGACGTGAATCGGCTCTGCTCCGGCATGAAAAAGCCCCCCGGTCACGAGGGGCAGCCGCGCCAACGACGGGTCAGTCGGCGCGGCTATGTAAGGAGCAGCCGGGCAGAACGCATGATCCCAGGGTAGCGCACCCGGGCCAGCGGTGCCGCAGGATAACGCGTCCCGGGACGGTCCCGCCCGCCCCGGTGACCGCGCCGCAGCGGCCCGGTCAGCCGCCTGCCGCGGCCGCGGCCAGCTTGGCCAGTGCCCCCTGCATCGCCTGGACGGGGCCGGCGACCTCCGCCGCCAGCCCGTGCCGGGCGGCGATCCAGGCCGGGTCGTTGTAGCTCAGCCAGGTCTGGCCGTCGCCGTCAGCCCAGGCGAGCGCCTTGAGCGGCAGGTCGATCCCGGCGGTCTGGGCCGCGATCATGAGCGGCGTGCCGCCGCGCGCCTGGCCGAAGATCAGCAGCTGAGTGGGGCGCAACCCCATGCCGACCTCAGCGGCCCCGGCCGCGTGATCCACCCGCGCGAATACCTGCAGGCCGGCCGCCTCCGCCGCCCCGGCCAGCCGGTCGATCGTCTCGGGGACGGGGTAACTGCTCGGCACGGTGATCAGCCCGTCGGGCATGGTGCGCACCTCCGTGGTCCTCGGGCCCGGCCACCGCGGCCCGCACAATACCGGGCAATCATACGCCGGCCACGAGGCGGTTAATATCGCGGTGAAATGGGCTCAGCCGCACATAATCGCATGTCCCGCATTCGTGTTGACCTCCGCAAGTGAATCTGAATAAGGTCACCTGCGTTCGCGGCGGCACCCGCCCGGGCGGCCTACACTGCCTGGCAGGCCACGCCCGCGTTCCCCAGCGAACGAGTGCCGAGTACGGTCAGCGCAGGTGAGGACGGGTGGCATACTCCCAGCGACGGGAGGGGCGCCAGCCCGGCGATCCGCACTGCCGATGGAGGCAAACGCAGCGAAATCAGTCACTTCCGGAGAAACAATGGACGTTGCGGGGCGAGCAGGAGTTCCCGTGACCTGGACAGAGATAATGGCTGGTGGATACGACCGCGGAACCCATTGCGTTGACGCCTGAGCGCCTCGCGACCGGCGATCGCGCCGCCCCCATCGCCATCGTCGGCCTGGCCTGCCGGTTCCCGGATGCGGACGACCCGCTGGCCCTGTTCGAGAGCGCGCTGGCGGGGCGGCGCGCGTTCCGCCGGATGCCGCCCGGCCGGGCCGGCGCCGGGCCCGGCCGCCACCCCGGACGGGACGGGCTCACCGCCGGACGGCCGCGGGCCGCCCTGCTGGAGGGATGGGAATTCGATCGCGCCGCGTACGGCATCACCGAGGCCTCCTACCGGGCCGCTGACCCGGCGCACTGGCTCGCCCTGGAGACGGCCGGCGGCGCGCTGGCTGACGCCGGGTTCCCGGGCGGCCAGGGACTGGCCACCGACCGGGCCGCAGTCATCATCGGGAACACCCTCACCGGGGAGATCGCGCGCACGGTGGCGTTGCGCAGCCAGTGGCCGTTTGTCGCCGCCGTGCTCTCCCAGGCGCTCGCCGCCCGGGATGTCCCGGCCGGGGACCGGGCCGCGGTGCTCGGGCACGCGGCCGCCGCCTTCGCCGCCCCGCTGCCCGGTACCTCGGCCGCCACCCTGGCCGGCGCCCAGCCCGGCGCGATCGCGGACCGGATCAGCCGGCATTTCCAGTTCCGCGGGGGCGGCTACGCGGTGGACACCGCGCACGCGTCGTCGCTGCTCGCCGTGGCCACCGCCTGCGCCCTGCTGGCCGCCGGTGAACTCGATTTCGTGCTGGCCGGGGGCGTGGACATCAGCCTGGACCCGTTCGAGCTGTCCGGCCTCGGCCTGGCCGGCGTGCTGGCGGCCGGGGCCATGCGGATCTACGACGCCAGCCCGACCGGGTTCCTGCCCGGCGAGGGCTGCGGCATGGTCGCCCTGATGCGGGCGGACGACGCGATCGCGGCCGGCATGCCGCGCTATGCGGACATCGCAGGCTGGGGCATCGCGTCGGCGGGCCGCTCCGGGCCCGCCGCCGCCGACGCGGGCACCCAGCTGCTGGCGCTGCAGCGCGCCTACCAGCGCGCCCAGGTCAACCCGGCAGACATCCAGCTCATCGAGGGTGACGGCCGCGGCACCGCCGACGCGGACCTGGCCGAGCTGACCGCGCTGAGCGCGATCCGGTCCGGGGCCACGGCCGCCGCGGCGCTGGGCTCGGTGAAGGCGAACATCGGTCACACCAAGGCCGCCGCCGGGGCGGCCGGGCTGATCAAGGCGGCCCTGGCCGTCAACGCGGGCGTGATCCCGCCGACGACCGGCTGCGGTCACCCGCACCCGGTGCTGGCGGACCAGGACGCGATGCTCCGGGTGCCCGGCTCGGCCGAGCGGTGGCCGGGCGGCCACCGGCTCGCTGCGGTGACCGCCACCGACCCGGCCGGCAGCACGGTGCACGTGGTGCTGCGCCGGGAACGCAATCAGGGCAGCGGGCCGGGTGCCGCGCTGCCACCGCCGCGGCCCGGGACGCCCGCCACGGCCGGGGACGGCACCGCGACGGCCCGGGACAGCACCCCGCCGACCAGGGACAGCACCCCGCCGACCAGGGACAGCACCGCGACGGGCGGGCACCTGCTCGCCACCTGGTCGGTCCCGCGGGTGCCCCGGGCCGAGGTCTTCGCGTTCAGCGGTCCGGACCGGGAGGCGGTGGCCGCCGCGCTGCGCACGGTGGCCGGGGTGGCTCCGGGGCTGTCGGACAGCGAACTGAGCGACCTCGCCAGCCAGCTGGGCCGGACCGCCGAGCCCGGGCCGGTTCGGGTGGCGCTGGTGGCCGCCACCCAGGAGGAGCTGGCCCGGCTGTGCGCGGACGGGGCGGCGCTGCTGCCCGGCCTGGAGCCGGGCCGGCTGGCCGCCCGCCCGGGCCTGTTCGCCGCTGACCGTGCGGCCGGCCGCGTGGTGCTGCTGTTCCCGGGAGAAGCGGCGGTCACCGCCGGAGGCCACGACTCGCCGGAGCGGGTGTCGCCATCTGCGCTGGCCCAGGCGTCGCTGGCCGCGCTGCGCTGGCTGGACGCGCTCGGCCTGCGCGCGGCGGCCGGGGTCGGCGTGGGCGTGGGCGAGATCACCGCGCTCACCTGGGCCGGCAGCCTGGCGCAGGCCGATGCGGCCACGCTGATCGCGGAGCGGGCGGCGATACTCAGCGCCATGGCCGGCCAGCGCACGGCGCTCATCTGCGTGACCGCGGACGAGGCGGCCGTGCGGGCCCTGCCGGCCGCGGCCGGCCTGGCCGTCGCCGGGTGCTACGGGCCGCGCTGCCACATCCTGGGCGGGGCCCAGGAGGCGGTCGCCACCCTGGGCCGGCAGGCGGCCCAGGCCGGGATCCAGGCCCGCCCGCTGGACCTGCCGTACGCGCTGCACTCCCCGGCGATGAGCGACGCTGTCGCGCCGCTGCGCGCCGCGGCGGCCAGGGCCCGGCTCACCGCCCCGGCCCGGCGGGTGATCTCCACGGTGACGGCCAGTGAAGTCACCGCCGGCACCGACCTGGCCACGCTCCTGGCCGGCCAGCTCACCTCGCCGGTGCGGCTGGCCGCGGCGCTCAGCGCGGCGGCGGCCGGGGCCGACCTGCTGCTGGACACCGGGCCGGGCCAGGCGCTGGCCACCCTGGCGGCGGGCTGCTGCGCGGTGCCGGCGGTTAGCCTCGGCAACGGCCCGGACAGCGCCGCGGCGCCGGGCACCACGGCGGCGCTGTTCGCGGCCGGCGCCATCGGGACGCTGGTCCCGCTGCTGTCCGGGCGCCCGTCGCGCCCCTTCGACATCGCCCGCACCCCGCGCTTCCTGACCAACCCATGCGCCGTGGTGACGGCCGAACCGGCCGCGGGCCATGGGCCGGCGGGCCAGGCCGCGGCCGACGCCCCGCCAGCCGAGCTTCCGCCGGCCGGCAGGCCGGGGTGGGGGCCGGCGGCGCCCGGCCCGGCGTCCCGCCCGTGGCGGGCCGGGTCCCGGGTGCGGCCGGGCGGCCCGCTGGCGGGCCGGCCACCTGCCAGCGGCCTGGCCGCGACAGGGCCGTATGGGACGCCTGGCTCCGGGGCTGCCGCCGCTGACGGCGCCGTCCCGGGCGTCGCGCCGTGGGTTCGGTGCTTCGCCGAGGAACTCCGCCCGCTGCCGCTGCCCGCCGTCCCCGGTGATGAGGAACCGTGGCGGCTGCATGCCACCACGCGCCAGCCGTTCGGCCGGATGGCAGCCGAGGTGTTCGAGGACGATCCGGCCGCCGACGGCGTGCTCGCGGTGATCGGTGACCTGGCCGATCCGGACGGGACCGGGACGCTGCTGGCGGCGGCGCGGGAGGCGGCCCGGGCCGGCAGCTTCGTGGTAATCACCCCGGCGGCCGGCCTGGAGGGCTTCTGTGCCGGGCTGCACGCGGAGCATCCGTCGCTCGGCCTGACCCTGATCCGCACCACGGACAGCATGACCGGGCTGATCGCCGCGCAGCGTTTCGCGGCCACCCAGCCCGGCCACTTCCGGCACGTGGTGCTGGAGGCCGCCGGCGAACCGCGGCAGCCCGTCATGGAGGTGCTGGCCCGGGGGGACACCCCTACGGCCCGGGGGGACACCCCTCCGGCCCGGGGGAGCAGCACTGCGGCCGGCCGAGCCGCGATGGCCGTGCCGGGCGGCCTGCCCGCCCCGGCCCCCGGCCGCGCCGACGTGGTGCTGATCGCCGGCGAGCAGCCCCGGGACCTGCTCGCGGCCGCGGGCGTGCTGGCCGGGTCCGGAGTCCGGCTCGCCCTGATCGGGCCGCCCGACGCCGATGAGCCCGCGGCCGTGGACCTGGCCCTGGCCGGCCTCCGGCGCGGCGGCGCCGAGGTCAGCTACCTGCAGGCCGACCTCACTGACCCCGACGAAGCCGACGCGGCCGTGGCCAGCGTGGAGCAGCGGATCGGCCCGGTGACCGTGGTCTGCTACGTGGCCGGCGCCGGGCCAGCCAGCGCCTGTTCCGGCCTGTCCGCCTCGGACCTGCGCGCCCGGATGGCGCGCCAGGCCGACGGGTTGCGCAGCATCCTGGGCAGCGTGAACGAGGCCCGGCTGCGGCTGCTGCTGACGGCCGGCCGCGCGGCCGCGCGGTACGGTGCGGCGGGCCAGTGCGGGCCTGCGCTGCTCGCGGGCGCGCTGGCCGAGCAGGGCCGCCGGCTCGAGCCCGGCCTGCCCGGCTGCCGGATCGTGCACGCCGACTGGGATCCGGACCTGGCCGCGCCAGCCGAGGTGGGGCGGCTGCTGCGGGACGTCGTGGCCAGCGGGCAGGCGCCGGACCGGGTGGCGATCCACGGGCGGCTGGGACCGGGTGCGGCGGGCTTCCCCGCCCGGCGCGCCGGGCTAGAGCCGGGCCCTGGGCCAGAGCCCGTCCCCGGGCCCGTCCCCGGGCCCGGCCCCCGGCCACAGGCCGGACGCGACCCCCGGCCACAGCCCGGGCCCGGCCCCCGGCCACAGGCCGGACGCGAGGCCGGGCTGGCGGGGGGACGCTTCCTGGAGCGGGTCCGGGTGCACTACCCCGGCGTGGAACTGGTCACTGAGGCCGGCCTTTCGCTGCGCTCGGATCCCTATCTGGGCGACTACCAACTCGACGGCCTCGCGGCACTGCCGCCGGCGATCGGCCTGGAGGCGATGGCCCAGGCGGCCTCCGCGCTCGCCGGGCGGCCGCTCCGGCGGCTGGCTGGGGCGGCCATGGACGTACCGGTGCTGCTCCCGCCCAGCGGGACGGCCGCCACGCTGCGGGTGTGCGCGCTGCGGACCGGCGACGCGGTCGAGACCGTGCTCCGGTACTCCGGCAGCGGCTTCCATCTCGACCACTTCCGCGCCGCGTTCCCGCTGGAGGAGGCGCCGGGACCGGCCGGCCTGGACCTGCCCGGTGAGCCGGCTCGTGACCGGGCGGGCCGGCCTGCGCTGGCCTTGACCGACCCGGGCGGTGTCGTGGACGGTACCGACCTGTACGGGCCGGTCTGCTTCCAGGCCGGCTCGTTCCGCCGGGTGGCGTTCCTGCCCGGGGTGACCGCCCGTTCTTGCCGCGCCCTGGTGCGCGGGGCCGATGACCGGCCCTGGTTCAGCGGGCCGGCGGCCGGCCGCGGACCGCTCATCCTGGGCAGCCCCGGGCTGAACGACGCCCTCATGCACGTGCTGCAAGCCTGCGTCCCGCACCGCCGGGTCCTCCCGGCCGGCTTCGAGTCGTTCGCCTGCACCGGCCAGGAGGTACGCGGCGCGGTGAGCGTCCAGGCCGGGAAGCGGGCCGACGGCGGCTGGGACGTGACCGCGCTGGACGCGACCGGGCACCCGGTGCTGGCCGTGACCCGGCTGCGGCTGCGGGACGTGGGACCGCTGGAGCACCACGCCCCGTGGCACCCGACCCTGCTGGCGGCGGCCCTGGAGGCGCAGGGCACCGAACTCGGGCTCGATCCGTCGCTCCGGGCCACGGTGCGCTGCGGCCAGCCGCCGGCCACCGGAAGCCGCCCGGCCGGCCCCAGCCCGGCCGGCCCGGACCCGGCGGGCGCCCCCGACGGACTGCCGTGGCTGGACCGGGCCGTCGGCACCGGCCCGCTCGCTGGTTACGAACTGACGGTGCGGGCCAGCCAGCCCATCGCCTGTTACTGGGCGACGGCCGGGAACAGCACGTCCACCCTCGTCAGCCCCGGCAGCCCGACCAGCCCCGAGGACCTGGCCAGCCGCGGCAGCCTGACTGGCCCGGAGAGGCTGGCCAGCCCCGAGGACCTGGCCAGGCAGTTGCATGACCGGGGCCGCGGCGACCTGGCCGCCGTGAGCACCAGGGTGCGTGCCATCACCGCGTGCCTGACTGCGGCGGCCTGGTCCGGCGGAACCCCGCTGCAGCTGGATGACGCGCACGACGGCGAGTGGATCCGGGTGCGGGCCGGGAGCATCACCGTGGCCTGCACGGCCACGCGCATCGACGGGGTGCCCCAGCCGATCGTGATCGCCCTGGCTACCTGGCCGGGAACGGCGCATCAACCGGCCGATCCGGGGATGCTGACGCAGGGCGCACCGCGACGTTAGCGCCGGGGAGGCAGCGCCGCCCCGGCGCGAGAATCACAGTTTGGTCAGCTTGGTGTACGGCGCGGCGATCCGCTCCTGCTGGGTACCGAAGTCGACCAGCACTCCGGTCTCGTCGGCACTGATGACACGGCCGAGGCCGTACCGGTCGTGGGTTACCTGGTCCTGCACAGCGAACTGCTTGACCGGGCGGACCATGGTGGGTTTGTTGAACGGGCTTCCGGGCAGCGGGCGCCGGGTCGCGGCGTGATCGATTCTCACCCTCTAAGTATGCGCCCGGCTGCCGCGCCCTGGCGGCCACACGCGGGAGACGACAGTAACGAAACGGGCGCATCCCCCGCGAACCGGGCCAGCTCAGGGGTCAGGCGGGCAGCCGTTCCGGGCCCGGCTGAGGTCCGGCCCGGCCGACCCGCCAGGCCGCCTCGGCCTCGCCCATCGGGGTGGCGGGCGGTCCCTGCATGAACGGCCAGATCTCCTCGGCGATGCCCCGCCAGTCCGCGGTCGCGGCCAGCTCACCCAGGATCGCGAACAGGCCCAGGTTGATCCGCTGCAGGATGACGTAGGACCGGGGCACGCTCACGTAGGCCGCTAGCGGGCTGCGCAGGTCGAAGAACCGCCGGACCACCGCCGAGGCGTAATCCCCGGTCATGGTGACCGGGCCGGGCCGGCGGACCGTGTCGTAGAACACGGCCATGTGCTCGACGACGGTCTCGGTGCTCAGCGGCGTGTCGGGGCGCAGGAACCCGGCCTGCACCATGCTGGCCCGGAAAGCCTCCGGATCGTTCTCCACGCACAGGTAGCGCACCATGTCCATCAGCGGCTGCAGTTCACCGGGGCTGAAGTGCTTGACCAGCCCGAAGTCGAGGAATGTCACCCGGCCGCCGCCGTGGAACAGGTAGTTGCCGGGGTGCGGGTCGCCGTTGAAGGCCTGGGCCTCGTACAGGCTCCGGAACGTGAACCGGTAGATGGTCTCCGCGGCCAGGTCACGCTCCTGCTGGGACCAGCTGGCCAGCTCAGCGAACCGGGCGCCGTCGGCCAGGTCGGTGGTCACCACCCGCCGGGTGCACAGCTCGCCGACGATGTCCGGGATGTGCACGGTCGGATGGCCCCGGTAATGGTCGGCGAATAGCTGCTGGTTGCGGGCTTCCCGGCGGTAGTCGAGTTCCTCGCCGACGCGGTCCCGCAGCTCGCCGAGCAGCTCGTCCACGTCCTGGCTGGGGGCGGTGATCCGCAGCATCCGCCGCAGCAGGGCGGCGTTCTGCAGGTCCGCGGCGATGGTCTCGGCGATGCCGGGGTACTGGACCTTGACCGCAACGGCCCGGCCGTCCCGGGTGATCGCCCGGTGCACCTGCCCGATCGAGGCGGCCGCGATGGGCTCGCCGTCCCACCGCGCGAACAGCTCATCCGGCGGGCGGCCGAACTCCTCGGTGATGACGCCCGCGGCCAGCTCGGCACTCATCGGCGGCACGCTGTCCTGCAGCCGGCTCAGCGTCCGGCGGACCGCCGGCGACAGGCCGTCGTCCACGTAACTGGCCATCTGGCCGATCTTCATCAGGACGCCCTTCATGGCGCCCAGGGTGGTGGCGACGTCCTCGGCGGTCTGCAGCGCCAGGTCGTTGCGCAGCTGCTGGCGGTGCTCGCCAGCCAGGGTGAACAGCCGGGGCACGTTGCTCGCGTAGCGGACCCCGCCGCGCACCGCGAGCCGCACCGTGGCGCCGCCCCGGGACAGCCGGAGCCGCAGCGGCCGGCCGTGACCCGGCACCCGCCAGCCCAGCCGCCGCCCGAGTAGGGCGAGGCCCGCCAGCGAGGCCCCGATGGTGAACCCGGTGACCAGCTTCCTCACGGGCGCCGTGCCGCGCGGGCCCGCAAGGCGATCCGTTGCCGGGCTTCCAGCACGCCCGGCTCGCCCATGAACACGGCGTCCAGCACGCCGAGCGCCTGGCGGATCTCGGCCCGCCGGGCGTCGGTCAGCGGCGGCACCGCGTACCCGTACAGCTCGCGGGCCCAGGCGGGCAGCGTGCCGAGCGCGGCGTGCCGCACGTCCTGCCAGATCTCGGCGATGTCGGCCTCCAGGCCGGGCGGGTCGAGCAGGTAGTCCATGGATTCCCGGGCCGCCGGGGTGCAGCGCAACTCGGGCCGGACCGCGCTGAGGTAGCCCCCGAGGGCCGGAACACTGTCCGGGACGCGGTCGCGGGGCACCCCGACGAGTTCCGCCGCAATCACCTGCTCAGCGACAAAACGCCCGCTTTCCTCGGCTGACAAGGCCGTCCCGAACTGTGCGGCGGCGGCGAGGCCAGAATCGACGAAGGTGGCGTGCACGTAGAGCAGCAGAGCCGGGTCGCTGGCCGCGTAGGGCCGGCCGGTCACCGGGTCCACCCCGGTGACATGGTCGTGGATGCGCCGCACCCGGCCCGCGGCCCGCTCGGCGGCGGCCCGCTCGGCGAAGCTGACCGTGGCCAGGTAGGCGGAGGTGGCGGCCAGGCGGCCGACGGGGTCCCGGCGCCAGTCGCTGTGCTGGTCCACCCCGGCCATGGCTAGCGGGTGCAGCGCCTGCAGCAGCAGGGCGCGCAGCCCGGCCACCGGCGAGGACAGGTCCGTGCTCACCCGCCAGGTGACACTGCCCGGGCCGAAGAAGCCCTCGTCCGCCGGGGCGTCCGGGATGCTGGCCGCGTAGGCGGCCGCCGACCGGGCGACCAGGTCGGCCGCGGCCGCGTACGGGTCGGCGGTCACCGCGGTGGCCTGGTCATCGTGGCGCGCAGATGCGGGGTGCTCATACCAGCCAAAATACCCAGCCGCCGCGGTGCCGCCGCCGGCCAGGACCGCGGTGCCGGGCTCTGCTGGCTCAAACTGAGAACCGCCTGACTGGTGAGCAGGGGTACGGATGGTGCAACGGCCTGCACCACGTGCCGCACTGGTGCCACCGCCCTGCGAAGGAGCAGCCGATGACAACCCTCAACGCCCCCGACGAGACCGGCCACCTAGCGGACCCGCCATCGCCCGCACCGGTGCCGACGCCGTCCCCATCCCTGGGCGGTGAC
This sequence comes from uncultured Actinomycetes bacterium, assembly GCA_963793825.1. Classification (GTDB taxonomy): domain Bacteria; phylum Actinomycetota; class Actinomycetes; order Streptosporangiales; family Streptosporangiaceae; genus RYN-230. Next base: position 136,785 of record CAWCBE010000015.1, read on the forward strand.
CCGACCATGCTGGGGCTGCCCACCTTCATCGTCGGGTCCATCGCCCTGGGCCTGGTCCTGGTGGGTATGGTGCCGGCCACCGCGGTCGGCGCCTCGCTGCCGATCATCCTGGCGGCCACCGCGGCCGGCCTGTTCCTATCGACGATCTGGGCCGCAGCACTCGGGCAGAGCGCGGTGGCCTGCATCTTCGGCGTGTTCGCCGGATTCTGGCTGAGCTACGCCGTGCTGGTGCTCGGCCTCACGCACGGCTGGTTCGGCGTCACCCTCACCGCGGTGAAATCCACCCAGGAGCTGTTCCTGACCTCCTGGCTCATCATCATCGTGGCGCTCACCCTGTTCACGCTCCGGCTGCCGCTCGCCTTCACGGTGATCCTGGGGCTGGTCGACGTGGCCCTGCTGCTGGTCCTGCTGGGTACCGCCAACGCCTCGACGGGCCTGCTGAAGACCGGCGGCTACGTGGTCCTGCTGTTCGCCGCCGTGGGCGTATACGTCTTCTACGGCTCGGCCGCGACGGCCACCGGCGGCAAGGCGATCCCGCTAGGCAAGCCGCTGCTGGGCTGAACCCGCCGGCGATCCCGCTATCCACCCCCGCGGCCGAGGAGGGCCCCGGGCACGGTGCCGTGCCCGGGGCCGATGCCGCGCCCGGGGCCGGTGCCGCGCCCGGGCGCCGCGCGCTGGCGTGACGCCGCGAACCGGCCCGGCCGGTGGCCGCGGCAGTTGACCGCGTCAGGCAGCATGGACAGGTGACACACGCGGTGGCCGGCGCGGACCATCCCATGGCCGGGCATCTGGCTGAACTGACGGACCTGCTGTCCGGTGGTGGCGTGGCCGTGCTGAGCGGTGCAGGACTGTCCACCGAGTCCGGGATCCCCGACTACCGGGGGCCGACCGGCCTGGCCCGCCGGGCGCAGCCGATGACGTACCAGGCGTTCACCGGCTCGGCGACGGCCCGGCAGCGCTACTGGGCACGCAGCCACCTGGGCTGGCGGCACATCGCGGCCGCCGCGCCGAACCGCGGTCACCACGCCGTGGCCGGGCTCCAGCGCCGCGGGCTGCTGGCTGGGATCATCACCCAGAACGTGGACGGCCTGCACCAGGCGGCCGGGGCCCGCGAGGTCATCGAACTGCACGGCAACCTCAGCCGGGTGGCCTGCCTGGGCTGCGGCCAGCGCTCCGCGCGGACCGCCCTGGACGTGCGGCTGCGCACCGCGAACGCCGGCTGGGACGCCGCGGTCAGCCAGCTGAACCCGGACGGCGACGCGGTCCTGGCCGACGAGGCGGAGCAGCGGTTCCAGGTGGTGAACTGCCTGAGCTGCGGCGGCCTGCTCAAGCCGGATGTGGTGTTCTTCGGCGAGAACGTGCCGCCGGCCCGGGTGGCCGAGTGCTACCGGCTGGTCGAGGCGGCCCGGGCGCTGCTCGTCCTGGGTTCCTCGCTCACCGTGATGTCGGGGTACCGGTTCGTCCGGCGGGCGGCCGCCCTGGGCCTGCCCGTGGTGATCATCAACCAGGGCCCGACCCGGGGTGACGCGGACGCGCTGCTCACCGTGGACGCAGCCCTGGGTGCCACGCTGAGCGCGCTCGCCAGCTAGCGCCGCACCGGCTGTCCCGGCTCAGGGCGGCCCGGCTCAGGGCGGCCCGGCTCAGGGCGGCCCGGCCCAGGGCAGCCGGCCCAGCTCAGGCCCGCCAGCTCGGCCAGGTCCGGCTCAGTTCGGGTTGTACGGGGAGTTCCGCAGGTCGGGAGCGGGCGTAGCGGTGAGAGAGCGGAGCATGGTGACCTCCCGGGTCAGCATCGTCCGCTCGCTGGTCAGTCGGCGCAACGCATCCGGCTCGGCCAGCAGGGCCTGCCGGGCCGGCAGGTCCAGGATCATCGACGAGGCGACCAGGTAGGACAGCCCGACCGGCTCGTCCGGCAGCTCCGGCATGCTCACCTGGACCGATTCCCGGATGGCCAGCGCCTCGATGTACCGGCGGAATGCCGCCTGCACCGTGCGGGCCGCCAGGGCCGCGGCGGACTCCTCGCCGGTCTCCTCGCCCAGCAGGTCCACCTGGCCCGTGAGGTAGGGCCGTGAGTCGTCCAGGCTGGCCAGCCGAAAACGCTGGGTGCCCACCGTCACCAGGTCGTACCGGCCGTCTTCATGCTCGGCGATCCGGCGCAGCGTGGCGGTGCAGCCCACGTCGTACAGCGCGGAAATGCCGTCGATCCCGGTCTCTCGGCCCTTGCGGATCGCGATGACCCCGAACTGGCGCGGCTCGGGTCCGTCCAGCAGGTCCTGGACCAGCTGCCGGTACCGGTCCTCGAAAATGTGCAGCGGAAGCAGCAGGCCGGGGTACAGGACGGTGCCGAGCGGGAACAGCGGCAGCGTCTGGGTCATGGCCTGAGACTATGCGCCGGGTGACCAGCGGGCCAGCCGGGGCGCCTGGCTCGGCCAGGTGCCGAAGGGCCTGCCGGCCCGGGACCTCGGCCCCGTGCCGTGCCCAGCCGCGGCCGGGCACGGTGAAAGCAACAGCGCCGCGCGGCGGCCGGGCCGCGGGCATCCGAGGCCGATGCGTACCGGAGGCTGACATGACAGCACATCCGATCGACCACGCCGGGCTGGAAACATTGCCGTTCGACACCTGCCTGGACCTGCTCGCGTCCGTTCCGCTCGGCCGGCTCGCCTTCTTCACCGACGGTGAGCTGGTGGTACTCCCGGTCAACCACGTCATGGACGGCCCGGACATCGTCTTCCGCACCACCCAGGGCTCCAAGCTCACCGCGGCCGAGCAGCAAGATCTGGTCGCCTTCGAGGCCGACCACTACGACGCGCTGACCCGCAACGGCTGGAGCGTCCTGGTCACCGGCCGCGCCACTGTCGTCTACGACGAGGCCGAGAGCGGCCGGCTGGGTGACCTGGGCCTGGAGCCCTGGGCGTGCGGAGTGCCCCACCCATTCTGGATCCGGATCCGCCCGACCTCGGTGTCCGGGCGCCGGACCCCGGAAGCCGCCAGCTGACCGGCGTCCGGCGCACCCCGCCTCTCGCCGTCCCCGACCGCGCTCGGGGCTGCGGACCGCGGCACGGGAGTGCGAACGTCCTGGCCGACGGCGATTACCGGGTGCCGAGCGCCGTGAGCAGGGCGAGCAGGATGGCGGCCATCGCGGCCAGGCCATGCACGATCGGCAGGATGGCCGTCAGCGGGCTGGCCCCCCGCGGCCGGACCCCCACCGCGGACGGCGCTGAACCATCCCGGGCGGCTCCGTCCCGGGTACCGCGCGGTCCTGGGCTCCGGGGCCCCGGGCCGGGCGCCGCCCCGCCCGGGCTCTCAGCTGCGGGACCGGGCGCCGCCCCGACCGCACCGCCGGCCGCGGAGGTCGCGGCCGTCAGCATTGGCGCCAGGCCGCCGGCCTGGCCGGGGGCCGGCGCGGCCGGGCCGGGGCGCGGTCCGGGAGACCAGAGCGTGAGCGCCGCCATGCCCAGCCCGGCCACCGGGAGCAGCAGGCAGGCGGCCACCCAGGCCAGGCCGGTGAGCCCGCTTACCAGGAAGCTGACCCAGACCAGCAGTCCCGTGGCGGCCAGTCCCGCGTGCCCGAACACCACCGTGGCCACGGCGCCGACCCGGCCCGGGCCGCGCCGTGGCCGCCCGCCACGGATCACCCGCCGGGCAAAAATGTAGCCGCCGGTCGCCGCCGCGGCCAGCCACGCGGCCAGGGTGGCCAGCCCCAGCGGGAGCCGGCTGGGCGGTGGTGACCCGGCTGCCGCCCCGGTGCGGGTACCCGGGGGCGGCCCCGCGGCCGGCGGCAGGCTGGTGATCAGCCTGGCCAGCCTGGCCCCGACGGCCGCGGCCCGCCGTCGCCACACGGTCTTGCGCTGGCCAGCGCCGGCTACCTCGTAGATGGCCCGGCCTATGGCGAAGTTCACCTGAGCCCGGCTCAGTCCCTGGCAGGCCGGGGGCACGGCGCGCACCGTGAGATCGCGCTCGATAGCCCGCACGCCGAAGGCCGTGCAGGCCTGGACCGAGCCGCGCGGCCCGGCCGCGTGGCCGCCGCCCCCGCCGAAGCCCGCACACAGCAGGACGGCGAGTATGCCACCGGCCACGATGGCTGCCCTGGTCACTACCCTCATCCGCATCTCCCCGGGCCGACCCGGTGGTGGCAGCGTATCGCCAGCCCCGGACGGCCCTACCCGGGCCTCGTATCCGCGGCGCCGCCGCCGCGCTCCGGCCGGGCCGCCGACGGCCCGCACCCGGCGACCTCCTTCCGCTCCCCCGGCGGCTGTGTAACGATGGACCGAACGCCATTCGGATCGTTGCGGAAGGTGATCGCCGTGCCCTCAGGCCCTGGCCACGGCGGCGCGCCGGTCAGCCGCGGGCCGGGCCACGCCGCATCGGTGAACCTGTCGGACGACGCGTTCTGGGCGCTGCCCCTGGCCGACCGGCACGCCGCCTTCACGGCGCTCCGGCGGCTGCCCCGGCCGCCGTTCTTCGCCGAGCCGGTCCTGCCGTTCGCCGAGCCCGGCCCCGGGTACTACGCGCTGGTCCGGCACGCCGACGTGGCTGAGGCCAGCCGGAACCCGGCGGTGTTCTCCTCCGGGCAGGGCGCGACCAACATCGTGGACCTGCCGGTGGAGTTCAACGAGTACTTCGGCTCCATGATCAACATGGATGATCCCCGGCACGCCCGGCTGCGCCGGATCGTGTCCCGGGCCTTCACCCCCCGCATGATCAGGAAGTTCGAGGACGACGTCCAGCGGGTGGCCGCCTCGGTCGTGGACCGCTTGCTGGCGGATGGCCCGGGCGACTTCGTCGAGCAGGTCGCCGCCCGCATCCCGCTCACCGTGATCTGCCAGATGATGGGCATCCCGGAGAGCAGCCATGGCATGGTGCTGCGCAACACCAACATCATCCTGTCCGGATCGGACCCGGATTTCCTCAGCGAGGATGCCAGCGAGGCGGTGGGCCAGCTGCTCGGCGCGGGCCAGGAACTGGCCGAGCTCGTCACCGAGCTCCGCGAGGCCCGGCTCCGTGAGCCCGCCGACGACCTGATCACCGCGCTGGCGCTGGCCAACATCGACGGGGAGCAGCTGACCAGCGCCGAGCTCGCGTCGTTCTTCATCCTGCTGGTGGTGGCCGGCAATGAGACGACCCGCACCGCGCTGTCGCACGCCCTGGTGCTGTTCACCGAGAATCCCGCGCAGCGGGCGCTGCTGCGGGCCGACCCGGGGGCCAGGATCGGCGGGGCGGTCGAGGAAGTGGTCCGGATGGCCTCCCCGGTCATGTTCATGCGGCGCACGCTGACCAGTGATTACTCGATGAACGGGCAGGACTACCGCCGCGGCGACAAGGTGGCGCTGTTCTACTGGTCGGCCAACTACGACGAGGACGTGTTCGCCGACGGTGACCGCTTCGACATCACCCGCTCGCCGAACCCGCACGTCGGTTTCGGTGCCGCGGGCCCGCACTTCTGCCTGGGCGCGCACCTGGCCCGCCGGGAGATCACGGTCACGCTGCGCGAGCTGCTGAGCCGTGTCCCGGACATCAGCGCGGCCGCGCCCCCGGACCGGCTCCGGTCCAGCTTCATCAACGGCATCAAGCACCTGGAGTGCGCCTTCACCAGCTGAACGGCCCGCCCGGGGTGGTCACCTCCCCCGGTCCGGGGCTCGCCAGTCGTCCACCCCGGCCTCAATATGGTAACGAACAGTAATTGAAGTGTGGCGGAGTGTATAACTAGAAACCCCCCCGGCTTACGGGGGGCTGCGTGTCATGGGGGGTCGCCACCTGCCCCGCCTGGCCGCCGGGCTCACCCGCGAGGGCCCCGGCCGGCCGGCGGCCGAGCAGGCCGGCGCAGGGCGCGGCAGCCGAGGGGGACCTTCGTCCAATGGGCGGCGCTACCCGGGGGCGTGGCGCCGCCCAGGACGAAGGTGCAGTCAGCCCAGCGCGCTGATCTTCCTGGCCAGCGCGAAGTCCGCCGCGGTCAGGCCGCCTGCCGAGTGGGTGGACAAGGTCAGCGTCACCCGGTTCCACTGGATCAGCAGGTCCGGGTGGTGGTTGACCTGTTCAGCCAGGTACCCCACCGCACCCGCGTAGAGCATCGCAGCCCGGAAGTCGGCCAGCTTGACGGTGGCCGTGATGGCGCCCCCGTCCCGGGTCCAGCCCGGCAGGGTGGCCAGTTCGGCGCCGACGTCGCCGTCGGAGAGCAGTTCCATGTCTGCCGAGCCTAACGGCCGGCTCAGGGCACCCACCAGAGCCGGGATGCGGCCGTGCGGCACGACCCGACGTCGACCGGGGTGCCGACGGTGGTCGAGGCCCCCGGGTCGCGGAGGCAGCGCCCAGACTCGGCATTGCGCAGTTCGCCGTTGCCCTGTGGCGCCCACTGCTGCGCGCTGCTGCCGTCGCAGCGGCTCAGCACGACGCTGGCGTTCCCGGCCGCCGAGGCGACCGCCAGGCAGTACCTGCCATCCTGGATGGTCTGCCCGGATATGCCCCATCGCTGGCGCCGGGTGCCGCTGCCGCACGCCGCGGTGACGGCCTCCGCACCCTGGGCGTACTTGACCCGGGACAGGCACACGCCGGGGACCCCGTCCGGGATGGTGCCGACGTCCAGGCTGCTCACGGCCGCCTGCGCGTCGGCCAGGTCGTTGCTGTAGGCCCCGCTGGTGTACGTCGCCCACGGGGTGAAGCTCTGGCCATCATGGCTGATGACATAGGCACCATCCGCGTTGCACCGCGGGCGGAACGCGCAGGCGTCGGGAATGGAGGTCCAGGCCTGGTCGTCGATCTGCCACAGCCCGCGGTCGTAGCTGCCCGAGCAGTTCACCGGCGGGTAGTGGCCATCCTGTCCCGAGGTGTTGCAGTAGTAGACGGTCGGCTGGCCGCCTGACTCGGCCATGCAGATGGCGCTGGCCGTGACCAGGCTCCCGTCCTGCGCGTTGTTGGCCCAGCCCGCCTCGGTGGCGAAGCGGACGCAGGTCTGCGCGGCCGCGGAGGCTTGCGCCCGGGTCAGGATCCGGCCCAGCGCACCCCGCGGGTTGACCGACGCGGGCCGCATCCCGGGCGGCGCCTGGCCGGTGCGGCCCGACGGGTCGGGCCGGTGCCCCCCGCCCGCCCGGGCCAGGGCGGCATGGTGGCCCGCCGGGACCCCCGAGTGCTGGCTGGAGGCGGTAGCCGCGAAGCCGACCCAGGCGACGACCACGGCGACGGCCGCCGCGCACACGCAGCGCAGCATGGCTCGGAAGGTGCGGGTGGTCATGATCGGATCCCCTCGGTACAGGGCGGGAGGGGCTCCCGCCAACCGAGCCCGGCGCCTGGCCAGGCCCTGAGGGGTTTCACCTACCGGTGACAAACCGGCATCGAGCCAAAACACACCGTCACTGCATGTCTTCGTACGTACCCGGCCCAATTTCTGCTGAACATCCCGCACCGGGAATCCCGGACCGCCGCACCGCAATCATTGCCATCGCAGGTCACAGATCCGCCAGCGGCATGACGGCCGGCTCGGCCCTCCCCCCGGGTGCCGAGCCGGTAAGCTGGGCAGCGCCACACCACCTGGTGCAGCGCCGCCTCAGGCGGCCCGGCCTGGTCCGCCCCCCGGCCCGGCCCGCACCGGCCAGCTGCCGGACCGGTCCTGGAGTGCCCCCGATGACCACGCCTGACCCCGCGGAGCCGCGGGAGACCCCGCTGCGCGACGTGCACGAGCGCCTCGGCGCGACGATGACCGACTTCGCCGGCTGGCTGATGCCGCTGCGCTACCGCAGTGAGACCGCGGAGCACCTGGCCGTCCGGGCCAGCGCCGGGCTGTTCGACCTGTCACACATGGGCGAGATCACCGTCCGGGGGCCGGGGGCGGGTGGCGCCCTGGACTATGCCCTGGTCGGCGCGGCCACCGCGATCCCGGCCGGCCGGGCCCGGTACACGATGATCTGCTCAGCCGACGGCGGCATCCTCGACGACCTCATCGTCTACCGGCTCGCCGACGAGGAGTTCCTGGTCGTGGCGAACGCGGCCAACACGCCAGTGGTGCTGGCCGCACTGCGCGACCGCGCGGCCGGGCACGACGCCCAGGTGGCCGACGACACCGACCGCTACGCGCTGATCGCCCTGCAGGGGCCGGCCGCGGCCGGCATTCTGGCCCGCCTCACCTCCGCCGGCCTGGATGACCTCCGGTACTACGCCAGCCAGCCTGCCCGGGTCGCGGGCCATGACGTGCTGCTGGCCCGGACTGGCTACACCGGGGAGGACGGCTTCGAGCTGTTCGCCGCGCCCGCGGACGCGGAGCCGCTGTGGGCCGCGCTGAGCGGCGCCGGCGCCGGGGCGGGGCTGGTCCCGGCGGGCCTGGCCGCCCGGGACACCCTGCGGCTGGAAGCCGGCATGCCGCTGTACGGCAACGAGCTGGGGCCCGATGTGACCCCGTACCAGGCCGGCCTGGGCCGGGTGGTCAAGCTCGGCAAGCCCGCCGATTTCGTTGGCCGCGCCGCGCTGGCCGCGGCGGCCGCGGAGCCACCGCGCCAGGTGCTGGCCGGGCTCCGCGCCGAGACCCGCCGGGTCCCCCGGCACGGTTACGCCGTGCTGTGGGACGGCCAGCCGTGCGGCGCGGTGACCAGCGGCGCTCCCTCCCCTACCCTGGGCGTGCCCATCGCCATGGCCTACCTCGACGCCGGGGTGGCCGGCCAGGCCGCGGACGCGGAGCCAGGACGGCTCGCCATCGACATCCGGGGACGCGCCGAGCCCGCCCGGCTGACCCCGCTGCCCTTCTACCATCGGGACAGCCGTCCGCCACGATGACCTCCGGCCGGGCCCACCGCCCGCCCGGGACGAGCAGATCCGCACAGGAGAGCGACCAGATGACCGTTCCAGAGAATCTGCAGTACACCGCGGAGCACGAGTGGGTGGCCATCGAGGGCAGCGTGGCCTCGGTCGGCATCACGGACTTTGCCCAGCAGGCACTCGGCGATGTGGTCTACGTCTCGGTGCCCGCGGCGGGCGAGACGGTGACGGCCGGCGAGCCGTGCGGCGAGGTGGAGTCCACCAAGTCGGTGTCCGACCTCTACTCGCCGGTGGACGGTGAGGTGATCGAGCCCAACCCGGAGATCGAGGACGACCCGGGCCTGGTCAACACCGACCCGTACGGGGCGGGCTGGCTGCTCCGCATCCGGGTGAACCCGGATGGCGAGCCGGCCGGGCTGCTCACCGCCGAGGAGTACGACGCACTGACCAAAGAGGCCGAGTGAGCCCGGTCCGGTGCCCGGGCTGCCGCCGGGTGGGGCGAACCCAGCAGCAGGCACTGTGAGCCCTCCGGCCGGCGCCGGGGATCCGCCGGGACTGGATGACCTGCGGCGCTACAACGCCGCCACCGCGCACCTGGAACCGCCGTTCGCGGTGCTGGACCTGACCGCCCTGCGGGCCAACGCCGCGGGTATGGCCCGCCGGGCGGCCGGGAAGCCGATCCGGCTGGCCAGCAAGTCGGTGCGGTGCCGGGCCGTGCTCGCCGACGTCCTGGCCCTGGACGGCTTCCAGGGCATCCTCGCGTTCACCCTGCCGGAGGCACTCTGGCTGGCCGACCAGGGCAGTTGTGACGACATCGTGGTCGCCTACCCGACCGCGGACCGCGCGGCCCTGGCCCGGCTGGCCAGTTACCCGGCCGCGGCCGCCGCGATCACGGTGATGGTGGACAGCCCCGACCACCTGGACCTGATCGAGAAGGCCATCGCGGCCGTATCCGATCCCGCCCCGGTCCAGGTGTGCATCGACATCGACACGTCCTACCTGGCGCTGGGCGGCCTGGTCCGCGCGGGGGCGCGCCGGTCGCCGGTCCGCACCCCGGCCGACGCGATGGCACTGGCCCGGGACATCCTGGCCCGGCCCGGGCTCCGGCTGGCCGGCCTGATGGCGTACGAGGCACAGATCGCGGGCGTCGGTGACAGGCCGGACGGACGGCCGTTGTACGCACGGGCCGTTCGGCTGATGCAGGGCCGCTCGGCGGCCGAACTCGCTGCGCGGCGCGCGGCCATCGCCGACGCGGTGCGCGCGGTAAGCCCGCTCCGGTTCGTCAACGGGGGCGGCACCGGGTCCATCGAGCGGACCGCCGCTGAGGCCGCGGTGACCGAGATCGGCGCCGGGTCCGGGCTGTACCAGCCGTGGCTGTTCGACAGTTACCGCGCCTTCTCCGGCCGCCCGGCCGCGCTGTTCGCGCTGCCGGTGGCCCGGCGGCCCGGGCCGGGGGTGGTGACGGTGGCGGGCGGCGGGTACGTGGCCTCCGGGCCGGCGCACCGGAGCCGGCTCCCGCAGCCGTACCTGCCCCCGGGACTGCGGCTGGACCGCCAGGAGGGGGCGGGCGAGGTGCAGACCCCGCTGCTCGGCCGGGCCGCGGACGGGCTACGGGTCGGCGACCGGGTCTGGTTCCGGCACGCCAAGGCCGGGGAACTGTGCGAGCGGTTCACCGAGCTGCATCTCATCGACGGCCCAACGGTCACCGCGACCGTGCCGACCTACCGCGGCGAGGGCCAGTCCTTCGGGTGAGTCGCGCTAACGCCGGCGGCGGCGCAGCAAGGCCACGGCGCCGAGGACGACGGCCCCGGCCGCCACGGCGGCCACGGCGCCGGCCACCCCCCGCTGGACTTCGGGCCGCTGCGCCTGCTCACGGGCCCGCTCCATCGCGCGGCGGGTGAGGTTGGCCGGGCTGGCCCGCTCGGTCAGCGCGTCGATGGTGCGCGCCAGGTTCTGCCGGGTGCGCTCGATCTCTCGGAGCAGCCCATCCGGATCGCGAACCGCGACCGTGCCGTTCGCCTCGGCCATGGTCTGTTTCCCCTCTCGGCACGTAACTTGGCAGCAAGTCTCCCAGGCACCGGCCCGCCGCGCACGGCCGGCTAGCCGGCGTGCCTGAATTGTGCTCTCCTGACCGGCCGGCCGCGCCCGTTCCGGGCTGCGTCAGTGGCCGCGGAGGGTGGCGCAGAGCCGGGCCAGGGCGGTGCTGAACGCGTGGCTCGGCGGTGTGGCGTAGCCGAGCACGAGCGCCGGGACGTGCCGCCCGTCCGGGACGGCGGCGTAGGCACGCAGGCCCTCGATGGCCAGCCCGCGGGCCGCGGCGTCCGCGACCAGGTCCTCCTCATGCCGCCCGGCGGGCAGGTGCACGAGCACGTGCAGGCCGGCGGCGATACCCGTCACCCGGGCCTGGGGCGCGTCACGGCGGAGCGCGGCGATCAGCGTGTCGCGGCGGCGCCGGTAGGCGAGCCGGGCATGCCGCACGTGCCGGTCGTAGGCACCGCTGGTGATGAACTCGGCCAGCGTCAGCTGGTCGAGGCTGCTGCTGAACCGGCGGGCCTGGCTCTTCGCGGCCACCACGTCGTCCACCAGCCGCGCCGGCAGGACGAGCCAGCCCAGGCGCAGGCCCGGGGCCAGGCTCTTGCTGACCGTGCCGGCGTAGGCGACGGACTCGGGGGCGAGCGCCTGCAGTGCGCCCACGGCCTGGCGGTCGTAGCGGAACTCGCCGTCGTAATCGTCCTCGATGACCAGCGCGCCGGACTGGGCGGCCCAGCCGGTGACCTGGCGGCGGCGCCGCGGCTCCAGCGCCACGCCGAGCGGGAACTGGTGAGCCGGGGTCAGCAGCACCCCGTCCGCGCCGCCCAGCGCATCGAGCACCGCGCCGCCGCCATCCACCGGCAGGGCGGTGACCAGCAGTCCTTTCGCCGCGGCGAGCTGCCCGTGCTGCGGCTGCCCGTAGCCCTCCACCGCCAGCCGCTGGGCGGCACGGCCATGCAGGGCCTCGCACAGCAGCTCCAGGGCCTGGGCGAACCCGGAGCACACCACGACGCGGTCCGGATTCACCGTCACCCCGCGGGCGCGGGCCAGGTAGCCGGCCAGCGCCGCACGCAGCTGCGGCAGGCCGCGCGGATCACCGTAGCCGAGGGCCGTTGCGGGCGCCGAGGTGAGCGCGCGACGGGCGGCGGCCAGCCAGGCCGGCCGGGGGAACGCGGCCAGGTCGGGCAGGCCCGGCCGCAGGTCATACCGGACCCCGCGGTCCGCGGTGGCCGCGGGCGCGGCGGCGTTCCCCGGTGGCGGGGTGGTCCTCCCGGCGACCCAGGTACCGGCTCCCCGCCGGGCCGCCAGCCAGCCCTCGGCGATCAGCTGGCCGTACGCGTCGGCCACCGTATTGCGGGACAGGCCCAGGTCGGCGGCGAGCTGCCGGGACGCCGGGAGCCTGGTCCCAGGGGCCAGCCGCCCGCTGCGGACGGCCTCACGCAGCGCGGACTCCAGCCCGGCGCGAAGCCGGCGGCAGGCCAGCCCGAGGTACAGGTCCAGGCCAGAATTGGCCCATGAATTTGCCATCGAAGTGGAGCTTACTTACAGGCCACCTGGCTCCTAGCGTGGACCCGTCAGCATCATCCGCGAAAGCCAGGAGGAACGTCCCCATGACCGAGACGCAGGCCAGGCCGCACAGCCCGGCCAGGCTCGACTTCGACCGTCAGGCGGCGGTCTTCTCCCGCGCCATGACCCACCTCGATCGGGCCGCCACCAGGCAGCTCGATCAGGCCGGCCTCGACCACCAGCTGCGCGAGCTGGTTCGGATCCGGGCCTCACAGCTGAACGGCTGCGCCTACTGCATCGACATGCACACCAAGGACGCGCGCGCGGCCGGGGAGAGCGAGCAGCGGCTGTACGCCCTGCCCGCCTGGCGCGAGGCACCGTACTTCACCAGCCGGGAACGGGCCGCGCTGGGCTTCACCGAGGCCGTCACCCGGCTGGCGGACACCCACGTCCCGGACGAGGCCTACGCGCAGGCCGCCGCGGAGTTCACCGATGCGGAGATGGCCGCGCTGGTCAGCCTGATCGTCACCATCAATGCCTGGAACGCCATCGGCGTCGCCACCCGGACCTGGCTCCCCGGCTCCTACGAGCCGTGAACCACGGCTGCGGCCGGGCCCGGGCACGGTGACCGGCGGCCAAGGCTACCCGCGAGTAGGGCCGGCGACGTAGGGTCGGCGGCGTGGGTCGGGGCAGTCGTCGGAAGGGGCCCGGGCATGTCGGCGCCAGTCATCGATGATCTTGAGTTGCCGGTATTCGACTACACCGATCCGGACCTGGTGGGCGAGGTTTACCATGACCGGCTGGCCGCGGCCCGGGCCCAGGGCTGGCTGGCCCGGTCCCCGCTCACCTACGTGGTCCTGGACCGGGAGTCCGGCGAGTTCTTCCTGCGCACCCGGGACGCGGCCTTCCCCGGCCGCGAGATCGCCGACCTGTTCGGGATCACCGGCGGCCGGCTGCGCGAGCAGATCGACGTCAACATCCTCAACCAGACCGGGGACCGGCACCGGCGGCTGCGCAGCCTGGTCAGCCCGGCGTTCACGCCCCGCGCCGCGGACCGCTGGCGGCCCGCCATGCGGGGCTTCCTGGCCGGCCTGTGGGCGGACCTCGGCGGCGCGGCCGGCTGCGAGTTCGTGTCCGCGTTCGCCAAGCCCTACCCGTCGCTGACCATCGCGGCCGTGCTCGGCGCGCCGCCCGAGGACGCGCCCCGGCTGCACGAGTGGTCCGGCTGGGTGCAGCGGCAGTTCGACATCAAGGCACTGGCCAGCGAGCCGGCCCGGATCGAGAAAGCCGTCGGCGAACTGTACGACTACGTCGAGGCCCTGCTGCAGCGCCGCCGCCGGGAGCCCGGCGAAGACCTGATCAGCGCGCTGCTGGCGGCCGAGGACGAGGGCGAGAAGCTGTCCCACGCCGAGTGCGTCAACCTGGTGCTCAACGTGGTGGCCGGCGGGGTGGACACCACCGCGGCCCAGCTGTCGCACGCGATGCGCCTGTTCGCCACCCACCCCGCCCAGTGGGCGGCGCTGGCGGCCAGCCCCGGCCGGGTGCCCGCCGCCGTGGAGGAGGTGCTGCGGTTTGAGCCGATCACCCCGTTCACCGCCCGGATCGCCGTGGCCGACATCATCTACCGCGGCGTCACGTTCCCGGCCGGCACGATCGTGGCCATCTGCGCGGAACGGGCCAACCGGGACGGTGCGGGGGGCGAGCGGTTCGACATCGGCCGGGAGGCGGCGGGCCGGCTGCTGACCTTCGGCGCCGGACCCCACTTCTGCCTGGGCTCGAACCTGGCCCGCGCGGAACTGGAGGAGGCCTTGGCCTTCCTGGTCCCCCGGATGCCCGGGCTGCGCCCGGCGGCCGAGCCCCGCCTGGGCGGCGTCGAGGGCATCTACGGCATCGACTCCCTCCCCCTCGCCTGGGCCTAGTCACGCCGCCGCCACGGGCCCGGAGATGCCCGTGGTCCCCGGTGCGCCGGGGACCGGCGGGCCGTCAGCCGGGCGGCGGCCAGCTGCCTCGCGGCGGATAACCATGAGCGCCGTACATCTTCCCCCCAAATCCGGGGGAAAATCCGCACCTTTAATCGATGGGACCGGCCGCGCGGGTCACGTAGGGTGCCTGGCATGGAGATCAGGGCAGTCATCTTCGACTGGGGCGGGACGCTCACTCCCTGGCACACCGTGGATCACGATGCGCTGTGGCGCAGCGTGTGCGGGCTGCACTTCGACGGCGGCCGGGCGGAGGAACTGGCCGCCGCCATCCTCGCCGCCGAGCGGTCGCTGTGGGAGCTGGCCGAGACCGCGCACCGCAGCGGCACCCTGGACGAGGTGTTCCAGCGGGCTGGGGTGACCCCCACCGACGCCATGCTGGCCAGTTACTTCGAGGCCTGGGACCCGCACACGTTCACCGACCCGGACGTGATCGGCGTGCTCGGCGAGCTACGGGCCCGCGGCATCAAGGCCGGGGTGCTGTCCAACACGCTGTGGCCGCGCACCGCCCACGAGCGGGTGTTCCGCCGGGACAACGTGCTCGGCCTGTTCGACGGCGCCGTGTTCAGCAGCGAGATCCCGTGGGCCAAGCCGCACCTGGAGGCGTTCCGCGCCGCGATGGCCGCGGTCGGCGAGGACGACCCGGCCGCCTGCGTGTTCGTGGGCGACCGCCCGTACGACGACATTCACGGGGCCAAGGGCGCCGGCATGCGCACGGTGCTGATCCCGCACAGCGACGTGCCGCCGTTCGACAGCGCCGCCCCGGACGCGGTGATAACCCGGCTGGCCGAGCTGCCCGCCGTCCTGGACGCCTGGATGGCCGACCCGTCGTCGTGACTCAGCGCGGCAGCTCCGGGTCGCTAATGTCCGCGACGGTGGCGTCGAGGGCGCGCACCGCGTCATCGGCGGGCAGGGCCACGGCCAGTCCCGGGCGGCCCGCGCCGAGGGTGATGTCGCGCCCGGAGATCCGCTGGTCGGCGATGACCGGCCAGGGCCGCACCGAGCCGAAGGGCGTGATGGTTCCCCGCTCGTAACCGGTGACCTCCTGGGCCACGGCCGCGTCCGGCATGGAGAGCCGGCTGACGCCGAGCAGGGCGCGCAGCTTGGGCCAGGAGATCGCCCGGTCCCCGGGGACCAGCACGAACAGGAAATCGTCGTCGCCCCGCCGGACCACCAGGGTCTTCACCACGTCGGCGGGCGGCACGCCGCGGGCCCGGGCGGCTTCGGCCAGGCTGCGCACCGGGCCGTGACTGATCGTCCGGTAGCCGACGCCGACCGCGGCCAGCGCGTCGTCCGCGGCATTCCCCATGGTCGCAGTATGCCGGGCCGGGCGGGCCGGCCGCGCCTGGCCGCCGGGCGGCCTGACCGGCACAATGGCCGCATGCCCGCTGCCAACGATCCCGAGCAGGCCGAGCTCACCGCGCTGCGCGATCAGTGCACCCGGTTCCTGCCGGGCCACGGCCCGGTCCGGGTGGCCGACCTGCTGGCCACGGTGCCCCCCGACTCGGCCCCGGACCATTACGGCGAGGGCGGCGTGGTCGCCGACCTGGAGGGCGAGATCGCCCTGCTGCTCGGCAAGCCGGCCGCGGTGTTCCTGCCCAGCGGGACCATGGCGCAGCAGGCCGCGCTGCGGGCGCACGCCGACCGGCGGCAGCGCCGGGTGGTCGCGTTCCACCCCGCCTGCCATATCGACGTGCACGAGGGCCGTGGCTACCAGCGGCTGCACCAGCTGACCGGGCGCCCGGTCGGTGAGCAGCACCGGCTGCTGCGCACCGCCGACCTCGGCGCGGTGGCCGAGCCGCTGGCGGCGCTGGTCCTGGAGCTGCCGCAGCGTGATCTCGGCGGCCAGCAGCCCGACTGGCCCGACCTGGAGGCGCAGGCCGCCTGGGCCCGCCGCCGCGGCGCCGCCGCGCACCTGGACGGAGCCCGGCTCTGGGAGTCGGCCGCCGGGTACGCCCGGCCGCCGGCCGACGTGGCGCGGCTGTTCGACACCGTGTACGTGTCGTTCTACAAGGGCCTGGGCGCGCTGCCGGGGTGCTGCGTGGCCGGGCCGGACGGCGTCATCGAGGAGGTGCGCGAGTGGCGGCGGCGGATGGGCGGCACGCTGTTCGGGCTGTGGCCCAATGCGGCGTCCGCGCTGACCTGCCTGGCCCGGCGGCTCCCGCTGATGCCCCGGTACCTGTCCCATGCCCGGACCATCGCCGCCGCGCTGCGGGACGTCCCCGGCGTAGCGGTAGTCCCGGACCCGCCGCAGACGCCCATGATGCACCTGCTGCTGAGCACGTCCGGGACGGCGTTCCGCGCCGCCGCCCGCCGGCTGGCCAAGGAGCAGGGGGTCTGGACCTGGCCCGAGGCGGCGGGCACCGCGGACCCGGAGGTCCAGCGGGTCGAGCTGGCGGTCGGCGACGCGACCCTGGGGCTGCGGCCCGCGGAGGTCGCCGACATCGTGACCGCCCTGCTCGCCTAGAGCCGCCAGAAGTCCAGCGGGTCCCGGCCGGGCCGGAACCCGGCGGCGCCCGCGACACCGGCCGCGTCCCGGAACCGCTGGCCGACCTGCCCGGGCAGGTGCGCGTCACTGCCGAACGACACGGCACGGCCGCCTGCCTCACGCCACCACCGGAGCAGCCCGGCCGAGGCGAGCGGGCTGGCCGTGTTGATCTCCAGCACCCGGCCGGACCGGGCCAGCGCCCGCAGCACGGCCCGGTACTCCTCCTCGAACGCCTCCTCGGCGTACTCCCCCGCCGCGGCCGGCCAGTAGCGCCGCGGGAAGTCCAGGTGGGCGAGCACCTCGAACAGGCTGCTGCCCTCGATCAGCGCGAGTACCTCGGTGAAGTACCGGCGCATCACCCAGCTGGCCGACCGGCCGTCCAGCAGTGAGCCGGCGTACACCAGGCGCCCCCCGCTGGGCAGCGTATGCACCGAGCCCAGTACCCGGTCGAACTGGCCGGGCCCCAGCACCGCGCGGGCGCTGCCGGCGAACAGGTGCGGCTCGCCCGCCTCCACGCCGGACAGGATGCGCAACGCCGGGTACCGGTCCCGGCACTCACCCAGGCCGGCGAGGTACCCGGGGATGTCGAGCGGGCGGATCCGGTGCTGGGTGTTGGGCGCGACCCCGGAGGCCTGCAGGGCGTCCCCCGGGCCGGCCGCGGTGAAGTCGAGGTGCTCGGTGAAGGCCACCGATCCGATGCCCAGTTCGATGGCCCGCTCGCAGGCGGCGGCCATCGACGCGCCGGGCCCGGTGTCGTGGGACCACTGCGAGTGGACGTGATTGTCCGGCGGCGGCACCCAGGTACGCCCATGGTGCCCGGTGGTGGGGCCGATGGGATTTGAACCCATACTGCCAGGATCCTAAGTCCTGTGCCTCTGCCATTGGGCTACGGCCCCGGGCGCCCCCGCGCCTGCGCGGCGGGGGAGGTCAGCTGGCTCGTGTCAGGCGGCGAGATCCTTGCGCAGCCGCTCCACGTGACCGGTCGCCTTCACGTTGTAGTACGCCCGCTCCACGGTGCCGTCCGCGGCGATGACGAACGTGGACCGTATTACCCCGGTCGTCTTCTTGCCATACATCATCTTCTCGCCATAGGCACCGTAGGCGCGCAGCACCTCACGGTCAGGATCGGCGAGCAAAGTGAAATTCAGCGATTCCTTATCCCGGAATTTGGACAGCTTTTCCGGGCTATCCGGAGAGATACCGAGGACGGTCAGGCCGGCCCCGCCGAGCACCCCGAGGTTGTCCCGGAAATCGCAGGCTTCCTTGGTGCACCCCGGCGTCATCGCCGCCGGGTAGAAGTAAACGATCACCCGCTGGCCACGCAGCGAGGACAGGCTCACGGCCTTGCCGTCCGCATCTGCCAGCGAAAACTCCGGCGCCACATCGCCTGGCGCCAGCTTGTGCTCGGTCACGTGCCGCTCCCTCCGGAAAGGACGACCCCACGTTACCGGTCGCGCCGCGATGGCGCGGCCGGATGTTACGACCCCCTTACGCGGATTGTGAGGCAGCGGTAGCCCGGGCGGGCCGCCGCGTAATGTCACCGACGGGTGGCGGGGGATTGCTCGTGAATACGTGTGAGGTACGGCAATCGCCAACCCAAGGAGGAGCTAGCGTGTTCCCGCAGTTGAAGGCCCGCCGGGCGGGCGTTCCCCCCGAGGGAAGCGCCCCGGCTCGGCCCGCACCGGCCACCCGCTTCGGCGGGCCGGCCCGGGCAGTCCGCCCGCTCGGCTTCGCGGCCGTGGCGGTCGCAGCCGCAGTGACCGTGGCCGGGTGCAAGCCCGGCAGCTTCAGCGCCGCGCCGGGCGCACAGTCCGGCAGCACCTCGTCGTCGTCCCCGACGGCGCAGGCCCTGGAGCTGGCCGCGCAGCAGACGCAGCAGGTGAACTCGCTCAACGCCAGCCTGCGGATCCAGGCCAGCGGCGCGCTGAACGCCAGCATGGTCGGCCACCTGAATGAGGTGCTCAGCCCCACCCCGATGATGTCCGTCAACGGGAATGCCGGCTCGCTTGGCCATGTGCGCATCATCCTGGACAACGGGACGGCCTACCTGCGCAGCCCGTTCGTGACGCGCGCCTACGGCAAGCCGTGGATCATGGGCTCCTACGCCGGCATGAGCAGCAGCTCCGGCCTCAACCTCGGCTCCCTGCTCGGGCTGCTGCAGGCCAGCAACCCGATGACGCAAACCCAGCTGTTCGGCTACGGAACAAACCTGCGGATGATGGGCCACAGCCGGTGGGACGGCAGCCGGATGACCGAGTACGGCGGCCACTACATGCTGTCGTCC
Organism: uncultured Actinomycetes bacterium; assembly: GCA_963793825.1. Classification (GTDB taxonomy): domain Bacteria; phylum Actinomycetota; class Actinomycetes; order Streptosporangiales; family Streptosporangiaceae; genus RYN-230. The sequence goes on from CAWCBE010000015.1 coordinate 155,809, forward strand.
CTGTTCAACCAGCTCGGCTCCAGCTCGGGCATGCGCCCGATGGTGGCTTCGTGGATGAACAGCGGCATCCAGATGACCCGGTTCCGGGTCTGGATGGACCACGCCCACATGGTGCGCAAGCTGGTGCTGATCGAGGTGGCCGGTAACACCACGGTCACCATCACGCTGCTGGTGAACTCGTTCAACCGGCCGACGCAGATCAGCACGCCGCCGAGCACCGTGGTGATCGTCCTCCCGGGGACGTCCACCACCACGCCGGTCACCACCCCGACCATGACGCCGACCATGACGCCGACGGTCCGGCCGACGGTGACGACCGTGCCCACCCCGATGGCCGCCACCCCGGTGACCGGCACCCCCACCCCGGGTGCCGCCAGCACCCCGACCGCGGCCACCCCGTCCGGCATGCCCACCCACTGGTGAGCTAGCCGACCGGGCTGACCGGCACGTGAAGGGCCCGCCAGACCCTGGAACCGCTCCCGGGGAACGGCGGGCCTTTCGCCGTGTACAGGGTGCCCCGCGCTCAGCCCGCCGGGCTCAGCCGCCCGCCGGGCTCAGCCGCCGAGCAGCGCGGCGATGATCGGGGCGAGGGCGCGGAGCGCCCGGCCCCGGTGGCTGATCCGGTCCTTGTCCGCGGACGTCATCTCCGCCGTGGTGAGCTCCGCGCCATCTGGGACGAAGATCGGGTCGTAACCGAACCCGTTGCGGCCGCGTGGCTCCCCGGTCAGCGACCCCTCCAGCAGGCCCTCGGTGACGTGCTCCGCACCGGACGGCAGGACGAGCGCGGCGGCGCAGGCGAAGTGCGCCCCCCGGCGGCCGGGCGGCACATCGGACATCTGCCCGAGGACCAGCCGCAGATTGGCCTCGTCATCCCCGTGCCGCCCGGACCAGCGGGCAGACAGCACGCCGGGCATGCCGTTCAGCGCGTCCACGCACAGGCCGGAATCGTCGGCGACCGCGGGGAGCCGGGTGAAGGCGGCCACCGCCCGCGCCTTGAGCAGCGCGTTCTCGGCGAAGCCCAGCCCGGTCTCCGCGACCTCGGGCATGTCCGGGTATTCCTCGAGATCCCCCACGTCCACCGGGACCTGGCCGGCGTCCAGGATCCGGCGCAGCTCGATGAGCTTGGCCGGGTTCCTGGTGGCCAGGATGAGCCTGCTCCCCATCCCGGTCACCGCCCCGCGGGCCGGAGCCGCGTGCGCACTGGCCGGGCGCTCACCGGCCGGGCGCTTCCCGGGCGAGCGCCTCCCGCTGGATCCGGGTCAGCTCGGCACAGCCGGCCACCCCGAGGTCGAGCAGGCTGGTCAGCAGGTCCCGGCCGAACGGCTCCCGCTCGGCGGTGCCCTGGATCTCGACGAACTGGCCGTCACCGGTGCAGACCACGTTCATGTCCGTCTGCGCGGCCGAGTCCTCCTCGTAGTTCAGGTCCAGCCGGGGCTGGCCGTCCACGATGCCGACGCTCACCGCCGCGACCGAGCCGACCAGCGGATCGCCCTTGCAGCGCTTGCGGCCCCGGAGCCAGCCGACCGCATCGGCCAGCGCGACGTAACCGCCGGTGATGGCGGCGGTCCGGGTGCCGCCATCGGCCTGCAGCACGTCGCAGTCGATGACGATGGTGTTCTCGCCCAGGGCCTTGGTGTCCACGCAGGCCCGCAGGGACCGGCCGACCAGCCGGGAGATCTCCTGGGTGCGGCCGCCGAGGCGGCCCTTGACCGACTCCCGATCGCCGCGCGTGTTGGTGGCCCGGGGCAGCATGGCGTACTCGGCCGTGACCCAGCCGAGCCCGCTGCCACGGCGCCAGCGCGGCACGTCCTCGGTGGCACTCGCGGCGCACAGCACCCGGGTCGCCCCGAACTCGACGAGCACCGAGCCTTCCGCGTGGTCCAGCCAGCCGCGGGTCATCTTTATCTCGCGCAGCTGGTCGTGGCTGCGCCCATCGGGTCGGGACATGCCCGACAGCCTATGGCAGCCGCCGGCGGGGCGGGGCCCGCCTCAGGCGTGTCCCCGGCCAGCCCGGGCTTATCCGCGGGCGAGGCGGGGCGCGCCGCAGGCGTGTCCCCGCCGAGCCGGCGAATGCGCGGGGGGTTCCGGGGGGTCGTCCCCCCGGGCTAGCAGCCGGCGAATGCGCGGGGGTTCCGGGGGCCGCCCCCCGGGCTAGCACAGCTAGCCGCCCGCCCGGTCATGCGCGCCGCCGGAGATCCACTGGTAGACCCGGCCGACGCCGTCGGCCAGTTCCGTGCTCGGCCGCCAGCCAAGATCCCGTTCCACCCGGCTGACGGCCAGCGCGCTGCGCAGCAGCTCACCGGCCCGGGCCGGCCCGAACCGCGGCGACACGGGCTGCTCCGCCACGCCGGAGATGATCTCCACCAGGTCCAGGACGCTGACCTCCACCCCGGTCCCGATGTTCCAGGTCCCGGGACGGCCGGCGTCGGCGGCGGCCAGGAAGGCGCTCACCGCGTCGGCCACGTAGACGTAGTCCCGGGTCTGGCTCCCGTCGCCGTAGACGGTGGGGCGCTGCCCGGCCCGGGCGGCCGCGCAGAAGATGGGGATCACGCCGGACTCGCCACTGGGATCCTGCCGCGGCCCGTACACGTTGGCCAGCCGGAGGATGGAGTGCCGGGTGCCGTGCAGCCGGTTGTACAGGCCGATGTACTGCTCGGCGCAGTACTTGGCGATGCCGTAGGGAGATTCCGGCAGCGGCAGCACGTCCTCGCGGGACGGGATCGCGGCGTTCCGGCCGTACAGTGCCCCGCCGGAGGAGGCGAACAGCAGCCGGGCGCCGACCGCCCGCGCCGCCTCCAGCACATTCACCGTGCCAACCACGTTGACGTCAGCGTCCTGGGCCGGGGCATCCACCGACGAGCGGACATCGATCTGCGCGGCCAGGTGGCAGATCAGTTCCGGCCGGGCCTGCTGGGCCAGGCGGGTCAGCGCGGCCGTGTCGGCGATGCTCAGCTTGTGCAGTTCGGCGTGATCGTCGAGGCGCCCGGCCCGGCCGGCCGAGAGGTCATCGACCACGATCACGTCATCGCCCCGGGCCAGCAGCCGGTCGGTGAGATGAGAGCCGATGAAGCCGGCGCCGCCGGTCACGAGTACTCGCATGCTTGCTCATCCTAGGCGCTGCCCCGCCCCGGACCGGCTCAGCTGAGATCCACCGCCAGCCCGGAGCGGGCCAGGGTAAGCGGGCCGTGGTAGGACCCGGCCGCCTCGGCCCGGGTGCGCTCCCGGTCGTTCCACGGCACCAGGTGGGTCAGCATCAGGTGCCCGGCACCGGCCCGGGTGGCGTGCTCGCCCGCCTGCCGGGCGGTCAGGTGCAGGCCTGGCGGCAGGTCTGGCCCGTCCAGGAAGGAGGCCTCGCAGAGCAGCAGGTCCGCGCCACGGGCCAGCCCGACCAGGGCGTCGGACACCCCGGTGTCGGCGGAATAGGCGAGCGCCCGGCCGGCCGCCTCGATCCGGAAACCGAACGTCTCCACCGGGTGGTTCACGTGCGCGACCGTGACCCGCAGCGGCCCGATGTCCCGGGTGCCTGGTTCCAGCGCGGCGAAACCGAAGGCCGCGCTCATGCCGGGATGCTCATCCATGTCGTAGGCGTGGGCCATCCGGCGCGCCGTGCCGGCCGGGCCGTACACCGGGATCTGCGGGGCCGGCCCTTCCGGTCGGTAGGTCCGCGCGACCCAGTAGCCGCACAGGTCCAGGCAGTGGTCGGCGTGCAGGTGACTCAGGCAGACCGCGTCGATGCCGTCCAGGCTGGCGTGGCGCTGCAGCGGCCCGAGGGCGCCGCTGCCCAGGTCGAGCAGGAGCCGGAAGCCCTGCTCCTCGATGAGGTAGCAGGACGCCGGGCTGTCTGGCCCGGGAAAGGACCCGGAGCAGCCGATGACGGTAAGGCGCACGGTCCCTGAGGCTACAGCGCGGCCCGGGGGATGACCCCGGGAACCCCCGCGCATTGGCCGCCCCGCCGGGGCACGCCTGCGGCGGCGCCCGCCTCGCCAGCGAAGCAGCCTGGGCCGGCTATCAGCCCCGGCCGACGAGGGCGATCTGGCGGCTCTGGGCGACCAGGCGGCCCGCGCTGTCCCAGACCTCGGACTCCTCGTCGAACCAGCCGCCGCTGACATGCCGGCAGCGGGCGGCGATGCGGAGCAGCCCCGGGGCGGGCACCGCGCGCATATGCCACGTCAGCTCCACGGTCGGCGACCAGCCAACGACCCGCAGGCCGAACACCACCGGCGGCATCGCGTCCACGGCCAGGGCGAGCAGGTAGGCGTCCGGGTCACGGGGCTCGCGCAGCTGGAAGTAGCCGCGCATCTCCGGCGTCCCGGCGGGCCGGCCGTGCACCCACCCGGTGGTGGCCGGATCCAGCCGCAGGTCGACCTGGTCGGCGTAGCCGCTGAAGGCCCGCGGCCCCTGCGCGTCCTGGATGTCCTCGCACTCCGCCACCGGCGGCAGCCGGGGCGGCTCGCCGGTCCAGGACAGCCCGCCGACGTCGGCTGGATCGCCGAGCGCCCCGGTGGTGATGGTGACCTCCAGCACCGGGCGGCCGTCCTGGATCAGGGTGGCCCGGGCGGTGGCCGCCACCTTCCCGTGCTTGAGCCAGGTCACGTCGGCGTAGGCCGGCTCAGGGCGGGGGGTGCGGAGGAAGTGCGCGCTGGTCGCTACCGGGTAGGGGTGCGGCGAGGAGTCCAGGACGGCGCGCAGCACGCTGGCCAGCAGCACACCGCCGTTCACCGCGCCGGCGATGGCGAACCGCTCGTCGGGCAGGACCACGTAGCGGCCGTCGGCCACCCGCCGGGCCGCCGTCGCCGCATCGAACGCGGTCACCGGGACGTCCGGCCCGCTCAGGCCCACAGCTGGCCTTCCAGCCGGTCCTCGGCCTCCTCCAGGGTGCCGGAGTAGGCGCCGGTGGAGAGGTATTTCCAGCCGCCGTCGGCCACGATGAAGGCGATGTCCGCCCGCTGCCCGGCCGCCTTCGCCTTGGCCGCCATGCCCAGCGCCGCATGCAGCGCCCCGCCCGCCGAGATGCCCGCGAAGATGCCCTCGGCGTCCAGCAGTTCCCGGGTCCGCCGCAGCGCGTCCCCCGAGGACACCGAGAACCGGGTGGTCAGCACCGACTCGTCGTACAGCTCGGGGACGAAGCCCTCATCCAGGTTGCGCAGCCCGTAGACCAGCTCGCCGTACCGCGGCTCGGCGGCCACCACGGCCACCCCGGGCACGTGCTCGCGCAGGTAGCGGCCGGCGCCCATGAGCGTGCCGGTGGTCCCCAGCCCGGCCACGAAATGGGTGATACCGGGCAGGTCGGCGAGCAGTTCCGGCCCGGTGGTCTCGTAATGGGCCCGGGCGTTCGCCTCGTTGCCGTACTGGTAGAGCATGACCCAGTCGGGGTGCTCCTCGGCCAGCCGGCGGGCCACCCGGACCGCCTCGTTGGAGCCGCCGGCCGCCGGCGAGTGGATCACCTGGGCGCCGAACATCTCCAGGATCTGCCGGCGCTCGGCCGAGGTGTTCTCGGGCATCACGCAGATCATCCGGTACCCGCGCAGCCGGGCGACCATGGCCATCGCGATGCCGGTATTGCCCGAGGTGGGCTCCAGGATGGTCGCCCCGGGGGCGAGCAGCCCGTCCTTCTCGGCCTGCTCGATCATGAAGAACGCCGCGCGGTCCTTCACCGAGCCGGTCGGGTTGCGGTCCTCCAGCTTGGCCCACAGCCGCACGTCCGGGGCCGGGGACAGCCTGGGCAGGCCGACCAGCGGGGTGTGGCCCACCGAGTCGAGCAGGGAGTCGTAGCGCATCCGGTATCCCGCCCGGGTCAGGCGGCCCCGCCCGCCACGGCGGGCAGCACGGTTACCGTGTCGCCGTCCTTGACCGGCGTCTCCAGGCCGCCCAGGAAGCGGACGTCCTCGTCGTTGAGGTACACGTTGACGAACCGGCGCAGCCCGGACTCGTCCTCCAGCCGGTCGCGCAGCCCGCCGTAGCGGGCGTCGAGGTCGCCGAGCAGCTCGGCGAGCGTGCTGCCGGACCCTTCGACCAACTTGGCGCCGCCGGTGTAGGTGCGCAGGATCGTCGGAATACGGACTTCGATGGCCATGAACGACACTCCAGGTCAACGGTCGGTGTGCGGGGCCGTCCCGGGCGGCGGTAACGGCCGTCACCGGGTGCCAACGGCATGTCCCGCGCGATCATTCCGGGACCGGCTCCCCCGCCTCGGCGGTGATCCGGACATCTTCTTCGGTCACTGCCCCGTCCACGATGCGGAACGAGCGGAACTCGGCGTCATCCGGGTCGCGGGTGGACACCAGGACATAGTGGGCACCCGGCTCGTTCGCGTAGGCGATGTCGGTCCGGGACGGGTAGGCCTCGGTGGCCGTATGCGAATGGTAGATGACCACCGGCTCCTCGTCCCGGTCGTCCATCTCCCGCCAGACCCGGAGCAGTTCCATCGAGTCGAACTCGTAGAACGTCGGCGAGCGCTGGGCGTTCAGCATCGGGATGAACCGCTCCGGGCGGTCGGTGCCGGCCGGCCCCGCGATCACCCCGCACGCCTCGTCGGGGTGATCAGCCCGGGCATGCGCCACGATCTTGTCCCGCAGCGCGGGATGGAGCGTCAGCATGGCTCCGAGCGTAGCCGTACCGCCCGGCGCCCCCCGGGGCGGCGTGACCGGCTCACCACAGCGCGCGGACCAGGGTTTCCTGGAGGTAGGTCAGCCAGTCGTAGACCCACAGATAGGCCGACCGGGGGTCGGCCGGATCCAGGTCCGCGGTCCGCTGGTCGTAGTCCTCGGTGATGGCCAGCCGGACCCCGAGGGCCAGCCGCACATCGTTGAGCGCGCGGAGCCAGGTCTGGGCGTCCTGCCCGGACAGCTCCACCCGGCCACCCTCGGGCGGCAGGGTGTCCAGCACGGTGCGGGCCGCCGCCACCTTCCCCGAGCGCAGGTCCGGCTCGGTGAACCGGCGGAACTCCCCCGCCGCCTCGGTGTCATCGGCGTACGCGTCCGGCAGCAGCCGGGCCAGCACGGGATCCTCCGGTGGCGTGTCCGGGCCCGCGCCGAGCAGGCTGGACACGGCCTCCAGCGGGTCACCGGCCCCGCCCGGCCCGGCGCTGCCGGGCGGGGGGCCCGGGTCCGCCTCCCCGGCGAGCAGCTCGGCCACCTGGCTGACCAGGGCCCGGAGGATGCCGGCCTGGGACGGCTCGAAACGAGCGGCCACCCGGCCCTTCCTCAGCGTGCGGAAGCCGTCCACCTCACCGCTCTCCCCTGACCCGGCCGTGGCGGGATCGCTCACTTGTCGTGACTCACCGTGGCCCACAAGCCGTAGCCGTGCAGGACCTCCACGTCGCGCTCCATCGACTCCCTGGTGCCGGCGGAGACCACGGCCCGGCCCTTGTGGTGCACGTCGAGCATCAGCTTCTCCGCCTTGCGCCGCGAGTACCCGAAGACCTGCTGGAACACGTAGGTCACGTAGGTCATGAGGTTGACCGGATCGTTCCACACGATCGTGACCCACGGCGTGTCGGGGACGACTTCCTGCCGCGTCTCCGGCCGCTCGACTTCCGCTGGTGCCACGCTCACCGGCGCTCACCTCCCTCGGTACTGATTCCTAGTCTGTCAGCCCGGCGGGGCCGGCCGCCCGCTCCCCGGGGGCCGCCTACCAGTACACCAGGCCAGCCGGGCCGCCCGGCCCGGCGGTCCGTAGTCTTGCTCCTCGTGACGCCACACTCAGCCGGCGCCAGCACGGCGCTGCTCACCGACCGCTACGAGCTGACCATGCTGACCGCCGCGCTGCGCAGCGGGGCCGCCGGGCGGCGCGCCGTGTTCGAGGTGTTCGCCCGGGCCCTGCCCAACGGGCGGCGGTACGGGGTGGTGGCCGGCACCGGGCGGTTCCTGGACGCGCTGGAGCACTTCACGTTCGGCCGCCCCGAGCTGGCGTACCTGAGGGACGCCGGGATCGTGGACGGGCCGGCCCTGCGCTACCTGGAGTCCTACCGGTTCAGCGGGGACATCTGGGGCTACGGCGAGGGGGACTGTTACTTCCCCGGGTCCCCGATCCTGGTGGTGGAGGCCCCGTTCGCCGAGGCCGTCGTGCTGGAGACGCTCGCCCTGGCCATCCTCAACCATGACTCCGCCATCGCGTCGGCGGCGTCCCGGATGGTGACCGCCGCGGACGGGCGGCCGCTCATCGAGATGGGCTCCCGCCGGACGCATGAGATGGCCGCGGTGGCCAGTGCCCGGGCCGCCCACATCGCCGGCTTCGGGTCCACCTCGAACCTGCGCGCCGGGCGCGACTACGGCATCCCGACCAGCGGCACCAGCGCGCACGCGTTCAGCCTGGTGCACGACAGTGAGCGCGACGCCTTCCGTGCCCAGCTGGACGCCCTGGGCACCGGGACCACGCTGCTGGTGGACACCTTCGACGTGGAACGGGCGGTGCGCGCCGCGGTGGAGCTGGCCGGGCCGGAACTCGGCGCGGTGCGGATCGACAGCGGCGACCTGCCCATGGTGGCCCGGCGGGTCCGGGAACTGCTGGACGAGCTGGGCGCGCCGCGGACCCGGATCGTGCTCAGCGGCGACCTGAACGAGTACTCGATCGCGGCCCTGGCGGCGGCCCCGGTGGACGGCTACGGGGTGGGCACCTCGCTGGTCACCGGGTCGGGGGCGCCGACCGCCGCGCTGGTCTACAAGCTGGTGGCCCGGGCTCTGGAGGCAAACGGCGACGGGGAGCTGCGCCCGGTGGCCAAGCGGTCGGTGGGCAAGCCCGGCCGCGGCGGCCGGAAATGGGCCACCCGCCAGCTTGACGAGCGGGGCACCGCCAGCGCCGAGGTGATCACCACCGACCCGGCGGCGGAGCCGGCCGGGCGGCCGCTGCTGCGACTGCTGGTGCGGCGCGGGGAGGTCGTCGGCCGGGAGCCGCTGGTGCAGGCCCGCGAGCGGCACCGCCAGGCGCTGGCCGAGCTGCCCGCTCACGCGGCCCAGCTGTCCCGCGGCTACCCGGCGATCCCGACCGTCTTCCGGCCCGACGACGGGAACGGCACGGAGGCGTAGCCGCCGGAGGGTACCGGCTCGCCGTCCGGCACCAGGTCCCGTGCCCGCCCGGCACTGTCCTCCGCTACCAGGTCCCCGTCCCGGGCGGGGGCGCCCCCGGTGGCGAACGCGCGCCGGTAGGCGTGGGGGGTGGTACCGCGCCAGGCCCGGAAGTGATGCCGCAGCGCGGCCGCGTTGCCGAAGCCGGCCCGTTCCGCGATCAGGTCCAGGCTGGCGTCGGTCTCCTCCAGGAGTTCCTGGGCGAGCAGGATGCGCTGGCCGGTCAGCCAGCGCAGCGGCGTGGTCCCCGTCTCCGCGGCGAAGCGCCGGGCGAAGGTACGCTCGGACATCCGGGCCCGCGCGGCGAGCTGGCGGATGGTGAGCGGCCCGGCGAGGTGGCGCTGCATCCAGCCGAGGACGCCGGCCAGCGTGTCGCACTCGGGCACGGCGACGGGCCGGTCTACGTACTGGGCCTGGCCGCCGTCGCGGTGCGGCGGCACGACCATCCGCCGGGCGATGCCGTTCGCCACCCGGGAGCCCTGCTCCTTGCGCACCAGGTGCAGGCACGCGTCGATGCCCGCCGCCGTGCCCGCGCTGGTGATCACCGGGTCGGCGTCCACGTACAGGACGGCCGGGTCAACCTGCGCCGCAGGGAACCGCTGGGCCAGCTCGTGCGCGCTCCGCCAGTGCGTGGTGCACGGGCGGCCGTCCAGCAGGCCCGCCGCGCCGAGGACGAAGGCGCCGTTGCAGATGCTCAGCACCCGGCCGCCCCGCGCCACCGTGGCGCGCAGCGCGGCCAGCAGCGGCTCCGGGTATTCCTCGCGCATGCACCGGTCCTGGGGCGTGTTCGCGATGGCCGAGACCGCCACCAGGTCGGCCTGGCCCAGGCGGTCCAGCCCGAACGGCGTCTCCAGGGTGATCCCGACCGGGGACCGGAGCGGGCCGGGCTCCCCGGCCACGACCGCGAAGTCATACCTGGGCAGCCCGTCATCGGTCCGGTCCACGCCGAACACCTCGCAGACCACGCCCAGCTCAAAAGGCTCGAAGCGGTCCAGGACGACGACGGCCACATTGCGCAGCATCACCCCATTATGCCCCACCGCCGTGGCAGGATCTCGCGGTAGGATGACTTTTCTGCCACTGGCCGGGCCGGGGGCGGCCGGCCAGGCTGGTCGGTATGACGCCTCATGCTCTCCCCTATGGCGGCACGGCCCGGCCCACGGCGGGCCGTGCCCTCCGGCGGCTGGCCGGGAAGGTGGCCGCGGTGCTCGCCGAATGCCACTACGCCGAGGTCCGGATGCTGCAGCTGCGGATGAGCCCGGACCGCTACGTGATCGGCGGCGGGCACGCACCGGACCACTATGCGGAGTTCTTGTCCCGCACCTCCGGCTGGCTGCGGCACGAGCCGCCCGCCGATAGGCGCTTCGCGGCCGGGCCGGGCCGCCGCTAGCCTGGCCGGGTGCATCCCACCGCGCAGAAGGTCGCCGGCGCGCTGGCCGCGCTCGGGGTGGCCGGCCAGGTTCGCGAGCTGCCCGGGCCGGCCCCGACCGCGGCGAGCGCCGCCGCGCAGCTCGGCTGCGACGTCGGGGCGATCGCGAACAGCCTGGTGTTCGCGGCCGACGGTGCGCCGCTGCTCGTGCTGACCAGCGGCTCGCACCGGGTGGACACCGGCCGCGCGGCGGCCGTGATCGGCGCGGACCGGGTCCGCCGGGCCGACCCGGACTTCGTCCGGGCCGCCACCGGGCAGGTCATCGGCGGGGTGGCGCCGGTCGGCCATCCGCAGCCGCTGCCCACCCTGGTGGACACCTGGCTGGAGCGCTACGACGTGGTGTGGGCGGCGGCCGGCCACGCGCACACCGTGTTCCCCACCTCGTTTGCCGAGCTGGTGCGGATCACCGGTGGCACCCCGGCCGACATCGGCGCAGACGCCAGCTGACGGCCCGGGCCAGCACAGTCCCCTCCGAGCCAGCGGATGCGCGGGGGGTTCCGGGGGGTCGTCCCCCGGGCCAGCACAGTACCCTCGGGCTGTGCGCGCGCTGGTGATCGTCGATGTGCAGAACGACTTCTGCGAGGGCGGGTCCCTCGCGGTGACCGGGGGCGGCGAGGTGGCCCGCAAGGTCAGCCGCTACGCCGCGGCCGGTGACTACCCGCATGTGGTCGCCTCACGCGATTACCACGTGGACCCGGGCAGCCACTTCTCCGCCGAGCCGGACTACGTGACGTCGTGGCCGCCGCACTGCGTGGCCGGCACGCCCGGCGCGGAGTTCCACCCGGACCTGGACACCAGCCGGATCGAGACGGTGTTCAGCAAGGGGCGGCACGCGGCCGCGTACAGCGCCTTCGAAGGCACCGACCCGGGCGGCTCGCCGCTGGACGGCTGGCTGCGCGCCCGCGGGGTGACTGAGGTCGACGTGGCCGGGATCGCCACCGACTACCGCGTCCGGGCCACCGCCATCTCGGCCGCCACCGGGGGATTCAGCACCCGGGTGCTGCTCGGGCTGACGGCCGGGGTGGACCCCACGACCACGCGGGAAGCCATCGAGGCGATGCGCGCGGCCGGTGTCACCGTCGCCGGAGAGGCCGTTGTGCCCTAGGGGTGTTCCGGGGCGGCGCGGCGCGGGCTCAGTCGTCCCCGGACGGCAGGCCCTCGTAGATCCGCTTGCAGTCCGGGCAGACCGGGAACCGCTTGGGGTCCCGGCTGGGCACCCACACCTTGCCGCACAACGCGATCACGGGAGTGCCGGTCACCGCACTGTCGACGATCTTGTCCTTCTCGACATAGTGCGCGAACCGCTCGTGGTCGCCGTCGCCGAGCGAGGTGTCGGACGTGGTGCCGGTGTCCTCGCGGGTGCCGGTATCAGGAAGAACTTCGGTGCTCACGACAGAAGAGTGTACGCGGCCTCGCGGGCCGGGCGGGGCGGGGCGCGTGTCCCGCCGGGCCAGCGGATCGCGGGTCCGTGGGTGTCCCCCGGGCCCGAGCTAATTCAACGCGGGGTCGTCGGGGTAGTTGGCCACCATGGCGAGGTTGCCGCCCTGGCGGCGCAGCACGGCCTTCCACAGCAGCCCCGGCTCGGCCGCGAAGGCGTCCGCGGGCTCCCCGGACAGTACGTACCAGGCGCCCTCGCCGATCTCGGCCTGCAGCTGGCCTGGTGCCCAGCCCGCGTAGCCCGCGAACACCCGGAGCGAGGCGATCCCCCCGGCCAGCAGTTCCGGCGGGACGTCGAGGTCCACCAGCCCGACCCGGGACATCACCGCCGAGCCGTCCAGCGCCCGCCAGCCCACCGGCTCGCTGTCGCCGGGCACGATGGCCAGCGCGAGCGCGCTGTTCGGCGCGACCGGGCCGCCGCGGAACACTACCGACGGCCCCGTCACCAGGTCGGTCCAGGATTCGAGTACCTGGCCGACCGGCACCTCAGTGGGCCGGTTCAGCACGACGCCCAGCGTGCCCTCCTCCGCCTCGTCCTCCACCACCAGGACAACGGTGCGCCGGAAGTTCGGGTCACCGAGCAGCGGCGTGGCCACCAGCAGCCGGCCGGAGAGATCCTCCTGCATGCTTCCATTCTCGCCGGCGCAGCGGAATTGGGCAGGCCTGGAGCGGCCCGGTGGCCATCCGGTCAGGAGCGGCCGGCCGGGCGCCCCCCGGCCGCGTCACGGACCGCGGCCGCCACCGCCGGGGACACGCCCGGGTTGAACACCGACGGGATGATGTAGTGCGGGCCCAGCTCAGCGGGCGAGACCACCCCGGCCAGCGCCCGGGCCGCGGCTACCAGCATGTCGTCGGTGACCGTCCGGCTCTGCGCGTCCAGCAGGCCGCGGAACACGCCGGGAAAGGCCAGCACGTTGTTGATCTGGTTCGGGTAGTCGCTCCGCCCGGTGGCCACCACGGCCGCGTGCTGCTCCGCCTCGTCCGGTTCCACCTCGGGATCGGGGTTGGCCAGCGCGAACACGATGGCGTCCGCGCGCATCGTGGCCACGTCGGCCCCGGTGAGGATGTGCGGGGCGGAAAGCCCGATGAACACGTCCGCGTCCCGCAGCGCACCGGCCAGGGCGCCCTCGTAGCCGGCCGCATTGGTGTGCTCGGCCACCCAGCGCAGGTTGTCGTTCATCCCGGGACGGCCCAGGTACAGGGCGCCCCGGTCATCACAGACCACCACATCCGAGGCGCCCGAGGCGAGCAGCAGCCGCAGCACCGCCGTCCCGGCCGCGCCCGCGCCGGACATGGCAATGCGGACGGCGCCCAGTTTCTTGCCCACCACCCGGAGCGCGTTGGTGAGCGCCGCCAGCACCACGATGGCCGTGCCGTGCTGGTCGTCGTGGAACACCGGGATGTCCAGCAGCCCGCGCAGCCGCCGTTCCACCTCGAAGCACCGCGGGGCGCTGATGTCCTCCAGGTTGATCCCGCCGAAGGCGGGCGCGATGACCTGGACGGTGCGCACGATCTCGTCGGTGTCCTGGGTGTCCAGGCATACCGGCCAGGCGTCGATGCCCGCGAACCGCTTGAACAGCGCGGCCTTGCCCTCCATCACCGGCATGGCCGCGTAGGGGCCGATATTGCCCAGGCCCAGGACCGCCGAGCCGTCGCTGACCACGGCCACCGAGTTGCGCTTGATGGTCAGCCGGCGCGCGTCCTCGGGGTTGCGGGCGATGGCCATGGACACCCGGGCCACCCCGGGCGTGTAGGCCATGGACAGGTCGTCCCGGTTGCGCAGCGGCACCTTGACCGAGGTCTCGATCTTGCCGCCCAGGTGCATCAGGAAGGTCCGGTCGCTGACCTTGCTGAGCGTGACGCCGGCGATGACGCTCAGCGCGGCCACGATCGCGTCCGCGTGCTCGGTGTCCCGGGCCGCGCAGGTCACGTCCACCCGGAGCCGCTCATGGCCGATCGGGGTGACGTCCAGCGCGGTGACCGCGCCGCCGGCCTGCTCGACCGCGTGGGTGACCTCGCTGACGGCCCGCCCCCGCGATGGCACCTCGAGCCGCACAGTGATCGAATACGACACGCTGGGCGCTGCCGACACGTCTCTCCGCCTTCCGACCGCCCTGCGGCGCAGGGCGCACCGCCGTGGTGCAGGACACAATCGTGCCATCAACCGCCGGGTGGTCTCGCCGGCCGCCCGCCGCGGCGACCGGGCGCCTCCCGGCGCGTACCCTGCAGGTGTGCACAACCCAGGACCACCAGCGGCCGGCGCGGCCGCCGCCGCGGCCCCGGCCATCGACGTGACCCGGCTGCGGGTGGCCATCGCCCGGGTGTCGCGCAGCCTGCGCCGGCACGAGCTGGCCGGCCTGACGCCGACCCAGCTGTCCGCGCTGGCCACCGTGGACCGGGCCGGGCCGCTCCGCCTCGGCGACCTGGCCGCCGCCGAGAAGATCGCCCCGTCCACGCTGACCCGGATGGTCACCGTGCTGGAGGACCGCGGTTACGTCCAGCGGGCCGCGGTGCCCGGCGATGCCCGGGCCAGCACGCTGGTGACAACCCCGGCGGGGCACGCCATCCTGGAGCGGATCAGGCAGGACACGGCCACCCAGCTGGCGGACAGCCTGCGGGCGCTCAGCCCGGAGCAGATCGCGGCGCTGGCGGCGGCGCTCCCCGCACTGGAACAGCTGGCCAGCGCCGGGCCGCCAGACGGCCGCGGGCGCTGACCCGCCAGGTTCAGAACAGCAGGCTGGACAGGGTGCCGCGGGCCTTGCCGACCCGCGAGTCCCCCGGCGGGAACACCTCGAACAGGCGGACCAGGTGCGCCCGTGCCCGGTCCCGGTCCTCCCCGGCGGTCCGGCGGATGGTGCCGAGCATCCGGTCGAACCCGACGTCCGGGCGCCCCGCGGCCACCTCGACGTCGGCCACCCGAGCCTGCGCATCGACGTCCGCCGGGTTCTCCGCGGCGGCTCGCCGCACCTCCTGCTCGTCGTACGAGCTCACCCGGCGGATGAGGTCCACCTGGGCCAGGCCCATGGCTGCCACCGGGTGGCCCGGCGAGGTGGCGAGCACCCGCCGGAAGGCATCCGCGGCGGCGTCCAGGTCACCGCGCTCCATGGCGTCGCGGGCTTCCTCGAACGCGGGATCCGACATCATCCCGGCGCCTGGGCCGCCCCGCATCCCTGGTGGTGCCGCGGGGCCAGGCCGCGCCTCGCCCGGCTGGCCGTTCCCCGGCTGGCCGCCGGCCGCCTGCCCGTCGGCCGCCGGCAGGCCCAGCTGCTCGGCGAGCTGCATCACCTGCGCGAGGTACTGGCGCACCTGCGGCTCGGGCAGGGCCCCCTGGAACAACGGCACCAGCTGGCCGCCGATCACGGCCAGCACGGTGGGGATGCTCTGCACCTGCAGCGCGCCCGCCAGCTGCTGGTTCGCGTCCACGTCCACCTTGGCCAGCACCCAGGCCCCGTCCGCCTCCACGGCGAGCTTCTCCAGGACCGGGCTGAGCTGCTTACAGGGTCCGCACCATTCGGCCCATAGGTCGAGGATGACCGGTACCGACCGGGACCGGTCGACGACGTCTGCGTTGAACGTCTCCTCGGTCACGTCAAAGACATTGCCGCCCTGCGGGGCCGCCGCCCCGTCAGCGCGGGTGGCCGCCTGCTGGGCACGTTTCGCGGCCGCCTGCCGCGCACCCAGGTCAACGGCGCCGTAGAGCGAGAAGTCCCGCGGCTGCTGCATGCCTCCTATCCTGCCCCATGCCGGCCAGTGATCGGCCGCCCGCACCGCGCCGCAAGGTAGCACATCAGGTGCTATGATACGCACATGAGTGATACGAGCGGTGGTCACGGGCCGCCGCGCCGGCCAGCCTCGCCCCGGACGGCGCGCCGTATCGGGATCCGCGAGCTTCGCCAGCACGCGAGCGTCTACGTCAACCTGGCCGAGAGGGGACAGACCGTGGACATCACCAACCGGGGCCGCCTGGTGGCCCGCCTCGTCCCCGCAGGTGAGGCCGAGAGCCCGCTGGAACGCCTGATCGCGGCCGGGGTCATCCGCCCCGCCGAGGAGCCCGGCAGCCTGCTCGAGATCGAGCCCGCGCCCCGGGTGCCCGAAGGCCAGCCGGCTGCCTCGCAGATCCTGCTCCAGCTCCGCGAGGAGCAGCAGCATTGATCTACCTGGACTCGTCCGCCCTGGTGAGGCTGGCCATCGTCGAACCGGAATCGGCTGGCTTGTCCGACTGGCTGGCCAGGCAACCCACCCTCATCCCGGTGTCCAGCTCGGTAATCCGGGTGGAGGTTCCGCGCGCGGTCTGGCGCGCCGACCCCTCGGCGCTGCCGGAGAGCTACCGGGTGATCCGGCGGATCGCGGAAATCGAGCTCACCGACGAGGTGCTCGGCAAGGCAGCCAGCGTCAGGCCGGAGACCCTGTGTTCAATCGACGCGATACATCTGGCCTCGGCCCTGGTGATGCGGCGAGAGCTCACCACGTTCGTCTCGTATGACAAGCGGCTGCTGGCCGCGGCTGGCGATGCCGGGCTGGCCACGGCCTGCCCGTCCTGACGGGCCGGCCCAGCCTTGACGGGCGGCCAGGTCAGAATGCCGGGGACTCGGAGTAACTGCCCCACTCCTGGCGGAGCGCACCGCAGATCTCACCCAGGGTGGCCTCGGCGCGGGCGGCCGCCAGCATCGGCGGGATCATGTTCGCCCCGGACCGCGCCGCGTCCAGCATGGCGGCCAGGCCCGCGTCCACGGCCGCCTGGTCACGGGCGGCCCGGCGCCGGGCCAGTTCCGCGACCTGGTCGCGCTCCACCTGGTGGCTGACCCGGAGGATCTCCACCGGCAGGCCGACGGTGCCGGTGTGGCAGTTCACCCCGACCACCTTCTTGTCGCCCTTCTCCACCTTCTGCTGATAGGTGAACGCGGCCTCGGCGATCTCGGCGGAAAACCAGCCGTCCTCGATCCCGTGCAGGATGCCCGCGGTCATCGAGCCGTCCGGGCCCCTCGACCGGATCCGGGCGAAAATGTCCTCCGCCTCGGCCTCGAGCCGGTCGGTGAGCGCCTCCAGGTACCAGGACCCGCCCAGCGGGTCGGCCACGTTGGTCACGCCCGTCTCGTCCATGATCACCTGCTGGGTGCGGACCGCGATCTCGGCGGCCCGCTCGCTGGGCAGCGCCAGTACCTCGTCCAGGGCGTTGGTGTGCAGCGAGTTGGTCCCGCCGAGGACCGCGGCCAGCGCCTCGATGGCCGTGCGCACCACGTTGTTGTCCGGCTGCTGCGCGGTGAGCGACACGCCCGCGGTCTGCGTGTGGAAGCGCAGCCACTGAGCCCGGGGCGAGGTCGCGCCGTAGGTGTCCCGCAGCCAGCGGGCCCAGATCCGCCGGGCCGCGCGGAACTTGGCGATCTCCTCGAAGAAGTCGATGTGCGCGTCGAAGAAGAAGGACAGCCCGGGGGCGAAGGTGTTGACGTCGAGCCCGCGGGACAGGCCGAGCTCCAGGTAGCCGAACCCGTCGGCCAGGGTGAACGCGAGTTCCTGGGCGGCCGTCGAGCCGGCCTCCCGGATGTGGTACCCGGATACCGAGAGCGGCTTGTAGGCCGGCATTTCCCGGGCGCAGTACTCCATCAGGTCACCGATCAGCCGCAGGTGCGGCTCCGGCGGGAACAGCCACTCCTTCTGCGCGATGTACTCCTTGAAGATGTCCGTCTGCAGCGTGCCGTCCAGCCTGGCCAGGTCGGCGCCCTGCCGCTGGGCCGTGGCCAGGTACATGCAGAACACCGGGACGGCCGGGCCGCTGATCGTCATGGAGGTGGTCACGTCGGCCAGCGGGATCCCGTCGAACAGCAGGTCCATGTCGGCGGCGGAGTCGATCGCCACCCCGCAGTGGCCAACCTCCCCCGCGGCGTGCGGGTCGTCGGAGTCGTGGCCCATCAGCGTCGGCATGTCAAAGGCCACCGACAGCCCGCTGCCGCCCGCGCCGAGCAGCATCTTGTACCGCTCGTTGGTCTGCCGGGCGTTGCCGAACCCGGAGAACTGGCGGATGGTCCAGGCCCGTCCCCGGTACCCGGCCGGGTACAGGCCGCGGGTGAACGGGTACTCTCCCGGCCAGCCGATCCGCTCGAAGCCAGGCACCGCCGACCCGGGGGGCGGCCCGTACATGGGATCCACCGCCACGCCGGACAGGGTGCTGAAGTCGGCCGCTCGGACGCGCGATCCGGCGAACCGCCGCTGCCACCGCTCCCGCCCCGCCTCCAGGGCCGCCGCCTCCGGGGCCGCCGCGGTCCCGGGCCGCGCCCCCGGCGGGTCTCCCGGTCCTGACTGTCCCGCCAGCCCGTCGCCCATGACAGCTCCTCCTGGCACGGTCTCCCGTGTCGTTAGTAGGACGCCCTACTATCAGATAGTAGGACGTCCTACTAACTGGACGCTAGCCGGCCCCACGGTGATGCGCGGCACCATGACCGCAGGAACCGCCCGCGAGCCACTAGGGTGCCAGGGTGGGACTCGCCCCTGGCTTGATGTCAATCGCGTCGATCGTCGTCGCGGACACCGACACGGCAACGGCGATGGGCAGCGGTGACGTGCCCGTGCTGGCCACGCCCCGGCTGCTCGCGCTGGCCGAGGCGGCGGCGGTGGCGGCCATCTCGCCGGGCCTGGACCGCGGCCTGACCTCGGTCGGCACATCGGCTGCCCTCGAGCACAAGCGGCCCAGCCCGGTCGGGGCCGAGCTCGAGGTGGAAGCGGAACTGACCGAGGTGGACGGCCGGCGGCTGGTGTTCCGGTTCATCGCCCGGCAGAAGCCGCCCGGGGGATCACCCGGAGACGGGGGCGAGGACGCCGTCGTGGGGGCCGGCACGATGGAACGGGTCCTGGTGGACCGGGAGCATTTCATCCGCCGCGCCCGCCCTCAGTGACCGGCGCGGCGGGTTAACGGGCCGGCTCGTCCGGTGACCGGAGGGCCCGCAGCGAGGCCTCGAAGAAAAGCACCCGGCTCCGGACCACGTCGGCCTGGGCGGCCCCCGCGCCTCCGGGCACCCGCTCGGCGTCCATCGCGGAGCGGACGGACTGCAGCGAGGCGAGCGTGGTGGCAACCCGGGCCCGCTTGTCCTCGTCCGGGGCGGCCTCCCGCAGCGCGTAGAGCGCCTGGGTCAGGTCATCGGTCCGCCGCTGGATATCCAGCCACCGGGCCTGCGCGTCATCCGCGGCGATCCCGCCTGGCCGCTCAGCCACGCTGATCGCGTCGCAGAGCGCGGCGCCCCGGGCGTAGACGTCGATGACCTTGGACCGCCAGGCGGCGGCGGCCGCGGACCGGTGACGGCTGCTCCGGGCCACCAGCAGGATCAGGCCGAGCAGCAGCACGGCGGCGAGCACGATCCACAGCCAGAGCAGGCTGTGCCCCGGCTCCGTACTGGTGGCCGGCGAGCTGGCCGGTTGGGTCGTGGCCTGGGCCGGCGGTACCACCGCCGCACTCGGCGTGGCCGCGGCGGTCGGGCTGGGCGTCGGGCTGATGGCCTGGCTAGGGTTCACCGGGGGCGCGAGGCTGGCGCTGGGACTGACGCCCCCGCTGGGCGAGATGCTGATGCTGCGGCTGGGCGCGAGGCTGGCGATCACGCCCTGGCCGGTGCTCCCGCAGCCCGCTGCCAGGCCCGCGGCCGCCAGGATGATCACCGGCCAGGAAAGTCTGTGTGCAAGGCGCCGCATGGCCGGTCCTTTGGGGGTAGCGCTCGCCGTCGCCGTCGAGCGGATCGCGGTCCATGGTCGGGCAGCCCGGGATCCCCCGCCTCATCCGTGGCGGGGGATCCCGGCCGCCGGTGCCCGCCTCCGGGCCGGAGGCAGGCGGCCCGGGCGCTACCGGCGCCGGGACACGCGCCGGGCGGTACGCCGACCGGTCCGGCGGGCTACCCTCCGAGATCCGAACATGCCAGTACCTCCTCTCCGTGTTGGTGGCAATCAGGGTGCGCTATCAGCGGCCGCCGCCGTCTCCAGGTCATGCAGCTCGCGTGCTTCCTCGCCGCTGACCAGCCCGATCTCGACCAGGTCGAGCGGGCTGATGAATCCGTCGCTGATCCGGAAACCGCCGGCGCGGGCAATCGCGTCCCGGAGCGGCACGGCCCAGTGGTGCTCGATCAGGATGAGCGCCGCGGCCGAGTCGGGCGGGATGTCCTCCACCACGTCCCAGCCCTCCTCCTCGGAGAACACGCCCACGCCCTCTGCCCCTGCCTCGGCACCGGCCAGGGCACCTTCCTCCATGCCTTCCTCGCCGTCGACACCCAGGCCGATCAGCGCGCCGACCTTGCTGCCGAGCTCGATGGCCTCATCCTGGCTGAGGTTGCTGAGGTGCTCGACCTCCAGCTCACCATCGGCGCTCTTGTATACGGCCAGGGCGTCGATCACCCGGACCATGTCGTTCTCGCGGAGCCTCTCCAGCTCTGCGATAACTTCCCCGTGAAAATCCGGGTGACTGAATCCGAGCACGATGAGCTGCACCGGACCAATGGCCATCATCGGCCTCCTTTCCTCACGGACCACCCGTCTGCCGGTGCCCGCCGCCGCTCACTGGAGTGGCCGGGCGCCGGGCCGCCACCGTGACCCCGATGTGGATTGACTTCAGCCCAGCCTCCGGCCGGCTGGGCCGGGGCGCATCATCCACCGGGAATGAGCCCGGTGCGAGAACTGCCTCGGCGCGGACCCGGGCCAGTGACCGCCGGGCGGCCGGACGGGCCCCGTCGCCACCCCTCCGCGGGCCGGACCCGGCGGGCTGCGCTAGGCGGTCTGGCCGCCGCCGTGCAGGGCGTCCTGGAGCTCCTGCTCGCCTTCCTTGCTCAGCGAGGTCTTCAGCACGGTTCCGCCGTACTTGCTCATCGCTTCCGTGGCCTTGTCCGGGGTGACCTTCTCCACCATGAGGAACAGGGCCGAAGTTCCCGGCTGGATCATGCCGCGCACCTGGTCCTGGAATTCCTTGTCGATGCCGGACTTGGTGACCTTCCCCATCAGCGCACCGAGCCCGGCCCCCACGGCCAAGCCGAACACCGGGATGAAGAACAGCATGCCGAACAGCAGCCCCCAGAACATTCCCCAGGTCGCCCCCCGGCCAACCATGTGGTGGTGGGTATGGACGTGATAGCTGCCGTCCTTGTCCCGCACGATCACCGCGATCGCGTCGGGCTCGATGATGAGATCCCTGGCCAGGCGGCGCGCCTCGTCCGCGGCTTCCTGGGCGGTTGCCTCGTCGGGGTAACCGATCGCGATCAGGTCAGACATGAGGTCCTCTTTTCTCAATGCGCCAGTGAGGGTCCTCCCAGTGCATCAGGCGGGAGATCATGGCGGCCCATCCGTCCCGGGTGAAAAGGCGGCCCGCACGGCCACGGAACTACCGGGTCGCCGCAGCCCGGTACCGTTTTCCGCAGCGGCTGCCGGGGGAAGCGGCCGCCGGGGGAAGCGGCCGCCGGGGGAACTGCCACGGCGCAGGCCAGCGGGGCAAACCAGCCACGCAGGCCAGCGGGGCAGACTGGCGGGGCAGACCGGCGGGGACCGGTCAACTGCCGGGCGGCCCGGCGGCCCGGGCCATTAGTCCCTAGCGCGCGGGCGGGCCTTGTGCTCAGGTTGGGCCATATGTATGGCTACCCCGTCAGGAAGCTGCAGGCGGGACCGTCGAGGTCGGCCCGTGCGCTCCGCGTAGTCTCCTTCCCGGGGTCCCGCAGTGCTGCCCGGCCGGTGACGGTCGAGTCGAAACTCAGCCCCCCGGGCCGGCGCGAGGACTGGATCGAGCGGCCCGGGCTGATCCGGCGGCTGGCCTGGAGCCGCGGCCGCGTCGTGCTCCTGGAGGCCCCGGCCGGTTACGGAAAGTCCACGCTCGCCGCGCAGTGGCAGGCCAGCATGTCCGGCCGGAGACCGTTCGCCTGGCTCTCCCTCGATGCGGGCGACAACGACCCACGCCGGCTGTGGCCGCAGATCGTGCTGGCCGTGCAGCGGGCCTGCCCTGAGCTCCAGGCCGAGCAGATCCTGCAGGCTCTGGGAGGTCATCATCCCGACATCGCCGGGGCCGTGCTCCCGGGCCTGATCAATGAGCTCGCGGCCCTCACCCGGCCCGTCACCCTCGTGCTCGACGGCTACCAGGTCATCCGCAACCCGCGCTGTCACGAGCAGATCGGTGCCTTGCTGCTGCACCTGCCTGCCTCGGTGCAGATCGCGCTGCTCAGCCGCCACGCCCCGCCCTTGGCGCTGGCCCGGCTCCGGGCGGCCGGTGAGATGACCGAACTGCGGGCCCGCGATCTGCAGTTCACTCCCGCCGAGACGGCAGCGCTGTTCACCGCCCTGTCCGGGCCAGGGACCAGCCAGCCCGACCTGTCGCTACTGGCCGAGCGGACTGAGGGATGGCCGGCCGCGGTCTACCTGGCCGGGCTGGCCCGGCCCGGCCAGCCTGCGCCCGGGCTCGCGGTCCACCAGCTCACCGGGACGACCAGGTTCATCGCCGATTACCTGGCCCAGGAAGTCCTCGACGGCCAGCCGTCACAGATCCGGCGGTTCCTCACCCGCACCTCGGTGCTGGACCGGTTCTGCGCGCCGTTGTGCGACGCCCTCCTGGGCTCGGCGGACTCGGCCGAGGTCCTGGCCACCCTGGAACGGGAGAACCTGTTCATCATCCCGCTCGACGAATCCCGCCGCTGGTTCCGCTACCATCCCCTGTTCGCCGAGGCGCTGCGCGCGGAACTGCTCCGCACCGAGCCAGCGGCCGTCACCGCGCTGCACGAGCGCGCTGACGCCTGGCTCCGCCAGTCGGGAACGGGAGACGAGGCGATCACGCACGCGATTGCCTGGGGGGACGTGACCGGCGCGGTCCGGCTCATCGCCGAGCACTGGCACGGGTACGCTGCCTGCGGCCTGACCGCGACGGTCCGGGGCTGGCTGCGTGACCTGGGGGACGCCGCGATCGAGGCGCACCCGCTTGCGGCGCACTGCGCGGCGTGGGCCGCTGCCCTGTCCGGGGACCAGGAATCTGTCCGGCGCTGGCTGCCCGTCTTCTCGGCGGTGCAGGGACCGGAACCGCTGCCCGACGGGATCCGCTCCCTGAGGTCGTCCGCCGCGCTGCTGCGCGGGATCTATGGCTACGACGGCCTCCGGGTGATGCGCGAGGCCGCGGTCGAGGCCGCGGAACTCGAGCATGACCGTACGTCACACTGGTACCCGCTGGGGCAGATCGCGCTCGGCTACAGCCGTTACCTGTCCGGCGATGCGGAAGGGGCCGAGGCGCCGCTGCGCGCCGCCGCGGCCAGCGGCGCGGATGTTCCCATCGTGCAGATGGTGAGCCTGTCCATGCTGGCCCTGGCCCTGGTCGAGCAGGGCAAGGTGCCGCAGGCGGAGCAGGTCGCGTCCGTGGCCCACAGCCTGGCCGCCCGGCCTGATGTCCGCCCGAACCCGCAGTCCTCGCTGGCCCACGCCGCGGCGGGCGCCGCGCACGCGGCGGCGGGGCGGCTGGCCAGGGCCCGCGTCGAGCTGGAGTCCGCCCTCCAGGCCCGGCTGGCCGTCCCGGGGATGAGCCCCTGGCCCACCGTGGAAGCCCTGCTGCTGCTCACCCAGGTCGTGCTCGACCTGGGTGACCGCGCCGCCGCCGCGGCTCACCTGGAGCGGGCGCGCCTGCTGCTGGCCTGGTCGCTGGACGGCGCGGAGGTTCAGCTGGCCTGGCTGAACCGGCTGGAACGGCGGCTGGAGCGCCGGGCCCGGGCGTCATCCGTGGCCGGCCCGCTGACCGAGCGGGAGCTTGTCGTGCTGCGCCTGCTCCGTGGCTCGCTGCCGCTCCGGGAGATCGCCGGTGAGCTGGACGTGTCGTCGAACACGGTCAAGACGCACGCCCGCGTCATCTATCAGAAGCTGGCCGTGTCAACCCGCCAGGACGCCGTGACCCGCGGCCACGAGCTGGGCATCCTGTAACTCCGGCCGCACTGCCGGGCGGCTCCGCCGGGCGTGCCCCCGGCGGGTCCCGCGGGAGCGGCCGGCGCCCGCGGGGACGGCCGGTCAGAGCAGCCGGAGCTGCCGCGCGCGGCGGACCGCCTCGCTGCGGTGCGTCACGGACAGCTTCCGGTAGATGCTGCGCAGGTGCGTCTTGACCGTGTTCACCGAGATGTACATCTCGGTGGCGATTTCGGCCGTGCTCAGCATGTTGGCCAGGTGCCCCAGCACCTCACGCTCGCGCTCGCTGGGCTGCTCGACGACCAGCGGGTCGGCCTGCTGCGGCACCGCGCTGCGGGCCGGCAGGCTGGCCCGGGGCGGCCCGCCGCCCGGGTTGACCAGCCCGCGGAACACCTGGGCCAGCTCGGGGTCGCTGCGCAGGACCGGCCGGAGCCAGCCACGCCCGAGGATGAACGGGAGCCGTGCCTGCTGGCCCAGGCTGGCCCGCAAGGCCTGCCGCAGCGCGCGCCGGCCTCGGGTTTCGTCCCCGGTGGCGTACCCGAGCCTGGCCTCGGCCAGCCAGCCGGCCAGCCGGAGCGGCACGGGCACCTCCGGGTCCCCGTCCAGGGACCGCAGCAGGAGCTGGGCGGCCCGGTAGTCTCCGGCGGCCAGCTTGGCCTCGGCCATGGCGATGGTGGTGCCCGCCGGCGTGGACGGCTCGGCGCGTCGGGCTGCGGCGACGGCGGCCCCGGTGTCCCCGATGGCCGCCCAGGCCCGCGATTCCAGCAGCGCCAGCGCGGCGTCCAGCCACGCCGGAGGCGACCAGCCCAGGCGCAGGTGGCGGATCATCTCCACCGCGGCCGTGGCGCGGCCTTCGGCCAGCCGGCCCTGCGCCGCGACCAGCCCGCCGACCGCGTTCACGATCCGGTCCGGGCTAATCCGCAGCGCTGCGTCGGCCAGCCTCAGCTGGGTATGCGCGCGCGGCATCTCGTTGCGCTCCAGGTGCACCCAGGCCTGGGCTACCGTCGCCGCCGCGGGCAGGTGCTCCTCCAGCCCGCTGCTGCTGCTGCTCTCCGTGGCCTCGACGGCCTGGGCCACCAGATCCAGGGCATCGTTCAGGTCGCCGCGCAGGGCGGTCATGAGGGCGAGGTACCCGAGGCAGTCCGCGCGCTGCACCAGGGCATCCGGGCCCGCGGCGGTGAGCCCGGCCCCGAACGTGGCCACCGCCTGGCCCGGACTGTCGGCCAGTAGCTCGGCGGCGCCCCTGGCCAGGAGCACCTCGGCGCGGATCCCCGGATTCCGGGCGCACACGTTCTCCGGCAGCGAGGCGAGCAAGGCCCCGGCGCTGCGCGCGGCGGCCTCTGCGGCCCGCGCCTCTCCCGTGCGGCGGGCCAGCGCGGACTGGATGAGCGCCGCGGCCAGCCGGGCCGGGGCTTCCTCCGCGGCGGGCAGCCGCCCGAGCATGCCCTCCGCGGCCGTCAGGGAGCCGCGGCTGGGGCCGGCCGCGCCGCCGGCCAGCTCCAGGGCCGCCCGCACCAGCAGGGGCTGGGGCTGCGCCCACGCCGCGTCGTGCGGCATGGACTGGAACGCCAGGGCCAGCGGGTGCGTGCCGCGGGGCCGGAGCAGCCGGTTGACGGCCAGTTCCGTGACGACCAGCTGGGCCGCGAATGGCCAGTCGCCGGACTCGGCCGCGTAGCGCGCGGCCTCGTCCAGCTGCCCGCTGCGCTGGTACCAGCGGGCCGCCCGGCGGTACAGCGCGGGCACCTCGGCGGGGTGGTCGCGGCGCAGCTTCAGCCGCAGCACCGCGGCGAACAGCGCGTGATACCGGTACCAGCCGTGACCCAGCGACCGGACGAAGGCGTTCTCCCCGACCAGGCCGGCCAGCATGGCGCCCGCCTGGCCATTCCCCGCCAGCTCGCTGGCCAGGTCGGCGCTCACGTTGTCCAGGATGCTGGTGCGCAGCAGCAGGTCCCGCACGGCCGGCGGCTGGGCGTCGAGAACCTCATCCACCAGGTACGCGGTGATCGCGCTGTCCTCGGCGTCGAGTTCTTTGACGAACTGCTCCGGATCGGGATGCCCGACGAGCGAGAGGGCTGCCAGCCGGATGCCCGCCGCCCAGCCCTCGGTGCGGCCGGTAAGGCTCTGCAGGGCGTGCGCCGACAGGGTGACGCTGTGATGCGACAGCAGAGAGCTGGCTTCGGGGACGCGGAACGCGAGGTCGTCGGCCCGGATCTCGGCCAGCTCACCGATCAGCCGGTACCGGTGCAGCGGCAGCAGCGGATCCGCCCGCGAGGTGACCACGACGTGCAGGCCGTCCCGGGCGTTGCGCAGCACGTAGGCCAGCTCTTCCAGCGGGGCGGGCGCGGTCAGCAGGTTCAGGTCGTCGAGGACCAGCACCACGGGCGGGTCCTGCGCCGCCAAGGCTGACGCGAGGCGGAGCAGGAAACCGTGGTCGGCCGCGGCCTCCTGGCCCGCGCCCGGTGAGACCCGCGGCACGTCCACGCCGGCCTGCCGCAGCGCGGCGACCACGTAGGACCAGAACACCCTCGGCTGGTTGTCGAAGCTGTCCAGGGTGACCCAGGCGACCGTGCAGGCGAAGCCAGGATCATCCGCCCACATCGCGGTGGCCATGGTCTTGCCGGCCCCGGGCGGCCCGACGACGGTGGTGAGCGGGCCGCGCGCACCACCGGCGATCAGGTCGGTGATCCGCGGCCGGGCCACCGCCCAGCGCGGCGCGCCGGGCACGGTCACCTTGGACATCAGGACTGGATCATCGGTACCGGGCCCCCGGGAGCGGGCTGATCCTCGTCCGCGTGGACTGGTCAACACCCTCTTCTTTCCGTCTGCCTCATCCCTGCCTCATCCCCACCTCATACCCCTGTTTCACCCGGGTGAGGGTGAGTTGTCATCACCCTTGGCCGAAATCACCTTCCGGCGACGAAATCACCCGTGATGAATGGGCCGCAGGTGAGCCGGACGCGGCACCGTAGGGGGAAGCACATCTGCTTCGTCTGGGGGCTGCCGTGCCATCGTCCTATTACGAGATCCGCGTGGTTGGCGTCCTGCCTCCCGAGGCGCTGCTCGACTTCGACCGGCTGACCGCGTCCGTGGCGCCGGTCGAGAGCGTGGTGCACGGCCCGATCCGGGACCAGGCTGCCCTGCAGGGTCTGCTGCTGCGGCTGGAGACCCTGGGCATCGAGGTGGTGGAGATCCGCAGGATGCACGAGCAGCAGCAGCGGCCGGCCGGCGAGGCACCCGCCCCGGCTGACCGCTCCGGGAACCCCGCCGCGCCGTGAGCGGGCGGGGCCGGTAAGGGTCAGCTCCCCGGGGAAGGCCGCGCCGGGCCCGCAACATGAGTCCGGCCCCAGGCGCCGGGGGGCGGCGTTCCTGGGGCCGGAAACGGCACAGGCGGATGAGCCGCCGGGAATCACGGGCGGGTGAGCCGCCGGGAATCAGGGGTGTCCTGCGGGCCGGCCAGCCCGCAGGCCCGGCCGCCCTGCTATCCCTGCTGGGCGCGGACGCCCGCCTCGACCTTGTCGCCGAGGTCCTTGTCCACGTTGCGCCAGTACTCGAAGGCGCGCAGCAGCACCGGCTCGGTCACCCCGTCGAGCAGGTGGCCGACGATGTTGCTGACCAGCCGCTCGCGGGCGGCGTCGTCCAGCACCTCACGGACCAGGGTGCCGGCCTGGCCCCAGTCGTCGTCCTGCTCGCGGCGGGTGTACGCGGACCGCACCATGTCCCCGTCGGCATACCAGCCGACCGGCTTGTAGTGCTCGCTGTCAGCCGCCGGGCCACCCTTGGAGTTCGGTGCGTACACCGGGTCGGAGACGGGCACGATCCGCATCGCCCCGTCCTTGCTGTAGCTGTGCACCGGCACCTTGGGCGAATTGACCGGGATCTGCTTGTAGTTCACCCCGAGCCGGGCGCGGTGCGCGTCGGCGTAGGAGAATCCGCGGGCCAGCAGCATCTTGTCCGGGCTCAGCGTGATGCCGGGCACGAGGTTGTTCGGCTCGAACGCCGCCTGCTCGATCTCGGTGTGGTAGTCGGTCACGTTCCGGTCGAGGGTGAGCCGGCCGACCTCGATCAGCGGGTAGTCGCTGTGCGGCCATACCTTGGTCAGGTCGAACGGGTTGAACCGGTAGGCCCGGGCCTCCTCGAACGGCATGATCTGCATCTTCAGCGTCCAGCTCGGGTACTCACCGCGCCCGATCGCGGTGTACAGGTCGCGCTGGTGGTAATCGCCGTCCGACGCTGCCAGCGCGTCGCCCTCAGCCTGGGTGAGGAACTCGACACCCTGGTCGGTCTTGAAGTGGTACTTCACCCAGAACTTCTCGCCCGCGGCGTTGAGCCACAGGTAGGTGTGCGAGCTGTACCCGTTCATGTGCCGCCAGCTCTTCGGGATCCCCCGGTCCCCCATCAGCCAGGTGACCTGGTGCGCGGACTCCGGGGACAAGGTCCAGAAGTCCCACTGCATGTCGTGGTCGCGCAGGTTATTGTCCGCACGGCGCTTCTGCGAGCGGATGAAGTGCTGGAACTTCAGCGGGTCGCGCAGGAAGAACACCGGGGTGTTGTTCCCGACCATGTCGTAATTGCCCTCGGACGTGTAGAACTTCAGCGAGAAGCCGCGCGGGTCACGCCAGGTGTCGGGGCTGCCCCGTTCCCCCGCCACGGTGGAGAACCGGATCAGCGTGTCCGTCCGGGTGCCGGGCTGGAACACCGCGGCCCTGGTGTACGCGGTGACGTCCTGCGTCACCTCGAAGTGGCCGAAGGCGCCCCCGCCCTTGGCGTGTGGCTGCCGCTCCGGGATCCGCTCCCGGTTGAAGTTCGCCATCTGCTCGATCAGGTAGTGATCCTGGAGCAGGATGGGGCCATCCGGGCCCACGGTCAGCGAATGCTCGTCGCTCTCGACCGGGGTACCGGCGTCGTTCGTCGTTGGTACCGGGTGGGTGTCAGTCACTGTGCCTTCCTCCTCGTCGCGCTGCATTCCGTCCTCGGAGCTCTCAGCTGCCCAGGCACCCGGGGCACATGCCCCAGAAGACCACCTCTGCCTCGTCCGCCGTGAAGCCCATGTCCTCGACCGGGGTCAGGCACGGCTGCGCTCCGATCGCGCAATCGACATCCTCAGTGCGGCCGCAGCCACGGCACACCAGGTGGTGATGGTTGTCCCCGGCCCGGCGCTCGAACCGGGCGGGATGCCCGGCGGGCTCGATGCGCCGCAGCAGGCCGGCGCAGGCACACGCCGCCAGCATGTCGTACACGGCCTGGGTGGACACCGCCCCGAACCGCTCCCGCACGCCCGCCGCGATGGCGTCCACCGTGGCCTGCGGGTGCCCGGCCAGCCAGGTCAGCATGGCCAGCCGCGGCATCGTGACGCGCAGCCCCGCCGCGCGCAGGGCCCTTGACATCTCACCGTCCGGGTCGAGCGCTGCAACTGGCATAACTCACCCCACACTGCCGCTCTATCTGGAATGAGTCAGGTTATTACGGCGGATCCGCGCACCCTGGGTACTCCCCGCACCCGCAGCGGGCAAACACCGATCGGGCCCAACCGAACGGCCCCCAGCGCCGTCTCAGAGGGCGCATGGGCTTTGCCGGGGCACGCCCGTGCACCGACGATCGCTCCGCCGGACGAAGGTGTGGTAAATCTGTGCAATCCCTAGCCGTGGACGCGCCCGGGGCCGCAACCGCGGGCGACGCCCTCACCCTGGCCGGTCCGTGGAGCATGCCGGCGGGAACCGCCAGCCGAGGGGGTTCCGTGGACAGGCTGCGCACCAGCGACCGTGCCGCGGCCGAGGAGCTGTTCAGCGCCTGCTACCCGCGGCTCGCGGGCTGGGTCCGGCGGCTGGTGGACGACGACGAGACCGCGCACGAGATCGCGGCCGAGGCGTTCGCCCGGCTGCTGGGCCGGTGGTCCAGCCTGGACAACCCGCAGAGCTACCTCTACATGATCGCCACGAACCTGGTCCGGGACCACTGGCGCAAGGCCGGCCGCGAGCGGCGGGCGCTGCGGGCGGTCAGCGCCGGGGCCCCGGCGGACCAGGTCTACCACCCAGCCCAGGATGTCCACGTGAGAGAGCTGCTGCAGGCTCTCCCCGACCGGCTGCGCAGCCCTTTCCTGCTGCACTACTACGCGGGCTTCCCGGTCCGGGACGTGGCCGTGCTGCTCGGCCGCCCGGAGGGAACCATCAAGGCTGACCTGTATCACGCGCGGGCGCGGCTGCGCGCCGCGCTCGGGGACACCGATGGCTGACCCGCGCGACGACCTGGACGCCTGGATGAATGCCCAGGTGCAGCCGCTGCCGCCGCCACCGGGGACGTTCGAGCTGATCCGGAAGCGGGCGCGGCGGCGGAAGGTGACCCGGGCCGCCGTGGCGGCCGCCGGGGCCGCGGCCGTGATCGTGGTCATCGCCGTCGTCCCCCGGCTGGTCATCACCCAGCTGCGGCTCGGCCCGAGCTCCGGCCGCGGGGCGAACGCCGGCCAGACGTCGTCGGCGGGGCCGGCCCGGTCGCACGCCAGCACCGCGCCGGCCACGCCTACGGTGACCGGCTCGGGCACCCCGCGGGCCAGTGCTCCCCCGGCCGCGCCGCCGAACTTCGCGGCCACCTCGGTCACTTTCGTCGGCACCGAGACCGGTTACGTGCTCGGCCAGGCCGGCACGCCCGGCCAGTGCGGGCCGCCGGACCCGGATATCTGCACCTCCATGGCGGGCACCAGCGATGGCGGACGCACCTGGCATGGCGCTCAGCCGCCGGTCGCCGGCGCTCCCCAGGGTTCCACCGGCGTCAGCGCGGTGCGGTTCTACGACACCAGCGACGGATGGGCATTCGGGCCGGCCCTGTGGGCGACCCACGACGGCAAGACCTGGAGCCAGGTCAGCACCGGCGGGCTGCGGGTGCTGGCGCTGGAGACGGCCGGCCAGCGGGTGTTCGCGGTGTGGGCGCGCTGCACGGGGACGGGCCGCGCGTGGGCCGGGGGCTGTACGTCGGCCGGGCTGCTCTCGGCCGCCCCGGGCAGCGACCAGTGGTCGCCGGTGCCGGGCGTGGGCACCATCGCCGGCCCGGGCGGCACGGCCAGCGCGGCCCTGGTGCTGACCGCCAGCCGCGGCTACCTGCTCGCCCCGGACGGGGTGCTCTACCGCGGCCCGGTCGGCAGCGCGGGCGCCTGGCAGCAGGTAACGGGCAGCACGATCGGCGGCACGGGCGCCGCCACGGGCAGCACCGCCAGCCCCGGCGCCACCGCCAGCCCCGGCGTCACTGCGGGCGCGGCGCCCTGCGCGCCGGGCCGCGCCCAGGCCGACGGCCAGCCGTCCGCGGCGCTGCTGGCCGCCACCACCACGGACGGCCTGGTGCTGGTATGCCCGGCGGCCGCCACCGGGGGCAGCCAGCCGAAGGCCGTGTACACCTCGGCGGACGGCGGCCAGACCTGGCGGCAGGCGGGCACCGCCCCGGCCGCCGGCACCGCCACGTCCGTGGCCGGCAGCACCACGGGCACGATCGTGCTGGCCACCACCGACGGCCTCGAGGTGTCCCAGGACGGCGGCGCCACCTGGACCGCCGCGCGCGGCACGCTGCCGGCCAGCGGCCTGCAGTACGTGGGCATGACCACCCCGGCCCAGGGGGTCGCGGTGCCGGCCGACGCCGGCCTGCACGCGGTGTGGTTCACCCGCGACGGCGGCCTGACCTGGCAGGAATCCGCCATTCCCTGACCCGCTCAACGGCCCCCGCGTTCCGTGCCCCGCCGTAGTGCCGGGCCGGGGAGGACCCCCGGAACCCCGCTACGCGCCGAGGCTGACGCCCGGGACCGGTGCGGGCTGGAAGTCCCCCGCCCCCACCCGCAGCCCGCGGAGCAGGCCGAACAGCTGCTCCCGCTGCGCCGGATCGAAGCTGCCCAGGCCGAACTCGGCGGCCATCAGGTCCTCGGTGGCCCGCTCCACCAGTTCCCGGCCCGGCGGGGTGATCTCGGCCAGCTTGCCGCGGCCGTCGGACGGGTTCGGGCGGCGGACGACCAGTCCCTGGTCTTCCAGCCGGTCGATGATGTTGGTGGCGCTGGTCGGGTGCACCATGAGCCGCTCGCCGATGACCCGCATCGGCAGCGCGCCCCGGCGGCTGAACGTCAGCAGCACCAGGGCCTCGTACCGGGCGAAGCTGAGCCCGTGCGGCCGCAGCACGCCGTCCAATTCGGCCAGCAGGATTTGCTGGGCGCGCATGATGGAAGTCACCGCGGCCATGGCGTCCGACCGGCCGAAGCGCTCTTCCCAGGTCTGGGCGGCCCGGGCGATCGGGTCGAAGGGCAGTCCCAGCGGCTTTGGCACAGGCACACGCTACCCGCGCCCGGCCGCTCCGCGCGGGCACCGGGCGGCCCCCGGCGCGGCCGTCCGGTAACGAGTAATTACCTAGCGTGACAGTTTCGTACCCACGAGTTATATTGCCTGCTGGGAGGCCTCCCAAAGGAGCAACGGGGGTGGGTGTGCGTTCCAGCTACGGCACGACGGGGATGGCGCCCGTGCTCGCCGCCGGGGTTGGCGTCCGGCATGGCTGGACCTGGGTGCTGCGGGCGGCGAGCTTCCGGCTGGACCCGCAGGTGGCCGGGCGTCCCGTCATCGGCATCGCAGTGGCCAGGGAAACCGCCCGGTCCGCGGTGACCGACCTGCTCGGCGGGCTGGCCCGGCCCGCCTACGGCGAGCTGCGGGTGCTCGGCCAGGACCTGACCACGCCCCAGGGCCGGGCCGCGGTGCGCCGGTACGTGGGCATCGCCCGCTCACCGGCGCGGCCGCAGCCGGTGCGCCGGGTGCGCGGCCTGGTCGGCCAGGCGGCCAGGATGGCCAACCTGCCCGGCCACGACCGTGAGGTGCTGGCGGCCGCGATCCTGGACCGGCTGGCCCTGACCCCCTGGGCCGACGTGCCGGTCCGGGCCGCGCCCGCAGTGATCGCGCGCCGCGCCCGGCTGGCCGCGGCCGCCGTGCACGAGCCGGAACTGCTGCTGGTGGACGGGCTGCTGGACGGGCTGGACGCCCGGGACGCGGCCAGCGTCGCCGACGGCATCCGCGACCTGGGCCGGGACACCGCCATCATCGCGATCGGCCGGGATCCGGCCGTGCTCGCCCTGGCCTGCGACGAGGTGCTGACCTTGTCCGACGGCATCATCGTCCGCGATTTAACACTCGCACGGGCCGGGGTGGCGCGCTGGCCGCGGACCGCGCCCGGCGGGCGCCGGCTGGCGGCCGGACGCGGCATCCCGGGCTAGCTGGCTTAGGCTTCACAAGGTGAACTGGAACCTGCTGACGTGCGCCTTCCGGCCGCATGTCCGTTACGCCCCGGCCGAGCCGGAGGTGCGCCGGCGGCTGCGGGCGGACACGGCGGCAGGCGAGGCCTGGCAGTGCCTGCGCTGCGCCACGTTCGTGCCGGGGCCGCCGGATCTCACCGGTCCGGCCGCCCGCGCACCGCGGGTCCGGCGTGACGGCGAGATCCGCAGCGCGCTCATCCTGCGGCTGTTCGCCGTGGAGCGGTTCGTGCGGGCGATCATCTTCGGGTTCATCGCCTATGGCGTATGGCGATTCAAGTACGCACGGGTGTCCGTTGAGCATGCGTTCAACCGGGAATACCCGGAGGTCCGGACGCTGCTGCACGAACTCGGTTACAACGTCAACTCCTCCGGCGGCCTGGTCGGCCTGATCCGGCACACGTTCACCCTGGATCAGCGCACGCTGACCTGGCTGGCGCTCGGCGCCGCCGCCTACGCCGTGATCGAGATCCTCGAGGGGACCGGCCTGTGGCTGCTCAAGCGCTGGGGCGAGTACTTCGCCATGGTGGCCACCTCGGCCTTCATCCCCTATGAAATCTACGAGCTGGCGGCGAAGGTCACCCCGCTCCGGCTGGTCGCCTTCCTCATCAACGTGGCACTGGTGGTCTACCTGGTACTGACCAAGCGGCTGTTCGGGGTGCGCGGGGGCAAGGCCGCCTACGACGCCCGGCTGCGCAGCGAGTCCGTGCTGCAGGCCGCCATCGACGCGGCCGCCCAGCCCCCGCCGCCGCGCGGAGACACCGCCCAGCCCCCGCCGCCGCGCGGAGACGCCGCCCAGCCCGGAGACACCGCCCAGCCCGCAGCCAGCCCCCAGCCCAAAGACACCGCCCAGCCCGCAGCCAGCCGCGAGGCCGACGTCCCGGGCGGGGCATCGGCGGCCGGGCAGGCCTGACCCGCGGTCGCGGGGAACCCGGTGTGCAGGCCGCAGGCCAGGTGCTCGACGCCATCACCAAGTCCGCGGCGCTCATCAAGAACCTGGCCCGCCAGGCTTCCGCATCCGCCCGGCCTGGTACTGCGGCCCCCGGCCGGGACCGCGCCGGCAACCGCCGCCCGGGCCGCTCGCGAGGCGGGCTATGCCCCGGCGATGAGCTCGTCGGCCGCCGCGTAGGGATCCAGCTCGCCGGCGGCGACCCGGCCGGCCAGGCCGTCGATCCGCTCGTCCCCGGGCAGGCCGCCCATCCGCGCCCGCAGCTCAGCCAGCGCGATCGCCGAGATCTCCTCCCGGGCCCGGGCCTGGCGCCGGCGCTCACCCTCGCCCGAGCTACCCAGCCAGGCCGCGTGCTCATCCAGCTTGGCGACCAGGTCGTCGATGCCCTCGCGGGCGCTCGCGGTGGTCGAGACGATCGGGGGCTTCCAGTCGCCCGCGCCGCGCCGGCCCATGGCGATCATGCCGCGCAGGTCCCGCACCGCCTCCTGGGCGCCCGGCTTATCGCTCTTGTTGACCACGAACACGTCACCGATCTCCAGGATGCCCGCCTTGGCCGCCTGGATCGCGTCGCCCAGACCCGGGGCCTCGATGACCATGGTGGAGTCGGCCAGGCCCGCGATCTCCACCTCAGCCTGGCCCACCCCAACCGTCTCAATCATGATCAGGTCGAAGCCGGCCGCGTCGAGCACCCGAACCGCCTGCGGGGTGGCCGCGGACAGCCCGCCCAGGTGGCCACGGCTGGCCATGGACCGGATGAACACCCCGGCGTCCGTGGCGTGCTGCTGCATCCGCACCCGGTCCCCCAGCAGCGCGCCCCCGGTGAACGGCGACGAGGGGTCGATAGCCAGCACCGCGACCCGCAGTCCCTGCCCGCGGTACGCGGCCACCAGCGCGCCGGTGACGGTGGACTTGCCCACGCCCGGTGAGCCGGTGAGCCCCAGCACCCTCGCCTGCCCGGTCAGCGGGGCCAGCACCTTCATCACCGCGCGCAGCTGCGGCGCAGCGTTCTCCACCAGCGACAGGAGCCGGCTCAGGGCCCGTGCATCACCGTCGCGCGCCCGCTGGATGGCCGCGGCCGGATCGCTGCCCCCCGTCTGGCGGGTGTCCCGAGCCGGCCGGTGTCCCGAGCCGGCCCGGTGTCCTGAGCCGGCCCGCTGCCCTGAGCCTGGCCCGGGCGCGGCGGCCGGGGCACGCAACTCAGCCACGTGCGGCCGCGGCAGGCACCTCGAACAGCAGCGCGCTGCCCTGGCCGCCACCGCCACACAGCGCGGCCGCGCCCAGCCCGCCGCCGCGCCGGCCGAGCTCGTGCACCAGGTGCAGGGCGATCCGGGCGCCGGACGCCCCGATCGGGTGGCCCATGGCGATGGCCCCGCCGTTCACGTTGACCATCTCGTCCCCGACGCCGAGGTCCCGCATGGACTGGATGGCGACGGCCGCGAACGCCTCGTTGATCTCGATCAGGTCCAGGTCGGGCACACCCAGCCCGGCCTTGCCCAGCGCATGCCGGATCGCGGCCGACGGCTGGGACTGCAGCGAGGTGTCCGGCCCGGCCACGACACCATGCGGGCCGACCGTGGCCAGCACCGGCGCACCGTGCTCCGCCGCGGCCTCCGCCGACATCACCACCACGGCGCCGGCGCCGTCGGAGATCTGCGAGGATGACGCGGCCGTGATCGTCCCGTCCGGGGTGAAGGCCGGGCGCAGCGCGCCCAGCGCCTCTGCCGTGGTCTCCGGGCGGACCCCCTCGTCGGTGTCGAACAGCACCGGGTCGCCGCGCCGCTGCGGGACCGGGACCGGGACGATCTCGCCGACCAGCAGGCCGTCCTTGATCGCTGCGGCGGCCCGCTGGTGTGAGCGCGCCGAGAACTCATCCTGCTCCGCCCGGCCGATGCCGAGCCGGGCATTGTGCCGGTCAGTCAGCTCGCCCATCGGTGAGTGGTCGAACGCGTCCGTCAGCCCGTCCCAGGCCATCGCGTCCAGCAACTCGATCGAGCCGTACTTGTGCCCGGCCCGCGCGCCCGGCAGCAGGTGCGGCGCGCCGGTCATCGACTCCATCCCGCCGGCCACCACGACATCGAACTCGCCGGCCCGGATCAGCTGCGCGGCCAGCGCGATGGCGTCCAGCCCGGACAGGCACACCTTGTTGACCGTCACCGACGGCACGGTCATCGGGATGCCCGCCGCGACCGCGGCCTGGCGGGCCGGGTTCTGGCCCGCGCCCGCCTGGAGCACCTGGCCCATGATCACGTAGTCGGCCTGGTCACCGGTGAGGCCGGCCCGGTCCAGCGCCGCCTTGATCACCATGCCGCCCAGCTGCGCGGCCGTGAAGCCCTTCAGCGAGCCGAGCAGCCGGCCGACGGCGGTCCTCGCTCCCCCGGTGATCACTGCTTCCCGCATGCTGCAACCTCCGCCGCGCTGCCCGGCACCGTGCCCGCCGCGGCGGCGCCCACCCTGGCGGTCGCGGCAACCAGGGCCTCTGCCACGATACCCAGGAGAAGGATGCCACCCGGGATGGAGGCTGCCGTGCTACTCCGGATAGACCATGTCGGGATCGCCTGCCGCAACCTGGATGAGGCGATCGCCCGCTACGAATCCGTGTTCGGGCTGACAGTGGTGAGCCGCGAGGAAAACCTCGAGCAGGGGGTGCGCGAGGCAATGCTGCAGGTCGGGCAGGCGGCGGGTGGCCTGACCTGGGTCCAGCTGCTCGAACCGACGGGCCCGGACACCCCCGTGGGCAAGTACATCGCCCGCCGCGGGGAGGGAATCCATCACGTGGCCTATGCCGTGGCCGATATCACGGCCGCGCTCGCCTCGATCGGGGCGACGGAGATCCGCGCGCTCGATCAGCGGCCCCGGCACGGTTCCATGGGCGCGTCGATCGCGTTCCTGCACCCAGCGGACCTGGGCGGCGTGCTGACCGAACTGGTCGAGCCGGCGATTGGCTGACGCCGCCCGCTGAATGGACGGGCGACACCATGGGGGCACCCCCGCCCGGGAATGTACCGGTATGTAACACTCTGAAGAGAGCAATGCGTTCTGCCGGTACCGCCCTGGTCGGGCCACCCTCCCGCCAATAGGGCCGAACTGCACGGATCCATGGCATGAGGAAACGAGAAGCCACCGCTAATGCCTGCTCGTTAGGAGTACGCTGCGAGGCACCGGGCTAGCGGCACACTCTCCGCACCTGCCAGGTTTCGGGGCGGCCTGTGACGCCACCTGGCCAGGGGGGGTGGACCGCGATGCCCTGCCCGCCCCGCATGTCCCCCTCGTCTACCCAGGATCAAGCCACATGCAGCCTGAAATCGACGCCCAGCTCAGCAACTTCTTTGAGGAAACCACCCCCCGTGAGTTCGCGCGGGTGATGCGCGGCTACGACCCGCATCAGGTTGACGAATACTTCAAGCAACTCGACGGCGAGGTGCGCCAGCACCGGGAGCAGGTCCAGGCGCTGCAGCAGGAGCTGTCAGATGCGCACCGGCAGATCCGGGAGCAGGAGCGCCCCACCTACGCCGGCCTGGGCTCACGCATCGAGCAGCTGCTCCGGCTGGCTGAGGAGCAGGCCACCGAGATCGCCCAGGAGGCCCGGTCCGCGGCGAACGAGCTGAACGCGGCGGCCAAGGTCGACGCGGCCGAGGTGCGCGCGGCGGCCGAGAACGAGGCGGCGGAGCTGCGGGCCAACGCCAAGCGGGAGACCGACGAGCAGCGGGCGTCAGCGGAGCGGGACGCGGACGCGATCCGGACCAGCGCGCGGCGCGAGGCGGACGAGCTGACCTCCACCACCGAGCGCGAGGTCTCCAAGCTGCGGGCGACCGCCGACCACGAGGTGGCGGAGAAGCGGGCTGCGATCGAGCGGGACATCGCCAAGCTGCGGACCACCACCGAGCGCGAGGTGGCCCAGCTCAAGGCGTCCGCCAAGCGGGAGCGGGACGAGATCCTCACCACCTCCAAGCGGCAGGCTGACGAGATGCGCAGCCAGGCGCAGCGCATCCTGGAGGAGAGCGAGGCGCAGCGCGCCCAGGCCGAGGCGGAGTTCGAGATCCAGCTGGCATCGCGCCGCGAGGAGGCCGAGCGGCAGGAGGCCGAGCGGCTCGCCGCCGCGCAGTCGGCCACCCAGAAGCTGGTCAGCGAGGCGGAGCAGCGCGCGGCCACGGCGGAGCAGCGGGCTGCGAAGGCGAGCGCGCAGGCCGAGCAGACCCGCCGCGAGGCGGACCAGCACTCACGCCAGCTGGTCACCAACGCCAAGAAGAACGCC
Organism: uncultured Actinomycetes bacterium; assembly: GCA_963793825.1. Classification (GTDB taxonomy): domain Bacteria; phylum Actinomycetota; class Actinomycetes; order Streptosporangiales; family Streptosporangiaceae; genus RYN-230. The sequence continues at coordinate 194,077 of CAWCBE010000015.1, forward strand.
GACCAGATCGTGGCCCAGGCCAAGTCCCAGGCCGAGCAGTTGCTGGCCGACACCAAGTCGGAGATCGAGCGGCACCGCGCCCTCGCGCAGCGCGAGGTGGATGAGCTCACCAAGCAGAAGGAGAGCATCTCCAGCCACCTGGCGCAGATTAGCCAGCTGCTCGGCACCCAGATGCCGGGCCTGGCCGATGCGCTCAAGCCGCGGCAGGCGGTCGGGGTCACGCCCGCACCCAAGGCCGTCGGCGCGGCACCTGCCGCGCCGACTCAGGCCGCCCCCGCGGTACCGCCGCGGGCCAGCGCTCCCGCGGCCACCCAGGCGGCACCCCGGCCAGCCCAGCCCGTCCAGGCGCAGCCGACCCAGGCCCAGCCCGTTCCGGCACAGCCTGCGCAGGCCGCGGCGGCCAAGCAGCCTGTCTCGGCCAAGGCCAAGGCCAACGACGAAGAGTGGTGGACCAAGTAACCAGCCCCCCGCGAACGGGGGCCGGCGCCGAGGCGCCGGCCCCCGTTTCGGTGTGGCCGGCGCGGCGGCCGGGCTTCGTGCCGTGGGCGCGGACCGTCAGCTCATCGCAGTCTGGCCGCCATCGAGGATGAGCACCTGGCCCGTCATGTAGGACGAAGCCTCGCTGGCCAGGAAGATCGCCCCGCCCGCCATCTCGTCGGGCCGGGCCCACCGTCGCATCGGCACCGTGGCGACGGTCGCCGGCCCGGCGGTCTCGTCCTCCCATAGGTTGCGGTTCAGGTCGGTCGCGGTCCACCCCGGGCACAGCGCGTTGACCCGCACCCCCTGGGCCCCCCACTCCACCGCCAGCGACTTGGTCAGTGAGATGAGCCCGGCCTTGGCGGCGCCGTAGGGCGACAGGAATGGTGCGGCGGCCACGCCGGCCACCGACGCGACATTGATCACCGACCCGGTGCCCCGCTCCACCAGGTGCGGGCCGACCGCGTGGCAGACGTACATGGCCGAATCCAGGTTGAGCCGGATCAGCTTGTCCCAGCCGGCCAGCCGCAGGTCCAGGAAGGGCACCATGAAGCTGGACCCGCCCGCGTTGTTCACCACGATGTCCACGGTGCCGAGCTGGCCGATGGCGGTCCCGACGGCAGCGGCCACCGATTCCCGCTCGGTGACGTCCGCCGGGATGATGACCGCCTTCCGGCCCAGCGCGCCGATCTGCTCCGCCGTGTCCGCCAGCCCGTCCTCGCTGCGCGCCACCAGGGCCAGATCGGCACCGGCGCCCGCCAGCGCGACCGCGATCACCTGCCCGATCCCGCGCGAGGCGCCGGTGACGAAGGCATTCTTGCCAGTCAGGTCGAAGAGCGGCACGCTCAGTCCTTCCACTCAGTGGGCAGCGGGGCGGCGGCCGGGTTGACCCGGCGCACGATCTGGTCCAGCACGATACGCACGTACGGCTCACCGACCCACAGGTGCTTGGCCCGGTCCACGGCGACCACCTCGGCCTGCGGGACCCGGGCGAACCGGCGGCGGGCTTCCTCGGGGCGGAGGTAGTCATCCAGCTCAGGCACCAGCACTAGCAGCGGCTTACCGGAGGCGGCCCAGGCGTCCAGGTCCGCATCACCGGCGCGGTGCAGCGCGGGCGAGAGCAGGATCGCGCCGTCCACGGCGGGATCGTTGCCCCACATCAGCGCCAGCTCGGTGCCGAACGACCAGCCGACCAGCCACCGCCGTGGCAGCCCGGCGGCCACGGACCAGGCGATGGCCGCCGCCAGGTCGTGCCGCTCCGCCTGGCCATCCCCGAACTCACCGTCACTGCGGCCGTGGTCGGAGGCGGCGCCCCGGGTGTTGAAGCGCAGCACGGCCAGGTCGGCCAGGGCGGGCAGCCGGTAGGAGGCCTTGCGCAGGATGTGGCTGTCCATCATCCCGCCGTGGGTAGGCAGCGGATGCAGGCACACCAGCGTGGCGACCGGGTCCCGGCCGGCGCTGGGCCAGCTCCCCGACCAGGTCCAGCCCGTCCGCGGTGTGCAGGGATACTGGTTCCCGGTCGGCCGGCAGTACCGTGCTCGCCCTGATCTCAGTCATCGCAGTCCTTCACGTCCTTACCTGCCCACCTGGCGGCCCGGCCGCCGCTGCATCCGCCGCTGCCAGCATGGCCGGTGCCAGTGGCGCCGCTCGTTGGGCCCGGGGATCAGGCTAGGCCAGGCCACGATGTGCGCCACGCCGGGCGGGATTTCCTGGTCACATCCGGGGCAACGATAGCTTTTCACCGCGGCCGCACCCGGTACCATCCGGACGATCCAGTCCCCGTCCGGCCAGGATTCGTGGTGTTCCGGCCCGATCGGCGCGTCCGGGCCGTCATCCGGGCCGGCGGGACGCGCCGCCGGGACGCCCCGCGATCCGGCCCGGCCCCGGCGCGGTGCCCCGTCCGGCAGCCGGCGGGCCCGGCGCGGGCTCATGGCCGGACCTTTCCCATGGCGGCGACCTTACCGGCGGGATCCGTGTCCCCCGGCGGTGGCTATGAGCTGAGCAGCCCGAGCGGGCTGGGCGCGGCGAACCTGATGCGGAGGACCGTCTCACCGCTGGGGAACCGCACGGTATCGGCCTGGGCCGGACGGTACCGCGGGTCCTGCGCGCCCTCGGCGGCGAGCTCCGCCAGGACTGCCCGCTTGCTGCTGGTGGTGACGCTCAGGTCCGCGGACCTGAGCGGCGCGGCCGCGGCGGCCACTCCCGGGCTGGGATCCCCGAACGCGCTCACCCGGACCGGCTGCTTGCCTTCGACGTCGGCGATAAGCACGATCAGCCGGGCATCAACCTGCCCCGCGACCAGCTGCCTCTTCTCCCGGCCCGACAGCCAGGCGGCCGCCTGGCCGGCGAGTTCCGCGCCGGCCAGCCGCCGATCGGACAGGTCCTTGGCCAGGTCCGACCGGTAGGCGGCGGCCCCGCCGGGGGCCGCCGCCCGGATCGCGATCTGCTGGTCTCCCGAGCCGAACCGGGCGATCACGCCCGGCGCATAGACCGACTCCAGCCGGGCCCCGAGCTGAGCCTGCAACGCCGGCGTGGCCACGATGACTGCACTCCCGGACACGCTGCCCGAACCAGGCCACAGCACGCGCAGCCGGGCGCTGGACATTCCGTCCGTCTGGAGCACCCGGCACATCACCGGGTCGCAGGCGACAGTGTCGCCAGTGGCGACCTGGCTGGCCACCCAGGTACCAGCGCCATCGCGGATTCCCGGTGGCAGCTCGGCGGAGGGTATGAGCCGGGCATGGCCGCCACGCCCGCGGTAATGCAGCGCCGCGAAAGTGCCGGCCGCCATGGCCAGGGCCAGGATGATGGCGAATCCGGCCATCTGATAACCCCGCCGCGGACGCCTTTTTCCGGTCTCTCCTGGGACGGCTTCCCCGCGCGCGCTGGCCCCGGGCGCGCGCGGCGCCGGGATGCGGCCCGGCTCAGCCGGGCCGGAGCCTGCCGCCGCCGGCCGCGACGGCGCCCGCCAGGCCGACCAGGCGGCGCTGGCGTCCGCGTCGCCCCTGGCGTGAGCTGCGGAGCTTTCCTGCCCAGCCGCTGGCCGGGGCACCGCAGCCTGCTGGTCAGCAGGATCCGCGGCCGGCGCGCCGGCCTGTACCGGGCCGGAAACGACGGGAATCGGCTGGGTGCTGGCCTCGGCCGCACCGGCCCGCCCTTTCGCATCCATTAAGGTAAAAGGCGGTGGCAGTGTGGCACCGCCATTCTTGCCGGCCGGCCCAGGGGCAAAGGGCGCAGCTGCCGGTGCGGGCCCATTTCTCGCTCCCGGCGCGGCGGTCTCGCTTTTCCCGGCGCCTTCTTCCTCGTCCCGTGCTTTCGATGCCGCGACCGCGGCGTGAAAGCGCTCAGCAAACGATTCCGGCAGCGCTGGCCGGTCCACCCGCGCTGGCGGCCGGGCCCCATTGACCCCCCGGACCCGCTGCGGCAACGGGGACGGCTGCCCCGGGCCCCGCCCGGTCCCTGATCCTGCACCGCCAGCGGGCGCGGCGGATGGCGGCTCGCCTTCTTCCGGCACGGGTGAGAGCGCGGCCGGCGCCGCTTCGTCTGGCCGGTCCGCCGTCTCCGGCGGACGCCGCGAGGACGGGACACGGCTGGTTTCGCGCATGCACAATCCCCCTGAGGCGTGAGCGGGACGCCGTCAACTGCCGTACAGGGGAGCACACGCCAAGATGCTTGGCAAGGCTCGTCACGACATGTCACTACGTGGGGACGATCAGCCATAGCAGCGCCGCCCGGGCGGCCGGACCCCCCCCAGCGCGCCCGGCGGGCGGTTAATTCTGGCAAAAGCGCTTACAACCGGCCGCCCGCCCAGTACCTTCTGACTGCGGTCGCTGAGAAGGGGCCGAGTCAAGGCGCTGACGTGGCAGTACGTCGCGTGAGGTCGTGCGCAGATGACGCCGCACCGTGGATCACCCGGGCGGCGCACGCCAGGCCAGGAAGTCGGTAACCGGCCCTCTCGGCCGGAGGCTCACCGTCAGCCTGGCTGCTGGGGGATTGCGTGCCGGGGGAATTCATCACTTTCGTGAACCGGTATACGCGAGAAGCCTGGCTGCGGGGCAGCCGGGGACACCCCTGCGCCGTCCAGCGTGTAGGCAGGTACGAGCTTTGGATCACGGCCCAGGGACGCCTTCGGGGATCTTCCAGCCAGCAGCGCTGGCGGAGCCCCGTCCCGGCACGGCCGAATTCGGTTCACTCCGGCCAGCCGTCGGCGCACTCCCCCCGTCCCAGCAGGCGGCCTGCGACCGTGGCCAGCTACTGCGGGCCGGTGCTCCCCGGTCACGGACAGGCCCCCGCCGGCGGCCCGTCCCGCCGTGGCCGCTGCTGGTCGTGCTGGCCGTCCAGGCCGCCCTGTCACTTCGCCTGACCTGGTCCAACACGGCGTTCCAGGACGAGGCGCTCTACCTGCGGGCCGGGCACCTGGAGTGGGCCCGCTGGCTCCATCACGCGCCCATCCCCACCTTCCCGGCGTACTTTTCCGGCGCGCCGGTCATCTACCCGCCCGTTGGCGCGCTGGCCGACAGCCTGGGGGGCCTGGCGGCGGCCCGCTTGCTGTCGCTGGGCTTCATGCTCGGAGTCACCAGCCTGCTGTGGTCCACCGCGGCCCGGCTGTACGGGCAGCGGGCCGCGCTCCTGGGGTCGGGATTGTTCGCGACGCTGGCCGGAACCCAGTTCCTGGGCGCCTTCGCCACCTATGACGCGATGGCGCTGCTCCTGCTCGCGCTGGCGGCCTGGCTGGGCGTCCGGTGCGCTGGCTCCCCGGCCCGGGCGAGGGCCGGGCTGCTCATCCCGGCCGGGATCGCCCTCGCCGCGGCCGATGCCACCAAGTACGCGTCGGCCCTGTACACGCCGGTCGTGATCATCGTCGTGGCGGTCGCCGTGGGGCGGCAGCGGGGCCGGGCCGCCGGGCTCGGCGCTGGCCTGATCGTGCTCGGGTCATGGCTCACGCTGACCGCCGTGGCCCTCGCCGCCGGCGGGCGGCAGTACTGGCAGGGCATCACGATCAGCACCCTGGCCCGGCCGCGGTCCGATGTGCCGGCCGCGGCCATTCTCCAGCGCGCCTACGTGTGGATGGGCCTGATCCTGGTGCTCGCCGCGCTGGGCGCGGTCCTGGCCGCCCGGGGCGGGGGCCCGGGCCGGTTCCTGCCGGCCGTGCTGCTGGCCGCCGGCCTGCTCGCGCCGGGCTGGCAAGCCGTGCTCCACACGACGGTCAGCCTCCAGAAGCATGTCGTGTTCGGCGCCTGGTTCGCCGCCATAGCAGGCGGTTATGCCATGGCGCGGCTGAGCCGGCTGGATCCTGGCCGAGGGTGGGCCGCGGTCATGGCGCTGCCCATCGCCGCCTCGACCCTGTTCGGTTCGATGGGGCAGGCGGCCGGCCTGTACCGGATCTGGCCCGACTCGGCGGGCGCCGTCCGGGCGCTGCGGGCCGCCGTCCCATCCCACCCGGGTCCCTATCTGGCTGAGGATTACGACGTTGAGGCCTACTACCTGCGCGGCGCGGTGGCCTGGCCGCGCTGGTCGGGCACCTACGCCTTCAGCTACCCGGGCGCCCGCCCGGGAGCCGCCTCCTACCAGGCGGCGATCAGCCGCCACTACTTCTCGCTCGTGATCCTCGACTTTGCCGACACCGCCGGCCGCGACCGCGCCATCAGCGCGGACATGCGCCGTGCGGGCGGCTTCCACGTCCTGGCCCGTGCTGGCCGCTTCACCATCTGGGCCGCGGGCGGACGGCCCCGGCTGCGGTCCCCGGGGAGGAACAGTGCTCGTTACTGAGCCCCCCGGAGCGCAGGAGCAGGACGTCTACCTGCCGCAGCCACCCAGCTGCGGGGAGAAGTACCAGTACTTCGGCAGCCAGCGCCGCTGGGCGTTCGGCTGGCTGCTCGTCGCCGCGACCGGGATCTTCTACGGGTACGTCCGGGTGGCCGAGCACGCCTGGGCCGTCGCCCCGCTCATGTGGCTGCTCCTCATGGTCATGGTCCCGCCGGTCGTCATCAACTTCTGGCTCCGGACCGGGCGGCCGAGGCTGACCCTGGCGGGGCACCAGGCCACCGTGGACGGCTATCGCGAGCATGGCGAGACGGTGGATGTCTTCCTGCCCAGTTGCGGGGAGCCACTGGCGCTGCTGGACAACACGTTCAGCTACGTGAGCAAGCTGAGCTGGGGCGGCGCGAAGACCGTCTACGTGCTCGATGACTCGGCCCGGGAGCAGGTCCGTGACCTCGCCGGCCGGCACGGCTTCCGGTACATCGTCCGGCCCAGCCCGGGTGAGCTGAAGAAGGCCGGCAACCTCATCCATGCGCTGGGCATCAGCTGCGGGGACTTCATCGCCGTCATAGACGCCGATTTCGCGGTGCGGCCGGAATTCCTTTACGAGACCATGCCCTACTTCGCCGACCCGGGCGTGGGCATCGTGCAGACGGCCCAGCACTTCGAGGTGAGCCTGCGGTCAGGCACGTACATACAGCGCTATGCCGGAGCGCTACAGGAGATCTTCTTCCGTTTCATCCAGCCGGCCCGGGACCGCTACAAGGCGGCGATCTGCGCGGGCACGAACCTCGTCTACCGCCGCACCGCCGTGCTGGCGGCGGGCGGCTTCGCCCGGGTGCCGATCGGCGAGGACGTGCATTCCGGGGTCAAGCTGGCCTGGGCCGGTTACGAGCTCCGTTACCTGCCCCTGTGCCTCGCGACGGGCGTGGCTCCCGCCGACTTCCCCTCCCTGGCCAATCAGCAGACCCGCTGGTGCCGGTCGTCCATGCTGCTGATGACAGCGAGGCATTTCCAGGAAGCACCGTTCAGCTGGAAGCAGCGCGCCGCATTCTGGGCCGCGTTCCTGTATTACATGTCATCGGCCGCGCTGCTGCTTACCGGGCCATTCCCCGCGCTCACCATGATCTGGTTCTTCCCGCACCGCATCTACCCTCATAATTACCTGCCGATGCTGCCCGCCTTCGCCGCGACCTTCTTCGTGTTCCCGGCTCTCAGCCGCGGCTGGCGGCCTACCATTTACCGGGTCTGCGTGATCAATTCATGCTGCCACCTGTACGCCATCTGGTACGCACTCCGGGGAAACGTGGCCGAGTGGGTGCCGACCGGCGCCGCACGCCGCGGGGGGCAGGTGCCCATGGCCGTGAACCGGATCCTGTGCACCTGGATCGTGCTGATCCAGGGACTTCTCTGGTCGGGCCTGGTACTGCGCGTGCTTCAGTCCGGCTGGCATCCGTACTGGGCCACCGCCGTGCTGGGCGCGGTGCAGCTCTACATGCTGGCGCCGTTGATGACCCCGGGCAAGGGCATCTGGCGGCGCCCCCACCACGAGCCTGCGGAGGTAGCAGCGTGACCCGTACCGGCCAGGCAGGCAGCGGCCGTGCGATGCGGCACCAGGGCGGCCGGCGGCCGCGGCGGTCCAGGCGGCTGGCCGCGGCCGGCGCCGCCATCATCGCCGCGGCGGCGGTGACCGCGGCCGTTATCGTGCACGGCCGGCCGGGCCAGCGGACCGGGCCGCTGCCGGTCCCGCTCCCCGCCGCCGCCGGGTCCTACCTAGGCGTGTATGCGCACGGCACGCCGGCCTCCTACGCCGGGGTGACAGCATTCAAGGCCGCCACCGGGACCCGGCCCGACGTCGTCATGTATTACAGCGGCTGGTTCGTGCCCTTCCCGGTGGGGTTCGCCACGACCGCGGCCAATGACGGCGCGGCGCCACTGGTCCAGATGGACCCGGACGGGGTGGACCTGACCCGGATCGCCTCCGGACGGTACGACGGCTACCTGAGCCAGTACGCGGAAGCCGTCCGGGCCTACCGGCACCCGGTGATCCTGAGCTTCGGCCACGAGATGAACGGCAACTGGTACTCGTGGGGTCACGGGCATACCTCCCCGGCCGTTTTCGCCCGGGCCTGGCGGCATATCGTCACCCTGTTCCGGGCCCTGGGCGCCCGGAACGTGACCTGGCTGTGGACGGTCAACATCATCAACAACACGCACGGCGGGGCAATCCCCAGCCCGGCGGCGTGGTGGCCCGGCAGTTCCTACGTGAACTGGGTCGGCATCGACGGCTACTACCTCAAGCCATCCTGGAAGTTCGCCCCCCTGTTCGGGCCCACCATCGCCGCCGTGCACCGGCTGACTCTGGACCCGATACTCATCGCCGAGACCGGCGCGGTGCCGGCCGCAGGCCAGCCAGCCAAGATCGCCGACCTGTTCACCGGGGTGCACGAGTACGGGCTGCTCGGGTTCGTCTGGTTCAACGCGACCAACTCCGTGGGCCTGCCGTTCGGCATCAGCAGCCCGGCGGCGCTGGCCGCGTTCCGCAACGGCGCTGCCCGCACCTATACCAGGGCTGGCTCGTGACCGGACGGGGCACGCGTGTTAGTCCCAGGGGATCAGGTGACCACGGTTTCCGCTGACTCACGGCGCACCAGGGGAAGCGGCCACCGGCCCGGCCTGCGCCGCATCCGGGGCCGGCGGCCCCGGATGGCCGCGGCCGGCGCCACCGCCGCGGCCCTGGCCCTCGCCCTCGCCCTCGCCGTCCTGGTGTACGTCACGGGGCGGCCGGCCCGCGATGCGCCGCGGCCGCCGGGCGCACCGGGCCCGCTGCCGACCACGCCCGGGTCCTATCTGGGGGTGTACCAGCCGGGAGTCCCGGGCTCGTACGCCCCGGTGACCTCGTTCACGGCGCTGACCGGGGTCAGGCCCCGGCTCGTGGTCTATTACAGCGGATGGTTCGAACCCTTCAAGGCCGGGTTCGCGGCCGCCGTCGCCGCGCACGGCGGCGTGCCGCTCGTGCAGGTCGACCCCAGCGGCATCCGCCTGGCCGCGATCGCGTCGGGGCAGTACGACTCATACCTGAGGGGCTACGCCGCGGCCGTCCGCGCCTACCGCCGCCCCGTCGTCCTGAGCTTCGGCCACGAGATGAACGCCGGCTGGTACTCGTGGGGCTACCGCCAGGCCTCGCCGGCCATGTTCGTGGCCGCCTGGCGGCACATCGTCACGCTGTTCCGCGCCGCCGGGGCCCGGAACGCCACCTGGCAGTGGACGGTGAACGTCATCGACGAGACGCAGCGCGGCCGGATCCCCCGCCCGGGCCCGTGGTGGCCCGGCCGTTCCTACGTGAACTGGGTCGGCATCGACGGCTATTACTACCGCCGGTCCTGGACCTTTGCCTCGTTGTTCGGGCCGACCATCACCGCGGTGCGGGAGCTGACCGGGGCACCGGTGCTCATCTCCGAAACGTCCGCGCTGCCAGCCGCGGACCAGCCCGGGAAGCTGGCCCAGCTGTTCGCCGGCATCCGCCTCTACGGCCTGCTCGGGATGGTCTGGTTCGACTCCGGCCACCACGGGGCCTGGCGCCTGTCCAGTCCCGCGGCCATCACCGCGTTCCGCCGGGGGGCCACGACGTTGCGGCCGGCTCAGCCATGATGGCCAGGCGCCGCGGGCAGGCCCGCGCGGGCCAGGCCCCCGGCCCGCGCGTGGGCGGCCACGCCGCCGGGGCCCCGGGGGGGACCGGCCTCACCCCGGCCGGGGGGCCGGCGGACGCGGCCCGGCCAGCCGCCTCGTCCCAGGCAGCCGCGCTGGCCGCCCTGCTCAGCCTGGCGCCCCCCGCCACGCCGGCACCGCCCCCCGCCACGCCGGCACCGCCCCCCGCCACACCGGCGCCGCCCGTCGCCGCACCGGCACCGACCCCTGCCACGGCACTCCGGGGCCGCCGGGCCAGGAAGCAGCCGGGGGCGGCCCAGGCCGGCCACGCGCACGCCCCTGACCTCCGGCTCACCCTGCTGATCGCGATCCTGACCGTCCAGGCGGTGCTGTCACTGCGGCTGGTCTGGACTAACACGGCCTATATCGATGAGGCCACCTACCTGTGGGCCGGTCATCTGGAGATCGCCCATTGGCTGCACGGCGCCCCGGTACCCCCGTTCCAGACCTGGCTGTCGGGCGCGCCCGTCATCTACCCGCCGGTCGCGGCGGTGGCGGACAGCGTGGGCGGCCTGATCGCCGGACGGCTGCTCAGCCTGGCCCTCATGACCGGCGCCACCGTCCTGCTCTGGAATGCCACCTCCCGGCTGTTCGGCGACCGGGCCGCGTTCTTCGCCGCGGCCCTGTTCGCTGTCCTCGGCCCGACGCAGTTCCTCGGCGCGCTGGCCACCTACGACGCCATGGCGCTGTTCCTCCTGGCCGCCTCGGCCTGGTGCGTCGTGGCCGCCCAGGATCGGGACGACTCCACCCTGCTGCTGGTGGCGGGGACGGTCCTGCTGGCGCTGGCGAACGCCACCAAGTACGCGACGGCGCTGTTCGATCCGGTCGTATTCGCGCTCGCGGGGCTGGTCATCGCGCGCCAGCGCGGTACCAAGCCGGGCCTGGGCCGGGCCGGGTACCTGGCCGCCAGCGTGACCGCCCTGGTCGCGACCCTGCTGGCGCTCGGTGGCCCGCTGTACATGGCGGGCATCATGTACACCACGCTGGGCCGGGCCGCCGGTGACAACCCGCCGGTGCTAGTGCTGGAAGACGCGTGGAAGTGGGCGGGCGCGCTGTGGGTCGTGGCCTGGCTCGGGGTGATCATCTGCCTGCTGCGCGGCCCGAGGGGCCACGCACCGCTGCTGGCCCTGCTGGCCGCGGCCGGCCTGCTCGCACCGCTGGAGCAAGCGCGCATCCACACGGTCACCTCCCTCCATAAGCACGTGGACTTCGGCGCCTGGCTCGCCGCCCCGGCGGCCGGCTACGCGCTGGCCCGGCTGTCCCGGATCAGCAGGCGGAGGGCGCTGAGCGTCCCGGCCGCCGGGCTGGTCGCGGCGGCGGCCGTCGTGCCCGTGGCCAGCCTCGGGGCCGCGCAGGCCCGGGCCCTGTTCCAGGGCTGGCCGGCCACCGCCCCGGTCATCGCCAGGCTCCGTGCCCTGACCCGGTCGTACCCCGGGAACTACCTGGCCGAGGACTACGACATCCCGGCCTATTACCTGCAGGCCAGCGTCCCCGAACAGCGATGGTCCAACACCTGGTACTTCTCCTACGCCCGGCCCGGCCGCCGCCACGCCCTGACCGGGGCGGCCGCTTACCGGGCGGCCATCGCGCGGCATTACTTCTCGCTCGTCGTCCTGGACTTCGGGGCGACGCCCACCATGGATAGCCGGATCAGCGCCGACGTGGAGCAGGCCGGCGGATATCACCTGGCGGCGGTGGTCCATTCCTCGTCCCAGTCCTACACGATCTGGGCCTACGGGCCGCCTGATGAGCGGGGGCGGCGGCATGGCCACCGCTGAGCGCACGCTGCCGAGCCGGGGTCCCGGCCGGCACCGCAGGCACGGGGTGGTGCTGCCGGCCGCGCCATCCGATCAGGAGAAGACGGGGTACGCTGACCGGAACCTGGCCCTCATCGTCATCCCGTCGCTGGCCAGTTTCGCCGCGCTGCTGATCAGCCAGAGCCGGTTCGTGTTCCTCAGCCCGGCCTTCACCTGGGCGTTCCTGCCCTTTGTCGCCTTCACCATCGCGTACTTCATCATCTCGCTGGGCGTCAACGTGGGGACACCCCGCTTCGACCTGGCCGCTCACGACCGGCAGGCCGCTTCCTGGCGGCCGGGCCAGTACCCGACCCTGGACATCTTCCTGCCGGTCTGCGGCGAGCCGCTGACGGTGCTGCACAACACCTGGGTGCACGTTTTCGAGCTGGTCCGGGCCTACCCGGGGACGGCCACCGGCTACGTGCTTGACGACAGCGCGGACGGTGACCTGCAGGCCATGGCCGCCGACTTCGGCTTCAGCTACCTGGTGCGCCCGGACCGGGGCTGGATGAAGAAGGCCGGCAACCTGAGGTTCGGGTTCTCCCGCTCGTCCGGCGAGTTCATCCTGATCCTGGACGCCGACTTCGCCCCGCGCGCTGACCTGGCCACCGAGATGCTCCCGTATTTCGAGGCTGACCCGTCGCTGGGCATCGTGCAGTCCCCGCAGTACTTCCGGACCCGCCGTCACATGTCCTGGATGGAACGGGGGCCGGCGCGGTGCAGGAACTGTTCTACCGGCTGGTGCAGGTCTCCCGGGACCGTCACGATGGCTCGATATGCGTCGGCTCGTGCGCGATCTACCGCCGGGCCGCCCTGGCGGTCAACGGCGGCACGACACTGATCGAGCACTCCGAGGACGTGCATACCGGGTTCGACCTCCGCCGCGCGGGCTGGGGCCTGCGCTAGATCCCGGTGCCCCTGGCCGCCGGGCTGTGCCCGTCGGACCCTGACTCGTTCCTGACCCAGCAGTACCGGTGGTGCGCAGGCTCCATGTCGCTGCTCGCGTCCAGGAAGTTCTGGGCCACGCGGATGCCGTGGCGGACCCGCGGCTGCTACCTGTCGGGATTCTGCTATTACCTGCACACCGCCCTGTTCACGTTCGCCGCGCCCGCCGTGCCGCTGGTCATGCTGATCGTCCTCCCGCGGCAGGTCCGCCTGGCGAACTACCTGTTCATCGCCCCGTCGATGATCTACAACTTCATTGTCTTCCCGGCCTGGCACCACTGCCGGTTCGGCCTCTCGGCGTTCATGGCCAAGCTGCTGTACGGATGGTCCCATCTGTTCGCCCTGTGGGACATGTGCCGCGGCAGGCGCCAGGGCTGGCAGGCCACCGGGGAAGGCAAGCGGAAGTCCGGCACGCGCCGGATCTGGCTCGGCGTGGCGCTGTGGAACGGCGGCACCGGTCTGGCCTGGGTGACGCTGGCGGCGTGGCACCTGGCCCGAAACGGCCGTGCCTTCCTGCCTCTCCTCGCGACCGGCATCTTCGCCTGCGCGGTCACGGCGATGGCCCTGGGCTCGCGCCCCAACCACGCCCGGATCATCGGAAGAGCGTCCTAGATGCGGTTGATCCGGTTCCTGGCCCTCGGGGCCGCGGTCATCGCCGCGATCGCGGTCGTCGTGGCGGCCGGCCGCCACGACGAGTCCGCGGCCCGCCCAGCCGCCCCCGCGGCGGCGGCGCCAGTCACGCTGCCCGGCCAGCCCGGGACCTACCTCGGGGCCTACGAGAACGGGGCGCCCGGCTCGTTCGCGGCGGTGACCAGGTTCACCAGCGCCACCCAGGCGCGGCCCGACGTGGTCCTGTACTTCAGCGGGTGGGGGGAGGCGTTCCAGGCCAGCTTTGCGAAAGCCGCCGCCAGGGCGGGCGCGGCACCGCTGGTGCAGATGGAGCCGGGGACTGTCCGGCTGGCCGCCATCGCGTCCGGGCGGTACGACGGCTACCTGAGCTCCTATGCCGAGGCCGTCCGGGCCTACCGGCACCCGGTCATCCTCAGCTTCGGCCATGAGATGAACGGGTTCTGGTATCCCTGGGGCTACCGGCACACGCCCCCGGGCGTGTTCGTGGCCGCCTGGCGGCACGTCGTGCGGCTGTTCCGCGCGGCCGGCGCGGACAACGTGACCTGGCTGTGGACGGTCAACGTCATCCACGACGCGCAGCACGGCCGGATCCCCAGCCCGGATCCGTGGTGGCCGGGCAGTTCCTACGTGACCTGGGTGGGGATTGACGGCTACTACTTCAGCCCGTCCGGGACATTCGCCCCCCTGTTCGGGCCGACCATCGCGGCCGTCCGCGAACTGACCCGCGACCCGATACTGGTCGCCGAGACCGCCGCGGCACCGGGCGCGCAGCCAGCCGAGATCACCGACCTGTTCCAGGGCGTGCATGCCTACGGGCTGCTGGGGCTGGTCTGGTTCGACGCCCGCGGATCGCGGGACTGGCGGCTGCGCACCCCGGCCGCGATCGCCGCGTTCCGCCGGGGCGCTCAGACCTACCCGGCACGAGTTCCATGAAGCCGGGGAATTCGCTGCGGCATGACGATATATCGTGGCCCGGTTTCGCCGCCCGGGCGCACCGGATTGCAGCTGCACCGAAAGACAGCCAGGCGGACCAAAGCCTTTTCCGGTACCTATCTGGGGCCCGCGCTGGCGCACTCCCCACAATCCCTGGCTATCCACCCGGATACGCCACTAGATTTCCCGGGATCCCGCATCCGGCGCGCACCGGCAAGCACCCTTCTGCCCGTGGTGTGCCGGCCTGGCGGATTCCGTGCGGGCATAGAACGGTCTGGCCCGCGGCAGCCGGGCAGCGGGGGTTGCCGAGGCACCCCTGGCGGCCCCTGATCACCGGCAGGTGCGCCTATGAATAATGGCCCGGCGGGGGAAAGCATGCTTTCCTCAGCACAGCTGCCCGGGGCTTCGCCGATGGATGAGGCCGCCCCGGCGGGACTGGCCGCCGCGCCCGGCCCGCCGCTCCTGGCCGGCCGGCGCCCCCTGGGCACCGCTGGCCGCCGCCCGCCCGGCGCGGCGGCCGGCTGGCCGTGGTGGCCCTTGCTTCTCGTGCTGGCCTTCCAGGCGGCGTTCTCGCTGCGCCTGCTGGGCGCGGATACCGCGTTCCAGGATGAGGCGACGTACTTGTGGGCGGGGCACCTGGAGTGGGCCCACCTGCTGCACGGGGCCTCGGTGCCGTCCTTCCCGGCCTACTTCTCCGGGGCGCCGGTGATCTATCCCCCGGTGGGCGCGCTAGCCGACAGCGCCGGCGGCCTGGCCGGCGCGCGACTGCTGTCGCTCGTGTTCATGCTGGGCGGCACGGTCCTCTTGTGGGACGTGACCCGGCGGCTGTTCGGACGGCGGGCCGCGTTCTTCGCCGCGGCCCTGTTCGCCGCGCTGGGGCCGACGCTGCACCTGGGCGCGTTCGCCACCTATGACGCGATGGCGCTGTTCCTGCTGGCCCTGGCCGTCTGGCTGGCCGCCGGGGCCGGGGGGCGCGATGAGGCGACCGGGCGGATGGCCGCGGCGGGAGCGGTGCTGGCGCTGGCCAACGCGGCCGCGTACGCCACGGTCCTGTTCGATCCGGTGGTGATCATGGTGGCGGCATTCATCGCCTGGCCGGCCGGGCGCCGGGTGGTGATCCGCCGCGCGCTGACGCTGCTGGCGGTCACCGCCGTCCTGATCATCGGCGGCCTGCTGGCCGGCGGAGGCAGCTACCTGACCGGGATCACCCAGACCACGCTGGAGCGGGCACCCGGCAGCGACCCCTCCCTGACCGTGCTGCTGCGCGCCTGGTCCTGGACCGGCATCATCGTCGTGCTGGCCCTGTGCGCGGTGTTCGCCAGCTGGGATGCCGCACAGGACCGCCACCGCACCTGGCTGCTGGCCGTGCTGGCCGTCGCCGCCCTGCTCGGTCCGCTCGAGCAGGCTCTCCTGCACACCACCGACTCGCTGAACAAGCACGTGGGCCTGGGAGCGTGGTTCGCCGCCATCGCCGCTGGCTACGCCGCCGACGCCTTCATCGCGGCCGGGACGGCCGGCCGGTCCCGCACGCTGGCTACCGCCGGGTGCGTGCTGGCCCTGGCCTTCCCCGGCTTCTTCGGCATTATCCAGTCCCGGGATTTCGCCACCAGCTGGCCGAGCTCAGCCAGCTTCATCGCGATCTTCCGCCCGCTCGCTGATCACGGCAGCGGCCGCCTGCTCGTCGAGGATCCCGGCCCGGCCCGCTATTACCTCGCCGCGGGCGCCCAGTGGCAGCGCTGGTCCTCTACCCGCAACATCGTGCTGCCGGGCGGCGGCTCCACCGGCGGTCCCCGGGCCGGCGTCGTGGCGGACGGCGACCCGGCCGCGTTCGCCCGGTACATCAGCCAGGGCTACTTCTCCTACGTGGCGCTCGACTTCGCCGACACCACTGCCCTGGACCATCAGATCCGCGCGGACCTGGCCCGCAGCCACCACTACCGCATCATCCAGGTCGTGCCCTACGACCCGCCCGCGGCCACCGGCCACGGCCTGGGCGGCACCTACATCATCTGGCGATACCAGTCGTGACTGCCACTCAGCCGCGCGTCACCTCATCGGCCAGCCGGCTATCCGGCCTCCCCGGCCAGGCCGGCGGGACGCGCCTGGTCCTCCCCCAGCCGCCGGGAGATGACGAGAAGTACGGCTATACCGAGCGCAACCTGCCGTACCTGACGGCCATCCTCATCCTGAGCGCTGCCTGCCTCACGGTCAGCCAGATCAGATTCGAGGCCCACCAGCCCGCGCTGTGGCCGTTCATCCTGTTCACCGCGGCCTACGTGCTCTATCAGGTGACCGGTCTGCCGGTGAACTTCGCCGGCCGCGGTTTCGATCTCGTGGCCCACCAGGCGCGGATCCGCGGCTGGCGGCCGCCGGGCTATCCGGATGTGGACATCCTCCTGCCGATCTGCGGCGAGCCTGTCGAGGTGCTGGGCAACACCTGGGCCGCCGTATCCGTCCTGCTGGAGCACTATCCGGGGGCGGCTCACGCGTTCGTGCTCGATGACGGGCCCTCCGACGAGGCCCGGTCGCTCGCGGAGTCGGCCGGCTTCCAGTACATCCGCCGCCCCGGGGAGCGCGTGCACAAGAAGGCGGGCAACCTGCGCTACGCCTTCGCCCGTACCGGGAGCGAGTACATCGTCATCCTCGACGCCGACTTCGCGCCGCGGCACGACTTCCTGGCCGAGACGCTGCCTTACCTGGACGACCCGGACGTCGCGATCGTCCAGACACCGCAGTATTTCCGGCAGCACCGCGAGCAGACCTGGATCGAGAGTGCCGCGGGTGCCATCCAGGAGGTCTTCTACCGGGCGATCCAGGTGTCGCGCGACCGGTTCGGCGCCGCCATCTGCGTCGGGACTTCCGCGGTGTACCGCCGGGCCGCCCTGGAGCCACAGGGCGGCCCCACGCTTATCCCCTACGCCGAGGACGTGCACACCGGGCTCGACGTGCGCCTGGCGGGCTGGTCCGTCCGCTACCTGCCGGTCCTGCTGTCCACCGGGATCTGCCCCGACAACCTCGACGCGTTCGTCCGGCAGCAGTACCGGTGGTGCACCGGGAACGCCGGCATCGTGTTCTCACGCCGACTGTGGCGCGTACGGATGTCGCTCGCCGCCCGGCTCACCTTTCTGTCCGGGTTCTTCTACTATGCCTACACCGGCCTGCTGAACTTCATCGGGCCGCTCATCCCCATCGTTATGCTCGCGTTCCTGCCGGGACAGGTCAGGCTGCGGAACTTCGTCATCCTGCTGCCCGCCGTGTTCTCCGGCTTCGTCTTGTACGCCCTGTGGCACCGCTGCCGTTACGGGCCATCCGTGTGGGCGCTGGGGATCGCGCGAGGCTGGGCGCACGTCTTCGCGCTGTGGGACGGGGCCCGGGGCAAGACCATGAGCTGGCACCCGACGCGCACACCGGGCGGTTCACTTCGCCGCTTCAGGATCGGGGTCACCTGGTGGAGCGGCGGCATGGCGCTGCTCTGGGTGGTCCTGGCGGTCTGGCGGATGGTGACGCTGGGCTCCCTGCAATTCGCCATCGTGCTCGCCTTCGGCCTGCTCAACCTGGCCGTCGTGAGCCGTGTGATCTTTCCCGGAAAGCAGCCCGCATGAAGTACCGCCTGGTGACCATCATTGGCTTCGTCATCGCAGTGACCCTCATCGCCGCGATGAACCGCCATCTCAGCTTCCGGTACAGCACCCCGGTCGTGCATCAGGATCTGCCCGCCAGGTCCTCCTCCTACCTGGGCGTCTTTGAGCCGGGCGCGCCGCCCGGCTTCCAGCCGGTGGCGCAGTTCACTGGGGTCGCCAACCGCCAGCCCAACCTGGTCGGCTATTACAGCGGCTGGGCGGAGCCGTTCGACGACTCATTCGCCGGCCTGCTGCACCGGCACGGCGCCATACCCTTCGTGCAGATCGACCCCACGTTCGCCTCCATTTCCGCGATCGTCTCGGGTGCCTACGATGACTACCTGCGCTCCTACGCCGAAAGTGTCCGCAGTTACCGGCACGCGGTCGTCATCGGATTCGGCCACGAGATGAACGGGGGGTGGTATCCGTGGGGATACCACCACGTCCCGCCGGCGACGTTCGTGGCCGCGTGGCGGCACATCGTCTCGGTGTTCGAGTCCGAGGGCGCAGAGAATGTCACCTGGCTCTGGACCATCGAGCAGGATCACCCGGGTACCGGGCCCATCGCCTCCTGGTGGCCGGGGGCACAGTACGTCACCTGGGTCGGCATCGACGGGTACTACCTCAGGCCGTCCGATACCTTCGACAGCGTCTTCGGGCGCACGATCCGCGATGTCCGGACGTTCACCAGGAAACCGATCCTCCTGTCCGAGACCGCCGTGGGGCCCCGGGCCGGCCAGTTCGTCAAGATCGGGAACCTGTTCGCCGGGATCCAGCGGTACAGGACGCTGGGGCTGGTCTGGTTCGACCGGGCCCAGCACGACGGCATTGATCACCAGGATTGGCGCCTGGAGGGCAATGCGGCCGCCGGGGCAGCGTTCCGGCTCGGCGTCTCCCGGATGCACTAGGGCCCGGCAGGCGGCCGCGCCCGGGAGGCGGCGCGGCCGGCTCACGCAGCCAGCCGCTCCCGCAGCGCGGCAACGATCGGCACCTGCCCCTTGACCAGTTTTTCCGAGGCCTGCTCGACGGTCAGCCAGCCGGCCCGGTCCATCTCGGGGAACTGCCGGACCGTGCCCGAGCCGCGGGGCCACTCCAGATCGAACGTGTTGCTCCGGAAGCCGGCCAGGTCGAAGTCTCCCTCGATGGCGTAGGCGGTGATGAGCTTGCCGCCCGGCTGGCGGTACTCGCCCAGGCCGAGCACCTCTCCCGGGGGAGGGGACGAGCCCATTTCCTCCTCGAACTCGCGGCGCGCCGCGGCCAGTGGCTCCTCGCCGTCTTCATGCTCGCCCTTGGGGATCGACCAGGCCCCGGCGTCGCGCTTGGCCCAGAAGGGACCGCCCATGTGGGCCACCAGCACCTCGAGTGCGCCGTCCGCCGCCAGGCGGTAGACCAGCAGCGCGGCGCTGCGCTTGGCCAATTCACTGTCTCCCGGGCTCGGTTGGCAGGGATCCTACCCGGCTGGCAGCCGCTAGAGTGCAGTCCGTGCGGCTCGTGATCGTCAAGTGCAGCGTTGATTACAGCGGGCGCCTGTCGGCGCATCTCCCGCTGGCCACCCGCCTCATCATGGTCAAGGCCGACGGCTCCGTGCTGGTGCACTCCGACGGTGGCTCCTACAAGCCGCTGAACTGGATGTCACCGCCGTGCCGGCTGGCCGAGGAACCGGGCCGGTGGGTGGTCACCGGCAAGTCCGGCGAGACCCTGACCATCACTCTCGAGGAGATCCTGAGCGATTCCTCGTTCGCCCTGGGCGCCGACCCCGGGCTGGTCAAGGATGGCGTCGAGGCCCACCTGCAGGAACTGCTGGCCGTCCAGACGCACCTGCTCGGCGAGGGCTGGCGGCTGGTGCGCCGCGAGTACCCCACCCCCATCGGCCCGGTCAACCTGATGTGCCGGGACGCCTCCGGCACCTCCGTGGCGATCGAGGTCAAGCGGCGTGGCGAGATCAACGGCTCCGATTCTATCGAAGGTACCGCTTTGGGTGGAGGGGCCTATGTGGCGGTCGAGATCAAACGCCACGCTGGCATTGATGCCGTCGAACAGTTGACCAGGTACCTGGAACTGCTGAACCGGGACCCGCTTCTAGCACCGGTTAAAGGTGTGCTTGCCGCGCAGACGATAAAGCCGCAGGCACGCATGCTGGCCGAGGACCGTGGCATACGGTGCGTGGTCCTGGACTACGACGCCATGCGCGGGATCGAGCGCGAGGGAACGCTGTTCTAACGTTCATGCGGGCCGTAATCCTGCGGTTGCACCATAACGCTAAGCGGCCAACCGGGCCATCTGCCACGAGGCCGTCCGGCCCCGGATGGCAGCCGGGCCGCGGGCCGGGGGGCGGCCCGGGCCGCCACCTTGCGTACAGTTGGGGCACTCCCCATGGCAACCGATCGAAGGGACGTGCCCGTGGGTCACCCGGCCACGCAGCCGGCCGGCGCCGGCGGCCTGACAGCGACCGAGCACCGGCTGGGCAACGGCCTGCGCGTGGTGCTCTCTGAAGACCACCTGACTCCGGTCGCGGCGGTCTGCCTCTGGTACGACGTCGGGTCGCGCGAGGAGGCGGAGGGCCGCACCGGCCTGGCCCACCTGTTCGAGCACCTCATGTTCCAGGGCTCGGCGCAGGTCTCGGGAAACGGCCACTTCGAGCTGGTGCAGGGGCCGGCGGCTCGCTCAACGGGACCACGAGCTTCGAGCGCACCAACTACTTCGAGACCATGCCCGCGCACCAGCTGGAGCTGGCGCTCTGGCTGGAGGCGGACCGGATGGGCTCGCTGCTCGCCGCGCTCGACGAGGAGTCCCTGCAGAACCAGCGGGACGTGGTCAAGAACGAGCGCCGCCAGCGCTACGACAACGTGCCGTACGGCACCGCGTTCGAGCGGATGACCGCGCTGGCCTACCCCGAGGGCCACCCCTATCACCACACCCCCATCGGCTCCATGGCCGACCTGGACGCGGCGACGCTGGACGACGCACGTGCCTTCTTCCGGGCGAATTACGCGCCGAACAACGCGGTCCTGGCGGTCGTGGGCGATATCGACCCGGAGCAGGCCCTCCGCTGGGTCGAGAAGTACTTCGGCTCCATCCCGCCCTACCACGGCAAGGCGCCGCACCCGGACGGCACGCTCCCCGACACCATCGGGGGGGAGCTGCGCGTGGAGATCCGCGAAGACGTCCCGGCGCGCGCACTGATGGCCGCGTACCGGATGCCGCCCGATGGCACCCGCGAGTGCGACGCGGCCGACCTCGCGCTCACCGTCCTCGGCGCCGGCATGTCCTCGCGGCTGTACAACCGGCTGGTGCGGCGCGACCGCACCGCCATCAGCGCCGGCTTCGGGCTGCTGCGGCTGGCTGGCGCCCCCTCGCTGGGCTTCATGGACGTGAAGGCGTCCGGGGGCGCCGAGATCCCGCAGATCGAGGCGGCCGTCAACGAGGAGCTGGCGCGGCTCGGCACGCAGCCGCCGGATGCCGGGGAGATGGAACGGGCGCAGGCCCTGCTGGAACGCGAATGGCTGGACCGGCTGGGCACAGTGGCCGGCCGGGCCGACGAGCTGTGCCGGTACGCGGTCCTGTTCGGCGACCCGCAGCTCGCATTCAGCGCCGTGCACCGGCTCCTTGACGTCACCGCCGAGGAAGTCCGGGCCGTGGCCGCCGCGC
Source organism: uncultured Actinomycetes bacterium (assembly GCA_963793825.1). Taxonomy (GTDB): domain Bacteria; phylum Actinomycetota; class Actinomycetes; order Streptosporangiales; family Streptosporangiaceae; genus RYN-230. Next base: position 215,594 of record CAWCBE010000015.1, read on the forward strand.
GGCTTCGCCCCGACAACCGGGCCGTGCTGGTGTACGAGCCGTCGCCGCCCGAGGCGGCGGGGCCGGCCAGCGGAGGCGCCGGCCAGCAGGACGAGCAGGAAGAAGCCGGGCAATGAGCGACGTCGTCGTGACCATGGACCTGCACCCCCAGCCCGCTGCCGGGCAGCCGACGCCCTGGGCGTTCCCGGTACCGGAGCGCGGCAGCCTGACCAGCGGGCTGGCCGTGCTGCGCTGCCACCGGCCGGGGCAGCAGGTGGCGGCCGTGCAGATCTGCCTGGATATACCGCTGGACGCCGAGCCCGACGGGCTGGACGGGGTCGCCACCATCATGATGCGGGCGCTGTCCCAGGGCACCGCCCACCACACCGCCGAGGAGTTCGCTGCCGAGCTGGAGCGCTGCGGCGCGGACCTCCATGCGAGCGCGGATTACGGAGGTGCGCGGATCTGGCTTGAGGTCCCTGTGTCCCGGCTGCGCAAGGCGCTGGGACTGCTCGCCGAGGCGCTGCGGGAGCCCGCGTTCGCGGCCACCGAGGTCGAGCGGCTGGTGCGCAACCGCCTCGACGAGATCCCGCTGGAGCGGGCCAACCCGCGCCGCCGTGCGGCCAGGGAGCTGTCCCGGGAACTGTTCCCGGCCTCCTCACGGCTGTCCCGGCCGCGCCAGGGCACCGAGGACACCGTGGCCCGGATCGATACGGACAGCGTGCGCGCGTTCTACCAGGCGCATGTGCGGGCCGCCGGGAGCACCGCGGTCATCGTCGGCGACCTGACGGGCGTGGACGTGGACAGCCTGCTCGCGGACACGCTCGGCCAGTGGGCCGGTGATGCTGCCGGCCCACTCCCCGTCCCGCCGGTCACCGCCGACGACACCGGGCGGGTGGTGATCGTGGACCGGCCTGGAGCCGTCCAGACGCAGCTGCTGATCGGGCAGACCGGCCAGGACCGGCACGACCAGCGGTGGCCCGCGCTGGTGCTCGGCACCTACTGCCTGGGCGGCACGCTCACGTCCCGGCTGGACCGGGTGCTGCGCGAGGAGAAGGGCTACACCTACGGGGTGCGGGCCTTCGAGCAGGTGCTGCGGTCGCCGTCGCCGGACGGCACCGGGGGGCTGTCGGCACTGGCCATCAGCGGTTCGGTGGACACCGCCTCCACCGGCCCGGCGCTGGGTGACCTGTGGACGGTGCTGCGCACGCTGGCCGCGGACGGGCTGACCGACGCGGAACGCGACATGGCGGTGCAGAACCTGGTGGGGGTCGCGCCGCTGCAGTACGAGAGCGCCGCGTCGGTCGCGGGCACGCTGGCCGATCAGGTCGAAGAGCATCTGCCGGACGACTATCAGGCGCAGCTGTACGCACGCCTGGCGCAGACGAGCACCAGCGAGGCGACGGCCGCCGCCGTCGCGGCGTTCCCGGAAAACCGCCTGGTCACCATCCTGGTCGGCGACGCATCCGAGATCCGGGACCCGGTGCAGGCCCTGGGGATCGGCGAGGTCAGGGTGGTCACGGACTGACCCGCCCGGGCCGGGCTCGGGTAACCTGCGTGCCCCGCGCCGCCGGGCCGCCGGGCCGTGATGTCGGCGAACTCGGCGCCAGAACGTTTCCGCGCTGGCTAGGATGGCCCGGTTATGGGTACCGAGCAGGGGCCGACTTCCGGCCTTCCCGCAGGCACGCCCGGTGGGCTGCCCTCGCGTGGTTCCGGGCTGCCCGCACGCCGTGATTCTGGGCTGCCGTCACGTGGTGGTTCGCCGCTGCCCGCACGCGGTGATTCCCCGCTGCCCGCACGCGGCGGCTCCCCGCTGCCCGCACGCGGCGGCTCCCCGCTGCCCGCACGCGGCGGCTCCCCGCTGCCGTCGCGTGGTGGTTCCGGGCTGCCCACGCGAACCACGCGGACGCGCCCGCCCGGCCGTCACCGCAGCCCGCATCAGCTGTCGCTGCCGTCCGACGCACCGGCCCTCGTCCTGGCCATCCCAGGTGAGCAGACCCGGGAGAGCGATGACGTGGCCGCCGGGATCATCGACGTGGCCAGCCAGTCCTGCCCAGGCGTGACGGTCCGGGGCGGCTACCTGGAGGGCAGCGGGGACAGCCTCGCGTCGGTGCTGGCCGAGTGCCCTCTCCTGGATGGCCGCCCCGCCGCTGTGGTGGTCCCGCTGCTGATCTGCCCGGACCCGGAGGTGGACGCCGCGGTCGCCGCCGCCATCGCCGCCGCACCGGTGCCCGCCTTGCGCGGGGCGCCCCTCGGCGTGCACCCGCTGCTGGCCGGGGCGTTGCACGCCCGGCTAGCCGAATCCGGCCTGGCGCGCAGCGACCGGATTGGCCGCATCAGCATCGTCACCACGGCCGCGGAGGGCATCCTGGTCGCCGCCATCGGTGAGGATGCCGTGGCCATGGCCGGAACTGTCGCGGTGCTGCTGGCCGCGCGGCTGGCCGTCCCGGTCGCGGCCGCGTCGCTCGGCGACGCCACCACCATTCGCGATGCCGCCGGCCGTCTGCTGGACGCGGGCGTGAGCGGGCTCGCCCTGTCGCCGTGCGTCGTCGGCCCGGAGATCGCCGGCCTGGATCTCGATGCCGTGGCTGGGGCCATCGGCATGCGGACCGCCCGTCCGCTGGGCGCGCAGACCGCGGTCGGTCAGCTCGCCGCCGTCCGCTACGGGGCGGCCTTGCAGGACCCGCAGCTAGTGGGCAGGTCCGGCTAAACCAGGCAGACACGCCGGCCCGGCTACCCGGAGGTGGGGTACCCGGCCACCCTGAGCTGCGGATGCGGTAGCGGCAGGACACCCGCGGCAGGCGTTCCACCGGGGGCCGGGACGTCCCGGGTCGCCTGGATGGCCCGGTACACCAGCCGGGCGTAGACCAGGGTGCCCGGGATGATCGGGTGCACGTGATCGGGCCACAGCAGGTTCATCCGGTTCTTAATGGTGTCGAACCAGTCGGCGGGCACTACGCCCGGATGGGCCCGGATGAACGCGGCCTCGGTGGCGTTGACCTGCTTGCTCCAGCTGTCCGGCACGTAGGTGTTGATGAGCACCAGCCGGCGCTGCGGGCCGAGGATCTGCATCAGCTCGTTGAGCTGGCCGGTGCTGACCAGGTAGTTGGTGCCCAGCCCGACCACGACCACGGGGCGGAGCCGCCCGGTGGCCGCGAGCCTGTGCAGGATGGCCAGGCCGGCGGGCATCTCCCGGTCCGGCTTGGCGTCGATGTAGATGCCGGGCAGCGCGGCCTGCAGGGCCATGGCACTGGCCGCCATGACGGAGTCACCGACCGCGGTGACCATCCGGCCCGTCACGGCCTGCTGGGAGGCCTGTGGCGCGGGCGTGGCCGCACCGCCGGTGCTGGCCGGCGACGGATCCGCCCGGGTGGAGGCGCTGATCCGCTCACCCCGGGCGATCTGCCTCTGCATGCCGGCGAGGGTGGATGGTGACCGGAATGCCGCACACCCGGCCAGTGACGCACCGGCGAGCACGGCCGCCGTCCCGAGCAGCAGGGCAGCCCGGCCCGGTGGCCGGCGCCGCACCGGGCGGCCGGAGCCGGCCAGTGCCGTCACGCATTCCACGGTTCGCCCCGGTTGCTGCCTCTCGTCAGCAGACCCGGCGGCTCGTTCCTTTAGCAATTTCTTGTCCCCCCGGTTCACTGCACTCTTTCTCGCCACCCCGGGGCAAAGGCAAACACCGCAGGTGTAAATAGCCGGCACGACGGCGTTGTGGCTGACCTGCCATAATGCCCGGTGTTATCCGTTACATGACCCCCGCGCCCCAACCGGCTTCCCGGGCCGCCCAGCCGGTCGCCGAAGCGGGCCGCTGAAATTGCTGGCGACCGGGCCGTGTAATTACCGGAATGCCGGGAAGCTATATGTCATTGCTTACAGCAATGACGGCAGCCAAAGGCGAATTTATGCGTAGCGGTCGACCAGGAACTCAGCCCCGCCGGCGCGGCCCTCGCTCACGAACGTGGCGTAAGCAGGTTCGCGCAGCATGCGGGTGAGGCCTGGGCCGAGCGCCGGGCCGGGCGGGATGGCGCAGCTGCGGGACTGGGCCGGCACGGAGCCGGTCACGACGTTCACCCGCTGAGCACGGCCAGCGTCCCGGCGCCGGGGCGATACATGCCAGACTGGGCGAGATGCGCGAAGCAGGTGGTCGTCCCGGGATGCCGAATCATGATCGTTGATCCCGTTCCGGCAGCCGCCCGGCTGGCCGCCGACCGGCAGGTCAGGAGGGCCAGGAACGCGGTCTACGTGGTATTCACCGCGTCGGGCTTCGAGTTCGCCAGCTGGGCGTCGCGCATCCCGCAGGTCCGCGCCGAGCTGCGGGTGACCCCGGGGACACTGGGGCTCATCCTGCTGTCCATCGCGGTCGGCTCGGCGATGGCCATCCCGCTGTCCGGCATGGTCATCGCGAGAGCGGGCGAAGCGCGCACGGTGGCCGCCAGCGCGCTGCTGTCAGCGGCCGGGCTGGGCATCGTGGCGGTCGGCTACACCCGCGGCGTGCTGCCGGTGGTGGCCGGCCTGTTCGTGCTGGGCTTCGGCGCCGGCGCCTGGGATGTCGCCATGAACGTGCAGGGCGCCGCGGTCGAGCAGGCCATCGGCCGGGCCATCATGCCGCGGTTTCATGCCGGGTGGAGCGTCGGCACGGTGGCCGGGGCGGTGGCCGGGACGGCACTGGTCGCGCTCGGCGTCCCGGTCACCGCGCACCTGCTCGCGGCGGCGCTGGGCATCGCCGTCGCCGTGCCGGCCGCCACCCGGGGCTTCCTGCCCGCCGGGCACGCCATGGCCGCGGCCGGGACAGCCTCCGGGCCGGCCCCGAGGCGCCATCCGCTGGCGGCCTGGACAGAGCCGCGGACCCTGCTCATCGGCGTCCTCGTGCTGTGCATGACCGTGATCGAGGGCAGCGGCAACGACTGGCTCAGCCTCGGTGTCATCGGCCGCTTCCGCGCCTCGCCGGTGGTCGGCACGGCCACGTTCGCGATCTTTCTCAGCGCGATGACGGCTGGCCGCTGGTTCGGCCCCCGGTATGTCAACCGGTACGGCCGGGTCCGGGTGCTGCGGGCCGGGGCCGTCACCGCGCTGGCCGGGCTGCTCGTCATCGGCTTCAGTCCCGCCCTGCCCGCTGTCATGGCCGGGGCCGTGCTCATGGGGCTCGGCACCGCGCTCGGCTTCCCGGTCGGGATGAGCGCGGCGGCCGATGATCCCCGGTACGCGCCTGCGCGGGTGTCCACGGTCGCGTCGCTCGGCTACGTGGCCTTCCTGGCCGGGCCGCCGGCCATCGGCTTCCTCGCCGACCAGCTCGGCGTGCTGCATGCGGTATCCGCGGCCGGCATCCTGATGGCCGTCGCCTTCGTGGCCTGCCGGGCCACCGCGCCACTCGACCCCGGCCGGACCGGAGCAGGCACCATGCCCGGCGGCCCGGGTGGCCCGTGACGCCAGTGCGGCAGCGTGGCCGGCCAGTCGCGACGGCATGCCCGGCCGGGACGGCGTCAGCCGCCTAGTACGCCGGCGTTCACCGCCCGGGCCTCATCGGCCAGGTCCGCGGCCTCAGCCACGCTCACGCCCGCCCCGCGCAGCAGGTCCGCTCCGCCCCCGGGGGCGAAGACCGGCGGTTCCAGCCAGGCGATAACCACCCGGGGGATTCCCGCGGCGAGAATAAGCTCAGCGCACGGCCGGGGCCGTGAGGCGCGGAACCGGCACGGCTCCAGCGAGCTGTACAGGGTGGCGCCGGCCAGCCGGGGATCACCATCCTCCAGCCGCGCCAGGGCGGCCTCCTCAGCGTGGTCATGCGGATCATGCTGGCGCGAGTACCCGGCCGCCAGTTCGGTTCCCCCGGCGCTGACGATCACCGCGCCCACGCTGAACGCGGACTGGGATGGCGGGCAGCGCCGGGACAGCGCGATGGCCCGGCGCAGCCAGTGCCGGTCGGCCTCGGTCACCTCCGGCCCGGTCCCGGGGATCCCGCCCTCCGGCGGCGGGCCCCCATCCGGCGGCGGGCCCCCATCCGGCAGCGGGCCCGCATCCGGCGGCGAGCCCCTCTCTGCCGCCGGACCGGGCCCTGGCTCAGCCACCGGCCACCCCCCGCACCCCCGCCGCCGGGACGGGCCGCTCCGGGGTGCCCGCGCTCAGGTAGCGCAGCAGCACGACCTCGCCGACCGGCCGCGCCTCGGCCAGGGTCAGCCGGCCCGGCGGGTAGCGGCCCGGGCCGGCGAACCGGGGGGCGGCCGGATCACCGACGAAGAACGGGGCGATGACCAGGTGCAGTTCGTCCACCAGACCGCCGGCCAGGAACTCGCTGCCGAGGCGGGCCCCGCCCTCTACCAGCAAGCGGCCCACGCCCCGACCGGACAGGCCGGCCAGCGCGACCTCGAGGCGTGGCGGGTCCCCGGCGTCGGCGATCTCGGCCAGCCCGCGTAGCCGGGCCCGCAGCGCGGGGACAGCCGGCGTGGCCGCGTAGACCAGCCGCTCGGCGGGCGTACCGTCGGCAGCCGCGGGGGTGCCATGCCCGTCACGGGTGAAGAAGCGGGCCCCGGGGTCGAGGTCGCCGCTTACGGTGACCGTCACCCCCGCGGGATGCTCCGGGAGCCCGCGGGCAAGCCGGTCCGCGCGGCGCTCGGCCGAGCGGATGAGCAGCCTGGGGTCGTCACGGCGGATCGTGCCCGCGCCGACGAGAATGGCATCCGCCGCAGCTCGTTCTGCATCGACCCGGTCCAGATCCGCTTCCCCGGACAGCACCAGCCGGGACGGCCCGGCCGAGTCCAGGCAGCCGTCCAGTGAGATGGCACAGCTGAGCACGGTGTAGGGACGTTCGGTCATCACGACCCTCCGGTGCTGCCGCGGTGCCCGCGGTGCGGACGCCCGCCCGCGCGGCCGGGCGTCGGTACCCGGGCCCGGCCCATGCCCATCCAACGCTACCTGGGCCGCCACCGGCGGTGATTTACTGTCACGCAAAGGCCGCGATCATCGCGAAACGGCGGATCGCGGGCGCCCGGACCGGGCGCCGGCACACGACGCTCAAGGTGACGGTGAATCTGATGGACACATCAGTGTGGACCTACGATCAGGAATGGGCGGCCGAGACCCTCGAGTCGGTCAATCCGGCGACGTCCGAGGTCATCGCCACCTTCCCGGTGCACGGGCCCACCGAGGTCGGCGCGGCCGTGCAGCGGGCCCGCGAGGCGGCCGCGTGGTGGGCCGGGCTGGGCTACGCCCAGCGCCAGACCCGGCTGCTGGCCTGGAAATCCCATCTCACCCGGTACCTGGCCCGGCTGGCGGAACTGGTGCACACCGAGACCGGCAAGCCACTCGCCGATGCCCAGCTGGAGATCCTGCTGGCCATCGTGCACATCGACTGGGCCGCCAAGCATGCCCGGAAGGTGCTCGCCCCCCGACGGGTGCGCAGCGGCCTGATCGCCCTCAACCAGGCCTCCGTCCTGGAGTACCAGCCGCTCGGCGTGGTCGGCGTGATCGGCCCGTGGAACTACCCGGTTTTTACCCCGGTCGGCTCCATCGCCTACGCGCTGGCCGCCGGGAACGCCGTGGTGTTCAAGCCGAGCGAGCTCACCCCGGCGGTCGGCGGCTGGCTGGTCAGCTCATTGCGCCAGGTGGTGCCCGAGCAGCCGGTGCTGCAACTGGTGACCGGCGGCGGCGGGACCGGCCAGGCCCTGGCCCTCAGCGGCGTGGACAAGATCGCTTTTACCGGGTCGGCCGCCACCGCCAAGAAGGTGATGGCCGCCTGCGCGGAGAACCTGACCCCGCTGGTGGCCGAGTGCGGCGGCAAGGACGCGCTGCTGGTCGGCGCCGATGCCGACCTGGACGCGGCCGCGGACGCCGCCGCCTGGGGCGGCCTGTCCAACGCCGGCCAGACCTGCGTGGGCATCGAGCGGGTTTACGTGGCCGAGGAGGTGTACCACTCGTTCCTGGAGAAGCTGGCCGAGCGGGCCGCCGCGGCACGGCCCGGCGATGACCGTGAGGCCGACTACGGGCCGATCACGATGCCCGCCCAGGTCGAGATCATCGAGCGGCACATCGCGGACGCGCTGGCCCGCGGCGGCCGCCCGATGGTGGGCGGGCTGGCCAGCGTGCGCCGGCCGTACGTGGGGCCGGTGGTCCTGGCCGACGTCCCCGAGGAGAGCCGGGCGGTGACCGAGGAGACGTTCGGGCCCACCCTGACCGTGAGCCCGGTCCGAGACCTCGAGGAGGGCGTCCGCCGGGCCAACAACAGCAGTTACGCGCTCGGCTCGGCGGTGTTCAGCAAGGACGGCAAGCGGGCCATGGCCGCCGCCCGGTCCCTGCGCAGCGGCATGACCTCGGTCAACTCGGTGATCGGGTTCGCCAGCGTGCCGGCCCTGCCGTTCGGGGGCAGCGGTGACTCCGGTTTCGGCCGGATTCACGGCGCAGACGGCCTGCGCGAGTTCTCCCGGGCCAAGGCGATCACCCGGCAGCGGATGCGCCCGTTGGCCGACCTGACCACGCTGCGCCGCAGCGACAAGGACATGAACCGGGTCCTCCAGCTGGTCACGCTGCTGCACGGCAAGCGCTACCGCTGACCGGCTCGCGGCGTCAGCGTGGGCCCGCCGGGAACGGTTCCGGGGTGAGATCCGGGTCGATGGCGGCCAGCGGCGCCCGGCCCGATATCAGGTCGGCGGCGCGTTCCGCGATGGCGATGACCGGCGCGTTCGTGTTGCCGCGCGGCGCCGAGGGCATGACCGAGGCGTCCACGACCCGCAGCCCCTCGACGCCCCGGACCCGCAGTTCCGGGTCCACCACGCTGGTCAGCCTGCTCGCGGCCAGCCGGGAGTCGCCGCCCATCGCGCAGGTCCCGACCGGGTGATAGAGCGTGCCGAGATCCCGGCGGATGAACGCGCGCAGCTCCGCTTCGCTGCGCACCTCCGGGCCCGGGGCCAGTTCCCCGCTCACGTGCCGGGCCAGGGCCGCCGACGCGGCGAAGTCGCGGGCCATCCGCAGTCCGCTCACCAGCGGGTCGATGTCCTCGCTGGCGGACAGGTAACCCGGGTCGATGGCCGGCTTGTGCCGGGGGTCGGTGCTGCGCAGCCGGACCGACCCACGGCTGGCCACGGTGAGCACGGTGACCAGGATGGAGAGCGCCCGGATGGCCGGGTCGCCCAGGCCATTGCGCTGGAACGGCACCGGCAGCACGTGCCACTGCAGGTCGGGGGCGGGCAGCGACGGCATCGTCCGGGTGAAGCCGCCCGCCTCGGCGACGTTGGATGTCAGCGGGCCGGAGCGGAGGTACTTCCAGCGTGCCAGCCCGGCCGGGCCCGCCTGCTCCCACAGGCCGGTCTCCTTCGGCGTCGGCCAGATCGCGGTGACCACCGGATGGTCGGACAGGTTGGCCCCCACCCCCGGGTTGTCGGCCACCAGCCGGACCCCGTGGTCGATCAGCTGCTCGGCGGGGCCGACGCCGGACAGCAGCAGCAAGTGCGGGCTGCCGATGGCCCCGGCGCACAGGATGACCTCCCCCTCGGCCCGGGCCAGTTCCTCGGTCCCCCGGTGCAGGTAGCGGACGCCGGCCGCCCGCCCGGCCTCGACGAGCACCCCGGTGACCAGGGCGTCGGTCTGCACGGTCAGGTTCGGCCGGGACATCGCCGGGCGCAGGTAGGCATCGGCGGCCGACCAGCGCCGCCCGTCCCGCTGGGTGACCTGGTAGAAGCCGGTGCCGTCCTGCTCCCGGCCGTTGAAGTCCTCGTTGGCGGGCAGCCCGCACGCCCGGGACGCCTCGACGAAGGCCCTGGTCAGCACGGATTTCCGCTTGAGGTCCTGGACGCTGAGCGGGCCGCCCGACCCGTGGTAGGCGGACGCCCCGCGGGAGTTGTCCTCGGCCCGCAGGAAGTAGGGCAGCAGGTCGGTGTAACCCCAGCCGGCGCAGCCGTACTCGTCCCGCCAGGTGTCGTAGTCGAGCCGGTTGCCCCGGATGTAGACCATGGCGTTGATGGACGACGAGCCGCCCAGGGTCCGGCCGCGCGGCCAGTAGACCGACTGCCCGGCCGCCCGGTCCTGCGGCACGGTGCGGAAGTCCCAGTCGTACTGGGTCTGCCAGAGCAGGTTCAGCGCCGCCGGGATGCGGAACTCCTCGGCGTCGTCCGGGGGCCCCGCCTCCAGCAGCAGGACCCGGGTGCCCGGGTTCTCGGTCAGCCGGGCGGCCAGCACACATCCGGCGCTGCCGGCGCCAACGATGACGTAGTCATACACGAGGAACCTCAAGGGGCAGTTCGGGGGCTAGCCGCCACCCTACTAGCGGGAGCCCGCAGCGCACAGCCGAGCGCGCCCCCGGCCGAATCCGGCCGGGGGCGCGCTCCTCCAAGGCCACTGCGGGCTCTGGCGGGCCCCCGAGATCCGCCAGGCACCAGAGGCAGTGACCGCAGGTCCCTGGGCAGCAGTACGCCGCTATTCGATTACTCTTCGTCTCTAAACGATGCCACATCGTGTTTGATATGTGAATACCCCAAGGTCAGAAGATTGATCATCTTGAGCAATGTACTGATCAACTTCCCCGCCCAGTAGCCGCCCAGTAGCCGCCCAGGAGCCGCCGAGGGGCCCCGGGGCGGGGGGCGCGCCACGGGCCTGCTGGCCGGCATGCGGCCGCCCGACGCCGGATGCGCGGCACGGGGCGGCCGCCCCGGCCTCGCGCTACGGTGGAGCCATGGCAGGCGACCGCAACGACGAGCCCGTGGTGCTCTCGCGCATCTACACCCGCACCGGCGACGAGGGCAGCACGGCGCTGGGCGACATGAGCCGGGTGCCGAAGACCGATCCCCGGCTGGCCGCCTACGCTGACGTGGACGAGGCGAACACCGTGATCGGGATGGCGCTCGCCCTGGGCGGCCTGCCGGACACCATGACCGCGCTGCTCGCCCGGGTGCAGAACGAGCTGTTCGACGTCGGTGCTGACCTGTGCACCCCGGTGACCGAGGACCCCGCCTATCCGCCGCTCCGGGTCACCCCGGACTACATCGAGCGGCTGGAGCGGGACTGCGATGAGCACAACGCCGGGCTCCCGGTGCTGCGCAGCTTCATCCTGCCCGGGGGCACCCCGGGCGCCGCCCTGCTGCACCAGGCCCGGACGGTGGCCCGCCGGGCCGAGCGGACCACGTGGGCGGCCCTGCAAACCTACGGCGAGTCGATGAACCCGCTCACCGCGCGGTACCTGAACCGGCTGTCTGACCTGTTGTTCATCCTGTCCCGGCTGGCCAACGACGGGCGCGGGGACATCCTCTGGAAGCCCGGCGGAGAACGCTGAACGCCCCCTCCCGCGCACTCCCCGGCCCCAGTCCCGCGCACTATCCCGACCTCGCACCCGGTCCCGCGCCCGCTATCCCGCCTCCGTGCCCGCGGTTCGGCGCCTCGCAGCCCACTCGGCACCCCAGATTCACGTTTCGCTGGGGATTTCCCGGTTTACCGGGAAAGTTGAGTGCGAAGTCGAGGTGCGGGCGGCACGCCAGCTTGGAGTGAGGTGCCCCACGGCGGGGCGGCGGTTAGCTGGCGCGGCCGAGGTAGGAGCCGGGGGCGGGCGGGGCCGCTTCCAGCCAGGCCAGGAAGCCGGTGAGCGCCGACTCGCCCATGGCGAGTTCCACGGTGCCGTCCCCCTCGCCGACCTGGCAGCGCACCACCACGGCGCCCGCACCCAGGCTGGTCTCTTCCGCGGGATCGGCGGGCCGGCGGGACAGCACGCTGAGCGTCCGGCGGGGGAAGACCTGGTTAGGCCGCAGCAGCAGGCCGAACACCTGATACCAGCAGAGCGCGTCGGTCCGGTAGGCGGCGACACCCAGCCGCCAGCTGCCGCCGGGCACGCGCAGCGCGCACTCGACCGTGCCGCCGCCCCGCTCCAGCAGGTAGCGGCGCAGCGTGAGGCCCGCCGCCAGGAACACGACAATGATGAGGAGGCCAGCAAAGAGCCAGGCTGCGTCGAAGGCCAGCGCTCCGCTCATCCCGGCCCCCCGCGCTGGCCCTCGTCAGGACCCGTCGCCGGCGGCCCGCAGGCGCGCCCGGAGGTACTTCACCGCGATCGGTTCCTCTTCATCGGCCCCGGCTTCGCCCAGCGCGGCGTCGAGCTCGGCCCGCACCGCGGCCCGGTCCACCTGACTGCCCAGCTCAGCCTGCCGGGCCAGGATCGAGATCCGGTCGTCGTGCACGGACAGGAACCCGGTGCTGACCGCGACCTGGAGCGCCTGGCCCGGCGGAGGTGTCCTGGCTGGAGGCCTGCCGCGGGTCGAGGACCTGAACGACGCCGCCTTCGGCCAGGATGCCGAGCACCGGAGGGTGCCCGGTGAGCACGCCGAGGTCACCGTCGAGCGTCTTGGCGATGACCATGCGGGCCTCACCGGACCATACCTCGCCGTCCGGCACCACCAGCTCGACCCGGAGCGTCACCGGGGCCTCCCGTTTCCTGTGCTGGCCGCGCCGCTCACTGGCGCTCCAGCTCCGCGGCCTTCTGCTCCACGTCCTCGATCCCGCCGCACATGAAGAAGGCCTGCTCGGGATAGTTGTCGTACTTGCCCTCGGTGAGCGCCTTGAACGAGGCGATCGTGTCGCTCAACGGCACGAACACGCCGGGCTGGCCGGTGAACTGCTCGGCCACGAACATCGGGTGGGACAGGAACCGCTCGATACGCCGCGCCCGCTTGACCGTGACCTGGTCCTCTTCGGACAGCTCGTCGATGCCCAGCAGCGCGATGATGTCCTGCAGCTCCTGGTACCGCTGCAGGATGCGCAGGACCTCGCGGGCCACGTCGTAGTGCTCCTGGCCGATGTACTTGGCGTCCAGGATCCGGGAGGTAGAGGCGAGCGGGTTGACCGCCGGGAAGATGCCCTTCTCGGTGATGGCCCGGGACAGCGCCGTGGTCGCGTCCAGGTGGGCGAACGTGGTGGCCGGCGCGGGGTCGGTGTAGTCGTCCGCGGGGACGTAGATGGCCTGCATGGAGGTGATCGAGTGGCCCCGGGTGGAGGTGATCCGCTCCTGCAGCTGGCCCATCTCGTCGGCCAGCGTGGGCTGGTAGCCCACGGCCGACGGCATCCGGCCTAGCAGGGTGGACACCTCGGAGCCGGCCTGGGTGAACCGGAAGATGTTGTCGATGAACAGCAGCACGTCCTGGCCCTGCACATCGCGGAAGTACTCGGCCATGGTCAGCGCGGACAGGCCGACCCGCAGCCGGGTGCCCGGCGGCTCGTCCATCTGGCCGAACACCAGCGCGGTGTCCTTGATGACGTTGGACTCGGTCATCTCGACGAACAGGTCGTTGCCCTCGCGGGTGCGCTCGCCCACCCCGGCGAACACGGACACGCCGCCGAAGTTCTTCGCCACCCGGGTGATCATCTCCTGGATGAGCACCGTCTTGCCCACGCCCGCGCCGCCGAACAGGCCGATCTTCCCGCCCCGGACGTACGGGGTGAGCAGGTCCAGCACCTTGATCCCGGTCTCCAGGATCTCGGTCCGCGGCTCCAGCTGGTCGAACGGCGGCGGGTCCCGGTGGATCGACCAGCGCTCGTTGACCTCCAGGGAGGAGGCGGGCACGTCCAGGGGCACGCCGAGCACGTTGAACACGTGCCCCTTGGTGACGTCGCCGACCGGCACGGTGATCGGCCCGCCGGTGTCGGTGACGGGGGCGCCGCGGACCAGGCCGTCGGTGGGCTGCATGGAGATGGCCCGGAGTGTGTTGTCGCCCAGGTGCTGCTCCACCTCCAGGGTCAGCGTCCGCGTCTCCTCGCCCAGCGTGATATCCACGTGCAGCGCGTTGTAGATGTCCGGCATGCTGTCCTCGGTGGCGAACTCCACGTCCACCACCGAGCCGATGACCCGCGCTACCCGGCCAGCCTGGGCCTCGGCGCCCTGCTCGCCGCCGGAGGCGGTGTTCTCGACGGTTGCGGTCATGATGGCATTCACTCTTTCCCTACGGCGCTCTCGGCCAGCGCGTCCGCGCCGCCGACGATCTCGCTGATTTCCGAGGTGATCTCGGCCTGGCGGGCCTTGTTGGCCTCGCGGGTGAACTCTTCCAGGAGTTCGTTGGCGTTATCGGTGGCCGACTTCATGGCCCGGCGGCGGGCCGCGATCTCCGACGCCGCGGCTTGCAGCAGGGCCTGGTAGATCCGGCTCTCCACGTACCACGGCAGCAGCGCGTCCAGTACCGCCGGCGGTGACGGCTCGAACTCGTACAGCGGGAGCGGCCCGCCGGGCCGCTCCTCGGTAGTCTCCTCGATGACCAGCGGGAGGATCCGCCGCACCACCGCGTTCTGGCTCAGCATGGAGATGAACTCGGTGTAGACGAGGTGGATCTCATCGACCCCGCCCTCGTCGGCCGGCTGGCTGAACGCCTCGAACAGGGTCCCGGTGATCTCCCGGGCATTCTCGTGCCGGGGCATCTCGGAGAAACCGGTCCACGAGGCGGCGATCTCCCGGCCGCGGAACCGGTGCCAGGTGATGCCCTTAACGCCCGCCACGTAGGTGACCGCCTCGATGCCCCGCTCCGAGAGCAGCGCGCGCAGCCCCTGGGCCTCGCGCAGCACGTTGCTGTTGTAGCCACCGCAGAATCCCCGGTCGCTGGTCAGCACCAGGATCGCGGCCCGGCGCGGCGTCTGCGCCTCGCGGACCAGCGGATGATCGATGCTCGACGACCGGCTGACCACCGCCTCCACCGCGTCGGTGATCTCCCGGGCGTACGGGCCCGCGTCCCGCACCCGCTGCTGCGCCTTGATGATCCGGGACGCGGCGATCAGCTCCTGGGCGCGGGTGATCTGGGCGATCGACTGGATGCTCTGGATCCGCTGCCGGATCGCGCGAAGTTGGCCTGCCATGCGCTCCCTGCCGCCTAACCCTGCTCGCCGGACTTGGGTGCCGGCTCGACCCGCTTGGTCAGCGTCTCCTGGCGGACCTGGCCCTCGGGGGTCGGCTCGGCCTCTTCCTCGCTGACCAGCAGGCCGCCGCCGGTCACCTCGAAGGTGCCGCGGAACTCCTCCACCGCCTCCTTGAGCGCGGCCGCGGTGTCGTCGGACAGGTCCCGGGTCTCCCGGATCGCGTCGTAGATGCCCGGGCGGTTGCGCTGGACGTGATCCAGGAAGTCCTGCTCGAACCGGCCGACGTCCTCCAGCGGCACGTCATCAAGGTAGCCGGAGCTGCCCACCCAGAGGGCGACCACCTGGCGGTCCACCGGGTACGGGCTGTACTGCGGCTGCTTGAGCAGCTCGGTCAGCCGGGCCCCGCGATCCAGCTGGGCCCGCGACGCGGCGTCCAGGTCGGAGGCGAAGGAGGCGAAAGCCTCCAGGTCGCGGTACTGGGACAGCGCCAGCTTGAGGCCGCCCGCCACCTTCTTCATGGCCTTGATCTGGGCGTCGCCGCCGACCCGGGACACCGAGCGGCCGACGTTGATGGCCGGGCGGACACCGGCGTTGAACAGGTCGGTCTCCAGGAAGATCTGCCCGTCGGTGATCGAGATGACGTTGGTCGGGATGTACGCGGAGATGTCGTTGGCCTTGGTCTCCACGATCGGCAGCCCGGTCAGCGAGCCATTGCCCATGTCCTTGGACAGCTTCGCGCACCGCTCCAGCAGCCGGGAGTGCAGGTAGAACACGTCGCCCGGGTAGGCCTCGCGGCCCGGCGGCCGGCGCAGCAGCAGCGAGATGGCCCGGTACGCCTCGGCCTGCCGGGACAGGTCGTCGAAGACGATCAGCACGTGCTGGCCCCGGTACATCCAGTACTGGCCGATGGCCGACCCGGTGTAGGGGGCGACGTACTTGAAGCCGGCCGGGTCGGAGGCGGGCGAGGCCACGATCGTCGTGTACTCCATGGCGCCCGCCTCGTCCAGCGACTGGCGGACCTGCGCGGTGGTCGAGCCCTTCTGCCCGACGGCCACGTAGATGCACTTGACCTGGCGGGCCGGGTCGCCGGATTCCCAGTTATCCCGCTGGTTGATGATCGTGTCGATGGCGATGGCCGTCTTGCCGGTCTGCCGGTCGCCGATGATCAGCTCCCGCTGGCCGCGGCCGATGGGGGTGATCGCGTCGATCGCCTTGATCCCGGTCTGCAGCGGCTCGTTGACCTTGCTGCGCTGCACCACCGAGGGGGCCTGCAGCTCCAGTTGCCGGATCTCGGCCGCCTCGACGTCACCCTGGCCGTCCAGCGGCAGCCCGAGCGGATCCACCACGCGGCCGAGGAAGCCGTCACCGACCGGCACGGACAGCACCTCGCCGGTCCGGCGGACCTGCTGCCCCTCCTCGATCTTGGTGAAGTCACCGAGGATCACGACGCCGATCTCACGCTCGTCCAGGTTGAGCGCGACGCCGCGGATGCCGCCGGGGAACTCCAGCAGCTCGTTCGCCATCGCCGAGGGCAGCCCCTCGATCCGGGCGATGCCGTCGCCGCACTCGGCGACGACGCCGACTTCCTCCCTGGACGCCCCGTCCGGCTGGTACGCCTGGACGAAGCTCGCCAGCGCGTCCCGGATCTCGTCGGGCCGGATTGTCAGCTCCGCCATGGTCCTCGTGTCTCTCTGTCGTCCGGATGTGTGTCCGGGTTGTTGGTCCGGTTGCCTCGGGCTGGTCGCCCGGTGACGGCCGTGCGGCGCCGCCGGTCAGGCCGCCAGCTGCCGGCGCAGCGCTGCCAGCCGGCTCGCCACGCTTCCGTCGATGAACTCATCCCCGATACGGACGGATATGCCACCTAGCACATCAGGATCGATCAGGATGTCCAGGTGCACACCGCGGCCAAACGCCGCAGAAAGTGCGGCAGCCAGGCGCTCCCGCTCGTCTGCCCCGAGCGGGACGGCGACCCGCACGACGGCGATCAAGCGCTCCCGCCACTCAGCCACCAGCCGCGCGTAGTCAGCCAGGCACAGCTCCAGGTTACGTCCCCGGGGGTGCACCACTGCCGCGGCGATGAGGCGCAGCGACGGAGGGGTCACCTTGCCGTCCAGCAGGGTGCCCAGCAGCTGGCGCTTGGCGCTGGCCGGCGCCTGGGGGCTGGTCAGCGCGGCCCGCAGCTGGGGCGAGCCGCTGACCACCCGGCTGAACCGGAACAGCTCATCCTCCACGTCATCCAGGTGCCCGGCCTCGTCCGCCGCGGCGGCGGTGGCCAGCACCGCCAATTCCTCGGTGGCGTCGGTGAGGTCGCGGGGCACCGACCAGCGGGCGGCGGCCAGCCCGGCGACCAGGTGCAGCGTGGGCCGGCTGACCTTGCCTTCCAGCAGGGCGCGGACCAGCCCGGCCCGCTCAGCGGGGCGCCGGGTGGTGTCCGTCAGCGCGCGGCGCAGCACCGGCTGGCTGTCCAGCAGCCCGACCACGCTGAACAGCTCCTCGCTCAGCACGTCGGCCACCCCGGGCTCGTTGACCGCGCTGGCCAGCCGCTCCCGGGCCTCGGCGAGGGATGCCCGGCTAGCTCCGCGCATGCTCGCCCCCGGCGGCGGTCTCCCGCTCCAGGTCGTCCAGGAAGCGCTCAACGATGCGCCGCTGGCGGGCCTCATCCTGCAGCGATTCGCCGACCACCCGGCTGGCCAGATCGACGGCCATGGTGCCAACCTCGGTGCGCAGCGCGTTGATGGCCTGCTGACGGTCCGCCTCGATCTGCGCGTGCGCCGCCTCGACCAGGCGCCGCCGCTCCGTCTCGCCCTGCTCGCGCAGTTCGGCGATGATCTGGGCGCCTTCCTCGCGGGCCTTCTCGCGCAGCCGGGCCTCCTGCCGGGCCTCGGACAGTTGCTGCCGGTACTCGGCCAGCGCCCGCTCGGCCTCGGCCTGCATCTCCTCGGCGCGCTGGATACCGCCCTCGATGGCGTCGGTCCGCTCGGCCAGCGTCTTCTGGATGCGGGGCAGCAGCACCTTCCCCAGCACCGCGAACACGATAAGGAAGGCGATCGCGCCGATGATCAGCTCGGGCCATTCGGGTATCAGCGGGTTAGTGGGCGGGTTCACCACCGCCGCGCCAACGTGGTACCTCACGATGCGGCCTCCTGCCGGCGAGGGATCACTGGGGGACTCCGCCGATCAGGTGGCGCCGAAGATGAACGGAACCACGAGGCCGATCAGGGCCAGGGCCTCGGCCAGCGCGAAGCCGATGTACATGTTGGACTGGATGAGGCCGCGGGCTTCCGGCTGCCGGGCCATGGCCTCGACACCGTGGCCGAAGATCAGGCCGATGCCGACACCGGGGCCGATGGCCGCCAGGCCGTACCCCACCGCGCCAAAGTTGATTTGCAGCCGCTGGGTCGTGCCCGCGGCGATCAGATGATGCAGGACGCCCAGCGCGACCACATGATGCGCGATATCAAGCATGTGTGCATTCCCTTGCCTTCAGGCCGACGGGTGTCTGCCGCCGGCGGGTTGGATGGGCCGCCAGCACACCTGGGTGCGCTGGCGGACGAATCAGGGTGCGGGCCACGTCAGTGGCCCGCTTCCAGGGAGCCGCCGATGTACTGGGCGGTCAGAATGGTGAAGATATAGGCCTGCAGCGCCTGGATCAGCATCTCGAACGCGGTCAGCACGATGGTGAGGATGAACGAGGTCGCGCTGAAGATCAGGTGGACGTCGAGAGTGAACAGGTACCAGGTTGACAGGGTGAAGATCAACAGCAGGATGTGCCCGGCGAACATGTTCGCGAACAGCCGGACCGCGAGCGTGAACGGCCGGATGAGCAGGTACTGGAGAACCTCGACGGGCGCCAGGATGACCAGGATGGGCCCCGGCACGCCGCTCGGGATCATGTGCCGGAAGTAGCCGCCCAGCCCCTGATGCTTGATGCCCAGGTAGGTGTAGGTGCCGTAGACCATCAGCATCAGCGCCACCGGGAAGGCGATCTGTGACATCGCCGGGAACTGCGCCACCGGGATGATCTCCATCAGGTTCATGATCCAGATGAAGAAGAACAGCGAGACCAGGAACGGCAGGAAACTGTCGCCGCGCTTGCCAATCATCGGCCGGAGGATCTGCTCGCGGACGAACTCGACCCCCATCTCGCCGAGGTTCTGCACGGCGCCCGGTACGATCTTCGGGTTGGCGAACGCGGCCCAGAAGAACCCCACCACGACAACGGCGCAGACCAGGGCGAGCAGCATCGGCTTGGTGAAACTGAACGACCCGATCGTGAAGAAGGGATCGAACAGGAACGTGGGCGCGGGATAATTCGGCCCCTGGAAGCCGCAGTGCGTCACCGAAGCGACGTGACTGTTGTCCACGGTGCAGTGCACCGCGGCAAGGATCAGCGTGTCACCGCGCAAGACGGTTTCCTCCTGCTTCGTACCCGCGCGCGGCGCTCGCCAGCGCAGCGCACATCCAGGCCGCCCTCATCCGGGCGGAACGTCGGGGCATGCCGGTGCTGGCCAGACCGGCACGCCTTGCATGCAAATTAGCTAGTGGCTCCGGCCGTACTTCCAGACCACGCCCCCGACGGCGAAGACCAGCCCGACGAGCGCGCCCACCGGCAGCAGCACCGGGACGTGCGTCAGCCAGGCCACCAGCCAGCCAATGAGGCCGTAGGCCACCATGCCGGCGATCAGGTAGCTGAAGATGCTCCAGCCCTGGTTCTCTTCGGCCGGCGACTGGCGGCCGGCCGGCGGCCGGCCGTCCGGCGATCCGGTACGGCCGGAGGACGCTGATCGTGTTCCGCTCATGACGCCCCAGGTCACCGCGCAGGCTGCCGACGGCAGGCTGACCCGCGGGCCGCGATCCGCCGTCCGGGAGCGAGAGGCGCGCCACGCGTCACCGTTCCCCGTC
Organism: uncultured Actinomycetes bacterium; assembly: GCA_963793825.1. Lineage (GTDB taxonomy): Bacteria > Actinomycetota > Actinomycetes > Streptosporangiales > Streptosporangiaceae > RYN-230. Next base: position 235,277 of record CAWCBE010000015.1, read on the forward strand.
CGGTTCCACGTACAGCACCTTGAGCCGCATCGACCAGAGCACCTGGGCGAAGCTCCAGACCAGCACGCAGACGATGGCGGTCAGGCCGAACAGCCGCCCGTTGAACGCGGTCGTGCCGAGGAGCTTCGACACCACGACCAGCAGGGCGAGGATCTTGATCAGATAGGTGCTCAAGGCGGTGATCATCATGGCCTGCGGGCTGATCTTGGATGCCCGCCACACGGCGGTGATGCTGATCGCGAAGAACACGGCGACCAGGGCCACTCCGAGCAGGGCGCCGATCAGGCCCTTGGTCCCGCCGAGAACGGTGGCGAGCACGACCATGATCACCGCAGCGCCCGCCGTGACAACGGCGGACCGCCGGGCGATCGGGCCATAACTCGCCAGCATCTTAGGTGGCTCCGGAGGGCTCGACAGGAGGACACTTGACTCGGGGACGCGCCGGCCCGCCTCCCACACGGCACCGGCCAGGAGCCGGAGTGCCGCCGAGGCGGATGTAGCAATCCGCCGGGTTAGCGAAACCTATCACGGGCCCCTCACTCGTCCTTGAGTGACTGCTCGTGAAAGATATCACAAGCTCCTATAGCCGGGCTTTCCCAGGTCCCCTGGTGTGATGAAGGTTACCGGAACAGTCATTAACCCCCAGGTCAATCACGAAGTCCACCAGAGTTCGCCAGCGGGGCGAACTGCCTGAGGGGTCAGCCCGCGCCGGGGCGTCCGATGAACCACGGGGGCGCGTCATCGCCGGGCTCCTCACGGCCGGGGCCACCGTCCGCGCCGTCCTCCGGGCCGTGACCGCCCCGCTGTTGGGCGGCCCGCGCCGCGCGGTCATGCCCGCCCGGCTCGCCACGCCACCCGGAGAGGTCATACCCGGCCGGTTCGCCGGCCTGACCCGCCAGGTCATACCCGGCCGGTTCGCCGGCCTGACCCGCCAGGTCATACCCGGCCGGCGAGTCGGCCTGACCCGCGCGGGGGTACCCGCCCGGCGTCCCCCCGGTTGCGTCCTCGTCCCGGCCGGCTGGATAGCCGTTCCCGGGCAGGTACCCGTTTCCAGCGTGCTCGCCCGGCAGGTACCCGTTCCCGGCGGGGCGGCCCTCGCCGCCCGCCCGGGAACCGGCCGGATACCCGGTCCCGGCGCTGCCGGGCACGGACCCGTTCCCGGCATGCCCGGCCGCGGGGCGCTGGCTCCTGGCCGCCGGCCCGGCCGGCGCTGGCCGCTCGGGGGTAGGCGGCGTCCGCAACGGCCGGCCGGATTCCAGCGGCCCGGGCGCGGGCCAGGGTGCCTCGTCAGCCGGCACCGGCGACGGCCGCGTCGGCGAGCTGAGATAGCCCACGTGGTCAGGCGGTACCGGGACGCCAGCCGCGGGGCGGCCCGCGCCCGCGACGGCACCGGCCAGGGCCGGGCTCGCAGCGGACCGGGGCGCGGCGGGCGGCGTGGCGCCGGGCGCGGCGGGCCGGCGGCCCGCCTCCGGCTTAGCCCACCAGCGCAGCCGCGGCATCGACAGCAGCAGCAGGACCAGGATCCCGCCGACGGTGACGATGCCCAGCACGTACACCTTCGTCCGCATGATCGACAGCAGCACCACGGTGCCCGCGAACAGGGCCGCCCACATGTACATGATCAGCACGCTGGCCCGGTGTGAATGCCCGATGTCCAGCAGGCGGTGCTGCAGGTGCTTCTTATCCGCCGCGAACGGGGACATCCCGGCCCGGGTACGCCGGACCACGGCCAGCAGCAGGTCGGCGTACGGGATCAGCATGATGATGGCCGGCACCAGCAGCGGCAGCACCTCCGGGAACCGGTTGACGGTCCCGCCCCGGTACGCAGCCGGGCCGGCCAGCGTGAGCGGGTCGAGGGTGGCCAGGCTGGAGATCGGCGCATAGGCCAGCAGCAGCCCGAGCAGCATCGACCCCGTATCTCCCATGAAGATACGGGCTGGGTGGAAGTTGTGCGGCAGGAAGCCGACGCACACACCGAGCAGCACGGCGGCGGCCAGGGCCGGGTCGTCCTGCTCGCTCAGCCCCACCCGCTTAGCCAGGGTGTAGTAGTACAAGTAGAAGGCAGCGGCCCCGATCGCGACGATCCCCGCGGCCAGCCCGTCCAGGCCGTCGATGAAGTTGACCGCGTTGATCGTCACCACCACGACCAGGATGGTCAGCGCGGTCGTCTCATCAGAGGTGATGGCCAGGGTCCCGCCGCCCGGCCACGGCAGCCACGACACCAGCGCACCGCTCCAGACCAGGACCACCGCGGCCACTACCTGGCCGGCCAGCTTGGTGATCACGCCCAGTCCCCAGCGGTCATCCACAAAGCCCACGAGGACGACGACGGCCCCGGCCAGCAGCAGCCCGGTGCCCACCCGCGTCCCCTGGAACACGGTGCTGAGCGGGAACATCCGGGAGGCCACCAGGAGCCCGGCGGCCATCCCGCCGTAAAGCGCCAGCCCGCCCAGCGTCGGCACGGGCTCCGTGTGGACGTCCCGCTCCCGCGGCTGCTTCATGGCGCCGATCGCAATGGCAAACCGGCGGACAAGCGGGACGAGCAGGTAGGTGACGGTCGCTGCGATCAGCGCCGTGAGCCCGTACTCCTTCATCCCGTCCCACCGGCCGCTCTCGTTGCCGCGTCCATTAATGCCCCACTGTAGCCCGCCCGGCACAGCGGTGATGGCACGCCGGCCGGGCCGCGCGGCGGGTCACTCCGTGGCCTGCGGGCCCGCCCCGTTCTCCCCGGCGGCCGGGGATCCGCCGGCCGGGGATCCGCCGGCCGGGACCCCGGATCCCGGGACCCCGGATCCCGGGACCCCGGATCCCGGGACCCCGGATCCCAGGTCGCCGGATCCCGGGTCCCCTGATGCCAGGTCCCCCGATCCCACGTCGCCAGATCCCAGTCCCCCGGAAGCAAGATCCCCCGGAACCGGGTCCCCGGAACCCCCGGTGGCGGCCGCCGCAGGGTCCCCGGAACCCCCGGTGGCGGGCGCCGCAGGGTCCCCGGAACTCCCAAGCGCGGCCCCGGGCCCGGGCTCGGGCTCGGGCCCGGCATTCACGTCCGCCTCCTCGGTCCCGTGGTCCAGCACGGCCAGCGGGATGACATCCCGGAGCCGGTCCACGCTGATCACCCCGGCGCGGAGCAGCCGCGGCACGGTGCCGGTCAGGTCCACGATGCTCGACGGCACGTCGCCCGGGCACGGGCCGCCGTCCAGGTAGACCGCGACCGAATCGCCCAGCTGGGCGAGCGCCTCGTCGGCCGTGGTGGCCGGCGCCTGGCCAGACAGGTTCGCGCTGCTCACCGCGAGCGGGCCAGTCCGCTTCAGCAGGTCCAGCGTGATCGCGTGCAGCGGCATCCGGACCGCGACGGTGCCCTTGGTGTCGCCGATGTCCCAGACCAGGGTCGGGCTGGACCGGCAGACCAGGGTGAGGCCGCCCGGCCAGAACTCATCGATCAGGTCCTTGCCCGCCTCGGGGAATTCGGTCACCAGGGCCATCGCCGCCCGCACGGTGCCGACTAGCACCGGCGGCGGCATGTCCCGGCCCCGGCCCTTGGCTTTCAGCAGGCCGTCCACCGCCACCGGGTCGAACGCCTCGGCCGCCACCCCGTACACCGTGTCGGTCGGCAGCACAACCAGCTCGCCACGGCGCAGGGCTCGTTCCGCCGCGGCCAGCCCGTCCGCGAGCTGTTCCGGGTCAGCACAGTTAAAGCGCTTGCTCATGGGCGTTCATCCTCCCATCTCCCCGGGCCCGGCCAGACCGCCGTCACGAAACGGTCCCGGCCGGCCAGGTCCCGGTGATTACGCGGGTCTTGCCAGCCGCGTTCCTCGGCGAAGACCCAGTACACGGCGGCGCCCTGCGGGGCGCCA
>CAWCBE010000016.1:0-335829 GCA_963793825.1 uncultured Actinomycetes bacterium
CATCCAGGCGGGGCATCGGCCTGGGCTCGCTGGCCGCCTGGATGGCCGCGGCCCCGGCGCGGCTGGCCGGGCTGGCCGGCCGGGGCGCCATCGCACCCGGTCACCGCGCCGACTTCTGCGTGCTCGAGCCGGACGCGGAGTTCACCGTGGACCCGGCCGGGCTGCGGCAGCGGCACCCGGTCACCCCGTACGCGGGCCACACCCTGCGTGGCGTCGTCACCCAAGCCTGGCTGGCCGGGGAGCCCATCACGGACGGGCGGCGGGCCGGCCAGCTCGCCACCCCGGCCGCGTGGCCCGGGCCGCGCGAGGCCGGCCGCGCGACCCCGGCCACCGCAATCGGCCGCCGCACCCGGCCGTCCCCGGAGCCCGCGGCCGTCCCTGGAGCCCGCGGCCGTCCCCGGAGCCCGCGGCCATGACCGACCCCGGCACGGCAGACGAGGCGGACCCCGGCACGGCAGACGAGGCGGACCCCGGCACGGCAGACGAGGCGGACCCCGGCACGGCAGACGAGGCGGACCCCGGCACGGCAGACGAGGCGGACCCCGGCACGGCAGACGAGGCGGACCTGGCCGCGGCCGCCCCGCCGTGGCCGGACGTGGCCAGCCGGGCGCTGGGCGGGTCGGTGCTGTTCGCCAACGACGACTTCTTCGCCGACGCCCGGCAGCTGATCGACCCCCGGCCGGCGGCGCACGCCCCGGGGGCCTTCGGGGCCCGGGGCAAGGTCTACGACGGCTGGGAGACCCGGCGGCGCCGGGGCCCAGGGGACGATTTCGCCGTCGTCCGGCTGGCCGCCCCCGCGGTCGTCCGGGGCGTGCACATCGACACCGCGCACTTCCGCGGCAACTACCCCCCGGCCGCCTCGGTCGAGGGGGCCACGCTCCTGCACCACCCGGCGCTGGAGGAGGTGCTGGCGGCCGACTGGGTCCCGCTCACCGGCGTGGCCCCGCTCGCGGGCGACACCGTCAACCCGGTCCCCGTCTCCGCCCCGGACCGGATCGTGACGCACGTGAAGCTGAGGATCTACCCCGATGGGGGCGTTGCGCGGCTGAGAATTTTCGGGGAGATCGTGCCGGATCCCCGGTGGCTGGGCGGCCGGGTGGACCTGGCGGCGCTGCGCCACGGCGGCCTGGTCACCGCGTGCAGCAACATGTTCTACTCCGCCCCGGCGAATGTGCTGGCGCCGGGCCGCGCGCAGCGCATGTCCGGCGGGTGGGAGACAGCCCGGCGCCGGGACGCGGGGAACGACTGGCTGGTGGTCCGGCTGGCCGCGCCCGGGGTGCTGCACCACGCGGTCCTGGACACCTCGTGGTTCCTCGGGAACGCCCCGGGCGCCGCCCGGCTATCCGACGCGGAGACCGGGGCGGAACTGCTGCCGCGCACGCCGCTGCGGCCGGACACCGAGCAGCGGTTCCGGCTGCTGGCCACCGGGCCGGTGCGGCTGGCCCGGCTGGACATCTACCCGGACGGGGGCCTGGCCCGGCTGCGGCTGGCCGGCGAGGTGGCCCCGGCCAGCCGGGACGAGGTGGCCGCGCGCTGGCTCGGCCTGCTGCCGCCCGCGGTGGCCGCCGGGGCCGACCGGGCGGAGTTCTTCAGCTAGTGCCCGGCGCGGACGGCGGCCGGAACGCGGCGAGCGGGTTCGTCACCACCAGGTGCTGCGCGGCGAACCGGTACAGGGTGGCCGGGCGGCCGCCCAGCGGGGTGGGCCGGGCCGCCTCCGGGGTGGCCTCGATGACCCCGCGCCGGGTCAGGATCCGCTGCAGGTTGGTCGCGGACACCGGGTGCCCCAGGGTGGCCGCGTACAGGTCCCGCAGCGCCGCGATGGTGAACGACTCCGGCGCCAGCGCGAAACCGATGTTGGTGTAGGACAGCTTGGCCCGCAGCCGGTCCCGGGCGGAACCGACGATCGAGCCGTGGTCGAACGCGGCCGGCGGGAGGGCGTCCACCGGGTGCCAGGCCGTGTCGGCCGGGATCCGCGGTTCCAGCCCGGCCCGGACCACCGCCAGGTAGGCGGTGGCCAGCACCCGCCCCCGCGGGTCCCGGTCCGGGTCGCTGCGGGTCTCCAGCTGCTCCAGGTGGGCGATGTCGGTCAGGTCCACCTTGGCGGCCAGGTGCCGGCTGGCCGATGTGCCCAGCCGCTCGCCCGCGCCGAGCGGGCCGCCGGGCAGCGCCCAGTGCCCTTCGAACGGCGGCGCGCCGCGCTGCCAGAGCAGCGCGTGCAGCCGCCCGTCACGGACACCGAGCACGACGGCGAGCACCTCATGGCGGAACTCGTGCGGGCCGCGGGCCGGGCTGGCGCCCCGGTTAGATCCGGCTAGCTCGGCAGGGCGGGGGTTATCGGCGGGCACGGCGGCATGATACCGTGCTGGCACGAGGTTTTCGACTAATGATTGAAAACCCCTGAACGGCCCCAACGACCCTCACGTGCGGCATGGGACAGGAGAAGCCGATGACCAGCGAGGCGGAGCCGGCCGCGAATGGGCGGCTGAGGTCAGGCGGCTGGCGGCCGAGCGGGACGCGGTGATCCTCGCGCACAACTACCAGCGGCCCGAGATCCAGGACGTCGCCGACCACGTGGGTGACTCGCTCGCGCTGTCCCGGATCGCCGCGGCGAGCAGCGCGGCCGTGATCGTGTTCGCCGGGGTGTATTTCATGGCCGAGACGGCCAAGATCCTGGCCCCGGAGCGGACCGTGCTGATCCCCGACCCGGCGGCGGGCTGCTCGCTGGCCGACGGGATCACCGCGGAGCAGGTGCGGGACTGGAAGGCGGAGTACCCCGGCGCCGCGGTCGTCGCCTACGTCAACACCAGCGCCGAGGTCAAGGCGGAGTCCGACGTGTGCTGCACCTCGGCCAACGCGGCGGAGATCGTGTCGGCCATCCCGGAGGAGCGGGACGTGCTGTTCCTCCCCGACCAGTTCCTGGGCGCCCATGTCCGGCGGGTGACCGGCCGCGGCAACCTGCACGTCTGGCTGGGCGAGTGCCACGTGCACGCGGGCATCAGCCCCGATGAGCTGCGCCGCAAGGCGGCTGGGCAGCCGGACGCCGAGCTGTTCATCCACCCGGAGTGCGGCTGCGCCACGGCCGCGCTGTGGCAGGCCGGGGCCGGTGACCTGCCCGGCGCGCGCACCCGGGTGCTGTCCACCGGGGGCATGCTGGCCGCCGCCCGGGAGACCTCCGCGCGCGCCGTGCTGGTGGCCACCGAGACCGGGATGCTGCACCAGTTGCGGCGGGCCAACCCGGCGGTCCGCTGGGAGGCGGTCAATCCCGCGGCGGTCTGCCGGTACATGAAGATGACCACCCCGGCGACGTTGCTGCGCTGCCTGCGGGACGGGGTGACCGAGGTCCAGGTGCCACCGGAGGTGGCGGCCCGGGCCCGCCGCGCCGTGCAGGCCATGGTGACGGCCGGGCCCGCTGGGGGGGCGGCCGGGCCCGGCCTGGCGGCCGGGGCGGCGGGGGGCGCGCCCGGGGCGGCGGGGGCGGCGGGGAGCGCGGCCGGGGCGGCGGGGAGCGCGGCGTGAGCGGGCTGCGGGTGCACTACCTGCCGCGGCCGGAACCGCGCTGGGAGCGGGCCGCCGACCTGGTCGTAGTGGGCTCCGGGGCCGCCGGGATCAGTGCCGCCCTGGCGGCGGCCCGGCACGGCCGCCGGGTCCTGCTGATCACCAAGGACGGGCTGGGCCAGGGCGCGACGCCGCTGGCCCAGGGCGGCCTGGCCGCCGCGATCGGCCCCGGTGACAGCGTGGCCAGCCACCATCGCGACACGGTTGCGGCCGGGGCCGGCCTGTGCGAGCCGGCGGCCGTGGCGGACCTGGCCCGGGCGGCGCCCCGGGAGATCACCCGGCTGGCCGCGCTGGGCGCCCGGCTGGACCGCGCCCCGCTGCACCGGGAGGGCGGGCATAGCCAGAGCCGGATCGTGCACGCTGGCGGCGACGCGGCCGGTGCCGAGGTGCACCGGGTACTGCGCGCCGCCCTGGGCGAGAGCCGGGTCGAGGTCCTCGGCCGGTGCGTCGCGCTGGACCTGGTCACCGATCCGGGCGGCCGGGTCACCGGCCTGCTGGCCGGCCTGGCCGGGGACGCTGGCGCTGGTGCGGGCGGCCCGGCCGGCCGGGCCGGGGACGCCGGTGCTGGCGCGGGCGGCCCGGCCGGCCTGGGCGGGCTGTCCCCGGGCGTGATCGCGACCCGGGCCGTGGTCCTGGCCAGCGGGGGGTTCGGCCAGGCGTTCGCCACCACCACCAACCCGGCCGGCCTGACCGGTGACGGGCTGGCGCTGGCCGCCCGGGCCGGCGCGGACCTGCGCGACCTGGAGTTCGTGCAGTTCCACCCGACGGTGCTGTGGCAGCCCGGCGCGCGCGGGGCCTGCCCGCTCATCACCGAGGCGCTGCGCGGCGCCGGAGCGGTGCTGGTTGACGCGGCCGGGCAGCCGGTCATGGCCGGCCAGCACCCGCTCGGCGACCTCGCGCCGCGAGATGTGGTGTCGGCCGTCATGGCCCGGCGGATGAGCCAGCGGGACGGCCCGCCCGACCATCTGTGGCTGGACGCCACCCGGCTGGGCCGCGCCGTGCTAGAGCGCGACTTTCCGACGGTGACCGCTGCCTGCCGGGCCCGCGGCATCGACCCGGTCACCGAGCCGATCCCGGTCGCGCCGGGCGCGCACTACGCCTGCGGCGGCGTCCTGGCCGGGCTGGACGGGCGGACCCGGGTGCCCGGCCTGTACGCGGTGGGCGAGGCCGCCTCGACCGGGGTCCACGGGGCCAACCGCCTCGCCTCGAACTCACTGACCGAGGCGCTGATCTCCGGCCGCCGCGCCGGTGACCTGCTCGGCCGGGAACTGCCCGGCCCTGACCTGCCCGGCCGGGAACTGCCCGGCCCTGACCGCCCGGGCCGGGACGTTCCGCCAGCCGGCGCGGGGGCCAGCCCGGCCGGGCGCCTGGCCCTGGCCGCCGCCATGTCCCGGCACGCCGGAGTGCTCCGTGACCGTGACGGCCTCCGCCTGCTGCTCCGGGCGCTGCAGCAGGCCCCGTCCGGCGACGGCCGCCTCGACCTGCCCGTGGTCGAGGCGACCAGCCTGCATACCGTGTCGGCCCTGGTGACGGCGGCGGCGCTGGCCCGGGCGGAGAGCCGGGGCTGCCACCGGTGGCGGGACATCCCGGCGTCGGCCGGGGGCCTGGCCCGGCACAGCGTGCTGCGGGTGGCAGATGGCCAGGTGCGGGTGGCGGGCGGAGAGGCGCGGGTGGCGGGCGGCGAGGTGCCGGTGGCGGGGGGAGAGGTGCCGGTGGCGGCCGGGCCGCCCAGCCTGGCCGCACTGGGGGCGCGCGGATGACGCTGGACGGTGCGGTGGTGGTCGCCCTGCGGGAGGCGGGCCTGGACCCGGCGGACACCGACCGGGTGGTCCGGCAGGCGCTGGCCGAAGACCTGGCCTGGGGACCGGACGTGACCACGGCGGCCACCACGCCCCCCGGGGCAGTGGCGGCCGCCACCGTGGTATCCCGGCAGCCGGGGGTGCTGGCTGGGCTGCCGGTGGCGCTGGCCGTGCTGGACGTGGCCGGGCTGCCGCCCGGCGCGGCGGAGCCGCTGGGCAGCGACGGGGACCGGGTCCGTCCCGGCACGGCGGTGCTCCGGATCCGGGGCCCGCTCCGCGAGCTGCTGGGGGCCGAGCGCACGCTGCTGAACTTCGTCACCCACCTGTCCGGCATCGCCACCCTCACCCGGGCCTGGGCGGATCAGCTGGCTGGCACGGGAGCCCGGCTACGCGACACCCGGAAGACCACGCCCGGCCTGAGGCAGCTCGAGAAGTACGCGGTCCGCTGCGGCGGCGGCACCAACCACCGGATGGGACTGGGTGACGCCGCCCTGATCAAGGACAACCACGTGGTGGCGGCGGGCGGCCTCGGCGCAGCGGTCCGCGCGGTCCGCGGCGCCGCCCCCGGGGTGCCGCTAGAGGTGGAATGTGACACTCTGGCGCAGGTCGGTGAGGCGCTGGCGGCGGGCGCCGGGCTGATCCTGTGCGACAACATGGGCCTCGACGAGCTCCGCGGCGCGGTGGCGCTGGCCCGGGAGCACCCCGGGGTCCGGCTCGAGGCCAGCGGGGGGCTGCGGCTGGAATCCGCGCGGGCCGTCGCCGAGACGGGCGTGGATTTCCTCGCCGTCGGCGCGCTGACCCACTCCGCCCCCGCCCTGGATCTGGGGCTGGACCTGGCGGTGTCCTGAATCCCGCCCCCCGGCCACTGGACTCGCCCGGGACTCCGGGTTCTCCCGGGCCAGCGCCACCGCGCCGCGCGGGGGCCGGTCCGGCCCCCGCGCGGCGCGGTGGCCGGACCGGCCGCCCCGGTGAGCAGCTGAGAGGTACGCTGTGCGGCATGATTTCGCGTGGTTCGCGGTGCTCTGATGACGAGCGCCATGGCTGACTCCTCCGTCGAGCCCCCGCTATCCGCCCGGGTGGCCAGCCGGGTGCCCGGGATCGACGTGAGCAGGCCACACCCGGCGCGCATCTATGACTACTTCCTCGGCGGCAAGGACAATTTCGCCGCGGACCGGGAGACCGCTGCCCGGGTCCTGCAGAGCTGGGGTGCCGTCCGGACCGCGGTGCGGGAGAACCGGGCTTTCCTGGGCCGGGCCGTCCGCTACCTGGCCGCCGAGGCGGGCGTGCGGCAGTTCCTGGACATCGGGGCCGGGCTCCCCAGCTCCAACAACGTGCATGAGGTCGCCCAGGCCGTCGCGCCGCAATCGCGGGTGGTCTACGTGGACAACGACCCGATCGTGCTGACCCACGCGCGGGCCCTGCTCACCAGCGATCCGCGGGGTGCCTGCGCGTTCATCGACGCCGACCTGCTCGACCCGTACCGGATCCTGGACCACCCGGCTACCCGGGCCACGCTCGACTTCAGCCAGCCCATTGGCCTGATCCTCGTCGCGATCCTGCATTTCATCCCGGATGAGGACGAGCCCCGGGGGATCGTGTCGGCGCTGGTGGACGCGCTGCCCCCGGGCAGTTACCTCGCCGCGTCGCACTCCACCGCCGAGCACTTCCCGGAAGGCATGGCCGGGGCGGGCCAGGCCTACCGCGACCGCGGCATGCGTGGCGCGCTGCGCGGCCAGGAGGAGTTCGCCGGCCTGGCGTTCAGCGGGCTCGAAGTGGTCGACCCGGGAGTGGTGCTGGTCTCGGAGTGGCGGCCGGAGGAGGGAGCGCTGCGGCCGATGCCGTCGGAGGTCAACACCTACGGCGGCGTGGCCAGGAAGCGTTAGACGGGGGCCTCCGCCCGTATCGGGGCGGCCAAGGCGGCGCCCAGGCTGGCCGCGAGCGCGTCGGCGTCCAGCACCGCCTCGACCCCCGCGGCCCGGGCGGCCAGCCACAACGCCCCCCCGACCGGGGGAAGCCGCGGGGCGGAGAAGTCCCGGCCCCCGGTGACGTGCTGCAAGTGCTCCCGGAGGGGGCCGGTGAACACCTTCCCGGCGTGGAACGTACCGCCGATCAGCGTCACCTCGGCGGGCTCCGCAAAGCGGAGCTCCGTGTAGATCACCTCGATCTGCCGCGCCAGGTCCGCCGCCGCCTGGCGGAAGATACCCAGCGCCAGCTCGTCCCCGTCGTGCGCGGCCTCCGCGACCTGCTCGGCGAATGCTGCGATGCGGGCCTTGTCAAACGGCCGGTAAACAACCGGCATGATGTCCTCGACATCGCCTAGCTTATAGAAATCGAGGAGCCGAGGAATGACCGCCGACCATTCGCCGCGGCCATCTCGCCAGGTGGCGGCCGCCCGGATTCCGGAAAGCGCGATCAGGTAGCCGGATCCCTCATCCCCGATAATGTGCCCCCAGCCGCCGCAACGCCAGGCGTCGCCGCGGGAGTTCACTCCGAAGGTATTGCTCCCGGTCCCGGATATGGCCGCAATTCCTGGTGCCGCCAGTGCGCCGGAAGCCCAGGCCGCCACAACGTCGTTCACCGCCAGCGAGACCTGCGCCGCCAGGCTGGGAATACCGGAAAGCAAACGCGCCTGCTCCGCCGTGGTATTGACACCGGCCACGGCCATAACCGCGCTTGTCACCGGGCCTTCCTGGGCGGCTCCCTGTCCCACCCGGAAATGGTGCCCATGCTCGGCCAGGGCCGTGGTAATGGCAGAGTTGATGGCGGCCGCGGCCGCGGGCAGCCCGATTGCCTCCGGATTGCTGGGCCCGGTTTCGGCGACCACGGCCCGGCCGCTGCCGACGTCGAACGTGGCTGCTATGGTCTTGGTGCCCCCGCCGTCCACGCCGATAAGGATTCCGGACCGCGCCTGTGCCCGGGCCCGGCCGGCCGCCCCGGGCAGCAATTCCGCGGGCAGCGTGGTGAGGCTGCCATTGCGTTGTTGCCCGCTATCAATTGATGTACCATGCATCGGGTACCACCGGCCAATCTACCAGCTATGTGCCATGAGCGGATCGCGTTGCCAGACTACCTTGCTGTCGGTAACCCAACACTGGACGTCCAGTCGGACGGGTCGGCAGTGCTGGGCGGCACGGCAGTCTACTCTGCATTGCAGGCGGCCCGGCTGGACCTGTCCGCGGTAGCCATCGGAAGGGCTAACCCGGACGTCCTGCGGCCCTACTGGCAGCCGTACGCTAATCAGGTAGACCTGCGCCTCCAGCCGTCCGGGGCGACGACGACGTTCCGTAATGTTCCCGATGCGGATGCGCGGGAACAATGGGTCATGGAATGGGCCGGGGAAATTGACCTGGAAAACCTCCCGGACAGCGATATCCTGCACATCGCCCCGGTGGCCGGGGAGGTCGCGATCGACCGGCTTACCGGGGATGGCCGCGCCCGGCTGGTCTGCCTGACGCCGCAGGGGCTGGTCCGCCGCTGGTCAGGCCCGGACGGGCATGTCGGCCTGGTGCCCGTGCGCTTTCCCGGGGCGCTGGCGGCCCTGGTGGACATCTTGGTGGTGTCGGAGGACGAGGCCCCGTACGTGAGCGGGCTGCTCCAGGACGTGGCCCGGCGCGGTGGGCTGTCGGTGGTCACCCGCGGGCCACGGGGGTGTGAGGTGCTCGCCGGGGATGGCTGGTCGGAGTACCCGGCCGAGCCCGTCCAGCCGGTGGCCGACGCGACCGGTGCGGGGGACTGCTTCGCGGCCGCCCTGGCCGTTGAGATCTTCCAGGGGCGGCCACTGCCCGAGGCGGTCCGGCTGGCCACGATCGCCGCGGCCCTGTGCGTGCGCGGCCTGGGGCCGGCCACCATCGGCACCCGGCAGGAGATCATGGCCGCGTTCCGCAGCCCCAGCCGCTCAGCCACCTGACCCCATTCCGCCCTGCGCCCCCACGCCCAATCCGACATATCCCCCCTAAATCGCGGCGCCCGCTGACTCTTCACCCCAGCGTTGCGGCGAATTGCCGGGTTTGCGAGGATCGGCCGCACTGCTGGGGTGAAATGTCGGCTGGACTGCCGTCAGCCAGCTGACGGGGCGGCGGGCTGGCTGGGGGCGCTGGGGACGGACGGGGGGTTACCCGGCTCGTTGCCGATGGTGATGTCGCCGGAGTTGTTGGTCACCGTGATCACGTGAGCCGCGGACGGTGACTGCGGGACCGAGACGGTGCGAGTCCCGAACGTGGTCTGCGCCTGGACCCGGTAGGTTGCCGGGCCGGGGGGCAGTTCTAGGGTGACGTTCCCGAAGGCGTCGGTGACCTGGACGTGGTCCGGGACCCGGCTGAACGACAGGACCACGTCACCGGAGTTGTTGCTGGCCGTCACGTCGGCGGCGGCCAGCCCGGTGACCGAGACGTTCCCGAAGCTGTCCCGGATCTGGGTGTCCCCGGTGAAGCCGGAGCCCTGGATGTCGCCGGAGTTGTTCGCCAGCAGGATGCTGCCCGCCAGGTTCCTGGCGGTGATGTTGCCGAAACTGTCGTTGAGCCGGATGGTTCCGTTCAATGCGGAGACGGCCAGGTCGCCGGAGTTGTCTGAGAGGGCGACGCGGCCGCGCAGATTCCCGGCCTGCAGGTTGCCGAAGGAGTCGGTGACGGACACGGGGAGCCCGGCCGGGGCGCCCACGGTGAACTGGATCGAGCAGATCCCGATGCCTACCCGGCAGCGCGGGTCGAGTTGCAGGCCCCCGGCCGAGGTCCGGTAGTGCAGCCACGGCCGGTGGAACGTGCCGGTGAGGCTGCCCTGCACCAGGATCCGGTGACTGGCGACCGGGCGGACGGTGACATCGCCGTTGCTGTTGGTCACCCGGACCTGGCCGGAGGTCACCGGGACGCTGAACCGCACCGAGTAACCGACCTGCTCCCGGAACGCCAGGAACCTGACGCCAGCGTCGGACCAGCCCCAGACGGCCAGGACGATGACCGCGAGCACGATCGGGACGCCCACGGCGAGCACGCCCCGGCGGGCCGGGGTCAGGGGCAGCGGCGCGGCCATGGTCATCCCACTCCCAGGTAGCGCAGCACGGCCAGCACCCGGCGGTGATCCCCGTCCGCGGGCGGCAGGCTGAGCTTGGCGAAGATGCTGTTGATGTGCTTGGCCACGGCGCCCTCGCTGACCACCAGGGCCGCCGCGATGGCCGCGTTGGACCGGCCCTCGGCCATCAGCGCGAGCACCTCCCGCTCCCGGCCGGTCAGGGCGGCCAGCGGGTGCCGGCTGCGAGCCAGCAACTGGGCTACCACCTCCGGGTCCAGCACGCTGCCGCCCGCCGCCACCCGGTCCAGCGCGCCGAGGAATTCGGCCATATCCGCCACCCGGTCCTTGAGCAGGTAGCCGACGCCGTGCGTCCGGCCGGACAGCAGTTCGGCGGCGTACCGCTCCTCCACGTACTGGGACAGCACCAGGACCCCGATCCCGGGCCAGCGGCTGCGCACCACCAGCGCGGCGCGCAGCCCCTCGTCGGTGAAGGTGGGCGGCATCCGCACGTCCACCACCACGACATCGGGCTCGTGGGCGGCGACGGCCCGCAGGAACTCCTCCGCCTCCCCGGCCGCGGCCACCACGTCGTGCCCGGCCTCGGCCAGCAGCCGGGTCAGCCCCTCCCGCAGCAGCACCGAATCCTCGGCGATCACGACCCGCATGGCAGCTCCGCCTCGATCACCGTCGGGCCGCCCGCCGGGCTGTGCACCGAGAGCCGGCCGTCCACCCCGGCGATCCGGTCGGCCAGGCCGGCCAGTCCCTGCCCGGCCGGGTCGGCGCCGCCAGCCCCGTTGTCGCGGACCAGCACCCGCAGCACGTCCCCGTGCCGGGTGACCGAGACCTCGGCGCGGGTGGCCCGGGCATGCTTGGCCACGTTGGTGAGGGCCTCGGCCACGATGAAGTAGGCGCTGGCCTCGACCGCCATCGGCGCTCTCGGCTGGGCGTCGGCGCGCACGGTGACCGGCACCGGGCTGAGCGCGGCCAGGCCGGAGATGGCGGCGTCCAGGCCGCGGTCGGCCAGCACCGGCGGGTGCACACCGCGGACCAGGCTGCGCAGCTCGGCCAGGGCCTCCTTGGCCTCGGCGTGAGCCTGGTCGATGATGGCCCGGGCGCCCTCCGGGTCCTCGGCGAACCGGGCCTGGGCCCGGCCCAGGTTCATGGCCAGGGACACCAGCCGCTGCTGCGCGCCGTCGTGCAGGTCACGCTCGATCCGGCGGCGTTCCGCCTCGGCGGCATCGACCACCCGGGCGCGGCTGCGCTCCAGCTCGCCGATCCGCTCCGTCATGTCCTCGCTGCCGCCCGGGCCGATCAGGTACCGGGCCACGGCCGTGTCGCCGGCCGCCAGGGCTTGGGTCAGGCGCGGCGCGGCGAGCAGCACGGCCACGCCTGCCACCACGGCCGCGGCCTCCCAGAGCAGCACCCCGGGCCGTCCCACGACCCCGCCGTCCTGCCATTTGACCTGCAGGATCAGCCAGCTGAAGAACGGCATCCCGAGTAGCGCGACGCCGAGGGACCACACGACAGTAGCCAGGCCGGCCTGCACCAGGCTGAGTGGCAGGCGGATCACCGCGTAGCCGAACTGGCGGCGGGTCGCGGGCGCGGCCATCAGGCGCGCGGCCCGCCCCCACCGGCTGGCGCCCGGGCTCAGGCCGGGCAGTGGGGCGGGCAGGTAGACGCCGAGCGTGAGCGCGAACCTGGCCCGCTCCACCCGGCCGAACTGCAGGCACAGCCACAGCATGGCCAGCAGGATCGGCAGCCCGGCCAGGAACAACCACAGGGTGGCGATCCCGGCCACGGTCAGCGCCGCCGTGACGGCGAAGGCCACCGCGCCGGTGACCGCTCCCGACATCAGGTGGATGAAGGCCAGCCAGGCCTGCGCCGACACGACCGGGCGGACCAGGCGCGCCGCCCGGCGTGACGCACGCCCGGCGGCCGGGGCGGCCGCTGCGGGCGTGATGCTGGCGCCCCCTCCGGCCATCAGCGCCTCCGGTGCCTTTCCCCGTGCCCCCGGCCGGGGCACCTTCTGCTGCTGACCGTAGAGGAAGGGCGACCCGGGACCCATCCCGCAGGGACCCGCACCGGCACGGAACCTAGCACCACCCGTAACCGGACGCCAGCGGGATGTCGCCGGGGCACCCGCGACCGCGATGCTGCCGGGCATGGATGCTCTGGTGCGAGTGAGTGAGGTAACCAAACGTTACGACGACGACGGGCAGCCCGCGCTGGACGGGGTCAGCATGGAGGTGGCCCTGGGTGAGGCGGTCGCGGTGATGGGCCCCTCGGGCAGCGGCAAGTCCACCTTGCTGAACCTGATGGCGGGGCTGGACCGGCCGACGAGCGGCACGGTCACCGTGGCCGGGCAGCGCATCGACCAGCTCAGTGAGACCGGTTCGGCCCGGTTCCGGCGCCAGCAGGTCGGGATGATCTTCCAGTTCTTCAACCTGCTGGACGACCTGACCGTGCTGGACAACGTGCTGCTGCCGGCCCAGCTGGCCGGGACACCGCGCCGGCTGGCCCGGGCCCGGGCCGGTGAGCTGCTCGCCGCCCTGCGGATCGGGCAGCACCGGGACGCCTACCCGGCGCGGCTGTCGGGCGGGGAGCGGCAGCGGGTGGCGATCGCCCGGGCCCTGGTCAACGAGCCGCTGCTGCTGCTGGCCGACGAGCCCACCGGTGCCCTGGACACCGGGGCCGGCGAGGAGACCGGCGAGCTGCTGCGTGACCTCAACGCCGCGGGTCAGACCCTGGTGCTGGTGACGCACAACCCGGAGCTTGCGGCCCGGTACACCACGCGCACCGTGGCCATCGTGGATGGCCGGATCGCGGGCGGCTGGGCCACGGCGGACCTGGACGGGCGGGCGGCCGGCGCTCACGGCCGGGCGGCGGACCCGGACGGCCGCGCCAGCGCCCAGCCCGGCCGCGGCGGCCCGGCGCAGGTGCGGCCGTGAGCGCGGGACCGGTCCGTCAGGCGGTGCGCGGCGCGGTCGCCCGGCGCCGGGTGCAGACGCTCGTGGTCGGCCTGGTGCTGCTGGTGTCCACGGCCGCGTCCGTGCTGGCCGCCGCCCTGGTGGTGGATTCCAGTTCCCCCTTTGATCACGCTTTCGCGGCCCAGCGCGGCGCGCACCTGACGGCGACCATCGACACCGCCCGGGTCACCCCGGCCCAGCTGGCTGCCACCGCTCACCTGGCCGGGGTGACGGCCACGGCCGGGCCATTCCCGGAGGCGGTCATCCTGCCCGAGCAGGCCGGCGTGCCCGCCTCAGTCGGCAAGCTGCCGCCGCTGACGCTGGTCGGCCGCCGGTCCCCGGGCGCCCCGGTGGACGACGTCACGCTCACCGCGGGTCACTGGGCGCAGCGGCCCGGCCAGCTCGTGCTGGCCAGCAACCCGGCCAGCCCCGAGCAGATCGGGCTGCCGCTGGGCGCGAAGCTCATCGTGACCAGCGCTCCGGGCCGGCCCACGCTCACCGTGGTCGGCCTGGCCAGCTCGGTCACCAACTCGGCGGACGGCTGGGTGGTGCCCGCCCAGGTCGCCGGGCTCCGGGTCACCGGGGCGCCAGCCAGCGAGCAGATGCTGTACCGGCTGCGCAGCGCGGGCTCGGCCGCGGCCGTCGCGGCCGGCACGGCCGCGGTACGCGCGGCGCTGCCCGCCGGGGCGGTCACCGGCACGGCGACCTATCTGGCGGCGAAGCTCGGTGAGACCTCCCGGATCGGGCCGTTCGTGCCGTTCCTGGTCGCCTTCGGCTGTATCGGCCTGGCCATGTCCCTGCTGATCGTGGGCAACGTGGTCAGCGGGGCCGTGGTGGCCGGATACCGCCGGATCGGCATCCTCAAGAGCATCGGGTTCACGCCCGGCCAGGTGATGGCGGCCTACACCGGCCAGATGGCGGTGCCCGCCGTGATCGGCTGCCTGAGCGGGCTGGTGGTGGGCAACGTGCTGGCCACGGCGCTGCTGCGGCGCACCGCGAACGCCTATGGCGTCGGCGCGCTGGGCGTGCCGGGGTGGGTCGACGCCGCGGTGCCGGGCGTGATGCTCGGCCTCGTCGTGGTGGCCGCCGTGCTGCCAGCCGCCCGGGCCGCCCGGCTCAGCGCGGTCCAGGCCATCGCGGCCGGCCGCGCCCCCCGGGCCGGCCGGGGCTACGCGGCGCACCGGCTGATCGGGCGGCTGCCGCTGCCCCGGCCGGTCACCGTGGGCCTGGCTGCCCCGTTCGCGCGCCCGGCGCGCACCGTGGTGACCATGATGGCGGTCTTCCTGGGCGCCACCGTGGTGATCTTCGCGGTGGGCCTGAGCTCTTCGCTGAACCGGGTGGTGGGCGGCCTGTCCCGGGCGGCGGCGCAGCCGGTCCAGGTCGGGCTCAGCTCGGCCAACTCGTTCCAGTTCGATGCCGCCCAGCAGCGGGCCGTCGAGGCGGCGCTGCGCGCCCAGCCGGGCACCCTGCACTACGCGGCCGAGACGGATCAGCAGTTCAGCGTGGCCGGACTCACCGGGCAGCACCCGCTGACCGCCTTCGGCGGGAACGCCGGGTGGACCGGGTACCCGCTGGTCAAGGGACGTTGGTACACCGGCGCCGGGCAGGCCGACGTGTCCTCGGGCTTCCTGGCCCTCACCGGCAAGGCGGTCGGGGACCGGGTCACCATCCTGCTCGGCGCCACGCCGATCCCGGTCCGGATCGTGGGGGAGGTCTTCGACGCCCAGGGCCGCGGGGTCTCGCTGGTCACCGGGTGGCGGACGATCGCGCCAGGCCCTGGCCTGGCCGCCCCGGACCAGTACGACGTGGGGCTGCGCCCGGGAACCTCGCCGCAGGCGTACGTGCAGGCGCTCGGCCGCCGGCTGGGGCCCCGGTACGTGGGCATGCTGAACCTGCGGAACTCGGCCGTCGTGACGCTGATGCTGGGCCTGATCGGCACGCTCACCGTGCTGCTGGCCGCGGTGGCCGGCCTCGGCGTGCTGAACACGGTCGTGCTGCATACCCGGGAGCGGGCCCACGACCTGGGGGCGTTCAAGGCCGTCGGGATGACGCCCCGGCAGACGGTCGCCATGGTGGTGTGCTGGGTGGCCGGCACCGGGCTGGTGGCCGGGCTGCTCGCCGTCCCGGCCGGGATGGCGCTGCACCGGCTGGTGCTCCCGGTGATGGCGGCCGCGGCGAACCTCGCACTGCCCGCCAGCTACCTGGATGTCTACCGGGGCTGGCAGCTCGCGGCCCTGGCCGTGGCGGGCGCCGTGATCGCGATCGCCGGCGCGCTGCCGCCGGCGGGGTGGGCGGCCCGGGCCCGGACCGCCTCGGCGCTGCACGCGGAATGAGGTGCGGGTGACCGGCGGCCGCCATCCAGGCACGGGGGCGGCGGCGGCCGCCGGCACCGGGTGCGGCCCGGGGACCGGCGCCCGGCCGCGGCACCCCGCACCGGCGCCGGGCCGCGGCACCCCGCACCGGCGCCGGGCCGCGGCACCCCGCACCGGTGCCGGGCCGCGGCACCCCGCACCGGCGCCCGGCCGCGGGCGCCGGCACCCGGCGCCGGAAGCGCCGCGGGCCGTGGTGACGGCCGCCGCCCGTGCGGTAGGGTGCGCCGATGCCCAGTCCTCCTGGTCAGATCCTGCTCGGCCTGCTGGCGGGCTACCATCCGGCCGGGCCGGCCGAGGCTGCCGACGTGGCGCGGGCCCGCGCGCTGGCCGGCGCCGAGGCCGACCCGTGGCTGCGCTCACTGCCGTTGCATGTCACCGCGTCGGCGCTGATCGTGCACCCGCCCAGCCGCCGGGTGCTGCTCCGCTGGCATCGCCGCCAGCGGTCCTGGCTGCAGGTGGGCGGGCACGGCGACCCGGGCGAGAGTGACCCGCTGGGCATCGCGCTGCGTGAGGCGGCCGAGGAGACCGGGCTGCCGGACCTGGCCCCCTGGCCGGATGATCAACTGCGGCACCTGGTCATCGTGGGTGTGCCGCCGGGCGGCGGGGAACCCGCGCACGAGCACGCCGACCTGCGCTTCCTGCTCGCCACGGCGGTGCCGGACGCGGCCGTGCCGGAGCGGCCGGACGCCCCGCTGCGCTGGCTGTCCTTCGCGGACGCCGCGGCGGCCACCGCCGAGCCGAATCTGCGGGAAACTCTGGCCCGGGCCGAGCGGCTCCTGGCATACTCCCGCTGACCTGCCCACATAGTTCTTCTGGACTATTTGTCCGGTTTAGGCAATATCGGGGCCTATGTACGGCAATACTACCCGCTGGGGATTATCCGGCCCAGCGAGAGGCGCGATCAGCCGCGTAGCTGGGCGCAGCTCCGTCGTTAGGCAGGTTCTTGAAGGCAGCAGGCAGCAAGGCACGCAAGGTCAGGAAATCGGGGCGGCACGCGGCGCCCAGCCAGATGCACAAGGCCGCCCAGCGGGCGGGCCGGGCCGCCCCGGCGGTGGCCGTGGCGGGCGCCCTCACCGCCACCGGCGCGTCGGCGCTCGCGTCCGCCGTCCCGGCCTCGGCCGCCACCCAGGCGGCCGTCACGCAGGCGGCCGTCACGCTCCGCGGGCCGGCCCACCAGGTACCCAAGGCGCGGCTCGACGCGGCCACCCGGGCGCGCCAGCGCCGCGCGGCCCGGCACGCCCGCCAGGTCGCGCGGAGTTATACCGTGCACACCGGGGACACGCTGTCCGGGATCGCGCAGCGGCTCTATGGGCACGCCGGCGACTGGCCGTACCTGTACCACGTGAACGACGCGAAGATCAGCGACCCGAACCTGATCTACTCCGGCCAGGTGCTGCGGCTGCCCGGCAACCCGCCGGCCTCAGTCCTCAACGGCACCTACCAGCCGCGGCACGCCAGCCCGTCCAGCGGCACTGCCACGACGGCTAAGCGCTCCGCCTCCCGCAGTGACCAGGTGTCCTCGGGCACCAGCCAGCAGGGGTCAGCCTCCTCGCCGGGGTCGCAGGCGTCCGGATCGGCCTCGCAGACGTCGGTGACGTCGAGCAGCGGCCATGCCTGCACCGGCTCGGGTGGCGCGCTGCTGCCGGAGAACTACGGCGCGATCGTCACCTTCCTGACCGCGCACGGCTACACCGGGAACGCCGCCGCGGGCATCGCCGGGAACATCTGGCAGGAGTCCGGCGGCAACCCGGAATCGGTCGGTGACGGCGGCGGCGGGCTGATCGGCTGGACCCCGCTGCCGGGCGGCTACGTGACCGGGAACCCAGCGGCCGACCTGCAGACCCAGCTGAACGCCATCCTGACGTTCAACCAGATCTGGGCGCAGTACATCCCCGCGCTGAACGCCGCCGGCAGCCCGGCGCAGGCCGCTGACATCTACGTCACCGACTTCGAGCGGGCCGGCGTCCCGGCGGCGGCCAACCGCGAGGGCGCGGCCAGCGCCGTCGCCGCGGCCTGCGGCCTGTGATGCCTGCCGCCTGGGCCGGTACCTCCGCGGCCCGGGCGGCCCTGGCTCCGGCCGGCTGACGGCCGGGACGGGTCCGTCCGGCCGGTTTCCCCGCCCGGCCGGGCGGCCAGCGCACGGGGCGTCGCGCCAGGCGGCGGCCCCGGGTCACCCGGCCTTCGGTGCGAGGCCGTCCAGGACCACCTGGGCGAGCTTCGCACCGAGGCCGGGTGACGCGCTGAAGGGCGTGCCTGGCGCGGCGAACAGCACCCGCGGCAGCACCTGGCCATGGACCGCGCCGACGAGGAGGATGCTGGCCGCGGCGACGTCGGCGCCCGGGTCGATCCGGCCGAGCCGCTGCTCGGCGAGCAGGTAGCGGAGGAGGATGTCCGGCAGGCCACGCCCCTCCGCCTCGGCCACGGAACTGGCGGCGTCCGGGGCGCCCTCGAACGCGGCGTCCCCGCCGACCAGGTCATGGAAGCGGCGCAGCGCCCCGGGCTGGGAGAGCAGCCCGGCGAAGGCCGGGATCACCCGGACCAGCACCGCGATGCCCCGCTCGACGAACTGGGCCAGGTTCTCCGCCACGGTCGCGGTGCCGGGCGGCGGCAGCAGGTCGGACGCCTGGCCCAGTACCGTGGCCACGTGGGCCAGGAGGGCCTGCGCCAGCAGGTCATCCTTGTCCTCGAAGTAGTTGTACAGGGCTCCGTCGGCGACCTGGGCCTCCCGCGCGATGTCCCGGACGGACAGCCCGGCACTGCCGCGCTCGTCGATCAGGCGGGCAGCGGTCGCGATCAGGTGCTCCCGCAGGCTGGCATCATCCCGGTCGCGGAGCACGGCAGGCCTTCTAGGTGACATCGCGGTTGAGTGTAGTGAGCACGGCGGCGCCCGCGAACGCCACCGCGTAGCCGGCCAGCACCAGACCGCCGCCCCACTGGGGCAGCAGCCGGGTGGCCGTAGTGAGGTTCGCCCGGTCCAGGGCCTCGCTGGCGTAGAAGGGCAGCCAGCGCGCCAGCCCGGATCCGACCAGCTGGCCCGCGATCCCCTCCACCAGCGCGACCCAGGCCAGCGCGGCGGCCACAGCGGCCACTACGTTGCGCACCAGTGCCCCCACGCCCACGCCGATGGCGGCGAATGCGGCGTTCGCGGCGATGCCGCCGCCCAGCACCCGCCAGGTCCCGGCGGCGGACGGGTGGAACACCCCGCCCTTCGCCGCCCACCAGGCGGCGGTGACCGCCAGCGCGGTGACCGCGGCGGCCAGGCCGGCGACCGCCCCGGCCAGCCCGTAGACAGCCAGCTTGGCCAGGATCACGTCGCGGCGCCGGGGGCAGCTGAGGTAGGTGTCGGTGATGGTCTGATGCCGGTACTCCCCGGCGACCGCGAGGATGCCGAACACCAGCGCGAATACCGCGGCCAGGCCGACGTGGGCCATGGCCCGGTCCGCCGTCGCGCTTTCATGCACGTTCCCGCCCGAGGTGACCAGGCCGGTGATGCCGGCCACGACGACCAGCGGCCCGGCCGCCAGGAGCAGCCACGGCCCGCGGACGGTGCCGAGTTTGCGGGCCTCAGCGCGGATCTGGGACAGCATGGCCAGCCTCCCCGGTCAGCCGCAGGAAGGCCGGCTCGAGTGCCCCGTCCCCCAGTTCGCGCAGCGGCCCGGCGAACCGCAGCCCGCCGGCACTGACGATGATCACATGATCGGCGGTCTGGGCCACCTCGCTGAGCAGGTGGCTGGCGACCACGACGGTGCGGCCCTCCGCGGCCAGGTGGCGGAGCAGGCCGCGCAGCCAGGCGTGCCCGGCCGGGTCGAGGCCATTGGCGGGCTCGTCCAGCAGCAGCACCTCCGGGTCACCGAGCAGCGCCGCGGCGATGCCCAGCCGCTGCCGCATCCCGAGCGAGAAGCCGCGCACCCGCCGGTCTGCCTGCTCGGCCAGGCCCACCTGGGCGAGCACCTCGTCCACCCGGCTACCGGGAATGGCCTCGCCCGCGGCGAGCACCCGGAGATGATCGCGGGCCCGGCGGCCGGGGTGGAATCCGGTCGCCTCGAGCAGGGCGCCGACACGGCGCCGGGGGTGGTCCAGCCAGGCGTACGGGAGCCCGCCGATCACGGCTTCGCCGCTGGTCGGGCGGATCAGCCCGAGCACCATGCGCAGCGTTGTGGTCTTCCCTGACCCGTTCGGCCCGAGGAAGGCGGTCACCGCGCCGGCCGGCATGGTGAACGTCATCTCCCGGACCGCGGTGACCTGGCCGAACTGCTTCGTCAGGCGGCGCACTGCCACCTCTGTCATCGCGGCCTCCTCTGAACGACCTTTCATGAACAGTAGTTCATGAAAGGTCGTTCAGAATAGAGGGGAGCGAAGATTTCCGGCCCGGCTTCGCTTACCCCAGGCTGGCAGCCTGGGGCCCGGCTTCGCTTACCCCAGGCTGCCAGCGGGGTAGTGGCCATGCTCGCGGGCGACCCGGCTGAGGAAGTCCCGCGCGCGCGTGCTGTCGTTGCCGATCGCGCGCTTCTCGGTCGGGGTTAAGCGGCGGATCACCTGCCAGTCGTTGCGTTCGGACCGTCCGTCCACCTGGCTGAGCCGGTAGGCAACGGTGCCGTCCGCCCGCAACACCCAGTCCCATGACAGCCGTCCGAGCGCGCTGGCATACGTCGTCTCGATACGGCCGATCTCGCGTGCGGAGAACCGAGGCATGTGCATCTCCCCTCCGGCTGACCTCATCCGATACCGCGCGGCCCCCGGTCCTGAATTGGTCACTCTCTGTCGCACTACGGCAACGATATAGTGCAGAGGTTTCGGCCACGCTCCACACGCCCAGGTTGGGCATTACGGCCCGAAACGATTGCAACCGGGCCGGCCCGGCTGCGGCGCGCCGCAGCCCACGGGGCCGGGGCCGCCGCCAGGCCTCCCAGCAGCAGCAATAACGGCCACCGCCACCCGTGGCGGGCGGCGCCGACGGGGGCGGGGGACACGAGAAAGCCAGCGCACCGTAGGAGGAAGCCACAGCAGTGTGACTGGATGTCCCGCTCATGTAGTCCAGTCAGGCTGGAGGCCTCCTCCGGGCCAACACCGGCGGCGGCCGCGGCCGCCACGTCCGCCACGGGCCCGGGTGATACTGGTCAGGTGGGTGCTGCGGATGCGGCGGGTGCGGTCCGGCGCCGTATCGGCATGTCGATCTTCGAGCGGGTGGCCGGGCCCCAGGGGCCGGCCCGCCGCGCGGTGGTCCACGACGCCCCAGGAGAACGCTGGTTCTCCGCGGACCGGCCGATCCGCCAGGTGCACGGTGATTCCGCGATGTTCGTCGGCGGTATCCGGGCCCTGCTGCTGCAGTCGCTGCACCCGCTGGCCATGGCCGGGGTGGCGGCGCACTCGGGCTACCGCGGTGACCCGTGGGGACGGCTCCAGCGCACCAGTTACTTCCTGGCCATCACCACGTTCGGGCAGGCGGCCGACGCCATGGATGCCATCGGGCGGGTCCGGGCGGTGCACCACCGGGTCACCGGCGTCGCGCCGGACGGCCGGCCCTACGCCGCGTCCGATCCGCACCTGCTGGCCTGGGTGCACATCGCCGAGGCGGACAGCTTCCTGCGGGCCTACACCCGGTACGGCGCGCGGCCGCTGGATGCGGCCGGCCGGGACGGGTACGTCGCCGACATGGCCCGGATCGCGGCCGAGCTGGGGGTGCCTGACCCGCCGCGCACGGAGGCGGAACTCGCCGCCCGGATCGCGGCGTACCGCGCCGAACTCCGGGGGACCGCGGAGGCCCGGGCCGCGGCCCGGTTCCTGCTGCTGACCCCGCCGCTGCCGGCCGTCGCCCGGGCCCCCTACGCGGTGCTCGCCGCCGCGGCCACCTCGATGCTGCCCGGCTGGGCACGCCGCCCGCTGTACCTGCCGCGCCTGCCGCTGACCGAGGCGGCCGTGGTCCGCCCGGCCGCCCGGGCCGTGGTGAGCGGCATCCGCTGGGCCACCACGGCGCCGCCGGCGGCCCAGGCCGGCTGATGAGCTGGCCGCGCGGGCTGGCCGGGCAGCGCCCCGCGCGGGGGATCCGGCCGGGCGGCCCGCCCCCGGGTCAGTGATCGGCTGCCGAAGGCTCGGCCGGGTATGGCTGCCTGTGCTCGAACATCATCATCCAGGCGGCCTGGAAGCCGACGAACAGCAGGGCGGTGAGCAGGATCGCCTCGACGCGCAGCACGGTCAGGCCGCCGGCGAAGGCGAGCAGCCCGATGAGCAGGTAGAGCGCGACCGACGTCAGGTAGAGGGCCAGGCCCACCTGCTCCGCGGCGGCCGAGGCGCCCGTGCTTCGAGTCCCGCCGGGGGTGCCGGTCCCGCCGGGGGCGCCGGCCTCGGCCGGCCGTCCGGGCCTGGCCGAATGGCGGCCCGGGATGCCCCGGACGGCGACCAGCACGACCGCCCCGCCGAGGGCGATGATCGCGAAGGACACCTGCCAGAACGCCGGATCGCGCGGGTCCACCAGGGCCAGCACGCTCATGAGGCCGGGCAGCGCGAAGTGCAGCGCGACACCGTAGGACATCCGCCGGTGCGTGGGGCTCCGTTGCCATTCTGGCAGCCGTATCTGTACCACCACGAGCCACAGCCCGAGAAGCGCGAAACAGGCTGGCGAGAATGCACTATAAAAGGCGTTGAGCATCGAGATCCCCTCCCGCGTGCCCGGCGGCGCCGCGGGAGCGGGCCAGCCGGGCAGATAACCCCAGGCCTATGGTCCGCCACTGATGCGGCGGGCGCCAGCCTATTCGCCCGCTATTCGCAGCCGTTATTCCCGGCCGCTCGCCGAGCACCAGGCGGGCTGCCGGGCGCCCGGTAAGGACCAGGCGGCCGCTTCCAGCACGGCTCCCGCCGCCAGCAGGCGCTCCTCGCTGCCGGCCGGGCCGATCAGCTGCACGCTGGCCGGCAGCGGCCCCCGCGAGGGGACCGGCAGGGCGAGGGCGGGCAGCCCGGCCAGGTTGACCGGGGAGGTGAGACCGCGGATCTGCAGCATCGCCCGGGCGTTGTCCAGGGTCGGCGGAAAGCCCAGCAGGGTGGGCAGGGCGAGCATCTCCACCTGGTCCCACAGCGCCGTCAGGGTCGCCTTCCACCGTGCCGCCTGGTGCCACGCGGCGCCGAGCGCGGCCGGGGGGATAGTGGCGGACTGGCGGAGCCGGGCCAGCACGTCGCGGCCGATCAAGTGCGGAGCGGCGTCCGCCAGGGGCCCGTCGGACGCCCAGGCCTCCGCGTCGAGCACGGTCATCGCGGCGGTGGTGGCCAGGTCGAGGCCGTCCAGGGCGACCGGTGCCACCGCGAAACCCGCGGCGGCCAGCGCGCTATCCACCGCGTCGTCGACGACCGGGTCGGCGCCGATCACCACCCGGCCAACGATGCCGGGTGCCTGCGCGGCCACCGTGAACCCCGGCTCCAGCAGGGCCATTCCCGTGGCCAGGCCGGCCACGTCCCGGGCCATCGGGCCCACCGTGTCCATGCTGGGGGCGAGCGGCCACACGCCGGTCAGCGGGATCCGGCCCCAGGTAGTCTTGAGGCCGGCCACCCCGCAGCAGGCCGCCGGGATCCTGATCGACCCGCCGGTGTCCGATCCGTAGGCGATGTCGGCCTGCCCGCTGGCCACCGCCACCGCGGACCCGCTGGACGATCCGCCGGGGACGCGGGCCGGGTCGAGGGGGTTGACCGGCGTCCCGTAGGCACGGTTGATCCCGCTGATCCCGTAGGCCAGCTCGTGCAGGTTGGTCTTGCCGACCAGGCGGGCCTGGCCGCGCCCTTCGGCCGCGCGCAGCCCGGACAGGCAGGCGGCGTCCTGCGCAGCCGGCCCGGCCCGCTCGGCGACGGCCCGTGATCCGGCCGTGGTGGGCAGCCCGGCGACATCGATGAGGTCCTTGACGGCTACGCGCAGGCCAGGGCCAGGCGGTATCTCCCTGAAGATCCACATCGACATAGCCGACAAATACAGCACCAGGAGCCGACGCGCCAGGGTCCATGCGCACGAGCCTCCCGCGCGCGGTGCTGCTCGCGGCGCTCAGCGCCGCAGTTCGGCTTGCCTGATCTGATCCCGCAGTTCGACGGGGTCCTGGCTGCGCAGCACGCGGGGCGGGCTCGACATCAGCCGCCGCGCGTACAGCAACCCGGCGATCCCGCGCCAGACGTGCCAGTGCGGGAACTCGCCGGCGTACGGCCACCAGTCAGGCGGCTCCGCGTCGGCCGGCCCGGGACTGGCCCGCCGCGGGCCGGGGACGAGGGGGGTGACCGGCACCGAATGGCCCGGCCGTGGGGTGGCCCGCGCCGGGCTAGCGGTCGTTAACTGACTCGCTGCGTGGTTCTCCATGAGGCGCTCCCTGCCAGCCCTGGGGTCGCGGCGCAGCAGGCCCTGCCGGGCCCGGACCGGGCTGCGCGGCCATTGTCTCAGCCTGAGCCATTATCGGAAAGGGCAATTGCCCCGAGATCGTGACGAACTGGTCGGCACCGCCCAGAATTGCGGGATGTGGACGTCCCCGGGCGCGTGCCGCGCATGCCGCCGCTGGTGATCGACGGCTGCGCCGTGGCCACCGTCGACGGTGCGGCGCCGGCAGGCCAGGGTCCCCTGATGCCGCCGGGGGAGCCGCTCACCGGGGCGGCGGGCACTGAGTTCCCGCACGGGCACCTGGTGCTGGCGGACGGCCGGATCGCCGCGGCCGGCCCGGGCCCTGCGCCCCGCGTCGAGGGCGCAGTGCGCGTGGACGGCACCGGCTGCCTGGCTACCCCGGGCCTCATCGCGGCGCATCATCACCTGTTCCAGCGGCTGACCCGGGGGCTGGCCCAGCAGGGCACGCTGCCGGACTGGCTGGCCGCGCTCTACCCGGTGTGGAGCAGGCTGGACGGCGGGCTGCACCAGGCTGCGGTGCGCAGCGCGCTCGGCGCGCTGGCGCTGTCTGGCTGCAGCACGGTCGCGGACCATCATTACCTGTTCCTGCGCGGAGGCGATGACCTGCTCGCCGCCGGCGCCGAGGCGGCCCGTGACATCGGGCTGCGGATGCACTGCTGCCGTGGCTCACTGGAGCGCGGGGCCCCCGCGGCCAGCCTGGCCCCGGACAGCCTGCTGGCTTCCGCGGACGAGATCCTCGCCGCCACGCAGCGCGACATCGCCCGCTTCCACGATCCGGCCGCGGATTCCGTGCTGCGCGTGGCGGTGGCCCCGGCCACCCTCCTGGCCGTCAGCCCGGACCTGCTCCGCGAGTCCGCGGCACTGGCCCGGCGGGTGGGTATCCGGCTGCACACCCACCTGGCCGAGAGCGCGGACGAGGACGCGGTCTGCCGGGGCGCATTCGGCCTGCCCGCGGCCGAGTACCTGGAGCAGGCGGGATGGCTCGGCCCGGATGTGTGGCTGGCGCACGGCGTGCACCTGGACGCCGGCGGCGTCCGCCGGCTGGGCCGGACCGGGACCGGGGTGGCGCACTGCCCCAGCTCGAACGCCCGGCTCGGGGCGGGCATCGCGCCGGTGCCGGAACTGCTCGCCAGCGGCGCCCCGGTCGGGCTGGGCACGGACGGGGCCGCCAACGAGCACGGCGGCCTCGGCGCGGAACTGCGCCAGGCGCTGCTGGCCGCCCGGGCCCGGCGCGGCCCGGCCGCGCTGACCGCGCGGCAGGCCCTGGCCATGGCCACCATGGGCAGCGCCCGGTGCCTGGGGCGGCAGGACGATATCGGCTCCCTGGAGGTGGGCAAGCAGGCCGACGTGGTGCTGTGGCGGCTCGACGGCCTCGGGCACGCGGACATCGCCGACCCGGTCTGTGCGCTGGTGTTCGGGCCGCCACCGCCGGTGCACCTGCTGACGGTGGCCGGCCGGCCCGTGGTGGCCGGCGGGGAGCTGCGTACCGCCGACCCGGCGGCCCTGGCCCGGGAGGCGCGGGCCGCGGCCCGGGAGCTGCTCCGCCGCGCCTCGTCGTGACTGGATACCCGGGCTGCTAGGCCGAACTTACGTGATCTTGGTAGGGATCGGGGCGCTGTGAACTGGGCGGATGCCGGGGTAAAGGGTGCTGGCCGCCGGGGTGTTACTGGCTACTTCAGGGTGAGGGGGATGGGAGCGCCGAGCAGCTCGAAGGCGCGCCGCTGGACGGGGGTGGGCTCGGTGAGCTTGCTGATCTTCTGGCCGCTGAAGGTGATGGTCTGGCGGTCGAGGGTGGACAGGTGACTGAGCAGGTCGCCGTATTTGCGGACGGGCAGCTTGCGGGCGTTGCGCTTGGCGGCGTCTTTGGCTCTGGCCTGGGGTGAGCGGCCGGCGGGGGCGACGGGGCTGGCGGGGGCCGGGATGTCCTGGTCGGTGAAGGTGAGTTCGGCGAGCGCGGCGCGCAGGTGCCAGGTGAGGTAGGCGGCGAGCATGGCGATCAGGACATGGGCGCGGACTCGTTTTCCGAGGTAGTGGCGGATGGGGCGCAGGTCCAGGTCGTCGGTCTTGATGATGCGGAAGTCCCGCTCGACGTGCTTGAGGTTCTTGTAGGCGGTGATCACGGCGGCGGGGCCGAGCGTGCTGGCGGTCACGCTGGTGCGGATCACGTAGATCCCGTCGAGCGCGGCCTCGGCGGCTATCTGATCCTGGTCACGGTGGCAGGTGAAGCTGGCGCCGGTGATCTCGGTGATGAAGTGCTTGGCCATCTTGTGCTTGCCGATGACCTTCCCAGTCCGCTCCCCGATCTTCGCGGCGTCCTTGAGCCGCCCGGCAGTGACGGATGCCGCGATCTTGCTCAGGTCCTTCTCGGTGGCGGCGAGCAGGTCCTCGCGCTTGCGGGCCCGCTCGGCGGCCAGGACCGGGTTGTAGCAGCAGATCAGCCGCTCGCCGGGGTAGTCCGGGTGCTCGATCTCGGCGAAGTCGTGGGTGTCGAACAGCGACATCTGCAGCGGGCCGTCGTCGCGGGCCAGGGCGGCGATCGCGGGGGCGCGCAGCGAGGTGATCCACTCCATGCCGGGCAGCTTGCGCAGGTCATCGATCCGGGTGCCGGTGATCATCCCGCGGTCCCCGACCATGATCAGGTCCTGGATGCCGAAGTCGCCGCGGACGCGGGTGATGGCGGTCTTGAACGAGATCGGGTCGGAGGTGTTCCCGGCGAAGACCTCGATCACGACCGGGCGGCCCTCGGGGCAGGTGAGCAGCCCGTACTCGATCTGCTTCCGGCCGCGCTTGCCGTCCCGGGAGTGCCCGAACGCGGCCGGCTCGCGGCAGCTGCCTTCCATCCAGGAGGAGGACAGGTCGAACATCGCGATCCCGCCCGGGGTCAGGTGCCGGGCCGCGAGCTTCTTCTCGATGCCGCGCTGGCGGCCTTCCAGCCAGTCCATCGCCGCATACACCTCATCGGTCGAACGCGTCGGCCACGCCCAGGTCCGCGCCGATCGTGGTATCCCCCGACGCCCACCACGTCACCGTGGACAGCTTCGACTCCGGCCGGACCGCGCGGGACACGATCAGCGCGTACGCGATATCGCGCTCGCGGCAGGCCGGGCCGAGCAGGTCCCGCAGCCCCAGCTGCCCGGCCATCACGCACGCCGCCGCCGCGTCGCCGTGCGGGACTGACCGCTCCACCCTGAGCGCATCGCCCGCTGATACCACCGCCTCGCCCCGCAGCACCATGCGGACCGCCTCCACTGCCGCGTCCGGCAGCGCCGTCAGGTTCGCCAGGGTCTCCTTGCGGGGCCGGCCCTGCTCATCACGGAACGAATGGCGCAGCAAGTATGACCGGTACTCCCGGACCGTGCCATCAGCCGCCTTCTGGTGACTACGGATGGAGTCCACATGCATCGCATCAGCGCGCCGCCTCACCAGCCCAGGATGCCAGGTCCGGCTATCACGGTCAAGCTATTCTACTGACTACATTCTGAGGCCCGCGTGCAGACCCTCAAGCAGGTCAGGCCCCCGAATGCCCATCCAAGATCACGTAAGTTCGGGCTAGGCGGCGTGCTTCGAGGGCGCCACCGGGGCCGGGGCGGGCAGTTCCCTTACCGTGCGCTCGGTGACGGCGTTACCCGGTGCCTCCGCGCTGGCCGCGGCCCGGTGTGACTTCCACTCGGGATGGGCCGCCGCCCAGAAGATCAGGGCCAGCCAGCCGAACATGGCCGCCGGGAGCACGATAGGGACAACGATGAACAGCAGGGTCGAGCCTTGCATGGGGCACTTCCTCTCCTGCGGAGACTCATGCTTCCATGTCAGCGTCGCCGCGGCCCGCTCACCAGGGCCCAGGTGCCCGTCGATCCGGGCCCTTCGGCCGGGGCCTCCCGCCCCGGCAGGGGGGAGGCCGCCCCCGGTCAGTCGGCGGTGGCGGGCAGCGCGCCGCGCCCGGCGGCGTGCGGGTAGCGCAGGATGTCGCCGTAGCTGCCGGCCAGGCCCTTCTCGCAGTAGGGCAGGCCCTGCTGGGCGCAGAACGCCCGGACCACGAGCCGGCACCGGCGCAGGAAGTCCAGGTTGTCCTGCTCCCGGCCGGCCCGGGGGCCGCGCAGCACCGCGCGAGCGCTGATCAGGTGCATGCTCAGCGCCTGCATCGTGCGCATGGGGAACAACAGGTAGGCCTGCCCCCGGGCCAGCACGCGGGCGGCGCAGCTCGGCCTGGTCACTGCAGCGGCCCGGCCCGACCCGGATCCGGCCCTCCCGGCCGGGCCAGGGCCGGCCCTGCTGCGGGTGCCGGTGCCGCCCCGATCATGGCCGCTCCCGGGGGCCGGGGAGCGGCGCGGGCCGGCCGCGGACCTCACGCCACCATTCCGCGGCGGCCAGCTGGCATAGCCGGGGGACCAGGTCCCGGGACCGCCGGACCAGCCAGCCGGTCCCCTTGGTGGCCATCCAGTGCGCCTGGGCCCAGGCGCTCGGCTCGGGGTGGGCCGGATCCGGGTCGGGCAGGGCCAGGGGGATCAGGCCGCGCTCGGCGAGCCCCGCGCCAGCCAGCCGGGCCAGCAGCCGGTGCCCCCGCTCGCTGGGATGCAGCCGGTCCACCCCCCACATCTGCCGGTCGTAGATGGCCGGGTGCGCCGCCAGGTCGATATGGACCACCTCGTAGTGCCGGGCCAGTTCGGACAGGATCGCGTTGATCGCGTGCGCCCGCCGGGCCAGCGGGCGGCGCAGCGATCCGGGGATGCGCAGCAACAGCCCGGGGTCGGGCAGGCTGGCGGTGAGCACCAGGGAACCGGCCCGCTGCAGGCCGCAGACGATCTCCTCCAGGTCGGCTGCGATGCCCGCCAGGTCGAACGGGCCGCGCAGCGTGTCGTTGATGCCGACCAGCACGGACGCGGCCGCCGGGGCCAGGGATACCGCCCGGGGCAGCTGCTCGGTGACCACATCCCGGACGAGCGCGCCGGATATCGCGAGGTTGCAGAACTCGACCTGGCCGGGCGGGGCGAGCGAATCGGCCAGCAACGCCGCCCAGCCGCGCCAGCCGCCGCCCGGCACAGGGTCGCCGAGCCCGGCCGTGACGGAATCGCCGAGGGCGGCGAAACGGATTGCCGGGCCGGGATCCGGCCGGCATCGGGCCGGCGCGAGCGCGGGGACCGTCATGGCGCGCCTCCCGCGGCCATCCCCGGCGCGGCCGGAGCGCCCGATGCGGGCAGCCCGTGCGCGGCCAGGAACCCGCGCACCGCCACGGGCCAGCCGAACCGCCCGGCCCGGTCCCGGGCCCGGTCCCGCCGCCCGGCGGGGTCCCGGGCCAGCAGGCACTGGACGGCGTCGGCGTAGGCGGCGTCGGTGTCCGCGACGGCCAGCCCCGCGTCCCCCACCACCTCGGGCAGGGCGCTGCGTTCGCTGACCACCACCGGCGTTCCGCTGGCCAGCGCCTCCAGCGCAGACAGCCCGAAGGTCTCGGCCAGCCCGGGCGCGATGGCCACGTCCGCGCTGGCCAGCAGGCGGGCCAGCAGCCCCCGGTCGGCGACGTGCCGGAGGAAGCGGACCGGCAGGTCGCCGGCCTGGGCCCGCAGCGCGTGCAGCCGCGGCCCGTCGCCCGCCACCGCCAGCACCGCGGGCACGCCGCGGCGGCGTAGCTGGGCCAGCGCGCCAATGGCGCGTTCCGGGCGCTTCTCCGGGGACAGCCTGCTGCAGTGCACCAGCAGCGGCTGGCCCGGCCCGGCCAGCCCGGCCCGCAGCTGGCCGTCGGCGCGCTGCGGGTGAAACCGGGCGAGATCGACGCCGAGCGGCACCTGGACCAGGTTGGTGACGTCCAGCCGGCGGAACTCCGCCGCGGCCCAGGCGGTGGTGCACACGACCACGTCGTAGCTGGCCGCCGTAGCCTGGTTGGCCAGGTCGGCCAGCCAGTCCGTGCGCAGCCCGGGCGGGGCGAACATCGCGGCCAGGGCGGCCACGCTGTCGTGTGAGATCATCATCGACTGGACCCCCCGGGAGCGGGCCCACTGGCCGGTCCAGCGCAGGGTGGTCCGGTCGGACACCTCGAGCCGGCCGGGCTCCAGCTCTTCGAGAAGCCGGCGCAGCGGGCGCCGGGTCACGATGGCCCGGTAGCCGCCGCTGGCTGGCACCGGCGCCCCGGGGACCGTGATTACCAGGCCCTGCCCGGTCAGCCGACGGCCCGGCTGCGGCCCGGGGATGACGAGCACCGGCTCATGCCCGGCGGCCAGGTAGCCGGTGCCCAGCTCGCGCAGTGCGGTGCGCAGGCCACCCGAGGCGGGGGCCACGTAATTGGCCACCCGGACGATCTTCATGGCCGGTCCCGGCCCGGCGTCGGGCAGCGCCGGGGCCGCGTCCCCATGGGCGCGGCCCGCACGGTGGCAGGCACAGGCTGATCATCACCGGGCCAGATTCCCGGTGGCGGAACTCAGCCTGACCGCTGCGCGAACTATGGCCGACGTCTGCCGGGCCGCCGGTGCCAACCGTCCGGGCCGCCGCGCCGTCCTAACTGGCGCATAGCCGTCCTTTCCGGCGCCTGTGGCCCGGACCCCGGGAGCAAAGGAGATTCCGATGAAACTGACCTTCCGCACGGTGCGGCGCGGCCTGGCCGTGTCCGCCGTGGCCTCGGCGGCCCTGGCCGCGCCCGCCGCCGCCCTGGCCGCGCCCGGGGTGACGGGCGCCCCGGCGGCGTTCACCGCCCGCGCCGCGGCGGCCGCGCCGGCCCACTGCCCGGCCGGGTCGCTGCGGGCCTGGCTAGGCGTCCCCGCTGACGGCTACGCAGGCGGTGCCGCGTACCAGCTGGAGCTGTCCAACGTCTCGGGGCGGGCCTGCACGGTGTACGGCTACCCGGGCGTGTCCGCGGTCGGCCCGGGCGGGCACCAGCTGGGCAGCGCGGCGGGACGGGACCGGGGCGACCCGGTGCGGCTGATCACGCTGGGCCGCGGCGCGACCGCGCACGTGCTGCTGCGGATCACCGACGTCGGCAACTTCCCGGCGGCCAGCTGCCACCCGGCCACCGCGGTGGCGCTGCGGGTCTTCCCGCCGAACGACTTCGGCGCGCTCCAGGTCCCGTTCCCGTTCCGGGCCTGCTCGGCGCGCGGCCCGGTGTACCTGCACGTGCAGGCCACCGTGACGGGCACCGGGATCCCCGGCTACAGCAGCTGACCGGCCGCCGGCGCGGAAACGGGCTCCCGGGCGTCACCCGCCGGGAGCCCGCAGCGGCGCGGTCAGCCGGACGCCGGGAACATCGACGACACGTCGAACTTCTGGTTCAGCATGCCGAATGTCAGCATCAGGGCGGCCAGCCGCTGGATCAGCGCCTCGCTGTTCTGGGTCGGGTACTGCGGGGCGGAGGCGATGGCCGCGTCCCGCGCCGAGGTGCCAGCGAACTTCTCCATGCCAGACTGCACGGCTCCGGGATTGCCCGCCGCGACCGCCTGGGCCTTCAGGATCGCGGCGCGGAACGCCGCCAGAGTGTGCGGGTACTTCTTGGCCCAGGCCTTGGTGACCACGTAGCCGGCGATCGGGATGTTCTGGCTGGCGCCCTGGTCGGCGTCGGCCAGCGGCACCGCGCCGGCCTGCTCCTCGGCCTGGGTGGCGAACGGCTCCGGCAGCCAGGCCGCGTCCACCCCGTGGTTCTTCAGCTCAGCCGACATCTTCGGGAACGGGATCGCCTTGAAGCGCACCGCCTGGGTCACGTTGTTGATGGCGCTGTCGGCCAGCACCGATTCGACCAGCAGCGTGCCGATGTTGCCCGCCACGTTGACCCCGACCGTCTTGCCCTGCAGCTGGGTGACCGTCTGGATCGGCGAGTTAGCCGGCACCAGGATCTCCTGGTTGTTCGGCTGCATGACCGAGCCGGGCGCGATGATCTGCAGGTTCGCCTGCTTGTTGACCTGGGCCAGGATGTAGGAGACGTAGTTCCCGACGGTGACGTCGAGTTTCCCGGCCGCTTGCTGGGCGATCACGGTCTTGCTGCTGATCGCGGGCAGGATCGTCACGTGCAGTCCCTCGTCGGCGAAGTAGCCGCGCTGCTGGGCGATATACAGCGCGGCCGAGTCGAGGGCCGGCACGGCGGCGACCGTGAGGTTCGTCTTCTCCAGGTTGCCGGGCGCGGTCAGGCCGCTCACGCCGCTGCTGCTGCCGGTGCTGCAGCCGGCGATAACCAGGCCGCCCGCCAGGGCCGCAGCGACCAGCGGGGCCCGGAAGCGCCAGTGGATCATGACGTGAGGAACCCCTTGCTTCCACGACTGGGACTCACGCACAGTAGGGGATTCTGCGCAGGAAAATCCAGGAAATGCCTACATTCACAACGGCCCGCTACCGCTGGTGACCCCACCGGCCGCACGAGCCACCGTGCTAACCCGGGGGTCCGGTGCTCTCGCGGATGACCAGGGTGGTGGCCAGCTCGACATGGTGCGGTTCGGCCGCGTCGCCGGCTGTCCCGGCGCGCAGCATCCGGAACGCGGTGGCCGCCATCGCGGCCAGCGGCTGCCGGACGGTGGTCAGGGCGGGCGTGGCCCAGGACGCGACCGACACATCGTCGAACCCGATCACGCTCAGGTCGGCGGGAGCCCGGAGGCCCCGCTCGCCGAGGGCCTGAAGCACGCCGAAGGCCTGGCTGTCATTCCCGGCCACGATCGCGGTCGGCGGCTGCGGCAGCGAGAGCAGGTGCCTGGCCTGGCGCCGCCCGCCGGGGACGCAGAAGTCATCCCGGCGGAGCAGCTCCGGGTCGGCCGCCAGCCCGGCCGCCTGCAGGGCGGCGCGGTACCCGTCCAGCCGGGCCCGGCTGGACCACAGCCGCTCCGGGCCGCCGATGATGGCGATCCGGCGGTGCCCCAGCTCGATCAGGTGCCGGGTGGCGGCCAGGCCGCCCTGCCAGTTCGTGGTGCCGACCGACCGGATGCCCGGCCCGGGCTCTTCCGGCGGATCGATCACCACCACCGGGATGCGGGCCGCCGCCAGCCGCTGCAGCTCGCTGCCGTCCGGCAGGTGCAGCACGCAGAGGGCGCCGTCGGTGCCCCGGGTGGCGGCCCGGTCCAGCCAGCCGGCGAACTCGGCCGGCGAGTCCACCGTGGTGACGACCACGCTGGCGGACGCCTCGACGGCGGCCTGCACGGTGCCGTGCAGCAATTCCTCGGCCCAGGGGCTGTGCAGGCTGGCGATGAGCAGGTCCACGACGCCGAAACCGAGCCGGGAGGCCACCTGGTAGCCGTTGCTCCGCAGCAGCGCGGCGATGCGCGACCGGGTGCCCGCGGCCACGTCGGTCCGCCCGTTCAGCACCTTGGACACCGCGGAGACGGAGACGCCCGCCTCGGCCGCGATGCCCGCCAGCGTGGCGCGCCCGCTGTCTCGTGCCACAGCAACCCTCTTTCCGGAAGCTGGCCTTTTCGAAACCTGCCCCGCGCGGGCTGGGACCTGGCTGGCCCGCCGGAACCCGGGCAGCACCAGTCCAGCTGGCTCTCCATGATAGGCGGAGCCCGCCTCTTGACCGGGGGTGGCGGTAAATCTAGCCTGGTTCCGAGCGAATAGTTTTCGAAAACTGACGCCCGCTCCCTGCCGTCCCTCCCGAGGAGCACCCGCGTGACCGCCGCCAGCAGTGCCAACCCTCCCGCCCTCCAGCTCTACAGCGTCCGCGCCCAGCTGGCTGCCGACCGGAAGGGTGTGCTCGCCCAGGTGGCCGGCTACGGCTACGGCGCGGCCGAGCCGTTCGGCATCCTGGACGACACGGCCGGGCTCGCCGCCGACCTGGCCGCGGCCGGGCTGGCGGTGTGCAGCGTGCATGCCACGCCCGCGGGCGAGCAGGCGGCCGCGGTCATCGCGGCCGCCCGGGCCCTGGGCACGGACACCGTGATCGTGCCGTACCAGCCACCGGAGCGGTTCGCCGACGCGGCCAGCGTGGGTGAGCTGGCGGGCGAGCTGAACCGGATGGCCGCCCGGCTGGCGGACGACGGCCTGCGCCTCGGCTACCACAACCACGACTTCGAGCTGGCCTCCATGATCAGTGGCCGGCCGGCCCTGGAGGTACTGGCCGGATCCCTCGATGACGGGGTGCTGCTCGAGGTGGACACCTACTGGGCGGCAGTCGGCGGCCAGGACGTGCCCGCACTGCTCGGCCGCCTGGGCGAGCGCGTCCGCTACCTGCACGTCAAGGACGGGCCGGTGACCAAGGATGACCCGATGACCGCGGTCGGAGCGGGCCGGATGCCGGTGGCCGAGATCCTCGCCGCCGCCCCGGCCGCGGAGTGGCACGTGGTGGAACTGGACCGGTGCGCGACCGACATGATGGCCGCGGTGGCCGGCAGCCTGGCCTGGCTGGCCGGACGCGGCCTGGCCCGGCCCGTCACCCGGCCGCAGGATGCCCGATGACCGCGCCCGGGCCGCCGGTCGGGGTGGCCGTCGTCGGCTGCGGCACCATCAGCGACGAGTACCTGCGCAACCTGACCTCGTTCCCGGACCTCCGCGTGCTGTGCTGCGCGGACCTTGACCTGGCGCGGGCCAAGGCGCAGGCGGCCAAGTACGGGGTGCCTGCCGCGGGCAGCACCCGGGAGGCGGTCGAGGACGCCGAGGTGGAGATCGTCGTCAACCTGACCGTCCCGGCCGCGCACGCCCGGGTGGCGCGGGAGGCGCTGGCCGCGGGCAAGCACGTCTGGGTCGAGAAGCCGCTGGCGTTGGACGCGGCGGCGGGCCGGATGCTGCTGGCCGACGCCGGGCGGGCCGGGCGCCGGATCGGCTGCGCGCCGGACACCGTCCTGGGCGCCGGGCTGCAGACAGCGCGCCGGCTCATCGATGCGGGCACCATCGGCGTGCCGCAGGCCGCACTGGCCCTGATGCAGGACCCGGGGCCGGACCGCTGGCACCCCGATCCCGAGTTCCTGTTCCAGCGCGGCGCCGGGCCGTTGTTCGACATAGGCCCGTATTACCTGGCCACGCTGGCCCTGCTGTTCGGCCCGGCCACGAAGGTGGCGGCCCTCGGCCAGAGCGCCCGGGCCACCAGGGTCATCGGCGCTGGCCCGCGGGCCGGCACGGCATTCAGCGTGCAGGTGCCGACCCACGTCGCGGCCCTGGTCCGGTTCGCGGCCGGGCAGGCCGCGTCGCTGGTGCTCAGCTTCGACTCCCCGCTGCGGCGGCACGGGTTCGTGGAGATCACCGGCACCGAGGCCACGCTGGCGCTGCCCGACCCGAACCGGTTCGACGGTGAGATCGGGCTGCGCGCCGCGGGCAGCGACGAGTGGACGCTCATCCCGGCCCAGGGGGCCACCGCGGGCCGTGGGCTCGGCGTGCTGGACATGGCCCGCGCGCTGCGCGGCGGCACGCCGCACCGGGCCTCCGGTGAGCTGGCGCTGCACGTGCTGGAGACGATGGAGGCTATCGCCGGTTCCATCGACGGCGGTAGCTTCGAGCCGGTCGGGACCACCTTCACCGTCCCGGAGGCGCTGGCCGCAGACTGGGATCCGTACGCCCGCACGGTGGGCTGAGGCTGAGTGCCGCGAGCCCGCGGCGACGGGAGGGGCAGTGCGCCAGCACGAGGACGAGCCGCCGCTAGGCGTCGGCATGGTCGGCTACGCGTTCATGGGCGCCGTGCATTCCCGCGCCTGGCGGGACGCGCCGCGCGTCTTCAGCCTGCCGCTGCGCCCGGTGATGGCGGCGGTCTGCGGCCGGGACACCGCGAAGGTGCGCGAGGCCGCCGTGCGCCAGGGCTGGGCCGACGCGGTGACCGACTGGCGCTCCCTGCTGCGCCGGGACGACGTGCAGCTCATCGACGTCTGCACGCCAGGGGACAGCCACGCGGAGATCAGCATCGCGGCGCTGGACGCGGGCCGCCACGTGCTGTGCGAGAAGCCGCTGGCCAACACCGTGGCCGAGGCCGAGGCGATGGCGGCGGCGGCCCGCCGGGCGTCCGCCCGCGGCGTCCGCTCCATGATCGGCTTCAACTACCGCCGGGTCCCGGCCGTGGCCCTGGCCCGCCAGCTGGTTACCGCCGGCCGGATCGGCACCCTCCGGCACGTGCGCGCTAGCTACCTGCAGGACTGGCTGGCCGACCCGGCGTTCCCGCTGACCTGGCGGCTGCAGGCCGGGCAGGCCGGCTCGGGGGCGCTCGGCGACCTGGGCGCGCATATCGTGGACCTGGCCCAGTACCTCACCGGGGAGCTGATTAGCGGGGTGTCCGCGATGACCACCACGTTCATCACGGAGCGCTGGCTGCCCGGCGGCGGGCCGCCGGCCACCGGCCCGGTGACCGTGGACGACGCGGCCGTGTTCACCGCCCGGCTCGGCCCGGGCGCGCTGGCCACGTTCGAGGCGACCCGGTTCGCGGCCGGCCGGAAGAACGCGCTGCGCATCGAGCTGAACGGGGACGCCGGCAGCCTCGCCTTCGACCTGGAACGGCTGAACGAGCTGGAGTTCCATGACCAGTCCGAGGATGCCGCGGTGGCCGGCTTCCGGCGCATCCTGGTGACCGAGCCGTCCCACCCGTACCTGTCCGCGTGGTGGCCGCCCGGGCACGTGCTGGGCTGGGAGCACACCTTTGTGCACGAGGTCGCCGATCTGGTCACCGCGATCGCCGAGGGCGCCGACCCGGCGCCCTCGTTCGCCGACGGGCTGCAGGTGCAGCAGGTCCTGGCCGCCGTCGCCGACAGCGCCGGGCACGGCAGCCGGTGGACACCGGTCCCCGCGCCCGCCAGTAAGCAGGACGAGAACCACGGGAGCCACTGATGCCTCGACCGTTCACCCTCTTTACCGGCCAGTGGGCCGACCTGCCCCTGGAGGAGGTCTGCCGGCTGGCCTGCGACTGGGGCTACGACGGGCTGGAACTGGCCTGCTGGGGTGATCACTTCGAGGTGGACCGGGCGCTACGCGAGGATGGCTACCTGGCCGGCCGGCATGCCCTGCTGGACAAGTACGGCCTGCGCTGCTGGGCCATCTCCAATCACCTGGTCGGGCAGGCGGTCTGCGATCACCCCATCGATGTCCGGCA
Organism: uncultured Actinomycetes bacterium; assembly: GCA_963793825.1. Taxonomy (GTDB): domain Bacteria; phylum Actinomycetota; class Actinomycetes; order Streptosporangiales; family Streptosporangiaceae; genus RYN-230. Next base: position 37,014 of record CAWCBE010000016.1, read on the forward strand.
CCGGGCCATCCTGCCCGCCCGCATCTGGGCCGACGGCGAGCCGGAGGGCGTCCGGCAGCGGGCGGCGGCCGAGATGGCCGACACCGCGCGGGCGGCCGCCGCGTTCGGGGTGCGGACCGTGGTCGGGTTCACCGGCTCGTCCATCTGGCACACGGTGGCCATGTTCCCGCCGGTGCCGCCGGAGATGATCGCCGACGGCTACGCCGATTTCGCCCGGCGGTGGAACCCGGTCCTGGACACCTTTGACGCCGAGGGGGTGCGGTTCGCGCACGAGGTGCACCCCAGCGAGATCGCCTACGACTTCTGGACTACCCGGCAGGCCCTGGACGCCGTGGCGGACCGCCCCGCGTTCGGCCTCAACTTCGACCCCAGTCATTTCGTCTGGCAGGACCTGGACCCGGTCGCGTTCCTGGCCGCCTACGCCGACCGGATCTACCACGTGGACTGCAAGGAGGCCCGCAAGCGGCTGGACGGGCGCAACGGCCGCCTCGGCTCGCACCTGCCCTGGGGGGATCCGCGGCGCGGCTGGGACTTCGTGTCCGCGGGCCGCGGTGACGTCCGCTGGGAGGACGTGTTCCGGATGCTGAACTCGATCGGCTACGACGGCCCCATCTCGGTCGAATGGGAGGACGCGGGCATGGGCCGCCTGACGGGCGCGCCGGAGGCCCTGGCCTACCTGCGCCAGTTCAACTACGACCCGCCGGAGGCCGCCTTCGACGCGGCCTTCAGCAGTGACCGTTAGGTGATCGGTCATTCCCGGCATTCCGGGACTTTCCTGAAATAACTCTGGAATGCCCACGGGAACCCTGAAAGTGCATTAGCTGCCTATACCTTGTTAATTAGCAGATGAACTTCTGGGCGTGCTTTCTATGGTTTAATCGGCACGAGGCCAGGACCCCGCTTCGCAGGGATGCATGGCATCCAAAGGCGTCACCTCGCCAGAAGCGGCAGACATGTCGGTCTCGGATACGGTCTCGCTCGACCGGGTTGCCCGGCTCGCCACAAGGCTCCTCAAGGCCTCTTATGCGTCCATCGTGATCGCCAGGCAATGGCCTTTCACCCGGCAAGTCGCGCCGGGCGTTTCAGGCATTGCTCGCAGGCAGGCCCGGATCGGGCAGGACCCCGTGGAGCGCCTGGTGCTCCAGCGGGTCATCGAATCCGGGAAGGCCATGATCGTCGGGGACGCCCGGCGCGATCCGCGGATCATCGCGGGGGGCGGCCGGGCCGGGCCGGCCGGGATCGCCTGGGTCGGACGGCCGATCCATGATCAGGATGGCGCGGTCATGGGGGCGCTCTGCGTGGCCGACCACCTGCCGCGCTTGTGGAGCCCCGCCGACATGGCGGTCCTGGAAACCCTGGCCCTGCTCGCCTCGGCCAAAGTCTCATTGCGGGCCGCGCTGACCGTCGGGGCCGAACGTGCCGCGCTGGCGCGGGCCCTCCAGGAAAGCCTGCGCCCGCATAGCCCGCAGGACATCCCGGGCCTGCAGGTCGCGGTGCGGTACACGGCCGGGACGGCAGGCGTGGATGTCATCGGCGATTTCTACGACGTGTTCCCGTCGCTCCACCAGAGCTGGGGCATGGTGGTCGGTGATGTGTGCGGAAAGGGGGTCACCGCAGCCGGGAGCACTGCGCTGGCCCGGCATACCCTCCGGGCGGAGGCGCACCGGCGGACCCGGCCGAGCCTGATCCTGGCCGCGCTGAACCAGGCCCTGCTCGACGGGCCGGCCGATGCCCCGCCGTTCCTTACCGCGATCTATGCCACGGTCTGCCCGGTGGCCGGGGGTGCCTCGGTGCAGATCAGCGCGGCCGGGCATCCGCTCGCCCTGCTACGCCGCGCGGGCGGCCGGGTGCGGGAACTGGGGCGGCCGGGCACCCTGCTCGGCGTGCTGCCCGCTCCCGAACTGCACGACACGCGGGGGCTGCTGCGGGCCGGCGACAGCCTGATCTTGTTCACCGACGGTGTCACTGAGGCCCGCAACCCGGTCAGGCGCGACTTCTTCGGCGATGACCGGCTGCGCAGCCTGGTCGCGGCGCTCGGGAACCGGCCCGCGGATGCGATGGCCGTGGCTGTCCGGCAGGCGGCGCTGGCCTTCGCCGGCGGGTCGGCCGGAGACGACGCCGTCGTGCTGGTCCTGAAGGTCCCGGCGGATTGATGCCGCGCCGCCGTGAGCCGGCCCGTGATCAGGCCCGGGGCCGGGCCGTGGAGTCCCGGACTACCAGCTCCGGCTCGAAGAGGAGCTCTGGTTTTCATCGGGCCGATGTATTTCCTGTTCAGCGACGGCCTGAAGTCCACCCAGGAGGCGATCCAGCTCTCCAAGGTGCGGCCAGTCCTGGGCAACGTCATCTTCCTGCTGATGCTGGCCCCTTTGATGATCCCGTCCCGCGTCCTGGTCGTCCCGCAGTACCTGACCGCGGCCAGCCTGCCGCTGCCGATGTCCCGGCCGATCCTCGGTGTCGTGTCCATCTTCTCGGTCGCCGCGGTCTGGCAGGACTTCCTCTGGCCACTGCTGGTCGAGGACGGGTACGACCCGGGCAGGGAGACGCGCAACGTCGGCAGCTGGCGGGCGGTGGCCACCACGCCGCAGAATCTCATCATCGCGGCGCCGGCCAGCGCCGCGGTGCCCACCATGGTCTTCTTCCTGATCTTCCAGCGGAACATCCATGGCCGGCCTCACCGCCGGTGCTCTCTAGGGATGAGGTAAACCGTGCACCACTTCAGCCAGGGCGCCGCGGCGCAGGACTGGTGGCGGACGGCGGCCATCTACGAGGTCTACGTGCGCAGCTTCGCGGACGGCAACGGCGATGGCATCGGTGACCTGGCCGGCGTCCGTGCCCGCCTGCCCTACCTGGCTAAGCTGGGCATCGACGCGATCTGGTTCACGCCCTGGTATCCCTCGCCCATGGCCGACGCCGGCTATGACGTGGCCGACTACCGCGCCATCGAGCCGTTGTTCGGCCGCCTGGCCGAGGCGGAGAAGCTGATCGCCGAGGCGCATGCACTGGGTATCAGGATCATCATCGACGTCGTCCCGAACCACGGCTCCGACCAGCAGCCCTGGTTCACTGGCGCGCTGGCCGCCCCGGCCGGCTCGGCCGAGCGGGCCCGCTATCACTTCCGGCCCGGCCGGGGGACGCACGGCGAACTGCCCCCGAACGACTGGACCTCGATGTTCGGCGGGCCGGCCTGGACCCGGGTGTCCAGCCCGGCGGGGGCGCGGGGCGAGTGGTACCTGCACCTGTTCACCCCCGGCCAGCCCGACTTCAACTGGGCGCACCCGGATGTGCGCAGCGAGTTCGCCAGCGTGTTGCGGTTCTGGTTCGACCGCGGGGTGGACGGGTTCCGCATCGACTCGGCCGCGCTGCTGGCCAAGGACCCCAGGCTGGCGGACTTGGGTGCGACTCCGACTCCGGGCAGTTCGGCGCCGGTGGAAGCCGCCGTCCCGGTCCCGGCCGTCCCGGTCCCGGCCGTCCCGGTCCCGGCCGTCCCGGTCCCGGCCGTCCCGGTCCCGCCTGCGGCTCTCCCGCACCTGTTCATCGACCGGGATGAGGTGCACGGGATCTATCAGGAGTGGCGCCGGATCGCTGACGCCTATCCCGGGGACCGGGTACTGATCGGCGAGGTCTGGCTGCCCGACGCGCAACGGCTAGCCCGGTACCTGCGCCCGGATGAGCTGCACAGCGCGTTCAACTTCGACTTCTTGTGCTGCGCCTGGGACGCGGCCGCGCTACGCCGGGTTATCGACACCACGCTGGACGCGCACGACCGGGTGGGCGCCGCCCCGACCTGGGTGCTCAGTAACCACGACGTGGTCCGGCACGTGACCCGCTACGGCCGCGCCGACACCGCGTTCAGCATGACCGACCGCCAGATCGGCGAGCCGTCCGACCTGGCGCTCGGTACCCGCCGCGCGCGGGCCGCCGCGTTGCTGGCATTCTCGCTGCCCGGCGGGGTGTACCTCTACCAGGGAGACGAACTCGGCCTGCCCGAGGTCGAGGACCTGCCAGAGGAGTTGCTGCAGGATCCGATGTGGGAGCGGTCCGGCCACGCCAACCGGGGCCGGGACGGCTGCCGGGTCCCGCTGCCCTGGTCCGGCGACGCCGCTCCGTTCGGGTACGGCCCCGAGGGCACGGTGCCGTGGCTGCCCCAGCCCGCAGAGTGGAAGAACCTGACCGCGCAGGCCCAGCAGCAGGGCCCCGGGTCCATGCTCCAGCTGTACCGGGCCGCCCTGCGGCTGCGCCGGGCCCTGCCCGCGCTGGCCGCCGGCACCGGGATGGCCTGGCTGCCGTCGCCTGCAGACGGGCTGTGCTACCAGCGCGGTGACGGCGCGGACGCCGTCACCGTGATGGTCAATCTGGCCGCCGGTGCGGTGCCGCTCCGCCCGCACCAGGAGATCCTGCTCAGCAGCGGCCCGCTGCCCGGTGGCCAGCTCCCGCCGGACACGGCGGCCTGGCTCCGGCCGCCGGCGCCCGGCGGGTAACCATCAGCGCGCCCGCGCCCGGCACCGGGGCAGGTGCGAGGGTCAGCACCTCGGTGACGTAGGCGTCGATCGTCACCTGGCGCCCGGCCGCGGCGATGGACACCCGGTGGTGCCCGTCGGCCACGAAGTGCAGCCCGCCGACCCGGTACACCTCGATCGGCGGGATGGCTTCCCCGCGCCGCTGGGCCATGGCGAGCCGCTCCCAGCGGGGCCGGACCCGGTTGGCGGCCGGCCGGAACCGGGCGTCGAAGTCGCGCCGTGCGTCGATCGTGCCCACGATCGTGTCCAGCCGGATGGTCTGCAGGCCAAGCCGCCGCTCGCCGCGCCGGCCGAGCACGGTGAGCACGTCGTCCAGCGGTATCAGGCGGCCCGCGCCGCCGGGCCGGCCGCGGACCCATCCGGCCAGGCCGGCCAGGACGTGCCGCCGCCGGGCGCGCAGGAAGTCGTTCTCCGCATCTGCCCGGGGGAACCCGGTGTCGCCGCGCAGCATCGGTCAGCCGCGTCCGGCGGCCGCCGGGCCGCCCTGGTCCCCGGGCCCAGGCGCGCCGCCCGGGACCGGCTGGATCCCGCCCAGCACCATGTCGACGACGTCCCGGGCGAACCGGTCGTTGAGTGGGGCATGATCGTGCAGCAGGCGATGGTAAAGCGCGCCATAGAGCAGGTCAAGCGCCACCTCGGCGTTGGTGTCCGCGGGGATCTCGCCGCGCTCGATGGCGCGGCGGAAGATCGCGCGGGCCTGGTCTCGCCGGGGCTCGACCACGCGCTGCCGGTACTCCGCGGCGAAGGCCGGGTCGGTCTGCGCCTCGGTGATCAGCGCGGCGATCACCCGCCCGTACGGGCGGCTGCTGGCCAGCCGGGCCCAGGGACGCAGCAGCGAGAGCAGGTCGCCGCGCAGCGAGCCAGTGTCACGGGGGTACGGGCGGGCGGCGGCCCACCCGGTGTACAGCGCATCGAGGGCGAGTGTCTCCTTGCTCGGCCACCAGCGGTAGATGGTGGCCTTGCTGACCCCGGCCCGCTCCGCGACCGCATCCATGCTGACCGCGGCCATGCCCCGGTCCAGCAGGAGCTCGGCGGCGGCGTCCAGGATGGCCTGGCGCGCCTTCTCGCTGCGTGGCCGGCCACGGGGTGCGGGCTCGGCGGGACTGCCCGCCCGGCGCGGCTGCCCTCGCCGCGGGGCTTCGCCGCCTCCGCCGTCCGCGTGCGGCTTGGTGCCGGTCGTCATGTCGTTCATGCTGCCTTCGAGCCCGCGGCGGCCGCGCTGCTGGCCTGCCGGTCCAGCACCTCGAACAGCCCGGCAATGTCCCGGTGCGCATAGCCCAGTTCTTCCGCCCGGCCCAGCATGCTGTCCGCGACCGAGGCCGACGGCAGCGGGACCCTGGCCTCACGGGCCGCGTCCAGCGCCAGGCGGATGTCCTTGTGCATGAGCCGCACATCGAACCAGGCCTGCTCGGGCAGGTCGAGGACCAGGGGAGCGCGCGCCTGCAGCATGGGCGACCCGATCGCGCTCTCGGTCATCGCCCGGGCGGCCAGCTCAGGATCGATCCCGCCGCGCTCAGCCAGCAGCATGCCCTCGCTGAAGGCGAGCATTTGCGCGGCCAGGCTGATGTTGATGGCCAGCTTCAGCAGCAGCCCCTGGCCGTTCCTGCCGACATGGGTGACGCTCCGGCCCAGCTGGCGCAGGAGAGGTGCGGCCGTGAGGAAAGCCTCCTCCGGGCCGCCGGCCATGATCGACAGAGTGCCGCTCCGGGCCCCCGGGACGCTGCCCGAGACCGGCGCGTCGATCATGCTGGCGCCTCTGGCCCGGACTCGTCCGGCCAGCTCACGGCCGGTCTGCGGGCTCACCGTGCTCATCTCGACGTAGACCGCCCCCGGCCGGAGGCCGGCCAGGATCCCGTCCCGGCCGGAGGTGATCGCGGCCAGCGCCGCGTCATCGGTGACCATGCTGAACAGCACCTGGGCGGCCTGGGCAACCTCACGCGGGGTGCCCCGCCACAGGAGCCCCTGCTCGATCAGTGCGGCCGCCCTGGCCTTGGTCCGGTTGGTCCCGTACACGGTGTTGCCCGGGAGCAGGCGCCCGGCGAGCGGCGCCCCCATGGACCCCAGGCCCACGAACCCGATTGCGGTCATCGTCATCACCCTCAGCTCGCTGTTCCGGTCCCGGTTCGCATCCCGGGACTCAACAAAACTGTACTACTAGTTTCGGTCAACCGTCGCGGTGGCCGTGGCTATTCCCCCGGCCGCCCCGGCCTCGGCGCCGGGAGTCGCCTGCCGGCCGGGAACCCCGGCCGGGAACCCCGCCGGGAGCCCCCGCCGGGAGCCCCCGCCGGGAACCCCGGCGGGGAATAGCCCGCCCGTCCGCCTGGTTCCCGATATATGAAACGATAAGTTCAGTATCGAATTGACAAGGGAGCCGATGCGATGACCATCCTCACGCTGCCGCGCCCCCGCGAGCGCATGGACGAGCGCACGCCCGAGCGCCGGGGCGAGCGGTCATTCCTGCTGCAACGCGCGCAGCCCGCGATGACCGGCCTGATCGACGGCTCGCTGTCCACGCTGGCGCCCGTCTTCGCCGTCGCGTTCGCCACCCACACGCCGCGCTATGCGTTCTTCGCCGGGCTGGCCACCGCGATCGGGCCGGCGTCAGCATGGCCTTCTCCGAGGGCCTGTCCGACACTGGCGACCTGACCGGCCGGGGCAACCCGTACCTGCGCGGCTTGATCACCGGGGCCGGCACGTTCCTGGGCGGCGTGCTGCACACCCTGCCGTTCCTGATCCCGGCCTACCGTGCCGCGCTGATCGTGGCGCTGGCCGCGATCGCCTTCGAACTGGTCACCCTGGCCTGGATCCGGTGGCGCTTCTTTGCCACCGGCTTCCTGCGCTCGTTCGCTTCCATCGCGCTCGGCGGGGCGATCATCGCCAGCGTCAGCGCCGCACTCGGCGCGGTCAGCTGACCGGGCCCGATCAGACCGCCCCGACCCGCAGGAATGAGCAAGCCATGCCTGTCCCCTCTCCGCTCACGTCCCGTCCGACCGTGGCCGCGCTGCTGGCGCTGACCGTGGTCACCGGGCTCGTTGACGCCGTCAGCTACCTGAGGCTGGGCCGGGTGTTCGTCGCGAACATGACCGGCAACGTGGTGTTCCTCGGCTTCAGCGCGGACCCGCGCTCCGGCCTGTCCGCGGCCGCGTCGGCCATCGCGATCGCCGGATTCGTGCTCGGCGCGCTGGCCGGCGGCCGGGCGGCGCACGCCCTGTCCGCGGCCCGCCCCGGCCGCTGGCTGGCCACCGCCTTCGGCTCGGAAGCGCTGATCCTCGCCCTGGTGGCCCTGCTCACCAGCATGAGCGTGCTGCCCTTCGCGGGAAACGGCCGGTTCGTCACCATCGCCGTGCTGGCTGCGGCGCTCGGCGTGCAGAACAGCACCGTCCGCCATCTCGGCGCCGCCGACCTGACCACCACCGTGCTCACCCTCACCCTCACCGGCCTGGCCGCCGACAGCGCCCTGGCCGGCGGCCCCGGGGCGAAGCCACACCGCAGGCTTGGCTCGGTCGCGGCCATGCTGGGCGGCGCCGCGGCGGGTGCGGGCATCCTGCTGTGGTCCCCGGCCGCTGTCATCGCCATCGCCGCGGTCCTGGTGGCCGCCGTGGCCGGCGCCTTCCTGGCCGCCGCCCCGCGCCCGGCCCGGACCGCGCCCGCCGCCACGGCGCCCCGCCGCGAGCCCGCTCCGGTGGGCTCCGCCTGACCCGGCCCGGGCGGCCGCCTTACTGGTCCAGGATGCGCAGCCGCTGCGGGTCGTACAGCGGCGCGGTCTGCAGCCGGGCGGGCAGGTCCCCCGATGGGGTCCGCACCCGGAAGTCCCCGTCCTTCAGCCATCCGCCGGTCACCCCGTCCGGGCAGGACACCTGGGCCAGCCCCACCGGGCCGCCAACCGTGTAGCCGTAGGCAGCGGCCCGCACGTAGCCGACCCGATCGTCACCGGCGAACACCGGCTCGTTGCCGAACAGGTCGGCCGCCGGATCCTCGACGATCAGGCTGACCACCCGGTGCTGCGGTGGCCCAGCGGACCGCGCCGCCAGCAGCGCATCCCGGCCGGTGAACCCGCCGGCCTTGTCCCAGGCCACCGCGAAGCCCAGCCCGGCCTCCAGTGGGCTGTCGGTGTTGTCGATGTCCACGCCCATGTCCCGGTAGCCCTTCTCCAGCCGGAGGCTGGACATGGCGGACAGGCCGACCAGCCGGAAGCCGAGGTCGGCGCCCGCGGCCACCAGGTCGTCATACACCCCGGCCGCGTACTCCGCCGGCACGTGCAGTTCCCAGCCGAGCTCACCCACGTACGTGACCCGGATGGCCAGCACCGGGGCGTAACCGGCGAAGATGTGCCGGGCGGACAGGTAGGGGAACGCCGCGTTGGACAGGTCGGCGTCGGTGAGCCGGCCGATCAGCTCCCGGGACGCCGGGCCCTGCACGGACAGCAGGGTGGTGCCCGAGGTGATGTCGGCGACGGTGACCACCTCCCCGGGCCTGCTCGCCCGCCGGATCAGCGGCTCGATCCGGCGGTGGATCAGGTCGCTCGCGATGACCAGGAACTTCCCCGGCTCCAGGCACGTCACGGTGACATCGGCGACGATGCCGCCCGCCTCGTTGAGCCACTGGGTGTAGACCAGCCGCCCCGGCCCGGCCAGCACATCGTTGGCGGACAGCCGGCTGAGCACCGCGCCCGCGTCCGGTCCCTGCACCAGCAGCTTGGCCATCAGGCTCATGTCCAGCAGGCCGACCGCCTCGCGCACCGCGGCGTGCTCCCGGCCGACGATCTCGTGTGCGGCGGGCCGGCCGAAGCCCAGCCGTGGCTGCGGCACCTCACCCGGGCCGGCGTACCACTCGGCGAATTCCCAGCCCGCCGAGGCGGCGAAGTGCCCGCCCGCGACGGCCAGCCGGTCGTGCAGCACCGACCGGCGCACGTTCCGCCCGGTGGACGGCTTCCAGCCGGGCCAGACTGCGTCCCCGAACAGCACGCCGAGCTGCTCGACGGTGCGCTCGGCGCGGAACCGCCGGGAGGACTCATACAGATGCGTCCGGTCGATGGCGACCGCGGTCGCGTCCACCGGCGGCACGCCGTCCGCGATCCAGTGCGCGAGCATCTTGCCCACCCCGCCGCCGGACAGGATGCCGAGCGAGTTCAGCCCGGCCGCGACGAAATAGCCGTCCAGCTCAGGGGCGGGCCCGAGCAGCGGGCGGACGTCGGCGGTGAACGACTCCGGCCCGCAGAAGAACGTCCGCACCCCGGTTTCCGCCAGTACCGGGATCCGGGCCAGCGCCGGGCCGAGGAAGGGCTCCATCCGCTCCCAGTCGGGACTTATCTTCCCGAACGAAAACCCGCGGGGCACTCCGTCCAGCGACCAGGGCGCGCCGACGGGCTCGAACAAGCCCACCAGCATCCCGTCTCCCTCCGGCCGGTAGTAGCCGTAGTTGTCCGGGTCCTCGATGACGGGCAGGTCCGGGTCCATCCCGGGCACGGTGCCGGTGAGCAGGTAGTAGTGCTCGGCGGCCTGCAGCGGGACGCTGACCCCGGCCAGCGCACCGAATTGCCGGGCCCACATGCCCGCCGCGTTCACCACCACCTCGGCCTCGATCCGGCCCTGGTCGGTGCGCACCGCCCGTACCCGGCGGCCATCCAGCTCCACCCCGGTCGCGGCCACGCCCTCCACCACCCGCACACCCAGCTGCCGGGCGCCCTTGGCCAGCGAGGTGGCCACCCCGACCGGGTCGGCCCGGCCCTCATCCGCGACGTAGAAGGCGGACAGCACGTCGTCGGTGCGGGCCAGCGGCCACATGTCCGCCAGCTCGCGCGGGGAGATCTCGGTGTCCTCGACGCCGAACCCGTGCATCCAGGCCGCCTCGCGGCGCAGTGCCTCCTGCCGCGCCGGGGTGGTGGCCAGCGAGATGTGCCCGACCGCGCGGAAGCCGGTGGAGTGCCCGGTCTCCTCTTCCAGCCGGGCGTACAGGTCCCGGGAGTACCGGCTGAAGAACAGGGCCGTCTCGTCGGTCATCCCGGCCGAGGTGATCAGCCCGGCGGCATGCCAGGTCGTGCCGGCCGTGAGCCGGTGCTGCTCCAGCAGCACCACGTCCGTCCAGCCCAGGTGGGCCAGGTGGTAGGCGATGCTGCAGCCGGTCACCCCGCCGCCGACGATCACCACCTGCGCCCGGCCCGGCACCCCCCCGGCGGTGTGCGGGTCGGTCGTCACGATAAGAACCCCTCATAGTTGACTGAACAGTGAGTCAACTATGTCACCGTGACCCCCCGCAGGGCCACCCGCCGGGCTGGGCTGCCCAGGTTGACCCGCTGGCCCGGGCGGGCGTGGCTCGGCCCCGGGCATGGCTCGGCTCCGGGCGTGGCTCGGCCCCGGGCGTGACTCGGCCCCGGGCGTGACTCAGCCCCGGGCGGGCTGGCGACCGGCGGAAGCCTGGAACGCCGCGGCGACCGCCGACGCCACCTGCCCGGGTACCCGGGTGATCTCCGGCCAGGTGAAGTGCACCACCTCGTAGCCCGCCCCGCGCAGCCTGGCATCCCGGGCCAGCTGGGCCCGCGCCTGCTGCGGGTTCCGGTACTTGATCGCCCCGTCCGCCTCGGCGATCGTGGCGTACCGCCGCCACAGGAAATCCACCCGGCCGATGACCTCACCCTCATCCCCCACCCAGACCTGCAGGTCAGGCGGCGGCAGGCCCGCCTGATGGAACGCAACCCGGCCCAGCGACTCCAGCACCGACTCAGCCCGCGGATCAGCGAACACCGCCACCCGGCGCGCTTGCTGCACACCCGGCCAGCGGACACACCGGGCGAGGACCGCGTCGATCTCCCGGCGAGTGGTTTTCACCGCGCGGAGCGCGGAGTCCGCGACGGCGACCCCTTCCGCGAACGGCAGCATCCGGGCCAAGTCCACGACCGTCCTGGCCGCGGATGTGAGCGGAACTCCCCGGATCGCGGTCACATGCTCGCCCGGGAGGGCCGCCGTGTGCACCAGAACGCCGGCCCGTCGGCTGCGGCTGCCGCTAGCCTCTGGTGCGCGGGTGACCTCCACCCGCCCCGTTCCCGGCTGTCTCACCACGCCCAGGCCGTAAGCCAGGGCCGCGGACCGGTGGCTGCCCGCCCATCCCGGCCCGGTACCCGCTAACGCCGCCGCCGCCAGGAGATGCGAGCCCTGCTCATTCACGGTCAGCGAGTCGGCGATGGCCGAGGGCACGTACACCCCAGTCCGCACCACCCGCAGCACGCCCTCCCGGGCCAGCCGCTCTACCCGCCGAGAAGACAATCCGCCCTTCCGCAGTTCCCCCCACGTCCGAGCCCCGCAAAGCTCTTCCCCGCCCCCCGCCAGATCCCTGTCCACACCCACACCCTGACCGGCACCACCGACATTGCACTCAACGCACGCAGTCGATGCCCGGTATATACCGATTCTCCGGTAAAAGGTGAGTGCGGAGTCGGCGAGACCCGCACGGCGGGCTCACTCCGCACACCGCGGGCGGCAGCGGCCCGCCCGCCACCGCCGCCGAGCACACCCCCGGGGGGCACCCAGTCGTAGGGTGCCGGCCCCGTCCACCTCGATGAGCGCCACCGGTCGGCAGCGTCACCGAGACGACCGGCTGCCCGGCTGGTAAGCGGACGGCCGCGGCTGTCCGCGAGCCCGTTGTCCGGCGGGTCGGGCGGCACGGCCGGGCAGCCGATCCGCGCCCCATCGCGGGGCATCGCCTGCCCGAGAACGAGCGCGTCGCGAGCCAGCGTCGGAGCGCAGGCGATTCTCCGGTGCCGTCGAAGTTGCCCGCGCCGGGCGTGCCCGGGCCGGTGATCCCCACGTTCCGTAGGCACCGCGCAGGGTACCGGCCGGCGCCGGGGCTGCCCCCGCCACCGCGTGCCGCCCCACCATGCCCAACGGCAGGATCGTGGCGGAATGATGCCCCTGGCCCCGTGGCGCTGGCGAGAGGAGATGGCCAATATTCAGAGTTAATGTTCGACAACGTCATATGATCTGGCTATGTGGTCGCCCGGTTACTTAACGCAGTTCCGTGCTGCCCGGGCCCGGGTCAGCGCCTCGATGGCCGCTGACGGACCGCTGGCCGCCGCCGGGTCCGCGATCGGGTCCGGGGCGGCGACCAGCGGTGGCCCCGCCGTGGCCACCTTCGGCACGGTGGCCGCGGCGACGGTGACCGTGGTCCGGTTCATCGCGGTCGGCTACATCGTGATCCAGGTCGCCATCTGGCATTCCTTCTACGCGGCCGCCCCGTGGCGGCTGGCCGGCCCGGCCATCGCGGCGGCGTGTGCGGTGGCGGTGGTGGCCGGGCTGCGGCACGGCGTGCCTGCCCGCCGGCTGGCCCCGGCCGACGCCGCGGTACACGTGACGCTGGCGCTGAGCGCTGCCGCCTTCGTGCCCCCGCTGATGCTCGGCGACACGGCCAGCTGGCTCTACATCGCGCTGCTGGACCAGCTGCTGCTGCCGGCCCTGTTCACCTCGGCCCGGTTGGCCATCTCGCTGGCGGCGGTGTCCGCGGCGGCCTTCTGGGGCGGGGCCATGCTCGGCGGCCATGCCCACGGCAACTCGCCGCTGGCCGCCGCGGTGTTCCTGCTGGCGCTGGCCGCCGCGGTGTGCTGGGGCCGGCGCGCGCTGCAGAGCCGGGCCACCGCGGCGGACGCCGCCCTGGCCCGGGCGGACCGGGAAACCCGGGAGCAGTATGTGGTGCGGTCGCGCAGCGCCGAGCGCCGCGAGCATGAGCGGCTGCTGCACGACACCGTGCTGAACACGCTGACCGCGCTGTCCCGGGAAGGCGCCAGCGGTGGCGTCGAGGTGGTCGGCCGGTGCCGGCGCGACATCGTACTGATGGAGCAGGTGCTCAGCGAGGCAGCTGACTGGCCCGCGGACGGCCTGCTGGCCCGCATCGAGCGGGTGGCCGCGGAGCTGCGCGGCCGCGGCCTCGACGTGCGGGTGACGGCCGGCCCGGTCCGGGGAGAGCCCTCATCCGGCGGCGGGCCGGCGCCCGGCGGCGGGCCGGTGCCCGGCACCGGGCCGGCGCCCGGCGTGCGGGCGCCCGGCGGCGAGCCGGTGCTCACCGTCCCGGTGCTGGCGGTCCCGGAGCCGGTCGCCGCCGCGGTCGCGCAGGCGGTGCGCGAGGCGCTGGTGAACGTACTGCTCCATGCGGGCACGTCGCTGGCGTGGGTCGAGGTACGGCTGGCCAGGGACATCCGGGTGCGGGTGCGGGACGCGGGCGCGGGCTTCGACCCGGGCCGGCGCGACCCATCCCGGCTGGGCGTGCGCCGGTCCATCATTGAGCGGCTGGCCGACGCGGGCGGTGAGGCATCGGTCCGGTCCGTCCCGGGCGCCGGCACGGTCGTGTCCCTGCGCTGGCCGCGGCCGGACGTGGTGCCGCCCGCGGTCCCCGAGCCAGGGGAGAGTGACCATGCTGGCGGATGACGCCCTGGTCGGGGATGCCTACGAGGCCGAGCTGCCCCGGATGATGGCGGGCGTCGCGCTCATCTGGGTGTTCGCCACTCTCATCCAGGCCCTGTCCTACCTGCGGGACTACCGGAATCCGGTGATCCCGCTGGCGGCCTGGGCCGGGATGCTGGGCGCGGCCTGCTGGCTGGTGCCCCGGGCCCGGAGGGGCGGGATGAGCCGGGCCGACGCCGCGGTGGCGGTGGCCACCGCGGTCGCGGTGGTCGCGCTGGTCGGCTGGCAGCGGAAGCACGGCGCGATCGGCTCGGTCAACTGGTCGGTCGCCGGCACCTGCTGGATGCTCGCGCTGGTCGCGCTGTACCGGCCGGCCTGGGAGTGGGCGGCCGGGGCACTGCTGGTGTTCGGCACGCACGCGGTGTTCTCGGTGCGCGTGTTCGGCCTGACGCCGCTGGGCCAGGCGCGGCTGGCGGCCACCGGCTACACCGTGCTGGTGTGCCTGGCGGTGTTCGCGGCACTCCGCCCGGCGCTCCGCGTCCACGCCCGGATCGCCGCCCGGCGCAGTGCCCTGGCCAGCCAGGCCGCCGCGCAGCGTGCGGCGGCCGAAGCGATCCAGCAGGACCGGCGAGGCCGCCTTGACCTGCTGGAAGCGGAGGCACTGCCGCTGCTGCGCGGCCTCGCCGATGGCCGGCTGGACCCGGCGGACCCTGAGGTCCGGGCCCGCTGCGCCCGGCGGGCGGCGATGCTGCGCCGGGCCCTGGTGGACGCGGCGCCGCAGCCGGGCGGCCTGCTCGCCGGCCTGGAGCCGGCCCTGGCCGCGGCCAGGGACCGGGGCCTGCCCATGGAGGTCCAGGTCATCGGCGACCCGGGCAGCCCGGGACGCGAGATCGTAGGCGCGACCCGGGCGGCCATTGATGGCGTGGTCAGCGTGCTGCCGCCGCATCCGGTGATGCTGACCGTACTGGCGTCCCAGGAGGACGTGGAGCTGTACCTGACCTTCGAACGCCGCCCGCTGGGCCGCCTGGACGTGGCCAGCCTGCGGCGGCTGCTTCCCGAGTCCGCCGGGTGGCGCGCGGTGATGGACGTGGACGAGACCGGCGCGGGCTGCCTGGAGATCCGGTGGCGCAATGCCGCTTAGTGCTGGTCCGGGGGGGCGACTCCCGGGAACCCCCCGGCTTCTCGCCCGGTGGCAGCGACCCCCCGGAACGCCCCTCGATTCACTGGCTCGGAGGGGACACGCCTCCGGCGCGCCCCGCCTCGCCAGCGAGCCGGACGCTAAGGGCCGAAGCGGCGCACTGTGCCGCAAAGCACGCGGCTGGTCAGCCGGCAGGTCCTATCATCGGGCCATGCGATCGCCCCGGTCCTTAGCCCTGGCCCCGCCCGGGGACGTGACCGGAGCGGCGGCCGGGCCTGCCATGACCGGGCTGGTCTCGGTCGTGACCCGGATCGCGGCAGCCCTCCGGGTCATCGGCATCGGCTATGCCGTGCTCCAGGTGATCATCTGGCATTCCTACTATGCGGCCAGCCCGTGGCTGCTCTGGGCGCCCGCCGTGACGGTCGGCTGGGGCGCCCTCGCCGTCTGGTACCTGCGGCGGCGCCCGTGGCGCTGGCCGCTGGTCTGCCTGGACAGTGCGGTCTACGCCGGGCTCGCGCTGACCGCGTCCGGGTGCGTGCCGCTCGCGATCCGCGGCCAGCCCGGAGACTGGCTGTTCCTCGTGGTGACGACCCAGCTCATCGTGCCTATCTGGTTCGCTCCTGCGGCGCTGGCCATGCCGCTGGCGCTGCTGTCCGGTACCGGTTATGCCGCCGGGAACGCCTCGGTCCCGTTCAGCCGGGACGCCGCCGGCAGCCCGGCGGCGTCGTCCGTGCTGCTGTTCGCCGTGGTAGCCGTGCACTGGTCCGCGCACCGCATGCTGTCCCGCCGTGCGTCCCGCGCGGACGCCGCGCTCGCGGTGGCGCAGGCCGAGGCCCGCGAGCAGTACGTCATCCTGTCCCGGAACCTGGAACGCCGGGAGCAGGACCGCCTGCTGCACGACACGGTGCTGAACACGCTGACCGCCATCGCCCGGTCGGGCGCGGTCGGCGACGTGACCGCCCGGTGCCGTCACGACATTAGCCTGCTGGAAGCCGCGCTCCGGGAGCCTACGGACCCGTTCTCGGCCAGCGTGTCCTGGGCCGGGCTGCTCGCCGGGCTCGGCGCGGTGGCCAGCGAGATGCGGGCCCGCGGGCTGGCCGTGCACCTGGGGACGGCCCGCCACCATGCGGCGGCCGTGCCGGGGCCGCGGGAGAGCGACGCGGGCGTGCCGAGGCGGGGGGAGGTGCCAGGGCTGGCGGACATACCGGGGCCGGTGGTGGAGGCACTACTGCACGCCGCCCGGGAGGCCCTGGCCAACGTGGCCGCGCACGCCGGCACCGGGGAAGCGTGGGTCACGGCTGCCCCGGCCGCGGCTGCCCCGGCCGGCCCGGTCATAGCCGGCCCGGTCACGCCCGGCCCCGCGGTCCAGGTGATGATCCGGGATGCGGGGCGTGGCTTCGACCCTGCCCTGATCGGCCCGTCCCGGCTCGGCGTGCGGATGTCGATCAGCGAACGCGTCGCCGACTGCGGCGGCTCGGCCGTTGTCCGGTCGGCCCCCGGCGAGGGCACCGAGGTGTGCCTGTGCTGGCCCGCACGGGCCGCGGCCGCCTCCGCGCCGGGGCTGCTCGCCGGAGCCGGGCGCGCGGCGCACCGGGAGGTGCCGACATGCTGACCGAGGCGGGCCCCACGCCGGCGGTCGCGAGCCGCCAGGCGGCCGTCGCGGAGGCGGCCGAGTCCGCGGCCCCCCGCTTCGCCGGCGTGCTCTCGGTGATCCTCCCGGCCGCCCTGCTGGTCCAGGCGGTCGCCAGCCAGGGCGATTACCTGCAGCCCGTGGTCCCCGTCCTGGTCTGGCTGGGCGTGCTGGCCGCGGCGGGCTGGCTCGTCCCGCGGGCCTGCTCCCGGGGCCTGGGCCCGGTGGAGGCGCTGGCCGCGATCGGTGTCGCGGTGGTCGCGGTGGCCGCGATAGGCGCGGACCACCGGGCGGCCGCGTCCCCCGTGGACGTGAACTGGACCATTCTCGGTACGATCTGGCTGCTGGCCCTGGTCGCGCTGAACCGCCCGGCCTGGGTGTGGGTGCCCGGCGCGCTGCTCATCTTCGGGGTGCATGCCGCCTTCGTGCTGGGCTCCCTGGGCGGGAGCCCGCTCGGCCTGGCCCGGGTGACGGCGGCCGGGTACGCGGCCCTGATCGTCCCGACTCTCTTCGCTGCGCTGCGGCCGGCGCTGCGCACGCACGCGGCGATGGCGGTGCGCCGGGCTGGCCTGGCCAGCCGGACGGCCGCGGAACGGGCCGCCGTGATCGCCATCCAGGACGACCGGCTTGACCGGCTGGCCCTGCTCCAAGCCGAGGCGCTCCCGCTGCTGAGCGGCATGGCCGACGGCACCCTCGACCCGGCCGACGGCGCCGTGCGGGAGCGATGCGCCCGGAACGCGGCGACACTGCGGCGGGCGCTGGTGGACCGGGCGGAGCAGGCGGGCGGCGTGCTGGCCGGGCTGGCCCCGGCACTCGACGCCGCCCAGGCCCGCGGCCTGGACGTGCAGGTGCAGGTGGTCGGTGACCCGGGGCGCCCCGGCCCGGCGGTGACCCGGGCGACGCTCGGCGCGCTCCATGAAGTCCTGCGCAGCCTGCCCAGGCAGCCGCTCACCCTTACCATCCTGGCGGTGGGCGGGAACGTGGAGCTGTACCTGACCTTCGACCACGCCCCGGTCCGCCGATGGGACCTGGCTGCCCTGCAGCAGGATGCCCCGCCGGGAGGGGGGTGGGCGGCCACGGCCGATGCCGGGGACAGCGGGCCAGGGTGCCTGGAGGTCCGCTGGCGGATCGAGGCGGCGATCCGGTGAGCGGCCCAGACGACTCCGGCGTCATCGACGTCGCGGCCGTGGATGACCACCCGGTCATCCTGGCCGGGGCGGCGGCCTGGCTCACTGAGCCGGGCCGCGGCATCCGGGTGGTTGGCTCGGCGGCGACCGTGGCCGCCCTGCTGGCCGGCCCGGGGCGGCAGGCGCAGGTGGTGCTGCTCGACCTGGACCTCGGTGACGGCAGCACGGCGGAGGAGAACGTGGCCGCGATCCGGGCTGCGGGCCCCGCCGTCCTGGTCCTGTCCGCCTCGGACAAGCCGGCCACGGTCCGGCACGCGATCCGCGCCGGGGCGCTGGGCTACGTGCTCAAGAGCGAGGAAACCGCCCAGGTGCGGGCGGCCATTAGGGCGGTGGCCGCCGGAAAAGACTGGATCTCACCCCGGCTGGCCTACATCTTCGCCACCGACGACGCCCCTGACCGGCCTGTTCTCAGCCCGCAGGAAACCCGGGCCCTGCAACTTTATGCCACCGGCATGCCGATGAAATCCGTGGCCAGGCGGATGAGCATTAGTGAGGAAACAGCGAAACAGTATGTTGGGCGGGTACGCGAGAAGTACAACCGGGCCGGCCGGGCCGCGCCAACCAAACTGGAGTTGTATCATCGAGCCGTCGAGGACGGGCATCTCCCCCCTCATCCCTAGCCCGTGGACCCCCCCTCCCGGCGTCAGGGACAACAGGAGATACCCGTCCTCGGCTTCCTGTTACACGCGACGATACTAAGGCGATACGGGGCGGCCGTCATGACCCCATCTCGGGGGTCACCGCCGTCTATCTGGCAGGGCATGATCCACTATCTGCGGCGGCCATTTCCTGGGCACCCCGGCGCCTGTTCCAGTGCGGAGAGTAACTGAATCCCGGAAAATCCGCGGTGACAGGTGACAATGGGTTAACGGTCAGCCGCCGAGGGAAATTCACTCACCGTGAACGGTGCACGTCGCCCGGCTGCTTTCCGCCTGCGGGCGGCCACCACCCGGTTCAACCCGCGGACCCGGACTGGCACCATCGTCGGCGTGCTCGGCGGGGTACCAGGAGGGCGGCAGCACCGCGGGCATCTCCTACCGCCCCGACTTGGGCCCCCAGGTACACCAGCTCTACCAGGAGGCGGCGGCGGTCAGGCCGTGACCAGCCGCCGCGGGCCGCGGAGCGGTCAGCGGCCCAGGATGCCGTCCACCAGGCGGCCCACCGCCGAGCAGAACACCTCGTCCGCGTCCCGCGGCGGTGGCGCCGGGCCGCCCAGCGCCGCGGCCAGGTCCGGGTAGCGGCCACTGGCGGCCGCCGTGACCAGCGCGGTCACCTGGGCGGCCGACTGCTGCTCCGCGGTGACGCCGGTGCGCGCGCGTTCTTCAGCCAGTGCCGCCTGCGCCCCGCCGTAGGCGATGGAGAACCCGTTGACCATGCCGAGCAGTTCCATCTTGGCCGTCGTGTCCAGCCCGGTGCCGCCGAGCAGGCGGAGGAAGTAGTCCACGTACCGCAGCGCGTTGGGCCCGAACGTCGGCGGGGTGTACATGACCCGGGGCAGCCACGGATGCCGCTCGGTGATGTCCCGGCCCTGCCGGGCCAGGTCGATGATGGCCTCCCGGACTTCCGCTGGCCGGCCTGGTGAGTACCGGTACTCACCGCTGACGTGGTCGATCATGAGCTGGACCAGGTGCTCCTTGGCCGTCACGTAGTTGTACAGCGACATCGTGCCCATGCCGAGGTCCGCCGCGACGCGCCGCATGGTGACCGCGTCCAGGCCCTCGGCGTCGGCCAGCGCCACCGCGGCCGCCGCGATCGCCGCCCGGCTGTGCCGGGCCTTCGGCCCCCGGCCGCCGCGCTCTGGGATGTCCCAGATCGACAGCGGCGGGACGGCTCCCGGCCCTGGTGGCTGCGCGGCCATCACCTGGCATCACCTCCCGCGACTCGCAGCCCGGAGCGCTCCCCCGTGCCCAGGCGCTCCCGGCTGCGAGCTTAACCAGCGGCGGCACAGCGAGTATGCTGGCTATAACAACGTACACCGTACGGAGAGGAATAGCGATGACTACCACGGTGCCCGTGCCCTCGGTCCGCCCCGTCCCGGAGCGCCAGCTGCCCCGGATGGTCCGGCTGATAGCCCGGCAGTCCCGGCGCGGCCTGCCCCCGCCCCGGTGCGCGGTCAAGGTCACCGCGGGCATCGAGGTGCCCGGCGCCGACGGCGTCATCCTGCGCACCGATCACTACATCCCGCAGCTGGCCGGCCCGCAGCCGGCCCTGCTGGTCCGGTCCCCGTACGGCCGGGGATTCCCGTGGAACTTCCTGTACGGCGCCCTGTTCGCGGAGCAGGGCTTTCACGTGATCCTGCAGAGCTGCCGGGGCACCAGCGGCTCCAGCGGGCGGTTCGAGCCGTTCTGCCACGAGCAGGCTGACGGGCTGGCCACCGTGGCCTGGCTGCGGCAGCAGGACTGGTTCACCGGGTCGCTGGCCACCATCGGGGCGAGTTACCTCGGCTACGTGCAACTGGCCGTGGCCGCGGACCCGCCCCCGGAGCTGCGGGCCATGATCGTGCAGAACTGCGTGACCGGGCCCTACCCGGTCATGTATCCCGGCGGTGCCTTCGCCCTGGAGAACATCCTCATCGCCACCACCGCCATGGTGAACTTCGAGCGCGGGCTGAGGCCCACGGTCCGGGCCATGCTCCGGCTGCAGCGCCGCCTCGGCCGTGCTGTCCGGTCCCTCCCGCTGATCGACGCCTACCCCCCGGCGCTCGGCGGCCGGGTCGGCTACTTCGAGGAGTGGCTGGCCAACCCCGATCCCGGCAGCGAGTACTGGCGCAGTCTCGATGTCACGCCCGGCGGCCCGGTCCCGGCGGTGCCGGTCAGCCTGCTCACCGGCTGGTACGACATCTGCCTGGACGGCAGCCTGGCCGACTACGCCCGGCTGCGGGCGGCCGGCACGCCCGCCCGGCTCACCATCGGGCCGTGGTCGCACTCCTCTGCGTTCAATGACGACATGCCGGCCGTGGCGGGGGAGGCGCTCCGCTGGCTGCACGCGCACCTGGCCGAGAACCCAGGCACCCCAACGGAACCGCCCATCCGGCTGCACGTCGGCGGCGCCGGCGAATGGCGGGACCTGGCGGACTGGCCGCCGCCCGGGATGATGCCCCAGCCCTGGTACGCGGGTCCCGGCGGCGGCCTGAGTACCGACCCGCCCGGCAGCGAGGACAGCGCCGGGTTCCGCTACGACCCCGCCGATCCCACCCCGTCGGCCGGCGGCCAGCTGCTCAGTACCAAGGCCGGGTCGGTCGACGACCGCCGCCTGGAGGCCCGCGCTGACGTGCTGGTGTTCACCAGTGCCCCACTTACCGCCGATCTAGAGGTGATCGGCCCGGTCAGCGCCCGGTTCCAGGTCCATGCCAGCCACCCGCACCTGGACCTGTTCGCCCGGCTGTGCGACGTGGACGAGCAGGGCCGGTCACGCAGCGTGTGCGACGGCCTGCAGCGGCATCAGCCCGGTGATGAGGGGCCGGGCGGCGAGGGGCCCGGCGGCGAGGGACCCGGCGAGTTCGTGATCACCGTCGGGATGAGCGCCACCGCATACCGGTTCCGGGCCGGCCACCGGATCAGGCTCACGGTGTCTGGCGGCGCTCACCCCAGGTTCGCCCGCAACACCGGCAGCGGCGAGCCGCCCGCCACCGCCACCCGGCTAGTCCCCGTCGATGTCCGCATCCGCCTCGGTGGCGCCGACCCGGCGGTCCTGTCGCTGCCCGTCATGCCGCCTGCGGGATAACTGCCCCGTCATTCCCCGGCCTTCGCGCGCTGCATTCGCGCCGGTGACATTCCGGCTAAGCGCGCCCCGGGGCACGCGCCTTTGCTCCCGGACATTAACGCCCGGGAGCAAAGGACTAGCGGCGCTGCGGACCGCCCGTCCCCAGGCTGTTACGCTTTGCTATCGTCCGGCTCGGCTAAGTAATCATGTCCGGTCATTTAGCCAAAAGAGGCGTTCATGTCAGGGACGTGCCCTGACGAGACGGCGCGGAACCGGTCAACCAAATCGGGGCTCTCACAGGGGGATATTCATGCGGATCAAGTTCAGGCTGGCCGCTATCGCGGCCACGGCGGCGGGCGGGCTGGCGGTGGCGGGCCTGGGCACGGCCGCTCCGGCGCTGGCCGCGGTGATCACGGTCAACGTGCCGTGCAGCACCGGCGCCCTATCAAACGCGATTACCAATGCCGTAGACGGTGACGTGCTCCAGCTGGCGTCGAACTGCAGCTACGTGCTGACCAGCGCCCTGCCCGACGTGACGGTGACGGCCACCATCCAGGCTCCCGGCACAACCACCACCATCGAGCGCAGCTACGCCGGGGCCACCCCGGACTTCAGCCTGCTCACCGTGGGGTCGGGTGGTGACCTGACGGTCAGCAAGGTGAACTTCAAGAACGGCAGCGCGTCCACCTACGGCGGCGCCATCAACGCCGAGGACGGCCCGCTGACCGTCAATGGCGGCACCTTCACCGGCAACCACTCGGGCGAATACGGCGGGGCCATCTATGACGAGGACGGCCTCGCCGTGACCGGTGCGACCTTCACCGGTAATTCTTCGGACACCTACGGCGGGGCCATCGACAACGAGGACAGTGCGTCGATCCTCAACTCCACCTTCAGCGGCAGCACCAGCGAATACGGCGGTGCCGTGTACAACGACGACGACGTGACCATCGGGAATTCCACGTTCAGCGGCAACAGCTCCACGGTCTATGGCGGGGCCCTCGAGGTCGGGGACGACACCACGACGCTGAATAAGGACTCCTTCACCAAGAACTCATCGGAGTACGGCGGCGGGATTGAAGTCGAGAGCGGGACTCTCGATGTCCACACCGGCTACTTCCAGCAGAACACCGCCAGCGAGGAAGGCGGCGGCATCGTCAACTACTCCGCGATGACGCTGGACAACACCACGTTCAACCACAACAACGGCGGACATTACGGTGGCGCGCTCGAGAACGACGGCGTCTCGGCGACCGTGACCGGGATGACCGCCAGGGGCAATACCGCCGTGGATTATGGCGGCGCCATCTACAACGAGGACCCCCTGACGCTGACCGGCGGGTCCTTCGCCGACAACAGCACCGAATACGGCGGTGCCATCGAGAACGGTGGCACCCCGCTGACGGTGCGCGATGTCACGTTCCAGCAGAACTCCGCGTCGGATGCCGGCGGTGGCATTTACAACCAGTCCGGCGACACGGTGAACCTGGCCGACAGCAGGGTGGTCTTCAACCACGCCCCGGCCGGCGAGGGCGGCGGCATCTTCAACGACGGTACCGTCAACCTGACCCACACCACGGTCCGGTTCAACACCGCGAACAACTGCTCGCCGTCCGCCTCGGTCACCGGCTGCAGCGGCTGACCACACGGCTCGCCAGCTTCGCCGGAACGGGTGCCCGGCGGCCATCCTGGCCGCCGGGCACCCGTGCTTCAGGGCCCCGTCCGCCACGGCCCCGCCCTGCCGCATGGCCGCGGCTCTACTGCAGTTCCGGGTGGATGGCTGTCGTAGTCAGGTCGCTGGCCGAGGGCCGCCTCGGCTCCGGCGCTCCGGCCGGCCGGCCGGGGCTGTCACAGCGGGGCGGGGGTTCTCGTCTCAGAGGGTGCCCGGCCCACCTGGGCCGGGTCGCCCGAGAGCGGAGGGAGCCAGGCCATGCGGATCTTCGTCGCCGGCGGGGGCGGGGTGGTCGGGCAGCAACTGCTGCCGTTGCTGGCCGCCGAGGGTCATCAGGTCACCGCGAGCACGCGCAACCCGGCCCGGGCCGGGCAGTTGCGCGCGCTCGGGGCCGAGCCGGTGATCCTGGACGGCCTGGACGGGGAAGCGGTCGGTGAGGCGGTGGCCCGGGCCGAGCCGGAGGTCGTCATCCACCAGATGACCGCCCTGACCGGGGTGGGCAACTTCCGGCGCTTCGACCGCGAGTTCGCGGGGACCAACCGGCTGCGCACCGAGGGGACCGACAACCTGCTCGCCGCGGCCCGCGCGTCCGGCGTGCGCCGGTTCATCGCCCAGAGCTACGCGGGGTGGCCCGGCGCCCGGGACGGCCGCCGGATCCAGTCCGAGGAGGATCCGCTGGATCCCCGGCCGCCCGCCGCGCAGCGCGAGAGCCTGGCCGCGATCCGGCACGTGGAGCGGGTGGTCCCGGCGGCCGCCCCGGTCGAGGGCCTAGTGCTCCGCTACGGGGGGTTCTACGGTTACGGCGCGAGCGATGAGTTCTTCGACCTGGTGCGCAGGCGGGCCGTGCCGGTCCTCGGCGACGGGGCGGGCGTGTGGTCGTTCCTGCACATCGGCGACGCGGCCAGCGCCACGGCCGCCGCGGTCCACCGCGGCCAGCCGGGCGTCTACAACGTCGTGGACGACGAGCCCGCTACGGTGGCGGAGTGGCTGCCGTTCCTGGCCCGGGCCCTCGGCGCGAAACCGCCGCGCCGCATCCCGGTGTGGCTGGGCCGGCTGGCCGCTGGTGAGGTGGGAGTGTCGATGATGACCCAGATCCGGGGCTGCTCGAACGTGAAGGCCAAGCGGGAACTTGGCTGGGAGCTGGCCTGGCCCAGCTGGCGCGAGGGCTTCACCCGCGGGCTGGCCAGCCCGGCGCAGGCAGATGTCTCCTGATCCCGCCGGGCCCCGGTCCGGCGACCCGCCGGGACGGGGGCCGGACTGGCCCGCCCCCGGCTGGCCGCGCCCCGGCTGGCCGGGCCCGGGTGCTGAGCCCGGCCCGAGTGCTGAGCCCGGCCCGGACTGGCCCGGCCCAGGTGCTGAGCCCGGCCCGGACGGCCCCGCCAGCGCGGCCGAGGCCTTCCCCCGGCTCCGGCCGCTGGTGTTCGCCATCGCCTACCGGATGCTGGGCAGTGTCAGTGCGGCCGAGGATGTCGTTCAGGAGGCCTTTCTCCGGTACCACCGGTCGACGTCGCAGGACGCGGCCTCGATCAGGTCGGCCAAGGCGTACCTGTCCGCGGTGACCACCCGGCTGTGCATCGATGAACTGCGGTCGGCCCGGGCCCGCCGTGAGTCCTATCCGGGCGCGTGGCTGCCGGAGCCGGTGCTCACCGGCGCGGCCGCCCGCTCCGGCGCGGATTTCCCCGCCGGGCCGGCCCTGCCGCCCGACCCGGCCGACGCGGCCGAGCAGGTGGACTCGCTGTCCATGGCCTTCCTGCTGCTGCTGGAACAGCTGTCCCCGGTGGAACGGGCGGTGTTCCTGCTGCACGACGTGTTCAGCTTCGGCTACGGCGAGGTAGCCGACGTCGTCGCCAAGAGCGAGGCCAACTGCCGCCAGCTGGCGGCCCGGGCCCGGAAGCACATTGCCGAAGGCCGGCCGCGCTTCGAGGCGTCCCGCGGCAAGCGGGACGAACTGGCGGCCGGCTTCTTCCGGGCGGTGCGCGACGGGGACCTGGACGGCCTGGTCGGCATGCTCGCCGCGGACGCCGTGGTCTACGGCGACAGCGGCGGCCACCGGCCCTCCTGGCCGCGGCCGATCAGTGGCCGCGAGCCGGCCGCCCGGCTGCTGGCCGGCCTGGGAGGGATAATCCGCGACCTTGGCCTCAAGATCCGTCCGGCGGAGATCAATGGGCAGCCGGGCGGGCTCTGCCTCGACCGGGAAGGAAGGATCGTCAGCGTTTTCGTGCTGGACATCGCCGGCGGCCAGGTGCTGACCGTCCGCTCGATCATCAGCCCGGACAAGCTGCGCCACCTCGGGCCGCTGGCCGACCTGGCCCGGCTGCGCGATCAGCGGCGGGCGAATCGCCAGCCTTGACCAGATCCGGCCCTCCGGCCGGGCCGCGCCGCTTATGCTCGTGTCGCGGAGTGCGGCCGGAGGCGAGCATGACCGAATTCGATGAGAAGATCCTCAAACGTCTTGAGGACCTGGAAAACCAGGTCGCTGCGCTGGCTGAAACACGGAACGAGAGCCGCCGGGCGGCCGACCTGTTCGCCATGGTCAACCGAGACATCGCCGACCTGAATTCCTCGTTCAGCGCACAGCGGCAGTTGCTGCAGGCGCTCCGTGACGAGCAGGATGGCCAGCGGCACACCCTGTCCGAGCAGAACCAGGCGCCGGACGGGATCATCGTCACCCTGCGGATGATTCACGAGACCCAGCTCAAGCACGGCCGCCAGCTGGCCGAGCAGGGCCGGGTGCTGGCCCGGCTGGATCCGGGCAACTGACCAGCTGGTTCGGGAGCGCCGGGCTCACCGGGCCGGTGAGCCCGGGCCGGGGGGTTCACCGGTCCGCGGTGTCGTCCGGATGCCCGGCGAGCTGGCCGATGAATTTCGTGGAGTCGGCCGTGCCGAGCGCGCCGGACCGGAGCTCGCCGAAGACCGCCGCGTAGCGCCGTACCTCGTCCGCGGCATCCAGCACCAGACTGCCGGTGAGGTACTCCACGTACACAGCAGGCGGGTCCGCCCGGTCGGCGAAGTCGAGGATGGTGAACGGGGTGACCGCATGGACTGCGGCCGCGCTGCGCAGCGGCAGTACCTGCAACGAGACGGCGCGTAGCGCGGACAGTTCCTGCAGGTAGTCCAGCTGGGCACGCATTACCTCCGGGCCGCCGGCCCAGGTCCGCAGTGCGCCTTCACCGATCACCAGGGCCAGCTGCGGGCCATCGGGCCGGTTCAGCCGGGCCTGCCATTCCCGCCGCAACGCCACCTGGCCGTCGATGTCCGGTGCCGTCCCGGGTTGCCCCTCCGCCGCCGCGGATCCGGCCGCGCCCGCCAGCTGGGCCCGGGCGTAGTCCTCGGTCTGCACCAGTCCGGGCAGGATCATCGGCGCGAATTCGCGAATGCCTGCCGCCTCCGATGCCAGGCTCAGGTAGGACTCGAACCAGGGCGGGATGACCGGGCCGTAAGCCTGCCACCAGCCTTTGCGCCGGGCGTCCCGGGCCAGTTGCACAAGGGATTCCGCGTGGGCGCCAGTGACCCCGTATAGCTCCAGCATTTCCCGCACGTCCCCGGGGCGGGCGCTGATCCGGCCGGTTTCTATCCGGCTGATCCGGGTGCCGGAGCAGTCCAGCTGCCGCCCGACGTCCTCGCAGGTTAAGCGCGCCTGTTCGCGCAGGCGGCGCAACTCGCTGCCGAGGCGCTTCCGGCGGACAGGAGGGCTGGGGACAGCCACCATTGATCACCTCCGGCGCCGGCAGCGGTGCTGGGCGCGATCTGCCAGGTAAGCTAATACGGACAATACCGATAAGTATCTTGCATATTTGCGGGTAATCGGGGCATGCTGAGGCAAAATACTTAGGCGTATTCTACGTGTGAGCATTGAGGACCGGCGCTAGCCGCACCGGCTGCCCGACACCGGCGAGGTGATCCGCGAGATGCACCGGACCGGTACCGGGCCCTTCCCCGCCCGGCCCTACGGGAGTGCCGGATCGGCGCAGTCCCGCGCGGAGGGTTCCGGCTCCGGCCTGAGGACGCCCGGCTACGGCTCACCTGGCTATGGATCACCGGCCTACGGATCGGGCGCTCATGGGCCGGGCGCCTACGGGTGGCACGCTTCCGGCTCGCCGGCCTCTGGCCCGGACACGGCGGACCCCGGCTACCCGCCGCGGCCGCCCGCCTCGGCCAGCGGGCTCGATGACGCGGCCACGCCGGCCGCTGGCTGGCCGCTCCGCTCCCAACTCGAACTGGGCCCGCTGCCCGGCGCGGTTCCCTGCGCACGGCTGCACGCCCGGCTGGTGCTCTGGGAGTGGGGCGTGAGCAGCCTCGGCGACCAGGTGGAACTTATTGTCTCGGAACTGGCCACCAACGCGCTGCGCGCCTCGGCCGGCGGCGCGCCCGGCGGCCAGGGATACCCGCCGGATGGCAGGCCGCGGCCCATTGGCCTGCGGCTCGGCTCGGACCAGCATCAGGTGCTGGTGGAGGTGTGGGACGGCAGCCCGGCGCCGCCGGTGGCCGGCCAGGTCAGCAGCGACGGCGAGACCGGGCGCGGCCTTTTAATGGTGCAGGCGATGAGCCGGCGATGGGGTTACTACTATCCGGCCGCGGGCGCGCTGAGCCCCACGGCGGTCAAGGTCGTCTGGGCCCTCGTCGGTCCGGGGGCGGCCGGCTGATCAGCGGCGGCGAGTGACGGTCAGCGGGCGGCCGGCACCGGGCTGGTACTGCCCCGGGGCGTCAGTTCCGGCGGCAGCAGCACGATCTCGCTGGCCGCCGCATCGCTGAGCCGCCGGACGAGCAGCTCCACGCTGCGGCGGCCCATCTCCCCGGCCGGGATGGCCACCGAGGTCAGGTGCGGCGAGGTCCGCACGGCCACCTGGTCGGGGCAGATGGCGACCACCGACATGTCCCCGGGCACCGTCCGCCCGGCCGTGCGCAGCACGCTGAGCAGCGGCGGGATGATGGCCTCGTTCTGCACGATCAGGCCGGTCGTGCCGGGGCGCTCCATCAGGATCCGGGTGATCGCCCCGGCCACCGCCTCGTGGCTGCCCTCGCACGGCCAGTGGACCAGGCGGACGCCGCGGCGGCCCGCGCGATCGGCCGCGCCGCGCAGCGCCCGCTCGGCGAACCCGCTGCGCCGCTGGTACACCGCCGGGGGCTCGCCGAGGAACGCCACGTCGCGGTGCCCGAGCCCGGCCAGGTGTTCGACGCACCGGGCGCCGGCCGCGGCGAAGTCGAGATCCACACAGGTCAGGCCCGCTGTCTCGGCCGGGACCCCGATGAGCACCGCGTCGATGCCGACCTCGCGGAGTAGGGGGAGCCGGTCGTCGTCCATGCTCACGTCCATGAGGATGATGGCATCGGCCCGGGCGCTGACCGCAACCCGGCGGATCCCGTCGCGGCCCTCGTCATTGGTGAGCAGCAGTACGTCATAGCCGAACCGGCGGGCCGTCGTGGTCACCGCGATGGCGATCTCCATCATCACCGGCAGGCACAGGTCGCCGCGCAGCGGGACCACCAGGGCGATGATGTTCGACCGGTTGCTGGCCAGCGCGCGGGCCCCGGCGTGCGGGTGGTAGCCGAGTAGTTCGATGCTGTGCTCAACCCGGCGCCGGGTCGCCTCGGAGACCGAGCGCTTCCCGCTGATCACGTAGGACACGGTGCTGGAGGCCACTCCCGCGTGACGGGCCACGTCCGCGAGCGTCGCCATGTGCTGTCCTCCCCGGATAGCCCACATCGAAGCACCCCGGCTGGCCTACCTAGCGGTCCTGCCTGCTCGTGCTGGACCACGCCACGGCCCCGCGGCCATCCCGGCCCGCGGCGGAACTGCCGTCCAGTGCCATGGTGGCCGGCCGGCGGGAGGTCGCGCCCAGCGGGGTGGCCGTCATCCGCGGCGAACCGGGCTGACCCGGGCCGCCAGCCGCCCGGCCGGCCGGGTCGGCTGGCCGCGCGAGCTGGCTGCGCGGGCTGGCCGCGTGGGCCGGCCTCAGTCGGTCTCGGCCAGCGCCCGGAACCGGTCCAGCAGGTCCGCGGGAACCCCGTCGGTGTCCAGGGTGACCCGGCCGTAGAGCCAGAGCAGCAGGTCCGAGGCGGTCCCGGTCACGGCGGGCACGTCCGGCGCGGCGCCCCGGTGATAGCTGACCGTGCCGGGCATCTGGTCATCGCGCACCGTCCAGGCCGCCCCGGTGTCCGTGGAGCGCAGCGCGAACTGCCCGGCCAGGGCCAGGCCGGGCGGCTCGGGGTGCGCGGCCAGGGTGGGGACCGAGAAGGTGAGGAACTCCTCGATCGAGTCGGCCGCCGCCGGGCCGTCGATGGCCAGGCGGCCGCCCGCCGCCTGCACCGCGTCCCAGTGATGCACTGCGGTTTCCTGGACCTGGTGCCGCCGGACGAACGCGATGTCCTGCTGCGGGGCCCAGGTCCACACCGGTGCCGTGCCATCCGCCGTCCGCAGCACCTCGACCAGCCGGTCCGCCCCAGCCCGGAACGCCGCGATGAGCCCGCCGCGCGGCGCGGTGGCCGGGCGCCGGGACTCGGGCGGTGGCTCGGCGAGCCGCTCCGCGGCGACGGTAGTCCAGAACCAGTGCACTTCGGTCAGGTGGTCGACCAGGTCGGCCACGGTCCACCCGGGACAGCTGGGCACGTCCGCATCCAGGTGGCTCTCGGCCGCCGCGGCGAACCCGGCGCTGTGCCGGGCGATGGCCGCGAGTTCGGCCTCGGGGCTCAAGGTGGGCCGTCCGGTGTCGGGGCTGGTGCCGGGCGGCCCGGCGGCAGCGCTCGTGGCGGGTGGACCGGCGGGCGTGCCGCTGGCCGGCGGTTCGGCGGCGGGGTTCATCCGGGCCAGCTTAGTCAGCTGGCCGGCTGCCGCCGATCGGTTTTCCGGGCGGGCCAGGCGCCCCCGGGCCGCGAGCACGGCGTTCCAGCGGACCGCGCCGGCCAGGTCCCGGGCCCGCTCGGTGACCCGGTAGTCCGGCCGGGCCGCCGCGTCCGCGATGGCCCGGTCCAGGTCATGGGCGTTGCGCTCCAGCACAGTGTCGAAGTCCCGGCGCACCGGTTCCAGCAGGTCGTACCCGAAGGAGCGGTGCAGCCGCGGGTACAGCGGCTTGAACAGCCGGGCCCGCTCGTGCAGGCCCGAGGAGTAGGACATCATGTCCTTCGGCCGGAGCCGGATGTAGTCCGGCAGGATGTCCGCGAACGCGTGCCGGAGGATCCACTTCTCCTGGCCGTCCCGCAGTTTGACCGACCGCGGCAGCCGCATGGCCAGCTCCACCAGGGCCAGGTCCAGGAACGGGACGCGCAGTTCGGTGCCGTGGCCCATGCTGGCCCGGTCCAGCCGCTGCAGCTCGGTCCGGCACAGGTTCCGGATCTTGTGCAGGAACAGGCGGCGGGCGTGCTCCTCGCTGGCCTGGAAGTACATCGGGTATCCGCCGAACAGCTCGTCGGACCCGTCCCCGGACAGCACCACCTTGATGCCCATCTGGTGGATGCGGCGGAACAGCGGCACCGACACCACCTCGTTGATGATGTCGCCGTACTCGGTCAGCTCGCCCAGCCGGATGGCCTCCCGGATGTCGGCCAGCCGGATATCTCCCGGCCGGACCTCGATGATCTCGTGCGGGACCCCGAGGTCGGCGGTGAGCCGCCGGGCGTAGGCCAGGTCCTGGCTGCCCGGTGCCCCGATGGTGATCGCCGCGCAGTCCGGGTGCATCGCCCGGACATGCAGCAGGGTGAGCGCGCTGTCCAGGCCGCCGGACAGGATGACCCCGACGGTCAGGTCCGTGTCCACCCGGACCCGGATGCTGTCCTCCAGGGCGGCCTGGATCAGCTTGGCTGCCTCCTCCGGATCGGTGATCTGCGGCTGGCCCTCGCCCAGCCGGAGCAGGTCCACGTAGGGCCGCAACTCCGGCCGGCCGGCCGCCCCGGCCAGCGGCTCGGCCCAGCCATGATGGCCCGGGGGGACCTCACTGACCGGGGCGCCCACCGCGGTCAGCGCCTTGACTTCAGAAGCGACGTGCAGGCAGCCGCGGGCCTGGGACCAGTACAGCGGCTTCACCCCGAGCGGGTCCCGGGCCAGGTAGACGCGGTCGGCCGCGGTGTCGGTGATGGCGAAGGCGAACTCCCCGCGCAGCCGGCGCACCGCGCCCGGGCCCCATTCGCGGAACGCCTCGAGGACCACCTCGGTATCGCTGTCGGTGCGCAGCCGGTGCCCGAGCGCGGCGAGGTCGGCCTGGAGCGCCCGGTAGTTGAAGACCTCGCCGTTGTAGCAGAGCACCCAGCGGCCGTCCGGTGTCGCCCACGGCTGCACGGCGTTCTCGCGGTCCACGATGCGCAGCCGCTGGGTGCCGGCCAGCAGCCGCTCGGTGAGCCGGATCTCCTCCACCTCGCCGCGCGGGGCCAGCGACCCGAGCATCCGGCGGAAGGCGGCCCGGTCCGGCTGGGCACCGAGGATGAGCGCGATGCCGCACATGCCGTCAGACCCCGTCTTCCCGTGGTTCGCAGCGCTCTGCTCCCGGGGCGCGCAGCGCGGCGGCCGCGGCCGGGCTCAGGCAGACGTGCCAGGCCTGCCCCTCGTCGATGACGTTGACCTGCCCGGCCCGCTGCCGGTCCACCAGCACGTCCTGCAGCAGCAGGTGCGCGCCGAACCGGCGGAACCAGCTCACCTCGATGTCCGCCGCGTAGCCGACGCAGTGCGCGCTCGGCAGTGACGCCGTATAACCCAGGGCGAGCAGGCGGCGCTGATGCTCGATGCTCCGGGCCAGGCTGGTGACCCACAGCGGCGGCGTGCCGGGGCCGGCCATCGCCGCGAATTCGGCGGCCACCTGGTTCAGCAGGGTGACCGCCTCTGGCCGGGCCCGGGCGAACCGCAGGCCCGCGGTCCGCGGCGTGGCGTCCGGGCGCAGCCGCCGGTCCGCGGCGCGGGCCGCCCGGGCGGCCAGCGTGGCCGGCTGCCGCCGGTAGCAGAAGCGGAGGGCGCGCGCCCGCCGCAAGGGCTCAAGATCGGCCAGTTCGGGTGAGCTGATCAGGTCCGCATCAGTCACGTAGGCCTGCACCCGGCCCCACCACATGATGTCGATCAACGCGAAAAGGTGGATCCGGATATGCGCGGCCAGATCGGCCGCCGCGCTGCAGGCGTGCGGTTCGAAATGGCGCGCCTCGCGGAGCAGTCGCTCGGTCGCCGCGATGCTGCCGCCGGGCGTGGCCGACAGCACCGCGGCCAGCTCGGGACCGGCCAACCGCTCGGTGAGGACCCTTTCCGCCTTCGCCAGGTCCCCGCGGCCGGTATAGCCGGCGATCTCGAGCAGCAGGTCGCCGACGGCGTCCCGGTAGCCGGGCAGGTCGGGCCCGTTGTCCGGCACCCGCTCATGATCGTTCGCATCCATGTGGCATCCGCACTGGTCCCGGCTCCTGCGCGGCCCGGCCGGGGCCGGCAGGGGCATTGTCAGAGCCGTCGTGCGGGGCGCACGACGGCTTTCGTACGGAGAGTAACATGTCGAAAACAATTAGTTACGGCAAATGCCGGCGGGTGATGATCACCGCTGCCGGCCGCCTTGCCAGAATGAGCTGGGCCCTACAAACCTGCGAATGGGAGCAGACGTGGCTGAGGCGAACGATTGGAACAGCAAGATCATCGAGGAGTTCCGCCGGAACGGCGGCCAGGTCGGCGGCCAGTTCGAGGGGGCGCCGCTGCTCCTGCTGCACACCGTGGGGGCCAGGTCCGGCCAGGAACGGGTCAACCCGATGATGTACCGGCAGGTCGGGGACAGCGTGGCCGTGTTCGCATCCAAGGCCGGCGCCCCGACGAACCCGGACTGGTACCACAACCTGGTCGCGAACCCCCGGGTCAGCGCCGAGATCGGCACGCAGACCGGGGAGTACGCTGCGCGGGTGGCCCAGGGCGAGGAGCGCGACCGCATCTGGGAGGAGCACAAGCGCGAGTACCCCGGCTTCGCCGACTACGAGACCAAGACCAGCCGGCAGATCCCCGTGGTTATCCTCGACCCCGTTAGCTAGGGGTCACCACCAGCACCGGGATCGGGCGGCTGGTCCGGGCCTGATACCGGTCGTAGCGCCCGTGGTTGTTGTCGTTGACCAGCCGCCACAGCCGCGGGTAAGCAGGATCACCGTCAGGCACCACCCGGGCCGTGCCCAGCATCCGCAGCGGGCCGACCTGAAGCTGCACCTCTGGGCTGGCCTCCGCGTTGAACAGCCAGCCCGGGGGCCGCTCGGAGCCGTTGTTGGACGCGGCGAACACGTAGTCGTCGCCATCCCGGGCGTACACCAGGGGCACCGTACGGGCCCGGCCAGTCTTCCGCCCGGTCGTCTGCAGCAGGGCGACCGGCACGGTTCCCGGCAGCCGGCCGCCGACCCGGCCGCCGGTCCACTCGTACAGCCACCGGTGCACGGTCAGTGGGTTCATGGACCCAGTCTGGCCGGCCGGCGCTCGGTTTGGGCTGATCCGCCGGCCTCACCGGGGTGCTCGCCGGGGCCCCCGGTTTGATCGGGCGAATTGCGGTTAGTTGAACGGCCTCAGTACGGAGTGAGGTCGATGACGACATGACGCAAACCGAGACCGGCGGTCGAAACGTACTCGATGAACTCGACCAGCGGGTACCCACCCGGTTCTACTGGCAGCTGACCCTGCTCGCCTGCCTGGGCGGCTTCCTGTTCGGCTACGACACCTCGAACATCGGTGCCGCGCTGAACTTCGTGCCCTACCACCTGAGCGGATTCTGGACCGGCTACCTGGTGGCCGGGGCCTCGCTCGGCGCGGCGGCCGGCGCCATCTGCGCCGGGCCCATCGCCGACCATTTCGGCCGCAAGGCCCTGCTCATCACCGACGCGCTGATCTACTCGGTCGGCGCAATCCTGTCCGCGGTGACCCCGAACGCCGCGGTGCTGCTCATCGCGCGGACCCTGATCGGGCTGGCCATCGGGGCCGATTCGGCCATTGCCACCGCGTACATCGCCGAGTACGCGCCGCGGGGACGGCGTGGCGCGCTCAGCATGCTGCAGCAGTGGATGATCACCGTGGGCATCCTGATCTCGTACATTATCGCGCTCATTATCCTCAAGCTGGCGCCGGGCAGCGCGGGCACCGCGGACTGGCGGCTTATCCTCGGCATCGGTGCCGTACCCGCCCTGATCGGGCTGGCGCTGCGGACGAAGATGCCGGAGTCGCCCCGCTGGCTGATGCGGCACGGCAACTACGAGGGCGTGCGGGCCGCGCTGGGCAGCTTCGGGACCGAGGTCTCGCTGGAGGATGTGGAGTACACGGCCCGGCAGCTGGAAGAGGACGACAGACGCGCGCAGCGGCGCACCAAATGGACCGCGGGGGTCCGGCGGGCGCTCTTCGTGGTCTGCATGTTCTTCATCTTCCAGCAGATCACCGGGATCAACATCCCGCTGTACTACGGCCCGCACCTGCTCGGCCCGCTGTTCCAGGGCAGCAACTCGCTGGTGGACAAGACCATCTCCGGGGTTGAGGTCACCGCGATGCTGACCGTGGTCAACGTGGCCGCCACCTACTTCGCGTTCCGCTGGATCGACCGGATCGGCCGCCGCAAGCTGGCCATCGGCGGGTACATCGGCATGGCGCTGTTCGCCCTGCTGGCCGCGGCCGGCCTGACCTACTTCACCGGCACCGCGCGGATCGTGGTGGTCATGATCGGGCTGGCCGCGTTCATCGCCTCGTTCGCGATCGGCGTGGGCGGCACCGGCTGGCTGCTCCAGGGTGAGGTGTTCCCCACCGAGGTGCGCGGCCGGGCCGCGTCCACCGGCGCCACCACGGACTGGCTGGCCAACTTCGCGCTGGTCGAGGTGTTCCCGGTCTGGCAGTCGGGGATCGGCCTGGGCTGGGTGCTGGTCTGCTTCGCCGCGCTGTGCGTGATCGCCATCGGCTTCGTGTACCGGTTCGTGCCGGAGACCAAGGGCCGTTCGGTGGAGGAGATCACCCAGATCTTCGAGCAAGAGGCCCGGAAGGGGGAGACAGCCGCCGCCACCGCATGAGCCGTGGCGGCACCCCGGCCACCGGCTGAGCCCAGCCACCGCCTGGGCCGGCGCCCGCCTGGGCCCGGTCATGATCCCGCCCCCTTCTAGGATGCGGGATCATGACCGCGCGCTGGGACTTCTGGATCGACCGTGGCGGCACCTTCACCGACGTGGTCGCCCGCCGCCCGGACGGCACCCTGGCCGTCCGCAAGCTGCTCTCGGAGGACCCGGGCCGGTATCAGGACGCGGTGCTGGCCGCCATCCGCGGGCTGCTCGGGGTGACGGACGGGCAGCCCATCCCGGACGCGCAGATCGGCTCGGTCCGGCTCGGCACCACGGTGGCCACCAACGCCCTGCTCGAGCGGCGGGGTGAGCCCACGGTCCTGGTCATCACCCGGGGGTTCCGCGACGCGCTGCGGATCGGCTACCAGAACCGGCCGCGCATCTTCGCCCGCGAGATCATCCTCCCGGAACTGCTGTACAGCCGGGTGATCGAGGTGACCGAGCGGGTCGGTGCGCGCGGCGAGGTGATCGTGCCCCTCGACGAGGAAGCGGCCGCCGGCGGCCTGCGGGCCGCTTATGCCGACGGGCTGCGGGCCGTGGCCGTGGTCTGCCTGCACGGCTACCGCTACCCGGCGCACGAGGCCCGGATCGGCCAGATCGCCCGGGATATCGGGTTCACGCAGGTCTCGGAGTCGCACGCGACCAGCCCGCTGATGAAGCTGGTGTCCCGCGGGGACACCACCGTGGTGGACGCCTACCTGTCCCCGATCCTGGCCCGCTACGTCAACCACGTGGCCAGCGAGCTGGGCGGGACCCGGGTGCTGTTCATGCAGTCCAATGGCGGGCTGGCCGACGCGCACCGGTTCCGCGGCAAGGACTCTATCCTCTCCGGCCCGGCCGGCGGCATCGTCGGCATGGCCCGCACCGCCGCCGCGGCGGGTTTCGGCCGGGTCATCGGCTTCGATATGGGGGGCACGTCCACCGACGTGTCGCACTACGCCGGGGAGTTCGAGCGGCAGTACGAGACCGAGGTGGCCGGCGTCCGGATGCGCGCGCCGATGCTGAGCATCCACACCGTGGCGGCCGGCGGCGGCTCGGTCCTGCACTTCGACGGCAGCCGGTACCGGGTCGGCCCGGACTCGGCGGGAGCGGACCCGGGACCCGCGTGCTACCGTCGCGGCGGCCCGCTCACCGTGACCGACGCCAACGTCATGCTGGGCCGGGTCCAGCCCGGCTACTTTCCCCGGGTGTTCGGGCCGGGCGGGGACGGCCCGCTGGACGCCGGGCTGGTGGCCACCCGCTTCGCCGCCCTGGCTGACCGGATCGCCGGGGTGACCGGGGACCAGCGCAGCGACGCGGAGGTGGCGGCCGGGTTTCTCGACATCGCCGTGGCGAACATGGCGAACGCGATCAAGAAGATCTCGGTCCAGCGCGGCTACGACATCACCCGGTATGTGCTGGCCACCTTCGGTGGCGCCGGCGGGCAGCACGCCTGCGCGGTGGCCGACGCCCTCGGCATGACCTCTGTGCTGATCCACCCGCTGGCGGGGGTGCTCTCCGCGTACGGCATGGGCCTGGCCGACGTGACGCTGATGCGCGAGGCCGCCGTGGAAGAGGAACTGTCCGGGGACCTGCTCGGACGGCTGGGCCAGGTGGCGGGAAACCTGGAGGCCGAGGGCCGGGCCGAACTGGCCGTTGCGGGCGTCCCTGGCCGGGTGGTCCGCAGCGAGCGCCGGGCCCAGCTCCGCTACCAGGGCACCGACACCGCGCTGCCCGTCCCGCTCGGCGCGGTGGAGGCCATGATGGCGGCCTTCGAGGCCGCCTACCGGCAGCGGTTCTCGTTCCTGATGCGGGACAAGCCGGTGATGGTGGAGGCGGTGTCGGTCGAGCTGACCCAGGGTGCCGGCGATGCCCCGGATGTCCCCGACACCCCGGACACCGGCGAGACGCCGGCCCGGCCGGACGCGGCCCGGGTCCGGATGTTCACCGGTGGCGACTGGGCGGAGGTGGACCTGCTGCCGCGCAGCGCGCTGCGGCCCGGGCGGGTGGTCCCCGGGCCTGCCCTCATCACCGAGGACTTTGCCACCACGGTGGTGGAGCCGGGCTGGCAGGCCGCCGTGACCGGGCGGGGTGACCTGCTGCTGACCCGGCCCGGCGGCCGCCCGGCCCCGGCTGCCGCAGGCACCGCCGCCGATCCGGTCATGCTGGAGATCTTCAACAACCTGTTCATGTCCGTGGCCGAGCAGATGGGCGTCCGGCTGCAGAGCACCGCGCACTCGGTCAACATCAAGGAGCGCCTGGACTTCTCCTGCGCGATCTTCGACGCGGCGGGCCAGCTGATCGCCAACGCCCCGCACATGCCGGTACACCTGGGCTCGATGGGCGAGAGCATCAAGATGATCATCAGCCGCAACCCCGGGGCCATGCAGCCGGGCGACGTCTTCATGCTCAACGACCCTTACCACGGAGGCACTCACCTTCCCGACATCACCGTGGTCACCCCGGTCTTCGGCGACGACCGGCAGCACATCCTGTTCTTCGTGGCGTCCCGCGGGCATCACGCTGAGATCGGCGGCATCACGCCCGGCTCCATGCCCGCCTTCAGCACCCGCGTCGACGAGGAGGGCGTGCTCATCGACAACTGGCGGCTGGTCGAGGGCGGCGAGATGCGCGAGTCCGCCACCTCGGAGCTGCTCACCTCGGCGGAGTTCCCGTCCCGGAACCCCGGCGCCAACCTGGCCGACCTGCGGGCCCAGATCGCCGCGAACGAGAAGGGTGCCGCGGAGCTCCGCCAGTTGGTCAGCCAGTTCGGCCTGGACGTGGTAACCGCGTACATGGGCCACGTCCAGGACAACGCGGAAGAGGCGGTACGGCGGGTCATCGCCCGGCTGCGTGACGGGGAGTACTCCTACGAACTGGACAACGGCGCCGTGATCAGGGTGGCGGTCCGGGTGAACCAGCGGGCCCGGACCGCGGAGATCGACTTCACCGGCACCTCCCCTCAGCTGGCGGGGAACTTCAACGCACCGTCATCCGTCGCCATGGCCGCGGTCCTGTACGTGCTGCGCACCCTGGTGGACGATGAGATCCCGCTGAACGCGGGGTGCCTCAAGCCGGTCCGGGTCATCATCCCGCCCGGTTGCCTGCTCGCCCCGGCCTACCCAGCAGCGGTGGCGGCCGGCAACGTGGAGACGTCCCAGGCCGTGACCGGGGCGCTGTACGCCGCGCTGGGCGTCATGGCCGAAGGGTCCGGCACCATGAACAACGTCACGTTCGGCAGCGAGGAATACCAGTACTACGAGACCGTGGCGAGCGGCTCCGGTGCCGGGGACGGCTTCGGCGGCAGCGACGTGGTGCAGACACACATGACCAATTCCCGGCTGACCGACCCGGAGGTGCTGGAGTGGCGTTTCCCGGTCCGGCTGGAGTCGTTCGAGATCCGCCGGGGCAGCGGCGGCGCGGGGCGGTGGCCGGGCGGTGACGGCGGCCGTCGCCGGCTGCGCTTCGGCGAGCCGATGACGGTGAGCATCCTGAGCAGCCACCGCCGGGTCCCGCCGTACGGGATGGCCGGCGGCCAGCCGGGCGACCTGGGCGGCCAGTGGGTCGAGCACCCCGACGGCCGGGTAACGCCGCTGGCCGGCTGCGACAGTATCCAGGTCGGCGAGGGTGATGTTTTCGTCCTGGAAACCCCGGGCGGCGGCGGCTACGGCCCGCCGGCTCGCCCTGCCCCCACCCCGGTGGAGCCGCCCTGACGCCCAGCCTCGACGCCATCCCGGGCCCGCCCGGAACCCGGACCGGCGAAGGGCGCCCCGCCGCGCCCCCCAGGGCCGACTGGCGCCGCCGCGCCCCCCAGGGCCGACTGGCGCCGCCGCGCCCCCAGGGCCGACTGGCGCCGCCGCGCCCCCAGGGCCGACTGGCGCCACCGCCCCCTTTCGCCGACAATCACCGACATATCACTCATCCGGTGCGAGGAATCCGGACAAACCGGGCGGCTACCCGCGCCTCTCGGGTGATATGTCAGTTTTTGTCGGCGTTAACGCGGGCCACCGGGCGCGGGTCAGGCGGACGCGGGGGCCGGGTGGGGGGTCGCTGAGGGCTCGGGGGCGCGGAGCTGACGGAGCGCCGGGGTCCAGCGGGCCAGCTCATCGAGCATGGCGGTGGCCGCCGTCTCCATGATGTCGTTCGGCTGGAGCTTGCCGTCCGGGCCGAGGAACTGCTGGACGAACGGGATGTTCACCGAGTCGAACACCGGGACCATCTTGAGCGTGGTCAGCACCTGCTTGAGCATCTGTACCGCCCGGGTGCCGGCCGCGACGCCGCCGTAGCTGGCGAACCCGACCGCCTTGTGCTGCCATTCGGTGTGCAGGTAATCGATGGCGTTCTTGGTGGCCGCGTTGAATCCGTAGTTGTACTCGGGGATGACGAAGATGAACGCGTCGGCCCGGCCGATGGTGGCGCTCCAGTCCCTGGTGTGCTGGTGCTCGTACTGGCCGAACCTCGGGTGCCGAGGCTCGTTGAACATCGGCAGGTCAACCTCGGCCAGGTCGACCAGCTCGACGTCGAAGAAGCCGTGGGCCCGCGCCCGCGCGGTGATCCAGTCCGCGATTGCCGGGCCGACCCGCCCGGGCCGGGTGCTGCCGATGATGACCTGCAACAGGGGCTTGCTCACGGGTACGACTCCTGGATGTGACGTGGAATGGTGCGGGCGGCTGGGCCCCGGCAGGGCTAAGCGCCACGGTGGGGCCGGGTATTCCGGGTCCCGGGCCGGTGCCCGGGGCGGGGCGGGGGCCGGGCCCAGGGCCAGGCCAGGGCCAGGCCGTGGCCGGGGTGGGGGCCGGGGCCCGCACCTGACCACCAGTTGCGGCTGGATGCGAGAGTATCGGCCCATGACGCAGCCCCGGCCTGCCAGCCGACTCGACGGCTCCGCGGCCGGGTGGCGCGCGGTCAGGCGGGCCCTCAACCAGAACCGGCCGGCGCTGACCGCCGCCGCCGCCGGGCTGCACGGGGATGTGCCGAAGGTGGCCGGGACCGGCCTGCTGTGCTGGCCCGCCTGGCTGCCCGCGGAGCCGCTGGACCTGGCCGCGCTGCCGCTCCGCTGGTCCGGTGAGCCGCCGCCGCCCGCTGTGGACGGGACCCTCCCGGCCGCGGCCCATGTGCTTCCCCGGCAAGCCTCCGGGCAGCCCTACCCGGGGTACGCCGCCGCGATCGAGGCCCTGGACCGGCCGGGCCTGTTCGAGAACCGGGCCTGCTACCGGCTGCTGTCCGCCGCTTCCCCGGTACCCGCTGCCCCGGTACCCGCTGCCCCGGTACCCGCTGCCCCGGTACCCGCTGCCCCGGTACCCGCTGCCCCGGTACCCGCTGCCCCGGTACCCGCTGCCCCGGTACCCGCTGCCCCGGTACCCGCTGCCCGGGGACCCGCTGCCCGGGGACCCGCTGCCCGGGGACCCGCCGCCTCCGGATCGGCTGCCCCGGAGCCCGGCGCACCGGAACCCGGGATGTGCTTCACCAGCGCCCGGTACTTCGACGCGGTGAACCTGGGCCACGCCGTGGCCCATGAGCTGGCCGCGGCCTGGCTGGCGGACCCGGGTGGCGTCCGCCTGGCCGGACTGCCGTTGCGGGCCGCGGTCGGTGACCCCTGCGACCTGCGCCGTCGGTCGGCGATCACCGCGGTGACCACGCTCACGCTGCGCCGGGCCCCGGGTGGCGCGGCGTCCTTCCTGCTGCACTGGCGGGACCCGGCCCGGGTGAACCATGCGGGCGGGCTCTACCAGGTCATGCCCGCGGGCATCTTCCAGCCGGTCACCGACGCCGCCGCGGCGCTACGCAGTGACCTGAGCCTGTGGCGGTGCATGGCGCGGGAGTTCAGCGAGGAACTGCTGGGCGGGTCCGAGGAGTACCCGACCCGGGACGGAGTGCTCGACTATGAGCAGTGGCCGTTCTACCGCGAGCTGACCGCGGCCCGTGACTGCGGCCGGGTCCGGGTCAGCTACGTGGGCCTGGGCGTGGACCCGCTGACGCTGGCCACCGACATCCTCACCGTCGCGGTATTCGATGCCGCGGTGTTCGACTCCCTGTTCCGGGGGCTGGTCCCGCAGAACGCCGAAGGTCGGCTGGTCACCGAGCACGGGTCGGCCGCGATCCCGTTCACGGCCGCGACCATCGGCCGGCTGCACCGACGGTGCCGCGCCGGTGCAGGCGGCCGGGGCCGCGCTGCTCCGGCTGGCCTGGCAGCACCGCCGCGCGCTGCTCGGCTGAGAAGGCCGAACGTCCCCATTCCGTGGGGCCTGTGGCTCCTGCCCGGCTGCCACCCCAGCGCGAAGCTGGGGAAAGGGCGGGGCGGACCAGCAACGGGAGGTGCACGATGAACGCAACCGGGCACCCGCGCCGGGTGATCGTCGGGGTGGATGGCTCGCCGAATTCGATCGCGGCCTTGCACCGGGCCGTTGCCGAAGCGCGGCGCGGCGGGTCTCTGCTGGAGGTCGTGCTGGTCATCCCGGGCTGCCCCGACCCGGACGCCTACGCGTCCGCCCTGACCAAGCTGTCGAACATCCTGACCCTGGAGTACCCGGACGGCCCCGAGGTGCCGGTCCGGCAGAAGGTCGAGCACGGCGACCCGGCCACCACCCTGGTGGAGCTGGCCGACGGCGCCGCCCTGCTGGTCATTGGCGCCCGGGCGCGCTCGGAATCCGGCAACGTGCTCGGCGGCGAGGTAGTGCCGGTGTGCATGAACCGTGCGCCGTGCCCGCTGGCTATCTGCGCTGACCACTCCCAGCACGCCGGGGTGTGATCCCGCGCCCCAGGTCCTCCTGCCCTGTCCCGCTCAGGGGCCGCCGTCCTGACCCGCTCAGGGCCCGTCGTCCTGACCCGCTCAGGTTCCCCCGCCGCCCTGACCCGCTCAGGGGCCCCCGCCGCCTATCCTGCCCAGGGCCCGGTCCCCCTGTTGGCGGTGCGCAGCGTGCTGACGTAACCGGCCCGCTCGGAGCCGGGCGTGGCGTGGGCCGCGAGCTTCCCGCGCACCGCGGCCACGTCCGCGAAGCCCTTGCGGCGCAGCCACGAGTCGAGCCCGTCGAGCAGCGTCCCGGCGTAACCGGGGCCGTTCCGCAGCAGCGCGGAAGTGGTCATCACCACGTCCGCGCCGGCCAGCAGGTACCCGAGCACGTCGGTGGCGTCGGTGACACCGGTGCTACCCGCCAGCGACGCGCGCACGTGCCCGGCCAGCCGGGCGATCCAGGCTCGCGGCAGCCTGCCCTCGTCCCGGGCGGACAGCCCGAAGCCGCGGGTCGCGCTGAGCGTCTCCGGGTCGATGTCCGGCTGCAGCCAGCGGTTGAACAGCACCAGCCCGTCCGCGCCCACCCGGTCCAGCCGCAGGGCCATCTCCCCCGGCGAGCTGAAATACGGACTGAGCTTGACCGCGACCGGGATGTGTACGACGGCCTTGACCGTGGTGAGGATCTCGACCTGCTGCAGCTCCACGTCCCGGCCGGGCACCAACGGGTCACCCGGCAGGTGGTAGACGTTGAGCTCGATCGCTGCCGCGCCCGCGTCCTCCAGCGCGCTCGCGTAGTCGGTCCAGCCCCCTGTGGTGACGCCGTTGAGGCTGGCGATGACCGGGACGTCAACGGCGGCGACCGCCCGCTTGACCAGGCTGAGGTAGCGCCGCGGGCCGGGCTCGGACTCTGCGGCGGCCGGGAAGTAGGACAGCGACTCCGGGAAGCTGTCCGCCCCGGCGTCGGCCAGGGCCGCGTCCTGCCCGGCCTCCTGGCGCAATTGCTCCTCGAACAGCGAGGGCAGCACCACCGCGGCCACGCCGGCGTCGGCCAGGGCACGCACCCCGTCCGGGGTGCCCGCCAGCGGGGACGCCGAAGCGACCAGCGGGTTGCGCAGCTTCAGGCCCAGGTACTGAGTCGACAGGTCCATCAGCTGCCTCCCGGTGTGCTCGCCAGCCGCCCGCCGGCGTCCCGCCCGCCGGGCACCTGCCCGCCGGGATCTTGCCTGCCCGGATCCTCGCCGCCCGGGCCCGGCTGGTCCTTGCTCGCGTTGGCCGGGAACCGGGACGGGCCGCGGGTGGCCATCTCCTCATAAGTGGCCCAGCGCTGGGCCACCTCGTGCTCGGCCAGCCGGTGCAGCCGCTCCGCCTCGGCCGGGTCGGTGTTGCGCAGGATCCGGTACCGCAGCTCCCGGCTGGTGTACTCGGAGAGCGAGATCCGCGGCCGCGGCGAGTCCAGCAGGAACGGGTTGCGGCCGTCCGCGCGGATCTCCGGGTCGTACCGGATCAGCGGCCAGTAGCCGCTGGCCACCGCGCGGTACTGCTGGCCCATCCCGTCCCGCATCTCGATGCCGTGCGCGATGCAGTGGCTGTAGGCGATGATCAGCGACGGCCCCTCGTAGGCCTCCGCCTCGCGCATCGCGCGCAGCGTCTGCTGCGGGTCGGCGCCCATGGCCACCCGGGCCACGTACACGTTGCCGTACGCGATGGCCTGCATGGCCAGGTCCTTCTTGGGCACCGTCTTGCCCGCCGCGGCGAACTTGGCCACCGCGCCCAGCGGGGTGGCCTTGGACGACTGGCCGCCGGTGTTGGAGTACACCTCGGTGTCCAGCACCAGCACGTTCACGTCCCGGCCGCTGGCCAGCACGTGGTCCAGGCCGCCGGAGCCGATGTCATAAGCCCAGCCGTCCCCGCCGACCAGCCAGACGCTGCGCCGGACCAGGTGGTCCAGCACGCTGCGCAGGTCCGCGATGGCCGGGTCGCCCGGCGCCGCGGCCTCCAGGTCGGTCAGCCGCTCCTGCAGCTTGGCGATCCGGTCCCGCTGCGCGGTGAACTCCGACTCGCGGCGCTGCCGCGCGGCCAGGAGGTCCGCCACCAGGTCCGGCCCGATCCGCTCGCCCAGCTGTTCCAGCCGGGTACGGGCCAGCCGCAGGTGCAGGTCGGCGGTGAGCCGGTAGCCCAGGCCGAACTCGGCGTTGTCCTCGAACAGCGAGTTGGACCAGGCCGGGCCGCGGCCGGCCGCGTCCGTCGTCCACGGGGTGGTGGGCAGGTTGCCGCCGTAGATCGACGAGCAGCCGGTCGCATTGGCGATCATCAGCCGGTCCCCGAACAGCTGGGACAGCAGCTTGAGGTAGGGCGTCTCGCCGCAGCCCGCGCAGGCCCCGGAGAATTCGAACAGCGGCTGCAGGAACTGGGTGCCGCGCACCGTGCCGAAATCGACCCGGGACCGGTCGGCGGCGGGCAGCTTCTCGAAGAACGCGATGTTCTCCCGGCCGCTGTCCACGAGCGGCTCCCGGTCCGCCAGGTTAATGGCCCGCTTCCCCGGCTCGCTGGGCGAGCTGACCGGGCAGGCTTCCACGCACAACGCACACCCGGTGCAATCCTCCAGGTACACCTGGAGGGAGTACCGGGTGTCGGGCAGGCCGCGGGCGTCCAGCGGCATGGACGCGAACCCGTCCGGGGCCCCCGCCAGCTCGGCCTGGTCGTAGAACTTGGACCGGATCACGCTGTGTGGGCAGACGAAGCTGCAGTTGCCGCACTGGA
This sequence comes from uncultured Actinomycetes bacterium, assembly GCA_963793825.1. Lineage (GTDB taxonomy): Bacteria > Actinomycetota > Actinomycetes > Streptosporangiales > Streptosporangiaceae > RYN-230. Next base: position 81,730 of record CAWCBE010000016.1, read on the forward strand.
TGCAGAGGTCCGGGTCCCACTCGGCGACCAGCTCGGAGACGTTGCGCTTCTCGTACTGGGTGGTGCCGCTCGGGTAGCTGCCGTCCACTGGCAGCGCGCTGACCGGCAGGTCGTCGCCGCGCCCGGCCATCATCTCGGCGGTGACCCGGCGGACGAACTCGGGCGCGTCCGCCGGCACCAGGGCGGGCAGGCCGCGGCTGGCCGTCGCCGTGGCCGGGATAGTGACCTGGTGCAGCGCGACCAGCGTCCCGTCCACCGCGGCGTTATTGCGCGCCACGACCTCCGCGCCGCGGCGGCTGTAGGTCTTGGTGATCGACGTCTTGATGGCCGCGATGGCCTGCTCCCGGGGCAGCACCCCGGAGATGGCGAAGAAGCAGGTTTGCAGCACGGTGTTGGTCCGGCCGGGCAGCCCCGCCTCCCGGGCCACCGTGTCGGCGTCGATGACGTAGAAGGAGATCTCCTTGTCCAGGATCTGTTCCTGGACCGGCCGGGGCAGGGCGGCCCACGCCTCCTCCGGCGGGTGCGGCGTGTTCAGCAGCAGGGTCGCGCCCTGCGCGGCCCGGCCCAGCACGTCCGTGCGTTCCAGCAACTCGGCCTGGTGGCAGCCGACGAACGGGGCGTTGGGAACAAGGTAGGGAGCGCGGATGGGGGAGGGCCCGAAGCGGAGGTGCGACACGGTCTGCGAGCCTGACTTTTTCGAGTCGTAGACGAAATACCCCTGGGCGTTCAGCCCCGCGTCACCACCGAGGATCTTGATCGTGTTCTTGTTCGCGCCGACTGTCCCGTCCGAGCCCAGGCCGAAGAACAGCGCGCGGACCGTGTCGGCCGGCTCGATGTCCAGCTCGCCATAGTCCAGGCTGATGCCGCTGACGTCGTCGGTGATGCCGATGGTGAACCGCGGCTTGGGGTGGTCCGCGGCCAGGTCGGCGTAGACGCCCGCGACCATGCCCGGGGTGAACTCCTTGGAGGACAGCCCGTACCGGCCGCCGGTGACCACCGGCATGGCCTCCCGCGTCCCCGCGGCGTGCGCCTCGGCCAGTGCGCTGAGCAGGTCGAGGAACAGCGGCTCGCCCAGCGATCCCGGTTCCTTGGTGCGGTCCAGCACGGCCACCCGCCGGGCCGTGGCCGGCAGCGCGGCCAGCACCGCGTCCGCCGGGAACGGCCGGTACAGCCGGACCGTGACCACGCCGACCCGTTCGCCCCGTTCCGCCAGGTAGGCGGCGGTCTCGGCCGCGGTCTGCGCGCCCGACCCCATGATCACGATCACCCGGTCGGCCTCTGGGTGGCCGGCGTAGTCGGCCAGGTGGTACTGGCGGCCGGTCCGCGCGGCCAGCGCGTCCATCGCCGCGGTGACCGCGCCGGGCACCTCGGCGTAGAACGGGTTGACGGTCTCCCGGGACTGGAAGTACGTGTCCGGGTTCTGCGCCGTGCCGCGGATGAATGGCCGGTCCGGGGACAGTGCCCGGCCCCGGTGCGCCCGGATGAGGTCCTCCGGGATCAGCGCACGCAGGTCCTCGTCGGTCAGCAGGTCGATGGTGTTCAGCTCGTGGGAGGTGCGGAACCCGTCGAAGAAATGCACGAACGGCACCCGGGTGTGCAGCGAGGCGGCCTGCGCGACGAGCGCGAGGTCGTGTGCCTCCTGCACGCACGAGGAGGCGAGCAGCGCGAATCCGGTCTGCCGGACCGCCATCACGTCGGCGTGATCACCGAAGATGGACAGCCCCTGCGCGGCCAGCGACCGGGCCGCCACGTGCAGCACCGCCGGGGTCAGCTCGCCGGCGATCTTGTACATGTTGGGGATCATCAGCAGCAGGCCCTGCGAGGCGGTGAACGTGGTGGCCAGCGCCCCGCTCTGCAGCGCGCCGTGCAGCGCCCCGGCCGCGCCGCCCTCGCTCTGCATCTCCATCACGGCGGGCACGCTGCCCCACAGGTTGGGGCGGCCCTTGCTGGACCACTCGTCAGCCAGCTCGGCCATGGGCGAGGACGGCGTGATCGGGTAGATGCAGCAGACCTCGTTGAGCCGGTAGGCAACCGAGACTGCCGCCTCGTTGCCGTCGATGGTGGCGCGCATCAGCTGTTCTCCGGAATCATTTCGATGGCGTGCACCGGGCACTGGTCGTGGCAGGTTGCGCAGCCGGTGCACCGGTCGTAGTCGAAGCGGTAGCCGAACGGGGTCCCGTCGGGGTGGCCGGCGGGGCGGCTCGGGCCGAGCTTGATGATGGCGTCCTCCGGGCAGGCGCCCAGGCACCCGTCACACTCGATGCAGTTGCCGCAGGACAGGCAGCGGCTCGCCTCGTAGCCGGCCTGCTGGCCGGTCAGCCCGCCGACCACCTCGGAGAAGTCGCCGACCCGGCCGCCCGGCTCACGTTCCGGCTGGCTGCGCTGCCCCGCGGCATTGAAGTACCAAGGGTGCAGCAGGTCGTACTCGGCCACCTCATGCTTGGGCGGCTGGATGGATGGCTCGCCCCGCAGGTAGGCGTCGATGAAGCGGGCGGCCTTCTTGCCGTGCCCCGTGCCGACCGTGACGGTCCGCTCGGCGGGGACCATGTCACCCCCGGCGAACAAACCGGGGGAGCCGGTCATCATCGACGCGGACACGATCACCGTGCCGTCCCGCTTGAACTCCACACCGGGCACCGGGCGCAGGAAGCCGGTGTCCGCATCCTGGCCGACGGCCAGGATCAGGGTGTCGGCGGCCAGCGTCTCGAATCTCCCGGTCGGCTGGGGGAACCCGGTCTCGTCGAGCTCCATGACCTCGACGGTCATCTCCGGCCCGTCGAACGCGGTGATGGTGTGCAGCCAGTTGATCCGCACGCCCTCCCGCTCCGCGTCGCTGGCCTCGTCCTCGTGCGCGGGCATCTGGGCCCGAGTGCGCCGGTAGACGATGAGCGCGTCGTCCGCGCCGAGCCGCCGCGCGGTCCGGGCCGCGTCCATGGCGGTGTTCCCGCCGCCGTACACGGCGACCCGCCGGCCGAGCGCCGGGCGGGCCCCGGAGGCCACGTCACGCAGGAAGGACACCGCGTCCACGATCCGGCTGCTGTCCCGGGCCGGGATGTCCACGTGCTTGGACAGGTGCGCGCCGACCGCGACGAACACCGCGTCGAAGTGGCCGTCCTGGCGTTCCGCGGCCAGGTCGGTGACCAGGTGCCCGCAGCGGATCGTCACGCCGAGCGCCTCGATCCGGCCGATCTCGGCGGCCAGCACGTCCCGGGGCAGCCGGTAGGCCGGGATGCCGTAGCGCATCATCCCGCCGGGCTCCGGGCTGGCGTCCCTGATCTCCACCTGGTGGCCGAGCCGGGCCAGGTGGTAGGCGGCGGAGAGCCCGCTGGGCCCGGCCCCGATGACCAGCACCCGCTTGCCGCTGGCGGCCGGCGGGGGATCGAACGCCCAGCCCTGCTCCAGTGCCAGGTCACCGAGGAACCGCTCCACCGCGTGGATGGACACCGGGCTGTCCAGCTCGGCCCGGTTGCACACGGCCTCGCACGGGTGGTAGCAGACCCGGCCGTGGATGGCGGGCAGCGGGTTGTCCACGACCAGCTGGCGCCAGGCATGCTCCGGCCGGCCCGCCTGGATCTCGGCCAGCCAGGCCTGAATGTTCTCCCCGGCCGGGCAGCCCGCGTTGCACGGGGGCAGCAGGTCGAGGTAGACCGGCCGCCGGGTGCGCACCGGGCCGGCCCGGGCCGAGCCGTGCAGCAGGTCGGGCAGCGGCGTGATGTCACGCGGCCGCCCGTTCGTGGCCGCCGGGCCCCCGGCCGGCGGTGTCCCGTTGCCGCTCATCCGGTTGCTCCGGCGGTGGCGGCAGCCGTCTGTGGCACCGTCTCCTTCGCCGTGGCCGGCGGGCGCGGCACGAGCAGCACCGGGCGGTGCGCAGCGTGCAGCAGCCGGTGCGACACGCTGCCCAGCGGCAGGTGCGGCACGTCGGTGCGGGCGCGCGAGCCGAGCACGATGATCCGCGCATCGTATTCGTCGGCGATGGCCAGGATCTTCCGGCTCAGATGGCCGAAGTCAGCGTCCCGGACGTCGCTCTGCGCATCGATCCCCGCGGCGCGCAGGTCGTCGGTGATGCTGGCGACCAGCTTCTCGCCCTCGCCCTCGGCGCAGTCCACCCGGATCCGGCCGAACCGGCCGACCGCGATCTCGTGCACGTGCACCACGACGACCTTGTCGCCGCTGTCCCGGCTCAGCTCGCGGGTCATTTCCACTGCGGCCTGGACATGCCGGGCGGCATCCACGGCCAGCAGGATCGTTTTTTTCATGGCTTACTCCTCAGGCAGGCCAAGCACCTGTGTCCAGCAGACACCTGACCACCCCGGTCGCGGCAGGGCCGAAGTGCCCGCAGTGAGGGACTTCCGGCGGTCAAGCGGGGCGCCCCCCGCGCCCGGGACCACCCCGGGTGCCGGGGCCCCGCCCAGCCGCCGACGTGTCAGCGGGCCCAGACGCTGAAGCCGGCGCCGCCGCCGCACAGGAACGGTGACACGAAACCGTGGAACGGTGACACGAAACCGTGCCGATCAGGGTGAGCTCGGCCACACACCATCGTGTGGTTCTCCCGGATCACCCTCCCTGCCTGAAGGCATGAAAAGAGGCACCGGAACTCCGGTGCCTCTATCCGGCGTCATCGCCTCTTCCCGGCGTAACGCCTTTCGGCGGCACCCGCCGCAGGGGCCTGTGTGGCGCCGGGGAGGGTCACCGTCCTGGCGACGGTGGGTCTTGCGGTCCCACGAGACCGCCTGATTCCCAACCCGTTCCCCGACAGGCCTGCCACCGCCCCGGCCCCGCACGGCGGGTGTCACGGTCACTACTGTGCTCTCCTCGCGGGCGGGCCGGGAGAGCCTTTCGCCCCCGGCCGCCGGGACCATCCGGCCCCGGCGGCCGGGACCATTGGCCCAGCGCCGGCCGGGGACTATCGGCCCGGCCGGCCAGAGCCGAACGACGATGGCACCGGCCGCCCAAGCGGTGTCACAGTGGGTGAAGAGATTAACAAGCCCCAGGTCGGAGGCTATGAGATGTTGAGCAAGCCAGTGATCGCCGGGACGGATGGCTCACCGGAGTCGATGCGGGCCGTGGAGTGGGCAGCGCGGGAAGCCACCACGCACGGGAGGTCGCTGCGCATCGTGGCGGTCCCGACCCTGCCGCCGCGGATGAGCCCGAACCCGGCCACCCGGCAGACCGTCGCGAGCGTCATACAGCAGGCCATGACCCGGGCACTAGCCGCAGCTGCGATCCGGGCGGCGGAGTGCGAGCCGGGCCTGGCCATCGAGACTCAGCTGCTGGCCGGATCCCCGGCCACTGCCCTGACCGACTGCGCCCAGTACGCGTCCATGCTGGTCGTCGGCTCCCGCGGGGCGGGCGGCTTCAGCGCGATGATCCTCGGGTCGGTCAGCCGGTACGTCGCGACCCATGCCACCTGCCCGGTTGTCGTGGCCCGCGAGGAGACGATGGCGGCGCACCGCGAGGTGGTGGCCGGGGTCCGCGACCCGGCGCAGTCCGCGGCCGCGCTTGGGTTCGCCTTCGAGGAGGCCGCGCTGCGCAAGGCCCGCCTGGTCGCCCTGCACGCCTGGTCCCCGGCCTTCGGGGGCAGCGGGGAAAGCCAGGCCGAGGAAGAGGCCCGGATGGAGGCCCTGCTGGCGCCGTGGCAAGAGAAGTACCCGGACGTCGAGGCCCGGTACGAGGTCGTGCACGCCCATCCGGGCCGAGTGCTGGCCGGGGCCTCGGCCCGCGCCGACCTGGTCGTGCTGGGCCGGCACGCGCCCGGCGAGCCGCACGTCCCCGGGGTTGGCTCGGTCACCCACTCGGTGCTGGCCCACGCGCACGGCCCAGTGGTCTCCGTCCCCGGTGAGTGATCAGCGATACCCGGGCGATCAGTGTGTCCACTGATATGGCTGGCGGACGGGTGAGATACCTGGCCTACCAGCCATATCGTGGTGCGCCTCGGCCGGTACGCCCGCGGCCAGCCGCTACGGCCGGCCGCCGGGGCCGCCGGGGCCGAGACACCGATGCTTAACGTCACTCCCAGGGCCGCTGCCGCCGCCACGGCGCCGGGCCCGCGGGCGGGCCTGATCCTGAGGTTGCGCACCACGCAGGCTAGATCCTGGGCTGCGCACCACGCAGGAAGGTGCGGCGGATTGCCGTCAGACGGCGGCCGACATACGGGTCAGGTCCACCACGGTGGCACCGGCCGCTTCCAGGGCGGCGCGGGACTGCCGGTAGTGGTGCCCGCAGAGCCACAGGTCCACGGTGTGCGGCCGGTCCGCGGTCGGCGGCATGATCACCTTGACCTGGGGCTTCGCCGGGCAGCAGCAGGACCGGTCGCCGGTGGACTCAGCCGGTGCCGGGTCCAGCCGGGCGCTGCCGGCCGGGTGGCCCGCGGCCGCAGCTCGCCTGGCGGCGTCGCCGTCTGAGCCTTGCTGAGCGTGTCTCCGGAACATGCTCCCAGGGTCGCACCTCAAGGCGGGTCGCGACAGGGACATTCCGTCCCCGGCTGAGGGGCCAAACGGCCCGGGCCTGGTCAGGTCCCGACACCCGGTACCCGGGCCTGGTCAGGCCCCCACACCCGGTACCCGGGCCTGGTCAGGCCCCCACACCCGGTACCGGACGGCCATTTTCCAGGTAGCGGGTACCCGTCCCGCGCCACCCCGCCCTGACCCGCCGCCGGACCGGCTTGCGCAGCAGGCCGAGCGCGGTGCGCACCGGCACCAGCTGGTAGGCGGAGATCTCCTCGGGCTGCAGCACGATGGCAGCGAGCGCCTCGTCGCTGAGGGCGCCGCAGTCGAACAGGAACCGCAGGCCGCCCGGCCTGCCGGGGCGGGGCGGCCGGAAGTCCACGCAGGCCAGCCGGCCGCCGCCCACGTCCAGGCCGCACTCCTCGCGTACTTCGCGCCGGCAGGCGGCCCACGGTGTCTCCCCGTCGGCCTCCATGACCCCGCCGGGTATGGTCCAGCCGGACTTATAGGTGGGCTTCAGGATCAGCAGCCGGCCCGCCGGGTCGAAGATCATCGCTCCGGCCGAGGCGGGGACGGCCGGCAACGGCAACGGCGGCGGCCCGGCTGCGTCGCCGGCCACAGGCGCGGGAAGGGTCACGCCCGCCACGCTACGAGGCGGCCTGCGGGCTCCCGCACCGCCCCCCGTGGCTGGCCGGGATGTCCCGCAGCACGGCCTCGGCCAGCGGGCCCAGGGACGCCGCCACCGCCGGGCTGAGGCCTTCGCCCAGGTCCAGGTGGGCGGCTTCCACGCCGTGCAGGATCAGCCGGGCGGGTAGCCGGCCCAGCACCTTCCCCAGGCTGACCGCCTCGCCTAGTCCCAGCCCGTGTGAGCTGGCCGCCGGCCCCCAGGCCAGCCCGGCCGCCGGGTCATCCGTCCCGTCCAGGCCGGCCTCCACCCGGTGCCGCCGGCCCGGGACCGCCGGGGACGCGAGCACCGCGTCGACCACGACGGCCAGCGACGCGCCGGTCCAGTCGGTCAGCAGGCCCCCCGGTTCCCCCTCGCTGACCAGCAGCTCCACGTCCCGCAGCGGGTAGGCCCGGAGCAGTTCGACGACCGCGGGCCCGGCCCCATCGTCACGGCGGAACTCATTGCCCAGGCCGATGACCACGATGCGGCCGGCGCCGCTCATGCCCCGCCCACGCCCAGCAGCTGACCGGGCCCCGCGCCCGGCTCGGCGGCGCGCCCCGCGCCCGGCGCCTGGCGCTCGATCGCCAGCACGTCGCGGACCGGCCGGCGCGGGGTGGCCGGCCCCGGCGGCCCGTACCCGAGCCGGATGACCAGCTGGATGTGCCCGTGCAGGCTGGCCTCGCGTCCGTGCGCCGGCTCCCTGGCGTCGGGGGGCTGGGTCAGCGGGCAGGTGACGATGCCGTGGTGGGTGGCCAGCAGCAGGACCCGCTGCAGTGCCTGACCGGCCCGGAGCCAGTCGGCCCGGTTGTTGCCGCGGGTGGCCAGCGCGACCAGTTGCGGGGCCCCGGCGAACTGCGCCGGGTGCAGCAGCAGCAGCCCGGGCGCCGGGCCGGCCGGGGTGCCGCGGGCCACCGGCCACAGGGCCTGCTGCGGGATGCCGTCCCGGCGGCGCCCGCCGCCGGTCCAGGTGGCCAGCTCGGCCAGCGAGCACGGGTCGTTGCACAGCCGCTGCTGCTCGGTGGCGGCCACCTCGATCATCCGGCTCGCGGCCGCCTGGTCCAGCGGGAACAGCGCGGCGCCTTCCAGTGCGGCGGCCTCGCAGAACGCCGCCAGCATCCTGGCCGGCACCCGCGGCCCGGTGAAGGGCGCCCGGCTGGTGTGCCGCTGCCAGATCGCGGCGTACAGTTCCAGGTCCCGGGGGCAGGGCCGGTGCGGCCGGGTGAGCCGGACCGTGGCCAGCAACTGGGGGTCCCCGGGCTCGGGTAGCAGCCGGGTCACCGGCTCGGCCGCCGCGCAGCTGGCCGCCAGCCGCAGGTTGAACAATGCGGCGCCACAGGAGATGTGCACCGCCCGTCCCCGTGGGTCGGTGTGGCGCAGCATCCGGGCCGGGTCCGCATGCAGCTCGATGACCTGACGGCCGGGCCGGGCGGTGAAGCGCCACGGCTGGGTGTTGTGGATCGACGGCGCCGCGATCGCGGCCTCGACCATGTTCCTGGCCAGCTGTGACGTCAGGCGCTGCCCGGCCATTGCGTCCTCCTTACCGGTCCCCGTCAACCACGAGCCCGCATTGGCTCCCAGGATCGGCGGGGTGCGCAGGGCGCGGCAGGGCCTTTAGTCCTGCCCAGCGGCGAGGAAGGCCCGTAGCCTGGCCGGGTATGGACCCGCCATGATCTAGCATCCCGCGTTCCCGGTCGGGCCCTGGGGTCACTGCGGGAGAACCTAGGCGGGGTCGCCGCCGCCCGGTCCCTGCGAAGCGGACCGCGCGGAGAGCCAGGTCAGCTCCGCGGAGAGCCAGGTCAGTTCCGGAGAGCCAGGTCAGTTCCGGAGAGCCAGGTCAGTTCCGGAGAGCCGGATTAGTTCCGGAGAGCCAGGTCAGTTCCGGAGAGCCGGGTCAGCGGAGGATCCGCCGCCCGCTGATCCGGTGCGGGGTGATCTGCACGTAGACGTCGCGGGCCCCGCCCGCCCAGGGCTGCAGGTTGAGCCGGGCCTCCAGGCGGCGGACCTGCTCTTCCTTCCTGACCTCCGCGGCATGGCCGGTGACGAGCACGCTCCAGCCCTGGCTCAGCGCCTCGTCCAGCCGGTCAACCTCGAACCCGACCTGGCAGTCCAGCCGCGCGGCCAGGTCGGTGTCCGCGGCGGTGCGCAGCACCACTGTCTGGCCCCACATCGCGAAGTTGACCGGGAGTACCGTCGGGCCGTCAGCGGTCTCGAACACCACGCGCCCGACGCCCCCGGGGGAGATCAGCTCGTAGCAGTCATCCGGGCTCAGGGTCTGCAGCAGCGGCCGCCCGGCCTCTCCCGCCCGGCCACCCGGGACGCCGGCGGCATCCGGGCTGCCTCCCGGCGGCCGGTTGGTGCCCGTCCCGAGCAGGGTCTCTGGTGTGGTCCGCAGCGCAGCGGCCAGCCGGCGCAGGGCCGCCGCCGTCGGCCTAGCCGGATGGTTTTCGAGATAGGCCAGGTACGGGACGCTCATCCCGGCTCGCGCCGCAACTTCCTGCTGGGTGAGCTTCAGCTCCCTGCGCCGCTGGCTCACCCGGGCGCTCAGGTCGCCCGGGTCTTTCATCGATGGCTCCGGCTGGCCGCCACGCGCTGATGGGACGCCGTTACCGGCCTCCGGCCTGGCAGTCATGGTCGGTTCACCTCCGGTGCCGCGATAATGCCAACTCAGTGATCCCTGCTGCCCCTCATGCTCTGCCCGGCCGGTCCGGCCCGCAGTGGTCTGAGGTCCCTCGTCCCCGGGCCATTCGCCCCTGGAAGGGGACCGCCACGGCTGGCGGCGTGCGGCCGCCGTCCGCCCGTGCGCTTGGTGAACAGGAAACGAAAATTTTACCAGAAAATTGCTCAACTTCGCGTTAAGGGGACCTTCGTCATCTGGCGTGTCGGGCGGCTACGGGGTGAGGCTGGACCCGGGAGCAGGCTACGGGGTGAGGCTGGACCCGGGAGCAGGCGGCGGGAGTGCATGAGGAGGAGCCAGTATGAGTGGCGAAGCCGTGCCTGACCCGCTGCGGCGGATCGTGGTCGGGGTTGACCGGACCGGAGCTTCAGTGGCCGCGATGACCTGGGCCGCGCGCGAAGCGGCGCTGCGCGGCGCGGTACTGCACGCGGTGCACGCATGGCAGCCGCCAGACCGGGAGCGCGCCCCCTACGCGCCCGGCCCGCCCCGCCTCGATCGTGAGGCCGACCGGCGCGCCGCGGAAGATGGGCTGACCGGCGTGGTACGTGAGGCGCTGGGCGCGGACGGGCGGTCTCTCGACGGGGCAGTGCTGGAGGTCATGGAGGGACGGCCGGTCCCGGTGCTGCTCCGCAGTGCGGCCGGCGCCGAGCTCCTGGTTCTGGGCGGTGCCTCGGCGCCGCCCCGGGATCGTTCAGCCCCGGTTCCCGATCAAGTCGGGCCGGTGGCCCGGGCCTGCCTGCGGACTGCGCCCTGCCCGGTGGTCGTGGTCACCCAGCGGCAAGTGGCCGCGCTCCGGGACGCCGCGTCCAGGCGGCTGGCGACCGCCGCCGCCCGGTAGCGGCGGGCGGCCCGGAGCGGGTCCGGGACCATCGGCCTGCCCGCCGGATCCGGAGGTCCCGGGACAGCTAGCCCCGTGCCTCTTACCGGCGCTGCCCTGGCGGCCTAGCATCGGTGCTGTAAAACCGGGCGGACGGTGCGTGCCGAAACCCGGACATGCGCTGGCAAAGGAGGCAGCTATGCCTGGAATTGTGGTGGGAGTAGACGGATCGCAGCATTCCGAGCGGTCACTGGAATGGGCGATGAAGGAGGCGGCGCTACGGCAGGTACCGCTCACCGTCATTGCCGTACACCCAGTCGCGACGAGCGGGTGGACCAAGGCCGGGCTGAAGTTCCCGGCGGACCAGGCCGACGAAGAACGTGCCCGGGCCGCGGCCCAGGAGGAAACGGACAAGGCCGCCAACCAGCTCGGCGGCCAGCGACCGCCCTCGGTGACCGTCCGCGCGGTGAGCGGCGTCCCCGCTGAGGAACTGATCAACGCGTCGAGGGGCGCCGACATGCTGGTCGTCGGCTCGCGGGGCAGCGGCGGCTTCTCGCGGCTGCTGATGGGCTCGGTGAGCAGCCAGGCCGTGCACCACGCGGAGTGCCCGGTCGTCATCATCCCGGCCGTTCCGGAAAGCTGAATTCCTTCGCGCCGGGCCCGGCCGCGCCGGGCCCGGGACGGTACCGCTAGGTAGCACCGGCCGTTTGGCCCGGCTCTCCGGGCCGGGCCTATCGACGGGCGCTGAGCGCACAACCTCGTGCGCTCAGCGCCCGTCTGCGCTTCTCAATCAGCGGCGGCGCTGCCGCGGGTGGTTCCGTCCGGCCATGCCGAGCGGGTAAACCAGACGGGTGCCTGGTGATGTGGTTGATGCGCATGTTCACCTGCTGCCGCCCCGGCTGCAGGCGGCGATCCGCGGGTTCTTCGACGCGCGCGGTTTTCCCAGTGCTGGCTTCGCCTACCCGGCGGACCCCGGCGAGGCCTGCGAGCGGCTGGCCGCGGACGGGGTGACCGATGCCTGGACCCTCCCGTACGCCCGGCGGCCCGGCTCCGCGGCGGACCTGAACGCCTCCATGGCGGCCCTGGTCGCCGGGCAGCGCGGCGGGACGGTCCGGCTGACCGGCGGCTGCACGGTGCACCCCGGCGACGACGACCCGGTGGCCGTGCTCCGCCACGCGGTCGAGGATCTCGGCCTGCGGGTGCTCAAGCTGCACTGCTCGGTGGGTGACTACCAGCCGGACGACCCGCGGCTGGACCCGGTCTGGGAGTACGCCGCGGCGGTGGCGCTGCCGGTGGTGCTGCACGCCGGGCACGCTGCGGACGGGCACACGGAGGAGGCCGAGTTGCGGCCGGTCGAAGAGGTGGCCCGGCGCCATCCGGAGGCTCGGGTGATCATCGCCCACTGCGGTCACCACGCGGCCGAGGCGGCGCTGCGCCTGGTGGCCAGGCACCCCGGGGTGCACGCCGACCTCACCCCGGTCATCCACCACCCGGTCGTGGCACCGCCCGGCCGGCTGGCCGCGCTGGCCGGCAAGCTGCTGTTCGGCTCGGACGCGCCCAACACCGGGCTGACCGCGGCCCGGCTGCTTGACCGGCTGGCCCATCCCGACGTGCCGGGGGAGGCGAGGGCGGCCATCACCGGCGGGACGGCGCGACGGCTGCTCAGCGAGGTCCGGGCCTGACCGGGGCCGTTCCGCCCGGCGTGCGCCTCATCGGGGTGGGCGGGCCTGCGGAGCACCCGCGCGCAGGCGGCGAGCGTGTCGGGGGTGCTGGCCAGCCTGCCGGGGGCCGCGGCCGCCAGCGCCCGGGAGTGGCCCGGGCGGCGTGCTGCGCAGCGCCGGGCCCAGGCCGCTGGGCAGGTCGATCCCGGGCCCAGAAAAACCGGCTGTCACCCGTCCCGCTCAGGGACAGGTGACAGCCGGTTTCAATGGCGCCGGGCGCTCAGGCGGCGAAGGCCGCCTGAGCGTGAGCCGGCTCGAGGGCCAGGTCGAGCACCTCGCGGACGTCGCTCACGGCATGCACCGTGAGCTGCTCCCGGACATTCTCCGGCACGTCCTCCAGGTCCGGCTCGTTGCGCTTAGGGATCAGCACCGTCGTGATGCCGGCCCGGTGCGCGGCGAGCAGCTTCTGCTTCACCCCGCCGATCGGCAGGACTCGCCCGGTCAGCGAGACTTCACCGGTCATCGCCACGTCGGAGCGGACCAGCCGCCCGGAGAGCAGGGACGCCAGCGCGGTGGTCATGGTGACCCCGGCGCTGGGGCCGTCCTTGGGCACCGCGCCCGCGGGCACGTGCACATGGACGCCCCGGTCCTTCAGGTCGCCGACCGGCAGCTCCAGCTCGGCGCCGTGGGAGCGCAGGTAGGACAGGGCGATCTGGGCCGACTCCTTCATCACGTCCCCGAGCTGGCCGGTGAGCGTGACGCCAGTGGTGCCGGTCTCGGGGTCTGCCAGCGACGCCTCGATGAACAGGACGTCGCCGCCGGTCCCGGTGACGGCCAGGCCGGTCGCCACACCAGGCACCGCGGTCCGCTCAGCGGAGTCCGGGGTGTGCCGGGGGTGTCCCAGGTACCCGTGCAGGTCGGCTGCGGTCACGGTGACCGGCAGGGTCACCTCGTCCGTGGCCACCTGCGCGGCGATCTTGCGCAGCACCCGGGCGATGGTCCGCTCCAGGGACCGGACCCCGGCCTCCCGGGTGTACTCGCCCGCCAGCAGGTGCAGCGCGTCGTCGGTGAAGGTGACGTCGGCCGCCTCCAGCCCGGCCCGCTCCAGCTGCCGCGGCAGCAGGTGGCCCTGGGCGATGATGACCTTCTCCGCCTCGGTGTACCCGTCCAGCTGGATCAGTTCCATCCGGTCCAGCAGCGGGCCCGGGATGGACTCCAGGACGTTGGCGGTCGCGATGAACAGCACGTCCGACAGGTCCAGCTCGACCTCGAGGTAGTGGTCGCGGAACGTGTGGTTCTGCGCCGGGTCGAGCACCTCCAGCAGGGCCGCGGTGGGGTCGCCGCGGTAGTCCGCGCCGAGCTTGTCCACCTCGTCCAGCAGGATGACCGGGTTCATCGAGCCGGCCTCGCGGACGGCCCGGACGATCCGGCCGGGCAGCGCGCCCACGTAGGTGCGCCGGTGCCCGCGGATCTCCGCCTCATCGCGGACGCCGCCGAGCGCGACCCGGGCGAATTTGCGGCCCATCGCGCGGGCCACTGACTCACCCAGCGAGGTCTTGCCGACCCCGGGCGGGCCGGCCAGCGCCAGCACGGCGCCGCTGCGGCGCCCGCCGACCAGGGCCAGGCCCTTGTCCGCACGGCGCTTGCGCACCGCCAGGTACTCGATGATCCGTTCCTTGACGTCGTCCAGTCCGGCATGGTCAGCGTCCAGGATGGCCCGGGCGCCGGTGATGTCGTAGGCGTCGTCGCTGCGCTCGTTCCACGGGATCTCCAGCACCGTGTCCAGCCAGGTGCGGATCCAGCTGCCCTCGGGCGAGGCGTCGTTGGTGCGCTCCAGCTTGGCCGCTTCCTTCATCGCGGCCTCGTGCACCTTCTCCGGCAGGGCGGCGGCTTCGATCCGCGCCTTGTAGTCCTCTTCCTCGGTGCCTGGCTCGCCGTCCAGCTCAGCCAGCTCCTTGCGGATCGCGGCCAGCTGCTGGCGGAGCAGGAACTCACGCTGCTGCTTCTCCATGCCCTCGCGGACGTCGTTCTGGATGGTCTCCGCGACGTCCAGCTCGGCCAGCTGGTCCCGGGCCCACCCGGTCAGCAGCTCCAGCCGCTGCTCGAGGTCGATGGTCTCCAGCAGCTGCTGCCGCTGGTCCAGGGACAGGTAGCCGGCGTAGCCGGCGCTGTCGGCCAGCGCGGATGGGTCAGTGATCCGCTGCAGCATGTCGACGACCTGCCACGCGCCCCGCTTCTGCAGGATGGTGGCGGCCAGGCCGCGGTACTCACGGGCCAGCTCATGGGCGCGGGCGCTGGCGGCGGGCTCATCCACCACGGTCCCCTCGACCCACAGGGCCGCGCCGGGGCCGGTGGTGCCCACGCCGATTCGCACCCGGGCCAGGCCGCGGATGACCGCGGCGGGCTCCCCGCTGGGCAGCCGGCCGGTCTGCTCGACGGCACCGAGCGTGCCCAGCGCCGAGTACTTGCCTTCCAGCCGGGGGACGAGCAGGACATGCGGGGTGGCGTCAGCCGCGCCCGGCACCGCAGCGGACATCTGCGCGGCGCTGATCGCGGCGCGCGCTTCCGCGGCGGAGGTGTCCAGCGGCACCACCATGGTCGGCAGCACCACTGTGTCGTCCAGCGGCAGCACCGGCAGGGCGAGTGTTTCGCTCATTGCTCACTTCCTGGAAATCAGCTTGTCGTTTACGCTTTAACGCAGGGCGGCCCGGTTTGTTTCCGGGGGACCGTTCGCCGTTAGCGGACGTGTCTTTCGCTCTCAGCGGGCATATCTACGGCCGGGAAAAGCGGCCTGCCGATTGGCGGAAAGCACGGCTCATGGGGGCGGCCCAATAGAAATGAGCAGCCCGGCATAAGCGGCCGGGCCCGCCTTGCCCGGCCCCGTAACGCGGTCAACCACGAACCCCCCCGGGGTATTCCCCCCGGGAGTAGGCGGCGGTTACGCGGCGGCCTGGGTGGTGCGGGTACCTGAGCTGGCCGCGCCGCGCTGGGCGGCCAGCAGTTTCCTGAGGTACTGGCCGGTGTGGCTGCCTTCGGTCTGGGCGATTTGCTCGGGGGTGCCGGTGGCGATGATGTGGCCGCCGCGGGAGCCGCCGTCGGGGCCGAGGTCGATGACGTGGTCGGCGGTCTTGATGACGTCGAGGTTGTGCTCGATGACGATGACGGTGTTCCCGGCGTCGACGAGCCGGCCCAGCACGGCGAGGAGCTTGCGGATGTCTTCGAAGTGCAGCCCGGTGGTGGGCTCGTCCAGCACGTAGATGGTCCGGCCGGTGGAGCGGCGCTGCAGTTCGGCGGCCAGCTTGACCCGCTGCGCTTCGCCGCCGGACAGGGTCGGGGCGGGCTGGCCGAGCCGGACATAGCCCAGGCCGACGTCGGCCAGGGTGGCCAGGTGGCGGTGGATGGCCGGGATGGCGGCGAAGAACGCGGCGGCTTCCTCGATCGGCATGTCCAGCACGTCCGCGATCGTCTTGCCCTTGTAGTGCACGCCCAGGGTGTCGGTGTTGTACCGGGCGCCGTGGCACACCTCGCACGGCACGTACACGTCCGGCAGGAACTGCATCTCGATCTTGATGGTGCCGTCCCCGGAGCACGCCTCGCACCGGCCGCCCTTGACGTTGAAGGAGAACCGGCCCGGCTGGTAGCCGCGGATCTTCGCCTCCGCCGTCGCCGCGAACAGCTTCCGGACGTGATCGAAGACCCCCGTGTAGGTGGCCGGGTTGGACCGCGGGGTCCGCCCGATCGGCCCCTGATCCACGTGCACCACCTTGTCCAGGTGGGCCATCCCGCTCACCCGCACGTGACGGCCCGGCACCGTCCGCGCCCCGTGCAGCTCCCGGGCCAGCGCGTTATAGAGGACGTCATTGACCAGCGTCAACTTCCCCGACCCCGACACCCCCGTCACCGCGATGAACGTGCCCAGCGGGAACGCCGCCTCCACGTCCTTGAGATTATGCTCACTCGCGCCCTTGACCACCACCTGCCGCGACCGCAGCCACTTACGCCGGACGGCCGGCACCGGGATGCTCAGCCGCCCGGTCAGGTACGCCCCGGTCAGCGACTCCTGGCTGGCCATCAGGTCGGCCACCGGCCCGGACACCACCACGTTCCCGCCGTGCTCCCCGGCGCCCGGGCCGATGTCCACCACCCAGTCGGCGGCGCGGATGGTGTCCTCATCGTGCTCCACCACGATCAGCGTGTTCCCCAGGTCACGCAGCCGGATCAGCGTCTCCAGCAGCCGGTGGTTATCCCGCTGATGCAACCCGATCGACGGCTCATCCAGCACATACAGCACCCCGGCCAGCCCCGACCCGATCTGGGTGGCCAGCCGGATCCGCTGCGCCTCCCCGCCCGCCAGCGTCGCCGAGGCCCGGTCCAGGGACAGGTAGTCCAGGCCCACGTCGAGCAGGAAGCCGAGCCGGGCGTTGACCTCCTTGAGGATCCGGCCGGCGATCTGCATGTCCCGGTCGGACAGGTCCAGGCCGCGGAGCAGCTTGGCCATCTCGCCGATGGGCAGCGCGCAGATCTCCGCGATGGACCGGCCGTCCACGGTCACCGCCAGCGCGATCGGCTTGAGCCGGGACCCGTGACAAGTCGGGCAGGGCACCTCGCGCATGAACCCGGCGAACCGCTCCCGGCTGGAATCCGACTCCGCCTCGGCGTGCCGCCGCTCGATGAACGGGATCGCGCCCTCGAACATCGCGTCGTAGGAGCGCTCCCGGCCCCGGGCGGTGGTGAAGTGCACATGCACCGGCTCGCCATACCCGTGCAGCAGGGCATCCTGGGCCGCGGCGGGCAGCCGGGACCAGGGCGTGTCCACGCTGAACCCGAGCGACGCGCCCAGCGCCTCGATCAGCCGGATGAAGTAGTCGCTGACGTGCCCGCCGCTCCACGGCCCGATCGCGCCCCCGGCCAGCGTCTTGCCCGGGTCGGAGACAACGAGCTCAGGGTCGACTTCCAGCCGGGTGCCCAGCCCGGTGCAATCCGGGCACGCACCCCACGGCGAGTTAAACGAGAACGACCGCGGCTCCAGCTCCTCAAACGACAGGTCGTCATACAAGCACGCCAGGTGCTCGGAGTACATCCGCTCCCGGTGCGGGTCATCCTCCGCCAAGTCCACGAAGTCCAGCAGCACCACCCCACCAGACAAGCCCAGCGCCGTCTCCACCGAATCAGTCAGCCGCCGCCGCGCATCCGGCTTGACCGCCAGCCGGTCCACCACCACCTCGATCGTGTGCTTCTCATACTTCTTCAGCGCAGGCAGCCCGCTGCCATCCCCGCCCGCGCTGTCCAGCCGGATGACCGTGCCGTCCACCCGGGCCCGCGAGTACCCCTTGGCCTGCAGCTCACGGAGCAGTTCGGTGTACTCGCCCTTGCGGCCGCGGATGACCGGGGCCAGCACCTGGAACCGGGCCCCCTCCTCCAGCTCCAGCACCCGGTCCACGATCTGCTGCGGCGCCTGCCGCGCGATCGGCCGCCCGCACAGCGGGCAGTGCGGCTTCCCCACCCGGGCATACAGCAGCCGCAGGTAGTCATACACCTCCGTGATCGTCCCCACCGTGGACCGCGGGTTACGCGACGCCGCCTTCTGGTCGATCGACACCGCCGGGGACAGCCCATCGATGAAATCCACATCCGGCTTATCCATCTGCCCCAGGAACTGCCGCGCATACGCCGACAGCGACTCCACATACCGCCGCTGCCCCTCCGCGAAAATCGTGTCAAACGCCAGGCTCGACTTCCCCGACCCCGACAGCCCGGTAAACACGATCATGGAATCCCGCGGCAGCTCCAGCGACACATCCTTCAGGTTGTGCTCACGGGCACCACGGACAACGATGCCTTTGGCCACAGGCTTCTATTCTCCGCTCGTAATAGTGAACAACTTCACAACAATGACCGCGCTGCGCTGATTCCAGGGTGGTCACCCCCTCCCGGCTGGCCCGGGCCCCCGGCGTAGCGTGAGAACCAAGGGTCTGTGCCGCATTCACCTGGAGGAGCCATGACCGAGCTGCCCGACCCGCCGCCAGCCGAGCCTTCGGCCTTCCACCGTGACCGCCGGCAGCACCCGGGCCCGCTTGAGCGCCTTAATGACGACCAGCTCGCCGAGCTGGCCGAGGAGGAGCGGGTGGACGCCGGGATCGACCCCTATGAGCCGGACGAGGTGCCACCAGCCACCGACGACCCCGTGCCGACGGATATCACCGAGTCGGAGCAGTACCAGGAAGAAAGGGCCGAGATCGAGCGGGAGAAGGCCAAGGGGGAACTGCCCCCGAAGCCGGGTCCCTTCCCGCCCACGCGCTACGACAAGTAGGGGGAGGCCGGCTGGGCCCCGGGGATAGTTCGCCGGCGGAGCGTCAGACTTCCCACTCCCGGGCCAGGTCGTCGTCCACGATCAGGACCAGCTTGCCGCGCGTGTGCCCGTGCTCCAGCCGCCGGTGGGCCTGGGCCGCATTCTCGTAGTAGTACCTGGCTTCGACGTGCACCGACATCAGCCCATCGTCGAACCAGGGAGCCATCCGGATCAGGCGGCTGCCGCTCGGCTGGCCGTCGTACGGCTGCCAGTTGACCCGCTGCGCGTCCGGATACTCGGCGTGTACCGGGGTGGCGATCGTCGCCCCGTCCCGGGCCGCGCGGGCGGCGCCCCCGAGGGTCGGGGCGGCGCACGCGAGGACCCGCGCGGCCCCGCCGTCGGTCACGTCCCGGACCTGGTCGGGCCAGTCAGGCTGGGTGTGGTCGATGACCACGGCCGCCCCCAGGTGGTGCACGAACTCGTGATGCTGCGGGCTGGCCGTGGCCACCACGCTGGCCTCCAGGATCCGGGCGATCTGCACCGCGAAGTGGCCGAGCCCGCCGGCGCCGGCCGTGATCAGGATCTGGTCACCGCGGCCCAGGGAGAGCACGTCGGTGAGGCCCTGGTGCGCGGTCAGCGCGTCGATGGGCGCGCCGGCCGCGTCCGTGATCGGCAGGCCGGCCGGGATGGGGGCCAACTGCTCGACGGGGCACCGCACGTACTGTGCGTAACAGCCGGTCAGGCCGGGATACCCGTAGACCGGCGCGGCCTCGTCGAAGCCCGCGTCGGCCCCGGTGTCACCCTCGACCACCCCGGCGAACTCGCCGCCGGGGATATAGGGTCGCGGGCAGGCCCAGCCGCCGCAGCGCAGGGATGCATCCCAGGGGCCGACGCCCGCCGCGAGGACCCGGACGAGAACGTCGTCCGCGCCGGGTTCGGGCATCGGGACGTCGCTGGGCTGGAGGACCTCAGGCCCGCCGAACTCGCTCACGGTGATCGCCCGCATCGCCGACCTTCCCCGCTGGCTGAGCGCTGATCTCTGGCTCTTCCACATTACGTCGGGCGATTCCCGCGGCCCGGCCGGCCCGCGGGCATCAAGCGCTGGAGACCCGTCCCATGATCCAGCCGAACTCGGAGACGATCCGGACGCCGAGACCCTCGGTGTATAGCGGGCGGATGGCCTTCCGGATCGCCTCGGCGAACCGATCGTAGCCAACCGCCTGCAGGGCCGGCCAGGACGGCCCGGCCGAGGCGAGCGCCCGGGCTGCCAGGTCAACGTCGGGCCACTCGTTGATGACCTGGGCGGTTCCCCGGTCCACGAACTCCAGGCCGGCGTCGGTGAGCATCTGCTCGGCTACCCCGGGCCGCCCGGTGTCGCCCTGATTGAGGGTGGCATCGACGTGGCCGGGCGGCGACAGTTCCAGCAGTGTGGCGAAGAACGGCAGCAGGCCAAGCCGCTTGAGAGATCCCCAGAAGCTGAATCCGGCCAGCCCGCCCGGCCGGACCACCCGGCGGGCCTCCCGCAGCGCGTCCTCGCATCCCTTCCAGATCCCGTTGAAACTGGTCGCGGCATCGAAGCAGTCATCGTCGAACGGCAGCGCGAACATGTCTCCGACCCGGAAATCGGCGCTGGGCGTGCGCGCCCGCGCGATCGCGATCAGTGCCTCGGAGGCATCCAGCCCAGCGACGCTCGCCCCGCGGGCCGCCGCGACGCTGGCCGCGTATCCGGAGCCGCAGGCGATGTCGAGCAGCCGCGTCCCTGGGCCCACACCAGCCCCGTCGAACAGCGCGTCGTTGGCGCGCCGCGCATACGGCTCCATCAGGTACGCCCAGTCCGCAGCCCGCTCACCCCAGGCCTGGCCCGATTCGGCCCACCCCATCGGCCCCGCCTCCGCTGTCCGGTCCGGCACTGTCAGCCATGCGGACCTCCACAGTGTGCTGCAGTCCCCCTCCTGGTGCCAGTCGGGCGCCCCGGGTCAGGCTGGTGCACCAGGCGCAGTGCCGGCGGATCCGTGCCTGGACAGAGGTCTGCTCGGCGGCGGAGACGACGGGCTCCCCGGGCCGCAGCGGCTTGTTCTGCCAGCCGCGGGCGTACAGGTCGGGCACCCGTCCGGCCGTGACGGCGAAACGCGGGTCGCGGGGGAAGCTCCACGACCGGTACTGCCGGGAGGATGACATCAGCCGACAGCTAGTGGGAGAAGTCCTGCGTCATCCACACGGTCCCGGCGCCGTCCCGGCCGACCGCGATCCCGATGTGGGTGAAGGTGCTGCTCAGGATGTTGAGCCGGTGGCCGTCATCGGGGGGCTTCTCGTTCAGCATGCTCTGGGCCAGCGCCGTCGCCATCTGGGCGATCGCCGCGGGGGCATTCGCCACCGGGCCGCCCTCGCCGATGTTCTCTCCGGCCGCGGTCCAGTGCACCCCGGCTGCTGTCTCCCGGGCGCCGAGCGCCGGCTCACCGGGGCATTGATGAGACAGGCCGCAGCCCGCCGCCATCACCGCGTCGTGCCGCCCCGCGCTGGTGTCCAGCCCGCTGGTGATGGTGTACGCAGGCAGGCCGGCCTGCCCCCGGGCCGTGTTGATAAGCGCGAGGACCTGCTGGATGGCGAGCGCCTGGGTGCTCGCTGAAGTGGCCGCGGGCGGCGCCGCCGTCAGCCGGCGCCTTGGCGGGTGCTGTCGTGCCGGGCACCGCCGTCGCGGCTGGGTGCCTGGCGGCCGCCCGCCGCCGCTGCGCCGCTGTGGCTCTGGTGCGCCGCGTGGCCGGGCCGGTGGGTGGGACGTTGGGTGGGACATTGGAGGCGGGATGGTCCACGGTGGCCTGGGGCTGCGGGCACGGCGTGGCCGCTGTGCGGTGGGCGCACCGGGTGATGGCGGTAATCACCGGCGGGCGGGCCGCGGCGGCGCCGGCGCGCTGGCCGGCCCGGCCCGGCTGGTGCGCCACTAAGACGATGGCCCCGGCCAGCGCTATCACGGCGAACGCCGCACTGGCCGGGAGCGGCCAGCCATGCCGGGTGGCGGGCCGGTGCCGCCGGGTGGCATGGCGGCGGCCGGGCAGCTGGGCAGGCATCGCGCCACCTCCATCAGCCGGTCATCGTAGCGATCGTGGCGGCGCGATATGCCGCGATTCCCGGTCTCCGGGTGACCCGCGGCCTGGTCTGGTTACGCGCCCTCACCCTGCAGCACGCCGGCCACCGGCCGGCGTGCGCTGATGCGGGCGGGGATGGCGGTGAGCACGGCGA
Organism: uncultured Actinomycetes bacterium; assembly: GCA_963793825.1. GTDB lineage: Bacteria > Actinomycetota > Actinomycetes > Streptosporangiales > Streptosporangiaceae > RYN-230. Next base: position 103,518 of record CAWCBE010000016.1, read on the forward strand.
CGGCCAGCAGTATCACGACAACCATCACGGCCAGCCAGAGGGCAGGCGGGATCGTCATCGGGCCCCCGCCATTCCTCGCGGCATCGTAGATGCCGATCCCGCCCGCGATGCCGAGCAGCGCCCCGGCCAGAGCGGGGAGCAGCTGGGCCAGGGACAGGCCGGCGGTGATCTGGCCGGGCGTCGTTCCCAGGGCACGGGCCAGGGCGGCCGAGTGCCGTGCGTCCAGCGCTGTCGCCCAGGCGATGAAGGCGGCGTTGACCGCGGCCAGGATGACGAGCATGACCGAGATGAGCGTGGTCGCCTGGGCCAGCCGGGGGCCGAGGGACGAGCTCCCTAGCGTCGCATGCAGGATCAGCACGACCATGAGGCCGCTGGCGGTGACGGCGATGCTGAACACGCTCAGCAGCAGCCGCCACGGCCGGCGAACGGCCAGCCGGGTGCCGATGAGGAGCGGTGCCGGCAGATGCGCTGACAGCCTGATCACCCTGGCCCGGCGCCGTGGTGCCCGGGCCGAGTCCTCGAGCGCGGCGACCGTGCTCTGGCGCGCGGCGCGGATGGCCGGCACGAACGTGGCCACGACAGCCACCGCCACCGCCAGCGCGATCACCAGGCCGACCGTGGAGGCGCTCAGTGACGGGGCGCTCGGGGCGCCGAGGAGGCCGGCCCCCGGTCCGTCGAGCAACGGCGCTGCCAGCCACCCGGTCGCCAGTCCTACCCCGGCGGCGCACAGGCCGACCAGCGTGTGCTCGAACAGGAGCACCACGGCAACGAGCCGCGGCGTGCCGCCGACCGCCTTCAGCAGGCCCACCCGGCGGGTCTGCTCGGCCATGCGCCCGCCCACGAGCACCACCACGCTCGCCAGCGCCAGGAAGGCGAGCAGCCAGCTCCCTGTGATGAAGACCCGCTGCATCTTGGTGATGACCTGCGCGTCCCCGTCGCGGATGCTCGGCCAGGAGTACAGGTACGGCGCCGCCGGTGAGGCGCTGGCGTCGTAGCGGTCGGCGAACGAGCGTGCGCTGGAAGGATCGCTGAGCTTCAGGTTCAGGAAGTAGGCGACGGGTGTGGAGGCCGCCGCGTGCGCGATGTGCCCGGCATCGGCCTCGGTTGCCCAGACGAGGCCGGGTCTGGTGGAGCTGAGGGCCCCCGTCAGGAAGCAGCCGAGGGGGGCGCCGCAGGTGCCCGGATAGTCGGGGACAGCGGCGGTGACCGCCGTCCCGGCCACTTCGAACGAGCTCCCGCCCAGGCTCAGCCGGTCACCGACGTGAAGGCCGAGTACATCCGCGAACGCTGCCTCGACGACTACCCGGCCGGGCCGGATCCAGCTGCCCTGCACCAGCTTCGGCTGGTCGACGGCCGAGGGTGCGGCGGTCCGCCCTTCCACCTCGGCGCCTCCCGTCGTGTGGCCCGCCCGGAGCAACGTCCAGGTCACCGGGAACGGCCCGCTGTGCGCGGCCACCCCCGGGGCGTGCTCGAGGGACAGCAGCCCGCGCACATCGGCTGACCCAGCGCCACTCGGACCGCCGGGTGTGGCCCTCGTGGCCGGCCCAGGGGCAGTCGAGCCGTTCGGGAGGAGCGACGTCACGATGTCCGGCCCGTTCGTCGCGGCCCGGGTCCTCGCGTACGGGCTGTCCGTCGTGCCCTGGAGCGCGAGCCCGAGCGCCAGCGTCGCGGTCCCGGCTGCGATGGCGAGCAGCAGGAGGATGGCCTGGGCGGGCCGGTGACGGATGTCCTTCACCGCCAGGCGCCAGGCGAGCAGGACCGGGCCCACCGGTCAGCCCTCAAGCCCGGCGAGCGCGCCGAGGTTCCCGGTGGTGCCGCCGGTCAGCCGGGTCTCGTCAACGAAGGCCCCGTCGCGCATCGAGATCATCCGGTCGGCAGTGGCCGCGATCCGGGTGTCGTGGGTGACGATGATCAGGGTCTGCCCGGCCGCGTGCAGGCTCTCGAAGAGGCGGAGCAGTTCCAGGGTGGCCGCACTGTCGAGGTTGCCGGTCGGCTCATCGGCCAGGACCACAGCAGGCTCGTTGGCGAGCGCCCGGGCGATGGCCACCCGCTGGCGCTGGCCCCCGGACAGCGCCGTGGGCAGGAATGAGGCCCGGTCGGCCAGCCCGACCCGGTCCAGCAGGTCCGCGGCCCGCCGCCGGGCGGCGCGCGGCGAGCGCCCGGCCAGCAGTGCGGGCAGCTCGACGTTCTCCGCCGCGGTCAGCTCGTCCATCAGGTGAAAGGCCTGGAACACGAACCCGACCGCGTCACACCGCATCCGGGCCAGCGCCCGCTCCGACAGCTGGTCGAGGCGCTGCCCGGCCAGCCAGATAGCCCCGGCCGTAGGCCGGTCCAGACCGCCCAGCAGGTGCAGCAGCGTCAACTTCCCGCACCCGCTCGGCCCCATCACCGCCAGCGTCTCGCCGGGTGCGATGTCCAGGTCCACGCCGTCCACCGCGCGGACCAGCCCCGCGTTCCGGCCGTACTCCTTGCGCAGCCCGCGGGCGCGCAGCACCGGCGTGCCGTCTATGCCGTTCATGGTCGGTCCTTCCGGTCGGTCCAGTTCCGTTCGCACGCTTCCAGCCAGTGCAGATCCGCCTGCAGCCGGAGCACGATGCCCTCCAGCAGCAGGGCCGCGTCCGAGCGGTCCGGCTCGGCCATCGCCGCGCGCTGGGCATCCCGCAGGCGGCGCAGCAGCTCCCGGCGCTGCCCGTCGATGATGGCCAGCGGGTCGGCCAGCCGGGCCGCCGCGGCCGCGATCAGCTTGAGATGGAATTCCGCCAGGCCCGGCCCGGGCCAGCTCACCTCGGTGATCCAGGCACTGACCCGCTGCTGCCCGGCCGCCGTCAGCGCGTAGACCTTGCGGTCCGGCCGGTCCGGCAGGCCCGCGGCCTGCTCGCAGGTCACCAGCCCGGCCTTCTCCAGCCGCGACAGCGTGACGTAGATCTGCCCGGCGTTCATCGCATCCCCGGCCGGGCCGAGCGCCTGCTGCAGCCGGCCGCGGAGCTGGTAGCCATGCGACGGCTCCTTGGCCAGCATGGCCAGCACCACCTCCTGCTGCACGGCTTCCTCCCTCATCTAACGGCTAGCCATATAGATAGCGGTTATCTCAGGGGGTGTCAAGCTCCGACGGCGCTCCGTCCGGCCCGCGCGGCCGGAGTGCCACCCCGGTGCCCCCGCCAGGAGGGCCACCCCGCTCCCGGCCGGAGCGCCACCCCGGCGTCCCCGCCTGGAGGGCCACCCCGCCGCCCCCGCCTGGAGAGCCACCCCGCTCCCGGCTGCGTGGCTGGGGCTTTGATGTAGTTCGGTATGTATGAATGTCCCATTCATGTAGTTGTGGCACGCCCCGGAGCGCGGGGCCGGGGAGCAGCGGATGGCACAGCCGGGCATCACGATCGACGGGTCGTCGCTCAGTTGTGCGCAGGTGGCCAGCGTGGCGCGGGGTGCGGCCCGGGTCCGGGTGGGTAAGGCGGCGCGGGCCGCCGCCGGGGCCGCGTGGCAGGTGGCTCAGGAGGTAGCCCGGCAGCGCGCGGTGTACGGCCGCACCACTGGGGTGGGGGCCAAACGCAACGTCACCGTGACCGCCAGCGAGGCGCCTGAGCACGGGCTGCACGTGCTGCGCAGTCACGCCGCCGGGACCGGCCCCCTGCTCGGCCCGGAACTCGGCCGGGCCATGCTGGTGGTCCGGCTGAACCAGATCGGCGCCGGCGGCTCCGGGGTGGACCCGGGGGTGCTCGGCGTGCTGGCTGACGCGATCAACCGAGGATTCACCCCGCCGGTCTCCCGCTACGGGGCAATCGGCACCGGGGACCTGACCGCGCTCGCCTCGACCGGGCTGTGCCTGCTCGGCGAGCGGGACTGGCTGACCGCCGGGCCCGGGGCCACCGCCGGGCCGCCGCCCTGGTTCCCGCTGCGCCCGGCCGAGGCGCTCGGTTTCATCAGCAGCAACGCGGCCACCCTCGGGGAGGCCGCGCTGGCCTGCGACGACCTGGCCGCGGCGGCCCGGGCGGCGGTGTGCGTCACGGCCCTGTCGCTGCTGGCGGTCCGCGGCTCGCAGGAGCCGTTCGCCGCGCCGGTGCAGCGCGCCCGGCCGCACCCCGGCCAGCAGTGGGTGGCGGCTGCGATGCGCCACCTGGCCGGGGCCGCCCCGCCCGCGCCGGCCCGGCTGCAAGACCCCTACGGCTACCGGGCGTTCCCGCAGGTGCACGGCCCGGCGGTGGATGCGCTGCGGCACGCGGACGCGGTCCTCACCACCGAGATCAACGCGGCCAGCGAGAACCCGCTGGTGGACCGCGAGGCCCGCACGGTGTGGCACAACGGCAACTTCCACGCGGCCTACGCCGGCCTGGCCCTGGACGCGGCCCGGGCCGCGCTGTTCCAGACCGCCGCGCTGTCCGCGGCCCGGCTGGGCACCCTGGTCGAGCCGGCCTTCACCGGCCTGGAAGCCTTCGCCGCGCAGACCCCGGCCAGTTCCGGGATCATGATCCTGGAATACGTCGCCCAGTCGGCGGTGGCCGACATCCGCCGGTTCGCCGCCCCGGCCGCGCTGGGCAGCGCGGTGGTGTCCCGGGGAGTGGAGGAGCACGCCGGGTTCGCCACCCAGGCCGCGCGGGCCACCACCGAGGTAGCCGCCGCCTACCGCACGGTGCTGTGCTGCGAACTGGTGGCCGCGGTCCGGGTGCTGCGGATGCAGCGCCGGGCCCCGGCGGCCGGGCCGCTGCGGGCCGCCTTCGACGCCGCGGACGCCGGGCTGGACCCGGAGACGGCGGACCGCCCGCTGGACGCCGACCTGACCGCCGCGGCGGACCTGCTCGCGGCTTATGCAACGATTGCGACGGTCGCCGGAGATGTCCCGGTATCGGGGACCGGCGGGTGAGTCATGTGGCCCACATGGGTGTTGCTCTATCGTGGCCCGCAGGAATCGGCGCCGACGAAGGTGGAGGCCATATGAGCATCCTGGGCACCCGGGTGGTACGGACCGAGGACCCGCGGCTGCTCACCGCAGGCGGCGTCTATACCGACGATCTCCGCGTCCCGGAACTGGCCGCCGCGGCCCGCGTGACGTTCGTGCGCAGCCCGCTGGCCCACGCCCGGATCACCGGCATCGACGCCGAGGCGGCCCGCGAGGCGCCGGGGGTGATCGCGGTGCTGACCGCGGCCGACACCGATGACCTGCCCTCGCCCGGGGACCAGCCGATGACCGAGCCGCTGCTGGCCCGCGGCCGGGTCCGGTACGTCGGCGAGGCGGTGGCGCTGGTCATCACCGAGGACGGCTACCAGGGCGAGGATGCGGCCGAGCTGGTCAGTGTGGACTACGAGCCGCTGCCCGCCGTCGTCAGCATCTCCGACGCGCTCCGCGGCGACACGCTGCTGTTCGGCGGGACCGGCTCCAACCTCGCCGGGACCGGGGGAGATGAACCGCCCAGGGGGGCGTTCGGTAATTGTGAGGTCGTGATCGAGCGGACGATCACGAACCAGCGGGTGGCACCGGTGCCGCTGGAGGTCCGCGCGGCGGCGGCCCGGTGGGCGGACGGCCGGCTCACGGTGTGGGCCAGCACGCAGAACGCGCAGCTGGCCCGGGACGCGCTGGCCGGGACGCTGGGCCTGGCCGAGGACGCGATCCGGGTCATCGCGCCCGACGTCGGCGGCGGATTCGGGGCCAAGATCGCCACTGAGCGGGACACCATGGCAGTCGCCTGGGCGGCACGGAAGCTCGGCCGCGCCCTGCGCTGGGTCGAGACGCGCAACGAGAACCTCACCGGCATGGTGCACGGCCGCGGCCAGCAGCAGACCGTGAAGATCGGCGGGACGAGGGACGGCCGGATCCTCGCCTACCACCTGGACGTCGTCCAGGACTGTGGCGCGTACCCGCGGATGGGCCAGGACCTGGTCTCCCTGACGCGGCTGATGGCCAGCGGCGTCTATGACATCCCGGCCGTCACCGCGACCTCCCGGGCGGTGGTCAGCAACACCACGCCGATCTCCGCCTACCGCGGTGCCGGGCGCCCGGAGGCGACCGCGGCCATCGAGCGGGCCGTCGACCTGTTCGCCGCCGAGATCGGCATGGACCCCGCCGAGGTGCGGCGGCGCAACCTGGTGCCGCCGGATGCCTTCCCGTACACCACCCCGGGCGGGGCGGTGTACGACTCCGGGGAGTACGCGGCCGCGCTGGACAAGGTGCTGGCCGCGGCGGGCTATCCGGAGCTGCGCGCCGAGCAGCAGCGGCGCCGCCGCGACGGGGCTCCGGTGCAGCTGGGCATCGGGGTGTCCTGCTACGTGGAGATCACCGCCGGGGACGCCACCCTGGGCGAGACGTCCCGGCTCGTGGTGGACAGCACTGGCGCGGCCACTGTGTACACCGGCAGCTCCGCGCACGGGCAGGGGCACCACACCGCGTTCGCCATGCTGGTCAACGCGGAACTGGGCATCCCGATGGAGGCGATCACCGTGATCCACGGGGACACCGACGCGGTGCCGAAGGGGATCGGGACCTACGGCTCCCGGTCGCTGCAGCTGGGCGGCAGCGCGGTGCACCAGGCCGCGGTGGCGGTCAAGGAGCAGGCGCGGGACCTGGCCGCGAGCATGATCGAGGCGGCCCAGGCTGACCTGGAGTTCGACGCTGTCCGGGGCGCGTGGCAGGTGCGCGGCGATCCGGACAGCGCGCTGGGCTGGGCCGCCATCGCGGAGCGGGCCGGCCCGGCGGGGCTGGCCGCCGAGGTGGACTTCCGGGCTGGCAGCCCGACGTTCCCGTTCGGTGCGCACCTGGCCGTGATCGAGGTGGACACCGAGACCGGCCAGGCCGTGCTGCGGCGGCACGTCACCGTGGACGACGCCGGGGTCGTGCTGAACCCGGTGCTGGCCGAGGGGCAGCGGCACGGCGGCATCGCCCAGGGGGTGGCCCAGGCGCTGCTGGAAGAGGTGCGTTACGACCCGGAGGGCAACCCGCTGACCAGCACGCTGGCCGATTACGCGGCGATCACCGCGACCGAGCTGCCGTCCTTCGAGCTGCTGGAGATGGAGACCCCGACGACAATCAACCCGCTCGGGGTCAAGGGCATCGGCGAGGCGGGCACGATCGGCGCCACCCCGGCCGTGCTCAGCGCGGTGGTGGACGCGGTCTCCCATCTCGGCGTGCGGCATATCGACATGCCGGCCACGCCGGTGCGGGTGTGGAACGCGATCAACGAGGCGGGGGCACAAGGGTGACGGTGCGGGGCACGCGGGTGAAGGTGAGGGCACGCGGGTGAAGGTGACAGTGACGGTGAACGGCTCCCCGGTCGCCGCCGAGGCGGAGGACCGGCTGCTGCTGGCCCATTTCCTGCGTGAGGTGGCCGGGCTCACCGCGACCAACATCGGCTGCGACACCACCTCGTGCGGCGCCTGCACGGTGCTGCTGGACGGTGAGTCGGTCAAGTCGTGCACCATGCTGGCCGCCCAGGCCGACGGGCGCGAGGTGACCACGGCCGAGGGCCTGGCCGGGGCGGGCGGTGAGCTGCACCCGATGCAGCGCGCGTTCCGGATGGAGCACGGCCTGCAGTGCGGGTTCTGCACGCCGGGCATGGTGCTGGCCGCGGTGTCGCTGCTCCGGGAGAACCCGCACCCGACCGAGGAGCAGGTCAGGACGGGCCTGGAAGGCAACCTGTGCCGGTGCACCGGCTACCACAACATCGTCCGCGCCGTGCTGGCCGCCGCCGAGGAGAGCGCCCCGTGATCCCGGCACCGTTCACCTACCGGCGCGCCGTCTCCGTCGACGAGGCGATCGCGATGGCGGCCGACTACGGCGTCGAGGCTAAGTTCCTGGCCGGCGGCCACTCGCTGCTGCCGCTGATGAAACTGCGGCTGGCCCAGCCGGAGATGCTCATCGACGTGGGCGCGCTGCGTGAGCTCAGCTACATCCGGGACGAGGGCGGGCACATCGCGATCGGGGCGCTGACCCGGCACCACGACCTGGAGCATTCCGGGCTGCTGGCGTCTTCGCTCCCGTTGCTGGCGCACGCCGCCGGGCAGGTGGGCGACCCCCAGGTGCGGCACCGCGGCACGATCGGCGGCTCGATCGCGCACAGCGACCCGGCCTCCGACCTGCCCGCGGTGATCCTGGCGCTGGATGCCACGCTGATGGCCCGCGGGCCGTCGGGTGAGCGGGAGATCGCGGCCGGCGATTTCTTCGAGGGCCTGTTCGAGACGGTGCTGGAGCCCGATGAGCTGCTCACCGAGATCCGCGTGCCCAGGCCGGCCGCGGCCGGCTGGTCCTTCCAGAAGTTCACCAAGCGGGCCATCGACTGGGCCATCGTCGGGGTCGCCGTGCAGGGCGGCGCGGTGGCGCTGGTCAACATGGGGCCGACCCCGGTGCGGGCCGCCGCGGCAGAAGAGGCCCTGGCCGGGGGGGCGTCCCCGGCCGAGGCGGCCGCGCTCGCCGCGGAAGGGACCAGCCCGGGCGAGGACATCAATGCCACCCCCGCCTACCGGGAGCACCTGGCCCGGGTCCTGGTCGGCCGGGCCCTGCAGGAAGCTGCCGCACGTAACTGACCGCTGCCCGGCCGCCGGTGGCCGCCGGTCCGGGCCGCCTCCCGCTGGCATCCGGGACGAAGGAGAAACGATGAGCGCTCGGACCACCCCCCCGTTCCGCGCCGACCACGTCGGCAGCCTGCTCCGGCCGCCCGGGCTGCTGGCCGCCCGGGACGGTTTCGCGGCCGGCCGGATCACCGCTGCGCAGTTGCACGCGGTGGAGGACAAGGCCATCACCGACGCGGTCCGGATGCAGGAATCGGCCGGACTGCAGTCCGCCACCGACGGCGAGTTCCGCCGGGCGACGTGGCACATGGACTTCATCTACCAGATCGGCGGGATCAGCAAGGCGCCGGGCCACCTGGCGGTCAAGTTCCATAACGCCTCCGGGGACATCGAATGGACCCCGGCGGCGCTGCACGTCGGCAGCAAGCTGCGCATGGACAAGACGATCTTCGCCGACGACTTCCGGTTCCTGCAGTCGGCGGTGACCACGGCGCTGCCGAAGCTCTGCATCCCGTCGCCGAACATGGTGCATTACCGGGGCGGCCCCGCCTCCATGGACCCGGCCGTGTACCCGGACATCGAGGAGTTCTGGGCCGACCTGGCCACCGCCTACGGTGACGAGGTGGCCCGGCTGTATGACCTGGGCTGCCGCTACCTGCAGTTCGACGACACCAGCCTGGCCTACCTGAACGACCCGGCGCAGCGGGCTGAGATCGCCGCCCGCGGCGAGGACGCCGACCACCTGCACCTGCGGTACATCAAGCAGGTCAACGCGGCGCTGGCCGGCCTGCCGGACGGCCTGGCGGTGACCACCCACCTGTGCCGGGGCAACTTCCGGTCCTCCTGGGCGGCGTCCGGCGGGTACGACTTCGTGGCCGAGGCGCTGTTCAGCGAGCTGACCGTGGACGGGTTCTTCCTGGAGTACGACGACGAGCGGTCGGGTGGCTTCGAGCCGCTGCGCTTCGTGCCGCCCGGGAAGATGGTCGTGCTCGGGCTGGTCACCACCAAGCGCGGCGAGCTGGAAAGCCCGGACGTGCTCAAGCGGCGGATCGACGAGGCAGCCCGGTACGTCCCGCTGGACCAGTTGTGCCTGTCCGGGCAGTGCGGGTTCTCCTCGACGGTGGAGGGCAACGTGCTGACCTATGACGAGGAAGTCGCCAAGCTGGAACTGATCGTCAGCGTCGCCCGCGACGTCTGGGGGTAACCGGCCGGTCGCGCAATTTGCCCTCGTTGGCGCCCGGGGCAACACGCCGGTGCCATTTTCGGCAAAAGCAGTGCCGGCCCTCGGCCGCTGTACTACTGTCCGTCAGCGTGAGGCCGCCGCTGGCGGAAGATAGACCCAGCGCCCCCGCCGCTGGAGCAGTTCTGTTCAGGATCTAATTCCATCCCTTACCTTGCGGCGTAACGGCCGGAGGTCTGTTAGTGGCGAGGTGCACAGTGCAGGATCCGGTAGCTGAGGGTGGCGACGCCGTCCGGTTCTCGGGGCGCGGTGCCGTGCGGGGCGCCGAATATGCTTCCCGTTCACATCCCAGTGCGTCGTGGCGCAAGAGTTCCTGGAGCGCCTACAACGGTGCCTGCGTTGAGGTAGCCGAACTCGGTGCGGAACGGATCGGGGTCCGGGACTCCAAGGCCGGGGAGAATGGTTCTGTCCTGGTCTTCGGCCGTGCGGACTGGGCCGGCCTTGTTGCCCAGCTGAAGGCAGACCCGGCGCGCTGAGCAGAGCGTCCTGGCCGCGGGCGGGCCGCGCTAACAGCTGCTCTTGCCAGGCAAGCTACGCCCAGCGGGTGAGCATGGCATCACGGATCAGCTCCCGTGACCGGCCCGGCTCTGCGGCCATAGCGGCCAATGAATCAAAGGTAACCCGGTACTGGAAAGTCTGCTGCTCTTCTTCCAGGTAGTAACTACCGGTGAGATGCTCGACGTAAACCAGGTCGCTCAGCGAGACATCGTGCAACTGGGGGAATTGCAGGTGAGCAAAGGCCCCTGTCCCGATAGGATGGTCCCCGCCGAGCGGGAGGATCTGCAGCCGGACATTCGGCAGTTCGGAGAAATCACTCAGCCGTTTCAATTGCTCCCGCATGACCGAGTTGTCTCCGAATCGGCGGTACAAAACCGATTCGTCGAGGACGGCCGAGACCATAAGCGGCGGTTCGCGGGTCAGCAGTTCCTCCTGCCTTACCTTTCTCACTTCGATTCTTCGTTCCGCGTCTCCCGGCGGGAGCTTGAACATTGACTGGAAGCCAGAAAGGACGGCGCGGGCGTACGAATCAGCCTGCATTATCCCGGGGACTATCTGCGGATCCCATATCCACACGGAACTCGCGTCGGCTTCCGCTTCAAGGTACGTCGCGTAGTCCGAGGGGAACCCTGCGGCCACCGACTCCAGGCGGCTGGCTTCCGCGGATTCCCGGGCGAGAGCCTGCATCGCCGCGCGATGTTCTGGTTCCACGGCATAGAGGTCCAGGAGGCGGCGGAGGTCGGCCGCTTTCACCCCGATGCGGTGGGTTTCTATGCGGCTGATCTTGGACGCCGACCAGCCGAGCCGCTCGGCCGCCTCATCGCCCGTGATGCCGGCGCGTTCACGGAGCCGCCGCAGCTCCGCTGCTAGCCGGCGGCGCCTGACCGTCTGACTGCCATGCTCGGGCATTGGCCCGCCTCTCGCGGTTCGCCGGGCCAGTGGCGTGTGACTAAACCACAGCGTAGTGCCGGGTGAGGCGATAAGTGAAGCTTGCATGACTAGTTGCTGTGCAAATTGCAGTGCATCTTGCCTTCTTCTGAACGGTGCCGTTCAATGAAGGAGAGGGGCTGATACCCCGGAGCGCAGAAGGGCACGCCGCAAATGATCAACAGGCGGAGCTACCCGAAAGTGCTCGACTCGTTTGCCTGCTGCCGCCAGTGCATTGCCGCAACGGCTCGCTGGCGGGCACGGTCCAGAGCATCGTGCCGCGAAGAATCGTGCCGTGCAGAATCGTTCCGGCGAGGCCGGTCCAGGGGGCCGCCGGCGCCCGCCGTCACTTTGCCGTTTACAGCGCGCGCAGATCGACGGTGCTCGGGGGCGTCGTCGAACACAGCGCGAAATGAGCCAGGCCGGCGGATAACAGCCACCGGCCCAGCAGAGAAAGACCACACTCCGTCCCACGAAGACAAGGAGTAATGGTATGACCCACAGTACAGCGCCGCTCGCACACTGCAAGGGGTCCGAGGGCGTTCTTTTCGGGGGAAACACGCGTCCGGCCTGCCCGCGGGGGCGGCGATGGCGGCCTGGGCCGGTGAGCGGATGAGCGTCCTGCTGGCCCTGGTCTGGCTTCTCGCGGGGGCGGTAGCCGGCTGGGGCATCACGTCGCTGCGTGCCGCCATGGATATGTCCCGGGCCCGGGATCTGATGCGCCGGGAGATCCGCGCCTGGCAGGAGGAGACCCAGCGGTTCAAGGCCCGGGCGGAGCAGCTGGCTCAGGAGAAGGCGTCCTGGGTAGCCGGCATCAAGCAGGGCCGGGACGATGTGATCACGATGGTGCCGCTGCTCATCGCGGCCCAGCAGCGGCTCATGGGCCTGGGCCGCAGTACCGAACCGGGCGAGATGGACGACTGCGCATAACTGGTCAAGCGCTCCCTTCCGGGCCGTGTGCCCAGCCGGAGGGGAGCGCCGGCCATGAGGCAGTGCGCCGGGGGGCCCGCTGCCGGGCCGGATCGCTCAGTGGTGCACCGCGGCCAGCAGGGCCGCGTAGGACCGGACCAGGGCGGCGTGCTCCTGGGCCAGCAGCGGGCTGGCCGGGAGGCAGCCCTCAGTCACCCATTGGTCGGACAGGTCCATGGCCAGGACCCGCTGCGCCGCCGCCGGGCGGACGGCCGCTTCCGGCTCGCCGTACAGGAAGGCGTACAGCCGGGTGATTGCCTCCACCAGCGGGTCGGTGCCGTCCGTTCCCTGTGCTCCCTCCGCGCGCTCCCGGTGCACCCGCCACCAGTCAACCTCCAGCCGGGCCGCCGTGGCCCCGTCCGCCGGCTCCCCGTGGGCGCCCAGGATCAGGGCATAGAAGCGCTCCATGCAACGCCGGGCACCGTCGGGGTCGTTGTCCTTCGGAGCCCACAGCTGACTGGCCCGCAGCAGCAGCGACGCGCCATACAGGCTGCGCGGCAGGCTCATCCCGAAGCCGGCCCGGACCAGGCCCACCGTGGCGCTCAGCACGGCCGCCCAGTTCCGCCGGTAATAGCCGACCCAGGCACGCAACTCCAGGTCGGCGACCCGGGCCGGGTCGAAGGAACGGGGCGTTCCGCGAGTGCCGTCGAGCGGCAGGAGGGCCATCTCCCATGATGCTGCCCGTCCCGGGTCCGCCCGCCGCGGTCCTGCCTGCCCCAGGTCCGCCCGGCGCGATGCTGCCGGTCCTGGGCCCGCCCGCCGGGGGGCGGACCGCCGGGAGCCGGCCCGCCCGGGGGTCGGCAGTGGGCCGGACCCCGACACCAGCCGGACGCCGAAGCCCTGGGCCGCCAGCCGGAGCAGTACCTGCCCCGGGCGCAGCAGATCCTCGACCTTCGCGGCGCTGAGCGTCTCGAGATCGCCCAGCCGCTCCGCGTATTCACCGGGACCGAGCGTGCGGGCGGCGTTCAGCTCCAGGGCGTTCACCCACACCTTCGCCCGGGCCTCGCGCAGGAAACGCCGGGTGGCGGCCTGGTTGGCCGGCCCGAGCCAGGCGTCGGCCCGCGAGCGGGAGCCAAGCTGGCCCAGCTCAGAATCCTCCGCGCCGACCTGCCGGGCCAGCACCTCGTCGATGCGCTGGTGGTCGGCTTGGCGCTGCGCGATCCGGGCCGGGTCGGCGAACTCGGCCACGCTGATCACCTCGAGCAGCGCCTGCGGCAGATCGAAGTTGACGTGCGCGTTCATGCCCAGCAGGACGTGCCGCAGCGGTGGCAGGCCCGGCTGCTCCCGGGCGGCGCGGAACGCCACCTCCCACGGCCGGGCCGCGCCCGGCCCGCCCGCGGCGCCCGCCTCGCCCGGCCCCCCGGGGCCGCCCGTCCCGACCGGCCCGGCCGCGAGCGCCAGCAGGTACAGGTCCGCGAACGCGACGTCCCAGCGCTCCACCCACTCCGGGTCGGCGAACAGGCCGTCCCGCAGCGCATCCCGCACCGCGCGGGTGGTGCGCAGGTACGTGGCGTGGAAGAACCGCCGCGGGTCACCGGCCGACTCCAGCGGACCCAGCAGCGATTCCATCCGCCCGATGAGCGCATCGATCCCCATCCGCGGCCCTCTCTGTGTGCCTACCCTGACAACCTGGCTGAACCATCCATTCACACCCAAGCGCCCCGATGAAACATAGCTGGGGCCTGTGAGACGGCTGTGAGCGAGCTCGGGGCACCCCGGCCTCGTTGCTACCGTCCGTGGCATGGATATCCGCCGCCCCCGCGGCCGGGTTCTCGCCGTGCTCGCCGTGGCCGTCCTCGTCCTGTCCGGGGCCGCCATCGCGCTGGCGGCGGCCCGGGCGCCGGCCCCGCTGACCGTGCGCTCGCTGCGGATTCCGGTGACCGACGGCCCGCGCGGCACCGACCACGTGCTGCTCGACGCGACCCTCTACACCCCGGCGGGCCACGGCCGGGTGCCCGCCATCCTGCTCGCGCACGGCTTCGGCCAGGCCAAGGACGCGGTCGCCCCGGAGGCGGCGCAGCTGGCCCGGGCCGGCTTCGCCGTGCTCACCTGGTCCGCCCGCGGGTTCGGCGAGTCCACCGGGCAGATCGCGCTGGACTCGCCCGACTATGAGGTCAAGGACGTCGAGCAGCTGGTCAGCTGGCTGGCCCGGCAGCCGCGGGTGCGGCTGGACCGGCCCGGGGACCCGCGGGTGGGGATCGCCGGGGCCTCCTATGGCGGTGCCCTCGCCCTGCTCGCCGCCGCGTACGACCACCGGATCGATGCCATCGTCCCGCAGAGTAGCTGGTACAACCTGGCCACCGCGCTGTTCCCGGACGCCGCCGGGGGCGGCCCGGCGGCCGGGGTGTTCAAGAAGCAGTGGGCTGGCCTGCTGTTCACCGCGGGGTCGGCCGGGTCCGGAGCCGGGACGTCGGGCGGCGTGACCGGGGCCAGCGGCTCCGCGGCGCCCGCTCATTCCGTGCAGCAGGCACTGTGCGGCCGGTTCCTGCCCGCGGTCTGCGCGATGTACCGGCAGGTAGCCACCCTGGGCCGGGCCACCCCGCAGGCGGTGGCCCGGCTGCTGCGCTCCTCCCCGGCCAGCGTGGCCAGCCGGATCCACGCGCCCGCGCTGCTGATCCAGGGCGAGACCGACTCACTGTTCGGGCTGGACCAGGCGAACAGCAACTTCCAGGCTCTCAGGCACAACGGCACTCCCGTGGACATGGTGTGGTTCGCCGGCGGACACGATGGGGGCAACCAGGAGACCAGCCGGATCACCCAGCTCACCGAGCAGTGGTTCGACCGGTGGCTGAAGACCGCCGGGCGGCCCGGCGGCGGCCGCCGCGGTACCGCGAGCAACGGTACCGGGCCGGGCGGTAACGGGCACAGCGGGACTGGGCCGCCCGGGTTCGCGGTGAGCCGGGACCTCGGCTACGACCCGGACAGCGGGCAGCAGGTGCTCGGCGTGGCCGCCGCGCCGGCCTACCCGGGCCTGGGCGGGACCAGGCGCGCCCTGCTCCCGCTGGCCGGCCGGGCGCAGGCGGTGCTGAACCCGCCCGGCGGCGCACCGCCGTCCATGTCCGTGCTGCCCGGGCTGGGCGGGGTGTCGGTTGACATCCCGGGCCAGAGCGCCGCCTTCAGCTCCGCCCGGCTGCCCGCGCCCCTCCAGGTGACCGGCTCCCCGGTGGTCCGGATCCGGGTCAGCGGGGCCGCGGACATCACCCTGTTCGCGAAGCTGTACGACGTGGACCAGGCCGGGAACGCCACGCTGCCGTTCTCGCTGGCCGCACCGCTACGGGTCACCGGGGCGGCCCGGGGCGCCACGGTCACCGTCACGCTGCCCGCGATCGACTACCAGTTCGCCGCGGGCCACCGGCTCCGGCTGGTGCTGTCCAGCACCGACTTCGGCTACGCGACCGCCCCGCAGGCCGCCGTGTACCAGGTCGCGCTGGCCAGCCGCGGGCTGACCGTGCCGCTCGACCCGGGCCTGCGGGTCACGGGGGGCGGGGTGCCGTGGTGGACGTGGGCCGCGCCGCTCGCGGCGCTGGCCGCCGCGGCCGGCCTGCTGCTGGCGCCGCGACGGCGCCGGGCCCGGCCGGCCGTCCCGCCGCCCGCCGAGCGGGCTCCGGCCGAGCGGGCTCCGGCCGGGGCGCGGCCCGCTGAGCGGGCTCCGGCCGGGGCGCCGGCGGCCGGGGCGCCAGCAGCCGGGGTAGCGCGCCGGCCTGTGGGGATGCCGGGGACCTGGCCCCGTTGGAGATCACCGGGCTGACCAAGCGGTACTCCGGCGGCCAGCTCGCGGTGGACAGCCTCTCGCTGCGGGTGGAACGCGGCCAGATCCTCGGGCTGCTCGGGCCGAACGGTGCCGGGAAGACCACGACCCTGCGCGCGCTGATGGGGCTGGTCTACCCGGACGAGGGGAGCATCACGATCTTCGGCCAGCCGGTGCGCCCCGGCGCTCCCGCGCTGTCCCGGCTCGGCTCGTTCGTGGAAGGCCCGGGCTTCCTGCCCCACCTGTCCGGCCGGGCCAACCTGGACCTGTACTGGCGGGCCACCGGCCGGCCCGCGGCCGACGCGCACCTGGCCGAGGTGCTGGAGATCGCCGGCCTGGGCGCGGCCCTGGACCGGCGGGTCGGCGGCTACTCGCGCGGGATGTCCCAGCGGCTGGCCATCGCCCAGGCCATGCTGGGCCTGCCCGAGCTGCTGGTGCTGGACGAGCCGATGAACGGGCTGGACCCGCCGCAGATCCACCAGATGCGCGACGTGCTGCTCGGGTACGCCGACGCCGGGCGCACCGTGGTCCTGTCCAGCCACCTGCTCGGCGAGGTCGAGCAGACCTGCACCCACGTCGTGGTGATGAACCAGGGCCGCCGGGTGGCGGCCGGTCCGGTCGCGGAGATCACCGGGGCGCCGGCCGAGCGGCTGCCGGCCGGCTGGCTGGAGGACGCCTTCCTGGCCCTCATCGCCGGCCATGAGGCGGGGCGATGACCACGGCGGCCCGGCCCAGCGCACCCGGGTACCAGTCCCGGCGCACCCTGTCCTTCCGGGTGGAGTTCACCCGCCAGCTGCGCCGGTGGCGCACGATCGTGGCGTTCGCGGTGCTGCTCGTCCTGCCCTGGATCCTGGTCGCCGCGTTCAAGCTCAGCGGCCCGGCCTCGGCCGGCAACGGCACGCCCGGGCTGGTCACGGTGGCGACCGCGGGCGGCCTCAACTTCGCGGCGTTCAGCCTGTTCGTGTCCGCGGGATTCCTGCTCGTCCTGGTGGTCGCGCTGTTCTGCGGGGACACAGTGGCCAGCGAGGCCAGCTGGTCCTCGCTGCGTTACCTGCTGGCCGCCCCGGTGCCCCGGCCCCGGCTGCTGCGCCAGAAGCTGGCGGTGGCGCTGGCCTACTCCGCTCTCGGCGTGGTCAGCCTGCCGGTCATGTCACTGGCCGCGGGCACGGTGGCGTTCGGCTGGCATCCGCTCCGGCTGCCCGGCACCGGCGTTGAGCTGGCGGCCGGGCAGGCGCTCGGCCGGATGCTCATTGTGCTGGGGTACGTCCTGGTCAGCGAGCTGGCCGTGGCCGGCATCGCCTTCCTGCTGTCGGTGAGCACCGATTCACCGCTGGGCGCGGTGGGCGGCGCGGCCGGGCTGATGATCCTCTCCGCGATCGGCGACCAGGTCACGGCGCTGGGGCCGTGGCGCCAGGTGCTGCCCTCGCATTTCCAGTTCGCCTGGCTGGATGCCGTGCAGCCGCAGCTCAGCTGGGGCGGCATGGCCGAGGGCGCGTCGGTGTCGGCCTGCTACGCCCTCGTGCTCATCGCCCTGGCATTCCGCCGGTTCCAGCGCAAGGACATCGTCTCCTGAGCCCGCGCATCCGGAGGACGGCCGGCCCCCGGCCGGGAACCGCATACCGGAAAGAAAGGTTCTTGTGCGGACAGTCTCCGGCGGGTTACGGTCTGGCCACCTAGGTCACGGCGCCCGGAAGGAGCCCCGATGAGCGGCACGGAATCCCTTCCATACGGCGAGAGCAAGAGCCCTCCCGTCGGCGAGGCCGGGCACGAGCTCCGGCTGCACCGCGGCGTGCTGGGCATCATGGACATCTCGGCCGCGACCATGGCCAACATCGGCCCGGCCATGAGCTTCTACTTCGGGTTCGGGTTCCTGGCCATCACCGCCGGGGTGGCCTCCCCGCTGACCATCGTGGCGGCCGGCATCGCCATCGCGCTGCTCGGCAACACGCTGGCCCAGTTCTCCCGGGCCCAGCCGTCCACCGGCGGGTTCATCACGTTCGTCGGCAAGACGTTCGGCGGGACCAGCGCGGTGACCACGGCCCTGCTGTGCGGGGTCGGCTACATCATCGCCATGGCCTCGGTCATCGCGATCTCCGGCGGATTCCTGTCCATCACGCTGCAGCGCTACGCGCACGTGGACATCCCGTGGGGCTACCTGACCGTCATCCTGACCGCACTGGCCGTGCTGATGATGATCCGCGGCGTGGGGCTGTCCACCAAGATCGCCGGGCTCTTCTTCGGCTTCGAGATGCTGGTGCTGGTGGTGGTCTCGGTGGCAGCCCTGATCAAGAACGGCGGCCACCTGTCGGCCATCCCGTTCGAGCCGAGCCACCTCACCAACGGTTTCTCCGGGCTGGCGGCCGGCTTCCCGCTGGCCATCTACCTGTTCATCGGCTGGGAGAACTCGGCCGCGCTGGCCGAGGAAACGGACAACCCGCGGCGCAACGTGCCCCGGGCGGTGTTCACCTCGGTGGCGATCATGGCCGTCAGCTACGTCGTGTTCGCCTACGCCACGGTCAGCGGGTTCGGCTACAACGTCACCAAGCTCGGCGCGGCCCCGATCCCGTTCATCTCGGTGGCGGACAGCACCATCGGCGTGCTGGCGTTCTTCGCCTACCTGGCCGGGATGACCTCCACCCTGGGCGCGCTCATCGCGGGCACGAACTCCCAGGCCCGGCTGGTGTTCAATGCGGGCCGCGAGGGCCTGCTGCCCAGCTGGATCGGCCACGTCAACCCGGCCCGGCGCACCCCTATGAACGCCATCTTCACCTTCGTCGGGATCTCCGGCCTGATCATCGGTGGCTGGGCGCTGCTGCATCTCATCGGCGGCAGCACCGGGGCGCTCAACCCGATCAACTTCTTTGCCGAGTCCTCGACCATGGGCACCATCCTGGTACTGATCGTGTACCTGCTGGCCAACCTGGCCCTGCCGTTCTACTACCGCCGGTACCGGCCGCAGGAATTCAGCCCCGTCAAGCACCTCGTGCTGCCGGTCCTCGGCGCCCTGGCCATCATCGTCCCGCTGTACTACCTGGCCAAGCCGGGCCAGCCCACGCCCTACGACTGGTTCCCGTACGCGGCCCTGATCATCCTGGTCGTGGCGGCCGTCTACGCCTACATCCTGAACTCCCGCGACCCCCGGCTGGCCGGCCGGGTCGGCTCCATAGTCGCCGACGAGTAGCGGACCACCGTGATCTGGCCGGGCTCCCTGCGGAGGGGAACCCGGCCAGCTGATCGCGGATCAGCCGGTGACCGGGTTCCGCCCGGCGGGCCGGCCGAAGGCGGGCGCGGCGTCGCCGGCCCGGAGCGGCGCCCCCGCGTAGCGGCCCTCATGGGCCAGCACCGGGCGGCGGTCACCGGCCAGTTCCGGGTGGCGTTCCTCCACGGCCTGGCGCTGCTCGGCGGTGCGCCGCAGCCCGGTGACGTACTCCCGGTTCCCCTCGTAGGTGCCGCGCCAGGTTTGCGGC
Organism: uncultured Actinomycetes bacterium; assembly: GCA_963793825.1. GTDB lineage: Bacteria > Actinomycetota > Actinomycetes > Streptosporangiales > Streptosporangiaceae > RYN-230. The sequence goes on from CAWCBE010000016.1 coordinate 122,857, forward strand.
ATGGCCTCCGGCGGCGGCGGCAGCGACGCCGCCCCCCGGCCGCGCAGCGCGCACCGGGACGGGATCTTGCGCACGTCGCCGCCGCAGTCCGGGCAGCCGGGCAGCGGGGCGGTGAAGGACTGGATTACCTCGAACTCGTGACCCTGGCCGCAGCGCAACTGGTAGATGGCCATCGGTTACCAGAGCTCCATGGACCGCTCGAAGATGCCGGCCAGGTCGTCCCCGGTCACCGGCTTCGGGCAGGTGGCCAGCAGCCGCTGCTGCTTCAGCGTGCCTTCGACCAGGGCCGGGATATCCCCGCTGGCGTAGCCGACCGCGGCCACCCCGTTCGGGATCTCGATGTCGCGCATCAGGTCGCTGAGCACGGCGGGCAGGAACTCCGCCGGGTCAGGTGGCTGCTCCGCGTCCGGGGCGAGCAGCCGGGCCGCGCGCAGGTGGCGCTCGGGCGCGGCGTCGAAGGTGAACCGGAACGCCTCCGGCGCGGTGAGCGCCACTGACATGCCGTGCGGCACCATGGCCTCGTCCGCCGGGTAGTCCTTGGGGTGGAAGCCGCTGACCCGGCCCGCGATCGGGTACGCATTGGCGTGCGGGATGTGCACGCCCGCGTTGCCGAAGCCCATGCCCGCGAACGTGGCGGCAATGGCCATGTCGGCCCGGGCCTGCTCGTCGTCACCGTGCCGCACCGCCGTCCGGAACGACGTGGCCAGCAAGCCCATCGCCTTCTCCGACCACATGTCGGAGACCGGGTTGGCGCCGCAGTAGGGCACCCGCTGCTGCGGCTGCTTCCGCTCGTTGCTGGTGTACCAGCGGGCCGTATAGCTCTCCAGCGCGTGACACAGGATGTCCATCCCCGCGGATGCGGTCACCCCGGCGGGCTGGGTGAGGGTGAGCAGCGGGTCCACCACGGCCAGGGTCGGCCGCAGCCGGGCGTGGCTGATACCGGTCTTCACCCGCAGCGCGAGCACGTCGAGCACGCAGACCGTGGTGCTCTCCGCGCCGGTCCCGGTGGTGGTGGGCACCGCGATCAGTGGCTTCAGCGGGTTGACCGGCGCGCGGGCCTGGCCGACCGGGGCGTTGATGTAGTCCATCAGCTCGCCCGGGTTGGTCAGCAGCAGGTTGATGGCCTTCGCGGTGTCGATGCTGGACCCGCCGCCGACCGCCACGAACGCATCCCACGGGCCGCTGGCCCGGCCGAACTCGATGGCGGCGTTCATGCTCTCGTCCGTTGGCTCCACGTGCACGCCGTCGAACACCCGGGCCTCGATGCCGAACTGGGCCATCTGGTCTGCGACCCGCTGCGGGGTGCCGGTCGCGGCGACCCCGGGGTCGGTGATGACGAGGGCCCGGCTCACCCCGTACTGGCTGAGGTCGAAGCCGATCTCGTCGGACGCTCCAGGCCCGAACTTGAGCTGTGGCGCGCCGTAGGTGAAGATCGCCTCCGGGTGGGCCGGTACCGGGTTGGTGCTGGTCACGGGGGAGCCTCCTCAGGAGTAGTAGCCGTCGGGGGCGCGGCGCAGCGAGTGCAGCTGCTCGGCGTCATGCCCGAAGATCACGGTGGCCTCGGATTTCTCGGCCATGTCACGCAGCTTCTCCACCGAGGCGTACCAGGCGGCGAGGTCGTTCACGATCGCGGCCGGGGTGGCCGGGGGCCCGTAGGAATCGCCCATGTAGACCGCGTCCGAGGTGAAGATCATCGTGCCGGTCTCCGGCAGGTTAACCCGCATGGCCATGGTGCCCGGTGTGTGCCCGGGCGCCTCGATGAAGCCCACCCCGGGCAGGAATTCCGTGTCGCCGGACACGGTCTCGAAGTCGATGCCCTCGTAGTCGGCCTTGAGGTGCGCGCCGTTGAACGCGCCGTCGTAGCCGAACGCCCACTCCTTCTCCTTGTCGTTGACCACCAGCCGCGGCCCGGCCCCGGCGAAGGCGCGCACGTTCCCGGCGTGGTCGAAATGCAGGTGCGAGAGGGCGACGTAGTCCAGCTGGGCCGGGGTCACGCCCAGCTGGGCGAGCCGCGAGTCGAGGTAGGAGTCCTCGTCCACCTGGTCGTAAGGGAAGAACTCCTGCAGCCCGGTCGGCACCCAGCGGGTCTCCCAGTCCCGCGGGCAGCTGGTGTCCCACAGCAGCGTGCCCTCCGGCGTCTCGACCAGGACGGCGTGGGTGGTGCACGGGTACCACTCCACCGGCTTGTCACGGTCGCCGCGGGACCGGATGCTGCGGCCCGGCTTGAGTAGCAGCCAGGTCAGGTCGCAGCTCATCGCACCGCAGTCGAGCACGTGCAGCCTCGTCGCTGTCGCCATGTCATGTCTCCCCGAGATGGGCGGAAATGGGTCCTCCCGGGTTAATTACCCCATCTCGTGCCGATCGACCGGCCTGGCCCGGGGCGGGCGCGCCCGGGCCCGCGGCGGGCCCCGGGACCGGGCCCGGGGCGGGCGCGCCCGGGGCCCGCGGCGAGACCGGGCTAACCCGGGCCAGTCCTGCCAACCGGGCGGATGAGGTAGCGGAAACCGCACGAAGAACGGATCCGTGCCCCACTTCGCGCGGTACGCACTGCCGGTGCTGCACGGTTTCGGCTTCACCGCCACGGCGTTCGTCATCGGCGGGCTGCTCGGCGGGCAGAACGGCTGGGATCCGGACGGGCCGCGCAAGCCGCTGCTGGACGCCGGCCTGGTCCGGCAGGTGGCGGACGCGGGCATCGAGACCGGCTCGCACGGGCTGCGGTATGTGCGGTTGCCCGAGGCGGGGGCCGCCCTGGCCGACGAGGTCGGGGGCAGCCGGGGCGTCCTCCAGGCGGTGACCGGCCAGCCGGTGCCCGGGTTCTGCTACCCCTACGGCGCGGTCGCCGCCGCCGCCGCGGCGCAACGGGTCGGTGCGGCCGGTTACGACTACACCGGCTCACCTGGGCGTACCGCAGCCGGGCCGAATTCCGCCACTCTGCGTAGCCCCGCTACCCCTATTGGCCGACGCGCCGGGGGAGTGCCGCTGGCACAGTCGCAGCTAGGGGAAACCCGCCAGGCGGCTGCGGGCATGGCCGGCTGGCCGGAGGATCGAGGGGACTCAGAGTGGCCGAGCACCGGCTTTCGCTCGCCGTCAACGGGCGCGAGAACCTGCTGCACAGCAGGCTTATCACCAGCACCCGGGACGGCGCCAGCAGGGCGGCCGGGACTGTCGCCATCGTCGGGCTGGGCTACGTCGGCCTGCCGACCGTGGTGGCCCTGCACGGCAAGAGCCGCCGGATCATCGGCCTGGACATCAGCTCCGACCGGCTCGCCGACATCGTCACCGGCCAGGCCGACCTCACCGGGCCGGACCAGGATCAGCTGGCCGTCGCGCTCGCGGATGGCAGCCTCGAGCTGACCACGGACCCGGCCGCCGTGGCCGGGGCCGGGGCGGTGATCATCTGCGTGCCGACCCCGGTGGACGGCCAGCACGCACCGGACCTGTCCGCGCTCCGCGCGGCCTGTGCCAGCGTGGTGGCGCAGGCGCGGCCGGGCCAGGTCATCATCCTCACCTCGACCAGCTACGTGGGGACCACCCGGGACCTGCTCACCGAGCCACTGCAGCGTCGCGGCCTGGTGCCGGGCCATGACATCTACGTGGCGTTCAGCCCGGAAAGGATCGACCCGGGTAACCCCGACCACCAGCAGAGCAGTACCCCCCGCGTGGTCGGCGGCGCCAGCCTGGAATGCACCGGCCGGGCCGCCGAGGTCATCGGCCTGCTCACCGACTCGGTGTACCTGGTGAGCTCCCCCGACGCCGCCGAGGCGGCCAAGCTGTACGAGAACATCTTCCGCGCGGTGTCCCTGGCCCTGGCCAACGAGTTCGCCGACGCGTGCGGCACGCTGGGCGTGGACCCGATCGAGGTGACGCTGGCCGCCGCGACCAAGCCCTTCGGCTTCCTCGGTGCCTTCCCCGGCTCCGGCGTGGGCGGCCACTGCATTCCCTGCGACCCGCACTACCTGCTCTGGCAGCTGAACGCGGGCGGCCGCCGGTCGCCGCTCATCGAGCAGGCCATGACGTCCATCGCGGAGCGGCCGGAACGGGTCATCGAACGGGCCGCCGAGGTGCTGGCGGCCAGCGGGCGGGCGCTGGCGGGCGCGCGCGTGGTCGTGCTGGGGGCCAGCTACAAGCCGGGCGTCCGGGACGTGCGGGAGTCCCCCGCCCTGGCGCTGCTCGACGGGCTGCTGCTCGGCGGCGCGCAGGTGGCGTACTACGACCCGCTCGTCCCGGTGCTGGACCTGCCCGACGGCCTGGTGCTGCGCAGCCTCACCGACCCGCACGGCGCGGACTGGGACCTGGCCGTCGCGCACACCCTGCACCCGGGGGTGGACTATTCCTGGGCGCACGACTGCCCCCGGGTGCTGGACGCCACCTACCAGTTCTTCGATGCGGCTCATCGCGCGGTGGTCTGAGGCGCTGGCCATGCTCAGTGACCTGCGCGACGCGGACGTGAGCACCCCCGCGGTGGTGCTCAAGCTGGACCGGAACCCGCTGCACCACGGCACGCTCGGGGTGACCCGCAGCCTCGGGCGGCTCGGCGTGCCGGTGTACGGGGTGCATGAGGGTTGGTGGGCGCCCGCGGCGAACTCCCGTTACCTGGCCGGGCGGGTGTTCTGGCCGCCCGAGCCGGAACAGGCCCAACGGATCCAGGCCGGGCTGCTCGACCTGGCCAGCCGGATCGGCCGACCGGCGGTGCTCATCGCGACCGACGATGCGGGCGCGATCTTCCTGGCGGAGCAGGGGGAACCGCTGCGCGGCGCGTACCTGTTCCCGCAACCGCCCGCGGACCTGCCCAGGCAGGTGGCCGACAAGTACTCCCTGTTCACGCTGTGCCGTGAGCTGGGGGTACCCAGCCCGCGGGCCATGATGGCCTGGTCACCGGGCGAGGCCGAGGGCTTCGCGGCCGAGGCCGGGTTCCCGGTCATCGCGAAACTGGCCGCGCCCTGGCGGCCCGCGGCGGCCTGCGGGCCGGCCACCGCGGGCCGGCCCCGGCGGGGGACGCGGCGCGGGGGCCGGGACTGCGCAGCACCACGATCGTGCGCACCCCGGCGGACCTGGACGCACTCTACCGCCGCTGCGCGCAGGCCGGCCTGGGCCTGATGCTACAGGAGTACATCCCGGCCGGGCCCGGCCAGGACTGGTTCTTCCACGGCTACTGCGACGCCCGCTCCCGCAGCCTGGCCGCGTTCACTGGTGTCAAGGACCGGTCCTACCCGGCGCACGCCGGGCTGACCAGCCTGGGCCGGGCCGTGCCGAACCGCGAGCTCACCGAGCAGGTGACCGGGCTGTTCCGGCGGGTGGGCTTCCGCGGCCTCGCCGACCTCGACCTGCGCCGCGATCCCCGGGATGGCGAGTACAAGCTGCTCGACTTCAACCCCCGGCTGGGGGCCCAGTTCCGGCTGTTCACCGACCCCGCGGGCATCGACGTGGCCCGGGCCGCCTACCTGGACCTGACCGGCCAGCCTGCCGCCGCGGGCCAGGTCACCCCGGGGCGCCGCTTCCTGACGGAGAACTACGACCCGCTCGGCGCGATCGGCTACTGGCGCGCGGGTGAGCTCGGGCTGGCGGCCTGGGCGGCCTCGGTGCGCGGGGCCGACGAGACCGCCTGGTTCGCCCGGGACGACCTCGTGCCGTTCGGGCTGATGTGCCTGCGGATGAGCTGGCGGGCGGTCAGCCGCCGCTGGTCGCGGGGCCCGTCCGTGCGGCCGCGCGCCGCGGGTGGGCCCCGGTACAGCCCGGGGCGGGGGGCGGCCCGGGCCGGGGTGGCCCGGACGGGGGCCGCCCGGACCGGGACCGCCCCGGAGAGTGCCGCGCGCGGCGGCCGGGCGCCCCGGCAGGAGGACACGGCATGGTCCGAGAGGGCGGGGGAGAAGGCATGAGCAGCACGACGGATGTGGCCATCGTGGGGGCGGGCCCGTACGGGCTGTCCGTGGCGGCCCACCTGCGCCGCTCCGGGCTGGCGGTCCGGCAGTTCGGCCTGCCCATGCACCTGTGGCGGGCCAAGATGCCGCGGGGCATGTACCTCAAGTCGCAGGGGTTCGCCTCCAACCTGTCCGATCCCGCGGCGGCCTGCACCCTCGGCGCGTTCTGCCGGGCGACCGGCCGGCCCTACGCCGACTACGGCCTGCCGGTGCCGCTGGATGACTTCGTCGCCTACGGCCAGTGGTTCCAGCAGGCGCAGGCCCTGGACGTGGCCGAGGTCCTGGTGACCCGGGTCACCCCGGCGGGCGGCGGCTACCAGCTGGACCTGGCCGACGGCGGGCAGGTACCGGCCCGCCAGGTGGTGCTGGCCATCGGGGTGGAGCACTTCGCCTACGTGCCGCCGCCGCTGGCCGGGCTGCCGGGGGCCGCGTGCACGCACAGTTCCGCGCACGCCGACCTGGCCGGGTTCGCCGGGCGGCGGGTCGTGGTAGTCGGCGCGGGCCAGTCGGCGCTGGAGTCCGCGGCCCTGCTGCATGAGCACGGTGCCGACGTGCGGATCGTGATGCGGGAGCCGCGGGTGGCCTGGAACGGCGCACCGCTGCCGCCGGGCCGCCCGCTCCGGCAGCGGCTCCGTGAGCCGGAGGCCGGCCTCGGGTCCGGCTGGGGGACCTGGTTCTACTCGCGGCGGCCCGGGCTGTTCCGGCACCTGCCGGAGGCCACCCGGGTGCACCGGGCGCGCACCGCGCTCGGCCCGGCCGGGGCCAGCTGGCTGCGCGGCCGGGTCGAGGGGCAGTTCCCGATCCTGGCCGGCCACGACCTGGAGTGGGCCGAGGCCGGACCGGACGGGGTCCGGCTCGGCCTGGTCAGCACGGCCGGCCGGGCCGCCGAGCTGACCGCGGATCACGTCATCGCGGCCACCGGGTACCGGCCGGACCTGGGCCGGCTGCCGTTCGCCGGCCCGGAGCTGACCGCCCGGCTGCGCACCGTGGCCGGCACCCCGGTGGTGGACCGCGACTACCAGTCCACGTCCCCCGGGCTGTACGTGATCGGGCCGGGGGTCGCCCCGACCTTCGGCCCGGTGATGCGGTTCGTGTTCGGCGCCGATCACGCGGCCCGCACGGTGAGCCGGCGGCTGTCCGCGGGCGCCGGCAGGCCCGCCCGGGTGGCCGTGCGGGCCGGCCGGTGACCGTGCCGGGCTCCCTGACCGGGCTGCCGCGGGCACGGCTGGCGCCCCGGGGGGCGGCGGCCGCCGGGGCCGGCCGCGACGGTGCGGCGCGGGTGCCGGCCACGGCGCGGACCGCCGGGCGCGTGGTGGCGGCGGCCGGGCTGCCGCTGGCCGACGCGCTCACGCTGGCCGCCGTGGCCGGCGCGGCCGCGCTGGCCGGCTGGCCGGGAGCGGGCTGGCCCGCCAGCGAGTGGCTGGGTGGTGGCTGGCTAGGTGGTGGCCGGCTGGCCAGCGGCTGGCTGGGGGGCTGGCTGCTGGCCGGATACCTGGCGGTGGTGTTCCTCGCCCTGTCCGCCAGCGGGCTGCACCGGCTGCGGATCACCCTGCGCGTCGCTGACCAGGCGGGCCGGATCGCCGCGGCGGCGCTGCTACCCGGCATCATGCTGCTGCCCGCCGTCCCGGCCGGGCCGGTGTTCCGGCTGGCGCTGGGAACCGCGGCCGCGCTGATAGCGGTGCGGGTGGCCGGCTCGGCCGCGGTGCGCGCCGCGCGGCGGCGCGGCCTGCTGACCGAGCCGGCCGTGCTGGCCGGGGCGGGCCCGGAGGCCCGGCAGCTGGCCCGGCTGCTCGGCGAGCACCCCGAGCTGGGCCTGCGGGTCCGGGGGTTCGTGGCGGACACGGCCCCGCCCGGAAGCATGGTGGACGGCCCCGGGCCGCCGCTGCGGGTGCTGGGCGGCACCGGCGACCTGGCCGCCGTGGTGGCCCGGGAGGGCATCAGCCGGGTCATCGTGGCCGATGCTGACGGCAGCCTCGATGCTGACACCGGTATCGGTGCGGCCGTCGCCCCCGGTGCGGCGGCGGACCTGGCCGGCGCCCTGCGCGGGGCTCGTGAGCTGGGGGCGGACGTGTGCGTGCGGCCGCGGCTGGCCGCGCTGGGCGCGGCGGTGCCCCGCGGGTGCCTGGACGAAGTCTGGGGGGTGCCGCTGATCCCGCTGCGCCGCTCCGGCCCGCGCCAGGCTGGCCGCCTGGCCAAGCGGGCCTTCGACGCAGGGTCGGCGGCGGCGCTGCTGATCCTGACCGCCCCGCTGCTCGCCGCGGCCGGGCTGGCCGTCCGGCTGCGGCTGCGCCGCCCGGCGCTGTTCCGGCAGGTCCGCATCGTCGGGCCGGGGCGCCAGGCAGAGATCGTCAAGCTGCGCACGCTCGGCCAGCACGGTGACCCGGATACCTGCTGGGCGGTGCCCGCCGGGCGCTGCGGCCGGCTCGGCCGGTTCCTCCGGGTGACCCACATCGACGAGCTGCCCCAGCTGGCCAGCGTGCTGCGTGGGGACATGTCGCTGGTCGGGCCGCGCCCGGAACGGCCGCACTTCGCCCGCCAGTTCGCCGTGGCCGTCCCCGGGTACGCCGGCCGGGACCGGATGCCGGCCGGGCTGACCGGATGGGCCCAGGTGCACGCGCTGAACGGGGACACCCCCATCAGCGACCGGGCCCGCTTCGACAACTACTACATCGAGTACTGGTCGTTCTGGCTGGACCTGCTGATCCTGGCCCGCACCGTGACCAGCACCGCGGCCGAGGCGGCCCGCTGGGCCGCCCGGCCCGGCGGCGCCGCCCGGCCCGGCCGGGCGGGCGAGCCGGGGATCGGCCTGGTCCCCGGGCCGATCCCCGGGCCGCCGGCCCGCAGTCCCGCGCGAGGAGGTGGCTCATGAAGGTCCTGCACGTGATCACCGGCCTGCGGGTCGGCGGCGCCGAACTCCAGCTCCGCTCGGTCCTGCAGCACACCCGGCACGAATCCGAGGTGGTGACGCTGTACAACCCTGGCCCGGTAGCCGACATGATCCGGGCCGACGGGGGCCGGGTCGGCGACCTCGGGATGACCCGCAACACCCAGCTTTCCGCGCTGCTGCGGCTGCGGCGGCTGGTCCGCCGCGGCGGCTACGACGTGGTGCACACCCACCTCTACCGGTCCCAGATCTACGGCCGTCCCGCCGCCTGGCTGGCGGGGACCCCGGTGATACTGAGCACCGAGCACTCCATCGGCGAGACGCACCTGGAACGCAGGCCGATGACGCGGGGCGTCCGGGCGCTGTACCTGGCCACCGAGTTCCTTTCCGACGCCACGATCGCGGTGTCCGCCACGGTCCGCGAGCGGCTGCTGGCCTGGGGCGTGCGGGACCGCCGGGTGACGGTGATCCCGAACGGGGTGGACCTGCAGCGCGTGGCGTTCGACGCCAGCGCCCGGGACCGGGTCCGGGCCGGCTTCGGCATCCCGGATGACGCCTACGTCATCGGGGTGCTCGGGCGGCTGGACCCGAACAAGCAGTTCGAGATGGTCATCGAGGCCGCGGCGCCGCTGCTCGGCGAAGGCACCCGGCTGCTCATCGTCGGCCAGGGCGACGAGCGGGCCCGGCTGGAGCAGGCGGCCCGGGACAGCGGGGCCGCGGGGCAGGTCATCTTCGCCGGGGAGCGGCACGACGTGGCGGCCATGCTGTCCGCGATGGACCTGTTCGTGGCGTCCTCCCGGCAGGAGACCTTCGGCCTGTCGGTCCTGGAGGCGCTGGCCAACGGCGCCCCGGTGCTCTACACCACCTGCCCGGCGCTGGACGGCCTGGACGCCGGGCGGGCGCAGCAGGTGCCGTCCACCGTGGCCGGGCTGCGCGCCGCCATGGCGGCGGAACTGCGGGCGGGCCGGCGGCCGCGCACCGCCGAGCCGGCCGTGGAGAAGGAGTACAGCATCGAGGCGGTCACCGCGCGGATCGACGACCTGTACGAACGGCTGGCCGGGCGGCGCACCTGGCGCACGGTCCTGCGGTCGGCCAGGCCGCGCACGGGAGGAACGCGATGAGGTGCTTCGTCACCGGGGCGGCCGGGTTCATCGGCTCGCACCTGGCCGAGGAACTGCTGGCCGCCGGGCATCAGGTCACCGGCCTGGACGACCTGAGCACCGGGCGCCTGGACAACCTGCGGGTGGTGACCGGCCACCCGGGCTTCCGCCTGGTCCAGGGATCGATCCTGGACGCCGCCACGGTCGGGGAACTGGCGGGCGGCGCGGACTGGGTGTTCCACCTGGCGGCGGCCGTGGGGGCGTTCGTCATCCGGGACCGGACGCTGTCCAGCCTGCGCACCAACATCCGCGGCACGGAGAACGTGGTGGAGGCGGCGCACGCGGCCGGCGCCCGGCTGCTCATCGCCTCGACCAGCGAGATCTATGGGAAGAACACCAAGGTCGGGCTATCCGAGGACGACGACCGGGTGATCGGCTCCCCGCTGAAGTCGCGGTGGAGTTACGCCGAGGCCAAGGCCATCGACGAGAGCCTGGTCGAGTCCTATGTCCGGGAACTGGGGCTGCGCGCGGTCATCGTGCGGCCCTTCAACACGGTGGGGCCTCGGCAGACCGGCCGGTACGGCATGGTCATCCCGCGCTTCGTGCGCCAGGCGCTGGCCGGGCAGCCGCTCACCGTCTACGGCACCGGGCAGCAGGTGCGCTGCTTCTGCCACGTGCACGACGTGATCCCGGCGCTGACCGCCCTGATCGCCTCCGACCGGGCCTGCGGCCGGGCGGTCAACGTGGGCAGCACCGAGCAGGTGACCATCGAGGGGCTGGCCCGCCGGGTGATCACGGCGACGGGGTCGGCCAGCGGCATCGAGCGCGCCTCCTACCTGGAGGCTTACGGCCCGGGCTATGAGGACATGCAGCGCAGGGTGCCGGACTGCACGCTCGCCGCGGACCTCGTCGGCTTCGCCGTGACCAGGGACCTGGACGAGATCATCCAGGCCGTCATCGCCGACCAGGTGGCGGCCCAGGCCGCCGCGGCCTGACCGCCGCGTGGCCGGGGGCAGCCAGGCCGGGGCAAGGACGGCGGGGGCAACGAAGACGGCATTGCGCAGCAGCCAGCGCCCGCGGCCGGCCCCGGGCCGGCCGGGGCGGCCAGGCCGCCGCGCCGGGTGACCGGCGCGGTCTGGCTGGGTGTGGTGCTGCTCGCGGCCGCGCTGGCCGGGCTGACCATGGTGAGCTGGCGGAGTACGCCGTCCCGGCACACGCTGGTCGTGGCGTCGCTGCCGTACTGGAATATCAGCCATGGCACCAAGGTGGTGCTGAGCCACCGCGGCGCGGCGACCGAAGTGTCCCCGTGGATGTACGGGCTGGACCGCACGGGCCGGATCAACACCCAGTACCGCCCCGGCCAGGCCGCCGCAGTGACCGCGGACATCCGGCGACTGCGCTCGGCCGGCCTGCTGGTCGTGCCGAGCGTGGCGAACATCACGGGCGGCCAGTGGTCGTACCCGGCGGTGGGCCGGATGCTGCACTCACCGCCGCTGCTGGCCCGGCATGTGGCAGCCATCGTCGCGCTGGTCCAGCGGGAGCACTACGCCGGCATCGACATCGACTACGAGAACCTGCGCGCGGCGGACCGCGAGGCGTTCACCGCGTTTGTCAGCCGGCTCGGCCGTGCGCTGCACGCCCGGGGCAAGGTGCTGTCCGTCGCGGTATTCGCTAAGGCCAGCTACTCCGGCACCGCCCCGTTCAACGTGGCCCAGGACTACGCGGCGATTGGCCGCGCCGCGGACCAGGTGCGGCTGATGGCCTACGACTATCACTGGGCGACCTCACCGCCCGGCCCCGTCGCCCCGGTGGGCTGGGTCCGCAGCGTGCTGCGCTACGCGAAGACGCAGATCCCCGCGGCCAAGATCGTGCTCGGCATCCCGCTTTACGGATACAACTGGTCCGGCGGGCACGCCACCGGGCTCAGCTGGCTGCAGGCGCTGCGGTTGTCCCGGCAGTACCGGGTGACGCCGCGTTACGACGCCGCCAGCCAGGCCCCGTGGTTCAGCTATACCGATGCGAGCGGGCGGCGGCACACCGTGTGGTTCGAGAACGCGGCGAGCTCGCGGGCGAAATTCGAGGCCGCCCAGGGTGCCGGCATCGCCGGCGTGTACCTGTGGATGTACGGCTACGAGGACACCGCGACCTGGCCCGTGGTGCGCCAGGTGCTGCCGGCCGCCGGGCCGCACGCCCTGAGCACCTCGAAGGCGGTGCCGTGATGCCCTGGTGGGTCCTCGCGGTCCTAGTGCTGGGCGCCAACGCCGCGCTGTGGGGTTCGGCCGGGCTGGCCCGGCTGGTCGAGTCGCACGCCGCCCGTCCCCGCCTGGGCCAGCCCTCGCTGGCGAGGCGGGGTGCGGCGGAGCCGTATCCCCTGCGAGCCAGCGATCCGCGGGGGGTTCCGGGGGGTTGTCCCCCCGGGCTGGCAGGGCGGGGTGCGGCGGAGCCGTATCCCCTGCGAGCCAGCGATCCGCGGGGGGTTCCGGGGCGGCGCTCCCCCCGGCGGCGGAGCCTCGCTGCCAGCGACGTGGCCGTGCTGATCCCGGCGCACAACGAGTCCCTGGTCATCGAGGACAGCCTGCGCGCGATCATGGCCCTGGTGCCCAGGGATAACGTGCACGTGGTCTCCGACGGCTCGACCGACGACACCGTGGAGATCGCCCGGCGGGCCGGCGCCCACGTCATCGCGACCCGGGAAAACGTGGGCAAGGCGGGCGCGCTGGAGGAAGCCATCGCCCGGTTCGACCTGATCCGGCGGTTCCCGGTGGTGATGCTGCTGGACGCCGACACCCGGGTGCTGCCCGGCTACTTCACCGCGGCTCTCCCTCTGTTCGCCTACCCGGAGGTGGTCGCGGTGGCCGGCTGCGTCCGGACGGCCCGCGACCGCCAGCTCACGTTCGGCGGGAAGGTCCTGACCGGCTACCGCACCCGGATCTACGCGGTGAGCCAGCGGGTGCTGAAGTTCGGGCAGACCTGGCTGCACTCCAACGCCACGCCCATCGTCCCCGGCTTCGCCAGCCTGTACCGCACCGACGTGCTGCCCCGGATGGAGATGAACCCGCCGGGGCTGGTGATCGAGGACTTCAACATGACCTTCGAGGTGTACCAGAAGCGGCTGGGCAAGGTGGGCTTCACGCTGCGGGCGGTAGCGGTCACCCAGGATCCGGACAACCTGCGGGACTACATCCGGCAGACCAAGCGCTGGGCGGTCGGGCTATGGCAGACCGTGCGGCGTCACCCGCCGCGGGTGAACTTGTTCACCGTCATGCTCACCTTGCTGCTGCTGGAGCTGATCACCTCCAGCGTCCTGTTCTTCCTGCTGCCGCTGGCGCTGCTGGTGCTCACCGTTCCGGACCTCATCGGTGACGCGCTGTCCTGGCCCGGCTTCGGTGAGCTGCATACCGTCGTCGCCGCGCACGTCACGCTGACCGCCGTGCTGCTCGGCGTGGTGCTGCCCGACTACCTGCTGACCTGCGCGGTTGCGGCCCTGGAACGCCAGCCACGGCTGCTGTACCTGGGTGTCTTCTTCCCGTTCCTGCGGATGCTGGACGCCGCCATCTCGCTGTACTCGGTCCCGGTGGCCTGGTTCTCGGCGTCCAGCGGCCGCTGGACGAGCCCGGCGCGCCGGGCGATGGGCGGCCCCCCGGCGGATGGCGACAACACCGGGATCAACGCGGAGCCGGATCCCCCGGCGCGGGTGGCGGAGGCAACTCATGTATCTGGATGAAGAGGCGCCGACGGTGACGGGGCACAGTGACCTTATGGATCCGGTGCGGATACTGCTCGTGGACGACCACCTGATGGTCACCGAGGCGCTGGCGTCGCGGCTGTCCAGCGCGATGGACCTGTGGGTGGCCGGCCGGTGCACCACGGCCGACCCCAGCCTGCTGGACATCGTCCGCGGGCTGCGCCCGGACGTCATCACCATCGAGGTGGAGCCGCTTGGCCCGGCCGTCGGCGAGGTGCTCACGTCCCTGGTGGCCGCGCGGCCGGAGGCGAAGGTGGTGGTACTCAGCGCCGATCATGACCTCGCCCACGCGGTGGAGGCCGCGCGGGCCGGGGTTGCCGCCTGGGTGGCCAAGGAGCAGGGCGCCGCCGAGCTGGAGACGGTGATCCGCGGCGTCTGCCAGGGCTCCGCCTGGTTCCCGCCGGAGATGCTCGGCGCCGTCCTCCGCGAGCTGCGCGCCGACGTGAGCCGGGCGCGGGAGCACGAGAACCTGCTGGACGTGCTGAGCCCGCGGGAACGGGACGTGCTGGTGTCCATGATGGATGGTAAACGGGGCCGCCAGATCGCCCAGGAACTGCTGATCTCGACCGACACGGTGCGCACCCACACCCGCAACATCTTCGCCAAGCTGGACGTGCACAGCCGCCTGGAGGCGGTCCGGGTGGCCCGGGCCGCGGGCCTGCGGCGGCGCCAGGAGGGTGGCGGATGAGCGGGGCCGGGCGGCCGCTCCGGGTGGCCACCGTCATCACCCGGCTGGAAGGCGGCGCCGGCCAGCATGCGGTGCGCGGCGCGCTGGCCATGGACCCGGCGGCCTTCCAGATGACGCTCATCACCGGCAGTGGCGGCGCCCAGCTGGAGACGGCCCGCCGCGGCGGCCTGGAGGTCATCGTGGAGCCGTCGCTGCGCGCCCCGATCGCGCCGCGCAGCGACCTGCGCGCGCTGGCCAGGCTGCGCGACCTGTTGCGCAGCCGCGGCTTCGACGTGGTGCACACCCACTGCGCCAAGGCCGGGGCGGTGGGCCGGCTGGCTGCGTACCAGGCCGGGGTCCCCCGGCTGGTGCATACCTACCACGGGTTCCCGTTCCACGAGTTCCAGGCGGCACCACGGCACCGTGCCTACGTGCAGATCGAGCGCTGGCTGGGCCGGATCACCGACCTCGCGCTGTGCGTCGGCACCGGCGTGGCGGTGGAGGCGGTCCGCCGCCAGCTGATCGCCCCGGAGCGGGTCCGCACGATCGGGGTAGTCGTGGGCGGCGCCGGCCATGCCCCCGCCGCCGAGGGGGGCCCGGGCCGCGCCGCCCGCGCCCGGGCCCGCGCCCAGCTCGGGCTGCCGCCGGACGCCACGGTGGTCGGCGCGGTCGGGCGGCTGACCTACCAGAAGGCCCCGGAGGATTTCCTGGCCGCACTGCACGCGCTGGGGCGCCCGGGGGTGACTGGCGTCTGGGTGGGCGATGGGGAACTGGCGGGCGAGGTGGCGGCCCGGGCCCGCCGGATGCCAGCCGTGCGGGTGCTGCTGGCCGGCCAGCGCGGCAATGTGCCCGATCTGCTCCCGGCGTTCGACGTCTTCGCCTTGCCCAGCCGGTACGA
Organism: uncultured Actinomycetes bacterium; assembly: GCA_963793825.1. GTDB lineage: Bacteria > Actinomycetota > Actinomycetes > Streptosporangiales > Streptosporangiaceae > RYN-230. Next base: position 138,069 of record CAWCBE010000016.1, read on the forward strand.
GGGACTTCCCACCGCGGTGGTGGAGGCCATGCTCTGCGGTATCCCCGTGGTGGCCACCGCGGTCAACGCGGTGGCTGACGTGGTGGTTCCCGGGGAGACCGGGCTGCTGGTGCCCCCCGGCCAGCCCAGGCTGATGGCGGACGCGGTCCGCTTCCTGCTCGACGTGCCGCAGGCCGCGGCGCGGATGGCCGCGGCGGCCCAGGCCCGGCTCGGCGAGCGGTTCGGCGAGGCGGCCCTGCGCCAGGCGCTGGCGGCGGCCTACGACGCCAGGGGTGCCCTGACCTGGGCACGGCGTGGTTAACTGTCAAGAACGCCGCGTACGGTGACAGGTACGTGTCGGATAGTAAGAAGCTGACCCGGGGGGCAGCGCGGGGATTTGAGCGGGCTGGGGCCTGCCCGGTCAGGGGGGAAGGATGCGTGGATCCGTCGTTTGACCGGCGACGGGGCCGGGGGCGCAGGCGGACCGACGGGCAGGACACGCTCGCTGTCCGGGGCCTGCTACATGACCTTGGACACCAGATGACCACGTTGTCCTATCTGGTCGAGGCGGTACGCGGAGACCTCGACCTGCCCGGGGACGCGGGGATGCGGCTGGAACTGCTCTCGCTGGAGATGTCCCGGCTGCTGGACGTCGTCGCCCAGGAGATGCCGGGCCGCCAGGATGAGGCGGCGGCCGTCGGCCCGGTGGGCCTGCGCTCGCTGGCCGGCCAGGTGACCCGGCTGGCCCGGGTAGCCCACGAGACGGAGGTGCGGCTGGAGCCGGGGCCCGAGGTCAGCATCGAAGCCAGCCCCGCGGCGCTGTGGCGGGTGCTGACCAACGTGGTGGACAACGCGGCCCGGGCGGCCGGCCCGGACGGCCATGTCGACGTGGCGGTTTCGCCCCTGCCCGGCCGGGCCGGGGCGGCTATCGACGTGACCGACGACGGCCCGGGCTTCGGCAACGGCCCGCCCGGCACGGCTGCCCTCGGGCTCAGCGTGGTCAATGCGCTGCTGGAATCGTGCGGCGGCCGGATGGAGGTGCGGGCCCCGGACGGCGGCGGCGCCTGGGTCCGCATCGTCATGCCGGCCAGGCCGCCGGGTCCCGGCGCCCCCAGCCTGACCCGGGGCGAGCGGGTACGCCAGTGACCGCCCTGGTCCTCGGCGACGACCACAGCGTGTTCCTCGATGCCATGGCGGCCGTGCTCGTGCAGCGCGGTTACCGGGTCACCGTGGCCCAGACCGTGCCGGACACGATCGAGGCGGTGCGCCGCGAGCAGCCCGCGGTATGCCTGATCGACCGGCATTTCGCCGGGGACAGCGGGATCGCGGCCATCCGCCCGATGCTCGAGGCGAGCCGCCGGACCCGGGTGCTGGTACTCAGCGCGGACCCGGATACCGGGGGCATCCAGCGGGCGCTGCGGGCCGGGGCGGCCGGCTACCTGCACAAGACCCGGGGGGTGTCCGCGCTGACCCGGGCGATCGAGCGGGTGCAGCGCGGTGAGGTGGTGATCGACGTGCCGAAGCCGACGCCGCCGCGGGAGCGCACCCGGCCCAGTGACGCGCGGCGCCTCGCTGCCTTCCTGACTCGCCGGGAGCGGGAATGCCTCGCACTCCTGGTGGAGGGGCTGGACACCGGCGGGATCGCCACCAAGCTGGGTGTCTCACCGGCCACCGTGCGCACGCACGTGCAGGCGGTGCTGATGAAACTCGGGGTGCACTCACGGCTGGAGGCGGCCTCCTACGCGGTCCGCTACGGCCTGCTCGACGAGGCCGCCCGCTTCCCGTCTGGGCGGACCGGTTTAACAGCCCGCCTGCGGCGCCGGATGGCCCGGGCCGCCGCGAGTGCCGCGGCGGCCAGCAGCCCGGCCAGCACGACCCCGTCGGCCACCTGCCTGGCCACGTCGGCCGGGGCCCGGCCGAACCTGTAGGAGTCGGTGATCAGCCAGCCCCGGTGGAACAGGGCCAGCCCGAAGCTCAGCCCGCTGGCCCCCGCCGGGACAGGCGGGGTCACCCAGGTGGCCTGCACCCAGCCGCTGGAAGCCGGGAGGTAGGGCCCGGACGTCCAGTACGCCCAGCGGCCGGAGGCGGTCCGGTAGTACACGGAGTACTGGATGTCCGCTGACGACCGGTACCAGCTGCTGAGGGCGTAGGCCCGGCCGGCGCGCACCGGCAGTGCGCACTGGCCGAGGTCGAACTGCTGCAGCAGCTGGGCGTCCCCGCTGTGGTAGGCGGTGACCGTCAGCCGTTCCGCCCACCGGCCGGACTGTGCGTCTCTGGTCCGCTGCCAGCTGGCCAGGTTCCGCCCGTAGCCGCCGAGCATCCAGCACTGCGGCAGCACCGGGCCGCCGCGGGCCGCCTCGATCTGGGGGTTCACCGCGCCGGTCGGGCCGGCCGATTCCAGCGACGGGTTGACGAGCCCGTGCGGGGCCGCCGGCCGGGTTCGCTGGACCGCCCGGTCCGGGCCGCCGGTCACCTGGCTGACCGTCCGGACCACGGTGCCCTCCCCGCTGCGGCCGGCCAGCCAGTGCGCAAAGGCGTTCAGCATGGAGGCCCTGGTGGAAAGCGGGCCGCACTGCTGCACGCTGCAGATGTGATGGAAGATCAGCGGCAGCCAGCCGCCGCCCGCCCGTTCCGCGCGGGTGACCAGGCCCTCCAGGTCATGCAGGGTCCACGAGCCGTCCACCTCGCCCGGGGTGCGGATGCCCATGGGCGTGGCCGGGGGGATGCTCTCGGTGATCGTGCAGCCCGGGCACCCGCCGTTGCGGAGGCCGGTGGTCAGCCGGGCGCTGTCGAATCCGCAGCTTCCGACGATCGCCTGGGCGCGGCGGTCGGCGGCCCCGCCGGGGTAGGCGAACGAGGTGACCCGGAAGCCCCACCCGGTCAGGATGGCCCGGCTCATGCACGCCTGCCGCCGGGCCTCGGCGGGGGTGATTCCGGTCAGTTCCAGGTGGGAGACGGTGTGCGCGCCGATCTCGTCCCCTTGCGCCGCGAACCGGTGCAGCTGGGCCAGGGTCAGGTAGCCGGGCGTGCCGACCGCGCCGGTGATGATGTAGAACGTGCCCGCCATGTGGTAGCGGTGCAGGATCCGGGCCGCCGTGGCCTGGTCGGCATCCCCGTCGTCGAAGGTGAAGCTCACCACGGTCGGCCCGGCGGTCGCCGCCCGGGTGCCACCGGGGGCAGCCACTGCCCCGGCGGCCTGCGCCGGGGCGCCCCGGGGAGAGCGGCCAGGGCTGATGGGCTGGGCCCGGGCGGGGGCGCTGCCCGGCACGGTGGCCACGACCGCCAGCGCTGCCGCCGCCAGCAGTGCCAGCGGGCGCGCCGCCACGGCCGCGCCCGCGCCCGCCGTGCGGCGCCGGGCCCGGCCCGGCCGCCCGCGTGGCCATCGTGCCTGGCTCACCGTCTCCCTCGGGTAATAAACCGCTTCCAGCCGCGACCCCCGGCCGCTGGCCTGCTGGCGACGCTAGGCCCGCGCGGCTGGAAGGGAATCCCCCGCTGGGGTGAGCCCGGCCTACCCCAGCCGCGGCGCTCCAGCGGGCGCCGTGAAGGCGGGCGGCGGGGCGCCGGGCGAGGAGGCGGGCAGCGGGGAGGTCGGCGGGGCGGCCAGTGAGGCCGCCGGAGCGGGCGCCGGGGTGGCCGGCGGCCGGAACAGCTCACCGCGCCAGCTGCCACGGACCGTGCGTACCCCGACCAGGATCCAGGCGGCCACCAGCACCAGGTACAGCGCCACCGCGGCGGCGCGGAACGCGGCCGACCCGGTATGCAGGGCCAGGGCGGTGCTCGCGGTGACGCAGGTGCCCACCGGGAAGGTAAAGGACCACCAGGTCAGGCTGAACGGCAGCCGGTCCCGCGCGGCCCGCACCGTCAGCGCGGTGGCCAGGGCGGCCCACAGGGCGGCGAAGCCCCACACCGGTACGCCGTAGACCACGCCAAACGCGGCGAACGCGGTGGCGTAGGGGGCCGGGAGCGCCAGGTGCGCCACCCCGCCCAGCAGGTTAGCGGCGGTGATGGACTGCCCCAGCGGGCCGAGCACGATCCACAGCGTGGGCACCATGACCGCCGGGCCGACCGGGTGCCGGACCAGCCGCTGCCACAGCTGGGTGATCACGATCACGCTGGCGATCAGGCTGAGGCCGAACATCGCGTAGCAGGCCAGCAGCATGGTCAGCCGCAGCTGCCCGGGGGGCAGGTGCGGGATGAGCAGCGCCCCGGTGGCGGCGCTGACCATGGGCGGCACCACCGGCATCAGCCACCCGCCGAACGCGGCGTCCGGCGCGGCGCGCAGCCGGGTGAACATCAGGTAGGGCACGGCCAGGCTGCTGGCCAGGCCGCCCAGCGTGCCCAGCGGCCAGGCCACGGCATCGATGACCAGCGCGGCATGGGCGCCGATCAGGCCGGGGCCGAGCAGTAGCGCCCCGGCCCCGACGGTGAGCAGGGCCATCGGGGGCGCCCCGTAGAACTGCACCATGACCGGGTTGCGGGCGTGGGCCAGGGCCGCCTGGCGGTGCCGGGCCCAGTGCACGGCCTCCGCCGCGGCCAGCACGATCAGCCACGCCGCGGCGGCCACCCAGATCACGGTGGCGAAACCGCGCAGCCCCGGCCAGCTCACCGGCAGGGTTGCCGCCGCGGTGGCCACGATGCCGGTGCCCATCACCGAGGCGAACCAGTTGGGTCCCAGGCTGGCGAACACGTCCGATGGGCGCTCCAGGTCCCGGAGCGGGCGGCGGCCGGAGGGCGGCCGGGTGGCGCCGGGCCCGGTGGGGCCGGGTGCGGTGGGGCCGGGTGCGGTGATGGCCGGCCCGGTGGTGCCGGGCGCGGCGAGGGGCGGGGCCTGAACGGGGGCCACGCCGGCCGGGGGGGCTTGCGTGCTCATGAAACCAGCCTCCGCCCGGCGGCCTCGCCCCGGTAGCCGTCATCACCCTGTCAACCCACAACCGGCCCTTGTGGCCTCGGTTATCGTGGTGCCATGCCGTTGAGCCCGCACGTCCCCGGCCTGGGAGCGCTGGAGCTCTTCGTGTCGGTGGCCCGGCTGGGCAGCATCGGCGCCGCGGCCCGCCATGCCGGGATCAGCCAGCAGGCAGCATCGGCTCGGTTGCGCACGATGGAGGCCCAGGTCGGGGCGGTCCTGCTGGAACGTGACCCGCGTGGGTCACGGCTGACCCCGGCCGGCGCGCTGCTGGCCGACTGGGCGGCGCCCCTGCTGGACCTGGCCGGCGCCCTGGACTCCGGCATCGCCAGCCTCCGCCGGGCCCGGGACACCCACCTCCGGGTCGCGTCCAGCCTCACCGTGGCGGAGCACCTGCTGCCCGCCTGGCTGGTGGCGCTGCGCAGCGACTACGAGCAGGCTGGCCGCACTCCGGCCGAGATAACCCTGGTCGCGGCGAACAGCGAGGTGGTGGCGGCCATGATCGCGGGACGCCAGGCCGACCTGGGCTTCGTGGAAGGGCCCGGGCCGCCGCCCGGCCTCCGGTCCCGGGTAGTGGCCACCGACCGGCTGGCCGTCGTCGTCCGCCCGGACCATCCCTGGGCCCGCCGCAGGTCCCCAGTCCGCCCCGCCGAGCTGGCCAGCACCCCGCTGGTCGAGCGGGAGGAAGGGTCGGGAACCCGCCAGGTGCTGCGGGCGGCGCTGCGCGTTGCCCTGGGCGGGGGCGGGGAATGGGGCGGGGACGGGGAATGGGGCGGGGACGGGGAATGGGGCGGGGACCGGGAATTGGGCGGGGACGGGGAGCTGGCCGCCCCGGCGCTGCGGCTGACCACCACGACCGCGATCCGGCAGGCGGTCCGGGCCGGGGCCGGCCCGGCCGTGCTCAGCCTGCTCGCCGTGCGGGAGGCCGTGGCCGCCGGGACGTTGGCCGAGGTGGCGGTGCCCGGAATCGACCTGGGCCGCCGGCTGCGGGCGGTCTGGGCGGGCGCTCCCCAGCCGCCGGCCGGCCCCGCCCGTGACCTGGTGGCGGTCGCGGCCCGGCTGGGAGCCCCGGCTGATTACGCCTGATCCACCGGATCCGGAGCGGTCCAGGATGTGGCCGTCGGACGCCCGCCGCGCCGGGCGCCCGGGTCATCTGGCTCTCGTCTGCGCGCGGCCCGCGTGGTTCACTCCTGGTAGGGGGTGCGGCATGGCGCACAAGAACGGCAAGGCGGCCAGCGGCAAGGCGGCCAGCGGCAAGGGCAGCCACGAGAACAGTGCGGCCGCGGACGGCGGGAAGGCTGGCCACGCGGCGCCGCGGCTGCCCCGGCGGCTGTACGAGGACGAGCTCTACCGGCTGCAGGCCGAGCTGGTGAAGGCCCAGGAATGGGTCCGCGCGGAGCGGGCCCGGATTGTCGTGATCTTCGAGGGCCGGGACGCGGCCGGCAAGGGCAGCACGATCAAGCGGGTCACCCAGTACCTCAACCCGCGTGTCGCGCGGATCGCCGCGCTGCCCGCGCCGACCGAGCGCGAGCAGAGCCAGTGGTACTTCCAGCGGTTCGTCGAGCACCTGCCGGCCGGCGGGCAGATCGTGCTGTTCGACCGCAGCTGGTACAACCGGGCCGGGGTCGAGCACGTGATGGGATTCTGCACCAAGGAGGAGTACGCGCGGTTCCTGCACACGGCCCCGATCTTCGAGCGGCTGCTGGTGGAGGACGGCATCCTGCTGCGCAAGTACTGGTTTTCCGTCAGCGACGCCGAGCAGCAACTGCGGTTCAAGTCCCGGCTGGAGGACCCCATGCGCCGGTGGAAGCTGTCCCCGATGGACCTGGAGTCAGTGACCCGGTGGGAGGATTACTCCCGGGCCAAGGACGAGATGATGCTGCACACCGACATCCCCGAGGCCCCCTGGTACGTGGTGGAAAGCGATGACAAGCGGCGGGCCCGGATCAACATGATCGCTCACCTGCTGTCCACCATCCCCTACCACGACGTGCAGCGGATGTCGCTGACCCTGCCGCCCCGGCCGGCGGCCAAGGGCTATATCCGGGTGCCGCGGGAGATGCAGACCTACGTCCCCGACCACGCGGCCACCCTGCAGCCGGCCGGCCGCCGGTGAGCGCCTCTCGGGTACCTGATCCGGGCCTGCCTGAGCGGGCGGGCCGTCTGGTCTAATAGGGCCAGCGACCGAACAAGGGACCGCCGCCCGGCCGGGCGGCCTCTCCTGCTCCCCGGTGTTTGCGCTGCCACCTGGAACGACAGCCATCCGCGGCTGGAGGGATCTCTTGTCAGAGGCGAGGCACGCTCCTCCCCGGCCGGCGGCCCACGCCCCGGCTGACCCGGCGGCCGAGACGGCGGCCGAGCCGCCGCAGCGGCCGGTGGTGGCGGCGTCCATCTGGGTCCTGGAGCACGCCCAGGACATCGTCACGGTGACGGTCGGCGTGGTGCTGATCGTGCTCGCCGCCACCCTGGCCGTCGACGGGGTGATCTCCTTCGTCACGGCGATCATGCACAAGCCGGACCACGTCTCCACCGCCAACGCCATCTCCCAGGCTGCCATCAACCTGCTGGACCGCGTGCTGCTGGTGCTCATCCTGGTGGAGATCGTGCACACCGTGGTGCTGTCGCTGCGGGCGCACCGCCTCGCCGCCCAGCCGTTCATCGTGGTCGGGCTGGTCGCCGTGATCAGGCGGATCCTGTTCCTGCTGAGCAACGAGAACACCATCCCCACCGCGGAACTGGCGCTGCTCATCGGCATGGTGGTCGCCTTCGTGGCTGCCTACCTCGCGGTGAGCCACTTCGAGCAGCGGCCGGGCGAGGAGGATTTAGCGCCGGGCGGGCAGCGGCCAGCGCCGGGCGCGGGGGAGATAGCGCCGGCCGCGGGGAACACGGTGGCCGCTGATAAGGTTGATGCATCTGGCGGCTGAGGTGCCGCCACTCCCGCGGGCGAGACGCCCGCGCGGGTGCCTGGCTGCTGTTGTTTGTTTCCTCCCACGACGCGCCGCGGTTCCCGGTGAGCCCTGACCACCGGCCGCTGCTGTGCCCTGCCGCCCGGCCTCCGCACGCATGACCATGGATGGAGTCCGTTTTGCCGCACAGCCCTGCCCGTCGCGCCGATCGCGCATTCGCCCCCAGCGGGAGCTCCGGCTCGCGCCGCCCGCGCCGCCCCTCCGGCGGCCGGCCGGCCTCCGAGGGTTACCGGGAGGGCGGCCGGCCGCGCCCGTCGGGTGAGCGCTGGGCTGGCCCGGATCAGCGCCCGCGCCCGGCTGGGCAGCGGTCGTCCCGGCCCGGCCAGCGCCCGCGCTCCGGCGGCCGTGGCCGCACTGGCCCGGCCGTGCCGCCGCGCTCCGCGCTGGATGACGCGCTGGCCGCCGCGCTGGCCGCCCCCGCGCCCGCCCCAGCCAGCTTCGCGGACCTGGGCCTGCCCGGCCCGCTGGTCGCCGCCCTGGCCGCGCAGGGCATCGACGCCCCGTTCGCGATCCAGGCCCGGGCGCTGCCCGATGCGCTGGCCGGCCGTGATGTCCTGGGCCGGGCCCAGACTGGTTCCGGTAAGACCCTCGCCTTCGGCCTGCCCATGCTGGCCCGGCTGGCCCCGGGCACCGAGCCCGCGCCGCGCCCGGCGCAGGGCAGGGCCCCGCGCGGGCTGATCCTGCTGCCGACCCGGGAACTGGCGCGCCAGGTGGCCGACGTGCTCGTACCGCTGGGCCGCCCGTTCCGGCTGACGGTCACCGCCGTGTACGGCGGCGCGCCGCTCGGGCGCCAGGCCGACCAGCTCCGCCGGGGGACCGACATCGTGGTCGCCACCCCCGGACGGCTCATCGACCTGCTGGACCGCGGCGCCACCACGCTGGGCCAGGTCCAGATCACGGTCATCGATGAGGCCGACCACATGGCCGATCTCGGTTTCATGCCCGCCGTTACCCGGCTGCTCGACGCCGTCCCCCGGGACGGCCAGCGGATGCTGTTCTCCGCCACCCTGGACCGGGACGTGGACCGGCTGGTCACCCGGTACCTGACCAGCCCGGCCGTGCACGCGGTCGCCCCGGCGGCCGCGGCCGCCCAGGCCGCGGACCACCAGGTATTCGTGCTGCCCGCCCAGGACAAGCTGGCCGTCGCCACGGAGATCGCCGGCCGCCCCGGCCGGACGCTGTTCTTCGTCCGCACCAAGCACGGCGCCGCGCGGCTGGCCAAGCAGCTCACCCAGGGCGGTGCCGAGGCCGCCGCGATCCACGGCAACCTCAACCAGAACCAGCGGCAGCGCGCGCTGGACGCTTTCGCGGCCGGGTATCCCCGGGTACTGGTGGCCACCGACGTGGCCGCGCGCGGCCTGCACATCGACGATGTCGACCTCGTGGTGCACTTCGACCCGCCCAATGACCACAAGGACTACCTGCACCGTTCCGGCCGGACGGCCCGCGCCGGGGCGACCGGGACCGTGCTGGCCTTCGCGGACCCGGGCCAGGTCAGGGAGGTGACCCGGATGCATGACGCCGCCGGTGTCACCGCCACCCGGCACCAGGTCCAGCCGGGGGACCAGGCGGTCCGGGAGATCGCCACCTCCGGCACGCCGATCACGCTGCCGCCGCCGTCCGCCGGGCCCACCAGTAGCGCCCCCCGGCGGGGCCGCCGCCCGGTGACCGGCCGTCCCGGGTCCCGGCAGCCGCGCTCGGCCGGCGTCAACGCCCGCACCGAGGGGGCGGTCCCGGCGCGCGGGCCCCGGCCCGGCGGGTCCTCGCCGGGCTACCGGGGAGGCCGTAGCGTTCCACGGCCGCCCACCGGGCTGCGCCAGGCCTCCTGACCGGCCCGGCCGCGCATCCGGCGCGGCCGGACGGCGGGTCCCTGATCCATGCCTGGTCAGTGACCCCGGGCCCGTCTCCCCGGTCACTGACCAGGCCCTCACCCGGTCCCTGACCCGGCCGCAAGGCCAGTTCCTTGCCGATGCGCTCGGGGCATGCGAGGCTGGAGGGGAGTCCGGCTCGGCGGCGCCACGCGGGTGAACCACGTGCTGCCGCTCGTGATTCGCGACGACCTGGCCGCCCGAGAGGGAGCGTCCCGTTGGCCCAGTACGGAACGCGGTGACCGCCGCACCTGCCCAGGATGCCCGGTGGCGCGGGGAGCGAGTGGCCCGGGACGTCTTCGTGGGCTTGCCCGCTCAGTATGACCGGCTGGCCTACCTGCTCTCCCTGGGCCAGGACCGCCGCTGGCGGGCCGGGGTCGTCCGGCACACCGCCGACGGTGACCCGCGCCTCGTCCTGGACGTGGCGACCGGCCCGCAGGGCGTGGCCCTGGCTGTCGCCGGCCGCACCGGGGCCGACGTGGTCGGGGTTGACCTGAATGAGCCCATGCTCCGGGCCGGGATGGCCCGCGCCCGCCGTCCCGGGCAGCGGGGCCGGGTCCGGGTGGCCGTCGGCCGGGCCGACGAACTGCCGTTCCCGGACGCCACCTTCGACGCGGTCACCTTCTCCTACCTGCTCCGCTACGTGGATGACCCGGCCGCGACGGTCGCCGAGATGGCCCGCTGCCTGCGGCCCGGTGGCACGCTGGCCAGCCTGGAGTTCTACGTCCCGCCGAATCCCGGCTGGCGGGCGGCGTGGTGGCTGTACACCCGGCTGGCCCTGCCGGTGCTCGGCGGCCTGACCGGCGGCCCGGCCTGGTACCGGGTGGGCCGCTTCCTCGGGCCGAGCATCTCGCGGCACTATCAGCGGTACCCCCTGGACGAGCACATCGCCGCATGGCGGGCGGCCGGCCTCACCGACGTGGGGGTGAGCCTGATGAGCGTGGGGGGCGGCCTCGTCATGTGGGGACGCAAGGAGGCGGCCCCGGGACCCGGGTCGTGAGCGCCCGGACCGAGAAGACCGCGTTCTACGCGGTGGGCCGCGGGACCGGGGGCTTCCGGGACTGGCTCACCCTGCTGCACCCGCCGTACACCCTGTGGCACCTGTCCTACGTGGCCATCGGCGCGGCCCTGGAGCCGGACCCGGTGCTGTGGCGGCTGGGGGGCACGCTGCTCGCGTTCTTCCTGGCCGTGGGCATCGGCGCGCACGCGCTCGACGAGCTGAACGGCCGGCCGCTGGGGACCGGCATCCGCAGCGTGGTGCTGGCCGTCACCGCGGCGGTGTCGGTGGCCGCCGCGATGGTGCTGGGCCTGCTGGACGGCGGCCTGCGGCTGCTCCCGTTCGTGATCGTCGGCGCGATCCTGGTGATCGGGTACAACCTGGAGCTGCTCGGCGGGGTGATGCACAGCGACATCTGGTTCGGCCTGGCCTGGGGCTCGTTCCCGGTGCTGGTCGGCGCGTACGCGCAGCACTGGTCGGTGTCACCGGCCGCCCTGATCGGCGCGGCCGCCGCCTTCTTCCTGTCCCTGGGCCAGCGCACGCTCAGCACCCCGGCCCGGGCGCTGCGCCGCCGGATCAGCGTGATATCGGTCCGGGTCACCTGGCGGGACGGCACCGAGCAGGAACTGGACCGCACCGACCTGCTCGCCCCGCTGGAGAAGGCGCTGCGCTACTTCACCTGGGCGACCGGGACACTGGCGGTCGCCCTGGTGGTGGCCCGGTGAGGGCTGTGCTAGCCCGGGGCGACGGCCCCCCGGAGCCCGCCGCGCGCTCGCTGGCTCGAAGGGGACACGCCTCCGGGGCACCCGGCCTGGCCAGCGAGGAGGCAGCCGGATGACGGGCCGGTACGACGTGGTGGTGGCGGGGGCGGGGCCGGCCGGGAGCGTGGCCGCGCTGGTGCTGGCCCGCGCCGGGGCCCGGGTCGCCCTGGTGGACAAGGCCGCCTTCCCCCGCGACAAGGCGTGCGGTGACCTGGTCGGGCCGCGTGGCGTCGGGCTGCTGGCCGAGCTGGGCGTGAAGGTGCCCGATGCCGGGCAGGGCGCCGACCTGCTCGTCGTCGGGCCGTCCGGGCACCGGGCCCGGCTGCCCGCGTTCCGCGGCCGCAGCTACCCGGGGCACGGCGTGGTGATCCCCCGGGTCATCCTGGACGACGCGCTGCGCACCGCCGCCCTGGAGGCCGGTGCGGAACCGGTCCGGGCGCGGATCAGCGGGGCCGAGCCCGGGCCGGGCGGACGGCTGCTGGCCCTCACCGCCAGCGACGGGCGGCGGCTGGCCGCGGACGCCTTCATCGGGGCCGACGGCGCGCTCAGCCCGGTCGCCCGGCTGGCCGGGATGCTCGACCCGGACCAGGCCCTGTGGGGCTTCGCGATCCGTGCCTACATCCCGGCCGAGGTGCCGCTGCCGCTGCTTGTCCTGCTGGACGCCGCCCCGTGGCACATCTACCCCGGCTACGCCTGGCTGTTCCCCGGGGCGGACGGCCAGGCGAACGTCGGCATCGGCGTCGGCCTCGGCACCCGGCGGCGGCAGGCCAGCCTGCGCGGCGACCTGGCCGTCTTCTGCGCCCGGCTGCGGGCCGCAGGGGACCTGGGCGCGGCCGCGCAGACCGGGCCGGTCACCGGCGGCTGGCTCCGGATGGGCGGCACCGGGACGCCGCCGGCGGCCGGCAACGTGCTGCTGGCCGGCGATGCCGCCGGGCTGATCAACCCGCTGCAGGGTGAGGGCATCGGCCCGGGCATGGTCAGCGCCCGGCTGGCCGCGGAGAGCCTGCTGGCCGATCCCGGGCACGCGGCCGCCCGGTATACCGACGCGGTCGCCGCGGCGTTCGGCGGGTACCTGCCCGGCGCTGCTGCGCTGCAGGCCATGCTGCTGCGCCGCCCGCGCGCCGCCTCCGCCGGGGTCCGGCTGCTCACCACCCCCGCCGTGCGCGGGGTGTTGGCCGGGACCTGGTCGCTGTACTGGAACGGCCTGGTGGACGGGGCCGCCCCGCGGCCCGCCGCCTGGGCCGGGGCGGCGGTGCAGCACCTCACCGGCCGGCTGGCCCGGCGCCACCCCGCGGTGCGCCAGCTGGCCACTTCACCCGCCCGGGGTGACGCGCGGCTGGTCTGAGCTGCATTGGCTCGTGGCTGGGCCTCCAGCGCGGGGTGCCCGGGACGGGCCCCCACGGGGAGGGACGTTGGCCACAGCCACCGCGCGGGGCGGGACCGCCGGAGATGCCGGGGCACGGACGGTGCCGCCGCACGCCTCCGGTGTCCTGCTCGCACTGATCACTGTGGCCATCGTGGCCAACCTGAACCTGACCGTGGCCAACGTGGTGCTACCCGACATCGGCACGGCGTTCGACGCCGGGCAGACGTCGCTGGACATGATCGCGATCGGGTACTCGCTCGGCCTGGCCGCCTCGGTGCTGTACCTGGGCGCCGTCGGGGACCGCTACGGCCGCAAGATGCTGCTGGTCATGGGCGTGCTGCTGTCCGTGCCGGCCTCCCTGCTGGCCGCCTACGCCCCCGGCCCCGGGGTGCTGGTGGGCGCCCGGCTGCTCGGCGGGGTGTCCGCGGGCATGGCCTACCCGACCACGCTGGCCCTGATCACCGCGCTCTGGTCCGGCCCCGCCCGGACCAAGTCCATCGCGCTGTGGTCCGGGATCGGCGGCGGGGTCACCGCGCTCGGGCCGATGCTGGCCGGCCTGGCGCTGCAGTACTTCTGGTGGGGCTCGGCCTTCCTGCTCACCCTGCCGCTGGCGGCGGTCGCGCTGGTGCTGGCCGTGGTGTTCGTGCCGGCTCACGTGAACGAGACCACCGACCCGGTGGACAACCCTGGCGGGCTCCTTTCGATGATCTTCGTGGCCGCGCTGGTCATCACCATCAACTTTGCGCCGGTGCCGGGCGGGGTGCGGATAGCCCTGGTCACCGGGCTGGTCGCGGTCATCGCGGGGGCCGGTTTCTTCCTGCGCCAGCGGCGGGCCCGCTTCCCGCTGTACGACCTGCATATCGCCGGGCGGCGCATCTTCTGGGTGGCCGCGCTGGGCGGGATCATCGTGTTCGGCTCCCTGATGGGCGCGATCTTCGTCGGCCAGCAGTACCTGCAGGACGTGCTGGGCTACTCGGCCCTGCGGTCCGGTGTCGCGGTACTGCCGGCGGCGGTCTGCATGGTGGTGTTCGCGCCCCTGTCAGCCCGCCTGGTGCACTCCCGCGGTTCCGGTTTCACGCTGCTGGCCGGGTATTCGTTCTGCCTGCTGAGCTTTCTCACCATGCTGGCGCTGTGGGGACGGGGCAGCCCGTACTGGCAGGTAGGGCTGGCCTTTGCCTTGCTGGGCACGGGCGTCGGGCTGGCGGGCACGCCGGCCTCGCACTCCCTCACCGGCTCGGTGCCGACCCGCCGGGTCGGCATGGCCTCGGGCACCGCGGACCTGCAGCGTGACCTGGGCGGGGCGATCATGCAGTCGATCCTCGGCGCGCTGCTCACCGCGGGCTACGCCGCCGAGGTGGCCAAGTCGATCGCCGCCTCGCCGCGCCGGTCACAGATCACCAGCAGCACGGCGAACCAGCTGCAGAAGTCCTTCACGGGCGCCGAGGAGGTGGCGAAGCGCTACCCGCACTACACCAGCCAGATTACCGCGGCGGCGCGGAGCGCGTTCCTGGCCGGCAGCAAGTGGGCCTATCTGGCCGCCATCATCGCGGTACTGGCCGGCGCGGCCCTGGTGTTCTTCATGTTCCCGCGGCGGGCGGCCGAGGAGAAACTGCTCGCTGCCTACCATGAGGCGGATTCCCGGGCCCGCGCGGCCGCGCCCGGCGGCGGGTTAACGCTGGCCGGGGCGGGGCCGGGCCAGCTACTGCGCTGCTGAGTTACCCGGCTTCGCGCCGGTCAGCACGCCGGTCAGCGGGGCCTGGGTCACCGAGGACGGGCTGACGAACGTGCTCCCGGACGGCCCGGCCTGCACCGCCTCGCCGAGCGCGCTGCCCCTGACGAGCTGTGGCCAGCTCAGGAACCAGACGGTGAACCCGTCGTCCCAGTGGCCGGCGGCCGGGCTGTTGATGACGGTTACCGGGTCACCGGGGACCGCCAGGCTGTAGTAGTTCGCCGCGTTCTGCGGGGACAGGTTCACGCAGCCGTGGCTGACGTTGGTGTTGCCCTGCTCGGCCACCGACCACGGTGCGGAGTGCATGTAGTCCCCGCTGTAGGTGAACCGGACCGCGTAGTTCACCAGCTCGTTGTAGCCGTTGCCGACCATCCGGACCGGGTTGCCCTTTTCCAGGGTGATGTACGTGCCGTCCACCGTGTCCAGGCCCGGCCGGCCGGTGCTGACCGGCCAGTGCCCCCACAGCCGGCCCTGGTAGAAGATGTTCGCGTAGTGCGTCCGGGTATTGACCACGGAGATCAGCGAGTCCCCGATCACGAACGTCTGGGTCAGGTTGGCGGTGAAGAACACGCCCGGGGCGGCCTGCACGCCGTTCAGGTGCCCGTCGAAGGACACCGTGGTGTGCGCCGGCCAGTAGTTCATCGGCCGGAAGTACAGGGTCTGGTTGCCGTCCCAGTACCAGGCGCCGGTGACCGGCTTGGAGCTGGTGACGTGCAGCGACCGCTCCACCGCGGCCTTGTTGGCCACCGGCGAGCTGAAGGTCAGCCGGATCGGGATGCCCACGCCGTACGTCTGCTGGTAGCCCTCGAAGATCATCGCGGTGTCGGTGGCCGCCGGGGTCAGCGTGCTGAAACTGCTGGTGGACGTGACCGTCTGGCCCGCCGCGTTCACCGCGGTGGCGTGCACGGTGTAACTGGTGGACGGCTGCAGCGCCCAGGAACTCTGCCAGGTGGTGCTGGCGGTGTTCAGCGAGCCGCTCATGCTGGCGTGCCCGGCGGTGACCGTGACGCTCTTGATCTTGCCCCCGGCCGCGGTGACCCGGACGCCGTTGCCCGGGTTGACGTGCTGCGTGCCGTTCCCGGGACTGATCGTGAGCCGCACGCCCGCCGCGGCGGCCGAGGACTGGCCGGCGGAGGCGTGTCCCTGGCCGGAGGGCCCGGCGGCCTGGGGCGAGCCGGACGAAGACCCGCCCGAGCAGGCGCCCAGGATCAGGCAGGCGGTGGCCGAGACGGCAGCGAGCCCGGCCACCCTGGAGGGGCGGGGCGCCCGCCGGGCGCGCCTGGTGGCGCCCCGGTCCCGGGCCGCGGCGTCCAGCCGGGTCTCCGCTCGGTCGCTCTGTCGCACCGTGGGTCCTCCTGTTGCCGATCGTCTGCCGCCGCAGTGGGCCTTCCGTAGAGCTGTCACGCCACCTGAGCCGCCCCGTCGCGGGCCCCGCCCGCCGCAGGGCCACCGCGTGACCCGGAGCCCGGGCCCCGCGGATCCACGGCCGGGTCTTACCCGTCCACCAGCGGCGGCGGGGCGGCATCCCCGGCGGGCCGGGGAGCCTGCTCGCCGCCGGGCGGGACTTCCACTACTGAGACGGCCCGGCTGCGCCGGAGGTTGTACCCCAAAGTTACCTGTCCGCCGCGATCGCGACGAACCACCACGATGGCCAGCAGAGCCGCCAGTGCCGCGATACCGGTCGCGGTCCACGGCACCACGTCACCCACCTGGTCGTACGGGGTGCGCGCGCTGGACGGGGGCAGTTCCAGGCGGACCACGGTCACCCCGCGGCGGCCGGCCGGCATCATGGCCAGCAGCCGGCCGCGCGCGTCGAAAGCCACGCTGTCCCCGGTCAGCGCGGCCTGGACGACGGGGCGCCCGGTCTCCGCGGCCCGTACCGCGCTGAGCGAGGCGTGCTGCGCCGGGGCCCAGCTCTGCTGGAAGGTGGAATCCGAGGTCTGGTAGACGATCAGGCGGGCGCCCAGGTCGGCGTCCACCCGGGACATGTCCGGGAAGGCAGACTCGAAGCAGATCAGCACGCCGATCGGCAGCGCCCGGCCCGCCCGGTCCCGCGCCTGGATCAGGTGGGCACCGTCCCCCGGTGTCATGTTGCTCGGCGCGGCCCGGCTGATGCTGGTCAGCCAGCCGAGCGCGGCACGGAACGGGATATATTCGCCAAACGGCACCAGCCGGGTCTTGGTGTACGCCCCGTCCACGCCGTTGCGGCCGATCAGCAGGGCCACCTTCGAGGTGCTGCCGCCGGCCCGCACCGCGTCCTGGTTGATCAGTACCTGCGCGCCGGCCGCCGCGGCCAGCTGCCTGATCCGGCCGTAGAGCGCGGCATCCTGCTGGACGTTATAGGCGACGCTGCTCTCGCCCCACACGATCAGGTCCGGGCGGGCCGCGCCCAGCCCGGCGGACAGCCGCAGGCTGGCCCCCACCCGGGCGCCGCGGGTGTTCTCGATCCCCGGCTGGACCAGGGCGACCGTCACCGGCCGGGTCGGCGTAGCCGCGGGGATCAGGGCGAACGCGGCCGGCCCGGCCGCCAGCGCGAGCGCGACCGCCGCGGCGCCGGCCGCCGCGGCGGGCACCCGGCCCGCGGTCAGCGCCAGGACGAGGCCGGTGTTGGCCAGCACCAGCGCGAAACTGATCAGCCAGACGCCGCCCGCCGCGGCCAGCGCCAGCACCTCGGGGTGCTGCCACTGGCTGGTGCCCAGCACGGCCCACGGGCCGCCGAACCCCTGCCAGGACCGGGCCCACTCGGCGAGCAGCCAGCAGCTGGGGACCACGGCGAGCGCCGCCCCGGCCCGGGCCAAGGTCACCGGCGGCCGCAGCAGCGCCCGGGCGGCCACCCCGAACGGGATCCAGGGGGCGCCCATCACGACGGCCACCAGGAGCAGGCCCGGGCCGAGATTGGGTGCCAGCCAGTACATTGCCGCCAGCAGGAACCCGGTGCCGAACCACCAGCCGCGGACCGCCGCTTCCCGCGCCGACGGCGCGGCCCGCAGGATGAGCAGCCCGGGCACCAGCCCGCACCAGCCCAGGAACTCCAGGTTCAGCGCGGGGAACGCGAGCACTGGCAGCGCGCCAGCGCCCAGTGCCGCGTAGCGGAGGGGCTGGTCGAAGGCGCGCAGCCACGGGGCCATGACACCCATTGTTATCGCATGAGCAGGGCCGCCTCAGGCGGCAGGCCGGCGGCGCTCCCGCACCGCGTCGAGGATGGCCCAGGCCAGGGCGGCGATGGCCAGCGCAGTCAGGACCGCTTCCGGCCAGCCGCCGAGCCGGTCGGCCAGGGTCAGCCCGGTCCGCAGCGGGACCCGGGCCTCCAGCTCGGCGCGCTGCCACAGGCCGCTGTGGGTGAGCACCGCGCCGGACGGGCTGATGATCGCGCTCTCCCCGGTGGTGGAGGCGTACACCACGGCGCGGTCCGAGGTGATGGCCTGGATCCGGGCCATCGCCACCTGCTGCATGGACTCGCCGGGCTGGCCGTCCACCTCGAACGTGGCGTCATTGGACTGCAGGGCGAGCAGGTTCGCCCCCGCGGCCACCTCGGAGCGGATCAGGCCGTCGAAGCCGATCTCGTAGCAGATCACGTCGCCCAGCCGGATCCGGCCGACGTGGAACACCACGGCACGGTGCCCGGGGGTGAAGTTCACCGGCTGCAGGTTGACCAGCGGGGTGATATGCGCCAGCAGGCTGCGGAACGGGATGTACTCCCCGAACGGGACCAGCTGGCGCTTCACGTAGATGGCCACCGGGCCGCGGCCCGGCAGCCACAGCTGGCCGGTGTTCCGCAGCGGGTTCTGCAGCAGGGCACCGACCAGGACCGGCCGGTGCACGGCGGCCACGGCCGACGCGATCGTCTGGTAGATCTGCGGGTACAGGCCCGGGTCCAGGTCGGTCGAGTTCTCCGGCCAGATCACCAGGTCCGGGGCGGGACGGGCGCCGGAGGCGGCTTCGGCGGCCAGGGCCCGGGTCGCGGCGGCGTGGTTCTGCGTGACGGTACTTGCCCGCAGCAGGTCCGGCAGGTTCCTGGCGTGCGGCACATCCCCCTGGATGGCGGCGACTTCCGCGCTGCCGCTGGCTGGCCCGCCCTGGTCGACCGGGAGCAGCGCGCCGCCCAGGGCCAGCCCGGCGGCCGCGGCCGCCAGGCCGGCCGCGGCCAGCCGTCCCGGCCAGCGCCGCCGCGTACCGGGACCGCGGACAGCGCCCAGCACGGCCCACGCGGCCGTGGCGCCGGCCAGGGCGACCAGGAAGGAAAGCAGCGGCGGGCCGCCCAGGGCGGCCCAGTGGGCCGTGGGCGCCCCGGCCTGGCTCATCGCCAGCCTGCCCCACGGGAACGCGTACGGCCAGCGGCCGCGCATCGCCTCGGCGGCCACCCACCAGGCCGCCACCGCCAGCGGCCAGCCCGGCAGCCGGAGCAGCAGCCGCTGCCCGACGGCGAGCAGCCCGAAGATCAGTGCCTCGGCCACGGCCAGCGCCGCCCACGCGTACCAGGCCACGTTGACCAGCCAGGACAGCAGCGGCACGAAGAACGCGAGGCCGAACAGCAGCCCGAGGCCGAAGGAGGCCCGCAGGCGCTGCCCAGACAGCGCCGCCACCAGCAGGGCGGGGCCGGCCGCGGCCAGCGGCCAGAAGCCGACCGGCGGGAACGCCCCGGCCAGGGCGAGGCCGCCGGCTGCGGCGGCCAGCGCGGCCCACGGCCACGGCAGCCGGGGCATCCCGGCCGGGGCCACGGCAGCCGGGGCCGCGGCCCCGGCCGGGCCAGCCACCCGGGCCGGGCGGCCATCACCGATCCGCTGCATAGGGCGAGCGTAACCGGGCCGGCCAGGTAATCGCGGTGCCGCGGTACCGGCTGGACTGCGAACGATGCGCCGCCGCGGGCGATCCGTAGGCTTGGAACTCGATTTTGCCAGGATGATGACTCTTCTGCGTGATAGCGTGATCACCGCCTGTTCCAAGGTCGGGACGGGTGTTCCCCCAGTGGCAGGTGAGGTCCGGCCAGTGGTCAAGATTCGGTATGCAGAGCTGCCCGGCGGGATGCACGCCCAGGCGCAGGGCAGCGGACGGCACGCGGTCATCTACCTGGCCCCCGGGCTGTCCCCGGGCCAGCGCAGGGCCGCGCTGCGCCGGTTAGTACGCGCGTCGCGGCGCGGGCACGGGCCGCGGCTGCGGCGCCCGGCCGTCTCATTCGCGGTGGCCCGGGACGGCTGCCGGGCGACATTGCGGAACGGCACCACCGCGGCCCGCTGCCATCCGGTCGGCTCGCTGGTCATCGCCGGGCTCCTGACCGCCGCAGTCGTCTGCTACGCGGTGTTCGTCTCGGTGACCATCCGGCTGAACCCGGGGCCGGGTGGCCCGCCGGCGGCACAGGGCACCCCGCCGGCCATCCGTGAGAGCGGGGTCCCGCTGCCCGGGTCTGGGCCGGGCCGCCCCAGCGGGCCATCCGGCAGCACGGCCGCCGCGCCCGGTGCCTCCTCGGCCGCGGCGCGCTCCCCGGGCCGCTCCGCGCCGGGTGCCCCGGGGGCACCGTCGCAGCTCGCGGCCAGCCCCACGCCGCTGGCCACCGCCCCCGGATCGCAGCCCTCGCCCAGCGCGCAGCCGTCCTCCTCGGCCCCGGCGCCGGCCCCGGCCCCGGCTTCGGGCTCGGCGCCGGCCCCCGCGCCCGACCCGACCTCGTCCTCGCCGTCCGGCAGCCCGGGTGGCGTCTGCGTCACGGTGGGACCGCTGGGTGTCTGTGTCTCCGTGTAGCCTGCCAGGCAGGATGACGGGAGGTACCTGGGGTGAGCCGCCGGGGCTGGGTGCTCTTCACGGCCATGAGCCTGATCTGGGGAATCCCCTACCTGCTCATCAAGGTCGCTGACGGCGGGGTATCGGTCCCGGTCCTGGTGTTCGCCCGGGTCGGCGGGGGTGCCCTGGTCCTGCTGCCGATCGCGGCGCGCCGCCGCCAGCTGGGCGTGCTGCTGCCCCGCTGGCGCTGGCTGGCCCTGTTCGCCTGCGTCGAGATCATCCTGCCCTGGCTGTTCCTGTCCGCCGCTGAACGGCGGCTGTCCAGCTCGCTGAGCGGGCTGCTCATCGCCTCCGTGCCGATCATCGGGGTGGCGCTGGCCCGGCTGACCGGTGCCGCCGAGCGGCTGACCCCGCTGCGCTGGGCCGGCCTGCTCGGCGGGCTGGCCGGCGTGGCGCTGCTGGCCGCGCCCGGGATGCGGGGCGGGGACGCCTGGTCGGTGATCCTGGTCATGCTGACCGCGGTCGGCTACGCGACCGGGCCGCTGATCGCCAGCCGCAAGCTGGCTGACCTGCCCGGGCTCGGCATGACCGCCGTCTGCCTCGGCTTCGCCACCGTGCTCTACGCTCCCGCCGCCGCGCTGACCTGGCCTGCGAAGGTGCCGTCCGCCCAGGTGCTGGCCAGCCTGGCGGCGCTGGCCCTGATCTGCACCGCGCTGGCCTTCGTGCTGTTCTTCAAGCTCATCGCCGAGGTGGGGCCGGCCCGGGCCACGGTGATCACCTACGTCAACCCGGCCGTGGCCGTGGCCCTGGGGGTCGGCGTCCTGGGCGAGCCGCTCACCCCCGAGATCATCGCCGCGTTCGGCCTCATCCTGGCCGGCTCCGTGCTGGCCACCCGGCCCGGCTTGCCCCGGCCGCCGTCCCGGCCGCCCGGCCCGGCCAGTGCCTCCGGCCCGGACACCCCGGCCCGGGCCGCCGCGCGCCCCTGACGTGGAGGTGGTGGAGGCGGCGTGGGTGAGGGGGGCGTTGTGATGAGAGAAGGCGTGGCTGCGGCCGGGGCGGGTGCGGCGGCCCTGAGTACCGGGTGGCCATGACCGGCACCTGGCCTTATCCGGAGGACCCGCTGGCCGGGCTGGTGTCCGCCGAGGGCACCGCCCTGCTCGGCCGCCTGGCCGGCCAGGACGCTACCCCGGAGACGGAGTTGCGGCTGGGTGCCCGGCTGCGCGAGGAGTACCCGGCCGCCCTGGTGGCGGCCGCGCTGTCCCAGCATGAGCTGCGGATCGCGGCCCAGGGCAAGTTCAGCCGGGCGGCGGGGATGTTCTTCACCCGGGACGGCCTGGAACAGGCGTCGGCGGAACTGGTCTCCCGGCACCGGGCCGCCCGGTTCGCCGGGGCCGGCCGCCTGGCCGACCTGTGCTGCGGAATCGGCGGGGATCTCCTGGCGCTGGCCGGCCCGCATGAGGTCGTGGCCGTGGACCGGGACCCGGTGCACTTGCGGATGGCGCTGGCCAACGCGGCCGCCTACGGGGTGGCGGGCCGCGTGACGGTACGGCTGGACGACGTCCGCGAGACCGGCCTGGGCGGGATCGACGCGGTGTTCATCGACCCGGCGCGGCGGGCCGGGCGGGGCCGGCTTCGCTTCGGTGCCAGTGAGCCACCGCTGGCCTGGTGCCTGGGCCTGGCGGGCCAGCTGCCCCGGGTCGGCATCAAGGCCGCGCCCGGCGTGGCCCGGGACACGGTGCCGCCCGGCTGGGAACTGGAGTTCGTCGCCGTGGGCCGGGACCTGAAGGAGGCCACCGTGTGGTCACCGGCCCTGGCCGGGCCGGCCACCCGGGCCACCGTGCTGCCCGGCGGGCACACGCTCGTGCCGCAGCCCGGGCCGCCCGTCCTGGTGGCGCCGCCCGGGCCTTACCTGCTCGACCCGAACCCGGCCGTCACCCGGGCCGGCCTGGTGGCCGAACTCGCCCGGGCGGCCGGTGGCTGGCAGATCGATGAGCGGATCGCGTTCCTGTGCACCGAGACCCCGGTGGTCACCCCGTTCGCCCGCACTCTGCGGGTGACCGGCTCGCTGCCGTGGAACCACCGGGCGGTCGCGGCCCGGCTGCGCGAGCTCGGCATTGGCGCGGTGGACATCCGCCGCCGTGGCCTGGCCGGGGACGTGGACCAGGTGCGGCGGCAGCTGAAGCTGTCCGGTCCCGGGCGGGCCACCCTGGTGATGACCCGCGCGGCGGACCGTCCCTGGGCGCTGATCTGCGCCGACCTGGCCATTCCCGCCGCCGCTTCCTAGCTCAGCGAACGTCGGGGCCGCCCGGCGGGCATGGCTGCCGCGGGCCGTGCCATGCGCGCACCGGCGAGGCCGGGCGGGGATGGCGGCGGAGCGTGCGGTGGAAGGTCCGGCCGGCACCGGATCGCCCTGCGTGCCCGCTAGACTCGCGCAGGTGATTGACCTGAGGGCCGCGCGCCAGGACCCGGACCGGTATCGCACCGCACTCGCCCGCCGTGGCGCCGCCGCCGACTTTGATGCCCTGCTCGCCGCCGACCAGCGGTGGCGCGAGCTGACCGACCGCGCCGAGACGCTCCGCGCCACCCAGAAGCGTTCGTCCAAGGGTGCCCCGCCGAGCCCGGAGCAGATCGAGGAACTGCGGCAGCTCCGCAAGGAACTGGACGGCGCCGAGTCCGAGCAGGCCGGCGCCGAACGCGAGCGCCACGCGCTGCTGGCCCGCATCCCGAACCTGCCCGACCCGACCGCGGCGGATGGCATGTCCGAGGAGGACTCGGTCTCGATCCGCACCTGGGGCACCCCGCCGGAGTTCGGCTTCCCGGTGCGGGACGCCACCGACCTGGGCTCGCCGCGCGGCTGGATCGACATGGCCCGCGGCGCCCGGCTGTCCGGATCCCGGTTCGCGTACCGGATCGGGGACGTGGCCATGACCGAGATGGCCCTGTACCGGTTCGTGCTGGACCGCCTGAACAGCAAGGGGTTCCTCACCGTGCTGCCCCCGGTGCTGGTCGGCGAGCGGGCCATGTACGGCACCGGGTTCCTGCCCACCGAGGAATCCAACCTCTACCACCTGGACCGGGACGACCTGTACCTGACCGGGACGTCGGAGGTGGCGCTGGCCGGGATCCACACCGACGAGCGGCTGGAGGAAAGCGAGCTGCCCGCCAAGTACGCGGCGTTCAGCACCAACTTCCGGCGTGAGGCCGGGGCGGCGGGCAAGGACACCAAGGGCATGTTCCGGGTGCACCAGTTCGACAAGGTGGAGATGTACGTCTACTGCCTGCCCGAGCGGTCCGCGGAGTTCCACGAGCAGCTGCTCGCCCATGAGGAGGAGATCGTCCAGGCCCTCGGCCTGCCGTACCGGGTGATGAACATCGCGGTCGGCGACCTGGGGGCGCCGGCCGCGAAGAAGTACGACATCGAGGCCTGGTTCCCGGCCCAGGAGCGGTACCGGGAGATCACCTCGTGCTCGAACACCACCGATTACCAGGCGCGGCGGCTGAACATCCGGTTCCGCCGCGACGGCAAGCTGGAGTTCGCGCACACGCTGAACGGGACCGGCGCGACCGCCCGCTCACTGCTGTCCATCATGGAGAACTTCCAGGATGAGCGGGGCACCGTGACCGTGCCCGAGGTGCTGCGCGGCTACGGCGCGCCCGCCACGCTCGGCCACCAGCCCGACCGCTGACCCGGCCCGCTGCCCGCTGACCCGGCCCGCTGCCCAGGTCAGCCGCCCGGCGGGGCCGGGTCAGCGGCCAGCTCAGCCGCCCACCCCAGCCGCCCGCCGGGCGGCGGGCCCGGCTCAGCCGTCCGGGTCAGCTGGCCGGCGTGGACAGCCGGGCCAGCAGTGCCGTTCCCTCCGGGGAGCCGAGCCCGGTGCACGCATCCCAGCCTGGCCCGGCCGCGTAGGCACCGTTGTTGCCGCTGGTGATGTCGCGGAACCCGGCGGCGGTCTGCCCGGCGCCCGCGCCCGGGTACAGCAAGGGCTGGATCAGGCCGAACGGCCGCCCCGTGGCCTGTGCCAGCCGGCACAGCAGGGCCGCCCACAGCGGGGCGACGGCACTCGTGCCGCCGACCACCGTGGACTGCCCGTCCACCTGGATCTGGTAGCCGGTTTGCGGGTCGGCGCAGCCGGCCACATCGGGCACGCCCCGCCCGGCCGCGGCACCGGTCCCGCCGGCCCGGGCGGGCACGCCCACGGACGCCTGCCAGGACGGCAACGGGAAGGCGTCGCTGACCCCGCCGCCGGTCGAGCCCCGCCCGGGCCCGTCGTTCCAGACCGTCTCGGAGCTGATCACCCCGGTCGACACGTTGCCGCGCAGGCTGGTGCCCCCGCAGGCCAGCGCGTGCGGGCTGGACGCCGGGAAGTCGGCGTGCACCGCGCCGTCGGTCTGCGCGTCGGCGCTGCCGTTGTCCCCGGCGGCGACGCACACGGTGATGCCGAGCGCGGCGGCGTCCGCCATGGCCTGGTCCAGTGCCGTCCGGCCCTGCGCGGTCCAGGTGTCCTCGGACTGCCCCCAGCTGATGCTGATCGCGGTGGGAGTCGGGCTGGCGTGCACCGCGGTGGTCACCCCGTCCACGAAGCCCTGGTCGGTGTTGGGCGCGAAGTAGACCACCTGGGCCGCCCCGGGGGCGGTCGCGCCGGCCACCTCGATGTCCAGCAGCACCTCGCCGTCGGCACCGTTCGGGTCCTGGCCCGGCGCGTTGGCCGCGCCGTCCACGCTGGCCGCGGTGACCGAGGGCACCGGGATGCCCAGCCCGGCGAAGTACGGGTCGAGGTCGCTGCTGCCGAAGCCGCCGCCGAGTTCGATGATGGCCAGGTACTGGCCCGCCCCGGTGGTATTCGGCGGGAACTCGTAGAACTGCGCCACCTGGGGGGGCGTGTACGACGTCGGCGCGGCGGCGGGTGCGGCCGCCGCGGTGCCGGTCCCGGGTGCACCCGTCCCGGCCGTGCCCGCGCCGGTATCCCGGGCGGCCGCCGCGGGGGCCCAGCGGAACTGCGGCCGCGCCTGCGGCCGGTCGTCCAGGCCGAGCACCGCCAGCACGATCCCGTCCAGTGCGGCCGGGAGGCGCAGCGAGCCTTCCCGGTACCGGTGCTCGACCGGCTGCCGGCTGGCCGGGTGCGGGCTGCGCACCATGCTGAGCTGGGCGCCGAACGTCTCGGACAGCGCGGCCACCGAGCCGGCCACCTTCACCCGGCGGCCCCCCGGGTCGGCCTCGGTGATCTCCAGGCCGTGCGCGGCCAGCGCGGTCCGCAGCGTGCCCATGTCGGCCGGGTCGGTGCCGTGCTGCGCGGCGAGTTCCTCGCGGGTCACCGTCTCCGGTCCCTCGACCAGCTCCCGGGGGAGCGCGGTCCGGCGCCGGGTGATCAGCGTGATCTCGATCTGCTGCGCGCCGTCCACCGGCCCCGCGTCCTCAGCGGCCGGCAATGGCGCCCGCTCACTGCCCCGCAATGGCACAAAGGACTCACCTGACATGCTGTTGCTCCCGTCTGCTGAGCGCCCGTCGGCGGGCGGCACAATCCCGGGCCGGGTAGACCCCGCTCCCCGTTCCCGGCGGCCCCGCGGCGTCCGGGGTATCCGCGGCGTCTCGGCGCCCCGGCGTCCCGGCGTGTCTGTGACGTCTCGCCGCGTGGTCGCCCCGCCCAGTATGCGCCCGCGCCCCCCGCAGGTGGCGGGGTTCGGCGGGTAAATGAGCGGGCCGGTCAGTAATGCAGCCCACCCGGGAATGACCGGAATGACCAGCTGCTCCCGGCCGGCCGCTCCGCTGCGGGTCCGCAGCGCCGCCAAACACCGACATATCACCCCAGAATGGCGAACATATCGGGCAAATCTCTGGAGGAGCCGCAACTCTGAGTGCAGAGTCGGCGAGCCCGGGGCGGGGCGTGCTGGGCGGGCGCGGGACGGGGGCGAGGGTCAGTCGTCGTCGGGGGGGTTTAGTTCGCCGTAGCGGCGCTCGTGGTGGCGGAGATGCCGGTCTTCCCGGCGCTGGTCCCGGTACTCGCGGCGGAGTTCCCGCTCCCGGTACCGGCCGTGCAGCTGGTCCTCCCGGTCCCGCTGCTTCCTGCTGGGACCGCGGCGCTGCACGTTGACCCCGCCCATGAGGGCGAACCCCACCACCCGCACTCGCGGGGAGCCGGGCAGGCCGGGGCCGGCTCCCCGGTGGTCGAAACCGCCCATGAACCCGAACCCGGACACGTCGACCTCGAGGTCCTCACCGACGATGATGTCGACCCCGCCCATGATGGCCAGCACGTCGATGGTGACCTCACGCTCGCTGAACCGGGCCTCGCGCAGGTCCAGCTGGACCCCGCCCATCAGCGTGAACACCGTGTGCCGGGGTGGCACCACCCAGCCGCCGGCCCGGTCCACCCCGCTCATCACCGCGATCGAGACGCCGGGCCCGGGCGTGCCACCGATCCGGTCCGCCGGGAAGGTGCCCGGCTGGGCCGGGACCGCCGCCCCGGGCACCGCCGGCGGCTTGGGGCCGGCCAGCGGCAGGTCTGCGGTGACCGCGGCCAGGTCGCCATACGTCTTCGCGCCGTAGGCCGCCTCGAGCCGCTCGTCCAGCTCGTCCATGGTGATCCGGCCGTCGCCGGCGGCGGTGCGCAGCACCTCGGCGGCCTGTTCCCGGTCGGCGTCGGACACCCGGAGCTGGTGCGGGTCGGGCTGGTCAGGCAGGTTGCTCATGCGAGCCCCCGTCACTCGGCCGGCAGCGTGAGCTGCAGGCAGCGGGTACCGCGCAGGTCCAGCCAGGCGCGCCCGTCCGAGCGGACCAGCCGGAGCACCACCTCGCCGCAGGCGACGCACCGCGCCACCAGGCCGGGTGCGTCGGCATACACGCGGGTCGCGCCCATGGGGGCGCTGTTGCCGCAGGAGGCGCACTGGCCCACTGCGGTGCTGATATCCACGGTGAACACGTCGCTGAGCGGGCCGGCGAGCATGTTGCCGTCCAAGGGTTCGGGCACGGTCAGCCTCCGGAGGGTCCGAAACGCTCGGTCTTGATCACGGCAGGGTCGTGCCCGGCCGCCACCAGCAGCTGGGCGGCGGCCTCCACGAATCCGGTCGGGCCGCAGACGAACACGGCGGGCGCCGGGTCCGGCGGCCAGCCATCCGCCGCGTACCCGGGACTGAACCCGGCCGCGGCCAGCAGGCCGGCGTCGATCCGGCCCGGCGGACGGGGTGAGCCCGGCGGGACGGAGCGGGTATAGGCGTAGGTGACGGTGAGGCCGTTTCCCGCCCGGTCCCGTTCGTCCAGCTCGGCGGCGTACAGGATGGCGTCCGGGCTGCGGGCCGAGTACAGCAGCCGGAACGGGGTGGTCCGGCCGGCCGCGGTGCGGGTCCGGATCATCGACATCAGCGGGACGATCCCGCTGCCGCCCGCCAGCAGCAGCACCGGCTCCGGGCGGGCCGGGTCCCAGACGAACCAGCCGCCGATCGGGCCGCGCAGCTCCAGTGGGTAACCCGGTTCCAGGGTCTGGGTGAGGTACGGGGACACCTCACCGTCGTCGATCCGCTGCACGGTCAGCTCGATCTGGCGGTTGTCCGGAGCCGAGGCGATCGAGTAGGACCGCTGCGCCGAGTAGCCGTCTGGCGCGGTCAGCCGCACGTCCACGTGCTGGCCGGCCGCGTGCCCGGGCCAGTCCGGCAGCGCGATAGTGATGGTGCGGGCGCCGGCCGCCTCGTCCCGCACCCCGGTGACGGAGCCGACCTGCCAGTTCAGTCGCCCCAGTACCGCTGTTCGCGCCATGGGTCTCCGTAGTTGTGGTAGCCCAGGCTCTCCCAGAACCCGGGCTCGTCCGTGTCCATCAGGTCGATCCGCTGCACCCACTTGGCCGACTTCCACAGGTACAGGTGCGGCACGAGCAGCCGGGCCGGGCCGCCGTGCTCGGGGTCCAGCGGCTCGCCCTCGAACTCGAAGGCGATCCAGGCCTGGCCGTCCAGCAGGTCGGCCAGCGGCAGGTTCGTGGTGTACCCGCCGTAGCTGCGGGCCAGCACGTACTGGGCGCTCGTCTCCGCGTGCTCCAGCAGCGTGTCCACCGGCACCCCGCGCCAGCGAGTGCCCAGCTTGGACCACTTGGTCACGCAGTGCAGGTCGACGGTGAATTCCTCGCTGGGCAGCGCCCGGAACGCGGCCCAGTCCCAGGACTGCCGCTGCCCGGCCTCGGTGACCACCCGCAGCTCCCAGGAGCGGGTGTCCACCCGGGGCGTCGGCCCGGCCGACAGCACCGGGAAGTCGGTGACCAGGTACTGGCCGGGCGGCAGGTGCTCACCGCCGGACCTCTTGCGCCCGGAGAAACCGGGTGACACGATTCCCATGCCGCCTACCCTTTCACGCCGGGCCCGGCCAGCGGCAGGGTGACCGGTCAGTGGAGGTGGCGCTGCCAGTCCGGCGGGACCCGCCCGGCCGGGCCCGGCGTGGGCTGGTCCACCGGGTGGTGCTCCGGCGGGGCCAGCGGCGGCCCGTCGTAGAACTCCTTGGTCTCGTAGCTCCAGAACCAGTCCTCGTCCGGCTCGAAGCTGCGGATCAGCGGGTGCCCGGACCCGGCCGCGTGCGCGCTGGCGTGCTGCGACGGCGAGCTGTCGCAGCAGCCGACATGCCCGCACTCGGCGCAGCGGCGGAGGTGGAACCACCAGCCGCCGGTGGCCTCGCATTCAGCACAGCCGGTGCCGCTGGGCGCAGCGGCCGGGTTGATCCCTGATGTGCCAGCCATTCAGGCCTCCTGGGCGGTAGTCGGCGGCTCCCCGGTGGCGGGGCCCGCGGCGGCGGGTCCGGGGACAGCGGGTCCGGGGTTGTCAGAATCCACCGAGGCGGTGATGGGCAGCCGGACCTGGAACCGGGTGTTCCCGGGCACCGACTCGACCCGCAGGTCGCCGTGGTGCCGGCTGACCACGATCCGCCACGAGATGTCCAGTCCCAGCCCGGTCCCCTCGCCGACCGGCTTGGTGGTGAAGAACGGCTCGAAGATACGCTCCCGCAGTTCCGCCGGGACGCCCGGGCCGGTGTCGCCGATCTCGACCAGCACGCGGTCCCCGTCGCGGGCGGTGCGCACGGTCAGCGTGCCGTGGCCGCCCATGGCGGACACCGCGTTGTCGATGAGGTTGGTCCAGACCTGGTTCAGCTCGGCCGGGTAGGCCGGGATCGGCGGCAGGCTGCGGTCGAAGTCCTTGACCACGGTGATGCCGTCCCGGAGCTTGCCGCCGAGCATGAGCAGCGTGCTCTTGAGCAGCTCATGGACATCGATGACCTGGAATGGGGCCCGGTCCAGCTGGGAGTACTGCTTAGCCGCGCTGACCAGGGACGAGACCCGCGCCGTGGAGTCGGAGATCTCGTTCATCAGCAGCTCGGTCTCGACCGTGTAGTTCAGCCAGCGGACCGCCCCCTCCAGGGTGCCGTCCTCGACCACCGCGGCCACCTGGTCCAGCCACGCGGTGTCCAGCCCGGCCGCCACGAAGGTGGGCGCCAGGCCCCAGCCGTCGGCGATGCCGTGGGCCTCCAGCCAGTCGCCCACCTCGTCCTCGGCGTCGGCCGCCTCCATCGGGCTCAGCTCGGCTGCCTTGGCCACCCGGTCGGCCGCCTCCTCCTGCAGCCGGACCAGGGTCTCCAGCGCGCCGCGGTCGTAGGACCCGGCGGCGATCATGCGCAGCTTCTGGCGCATCCCGGCTATCCGCCCGCGCAGCGCGGAGGTGGCCCGGACCGCTGCCGCGGCCGGGTTGTTCAGCTCGTGGGTCAGCCCGGCCGACAGCGAGCCCAGCGCCAGCAGCCGCTCCCGCTGGCCCACCTGCTGCTGGACGTTCTTGATGCCGAAGAACAGGCCCTCCAGCATGTGCACGGCCATCGGGAACCAGTCGCGCATCATCGACGCGAACTTGTCCGCGTCGAGCACGTAGAACCGGGACGGCTCGGTGACCCGCAGCGAGTTGTCATACACCTGGGGCACCCGGTCGCCGAGGTAGGCGCGGAACGCCCCGGTGTAGGACCCCCGGTAGGAAGTGCGGTTCACCTCGACGTCGTCGCCGCCGATCTGGCGGGACATCACCAGCGTGCCCTCGATCATCACGTAGAAGCAGGTCGCGGGCTGTCCCTCGAAGTACACCGGGCCCGGCTGGAACAGCTCGACCCGGCCCGCCCGGCACAGCCACTCCAGCTGCTCGCTGGTGAGCTTCTCGAACAGGAACAGGCTGCGCAGCTCGTCGATGTCGCACGGGAGTGTCTGCCGGGGCGCGGGCTGGGCCACGCGGCCCGGCGCCCGTGTGCCGGTCACGGCTTCTCCAGGTAACTGATCACAGCTTCTCCAGGTAACGGTGCACGAGCATGACGGCCATGGCGCCCTCCCCGACGGCGGAGGCGACCCGCTTGGCCGACTCGGCCCGGACGTCCCCGGCCACGAACACCCCGGGCACGCTGGTCTCCAGGTGGTAAGGGGCGCGGTCCAGGCCCCAGCCGGCCGGGCGCTGCCCGGTCACCGCGAGGTCCGGCCCGGCGATCACGAACCCGCGGTCATCGCGCTGCACCACCCCGTCCAGCCAGTCGGTCAGCGGCGCCGCGCCGATGAACACGAACAGCAGCTGTCCGTCCACCGTCTCGGTGCCGCCGGACGCGGTATCCCGCAGGGTCAGCTGCTCCAGGTGCCCGTCGCCGTGCGCCGCGATGACCTCGGTGCAGGTGCGGACCGAGATCTGCGGGATCTCCGCGATCTGCTGGATCAGGTAGTAGGACATGGAGTGCTCCAGGTCCTTACCGCGGACCAGCAGGGTCACCGACTTGGCGTGCCGGGACAGGTACACCGCGGCCTGGCCGGCCGAGTTCGCCCCGCCCACGATGTAGACGTCCTGGCCGATGCAGGCAGACGCCTCGGTCAGGGCCGACCCGTAGTACACCCCGGCGCCGGCCAGGTCGGCCAGGCCGGGTGCGCTCAGCTGCCGGTAGGAGACGCCGGTGGCCAGGATGACGGTGTGCGCGTCCAGCGTGTTGCCGTCGGTGAACCGGACCCGGCGCGCCGATCCGCACACCTCCAGGCCGCACACGTCGCGGGTGGTGAGCACCTCCGCGCCGAACTTGTTCGCCTGCCGCCGGGCCCGGGTGGTGAGCTGCGCCCCGGACACGCCATCCGGGAAGCCCAGGTAGTTCTCGATCCGGGAGCTCTGCCCGGCCTGGCCGCCGGTGGCGGTCCGCTCGACCAGCACGGTCCGCAGCCCCTCCGACGCGCCGTAGACCGCGGCGCCCAGCCCGGCCGGGCCGCCGCCGATCACCACCAGGTCATAGAAGTCCTCGGCGGGGGTGGTGCTCAGGCCGACCTTGCCGGCCAGGTCCGCGTCGGACGGCGCGACCATCGCCTCCCCGTCCGGGGTGATCACCACGGGCAGGGTGCGCCCGTCCGCGCCGGCCACCCCGAGCAGCCGCTCGCCGTCCGGCTCGTCCGAGGCGTACCAGCGGTAGGCCACCTGGTTGCGGGCCAGGAACTCGCGGACCTCGGTGCACCGGGCCGACCACCGGTGCCCGATCACCTTGGTCACGTGCACCGCCGTGTGGTCTTCCGCCTGCCAGCCTTCCAGCTGGGCGTCGATCACCGGGTAGAGCTTCTCCTCCGGCGGGTCCCACGGCTTGAGCAGGTAGTAGTCCAGGTCCACGACGTTGATCGCCTCGATCGCGGCGTTCGTGTCCGCGTAGGCGGTGAGCAGCACCCGGCGCGCGGCCGGGTAGATCTCGATGGCCTTTTCCAGGAACTCGATCCCGTTCATCTGCGGCATCCGGTAGTCGGCCAGGATCACCGCCACCTCGTCGCCGCGCATCCGGAGTTCCTTCAGCGCGTCCAGTGCGGCCGCGCCGGATTCGGCCCGCACGACGCGGTGCTGGCCGCCGTAGCGCTGGCGCAGGTCACGGGCCACCGACCGGGACACGCCCGGGTCGTCGTCCACGGTCAGGATGGCGCTGCGCCCGGCAGCGCTGGGGTCAGGAGTGGTCATCGGCTACCTGGCGGGTCTGCGGGTCACGGCGGGGCCACTGCATGAACCCATCGTATGAAAGCGGGCAAGCCCGGCCGCCGTCAGCGTCTGCGCCGTGCGCGAACGCGCGGTTACCGCGGGCCGGGCGGCCGCTCGCCCTCTTCCCGGTCCTCGTGGTCGTCGTGGTCCCGGCGGGACAGCGGCAGCACGAACCACAGCCCGGCGAACGCGCACCCGGCGATGGCGGTGATCAGGATGGCCGGGATGCCCGGCGCGACAAACCGGGTGACCAGCAGCACCGCGACCGACACCGAGAGCCCCACGGTGACCAGCCCGGCGATGGCGAACACGTTGGTCACCCGGACCAGGCTGGCCTTCTCGTGCCGCCGGAACAGCAGCCGGTGATAGGCGACCGGGGCGACCAGCAGCGCGATGGACACGGCCGCCAGCAGCACGGTGGCCAGGTACAGGTCGCGGCCGGTCTGGTCCAGCTTGTGGAATCCGTTGCTGAACGGCAGCGACAGCAGGAAGCCGAACAGCACCTGGACGCCGATGCCCACCACCCGGAGCTCATTGAGCAGCTCCATGGTGTTGCGGTCGTCCCGCTGGGCTTCGGTCTCGCCCGGCCGCTCAGCGTCGTCGTGCCGCGCCTCCTGGGCCTCCCGGGAGGCATCCGTGCTCACGGCGCCACCCGCCCAGCCCTTGTCATGGCCTCCCGACTACCCGGGCCGCCGCGGCCAAAACGAAATGCCACGACCGGGCCGCGGCCGCCAGACGAACCCGGGCCGGGCCACCCGAAGGGTGTGCGCGGTGAATTACGGCGGCGCACTGAACCCGCGGGCCTCGTGGCGGGTCACAACTCACCGCACAACCGGATGACCACGCTTGACGCGCGCGGGACGGTGTGATCGTCTGTCTGCCGGTCTCGCCTGCGGGGTCCCGCACTGGCCATCCGGCTGGGCGGGCACGAACGCCGGCCATCCGGCGGCGCAGCGGCGCGGGCCGCTCGGCGACGGGGCCGCCATCGGCGCCCGGCGTCGCGCCGGCGGTCCGGCTGTCTAGGCTGGTCGGCGCGGCAGCGGTGATCCTGGCCGCGCTGACCACGCACGCCGCGCTCGGGAGAAGGAAGACGTGACTGACAGCCAGCGGGACCAGCCGGGCACCGGCGACCTGTACCGGGTGATCGCGGAGCGCCGTGACGTGCGCAACGGGTTCCTGCCCGACCCCATCCCCGACGACGTGCTGACCCGGGTGCTGTCCGCCGCGCACCAGGCCCCCAGCGTCGGGCTCAGCCAGCCCTGGGACTTCCTGTTGCTGCGCGACCGGGCGGTCCGGGAGCGGGTGCACGCCCTGGCCCGGCGGCAGCAGGACGCGTACGCCGCTGCGCTGCCCGGGGCGCGGGCCCGGGCGTTCCGCGACCTCAAGGTCGAGGGCATCCTGGACACCCCGGTCAACGTGGTGGTCACCTGCGACCCGACCCGGGGCGGCCGTCACGTGCTGGGACGGCACGCCCAGCCGCAGGTGGCCGCGTACTCCGCGGCGTGCGCGGTGGAGAACCTGTGGCTGGCCGCCCGGGCCGAGGGCCTCGGCGTGGGCTGGGTCAGCTTCTTCGCCGAACGGGACCTGGCCGCCGCCCTGGACCTGCCCGCCCACCTGGAGGTCATCGCCTACCTGTGCGTGGGTTACGTCGAGGAGTTCCCGGCGGCACCGGAACTGGTGCTGTCCGGCTGGGCCCAGCGGCGGCCGCTGGCCTGGGCGGTGCATGACGGCGAGTGGGGCCGCCGCGGCCTGCCCGGGCAGCCGCCGGCCCGGCTGCTGGCTGACACCGTGGCCGCCGTCCGGCCGCTGGATGAGGACGCCGCCCGCCAGGCCCGGGAGCGGCAGGAGATGCTGACCAAGCCGAGCGGCTCGCTCGGCGTGCTCGAATCGGTGTCGGTCCAGCTGGCCGGGATCGCCGGCGAGTGCCCGCCGCCGCTGCCCGAGCCGGCCGTGGTCGCCGTGTTCGCGGGCGATCACGGGGTGCACGCCCAGGGCGTCACCCCATGGCCGCAGGAGGTCACCGCGCAGATGGTGGCCAACTTCCTGGCCTCTGGCGCGGTGGTGAACGCGATCGCCGCGCAGGCCGGGGCGGAGGTGTGCGTGGTGGACGTCGGGGTGGCCGCGGACCTGCCGGCCGCCCCGGGGCTGCTGCCGCGCAAGGTACGGCCGGGCACGGCGGACATGACCGCCGGGCCGGCCATGACCCGGGCCGAGGCCGAGCGGGCCGTGGAGACCGGCATCGAGACGGCCCGGG
Source organism: uncultured Actinomycetes bacterium (assembly GCA_963793825.1). Taxonomy (GTDB): domain Bacteria; phylum Actinomycetota; class Actinomycetes; order Streptosporangiales; family Streptosporangiaceae; genus RYN-230. Next base: position 172,586 of record CAWCBE010000016.1, read on the forward strand.
ACCTGGCCGCCGCGGGCAACCGGTGCCTGCTCACCGGGGACATGGGCATCGCCAACACGACCGCGTCGGCCGCGCTGATCGCCGTGTTCACCGGCGCCAGCCCGGCGGAGGTCACCGGCCGGGGCACTGGCATCGATGACCCCACGCTGGCGCGCAAGGTCGACGTGGTGCGCCGGGCGCTCGACCGGCATCAGCCTGACCCGGCCGACCCGCTCGGCGTGCTCGCGGCGGTGGGCGGGCTCGAGCATGCCGCGCTGGCCGGGTTCATCCTGGGCGGCGCGGCGCTGCGGCTGCCGGTGCTGCTGGACGGCGTCATCGCCTGCGCGGCCGCGCTGGTGGCCCGGGCCTTCGCCGCGGACGTGACCGGCAGCCTGATCGCCGGGCACCTGTCCACCGAGCCCGGGGCCCGCCGCGCGCTGGACGCGCTCGGCCTGCGCCCGCTGCTCGACCTGGACCTGCGGCTCGGCGAGGGCTCCGGCGCGGCCCTGGCCCTGCCGGTCGTCGTGGCCGCGGCCCGCGTGCTGCGGGACGTCGCCACCTTCGACAGCGCCGGAGTGTCCGGGGAGAAGTCATGAGCAGCAGGCCAGTACAGGGAGAACCGCGCCGGGCCCCGGCCCGCGGCGAGGGAACGAGCGGGCTGCTGCTGCGGCGGCGCAGCCGGCCGGAGCGCGTCCTGGTCCTCGGCGGGGCCCGGTCCGGCAAGTCGGTGACCGCGGAGCGGATGCTGGCCGACGCCGAGCGGGTGGACTACGTGGCCACCGGCGCGAAGGCGAACTCCGCCGACCCGGACTGGGCGGCCAAGGTCCGGGCGCACCAGCAGCGCCGCCCCAAGCGGTGGATCACCGTCGAGACGCTGGACCTGGAGTCGGTGCTGACCGGGCGGGACCTGACCCCGACCGAGCTGGCCACCCCGGTGCTGATCGAGTGCCTGTCCACCTGGCTGGCCCGGGTCATGGAGCAGTCCGGGCTGTGGGACGGCCGGCCGGGGGCCGACGAGGAGGTGGCCCGGGCCATGGACCGGCTGGTTGAGGCCTGGCGGGCCACCAGCCGCCCGGTTATCGCGGTCAGCAACGAGGTCGGCTCCGGGGTGGTGCCGGGCACCGTGTCCGGGATCCGGTTCCGTGACGAGCTGGGCGGCCTGAACGCGCGGATCGCCGCCGAGTCGCAGCAGGTCTGGCTGGTAGTCGCCGGGATCCCGCAGCGGCTGCGGTGACTGGGCGCCCGGCGGGCGGCGGCCCGGCCCCGGCCGCGGCAGCCAGCCGTGGCGGTCCCGGGAACCAGCCGTGACCGGGCCGCGAGCCCCGGGGTCGTGGCGGGTGGCGCTGAGCCTGTTCACCGTGCTGCCCTCGGGTGCGGGCGGCGATCTCGGCGAGGGAGCGGCGGCCCGGGCGGCCTACTGGCTGCCCGCCGTGGGGCTGCTGCTGGGGGTGATGGCGGCCGGGGCGATGGTTCTCGTTGAGGCGGGTGGGGCTGATTCGGCGCGGCAGTTGCTCGGCGGGGCAGTCGCCGTCGCCCTGCTGGGGCTGCTGACCGGAGGCCTGCACCTGGACGGGCTGGCGGACACCGCGGACGGGCTGGGCAGCCGCCGGCCGGCGGCCGAGGCGCTGGCCATCATGCGCCGCAGCGACGTGGGGCCGCTAGGCGTGGCCGCGCTGGTCCTGGTGATCCTGGTGCAGGCGGCCGCGGTGGCCGCGCTGCCGCGCGGGCTGCCCGGGGCGGCCGGGCTGGTCCTGGCCGCGGTCAGCGGCCGGGTGGCCATGCTGCTCGCCACCGGCACGCCCGCCGCCCGGCCGGGCGGATTCGGCGCGCTGGTGGCCGGGCGGACCTGGGTGGCCGGCCGGGTGCTGGCCGCCTGCCTGCTGCTGGCCGCGGCGGCCGCGGGCGGGCTGCTGCTGGGCGGCGGGCCGGCCGCGCTGCGTGGCCTGGCCGCCGCGCTGGCCGGGCTGGCCGCCGGAGCGGGGCTGCGGCGGACCGCGCGGCGGCGGCTGGGCGGGATGACCGGGGACGTGTTCGGCGCGGTCAACGAGCTGGCCACGGCCACGGTGCTGGTGGTCCTCGTGCTCGCCCGCTGAGGCCGCCGGGGCGATCGTGTTAATCAGGCATCCGCCGGCGGCCTGGCAAGAATTGTTTACCGCATTTCTTGTTTTTCATGGCTTCCGGGTCAGCCAGATCTACGCCGCTGTTGGCGTGACGGTTGCCTGACTATTCTTTCCCCGGGCCGAGGGCTCCGGGGACCATCTGCGCCACCTTATGTAGCACGGGGCTTTTCCGGTCATGATTGAGCAGGAAATGGGGCTGGCCGTGCGGGGTGGCGGTGACCAGCTCCGGCCAGCGCGCAGGTGCCGGCCGCGATGCGGGCGGCGTTCAGCTGGCCGGCGGCAGTGGCCTCAACTCAGCGTCCCGGAACCACGCGCTGACCGTCAGCGCGCCGCCCAGGCCGGTGGCCGGCACCTGCACCGCCACGATCACGCCCCCGGCGTCCTGACCGCCTCGCGGGGCCGCCCGGTGCGCCGGCGCAGGAACATGGCCGTGACCAGCAGGACGGCCAGCAGGACGCCGGCCAAGGCGGCGCCCCACACCACCCGGGGCCACCCGGCCCGCTGGCCGGTGCCTGGCGCGGGGAACGAGATGGTCACGGAGGCGGTGCGCCTGGTGAACCCGCTGACCAGGCTGATGCTGGCGTGCCAGGGCCCGGCGGGGAGGCGGCGGCCCGGGACGAAGGTCACCGGGTAGGACTGGCCCGGCGCCAGCGTGACGACCCGATGGACGGGGTACGGGCCCGCGCTGGTGCCGCCGGGTCCGCCGGTCAGCCGGGCCGTGCCGTCCAGGTCGACGGCGCGGCCCCCGGTGTTGTGCACCTGGGCGGTGAGGGCCAGGGCTCCCTGCCGGGTGCGGTGCCCGGTGATGCCGGAAATGGTGAAGCTGGTGGGGGGCACTCCGCCCCGGCCGACCGCCAGGTAGACCCGGACCCCGACCCGGGACACCACGTTGAGCGCGACGCCGCCGGCCGTGCGGTCCCGCGCTTCCTGCTGGACCCAGATCACGCCGTAGTGCTCACCGCGGGTCGGCGCCCGGGGCACCCGGATCGTGATCATGTCCAGCGCGGTCGTGTGCGGGGCCAGTGTGAGCTCCGGGTGCCCCACCCTGATCCAGCTGGTCAGCTCGCTGCGGGCGGCCCCGTTGTCGCCGACGAAGAAACCGTGGCTAATCTGCGCCGCGTCCGGGTACACGGTGAAGCGGGCCGGGTGCGACTCCTCGTTCAGGACCATGATCCTGCGGTGGATGATCGCGCCCGCCGGCAGGTAGTCGACGATGTAGCGGTAGGCGCGCGGGTTGTGCTCCTCGGCCACCGGGACGTCGGCCAGCCGGACGCCGAAACGCTGCGCGGCGGGTGATGGCGGCGGCGTGGCCCCGGCGGCCGCGCCCGCGGCCGGGAGGAGCGTCCCGGCCGCGAGCGCCAGCCCCAGCACACCGGGCAGGCGGCGCATTCGCATCGCGCTAGCTGACTGATTCGGTGATGGTGCCGGTGTAAGGACCGATCACCGCGGTGGCGGGGACGGTCACCACGATGGCCGGATTCCAGGAGGCGGTGTTGATCCGCTCCCGCTTCCCGCCACGACGCCCTGCGGGCTGCCCGACAGGGGTAGCCCTTGCGTCGTGATCGCGATCGTGCCGGTCGTCGCGACCGCGCCCGGGTCGTAGTACAGGTCGGCCGCCGGGATGGTTTCCGTGCTGCTCGCGCCGCCGGTGGTGAAGTTGGTCGAGGACGCGGTGGCGGTCCAGCTGACCGAGGCCGCGCCGCGGCCGTCGGTCACCGACACGTTTCCCAGCTTGCCGGAGATGGTGCTGCCCGGGGCGCCCGAGCCGATCTTCGCGATGGCCGGCGCGCTCATGGTGAGCGCGCCGCTGATGACCGCGAACGTGACCGTGGTGCCCGGGTCGCTGCTGCCCTTCCCGGCTGGGGTGGGTACGCCGGGCCGGGCCGCCGGGCTGGCGGTGGCGGACCCGTGTGTCGCAGCAGACGCCGCGGCCGGGGCCAGCACCGTCCCGAGGAGCGCCGCGGCGCCCAGCGCGGCGCCGAATGATTTTCGCATGAATCCCCCTGATAGCTTCCGGAATGAATTTGGGCATAAGTGCACTGAGCGGCTTTCCCGCCCATTCCCCGGGGCCTCCGCATAGGTCAGTTACTAACGTACAGGTCAGGGTAACTGGCCAGAGAATTAGTCAGTCAAAGTCGCGCTGAAGATTCACCATGGGAATGTATAACGATCATTTGACCAGACGTCCGGCCGGTGGGCGGTGGTGGAGATCGACGGCCGGCTGGCGGAACGGCTCACCACCGCCGGGTTCGCCGGCCGGAGGTGGCGGTGACCGGCGACCGGTTCCGGTTCCGGTTCCGGTTCCGCGCCGTGGTCGCCGGCTGACCGGGCCCGGGGCTCAGCGGGCCAGCAGGGCGATGGCCGCGAACTGGCAGGTGGCGCCGGCGCAGACGAAGGCGTGGAAGACCTCGTGGTAGCCGAACACTGACGGCACCGGGTCCGGCCGCCGCCAGTGGTAACACAGTGCGCCGGTGGTGTAGAGCAGACCGCCCCCGAGCATGAGCGCGCCGGGGACCGGGCCGCCGTGCAGCCACACCGCGGGCAGCGCCAGCGCCGCCACCCAGCCCAGGGCCAGGAACGTGCCGCCGACCAGCCGTTCCGGTGCGTTCATCCAGGTCATGTGGATCCCGGCCGCGGTCAGCGTGAGGGTCCACAGCACGATCAGCCCGGCTAGGCCGGCCGTGCCCCGCACGGCCAGCACGAAGACGGGGGTGGCAGTCCCGGCGATGAGGAAGAAGATCATCGCGTGGTCGAGCCGCTGGAGGCGGGCTCGCCAAGTCTCGTCCCACCGGCCGCAGTGGTAGAGCGCGCTCGCGCCGAACAGGGCGCTGACACTGGCCGCGTACACGGCGAGGGTGCTGATCCGGGCCGGGCCGGGTGTGCTGGCCAGCAGCAGCCCGCTGGCCAGCAGGGAGGCCGCGAACCAGAGCAGGTGCAGCCAGCCGCGCATCACCGGCTTGGCGTAGTGCACCCGCCGCCGGTGGTCGTAGAACAAGCCCGGGGCCGGGATGCCGGCTGCTGATCGTCCTGCCCCGCGGTCCGCGACGGTCACTGGCGGCCTCCCCCTCCCGCCGGGCCGTTGCGGTGGCCCAGCCGCCTGGCCACCCTGCCCGGGCCCGGCGCGCGGTGCGGTGGCCACTGCGCGGTGACTCCGCTGTGCCTCCAGTGTCACTGACGTTGTGCGTGTTTTGTTACCGGAAGAGAAACTTTCTTGCTCAGCCGGCGGGCTGACCGGATGGCTGGGTTCCGGTCCCGCCCAGGCTGCCGGCGTAGAAGTGCCGCGCGGTATCGAGGAGCTCAGCCAGCGGCGGCCACCACGGCCCGTGCGGCAGCGCCCGCAGGGCCTGCAGCACCCGGGCCGTCCCCGCGTCCCCGCCGCCCGCGATGACCGCCTCGACCCGGCGCGGGCGGACCGAGTGAAGCGGTCCCAGGTACAGGTCGGGGCGGGCGGCGGGCGGCGTCGTGGCCGGCGCGGGGGCTGAGGCAGGCGCGGCTGAGCCCCGCAGGACAGAGACGTGCCGGGCGGAGGCGGCCGGGGCCGGGACGGCCGGCACCGGGGTGGGCGGGGCGATGACCAGGTAATAGTCAGGCAACTCGTACTGCCGGGCCCGCCAGGCGGTCAGGGCGTCGGCCGCCTGCGCCTCGAACGCCGCGGCCGCGCCCGGCCCGGCGGACAGGTCCCACATGGCCCGCCACCGGTCCGCCACGCCGGCCAGCGGATCGGCCGTGACCAGCACGTAGGTGGCAGCCCGGCGTCCCGCCTCGGCCAGCGCCCGCGCAGCGGCGGGCAGCCGGTCCTCGTCCGCAGCCGCAGGGCGGACCACGGCGATGTTCGGAGACCGGGCCAGGCCGGCCAGGAGCGGCTCACTGACCTCGCCCACCAGGACGACCACTGTCGAGGACTCGCGGCGCACCGGCCCGATCATAGGCGGCGCTGGGGCGGCCCGGGGGCGGGCGGCCGGCGGCGGATGGCGTGGGCAAGGTGAGGGGCCCGGCGCCGGCGCAGCGCGCCGGGTCAGGGCCTGCGCCGGGTCAGGGCCCGCGCCGGGTCAGGGCCCGCGACGGGTCAGGGCCCGCGACGGCGTGGCGCGCCGGGTGGGGGCCGCGCCGCTGCTAGCGTGTGGCCGTGCCGGTGCCCGGGCCCGCCACCCGCTGGGGCAGCCCGTTCGGTGTGTGCCAGGAGGACACCGCCTGGGAGACCGTCGCGCCCGGCGCCTGCGCCGCCGTGGAACCGCCCGCGGCGTGGCGGACGGCGACCGAGCCGGCCGAGTGGCTCGTCCACCGCTCCGTGCAGCTCCGCGAGTCCTGGCAATACCACCGGACATCGGGGCAGGCGCTGCCGCCGTCGGGCATCATCCGGTCGGTGGGCAGGCGGATACCGCACATCCAGCACGACTCGATGGTGCCGTGCGCTGCGGGTACGGCGACCAGGTGATCTTGATAAGCCATGATCAGCTCACCTCCGGGACTAATCGGGCCGAGACCCCGGAAGGCCCCCCAGGACAGCCGGGAGCCAGTCCGCATCACCTGCTGGCTCAACAGTCATCCAACGCAGTGTGGCACGGCCGGGTCAGGAGTGCACGAATTTGTCGCCAAACGACCTACCAGCTCAGCGGCGATACCCCGCCCCGGGGCGGCCGGACGGGCGGCGGTCACGGTCATGCCGTGGGCAGCCGGGACAGCGGGAACGGCGCGGGCAGCCGCAGGTCAGTGTTCCGGTCGCTGACCCTCCCACTGCGGCCCGGGTGCGGCCCGTCGAACGGGATGTTCGCTGCTAGCTCGCGGTGCAGCGCGGCCAGGTCGGTGCCGGTCCGCAGGGACCGGGAGGCCAGCGGGGTGTCGTGGTCCACCATCGTGCACAGGATGGACAGCTGGCCGCCGCGGTCGGTGAGTTCCACGATCCGGGTCTGGCAGGGCCAGTCGATGACCGCGCAGGTGGTGACCTCCCAGAAGCCCCGCCGCGGGTCGGCCGGGTCACGCCGGGCCCGGATCGTGTTGGTGTGCGTGTGCCCGTTCAGCCACAGCACCACGTTGCGGAAGCGGTGCAGCAGCGCGACGAGTTCCCCGGCGGGCAGCAGCGGCTCGCCGCCCGGCCCGGGGTGACCGGCGCGGGTGTTGGTCAGCGTGTCCACCCCGTGATGGGAGAACAGCACGACCAGCCGGTCCTCGGCTCCGGTGCGGACCTGCTGGCCCTCCGGGCCGCGGTACGCCGAGTGCGCCTCGGCCAGCCGGGCCTCCAGCCAGCGCGCCTGGGTCCGGTCCAGGCACCCGTCAGCCCCGCCGGCCAGGCAGTTGGTGTCCAGCGCGATGAACCGGACCGCGGGCGTGTCGTAGCTGTAGTAGGCCGTGCCGTCCAGCCGGTTCCGCTCGTTGAACCCGTGACCGAGGGGGCGGGCGCCCGGGTGGAAGTGGGCCCCGACGAAATCCCGGCGGGTAACCGGCCGTCGGCCGGGATCGGCCGGGACGGTGCGGGACGGGCCGGCCATGAATGTCTCGGGGCGCACGGTGAACAGCTCCAGGGCCTGGTCGCTGTCGAAGTGATCCGGCAGCCCGACCGGCTTCCGGTCCCCGGTCAGGGCGGCCGCGAGGCCCGGGGTGGCCGCCCCGACGCCCTGGTTGAGCGCCTCGTGGTTGCCGAAGCAGGACAGCCACGGGACACCCAGGCCCTGGGCCGAGAACGGGCGCAGGGCCGCCTCCAGCAGTCCGGGGCAGTGCGGGAAGCCGAACTCGCGGCGGAAGAAGTCCGGGCCGCGCGGGCCGTCCCCGTCCGGCTTCCAGAAGATGTCGTCGGGCCAGTCCAGCGCCTGGACCCCGGCGTAGCCGGGGCCGCCGGAGTCCGGCCGCACCAGGCCCCCGTCGAACAGGGCCAGGAAGGCCTGGACTTCGTTCCACTGCGCGTTGTCGATGGCGTCGCCGGTGGTCACCGCCAGCTGCAGTGGCTGGCCGGTGACCGGGCCGCGCAGCCCGTTGATGGTGCGGAGCATGGCGTCGACGGCGTGCGGGGTGATGGCCTCCTGGGGGCGCTGCACCGGCACTAGCCCGGCGTACCGGGGGTCGGCGAAGTAGCGGTTGAGGAACTCGAACCGGGTCGGTGACTGCACGTCGGCGAGCTGCAGGTCGGTGATGTGCACCAGGCAGGCCAGCGGCCGGCCGCCGCCATCCCGGTCGGCCGGCCCGCCCGGGGCTGGGCCTCCCGGCTGGGCCGCCCCGCCGGGGACCGTCCCGCCCGGGACCGCCCCCGCCGGTACCGCGCCGTCCGGGACCGCCCCCGCCGGTACCGCGCCGTCCGGGACCGCCCCCGCCGGGACGGCCGCGGCTTCCATCGCGAAGTCATCGCGCACCACGTGCCGCTCGCCGTCGATGTACTCCACGGCGCGGTACGCGGTACTGGCCCCGTGCCGCAGCACGGCGCCCGCCTCCAGCCGTCGGACGGTGGTCAGCGGCGGGGGAGCGCCGCTCAAGCCTCGCTCGCAGCCGGGGCGTCGGCCGCGGAGACCAGCACCGGGTCGGGCCGGATGGACAGCGCCACCCGGCGGCCGGCGGCCAGCTCGGTCGCTTCCGAGGTGGGCAGCTGCGCCATGATCGTGGCGTCGCCCAGGTCCACGGTGACCCGGCTGGTCGCGCCCAGGAAGGTGATCGCGATGACCGTGCCGGTCAGCGGCCCGGAGTCGGCCGATTCGTCCCGGGCCAGGCTGACCGCCTCCGGCCGGACCAGCGCCGTCACCGGCCCGGCGGGCGTGCCGGTGTCCACCACCGGCAGGTCCCGGCCGCGCACCGTCACCACCGACCCGCTGACCGTCCCGGCCAGCCGGTTGGTCAGCCCGACGAACTCGGCCACGAACGGGGTGGCCAGCCGGGAGTACACCTCGGTGGGCGGGGCGAGCTGGTCCAGCTGCCCGCTGCGCATCACGCCGACGCGGTCGGCGATGGCCAGCGCCTCCTCCTGGTCGTGCGTGACGAACAGGGTGGTGATGCCGACCTCGAGCTGGATCCGCCGGATCTGGTCCCGGAGCTGGGCGCGGACCTTGGCGTCGAGCGCCGACAGCGGCTCGTCCAGCAGCAGCACCTGGGGCTCGATGGCCAGCGCCCGGGCCAGCGCGACCCGCTGCTGCTGGCCGCCGGAGAGCTGGTGAGCGTACCGGCCCGCCTGCTCGGACAGCCCGACCAGGTCCAGCATGTCCCGGGCCCGCCGTTCCCGCTCCGCCTTGGCCATCCGGCGCAGCCGCAGCCCGAAGGCCACGTTCTGCACCACGGTCATGTGCGGGAACAGCGAGTAGGCCTGGAACACCATGCCCATGTCGCGCTTGCTGGCCGACTGGTGGGTGATGTCCCGGCCGCCGACGGTGATCGTCCCGGCGTCCGCGTCTTCAAGCCCGGCCAGCAACCGCAGCGTGGTGGTCTTGCCGCAGCCGGACGGGCCGAGCAGCGCGACCAGCTCGCCGGGCTGTAGGGTCAGGTCCAGGCCATCCAGGGCCACGACCGGGCCGTACCGCCGGGTCAGCCCTTCCATCCGCACCTCGACCGCGGTCCTGGCCGTGGCGCCCTGGGCGCTGGTCACTGGTGAGCTCACGGGTTGTTCCTCATCCCCGGCGCCGCCGGCGGCCGGCGTAGGCCACGATCATCAACAGGGCGAAGGCGAACAGCAGCGACGCCGTGGAAGTCGAGAAGACGACCCCCGCGTTGGGCGTGTTCCGGCTGATCGAGTACAGGGTCGGCTGCAGCGTGCCGAACAGCAGCAGGTAGGCGATGGTGAACTCGCCCAGCACCAGGGCGCCGGTCAGCAGCACCGAGTTCAGGATGGCCTGCCGCATGTTCGGCGCGATGACCCGGAACATCACGGTGAACCAGCTGGCGCCCAGGCTCCGCGCGGCCTCGGACAGCGTGACCGCGTCGAGGGCGTCCAGGCCCGAGGACAGCGCCCGGTAGGCGTACGGCAGCGCCAGGATGACGTACACCCAGAACAGCTGCAGGGCCGACAGGCTGTAGTGCTGGATCCGGTTGTAGACCGGGCCCAGCCCGACGACCAGGGCAATGGCCGGGATGGTCAGCGGCAGCAGGCAGAGGAACTCGAAGGTCCGGCTGATCCACTGCACCCGCAGCTTGATCCAGATCATCGTCGGCAACAGCAGCAACACCATGACGATGCTGGTGATGACGGCCAGTTCCAGGGTGAGCTCCACCGCGCTGACCAGGCCCGGGGAGGACACGATGTCCTTCCAGGCCGCCAGCGACCAGGTGCCGAGCTTGCTGCCTTCCAGGGAGAACCGGAACATGGCCAGCAGCGGCAGCACGACGAACGCCCCGAACAGGGTGAACACCACGTACCGGAAGGCGTTCAGCCGCCGGAGGCGGCGGCGCTGCATGCCCCGCGGCCGCCCGGCCGGGGTGGCCAGCGGGGTCTCGCCCAGCGACGTCACCGCAGCCATCGGCCCGCCCTCCGCTGCAGCAGCGCATAACAGGTCATGACGACCGCCACCATGACGATCATGCCGAAGGCGAGCAGGTCGGCCGCGTTCACATTGGCCAGCCCCACCTCGCTGGACAGGGACGTGCTGATCTCCTGGGGCACCGTGTAAGCGATCTGGTTCTCCCAGGCCTCGATGGTGGCGAACGCGGACAGGGCGTTGGCAAACAGCAGCAGCGTCGCGCCGAAGAACGCCGGGGCCAGCAGCGGGCCGCCCACGTACCGCCAGTACTGCCAGGTCGAGGAGCCCAGGCTCTCCGAGGCCTCCCGCCACTGCAGCTTCAGCCCGTCGATGGCGGGCAGGAAGACCAGCACCATGAGCGGGACCTGGAAGTAGATGTAGATCAGGCCGATGCCCCAGGGGAAGTTGTAGTACCAGCTGGCGTGGAACAGCAGCCCGGCCGGGCCGATCAGCGCCTGGAAGGCAAAGGCCAGGGTCACCCCGCCGAACTGGGCCAGCACGCCCGAGCCGGCCAGCGCGAAACGGCGCACCGCGCCGTCCGGCTTGCCCGATGCCACCGCGTAGGCCACGAGCGCCCCGAACACCGCCCCGGCCACGGCCGAGATCAGGCACAGCTTGAACGACCCGATGAAGTAGCCGCGCACGACCGGGCCGAACAGGGTGGACACGCTGCCGAAGTTCCAGGCCCCGCTGGGGTTCTTGAAGGCGTCGACGATGAGGATGCCGGTCGGCCAGAGCAGGAAGACGGCCACATAGCCGAGGAACGGCAGGGTCCCCAGCCAGGCCGGAGCGCGCAGGCGGCGCCCGGCCCGCACGGGCCGGGCGCCTGCCTCGCTCGTCGTCGCCGCGACGGTCACGGTCCTCCCTAGCTAGCTGACGGCCTTGGCCCAGTTGGCCGCCAGGTAGTTAGCGGCGCTGGTCGCCTGGCCCTGGGTCAGGAACTCCGGGGTGCCGCTGATCGCGGGCAGCTTGCCCGCGGCCGACTTGTCGATGCTGCCGTTGCTGGTCATCGCAGCCTGCTCGACCGGCCGGGCGCCACCTTGCAGCCACAGGTTCTGCCCGCCGCCAGCGGCCTGGGAGTATAGGAACTCTTCCCACAGCCGGGCCGCCGCCGGGTGCGGCGCGGTCTTGTTGATGGCCTGGTTGTAGTACCCGCCGAGCACGGCGGTGCTCGGGATGAACACCTTCCAGTTGGACACCCCGACGTAGCTGGGCAGGTTCAGGTAGTCCCAGTTGAAGACCACCGGGGTGGACCCGGACTTGATGGTCGCACCCGTCGCCGACACGGGGGAGAAGTTACCCTTCGCCTTGAGCTCGTGGAAGAAGTTGACGCCCTTGGAGATGTCGGCGGCCGTGCCGCCCTCCGCGATGTTGGCCATCATGACGCCGTTCAGCGCGGCGTTGGCCGCGGTCGGGTTCCCGTTCAGCGCCACCGCGTTGTGGAACTTCGGCCCCAGCAGCTGGCTCAGCGAAGTGATCGTGCCGAACTTGCTGGAGTAGCCGACGGCCATGTAGCCGCCGTAGTCGTTGTACCAGAGCCCGGTCGCCTCCTTCTGGGCGGTCGGGATGGCCGACCAGGTGCTCACCTTGTATGGCGCGAACAGGCTGATGTTGGCCGTCGCCACTGCGCCGCCGACATCCACCACATCAGGCGCGGCCGAGGTGCCATTCTTCTGCTTGATGGTGTCCACTTCCTGCTGGCTGGTGCCGTCCGGCAGGGCGGAGTTCACCTTGATGCCATATTTGGTGCTGAAGTCCTTGATGATGGTGCCGTAGTTGGCCCAGGTCGGCGGAAGCGCGATGACGTTGAGCGTGCCCTCTTTCTTGGCCGCGGCAACGAGATTGCTCATTCCGCCGCCCCCCGACGCCGAGGTGACCGTGGCCCAGTTGGTCCCGCCGCTGGAAGACGAGGACGAACCCGACGAGCACCCGGCGGCCAGCAATGCCAGCGCCGCGGCGCCCATGAGGGTGAAGCGATAAGGGGTTTTCACGAATTGCCTCCTGTTTAATTTGGCCTGTACAGTTATAGCGGGCTGGCGCCGGCTAATGACCCGGCGGGCCGGTACTCAGGAGGTCGGCGGACCCCCCCGCGAACACCACCCGACAATAGACTTAAACGTTTAGTTTTGCGGGTATGCTGACGCAGCCGCAGCGGGGGTGTCAAGAGGCGTTACCGAGTTGACGCGAGTGAGCAAACAGCTGTTCACCGGGCGACAACAGCGCCCGCGAGCCCGGTTACCGGCTGCTGCACCGAGGCCCGCTCGACCAGCCGGACCGGCGCCACGTAATCGGCGGGCGGGTCATCGCCGAGCAGCCGCCGCATGACCGCGCGGCCCATCTCCCGCCGGTCCAGCCCGATGGTGGCCAGCGGCGGGTCCAGCAGCTCCGAGGTGGCCAGGTCGTCGTGCCCGACGACCGACAGGTCCGGGCCGACCCGCAGGCCGAGTTCCCGGGCCGCCTTGTACACCGCGTGCGCGGTGTAGTCGGAGTTCGTGATGATCGCGGTGGGCGCGTCCGGGCAGGCCAGCCGGGCCGCCACGGCCCGCTGCACGTCCGGGATGGTCAGCGGAGAGTACATGACACTGCCGCGCAGGCCCAGGATGCGGCACAGGCGGCGGAAGTGGCGCAGCCGGTCCGGGTCGGCCATCAGGCTCCGCGGCGCGGACAGGAACGCCACCGAGGTGTGCCCGAGTGCGGCCAGCCGGCGCACCGGCAGCTCGACGGCGGTGCTGTTGTCCGGGCGTACCCGGCTCACTGCGCTGGCCCCGGGCGCGGACGCGTTCACTGCCACGACCGGCGTTCCGGGCCGCAGTTCCTGCCACAGCCCGATGGACTCCCCGGTGCCCACCGGGGCGATGGCCAGCCCGGCCAGCCGCTGGCCGGCCATCTCCTGGACGTGCTGCCGCTCGCGGTCCAGCGAGTACCGGGAGTCGAGGGCGAGCAGGGTGGCGCTCGCGGCCCCGGCCACCTCCTCGGCCCCGGTGAGCACGTCGAGGAAGAACGGGTTCGCGAAGTTGCGGATCACGAACCCGTAGGTGCTGGTCCGCCCCCGGCGCAGCGCCTGGGCCTGCGGGTTGGCCCGGTAGCCGAGTTCCCGCGCGGCGGCCACGATGCGGGCCCGGGTGTTCTCGGCGACGCCGGGCTGGCCGTTGAGCGCGAAGCTCGCCGAGGCCACGGAGACACCGGCCACCCGCGCCACGTCGCGGATGCCGACGGCCCGCTGGGTCCCGTCCTGATGACTCACCATGATCTTCCCCGCAGCCCGCGCCGCCTTGCACCGCCGGCGGCTGGCTGACGCCCGGGTGCCCGGCCGCAGGCCGCCGATCACTCACCCTGTCTGAGCAGGTACCGGTTAGGCAAGCGCCCCGTCCCCCGCGCGCTGTCCGCTATGCCTGAGGGCCCGTCGCCGGGCTGCCTGTAAGGGCCCGCCGCCGGGGTGCGCGTGAGGGCCCGCCGCCCGGCTGCGCCCAACGGCCCGTCGCCCCGGCTGCCGGCCCCGGTGCCGGGACTGCGGGCCGGGACGCCGCCCGCGCGGGCCGGGCCGTCGCGACCGGCCCGCGCCGCCTGGCGCAACGCGGACGATAGCGGCCGCGGGCGCCGGCGGCCATTGCCGGCTGCCGGGCAATTAATGCGCGGGCGAGCACCAATAACACGCCGTCGCCAGGACCGTCAATAAGAGCCCGGAAATCGTCTGGAACTGGTCACATCTCTGCTGGCAGGCCTGCATGCCGGGTGCCAGCCGGGGCATGCGGCGAATCGGGAATCCGGGTAATGAGGCCGTCCGTGCTTGCGGCGGCTCGCGCCCGACGTTACATTGCCGATCTGTGTCCGCTACGGTGTAATCCGCAATGCATCACTGGTATTGCACGGCCTGCTCATCAGATGCGTGCGATAGGCCGGGTCGTGATGCGTGTGCGGCCCGATGACCCGCTTCGACCCGATGCCTGGATGGTTCGCCCGGGCGGGCAGTGGCCGGTAGGTGACGTTGCGCCTGGTCATGCCCGTGGTGAGCCGGACAAGGACGTGAGCCATGACAGCAGACGTCACCGTCCCTCGCGCGGCAGGCCCGGCCCCGGCCCGCTGGGCGCTGCTGGCTGGGCTGGCCGCGCTGCTGGTCGCCGGCGCCGCCGCCGTCCTGGGCGTGCTCGCGGTCCCCGGGCCGGCCCGGGAGGTGACGGCCTGGGGTGGCGCCGCGTCGGTGGCGGCGGTCACCGCCGCGGTCGCGGTCGCCGCCTACTGCGCGGACACGTCGCGCTGGTGGCGGCGGCGGGCGGCGGCGCTGGAGGAGGCCGCGGACGGCCTGCGCCAGCAGGCGGCCGAACTAGCCGAGCGCACCCTGCCCGCGGTGGCCCAGCAGCTGCGGGCCGGGATACCGGCCGCCACGGTGCTGGCCGAGGTGACGCATCCGGCCGACGCGACGTTGCGGCGGCTGCTGCTGGTGGTGACCCGTGACCTGGAGGAGGCCCGGCACCGGGCCGCCGCGGCCATGTCCGCCACCGCCGCCGCGGCGGCCCGGATGCAGGCGGGCGCCACCCGGATGCTGGCCGACCTGCGTGACCTGGAGAACCGGCACGCGGACGGCCCCGTGTTCGGCGGCCTGCTGGACCTGGACCATCAGGTGTCCCAGGCCGGCCGGCTGGCCGACAGCGTCGCGCTGCTCAGCGGAGGCCGCTCCGGCCGGCGGTGGACCAGGCCGATCGTCATGGAGAGCATCCTGCGCGGCGCAGCCGGCCGCATCGACGGCTACCGCCGCGTCCGGCTGCATGCCCCCACCACGCTGGCCGTCTCCGGGCACGCGGCCGAGGGGATCATGCATGCGCTGGCCGAGTTGATGGACAACGCGACTAGATTTTCTGCTGCGGGTAGTGAGGTTCGGGTGTCGGTACAAGAGGCGGAGGCGGGAGCGCTGATCCTGGTCGAGGACGGCGGCGTGGGCCTGCAGGGCCGGGCGCGCCGCCGCGCCCAGGTCCTGGTGTCCGGCCCGGCCGACCTGAGCACGCTACCGGGCAGCGGGCTGGGCCTGGCCTCGGTGGGCCGGGTGGCCGCCCGGTACGGGCTCACGGTCAGCTTCGGGCCGTCCGCCCTGGGCGGTACCACCGCAGCGCTGATGATCCCGCGCCCGCTAGTCGTGCCGGCCGCGCCCGACCCGGTCCCGGCCGCCGCGGAGCCCGGCCGGCCGGCGCGGCCGGCCCGGCCAGGGTGGCCGGGCCGGCCGCGCCGCGCCGCGCCGACCTGCCCAGACGTGCGCCAGGCCGGACGCTGTCGGCCCGGCGTGGCCCGGCGGCCGCCGCGCTGTCCCCGGATGGTCCACCCCCGCTGTCCCCGGACCGCCCGGCGCCTGATGGCCCGGCGCCTGACGACGTGGCGCCTGACGACATGGCGCCTGATGGCCCGGCGCCTGACGGTACTGCGCCTGATGGCCCGGCGGCTGACGACCGGCCGGCCCCCGGTGGCCGGGCGCCGGGCAGCGCGGACGGGCCCGCGGGCCCGGCGGGGCGGTCACCGGATCCGGCGGCGCGATTCGCGGCCTTCCGGCAGGCGGTCGGCGACCGCGCCCAGCCCGGCGTGCCGTCCCGGCCGGACCCGGGGGCATCATGACCGGGCCGCAGGCGGTAAACGGCCGGTCCCGGCTGGACTGGCTGCTGGAGAACCTGATGGCCACGGTGCCCGGGGTCCGGCATGTGCTGGTGCTGTCCGGGGACGGCCTCAAGCTGGGCTGGACGCCCGGGCTGGACCTGGACCAGGCGGACAGGCTGGCCGCCATCGTGTCCGGGGTGCTGAGCCTGTCGCTCAGCACCGCGGCCGAATTCGGTGACGGGATCGGGTCCGGCCAGGCCATGGTGGAGTTCCGCGGCGGGATGCTGCTCATGGTGCCCGCCGGGAACGGCGCGCACCTCGCGGTGCTGGCTGCTCCGGCCGCCGACGTCGGCCGGGTCGGGCGGGCCATGAACGAGGCTGCCGGGCAGCTGGGCGAGTTGCTCGGCACGCCGCTGCGCCGCCCCGGACCGCGCCCCGGGCACGCCCCATGAACCGCCGCCCGGTGGACCAGGAGAGCCCGGACCGCCTGTACGTCATCACCGGTGGGCGCAGCCAGCCGCCGGACGGCCAGTTCGACCTGCTCGCCTTGGTCACCAGCATGGGTGACCCAGTCCCGGGCCTGCAGTCCGAGTACGCCCGCATCATGGCGGGCTGCCGCGTGCCGGTCACGGTGGCCGACATCTCCGCCGACCTCGCCCTCCCGGTGACCGTGGTCCGGATCCTGCTCCGCGACCTGCTCGACCAGGGCAGCATCACGCTCCAGCCGCCGTCGCCGGTGACCGCCGGAGCCGGAACCCAGCCGCCCGACCGTGACCTACTCCGGCAGGTGCTGGTTGGACTCCGGAAACTCTGAGCGGGGCCCGGGCCTGGCGCCGGCCGGGTATCCGGAGCACCGGGACGCGGTCCGGCTGTCCGCGCCGGAGTTCGCGGCCGACCCGGCCGCGCTGTACCGGGCGCTGCGCGAGCGCCACGGGCCGGTGGCCCCGGTGCTCCTCGACGGTGACGTACCAGCCTGGCTGGTGCTCGGCTACCGCGAGGTGCGCCAGGTCACCAGCCAGCCCGCGCTGTTCGGCCGGGACTGCCGCCGGTGGAACGCGTGGCACCGGATCCCGGCGGACTGGCCGCTGATGCCCTACCTGGGCTGGACCGCCTCGGTCCGGTTCACCGAGGGAGCCGAGCACAGCCGGCGGGAGGAAGTCCTCAGCGACGCCCTGGACGCCGTCGATCCGGCCCGGCTGGAGGCCACCGGCGAGCGGGTCGCCGACCACCTCATCGACGCGTTCGCCCGGGACGGCACGGCCGACCTCGTCGCCCAGTACGCCCAGCAGGTCCCCATCCGGGTCCTCACCACGCTGTTCGGCCTGCCCACCTCGGCCGTGCCCGGCCTGGGCCGGGACATCGCCGGCTCACTGGACGCGGGCCCGGCGGCCGTCGACGCGCACCAGCGGCTGCACCGGTGGGTGCAGCAGCTCGTCACCGAGGCGCAGGGCCGGCCCGGCCCGGCCACCGCGTCCCGGCTGCTCGGCCACCCGGCCGGGCTGACCGCGGACCAGGCCGTCGCCGACATCCTGGTCATGACGGTCGCGGGCCAGCAGCCCACCGCCGACTGGATCGGCAGCACGTTGCGCCGGATGCTGGTGGACGACGAGTTCTCGGTCGCCCTGCAGGGGGGGCGCCTCACCGTGCCGGACGCACTCAACGCGGTGCTCTGGTCCGACCCCCCGGTGCGCCACGGCACCGGCCGGTGGGCGGCAGCCGACCAGGAGCTGGGCGGCCGCCAGATCCGGCGGGGCGACCTGCTGATCCTCGGCCTGGCCGCGGCGAACGGCGATCCCCTGGCCCATCCGGGTGCCGGCCCGGAGTCCGGGATGAACCGGGCGCACCTGGCCTTCGGGCACGGCGAGCACGGCTGCCCGTCCCCGGCCCCGGAACTCGCCGCGATCATCGCCAGGTCCGCCGTCGAGGTGCTGCTGGACCGCATCCCCGATGTACGGCTGGCGATGGCGCCTGGGGCGCTCCGCTGGCGGCCCTCGCCGTGGCTGCGCGGCCTGGCCAGCCTCCCCGTCCAGTTCACCCCGGCCGCCCCGGTGGCCCGTCCCCGGCGGCCCGCGGCAAATATGCCCGCCGCAAATATGCCCCCGGCATATGTCAGGGGCTCGGGGTAGCTTCAGGACATCGGGCATCCGAAGGAGGGTGAGTGTCATCGCTGCCACCGGCACGGTCACCTATGACCTGGAACTGCACCGCGGGGAACTTACCGGCTACTGCTACCGGATGCTGGGTTCCGCGCACGATGCGGACGATGCCGTGCAGGACACGATGGTCCGGGCATGGCAGGCGTTCGACCGCTTCGAGGGCCGTTCCGCGGTGCGCTCCTGGCTGTACCGCATCGCCACCAACGTGTGCCTCGACATGCTGCGCAGCCGGCAGCGCCGGGCCCTGCCGATGGACCTGTCCGGCCCGGTCCCGGCGACCACGGTGCCGGTGGCCACGCTCCCGGAGGCGGCGTGGGTGGAGCCGCTGCCCGGGGACGGGGTCTCGGTCCCGGACACCGACCCGGCCGGCCGCGTCCTGCTCCAGGACAGCATCCGGCTGGCGTTCATCACCGCGCTGCAGCAGTTGCCGCCGCGGCAGCGGGCCATCCTGATCCTCCGTGACGTGCTGTGCTGGCGCGCCGCCGAGGTCGCCGAACTGCTCGGCACGACGGTCGTGTCGGTGAACAGCGCACTGCAGCGGGCCCGGGCCGCCCTGCCGGCCAGCGAAGCGGGCGCGACCCGCGAGCTGTCCGACGCCGACCGTGAGCTGCTGACCCGGTACCTGGACGCGTTCCAGCGCTACGACATCGACACACTGGTCGCGCTGCTCCACGAGGACGCCAGTTTCTCGATGCCGCCGTTCAGCATGTGGCTGCAGGGGCGCACGGAGGTGCGCGGCTGGTACCTCGGCCACGGCATCGGCTGCCGGGGTTCCCGGCTCATCCCGGTCACCGCCAACGGGGCGCCGGGCTTCGGCCACTACAAGCCCCGCGAGGATGGTAACGGCTACGCCCCGTGGTGCCTGCAGGTCATCGAGCTTGACGGCGGGCAGATCCAGCACCTGCACCACTTCCTGGACCCGGGCCTGTTCGAGATGTTCGGCCTCCCGCCCGCCCTCGACTGAGCCTTCAGCGGGGCCCGGCCTCCGTGGTGAGAGCGTGCCGCAGGGCCCGGCCTCCAGGGGCGAGCGTTCCGCAGGCCCGGCCTCGGGGGGCGAGCGTTCCGCGGGTTAGCCCCTGGGGCTAGCGGGCCTCGGCCTGCTGGGCTTCCTCCACGGTGAGCTCGGCGGCCGGGTCGGCCTCCAGCCGTTCTTCCGGGATGGGCACGCCGCTGCGGACTGACCGCCCGTAGGTGCCCGCGTCCAGCCGCTGCTCAGCCCGGTCCAGCGCGGCCAGCCGGTCCCGCAGGCTGCCCGCGATGGCGTCGTCGATGCCCTCCGCGGTCAGCGGCTGCGCCGGGTCGGCGATGTCGCCGACATCATCCTCGCTCTCCCGGTCCTCCCGCCCGGCCGCCTCGGTCTCGGCCAGCAGGCCCTGCACCTCGGCCCGTTCGGCGCGCAACCGTGCCCGGACCTGTTCCTTGTCCACCGGCTCTCCTCCCGCACCACGAGTTAGCGCCACCCTATGACCTGCCCCCGCCCCGCCATCCGCCGCCCGGCCAGCTGCCCCGGACGGGCTCCGCCACCGGCGGGGTCAGTCGGCGGTGGGATCAGTCGGCGGTGGTGGCTTCGGCGGGGATGGCCCACTTCTGCTCGATCTTGCCGAACCGCCAGATGGCCAGGGCCACCACCCAGGTCAGCACGAACACGGCGGCGATCACGAAGCCGGCCTTGTTGATGTTGAAGCTGGCTAGCCACGCCCAGCCCGGGCCGGTCAGGCCGCCTTCCTGGCCGAGCAGGCCGAGCACCTCGACCGCGCCGATGAACACGGCCACGAACACGGACAGCGCCGTGACGGTGAGGTTGTAGTAGACCTTCCGGACCGGGCGGGAGAAGGCCCAGTCGTAGGCGAAGTTCATGAAGCAGCCGTCCGCGGTGTCGAACAGGCTCATCCCCGCGGCGAACAGGATCGGCAGCGACAGCACGGCATAGAACGGCAGGCCGCCGATGACCGCGCTGCTCGCGAGCACCAGGAAGGCGACCTCGGTGGCGGTGTCGAAGCCCAGGCCGAACAGGAAGCCGACCGGGTACATCTTCCACGGGGTGTCGATCCGTCGGGCCAGCGGGCCGAGGAACCGGTTCATCAGCCCGCGCTTGTTCAGCTGCTCTTCCAGGCGCTCGCCGTCATAGCGGCCGGACCGCATGGCGCGGAACACCCGGACGATCCCGATCAGGATCCCCACGTTGATGGCCGCGATGAGGAACAGGAACGTGCCGGAGACCAGCGTGCCGACCACGCTGGTGGTGTGCTGCAGCGCGGAGTTGCCGTCCCGGACCTGCCTGTTCAGCGCGCGGATGCCGAAGTTGAGCAGCACCAGCAGGGCGAACACCACGCTGGAGTGGCCGAGTGAGAAGAAGAACCCCACCGACAGCGGGCGCTTGCCCTCGCCGACCAGCTTGCGGGTGGTGTTGTCGATGGCTGCGATGTGGTCGGCGTCGAAGGCGTGCCGCATGCCGAGCGTGTAGGCGAGGATGCCGGTGGTGACGCCGAACGTCTCCGTCCTGGTGATGTGGTAGTGGCCGCTGACCGCCACGGCCAGCATGAGCCAGCCCACCACGTGCAGCCCGGCCACGGTCACCAGCATCCCGGTGGCCCGGGCCCACTCCCTGGGTGTCAGGCCGTCACGGACCTTCGCCAGCCGGGCGAGCGGATGAACCATCGGTTGGGCACCTTCCCTGGGGGGCCTGCTGCTGCCAGCCTAGAGATTGTTGCAACTTCCTTGCAACAACGTATAGGAGGTAGCTGCGCGACCTTCCCAGGGGTGGGCATGCCGGGCCGTAACCCAGGCCCGGAGGGCGCCGGGGGTTTACCTGGCGGCTCCCGTCCCCGGACCGGCTTGCGGGGCGCCGGCAGGCGCACCCTCGGCTTGCGCAGTCCCGGCCTTCGCGGTGACCTGGCGTTTGATCCGGCTCAGCATGGCCGACATGCCGCGCAGCCGCAGCGGGCTGACCAGGTCGGCCAGGCCGAGCGAGGTGGTGAACTCGGTCGGCGTGGCCAGCACCTCGGCCGCGCTGAGGCCGTCCAGCCCGGTCCGCAGGATGCTCGCGAACCCGCGGGTGGTCGGGGCCTCCGGCGGTGCGTCGAAGAACAGGTGCACCGTCTGGTCACCATCCACCTCGACCGCGAGGAACAGCGGAGACTGGCACTCCGGCACCGGCTCCAGCAGGTCGGGGTGCTCGGCGTACCGGCCGGGGAGCGGGGGCAGCTCCGTGGAGAACTCCAGCAGCAGCTGCAGTTTCTCCTGACCCGGGACGGCCTCGAAGTCGTCCACGATCTCCTGCAGCCGCGGGTTGAGGGTGCCAGCCGTCACGGCTGGTCGCCCCGCTTGATCGGCACCCCCACGCTGTTGCCCCACTCGGTCCAGGAGCCGTCATAATTCCGCACCTTCGGGTACCCGAGCAGGTGGTGCAGCACGAACCAGGTGTGGCTGGACCGCTCGCCGATCCGGCAGTACACGATGACGTCGTCGTCGGTGCCCAGCCCGGCTTCCCCGCCGTAGATCGCCTCGAGTTCCTTGCGGCTGCGGAACGTCGCGTCCTCGGCGGCGGCCCGGGCCCACGGGACGTTCCGGGCGCCGGGGATGTGGCCGCCGCGCACCGCGCCCTCCTGCGGGTAGTCCGGCATGTGCAGCAGTTCGCCGGTGTACTCGCCGGGCGAGCGGACGTCGATCATGGGCTCGCCCAGGTGCGCCCGGACCTGGGAGCGGAACGCCCGGAGACGGGAATCGTTGCGCTCGACGACCGGGTAGTCGGCCGGGGCCGGCTTCGGCGTCTCGGTGCTCAGCGGGCGCCCCTCGGCGATCCACTTGGCCCGTCCGCCGTCCAGCAGGCGGACGTCGGGGTGGCCGAACAGCGAGGAGACCCACAGGGCGTACGCCGCCCACCAGTTGTTCCGGTCGCCGTACAGCACCAGCGTGGTCTCGCGGGTGATGCCCTTCTCCGACATCAGCCGGGCGAATCCGGCGCCGTCCACGTAGTCCCGGGTGACGGGGTCGTTCAGCTCGGTGTGCCAGTCCAGCTTGACCGCACCGGGGATGTGGCCGGTCTCGTACAGCAGCACGTCCTCGTCGGATTCGGCCACGACCAGGCCCGGGTCGTCCAGGTGCTCCGCCAGCCAGTCCGTGCTGACCAGCATCTCCGGGTGGGCGTAGTCGGAGAACTTCGGCGTGGAGTCAGATGGCACTGCCACAGTTACCTCACCTTCGTCGCGCGGCCCGCCCGCTGCGGTGCGGGCAGGAGGAATCCCCCTTGTCAGGAACGCGGCCACCGCGCGGGGGCTTCCCCGGTGGCCCGGGTAGCCGGCCCGCGCGGCTCATGCCCGGCCCGCCCGGAACGCCCGGGTTTGCCACGCCCCGCCACCGGTCATGCCTATAACACTGCCGCATAGGGAGGCTCATGGGCGACCCAACGGCCACGCCGGCCGAGCCGGGGGCGGCCCCGGTGCGGCTGTATCAGCTGCCGATGGCCGACGACCGCACGGCCGCGTACGCGATGCTGCGCGAGGCGGGCCAGGTCGCGCCGATGTGGCCCGGCGGGTACATGCTGACGTCGGCCGCAGCCGCCGAGTTCGCGCTCAGGCGCCCGGACCTGTTCTCCTCGAAGCGGGCCTTCGATGTGGTGGGCAGCCCGCTGCCGCTGGTCCCGGTCGCCGCCGACCCGCCGGAACACGCCCGGTACCGGCGCATCCTGCAGCCGTTCTTCAGCCCGCGGGGCATCGCGCGCTGGCGGCCGGAGGTCCGGGCGCTGGCCCGCGAGCTGATTGGCGGGATGGCCGGCCGCGGCCGCGGCGACCTGGTCGCGGAGCTGGCGGTGCCGCTGCCGGCCCAGGTTTTCCTCACCCTGTTCGGCCTTCCGCTGGCCGACCGCGACCGGCTGATCGCCTGGAAAGAGGCCCTCCTTGGTAACGGAAGGTTCGCGCCCGGTGAGCCGCCCCGGGACCGGGCCGTCCGGATGGGGGCCCAGCTGCTGGAGTACCTGGTCGGTCACGTCACCGAGCTGCGCCGCCGCACCGGCGGCGGCCCGGGCCTGCTGGGCCAGCTGCTGGCCGGCACCGGGGAGGGGCAGCTCAGTGACGAGGAGATCTACGGCCTGTCCTTCCTGTTCGTGCTGGCCGGGCTGGAGACGGTGACCTCCGCGCTGAGCACGGCGTTCGCCGCGCTGGCCAGCCGCCCGGACCTGCGGCGCCGCCTGGCCGCCGACCCCGGGGCGATCCCGGCCGCGGTGGAGGAACTGCTCCGCTTCGACGGCCCGCTGGTCTTCGTGCCCCGGGTGGCCACCCGGGATGTCGAGGTGGCCGGCCAGCTGATCCCGGCCGGGTGCACGGTGCACATCGGGCTGGCCGCCGCAGACCGGGACCCCGGCGAGCACCCGGATCCCGACGTGATCGATTTCGGCCGGGCCGAGCGCAGCCTGGCATTCGGCAGCGGCCCGCACCGCTGCCTCGGCTCGCACCTGGCCCGGATGGAGATGCGGGTCGCCCTGGAGGAATGGCACACCCGGATCCCGGAGTATGAGATCGCGCCCGGGCACGAGCCACGGGCCAGCTGGCCCGCCGGCCTGGTCGGCCTGCCCGAGCTGCCGCTCGTCTTCCCGCCCGCCCCGACCTCACCCCCGGATCAGTGAAACTCACCCCCCACGGCCCACCCTCCCCGGCCCGCCCCCCGCAGGCGACTTAGCACTCATCGTTGACGGACATATCGGTCGAATGCCGACACTGATTGTGAATCTGGAGTGCGAAGTGGGCTCGGGAGCGGCCGGACCGCGTCGCGTGGGGCGGGGGTGGCGGGGTCAGGTGGCGGGGTCAGGTGGCGGGGTCAGGCGGCGCGGCGGAGGGTGGCGTCGGCCAGGACCTCGCGGGCGGCGCGGGCCCCGGAGGCCAGCGCGCCCTGCACCGAGCCGGTCGCCCGGTGGTCCCCGCAGACGTAGCGGCCGGGACCGACCCGGGCCGGCTGGCTCAGCGGGTGCGGCGCCGGCATGGGGGGCAGCGCGCCCTCGACCGTGTAGCTGGCCAGGTGCTCCCAGTCGGCGGTGTCCGCCTGGTACAGCCCGGCCAGGCGGGCCCGGACGGCCGCCTCACCCCCGGCGGGCCCGTGGCCCAGCGCCGAGGTGGAGATCAGCGCGCGGCCGTCCCCGCCGTACCCGCGGGAGACTTCGGTGAGCACGCAGCTGTTCAGCACGGCCCGACCGGTGTCCACCAGCAGGGTCGGCTCGGCCAGCGGGCTGGACGGCGCGGCGTGATAGTAGGTGGTGACGGTCCGGGTGGCGGGCACGCCGAGGCCGGGCAGCAGGGCCCCGGCCCCGGCGGCCCCGGTGGCCACGACGATCGCGTCGGCGGGCAGTTCGGTGCCGTCCGCCAGCAGCACGCCGTCATCGGTGAGGCTGGCGGCCGGGGTGCCGAGCCGGACGGTCCCGGCCGGGAGGGCGGTGGCCAGCTGCTCGGGCACCACCTGGATGCCCTGCCGGGGCAGGCACAGTGTGCCGCGCAGCATGCTGCGCCAGACCAGGTGGAAGAACCGGCTGGACGTCTCCAGCTGGTCCTCGAGGAACACGCCGGCCAGGAACGGGCGGAACAGCAGTTCGGTCAGCTCCCCCGGGATGCCCGCGTCGGCCAGCGCGGCCAGCGTGCTCTCGTCCCGGCCGCGCTTGATCAGGCGGGCCGGGAGCAGCATGTCCCGGGCGCTGAGCAGGGTAAGCGCGGCCAGGCCGCCCGGGCCGGCTAGCCTGCCCCGCAGCACATCGGCCAGCTGGCCCGGCTGCCGGGTCGGGTCGGTGAACCGGATCCGGCCCTCCGGCGTATGCAGCACTACCCCCGGGGTGAACGGGCACAGGCGCAGCGCGCGCAGGTCGAGCCGCCGCTGCACCTGGGGATAGGAGGTGTTGAACACCTGGAAGCCACGGTCCAGCCGGAAGCCGGCCGCCGTCGTATCGGTGCGCATCCGCCCGCCGACGGCGTTCCCGGCCTCCAGGACGGTGACCGCCGCTCCGGC
Organism: uncultured Actinomycetes bacterium; assembly: GCA_963793825.1. Taxonomy (GTDB): domain Bacteria; phylum Actinomycetota; class Actinomycetes; order Streptosporangiales; family Streptosporangiaceae; genus RYN-230. The sequence continues at coordinate 197,828 of CAWCBE010000016.1, forward strand.
GGTGGCCAGGTCCGCGGCGCACGCCAGCCCGGCCATCCCGGCCCCGATGACCACGGCCCGCAGGCCCTCACGGTTCGGCATCAGTGTGATCCCCCCTGCCCTGCCGCGTCCGGGCCGGTGCCACCCGGCCGGTGACGTCAGCCCAGGGCTTCGTTCCAGTCACGGATCTGCCGGCTGCGGACCACCCCGTCGCGGACGAAGGGGTCCCCGGCGGTGAACTCCTCGGCGGTGTCCCTGGTGCGGAACACCGCCATCGATCCTTCGCGGTGCGGGTCGCCGAACGCGCCGATCAGCAGCAGGTCCCCGTGGGCGTGGAAGCTCTCGTCCCAGGCCTGGTGGGCGGGGAAATGCGGTGGTGCCTGGCTGGCGACGTCCTCCGCCGACTCGTCGAAGACCACGTACTTCATGGGCTCAGCCTTCCACACGGGAGCCTCCCGCGCGGGTGCCGGCGGGGCCGCTAGCCCTGGCCGGCCCGGCCGCCGGCCCGGTCCGCGTTGGCCAGGATCGCGTCGTGCACGTACCCGGAGAAGCCGGGGGCGATCTCGTCCCAGGGGGCGGTGTAGCGGGGATCGGCCACGTACATCTCGGCCAGGCCGCGGTGTCTCCCGTAGCCGCAGTCGTAAAACCAGCGGGAGATGTGCTGCCGGTGCGTCTCGGCCAGGTCCATCGCCACTGTCCCGGTGGCTGGCTCGCCGGCCCGCATCGCGTCGGCGAACCCGCGGATGCTGGCGTCCGCCTCGCCCTTGATCGTGATCCAGTCCTCCTTGGTGTAGGCCGCGTTGCGCCGCTGCGATTCCTGCCACGCCTCCGTGTCGCCCCAGCGCTGCCAGGCCTCCTCCGCGCGCTCGTCCATCTGGTCCGTGCCGAAGATCTCGAATTGCTCCTCGGGGGTCAGGGCCATGCCCATCTTCCGTGCCTCCATCTCCTTTTCCAGGGCGCGCAGCAGGGCGCTGGTGCGGGCCGCCCGCTCGCGCAGCAGCCGGTGCTGCCGGCGCAGGTGGTCGTCGGCCCCGGCGGCCGGGTCGGCCAGGATCTCCGCGATCTCATCCAGCCCGAAGCCCAGTTCCCGGTAGAACAGCACCTGCCGGAGCCGGAGCAGGTCCGCCTCCCGGTACAGCCGGTAGCCGGACGGGCTGCGGGCGCCCGGCGACAGCAGCCCGACGCTGTCGTAGTGGTGCAGGGTGCGCACCGACACGCCGGACAGCCGGGCCACCTCGCCGACCGTGTACTCGTCCACGGGGACCACTGTGCGCCCTCACGCCGCGTGAGGGTCAAGCCGTTACCGGAGGTCGTGCCCGGTGGTGCTGTCCACGTGCCCGGGGATGTCCCCCTCGTGACGGTCGCCGGTCGTGGAGGTGCCCGACGGCTCGAACATGAGGATCGAGCCGCCCGGGGACGACGGCTTGTGCTCCGTGCCCCTGGGCACCACGAACGTGTCGCCCCGGGTGAGGGTCACGGTGCGCACGCCGCCGTCACCATCCCGCAGTGACACGTCGAAGCGCCCGTCCAGGACCAGGAAGAACTCGTCGGTGTCCTCGTGCACGTGCCAGACGTGCTCGCCGCGGGCATGCGCGATCCGGACGTCGTAGTCATTCATCCGGGCCACGATGCGCGGGCTGTAGACGTCGTCGAACGAGGCCAGGGCGGCGCTCAGGTTCACCGGTTCGGTCATGGGGCCCACGCTATGCCGTGGTGCGCCGGCCCTCCAGGTCCCGGGACCGGGCCGGGCGGTGGCGGGAACCATGCGTTAAGGAAATGGAAGGGTATTGACCCATGATCTACGCTCATCGATGTGGATACCGATGCGCTGCGCTGGTTCCAGCAGGTCGCCGACGGCACCACGGTGACCGAGGTGAGCGAGCTGGAACCGGTCACCCAGTCGGGCGTGTCCCGCGCGCTGGCCCGGCTGGAGGCGCAGGTGGGCACCCCGCTGCTGCGCCGGCACGGACGCGTGCTGCGGCTGACGCACGCCGGGGCGGTGTTCAAGCGGCACGTGGACGCACTGCTGCACCAGCTGGACGACGGCATCGCGGCGGTGAACGAGCTGATCGAGCCGGACACCGGCACGGTGGCGCTCGCCTTCCAGCACTCGCTGGGCACCTGGCTGGTGCCCAACCTGGTGCGCAGCTTCCTGAGGGCGCACCCGCAGGTCCGGTTCCAGCTGACCCAGGTGCACGATGAGGTCCAGTCCGCGGCGCTCGACGGCGGCCGGGCCGACCTGGAGATCGGCACCCGCCGGGGCCGCAGCGCGGGCATCCGCACCCGGCTGATCGCGCTCGAGCCGCTCCGGCTGACGCTTCGCCCCGATCACCCGCTGGCGGCCCGGCCAGAGATCGGCCTGGCCGAGGCGGCTGAGGAGCCGTTCGTCAGCCTGCGGCCGACGTCCGCGCTGCGCAAGCTGAGCGATGAGCTGTGCGAGCGGGCGGGCTTCCGCCCCGAGGTGGTGTTCGAGGGCGACGATCTGTCCACCGTGCGCGGGTTCGTCGCGGCGGGCCTCGGGGTGGCGATCGTGCCGGCGCCTCGTGCCGGGTCCCCGGAGGCCGCGGCCGGCCCGCTGGCCTACTGCGCGCTCAGCGACCCGGGCGCCGTCCGGGAACTCTGCCTGACCTGGTCCGCGGAGCGGCGGCTGCTGCCGGCCGCCGAGCTGTTCCGGCGGCATGTCATCCGCCGGACCAGCACCGGCCGGGTGCCCGCCCTGTCCCCGGTCATCCGGGTCACGGATTCCTGAGCCAGCTTCCCGGCCGTGGTGCACGGAGGCAACCGGGCGGGCGCACGGGCCGGCCGGGCCGACGGCCTACAGGGACGTGAGGAAGTCGATCAGGCCCGGGAAGGAGTGCCCGGGATCATCGAACTGCGACAGGTGGCTGCCGTCGGGGCAGTGCAGGTAACGGCCCTGCGGCAGCTGCCCCGCCATCCAGCGCAGGTGGCCAGGGTCCATCGTGGTCGTAGTGGTAGTACTCGATGCCGGCCCGGGGGAACCAGGTATCGAAGCTCTCGTAGAGCTCACTGGTGGCGCCCGGGCCGCCGTGCAGCAGCACCTTGAGGCGGGGGTTGTGCCCGGTCCGCCTGGTCCAGATGCGGATCTCGCCGCGGGGCGTGCTGACCGGGATCATCCGTGAGCCGCCGGAGATGGCATCGCGCGGGTCCCAGGCCGTGGTGTCGAAGTACGAGGCGAGCGGATTGTCCATGGGGACAAGGTCGCTCCCGGGCCCGGGAGCTGGGCCGCCCTGGCACCCAGAACCGTGGGCCCTAGAAACGGCGGTGGCCGGGCTGCTCGCGCAGCCCGGCCACCGCCGGCGGGTCGTTCCGCGACCTGGGGTCGCTCAGCGGCTAGAAGTGCGTCGGCCCGGCTCCGGCCGGCGCCGTCGCTGGCGTGGTCGGCTGGACCGGGGTCAGGCCAGGCGCGAGCGGCGCGCGGACGTGGTGCCGGGACACCAGCAGGCCGTCGGTGTTCCCGGCCGCGTCGGTGTAGAAGCCGACCAGGTCACCGGCGTTGTTGATGCCGTTCAGCGTGGTGGCACCGGAGCCCTGCGGGTCGTTGATGGTAGCGAACCCGTGGCGCCAGGGCACCCAGACGAACCCGAAGGTCTTGGCCGAGTTGCCCGACCCCACCATGTAGGTGCCGACGACCTCGCGCTGGTCGTTGATGCCAAACGCCATCGTCGAGGACGCACCCGGGACGCTCAGCCGGACCAGGTTGCCGTCCCGCTCGCGCAGGAACCCGTGGACGGTCCCGTGGCGGCCGGTGTAGAAGCCGACGATGTCACCGCGGTTGTTGATGCCGGAGGCTGTCACGCTGCTGGCATGCGGCACCCGGACACGGGCGAACCAGTGACCCGGGATGCTGTAGACGTAGCCGTGATCGTTGCCCGCGGCGTCGGCGTAGAAGCCCACCGCCACGTCACTGTCGTTGACCCCGAGCAGCTGGTTGACCGGCGGCTTGGCATTGTTCGCGGTCGGGAAGTTGACGTTGTGGAAACGGCCATGCCAGGTGTAGAAACCGAAGTTATTGTTCATCTGGTTAGCCGTGTTCTGGCCGGACCAGAAACCGACCGTGACGCCGGTGTCGTTGACCCCGATGACCTGGGTCTGGACTGCCGTCGGCACATTCTCGTTGACGAAGAACGAGAAGTGATGGGCCAGTTTCAGCTGGTAACCCTTGTTCGGGTGGCCCTGCGCGCCGGACCCGAAGTACCCGACGATCTTGCCGTTGTTGTTGATGCCCAGCAGCTGGTTGAAGGTAGGGTCGTTCTGGTTATCGATCTTGTTGAATGACCAGCGAGAACCCATGTGCCAGCTATGTGCCTGCGAAGAGTCCGCGGAGAGGCTGATCGATCCCGGGCTGCTGGTGGCGGCCAGGCCGCCCACAATTCCGCCCGCGGCGACGGCGGCTATCCCGAGTGCCGCAACGACTGCCCGTCGGCTCATGCTGGATGCACCATTCTGGGCTGCTGCCCGGTCGAGTTGTCCCGGTCGTATCGTGTCCTCACGAAAGATCCCTTTCCGCGCCTGCGATCACGGCATGTGGAACTGATTGCGGGGACGACGCTAGCCGTGTGCCGGGCGAATCTGGGGCGAGTCGGGGCCGGGGTCCGCAGACCGTAATATTCGCGCCCCCCGGCGCCCCGCCCGCCGCGGCCAGGGCGGCCCCCGGCAAATCAGGTGGAGTCAAGCGGGCCTAGCTGGGCAGCGGATATGCCGGTGGGGGCGCCGCAGGGCACGAGCGCAGGGCCGTGCGGCCGTCCCCGACGAGACCAAGTGAAGGGACGCACCATGGCGAACCAGCTAGACGGCCGCCGGATCGCCTTCGTGATAGCCAACGAGGGCGTAGAGCAGGTCGAACTCACCAGGCCGTGGCAGGCGGTCCAGGAGGCCGGGGGGACACCGGAACTGCTGGCCCCCGGGGCCGGGCAGGCCCAGGCCTTCAACCACCTGGACAAGGGCGACACATTCCCGGTGACCAGGACGGTAGGCGAGGCGGACCCGGCCGACTACGACGGCCTGGTGCTGCCGGGCGGCGTGGCCAACCCGGACCAGCTGCGGACCGTGCCCGAGGCGGTGCAGTTCGTCCGGTCGATGTTCGAGGCGGGCAAGCCGGCCGCGGTCATCTGCCACGGCCCGTGGACCGTGGTCGAGGCTGACCTGGTCCGGGGGCGGACGCTGACGTCCTGGCCGAGCGTGGCGACCGACATCCGCAACGCGGGCGGCGCCTGGGTGGATACCGAGGTCCAGGTGTGCACGTCCGGCCCGAACGTGCTGATCACCAGCCGGAAGCCGGACGACCTGCCTGCCTTCTGCCGGGAACTGGTCTCCGAGTTCTCGAGGCAGAAGCAGAACGCCTGACCGGACTGGCCCGTCTCCGGCCTGGCCCGCACCCGCGGGCCAGGCCGGGGACATGGGGCGCAAGCACGAGGCCGGCGTTGTCGCCGGGCGCCGGTGACCCGGCCATGCCACGGTCGTCTGCATGATGACGACGAAACGGCGGATGCGGCGAGGAGGCCGGGATGGATAGCCAGGCGTTGACCATTTGCCTGTGGTTTGACACTGAGGGCGAGGAGGCGGCCCGGTTCTACCTGGGCATCTTCAAGGACGGGAGCCTGGGCCGGGTGACCCGGTACTCCAAGGCCTGCCCGCGGCCGGCTGGGACCGTGATGACGGTGGAGTTCGCGCTGAACGGCCAGCAGTTCCTCGCGCTGAACGGCGGCCCGGAGCACCACTTCAACGAGGCCATCTCGCTGATGGTCCCGTGCGCGGACCAGGACGAGGTGGACTACTACTGGGACCGGCTGGGTGATGGCGGCGCGGAGATCGCCTGCGGCTGGGTGCGCGACCGGTTCGGCCTGTGCTGGCAGGTGGTGCCCACCATATTCCTGGAGATGATGACCGACGCCGACCCAGAGCGGGTCAGGCGGGTCACCGCGGCCATGATGACGATGACGAAGCTCGACATCGCCGCCCTGCAGCGGGCCTACGAGGGGCACTAGGCCCCGGGCTCACGCCCTGGGGCCGCGCCCGGGTCACATCCCGGGCTCCGCGGCCGGCCCGATGCGCACGGCGGCGTCGATGGCGTTCAGTTCCCGCTCGCTGGCCGCGATGGCCGGCTGTTCCGCGGCCAGGTCCAGCGAGCGGGACGCCAGCCAGTACACCAGGCCGGACACGGCCAGCCCGACCAGCCAGGAGTAATCCACCCCGCCGGTCAGGTGGGCCGGGAACCAGCCGGTATAGGACAGCCCCGCGATCGGCGGCAGCACCATGAACGGGATCTCAGCCGCGAACCCGGCGAAGTAGGCGGTCAGGCCGCGCCAGCCCCACCGGCGGTAGACGCCGTCCGGCCGGAAGATATCGATGATCGCGTAGTGCCCGTGCCGGACGAAGAAGAAGTTGACCAGGTTCAGCGCGGTCCACGGGACCAGCAGGTACAGCATCAGGGTCAGCGAGTTCAGCACCGCGGACACCGCGCTGGTGGAGATGCCCGCGCCGATCGCGTACCAGATGACGGCCAGCACGATCACGGTCGCCACCCGCCAGGCGCGGCTGGTGCGCACGGTCTTGAACGAGTCGATGCCGGTCAGCACGGTGAGCATGGCGCCGTAGGCGTTCATCCCCATGGTGGCCAGCAGCGCTGTCGCGGACAGCACGGCGGTGATGGAGCCGAGCGGCGAGGCCACGTTGTTCCCGACCACCTTCAGCCCGACCAGGCCGTCGGTGGCCCCCAGCCGGGTGGCCAGCCAGGCGCCGAGCGCGATGAGCCAGACCGCCGAGCCGGAGGCGCCAAAGAACACCGCGGTGATGATGCCGCGCGGCGAGGTGTTGCGCGGCATGTACCGCGAGTAGTCCGAGACGTACGGCGCATAGGTGATGTTGTAGGCCGCCGCCACCGAGAACTGGGCCATGAACGCGGCGAACACGAACCCGCCCGGGTGGTGCGGGGCGGTGCCGCCCGCGTGCCCGATCAGGATGGCGATGGAGATGATCGCGTAGCACGGCAGCGAGATGACCAGCAGGAACCGGAACACCCGGTGCACCCAGTCGTAGCCGAAGATGGCCAGCAGCGCGGCGAGCACCGCGGTGGCCCCCGCCACCAGCCCGGCGTTCCAGCCGAACGCGCCATGCAGCCCGGTGCTCATCAGCACCTGGTCGGCCACGTTGAACGCCATGTAGGTGAACAGCACCGCGAACAGCGCGACGACCACGCCCCGGTAGCCCAGCTGGGCCCGGCTCTGGATCATCTGCGGCAGCCCGAAGATCGGCCCCTGGGTGGCGTGGAACGCCATGAACAGGGTGCCGAACGCGATGCCGAGGGCGCCCGCCAGGATCGACCAGCCCAGCGACAGGCCCAGCGACGGCCCCACGAAGCCGATGGGGATGGTGAAGTACTGGAAGTTGCCCAGGAACCACAGCATGGCCTGCTGCCAGTTCCGGCCGTGCCGTTCCGGATCGGGGATCCAGTCGATCGAGTGCACCTCGACCTGGGCCCGCAGGCCCCGCTCACGCTCCAGCTCGCCAGCTATCGCCGGGGCTCGGGATTCTGCAGCCATCTCGCCTCCCGCCGGGGATGGGGGACGTGGGGGGACCAGCCTCTGGCCGCTATGCTCATCAGCAGTTTCCTGACTGTCAACCCTTGTTTCATAACGAATTCTGGTATGTCATGAGATGCCGGTCCCGGGGCGGACCGGCGGGCTCCCAGGGCCGGCCCGCGTCGCCGCGGACGGCCGGGGGCCGCGGCACCGGCAGCGGAGGAGAGGGAAGGTGCCCACCAGGGTCAGCGGCGCGAGCGGCGCGCGGGGCGCCGGGGACCGGGCCGCCGGGGACGGCGGCGCGCCGGCCAGCGTGGCAGGCGTCCACGTCGGGGCCAGGCTGCGGGCCGCCCGGCTCGCCGCGCGCAAGAGCATGGCCGAGGTGGCCGAGGACAGCGGGCTGACCAAGGGCTTCGTGTCCAAGCTGGAGCGGGACCTGGCCAACGTGTCGGTGGCCTCGCTGATCCGGCTGTGCGAGGCGCTCGGCATCTCGGTGGGATCGCTGTTCCAGTCATCCCGCGGCGAGGTCATCCGCAGCGGCGCTTACCCGCCCATCAACTTCGGCGGCACTGGCGTGCGTGAGTACCTGCTCACCCCGTCGGGCGAGAAGCGGATGCAGGCCATCCTCAGCGACATCGAGCCGGGCGGTGGCAGCGGCACCGAGCTGTACACGCTTCCCGCGGACGTGGAGTTCGTGTTCATGCTGGCCGGCGCTGGAGATCACCGTCGCGGACACGGTGCGTACCCTGGCCGAGGGGGATGCGTTCACCTTCGCGCCCAGCACCGAGCACGCGTTCCGGGTGCCGCCCGGAGCGGGGCCGGCCCGGGTGCTGTGGGTGTTCTCGCCTGCCCTGCCGGACAGCCAGCCGGGACCTTCCTGAGCGCGCGGCGCATGGCGGTTTACCTCGCGGGTACGGTGGATGTCGTTCCGGGCATCGTCCGGTAGCTCTGGGGGTGGTGTGTCGGTGGCCGTCGGTGCTGGCTCAGTGGCCGCGCAACAGCGCAGCCACGTGGTCCAGTTCTACCGGCGGGACGAAGAACTGGCCTCCTCGGTCGGGCACTACCTGGCGGGCGCGATCCTTGCGGGCGGCGCGGCGGTGCTGGTGGCCACGCCACCGCACGCCGAGGTGATCACGGCGGCGATGCAGCAGGCCGGGGCCGACCTGCCTGCCGCCCGCCGTGCGGGACGGTTCCTGGCCCTGGACGCCGAGAGCCTGCTCAGCCGGTTCGTCACCGGCGGCCGGGTGGACCGGGCCGCCTTCTTGGGCTCGGTCGGCGTTCTGATCCGCCAGGCCGGCGCCCGCGGGCCGGTGGCGGTGTACGGGGAGATGGTCGCCGTGCTGTGGTCCGCCGGGGACGTGATGGCGGCCGCCGAGCTGGAAGGGCTGTGGAATGACCTCGCCCGGCAGACCCCGTTCTCGCTGTACTGCGGGTACCCGGACAGGTTCTTCGACGCCGACCCGGAGGCCCGGGCCCGGCTCTGCCAGCTGCATACCGCCGTCATCGGGACCGACCCTGTCCTGGGGCCGGAGGACGCGCAGCGGTGGCGGGCGCCGGTCAGCCAGGCCTTCGAGTGCGTCCGGGACGCGCCCCGGGCGGCCCGGCACTTCGTGCTTCACCTGCTCCGCCAGTGGCACCTGGATGGCGGGCACGGCGCAGCCGGCCCGGCCGGGGCGGAAGCCCGGTCCCGGCTCGTCGCCGACGCCGCGCTGGTAGTGACGGAACTGGCCACCAACGCGGTGCTGCATGCCGGCTCCGCGTTCACGGTCAGCGCCGCCCTGTCCGAGGACGCCATATACCTCAGCGTGACCGACAACCTGCCGCTGCCTGCCGCCCAGGCCGGCCTGCCGGTCTGGCCGGACCACGGCCTGGGCGTGATCGCCGAGATCGCGGACCGCTGGGGGGTCGCGCCGGCGCCAGGCGGCAAAGCGGTCTGGGCCAGCCTGCGCCTGCCCGGCTGACCCGGGGCCCGGTCACGATCCGGCGGCCCGGCTGACCCGGGGCCCGGGCCGCCACCGGCAGCCCGGCCGCCGTCTCGCCGGCCCCCGCCGTGCACCCTCACCTGGGCTGGCATGGCTGCCCGCCACCGGGGCGTTCCCGCGTTCGATGATCGGCTTGCCCGGGTCACGCTAGGATCTGGGGCTAGCCGGGCGAGCCCGAGGAACTAGTGCCCGCGTCCTCGATTCTGCGTCCCCGGCACAGGAAAGGCGGTGCGGGCAGATGCGTGATGGTGAGCCGCCGCCCGCAGCCACGGCGGCCGGGGCGGTACCGGACGGCCTGCGCGACGTCCAGTCGATCACGGATGCCGCCCTGTCCCGGCTCGATCCGCAGGCACTGCTGGACGTCCTGGTTGAGCGGGTGAAGGACGCGCTGCAGGCGGACACCGCCGCGGTGCTCCTGCTGGACCGCCCATCCATGCAGCTGGTCGCCACGGCGTCGAGCGGGCTGGAGGAAGAGGTCCGGCAGGGGGTGCGGATCCCGATCGGCCAGGGCTTCGCCGGCCGGATCGCCGCGCTGGGACGCCCGGTGATCCTGGACGAGGTGGACCACACCAAGGTCATCAACCCCATCCTGCTGGACCAGGGGATCCGGTCGCTGATGGGCGCGCCGCTGCTGGCGGACGGTTCGGTGATCGGCGTGCTGCATGTGGGCACCGTGACTGGCCGGGCCTTCACCAGTCGGGACGCGGACCTGCTGCAGCTCGCCGCGGACCGGGCCGCGCTGGCCGTGCAGGCCCTCGGTGCCCAGCTGGACCGGGAGGCGGCCGTCGCGCTGCAGCGCAGCCTGGTGCCCTCGTCGCTCCCTGCCGTGCCCGGGCTGGAGATGGCCGCCCGGTACGTACCGGGCAGCGGTGACCTGGGCGGCGACTGGTACGACGCGTTCCCGCTGCCGTCCGGGACGGTGTGCGCGGTGATCGGGGACGTGGCCGGGACCGGGCTGAACGCCGCCGTGATCATGGGGCGGATGCGCAGCGTGGTGCGGGCCTACTCGCTGGAGACCGAAGATCCCGCCGACGTGCTGGGCCGGCTGGACGCCAAGATGCGGCATTTCGAGCCGGACGCCATGGCCACCGTGCTGTGCGCCATGATCAGCCCGTCCCTGGAGGAGGCGCGCATCTCGTCCGCGGGCCACCCGCCGCCGCTGCTGGCCTGCCCGGGGGAGCCCGCCCGGCTGGCCGACGTGCCCCCCGATGTGCTGATCGGCGCGGCCAGCCGGAAGCCGCGGCGGACCGCCACGGTCAGCCTGCCGCCCGGCGCCCTGCTCTGCCTGTACACCGACGGGCTGGTGGAGCGGCGCGGCCGCCCCATCGACGAGGGCATCACCCGGCTGGGCGGCGCGCTGCGCGCGGCCGCCCCGGAGTCCGCCTGCATCACGGTGATGGGCGCCATGTCCGAGCACAGCCCGCGCGCGGACGACATCGCCCTGCTCATGCTGCGCCGCAGCCCTGGCCGCGGTGAGAACGGGCCCGTCCTCCCGGCGGCCGGCCGGTGACCGGCGCCGTCCTGGACGTGGACTGGACCGGCCGGCACGCCGTGGTCACCATGCCGGAGGAGATCGACCTGGCCAACGCGTCCGCCGTGCGCAACGCCCTGCTGGCCCTGGTCGAGCAGGCTCCCGAGCTGATCACCGCCGACCTGACCGGCACGATGTTCTGCGACTCGGCCGGGGTGCACGCCCTCACGCGGGCCCACCAGGGTGCCGTGGCCGGGGGCGGGGAGCTGCGGCTGGCGGTGGGTGACTCCCCGGTGGCCCGGATCCTGGAGCTGACCGGGCTGGATCAGATCATCCCGGTGTTCCGGGGCGTCCGGCAGTCGCTGGACACCCCGCGGGAGGCCGCCGGGTCCTCGTCCTGACCCCGCGCCGGGATGAGGCCGGGGGCCAGGCCCGGGGACTTGCCGGGCTTCCGGCCTCATCCCGGCCCAGGCCCCGGCGGGCCCGGGCCCGGGCCGGGGCCTGGGCCTGGGCCTGACCGCGGACCGGGCCTGACCGCGGACCGGGCCGGGCCTCGAGGGTTGCCGGGGGATTCGCTGCATGCGGGCCGGCCGGGGGGGTACTCGAGAGGGGATGCCGGCCCCGACGACCGGGCCGGGGGAGGCGAGGCCTGCGTTGTGAGCGGTACCCAGCGCGTCCGGTCGGCGGGCGCGGAACAGCGGGACCGGCTGCCCGGCGGCTCTGGCCCGCCGTCCTGGGCGGCGGCCGCCTTGCTGGAGTCGCTGCACGAGGGCTTCTTCGTCTGCGACGAGGCCGGCTCGGTGGTGCAGATCAACGCGGCCTTCACCCAGATCCTGGGCTTCGGGCCGGACGGGCTGCCGTACCCGGTGGAACATCCGTGGTGGCCGCCCGAGGACACCGACCCGGACGGGCACCGGCGGGTCACCGAGACGGTCGCCCGGCTGAAGCGGGACGGCGGCGGCCGCTGCACCACGCCCGCCCGGCACCGTGACGGGCACCGGCTCTGGCTGTCGGCCAGGGTCGGCGAGGTGCGCGACCCGGCCACCGGGCGCCGGGCAATGGTGGGCACGATCCGGGACGTCACCGCAGAGCATGATGCCGGGCACCGGGACGCCGCGGTCGCGCTGCAGCACGACATTCTCGGGTCGGCCCGGCCACCGGCCGGGTTCGCGGCCCGGTACGTGCCGGCCAGCCCGCCGCTGGACGCGGGCGGCGACTGGTATGACCTGGTCGAGCTGCGCGGCGGGCGGATCGGCATCGTGGTCGGTGGCTGTGCCGGGCACGGCCTGGCCGGCGCCACGGTGATGGGCCAGGTGCGCAGCGCGTGCCGGGCCCTGCTGCTGCAGGACGCCGGCCCGGCCCGGGTCCTGGCCGTGATGGACCGGTTCGCCGTCCTGGTCCCCGGGGCGCTGCGCACCACGGTGTTCTGCGCCGTCCTGGATCCCGGCACCGGCCAGCTGAGGTACAGCAGTGCCGGGCACCCGCCTGCCATCCTGGCCCATCCCGGCGGACGGACCCAGGTGCTGGACGGCGGCCGTGCGGCCCCGCTCGCGGACCGGCCGGACGTCCCGCGCCAGGAGGCCACCTGCACGCTGCCCGGCCGGTCCGCCCTGCTGCTGTACACCGGCGGGCTGCTGGGGCGGCGCCGGGTACCGCCCGGCGCGGGCATCGGCCAGGCCGCCGCCGCGCTGCACCAGGCCGGCGAGTCGGGCGCGGATGACCTGGCGTCGCAGGTCATGGGCGGCCTGGCCCCGCCCGGGGGTTACGACGACGACGTCGCTGTCGTCGCCTACCGCCACCCCGGCCCGCTCAGCCTGGCCTTCCCGGCCGAGCCGACCCAGCTCGCCCCGGTCCGTGCGGCGCTGCGCGGGTGGCTGGGCCGGTGCGGCGTCGGCCGCCGGGCGGTGCAGGACATCCTGGTCGCGGCGGGCGAGGCATGCGCCAACGCCATCGAGCACGGCCACCGCAACACACCCGGGCCGCACATCAGGCTGCGGGCCGAAGCGACCGTCAGCAGGCTCCGGCTGACCGTCACGGACGCTGGCCGCTGGAAGGCGGCCCAGCCGCCGCCCAACCCGTTCCGCGGGCGCGGCATCGCGCTGATGCGTGCCCTCATGGAACAGGTGAGCATCGAGCCCGGCACGAGCGGGACCGGCACCACCGTGCACATGCAGCTGCGGATCGCCCCGTTATCCGGGGTGGCCCGCCGGGCCGGCCAGCGGCGCCGCAGGCTAGCCCCGGCGCATCCGGGGTCCGCGGGGACCGGGGGCGCCAGGCATCATGCCGCCCCCAGGACCCGGGCCCGGCGCCTCCGGGCCGTCCCCGGCGTGGCCGAGCAGGCTGCGGGTCAGCGCGTGATGCTGCGCGGTCAGTTCCCGGGTGGCGGTGGCCAGGTCGGCGCCGGTGAGCGCGTGCACCTCGCCCCGGTCCTGCAACGCGGCGAGCACGGCCCGCCGGAGCAGTTCCTTGATGAACGACGCGGTGGCGCCCTCGGTCGCCTCGATCACCGGGGCCAGGTCAGTGTCCAGGGCCAGCCGGCCCGCGTAGAGCCGGATCAGCCGCTCCCGGGCCTGCCGGTCCGGCTTGGGGATCTCCATGGCGAGGTCCACCCGGCCGGGCCGGTCGACCAGGGCCCGTTCCAGCATCTCAGCCCGGTTGGTGGTGAGCACGAACGTCACGTCGGCGTCCGAGCCGATCCCGTCCATCGCGTCCAGCAGGGTGAAGAGCAGCGGGCTGCTCCCGTCATGGAAGCTGCGGTCCTCGGCGACCAGGTCGACATCCTCCAAGATCACCATGGCCGGCTGGAGCCTCCGGGCCAGGGCGGCGGCCGGCTCGATGAACCGCATGGCCTGCCCGGTGATGAGGATGACGGTGCTGTCCCGCATCCGGCCCATCAGGTAGCGGACCGTGTGCGTCTTGCCGGTGCCTGGTGCCCCGTGCAGCAGGAGGCCGCGCTTGAGGTGCTGTCCCGCGGCCAGCAGCCGGTCGGCCTCGGTGCTGATGCTGATCACGTGCCGCTCGATCGCGTCCAGCAGCCCGGCGGGCAGGATAACCTGGTCGGCGGCGAGGCCCGGACGGGGCAGGAAGTTCAGCAGCTCGTTGCCCCGGTGCTCGGATACGCCGAAGCTGAGCACCTGGCCGCGGAACACGTCGTGCAGGCGCATCAGCCGCTCGACCTCACCGCGCACCGCGACCGCCACCGGCCGCTGTGCCGCGAGGATCTCGAGCCGGCACTCGGGGGGGCCGAACCGCTCGGTGGACCGCAGCCCGATGAACACCGGGCTGCCGTGCGGGGCCACCGAGGGAACCAGCCCGAACTGCACGACCTCCATCGCTTCGTCCGGGCCGGTCGCCGCCGTGCCGTGGGTCACGGCCGAGATCTGCTGCATCCGGCCGGGCCGGGAGATCACCGTGGCCAGGTCCTCATGGTCGCGGTTCAGTGCGCTGATGCCGAACCACTCCGCCGCGGGCGAGTAGGCGGCCAGGTAGGCGTCAACGCCGCGCTGCAGGTTGGCGTGCTCCCACGCCGGGAAGCCCTCCGCCACGTACGCCACGTCACCGAGCTCACTGCCCAGGTGCGCGGTGACCCGCTCCGCGACCGGCCCGGGCGGCCCGCTCTCCTCGATCAGGCCGGCGCCGGCCTGCATCAGCTGCCGCAGGGCGACGGCCAGCTCAGCCGCGGTGGTGAAGGACAGCGGCGGTTCGCCCGCGGAGGACATGCGGCCAGCATGTCAGCGACCGGATGCCCGGGCAATCGGTTAACCGTCCGCCCCTGCGGGGCACACTGGGGGCGTGGCCGGGCGGCGCTGCAGTGTGGTGATCGAGGGCCGGGGTGGCGGTGGTGCCGCCGCCCCGCTGCCGTTCGACTCGAAGGAAGCCTTCGGCCGGGCCCGCGCGCCGGTCCGGGTCACGGTCACGCCGCATCCGGCGTTCCGCACCACGGTGGCCATGTACGGCGGGACCGGCTGGATCGGGTTCCGTAAGGCGCAGCTGGCCGAGATGGGCCTGCGGATCGGTGACCGGGTGGACCTGCTGGTCGAGCCCGATGACGAGCCGCGTGAGGTGGAGGTGCCCCCGGAACTTGCCTCGGCGCTGGCCAGCGATCCGGCCGCCGCCGAGGTCTACCAGGCGCTGTCCTACACCCACCGCAAGGAGTACGCCCGCTGGGTGGCGGAGGCGAAACGGGCGGAGACCCGGGCCAGCCGCGCGGCCCGGTCCGCGGTGCGGCTGCGGGCTGGCACGCAAGCGCCGCCCTGACCAGCCAGCGCCGGCCGTCCGGACCGCCGCCGCCCGCCGCCCCGACCAGCCACCGCCGGCCGTCCTGACCACGCCATCAACGGCACGGCGGTCGCCCGCCTGCCCGGGCGCGGGCTAGGGACCTCCGTCTCCCGCGGGCGGGATCTTCGGGCCCGGCCTCACTCGGAACGGATGCGGGCCAGGCCGGTCATCCGGCCCAGCAGCGGGACGCTTAGGGCACGACTATACGTTCAGTGTAGATACTAAATGAACGGTGCCCCCGGGACTGGACTCGCGGGCCCGGGGGGATGGTCCCGGATGCAGCGGATGTTGCGGGGCGGCGATAGGTTCAGGGGCGGCGACAGCGGTGATGATGGGGATGGTGGCCAGCCCGGGCACGCGTCCGGGCCGCCTACCATGCCGGCGGCGGGGAGGTGCGCGGTGAGCATCGGTGAGGCCCTGGCGGAGGCCCGTCAGCAGGCTGGCCTGACAGTCGACCAGGTCAGTGAGCAGACCCGGATCAGGGTGCCCATCATCCGCAGTATCGAGGCTGGCGACTACGCCGCCTGCGGCGGCGATTTCTATGCCCGGGGCGACATCCGCAGCATCGCCCGGGCCGTCGGCGCCGATCCGGAGCCGCTCATCCTCGAGTACGACACGGACCTCCGGGACACCGGGCCGATCTCCGCGACCAGCATCAACGAGCTGCTCGCCCGGTCCCGGCCGGAGCAGCGCCGCCGGCCGGACTGGAGGCTGGTCCTCGCCCTGGCGCTGGTGGTGGCGGTCGGGTTCGGCGCGTACTACTTCCTGACCGGCACCGGGATCGGCGGCCGCAGCGCCCCGGTCGCGGTCAGCAGCCACGCGAGCCACGGCCGGGCCGCGGCGCGGCGCGGGGCCGGGTCGGTGAGCGGGCACGGCAGCCGGCCGGTGCCGGGACAGGCGGCCAGCCCCGCCCCGGCCCGGTCCACGGCCCCGGCCGCCGGGCCGCCCACCGCACCGCCGCGGGCGGCCGCCCCGGCGGCCGCGGCGCGGATGCTGGTCCCGGTGAGCGCGGCCGCGTTCGGCGGCGGGCTGAGCGCCGGTGACGACCCGCAGGGCGCGCGGCTGGTCATCGCGGGCAACCCCGGCACCGGGTGGCACACCGACTGGTACGCCTCCGCCCGCTTCGGGAACCTGTACGCCGGGACCGGCCTGCTGCTGGACATGGGCCACCCGGTCACCGTCACGTCGATCCGGGTCAGGCTCGCCCCGGTCCCGGGGGCCAGCTTCCAGATCCGCGTCGGGCCCGCGCCGGTGCTGAGCCAGCTCCGGCCGGTGGCGAGCTCGTCAGGTCCGGGTGGGGTGGTGCGGCTGAGGCTGGGCCGTCCCGCGCCGGGCCGTTATGTCGCGGTCTGGTTTACCCAGCTGCCACCCGACCCGGCAGGCACCTTCATGGTGACCGTGCACCGGGTCGTGGTGAACGGCCGGGGCTGAGCCGGCCCGGAACCTGGCTGCCCCGGCCCGGCCGCCCGCCCTATAGTCGGCGTCATGGCGGACGCTGATGCGGTGTTCGGCTCGCTGGCCCGGTCCACGGTGGGCGGCCTGCTGGAGCGGCGGCCGGAGCTGGCCACGCTGCTCGGTGACCACTCCCACGACGGCCGGCTGACGGTCGGCACCCCGGGGTACCACGAGGAGCTGGCCCGCTGGTGTGCGGACCGGCTGGCCGCGCTGGCGGCTATCGACGTGAGCGAGCTGTCGCCGGAGTACCGGGCAGACGCCCGGATCCTGGCCAGCCAGCTGGAGGGCTGCCGGTTCGCGGCCGCCGAGCTGCGGGAACACGAGTGGAACCCGATGCTCGCCAACCCGGGGCGGGCCATCTACCTGCTGCTAGCCCGGGATTTCGCGCCGCTGGACCGCCGGCTGCGCAGCGTCGCGGCCCGGCTGGCCGCCGTGCCGCACGCGCTAGCGGCGGCGCGGGCCGCGGCGGGCGACCTGCTGCCCCGGGTCCACCTGGAGACCGCGATCAGCCAGTTCTCCGGCACGGAACGGCTGATCACGGCCGGGCTGGACCAGGCGCTGGCTGGCGCACCGGAGGACCTGGCCGCCGAGCGGTCCGCCGCGCTGGAGGCCATCCGGGAGCATCACCGCTGGCTGCAGCAGCGCCTGGCGGACGGCACCCGGGACGGCCGGTTCCGCAACCCGCGGATCGGCCCGGACCTGTTCGCCCGCAAGCTGCGGCTGACCCTGGAAACCGACACCGGCCCGGAGGACCTGCTGGCCCGGGCCCAGGCCGACCTGGACCGGGCCACCAGCGAGATCACCGAGACCGCGGCGCGCCTGGGCGGCGGGAACGGCGCGGCGCCCGCGGCCGCGGACGCCCCGGCGGCGGGCGTCCCGGCGGGCAGTTTCCCCGCTGGCGGGCCCGCGGACCTGGTGCGCCGGGTACTCGACTCGCTGGCCGCGGACGCGCCCGACGACCAGACGATCCTCGGCCTGGTGCAGCGGGCCTACGACGGCCAGCTGGCGTTCGTCCGTGAGCACGGCCTCGTCACGGCCTACGACGACCCGGTCGAGGTGATCGAGATGCCAGAGATCGACCGCGGCGTCGCCGTCGCCTACTGCGACCCGCCCGGCCCGCTGGAGACCGCGGGGCTGCCCACGTTCGTCGCGGTCTCGCCGGCCCCGCGGGACTGGGGCGCCGACCAGGTGCGCTCCTTCTACCGGGAGTACAACCGGCACATGGTGCAGAACCTCATGGTGCATGAGGCCATGCCGGGGCACGTGCTGCAGCTCGCGCACTCCCGCCGGTTCAGCGGCGGCACCCCGGTGCGCGCCGCGTTCTGGTCCGGCTCCTTCGTCGAGGGCTGGGCCGTCTACGCGGAGGAACTGATGGCCGCGCACGGGTATCCCGGTGAGCGCAGCCCCGGCGCGGTCCGGATGCAGCAGCTCAAGATGCAGCTGCGGACGATCATCAACACCATCCTGGACGTCCGGGTGCACTGCACCGGCCTGCCCGAGGCCGAGGCGATGGCGCTGATGACCCGGCGCGGCTTCCAGGAGACCGGCGAGGCGGCCGGCAAGTGGCGGCGGGCGCTGCTGACCTCGGCCCAGCTATCCACCTACTACGTCGGCTACACCGAGGTCAGCGACCTGGTGGCCGGGTTGCGCGCGGCACGGCCGGGCTGGACCGAGCGGCAGGTGCACGATGAGGTGCTGGCCCACGGCTCGCCGGCCGCGCGGCATCTGCGGGACCTGCTGGCCGGCTAGAGCGGCAGCCGGGTGTAGGCCAGGTCGAAAGGGCGACTTCGTCCCTTGCAGCGGCCGCGCAGAGCCTCCGACCGTTGTCGTATGACGGCAGGACGCAAGACCGCAGTTATGGTCGCGGCCGGGATGGCGGCAGCCGAAGTCGTGTATGCAGCATGGGTGCGTCCTCGGCTTATGCGCTGGGGCGCAACCGATGAGGAAGTCACCGGGGCGTATCCCGGTGCCGGGCTCGTACCCGATGGCCAGAGGGCGGCGACGATGGCCGTCACGATCGATGCGCCGCCGGATCAGGTCTGGCCGTGGCTGGTCCAAATGGGCGGTGACCGTGGAGGCTGGAACTCCTGGGACGGCCTCGACAACGGCGGTCGGCCAAGTGCCACAGAAGTGAAACGGGCCCGGGAACGGCTGAGCGCCGAGATGAAGGCCCGGCGCGGCCACAGATGGACCAGCGAGGAGAACTTCCAGGCGGCAAGGGCCTGACCGGCATGGACGAGCATCAGGCCCGTCGCTGGACATCGTAGTACCGGTGGGTCACCCTGACCATGCTCGCCGCCGCCACCCTCACCTGGCCCGCCCCGGACGCATCCCACCACCTGCGATGGTCATACTGGCGGCGACGCCACCAGCACCGCTCCCGCACCTGCCACTACCAGCGGCAATCAGACCAGGACAGGCGAAGACAGCAATCTGCGCTATCTACGGCTGGCCGGTCAGGTTGCGTACCTCATGGGCGACCTGGCCGGGCTCTGCCAGCAGCGCGAGGTGATGGCTCAGCCGCTTCCTCACCGGCCAGCCGAACTCGCGTGCCCTGGCCGCGTCGTCTTCGTATGCCTCGCTGAGCTGGAGATAGCCGCCGGGAGCGTTCGGCCACCCGGGCACGGGAGGATGAATTTCCTCGAACATGGCCAGCGGCAGCCGGGGACACCCGGTTGCGAAATGCTGCCGGACAGCCGGATCGGTGAGAAGCGCGGCCAGTTCCTCATCGCCCCACCATTGTGACCAAGGCGGCAGCCAGCCCCGCGGGTCCGCCATTCCCCGCAGCTGGGCCGCGAGATCAGGCGGCACGGTCTCCATCCAGGAACGCCCCGGCGTCGGCAGCCCGGCGTCAACGAAGATGTAGCCCCGGACTCCTTTCCCAGCATCATCCCGGCCGTGGCCAGCAGCGGCCCGGCGCCGCTGTGCCCGATGAGGACCGCGGGCTGGCCGCCCGCACTGTCGGCTATCACCGGGGCCTGGCGCAGATGATACGGCGGCCCTGCCGTGACGGTGCCGGCCAGGTCGGGAACGGTTACCGCGTATCCGTCACCGGCAAGGTCCTTTGCGATTGGCTCCCAGGTCCCGCAGCCGACCAGCGGGCTATGAACCAGCAGCAGCCGAGCTTCCATGCCCTTATTCGTACCAGCCATACGCTCGACGGCCCTCGGCCCACAGGCCTGCCCCGGTCTCGATCTACGGCTGGAGTACTAATCCGCCGCCAGGCCGAAGAACGCCCGGCTCGCCTCCAGGCCCTCGATCTGCACCGGGAGGGACCGGGCGGCCAGCCACCCGGCGCGGGTCAGCCGGAGCCGCCGTATCGTCGCCGGGCGGCCGCGGATGACGTGCCGCTCGATGCCGTCATCGCGATAGCCGAGCTTGCGGGAGACGCCGAGCGACGCCGGGTTGTCGTCAAAGGCGCCTGAAGTGGCCTGCTCCGCGCCCAGCCCGGCGAAGGCCAGGTGCAGCACGGCCGCGCGCATCTCGGTGCCGATGCCCTGTCCCTGGTGGCGGCGGCCCAGCCAGGAGCCGGTGTTCACCTCGCGCAGCACGGCGAAGTCGCGGGCGGCCAGGCCCTGGGTGCCGACCACCACGCCGTCGCGGACGACGGCCAGCTCCAGCCGCCAGTCCACCGTCTTCCAGGCCGCCCAGCACGACCAGTGCCCACTGCAGCACGCTGCGGGCCCGCTCCGGGCCGGGGACGTCGGTCCACTCCACCGAGAACGGCTGCACCGCGGGATCATGCACGCCGGCCTCGGCCAGGCCGGCCAGCGCGTCGAGGTCGGCCCGGCTGGGCCAGCGCAGTTCCAGGGCAGGGGTGCGCAGCCGCAGGCCGGCCAGGGGCCACCAGGATGAGGACATGGCGGCGATTGTGCCCCGGCCAGCGGGTCCTGGCACCTCGATTTCCGGGCGGCGCGGGACTTTGGCCCCTACCCGCTGAGTGGTCCTCTCATGATCCTTGGACGACCAATCAGCTTGACGCCCGGCTTACCATGGCATACCGCCCGGCTGCCGCAGACCCGAGGAGATCCGCCGTGGATCACGTCTGGCTGCCCGCTGTGAGCTGGCAGGCCGAAGGGGCATGAGCCACCCGGCAGGACCGATGGCCGCGCTGGGCCGGATGGCGGGAGCAGGCCAGGTCGGCCTGGTGCTCTCGACACCGGACGGGATCACCGACGCCAACGCCGCGTTCCTGCGGATGAGCGGGTTCACCCGGCGGGAGCTGACCGAGGGCCAGGCCCACTGGCGGGCGATTACCGCGCCGGAGTGGACCAGCCTGGACGATGACGCCGTCGCGCAGCTCAGCACCACCGGAAGCTACGGCCCGCACCGCAAGGAGTACCGCCGCCGGGACGGGGCCCGGCTGACGGTCGAGGTGACCGGCGTGCTGCTCGGCGACGACCCGATGACCTGGGTGACGTTCGTCCGGGACCTGACCCAGCCCCAGGTAGGGGCGCTGACGCTGCCGGACAGCGCAGAGCGGCTGGCCGCGCTGGCGGCTGACCTGGCCCGGGCGGTCACCGTCGAGGAGGTGGCCCGGACACTCACCGATCACGTGCGCCGCTCGATGGGCGCCACCGCGGCCACCATCACGGAAGTGCTTCCCGGCGGGCAGGTCATGCGGCCGCTGCTGCCGGACGGGGTCCCGCGGCCGATCGCGGCCGAGTACGCGGAATTCCCGGTGACGCTGGACACGCCGGCCACCCGGGCGTGGCGCACCCGCGAGCTGGTCTTCCACCCGGACCGGGCGTCGCTGGAGGCGGAGTACCCGCACCTGGCCGAGACGGTGGCGGTCAGCGGGGTCAGCGCGTCGCTGGCCGCGCCGCTGATCACCGGGGACCAGGTCATCGGCGTGCTGGCCGCGTACTGGGCGACGCCGCGGACGCTGGACCACACCGAGCGGGCGTTCACCACCACGGTCGCCGGCTACGCGGCGCAGGCGCTGGCCCGGGCCCGGCTTTTCGAGGCCGAGCAGGCGGCCCGCGGCCGGATGCAGGCGCTGCAGGCGGTCACCGCCGGGCTGGCCACCGCGGTCACCTCCGAGCAGATCGCCGAGGTCCTGGTGGACGCGGGCATGGCCCTGGTGGCCGCGTACGGGGTGGTGGCCATGGTGGACCGGGACGGTGATCAGCTCAGTACCCGGACGACCCGGAACTTCCCCGCGGACATCTCGCGCACCTACGCGCAGATCCCGCTGGACGAGGCGGCCCGGACGCCGATCGGGTGGACCGTGCGCAGCGGGCAGCCGCTCATCCTGACGACGGCGCGGGAGATCGCGGACCGGTTCCCGCAGGCGGCGTTCACCCATATGGCGACCGGGTCGGCCAGCGTGCTGTGCGTGCCGGTGCGCGTAGCCGGGCGGGTGATCGGCGCGCTCGCCTTCGGCTTCCCGCTCGAGGGACACCCCGGCGACGAGATCGTGACCGTCGCCGGGACACTGGCCGAGCTGGCGGGCCAGGCCCTGGAACGGGCCCGGCTGTATGAGGCCGAGCATGCGGCCGCCCAGCAGTTGCAGCAGGCCCTGCTGCCCCGGCTGCCCGCCGAACTGCCCGGGGTCCGGATCGGTACCTGCTACCGGCCGGCCGAGCAGGGGCGCGAGGTCGGCGGGGACTGGTACGACGTCTTCGAGCTGCCCGGCGGGAAGATCGGCTGCGCCGCCGGGGACGTGGTCGGGCACGACCTGGCCGCGGCCGCAGCGATGGGCCGGCTGCAGTTGCTGCTGCGCTACACGGCCATCAACGGCGCCGGGCCCGCCGCCGTCCTGGCCGCGCTGGACCAGGCGTCCCCGGCGCTGACCGGGACGGACTTCGCCACCGTCGCCTACGCCGAGTACGACCCCGCCGCGGGCACCATGGTCTATGCCTGCGCCGGCCACCCGCCTCCGCTGCTGCTGGCCGCGGGCGCGCCGGTGCAGTACCTGGAGGAGGGCCGGTCCGGGGTGCTCGGATTCGGCGGGGAACGGTCCGAGGCGGGGGTCAAGGCGCTGCCCGGCGACCGGCTGGTGCTCTACACCGACGGGCTGATCGAGCGCCGGGACGAGCCGATCGGCGACGGGTTCGACCGGCTGGCCCGGGCGGCCCGCGAGCTGCCGGACGAGGACGGGGGCGCGTGGTGCCGCCGCCTGCTGAGCGCCATGACCGGCGGGACGAGCCTGGCGGATGACGTGGCGGTGGCCTGCATCCGGTTCTGCGGAACAGGCTGACGGCGGCCTGAGCAGCCGCTGATAATGAGGCTCGCACCGGGAGAAATGCGGGCATCTGGGCGGTTAATGTCGCGTAGTCCGGTGTGACGTTACCGAGATGCAGCGAGGCCCCGTCTGGAGACGTAACGCGGCGTGGCCAGGCTGCACCCGGGGGTGGCTCCCATGAGTCCCTGGGCGGGTTCCCACCCTTTGCTCAGATTGTTTCGCGACACTAGCCACGGTGGGGGTTGCACTGCCGACGGCACTCGGACAGCGCGCTGTGCGCGCCCCCGGTACCCGGGCGCGCAGGCGGTGGCCGGGTGATGCCACCGCCGTGGTGGTCCTCATCCTGCTCCCGGCCCTGGTGTTCGGCGTGCCCGCGCTGCTCGGGCACCCCGTGCTGCCCGGCGATGACCTGACCCAGAACTACCCGCTGCGCGTGCTGGCCGGCCACCAGATCGCGGCCGGCCACCTGCCGCTGTATGACCCGTACACATGGAGCGGCGCGCCGCTGCTGGCCGGCTGGAACGCCGGGGCGGCCTATCCGCTCACTGTCCTGTTCGCCCTGCTGCCGGGCGTCGCGGCGTGGACGGCCGGCATGATCATCACCTGGGCCGTGGCCGGGCTGGGCATGTTCGCCTTCCTCCGGGCGCTGCGCCTGGGCAGCCTGCCGGCCCTGCTGGGGGCCCTGTCGTTCGGGTTCGCCGGGGCCATGCCGGCCCAGGTCGCCCACTTCGGGCTGGTGGCCGGGATGAGCTGGGTGCCGCTGGCCCTGCTCAGCGTGCTCCGGCTGACGGAAGCCCCGGGCCCGGCGGGCCGGCTGCGCTGGACCGCGGCGCTGGCCACCGCGATAGGCCTCATCATCCTGGCGGGCGAGCCGCGCGCTATCGACGACGCCGCGGTCCTCGTCGGCGGGTACGCGCTGTGGCGGGGCGCCCGGCGGGGCCGCGGCCGGGGCCCGGCCGCCCTGTCCCTCGCGGCGGGCCTGGCGCTCGGCGTCGGCCTCGGGGCGGTGCAGTGGCTGCCCGGGCTGGCCGCGGTCAGCACCTCCCAGCGCGGGACGGCCACGGCGGCGCTGTTCAACTCGGGCTCGCTGCCGCTCAAGTGGCTGCTGCTCATGCTGGTGCCCGACCTGCTCGGCGGTTCAGGGTCATTGGGCCAGCCCGCCTTCGCGGCGCATTACAACCTGACCGAGGTGACGGGGTACGCCGGCATCCTGCCGCTGGTCGCGGCGGCGGCCCTGCTCGGCCGGCTGCGGCGGCGGGAACTCCGCCGGGGCGGCTGGCGCGGCTGCCCGAGTGGCTGGTGTGGCATGTGATGGCGCTCGCCGGGATGGTGCTCGCACTCGGCGGCGACACCCCGCTCGGGCGGATACTCATGCACCTGCCGCTGTTCGGCGACCAGCGGCTGCAGAGCCGGAACATCCTGGTGGCCGACCTGGCCCTGGCCGTGCTGCTGGCCTACTGGACCGACTCCCCGTTGGGGGAGCGGGGCCGGGCGCCTGGCGCGGCCCGCGGCGCCGCCCGGCTGGGCCGGGCCCGGGACCGGGTGCGCGGGGCTCGCTGCCTGCCCCCGCGCCGCTCCGGGCGGCCGCGGGCTGGACCGGGAAACCGTCCTCGGCATCCTGCCGCCGCTCGGCGTGATCGCCGTCGTCGTGCTCGGCCTCACCTGGGGGGCGGGCTTCTTCCGCTGGCTCGGGCTGGGCGCCAGCGACGCCGCGGTGGCGGCCGGGCTGCAGCCGTGGCTCATCCCGTTCGCGGTGATCGCGGCCGGGGCCATCGCCGTCGTGCTGGCCGGGCGGCGTCTCCCGCCGCGGCAGCGGCCCCGGCTGCTGGGCGGCCTCGTGCTTACCGACCTGGTGGCCTTCACGCTGCTCGCGGTGGTCGCGGTGCTGCCCGGGCTGGGCGGCGGGACCGGGTCCGGCCACCACGGCGCAGTGGCCGGCAGGCGCCGCGGCAAGGACACCAGCGCGGTGCTGCTCGGTGAATCCAGCGGCGGCCCGGGAGCGGGCCGTCCGGCGCCCGCCCGCCCGGTCGCTGCCCTGGCTACCCGGAACGGTTCGCCGTTTACGACCCCGGCGAACTCGACGCCGCCGAGCTGACCGGGATCGGCTCGCCCGACCTCAACGTGGTCGGCGGCACGCCGTCGGTCCAGGGTTACTCCTCGCTCGTGGACGGCCGCTACGCGGCCGCGACCGGGTCACACCGGGCCACCGGCGAGGGGCAGGACGAACTCTCCCCGGCCGCGGTGGGGGACGGGGTGCTCGACCAGCTCGATACCTCGGTCCTGCTCACCCCGCCCGGCTACCTGATCACCGCGTCCGGCCAGTCCAGCCCGGCCGCCGCCGGGCCGCCGGGGACCGGCCGGCGTGCGGTCGCCGCCGATCAGCAGACCATCTGGTATTTCGGCACGTCCCTGGAGGTCTCGCCGCTCCAGGTGCCGGACAGCGACGCCGCGCAGGACGCGGCGGACGGCACCGCCCGGGTCGGGCTGGTCACCCCGGCCGGGAGCACCCGCTGGTTCCGGGCGGCCGCCGCGCCCGGCCCAGCGCTGGCGGTCCGGCTGCGGCGCCCGGTGACCAGCGTGGCCGCGGTGGCCGCCGTCCGGCCTGGGCGCCCGACGGCCCAGTTCGGGCCGCCGTCGATCGCTGATGCGGCCGGCGGCGTGTTCGTCGCCGATGGGCAGTTGCAGGACGCGCTCGCGCCGCCGCGGTGGGGCTACGCGGGGCACGACGGCGCGTTCGCCGCCTTCGCCGACCGGTTCGCCCGCGGGCCTCTCAGCCTGGCGGCGCCGCCAGGCCGGTCGGTGGCGGGCGCGTCGGTGACCCGGGCCGCCGGGCCGGTGACCGAGCCGACCGCCGCGGTGGTGCGGTCTTCGCGCGGGGTCGAGGTGATCCGCTCGGTGGCCGCGATACCCGGATGGGCCGCCACCTGGCATCCCCGGCACGGGCCGGTGCGGTCGCTCATGGTGCGCGCGGCCGGACTCGTCCAGGCGGTCCTGGTGCCGGCCGGGGCGGGCGTGCTGACGTGGAGCTACGTGGCGCCCGGGTTCGGCGAGGGGGCGGCGCTCTCGCTCGGGGCGGCGGCGGTCCTGGTCCTGCTGCTGCTGGCGGCGTCCAGGTACCAGTCAGGCCGCCACCGGGCCGGGCACCCGCCGGCGCGCGCCAGCCGAGGCGCCCCCGTCGTGGGGGGTTCCGGCGGCACGGGCCCCGCGCACGCTCCGGTGGGCAGCGCCCGGCCAGCCAGCCGCCCCCGGGGAGCGGGCCAGTGGGCAGTGCCCCCGCTGGGGGGGCCGCCGGGGACCGCGTTGGTGCCGGCGGCAGCCAGGCGGGACCGGACTTAGCTCGCTGTCGCAGTGGGCGCCGGACCACCCGCCATTCCAGATTGCCCAACCCCGTCCCGGGCCGTCGGACATGCGCACGTCCGCTGCGTAGCTTGGCCCGCAGCATGACGTCCAATCATGGCAGCGCGGCAGATTGCTGGTTCGACCCCAGCCGCGAGAGCGCAGTGCGGCTGGAGTTGCCCCGAATTCCGGTACCCGGGCCGGGGACGCTGGAGGGGGGCGGTCAGGTCCATCAGGCCTGCGTTGAGAAGGGTGACGGGGCCGGGGGGCGGTCAGCCGGCGAGCTCGGCCGCGAGCATGGCGCCCAGTTCCCAGCAGGCAGCCAGGTCTTCCTGGCCCGGGGGGCCGGTGACGAGCACCGGCGGCCGGACCGCCCGCCACTGCAGCCCGGTGGTGATCGACTCGACCGCGCGCACCGCGCCGCCGGTGTCCATGCCGCCGTGCACGTACAGGCCGTAGGGCCGCCGCCGGGTCGCCTCCAGGCACGGGTAGTAGATCCCGTCGAAGAAGTGCTTGAGGGCCCCGGACATGTAGCCGATGTTGGCCGGGGTGCCGAGCAGGCAGCCGTCGGCCTGGAGCACGTCGGCCGCCCCCGCGGTCAGGGCCGGCCGAATGACCACCTCGACGCCCTCGATCTCGTCGGTCTTGGCGCCGCTGATGGCGGCTTCGAGCATCTCCTGCAGGGCCGGCGACGGGGTGTGGTGCACGATGAGCAGCGTCGCCATGGGCGCTGAGCCTAGACGACGGCGCGCCCCGCGGGCTGGCCCGCATCACCTAATCCTGATCGGGTCACTGGTCAGGAGGCCCGTGAGTGAATGAGAGGTCCTGCACCGTCCGTTACGCTATCGGCTGAATTCTTTGGTGAGTGACATCCCGGTCAGAACGGCCGATAGGGCGCTCGCTCCCGGGAAATACGCCGTACGCGGCGGCGGTGCGGACGCGAACGGCATCCGTGCCCTGTCCGGCTAGTGGTGCCGCGTCGGGCCTTCTACGATTCCACTGGAAGTCTCGTTGCGTGCATGGAGTGATCATGGCCCCACTGAGTTCGAGGGTCTGGCGGCGTTACGGTCAGTTACGCATCTACGTGTCCGCCAGTCATCAGCCAGTCGGCTGGTTCGATCCGCGTACCTCCCGGTTCGAGATCAGCCAGCCGGGCCGGCGCGATGAATTCTGGGCGGCAGTCCGCGCCGAGTGCCAGCGGCTGGTACTGGATGGGCAGGTCACCGAGCTGGCGCTGCCCGCGGAGGCCAGTGCCAGCCCGCCCCAGCCGCCGCCGGCGGACCGGCTAGCCGGCCAGGCCGTCGCCGTGCCGCCCGCTTCCGTACCGTCCCGGGGGGTGCGTGACCAGGAAGGGAACGATCTGGCCCGCACTGCGCCTGGCGCATCGGCCAGTGCCCGGGCCCGGGAACTGCGCCGCGAGCATCCGCTGCTGACCACGGCGGCGGCCTTGCTCGGGATTAGCACGTCAGCGCAGTCGTTCGCGGCCGGGGCCGGTGGCGAGCGCGCCGTCGGCCGCCAGCTCAACAGGTGGGCCACCCGTTATGGCTGGCACGTCCTGCACGCGGTGCCGGTCGGCCAGCGGGGCGCGGACATCGACCATGTGATCATCGGGCTATTCGGAGTAGTGACCGTGAACACCAAGACCACTGGAACGGCGGTCTGGGTCGGCGAGTATGGCCTGACAGTTGGCGGCAAATCCGTCGATTACCTGGAAAAGTCACGCCACGAGGCATCCCGGGCCGGACGGTTGCTGAAGCAGGCCACCGGCCTCGACGTGCCCGTCCAGTCGGCCATCGTGTTCGTGGGAGCACGCCGGGTCACCGTCCGGCGGGGTGGCCCGGCCGACGTTGCGGTGCTCCCATCGCCTGGTGCGCTGCGCCATTGGCTGGGCAAGCAGCGGCCTGTACTTCAGCCCGGACAGGTGGATGCGATCTATGAGGCCGCCCGCAGGCGCGTGAGCTGGCAGAGCCGCTAGCCGCAGGCTGGCTGGGGGGCAGGGCGGCCGCTGGCAGTCGACCAGCACCGGACGGCGTGCGGTCGCGCGGCGCCCGGCACCGCGCGGCGGAGGCGTCTCGGACTAGGGCGGCCGCGTGCGGACGGCCGGGCGGCCATATCGCATGATGGTGCCGGACACCAGCGTGCGCCGGGAACGGAGCGACCGTATGGCGGTGACGCCGACCTTTCCCAGCCGGGACACGTTCCGCCGGCTGCGGTTCCGGCCCATGGACGCTGTCGTCGGCGCGGGCGTGTTCTTGCTGATCTACGCGGTCGTCCGGGTGGGGGCCAGCGCGCACGTCCCGATCCGCTCCGGCCAGGCGTCCACCATCGACACCTCGCCGTCCCAGCTGCCCTATTACGCGGCCCGCAGCCTGCTGCGCATGTTCATCGCGCTGTTCTTCTCCTACGCCTTCAGCCTGGGCTACGCCTATGTCGCCGCGCGGAACCGGCGCGCCCGGCTGGTGATGATCCCCGCCCTGGACATCCTGCAGTCGGTCCCGATCCTGGGCTTCCTGGCCGTAACGGTGACGTTTTTCCTGGCCCTGTTCCCCGGGTCCGAGCTGGGCCTGGAAGCGGCATCGGTCTTCGCCGTCTTCACCTCCCAGGCCTGGAACATCACGTTCTCCTTCTACCACTCCCTGGTCAGCCAGTCCGGCGAGCTGGACGAGGCGAGCCGGCTCATGGGGCTGTCCCGGTGGAAGCGGTTCTGGAGCATCGACGTGCCGGGCGGGGCGATGGGCCTGGTCTGGAACGGGATGATGAGCTTCGGCGGGAGCTGGTTCTTCCTCACCGCGTCCGAGCTCATCATCGTCGGCGGCCGCCGGTACACGCTGCCGGGGGTGGGCTCCTACGTCGGCATAGCCGTGGAGCAGGGCCGCCTCGGGCATGTCGTCTGGGGCATCATCACCATGATCATCATGATCCTGGCCGTCAACACCGTGTTCTGGCGGCCGCTGATCGCCTACGCGGAACGGTTCCGGATCGAGCAGACCGAGTCGAGCCAGAAGCCCAGGTCGCTGGTCCTCGACCTGCTGCGCCGGTCGAGCTGGCCGCGGATGGCCGGGCGGGGCAGGCGCACCCTGGCCGAGCCGGTCAACCACCTGATGAGCGCGGCCACCGGGATCGATGACCGCCGCCTGGTCAGCCACGCCGCCCGGCGGCGCACCGCGGACATCGCCTTCGGCGTGGTCGTCGCCGCCGCGCTGGGCTGGGGCCTGTACAGCATGCTGGCCTACATCGCCGCCGGGCAGCAGGGCCTGGCCGTCCTCGGGCACGCGTTCGGCCTGGGCTTCCTGACCCTGCTGCGGGTCATGGTGGTGGTGGTGATCTCGTCGGTGATCTGGGTGCCGGTCGGTGTCTGGATCGGCTTCAGCCCCCGGGTGGCCCAGTTCATGCAGCCGGTCGTCCAGGTCCTGGCCAGTTTCCCGGCGAACTTCATCTTCCCGTTCGCCATTGTTCTCTTCCTGGACATCGGGCTCAGCCTGAATTACGGCAGCATCCTGCTGATGGCCCTGGGCACCCAGTGGTACATCCTGTTCAACGTCATCGCCGGGGCCAGCGCGGTGCCGTCGGACATGAAGGACGCCATGGACAACCTCGCCGTGCACGGCTGGGAACGCTGGCGGCGGATGATCCTCCCCGCCGTGTTCCCCGCCTACGTCACCGGCGCGATCACCGCGGCCGGCGGGGCCTGGAACGCGTCCATCGTGGCCGAGATCGTCATCTACAACCGGCATGTGCTGGTCGCGCGCGGCCTGGGCAGCTACATCGCGCAGGCGACCGCGCGGAACAACTTCCACGAGATCATCGCGGGCATCCTGGTCATGGCGGTCTACGTCACCGGGCTGAACGCCCTGCTGTGGCGGCGGCTGTACAGCATCGCCGAGTCGAAATACGCACTGGCATGACCGGCCCGCTGATCAGCGTCCATTCGCTGAGCAAGTCGTTCTCCGGCCCAGACGGCCGGCCCGTGCCGGTGCTCGACGACATCACGCTGGAAGTCGGGGAGGGCGAGTTCGTCGCGCTGCTCGGCCGCAGCGGGAGCGGCAAGTCCACCCTGCTGCGGTGCATTGCGGGCCTGATCGCGCCGACCGGCGGCGAGGTGCGCTTCCGCGGGAAGCGCCTGGAAGGCACCAACCGGGACACCACCATGGTGTTCCAGACGTTCGCGCTGCTGCCCTGGCTCACCGTGCAGCAGAACGTGGAGATCGGGCTGGAGGCCCGCGGGGTGGCGCCCGCCCAGCGGTCCGAGCGGGCCCTGCGCGCCATCGACCTGGTCGGGCTGGACGGCTACGAGTCGGCCTACCCGAAAGAGCTGTCCGGGGGGATGCGGCAGCGTGTCGGCTTCGCCCGCGCGCTCGTTGTCGAGCCAGCGGCCCTGCTCATGGACGAGCCGTTCAGCGCGCTGGACGTGCTCACCTCGGAGAACCTGCGCGGCGAGCTGCTGGAGCTGTGGGAGGGCCAGCGGTTCCCGACCAAGACCATGGTCATGGTCACGCACAACATCGAGGAGGCGGTGCTGCTCGCCGACCGGATCCTGCTGCTGGGCAGCAACCCCGGCCGGATCCGGGCCGACATGCGCAACCCGCTGCCCCGGCCCCGCCGCCGGCGCACCCCGGACTTCGAGGAGCTCGTCGACCAGATCTACCGGATGATGACCCAGCGTGACAGCGTGCCCGCCGCGGCCCCGGCCCGGCCCGGCGGCCCGGGCGCCGGAACGCTGGCCGATTCGCCGCTGCCGCAGGCCACGGTGGACGGCCTGTCCGGCCTGGCCGAGGTCCTGCTCGGCCGGCACGACGGCGAAGCCGACCTGCCCGACCTGGCCGACAACCTGGGCCTGGAGGTGGACGACCTGCTCCCGCTGGTTGACGCGCTGGTCCTGCTGGGCTTCGCCGAGCTGCGCGGCGAGCGGCTGACCCTGTCCCGCGGCGGCCGGATCTTCGCCGGCGCCAGCATCCAGGACAGCAAGGAGATATTCGCCCGGGCCGCCCTGGACCGGGCGCCGCTGGTGCGCACCATCTACCGGGCCCTGCGCGGCAGCCTCGACGGCAACCTCCCGGCCGGGTTCTTCACCGACATCCTGCGCACCCATGTCGGCGAGGAGGAGGCCGCCCGGCAGCTGGACGTCGCGGTGAACTGGGGCCGTTACGCCGAGCTGTACGCGTACGACGCGACCCGCGGCCAGATCATCCGCGAGGAGCAGGGCATCGGCGCCGCCCTGGCTGACCTCACCGAGCCGGCCCGGCGGGGCTCGCTGCACCTGTACCTGGGCGCCGCGCCCGGGTCGGGCAAGACGTTCACCATGCTGCGGGACGGCCGCGCCCTGCGGGACCGGGGCGAGGACGTCGTGGTCGGGTTCGCGCAGCCCCGCGGGCGGCCCCGCACCGCCCAGGCCATGGACAGCCTGGAAGTGATCCCCGCCCGCCCGGCGGGCGGCAGCGGGGACGGTGGCAGCGGGGACGGTGGTAGCGGGGACGGTGGCAGCGGGGCCGGCGGCGCGCCCGCCCGCGAGGAGATGGACCTCGACGCGGTGCTCGCGCGCAAGCCTGCCGTCGCGCTCGTCGATGACTTCGGCCCGCACTCCCGGGCCATCGAGGCGCTGCGGGACGCCGGGATCGACGTCATCAGCACCGCCGACGTATCCGACCTGGAGCGCGCCGCCGAGGAGGTGCGCCAGGTCACCGGGATGACCCCGGCCGCCACGGTGCCCGATGCGGCCCTGGCCGGGGCGGACGAGATCCGGTTCCTGGACAACTCGCCGGAGGCCCTGCGCAAGCGGCTCGGGCACGGCAACATCTACCCGCCGGAGCAGGCGGGCGAGGCGCTCGGCGGCCTGTTCCAGACGGAGACCCTGGCCGCGCTGCGCGAGATCGGGCTGCGGGTGGTCGCCGAGACGCTCAACGCGCCGGACCGCGCCCGCCCCCGTGAGCCACTGGACGTGCTGGTGGCCGTAACCGACCCGGTCCAGGCGCAGGCGCTGGTCCTGCGCGGCGCCCGGCTGGCCCGGCGCGGCAACGCGAAATGCACGGTACTCGCGGTTGGCCCGGCCGCCGGGGAGGCCGGGAACGGGGCCGCCGCGGTCCGGGCCGCCGCGCGCGACGCGGGGGCCGAGGTCCTGGCCCGCGAGGGCACGGACACCGCGGCGCTGATCGCCCAGGCGGTGCGGGAGACCGGCGCCCGGCACCTGGTCCTGGCCGCGCCGCCGGCCGGACGGCTCGAACGCTGGCGCCCGGGCCTGGCCGAGCGCCTGGCCAGCCAGCTCCCGGATGTCCACCTGCACCTCACCGAAGGCCGCCCCGGGCCGCACGGCGCCGTCCCGGACGGCGCGGCCGCGCCGGGCGCCGCGCCCGGCCCGGCCGGGCGGCCGCGCGGGACGGTCCGGGTCTACCTGGGCTACGCGGCCGGCTGCGGGATCACCAGCGCGATGCTGGAGGAGGCGGGGCGGCGGAGGGCACGGGGAACGGACGTGGTGGTCGCGGCCGTGGACTGCCGCGGCCGGGAAGGCGTGAGCGCGGCCCTCGAGGGCCTGGAAAAGGTCGGCGACGGCACCTCCCTGGATGCCGCCGCGGTCCTGGCCCGCCACCCCGAGGTGGCCTGCATCGATGACCTGTCCGCCGTCGACCCCGGCGGCGGCAGCCGGTTCGCCGCGGCCCGGCGGCTGGCCGACGCGGGCATCACCATCGTGGGCACGGTCCACCTGGACAGCCTGCACGGCGGCGGCGACGGTGGCGGCGGCGGCGACGGCGGCGGCCCGGCCGGGGACGGCCCGGCCGGGGACGGCCCGCCCGGGGACGGCCCGGCCGGCGGCGGAGCCGCCGGTGACACCCTGGACGAGGCGGCCATCCTGGCCCTCGCCGACGAGATCGAGCTGGTGGACGCCCCGCCCTCACTGCTCGCCGACCGGGTCAGGCGGGGTGAGATCGTCCCGGCCGGCCGGGTCGAGGACGCCCTGCGGGGGGACTACTCACCCGGGACGCTCGGGGCGAAGCGGGAGCAGGCGTTCACCGTCGTGGCCGAGCACGCCGACCGGCGGCTGGCCGCCTACCGCGGCGGTGCCGCCAGCAGCGAGGCGCGGCCCCGCATCCTGGGCTGTGCCGCGCCGCGGCCGGGCATGGAACCACTGATCCGGCGCTCGGCCGCGCTGGCCGCGCAGATGGCGGGGGATTTCCTGGTCGGGGTCGTTACGCATGGGACGCCATCGGCGGACCTGGAACCAGTGCTGGCGGCCTATGCGGCGCTGACCTCGCAGCTCGGCGGGCAGTTCGCCGCGCTGCAGGGCAGCCCGGCCGCCGCCCTGGCCCGATTCGCGGGCCAGCACCAGGTCACCGAGATGGTGCTGGCCCGCGACCCCGGGGCCGGGGCTGGCCGCCACCGCGTGCTGAGCGAGCTCGCCCGCCAGGCCGGCGACGCTGAGGTGCACGTCCTGCCCGCCCCGGCCCGCTAGCGGCGCAGGCCGGCTGGGTCAGGGCGGCAGCTGGCTCCCGCTGACCAGGGCGGCCGTGCCGCTGACGTTGCCGTCCCGCGTCATCGCCGCGCGTGCGGGCGCCTGGCCGAGCACGTACCGGTCGAAGAAGGCCAGGGTGACCCGGGCCACCAGCCGCTCGACCGGGTTGGTGCCCCAGTAGGGCACGAGATGGTTGGCGCCGAACAGGTCGAGGTAGTACTTCACCGGGTCCTGGTCCTGCTGGTAGAGCTGGAGGCTGGTCCACGGCGGGTTGATGGCGTCGGCGCTGCCCTGCACGAAGAGCATCGGCGGCGCGCCGTGGGCGAAGTAGCGGCCCGGCATCGGCGGCCACTCGGCGCCGGACAGCACGGCGACCGCCCTGAGCCTGCGGTCGGTGCAGCACGCGTTGGCGGCGAGGGCAGCGACCGTGTCGCCGCCGTCGGACTGGCCGGCGGCGGCGACCTCATGACCGTTCAGCAGGCCGGAGAACGGGTCATCGGCCCGAGCGTTCAGGGCCAGCAGCCGGCTCAGCACATAGGACATGTCGCCGGGCTGGTTCACCAGGTCCGGTTCGTAGGCCCGGGCGCCGGCGCGACAGTCCGTCTGCGGGAAATTCACGACGGCGACCACGTAGCCGGCCCTGGCCCAGGCCTGCAGCAGGTGCGAGTACGGGCCGCCGCATTGCATGAACCCGGGACCGAACAAGATCAGCGGGAACCCGCCACGGGCCGGCTGCGACCCGGAAGATCGCCCGGCCAGCGGATACCGGATCCGGGTCACCAGCGCGCGCGGGCCCAGGTGCGCGCCGGCCGCGCCGGTGTGGGCTGGCTCGACGAAGGTCACCTGCCGCTCCGCCACCCGGAAGCCGCCGGGGCGGCCAACCGCGGGGGCCGGGGCAGTCCGGCCGGGGGCGGTGGCTGCCGGGTGAGCCGGGACAGCCTGCCGCGGCGGCCGCGCCGCCCGATGCTGCGGCTGGCCCGCGCAGGCGGCCACCGACACGGCGGCCACCAGGGCAACCGTGATCGCCCGGGCACCACCGAGCCTGGGATGCCCTGCCGCCGGAACCACGCCCAGACTCTAACCGCCCGGTCACTCCGGGACCCGGTTGAACACCCGGCCCGCCAGGTCGACCCCGGTGACCGCCCCGTCCGCGCCACGGGTGAAAAAACCACGCTGACCCCTGAACGCCCCGCTGGTGATGATGTACTCATCCGCGCCGCCGGGCAGCAGGCCGAATTCGAACGGCGCGTGGTCGGGAGGCGGTTCCTTGTCCGCCGCCGCGCGGATCTCCGGCTTTAGCAGCACCTCCAGCCTCAGCCCGGCCCCGGTCACGTCGATGGTGAGCGTCATGACGTCGTTCTGGTAGCTCCCGGTGACCTCCCGGGCTAGCGCCCCGTCGTAGGGCAGCGGCTCCGGGTCCCGGTCGGTCAGTCCCAGGTAGGTCTGCAGCGCCCAGCGGACGACCGCCTGGTTGAAGGGGATGCCGTCCGGGCCGGCGTTGGCCAGCGAGACCACGGCGAAGCCCCGTTCCGGCACGGTGAGCAACTCGGCGAACTGGCCGTTCGCCGACCCGCCGTGCCCGGCGGTGCGGACGCCGTCCACGTCGCGCAGGAACCAGCCGATGCCGATGGTGTCGCCGAGGCTGCTGCCCCGCAATGCGGCCGTCGGCTCCTTCATCTCCTGCAGCACGGCGGCGGGCAGCACACGGGCCCCGCTGTCCGCGCGGCCATCACCGAGATGGAACCGGGCCCAGCGCAGCTGATCCACCACCGACGACGCGATGCCCCCGCCGGGATTGTCGCCGCGCGAACGCCGCCACAGCCGCGCGATGGACAGCGTTCCGTCCTCGCCCCGGTTGTGCCCCACGGTGAACCGCCGGGTCATGACGTCATCGCGCGCGTAGAAGCTGTGCGACAGCCCCAGCGGCTCGAAGACGAGCGAGGCGACGGCCCGCTCGAACGTCAGGCCGGTGACCTTCTCCACGATCCGCCCGGCCAGGTTGTACCCGGCCTGGCTGTAGGAGGCCCGCGCGCCGGGCGGCGCTATCAGCGCCAGCCCGGCCAGCTGCGCCACGTAGCTGGCCAGCGCGTCATCCCCCTCACCGGTGTCGGTGATGAGCCCCCAGTCCAGCCCCGAGGTGTGGTTGAGCAGGTTCAGCACGGTGATCTCCGCCGCGGCCTGCTCGTCCGCGACGCTGAGCTCGGGAACGTACCGGCGCACCGGCGCGCCCAGTTCGACCCGGCCGTCCGCGACCAGGCGCATCACAGCGGTCGCCGTGTAGGTCTTCGCGACCGAGCCCAGCACGAACAGCGTGTCCCGGTCGACCGGCAGCGGGTTGTCGGTGCTCGTCACGCCGTGGCAGGCGTAGCTCTCCTGGCCATCCGCCCGCACCCCGACGGCGACGCCGGGAATCCCGAACTTCGCGGCCGTCGCCCCGACGAACTCGGACAGCGTGTCAGCTGGCATCGCCGTTCCCCTCTCACTTGCACAATGTTCAAGCAAGAGGTTAAGGCCAGGCTTGAACAATGTGCAAGTGGTTTCCTGAACGATGGCAAGGCAGGTCTGGTGCCCTATCGTGGGCGGATGCCGCGCGACACGCTGACCCGCGAGCAGATCGTCACGGCCGCCATCGGCCTGCTGGACACCGACGGCCTCGAGGGCCTGAACATGCGCGCGCTGGGCCAGCGGCTAGGCTCGGCGGCCACCGCGGTGTACTGGCACGTGGGCAGCAAGGACAACCTCATCGCCCTCGCCGCCGACCAGGCCTGGCACGAGATCGCGCTGCCCGGCCTGACCGCGGCCGGCTGGCGCGCGGCGGCCACGGAGATGGCGACCGGCCTGCACGCGATGCTCACCCGCCACCCCTGGCTGGTGCAGGCCTTCGGCTCCCAGCCGCTGTACGGCCCGGGCAAGGCCCGCCACGACGACCACAGCCTCGCCATCTATGAGGCGGCCGGCTTCAGCGGCGCCCGGGCTGACCAGGCCGCGGCCACCGTCTTCACGTTCGTGCTCGGCAACGCGCTCGGCTTTGCCGCGGCGGCCTCGCTGACCAGGAAGCTCAGCCGCGATGGGGGCAACGCCGAGGTGCTGATGCGCGACAGCATGACGGAAGCCAGCGCGGTCGCGGCGCAGTTCCCGCGGCTGCGCGCCCGCCTCGGCGGGGCCGTCGGCAGCTATGGCGCGGCCCCCGGCAACACCTTCGAGTTCGGCCTCCAGGCCATCCTCGACGGCCTGGAAACCCGGCTCACCGGCCGGCGCCCGGGCGGCGGCCCGCATCTGGCTCCATGAGCTTGGCGCGGATCCCGCGCACGCCACCGCCGCAACGGGCGCGGACAACCCGGCGGTCGGGCCGGCGCCCGGCGCCGGGGCGGGATTCTGGCCGCTGGAACGCGGCTACCGCGACCCGGCACGAACCGGCCCAGGCCGCCAATTTCTGACCCCCTCACTAAAGTGCCGATCCTATCCCCTTCGGGTTAATTGACAAGTACTCGGCTTATCGCGGCTCAATTCCCCGGATCCGCTAAATCTGGCCGCCAGGCAGGTAACGGGAGTCCGCCAGAATTAACTGCCGCGCCGGCGGCCCTGCATTATGGTGGAGGCACACCGCGCCTGACCGGCTCGGACGCAGTGCACACGGGGAATCGGGGGCAGCTGCCATCCAGCCTTGCGCGATTCCTTGACAGCGGCGGTGATCAGGGCACGGGGGAGAGGCAATAATCTCGGCTGCTCCGGAGCTGCCGTTCTCATGACGTTACGGCCTGACCCGGGAAGACCGGGCGGCCTGGAAACCGCGCCATGCGCATTTCACGAGAAGGGTCTTTTGGAGTGCCAACTCACAAGAATGGGTACCTACTGCCCAGTGCCGCCCGCCGCGCCGTGCCGGCCGCACTGTGCTCGGTCGGCATGCTGGGAGCGTGGCTCGCCGCCGTCCCGGCGGCGTCTGCCCAGGCCAGCGTGCACGCATCCGGTTCCGCCACGGTCATCCACTCGACCGCCGCGGTCCCGAGCAAGAAGGCGGTACTGGCCTATTGGACCCCGGCCCGGCTAAAGGCGGCGAAATCGGCCGACGTGATCATCGCCGGGGCTAAGCCGAAGGTACTCCGGGCCACGGGGGCCCCGTCGGGGAAGCCCGGTCATGTCGCGGGCGGGCTGCCGGCCGGGCATGGCGCCGCCGTTACCCATCCCACCAGGGCCATCACGCCAGAAACGTTCCCGTATCCGTACCCCTATGACAGTTTCACCCCGTCCACGGCCCTGTGGCCCACCTATCCTTACGCAATGAACGGCAAGCTATTCTTCACCAATGACGGCAGCGGATTCGTCTGCTCCGCCACCGCTGTCGCCTCGGCGAGCGGCGGCAACAACGAGAACGAGATCTGGACCGCCGGCCACTGCCTCGTGAACACCGAGGCGGACAACCGGGTGGTGGACAGCTCGGCCATCTTCATACCGGCCTACAACGGGAACGTCTCGAACTTCGACCCGTACGGTGAATTCGTCTGGAACGGTGGCTGGGCCACGAGCACGGCGTGGTACGCCAACCGGGATCTCACCGAGGATGAAGCCGCCATGACGGTAGGGACGTCCACCAAGACCAGGCGGACCCTGGGGCAGTCCGTGGGCTGGGACGGATTCGCCTGGAACTGGCCCGTCAACGAGCAGTACGTCGCCTTCGGCTACCCGGCCGCGTCGCCGTACAACGGCCTCAACATGGTCGAGGACATCGCCGCGACCGCCGGGCAGGACGGCAGCATCAGCGGCGCGGATCCCACCAAGCCCATCGCCATCGGTAACCCGATGACCGGCGGCTCAAGCGGCGGCGCCTGGAACATCTTCTGGACGAGCAGCGGCCCGGGCTACATCAACGGCCATAACGACTACAAGTACACCAGCCAGCCCCTGGCCATGTACTCGCCCTATCAGGA
Source organism: uncultured Actinomycetes bacterium (assembly GCA_963793825.1). Taxonomy (GTDB): domain Bacteria; phylum Actinomycetota; class Actinomycetes; order Streptosporangiales; family Streptosporangiaceae; genus RYN-230. The sequence continues at coordinate 236,420 of CAWCBE010000016.1, forward strand.
CACTCTCTCTAACGACGTCCGCTGCTTCGGCAAGACGAGCTGCTGAACTGACGGCAGTCACCGACCGGCGCGCCCGGGGCCCGCGGCCGCGGGCCCCGGGCCGTCATGCCGGGGGGACTTCTGTGAAACCGCCGGGGCCCGGGGTGCGTCATACATAGGCGGGTAAAGGTCGGGATGCCCAGGCATGGAGGCCCAATGGCATGGCGTCGATCGGGCCGACGGCCTGGCCATCGGGGGACGATGGCGCTGGCTGTCCTGGCCGGCGCGGCGGTCCTGGTGGCGGGGTGCGGGCAGTCACGGCCGCCCGCGGGCCGCGGGCCGCAGATGCTGCTGGGCCGCCTAGAGCAGCTTCCCGCCAGCAGTCTGTCCCCAGCGCAGGTCACGGCCGCGCAGGATGCGTTCAGCCTGGCGCTTTTCGGCCGCATCTGCCCGTCGATGCCCGCCGCCAACCTGCTGCTGTCACCGGAATCGGCCGCCGAGGCGCTGGGCATGCTGTATGCGGGGGCCAAAGGGCCGACCGCGGCCGCCCTCGGCCGGCTGCTCCGCCTGCCGGCCTGGAATCCGGGGCTGGTCGCCGCGCTCGAACGGCACAGCGCCGCGCTGGGCAGGCTGCGCCAGCTTGCGGTCAGCGACCACCTCTTCGAGCAATCCGGGAACCGGCCCGCCCAGCAGGTGCTCGATGACCTGCGCACCGCCTACCATGCCGGTCTGTGGATGGTCGACTTCGGCGACGAGCCCGCGACCACGGACCGGATCAACGCGGTCGTCGCCCACGAGACCCACGGCCTGGTCCCGGCCCTGTTCCAGGCGCCGTTGCCGCTTTCCACCCGGGCCGTGCTGTCGAACGCGCTCTACCTGAAGGCCGCCTGGCTTCACCCGTTCCCCGCGGCCGGGCCGGCGCCGTTCCACACCGCCAACGGCCGGGTGGTCCAGATACCGCTGATGAGCAGCGTCGGCCCGGTGGCCAGCTACCGCCGGGCGGCCGGCTGGCAGTCGGCCACGCTGCCTTACGCCGGCGGCCGGCTGGCCGCGGTCGCCCTCCTGCCGCCGGCGCACGCCGCCACGTGCGCCGCCCCCACGCTGGGCCAGTGGAATGCGCTGACCTCCGGGACCTCCACCCAGTCCGCCGAGGTGCGGCTGCCACGACTGCACCTGAGCCAGGCCTGGAACAACCTGCAGGGCCCCCTGGCCGCGATGGGCCTGCCACTGAGCGGCGACTACACCGGCTTGGGCGCCGGGGACAGCCAGATATCCGAAGTCGTCCAGCAAGACATCATGGACGTCACCCCGGCGGGGACCACCGCCGCCGCGGCCACCGGCGTGGCGGTGGGCACCGCCGCGATCGCGGGTCCCATGGTGTCCCTGACCTTCAGCCGGCCGTTCCTGCTGCTGCTCGAGGACACCGCCACGCACACCCCGTTGTTCCTCGCCCAGGTCACTGACCCGTCCCAGCAGTGAGCCGGCCGGTCAGTCACGACGGCCTGCGCCCGGCTCGCTAAGCCCAGCCGAGCTCGCTGAGCTTGGCCCGGATCTCGTCAGCCTCCGGCTGCTGAAGGTCATCCAGGATCGCGAGCGCCTCTTCCCACGCCGCACGGGCCCCCTCCGCATCCCCGGCCGCGTGCCGGGCGTCGCCGAGGTGGCCGAGAGTCTCGCCCACGCCCCAGCGGCTGCCCATCTCGCGATCGAGGTCGACGGCCTGCTGGTAGTAGGCCATGGCCTCGGCGTAGTTGCCGACCTGCTGGTGCGCGTACCCGAGGGTGTCCAGCGCGCCCGCCGCCCCGTCCTGGTTGCCCTGGTCGCGGAACAGGTCGAGCGCCTGCTCGCAGTAGCGGAGGGCCCCCTGGTGATCCCCGAGCAGAGTGTGGAACCAGCCGAGGGAGTTGAGCGCGAGGGCCCGGCCGGACTGGTCGCCGAGGGCCGTGTACAAGTCCAGCGCCTGCCGGGCGTGGTCCAGGGCCTCCTCGTACCGGTCCTGGAAGTGCAGCGTGATGGCCAGCGCGTTGTGCACGTAGGCCTGGCCAGCCTGGTCCCCGCGCTCGGTGTGGATGCTCAGCGCGAGCCCCAGGTGGGCGTAGGCGTCCTCGTAACCGCCGAGCCGGGCGCGGGCGTAGCCGTGTCTCTCGTGGGCGCCCGCCTGGGCGGCCCGGTCGCCGAGCCGCTCCGCGGCGGCCAGGGCGATCTGCTCGGTGACCGTCCACTCGTGCCAGCGTCCCCGGGTGTCCAGGAACCGGGACATCGCCCACGGGATCTGCCACGCGTGGGTGTCGAAGCCGGTTTCCGCCGCCCGTTCGGCCGCGGCCACCAGCACGCGGCGCTCCGCCTCGAACCAGGCCAGCGCGTGCCCGACGTCGCCGATGTGCTCGGGCACGGCGCCCGGCCGGAGCGGGGCCAGCGTGACCGGCCGGCGGGTGGGATGCAGCTGCAGCCCGGCCGAGTTGGCCGTGTGCAGGTAGTGATCGAGCATCCGGCCGGTGGCCGCGCGCCGGTCAGCCTCGCGGTCGGCCGACTGTGCCTGCTCGGCGGCGTACGCCCGGAGCAGGTCGTGGCTGGAGAACCGGCCGGGGGCGTGCTCGGCCAGCAGGTGCACCCGGGCCAGCTCGCCGAGGCTGCGGCGTGCGTCGTCCAGCGGCAGCCCGGCCATGCTGGCCGCCGCCGCGGCGGAGATGTCTGGCCCGGCGTGCAGCCCGAGCAGCCGGAACAGCCGGGCCGTCGCCGCGTCGAGGTGCTGGTAGGACCAGGACAGGACGGCACGGACGTTAGTGACTGCATGCCCGGCGTCCAGCGCGTCCAGCCGCCCGCGGGCATCGCGCAGGTCGGCGGTCAGCGCGGCCAGCGAGAGCCCGGGCTGGCTGGCGGAGCGGGCGGCGGCGATGCTCAGCGCCAGGGGCAGCCGCGCGCACAGCCGGATCAGCTCGCCGGCCGCGGACGGGTCGGCGGCGACCCGTTCCGGGCCAAGGCGGCGGGTCAGCAGTTCCCGGGCCTCGGCCTCGGCCAGCACATCCAGCGTGAGCGGGAACGCGCCCTCGGCGGCCACCAGGCTGGTGAGCTGGCGGCGGCTGGTCACGATGACCAGGCAGCCGGGGCTGGCCGGCAGCAGCGGGCGGACCTGATCGACGTCCCGGGCGTTGTCCAGCAGCACCAGCATCCGCTTCCCGGCCAGGAGGCTGCGGTACAAGCCCGCCTGCGCGTCCAGGCCGGCCGGAACCCGGCCCGCGGGCACGGCCAGGGCATCCAGGAAGAGCCTGATCGCCTCAGCCGGGGTCACCGGCGGCCCGGCCGGATCGAATCCGCGCAGGTTCACGTACAGCTGCCCGTCCGGGAACCGGTCGGCTACCTGGTGCGCGAAATGCAGGGCCAGCGTGGTCTTGCCGATCCCGGCCGTCCCGTCGATGACCGAGATCACCGTCGCCTGGGCCGTCCCGGCGGCCTCGGCGGCCAGCGCGGCGAGCGCGGCGAGCGGCTCAGCCCGGCCAGCGAAGTGCCGCGTCGCGGCGGGCAGGTGCCGTGGCACCACGGGATGCTGCCCGGCCGCCGGGTCGCGGGGCCCCGGGGCGGCCGGGCTGAGCGGCACCGGTGCGGGGGCGGCCAGCTCCCCGCCCGTGCCGAGCAGCAGCTCACTGTCGGCCGCCAGGATGCGCTGGTGCAGCAGCCTGAGCTCGGGACCGGGATCGATGCCCAGGTCGTCGGCCAGGATGCGCCGCACGTCCTGGTAGGCGGCGAGGGCGTCGGCCTGCCGGCCGCTGCGGTACAGGCTCAGCATCAGCTGGGCGTGGAACTGCTCCTGCACCGGGTGAGCCGCGACCAGCTGGCGCAGTTCCGCCACCAGCTCACCGTCCCGGCCCAGGTGCAGATCCGCGTCGATCCGCGCGACCAGCGCCTCCAGCCGCTGGTCTTCGATCGGGGGAACCTCGCGTTCCCGCAGCAGCCGCGAGGGCACGTCGGCGAGCGGCTCGCCCCGCCACAATCCCAGCGCATCCCGGAGCAGCCCGGCCGCCTGGGCCCAGCTGCCGGCCTCGGCGGCCGCCCGGCCGCGGGCGGCGAGGGCGCCGAACTCGCGGACGTCGAGCTCGCCGTCGGCCACCTTCATCAGGTAGCCCGGCGGCTGCGTCTCGATCAGGTCGGCACCGGACGGCCCCAGCGTCGAGCGCAGCCGCTGGACGGCGCTGTGCAGCGCGCCCCGCGCCCCGGCCGGCGGCCCGCCTTCCCACAGCATCTCGGCCAGTGCGTCCAGGCTGACCACCCGCCCGGCGCTCAGCAGCAGGGCGGCCAGCAGCACCCGTTGCCGGGGTGCCGACACCGGCACGTGCCGCGCGCCGTCACGGACGATCAGCGGCCCGAGCAGCCCGAAGTCCACGCCCAGCACCACCTCCCAGCCCTCTGCGCGCGGTGCCAGCGGACCGTGCCCGCACCGCCGGCCCGGCCGCAGCGTGCCCGGCGCGGTGAGCCATCAGTGAGCCGTGGCTCCCGTCCTGACGGTGATTCGTGAGGTTTAGCTGGCATTGTGATGATGCTATTCCCGCCCAGCCGGTGAGGGCGCCGCTGCCGGGGCTTCGGGCCTGCATCAGATCGGAGGGGTTCGTGGAGCAATGACCGTCCCGGGGATCGACACGCTCTCCTGGTCATCGGCGGCCTACTCGCGCCGGGTGGCCAGGCCTTCCGCCGGGCCAGCGATCCAGCCTGACCAGGAACTGGCCCGCATGCAGGAATGGCCGCTGCGCAGCTATCTCGAGCTGCGGGCCCTGCCCACGTCCGCGCACTCGGCCCGGCTCCATGCCAAGAACGTCCTGCACGAGTGGCGCCTGGGCGCGCTCGCCGACACGGTGGAACTGCTGGTCTCCGAGATCATCACCAACGCGCTGCGCGCCTCGGCGCGAAACGGGCCGCTGCGGCCCGAGACCGTCCATGCGCGTGCGCCCTGGATGCGATTCTGGCTCACCTCGGACGGGCACAGCGTCCTCATCCAGGTGTGGGACGGTGACGATCACCATCCGTGCCGCCAGGACGCCGGGCCAGACGCCGAGGGCGGGCGGGGCCTGCTGCTCGTCGAGACCCTCAGCACCCGGTGGGGCTGCTACCCGCCGGACGGGCCAGTCGGCAAGACCGTCTGGGCTGTCGTCGCTCAGTGAGCGTTCCGCGCCCCCGTTGTGCACCCGGCAGGCCACGCTCGCGGTGAGCCGGGACCGGTAGCCGCCCCATCGCCCGTCAATCCGGGAAGACCTGATCAGGTCGGGACCTCGCGCGGAATCGGGGGAACACGGCTGGCCGAGCACGGCGGCCAGCGCGGCGGTCCCGATTTCCGGTAGTTTCCCGCCGAAGGTCAATGTGATGCCAGTATGCGCATGCCGGTGCTGGATGCCCCGTTCCGGCCTTCTGGAAGGGCTCACGGATGGGAACGAGGCACCCCAGCCTCCGCTCGGTCTATGGCGTGCTGGCTGGCCTGGTCACGACGGTCGTGCTGGCCGCCTGCATCCCCACGGACATCGGGGTCGTCAGCGCAGCTGCCCGCGGTGGCCTGGCGGTTGAGGTGGCGGGCGGCCCGGCGGGCCACTACGTGGTCCCGGCCGGCATCCACAAGATCAAGCACGTGATCATCGTGATGCAGGAGAACCGGTCGTTCGACAGCTACTTCGGCACCTTCCCCGGTGCCGACGGCATCCCGATGGAGCTGGGGATCCCCGCGGTGTGCGTGCCGAACCCGTCCGGGAGCTGCACCCGGCCCTATCACGACAAGGCCGACAGGAACGGCGGCGGGCCGCACAGCGAGGTCAACGCGGTCGCCGACGTGAACGGCGGCGCGATGAATGGCTTCATCCTCCAGCGCGCCCTGGCCCGGAAAGGCTGCCACGTCCTGGCTGACCCGGCGTGCGTCAGCACCCGCTCGCCGGACGTGATGGGCTACCACACCGCCGCGGAGATCCCCAACTACTGGGCCTACGCCCGGGACTTCGCGCTCGATGACCACATGTTCGAGCCGGTGAAGTCGTGGTCGCTGCCGGATCACCTGTACCTGGTCTCGGAGTGGTCGGCCAAGTGCCGCAGCCGGTCCCCGATGAGCTGCGTGAGCGACATCGTCGGGCCCTACAACGTCACCGGGTTCGACAACGCGGTGGCCCGGGAACTCGCCGACGGCAAGACGTCCATCGACTTCGCCTGGACCGACATCACCTGGCTGCTGTACCTCCACCACGTCAGCTGGGCGTATTACGTGCAGGCCGGCACCCAGCCGGACTGTGCGGACGACGCCGCGGAGACCTGCGCCGCGGTCAAGCAGAACGTGCAGACCCTCGGTATCTGGAATCCGCTGCCCATGTTCGGCGACGTGCAGTCCGATCACCAGCAGAAGAACATCCAGTCGCTGAGCGCGTACTTCCAGGCGGCCAGGGCCGGCGCGCTGCCCGCGGTCAGCTGGATCACGCCGTCCGGCCCGGACAGCGAGCATCCGCCCAACAGCGTGCACCGCGGCCAGGCCTACGTCACGGCCATCGTCAACGCGGCGATGAAGAGCCCCGACTGGAAATCCACCGCGATCTTCGTGAGCTGGGACGACTGGGGCGGCTTCTACGACCATGTGGTGCCCCCGGCGGTGGACCAGGCCGGGTACGGCCTGCGGGTGCCGGCCCTCAGCATCTCGCCGTACGCCAGGACGGGCTACATCGACCACCAGGTGCTGAGCAGCGACGCCTACCTGAAGTTCATCGAGGACGACTTCCTGGGCGGCGCCCGGCTGAACCCGAGAACCGACGGGCGTCCCGACCCGCGGCCCGACGTGCGGGAAGACGAGCCGATCCTCGGCAACCTGGTGCAGGACTTCAACTTCAATCAGCCGCCGCGGTCGCCGGTGCTGCTGCCGACGAACCCGGCGAGCGACTCACCGAGCCTCCCGGCCTACTTCAAGGGCCTCCCCGCCTGCCTGGGGTGCACGGTTCCGCCGCCCGGCTCGTAGCTGGATGACGGCGCGTCCATTACCCGGGCAACCATTACGGCCTGGGTGGGCACGGCGGGTTATACGGCAGCTGAGAGATGTACTGATCCCACTGCGCGCGGGTGAGCGTGTTGCCGGTAGTGGCACAGATCCGCTGGATGGCGTCATGGACGCTCAGGTCCCACAGCCGGACGTAGTGGTCGGCACCGCCGGCGGCCAGGGTCTGCCCGTCCGGGCTGAACGCCACCGAGTTGATCGGGCCCGTGGGGCCGCTGAGGAGCGCGCCGAGCGGGGTGGGGTGGGCCGGGTCGGCCAGGTTCCACAGCCAGACCGCGCCGCTGTTGCTGCCCGCGGCCAGGGTCTGCCCGTCCGGGCTGAACGCCACCGAGTTGATCGGGCCCGTGGGGCCGCTGAGGAGCTGGCCGAGCCGGATGGGGTGGGCCGGCTTGGCCAGGTTCCACAGCCAGACCCCGTCGTTGTAGCTGCCGGCCGCCAGAGTCTGCCCGTGCGGGCTGAACGCCACCGAGTTGATGGCGGATGTGGGGCCGCCCAGGGACCGGCCGGGCGGGGTGGGGTGGGCCGGCTTGGCCAGGTTCCACAGCCAGACCCCTTCGCTATGGCTGCCGGCGACCAGAGTCTGCCCGTGCGGGCTGAACGCCACCGAGTCGACTTCGCCCATGAGCCCGTGCAGGGGCCGTCCGAGCCGGGCGGGGTGGGCCAGGTCCCACAGCCAGACCCGGCCATCCTCGCTGCCCGCGGCCAGGATCCGCCCGTCTGAGCTGAACGCCACCGCGTAGACAGCGTTCGTGGGGCCACGCAGGGGCCGGCCGAGCGGGGTGGGGTGGGCCGGGTCGGCCAGGTTCCACAGCCCGACTGTGTAGTTGTAGCGGCCCGCGGCCAGGGTCCGCCCGTCCGAGCTGAACGCCACCGAGGAGACACCGTTCGCGGGGCCGCCCGGCGGCCCGAGCGGGGTGCGGCGGGCCGGGTGGGCCGGGTTCCACAGCCAGACCCGGCCATCGTCGCTGCCCGCGGCCAGGGTCCGCCCGGGCCGGCTGAACGCCACCGAGGTGACGGGGCCCCGGGGGCCAGTAAAGACGCCGGATGGGAGGTTCCACAGCCATACCGTGCCGTCCATGCTGCCGACGGCCAGGGTCCGCCCGTCTGGGCTGAACGCCACCGAGGTGACCGGGGACGTGGGACCGGGCAGCGGCGGGCCGAGCGGGGTGGGGTGGGCCCGATCGGCCAGATTCCACAGCCAGACCCCGCCGTTGTTGCCGCCGGCGGCCAGGGTCTGCCCGTCTGGGCTGAACGCCACCGAGGAGACACCGTTCGATGGGCCGGCCAGGGCCTGGCCGAGCCGGGTGGGGTGGGCCGGGTGGACCAGGTTCCACAGCGAGACCCGGCCACCCAGGCTGCCGGCGGCCAGGGTGTGCCCGTCTGGGCTGAACGCCACCGAGGAGACACCGTTCGCGGGGCCGGCCGCGCGCGGGCCGAGCGCGGCGGGCTGGGCCGGGTGGGCCAGGTTCCACAGCGAGACCTGGCCGTTGTTGCGGCCGGCGGCCAGGGTGTGCCCGTCTGGGCTGAACGCCACCGAGGAGATACCGTTCGCGGGGCCGGCCGTGCGCGGGCCGAGCGCGGCGGGCTGGGCCGGGTGGGCCAGGTTCCACAGCCAGACCCGGCCGCCGTCGCTGCCGGCCAGGGTGTGCCCGTCTGGGCTGAACGCCACCGAGGAGATACCGTTCGCGGGGCCGAGCGGGGTGGGGTGGGCCGGGTGGGCCAGGTTCCACAGCCAGACCCGGCCGCCGTCGCTGCCGGCCAGGGTCCGCCCGACTGGGCTGAACGCCACCGAGGAGATACCGTTCGCGGGGCCGAGCGGGGTGGGGTGGGCCGGGTGGGCCAGGTTCCACAGCCAGACCCGGCCGTCGAGGCTGCCCGTGGCCAGGGTCCGCCCGTTCCGGCTGAACGCCACCGAGGAGACGGCATCCCTCGGGCCGCTCAATCGGCTGGCCAGCGGGGCGGTGGTGGTGTCAAACAGCCGCGTTTCGGTGTCAGGCGTGGCGCTTATCTGGTTGGCGGCGGCGTCGAGCTGGGCGGCGAGCGAGGGGTTGGTGGCGGTCAGCTGCCCAGCCTCGGCGGTGACCTGGGTGGCGATTGCCTGGTCGCGTGCCGTGAGCGCATGGCCGCGCTCCTGGATGGCAAGGCCGGCGGCGGTCAGGGACAGGAGGGTGAGAACGGCGAGGGCGGCGACGGCGCTGCGGCGCCGCCGGGTCGCGCGGAGCCGGTCCTGCCAGGATGCGGCGAGAAACGCTCGCTCCTCGTTGTTGAGGTCCTGGCCGTGCTCAGCGGCCCAGTCCCGGGCCACGGCCAGGCGCGTTCCGCGGAACAGCCGGCTGGGGTCGCGGCCCCCGTACTGCCAGTCGCGGGCGGCGTCGGTGAGGTCGCGGTGGATCCGCAGGCCGGCGCGGTCCTCGGTGAGCCACTCCCGCAGCCGCGGCCAGGCAGTCAGCAGGGTCTCGTGGGTGATCTCGACCGTGTCGGCGTCGGCGGTGACCAGGCGGGCAGCGACCAGGTCCGCGAGCACCGCACGAGTGAGGGTGGCCCCTTCGCTGTCGTGCGAACCGCTGAGTTCGGCGAAATCCACCCGCCGCCGGGTGTCTGGGGTGCCCTCTCCGAGCGTGACCAGCCGCAGCAGCACGCGCTGCACGGCGGCCTGGCCCGCGGGATCGAGCCTTCCGTAGACGTTGTCGGCGGCCTGGGCGACCGCCCCGTCGATTCCCCCCGTGGCCCGGTACCCGGCTACCGTCAGCCGCCGGCCCTCCTGGTTGTACCACGTCTGCTGCAGCGCATAGCTGAGCAGCGCCAGCCTGCCAGCCGGGTAGCTGCCCGAGTCCGTGATCACCGCGTGGTCGCGGGAGCCCGGCCTAGTGCTAGCCGGCCTAGCGTCCGCGGATATACGGAGGCCGAGGTCGGCGAGCAGGACCTCCACCAAGGCGGCGTCGGCGACCAGGCCGGCCACGGCGGCTGGCTTCTCGATGGCCTCCCGCAGCGCCGCCTCGCCCATGGGGCCGACCAGCACCTGATCGTCCTGCAGGTGCGGCACCAATTCGGGGTAGGCGGCCGTGCGGGCGTAGAAGTCGGCCCGGATCCCGATCACCGCCACCGCGGGTGCCTCCCGCGCATCCAGCGGCCGGCGGGCCTGGCCGCCGTCAGCAGTGATACCGGGCGCGGCCGTGCCCGCCGCGGCGCACAGCGCCCTGATGAACAGGCGGCGTTCCTGCTCGTCGGCGCACTGGGTGAAGACCTCCTCGAACTGGTCAACGATCAGCACCAGCCGCGGCCCGGCGGCGGCATCCGGATCCGCCACCACCGGGCCGGCCGCCGGGCCTGGCCGGTTCGGCTGGCGCCGGGTGTTGGCCAGCAGGGCCTGCCGGATGGCGCCGGTGATCCGGGCCGGGTCGGCGCGCAGGTCCGCCTCCAGCGCCCCGGCTGGGACCCCGGCCAGGGACGCGATCCGGGTCGCCAGTTCCAGCAGCGGGCGCCGGCCCGGCGTCATCAAGTCCCTCGGCCAGGCCCGGGAACCGCGCGCGGCCAGGGCCCCGGCGGCGATCGCGGGCAGCAGCCCGGCCCGCAGCAGCGACGACTTGCCCGACCCGGACGGGCCGAGCACCATCAGCAGCCCCGGCCGGGCCAGCTGCTCACTAGCCCGGGCAACCAACTCGGCGGTCAGCAGCTCACGGCCGAAGAATCGTTCGGCATCCTGCGGCTGGAACGCCGCCAGCCCCGGGTAGGGGCACTGCGCGCTGACCGCGACCCCGGCAGCATCGAGCGCGGCCGCCAGTTCCGCATCCGCCGAAGGTCCCGCCGGAACCGCCGGGCCGGGCCGGGCTGCCCGGTAACCGAATGCACGGCGGGCTTCCTGCCGCAGCAGGGCCAGCTCCACCAGGGTCTGCTGCTGGTGGTCGGCGACGTCCCGGCTGATGGCTGCGGTCTGGGCCACATCCTCGGCGATGACGGCCAGCTGCCGGTTGACCTCATCCAGGACCCAGCCGAACTCGGTGAACTCCTCACCCAGTTCGCGCAGCCCCCGGACCAGCACCTCCCGCACGCCAGCGGCGGACTCCTCGACGGACGCCGTCAACGCCACCTGGACCGCATCCACGCCGCGCAGCACCCCGGCTACCTCGTCCCGCAGCGCGGCCGCCGCAGGCGTATCCAGCGTCAGCCGCGCCTCTAGCTCCGCGGCCAGCACATCACGCAGGCTGGCCTGCCCCGGGTCGGGCCGGCCACGTGAGCGCAGCCGGTCCCAGGCCCGGATGACCACATCGGTCAGCAGCCCCCCGCCCATCCCGCCCACCTGGGCGAGGACCGCCTGCAGCACCGCACTGGATCCAGTTCCCGCGGCCAGCAGCGGCCACACCACCGGGGCGCACGCGGCCGCCGCCACCGTGGCCGTAGCCGCCCGCGGTGCCCAGCGGCGGCCAGTACTCCCGTGCGCGTCGGCGGAGGTCACCCATTCCCGGACCGAGTGCTGAGCCCGGCGCCGCAACTCGGTCGGCGGCGGGACTCCCCGTCCGGACGACAGCTCCGCCGACGACACGAAATCCACCCGCCCATTTCCCGCCAGCTACTTCGTCACCATTCAGAGTCAAAGATAGACGCTTTACGCAGAATGTCACGGGGGGCGGGGGAAGCGCGGCCAGGCTCGGCGCTCCCGGGGGCAGTGTCATACGTCGAAGGGGCCGCCCCCGGCACCAAGGGATAGCGAAGCCGCTAACTCGGGTGTCGATGCGCTACAGGCTGGCATCAAGGTCCTCTGCAGCCACGCCAGCTCATCCTGAGCACACGCCCCCGTTGCGGGCCGACTGGCACCGCGGCACCACTGTCAGGCTAAGGAGCGGCAGCAGGCGCTGACCGGCGGGGCATCCCGCCGCCGGAGTGCCGGGGCCGCCCACTAGGAGTCCGGGTTGTAATCTCCGTAGAAAATGTATGTGCATTTCGTGATGCCGGACACGGAGATTGTTCTCGCTTTGATGAGGGGGGTGGTTTTGTTTGTGTAAATCCAATTGCCCGACTTGGGCGGCTCAGGTGGGCGAACTGTTGCCTCTCCTGCACAGGAAAACACCGTAGCCCCCAGGTTGCCGCCCTGCACCACCGTGAATTTATTGCATCCTCCCTTCTTGACCGTGTAGTACGGGTACGGGGGATAAAACAGCTGGAAACGGCGGAAGGCGAGCCAGGCCAATCCCCGCAGCACGCCGGTGATGAGCGCGAGGAGAGCCTCTTCTAGAGTGAGACCTTCTACCGTGGCCTGCACGGCCATCGTTACGCCAACAGGGCCGTTGCCTGCGGGGGCTCGGACCAGTTCGGCCTCGATCAGTCTGTCGGTGTCGATGTTGAATGGCTCAGGATTCTGGTCGCCGGACTGGTCCTGGTCCGGTTTCCGGGCAATGAGGGCGAATCCTGCTCGCAGCGTACTGAGGAAGTATCTGATTTCATGCTCGGCCTGCGCGTCTCCAGCTGGTGAGGCCAGCGTCACCGCTAATGCGAACACCGGCGTGTCCGGCTCGTCCATGTTGCCGACCTGAGCCCGGAAAATGGCCTTATCGCCGTCGTCATACGCTTGAAGGAAAGTCAGAGGCTGAAGTGCCACCACCGGACTTCCTGTGCCGGGGCTGCTCTGAGGCTGTGTCATCTCGCCGCTCATTTCGTTGTCCCGCATCGCAGCGCCTGAATGCAGTGCCGGTCCACCGGATGTGTGGTCGCCGCAATATCGCCGGAATTAACGTATGGCTGTGATGAGCAAGGATTGTCGTGGTTGGCCTCCTCGCAGCTGACCGTGTTCAGCCCGGGCCGGGCTGGCGGCATGAGGGCCAGGTGGATCGACTCCCGGGGCGCCCGCGCCCTGGCCGCACCAGGAATGCCCAGAGGCGAAGGAGCCGACATTGCGGCACACCCTGAGCCTGGCTATCGGGAATCGCCCTGTCAAGATATCGTTAACCCATCCATCCCGGCGCTCTGGTAACGGCAGCTGACAAAGGCATCTAATGGGTCATCGGATTGCGTTCTGCCTCTATAGTCACTGACGCTGACCTGCCGCGGATGCCCGGGCCTGCCGATTCTCGGCGGCCGGCATTCCCGGGCATGGGGCGCCTCCGGCCTCAGGGAGATGACTCTGATTCCCGCACGCCGCGTGCCTGGCGGGCCGTGGTGACGCCGGGCATGGATTCGGCGGCCAGCCGCCGGTATGGCCGGGCCATCGGCCACTGGTGGTCGTCGAGCACGGAATCGGCGTCGAACTGGCCGAGGCTCTGGATCAGCCGGGCCACCAGGCCGGTCCACCCGGTCTGGTGTGAGGCACCGAGGCCGGCCCCGTTGTCGCCGTGGAAGTACTCGTAGAAAAGGATCAGGTCACGCCAGTGCGGGTCCTCCTGGAACAGCTTGGTCCCGCCGTAAACGGGCCGCTGTCCAGTGTCGTCCCGCAGGAAGGTAGTGGCGAGTCGGCGTGACAGCTCTTGCGCCACCTCGAACAGGGTCATCATCGTCCCCGAGCCCGTCGGGCACTCGACCTTCAGGTCATTGCCGTAATACCGGTAGTGCTGGAGCAGGGCACGGATCAAGAGCAGGTTGATGGGGAACCAGACCGGCCCGCGCCAGTTGGAGTTGCCGCCGAACATTCCGCTGGTCGACTCGGCCGGCTCGTACTGCACCTGATGCTCGGTCCCGGCGACGTTGAAGTAATAAGGATGCTCGAGGTGCCATCGCGAGATAGAGCGGATCCCGTGCGGGCCGAGGAAACGCTCCTCGTCCAGCATCCGCGCGAGAATGCGGCGCAGCTTGTCCTCGTTCACCAGTGACAGCAGCCGCCGGCCGTGAGCACCGGGCACGAGCGGGTCAGCGATGTTGACCAGCAGGTCCTGGTTGCGCTCCAGGAAGCCACGCACATGCCCGGCGATCTTCGGATAGCGGTCGATGATGTCGGCCTCGATGACCGTGGTGGCGCACAAGGGCAGCAGGCCCACCAGGGAGCGCACCTTGATCCGGGTGCCGGTGCCGTCGGGGAGGCGCAGCACGTCGTAGAAGAAGCCGTCCTCCTCGTCCCACATCTCGTCGGGGTGCTCGCCGACCGGGTCCACCGCGGCGGCGATCCAGAAGAAGTGCTCGACGAACTTGAGCACGAATTCCTCGTAACTCTGGTCGTGCTGGAGCAGGGCCAGGGCCATTTCCAGCATGTTCTGGCTGAACATCGCCATCCAGGCGGTGCCGTCCGCCTGTTCCAGCCGCCCGCCCGTGGGGAGGGCGGCGCTGCGGTCGAACACCCCGATGTTGTCCAGGCCAAGGAAGCCGCCCTCGAACACGTTGCGGCCGGAGGGATCCTTGCGGTTCACCCACCAGGTGAAGTTCAGCAGCAGCCGGGCGAAGCTCTCCTTGAGAAATGGCAGGTCCACCTCGCCCAGATCTGACTCCAGATTCTGCAGGAAGAGGACCGCGAAGGCGTGCACCGGCGGGTTCACGTCCCCGAAGTTCCACTCGTAGGCTGGCATCTGGCCGGTGGGGTGCAGGTAGTCCTGGGACAGCATCAGGTCGATCTGGCTTTTCGCGAAGTCGGGGTCGACCATCGCGAGCGGAATGCAATGGAAGGCCAGGTCCCAGGCGGCGTACCAGGGATACTCCCACTTGTCGGGCATGGACACGACGTCGTGGTTGAACATGTGGAACCACGACTCGTTCCGGCTCCCCCGCCAGGCCGGTGCCCGCAGCGGGTGGAGACGGCGCTCGCGAAGCCAGCGGTCCACGTCGAAGTAGTAGCACTGCTTGGACCAGAGCATCCCGGCCAGTGCCTGGCGCATGACCGCCTTCGCGTCATCGGTCACGCCGGGCGGTGTGATGGCCGCATAGAACTCGTCTGCCTCGGCCCGCCGTCGCTCGATGACCTCGCCGGCGCCGTCGAATGGCGCCGTGAGCTCCTCCGGGCCCTCACGGGTGAGCCGTACCAGGACGGAGGCATGCCCGCCGGCCGGCACGGACAGCCGGACGTGCGCTGCCACCTTGGTTCCCTCGCCGCCGGGGTTCACGGTGTCCGCGCCGTGCAGCAGGTGATCGCCGATGCCGTCCTTGGCGAACCGTGTCGCCGGCTCGGTGCCGAATACCCGCGCCGTGTTCGTCTCGTTCTCACAGAACAGCAGGTCTGCCGCAGGCTCGGCGTGGAGGTAGAACACGCCGATTTTAGGGTGCTCGGCCGCCGCGACCGGATAGGCGGCGGGGACGCGGGCAATGCGGGGCTTGGGTTCACCCGCTCTCCATGACCACGTGTTGCGGAACCACAGCGTGGGCAGCACGCGCAGCGCGGCATCCTGGTCAGACCGGTTGTGCACGGTGATGCGGCACAGGATGTCTTCCGGGCCGTTCTTCGCGTGCTCGACTTCGACATCGAAGTAATGGCCGTCGTCGAAGGCTCCCGTATCTATGAGCTCGTATTCAAGTTCGTGCCGTGACCGGGCCCGGTTCACCGCCGCCAGGTCGGCGTAGGGGAATTCGGCCTGCGGGTACTTGTAGAGGTAGCGCTGGTAGCTGTGCGTCGGCAGGTTATCGACATAGAAGTAGTACTCCTTGACGTCCTCGCCGTGGTTGCCCTCGCTGTTCGTCAAGCCGAACAAGCGTTCTTTCAGGATCGGGTCCCGCTCGTTCCACAGGGCCAGGGCCAGGCACAGCCGCTGCTTGTCGTCGCTGATCCCGGCGATACCGTCCTCACCCCACCGGTACGCGCGGGACCGCGCTTGATCGTGGCTGAGGTAGGACCAGGCGTCTCCGTTGTCGCTGTAATCTTCCCGGACCGTCCCCCACTGCCGCTCGCTGAGGTACGGCCCCCAGGCACGCCACGGAACACCCGCCCGGGCCTCGTGCAGCCGCCGCTCCTCGGCCGTCAGCGAGGCTGGATCGGCAATGTGCTGGCTGCCGGGCGGATCCTGGGGCATCGCGTACCTTCCGTTCAGGAACTAGTGGTCACCGTGACACGTCAAAAGCGATCACGCTCTTGATGCCGGCCTGCCGCCCGAGGATCAGGTCCGGTGCCTGCTCGGGCGGGTAACGGCCGGCGATGAGCGTCGCCACCACGGCCGGCCAGCGGCGGCGGAAGAGGTCAAGGTCGCGGAGCGCGGCGGCGAAGGCATCCGTCCCGGCGTTCACCGTGCCCAGCAGGACCTGGTTCCTAAGGACCATGTCCCGCATGAGGCGAGCCGGGTCCGCCTGGACAAAGGCCTGCAGGCCAGGGACGCCAGTAAGCACGAACAGGCCGTTGGTGCCCAGGATTTTCAGCGCCTCAAGGGCGAAGTGCGAGTGCCCGACCGCTTCGTAGATCAGGTCGATGTTGCCGATCTGTCCGGCCAGCCGCGCGGACGTGCTGGCCTGGGAGGAGACGTAGCTGGCCCCGATGGCTTCGACCAGGTCGATCCGCGGGCTGGGAGGCAGCTCGCGTGAGTACACGTACGTCGTGAAACCGGCCGTGACCAGCACCATGGCCCCCAGCAGCCCGACCGGCCCGATGCCGAGCACCAGCGCCGAGAGCCCCTTGCCCCGCTCCTGGCTGGGCGTGTCCGGGTCGATCCACGGCGGCCGCTGCTGCATCATCCAGAACACCTGCGCCAGGGCCTTCTCGGCGATGGTCAGCGGCTCGGCCAGGACGGCGATGTCCCGCATGTCCGGCGGCACGGCATTCATGTACCGCTCATGGTTGACGGCGTACTCGGCCATGTAGCCGTGCGCTTCCTTGATGCCGCGCTCGCTGAAGTCCCCGGTATAGCAGAAGTCCTGGTGCCCGGAACGGCAGGCCAGGCAGCCCGGATGGGGACACGGGCGGCGCACCGACGGCACGACCAGGTCGCCCGGCGCGAGCCGCTCGACCGCCGTCCCCACCTCCACAATCTCGGCCAGCGACTCGTGGCCGATGACCAGGTGGTCATCTCCCGGTGGCGGGGTCCCGTACTCGAAGGAGCAGATCTCCTTGTCCGTGCCGCAGATGCCGATGTCGAGCATCCGCAACGTGACCTGGTCAGGCAGGGTGAGCCGCGGGGGTTCCCGCTCGACGATCTTTACCTCTTGCGACCCTGGGAAAACCGCGACGGCCTTCATGGCTCCCTTCCGCTGATCGGCCTGAGGATGGCCCGGGCGGGCGCCCCGTCGCTGCCGTGCAGCTTGACCGGGAGGCAGATCATTTCGTAGCGGCCGGCCCTGACCGCGGAGAGGTCGAGGCCCTCGATGATCCAGATGCCGGCTTCGAGCAGGATGCGGTGGATCTTCGCGCCGTCCGCGTGGTATCCCCCCACCGACAGGTAGTCGATCCCGACTGCCCGCACTCCCGCCTGGGCGAGATGGACGGCGGCCTCCTCGCTGATGTAGACGAAGTCCTCGACGAACCTGCCGGCCTGCCAGCACCGGGGCGAGTTGGCGGTCCGGAACAGGATGCGTTCACCGGCCTGCAGCGCGTGCTCCCGGAGCTCTTCGGCGGTGACCTGGCGCGGATGGGCGATCTCGATGACCCGCGCGGCACCCATCGTGGCCGTCAGCGGCATCTCGTCTATCCCGGCGGCCTGGTGGACGAAGTGCACCGGCCCGTCGATGTGGGTGCCGCTGTGCACGCCCATGGCGAGGTGGGAGAGGTTGCAGTCGTCGCCGTGCCCGATGTCCATGGTCCGTTCCAGGACGACAGGCGGATTTCCGGGCCAGTGCGGCATGCCGTGCCTGACCGTCACGGATACATCGATCCACGGCGCTTCACCGGGCTCGGTCATGGTGGACCCAGTGGCGCAGGACGGCCTGCGGCGGCCTGAAACACCCCGGACCCCCTGGCCATGCCACCCCCGACAATCGCACCGCCGACTGCCGCCGCACCGTGCGGCTGCTCTGTCTCGGGCATGCCTTCATGCGGCGCCAGGCGCGATCGGCTTAGCCCCAGGCATACACCTCGATCCGCAGGACATCAAGGCCGTAATACCCCGGCCCGCCGCCCCCTCCGGTCACAGGTAAACGGTGTACAGCCAGAAGGTGACCGGCCGGGGATCCGCTGGCTGCTTTGGGGTTGCGGAAAGGCAAAGTAAGACAGCGGGCAGATCCGCGCTGGTGACAGATCCCTAGCTGGCGGCCAGACTATGACGAGCCGTCAAGAGGCCTTACGGCCCAGACCACGGGGGTTGGCTGGCCGGTTCTGCCTGAGGCAGAACCGGCCAGCCACGGCCGCTGCAGGGGTGTGGGACCCGGTGACTGAAATGCTGACCGATAGGCCGCGTCCGGGCGGGTCGGCGCTGAGCGGCCGTTCCCTCCGATCGCCGAGTATGGGTTCCTTTCCGGTCGCCAAGTGTCCGCGCTAATCGCGGCCAGTGGCAAGGTGGAATGGATGTGCCTGCCGCGGATGGGCAGCCCGAGCGTCTTCGCCGCGATCCTGGACCGGGGCGCGGGGCGGTTCCGGCTGGGGCCGGCGGATGCCACCGTCCCGGCCGGCTTCACCGGCCCGCACACCGTCGGCGACGGCGGCCAGCGCACCTGGACCGCGGACCGCATCATCCTGACCGTCGGCGGCCACGCCTGCCGCCGGCCAGCTCGTGGTGGACGCCGTGTTCTTCGCGGTCGGCTGGCCCGCCAACGGCAGTCGGCCCGGATGGAAGGCCGGATCGCGGCCACCAACGCCGTCCTGGGAGCTACCCGGCAGGCCAGCTACGACGTGGTTCCCAGCGGCAGCTTCACCGACCCCGAGTACGGGAGGGTGGGCCTCACCGAGGCCGAGGCCGCCGCGCACCACGACCCGGTCGTCGGCCTCGCCCGTTACGACGACCTGCTGCGCCCGGTGGCGGATGGCCGGCCTGAGGGCTTTTGCAAGCTGATCGCGGTCCGAAGAGTGAGGAATCGAAGCACTGAGGAATCGGAGCGCCGGCCGGTACGCGGCTGGGCGTCACCGACTACAGCTGTCCCGGGCCGCCGGCCGCCCTTCCCGGGCTGCTAGCGGGGCGGCATCATGACTGACCGGGGCTGTTCGGTGGCGGGGGTGATGTCCGCGGTGCACGGCGGGCAGCGGCGGGCCGCGATGGGGATGCTCATGGTGCACTGCGGGCAGGGTCGCTCGGTCGCGGCGTGGTCCCGCTCGAACAGCTTCAGCATGCGGCTGACGGGCAGCACGACCAGGAAGTACACCACGGCGGCGGAGATCAGGAAGGACAGCGCCTCGGTCAGGAACGCGCCGTAGCTGAACCGGGCTCTGCCGACCGTGAAGGCCAGGTTGTTGAAGTTGCCCTGGCCGCCGAAGAGGGTCAGCAGCGGGCTGATGAACGACTGGACGAATTGCCTGACCAGGCTGCTGAACTGCGCCCCGATCACGACAGCGACCGCGAGATCGACCAGGTTCCCGCGGAGGATGAAGTTCTTGAAGCCACTCATGCGCGGGGAGGTGCCCTCGTCCCCGCCGCGTATTCGCCCGCGCTGGCGTCCGCCGCCCCGGCCGTACCCTGACCTGCCCGGTTGCCCTCCTGGCGGGTACTGGCTAGTTTCCGGTCAGGACGGAGCCTCCATCGACAGTGAGCACGGTTCCGGTCACAAAGTGGTTCTCCATCAGGTAAAGGTGCGTCGCGGCGATCTGGTCTGCGTCGCCGATCGTCTTGGTGAGCGTTCGTTCCGCAAGGGTGGTGAACAGCGCTGCGCGCTGCGGCTCCGGAATCCCATCCCACATCGGCGTGCGGATCACTCCTGGCCGGACCGCGTTGACGCGGATCGGGGCCAGCTCGACGGCCAGCCCCCGGGTCAGGCCCTCGATGGCGCCCGCGCCGCTGGCCGCGAGGGCGGCACCAGGCGCCGGGCGAACACCGACCGTCCCGGACGTCAGCACGATCGAGCCCCCCGGCCTGAGGCGGGGAGCCGCGTGCTTGACGGCGGCGACTGCTCCCCAGAAACGGACCTCGAACAGTTGCCGGGCCTCATCGAGGGACAGGCCCTCCAGTGCCCGCTGGCCTAGCGCGTCACCGGCGGTGTAGACCACGTGGTCCAGCTGGCCGGCCCGGGCGAACAGGGCGGCAAGGTCCGCCTCGCTGCGGGTATCGACCACCGCCCCGGCGCAGCTGCCCGGCAATCCGGCGAGCGCGGCGTCCAGCCGGCCCTGATCGCCCGAGGCGATCGTCACGGCCGCACCTGCCGCCGCAGCGGCGCGGGCGGTCGCCAGTCCCATTCCCGAACTGCCGCCGATGATGACAATGTGCTGGTTAGTGAGAGTCACAGTGCCTCCTCCAGGGTCAGATGCCGGCCCTTGCGGGCCGCCGTCCGGTGTACTCCGCGGGGTCCGCGTGCGCGGTTGCGCCGCGGGGGCGGCCGCGGCATCCGGGCATGGAGTCCCTCCTGCCTGCCCGGCTTGTCTCGCCAGCCGCGACTTGCGGCCGGGAGATGATGACTCACTGAGCCGTCAGCCTAGCCGTGATGACTCACTGAGTCATCACGGCTATCATCGTGGCCATGCCGCGGTGGGACCCCCGAGCCAAGGACCGGCTCCGCGACGCCGCGCTGGAGCTATACCTCGAGCACGGATACGAAAACGTGACCGTCGCGCAGATCACCGAGCGAGCCGGACTGACCCGCCGGACGTTCTCCCGCTACTTCACCGACAAGCGTGATGTGCTGTTCGCCGGATCAGAGCAGCTCCCCGTCGCCCTGGCCGACGCGGTCCGGCACGCCGACGATGCCCTCTCGCCCTTCCAGGCGCTGCTGGCCGCCCTCGTGGATATCGGCGAACAGCTGGCCGGCCGGGTCCCGCACGCCGCGCAACGGCGTGCGGTCATCAAGGCCAGCCCCGAACTGCAGGAACGGGAGCGAACCAAATTCGCCGCCGTGACCGAGGCCCTGGCCGGTGCGCTCCAGCAGCGGGGCACGGCCGAATCAGCGGCCAGGCTGCTGGCGCACGTCGGTGCGGCCATCTTCCAGACCGCGTTCGAGCAGTGGACTGACCAGCCGGAACACGCAGATTTTTCAGCCTGCGTCGGCGAGGCGACTGCTGAGCTCGCCTCCAGCGTGGGGGCAGCCAATGTCCCCGCACTTTCCGGCCGGGCGACGAGACATACTGCCTTGTGACCCTGGAAGGGGGTGCAGGACGTGTACCGGAACGCGCTGCCGCAGCTGACCGATGAAGTGTTCCTCACCGACTCCGGGATTGAAACCGATCTCATCTTCAACGGCGGGTTCGAGCTCCCCGACTTCGCCGCCTTCGTCTTGCTTGATGACGCACGCGGCACGGCCGCCCTCGATGTGTACTTCCGCCGTCATGTGGAAATCGCGGTGCAGCACGGCTGCGGAATGATCATCGAGGCGCCGACCTGGCGAGCCAGCCGGGACTGGGTCTCGCGTATCGGATACCCAGCTGCGGACTTGCGCCGGATTAACGAGTCCGCCGTCCACTTGCTGTCTGCGGTCCGGGCCGGCTATCTGAAGGCGGCCAGCTCACCTGTGGTGATCAGCGGATGCATTGGACCGCGTGCCGACGCCTACGGCCCAGCACAGCGCATGCTGGCGGACGAGGCCGCGGACTATCACCAGGAGCAGATCGGCATCCTGGCAGCGACCGACGTGGATCTGGTTCACGCGATGACCATCACGGACGTGACCGAGGCGACCGGGATCGCGCGGGCTGCGGCCAGCGCGGGCGTTCCGGTAGCAATCTCCTTCACGACGGAGGTGGACGGCCGCCTGCCGGATGGCACATTTCTCGCCGATGCCATCGCCGCCGTGGACGCGGCTACCCGAGGCGCGCCGGTCTACTACGGCGTCAACTGCGCGCACCCCTCCCACTTCGAATCAGCCCTGCCGCACGGCGCGACCGAAGCGCGCCTCCGGAGTGTCCGTGCGAACGCATCGAGGAAGAGCCGCGCTGAACTCGATGAGTTGCCGGCTCCCGAGGACGGGGACCCGGCGGAGCTGGCCCACGATTACCTGCGATTGCGGGCCGGCCACCCGGAGATCGCCATCCTCGGCGGGTGCTGCGGCACCGACGCCCGCCACGTGCAGGCGATCGCCGACACGGTCTTCGCGACCTGACGGCTGGCTCCGCCCTCCGGATGCGGGCGGATTGCGGTAAAGTTCTGGTATGCAGAACTCTACGCTCAGAGAGCAGAAGCCCCAGTATCCGGTGGAGTCGGTTGACCGGGCGCTGCGGTTGCTCTTGATGTTCCGGGAGCATCAGGAGATCCGCCTGTCGAGCGCACGGGACGAGCTCCAGGTGGGCCAGTCCACGGCGCACCGGCTGATGGCCATGCTGGTGTATCACGGCTTTGCCACGCAGGATCCGGCGACTCGCGTATACCGGGCCGGCCCGGCGCTCTTTGAGATCGGGCTTTCCGTCGTCAACAAGCTTGACATCCGGGCGGCCGCCCGGCCGGTGCTTGAGTCCCTGGCCGCGGCCACGGGCGAGACCGTGCACCTTGGCCTGCTAGAGGGCAATGAGGTCCGCTTCGTTAACGTCGTCGAAAGCGAGCTCGCGCTCCGGGTCAGCGGCCGCGTTGGCCGCCGGCTGCCGGCGCACGCCACCAGCCTGGGCAAGGCGATGCTCGCGGCCATGACCGACGACCAGGTCCGCGCCCTCTACCCGCGCGAGGCTCTGCCTGCCGTCACCGGCCGTACCATGACGCGCCGCTCGGACCTGCTGGCCGAGCTGGCCCGGATCCGGGCCCGCGGCTATGCGCGGAATTCCGAGGAGAGCGAGGAAGGCGTGTCCTCGATTGGCATAGCCATCGTGCACCCGGTGCGCGGCGTCCTCGGCGCCATCACCATCGCCGTCCCGCTCAGCCGGATGACCGAGGAGAAGGAAGAACGGCACGCCGCGCTGCTCGCCGAGGCCGGCCGCAGCCTCACGTCCCAGCTGGCCTGATCCCGCCGCAGGGCAGAGTCCGAGCAGGGATCACCTCACCCAAGGATCACGCTGACCGCCTTCACCTGGGTGAAGCTCTGCAGCTCCTCCAGGCTCTCCTCCCGGCCCACGCCGGAGTCCTTGAAACCGCCGAAGGGCACGCCCCAGAAGTGCCGCGCCGATCCGTTGATCCAGATGTATCCCGCCTCCAGCCCTCGCGCTACCCGGTGCGCCCGCCGGACGTCCTCGGTCCACACCGCGCCGGTCAGGCCGAACGGGACCGAGTTGGCCATGCGCATGGCCTCGTCCTCGTCGCGGAAGGTCATCACCGACAGCACCGGCCCGAACACCTCCGTCTGGGCCAGCGTGCTGTCCGGGGCCACGCCGGTCAGCACCGTCGGCGCTATGTAGTAGCCCCGGTCACCGCAGCTGGCCGGCCGCCGCCGGTCAGGAGCCGGGCCCCGTCGCGCAGTCCCGCCTCGATCAGCCGCGCTACGTGGTCCAGCTGACCGCGCGTGATGACCGGCCCCATCTGGGTCCGCTCCTGTGCCGGGTCGCCGACGACGATGCGCTCCGCTCCGGCGGCGACGTGCTTGCCTACTTCAGCGGCGAGTGACTCGTGGACGAGCAGCCGGCTGGTGGAACCGCAGGACTGCCCGGCCGTCGTGGCGAAATTCATCCCGGCCACCGCGCCCGCCGCCGCCGCGGCCGGATCGGCATCGTCGAAGACGATCATCGCGTTCTTGCCGCCCAGCTCCAGCGAGACTTCCTTGACTCCGGCGTCCGCCGCGTCCCGCTGGATCAGGCGGCCGGTCGCGCCGGAACCGATGAAGGCGATGCGCCGGATGGCCGGGTGCTGGACCAGCGCCCGGCCGGTCGTTGCGCCTGTTCCCGAGACGACCGAGACCAGGCCGGGCGGAAGTGCCTCCTGGGCCAGCTCGCCGATGCGCAGGGCCGACAGCGGCGCCTGGTCGGGCGCCTTGAGGATCACCGCGTTCCCGGCGACGAGCGGCGGGGCGAGCTTGGATGCGGAGAAGAAAAGCGGATGGTTGTACGGCACGATCCGGGCCACCACGCCGAACGGCGCGCGGACCGTGTAGTGCAGGTGCTCCGCGGTGGCCGGGATCGTCTGGCCGCCCAGCTGCAGGGCCAGGTCACACATGATCTCGATGTAGTCGATGGCGAACGCGGCGTCTGTCCGCATCGCGGCGACGGGCAGGCCAGCATCCAGCGCGTCGAGCATCGCCAGCTCGTCGGCGTTCTCGCGGAGCAGCCTGGCGAACTCACGGACCTGAGCGGCGCGGGCCCGGGGGCTCAGTGCGGCCCACGCCCGCTGTGCCTGCTCCGCGCCCGCCACCGCCGCATCGATATCGGCGGCCGAGCACTGCGGCACGGCGGCGAGTATGTCCTCCGTCGCCGGATCCACCGTCTCGTAGGTGGCGCCGCCCGCGGCGCCGCGCAGGCGCCCGCCCAGGACGGCCCGCCAGTCGCGGTCAGCGGCGTACGTGCGATCCATGCTGCTCCCGTCTGCCCGAAGGCAAATTCGCGTCCGTCCGGGATGGGGCGTCAGCCAGTCCCGGCCGCTGGCGCTTGAGTACCCGCAGTATGCCACATAGTTCTGTCTAGCGGAACTAGAGTCTGTACAACGGTAGCACTGCATGTTACGTTGACGGCCTACCGGAACATGCGGCGCCGCGCGGGCGCTGCCCGCACCTGGATCTGGGAGTGCTCATGACCTACGTCATCGGGGTCGACACCGGCGGCACATTCACCGACGCCTTCCTGGCCAGCGAGCATGGTCGCGTCGCCTCGGCCAAGACGTCCTCGACGCCGCCGGATTTTGCCCGCGGATTCCTGGCCGCGGTCAGCGACCTCGCCGACGCTCTCAGCCTGCCGGTCGCCACGATGCTGGCGGACACGGATTACATCGTGCATGGCACGACCTCCACCCTGAACGCCATCGTGACCGGCGACGTCGCCCCGGTCGGCTTCCTGACTACCCGCGGCCACGCCGATTCGGTCGCCATCATGAACCTGGAAGGCCGGTACGCGGGCCTCGGCGCCGACCAGGTGCAGCACATGGCGCGCACCAACAAGCCGGCCCCGCTCGTCCCGCGGCACCGGATCATCGAGATCGACGAGCGGATCGACTACAAGGGCGATGTCATCGTCGGCCTGGACGAGGAGGGCGTCCGCGCCGCGGTGGCTGGCCTGCTGGCGGACGGAGTCGAGGCCATCGCCGTCTCGCTGCTGTGGTCATTCCGCAACCCGCTGCATGAGCGCCGGATCCGTGAGCTGATCCACGAGCAGGCCCCTGGCCTGTACGTTGCCCTGTCGAGCGAGGTCAGTCCCCGCATCCGGGAGTACGCGCGCAGCGCCACCACGATCCTCAACACTCAGGTGGGCCCGCGGCTGCACAGTTACCTCGCGCCGCTCGAGGCACGGCTGCGCGAGCTCGGCTTTGCCGGGTCGCTGCTGGTCATGCAGGGCTCCGGCGGCTGTGTCACGGCGGCCGACGCGCCCGGGCACGCGATCACCACGATCGGGTCGGTGCTGACCGGCGGCATCGTCGGGTGCACGCACCTGGCGAGCGCGCTCGGCCACCGGCACATCATCTCCACTGACATGGGCGGCACGACCTTCCTGGCCGGCCTGATCCTCGATGGCCAGCCCGTGATGAGCGCGAGCACGGTCCTGAACCAGTACACGATCAGCACGCCGATGGTGGACGTGCACACGGTGGGGGCCGGCGGCGGCGCGATCGCCTGGGTTGACCCGGGCGGGAATCTGCGGGTCGGCCCGCGCAGCGCCGGGGCCCGGCCCGGGCCAGCCTGCTACGACGAGGGCGGCACCGAGCCGACGGTCACCGACGTCAACGTCGTCCTCGGCATCGTCAACCCCGATCATTTCCTCGGCGGCCGCAAGAAGCTGTCCCGGGAGCGGGCCGTGGAGGCCATCCGCCGCGACATTGCCGAGCCACTCGGCCTGACCGTCGAGGACGCGGCCGCGGCCGTCTACGCGATCCAGAACGCGCAGACCGCCGACCTGGTCCGCAAAGTCGTGGTGAACAGCGGGCAGGACCCGCGCGACTTTGTCCTGTATTCCTTCGGCGGGGCCGGGCCGGTGCATGCGGCCAGCTACGCCGCCGACCTGGGCGTGCAGGAAGTGCTGGTGCCGCTGGGCTCGACGGCGGCGGTTTTCTCCGCTTACGGCCTGGCCGCCTCCGACATCGTGCTGACCACGGAGATCTCCCAGCCGAGCAACTTCCCGCTGGACCCGGAGGTCATCCAGGTCGCCTTCGATGAGCTGGAAAAGGAGCTGCGGCAGCGGCTGGCGGCCCAGCGGCTGGAATTCGCCGACGTCTCGTTCGTGCGTGAGATGGACATGCGCTACACGATGCAGATGGCGGAGGTCGCCACGCCGGTACCCGACGCCGAGCTGACCGACGAGATCGTCGCCGGCGTCGGCCGGGAGTTCGAGGTGCGGTACGAGCAGCTCTACGGGAAGGGCTCGGGATTCGCCGACGCCGGGCTGCAGGTCATCACCTACCGGCTGCGGGCCGTCGGCCGGCTGCCGATCCGCCCCGAGCTGCCCACCCCGCCGGCCGGCGGCGGCGCGCCGGTGCCGAGCGGGTCACGGCAGGTTTTCCTGGACATCCGGCACCGGTGGCAGCCGACGCAGATCTACAACTACGCGGACCTCATGGCGGGCCACGAGCTGTCCGGGCCTGGCGTCATCGAGGCGCCGACCACGACCGTGGCGATTCCGGCCGGCTGCGGCGCCCGGGTCGATCGCCTCGGCAATCTCGTCATCCGCTTCTCCGAGAGCTAGGAAGGCAGCTATGCCGATCATTCCCGTCGCTGGCTCCGAGCGTTTCGCTACTGAGCCGAAGACGTCCGCGCAGATCCGCGAGTCCGTCCGCGGCGTCCCGCTGCACGACATCCCGGCCGCCGCGGTCGCCGGGCTGGATCCGCTCACCTACGAGGTGGTCCGCCACCGCCTCGCCGCGATCACCGAGGAGATGGGCGACGCGCTGAAGCGGATGTCCGGCTCGGTGGTCGTGACCGACTGCAACGACTTCGGCACCGCGATCTTCGACGAGGGCGGCGACAGCGTGCAGGTCGGGCTGGTTAACACGCAGCTGGCGTCGTCGCTGGACATGGCGGTCAAGTGGACGCTGGAGAACCGGGCCGGCAACCCGGGCATCGGGCCGGGCGACATGTTCTTCTGCAACGACCCGTGGGTCGGCGGCGGCCTGCACCAGAACGACGCCAGCATCTTCGCGCCGCTGTTCTACGACGGCGAGCTGTTCGCGTGGACCGGCGCGGTCTGCCACCAGGTGGACCTGGGCGGCGTCTCGCCCGGCAGCTGGTCGGTCGAGGGCCGGGACGTGTTCTGGGAGTCGACGCCGGTGCCGCCGGTGAAGATGGTGGAAGCCGGGACGCTGCGCGCCGACATCGAGGATGTCTACCTCCGGCGGTCCCGGGTGCCCAAGCTCATCGCGCTGGACCTGCGGGCCAAGATCGGCGCGAACAACGTGGCCCAGGATCGTCTCACCAGGCTCATCGATAAGTACGGCCCGACCGTGGTCAAGGCGGTCATGCGGCACATGATGAACGACTCGCAGGCCCGGCTGCGCGCCAAGCTCGCCTCGCTGCCCGACGGCACCTGGAACGCGGTCGGCCACCAGGACGGCGCCCGCGCCGGCGACCGGGCGATCTACAAGATCGTATGCAGCATGACCAAACGGGCGGACCGGCTGACGTTCGATTTCACCGGCACCGACCCGCAGGTCGAGGGGTTCGCGAACTGCACCCTGGCCGGACTGCGCGGCGGGATCATGCCGATCGTGCTCACCATGCTGTGCGGCGACATCCCCTGGGCGCCGGGCGGGCTGCTGCGCTGCATCGACATCATCAGCGAGCCCGGTTCGATCAACAACTGCACCTTCCCGGCCGGCATCGGCAAGGGCTCGGTGGCGTCCGCGTGGGCCACGCAGAACGCGGTATCCGAGTGCGTGGCCCAGCTGCTCGCGACCGACCCTGAGCACAGCAAATCGCTGATGAGCGTGTGCTGCGGCACCTGGGACCTGGCCCTGCTCGCCGGGGTCAACCAGCGCGGCGGCGGATTCGTCACGATGATCTGCGACTCGATGGCTGGCGGCCTCGGCGCCCGGGTCGACCAGGACGGCGTGGACACCGGCGGGCTCAACTGCATCCCGATGGGCCGGGTCGCCGACGTCGAGATCAACGAGTTCAGCTTCCCGATCCTGTACCTGTGGCGGCGCGAGGAAGCGGACTCAGGCGGCCCGGGCCGCTTCCGCGGCGGCCTCGGCGGGTCCAGCTGCTTCATCCCGCACGACTCCCCGATCGGCGGCGTGCACCTGGTCGTGTCGGCCACCGGCAAGGCCTTGCCGCAATCGCCGGGCCTGTCCGGCGGCTACCCGGCCGGCACCCAGTACGACGTGCTCACCCGCGGGACGGCCGTCCGCGCGTCGTTCGCCTCGGGCCATATCCCCGCGTCGCTGGACGAGCTCGACGGGACGCGCGAGGTCATGCTGAACCATGCCGAGACCGACATGGGACCCGATGACGTCTACTACACGCACTGGCAGGGCGGCGGCGGCTACGGCGACCCGCTGCTGCGCGCGCCCGGCATGGTCGCGGCGGACGTGCGGGCCAGCCGGGTCTCAGCCCGCGCGGCTGAGTCGGTGTACGGCGTGGTCCTCTCCGGCGATGGAAGCCTCGATGAGGCGGCGACAGGCAACTACCGCCAGCAGCTGCGCCGCCAGCGCGCTGGCGTGGAGTGAAAGGCAGCAGCAGATGAGAATCGACGACAACATCCTGCTCGGCGACGACGGCACGGTGAGCTGCGCGCACTGCTCGGCCACGCTGGGCGACTCGCCAGCGGCGCCGCTCGCTCACGCGATCACGCGCGAGCGCCCGCCGGCCGAGGCAGGTCCCGGCGTCCGGGCCGACCCGGCGGCGTTCACCGACCGCCCGGTGATCTTGCGGCAGGTCTTCTGCCCGCAGTGCCTGGTGCTGCTCGCCACCGAGATCGCGCCCGCCGACGAGCCCAGCTTCCGGAACTGGACGGTGACCGGGTGACCGCCCAGGGGCTGGCCGGCAAGGTGGTCGTCGTGACCGGTGCCGCCCAGGGGATCGGGCTGGCCTACGCCGGGCGGCTGGCCGCCGAGGGATGCCACGTCGTGCTCGCGGATCTCGACGCGGATAAATGCGCCGCGGCGGCCGCCAAGATCACCGCGGACGGCGCGCCCGGCAGCGCCGACAGCATCGCCGTCGATGTGGCCGACGAGGCCAGCTGCCAGCAGCTGGCCGCAGCCGTGCAGGAGCGGAACGGGCGGGCCGACGGCCTGGTCAACAACGCGGCCATCTTCTCGACCATCACCATGAAGCCGTTCTGGGAGATCACCGTCCAGGAGTGGGACTCGCTGATGGCGGTCAACCTGCGCGGGCCCTGGCTGCTGACCAAGGCGCTGCTGCCCGCGCTGCGGGCCGCCCGCGGGGCCAGCATCGTCAACATCGCCTCCGATGCGCTCTGGCTGGGCAGGCCTGGGTACCTGCATTATGTGGCCAGCAAGGCCGGCGTGTACGGGATGACCCACTCCATGTCACACGAACTCGGGCCCGACGGCATCCGGGTGAACACCATCTCGCCGGGACCGGTGTTCACCGAGGTGGCCCGGGAGACCGTCACCCAGCAGCAGAAGGACGCGATGCTCGCGGCACAGGCGATTAAGCGCCCGGCCGCCGCACTGGACATGGCCGGGGCCGTGGCGTTCCTGCTTTCTGACGACAGTGGCTGGATGACCGGGCAGACCCTGCACCTCAACGGCGGTCTGGTGCACCGCTGAAGCCAGTGGCCCGCAGTATCCGTTTCCCGCTCTGCGGCTGACCGCGTCACATCAAGGAGATCCCATGGAAGAGGGCATTCGGGCGCTGGTCGCGACCGCATCGCGGATCCTGGCCGCCGCCGGGCACGGCGACCTCATCTGGGGCCACGCCTCAGCCCGGGATCCGGCCGGCCGGGGCGTGTGGATCAAATCCGCCCGCTGGGGCCTGGAGGAGGTGACCGCCGGCCGGGTGCATCTCGTGAGCGAGGACGGCCAGGTTCTCGAGGGCGGCGGGCAGCGGCACAGCGAGTACCCCATCCACACCGAGATCATGATCGCCCGGCCCGAGGTGGGCGGGGTGGTGCACACGCACAGCCCGCACGCGGTCGCCCTGGCCGCGACGGGTCAGCCGCTGCGGCCGGTCAGTCACGCGGCGAACTACTTCGTGCCGCCGGACGTGCCCCGGTTCACCGGGACGGCAGACCTCATCCTGACCCGGGCGCTGGGCAAGGAAGTGGCCGCCGAGCTGGGGGCCGCGCCGGCGATCTTCCTGGTCAACCACGGCATCGTGACGGTCGGCAACGACCTGGAAACCGCGACGGTCGCCGCTGTCCTGCTGGAACGGGCCTGCCAGCAGCAGCTGCTCACGCACGGCTTCGGCGGCTGGCCCACCTGGTCGGGGCCGGAGGAGTCGCTGTCCAAGCGGCGCAACATTTACGCCGACGGCCCGGTCCGGGCGGTCTGGGACTATCTCGCGCGCTCACTCGCCGGGCCGCCGCCAGGCGACCCTGATCAGGGAGGAAGGGGCTGACGATGACCGAGACCGACCCGGCGGTCCGGCGCCTGTACGCGGATTTCGAGGCCGCGGGACTGCTGCCGCTGTGGACGCAGCGCGAGGACCTGATGCCGGGGACGCCGGCCCCCGGGCGGTCCCGCACGCGTGGCGCTGGAAAGACCTCTACCCGCTGGCCGAGCGGGCCGGGCAGCTTGTTCCCGTCGGGCGCGGCGGTGAGCGCCGCGCGATCGCCCTGGCCAACCCCGGCCTGGCCGGCGAGCCGTTCGCCACGGCGACGTTGTGGGCGGCGGTGCAGTACCTCGGCCCGAAGGAGGTCGCGCCCGACCACCGGCACAGCCAGAGCGCCTTCCGCTTCGTGCTCGAGGGCGAGGGCGTGTGGACGGTGGTCGACACCGATCCGGTGGCCATGCGCCGCGGGGACCTGCTGCTGACCCCGGGCATGGCCTGGCATGGCCACCACAACAGCACTCACGCGCCGATGGCCTGGCTCGACGGGCTGGATATCCCGCTGACCGGGTACCTGGACGCGACCTTCTTCGAGCCCGGCCCGGAGGAGGTTCAGGACTGGTCAACACCGGCCCGGTCCCGGTCCGAGCGGCTGTGGGCGCAGCCGGGCCTGCGCCCGCTGTCCGCGCCTGACTCCGCTACCTCACCGCTGTGCGCCTACCGGTGGGAGTTCACCGACGCGGCGCTTAGCGCGCAGCTGGAGCTCGAAGCTGAGGGTCATCCGGGCGCCGCGGGGCCGGGCCATGCGGCCATCCGCTTCACCAACCCCACGACCGGCGGGGATGCGCTGGTCACCATGCGGACCGAAATGCACCGTATGGCGGCGGGCGCCCGGACCGCGCCGCGGCGGGAGGTCGGCTCGTCGGTCTGGCAGGTGTTCGACGGCTCCGGTGCCTTCGAGCTCGACGGCCATCGCACCGAGGTTACGCACGGCGACGTGATCGCCGTGCCGTCCTGGTGCGCCGTCAGCATCGAGGCGGCCGACGGGCTGGACTTGTTCCGGTTCTCCGACGCCCCGGTCATCGAGCGGCTCAACCTCGCCCGCAGCCCGGGCGGCGCGCGATGAGACCGGCCACCCTGCGGGCGGCCGGGGGCCCGGCGGTGCCCGCCCCAGCGCAGGCCGGGGGCGGCCCAGCCACGGACGGGGGCGCCCCAGACCAGCACGGGGGCGCCCCAGGCCAGCACGGGGGCGCCCCAGGCCAGCACGGGGGCGCCGCGGGCCAGCGGGTGCCCCTCGGCGAGAGCCGGGATTGGATGCAGGGCGGCGAGATCTTCCTGGCCGCCCAGCTCGCCGCCCTGGCCAGGAGCAGCGTCAGCGCGCCGTCGCTGCTCCCCGGCTGGACCAGGGCGCACGTCATCAGCCATCTGGCCGGCAACGCGCACGGCCTGCTCAACCTGCTGGCCTGGGCGCGGACCGGCGTCGAAACACCGATGTACCCCAGCCCGCAGGCCCGCCGCGACGCCATCGACCAGGGCGCCCGGCTGCCAGCGGCGGCGCTGCTCGGCGAGACGGGTGCCTCCTCCGCGGCGCTCACCGCCGCCGTAGCACAGCTGCCCGAGCCGGCCTGGCGCAACACGGTGCGCAGCGCACTCGGGCGGGCCATCCCGGCCAGCGAGGTGCCCTGGATGCGCAGCCGCGAGGTGTGGATCCACTCAGTCGATCTCGATGCCGGCGCCTGGTTCGATGCCTTCCCGGCCGCACTCGTGGACCGCCTGCTGGCCGAGGTGGCAGGCCTGCTGGGCGCGCGGGCCGAGTGCCCGGCGGTCACGCTCGCACCGGACGACCGGGCCCGGGCCTGGTTCCTCGGGCCCGCGCAGTCCCCGGTGACCGTGAGCGGCCCGGCCGCGGATCTCCTCGGCTGGGCCACCGGCCGGTCCCGCCGCGGCCTGCCCGCCGCCATCACCAGCCGTGAACCGCTTCCGCGGCTGCCGCCATGGCTGTGAGACCGAGAGCGAGCAGAGGAGCACGCAGTGAGCAGCGAAAGTAAACCGGAAATCCTCGTCGTCGGCGGCGGCATCGGCGGCCTGGCTGCGGCCCTGGCCATCAGCCGGACCGGCAGGCAGGTCCGGGTGCTGGAGCGGGCGCACCAGTTCGGCGAGATCGGCGCCGGCATTCAGCTGGCCCCCAACGCCACCCGGATCCTCGACCAGCTTGGCCTGCTGCGCCAGGCCTGCGATGTGGGCGTGCTGCCGCGGCGCCTGGTTCTCGCGGACGCCATCCACGGCCATGAGCTGACCGCACTCGACCTGACCGACTTCGCTGACCGCTACGGCGGGCCCTATATCGTCTTGCACCGCTCTGACCTGCTCGAGATCCTGCTGTCGGGCTGCGTGCGGGCGGGCGTGGGGCTGGAAGCGGATGCGCAGGTGACCGAGCTCCGGGATGACGGGGGCTCGGTGCACGTCAGCTGTGCCGACGGCCGCACCTTCGCCGGCCGCGCCGCCATCGGCGCAGACGGGCTGCGCTCCCGGGCGCGCGCCCTGTTCAGCGACGATGAGCCGATCTGCTCCGGATACGTCGCCTACCGGGGGGCCGTCCCGATGGATCAGGTCGCCCGGCACGCCGACCTGCGTGACGTGGTGGCGTGGATCGGGCCCGGCCTGCACCTGGTGCAGTACCCGCTGCGCAGCGGCCAGCTGTACAACCAGGTCGCGGTGTTCCGCAGCGATGCCTTCGGCCGCGGCGAGGCCGACTGGGGTAACCCCGGGGAGCTGGAACAGCGCTTCTCGGCCTGCTGCGCGCACGTCCGGGAGTCCACGCCCCTGCTCGGCCGGGACAACCGGTGGCCGATGTATGACCGGCTGCCCATACCCACGTGGGTAAAGGGACGCATCGGGCTGCTCGGGGACGCGGCCCACCCGATGCTCCAGTACCTCGCTCAGGGCGGCTGCCAGGCCATTGAGGACGCAGCAGCGCTGGCCTCGGCGCTGCGGCGGCACGATGCAGCGGGCAGGGCAGGCGAGGACATGGAGACCGCGCTGCTCGCTTACCAGGACGCCCGGGCATCGCGTACCGCGCGCGTTCAGCGGACGGCGCGCATCTGGGGCGAGATCTGGCATCTCGACGGCACCGCGAAACTGGTCCGCGACGAACTCTTCCGCCAGCGCCGGGACGATGACCACACCCACGTCGAATGGCTGTACGGCCGCGGTGCCCCCCGCCTGGCGGCCCCTGCTGCGCGGTGAATGGTTCCCCGTGCCGAGCAAATGGTGATGTATCTCGCCGATCGTGGTCGGCGCGGAAGTCTGCCTGTGTTCACGCCAGTCGTCACTCAATTGACTTTTTATATCGTCCATGGCGGGGAGTGAAAGCTCAACCAGGGTTCGTGCGCTGGCCGTTGACATTGTGAGCGTGAGTCACCCTGGCCCCAGGGGTTACGGCTTATCCCGCCCGCGGCGTGCTTCCGGTGCAGTCTTTGGGGCGCAGATGGTTGCCCAGGTCGCGCATAAATGTTATGACCGAAGTGGCCAAATAAGGCCAACCTTGGGGGGGACATGGCTGAGCAGGTAGGTGCTGGGTCAGGGCAGGCGACGGCGGGGCCACTCGCGGGAAACTGGGTCGACGCGGGCGACGGGTGGGACTTGGGCCAGGGAATCACGTCCTTCGACGGCCAGACGCGCGGGAAGGCCGTTGATGTGGGACCCGGTGCCCGTACGGCGCTGGCGAGGACGACGAGCATCTATCTCGCTGAGTCGCACGAGGAGATTTACAACGCGCTGGAGGTGGACGTCTCCGCCAAAGCCTCGTACGGCCTGGCCAGCGCATCGGCCACTTTTTCGATGGCCGAGTCCGTCCGCACAACGGGGTTTGATCTTTACCTCGTGGTGTTCGCCAGTGCCCTCTACCCACGGCAGCCACCGCAGGCCCCGCAGCTCCACGGCGACGCTATGAGCATTCTTGCGGCTGGGGAATATGCCAAGTTCGTCCGGCTTTATGGCGACCTGTTCATCGACGGACTGCAGACCGGAGGGATGTATGCCGGGATCTTGCAGATCCACGCCCAGACTGAGGATGTGCGCCAGCAGATCAAGACCAGCCTTGAGGCTTCGGGTGCAGGTGGCGCACTGAGCGGCGACGTTAAAGCAAGCGTCACGCAGACGATGACCACGTTCAAGAGCTTCGCGTCGACGGAGGTCATGGAGAAAAGCTTTGGCGGGGTTCCGGCCACCACAAGCCCGGATGTTTCAGTCATGATGAGTACCGCGTTGTCGTTCAGTGGCACGGTCACGCCGGGGAATGCGTACCCCCTGTATGCTCACGTCGCCGATTACACAGAACTCGACATCCCGAACGCGGGCGGGTTCGCGGACTTTGTGGATAAGTTCACGGGACCTGAGGCCATTCTGCTGCAACGCCAGCAGGACGCGGCACTGCTCCAGGACCGGCTCGGGACGTCACAGTTCGCGAACGATTACCCGGAGGGCTACGCCGGGCCAGCCTCCGGCGTTCGTGCGCTGGTGGCGCCCGACCTTCAGCAGCTGCCGCCACTGATCGCCACGATCACAGCTGGAACGGGCCAGTACCTGGACGGATTGAAGACCGCGCTCACGCACGACCAAGATCCGGGCACGATCCAAGAACCGGCCGCATACACGATGCCGGCCCCGCTCACGATGCCCGCACCCGAGCCCGGAGTCGCGTATGCCGTGCGCTCGGGGACGGGGTTCCGGCTGGCGCCAGCCGCCGGGAACGGCGATGTCACTGCGCTGGGTGTGACATACAGCCCGGGCGTCGTGCTCGCTAACCCGGACGATACCGATGTCACGCAGCGGTGGATGGTTGGCCCTGGCCAGCTTCCGAGCTCGGCTGGGGAGGTCAAGCTGAGCTTCGTGAACGGCTCAAGCAAGCAGAGTCTCTCCACTGAGCCTGCCGGGGGCACGACGGTCATTGGCCTGTTCCAGCAAGACGCGGGACCGATATGGGATGTCCTTTACCGGGACGACCAGAGCATGGTGATCCGTATGTCGAGCAACTCGGACTATAACCTGAACGCTCTGGGGGGTGACTGGCACCCGGGAACGCCGGTCGGAGTCTGGACATGGAGCGGCGGCGCTGAGAACGAGATCTGGTACTGCGACCCGGTCAAGCCCATAGTGGATTCGGCCTGAAGGTCATGCCCGGCCACGACGTTGGCGTCAAGGCACGCCAGACCGGCCGCGCAGCGGTCATGCGTCGCGGGTGACCATCCGCCATGCGCCGATGACCGTCCAGCCCACCATCCAGCCGGCGATCACGGTGATCATCGCCCAGGTGGGCATCGGCGGTATGTCCAGTGCGCCGCGCCCGCCGAAGAGCACCCGGCCGGGGCCGCCGCCGCCCTGCCCGGCGGCCAGTCCGGCGGGCCGGAGCTGGTCCAGCGCGATGCCGACCACGAGCCGCTGGCCGTCCAGGAAATACGGGATCACGTGGGCGGCGAGGATCGGGGTCACGATGATCTCGAGTGCGATCAGGATGATGATGGGCACGGTGCGCTGGCCGATGAGGGAGCCAAGGCCCAGCCCGACCAGGAACCCGATGCCGACGTCGAGCTCGATCCACAGCCCGATCTTGACCATCTCGTTGACCGGCGGGTTCAGCTGGCCGGCCTCGTCGGACACGTACTCGCTGTAGATCGTGGCGATGTCGCGGCGGAGGGCCGGCCCGCTGGCAATGGGACCGGAGGCCGGCTCGCTGCCGGTGGAGCCGCCCCCTGGCCCGTTGCCGGCCGGGCCGGACCCTGGCCCGCCGCCGACAGAGACGGGCCCGGGCCCGGTGATGAACGCCTGGGCCGCCTGCCGTGGGTGCGCCGTGACCCAGCCCTCCAGCTGCGCCTGGTCGAGGTGGGCCGGCACGGAGAACCCGTTGACGTTGATCGCGGCCGGCTGCGGGACGCCCTCGTACCCGGTGACCAGGCACACCATGGCGAACGCCACGGCCACCAGCGGGAGCAGGATGGCCAGGCCGGCCGGGATCCGGGCCAGGTAGAGCGCGAGGCGGGAGCGGCCGGTGGTGACGAGGTGGCGGAAGACCCCGTCGGTGAGGTCCGAAGTTCCCGCCGTGGCCCCCAGGGTCGCGGCGATGATGAAGCCGAACTCGGCCATCGGATTGCACAGGAAGCCGAACACGGCGGGCGAGCCGGCCGGCCCGTAGCTGCGCGGGTCAACCGCGTGGAAGAGCAGCCGGAGGCCGAGAACGAGGACCGGCAGGCCCACGATCAGCACCGCGACGACGGTCATCAGGACACGCCGCTTCCGCAGCTCGAGATGCTTGGTCGCGACCAGGCCCCAGGTGGGAAGCCATGATCCGGGCCGGCCGCCGGCGGCCGGAGTGTCCCGCCGGGCGTGGGCCGGCGATCCGCCCGCAGGCTGCGGCCGGTCCACCGAGGCAGTGGAGGTGTCGTCGGTCATCACTGCTCCCCGAGGCGGCTCGTCACGGACAGGAACCAGTCCTCCAGGGTCGCCTGGACCTCCTGGAGGCTGTACACCGAGATGCCGCCCGCGACCAGCCGCCGGTTGACCTCGGCTACCGCCTCCCGCGACGCCCCGGCCGGCAGCGTCACGGTCAGCCCCTGCTCGCCGAGGGCGACGCCGGCCGCTATCCCGGCCGCCTCGATGAGCCGGCCCGCCCCCGCGGGGTCGGCGCAGTCGAGCCGGAGGACGCGGTTGCCCGCGCCGCGGACCAGTTCGTCGATGGGGCCCTGCCGGATGACCCGCCCGTGGTCGACGATGGCCACCGCGTCGCAGGTGCGCTCGACCTCGTCCAGGAGGTGCGACGACAGCATGACCGTCCGCCCCTCGCCGACCAGGCTCGTGATCATGGCCCGCATCTCGTGCATCCCGGCCGGGTCGAGCCCGTTCATCGGCTCGTCCAGGATGAGCAGCTCCGGGTCACCCAGCAGGCACGACGCCACTCCCAGCCGCTGGCGCATGCCCATCGAATACGAGCCGACCTTGTCGTCGGCCCGCTCGGCGAGGCCGGCCCGCGCCAGCGACGGCCCGATCCGCTGGCCCGCCTCGCCGCCCCGGGCCGCGGCCAGCACGCGGAGGTTCTCCCGCCCGGTCAGGTGGTGATGGAAGCGGGGCTCGTCCACGATCGCGCCGACCCGGGCCAGTGCCCGGCTGCGCTCGGCCGGGACCGGGACCCCGAGCAGCGACATCGTGCCGCCGTCGGCCCGGGTCAGGCCGAGCAGGGTGCGGATCAGCGTCGTCTTGCCCGCGCCGTTCGGCCCGAGGTAGCCGAACGCGCATCCCCGCGGCACGAGCAATTCGACCTGGTCAACCGCGACGTTCGCGCCGAACTGCTTGGTCAGGTCATGGGTCTCGACGGCCCATCCGCCCGCCGGAGCGGGCGCACGGACTGGCCGCGCGGGCGGGACGGTGACGCTGGCCGCCCCCGGCGGGCCGGGAGGCACGGCCGGTCCCTCCTGCTGGCCCGCGCCGCCCGGCCGGCCCCGGCCGCCCCGCCGGGCGCTCAGGCGCACCGCGCCGAAGCCCAGTGCGCCGAGCACGGCGAGCACCAGGACGATCGGGCCGATGCCGAGGCGGGGGCCCGCCGGGGCGGCGGTGGCCCACAGCGGCATGGCGGCCAGCGGGGCCAGGCCGGGGGCGGCGAAGAGAGTGCGATCGCGGATGGTTCGCCCCTCGATTGCGTTCATGGCAGGCAATCGTGAACGATCCGCGCCGCGCTGTCGTCGTGCGCGAGCAGCACAGGCCCGTCATTCCCGGGACTGACACCCGGCCATCCAGCAGCAGCTGCCGCCCCGGCCGTCCAGGGCGGGCGTTCACAGTGCCCGGGCCAGCCCCGACTGGTAGGCGAGGATGACGAGCTGGGTGCGGTCGCGGGCACCGAGCTTGGTGAGGATCCTGCTCACGTGCGTCTTGGCGGTAGGCAAGGTCACGTGCGGCGTCTGCGCGAGCTCAGCGTTCGACAGTCCCTGGGCGACCAGCGACAGCACCTCCCGCTCGCGCTCGGTGAGCTCGTCCAGGCCCTGGCGCGCTCTGGCCGGCACCCGGGCGCGGTCGGTGAAGTGCGCGATGAGCCGGCGCGTCACGCTCGGGGCCAGCAGCGCCTCACCAGCGGCGACGGTGCGGATCGCGCTCAGCAGTTCTTCGAGTGGCCGGCTCTTCAGCGCGAAGCCGCTCGCTCCCGCCTGCAGCGCGTCGAAGACGTACTCGTCGAGGTCGAACGTGGTGAGGATGAGCACCCGCGGCCCATCCGGGCCCCGGCCCGAGTTGATCTGCCGGGTCGCCTCGATCCCATCCATGACCGGCATCCGGACATCCATGACGACGACCTCGGGCGACAGGCTCGCGGCCAGCTCGACCGCCTGCCGGCCATCGGCCGCCTGGCCGACCACCGACAGGTCATCCTCGGCGTCGATCAGCGACGAGAACGCGGTGCGCAGCAGCGCCTCGTCGTCGAC
The DNA here is from genome assembly GCA_963793825.1 of uncultured Actinomycetes bacterium. Taxonomy (GTDB): domain Bacteria; phylum Actinomycetota; class Actinomycetes; order Streptosporangiales; family Streptosporangiaceae; genus RYN-230. Next base: position 275,261 of record CAWCBE010000016.1, read on the forward strand.
GACGAGGACGCTGGTCGTCACCCCGCCCCCTCGGCCGGGACCTCGGCGAGCACGTGAAAGCCGCCACCGAGGCGCGGTTCGGCTACCAGCCAGCCACCGAACGCGGCGATGCGCTCGCGCATGCCCACGATCCCGTGGCCCGTGCTGGGGCCGCCCGGCGGCCCGCCATCACCCGCCGGCTGGGTGGCTGATCCCCCGTCGTCAGTGACCTCGATGCGGACGCGGCCGGCCGAGACGGTGACGGCGACCGCGGCCCGGGCCCCGGCCGCGTGTTTCACGACGTTGGTCAGCGCCTCCTGGATGACCCGGAAGATGGACAGCTCGAGCGCGGGGGAGAGCTGGCGATCGGCGCCCGACAGCCGCAGCTCCACGGGCGTCCCGGAGGCCCGCACGTTCTCGGCGAGTTCCTTGAGGTCGACCAGCCTCGGGGCGGGCGCCAGCGCAGCCGCACCGGTCTCCTCGTCGCGAAGCAGCCCGAGCACCACCCCCAGCTCGTCCTGGGCAGTCCGGCCGATCATCTCGATCGATTCGAGTGCGGTACCCGCCTCCTCGGGGTGCTTCGCCATGAGGCGCCTGCCCACCCCGGCCTGGACGGTGATCACCGCCAGGGTGTGGGCGACGACGTCGTGCAACTCGTGAGCGATGCGCATCCGCTCCTCGCGGACCTGCTGGCGGGCGCGCTCCACCTCGGCGGCCCGCTCCCGCTCCGCCTGGTCCGCCAGTCCGGCCACGTAACGCCGGCGGGCCGCCACGCTGTCGCCGATGAACCAGGCCGCCGTCAACGGCACGAAGCCGTCCAGCACCTGCGTGGCCAGGGACGCATGGGGCGTAGTCCGGATCGCGAATGCCGCGTAGATGATCGCCCCGGCCAGGATCGTGGCTGCCGCCCCGGCGGCGGGGATCGACAGCCGTCTCGGCAGCCCCGCGGCGGCAGCGTACATGGCGAGCCCGATCATGATGCTGAGCGGCAACGGGGCGTTGCCCCAGGCCATGGCCAGTCCGGTCACAGCGGTCGCCACCGCCAGCACGGGCAGCGGCCAGCGTCTTAGCAGCACAACCGGGCCGCACACCATGAGCGCGGGGACGCCGTGCTGTCCCCGCCCAGGGGTCACCGCGACGGCCAGAGCGAGGGTGGCCAGTCCTGCGCCCGCGATGAGCACGACAGTGGCCAGCCACTGCCGCTCACCGAATACACCGGGAAGAGGTCCCTTCGGGGGTTGCTCAGCCAGATGATCCCTAGCCACAACACCGACCGTAACCAGTCCTTCGGCTAAGTGCATCAGCCTCGAGGATGACGGGCGTCGGCAGGAGCCATTTTCCAGGTCATTCCGCTCGCCAATATCTGCGTACCCGGCGGGGCACCGGGCCGCACCGGGACCAGGCCGCGCGGCTTGCTCAGCGGAGCAGCTCCCGGGCGATCACGAGCTGCTGGATCTGGCTGGTGCCCTCGTAGATCCGGAACAGCCGGACATCGCGGTAGAGCCGCTCGGCCGGGATGCCGCGGATGTATCCGGAGCCACCGTGGATCTGCACGGCACGGTCGGCGATCCGGCCGACCGCCTCGCTGGCGAAGTACTTCGCCGCCGACGGGGCGAGCCGCCGGTCGGTGCCCGCGTCGTAGTGGGCCGCGGCGTCCAGCACCAGCGACCGGGCCGCCATGTATTCGGTCTGCGAGTCCGCGAGCATGGCCTGGACGAGCTGGTATTCGCCGATCGGGCGGCCGCCCTGGGAGCGTTCCCTGGCGTAGCCGACGCTCTCGTCAATCAGCCGGGCCGCGACGCCGACGCAGACCCCGGCGATCGTCAGCCGCCCGTGCGCCAGGCTGCGCATGGCCGTGGCGTAGCCTGCCTGGGCCGCCTCCCCGACGAGTGCGTCCGCGGGCACCCGGACGCTGCTGAATGCGACATCAGCGGTCCAGGCGCCGGCCTGGCCCATCTTGTGATCCCGCGGGGCCACCGCGACTCCGCCGGTTCGTGCGGGCACGACGAATACCCCGATGCCCTTGCCCGGCGGCGCCTGCGGGTCAGTGCGCGCGAAGACCAGGAACATGTCGGCCACCGGGGCGTTAGTGATATAGCGCTTGAGGCCGTCGATGACCCAGCCGCCGTCTTCCGGCCGCGCGGTCGTCGCCAGCCGACTCGGATCGGAACCCGCGTCCGGCTCGGTCAGCGCGAACGAGGCGACCACCTCGCCGGAGGCCAGCCCGGGCAGCCACTGCTGGCGCTGCCGCTCGGTGCCGGCCAGGACGAGAACCTGCCCGGCGATCCCGTTGTTCGTGCCGAACAGCGACCGGAACGCGGGACTGGTGTAGCCAAGCTCGATGGCCACCCACACCTGCTGGGCCACCGACAGGCCGAGGCCGCCGTACTCCGCGGGCAGCGCGTAGCCGTACAGGCCCATCTCCCTGGCCTGCGTGATCAGCCGGGCCGGGATCTCGTCGGACTCGTCGATGCCAGCCTCGGCCGGCATCACCTCGTGCCGGACGAAAGCGCGCAGCAGGCTGAGCAGCTCATCGAACTCCGCCGTGGTCACCATCTGCCCAGTGTCCATCACCGCCCGGCCGGTTCGGGGGCCCGGCCCGTTCTCTGCGGCCCCGTCTGGTCAGGAGCCGAGTGGTCGGAAGGTCGCGACGACCATGTACCAGTCACTGCCGACCCCGAGCGCGGCACCGGCGGTCTGCGCCCCCGGTGCGGTGGACAGGATGTCCTCCATGTCGGCGGAAGCGCTCCCGTTCTGGACGTCAACGGCCAGCGGCACGTTCTGGCTCGCCCCCGGGGCGATCGTGCCCGGCTGCCCGCCGGTGATCAGCCCCGCGATCAGCAGTTCGCCTGCGGGCACCGATGCCGTGCTGCCGCCGGTCACCTGGGACCCGGTGCCGCTGTTCACCACGGCCTGGTCCAGTGGTGCCGTGGTCGCCACCCCGCTGTAATCGGCGATGGACTCCTGGAGATAGGCCGGTGCGGATGCCGAGATGGTCACCGTCAGGCCGCCTGGGGCGGCCTTCGAGTTGGCCAGGTAGTACAGGGCTATGTCACCGGTCCCGCCGTTGAAGGTCTCGGCGGACGAGCGGGTCCACGCCCCGTTCACGTTGTCGGACACCTGCACCTGCCCGGCCGCGTTGAACTCGCCGAACCAGCCGACGAGCAGGTCACCCGCGGCCACCGGTTTGGACAGGGTCAACGTCAGCGAGGTCGCCTTCGATCCGGGTGAGTCGGCGATTCCCTGGACGAAGGCCGGCGAGCTCGCCGGCGTCTGCACCTGGGCCGGGCCGGAAGGAGCGGATTGCTGGCCAGCTCCGTTGAAGGCGACGACCGTGTAGGTGTAGGTGCTGGACGGTGCGGCCGACATGTCCAGGTAGGAAGTCCCGCTGGTCGTGCCGAGGGGAGCCCCGTTGCGCAGGACGGTATAACCGGTGACGCTGCCGGTCGAGGCCGACCAGTGCAGCGCGACCCGGCTGGCGGCGACACTCGTGGCGGACAGCCCGGCCGGTGCGCTCGGCGGGGAGGCATTCACGGGGAGCGGGTGGAAGGTGGCCGTCACCGCGTACCAGTCGGTTGACGTGGACGCGGTCGCCGTGCCCTGCTGGGCCCCGGCCTGGGCTGAGGTGATGTCGAACTCGTTGACCGAGCCGCTGTTCGCGCTGATGCGGGTCGCATAGGCGGTGCCCTGGCTGCTGCCCGGGGTGACCGTGCCAGCCGGCTGCCCGGTGACCATGGCCATGTAGACCAGGTCTCCAGCGGCCACGGCAGGCGTGCTGCCGGTGCTCACGCTCGTGCCCACGCCCCGCGCCGCGACGGTCTGGTCGAGCGCGCCGGCCGCGGCGACACCCGAATACTCAGCGACGGTCCCGTCCAGGTATGTCGCGGCCGATGCGGACACGGTGATCTTCACCCCGCTTCCGGATGCGGCCGCGCCGGTCAGGTAGTACAGCGCGATGTCCCCGCCGTCGTTCTGGTAGGCGAGTGATCCCGGTGCGCGTGTCCACGTGCCGTTGACGTTGTCGGACACCTGGACCTGGCCCGGCGCGCCGTACTGGGCGAACCACCCCACCAGCAGGTCGCCCGCGTGTACCGGCTGGCTCAGCGAGACCGTGGTCGAGGTGAGCGGGGCGGTGGAGAAGGAATTGCCCTGCACGTAGGCGATCTGGCTGGGCGGTGGCGGTGAGCTGCCCGTCGGTGTCGGTGTCGGTGTCGGTGTCGGTGTCTGGGTGGGTGTCTGGGTCGGTGTGGGGCTGGTGGTCGGGGTGGGTGTGCCAGTGGTGGTCGGGGTGGGTGTGGGGCTCGTGGTCGGGGTGGGTGTGCCAGTGGTGGTCGGGGTGGGTGTGGGGCTCGTGGTCGGGGTGGGTGTGCCAGTGGTGGTCGGGGTGGGTGTGGGGCTCGTGGTCGGGGTGGGTGTGCCAGTGGTGGTCGGGGTGGGTGTGGGGCTGGGGCTGGCCCCGCCCACCTGGAACGCCGCGACCACGGCATACCAGTCGGCCGACGTGGTGAACGTCGCGGTGCCCTGCTGCGCCCCAGCGGCTGATGCGGTGACGTCTTCCTCCATGACGTCGCCGGACGAGGTCTTCGCGCGCGCGGTGTAGGCCAGGCCGGCACTGCTGCCGGGGGTGGCGGACCCGGGATTGGTGCCGGTCAGCTCGGCCGCATAGACGAGCTGACCAGCCGCGACCGCGGGCGTCGACCCGCTGCTGACCACAGTTCCCTTACCGGTGGCCGCGCTGATCTGCAGCAGCGGCGTGGTGGTGGCCACGCCGGAGTACTCGGCGACGGCACCTTCCAGGTACGTGGCCGAGCTGGCGGACACCGTGATGGCTAGCGCGCCCGACGAAGCCTTGGCGTTGGCGACGTAGTACAGGGCGATGTCGCCGGTACCCGAACTGAATTTGACCGAGTCCGGCGCCCGGGTCCAGGTTCCGTTGACGGGGTCCGAGACGTTGACCTGGCCCGCGGAATTGTACTGAGCGAACCATCCCACCAGCAGGTCGCCCGCGGACACCGGCTGGGTCAGGGTGACCGTGACCGACGTGACCGGTGAGCCGGTATCGAACAGCGAGCCTTGCGCGTAACCGGCGGTTGCGGCCGCCGCGGGCGAACTGCCCGCCGGAATGACCATCAGGAGCACCGCTGCCCCCAGGACCAGCGGCAGCAACACGACGGCGCGCCGCCGGGCTACCTGCCATCGCGCGGCAGACCAGGTGCCCAGACCGGTGAATCGGCTCATTCTCATTGGTGACCGCCAAGGTATTCGTGGCACAGGGGCCGGGGCCCCTTAACGCGCCGGAGATGCCGGAGCTGGCTGCACGCGCCGCGGCGCAGTGAGCCGGACGCCGAACAGGGGGGCGATGTCCGGCTCTGTGCTGGCGTTGCCGAGCAGGGCAACGCCCGCTACCTCGTCTAGGAACCGGGTCAGCGCGTAGTGGTTCAGGGCCGTGGTCACGACCACGCCATGCAGGCCGGGGGCGATGAGCACGAACGGAACGTTCTCCCCGCCTGCGCCCTGGTCGCTCTCGTCGAACGTGACCACGATGGCGAGCCGGCCGGCCTTCCAGTCCGGTCCGGACTGGATCACCGGAATCCACGACCTGAGCCAGTGGTCCGCGGCAGCCAGGCTTCCGTTCGTGGTGTCGTTCGCGAGGTCCGGCTTCAGCAGGCCAACCGTGGGCAGGGCGCCAGCCGTGATGTCAGCGGCCAGGGCCCCGCGGCCCGGCGTGCCGGATGGCACGTCCTCCGCCGCGCACTCGGCCTTATTCCGGGCGTCGGTGTAATACGCCCATGGGTTGTGGTTGACGTCGTAGTAGCCGGGGTTCGAGGTCTGGCAGTTGGCCGTCATCCCCTCGGCATAGGTCTTGGCCGTGCCGCCGGCGGAGATGGCCTGGCTGAACACCGTGGGCCCCGGCCACGAGCAGCCCCGGCCAGGAGCGCAGTCGTCCGGCAGCCCCCGCGCGCTCCCGGCGAAGATGGCCAGGTAGTTGGGCAGGCTCGGATGGCCGATGTCGGACCAGTCGGTGGCGTAGCCGTACCGCTGGGCCAGCGACCACAGATAGGGCATGGCCGCGGCCGGCCTGGCGCCGGACGGGAAGACGTCTACGCTGCTGCGGTTCTCGTCGGTGATGACGAGGACCTTGCTGATTCCGCTGCCCGCCGGGCCGGCCGGCCTCGTGGCGGCGCCCGGTGCGCCGGCCGGGCTGGCGCTGGCGGCAGCGGCCGGGCCAGGGCTGGCGGCGGTCGAGCCCGGCGCGAAGCTGGCCACGACCGCATACCAGTCGGTGGCGGCGGCCAGGGTGGCCGCGCCGGCCTGGGGCCGGCCGCGCTGGAGGTGATGTCCTCCTCGAACGCCGACCCGCTGGCGGTGCTCGCCCGTTCGGCGAAGCCGCTGCCCTGGCTGCTGCCCGGGTCCGGGACGGCCCCCGGGGACACCCCGGTCAGCACGGCCGAGTAGACCAGCTGCCCGGCCGGGACTGAGCTCGTGCTGCCGGTCCGTACCGCGCTTCCGGCGCCACGGGCCACCGTCATCGCGCGGAGCGGGCGGGCGGCGGCGACACCGGAGTAGTCCGCGACCGAGCCCTGGAATTCGGCGCCCGGCGGTGCCGACACGGTGATCGTCATCCCGGGTGCCGCGGCCTTCGTGCCAGCCAGGTAGTACAGCGCGATGTCACCGCTGCTGCCGCCGAAGCGTTCCGTGCCGGTGGCCCGGGTCCACGTGCCGTTGACGCTGTCGGATACCCGGACCTTCCCGGATGAGCCGTACTGGGCGAACCAGCCCACTAAGAGATCACCGGCCCGCACCGGCCGGCTCAGCGAGACCGGCACCGACGTGGACCTGTCGCTGTGGTTGAACGCCGCCCCCTGCACGAACGTCACTGCCGTCGCTGCTGCCCCCCGAGAGATGACCACCGCGGCTGACGCCGCCAGCCCGGCCAGCACGGCCAGCACGGCGAGCACAGTGAAGATCTTGCTGGGCACCAGCCGCCTCATCCGGGCCACGGTAGGGATCATCTGACGGGGTTGTCTTCCGGCATCTGCCGTATCTGCCAGCGGCCGTTTGCGTAGAACCGGCTCATCAGGTCAGCGGCAGCGCTGCTGGGTGGCGCCCCCCGGGGCGGTGACCTCGCGGCCCGTCCCGCGCCGGGAAACCCTTGGTGCCCGGCTCCCGCGGGAGCGGTGTTCAGTTCCCGCAGGATCGCGAGCAGGGCCGGCTGCTGGGTCAGCTGGTGGCCGGCGAAGTCCCAGGCGAAGGTCTGCTCACCCTGCCAGCCCGAGCGTTCCCACTGCCTGATCATGGTGAGCAGCTCGGCGGGAGTCGGGTAACGCCAGCCACCGCCGGAAAAGGCCTGCAGCACGCCCCAGTAGCGGGCGACGTGCGCGGCGCGCAGCGCGGCGATGTACCGGGGAATCTCCGTCCAGTCACAGCGGCGGCCGCTGCGGCACGGATACGGGTCGGTGCCGAGCACGTCGGTGGCGTGCGCGAACCCCGGGAAGCTGGCGGCCTCGGCGACCACCTCATAGGTGAACGTGCCCGGCGCCAGCCGGTGCACCAGCCGGCTGCGCGCGGTCACCTGCGCGGCCACGTCCAGGCAGCGGCCGCCAAAGGCAGGCCGTGCGTCGTCGGCTTCGTCGGCCAGGTAGTAGCCGGCCACCTTCGGATCCCCGGCCAGGCCCGCGAGCGCGCGGCTGGCCTGCCCGTCGGACATGGCGAACGAGCACGTCGCCTTGCTGTATCCGCCGAGCCACACCAGGGCCCGCTGCCCGGCCGGCAGGGCGTCGATCAGGCCGCGGTACGGCCCGAGATCGACGAGGTTGTACCCGTAGGACCGAGTGCGCCGTCCATCCGGCGTGTCGGTCATGTACCGGTACTGGAGCAGGGCATGACTGGGCGCCCGGGCCGCGGCCGGCGCCAGTGGCGGGCCGCACCCCCCGGCCAGTGCCGCAATGGCCAGCACGAGGGCCAGGGCGGCCGGAGCGGCCGGAGCGGCCGGAGCCAGCCGTCGCATCGGTTGCCTCATCCCGGGTTGGCGTGGGCGGGATGGCGCTGCGCCATGAGCGGGCCCGATGACCGGCCTGCGCGCATCCTCATTAACCCTGGTTCGCAGTTAATTCGCAGTTAAACGGCGCCGATTATAAGCAGCTGGCCCGGCGAATCTGCTCATGCAGATGACGTAGAAGGTTTATCCGGCTGACGTAGCAGCTCATGCCTGCGGCGTAGACGAAGACCCGTGCGTTTACCGAAGTCATGGTGCACCTCCGCCTTTTAGCTTGAAGGCTCATGCAAGTGCGGGGGAACGGAGCCAGCTGCGGTGGAAGCAAACGAAGCACTGCGACGCATCTTCTGGCGGCACCGCTGGCTGCTGGTGGCCATGGTGCTCATCCCGGTGGTCGCCGTGGCCATGCTCCGCCGCATCGAGCCAGTGAAGTACGCGGCCACCTCCACCATCCAGGCGCAGGCCGCCACGCCACAGGTGGATACCGAGGCAGCGGCGATCCTCAGCCGGGTCACCGCGGTCGCGACCAGCCCCTCCCTGGTCCAGACGGCGATGCGGGCCGCCGGGCTGAGCGGGGATGCGGTCTCCGTGGCGCAGACCGAAGTTGCGGTCCAGTCGCTGAGCAGTTCCGCCATCGTGACCGTCACCGTCACCGCCCCCAGCCGGCTCTTCGCCGTCCGGCTGGCCCGGTCGCTGAGCACGGAAATTGTCGTCGCGCTCAACGGGCTGGGCGCGCAGTCCAGCCAGCAGCTCACCGCGCTCGGCAGGCAGCGGGATCAGCTGAATGCCGTCCGGGACAGCCTGCTCCGGCAGCTGGCGGTCGCCCAGGCCCGGAATCAGCTGGGCACCAGCGCCGCGGTCCAGTCCCTCATCGCGCAGCTCAACGCCGTGGAAACGCAACTGGCCGCCAACCTGACGGCCGAGCAGCAGGTGCTCACCAACAGCTCGGTCAACGAGGGCGCAGCGATCATCAACGCGCCTCGCTACGCGGTCGGCGTATCCCGGCACCTGGCCAGCGACGCCGCCCTCGCCGGGCTCCTCGGCCTCATCGTTGGCATGCTGATCGCCACGATCCGCGAACTCTCCCGGCCCACGGTCGCGGAGCCTGCCGCGGCCGCCCGGGAACTGAGCCTGGTGCTGCTGGGCAGCGCGCAGGTGGCGGACGGTGAGATGGCCGAGATCGACGACGAGCTGACGACCCGGCTGAGCCTGGCCGCCCACCGCCTGGGCGCACGCACCCTGGTGCTCACCGGGCCGGTGCCGTCCGCACAGCTCACCGCACTGGCCGCGGACATCAACGGGAGCTTGCCTGCCGTGGTCCTCAGCCCGCCCGACGGCGCTGTCCCGGAGCAGGCCGCCAACAACCGGGAATGGGGGGTCACCGCGCTCTCCGCCCGCCTCGCGGTCAGTGGCGGCGGCGCCAAGCGGCCAGCCGGTCCCAGTGGCACCATCGGCCCACACGTGCTGGGCAAGAGCTCGCCCGGCATCGGGCTGCAGGTGCTCGCGCTGCCGGCCATGACGCTCCAGGCCCGGCCGGAGGACCCGGCGCTGATCCTCGTGCTGCCCAGGTTCGCCCCGCACGCGGCGCTGGACCAGGCGGTGGACCTGGGGGTGACCACGGGCTGGCCGCTGCTCGGCGTCATCGGCCTCCGGCAGCGCCGAGGGCGCCGTCACTGGCGCATCCGCTGGGCGCATCCGCTGAGCGCATCCGCTGAGCGCATCCGCTGAGCGCATCCGCTGAGCGCATCCGCTGAGCGCATCCGCTGGGCGCATCGGCTGAGCGCATCGGCTGAGCGCATCCGCTGAGCGCATCCGCTGAGCGCATTGGTTAATCGCCCGGGGACCGGGCGCTGGTTGAGAAGTCAGCCAATGGCACGAAGATCCACCTGGGGGAAAGATCATGAACGAGCTGAGACCCAACAGCCCCGCTGACCGTGAGCGCTGGTGGTCGGCGCTGCGCTGGACCCGGGACCGGTACCAGCACACCCGGCTATCGAGCACGGGGCTAGCCAGCACGGGGCTGCCGGGCACCGGGCTGCCGGGCACCGGGCTGCCGGGTACCGGGCTGCCGACACTGATCGTGGGCGGCGGTGCCGCGGCCAGGACCCTGATCCGCGACCTGAAGCGCTCACCTGATTATGGGCTTCACCCGGTGGGCTGCCTGGACGATGATCCGCGCGTCCGGTCGGTGTCCGGGCTCCCGGTCCTCGGGCAGCTCCGCGACCTGCGCCGCATCATCCGCGAGCACGGCTTCGAAGCGGCGGTCGTCGCGATCCCCTCGCTGCCGCCGGCCACGCTGAGCACGTTGGTCCGGGACGCCAGCGGCACCGGGATCCACGTGCGGTTCCTCCCGTCGTTCCTGTCCGCGATGGAGCGGGCCGCCCGGGCCGCGGACATGCGCACAGTCCGGTTCAGCGCACTGCTCGGCCGCCAGGAACGCCGTGTCCTGCAGCCGCCCACCCGCGCGCTGCTGGCCGGCGCACGGGTCCTGGTTACCGGCGCCGGGGGGTCCATCGGCCAGGAACTGTGCCGCCAGATCCGCAGCTACCGGCCGGCCGCGCTGTACATGCTGGATCACGACGAATCCAACCTGCACGGGCTCGAGCTGGAACTCGATGGCGAGGCCCTGCTCGACAATCCCGACGTCATCATCGCGGACATCCGCGACCAGGCCCGGATCAGGCAGATCTGCCAGGCGGTCCGGCCCGAGATCATTTTCCACGCCGCGGCCCACAAGCACCTGCCGCTCCTGGAGCGCCATCCCTGCGAGGGCGTGAAGTCCAACGTGCTGGGGACGCAGAACCTGGTCCAGGCGGCACTGGAGGCCCGCGCGGCGCGCTTCGTGCTCATCTCGACGGACAAGGCGGCTGATCCCAGGTCGATACTCGGGGCCACAAAGCGGCTGGCCGAGATGATCGTGCAGTTGCACGCCACCGGGCCGACCCAGGTGTGCTCGGTCCGCTTCGGCAACGTGCTCGGCAGCCGCGGCTCGTTCCTGACCGCCGTCGCCGGGCAGCTCGACCGGGGCGACCCGGTCACGGTGACCGATCCTGAGGTCACCCGGTTCTTCATGACCGTGGAAGAGGCGGTGGGCCTGGTCCTGTCGGCTGCCCCCATGGCCGAGTACGGCGAGACGTTCGTGCTGGACATGGGCGAGCCGGTGCGGATCGTCAACCTCGTCCGCCGGTACGCCGAGCAATTGCACGCGCCCGACGTCCAGATCCGCTACACCGGCCTGCGGCCCGGCGAGAAACTGCACGAGACGCTGTTCAGCGGGGGCGAGGAGCGGCTGGCGACCGCCAATCCGGCCATCTGGGCGACGCGGCCGGCCCGGCTGCCCGATGACTTCCCCGGCCGTCTCGGCCATCTGTACCACGCGGCGGCCAACGGGGAGGATCAGCAGGTCCGCACGCTGCTCGAGGATCTGATGCCGGACTACACGGCAGCGCAGGCCGGCCTCTCGGAACTCGCCTCGGCCTCGGCCCGGCCCTACCCGGACGAGTTCTGATGCGGGCTGTCGTGCTGCGGACCGCTGGCGAGCAGCTGGAACTGGCGTGCGCGCACCGCTGGCTCGGCCAGGTGCTGGCCGAGGGCGCCGCGGGCCAGCTGGCCCTGGCCGGCCGCGCGCGCCACCGACTTCCTGATGTGCGCGTGACGGTTGAAAGCACGACCGCGCCCTTCGGCACCACCGGGTGGGACGTGCTGACCAGGGGCGCGTGGCGGCGCCCCGGGCAGGTGATGGTCCGCGACGCGTGCTCCTCCGGCCTTGACCTGCTGGTCACGGCAGACGGGCCGACCCTGGACGTCGTGGCGCGGTGGCGGCCGCCGGTGACCGGCCGGGCCGCGTCGGCCGTGCTGCGGGCCCGGTCGCGGCTGCTCATCCGGGCCGTGCTGCTGCAGTACCCGGCTCTGTGGTGGAGCCAGCAGCGCGGGCGGGCGCCGCTGCATGCGTCCGTGTGCACGGTCGGCCAGCCAGAAGACCGACCGTGCGGCCGCCCGGGCGGCCGCACGGTCCTCATCGCCGGGCCCGGCGGGATCGGCAAGTCAACGCTGGTCAATGCGGAGCTGGCCCGCGGCGCGCGGGCGGCCAGCGACAACCTGTGCGTCAGCGACGGGCGGGCCGCCTGGGGGCTGCTGGAACCCAGGCGGGTGCCAGCCGGGGAGCAAGGCGGGAGCCATGGCCGCCGCATGCCGCACGGACGCCGGGAGGCGCCCTGGCCGGACCGGGTGGACGAGCTGCTGCCCGACCTGGTTCTCGTGCTCCGGCGCGGGACTGGCGACGCGGCCACCTCGGCTCCGACCGCCGCAACCCCGTGCCCGGCGGAGGAGGCGGCCCGGTCCCTGGTGGCCGGGACCTACATGGCCGGGGAACTCCGCCGGTACTGGTCCTTCGCCGCGACGCTGGCCCTCGGCACCGGGCTGGGCGATACCCACCCGGCGGTCGAGCAGGTCGCCACGGCGCTGACCACCAGGCTGCCCTGCCTGGAGATCCGCCTCGGGCAGCACCCCGGGACCCTGGGCAGCCTGCTGCCCGCCGCACCTCGCGTGCCCGCGGCAGCCGACGTCCCCGCGGCACCTGACGTCCTCGCGGCAACAGAAACAGAGGTGCGCCGATGACCGAACGGCTGCGGGTGGCACAGATCGTCACCCGCTTCATGGCCGGTGCCGGGGGCGTCGCGCTGCGCGGCGCGCTGGCCCTTGATCCGGACCGGTACGAGGTGGTGTTCGTCGCCGGCAGCGGTGACCGGCTCATCGGCGAGGCCCGGGCGGCGGGCTTCGATGTGGTGGTCATGCCGCGGCTGCGCAGCGAGCTCTCCCTGGCCGGTGACCGGCGCGCGCTGGCCGAGCTGAAGGCGTTCCTCGGCGAGGGCCAGTTCGACGCGGTGCACACGCACAGCTCCAAGGCAGGCGCGCTCGGGCGGCTGGCCGCCCACCACGCCGGGGTGCGCCGGATCGTGCATACTTTCCACGGCTTCCCGTTCCATGATTTCCAGTCGCCGCTGCGCCGCACGGCCTATATCCACATCGAGCGGCGGCTCGCGAAGATCACCAACGCGTTCCTGGCCGTCGGGCCGGCGGTCGCCGCGGAGGCCATCCGGCGGCGTATCGCGCCGCCCGAGCAGGTGCGCACGATCGGCGTGGCGGTGCGCACCGGCCCGGTACCGCAGGTGTCGGACCGGGCGGAGGCGCGCCGGCTCCTCGGCATCCCCCCCGGCATGCACGCGGTGGGCACCGTCGGCCGGCTGGACTTCCAGAAGGCACCGGACGACTTCGTGAACGCGCTGGCCGGGATCGGACGCGGCGACGTGTACGGCATCTGGATCGGCGACGGCCCGCTCCGCGGCGCGACGCAGGAGCTCGCGGCCCGGCGCGGCCTGGCCCGGCGGATGTCTTTCCTCGGGGAACGGACCGACGTCAGCGCGCTGCTGCCCGGCCTGGACGTCTTCGCGATGGCCAGCCGCTACGAGGGACTCCCGTGCGCGATCGTCGAGGCGATGGCCGCCGCCCGGCCCGTCGTGGCCACGGCGGTCAACGCGGTGCCGAACGTCGTGGTGGCGGGCGAGACCGGCCTGCTGGTCCCGGCGGGCCTGCCGGAGCTGCTGGGGCGGGCGCTCCGGCACCTGATCGACCACCCTGCGGTCGCCGCCCGCCTCGGCGCGGCCGGCCGCGCACATCTGGGTACCGAGCTGGCGCCCGCCGCGCTCGGCACGGTCCTCGATGAGACGTACCAGGCACCGGTCCCGGTGGGCTCGGCGCGGCTGGCCGCGCTGGAGGTGGTCGGCCCATGACGGTCAGCCAAAGCCGCAACGCCGGTGCGCGCCCGGTGACCCTGCCCACGCCCGCGGCCGACCGGGAGATCCCGTTCTGCCGCACGATTATCACGGCCGACGCGCAGCAGGCGGCCCAGCGGGTCCTGGCCAGCGGCTGGGTGACGATGGGCGCGGAGACCCTGGCTTTCGAGGAGGAATTCGGTGCCTGGGTGGGCGCCCGGCATGCGGTGGCCGCCAGCTCCTGCACGGCCGCGATCCAGCTGGCCCTGACCGCGCTCGGCCTGCCGCCCGGATCCGGGGTGCTGACCCCGACCCTCACCTTCTGCGGTGCCGTCCAGGCCATCGTGCACGCCGGGCTGCGGCCGGTGCTCGTGGACGCGGACGAGGCCACCCTGGCGGTCTCGCCGGAGGGTGTCGCGGCCGCGGCGGGACGGCGGGGCAGCGGCGTATCGGCCATGGTGGTCCAGCACATGGCGGGCTACCCGGTGGACAGCGCGGTACTCGCCGCCGCGGCCGGCCTGCCACCCGGCCGCGTCATCGAGGACGCCGCGCACGGGCTGGGGGCCACCATCCGGGGCCGCCCGGTCGGCAGCGGCACGATCGCGGCCTGCTTCAGCTTCTACGCGACCAAGAACCTCCCCATCGGGGAGGGCGGTGCGATCACCACCACCGACGCCGCGCTGGCCGAGCGGCTGCGGCGGATGCGGCTGCACGGGATGAGCGGCGACGCGTGGCGCCGGTACCACAAATCGGGCAGCTGGCGGTACACCGTGGAGAGCAGCGGCCTCAAAGCCAACTTCACCGACCTCCAGGCGGCCATCGGCCGGGCCCAGCTGCGCTCATTGAGCCGGTGGCAGCGGCGCCGCGGCGAGATCGCCGCCCGCTATGACGCGCTGCTGGCCGCGCTGCCGGGCATCGAGCTGCCCCCGCGGCCGCCCGTGGACCAGCACGCCTGGCACCTCTACATCGTGCGCGTCCGGGATGGCTGCGCCGCGCCGCGGGACACGGTGGTCGAGCTGCTCTCCGACGCGGGCGTGGGCACCTCGGTCCACTTCATCCCCGTGCACCACCAGCCCTACTTCCGCGAGCTGCTCGGCCCCGATGAGTGCGGCCGGCTGCCCGTCGCGGACGCGCTTTTCCCGCAGCTGCTCTCCCTGCCGCTGCACCCCGGCCTGACCGACGCCGACATCCACCGGGTCTGCGCGGCACTTGCGGCCGTTGTGGCCCGGTGACCTGGCAGCACGCCGAAAGGAACGAGATGGAACTAGAGATCCTCACCGGGCAGGCCTCGCGCGACCTTGGCGCCGGCCCGTTCACGGTGTTCGACAGCCCGGCGGCCCCGGCCGACGAGAGCCTGATCGAGCGCCTGGGCCAGGGGACCGAGGGATCCGATCTGGCCGCGCCGCCGGTGGTGCTGCCGGACTTCTGCCACAAATCCAAGTCCGAGATGCCGTCCAGCATCGCGGTCGCGACCAAGGGCGCCATCCGGCCGGCGCTCACCGACGCGGCGCTCAACTGCGGGATGGCGCTGGTGACCCTCGACGTCGGCCGGCCCTCCCGCGCCGCGGTGAGCGACTTCTACCGGCAGGTCGCCGAGCGGTTCCCGTGCCCGCCGACCTGGGGCCGGGACCTGACCCGCGCGGAGGTGCTGCGCGCGGCGACCGAGGGCGCCGATTTCGCCGCCGAGCGGTACGGCCTCGGCGACGCGGAACTCGACCGCATCGAGGAGCGGGGCAGGCTCGGCATCGACGCCTTCGGCGGGGCTCGGCGGGCCCGGAAGGAACTGCCGTGGCTCGTCGTCCAGATGGGCCGCCTGCGCTTCGGGAGCATCGGGCCGAGCACGCACTTCCTGGAGCTCCAGGAGGTCGAGGAGATCCTGGACGAGGCGGCCGCGGAGCGGCTGGGCCTGACGGTCGGCCAGGTGACCTTGCAGTTCCACAACGGCGGCGGCGTGCTCACCGGCCAGCTCGGCGAACTCTACGCCCGGCGCAAGAGCGCGTCCCGGCTGCTGCGCACCGAGATGGCGGTACAGAAGCCACTGAGCCACCTGGCGACCGCCCGGTCCCGGGCCCAGCTGTCCAGCCGCCTGGCCGCCTACTTCCAGGCGGGCTGCCCGTCCATCCCGGTCACCGATGACGACGGCCGCCGGGCGCTGCTCGCCACCCGGCTGTCCATGAACTACGGCTTCGCCTACCGGATGGCCACCTACGCCGCGCTGCGGGCCATCGCCCGGTCCGCGTTCGGCGCGACGACCCGGCTGCTGGTGGATTCCCCGCACAACTCGGTCTACGAGGAAGAGGTGGGCGGCGCGCCCGCCTTCGTGCACCGGCACAACGCCTGCCGGGCCTACCCGGCCGAACTGATGGCGGGTCATCCCGCGTTCGCCGAGACCGGCCAGCCGCTGCTGCTGCCCGGCACCAACCGGACGTCGTCCTATCTGTGCGTGCCCGGGGCCGGCGCGCAGCGCAGCCTGTACACGGCGTGCCACGGCTCGGGCAGCATCATCTCCGCCTTCGAGCGATCCGGCCGGTCCGCGGCCGACCCGCGGGGCCGGACCACGGCCAGGTACGGCTACCAGGGCGCCGCGCCGGCCGAGGTGCCGCACCTGGACGACAACGGCGTGAACGAGGCGCTGGGCATCCTGACCGGGCACGGCCTGGTCCGCCCGGTGGCCCGGATGCGCCCCTTCGCCGTGCTGACCTGAGGGAAACATCATGACGGATCCAGCTGGTGGCTCGGCCGCGTGGGCGGCGCTGCTGCCCGCGAGCACGCAGTGGCTGCCCGGCCCGCACCGGTGGGCCGCGGCCCGGCGGCTCCGCCGCGCCCTGGCCGGCCTCCCCGCGGGTTCCGGCCGGGCCGTGGCCGGCCCGCCCTGGGCGGTCTTGCGGGCCCGGGACACCGGCCAGCCCGAGGTGCTGCGCTACATCGCGGTTCCCGCGCGGCAGCACCCGCTGCTGATTGCCAGCCAGGATCGCGCCACGCTGCGGTATGTCGCTGACGCGGTGCTGTCCGTGCCGCCGGGGGCGGGGCCGCTGCCCAGCATGCTGCTGACCGCCGGGCTGCGCCTGCTCCGGCTGCGGCCCGTGTGGATGCTGGCGGCCGGGCTGCGCCTGGGGGGCGTTGTGCTGGTGGGGCGCCGATGACACCCGCGATCACGGCCCGGCGGACGCTGGCCGGCCTGGTCGATGAGGCCGGCGGCCGGGTGGTCTGCCTGGCCCTGTCCAAGGATCCGAACGCCAAGGTCACGGTCCTGCTCTTCGGCCCGGGCGGGGACCTGCCCCGCTACGTGGCCAAGGTGCCCACGACCGACGCGGCCGAGCGGAGCGTGCGGCGCGAGGCGGCAACGCTGGCCCAGCTCAGCGGATGGGATCTCGGCCCGGCCGGGGCGGCGGTGCCCCGGATCGTGACCATCGCCGAGCACGACGGCCGGCCGGTGCTGGTCACCACCGCGCTGCCCGGGCGGACCATGCTCGCCGCCTACCACAGCTGGCGGCACACCGGCCGGCCGGCCGCGGTGCGGGCGGATCTGGACGCGGCCGGGCGGTGGCTGGCCGGGCTGCAGGACCGCACGCCGGGCGCGGACTGCGACCTGGCGGGCCCGCTCGACGAGGCGGCTGGGGTCATTGCCCGGCGCTTCGGCGGCGAACCGGGGCTGGCCGAGGATCTTGGCCAGCTGGCCGCCCTCCGGGACCGGCTGGCCGGCCTGCGGGCCCCCCAGGTGGTCATGCACGGGGACTTCTGGCCGGGGAACCTGCTGCTGGCCGGCGGCCGGGTCCGCGGGGTCATCGACTGGGAGTGCGCGCGCCTGGCCGGGCCACCCACCCGCGACCTGGCCCGTTTCGTGCTCGCGTACTCGCTCTACCTCGACCGGCACACCCGGCCCGGCCGGCCGGTGGCCGGCCACCCCGGCCTGCGGGCCGGCCCGTGGGGCGCCGGGGTGGCGTACGCGGTCCGCGGCACCGGCTGGTATCCCGAGCTGGCGCAGGGTCTCCTGGCCGACGGCCTGCGCCGGTTCGGTGTCCCCCCGGAAAGCTGGCGCGATGTCCTGCTCGCCGAGATCGCGTGCGTCGCCGCCGAGGCCGATCATCCCGAATTCGCCCGGAACCATCTGCATCTGCTGCGCCGCCTGCAGCCGGGAGGCGGCTGATGACTCCCGTGCTGGATCGCACCCTCGGCCTGCGCCGCCCGGCCCCGCCCCTGCTGGAGCCGCCCGGCGGGCGCAGCCCGCGGCGCGGCACCACCCAGCGCACCGCGATGCTGGCGCTGACCGCGGCGTTCATCTTCCAGCCCATCCTGCGGCCGGCCGGGCCGGGGAACAGCTCGCCGGTTGACATCTTCACGGTGGCGTCGATCGTCACCGCGGCGATCTGGGCGACCAGCAGTCACCAGAAGCTGCGCGCTCCCTACATCATCCCGGTGTTCCTGATCCTGGCCGCGGGCGCGGCGTCCGGCCTGGCCGGCCTGCTGCCCGGGACGTCGGTGCTGGCGCTGGCCGACGACCTGCTGCTGTTCGCCTGGTGCACCACGGTGGTCAACGTGCTCAGCTCGCCCCGGGCGATGCGCTGGGCGCTGGCCGCCTGGAGCTGGTCGGGGATCTTCTGGGCCGGCCTGGTCGTCGCCGCCTGGCTGGGGCACATCACCCCGCTGGAGGGATTGCTGCCCGCGGACGGCAACCGGGTGCTGTTCACCTTCGGCGACCCGAACTATGCGTCCACCTACTGGGACACGACGATCTTCGTGGTCTGTGCCGCGCGGACCCCCGGCAAGCGGTGGATGCGGGTGATCGGCTACCTGCTGCTGGGCGGGGCGCTGGCCCTGACCGAGTCCAATGGCGGAACCCTGGCGCTCGGGACCGGTGTCTTCTTCCTGCTGCTCGTCCGGGCCTACCGGAAGCGGGGCTGGGCCGGGTCGGTGGCGGTAGCGCTGGTCATCGGGCTGTCCGTGGGCGGCTTCTTCACCGCGGTTCCGCTCAACTCGATCCGGCAGTGGGCGGCCGCCAGCAACCAGCCGTTCCTGGTCAACTCCATCGGCCGCAGCGCGCAGAGCAGCGCCGAGCGGAGCCAGCTGATCCGCGAGTCGGAACAGCTCTACGAGCGTAGTTACGGCGTGCTCGGCCTCGGCCCGGCCAGCACCAAGCCGCTGCTCACGCGCTGGCTGTACCCGTACGCCAACGAGGCCCACGACGACTGGCTGGCCGCGCTGGTCGAAGGCGGGGTGATCGGCCTGTTCGGCCTGATCCTGCTGGTCTGCTCGGTGGCCGCCCGGGCCGGGCCGGTCGTCCGGCACCCGCTGTCCGCCCGCTACGCCGCGGCCGTGCCGGTGCCGGCCGCGCTGGTCGCCGGGCTGCTCGCGCTGGGCGTCAACTCCTTCTACGAGGAGATCCTGCACTTCCGCTTTTTGTGGGCACTGCTCGGGGTCATAGCGGTTCTCGGTAGGGATGCGAGGCGCGACCAGTGACGACTACGTCCAGGGCCCAGGGGGCCCACCAGCGGCAGCGCGGTTCCGGCGTGGTCACCCGGGCCACGGTGACCAACCTGGGCGCGCAGGGAATGGCGCTGGCTTCGGTATCGCTGGCCAGCCTGATGGTGGCGCGGGCCGGGGGCCCGGCGGTCGTCGGCGAGTACGCCCTGATGCGCGTGCTGCCCTGGCTGTTCGCCGTCATCCTGTCCTGCGGGCTGCCGACCGCCTCGGCGTTCTTCCTGGCCGGGGAGCACGCCGCGGACCGGCGCCTGCGGCCGACGCTGGCCCTGATGACGGTGGTCGGCGCGATCCTGGGCAGCGCGGTGTGGCTGGCCTGTGCCGAGCCATTCCACCTGCTGTTCTTCCGGCTGATACCGCTGCGGCTGGTCATGGTCATGGGCGTGCTGGTCGTCACCCAGCTCGCCACGATCACCGCTAAAGGATGCTGCCAGGGCAGCGGCGACATCACCGGCGCCAACCTGGTCATCGTGGCCGAGGAGCTGTGGTTCGTCTTCGTCTATCCGCCGCTGCACTTCCTGGCGGCCGGCCATGGCGTGAGCACGGTCATCCTCGCCCTGATCATCTCGGGGACGCTGGCCGCGCTGACCGGCCTGGTCCGGCTGCTGCGGCGCGGGTTCTTCGCCGGCTGGAGCACGCCATCGGCCACCCTGGCCAAGCGGATCGCCGCCTTCGGCGCCCGGGGCCAGCTCGGGAACATGCTGTGGCTGATGAACTTGCGGTTCGACTTCATCCTGCTCGGTGCCCTGGCTGGCCCGGCCGTCCTGGGGATCTACGCCGTCGCGTCCAAGTTCGCCGAGCTGATGCGGCTCGTCCCGACCGCGATCAACTACGTCCTGTACCCGCGGTTCACCCGCCTCGGGACGGAGCAGGCGACCACCGAGGCTCGCAAGCTGCTGCCCCGGGCCACGGCGCTGACCCTGGTCATGACGCCGTTCCTGGCCGTGTTCTGCTATGTCGTGCTGCCCGTCGTGTACGGCGAGGCGTTCGAGGGCGCGGTCGTGCCCGCTGAGATCATCATCATCGGCCTGTCCATCGAAGGTGCCGCCGCGGTCGCATCCGCATACCTGCTCGGCAGCGGCCGGCCGGGGCTGAACTCGGTCGGGATGGGCGTGGGCGCGGCCATCACGCTGGCGCTGGACATTCTCCTCATCCCCCGCTTCGGGGCGATGGGCGGCGCTGTCACCTCGGCCATCACCTACCTGGCCAGCACCATCACGCTGACCTGCCTGGCCGCCTGGGTCGCCCGCCGGGTCACCGGCCCAGGGCGGCCCGCCCTGCGCCCGGACACGGCCCTGCGGCGCATGGTCGATATCGTCATCGCCTCCGTCGCGCTGCTCGTGGTGTCACCGCTGCTGCTCACCGTCGGCCTGGCCGTCCGGGTCAGCAGCCGCGGCCCGATGCTCTATAGGCAGGTCAGGGCGGGGAAGTTGGGTGAGCCGTTCACCATCTTCAAGTTCCGGTCGATGGTGTGTCACGCGGACAGCGGGGGACCGCTGGTGACCGACCGGGCCGATCCGCGGATCACCAGGGTCGGGGCCCTGATCCGGGCGGCCAAGCTCGATGAACTGCCCCAGCTCCTCAACATCGTGCGGGGCGACATGACGCTCATCGGGCCGCGCCCTGAGGTGCCGCGCTTCCTGCCGTGCTACCACCAGGAAGAACTTGGCGTGCTGACCGTCCGGCCCGGGCTGACCGGCGCCGGCCAAGTCTGCTACGCCGAACTGGATGCCGGGGAAGACTCAGCCGCCGACCCCGAGGCGTATTACATCGGCGTCCAACTGCATCCGAAGCTGGCCATCGAGCTGGACTACCTGCACCGCCGCAGCATCTGGTGCGACCTGGCCATCCTGCTGCGCACGGTGGCGCTGGTCTGCCATCTGGCCAGGCCCGCGCCGATGACCCCCATCACTCAGGACGCAGCCCAGCCCTGAGGGCCACCGACACCGCTTCCAGCGCGCTGTGGCACTTGAGCTTCACCGTGACGTTACGAATATGGGTCCTGGCCGTGTGCGGTGACTGGCAGAGCCGTTTCGCGATCCCGTTCCGGTCCAGGCCACTCACCATCAGCATGAGCACCTCCCGCTCCCGCGCGGTGAGCTGCCGGATGAGCTTCTGCTCGGGCGCCTCCGCCGGGCCCGGGTAGGCGTCCAGCAGTTGGCTCAGCATCTCGGCCGGCAGCCAGCAGCCGTTGGCCAGGACGGCCCGCACGGCCGTGACGACCTGCTCGACCGAGGCGTCCTTGGCGATGAAGCCCACCGCACCGGCCTGGATGGCGCTGATCGCGGTGGCGAGCTCGCAGTAGGCCGTGAGCATCAGGACCACGGGTGGGGCCGGCTCCGACATTAGCTGCCTGGTGAGGTCGATCCCGCTGACCTCGCCGAGCCGCACATCCATGATCACCACATCCGGCTGCCGGGCGGCGACCTCGCTGATCACCCGGTCGGGCTGGCTGATCGCGGTGGGCTCGAATTCCGGCTCCGCATCCAGCACGGCCGCCAGGCCCTGCCCGAAGACCCGGTGGTCGTCCACGATGAGCAGCCTGACGTGCATCAATCACCCACCGCCGGTGATTCGGTGTCATCCCAGCCGGCCGGGCCGTCCGGCCGCTCGACGTCAACCAAGCCTTCGCGGACCGCGCGGGCCACGGCCTCCGCCCGGGAATGAGCGTTCAGCTTGGTCAGCACCGCGTCAACGTGGGACCGGGCGGTAGATACCCGCACGCCCATGGACCGGGCGATGCTGGTGGTGCTCTCCCCGCGGACCAGGCGGAGCAGCGCTTCACGCTCGCGGTGGGTAAGGGACTGCGCCCACTGCGGCCCCGGGCCGGCCCGGCCGCGGGAACCCAGCCCGGCCTGAGCGGAGAGCGACAGGAGCGCACTGCCCGCGGCCCGGTTCGCTGACCGGGCCGAGGCGGCGCCGGTCAGCACGCGCAGTATCTCGACGAAGTCGTCGCTCTTGAGGGCCACACCACGCATGCCGTCCGCCACGGCGCTGGTGATGCTGTCCGCGTCGGCCGAGCCGGCCAGCCCGATGAAGACGGTCAGCGGCGAGCGGGCCACGATCTGCCCGATGCTGCCACACTGCCCGGCGCCCCGCATGGTGAGGTCCATCACGCAGGCGTCAACCTGCTCGCGCTCGATGATCTTCGCGGCAACGTCCAGCTCAGTGGCGTTGCCCACGATTTCGTGGCCCGCCCTCTTCAGCAGGGAGGCAAGAGCCTCCCCGAAGACACGATGCTCATCCGCGATGACGATCCTCATCGCGGCTGGCCCGGGTCCGCCGCCGGGGACCCGGCCGGGCCGGTAGCCGCGGGGCCGCGTCCCGGCGGCTCCCCGGGCCGGGGTGGCCGGCAGAGGCCCACCGTGACGCACAGGCCGCCGAGGTCGCTGACGTTCATCAGCAGGGTCCCGCCGCAGCTGAGCACGAGCCGCCCGATGATCTCCAGGCCTAGCGAAGCCCGGTCGATCTTCGTCTCGACCAGGCCCTTCCCGGAGTCTGCGATGCTGAGCCGGGCGTGAGCCGGGTCCAGCCCGACCTGGACCCGGACGCGGCCGTCCGGCCCGGCGGCCTGGCAGGCGTTGCTGAGCAGGTTGTTCAGGATCCGCACCAGCACGGCCGGGCTGGCCAGTACCGTGGCCGGGCGCATATCGCCTTCGACTTCGCCCTGGTAGCGCAGCTGAGCCCGGCTCATGGCCTCGGCGGCCAGCGCGTCGAGCCGCACAGGCACTACCCGCCGGGGCCGGTCAAGGACCTGCCCGCAGATCTCCGTGATCCGCGCCGCCTCGTTGGCGATGACCCGGAGCCGGCTCCGGATCGCGGAGTCCGGGTCCAGGTCCGCGCAGGCCGCGTGGGCCAGCACCTTGATTGAGGCCGCAGGCTCGACCAAGTCATGGCACAGCTCGCGCAGCAGCCGAGAATCCGCTATTAAGCTCTTGTTATCAAGAACACCATCAGCATCGGTGGTAACAGAATCAGGCACGCCTGCACTAACGTCAGCCGGACCTTCCACGAGCCGCCCCCCCATCGCGCACCGACTCATCCCCCTGCGGGGCAGCCTGTGGTGATCAGGCCGACCCGGGGGTCAATCCTAAAAGCTTGTAAAAAACCACCAAATAGGTGGACGCGGGGTGACAGGGACGAGTCTACATGTTTACGCCGAAATTACGAGCCACCGCTGTGGCCACTTTTGATGATCAGCCGGGGCTGCGCTGTGGCCCAGTTCGACCGCATTGAAGAACAAAGAGGGGATTTGTGCGGGTTGAGGAGGATTTATCCCCGGTTACCGGGCCAGCCGGATCCGGGAGGTGGGCAGATCGGGGGCAGGAACCGGTGATCACAAGGCCAGCTGGCAGGCTGGCAGTGGCGCTGCGGGAGTTAACTGCAGTCAAACTCGGCTACCCCGCTGACAGGGGTCCCTGCTGACGCTCCCTGCCCTTTTTGCATCAGCAATAAGCATTTCCGGCAACTGACCCCCGTGCCGCACCTGGCGCCTCCGCTGAATGCTGGTCACATCCCGGCAGGGCTCCCGGCGTGTTCCGCTTTTGTCAGCTTTGCTCGGGATGGGGAGTGACTGAGGGAAGTTGCCCCGTTGTGAGCGCGGGCACGCCACGGTGATCATGTGGGGTCTCTGAGGTCTACATGAATGAGGTGTGGCGTGCCCGCAGTGGAATTTTCGCGCGTGGTGCGTGTGGTGCGTGTGGTGGGCCTGGCCCCGCCCGCACGCTCCGTGGGACCCGATCACCGGCCAGTACCGGGCACAGGGCTCCGGCGTGTTCCGTGATTGTCCGTTTGTGTCCTAGTCGAGGCCGTGGAGGCGGAGGGCTTCGGCGGGGGTGGTGTGGTCGCGCCGTCCTTCGGGGACGTGCAGGTAGCCGGCGTCTTTGATGGCTGCGATGATCGCGGCGCGGATGGTGGCCAGGTTGACGGGGCCGCTGCCGGTGCGGCTGGCCGCGGTGTCCTCGGTGAATGACACGTCCCGGATGTGATGATGCGCCTCGATGGTCCAGTGCTCGCGGACGAGCCGGGCGAGGTCGCGCGCGGTGGCCTGCGCGCTGGTCAGGCTGGTGATGGCGTAGACGGTCTCGCGGGAGGTCTTCCCGGTGGCGGTGTCCTGCCGCCAGCGGGTGATCTTGATGGCCTGGCGGGCGAACGGGAAGTCCAGGCCTTTGACGTGCGCGGTCTTGAGGGTGCGGGTCTCCAGGCGGCCGTGCCCGGTGTCGCGGGTCGTGCTGCCGGCCGGGACCTGCCGCCAGGGCAGCGCCTTGACCCGGGCGTACAGCAGCGGCTGGTTAGCCTTCACCACGGCGATGTACTGGCCGTTCTTCTCCGCTGCCAGCCAGCCCAGGTTCGCCCGCACCGTGTGCAGCGCATCGAAAGTCACCACGGCACCAGCCAGGTCCAGGGGCTGCAGGAGTGCGGTGAAATGGCTGGTCTCGTTGTGCTTGACGTCAACCTCAAGGTGGTCCAGGAGGCGGCCGCCGTGCTCGGCGGCGCCGAGGAGGTGCACCCGGGTGCCGTCGCCGCGGCGGGCCCCGCGGGAAGTCTTGCCATCGACCGCCACGGCCCGTAACCCGCCGCGGGCTGCTGCTTTCACCTCCTGGGCCGCGCGCCGGGCCCGGTAGCCGCGCACGCCGCCCCGGGACGCGGCGCCAGGGCGCCGCGGCCGGCGGGGGTGCCCTGGCGGTCCTAGGAGAGCCCGGGTCAGGGCCCGCGGGTCCAGCTTGTCCAGCACCACCCGGATCGTTTTCTCATCCGGTGCCCGGTACCGGCCGGCAACCGGGTCCCACGGGGCGCGCAGCCGGGCCAGGTCTTCTTGGCTCGCCCGCCTGGTCCACTGCCCGACCGCGGTCAGCCGGTCATTCCCGGCCGCGGTGAACGCGCACACCGCGATCGCGATCAGGCAGGCCAGCGGGTAAATCCTCCCCTGCGGGGACCGCGGGTCCGGCAACGCCTCCAGCCGCTGCCACGCACCAGCCGCCAGATCCTGCCCGCCGTGCCCGGACTCGACCACGCGCGCCCCGGCGCGCGACAATGCCACTGCGGGCACGCCACACCTCGTTCACGTAGACCTCAGAGACCTACATGATCACGTGGCGTGCCCGTACCCACAAACCGTGCGAAGCCGTCTCATCGTCCGCATACCTGGCAAACCAGGCTAAGTCGGGAACACGCCGGAGCCCTGGTACCGGGCACCGGAGGAGAAACGATCCGGGTGATCCTGGACCGGCTCGACCCGCAAGCCCACGCGGGGATCAGGATCCATAGCTAAGCCCGTTACCTGCCCGAGCAAGCGCGTCCAGCGGGCAGTCGGCTAATACTAAGGCTGCTTGCAGTACTTATCCAGTTAATGATCAGGTTCATCCGTGATAGTCGAACTGGCTGCTCCGGCCGCAGCGGGCCATGCATGCGGAGGAGGAGCCCGAGAGGCGCCCCGCCGACCCATGCCCCCCCGACAATGCGGACGGCGGGGCGCCCTCGCCAACCCCGGCCACCGCACTCCCTACGGCGGGCGTGGCCCATGGAGTCTGGTACGGGGACCCCGTCCCAGGTGCAGCAGCTGGTCGTGCATGATCTTGCGTGACTCGATGAGCCGGTGCAGTACCGACTCATCCAGCTGCCCATAGTGTCGGCGGCGCCGGCCGGTCGAAGATCTTCTGCCGTTCCAGGTCGCACCCTCGGCCGCCTCGCCTGGGCTCTCGGCGAGCGCCCAGCTACCACCACTCTCCGCCCGCCTGGCGAGTAGAGCTGACGCGCCTTGCCGCCGGATGGCTGCGAATGTGTCGCCCACGGAAGATGGGGTCAAGCCGGGCGTCTGCTGAGCAGGCGAGCAGCGGGCAATGGAGGCAGATGACCGCCGGGTCTGATTGGTATCAGCACTGATACCATGTCTGCATGGCGATGACTTTGCGTTTGGCCGACGCCGAGGCCGAGGTGCTGCGCCGTCGCGCCGAGCTGGAACGGCGCCCGATGCAGGAAGTGGTCCGCCAGGCGATCCGCGAGTACGTCGAGGGTCACAGCCGGGCTGAGCTGCTGGACCGGGTCCTGGATGAGGAACTGCCGCGCTACGCCGAGGCGCTGGAGCGGCTCGGGCAGTGATCTACCTGACGCTGCCCGAGTTGCTGCACGTCGCGGTGCGGACCCTGGGCGGTGAGCCCGCCGTCCGCGATTACGGGCTGCTGGGATCGGCTCTCGCCCGCCCGCGGGCCACCGCCTTCGGCTCCGACGCCTACCCGGGCCTGGCCGCCAAGGCCGCGGCCCTGCTCCACTCACTGGCCAGAAACCATGCCCTGATCGATGGCAACAAGCGGCTCGCTCTCGCTGGCACCATTGCCTTCTACGGGGTCAACGGCCGCCGCCTCACCCTGGCCAACGACGAGGCTTACGAACTCATCATGGACGTTGCCGCAGGAAAACTCGATTCCGTGGACGACATCGCCACCGTCCTGGCCACGGCAACGGAACCACGTCCCTGATAGGAGCCAGCTCGCGATAGCCGGCTGGCCAACTGCAGCCCAGTCGTCGAGGTGCGTCAGCGAAGGCTTATCCGGGCCCCGGGCCGTCGCGCTGGGTCAGTTCCTGGCATACCTGGCACGCCGGACCGGCTGGCGGCGGCGCGGATGTAAGCGACCGCCGTGTACAGGGCGTACTGCTAGAAATCATCGGTCTGCCACCAGGCGACCTCGTCCAGCAAATCCGGCTCCGCTCGACGCCGAGGAAGACCTCACCGGGAAAAGTGTTGTTCCGGGGATGCAGGGGCGCTAGCTCGCCTGCCAGCTCGGATACCTCGCTATCCCCGGCCAGTCCGTCAAGCAGGATCGGCGGCGGCCACATACTGACGGGTGTTGGGTGTGCCGCACCTATGATCGGCTGGTGATCCTGCGGTGCACGAAGAAGCTGCTGGCTGTCCTCGGCGCGGGCCGCGTCGCCGGGCCAGGACCCACACCAGATGCCGAGGACTGGTACGCCAGCCTGCTCTGGTTTGACCGGCGCAAATGCCTGCTACTTACTCACGCCGCCACCCTGTTTTCGATCTTCGAGGCCGACGTGCGCGCAGCGGACCTGCGCGAAACCCACCGTCTGGTCACCCAGCTGGTCGAGCGGGAACTCCGCCGCGAGGACCTGCCACCTGCAACGTTCGGCAACCTGCGCTCGCAGGAGCTGATCTTGGCCAAGACGGCGGACCGCAGCGTGCTGGGGTGCATGAACGACATGGCGTTCCGCTGCGAGGTGGTCATCAGCGATGCTGGTGGCCTGGCACATTGTGACCTCGGCGAGCTGAACCAGGCGCTGCACCGCAACATCAACAGCTCCCGCGGCTACCGGCCCCCGGTTGAGCTCGCCGCACAACAGCTGGAGCGCAGGCAATCAAGCGGGCAAGGAACAGGCCAGTAACAGGCGCCGCCCAGCTGACTCCGCGGTTGGATCTCCAGCCGGCCGTCGGCACATGAACTGCCGGACGTTCCGCCACCTGACGCTTCTGTACATATTGAATCAGCCAGAATGTACAATCAGACTATGGACGTAGCTGTCACTGAACTGCGTGCCCACCTCAGCGAGTGGCTCGAACGGGCCCGGGAAGGTGACGAAATCATCATCACCGACCGCGGGGTTCCCGTAGCCCGGTTGCTCGGCCTGACCGCCGCGGCCACGCTCGAGCGCCTGGCGGCCGAGGGGGTAATCGGGCGGCCCGCGGCGGCCCAGCGCCCCCGGGCATCTGGGCAGCCCCGCCTGCGGGCCGGGCGGCCGCTGGCCGAGATCGTCACCGAGCAGCGGCGCTGACGTGCCGCTGGTCTACTTCGACTCCAGCGCGTTCGTGAAGCTGCTGGCCGAAGAAGCGGGCAGCGACCTGGCGGCCGACCTATGGGATGGATGCGACGCCGCACTCGCAAGCCGCCTGGCCTATCCCGAGGTGCGGGCCGCACTCGCCGCTGCTCACGGCAACTATGACCTGGCCGACCACGAGCTCGATGCGGCCGAGCGGGCCTGGGACAGCTACTGGGCGGCCACGCGCCCGGTCGAGCTCACCGCAGCCGTGGAACAGCGCGCCGGCCAATTGGCCCAAGCACGCGCACTCCGGGGCGCAGACGCCTTGCATCTCGCCAGCGCCCTCGCCATCGCCGACCCGGACCTCGTTGTCGCTGTCTGGGACCGCCGCCTGCATGCCGGGGCACAGGCCGCCGGCCTTCGTGTCGCCCCTGCGCAACTTGGCACGTAAGCCAACCGTGTGTCGCCCGCCATGGCCAGGCCAGGCCGATTCCGCAAAGGCGACAGTTTCCGCTGTCAGTCACCCCCGACGTACACGCGCGTGTCGATATTGTGCTCCGCCGCGCGCGGAAGCAGGCTCCAGAAGCGGAGATAGACGGGCTGGGTGACCGCGATAGCGCTGCGGGCTGCGGATCTTGACGCCCCGCCTGCGACGGCCGCTACCAGCCCCAACCCAGCAAGCCGCCCAGGATCACCATCGCGGACGCCTCCGCGTGGCCCGGCATCCCGATCACCACCTGGGCGCCCGCGCCGCCCGGCGATGTCCCGTACACGCCCTCTACGAACCGGCGGCGGAGCGGTGAGTGCCGCCGACCGGGCGATCCGGTTCTCCACGGCGGCCGCCGTCCTGGGTGTGGCGGGCATCGCCGCGTATGTCAGCTACTGGCACGCCTCCGAGGTGGTCCGCGCCCACGGCGAGAGCGGGATCACCGCCCGCCTGGAGCCCGCCACGATCGACGGGCTCGTGTACTCGTCCTCGATGGTCGTGCTGTACGCGGCCCGGCACCGGCTCCCGGTGCCGGGCCTGGCCCGGTGGCTCCTGGTACTGGGCATCTTGGCCACCCTGGCGCGAACGTGGCCCACGGCTGGTCCCACGGACCAGTCGGCGCGGCCGTGGACGCCTGGCCGGCCGCCCGCCTCGTGGGCATCTACGAGCTCTTGCTCTGGCTCATCCGGACCGCCGCCGCTGGCGCCGTGGCCCGCGAACCGGAGACGGTCCACGGCGTTGGTCCAGCGGATCACCCGGTCACCGAACTGCTGCTGGTCCCTGCCCCGGATCAGGATCTGCCGGCGGATGCGGGCGGCCGGGCGAGACACGCCAGCCATGGTGGTCCGGGTGACCGTTGCGCCGGTCCAGTCGTTGGCTCGGGCCGGGCCGGCGGACCAGATGAGCCTGGCGCGGTTCGTGAATACCGGCTCGCGGCCCAGGAGACGACCGGCTGGTCCGACGTGGACGGAGCCGACGCCGTCGGCGAAGACCGTGCGGTGGACATCAACGAGGCTGCGGTGGCCGCCTACCGAGCCAGCTTCGACACGGGGAAGCCCCTATCCGAGCGCAAGCTCGCCGCCCTGTTCGGCAAGACCTCCCGCCGCTGGGCCCGCCACCGCATGGCCGAGGCTAGGGGCCGGGCGGTGGGGTGAAGATCGCGTGGGTGCCGACCCGCCGCCAGATGACATGGGCCTGGCCGGTGATGCGCTCTTCGCCGTAGCTGAAGGTCGCGCGGCCGTCGTTGTCCCAGGTCATCTCGAAAACGCCGGGGTGGGCGGTCACGCCCTTGACGCGCAGCCCGGGGCGGAATGGGCGGTCAGGCGCGGCCAGGTCCGGCACGAACGCGTCAGTGATGACCTTGCGGAAGGTTGCCTGCTGCTGTGCGGTGAGGTGCTTCCAGTCGCGCTCGAACCGGGGGAGCGTTTCGAAGGTCGGCATCACTCATCCGCTGACCCGAGCGAATCGAGGTGAGCGAACATGTCCTCAGCGGACTCGTGGACCGTGCCGCGTCCGGCCGTGATGTCCTCGTCGGCTTCCCGCTCGCCGGCCAGCCACTCAGGCGTAAAGAACCATGCCTGATCCGTGGGGATGGACACGTAACCGCGGATCGTGACGGTGCCGTCGGCGTGCACGGCGAATTCCACTTCATCGCCCTCACCGATGTGAAGGGCCTGGCGGATCTCCTCGGGCAGGGTGAGCTGCGCCTTGGGCCGGACCTTCGCCCTGGTCCGCAGGCGAGGCTCCGGTTCCATCTTGGCCGCAGGCATGTCCATGACACGCTCCAGGTAGTCGGATTTTCCTACTATCTCACTGTACCCTTTCTGTGTTCCGGCTGACTCCGGAGTCGTTTCTCCCCGCCTCAGCTGGGACGCTGACACTCAGGAGGCCTTGAACACCTCATCGAGGTGCCACTGTCATGCCGCTCCAGGAACTCACGGTTTGACCGGTTAGCTCGCGGCGTAGGTAGTCGATGATCTGGCCTACCTTTTCGTAGAAATACTGCCCGTCGCCGGACTCCTTTCGTAGCACAGGCTGACCCTGAGCCGGTAATGGAGGTAAACACCGATGTGGAACCACGGCCGTACATGGTGTGGACGTCGGACCGGAGTAGCGGGCCGTTGTCGAGCCGCTGCTCCACGCCTCCGGTGACGGAGCGGGCGTGCGGCCTGCCGCACAGGGGAATGTGCGTGCCGGTAAACGCACTCCCGGTGGTAGGCGTCCAGCACCACGGCCTTGAATGCCTGCTGGCCCAGCCGATAGGGCGCGAGCCGCGGATCGCCGAACACTGGCCCGGGCGAGTGCCTCGGGTCGGCGAGGTCTAGTTCAACTGGTACAGCGACGAGTCAGCCGGTGCCACCGTGACATGTATCTATCGACTGCCTCATGGCGGGTTATACGCGGTGCACGTCAGATGTGCGGAGCCGCGGAAAACTGGCTTCCAGCAACTGCTCCCGCCGCTTTCCTCTCCGGCGGCCCGCCTGCGCTGACGATCCCACCGCTCCGGGCTCGGCTGTGGTCACGCAGCCGGGCCCGGCCCTCGCAGGCGTGATTGGCCGGCCGCCCGCGGCGGATCGATCTTCCTGGCCTGCCCGTCCTCGACCGGGTAGCTTCTCCCCACCACGTCTTCCTCCGGTATCAGGTTGAGAACGTCCGCGATCTCGCGCGGGGACGTGGCGAGCTGCGGATGATGGTCGAGCCGGGCCTGCTGCGCCGCGGTCAGCTGGAACACGTTGACGGTCCAGTCCACCTTCACGATCAGCAGGGCACCGACCCGGAGCATCGCGTCTTTCGTCGGCTGTAGCGCGCCCAGCAGCGGCGGCAGGTTCTGCATCAGCCGGGCCGTCACGTCGGCGTCCTGAGCGAGGATCAGCCGGGAATCGAGGGCATGCTCCGCGATCAGAGTGGCTTCACGGCCTGCCGGGGACCTCAGGCCCTGCTGCGCTCCGGCGACCATCCGCCGGAACCATGATCCGAGGACCGGGTCCTCCCGGTCCTGTATCTGCAGCCCGGCGGTCGCGAGGAGGATCTCGACGGCCTTCTCCACCTCGGCGTGGATGTTCTCGTCGGCCAGGTAGATCGTGACGGGAATGGTAGCGTCCCCGGTCCTGGTCCCGGAGGGCCTGGCGGCCACGGTCCGCCAGCCGAGAACACCGGCCGGCAGGCCGGGGCCAAGGCCGTCGCTGCTGAAAGTGCCGGTCGCTGTCCCGCGGCGGAACAGGACGCGGGACCGCAGCACCTGGATCACGGGATGGTCAGGCGGGAGGAGATCCAGCAACTCGTCGGCGAGGGCCGCGCGCGCCTCGGCCGGATCTGGTTGCGCGGTGCCGTCAACCAGGCCGCGCAGCCGTTCGCGCTGCTGCTCATCGGCGAGCTGCTGGATCTCGTCCCAGTGCTCGGCCACCGCCCGCAGCAGCGGATCGTCCCGCTCACCGCCCGGGACCCGGGATTCACTCATGCTTTCCGGCCTCCTTCGCCCGTCCGGGCTGGTGCTCCTGGTGGATTCCGTGGTGGACATGGCCCGCCCACGTCGCGGGATGGCTGAGCCGGGCGTCGGCGACCGCGCCCAGGTGCGGCCCCAGCGTGGCCCGCATGCTGGGCGTCGGCCGGAGCAGGTCGAGCTGCGCCCGGCGGAGTGCCTGGGCGGGCTGGTAGCCCATCTGCAGGTGAAGGTGCAGCCGAAGGGACAGGGCGGTGACGGTGTCGTCGTCGACCGGCCAGCGTGTGCCGATGACGGCGGTGGCACCCGCCGCCAGGAACGCGGTGGCCAGCGTCAGCGACTCGTCGTAGTGGGTCCGGGTGCTGTCCGTCAGGCACGCGTTGGTGATGACCAGGCCTCCGGGTGCATCGGGGGCGCGGTCCCGGGCCTGGTCCAGGATGCGGGCCAGCGGGAGCCAGCCATCGCTCGCCTGCAGTTGCGGGCTCGGATCGGTCGTGCCGTGCAGGGACAGCTGCAGCAGTGAGGCCCCCGGCCGGTCACGCGCCGGGAGTGCGCCCAGCATGGCGACGGCCGTCGCCGGCCCGTTGCGGTCAGACTTGAGCCCGTAGACCTCGGCGCCGGGATACTGCCGGCTGGCCAGCAGCCGGGTGGCCCGGCGGGACATCGGGAGCTCCCCGCCGGGCTCGCACACCAGCACGACGCGTTCCGACAGCGGTTGCTGCGGGCGCCGCGCGACCTCGGCCAGCAGCCGTGCTGAGGCCGCATAGGAGAGCACCACATCATCGAGCGCGTAATGCCGCCCGCGGCCCGGCGAGCCCTCGTCCGTCCACGCCGCCGCGTAGGGGATCGCGGCCAGATCGCCGAGCGGGATCAGCGCCAGGTGCGGCAGGTGATCGAGTGACCAGCCCCGCACGTGGTCCACCAGGGGAGCCATGATGTGCGGGTACGCCCAGCGGCCGAGGTTGTCCAGCGCGTCCGCCCAGGCGCGCCCCAATGGCCCGGCGCGGAATCCGTCCGGGTTCCCCGCCGCCGGATCGTACCCGTCCATCGCGGCGTTCAGGGCGGTCAGGTACGCGTCGAGTGGAGTCCTGTGGCCGGCCCCGGCCAGCCCCGGCAGCGGGATCACCTCGACCTCGCCAAGCACCGGGCGGACCACCAGCGCGTGCCCGGCCAGCTCTCCGGCCGGCCCGGTGGGGTCCGGGTCCGCGGGCTCCCCGACGGCGGAGTCCGGCCCGGCCGGGGGCACCAGGTAGACCACGGCGTCGAACCTCGTCCGGGCCAGGGCCAGGGAAACCTCGTCACTGGTGGGCGTGGACAGCAGGGAGTTTCCAGCGGTGGTCTCCCACAGCGCGCCCAGGGCGGTGGCGCGTCCGGCCCGGCCGCCGGTGCGCCAGGCGTCGGCGGCGTCGGTCCGGCCGGCGCTCCGCAGGAACTGTTCCACCCGGCCGGACAGCGTCACCGACGCCAGGATCAGCCCGCGGCCGGCCTCGGCCAGGTCAACGGCGGCCCGGGGCCGGCCGTCCGCCAGGGCCCAGCCGATGGCCTGGACCACGATCTCGTTGGCCCGGGCGGCCACCTCGAGCGCCTGGCCGTTGTCGTCGGCGACCATCACGAAGCGGGCCAGTTCCCACAGCGCGGCCCGGACGGTGCGCTCCGCGGTGACGGGCGGCTGGGCGCCGCCGTCATCCCGCTGGGCGGCCTCGCGCTGGCAGCGCGCCAGCACGTCGAGGGTGTCGGCCCACTCGACCGTCGGCAACTCGTGCTCCCGGCCGGTCAGCGCGCGGTTCAGGTGCACGATTGCTTCCCGCAGCGTGTGGTCGGTACACGCGGCTGGATCGGCCCAGTACAGCTCGGCGTGGGAGAGCCCGAGCAGCCGGTCCACCTGCTGCCGCAGCCGGGAGTCGCTGACCGCGCCGGCCAGCCCCTGGTGCAAGTCGCGGGCGAGCGAACGTAGCAGACCGGGGTCCGGCTGGCCGCCCGCCGCGAGCGGCCGCCGCAACGGGACACCAGGCCCGCCCAGGCCGAGCGCCGTCACCGCCCGATCCACGCTGCGGCTGGCGATCTCGCGCGCTTCTTCGGCGGTGAACGCCTCGCCCGGACCGGCCTGGGACCCGGCCGATGTGGCCCGGTCTGACGGGGAACCGGCCTCGGGTGAGTTCCCCACCGCCAGCAGCTGCTGGCGGACCTCCCGGAGGCCGTCCAGCTCACCACCGCCGGCGGCGTCTTCCTGCCCGGGCGGCGCTCCGGCTGCCTGCTGGGCCACAGCGGGGTGGTCGGTCAGGACGGTCTCCAGCATGCCGATCAGCCGGAGCGCGAGCCCCACCGCATCCGGGTCGTTCCCATAGAGCCCCTGCGCGGCAGCCCAGGTGCACAAGATCCTGGCCGCGGCGTACCACTGGACTGTCAGGGCAGGCGCGGGCAGCAGCCGCTCGGCATCCGCGAAGGCCTGCCGGGCGGCAACGCGCCGGGCCTCGTCCCCCGTGACGGCCGC
Source organism: uncultured Actinomycetes bacterium (assembly GCA_963793825.1). GTDB lineage: Bacteria > Actinomycetota > Actinomycetes > Streptosporangiales > Streptosporangiaceae > RYN-230. Next base: position 309,668 of record CAWCBE010000016.1, read on the forward strand.
GCCGAGGGTGGCCGAGGCGCCGAGGGCGGTCAGCAGGGTCAGCCGCAGAATCCAGTCGTCCGGTCCGGCGCCAGCCAGCGCCGTGCGCAGCGCGTCGTCCGCCTCCTGGAACGGGCCTTCCCGCTGCCCCCGGGCCAGCATCAGGGAGAACGTGATGACCAGGAGCTGCGCGGCCGCCTGCACCTCGCTGGGCGTCGTGGCCACGCCAACCGCTTCGATGGCGCTGCCGGCGGCATCGGTGGCGCTCAGCTGGTCGCCGGCCTGGGCGGCCAGCAGGTTCTGCATGGTGGCCATCGCGATGAGCAACTGGGCGCGCATCGGGCTGCCCGCATCCAGCCCGATCCACACCGCCTGCAGATCCCTCAGGGCGGAGCCGATGTCCTCGGGAGCCTGGCTCCGCCGGGCCTGATCCACGGCAAGCATGGCCCGCCGCATGTCCCCACCGCTGCGGTCCCACCGGCCTGGGTTCCGGTCGATCATCGACTGGACGGCCTCGTCGTCGGGTGGGAGTACCCCCTCGATCAGCTGCTCTAGCACGGACAGGTCCCGCAACACCGGCATCTGGTCGAGCATCCCGGCTGGCAGCTGCCCGAAATGGCTGCGGGCGCGGGCCAGCAGGCTGGCCCGGTCCTCGGTGCTGAGCCGGGAAAGGTTGACGAGCAACATGGCGGCCTGCGCGTGCAGCGGGGCGGACAGTCCCGTCGCCGTGGAAACCGGCAGTTCCGGGGCGGACCGCGCTAGCAGGTCCAGGGCCGATTCGGTCTCCGCGATCAACGCGGCGTACTCCTCGGCGGATGGGTGCTCCTCCGGCCGCGGGCTCGCGGACCGCTGCTGGGTCCGCACGGCGTTCACGGCCACCAGCATGGTTGTCACCATCGCCCGGTCAGCCGCAGATGTGTCCTGGCCGGTCAGCCGGTCGGCCTCGAGCGCCAGTTCGGCCAGCCGGTCGCTGTATTCCGGGGTCCAGCGTCTGGAGTTGACCGCATCCATGGCGAGGGACATGCCGACCAGGGCATTCGACACCGGGCCCCCGGCCTGATCGGCGAGGATCCGAAGTCCGTCCAAAAGCTGCTGGGAAAACTGGCCGATGGCCGGGTAGAACCAGCCCGCCTGACCAGCTGCGGCGGCCTCGATCAGCACGGTCCCGGCTGGCCCAGAGGCGGGCGGGGCGGGCGTGGAGGCGGGCGGGACGGGCGCGGGGGCGGCCGGGGCCACCCCGGTCGTGGCGGCCGGCGGGCGGCTGGCGGGTGCGGGCGGGGCCGGGCTGGCAGTGGCACCGGACGGGGCGGCGGGTGGGGCGGGCGTGGCGCCGGGCGGCACAGCTGTCCCGCCGAGCGCCGCGGATATCGCGGCGAGCTTGCCGCGCATCACCTGAACCTGGTCGGCGTACGCGGGCGGCACCTGGCGCAGATGGTCACTGGCCTGGTCGAGTAGCCGCCTGGTGGCGTCACGCCAGGCTGTGTCCCGGCGTACGTCCCGGCGGCGGACGCTGACCAGCAGGCGCATCAGGATCACGCCCGCGATGTACAGATGTTCCAGGCCGCCGACGGCCTGGAACGGCGCGCCGAGATCGATGGCCAGGTCGTCGGCTGATTCCAGGCCGTCGATGACGGCGTCGAGTTCGGCCAGCGACGGCCAGTCCGGCTCGATTCCCCGCCCCCAGACCTGCTGGCACCGCTGAATCCTGATCATCATCGCGACCGTGCGCAGCATCAGGCCCAGTCCAGCGCCAACTCCGGCCATTTCCACTTGCTGGATCGCCGCCTGCAGCGCCCTATCGCGCTCCGGCGACCACTGCCCCCGGTCGAAGGCGTCCATCACCTCCGCGATGCTCTTGAGCGCCTGCCCCAGCGGGGCCTGCGGCGGAAGCATCGACGACAGGAAGGGCAGCGTGGCTTTCAGGTTCCTGGCCGCTTCCGCCGGGCCCCGCAGCGCCGTCCAGTCCAGGTCCCAGTTCAGGTCCCCGCCGCCCAGGGGGAAGGCTTCCGGCTCCGAAGTGGGTCCCCCGCCGGTGGACGCGTACCGGCCCAGCAGTTCGCGGGCGGCCGCAGTGGCGGGCGAGGCATCGGCCGACCCGGCCAGCCGCGCCCAGCCCTCGGCGGCCAGATCGCCACGCCGACGATCACCGTCCCGCAGCAGGGCTATGAGGTCCGCGATCGCCAGGCCCAGGAGCAGCGCCGCCCGCGGCTGGTCCGCGTCGTCGGCGGCCTCGTGCAATTCACGGAGGCGCCCGACCACATCCTCCTGCCCGGCCACGTTCCGCGACCGGGCAGGCTCGCTGGAAGCGCTCACCAGTAAACCCCTCATTTCTCTTGAAAGGGCTAAAAGCGACAATTCACTAACGGGCCTCCCGTCCGGCTAAATCCCTATGTCCCGGTCCGGCCCGATGGTGTACGGCCATTCAGCCCGGCGGCATGGTGTCCTGGTTGAATGAGCCGTTGACCTGATCGCCGAATGGCGCACCGTCGGCGGGCGGCGCATCGGACAGCAGCCCCGGCCCGGGCACCGGGCCCGGCGCCGGCCAGGGCCGGAACACTGGCCCGTTCTGGGGGGCCGGTTGACGGCGGATGCGCCGGATGAGCCTGGCCAGGCTCGGGCGCGGCAGCCGCAGCGAGCCGAGCCACCCCCAGAGCGGCTCCTCGGCGGCGCGGCTGCGCGGTTGGCCCCCGGGCGCGCGCCGCGGGCCCGGAGGTTGCCGGCTGGTCCCATCGGCGCGACGCCGCCCGTCCCGGGGCGGCCCGTCCCGCCGCGGCGGCCACGGACGGAAGCCGGGCGTGGCGTACCGCTGCCAGCTGTCGGGGGACGGCATGGGGCCGACCCCGGTGTCTGCGGGCGTGATCCCCTGCCCGTTCGCGACCCGGCGCATCTGGTCCGCCTCCCAGCGCTGCAGCCACTCCCGCTCGACCCGCAGGCGTGCGGCCATGATGTCGTCGCGCATCCCGGGCAGTTCGGCGGACAGCGCCGCGACGCGGTCGCGTGCTCCGGAGATCTCGGCCTGCGCCGCCTTGCGCTCGGCGGTCAGGCGGACGGCCCGCGTGTGCTCCGCGGACATCTGCTGACGGCGTTCCTCTGCCGCAAGGAGCGAGTCGTACGTGCTCTCCGGGGCCAGGTTCATCAGCAGCTTGATGAAGACCGGCATGATGTCGATGCAGAGGAACACCAGGAACAGCAGGAAGCGTGCCCAGCCCAGGGTGGAGTCCCCGGCGGTGGCGTTGCCCAGCGCCTTGAGCTGGGTGAGCAGCCCGCTGTCCTGCTTGATGCCCGTGGTGACGTCGCTCGTCTGCAAGGTCAGCTGCTGCTCCGCACTGCTCAGTGTCTGCCTGGCCGCCTGGAGCTGGGCCTTAGCCTGTCCCTGGGTAGCGTGCTGCTGGGCTGTGCTCTGGCCCCGCAATGTGCCGGTGCGCTGCTGGATCTCCTGCTGGAGCGTGCTCACCTGGCCCTCCCAGTACTGGTACTGCTGCTGGTCATCCTTGGCGAGCGGGCCATTGCCCTGGATGCACCGGCGGCCGCCGGGCAGCGCGGTCCCGTACAGCTGGCACTGGAGGTTCGCGAACCAGGTCTGCTCGTGCTGCTGCGCCGTCTTGAGCTGCTGCTGCCAGCCCTGGATCGTCGGGTCGGTGGACGGGTTGATCGCCGCGCCACCGGTGGCGGCCTCGTCGGCCAGCTTGCTGACCGTGGTCTTGTCCTGCTGGACCCTGAGGTAGACGGGGTTGTGCGGCAGGTTCCGGAAGTAGGCGCTCCGCTCCGCCGCCTGCATGAGCTTGATCTGGTGATTGATCTCCGGGTGGAAGATCTGCAGCACGAACGGCGTCGAGATCACGAAGCCCAGCAGCACCGCCATTAGGAACCGGGGAGCGGCCATAACCAGGTACCAGGCCCGGTTCCGCTGCCGGTGCATGGACACGACGAAGAGCCGGTCCAGGCTCATGATCGCCACGCCCCACATCAGCGCGAAGATCACGGCCAGCCATACTGGTGCCTTCAGGGCCGTCACCAGCGCAAACGACAGTGATACGGCGGCCATTCCGGCGGTGACGAGGATCGCCGCGCCGAGGCCGATGAACTTAGGCCGCTCGGTAGGGCACTGAACGAGAACCGGCCTGCTCGCGCCGGACAGCCAGACAAGGGAATCCCCCACCGACAGCCCTCCTGCGCCCCGCGACCGACCGGCCGGGCCGGCTGCCTCCGGCCGGCTGGCCGCGGAGACCGGTCCTAACATGGGCACACCAAGATCGAAAATGGCAATGACATGACAAACTCCCGCCCCTGACCGGCGACGCGATAGCAGAACGGGCTATCGGGTATCGCCGTATTTCCCGATAGGGTAGCCGAACCTGAGCGCGATGCTCCAAGATACGTAGCAGCTAACAACATGCCTGTATCGTGATCATTCTTTTCGGACAATTAGTGCTTAGCGGGCATAACGGGGGGCGGGGAATTCCGGTTGCCACGGCTACATGACGTTCACCTATTACCGGCAAACCTGCAGGTGGCGGAGACCTGTGTGGGCACCCGAGCGCTCGGTCCCGGCCTGCGGTCGGTTGCCTGGGTCCAGGGCTGCCCGTTCCGCTGCCGGGGCTGCATCGCCCCGGACTGGATCCCGCGGCGGCCCGCACGCGAGACGGCCCCCGCCGACCTCGCTGCCGAGTTGCTGGCCCATCCCGGTGTCACCGGGCTCACCTTTTCCGGCGGTGAGCCGATGGCGCAGGCCGCGGGTCTCGCCGCGGTGATCACGATGGCCAGGCGGCAGCGGGACCTGACGCTGATCTGCTTCACCGGCTACCGCCTCGCCGAGCTCAGGGACCGGCCGCCGGGGCCGGGCGTCGCCGAGCTGCTGGCGCAGACCGACGTGCTCATCGACGGCCGGTATGTGGCCGGCCGCAACGACGGCCTCGGCCTGCGGGGCAGCTCCAACCAGCAGGTCCACCTGCTGACCGGCCGACTCGCCCATGCAGCCGCGGAGCTGGCCGGCGGCCCGCGACGCACGGAGATCAGGCTCCGCGGCCGCACGGCGCTGCTCGTCGGCGTGCCGGACCGCGGTGTGGCGGAGGCATTCGATCGCGTCCCGGCTGCGGCCGGTGCGAGTCATCAGGAGTAGTCGCGCATTGAGCTGCTGGCAGAGGGGACACGGTGCAGTGAGCGGGAAGAAGCGGATCACGGTGGATGAGGGCGCGTGGCAGGAAGCCATGCGCAAGGCCAGCCGGCTGCGGGATGTGGAGCGGGAGCTGCCCCGGATGGTCGAAGCCGTGCAGCGGGCCCAGGAGGAGCAGGCCGCGCGGGACCGGAAGGCGATGCAGGCCCGCCAGGACGAGCTCACCAGGAAACTGACCAGCCTCAGCGATCAGGCCGCCCGGATCGAGGCTTCCACCACCCGGCGGATCAACGCCGCCGCCGCGACGATGATGAACGAGGCACGCGAGGCCAACCGCCAGCTGCGGGCCGACACCCGGCAGCTGCTCGACCAGCAGGAGCAGCGGTTCGACGCCGCCGTCACCGCTGAGCGGGCAGAACGCCGCCGCGAGACCGACGTGCTGCGCCAGGAGACCGACGCGCTCCGCGAGCAGGTGAAGAGTGATCGAGAAGCCCGGGCCAGCGTGCTCGCCGCGGCGCGGACCGCGGTGGGCGATGCGCGGGTGCTGCACGACGCGATCGACTCCACCCTGCCCCACGAGCGCTTCGCCCCGGGCCAGCTGGCCCGGCTCACCGACCGGCTGGCGATCGCCGAGGGAAACGTCGCCGCCGGGACCGGCGAGACAGCGCTGGGGCACGCGCAGGAGCTGTACCTCCGCCTCCGCGAACTGCGGGCCGAGGTCGAGCTGCGGGACGCTGAATGGCGGGCCGCCCATCTCACGTCGGTCGAAGCGGTCACGGCGCTCGCCGAGCAGATCAGCTACAACTCAATGATCACGGTTACCGACGAGGAATCCGGTGCGTCCGCTGAGCTGGACGTGGATCACTGGTCGGACGGGGAGCTCTCCGCCATCAAGGCGCAAGCGGACGAGCTCGCGGCGCGGCTCAACGCCAAGGCTGACCCGCCGGGTCTCGCCGAGCTCCGTGACATCTCCGAGCGGTCGGTGGTGGAGCTCAACGGCCGGCTCTCCGAGGTTGTCGCCACGGCGCGGACCAGGCAGTGGGCTTCACAGGTCCGGGTAAACATGGCCGAGACCGTGGTGGACGTGCTGGAGTCCGTCGCGGGCTACCACTGGGACGGCAACGCCTTCGCCGGCGACGATCAGCGGGCGGCCTTCTACAGCAAGCTGCGGCACGCCGACGACAGCGAGATCGTCGTAGAGGTGGCACCCGCCGAGGACGGCAAGTCGTGCGTGGTCCGGGTCATGTCCTACGAAACCGGCCAGCCGGACGAGTCGGCGCGCGTCGCCCGGGTGCACGCGATCGCTGACTCGCTGCGGGAGCAGGGCCTGGCCGGGACGCCGGCCGCCGAGGCGGACGAGCCGGACCCGGCGCTGAAGGACTTCGCGCAACTGCGGCAGGGGCTGCCGTCGGCTACCACCCCGGCGCGCACCGCTCCGGCGACCACTGGCCCAGGGCGGGCTTGAGCGAAGCGGCATGTCAACCACCCTGTCCTCCGGCCTGGCCGCCGGTGCCGAGCCCGGGATCGACCGGCTCGCCGGGATCGAGACCGCAGCGGCCAACGGGGATCCGCTGATCTTCGTCTACGGGCCGGGCACCGACGACGCGTTCGTTGATGCGGCCTACCGGGTCTGCGAGATCGAGGAATGCCTGTGGGAGGTGCTGCACGGGGCGGGTTTCCAGCGGATCGCCTTCTTCTCGCTGGACAAGAAGTTCTACTTCCGTGACGAGGAGTCGCGGGGCGCACTGCGGCCCGGCGGAGGCACCGCGCAGGCGCCCCGGGGCACCGGGCTGGCTGCGGCTCCCGGAGGCCGGCGCCGGATGCGCGACGGGTTCGCTGGCCCGTTCGGTGATCGGGTCGTCATCCAGCGACCCACGGACGCCCAGCCGGGCGCCCCGGCTCAGCCCTCGCCGGGCGGCTCCCCTGGCGGCACCCGGGGGACGGATGACCGACGCCTTCGTCCTGCAGAATCTCGACCTGCTCATGCGGCGCGGAGCACCGCGCACCGCCCTGGTTTTCACGCACGCGGAAGAGACGATCCGGCACTTCGAGGTCAACCGCGGGCTGGCCCAGTTCTTCGCGAATAGTGTCGTCGCCTACCGGCGGAATGCCGAGCACTCGTGCGTGCTGCTGTTCCGCGGCGGCACGCTCGACGACGTGCACGCGGCGATCGAGCGGCTGGGTGAGATCCCGGCGCTCACCGCCGCGGCGCGGCGCCTGCTCAACCGGCCTTCCGGTGGCCGGCCTGGAATGATCGGCTTCCCCGACGAGGCCGAGCTGACCCGGCTGGTGCATGTGATCCGGATCAGCTGCTGGCTGCAGGTAGCCGACTGGCCGCGGACTGGCCTCCCTGGCCCGGGCTATGGCCGCCGAGCAGCATCTGGCCCGGCAGTGGCAGCGATGGCTGCGCGATCTTGGCGGATGGGCGCCAGCCGCTCGCCCTCGCCGGGCTGCGCACGAACGGGGCCGGATCACCCGGTCCGGCACGAGCTCGCGGAGCGCCCGCGATCAGCTCACGGACCTGGCCGGGCTGGACGGGGTCAAGGCGCGGCTGGAAGAGCTGCGCTGGAAGGTCATCGCCGACGAGGAACTGCGCCGCCGGGGGCTGGCCGACGACGATGTCGAGCCTGGGTCCAATCACCTGGTCTTCACCGGCAATCCGGGGACCGGGAAGACGACGGTGGCCCGGCTGGTCGGCGAGCTGTACCGGGACCTGGGGGTGCTGAGCCGCGGGCACGTCGTGGAGGTCAGCGCGAGCGACCTGATCAGCGAGTACGTCGGGCAGACCGGTCCGAAGACCAACGCGGCCATCGACCGCGCGCTGGACGGGGTGCTGTTCATCGACGAGGCGTATCAGGTCAGCGAGCAGCAGGACGGATTCGGCGGCGAGGCGATCAGCGCTCTGCTGGCTCGGATGGAAAACGACCGGGCCCGGCTCGTGGTGATCGTGGCCGGCTATCCGGACCGGATGAAGGCCTTCCTCGACGCCAACGAGGGACTGCGCAGCCGGTTTCCCGAGCCGAACGTTATCGACTTCGAGGACTACCCGCCCGGGCTGCTGCGTGACATCCTGCAGGGCCGTCTCAGGCGGCTGGGCGTACGCTGCACCGACGAGCTCACGGCGCAGCTCGAGCACCGTGGTCGACGGGATGTACCGCACCCGCGGCCCGGGCTTCGGCAACGCCCGGGCGATGCGCACGCTGGCTGACGAGATCAGCGCCCAGTGGGCGCTGCGGGTCAAGGGCCAGGTCGAACAGCCGGCTGACGTCGCCGACCTGCCTGAGCGGCTGCGTGTCTACCTCGAGCCGAAGCTGGCCGGAACCGCCGACCTCTTCCGTGACCTGGATGCGATGACCGGGCTGCAGCCGGTCAAGGACCAGATCAGGGCAATGGTGAGCCAGATACGGCTGGCCCAGCGCCGCGGCCGCCCGAGCTCGGAAACGGTCGCCCCGCACATGCTGTTCCTCGGCCCGCCTGGCACCGGCAAGACGACGGTGGCCCGGCTGGTCGGCGAGATATTCAAGTCGCTCGGGCTCCTCACCCGCGGACATGTGATCGAGGTCAGCCGGGCCAAGCTGGTCGGCGGCTACGTCGGCCAGACCGCGCTGAAGACCATGGAGCGGATCGAGGAGGCCATGGACGGCGTGCTGTTCATCGACGAGGCCTACAGCCTGTCCCGGTCCGAGAGCGGCAACGACTTCGGGGCCGAGGCCATCGACACGCTCGTCCCGGAGATGGAGAACCGGCGCGGCCGGCTGTGCGTCATCGCGGCCGGCTACCCCGACGATCATGGCCCGGTTCCTGCGGGCTAACCCCGGCCTGGCCTCCCGCTTCACCGAGCACGTGGAATTCCCCGATTACACGGGCGGCGAACTCGTCACGATCCTGGCCGGCATGGCCGCCAAGGAGGGCTTCACGCTGGACCCCGGCGCCACGAGCCAGGGCCACAAGCCTGGTTCGAGGCGTGCCGCGCCCGCGAAGGTGCGGAGTTCGGCAACGGCCGGACCGCGCGCGGGCTGCTCGGCCTGATGCGGCGCTCGCTGGCCGAGCGCACCCTGGATCTCGAGGCCGGCCGCCCGGAGCTGGACATCTTCACCGCGGAAGACGTGCCCGATGTCCGGTGAACCGCGCTGCCCAGTATGCGGCCGCGCGGCCGGCCCCGCCGCGCAGGCCGCGACCTGCGGCAACTGCGGGTGGCTGCTGTACCAGCCGCTGCGGGCCGGGCCGGTCACCGCCGCCATGAGGCGGGAGTTCGACACCAGGCTCCAGGCCGCACGCCAGGCCCAGGCCGAACGGGACGGGCGGGCTCTCGCCGTGGCCCTCGGTGACGTCCTCGACGGCCTGCGCCCAGGTACTACCTCCTCGGTCATCGATCTCGGCGCCGGTGAGGTCACGGTGACGACCGTCCGCCTGGACGATGCCGGATCACCCCAGGTACGCGAGGCCGGCGGCGTGGCATGGGCCAGCCTGCTGCCGATGCTGGCGGCCGCCGGCCCAGCCCGGCAGGCCCAGCTGGCGGGCGGGATCGACGGGCTCAGCGACGACCGCATCGGCGGCCTGCTGCGCGACCGGATCCCGGCGCCCAGCGACGGGGGGCTGCTGGTGATCTGCCGACCAGCCGGCTGGCGGGTGCTGGAGGCCGCCGCGACGGCGCTCGCCGCCCGGCCGCGCGCCCGTCTGCTGCGACTGTCCGGCGAGAGCAGCCGCCCCGCGGCTGCCGAACTCGACGTCCTGGCCGCGAAGGCGCCGCTACGGCACCCGTACCGGCTGATGACCGCCGCAGTCGACAGCCGGACCGGTGCGGTCACCCTGCGGTCCCGCCCGCTTTTCGCGGTCGGCGCCGGGCCGGGCACCGAGGCCACGCTGACCCTGCGCCGGATGCCCGGGGACGGGGCGGACATGACACTGGCGATCTTCACGGACACCGGTCGCACGCGCGTTGCCGAGGGCGCGGCGGCCGGTCCGCTCGCGCTGTATTCCGTGCCGGCGCCGCCCGGCCTCACGGCTCGGCTGCGCGCCGTCCTCGACGGGCCCGGCCGGGTGCGGATCGTCGAGCCGCCCGGCGCCGCCCCGTACCGGGGCACCTGGGCGCAGGTACGCGGCCGGATACCCCGCCGGGTGAGCACTGCGCAGCGGCCCCGGTCGACCTGGTCTGCGCGATCGACCTGGCCGGCCGTCGGGAAACGGTCCGGCGGCGCGTCGGCCTCGTCCGTGACCTGGTGGAGCTGCTCGGGGCGGAGCTGCCCGGCCCGCAGCGGCTCCGGGTCGGCGTCGTGACCTGCACCGATCATGTGTTCGTGAGCCGCCGCGGCGCGGAGTACGACCGGGTAATCAGCGCGTCGGAACTCGGCCCCGCGACGGAGGCGCTCGCGTGGCTCGGCCGGGCGACGGGCGCCGAGATCAGCTACCCGCTCTGCGCGCCCGTCGAGGACCTGCTGGACGAGGCGTTGCGCCTGCTCGGGCGGCAGCACGCGGCTCCGGCGGGTCCCGCGGCTGCTCACGGTGGCCGGCCGGCTTCCGCATCCCTACCCGCAGCGCGGCGACGAGAGGCTGCCCTGCCCGCACCGGCTGGTCTGGGAACACCTGATGAACCAGCTCATCGGCCGGGCGGGAGTGCGCTGCGCGGTGGTGGCCGACGCCTTGCCCGGCGGGTCCATGCAGGCCCAGTGGGGTCAGCTCGGCCCGGCCGGGCAGCGCGATCTCCCCAGCGTGTCCGCGCGGCGGGTGGCCGAGGATCTCGGCCTGCTCGCCGCCCAGGACCAGTGCATCCCGCTCCCGCTGACCGATGAACCCGAACGCGAACCGGAAGGAGCTACCCGATGACCACGCCGTCGGACGCGCCCGCCGCCCCCGAACCGGGACGGCGCCGCGTCGGCCTGTGGGGAGCGACCGCGAGCGGCAAGTCCACGTTCCTGTCCGCGCTGTTCATCGCAGCCACCCGCTCGGCCACGGAACTGCGCGTCCGGGGCGTGGACGACGAGTCCACCGACTTCCTGGTCCGGAACACGCACACGCTCAACGCGCAGCGCCGCTTCCCGCCGTCCACGCTCGCCCAGCAGTCGCTGAGCTGGGTCCTGCACATGTCGGTGCGGAACCAGGCCCGGGGACGGTGGCTCAGGCCGGGACCGCCGACCGTGCCCTTCGACTTCCGCATCGACCTGCAGGACGCCCCGGGCCGGGCCTACGCGGCGGTGCCCACGGCGGTCCCCGAGGCGGTCGTCCGATGAGGAACCATCCCGTGCTGGCCCCCTCCGAGGACCGCCTCGACCTGGGGGACCTGGGCGAGGGTGCCGACATCCCCGAGGTGGCCAGTTACCTGGCCAGCTGCCAGGGCCTGCTGCTGCTCATCGACCCGCTCCGGGAGCGCGACCTGGGGGATGCTCACGAGTACTTCCACGGCACGCTGCTGCGCATCGCGCAGCGGGTGGAGGTGCCGCCGGGACAGCGCCTGCCGCACTACGTCGCGGTGTGCATCACCAAGTTCGATAACCCGGCCGTATTCCGCTTCGCCCGGGACAACGGGTTCCTGTCCTACAGCGAGTACGACCCGCTGATGTTCCCCCGGGTCCACGACAACGAGGCCGAGCGGTTCATGCGCGAGCTGCTCGCGGGCTCGGCGGCCAGCGACGTCGAGCTCGTGGCCGGCGCGCTCGGCCAGTATTTCTACCCGGAACGGGTGCGGTACTTCGTCACTTCCTCGGTCGGCTTCCACGTCGGGCGTTCCGGCGAGTTCGTCGAGGACGACTACCAGAACGTGGTGCCGATCGAGGGCGGCAGGTTCGCCATCCGCGGCCGGATCCACCCGATCAACGTCGCCGAGCCGCTGCTGTGGCTCGGCCAGCGCATCGCGGCGGAGGGCTGACCCGTGGGCAACCCAGTACCGGTGCACGCCGGGTGGGCGATCTGGAGCAAGCAACCCGGCACGCGCGACGACTACTCGGTGCTCGCGTCGAGCGACGGTCCGCTGAGCTCAGCGGAATTCACCCGCGTGCTCGCCCACTTCGCGGCCGGCAACCCGCCGGCCGAGAGCGGCACGCCGGCTTCGCTGCCTTGGGTGGTGCTCAGCCGGGTCGGCGTCGCGGACCAGCCCTACCTCGGCGTCTCCGTCCAGGTGCCTGCCGATTACGTTGACGGAACGGGCCGGCCGGTCAGCCGGACCTCCTACCTCTGCGTGCCCTATGAGGACGTGGCCCGCGCTCCGGTCTCCTATCGCCGCCTGGCCCAGGCCGTCAGGGCCACGCCACTGCCCGGTGAGGGTGGCGCGCTCGTCTCGCTGGTGATACCGCCCCTTGACCCCGGGGAACTGGCGCGCGACGTGATCGAGTTCGGCCCGGTGGCGGTCGCGGCCACGGCCGCGCTGCTGCTGTCCGGCCCCGTCACGATCACCGGCCCGGAGTTCCCGGACACCGAAACCAGGGTCCGTTTCCTCGACGCGGTCGCCGCCCTGCTGCCTTACGGCTACCGCGCCAGCCTGACCGCGGCTACCTGGTCCGACACCGCGGCGACCGGTCAGCGGTTCCGGATCGTGTTCGCCCTCCGGGCCCGCGACGAGGCATCGCGGGTGCCCTGGCGGGCCGCTGTCTCCGTCCCAGGCACGGGCGCAGCGGGCACCTACCTCGAGCACCTGCGACGGGTGCTGGGCCGCCCGGCCGTGGACCCGCTGGAGCTGGAGCGGCTGATACGGTACCTGGCCGCGGATACCGGGCCGCGCAAGTTCGAGCAGCCCCAGCACGCGGTGGCCAGCCTGAACGAGTTCTTCCGGGCCGCCGTCGTAGCCGCCGCCATTGATGCCGGGCGCGCCACCGAGGCCGATATCCGGCTACTGTTCGACCGGGATCAGGACGTGCAACTGTCCCCGGACCGCCGCCGCGCGGCACTGGGCCAGCTCATCGCCGCCGCGGACGCGCAGGACTGGCCGCTGATCAGCCGTCGGTTCGGCGAGATCGCCGCGGATGACCCGCAGAGCCTGCTGCACAGCCTGGCCGCGGGAGGCCTACGCCTGCTGTGGTCCGGTGCCGCCCAGGATCATGCCACTGGCTACCTGCGGCTCGCGGCGCGGTACGACCTGGCGGACGACCTGCTGGCGCGGCTGGTAGCGCCTCCCGAGGCCGCCGCTGACCTGGTGACTGGCTTCGAACGGGTCGGCGCGCTGCTGGCCGACTTCGCGCTGGGCGACGCCGCGTCTTATCCCCGGACGCAGCAGGCCGTGGGCGGTCAGCCGGCGGCCGGGGCGGCGCTGATCACCCACCTGTCGGCCGGGACCAGGCCCGAGCGGGTGAGCGCGGCCGTCGAGTGGCTGGAACCCGTCCTGGACCGGGTCCTGCCGGCCTTCAACGCGGTGCTCGGCCATCCTCCCGAGTCGGTAGACCTGCTGGCCGTGAAGGCTCTGGAGGAGGATGGAGGCCGCCTGTCCGTCCAGTATCTGCTGCGTGCCGCCTCCTACCGCAAGCGTCTGCGGTTCGTGCTTCCCGCGCTGGCGACCTGGCTCGTGTGGCAGCGGTTGTCGGGGGCTGCGGTAGACGGGCGGTCCTGGGTTCACATGGCCAGGGAACTGACCCCGGCGACGGCGGACGAGGCCGCCTGGCTCGATCTCACGCTGCTGGCCACAGGCAACGATCCGAGGATGCTGTTCGCCGGCCAGTTCCCGCGGTCCCAATTCAGCCCGCGCCTGGCAGCGGCCTGGCAGCAGCTGGCCAGCCACCTGGCTGAACAGGCCCAGGCGGCCGACGACCTGCTGACCGGGGCGCTGATCGATGCTCTCGGCCGTCACCCGTGGCGGGACGACAAGGCGCAGGCCGGCGCCGTCATGGATATGACCGGCTGGCTCACCGCGGACGGGGCCCGGCCCCGGCTGAAGGCGGTCGTGCAGGACGCTGCCCAGGCGCTGCGCCATCTGCCGCGGGGGGCCCCGGCCGGGCAGATCGCGGCGGCCTGCGCCCGGGCCCAGGCCGCCGGGCTGACGGCCGAGGAGGCCAGCGAAGCGCTGGCACGATCTGGCGTCATCGATTCCGGCGCGCGGGCCGCGGACGTCCTGGAGCACCTCCGGCGGGACCTGCGGGCCGCAGCGGCCAGAGGCAACCACGCCTCTTCGTGGATAACCGCGTTCGCAGGCGTGTTCGCCGCTGGCACGTTCGGCCAGCCGGTCGCGGCCGACTTCTCGGTGGCCGTCCTGGAGAGCTCGTTCGTCGAGCTCCGCTATCACCTGTCCCTGCTGCAGGCTGTGGCCGGTAACGACGCCAGCGACTCAGCGCCGGTGGTCAGTGAGCAAGGCCTTGAACTCCTGGCGAACGCCAGCGAGGACATGAGTGATCTCGTCCAGGTGGTCCGCAAGCGGCAGCGCAAGTGGAGAATCCCGGGCCGGAGAGGTGGTGCCGAATGACGGTGGGCGTTGACCTCGGGGTGCTGACCATCACGGTCGCGGCCGGGGATGGGGTGACCGACATCACCGCGCCCGCCGGCGGGCCCCGGGCGGGGATCCGGGCCGCGCTCGCCGCCGCCCGTCCGCGCGGCGAGCTGTGTCTCGCCGTGCCTGAGCTGTGGCTGAGCGGGGAGGTGACCGGCGCCAGCCAGCTGGAGGACCTGCGGTACGAATGCGAAGACCTGGCCGGAGCCGGCCCGGTCACCTGGACTGGGCAGCTCGCCGCCGTGGCCGCGCTGACCGCGAAGCAACGTGGCTCCGGCCGGTACCTCGTCTGCGACGTGGGCGGCTCCGGGGTGCGGGCCGGGATGTTCGTGGTGTCGGACGGGACCATGGAGATCGTGGCGACGCATGCGGCGGAGGGCGGTGGCTGGCGCGACTTTGACACGGCGGTCCGGGCGCGTTTCCCAGCCGGGCTGCCGGGCAGCTGGTACGCGCAGGCCGCCGAGCAGGGACCCCGGGCCAGCATGGTTCTGGAGGACGCGGCCCACGCGCCGGACGAGATGGGGGACACCCGCGTCTACCGGATCAGCGGCCCCGCCGGGAAGACCGACCTGAGCGCCAGGGACGTGATCGACAGCTTCGCACCGGCGCGGCAGCGGCTGCGGGCGGCCATCGAAGCGGTGCGGGGGGCCGGGCCGCCCGGAACCGTCGTGCTGACCGGTGGGCTCAGCTGGCTTCCGCTCACCGCCCGTGCGGTCGCCGAGGTGGCGGGCGCCCCGCCCCTCCTGGCCGGTCTGGACGCGGCCGCCCGCGGGGCGCTGATGTTCGGCGTGGGTGAGGCGCGCCTCGCCTCCCGGACCGAGCGCCCGGCCGTGACCGTGCCAGCGCGTGCCATCCGTGATGGTCTCCTCGAGGAGGTCAGCGTGCCCCTGCCCTGGACCGCGCCGTTCGCCACCCTGCCGGACGGCGCGTTGCTCATCGACCGGGATGAGCTGGACCTGACTGTCGCCGGGCAGCCCTGCACGGCGCGGCTGCCCGGCCTGGCTCCCGGGCCGCACCGGGTCGGCGTGCGGCCGGCCTGGCCCGGCTCCGGCGTCCTCGTCGTCCGGCCGGTCCACGGGGACCGCGCGCACGTCATCCCGCTCGCCAGCCTGCCGGCGCGATGAGCGGGTACAGCGGTGCCATCCCGGGCAGCGGCGAGCCAGACGCGGCGCTCGCGGAACTGGGACGCGCCATCACCCGCGCCGCCGACGCCCTGGCCGCCCTGCCCAGCGATGATGACGCAACCGCGTACCGATGCGCCCGGCCACTCGACGCGGCCCTCGGGGACCTGACGGCCCTGCTGCGGACCGTCCCGGGGATCGCCGCGCTGGGCGATCCCGGGCCCGCGCTCAGCAAGCGCCTCGATCATGGCCGGGCCGAACTCGCGACCCGGCGGGAGGACGTCCGGGCCTACCGGGCGAAGCTGGACGACCTCGCGGAGACCGAGCGGAACCTCGCGGAACTGACGGCCGAAGCTAGCCGCCTGCGCGAACGGGTCGGTGAGCTCGAACGGGTGCAGCGGCTGGCCGGGGAGATCCCCGGGCTGCGTATCCAGGTCCGGGTCCTGGAAGAGGCGGTCGCGGCGGCCGGTGCGGCGGACGCCGTGGAGATCGGTGCCCAGATTGCGGCGGCGGCCCGCCAGTTCGCCGAACTGACTGGGCGGCAGCGCGAGGCGATCGGCGCGGAGGCGGACACGAGTGTCGCGGACGCGGAGCAGGCCGCCCGGGAACTGGACGAGCAGCGCGCACGCTGGGACGCCGCCCGCGCGGACCTGGCGAAGTGCGAGAGCGACGGGGCACAGCTGGCGATCGAGCACCGGGAGACGCTGCCGGTCCTGACCGCATGGAGCCAGGCCGACGCGGACCTGGCCGAGGGCCTGCGCGCTGCGGGTTTCGGGACAGGCCCCAGCGCCCTGGAGACCGTGGCTGCCGAGCTGACCGGCATCCGCCAGCGGCTCACCGACCTGGACAACGCCCTGCGGCCGCTGCTCGCCGATCACGCCGAGGCATACGAGAAAGCACGGCAGGCCCGGCCGCTGTAACCCTGGAACTAATCTGATGCCGGGTGGTGCGCTTGGCAGGTATCACAGGTCATCGACGACGGTGAAGCGAGCGGGCTCGGCGAGGACCCGTGCCGCGGAGCCGAGGTCTGCCAGTCTGGCAGCGAGCGTCGCGGTCGCCAGGCGTTCGGGTAGCGCCTCGTTGAACTTCAGCCCTTCCAGCGCCCGCTCATCCACGTTCGGCAGGCACAGCCGCTCGGCAGCATAGGCGGTCCCCGCCTTCCACATCTCAAGGCTCAGATCTGACCGCATGCGAATGCTGGCGTCGTCGAACCGCTGCACGCTGTCCGTCAGATGCGACAACGTCGCGGCCAGCGTGGCGTTGGCCCGGTACCCCGCCCAGGTCCACCAGCGCACGTCATCACCATCGCGGGTAATAACCGTGCCACCCGGGTGCACGGCGGACACATGCTCGTCGCGGACCTCAGCCAGCACCCGCTTGGCCCGCTGCGTCAGGGCCACCGGCGGATCCGCCCCGAGCAGCACCTCCCGCGCCGCCCGAGCCATCGCGAAGCTCGCCCCAGACACCCCCGGCGTGAGCCAGCGAGCCTTCCCTCCACCCTCCGAAGGCTCGACGTAGCAGCGCCGCCGCTTCCAGTCGGTCCAGGTCACCCGCCAGCTGCGCCCGCCGAGCAGCAGCAGCCGGGGACCCTCCGTCTTCTCGGTCAGCAGCATGGGGTCGGTCCGGCCGATCTCCTGCCGCCCGGACAGCACGGTGAACTGGGGTGGCGCGGTGAACACTGCCGTCATCCCCATGAAGTGCCGGTACCCGAACCGCTGCTCGGCGGACGGTCCGATGAACAGCAGTTCGCCGTCCTGGTCGATGAATCCCTCCGACACCAGGTGCCTAAGGATTGGCTCCGCGCTGCGGTCGAACGGCGCCAGGCCGTTCCACCCCTGCACCCACAAGCGGCTGCCGATCCGGTGTTCCTGCAGGCACAGCGCGAGAAGCTGCTGGGCCACGATGTGCCGTGGTTCCGGCGGGGGCACCACCGGCTCGACGAAGCCCTGGCCCCACAGGTGCAGCAGGCCCGCCGCCCACATCAGCGGACCCGGGTTCAGGGCGAGGAACAGGCAGTTGCGGCTGGTCCCGGCCCGCCGTCCGGTCCGCCCGATGCGTTGCAGGAACGCGGCCACGCTCGGCGGGGCGTTCACCTGGATGACCCGGTCCAGGTCGCCCACGTCGATGCCCAGCTCCAGCGTGGAGGTCGCCACGATCACGCAGTCCCGGGCCTCAGCGAACGCCTGTTCCGCGCGGTGCCGCTCGTCGAGCGGCAGGGACGCGTGGGACAGGAACGTGGTGACGCCCCGTTCCCGCAGTGCGGCCCCGATCTCCTCGACCAGCTGTCGGGAGTCGCAGAACACCAGCCGTTTCTCGCCGCGGTGCAGCGATGCGATCACCGTGGCGGCGTTGCTCACCGACCCCACATAGTCCAGCTCGACGTCCCCGGGCGGCGGTACCGCCGCGGCCCGGGCGTCCGTACCGCTCCTCCCGCCCGCAGGCACCCCGCCCGTAGCGGTCCCCGTCTCTGGCGAGACCACCATTCCCGAACGCTCCGTCCGGCCTGACCCCTGCAGCCACCGCAGCATGTCGGCCGGATTCCCCACGGTCGCCGAGAGGCCGATTCGCTGGATAGGCCTGTCGGTGACCCTGGTCAGCCGTTCCAGCACGGCCAGCAGGTGCCAGCCGCGGTCGTCACCGGCGAAGGCATGCACCTCATCGACCACGATCGCCCGCAGGTCGGTGAACAGCCGGCGATGCTCGACCTTGAGGCTGATCAGCATGGCTTCCAGCGACTCGGGCGTGGTGAGCAGCACGTCGGGCGGATCCCGGAGGATCCGCTGCCGTGCCGAGGCGGTGATGTCGCCGTGCCAGATCGCGGTCCGGCGGCCCAGCCAGCCGGTGTAGGTCTCCAGTCGGGGAAGCAGGTTGTTCAGCAGTGCCTTCAGCGGGCAGACGTAGAGAACCGACAGCCCCGACCAGTGATGCTGCTCCATCGCGGTCAGCAGCGGGAACACAGCGGCCTCGGTCTTACCGCCCGCCGTGGGGGCCAGTAGCAGCGCATCCGCGCCGTCCAGCACCGGCCCGGCGGACTCCTCCTGCAAGGGGCGCAGCGACTGCCAGCCCAGGCTGTTGACGATGTGGTGCACCAGCACCGGATGCAGCCGGTCCAGCCCGGAACTCATCGCCGCCCGCCGTTTCTCGTCACCACTCCGCCCGGGTCACGGCAGATCGAGGTCGATGTCGTCAGCGCGGGACGCAGGTGTCACCGACCCGGCTGCGGCGTTGCGTTCCGTCTCGGACAACTCGCCCGCGGCCAGGGTGAGCGCGTAGTGGCGGCGCGGGTCGAAGTCGGGGAACTGGTCCGCCCGGTCCAGCACGTCAGTGACCAGCTTCTTGAGGAACACCCGGGGCGCGACCCCGACCTTCCCGCCCAGCGACCCAGTGACGGCGTCGGCCAGTTCACCGACATACCCGTCGTCTACGGTCTTCAGCAGGTGATCCGGCTCCGCGGCGCCGTCGGCGTACAGGTCGCGGACCTTCGCGCCGAGGGTAAGCAGGGCGTCCCGGTCGAAGCCGGGTAGCCGCAGCTGGACGGCCCGCGGGTTGTCGAACCGGGGATCTGTGGAGAAGTCGGTGGCCAGCCGCTGAGCCAGCGGCGCCAGCCGTGGCACTCCACTCGGGCCGTCGTAGAACGCGGGCGTGCCGGTGATGATCAGGAACAGCCCCGGGTACCGGCCCGCGTCGATCTCGTCGAGCAGCTGCCGCAGGGCGTTCAGCGCCTTGTCCCGGACATCGCTGCGGACCCGCTGCAGCGTCTCCACCTCATCGAGCACGAGCAGCAGGCCGGGATGGCCGGCGTCGCGGAGCACTTCCAGCAGGCCCTGCAGGAACCCCATCGCGCCGAAGTGGTCCAGCTCACCCCTGATCCCGGCGCTGCGCTTTGCCGCCGCCGCGACATGCGGCTGGCCGCCGAGCCAGGCGGCGAGCGCGTCGGCCGCCGCACTGTCGCCCGCCGTCACCGCCGCACGGTAGGCCCGCAGTGCCTGGGCGAACGCCGGGGTGCGTACGGAGACCGCGGCCAGTCGCTGCTCCAGGAGCCGCTCCACCGCCTCGTCCACCGCCACCTGCCCACGCTCTGCCAGGCCGGGATCTGTGGCGGTGGCGTCGGATTCCAGGGTGAACAGCCAGGAGTCCAGCACCGGGCGCAGCGCACTCGGCGGAAACGCCGCCGTCCGCAGCGCCTCACCGATCCGCCGGTACACGGTCTCCAGCTTGTGCAGCGGCGTCTCGGTCTCGGAGATCTGCACCTCCGCGACGGCGAACCCGCGGCGCAGGGCACGTTCGGCGAGGTAACGGGTGACGAACGTCTTGCCGGCGCCGTACTCGCCGCGCACGGCCTTGAACGCCGAGCCGCCGCCGGCCACCGCGTCGAGGTCGGCGTCCAGCGCCGGGGTGAAACGCTCCAGGCCCACCGCCAGCAGGTCCAGCCCGTTGGCAGGGACGGTCCCGCGGCGCAGCGCGTCGATGACCTCACGGCGCCGCCTGGGGGAGACGTGATCGTTCACGGCCGGATCCCGAACTGTTCCCGCAGCAGGGCCTCATCGAGGATGACCGTCGCGCCGTCGGCGTCCACCCGCAGCACGGGGTAGCCCTCCACGTTCAGCAGCCGCTGGACATGGAGCACGGCTCCGCGCAGCAGGACCGGCGAGACATCCAGGGCGGTGGCGGACAGCGCCGGGACCAGCCGCTGGCCCGGGGCGCGCAGCAGCGCGTCGAGCAGCCCGCGGATCTGGTCGTCGCTGACCGAAACCCGGCCGGCGATCTTCTTCTGTGCGGTGTAGGCAGCGGACTTGAGCACTGCGGCCGGAACTGGGCTAACCGGTGCGCCAGCGGTTCCCGGCGCTGTCCTCGTCGCCGCTGAGTCAGGTGGCGCCTGGCCGGCGGAAGCTGCTGCCGGCTCAGTGTCGAACAGGGTGGGTGGCTGGTCCGGAGCGGGTTTCCGCTGGCCTGACCCGGGTTTCCGGGAGCCGTCAGCGGGGCCCGAGCGCAGGGCCAGTTCCGCGGCCGGGACTGGCGCGGCCGGAGTATCGGGCGCGGCCGGGTCGATCCACCAGGCGGGCTCCTGCGGCGGCGCCAGAGTCAGGTCCACATCGTCGGGGACCGCGCCGGGTACCAGGACGGCCACCGGGACCACGGCCTCGGCCGGGGCACCGCCGCCGTGGTAGCCGGCTTTCAGCGGTCCGAACCGCAGGTGCTCGTCCACGGCGAGCACCGCGTGGCCATCGTGCAGCAGCACCCGGCGGCCGGTGACCAGCACCTCGCCGTCGGCTGCGGGCTCAATGGCGGCGCGGGACCGCCCGCTGGAAATCGTCGCGTACGAGCGCTGGATGCCCTGGCGGCGTTCCACGATGTGCCCGTGGTCGGCGGTCAGTACGACGACCCGCCCGGCATTCCGGGCCCGGTCCAGCAGTGGGATGAGGTGCTTCACCGCGTCGGCACTCCACGCGGTGCCGCCCGGGTCGGATCGGTCCAGCGCGTCGTCGATAGTGTTCAGCACGCAGGTGACCAGGGGATAGCCGGTCACGTCTGCGATGGCGGCGGCCACGTCATCGGCGACGGCGTAGCCGAGCCGGGAGGAATCCAGCGGCTTCTTGTGGAACAGCGCCGCGTCCGGCAGGCCATGTGCCCGGGTAAGGGCCCGGTAGCCGCGTTGCTCCACGTCCTGGCCACCGATGCGCAGGTCGCCGCAGAGCAGCGAGGCGCGGCTGACCTCGGTGAGCGTGGGCAGCACGGCCAGTGCCGCGGCCCGGCGGGTCTGCCCCGGCAGCAGCGCCTCGGCCCAGCCGTCCCCGGCCCGGGACAGCACGCTGGCCACGACCTCGGTGCCTACCCCGGCGCTCATCCCGTCTAGCACGAGCAGCAGCACCGGGGCGCTGCGGGCCAGGGGTAGCACCACCCTGGGTAGCAGGTCTTCCAGGTTCTGGACCACATCGTGGCCACTGGTCACAGCGCCCGTGTCGCTACTGGTGTGCGCGGCCAGGGCCGCGCCGAAGGCCAGGTCGTGGGCGGCCCGCCGGGCCCGCACTCCGGCCAGCACGGCGGCGAGCCCGGATCCGAGATCGGGGTCGCTGGTCCCTGGTGCGGCGTCGTTCACGGCCGAGTCCACCCAGGCGTCGCTGCCGGAGTGCTGGCTGAGCAGCGCCGGGAGGGACACCCCGCGACCAGAGGAGCCCGTCGCCAGCCAGCGCGCCAGCCGCACCGCAGCATGGAACGCGGGTGTGCGGGGGTCAGTGTCGGCGAGCTGGTGCCCAGCCACGCCGATCCATGCCTGCTCGATGTCAGCCAGCGCGGTGGCCGGGATCTGCGGCGAATCTAGGCTGGCAGGCGGGTGGGCCGGCGCCCGGGGCAGCGCGGCCCGCAGCACGCCCGCCAGTGTGTTGAACCGGCGAGTCAGACCGGCGGGCAGCAGGTCCGAACCGTCCGCCAGCCCGATGGCCTGCGTCCCGGCGAGCAGTTCGTCGGCCCGGCTGAGCAGGGCCATAGCACTGCCGTGCTGCGCTGGATCACGCAGCAGCCCGACCACGACGGCTGCAGCCTCCCGGGCCCAGGATCGCAGTGTGGCACTGGGCGGGGTAACGCCGCCCAGCCGGGGTTCGAGGCGGATCAGTGCCTCACGGGCCAGCTGCGCCAGGTTCGCTGTTCCCGGCCCGGTCCTCTCCACGGCCTGAGTCGCCACCGTGCCGTCCCGGGCGTCGGCCAGCACCTCGGCGACCAGCCCGAGCGGGACGGCGTCGCGTGCTTCCCCGGCGCGCAGCAGTGGCAGCAGCGGCTGGCCCGCCGCCCCGGCGCCTTCGGCTGCCCAGTCCAGCACGGCGCCGGTGAGGGCACCCGCGGCTAGCGATCGCAGATCCGCGACCCGGGTGACCAGTGCCGGGTCCGTTGTCCAGGTCAGCACGCTGGTCGCGTCTATGACCGGATCGGTCAGCCCCAGGTGGGCGGCGGCCACGGCGCCGAACGCATGGTCACGGGTCAGCACTCCGCCCGGAGCCGGCGGCCAGCCCGCCGGCGGGGCTGCCATCAGCAGCCCGATCGCGATCTCCCGGTCCTCCGCCGCGGCCGTCAGCGCTGGCTCGACCCCGGTGGCCGCGAAGCGGAGCCGCACCGCATCCCACGGATCAGGCGTGCGCAACCGGTTCCATACGAAATGGCTCAGCACGCCGGCGCCGAGATCATCATCCGCCCGGTCAGTCAGCACCACCAGCCACTGGCCGCTCTCACGCCCCAGCAGCGCCTCCCGGACGGCCAGCGCGGATACGCACGGCACCACCCGCACCGGCACGCTCTCGTGGTTGAACGTCGGCGTTCCTGGCCACTCCGGGCGGGCCCGCACCCCGAGTACACCGCTGGCGTAGTTCTTGTGCCGCGCCTGGTCCAGCAGCGCCCGCAGCACCGGAAGCGTGGCCCGGGTGGCCGTTCCGGTCACTCCTGCACCCGCCATTCCACGACCACCTGCTCGTCGCGGTGCGCATCAAGGAACGCGGTCAGCGGTTCGAGCACCTCGCTGGCCGGGCCGCCCTTCCGCCTCGTTGCGTGGCCGGTCCGGCCATGCAGGGGCGGCGGCGGTACCTGGATGGGCACGTCGTCCGGGCGCCGGGCCGGGGGAGGTTCCAGCGGCAGGACAGGCTGGCCAGCGGACAGCCAGTCGAAGATCGCGTCGTCGGTTCTGGAGAGGACCGGTCCCAGCCGGGTCGCGAACTCGTCCGCCGTGACCGCCTCGCGCAGTGTCCTCAGCGTGCTGGCGGCGGTCCGGCCGTGCTCGTCGCCCTGGCCCTCGGCGGCTCGCAGCGGAGCGAGCCGGTCCCACCGGAACGAATCGATGTCCGTGGCCACGGCCTGGGCCCGGCTGAGCGAGTTGGCCACCGCCGTGTCCGTGGCGGGCAGGTCCGCCTGGGCCAGGGACTCGACCAGGCGCACCCGGCTGCTGGCCCGGCGCAAGGACTCGACCAGCGCGGCGCCGGCGCGGGCGGTCGCCAGCCGGCCAGGGCGGTCGTCGGCAGCCCCAGGTGCGAATACGCCTTTTCCACCCGGACCACCAGGACCGCTGCCGGGTCAGCCACTGTGTCCAGGTGCCCACGGAGGTTCTCGGTGAAGTCAGCGACGCCCGCGGCGGTCAGGTACGGGTTGGCCCGGATCCCGAACAGCACCTGGGCCCGAGAGGTAGCCATCTGCCAGTCCGCAGGGGCCGGCAGCGGTTCGGGCCGCAACTGCATGTCCGGGCGGGCGGTACCCGGCTTCGGCGCCGGAATGGACGAACCGTGCTGGTACCAGGCCCGCTGCCGCAGCGCGGCCCAGGCCAGCACGATGAGGTCAGCCACCTCGTCGCGCAGGCCCAGTTCAGGGCGCATCGCGTCGAGCCAGCCGCGCACCTGGCCCACGGTCACCGGGTCCTGGGGCTGCACACCCTCCCGGGCCGCCGCCCGCTCGAACTCCGGGCCCCACGGGACGAACCGATCGTCACCGAACAGGAAATGAGTCTCGCCCGCCATGCCGACATGCAGCGCATTGGCCACCCGGCGGACAGCGGGGATGTCGCCCTCCAGCCGGACCCGCCCGTCCTGGTCCGCCACCGCCCGCTCGACGTGGCCGTACACCGCGGCCAGATCCCGTACGGTGACCTCGACGTCGCCCGGCTCGAACCGCGGGTGCCCGGGGAAGGTCGCCTGGAACGCCTGATCGGCCAGATTGCCGAATGCCGCAGCCAGGTCGGCGCCCACCGGCCGGGCCGGGGAGAAGCCCGGGTCCAGGCTGACCAGGATCCGGTCCTGGGCGGCGTCCTCCACCAGCGTCCCGGGGGACGGTGCGGCGGCGCCGTAGCATTCCTGCACCGCACGGCGCAGCGCCTCGCGCAGCCCAGTCCGCTGGCTCTCCAGGATCGCCCGGGCCTGGGCCCGGTCCACTTCGGACAGGTGATCAGCATTGGCCGTCCACCGCTCCCCGGAGCCGCCGAGCAGCCAGTCCAGGATCACCAGGCGACGCACGTCGCGCATCCGGTCCTCGGACAGGAACCAGGGCAGCCACACGATCGTCCGCGACTTCAGGCCGCCCTCGACGAGCCGGTCGATCCGGGCGAGATCTTCCGCGGCAGAGTGACCGGGATCGTCGAAGGGATAGTCGATGACCAGCCGCCACGTCCCGGGGCGGGCCCGGAAGTGGTCCTCGGTCAGCCAGCCCGGCGTCCCGTACGTTGCCGAACACCAGGTCCACCGACCGGCGCGAGCCTCGCCAGACGACCGGGTGCTCGTAGACCCCGAACACGTCCGGGTCCCGGGCGGTGACGCCGAGCGCGTCCCGCACCAGTTCCTTGATCAGCTCGCGGCGTCGGCCCTCGTTTTCCTCGCCCCTGGCGTTCTCCACCACGGTCTCGTAGTCCACGTCGGACAGCTGCACCCGGATCACCGGGTTGCGCGGGTCCCCGCTGACGTGGATCTCCGGCACCCGCCGGTTCCACTCCCGGACCTTGGCCAGCACGATGCCTGCCTCGCTGCCCGGCAGTGGGGACCGGATCGAGCCGTGGTTGAGCGACGCGAGCCGGGCGGCGGTCAGTTCCTTCAGCGCGGGCACCTTCGGCGCTACCGCGGACAGCAGCAGCGTCTTGGCCAGCCGGTCATCAGCGCGGAACCCGGCCGGCACCCGCTCCGGATCACTGGCCTCGTCCGCGCTGAGGTTGTGCGCGGTCAGCAGGATCGGCCGCAGTTTGTCCCGGTACAGCGTGGTCGCGGAACGGAACAGTGCGGCGGCCTGCGGGTCGAGAGCATCCCGGCCACTCACGATGTAGTCGAAGGCATCGCCGACCGGGACCACGTCGTCAACGGTGAGGCTGTCCCGCCGGTCCACCAGCATCTGCTGCATGACCTTCAACGCGGTGCGTTCCCGCTGCATGACGCTGGCCAGTGACCGCAGCGTGGAGACCAGGGCGGGGGAGAACGGGTAGGTCAGCCGGAAGGCCTTCTCGTCCGCGCCACGGTGCCGGTCGTCGGTGTTGATCCCGTCCAGCAGCACATCCCAGATGTCCGAGCGCCGGTCCAGCCGGGCGAACGCGTCCGCGAGTACCTGGTCAGCCTGCGGGTTGTCGGCCCGGCGGCGCAGTAGCCGCCGGTTCGCCACGTAGGGCAGGTTGTCGTCGCCCAGCACCAGCGTGCCGAACCGGCCTTCCTGGTGCCGGAACGCCCGGTCCAGCGCCTCCTGCTCGGCGCCGCTGGCGCCCGCGTCGGCGAACCACCGGCGCAGGTCCATCTGTCGGGCCACGAAGGAGATCAGCGGGATGGCCCGGGCTCCTGAGCCGGTCTCCACCAGCTTGGTCAGCTTCTGCGATTCGCGGCGGAAGAACTCCCGGTCCTGCACCGAGAAGGCCAGCCACAGCACCAATTCGTCCAGGAACAGCACCACCGCGTCGTAGCCCAGGCTCTTCGCGTGGCTGGCGATGGCCGCCAGCCCGGTGTCCAGGTCCACGTAGGACGCCTGCTGGGTGTAGGCCCGGAAGTAGTTCTGGGCCAGCGCGGTCACCAGAAGCTGGCGCTGCTCCGAGCCCGGTTCCGCGGCCCGG